>CBDDKZ010000001.1:0-166714 GCA_965230415.1 Cytophagales bacterium
GGAAAGACTACGCTATTAAAACAGCTTATGTCTGGATTTCTGGATAAAGGCTGGAACCCTTTCATTATTTTGAACGATTATGAAAATGCGAACCTTGATGCCCAGCAATTTATAGAAGATATTGATCCAAAATGGGTTCAGGCCCTTAGCGGAAGCTGTATTTGCTGTAGCGGCATCGGTGAACTGAGGTCTTACGTCAACAGCATACCAGAACGGGAAAACGGAATTACCTTGATTGAAGCCAATGGTACTTCAGACGCCTGTTCACTCATGGGCTTCCTTGGTGTTGGTATTAAGGAACGCTTTTTACCACCTATCCAGTTATCGGTTGTAGATGTTAAAAACTGGCAGCAGCGTGGAGGACACAATGAACTGGAAGCAAATCAAGTACAGGTTTCTTCATTGATTATACTTACGCATTTAGACAAAGCGTCAGATAATAAACGTTTACTAGTTATGAATGAGCTTGAAAAGCTCAACCCTCATGCCAAAATAATGACGATGGATGAAATAGATCTTTCTATTCTTCCTGGACTGACTCCTTCTACCAACAAAGCGCAAAAGCTTGATCATCAAAAGGCACATTGGTCTTCCTGTTCCATCGATTTACCTGATTTACCTCACACTGATTGTATTCATGCTATCTGCCATGCCCTTCCCAAAAGCATCCTTCGAGTAAAAGGTTGTACGACAATTGGCGACGACACAGGATATACGTACTTTGAACGCAGCCCGGACGGCACAGTAAAAATCAGGCCATTTTATGGAGTCCCGGAAACCGGTCCAAAACTACTTACGATCGGTCCTGGTAGCGAGCTTTCCATGCTTAAAAAAGCAATTGAAGACAGTCTTAATGCCTCTGAATCATATATAAAATAAAAACCAGGCCAGCCTGTAAAGAAAAGTTGTTGGAAATGGCCGGTTAGAGTTCATGGAAATAGCTTACTCCTACGGCTTTCCTGATGGTTACTACATATGTCTTTCTGATCCTAATCCCGAAAACCCAACTGTTTTTAGTACGGACCATGAAGTATATTTTGAAGAAATTACCAATGAAGGTACGTTTAAAGACTTCTTAAACCGGTTTTGTACAGAAAAAGAATTCATCGAAATAGTACGAAGCTACATAGCATATGAAAAAGAAGATCGGTAGCTAAACACAATTCTAAGTTAAGTCATTGCTTGATCTACAAAGCATTACTAACTTAAAAACGAATAAAAATCACATTAATTGGGTATAAATTTGAGCGCCTGACTCAATTTGATGTCGAATTTTATAGAGAGCCTACTGAAATAGAAAGGTTCAAAATTACTATTTTTAACATACATGCTGAAATTGTATTCAGCGGTAGAATAAATACAATATACATGTCTATAACAAAAGAGTCAGAACTGGAAGGAATGATCAGGGTAAGTGAGCTTGTTGGAACTATACTCAAACTTATGTGTGAACATGCAAGAATCGGTATGTCTACTAAGGAACTGGATGAATATGGCGGTGAAATTTTGAAGCGATTCGGTGCTAAATCAGCACCAAATGAAACCTATGGTTTTCCGGGTTATACTTGTATTAGTGTGAATGAGGAGGCTGCACATGGCATTCCTTCGAAATATAAAATATTAAATGAAGGAGACCTGATAAATATTGACGTCTCGGCAGAACTCGACGGATTTTGGTCTGATAATGGAGCCTCGTTTGTACTAGGCAAAGACATTCATAAGCACCAAGCCCTGGTAAATGCTTCCAAATGCATACTTCAAAAGGCTATAAGCCAAATTAAAGGAGGTGTAAAAATTGCAGACATCGGCTATTTGATTGAAACGGAAGCCAAGTACCGCGGCTTTAAGGTAATCAAAAACCTGGCAGGTCATGGTGTGGGCAGAAGTTTACACGAAGCCCCTGAAAACATCTTAAACTACAGAGTAAGAACAAATAGAGAACGATTTAGAAAAAACACTACGGTAGCTATAGAAACATTTATTTCAAGCAAATCCACACAAGCTGTTCCATTAAACGACGGCTGGACGCTTGTCGGGAATAAAGGAGGTTATATAACACAACATGAGCATACTATACTCGTAACAGACGATAAGGCCCTTATTTTAACCAAATCTAACGGCATATGAGGTCAAGAAAAAAGAAAACTAAGCCTTAGGGCTTACATCAATGAAACATGGGATATTATATCGACTTAGCTAACATTAGCCTTGAAAATTACCGTGACTCTCTGGAATTAGCAGATCTATTGCCCAGTAGAATGGTACTCAAAAGTGACTTAAAACAAAATTTCGAAATCCTGAAAGCGGAGGGAATAACAAACGTTGCTGAATTACTAAATTCCGTTAAATCCAAAAAAAAGGTACTGGAATTGGCTAAAAAGACAACTATAGACGAGGAGTACCTCATTATCCTCGCCCGGGAATTGAAAAGTTACCAACAAAAACCAAATGAATTAAAGAATTTCCCTGGTATCTCAGAAACAACCTTACAAGCACTTGAAAGTGTACAAATCAAAAATACTTTGCAGTTATATGACAGAGCATTAACTAAAGAAAGTCGAAATCAACTTACACAGCAATTAGGAATACCGGCTGAAACGATAGCAACATTAACAAAGCTTAGCGATCTATCAAGAATCAGATGGGTAAATCACACTTTTGCATATGTGTTGTTTGAAGCTGGTTACCAAAGCGCTTCTCAGATTGCCCACGCAAATCATATTGAGTTATACAAAGCAGTCAAACAACTGAACGATGAAAGAAAAATTTTCAAAGGAAATATTGGGCAACACGACATGAAACTTTGTGTAGAAGCAGCCAAAGACCTTTCATTAGACATTGAATTTTAAGCAGTTACAGACACTCAAGACATCCAACTTTTAGATCACTTTATCAATTCAGGAAAGGCAATCAATATACTACCAAACACCCGCTAACGTTATCATTGCATTAAACTGCATAACATGAAAATAATTTCGACCAATATTGGCAAACCAACAAGTTTTGTTTGGAACGGCAAAAACGAGACAACAGGCATTTATAAAAAACCAACCGGGAAGCCCATTTTTTTGACAAAAAATGACGTAATAAACGACGAAATAACAAATCGCTTGAATCATGGCGGCTATTATAAAGCCTGTTATTTGTTTTCATCCGGACAGTATCCTTTTTGGCAAAACCTATTTCCTGACCTGGACTGGAGTTGGGGAATGTTTGGAGAAAATTTAACGGTAGCGGACTTTGATGAAAAAGAAGTAGTCGTTGGCGCAATTTATAAAGTCGGTAAGGCATTGGTGCAGGTTTCTCAATATCGGGAACCTTGTTACAAACTCGGCTATAAATTTGGCACTCAAAAAGTACTCAAACAATTCATTGAGCACGGTCATGGAGGCACCTACCTGAGTATTCTTGAGGAAGGATACGTCGACATCGACGATCATTTCACCTTAATTGAACAACCCAAGCTCAGTTTAACGGTAGCTCAATTATTTGAGCTGGTGCATAGCAAAGAAAAAGATCAGGAATTGTTAAAAATTGCAGCAAATAGCAGCGCCATCCCTCAAAAGAAAAGGGCCTTATTAAGTACATATATCAAATAAAAACGTTTCTGTCCTGAAATGGCTAAAACAAGAGAAATAAGATGAACGCCTAGAAGATATGCTACAATCGGAAGTCAAGGGACGCTATTATGCCATAATGGCAACAAAACAGGGCAACCAGGAACGTGCACTAAAATAGGCTAAGGCACAGAGCATGGAAAAACATATAAGTGCCGCTTACCAGGTTTGCTTTTATGCCAAAGGGACAACAAAAGACCATTACAAGCAACTTTAATTTGAGCTTTATCAAAGAACATGGTGTGGATTCCGATCACAGCAAACGCGTTCTCCAAATTTGGGGAGAAAGTGAAGGGCCAAAAATACTTAAGCAGCTTGGATGCTAAAAACTTAATACCGACTTCCCATTCACTGGCGCATCCGCTTCCTTCACAACGGTGTTTATCATGAATTAAAAATGGATAACTTTTTCTCAAAAAAGACTTCTTTCAGTGAAATAATGACGTATCTTTAAACGCAAACTCTAAATTAAAAAGTGTCAACAGAAATTAACAAATGAGGATTGTATTCATAGGAACAGCATATCCCTACCGGGGAGGACTAGCTTCTTATAATGAAAGATTAACTGGTGAATTACTCCAAAACGGACACGACGTTACACTCTTTACATTTACTGTACAATATCCCGGCTTTTTATTTCCCGGTAAGACGCAATATTCTGATGAACCACCGCCAAAAGATCTGAAAATTGTGCGAAACATCAATTCCATCAATCCGTTTAACTGGATTGCTGTGGGAAATCGCATCAAAAAAATGAATCCGGACCTGGTTATCATTAAGTTCTGGCTGCCATTCATGGGGCCTTGTTTCGGAACAATACTTAGACGAATTAAGAGTAACGGTCACAGCAAGGTCATATCCATCATTGATAATATGATTCCTCATGAGGCAAGGTTTGGAGATAAAAGTGCAACAAAGTATTACATAAAACCTGTCGATGCTTTTGTGGCTATGTCAGAAAGTGTCCTAAACGACATTAACACCTTCGATACTCAAAAGCCCAAAACATTATCTCCCCATCCACTATTTGATAATTTTGGTAAAAAAATCTCCAGAGAAGAAGCATTACAGCAACTGGACTTATCAACGGATTATCGCTACTTACTTTTCTTTGGCATTATTCGAAAATATAAAGGGCTCGATTTACTCATCGAAGCCTTCGCTGACGAACGGTTTCGTGATCAAAAAATCAAATTGATCGTTGCTGGCGAGTACTATTCAGATAAGCAGATTTACGCAGATTTAATCAAAAAACATGGGCTGGAAGGCAAAATTATTGAAACTGATGGTTTCATTTCGGACTCTGAAGTAAAGTATTATTTCAATGCAGCTGATTTAGTGGTTCAACCTTATAAATCGGCTACTCAAAGTGGCGTAACGCAGATAGCATATCACTTTAATAAACCAATGATTGTAACAGATGTTGGTGGTTTAGCGGAATTATGTCCTCATGAAAAAGTTGGCTATGTAGTTTCAACCGAACCTAAAAATATTGCAGATGCGATCTTGCGTTTTTTTAGTGAAGGTGGCGAAGACCAATTCATTGACAATATCATCGAAGAAAAAAAGAAATACTCCTGGGGTATATTGGTAGATAACATTATGAATCTATTCAAAAAACTGTAATAAACTAACTATGATACATGTAAGTAAAGCTCCTTTTCGAATTGGATTGGCCGGAGGCGGAACAGACGTGAGCCCCTATTCAGATCAACATGGAGGTATTATTCTGAACTCAACTATTGATCTTTATGCCACTGCTATTATAATACCACGCAATGATGGTAAAATCGTAATCAACGCGAAGAATGCATCTACTAAAATTGAGATTGACTCAAGAGAAGTATTGGAAGACATACCTGAATTGCGCTTGCAAATAGGAGTTTACAATCACATAGTTAAAAACTATTCAAAAAAAGCGCTTTCATTTGAGCTTATTACAACCATTGATGTACCAACGGGTTCGGGTCTGGGCACCTCTTCAACACTTGTTGTTGCCATCATTGGTGCATTTATGGAATGGCTACAAATTCCTCTCGGAGAATATGATGTAGCCAAAATGGCCATTACCATTGAAAGAACCGAATTGGAAATGGTAGGAGGTAAACAAGACCAATACGCAGCTACCTTCGGAGGTTTTAACTACATGGAATTCTTTGATAACGACCGTGTCATTGTAAATCCCTTGAGAATAAAATCCGAATTTATTCGCGAACTCAACTATCATTTACTCTTGCTTTACACAAAAACCAAAAGAGAGTCTTCCAAAATCATCGAGATACAACGCAGTAATTTTAAAAATCAGGTTTCAGAGGTCATTGAAGCATCACATCAGTTGAAGCGGCAAGCCATTAAGATGAAAGAATCATTGCTTAAAGGAGAACTCTCGGATATCGGCAACCTGCTCCAAATGAGTTGGGAAAACAAAAAATTATTGGCCAGCGGCATTACCAATCAACAGATTGAAACTATTTACAACGTGGCAATCGAGGCAGGTGCCAAAGGTGGAAAAATCTCTGGTGCAGGAGGTGGTGGATTCATGATCTTCTATTGCCCGGGAAATAGTAGATTCAACGTAATTGACAAACTGGAAGAAATAGATGTTGCTTATCAACGTTATCATTTTCAAGATAAAGGCTTAGAAACATGGACAAGTCAACTATAATAAAGAACAACATTTCAACTTCTATAGAACTCAAAAAGAAGATTCTGGAAGATGAAAGCACTATTGAAGCAATTGTTACAATAGCTGATAAAATAATTCAAACCTATAAAAACGACGGTAAAGTACTGTTCTGCGGTAATGGGGGCAGCGCAGCCGATGCACAGCACCTGGCAGCTGAGCTCAGTGGCAGGTACTACTATGATCGCTCGCCATTAATGGCGGAGGCCTTACATGTCAACACTTCCTACCTTACAGCCGTTGCTAACGATTATTCATTCGACGAAGTATATTCCCGCCTCATACAGGCACTGGGAGATGAAGGCGATGTACTTATCGGTTTATCCACTTCCGGAAACTCGAAAAATGTAATCAACGCCCTTATCTCGGCCAAAGGTCGTGGTTGTCTTACAGTAGGCTTCACCGGTCAGGGTGGTGGCAAAATGAAAGAACATTGCGACATCCTGGTAGAAATAGATTCCAAAGATACCCCCCGTATCCAGGAGTGTCATATGCTTATCGGACACTCTATTTGTGAGATCGTAGAACAAGCGTTATTTCCACGGAACTGATATGGAAGCAATAATTTTGGCCGGAGGCCTGGGTACCCGATTAAAATCAGCAGTAAAGGACGTCCCAAAACCCATGGCCTCAATCAATTCGAGGCCCTTCCTCGAATACCTGTTGGACCAACTGATAAATGAAGGGGTCCAAAGAGTCATATTCTCTGTAGGCCACAAATCAGAGATCATACAAAATCATTTTGCCGGGCAATACCGGGATTGTGAAATTGTCTATGCTATTGAAGAAAACCTGTTGGGAACCGGAGGTGCTATAAAAAATGCGATGAAACATGTCCGTACACAACATGTTATTGTTGTAAATGGAGATTCTTTATTCCTTACTAATCTTAGGAGACAAATGGAAGCACATATAAGTGCCAATGCCGACGTAACACTGGCATTGAAACCCATGCAAAACATAGACCGCTATGGCACGGTAGATCTGAACGAGCAAAACGCAATTATACGATTCAATGAAAAGCAGCCGCTGGAACAGGGGCTGATTAACACAGGCAATTATATTTTTAATGTAAGCACATTCGCGGCACTCAATATGCCCGAAAAATTCTCCATAGAAAAAGACTTTTTCGAAACGCACCTCGAAAAATTGAAATTTCTGGGACACCAATCAAATGGCTATTTTCTTGACATTGGAATACCTGCCGATTTCAGACGTGCTCAATATGAAATTGGCGTTTTCCCTGAAGTTAATAACAGCTGGACACTATTTTTAGATCGTGACGGTGTGATTAACAAAAAGCTCGATGGCGATTATGTAAAAAATAGGGATGAGCTGGAATTATTACCGGGAGCAACTCAGGCAATAGCTGATCTTGCCAAAATATTCGGAAAGGTAATCATTGTAACCAACCAACAAGGCGTAGGCAAAAAGTTGATGAGCCCTGAAACACTGGATCAAATCCATGATTTTATTATAGCTGAAGTCAAAAAACTGGGAGGACGTATCGACGCAATTTATTATGCTCCTCAGCTAAAATCAGAGAACTCGATGATGCGCAAACCCCAAATTGGCATGGCACTCCAGGCCAAAGAAGACTTTCAGGAAATCGATTTCACCAGATCTATAATGGTTGGCGACTCTCCCAGTGATATGGAATTTGCTAAAAAAGCAGAGATGAAAGCAGTCAAAGTCATTGATAAGGACCTGGAAATGGCAAATGAATATTCTGTTTTATCATTAAGTCAGTTCTCCAAAATACTTTGTGGAATAGTGCTTACAGAAAACCAGTAAAAGGAAATTACTGCCTACATTACCAAAAAAAATTAGAGGTGTAGAGCTCGTATAATTTTTGTAATTATGGAAGGAACTATTTGTTATTTTATATGTTCTATAGGTTAATGTTATACAGCAATTAACATGGACAGTCATATATATACACAACACTTTAAAACTCCATATGGAGCATTGCTTCTGGGCGATTATAACGAACAATTATGCCTATGTGACTGGACCTACAGACGCATGCGCACCAATATAGATGGCCGCATCCAGGATCACTTAAATTCCGATTACCAGGAAAAGCACACGCCATTATTGACTGAAACCGTTAATCAGCTTAATGCTTATTTCCAACAGGAACTGGAAACTTTTGACCTTCCCATCCTTTTGGCCGGGTCAGATTTTCAAAAGAAAGTCTGGAGTACGCTGCTAAAAATACCCTATGGAAAGACCACCTCTTATCTCGATCTTTCCAGGCAATTGCAAAACGAAAAAGCCATCAGAGCCGTATCCTCTGCCAATGGTGCCAATGCCATTTCGATCATCGTCCCCTGTCACCGGGTAATAGGCAGTAACGGAGACTTGGTAGGTTATGCAGGAGGTCTCACTGCTAAGAAAAAGTTGCTTATGCTTGAAAACAAGACACATCAGGGAGAGCTTTTCAATTAGCTTTAAAAAGAGAGCTCAGCCTCAATTATTTCCAATAAAGCGAAAACCGTTATATTTACAATCAAATCACAATCGAAATTACAAGCTGTGTATGAAAAATTTTCGATCAATCAAAAGCACCGGATTCGGGTCTAAAATAGAAAATGAAGGAGAACGACTTTTAAACAAGGACGGCTCTTTTAATATAGAAAAAGGTGGTTTGCATTGGCGCACCCAATTTAGCCTGTTTCACAGCCTGATCAACATGCCTTTATGGAAATTCATGCTTTGCCTGCTCATGTTCTTTGTAGTAATTAATAGTTTTTTCGCACTACTCTATGTACTTCTTGGCGTCGAAAACCTGGGCTTAATAAACCAATCGGAAGGAATGGAGTTCCTCAATGCCTTTTTCTTTAGTGCACAGACCATTACTACCGTGGGATATGGAGCTATCGCTCCAACAGGAATTGGAGCCAATATAGTGGCTACTTTCGAGGCCTTCCTTGGTTTAATTGCATTTGCCATGGCTACAGGCTTGCTATATGGACGCTTTTCGAGGCCTCGCGCAAAACTTATATATAGTCAGAACGCGCTTATTGCACCATATCTACAAGATGACAAAGGACTCATGCTAAGACTGGCAAACGCACGAAGGAGTCAAATGATAAATGTTACAGCTAAAGTAATGCTATCCAGAGTGGAAGAAAAAGACGGCGTACGCAAACGCATGTTCTACCAGTTGGATCTGGAAATAAATCAAATCAATTTATTGGCCACCAGTTGGACGCTTGTCCACCCTATCACGGAAAACAGTCCACTATATAACATAGGACCTGAAGAACTGAGGGCATCTGATGCCGAGCTTATGATTGCCCTTGAAGGATACGATGAAACCTATTCACAGCAAGTGCATGCTAGAACTTCATACAAACACCAGGAAGTCATTTTCAATGCCAAATTCGCCAAAATTCTGGGGCGTAATAACGATGGCAAAGCGACAATCGCTTTAGACCGTATTAGCGAATATGATTTATTAAGTGACAACGAATCAAGGTAATTCCTTCAATATTCTTTGCTGGTCCCCTCATTTAAATTTATCGTATATAGATCAAGCATATTATTTTATATGAGCGATTTCTATTCTTGTAGAAACCAGCTTATTAGCCCCTTATAATAAGTAGAAAAAAGCTTGGTGTCAGGGTTAACATTGCGCGTGATACTTTCCTAGACTTCAGTGATTTCGCTAAGAAAATAAATTACAACTCGTATGCCCAGTTTCAACTACACCTTTAAAAGTTTTAGATTATTTACCCTGCTAATAATCGTCCCCTTACTCTTCACCTGCAAAAAAGGTGATGATGGCCAGCCCGATGAAGAGGCCTTGGCCCACTTGCAGTCAAAAGAGGGCCGTGTACTGTTTTTTACCGGGCAAGACCTTGACGCCATTGCCGAATACCAGTCGGAATGTGAAGAATGCCCAAAAGTCAGTGGCGTATCAACTTATGTAGGGCTGAAAGATATCTTCGTCAACGATTACTATGGAGGTTTGGGTTTCACCGAAAATGATGAAGCACTTGGACGACACGTAGATTGGGGAGCCGGACGTATTAACTCTTATGAATTAGCTGAAAAGTACCAGGCAATACATATGGGACTCTATACTGTTGGGTCCATAGAAAGTATCAATAATGGAGAACTGGATAACGAAATTGTTCAACTGGCTGATTTCTTCAATCACTTTCCCAAGACCGCTTTTTACCTCCGGATAGGGTGGGAATTTGATGGCTTTTGGTCCAACTACGAACCTGTATCCTGGAAATTACAATACAAACGAATTGTTGATATCATAAAAGAACAAAATGTCAAAAATGTCGCTTTTGTATGGCAATCGGCAGCCAGCCCTATAGACGATATGTTAGACGGTGAACAAGAAGATTTGGCACAATGGTACCCCGGAGATGACTATGTCGACTGGGTTGGTTTCTCATGGTTTGAATCTCTGGATCAAAAGTCGGCTACCCAAGCACATACCCCGGCTACTCAGCGAGAGCTCATCGAAGAAATACTAGCTATGGCACGTTTGCACAACAAACCCGTCATGATTCCCGAGTCATGTCCGCAAGGCTATGATCTTGCAAGAATGGAAAAACGCAACATTTCAGCAGTTTGGGACGGAGAACCCGGCACCGGCGCACAAACTGTAGCACCCGAAGAGCTTTGGGATTCCTGGTACAAACCCTGGTTCGAATTAATCGACAAAAACAAAGATGTCATAAAAGGAGTTACAACCATTAATGCCAATTGGGATGCACAAAGTTTTTGGAGCGGCCCTCCCTACAACAATGGTTATTGGGGAGATTCCCGCATCCAGGCCAATGATTATATCGAAGAAAAGTGGAGCAGTGAATTACAAAATAATAATTGGATTAAGGGTGATGAAGATTTACAGGAATTACTCAGTTGGTAATTTCAGACCTTTCATAACGCACGTGGTAAAATCATGCCATATATTATGAAGCTAAAAGCATAAAATTTAGTACAGCTGTCCATATTCACCACAAGAATACGTCTTACCACTAAACGCTAAAGTTCACATGGTAGATGTTCGTACTCAAATAACAATAAACAAACCTTTGGAAGAAGTGGCCACCTTTGTTGCCAACCCCGATAATGCATCAATCTGGTATGATAATATAAGCTCAGCACAATGGCAATCACCGGCAGTGCTCAAAGAAGGAGCGCAAATAACATTCAAAGCCCACTTTTTAGGAAAAGAGCTGATATATACCTACGAAGTAGTTCAATATATTAGCAACTCCATTTTGGTGATGCAAACCAAAGAAGGTCCTTTCCCAATGAAAACTACGTATCAATGGCAAAACGCAGGTTCAGCGGGTACTTTGATGCTTCTGCAAAATACGGGAAACCCGAAAGGCTTCTCCAAACTAATAAGTCCGCTAATGAGCGCTATGATGCAAAGGGCTAATAATAAAGATTTGAAAAAATTAAAAACGATACTGGAAAAAGAAATTTAGGTAACAAATGCCCTTCAAGCGAAAAACTACTGTTATAACTAACAGCAGTTTTTCCATTTTCATTGCAACACTATTTTATTTCACAAATCTTCTGCTTATGCTGAGTCCTAGCTGCACATTCCTGACTTCGTTCGCAAAAATGTAAGAATCCTTGGGGTCTTTTAGGGCAATGTTGGCACCTGCAATGCCACTTGAACATTCCATCCCCAGCATCCACAATTCGTTTAACTCATAATCTAAGCCAACATAACCGGCAACATCCATCATATAAGTCGTAAAAGGTTCGTTAATTAAACTATGATCGCCCGGCACCGTTTGCAACGATTGCTTATGATAGAGGTTTAAACCAATGCTTGGAATAAAATTACCAAAACGTAAGCCATAAGCGACTAATAATCGAGATTCCAAATAATCGTTGATAACGGTATATTTAAGCGGGAACGATTCAAAGTCTTTATTTTTTATAGAATTGTTTGCCATTACCCATTGTAAACTAAGCTTAGTTTTGATTAAAGAGCGACTACCCAGGCTCCATAATGCATGCACCTGAGCACCAATTCCCGGGTTAAATACTTGCTCCTGATTAAAGGTTTCATCGTTCAGTGCATGTTCCTTGTTTACAGAGGTGGTTACCCCCACCCCTATCTCAGACTGGGCCCATAGTGTGTGTATAGTAAGTCCTAATAATACGGCCAAAATGCTTTTCTTTTTCATAAGTCTTTTCTTTTGATTGCTTTCATTTATAATGATGCGATCAATAGAAATGGTGGCAGTATCTTCCTCAAAGAATTGTGTTAAAGTGATGCTTTCGTCTATCGGATTTATAGAAAGCATATTGATCTCAGGCGTAGCGATCTCTTCTATGTAGACAGTGTCATAAACATAGAGGGTATCATATACAAAAAGTGTATCCTGAGCTTTCAAAAACCCTGCACTAAGGCTAATCAATAATAAGAATGTATACTTCATATGCATTAGTCGCGCTTTGATTGAACACTGTCGTGTACAAAAACATTTTTATGAATAACAACAGGCTTCTTTTTGGCTTCCTGCATACTATTTTCCATTGGTACATGCTGCTTTTCCTTCGTCATGGAGTCGCTGGTTTCATTATGAAGTGATTCTACCGACGCAGGTGCTACTTCGATAGTTACACAAGAATCGTCAACAATTGATTTTACAGCAGAGTTTTCAAGGGTATCTCTGATTTCATTTTGAGGCTCAACGGCAAACCCAGCAGGGTCGGAATCAGGATTTCCATCGATACCATCACCTTCTTGTTTAAGGAAGAATAGAACAATAGTTAATGCTGTCGCAAGGCCTACTGCCGACAAGGCTATTTTTAATCGCTTGAATAGTTTATAGTTCTTGAACGGATACTCACTTCTGCTCACTTTAGGCTCCATTTTGAAATCGCTAAACTTACTTTGAAATAACTCATCCAGGTTTCCTGATGCCGCGGCAAAAGGAAAAATAAATGCTACGAAACGCCTCTTTTTCTTCTCTTTTGATGAGTCATGTATCATTTTAGCACGTATATTTTTTCGTGCACGCGCCAGATGAGATTTTGAAGTGCCTATACTTATATTTAATAGCTCAGCAATCTCGTGATGTTTGTAACCGTCAAGCACATACATATTAAAAACAGACTTATGATGCTGAGGTAATTCATCGATGTAAGTCAGCAATTCTTCCTGACTAAAGTTGCTGAACTCATACGTTTCATTATCCATTTGAGTAAGATTAAGGTCAAATTCATCGTTATGGATGCTCACATGCGGCACAGCCCTTGCTTTGGCACGTATTAATTGCAAGGCCTCGTTTACCACTATTTTACGAACCCAGGCCTCTATGGCACCCTCTCCCCGGTAATCTTTGATTTTTTGCATTGCTTTGAGCAAACCCTCGTGCACCAAATCCTCTGCCTGCTCTTGAGATTTCACATACCTCCTGCAAACTCCTATGAGTTTTGCCGCATTTTTTCGATAGAATTTTTCCCAGTTCATAAATTATGCATTTCCATTTTAGTAGAGGATGCAACAAATACCAAATGGTGGCAGTTTATTTTATTTTTTTTGACAACGAACTGTTCTTTATCATAATTAAGCTTTACCTGTCGAAAAATACGCATTGAAATGTTATTTTTGATCATTGAAGAATGAATAAGTTAGATGGACACATAGCACAGGTAAAAAGTAACGGTAATATTTCTATTGTACAAATCACCATTTCCGAAGACATTCAGCTCAAATGCATCGTACTGGAAAATGTAGAGACAGCTCCCTATCTCAAACCGCAAAAACCGGTCAGGGCTCTTTTCAAAGAGACGGAAGTAATCATAGGAACAGATTTAAGCCCACAAGTTAGCCTTCAAAACATCATACCAGGCAAAATCATGGAGGTACGAAGCGATGTTTTGTTAAGTAATTTGACAATTCAAACAAAGGTAGGAACACTTACTTCCATTATTAGTAGCAATGCCGTAAAACAGCTTGCTCTTAAGGCACAAATGAATGTTGTTGCGATGATCAAATTAAACGAAATTATGCTCTCGGAGATATGAATTGGCAACCATTAATCCTTTCATTAAAACTGGCAGTAGTTACCAACTTCTTTTTAGTAATCACCGCTATTCCAATTGCATATATGCTGTCTAACAGCCGGTCGCGCCTAAAGCCTTTAGCAGAAACGTTAATAAGCATGCCACTGGTATTACCTCCTACTGTTTTAGGTTTCTACTTTCTTATATGCTTTAGCCCCAATAATGCAGTAGGGAATTGGTTAAATCAATGGCTGGGGATAAAGTTGATTTTCACTTTCCCCGGGCTGGTACTGGCATCTATGATCTATAGCTTTCCCTTTATGATACAACCCATTCAAAGAGGCATGGAAGCAATACCTTCCTCCCTAAAAGAAGCCGCAAACCTGATGGGCAAATCAAAATGGTCTACGTTAATAAACATCGTACTCCCCAATATAAAACCGGCACTGATAACGGGCATGGTACTTTCATTTGCCCACACATTGGGAGAATTTGGTGTTGTGTTGATGATAGGGGGCAATATTCCCGGCAGAACCAAAGTAGCCTCCATCGCTATCTACGAACATGTGGAAAAAATGGACTACACCAATGCAGGCTTTTACTCATTGATTCTATTTTCTTTTGCTTTCGCTATTCTGCTTGTCGTAAACTTGCTTAACAGAGGTCATCTAATTCGAACAAAAAAATGATCCATATTGCTATCGAAAAAAGAATTGGTCCCCACAAGAACCCTTTTCATCTTAAGCTCAGGATGAAGATTGAAAAACATCAATTCGTGGCTCTCTACGGGCCATCGGGTTCAGGAAAGACTTCTGCCCTCAGAACACTGGCAGGACTAACACCTCCGGATGCAGGCCTCATTGAGGTAAATGGCACCAAATGGTATGACAGTAAGGCCAAAATTAACATGGCACCCAAACATCGTCACATAGGCTTTGTTTTTCAGGACTATGCCTTGTTCCCCAACATGACTGTGGCGCAAAATTTGCATTTTGCCTCGTATGACAAAGACCGTCAGCATATTGAGGAAATCCTTGACTTGCTCGAAATAGAAGCCTTCAAACACCACAAGTCGGACTCACTATCGGGAGGACAACAACAACGTGTTGCCCTGGGGAGGGCTTTGGCACAAAAACCTCAAGTTTTACTCCTCGACGAACCTTTTTCTGCACTTGATCATACCATTCGTATAAAGATTCACAATTACCTCCAAAAAATTCACGAAAAGTTTCAAATCACCACCTTATTGGTAAGCCATAATATCGCTGAAATCCAAAAGTTAGCCGAGCTTGTTTTTGTAATTGACAATGGTGAAATAACGCAACAAGGTGCTCCCTCAAAGGTGTTTTTTAACGACAACGTAAGTGGAAAATTCAAGTTTACAGGTGAGGTCATCGCCATAGAAAGACAGGACATCGTGTTTATTATTTCCGTTCTTATCGAAAAAAATATTGTTAAAGTCGTCGCCGAGCAAGAAGAGGCAGATGGACTGCAAATCGGTGATAAAGTAATGGTTGCCTCAAAAGCATTTAACCCTTATATAAGCAAACTCTATTAAACTGTACCGCTAAAGGCCAAGGGTTATTTCCGTAATATTTTTATTATATGTATTGTTGGAGGTATTATGACTAACAAAACCATAAGTCCGGCGAAGAAAGAAACATTGATCATTACAACAACACCTATCGCCATAATAGGTAACACGATAATAAGTACAAACAACCAGGTAAAACTATACAAAAAATATTCGAACAACCTGGTGGGGTGGTACCAAGGTAAATTCAAATAACGCTCATACTCCGATCGTTCTTTAGCGCGCTGCCGCTCCCATGCCCTTTCCATTTCTTCGACCGTAAATTTTGAATTATGGTAATAGGTGGTCTTTTTAACTTCTTCAGGGCTAATTTGATTATAGGTCGGAGCCCCTCCTTCGAGGTAATCGCATATTATTTCGTAGGAAACATTAATTGCCATAAACTTCTGCTCTGCAGATGGGTGCGCATTTCTATCGGGATGATACTTCATCGCCAATCTCCTATATGCTTTTTTCACCTCTTTTTTGCCGGCTCCCTTCTTCAAACCAAGACGAGCATAATGTTTCTTGAGCATATTGCAAATATAACACAAATGGAAGTCGAGCACCTAACGGTACGCCAATAAGTTATTTCTCTTTTTCCTAGCAAAGTAACATTTCTTAGCTATACACCGTTGAGATTACTAATTTACTGATAACCAAACTACTGATTCCTCATGGCAAAATTCTTTTTCAGTCTCTTGTTTATGATTAGCAGCTTTGCAATATGTCTAGCAACTGAAACAAAGGTAAAGACTGATGTCGAAAGTGTAACTGTTTATCATTCAGGTGCGCTTGTGCTACGCTCCGGTTCTATTCAACTCAAGCCCGGGATAAACGAACTGGTGTTTGAAAACCTTTCTTCCAAAATTGTTCTTAATTCACTTAAAGTTACCAATAAGGAAGTGACGGTACTTAACAAATCACTGCTGCGGAAAATAAGTAAAGAAGACTATAAGCAATTGATGGATAAAAAAGAAGCTTTAAACAAGCAGTTATTGTTGATAGAATCGAAGTTTACAGAAGAAGGTTTTGTAAAAGACGTGGAAGAGCTAGAAAGTATAATCACATTTTACTCAGAAAGAATACTGGCAACAAAAAAAGATTTACGCGCTGTAGAGCAACAAATTAATGACGCCAATCTCTTACAAAACATCAAACTCAATAATGATGATGCCGCTATTCTAAAGCTGACCATTTCTTTGGAATCTCCTTTAATTGCTCCTTTAAAACTACAGTATGTATGTGGAGGAATAGGTTGGAGCCCTGCTTATGATATAAATGTGGCCAGTCCGGGAAATAAAACCATAAAATTCAAGTACCTGGCTAAAATCATGAGCCAAACCGGTGAAGACTGGAACGATGTCACGGTGCATTTATCTTCCTCATTTCCTTTGGAATCCCCCACATCTTTGCCTAAACCAGATCGTCCCTGGGTACTAAGAGGTGACAATAACTACAATTTCAGACCCCGTACATTTGAGCAACAACAAAGAAGTTCCAAAAAACAGGAGATAGAACAGCTAAAAGGAGTTGAATATGTAGAATTAAAAGTTCCTTCATACCTGAAACTGCGTACGCTCAAAGACAAATACTCCATACAGTCGAACAAAACTGTATTTACATTCCCTATTCTTACAGTAGACCTTCCATGTAAATACCACTATTATGGCTATCCGAATAAGGACCCGGAGGTTTATTTGGTAGCAGAGGTTTTTGACTGGGAGTCTATTGGCTTCGTTGATGGAATTGCTAATATTACGTTTGCGGGCAATGACATTGGAAAATCTGTAATAGCTTTCAGCGAATCAAAAGACACACTCATGCTATCCGTGGGACGGGACAATAGTGTGTACATGAAGCGATCTGAAATTGCGGACCAGAAGTATTTTAAGATTACCACCATAGGTAAAAAGAGAAAAATCACGTACGCATACCAGATAGAACTTAAGAATAACAACGACTTCCCTATAGATTTTGAGTTGGTAGAGTTAACACCTATTTCTCAAACAAAAGCAGCCGAGGTCGAAATCGAGCACGTATCGGGAGCTCAACTTGATAAAGAAAATGGTATTGTTTCATGGCAATTGAACCTTGCCGCAGGAAATTCATCTAAAAAGAAATTAATTTACCGCATTGATATGGATGCCAATTATACGCACTACAGCCAACGTCAAAAAGCGAAGTACAAAAGCATATCCACACCAAGGTTTTAGTCACTGAATATAGTATGATTACCTCTTTTGAAAGCAAGCTACTTCAATTGTTCTTCAATGGACTTTGCCGGATCCCATTCTTCGAGATAATGTAACTTTGCCTCTTCGGTTTCTGCGTCAAAAGTCATAGGCAACCATAGATACCTTGATCTGTCAATGTTTTTGGGGTCGGGTACAAACCACTGATCGTACATCACCATAATATAATCGGCCTCGGGGACGGCAATCATATCGGTGATTTGACTGTGCCATGAACGCTCTTTGCTTACAATCTGCTTACGTCTAAACGGACCTACCGGACTATCTGCTACCATGATGGTTGTCTCAGTTGGTCCAAAACCATCAACTCCGGAAGTTGCTAACACATATTTACCTTTAAAATACACCATCGCGGGAGCCTCCTGCTTTCTCTTCATAAGCATGGTTCCGGTCTTTAATGATGTCAGATAGTCATCTGAAAGACTATCTATACATATATCGAATCCTGTATCGTCATAATAAACAAAGCCATTCCCCTGCTGGTCTTTAATTACATTTAAGTCTCCTACGTGCCCATTGAAAGAACCGGCTTCCACCACACTTAAATGCTCAAAAGGCCCTGTCGGACTATCAGAAACAGCCACCATCAACAAACATCCCGGATAGATAGGATAGTAGTAGTGATACATGACATACTTCTTCGTTTTTTCATTGTACAAAACATGAGGACGACTAGTTACATACAAAGACATAAACCCCTTTTCGGGAGCTTCCATTGCTTTACCCTCGTACTTCCAGTTCTTTAGATCTTTAGAGCTGTAACAAGAATAACCATCAAAAAAACGTTTCCATGTCGCAGGATCTTCACCAGGGTTATAGACGCGCTGATTAAACATACCTCCGGGATTTATACCCATATCTCCTCCGTACCAGTAATAAGTAGCACCCACCTTCAACATGCTTCCCGCATGCGCACTGATATAGTTTCCTTCTGTATCGGTCCAATCCGAAAAGTTCTTCAAAACCCTTTTAGGGGTGGGATGTTCCTCTATTTTCCGATTAGGACGCTTTAAAGAATCCAGAGGTTCCTGTGCAAAACTTAAAGAAATTAGTAAGCATAAGGCGAAAGAGCTCAGTAATCTGCTATTCATTTGGTAAGTAGTTTCTAAATACTGCCTGGTAAAACTAAGAAATTACTGAGAATTTTTAAGTATTCACCCGACTTTAATCAATACAGGATGATAATTCTCATTAACCGGAATTTGTGTTTTTCTTTCTGTAAAAGGTGTTCATACCAACCATTTATAAAAGCGATATTTGAATACCTACTTAAGAGCAAACAATGCAATCTCTGGTAGGAAATGATTAGTAACGTAAATTTTGAAGCCATGACACAAATAGATAAGAGTAAACCGGTATTAGTAACAGGTGCAACAGGTTATGTAGCCGGCTGGATTGTAAAAAGATTACTGGAAGAAGGTATTACGGTACACGCCGCAGTGCGCAATCCCGATAACAAAGCTAAAATCGCACACCTTGATGAACTAGCTTCCAAAAGCAGAGGAAAAATAAAGTATTTCAAATCGGATCTCATGGAGGCCGGCTCTTACTTAAGGGCGATGGAAGATTGTGAACTGGTTTTTCATACCGCATCACCATTCACAACAGCAGTTAAGGATCCACAGAAAGATTTAATAGAACCAGCCGTTCACGGAACCAAAAATGTGCTGGAAACTGCCAACCAGACACCTTCTGTGAAAAGAGTGGTCGTTACAAGTAGCTGTGCCGCCATTTATACGGATGCGATTGAGTGCCAATCTTCTCCAAAGGGAATGTTAACAGAGGACATTTGGAATGAGTCCTCGTCACTGGAATACCAGCCCTACTCCTACTCCAAGACTTTAGCCGAAAAAAAGGCATGGGATATAGCAAAAAAACAATCACGTTGGGATTTGGTAACCGTAAACCCCAGTTTTGTGATGGGTCCCACACTAAACCCGCATGGCACCACCTCCGAAAGTTTCAATATACTTAAACAAATGGGTGACGGCACCATGAAGGCCGGAGTGCCTAAAATGGGCGTAGGAGTCATCGACGTACGAGATTTGGCAGAGGCTCATTTCAAAGCCGGTTTCACACCAAATGCCCACGGCCGTTACATCACATCGGCTCACAACACGAACTTCCTTGATATGGCACTGGCACTACAGCCCAAATTCAACGACTACCCTATTCCAAAACGAGCATTGCCAAAATGGCTTTTAATGATTATTGGTCCAATGGCCAATAAACTATTTACCCGGAGACTCATAAAAAACAATGTCAATATTGAGTGGAAGGCAGACAACTCCAAAATTAAAAGTGAATTGGAAATGTCTTTCAGGCCACTTTCAGAAACGATGCAGGATGCCTTTCAGGTTTTAGTTGATAATCAAATCTTAAATGCTGCATAACAAACATTTTTAACTTAAAAACAAAAAATCATGAGTAACACAATTTTAATAACAGGGTCCAGCACAGGAATCGGACGTGCGTCGGCCATTAAATTTCAAAAAGAAGGTTGGAATGTCATAGCCACCATGCGTTCACCGGAAAAAGAAACAGCGCTAAACCAACTTGACAACGTTCTTGTGACACGATTAGATGTTCAGGAACTGACCTCTATTAACGAAGCAATTGAGAAGGGCATAGCAACTTTTGGTCAAATTGATATCGTTCTTAATAACGCTGGGTATGGTTTAATGGGCACCTTCGAATCAGCTTCAAGAGAAAGTGTAGAAAGACAATTTAGTGTTAATGTTATTGGTTTATTCGACGTAACAAGGGCAATACTTCCCCATTTCAGAAAAAATCAAAGCGGAATGTTTATCAACATTTCCTCTATTGGCGGTAAAATGACTTTCCCTCTAATGCCTTTGTATCACTCTACCAAATTCGCAGTTGAAGGTTTTTCTGAATCACTTCATTATGAAATGGCATCAATAGGAGTAAAAGTGAAACTGGTAGAACCTGGCGGCGTCGCTACGGACTTCGGTGGACGATCGCTCGATTTCCAACATAACGATACCCTCGGTGAGTACAACGCCTTCGTAGGAGGTGTTATGGGTAAATTTGAATCCATGATGGATACTCAGAGCATGAGCAAGCCTGAATTGATTGCAGATGTAATATTTAACGCGGCTACAGATGGTAGCGATCAATTGCGCTACCAGGCAGGTGCCGATGCAGAACAGTTACTGGGAGCCAGAAAACAAATGAATGACAGTGAATTCATCGCTATGATGAAAGCGCAGTTAGGACTGAATTAACAGCCGTTACTAGTCAGAGCGGCGGGTTTTCATAAGTCTTACCATAGACGCAAAACCCGCCCGCTAGTTCCTCCATACTTTTTGAGTCCCCTAAAACCTCCTGCAACAATCTATTATAGCCTTTCTTGCCTCAAATCCGGTTGGGAAACATGGACTATTACGCACTACCTGACACAAACTACACGTTTTATTGTATGCAATTCCTTTTGAACGATTAATTGATACATACCAGCTTTTAACGCTGTTAAATCAATTTGAAGGGGAGGATTCATAGCTTCGAATACCACGTTCCCTAATTTATCAATCACTTTCAAGGCATCCACTTCGCTTGTCATGTAGATCATACCGTCAGTAGGAACTGGGTAAAATTCAAATGCATCACTTTCTAATTGATCCTCTGTACTTACAATGCAATCGTTGTCCACATAAATAGTTACGCATGCGGTATCTTCACAACCGTTCATATCCTGTCCTCTAACACAATAAGTAGTCGTAATATTGGGAGCGGCTATGGGGTTGGGCACAAATGGATCACTTAAACCCGCTGAAGGACTCCATTGAAAAACAGGAGCGCCACTTGCTTGTAGTTGCACATTTTCTCCCTGGCAAATCGTGTCGTTTGGGCTCACTTGCATTTCAACTTCTTCGACAGTCACTACTACCAGGTCTTCATCAGCACACTGACCTGTAATATCATATCCTATGACCTGATAAAAATACTGGCCCTGAGGAGGGATCGCAATTGGGTCAGGGACATTAGAATTGTTGAGATGAGTAGCAGGACTCCATGAATACTGAAAAGCACCTGTAGCCGTTAATTGTGCCGCATCTCCACTACAAATTAATACGTCAGGCCCCGCTTTCACAATAATACCCGTAAACATTCCTCCAAAATGCGCACGCCCCCAGAGTACATCTGCCGATACGCACTGAATAATCAAGTAGTCATAATCTTCTAAGCGAATAGAATCTGCTATCAAAAATTGCTTCTCACCGGTTATGGAATCGCCCAAATCCTGCCCACCATTATCATCTTGCAGCGGTTCGGTGGTAACCTCTAAATATTCACCATTTTGATCAAGACGTTCGGTAGTAGCTAAATAAACACGCAATTCAAGCCCCTGTATGGTCGCAAAATCAGATAAAAAATTCACAAAGGTTTCACCTGCTTCGTTGGTGCGTAGTTCTACAGAACCCTCGACAGGGTATTCGTCAGGTTCATCGACGGCGCTTAAGACTCCTGCCCGATGACATTGAGCAATAAGCGCATTGTTAAACAACAGCACATTAAAAAGTACAATAAAACTTATTTTTTTCATATTTGATTGGTTTTGGTTCAATAATCAAGATTGGTCAAAATACGACTTTTTAACAAAAAATAAGAAAAAACTTTATTCGGTGAATTGCCGGATAAAATTATTACTCAAATAACGAACTGTCTAAAATCTGCGACAAGCTCATTCGATTCAACTTTTTCAATATGGAAAAGGGATTCAGTAGGTTAGTAAACGCTCATTATTGATCTGCGTTTACACTTGAAAAATGAAGGCAAGGCGCTCTTAAAAGCATAGAACAGCTTGTTTCACCCTCATGTTCTCAGTCGTCATCTATTCAATAACTCTTCAGGGTAAGTTGAATAATCAGGGTTAATGTACGTGCTTTCCGGCATGTTTTCTCCAGATCGAAATCTGTCTCAGAGAGAAAATGAACAGCTAATATTATTTCGGTTTAGTTAAAATAAAGGGGAGATTCCTGGAAATGCTCCCCATTACTATCAATTATTCAAATTTTAAATACCGTTGTTATTGTTTGTAAACCTTGCCAATTTTTCGGCTATGTTGACTTTTCAGTTCAAGATAGTATAGGCCGAAATTTAAGTCGGAGAGGTCGATAGTGATCACTGCTTGTTTAGCTAATTTTTGTGAATGCAATTTCACACCATTGCTAGTGAAAAGTGTATATTCATAATCTTGTAATTCATCATTGTTAATAAATAATTGCCCGCTGGTAGGGTTTGGATACAAGTATTGGTCAAAATCTTTATACGACGTATTACCACTTACAACATCCGGAATAAATTCTGCACTGAAAACACCGTTACCATGAGTGGCCACTGCAACCATTCCATCTGAACGTGCTCTTACCATACGTACGGGTACATTACCGATTTGGTCGGCAGCTTGTTGCACCCAAACGGTACTGGTACCGTTCAATTCGTTCGTGGCATACAAACCTGTACTTGTTCCCGCGAAGAAGACCTCATCATTCTCAATTTTCAAGTTTTCGAACCAATAAACAATAGGGCCGGCTCCGGAGCCATCCTCATTTTCTTCCAAATTACCACTAATATTGGTCCAGGTGGCTCCGGCATCTTCTGTCATAAATAAGCTGGGAACGCCAAAATTCGAATAGGTAATAAACCAACGATCGCCATTGGCGGGATCTACTTTCACACAATTAATCCATGCGGATTCTGCTCCGGCAGCCGGCGTAAATAAATCCCTGGCATCGGCGACTTTGTTAAAGCGGGCTCCGGGGCTATTGCAGTCTTCGCAAACATATATACTGCCATCTCGCGTCCCCAAAACTACCTTATTAGCCGGCGTCACACAGACATCAAAGTTCGAAAAGGCAGGAACAGTAAAATCACCTAATACTTTCTCCCATTCTACGCCAGGTTGAGAAAGCCAGAGGACATCTTGATTACCTACCGGAATTGATGAAGCATTGGGCAAATACCAAAATTCATTGCCATAGATCGTGTAAACCATATCGTTATCATTGGGGTCCAGCCGTAATGGATTTACGAATTGCGCATTGGGATCTCCGAGTTGCCCCCTGTTAAGCACGGTAACCGACGAACTGATATCGTCATTGGCATCTAATTCGGTCCGTATGATATTGGAAAAAATCACAGAAGTATACATTACCGTTCGTCCGGGTAAATTGGCTATTTCCCCATATCCACCTTCATTGACACTTGCTTGCACCCATTTATGCTCAAAGGCGGTGTCTAAAGACACTCTAAAATGGTTATCCATGAAACCGGCGACAATTTCCGGTCTTCCAGGTACTGGATGTAATGACACGCCGAAGGATTGACTGCTGATTAAGTTGTAATTGATAGATTGCCAATTAACAGGTGTTTCGTCAGGATCATTATTTAAATTATTTTCCGTAACATGAATGCCTCCGTCAGATAAAGAAAACATACGATTGGCATCATTTGGGTCAAAAATCAAAGCATGTATATCTGGGTGATGATTTTTATAGATTTCGAATCTATTGTCAATAGTGAATCCTCCAATTTTCGTTGTGTTCATAGCGTCGTTAAACCCCGAAGTGGAACGCCATAAATTGGATCCACCTATAAACACTACATTCGAATCGTTCGGATGAACTTCAACACAGAGATTATAACCTCCCTGAGGATTGAAGGTTCCTATAGGCGAGGGATTTGTTGGTAAATTCGCAGATAAATTAGTCCATGCTCCTCCATTGTTCAGACTTCCACTTTGGTCACCAATGCCCGAGGTATAGTTATAACGAAAAAAGTAAT
Source organism: Cytophagales bacterium (assembly GCA_965230415.1). Taxonomy (GTDB): domain Bacteria; phylum Bacteroidota; class Bacteroidia; order Cytophagales; family JAAEPT01; genus CBDDKZ01. Next base: position 24,943 of record CBDDKZ010000001.1, read on the forward strand.
GTTGCGATTTACCGGCAGCGATGAAATATACGCTAGGGTTTGTTCCCTTACCTGAACCGATGACCATACGTTGAACATCATTTTTATCGAAAAGTGATGGCGCACTTATTTCTGTCCATGTGTTACCATTGTCTCCTGAACGGTAGATACCTGTTAAGTTACCAGGTAATGCATTGTAACGGTTACCAATTGTGGCATAGCAGACACCGTCTTCAGTAATGTAAACATCTGTGTCAGTGGTAGTTAAAATTGATTCAGAACCTAAAACAACGCTCCAACTTGCCCCATCATCGCTTGATTTCAGAATGGCACCACTAGCTGCCACATACAAATCTCCCGTTTGCGGATGGATCACGATACGCCAGGTGCGATCGAATATATTATCCAAACGAGGAGTATTTCCTATTATAGTAGCAGGTAAAGCTGACCAGGTGCGTCCTCCATCTTCAGATTTGTATACACCGCGTCCGCTATAAAATCCATCATCAAAATCAAATGTTTGAATGACTGAAGCAGTGTTACCAAAGATTTCCCCACCTGAGTAATACCAAATATCTTCAAATCCGGACCTGGGATCTTGTATAATGGATGTAACAGAAGGATTCTCCGCAATTGTTGAGATTTTTTTCCAGGTATCACCTCCGTTTTCGCTACGCCATAACCCTCCACTCACACTACCCACCACCATCACTTGAGGATCTCGGCTATCGATCACCATTGCTCGCATACGCCCTCCTAAATCGAAGGGCCCACGATGCTTCCAATTTACGTTATTTACATCGATTCCGTTTGAATTTAAGCGCTGGGAAGCAGCTTTCTTGCTATTTGCAAAAGCCAGCGTTCTTTCTTCTATATTCACGGGAATCTTGCCTGTTCGCGGATCAGCATATCGCTGTTGTAAGAAGCGTTCCTTTTGAAAAGGATTGCCTTCAAAATGTGCTGACCACTCTTCGTTCGGCTCCATTGACTGTGCAAGACCTGTTAATGATAATACTAAAGACGCAAGCATTAACATATTTTTTTTATATAAATTTTTCATTGAAAAAAATTTTGGTTCTTTATACAGACGGTATCAATTAATAGATGTAAACTTTATGCTCTTCAATATTTATATTTTTTTCCAGGAAAAGTCATTCAAATTGAACTACGTTGCACATTAATTACTATATAAAAGTGGCAATAGATGGTTCATAGGCCTTTATGATGTCTTTAGAAAGAAAATAACTAATGATTAATCAATTGAAAACTTAGTTTTTTCATAATAGACTGATTTGGGTTAACTAATCAAGATTGTTCAAAATACGCCTTTTACAAAAAAATAAGTATAAACTTTATTTCGTGACTTGCCGGATAAAATTATTGTAAAATAACGAGTTGTCTAAAATCATCTATAAGCTCACTTAAAACGTTATTTTCAGCTTAAGAACTAAAACTAACTAAAAAAATACTCTAACTGCCAGGAAATTTACATGGATCTTTCTCAAATTTTCATTAATTTCATAGTTGTTGAGAGGCTGTGCAGAATGATTGGCACAGAAAAAATTCAAATTGGATTTAAGAACTGCCCAAAGTAATACGACAGAGCTGCAACAGTTTATTCAGCAGTGTATTGACGGTAATAACCGTTCCAGGAGGTTGTTATATGACGAATTTGAAGGAGATGTCATGGCAATATGCATACGTTACCTCAAAAACAGAGAGCTTGCTGAAGATACTTTCCAGGAAGCCTTTATTAGAATATTCCAAAAAATCCACACTTACGACCATCATAAAGGCCCTCTAATAGCGTGGATTTATCGTTTGGTTTCTAATGTGGCTATCAGGCAGTGGCAGAAAAAAAAACTAGCTTATTCAGACATAAATGACGATAGTTTTGAATTTAATACGGAGACTTCGGTGGAGCTTCCCGATAATTTGGAACTCGAATTTTTAAAAAGTTTAATAAATAAATTACCAGAGGGGCAACGAATTGTATTCAATATGTATATAATAGAAGGATACACACATAAAGAGATAAGTGAAATACTAGGAAATAGTGAGGTTGCCTCCCGCGCTCAGTTGGCAAGAGCTAAAAGTAAGCTAATGGAGATGTATCAGGAATCGACTAAGATTAATAGTACTTTTGAGTAATTATAAAGACGATATTGCCCGCGAATACTTTCAGTCTAAATTTGCACATGACCGTGTAAGTCCTTCCCGTGACTTTTTTAATGACATCGTACAGGAAGTAGACAAAGGTACATCGGCAGAAGGTGCTCATGGAAATGTTGGTTCTTCAGATTCAGGCAATAACAGTTCTTTCCTCAAATCGACTGCATTTAAACGAGGCACTTTTATTCTTTCAGGGGCAGTCATCGTTACTATTGCTTTCCTGTGGTTCCGCAATGGCCCTGAAGAGAATCATTCCTTGCCCGACACTTCTTCATCGAAAGAAGCTCCGGTTCACGAACCTGAAAAAGCGCCATTAATCCACGAACCTGAAAACAAACATCAAAATCCTGGCGAGCATCAAATAAACGCATTTCCTTCTGACAAAAAGGAACTAGAAAAAACTCCAAACATTGATGCAGCACCTATTCGGTCTACACCGACGATAACTAACAATAGCTCTCAAAACCTGTCCAATCCGGCTACATCCAACAAAAGTAATACTACCAGCACCATTGATGATGCTCACCAACCAGAGGCAAACACAAAGAAACCGGAATCTTCCAACATTTCAAGTGACGAAATAATTGAGCCTTCTGTGCCGCAGGAAGGAGCAATAGAAGCTGCAAAAACTGTTATACCCGATGCGAAGAAAGATATAGTACCGGAGACCAACTCGGAAAAAGCTACGGCACCATCAACCGAACCACAAAAGGCTACTACACCATCTACTGAAGCGCAAAAAGCTACACCACCAAGCACAGGCAAAAAACAAAGCTATCTGGATTCTTTAATGAATGCTGCCAGAAAAAAAGGCACAAATAAGATTTTCCAGAAAAAGTAAGCAAATCATCGGATTACTTTTTAAGCAAATAAATATCGTAATCGCCCTTACCTCCTTTCCTGTTTGAAGACACAAAACCTGATTGTCCATCGGAATATAGAAACAGGCCAAAATCATCAGCACAAGAGTTAACCGGGTACCTTAAATTTTCCCTGGAACTTAACTTTTCTCCCAGGATATTCACTTTAAAAACGTCAAAACCACCCAAACCGGGGTGTCCGTTAGAAGCAAAAAATAAATCACCACTTTCATGAATAAAAGGAAAACACTCATCTCCTGAGGTATTTACCTCAGGCCCCAGATTAATAGGGTCAGACCATAAACTATCTACACGTACACACAGGTAAATATCTGTACCCCCAAAGCCACCATCCCTATTTGATGCAAAAAACAGCAAATTACCATCAGAGGCTATAGAAGGATGCCCATATGACTTTAAGGAATCATTATAAACAAAGCGATAAGGCCTGCTCCAACCAACTCCTGTTTTTGTGGATTTGTAAAGTTTCACAGGGTTTATATCGGTCTCACCTTCATGGACTTTTTCTGCTTTTTCACTCCGGGTAAAATAGACGGTGTTGAAATCACTGCTAAAACTACAGGCACCTTCGTGATCGGCAGAATTTAAAGATGATGAAAATTTATAGGGTTTATTCCATTTCCCTTCCTCCAAATCAGATTTATACAAATCGAAATAGGGGGCCTGGTCTTTACCGAATTCCCGCTGTACAAACACCCCTTTTCTGCTTGAGCTAAACACCAGACTATTCTTGTATGCAGTGGCGCACACATCCCCATATTCGGAGTTTAATCGCCTTAAATTCTCTACCAAATATGACCCGGGGACCTCTCTCCAGGCTTCCACCTCATTCCATCCCGATAAAACCTCCTTAGCCTCTTCGTCAGCTTCATGATGCCGTATATACTTTTCCAAGTGCACGATAGCCGCCTCATACTTACCGTTACACCGCATCATGCGTGCCCATGGGAACAGGTAATCGCGTGCCTTGTACTTTCTGACAAGTTGCCTGTACCAAATTTCTGCAGCTTTGAAATTTCTATTTAACTCATAAGTAACTGCAATCTCTTTTGCCAGTTCCAATGATGGTGTCACCTCATAACAGTACGTGAAATACTCAATAGCATTAGCATATTCACCTAGTTTAAAGTAACGTTCGGCAATTGCTAAATCTTTCTTATAAGATTTTTGGCTCCAACAGGAAGCACTAAACAATATTGTAAGTAACAATAAAAAGCACCTCATATATTAGAATATCACAGGGGATTTAATGGTCTTTTGTTTCTTTAGTTTGCTTAAATTAGGTCTGGGTTTGTGCCGTAACACAAGAAAAATCTCTTGTGTGTTTTTAACAATTTCCTGAAGGTCTCCAAAAGGGTATTCATAGGCATAGCCTATTAACAAATTAGGTCTTATTCGATTATAAACCAGTTTCAGATTCATTCCAGCCTGGAAAGCGACTTCCATGTTGGTCCTAAACGATGCCCCTAACCAAAACTGGTCCTTATAGGAGATTATATTTGTCAAATCGAATTGGATAGGTACATTGTCCACCCTTTTAAGCAAAAAACTGGGTTTCCAATCTAAATACTCGTTCAAAGCTTGCTTCCACGCTCCTATTATATATAAATGCCTGCGTAGTTCTGCAGAGCTCCGTTCACTATCTCCCAGCCCTAAACTCCCCTGATTGATGTGATTCAGGGATACTCCTAAATAATATTGTTCGCTACTAAGCTGTAAACCGGCCCCAATATCGGGTGTGGTAACGTTGTTCTTACCTGCCATTATGCGGTCGCCCTGATCTTTGATAATAAGCTCTGAAAAGTTTATCCTGTACCTGGCGAGCCCTAGTTGTAAACCAAAAGATAACATCCCCCCAAAAACGTTCAGCTTATAACTATATAAGCCGTGTACCGTTGTAAGTGCCGACGCTCCAAATATTGTTTTTCTCACAGCAATCCCGCCTCCCATTTGATGATAACGAAATGGCGCTCCGCAGTGAAAGGCACTTACTTTCGGTCCGGACTGTAAACCTCTGAACTGATCTTTATAAAAAAGTGAAGCATCTACGCCTTTATGCGCCCCCACATTAGCGGCATTAATATAGGTAGGTGCAAATATGTATTGAGAGAACTGAATATCTTGTTGTGAAAAAACGCAAAAACTAGAAGCTAAAAATAGTAAAATGAATACTTTTGTCATATCCAGCTAATAAAGTTGAATCCAGCACTATGGTCTACTATGGTCTAATTCCGGCTAAAGATTTTCGGCACGCTAATATACGTAATTATTACAATAGGATATATTTTTAAAACAATAACTTATCCAAAGTTAATTACTGACACTTAATCTATTATAGTTTTAACGACGGATTTCACGAAGCGTTATGATTAAAATAGGGTATTGAATGCTCTTATTCGGTAACATATTATAATAAACAATCAAAATCCTGAATATGAAGCATATTACCTTATTAATTTATTTTATAGTTTATACTATCGTTGCTCTTGGTCAAAATACCGCTGATAGCTGGACCCAGTACCTGGGATGGCACTATGGTGATCCTCCCAATTGGGGAGGCTGGGTACGAGAAGCTGTTGTAAAACAGATGGGGCTGGCTCTTTACGATGAAATGTCTCAAGAACTAGACAGCAGCTTATTGGAAAACACCTTTGAACGCTTAAATGAACTGGATGAACACATCGATATTTTACAGCTTGACGGAGGACTTGGCTCCGCAAGGGATTCTGCAAAAGTTGCAGACTATATGGCTTTTATAGCAAGCGACAGCGGCCTCACCTGGAAGCATATCGTCTATAATCAAAGTTTAAAAATGATGCTGCTGCCTTCGGCGCAAGAACGTATGTATTGGCAAATAGGAAACGAAATTTCCAGTCCTGCATATAGTGGCAACCTGCGAAAGTGGCAGGGAGAGATCAATCCTAATAGCCGTGATTATGATGAATTTATCATCCCCTACTATGTAGAAAATTACTTTGCACCTACAGCTGAGGCCATCGATTCGGCGAGCAAAGAAGCCTATGGGCAAAAAGGACTGATTAAAATTGCGCTGGGATCTATTACAAACGCTGGCAGTCAGGGGGCCAGGGATTTCACCGAACAATTATTGAATTACGAGATAACAGGCACTTATGCTCCATCCTTGCGCGGAAAAAAAGTTTACGAGCTTATACACCTTATTACAGTACATTACATTATGGGGAACTCAAGAACCGAAAGCTGGAGAGAAGCCATTTCCTACTTTACCAATTGGATTGGTGAAGAAAGAATAGAAGGCGTATGGTCTACCGAAGAAGTAGGGATTAAAGCCTCTGAAGGAAATGCCGGAGCTGCCGTGGGTGCTGTAAACACCGCCCGGTACCTCACCTGGGCCATCGAGAATAATTTCGATGCCAATGCCCTGAGAACAAATTATTATGGCTGGAACACCGGAACGCCTGGTACCCGCGTAACTAATTTCAACGATACCTTGTTCAACTTCCTCGGCCATACCCCTTTACAATTGATTGACATCACGAATACCAATATCACAGCTTCTGTTAAGCTTGAAGCTCACAGTTTTGCCAATACAGAAGGCTCCAAGAGTATGATCATCTCCTATCCCGAACGCAGCGCTAACCAAGATGGATCAACCGTAGAAAATTTTGAACTTTCACGTTCTTTCTGGCCCTCCATTACATCACTCAAAATATATAAGTACGATACCCTGGGTCTTACACCATTAGACTACTCCATTATAACATCTCCGGAATATTCTAGAGTGAATTTTACAACACCTGTTGAATTAGACTTCAAAGCAGGTATTTTATTAATGATAGAAGGTAATTACATCACCTCAAATAATCCACTAAGCAACATAAAAGACAAGCTAAGTCTTGTACCAAACCCATGCGATCACATTGCGCATCTTACATTCCCCTGTCAGTGGTCTATACTAGATTTGACAGGTCACCCTATTCTAAAAGGGTATGGGAGTAAAATTAACATATCCGCATTGAAAGCAGGGTATTACTTCTTTGAAAGTGAAGGCATAACTAAAAGCTTTTTAGTTCAAAGGTAATTGGTTGCTATGAGATGATGTGGCTCTACATCATCTCATAATAACTATCACTAAGAATAACAATATTTCCTACCGCTGTATAATCAACTGGCCGCTCAACATCTCTGAAGTATCCTCTATCTTGATGAAATAATAATAGGTACCATCTCCAAGTTCATCCCCGTTCCAGTCATTTTTGTAATTGTGAGCTTTAAACACTAGTTGGCCATAAACATTATATACACTCACATTGAACGACTTGTAATGTGCTATATTCTCTATTAAAAACTTATCATTATCTCCATCTGCATTTGGGGTAAGCAGCTCATAAACGACGACTTCAAGACAGAAAGGATCATCCTCGGGCACTACTTTCACAAACACCGAGTCCACCTTTTTATTATCAGCCTTCACATAATAAGTAGTACTCTGATGCACTTGCTCGATATACAGCTCCCTGCTTGTTCCCCAGAGAGAATCATCACTTACAGCGCTAGTCCATCGAACATCGCTTCTATCGCAACTCAGTATCAAACTGCTATTAATACATGCCAATACGGTATCTCCCTGCGTTATGGAAGGTGGACGACAATACACGGCTTCTTCTGGATATAATTGCACCAAGACTGAATCTTGTGCTCCATTTTCTGCATTTAAGTAGTAAGTTGTTGTTGTCTGAGGACTTACAAAGATACTACTACCTTCACCTATCACCGGCGTACCCTGAGCCGATGTTGACCACCAGAAACCTTCCGTCTCCGCCCTGATAATCTTATCGGTACCCGGACAAATATCCAGCGTATCGTTACCTAATATTCTTGGCTGTGCACAGGCAGCTTGCCCTTTAGAATGCACCTCTACTCTTATGGAATCCGATCGGCCATTTGATGCCATTAAAACATAGAAGGTATTAGCTGTAGGCGTAATTACAAGTTGCTGTTCCGTACTTAGTACTATATCGGGAATTAAGCTATTGTACCAAATCACATCATTCGTATCTGCATTTAATTCGATAGTAGTTTCTTCACAAATAATTAGCGTATCAGGTGCCAGTATAGCGGGTATGCGACACGCAAGGCTTTGAGGTGATTGAATAGCCACAAATATAGAATCACTGAACCGTTTTGACCCATTGCTAGCGAAATACCAGCCAGAAGTATTGGGACTTATTATTAACTCATCGCCAAGTGCAATGGTATCGTTCGGTGCATCCTGGTACCACCACCAAATCCCGTCAAAATTGGCTGTAATCCTGAATTGATCACCTGGACAACCAAAAAGGCTATCACCCTCATTAATAATTACTTGTTCACATATATCACCATCTTCCGGATAGGTCCTCAGGATGATCTCGTCAGACTTCAATAATTTTGTAGTGACACTTATCCTGTGTTCACTCGTTACTTTAACTGTCAACTCAGATGTAAGTGATAATATACTATCAGGAAACTGCATATTCACCCATTGTACATCATCCCTATCTGCATGTAAGGTAACAATTTCATTTTTACATGTTATAAGCGAATCTCCCTCCTGAATAATTGGTGCGGCACAGCGCACATCGTCAGTTGAATGAAGAGTTATAACTATGGAATCTCGCATTTCATTGCCGGCGATTGCATATAACCATAAGGTATCCTCTGTACCAAAAGTGAAGGGAGTTATGATTGCTGTATTGCCACTAGCCATGGACACATTTGGTGTACTGACATGTGTCCACCTTACATCGCTGCGATTGGCTGTTAGCTGAGTGGTATCTCCTTCACAAACGCTCATGGTATCTCCTTCAAGAATAATTGGAGCCACGCAGAGCAGGTCATCGAAAGGAATTACAGTCACCACAATGGTATCCCGCTTCCCATTGCTGGCGGTCAGGTAATAGGCGGTTGAAGCGACCGCTTGTATTAGTAGCTCACGTGTCTCGCTCACCGTATCATCGGGCGCTGTCACCAATGACCACCACACATCGTCACGATTGGCATTGAGGGCAGCGGACTCGCCTTCGCACACCTCCAGCGTGTCTCCTTCCACAATAATGGGCGCGGCACACGGAAGGTCATCCTCCTTTAATAGATACACCAGAATAGAGTCATAAAGTATTTCATGTTTATACAAGTAATAATTTGAAGTTTCTTCAGGCAATATACTTAGGCTGGACTGTCCTTCAAGCAGCGGTATTTGAGGTTCATCGGCCTTTGCCCACCAAACGTGCTCTCCATCGGCATTAAGAACTACTTCATTTCCGGGACAGCTTGCAATGGAATCCCCCTCTAAAATAGACACCACGCATTGTGCGTCCAGCGTATCAAAAACAATAAGCTGTATCGAATCTCTTTTCCCGTAATCAGAATTTAAATAATAAGTAGTTGATTGGACAGGAAAAACAGACAGGGAAGTTTCATTACTTATATTTACAATAGGTGCGCTACTTTCAGACCACCAGAAATCCTCACTTATACTTCTCAATACAGCACTATCTCCCGGACAAAGTTCAACAAACTTGTCACTCAAAATAGATGGAACCCCAATGAATTGCTGACATATAGTGCGTTCACCCAAGCTAAAAGCTACCTGAGGAAAGGTATGACTTGTAACACCGGAAAGCTCTTTTACCGTACAATTTAGATCTTCGACAATTACGTGCACATTTTCTTCTTCATACTGAAAATTTGTGTCGACATGACCACATATCAGTCCATTAATTTCCTTGGAAAAAATATAAGCATTGTTCTCTCCGGTATAATTATTTAAACCGGAAAATACTTCCACGTTATTATACCTGGTATAACCTGCAGTGAAAAAGAAACCACCGGGATTATAAAAGTCCTGAGACAATATATCACCGTTCGTATTCATCAGCACCCGCCCCAATAATTCATCGCCATTGCGGCTATTTATTAAGACATAAAACTGATCGTCAGAAACCCTAAAAAAATCTTTAACATGAATATCGTCATCCAATGGCGACCCTATCACCTTAGTCCAAACGGTATCACCATCCATACCCAGCCTGGCAATCAACACATTTTTATTGTCCAGTTGTTCACCTGCTTTCGTAATTGTGATCATTATAAAACCATCTCCGAGCTGATAAACACCACTTAAGGTAGAGCCGGTACCATTTGATTCTTCCTCCTCTGTACCAATTAATTTAGCCCATTCAACCGCTCCATCTTTCACTTTCACCACCTGAATATCACTTACTCCATGCAAAAGTTCACCTTTATAAATCATGGCACTGCTTAATATGTATTCGTTTTCATCAATCAAGTAAAAGCCCGAACCCATTTCAAAAGTGCTGTCACAATTAATCATTTGAGATTGAATGATACTGCCGTCATTTTTGGAAAGCTCTAAATAAACACGATCGCTTAGCTCGGCAAAATTATGCATAATATTACCGGTTACCCCGATATTGCCATTGTCCAGCAAAAGAATTTCATGTGCCGATCCGTTTTCTACAACAGCACTTACATTCTCTCTATAGGTATTTAACCACTCCTGCTGACCAAGAGAATTGAGCCTCAACACAAAAAACTCATATTCCGAACTTGCTATAGACCTCGATCTCCCACATATAAAAATATTCCCCGCATCATCTACAACTAAACTGGCACCTTCATCATGATGACCTCCTCCATAAGCATAGGACCACTCCGGAGTAAAGTTTTTCTTTAGTTTAGCAACCAACATATCATTAAATCCTGCAACTTCCGTCCTCCCCACAACAACATAGCCATCGTTCACTCTTTGAATATCATTCCATGAATCTACATTTTCAAATAGCTCAAAACTAATAGAATCCTGTGCCACAGTTTGGAGCAAACTGAGGGTAAAAAGTAAAAGAAATATGTTAAACTGTTTTTTAATCTTGTTAAAAACCAGGTCCAAAAGACCGTTAATTTACTACAACTTTTTTAATAAACCTTATTTAACCACCTTGGTTTCTATTTAATTCTTAATTTCTAATAGCAAGTAAACAAGTTGCTATTAATATTTCACAATTGATTGTAAAAGTATATCGAATTTGACAAAATTTGCTTAGTCCGGAGCACCAAATCAGGCCATTTAATAGAAAAAGGAATTTATAGGTCCTATTATACTTCCATGAAACAATACTATATTTCGGCTATTAACGGCTTGTATATAACCGTAAGAAAACCAGTTAAATTTATAGTATTTATTTTCAAAATCGTACACTTTTTCTTATTTTTAATCGATTTTCAGGTACGAATTAATTATTCATACAATTTGCCTCTGAAGGTTGACATTTCATTAGCGATTTGCTAGTTAAGTTGTTTGTTGATTGTATTTTTAATGATAATACATAAACTTTGCACTTTACTGGGATTATCAAAGTGCATTGACTTTTAAATTTTAGAACCTAAACTTAAGAATTATGACAACCAGAATACTCACTCTGTTTGTATTGGTATTTGTTGCCTGCGGAGCAATGGCACAAGATATTACGCTAACTTCTCCATATGAAGGACAACAGTTTTATACTAATCATAATCACAATATTACCTGGACGAGCACAGCTAATGTATCTGATTTAGTAAAAATTGAATTTTCTCCTGATGCCGGAAATACATGGTCTTTATTGGAGTCAGGAGTGAATAATAATGGAACATACAGCTGGAGTGTTCTGGACGAACATTTAAGTAACACCTGCCTTATCCGTATTAGTGATTTCGCAAATGACGCCATCAACGATGTAAGCGATTCCCTGTTCATAGTACGCGATCCATATATTGAAGTGCTTGCGCCCGACACAGCCACCACTTTAAACGGCTGTGAGTCCTATAGAATAAGATGGAACAGAGGAGGGATAAGCACTTATGTGCGTGTCTATTTCTCTACCAATGACGGCGATGACTGGAACTATATTACGCGTGTATATATAGGCAGCGGAAGGAATTATTATGATTGGATAACCCCTTCCATTGCCACCAATCAATATCGTATAAAAATAGAGGACGATGTAAACCGGGATATTTATGACATTAGTGATGCCGCTTCAACGGTAATACCCGTTGCAGAATCTATTAGCATTACATCTCCAAATGGCGGTGAGTCCTGGTCGGCCAGTTCCAGTCACCCTATTACCTGGGACACAGTGGGCACTGTTGGCAACGTTTCCATGGACTATTCCACTAATGCTGGCGCATCCTGGACATCTATTGTTGCCAACAGAGCTAACAATGGAACATACCGATGGGTATTACCATCGGTAAGCAGCGAAACAAATGCACTCGTACGGGTTTTTGAAACGAGCCGCTCTTGTATAATTGACTACACGGATAATCCTTTCACCATAGATATAAATCCGGCGATAAGTATCACTACACCAAATGGAGGTAATACGTTTTATGTGGCACGCTCGACACGCATCAACTGGAGCGCATCTAACCTTCCTACCGAATATGTCAAAATTGAATATTCAACTGACAACGGTCTCAGTTGGCAAACGGTAGTAGAATCAAATTATAATCGCGGTTACTACGATTGGGTTGTACCCGACACCCCTTCGGAAGAGTGTCTCATCAGAATAAGTGCTGTCGAGAACGCAACCATCAGTGACATCAGTGATGCTCCGTTTCGAATTACACCACAAACCGTCACGGTGATAAGCCCGAATGGCGGCGAAATCCTGGAGCCTTGCGTAAACCACCGTATTCAATGGCAAACAGCTGGTGTTAACGCCTATGTCAAAGTTTTTTATTCAATTGATAATGGTAACAGCTGGTACTACCTTTCACGTGTATATATTGCCAGTGGTAGAAATTACCTCGATTGGTCGGTTCCTTCAATAGACACCGAGCAGCTACTCATTAAAGTGGAAGCGGACGACATCCCCTCTGTTCAGGATTCCAGCGACGCACCCTCTCTTATTACTAAAGGCGAAAACTACATCGTACTTACTTCTCCCAACGGAGGAGAAGTACTTGCTTCCAGTTCAAATCATGAAATAACCTGGGAAAATCATGGTACCGTTGGAAATGTGAGCATGCAATACTCCACAGATGCAGGTCGCAGCTGGAGCTGGGTAAAAAACAATGGGAATGGCGATGCGAATAATGTAGCCAATAATGGCAGTTACACCTGGCTTTTGCCGGCAAACACGGTTCAGGACGATGTGTTACTTAAAATTTGGGATTATAGTAGTTCCTGTATCAATGATGTCAGTGATAGCCTATTCGAAATTAATAACGATCCGAACATTACCGTTACTTCGCCGAATGGAGGTAATATTTTATATGGAGGCCGATCAAGAAGACTCAATTGGAGTTCTTCCAACCTGGGAAGTGACCGGGTTCGCTTACGCTATTCAACAGATTCCGGAAGTACGTGGAAAGTGATTGCTGCCGATATTTATAATCGAAATTATTATGACTGGGCTGTTCCAAAGGACTACTCGTCACAGTGTCTGCTGGAAGTAACTTCTTTGGCAGACACTACCATAAGAGATGTAAGCAACGCGGTTTGGAGCATTGACCCGAAATCGGTAACCATTACCTCTCCCAATGGCGGAGATACATTAAGTGCCTGTTCCAACCATCGTATCTATTGGACACATAAAGGCCTGGAAAGTTATGTTAGAATATATTATTCACTTGATGGTGGCGAATTCTGGTACTACTATACGCGTGTTTATATCGCAAGCGGACGCAATTACCTGGACTGGCCTGTTCCGTCGGTAGATACCGACAGCCTGTTAATAAGAATCGAAGCAGAAGAAGATCCAACAGCCTTTGATATTAACGATACGGCTTCTGTAATTCGTAAAGGTGACAACTACATTGAATTAACATCACCAAATGGAGGAGAAATTCTGGCGTCAAGCTCCAATCATGAAATTACCTGGATTAACCACGGTACCATTGGAAACATATCACTTCAATACAGCCTTGATGCTGGACGTAACTGGAGTTGGGTGAAAAATAATAGTAACACCGACGTTAATAATGTCGCAAATAACGGTAGTTACACATGGCTTCTGCCTGCGAACACCAACAATAATGAAGTATTGGTCAAAATACATGAGTATAACAACAATTGCGTTGTTGATGTCAGCGATACCTTATTCTCCATTGATAACAGCCCTGTCATTAATGTAACCACTCCCAACGGAGGAAATCGTTGGTACGGTGGCGCATCTAACCGGATACGTTGGAGCTCTTCTAACTTGCCCGGCGACCGTCTCAAGATACACTATTCATCAGATAGCGGTGCTACCTGGAATGTGATAGACAACAACGCTTATAATCGGGGTTACCTCGACTGGAATACACCTAAAGAATACACAGACAACTATTTAATACGTGTTTTATCTGTCGATGACACCACTATTGCAGATCAAAGTAATGCTACTTTCTCGGTAGTTCAACAAACATTGACCGTTTTAGAGCCAAATGGGAATGACACCCTTGCGCCTTGTACTAATTATCGCATCAGATGGTCTGAAGATAACGTCGAAAGTTATGTAAGACTGTATTTCTCATCCGATGATGGTAATATTTGGAAATATATTACGAGAGTATATATCGGTAGTGGCCGTAACTACTACGACTGGTCGGTACCATCTTTAAACAGTAACCAGATGAAAATACGTATCACCGGAGATGCAGATCGCAGCATTGTTGACGAAAGTGATACTGCCTTCACGACCATACAATCAGCGAACTCTCTACAACTCATTGCTCCAAACGGAGGTGAAACATGGTCGTCAAGTACTTCCAGAAAGGTAAGATGGCTTTCTCAGGGCAATGTTGGAAATATTGATATCGACTACTCAATAAATGGTGGAGAAACCTGGAATAATTTTGCCAATAATACGGCAAATGATGGGGAATATGATTGGGTACTACCTGCTAATACTACCTCAGAACAGGCCATTTTACGCATTTATGAAGATGGCAACGTATGTATCACCGATTATTCTGACAACTATTTCAATATTAACAACCTTCCTGTCCTAACGATAACCAGTCCTAATGGCGGCAATGTCTTTTATTATGGTGAGCGTAAAAGATTGCAATGGTCTTCTTCCAACCTACCAAACGACCGGGTAAAGCTGGAATACTCCATGGACAACGGCAGTACATGGACTGTTATTAATGCAGATGCCTACAACAGAAACTATTACGATTGGACAGTTCCTGTTACCCCAAGTGAAGAAGTCATTTTGAGAGTAAGCAATACTCAAGACACAACCCTATTTGATGTATCAAACACTGTATTTAGTATAAGACCACCTCTTTTAACCATTGAAACCCCAAATACAGGTAATGAAAACTGGCTTGTAGGTGAAAGTAAAAGTATAACATGGACTTCCCAGGCCCTGCCTTCTAATTCAACAGTCACACTCTTTTACTCCACAAATGGCGGATCAAGCTGGGATACTATTGTGAGTAACATAGACAATTCCGGTGCATATATCTGGACCCTGCCTAATGTAGAAACAACTGCAAATGCGCTTGTCAGAATCGTTTCGAACCTTTACCCCGACAGTGAAGATATCAACGACGCTGCATTTACCATCACAAAACCTGTGGTAGGTATAACGGTACCCAACGATGGCCAGGTTTGGTACATTGGTGAAGCAAAGTCCATACAATGGAATGGTTTGGGAACAAGCAATGATGTAAAGCTCGAAATTTCTTTGGACAGTGGTGCAAACTACCTGGAAATCGTATCAGCGACACCGAATAACGGCCAATTCTTCTGGGCAATTCCGTACGACATCTCCCCTTCTACCACCTGTCTAATGCGAATTTCTGACGTAGAAGATCCAGACAATAATGATGTCACAGATACCACCTTTACGATCGCTAAACCTACGTTAGAACTACTAAGACCTAAGGCCGGAATGAATTGGTACCTGGGAGAATGGCAAGACATTAACTGGGACAAGGTTGGCAATAACAATGCAGATGTCGACATCGAATTATCAACGGATAATGGTAATACCTGGGAACTGATAACTAACACAAGCAATAGTGGCACATATGATTGGCAAATACCAATTGAAACGGCACTTACTAACGAAGCTTATATACGCATTAGCAACATAAATGACGCTTCTATAAGTGACCGTAATGACGCGGCCTTCAATATATTAAAACCTACACTGAATCTTACTTTTCCACTTGGAGGAGAAACCGTATACAATGGGCAAGCCACAGTAATCACCTGGGAAAGACAGGGGCTTTTCTCTGCTGAAGTAGCTATTCAATATTCCACTGACGATGGATTAAACTGGATCGACATTGTGGAAAATACGGCCAACAGCTCGTTCTATACATGGACCCCTCAACTAGCGGAAGGCTCCAATTACCTGCTACGAATCTTTGACACTGAAGACAATTCCATAATTGACCAAACGGATAATTACTTCACAATATCACAGCCGACCATTACTGTACACTTCCCTAATGGCGGCGAAAACATTGACCCTGTCAGCAATACGGTCATTCGCTGGCAAAGTGTGGCACTGGCCAGTACACGTCTCGTGCGCATTGAACTTTCACCTGACAACGGTCAAACTTGGGAAATGATCAACTCCGGCACTTCAAACGTAGGTTATTATGACTGGATCGCTGGAAATAATTACATGGGCAGCGATTTTCTGATACGAATTACCGATACAGAAAATCAGCGTATCGTCGACAGCAGCGACAACACCTTTAATATTGTTTCACCGGAAATTAGCTTTACCTCACCTAGCGGTGGTGAATCCTGGTATCATAGCCAGGTAAAAGCTGTGAAATGGACCACTCAGGCTATTGGAAACAATGAATTACTCACATTGTCTTACAGCACAAATGGCAGCGACTGGACTGTTATTGATAATACCATAGCCAACACAGGTAGCTACGACTGGAGCATTCCGGTGATAGATGACGCGGCAAATACCCGATTACGACTTTCCTGGAACACCAATCAAAATGTGGAGGTTTTAAGCAACACTTTTGCTATAAGCACCCCGAAACCTGGTGACCGCCTGGAAACTGCCATTGTTTTAGGTGACACACCTCACACAATCAGAGACACAACAAGCAACTTTTCCAATCAATATGCAAATCAGGAGTCTAGTGACATATTCTATCAATTCACACTACCGGAATATAGTGATTCGGTGAGTTTTAACATCAGCGCTAATTTTAATGTACTTATACATTTATTAGATGATAACGGAACATTGATAAGCTCTTCCAGTGCACGCACTAATTATACCTTTGGAAGTGCTGATGTAACAGCCTTTGGCACTTACTACGTGGTAATTGAAGGTCAGGGAAGTGCAGCCGGGATTTTTGACCTGAATATCCGTCATCACCTTCCGGAAGTTGATTTGGAACTTAGCGACCTTGTTAGCGACGCAGCCATTGTAGCTACAGGGGATATAGTGGCATTGGCATGGAATGTTACAAATAACGGAAGTGTACCATCTATCGCACATTGGACCGAACGTCTTTATATCGAAACATTAACAGGAACCAACAGGTCATTAATTCAGCAAAAACAATATAATGAGGGCGAAACAATCAGTCCACAAAACACATTGGCACGCAGAGATACCATAACTTTCCCTGCCAACATTAATATTGGAAATGAACTGCGTTTTGTGCTTGAAATAATTCCTGCATCAGGTGTTAACGAAGATCCGTCTGCAAGAGACAACAACCTGGTACTCGAAGATGAATCATGGCAAGTTGAACGAGTATTAACAGCTACGACTAGTGGAAATGTATTAACAGAAGGTAGCGGACAGGCAATTACTATTAATGTCAGACGCAGCGGATCTATTGATGACAGTCTTGCGCTCACGCTTCAATTAAGTTTAACAGCACATTTCTCCTATCCTGAAATTAGCATTATCGAACAAAATGCCACTCAAACTAACATTAGTATCAATGCACCAAATAACGATGATGTTGAAGGAACTTTATTTGACACCGTTCGCATTGCTGCTCCCGGGTTTAACACAATTGACATTCCATTGGAATTACGTGATAATGATAATGCGAATCTCAATATTTCAGGTATCCCTGATACCCTAAACGAAGGTGACACTATTAATATAGTATTCGCCAGTGACATAGCCGGAGTTGAGGACATAGAAATATTCCTGAGCTCGGGTAATCAAAACAAATTACCTGTTCCGCAGTCAGTTATAATACCGGCAGGTCAGAATCAGACGACCTTGCAGGTCATATCCGAACAAGATGAAATTCCGGAAGTAGACGAAAATATCAATATAACCTTTGGTGCTGCAAATCACCTGCCCGCATCTGGTAATGTATTCTTATTAGACGACGACCTTCCGAGCCTGGAATTGGTACTGGAAACAAATCGTGTTTCGGAATCAGGTGGACCTTTTGCTACAACGGGTATACTTCGTAGAACTCAAAGCAGCACAGCTCATGCGTTTACGGCACGATTAAGTGCCAGCCTGGCAGGAACACTCATCTTCCCGGCCAACATATCTCTGGCAGAGGGCGAAATAGAAAAAGCTTTTAATGTTGGAGTTATCGACAATGACTTTGTAGATGGCGAACGCCTTGTAACCCTCACCGCCGCTGTATATGTAAGCACTTGTGGTTGTAGTGCACCAGCTTCATCTTCGGGGTCGGTAAGTACCGACCTAAGCATAGATGACAACGATGGTCCAACACTAAAAATAACGGCAAGTCAGCTGACAATGGCCGAAGGTTTTGCCAATGCAGGCTACCTGAGAATTAGTCGTAATACAAATACTGAAGAAGCACTGTTAGTAAATCTTTCTTCCAGTAACACCAACGAAGCAACTATTCCTGCACAGGTAGAAATCCCGGAAGGTTTAGCTTACGTAGATGTTCAGGTTACGACAATAGATGACAATATCACTGATGGGAATCAGCAAGTATATTTTGAAGCTACAGCGCCTGATTTTGCTACAGGAACTGTCTGGATTGTGGTTTCAGACAAGAATATCCCGGACTTACACATTCCTTCAGTAACTTTGGCAAGCGATACGGTACAGGCGCTTGATCTTATTCAGTACGACGTTGCACTGAAAAACGATGGTTTTGCCACCGCTCCTACCGGATTTATTGTTCATGGATACCTGTCACGCGATGGCCATATCGACGATAACGATCTTTTACTTATAGTAGACACACTCAACGTAGCTATTTCGGTAGGCGAAACCCACCACCACCTGAATGCGATACAGGCACCTAACAAACCCAGGGATTATCAGTTAATTTTCCAGGTGAATCCAAACCTGAGCAGAACAGAGCTGGTTATTACAAATAATACAGCCGCACCTGAGAATTTACATATCAAACCAGATTACACGGCCATTGTGGAAGTACCGGCCCCTTATTACCTGAGGGGTAATAAAGTTCCTGTAGCTGGTTCAGCAACAAAGATCGATGGTTCTCCTGCCGCTTTAAAAGAAGTGGAAATTTATACCATCAATGATGGTTACCGCAAAACGTTTATACTCAGCACTGACGAGTCAGGACACTTTGCCGGTTACTTTGAACCACTGGAAAGAGAAGCGGGTTCTTACACCATTGGCGCCAGCTTCCCGGAAATGGAACTTACGGCGGCACAAGACAGCTTTGATATTGTCGGACTTCGCATCAACAATAACCAACCGCCAGTGTTCAAAGTCACTCTAAATGATACGTTGAGCGGCACTCTTAATATTGTGAATTTATCTAAAATTGACATTCCTGACTTCACACTTGTGCCTGTGCCGGCACCTAATGGTGCTACCATTGTTTTCGAAACCTTGCCCCTATTGGCAGGCAATGCCACCGTAGATTTGGCCTATACAATTACAGACACCATCTTATCGCAGGGCTATGATTATGAAGTCGCAACATTGGCTGCACAGTCTGGATTGGGTTCCATACAAGAAACCGACTTCTTCTACTATTGTCAGGCGCCGAAAGCACACCTAATTAGTGATCAGCGCTCACTGGATGTTAAAACATCCAATAGCATAGGCCATACTCAAATAGAGCTAACAATCAGCAACAACGGTGTTGGGGAAAGTGGTGACATCAAGGTATTATTACCGCAAGTTGCCTGGCTGCAATCCATGACACCTGAAACGCTCCCTTCATTGGCTAGCGGAGATACGCACGTAGTCATACTAAAATTCAACGCCATAGAAAATGTACCATTTAATGCACCAATCAATGGTAGTGTCGTTATTGCCGCAACCAATGGCAATCAACTGAGTATTCCGTTTACATTCGAAAAGGTTTCCGAATCAACGGGTACGGTTAACGTTGCTATCACCAATCAGTTTACCTACTATACTAATGACGCTCCGCAGGTAGCCGACGCCTATGTACGAATACAAAACTACTTTACAGGAGAGCTCTATGCCGAGGGGCACTCCGATACGAGCGGCGTATTCATAGCGGATTCCATTCCGGAAGGCCGACACCGGATAATAGTGAAAAAAGAAAAGCACCTTGACTATGACAATACAATCACCGTGAGACCCGCAGACACCACTTACGAGGTTGTTTTCATCAATTATCAGGCTATTACATTTGACTGGTCGGTTGAACCTACTGCCGTGCAGGATGTCTATGACATTAATTTGGTAACCACCTTTGAGACAAACGTACCCATGCCGGTGGTAACCGTAGAGATGCCGGAAGAAATGCCACAGCTAACAGGAAACGAGACTTTTGCCTTCAATGTGATTTTAACCAATCACGGATTAATCACAGCAAAGGACGTCACACTCACCCTGCCTCAGACCAATGACCTTTATGAGTTCGTAACAAATTATACGCCTAATGATTTATTGGCTCAACAAAGCATACAGGTACCGGTTATAATGAAGCGAAGGGGCAAGAAAATAGACCCTGGCTTAAGGGCTGACCTGGAATCGCGTGCAGTAACAATTAATCAATTCTTAAACATCAGAGGAACATCCGCTAAAAATAATGCGACCAGCAGCAGCAACTGCACCGATTTCGCAGGAGTGGTTTACTGGTACTATTGTGGCCTCTCTACAGGAGTTTGGCAGCAGGGAGGAACATTGTTTACCTATAGCGGTCAAACCTGTGTGGGTGACGGTGGACCTGGAGGTACCCTAGTCATACATCCAAACATACATGATGTGGGCTGTGCTGCCTGCCCTGACATTCCTTTAAACCCATACTCCGGGACACCGGTTTATGAAAATGAGGTTAAGAGCTGTGTAGAATGTATCAATAAAATAGTAAGCACCGCCGCTACTTGTACGGGAGCCAAACAGGTGATAAGAACAACACTTTGTATCACGGGGACTTTCTTGTCCGGTAATTGGTTAAAGCTTATAACTTGTATACCAAAGCTCATTCCGTCGCCAATAAAATGTGTAGTAGGCTTGGGAGAAATCATCACTATATGTGGCAATACAACCGCCGGGCGACCGTTGAAAGCGGATGAATTGTTAGCAAAACTTAAAACTACAAAGGACGGGGAACTGGGAGCGGCCTTTGTTCAGATAGCGGCGAACTTTGAAATCGTAGACAAAGCTTATGTAGCTCGCGAAGAATGGGCACTGGAATATTTTGGAGAAATAGCCGAAAGTGATGCTTGGGTAGACCTGGAACCTCTATTGGAAAACTATATCTCACACCCTGACTCCATACCAGTCGATGAACAAAACGCAATCCTGACAGCAATGGATGGGTATGAAATTCCACGCGAAGCGCTTGAAGCCTTTTTCGTACGTTGGAACACCTCTATCTTTGCAATGGTCAACAACATTCAGGAGCCCAACAGCACCTATCCTGACATCATCAACTGGACATTAGTTCAGGCTTATTCAGATACCATTGTGTCGGCCAATGAACAAGCCATCGAATTAGGTTTTGAATCGCTGGAAGAGCTTTTTGCTCAGTCCTATGATGACCTGCTAGAGCTACTGGACCAACAACAAAAATCTGTATGTGCATCGGTAAAAGTGAAATTTAGTCAGGAGTTAACAATGACGCGTGAAGCATTTGAAGGAACCCTGGAGATCTACAACGGTCATCCAAGCGAAGCCATGGATACCATTGCCGTTAACATTTTGATTACAGACGCTGATGGAAACCCGGCAAACGGACACTTTGAAATACAAACGCAGACTTTACAAAATATTTCTGACGTAACAGGCACAGGCACCATTCAGTCCGAAGAAACAGCCGTTATCACATTCCTGTTTATCCCGGAACGTTCAGCTGCACCAACAAGCCCGCAAGAATACAATTTTGGCGGTTCTGTAGTGTATTGGGACCCTTATGCCGAAGACATTGTCACCATGCCTCTCGCCGATGTAACACTTACAGTTAACCCGAGTCCCGACCTGATGCTACATTATTTCATGCAACGTAACATCTTAAGTGACGATCCTTTGACCAGCCCGGAAATTGAACCGACAGTACCGGCAGAGCTGGCAGTAATGGTTGAAAATCATGGCTACGGACCGGCAGTGAATATGAGTATCTCATCTGCACAGCCTGAAATTGTTGAAAACGAAAAAGGCCTCGCCATAGACTTCCAGCTAATTGGTTCCAATTATCAGGGACAGCCTACAAACTTTGGCGTAACTGATATTAATTTCGGAACAATTCCTGCGCTGGAAACACGTATTGGTCAGTGGTATTTCACCAGTACTCTATTGGGTAAATTTGTGGACTATGAAGCGGATGTGGTTCATGCCAGTAGTTTTGGGAATCCGGACCTGAGCCTGGTACAAGGGGTGGAAATTCATGAACTTACAAAGAGCATTGTAGCATATGGAAACGACAATGACAATATCAACGACTTTCTGGTTAATGATTATTTCGATGCTCATAACCTACCAGATCTGGTTTATTACTCACAGGGTAAACGTACCGAAGAAGTATATGAAGCAGCAAGCGGGGCATTCACCGGAACAATAATTGCTCCGGCCTACAGAAACACCCTGGAAGTGGAACCTGCTGATACCGGTTGGAATTACCTTGAGCTAAATGATCCGGGCAATGGACGTTATGAATTGGTAAGTGTAACAAGAGAAGATGGGGTTTCCATACCACTGGAAAATGCCTGGTTAACTTTTGTAACGCTTCCAACTGGAGAAGCCCCTGTCTATGAAAATAAATTCCATATAGTTGACAAGTTCCCGAATACAGAAGCAATGAGCTACGATGTAGTCTGGCAATCTACAGGTGATGACATTTTAGAAATCGTGGCTATTACGGGTGTTCCGGATGGCTTTATCGAGCAGCAAGTTACACACTTGCAAGTCATATTTAACAAGCCTATCAATGATAGTACATTCACCTATGAAGATCTTAGCCTAAAATTACAGGGTGGCGATAACCTTATTGACGCTCCACTTGCGATCACAGCGCTGGATAGCGTTACCTATGAAGTCGACTTAAGTGCTTTAACGACGGGTAACGGCTATTATAATTTCACCGTTCAGGCTGCCGATATCCAGGACTATAATGGTTTTAATGGCGCTAGCGGTAGAAACATCACCTGGAATCAGTACCTTGACGTTCCTGCCGTACAAAACTTCATAGGTTTCCCTGAGAATGGAATTACCTCTCGATTAGATTCCGTAACCCTGGCATTTAACGTACCGATAGACACTGCCACATTAAGAACCGATCATATACGAATCTATAAAGACAGTGTCGTACAGGCAGGGTTTGTAAACATCTACTATATAAGTAGTGATTTTAAAACTATCAGTGTTTCCGGTATCTCCAATATTATAACCGGTGATGGTCTATATGACTTCGTAGTGGATATGACTGCTATAAGAAGTACAGAAGGTAATTATGGAATCGACCAACAGTCAGAAAGCTTTACAATTGACAATAATGGCCCTAAAATTGTTTCCTTAAACCTTTCCACAGAACGTGGGCTGGACGCTCAACATGTCACCTATATCGATATACAATTTGATGAACCTGTGGAAGGATTTAATATTGCTTCGGTTGAATTGACCAGAAATGGCGATCCTGTATTCCTGAGCATTACTCAATTAACTTACCCAGACAACAACGACTTGAGTTTCTGGCGTGCCGGGTACCTGGATATGTTAACTTATCATGAGGGTAATTACGAATTCACAGTAAGTACGGATGGACTACTTGACGCCCTGGGTAACGAAGGAAATGATGATTCTACGATAACCTGGCTAGTTGACAGAACGACTATCGTTGGCATCAGTGATCTCAACATAAAACCGGATCACGGTTATGACAGTACCGATGGTATTACGCGAAACAGCATGTTTGACGTATCATTCAATATCGATAAAGATGCTCAACGAATAGATATCGCTCAGATCGATATATCGGGAGAAACCGTCATTGCGACCCAACACCATGTAGATTCTGGTGCAGTGCGTATTCCGGTAGACCTTTTAGTAAGCGGTAATACAGGCATAAAGGTTATTGCTACTGCCTACAACGGTATTGAAAACAGTCTCGACAAAGAGCTTGTGATAGATGAAACGCCTATTGATGGTTCTTGGATCCTGGAAAACAATGTAATTCTGGCAGAGCAAGTAGATAGTGTTTACTTTAGCCTAAGCGACGCTGTTTTAGAACCAGACGACTTGCATCAGGCCATTTACTTCCTGAAAAATGGAGATACGCTTGGCACTGTAAGTGTTCACCCTACCTTCTATGACACTTCTTTCTTTGTCTTCAATCTTATTAGTTTAGCTGACGGACCTGGAAAGTATCAATTGTCGATCGATCTTACCAAGATCGAAAAATGGTTGAGCGGTGCCAAAGGAACCAAGACTGTTTCGGTCTGTTGGGAAGTACAATCCGGGAATATTGCACCTTTAGCAGACGCTGGAGACGATCGTGTAATTACGGAAGTAGGCAACACCACACTTGATGGCACAAACTCAAGTGACGCCAATATGGATACCCTCACCTATCTCTGGGTAGCACCTGAAGGTATTGTTTTGGACGATACGACAAGCTCAACACCAAGCTTTCCAGTCACATTAGAAATGCAGGGCAACAGCTATAATTTCTTACTGATAGTGAGCGATGGAGAACTATTTAGTACCGACAATGTGAATATTACTGTTGACATCACTGGAGAATTCACCTACTACCTGGATGCCGATAATGATAACTATGGAGTGGACTCTGTTAGTATTGTGGCCGATCAACAACCTGACGGATACGTTATACGAGGAGGTGATTGTAATGACAACAATCCGGATATTAACCCGGGAGCTGTTGAAGTCGTGGATAATTTGGACAACAACTGCAACGGTGAAATAGATGAAGTGATAATAGGTACAGAAGACATCCAATTTATGTCGCATATAGGCATAAAAGTATTCCCTATACCAAGCTCTAGTACCTTTGAATTAGACTTAAGTAAGGTGGTAACTAATGAAGCAGTCGACATCTTTATATATAACAGCCTTGGTATATTAGTAGATTCGCATGCAGGCTTGTTGCAGGGAACAAACTTAGAAATAGGTGCTAAATACGTAAGTGGTACTTATACATTAATCGCCATTCAAAAAAGTAAAGTAGAAACGCTAAGAATGGTTAAGCAATAATATCCGATATTAGTCAGCGCGCTATTGGCGCGCTGACTAATTTACAATTCAGATAAGTTTATTTTTTACGTTGTCAGGGCTCTGACTTAAGCAGCTGTGTATGAAGCACCTGTTATCCTCTAAAGTTCTTCTTACTGTAATATGAATGATTTTTGCGTGCAAAAATATAATATTTCTGCAATTCCCTCATACCTCATGCGTTATTTTTACTTATATTCGTTTTATAAGATTACTTAAGTGCTACAAGCTAGTGATCAATATTTGACCAATATACCTTTCTACCAAACAAAGTCAAATCGAAATTTTTAACTAAAACTAAATTAACCAATTATAAATTAACCAATTAATTATTATGAAAACAATATGTTCTCTTTTTATGTTTGCCTTGGTACTAGGTGCTTATGCCCAACTCGATATTCCAATGGTAACTGTAGAGTATGATGTAACACGATATTTGTCTGAGATAAACGATGATTCTGATGTTGATTCCTATCCCTGGATTTCCGAAGATGGTTTACGACTATACTATACTACGAATGTAGCAGAACTAAACCATGTTGTATATACCTATCGTGAATCTATTAATGAAGAATTCAGGCCTCCTGTAAAATTACCTTTAAATGATTCCGTTCCGGGTAAAATATTCAACTGTTGGCTTAGTGCCGATGAATTAACCATCTTCTTTTCGAATGTAACTCCAAATGGAGATCAGGAAACATCTCTTTTTAAAGCCAATCGTGAAGATATAAATGACAATTTCGCTAATATCCAAGTAATAAATCTATTAGGAGGGATTACAGGATTGCTTATGGCACCTTCCTTAACCCAAGATTTTGAACAACTATACCTATTCCACAATCACTTACCCTCCATTGTTGTATTTGAAAAAGTGAATGATACAAATTACCAGTTAATTGATACATTGGATACTCCACCCGGACTTAAACCCAGCCCAGGTGCTTTAAGCAAGGATGGGTTGAAATATTATTTAGGCTTTACAGAAACTGAAGATACTGATCAATATTTCATATTCTATTGTGAACGTGAAAATACAACAACTCCTTTTCAGGATTATTACTACTTAAACAATCCTGAAGTCAATGATTCAACGGTGGCTTTCGGGAATTTAATACCAAACATTGGGCAAGATCAAGGCATAATGGTAATGGTAAAAAATAACCCAGGCACCTGGCAGGGAAACGAGCTTTTTATAGCTCAAAATGAAACCCTTGTATCAAATAAAGATAAAATCAGCTCAAACACATCATCAAGTCATCTATTTCCAAACCCTGGACACGATGTAGTTTATCACCTCCTTCCGAAGAACTATCAATCCACGGTAGTTTATAATAGCAAGGGGCAGGAAACAACTATCAAACCTACTCAACAAGGGAATTTAATAGCGCTTGACATCAATGAACTACCATACGGTTTGTATCACTATCATATCGTGACAAGCAATAAGGTATTGAAAGGCCAATTTATAGTAGGCAATTAAAACTACTAAAGTGATTCTTTAGAGAGCTGCTTCTGTGCAGCTCTTTTACCATCACATTTTTCTACCTGATAGGAACTCTAAATACCATCTTTAATAAACGCATGAAATATGTAAGAAAGTTTTGTACTTGAAGCATCCCGATTTACCTGATTAAAAAACAGCTACTCCAAGAATACTCATAATAACCAAAAAGACTCCGGGAAAATTGAGTAATAATAAAAATCCGTTAATCCATGCATATTGACGACTGAAGAAGGAATTCCAGCCTTTTAATATTAGCAGAACCACAAATCCGAGCCAGAATAACCAAAACACTTCATAGATAAGTGCCACGTTGTCCATATGTAATGCTTCTCCCTGTTTTTTTAGAAAGACATCGAGTAAAATCACTGCCGCATTGAGGACATAATAGACGATTGTGGCCAAAGCCAATTGTAATGTCATTTTATAACTGCTTAAAATATTCTACCGGGACTACTTATATTAAATCGAAAAACAGAGGTAAAAGGTTATTCGAGCACCGTTAAAAAAAACCTGACAAACACTAAAATTGGGTACTATTAGGCTCTAAAGGATAAAAAAATGTTAACAACTTTTTGAATATAGTTATGATCAGGTGAAATTAATAATGTAGAGTATAACAGCTATAATAATTATTATACCAGGTATAATTAAGTCCAAATGTCTACCCGGAGCTTTATCTATCACTAAAACATCATTGACGAAATCCTCTTCATAATCCCTCTTAAAACAGAATTCATCGATAGCGATTTTCAACTTTTGGGTGAAATTATTCTCCGTATCCACATAATCTTCCTTAGGTAACATCGGATTATGAGGCAACTTTTTACCTATGAAAATAATCTTTGTGTTCGGACTTTCATTCATTATTATCTTCTTCACACGTACTTTTTCATGTAAATCCGATATATCATCCATGACCAACACATCCGGTTGCTCATCTAAGAATTCAAAACAATCTTCAACGTATTCAAAACTGGAAATTTGATAATGAGAATCACTTCCAATCTCATACTGTACCTTTTGCACAAAAGGATTGTTATTATCTATAAGGAAAATTGAGTTGGTATTATTGTAGCCGTACATAAGCTCATCTATTAGCGGGATAATTAAATATATAAATTTTAAGTGTATTTATTACACTATGGTGATTCTTTTAGATTAAATCTGTGCTTTTTCTTAAAATAATAACATTACACCTTATAAAATCACCAATTTAAATTATCTATAATAAAGTTAATCAACGACTTACTCATTTTTTCATGTGTATGCATTGAAGGGTGCCAGTTCTCTCCATAGGGAGCGCTCATGACTTCAAATTCATGTACAAACACTAGTTTTTCCACTTTATTGAACGTTTTACTTACACCTTCCAATACTGACCTCAACCGCTTCCTGTGTTTAGTTTTGTAAGGATAACCATCCTTGACCATTGGGCTCAAACAAAGTATCACAGGTACTCCCGGATATTTATCGTGAACCCTATTTATCAGTTTGGTAAAAGCACGACTTACCTTCTTGTCTGACAATTTTCTCCGTGGGTCTTTTGCATAATCATTTGTACCCAGGTTGATCACCACCAGGTCCGGGATAAACAGATTAAAATCCCATTTTTTACGGTAATCATGTGGCATTACGTAGGAATAAACCTTAGGCATGGTATGTGCTAAGGATGCATCATAATTTCTATAGACTCCTCTCCCCGAATAAGCCACCATGGAGTAATCTGCATCCAGGTACCTGGCTGTCATTGCGGCATAGGACATGTAGGCGTTTTCGTTTTCTGCGCGAAAAGGCACTGATGGATTTCCGGCAGGTGGTTCGGGAATAGCGGCCATTACCCCATATGCACAAGTGATCGAATTACCTATAAATTCAATTTTTCGCTTATCTCGCCGATAATAGGTCTTTAGTGCCCCCTTCAACACCTTTCCGTTAAAAACTTCAACCATCCCCACCATACTTTCGGTTCTTTTGACTATTTGTAATTTATAATCACCTTTGGGTAATCCATCGATGATTTTATACCAGTGTTTACCATGCTTCAACTTTAAAGTATGATGCACTTTTTCATCGAGTACAATTTCCAAATAGTTTACTTTGGTGGAGTTCTTATCGGCATGATCCTTAATTTGTAATTCCAAACCTGTACCTTCAAATGCCAACTCCAATTGAATGCCTGGATAGCTGTACAGAACCGACTCGTGCTTTGTATTGTAAACCCTACCAATAAAATGAAGCCGTTCATCGATTGCCAAAAAATGTTCATCAACTTCGTCTACAACAATTTCCTCCACCTCCTTTTCGGGTAGCAACTCGGTGTCCCTCATGGGCTTTTGAAGCTCCTGGCAGGAGCATATTGCTAAAACAATAAATAAAGTCAAGGCAAATCTATGCATAGCAGAAGATAAAAATGTAATTACCATAAAACAATCAAAGCGCTATATATTTCGAAATTGGTTTTAATTTGGTTATTTTGAACCCATATGTTTGCTGGTTGTATCAAATATATATGAAGCTCAACAAAAAAAAAATCTATTCATACTTCCTTAGAGGTGTAATCATCTCCATAATAGTGCTAACCCGCAATAGCTGTTGGGGACAGTCTCCTGCAACGGTACCCGACATTGCCAACAAAGTTATGCCTCAGTCATGGTATAATACCCAGGCTGTGGTTTGGAAAGAGGCTAGCAACAAAACCCCGGAGGACCCTAAAACCTGGCTTAATTATTATTTAGCTACTAAATACCATTTTTTAAGCAAAGAGCAATTTATAAGTAACGAAGCGAGCAATGTCTTAAAAGCAATTGAATCCGCTTCTTTTCCTCACATAGGCAATACCCCCACTTATAACTACCTCTCTTTCCTGAATAAGAACAATGACAAAAATAGTTTGAATCTATTAAACAGCTATTTTCAATCACACACGTTGAAGCAAGAACTCTACGACGATTACATCGCCTTTTATGAAATCAGTGGAAACACATTAAAAAAGAAAGAATATTGCAATAAACTTCATTCTTCAGGCTATTACGGAAAACTCACCATGGCCTATAACTATAATGTATTAATGTCACTGGAAAAAAATGCTTTTCTTGTTGTTAATGGACATAACGATACCTACCCTCTTTGGATTTGGCAACAAACCAAGGACATTCGCACTGATGTTCGAGTTCTGAATCTGGACCTCCTTAGAAATAAAAGCTACCGTGATAGAATCTTCCGGGAAAATAATATCCCGCCATACAATGGCACCTATTCCATCAATTTAATAGCAATGCATATTGCCAGTTTTGTAAACGCCCCTCTCTACTTTGGTTTAAGTTGCCCCAGGCAACTCGTTTCAAAAAACCATTCTGACCTTACCCTCACCGGACTCGCACTTAAATGGTCGGAAAATAACTACGAGGGATTAAGTAGTGCTGCAGAAAATTGGGAACGCCGATTTGACAAAAAACTGCTCACACAAACCAACTATAAAAGTGGCGCCATTACCAATAACTACCTTATCCTCTTTATCGATTTATTCCACTATTATAAAAGTCTGGAAAAACAGAAAGAAGCCGATGAATTGCTCGCTTATGTAAAACGTTTGGCCGAAAATCATCCTCAAAAAAAGTTTATTATGTCACAGCTAAGGCATTAGTTGTGCACTATTATGCGCCTGTTTAAAAAGAAATATCAGTCATTAAGTGACGAGGAGCTTATGCAACTCATCACCATAAAGGACGGAAAAGCTTTTTCCGAACTTTATGACCGGTATAATCAGCGTATGATGCAGTACTTCTACCGCATGTTGTGGCAAGATAAATTAAAGTCCGAAGACTTTGTTCAGGAACTCTTTGCGAAGATTATTCATAAACCGGAATTATTTGACGGCTCCCGATCATTTAAAACCTGGTTTTACAGTGTAGCTCACAACATGTGTAAAAATGAGTACAAAAAACAAAGCATTCGAGCAGGAACAAATGAAACTATTCCACATAACAACTTCAAAGGTGAAGACGGAGGTGATTATGATTTTGCTGTAGACTATGAAAATTTCAATTCTGAACTCATGAAATGCCTGGAACGTTTAGAGCAACATCAAAAAGACACTTTTCTATTTAGATATAAAGATGATCTTTCTATAAAGGAAATAAGCAAAATCATGGAATGTTCTGAAGGCACCGTAAAATCAAGGTTATTTTATACTATAAAAAAATTAGCCCCGCAGTTAGCATCGTATAACCCAATATCAATTTAAGCTATGACAAAATCGAAAAAAGACTACAAAGGCGAAATAGACAGACTCTTAATTGGCAAATTATATGAGGATTTGTCGGAAGATGAGCGAAGTATTGTTCACACACAATTCCCTACAAAAGCGGAATATTCGCAAGCGCGTCAATTATTGATTAATACTAAAGAAGCCGGAATTAACGAAGCAGAAATCAGACCTTCAGGTGAGGTTAAAGACCGCTTAATGCAACATTTTGAACAGGACGAACAATATGGTTGGGTGGGACGGCTAAACTCATTATTCACCCTGAACCTGAGTCCTGTTCAATATAGACAACGTTTCCAGTATGCTTTTCTGATAATTATCCTTCTTATTGGTGGGACGGGCATTGTGCTCACTTTAGTCGACCCTGCCAATCCGGGTATAACCACTAACGAGCATCAATCGAACCCCACTGGATCTAATAGATCCAAAAACAGTAACACGTTAAGAAACAATCCTGCGGAGGAGCCAATAGCCTCCAATGAGCCAAAAGAGACAGCTACAAATCCGGAAACGGAAGCTAAAACCGTAAGCGATGAACATCAAAAACCATCGGAAAGTATTAATGCAGAAGAAAACATCGTTCTAAATCAAGACAAATTTGCAGAGAGACAGCGCGATACACCCTCTGCTGCTAACCTGCAGCATGAGACAAAACAGGAGCCTGCCCTGGCCATCGTCTCTGAACAAGAAAAAGTCCAAACACTCGACGAAGAAGAATCCTATTCAGATTACGACGAACAGGAGGGCTATGCTGTTCGAGGCACACGCAAAAAGAAGGAACGCTCACATACCTCCAGAATTTCGCAACTTTTAATATTACAGCAAACATCCTATTAATAGTCATGAGTGCACCTAAAAAGAGTTGGTTATCCCCAATTTTGAACAGTAACCACTTTGAGCATCACAACATTTACAAGCTTCCCTTTCAGGATCTGGAACGTATTATTTACGCCACATACCAACCTAGCGGTCTCATTTACGGATATGCGCGGGAAAGTGATTTAATCGACAAACAAATGAAGACCGATGAAGCACATAAAGTGAAGGTGCTACTTCTCGGTGCATTCGTTTCTTTCGAAAAATCGTACTTTGGTTCTGAAAACACAGAAACACTGATAGAAGAGCTTACTTT
Organism: Cytophagales bacterium; assembly: GCA_965230415.1. Lineage (GTDB taxonomy): Bacteria > Bacteroidota > Bacteroidia > Cytophagales > JAAEPT01 > CBDDKZ01. Next base: position 57,512 of record CBDDKZ010000001.1, read on the forward strand.
TTTCTACCAATACATATACCCGGACATTACCTCCTCTAAAGAGAAAAAACCTCCCCTCGAGCAAATCTTGGACCGCAGGATGGACTTAAAAAAAGCCTGGTATAAGTCTTTCTGGACAAGTTTTTTTCATAACTGCCTGGTATTTCTAGACTTCATTTTCTACTTAAAATGGAAAACCGAACACTTGTCTATCGAACAAATACAGGACGTCAAAACAGCCATGAAAGTGCTCATATTAAAAACGATCGCAATAGTTTCACATGCTGATGGCACAATTAAGGAAGAAGAAAAAAAGCTTTATAAACACTTTTTATCCTCGGCACACCTCCCCGTTAATCTGGAACAGGAATGTGAGGCGTTTTTCAACACACCACAAAGTTTAAATGACATTAATTTTGAAGTAGCCAATAGCTGGATACTTAAAAAGTACATCCTTGAATTAGCCTCATTAACAGCCTGGAGCGATGGCCTATTAGACGATGTTGAGCAGGTACAATTAAAAAAGCTACAACAAAAACTCCATTTATCTGATGAAGATTTTGAAGAAAGTTTGTTGGCGGCAGAAAGTTTTATCTTACAAAACAGAGCCAGACTTCATTACCTAAAAGAAAACAGCCAATATAAAGAAGCAAGTGGCATTGTTATTAGACGTACAAAAATGGTCATGAACAAGTTCAAAGCAAAAATTGGCCAGGAAATTAACGAAAGCAAAGAACTTGTAGCATTATTAAACAAATCGAGATCAGAACAACTAAGCAAAGAAGAAAAAGAGAAAGTCCGGACTCAACTTATTGATATCTTAAAAACAATACCGATATTTGTGATTATTGCGCTACCGGGAAGCTTTTTGACGCTACCCGTATTATTGAAAATCTTACCAAAAGGAGTTATGCCTTCCGCATTTCAAGAATAATAAAAGGAGAGGGTAGCCCCTCCCCTCACTACATATTCTTAGCTATTACTTGGAATTGGTATTCAAAAAAACTGGTTTAAAAATCACCATCACATACCCCCAGGTATTGAAGAGATCACTTCTACCTCCTTTAAGTTCTTCCATACTTTCTGATGCCATGAGCACAGAATATCCCGCTTTAACCTTTGCTTGTTTATTTAATTGAGTGCCTACGCTAAGGTCAAATTCTGTTCCCAGATAAGCACTTGCTTCTTTTGTTTCTGCCGTTTCTGCGAAATGTGATACATCCAGTAGTGGCGCTGCACTCAAAAAGAAATGCGCATCAAGCCCCAGTGACACTTTTCCTCCTTTGTATTTCGCTCCAACAAAAGCATCTTGCAATCCTACATTTCCGGCGTGATTGCCTACATAGAAGTAATCCATAAAGCCATTGAACTTGTGGTTAGTACCAAAAACAGGGTTAAACGCTTTCTGCTGCTCATTACCTGCGACCATATCGTTGCCCGAAAGAATTTCATACCCCCCTGAAACACTGATTTTGTCGCTGACATTGTGACTGGCTTCCAATCTTGCATTGAAAGCATTTATTTCCGTATCTAAAGTATCACCCTGAACACCTGTCTGGTAATAAAATGCGCCAATCAATTTCGTTTTGTCTCCCAGCTTTTGAATGAGGCGAAATCCTAAAGTCTGATTATGGTTCACATAAGTATCCGTACTAGACTGTACCTGATTTCCCAAATTCATGATCAAAACACTTAATGTAGTATTGTTTATTACCCTGTTAGCCCATAAATATTGCATCGTTTTATAGCTTTTTCCGACGGTATAAAGGGTGGTAATCAATTGCGGACTATTTTGGTTGAAAGCAGCCCCCAGATGTACCTTCATGGTAGAGTCGTGGTATTGAAGTAATCCCAAATCATGTGATCTCGCCTGTTGAGCCCATCCAACAGATCCTAAAATACGGTGATCATCATAGGCCAGCTCCATACGACCCAATTTAAAATCGATATTCTTGTTTATAGTTGCTTTTCCCCATGCTTCATGTATCGTTGTTAATGCACCATCATTATTTACTAATTGTGACTGACTTCCCCAGGTACGTACGTCTTGTAAAACGATTTTGCTTGTAATAAAATCGCTTTTGTAGTCCAGGTTTATACGTGAACGCTGATCTGTAAACAGGGCAAAATCGTCATTAGAAGAGACCAGGCTCTTATACCCTTTGCGCATCTCCATTCTGGGGCGCACTTCACCACTTAGCTTTACACTCTGGGCATGTACAGACATTGCCAACACACTGAAAAGAACTATTAGTTTCGCTTTTTTGAATCTGTTTTCCATGATAACTTCCGTTTTGTTTTCGGTAAAATTCGCAGTTTTTATTATGTAATATTGCATATCAAATCATGTTTTTTAATGACAATTATCATCTTCAAATTATTTCAAAAGCTACGAAAAAGCTCAATAAACACATATTCAGCCACTTATTAACCTTAAACACCATTCTTCAATAAGCTTAGACACCTTCTTCAAAAGAATAACAAAACATAAAATAAACTGACCTATTCACTTACCCGTCAAACGATTTATTTTCTCACATTTTTCATACTGATTTTAATCAACATAAGCACTACGCTTCCATTTGACTCAAAAACTATTAACAACCAGCTAATTAACCTTAATAATTAAAATGATTCTAAATAAATACACATGTGTTTTGTCATGGTATTTAATGCCTAATACCGTGAAATTGCCTGCATTAACAATAATACTCAGCGATTATGTCGATAAAAAGCTTTCTAGCCTATCCGGCGCCCGGAAAAAAAGACGAACTGGATCAACTATTAAATAGGACTCCTTATTGTGAAGAGGTAATAAGCTCCACCAATGAAGAGTTAATTATCCTGGTCATCGACGCACCGGATAAGGAATCGGAAGAACAACTGATCGGAATGATTGAAAGTGCACCTAGTTGCAATCAACTTTCTATGGTTGCTGGTTATGACAACACGAATTTCAAAAGCAGATAAGCCTATGTTTAATAAAGAATTACAAAGAAGAGAATTTCTTAAGAAGATGGCGACTATGGCAGCCATGGCCACCGCCGCTTCCCTTTTCCCGGGTATTGTATTCGCCGATGAACAAGAAAAACAGGAAGTTCCAGAAGGAGTCTCCTGGAAAAAATCACCCTGTCGTTTTTGCGGTGTAGGTTGTGGTCTTCTCATTGGCATTAAAGAAGGCAAAGCCGTAGCTGTAAAAGGTGACCCGAAATCACCGGTAAACAAAGGGCTTTGCTGCGTTAAAGGCTACCACTCTGTGATGACCCTCTACGGTAAAGACAGACTCACCAAACCGTTGATTAAGAAAAACGGAAAGATGGTTGAGGTGAGCATGAAAGAAGCACTGGACCTGGTAGCTTCAAAAATGAAAAACACTATTGCTCAAAGCGGCAAGGATTCCGTTGCCATGTATGGTTCAGGACAATGGACTATTCCGGACGGTTATGCCGCCTCTAAATTCATGAAAGGAGCCATTGGCACAAATAACCTGGAAGCAAACGCACGACTGTGTATGGCAAGTGCCGTAACAGGTTTCTTAACTACGTTTGGCGCCGACGAACCCATGGGCTGCTACGAAGATATTGATCACGCCAATGTATTCGTTTTGTGGGGAAATAACATGGCTGAAATGCACCCTGTTCTATTCTCACGTTTATTGGATCAACGATTAAAACGTAAAGTAAAAATCATTGATTTTGCGACACGCTCCACTCGTACGAGCCAGGCAGCGGATAAATCGATTATTTTTAAACCTCAAACAGACTTAGCAGTGGCCAATGCCATTTGTTACGAAATAATCCATAATGACTGGGTTAATGAAGAATTTGTAAACAATTACTGCAATTTTGCTTCAGGTTTAACTAAAATGGGCTACGGACTGGAAGATAAGTACAAGTTTAAAGACAAACCTTCTCCTTCGTCTTTTGAAGCTTACAAGCAATTCCTGAACGATTACACTCCAGAAAAAGTTGAAAAAATCTCGGGCGTCTCTGCCAGAGACATCAAATACATGGCTCAGCTTTACGGAGACCCTAATAAAAAGGTCATGTCTTTATGGTGTATGGGCATGAATCAACATACACGTGGTACATGGATTAACAACCTGGTTTACAACATCCACCTGTTAACAGGTAAGATTTCGCAACCTGGAAACAGTCCTTTTTCTTTAACAGGACAACCTAGTGCTTGTGGCACTGTTCGTGAGGTGGGCACATTGACACACAAACTACCTCACGGCGTAGTCATGAAGCCGGAACACCGGGAGCATGCAGCCAAAATATGGGGAATTTCTGCTGACAAAATCCCTGCAAAACCGACTTACAACACGGTGGAAATGTTTAGAGCGCTGGACCGCGGCGACATTAAATTCATGTGGATTCAGGTCACAAACCCGATGGTTACCATGCCTAACCTCAACCGCTACAGAGATGGTTGTGAAAAAGAGGACAGATTTATAGTAGTGTCTGACATATACCCTACTCCTACCACAGACGTTGCAGATGTAATTCTTCCAAGTTCATGCTGGATCGAACGCGAAGGGTTATTTGGTAACTCGGAGCGAAGAACGCAATATTTCGAACAAATGGTAGACCCGCCTGGAGAATGTGAAAGTGATGCCTGGCAAATAATTGAAGTGGCCAAAAGAATGGGATACGGCAAGTTATTCCCCTACAAAAAGGAATCTCACAATTCGGAACTCTACGAGGAGTACACCAAACACCAGGCAGGCAAAAAACATGGCATGGCCCCACTTTCGGTGCTTAAAAAGCAGCCGGGAGCCATGTGGCCATTTGTAAATGGGAAGTCTACACAGTGGCGTTTTAATGCTAAGTACGACCCGGCTTGCTCGGGCGACAAGGCATTTGAGTTTTATGGTAAACCTGACGGAAAAGCTGTTATATGGGAGAGACCATATGAGGCGCCACCAGAAGTCCCTGACAGTGAATATCCGTTTTGGTTAAACACGGGCCGTGTTATAGAACACTGGCACACCGGCTCTATGACGCGCCGTATTTATGTGTTACATCAAGCGGTTTCGCGCAGTTATGTTGAGCTCAATCCGGATGATGCCAAACAACTGGGCATAAAAAATGGTGATCAGGTAAAAATCATTTCACGGAGGGGAGAGATAGTCATGCCTGCCTCTGTAAACGAGCGCGGCAAACCCGTTAAAGGGCATATTTTCGTTCCTTTCTTCGACGAAGAATACCTCATCAATGAACTTACACTTGATGCCTATTGTCCAATATCCAAACAGCCGGATTACAAGAAGTGCGCGGTAAAAATAGAAAAGGTTTAAAATGACAGCGCTATGAAAAAAAGGATATCTATCATTGCTATGATCATTTTACTGATGGTCACATGCATTATACTGATTGATGTTGGCATGCGTGGCTCCAAAACTCATGCAAACGTCTATACCGGTCACGAAAACAATCATGATGCACACCTGTACGGTGAAAAGAAGGTTTTTGAGCGCTCGGAGTCTACCTATAATTATAAAGACATGAAGTTCGATTCAACGGCAGGACACACCGGGGAGGCTTACCACTCCAGGAGAGCCTATCCCGGAGCTCCTCCCACTATACCCCACCCCTTGTTTACCGAAAGGGGTATAGGCGCCAACGGATGTCTTCAATGTCATCAAAACGGTGGTTATGTCAATAGCTTAGAGGCTTACGCCCCTATTACACCTCACCCTGAAATGCTCAATTGCAGGCAATGCCACGTTCCGGTCAAAACTAATGCCGAATTTGCAGCGGGTAGCTTGTGGGAGAAACAAGGAGTACCCGAAATCCACCGCGCCGCTTTAACGGGTAGCCCACCGATGATTCCACACGACTTGCAGATGAAGGAAAATTGTCTCTCTTGTCACTATGGTCCCGGCTCCCGGAAAGACATTAGAGTTAGTCACCCGGAAAGAGTGAATTGCAGGCAATGTCATGTACCTAACCACGCAGCCTTAAAAGGCCTGGAGCAAGAGTTTACGCGTCAACCTCAAAAAACGAAATAAGATGAATGTATTAAACTATATTTTGCTTGGAACAACGATCCAAATGCTATGTCTGTTTTCGTCATGTAATGCACCGGAAAGAGAGGCTTATCATACCGTAAAACAAAAAATTAAAGCCAACGAGGTACTGAGTGACACCATTGACTTTGGGGTTTCTTCTAGCGACCACCTCCAATGCCTTAAAACGGTAATGACAGACAGCAACGTGCTTAGCGCTCCATTCCTGATTCCCGAAAGGCAGAGTCAAATTGTAAACTTTCAGTGCAGTCGTTGTCACAATGTCCCGTTAGAAGAAATAAAGAATGCTAATGCAGATGAAAAAAAGGCACATTGGAACCTGAAACTTGAGCATGCCGGTATTAGCACCATGGAGTGCAAAACCTGCCATAGTGTTAACAATATGGATTCCCTGAGAACGCTTACTGACGCACAAATTTCCTTTAACCACAGTTATCAGGTTTGTGCCCAATGCCATTCCAAGCAATTCAAAGACTGGGAATCGGGCGCTCATGGCAAACAGCTCGGAGGCTGGGCTCCACCCAGGGTAAGCAATTCATGTGTTAATTGCCATAACCCGCACAATCCGTCCTTCAAAACCAGATTTCCTGCGCGGTTAAACACAAAAATGTTAGAAGAACAAAGGACTTCATCTAACGGAGAAGAACAACATTAAGACCATCATACTATGAGCACAAAAGGTATCGACATTATAAAACTGGCTTTAGGGCTTTCCCCTAAACAAGAAAAAAAGCAGGCGCCTGAAGACAAACAGCGTATCGATGGATATGAGCAGGTATTAGGTAAAAAACAAAGCCGACGAGACTCCTTAAAAGGCATCACGGCTGGATTACTGGCCGGAGCCGGTATGATTCAAACTTCCTGCTCTCCACTATCCAGTGATGAGAAGAAGGAAAAGAAAGAAATGGAGTGGGAAGAGTACTTTAAAGGGAATTACCGCCTAATGACCGATGAAGAGAAAAAGGCTACCGTAAAGCGCCTTGAAAGGATGTATGAGAAAGAACACGGTAAGCACATCAATGTATCTTCTAAAGATGCTGTTAAGGGCGTACTTTTTGGTTATGCGTTTAATATTTCCAAGTGCAAGGGATATATGGATTGTGTGGAGGCCTGTAAGAAGGAAAATAATCACGATCGCGCCTCTCAAATGCAATATATACGTATCCACGAGCATAAAAACGGCAGTTTTGCCTTTGAAGATGCCGACGATACCTTTTACCATGAAGTGCCGGCTGAAGGCCACTTCTATTTAGGTACTCAATGTTACCATTGTGAAAACCCTCCCTGCACAAAAGTATGCCCTACTGGTGCCACCTGGAAAGAAAAAGATGGCATAGTTGTAGTCGACTACGACTGGTGCATAGGCTGCCGCTATTGCATGGCTGCATGCCCATACGACGGACGAAGGTTCAACTGGTCTGAGCCACAAATTCCGGAACAGGAAGTAAACAAAAACCAGCACTACCTGGGCAACAGACTTAGAAAGCAAGGTGTAGTTGAAAAATGCACATTCTGTATTCAAAGATCCAGGGATGGACAAAACCCGGCATGCGTAGAAGCTTGTCCCACCGGTGCCCGAATATTTGGCAATTTGTTAGATCCTAACAGTACAATAAGAAAAGTACTTGACACTAAAAAAGTATTCCGTCTCAAAGAGGACCTGGGTACAGAACCTAAATTTTGGTATTTCATGGATTAATTCTAAAACCTCACAGGTCCTAAAAACCGATGAGGTTTCTATAAAAAAGCTGTAAATATTATGAATCAGATAAAGATATTTTTCTCCATGATCAAAGATGGTCTGGATGAAGTGACAAAGGGCAGTGCCAAATACCATATATGGATGGCAACGCTTACATTTATAATGCTCATTGGGGGGTATTGTTATTATATCCAAATCGATCAAGGGCTGGCTGTAACAGGCATGCACGACAAGGTAAGCTGGGGACTATACATCTCCAACTTTACTTTTTTGGTAGGCGTTGCAGCGGCGGCAGTAATGCTCGTGCTTCCCACTTATATTCTAAAAGATGTAGATTTCAAAAAAGCAGTTCTCATTGGTGAAGGGCTTGCTGTAGCAGCACTTGTCATGTGTATCGCTTTCGTAGTAGTGGATGTAGGCGGACCGGCAAATCTTTGGCACATGATGCCCGTGGTAGGACTTTTTAATTTCCCCAGTTCCATGCTCACCTGGGATATGATAGTCCTAAATGTATACCTGTTTATTAACATCACGATCCCTCTTTACATTCTCATGAGTCATTATCAGAACAAAGAGCCGCGCAAAGGGATTTATTTACCGGGTGTATTCCTGTCGGTATTTTGGGCTGTAAGCCTGCACATGGTGACGGCATTCCTTTATCAGGGACTCCAGGCAAGGCCATTCTGGAACAACGCACTACTCGGGCCACGCTTCCTCGCTTCCGCCTTTGCAGGAGGCCCCGCCCTCATAATTATAGCATTAGCATCGATAAGGAAATTTACAAGCTTTAAAATTGAAGATAAAACACTCGATAAAATTGCGCTGGTTGTTACTGTTGCCGCACAAATCAATATCATCATGCTTATTTCTGAACTTTTCAAAGAATTCTATGCCCATACGCATCACAGCATGGGGGCTTTCTATCTGTTCTTTGGAATAGGTGAAAAGACGGCGCTGGTTCCATGGATCTGGACAGCAATTACGATGAACGTCATTGCTACCGGTATGCTCACGCTGCATCGGTTCAGGAGAAACAAAAGTCTCCTTTATTTATCCTGCATCATGTTGTTTATTGCTATTTGGATTGAAAAAGGATTCGGCCTGATTGTTCCAGGCTTTATTCCGGGGCAGTGGGGCAAAATTGTGGAATACACCCCTACCCTCATTGAAGTAGGTGTGACAGTGGGTATTTGGGCAATGGGAGCATTTCTGTTCACCGTCTTGTCCAGAGCCGCGATTGCCATCGAATTAGGTAAAATGAAGTTCAAACCAAATAATTAAAAAATTATGAATATATTCTTATTAGCAATGCCAGGCGGATATGAGTGGTTACTCATAGTGTTTGCCGTTATATTTTTATTTGGAGGCAAGAAAATTCCTGAACTGGCCCGAGGGCTTGGTAAAGGTATCCGAGAATTTAAAAATGCCAAAAATAAAATCACCGATGAGATAACTGAAAAGCAACCTGAATTTGACAGAACTCCCACTACTGCGGGTACGAGTAATAGCTAAATTGTTAACAACAAAGTATCCCTTTAGAATAGATTCAACATCGTTGAAATCATAGTTCTATGTAGCAGACCGGTAATCCGGTCTGTTACTTTTTAGTATACTTCAATCCTCATCAGAATCTTTGCTCCACATCCAGGCAAACTCGTTGTTTACGCCAAATATAGGAGCATCTATTTGCAATCGTTCTCCATTTTCAGCTTGCAAAAACCACAGCCCCGAATAAATAAGGTCGTAGTATTTATGTTCTTCTTTTTGAACAAAATCATGCCATTTGTCTTCATCACTGAGCATCAAGTGGTCACCTATTACCGAATAGTCGATATAAGACTGCACAAGTCGCAATTCTTCCACATCCCAGTTAATTTGATCGTTTAAGACATAGATACCCGAACATTCCGAAATAGTTTTTTCTGCTGGCAGTACCTCACCAATTTCATGTCCGTCATATATCAAATTGTAGCGCATAAACTTTAAGATAAGACCAAAACTACAGCTTTTTCAAACAAAGGCCGCTTGATCATACGTTAATATTCTGCATCGGCGTCAAATAACAAAAAAAGCCAACCCAAAAGGTTGGCCTTTCAAATTTATAAAACGAATTAATTAATCTCTTACAAATATTGTTGTTCCTATCTTAGTTATGAGGATGTAAGTTCCTGTAGGAAGATCGCCAACAAAAACATCTTTACCTTCACCTGTAAGTAATACAGCCCCTCTTAAGTCATGAACTTCAAAGGCATCGGAATGTGCTGCGTCATAGATATGTAAGAAATCGCCGTGCACCGGATTTGGATAAATATCCAGTCCGTACTCATCAGCATTATCTAAGCTATGTGACATATCTTCTGCAATACGAGCGCCTGAATTTGAACTGTATCCAAGGTCGCTGAAGAGTGAACCGGAAGCGAACACCCAATCAGGATTACTCATTTCAGTTTCCCAATTGCTTTTGATGGTCGCATTTTGTTGTACTCTTGTGTCACCCCAATATCCCATATCATATGGAGCGTCCCAGAAACCCTGGCTGTCCCAGTCAGCATTCACATAGGCTACCACTCTGATGATATCTTCATTGTTTTCAATATAGTTGAAGTAAGGTACGAACCACTCATTCCATATTTGCTCTGGTGTACGTGGTGATTTTACGCCAACATTCGGACCTTGCACATCTGCCTTAGTCTTTTGCTCAATGTCGTAGCCCTGCGGAGCGGATTCACATACCATCACAGCTTTACCACGAAGTCTCGCAAAATCCACTAAATTGTCAACACCTGAATAATTACATTCCTGAGAGGTAAATATCGATATACCCACCATGTCTACGTAGTCATCACCAGGGTACCATTCAGTGCTCGCGTAGTTACCAAAGTTAGCATCACATGAAGACCAAGAGTGCCATACCATTGAGAATTGATCCATTACTCCTTTACTTTCGATCATCTGATAAATTTTAATCCATGCACTCTTAAATGCCGTAGGATCATATCCATTATGCGGACCATCGAACTCATATCCAAACCTGAAATAAATTGGACGATTTAAAGCTGCCAAGTTGTCAATCAGCGTATTTATTTCATTATCATAAACGCCGTTGTTAATATCACCCAACATACCTGCTGCATAGATTGCCATAGATAATGCACTTTGGGAATAATTTGACGCTACATCGCCTGCATTCTGAGGACCAGAACCATAGCTCGCAGTACTTGTGATACCTTCAACATAATTCACACTGGAATAACCTGAATGACCTGCCGGTGTATGTGTGAATGCGTTGTTATAATCGTCGATGCTGGTTACATCCTGACCAATTACAAGAAGTCTTCCTGTGGCCGGTGCAAATTTAGCGGCAAAATAGCTCGTACCACTGTTGTCATCGCCACCGTTATTATCATCACCGCTGTTACCATTGTCAGAAGAACCACCGCTGTTATCAGTACCTTCAAATACGCGGATATTGTCAATGGCTATATCTCCGGCATCTCCACCACCAGATACAGCTCTGATTTGAATTTGAATATCACCACTATATTGAGTGAGGTCTACTGTTGCTGTGTGCCAAGAATTTCCTTGGGCTCCGTCCATATCCCAAATTGTTGACCAATTGCCTCCTGCATGTAAATCTATGTGCAATGAACCAATATTGGCCCCGTACATATGGTATTTAAAAGTTAATGTACGATCGCTTCCACTTATAAAATCGGAAAGAATTCTTGCATCGTTACCAGCAGTTTGTGCCTGAGAAGTTTCTAAGTGCGCATAATTTGAACCTTCTTGTGCCGAGGGGGGACCTGTATTGTTAGTGGGCGTTGCATCAGATCTTACAATAAAATCGTGTGAATCGTAACCACTCACCTGATCCCATCCGGACCACGTTCCTTCAAAGTTTAAGGTACTTAATGCCGTACCATTGTCATCATCGGAATCACCATCGTTACCAGAGTCGCCGGTTTCTGTACCATCGCCGGTATTTCCTGAATCTCCGTTGTCAGAACCTGAGTCGCCTGAATCTCCTCCAGTATCACATGCAGCACATGAACCGCCACAATCTACACCTGTCTCATCGCCATTTTGAATTCCGTCAGAACAAGTTGCTGTTGCAGAACCGTCATCACCGCTATCGCCATTGTCACCAGCTTCTCCTCGAATTACGATTTGATCTGCTGCACAACCGCCCGATTGAGCCTGACCGGCATCTACGTAGCAATTTCCTGTCGTAGCACACATGGCATCATAACCTGTTGGACATGTTATATCGCCGGTAGTACCGCCACTGTTGTCGTCATTAGAGCTACCATCGTCACACGCGGTACATGAACCACCACAGTCCACACCCGTTTCGTTTCCGTTTTGTACACCGTCTGAACAAGTCGGCCCAGGAGTGTCATCGCCACCACTATCTCCGCCCCGAAGCGTAATTTGATCTGCAGGACAGCCTCCCGAGATCGCTTGATTTTGGTCAATATAGCAGTTTCCTGTGGTTTCACATACTGCATCATAACCCGTTGGACAGGTAAAGTCACTATCTGACGACCGGTCTGAATTTGATGCTCTTACATCCGGTATAGCTGATACAACTACAAAACCAACCGAAAGAAGCAAACATTTAATTGTTCTTTTTAGATCCATAATAATAATTTTGGTTTTTTTACACCTTACAATAATTAATGAGACAGCATAATTTCGAATGACGCAATACAATTAGAAGGTTCTTGGAAGAAACAGGGTATGATAACCTTCGGATATTCTACTTTTAAGCGCGGATGAAAAGTGGTGATTTTCGCTTTTCATCTCCATTCACGATTAGCTGACAAATCTTGCATTTTACAAGTGATTTATTACCTAGAATAACGATTACAAAAAATGAATGTTACGCTTACTTTTAGTGTCAAAAAAACATTAAGATGCCCAAAAAACGCAATAAAACTACTACCTAAGCACTTTTCTTAGGTTAAAAAAAATATATTTTTTTTAACAGATAACACAATAATCATACACCACCATTAATTAGGTATCACTTAATTTATTAACGGAATAAATATAGGCGCATATACCTCTGTACTCTTATAAAATGATGTTATAGTGAAACTCCAAAAATCAGGTTAAATAACAACGAACTTCTATGATCCAAAAGGCAGGAGCTTCGCTATCCAAGTTCAAACAACAGCCAATAGCTCAGCAGGTTCAAATCAATACTTATATCGATACCCAAAGTGCGGCACCACCGACTTTCGTTGTCATTTTCTATTAAGGAGGCATCCGCAAAAAGTCTGGCTTTGACACGTTGAAGAACAGCCTGCTAGATTCCTTTACTTATTAATGTGCTTGAATGATGATTTCATACCTCCCGTCTTTTAATGAACCAAAGCGAATGATTCACACCATTTTGACTTTGAACACGATTCTTTCATAAAATAAATTCTAGTTTTCAGAATTATCAAAAACCGGAGAAAACCTTTCTTTTAAGAGTATTTTCAATATGCGCTACGGAAATCTTATTTCAAGACTGGACATTGGGTTAAAATGGAATCAATTGGGTAAACATAGTGCTTATCGTAGTACAGTTAAAGATCCGGAAAAACTTCTCCCTCCGTCTAATTCCAATACAAAATAGTAACTTCCCAATGAAATGCGCTCACCATTTTGTACTCTTCCGTCCCAAGGAATATAATCTCCGCCATCTTGGTGATGTATCAATTGCCCCCAGCGATTATAAATCATGACGCGTTGAAAAAGAGGCGCATATTCACCCTCTAAAGCACTAATTCTCCAAGTGTCGTTTAAACCATCATCATTCGGTGTGAATACATTTGGAATAAGTATTGCCAGATCTTGCACTTCGTCACAACTCGTTTCAATTACCAGCGGAGAAGATATCGGTTGCCCGACCACACAGGTGTCGCTGGACACCATAAATACGGTCACAACGTCACCCTTATTCAAACTATCCGAATAAAAGAAATCTTCTTCAGCAAGGTCGCTAACGGGGTTATTATTTACACGCCATTGAAATAGTGGAGCGTCACCAGGGTGCACTGCGTTGGCGACCTCAATGCGCATAGTGTTATTTTCACAAATGGGGTCATCAAATCCGATTTCGACTTTGGCGTAATTTTGAAATAGTGGAGGAAGAATTATTTGTGAGGTGTCGATACAGCCACGTTCATCTTCAGCAATAAAATAGTAGACATCAAAAGGCAGGTTTTCCCTTCTTCCACTGGTCACTTCTGGCGCATCTACCCAAGAATAACTAAGTGCTCCGGTCCCCCCCCAGCCTTCTACATCGATGATTCCGTTACTGGTATTGCAATCGGGCCTCCTTAATTCATTATAAACAGCTTCGATTACTTTTGGGGAAGTTATATTGACAGTTCTAAAGCCGCTGCACCCATTGGCATCTTCTACGACCACCAGGTAATTGTAAGCACCGGCGTTCTTTAGCGTATCTCCATTTGAACCATCGTCCCAGGATATGGTGTAGGGCTCAACACCACCACTATAAGTTACAAGCGCCATAGCATCTTTACTATCGTGACAGCTAGCATCTCGAATGAGTTCTGTACGGACATGCAGATTCTCTCCAGTGGCCAAGTATGCACTTTCATTACCCACACAACCTACACTATCAACAACGCTTACATCATACCATCCATTTAAAAGACTATCCCTGTATGCTACATTTAGACTGCTATCGTCTTGCCATATATAAGTGTAGCCGGGAATACCTCCATCAACCTGTACATTTATTGTTCCATTTATATGCCCACAAGTGGGGTCTGATTTTACGATAGTAATGGTGAGCTTTTCGTCCGATAACCATTCAAGTTTAAAGCTCTTGGTTTCCTGGCATCCTGCGCTATCTTTTACGGTAACCGAGTAATCACCCGGGCCAAGGTCTTCACGTCTGTCACCCCCATTATCATCGTACCAAACGTAGGTATAGGGTTCCGCTCCATCACTGACATTTAATCGTATTTCACCATTATCTACTCCACTACAGCTGGGCTGTGTGACTATAGCTTCAACAGTCAATTTGCCATTGTCATTTAATTCGATTGCTGTTGTTTGTCTGCAGCCGTTTTTATCTTCAACATTAGCGGTATAAATTCCCGCTTTTAGACCTTTTCTTTCAATGTCATTAATACTCGTGTCATCCCATGTTATAGTGTATGCTGGCTCTCCCCCTGAAATGAGAAGCAGAATGCTTCCATTTGCTTCACCACAAGTAGCTTCGGTAGTTTCTGCATTTAAGGTAATAGAATCCTGATAGCTTAAATCTACATTCAGGCTATCCGTACATGCTGCGCTATCTTTGATTTCTATGGTGTAAGTACCGGGACCCAAATTTGACAAAACATTACTTGTATTTCCATTTGACCATGTAAAGGAATAAGGTGGAATTCCACCAGTTACGCTTAACTCGATGCTTCCATTATCTACCCCCTCACAGACAGGATTGATTGTAATCGCTTCCCCGGCTAATTGCTCAGGATTTTCTAAGTTTATATCCAGTGTGTCTTCACACGCCTGGTCATCTGCGATAATTACCATGTAACTACCAGCACTCAAGCTATCTCGCTCTGGTCCGTCTACGCCATCCGACCACTTATAGGTATAGGGTGAGGAGCCTCCTGTGGTATTTAGCGAGATGTTTCCATTGCTATCTCCAAAACAACGGGGATGATTTACAGTGGCACTTGTTACAGGAGCCTCTGGATTCATGAGGTCAACCACAATGCTATCTTTACAGTTATTAGCATCTGATATAACAACTTCATATTGCCCGGCTCCAAGTTCAAACAGCGTTGCCGTATTTGCTCCCGTTGACCAATCATATTGATATGGAGGTGTCCCGTTTGTAGGACTAATGCGGATGTTTCCATCGGTCTTACCATGGCATGAGGGGTTTTGTTTATCAATAGTTGACTGCAATTGTGTTGGCGCTTCGTTGATTTGATAGCTCTCAGTTATTTCACAATCATTGCTATCACTTACTGTTAAGGTATAGTTGCCGGGAAGGAGCGCTTCTCTGTTTGGCGTGTTTAAAGAGGTGTCGGACCAGGCATAATTATATGGATTTGTACCTCCAAAAACTGTTAGGGTTATTGCTCCTGGCTCACCCGCACATTTTGCCTGGGTGATGCTTGCGTCAACTTGAAGTTGTTCTGGCCCATCCAGCATAAATGTGTCGGTATAAGTACAAAAGCTGGCATAACTTATTTCTACTGTATAGGTTCCGTCTGCCAGTTGTGTGAGTGATTGGGTGGTATCTCCTGTATTCCATAGATAACTATATGGCGCTTTTCCTCCGGAAGTGCTTAATGTGATTTGCCCATCAGTCTGTTCAAAACAAGAAGGCGCAAGTAATTCTTTATTCACTTGAAGCTCGGGTAAAATTTCTACCTTGATATTCCATGAACGTTGACAACCGGCCGAATCAAAACAAAGTGTATAATCACCCGATTGGTCGATCAGTATTTCGTTTCCAGTCTCACCCAGTTCCTCTGTATTTTTAAACCAATTGAAGCTATGGTTAAATGCAGTTGAGATACCACTATTCAAAGTTATACCACCCGTTGGTAAGCGACAAAATACACTATCTTCAGGAAGCGACCATGCTGGTCCGGAATCGGGAGGACATTCGCCAGTGAACGAAATATTGTCTATCGCAAAGTCATTGATGAAGCCCATACCATTTACCTGATCATTGACAATGAGCAGTTGTATACGTGCATCTCCGCTAAATGTCGCTTCCCATGTTTGAGTGAGATGTTCCCAATCGGGGGCCGTGTAAGTTAAAGTTATAGCACTTAATGTGATAGTGGTATCAGCATTAGCAATTTCAAAGCGAATTTCACTCACATTGGGTGAATTGTTTTGCAGAAGTGAAACATAGGCGGAAAAGTCATAGGTGATGCCCGCAACAAGCTGAACAGTTTGAGACCAGGCAATAGTGTTTTCTTCATTATGTGCGTTTATGAGTAGCATTTTATCACCATCATAGGCTTTTAATCCATCGTCTGTGGCTGGAAGGTTGGCATCAAATTGTCCCACGCTATCGTAAATTGCATAATCTCCCGTTGCCGAACAATTTAGACCTTCTGCTATCAAACAATTGTATGCCACTGAACCGCTGTCTGTAGGATCATGAAGGTTATGGTCATGAAATTCGTGATAGGACGCGCTATCTTCAAAACTTCCGTATCGAATTTGATTGAAATTATCGGTCTCCCCTGTACAAAGTTGTCCCTGTGCACAGGTCATGTAAAAGGTAAAAGAAAGTATTACAGCAATAAATTGATAGGCAAGTCTCATCATCGGCTTCATAGTATAAATTGGTTTGAGCATCCCATAATCGTTTTGATTAAGAAATTAGCACACTGTGAAAGGGGTATTTTTCCAGTTTCTATGGCTCTATAGTTTATGAATTTGTCCATTTCGAAATGTGTTGGTAAGTGCTATTAAGTTACTTGTTACACTTAAAGACAGTATCTCTTATAGAAAAAGACGATGGATGAGGCAAGAAGTAAATCACTTACGGTAGGTAATATATTCCTGAGCACTTAACTCTTAGCTTTTTGACCTTGAGTTGTAGTTTTTTCATTACGTAAAACGTATGAAGGACACTCACTTTTGATAGCTTAGCAAACTATATGATCTCCTGGTCTGCCAGGCCAGGTTTATGAAATTTGGGAGATTAAAGCCTTTGGAAGGTCATATGGAAATAATACAAAGGCAATTATTTAAACAAAAAAACATGCATACCGCTACCAGAAACTCGCTTTCCTAAATGACACTAAAGCGAAACTCCAAAAATCAGGTTAAATGACAACGAACTTCTATGATCCAAAAGGTAGGAGCTTCGCAATCCAAGTTCAAACAACGGCCAATATCTCAGCAGGTTTAAATCAGTACTTATATCAATACCCAAAGTGCGGTACCACTGACTTTCGTTGTCATGTTCTATTAAGGAGGCATCCGCAAAAAGTCTGGCTTTGACACGTTGAAGGTATGCCAGAAAGCCCAAATCCCAATCGGGGTAGCATAATGGAAAGATATAATCCACACGCCCTGTAAACCCTTTTGAATAATTTCTTAAAGTATAACCCCGGGCAATAGATCGTTGATTTCTAAAACCACTGTTGAGCAAATTGTTCCTTTCATAAGCTCCATAAAGCGATAACACATGATGTTTAAAAAAGAAGGGGACTTTTAGCCAATAAGCTGCAGACCACTGGCTCAGCCATGTCCCGGAAACAGCCGATGACCTCATTTGAAGCTGATAACCCAATTCTCTATTCGATGTTATAGCCCTAAATGACTTTTTTAAGCGTCGTGAGTACGTATGGGCTAAAGAAAGTGCCCATAAATGTTGATGAAGCAATAGTTCATCGTTATCATAAAACTTGTTTTCGTAATGCAATGCACCAATCTCAAAGCCCATGCCCTGATTATATTCATTCCTTGTAAGGTTCAATGGCACAAAAGCATTAAATGCCGCCTGATTATTACGCAATTCATTCGACCACAATGTGTCTTCATTGTGGTCACCTTCAATGAATCTAAATAATTGATCAAATCGATTATTTGATAAATCGACACTCAGTTTCGGATACCATTCGTCGTATTCCACCTTCGCTTCCAGTCGCTGCATATTTTGCGTAGGAACGTATTTATATCCACCTGTTATCACGGTAGTACTTAACTTATCCTGTGATAACAACCTGAGTCCTAACTGGGGATTGAACTCTTCATCGCTTACACCACTAATAGGCTGCCAGCTATGAATATTTATTAAATGCAGTCCTTTACGGTATTTCCTTACCGAGTAACTACTGTCTGTATTAATAGTAGCGCTCAACGCGCTTTCTTCGGCCAATAATGGCAAATAATACGACCTTGGAGTATATTTAATATCGTGAATGCCCTGCTCTAAGGCAGAAGAGAAATCTGTTTTGACCAGATCGTAACCTTTGGCACTGTAATCGACATAAAAGAGTGTATTTTTATAACAAAATGCTTCAAATGCCCCATATTTACTACCGGTAAGCTGAACGGTGCCTCCCTGAGCATTTAGGTAATAGATATTATCCACTCCACTTACCGATGAATGAAAAATAATCCCATCCTGATAAAATTGAGGATGGTTTAAATTAATTTTTACCGGGCCATATAATACTTTGACCACATTGCTGGAAATATCCCAGGACACAATTTCATTTCCACGTTCTGAATTTCTGATGGCAACAACTTTGTTGGCACCTTCATTCCAGGCCGGCAATCGATACAATACACGACTATCTCCGGAAAGTCGACGACTTTCTTCAAAGGTAAGACCGTCCAATACGACTAAAGCGCTTAATCCGTTCTCCGGAATCTCTACGGCTACTATCTTTTCATTATTATCGCTAATGGCAGGAGCAAAAAGTTTTGTTTTCTTTGTTAACTGATTTTTTTTTCTTTTCTCAAAGTCATATTCCACCAGTACCGAATAAGACTGATATTCCCAACGTGGATCGGGTCTTTGCTCTGCCCAAATGGCCCTATGGCTGTTGGCACTTAAGGCGTTCATAAAATAACTACCAAATTTACAAAGCTGTTCTTCTCTCCCCAAGGAATCTATTAGTACCAATGCAGGAATAATATCATAGCCACTTTTAGCAAGCAAAACTCCGCCTCTTTCGAAAACCTGAGGAAGCCTGTAACTAAGTGGCACCTCGTTGTTTCTTTTATTTATTCCGTCATAACTTGTTATTTGTTGTAAAGTCAAAGTGCTTTTCCAGGTGCTGTCTAACTCATTTATAGCCATGCGATATAATTGTTGCGAACTGTACCGCGTTTCTTTTTTAACTGCAGAGGAAAACCGAAAAGGAAGCAAAGGGAATTTCCCTATTCTGGCAACAACGTTCTTCCATATATCCATGCCGTATTGCCTTCGTGCATAAACAGACAAATGGTAGCCCAATTGATAATGATTTGGTACCAGGTGATTAAATGAACCAAACTGCGCTTTATTGTAGCTAAAGACACCTAAATCATACAGCTGCGCACGTAGTCCCATATCAAAATGAGGCAACCTGCCCCTCCCGCCTTCGCTCAATAGTGTTTCTGTTAAGGTAGCATCCCCCTCCAAAAACCAAATAGGAGTCGTTAATCCTAAAATGGCTCCGGTTCCCTGTTCCCCCAATAACCAGTTAATCACCTTGGTTAGTCCCTTATTTAAATTACTTATTTGTACAATATGTCTGTATTCATGAATCGCCAATAAGTCGATCCATGGTACCACATCATTATCCTGAGGCGGAGTCATAAAGAACTCGCTGCGGCGTGGAGCCCAAACGACAAAACCATTGGAGCTTACCGTTTTAGTTTGCAAAATAATCGATATCTTCTTAGGACTTTCCCCCATCGAAAAAGCAGCGGTATCGTATACCTGTTCGAGTTTATGCGTCACATACTGCGCTGCATTTTCATGGTCCTTTGGAAAAATGACCTGAAAATGCATGGTATTTATCTGACTCCATTTCGTTTTCGAGGG
Source organism: Cytophagales bacterium (assembly GCA_965230415.1). Taxonomy (GTDB): domain Bacteria; phylum Bacteroidota; class Bacteroidia; order Cytophagales; family JAAEPT01; genus CBDDKZ01. The sequence continues at coordinate 77,774 of CBDDKZ010000001.1, forward strand.
ATTTTGTCCGAGCCGGTAATATTGCGACCACAGCTTATTGCCTGCCGAAAAAAGTGTTAATAGAATACAAATTACTACATATCTCATTTAAGCACTTTTATTTTTCCCGTGTTGTCCTGCTCAATTATTCCCTGATCCATAAACTCTCGCAATACATAAACTACCATCGTCGAATCAACATTGCCCAGGCCTTCAGCAATATCGTTAATCTCATAAACTTTGTCTGCTTCCAGTTTATTCAAAATCAGCGCTCCCACTTGCTCAACTGATAGCTCCTTTTTACTGTTCACGCAACAGTCGCAAATGCCACATTCAACAGTGGATTCTTCTCCAAAATACTGATTTATTGTATTAGCTCTGCATGTGTCATTGTTATTAAGGTAATTCATAACAGCCTTTAGTCGCTCTTCATCACGTTGCTTCAGATTCTTCCATCGCAAAACGTCCAGCGGAATTTTTGATTTATCTGTGCGCGGAATTAGAAAAGTGAGCTGGGGCATGCTCTTTCGTTTAATGTAATAAATCACTTCATGTTCATGCAGTCTATTCAATACATCTACCACCTTATTCCCTGAGAGATTGAGTCCCCGGCCTAATTTCTCCTCAGATATTGTGGTAAAGTGTCCATAGAGTTGCCCTCCGTAAGTGCGCAGTAATAACTTAATGATAGTGTCGAAAGAGCTATTGGCTACTTGATATTTATACAATTCTTTGTGGTCTACTAAAAGTTTTAGTTTGGAAGGACTATGAAAAGATTCATTAAACTGAAGAATTTCGGACTCTTCCAAGCGCTTCAAAGCATAGTAGCACTCAATAGGTTTGAAATTGTAAACGGCGCTGAACTTTTCTATGTCAAAATCGACACTTTCATTAGACAGGCTTCCCAGCGCCAGATTGAAGTAATTACCTAGCGCTTGATAAATATTCTGAATAGTCTCTTTTACGGGGTAAGACCTTTCTATATTATTTTTCAGCAGTTCAATATCCTGATTATGGTAAAGCAACAAGGCATAAGATTTGACACCATCTCTCCCTGCCCTACCGGCTTCCTGATAATAAGCTTCCAAAGATCGCGGCGGTGAATAATGAATGACGAATCGTACATCTGGTTTATCTATCCCCATACCAAAAGCATTGGTAGCTACCATAACACGTGTCTTATTATTCAGCCAATTCTCCTGTTTCAGGTCTCTTATATCTGGAGACAACCCGGCGTGATAATAATCTGATGACACATTACGTCGCTTTAAAAAATCGGCCAGCGTCACAGAATCTTTCCTTGAATTAACATAAATAAGCCCGGGCCCCTCCACTTTTTGTATCACCGCTTCAATTTTATGCAGTTTATTCTCACCGTGATAGACCGAAAAGGAAAGATTGGGTCTTAGGAAAGATTGCCGGAATACCTGTACATCTTTGAGCGCTAGTTTTTCTATGATGTCGGTTTGTACTGCCGGAGTTGCTGATGCTGTGAGCGCGACCATTGGCACATTTTCATGAACTTCCCGCAGCTGTGCCAATTGCAAATAAGGTGGTCTGAAGTCATATCCCCATTGCGACACACAATGAGCTTCATCGATGGCTATGAGTGCCACCTTCATGGACTGAAAACGTTGCTGAAATAATTCTGTCTGAACGCGTTCCGGTGAAACATACAAAAACTTGTAATCACCATATAAACAATTATCGAGAGTGACATCAATTTCCTTGGCACTCATACCGGAATAAAGGGCTCCGGCCAAAATAGTTCTTTTGCGTAAGGCATCCACCTGGTCTTTCATAAGCGCTATAAGAGGAGAAACGACAATAGTCACCCCTTCAAGCATGAGGGCAGGAACCTGATAACATAACGATTTGCCGCCACCAGTGGGAAGTAAGGCCAGGCAATCTTTTTGATCTAATATGGATTGAATTATTTCTTCTTGTTGAGGACGAAACGACTGGTACCCCCAGTACTTTTGCAATATTTCGTGCATGCCACCTTGCATATCAATACATGCTTAAACTTTTACTTCCACACTTTCGCAAAACTCCACCACCGCATCTTTGATTTTGTTAAATGTTGCTACCAGCAAATCTTCATCTTCCTCCAAAAGAGTTACCCGAAAACCTTTCAGGTCAGAATGAAATGAGGATAGAGGTACCACACACACGCCTTTTGAAGCGAGCAGGTAATAAACGAAACGCTTATCGAGCTCTGTATCATCATTGATCCATTTGTCGACCAGTACCTGAATGCGTGAATCTTCTATTTCAAGAAACTGACCTTGTTTCAAAGCGTCATCTTTAAAGACTATCGTATTGTAAAAGGCACCAAAAGTTTCGTTGAAATGAACCTGAGGTAGTTCGCTCAAAATTGAAGCAATCAGCTTACTCCGACGACCTATTTTCTGATTTAATTCCTGACGATAAGGCATATAACGATCGTCTCCCAATATTTTAGGAATAGCCAATTGCGGCAGCGTGGTGGAACATACCTCAATCATCTTTGCATCCTCCAGTGTGGCGCATAAACGACTAAATTCCGGATCTTCGAAACGATTGTAAAACTCCATCCAGCCACAGCGGGAACCTGGCCATGGCACCTGCTTCGATATTCCTTTCATCGCAATTCCGGGAACATCACCTATTACTTCGGCCAAAGAATAAGCCTTTGCCCCATTATAGGTTATCACATTGTATATCTCGTCGCTTATCAGAAAAAGATCAAATTCTCTGGCAATTTCAACAATACGCTGAAGCGTCTCCAGAGGGTAAACCATTCCTGTAGGGTTATCCGGGTTGATAATCAGAATGCCTACAATATTGGGATTGTATTTTACTTTAAGATAGAGTTCATCGATATCGGGAAACCAATGATTGTTTGGGTTCAATTCATAAGTCACAGGCACTTTATTAGCATGTGCCGCTTCAGCAGATGAATGCGTTGAATATGCCGGAGATGGCCCAATTACCCTCGATGACGCGTTTAGGTACTGATAAACTTTGTGGATAGCGTCGCCTAAACCGTTAAAGAATAAGATATCGTTTGCCGTTATTTGACTTCCACCCAGTTTATTAGTTCTTTCTGCAATGAACTGTCGCGTCTCAAGATCACCTTTAGAATGTGTATAGCCATAAGACACATCCTGATTGATGAGCTCTGCCACAATGTTTTTGATCCAATCAGGTATTTTAAGGTTTTTCTGAATCGGATCTCCAATGTTTTCCCAATAAATAGGCCTGCCTATCTCTTGTAAAAGCTCTGCCTTCTTTACAATGTCCCTTATTTCGTATTCTAATTCTTCAACCCCGTCTTGTAATAACTTTGCCCTCATTGGTCCTCATTTTTTGTATCAACACTCAATTACATGATGAATGTGAATCACGATAGCTCAAATTTACATATTTTTGACAAATAACCCTTATTAATCGAGGTCCAACCCTTATTGCGGATAAACAAGTGAATAAATATTGGCACTGATTTTGTATTATAATCATAACTTACAATAACTATTATGACCGCTCAGACTTACAATTATTTGCCTGCCAATTACAATATGAGGGATGGAAAACAATCAGAATACACCATTCTTGTTAACATCGGCGCATTCGTCGTATCAGCACTTGTCGCGAACTTTATACCGGCATTTGGTTTTTTCCTCTTTTGCCTGTCATTTGTCCTGGCTGCTTTTCTGGAGATAAGAAGTCGCAAACAACTACTACCGCGAATGGTAAAACATTGTATTGGTCAAATTACTTTTGACAACAACTTTGCCCTGGATTTAAATAATCGACAAAAAATCCATTTTGATCAGGTGAAAAGAGTGCAAATAAAATCAAATTATATATGTGGCGAGCGGTTTTATTCTAAAGACGTTCAACATAACGGCTTGAATAAAATCACTTTTGTATTCAGCGATAATACTTTAAGTGCGTATTTATTATTGATAACTAACAAAAATGAATGGAATGCTTTAATACAGTTACTCACGCAATTTTACAAACAGGATATAGAGGTTAAAGAATATATGTTCAACCACGAGCTGAGATCAATCCTGCTTAATCCCGATTTAAGCTATGAGGAAATCCAGGAGTATAAAAAGGTTTTGGGTATCACTAAATTATACTAAACGGATACAGACAAATAATAAGTTTACCGAAAAAATCGGAGCACTCATATGGTACGTTAGTCTCATTATCGAATAAGAAACGCTGATGCAGTTAAAAAAATTACCTTTGTGCTGTCCTTTTCGTAACTGTTAACGTTTCCACTGGTTTGGTTTGGTTACAAGGAAATATTTCAGAAGAACGCGATAGGATTGTGATTAGATTGTGTTAGTTAAAGAGCCCACACCCGTGGGCTCTTTTTTTATTCTTTTAATAAGGTATCGAAGTACGATATGGTCTTTTCCAGCCCTTCTTCAAGTGCAACTGTCGGTTCCCAATTTAATTCTTTTTTGGCTATATCAATCTCTGGTTTACGCTGCATCGGATCATCTTGTGGTAGCGGTTTATGGACCAATTTTGACCCTGCCCCTGTTAATTCGATTACTTTCTCTGCCAGTTCTTTGATGGTAAACTCCGATGGATTTCCAACGTTAACAGGACCGATGAATCCTTTTTCCTTATTCATCAACTTAATCATGGCCGCTAAATTATCATCAACATAACAAAAACTTCTGGTTTGATTGCCTTCACCATAGATGGTTAAATCCTCTCCTTTTAAAGCCTGGACAATAAAATTTGAGACTACTCTTCCATCCTGTGGGTGCATCCTTGGTCCATAGGTATTAAAAATCCTCATTATTTTTATATCCACCTTATTTTGGTTATGGTAATCCATAAACAGTGTTTCAGCACATCGCTTTCCTTCGTCATAACAACTTCGCTCTCCTATTGTATTCACGTTTCCCCAATAAGATTCTGGCTGTGGATGTATCTTTGGATCACCATAAATTTCACTGGTACTTGCCTGCAAAATGGTCGATCTGGTTCTTTTAGCTAAGCCTAGCATATTAATAGCCCCCATAACTGAAGTTTTTATTGTCTTTATGGGATTGTATTGATAGTGGATAGGTGAAGCCGGACAAGCCAAATTATAGATTTGGTCGACCTCTGCATAATAAGGTGAAATAATATCGTGACGTACCAATTCAAAATTTTTATCATCCATCAAATGCCAAATATTTCTTTTTGAACCTGTAAAAAAGTTATCCAGACAAATAACTTCGTTTCCTTGCTTCAATAGGATTTCACAAAGATGAGAGCCCAAAAAACCGGCCCCCCCTGTTACTAGTATTCTTTTCATGCTAAAAGTTTTTTTCTTTAATCGTTTCCAAAGCTTGGTCTATGCCTTCAATATGAGCATTAATATTGGCAAGTGCTCTTACCTGATAGACTAATTTTCCGCCCTTTTCTATTACGAAAGTTTCCCTTCCGGGTATAAAAAATAGTTCATTTTTAACATTATACATTTTCCTGACGCTGTTTTCGCGATCTATTAAAATAGGAAAGGGAATTTGGTAAGATTGCGAAAATTTTCTATGACTCCGGGAGCTATCATTATTTATCCCTAAAACCTTCACTTCCCGAGATAGAAAATCCTCATACCTGTCACGTAATGCACAGACCTGAGCGGTACATCCTTTTGTAAAATTTTTGGGATAAAAAAAGAGAATTACAATATGATCTTTGTTAATGTCACAAAGTGTATAATTTCGACCTTCAGCATCACTTAAAGTAAAATCTGGCACAAATTGTCCAATGTCCAACATAAACACTTTTTTTTAATCAATCCTAAGTTATAACATATCACAAAGGTTAGATATTTCTAAACAATTATATATATTAGACAGTATATAATTATACAAAGTAATTTATCTAATTGCTGAGACAGGAAATGAACAATAAGAAGAATTATCATAAGTCACTTTTGGCACTTACTAATGTTGTAGCGTGGGCAGATGGTGTGAATCATCCGTCGGAAGTAGATACCGTTGTAACCATGATTTTGCACGAAGGTATCGAAAATGATACTATCTCTGAATTCAAAACGCAATTCGAGGCGGCAGATAGTCTTGAAGATACTTACACCGACGCAATAGAAACCCTTAAAGCTGAAGATGAGCAATTGCAATCTAACGCTGTTGCCTGGATGTGGCAGGTAGCCAACGTTACGACGAATAAAGAAGACGAAGAAATAGACTTAGGGTACATTGAAGATCACTGGGTTAACAAAACGAAATATGTAGATCTGGAAGAGTTGGTATGGATAAACCGAGCCAGAAAGGAATTGGGTTTATCACTGGAGGCAATCAAGGAAAAGTTTAAAAACTTACCTGAAACGAAAAGAATCTACGACAGTCCGGTTTAATACAACTATTAATAAAAGTATAGAAAGGGCTGCCTCTTAATTGAGACAGCCCTTTTATTTTGTCACTGTATTACAATTTCTCCGTGCCATACGTCCAAATGGGCTAATGCGGCGTCTTTGTCCGCACGTATTTTCGCATAATCTTTCGATGCGAAAAAAGCATCATTGCTTGCTTTATCTTTCCATATTGCCAAGCCAAAGCTTTGAGGCACATAAGAATCCGGGCCAAAGTTTACCGGTGTGAACTGAACAGGAAATTGCACGTCGTATTTATTACCCCTGCCAGTTATAAGTGGCATGACATTCTTGAAATAGGTTTGCATTCTGTGACCTTCGATAGGGTCAAACCACATTCCAAATAATTCTACGAGTTTTCCTGATTCAAATTCAACCTCAGTATCTTCATCAACCTTCATGTATGAAAGTCGCAAGGAAGATAAAGCGTCGTTGCGAATTCCCCGAATTTTCAAAAACCGTGGATCTTTTGTAAATGCGGCTCGCTTTTCCTCACTGGGCCACTCGAAAAACCCAATGATTTGTGGCTTAACGAAATTGGAGTAAGTATATTCGACTTTTATTTTGCCCAAAGGTTTCATACCATACTCTTGTGCAATGGGCATTACCTGGGCAAAATATTCTTCACTGAGTTGCTGCTGCTTACCTTCTTTGATACTCAAAAAAGCAACTTCAATCAATTTATTCTTCCTAAAAGAAATCTGTAGCCGCTTCGCGGACGCTTCTTTTTTAGCACTTACAAGGTGTTTTTCATGTGGCACATGTAATTCGTTGCTTGCATGGATTAATGTAAACGATGTTGCGATTACAACAGCTGCTACAGCCATTGCGATTAAAATTGTTGTTCTTTTCATTTTTTATTTAATTTAATATGACCAGTCGTACATTATTTATTTAAAATTTTTAATTTAACAGTAAATCGAGTGTAAAAAGAAATGCATTAAAAGCATCCTGGTTTCGCGACGATTTTACCCGCATCAAAGCACCATTCCAACTATTGACTATGGCTTCGGCCATCAATGTGGTGTTTTTTTCCGCAGCAAGCTCATTGCTGCTCTTCGCCCGGTCCAGGCACTGAGCTATAGCCTTAGTCATTACCGTGAAAGCCTGATCCACCGATTCTGCAATGACCTCGGACTTATCAGCAACCTCCTGACAGAGGTTAGATACCACACAGCCGTTTTTATAGGCGTTGACATGAATGACCGTATCAATTTTTTGTTCATAGAAGTTCCTGATTTTCTGCAACGGAGAACCCGGAGCTTTAATTAAAATCTCCTCATATTCTTTTTCCAAAGTCGATGCAAAATCCTCCAATACTGATTGTGCAAACAGTTCTTTGTGCTTAAAATGATTGTAAAACGATCCTTTAGACACATCCGTATTATCAGTAATTTCCTGAATACCGGTAGCGTTATACCCTTTTTCCAGAAAAAGCTGAAATCCATTTCTAATCAGATTGTGCTTCGTATTTTTCATTTCATTCATTAAATATGACCAGTCGTACAAATATACTTTTTGTCGGCAACAAATCAATGATGAATCGAACTATTTTTTGTAATTGTCAATAGAAAGACAATTGTTATAACAAAGTGAATTTCCATAAACAGTCGCGCGGTAGTATTTATTTCATTATATTCCTTATAAATACTTTTATTATGTACCGATTTGTTCTCATAATCATCTGCACTGTCGGCGTATCGGGTCTCTACGCACAGACTAACAAAAAGGGAGTTGGTTACAATGGGAATAGTGTTTATTCGAGCAATACACCCGAGCTCATCGATTCTTTTGGTTTGAGTTGGTACTACAATTGGTGGATTGAAGGTGAAAACGCAGCGGAAACCGAATTTGTTCCGATGATTTGGAATGACAGCCCCAATTACATTTCAGCTAATGCACTGGCTATAGCTGCGGGCAACTCCTCCCCCTACCTACTCGGTTTCAACGAACCCGATCATGAAGACCAGGCGAATATGACTGTGGAACGGGCCCTGGAAGTATGGCCTTTGCTCATGCAAACCAACAAGCTCCTGGGAAGCCCTGCTGTAGCCGGAATCGCCTATGAGGATAATGGCTGGCTCGACCGCTTTATGCTTGAAGCAAATGCACGTGACTACCGGATCGATTTTATCTGTATACACATTTATCAGCCCACGCACAATCTTGACTGGGTTTTGGATTATTGCAGAAATACACATGAAAAATACGGTTTACCTATCTGGATTACCGAATGGTCTCTTGTGGACTGGACCGGTAACAACATGCCTTCAGAACTTACTCAAGCCAATTACCTACGACAGGTTGTAAGGGCTTTGGACACTATTGATTATGTACATCGCCACGCCTGGTTTGCGTTCTACGACAGCGGTGAATTAACTACCAAATGGGACATGGGACTGGTAGATGATGATGCATCCATCACTTTGACAGGAATTGCCATGCAACAGAGTCCGGAGCATGGATGGCATAAAGTTGATGACCGACATCCCATGGTCAGTCATGACGATAACTGGAGTACCTACGAATATCCAGGCTTGGGTTACAAAGGCACATTCACCTACAGCGAACAAATGAACAGTGCGTTAACTTTTACATGGACGGGAACACAAGTCCGTTGGTTTGGCTACTTACGGGACGACCTGGGAATAGTAGCCATTTACCTAGACAATGAATACATCACTTCCGTCGACTGTTATGCACCCAGCCTGTCCACCGATTGTTTATTATTTGAATCCGAAGTATTAAATATGGGCAACCACGTTCTTACATTGGTGGTATCGGGCAACAATAATACTTCAAGCAGCGGCTTCGAAATTATCTGCGATGCCTTTGCTTACCGTGAAGATTCCATTCTTACATCGACCTTAGCACCACCACACCAACTAATTTCTATGTTCCCCAACCCCGCTTCCACACAGGTACGACTAACGCAGGCAAGCCAATGGAATGTTATAGATATGCACGGTAAATTATTATTGTCAGGTTTTGGCTCCATTATTGATTTACGGGGTTTAAAACCCGGAAATTACTACGTAAAGGCCGGTCTCAACACCTTCCAGCTTATCAAAATACCGCGTTAAACCACGCGATGTTCTTACAAGTACAGAAAGCTCTTTTCTACCTTCACTATCAATTTGAGGGCATTTTTTTGCATTTATTAGTCCCAGTAGCACCTACTACATCAGGCACTCACAAATAACAGATTCTTATTTGATATTTCATTTTATTAGTTTAAATTATTAGGTAATTGTCAATCACCCCCATTCGCACTTTATCTATTCAACTTAAATGAAAGTATTACTTTTTATATTTTTCACCCTTGTTTTAATCAGCACCAAAGCGCAAGAATTTGATGTTCCAAATAATTATAATTTTAAAAATGACGCTGATTTGGAAAAATACCAATCCGCTATTATTGATTGCATCAAATGGTTAGAAAAAACACCACCACAGGAAGCCCCCAATAAAAGAAAATTGGCAGAAGCTTTTTTGGTTCAATACATAGAAGCAAACCCGAAAATTAATTTAAGTCTCGACAAGTACATACTCGATTTATGTAAAAAAAATGATCATTTGCTTTCTATATTTATTGGAGGGTGGGCCAAATATTGTATTGAAAACAACTATGACACCAACGACATCTCCTCAAACTATGCCGGAATGAATTCCCTTATAAACTATTACCGGGTACATCAGCTTAAGAAGAATAAAATGCTCGATGAGCTCTCCCAAAAGAGTAAACAAGAACTCAACGACTGGCTTAAAGAGGAGATCTAGTTTAATATGCCTCTATTCTTTTACCCCCTTGACTTGTCAAAATAAACATTTGTTAACGTGAGGAGCAACAATAACGCTGCCCCAAACTGATGCAGCACACCTAAACCTACCGGAACGGCATTCACCAATGTTAGTACTCCTAAAACAAATTGAAGCACTACCATGCCAATTAGCCACCATGCAGCTCTTTTTTGAATGATCGTAGCACCTTGCATTCTTTTCACCACATACCAAATAATCAAAATAACTACGACGAGGGCCAGCCATCTGTGTATAAATTGCACAGCAACAGGGTCATTCACCAAATGGCCCAAACCATTACTGCCCAAGCCTTCCAATATGCTCGCCGGAACCCAGTCGTTGGTCATTTTTGGGTAAGTTGTATGATATAACCCCGCCTTGAGACCTGCCACAAAGCCTCCGTAGATTATTTGCAAACCCAGTAAAACCAAAATTATATTAAGAATTCTGCCGAGTTTGACCTGGCCCGACGAATGATTTGGAAAGTAAACGGACATAGCTACCCACCAAAGATAGCTTACCAAAAACAAGGCAGTACAAAGATGCAATGCCAGTCTAAAATGGCTTACATCCGGACGATCGACAAGGCCACTTTTCACCATATACCACCCTATTAGCCCTTGCAAACCTCCTAAAAGAAACACAAACAGCAATTTTCTCAACAGACCTTTACGGCCCAGGTAGCCTTTAAAAAAGAAAATGACAAAGGGCACTACAAAAAGCAGCCCCAAAAGTCTACCTAACAGGCGATGTATATATTCCCAGAAATAAATACCTTTGAAGTCGGATAGCGTAAAATCGAAATTTCGCTTTATATATTCCGGTGAGGATTTATACTCATCAAATTCTGTTAACCAGTCCTGTTCTGATATCGGTGGTATAATGCCTGTAACAGGTTTCCAGGTAACCATTGACAAACCTGAATGAGTAAGTCTGGTGATGCCACCAACAACTACCATCAGTAAAACGAATAATGCCCCTAAAACTAACCAGTGGGCAACAACCTTAGGCGTATTGAACATTTAAACTATTCTTTTGTTATGCAAATATACTAGGCAAAATACCTGTTATCAAATCATTCGGCAGACAGGCCTTAAATAGATTAACTAATTAAACTTAAACTCGTAATTAAGAACATGTTAACTAACTAAATTTATTATGATGTTTTTTTCACTTTATGAATCTTTCATTTCCTGATTCATCATTAACTTCGTACAGTTATGTCTACTATTCAAACTAAATTTGTCTACCACCTCCTAAGTGCTAATAAGTGGCAGCAACAGTCGGATCAGCTCTATTACACTCCACATGACCTGGAGCGCGTTGGTTTTATTCACTGTTGTTACGAAAATCAAATCGATTACGTACAACGCACCTATTTTTCAGATAAGCAGGATGTTGTGATATTAAAAATTAACCCTGAAAAGGTTGAAGTACCCGTAAAAGTTGAAGAATCGCAGCCTGGTATGAAATTCCCGCACCTCATAGGCTCTCTTAATACTGACGCTATAGAGCTTGTGAAAAGCTTGTATTAACCCGGTCGGTTTTCTTCACTGCTTTGTTCCTCCCCGCTGCTTTCAAAATCGTTATTCGTTTCAACGGTATTATGACCATTGCTTTCTAATGCCACTTCATTTTGCTCCCCGGTGTTTAAAACAAGTTCCGGACTGAGGGAATCGGCTACTTCATCCCTGGTGTCGTTATCCATATATTGAGCCAATACTGAACGGTTTTTGATCAAAGCGACCATCATAATAATACTGGTGGACAGGATGACCATCAGGAGTATCCCGGTATCAAAATGATCGGTCCTCAAGTCACTCGGAATGGCATAAAACAACAGCACGGTAATCAAACCTCTGGGGGCTACAAATATCTCCGGAAATATTTTCGGGGAACGGGTAATAAACTTGAGGTTAATGTAGCGTACTCCATACATTATGGCAAGCAGCACCACGCTGATAATAAAGACATTCCACCTGAGCATGGAGCTTAGCTGTATCGACATACCGAATACCACGAAGAAAAAGGTTCTGATAAGAAAGGCGCTCTCCTCAATGACAATTTTAAAATGATCGTACATGTGCTTAAAAGTCTTTTCTTCAATCCATTTTTCCAGACGCCCCTTAAAAATCAACTCTTTATTGTTTAACAGGAGTCCGAAGAAAAGTATGATCAATAGCGATGACAGGTGGAACATTTTTGCAAAGGCATACACAAATACTAATACCGATATCAGGAAAAACAGTCCTACAGTAGCTTTAATACGCTGAAAGACCCAAATCATCGCAAAGCTTATCAAAATGGCCGCCAGCAAGGTTATAATAATATTCAGGCTTATATTAGCCATAATAGGTCCTGCTCCTTCCAGCTTATAGCCATCTTTCAGAAAATAGAACAACATGATCCCAAGTATATCTGAAAAAGTGGATTCATAGATCAAAAATTCTTTTTTGTGCGCTCGCAAGCTTCCTACACTTGGAATTATGATAGCACTACTCATTATAGAAAGTGGTACGGCATGAATAAGCGATTCTATAGCCGACATATCTAATATGAATGCCAACACACATGCCACCAGGAAGGTGGTAACAAGTAAAATAACCAGGGCGGCAAAAAATGATTTTATTATAAGCCCTGATTTCTCGCGCTCCAATTTAAGATCGAGGGCAGCCTCCAGCACAATCATAATCAAACCGACAGTTCCCAAAATCGGTAATACCCCCTTTAGCAGGGTTTGCGTCTCTTCGTTCTGTATGTCAGCCCAGGCAAGGCTTATACCTATTCCTAAAGCGATAAGCAGTAAAACACTTGGTATACTGAATCTTTTACTCACAAAATTGAAGAGGTAACTTAACATCACAATTCCCGTTACCCCCATGATCAGAATATAAGTATCCATAAATATATTTGGCCTGTTTTGAACTAAATTACGAGAATTCGTCTAAAAATGATCTCAGAACTTATTTTTAATTATCCCCAACTATATTCTTAAGTATTTTCGAGCAGTCATAAAGCGATCAGCTTAACACCTCATTCACATTAAAACAGCCAATTATCCACTAAAATTATGCTTAAGGTGCATTTGAGTTAACTGAACTCATTGTTCCCGCCTCTTGATTATTCCAAATGAGATTGTTTCTTTACTCGAGTAAATTTACAAATAAGTGTTTGTTGCAAATTTTGCAGCCATCTGAATTTTTACTGACTCTTTCCCTGTCTTCGGATAAACTAGGGCTCATTTATTAGCTATTAGCTGGAGGTCTTTTTTGGGCGAAATGCACTACTGCCACTTCTTTTGCCTCGCCTTTTAATATTACTGGCAAGTCAACAAAAATCCGCAATCGCTTTCTTTACGATGAACAGGACAAAGCTCAAAGAACTTTGTCCTTCAATTATCAGGCAGTTATATGTTGAACTGATTCCATGTATTTTGATAAGCGATAATGTAAACTGGTATCAGTTAGCAAACCGGAAAGGAACAGCACAATCAATCCAATGGACAATCCTTTCCAATAATGTCCTGAAACCAAAAAATACATGATTGCAGAAGCCAAAATTAGTGCAACCCAAATTGGTTTTAGAGTGGAATAGGTTTTATTCTCTTGCTGTAATCTTGCTAATTCATTATTAGCCGCTTGTACTTGGTTTTCCTTGAAGCTTTGTTCGAGTTTCAGGGAAAATGATGACCGACTGGCCATCAAGTAAGCACCATAAGCGAACATCACACAAATTACAATACCTAAAGGAATCATTGTTCCACGTAATACTTCATGGTTGCTTTTCCATATGAAAACAAAACTGACGAGCAACAAAATTCCATAAAAGAGCATGATACGCCCTTGAAGGACTTCCCCTTTTGCCCAAACGTTTGAATGTTCGATCAGGTCCATCCTATTTTTGGTTCGATTCGGTATATTCTTTCAATCCTTCAAGTGCCCCTTTCCAGATTTTAGTAATCTGTTTGGTCATCATCCCATCCATCTGTTTGTACATGCCTTTGTATTCATAACCACCTTTGTAGGTGACTTTGGTTGTATTGGCGTCAATGGCTTCAAGATATATGACTTCTGTTATACTTTGACAAGCTCTTGAGTTTGATTCAATCATGGTGAAGCCCCAAGCCTTATTTGGCTCATAGGCAATGATTTCTTCATAATATTTGAAATTGTTCAGGTGCGCCAACCGCTTTGAGCCCATCCCTTTTTCATTAGGATTTAGCATGCTCCCAGACTTCACACCCGGAAACCACTTTGAAAAATTGGGGGTGTCGTCAATTACTTCCCACACCTTCTCTACAGGCACCTTTATTGTTACCGAATAGGAATTGGTTACAGGAGCAGTGCTTACATAGTTTTCACCTTGTGGAATCAGCTTCTTACTGTAATAGATTTTTTCCTTTTGCTGACTTTGATTCATCGCTTCCTGAGATTGAGAGAATCCTAGCATGCTTTGCAAGAGTAGGATTCCTAAAGATAATGTGTAAATTTTCATTGCTATTCGATTTTTAAAAGTCCTTACCTCTAAAGCTGTCAGCCACCATGGCTCCGGCCAATTTTGCGAAATGACCCCAACTCTGATCAATAGAATAATAGGAAGCGTTTTTAAGCATGTGTTGCACTCGTTTTCTATTGGTCAATTCAAAACTTGTGGAATGGAAGTCATCGATCAATACAGATTTTTCGATGTTTTCGTAGTTCAAGGCATTACCAAAATTGCCTACACCCGAAACAAAATCTTCCGTTCGCTCACCATTTCCGCCCCATGTTAAATAGGCATTAAGCCAAATATTAGGAGGTACAGTATTCACTGCGACACCACCGTACTTCAATTCTCTTGTAGCCTGTAGTATGCGTTCTTCGTTGCTTGTAAACGTATGGTTATCCACCAAAATCATGCAGCCAAGTGAGCCTAATAACTTGTTGTTGCAGAATGAAGTGGCCGCCTTTAGAAAGTCGCCTACATCCTCCTTCGTATCCAAAGGAACTTCGCTGTAAATCTGGCAAAATGCTTCATTGACTACTGCAAAGTCATCTTCTTTTACATTGGGAATGAGCACAAATTCACTGTTTTTATGCTTACCTCCTTCAGGTTTCAAAATTTCCGCAGTAGCTTGGTTTTTCAGGAACTCCTCTTTGGTTTTATCAACACCTGGATAGTAGGTACCGGTAGCAAAAGTGTCTTCCACAATCGCTTTTCTCAAAGCCGCTATAAATTGTTCACGTTGTGCCCAGTTTTTAGATGTGACGATGGTTTGTGGTCTTCCACAAATAGCACCACCGTTGAGTTTACCAATAGAAGCAAGTTGCACAGCCTGATGCTCAATTTCTTTGTCTGTCCACTTACCGGGAACAATGATGCATGGGTTGTTTCCGCCACATTCTGAAACCAAAGGAGCGCTTGCTGCATTTTGAATATTGTGGGCAACCGGTGTCGATCCGGTGAAATAGATGGAATGGAGGCCTTCCAGCTTTGGCAATTCCCTTCCCTGGTCTGAACTACAAAAAGCGAGCGCATTTACATCTATTAGCGGTTGGAAAATCTTCTCCCAAACCCTGTCTGATTCATCATTCAATTTGTGAGGTTTATGAATGACGGCTTTGTTTTCCAGAAACAAAGCCATAGCCATCTCAATGGATGAACTATAGTTTCCTGCCCCGGAAATTGCTATTACTCCGGCAGGTTTGTCAAGGGGACTCACTTGCTTTGGCTCTCCATTTACATGGATAAAACCTCTTTGCTTGCCAGCAGCTAATTTGTCCTTTCTGTGAATAGGATAAACTTCAATTTCATATATACCCCCAGAAAGTTCTTTCGTGCTGACAGCCTTAGGCATTTCGCCATGAACCATTGATTCGTAGGTGTGATGAATACCCATTAATGTATTGGCCATAGCCATAATGGTTGCTCCCATGCCTTCTTCCAGGCTGGTAAGTTCTTCACCAATTAAGGCGTTTTTCATATTGGCATCTGCCCCTCCAAGTTCTTCGGCATAGGTTTTCATATTGTGCTGCACTTGCTCCAATAAAGCCAAACGATCAACGGCTGATGTTTGAGCCCATTTTTCAGGGTTTAAGTAGTTGTATGCTTCTAGTGCTGTCATGATTTCTTTTTTTATTTTGTTGAAAAAAAATTGAGTATTTATTTAACCTGACTCATGATAATATTGTCAAACATGCTGTCACCAAGATAAATTCGCATCCATACCATGGGTTTTGCCCACTTACCAACACGATAGCGCGTCTTAGGCTTCCTGGCATTGACAATTTTAGAAACTGTGTTGGCGATTACTGCGGTAGGAGAAGTCGCATTTGGCTTATCGTAAGTAGCTTTTGTGGCTTCAGCAATCTTATTGGCAAGATCGGCATAAGCTCCATTTCCGGAATGATCAAGCATAGGCTGGTATAGTACATTGGCAAATTCTGTTCGAATAAGACCAGGCTCCAGCACTACAACATTGATATTAAATTGCTTTGTCTCCAGTCTCAGGCAATCACTCCATCCTTCTACAGCATGTTTTGAAGCATGATACCAAGCCCCAAGGGGAGTGTACATTTTTCCGCCCATTGAAGAAGTATTTAGAATAGTACCACTTTTGGCTTTCCTCATGTGAGGCAGTACCTTTTTGGTCAGGTTGGCCATCCCAAAAAGATTGACTTCAAATTGTCTCCTTGCTTCATCAATTGTCACGTCTTCAACTGCACCATAAAGTCCAAATCCTGCATTATTCCACAAAACATCTATTTTGCCTGACTCATTGATAATTCGGTTTACGGCATTTTCTACATTTTCGTCATTTGAAACATCCATCTGAATGGGGTGTCCTCCCATTTGTTCCAAATCTTTCATCTTTTCGATTCTTCGGGCAGCCGTGTAAACCATATGCCCTTCTTTTATGAGCTTTATAGCGGCTTCTTTACCCATACCGGAAGAAGCGCCTGTAATTAGAATTGTCTTTTTTGATTTTGACATGATTCGATAAAAATTGTGACAAGTCAAAATTGCTTAAGTCTATGAGGAATAATCAACACTTATCGCAGAGATAATAACACGAATCACAGGGGTACTCAGAAATAAAAAAAGGGAAACCTTTTGAGCTTCCTTTGAAGGCCTTATTAAGTACTGTTTAATTGGTCGTTTCTCTGTATTTCTGGGGTGTTATCCCTGTTTTGGTTTTGAATAACCTGCTGAAATAATGGGGGTAATTAAAGCCTAAAGAATAGGATATTTCGGCTACAGAATCTTCTGTGCTTAGCAATAAATTCTTGGCTTTATCAATCAAGAAATCATTGATGTGTTCTTTGGCACTTCTTCCTGTTTCATTCCTTAGCAAATCACTCAAATAGGTAGGGGACAGATTCACTTTTTCTCCCAGATACATCAATGACGGTGGACCATATTCGGGTAACTGACCTGTTTGATAATATTCCTTGAGTAGATTATTAACGCGTGTAACAATGTCTTTGTTTTGCGAAAATCGTGTATGAAATTGCCTTTCATAGAAACGCAGGCAATAATTCAGAAGTAGTTCCAAAGAAGATACAATTACCCTTTGACTATGGCTATCAATGCTTTCGCTGTATTCTTCCCGTATCTTCTGAATACAATCATTAAGCGTCTGTTTCTCCTTTTCTGAAAGATGCAAAGCTTCATTAGCTTCATAATTGAAAAAGCTAAAATCTTCTATGTTTTCACCCAACGGAGTATTTCTAATGAGGTCTGGGTGAAAGAACAACATCCAACCGTGCTCTTTATCAAAGTCGTTTGTCGATTTGGCAGCTATGATCTGGTTGGGTGCCGTAAATGCAAGTACCCCTTCTTCAAAATCGTAATTGTTGCGGCCATATTCAAAGCCACAAGCAGCATTCTTAAGACCTATATAATAGAAATTGGCAGAAACTTTTGTTTTGGCAAACTCTTCAGTGATTATCAGTTTTGAGACATCAATAACACTAATGAGCGGGTGTTTTGGTTTCTCATACCCCAACATTTCATGTAGTTGGGTGATGGATTTTATTTCAATGATATTGTTTGTCATCCCTACTAAGTTTATTTTTTTGGTGCAAAGGTAAGCACAAGCATACTTTTCACTTAACATACATCCCTTTTTTGATGGCACTAATCAAAGAATACTGACTAACGTAGGTCAAAATACAATTTTCATTTTAGAAATATTCAATTCTTTCAATATCTCCAAATTCACACCACCTATCCTACGTTAGCCTCTGATTTCAATTTGGGAAGCTGTAAATGCTTATCTTCAACTTTCAGAATTTCCGGCCCGAATCTGGGGAAAGACACACAAGTTTTAATGTAAAATGTGCTTATAATGCATTTTACATCGAGTTGGCCAATGTTATTCATTAGCTTTTAAGAGAAAAAAGCCCGTATGTCTCCCAATTATTAGTAAAAAATCATCTTTCAAAACAAAACCTTTTACTGGTCCAGCCATTTTTCCACTCAAGCTAAAAGCCTTTCGCATTTCATATTCAAGTTTTGGTTTATGTGTTAGTGTAACCCCTTTTTCGTTGGGTGTTAGTACAGCCACAACAAATTTGTCCATACCTCCAGTATTTCCAACAATTAATAGTTCTTGATTCCTTTCAGCGAATGCTCCGTGGATCTCGTTTGTTTTTATTTTGGCTGCTTTATATCTTTTTAGTTTTTTGAGATTGGTTACATCATATTGTACCGTATTATCATTACCAATTAATAGCATTTGTTGATCAGGCACGAGCCATTGCATGCTAGTTGGTAAGTAGCCATTTGCAGGTTGGTGCTTGCTTTGAAATTCGTATTTATTTCCATCTGATTTAGAATACACATGAAAACCTTGATGTCTTGATGCAATAAATAGGTTGTTTCTGCTTTTAACAATATTTGTTCCGGTATCGAAGAACATGGTTTCGTCTTCATTTGATAAATCAATTATTTTAGTTGCTTTATCATTTTTATCAACTGTCATAACTGCTTTTTCAGTACTTGAAATCAAATAAATGATCTCTGAATCGATAAAAAAATTAAGATATTCAGGAACTTTGATTGTTCTAACGCCAATAGGATTACTCAAATCGGAAATGTCAAATACTAAGATTGTATCAAGATCGTGTTTTTCTGAATAGGATAAATAGAGAAAATTTCCTTCTTTTTCCATTTGACTTGATCCACCAAAGCCCAGCTGGATTGTTGAGATTAAATTGATGGCGACTATATTCGTAATATCCCAAATCTTTATTCTATTTGCATGACGAGTGATCAGTGTATTATCAAAAGACAATGATTCACCAAAATCTCTTTCTATGTCACGTTCTATGACTTCTTCAGGTTCATTTAGTTGGATAGGTGTTTCTGTATAGCTATTTATATTACTTAATTTAATCATATTGATATTTTTTATTTAATATAGTTGCTAACGCCACTGTATAAATCTGTGGCTGTCTTTTCTTGTAATTTACTTTCGATCTGCCACAAAGTCAATCCACAAACCAGCCATGATTTCATACAGCGTATTTTAGCTAGTATTATAATTCAATATATTTTCTGAATACGTTATTTGTAAATATTTAAAACCTATCTTTATCTCAAGATTTTATCTTTCATATTTCAGTTGAGCTGAGTTTATATGTTGTTGTGCTGGATTCAAGCGCTATAATTCAACTTATTCATTTTCTTTCTTGGGGCAAGGACTATAAATCTTCTAGTTGATTTTTCAATTTGAGTAATAATCGCTGAGAATTAGACTCTCAGGTTAATATAAAATGCTTTAGGATATGAGGGAGGATTTTGAATCATTAATTGATGACTTTTTGGAAAACCGAGTAGGAGTTTGTGAAGATTTTATAGATTATAAATTATCACATGATTTAACTAGTAACCTCGTCTTTCTTTATAGAGAAGAGGAACTAAAACATGCTGGAGTAGGGAATAGAGATAGATCGGTTGTAGATCCCAATATTAGAAGTGATAAAATTTTTTGGTTAGATAAAAATAAGCTTCAAAAATCTGAAGAGTTATTCTTTGCTTTAATCGATTCATTTGTCCTTTACTTAAATAGAACCTGCTTTGCAGGTATTAAGTCTTATGAATTTCATTATGCGTTATACGAAAAAGGGACTTTTTACAAGAAGCACATTGATCAATTTAAAACTGATCATGGTCGAGCATTTTCAATGATAATTTATCTAAATGAAGAGTGGATTAAGAAAGACGGGGGAGAGCTTAAAGTTTATAAGAAAGCTGAAGTACAATTAGTCTCTCCTGATAATAGAAAATGTGTGTTTTTTAAAAGTGATGAATTGCCTCACGAGGTACTGATGGTAAATAAATCGAGGATGAGTGTTACTGGTTAGCTAAAAACGACTGAATAATACAGCTGTTTTTATACATTCTACCTCTAAAGTAAATGATTATATTAGTTACAACGACCCGGCTAATAAATCATTCAATCCCCATAGCAAACAGCATTACAATAAGGAGGTAAGGTGTAATAGCCACTACTTGATCTGACATATGAGAGTTATCGGACATCTTGTTGATGCCCCATATTATTGGTTAAATTTAACGATTTTTCCTGATCAACCTCCCTTTTTTTATTGAGGGAGGATTGGTCAGAAAAAATTAATTGCTCTTGATTGATCAACTTCTCTCTTGCTATTCGAATACTATCCTTAAAAGTTTGTATTGGAGTTTTACCAAAACAGAACTTTCCGCTATGAGTTCGTTGGTTATTATAGTAATCTATCCATTGATCCAAATCTGTCTGTAACTGATCTATCGATTCATAAATTTTCTTGCGAAAAGCTACCCAAAAAAACTCTTCTTGCATAGTTCTATGAAAACGTTCACAAATACCATTTGTTTGAGGGCTTTTTGCTTTGGTTTTTGTATGTGCAATATCCTCTATGGTTAAGTAAAGTTGGTATTCATGATGTTCTCTTTTTCCGCAATACTCAGTACCTCGATCTGTCAATACCCTTAATAGCTTTAGCTCATGTTGTTCATAAAACGGTAAAACCCTATCGTTAAGTAAATCAGCTGCAACGATTGCATTCTTACGATCATAAAGTTTTACAAAGGCCACTTTACAGTAGGTATCTATAAATGTTTGAGCGTATATTCTCCCAATTCCTTTTACTGTTCCCACATAATAAGTGTCTTGAGAACCCAGATAACATGGGTGATGAGTCTCTATTTCTCCATGAGCTTGCTTTTCTTCCTTTGCTTTTTCTAAAGCTTGTAACTGAGCTTCTGTTAAAATAAGATCCTCTTGAGCAGCTTTAGCTTCTAATGCCTTTAATCGCTTTTTTAGCGTCTCTAAATCATGACGTAGCCATACTGATCTTACCCCTCCAGGTGATATGAATATACCTCGCTTTTTTAGTTCATTACTTGAACGTTGTTGACCAAAAGCAGGGAACTCTATAGCTATTGCAACTACTGCCTTTTCCACCTCCTCACTAACTCTGTTCTTTAAAACTGGTTTCTTACGACTAATTTCTTGAAGTGCTAGTTCTCCACCTTGCTCGTAGAGTTGTTTGAATCTGTAAAATGAATCTCGACTATAGCCCATCACTTTACACGCCTGTGAAACACTTCCTAGTTGTTTACTAAGCTCTAATAATCCTAATTTGGTCTTGATGATTTTGTCTTCACTTGTCATCACTTAATCTGTTTTAATATTATACAATTTAATTAAAATGTCAGATTAAGTCTTAACTAATACAGGTAAGGGCTCCAATGAACTGCGCCCTCAGCGCACTGCATTAGAGCTTAATTGTTGTGTGCTGGCTTATTTTTTCCAATGTTTTACTCTAAAATTTTGAACTAAAGAATCTGCGGTCAATTGAATCATTAGCGTCTTTGTTTCAATTGGGTCAATGTCCAAACCATAATCTTCCATCAAAGTGTAGCCGATGGTATTCTCTTTTAAGTTGGCAAAATTTTCTGGTTGTCCAATTAAGTCTGTTAATTCCAGATATGTCATTCCTTTTTTTAAGTGATTTTCCATCAGGTCTTTGGCCATAGATTCTCTGTACTTGTAAAAACCGTCCACGCTATCATTCCATTTAGATTTTTCAAAATCCAGTTGATCAGTCCCACATGAACCTAAGAAGCAAAGGCACAAAATTGCGAACAGCTTTTTCATCCTTCTTCAGTCCATTTTTTTGTTAAAGACCTGTAAACTTTAGATTCTCCAACACTAAGCCCATACCAAACCATATAAGTTGAGTCGGTCTGTTTTTGATAGAACGCCAGACTATCCATTTTTTCAGTAAGTCCAAGTTCAGATACATCTTTAGGCAGTCTATTATTTTCCTTCCGAAAAGTCTCAACCTTTTCAATTAGCATTTCGGCATACTCTTGTCGTTCATTATTGAATTCACAACTATAAAGTTCGAATAGTAGTACAATGGTCAATATTATAATTAGTGGTTTCAATTTTTCTGCTTGCACACAACGCCAAAATAAAAGCTGTAGGGCGTTCAACTACCAATATAGTCTCAATTTAAGACCAAGGCAACTTTGCGAGGGGACATTTTAAATTCCCGAAAAACAAATGGCAATTTGCAAAGTTGCAGGTGATTCAGACTGCCACTTCCCTTTCCAACTCACGGCTTACCTATGGATTTTATTTAATGTTTCAGCATTTAATATTGTTCTTTGATTTGATGACCCGCATGGATTAGATGTTTTTTCATATTATCAAATGCATCAGCATCAACCGCTAAATCTTCCTCTTTTTCATTCTTCATCCATAAACATCCAAAACATATATGCAGTATTCCTTGAACTTTATTTTCTCTAGAATAGAAGACTATTGAATCCCTGAAGACAGGAGCACACATAGCAGCAACTTGATCATTCAATGGTTGCGCTAGAATTTCGATAATTCCCCTTACAAATTCATCATCTTTGTTCCATTCGCCAATAGGTACAGTAGACTTATGAAGATCGCCATCATTGTTTATTATTCGGGAACTGTAAATGTTAATTTCTTCATTCAGAAATTCAATTTGCTTTTTCAATTTTGGTCGTTGCATATATCGAGCAGTCTTTATGTCTTGCTTAATTTGATCTATCTGCTCATTGTTCTTCTTTACCAAGGATTCATAATTATACCCTCTTAACCCTGAATATGATTTAACATAGACATATTCCAAATTTTTAATCTGTTCTGCCGCTGTTTTCATTAGTACATATGTACTTTACTCCCATTTTAGAAAGCGTAGAATTATCCGTATAATTCTACGCTTATGTTTTATTTTTCAGTATTAATACACATAAACTTTAGAATATGTTGCACTAAACCGCTACCGCGGTAGTGTGTGGTGAAAAATACGTCTAAGAATTCATAACTAAAAAAAATACCCTTATGAATTCTAAAAACAGTAAAGGAGGCGTTTACACGCTTAGCGACAAAAACATCAACCAAATAGAGGACTTATCCTCATTACTTAATCACCTGTTAAAACGTGTTTCTATTGAACAAGCCTATAGTACGGTACGGATTTACCGCCGTAGTTTGCGTGACATTAGCTTGTTTCACGGAGCATTACCCGATAGCCTGGAGCTGGATGAGATTCTAGATTACCTCAGCTTTTTATAAGAAAGAGGCAATGGCTGGGCCAAGATAAAATTGGATGTGGCTGCGTTGCGTTATTTCTATCGAGAGATCTGTCACGACCCGTTACCAGCAGCAGGTATTCCCTATCCTAAAGAAGAAAAATCCTTGCCTAAAATTTTAAGCAGGGAAGAACTTGTCCGCTTATTTGATGCAGCAAAGAACCCCAAGCATCGGGTGATGCTTAGACTGATCTATTTGCATGTTAGTGAGGTGCTTTTGAAAGGAGCCTTTAGCCCTTTGGATAACATTGAATAATAAACATCAAGGGCTTGCTTTAACGATACAGCAACTACTGGCGAGGCATTTTACACCTTTACAAAAGCAAGGGCTGTTCAATAGCCGGCAAACGCGTGTGTCTAATGCCCTTCGGCAATGCAAAACCGAAAGCCTGGGCGGTCATTGGCAGGCATGCACACATTGTGGCCGTTTAAGCTGACATTACCTTGTTTACCTTACAGTTGAGTTAAAAATTGTCGGAAAAGAAAAATAGGTACGAAGAAGTGCTCTTTCTTAGAATCAACTATATTAGAGGCACTATCTTCGTTACTTTTAGAAGGTACTATCAGCATAAAAAACATAGCAAATGAATATCAAAAAGGTAATAAGGAAAATTTTAAAAGTGATCATGTACATTTTTGCGGCATTGATCTTTTTAGTTGTCTGTACACTTCTTTATGTCAACATACATCCAACCTTTGGTGATAGCCCTAATGAAGAAAGCATGAAAAAAATTGAAAAGTCCAAGCATTACCACGATGGAAAATTTCATAACCTGGTACCTACATCGCTTATAACTTCTGAAGAAGGAGCAGACTATTCCATTTCTGATTTCTTTTTCCCACCGGATGACAAGAATCCTCTGAAGCCTTTGCCATCAGAAAAACTGGATACGAACAAGGTTAAAGATGGAACTTTTACCTGGATGGGGCATGCATCAATACTGATGAAAACTAATGGCATGACTATTCTCACAGACCCCGTTTATCACAATGCCTCTCCTGTTGTTATTGGGGGGAAACCATTTGAACTTGAACATCCTTTTGATTTAAAAGACCTTCCTAAAATAAATGTAATCGTTATTTCACACGATCATTACGACCACCTGGAGTATGAGGGAATCCAGGAGTTTGCGAGCAAGGTCGATCAATTTTTTGTACCATTAGGCGTAAAGGCCCATGTTATGAAGTGGGGGGTGGCTAAAAACAAAATTGTGGAGATGGATTGGTATGAGAGCACCACCTACAAAGGGGTGGAGTTCACATTGGTACCTTCAAGGCATTTTAGCGGAAGAGGGATCACAAATGGTCATTCTACACTTTGGGGAGGTTGGATATTCAAATCGGATAGGCGTAACATCTATTTCAGTGGTGACTCCGGCTATTTTGACGAGTTCGAAAAAATCGGTGAAAAGTATGGTCCCTTTGATATTTCATTTATTGATAGTGGTGCCTATGATGAAGCATGGGCAACGGTTCATATGTGGCCCAAGCAAAGTGTACAGGCAAGTATTGATCTAAAGTCAGCCGTGTATTTACCCATAGGATGGTCGAGGTTTGATTTGGCACCTCATTATTGGGACGACCCTCATCAGAGCTACGAAAGAAGCTGAAAAGCAAAACGTAACAATCACGACTCCATTGATTGGACAAACGTTTACATTGGATGAATTGCCTCAAACGAAATGGTGGGAAGCGATGAGGTAAATGGTTAATTCAAACGACCGCGGCAAACATAACCTATTTATTCTTCTTTGTTGTTAGGCATTCGTTTTTTCGATTTTATTAACATATATAGGGCATGAGGTAACATTAAAAATGTCATTCCGGAAAGTGGTATCATGTACACACCAACAAGTGTAACCAATAAATAGACATAAATCAGGGCAGAGGGAATGAACTTACTCGTCTTTTCAATGTAATCGATTGCCATCCCAAACGGAATAAGCAGTAAGCCAAAATAAACGAACCAAAAGGCTGCAAAATGTTCGTAGTTCATCTGCCCATTGAGAAGCGAGAATTCCAAGAGTCCATCACTTATTTTAAAGAACAATTTCTGAGAAAATACGCTAAACTGTTTCCCAAAAGCCCAAGGTGATATACCTAACAAAAAATGTGAACCACCAAGAAATACCAGGATTTTTCCGTTGCTTATTGTCATAATATAACGATTTTGATTTCAATTACTTTTTGTCCGAGTTTTTCATTCCTATATTTTCGTTATTCGGCTATAAAATTCGTTTTAATTTTTGCTCAAAATGAGTGTTCGTAAGCTTAGCTACACTGAAAAACTTGAACAAGATGAAGACAGCAGGAATAGTTAAGAAAATGATACAGATGGCGAATGTACCGACGCTACAAAATACGTTTAGGATTTGAGCGCCTATCGCTCCAATATATATCGAAATACGTTCTTCTTGCGTTGTAAAATAGTGGTTGACAGCAACAGCATATTCATAAAAACGAACAAGGGTTTCGTAGCCTAACCACATACCATAAAACCATTTTCTTATCGAGTCCCACCATTTGCCCCAAATTGAGTGCCCTTGTGTGCTATTTTTTTTCATTGTTCAAAGGTCGAACAATGAAGGAGTAAGTCATTTGATATAGATCAAATTCGATTTTTAGGTTTGCGAATTCGGCTTAACGTTTCAAGTGTAATTCCCAAATAAGACGCAATATGGGTTAGTGGGATTCTTTCCGTTATATTGGGGTAAATACTTAAAAGATGCTCGTAGCGCTGTTCTGCCTTGTTAAACTGAATACTATGTAATCTTTCGCACAAGCCCAACATCGTTTCGGTAACTACTCTACTTATCAAACGCTCAAAATCATGGTATTTGTTTGAAAGCAAATCTACGCTTGTCTTATTAAATTCATATACTGTAGCATCTTCAATAAATTCCACATAATGAGGGCTTGGCTCTTCACTAAAAAAACTCACTATTGATGCCATAAACTGGTTCTCAAACGTAAACCAATCTGAGATGTCTTTTCCGTCTTTTAAATAATAGGCCCGAGCACAGCCATCTACTATTAAATAAGCTTTTTGAGCATATTGCCCCTCACGAATAACGACGGTACCCTTTTTAAACGTTTTTAATGTGGAATTTGCAAAGAAATCTTGTTGACATTCAAAAGACAGCGGCGCATAGAAGTCGCCAATTATAGCTAAGATTGTTTCGTTCATTTTAGGCCAAAATAAGCGCTCTAAGGTATTTGATTAGCAATATAGTAATAATTCTCAATAGCAGCTTGTAGGCTATGCAAAAGGATCGCAGATCCTGTGATATGAGCGCCGGATTACAAATCCGGAGTAGTTGGATTCTTAGTTAATGTTGGTAAAGCTTATTTTGGCACTCCATCAAAAACAATATTTCCTGAATGTTGATCACAATACTCTTTTACGTATTTGTAAGTTTGAATTCTGTTTTTTTCAACTTCCCACAAATGATGTTTTGTTAATATTTTCATGCAATCTAATAACCCTTGAAAGTCATGTTTTTCTATTTTATTGTTACATTCACAGAAATATTCACCTAATTCTGTTCCATTCTTTGCTGGATATTCTTTTGATAATTCTTCATCCAATTTGTTTCTTAATTCAATTGGAAATATTTCTTTCATGATAACAGACAGGGCATTCAAACTAGTATAGTTAATGTTAAGCAAATTCCATGTCTCCCCTTCATCTAATGAAATAACCAACACTTCATGTCTAATCATTTTATGCACTTTACCAACTGAATATGAAACATTTACAACTATAAGAGACATTAGCGTTTCCCCATACTTAATCAAGGATGGAATTCTCTTTACCACTTGCTCTTCTATTTTTAAATTCAAACTATCTTTAATCTGCTGTTGGAACAAAATGTTGGACTTCAAATAATTTGTACCATAAAAATTTATATAATCAGATGGAAAGTTGGATAACAAGTAATTAATATCTCCATTGTGTTGCGACACCATGAATTTCTTGACGCGAATCATTAAATCAGAAACAAGAGCCGTATCTATTAACCTTTCAAACTCAGACATTAATTGACGTTCCTCAATTTCTTTCTCTAGATCAAAATTCATATCAAGAATAATCGGGCCTTGCTCTATCCACCAAGCAAATTCGCGAGAATTCGAACAAGTACCTGTCTGGTAAATTACACGCAATTTACCCTTTGTCCACATATTATAGGCTAATGAAAAATAATCTGAACATTTTTTAAACTCAGGACTTGTGGTCTTAAGACGATCATATATATTCTGGATATATACTTCCTTATCTATGATGTCAGCGGTATCTACCTCTAATAATGCTGAATTTAAAAGATTCAAACATTTACACTTTGGGTCCTCACTCGCCTTTAAATTAGAAATAACAGAAATAAGCAGAAAAAATAGAATTATTTTTTTAATCATCCCATAAGATTTTACCTAAGCCCAAAATAAAATTTCCTGACTGTTTAGCTACCAATATAACATCTTTCCGATAAAAACCGGAACAGCCTCACTCTTCCGGATTAACAAATTGGAATGGTAATAAGTTAGTTTATCTTGTGGGTTATGCAAAAGGATCGCAGATCCTACGATATGAGCGCCGGATTACAAATCCGGAGTAGTTGGTGAATATAGCTACAGGCGGATAGTATTCGATTCGTCCAACATCGCTTCGTTATTGGCTTAGGGCTTCTATTATTAAGACATCTGCAAGCACTGTTAAAAAATTAGTCGCTTACTTATTATTGAAATTCACCTCCGGGTAGTATACATGTCCCCGTTTTCAACATTGAACAAACCCTTGCACAATATAAAAGAAGAAATAACACCAAACATTAGGTCGTTTGACGTTACTTCTTAAATGCTTTAGAACTATTCTACTACTATTTTCTGACTCCAATAACGGCCGTCTGCAAAGGCCTTGAGCAAGTACATCCCTGTGTTTAGCTTACTTACAGGAAACTGAAAACTGGTAGATTCGGGTTTAAGGGAAGCAACTACCTGGCCTCTCTGATCAACCAGCTCTACGCGCTCTAACAGCTCTTCGCTATCAAAAACGATACTTTCTCCTGCGCGCACCGGGTTTGGAAAGGTCCTGATTTCAAAGTTGATGATTGGCAGCACACCAACACAAATATCCGCGCAAGAGCCACCGCAGTCAACGCCGTCTTCATCGCCACTTTGTACACCATCCACACAATGTTGCGCCTGGATGTATTCAAATATTACTTTGTCAATATGTAATGTATCTTCCTCAGCTAGTATCTTGAGAACGGCGTCTTCCATCGCATTTAAATGAACTGCTTCCAATTCAACTTTTGCAAACGAACTTACGGAATTGGTGTTTTCCACTTCTACCTCGTCTATCAACTCATCATCAAGATAGAAGCTTAATTTTGCACCACTGCTCACTGTACTACCTACATAAAATTCAATATCATAAATTCCTTCTTTTACATCCACTGTATATTCCATCCACTCGTCTTTGGCAAAAGTACCTACCGCGTATCCATCTGTCAGTTTATAGATATCGACAGTTTCGCTTGCCCGGTACACCGTGTCACCTGCTCTGATAGTATCGTCATGGTATGCCACGGATTCGCCTCCTTCATCAAAATATTCTGCTTCTATAATACCTGGAATTTGTAATTTCCATCCATTGAAAGATAACTGCATAGCATCTTTTTCCACAAACACTGCCGTGATATTCAAATCTTTATACAAATAGGTCTTAAACACTTGTTCTTCGGACTCAATATCGCCCGTCCAGTGCGAAAAGCGATAGCCGCTGGCTGCCTGAGGAATTAATGTCAACAAAGTACACTCTCCATAGACTCCATCGGCTGTATTTACAGCCCCCTCTCCTACTACATCAACTGTTAACTCAAAGCTGCTGCCACAATAGGCAAATCCACTTACTGACCAATCAAGTACGTTCTCTCCAACAACTAAGTCTTCGATAGGTCCCACAGTAGGGGTACTATCCCTCATACTAAGATCATAGTCACCATTGACCGTAATTGGATTTCCAAATTGATCTTCAATTCCCTGTCTGGGCAGTGGTATTCTACCGATAAGCTCATTAGTAACCAAAGGAGTATTCATATCCTGGAAAGAATCATCCATCGTAAATGACACCGTCGCGCTGGTTGGCGTCTCACTAATATTAAAGTCGATAGATGCGTCACTTTCAGTGGCATCTGTACCTCCCGGGCTCAAAGGAGCACCCTCCATATACAGGTTATTATTGATAACGCCCCCTTCATCACTATAAGCGAAAAAATTGCTGGATGTTGAAAACCCTGCTATAATATTGTTATACACTTTATTATATACGTTTTGAACATTGGTAAATAAATAGATCTCAGCCGTATGTGGATTTACCACATAAGCGCCTCTACCTTCTCCGCCACTTACCTGATCAAAATATTGAATACCGTAGTTTATATGGCAACGGTATAATAGATTATGTGCCAGAATCGTTCCTCCCGAATGACAATCGATTCCCCGATCTGAGCCATTACCTACAAAAATGTTATTATCCAGGAGATTTGGTCCAAAATTCGCCTCCAGCCAAATGGCATCGCCACTATTATCATATACAATGTTTCTGGTAATACGAGTACCCTGGTTTGCATAGTCGATCCACATACCAAAAACAGAGTAATTGCTCTTATATACCCTTCTAATTACGTTACTCTCTATCGTTAAATCCGTACAATTCCATACTTTCAAACCAGCTGTTTCAAAACCACCTAACAGTCGATCGGTGTTAATATCTTCGATCAGGTTACCTTTGATTAAGGATCTGGAAAAGCCTTTTTGACCCGCAATACCATATTCTCCACAATTGGTAATAATATTATTTTGAACAGTATGCCCTCCATATAAATCCAGGTTAGAATGCGCTACTCCTGCCGTAAAAGATTCTCCCATCATTATACCTGCAGTTTTGGAAAAGCTTACCTCACAGTTTTGAATAACCCAACCTTTTCCCATTTTAGAACCAACAGCACCTACCTGGGTTATATTGGGAGTAGCTCCTCCGTCATTCGGTGCCTGCCAGTTTGGTGCAGCGTGGTAAAAGTGTAAACCATCCACTACGATATAGTCTATTCTTCCTTTTGTCGGAAAAAACAGGAGTTCCCGCACATTGATCTCAGTCATATTGATATTTGGATCCAAACCTGCAAAATTGGCGGTAATAAGTACTGAATCAACAAGGTCATCTACTTTCCAAAAAAAGTTCGATTCACTAAGATCACTTGATCTTGTCTCTTTTAACTTCTTATGATTTATATAAACTTCTCCTCTGTGGTATTGCTGCCCTTGTAATTGAAAATCTCCATCGACATTCAATAAATAAGGGTTATAGTCACCAAAAAAACTATTAGGAATTTTGACTTGCCATAATTCGGTATTAATGCGTTTCCAGTTTTCAATGACCTCCGAACCTTTTATGTATACAATGTCGTTTTCAAAATTCTTATATACAATGGGTAATCCGGCTTCACCTGAATTCTGAGGATTTACATACTCCCTATAAGTTCCTGAATGAATCAGCACCGTATCACCTGCAACAGCTACTTCTGCGGCTTTAGAAACGCTTAGAAATGGCGAAACCTCTGTGCCATCATTACCATCATCACCGTCCTTGGACACATGATATACCATGGCCTTCACTAATAAGCTACTTAACAAGAACGAAACCAATACTACCTTCTTCAACGAATTCATCATATTAAACACTAGTCTTTATTAACTATAAAGTTAACCATTTTAAAAAAAATAGTTTCACTTTCACAAATGTAAGCATTGCCATTTGTATCGTTAATTTTTTATCTATTATTATCAGCTCTTTTATATATTTAAGAAGTATATTTAAATGATGCCCATGTGCCTTTTTAGACTAGCCATTTTTTTTATTATCATACTCCATAACGCTGCATACCTTTACGCACAAAGTCCGGTTTCGGATATAAAAGAAGAGGTAAAAAAAGACAAAACAAGCAGGACCGAATCTTCCGGCACTGACGATTCCGGAGATAACGATTTGGGAAGTAGCTTTATAGGTTTCCTCATTAGTGATGTATTATTCGAATTAATTGCGCCGGCACAATCCCTGGCATTAGCGAAGGACTCTATCTATAAGGAACGAAGCTCTTTACTATTGCCGGCGACTTTTGGCCTTGACAACCACGATTTATATTCAAACATAACTATTGCTTTAAGAGGAAATTGGGGTTTGTTTTCTTCCGAAGTTCGTTTTCATCAATTTAACGACCGGTTTGAAACGTTAAATAGCATCGATTACCAGATTGCCATACTCCGAATTCCTGTTTTAAGTGTAAACCTGGAAGCCGGCTTAGGTCTCATCCGGCTTCTGGACCCCGAGTATACTTATGGAGAATACCTCATCGGGATTCAATGGAGGCTAGCCAATAAGCTTACAAATCTTTCAATCCACCGAAGAGGCTCGTTTAATAATGAAAGTGACATTAAGTTCAGAAAAGAGACTTCTATAGAATTATATCACATTTTAGACAATGCTCCTGTCTTTAAAATAGCACCTATGGTGCTCTACAGACACCAGAATTATTTCAATAAATTCTCCTATCATTTTTTTGGAGTCGGAATTAATATTATTTTCGAATAGAATTAAGAAAGAGAGTGCTTATGATCACTTGCTATCTCAATTATTTCCATTTTCAGCTCATAATGTGATGAAAATATTCTACACCAGTGTTATTATTTTCCTGTTGTTAATTCCCCCCTCCTTGTCGCAACAATATGAACGGGGAGACAAGTTATATATTTGGGATATTTATGGCACGGAACTTATTTCCTCTTTGAATAACCCTAAAATTGACACGCAATATTTAGCGCACGGCGAATCTATTGAATTTATAGCGCTTGCGAAATCTTCTAATTTGACTAAAACCTACCAAGGTGTTCTTAATTATGAAGGAAGTTACCTGAAAGTAAAATCGTCGAAGGGAGTAGGCTTCATATTCAGCGGTGCCATCTCATCGGTAGATATTAATCCAATAATAGTAAATAGATACGATTACTTCCCTGAACATATATTGGGTAGCAAACTCGAAGAGCATGAAAATGATAAAACAATCCAAGTGGACAATGAACAAATGGTGATGAAAGAAACGGTCACCGTTTATGAAAACGGCAACCACGTATTCACCCCATTCGATGGCTGCTACCTCAACTCCTACCAATTCAAAACCTTATCGCTGATTGAGACTTATCATTTGATGATGAACTTATACAGCTGGGATATTGACAATTACTCAGTAACGCCCAAATTTACCGGAACTATAGAAAACGGCTTTACTTTTACCGAAGGTACCATTGCCATCGAACTAATCGAGTTGGACGGCATCTATGAAATACATACTTCCGACTGTGAACAGGCAAAGAAACGCTAATCATTGAACTTTGCTCATAGCCATGGTGTTTTCACGCTATCACTATTCGAACACAAAAGGACTGAGATGAAAAAAGAAGAATTAACAGAAGATGACCTGCGCCAAATTGCAGCCCAGTTAAGAACCCCAACAGGTGAGGCGGGCATTGAAGTTGGCAATATGATGAATGTTTCCAATTCCACAATGATTGCACCTACAATTGATCTTTTAAAGGCAGAACCCGGTCATAAAGTATTGGAAATTGGTCATGGCAATGCCAAACATCTAAGTGATCTGTTTGAGTGTTACCCGGAAATCGAATATATGGGACTGGATATTTCAGAGATTATGCACAAAGAAGCGCAGCAATATGCTGAAGCAACATTCCCTGCTAAAAATGTCAGTTTTGAACTTTACGAAGGAGAGAAAATTCCTTTTCCGGATGCTTCTTTTGATCGTATATTCACTGTTAACACCCTTTACTTTTGGGCCAAACCCGAAGAATTTGCACAAGAGCTATACAGGATTGCACGTCCAAATGGCCTTGTGTTCATTACATTTGTACAAAAGAGCACCATGCTGGAGCTAGCAGTAGCGAAATATGGGTTTCAAATTTATGATGACGATGAGGTGAAGTCACTTTTTGCTACTACCAATTTTAGTCAAGTAGCATTTAACGACATGCAAGATACTTTCAAAGGTCTGGCCGGTGAATTCAAAAACAGGGATTTCACTATAGCGGTGTTTAAAAAAGAAAAATGATTATTGAACGGAGGTGAGCTTAATCTCGAAAAGTTTAGGCCAGTTTTTACCAGTTACAAACAATCTATCTTCGTTTTGCAGGTAAGCGATTCCGTTTAACACATCGATATCAGTATGCCTGTCCTCCGGTCTTAATAGACCTTTAAGGTTAATTAGTTCTATAACAGAAGCTTTATCCGGGTCTATGATAACGATATTATCTGTCTGATAAACATTGGCATAGATTAAACCATTAACAAATTCCAATTCATTTAATTGATTGACAGGGCCCTTATCGTCATAAATATTAATTTCCTTCTCAAGCGTAAAATCCTTAGGATTGATATAAAAAAGGGTATTGCTGCCATCGCTCATTATTAAAGATGTACCATCGTATGTAAGTCCCCACCCATCCATAACTGTCGGATAGGGCCAAACAGCAATTTCTTTGAAGGAATTTTTATTATAAACATGTACTCTTTGCGATTTCCAGGTCAATTGAAAAATGGAATCCCCTACAATCGCCACACCTTCTCCAAAGTGTTCGTAGGGAAGCTTTTTTTCTTTAAGAACCTGCCCTGATTCATAATCGAGCTTTTTTAAAACAGACCGACCACGCATGCCTGTCCCTTCATACATATGCCCTTTGTCAAAAAGCAAACCTTGTGTATAAGACTTTACATCATGGTTGAATACATTAACTATTTTAAATGAACGTTGCTTTGGTGTATTCCCCGCCAATAATTTTACGGTAAGGTCTTTCGTGTAAAATACCTTACCATCTTTATACAAGCTGCTCACCAAGTAATAGTTTCCGGGTAACATGGCTTTTGTATCCAATACAATAACACCACTTTCACCCTTAAGTGGTTTAACTATTGTATTATTAAACAAATAACGTACACTATCAACTTCACTGCTATCTACAGATAAATCTACTTTTACTTCAATTTTTTTACCTACGTTATATTTGTGACCTCCGGACAAAGTCATATTTACCAGCCTTTTAGCAGGACGATTAATTTCGGATATAGCTGTAGAATTGTTTTGTTGGATATTGTTTGAATCCTTACCATCTGTACAAGACAAGATAAAAACAACTATGCATAGGTATAATGCATGACGCAAGCAGATTCTCATAAAACTCAGGAATTACAATTTTTACATATCCCTTTGATGTTCACTTCAACATCTTTAACGGTAAAGGAATCAGGGATATTGAAGCTAGGCACCAAATAATCCTCCAAACAAAAAATATTGTCACACTTTTCACAATGAAAATGCATGTGCTTATGATAATGATCGTGCTCTGAACATACACCTACGCTAAGTGCGTACTTAGCCACACCATCTCCTGCCATCAATTTATGCGTCAAGCCCTTACTCTCAAAAGAATTAAGCGTTCGATACAATGTTACCCGGTCAAAGTCGGAAGGAAGCGCATCTTCCAGGTCTCCATGTGAAAGTGCATAATCCTTTTCCAGAAAAATTTTCAGCACTTCCTGTCTGGCTTTGGTAAGCCTTAAAGACTTGCTCTTCAACAAAGTATTTGCTGTATTACTTAAATCTTTCATCAAAAACGAAAATAGACATTTCTCTTAAAAAAACTTAATAATTAGAGAGATGATTCAAAAATTATCATAATTTGTTAAAATGACCGTTTCTTGCCAAAGATTTTAGGATCCTGAATTTAATCATTAAATTTGCACATGGCTTCTAAGAACAAACCTTTACATAATCGTGTAAACGGAAAAGAATTAAAAGAACGATTAATAAATTCTACAGAGAAACGAACCACCATCTCTTTTTACAAATACCATCACATTGATGAGCCACATGATTTTAGGGACGAGCTTTTTCGCCTCTTACAGGATATAGATGTATTTGGAAGGATTTACCTGGCCAATGAGGGCATTAATGCACAAGTCAGCGTTCCTACTGATAAACTGGAGCAGTTTAAAACCACATTATACAATATTCCATTTCTAAAGGGTGTTCGTCTAAACAATGCTTTTGAGGATAATGGCAAATCCTTTTTCAAGTTAATGATAAAAGTACGTAAGAAAATTGTAGCAGATGGATTGGACGACAGTACTTTTGACCCTTCTGATACGGGAGCTTACTTAACTGCCGAGAATTTCAATGAACTTACAGACAAAGACGATACGATTTTAGTGGATATGCGTAACCACTACGAATCGGAAGTCGGACATTTTGAAGGGGCCCTACTTCCCGAGGCTGATACATTTAGGGAAGAGCTGCCGATGGTAGAAAAAATGCTTGAAAATGAAAAAGACAAACACATTGTAATGTACTGTACCGGAGGCATTCGCTGTGAAAAAGCCACCGCTTATTTTAAACACAAGGGTTTCAAAAATGTATATCACCTGGAAGGAGGTATTATTAAATACGCTCAGGACGCAAAGGCCCAAGGACTAAAAAATAAATTCAAAGGAAAAAACTTCGTTTTCGACGAAAGACTCGGAGAACGTATAAGTGATGAAATCATTAGTAGATGCCATCAATGCGGTATTCCATGCGATACACACGTTAATTGCGCGAATGACGCCTGCCATCGTCTTTTCATTCAATGCGAAAAATGTAAACAAAATTTCGATGAATGTTGTTCAATTGAATGTAAAGAATTAAATTTAGTTTCTTCTTACAAAAAGAATGAATACAAAAACAAAATACAAAATGCTGGTTTCTTCAGAAATAGTCGAAAAAGACAATTAGAC
The DNA here is from genome assembly GCA_965230415.1 of Cytophagales bacterium. Classification (GTDB taxonomy): domain Bacteria; phylum Bacteroidota; class Bacteroidia; order Cytophagales; family JAAEPT01; genus CBDDKZ01. Next base: position 114,460 of record CBDDKZ010000001.1, read on the forward strand.
GACTAAATATTCCTATAAAAATCAGTTTATTGTATGATCAAAAATTCCATAATTTACTTAAGTTTCATTAAATCCCGCACAAAATGAAAAAAGAAGATTATTGGGGTGAAATCTGGATGGACTATCGTGAAAGCGATTGGCGTGAAGATGAGCTTTTTAAAATTTCTAACTTCGGTAGAATAAAAAGCTTTAAAGTCAATAAGACAGATGGCAAATTGATGCCTGGTTCAAATTTGAACGGTTATTTGACACTTAACGCCACACGTAAAAACGGTAAGAACATATCCAGGTATATCCATAAGATTGTAGCGGAGCTTTTTCTTACAAAAGGTCCCGATGCAAAGTATGTGCTTCACCTCGACTACGACAAGAGCAACAATCATGTTGACAATTTAAAATGGGCAACACTTAAAGAAAAAACCGCCCATCATTCTCAAAATCCTGAACGTTTAAAGTTTATTGGCAATCCTACCAATGCCAAATTAACCGAAAGTAAGGTAAAGCTAATTAAGAAAAAGCTCAATGATCCGAACAGAAAAACCCGTATGAAAATGATTGCAAAGCAATTTGGAATCTCAGAAATGCAGCTTTGGCGCATTAAATCCGGGGAAAACTGGGGATATGTAAAAGCTGATGAAGATTAGAGACTAATTTATCCTGGCACTGCGTAGCTAACTAACCTATGCAGTGACAGTGATATTTTTATATAATTCCGGCTTCCAGCGCTATTCGTACCAATTCAGCAACATTATTGGCATTCATCTTTTTCATCATGTTCAAACGATGTGACTCAATAGTTCGTACACTGATCCCAAGATTATCTGCTATTTCTTTATTGCTTAAGCCATTAGAAATCTGAGACAGTATATCTATCTCACGTCGTGACAGTTCTACATCTAAAGTCCTGACAGGCTTGGTACTACCCCCGTCTTCTGTACTATTGAGGTACCTGTCTATGATAAAACTGGATATATCATGGCCATAATACCTTTTCCCCTTGGCAACAGTTCTAATCGCATCCAGGAACTTGTATTTGTCTGCGTCTTTTAACACATAGCCAAGTGCCCCATACTCAACGGCCTCCAATACATACTCTTCAACATCAAACATGGATAAAATGAGAATCTTAGTCCGGAGCCCAAGCTCTTTGATACGTTTCACACTTTCTATACCTGTCATCTCAGGCATCGAAACATCCATCACTAACAAATCGGGAGCTAATGTCGAAACCAGATCTATGGCTTCTTTGCCATTAGCGCCTTCTCCTATTACCTCAACATCGTCTTCGTTTTCCAGAAGTTGTTTAATACCATTTCTTACTATATCGTGGTCATCGACCAACACAATCCGAATTTTAGACATAACAGTCTGCTATTAATGGAAGTTGAACAGAAATTATTACACCCAAATCTGGAAGAGATTCAATAACAAAATGAGCATTAATTAATTCAGCTCTTTCTTTCATGTTAGATAACCCGTTACCAGTATTTTTATCGTGAACTTTCTTTAAAGCAACAGTTTGATCAAAGCCAATACCATCGTCTTTAACAGTCAAAGTTAAGAACTCTTTATCATTTTTTAAATTTATTTGTATAAGATTGGCTTCTGCATGCTTAATTGCATTGTTCACAGCTTCCTGAGTAATTCTATAAAGTGATACCTCTATCTGCTTGTTTAGGCGGCTTGGTAGTTTTAATTCGTCTACAAAATTGATCTCGGTAACAACAGATCTTGACAGCGATTTCACCATTTCCTTAATTGCCGGACCAAGTCCATAATTATTAATAGCACGTGGCAATATGCTGGAAGAAATTCGCCGGGCTTCTTTTATAGTGTCATAAATAACATGTCGTATGTGTTCAAATTGGTTTTCCTGCTTATCATCCTTTGAACTCAAAGCCTCCACGCTGAACTTAAGGGCAGTAAGTTGTTGGCCCACCCCGTCATGTATTTCCACAGCCATGCGTTTTCTTTCTTTTTCCTGACCTTCAATGATTGCATAAGAAGCTTTTCTTTGCTCTGACAGTGCTTCCTTATGCTTTTCCTCATTGATGCGTTGCAATTCCAGCTCAGCCTCTTTTCTTAAAGTAATGTTACTTGATACAACCAGGTATTGATACAGTTTACCTTTCGCATCTTCTATAGGAATCATGGTGACATCCAGCCAAAAATTCTTCCCGGTCTTAGACTGATCCAATACCTCCCCCTGCCACACGGTACCTTTTATTTTCTCGTTCCTGATGTGCTTATAGATGATACTTTCTTCTCCTCCCTGATTATTGAAAAACAAAGGTTTACCAATCAACTCATATTCCTTGTACGTTGTTATTGCCTGGTATTTGTCATTAGCATATAAAATATTTCCCCACTCATCAGTTCTTATCATAACTGTGGCTTTGTCTAAAGCAAAATTTATATCACGGTTCTGACGGATTATTTCTTCCAGTTCCAAATTAGTAGCATTCAATTTTTCAGCTGTACGTATCGTTGTTAATTCAGACTCTAATAAACTATTAATAAACGTCCTTATCCTTCTGGCAGCAGGCTGAAAAATAAAGATCACTTCACATAGAAGTACCCCCAATACTACTACCATCAAATAATACTCAGTGCGTTTCAAACTTCGCACTTTGTCTGCCGACAACCGATCGTACTCGTCAACAATGTCATCCATCAATATGAGAAAATGGTATTCCGCATCCACAATGGAATTCAATATTGTATGGATATTGTTTAATGAATCTTTGCCTTCTTTTATTAGTAATAATTTGTTAGCCGAGCTGATTATTACCTTAAAATATTCTTCTAATTCTGAAAAATAATGATCTACTTCTTTTGTATTACCCTGTTTTACAAGCAAGCCCTCCCGTAAAGTGGCATGACTCCGTTCAAAAGAGGCGATATCTCTTATAAGCACTTGCTTAATCTGGTCATTCCAGGTACCTGAAACAATTTGCAAACAGGTTTTAGTTATTTTTTGACTATACATACGTTGTTTACCAGCCCTGTTCACAACATGAGAATCTGTTAATTGATTACTCAACGAATTTTGAATCAACACCTGACTGGTAATGGTTACCAAGGCTATAATTGTTAATGCAAGCGCATAGATAATATTGAAGTAGCGAAACGTATTCACCTTCGCTTCCTGCTTTCTCAATATGTCGTCTTTTTCAAGCATGAGCTCGAGCAAAGATACGGGTTAATACTTAATTACTGAATGAATTTGCTATAATCTTAATAAAGTCAACGCTTTCAAACAGCGCTGGAAGCATCTGTTATGGTCTGTTTACCTCTGAAATGAACAAAAATGCTACAACTCAGAATGACTAAGACACAAAAAGTATCAATAATACCATTTTACAACAAGATAAAGCAGATTTTTTAGGTACACGCATGGATTACCTCTCATTAAAAATGGCCATGTTTCGTAATTTGCATTTCGGATAGCCATCAAAAAATTAAGTATTTTTACTCAGTATTTTTACGATATTAGATAATTATGGCTATATTTGCACCGAGCAGAAACAAAGAAACAAATCATGAGTACTACAGGATCAAAGATAATAGTAGTCGGTAACGGGATGGTCGGCTACAAATTTTGCGAAAAGTTAGTAGCTAAAGGAATGCATACTACTAACGAGATTGTTGTTTTCGGAGAAGAGCCCTGGGTGGCATACGACCGTGTTCACCTGTCTGCTTATTTCTCCGGTAGTACGGTTGAAGATCTGGAAATGGCTCCAAGAAGCTGGTACGAAGAAAACAATATCCAGCTTTTGACATCTTCTCCTATAACGGAACTTGACCCTGGCAAAAAAGAAGTAAAAACATATAAAGGCGAAGTTCATTCATACGATAAGCTCGTACTTGCTACCGGATCTTCGGCATTCGTCCCACCTATTGACGGCGTTGATAAAGACGGAATATTTGTTTACAGAACTATTGAAGATTTGGAACAAATTACCAGCTATGCAAAAAAAGCCAAAGTAGGGGCTGTAATAGGCGGTGGTCTACTAGGCCTGGAGGCTGCCAAAGCTTTATTGGATCTGGAAGTTAAAACACATGTAGTTGAATTTGCTCCGAGGTTGATGCCTCGTCAACTAGATAACAAAGGTGCAGATTTTTTAAAAGAAAAAATCGAGCACATCGGTGTATCCATCCACTTAAATAAAAACACTAAATGCTTTGCCGGAAATGGTTCTGTAGATGAAATGCAGTTTGCCGATGGAGACAAACTTCCTGTAGATATGGTGGTAATCTCTGCCGGAATTAAACCTCGTGATGAGTTAGCAAAAAAGGCGGACATAGAAATTGGGCCACGGGGAGGAATAGTTGTAAACGAGAAAATGGAAACGTCGGCAAAAGACATTTATGCCATCGGTGAGTGCGCCCTCTTTAACAACATGATCTTTGGTCTCGTTGCTCCGGGCTACGATATGGCCGACGTGGTGGTCGAACAGCTCAATGAAGGCTCAAAGGTATTTATACAGCCCGATATGTCTACAAAACTCAAGTTAATAGGTGTTGACGTTGCAAGTTTTGGAGACCCTTTTGGTGAACTGGCTCCCTTTAAGTCAATTGTTTATGAGAACAGTTCTTCTGGTGTATATAAGCGTATTAACATATCACCCGATGGTAAACACCTACTCGGCGGGATCCTGGTCGGTGAAGCAGAAGAATATAACATGCTGTTACAAATGACTTTAAACAGCATGAAAATTCCCGAAGAACCTGAATCATTGATTATTAAAACCAGTGGCAGTGATGATGGCGGAAGTGGCGTAGAAGCCCTACCGGATAGCGCAATGATTTGTTCCTGCGAAAATGTTTCCAAAGGAGACATTATACAGGCTGTGAAAGACGGCAACCAGGACCTGGCATCGCTCAAAGCCTGCACAAAGGCCGGAACGGGATGCGGAGGTTGCCTGCCACTCATAAAAGACATTCAGACACTGGCATTAAAAGAGCTAGGTATAGAAGTTAAAAAAGTACTCTGCGAGCACTTCGATTATAGTCGTCAGGAGCTATATGACATCATTAAGGTACGAGGTTACAAGACTTACAAAGAGGTACTTGAAGGGGTCGGTTCCGGTTGTGGTTGCGAAATATGCAAACCAGCTATAGGTTCTATTCTTGCAAGTCATTGGAACGACCTTGTGTTGAAGCAAGACACCATCCAGGACACTAACGATCGTTACCTTGCCAATATCCAAAGAGGTGGTACCTATTCGGTGGTTCCTCGTGTACCAGGCGGAGAAATTACCCCCGAAAAACTGATTGTACTTGGAGAGGTAGCAAAAAAATACAATTTATACTGTAAGATAACCGGTGGTCAGCGTATCGATTTATTTGGTGCACATGTAGGCGATCTACCTGATATTTGGGAGGAATTAATCGAAGCAGGATTTGAAACAGGACAGGCTTACGGTAAATCGGTAAGAACTGTTAAAAGTTGTGTAGGTTCTACATGGTGTCGTTTTGGTGTTCAGGATTCTGTAAAGATGGCCATCGACATCGAAAACAGGTACAAAGGACTTAGAGCTCCGCATAAGTTAAAGTTTGCGGTATCGGGATGTACAAGAGAATGTGCCGAGGCCCAAAGTAAAGATATAGGTGTTATTGCGACCGAAAAAGGATGGGCGCTTTACATATGTGGAAATGGTGGTACAAAGCCACAACATGCTGCATTGTTTGCTACAGACATCGATACTGAAACATTAATAAAATACATTGACAGAATACTTTCTTTCTATATTCGCACAGCAGATCCATTAACACGTACGGCCACATGGTTTAATAAGCTGGAAGGTGGCATGTCTTACTTAAAGGACGTAATTATCAATGACAGCCTGGGTATTTGTGACGAATTGGAAGCGCACATGCAAAACCAGGTAGATACATTTAAATGTGAATGGAAGGATGTTGTTGAAGACCCGGAAAAACGAGCAAAATTTACTCATTTTGTTAACGATGAAGAAAAAGATCCTAATATTGAATTTGTAGATATGCGTGGACAGATTATGCCTAAACCCTGGTAGACCCCGAAACGATCGTTAAGAGAATGACAATTTAGAAATTATGGAAAACAAAGATTTAGACACTAAAAATATTACTTGGTTTAAAGCCGCATCGGTAGACAAATTCCCACAAGACGGCGGTGCATGCGTAAAATACAAAGATGAACAAATAGCCGTATTTAACTTCACTTCAATGGGCGAGTGGTATGCTACACAAAACCTATGCCCCCATAAGCAGCAAATGGCATTATCGAGAGGTTTAATAGGTGATGCCAAAGGTGAACCGAAAGTTGCATGTCCATTTCATAAAAAGCAATTTTCCCTTAAATCAGGAGATTGTCTTGATGATCATGATTGTGAGTCTATAAAAACATATCCAATAAAAATCGAAGAAGACATGGTTTATATTGGAATTAGTGAATAAATAGAAGCATGAAGTAAAATTAGAGGTTGTATTATACAGCCTCTTGATTTACAGTTCTCTCTTTCCCGTTTTTATATACCCTCGTACAAATTATGACTGTAGGCATATTTGACAAGCCCGGCAACATTCCTTGCTCCTGTTTTTTCCAGTAAGTTTCGTTTGTGTGCATCAACGGTTCTCAAGCTTATAAACAATTTGTCTGCTATTTCCTGATTGGAGTATTCCTTGACAATTAATTCGAGTACTTCTTTTTCTCTCTTCGTCAAACTTACCGATTCATTCAAATTGGAGGTAGGTTTAGCTACTCTATTGCTCAGGTGGTTTAGAATGTTTTTAGTTACTTCAGGACTGTAATAACACTCCCCTCGAAGCACCGCGGTAATCGCTTCTTTAACCTGGGTTGCCCCACAATTCTTTAGTAAATATCCGCGCACACCGACGTTTAACATTTGTTTGATATGCAGCGTTTCGTTCAGCATCGTCAAGGCAATCATGGCTATTTCTTCATCTCGCTCACGAACTCTTTTAGCGAGGGTAATCCCGTCCATTTCATCCATATTTATATCTAACATAATTAGATCGGGATGCACTCTATCCATAATATCAAGTGCCTCTTTACCATTTGGAGCCTCGCCCACTACCTGAAATTTTTCAGGATCCTCACTTAGGTAATTCCTGACGCCGTCACGTATCACCTTGTGATCGTCTACAAGCAATATTTTGACTGGTCGCATATTATTTATCCTTTTTTATAGGAACACTAATCATAATCGATGTTCCTCTTTTTGGTTTACTATCCAGACTAAATATTGCAGCCATTGACTGAGCCCTGTTCCGCATACTATTTAGTCCGAAATGACTATTTACATCTTTTATTTCAAATCCATCACCATCATCTTCGATGGTTAGAATTAACTCATCTTCATGTTGTATTAATTGAATTGATACCTCACTGGGATTGGCATGTTTCAATATGTTATTGATTGCCTCCTGGGTAATGCGGTATAAATTCATCTCGACAGCCTGATCTAAGCGGCTATCAAAATTGCTGTAAAAGGAGAAACTAACAGTAGAAGCCATCCTTAAACCTTCCAACATACTTTCGACTGTCGGAATATAGCCGAAATCTTCAATCGACTTTGGCATTAAATTATGCGCAATCCCCCTGCTTTCATTGATGGCATTATTCAAGAAATCGAGTCCCTTCTCAAAGCACAATTTACCTTTATCAGAAAGTTGCGCTAAATCTTTTGCAATACCTTCAAAACTCATTAAAGCGGAGGTCAGGTTTTGTCCAAGGCTATCATGAATTTCCTTAGCAATCCTTTTCCTTTCTTTATCTTCTGTTTCGAGTATAGTCGATATTATTTTTTCCTGCGCCTTCTTTCTATCCGTGACATCATAGAGAAAACCTTCAAAAGCAACCGCTTGTCCATCTTCACTAAATACCGGGCTCCCCTGCTCTATTACCCATCGTTCTTCTCCCATTTTTGTTTTAATTGGGTACGTAATTTCATACTGCCTTTTATTAGCCACAGCAATTTGAACATCATGCCATATTCTTTCGATATCCGAAACATTAATTAAACTTCCCCAGCTGAGTGGGCTTTCCCCAGCATAAAACTCCCTGCCATAAAATCCGGTCAGATCTTTACATCGATCACTAATATATTCTACAGGTTTGTTTTTATCCAGGCCCCATCTAAAAACCACCCCCGGCAAACTACCAATTAAAGAGGTGTAGCGCCTGTTGGTTTCTATGAGAGAATCCTCCGTTTTTAATTGCTGGTCTATATCTATAATTACCCCATAAAGTAACTTAGGGTTACCAAATCCATCGAATTCCACTACTTTTCCATGATCCTGAACCCATTTCCAGTCTGCATCCTGCGTCAAAACCCTGTAAATCACACTATATACAGGTGTTTCTCCATTTAAATGCCTTTTCAAGGCATTACTCGCATTTTGTATATCATGCGGGTGCAATACATTATCCCAGAAACTCAACTTATTGGGCACCAGCACCAGTTGCTTGGCTAGCTCGTCATGAGAAAACATCATAATCTGCGCCAGCCTTTTATTAAATGCCAATTTATTTGCTTGCACATCCCACTCCCATACTCCTAATTTCCCACCTTCTTCTGCAATATCCAGCTTATCACCTATAATTTCGATCTCACTCTTCTCTTGTAAAGTATCGTTTTCCCCTTTTAATTTATTATATATAGGTTTAATCCTATTGAGTTCATCATTTGGAATTATCATGACCGAATCATTAAAATAAGACGCTTCTTGCTTTTCAGTATCGTATTTTTTTAGCAAAACCATAGGAACTTCAGGGTACTTACGTTTAGCACTATTCAATATTTGCTTTAAGAAAAACGCTTCATGATGCTCTTCATTAAAAATAAGCAGGTCGGGATAGTCATAGCCTAACTCAATCACAGAATCGTTCACTTCCTTTATTACAGACTCGTATGCCTCACCTACAACATCCTTTAGACGATCATTTAATTCTAACAATTTAGACTTGTCAGACCCTACAATAAATATCTTTTTTACATCGCTCATTAATTGTTAATTTGAAAATCTCTTCAAAAAAGCATGAGTAGCTTCCATATCCTTCCTGGCCTTATACGTCCCCATAACGTGAAAATGGCGCGCTGAGATTTTCTGTACGATGTAGTACGTAACAAACGAAATTTTGATTCTTTTTTTTCCGGGATTTTGAGATAATTTCGATCAAAATAGCTTCCTATCGAAAAAATAGGCAATTTTGTAGGATTACTTAATAATTCTTTAATAGAAAGAATCTTACTTTATACCAAACGATAGGACGTATGATTTCAGCAGTACTTAATAAGCTGTTAACTATTCTAAAATCCATGCTCCGGTCTATTATAGCGATTAAAGACCTGTCTATAAAAACGATCATTAAGCGAACACTTATTACGTTGTCTGTATGCATCGCCCTAATTATTGTCGCTTCCGTCTCATTTTTCTATGCTGTCAAGGCTGGATTTTTTGGAGAAATTCCTAACAAAGAAACATTACAGGACATTCAAAACTATGAAGCTTCCGAGGTTTACTCAAGCGATGGTGTATTATTAGGGAAATTCTTCTTAGAGAACAGAACCAATATAAAATTTGACGATTTAAGTCCTCATATAATAAATGCACTCATTGCCACGGAGGATGCACGTTTCTATGAACACAAAGGAGTAGACAGACGTAGCATGCTTCGCGTAATATTTAAATCCATACTATTAGGAGACAAAAGTGCAGGGGGCGGTAGCACAATTAGTCAACAATTGATCAAAAACCTGTACGGACGCAAAAATCATGGAGCTCTTACAATGCCCGTAAACAAAATCAAAGAGGCGATAATAGCTCAATTATTGGAAGAGTGCTACTCAAAAAACGACATCCTCGAACTTTACCTGAATACAGTTTCATTTGGAGAAGATACCTACGGGATTGGAGCTGCTTGCCTGCGTTTTTATAATACCACACCAGACGCAATATCCATTGAACAAGCGGCGGTACTTATCGGCTTATTAAAGGCTCCTACTACTTATAACCCCAGAATCAACCCGGAAAAATCAAAAACCCGAAGAAATATCGTATTAAACCAACTTTTTAAATACGAATATATAGACAAGGAAACTTTAGAGATTAATGTAAAAAAAGAAATAGTACTCAATTACACGCACATTACAAAAAATTCGGGCATTGCTACCTATTTCAGGGAACACATTCGCAAGGAATTGGAGAACTGGAGCAAAACTACTAAAAACGAAGATGGTGAACCTTATAACATTTACACGGATGGATTAAAAATTCATACAACCATCAATTCAAAAATGCAGACCTATGCAGAGGAAGCTGTTCTTGAACACCTGGGTACTTTACAACCCTTGTTTAAGAAACATATAAGACGAAGTAAAATCCTCAGATCGAGCTCCAAAGTGCTTTTAAGCAACCTAAAAAAAACACCTGATTACAAAGAACTCAAAGCACAAAACCTGAGTGATAAAGAAATAATTGCTAAGCTTAAAACAGTGAAGCAAATTGAACTTTATACCCCTAAAGAATATATTACGATTGAGGGTAGCGCCCTCGATTCGCTGCGACACTATATGGCTTTTTTACATGCAGGCTTTTTGGCAATAAACCCTGGCAACGGAGAAGTATTGGCCTGGGTTGGAGGACTAAACCACAAAATATTTGAATATGATCATGTTCTAAGCAAGCGACAGGTAGGTTCAACTTTTAAGCCTTTTGTTTACGCCAATGCGCTGGAACATGGGATGAAACCCTGCAAATACATCAAAAACAATCGTGAAATTTATGAAGAATACGATAACTGGTCCCCCAGAAATGCCGACGGGAATTATGAAGGCTTTTACACTATGAAGGGAGGCTTAACAAATTCTGTAAATACTATAAGTGTAAAAGTACTTTTGGAAGCCGGACTGGAAGAAACGTTAATATTTGCCCGAAAAATGGGAATAGACAGTAAACTTCCCGATGGACCTTCTGTGGCTTTAGGAACGGCAAATTTGTCATTGTTGGAGTTACTGGGAGCTTATACCTCATTTGCCAATGAAGGGGTAAAAGTAAAACCTCAACTGATCAAAGAAGTCAAAAATAAAAAAGGCAAAGTTATCTATCGAAAAAAAGGCAACGAAGAAAAGGTACTGAGCAAGAAAAATGCGCATTTAATGGCCAATATGTTGCAAAGTGTTGTTAAGAACGGAACCGGACGACGATTAGCTTCCACTTATAACATTCGAGATCAAATTGGAGGAAAAACAGGTACTACTCAATCTTATGCTGACGGCTGGTTTATCGGGTTTAATCCATCTTTATTAGCCGGAGTATGGGTTGGTGCTGATGATCAACGTCTTCATTTTAGTTCTGGTAAATTAGGGCAAGGAGCCAATATGGCATTGCCGATATGGGCCAAATTCTGGAATAAAATGAAGAAAGACGATGAGTTTAGTTCTTTAACAAAAACTCCCTTTCCGCGCATGAGTAGTCGTGAAAAAGAAATTTGTGATTGTGAGCTTTATGCAGACAAAAGGCCGGGACTTTTTAATCGTCTGTTTGGTAAGAAACATCATGATCATGATGATGATGAGCACATAGAATCAATGACCGAACTGAGCCACAGAAGAGCAAATACTCCACCCAAGAAGTACGTTCCCCGAAAAAAGACAAAAAAGAAGAAGTTCAGGCTTTTCAAAAGCCGTTGACAATTTTTATTGTCACCACTTCAAATTGAATACCTGGTTAGATCTTCGTTATAATATATTCGACACGACGATTGAGTTTTCGGGTCGCCTCACTTTTATTGGAAGCTATTGGTTTTTTTCCTCCAAAGCCTTCAAACGTCATCCTTTTTTCCTGAACGCCCTTATCAACTAAATAGTTTTTAATGGCTCCGGCCCTATCCTTAGACAGGCGCAAATTCTCTTCAGGTGCCGTCCCCGTATTATCGGTATGTCCCTGAAGCTTTATTTCCATTGTAGGATAGTCTTTCATAATTTGTGCAAGCCTGTTAAGCTCTGGAAAGGAATGCTCAAGGAGTTCACTTTTACTGCGCACAAAACCGACATTTTGCAACAACATACGTTGCCCCATCACAACAGGTACTACAAAAAGCGTTTTTTCTATTTCTTCATAGCCACCTTCCCCTTCGTCGCGCTTTAAATCGATGCGCTCGCTAACGGGAATAAAGTTTTTGAGAACAGCGTGAAATGCATACTCGTTATCCTGAGGAAGTACAATTTTATATTGTCCGGTCGCCGCATTCGTTTGGGCTACTCCCACCTCTATTCCTTCCGGAAGTATCTCATAGGCAATATTGGCTTGTAGCTCCTGTTTCGTTTTTACGTTAATCACCTTTCCGGATACCAATGTTACCGGTTGAGGTTTTATTTCAGCCGGAAGTTTTACACGAAAAATATCGCTCATACCTAATGTTTGTTTACTAGAAACGAAATAGGCATAATTTCCCGATGCCGGCATGGAAAAGTAAAGTTCATTTTCATCACTATTTATGGCCTCACCCATATTAATTGGCTCGCTCCAATTTTCCCAGGTATCGTCCAGTCTTTTGGTAATATAGATATCATTTTTACCGTAGCCCGAAAACCCTTCCGAAGCAAAAAACAGCGTTTTGTTATCAGCAGCGAGAAATGGTGCAGCTTCGGCCCCGGCAGTATTTAAGACAGGTCCCAAATTCTTGGGTTTGGACCATTTTTTATCTTTCTTCAAAAAGCTGACATACAAATCATTGTCTCCATAACCCTCAGAAGTGCCAATATCTGTTGTCATCATCAATATTTTTTTGTTTGCTCCAAGAAAGAATTCGTTATAAGCACCTGCATTGAAGAAACCTTCTATTTCCTGGGCTACAGGGTAACTCCAACCGTCTACAGTACGATAACTCTTAGACACACCCGGTAGGGGCTGTTCACCTTTCTTATATTCGTTTCCTAAAAGCAACGAGGAACCATCGGGTGTTATGTTGTAAACATAGTTGTCATATTCATCGTTAAGAGGTGCAGGTAACTTCACCGCCTCTTCCCATGAGTTGGAACCGATTCGCTGAGACACCCAAATATCATCGGCGCCTTTAGAACCCGTATTTTGAGGGTGCTGTCTTCTGGCGAAATACAAGGTTTTACCATCCGGCGAAATTTGAGGCAAATATTCAGCATATGCCGAGTTAATTTGCTCACCTACATTCTCTCTTGAGCCAAAATCGGCTTTCACTTCATTCACGCTCGGGGTAAACGGCTTCTCAGATTCGGATACACCAATAGCATCGATAGCATTAAATCCATCAACCTTATCGGTTCGTAGCACGACTTTAATATCTCTTATTTTGTATTTGGTAGGCGCATCAAAAACATGAGACCACACCCTGGTAGCTGATCCGGCATGAGCAGGGTCTTCATTTTCAAAAATTTTATGTTCTTCCCCGGCACTACTATAAACATAAACTTCGCTGATAGCACCCGGATTCAGGCTTTCGCAAACTATAACCTGTCTGGCAAATACGGGGTGATTCACCCGAACTTTTATATACTCTTCTTTTTTAGAATTGTTGGGTTTTGCCGGAGACCAGGCACATGGCGTATCACCACCTTGAGGTAACACATTAGGTTTTTCTAATGCCTGTTTAGCTGAATATTGCTGATCACCACGCTGGCTCGAGTATTCTTTAACTACTGTACCCCACTCCACCTTAATTGCTCGCGCAGATATAGAGATTAAAATAGTGAAAAATAAAAGCAAACTTCTTTTCATAAGTTTATCTTCAGTTTTTTATGAAATCTTACCTTAAAGATTTACATTTTTCTAATCACAAATAAAATTTTATGGTTCTAAATAAAACCATATACGGACATACGAATTTTACAATAACATGTTATAGAAATGGTGATTTAAATTGTATTAACCGAAAAAAATCTTCCGTTCTCTTATTCGATATATATGTTTGGACAAGGAATCCTTTTCATAACCCGCTGTTTCTTATACTTACTTAAATTCACAAAAGTAATATTTATCTCATGTGCACCACCTACCGTTTCCATTGCTAATTTAGATACTACCCAATCAAAACTGTAGGTAAGAGACCATCTGTGGTATCTCCACCCTGCTGTAAAAACCATGGACTCATTATTGTGAAATTCGGGTTTAAACTTCTTAAAAGGAATACCCCTGTACCAAAAACCTGCCAATAAGTGATCATAATGCATGTAAATTCCAATATCTATCTGATCATTTTTACCTTGGGACTTATAGTGAAAAGTCGGAGTGATACTCGCTTCATGCTCCATGTCAGAGAATGTTATATCACTAATTTTTTTAAGGCGTATTTTATACCCCCCTACAAATGTATGCCTCATGGGCAGTTTACTGCCATCGACAAAAACAGCCTGATCGGGTCTATTTAGGTGATGGCCAAAATAGCCTATCCAAAACTCGGGTGTATAAACGATACCTCCGCTGGCAAAATCAAAATAAGTAGTGAGTGCATCCCCATAACTGTGGCCGCCAACAAAATCATCCGAATCCGGGTCGTACTGACTGGGCACTGTTAAGTTTGAATAATTGGAGCTTCTAAATACATATCCTGCCTGCAAACCTGGCCTAAACGATAAATTCTCACTAATATGCACCTCGTAAGCATATTGCAAATCAATAGAATAAGACACAATTTCACCAGTCCCTTGTTGATCCCTTAGCAAAACGGCACCAAAACCGCTGTTGTATTTTGAAAAATATTTATCAAATGAGAATAATGAAGTAATATACTTGGCATCTAGTCTGGGCCATTGAAGACGTTGGTGTGCCATAGCCCTCGTTTGGTGCGTACCACCTGCAAAAGAAGGACTTAAATATGTTTGAGCCGCATAGAACTGGGCTAATTGAATATCTTGTGCATACAGACCTGTGACTTTGAACAAGCCAACAAAAAGAATCACAAACAGTATTTTAATTTCCCTAAAGTGTACCAAATGCGTAAAATACAAATCCAAATTTAATTTTTTTCCTGACACTTTCTAATAAAATAACAAACATTTTAATTAGATTTAAAATGTTGCCCGATTGAGGCAACACAAACGTACAAAATTTCGTTTAAAGAGCTATTTATACCTTTATAGATATGAGTCAAATGCGTCAGGTACTACCGGGAGTTATCGTCTTCCTATTTTCACTATTTATAAAACCCGCAGCAATTGGTCAGTCTCATCATCAGGTTTTGGAACTTGAAAGTAAAGCTAATGATAGCTTTAATAGTATGCAGTTTTACCTGGCCATTCAATATTTCGGGGAACTTTTAAAGAACGATCCGAATAACGGCAATTACCTGTACCCTTACGGTGTAAGCCTTGTTCAGGAACGCAACGACGAAGCACTGCCTCCTTTAAAGAAGTGTTATGAGCAAGCCGAAAATCACCCAAAAGCACTATTATTTTATCTCGCAAAAGCTTACCATTTAAACAATGATTTTGAAACGGCAAAGCAGTTTTATCAACAATACAAAGAACATTTGTTGGAGGCCACCAACAGGAGCGAAATCAAACATAACGAAAAAGTAATCAGGGAACTGGAAAGAGAAATTGCTGCCTGCAACTTTGGATTGGAAATCAGTCTAAACCCGCTAAAGGTAGAAATTAAGCAACTTGGTGGTAAAATAAACACGCCCGACCCGGAATACGGTCCACTTATTTCCGCCGACGAAAAAACACTCATCTTCACTGCTGAAAAAGCTTCTACAACCGGCGGACACCACAACCATGATGACGGCAGATTTGATGAAGACATCTACATAAGTCATAAAAAAGAAGACGGCAGTTGGACAAGTCCTCAAAATATGGGTAACCACATCAACACCACCCACCAGGATGCTGCAATATCGCTTACTGCCGATGGTTTATTCCTTCTTATTTATCGTTTTGATATTCATGGACATGGCGACATATATTATAGTAAATTTAACAATGGTATCTGGACACAGGCTAAAAAATTCCCTGATGTAATCAACACCAAATACTGGGAACCCAGCGCGTGCTTCTCGGCAGATGATAAAACCCTGTACTTCGCCAGCAACCGCCCTGGTGGCTATGGAGGAACAGACCTTTATTTCTCCAAACAAGATGAACGCGGAAAGTGGAGTAAAGCAATCAACCTGGGCCCGTTAATCAACACACAGTACAACGAAGATGCCCCTCACATTTTACCAAATGGTAAAACACTGTATTTTAGTTCGGATGGCCATCAAACTATGGGAGGATACGACATATTCGTTACTCACAAAGACGACCACACACACCATTGGTCCTTACCAGAGAATATAGGATACCCGATTAATTCTGCTCATGATGACATCTATTGTACATGGACAGCTGATGGCAAGCGCATTTATTTTTCATCGGTCGGACATAAATCAAACGGACACGAAGACATCTTCTATGCCGAAATGTTTCAACTGAGTGAGGCTAAAACATTATTGAGAAGCGGACATATATTGGATTCTAAAATGGAGAAACCCGTAAAAGCACTCATCCAGGTAAGAGACAAAGATTCAGATGTTATCATCGGTGAGTATTACTCAAACGGAACTAATGGGTCTTACCACATCATACTATCTGAAAAAGGGAACTATGATATCAATATCGTCGCCGAAGGTTACAAAGAACTTCATTTCGAAATTCCACATGCCAGTGATCACAATCTTTCTGTCATCCCGAAAGAAATAATTCTAACACCGAAATAATCGTTATTTATCCAGTTGATAACGAGGCTGTAGGTAAAGGCTTCCATCGTTACGTGGTGTATAAAGTGAAATTTGCATAGAAAGTTCAATAGAACCCGTTCCCGGAATCTGCCCACCTAAAGAAGTACTAACATCATAACTGAAGCCAATATTATAAAACTCATTCCCAAACCCAATCAATGGCGCTATGGCATCCTGATGTCGGTAATAAAAACCAATTCTTAATTTATGTGGTATTAACACCGTGTGCTTGTCCAGGAAAATATAATGCACCAACATTCCTGTATTTAGGAACACATTGCCATCCTGGAGTGAGGATAATACGTGTGGCTGAATGTAAAAGCGTTTACTTGTATGCCATGATAAGCTCCCATAAATATTGATCAACATCGGCAACTCATGCGTTTCTGAAGTCAATGATAAATTGACGGGCAATAGATGATATACGCCTAATCCCAAATCGGCACTAATATCTGATTTGGAAAAATCTTTATCCGGATTAAAATAATACATCAAGCCTGCAGCAAGTTCATTGCCTGATGCAGATTGGCTAATAATTGGAAGTCCACTATTCAGTGTACCATCAAATCCTACTCCTGTACTGTACTGGTTTCCGGTCTGAACATTATTATTTAAGGAAAGACGTCTTTGAAAGAAGCCGCCCTGCAAACCAAAATCGAGATGATGCAGGTCATCTTTAGATAGCCTCAAATTGTAGGCGAGACTAAGTGTCAAACCTGTTGTTTGCAACCCGACAATACCGGTTTCATCGTTAAAAAAAGTTAAACCTATACCACCAATATTTGAAATTCTGTGTTTTCGCAAAAATATGGGCAAAATAGCACTTACCTGATTCGAGCGATAAGGTACGGGTAAATTAAACCATTGCTCCCGCGCATTAAACTCCATCGTAAAATGGTTTTCACTAGCGGCAAAGCTGGGGCTTAAATACAAGCCGGTAACATCATATTGAGTAAACTGAGGGTTCTGAGCTTGAGATGTGATGCAAATACCTAAGCTGAAAATTATGGCAGTTACTGTGATTAACTCTCTTAAATTTAGCAACACGAAATAAACGATCTAGTCGACAGTGGGAACAATTTAGCTGAAATTTCGAAATAATGAAAAAATAAACCGAATAATAAAGGTTTAATCTACCAATATCTGTTATTACTAGAAGCTGTTTGGCTAAAAAAAGGACTCGCAAATTCAAAAGTCACGTAATATTTTTAAAAAAAAATTACTTTTATTAAATTGACAGTTAAATTTTATTGAATTTTTTTTATTCGTTTTTTAACTATTTTAATAAAATAACTTCATACGCCTTAAAAACGATAAAAACAATACTTGGTATATTTTTATTTACTTTTAGTACACTTTCCTAACAAGTGTTCAACTCAAAATCCACTTCCGGTAAATTGACAAAGTGAAAAAAATAATTATATTATTCTATGTACACCAATCACCAATAATACAAAAGAGTTAGTATCAGAGTACTATGTCACGAACAAAAAGAAATATCCTGTAACAAAACTCGCTAATGTTTAATTAATTTTCTCAGTCTCTTTATTTCTAATAATAGATGATTACCATTTGTTTTTTATTAGATTTATAACTGGATTGGATCATTGTAATGCATAGAATTATGAATCGAGCTAAAATAACCCTGATAACAAGCTTATTATCTGTGTTATGGACCCTATCCGTTTTTGGTGAAGGAACGAAACAATTAACACCAAACTTCGGAGATAACGGGTTTCTTCAAATTTTTGCCAGAAGCTCCACAGCCCAAATCTTTGCTACATACCTCGCAGGGCCGGAGCAGCGTCTTTACTTCACGGTTTGTGATACTTCCGAGCGTGTTTTTATCGGTATGCGTCAAAACGACGGTGACGTTTATGTCAGAATAAAAGATCCTAATGACAATGTCATCTTTGGCCCTGTCCTCATTCCTGCGGCCGGAGATGGGTTTATTAACACTTACAACGAAGCAGTGAGCGGCCCTCAGGAGATTGTTGGATTAGGAGGTTATGACGGATTGGAAATCGACCCTCAAATTGCAGGCGACTACTATATTGAATTCAACCCCGTTACTCCTGATTATCAAAATGAAGCTACTAATGCTGTAAGGAGAGTTCTGCAATATTTTGATCTCACGGTAACAGATCAGAATGACAATATTATCGAAGGAAGGTTATGGTCACGCGAATGGGATATCACTTGCGAAAGCTTCGAAAATCGATTCCAGGGAACCATGTTTGTTTATTCGAACGATAGTATTGTCACTTCAATAGATTTCAATGGTATCCAACCTTTTTACTTCACCATTTCATGTAATCTGTTTGGTTTAGAAAATACCGGTAGCGCATTCTTAGACAGACAGTCTCGCGACGGCAATATTACCTCACCCAGTTACAGGATATTCCTCAATGACCCCGATTCCAACTGTTATCCAACAGGAAGATTTGGTGCGCTTACCGGAGATTTATCCATTTCGGGTTGTGATCCTTTCAACAGGACAATACACGTCCCGGTAGATAAAGCCGGTTCGGCAAGCATTATTCTAGACCTCAATGGCATACCAGGCTACCAACCCGGGACGAGTGACCGGATCATCTCTTTGGAACTCGTAGCAGGAAACAACGAAATCCCGTGGGATGGCCTGGACGGCCTTGGAAACCCGGTAGTCGGTACGGGAACAATACCTGTTCAACTGGACTATTTCAACGGATTGACGCATTTACCCATTTATGATGTTGAAAACCACGAAAATGGTTTCACAGTAGAACTTATCAGACCTTCCGGGCCACGCCCTCAATTATTTTGGGACGACTCCCGAATCCCTGATGGCACCATTGAATTAACAGGTTGTGATGACCCCAATGGTTGTCATAGCTGGTCAGACAATAATCCATCCTTTCACTGGGGTGACCGACGAACAATTAACACCTGGTGGTATGCAAATATCCTCAGAGACTCTGCTGAATTCCAAAATCAGCAAGTAATTACGGCTACCGGTCACTTCACTTCTATTAGTAATGGCGGTGACACTACGGTATGCTCATCTGAAAACACCATCGATCTCATTGGTGAAATTTCCGGTGCTACCGGTGGTATTTGGTCTTCATCAGGTACAGGTTCTTTCGCCCCTAATGACACAACGCTAACCAACGTATATAACTTTACGGCAGCGGACAAAACACAGGATTCCATTAATTTCTTTTTAGAAACAACAGGAAACGGAAACAACTGTACAGCGTCTTTTGACACCATTTCTTTACGCTTTGCCGAGCCCCCAACAATTGTTACAAGCAACGACACCGCTCTTTGTGCCAACAATGCCATATTTTCACTAAACGCCGGTTTCACGAATGCAACGGGTATTACATGGACAGGCGGGAGTGGTAACATTACTCCAAACGACAGTTCTCTAAGTATTTTATATCAACCCACTGATGCCGAAATCAGTAGTGGAAGCATCATTTTAACGGCTACGACAAGGGGCCAGGTATATTGCCCTGCCGTTAATTCATCCACTACGCTCTCCATTTTGGACGAACCTACGATTGATGCAGGAAACAATATCTCGGTATGTACAGACAACCCTACCGTAACCCTTTCAGGGTCTTTCTCCAATTCAAGTGGAGCTTATTGGTCCGGAGGCTTGGGTACTTTTTCTGATTCTACTGATATGAATGCTACCTATACGCCAGACCCATCAGAAGTTATCGCAGGAGATTCGCTGGTGCTCACACTCCATTCGATTGATGCACTTTGCTTAGAAGTCACAGATCAAATGGCTATTCTATTTACTGGGCCAGCCACCGTTTCTGCGGGCAACAGCCAAATAGTTTGTGAGGACGTGACTTCTGTTCAACTGGATGGCTCTTTTACAAACGCAGGATTTGCTCAATGGTCTGGTAATGGAACGTTTTTACCGAACGACACGACTATGGATGCAACATATGGCCCCACACAAGCTGAAATAAACCAGGGTTTTGCTGATGTAATCCTGACATCACAAGATAATGGTACTTGTAATCAAACAAGTGATACCGTCAGAATAACATTTGCACCGGAGCCCGAAGCGCTGGCAGGCAACAACCAGTTTATCTGCTCTAATAACGCCATCGCTACGATTAACGGTTCGGCCAACAATAGTAACAATCCAAGTTGGAGCGGGGCAGGAACGTTTTTTCCCGGAAACACTTCTCTTAATATTACCTATATACCAACTCAAAGCGAAATAACTAATGGGGTTGCCATTCTAATCCTAAATGCTCCAGGAACAAATGGATGCCCATCAGACGCAGACACCATGCGCGTTGTTATCGCTCCTCCTCCGACCGTAGATGCCGGACTTGACGATACCGTTTGCGCAAACAACCCTCTTGTTAACCTTTCCGGATCTCTGACAAACGGCACCTCCCAATTCTGGACTGGAGGCAACGGAACATTTTCACCAAATCCACCAATAAACACAGACGTAGATTATACACCCACACAGACGGAAATAGATAACGGTGTGGTCCAACTCTATTTTCAGGGAGTAAGAAGTGGTTGCCTAAATGTAATTGATACTGTGAATGTTTATTTCTCAGCTATTCCCGAAGTCGATGCAGGTGCTGACCTGACTGCCTGTGAAAACCATCCCGATTTTTCGTTACAGGGCTCAGTAATAAGAGCTACAGGAGGCACTTGGTCCAATGGAAGCGGGACATTCTCGCCATCTCCTAACGATTTGGTTACTACTTATACCGCCAGCGATGCTGAAGTAACCGCCGGCAGTGTAGACTTGATTTTAACCACTACCGGAAACGGAAATTGCCTTGCAGTTGCAGATACGGTAAACCTGAGTTTCACCCCCGCACCCACTATCGACGCAGGTAATAATACCAGTGTTTGTGCCAATGTACTTCCGGATTCCTTGACCGCTACCTTTACCATCGCGGGAGGTGTGCAATGGTCAGGAGGCAGTGAAAATTTTGGTCCAAGTAATCAATCAAATCCTGTTTTGTATACACCAAGCGCTGCAGATACTGCCACTGGAAGTGTTACCTTGTATGCCACCACAACAGACACCCTGAATTGCCGAGCAGTATCGGACTCTATTATTATAACCTTTACTCCCGCACCTGTTGCAATTGCCGGTGACACCATTACGATATGCCTTGATAACCCCACGGCTCAGTTAAATGCTTCCACAACCATCGCTACAGGCGGTGTATGGACCGGCGGGAATGGTACCTATAACCCTCATGATTCTTCTCTAACAGCAACGTACACTCCATCTCCCGATGAAATAGCTGCCAGAACGCTTACTCTTACTTTAAACACCATTGATAACCAAGGGTGTAATGCGGTAACAGACGAGGTAGTTATTAATATGGTAGAAATCCCGGTCGCTTTACCGGGTAACGATATGGTTGTTTGTAGTAACTCTGGTGGTTTTCCGCTTAGTGGTCAGGTTTTCAATGCGGGCGGAGGCATATGGACCACAAGCGGTTCAGGTTCCTTCTCCCCCAATGACAGCTCGTTAAATGTAACCTACACTCCATCTGCACCAGATATTGCTATGGATTCCATTTACATTACGCTGACCACTACACAAAACGGTCTGTGCGGGGCTGTAGACGACAGCATCAAAATAGTCTTCCAGCCGGCTCCATCAATTGATGCCGGCGACGATCAAACCGTTTGTACAAATGATCTCCCGGTACAATTAAATGGTACGGGCTCTCCGGCTCAATGGAGCGGAGGTACGGGCACCTTTTCCCCCTCGCCCTTAGCCTTAAATGCCACATACATGCCATCTTCTGCTGATACTCTGGCAGGAAGTGTGCGTTTATTTTTAATTACTTTCCCCGACGGTTCCTGTTCTTCTATTCAGGACACAGTAGATATTACGATTTTAAATGGTCCAAGAGCAGATGCCGGGAGCGATCAGACGGTATGTGCCGACGCCGACTCGGTATTTTTAGGTGGTACAATAATAAATGCCGGCGGGGCTACCTGGACCAGCACCGGCAATGGTAATTTTAGCCCTAATGATACCGACCTTAACGGAACTTACCTCTTCACTCAAGACGATATAGACGATGGAACAATTTTTCTACTATTAACCACTGACAACCATGCCCCTTGCCCGGCCTCTGTAGACAGCCTTGAGCTGACTATAACACCGGCTCCTACGGTTTTCGCCGGGCCAAATCAGGAATTTTGTTCGGATGAAGATAGTATTCAACTCGATGGTCAGGTTACTATTGCTTCCGGAGGTATCTGGACAACAACCGGTAGTGGTTCCTTCACTGATAGCACCGACCTCAATGGTTTTTATTTACCTAGCCCTGCAGATACCCTGGCCGGCAGCATTACAATTACTTTGACAACGTCGGGTTCAGGTAACTGTCAGGATCTATCACATACGATGACTATCTCATTTACTCCTACACCAACAGTAGCAGCCGGAAACAATTTCGCAGTTTGTGCCGACACTAATTTCTTCAATTTGAACGGAGCAGTCACCATAGCTACCGGCGGGATCTGGAATACAAGCGGTACAGGTATATTCAGTGCTAACAATGTTTCATTAAATACTAATTATTTCCCTTCCGCAGCTGATACAGCAGCGGGTCAGGTTCAGTTTTTCCTCACATCTACGGGTAACGGAACATGTAATGCTGTAACAGATACTATTACGGTGACTATTGATCCCGCACCGGTAGTGGATGCCGGCCCCGATTTTAATATCTGTGCCGACAGCTCGGGAACGCCTCTAAGTGGAACTGTACTCAATGCCTCGGGCGGAACATGGACAAGCTCCGGAAGTGGAACTTTCAGTCCATCTACCGATTCACTAGACACTTTTTACAACATTACACAAGGCGATATTAACAACGGCTTTGTTAGCTTCACACTTACATCTACAGGAAATGGCCTATGCAATGAAGTGAGCGATCAGGTAATTGCGCTCATTGGCCCTGCACCCGAAGTTGATGCAGGTCTTGACAGAACTGTCTGCGCCAGTGAAGATTCAGTAATTCTTAATGGAGGAATCTCTAATGCGGGTGGTGGCGAATGGAGCAGTGACGGTACCGGAACATTCATAGATATCAACGACCTGAACACCTACTACCTACCATCAGTTAACGATGTAACTAATGGAAGTGCTACCATTTACTTAACATCGATTAACAACGGAAATTGTAAAGCTACACCAGACACTGTTGTGTTGTTCTTCGACCCTATTCCTGCAGTAGATGCAGGTAATGATGTTACCGTATGTGCAGATACTACATCCATTTCATTAAATGCCAGTTCCAGCAATACACAGGGAATTAGCTGGTCGACATTGGGATCAGGAAGCTTCTTTCCAAGCACCATATTTCCGCTCACTCAATACGTACCAAGTACCACAGACATTGCTAACGGGAGTGTTGAAATTGTGCTTTCATCGGTTGGTACAGGGCAATGCCCGACGGTTACCGACACCATAAACATTTTAATAAATCCGGAACCTACGGTTGACGCCGGTGATGATGTCATCGTTTGTGCAGACACCTCTTTTATTAACCTAAGTGGTATCGTAACAATAGCAACGGGTGGGATATGGTCTTCGAATGGTTCGGGCACATTTTCAGATAGCACTGATTTAAATGCCACATACACTCCTTCTGCTGTTGATACAGCCACAAGAAGTGTTGTCTTAACGCTTACCACAACCGGAAACGATCTCTGTAATGCTGTAAGTGACCAGGTACTCCTTACCATTCTGCCAGCACCGATTCTTAACACACCAGGAAATATTATTATCTGTGAAGACTCTTCATTGGTTCCATTGAATAGTTCATTTGCCAATGCCGGCGGCGTTTCCTGGAATTCTGACGGAAATGGAATTTTCAGCCCTAACTCCTCGAGTGTAGACGCGGGATATATACCTTCCGGAGATGATATTAACAGCGGCACAGTACTTCTAACTGTCCAAACCACAGACAACGGCCTTTGCCGCGCCATAACTGATTCCATCCGCTTGGATATAGATGCGCTTCCGGTAGTGAATGCCGGTGATGATACCGAAATTTGTGCTGACCTGAACGGAGTGGCTATTTTCGGAGATGTCCAAAATGCAACAGGACTTATCTGGACTTCTTCGGGAACGGGCAATTTCTTCCCAAATAGTACCACTGCAAATGCTACGTACTCACCATCACAAGCCGACGTGGACTCCGGGGGTGTTGTGCTTCACTTAAGCTCTCAGGGAAGTGGAGGTTGTCCCGATGCCAGTGACAGTATTGAATTAACCATACGCCCACTACCAAGTGTCGACGCAGGGCCAGACATTGAAGTATGTGAAGGTTTTGACCTCATTCAGCTTAACCCCGTCATTTCAAATGTAGATTCCGTGAGCTGGACCTCCTCCGGAATAGGTACATTTACCGATTCCACTCAATTCGACGCTATTTATAATGGAGGTGACCCGGCTGGCTCTATTGTAACTCTGACGCTAACAAGCACATCTGCAGGAACATGTGCCCCTACCACAGACCGTTTGATACTTACGGTTATGCCTGAAGTAGTAGTAGATGCCGGTCCTGACCAAATAATGTGTCCCGATAATGACACTTTGTTTTTAAACGGTACTGTCTTGAATGCAGGAGGAGCACATTGGCAATCGGCGGGTAATGGCATATTTACACCTTCAGAAGATTCAGCAGTAACAGGTTATATACCTACAGCCGATGATCGTAATTTTGATACTTTGTTCTTGCAACTTTCTGCAACTAACGTTGGTGTTTGTAACGCTGCGCATGACATTATCGCAGTTACTTTCGCTGATATTCTGGTGATCGATGCAGGCCCCGATAGCATTACTGTTTGTACAAATGACTTGCCGGTACGATTAGAAGGAACAGGGTCTGCCGGTATTTGGTCAGGAGGTCTTGGCAGTTATTCACCGAATAACACATCACTTAATGCCGATTACTCACCAGACACTTCAGAAATTGTTTCGGGTTCAGTCGTTCTTACATTATCATCTATCAACAATGGTTCTTGTAATGCTGTATCGGACTCTGTACGTATAATTATAGAAACAGGACCAACCGTATTTGCCGGTGACGATGTCGCTGTTTGTGCAGACACCTCAGGTATTGAGCTAAACGGAATTATCACCGTAGCCAGCGGAGGCTTCTGGTCTACGTCAGGAACAGGTACATTTACTCCGGATACTAATTCACTAAATATTGTCTATACCCTCTCAAATGCTGACATTGTAGATTCCCTGGTTACTTTGGTGCTTACATCAACAGGTAACGGAAACTGTAATGCGGTAAGTGATGCTGTAAATATTTCCATTAGCCCTGCACCATCTATTGATGCAGGATTTGATCAATCGCTTTGTGCTGACAGAGACACTGTTGATTTGACCGGATTCAGATCTGTTTTGAATGCTTCGAGATGGTCTGTGCTTAATGGTGGTGATGGATCTTTTATTCCCAATGACACCAGTCTCAGCGTTTCATACCTGATCGGTTCCGGGGATTCTACCAATGGAGGTGTTTCCATTCTCATTAGCTCTATAGATCATGGATTGTGTAAACCGGTGTATGATACTGTTGATATCACAATAACTCCAACGGTAGTTGCTACAATCACACCTTTACCTCAAATATGTGAAGACGCGGACGAAATTGACCTGGATGCTACTTTGCAAGTCGCCAATGGAATTGAATGGACCAGTACTGGCGACGGTTTCTTCATTCCAAGTAATACAGTTGAGGACCCTACATATGTATTATCAGATAATGACAAAGCAAATGGGGAAGTTACGTTCAATATTCGCTCTATTGATAACGGAGATTGCCAGGAACGACAGGATTCGCTGAACCTGATCATTAACCCTGCTCCCGAAGTCGATGCCGGTGAGGATCAAATGGTTTGTATCAACACCAGCGGTATAGATCTAAACGGATCCGTTTCAATTGCAGACGGTGTTTTATGGACTAGTAGCGGAAGCGGCAACTTCTCCGACAACGATACCATTCTCGCTCCTACTTATATTCCGTCACAAGCCGATATTCAGACTGGTGGAGTTACTATTACCATCAGCAGCACAGGCAATGGACTTTGCCCGGCAGCCACCGATATTATGACCATATTCATCAATGATGAATTTGATGTTCAGGCAAATGCCGGACTGGATCAAATTGTGTGTGCTGACGTTTCTTCGATAACACTCAACGGTACTGTAAACGATGCACAGGGAGGTCTTTGGACCACCATTAACGGCACGGGTTCTTTCTCTCCAGGCGACGATGTGTTAAGCACAAATTATATCCCAAGTTCTCAAGACCTTTCATCAGGTTTGCTGGCATTTATTCTTGAAACAACAGGCACTGACTTTTGTGAAACGGAATATGACACTATTAACGTCATAATCACACCTGCTCCAAGTATATTTGCCGGAGATGATACCACCATTTGCGCGGATGTATCCAGCATTGACCTCAACGGTACTGTGAATATTGCACTGGGAGGATCTTGGGTATCATCGAGCGGCGGAGATTTTAGCCCGAGCGCTAACATTTTAAATCCTGCCTACATCATTAGTGATGAAGATAAAGCAAACGGCCTTGTCAGTCTGATTATCACTTCAACCGGAAACGGAACTTGTAATCCTGTCTCTGACGACTTGTTAGTAACAATTACAGAAGCACCAACAATTATTGCCAGTCCAGACCAGACTGTGTGCGCCAACATTGGAGAAGCTACCGTTTCCGCGAGCATCGCGACGGTGGTCGTGATCTATTCCTCAACTCTGAAGAAGGCCTTACCTACACCGTTCGCTTCCAGAACACCGGAAATTTCTATGCCGAGAATGTTCGCATCATAGATACAATAAGCCCGCTACTGGACCTTTCAACGTTTGAGTTCCTGGCCTCCAGTCACCCTGTTGAGATCCGTATGATGGATCGTGTTATATACTTCAACTTTTACGACATCCAGTTGCCGGATAGCACGCTTGACTTTGAAGGTAGCCAGGGTTTCGTCTCGTTCAGCATCAAGCCGATCAGTACGGATATGGCAGGTGTTGAAATGAAGAATGACGCTGATATCTACTTCGACTACAACCCACCAATTCTGACGAATGAAGTGGTGAGTGAAGTGGTTGAGATAGTAGCCGTTAATGATCAGACAGCAAAGGCAGAATTCACCGTCTTTCCTAACCCCGCGAACAATAGGCTCAACGTGCAAATTGAGGGACGTCAATCTTACATCATGAATTGAAATACAGTATCATCTCAACCAACGGTCGAAATTATTACCGCGGCTGATTTGACCGATGGACAGAGTAGATGTGTCTCGTCTTACACGTCGGGGATGTACTACACTGCAGTTGAGAACAGATAGCGAGTTGCTTGGATCGGTGCGGTTTGTTGTGATTCGTTAGTGCTGTCATAGAATCGTGAAATTGGAACGCGGGTGACGCGGATTTGCTGCGGATTTTCACGGATTGACTCTAATCACTTGTGTAGCGACCCACTTTCTAGATTTTACGATTCCCTATTCTACATTTTGCTGGTTTCAAGAGGGTTCTCGCAGATCTCCATGTACCTCAATGTCCTCCATACCTCTATGGTAGCCTCCGTGAAACTCCGTGCACTCAGTTTCCCCTCCGTGGTAAAACCAGCAAGGAGGGGATCCAATAGTCAGAATCGCGGAAGGGGTGGTCCAACTCGCTTAATCTATCAACGAGCGCCTTCAACGGTTGCAACTCCCCCGAATCAAACACAACCATGTTCAATCCTGCTGGCAAGTCCAATCTCGTCCTGGTACTCGATAATACTCCTCGCTCCAGCAGCGCACCATCCGCGCGATAGACACTATACCTCTCACCCATATATTTCTCCGGTGCATCGATGTACACTTGACCGTTAGAAGGATTAGGTATTATTTGAATTGGATTTGCATCCGGTTCTGATGTGCTAACCGTTCCATCCGTAACTAATACCTCGACCTTGTTTCCACCCATTTCGAGAATCGTGCCATCGGCCATAACTGCCTTAACATCTCGCAGAGTGAACGTTGCGGTGTCTACCCCAGCGGGTAATTCAAGATCATTTCTTACCAACAAAGCGGTACTTAAGACTTCCATTTCGCTCACTGCGCGATTTCTCAGATCGAAGCCCGTAATCATATACTCGAAGCGCTCGTTAGATGACAGTCGCTCGAAAAGCACAGTAGAGTCAATTTCAAACAGCGGGCTGGCATTGTTGAACAGAGCAGATTGGAAGATTGAAGTATCGTATTCTATTGTAAACGTCAGACCGTATAGAGAATCAACATCAATCGGATCGAACAGCACGTCAAGATCAAAAAAGTTTTCTTCGACTGTGATCTCCGTGCTTTCTGGCATAATGGTGAATTCCAGGCCAGATGAAATGTCATCTACTGGTTCATACCACGGCGCCATCATGCCATAGTTGCGGAAATGAATCGTAAAATCAATAAAATCAATCGTCCCGTCACCATTGCCGTCGAGGTGCTTGTAATTGACATTGTCCATCGTCGACTCATCCCAGTCCTCTGCCGGAAGCGGTAAGAAAGAAAACGGTCCTTCGCGCTCAGGGCCCGACGACTGTTGACCCAATGCAGTATTCAGATAATCCTTCAGGGTCACTTTCCCGTCTTTATCAGCATCACCGGGGTATACACAATCATCTGTACAGATATCAGCTGAAGGTGGGCAAACTGATTCAAGCCCTTGATCGTACAGCGCCTGCAACTGATCCACGCGCTCATACATCGAGGAAACATTCTCCAGGTTATTCTTCTCCGGATCCCAATGCACTGAAATGGCAACATCCACGGTAAATGATGCCGGCTCCATACTCAGTAATAGGAAGCCAGGTAGAAGCAATGACGTGCCTGTCACCTACCGCCGGGATCACTGGTGACCATGGACCAGCCGTCCGGGTCATTCGGATCATCGGGAAAGACAAACTTCGTTTGATCTGTCGGGGGCACATTGTACCCGGTTCCACCAACTGAGTAAGGTGTGCCGTCCTTCCAGGAGCCGGTGAGATAACGATAGTACTCAATTGGAGGCCGAAGATCGGTTCCGTCATGCCATTCGGAAAATTGCCAACTGCACTATTGTGGTAGTAGCTGCAGGAAGTCATCTCCGTATTCAAAAAGGTCAGGGAAACTGCAGGTGGATGATCTGCAAAATTCAGCTCTGGACAGCCGATCCCCGGGGTACCATCATATGAGTCCCGATTGTAGGTAAACATCGTATTCCCTTCAGGATAGCTACCAATCCCATCATCTACAGGACAGCCAATTTTCGGCGACATCCACAGTCCCAAATAGACTCCCTGTGGATATTGGCGAAAACCTGCAGGCTTCGTAACACGATAGGAATTAAAGATTGTGCGATCCAATAAATCATCTCCGCATGAAAAAGTGTAGGTTGTAAGTTGCACCTCGAGAAGTACGGGATCGCTGTTGGTAACATCGTGATATTTTGAATTGTCGTTAAACACGGTCCAGTCAATTCTCATTGGTATTGCTGAATCGTCGATATTCTCTGGATGCGGGTACTCTCCAAGGTGCGGTTCATATACACCATTGCTATTCAGATCGTTAAAAGGTGCGCCGAAAAACTCCCGATCTATCAAGTCGATGCCGTTATATTTCCTGAACCACATATTCCCTGCACCCGGCCAGGCGAAGATTGCGGGGATCGTGTCCTGGATAGTTCCATCGTCATTGTAATCCTGCTGATGTCTGCGCACGTCATTCTGTACGACCGACCACACCCGATTCCATTCCTTACACTTCTCTGCACACGTCACTCCTACAGAGTCCAGTGGACCTGGTCCATATTCCAGATCGAGATAAGGAAACGTCTGCGCCGCGAGTTTCAAATTACCCGGAAGGTCAATTCCAGCTACCCACAAGCTCATGGCATTCATCAAATCTGCAGCATTTCTGCCGTCAGGTGGCACGTGGAAAATGCCATCAGTGTGCTGCACAAACATGCTTCCGGAGTTGCTGAAGATGGTTCTGATATCATTGCCCTGGTATGGAATCTCAATCTGCTCTTCGTCGCAGGGAAGAGATCTGGTTTGTTGCGAATAGCCAGATACAGTTATAATGAAGAATGCTAGAAACAAGAGTAGCGGCTTTCTCATGGTGCGGAGCTATTTGAATGAACTGTAGAAAATAAGGATGTTGACGGGTGGTGTCAAAGATAATTCTACAAATGTCAGGTATTAGAGAAAGGTGAAAAGTGGGTTAATCCTGGTTGATTGAACGCGGACTGCAAGTGCTGACAGATCTCGGCTCAGCCGAGAGAGCGTAGGTATGAGCGCAGATCTCAATGTACCTCTATGTCCTCCATTTCTCTATGGTAAAACCTCCGTGACCCTCAGTGTTCTCTGTGTCTCCGTGGTAAAACCAATAATTCAAATTTCTCTACAAGAATCTAAACCTAGCGCTCTGATCTCAGCTCCTCCAGAAAATCAGCACTCATTACATAAATATTCTGCTGGCCATTATCATGTGTGTCCCATTTGTCTTCAAACTGCTTCACGCTTTTGATATCAGCCTCGTAAAAGTCCTGGTCCAGGCGACCGCTGGCAAAAATGAATAGTTTGCCATCGGTGGTGACGTATGGGCACATTTCATTGTATTTGGAATTTATTGGCGCTCCGGGGTTGATCGGTTCCTGCCATCCGCCATCGATACTGAAGCTAATCCAAAAGTCACCACTTCCGAGGCCACCGTCACGATACGATCTGAAAATTAAATAAGACTCGTCAGGGGCAATGAAAGGGGTCACCATCACCGTTGTCCGAATTAATCACATCGCCAAGATGCTCTACGACATATCCGGTGTCAACTTTAACAGCCCGGAAAAGATCATTGGTGGACCAAATATTGAAATAGATGTCGCCATTTGAGGTGAGCGAGCTGTAATAATTGCCCTGCCTGGGACCGTGTATCGGCACGTGCTGGGGTGTCCCCCACCCATCACTTGTGCGCTCGCTGAACCAGATGTTGCAGATGTCCGTACCTGCTCCCGGCTTAATTGGGCGGTGTGAACTGTAATACAATCGATTACCGTCTGGAGAAAACAACGGGTCCCATTCCGGATTATTTGCAGAAAACGGAGCCAACTCCGGCTGCGTCCAGCTGCTATCAGGGAGCATCTTTGTATGTAGAATGGCATCATATTGATAAATACTAAGGGTATAAAAGAATTCGGTTCCCTCAGGGTTAAACGTTCCGTTGTATTCTCCAAATCGTGTGGAGATTACTCCCGGGTAAAGTATCTGTGGTTCATCGTTCGCTTCGATGCCCATAAAGGGGCCAAGAGCTTTGCCAATCTCCCTGGCAGATGTCTGATCTGATTGCGGAGTGCAAGATAAAAGCGTCAATAATGCGAATGCCGGCAAGGATAATCGAGTATTCATGCTCTTCAAGATAACACCTATTGGGTCAGATGATCTTCATTGTTGAGGAGGCATAAGGCTACGATCGAGGTGCAGAGCCAGCTACATGAGGGGACGCGGTTTGTGATGGTGTTTCCGGCATATGGCAATACGACTTTTGCTTCGTAGGCATAGGGTGTCGGTTGCTAGTACGCGGATTGTTATGATTTAAGTTATGATCTCTTATGATCAGATCTAATTGGTTATCATAATTGATCTTAATTCAATCATAACAATCAGCGTACCATTAAAACCACCAGACTTTTTATCCCAAAACAGCAACGCTCTGATTGCTCCCCAAACCCCTATCTTGGCCGCATGAAGAATCTGTTCATACTGGCTTTAGTCCTGGCAACCGCTTATGCTTGCAGCAACCCCCAATCATCTCAAACTGAAGCTCGCGAAATCTCGAACGATCTTCTCACCTCAATGGGTGGCAAATTCAAACGCGAATACGAAGCCAATCTTACGCGAACTGGAAGGCAAGATCAATGCTGATCCCACTGATTCCGAATCTATGCTGAGTCACGCAGAGACCAATGTGGTGCTATTCATTTTCGGCTTGTCTTCACGCAAAGCCACGATACCTGAATCGCACAAATACCTGGCAATGGCCCGGGAGATAGACTCCACAAGCTGCAAGTTTCACACCGTTGACGGCATGCTCAAGTTTCTCGACTGGAAGTGGGAAGAAACTGGCGATGCATTCCAGGCGGCAATTAAAGCCGACCCCACAGATCCATTATGCCGACACTGGTATTCATTGTGGATCTCTACCATGACCGGTGATTACACCGAGCCCATGGCGCAATCAGACACCATCATGACCCTTGATCCATCCGGCGACTTTAAGGTGGGGCGCGGGTCGCTGTTGTACTTCGCGCGTCGCAATGAAGAACTCAAGGAACTCATGCTTGAGACCATTGCGGATGACCCTTCGATCCCGTGGGGGTACGACTGGCTCGGCATGGCTTACTGCGAACTGGAGGACTGGGACAATTCAATAGAAACATATTTCAAGGCCTTTGAGCTCTCCGATGGTCTGGTTGAAGTTGGTGGCGGTTTAGGTCACGCGCTTGGCCTAGGCGGGCGAATACAAACTTGGCAAACAGATTGCCGATTACTACTCTGTGGCAGCCACAGAACATTACTTACCGCAAGTTCAAAGAGCATTCATCCATATCGGCATTGGAGAACACGACGAGGCTATCCGACTACTGCGTGAGGCTTACGATCAAAAATCCTGGTTTGTGATCTTTATTGGAATTGAACCGTGGTACGATCCCATTCGCGAGGATCCAAGATTTCAGGAACTTGTTGATCGCATGAATTATCCTACGGACTTTTAGTGTGGTTTTTGGAACGCTGACTGCAAGTGCTGACAGATCTCGGCTTAGCCGAGAGACCGTCAGTATGACGCTGATCTTAGCGGATTTTCGCGGATCTCAACACTTTCCCAATTATCAATTATCCATTATCCATCCCGACTATCCACTGCGTTCCTGTCGGGATCAGTTCGAACATCCTCGGCACAGCCTCGGTGTCTCACTGATTCTCAATTAATTAGGACATCCTCCAATCTCCACCTGCAATAGATTTCCGGCCGTTACAGTGAGTCCCGGAAGGAGTTGAGCATAATTACCCGCCCTGTACGTCACATTTGTGCCGACATTACCGCTGATCACACGACTAGAAAATATGGCGGAACTCGCGTTGTATACTTGCACCCCGGTGCTGTAGGGGTTGCTGGGGTCATTGGCTTCGCTCAAAATCACTACTGCCGGACAAGTAGTGAAGGCATCTGTCCGCCAAACGCCCCTGCCGTGTGTTGAGGCATAGAGCTTGCCCTCGAACAACTTCAGATCTGCGATCGTCACTGTTGGCAGCCCATTTGCAAAATACACCCAACTGTCCAGATTGTCATCTGTATAATAAACTCCAAGGTCATTGCCGAGGTACATGCCATTCTGTGACGATTCAGTATCATAGAGCATTGTGTTGACCGGAATATTGGGCAGTCCGGGCTTGTCGACCAATGTGAACGACTGAGCGTAGTCAGTCGACTTCATAACCTTCACACTATCCACATATCCACCGAATCCAACCCATAAGGTGGCAGCGTTTGAGGGGTCGACAATAATTGATCTGACAGGGGTGCCGGGTGTAATGGGAAGCTCAGCAGTTTCATTGGCCCATAGTACATTGCTTGGTTGGGCATCGATATTTATCGTTGTTCGCCATTCCAGACCATTTGAGATGTACATCACATGATGATCGTCAAATCCTTGTGCCATGGCGACAATAACATCTGTCGAATCAAATCCCGGGTCGATCTCATCGTATGAGGTTCCACCACCTTTAAACTGACGGAATATGGTACGAAACGTGTGAAAGAATGTGTCGGGTTGAGTAGTATGTAAAATCCAGGGACATGTCCAGGGTTGACTACCAACTAACGGAGCCGGAGTAATAATATCCCAGGAGCCACCATCATTACTGGTGCTCCATCTGTCGCCTTGGGTGCTGGCGTAGATTACATCAGTGTCGGAGGGATCGAAATGACACTCAAATCCATCCGCACCTAGCTGAACCAATCCATCCTGTCCAATAACCCACATACTGCTCCCATTATCCTGTGTACCGCAAATGATCCTTATGTTATTACTGGAGTTACGCGCAATGTCGAAATCATAGATCTGAAGAATATTCAAGCCCTCATTGATATCCGTCCAGCTACTCCCGTCATTGGATGTGAACCAAACGCCACCATCGGTGCATGCATACAAACTTTCATCTGACCGGTATACAAAATTGTGTATATCTCCATGCACGTATGGTTGGGCGTGGTTCGTATTCCATGAGCTTAGATTGGACCAGGATGATCCACGATTCGCTGATCGCCATATGTTTACACCGCCGATGTACACCACGTCCTCATCTGCTGGGTCCACAATTAACGATATATCGTAGGAGGCCTGGTGATCGGTTGCTTGCCCTTGCGGATCGCTGCTCATAATATTGGGCTGAACAGAAGTTGGTGGATTCCCCGCCTGCGACTTAAGCGTAAACGATTGAGCAGAATTCGTCGACTCATAAAATCCTCTAAACCCTGTGCTCCCTCCTCCATACAACAGGTAGACTCTGTTGGGGTCAGTTGGAGCGACCGCTACGGCGATTCTATTAAAATTAGCATTAGGCAGGCCAAGATCATCTTCCAGCTCCCAGGTCACGCCCGAGTCATCGCTGGTATAAAATGCTGAGAAACTAGTCGCATACATATTGTCTGGATCCCCTGGGCGAAATTCAATATCGACGAATATCCCGCTAGTGACATTTGCCCAAGAATTGGCTCCATCAACGCTCCGGGCTATCCCTCCATTCCAGCAAACAAATAATATATCAGGATTCTCAGGGTGCATCACAATCTTGTAGCCATAGCACGGAGCACTCGAGAGCTCATTGCAAGTAAAGCCGGTCCTGTTCCATGTATATCCCCCATTCGTGCTTTTCAACACTCCAATTGACGGGCTGTCCGTACCGTCGCCATCACCCGTTAGTATATACATGATATTTGGCGAATCGGGATGAATTGCTATACCCGAAACGCCGATCGAAGGGTGTCCATCGGTCAGGCATGTCCAGGTCGCTCCGTTGTTATTTGATCTCCACAGCCCTCCTTCGGCCGTGCCGATGAAGATAATATTCGCATTCGTCGGATGGAACGCCATACAGTTTACCAGGCCATGTCCTATCATCCAGGCCCCATCCAGGATATAATTAGTTGGGCTTACATCTTCCCAGTTCGCATTCATCTGACGGTTAGCAGGTTGTCGTCTGAGCCTGGCTTGAAGTTGAGTATACTCCGTCATGGTAGCTCCCATATAATTGGCAACCTTCCCGTCAGGTGTTAACCGACCTCGCATCTTTTGCTCCCAACGTTTGAATTGTTTGTAACCTGATCCTTTCCCCTTGTCCCTATTCTCATAATAGGCCTCTACGTCCTTGACAGTTTGACGAAAGTCATTATCATTCATTTGAAGTATCTCCTGGTAAGGCCGCTGTGCTGTGACCTGGCACCAACAAACTACAACGAAACCCATTATGTATATGATCGCTCGCAACATGTCAAGTAATTTATTGGTTTTCAAGTTCTTCAATCCGCCTGGTCAGTCTGTCATTCTCCTCTTGTATCTTAATCATATGAAGCGTAAGCTCCTCAACCTTTTCCAATAATAAGCGCTGCATGCTACCTACTTCAAATCCATTATCAGCCTCGATCTCATCAGCTGAAGGAATGCCCGGCAGGTGACCCTCCATATCAATGAACTTCTTTGTCTCTTCCAGTGACATGAGATCATAATCCTCCTTGAACACATAATCCGGCCAGTCAGAAGAAAGCTGGACCTTCAATTCTTCTGCAATAACCTTCCCGTTGACGTTCAGCTTATAACCGTTGGCTCCGAATGATGTTCCGATTAATACTTGATTGGTAGCATGGTTCACACGAAAAGTGCTTCCATCAATCCAGGCCGAGCCATTTACTTCCAGGTGTGTATTCGGAAAGCTGGTGTTGATTCCTACATAGTTATCGCTTTCCTTGACACTGAGTGCCGATCCTCCCAGTGTTATGTCACCATCGGCCTCCAGAAAAATCCCGTCGTGCGAAGCCGTATTGATCCTGATCCGATTTGAACCCGTGGACCTAAGTTGCAACACGGTTCCAAAGAACTCCAGCATACCTTTTATTGATACTCCCTGGTTGAATTCAATCTTCGGAGCCGTATTCGAGATACGCATATTCCCCCCATTTAGATGAAACTTCTGCACAGGCGAACCCGTACCTATTCCAACTTTGTTCTGAACCGCATCAATATGAAAGGTCGCGCCATCCACATTGACGTCCCCGTCAGATCGAATATCCATACGTTCAATATTGTTCGTGCTAAAGTTAATTGCGCCAGACTGGAGGTTATTAATGGTCATCTCTGTCCCGGAATGATTTACCACTCCCCTATTGACACCATCTTTAAACCATTGCACTGTGGGTGATGGTCCATCCACTCGCGCGTTGCCTACCACGTGGAGGTCCTGCAAGGGGTTTGTGGTTCCGATACCAACTCGTCCGCTTGAGTGGATGGTAAGTCTATTGGTGTTATTCGTAACCAGATGAATGCTGCCGCTTGTTAAATCATTCCGCATGTGCAAATGATTTGAAGCCCACCATAGTCTCCCCCGAGCCAGATTACCATCGTACAACTTCAATTGGGGAGTCGCATTATCAATCATAATATTACCATCGGCAACATGAAGCTTTTCATTAGGAGCAGCTACACCAATTCCGACCCTATTATCCTCGGCGTCAACAACCATTGTAGTTTCATCTATGACGGTTGTGCCGTCCGACTCGATGCGTAGTTGATCCTCTCCTCCGGTTCTCAGTGCCAGGTAGCCATCGCTTTCATTGATCAGGAACATATTGGATCCGTTAGCAGCCAGTGTTCCGCTATGTCCTGATTGCCAGTACAGGTTGACCTGTCCCGGTGTACCTTCATAGTCTGACAAGCGCAACTTACCCACAAGATGTGTGCGTTCAAGGGCCGGACTAACCCCTATTCCAAGAGTATCAAACTGAACGGTGCCGGCAACATCCAGCATTGCACCTGGTGTCGATGTTCCGATTGCCACCGTATCAAAGCGAGCTCCACCAATAACGTCAAGTTTCATAGCAGGCGTAATCGTTCCAATTCCGACTTCGCCACTCGATCGAATCGCCATGTGGGTGGTGTTATTTGTACCCAAAAACATTGAGCCGGCTTCGTGATTTGTCAGAAATGTTGTACTTCCATTCTGAAGGGCTGAAAACACCGGCTCACCAAACTGACGAAGCTGCAACTCAGGCAAAGTGCCTACAGCGGCAATATTCCCCTGCACATGGAGCTTCTCCAACGGGAATACGGAGCCTATTCCAATGTTACCGGAAACTTTATCCACTGTCATTCTGATACCACCTCCTACAGTCAGCTTCCATTTACTATCATGGCCAT
This sequence comes from Cytophagales bacterium, assembly GCA_965230415.1. Taxonomy (GTDB): domain Bacteria; phylum Bacteroidota; class Bacteroidia; order Cytophagales; family JAAEPT01; genus CBDDKZ01. Next base: position 152,739 of record CBDDKZ010000001.1, read on the forward strand.
CGAAGTAGTGGTAGGCCTGGAATGAGCTATCGACCGCATAACCGTAATAGGGCTTTCCACTTGAGCCGCCATATGTATCGACGTACATCCCCCCGTATGAATTGGTAGGAACGGAGACTCCCAACTTCTCATTGAGTCCAAGAGTAAAATTGCGCCCTAACAGTATGCGTTTCTGCTGGAAGTCGAAAATCATCCCGTGAATGCTGTCTGCGGTGCTGAGATTGAGTTGATTCTGCGGTGAATTATAAAACCATCCTCCCTTGAACTCCTCATCGCGAAAAAAACGAAATCCCGATGTATCAGTTATCGGGGTAAAAAGATCAATGAACGCCGGTTGTCCTTCAACGCGGAGGTTTCCATTTTTCAAATGCAATAATTCCTGCGGGGTCTCCGTTCCAATTCCCACGTTCTGTGCCAATAGTTCGGTCACTACGGTAGCAAAGAGCAGGATCAAGGTATACCTGATGTAGTGTTTCATGCGAGTAGTATTATTTAAATACAATGTCGCACTGAACGGACCACCACACTAGTCAGATTCCCTGAACGGGCGACTTGAATAAGTGAACGGCAATTCCCGCCGCTACTTCTTATAGATCATTTCCATTAACAGTTCCTTGCGTGCGCGAGCGACCTGGATCGCGCTACCGTCCTTGAGGACAACTTGCCCGCCTGATCCCTTGATATACTGCTTGATGTATTGGAGGTTGACAAGGTATGATTTGTGTGTTCTGAAGAACATTCCGCTGTCAACCATACTTTCGAAATCACTGAGCGTGCGCGAGATAACATACTTCTCACCATCCACAGTATAGATACTTGTGTAGTTACCATCTGCGTGGCAGTAAAGAATCTCCTCAATACTGATGAAGTCCAGTCCCTTTAATGTTGGCAAGGCAATCTTCGAGAATCCCGCACTTGACTGCAAGTTTGTCAGCAACAAGTCAACCTGTGCACTGGATTGCTTGAGTGCAACATTCTTCTCAACCTTTAGCACAGCCCTGGTCAATTCTTCGCCGTCGACCGGTTTGAGGAGATAATCCAGAGCACTTACTTTGATCGCCTGCATGGAATATTGGTCGAATGCGGTCACAAAAATGACTTCAAACTCGATCTTGTCCAACTTTCTGAGCAGCTCAAATCCAGTCATACCAGGCATCTGGATATCCAGAAAGACGAGGTCGGGCTTGATAGCGCTTATGGCTGCCAGCCCGGCTTCCGGACCTTGACATAGCTGAGCGATTTCTACGTGCGGGCAGTTGAGCTCAAGCTCCATTCGAAGGGTTTCCAGGCTGTTCTTTTCGTCATCAATCAGGATTGCTTTTAACATAACGGGCGGGTTTTATTTGACAGGGTCTCCGTTCAACCATTTACGGGCCATCCTGGCGTCTATCAGCGGAAGTGATATTGTCACTTTAGTACCGCATGCCTGGCCCTTATGATCATGTAAGTCATCGACATAAACCGACGCATCGATCTCCAGGCTTTGTTTAACCAATTCAATTCTGTCACTGGTTATCTGCATACCGTACGATTTATTGACTTCAAGGTCTGAAGACCTGGCGCGTCGTGATGCCTCACGACCCACACCATCGTCCTGGACACAAATTTCAATTCGACCGGAGCGCTGTGAAATTGCTATCACAAGGTTGCCGGTTTCTTGCTTGTGCATCAAACCGTGCCAGATCGCGTTTTCGACATATGGCTGCACTAACATTGGTGGTGTAAAGAAATCGTCTGTGTCAAGCTCCTCCGATATATTGATCTGGCTTGTAAATCCATCATCAAATCGAAGTTTTTCAATCTCGATATACAACTCAAGTGCCTTAAGTTCGTCCGTAAGCGTGATCAGTTTGGACTTTGAATTCCGCAATACCAATCGCATCAAATGTGAGAAGCGGGTGAGGTACCGATTCGCTACCTCAGTATCCTGTTTCATCACGTGCATTTTGATGGAGTTAAGAGAATTGAAAATGAAGTGTGGATTCATTTGTGCTCTAAGCGCACTCATCTCTGATTCAGCCAATCGCAGTCGATACTCTCTTTCAAGTTTCTCACGCTTACTGCGCTGCCATGCCAATAATCTCCACACTATGAGAGCGGTTAAAAGACACACTGAGCATATGATGTAGAGGAAGTTTCTGGATCTCCAGAATACCTGGTACTTGCGAACTTGCCATGATGATCCGGGAATCCATGTGTTGCCATCAACGCTTGCCTCCAGCCGCAGGGTATACTCGCCTTCCGGAAGCTCCTCCAATACAATTTTTTCCCTGGCTAACTTGTATTGCCATGTTCGCTTCTGTCCTTCTATCAAATACCGATACTGAACTTCGCGTTCAATACCGTAGTAAGGTGCCGCGATCACGATTTCTACTTTGCTTTGCTCAGGAGTCACGCCAATGACCCTACTCTGCGGGGTGATAATCGCATCCGTTACACGTTCACCATCAATAATCACTTCCCGCACGAGCGGAGGGTACAAACGTGAAGTTCCTTGATCACCGTTCAAGTGTACGACCGCTGCTCCTTTGGACCCGGAAGCAACTAAAATATTTTCCCCAATGTACTGCAGCGCTCCCGCGATACGACTATCCCGCTTGTATGGTTCGGGAAATGGTAGCGAGTCGAAGTAGGTGAAGGTGCGTGATTCAATATCGAAAGCCCCGTATCCATATGTTGAGGCAATCCAGTAGGAGTTTTGATCTTTACGCAACAAATCAAAGTAAACGTCCCACGGCTTTTCCACATTGTCGTCCCGCGACCTTGACCATTCCCCTGTCCTCGTGTTGTATGTCATTATTCCTCCAGCCCAGGTTCCGATCACCAACAAATCATCAGTGTAGAAGTCCATTGCATTGATAAGGAATTGATCATTGGGGAGCGAGACCTCAGCACTGGCGGAAAATGGCATCACATATCTGGTTATTTCTGATGTGCTCTTATCAAAGGACGCCAAGCCAAAGCGCGTCCCCAGCCAAATGATGTTCTGATTTATCGGGTCCCTGATCAGCCTCTGGATCCGATTGAGATTGTCTCTGTCCTGGTTTTCAAGTTCCGCTCCCGTGTAACTGAATAATCCTGTCTGGCCAGATGCAACGTGATATTCAACCAACCCAGCTGTAGTTCCGAACCAAAAGATGCTGTCTCCTTCATTGAGCATGTCCCAAACGCCATAGCCAATGGAGTTAGTTAGTTCTGCCAGGTTTAATCGACCAAAATTGTCCGTTGTAGGGTCGTAGATGCAGACTCCCTGACTTCTCGTTCCAAGCCAGATCGTATTGTCCGATGCTCGCCGTTGGAGAAAGGTGATGTTGACATCAGACAGCGCAGTTGAATCACCAATATCCGCCGCGAGTGGATACGATTTTTGCCCATCATAGATATACAGCCCTTTGCTCGCTTCGTCGTAAGCAAACCACAGCAACCCACGATCATCAATCAACACATCCCCGGCGCGACTGAACTCTGGCAGGCCTGGAATATACTTGTACTCAACAGGCGGCAACGCAACTTGACCCACGGCATTGACCAAACCCAACGCCATTGCCAACGCGAGCATAGTCAGTATTCGCGGGGTTTCCCTGTGTAAAAAAGCGGCCATGCCTGGTGATTCAATAGCAATGTCGCGCTTTCCCGCGAACTGACAACTCTGCCTTTGTTATCGGTGGGCGCGGGTGTGTGTGCAGTGTTCTGTTAAGAGGTTGCTACCTGGGCAGGATTTGAAAGGATACTTATTGGAATGATGATGCTAATTAGCGGATTTTCGCGGATTACTTTTCACCGTATCGAGTTTCGCCTTTCGAATTTCTGATATCAGATTTCAGAAGGGGTTCTCGCAGACCATAGGTGCTGACAAGTCTCGGCCAAGCCGAGGGTTCGTCAGTATTCCGCAGATTAACCAGATCGAGCATATACGCCAGAAACTCCTACACTTTTGAATTTCCCGCATTTTTGATTCTACATTTTGCGGTTTCATTTGGTTCTCGCAGACCCACGGTGCCGACAGACTGCAAGGATCGTCGGTATCACGCTGATTGACGCAGATCTCTATACTCACCGTTTCCTCCATTCTCCATCCCGACTATCCACTGCGTTCCTGTCGGGATCAGTTCGAACATCCTCGGCGTAGCCTCGGTGTCTCACTGATTCTCAATTAACCTGTTAACCTTTCACAAACCAACTACATAAACCCCTGAATCCGCGTCAACCCCGCGTGGAACTCAACTTGTATACACTAAACACGAATCATGCGCTATCTACACACCCTTATATGCCTGTTAGCCACTCTATTCATCACGCATACAACGTCAAATGCTCAGCACTACTGGGTAGGGGGCTCTGGAAACTGGAGTGACGTCAGTCATTGGGCAACATCGTCCGGAGGTGGTACCAACCATGCTAATCCTCCTACGATGAATGATGATGTCATCTTTGATGCGAACTCGTTTACGGCTTCCGGACAGACCGTGACCATGGACGAAGCGCAGGGCGAATGCAACTCGATGACATGGACCGGAGTGACGAACAATCCCGGTTTTGAAAGCTTCACGCCTAACATCATTAACATATACGGCTCTCTCACTCTCTCACCCGACATGACCTGTAACCTGCGATTCGTCGAAATGGAATCAGACAACCCGGGAAATACCATTGCTACGGGAGGTACTTCACTGGGAACCAATGCCATCTTTCGCCTGCATGGCGAGGGTGGGTGGGCACTGCAGGACGTGTTGAATTGTCGCGACGTGCAAATGCAGTCCGGAACGTTCAATTCAAACGGCAACACCATTAATTGCGAATTTTCATTCACTACCAGCTCTACCCTTGCCAAGACACTTAATCTTAACAACTCCACCCTGAATATCAGGCAGTGGAGGACGCGTGGAAGCAACATCACGTTCAATATGGAATCTTGCACGATCTACGCCCAGTCATTCTACGCAGACGAGGAAAACACCGGTCCTTATACTTACGGAAACCTTGTAATTAACGATGGCGGGTCGATCAACGGTACAGGCACGTTCAACAATATCATATTCTCGTATGGCGATTGGCCGCCCACAGTAACTATTGAAAGTGGGCAGACTGTTACATGTCAGCAATTTCAGATGGAGGGGTCACGCTATTTCCCAATTGAAATATTCTCCAGTGAACAAGGCAAAGAGGCCACCTTGAGCCAGGCGACCGGCACCGTGGATGCAGAGTATCTGATTCTTCAGGACATCCACGCAGCCGGCGGCGCTACATTCAACGCCAATAATTCAGAAGATCTTGGAAATAATAATGGCTGGAATATTACCGCCCCACAGATCAAGGACTACTACTGGGTTGGCAATGCCGGAAACTTCTCCGACCTGACCCACTGGGCCAAGTCTTCAGGTGGAAGCAACTATCATGACGAGCTTCCGAGCAGGTACGATAACCTGATCTTCGACGCAAACTCTGTAACGGAAGCCGGTGTACAGATTGATATTGACACTGCGGTAAGCGTGCGCAATGTAACCTGCGACGGCGTAACGAACATGCCAATACTTGACGCACCATACGCCCACCCTCTCACCGTTTATGGCGACCTCGATTTTACCGATAGTATGGATCACTCCATCTACAATCTCCGTTGCCAGGGTCGCTCAGCCGGAAAAACCGTGTATTTGAATCCGGAGGGCTATATCCAAAACCTGTCGTTCTGGGGTGAAAGCGACTGGACCCTGATGTCCGAGGTAAACTGTGCGAATTTCTCAGTCAACCTGGGCCAAATGAACACCAATGACCAAATGATCAACTGTGGAATTTCCTTTAAACAAAGCGGAAGGGACAAATCCATTCTCGATCTGACCGGAAGTGAAATCCACACCTTGAGGTTTCAGCTGCAGGACGACCTGGTCGTATTTGATGCAGGGGAATCCCATATCTACTGTCGCAGCACCTTCGACGGCAAAAGTCGCAGCTACAATGAAGTGACTTTCTCAGAGAATGCCGTAGTATCCGACGGCAACACATTCAATACGTTGACCATAATGCCCGGGACAACTATTGAATTTGAAGCTGACAGCGTTCAGCGAATTATTGATCAGTTGAATCTGCCCGGTATACCCAGTGGGCCAATAAATATGTCCTCAAGCAACGATGGCACGCAAGCTACCTTGTCATGGGCAGGCGGGACAGTAGATGGCACATACCTCATCCTGAAAGACATGAATGCCACCGGTGGTGCAACATTCAATGCCACGCAAAGCATCGACAATGGCAATAATACCGGATGGAATATTACCGAGATCGTACCGCTAGATTTTTACTGGGTCGGGAATGGGGGCGACTGGAGTGATCACGACAATCACTGGGCTAAATCGTCTGGCGGATCCGAATTCTACGGTTTTGTCCCCGGCCCGCTCGACAATGTATTCTTCGATGCAAATTCCTTCGATGCAGACGACCAATTCGTGACCATCGATCTGGACCAGGTCAATATGCACAACATGACATGGACCGGCGTGACCAATACGCCATGGTTGAGCGGTGGTTCAAAGGTGCTGAACATATACGGCTCACTGACCTATGATCCCAATATGCTGGTTGATGTGCGCGAATACAATTTCCTGTCGGAAGAAGACGAGACACTGCACTTTGGCGACCCCGTCAACCCGGGAGACAACGCAATCCTGAACTTTGTCGGAAGTGGCTCATGGTCATTACAAGACAGCATGTCCTGTCGTGAACTGATCTTGCATGGTGGCACATTTAACTCGAACAATCACGGTATCCACGTAGATTTTAAGACCGGCTTCATGGGTGATGAACCCAAGACGCTCAACCTGGGCTCGTCCAACATGTACTCTCGCAGCCTTGGATGGATTGGTATCGGCTCACATCTTGAGGTGAACGCCTCTGACAGTTACATTACCTGCACCAGCGATTTCAGTCCGGTTTCATTGTTTAATGACACCTCGGTTGTATTGAACTTTAACGATCTCCATTTCCTGAACAACGGTCTTGACCGTGCTTCAATATTTGGTGCGCTTTCACTCAACAACCTCACTCTCGACCCGGGTGTTGAGATGAAATTCTGGGCTGGCGCAACGCTTGAGGTCAATCAACTTGTTGCCCAGGGCACAGATCAGGACTTCATTAAGATCTATTCGTCTTCGGAAGGCACGCAAGCGATCATTAGCCAGGCCGATGGAGTTGTGGACGGACAATACCTCGAACTTCAGGATTTAAGTGCGACGGGCGGGGCCGAGTTCAATGCAAATAATTCTATCAATCTTGGAAACGTAAGTGGCTGGACCTTCTTCGGCCAAGCGCAAACTATAGACTTTGACCCAATCGACGATGTGCTGGAAACAGCCAACCCATTTGACATCATGGCCACTGCATCTTCAGGGCTCGATGTAACTCTTGAAGTGATCGCCGGGCCAGCGGAACTCAACGGCAATACGATCACAATAACCGGCGCCGGAGAAGTTCAGATCAAGGCGTCACAGGAAGGTAACATCAATTATAATCCGGCACCTTCCGTGATCCAATCATTTTGTTCTGTTCCTCTCACTCCCACCATCAGCCTGGATGATAGCGACTCTACGCTTTTGATCTCGGACAGGCCTGATGGAAATCAATGGTTCCGAGATGGAGCTATGATTCCCGGGGCAACGTCCTCCACGTACAAGGCCACATTAAGTGGTTCCTATTCAGTGCAAGCGATCTACGGCATTTGTACGTCAGACATGTCAAACTCAATTCAAATAACAACGACTTCGACGATCGACGTTGTCACTCCAGACGAGCTCGACATTTATCCAAATCCGGTGGTCGACTACCTGTTTTTATCCCCGGGAGTAGATTTTGCTGATCCCGTCGATTTCAATGTCTTTGACATTAGTGGAAGTCAGGTGATGAGCGGACGCTACGACCTCAGATCAGGTACTTCAACTTCAATGTCCGTGGCGAGCCTCGATCCGGGTATTTACCTGTTGATAGCACATACCGAGCAAGGACTCGTGCGTCATCGCTTCGTTAAGATGTAACCACTTACATAAACCCTTCGTGACACTCTATTTTCTTCATGCCCTCTATGGTGATTCGCACCATTGAGGGTGTGGAGTTTTGTATTTTTCACTAACCCGATGAAACTCTTTCACTGGGTTCACAGGACTATGAAGATTGTTATTGCACCGGACAAATTCAAGGGGTCGCTATCTGCGTCAGACGTGGCACGGGCCATTGCAAAAGGCGTTCTGGGTGTGGCACCTGGAGCGCAGTGTGTTCTACGTCCTCTGGCAGACGGAGGAGACGGAACTGTCGACGTTCTCAAGCACAACCTGGGCGGGGAACTGATCGAGGTAACTGTCTCCGATCCACTTGGCAGAAAAGTATCCGCATCATATCTCCTCCACAACGGACCGCTTACATCGAAATGGCGAGCGCGTCCGGTCTTGCACTCCTGCACCCCAATGAGCGAAACGCCATGCTCACTTCCTCTTTTGGTACTGGTGAATTGATCCGTCACGCACTGGATTCCGGGGTCCGCGAGGTTTTTATTGGAGTTGGTGGCAGTGCGACGAATGACGGCTGGATCGGGGTGGCTGGTGCCCTGGGGTATTCATTTATTGACAGCCATGGCAATTTACTGGACCTCCATGGAGGTGCACTTGCAGATATTGCCGAAGTTGACAATTCTAATATTGATCCGAGAATTGCAACAACCACGTTCCATATTCTTTCCGATGTGCGCAATCCGCTCTACGGCCCCCACGGTGCTGCACATGTTTATGGCCCTCAAAAAGGTGCCTCGCCTGACGATATTCGTCAGCTCGATCTTGGTCTTCGCAACCTGGCCAGGGTGATCAAGCACTTTATGCACGTCGACGTTGCAGAACTGCCGGGTGCCGGGGCGGCCGGAGGTGCCGGTGCCGGAGCGGTGGCATTTCTCAATGCAAACATCATGGGTGGTATTGAAACGATCATGGATCTCATTGACTTTCGATCCTCGCTGCAACACGCCGATCTGGTCATAACGGGCGAGGGACGGCTGGATTCGCAATCCATGGAAGGCAAGGTGATTTCCGGCGTTCTCACCCTTGCGCAAGAATATGATATCCCGGTCGGAATTATTTGTGGCGAAGCATTGCTAACGAAAGAAGATTTATCACAATGGTCGGTCACTGACATACGTGCTGTATCCGAACTCGCAACCAGCCCAGACGATGCAATGCGCAATGCCTCGCATTATTTACCGCAGCTTGCAGAGCAACTGGTGCGTTCTATCAGTACTTAACGCATCACCATGATTCATCTGTCACGAATTTTAGTCGCTGCAGCCACAGCGTCCATTCTGTTTGCCTGTGAGCCTACTGAAGCACCGGTGCAATTCCACTTGCAACATGCCGCAGACACTGCAGAACTGGTCGCTCCCGGTTTGATTTCAACCAATCTCAACGAACGCGACTTCGCAATATCTCCTCAGGCAGATGAATTGATGTATAGTCTCGCCGTTCCCGACAATTCCATCCGCGCCATCGTTGTAATGCGCAAACTGGATGGGCGTTGGACCGATCAGCGTATTGCTCCTTTCTCGGGTCAGGACGATGACATCGAGCCGTTCTATGCGCCAGACGGACAGCGACTCTTTTTCGCATCCAATCGCCTCACCACGGATACTGACTCCACCAATGATTTCAACCTCTGGTATTGCGAAAGGCAGGGGACCACCTGGGGGCGAGCTCAGCTGTTGCCCGACATAATCAATTCCCCTGGAGAAGAATACTACCCTTCTGTAGCAGCCAATGGGAATCTATACTTTACCGCATCGCGCGAGGACACGAAGGGTACGGAAGATATTTACGTGAGCAAATTTGTGAATGGTGCATATACTACCCCGGTGTCTCTGGACACCACAGTGAATACCCGCACATATGAGTTTAACGCGTACATCAGTCCCGATGAGTCCTTTCTCCTGTTCGGCTCGTATGGTCGGGAAGATGGATATGGAGGAGGTGATATTTATATCTCGTATCGCGCACCTGATGGTACCTGGCAAAAAGCAATAAACCTCGGAAACAAGGTCAACACAACCAGCCTTGACTACTGCCCGTTTCTGGACCACGAGAACAATGTACTTTACTTTTCAAGCAACCGCCCCGCCTCCGACGTTGAGGGGTCAGTCAAATTTGATCAGCTGGTGTCCATCGGGAATAGTATTGAAAATGGTAGCGGTAATATTTACCGGATTTCCACATCCGACCTAATCAATCAATAGGATTTACTCAATGATTGTTTGTGTTGGAGGAGCCGCTCGGTAGATCATTGGTTTATTGACAATAGAGCCCGCAGGAGGTTGCTCGTACGAATAATCCAGAAAGAACGCATTCTTATTGGACGGAGCATTGGTATTTGCCTGTTCGAGACTAACGTATGGAAGCGACGAAGTCCCACTGCTGTTGCCCGAGCTCGCAAGGATGTAAATTGTATTTGGCTTGTAGTCGTGCACGTACATGCCGCCACGTCCGTAAATGTTATCCATTCCCGAAGCGCCCCAGTCTTTAAATATCTCCGCCTGCCTCAATAACGCCTTACGCACTCCATCATCACTGAGCGATGGGTTGTTGGCCCAAAACACAGCCGCCATCCCTGCGCAATTTGGCGTTGAACAGCTTGTCCCATTCCACGTGCCTCCGTACGCAAATGCCGTAGTTGCCGTTGGTCCCACTACATCAGGCAGAGTAAGTCCTGAATTCGACGGCCCCTGGCTCGAATAGCCCGCGTTTATTCCACCCGTCCCAGGCGCACTTCCGTAAAGTGATTGCGGTACAGCACCAACACATATCACATTGTACTCCGTGCAATTAGATGGGCTGGTGGTGGCATTTGTTGCAGTGCTTGTACCAAATGGGACTGCATCTTTACTGAACATTTCAAGGGCATTTTCATCCGAACCGTCATTCAGGATGCTGACATATACCGTCACCGGGTTTGCACCATTATTGGTCCACGTCACGCTTTCAAAATCGTATGCGGCGGTAGATGATGCAAGAAGGTTACCTGTGATTGAGTCGTACAGGAACAGATCGTAGTCGTCCGCAAAAGGATCAGGTCCGGCGGCCCATTGCAGGGCAACATCTGCCTGGCTGCCTGGCCCCACAACCATGTAGTTTCTTTCACTTCCATTTGAAAAATTGTACCAGTCGTCACCATCAGGGTCTGACCAGCCTCCCTGGTAATGGTCCCCGTCAGAGTAATTTCCCGACGATACAAAACAAAGAATGCCCGCCTGTGCGGCATCATTCATTGCCTCGCAGGCACCTCCCTCGTTATCAGACCAGCCAGTGTTAAAATATGATACCGAGAATGAAATGATATCTACCCCATCGCTTATCGCATCATCCACCGCATTGCCGAGATCAGAAGAGGAACCAATCCGATCGGCGTAGTACGTTGCACCGGTGGCGTGATCATATACAGTTTCCATACATGCAGTTCCATGCACTCCGTTGGCCTGCAAACCGGAACCGGTGTGATCCGTAGACAATATTACCCCGGGAAGCGCACCTGCTGCCTGGGCCTCGCTCAACGTGTCGAATCCAAGGTCAATCACCATAATTTTCATTCCCGTCGCATCCACGCCGTTGACTGTGTACGTCGAGTCATTCATTACCAACGGCCCTTCAAACTCCGACTTCATGTTATTGGTGGCTCGTATCGTATAATATTCAGAAAGTTGCTCACCAACAGTTATAAGTTGGGATGGTTGAGCCCAGGCACTTGCAAAGCGCTTCCAGGAATTTTGAATCTCCAACCCGGCAGCTTCGGCTGGTCCAACATCAATAAAGTCGGTACTGCCAACTGCTTCCAGTTCAATATATATTTTGCCGTCCTGCCTGCTGACCATCTCCCACTCTCGTGCTTTCGCCAAAGCGGCTGCTGGCTCAGTTTGGGCATACCTGCCCAATTGATACAGCGAACCCGCCAATCTCATGTCATTCGGAACTTTCTCCGATATGATCTGCTGCCAAACTACATCCTGCGCCTGAAGCGAAATGCCTGACATGGCAAATACAATAACAATAAGGTATCTCATCACGAACTATTGCAGGTTTACCAATACGAGGACGTATCCATTCTCATCCGAACTCGACAACGCCTTTCCAAGAATTGCACCCCGGGCGCTGTCCCAATCTTTTACTTTCATAGCCTTACCTAAACTTGCCGAGGTGGTAAGGAAGTCTCCCGGCTCTATTGCCCCGTTTGATTCATCAACTGATACATACACGCGCCCGGCAATAGCCACTGGCAAGTCTCCAAATGCAATACTTTCGCGCTGACCCATCAACATTCCGGGCTTCACTCCATTTGCACCACTGACGATTCCCACAACCTTCTTATCATGCGGCTGACTCGAAATTCTGACTTTTCCGGGATCCTCAGTATCAATGACGACGACGTTTCCCGCTTGTATATTATTGGAATTGTCCGATGTACTGAAATATTCAGCAAGATCCGAACCACCAACGATCTCAAGCTCATCCGTTATCACCCGACCGTTGCCCTCGAAGTCCGCATCCAGTTCAATGGTGGTATTTCCTGCAGCATCCCGCACTTTGATGGCTCCGCCCTGACCCGAGACTTCGTTGGCCTGAATAGATACCATTGTTTGTCCGAGATAGTCATTGAGATTCAGAAAGCCACCTATTCCACTACCCCCCTGTGCATCCAGCTCAACTGTCTTGAACCCGAACTCATCGTTCATAATGAGTTCTGCCCCCTGAGATGTGTTCTGGTTACCACGGATCATGACCGTGCGTGTACCATCATTATCATACAGATCAATAGTTCCTCCGGAACTCCAGCCGGCGGGATCAAGGTAGATCTTCGCCCCCGGACCCGCTGTAGGGCCAATACGCACTTCTCCTTCGAAGAACCCTGCAAAAGCATCCGAAGTATTAGCCTTTCCGTAGACTCCGTAGTTATTGGCACCATTGGCCATACCAAATACACCATAGCTGACACCAGTACCTGTACCATTGACCAGGCCATAAACGCCGTATACCGATGAATTTGTCGAGTTTGCCGTGCCGAGGCCGTAGACACCATATGCGTTGGAGTTATCCCCTGTAGGTGCAACCGCCTTGCCATAGACAGCGTAGCGCACCCCGGTACCGTTGCTCGCCACTTGTGAATACATGCCATAGGTGTTAAGTCCACCAGTGTAGGTGTTATTGAAATATCCGTTGAAAGGATTGTCAGTACCACTTACCACGTTCATCCTTGTCAGGAAATTGGGCTGGGCCCCAACGCCAATCGGTCCTGTTTCATAGTACACGCCAACCGGGCTGTTGTCTTCTGACCACAATCCACCTCCTACAGCACCCATGTCCTTCCAGTTTGCGCCATCGTGAATAAATGGTTTGTTCAATGTGTTGTCATATACCATAAGGCCTTCTGCGGGACTAGCTATTGCCTCGCGCTGCGTGGTTGTCATGCTCGGAGGAAGGAAGCCTTTGGTCGTACTGTTGAGTTGTAAAATGGCCGAAGCATCGACGCTTGCCGTATTAACACCCACCCTGCCATCATTGAAGATCGTGAAGCGATCTCCACTCATATAGAAGCGCAAACTCGAAGATGCCTGGTCGTAGTAATGGTAAGCCCGTACCAGGTTGCCTGTGGCGTATCCATAGAACGGCTTACCACCAGATGCATCGGGGCTCTGGACATACATCCCACCCCATCCGGTTGGATTGCTGGATTTCAGAGTGAGGTCTGAAGCACCCAGCAGGAGGTCGGTATTCATCCCGAACTTGCCATTGGGTAGTAGATAAAGCTGCTCAGTACCGTCGGTACCGAGAATGAAATCGTTCGAATTTTGATGTTGAAGCAATGCATCCCCCACCCCGGTCATGATAAGCTGCAATCCGTCTTCGGAAGAACTACCGGTCAGGTTGTTCGAAGCCATGAATGCGGTGTATGCACCAGTATTTTTGTGCAGG
>CBDDKZ010000002.1:0-6205 GCA_965230415.1 Cytophagales bacterium
TCGATTCACTATGCAAATCACCTCCATTTGGATCTTTAGTATCTATACCTATAATATGCAGGTATTCATTGACTGTATCGCCATTTGGTGACATCGCATTTGAAATGAGTAACTCACCAGGATCCCAGCCATCATAATCGTCCGGGTTATCAGTAATATCATTTGGATCTATGTTAATCTTAAGTTCAAATTTAGTTGTATCTGAGTAAATAATGTCATTATCTACGTCCTGGACAATTACGTAAGTAAGGGATACCAGTGTATCATCGTAATCTATACATATTTCCTCTCCTTTATTATAAAGGTTATCGTTGTTATTCTCTTCAATTTCGCCATTGTTTATATCCAATATTTTGACACTAGCTTCATCAAGACTCCCTTTGTCGTTTTGCAAAAGACTATCTACGACGAAACATAAATTCAATGTACTTGTAACCTCATTACTATCAGCTTCGGCTTTTGGTCGTACCTTAATCGTTTTAGTCACCGTTTCACTTACGATACATACTCCTGCTCTACTAATTTGGTACACAATCGGGTCGAAACCGGAAAAACCATCTTTAGGCACGTAATGCAGGCGTCCATTGTCTGCATACACGGTATCGGCATTCCACTCTTCCTCGTTGAGGAAAGTTATTATTATTTCCTCATCGGTAACAGCCAACAGCGAATCGTCCAATAAGGGCACTTCAATAAGTACTGATGCGAAGGTTACTGTATCGTTTCCGGTATAACCACCATAACTCGGGTCCACAAAAATGTGTTTCACAAATTCACGTGCACATCCTCTGGAAGTATACCCTAACAAGGCATAATCTCCTGATTTATTTATCTGTAAAGATGTATCAGTTCCATCTTGCAATATTTCGTTATTAAGTGCCCAAACATAACGATCCAATCCGGCGTCATTCACGTGAATAACAGGGTTATCACCACCATTAGTACAATAGATATCTTGTGCGACTATCTCCAAATCAGGCACCAAATCGAATACCACCTGAAATGTATCGGTCTCTCCCAAACAGGCACCAAGCGCTAACTCAGCCCTGTAAGCACCTTCATCCTTAATCAGGAGTGATGCGGAAGTTTCATCAAGAATCTGATCGTTCAGGTACCAGGTGATCGCATCAGCTATTCGCCCATCTACAATGCTAACTTCCAGTTGCGGCTGGTCACCTTCACAAATGATGGTATCTTTTATTTCCGGGTCGTCCGTAGCAATGAGACTAACATCCAACTCTCCTCCTTCTATTATTACTATCGAGTCACGTGCGCTTCTGTTAATGGAACACGTTAGTGTAGAAACAACTTCAGCTGATATCACATCCAAACTTGACCAATTGTCATATGTTAAGGAATCATTTGAACTAGCTGTCAAACCGTTAATATACCATGTAACTTCTCCATCACCTGCACCCGTATAGTTCAGTACATAAGAGAATACATGACCCGGACAAACGTAAACCGTATCACCTACAGACTGCCCTCCTTCTATAATTTCAGCGTTTACTTCAACACTGTCCTGAGTTGTTACAGATATGGAATCTTCTCTTGACTCACATTGCCCATATAAGGTCAATTTAATCCAGGTATCTTCTTGTCCAAAATCCACCTCAATAATCGTTGAATCCTCGTTGAACACTGTTGCATCGCTGTTAACAGACCAGCGTAAGCTATCATAAGAGAATGGAGTAAGCACCTGGTAATCCACATTTGGCTCACCATTACATACTTCTCTCTCACCAATTATTCCAAGGTGGTTTGGAGATTGAGCGAAGGACAACAACAAGGTATCTGCCAATCCAAGTCCACAAAAGTTCTGGCCTCGGACAATCACCGGTTCTGCACGATCACTCATTGTAAGCATAATCCTATTTGTATCTGAAAGCCCACCGCTTCCTACATTGGGAGCCGAAGCCCCGTCAGGAAGATCCCAAACATAACCTGAAGCATTATTTACTGGTAAAGTGCTTACAACAAATGAGCTTAATGGACAAAGTACTGTATCATTGTTTACGATACTGGCCCTATCAGGCAATGGGGTTGGTATCGTTTGCGCATCACTGGTATCAGCATATCCACAACTGTTGAACGCGGCCACACTTATTAATCCACCCTCGGATGAAGTAATCAAAGCTATTGTGGTGTCATTAACATTGTCAAATAGGGTCCATGATACCGGATAGTCCCAATCATATCCTTCTGCACCTAAAACTTCTGTAGCAGACACCCTAATAGTGTCCCCTGCACAAAAGGCAGGTATTTCGTTTACATCTATTGTAGCCTCAGGAACAGATCCCGGGTCAATGTTGATCAATAAGGTATCACTGAATCTACCACAAGTATCTTGCGCATAAACGCTTATTACAAAAGCACTATCTATGGAAGTAAATGGCAATGAGTCTGTAGTTTCAGTCAAAAGCAATCCTTCAACTGTCCATGTATAAGACACCGCATTCTGAGCTTGAACGCGATAGGTAACAGCACTACCCAAGCATGGAACAGTATCTCCCGATAGTAAAGTCACTTCACTTATCGGCTCAAAATGATTGATAATTAACTCATTAGACCACGCACTATCAGGAAAATAGCAGTTTTCACTAAAAGACACACGTACAGCGATGGTATCACCATCATTAAAGTCTTGTACATTAATAGAATCTTCAAATTCGTCCAACTGAGTACCATTTACAAACCATTCAAAAGACGGTTCCACGGCATCACTCATTGTGTCAACCTCTACTACCACAAGCTCTTCAGGGCATATAGGACCATTGGGTGTTCTGGAAATTTGCACCAGGGGATCTAATACATTTGGGTTGATGATAACCGCAACGGAATCTGAAAAAACAGTATCGAGCGTAGCACATTCATAGTTTTGAGTCAGACGAACATGGAGTTGATAATCACCCACAGGCAGGTTATCGATAGCTAACAAAGTATCTGTTGCACCAACGATCTCAACTCCGTTTGCAAACCACTGAAAAGCGGGACTTCCCAAAACAGCATTGTAATCTGTTACCTGAACAGCTAATGAACTATCCTCACAATAATTAAATTGATTGCGTTGAATATCAACGTATGGTATTAAAACGGGCCTTGACTCAATGACTATTGTATCATAAATGGGAAAATCGTTACCACAATAGAGCACACCCCAAATCAAGGTATCAATTCCTGGTGATAAACCTGATAATGTTGCATGAGGGTCTCTAAAATCTGAAAATGAAGCATTAGTGGAATTTGAAGATATTATTCGCCATTCACCGTCATATAGCGGATGGGGTTCATGCGCATTTAACACGATACTATCTCCACAAACAACGGTATCTTCACCCGCATAAATTATTTCATCCCAATATAACTGAACGGTGTCCCGGGAAGCACAAAGCGGATTTTCTACATTCCAGGATATCAGGTTAGCTCCTAATTTGGCATCACTTACAGGCGTATTGTTAACAAGCGAATCATCAAATGAAACGTTTCCTGAAATGGTTGTCCAGTAAGCATTTTCAACACCTTCAATCACAGGAAGAGCCAAAACCTCATTGTTGAAATTTACGATACAGAAACGATAATCACCCTGACTGGTCAAATTATCAATTTGAGCTACGGAATTGACTACAAAAATGGAGTCGACGGTAGAACAAACTTCTACTTCAGCGATTTGGTAATAATACCAACCATTAAAAGCCGTTTGAGAATAGTCGAGTGTTATAGAATTCACATTTTGCTCACCAGAACTCCAGTAAGCCTCTTCACTGTTTGAGGGAACATGAGGTGTTCCGGAAAGTACAAGTGTGTCCCTGTCACAAACATACAGGGTATCAACATCCGGAAAGATTTGTGCTTGTGTTGGCAGTGCGCGTATATCAATGTTTGTATTTCTTACCAAAGGGCCGGGTTCATCACATTCGTTATACCCTATTACCTCAATGGTATCTCTTCCCAAAATACTTGGTTGTACGAGTACCCGATATGAACTGTCATTTTCTATAAATGTATTTACGGAGCTATTCCAGACGTAATAATCTACATCGTTAAAAGGACCAAAAATAAAGGCATTGGGTGTATTCTGACAAACAGGAAAATTTTCCGATGTTATGCTTGCTCCGGGGTTATAAAGGGGTATTGGCACCCTGTCAACCCCAATGCTACTAGTACCAAAGTCTCCACACTGAGATCCATAAGTTAATTCGATATAACCACCACCACTAAAATTGGCATCACAATTTACGATTATTTGATTCGTGCTCTGGCCTGATACAAGTGTCATAAGTGCATCTCCTTCCACATACCAGTCGTAAGATGCCCCTATCACACTTGGAGCTGTATATACCAGCCCGCTCGCACCCGGGCAAACCTCAACGTCTCCTACAATTGACCCGGGTAAAGATTCCGATTTTATGGCAAATGGAACCGTTGGAGCACTCTCGCCCAGCAAATGTGAGGAAACAATCATAATCCGGTATTGTTCTGAATAAGGTATCCCACCTGGAATTCTAGCCGTTATCACACCTGACGAATCGGCAGTGTTAGATGGTGGATTTGTAATATCATGAAAAAACTCGAAAGAACCTGCGCTGTCAGAAAGCAGGACCTGAAATGAATTTCCTGCACACAATTGACCATCTATTGAATAATCTATTGATATAGACTCTCCCTGGCAATAGACTGCCTGAGGCACAAAATTTGTAGTTATTTCACTTATTCCAACGTCAAGTGTATCTACCCTGATAATACTGTTTATGTCTTTACAATTATAACTAAAAAAGCCACCACCGACCATAAACCCATCATTTGTAGGTGCTAAAGCCATAATACTGCCATCAGGTCCACTGCTTGCATTTATGCCTGTATCCTCCCCATTCAACCTTATAAGCTTAATATGATTAGCAATTTTACCATCAAAATCATAGAAATAACCACCGACACCAATTTTGGAATTATCAGCCGCCAGGGACAATATCCGCACACTTCCGCCAAACCCGGTACCTACATCAAATTGAGGATCTATGCTTCCATCGTTATTTAATTTTACGATACCGCCATGACCTTCTCCATTTACGGTATGAAAACTACCTCCAACATAAATCCCGTTTCCGTCAGGACTTAATAACAAAGACTCCACTACTTCTTCACTGCCAAAATCATTACTGAGAAACCCAAAATCATAATTTCCTTCAGGAGTTAACCTAAATAAGGCAGTTGATGTTTGATTATTAAGTGAATAATAGCCCCCAAAATGGATAAATCCATCGTCATCAACCTCAATATCATTGACTTCGATCCAGCCTCTTATATCTAATCCAATTGATGGGTTAAAGGAAGCATTTCGCCTGCCGCTAACATCAATTTGGGCTATTCCTTCTGCCGAATACTCTACACTGTCCGAGTCAAGATATGCGTCAAAAATACCTGCCACAGTAATATTATCATCTAAATCTACGCCAACAGAAGTTATCCTATTATACTGAATACCATCATCAAAGTGAATAAAAAGTGGGTCGAATGAAAAATCAATCTCACCGGAAGGATCGAACTTTAATATATTACGAATTCCATTTCCGGGACTATAAATTTCGAAATCACCTACAATAACAACTTCTCCCGTTGATAATACTTCGACGTCGTAAATTTCATTTATGTCGTAATCGAAGCCATGGTTATCTATATTAAAGAAATCTATAAATTGCCCTTGAGGGTTTATTAATGCTATTTTTTCTACGTTTTCGGTATTATATCTAAAAAAATCTCCTGCAACAATAAAATTGCCATTATAAGGTTCTATATCGTATACATAAGCCTCTGAAGATGTGCCAGAAATATTGTCATCCCAGTTTGGATGAATATTTTGTCCCTTAACACGAGCAATAAAAAGGATTAGGAATAATATAAGTACATGTCTTAGTTTCATACCTTGGCTTTATTGAATTAATGTATATTCGTACTGGTTGTAACGATTTTTTCTTTACTTTTTTGTCGGGAACTAAGGCTACAAAACAAGCAAATACTTCATTAGCTTGCAATCTGTTCAAAGAAGAACAAGACAAGCACAACATACTGTAACTTAATCCACTGAGTTACTCAATAATCATTACCACCTATATCTCAGAGGTTTTACGTTAGAAAAAAACTAACGTTGGCATTAGGCAAAAATGTTATTCACATTCTTAATAAAATGAACGGTGGAATTAAAAAATAG
>CBDDKZ010000003.1:0-650701 GCA_965230415.1 Cytophagales bacterium
AACATAATACCAGGTGCCTCCTCCACCAAGGCTTAGTCCGGTCAGGTATATTCTTTTAGTATTCACTTTATATTCATCGATCAGGTATGCTATAAAATCGTGAACGTCTTCCGGTCTCCAATACCAGGGAGACTTAAGCCTTGGTGAAGCCACTATAAAAGGAAAGGAGGGCTTCCAGTTTCCGGAATGTATGATGGCTGGAGGAGTTGTGCCATAGAGCAGTTCATGGAGCTCAGCTTCATCCGTGCCGGTGTACTCCGTAGGGTCCCAGCCATGTAAAAATACTAACAAGGGATATCCCGCTTCACTTTCCGTATAAGCACTGGGTGTATACACAAAATGACCAAAAACCGCATCTGTGGAGCCTAATGGGTATGCAGTGTGTGTGCCTCCCGTATCTTTTGGTAATTCATCGAGCTCTGTATCTATTGTAGGGGACGGGACTTGTGTAATAGGTTCAGGTTCTACCACATCACTATCAGTATCAGAACATGCTGAAAATAGTAGAATCAGACTGATACCTAAAAATAGGGAATGAACAATAATGTTATGTTGGGTTTTCATAAGTTAGAACGCCAAAATTAGGTCCTGATGCGTTTAGTTCCTAATATAAGATTTTTCGATAACTATCGGAAACGCTCCGTTGCTTAGCAAAATCAAGGTGGTCGAGTTTCCAGGACCGAGGTATTTTATGGACGCTTATTGATATGTTGGTAACGATTTATTCGTTGATTTTGAATGATTCTACTATTCTTTGAAATTCGCACCACTCAGGAATAGTGTTTAGACTATTGCGTTTTCCAATCGCAATATGATAAATCATATTTTCCTTTTTATTAAGTATTTTCAGTTCCGCTCGCCAGTATGCAGAATTATCAGTAGCTCTTTTTTGCAAATCGTTTCGGACTAAATAAATAGCTTTATAGTTTTTATAAATTCCTGTCTCAAATTTAAAGTAGTTAATTCTACCGTTCTTCTTAAAATAATAATCTTGATAAGGCATTACGCTTAACATGAAGTTTCTTTGGTTGGAATCAGGGAAACTTCTGGCACTAATAGCCATTCCCTTTTTGAGCTTTTGGTCGATATTCCAGTTCGCTGGAGTCTCTATATGAAATAATTCGTGATCGGTAATAATATAGTCTTCATCCTTAGAAATTTCAGCGCAGTATTGAATGTCTGCTCTCAACGGCACTAAATTTCTATAAAAACGACTTCATCACTTACTGCTCCCTGTAAAGTAATCGGCTTTGTCGCTAAACAGCACATTGAATGTCGTCAAACTGCCATAAGCCTTTGTAATGTACTGCTGCAGGTGTACTTTCTCTTCGTTGCTCAGTGATTTGTGGCTGTTGATATTTTGTTCCAGCACACGTAAGCGGTCGCGTACCATTATAACCTTATTAAAAAAAGTGTCGATAGGTAAAGACTTTCCCTGCACACCTTCCCGGCCCGGTTCCAGCACGATTTCACCACCAATCCATTTATCTGCCATTTCCACTTGCGGAATCACCGCACCACGTTCGTCCATGATGTGGTTGACCAGCTCCGATAATAAGTTGAGATCCAGTCCTTCTGCAGTGCTTTCTTCTCTTTCTACTTCCTCCAGCACTTCGTATTTGTCGCTGTTTTTTGAAAACGAGGTTTCTCCCCCTCGCACGAATATCATGCCATAACTTGTTAAATTCACCTGATGAATGATGCCTTCTCCATATTGTTCGTGTTTTACTCTGGTACCAATTGGTAATTGCTCCTTATCCATAATAGCTATTTTAGATCTTTTGTATTGTTTACGATAAAAATTTTCAGAAGGGAAGGATACCGCGAACATTCATTCCGGACCCCGGTACTAAAATTAGGTCCTTTGAGACTTAATCCCTGTTTTATGAAAATATACAACAACGAAATATAATAGATAAGCGGCTGGCATCATAAAAAATACCCGATCAAATTTCGCTACTTATGTGCAGTAGTTTATCCATAGCTTCTTTTTCTCGTTCCGACAATTCCATCAATATGGCCGCTGCGTCATTTACTGTTTCTATCTTTGCACCAGCCCCAATTTCCATAAAGAGGCCTGCTACGTCCTTCCATAATACGGCGATATCCCCGTAGGCCTTACTTATTTCTAATAATGAAGCGGATTGTAATAATTCTCCACTTTCTTTCAGGAAATCCCGGTATATATTTCGAAATAAAGAGCCACCCGTGCCTCCTCTTTCCATAAGAGATGCCGATGTTTGAAAGTCTTTTTGGATATTTTTACTGGTGTTAAACCATTTCTTTACTTCAATACTTGTTTTGTAGATGCCTTTGTACCCAATATTTTTTATCGGTGGATTTAAAAAATCTACGGCATTGTTATAAATAGCCTGTTTAATGACGTTTTTCAAATCAGGTAATTTGCCTGCTTTATTGATCGTGTAGGAACGGTTTCGGGATGACATAGGTCCTTTTTCGTTACGAGCCAGGGCCAGATTTTCTAAGGAGGTTTGAGCTTCCCTGCCTTGTTGGTTCGTATCATTAAGGTAAGCCACTCGATCATCGTAACCGTAAATAGATGCATAATGACCGGCAAAGTGAATTTTGGTAGTGAAGTAATCAAGGTGGTAACAGTCCAGCTTCAGACCTACTGCCTTGCCTTCGTCTATTTTTGATTTTACATTGTTCCAGGCTTTTTTTATTGAGCCGGTCTCTTCAACTTCCAGGTTTAACCGGAGGTTCTCACAAATATTTTCTGTCAGCAGGTCGGGTTTTATACGTCCACCGATAAAAGGAAAATCCATGATTTTCATATTCCAGAAGATATACCCCAGTCCTTGTCCAATGCCAAATAGCATAGGCTCTGATAAAGTTATTCCGATTTGTTGAAGCAAACTTCCTGTTGCAGTTGTTTCACAATGCTGGCCGATAAATGGTTTGAAGTTTTCAATAATCATCGCTGTTGTTTTTTGGTAAAAATAAGTGACGCAGTGACAAGCTTATGTCAGGATGATTTAAGAATAAATATGATTTCGACTATACGAATAAAAAAGGATGCCTCTTTTGGAGACATCCCAATTTATAATAGGTCAGTTTTAAGTGCTTAACTAGCGCATCTAAAGTTATGAGAAAAAGTGCTATAGCTTAACCACTTTAAATACCTGACTTTTGCTTAACATTTGAACCTGGATGGTATACACCCCGGGGCGCCATAATTCAGATGCCCGTTTAAGAGCTGAGCTGTTGCTACATTTAGTGAGTACGTTTCCATTGAGGTCGCGAACCACAAATGCCTGTACCGTTTCTTCACTGGCTGCCTGCAATGAATGGCTAAACGGATTTGGAAACAGACTTATTTCCGGTGCTTTATTTTCGTGAGCTGTGTTTATAGCCAAAACACGTGACGAAGGTAGGTTCGACTTCAAAATAGGTTTAATGTTAGCACCATTGCTTCTCATTAATGCCCCTGGAATCAAATCGATATTGGTTGCGACCGTTTCCGTGAATTTGTGGACGGTATCTGAATTGTGTAAACAATAGATTACCCCATTTTGTAAGCGACCTATACGCATGGTATCATCAATGGCATAAAGCCTCGAATCACCAATTGAGTCGTGCAGACCTTCCCATGCCATTGTATAGCCATTGGACATCATGAGGAAAGTGAAACCGGCAGTAAAGCTGGTAGGAGGAGTAGTGCTCGTTTCCTTGGTAAGTACCATAGCGTGAGCACCATCTACATCGTCATTAATGATCCATTCGATGTAACCAACCCCTTCTATTTTTTGCTCTGCAAGAGCAGGATCCCATTTTGTACTAGTAACTATTTTCTCCAAACTGCAATCTGTATTGACCATTAGCGGATCCTCAATAACAATCGGATCGTCAAGGCCTGTCCAGGTCATTACACACATATCTCCGGTAGTGAAAGAACAAGTGTCAGAGAATGGTGTTGTAATACCGTTGATGATACCGGCAGTTCGAATGGTGTAATCCGTAGTAGAGGTAACATACTCAGGTGTGCTGCTTAGGTAATTGTCATGTATATACTGGTTAATTTCAGTGATATTAACATAGGAGTCATCGCTATGTACGGCATAGGAAGTTCCGCTGCCAGATTCTTCGATTTCAAATATATAAACCGATACACAGGGCATTTCCTTGGCGATGATATCACTACATCTTAATAAATCGCTTTGCGGGCAATTCTCTATTTCGCCAATGAAGGTTGTTTCTACCAGCTTCGGTTTAAATGCAGCGTCCTCCGTGTAGATTAATCCTCCAATATAGAGTGGCTCGGTAAGCGGAACCAGTTCCGAGAAAGTGTGTATGATTGTACCGTTTTGCTTACAAACAATTTGGCAATTAGGCAGGCGCTCTATGCGCATGATATCTCCAACTCCATATGAACTTATACCGCCAGAAACGTAGCTGGTTCCTTCCCAGGCTTGTGTTTTACCAAGTGCCATCATCAGGAATGAAAAACCGGAGGTGTAGTTTTGAGGAGCACTGTTTTGTGAAAGTACAATCCCGTGACTTGTACTGTCATTAGCAGCCGTTATTTCCCATTCAATATACCCTGTTCCTGTTAGTAGCGCGTCTGTTAGTGCCAAATTCCAGGCTAATGAATTATCCGTCTTTTCCAGTTCACAATCACTATTAACTTCTAATTCTGTGTCAAGAGTACTCCAACTAATTGCTTCGGCACACGAAGGCGTAATACTACAAGATGCATCAAACGGGCAAACTATTCCGTTTATCACTGCGGCAACCTGCAAATCGTAATTGACACCAGATCGTATATGAACGGGGTAACCGCCATAGGTTTCGTAAAGCACCTCATTGGCTTCGGCAATAGAAATGGAGCGGTCATCGCTTTCTACCTCATAAGTTACATTGTTTTGTGTGTCGCTAAAGCGGAATATATAAGCATCAGCACCTGTGACAGCTGTGGCGTTTAGTTCACTACAATTGGCCAATGAACCAGAAGGGCAGCTATCAATAGATGTAAGGTAAGTGCTTTCTACAATTATTGGTTTGAAAGCTGTTTCATTTGTATAAATGAGTGCACCCGGAATGAGGGGAGTGCTTAGCGCAACAGGCTGACTGAAGGTGTGAAAAACAGTATCGTTCTTTTTGCAGACGATGCTGTCGTCAGCGCGTCGTTCTATGCGCATGATGTCACCAATGTGGTAATCAGGAGTACCTGCGCCACCATTTGTACCACCTTCCCAGTATTGGATTTGTCCCGATTGCATCATCAAAAAACAAAATCCAGAGGTGTAAGTGACAGGGTTTCCTGATTGCGATAATACAATGGCATGACCTGCATCTATATTGTCGTCGGTGATTTCCCATTCGATATATCCGGCACCATTAAGGTTCCTGTCAGACAGCGCAAGGTCCCAAGTGTTTCCGGCGCTAAGGTCGTCTTTATTTAAACGACAGTCGGTATCTACAAAAAGATTTGTATGCAGGTTGTTCCAGGTCATAACATCCGCATTTTCAATGACAATGGTACAGGTATCTGAATAAGGGTAAGTGTTAGCGTCTATAATAGAAGCTACCTGTACCATGAATTCTTCTCCTGACCGAAGGTGTGTGAAGTATCCGCCATAGGCGGCTTCTATCGAGTCGTTTGCTTCGGCGATAGTTATATCCCTGTCCGAACTTACAATTTCATACACAACGCCATCTGAGGTACGCTCGAACCTGAACTGATAGGATGTAGCTCCATGAACCGATGAAGCATTTAGAGCACTGCAGTTGCTCACAGTATCAGCGCAGTTTTCAATAGCTGTCAAAACCTGACCTCTTTCTGTTAGCATCATTGGCCTGAATGTAGCGGTGTCGGTATAAATAAGGGCTCCGGGTATGAATTCTACGGATTCACTGCTAAGGGTAATCGTATGCAGTTCGCTTCCGTTTTTTTGGAAACTTAATTCATCTCCATCTTTTTGCATGCGTACCGTGTCGCCGTCGGCATAAGAGACAGCAGGGTTAAGAACTACTTCTGTTCCATTATCAAAGATGGTGATGTCACCTGCCGCTGTTAATTTCAAGGCGTAGCCGTCATTATAATCCTCAGGTATGTCCGGAGCCTCAGAGAGTACCAGGGCATGATCGGTATTTTCATTTAAGCTGTCTATAATCCATTCAATGTAACCATCGCCGGTAAGTTTTTTCAATGCATCAGTTATATCCCACGCTCCGCCATTATCAACCTTGGTGAGGCTACCATCTTCATTCACCTCGATATTTGGCGCGTAGTTGTCCCAACAGAAAATCCCTTGAGGTTCATAGGGGTTCTGAACGGTTGTAAAAGCGAAGCTATCTTCACTCCAGCACGTGCCAGTTGTTGTATTGCGAATACGTGCATAATAGGTCGTTTCATAGTCCAGGTGTGAGAATGAGGCATTGGAAGTAGTGCTTACACGTTGTTCATCTGCGGCTCCCGGAAATTTAAAATGCTTGCTGATTTCTATTTCCAGGTCATCTCCGTTAACATCGTTGGTATCTGTCACTATTGTGATGTTTGTAGGAACAAAAGGAGGGTTCGTATAATCGTTATTGAAAGCGGTGCTAGCTGTTAAAACACAATCATCGATCCCCGTTGTATAATCCAGGTGGTGAAGAGATGGTGAAGGTCCTTCGTGAAAAACAGGAACGACAACACCCCAGCAGTTTTTCTCATAGGTGAAGCAGTAATTGAACGTAGTATCCTTGTACGTATTATTGGCTCCGATTGAATAACCTGAAGGAACATCTGTAACGGTATTGTCGGTACGTAACCAAAAGATGTCTTTGGTATTACCGGGAGTAGTGAAGTTGTATAAGTAGGTATGATCAGGGTGTCCAAGATAATTGAGGTTAATAATCTCGTTACTATCTATTTTTACGTTATAGGTTGCTCCCGGAATAAAGGTGTTTGTTAAGACAATGGGTTTATCGGTGTCGTAAATTTTATTGCCCTTTATTTCCAGGTCTTCGACTCTAGGATTGAAACATATGGGAGCTCCGCTTTGAGCATAGTTGACATTGAGCTCCGTAAATTCCTGATTTCGTATATCCACAAATCGATTGTCGCGTATTTCAAAATGATCGGAATAATAACCTACAGTGTTACCTGGTCCTATGAATACACCGCTGGTACAATCAAAAAAGTCGTTGTTTCGTATTTTTACGTTACGGGCATTGATATGAAAGAGAATTGCATAGCCAGGGTCGATTCCGTCTACATAGCAACCTACGTTTTGATCCTCATGTATTTGTTGCCGGTAACCCCAGTAGGTATTGTGTTCCACTATTACAGGTGTTGTGTCTGCATTAGAGCCTGTTTTGAAGTCCATCGCGTTTTCCAGCTTGTCATAATCCTGCGCCAGGCGCATGTCCTCATCTACATGGAAGTAATTATCGCACACATGCGTTCCCGGAACCGATCCCGTGTTTTTATAACCGGGTTTGTAATAGGCGCCAACAGCATCTGATAGGTTGTAAAAATAGTTGTTGTAGATGTGTGTATTGGCACTGGTACCATCAGAAGTGTCGTATAACCAATAAATCTCGTCAAACTGGATTAAAGATGTTGTAGAGTCTTCGTGAAATGCATCTAATATGATGCCTATATCAATGTCCCAAATGTCACAAGGATCGTAGCTCAGTTCACCTTTTAATACGTTTCGAAAGTAGCAGTTTTGAACGGTGCAGTTGTCCGAATCAAGGATGTGTAACCTTGACTGTCTGTAATTGAATGTGTTTTCGAAAGCACAGTTATCAAGGATATTGTAATTGGATTTATAACCAAAACGACTGGTTTCGTTACGCTGAAATGTTAAACCTGAAAAAGTCCAGTAGCTACATTTGAGTAATCTAATTCGGGGAAAGTAAGCACGTTCTTTTGAATTAGGGTTCGCAAGATCAGGATTTAGAATTTCGTATTTTCCATCACCGGTTTCACGTACGGCAATAATATGCCGGCGAGCGGTGTCTTTACCCGATTCATGTTCCCACATGTAAAGCTCTTCTAGATTTGAAGCCTTATCGAGTAGGTGTTTGTAATCACCGGGGACAGCAAAATAATATTGGATAGTGGTATCATCGCTTGGGTCAAAACCTGCTTCAACCCAGGTATTCTGCTTGGGATCCAAAATTTTGGCGAGAGGGGGCGTACTCGTTAACAAAGAGTCTATTTGATCTGATGTGAATGAAAGTACAGGGATAACTTCCTGTGTACAATGTTGGCTAAATACTTTCACGTTTCCGCAGAGCGAGAGTAGCCAGCAAAAAATAATGCGGTAATTTAAAGATTTCATTGTTATAAAAAGTTAAAATTAAACAAAAAAAGATGCCTGAAATGATGTTTTTGTTGATTCATTATTAGGCGCTTACAAGTAGTATACCAAGTGAGGAGCGATTGTTACAATAATCAAAAAAATAAATGAAATCGACTTTGTTTTTATTACCTGAGCCTGGTGCTAGTAGTAACAAAAAAGTACACTATAGTGGTTCGATAGGTGATTGCTGAGCCTGGGATTTGTGCTCGCTATTCCACATTTTATGCAATTCCTTTGCTGATATTGGATGATACCAATGTTTAAGGTAAATATCTTTTGGAATACAGATGAGGTTGAGTGGCTTTTCGGAGAAAATATCAGCATTACGTACACTGCCACGTATTACACCTGTATTGCCTAGTGGTACCCAGGCCGGTGCCAGGCTGCTTTCATAGCCACCCATAGGATATACGCGCAGTCCGGTGTCCATAGGGAAATATACGAATCCCGATTTGCTACCACTTCTAATAAGCTGTTCACCTGCTGTAAGACTGATGATGCGCTCATCAGAATTTTCAAATAGGCTATGATCGTCATTAAAGGCATAACCTGCTTGTTTCAAATGATCAAAGAAAGATTTTTTGGAATTGCGTTGAACCAGGTAATTGCTCAAAGTCTGGCCACCAAGGTATCTTTGTACTTCCAGGTCATCGAGTCCATGTAGCGAAAACGAAGGTTGGATGCGATAACATTCATCCTTGTTTCTCTCTGCAAAGTATTTACACACCATGTGGGCAAAGTCCGGGTTGTCATCAGTAGTTTCGACTAAAATCTTAATAGCGTCAAAAGTTAAATTCGGTGGGGGAAAGATATCTTTGTCCAGTTCGGCGTTTCGTTTGAAACTTTGAATAGTGTCTGCCTGAATGTCGTCAATGGTAAAGGCTGCATGGCGTGCCGCCTTCTTGGTGACTTTTTTGGTAATAAAGGCCCCTAAATGAAATGATAGTCGCAAATGGCCGCAGCCATCTAGTTCGCTACTTGCTAAATTGGCCTCTCCGGCATTTACCGACTTTTTGCTCTCTAACATGTAGAGGCGGCCGGTTTTTTTATTCCGTAATGCATAGATGGCATTTGCTGTTTTTCTGTCTACAAATATTTCATAGCCGGCTGAAGTGCGAAGTACCGTACCGCGTTGGCGCAAAGCATCGGCGGCTCGTATACAGCGAATACTGTCAGTAACGTTTAGAATGAATCGCATAATGCCTTTATCGGTGCTTGTGAGCCATGAAAATGCATTTTCTTCATAATCATGATATTGTTTTGTGATTTTTTCATTAATTGGAGAATGTGCCTTTAAATAGTTGCTATGTTGCTCTTGAAAGGTTTGAAGGTTGGTGAGGTTTTCTGCATTCGTCAAATCACTCTTCTCCAGGCGCATGATTTTTTGCTCAAGAAACAAAAGCTTCAGGGGCTTTGATAAGATGGATACTATGTGCGCTCGTAGCTGCTGTCTGTCATTGAGTACATCGATAGGTAATTTGCTTTTACTATGTCCGACTGAAAGCGCTATGATTTCACGGAAGATCATTTTTAATTGATCTGCGTTGTGCGTTTTTTCATATAAACAGCTCAATGTCCAGGGGATGTTTCCTGCATTTTTTGACCATAACAAGCTTACCATAGGTGCAAAATCATCGCTAAATACAAACTGAGCCGCGAATTCCGGGTGCATGAATCGTCCTGATTGAGTGAAATCGGACATGCCAATGTCGTGCATATAGGCCAGCAGCACCGAATACCCTTTCATAAACTCCAGGTCATTACTCGCTCTCTTAGGAATTAACACACCGTTTGCCCTATCCAGTACAACTAAAACCTGTTTGGCAACATCCCGGACATGTACCACACCGTGATCTGTAAAAAGTGCGATATGCTTGGATGGGTTTTTAAAAAATTCCGGATCGTTCTTCATGTGTTCCAGGGTGCCCTGTTCACTTACCTTCTGGTAAAATGATGTTTCAATGAATTTTCGAAACTCCTTTGGTAAATACCGGTCCAAATGATGATCGAAATCTGACTCCTGTTCCTGAAGGCTATCCGGAGTTGAATGAGGTATTGGCGTTTTCATAAGGTAGAGATAACACTGTTTACGTCCGGGGTTAACGATAAGTACCTGTTTTTGAAGTGTGGGTTATTGGTAACTTCTTTTCCAAACCAGGTAGGTGCTACAAATTGTTCGGCAGCGTGTATTGATTTAAATTCAATTTCAGCAATGCATAAGCCTGCAAGAGCACCATGGTAATGGTCTATTTCTATATCCAGTCCGGAGTACTTATAAGTGAAGCGTTCTTTTTCGATGCGACGATCCTGTGTTAACACCCATAATTTTTCGAAAGTGTGCTCGTTGATGCTAAACTCTACCTCATTTCGTTTGATAGTACCACTCGATTTGACAGTCATGAAATATTTCGTGTCTCGTTTTCGGATTCGAACTTCGTTTTTTTCATGTTCTACGGCGAGGTAACCCTGACTTATTTTTTCAGCTATTAATTCAGAAACTACTTGAGGTAGTCTCGGTAGGTGGAATTTTCGTTCAATTTCTACAGGTAAAGTGGTCATAGGATTAATGCTTATTATGGTAATCTAATCTTTGGTAATACCTAAAGTACATATATTTGATTGTTTCCATTAACACAAATCACAGGTTTTAGGGAGAAGCTTATTCCGATAGTGAATTTTTACTTCGAACGCTGAGGTTAAGCGAATCGTAGCTCTTTAGCTAAAAGCGATTTAACCATCGGTGAATAGGGGTGGTTGATGAGGAAAGTGTGACGGTACTTGCGGTAACAGGGACTGTTTCTTATTGCGGTGTGAGGTAACTTAGGAAACAAAGGCAGTATAGTTAGCCTGGCCAGTAAGTGGCTGCTTAGAGAAGCGGGGAAATAAAAATGTAAAGAAAGCGATAGTTTTTTCCTGAATTATTTCTTTTTTGCCATCTGAATTAAATCGAAATTTTTAGAATGGAAAAACTCATCTCTTTTCAGGAATTACAAGATCGTGTTCCTGTACATCAACAAGTTAATGGTTTGGATCTGGTAATAGTCCGCTATGATGATCAGGTTTCGGTTTTATACGGACGCTGTTTGCACCGGGGAGCTCTTATGTCAGACGGCTTCATAGAAGGTGATAACTTAATATGTGGCCTGCATGGTTGGGATTACCGTTATGATTCCGGTGTTTCTGAGTATAATAATGAGGAGGTTCTCCATAAATTTCATTCGGAAATTAAAGAGGATATTGTGTGGATAGATGAAAACGAGATAGCAGCATATCAGGAGTCAAGACCACAACCATTTAATCGTGATGAATACCAGGGGCAATATGCCGATACACACCCGGAAGATACGGAACCTTATACTTCCTACATCAAAGAATTAGCGAAAAACGGACTAAAGAACTACGGCCATCATGGCCCCTCGGCTTCTATGGGGGTAGACAGGAATACCTTACCCCAATGGGAAACGATTCAGTTTTTACCGGCACAGCTGGCCACTCGCCCCTTGTTGGATGATGAAGCTGTGGATACAAAAGTGCTTATAGGTACCCGTGCGAAGAAGCCCCTGGAATTGGAAATTCCTGTTTTTGTTTCAGATATGAGTTTTGGTGCGCTTTCAAAGGAGGCCAAAATAGCCTTGTCGAAAGGTGCAGAACTGGCAGGGACAGGTATTTGTAGTGGGGAAGGCGGCATGCTACCACAAGAGCAGGAAGAAAATTCGCGTTACTTTTATGAATTAGCATCGGGAAAGTTTGGGTTTTCTTTTGATAAAGTGAAAAAAGCACAGGCCTTTCATTTCAAAGCAGGGCAAGGTGCAAAGACCGGAACGGGGGGTCACTTGCCTGGTAACAAGGTAACTGCTGAAATAGCGGAAGTGCGTGGATTGAGTGTTGGCGAGACAGCCATTTCACCAGCGGCCTTTCCGGATTTAAAAACCGTTGCTGATTTTAAAGCGCTGGCAGATGAAGTGAGAGTACAGACCGGAGGTATTCCTATAGGTTTTAAAATGGCAGCCAGCCATATCGAAAAAGATATAGATTTTGCTTTGGAAGTCGGGGTCGATTACATTATTCTCGATGGTAGAGGCGGAGGTACCGGTTCGGCTCCTACGGTATTGAGAGATAATATAAATGTGCCCACTATTCCCGCCTTAGCCCGCGCACGCAAACATTTGGACCACATGGCGGCATCGGATGTGAGCCTTATTATTACAGGAGGGCTGCGCGTGCCGGAAGACTTTGCCAAAGCCTTAATGCTTGGAGCCGATGCGATTGCCGTATCTAATTCAGCATTGCAGGCCATAGGGTGCTTGGGAATGCGGGCGTGCAACACCAATAATTGCCCGGTAGGCATCGCTACACAAAAAGAAAACCTGAGACAACGGCTGGTAATTGAACAGTCTGCACAAGGCCTTCGCAATTTTTTCGAAGCCAGTAATGAACTGATTAAAGTGATTGCACGTTCATGTGGACATAGCTCTGTTTCACAGTTTAGTCAGAGCGATTTATCTACCTGTAACTATGATATGCATAAACTTACAGGTATAAGTTTTGCCGGAAATAGGGCCTGAAAATATTATGGATGAATACTATCATACAAAAGAGTCTGTACAGGAATATATTCACTTGGCAGAAGGAATCAATGCGCAGCAAATAATTGATCAACTCGACCCATACCTGGAAGAGGGGAGTGCCGTACTGGAACTGGGGAGTGGTCCTGGCACCGACTGGCAAATTTTAGCTGAAAATTATGAGGTTACGGGATCCGATTTGTCAAAGGAATTTTTGAATCACCTCAATAATTTATATCCGGAAGGTGATTTTGTGCAAATTAATGCATCTACTTTGCAGATTGAGCGAAAGTTTGATTGTATATTTTCAAATAAAGTATTGCATCATTTGACCGATGAAGAACTAACGCAATCGATTAAAAGGCAATACGAACTCTTGAACGAAGGAGGCGTTATTTGTCATTCATTCTGGAAAGGATCAGGCGATGAGGTGTTTAAAGGGATGTATGTGAATTACCATGATAAAGGGGAACTTGATGCAATTTTTCGCGCTGGTTTTGAAGTATTATTGCTAAATTATTATGAAGAATTTGAAGCGCAAGATTCTTTGTTTGTGATTGCACGAAAACGTTGAAACCTTAATCGGGCTAGTGTGTCCTCCCTGTTATTTGTGAAAAGTTTGAGAGGAGAAACCTTTCTTAAGTTAAATATTGCTTGTTTTAATGTTAAATTAATCTTAAATTTGAGTTAAATAAATATTAATATAATTTATGGCTAAAAAGAAAAAGCTAAAAAAGGTGCTTAAAAAAGCAGTAAACAAAGTACAGAGAAAAAAGAAAGCAGCTAAAAAAGCTAGCAGTAAGCTGAAGCTTTTTAAGAAGAAAGACGCTAAGAAGAAAGTCGTCAAGAAAGCTGCAAAAGTTGCTAAAGTGAGAAAGTTAGAAGTGAAGAAGGCAGTTAAACAAGCTACGGCAGCTAAGAAGGCTTATAAAAAGGCCGCGTAAGCGATCAATCGATTAAGTCGATCAGACAAATATAAGCAGGAGGGCTCTTAATGAGCCCTTTTTTTGTTAATTACTTTTTTAGGAAGCTCTAAGTTGAAGTAAGGAGGGTGCCTGAACTTCAGGCTTGGGTGTGGAAATCTCCATCATCGTTCATGTCAACTCCAGTTTGATTACGACAGACGATTTTCGCCCCCGTATCTACCTCGTCCTTTGGTGTTGTTTTAATGGCTTTGGTTCCGCTGGCAGCGACAACCGTGTCATTAGGGTAGGCCTGTTTGAATTTGTGTACTGCTCGCTTGGTACCATAAATCACATCGATAATAGAGTTAAAAATAGTCATTTGATTTTTTGAGGAAGGATAACTGTTTAATATATCCAAAATTGCGGAACTTGTAATTCTTTCTACAGATTAATTGAATCAATTTCCTGATAATAGTACTGTGAGGTTTAAAATATAGCTGCTATGTTAATTCTTGTTGAAGGTACTAGCAGGCATGTGAACATACTGTGATAGTCCGGTAGCAGTGAAAATGTAGTGGTTTTCGTAAAAATCTCGGATATGCACAGCATGTTCTAACCCATAGATGCCCAATGGCTTCTTATTTAATAGTGTAATCTGCTGGTCTATACGGTATTAATTGCCCCAATTTTCAATTTTAGTTAATAACTTTTGCCCAAGTTCATCAGCACTATAGGGGTCTTGTCCTGTAATCAATTCTTTGTCGTCAACAACATTACTCTTACTTAGCATTTTAGTTAGGACATTTCCCCCCGATCTTTCTAAGATATGTACAGGGTAATCAGGCATATGTCCTCCAATACCAAAAAAAGGTATGTCTTCCGTTAACCGTTCTGCGGCCATGTTTACACAGGTCATATTGTATCCGGCATAAATCCATTTATTGTCAATTATCGGTGCCGCTGCTAATGCTGCTGAGCCATGACAAATAGCGGCAGTAATTTTTTGGTTTTTATGGAAATGTAAAAGCAGTGCTCCGGTCTCCTTGTTATATGTATTATGCTCAAGCCAATTTTTGTGCAAAACGTCGGTCATAGGTGCATGGCCCCCTGGGATAAATAATACATCATAACTGCCGAGTTTTTTTTCGTCTTTCAATAAGTCAGACAACTTTAATGGATTGCCAATACCTAATTCTTGTAATGTCGTTTCGTAAAAATGCTTCGCATGCTCCATTCTTTTTCTTGATAGTCCCCAATTGGAAAGTTTGTAGGACTTAATGTCGATCTGACAAGCTTTGCCGTCCGGACTTACAAAGGTTATTTCATGTCCGGCTTCAATTAAGGGCTCAATAGGTTCTACGAGTTCTCCAAGAAATACCCCGACTTCATGAGTCCCTCCTTCTTTAAGCGGGATTTTGGTAGCAGATGAAGTGTAAACTAAAATTTTATTTTTTTTCATAGTGCAAGTGTTGTATGATTAATTATCCGGGCAAGATGCTTTATGCCCACATGTGAATTTAAGAAAGCTGGGTAGTTAACTTTTAAACGATTCCCTGTTTCATGTATACATATCCCTGTATTATAGCTGAGCACCTTTAGTTATTCTTGAATCAATTATCTTTCAATACGTCAGATAAATTACTTTACTTTGAGTATCTTTAAACTATCTTTCAAAAGCTAGATTATTATTATATGAATAGGTTTCAAAAACTCTTTTCAGTTAAAAGAGTTTCTTGTCCCCGATGTCTGGGGAAGAGTTATGTTGATGAAAGCGATATCAAAAGGCTAAAAAAAGAGCTCAAGTGGATGCCGGGTAAGTGTGCTTATTGCAATGGTAGAGGGAGTGTTTCTCCTGATATGCAAGAAAAGGTGCCTGTAGATATGTCTTATTTAACCTCAGGCTTGTCTTTTTTTCAACGAAACAGGGTGTTGAAAAATAAAGAATACGCTTCCCATGTATCGCAGGTTTATGACGAACAGGTGGATGAATTAATCCATAAGATAAAACTATTGTATTTCATCAGAAAACATACAATTGAAGAAATTATCGATGTGCTCATCACCACTTTGGGTCAATCTCGCTTGTCTCGTCATCAACGGCAGGAATATAAAGACTATGTGCAGCGCGTTATTTCCTCTGAGCTTAAGTAGTATGTTGCTATTAAGTGCTGTTTTATTGTTTTGAACAATGCCACTATTCTGTGGAATTTGTAAATCAATTGATAACAATTTGTTAGTTGAAGGTTAAGGTTTGCAATGCGTTTTAATTGCTCTCTGAAACGAATAGTTCTCATAGGTTCAAAATTGAAGTATTAGTTGATTTTTGGAATAAGGGAGGCACTGGATTAATTGATCATTATATAATGTTCTTTTAACTTAAACTTGCCTTCACCCTTCTAATTTTACGCGGATTCTTAAAGCTACTTGATATGAGAAAAAATATACTAATTTGTGAAACTAATTACATGAAATACGGTCTTGTGCTGGCGCTCTTGTTTGTGGCGACTTTGAGCATGGGACAAGTTAATCTGGAAATTACAGAGATCTTCCCTGGTCAGTCGGGTGCTGACTTAACTGCCGACTGGTTTGAGATTACCAATACGGGTAACGTTACCTGGTCTGTAGAAAACGATCCGGCCTTGTTTTATGACGATGAATCTATGAGTGCTGCAGATGCAGATACGATTATAGGTATTGAGACCATTGCTCCCGGCGAGCATGTCATTGTGCTCGTTACGGGTGATGTATTCGATATTGCAACATTTGAAATTGTTTGGGGAACAGTGATTAATCTTCAGGATGTTCAAATCGGCTTTACCGCAGGTGCAGGTCTTGGAGGAGGTGGAGATTTGGTGACTTTATGGGTGGGAGACCCTTCATCAAATGAACCGATGGATACTGCTTCCTATCCCAATACAGAACTAAACGATGGTCAGTCTTATGACGTTTCTCTGCAAGCTTTTAGTACAGTAGGAAATTTGAACGATGCTGTAGCCACGACAAGTTTGGGCGGCGATGCTTCCAATGTGCCCAATATTGCTTCTCCGGGAAACAAAGGACCGCTTCAAGCCGATCCCTTAGCACCGCTTATTACTGCCAATCTTGCCTTGAGCAATGCACTTCTAAACTTAAGTGAAGCCGGACCTGCTTATATTGGAGCAAGTATCGGTGACCCTACAGACCCTGCGGTGACTTCGGGCATTACATTTGATTTGGCAGATGCAGATACTCCTTTAGATGAATTGCGCGTCGTAGCAAGAAGCTCAAATCAATTGGTAGTCGCTGATTCCAACTTGATTTTAACGGGGAGTGGGGCTTCGCGTCAGTTGACTATTTTGCCTACAGGAATTGGTTACGCAACCATCGATATTGTGGTGACAGACAGAGATAATAAAGGCGATTTCTACATCATTGAATATGCCGCTTCAGCTATGGCCGACATACCATCGACTACACGTTTTCATAATGGAGCATCAGACGGCTCGTCGGCAATAGCCATTGATACAGCATTTATGTGGGTAGGTGATGACGAGGATCAGGTATTACGTTTATATAAGCGTGTATCTTCAGGTTATGCGTTGAATGCAGTTGATTTTGCGCCTTTTGTTGGAGCGGAAGAAATTGATATTGAAGGATCTTTCCGCACCAATGATACATTATATTGGATGGGGTCACATACCGAAGCCAGCCGCTCTGTGATTTTTAGCGTAAAGGAAATTTCGAATGGAGCAAATTCTGAATTGAGCTTCA
Source organism: Cytophagales bacterium (assembly GCA_965230415.1). Taxonomy (GTDB): domain Bacteria; phylum Bacteroidota; class Bacteroidia; order Cytophagales; family JAAEPT01; genus CBDDKZ01. The sequence goes on from CBDDKZ010000003.1 coordinate 17,536, forward strand.
TAGATTCATACAACAACTTACGCGCAGACATTATTGAGTGGGATGAATTAAATATACATGGTCAGGGTGCCGGATTTTATGGCCTGGCGTCCAACCTGGAAATCGAAGGTCTTGCTAAGCACCCATCCGTTGCGGGAGCAGCGCTTTTAGGTTTTAGAGGCCCTCTTGTGGCGGGTGACGCACTCGTAATTCCTGTCATGAATTTCGAAAACCTGGCAAATGGACTAGCTGATAGTGCTATGTTCGGTACTCCTGCCTTACTTGATTTGGAAAGACACGCTATTAGAAGTATTGAATGTAACGATAATGGCTGTGTTGTTATTGGTGGACCTGTTGGCGCAGTGAATGATTTCCGATTATTTACCTGGAGCGGCAACGCAAACGATGACGCAGAATTAAGAGCGGTTGATTTAATGGCTCATAATAATAAAGGTAGTTTTGAAGGTATTGTAGCACTGCCGCAAGGTCCGTTTATGGGGGCAGCAGGTGATCATACAACTATCCAGCTTTTGGTTGATATGGGCACCAACGATTTTTACGGTGACGGTAGCGAAGCAAAAGACCTTCCTCATGGTGAATGGAAGAAATTTCGCTCGGAAATAATTACCATGGGGGCTGTAGAAACGCCTCCTGTAGCCTATCCTGGAGATATTATCATTACTGAAATTATGAAGAATCCGGCAATTGTTAATGATTCTGATGGTGAGTGGTTTGAACTTTACAATACTACAACAATCACGATTGATCTAAATGGCTGGTCTATTGCTGATAACGGATCAAACAATCACGTAATTAACAACGGCGGTCCATTGCTGGTTGCCCCGGGATCTTATCTTGTTATGGGTGTTAACGATAATACACTTAGAAACGGTGGTGTATTTGTTGATTACAGTTACGGATCTACATCCGTATTTGCACTTGCCAATGCAGATGATGAAGTAATACTTCGTGCTTCAGACGGAATCACCATCGATAGTATAGCTTATGACGACGGTGTAACATGGCCCGACCCTATAGGCGCTTCTATGGCTGTGAATTCTTTGTTTGCCGATAATAACGATGGCAATAACTGGTGCGAGTCGTCTACGGTCTTTGGTGACGGGGATTATGGAACACCGGGGCAGACCAATGACTGTCCTCAGCCTCCGGCAGCTGATTTACAAATAACAGAAGCATGGGTGGGTATGACCTCTGGTGATGATCTTACAGAAGATTGGTTCGAGATTACCAACTTTGGTGAAGTAGCATGGGTGAGCGGTGTTGATGCCGATTTGTACTACGACGATGAGTCGCAGGACCCTGCTGTAGCCGATTTAATTGAAGGAATAACAGAAATTGCACCGGGCAAAAGTGTGATAGTAGTGCTAGGCGTAGAAGCGGATGCAACTCAGTTTTTTAATGTTTGGAGCCCAGACTATGATTTAAGCAACGTGCAAATAGGCTGGGCCGATGGATCTGGTTTAGGTCAGGGAGGTGATGCTGTTACCTTGTTCTTAGGTACGCCTTCACCGGAAACTATTATAGATTACGAAAGCTTTGGTGCTGTACCTTCAGGAGTGTCTTACGATGTGGTAATCGAAGCATTCAGTCAGCCAGGTGTTGGATCGGCACAAACAGGAACGAATATAGCAATAGCCACGACGGCAACAAATGGATTCGAATCCGCTGTAGCTTCTCCGGGTAACGAAGGGCCTCTTAGCGCTCCTGAATATAACCTGGAAATTACAGAGATTTTCCCCGGTCAGGCCGGAGCAGACTTAACGGCCGATTGGTTTGAAATCACTAATACGGGAACAGCGCCTTGGGTATTAACGGATAATACGGTGCTTTTCTATGATGATGAATCAGCAGATGCCAATGAAGCCGATACCATTCATGGGATTTCAGAAATAGCTCCCGGCAAAACAGCAGTGATAGTAATTGGCGATGAAACCGATGCCCTCACCTTTATTACGGCGTGGATAGACGTAATTGATTTTACAGATGTAGAAATAGGTCATACCGACGGTGCAGGTTTAGGTGGTGGCGGTGACGCTGTAACAATTTGGGTGGGTAACCCTCAAACGAACCCCGTGGCATCGGCATCGTACCCTAACACGGAGCTTAATGACGGGCAGTCCTATGATGTGGAATTGGCAGCGTTTAGTGTGGTAGGAAACGCAAACGGTGCAGTTGCCACGTTGTTATTAGGCGGAGACAATCAGGATGTTCCGAATATCGGTTCGCCAGGAAACGGTTTGGCAATACCGCAGATCGACGGATTAGTAATTACGGAAATATATTCAGGGCAGTCGGGTCCGGATGTTACAGCCGACTGGTTTGAAATTCACAATGACGGAGATGTGGCAATCGATTTATTGAATACAGTGACGTTGTACTATGACGATGAGTCGGCTTCCCCGGCAGATGCTACCGTAGTGGAAGGTTTGGGCGTTTTGGAAGCAGATGCATATGCGATAGTTGTAATCGGTGATGAAGCAGATGCTAGTGCGTTTTTCGGTGTATGGGGTGAGATTATGGATTTCACTTTCACAAGTATAGCTTACGCCGATGGTGCCGGGCTAGGCGGAGGCGGTGATGAGGTGACCTTATGGGCCGGTGATCCTAATGTCTATATACCGCTTGCCCGTGGAGCTTACCCTGATACAGAACTGAATGATGGTCAGTCTTATGATTTGTCCTTGGGTGAGTTTAGTGTCGTAAACAATGTGAACGATGCCAGAGCTTCATTAGTATTGGGAGGTGATAACGCAGATGTGCCAAGTATAGCTTCTCCGGGTAACAAAGCCAAAGTGATCACCGCTAACGGAATGGTAAGGGGGAGTAATGACGTTTTACTCCAAATTCACCCTAATCCGGTCAATGGAAGCACTGTGATTTGCACTATTTCACAATCAGGTCATAGTGGAGAAGCACAGTTGCGCCTTGTAAATCAACTAGGTAGCGTGGTAATGAATCAATCTTTTGAGCTACAGCAGAATGAGGCTACTATCAAATTTTCAACAGACCATTTGTTGAAAGGTACGTACCTGGTTCAGATAAGTACCGGAACGACAATTCTAAGTGAGAAACTGATCATTCATTAAGAATAAACAGCCAACGGAATAGTTGGTTAATCCCCTTCACCATTCAGGTGACGGGGATTTTTTTTTGATGATTAAATACAGCACTTCGAATTATTGTACTGTTCGATTTTCTTATTTGTAGTCAGGCAGCTTTCTTCTTTTTTCTCTCCAGCTCCTTCATTCGTGCCTTCTTTTCGGGAGAGACTTCACCTGTTTCGGCGTAGGTTTTTATTTCGTTCATCGATTTGGGGAGTTCTCGTTCTATCGTTTTTCGCAGTTTGCCCCCAAACAAGGTCCCTGCAAATTTTTTTAAATGCATGGTAGCGTTCATTTCCAGTTTACATTGATTAGGGCCTGTTTCTTTTATTGTCCAATGATTTCCTGCAAATAATAAAAAACCTGGTCCGCCACCGGTGAACTCATAGGCAAGTTCCTTCGTTTTTTCATTGAACAGTGTCAGTTTTTCGTGTACCTCACTATAGCCCTTCAGGTTTACGTAGCAGGTACGTTCGCTACAGGTCGCGCCTTCGAATTCTGGCCTGCCCCGGCCTTCCGCATGGTCGATGCCGCTCAGAAACACCCCTACATTGTCAAATTGTTTCACAATGTTCCATAGCGAATCGGCCGATACATGAATGATTTCACTCGTTGCATTAACTTTGACCTCCTTGTACTTCTTTTTTTCATTTTGTGCCATAACAGTAAAATTTAATGTCAATACCATTCCCAAAAGCAGGGATATTTTTATGTTTTTGCTTTTCATCACATTTACTTTTTTGGTAACACTACAAAAGTAAGGGAGGGGCAATACACTTATTTGACTCAGAAGTTTTATCGTTTGCCTGAGAAGCTTTGGCGGTATTCAGAGGGCGACATACCATATTTGGCCTTGAAAACGCGGGACATATGTGCCAGGGTTTTGAACTCACAGTCGTAGGCAATGTTGCTGATGCTTTCATCAGAATTGGGAAGCAGAGTCGCTACTTTTTCCAGGCGCCGGTTGATGATGTATCTATTGGGAGTGTCGTTATAGACCTGTTTGAATTTCTTTTTAAATGAGGAGCGGCTTAAGTTGGTTAGTTGTGCCAGTTCATCAATGCTTAGCGGGGAACAAATGTGTGCTTTTATTACCTCCTTAAATTCGAATGTTTTCTTCTCAAAAAGGTTGCTCATGATTTGAATTACTTCAATAGCATTTTCCAGTTGCAACAAAAGTACGATGAGCTCTTTGAGTTTGAGCTTTAACAGTTCCTCATTTATGGCTTCCTGGTGATTGAAATAATACATGAGGTCATTTATGTAGCGCTGTAATAATTCATTGATCTCAACTTTCGTGCTATTTGCAGCAAAAGGTGTGTTTTTGTTCTTAAAGAAAGGAGAAGCGCTGTTCTGGTATAATTTTTCGAGGACATCTTTATAAAATCGCACAGAAATTACGCTGTAGGTGGGCTTGTTCGCTACGGCGAGCGTTTGAAGGGTGCTGTTTCCGCATTTAGCCAGTACCGCTTCGTTGGCGCTTAGTTTAATGGTGTCTGTTTCAGAATAACTAATACAGCGGCCTTCTAAAATGAAAACAAAAGCGGCCTCATTTTCAGGCATTGGAGTGGGCATATTCACCAACTCGTTTATTGTGACCCAGCTAAATAAAGGTCGGTCATAAAGGTTGATTGTTTTTAGGTCCATTTTTGAGTAGCAATTTAACGATTGGCCCAGCAAAACCCCAATTAAAATCAAAGTAAGCGCTTCGAAGTTTCGAATGGGTAAAAAAATATACTACCCAAACGTGATTTTAGATCAAGGATGTGTAAGAGTTCGAAATCAACAGGCTTTAATCGTTGTAAAAGGTAAGCATCGGTTTACAACGGCTAAAACTAAGCGGTTTTAAAAATAAAGGAGTCAAAGGGTATTAAAAAGTTCTTTTATAATGCATTAATCGCTGCATTGCGGACAGTTTTCTTGCTTATTGCTAGTTCTTTTAATAAGGTTATGCTGGATAAAAGCTTTGAAGTTGTCTTTAGAAGGTATGATTCCATTAAAGACCTCTTCTGGGGTGAAGCCGAACAAAGCGGTGTGGGGTTTATTGTTGTAATTCTTGACCATCGCAGGTAAATAGCTTGTTAAAGCATCAATAGAAGAAAAGATCTGCCAGAATAGGAAATCGTATTTAATACGCTTGTTCACCGCTTCCACCATGGAATTAGAAAAAGATACATCTTTACCGGCAACCAGTTTATCAATGCCGATTTGTGCTAAATAGTCATCAACGGGGCCTTTGTTTTCGATACCACCATCACAGAAAAGCTGCTTGTCTAGCGGTGAATTGATGATGTGATGGTTTTCAAAAGCAGTACGCATGTTGTTGAAGGAATGAAGTGCCTTGTATTCCAAGGAGGCTGTAGCGTTGAGGATAAGGCGAGAAAAGTTGTCCATGATGATATAAATATAAGCTTTGGAGCGGTTGTTCAAGTTTAAAATGGTAACATCGATGTGAAATGATTGTTTAGGGGCAGTAGCTCGATGAGCCTTGGGGTAAATCGGCTTTTTTATCCTGGGTTTGGTTAAGTTGAGCTTTTTGGCATAACGGTAAAAGGTGCTCAAACCGCAAAAGGTAGCTTTGTCACGAATCATTTGAAAATAAACAGCAGCATTGGGCCATCCTTTGAAACGATTATCGCAGAGGTAGTTTTTGATAATGCCGACATGTTGTACGGAGAGTTGGTTGGGAAAACGTCTGACACATTGATTGAAAAGGGAGTAGAAGCATTTGCGTTGTTGTTTCCAGCTGTAATACTGATTAGCAGAAATAGTAAAAAGTTGTAGCACACGTTGAAGTCCTAAAGCATCTTTAGAACGGTCAATGGTTTTGACAATGAGAGTACGATGGTTATAAAGCTGTTGTTTAAAGAGTTTGGATTGATGTGCAATAAGTTGGATAACAAGAAAGATGTGATAGAGCGCTTTGGCAGCGTTAAGTAATTGTTTTCTGGCAAGAAAAGTTTTGATCATGTCCATGTTTTGCTGTTGTGCATACAGAATATCTTCAGCGAAAAATTTGCTATAATCGTTATTGCGCCAGTGAAAGGTTGTTAAGGGTGGTATTTGAGCTACAATGTGTGTAGGAAGTAAGCCAAGTTTGTATTGTATGATAAAGTCAGAATGGTACTTTTTTCTCATGTAAAAAAGTACGGAAGAGAAGGTTTGTTGGGCTGAGTAAATTCGTTGGTTGATAGGTGTGTGTAGTTGGTTTGAAGAGAAGTCTCTACCAATGGTTTTGAATGAAGTCAATCGAAATGAGATTGTAGTATGCTCAGAATTGTTTTATTAAGAAGTGAAAGAATCCAGAAGGTATATTAAAGAGGGTTACGACTTTATTAAAAGTATTAACCTTTGAGTATAATGAACCAAAAAGCGAGAAAAAATCGTTAACTTTACATAAAGAAAGTCTATGAATAGTATAGCAGAAATAAAGTGTTCTTTACATCAATATATTGCTCAAACAGATGATGCGAGTATCTTATCGAAAGTAAAAGATTACTTGAAAAGTTTAGTGGAGAAGGATGATGAAGTTGTAGTTTATACTGCTGAAGGAGAAGGTTTAACTCGTTCTGGTTACAAAAAAAGTATTGATGCGAGTATTGCCAAAGCAGCAAATGATGGAGTGATCTCTCAGGAAGAAATGGAAAGAGATCTGTGATAAGAAAAGTAGTATGGACATTGGAAGCAAAAGCTTCCTTAGATAAATATTACGAACGTATAGCAGAAGAATCGCCAGCTAGTGCAAAAAAGGTTCGAAAAGAGATCGTACTGGCAGCTCGTCCTTTAGGTAAACACCCTTACATGTATCAGTTGGATGAATTATATCAAGGCAACTTAGGAGATATTCGTAGATTTTTTAGGTGGCATTATCGGGTAGTTTATCAAGTACAACATGAAGAGTAGTGATATTAAATGTCTATCACACTAACCAGAGTTAATAATCCATCTATCGGAAAGAGCCTGTCCCGGACGCAGATCCGGGAGGCATAGGAAATCCATAGGGACCTGTTCCGGGTTTACCTCGGAGTCCGGCATCCGTCTCCGCGCATCCTGGCCCATCACTAAAAATGTTCACCGGACATTTTCTTAACGCTCTGTCCCCCCAGCGCGCACGCTGCGTAGAACTCCGCTGCCCCAGAAAAAGCGGTGTTCGTCGTCCACTCCACTTTGTTACGGTCACTACAAAAGCAAGGCTATACAAGCTCCTTCGTCGGCCTTGTTTTAGTAGCTCCCCAGCAAAATCCCATGCAAATCACCATTTAAAACCCAAATAAATGCTTCGAAGTTTCGAATGATCAAAAAATGGGGTTTAAGCCAAGCTATTAAAAGCCTAGATTCTATGTGTTAGCAATTGGCACGTTTTAGGACGGATAAAAGTGCATGTACGCATACGAATAAGTTCAAGTAGCATCGTTCAAAAAGAATTAAAGTCAATCTCTATTGTAATCCCCTGGTCGTTGCTAAGTTACGACTCGGGAAGTGAGCAGAGTGAATCTTGAGCTATATGTACTCACCGCATCGTGTTTTTTGCTAAATTGTCATTTCAAAGATTGATGGATCATTATCAAATTCGGTTTTTAGAATAGCACTACCAATGTTAAACAACTCAATTTTAGCGGACGCATGAATCAAAAATTAACCTGCTTGGGCCTTTGCCTGCTTTTAGCTATTGCTATGCCTGCCTATAACCAAATAAACATGCGTGACACTACATGGGAATGGCAACATTTTGACTATCATTTAGGTAATGATAATCACCTGATCTCGGTAGATAAGCACAAAATTGTAAAGAGAAAGTTTAAAGGAACAATTATTGAAAACCAGTACATTAAGCTGGTGTTGTTGCCGGAATTTGGCGGCCGACTACTCTCTTGTATCTACAAACCCACCGGACATGAAGAACTTTATCAGAACCCTGTGGGTGTGCCCTATGGTATGGGTGAGCATGTGTTCTATTATGATTGGCTGATGCTTTATGGCGGTATTTTTCCCACCTTTCCCGAGTCGGAGCATGGCAAGACCTGGTTTTTACCCTGGCAAAGTGAAGTGATAAGCAATACACCTGAACAAGTGTCTTTCAGGATGAGTTTTACCGACAATATTGAAATTCCGCATCCTGCGATGCACAATAACGGCAAAACCGGGATAACCTGCCATTTTACAGTAACGGTTCGCCGCGGCAGGTCCAACGTACAAGTTGATATAGAGCTAGTCAACGATGAAAATGAAACGGCCTATGAATATTGGACTACCTGTTCCCTGGCTCCGGGATCCCTGGCAGGAGACCCCAGGGTGCCGGGTAATTCGGAAATAGTAGCTTCCATGGATCACGTGAAATTAATGGGCGCAAATTGGCCCTGGCTTTTTGAATCAGAAAAAGCCGTTAGTTCCGAAGCCAATATTTATGAATGGATGAATTTACGCCATTATGATAATTGGGAAGGCTGGGGCAGTGTTTATGCCAATCCCCATTATACGAACGATAATTTTGGAGTGATTAATCACACAAACGAAGAAGGGATATTCAGGATTGCAGATAATAAGAGTATAACGCCAGGTTTTAAAATGTGGACTTTTGGTTATGAGAGTAGTAAAGATGTCGATTATGAGGATTTTAGCCGGATAGACCGGCCTTTCATTGAGCTTTGGAGTGGGGTGGTTAACGAATTCCGTCAGGATGCTCAAATGGCTGGGTATGCTAAAAAATCCTGGAGCGAAAATTATTTGATAACGGTAGGAATGCCAGAAATACAGGTCGCCAATGAACATGCAGCGGTGGCCTTGACTCAGGATGCTACTGGTTTTCAGGCGCAATTCTTCAGTTCACATCCCAATGAAAAACTACATGTGGTGTTGACCTTGCTAGGGGAGCAGCGTCAGGAGCTTTTTGATGAATTGGTAAGCGCTGACCCGGCAGTGGCCAATGTGATCAATATCAAGTATGAGGCAATTAATATTCCCTTCGAAAAATGCCGTTTTCAAATCACCATCAAAAACCAGCAAGGTTTGGAGTTGTTAGCTCATGAAATACTGTGCTCAGACAAAAAGGTAAAACGTTAACAGATTTATCTTAAATAGGCCTGGTAATGAGTGTGAGGTGATTTTGTCTGGGTCTGGAAAGATAGGGGTCAGCGCGATACTAAGAGTAGAGGGGGATAGCTATAAATTTGGTTTAAATATGCCAGTATGTAAATAGATAATATGTTAGCTTTTAATGTAGATATAAACGTGATTTGTGTGTTATGAATTAGTTTTTTTTCTGAGCTGCGTAGACCAACAAGATGGAAAAGCCGATACTTCACTAAAAACTGAAACTACTGATAATTCAAAACTTGAGAATCAATCCGAATTTTTTGCTGCAAATTACCTTCTATAAAAATTGATTCCATGGAGATCTGTATTGATAATGATGGATGTTTTCGGGGAGCTTACATTTTCGGGAAGTGATCCCCCTCAACTAACCTTGCTAGCTGTTTTTGAATGTTTTCGTTTTTAGCAATTTAATACTGAAGCCAAGGCCTATTCCAATCGAATGTAGCCTTGCATGGTATTTGATTACTTCTGTGGTTTGCGTGCCATCGAACAGGTTTCTAACTTTTTCATGTATTTCAAACTGCGTGCTGAAGTAATTGTAGGTGATGTCCATATTTACCAGTATCCTTTTTGTTAAGTGGTACCCTGATGAAAAACTCAGTGCCAGCGTGCGCCCATCCCAGGTGTTGTAGGTTTGTTTTGTATCGAAAGACAGGCGGTATACTAAATTGCTGATCTTATCCTCTAAGTAAATGATAGTGTTATCGTTATTAAAATGTGTTAATCCAAAAAGAATTTTAGGCATAAATATAAAATGGCCCTTTTCCATTTTATGAACGATCCCAATTAGAAAGCTATTTGAACTGGACTTTATATCAGCACTATTTGATTTTAGTTGGTCATGATCTCTGTTGATAAAAAAGTCCGTGCCAAATTTCGATTGAATAGCGTTTTCAAAGTTGCTTTTACGAGTATTTCCCCTCCACCCGAATCCTAGTTGTGCCCTGAATCCTATTCCCCATTTTTCATTCAAAAACAAGCTCCCGGAGTATTGGGAGCAGTAAACGCTAACATCCCGGTAACCCACTAAAATATCTGTGTATGCGCCCTTGAGTAATTTAGTGATCGGGAAGTTAAGCCCAATAGAAGGTGCATAATGTAACCTGTAAATAAGCTGTGTGGAGTCTTGTCCCATCAACTTTATGGAGGTGGAAATGAGCAGAACAGCGAATATAAAAAGTCTCATCAATGTAATTTTAGGGCTTCGGTCTGAGCTGTAAATATTCTTCCGTCTGTCAATTGCATGCTAACTTCGAATTGATGTACCCCAATCGTTGGTGCGGTCATCAGTAGCAAGTTAAAAGTCATGTCATCACCGGTTTTTTCTGAGTGCACGCCGTGAATGCTGCTCATATATGTTGCCACCGAATAATAATTGAAAGCGTCATAAACATTGAATGCTGTGGTGACGTTAGAGCCTGCCGGATAATCACTATTGAAATCTTTTAATGTGAATATTTGAAAATCGGTGATGCTGTCTATAGCATTGTATAATACGGCTGGGCATCCATCCATGGAAAATGCGTTGGCCCTTGGTATAAACAAGCTGTTTGGACTTCGTGACGCACATTGGTTCTCATTGCGCTGTATGGTTACCCGTATTCCGTAAGTGTTCCTGGAGACGGAGTCAGGGCTTTCTAGTGGTTCTTGCTTACTATTGTCGATATTAACAAGTTGTAAGTCGCAGTTTGAATAATAAATCTCCTGCGTGTCGTCGCAGGAACAGCCAGTTATTACAATATCCAGTAACAAAGGCAAGGTCAATAAAAGGAATACCTTACTTATCTTTTTCATAGTTCAATTGTTGTGTGAAAAACAGTTAGGCTACTATGTGTAAATGTTCCTGTGTCTATTAAACTACTTTAGTAGTTGATTGTTATCATATGTTATACTAGTATGTTGCTTCAGAGTCGTTAACCTAAATGAATATAATAATGCAATAAAGTTTCATTTGTTGCTGTGTTTTCGTTTTGACTCCGTATCATCGTGTTGCTTTTGGGGACAATGGGAGCGGGAATGTTTCGTCTTTCATTACTTTGGACTTAATCATGCGGCCTTATTACCTGATCAATTATAGACCATGAGATTAAGGTGCCTTCGAAGTATTTAGCCATTTGCTGAATTTCTTTCTTAGATTGCCTGCAATGATTTTGCCGGCACGAAAAAAACGGACTCAAATATTCCCATTTGTATTGCTTGGTTTATGATAATCTAATCATTTTACCCTAATTCGTAACATGCCAATTTGTGCTTGTCAAGAATTCTTGGAAGCTGTCAACTCTTGTGGCAGCTTCCTTTCATTTATGCCACTTTAGTAATATATGCCTCAATTGTTTTGAAAGCTTTATCCCTCAATGGAAGCAATTGTTGGTATCGGGGACCCTTATAAATGGATTCGAATGTAGCGTAATCGGGGAAAGTCATTACCGAAATAAAATCCGGATTGTATTGTCCCAGGTAAGTTTCATCTATCTGGTAATGAGCCTCGTTTTTTACTCCAGCGACTTCGTAAAGTTGGGAAAGTACAGATAAGTAGTTGTTTAGACTTTTTGTCTCGTTATGGTCGATCGTGGCGACGACAATTAATTTGATTTCAGCTGACATAATTATAGCATTTGATTTTCAGCCTCAAATTATATCAAAAGGGGAAAAGCCTTTCTATTGGAAATTGCTTATTCTAAAATTACCCGGAGTACAGTTGAATTCATTTTTAAATACATTTGAAAGAGAATTCCCTTCTTTAAACCCTACTTTTTCTGCGATTTCAGCAATTGTATAGCTGCTGTTTCTAAGATAATCCATGGCTTTCTGTAAGCGAATGTATTTGATCATTTGATAGGGTGAAATTCCATAATATGTTTTGAAACTTCTTATCAGATGATATTTTGACAGGAAAATCCGTTTCGAAATATCGTCAAGGGATAAATCGCTGTTGTATTCCGAATAAATGATATCTTTGGCAGCACATAGGCGTTTAAAGAGTTCTTCTTTGGTCGTTTTTTTGATACAATTCAGGAAATCGACTTTACGTCTGGTGTCGTAGTGAAGGTTCATAACATGATTCATGAGTTCCTGGATAGTGTCTTCAAAGTGTATGCCTGAATGGTGCCCGAGCTTATCAAGTAAAAATTTGGTCTGCTTATTTTTGAAGTGAAGTTCATTATAAATAGGAGGTATGATTGTCCTTTCATCATACCATAGATCGATATGTTCTTGTATTGATTCAAAAGCACTACGGGCAAAATCGAATTGAAAATGAACATTGCACGTTTTAACCCCGGTTTCATCAATTTCATATTCAAGTTCCTGAAAAGGGTTAATAATCAAAAATGTAGCGTCACAAACTTTAAAGGCCTTACCATCAACTTTACAATGAGCAATACCGGATGTATTAGTAATTATGCTGAGGCTGGTCTCAGGTACTTTTTTATAAAATCGATCAACAGAGGTTTTTACACATAAGTTGCTCCACTCTAAATCGCTGTTATTGGTACTTTGATTGACCATTGAATTTAGGATTTCCTGTTTGGCGAACTGAGTAAAAACCATAAGCGTGTATTTATATTCCCAACGTCAATAATCCCTTTACATTGTGGTAAGTCAAAGCGGCTTTGATACATTGCTTCAATTCATTAACAGGAACTTCATCTGTCAGACCAAACACAATGGCACGATTTCCTTCAAATCGGAACTGTTTTTCAAAAACTACTTTGAATGTACTCACCAGGCGGCTGGTACATTGAAAATACATGGCATATTGATCGGTGGCCTTTTCGTTCCAACCGAGCCTCAATGTGCTGCCCCGTCTGGTAATATAACTTGGCTGACCCCACTTGAGCGTTTCTTCCAGGTGGGTAATAACTTCCGTTTCCTGAGCCGTTTCGATGATTAATGCGCGTAAACATAGGAGTTTGCCCCGAACGGTGTCGGGGCTTTTGTCAAATACTTCGTCTACTTCCGGGTTGGTTATAAATTCCAGTTCTGTCATGGTGCTTATTCGTTCAGGGAAATATAAAATTCGACTTCGGCATTAGCAGGGTCTTGTGCTTTTTCACCAAATAATTCGAAGTCAGCGGTATAAGCCCTGTCCAAATCCATATTCCAGATTTGAGTCCAGTGTTTTACAATGAGTCCCTTGCTTATATCACCTCTTGTCGTACTTTTATGATAAAGGCCTCCACCAAAAGATTTGCCCAGCATATGCTCAGGGATATTTGCCAGTGAGCTTACTTTACAACCAATGATAGCCGTATAAGGTTTGGTATGATCTCCTTCATATTCAGTGTAAAGCGAATAGACGGTATGATCTACTTTATGGGGGATTTTTTCTAAGATAGATTCTCCCAGGAAACGTTGCCACAATTGTGCGATATCATCGTTTGCTTTGTTGTTTTCATTCGTAGTTCTAACGGCGATACCTATGAGCAGGAAAGGTGCTATTTTTACTGTTTGCATATTGTTATGAGTTATGTTTACGGCAAAGAAAGCTTAGCCTGCTGACAACCCTGTGTCAGGGGTGTCCGACCATTTTTTTCGGCAAGATTCCAGGTATTGTTCTAAGGTGATGTTATGAGGATCGAAATATTCGGTGGTGGTGACAAGGCGCTCTATACAATCAAGCCTGAAGGCCCTGAAATCATTTCTTTCTCTACAAAATGCTATTAAAACCCAATTTTCTTTGCTGGTGTACAAGGCGAAGGGTTCCAGGGTTCTGCTGGTGCGCTCGTTTTTTAGCGATAAGTAATCAATTTTAATAAGCCGGTAGTTGGCGATAGTTGACTGTAGTTCGATGAGGTAATCACTGGTGTTGTTGCTTGCGGTGTTGGTCCTCACCTGTATTCGGTCGGCAAGCAGTTCAATCTTGTTTTTTTGCTTCGTACGTAAAGTTGCTTTCACCTTCGTCACCGCACTTTGATAGTGCCTTGCCAATGAGCTGTCTTTGTTTTTCAATATTAATTGTTCGGAGGTAATTAAGGCATTGGCTTCTTCTTCCGTGAATGATACAGGAGGAAGCCGGTAACCGTCCACTAAAGAATAACCCTTGCCCTCCTCCATTAGGATAGGGACCCCTGATTGCTCCAGCGCGCGGATGTCGCGGTAAACGGTGCGTATACTTACTCCGTGTATTTCGGCTATTTCTCGTGCGGTGAGTACGCGTTTCGATTGTAATTGCGTTAATATTGCCGCTAATCTGCTTAATCGGGGTTTTTCCGCTGTCATTGCCTTATTATTAGAGAGCATGTTTGTGTTTACTACTGCATTTCCATCAACCAGTTTATTGCTGTAGGTTCATCTTCAAAGAATTTTAAATGAGTAGTTTCCATCCAGCGTTTTTCGGTATTGATCGCTTCATATGGAGATCCCACAATGGCGACAAATTGTATTCTTTTTTGCAGTTCTTCATTCATTTTGAACTCCAAAGACCAGATTCGTCGGGCTTCTAAGGTTTCAAATTGGTATTGACTTACATTGATAAGCATTCCGATTTTTGCATTTGTAGCTGTCTCTTCGTCAATTAATGCTAAAGCTTCTTTAACCCCACTTTTAGATTCTGTTTCCGAAATAGAGCCTTGTAAGGTATGTGCTACAATTAATGGAGATTGAGAAATGATTGCGGTTCTTATCATGGATAGTCTGAGCTATGTTGTAATTGCTATTTACAATTAAGATAGCTAAATATAAAATAGTAAAACGTAAGGAAATAGATGCCTTACGTTTTTTTATGCTACTTATTCATTTTTCCATACACTTTTCGCCATTCCGTAGCATCATAAATTAAGTGCGACTCTTTAATGAATCCATCTTCAATTCTAAACCACTCAGAGGCAATGTTGCGCTCTAAACCTGGTATTGACGATTTAAATTCATAATAAGCAGCTACCCAATTATTGTTTGTAGTTATGTTATTGAGAGTCACTCCTGTTAATACCTGACCGAGTTCTCCGGCCAACTCAATAAATTCAGCTTTTGTGTTTAATTCAACCATAGGGTTTTTAAAATGGTAATCGTCTGACAGTAAGGCCAGCGATTCAGCAATTTTATCGGGTTTATTAAATCCTTCTAAAAAGTTTTTTACGATTTCCTGATTTGTCATAATGTGATGGTTTTGTGAATAACTATTGTTGGCCCAAAATGCGACGAGCATAGTGGCTAAGAACATTAATTTCATAATGGCTTTCTTTTAATTTATAACTTAAAAGTAGTACCTATTAAACAGGAGAATCTTGGTGCATACCAAGTATTTATATGCGAATTCGGTTCATTAGCTTGCTGAAATTGGTAGCGTCAATTCGTAGGTAGGAGGCAATTTCTTTATGCGGTATCATCTGGAGTAAAGGAGCGCTTCTTTTTACAAAGGCCATAAAACGCTCTTCCATATTTAAAGCCATGATTTCGTGCTGACGCTGAATGACACCATCCAGGAATTTTTCTGTGATCTTTCGGAACAAAGTATCTATATCCCGGTACTCATTCAGTAGTTCTTGATGCCTTTCACAAGAAATTCTGAGCACCTCACTCGCCGTAATTGATTCCAGGTAGTACCTTGATGGCTTTTGTGTAAAAAATGATTCGGGGATACCACTGAATGAAGGTGCGTAGGCAAAAGCTATGATGTGCTCTTTATTGCCGTGCAAATAATAAGATTTCTGTACACCTTTCACTACAAAATAAAGGTAGGACTCTACCTCTCCCGGCGCGGTAATGATATGTTGCTTTGGAAAACTTAAGCGTTTCCATTGCGACACATACCGTTCTGTTACCTTTTCGTCGATTGTGTGAAACGTAGATAAAAATGACTTTAGTGTTTCCATTGGCTATGTCTCAAACAAGCTTTTAATTGAAAAAGTTTGGACAGCTTATGTGAAATAATTAGGGCACCGAACTGCGTTCGGCGATCATTATTGTTTTACAGTCAATGCCCGAATTAAGGTGATTATTGCGGAGCATGACATAGCGCTGAACAG
The DNA here is from genome assembly GCA_965230415.1 of Cytophagales bacterium. Taxonomy (GTDB): domain Bacteria; phylum Bacteroidota; class Bacteroidia; order Cytophagales; family JAAEPT01; genus CBDDKZ01. The sequence goes on from CBDDKZ010000003.1 coordinate 33,695, forward strand.
GATCTTTTTTCGAAGAGCTTGGGTAGCGTCTGGCAGGAAATTATAAGCCATAATGGTAGTTAAAAGTCCAAATGCAAGGATAATACCAAGAACGGCAATCCTGTTTTTATAAAATCGAGGCCCCTTGTCGAGTATCAAAATAAAGATAGCTATGCAAGCAGGTATCCAAGGGCTTAACCTTGGAACCCCACACTCATACCAGTGTCCGCTAAAACCGACGATGCTTGAAATAATAAGAATTATTGCGTGTGGTTTAATCATGATACTAAACATAAGAGGGGGAGCCCCCTCTTATTTTGAAGTTTATGCGAATGGATTTACGTCGGCCGTAGGGCCATATACAGAAGGGATGATTTGATTTAATTGTCGCAAATAACTAACCAGCTCGCCGCGGTGATGTATAAAGTGGTTTAACACAAAAGTTCTTATGTAGCCCTGAACGGGCATTTCGGCGATGGTATGGCCGTCTTTTGTAAGCTTCCACTCTTGCTCCAGCCAGTTAGTGTCGCTATTGTTGAGCAAGGCTTTGGTTGTTTCGATGCTTTTTTCAAAGCGCACCATAATTTGGTCTTTCGTATCAGGGATGGGGTGTTGAATTAAATCTGCTACTTCAATTTCGCCTGCTTTACCAATGGAAAGCATGCGCCCGGTGACTTCCGCGACGTGAAATGCCAGCTGGCCGAGTGGCATCGCCTTTTCATGTGGTTTGAAATTTAAACGCTTGTCAGGTACTATTTCTAATAAGTTGGCAGTAGCTACGTATTCTTGTTCCAGTTCCGCTAAGATTTGTCTTGCATTCATAATTGATAATTTTAATGTTATGAAGCAAACATAAGGGTAAGAGAGCCGTCAAAACGGTATCAAAAGATACATAAAGCATTTAATTTAGTTCAATTGCTCCGCGGTGTAGCTTTACAATACCATCGATCTCAAACTGTTTTAAGATGCGTGATACGACAACTCTGGTTGTTCCGAGTTCGTTGGCCAACTCTTGGTGCGATAGGCAGATTCTTCCATCGTTTTGACTTGATCGGTGCTCCTCTAAGTAGCTTAGAATGCGCTGATCGATATGGTCGAAAGCAACGCTACTAAATGTTTCCAGCAGCTCGTCGTACCGCTTCCGGAAGGTTTTAATAATAAATTGATTCCAGGAAGCGTAGTTTCGTTGCCATTCGCTTATAAGCAGCGTAGGGACTATAAGTGCTTCCGTCTTTTCGACGGCTACAGCTTGCGACGGACTGGTGTTATTGTAAAAACAGGCCGACAATGACATCATACAGGTTTGCGAAGAAGTTACATAATACAATAGTATTTCACGGTCTTCCTGCGTTTGGAATACACGTATGGAACCCGATATTACAATGGGGACGACTTTGATATACTGCCCTTGTCGCACGACTATGTCTCCTTTGTCAAATACTTTGTATTCGCACTTCGTAGCAATCTCTTCCAGCAAATTTACTTCCGTAAACAGGTTTAATTGCCTGATGATATTTTTCTCTATAAGCATATGGTACTAACAAATAGATATACTCAAATATAAATAATGTTCAGTGCTTTACCGGTCCGGTTCGACTTTTCTTTACCATGTTGGTAATTTGCTCTAAGCACGAAATAAATAAAAGCGCTGGCCTATTTTAAATCGATATTATTGGCCAGAGCTCATTATACTAGTTTTAGTGAAGTTTTAAAGGGAGGTACACAAAGTGATTCAGGAATTTTTGATTGTATTCGCCAATAGCGTCAATGATTTTTTGGTTTTTTTGTAGTTCTTCATTTTGGTGTGCGAAATCATGAAAATGAACTGTGACTTCACTAGGTGTGGCCATACCGCTGGCACCATTGGCCATTACCATCCGTTCTGTATAAAAGCCATATGGACTTAGCTCTTGCCCTAACTCTTTCAGCATATCGAGGCGGCCCGGGGTTTTTTCCTTGTAATAAGAAATTTTCATTAGCCACATCCTTCCCGATTCATCACTGTTCGAAGATTGGTACATGGCAGAGGTGCCATGCACTGCGCGAATACTCGAAGTGGATGCTTTAAGCGTTTCAAAAGCTTTCTGGTATTTTTTGTCTTCCATTATAGCTTTACTGGCCTCCGGAGTATCCCAATACATTACAATAGCACGGTTTGGTGCTTCAAAATCACTTATATTACCTTTTTGTCCTAGTACATCAAATTCCCTTTCCACATGTCCACCGTACTTTTTTCGTAGCTTTTCAGTAGCTTTTCTATACTTATTGTATCCTGCTTCATCAGTGATGTTTAAGAAGATAATCGAGTAATTTTTGTTTTTATTTTCTTTGAGTGCCTGTCTGTTTGCCATGGCTGTTTCATTTGTTGATGGCACATTTTGACCGCTACACCCTGTTTGTGGTATCAATGCAAGTGCCAGAGCGGCTACCCAGATTTTTTTTAAGATGATATGTTTCATGTGTTTCTTGAATTTTGTTGTTCAAGGATACCGGTTTGATTTTACGCTATGAAATTCCTGAATTAGCAGGGCGTTTTATGTTGCAGATGGGGAGAAATTGATGTAGGTGGTCTTTTATTCCTCGTTTTCGATGTTCAAATGGTCATGTATATCCGAAGATTTACTTCTTGAAACAGGGATTTCAAAGTGGTGTCCCAGCGGTTTTATTTTCATCGACTTTCTATTGCCGCTAAGGAGGTATTTACGTTTTTTGTTAACTATGAATGAACGGTGGCATCTAAAAAGTGTGATATTCAATGTTTGTTCCATTATCTGATTCAGAGCTACACGCAATATTCTTTCCTGAGCACTACCCTGGCTATCTTCCCAAACCACTTTGCTATAAACGTCTTGTGCCTCTATAAACAGTAGCTTGTCTACATTCAGCGTTATTTTTTCGGCTGTTTGCGAATGAATGACCAATTCTTCAGACGATTGGGGCTTGTCTTTTTCGCTTAAAAACGGTGGGTTCAATAGTTTTAATCTTTTTTTGTACTTATAAAACTGGCTACTGTCCCTGAAAGATTTCCATGCCGGGTGCGTCAATACCATCACAAAACCCAATTTCTCCTCGTAAAATTGCTCCAGATGTATAAGTGCTTTTTCCTTATCACCAAGCGCCCAATAGGCTATTGAGGCGTTTCTGTGATACGACCCGCTTTGTTTGTTTTCCTCTAGTCTTTTTAGCCACTTGTTGTACATTGTTTCTTTAGCGGTCTGCTTGTAAAACAGAATTTGTGTGGCTGGTGTATGTAGAATGAATTTTTCGTTCTTATCAAGAATTTGTTGTGCTTTTTCGATTTTACCGCTCATAAGGTAGTTCCAAAAAAGGGCATCGTAACTCGCTTCAGACCCTTCGTCGAGTTCAAGCGTTTTTTTTAATTGACTTTCGGCCTCGTCAAAATTCCCTGCTAATGATAGCGCAAAGCCATAGGTGCTGTTCATCTGGATATTTTTGGGGTCGTACTGTAAGGCATAGCGCAGGTGTTCAATAGCTTCCTTGTATCTGTTGATGATAAGCAGGTAATAAGAATAAAAATAGCGTGTTTCCGGGGCATTGCCATTTAAGTTCATCGCTTTTTTGAGGGCATAATAAGCGCCCAGGATGTCGACATCGTTGAGTAATTTTATAAGTGCCAGGGAAATATGTGCTTCACAAAGATTATTATCCAACGAAATAGCTTTTAAAGCCGATTCCCGAGCCTTTTGATAGTTGGTTTCTACTGCGCCTCCTCTTTGAATAGCCGCCAGCATGGACCTGCTTTTGGATAAACGCGCCCAGCATAGTGCAAATTCCGGTTCATGTTTCAGTGCCTTTTCAAAACATTCAATAGCCTTTACAATGTTATGTTCCGACCATAAATTCCAATAGTACAGTCCTTTCAGGTAATCCTGGTAAGCATTGCTGTCTACAAATTGACTATTACTTTTTTCAGGCTCCAATTCAAGGAATTGAATAATGTCATTAGCTACCTGCTTTGGGAGTTCTGATAGTTGGTTGGCAGGTTTTTCTATTCGGTTTGAATAGATGATTTCAGTGTTTTTACTATTGAGTAACTGATAGGTTGATACGATACTGTACTTAGATTGCATGACAGAACCATGAAGCAGGTAGTCTACCTGTGGATGCTCGTGGGAATTGTTGAATGCAGAACCGGTAAAAATGACTTTTGATCCCTTGAAGTTTGTTAAATAATGTGCCAGCTCAATAGCGAAGGCTCTCCCGAGGAAATGTGCCTGACCCTCAAAGGCAGAAAGGTCATCGAAAGGCTGTATGGCAATGCTTGGATTCAAGTAACATGTTTTATTGAATGAAAATAAGAAAAGATGATGTCTTTAACCAAAAATACCAAATGTAAAAGGATACAGGGAGCAAATTGCTCCCTGTATTTGGTGCTTTTAAGCAGGTTGGGGTAGGTGCGCTGTTAGTTCCCGTTTTATGCCGGTTCTAATGACGGCGGCTATTGCGATTAACTCAACGAATAGATGGAAGATGTCGTCCATGTCATTTGGTGGATGTCTCTAAAACGATGTTAAAGAGTATAAATAACCACTATGCACATAATGCGATGCGCTCACCCAAATGTGTTCAATTTAGCCGTTGCATCTTTTTCGGTTTTGTTTCATGCAAAGCCGAAAATAATGGGCAGCCAGGCCTGACGCTTTGGTTCAAAGACTTGACTCCATGGTCCTGCTGCTTGCCGGATGGCTTGTACCAACAGGGTGTCTTTCCGTAGAAGTGGTTGTTATTTTTCGAAATTTCTGATGATCGTTTCGCAGATAAAACGTGCACTATTTCCGTCACCGTAGATCCTTTCAAATCTTTCGGGTTTGTTTTCCAGGTAAAATTGTGCCCCTTCACAAAGCAGGTCATAATTGTTGCCTACCAGTTTGGCATTTCCCGATTCGAGTAATTCTACCCAGGAAGTTTCATCTAGCATAATAAGACAAGGTTTTTCCATAAAGTAGGCCTCTTTTTGTACACCACCTGAGTCTGTAACAACGAGGTCCGTGTTTTTTTGGAGGCCTATCATTTCTATAAAAGATACCGCAGGTATGCAATGAAGGCCTTCTTTTTCAATGAGAGACTTAAGCTTGGAGTTCCCGTTGATAATTTTCTGTGTTCGGGGATGAATAGGGAAAATTACTTCTTTATTTAAATCATTAATAGCATAATGAATGAACTGAAGTATGTTTTCGAAAGTTTCCGGATGATCTACATTGGCAGGCCGGTGTGCCGTAACCAGGATGTAGTTGTTGTCTGGTAAGTTGTGTTTGCTTTTGAGGCCTTCGAAGTAACTGTCTGCATTATCTTTGAAGTATATGGTGTTGTCATACATAATATCTCCACACAAATAAACATTGGGTGAATTAAGCAACAACTTGTCTTTCGGTGCACTTTCTGCTGTTGAAAATCCTTCCTTTTTTAAGCAGGAAATTCCGTCTTCGGTAGGTACGAAAAGTAAAGATGATACATGGTCGCAGATAATGCGATTTACTTCTTCGGGAAACGTTTTATTGAAAAATCGTACCCCGGCTTCTATATGAATAATGGGCAGGTGTCGTTTTACAGCTACGAGGCAAGCGGCTAAGGTGGAGTTAGTATCACCATAAAGTAAAATGGCATCGGGTTGTTCCTTTTCCACAACATCGTCAAAGGCCATCATAATTTGAGCCGTTTGATAGGCATGATTTGATGATCCGATTTGAAGGTTATATTTTTCTTTTGGTATTCCCATTTCATCGAAAAACACATTGGACATGTTGGAATCGTAGTGCTGCCCCGTATGTACAAGCACCTCGTCTATTTTGTCACTAAAGTGTTGTGCAATAGCCCTGCTTATTGCGGCCGATTTTATGAATTGAGGACGTGCTCCGACTACAGTTAATATTTTAATCATGGATTGACTTTTCTAATAATTCAACAACTTTCTTAGTTAATACCGGGTAACTAAATTGATCAACTCCTGTTGAATCGCAGTTATTGTCCTTATTGCGGTATTTTTCGTATTTTTTGCTCACCACTTCCTTGAGTTTGCTGATATCATCGTAGGGTATTACAGAACCAGCTGCACATGATCTGACAATCTCAGCGGCATCTCCCTGGTCGGGGCCAATGAGTAATATTGGACGTTTTGCCTGTAGGTATTCAAAGACTTTGCCAGTTACAACAAATTCGGCATTCTCTACTCTGTCTATGGGTAAAAGGAGCAATTGGGCAGAGCGCTGAATCATTTTTGCCTCTACGTGGTCAACATGGTCTATGAGTGTCAAGAACTGCTTTAGCTTATATTTTTCAATCGACTCCAGCACGATGGGTGCTACATTTCCTACGAGCTTTATCTCCAGGTCTTGTGCCAAATTTTCGTTTTCTTTGACCAGTTCAGACAGACCGATCCATAATTCGTCACAGTTTCGACGGTGAGAAAAGCTCCCTGTATGAGTAATGGTGAATTTGGCATCCGTAACAACAGGTGCCTTCGTTTCGCCTACGCTACTGTAGCCATTGTGAATGATCTGACTATTTATATTGTAATTATCCTGAAATTCTTTTTGAATCGTTCTTCCGACAACGATAACATTGGAAGACTGCCTAAGCACCGCTTCCTCTTGCTGCTGATGTTTCTTTTTTGCAAATTTTTTTAAATTCATAACCTGCAAATAATCCATGCTGGTCCAGGGATCTCTGAAGTCCGAAATCCAGGGGGTGCCAAATTGCTCTTTGATTTTTTTCGCAATCATATGGGTACTATGTGGTGGTCCTGTTGAGATGACAGCGTCGACAGGGTTTTTCGATAAATAACGCTCAAGGTATCTGAACGATTTATTGATCCAAAACATACGCGCATCCGGAATAAAGAAATTACCTCTGATCGTCCACATGAATCGCTTCAATGGAGACTTGTTCACATTAGATTGTTGCTGAAGCTTGTAAATGCTTTTAGATTTATTTTCCCCCTTTTGAAAAAGGGAAGTGATGTTGTTGGGTTCAGGGACTTTTACCCTGTGAATCTCCAGGTTTTCAGGGACCTGCTTAAGCAGTTCTTCATCAAATATGGGATATTGTGCATCTTTGGCTGTAAAAATGATAGGCTGCCAACCATTATCAGGAAGGTTTTTCGAAAATTGTAGCCAACGCTGTACTGCAATTCCACCCGAAGGAGGCCAATAATAGGTGATTATTAAAACTTTCTTCACTTTTCGTTCACATGATTAGAAAACACCGTCTCAAATATACGTATTTGCTCATGAAGCACAAACAGGGCAATTGTGATTTATGGATCGTTGTATTACTCATGTAGTAATCCAAATTCTCGTGCTATGTAATAGGTAGAAAAAAAATCGATGTCCCTGGTAAATAAACCAGAATGGCCTCCTTGTTGTCTCCCTTCCCCTGGGTCGATGGCAATGGCATGGCCCAGGTTGTCAATCTTATAGAAAATAACCTTTTCCTGACCGGTGGTATCTGTATAAGCGATTCGGTTTACCGAATTCGATGGGTAGTTGGTAGCTTCCGTATCCGGAATGGTGTCGATTTTGTGCAAACAGGTCCATTGTTCAATGAGCTCGTATGAATTTTTAATGTGTACGATCTTGTCTTTAACTCCGTGATAAACGATTAATTTAGGGTAAGCGATCGCATGAGAATCTGCGGGTATGAGTTCTGCCCATTCTTCCGGAGATTTATCGATTGGTTTGACCATAGCTTTGATTCCTTGTAATTTGTTAACAGCAACTTTATAAGGTGCTCCTGCCAAAATGGCTCCCGCTTTAAAATAAGAAGGGTAATTGGCAAGTAGGCATACACTCATCGCAGCTCCCGCGGAAACACCATATACATATATTAGAGATGTGTCAATGTTATAGTCATCAACGGTGTGTTTAATCATATTGATGAGACTTTCAAGTTCTCCCCTTGTTCCTGTAAGGTCTTCTAAGTTAAACCAGTTAAAACATCGATTGGTATTATTAGTGATATTTTGGGAGGGGTAGAGCACTACAAAGTTGTAAGTATTTGCCAGCTCGTTCCATCCAGAAGCTGCTGCCAGATTATTCACGCTTTGTGAACAACCATGCAGGGCAATGAGTAGTGGTCGTTTAGGTGATTTTATTGCCGGAGCATAAACAAAGGCTCTCAAATTGCCCGGATTTGGGCCAAAATTGTTTTCTTCAGTCAATTTGCCTTGTGAATAAGATTCACTTACAGTTAAAACCAATGATAGTAATAGAACCAACATTGTGATTAGTTTCATAATATTGCTCGTTAACCCTTACATAAACATAAATTTATAAATTACATTAGCTCTCTGCTTTATCGACAAGTCTTTTAGCAGCCTCAATAGCTTCAGGTATCAATTGATGATCATTAATAAGCTGTTTCAATTCAACTAATGACTTTGATTCAAATTTTTTTTCAAAGCGTCTGACCCTGGATTCATATTTTTCCTCATTCACTCGCACGCTGTTTTGTAGAGATTGCTCACTGGGTTTAAATTTCAATTTGATGGTCGTAACAATATCCGGATTCACGATTAGATGAACTATTAAAAGGCTTAAAGCCGTTAATTCAATTCTTAAGGGTCCAATTCCAATGAATAGTGTGTGGTTGTAAAATTGAAATACCGACGTTAACCCAATTAGCGTTAACCCCAGAAATACATATTTCCAGTAGGGCTGTTTAAGCACTATGAAAATAAATGTTATGATGAGTCCTATGAACATGTAAAGGACAGTGTCAGTCATAGAATAAGAAACGCTTGCTCCATTTTCGTCAATATAAGCTGGTGAACTATAAACCTGTATGATGTGTATTACCACCAAAAGGATAGCTATAGCAAATGGAAGTAGACTAATTAAGTTTTTTTTCAATTCAGTAAGTTGTACTTGCTTAAATAATTAATTAATGATCGCGATTTCTCAACTCATCGATTATAAACCCATAAGTAAACAAAATATTGACCGTGTTTCTCGACAATTCACCAATATTCGGTGTCAATTCACTGATGTTGTTTAATAAATTGAGGTAGTCCCTTTCATTGGTGTTTATGAGCGTGCCCCAATCCAAACCAATTAATACGGTGTTTCTTTTGTAGATGAACTTAGCCCCTAAATTGAAATGAATATGATCGCCGTTTAAAATAATAGGGCGGTTTAAAGTGGCTGTAGCTCTTTCATTTTTATAGGCAAACTTGTTGGTACGTATGCCACCCAGCAGTTCCAGGAAGGAGTTGATGTTCTGCGCATAGCCGAGGCCAAAATTGAAAACAGCTTCGTTACCATTAATCCATTGCCTGTTTTCGAATGATTTTATTTCAGCCATTACGTAATCTGCTATTTGAGTGTAATAACTGGCGTTTATATATAATTTGTTCTTGTTTTTGACCGTTAGACTGTAACCAAAACACAGTTCCCAGGGGGTTTTTATTTCCGGTGCCAGTTCGGGGTCAACGATGCCTTCAATGTTTGTTCCTTCAGCATTATGACGTACGGTCGATTGATTAAAATTGCCTCCCCTGTTAAAGCGTAGAAAAGCCGGTGTGGTTACCGTGAGGCCAAAATCATGCTTCTCTGTATCATATAACAACCCTAATTTCGAAACCAGGGTTATGTTGCTATAAGCGCTGTTTAAATAAGAATTGAAGTATTGAAAAGGCTGGTTGGAGTTTTGTGTTGTACTTGTGAGCTGCACCAATACATCTGTGTGATAGGTATACTTTGCTGCGCTCACAAATTGGCTGAAACCAATATGTAATTTATTGATTAACTCAAAATTTGTTCCTATGCCGAACCAGTTATCCCGACCATTAAAGGCATATTCGAAGTTTTGAATGGTCTGTATATTATTGTTAACGGTTTCCCGTTTTGTACTAAATTCATCACTCCAGTCGCTCTTGCCGATTTTAAGAAAAGCAATGTCGACCTTTCGAAGCTTTGTTTTAAATGAAATTAATGATGGTTTTAATCCATAGTCGGTATTTAATGAAGTTTCTTTGTTGTCACCCCAAAAATTGCTAAACCCAAAAGTGCTTACCTTTGGTTGCACTAGCGAAATATCAATTCTGGAAGTGATTTTATGGATAGCCGCGGGATTATAATAGACCATACTAATGTCATTGGTGCCGGCAGTAATGGCGCCGCCAAGCATCGCTCCTTCAAGCCCAAATTGTTCGGTGTTGTAAAGGTAATTCTGAGCACTTAGCATTTTGACCAAAAAGCAGAGTGCAATAGACAGTCCTATATGGAATTTCTTCATTGAAAGTACTTCTTACGCTAAAATAATAAAACCTGAAAAAAGGACAGTTCTTAATGGGGTGATTTATTGTTTTGGTGAGTGTTCTTAATGCCGTTTTTAGGCCGGTTAATGTGGTGAATAACCCGTAGTGTGCATGATATTTGTGAATTATTAAAAAATATTTTTCGATTATTGTATGTTCTGATTTTTAGGGAGTTTCTTGAGAATTGGTCCCTTTTCAATTCGAATTTACTTGAGTTCAGAGCATATTTTTTATTCTATTTTAAAAACAGAGCCTTCTCTTTTATATCCTTGTTTCTTGTAATATTCATCAACATCAGATAACACAAATAGGTCCTGTTCCGGAAATTTAGTGTTGTGTATTTCCAGTAATTTTTTTCCAATAGAATGACCTCGGTAGTGTTTGTGGACTAATAAGTCTATAACCCAAATGTATAATCCTGGGTCGTTTAATGATCGCACGTATCCACATAAAATATCATTTGCATATGCCACGTATGTTATCGAATGGGCCAGATTTAGCTCATATTTTGGATGTAGGTAATCTTCCCATTCTTCACCTTCTGATTTAATAAGGCCAATGAGCTTTTCATAATGATCTGCCGTATTGTATTTTCTTATTTGGATATTCATAGAGCTATTAATTATAGATTCTGATGGTGGAGTGTATTTGTCATAGGTAATTATAATAGATAAAAACCTTGTGAGATCACACCTTTGAATTTCTGAAATGGACAAAAAATGATACGTTTATGTGTAATATTTATGTAATTATTTTAGTGTAAAGGTTAATCAATGATCAGACTAAGTGGAAGATAATAAAATTAAACTAATTTACATTTAAAGAATAGAACTCCAGGCTTTTAACTGGCATAAAGCTATTGTCCACTTTAAAAATACCCCACGTGAGATCGCTTCTTATTGCTTATCTGTTTCTGATTACCTGTACCATTTCATATGCTCAGCGTTCGAACTATTCGAAGATTGCATTTAAAGAGGTCAATGCCTCATTGCTTCAAACATTGCAAGCCAATGATCTTGTAATTGATCATTACCTCGTAAACGAAGACGGTAATTTGGAAGCATACTTCAGCGAAAAAGAACTTCTTGTTATTGAAGGCCTGGGCCTGGAATTTGAAGTGCTGATACCAGATGTTAAGGCGCACTTTGAACAACTACTTAGCAAAGATAAAAGACTAAGAGATGTGAGTTGTGGTTTACAGCATTTTGATGATGGCGACATGGGTGGTTATCATACTTATGCCAATGTGGTGGATCATGTACATCGCATGGCAGAAGAATATCCGCAGTGGGCGAGGCTTATGGAGATAGGTGCATCATATGAAGAAAGGCCTATTTATGCCATTCGTATGGGGAATACAGATAAGCAAGACAATGAAATGAAAGGGTGTGTTTACTTCGACGCTGCTCATCATTCGAGAGAACCTATGTCTGTGGAATCTATCTTATATTTTATGTGGTGGGTGCTTGAAAATGCAGACAGCTCTACTTCAATTAATTATTTATTGAACAACCGGGTCATGTATTTTGTGCCGATGGTAAACCCCGATGGCTACGTATTTAATGAAACAAACGATCCCAACGGAGGGGGGATGTGGCGCAAAAACAGAAGGCCCATTGACGATTGTTTTGGTGTAGACCTAAACAGAAATTACTCCTATGGCTGGGGCTTGAATCCCGGCTCAAGTGATAATCCCTGTAGTGACCTTTATCGTGGTCCGGAGCCTTTTTCTGAACCGGAAACCCAGGCTACGCGCGCACTCATGGAACAGGCACAACCGAGTATTGCATTTAGCATGCACACTTTCGGTGACAAGTTTTTGAGTCCTTACGGATATACCGATACCCTGGCAGATTACAAGATATATGCAGAGTTTACTTCAGAATTTATTCCGGAAACATATGCCGGTTACGGAAATACACCCAATATGCTTGGCTATACTTCCAGTGGCACCACGCGCGACTACTTGCATTCAGAGGGGATTTATGGTTGGACTCCGGAAATTGGCCACAGTTTTTGGGAGTCTCCCGATGTTATCTGTGATCGTGTAAAGGAGTTCAAACAAACAATGCTTTACATCACCTGGGTGAGTGGAGAATATCCGTCCTTGATAAATCATCAAGTGATAGATGAGGGGGTGCTGGAAGTGGGTGATCAGTTTGAAATTGATTTACTTATTAAAAACAGAGGGCTAGGCAGTGCCGTCCAACAATGTAAGGTCAAATTGATACCTTTGAATGAGGTAGTAACATTGAAAGACAGTATCATAGCTTTTGGTACAATAAATGCCGGTGATAAGACCAGCTCAAATCAGGCTTTTGAATTAGAACTGATCGATAGTTTGCCGGCCGGAGAGTTGATTGGCTTTGTCTGCGAGATTTATTTAGGCCAGGGTGAAGTATTAGCCTCAAAAGATACTTTTTATGTGCAGGCAGGAAATCGTAGTGTGTACTTTCTCGATGATTTTGAAAGTGGCATGAATTTATGGCGCTCCACTGGTAAGGAAGCATGGGATACAACTACATTCGATGCGTATAGCGGACAGGCTTGCCTGACAGATTCACCGGGTAATAATTATGATTCGCGGGCAGCCACCGAAGTTGCTTTGGATACTGTGTTTGACCTGTCTGAAACCACTTTACCGGTGCTGTCTTTTAATACTAAATATTCACTACAGTACAATTTGGACAAGGTGATTTTATGGTTAGTAGAAGCAGAGACTGGCGAAAGAATCAAACTACAGGAATTTACCGGAAATAAACATTGGCATGCTATTTTTGTTGATTTAACAGCTTATCGGGAATTGGGTACAGTTTCATTTGTATTTGAAATGGATGCGGGATCGCGAACGCACAGCGATGGTATTTATATAGATGATTTTAGCCTGATAGATTGTTTCGATACCTCTGTATTAACACAGGTAGGTGCAACGACCGCCAATGAAGCGTTTGATATTTATCCCAATCCGGCGGGGGACTTGATTCAGGTGCATGGCCATAAGTCAACGAATTTGAAAGCTTATGAAGTTTATAATAGGCAAGGTGTTAAAATGGAAAGCGCAAAACTCCCTAATCTTCAGGATGAGAAACTAAGTATTGAGACCAAAGACTGGCAACCGGGATTATACATCATCCGGTTTTACTTCACCGATCATGTTTCGCATAAGCACGTAGTAGTGAGGTGAATTGTGCCTGATCCCTTTAGGTATTTATAATTTATCACAGCTGGGGAAGGTAAGGAAGGGAACTGCTTGTTTCGGGATTTTACCTGAATCTGGACCCCCAATTTTCGATATTGTCTTTATTGAGTTGTCAATGTTGTTTTACTTTCGTAATGCACTGCTTAATTTGAAATTTTTAAATTATAGCCATTATATTGGAGCCCTGTGTGAGTCTTTGGTGAAAATGCAAACTCGCTTTAAGACATTTACAAAAAAGATATATTGGATAAATGTGATTTCGTTTTGGGTAATATTTATTTTTGCACTTATCGATACTTCAATAAGTACAGGAGATGTTGACTAACTAAGTTTTACACAAGGAGAACACGTTTTAAATACTTTTTTTGCCTTGTTTGTGTTGTTGTTAATAATAGCGACACCTTTTTTAGGCAAACTGGAGTTAAAAAGTTATAAGCTTATGTTAATGGATATCGAGTTTGCGATTCAGGAACTGGATGAGGAATAAGTGCAGAAAGGGGAGCTGTTAATTTAATTAAATGAACTATTATGGCTATGCTTATGTCAATTACAACACAAAAGTATCGTTTAATTTTTACAGAGTTTCTTTACTACCGTCCCTTCTTCGCTTTCAATATGGAGAAAGTATAAACCATTCGGTAAATGATGCGCAGCAATTGGTTGAGCTAAATTCGGATTATCAATCATCCATGTTCCATAATGCATGCCGTCGGCAGCATAGATAGCTACAGAACGAGCCTTAAGCCCGGCAAAAGAAACAGTGAAATTTGTATTAAAAGGATTAGGGTAGCAGAAAGGAGTTGCGATTGTGTTAGATGCATTTGTACTGGCAACGGTTTTATCTGTAAAGTAATAACGTTGATGAATTGTGTTGTCAGTTGCCCAACCAAGATGCAAGGAAGCATTACCGTTCGTATGTGCGTAGCTAACCTTTATGGGGTAAACAGTCCACGCTTCTAAATCGATGGGGCTTGCCTGCTTTATGCCGTCCTCTAATGAGTTGATAATTAATTCGTTGTTAAACTCCACCTGTAATTCGCCTCCGCTATGTTCACTTGTAAATAGGTAACTGTCACTTTTGTCCACAACCAGGTATCCTTCCCAAATTGTACTAAAAGTACCTTCGTCGATTCCGCTTACAGGTGAACGGTTTTCCCAGTTAAAGGCAATCATGGGGTCTTTTGTTTTTACAGAATCGCCGCTATAATCCGATTCACTAAAATAGGTAGTATTCAGTCCTTTGAAGGCATTGAGGTCACTGGTTGCCATACCAATACCGTGAAATTCTATCCAGTTGATGCGCAGTAGTTCCTGCGTGCTTTGTGGGGCATTTTTAGCTACAATGTAAAGTGTGTCGCTCTTGGTAAAGGATGGCAGAGGAGCGGTGTAATAATCCCAGTCGTTCCAATCTTCTCCTGCCGAAATGATTCTTTGAGTGAGAATAGGACCGTTTATGCTGCCTGCATGCAATTCAATACGAGTGTCTTCATACAGTCCAACTGCCCGGAAGGTGATATGGCTGATACGGCTTAAGTTCATGGGGTAAAATGCGAGGTAATCGTTGTGGCCAATTGCTGTTACCTGCTTGCCACCACCTTTGGGGTCCTTGCTTGGCGTTACTACAAGGTCTGAAGCAAAGCTAAAGTGTTCGGCCTCTTTTCTCTTTGGTTGTAGGAGTGCTGTTGCGCTTCCTGTTATGGAAGGTGCTGCATTAGCCCCCCGGTCCGAATACCTTGCGTTTATAACATAGAAGATATCGTCAGCATCATCGCCGTGTGGTGAGGTAGGGACGCTACCTTCACAATCGTTCGTGGTGCTAAGGTTATGAGCGTGATCGGCATGGCCTATAGATGCACCTACTTCCAGAGCTGTACAGTCAATGCCTCCTGTTCGTGTATCTCCGTCTTCGGCATCGTTCACATTTACCACAAAGGCTATTTCTTCCCCCCAGGCGTAAAAACCTCCGTTTAAAGGTTGTTCAATAATTACCTGAGGAATGGAATTTCCTACTATAAGCTCAATGGAAGCAAATGCGCTTAACCCGGTCTCATCCGTTACTTTTAAACGCGGATTAAAAACGCCGGGAACAGTGTAAAGAAATGAAGCTGTAAGTCCGGTGGTATCGAATATGCCGTCACCGTCAAAATCCCATTCGTACAACGTAATATTTCCGTCGCTGTCAAAAGAATTGCCGGCACTAAAATTTACCTGTAGTGGTTCATTACCTGCGAGTGGGGTGGCGTCGATAAGTGCTACCGGTTTTCGCGCACCTTTACCATAGGCAATTTTGGTGATGCGTGCATCGGGGTTATTATCTCCAAACCCCGTACCCCATTCTACAATATACATGGCCCCGTCAGGGCCAAAACTCATGTCAATTGGACTTTTGAGTGAGCGTGATGGCAGAAAAGGGTTAATGCTAACGATTCCCCCTTGTTCATCGGTTTTGATTTCACGTATCCAGTTGCGGGTCCAGTCATAAATAAACAGGCTCTGATGGAAGTAAGCAGGAAATTTGCTGTTTAAATTACTGTCCGGAGGGTATTGGTATACAGCTCCGGCCATAGCTGTACGACCACCACTAGTCAATGCCGGAAATTCATTTGAAGTGTCATAAGAGTACCAAATCCAGGCGTCCTGAGTAGGAGGGAGTTCTGATACTCCCGTATTATTTGGAGAATTATTTATAGGTCGCTCACAATCAAACGGAGCAGATGATATACCTGTTCCAAATTGATAATCCACATAGTTTTGATTGTTTGCTATGCAGTAGGGCCATCCAAAGTTAGCAGCAGTTTGTGTACGGTTTATTTCATCATAACCAATTGGTCCCCTGGTGCCCAGTTCTTTGGAAGCATCGGGGCCAACGTCGCCTACATATAAGGTGCCCGTTGAATCTATCGTTAAACGGAAAGGATTACGTAAGCCCATTGCAAATATTTCGGGAAGGCCTTCATTGGTGTTTTCAAATAGGTTTCCTTCCGGGATGGTATAGCTGCCATCGGGAGTAGGTTTGATACGTAATATCTTACCACGTAAGTCCATCGTATTGCCGGAGGTTCGCTGCGCGTCAAAAGAAGAGCGGCCATTGCGTTCATCAATGGGGGTATAACCGTTTGAATGAAACGGATTGGTATTATCTCCGGTACTTATGTACAGGTTTCCTTCATGGTCAAATTCCATGTCTCCACCTGAGTGACAGCACTCGCTGCGCTGCGTTGGGATTTCCAGCAGTACTTTTTCCGATGCCCTGTCGAGGGTATCGTTGACAAATAAAAACCTTGAAACATGTTGCACATGATTGTTACCGGCCGGTGAATAGCATAGGTATAAATAGTTGTTTTCGTTAAAATCGGGGTCTGCTACAATACCTAACAGGCCATCTTCCAAGCCATTGAAAACATCGATGGTGCCGGCAATACTTGTTAATCCATTGTGTTGGCTGTATCGTTTTAAGGTG
The DNA here is from genome assembly GCA_965230415.1 of Cytophagales bacterium. Taxonomy (GTDB): domain Bacteria; phylum Bacteroidota; class Bacteroidia; order Cytophagales; family JAAEPT01; genus CBDDKZ01. The sequence goes on from CBDDKZ010000003.1 coordinate 50,606, forward strand.
CCCGCCCGCTCTATATACAATACGTCCAGATTGGGGAGCACAGCCAGGGCCATTGGGCTGGACGGATGATTATCCAAAATGCTCACTTCAAAGTTATGATCGATGGTAGCATCAAAATCACCTGGGCTTATTCCTGCAGCATAGCGTATGCCACCCAAAACATGTGCCTGAAAGTCAGGTTCGGAGTAACTGGCGGAAGTATGACCTCCCGCAGTATACCAGGCCCTGCCTCCATCGTAATCGTGGCACCAGGCTATAGGGTGATCATAACCCATCGTTCCACCGTGATACGACTGTTCATCCAGGGTGGCCAATACATGTACGTCGCCTCTCGGATTGGATTCAAAGTTGTACCATTCATCGGTCCTGGTCCATGTTGTAGGTAGTGGTGCTGTTGATGGATGCACTCGGTCGGCAACTTTTAGTTGTGCCTCTGCCGTTCCCGGAGGATGGTCAGAAAAATAAGCCCCAACAAGCTCGCCGTACCACGGCCAGCCGTGTTCGGTGTCAGAGGCAGCATGGATGCCCACGTATCCACCGCCTTGCTGTATGTATTTTTGAAATGCGATTTGTTCCTGTTCGTTCAGAATATTACCGGTAGTGCTTAAAAAAATGATGACTTCATATTGAGGCAGTGAATCTGAAGTGAAGATGGCTGCATTTTCGGTGAAATCTACATCAAAATTTTCAGAATCGCCCAATGTTTCGATCATGACCTGTCCCGCAGGGATGGATTCATGACGAAAACCTTCGGTTTTGGAAAAAACCAAAGCCTGAAAGTTTTGTGCAGTACTCAGCGTGTATAAACATAGAAAGAATAGGCTATAAATTAATACCTGAATGTTGAGCTTCATATCTAAACGTAATGGTAAATTCCTTCAATAACGAAATTAACAGATAAATCTGTTCGTTCTAATAAGTATAGATTGAAACGCGATAAATATGAACCTGAATAAAGGTTTTTTTTTCAACGCTTGATTTCATAAACCAATAAAAATAGTTTTTTCAGATTTAACTAACAGCAACGAATAGCCGGGTTTTCGATGATTAAAGCCTGTATAGTGTGTTTTTGCGTTGATGTAATATGTTGTAATATTATTTCCAGCCAAATTTTTCAAAAATTGTTTAGTGATCATAATATATTTTCAATTAAGTAGCTACAGGAATTTTTTGGTTGCATAGGCGTAATCTGAAAAGCCTATTTTTAACAGAGTAAGAACTAACTTAAACAATTTAAAATCATGACACACTTAGCAAGTATGTTACAAGTTGCTGATGAAGCACAAACAACTAATGATGGCGGTCAAAGAGTAAGACTTCAAAAAGGTGATGCCATTACCTACACTAATTTACCAAACCAATTAGTGGCATTGGTGGTCTATAATAACGGAGGGAACAATACGGAAGTAAGCGTAACCTATAACGTTGCGTTTCCACCTAAAAAATTCACCTTAGAGTCAGTAGAAGCAGCAGGAAACTCTTTGGGACTTGTGTACTTAGTAAACCCCGCAGTGACTGATATCACTCAAATCAGTATCAGTGTGCCTGATTATAAAGGAAACGAAGGAGAAGTGGAGACATACTGTGTTAGCTTGAGATTTCCTTTGGACGGAGGTACAAACCCGATTCAGAACATCCCAATGACAAATGAACCAAGCACATTTAGTGGATACTCCAGAGCATATGCTACACCACAATTGCAATGGTATAACATGATGGCACAGAGTTCAGAACAAGGTACTAATCAAGGTTTAATCGGACTTTATTTTACGCCTGAAGGTAATATTGAATTTTGGGGATTCGGTGTGAATCCGGCACCTGTTGAAGCTTACTTGAAAGATCCTAACCGCGTCTATTACGGTGAAGATGAGACTGGCGTTAAAGCCAGTAACGTTGTAATCAGCCAGAGCACACTCACAAGTGGTAACCGCTTGGAAAGACCTATTTACGGTCTGTCGCAGCAAATCGTATTCAGCCCTATTTCTGCCTCGGATTATACGAATGTGGGACAAATTTCACTTACACCTCAATAGTTTAGGTATTACAAAAGGCAGGGCAGTTTGTCCTGCCTTTTATTTTTTTTTAAATGATTAGAAAACAGAGTTTTGAGTGAAGATAGGTCAGGCCTTGTTCATCGCAGAGTTTTTTTGAAATACTCCTTTAGAGCAATGGCATACATGGCTGTTGCCCCGGTAATTAAACCATATCTTCATGTAGCGCTTGATGCTGCCGAAGCGATTAATACAGGTGCGAAAACGACTATTAAACCTGGCGAAGTGATTAACTATACCAACCTTCCCAATCAACCAATCGCACTAATTATCTATAACAACTCAGGTGATAATACGGAAGTGCTCGTTGGCTACTCGAATGTTACAAAAATACGCCTGGCATCGGTAAGTGAGCCGGGACTAAGCATGGGACAGGCTTTTTTGCTTAATCCTGCAAAAATTAAAAAGAATGAAATTGCTATTTCAATACCTCATTCTGAACAAAAAGATGCTACGGTAGACGTATATTGTGTAAGTTTACTATTACCAACTGATACCAGAGGGATTAACAACTTTGAAATGAGCGGCGATCCTCACTATTTACAGGGCTATTCAAGAGCTTATGCAAGCCCTCAATTGGCCTGGTATAATTTATGTGTGGAAATGGAAAATTATGGTTTTCTAGGTGTTTTTTTTCAGGGAGAAAAAGTGGAAATCATCGGAGTAAATATCAATACCTCTGAAGATGTAATCAAACACATAAAAAGTAAAATTTTTTGTGCGCCGGAGCTTAATGGTATTGATGAGCAAAAAGTAAGCTATAATTTGTCGACATCCAGTCGCTATGAGAAAATTTTTTACGGTGATACATCACAAATGGTCCTTGCCTCACTATCGTCTGTAAAAACTTTAGCGCATTGTAGTGTGTCACTGGAAAGACTTTGAAGCATCTGATACCCGATATTAAAGGGTGAAATACAGGTTTTTTAAACTGCCGGTCCATTAATTAAGTCGTTTGCAAGGTCTTTCTGTAATGGTTCATTTTTTCTCTGTGAAGCGGGGTTTCCATATGTATGTGGATGTGTAATATCGTGTAATAGTTTTGGTAAGTAATTTTTGGGAAATTAGATAATGTCACCAGTGAATATTAGTCAGTTCCATCACGAAAGAATGAAAAGTCTGTTGTTCATGGCTGACAAGAAAATAAAAAACAAAAACTAACACTTATGAATGATTTAATTAAAGTAGCAAAAAGTCCTGAAGAGATGACATCCGGAGCAGGTGTCTGGACGAAGGTTGTAGGTTTTAACAAAGTAGATGGCCAACCGGGGGTATGGTTGCAAATAGCTAATGGCGATTCCTATTACTACGAGCCAGAGGATAAATCGATGATTGAGATGGCATTTCAGGCATGTTCGAATCTTGCCAATAATAATGTTGTTGTATTAATTCCGGATTATGGCCCGGCTAGTGGCTTGCAAGTAGGTAGCGGTGCTAATGGATAGCTATTTTGAGTAGGGCTGTACCTGAACCAGGTGTGGTCCTCCTCCATATCGAGGTATAATAAAATACGAGCAACAGTTCGGGTCCAGAGCGGAAAAGTAGGCTTAATTCCTGAATGAAACAAAATTGTTCTTTATACTACCCACTTGCTAAAGACCTGCACTCAAAACTGTTTGTTAAGGCACCTCCTCCTCACGTGTTAATTGTTTATTATTCGTTTAAAAATGATGCCTTCTGCTCTGTAAACCATAAGGGTCACATCATCACCCTTTCGAATGAAATACTCCGGACTGCTCTGAGTTTTCCAATCTTGTTTACGTTTACTGGTTATTTGTTTCGTCCAGGCATCATTGTTATCGGCAGGTTTAACTTTGATCAAACCTGTTGTCCAGTTATCAATATCTGATGGTGACACCTTTATGGCAAACTTATAATCCCAGGAAGATGCTCCGGGAAGGGACGTGCGACTATTGGAAAATCCGTTTACATTAAACAGTTCAAATTCGGCATCTTCGAAATCGCTGCTGTATTTGATTTCCTTCTTAAGTGCTTCTACACGCGCTTGCCTGGTTTCGAAATCATCGCTGTCGAGTTGGTTTGATACTTGGGTACTGGAGCAGCTACCAAGTGCCAATGAAATAATAAAGCATACAACTAATTTTTTCATCTAACAAAGATGGCGAATATGCACGAAGCATGATTACATTCGATTTGCCTTTTTTGAGTTAGTCTTTCACAAATTTTGTGATCTCGTACCCATTAATTTAAAAAAGATAAATTCCATTTGGTAGTTCTTTCAGGTTAATTTGATTTGTTATAATTGTTCCTTTCTTAACTTGTACACCTTTTGCATTGTAAATTTGGTATGCAGAGTGAGTGCTTATTCCGGTAATGCTTAATATTCCTTTTGCAGGGATTGGAGACAAAATTGGTGTCTTTGGTACTATATCTGTTAGGATGGAGGTAGGGTCAATTTTTAGTCTGGCCTCTGAGTTATTAGCGATTACCAGAGGGTTGTCATCAACGTCAAGGTAAATGCTTACAGCTCCACATTTATTGGAATGATAAACACCATGAAGGCATTCATTTTTCAACTTTTCATCCTTTAATATGGCATAGACGTTCAGTGTCGCTTGTTACAATTCATTCTTGATCCAATCCATAAATTTATCGAAATTGCCTTTTTTATTGATGTGCTCCATCGTTTCGGTGCCTCCTCGAACAATCTGCTTATCTCCTTGTTCTTTGATGAGTACTGCTCTTTTCTTAATGCTCATTTCGTTTTTTCTGAATTCGTTTGCATCTATATTGATATAAGAAGAGCCCTGAATGAGCAAGTCTTCCTCTTTTGTCAATCCCTTGAAATGATCATTTACTTTGCCTTTTTGCCTTAAACGTCGATATACATGGTTGTATATTTCGGTGTCTTTAAGCTTTATAGACTTGGAGTCATTTAGCCTGGCCAGTAATTCAAAAGTTTGTTCAATTACTTCAGCGGGGTTGATTATGGAAAATCGCAAGCTGAATTTTTGTATTTTTTCTTCACCGGGACACCACAAACTATGTGCTTCGGTAATACCACGATCGCTTACCACTTCGTAATAATACTCTCTGAAATCAGCCGGTTTTTCACCCGACTTGCTGACTCGGGTAAGTCCGGTGCTAATCAAAAGCTCATCTAATTCCGTTTCAGAAAGTGCTTCATAGAACTCTACATAAAAAAGATATGATTCTAGTCCCATAAGTGTTGATTTTAGTTGTGTTAATAATAAGTTTTTAGCTAAGCCAATTGATCCAGTTTCTTTTTGTAATTGTCGACCAAATAGGTTCCCCAGTGGGCGATAGATTCAAATATGGGTAAGAGCTCCCTGCCCTTATCTGTAAGCTCATATTCTACTCTTGGTGGGAGTTCCGGGAAGGATTCGCGTCTAACCAGGCCATCTGCTACCAATTCGTTGAGCTGGCTGGTGAGTACTTTTCTGGAAATTCCGACAACAGCTACATGCAATTGACCAAATCGTTTGGTCGATTTACTTAACTGGTAAATAATAAGCGGTTTCCATTTACCACCTATTACCTGTAGCGCTTGTGTTAAGGAACATAGCGGATTCTTACAATTCATACTTTTCGCCATTAGTTACTCTAAGGTAACTAGAAAAAATTAATAAAACGAACTAAAGTTACTATTTGTAACTTATACAGTTACATTAAGTAACTAATTTGAAAAACGGATAAAATAATGAGTAAGAAAGTAATTTTTATAACCGGAACAAATAGCGGATTTGGATATTTAACAGCTAAAGATGCCGCACAGAAAGGCTACACTGTTTATGCCGGAATGCGAAATACGGATTCGAAAAATGCCGACAAAGCCAATGAACTGAATAGCATCGATAATATTTCAGTGGTAGATGTTGACGTCACCAACGGCGATCAGGTCAAAAATGCCATTGAAGGTATTATTGACAAGGAGGGACAACTGGATGTATTGGTAAATAATGCAGGTTACTTTGGAGGTGGCCTCGCTGAAACATACACCGAACAAGACCTCGAAAGTATGTTTGATGTGAACGTAAAAGGCCCGTGGAGAACGATGAAAGCTGCCTTACCCATTATGCGTCAGCAAGGAGAAGGCTTGATTGTCAATATATCGAGCAGTCTGGGGCGTTTTTCAGCACCATTTATGACTGTTTACAATGGTACAAAGTTTGCATTGGAAGGATTGACCGAAGGTTTACATTATGAAGTGCGACCTTTAGGTGTAGATGTTGTAATAGTGCAACCAGGAGCCTTCCCAACAGAAATATTTGGAAAGACAGCATCGGGAGCAGACCAGGAGGTGAATGAAGGGTATGGAGATTTGGCAAATATTCCGGACCAGATAGGTCAGGGAATAGGGCAGATGTTTGAGGAGTTGAAGCCAAATCCACAGATGGTGCCCGATGCTATTTTTAAGTTAATAGATACACCTAAGGGTCAGCGAGCACTAAGAACTGTTGTTGATGGTATTACCGGCGATTTTGTTGAAAAGGCAAATACAGAAGTAAAAGAAGTCTATAATCAATTTGTCACTGCCTTTGGACTTGGAGAATTATTGAACTAATTGTAGTAACTTAATCAATGTTAAAAACCTTTGTGATGGCTCGCAAAGGTTTTTTTATGCGTCATGGCCGACAACATTTTCATGCTTTCACCAAAGTAGTAAATCGAATAAAGAAGGAGTAGGGCAAGAAAAGGAAAAATCGACAAGGTGTTGGGATATTTGTACAATGATTAATCGATGCGTCGTTCGGATATTTGTCTTGTTGATAATTTAAAAACATAAGATTATGAAGATAAGACATTTACTATTCGGAACATTGGCATTTAGTGCACTATTATTCTCATGTGGTTCAGGCCAGGAAGCGGCTACTGACACAGCACCTGAAAGCGCTGCTGCCACTACGGTAACGGAAGAAAATCAAGAAGTTCAGGTGATAACCCTGAACCAGATTCCGGGCAAATTTACGAACGGTGATTTAAGTCTGGATGCGGGAACTTACAAGTTTGAAGTTTCAAACTCCGGAGTGGATCATGAGGTGGGTTTAGTACTGGCACCGAAGAAAGACGAAATCACCGAGGCCGATCATATTCAAAATGCATATGTTACGGAAACGGTGAAAAACGGAGATACAAAATCATGTAAAGGTGAAGTGGTTTTGGAAAAAGGAGAGTATGTTTATTTCTGTCCGTTGAACCCAACAGGGCATTACAATATCACAGTAAATTAGGTTAAGTGTAAAAAGTCCTCTTCCTGGTCTTAGCATCTGGCTAAGACCAGGAAATAAGGGATACTTAGCAAGACAATAATAAATAGAAAAATTAAAATAAGAAACACCATGCAACAAGCTTCAAAATATTCATCCATTCTGCTGATCGAATCAGGGAATGTTCCTTTAAATAATATCAATTATTTTGATGATTTGGGAAATCGAAAAAACATAGTTGATAACATCGTTCGAATTCGCTCAGAAGGCGAGGATGAATGGGTGGTGTTGGAAAAGGGACTCGAAATTCCTGTTGAACATATTCATAGTGTTGACGGGGAAATTTCTCCATATTATAGTGATGACTTTTATAAATGCGATTGCGTTTAGAAAAGTATAAATAATTTCTGGATAGGACTCTTACAGCCCATCCATTATTGCTATCCACTTCAATACAAGCGATTCCAGGTCTTTTTTCTTGTTCATTACATCGTTCATATTCTGAAAGCGTGCTACACGTGCTTCTTTTTTATCGCCTTCCAGCAACCCGCTATCGTCATTTATAAGCGCTCCTTTATGAAACGTAAGGGTTACAAATTTCTTTGCCCGGGGGTTAAAAGTAGCCATATTTCCTTTGTAGCTAAAACTCGGAGCACTCCACTTTATCTCTTCACTGATTTTATCGCTGACATTTAATATGATTGCGCGTACCGCGTTCATCTCCGCTTTTAAGGGGTTGTCAAGCTGATTCATGAATTCATTTACTTTTTCTGTTTTGTTCATAATTAAGAGACCTTAAGCGTATATTTTGATTGCATTAATAGTACCAGGCAAGCCATTAAAATGAAGAGCAACGAAACGATTCCAAATACAAATAACTGATTGGCAAAAACAGCAATGGAAGCTACAATGAAAGTTGGAATCATTACGTAAGCACCTATTTTTCTTGTTTTAGCCGGAATCAACAATAGTCCGCCAAGCAGTTGAATGACTCCCAGCATTGTTACTGCTGTCATGCTAAAACCGATGGTTTTGAATAAATCGATATCGGCCTGTTGTTGCATGAGTTTAAACAGGCCTGTGGAAATACTTAATAAGATAGTCAGTATCCAGTTGATGCGTAGCGCTATTTTCATGATTGTGGTTTTTTGAATTGTGTGAGTGAGAACCAATTTCCTGAATCATCTTTGAACATGGCTTCAATGCCATAAAATTCTTCAGTCGGTTCTTTGGTAAATTCCACGCCCTTTGCTTTTAGTTCCTGGTAGGTACTAAATACATCGTGACACTCAAATACGCCAAAACCAAAAGTGCCTTTTTTTACCATGTCAGAAAGCTGTCTGGCCGTTTCTTCATTAAACATACCGCCTTTATTAATCGGCATGAGGGTGATTTCTATTTCCTGCTGGTCTTTTGGGCATACCGTAAGCCAAAAGGCATCATTGCCAATAGGAATTTTCATTTTTTCAATAAATCCCAGTTTATTCACGTAAAAGTCGTGCGCACTTTCCTGGTCAAGCACATAAATGCTGGCATGAGTTAACTTTGTAATCATAGAACTATTCTTTTTTACAAAGAAATTCAAATGTTCGAAAAATCTGTTATTGAAAATTGCTATTTGTTCCGGTCAAAATTTTCAGCAAAACAATTAGGAACAAAAGAGAAAGGACTTTGTTCCTGCTTACGTTTGAGCTGCTGGTAGTATAAGCGGTACTCATGGGGACTCTTTTGTTCTTTTTTCTTGAAAAGAGTGCAAAAGGAGGGAATGCTTTCGAAGCCAACCAGGGTGCATGTTTCTGAAACAGGGTGGTTTTCCTTTAATAGCTTTTTGGCAGCTTCCAGCCTTACTTCTATCAGGTATTGGTGGGGGGATTTACCAAAGGCATTTTTGAATAAACGTAGGAAGTGGTATTTTGAAAAATGTGCATGGCCTGATACCCCATTCAGGTCAATACGTTCCTGGTAGTGTGTGTCTATGTAGAGTTTTGCATCCACTATTCGCTTGTATAAGTACATTTTAGGATTCATACCTCTACTTTTATAAACTTACTTAGGGTCCAAAGACATCACGTAATTATAGCTCTCATCCAATAACTTTGCCACATTGTCCAGGTCTTTCAGCATCTTATCGGTGATGAGTATGTACCCGTGCATGATAGCGTTATAAGATTTAAACAGGGTTGTATCATATTCTTCCATGTATTGCTTTTGCACTTCTTTGGAAAAGCGAATGCCTATTTCCGCATCTTTGTTAAATGTAGAAAACATATGCCCATTAGCGGAGGTGTAGGGTACGGTTTTTCCCTTTCGTTCCAAATGCGGGCATTTGGCTACAAGCGCATCATAGATTTTAACTTTTTCTTCCCACATGATAGCTATTGTTTGATTTGTTTACCACAAATTAGCAAATAAAATAGAGAGTTGGATGTTTATAATGCATCAAATCTATGATAAAAATATACCCGCCAACAACTTAGGTATTGTGAATGATGAGATCTAAACTATTTTTCAATAGTTTTAAGTGCCACAGGGACCGCCACCAGAATGGCAAGAGTGACGACGGTTCTTTGCTATTGAATGTTATGCCTGTTCAAATCAGGTCAATTAATAACTAGTTTTTTAGTAATCATATTTTGTCCCGTATTCAGCTTTAACAGGTATACTCCTTTTGAAAGATTTTCCAACGGAAGGGCTATTTTTTGATAGGCCTCCAGTTTGGTAGTATGAATCACCTTATTAGCATTGTCAATTATATCTAACTGGTATTTTCGGCCTTTGGTCAAACCGCTAAGGTTAATAGTCACCTCTGTAGATGTTGGGTTAGGGTAAAATTCAAATTTTATCGTTTCAAGCTCCTCTTTATTGGAGCCTACCCAACATCCATAGGTAGCATTGATGTAATTGGGGAAGGCGTCGCCATGTACTTTTACAATGTTGTCGTACTGAGCGAGGTAAATAGAATCGGGTTGAGCGTCATTCCACTTTGCTCCCACCCAGTTCAAAGAATAATATCCCCATCCGCGGCTGCCCTCCATAGGTTGCTTGAAATAATCCAACTCTGTGTCAATAATAATCGTGTCCATTTGTTTGTCAACAGGGTTTAGCAGCAAAATTTGTTGATCCAAATGTGATGGTGAATTATCAAACATCGGTTGAAAAGTGAAGTAGCTGCTATTTTTAAATTCATTATTTGTGGCCCGGGCCCCAGCGTTTGCATTTATAAGGGTTTGTGAAGAAATAGTAGTATTCCCATTAATGGCAGTAAGAATGGTACTTGTATCTCCCGGCGAACTTAGCACATAGAGCGAATCTTCTACTTTCAAAAATTCTTTAGCGTTAGAGGCATTTTCCGCTAAAGGGTAAACTGCTAGCAAATCGTTAGCACTAGTGCTGTAATGATAAAGTTTGTATTCGTTGTTGTCAAACCCGGAAATATAAAGTCCGTCATCTGTTACTTCAAAGAGTTCAGGTTCGAATTGGAGTCGGAAACCATGTGTTTCTTCCAGTTCCGGATAGGAGTACAAAGATACCCAATAGCCCTGAATAGAATCCTTAATTAGCAGCGCTATTGGGTTATTCATCTCTGTGGTGGTTTGTTGGGCCATTCTCATAATGCCGAGCAATGTGATGGAGCTGTCGAATGTGATGTCGTCATTAAAACCACTAAACTGTTCATTAAGCGCAAAGGAATACAAGCAGCTATCGGAGACAACCACGTATGGGTATTCATCATAAAAGGCATTAATAATAGAAGTGTTATCGTAGTCGCCTCGCTTAAAAGCTACTCCTTTAATACACGTACCAGGTATGGTAGTTAAAGTACGCAATTGAGGCGGCCAGTCTTCTGTTAGCGTGGCTAGCGCCGGTCGGTGACCTTCACTGAAATCACCCGTAAGCGGGATCAGAAAGTTTCCTATTCCACAACCATTGGAGGTTTTTAGAATAGAAGAATTAAATGCACCTTCGATGAATAGTGCATTGGCATTGCTTGTGTTATCGCTTGATTTTTTTCGTTGATCTCACCTTTATCGGATTTACCGGAACCAAATGATGAAGTAATTAACATTAAGAGGGCTATGGATACTAAAAATTTCATGTTTTAAGGTTTATTGACAGAGGTGTAAAATGCAAATTTTTGAGAACATATGTACTTTATATAAAATATTTTAATCGTTAAAAGATTGGGATAAGTGCGCTTTTTCTACATTTTATTGTACAAATGCTGCCCATACATTATCCTTATTAGCTTAAAACATCGTCATGCCTTATATTGTATGACGAAACTTCGAATGTTATACCCATTAATGCATTCCTGGTGCACTTGCATATTATATATACCCATGATGAAAAAACCGATAATCTTTTTCGCGATTTTGCTATTCGCTGTGTCTTGTTCTTCTATTCAAGCTCAGGACAAACCACTTAAAGTGGGAGACGAATTTGAAATCAATGTATCAACAGCACATCCCTATGCCCTAAGTGCCAAGGTTGGCTATGTCTTTGAAAAAACGTTTTCTTCAGAAAAAGCTTCTTACGTGAAGTTGTATCTGCGCAATTTTGAACTGGCACCAGGCGATTACCTCGAAGTCTATGACCCTGACTCACCTGATGATAAAGTTGTTTATGGATGGGAAGGGAAGTTACTCGCAGATGGGGCTTATACCAATGAATTTTGGACAAATACCATATATGCTGAGCATATTATTGTACGACTTTTTAGCCAGGGAAAATCCGATTATTATGGCTTCGATATTGTTACTGTTGCTTACGGTTATCCAGAGGCTTTTCTGGATCAGTTGCTTCATCAAAACGAATCCATTTGTGGTAAGGATGACAAGGAAAACTGGATGTGCTACGAGGGAACACTTATGTGGGAGAAAGGACACCCCGTTTGCAGACTGCTTATAGGAGGTTCCGGCTTATGCACAGGTTGGTTATTAGGCTGTGATGGTCATGTGATGACTAACAATCATTGTATAAATAATGCTAATAAAGCTCAAAATACGGAATTTAGGTTTAACTATCATAAAAACAGTTGCAACGGTACTGCTAATTCTTCGCAAGATATAGTGGCAAATACCAGTACCTTAATAAAAACGAATGGGAGTTTGGATTATACCTTGGTTAAATTACCCAATAACGCAGGGAAAAATGCGGTTGAAAAATATGGTTACCTAAGTCTGAGGTCTTGGGCAGCACAAACCGGAGAACGTATTTATATCAATCAACACCCTGGAGGAAGCCGTAAAAAAATTGCCGTGTTGGATGATAAAAGCAATAGTGGGTATGCCGAAGTGAAAAGTAGCACCTGGGACAGGGTTGGCTATAAAACGGATACGGAAGGTGGTAGTTCCGGTTCTCCAGTTCTTTCTTACAACGAACATCTGGTACTTGCTTTGCACAACACTGGTGGTTGCAACAATGGGGGGAATAGAAGCGACCGTATTATTTCTAACCTGGGAGACCTCTTACCTCCTTGTGGCGCAGATGATAATAACCTCGATGCCCCTCCAATAGCTAAATTCGAAAAAAATAAAGATTGTAATACCGTCAGGTTTACGGATAATTCCATAGGTCAGCCAACTTCATGGCACTGGGATTTTGGTGATGGCAATACTTCTACACAACGGGATCCGGTTCACACATACAGCGAACAAGGTAACTACGATGTAACATTAACAGCCTGGAATGCCTTTGGAAACGATACCAAAACCAGAACGGTGAGCATCAACCTCAATCCACCACCTTCAGGTGTCGGTACGCAGATCTGTGCAGGCCGGTCAGCATATTTGAAGGCTTTTAATGCGGGCAAAATTAGCTGGTATGATGCTGCCGTTGGGGGGAGCTTTATTTACGAAGGTGATGAACTAAAAACGCCATCATTAAATAGTAATACCACCTACTACGCGCAAAATACGAGTGCGTGCTCATCTGAAGAACGCACCGCATTTACAGTAGAGGTAGTTGAGGCCGCCAGCACTCCCGATGCGCTGGATGGTGAAGGGTGTGAAGGAGAAGAAATAAGCCTGGGGGCGAGTGGTAGTACTTATTATGCCTGGTATGATTCGGAAATAGACGGTACATTTTTGGGTACCGGAAGTACTTTCACTACTCCTGCACTACAGCAAACGACAACTTACTACGTGTCCGGAGTTTCGAACCCTCCGCTTATCACACTTGGTGCACCCAATAAAAAAATTGGAGATAATGATTACCGCAGCGGGACCGATAAGGGGCATCGCGTAGATGTACATCAGGATGTGATATGGAAACAAACTACCATGTATTCACAAACAGCAGATACCTGCACTATTGTAGTCGAAGATGCTGATAAAAATACCCTGGTTTCTAAAGAAGTAGTGCTGACATCGGGTAAAAATATTGTAGATTTGAATTTGTCCATTCCTGCGGGGGAAGGTTATGGTTTTCGAGTGGACGGAGATTTTTCACTGTTGAGAAATAGCAATGGGGCTAACTATCCTTTTAGCAGTAACTTGTTGAGCATACTTGTCACTTATTCCAATGCAGTTAATAATTACTATTTTTATTTTTACAACAACTCATTTGAGGCCCTGGTTGGATGTAGTAATGATGTAAGGGTTCCGGTGACGGCGACAGCAATGGAACATCCGGACACTCCGGAAATAGCGTTAATTACCAATACCACAACAGATGTATTACAAACGGCTTCTGGTTACAATGCATATGAGTGGTACCTCAATGGCGAACTAATTCCAGGAGCAAGTGATTACCAGCTTGAAGTGAATGAGCCGGGAACTTATACAGTTGTTGTGAGCAATGGCAATGACTGCAGTGCAGAATCGGAGGAATTTCATTACCTGCTCACCGGAGTGCATAATGGAATTGAAGACCGAACGATGCTTTATCCTAATCCATCAGCCGAGGATAATGTTACCTTACATAATGTACATGATTTTTCGTTTGCAAGAATTTATGACGCTTCCGGAAATCAGGTGCTTCTTAAGACGATTGACAAAGCCGAATGTACTATTAACGTAGCGTCTTTGTTACCAGGTGTTTATACGGTTTCATTAAGATCAGAACAAAATATAAAACGCATGAAATTTGTGAAACACTGATAGGAGGGTGGCAACGCATTTTCGTTATATGAGCGATTCCTACTTGTCTACTGTTTTTAGTTCTTGAAAACACACTTTTCAGACAAAAGCTACACAAACTTTGCTCAAAAGAATACTTCCGTTTCGTGAAGTTACCGCTTGTATGTCTTATGCATTTTTATTAGTATTTTAGATAACTAACTTTGCATGTAATCGAAGTAATTTTAATTCGTTCAGTTTTAAAACTATAAAGGCTTCCAGTAAAGTACGTTTGATTTGTATCAATTGTAATTGAATGGTTCTTAGTTCTAGGAGAGTACTTAGACGTGTCTGATTGCGACATCTGTACTACTTTTGGCCAGGTTTGGGCCGCTACATGTTCGTGTAACTAAAGGATAGGAAACCTCAAGCCAAAAAAGACCCGGTTCGGGATTTTTTATTCGAACCGGGTCTATCTTTAATCGTATTTGGGTCAATTGTTATTTAACTGTAATACAGCCAGCTTTAATTTCTATTTTAGAGTCATCTGTTACTTTTACCCAGCCACATTCGGTTTTTATTTCACAATCCTCACTGCCTCCCTGTATCGTGACAGAAGCAGTTCGACTACTTCCAAACTCAACCGTTTTTGTAGAGCCTGCAATTTTAACCTCGAACTTCCAGGTTTCGGAATCTTTGTTGTAATACCTGATATAAGCACTTGCATTTACGGTACCTACTGTGAAGAGGCATAAAGCCAGTAGTATTGCTAATTTTTTTTTCATTTTTTCCGGTTTTAGAATCATTAAAAAACAGTTGACTAAACGTGGTAATTCCTGCTGATGTTGCAATAATTGTTTGAATACCAATTTTACCTATTACATTCTGTTAGACATTACATCGCTCAACAAATGCGAGATTCTGCTCAAAATTTCGCTGTTTTTTGCTGAGGGAAATAGACCTGAAATGATCAATATTTAAGTCTATTTAGATCAATGGGTACTAATACTATTCAAAATAGTTGTAGAATCGACAGAGAAAAACACAAATTTACCAACCCCGCACTACTAAATTTACGACTATATACATATAAGAGTGATATAGAGCATTTAAGCTTTGTGATTTACATAAACCATATTTTGTGATACCTATTTTTAACTAATGACATGAATTCTATTACTTTTTTAAGGAGGACTTTATTGGCTGCATTATTTCAGCTATTAATGCTGAATGGAAGTTACGGGCAAACTGAATTTTTTGGTTATGCCTGGGAGGGAGGCAGGATAACCACAGTTTTAGATAGCACTTATTTTGAATACATCGGCTTATCTAAAAATCGTAACAAGCGTATTTATCAACATAATGAAAAGGGATACCCGGTTTCATATATTAGCTATGTACAGGATTACCAACAGGTCTGGATCCCTGAATACAAGAAAATATTCGAATATGATGATAAAGGTAATATTATCGAAATTAAAGAATATAAATGGACTAACTGGGACAATTCATGGTTTTTGGATCACAACTACGAGTACAAATACGACGATGATAACAGGGTTATTTGGAGTGCAGTAGGATCTACAAATAGTATAGGGTACCAAAGCTATTCAGAATATGAGTACAATTTAAATGGTGACATATTATCGAAAAAAAAATATGTGCAAGATAAATACGACCTATATTTTGTGCAAAAGAGCTTCACTTATCATTACAACGATTTAGGCTTATTAGAAAACAAGAACAGTACCTTTGCCTCAGATAATGGACCTGTGACTGCTACCGATTACGCTACTTATAGCTACAATGATAAGCATCAATTGCAACAGTACATACAATACAATAAGCCAACAAATGGTAAACCTCTGGAGCGAATTCAATATAACTATAACGATCAAGGAATGATATCCAACATATTGCAGGAGGATTGGCGAAGAGATGATGTCGCTTGGGAGTTCGATTGTGAATACCAATTTAGTTATGACGAGCAAGGGAATGTTGTCGGGAAACAGATAAGGGCAAGAAATGCCTTGTTGAACGATACGATAACTTACACCTATGACCGATATATAAAAGGGTCAAACATTCGGATTTTACCTGAGGATATGCATTCGTTCGGAAAACCTTATTGGTTTGGTGCCACACATAAGTTTCCCGTTAATTTGGCAATGAATACTTATCATTCATCTTATGCTAATAAAATCTATTATTTCTCAGATTTTGTCGTAGTCAATGATGTTAACCTGGGAGAAAGGCCGTCTTCATCCATGCTTTTCCCCAATCCCGTTAAGCGTTTCCTGAACATTCAAAATGAATTCCCCGAACCTGTTAATTTGACCATTTATGATTTGACGGGCCGTAAAGTGTTTTCAAAACTAGTAGGTCAAAAAGCCTCTTTGGACTTGGAGTGGCTCAAAAAAGGTGTTTATGTATATCACCTGGAAACATCTGAATCGATAAAAAAAGGGAAGATTGTGAAGGAATGATTGCTCAATAAGATTTTTATAAATTTAATTAGTTATAGATGAATAGTATTACATTTTTAAAGTATGCTTTAGGTACACTGATCACCCTGTTATCAATTGGTTACAGTTTCGCACAGTATGAATTTTTAGGTTACTCATGGACGGGTGACGAAATAACATCGGTTTTAGATAGTGCTACAAACAATTATTTTGGCCTGGGTAAATCACGTCATAAGAGTATTTATGAGCACGACAATAAAGGTTTTCCCATTGCTTTTGTAAATTATATTTATGATGAAAGCAAAGGTTGGTTGAAAGAAACCAAAACTAGTATCGAGTATGATGACCGGGGGAATATTATGGCAATGACCAACTTTTATTGGTATGGATTAGATAGTTTATGGAGGACCAAAAATAGGCAACAATTCCGATATAATGATGAAAATAAGGTCGAATGGACTTCATCGTCAACATGGGACGAAGAATTAGCCGTGTTCCCATTTAAGTACTATCAGGAATACGAATACAGTGCTGAAGGCAATCTTATAAGTGAAAAGAATTATATGTTGGATGAAGAGGATCAATTCTTTTTGCGAAGAAGTATTAATTACCTTTACAATTCATCAGGTCAGCTAGAAGTTAAAAACAGTACTTTTACGTCAGATCAGAGGGTGCTTAGTCAATCAGATTCAGCTTCGTTTTCTTATGATGATCAAGGTCGGTTAGTTGTGTTTTTAAGGTATAGGAGCGCAGGGGATGACAATCCCTCGGAGCGAATTAGGTATAAATATAATAATGAGGGGCAGGTGTCAAATATGATTTACGAACCTTGGAGCTGGCAAAGCGAAAATTGGGAATTTAGTAAGGAATGTAATTTCACCTATGATAAAAAGGGAAATCTTATTCAAAGTGATACGAGGTCTTATAATGGAGCCATAGATGGTTCTATAACTTATACCTACGACAGAATTATAAACGCTGCAAATATACGTGTTTTACCCTTTGATATTTATGATATGGGAAGACCCGGCTGGTTTCATCCACGGCATAAAATGCCAGCAGTAAAAGCTATGAATACTTGTCATTCAGGTTATTATAATAAAATCTTCTATTTTTCTGATCGGGTTACTCTTAATAACGAGACTTTGAAAGAGGAAGGTACACCTTTGAATGTTTTTCCCAACCCGGTAAAACGTTTCTTAAGTATTCAAAACGAAATACCGGAACCCGTTAACCTTACCCTCTATGATTTGACGGGCCGTATAGTGTTTTCAAAATTAGTAGATCAAAAAGCATCCCTGGATCTGGAAAATCTCAAAAAAGGTGTTTATGTATATCACCTGGAAACATCGGAAGCGATAAAAAAAGGAAAGATTGTAAAGGAATGAGAGGTGAAAAAATATCCGCGGATGAGTACCGATCTGTAGAGTAACTGTTGTACATTTCAATGAGACCAAGGTAGCTCTCGTTAGATTTATTTTTTGAGACACTATTTTTTTACATTTAGATGATTTTATGGACACATTCTATAGATGTCCTACAGCTGTAAATCCTCAGTTTATATACTTATTTAGCTGATTTGCGTCAGTCTGCATATGCTACTGCGTTAGTCTTGAGGTGATTAAGAAATTTCGATCTGGTCGGGAAATGCAGGAATGAGTTTTCTCAGTTCATGTCTATCTGCGCGTACCGACATTTGTAAGCGAAAAA
This sequence comes from Cytophagales bacterium, assembly GCA_965230415.1. Taxonomy (GTDB): domain Bacteria; phylum Bacteroidota; class Bacteroidia; order Cytophagales; family JAAEPT01; genus CBDDKZ01. Next base: position 69,079 of record CBDDKZ010000003.1, read on the forward strand.
TAAATGTACAACGCTAAATGTCCAGGGTATGCTGAAAAAAATAATAAAGTACACCGAACCGCCAAAGAAATGGAAGTTTATCGTGATTCTTATATCGGCGTGTTTATGTGGTGTTGTAGCATATACATTTTATATCTCAAATGCCGCATCTTATTTGTCAGATAATCCGGAGACTTGTCTCAACTGCCATGTGATGGCCCCTCAATATGCTACCTGGAAACACAGCTCTCACAAAGAAGTAGCTACCTGCAACGACTGTCACGTGCCTCACGATAACGTAGTTGAGAAATACCTTTTCAAAGCAAAAGACGGACTTCGACATTCTACCATTTTTACGATGCGAGGAGAGCCGCAGGTAATAAAAATACACGAAGAAGGAATCAATGTGGTGCAGGCCAATTGTGAGCGTTGTCATAACCAGCTCAATGAAAAAGTAAGTACGCTTGGGCAAAGTCTGGCAGCAAAAAAACATGGCAATGGTAAACTTTGCTGGGACTGTCATCGGGAGGTGCCACACGGGAGGGTACATAGTAATTCTTCTACTCCCGACGCCAGGGTGCCAACACTCAGCTCTCCCACACCAGATTGGTTAAAGGAAATGCTCCAAGAAGAAAGTGAAAAACAAAACAAAAACTAAAACTCCAAGACTATGAAAAGTATCAGTGACAGCGTGGACAAGAAACCCTGGAAAGGCTGGGTTTTATTTATAGCAACGGTAATAGTCGTATTTGTAATCGGCATGCTTACCTATACCGTAATGGAACGGCGCACCGAAGCAGTATTTGCCTATACACCTGAAGTGGAAATAGGCGAGTTTGAACCCAGAAATGAAGTGTGGGGGAAGAATTTTCCGCGTCAGTACCAAAGTTGGAAGGAAACGAAAGATACGAGTTTTCAAAGTATGTTTTTGGGAAGTAAGCGCACAGATGTACTTGAAGAAGACCCCAATCTGGTGGTGTTATGGGCAGGTTATGGGTTTTCCAAAGGATACAATTCCCCTTCGGGACACTATTGGGCGGTGGACGATATCAGGAAAATACAGCGCACCGGAGCACCCAAAGGCCCGGACGACGGCCCTATGCCAGCCACATGCTGGACCTGCAAAAGTCCGGATGTTCCCCGCTTAATGAATGAGATAGGGATAGCAGAATTTTATAGAGGCAAATGGGCCGGTAAAGGAGAACAAATTGTAAATCCCATCGGGTGTGCCGATTGCCATGATTCCAAAACAATGAACCTCAAAATATCCAGACCCGCACTGAAAGAAGCTTTTGGCTATATGGGGAAAGATATTGAAGATGCTTCGCATCAGGAAATGAGGACACTTGTTTGCGCGCAATGCCATGTAGAATATTATTTCGACAAAAGTGGTACCGGAGAGAAGAAAGGGTCTCCCTATCTGACATTTCCCTGGAAAGATGGTTTAACGGTAGAAGACATGGAGGCCTACTACGATTCTTTGCAGTTTAAAGACTGGACACATAAAATTTCAAAAGCGCCCATGCTAAAAGCGCAGCACCCGGGATATGAATTGTTCCAAAAAAGTATCCACTATCAGCGCGGTGTTTCCTGTGCCGATTGCCATATGCCTTATAAATCAGAGGGAGGCGTGAAGTTTACTGATCATAAAATCCAGTCTCCACTCAATAATGTAGCCAATTCTTGCCAGGTATGTCATCGCGAGGCGGAGTCTGAATTATACAAGAATGTTTACGATCGTCAGATAGCCTGTCGTGAAATAAAGGATGAAATTGAACCTGTATTAGTACGCGCACATTACGAAGCCGGCAAGTGCTGGGAGTTGGGAGCGACAGAAGAGCAGATGCAGCCTATCTTAATGGATATTCGACATGCGCAATGGCGTTGGGATTATGGGGTTGCTTCTCACGGAGCATCGTTTCATGCTCCGTTAGAAACAGCACGTGTGCTTTCAACAGCCCTTGGTCTGGCCAAAGACGCCAGGTATAAAGCACGTATTTTACTCACTTCCCTGGGTTTTGAGGGCGAAGTGCCTGTTCCGGATATTTCTACCAAGGAAAAAGCGCAATTGGCAATAGGATTAGATCCGGAGCAAATGAAAAAAGACAAAAAGGAGTTTCTTGAAACGTTGGTTCCCGAATGGCTGGAAAAGGCAAAAGCGCGTGAAGCAAAATACAATCCTTCTTTGAACTAGACAAATGGAAAAAGTAAGTCATGCACAGAAGTACCTCTTGGGTACCGCAGATAAAAGCAAGAAGTGGGGGTATAGTGAAGCCATTTGGCTGGCTTCACTGTTATTCCTTACAGGGCTTTCGCTGGAAAAATTTGGTTTTCACTTTTCTTACCAGATGTTGCGATGGCCAAACAATGCCGTATTAGGTATCTGTTTGCCTTTGCTTTGGACCATGTTGTATTTTCTCTTCAGGCAACAGCCGCTGGTGAGGTGGCTTGGAGGGGTGCATATAACTATCGTAATCCTGTTCTTGTTAGGTGTGCAAGTGTTGATAATGGGTGTGTTTCCTCAGGTGCCCCAATCCGATTTTGCCTTAATTCAGGACCTGGGGTTTAATCATGTAACCTCTTCATGGGCTTTTATCTTCTCCATGCTTTTTTTACTTGTCAATTTATGGTTTAGTACTTTAAAAAAGATTGTACCCTTTAAAGTAAAGAATATAGGCTTTTTTTTGAACCATGCCGGTCTGTTCGTAGCCGTTTTTGCCGGTTTTCTGGGTGCTTCCGATCTTCAGCGTCTTACCATGCAGGTTTATGAAGGAGATACCAGTTGGCTGGCCATAAATGAAGAGGGACAACAACTTCAAATGCCGCTGGCCATCACACTTCATAATTTTGATATAGAAGAGTACCGGCCGAAGTTTGGGCTGGCCGATAACGAGTCGGGAAAATTAATTCCTTCCGATAAACCGCAACTGGTACTTATTCAGGATGAAGGAGTTGGAGCGAGTATTCAGAGCTGGGAAATTGAAGTGTTGGAATATAAGTCTGATGCTATAAAAGTCGGTGAAGATTTTCAAAACTACTACGAAGAAGGATCTGCCCCGGCTGCAAGAGTTAAAGCCTCCAAAGGTGAACATATCATCGAAGGGTGGATATCCTCCGGTAGTTTTATGTCTTTGCCGGCAGCGCTTAACCTTGATGAGCAATACAGCCTGGTGATGACGGCTCCCGAACCGAAAAAATTTAGTTCCGAAGTAAGCATCTATCATAAGGATGAGCAACCGAAAGAAGCTACACTGGAGGTAAACAAACCTGTTAGCCTGGCGGGGTGGGATATCTATCAGCTTAGTTATGATGCTGCATTCGGGAAGTGGTCGCGTTCTTCCACTTTTGAGTTGGTAAGAGATCCCTGGATTGTAGTTGTATATGCAGGGATTTTTATGATGCTGTTAGGCGCTGTTTATACCTTGTGGAAGGGACGAAACCTTATTTCAACATAAATGAAAGCAATATGAATTGGGAGTACTTTATTATTACCTGCAGTATTACAATTATTCTTCAATTAGGTGGAATACTTTTGATCTACAAAACAAACAAAGTGAAATGGCGTTTGATTACTGGTCGTTGTCTTTACCTGTTGGGAATAGCGCTGCTGGCGGCCTTTATCATTTCGTTATGGATACAATTAGAGCGGCCTCCATTGCGCACATTGGGAGAAACACGTATTTGGTATGCTTTTTTTCTGCCCGTTATTGGCAGTATTATTTACTTCCGTTGGAATTATAAATGGCTACTGCTTTATTCCACATTGCTATCGGCAGTATTTATGAGCATTAACCTGGCTAACCCCGATGTAATGAATAAAACGCTCATGCCCGCATTGCAAAGTGTGTGGTTTGTACCTCACGTAATTGTTTATATGTTTGCCTATGCCATGCTGGGAGCGTCTTCTGCAGTTGCTGTACGTGCGCTTTGGCTTTATTTTGGAAAAAGGAATGATAAAAACCTGATAATAGTAGCAGATAATATGGTTTTTATTGGCTTCGGTTTTTTGACGCTGGGACTGCTTTTCGGTGCTCTTTGGGCTAAAACAGCTTGGGGGCATTACTGGACCTGGGACCCCAAAGAAACCTGGGCTTTTCTTACTTGGCTGGCCCACCTTATCTATATACATTTAAGGTTTTTACATCCTAAAAAACACCTGATGGCCTATAAGTCCCTTACATTGGCTTTTGTCATATTAATGGCCTGTTGGTTTGGTGTGAATTACATGCCGTCGGCCAAAATGAGTGTACACACTTACACGCAGGATTAACAGGTGTTTAATGTTTTGCAATGTGTACGGGCAAAGTGACCGGCGAGTAGGCAAGGCTATTCTTCCTCATGATTTGAATGTTTTGCTTTGCAATATGGTCATCACCAAATTTATGGGGGAAATGGGTGTAATACTTTATATTACTTTTAACTAGCTAGAAACCTATTCGTTGCACTAAAAGACTTTAAGGATTCATTGCGTGTAATTTATGGTATCTCCATTTATTAGTGCTTACTTTTGTATACTAAACTTAATTTTTGCTAAGATATAGCATATGGACCTTGTAAAGCCCCTTTAAGCGTTTTGATTTTTACAAGTTAGTTCTTGCAAAAATGCGGTAGATGTCTTTACAATGAGTGCTTGATGCAATTGATGACTGTGTAAGCTGCCAAGTAGTTGGGATGCGTAGAGTGGTATTTATCGAATGAAGGTCAGGTAAATGTAGCCCGGTATATTGAATGTATCAAATAAGTTTTGCCCTTACTTAGTTCTTTAAAGCACTATGTTTGGAATAGACTAAATAGAATTAAGCCCTTTTTCTTTAGTTGAAGTACCTGGAAACCCCAGGCCAGGAATACTTATGGTTTACAAAATTGTGCTGTAGACAAGCATAGCTATTACTTGCTTAGGTAAGCTTGTTTCAAGATCAATGTTGTAAACAAACAAGATAACCCCATTTTGTTTGTAAATATTTCTTTAATCTAAAATAACATGAGATGAATAACTTACGATTAATTACCATTTTATTTCTGACGGCTTTAGTCAGCGTAACAACAATGGCACAAGATTATGTTCCCGGTCGCTTAATTGTGCGGATCGCAGAAAACAAAATTGAAAATAAAGTTCAAAAGTTTGGCGAGCTCAATACGGAGAATGGCCTGCTTTCTAAAAAAAGAATTGGCAGCCGCAGGTCACTGGAGCGTAAAGAATTTACAGGTACCTGGGTACTTTATTTTTCAAAAGATAGCGATATGAAAAAGATAATCGCTGACTATGAGGCGAGTGGAATTTTTGAATATGTAATGCAGGACAGTTATGCAAAATCCGATGCTATTATTTCAAAAGCCGTAATACCAAACGATACCGAGTTACATTGGCAATGGTGGCATATCAATGACGGGAACTATACAGGGGGGCAAACCTGGGGAGTTATGGACTCAAAAGAAGATGCGGATATTGACAGCGAGCTGGCCTGGGAGATAGAACAGGGTAGCGAGGATATTGTGGTCGCGGTTTTAGATGCGGGTATGACCTTAAACCACCCTGATATCGATGATAGAATATGGCATAATGAAAGCGATCCGGTAGATGGCTTTGATAATGATGATAACGGATTTGTAGATGACATTGACGGTTGGGACTTTATCGAAAATGACATGGATCCAACAGATGAGCACGGTCATGGTACAAACGTGGCTACCATGATTGGAGCTGAAGCTAACAATGAATTGGGGCACGTTGGTGTAGACTGGAATTGCCGAATTATGGCGGTGCGTGTCTTGGATGAAAATGGAAGCGGGCCCTGGGGAGACATCGCCGGAGGAATATATTATGCGGTTGATAATGGAGCGCATATCCTTAATTTATCTTTAGGAGGTAGCGGCGATCAGCCCGTTGTAATGGAGGCTGTTCAACATGCTGTAGACAATGGAGTAGTATTGGTGGCTGCCATGGGTAATGACAATATCATGGATCCGCATTTTCCGGCCTCTATAGAAGAAGTGATCGCTGTGGGAGCTACTAATGTATATGACAACCGGGCGGTACCATTTACCGCCGGAGGTGCTGAAGGAGGAAGTAATTATGGCGATTACATTGATGTAGTAGCACCGGGAGATATTATGTTTGGGCATCAATATAACGATACCTCAAGCTATCTGTGGATGCAGGGAGGTACGTCACAAGCTACTCCTGTTGTATCTGGAATATGTGCTTTATTGCTGGCACAAGACCCAAGCAGGACACCGGAAGAAATTCGTGAAATTATTCGGGTGTCGTCAGAAGACCAGGTGGGTGATCCGTTTGAAGATACAGAAGGTTATGATATCTACTATGGGTATGGAAGAGTAAATGCGCATCAGGCATTGTTACATGGGATACCAACATCAAGCAATGATGTGAATGAATTGCCATCCGCATATGTCTATCCGAATCCTGCAAGTGATGTCATCTATGTGCATTCCCCTTATCAAAATACGGAAGTCGTTTTAATGAATTCCCTTGGTGTTGAAGTGAAACGTAAAGTAATAAACGATTCTTCAGAATTACAATTTAAGATAAATGACCTTACCGAAGGTGCTTACATCGTCTCTATGACTGATATGTCAAGCAATAAAAAAAGCTTTAGCAAGTTTATGCTTCGCTAAAACCGGCATAAGGACAGCACCCGGTTCAATTGTTATTGTTCCGGGTGCTTTTTATTTTGTATATGATGCCTGAAACTATTGCTCCGGCTTGAGAAATGCTTGTTTAATAATGATCTGTGAACCACAGGTCATTTGTTTATGATGGCCAATCTTCTAATTACTTACATTTATGTGCCAATTCAACCAATGCTTCACGCGCCTGCTTGCTGCTAGAAATTGGTTCATCAAAAGTAAATCGTATTTTACGTTTGTTTAAATAAACGTAAAAACCGGCCGCATCAATTCCCGACATGCGTACTTCATCTTCTTCGTGAACGTTTATTGCTTTTAACTTTTCGCAATAAGCCTTTAAATTATGCATGTGGTCCTCATTCATATGGTTTACGATGTGATTCTCCGCAGTACCAAAGAAAGGGTTTTCAATTCTAAAATGGTTGTCCTCAATCCAGTGGATTGCTCCAAATCCACCAATGTAGCGATGTGTTTGAGGGCTAAGGCGGTAGAAATCAAAGTTGTGTGCTTTATGGTAGTCTTGTGCATGTGGAAAATAGCGGTAATAACGCGCCGCAATTTCTTCCGTGTTTTCAGCAGAAACCTGTTCCATTAGCCCGATGACGCAGAGACGTGCATGTGCTTGAACGTCGTCAGTAGATGGTGCTACCAGTAACGAGCACTTGGGGTTTTCTATGATGTTTTTGGTGTGCTCGGCAATGCTCGATATAAGGACTATTGGATTGTTGTTCGCATCCAGACAATAAGGTACTGTTGATCCAAAGGGGTAACCATCTAGTTTTTGGGAAATTGTTGATAATACACCTGCATCTAATGTGTGTAATAGGTTACGGGCGGCAGTGATTGTTTTTTTATCCATTTTATTACCTTTCAATTCAAAGATAGGCGAATTCGGGGAATATCGAAGGTATTAAGGATCATAGTGAGTCCCTACGTTTAAAAGGTTAAAAAAATTAGATTCGGGCTTATCGATTGTTTGCCCCCGGTAGTTGTATCAACTTAATGGAGTTTCTTAACCGTTTTAAAAGCTTGATTTTCTTCATGTTTCTAGCAATTGGAAGCGCTTAAATGATGATTATTTTGTGTATAAAATCCTGATTTATTGCAGTTTACAAATAATTAAGGATTCAATAACTTTAATGTTTCATTAATAGATTTGGTTTGTATAAAAAAACAAAATGAAATACATTTTTATTTTATGCATATTGATCGTATTAGGGACTTCTTGTAAGAAAAAAGAGACAAAGCAGGCGTTTTCTGCTAGTTTTAATCCAACAGAAAATGGTGTAGTGACCAATGTGAATTCCGGAACTGTTCAAAGTTACTTTGAAGGAGCTCAGGGAAAAGAATTGCGTATTGGGTGGAATTCTACAGGCAGTGCTATGCGTAGTTTTCTAACCTTCGATATTGCTTCCCTAGCAACTTCCGGGGATGAAGAATTGGAAATTGATCGGGCAGTTCTAAAAGTATATGAGTCAAATACCAACCTGCACCCTTTTGATGGCGATGGAACTATAAGAACGGTACAAGCCTACTTAATTGAGTATGACGCGTTGGATGGAAGCGATTTTTACAGCACTTCCATTTATGAAATGGGAACAATAGCTACAGATGGGTATAATGTTTTAAATGAGTATGCACTTAACTTCACCAATCAACTGAGTGCTTACCTCACAGATCACGAACCGGGGGATTTGCAATTAATGCTTGCACTCACAGAGGATAACAATGTGGCTGATAACAGCCCATTAGCTTCTAGCATGTGGAATGTTTTCGCGGTAGAAGAGAATAACGATTACATCCCGGTTGTGGAAATAAGATACAGTCATGTCAAGAAAGATTAGCTAAGTATGCCTGATCATTTTTGCAAAAGTTGTCAGACAGATTGTATTAACAATAATTAGGAGGTTTGGTAAGTTGAAATTGGCTTAATAATGAGTTATGTACTTGAGACTGCCAAATAATCTGAAAGTAGCAGGTGTCCTTTGGAGATCTTCATTCAAAAGAACTATATTTGTAAATCTTCAACAAGAGAAGCCAGAATGTAAATATGATTAATAATTCCAATGTTATTGGGCTTTACTTTTATTTATCTGTGGTATAGAATAATGAAGGTAGGTAAATTGGAGTTATTGTTTTGTAGTTTGCACTCTGCCGGCAAATACAAATATGAAAACGTACAGCTATCTCGTTCTGCTAAGCACAATGACAATTCTTACGTCAATAGTGTGGTTTGTTGTGCAAAGGCTCGATAAAATTAAAGATGGCGAACGCGATCTTAAATTTGGAGATTATGAATCTGCAGTCGAAAAATTTACTCAGGTAATATTAGAAGAGCCCAATAATGCTATAGCTGCCGTAGCGTACAATGATTTAGGTGTGGCTTATCATCGAATGGGAAAATATGATTTGGCCTTAGAGAACTATACAAAGGCAGTGGAACTCGATCCTTTTTATGATTTTGCTCTTGGGAATAGAGCTTTGACAAAAAGTGATTTAGGAGAATGGGATGCTGCCATTATTGACTATAACGAAGCTATCCGTCTCATGCCCTACTTTGCAGATTATTACAATAATAGAGGGTATACTTATCGAAAAATGGGACGATACAGGAAAGCAATTCAAGATTTTGAAAAAGTACTTGAACTTGATCCTGAACATGATCGGGTAGTCGGTAACCTGGCGTTGATTTATGAAGAGCTTGGGAATTGTAGTCAGGTTATAAAATGGTGTACCTATTATCTGGAGCATTTTCCACCGCGAAAATCTGCATACAGGATGAGAGCCAGATGTAAAAAACAAATGAAAGACGTCTCCGGTGCCCGGAAGGACTACATGTTGGCCAAAAAGAATATAAATCAAAGGCATCCGGAAGAACCACTGGTATATGACAGCAGGTCTATTTGGGAAGTGATTTTTGGAACCGTAGATTTTTTTGCATTAATAGTATTGTCCTTAGGGCTGGTACTAAGAAAACAACATTTGGATAAATCTCACAATTAGAGATTTAAGACCTACTTCTCATATTCAATTTTAGTGATGCGCCATACAAAGTGTGCCACCGTTGTTTTTACGACCACCTCATCATTCACTTCTTTATTGAGTAGTGCCTGCGCCATGGGAGAGTCCATCGATATGTAGTCTTTGTTGCCTATAAGCTCCTCGTACCCCGCAATGCGTAAACGTTTTTTCAGGCCTTTGTCATTTTCAATCTCTACCCAGGCTCCAAACATCACTTTGCCTTCCTGGTAGGGATGATATTCTACCACTTTAAAATTTTCAATACATTTGCGCAGGTACAAGACGCGTTTGTCTATTTCACGTAGTCGCTTTTTATTGTAATGGTAATCGGCATTTTCAGATCGGTCGCCCAGACTGGCAGCCCACGCTACTTTATTGGTCGTTTCGGGCCGCTCTACTCTCCAAAGATGGTCTAATTCAGCCTTCAGTTTTTCTAATCCTTCCGGAGTGATTAGTTGTGATCTCTTCATAGTCCATTAAGAATTTACATTGCTATTTACGTAATATGCAAACATTCAAAATTACAAGATTCATTCATTGTTATGAAAATTAATTTGTCCTATTAAGAAATACTTAACCTAAAATGAAATCGCGTAAGGTGTTATTATCGTAACTTGGACTTTCGCTGTGAAGCGTTTTTTTTTGCATTAATTAACCGTTGAGAAGAGCAGTTCTACTTGGATATAAAGATGCTAAAACCAACATTTTCACTGTTTTACCGTATAAATATAAAATTATCAATGTGAAATATGATTAAATTAATAATTAATTTCCTGATATGCACCCTGTTTTTTTCTGTAAGCGTAAGCGGCCAAATAACCAAAGAATTTAAAACTAAACTGCATAGTGCGCTAGAAGATGGAGCCTTTGTTGATCATATAAATATCAATGAAGGTTACGTATCTATTATATCACGCATGCTCACATTTTGCTATTCCGAAAATCTTAAAATTAGATTCAAAGCAGAGGTGAGTGATCATGGCGAGGTCCTCGATCCTTTAATTGAAGTGAAATACCGAGCCGCCACGTGGATGTTTATCGACGAACTGGATTTGAGGTATATAGATAGTAATGGGGAAGAGCGGACATTTCATAAGCAACTTCCTGAAGGCGAACGTACCAAGCTCTACGATGGCAATACGAGTGAAAAAATTACCATTGCTTTGTCTGAAGAATTAAAGGCCTATTTGAAACATTGGGCCGAAAATTCTGATCAGGTACTGCAGTTTAATTTGAAGGGAGATCATGGTCATGCTGCGTGTATGACAGATCAGGCGAAAGACAAGGCACATCGTAAAATTATACATAATTGGTTTCAGACCCTTGAAAATTTAAGTGATATGTAACTTCTTAGTTCGATTATAGGCGCTTTTTATTGAATATATATCATTCGTGTATAATATCCGGTAGAAGGGATGTTTGTCAGGCTCTTCGACGGAGCGATGCACGATGAAGATTCACATGGCCTGGACTTTGAATTGGCCGCTTTGGAAGGATTCAAAGAAGCAGCCCGATTGAGTAAGCCGCGTCTGTTGGAACCCATTATGGAGTTGATAGTGGAAGGACCCGCTGAATATACGGGAGCCATTACTGCTGATATCAGCAGAAGACGAGGGCAAATCAAGCAAATTGATGCGACTCATGGTAAGCAGCTTATAACTGCTGATGTTCCCCTTGAAAGCTTATTTAAATATATAGGCTCTTTGAGGTCACTAACAGCGGGAAGAGCTGCGGCACACATTAGCTTCTCCCACTATGCAGTGGCTTCTAAAGAAGCGCAGCAAAAACTGTTGATGGCTAGTTGATTTAACGCACAGGGCACCGGCTGGGTGCTCTGTGCATTTTTATATAGTTGATATAAATTCGGTTTTAGTCGAATTGTATGTTATTAATTTTTCACGAAACTATAACGTTGGCCATCTAAGTCTAGCACGTATATTCCGTTACTTAATGAGGAAATATCAATTGTTGTAGCCTTGTTCACATTGACAACAGTTGCTCCAAGCAGGTCGTAAACCTGAACTTTGCTCACTTCTCGACTTAAGTTCAGTTCATTAGTGGCCGGATTTGGGTAAAATGTAATGGTTTCGATTGCTGAGGGAGCCAAGGTTTTAGGGGTTGAGCCACAAGAACCGAAGGTATGTGAGTACCACCCTGTTTGTGTTTGTGGGTTACTCTCATAAATGAAGTAGTATTCTACTAAGTCACCTCCATTCAATCCATTTGCCGACCAGTCGTAATTTCCGTTACCTAGTGGGTTCATGAAGTGGTTTAATATGCTTCCACCATTCACGCGGTAATGAACACTCACAAAGCCCGAATTAATCAATGAGCTGAAATTGAAATCGAGTGTGTTTCCAAGTTCGGACAGACTGGTTTCGTATTCTGTTTCGTTAATTGTGGCACATTGTACCGGATCATCACAACCTACACCTACTGTATAGCCACGCACAGGAAGCTGCGTTTGTGGATTGCTTTGATAAATGAAGTAGAATGCAACGTGGTCACCTGGGTTTATTGGTGCATTCCAGTAGAATAATCCGTTACCGGAATCATTCATGAAATAGTTTTGGTAAGCATCACCATTAATACTATAGTGTACACTTACAAAACCAGAGTTAATGAGTGTTTCAAATTGGAAATGCAGATAGTCACCTTCTTCAGAAACATTGTAGTAGAAATCAGCGGCGGTCTCTTCGCATGGCTCAGGCGACCCCGAATTTTCCTGTACATTGAAGTTTTTGCTGTAAACTTTACCTAAATAAGTTACTTCAAATGTCCATTGTCCTAATTGAGCGTTAGCAGGCAAAGTGAAGAAATTGTACCACCAGCTTTCTGTATAAGTATTGCTAAACGTCTGATTCCACGATTGCCACACGCTATTATCAGGTGCTACAATACGGGCATTTGTAAGGTGACCTGTCTTTTGGTGACGATACATACGTGTGAAGTAGACGGTCTCTCCCTGAGTATAATCCGATTTTTCGTGCGTTTCCTCAACTTGTGGGCAATTTGGTGACCATGGCTCGGTTACGTCATCAGAAATCGCCAGGTAATTAATTCCGGAAGGAAGGTATTCCATTTGATCAACCCACATGCTTTCAGCTACGCTTGAATTATTGGGCCCCTGGAACGGGTCTAAAACGGTACCATCCGCATCGCGAATTTCGAAATGCAGGTGAGGGCCCGTAGAACGTCCGGAACTGGCTACTACTCCTAAATATTCACCTGCAGAAACAGTAGCTCCAACAGCTTTAGTGGTCAGTGAACCGATTTTTAAGTGTCCGTACATTGCCAGTGTTCCATCGCTATGGCGTACATAAACGGCATTCCAACCTGTAGGCTGATTCCAATCGCAGTGATCATCGGGTTGTTGGTCAATCTTCACTTCAATTACTCCATCAGCAGCAGCTATGACTTCTACATGGTTATCCTGAACTTTTTTCCATGCATATGGGAAAAGCGAATAATCCGTTCCAAAGTGCCCGTCATAAGTCTGAGTGCCATTGTTGAAATCTGATGTACCTACACCAGGTGTTTGGTCGACGTAGCCTGATATACTCCAGTAACCTGGGTCATCAAATCCTGGGGCCTGGCGAAGTGGCTCAATGAACTTTACCGTAGGGGCTGCTTTTGCGGCTTTTAACGCACTGCCTTTCAGATTTAATTTTTCGGGATCGTAAACAACTTCACTATGGTCATGGTTTTCCACACCATTGTTATCCATAGCGCTGTAATTTATACCATATCCATGGTTTTGTTGGGCATTTACTTGTGCTATGCTCGAAAAAAACAAGCCTAGCATACATAGAGTTAAGGTTCTTAAATTTTTCATAGTTAGAAAAAATTAGTGATTTAAAATAGGTGACCAAGGTGGGTAATCCTTCGAACTTATCACAGTATTTTTTGTGATATTTTGCGCATGAATAGATTATGATTAATTAAAGGTTGATTTTTGAGAATCAATGATAATTACGCAGTAAGTAGTGTCTGTAAGAAAACTCGATAAACGTTTAAATCAGCGTGTGTACATTGTTTTTTGAGAAAAATCACTTTTGAATGTTATAGTGATAAGTAGTTCATAAATCGCGGCAAAAGGCTTAAATTAAGTTTGTAGTTGAATAATTGCTGAAAGATTCAACCAATAACTAAAAGAAATCGTTTATGCGGCAAGTAGGGAAAATCAGTGCCGGTGGTGGAAACAATAAAGCCGAGCGATTAGTGCAAGTATGCGCTTCATACTTATTGAAGTCCAGAGAATTGAGTGAAAAAGTCAGTGTATTTTTAGCTTCACTCAATGAGTTAAGCTTAGTAGAAGCAGCAATAGTATTAGAGCTGGAGTACTATTTGAAGATGTTGGGCAAACATATTGATTTGGTAGATCGCCGTGTACTAAAAGGTGAAACCATTCCACATAAACAAAAAGTATTTTCAGTTTTCCAGCCCTATGCCGACTTTATTAAAAAGGGTAAACTTCATCCAAACGTGGAGATTGGTAAAAAACTGTTTGTAACCACCGATCAATATCATCTCATTGTCGATTATCAAATAGGTGACCATCTTCCTGATAATCAAAAAACGATGGAAATAGCCAATCGACTCGTGTCAAAATATAGTAACATCCAAAGCCTGAGTGTGGATAAGGGCTTTTCAGATCAACCAGATAAAGTTTTGTTAGAAGCGTTCATACCAGAGGTTATCATACCTAAAAAAGAGAAAAGAAACCAAAAAGAAAAACAGTTAGAATTATCTGCCGGATTCAAGAAGTTAAAAAATAAACATAGTGCCATTGAGTCAAACATCAATGAGTTAGAACACCGAGGATTAGATCGTTGTCCAGATCGGACATGGTCAAACTTTCAACGCTACATTGGTTTGGGAGTATGTGCTTATAATCTTCACAAAATAGGAAGAAAGCTTCAAGCCATTGAGTTAGAAAAACGAAAATCCGATCCGATGCCTATGAAAACAGCAGCCTAGAAGCTCTCAAGCAGGAATTGAGCAATAACAATAGGACAGGTATGTCCAAAATGAAGGAATTTTACGATTTTTAGCCGAATTTCCCCAGACTTGAGACTACATGCACTAAAATCCAAATAAATGGGTTAGTTCATGATATAAGTCAAAACATTAAAATGTAATTTTATACTGAAATAATCATGACATAAATCACGACGAGGGTGTTTTCTTAGTGGCACTAAGTAGGAAACGAGGCCTAATAAAGCAAATTGACACTGCCCAAAACAAGCAGGTCATTTTAGCCGAAGTTCCTCTTGAAAGTTTGTTTAAGTATATCGGCACCTTAAGGTCGCTAACGGCTGGAAGAGCTTCTGCCCATATTGGGTTTTCCCATTATGCAGCGGCTCCGAAAGACGTTCAGCAAAAACAGTTGATGGCGAGTTGATTTAATGTAAGGAGCATCTTTTAGGAGCTCTGTACTTTTTTATAAGAACTACCGGAGAGTTTGCCTATAACTGTCGGTTTGTGTAAATCAAATGAAGAATATTCCTTTAATCGTAGACATTTGAAAAAAATACACAGCCGGTTTTAACCTTTGTTTATTAACTACAAGTGTCAAAACAAATTTTTTTACGATTTAAGCTAGATAATTCTCTTGTTAAAAGTGGTCTGGGTACAAGGGGTTGTGTGGGTTAATTTGTTAAGGACCATGTTCTTGAGATAGTCGGAAATGTACTTTTAAAGACATAAATTCTCTAACAAATTATCCGATCTTGCCAAACTAAAAAAACAATGTTGATGTTACGAAATACATTCTGTACACTACTTTTTTGTGTCTTGGGTGCTATAAACCTGAAAGCACAAACGTATAGCCTGGGGTTGGCGACTGCCTATGGAGATGATATCGAAACTTTTGGCATACACACCAGGGCTTACGTTAATTCTAAGAATCAACGCTTCTGCGCGGGGCCTGAATTTACTTATTTTCTAAAAAGCAGTCACCGCGATGGGAGTGACTTAGAAGAACGTGAGTTGTTTGAGGTGAATCTCAATATGCATTTTATATTTGAGCTTTCGCACCATTTCGGTTTTTATCCTCTGATGGGGTTGAATTATAGTAATGAACGAGCGTCTTTTTATCATAATGATCAATTAGATCATGAAGAGCTTATTCGCAAATGGGGGTTAAATCTAGGTGGTGGGTTTCACTACATGGCTAGTCCAAATTGGATTATTTTTATTGAATTTGATCATCTTTTTAGTGAATTGAGTCAAAACAATGCGTTATTAGGCGTGTTTTATACTTTTGGGCAGGGATTTGTAGCGCACGACCAACATCATTGAGGTTTTTTATTTTATCATTTAGTTAGTGTATTATTTTTTTAGTAATGAATTTGTTTTATAAGAAATGTAAAAGCCTTTTTGACATGTCATCTCGAGAGTAACGTTTTACAGATAACAATTAAAAAAAGCGTTTCTCTAAGCAAGGGAAACGCTTCCAATCTATCCTTATCATGAAAAATCAATTACTTTTTCAGGTATTCTCTTAATCCGTAACTGGCTAGTACCCCTTCGCCGGTGGCTGCAGCAACTTGCGCTATGGCTCCTTCACGATTGTCACCTGCTGCAAAAATTCCTTCAACTGAAGTTTGTGCCAGACCAGAAGTAGTGATAAATCCCTGTTCATTCATATCTACTAAGCCCTTAAACGACTGGTTGTTTGGTACGAGCCCGATAAAGATAAATACACCATCGGCCTTAACTTCAACCTCCTCCTTTGTTTGGCTATCTTTCACTATCAAACTATCAAATAAACCTCGTTCATTAACCTTAAACTCCACTACATTTTTATTATGTAAGGTTTCAATGTTTTCAATATCAGGTAATTTGTCTATGTAAGTTTGTGAAGCAGAAAATGATACTCCCCGATTTATTATGGTTACTTTTTTAGTGAATCCCGATAAGAAAATGCCTTCTTCCAGCGCAGAATTTCCTCCTCCGATTACAATTACCTCCCTGTCTCGATAGAAGGCTCCATCGCATGTAGCACAAAAGTGTACCCCGGAACCAATTAGCTCATTTTCTCCTGGTACATTCAGCTTGCGATAAGTAGATCCGGTGGATAATACCACTGATTTTCCTTTGAACTGATTGGTTTTTGTTTCAATAGTAAATAAATCGCCTTCTTTGGTAATAGAGGTTACCTCTTCTCCGGTTTTAATTGTCGCACCATAAACACGGGCCTGTTCCTCCATTTTTTCCATTAATGAAGGGCCGGAAATAGAAGTGAATCCCGGATAATTTTCAATTTTTTCTGTTAGGAAAGCATTTCCGCCAATATTCTTTTTTTCGAGAATGAGAGAAGAAAAACGGTCCCGTTGTGCGTAAATAGATGTTGTTAAACCAGCAGCGCCCCCTCCAATAATTATAGTATCGAAAACTTTTTCTTCTTTTTGCTCATCAATTTTTAATAGTTCGTTCAATTGAGCGTTATCAGGATTGGTGTGAGGAACATCATTAATTAAAATGGTCGGAATTATACGTTTTCCATTGTTAATCGATTCAACTTTTTCCGTAGCCCAGTCATGTACATCTACATCTATAAATTGATAATTGATGTTGTTATCAGATAAATGCGCTTTCGCTCTTATACAGTCAGGGCACCAATCTGCGCCAAAGAGCAGGACTTTTCCGGCTTCATTAATACCTAGCTCAGCTGCTAACTGAGCATTATCAGGATTCGTATGTGATTTTCCGTTAATGATAATCGTTGGAATAATGCGTTTTCCATTATTAATTTCTTCCACCTTTTTTGCGGCCGATTCATCCAGGTCAATTTTAATGTAGTTGTAATCAATACGGTGCTCTTCTAAATATGCTTTGGCCCTTCTGCAATCCGGGCACCAATCTGCTCCATATAAATCTATTGTGTTCATAACGTTATCCTTTTAGATGCATTACAAAGATGCTAATTAGTAATGTAATTACTCAGGTATGTGTTTCCCGACTATTTGTCAATTTTCCCTTTAATATCAGGTTTTTTGTGCGGAGTTAAATGCGTAGGCCGAATAGGTCTTCATACTTAATAGCCTTGTTCATTATTTATCTGCTTTAGCCTAATTATAAATAGAAGTTATTGCATGGTTTCCTTTGTTGCTGAATTTGTTCATCTGCCCTATATTAAATTCACTTTTTAAGTGAATATTTAATTGATTTTTGCGCAAAAGGAAAAATGGACAAACTGTAAGGAAAGGTTCACATTCCACAATCCATCTGCTTACTGCACCTTTGTATCATAACAAAGACACAAAACTAAAAAAGAAATAATTATGAGCACTATTACAAAAATCGCAGTACCCACAAAAGAACAGGTAGACGCAACAAGTCAGGAAATCTTTGATCAGTTGAACTCACAATTAGGGATGATTCCTAATCTTTATGCCACTATCGGTTATTCAAGTAATGCATTGTCTGGTTTCTTAACATTTTCCGGAAATGCTGGAAAAGGAATATTTTCCAACAAAGAAGTTGAAGCCATAAAATTGGCAGTGTCACAAGCAAATAATTGTGTGTACTGTAAATCTGCGCATACTGCTATTGCTAAAATGAGTGGTTTTACAGAAGAAGAAACGGTTCAACTAAGAAATGCGACAATAGCTGATGAAAAATTAAACGTTTTAACAACTCTTGCAAAAGAAGTGGCAACAAAAGCGGGGCACGCAAGTGATGAAACAAAAGAAAAGTTCTTTGCACTTGGTTATGACGAAGAAGCATTAATAGAGTTTGTCTCTGTTGTAGTCGCTGTCACGTTTACAAACTATACACACGCACTTACTCAAGTAGAAGTGGACTTTCCAAAAGTAGATTAATGAAACCAAATAATTATCCTGATCGAAGGCAATGAAGAAACTGTTTTGCTTCTTCATTGCCTCTCAGAATAAAAACCTTAAAAACAGATAAGTTATGCAATCATCAAAATATTCATCTATACTTTTAATAGAATCGGGGAATTACCCTGAAAATGATATCAATTATTTTGACCACCTCGGTAATCGAAAAAATGTTAAAGACTCAATCGCCCGAATAGTAGAGCGCAAGGAACAGGAATTCGTTGTGTTGAAAAATGGGCTTGAAATTCCAATCGAACACATCCATAGTGTTGATGGAGAAATTTCACCATACTATACAGATGAGTTTTACAAATGCGATTGCGTTTAAAGCACCTATAAGTTAAAAAAAGGTGCTGAAGTAAGATGACCAAGAATTTAGGTTGTCTCGTTGAATTTTTAACATTCGAATAATCAATAAAAGGAGACTACTAACAATGTGAAAGGTCTCCCGGTATTTCAAGCTATAACAAGGAATTTTTAAATAACATCACAAACGAAAAACAATCATGGCAAGTATTGAAAATAACTTAAAACACATCTTCGATCTTTTAGCAGAAGCGAAATTTATTGAAGCAATGGAAACTTACCTTCACGAAGATGTTACGCTTCAGGAAGCTAATGACGAACCAAAACACGGTAAGCAGTTTTGCATCGACTTCGAAAACGATTTCATTAACAATAAACTGGCAGAGTTTATCAGGTATGAGGTAGGAAACCATGCGGTCAACGGAAATTTTTCCTATTACGACGCGATAATGGAGCTAAAGCTAAAAGATGGGTCTACCATGCTCTCAGAACAAGTCGTTGTGACGGAGTGGAAAGACGGAAAAATCTACAAAGAAAGATATTACCATGCTTAAAATTGATAGATAAGGGCCCTGTGAAAGGGGCCTTTTATTTTACTCAGAAATAAAGAATAAAAAGCATTAAAATACACCTTTTAGCTAGGGAGTCTTCAATAGTTCGAGGGGAAATAATATTTCTGAGATCACTTTTTGTTTCAACAAACTAATAATGTTTTATGGAATGGTACTTACCGATGACGATACTTCCTGGTGTCGCTCTAATTATTACAACTACTTCCCATATGCTCATGTCATTGAATGCAGAGATTACCATGCTCGAAGAAGCAAGTAATAAGCGAGTGGATATAATTAGTGCAAAGTTAGTACAGCTAAAGTTACTCAGTTTGGCTCTGGTTTTTCAATTTTTGTCTATCCTCTTTTTTCTGTTTTCGGGAATAATCATGGCTGTAAGAGTGGAATTTAAAATCTTTACCGAATTCTTATTGGTCGCCGGAATATTCGCTTTTACAGTATCGATTATTGTATTGCTTATCTATTCTTTACGGGCAGTATCTATTCGTCAGAAACATTTGATGTTAAGTGAAAATCAATCATAAAAGTAATTGTTAAATCAATTGAAAGTGGAAGATAGAGAAAAATTGGTAAGAACCTGGAACATGACTGCATTTAATTTTGGAAGGCAAGTGTGAGCCTGTAGGAACATGACATTGAAAGTCAGGTAGGCTTTTCATCCACAGATGTCATCTTCGGAATTTTTTGAGTAAGCGATAAAAATATCTGGAGATCTCTATGCTTTGCAATGAGGTATCCGGATCGGTCAGAGACAAGAGTTGGAATGTGAGTATTGAGGGACAAAACACTTTTTCGTGTAAGTTCCTCGCTCTTGCTCAAAACTCACACTCAAAACAGTCACTTCAAACTATTAATCAGGGCAAAAAGCATCTTAGAGATTTCTTCCAGGTTTTGATAAAAATGATTAAACTCTTCTTCAGGTAGTTGGTGTTGGTCATGAAGAAAATCAAGAATAGTAACACACTCAAAAGCAGAACCTCTGGCGATCACGTAAAAATTACGTTTATCAGGTTTGGTAAATCTCCCAGATCCTTCAGCAATGTTGAGCATGATACTAAATGCTGCTCGTTCTAATTGATCCTTTTTGTTTTTACTTAAAGAATGGTGTTCAATATATTTGATAATAGAACCATTAAACTTCTTGGCTTTGGCATAAACGTCCAGTTTTTGAAAGTCGAACATAATAAAAGTGTTAATGTGAGAGCGTCTTAAAAAAAGAGAAGAGCAAACAAGAGTTGGAATGTGAGTATTGAGGGACAAAACACTTTTTCGTGTAAGTTCCTCGCTCTTGCTCAGAACTCACACTCAAAACTGTTTTGTGACCCCGGCAGGATTCAAACCTGCAACCCTCAGAGCCGAAATCTGATATTCTATTCAGTTGAACTACGGAGCCATGATGTTGGTCTTAGAACCAACTTACATTCAAAGTTAATAGAATGTTTTTTAATTGAAAAGAAGCACTGCTAATTTGTGACCTCATATTAATTCAAAATGCTAGTGTTCTACGGTGAAGTCTCCGCTATATTGATTCATCGTTCCTATGAGTGCAAAGTGATAAACGCCCGGTTTTAAGTGTCTTATGTTGATGGACTCGTCCAGGCTAATTTTTACGGCTGTGTAAACTATCGCACCTTTATTATCCATAATTTTTAAAGAATAACGTTCTGCCGACGAGTAGTTGTTTTTGTAAAACTGCAAATATTCACTTGCCGGATTGGGAATTACATGAATGTCGGTCTCGTTATCCATGTGTACGATGATTACAGGGAATGTTTCAGATGTTCCATTGAAGTCTACCTGAGTGAGTCTGTAATAAGTGACCGGCGACTGTGGCAGGTAGTCATTGTGTTCATAGGTGTTTTTGGAAAAGCTTGTTCCGGCTCCGTCGATAATAGCCAGTGTATCGAAGTTTTCCAGGGAGCTTCCTTTTTCGAGTATAAAATGAGCGTTGTCTTTTTCACTTAAAGTAGTCCAGTTGAGTCGTACATAGTCATCGATTACCTGGGCACCAAAATCTAACAATTCGATAGGAAGTGGAGCAGAAACGGGATCCACAGACCCGAAAGTAAAATAGTTGGTTCCCGAAGCGAAATTCACGTCGAATTGTGCTAAATCGGTGCTGTTGTCAAAAGAAGTAGGGGAGATGGATGTAGCTCCTGAACTGAAGTCCGTATCGGTGTCGACAATTAGCCTTACCTCAGCAAGGTCGTTATTTCCGGATTGTACGTTACTGAAATCTGCTTGAAGACGCACAGAGCCAACAGTGCCCGATTCCTGTAGCTTCCAGGTACGAGATACGCGGGCAACGACAGTTTCCGGGTTTGTTGTGGTGAAGTCTGCTGCTCCTTCGTCGGCCAACGTGTCAGAATTATTTCCCCAGATAAGAAAGCTTTCGTCGGTACTGAATGAGTTTCCATTGTTGGCGTTAGATGAGGCGACACTTCCCAGGGCCATGGTTACGATGGCATCGCTTTCTATGCTTATACTTTGCTTTTGATTGAGCGCACTGCCATCGTCGCGCCCTATGCCGGCTATATCATTTTGATAGGTAGCATCTCCGCTCCAGATAGTAGAACCGTCAGAATCGGTATAGTCAACTGTGTTGGTAGTACTTCCCAGTGTGACACCGTACTTCAAAGCAAGGTAGGATTCGATTTTGTTTCGAGCAGGATCACCCTGGGCTTCGTTGTGAACAATAATTTCACCTATCAAACCTTCGTAGTTAGCCCCGAATGGAGTAGGGATGGTTCCAACCGAGAAATTACCGGTAGAGGTTTGTGTGGTGGAATTGGTGCCTGTGCCGTTTGCCACGCCATTGGCATAAAAAGAGAAATCGTTACCATCTCGCATGGCTGTTACCAATACCCAGTTGTCGTAGGTTTGAACATCTGTATCATAATCTCTGGATGCCGACCCCATCCTTACGCGGTCGCTGGCACCAAAGAAACGGCCACTGGAAGGTGTTTGTACGCCATGGCCAAAGACCGCCGCATTATTGCTGGGGTCAATGGCGATATAAAAAGAAGAATTATCTATTTGCCTGATTAAATCAGAACTGAAGGTATTTGTTGTCCAAAGGGCAACCAAGCTGTTGAATTGTACACTTGGATTATAATTGGCACTTACTTCGATGAATGTTGGCTGTCCTTCACCTGCTGTGGCATTGGGATGATTACCACCAAAATAATAATTCGTAGACTGATCGTGCCATGACTCTACTACGCCACCATTGGTGGAACTGGTAGTACCTGCATCACTGAATACGTCCGCATCTGCTTTGAACCAGGCGGTAATGGTTTCTCCTTCACCTCCTGGATATCCGCCTTCTATACCTGTGAATACGGCTCCTATACCACCTATTCTTGCCGAACCGCCAGTTGGATCGTATCCGGGGTTATAAGTTCCCGCGGAGGTGGAATAATAATAATTCAAGTAGTGTTGGTGATCCTGACTGCCGTTATTGGAAAAATCATGAAGTTCGGTAGCACTATTCAGGGAGGCCCCTTCATTATCTGCTGCAAAAAAGAAGACACTTCCAATAAAGTCATTGACAGAAGCATCCAGTCCTGAGATTGTCAGACTACCTGCCGAAGCGCTGCTTGCCTGTACTGAATCAGCGATGGTATTAGTCTGGTCTACGTTGTCAAGAAGAATCATGCTAATACTGATATTGTCTGTAGTGAAGGTATTAGTGATAGTGATGTCTATATCATCATCGGCCCTGCTGGCAATATCCGATTCTTTGATATAATACATGGCCACGCTATTAACAAGGCCGTTTGTAACTGAGAACGAGAATACCTCAGACATGGCAGTACCTCCATATGTTGCGCTGCTTACGGAATGCGCACTTCCATCTTCAGTTGTTACTCCAATGACCAAGACTCTGTTAGACCCGTTTTCTGGTGTGAATGAGAATGTAGGGCTGTCAGTAGTGTTGGCGGTAGCAGTACTTTCCTGTAACATGCGAGCCTGACCAATTGCGTTGGTAAGCACTATAAAAGAACAAAATAAGGTAAATAAAGCACTTAATGTGGTCTTCATGGTCAAGTTAGTTATAGGTTCGCAGGAGTAATTGTTTGCAACAAAGAGCTCCATTATGCTTCTGATTTTGGTAAAGTTCTTATTGTAGGGTATACAATAACAGACGCTAAAATAGGAAACTTGTTAATTTATTTCCCTATTTTTCTATGAATTTCACTTCTTGGTCGACGAAATTAACGCGAGATGGGCGCTTTTGGGGTAAGTTGTTGAATAAGAGATGCTACGAAACTTATAATGATCATTAAGTTTCGTAGCAAATAGTGTTATGCAATTGCCGCTTGTACTTTGGCCGCTGCATCTTTCAGAATAACCGCACTTTCAACATTAAGTCCGGAATCTGCAATAATTTGAGCTGCTTCTTCAGCATTTGTTCCTTGTAAACGTACGATGATAGGCACAGGAATTTCGCCAATCTTTTTGTAAGCTTCTACAACTCCGTTGGCAACGCGGTCGCAGCGAACTATACCTCCGAAAATGTTTATAAGAATAGCCTTTACATTAGGGTCTTTCAAGATAATGCGGAAACCTGTTTCTACTGTTTCGGCATTTGCTCCTCCTCCAACATCAAGGAAGTTGGCAGGTTCGCCTCCTGATAGTTTAATCATATCCATGGTAGCCATGGCAAGGCCAGCACCATTAACCATGCAACCTACATTACCATCCAGCTTTACATAACTCATGTTGGCTGCAGCTGCTTCAAGCTCGGCAGGGTCTTCTTCAGTCTCATCGCGCATTGCTTCCAGGTCCGGGTTGCGGTACAGCGAGTTGTCATCCAAATTGATTTTTGAATCTACTGCAATGATCGCATCGTCTGACGCTTTAAGACAAGGATTGATTTCCATTAGAGAAGCATCGCAGCCTTCGTAAGCACTGTACAGCTTCATCAAAAATTTCACCATGTTTTTAAAGGCCGTACCGCTAAGTCCTAGGGCAAATGCCACTTTTCTTGCCTGGAATCCTTGTAATCCTACTGTTGGATCGATCCACTCTTTGATGATTTTCTCAGGAGTCTTTTCGGCTACCTCTTCAATGTCCATGCCTCCTTCTGTACTAGCCATAATTACATTTTGGCTGGTAGCACGGTCTAATAAGATACCTACATATAACTCTTTCGGATCTGAAGGGCCGTCATAAAATACGTTGGGTGATACCAAAATCTTATGAACTTCTTTTCCTTCCGGTCCTGTTTGCGGTGTAACCAGTTGCATGCCCAAAATGTTGTTGGCATATTCTTTTACCTGATCCAGGCTTTTGGCAATTTTCACACCACCACCTTTACCACGTCCACCGGCGTGAATTTGGGCTTTGACAGCCCAGACTTCAGAACCTTTTTCTGCTTGTAATTTCTTTGCGGCTTCTACTGCCTCTTCCGGAGTATGTGCTAATATATCGCCCGGTACAGGTACACCGTAGTTCGCTAGTATTTCTTTTGCTTGATATTCGTGAATATTCATATGTATCGTAATTTCACTTACTAAACTACATCTTAAAAAAACTAATTTCAAGCAGTGATAAACATAATTATGCTTTTTGTGAATTTAACATTTCCATAAATTCAAGCAAACCTGGTTTTTTAGTTATATTTGTAGAGGTATTTATTTTTAGACGGAGTACCACATCTTCTTACTTGTACCATGAATGAACTCTTATATGCGCTGGCAAGTGATTATTTGAGTCTTGCGGCTTACATCGGGCTTTTCTTTTTAATAATAGGTGAATTGCTTCCTGTTCCTAGATCTGTTAAGCAGTTTTTGGCAGTGATTGTGATTGTATTATGTGCAGCCTCTCTACGTATCGATTGGCCGGCCTGGCTGGGTGGTGCAGTACTTTTAATTACTTGCTATGCCCTTGCAAAAGTGAGTTTAGTGAAGAGGAGCCAGGTTATACTGTTATCGATATTATTCATTGTTAGCCTATTATTTACACTACATCTTTGGCCAGGTTTTGTTAATTGGAAATTGTTGGATAAAGAAATTATCAAACGAAATAGTACTGCATATTCTCTTTACCTGAATTTTGATAAGCCATTAACTGCGATTTCTTTTTTAGTAGCATTTTCAAATGCTTTTAAACCAATGAGCCGCTTACGCCTGAAGCAATTGTATTTAGTGATTGGTTTAAGCGTAATAGCACTGCTTTCATTGTCTTTAATCATTGGTTTAGTACAATTTGAGGTCCAAATACCTGTAGTATTTTATTTATGGGCACCTATTAATTTGTTCATGGTCTGCTTGGCGGAGGAAATTACTTTTAGAGTTGTTTTAATAAGGCTTGTGAAACTCATTGTACCTACAAAGGAACAAAGTCTGCCTGTATTTGCAGTTATAGTTTCGAGCTTGATTTTTGCGCTGTTACATTTTCCGTTCGGATTTAAGTTTATGTTGTTGGCAGGTGTGGCGGGTTTCTTTTATGGATTGATTTATGAACTTTCAAAAAGTATATGGCTAACGGTACTTGTTCATTTTATGGTGAATTTACTGCACTTCGTTTTTTTTACCTATCCGTATTATGCCGGTGTTTAAATTAAGTAGTTTTAAAATTAAAAAAATGTTAATTTTACTGCCGTAATACTCTTGAATGGTAATCTATGAATATTTTTGTTACAAAACTCAGCCCGACAACAACTAATGAAGACCTTCACGCTTTATTTGGACAGTTTGGGAAAGTCTCTTCGGCACGTGTGATTATGAACAATGAGAAAGGAGAGTCCAAAGGTTTTGCATTTGTTGAAATGGATGATATTTCGGAAGCACTTACAGCTATTGAAGAGATCAATAATACGGATTTTGATGGCAGCAGAATTGTTGTTACCAAGGCAAAGCCAAAGAGTTAAAACTCAAAGCCAAATTGATACCCCAGCCAAGTCACTACTTTTCTGTTTTGCCCTTCCCAATTGGTCACTTCATTCAATAACGTGTTCACCGCAGGCTGATTTTTATGTACTACATATACATTGAGGGTTGGCCCACCTGTTATGGCTAGTCTCTTCCAAATTCGCACTCCCAGATTTATACGTACCTGGTTTAGCAGGTTGATACCCAGGTGCCAGTTTTCAGGATTAAGGAACAGGGATTGCAATTCCCAACCTATATATAATCTTCGTTCTGGCTTACTCATTCCTCCAATGCCGTAACCATATCCGAAATAGGAGGGGTCATAGTTGTTGCTAAAGTGGCTTCCTAATGATAACATATTGTAAAGCTTAGGGACGCCTGTTTTAAGTGTAAACCAGGCAAAGTCGTAATCATGGTAGCTGAAATTAAATCGTTTAAACCCTCTGTGGTAAAAGCTAAGTAGGCCAAAAGGTGTTCCTCCCGATATACTGTCTGCAATATTTATGATGCCCAATTGTGTGCCGTGTACGTTCTTTGCCAGGTTGATGAGACCTGCAATTTGTGCACCTTTCACCTCTTTTGATACATTAATAAGTCCGGCACATTGTATTCCTTTGACGCCTTTAGCAAAGTTGAACAAACCTGCCAGTTGTCCTCCTAGTACTTCTTTGGAACAAAAATTTTGAATTCCTGCAATTTGAACACCTTCAATATTTCCGGATAGCGTATTGAATATTCCTGCTGCCTGTAGGCCTGTGAAATCATCATTTCCTAAATTGAAAATGCCTCCGACCTGTGAACCGGTAAACTCACCATTCACTAAATTAAATATGCCACCAAACTGTGCACCTGTTCCTTTTTCGGTAAGCACATTATAAATACCCCCAAATTGACCACCGAGCATTTCACCACGGATAACATTACCGATCCCTCCAAATTGGGCACCTTTAACATCTAATCCGGCAATATTGGTTATACCGGCAATTTGCACTCCCTTGGTTTTTAGTTTAGATATGTTGTTAAGTCCGCCTACCTGCGCCCCGGTCAGTTGTCCTCCGACAATATTGGTGAGACCGCTAAGCTGAATACCCTTCAAGTTATGTCTGTTAATATTTACCAGTCCTCCTATTTCAGCACCATTGGTGCCTGCAGACATACCTACGAGCAGTTGAAGGGATAGGCCTTTGTTAATAGTGTTGGCCTTGTTCAGGGACTGACTGCTTATTCCAGGGACAATTCCTACTTGTATATTTTCTGAAATGAATAAGGAATCTGTTTTGGATTCTAAGAGTTCACGGGTATCGATAATTGTTTTTAGCATTTTACCCTGTATTACCGGTAAGGTCAGCTTGGAACGTTTAATGGAGTCGTTAGTTTCGTTAAGTATCACATCATTGAATTTGAATTTAATATCGGCGACAGAATCCATATCAATTGGGGCAATGGTGGCACTATCGAGTGGTGTAAGGTACAAAAGCAAGGTTTTATTATTGTTTACATGTATCTCAAACAATTTGGTTTGATAACCCTCTTTCTTACATATCAGTTTTGCTTTATAATCAGGGTTGTGGATTTGTAGCTGGAATTTACCGCTGGCATCGGAATATTCACGATGTTTCATGTAGCTGTCATAAATAACCGCTTTGCTTAAAGCTTTGTTTTTTTCGTTGTCAATGATGATGCCCGATATTGTTTGTGTACTCCTTAAAGTACCGGATTGATTTTTTTTGTAAAATTCAAGTCGTTTGTTTTCATATTTATAATCTACATTGGCTTTCGTAGATATTTCATCAAATACGGAAGAAATGGGGGTGTTATCTTTGTCGATGTTAAGCTTTAGTTCTGGAGATATTAAATCGGAATCGTAAGAAAAGTCGAATGATACTTGTTCGTTCAAGGCAAGTAATACCTGGGCTACAGAGTAATTGTTGACATGTACACTCACGTAGGTGTTAGTCTCTTGAGCAGACAGTCGCCAAAACAAACTACAAAATAATAAATAAGAGTATATCGCAACGCGCATTACTAACAACCTTTACCATCGACGATGATGATGTCATCCTGTTCTATGATGTTAAGTTGATAGTTTTTTCTTAATTCGTCAAGATATTCTTTGAGTTTAGGGATTTTGCTTTTACTGGCTGTATAAGTCGGGCAATCACTAAAGTCAGCATTCTCAATGTTAATTTTTATTTGATAGTGTCTTTCTAAATCTTCAAATACCTGATCAAATGGTTGATTTACAAATATTAACTTCCCTGTGTTCCAGGAATGCAGGTTAGAAGTATTTACGTGTTCTTTGATTAACCGATCGCTGGGGGAGACAATTCCCTTTTCACCGGCTTCAAGCGTGAGGGCCTGCTTAGTAGCATTGGGGTGTGATTTTTTCGTTGCCATCACCACCGTTCCTTTTTCTACACTTACCTCGACAGATTGATTTTTGTAAGCTTTAACAGTGAATGAAGTTCCTAAGACGGTAATAATGCTATTTTGTGCTTCCACAATGAAAGGAGTCTCATTTTGTTGCGAAACTGAAAAGTAGGCTTCTCCGCTTATACTTACTTTTCGCTCTTTTTTATCAAACTGCGATGGGTAGCTTATCGAGGAGCCCTGGCGTAAGGTGATCTCACTACCGTCTGGCAGTGTTTGCTGCAAACTCCCTTGATCCGTACAGCTGACAGTTAAAAGTTTATCGCTGGTTTCTTCTATCTGTTTTTTGTGAGCAATTTGTTTGGAGCCTTTTTCCGAAGGGCTCAACATCCAAACCATTAAACCGAAAGTAACAACAGCGATGGCAGCATACTGCCAGTATTGCTTTACATAAGTTTTGAAGTCTATTATTTTCGCTTCTTTTTCAGGGGCTTTAATTGCTTCCGAACTGGTGTCAATCAATTGATCTTCTCGTATATTTTGAGTCTTTTCAAGTTCCTGGGCATTGATACGAGCATCTATTTTCATCCAGGCGGCTTCGATATCTACTTCTACAGGTTCTTGTTCGTTAGCCTCATTTATGCGTGCATGAAATTGTTTTATTTCTTCGAAATATAGGCGATTATCCTTATTCTCCAACCAGGTCTCAATAAATGACAGCTCTTTACCCGTCGCTTCCTCATCGAGGTACTTGATTAATAAATCGTCGATATGTTCTTCGTTTATTTGCATGAATCTTACTTAAATGACACGCTACTTATTGTTTACCCTACCTTCAATGGAGAAAATTTTCTAAATAAATATAAAACATTAAAATTATCGTTGGAATATATTCTTTTAATTCTTTTCGTAAAGTCTTGAGAGCCTTGCTTATATGTGCCTCCACGGCCTTTACGGAAATATTTAATTGCTGAGCTATTTCTTTGTATTTGAGATTGTCAAATCTACTTAATGTGAATACCCTGTGGCATTGATCTGGTAAGTTGGCAATTACTCGGGCTATTTTTTGATCAAGCTCCATCCGCTGTATTTGACCTTGTACATTTTGTTCTTCGGTTCCGGAAAACTCCTGCAATACTATTTTTTGATGTGCTTCTTTCACTTTTTGATGCCTGAAATGATTAAGGCATCTGTTTCGCACCGATCTGAACAAATAAGATTTTAGAGACTCGTTAATAGAGAGGGCTGCATGTCGTTCCCAAATCTGACAAAATAAATCCTGTACAATTTCTTCTGCCATGGATGCATCTGCTATATAATTATTGGCGAATGAACACAACGGAGCATAATACGTTCTAAAAACACTTTCGAATGCACTTTTGTCGCCGGTCCGTACTTTCTCAAACAGTTCTTTGCTCACTACTTGGCTAAATCACGCTTATTCAAAAATAATGATTTTTTTTAATTAGCACCAATCAATGCTAAACTTCTCTTCGGGCCTGGTCAATCTATAAATTGATTTTCGCATTTTTGAAGTACCTTAGTTATACATTTACGCCTCTTTACCTTATAAGCTTAACTCCCCACTGTTAAGAAGCAATTGCAACTTTAGAAGTGCAGATAAACTTATTGCATCTGTAATATCACCTTTAAGAGCCATCTGGACAGCATCTTTAAGGGGCAGTTTTTTTATTTGAAGATCTTCACACGACTCAGGGTGAGAATCACCATAACTCAGCCCAGTGGCAAGGTAGATATAACCTTCTTCATCAGTTACAGAATTTGAAGTGTGTATAGTCATTATTTCCTGCCACTCGCTGGCAGTAATACCGGTTTCTTCTTCCAATTCTCTCTGTGCGGATATTAACTTGTCTTCCGTTTTAAGTCCTCCTCCCATGGGAATTTCCCATGAATAAATATCAAGAGGGTAACGGTACTGACCTACCAGGTAAGTATTACCTTGATCGTCTACAGGAATAATACCCAGGGCATAATTTTTGAATTCAACAACGCCATAAATACCAGGTTGATTACTGATATCTATTACTTTGTCCTCTCGTAAGGTAATCCACGGGTTGTTGTAAATTACTTTCGATTCCTTTATAGTCCATGGATTCTTCATTGCCATTCCTCATTTTGCACGCAATTTAATCCATTTTTTTTAAAGGGGTATAATGAAATAATGTTTAATGGATAATGCTCAAAATACAATGACTATGTTCTAGTTCATCATCCGATTTGTAGATAAAATGATACGAATTGCCCATTTCAATTAGACGGCCGCCTTGAGTAGTACCATTCCAACTAAATGTTTCATAGGCAGGAAGCGGTTTACGATAAATAACCCTGTTATTTTGGTCCGTGATCAAAATTTCACCGTCTTGATTCATTATTTTTCCATCTTCAGGGAAGATGTATGGGCTTTCATTCGAAATGGTAAAGTTGCAGGTTTCTGCAGTAACCTTAGGTTTTATCACTATTGACAGTTGTTCTCCCTGGCAACCAGCCTCGTCTATGAGTGTTAGTGAGTAGACACCTTGTTTAAGATAACTGAATGTAGGAGTTTCTTGTGGCTCGCCGTCATTCAAGCGGAATAAATAATTTCCAGATCCTCCTTTAACTCTACCTATGAGAATAGAGCCATTTGCTAAATCAACGTCTGATGCCTGGGTTTGAGGCCAGTCAATAAATTCAGGGAAGCGGTCGGTCGGACAATCTTTTTTAATGGCAGGCATTACCACTTCAGCATGTTTATTTTTGAAGGAAGCCTCAATTTCGATATGGTCTTCACCTCTCTGAGTTTCCAGATTCCCAAAATTCTCAATACTTATCCTTGAATGTGCGACTTCTTCTGCCTCTTCAATTTTGATATCACTTATTGTTGGTTTTAATTCGATATCCGGATTCGAAGTTGCAGTTCTTTTTACAGGCTTTCTTTGAATCTTTGAGCTACTTTTAGATGGAGCAGTGTTAATAGCTACTGCTTCTGTTTTTTTGTTTTTGATTATAATCGGAGGTTTAGCATCTAAATCGAGCTGTGGTTCTTTTTTTGCATCAATTGTATGGACAGAAGGAGTCGCTAACTTTGAAGGCGCTTGTTCTGGTTTTTCAGTGAAGAATCCTGCGATTCCCCATACACCTAATCCAATTATGATAGACGATATTACCCATTTACTTTTAGAAAAGCCGTTCTTGGGTTTATACTCATATGCTTTTACTCGTTCGTTAAGCGCTAGTAGCTCATGGTGAATGACTAGCTGATCCAGGTTGATAAATTCATTAAATTGATTTTTAAGTGCTTCAGAATCATTGAGCCCCTTTTCGAAAAGTTCTTTATCACTTTGATTCATACTACCGTCAAGGTAAGCCTGGAACTGCTCATATGTATGGTCGTCAATATTCATATTTCAATTCTTCCTTTAAGTAAGATTCAAGAGAAGTGTTTTCTTTAGCTATTTTGGCCAGCCGTTTTTTACACTTGAACAAGCTGGTACGCGAGGTGGCCTCAGATGAATAGCCAAACTCTGACATAATCTCGCGATGCGATTTATTATCATAAATAACAGCCTTGAGAAGCTTTGTACAATTATCTCCAAGTTTACTAAATATACGCTTAATAGCTTGTTGCCTTTCCTGATTAAACAGATGATTATAAGTGAGGTTTTCCGAGAAGTTTTCTGCCGGAATGTCATCTGAAATTATTTCCAATTTTCTTTTTTTACATCTTTTTTTCCAGGCATTACAGCCTACGATATATAAAAAACCTCCTATACTATATTCTTCTTTGAATTTTTTTAATTTAATGTGACTAAACAGTGTCATGATAGATTCCTGAAACAGGTCTTTTGCATCTTCTTCGTTACCACTGTTTTTAATAATATAACGCTTAAGTTTTGGGTATTCTGTTTGATAGAGCTGATCAACACAGTTCATTGGATCCCCTTCGCTTATGGCTCTTATTATTTCTTTATCGGTCTTCAAATACTCTTTTTTACTACTAGTACATATTATACGAAAAGTTAACTCTTTCAAAAGAAAAATATTGCAAGTTTTTAAATGTTGATGCAATGTGGGTATTCGCTCATTTAATAGTCGATTATTAAATTAAAATGTAATTTGTATTTCAAATTAATACATTTGATTATTATTGAATCGTGTATTTGTATTATTTTTAAGACTTGATAACGATCCTAACTGACTAAGTGAATCGCATAATAATATTCATTTATTTCATAAGTTTTAATCATTTATTCATTGTAGCTCAACAAAGTGTGAGAGATGAACGCATTTTAGTACTGCCTCAATTTATCGAAACTTATAATCTTTATACCCCAACTTACTTTCAAGATAGTTCACAGGTTAATGTTCAAGTTGGTGGAGTCAGATTATATAATTCAATTTACCCGCAAGCAACAAGCAGAGTAGGACATGGAAGTATATTATTTAGACCACGTAAGGTGGGCAATCAGCTTAAAAATATGCGCTTCGGGATGTCAATTATTGCTGAACGGGTGGAAATTTTTTTGAAAAATAGGGGGTATTTGTCCTACTCATACAAGGTGAACTTGGATAAAAGAGCCCGTTATTTGTCTTTCGGTATGACAATGGGGGTATTTCAATTCCGAATTGATGAGAATGATTCGGATATTATGAGATCTAATGCTAGAATTGATGGACATGCGGGAATTCGATATCAGGGTACAAGGCTTAGCTTGGGGTTTAGTTTAAATCACTTTATTCCCGGAACGGCGGAAGTTTTTAAACAGAGGAAGGCGCTAAGAAGAGCTTTGCAATTTGATGGTAAGTACATAACTGATTTGAACACACTATGGTCAATGTATTTAATTGGATTAATATCAGTAACTCCGGATCGGGAAGTTCAACATGAGGAGTATAGGTTTGGAACCATGGTATTCTATCAAAATAAAATTGGAGCTGGCATGAACATTGAACACGAGCAGTTAAAAACCGAACTACAATTTTTGATCAAAATAAAGGATTTTACGTTAAACGATAGTTCAACCTTCTGGGATTTATCGGCCTCTTATGAGGTTCCGATTGTCCTTTCAAAGAACGATGGTAATCAGGGACGTTCCTTTAACTATTTTCAGCTTTTATTAAATTTCTATCTTAATTAGGGTGATATTTATAACAAAAATGACTAGTATAGAGTAGGTGTTGCAAATAAATAAAATTATATCGATCCTTTCCATTTTAGTGCTGACTAATGGCTTTATGGGCAAGGTCTTTGGCCAACCGGAAGGGTGGGACCTGGACACAGCTGATTATAGCCGTAATGCGACCTTGGTCTTTAAGTTCGATACACTTAAGTTACCCGATGAGTATGAACCGAATGCGGGGGATTACTTAGGTCTGTTTGAAGCGGAGACAGATATATGCAGAGGATATTTGAGAATTGGGGAAATTGGGGGAGAAGACAGAGGCCAGGGTTTGGTATATACTAACGTTACCGAAAACATTGATTTGGGTCCCTTTTATTGGAGGTATTGGAATAAAGGGTTGGAGTGCGAAACGCGCCGGCTTATTTTTGACGATTCGCTTTTTATTAATTATGCAATAAGACCAGGTATGGTAGACTCAATAGGTGGTTTTCAGGTTATGTCTAATAGTTCGCTCAACTACGGTAAAGATACCTATTTTAAAGGGGATAGGGCATCTATTCTGCCGCAACTGGATGAACCTCTTATCGATCCTTTTTTTAGAATAGATAATGGTGCTGATATCGATAGCGAAACAGGTCTTGTTCAAATTATAAGTTTGGATGTAGGTAACTATAACGTGGAAGTAGAAACATCTACATGTTTGGATGGAAAGACCTATAGCTTCGATGTGTTGGATCCCAAAGATACTATAAAAGAGCCGATTACACAAGGGATAGATATTTTTCCTGAACAACAAACTACTCACATTGTGCTCGTTCCTTCAGGAGATGATCTGAGGTTTAAACGTATCCATTTCCCTGATAATTCTACCTATACCATTTATACTATGGATGGATATAAAGTGATGGAAATCAAGAATGGTG
Organism: Cytophagales bacterium; assembly: GCA_965230415.1. Taxonomy (GTDB): domain Bacteria; phylum Bacteroidota; class Bacteroidia; order Cytophagales; family JAAEPT01; genus CBDDKZ01. The sequence goes on from CBDDKZ010000003.1 coordinate 103,748, forward strand.
AGCGTCCTTACTGGGAAGGTAGAGGGAGCGATAATAATCTACTGCCGATGGGTGCCTATCTAATTTTTAAGGACGAAAACTTTTTTAGGCAGGTATCAATAATACGTTAATAATTTTCGATAGCTAATTTATTCTTATAATTAAGAAGTTAATACTCCCATCCAAACGAAATATATCCGTTTGGAAAGGAGCTGTTTTTGATTTTACCAATTCTGGTGGACGCCTTCTTTAATATATTCTTCATATATATTTTTAATGGCAGCCATCTGTTCATCACTTAAGTCCGCTACGTTAAGTGCTTCCAGGTTTGAGCTTAGGTGGGTGTCCTGAGAAGCTCCCGGAATGGTGCAGCTAACTTCTTTATGCATTAAAATCCATTTCAAAGCTATCGGAGCCAGGTTAGTATTTTCAGGGAACAGACGCTTAAGGGCATCTACAGCTTCTAATCCAAGGTTGTAGTCAACCCCCGAAAAGGTTTCTCCTTTATCAAATACTTCTCCGTTTCGGTTAAAATTGCGGTGATCGTCTTTTTCAAATACGGTTCCCGCATTGAATTTTCCTGTAAGTAAGCCGCTTGCTAATGGCACTCTGGCTATAATGCCAACGTCATTTTGATGAGCCAGTTCAAGAAACGAATCGAGCGGCTTTTGCCTGAAAATGTTAAAAATAACTTGTATACTACTTACATTGGGATAATTCATTGCCTGTATTCCTTCTTCGAGCTTTTCTATACTTACTCCCAGGTGTTGGATTTTACCTTCTTGCTTGAGGTCATCGAATAAGGCAAATATTTCATCCCGATAAAATACCTCAGTTGGAGGGCAATGCAACTGTATGAGGTCAATAGTTTCAATTTGCATATTTTTTAAGCTACCCTCCACATAAGATCTTAATCCTTCAACAGTGTAGGATTCATTGGTATGTGGATTGAATTGACGACCGCATTTAGTTGCGATAAATAGTTGTTCGGATCTTGATTTTACAACCTTTCCAACTGCTTTTTCACTTTCCCCATCACTGTAGACATCTGCGGTGTCAATAAAGTTAATACCGTTGTCTATCGCATCGTTAATAATTTTCTCAGCGCTGCTATGGTTAAATGGTGCTCCCCATTTACCTCCAACTTGCCAAGTACCTAAACTAATTTCGGAAATATTCATTCCCGTTTTTCCTAATCTTCTGTAATTCATATTTTTATGCTTATTTACTTACGTATCTCATGATAGCTAGTTCTTTTATGATAGAATCGTTACACTCTTTATTAAAATAGTAGGTAATTTTCCCGATCGCTTGCCAGGTCTCCACGCAATAATCACTTCCACGTTGGCACGATTTCCAGTTGTCGACCTTCCATTTCATAGATGCCCCATGCTCCCTGTGATGACCGTAAGTAGTTATACACCTTGACTGAAAACCAGAATGACTTTGTGTAGATTTGGCTTCTTTAAAAATGCGAAGATGGAGCGCGTACGCTGTTTGATATTCAGGATGATTATTCTGATGTAATGTGTATATATATGGGTTGTCGGTGAATTTAATCTTTACCTTTTTAAGAATTCCTTCACCCAGGTTAAATTCATATAAGCTATCCGTGATTTTACTTCCTTGAAATAAATTAATCATGTTTTGAAATTGGCCTTCACGTGTATAAAAGGTGTTTATTTCGCTATTGTAGGCGGCAACAAGATCATTAACTTCATCTAAAAAGTGCGCATGGCCCTGTTGGGGAGCCTTACATCCGGTCCATAAAAAGGTGAAACTTAAAACACATGTGGTGAAAATAATAAGAATGCGTTTTTGCATTTTGATTTGTTCAGATAGTTAGTTCAAACTACTATAAACTAAGTTGTTTCGTGAAGTAAAATACATAAAATTGTAATAATTTTCTGGACTACTTTTTTTTGTGGTGTAAATAGACTATATTCGCAGTCCTATTTTAAGGATTTAAGAAGATGGCAGCAACAAGATTAGTTAGAAAAGCACAAAGAAATAGATCGAGAGCAAACTCAAGAACTGCGACTATCAAGAGATTGCAGATAAAACCTGTAATTAAGCGCGTTGATCCGGAAGAGATTAAAGCTCAATTCGAAAAGAAATAATTAAAGATATTAGGTCTTTTAGATTATTAACCGGATGTTATCCGGTTTTTTTATGCCCTTTTTCCGAGCTCAATTGCCTTCATGTTACTAATTTTTCTATCCTGAATTTCGAAAGTGATAATTGTTTTTATTTTATGAAACCCATGCTTTCCTGCTGCTCCAGGATTAATGTGTATTAGGTTAGGGATTTTAGGGTCTTTCATGACCTTCAAAATGTGTGAATGCCCGCTTATGAAAATATCGGGGCGCTCAGAATAAATTGTTTTTTTTACATTTCTGTCATAGTTTCCAGGGTATCCACCTATATGAGTCATCCAAATTTCAAGCCCGTCTATTGAAAATCGATTGTGTAAAGGGTGTATGCTCCTAACATCTTGACCATCAATATTTCCATAAACGCCTCTGAGTGGTTTGAATTTTGCCAGTTCTTCAGATAATTGAACAGTTCCGAAGTCACCTGCATGCCATATTTCATCACAATCTGCAAAGTAATTAAATATTTTACCATCTAAGTATCCATGTGTATCAGAAATGAGTCCGATTTTTGGCATAATAATGAAAGAAAGGTTAAATTAATGTATTGATCAAATATAATATTTATGGAAAGAATTTGGCTACTCACAGTATTATTTTGTCTGAGTGTTTTACCACATTCCTACGCTCAGGAGGTAAAGCCTACTTTGACACAATCAGTACTTAAGTTTGAAGTGAAAAGTGAAGGGGATAAAGCAGAACCTGTTTCTGAAGCATTAGTCAAAATTCTTACGGTTGATGATTCGATTATTACGCAAGGTAATACAAATGAACAGGGCCGGGTGGATCTGCTTATTGATATGGGCTTGAAAGTAAATATTCATGTCGAAAAATATGATACGGTTTTTATGTATAATGGTATTGATATACCTCAAAAGACTAGCGGTTATGAATTTCCGATTACACTCAAAATTAAGATGGTGACCATGGAGTATATCAGCTTCTCCAACATCTTCTTATTTTATGACCAGGGGGAATATGCGCTGAATGATCAAATGAAAGCTAAAATTAATGGCCTTATTAGAGAAATGCATAACAAATCTCAGCTGACATTAACTTTAAATGGCTATTCGGATTACTCTGAAGAGGAGAGCGCCGAATATAAAGGTGTTTCAATGAGACGAGTAGAAGCACTTAAAGTATACCTGATAGAAAGTGATATAGCTGAAAATCGCCTGGAAATTAAGGACTACAAAGATACAAAGCCTATACGCTATGTTTCAGGAGAGGAAAAAGTAGAAAACCCTAATAGGCATGTTGAAATAGTTGTTAATGGCAAAGAAGGGAAATGATGAGAATGGAATGAATTACTTCATCCATTCTCCCGGATTATTTCTCCATTCTTTTAAGGAACTTAGGTCTTCCGATTTTATATAACCTGTTCTTAGAGCTTCTTCGATTAATGCGCCGTAGTCACTCAAGCATACCAGGTTAACATTTTCGTCGTCAAAATTTTTGGTAGCCAAATCGAAGCCATAAGTGAATATTGCCGCCATGCCTATAACCTCTGCCCCGGCACTTTTTAAATCTTTGCAGGCTTTTAATGAACTGCCTCCTGTTGAAACGAGGTCTTCAATAACTACTAATTTTTGCCCCTTTTCTACTTTGCCTTCAATGAGGTTCGTCATGCCATGGCTCTTAGCTTTGGATCTTACATAACTAAAGGGAAGGTTGAGTTTTTCGGCAACTAGCGCTCCCTGAGGTATGCCGGCCGTTGCAACACCTGAAATACCTTCGGCTTCCGGATATTTTTCCTTTATCGCAGTCGTCAGGAATTCTGTGATATTACTTCGAATGGAAGGGAAAGACAAAGATAAGCGATTGTCACAGTAAATTGGTGAATTCCATCCCGAAGCCCATTGGAAAGGATTGTCGGGTTGAAGTTTGATAGCTCCAATTTCGAGTAGGAATGAAGCAACTTGAGGGGCGCTTGCTTTTAAAGTTGTAATTATGCTCATAATGTCAAAAATAAGGGAGTAAAAGCATTCCCTCAAATAATATTATCCACAACTAATTGTAATTTGTTATTGTGGAGAAAATCAGGTCATTTCCCTTGTTACAACAAACTATAATTCATTTTTTTACTGATTAGAATGTAGAGCATGAAGTTGTTTATAAACGATAAGAGAATAAAGTTCATTGAACTTGACAAAATAGTATCTTTTTATGACTATGATAAAATGATACAGCCAGGAGTCCATTTAACCGAAGACCACTTAATAGGTGATGTGTTAATCTATGGACATGATGAATCTTCCATAGATTCATTGCTTAGCCTTATTGAAACACACGAATTGAACGACTTAAAGCGCGTCACAATTGCTACCAAAAGAAGAAAAGATCTTATTAAACATATAAAGTCTCAATTCGAAGAAGTGGTAGCTGGCGGAGGTATCGTAAGAAAAAATGACCGTGTTCTTATGATTTTTAGAAATGGTAAATGGGACCTGCCCAAAGGGAAACAAGACCCCGGGGAGGCTATCGATACTTGTGCACTTCGGGAGGTAGAAGAAGAATGCGCTATTAAAGCATCCATTAAAGACAAACTTACCACAACGTATCATACGTATTTAAATAAGAACAAACGTATTTTGAAAAAGTGTGTCTGGTATAATATGGATTGTTTAGACGACGTTGAACTGAAACCACAATTGGAAGAAGGGATAACGGAGGCTACATGGATGGAGAAAATGGAATCGTTATGGGCTGTTAGAAACTCCTACGCTTCTATAAGGTATGTGCTGAAGAGATATTACAAGTCGTACGGCAGATAATGACTTACATCGCCCCCATACTTATGAATTTCTCTTGTAATGGTTGAACTGATATAGGCTAATTCAGGGCTTGTAATCAAAAATACGGTTTCAAGGTCTGGAAATAGATTTTTGTTTCCTTGAGATATGGCATTCTCATATTCGAAATCAGTGGTGTTTCGTAAACCACGTAAAATGTATTTGGCATTTGCTTCTTTAGCAAACTGCGCTGTAAGCCCAGAGTATGAAGTGACTTCTATTTGAGGGTAATCACGAAAAGTTTCCTGTATTTTTTTGATCATAAAATCAACTTCGAAGTAGCGCTTTTTTGTTGAGTTTACCCCGAGGCTAATTATAACCTTGTCAAACATATTGACTCCCCTCAAAACAATATCTTGATGTCCTTTCGTGAAAGGATCAAAAGAACCGGGAAATACAGCTATCCTGGAATTTAGTGACATAAATGGATGTTGTATAAATCGAAAAATTGATGGTCATATAACTCATCAAATTGATAACCAAATTTAAGCATATTGGGCCTTTTCCCTAATTCCAAATAGCGAATGTATTTAAACAGACGTGCAAAATGGATGGAAGTCTGATCAAAATTTCCCCATAATGTTACAGGGATTTGGTCTGGGTCCAGTCCTAATTCCTGAATAACGAACATGGTATAATAGGTTAAGTCTTCAGCGGTATTATATTCGAATAAATTACAGTATTCCAGGTGTGTGTCCTTGGTGACAATAATATTCAATTTAGTGCTGTCACAATTGATATACATGCGCTTGCTTGAATTTAAAAAATTAGCCCCTTTGTGTATACCTTCTATAAATGCGCTGGTTTGATGACATGCGGAAACAGTACGCATTGAATATTTTTCACAAAACCAGTTGAATATATGCTTATCATAAGCAAAGGCATTATATAATTCAAGGTTTTTATGTTTTATGAAATTGATGTTTTCTCGATTCGGATCAAAAGGACTGTTTAGCCTTAAATAATGTTCGAGGTCGTTTTCTGAGAAAAGAGAAGATGGAATGAGTGAGAATTGCGTGTTTTTGAAGCCAATGACCACTTCTTTCCAATATCCTGCCTGCAAAGTTGTATGATCATCATAGATTAATTCCAGTTGATCGGTGATTTGAGTAGACGAGTAAACAGCTCCAAGGGTGAATTTTTCAGCCATTAAACACCTTTTGGAATTCATGTCAATAACACAGACATCGAACTCAGAATCACTTATTTGAAGGTAGAGTGTGTAGTTGGCAATTTCATGAACATCAAACTTATCGTCCTTGATGTTTATAATATGCCGATATGTTGCCGCCGCTACTTTCAATAGTTATTTTTCCCAGCTACCTCTTGTTGTAGCTACTTTTTTAGACCCAATTCTAAGTGTGTCCAGTCCTCCGTTGATTCTTTCAGGGTTGATCGGATCAACATCTTTAATGTCATATCCGTGTGCATCGTCTATTACCCCTGTCCAGATATCAAATTCTTTATTGTCTTTGTTTCCAGGTATATTTCCCAGTGTCTTAATATCAAAATTTGCAAGCTCGGGAGCCGATAACAGGGAGTCCTTAACAAACGTAGAGTTGATAGTGTCTACTATCACACCAATACTGTCTTTCCCGTAGTAGTACCAGTCCTTGAAGATGGTGTCGGATTTTACAACAGTATAAATTTTGTCATTTTCACAGTAATCGACCATCTCCGACCACTTCTTGGCATAAGTACCTTTAGAAGCAAAGTAGGAAGCCTGAATATCCCGGATTAGTTTCAGACGTTCTTTAATGGCGTCTTCGGTGGTGTTAATTAATACTATTTCCTCTTTTCTTTCCTGAATGATATTATACAACCAAACAGAGAAAAAAATACTCGAAAGAAATAAAATGGCAGAAATAATAACTCTTATATTCATTAGTCCATCGTTCTAGTTGTAAAAATAAATAATCTTTGATTATATTTTTACGAATTCCATTTAAAAACTTATCAAAGTTAATAAAGTTATCAACAATTATGCTACGCGTTTGTTATAAGAACAGTATTATTTGGCATATGTTGCATAAAATATCAAGAATATTACCGGATAATACTCTTTCTGTATCTGAAATCTTCGAGTTGATCCAGGTCGTGGAAAATAGGATGATAAGATGCTTTTGGGAATTTTTTAAGTTGTGAAAACGGTATAAACTCCAATTCTTCAATAATCTGTTTGTTGTGAGCCAGTTCAGGATCTTTTCCTAGCTTTAACTCCCCTTCATAACTGCTTACAAGAAAAAAGAGCTCTATGGCGTGTAGTGGAGCCTGCAAAAATTCGTTCATACATATTAATTCTGCACTTTTTATGCTCAAGTTCGTTTCTTCAAAAAACTCTCGTTCCAGGCAATCTTTAAGTGTTTCGTTATAGGATAAACCACCACCTGGCGGAGACCAGAAGTTATTAACCGGAGGCAGGGTTTTATGTTTAATTAATAGAACCGATTCGTTTTCGATTAAAACACCCGAAACTCGAACTCTAAGCTTGTTTCCAAAGGTTTGAATGATTTCTTCCTGCATGATTCTTAATTCAGTATAAAAGTAAAGTTATTTATAAATAATTGCTATTATGGGATAATATAGGACCAGTAAGGTTTTATTGGTCTGATTTTTGTACTATTTTCAATAAAAAAATGTCGCTATGAATTTAATTAAATTCGCTTTTCTGCTTTTTGTTCTGACTTATAGCGTTCAAATTTTCGCTCAGCAAAATGAAGTAGCACTCACACCTTTGAAGTTTGATCGGACTGAACACGATTTTGGTGAAATAGAGCAGGGACAGGTTGTTAATACTGAGTTTGAATTTGTTAATAATAGTGCAGACACACTTTTTATTAAGAATGTGGTAGCTTCTTGCGGTTGCACATCTCCTTCCTGGACAAAAGAACCTGTGCCTCCCAAGGGTACGGGGAACATAAAAGTGGAGTTTGATTCTTTGGACAAAGAAGGCGTGCAGCGAAAAACTATTACGGTAGTTTATAATGTTGCTCAAACTGCCAAGTTGAAGATCTATGCTAATGTTCTAACACAGTAGTTGTGTTGATTTTTTAAATACTTTTTGAAATCCCGATTAATAAGAATATCCAACCTGCAATAAAGGCAGCACCTCCAAGAGGAGTAATTGCTCCCAGCATTTTAATATTTGTTGCGCATAAGGTATATAGAGAACCTGAGAAAAGTATTATACCCACAATAAATGCATAGCCGGCCCAGCCCATCATTTTATGCTGTACATTGAAAAGTAATATGCCAACCAGCAACAATGCCAGTGTATGATAAAATTGGTACCTCACGGCAGTTTCAAAAACGGCCGTTCTTTGCGAACGTTCCAAGAAATCTTTTAGAGCATGTGCACCAAAAGCTCCCAAGCCTACAGCTAATGCGCCTGATATAGCCGCTATAATTATAAATAGTTTTTGCATATCTAATGATAGTTTCTAGTTCCAAATATTGAACTGCCAACGCGAACCATTGTACTACCACAGGAAATAGCAATAGGGAAATCTCCGCTCATTCCCATCGATAACTCATGAAGTCCGAGTTTTGTTTGATTTTGTAGCTCTTGTTTAAATTTGGAGAGCTTTTTGAATTCATTCCTTATCTGCACCTCGTCGGCAGTGTTTGTAGCCATGCCCATTAACCCAATGATGGAAATATGTGGCAAAGATTGCAGGTAATCCTCTTGCAACAATAATGCTAATACTTCGTCCTCGCTGAAACCGAATTTTTCTTTTTCTTCGGCAATATGTACTTGTAACAAACAGTTAATAACACGCTTATGTTTCGCAGCCTGTTTGTTAATTTCTTCTAATAATCGAATAGTATCGACTGCATGGATGAGATGGACAAAAGGGGCGATGTACTTTACTTTGTTTCGTTGTAAGTGACCAATCATATGCCATTTTATATCACCAGGTAATTCTTCCGCTTTTTTTGCCAATTCCTGTACTTTATTCTCCCCAAAATCGCGTTGACCTGCATCATATGCTTCTTGTATAGCTTCATTAGGCTTGGTCTTTGAAACTGCTACCAGCGTAACTTCATGTGGGATTTTGTTTTTTACGTCAGTTAGATTTTCTGCAATTGAACCCATTTTAATCCAGAAGTGCGTTTGTTATAAAAGTAGATTTAAGAAGCAGCCAGAGGAAGAATGGAATCAATGCCCAGATGAGGTAAATCTGATAAAAATCGGTGGTACTTTTAAATCGCTGCTCCAATATTTCCGATTTTTCCATTTCGTCAATTGTTTCGAATATTTTTTTGAGTCCATTACTATCATTCGCACGGAAAAATTGCCCTTCTCCAATTTTAGCAATTTGTCTTAGTGCTGTTTCATCGAGCGAGCTCTGCACGTACCTTGGTCGTGTATGGATGCGACCAAAGAAATCCCTGTATTTATCTTCACCGGCCAGAACTTGACCTTCTTTACCGATTCCTATGCTGTAAATTTTTATGTCAAAAGCGTGTGCCTTCATAGCTGCATCAATAGGGTCGAGGTTTCCCGCCGTGTTTTCGCCATCGCTTAGAAGAATCATTACTTTAGACTTGGCTTCAGAGTCTTTGAGTTGTTTCATTCCGCATTGAATAGCGTTTCCAATTGCCGTTCCTTCTTCTCTAATAATTTCGAAATCGATGTCCTTAATCTCTTGTTTTACATAGCTGTAGTCTGTGGTTAATGGTGCCTGGGGAAAGGCTTGTCCTCTAAATATGACTACACCAATTCGGTCCTGGATACGGTTTTCTACGAAGTTTTGTGCTACTTTTTTTACTTTTTCCAGTCTGTTTGGTTTAAAATCCATTAACTGCATAGAATTGGAAATATCGATGATAAGTGAAATATCAATACCCTCGCTCCATCTCTCAGGTGGGTGCTCTTCTGTTTTTTGAGGCCTCGAAAGTGCAAATAATACCAGCGCAACAAATAATGACATGAGCATTGATGGTATGATTTGTAATATTGCCGATAGATTAAAGCGTCTGATATTTTTTTCGAGCATGGCTACATCAAGCTTTTTACCAAAAAAAGTGCCCAATAAAAAACGTAAAAAGAAAAGGGAAGGTATTGCTATTAGAGCAGCAACAGCTAAATAAATGAATTCAGGAGATACATATTCATATTCATTGACTAATAATTCATAGTCGAACCACTTAAAATCGAACCACTTTTTTTCTATATCATTCATGGATTAAATCTTTCCGCTTTTTGGAATACATTTCCAATGAAAATTCTTGTAAGTCTTTAAAAGTTGTTTTTAGCGCATCGTCAGGTAAACCTGCATAGATCACTTTATCTATTCGTTCCAGATGATTTTTGATATTTGGAATATTGTGGTACTTAGTGGCCAGTTCTCGTGAGGTCATGGTCGAAATAGGTGCTCTCTCAATTTCTTCCAAATATTTTTTCCATGTGGAAAGAAAGCTTTGCGCTTGTTTTTGCCCCTTATTCCCTGCCAGAATATGTTCGATAGATTGCAGATACGTTTCATGTTTTTTGGACATTCTGTAGAGTTTCCACCTTTTTAATAAGGGTTTGCGCAATAGGATGAATAAAGCGATGAGAATTATTACAATACCGATTATAATAGCCGCACTTAGGTAGTGGTTTGGAGCTTCTTCAATTTGATGATAACTCAAGTCTTTTTTTAGTACTATTTCATCCGGTAGTTCACTTACCAGGTGCTTTATATTAATGGTGTCGGCACGGGTATGGACGCGAAAAGTGTCCTGTCCATTTAGTAAGTAAACAGGAAGTGATAATGTAGCTTTATCTGATAACTCAAATGTTCTGAGGGTATAAATAGTACTATCAAAGCTGAGGCTGTCTACTATTTTGGAGGGGAAATATTGCTTGGAGACCAATTCAAATTGGCCGAAATTATAATTACTGTCCGGGAAAACCACCAAACTATCTTTGAGGTAATTAAATGTCAATACAAAATCTACCTGTTCTCCAACTTTAATTTCTGTTTTTAGAAATCTTCCATAGGGTTTGTAAGGCTGTGCGTATGTAAGCACGATGCCAATTAATAGTAGAAAGGGAAATATGAGCGCTCCTTTATTTCGCATTTTTCCAAGTTCTGTTTCTCGTTTTAAACAATTCTACCAGTTTATCTACATATACTTCGTCGGTACTTATTTGTACATAGTCCACCTGGTTTTTCTTGCAAAGCGATTCTAGTCTCTGCATAGTTTCTTTTAAGAATTTTGTCGTTTTCTTTCTAAAACCAGGAAAAGAGCTATTAACCCACATAGTTTTATTTGATTCTTTATCACGTACAGGTATAATTCCCAGTCTGGGGAGTTTCGTTTCTCGACGGTCGTATGTTTGAATGACTATAAGATCGTGTTTTCGGGCCAGTGCCTTAAAGTTAGATTCATAACCTTCGTCAATGAAATCAGATAAAAGCACTACAATACTTTTTTTCTTGATCAGTCCCAAAGCAAAGGCAAGCCCTTTTTTGATGTCTGTTTTGCTTTCTTTAGGTTCAAGTTTGTTTAGAGCGCCAATTATGTTTACTACGTGGCGGTCGCCCTTGTCGGGTTTTATATATTTCTCTTTGTCGTTAGAAAAACATATCAGCCCTACCTGCGATCCCTGTTTGGCGGCAGCAAGTGCCAGGACACCGACAATCTCTTTTGCAATATCAATCTTTTGATTATCGGGCTTGCCTATCATTTGAGAAGCGCTCACATCGAGCAAAAAGAAAATAGATTGATCTTTCTCCTCTTTGAAAGTTTTAATGTATGTTTCCTGACCCCTGGCAGTTACATTCCAGTCAATTGTTCGAATGTCGTCACCATATTGATATACACGGACATCGTCAAATTCGAGGCCGGTCCCTTTAAATACAGATTTGTATTCACCACTCATTTGTGAGTTCACCGCTTTTCGAATCTTAATTTCGTAGCGTCTGAGTTTTTTTAAGAGCTTTTTTAAATCTTGCATATGAGCTATTCAAATACAAAAAACGCAGTTATAGCTTTTTTATTTAATACATCAAGAAATTTTGTTTCTATAACAACGTTCAAAATTATAACATATTTGTTTAATTTCACACCATGCGAAAAAAGCTTATCGTTATATTTTCAATTTTATTGCTGGGATGTAAGCAGGAAAAGAAAATTCCCCCTCATATTATCGATGAAGTTACCATGGGGCGAATGCTTACAGATTTAACTGTTGCTCAGGGACAAATGGATAAATTGGGGCTTCACAAAGATTCGGCGGCAGTATTGTTTCATAGTTATTATAAGCCACAAGTGTTGAAGAAATATAATATAGATGTAGCGCAATTCGATTCTAGTTTTGTATTCTATTCGAGTGATATTGAATTATATAAGAACGTTTGGGAACATGTGGTAGACAGTTTGTCAAAACGTATTGAAGTAATGAAGCCACAATTTCACTAAGGTTCCTGGGGATTTGATGGTGTTACCTCTATGGTATTATGGCTTTTTTTATTTTTAGAATCTATTTTTTTATGTGTAAAGTAAATAGTAAGTAAAATAATCATGAAGAATATAATCCATCTGAGCAATTTCTGATCCCGATAAATATTTCTGAGTAAATACAATGGCCGGTGCATTTTACTGTAAGAACTAAGTACGTTGTCAAAGTTCTTGTAGTCAGCTATTTTTTTTGAACTGGGAAGCGGTTTGTTAATATTTATTTTGTATTTGGCCATTTATTTATTCGGCTGATGCCAATATCTTTTTTAGTTTTTGTAAAATGCGATGTGTGCGTACCTTGGCGTTAGTTTCCGTAATGCCAAGTATAAAAGCGATTTCCCTGAATGGTTTCTGTTCGAAGTACCTTAACTCTATCAATTCAACTTCATAAACTTTCAATTGGTTCAGGGCTTGTCCCAATATAATCAATTTATCCTCTGTATCCATTTCGCTGTTTCCGTGTACAAAAATCTCCGCATGATGATCTTCTAGTGTAATTGAACGTTGTTTTTTAGTTTTTCTAAAAAACATATTAGTCTCATTAGAAGCAATTCGATAGAGCCATGCAGAGAAAGGAACACCTTGAAATTTGAAATTGCGTATATTCTTTAATGCCTTATAGAAAACCTGAGAAGTGATGTCTGCAGTTATTGCTTCATTGTCTACTCTTTTGAATACATAGAGGAAAATTTGTTCGTGGTATTTGTCATATAAGAAGCTGAATTTTGCAGGATTAGTTTTCGAAGCCTCAATAAACTCCAATTCTTTAATGATATCCTGTTTTGTTTGATGATGCCGCACGCTTCCTTAATTATAGCTCTGAAATCACACTCATAACGCAAGAGTAGAAATCGGTTACAAAACTTTTGATACTATTTAAAATCGGTGAAATAAAGTTTTATTTTTGTGAAAGTGATACAGATGATAGAGCCTAAATTAGGGTTTGATAAAATAAGAAACAAGTTACTGGAATATTGCGATAGTGAGTTGGGGAGACAACATGCACAGCAAATGTCCTGGCATACTGATAAAAAGAAGATACTGTCCAAACTCAGGGAAGTAGAGGAGTTTATATTATTACAACAACAAAATACCTCGATTCCTACTGAGCATTTTTACGATAAGCGAACGGCGGTAAAAAGAGCCCAGATACCCGGTGCATTTTTGGAAGAAAAAGACCTTTATGAGGTATGTTTGTCAATGAAGGCAGCCAGTGCCTGTGTTAACAATGTCTATAATGCCACAGAAGAGTCTTATAAGTACTTGCGGGAAGTTTGTAGTAATGTTTCTATAGACTTAGTGCTTGTAAACAATATTAGCGCTGTTTTCGATGATAACGGGAAAGTAAGAGATAATGCCACTAATGAGTTAGCGGCTATTCGTACCGGACTTATTAAACATAAACAGGTACTCAGGTCTGAAATTGATCGTATTCTTAAATCTTCAAAACAAGAAGGGTTTACCGATAGCAAATCGCTACCTACACTACGAAACAGCAGGATGGTAATACCGGTAAAATCGGAGTATAAACGTAAAATTAAAGGTCTTATTCACGATGAATCCGATTCCGGACAAACGACATATCTGGAACCCGATCAGGTTTTTGAAGCAAATAATAGAATAAGGGAGCTGGAATCTCAGGAAAGAAGAGAGCTGATTCGTATATTATCGGGGTTAACAGAACAAATTGGGGCGGCCGCACATGACTTGCTGGAAATATATACCTTTCTGGGATATATGGATTTTATAAGGGCTAAAGCTTCGTTGGCTAAAGAAATGGATGCGGTATGTCCGATCATTCAAGATAGACCTGTTGTATCATGGCAAGAAGCCCGTCATCCCTTGTTACTTCTTAGCCTGGGAATTAAAAAGACGAAACCAATCAATGTTCAATTGAATGATGAGAACCGGATTTTAGTAATCTCGGGTCCGAATGCAGGTGGGAAGTCCGTTAGTTTGAAAACTGTTGGGCTGCTTCAATATATGCTTCAGTGTGGGTTGTTAGTGCCTGTAGACAAGGAAGAGAGCCGTTTCGGTGTATTTAGACAATTAATGGCAGATATTGGAGATGAACAGTCACTCGAAGATGAGTTAAGTACTTATAGTGCTCATCTGGCAAGTATGCACCTGTTTCTCAAAGAAGCGGATAAAAAAACGCTTTTACTAATCGATGAATTTGGAACGGGAACAGAGCCTGAGTATGGTGGCGCAATAGCGGAGACTTTACTGCATGAGTTTAATGTAAAAAAATCTTTCGGAGTAATCACCACGCATTATAGCAATCTGAAAAACTATGCACGAGACAATGGAGGCGTGGTTAATGGAGCGATGTTGTTTGACAACGAGACCATGAAACCCACCTATGAATTGGAAATTGGCAAACCCGGAAGCTCTTTTGCCCTGGAAATTGCTCGTAAGATCGGAATGGACGATGACTTCATTAAAAGGGCTGCCCAAAAAGTTGGAAAGGGTAAAATTGATTATGATCATGAAATAAGAGAACTGGAACGGGAAAAGTCTGCTTATCAGAAAGAAAGAAAGGAACTGGAAGCTACCAAAAAGCGATTAAACGAAAGTAAAGAAGACTATTTGGAGCTCAAGAAACACCTCGACAGAAATAGGAAGAGTATTATTCTAAAAGCAAAGACGGAAGGAGCATCGCTCGTTGCCGAAGCCAACAAGGAAATCGAGAAAACCATTCGTGTTATCAAGGAATCTAAGGCCAATAAACGTTCTGTAGAACAGGCTAGAAACAAATTAGAGAAGTTTAATAAGGGGAAACTTCGGGTGAAGCAATCGGAAAAACCAGAGCCCGTTGAAGATCAGCAAGAAATAAAAACCATAGGAGGAGATCTTGAAATAGGCTGTTTTGCGAAAGTGAAAGACAGCGATATATGGGGCGAAGTAGTAGGAATGGCTGGTAACGATATTGAAATACAAGTCGGAGCCTTACGTATGCACAAGAAAAAGAAGGAGCTTGTTCGGGTTTCAAAGAAGGAAATTAAGCGCGAGAGCAAGTCTGCTCAATCCGGAGCTACTATGTTAAATAAGAGCATGAATGCTACTTCAGAATTGGATGTACGCGGCGACAGGGCAGAAGAAGCACTTCAGAAAGTGGAGCGTTTTATAGACGATGCATTGATGGCTGGCCTGCAGCAGTTGCGAATTGTTCATGGAAGAGGTAACGGTATACTCAGAAATGTTATAAGAACAACTTTGAAAGATTATACGCAGATTCATTCCTTGCACGATGAGCACATCGAGCGTGGTGGCGATGGCGTTACTATTGTAATAATGAATGAATAAAAATAAGTTTGAAAAATCTCTGCGACATCTTAATCTTTGGGAGACTCTGTCGCTCTTTTATAAACGTTTCAGCTCAGGGTTTGAATTGATCTACTTGTAATATTTCAGAACAATACTCAAATTCGTGCTTAAGGTTTGAGCACACGACAATGGTTCTTTTATGAAGCAGCTTATGTATTTCAGATAAAAACCAATCTGTACCCTGTGAATCCAGGTTTACCGTTGGTTCATCTAAAAGTAGTATTTTACTTTTTGTATAAAGGCCAAGAATTAATTTCAGCCTTTGTTTCATCCCGGAAGAAAAGTCACGTATCTGTTTGTTGAATGATTTGTCTAATTGAGCGGCTTCAAGTACTTCAGGGTGATAGCCATCACCTTCTCGAAGACTAAAGTGAAAGTTTAGAGCTTCCTTCAATGTGAGCTCTTCAATGAGTTCCTGATAAGGCGCAACAATACTCAATTGTTTGAATAATTCACTCTTTTCAATTTTTTGCCGATTAGTGTCTATATAGTTAATGGTCCCTTTAGAAGGAGATTCTATTCCGGCAATTAGCTTCAGTAGTGTAGATTTACCAGATCCGTTAAAGCCGGTAATCGCACAGGCGCTATTGGAGTTAAATTGATACGAAACTTGTTTGAAAATCCAGTCAAATTGATATCTCTTGCCTATATCAGCGAGAACGATATCCATTTTTATCTGGCATTTAAAGGAATATAACCGCGCATGATTCCTCTACTCGAGTTTTTAACAAAATCCAGGATAATATCTCGTTCTTCACTAGCAGGAAGCTCCGTTTCGATCAATTCGAGTGCTTTGCTATTGTTGTGACCTTTTAGGTAAAGGGTCCTGTAAATATCCTGAATTTCGTTGATTTTTTCGTTGCTAAAACCTCTTCTCCTCAATCCGATGGAGTTGACCCCTACATAACTCAAAGGTTCACGTCCGGCCTTGGTAAATGGAGGCACATCTTTACTTACGAGAGATCCTCCCCGTATCATTGTATGACTACCGATATGTACAAATTGATGGATGGCTGTTGTACCGGCAATGATAGCATTTGGGTGTACCACCACATGTCCGGCCATTTGAACAGAGTTACCCAAAATGGAGTAGTCACCTACAACACAATCGTGTGCAACATGTACATAAGCCATGATTAGGCAGTTGCTGCCAACGGCTGTTTTAAAACGATCTGCTGTTCCCCGATTAATAGTTACGCACTCTCTGATAACAGAATTATCTCCGATTTCAGCAGTCGTATTTTCTCCCTGAAATTTAAGATCCTGAGGGATGGCAGAAATAACAGCGCCTGGAAATATCTTGCAGTTATTTCCAATTCTTGCCCCACTCATGATAGTTACATTGGGGCCAATCCAACAGTCATCACCAATCACAACGTTATCATCGACCGTTGTGAAAGCACCTATATCTGTATTCTTGCCTATTACAGCATTTTCGTGTATATATGATAATTTGCTCATTGTGTCTTTTTAACGATGCTGGCAAGAACTTTTGTTTCACACACTAAATTGTCTCCAACAAATGCTTGTCCCTTCATTTGGGCTATACCTCGTTTGATGGGTGCCAGAAGTTCGCAACGAACTACAAACGTATCACCTGGTGCTACAGGTCTTCTGAATTTACACTCATCAATTCCCATAAATAGTGTCCAGTAGTTTTCTGGGTCTTCTACTGTATTCAATACAAAAATTCCGCCAACCTGAGCAATGGTCTCAATTTGAAGTACCCCGGGGTAGAGCGGGTTGTCAGGAAAATGGCCAGGGAAGAATGGTTCGTTAATAGTAACGTTTTTAATACCTATAACAGATTTTTCATCGAGATGTACGATTCTGTCAACCAACTTAAACGGATAGTCATGAGGTAGTGCCTCATAAATTTGCTTCGCGTCTAATAATGGTGGAATCTTTGAATCAAAACGAGGGGCTGTAGATCTTCGTTTCTTTGCCTTCAGGCTGTCTTTAATTTTTTTTGCGAACGCTACATTGGCGGCATGTCCCGGACGGGCAGCTAAAATTTGACCTTTCAATGGTTTTCCTACAAGTGCCAGGTCTCCTATTACATCCAACAGTTTATGACGGGCAGGTTCGTTTTTATATCGTAATTCTACATTGTTCAAAATACCTTCTTTTTGTACTTTGACTGTAGGTTTATTAAATAAGGTAGCTAAGTCTTTCAGCTGGTCGTCTTCTATAACTTTATCGACAACTACGATAGCATTGTTTAAATCCCCGCCTCTTACCAGGCCTTGTTTGTGCAGCGCTTCCAATTCGTGTAAAAAGCAGAAAGTACGACAACTGGCTACTTCCTCTCTGAAGTCTGAAATATTATTTAAAGAGGCATGTTGACTACCTAAAATAGGTGAGTTATAGTCAACCATTACTGTTACCCTGTAGTCGTTCAATGGAAGTATTGCAAGTTCAACATTCCGTTCAGAATCTTCATATGTAATGCCTTCTGGTATTTCAACGTATTCTCTAAAAGCATTTTGCTCTTCAGTACCTACCGTTTCCAGTGCTTCAATAAATTGAATGGAACTACCATCTAAGATGGGGATTTCATCGGCATCTAGTTCAATAATAACATTATCTACCTGCAAGCCAACCAGAGCAGCAAGAGCATGTTCGACTGTAGCAACACGAGCACCGTTTTGTTCGAGCGTAGTTCCGCGGGAAATATCCACTACGTTGTCTACGTCGGCATCAATAACAGGTTCTTCCGGTAAATCAACTCTTTTAAACTTAATACCATGTCCCGGACCGGCAGGTTTAAAGGTTAAATTAACAGACTTACCAGTATGTAAACCGATGCCGGAAACAGATACTGGTTCTTTAATAGTGTGTTGTTTTACGTTCATACTTTTCCTATTCGGACCGCAAAGTTAGAATTTTTTCTTCCAATTCCTCAATACGGTTGACTATTTCGGGAAGGTTTTTAAAAACAGCGTAGGATTTAAAGTAATTTTTTACTGGAAACCCAGGCTGTCCAACAAGTGCTTCCCCTTCTTTTCTTATTGTTTTAATGATGCCTGTCTTCGCTGCGAGTTTGGTGTTGTTGGCGATTTTTACATGTCCGCCTATACCTACCTGGCCTCCAAATATACATTGCTCTCCAATTTTTGTGGAGCCTGAGATTCCTGTTTGAGCAGCGATTACGGTGTTTTTTCCAATTTCAACATTATGAGCTACTTGTATGAGATTGTCAAGTTTAACTCCCGATTCTATTACTGTGGACCCCATCGTCGCGCAGTCTACAACAGTATTGGCACCTATGCTTACATCATCTTTTATCACTACATTTCCTAATTGTGGAATTGTTTTATAACTACCATCTGCCTGAGGAGCAAAACCAAATCCATCACTTCCTATTACAGAGCCGGCGTGCAAGGTACAACGCGACCCAACGCTACAGTTGCTGTATATTTTTACACCGGCAAATAAAATGGTATTATCGCCAACGGTAACATTATCACCAATATGCACATGCGGATGAATTTTTACGTTTTTACCAATGCGACAATTCGATCCTATATATGAAAAAGCAGCACGGTAAATGTTTGCCCCGGTTTCACTGTTATTCCCAATGAATGAAGGTTCTTCGATGCCTGCTTTGGACATATTGATTAGCTTGTCATATTCCTCCAGTAGTTTGGTGAAGCAGGTATAAGGGTCGTCCACGCGTATCAAGGTAGTGCTTAGTGTTTGTTTTGGAACAAATTCTTTGTTCACAATTACAGCACTCGCGTTGGTATCATAAATATAACTTTCGTATTTGGGGTTGGCGAGAAAAGCAATGTCTCCCTTTTTCGCTTCTTCTATTTTTCCAACATTACTAATAAATTCGTCTTCTTTCCCTTCAACAGTCCCTTGCAATAAAAGACCAATATCTTTAATAGAAAATTTCATATAGTTACTTTTTAGGCCAACAAACAAAATTCTTTCGTACTATTTTGCTTATAGCTTTAATATTAGGTAAATCCGATGCCTGTGCCACATCTTTTATCTCACCCTTTTTTGAGATAATGTTTATATGCTTACCTTTAGAAACATAGGCCTCATTACTGATACTGCCTGTCGCATAAAGATAAGCACTGTCTTTTTTCTTAATGTTAAAACTCTTACTAATATTTTCTCTGATATCATTTATTTTTGTCTTATCTACTTGGTCGTTAGTGAGTGTTATTTTGAAAAGCTTTCTTTCCAATAAGTAATTGCAGATTGTAGATAGTATCTTGTCATCTAAATTCTTCCATATTTTAATAGCTCCCCATATATCGTAATCATCTAGATTAGTGAAGTAGTTAAAATAGGATTCATTCGTTACCAATTCGGGAATATTGATATCTTTTTCTAAGAATGATTTTAGTTCTATGGTGCAAAATAAGTCATAATTTTGACTTGCTAAGAATTTTGCACGTTTAAATAATAGAATTAACATTTGTTCGGCACTTACCGAAGTTTTATGAAGGTAAACTTGCCAATACATGAGGCGTCGAGCGTTTAAAAAGTTTTCAACACTGTATATCCCTTTTTGCTCAATCACCAGATGGTCTTGCGAAACGTCCAACATTTTAATAATTCTGCTAGCTCCAATTGTTCCTTCCGACACTCCTGTAAAAAAACAATCTCGCTGCAGGTAGTCAAGCCTGTCTATATCCAGCTGGCTTGAGACCAGCTGTGACAAGAAAGGACGACTATAATCATGATTGAAAATGTCTATGGCAGTAGATATTGCACCATTAAATTGTGCATTTAACCTTTCCATAATTACCAGTGAAAGATCTTCGTGGTGTACTCCCGGCATTATGGCACTTTCCAATGCATGACTAAATGGACCATGTCCTATATCGTGCAATAATATGGCTATTTGAGCAGATTCGAATTCATGATCACTAATCTCATGACCTTTTCCTCTAAGGTTTTGTAATGCCTCACCCATTAAGTGCATAGCCCCTAAAGCATGATGAAACCGGGTATGTAAGGCGCCCGGGTATACATAACTTGTGAGTCCCAGTTGTGAGATTCTTCTTAATCGTTGAAAAATAGGGTGATTTATGATGTCGAAAATTAAATCACTCGGAATGCTTATGAATCCGTAAACCGGATCGTTGAATATTTTTTTCTTGTTCAAAATTTTATTAAATAACGAGCGTTAATCTATCAAACGTCAATATTAAAATAAATTTATGCAAAGATATAATATTTTGTGGGCCGACGATGAAATTGAGTTGTTAAAAGCGCACATAATGTTTTTAGAAGAGAAGGGGTATAACGTGACACCTGTTAATAGTGCGGTGGAAGCATTAGAAAGTGTTGATGAATCTAATTACGATGTAGTGTTTTTGGATGAAAATATGCCTGGTATGTCTGGACTAGAGGCATTAAATGAGATAAAAAAGAAATTTCCCTCTATTCCTTGTGTGATGATTACCAAAAGCGAGGAAGAATATATTATGGAAGAAGCAATTGGAGGTAAAATTTCTGATTATTTAATTAAGCCTTTAAATCCTAATCAGATTTTGTTATCGCTTAAGAAAATTTTAGACAAACAACGTTTGGTTTCTGAGAAGACCAATGCTTCTTATCAGCGCGATTTTCAACAGATTAGTATGACGTATAACGACGTTATTGATCACGACGATTGGGTTAATGTGTACAAAAAACTAATCCACCACGAAATTGGGATTGAAGAAACAGAGCACAAAAGCATGAAAGAAGTGCTTGAAATGCAAAAAAGTGAAGCTAATAGTAATTTTTGCCGCTTTGTAGAAGATAATTATGAAGATTGGATAAACAGAAATACAGAAGAAAGGCCTGTTTTTTCCCATGAATTAATGGATGAATATGTCTTTCCGCTTTTGGAAGAAGGAGACAAAGTATTCTTTATTGTAGTTGATAATTTAAGATTCGACCAATACAGGGTGTTGGAACCCTTTATCACCGATTATTTCAATATAGAGAGTGAAGAAGTCTATTATTCCATCTTACCTACCACAACCGCTTATGCGAGAAACGCTATCTTTTCCGGGCTTACTCCCTTAGAAATGTCTAAAATGTGTAAGGATATATGGAAGAGCGAAGAGGACGAGGGGGGCAAAAATAATCATGAGGAAGAATTTCTATTACGCCAAATTGATCGCAAAGGACTTCCATATAAAGCTTCTTATAATAAAGTACTAAATGTTGAAAAAGGAAATCAGCTGGTTGAAAGTTTCAATAACCTGATGGGCAATGATTTAAATTGTATTGTTTACAACTTTGTTGATATGCTGTCACATGCACGCACAGATATGGCCATGATTAAAGAACTAGCCGGTGATGAAGCTGCCTATCGAACACTCACTAAATCCTGGTTTCTTCACTCTCCTTTTTATGATATATTGAAAAAAATCGCGGAAACAGACGCCAAAGTGCTTATATCTACAGATCATGGGACCATTCGTGTGAAAAGACCCCATAAAATTATTGGTGATCGCAATACCAATACCAACTTGCGTTATAAGATGGGACGTAATCTGAATTATGAGGGTAAGAATATCTACGATGTTTCTGATCCCGAGCGCGTGAAGTTGCCTCGTCAGAATATGTCATCTTCATTCGTGTTTACACAGGAAGACCTATTCTTCGTTTATCCAAACAATTACAACCACTATGTAAATATCTATAAAGATTCTTTTCAGCACGGAGGCATCTCGATGGAAGAAATGATTGTTCCCATAGTGACGCTGAGCCCCAAAAGAAAGAAATAGGGATTGAACAATTTATATTTCATAGCCCATGATAGCCGCAATTTGCCAAAAATTGCTAAATTTATAGCGTAATACATTGCAAAGAGTTGGCAAATACAGAGTTAGTATTTTCAAAAGAAGCTATTGAAGGTGCGATAAGGTTTTTATTACCGTTCGAAGGTTGGAGTAAAATTTGGTTTTTCGATGCTGAAATGGGAGGAGGTAAGACCACACTAATAAGTGCAATATGTGAATATTTTCAGGTCGTTGATGCGGTATCGAGTCCAACTTTTAGTTTAGTAAATGAATATCAGAACGCTGGTGGTAAACGTTTTTACCATTTTGATTTTTATAGAATGGTAAACGAACAGGAAGCGTTAGATATTGGTGTTGATGATTATTTCTACTCGGGAGATTTGTGTTTTATTGAATGGCCATCGAGAATTAGGTCCTTATGGCCTGTGAAATACGTTCATATTCAAATTATTGTAACTGGACCAACAGAAAGAAAATTAGTGGTAAAAAAACATGGCTAAAGAGCGTTATAATCCCGCATTGGACACCCTGGCAAAGCAAAGAGCACTATATCCTCAAGAATCACCTCTGAAGGTAAAGTCAGATGCCCAGTCACTATCTATTGGAATTCCTAAAGAGAAACAACTACAGGAAAAGCGATTGTGCCTAACTCCCGAATCTGTTGGGATTTTAGTGAGTAATGGCCATGAAGTAAAAGTAGAGAGCCTTGCTGGTAAAGAGGCGCACTACGATGATCACTCTTATAGTGAACACGGAGCCACCATCGTATACTCTGAAAAAGAAGTCTTTGAAGCCGATTTAGTCCTTAAAGTAGAGCCTCCTAGTTTAGAGGAAATCGAAATGATGAATTCGGGAGCTTCTTTGATATCGGCAATCCAGATGTCTCATTTACAAAAAGAATACCTGATGGCTCTTCAGAAGAAAAAAATAACTTCTGTTGCTTTTGAATTAATCGAAGACAAAGGCGGGTTGAAACCTGTAGTTCAGGCGATGAGCGAAATTGCCAGTAGCTGCATAATTTCAATTGCCGGAGAATATTTAAGTAACTCCACAGATGGTATGGGAGTGGTATTGGGAGCCGTGACCGGAGTGCCCCCTATAAGGGTGGTTGTTTTGGGTGCCGGAACAATTGGTGAGAACGTTACTCGTGTTTTAAGACACCTTGGGGCCGAAGTCAGGGTATTTGATAATCATCATTATAAATTGAGAAGGCTCAAGAAAAATATCGGTGAGCAAGTGTATACTTCTGTAATAGATAACTATACACTAATGGACGATATTACCAAAGCAGATGTTGTAATAGGAGCTCTTCGCTCTGAGGAGGGCAGAAGCCCTTGTGTGGTGTCAGAGGAGATGGTTACCAATATGAAAAAAGGGGCGATTATTATCGACGCCAGTATAAGCCAGGGAGGATGCTTTGAAACATCACGACTCACCACACACGATAATCCCGTATACCTAAAGCATGATATTATTCATTACTGTGTTCCGAATATACCTTCAAGAGTAAGCAGGACAGCTACAAGAGCGCTGAGTTATATATTTACTCCAATGCTCAACCAAATAGCAAAGACGGGAGGTATAGATGATATGATACATGCTAAAGAATGGTTTATGAACGGAGTATATACTTATAAAGGGAATGTTACCAGCAAACATATAGCCGAAAAGTTTGGTTTATCCTACAAAGATTTAAGTTTGTTACTGGCGGCGAGTTTTTAATAAAAAGATCCCCAATAATTTTTTACTTTTTAATAGAAAGGCTGCTGCTCTTTTGTCCTAAATCATTATTTTTACAGCCCTAAAAATTAATGTGTATGGCTGTATCAAAGAATTATAATCCGGTAGCTGTTGAGGATAAGTGGTATCAAACCTGGCTCGATAATAAAGTATTTGCCGCAAAGGTAAACAAGGATAAATCTCCATATACAATTGTAATCCCCCCTCCAAACGTGACTGGCGTATTACATATGGGGCATATGCTTAATAATACCATTCAGGATATTCTGATCAGAAAGGCTCGTATGGAAGGAAAAGAAGCCTGTTGGGTTCCGGGTACCGATCACGCCTCTATAGCCACGGAGACCAAAGTCGTGAATATGCTCAAAGAAAAAGGTATTGAAAAAAGTGAGCTGAGCAGAGAGGAATTTCTGAAACATGCCTGGGAATGGACAGAAAAATATGGGGGTATAATACTGGATCAATTGAAGAAATTAGGCGCTTCATGCGACTGGGATCGCACCGCTTTTACTTTGGACGATATCAGGTCGGAATCTGTAATAAACGTCTTCTGTGATTTATACGAAAAAGGCCATATCTATAGGGGCGTTCGCATGGTGAACTGGGACCCTAAAGGCCAGACGGCTCTTTCAGATGAAGAAGTTTTTCATAAAGAAGTACAGTCCAAACTTTATCATATTAAGTATGCCATAGAAGGTTCCGAAGCCTATTTAGTCATTGCTACCACACGTCCGGAAACCTTACTGGGAGATACGGCTATATGTATTAACCCTAATGACGAAAGACATGCACACCTTAAAGGTCAAAAAGCAGTAGTTCCTTTTATCAACAGAGTGATTCCAATCATCGAAGACGAGTATGTTGATTTGGAGTTTGGAACCGGCTGTCTTAAAGTGACTCCCGCTCACGATGTTAATGACTATGAGCTTGGACAGAAACATAAATTGGAGGTAATAGATATCCTTAATGATGATGGAACCCTGAATGAAAAAGCACAAATTCATGTAGGGGAAAATCGTTTTGTAGCCAGGAAAAAAATAGTTAAAGAGCTCGAAGAGGCCGGTTTATTGGTGAAAGTAGAGGAGATTACGAATAATGTAGGTTATTCTGAACGTACAAGCGAAGTCATTGAGCCGAAGCTTTCGACGCAGTGGTTTTGTAAAATGACCGAGATGGCGAAGCCGGCATTAGAGAATGTCTTGAATGATAATGTTCAAATACACCCCTCCAAATTTAAGAATATGTATCGTTCATGGATGGAAAACATTCGGGATTGGTGTATTTCCAGACAACTATGGTGGGGGCATCAGATTCCTGCCTATTATTTGCCAAACGGAGCGTATGTCGTTGCGCGTAACAAAGAAGACGCTTTAAACAAAGCAAAGGAATTGGACACTTCTCTTGAAATGAAAGATCTAATGCAAGATAATGATGTGTTGGACACATGGTTCTCGTCGTGGTTATGGCCAATGTCTGTTTTTAATGGTATTCTCAAGCCTGAAAATGAAGAGTTTAAGTATTTTTACCAAACCGATAGTTTGGTGACAGGTTTTGATATCATCTTCTTTTGGGTAGCGAGAATGGTAATGGCAGGATACGAATTTAGCAAAGAAAAACCATTTAAAGATGTCTATATCACCGGGATGGTTAGAGATGAAAAGAGACGCAAGATGTCTAAACAGCTCGGTAACTCACCCGATCCATTGGATTTAATAAAAAAATACGGAGCGGATGGTGTTCGGGTTGGTATGCTGCTTTCTGCACCTGCCGGTAACGATCTTTTGTTCAATGAAAAGCTGTGTGAACAAGGAAGTAAATTTTCGAACAAGATCTGGAACGCCTATCGCCTCATAGAAAGCTGGGAAGTGACAGAGGGAAGCGCTGTGCCCAATGAACAGACCATAACCTGGTTCAAATCTAAAATGGCTGAACAACTTTCTGAAATCGAGGCCAATTTTGATAAGTTTAGAATTTCAGATGCCTTAATGGGGATCTACAAATTGTTTTGGGACGAGTTTTGTGATTGGTATTTAGAGATGGTCAAGCCCGAATATGGTGAGCCAATAGACAGAAAAACAAAAGAAGAATCTATCGCGATATTTGAGCGGCTCCTTCAAATTATCCATCCGTTTATGCCTTTCATTACAGAAGAGTTGTGGTCACATACTTCCGAAAGATCTTCATCCGACTTTATTACCAGAAGTACGTGGCCGAAGCTGGAAGTCGAAGATAAGAAGGTCTTAGAAGAGGTGGTTAAAGTAAAGGATGTAGTTTCCGGAATAAGAAATATACGCGCAGAAAAGGATATAGCAAAAAAAGAAAATTTGCCCTTATTAGTTAAAACTACAGACAAAGGTTTTTACGGTAAATACAAGGGGGTTATCTGTGCATTGGCAGGATTGGAATCCATTGAAATAGTAGACGAAAAAGCCGAAAATGCGGCTAATATTGTTGTGGGTGCAGACGAACTTGGGCTTGTTTTGGGTGATCTTGTAAACAGCGAAGCCGAAAAAGAAAAGCTCTTAAAAGAGTTGGAATATACGCAGGGCTTACTAAAGATAATAGATAAGAAGCTTCAGAACGATAAATTTGTTAACAATGCTCCGGAACAGGTGGTAGCTTCCGAGCGTAAAAAATATGCCGATGCTGAGGCCAAAATCAAAGCCCTTGAAGCTAGTATATCAGCTTTAGTTTAATAATATCGAGTTCATAAATAATTAATCGCAATCTATTTGAGGGCAATCAAATGGGTTGCGTTTTTTCCTTTTGGCTTGAACCTTTTTTCTTTTTTCTAAAGACATACCGCGTGAAGTTTTAGCACAAGAGTTCAAGGTAAAACTCATAGAAATACTTAATGAAAAAATGATAGAATAAAACGCCGTTCTTCTGAAATTCATTAATTGCTTCATTGACAGATTACTAAAAATACAAAATAAAAAGGCGCTTTTCAAGCTGAAAAGCGCCTTTTTATTAATTGACTTGAGACTCTTATTACTTTTTAAGATAATGCTCAATAGCATTTTCAAGACGACCCAGGTCCTTATTTCTGTTTTTCAAATCTTCTAGTGTCTCTTCTAGATAATTCAAATAAGTATCTCTGAAGCTTTCAATGTCAGGAGCGCTTTCAGTAGCCCTGGCCAGGTGTCCAATAGCGTAAGAAGTTAACCCTTGTTCGTCAAAGAACGAAGCATACATCAAATCATTCATTGGCGTGTCATCTTTTAATTCATTTTTAAGGGCCTTGTATTCTTTTTCAAAGGATACAGGGTCCAAGGATTTCGCCCATGAAAGTACCGGCGAAGGTCTACCTGATATTTCGATATCCAATTCTTCATTTTTCAAATCGTCGTGAACCAGTTTCAGCGCAATGTCTTCCGGTTCAATGCCCTCTTTCAATGTGAAGCTTACTGACATAGCGTCTTTATCCAATGGTATTTTTTGCAATACACCATCTTCCATAGAATATACTTCCAGGCGGAAATTGTCCAAGATATCAGGACTGTCTACATTGTAAACCCAAGTAACAAAAAGCGGTGTGTTTGGCATTAATTCAATTTGTTTTTTGTTTACGAAATAAGCCATTTCCTGCCCTCTGGTAACCGACCCTGTTACCGAGTGTTTTTTGGTGGAAACATCCATATCGTTAAAAGCAAACTTGGCATACTTTTCTGCAAAAGAATTACTGCTCGATCCCAGTTTACTTTCAAGGCTGATGATGTCATAGACCCCAGCCGTTTTTAATTCAAGAGTTCTTCCTGTTTTGTGAATTAACCCGACGTATCCGGAGCTGGCAATCTGGATTTTATTGCCTTTGTACATTTTAGTTCCTGTCGAAATGGCAGACCAGGAGGTTCCTTTTTGTATTTTGTTGGCTCCCTTTGTGGCCATGATTCGAAAAACATGATCTTGGGCATTAATAGTAAATATGATACTTAGAAATGCACTTAGTAGTATGATAGATTTTTTCATAGCATTACTAAATTTTTAATGATTGGTTATACAAAGTTACATTTATGCTCTAAACTTACCAACGATATTTTTTATGAGTCCATAATAAATTTCGAGGAAGTCACCGGCGAGAAGGATACATCCGAAGTAGATTGCACCAAATTTAAGCTCATAATTATATGTATCAAAAATTAGGCCAATTACTATCAGAATACCCAAACTCATGATAATTCCCATAGCTTTCGTTAAACCGTCGTACCAAACCTTATAATCATTATATATAGGTCTGAAAGTAGCGAACACAATATATAATACGAAAAAACCAAGTACATGGCCTGCCCAATTGGGTAATTCGTCAATATAATTTTCATTTAGTATCGTTCTAATGATGTTTGCATGGATTACAACACCATACATGTCACGCGATGCTTTTCCCACATAATTGTGGTTTAAAGGAGTGAAAAACTTGTCTTCAGCAGCGTGTGTATATACACGATCTCCAAGATATCCTAGTAAAACAATTTTGTCTTTAAAATCGAGTGAATCGAAATTTTGCTGAATGACATCATCATATTCATAAGTTCGGAAATAGGGATGATTGTTAAGAGGAGCATAATTGTTCTTGTCTGAATACCGTTCCTCATAGAAAGGAATGTAAATATTGCCTACATAATTGATGCGTTCTTCTTCTTTTTGGCGACCATACAATTTCTTCACTTTTTCCGGAGCATACAACTCGGCAATTTTAGTGGCAAATGCAGGAAAAGTATCTTTACCAACAGTAATGTGTGAAAAGAATTTTCGTACTACATCATGGGAAGCACTGCCTTGCGATGCATCAATATCCATATCGGCGAAAGCTCCGTGTGTATTTAGGGCGAAAGGTTCGTAAGCATTGTTGATACCAATGATGTGACCTTTTTTGTCATGCTTCCACTTATTAACTATGACAATATTGCTGTCTTGTGAAAATATGTCAGTCAAAATCATATCACTGTGCATAGAATCTGGTTTTGCTTCAGGAAACCACACATCAAGTGCTGTGACTTTTGGTTTGCATCCCTGAATGGTATAAACAAGACGAGCGATATCAAAACGATTTAAATGACCAATATTAACAATCGTAATATCGGGATCTTGTTTGACATGAAAATCTTCCCCATTGTAACTACCCCTCATCTCCTCGTTTTTTCCCATTTGAGAAAACATTACATCGGTTATTTCTACATCCGAAAAGGCTTCTCCTATTGGGTCTAAAATTCTAAATTGGATACCTAAAAGACCTAGCCCAATAAAAAGTCCTAAAATAAAAACTAAAGCCAGCAGGTTGTCAGGAGCAAAAAAGTTCTTTACTGTATAGATTTTTTTATGTAGACGTATAAAGCCTAAAAAAAGCCTAAGCGATTCGCGAAAAATGTGTTTAATGAACTCTATGAAAGTACGCATGCGCTTCTCAGTTTACTCTTAAAAGTTGGGAATTTACTATATTTGATATGTAATTAATCAATTCTATTGAAGAATTCCAAGTTCGAAAATATTGACTACTTATTTCAACAGTTAAAAAGCGGTGAGCGAATTGCGTTAAGTAAAGCAATTACCCTGCTAGAAAGCAGAAGAAATGAAGACATAGAAAAGGCTTTTTTATTAATGAAATTAATAGATGATGGTCTCCCTCAAAAACAAACTTTTCGTTTAGGTGTAACCGGTGTGCCAGGTGTTGGAAAAAGCTCTATCATAGAAAAGCTAGGTTTGAAATTTGTTGAAGCCGGGAAAAAAGTGGCTGTTCTGAGTATCGATCCTTCAAGTGCCATTAGTGGTGGAAGTATTCTTGGAGATAAGACAAGAATGGAACACCTAAGTATGCATACCAATGCATTTGTAAGGCCCTCAGCCAGTTCGTCCAAATTAGGCGGCGTAGGCTGGGCTACTTATGAATCTGTCTTACTTTGTGAATTTGCGGGTTATGATGTGATAATTATCGAAACGGTTGGGGTAGGCCAATCTGAATTTGACGTGCGCAATATGGTGGATTTTTTGCTTTACATTACACAAGCACATGGAGGAGATGATATACAAGCTATAAAACGAGGTATATTGGAAATGATCGATGGCGTTATCATTAATAAAAAAGATTTGGTAAACGATGCGGCAGTTAGGGAGACTCAGCTACTTTATCAACAACGATCAACCAATCAACAGGGCTTGAAGTTAGTGTTGCCAACCAGTACGGAAGATCCGGAAAGTGTAAAAGAATTATACCACAAACTAAGTGGTTATATGGAGACATCAGATTTAATGGACTTGAGAAACAAGCAAAAACTGAGCCGTTTGCGCAAACATGTAGAAAAGCGTATGTGGTTCGAATTGGAGAGAACAGGGCTGTTGAATGAGTACAAAGACAAACTATTTGAGAATAAGTTGAGTGAGTTTGATGCGGCCGAACATATCATAAATAAATATTTAAACAAATGAAAATAGGTCTGGTTCAATTTGACAGTTGTTCGAATAAAATTGAAAATAGCCATAAAGCGATCCTGAAAATCAAAGAGTTAGCCCAGAGTGGAGCTGAAGTAATTTGTACCCAGGAATTGTTTAAAACCGATTACTTTTGCCATGAAGAAAATAAAGAATACTTCGATTTAGCAGATAGTATAGTTGAGAGCGAACTATCTGAATATGTAACATTGGCATGTGAATATAAAGTAGTTCTAATACTTTCCCTGTTTGAGAAAAGAGCAAAAGGACTCTTTCATAATACAGCTGTTGTTATAGATGCTGATGGGACCATACTTGGTAAATACAGGAAAATGCATATTCCTGACGATCCGGGGTACTACGAAAAATATTATTTTGCTCCGGGAGATTTAGGGTATCGTGTATTTGCCACTGCATATGGACGTATTGGTGTGTTAATTTGCTGGGATCAGTGGTATCCGGAGGCAGCCAGACTCACAGCGTTGAATGGAGCAGATGTACTCATTTATCCAACAGCCATTGGTTGGGATGCCGATGCTTCAGAGGTGATCAGGAAAGAAGAGTTAGACGCCTGGCTTATCATCCAAAAGAGCCACGCCATTGCAAATGGAGTTTTTGTGGTGTCTGTTAACAGAACAGGGGTAGAGCACGGATTACAATTTTGGGGAAACTCATTTGTGTGCAACCCTTTAGGCGTGGTTATTAAACAATTGGGAACTGAGGAAGAACAATCGCTTGTAACAATAGATTTGGGAGCAATAGAAAAGTATAGGAGAGTATGGCCCTTTTTGAGAGATCGTAGGGTGGATTCATTTTCAGACCTGACAAAAAGATATATAGATGAAATCTAATAGTTATTTGCCGCCCGAATGGGAACAACACCGCGCTACCTGGTTGTGTTGGCCTCATGCCACAGACACATGGCCATCAGATGTGATAGGCAGTGTTCATCGTAGTTTTGCTGATTTCATCAAAGTGATAACACAAGGGGAGCTGGTAGAACTTATTGTTCAATCCAATGAACATCGCCTACAAGTCGAAAATTTGCTTGAATCCAAAAATATAGTAATGGATAAAGTGAGGTTTCACACATTGAATACTAATGATTCCTGGATGCGCGATATAGGATGTGATTTTATATATGCAAACAATCGAAAGACTGCCGTGAGTTGGGAGTTCAATGCATGGGGTGAGAAGTATTTGCCATTCGACCTGGACAATGCCGTGTCCGGTTATATGGCCAATAGTAGCACTTTTCCAAAGATATACCGAAAAATAGTTTTGGAAGGCGGGTCGTTTGAAGTAAACGGAAACGGAGTGCTGATGACTACAGAAAGTTGTCTCCTAAATGTGAATAGGAACGGGTTTTCAAGGAGTGAAGCAGAAAAAGTATTGATTGAAAACTTCGGGGTAGAAAAGTTTATCTGGTTAAAAGAAGGGATAATGGGTGATGACACGGATGGGCATATTGACGATGTTGCTCGTTTTATCAACCAAAATACGATAGTGATAGGGATAGAAGAGGCCGTGTCTGATGAAAATTTTAGCATTTTGAAAAGTAACTATGAGTTATTGCTTCAAATACGTAATACCTGGTGGCCCGAATTGGAAATAGTTACCATTCCTATGCCTGGCCCTTTGTATTATGATGGGCAAAGAATTCCTGCGAGTTACCTCAATTTTTACATAGCCAATGCAGCAATAATAGTACCCGTTTTTGGTGATAACAATGATAGGGTAGCTATCGAAACGCTTAGTGGAATTGTTAAAGACAGGCCTGTTATTGGTATCGACGCCACTGATGTTGTGGTAGGGCTCGGAAGCTGGCATTGCTTAAGTAAGCATGAATGTAAATGAAAAATGTTGATAACTAGAATACTCCTGAATCAACAGTATGGATCTTTTTTTATAAATTGTACACACTTCTAAGGCTGAAGCAATTCAAAAATATTTCAATGCAACAATACCTCGATTTATGCAAACATATCATGGATAATGGTGTGTTTAAAGGAGATAGGACCGGTACAGGTACAAAAAGTGTGTTTGGTTATCAAATGAGATTTAATTTGGAAGAAGGTTTTCCTTGCCTTACCACTAAAAAATTGCATCTCCGTTCTATTATTCATGAGTTATTGTGGTTTTTGAAAGGTGACACCAATATAGCCTATCTAAAGGAAAATAAAGTGTCTATTTGGGATGAATGGGCTGATGAAAACGGAGATTTGGGACCTGTGTATGGTTATCAGTGGAGAAGTTGGCCAACAAGAGATGGTGGGGCTGTAGATCAAATAGGAAAATTAATAGATCAAATTAAGAATAACCCCGATTCCAGAAGGTTAATTGTGAGTGCGTGGAATGTGGAGTTTATTGATAACATGGCATTGCCTCCATGCCATTCGCTATTTCAATTTTATGTGGCAGAAGGAAAACTTTCGTGCCAGCTTTACCAGAGAAGTGCCGATGTTTTTTTAGGTGTGCCATTCAATATTGCAAGTTATGCACTATTAACCATGATGGTAGCTCAGGTAACAGGACTAAAAGCCTATGAATTTGTGCACACTTTTGGAGATGCACATATTTACTCCAATCATTTTGATCAGGTGAATCTGCAAATGACTCGTGACCCGAGACCTTTACCTCAAATGAAAATTAATTCGGATGTACGCTCTTTATTCGATTTTAAATTTGAAGATTTCGAGCTGGTAAACTACGATCCGCATCCGCATATTAAAGGGAAAGTAGCAGTATAAACCCTTTTAGTATATAGCTTCCCTCAGTTGATTAGTGAACTGTTGACCATTTTTGAATCGGTGGTTCTCTATTTGACTTATATCTGCAATGTAAAGGGCATTACATATGAAGATAAAGTCTGCTCGAAGTAATTCTTGAGGTGTAAACAATCCTTCTGTGCATACACTTCCGTTTTTTGACAGATATTTAATGATTCGAGCTCTTGCCGTGCCTTCTATGCATCCACTTTTAAGCGATGGTGTGTATATTCTTTTATCGATACTCCAAAAGATATTAGAATGAAGCGTTTCACTGATTTTACCATTTATATCGAGAATGATTACATCTTCCAGCTTGTGTTGTTTTCTGAAAAGCCCTGCATGAATGTAATTCATAGAACTAGTCGATTTAAAACCAGACATAAGATGATAATAATTGGGTATTGCATCATAGAATTTGATCTTATCCCTCGTTAAAGCTGGTTTTCCTGTAGCGGAAGCCCTTATTAAATATTCAAACGAAGATGATTCGGGAGTATATAAGCCTGTACCCGCTCTCCATAAAAGCATTTTTAAGCGGCCATTTTCAAGGTCGTTTTGATTAAGTACTTCCAAACAATTATGTAGTAATAGCTCCGGAGTGTCGGGTGATAAATCAATGCCCAGCATTTTACAGCCGCGTTCTAAGCGGTCATAATGTTGGTCGAAAAATGGTAGTCGACCATTCTTAAATGCGATGGTTTCAAATAATCCGTCGCCATAATTTAATTGCCTGTTGTGTACGGGGATTTCAATAGAACTGGAATCGTGTAACTGACCATTAAGTATTAACCGCATAGTAAAAGCAGAATTTTATTTAAGAATGTTCTCGAAATAACTAAATTTGAGACTCAATTAAAATATGACACCAATATTAAATAAGCAAAATGCCAAATCTATTGTCTCTGTAATTGGTGATGGTAGCTGGCCGACAGCCCTTATAAAGGTACTTTTAGAGAATCAGGTGAAGATCAGATGGTGGGTACGTCTCAGGGATAATGTAAAGTATATTAGAAATTTTGGGTACAACCCGGATTATTTAACAAGTGTATCTATTCCCAGAAGAAAGGTAAGAACTAGTTGGAGGATTAGTAAAATGGTAGATGGTTCGGAATATGTAATATTAGCTGTTCCTGCTGCATATATCAAAGAAGTATTAGATCAGCTAGATGAGGATGCTTTTCAAGGTAAAAAGGTAATTACAGCTATAAAAGGGATGATTCCCGGAGATAATATTCTGGTAACAGACTATGTTCAGCAAAAGTTTAACGTTCCAGACGATAAATTAGCGATAATATCGGGGCCTTGTCATGCCGAAGAAGTTGCTATGGGCAGGCAGTCATATCTTACAATTGGTAGTGAAAATGAAGACTTGGCAGCAGATGTTGCCAAGTTGTTTGATTGCAGGTACGTAAATGTGTCGTGTTTAAGAGACCTTCGTGGTATTGAATTTGCCGCTGTTATGAAGAATATTGTAGCCCTGGCATGTGGTATCACCCATGGATTGAACTATGGAGATAACTTTCAGGCGGTATTGGTATCAAATGCGATGCAGGAGATTAAACGTTTTTTAGATGGAACGTGTCCTGCGGATAGAGATTTAAATCAATCTGCTTATCTGGGAGATCTATTGGTAACCTCTTATTCACAGTTTAGCAGGAACAGAACATTTGGCAATATGATAGGTCGCGGGTATACTGTAAAATCTACGATGATGGAAATGAAAATGGTTGCAGAAGGCTATTATGCTGTGGAAAGCATCCATAAATTGCTTGCTGAAAACGATGTGCATATGCCTATTTGTCAAGCTGTTTATAACATTCTTTATGAGAAAATTGCACCGGCGGTAGAAATACAATTATTACGCGGTAAGATGAAATAATTGAAGATTTTTGTCTACATCAGTTCCTGGACGAAATCTTTCAACTGGCTGTATAGCTCACAAGTTGGTAACCCGATGACGTTATTGTACGATCCGTTAATTTTTTTTACAGCACGAGCCCCTATCCATTCCTGAATGCCATATGCACCAGCCTTATCCATTGGGGCGTATTGTCCTATATAATAATCAATTTCATCGTCGTGAAGTTGAGCAAATTCTACTTCTGTTATAACACCAAAAGTTTTTGAATTTTCCTGGTTTCTCATACAGCACCCAGTAGCTACATAGTGTAAAGATCCGGAGAGTTGTTTAAGAATCACTTTTGCGTGATCTATATCTTTTGGCTTACCTATAATCTCATTGTCGTGAATTACTACGGTATCTGAAGTGATGAATATCACTTCATTATTGATGTGTTCTGATGGTATTTGTAAAGCCTTTTGCTGAGCTATGTAGATGGGAACATCAAATAGCTCCAAGTCATCAGGGAAATCTTCTGCAAAGTCAAATTTCTGAATGGTAAATTCGAATCCCAATTCTTTCAAAAGCATACTTCTGCGAGGGGAAGAAGATGCGAGTACTAATTTGTAGTTGGAATCAAAAACGGCCATTTAGCCTTTATTTTTCAGAGGTTTTTCCCGGACGGTAATCACTACAATATTTACTAACGTAATGTCCTGCTTCTTTATCGCCAAGTTCTTTGCCTTTCAAAAAATCAGCACATGCCTCATCTCTACGTCCAAGTTCATAATAGGTGAGTCCACGATAAATAAAACTATCTGCATGTTTGTGATCATCTTCTTGTTCTATCAGTTTGTTGAAGATGGTGAGCGCATCCTTGTAATCCTGAAATTCATAATTGATAACAGCAACCTGGTATTCTGCGGCTTCAAAGGTAGAGTCCATTTTCAGGATTTCTTTTAATTCTTTTAATGCAATTTCTTCAAAACCGTAATGGTAATTGCACATGGCTTTTAGGTAATGTGCTTCAAGGTCATCAGGTTTAATAGTAAGTGCGTGTTTAAAGTCAGCAATAGCACCAACAAAATCGCGTAATTCCATCTTAACTTCCCCTCTATCAAAATAGGCAGCCTCTAAATCCGGATTTAACTGCAAAGCCATATCATAGTCTGCAAGTGCTTTTTGCATCAGTTTTTTGTGGTGCTTAAAATTAGGGTCTATTCCTTCGTGAAAGTAAGAGTTGGCACGTTGAAAATAAGCATCCGAATAACTGTCGTCTTTTTCAATAACTTTGGTGAAATCTTCGATGGCAATATCGTAGTGTTCCATTACATATTCCACCCTACCTTTGTTAAAAAGGTAATCGATATTGTCTGGCTCAAGCTCTAATGCCTTTCGTATATCTTGAATTGCCTGAGATAGTTCTTTTTTCTTAAGATTACTCTGACCGCGTAAATAGAAGGCCTTGGCGTTGTTGGGGTCAGCTTTTATGACGTGATTAAAGTTTTCTATGGAGCCATTGTAATCTTGTCTTTCAAATTTTATCTGTCCCAATTCGAAATGGGCGTCATTCTTAAACTTACCATTGATCTCGGTAACTTTGTTTAAATCTTTTACTGCTCTTTCTGTGTTATCAAAATGAAGTTCAATAAGCGCTCGTTGATAGTAACTGGGGGCATGATTGGGGGCTTCTTTTATAATCTCATCGAACAGTTTTTTTGCCTCAACTCTTCTCAATCTTTTAATCAGGTCGATGGCGCGTTCATATTTTGATTCAATATCATCACCCGCATAGCTATGGATTGAAGTTATCAGACACATGATGATCAAAAATGGAAGAACAAATAACTTGGCGTTTTTCATAGTGTTGACTAATTTAAATGGTTAATTTACATTTTTTAAACTTCACAAGCAATATCACTCATTAAAAAACCACTGACTATTTTCGGGTAAAAGTAAGTGGATTTTTCAGCTAAAACCATATTATCAGAGATAATTTCTTCAATTTGTTTCATGGTATAACCAGGAAGCATGCAAGCGATATATCCTTCTTTTAGGAATTCGACTGCTTTTTCCCAATGATTGGCATATGTTAATGAAACTGGCATATCTAATGAGTGTTCAAAAACCTTGCCAATTACTTCGTCAACAAAACATTGGTGCTGTGATTGATAGTTTGACCAATCGCATTTACATTCATAGCTGATAGTATCAGTAATAATATGAAAACTGTCTTCATTTCTTGTTGGTGGGGTTTTTATCTCAAGAGCTATTGTATCAAATACCGATTGAAGTTTAGCTCTCCAATCACGGTCTTTTAAGGGTTTAAATAATCTGATGAAAGGTCTGATTGTTGGTGGGTGGAAGTGGTAATTGGATAAGAATATAAGGTGGTTTATTTCTTGCCCTCTCTCTTTCGCTAATTTTTGCGAAGCAGCCAATCGGTGATGTCCATCGGCAAGGATTATTCGTTTATTTAGCATCAATTGCTCTATTTTACCAATGACAGTGTCGTCTGATAACATCCCCAATTCATGTATAACTTTGTATTCGTCGGTATATTTAATGATTGGGTTTACGAGAGATTTTGCCAGTTCCTCCTCAATAAAGTTATTGTCATCTTTGTACAAACCGAAAGTAGGTAAGGTATTGTGTCCGGTAATTTCCAGTAGCTTTTTTTTCTCTTCCACATATTTCTCAATAACCGCTTCATGCCCTTTTAACCGATCAGTAATTTGAGGAACCACTATGTGACAAAAAAAACCTGTCCTCGTTTTTTGTTCCAATGAGATGGGGTGTGTGTAAGTTTGCCTGTAACTATAAAACGAAGGAGTGTCTGTCTCAATTAAACAATTTTTTTTGATAGTTTCCAATGACTTTTGGAGGAGTGAATAGTTTTGCGGGTAGGAGAGGTGTATACTATTCAAAGGATGTTTATACAATTGATGTGAACGGGTGCATTCCAGGGAGTCAAGTGGAGCGTATACAAAGTTTTCTACCTGGTTAGTTTTGCAAAGTAAGGCTTTTAAAGGTTTGATCATGTCAGTGTTATCCTAAGCGTTTAGGTGAGCGACAAAGGCCGCAGCGTCATCTTCATTATCGTAATTTTGATCAGGATTCACAAAGAAATTTTCAGTGAAATGCGTGTCGTACTCACCGTTCACAAACGCAGCATGGTTTAAAACAAAACTCCCGAAGGGTACGGTAGTATGAATACCGGAAATATGATAATCACTCAATGCCAGCTTTAAGCGGCTTATCACTTCTTTTCTGGATGCTGCCCAGCAAGCTATTTTCGCCAACATAGGATCATAGTAGGTACTTACTTCACAACCTTGATAAACGCCATTGTCGATTCTGATACCTGGCCCTGTGGGAATTTCATAGTAATTGATCACACCTGAGTCGGGCAGGAAATTATTGGCAGGGTCTTCTGCGTAAACCCTTAATTCGATCGCGTGTCCATTTATTTTCAAGTCTTCCTGATTAACAGATAAAGGCATGTTCATGGCGATTTTAAGTTGCTCCTTAACGAGGTCTATGCCTGTAATTAGCTCAGTAATGGGATGTTCTACCTGAAGGCGCGTATTCATTTCAAGGAAGTAGAAATTTCGTTGGTCGTCCATGATAAATTCTACTGTGCCCGCGCCTACATAATCGCACGATTTGGCAACGGCGATGGCTGCTTTACCCATTTCATGCCTCAGTTGATTGTCGAGTAATGTTGATGGCGCTTCTTCAAGCACTTTTTGGTGCCTGCGTTGAATCGAACACTCTCTTTCGAACAGGTGGATGGTGTTCCCATGATGATCTGCCAAAATTTGAAATTCAATATGCCGGGGTGAAGTGATATATTTTTCAATGAAAACATCCGCATTTCCAAAAGCAGAGTTGGCTTCGCTGGAAGCGCGTTGCAGGCTCTCTTCCAAATCGGCTTCCTGATGCACTATGCGCATCCCTTTACCACCTCCACCTGCTGTAGCTTTGAGGAGAATAGGGTATCCTATTTTCTGTGCTTCGTTTCTAGCTTCTTCCAGCGATTGCACAGCGTGCGCTGTGCCCGGAACCAATGGTACGTCGTCTTTTTGTACCGCCTTCTTAGCCGATATTTTGTCGCCCATGGTAGCGATTGATGAGGGCGAAGGTCCGACAAAGATGATACCGTTCGAATTAACCATCTCGGCAAAAACGGCATTTTCAGAAAGAAAACCATACCCCGGATGAATAGCATCGGCATTTAATTCTTTGGCCACTTCAATGATCTTCTTCATATTAAGATAAGATTCATTGGCAGGGGCATTGCCTATATTGACAGCCACGTCTGCTCTGCGAACATGTAAACTGAGACGGTCCGGATCGCTGAAGACGGCAATTGTTCTAATACCCATCTCTTTTGCGCTCTGAATGATTCGTACGGCAATTTCGCCTCTATTGGCAATTAACAAGGTTTTGATTGAGCTCATATGGTAAAGATATGTATAATAAAACAGACTCGGTATGTTATTTGAGACGAAAAAAAGATGAAAAAGATACTACGATCTATAAGAAATGTGGATTATTTTAAAATTAAGGTGTTTTGACTTGAAAGTTAATTTAGTATCTTTGCTGCGGTTATTTGGATCTCACTTAACTAAAACTTACTGTATTGGATCTATTTGAAAAATTACTAGTTGACCGAGGACCTCTCGGTAAGCACTCTCAAGTTGCACATGGTTATTTTATGTTTCCCAAATTAGAAGGGGAAATCGAACCTACAATGACCTTTCGGGGAAAAGAGGTCTTAACATGGAGTTTGAATAATTACATTGGTCTGGCAAATCATCCAGAGGTTCGCAAAGCGGATACTCAAGGTACCGAACGATGGGGGCTTGCGTATCCCATGGGGGCGCGTATGATGTCAGGGAATAGTAATTTGCACGAGAAACTTGAGGAAGAGTTATCAAAATTTGTGGGTAAAGAGGATACTATCCTTTTAAATTATGGCTATCAGGGTATCATGTCAGCAATTGATGCTTTGGTAGATAGAAAAGATGTAATTGTATATGATGCTGAGAGCCACGCTTGTATTATTGATGGTGTAAGACTGCATCAAGGTAAGCGCTTTGTGTTCCCTCACAATAATATCAAGAATTTAGAAAAGCAATTAGAGCGAGCTACAAAAATAGTTAATGAAACCGGAGGAGCTATTTTGGTGATAACAGAAGGTGTATTCGGTATGTCTGGAAACATGGGGGATTTGAAGTCCATTGTGGCTTTGAAATCCAAGTTTAATTTCAGACTCATGGTAGATGATGCACATGGGTTTGGTACTATGGGTAAGAATGGTGCCGGTACCGGTGAAGAGCAAGGAGTGCAGGACGAAATTGATATCTATTTCTCAACCTTTGCAAAATCTATGGCGTGTATTGGTGCTTTCATTTCCAGCCAGGAACAGGTTGTAGAATATTTACGCTATAATACAAGATCTCAAATATTTGCCAAGTCGTTGCCTATGCCTTTGGTAGAGGGACTACTCAAGCGACTGGAACTATTGCAAACAAAACCAGAGCTTAGAGAGAATCTGTGGACTATTGTGGAAGCGCTACAAAAGGGTCTGAAGGAAAAAGGTTTTAATATTGGAGCTACCAAATCACCGGTTACACCGGTCTTCTTGAACGGTACATCCAATGAAGCCGTACGCATGATAATGGATCTCAGAGAAAATTATGGGGTATTTTGTTCGATTGTTGTGTACCCTGTTGTGCCTAAGGGAGTTGTGATGTTGAGGCTTATACCAACAGCACAACATACAATGGAAGATGTGGAGAAAACGATAAACGCTTTCGAAGAAATTTCGTACAAGCTGAAAGATGGTGGATATAATGAGACTTTTGCAAATCTAACAGTCGATTAACGGCTTGATTCGATGAAAAATTGTGTTTCTGGGTTTGCATAGTGTATTTAAATTACTATCTTAGTCGAGAGGAATTAATTGTTGTTAACCATTTAAATATTAATTTAGAATGAAAAGATTCGAAGAAATCAAAGAGCTAATCATGTCTTTGGAAGGTGATTTTACTAAGTTCTATGACAAGAAAAATCAAGCAGCTGGTACTAGAGTTCGTAAAGGAATGCAAGAACTTAAGAACATAGCTCAAGATATTCGTGTTGAAGTTCAAGATATCAAGAACCAAGGATAATCAAATATACTTTTAATAGAATATTATACCAACCAAATAGCAGAATTTTAATAGAAGCGATCGTTTACGATCGCTTTTATTGTTTATAGTCGGTTATTGTTAATAAATTATTACCGATTCCATATCATTAAGGGCTTAAATTAACTAAATTTGCACCATTAAATATATGTTGATTTGAGTGGTCCCATCCCTCGTAAATTACAATTAGACTCTTACACTAGTCTATAATTAAATACAAAAAATATGATATTATTTGCGCGAACTCAGCATTCTGTTGTTTATGTAGTGGGAGTTGACAAACAGCCTGGTCAGGAAGATACGCTAAAACTCGAATGGTTGTTTGGCGGAACTATTCTGGATAAACAGGCAATACGAGGTTGTTTTATAGGGCCACGAAAGGAAATGATTAGTCCATGGAGTACGAACGCCGTTGAGATTACGCAAAATATGGGTATCACTGGCGTAAATCGGATTGAAGCATTTCGTGAAGTGGACAACACCAATACCGAACATGATCCAATGTTGGAAGTTGTATATACGGAAATTGATCAGACTATTTTTGATATCGATATAGAACCTGATGCGATTAAATATATTGACAATATAGCCGCTTATAACCAAGAAGAAGGACTTGCTTTGAATGATGAAGAGGTAGCTTACCTGGAATCCATGAGCCAAAGAATTGGGAGATCTTTAACCGACAGCGAAGTATTTGGATTTTCACAGGTGAATTCGGAACATTGTCGACATAAAATATTTAACGGAACTTTCATAATTGATGGCGACGAGAAAGAAAAGTCGCTGTTTCAATTAATTAAAAAGACATCTGCAGATCACAAGAATAGAATAGTATCGGCATATAAGGATAATGTAGCCTTTGTGGAAGGCCCGGAAATTGAACAGTTTGCACCTGAAGAACAGGATAAACCCGCTTACTTTACAACAAAATCGATAAAATCAGTCATATCGATCAAAGCTGAAACACACAATTTTCCAACTACGGTAGAGCCATTTAATGGAGCTGCTACAGGTTCCGGAGGGGAAATACGTGATCGTTTGGCCGGTGGTAAAGCAGCTATTCCATTAGCCGGTACAGCGGTTTATATGACTCCGTATTCCAGACAAAAAGGAGGGAAGAACTGGGAAACAAGCGTGCCCGAACGGGCGTGGTTATATCAGTCACCTGTTGAGATCTTGATAAAAGCATCAAACGGAGCCAGTGATTTTGGGAATAAATTTGGCCAACCTCTTATCAATGGTTCTTTATTGACCTTTGAACACGAAGAAGATGGGAAAAATTATGGCTATGATAAGGTAATTATGCTTGCAGGTGGTGTTGGATACGCACGCCTTGAAGATAGTAAAAAGGATATTCCGAAAGCCGGAGATCAAATAGTAATAATGGGTGGCGACAACTACCGGATCGGAATGGGAGGTAGCGCTGTATCATCTGTGGCTACGGGTGAATTTTCGAATTCCATTGAATTGAATGCCATTCAGCGGTCCAACCCCGAAATGCAAAAGCGTGTGGCCAATACCATACGTGCCATGGCTGAAAGGGATGAAAACCCTATAGTTTCTATTCACGATCATGGCGCCGGAGGTCATCTGAATTGTTTATCGGAACTGGTAGAAGAAACAGGGGGAACCATAGAGGTCAGGAAGCTTCCTATTGGTGATAAAACACTTTCGGCCAAGGAAATTATTGGTAATGAATCTCAGGAAAGAATGGGACTTGTGATCGATGAAAATAATTACGAGAAACTGAAGGCCGTGGCAGAACGCGAGAGAGCCCCGATTTATGCAGTTGGGCAAACAACAGGTGACATGAAATTCCAATTCAGGGATGATAAAACAAATGAGTCGCCGATTAACCTTCAACTTTCGGATTTTTTCGGAAATTCTCCGAAAACGGTGCTTAATGACAGTTCCATAGCTAAGAAATTTGCTCCTGTTTCGTACGACAAAGCACAAATTGACGATTTTATAATCAAAGTGTTGCAACTAGAGGGTGTTGCCTGTAAAGACTGGTTGACAAATAAGGTTGATCGCTCGGTAAGCGGTAGAGTGGCAAAACAACAAACCTGTGGTGAAATTCAATTGCCGCTTAATAACTTAGGGGTGATGGCGCTGGATTTCCGAGGTATAAAAGGTGTTGCCAATGCAATAGGGCATGCACCGGTTGCTGCCTTGATAGATCCGAAAGCCGGATCGCAATTGGCAATTGCAGAGTCGCTTTCCAATTTAGTATGGGCACCGATTGAACAAGGGCTTAGCGGAGTTTCTCTCAGCGCCAATTGGATGTGGCCGGCAAAAAACGAAGGAGAGGATGCGCGACTCTATGCGGCTGTTGAGTCTGTTAGTCATTTCGCTTGTGAGCTGGGGATA
Organism: Cytophagales bacterium; assembly: GCA_965230415.1. Classification (GTDB taxonomy): domain Bacteria; phylum Bacteroidota; class Bacteroidia; order Cytophagales; family JAAEPT01; genus CBDDKZ01. The sequence goes on from CBDDKZ010000003.1 coordinate 147,553, forward strand.
AATATTCCTACCGGTAAAGATTCACTGTCAATGGTTCAGAAATACCCCGATGGCAACAAAGTATATGCTCCGGGTACAGTTATTATTTCCGCAGCAGGAGAAGTGACAGATGTGCGCAAGGTGGTGGAAACAGCAATTGATGTGGAAGCAGGAGGGAGTATTGTTTATGTCGATTTGAGCCTGGATGACTTTCATTTAGGAGGATCGGCTTTTGCACAGATGCAAAGTAAGGTAGGTGATGAGGTACCAGCAATTAAAAGCACCACAAACTTTAAATCGGCCTTTAAAGCTATTCAGGATTTAATCCAAAATGGTGATGTACTCGCAGGACATGACGTTTCGGGTGGTGGCCTGATAACAAGCCTCCTGGAAATGTGTTTTCCTGGTAAAAACACAGGAATGAGTGTTGATCTGGATGTGTTCCAAGAGCAGGATGTTGTGAAGCTCCTGTTTTCTGAGAAACCGGCACTTTTAATACAGGTTAAAGATGCACCTAATATTGTTTCAACTTTGGAAGCCCAAGGGGTAGCTGTGAAAACGATAGCGGTAGTCAATAAATCAGGAAACGTAGAGCTTACCGGATCTGGTTTGCAATTAAGGCTTGAAGTGGCGAAATACCGCGATATATGGTTTAAAACATCTTATTTGTTAGATAAGCATCAAGCAGGTATTCACCTTGCCGAAAAAAGGTATGAAAACTACAAAAATGCGCCAATTATACCTGAATTTCCAAGCCACTTTGATGGAAGCTTTGAAAGCTTAGGCATCAATCCTGACCGTAAAGAGAAAAGCGGTGTTAAAGCAGCAATTATTAGGGAGAAAGGTGTTAATGGTGATCGTGAGATGGCTTATGTTATACACCTTGCCGGCTTTGACGTAAAAGACGTCCATATGACCGACCTGATAAGCGGAAGGGAAACACTGGAAGATATTGGCTTTATCGTCTTCGTAGGTGGTTTTTCAAATTCGGATGTTTTAGGGTCCGCAAAAGGCTGGGCAGGAGCATTTCGATATAATGAAAAAGCAAAGAGCGCACTGGAGCGATTTTATCAGCGAGAAGATACCTTAAGTCTTGGGGTGTGTAATGGCTGTCAATTAATGGTTGAGTTAGGTCTCATTGATAATTCGAAAGAAAAAAAGGCCAGAATGCTACATAATGATTCTCATAAGTTTGAATCATCATTTTTAAATGTAACAATTCAGGAAAACGATTCAGTAATGCTTAAATCGCTTCAGGGGGCTGTATTAGGTGTTTGGGTAGCTCACGGTGAAGGTAAATTTGAGCTTCCTGAGAACGAATCTTCGTACAATATCGCCATGAAATATATGAGTGAAGCCTACCCTGTTAACCCGAATGGCTCTGATTATAACACGGCTGCAATTTATTCCAGAGATGGGCGCCATTTAGCGATGATGCCTCACCTGGAACGAGCATTTTATCCTTGGCAATGTGCTTATTACCCAGGTAAGCGTAAAAACGATGATTGTACACCTTGGTTAGAAGCTTTTGTTAATGCTAAAAGATGGATAGAAGGTTACGCTGACTGAAAGAGTAGCTTAGCTAATTGAATGGATACCTTTCTTAGATGATGTCTTATCAAGAGCGAATCCGTAAAGAAAGGCATTGCTTTTTTGACAAACGATTTTGAACAATTGTTATAATTAAAGGGCTGCTTATTCATGGCGAAAGCAGTCTGATGTAATGTTTTTTTCATACTTCAAGGAAGAGAAGTACATTGTGCAGATTATAGTAGATGTAGTAGAAATAGGTGTTATAGGATAGGTGAAATCACCTAAATTGACTTTTTAGTATATGAAATTGTACTTTAATCGAAACGATTTGATTTATAGCTGTGTATAATATTATATAATAGATTTATTAATTATATAAGTTTAATTGGCTATGAGAGTTGTTTTACTAATAGTTACCTTTGTTTCCTTATCATTATTTACTTCCTGTTATCCCAGAACGTGTGCTACCTATTCAAAAGCTACTGATGGTGAGAAGCTACAAAAATCGGTAGAATATACTGATGAAAGAATTTAAGTTGCCGTACGATGGAACGGATACTTGCATGTAAACACTTCTAAGCAAAAAGGGCTATGGAAATAGCCCTTTTCGAATGTTAACTTTTAAGAGGAACAAGAGCACCATCTTTGATTGTCTCAACAACTGAAGGATCTAGTAATGTTGAGGTGTCGCCCAAATTAGAAACATCTCCTTCAGCTACTTTCCTTAGAATACGTCTCATAATCTTTCCGGATCTTGTTTTGGGAAGGCCTGGTACTACCTGGATCAGATCAGGTTTTGCTATTGGTCCGATTTCCTTTGTAATAATAGCTAAGATTTCTTTTTTGAAAGTGGCCTCATCCTGAATACTTGTTTCAGGGATTGCATAAGCATAAATTCCCTGACCTTTAATGTCGTGAGGGAAACCTACAACGGCAGATTCAACCACTTTTGGGTGTTGGTTAATGGCATTTTCGACTTCTGCTGTACCCATTCTGTGTCCTGAAACATTGATCACGTCATCTACACGGCCGGTGATGCGGTACAAACCATTTTCATCCCTTCTGCAACCATCTCCAGTAAAGTATTTTCCGGGGTATGTAGAAAAATAGGTTTGTTTGCAGCGTTCATGATCTCCATAAGTGGTGCGCAAAACAGAAGGCCATGGGAATTTTATACATAAATTTCCCGATACATCATTTCCTTCCAGTTCGTTTCCTTCATTATCAACAATAGCCAGTTGAACTCCAGGCATAGGTAAAGTTGCGAATGTTGGTTTTTCCGGTGTGATTCCTGCAAGCGGTGTTACTACAAAGCCACCGGTTTCGGTTTGCCAGTAGGTGTCTACTATTGGGCAATTGCCTTTACCTATGTTTTTGTGATACCAATGCCAGGCTTCTTCATTTATGGGTTCACCTACAGATCCGAGTACTTTCAATGAACTCAAATTATATTTTTCAACATATGAGGTGCCATGAGCCATTAGCGCTCTAATCGCAGTAGGAGCGGTATAAAATATATTAACCTGGTGTTTTTCACATACTTCCCAAAATCTACCGGCATCAGGATAAGTCGGGACGCCTTCGAACATGATGGATGTCGCTCCGGCTAATAGGGGACCATATATTATGTAAGAATGCCCGGTGATCCACCCAATATCGGCGGTACACCAATAAATGTCACCTTCTTTGTATTGGAAGGCATTTCTGAATGTGTATTCCGTGAATATCATGTACCCGGCAGTCGTGTGTACGACACCCTTCGGTTTACCTGTTGAACCGGAAGTGTATAATATAAATAATAGATCCTCGGCATCCATACTTACAGCCTGGTGTTCCGGAGCTACTTTTTCCATTTCTTCATGCCACCAAAGGTCTCTTGAAGTATTCCAGCTTACAACTTGGTTTGTACGTTTATAAACAAGCACATTTGCTACCGAATCGCATGATTTTAGTGCTTCATCTACTACATCTTTTACAGGGATTTCTTTAGCTCCCCGGAAGTTACCATCAGCTGTGATTACCATTTTTGCCTGTGCGTCATTAATTCTGTCTGCCAGGGCCTGTGATGAGAACCCGGCAAATACTACCGAATGAACTGCGCCAACTCGTGCGCATGCCAGGCACGCAATTGCCAACTGTGGCACCATTGGCATGTATAAACAAATGCGATCTCCTTTGGTAATACCTTTCGATATCAAAACATTCGCAAAACGACAAACTTGTTCATGTAACTCCTTATAAGTGATTTTAATAGCCGTATCATCCGGGTTATTTGGTTCCCAAAGTATCGCGGTTTGGTTTCCTCGCTCTTCCAAATGCCTGTCGAGGCAATTCTCAGTAATATTCAATTTTCCACCTTCAAACCATTTTACTTCAGGCGATTCGAAATTCCACTCTAATACAGCATCCCATTTCTTATGCCATAAAAAGCGCTCCGCTTGTGCTTCCCAAAATGCTTCAGGGTTTTCTACGCTTTGCTTATAAGCGTCTTTATATGCCTCAAAATTTTCAATACTTTCTATCATAATTTGAAAAATCTCTCGATTGATTAGTTTTGTGCCGGAAAATATGCATAATTCATGCCCGTAAATAAAGGTATGTATAGCGAAGGCACATAATTATTGTGATCTTATTTACGTTTATTAGTTAATAAAAATAAGAAGTTTCGCTAGTATAAAAAAAGTGATACCTCAATTATTCTTTTGATAATATTTAATAAATATAAGTATATAGTTTATTGCTTTTTTGGACTTTTAGCATTATTGATGCCGCTATTGCTAGAGGCTCAAATAGATTCTACAAGCAAATTTGTTCTTCGAAACCTGAAAATAGAAGGCTACAAACGAACGAAGGAATTCATAATTTTGCGAGAATTGGATTTTGCCATCGGAGACACCTTGGCATATGCCGATACTGCTCAGGTATTTGAAAGAAACAGGGATAAGGTGTTCAATACAGGTTTGTTCACCCATGTAGATATAAAAATGGGTGCTGTCGATGGAGAATTGGGTGAGATTTCCGTAATAGTGAACGAAAGGTGGTACATATGGCCTGCGGTAATTTTTGAACTGGCCGATCGAAATTTTAACGAATGGTGGCACGATAGAGACAGGGATTTTAGTCGTACCGACTACGGAGTTCGATTTAAACATGATAATTTTAGAGGACGCAATGAGAAACTTAAGTTGATTTTGCAAAGTGGATTCACGAAAAAATATGAATTGATTTATGATATACCTTATGTGAATAAAAAGAGAACGACGGGGGTGACATTTTATGGGCATTATTCCACGAACAGAAGCGTGGCTTATCGCACTGATGACCACAAGTTGCTATTTTATAACAATGAGGACAATCTGGTGAGAACTCGTTATTGGTTTGGAGGAGAGCTAAAAAAAAGACCCCTTTTTTATCGCTTTCATGCGCTGAATTTCCGTTATCAATATAGTGAAGTTCTTGACTCTGTAGCCCTGCTAAATCCCGATTTTTTTCTCAATGGACGTAACCATGTGCGGTTTCTAAAAGGTGAGTACCACTTTTCTAACGACCATAGAAATATAAGGTATTACCCTACTAAAGGAAACTATTTCAAACTCTTTATAGAACAAATTGGCTTTCGTGTTTTTTCTCCATATGCTCAAACTAATATTCATGCTACCTATGCTCATTATTGGGAGCTTACTAAAAAAGTGTTTTATGCATCCATCGTACGATCTAAAATATCGGCACCGTCCAGACAGGCTTATTTTAATGTGCGGGGTATTGGATGGGGGCAAACGGTAGTTCGTGGGTTTGAATTAAATGTGGTCGATGGACAGCATTATTGGTTGAACCAAAATAGTATCAAATGGCGATTTTTAAATATCGAAAAATTTGAAAATAAACTAATACCATTTAAGCAATTTAGGACTATTCCCTTTGCCATGGTGCTAAAACTTCATGCTGATTGGGCCTATGTCGTAGATGATTCTGTAAACCCTTTAAACACCCGACTGGCAAACCGCATGCTGTTTGGCGTTGGGGCAGGTTTGGATATGATTACTTATTACGATGTTGTGTGGAGGTTGGAATATTCGCTAAATTCGATGGGCGAACACGGCTTTTTTATTCACTTTTTGGCGGAGCTTTAGCAGGAGCCTCTTTTATAATAGTTACGGGTTCGAGCTGGTGTTTTGAAGCAATTTTAATCATGTAGTCATATGCTTCCTGGAAATTATTCTTTATGATACCATCGAGAATTGCTTCCCTTATTTCAATTTTGATAACTCCGATGAGCCTTGAAGGTGCAAGATCGAAGGTTTTCATAATAATCTCGCCGGTGATAACAGGCTGGAAATTGCGTACTTTGTCTTCTTCTTCTACTTTTTTTAACTTACGCTCCACTAAGTCAAAGTTTTGAAGATAGCGTTTCACTTTGTGGTTATTTTTTGAGGTGATATCGGCCCGGCACAATTTCATCAGGCTTTCTATATCTTCTCCGGCCTCAAATAATAAGCGACGTACCGCAGAATCTGTTACTTCATTCTTCACCAATGCTATCGGACGCAGGTGTAGGCGAACGAGTTTTTGCACGAAGCGCATTTTCTCATTCATAGGAAGTTTCATTCGCTTAAAAATTTGAGGTACCATTTTAGCACCCCGCTCTTCATGACCATGAAAAGTCCAGCCGGCTTTTGGATGGAAACGTTTAGTAGCCGGTTTGGCAATGTCATGCAGTATAGCGGCCCATCTAAGCCATAAATCTGTTGTTGACGGGCAAATATTGTCCAAAACCTGAAGCGTATGGTAAAAGTTGTCTTTGTGGGATTTGTTGTCGACAGTCTCTACTCCGAGTAACTTTACAATTTCCGGAAAGATGAGTTCAAGAAGTCCACAGTGTAGCAAGAGTTTAAAGCCGTAGGAAGGCTTTTGGGCTAATATTATCTTATTGAGCTCGTCGTTAATGCGCTCTTTAGAGATGATTTTAATGCGTTCTTTATTACGTTCAATCGCGGCAAAAGTAGCTGTTTCAATGTCAAAGTTAAGCTGTGTCGCAAAGCGTATTGCACGAAGCATTCGTAATGGATCATCAGAAAATGTCTGGTCAGGGGCGAGGGGGGTAATAATTGTTTTACTTTTGAGCGCTTCGACACCCTTAAAAGGATCTACTAACTCACCGAAATTAGTTGCATTGAGACTAATAGCAAGTGCATTAATAGTAAAATCACGTCTGTTTTGATCATCATTTAAACTACCGTTTTCAACAATAGGTTTGCGCGAATCACGTTGATAGGATTCTTTTCTGGCTCCGACAAATTCATATTCCATATCGCCGGCCTTTATCATGGCGGTACCGAAATTTTTGAAATGACTCACATGAGCGCCAGGGCCTATCTTTTCAGCCACCTTATTGGCCAGTTTGATGCCACTGCCAACGCAAACAAAGTCAATGTCTTTTGAAGGCCGATTGAGAATGAGATCTCTAACATAACCGCCTACAACATAACTCTCATAGTTCAGGTCGATAGAAGCTTCCGTTACTAGTTTAAAAATTTGGTATTTATCCAGATGCTCTTTAAAGTTCATTTAAACGAATTTGTTCTGGAAAAGCTAAATATGTTTAATTAATGAATAGCATATCGTCATCCGGTACTTCCAGTTCCACTTCATTTTGATCTAAAATGCGACAAATTATTTTGAGGTGGTTTGTCTTTACCGTTAAATCATCTTGTTCGCTGGCAACTATCAATTTAATGCTTTTGTAGGAATCTTCGAAGCGACTCAAGCGTCCGATTTCACGAAAATAAATGGAAGTATTTTTCTCAGATTGTGCAATTTTCACATCATTGCTGCCAACAAATTCGGTATATATTTCACTATCTGCAATGAGCTTGATCAGGTTGCATTTGAAAGGTAGTATTAATCGGCTTCCAATGTAATAACCTTTGATATTACTATTAATAATGTTTAAGATTTCGTCTTTTGTCATGTTTATTTTCTTATTAGCTCAAAAGTGCCGTCCATTTCCAAACGAATAATCCGGGATGCACGACCTTCAGCCAATCTGGCATCAGAGCAATTTACTACATAATCGACTCCATTCAAAACATCAGGGGTTATTTCACCAAAATTTGCCGGTGAAGGAGCACCGCTGATGTTGGCAGACGTAGAGACAATTGCTTTTCGGAATTTTTTGAGAAGAGGCAGACATGGACCTTCTTTTACCAGCCTGATTGCTACGCTCCCATCTGGGCCCAATACATTTTTGGGTAAGTTTCTTCCTTGTGGGTATATTACCGTCAAAGGTATTTCCGAATATTCGACAATGTCCCATGCTACTTCGGGTATGTCTTTTACATAATCGTAAAGCTGAGCAATATCATGAATCAATAAAATAAAAGACTTACTTTTTGGACGTTTCTTAAGCTCATATATACGCTCTATAGCTTGTTCGTTTGTAGCATCACAACCCAGTCCCCAAACAGTATCTGTTGGGTACAAAAGGGTTTTTCCGGCCTTGAGAATTTCAATAGACTGGCTAATGGCTGTATCATTAATCATATAAGTGCGAAATTCACATTTTTTTTGTGATGATCAAAATACTTTATGGTCGACATTTTTTTGTAAATTGCTTAGTACCATTTCAACATTTGTTCCGTATAAAGGAACATTCAATTCAAATTCGATAATTTCAATGAAGGATCTGGAGATTTCGGCTTACATAAAAACATTGACGGATAAATTAAATTATTACAATGAAAAGTATTATCAACATCATGTTTCAGAGGTTTCGGACAGGGAATTTGACGGTATGCTGGAAGAGCTTGGTAATCTGGAAAAAAAATACCCGGAATTTCGCCTTCCTGATTCACCAACCTTGCGTGTTGGAGGCACCATAAGTAAGGATTTCGCAACAGTAGAACATAAATACCCCATGTTATCGCTGGGTAATACCTATTCTGTCGAAGAAATACGCGAATTTGATGAACGCGTTCGTAAAGGACTGGGAGACGCTACTTTCGAATATGTATGCGAGCTTAAATATGATGGTGTGGCGCTCAGTGTAAGCTATGAAGATGGACTTATGAGTGTAGCTGCTACCAGGGGCGATGGGGTGCAGGGAGATGATATTACCGTGAACGCAAGAACTATTAGAAGTATGCCGCTGCGCGTAAGAAACCTGAACAAGAGCTTTGAAGTTCGTGGTGAGGTATTTCTGCCGAAGCAAGAATTTGAACGTATCAATAGTGAGCGGGAAGATATAGGTGAAGCACCCCTGGCAAATCCTCGTAATGCCACTAGCGGAACCGTTAAAATGCAGGACAGCGCCGTAGTAGCCAGTAGAAATCTCGATTGTTATATTTATACGTTGCTTGGTGTGGATGAATGCAATTCTCATTCGGAAGCATTAGAACTCTTAAAAACATGGGGGTTCAATGTGCCCGATCATCATCGTGTTTGTAGTTCCATTAATGAGGTAGTACAATTTATAAGCGATTGGGAACAAAAACGCTTTGACCTGCCTTTGGAAACCGACGGAATTGTTATTAAAGTGAATGCATTCGCTCAACAAAACGAACTTGGGTTTACCGCAAAAAGTCCGCGTTGGGCCATTGCTTATAAATATGAGTCTGAATCGGCGGTGACCAAATTGGAAAGTGTCACCTACCAGGTTGGTAGAACCGGAGCCATAACACCTGTGGCAAACCTTAAACCGGTTCAGCTTGCAGGTACCGTAGTGAAAAGAGCATCGCTGCACAATGCCAATGAAATAGAGCGTCTCGATCTGCATTTGGGTGACCTGGTTTTTGTAGAGAAAGGAGGGGAGATTATTCCAAAAGTCACCGGCGTGGATTTTTCCGCCAGAAAAGATACCCAGCCAATTTTGTTCCCTGAAAGTTGCCCGGAATGTGGTACACCTCTGATAAGAAAAGAAGGTGAAGCCGTTCATTATTGTCCAAACGAAACAGGGTGCCCACCACAGATTAAAGGACGGATGGAGCACTTCATTCAACGTAAGGCAATGAATATTGATGGCCTGGGGCCAGAGACCATTGAACAGCTTTTTGATGAAGGTTTGATCAGCGACCCGGCTGATTTATACAGTCTTACTTTTGAACAGTTAATTCAATTGGAACGTTTTGCTGAAAAATCAGCAAAAAACTTGGTGCAAAGCATTGCAAAAAGTAAAGAAATACCTTTCAATAAAGTGCTTTTTGCGTTGGGGATACGGTATGTGGGTGCAACGGTGGCCGAAAAGCTCGCTCAGCAATTTTTGTCTTTAGAAACATTGATAGCTGCTAGTTTTGAACAGCTCATTGAAACCCCTGAAATAGGAGAGCGGATCGCAGAAAGTGTTTTGACATTTTTTGCGGATGGCAATAATCAAGCATTTCTTTCCAAATTGAAAATAGCGGGCTTAAAGTTAGAACTGGAAGAAATTAATACCAGAGAAAGTAGTAAATTGGAAGGTTTGACTTTTGTAATATCAGGAGTTTTTGAAAATGTAAGCAGAGATGAACTGAAACAACTTATAATAGATAATGGAGGGAAGGTAGTAAGTTCAATTTCTTCTAAATTAAATTATTTGGTAGCAGGAGATAAAATGGGGCCTAGCAAGTTGCAAAAAGCCACTGACCTAAGTGTAAAAATTATCAACGAGCAGGAATTTATAGCTATGATTGATTAAATTGCGGTTAGGTTTCTGTTAACCAAAGCTTAAATCTTAAATTTTAAAAGATTATGTTTCGTCGATGGGGTCTTAAAATAACGAATAATAAGCTTGTAAAGAAGAATTATCACAACAAGAAAACACGTTCGATGGTTAACTTCAGCGTGGCTACAAAGTTTGGTGTGCTCGTTACCGATATCGAGAAAAACAAAAAAGTAGTAAATAAACTGGTAAAAGAGTTAAAACTTGAAGGTAAGAGTGTACATGTGCTTTGTTATGGTAAATCTGGCAAAGAAGTCTCATTAAATTTTGAGTATGATTCCATGCACAAAAAAGATATCTCATGGAAAGGTAAATTTAAGGGCTATGGAATAAAAAAATTTATTAAATCTGACTTCGATTATTTGTTTTCTTTAAATACATCTCCAATTTTGCCTTTTCGTTCTATATTGGCCATGAGTAATGCCCGATGTAGGGTAGGGATGTATAATGAAAGCAACGAGAAATATTTCGATCTCATGGTTCATCCAACCAAGGCCAATGATTTGGCGGCATTGGTAGATCAAATGATATACTATACCAAAAAAATAAAATAAGATGAGGAGCATGTTTGGAGGCGTAGGTGTAGCTTTGGTAACACCTTTTGATGAAAACCTTAATATTGACTATACAACACTGAATAACGTATTGTCACATATTAAAAAGGGTAAAATAAATTACCTTACCGTGAACGGCACTACAGGTGAGGCCTCGACGATAAATAATACCGAAAAGGCTGCTCTTCTCAATCATATCGTAAAAAATCATGGCGACGATTTCAATATTATGTATGGAATTGGTGCTAATAATACACAATATGTGCTTGATCTGATAGATCAAACCGATTTTTCGGGAGTGCAAGCCATTTTGACTGTGGCTCCTTATTATAATAAACCAACACAAGAGGGAATCTATCAGCATTATGTGGCCATCGCAGACAAATCACCAGTACCTGTGTTTATGTATAATGTGCCTGCTCGTACGGGTTTAAACATAGAAGTCTCCACAACTTTGAGATTAGCGCAGCACCCAAACATTGCCGGTATAAAAGAAGCTTCAGGCGACTTAATGCAATGTTACGATATCGTAGCTGCCAAACCAGATGATTTTATGCTGATTTCAGGTGATGACGGGCTTACAGTACCAATGATGTCTATTGGTGCCGAAGGTGTTATTTCCGTTATTGCCAATGCTTACCCGATTGAATTTGGTGAAGTGATAGATTTAGCTATGAATAACAACTTTAAACAAGCTGCTGAGCAAATGTTTCCACTGCTGGAAATGAACAAATTGCTTTATGTGGAAGGAAGCCCTGTAGGTGTGAAGGCAGCGTTAGCCATGCGCGGCATGGGGCATGGTAGAGTTAGGCTTCCTCTTGTTGAGGCATCAATTGAGCTTAAAGAAGCTTTAAAATCAGCATCATTACACCTGGTAGGTGTAACCTCGTAAAAAAGTAATAAAGGTGATCAGTTGTTTGTCTGATCACCAGAAACATTAATACACGCTCATAATATATTCCAAAACCAGATCTGTATTGTTTTGAATACTCTCCGGGGTGTTTTCTATGACAAAATCAGGAGTGATGCCCACACCTTCAAGACACTCGCCGTTTGGTAATAAATGCTTCTCCACGGGATGAACATACATCCATTTGTTGGGTAAGTGCTTGTTCAGTGACAGCATTGATAAAGCTCCGGCAGTATTTGTCCCTACATGAATCACGTGGTCCTGAGTGAGTAGTCTGACGCAAAAGTTTTCCCCCGCACTTACTGTTGCCGCATCCGTTAGCAAAATAATCGGTTTGGTGTAAGTGTAATCTCCAAAAACTTCTGCATAAGTTGTGAGAGGGGCATCAAATGTAAACGGGCCCGGACCTGTTTTTGATTGCGTGGTATAAGCCGTTCGCTGTTCCGTAACAAATGGTCCCGCAAAGCGATGGGCATATTCAGTATTTCCGCCGCCATTGTTGCGCAAATCAAGGATAAGCGCTCTGCTATCGTCCAAAGATTTGGCTATTTGACTCGACTCTTCCGCATTGTCCGCTAGCATGGTGCTTATATGTATGTAGCCAAAAGCTTCTATTTTTCCGTAAGCAACATTGTCTTCGCTGTTAGTATGGAAGTCGTTTTTTAAATAATGCTCCTTTATTAGATTAAGGCTAAACAATTCTTCTGCACGTTCTGCTTTTTCATTCCCCGATACATAAAATGTGTCGTTATAAGGATCAATAATAACAACATGATTGTCGTTTAATTCTTCCAACATATCACAACACACCCGCCATAAACTATCAGGGCTTGTACTGCTATTAATAAGAGGTCTGTATTGAGCATATATATGATCCCAATCGAGCCGTTTTTCAACAAAGGTCGGGTATTGCTTATCTAATTCTTGCCACAAGTACTCAAACGTAGTAACTGGGTCGTCGTCTGGCGTCACTTTGATGATTTTTTGGCATGAGCTTAAATAGAAAGAAAGAAGAAAGATGGGGAGTGTTTTGATTATCGTTTTCATTTGGAGGATTTTTTGAGCTTGAAACCTATACCGATGTTGTAAGTAGATGCTATTTTTCCGAAGTGCCTATGGATGTGATGCTTAGAAATATCTAGTTGCCACTGAAGATGGAGGTGCCATCGCGGCGAAAATTGCCACTGATAGTACAGTACTGTTTGCCATTGAAATAAATCAGCTAAAGAGCAGACTTTGCCACTAAAAACGTGGCTTAAATTCTCCAGACGTTCATTGAATCGCCTGGAGGCTCCAGAGTAAGGGTGCACGGCTATATACGCAAATAAGGTGTATGCATTGGTGAGAACAAAATGGTGCTTATCATTTAAACGGTATGATTGACCAATAAGAATGTTAAATGCATGTGTGCCCTGGGATGAAAGGGAGTTAAGGACATCCTTATAAATATGTCGTGTGAGGTATGCCTCACTATTAAGTGAAAATCCTAAATAAAAGGGCAGTTGTTGTTTGATGTCAGCAAGGTGATAGAGCAGCTTAAAGTCACTGCCAACAGCAAGGTGTGAAGGGTTAATGATGTCAAAGTCCGATTGAAGGTTTCCGGCGCGGGCGTTAATATCAAAATTCCAAATGGTTTTTTTGCGTATGCTATTAAATTGTAGCCGCGTATCCAAAATAGTACCATACGATTTGAATATCGAAAACTGATGGTCACTCGTATGTAGGTTCTGAAGCCCGACATTAAATGATACCGAACTCTTGTTTGTTGACTGGGCACCTGCCATGATCGCATGACACAGCAGCGAAAGGGTGATAATAGTTTTAATATTCATTGGGTTTTAAAATGTAGATTCATGCAAATATTCAGAATCTTACTATATTTTTGTTTTTCACATTTGGAAACATGTGCCCAATTCATGAATTGTAAGTTCTCAAAATCAGAAAAAATAGCTTTATGTTTATTACGGAGTGTTTTTTGTTAACAATAAGCATCGCCGTTTGCGCCGCAATTGGGATAAGAAGAAACAAGTCGAAGTCCGATTGGTTCCTGTTTTTGTTTATTACGGCTAATGGTTTGAGTGCACTGGGCGCTATAATATGGGGCGAAAATGAAGTAGATCTGTTGGATATACTCATAGTCATTCAGTATCCTGTCTGGTACTATTGCCACCTAAGTGCTTTTATAAAACCAAAACAAAAGCTGTTTATCTGGTTGTATCAGTTACCGACTTATATACTAACAGTTTTTGTCATTTATGCACTAGTTACTCAGAATTTTGAGGTATTTAATAACACCTTATTTCGGATTTTTTTATTTACGATAATTTTTCTTCTGATCATTTATGGTATAGTTGGTTTAATGACGGTGTCCAAGGGTAATTTAGAACATCTCAATGAGAAAGAAAGGCGATGGATTAGTCGCTTTGGCTGGCTGTATAACATTTATTTTATCCCTAGTATTGTGTTGACTTTGGCAATTGACGATGGTAATCTGGAACAGCAGGTTGATTTTTTTAATTTGTTATTTGGTGCGGTTGTTTTAGTTTATATCGTCTATGAGGCATTTGTAAATGAAGTTATATTACCCAGGAATCGCGGTAATGGCACTGAAGAATCATCTGATTCTAATGAGCGACAGTTGTTTGAGAAAATTGATAGGCTTGTAAATAGCGAACAATTATACTTAAATGAAGCATTTAATTTGCAACTATTGTCAGAAAGATTGAATACCAACCAAAAGTATGTTTCACAAGCAATAAATAAGCAGGGGCAAAAGAATTTTACTACGTACATTAATGAACTTCGCATAAGCGCATTTGAAGAAAAACTGAATGATACTCGGTACAAGAATTATACAATCTCCGCAATCGCTGAAGAATGCGGATTCAAATCCGTGTCATCGTTCAACAGAGTGTTTAAGGTGCATAGAAATAGCACTCCCTCCGCATATAGGGAGTCTTTGAATAATTAAAAGTGCTTGTAAGCTTTTACGGTATTAACGAAGGTGCGCACTTTGTCCGGGTCGGTATCCGGGTATACTCCGTGGCCAAGATTTGCAATATGATTGTGTCCTTCAAATCGCTGCAGCATTGCTTCCGTTTTTGTTTTTATGAAGTCATGGGAGCCGTATAAAACACAAGGGTCTAAGTTGCCTTGTAATGTTTTGTTCGGACCGATAATTGATTTGGATTCTTCAATATCCATGTTCCAGTCAAGTCCAATTGTGTTACAATTAAGAGTTGATAACTCCTTTCGGGCGAAGAAAGCCCCTTTGGCAAAAACAGTTACAGGTACTTCGTTTATGGCATTACATATCTCAGCAATGTATTTTAATGAGAAATTTTTGAATTGATCCGGAGCCAGAATACCGGCCCAGGAGTCAAATACCTGAATCATATTGGCCCCCGCCTTGATTTGATCTTTTAAGTAAATAATCGTGGATTCTGTGATTTTTTCCAGAAGGTTATGAGAAAGGGATTCGTTGGTATAAAGCATTTTCCGCGCTTTCGAAAATGTTTTAGAGCCTTGCCCTTCTACCATATATGAAAAGATAGTCCATGGAGCACCGGCAAAACCTATAAGAGGAACGCTGTCTGCTAATTCTTTTTTTGTTATTTCAATAGCGTCAATCACATACTTTAAATCTCCCGATTGAGCTACTCGAATGTTTTTTAAATCGGACTCTGTTTGGATAGTTTCTGGGAAAAGCGGCCCCTTCTTTTCTATCATTTCATAGGGTAGTCCCATTGCCTCAGGTATTTCCAGTATATCTGAGAATATAATTGCGGCGTCTACATCCAATAAATCTACAGGCTGTACAGTGACTTCGGCTGCCAGATGTGGGGTGCTTACAAGTTCTTTGAACCCACTAACGCTTGACCTTACGGCGCGGTATTCCGTCAAGATACGCCCGGCCTGACGCATTAACCAAACAGGTGATCTTTCTGTCTTTTCCCCTCTTGCTGCTCTAAGTATTAAATCGTTTTGTAAACCCATGCTGCAAATATAAGCATGAAAGCGAAAATGTCATGTCTGACGTTGAAAAGATGAGTGCTTATTATGTAGGTAGCTATGTTTGAGGTAATGCACTCGTAACCTGTGTGTCACTATCTATGAATTGAAATGACCTGAAAAAATGATCCTTCACGTACTCTGTTGAATCAAAAGATATTTTCATAAGTTGATACACACGATTATTTCTGAGTATTATTTTATAGTTAAAAAATCCTCTGTCTTTTTCATAGGCACTCACCTTTATACCCTCATGTTTACTGTCATGTGAAATCCTCTCCTTGACTAGAATTTCAGGTTCATCAAACATACCGTCCAATGCCGCATTAATATTCTGATCTAGAAAATCATGAGTCGATAAGCTGTTCATAGCTTCCTGAGGAAAATCAGAATAGGCGAGAAACAAGGTTTTGTTATCCTTTTTTTCATAAGTAAAACAATGCATTTCGAGTTTTCCTAAGGACGACTCAATAGTATGTGTGTCTTCTTCGGGTAGTTTTGGGAATGCTATAGAGAATAAACCAGGCTCAGAATAAAATACCGACCAATTGTCTGCTTTTTTCTTGCCCGACTGCTTAAAAAGTACTTGTAATTCACGCGAGGTATCCAATTGACGATCTACATCCCTGTTAAAACAAGATTGACATAAAAAGGCAATAAGTAAAATTATCAGGTAGTGTTTATGCATGAATAGAAATTCGTTTAATACTATACGCTTCATCAGACTTTTAGATTTACCGTTCGTCGAAAACTATTTCAAAATTCCTGTATTCAAATAACAGTAATTGATGTAAAGCACTGAGATTGTGTAATCTTTGAGCTTAATACTTTATGGTGAAATCAATTAAAGGTACACTTTGTTTTATTTATTAATTCGATCTGTTATATTTGCAATCCATTAGAAAAATGAGCAACAATTTTTCACATAGCGTTATTTCTTTCCGCATCAAGTCTAACCGTAGGCCCGAGAGGGCTTAGTTATGTTTGAGCTTACCTATGTGGTTTGCCTGTTTCACCCTAGTAATCAATCTGTTTCATAAAATTAAATTAAATGCCGGAGTTTGACGTTGTAATAGCGCAAGAGAAGCACTTGAAATATGCGAAGGTTATTTCTGATGAAATGGCAGAGAGCGCTAAGGCAAGAGGTACAGGAATAGCAAAGCGGACACCTGAATATTTGGAAGGCAAAATCAAAGAAGGTAAGGCAATTATTGCATTGGAAAAGTCATCGGATAAAGTAGCTGGCTTTTGTTATGTAGAGACTTGGGGACATGAAAAATATGCTGCTAACTCAGGATTAATAGTGTTCCCGGATTACAGAAAGTTTGGTTTGGCGAGAAGAATAAAGGAGCAGGCCTTTAAGCTTTCAAGGAAAAAGTATCCGAATGCACGCTTATTTGGACTTACTACCAGTTTGGCTGTAATGAAAATTAATTCAGAACTGGGCTATCACCCTGTGACGTTTTCGGAATTAACAGATGATGACGAGTTTTGGAAAGGCTGCCAGAGTTGTGTCAACTACTCGATTTTGGAAAGTAAAGAACGTAAAAATTGTTTGTGCACAGGAATGTTGTACGACCCGGAGGCGCAAAAAAAGAAAAAATGGAATTACAAGGCGTATGAAGCAATATTGAAACGCTTAAGACGCATAAAAGAAAGGACATTTATCCTTAGTTTTAAAAAATTATTAAAAGCATAAAGATGGTAAACAACAAAGTGGTTTTAGCCTTTAGCGGCGGATTAGATACAACTTATTGTGTGAAACACTTGTCTGATGACTTAAAATTGGAGGTATATTCGGTTATTGTAAACACTGGAGGCTTTTCCGGGGAAGAATTGGACGATATTGCTCAAAAGGCAAAAGAACTTGGGGTAAAAGAGCACGTATGCATCGACGAAACTTCTAATTTTTACCAAAAATGTGTTAAGTACCTAATAGCAGGGAATATTTTAAAGAATAATACCTATCCACTATCTGTAAGTGCCGAAAGAGTGTTTCAGGCTTTGGCCATAGGGAAGTATGCCAACGAAGTGGGTGCTGCTTATATTGCTCACGGAAGTACAGGTGCCGGAAATGATCAGGTACGCTTTGATATGACTTTTCATATTTTGTGTCCGGATGTTCAGATTATCACTCCTATCCGCGACAACAAACTCTCACGCGAAGAAGAAATTGAATACCTTAAGTCAAAAGGTGTTGAACGTGACTGGACCAAATCGATTTATTCGATAAATAAAGGTTTGTGGGGTACGTCAGTAGGGGGGAAAGAAACACTTACTTCTCATGAATATTTACCTGAAGAAGCGTTTCCTACACAAATGACAAAAAACGAAGCCGAAGAATTGGAAATTGAATTTCTGAAAGGAGAACCAGTAGGGGTGAATGGGAAGCAGTTTGAAAATCCCGTTGATGCCATTTTGGAAATTGAAAAACTGGCAGCGCCTTTTGGGGTCGGCAGAGATATACACGTAGGGGATACAATAATAGGCATAAAGGGTCGCGTAGGCTTTGAAGCGGCTGCACCTGTAATATTAGTTAAAGCACATCATGCCCTCGAAAAGCATACGCTTACCAAACAACAGCTTACCGTAAAAGATCAGTTGTCTGCTACCTATGGAAATATGGTGCATGAAGGTCAGTTTCTCGAACCTATGATGCGTGATTTAGAGCATTTCCTGAACAGTACGCAACAAACAGTTAGTGGTAAGGTGAAAATATTCCTGGCACCTTATAGATATCATGTAGTAGGTATAGAGTCTGAACATGATCTGATGTCTTCTAAATTTGGAAGCTACGGAGAAATGAATAACACCTGGAGTGGTGACGATGTGAAGGGTTTCTCCAAAATATTTGGAAACCAAACATCAATATACTTTAAAGTGAATAACTTAACGAATAATAACTAAGAGCAATGGTCAAGGTAGGAATTGTAGGCGGTGCAGGTTACACGGGAGGTGAATTACTGCGTATTTTAGTGAATCATCCCCAGGTTGAGATTAATTTTGTACATAGTAATAGCAATGCAGGGAACCTAATTTATAAGGTTCATAGTGACTTAATAGGTTATACGGAGTTAGTTTTTACCGACCAACTGAGCACAGAAATAGATGTGTTGATCATGTGTTTGGGACATGGTGATGCAAAGAAATTCCTGGATAATAATCCGGCATTTTATGAGGTGAATATTATCGATTTATCAACAGACTTCAGACATAAGCGACCGGGGAATGATTTCGTTTATGGTTTGCCGGAATTGAACGGTAAGGTGCTTCCAAGTGCCAAACATATAGCAAATCCAGGTTGTTTTGCAACGTGTATTCAACTGGGGATATTGCCTTTGGCAAGCACTGGTGAATTGAAAGATGAACTACATGTAACCGCAATTACGGGATCAACAGGTGCTGGTCAAAAACCTACGTCCACTTCACATTTTAGTTGGAGGAATAATAATATGTCTGTTTATAAAGCTTTTGAGCATCAACACCTGCAGGAGATAGGAGAAAGCTTGCACCAACTTCAGGAAGCAGGTGATAAAGTAGTGAACTTTGTACCCTTTAGAGGCGACTTTACCAGGGGCATAATCAGTTCCATTTATATAAAATCTGATCTGAGCGAAGAAGAGGCTATTGCTTTATATAAAGGCTATTATAAAGATGCTTCTTTTACGCATGTTGTGGAAGAAAATCCGAATATTAAGCAGGTTGTAAATACGAATAATGCGTTGGTGTATTTGAAGAAATATGGAGATAAATTGCACGCGATCAGTATGATTGATAACCTGTTAAAAGGGGCCTCAGGACAAGCCGTTCAGAATATGAATATCATGTTTGGCCTGGATCAAAAGGAAGGATTACGATTAAAACCGAGTGCCTTTTAAGCGTGAAAGATGAAAGCAAAAATATAGTTGTAAAGCTGGGCACCAATGTGCTTACGGATAGCAATGGGCAACTGGATACCAGTGTTATACAGCGCATTGTAGATCAGGTTGCTTCCCTTAAAAAAGAGGGCAATAAAGTTATTATCGTTAGCTCTGGTGCGGTTGGGGCCGGTAAGTCAATTTACCAGCTTAGTAACGTGAAAGATGAAATAATACAGAGACAGGTGTATTCATCTATTGGGCAGGTGCAGCTAATGAATCTGTATGCCGAATATTTCAAGCATTACAATTTAGTTTGTGCTCAGGTTTTGGCAACCAAAGAGGATTTTTTAGGCAAAGAACATTATAAGAATATGAAAAATTGCCTCAAAGGTCTATTGAAAGACGATATCATCCCTATCATAAACGAAAATGATGTTGTTTCACTAAAAGAGCTTATGTTTACCGATAACGACGAGTTGGCAGGGCTTACAGCATACCTCATTAAGGCCGACATCTTAGTGATACTCACAAGTGTAGATGGTTTGTTCACCGGCGACCCCTCTGATGATGCCAGTGAATTGATAAATGAAGTACACCTGGGGGATGATTCTCACAAAAGATTTATTACCGAGAATAAGTCAACACAGGGCCGTGGAGGAATGCTTACAAAATTTGATACTGCTTCTAGAATGGCTGGCAAAGGAATAGTTACTTATTTGGCAAACGGAAAGAAAGAAAATATTTTATCGGCAATTGTTCAGGGTAAGCAAGTAGGAACTTGTTTCCACATAGCCGAAGCAACTAATTAAATAAGGTGATATGAAAGAAGAGATCATAAACAATCTGAAAAAGGTGCAACGCGCCAGTCGCAAAATGGTGAACCTGAGCGATGAGGATATCCGATCAATTCTCAACGAACTGGCGGATCTGGCTTTGGAGAACGAAGCCTATATATTGGAAGAAAATAAAAAGGATCTGGATAGGATGGATCCTCAAAACCCAAAATATGACCGCCTATTACTTAACGCAGACCGCCTCAAAGGAATATGCCAGGATCTACGGAATGTAGCAGCACTTCCTTCTCCTTTGGACATCGTTTTGGAAGAGCGTAACCTTAACAATGGTATGAATTTGTCGCGTGTGACCGTACCTCTGGGAATCATCGGGATAGTATTTGAATCTCGTCCGAATGTCACCTTTGATGTTTTTGCATTAACGCTAAAGTCAGGGAACGCCTGTGTTTTAAAAGGAAGCAGAGATGCAAAAGATTCCAATATCGCCATTGTGAAGCTTATCAAACAAGTGTTACAAAAGTATGGTGTTGAAGACATTTGTTACCTGGCGCCGGCTGAGAGAGAAGCCCTGCAACCAATTTTAGAGGCCGTTGAATTTATTGATTGCGCTATTCCGAGAGGAAGCCAGGGATTAATAGATTATGTACGTGAAAATGCAAAGATTCCGGTTATTGAAACGGGAGCTGGGATTTGCCATACCTACGTGGACAAAGATGCCGATGTAGCCAAGGCCAAAGATATTGTGACAAACGCCAAAGTGAGGCGCGTGTCTGTATGTAATGCCCTGGACTGTATGGTTATTCATGAAGACAGACTCGGTGATATTGTAGGAATAATGAGCGATATGGCCGAAAAAGAAGTAGAAGTTTTTGCCGATGAACGTGCATTCACCGAACTGGAAGGTAATTATCCCGCCCACCTTTTGAATAAAGCAATGGAAGAATCATTTGGTACGGAGTTTTTGTCCATGAAAATGGCGATAAAAACAGTAGGGAATATCGATGAGGCTTTAGATCATGTTGCTGCACACACTTCCAAGCATTCGGAAGCAATAGTGACCGAAAATAGCGAAGCAGCAAATTATTACCTGAAGAATATAGACGCAGCCTGTGTTTATGCCAACGCCTCCACCGCATTTTCAGACGGTGCCGAATTTGGTCTGGGCGCGGAGATAGGAATCAGTACACAGAAATTACATGCACGTGGACCTATGGCCTTGAGAGAATTGACGAGCTATAAATGGGTGGTAAGAGGCAATGGCCATGTACGTGCGTAACAAGTCTTAATTAAAAAGAAATTTATGAAATTATTTGATGTATATCCGCTTTTTGATATTGAACCAGTCAAGGGGCAGGGATGTTATGTTTTTGATAATGAAGGGCAGCAGTATCTCGACTTCTACGGAGGGCACGCTGTAATCTCTATCGGGCATTCACATCCACATTATGTGCAGAAGGTTACGCAGCAATTGTCTGCCTTAGGCTTTTATTCAAATTCAGTGCAAAATCCGCTACAGGTAGAATTTGCCCGTAAATTGGGAGAAGCATCGGGTAGACCCGATTATCAACTTTTTCTCTGTAATTCAGGCGCAGAAGCCAATGAAAATGCACTTAAAATGGCCTCTTTCCATACAGGAAGAAAAAAAATTGTTTCTTTTTCCAATGGGTTTCACGGGCGTACTTCGCTCGCCGTAGCTGTAACAGATAATGCCAAAATTGTCGCTCCCGTAAATGAAACAAAGTCATCGGTAATTTTACCTTTCAATGATATGGAGGCCTTAGAAAAGACTTTTGCCAAAAAAGGGGATGAAATTGCTGCCGTTATCGTAGAAGGAATACAGGGACTGGCAGGTATTTATGTTGCCGAGAATCCTTTTTTGCAAAAAATTCGTTCGTTGTGCGATGAGTATGGTGCTGTTTTTGTGGCCGATTCTGTACAATGTGGCTATGGCCGCTCCGGAAAATTCTACTCTTTTGATTATGCAGACGTAGAGGCTGATATATATACGATGGCCAAAGGGATAGGCAATGGATTTCCGATGGGTGCTATCGCACTCAATCCGAAGTTTGAAGCGTCATATGGCCTTCTGGGCACTACATTTGGAGGTAATCACCTTGCGTGTGCGGCAGGAATAGCGGTTTTAGATGTTATGAAAGCGGAACATCTCGTAGAGAATGCCTTCGAAATTGGTAACTACATAATGGAAAAAGTGCCATTGGAAGGTGAAGTTAAGGAAGTTCGGGGACGAGGCCTGATGATCGGTATTGAGCTGGATTATGATGCAACAGAGGTACGTAAGGAGTTATTATTCAAACATCATATATTTACCGGTACCTCAAAAAACAAAAATGTAATACGCTTATTGCCTCCATTGTCGGCAGGAAAGGATGAGGCTGACCGATTCTTGAATGCATTTGTAGAAAGTATGAATTTGAAATTAGCATGATCAGTCATTTTAGAAATATAGCAGATGTAAGTGATGTAAAAGCCTTGGTTAATGAGGCTATTGCCCTAAAAAGTGATCCATACGCTTTTAAAAAACTGGGAGAGAATAAGTCAATAGGTGTTATATTCCTGAACCCCAGCCTGAGAACCAGGATGAGTACGCAAAAAGCGGCCGTAAATTTAGGCATGGATTTTGTGCTAATGAATATGACCGGAGAGGGTTATGCATTAGAAACAAAGAAAGGGGTTGTAATGGATGGTAATACACAGGAACATGTTATAGAAGCCGCGGCTGTGCTCGGACAATATTTTGACGTACTTGCCCTGCGCTCTTTTCCTTTGTTGAAAAGTAGGGAAGAAGATGCTCAGGAGTCGATACTCTCGGCATTTGTTGAGCACAGTGGAATTCCGGTAATAAATATGGAATCTGCAACGGCGCATCCCTTACAAGGGCTGGCAGATGCTATGACTGTGACTGAGTTATCTAAAAAAGCGAAGAAAAAAGTGGTGCTCTCATGGGCACCACACCCAAGGGCTTTGCCACAGGCAGTTCCTAATTCTTTCGTTTCCTGGATGAAAGAATTAGACGATGTGGAGTTGGTGGTGACACACCCCGAAGGTTACGAATTAGAGGAAAAGATTATAGGTGATGTTCAGGTAGAATATGATCAGGATAAGGCGCTTCAAGGAGCAGACTTCGTCTACGCGAAAAATTGGTCAAGTGTATCGTCTTACGGCCAAATATTGTCTAAAGACAATACCTGGATGATCGACAATAAAAAAATGGGGCTTACAGACCAGGGGCTATTTATGCATTGCCTGCCAGTACGCAGAAACGTGATCGTAGCCGATGAAGTGCTGGATGGATCGCAATCTTGTGTGACACAACAGGCCGGCAACAGATTGTGGGCCGCACAAGCCGTATTAAAGCAAATGCTGGAAAGTAACTTATGAACTTACTGCGAATAGTAAAAATAGGAGGTAACATCGTTGACAATCCGGAGGCGTTGGATACCTTTCTCAACGATTTTGTGCAACTGGCAGGGAACAATGTGCTGGTACATGGTGGTGGGAAAGTTGCTACCAAAGTGAGTAAAGCACTGCAGATTGAGACGCAGATGGTTGAAGGTCGCAGGGTGACGGATAAAGAAACGCTGGATGTTGTGACAATGGTGTATGCAGGACTGGTAAACAAAAATATTGTAGCTCAGCTGCAAGCCAGGGACTGCAACGCGCTAGGTTTAACGGGGGCCGATGCCAATGTGATACGTTCCCATAAACGGGACGCAGGTGCTGTGGACTATGGTTTTGTGGCCGACGTCGATGAAGTCAATTCAGATTATATCAATAAGGTGCTTCAGCAACAAATCGTCCCCGTAATGGTTCCTATTACACACGACAAAAAAGGCCAGCTGCTGAATACCAATGCCGATACTATTGCCTCTGAAGTGGCGATAGCAATGTCCGCATTGTATCAGGTAGAATTGGTGTATTGTTTTGAACTACCCGGGCTTATGAGGGATATTCAAGATAGTAACAGCGTCATTTCTACGATTCGAACACCAGAATATGAGGAATTAAAAAATGAAGGTATAATCGTAGATGGAATGATTCCCAAAATGGACAACTGCTTCAATGCGATAAGTAAAGGTGTACAACAGGTACGAATTTGTCATGCATTGGATTTACTGTCTATAAGCCAGGGGAAAGAAAAAGGTACTTTGCTATTGGCTTAAAAGCTAATTTTATATCGGTTTGATTTACAAATCACAGAATCTTATATTATCTTAGAGTATAGTTCAAACTTTCTCGCCATGAAAAAATTATATGTTGCTTTAGCCTTACTATTAAGTTTTACCATTACTAACACTTTTGCTCAGGAAGGTGCGGATTCGTATTTTCAGAATGGAGTATCGGAGTTTAACGAAGGTAATTTTACGGAAGCGCTCTCTTTCTTAAACAAAGCTATTGAAATGAATAGCAGGAAGCCGGAGTATTATAACCTGAGAGGTATGGTGAAAATGGCAAGTCATCACCCAAAAGAGGCATTGAAAGATTTTAATTTAGCAATTGAAAAAGATGCGGATTACGCTGAAGCTTATTATAATAGAGGCATCTACTTTCACGAGCACTATCAATATGATAAAGCACTGGCAGATTATGATAAAGCAATTTCGCTTAACCATGACGATGCTGATATGTATTATAATCGCGGATTAATAAACGAAAAGTTAGATAATAGCGATGCAGCGATCAACGATTATTCCAAAGCTATAGATGCAGATGATAAACATGTGGAAGCCTATCACCATAGAGGGGTTTTACGCCATAAGTTGGGGCAAAATGCAGAAGGATGTGAAGATCTGCACAAAGCATTCGATCTTGGGCACGACGAAACACATCACATAATTAAAGTGACATGCGGGAAAATGGATGCGGATCAAATGATGAAAGAGGATAGGGAAAAATTCAAAGAAGAACGAAAACAAGCGAAGGAGCACTAAGAATTTGGATATCTAAAGCATATGTAGGCTGTCTTCACGGAGATAGCCTTTTTTGTTAGTAGTCGTTAACGGGAACAGTGATGGATGAGCAAACGAAAGAAGCAATTGAGTTATTAAAGCAGTTAGTAGAAACACCTTCGTTGAGCAAGGAAGAACATAAAACGGCTTTGGTTATAAATGATCATTTGAGAAATCGAGGAGTGGAAGTGAGTCGCATTTTAAATAATATTTGGGCGAAGAATAAATATTATGATCCCTCCAAGCCAACTATTTTATTAAACTCACATCATGATACCGTAAAGCCAAATTCAAGCTATACGCGAGACCCATTTAAAGCCACGGTGGAAGGAGATCAGTTATTCGGTTTGGGGAGTAATGATGCCGGTGGTTGTTTGGTGGCTTTGATAGCTGTATTTTTAAATTACCATCAGGAAGAAAACCTGAAGTACAATTTTGTGCTAGCAGCATCGGCCGAAGAAGAAATATCGGGAAAGCATGGAGTGGCCTTATTACTGCCCGAACTGGGTAGTATAGATTTCGGTATTGTGGGCGAGCCCACCGAGATGAATGCTGCAATTGCTGAAAAAGGCTTAATGGTTTTAGATTGTACAGCAGTGGGCAAAGCAGGGCATGCTGCAAGAAATGAAGGTGTTAACGCCATTTATGAGGCTTTAGATGCCATAACGTGGTTTAAGGACTATCAGTTTCCGAAAGAATCTAGTGTGCTCGGCCCTGTAAAAATGACTGTTTCCGTGGTCAATGCAGGAACACAGCATAATGTGGTTCCCGATCAATGTCATTTCACGGTAGATGTAAGAAATACAGATGCATACAGCAATGAGGAGTTGTTGGCAGAAATAAAACGAAATGTAAATGTAGAAGTGAAGGCAAGGTCAACCCGCTTAAATCCGTCTTCTATACCACATAACCATCCGTTTATTAAAACAGCAATTCGGAAGGGGGCAGGGACCTATGGTTCTCCAACATTGTCAGACCAGGCGCTTATGAGTGGCTTTCCCACTGTTAAAATGGGGCCAGGTAAGTCGGAGCGTTCCCATACAGCAGACGAGTTTGTGCTGATAAGTGAAATTGCTCAGGGAATAGATAGGTACATTTCCATACTGGATGAGCTGGTATATTGATGGAATTAAAACTAAATTCGAAATTAAATACATTCTATTAGGTAACTAATAATTCAAAATATTTAAATATGGCGACTAAACTTTGGCAAAAATCATATTCTACAGAAGAGCGAATTGAGGCATTTACAGTAGGAGATGATGCTGAATTGGACATGGAATTAGCCCCATTCGACGTTTTGGGGTCTTTGGCACATATTCAAATGCTTGAGAGTATTGATTTACTTACAAGTTCTGAGCTGGAAGTTTTACAAAAAAAATTAAAGCAAATTTTCTTTACTATTGAGGAGGGAGAATTTCAAATCGAAGATGGAATTGAAGATATTCACTCTCAGGTTGAACTTCTGCTTACACGTTCACTGGGAGATATAGGGAAAAAAATCCATAGTGGTCGATCACGTAACGACCAGGTTTTAGTTGACTTAAAGTTGTTTCTGAGAGCTCGGATACAGGATGTAGTGAAAAGTGTAGGTAAGCTTTTTACATTACTTCTTAAACAAAGTGAAAAGTACCAAAATGTACTTATTCCCGGCTATACCCATTTACAAGTAGCCATGCCCTCATCTTTTGGCTTATGGTTTAGCGCTTACGCCGAGAGTCTGATAGACGATATTACGATGCTTCAGGCGGCGTACAAAGTAGCTAACAAGAATCCATTGGGCAGTGCTGCCGGTTATGGCTCTTCTTTTCCTCTGAACAGAACCATGACAACGCAACTTCTGGGTTTTGAAGATTTGAACTACAATGTGGTTTATGCACAAATGAGCAGAGGGAAAACGGAAAAACTGGTAGCAACAGGCCTGGCGTCAATTGCCAGTACCCTGGCGCGTATGTCAATGGATGTATGTTTGTATATGAACCAAAACTTTGGTCTGCTTACTTTTCCGGATGAGCTTACCACCGGATCGAGCATCATGCCTCACAAAAAGAATCCGGATGTTTTTGAGTTGATAAGAGGTAAATGTAATATCCTGGCATCGTTGCCTAATGAAATTAATATGTTGCTTACCAATCTTCCTTCGGGATATCACCGTGAGATGCAGTTGGTAAAAGAGCACTTCTTCCCGGCATTTGAGACACTTAATTCTTGCCTTGACATGGCCGCTTTTATGCTTGAGCAGGTGATTGTGAAGGATAATGTACTGGAAGATTCCAAATATGATTATTTATTCAGTGTAGAACTGGTAAATAAAATGGTGTTGGAAGGTGTGCCTTTCAGAGATGCTTATACAAAAATTGGTACAATGATACAGGACGGATCTTATGAAGCACTGCGCGATGTGAAGCATACACATGAAGGTAGTTTAGGTAATTTGTGCCTGGAACAAATTGAACGCGCATTTAACCAAGTAGTCGAAGGCTTTGAGTTTGATTCAGTCGATAGTGCGCTAAAAAAATTGTTGGATTGAGATTAAATGCATTTCATCAAGCAAAACGTACCTTTAATCAATCACATTTGTATTTGTGATGAATGTATAGCATTTTAAAAACTATTATTTTGCTACATGAATTTTAATTACATATGAAAAGAATATTTACTGCTTTTTTTATTACTCTCTGTGCTGCAACTATTATTAGCAGTTGCCAATCCAATGAGAGTACCAGCTCAAACGAAGAATCAGCCAATGATGTTGAATCTAAAAATGAACCTAAGGAGAAGGTGACTTTAACAATGCCTGGTGCGGTTCCTCCCGATGGAACCCGGTTGTTATTTATAGGTCAGGATTTAGATGCCATTGCCGGGTATGTTCAATCGGGGAAGTTTCCTATACCTGCAGGTACTGTGACTTATGCTTACCCTATGGATAGTGCCGCGGGATTATTGCCAACGAGATCGTCTTGGGGGTCCGGAGACCTTTGTATGGAAGAGAATGTCAAAACTTATCCAAATTCGCTCATTGCGCTTGGCGTATCAATAGTTGAAAAGGATGAAAACCATGAGAGTTTAAATAAATTGGTTGAAGGGGCTTATGATAAGGAACTGGAGATACTCGCTAACAATATAAAATTTGCCAACAGACCTGTGTATGTGAGAATTGGTTATGAGTTCGACGGCATGTGGAATCATTACGACCCGGAGGAATACAAAGCGGCTTTTAAGTACATATACAATAAAGTAAAACCGATAGCAGGAGCGAATTTTGTGACTGTGTGGCAGGCATGTACTTCACCGGTTAATGTGATCCTCGACTCCGTAGTGAACAAGATCTACAATAAAACTATCTATCCCTGGTATCCCGGAGATGAATATGTTGACTGGATGGGCTATTCCTGGTTTCTCAACGACGAAATGCAACATAAGTTAACCGATGAAGTTTGTAATTTTGCCCGCAAAAAAGGGAAACCGGTTATGTTATCCGAATCTTCTGCTCAGAGCTATCAATTCGATGATTTAACAAAACGCAACATTGGAGGTCTTTATGACGGTTATCCAGGTGATGATACTACCAAAGTCACTTCTGCTGAAATTTGGGAAAAGTGGTTTGTTCCTTATTTCAATTACATTGAGAAAAATGCGGACGTTATAAAAGCGGTACACTATATCAACTGCGATTGGGATAGCCAGTTCGTCTGGGGACGAGAGAATGTGGCAGCACATGCACCTCGAGGATATGCCGAAGGTTACTGGGGGGATACTCGTTTGGAGATAAACGAAGAGCTCGGTAAAAAGTGGCTGGAAAAAGTATCAGAAGAAGGTTGGTTGATGGCCCACGATTTTGAAATGCCAACAAAATAAAAGTACTAAATTTTTAGAAAGCAGGCCTTAGAGCCTGCTTTCTTTCACAATTAAAAACGAGCCCTTTAGGTCCGTTCATGCAAAATTTATCTACCAACCAGGTGTCCGATTTTTGATTGATCATTTAAAAGAATCTATTTGTCGATCTTTTTTGTCTGTTTTTTTAAATTATCGAATATTCGCGACGATTTTATAAAAGTATAGAATGATGTGGGAAAAGTTGTTTTGGCCGGCAGCGTTGATGCTTGTGGGTTTATTGATTTCGTCTTGTAAAGAACAGGGTCTTGAAGAAAAAAATACAACTCAGAAAGACCTGAATGCAGAAAATAAGATTCAGTTGCAAATGCCAGGCGCTGTACCGCCAGATGGCAAAACCTTATTATTTATTGGTCAGGATTTGGGTTCCGTGGCAGGATACGTGAACTCAGGAAAATTTCCCGTACCGGCAGGAACTGTTACCTATGCCTATCCCATGGATAGTGCCGGAGGTTTACTGCCAAATCGGTCTTATTGGGGCTGTGGACCTATGTGCCTCGATGAAAATGCGAAACATTACCCCAATTCATTAATAGCGCTGGGAATGTCTTTAGTAGAAAAGGATGAAAAAAGAGAGAACCTCAATAAATTACTTCGTGGTGAATTTGATGATTACCTCGATATAGCGGCAAAAACGATTCAGCGTGCTAACAGGCCTGTATACGTGCGCATTGGTTATGAATTTGATGGGATTTGGAATCATTATGATCCCGAAGAGTATAAAAGTGCATTTAAATATGTTTATCAAAAGATTAAACCTGTTGCCGGTGCTAACTTTATTAGCGTATGGCAAGCATCTACGTCCCCTGTAGGTGTTATTTTAGATTCTGTTATCAATAAAATTAAAAATAAACCAATTGAACCCTGGTATCCCGGTGACGAGTACGTAGACTGGATTGGCTATTCGTGGTTTTTAAGTGACGAAAAACAGCATGATTTGACACAAGATCTGTGTGATTTTGCACGAAAAAAAGGTAAACCCGTCATGCTTTGTGAGTCTGCGGTACAAGGGTATGAATTAGATTTGCTTACGAAAAAGAATATTGGAGGCCTTTATGATGGTTATCCCGGTGATGATATGCGCAAAGTAACATCCGAAGAAATTTGGGAGAATTGGTTTCAACCTTATTTTAATTTTATCTACAAAAATACCGATGTAATTAAGGCAGTGTGTTATATAAATTGTGACTGGGATCATCAACCCTTATGGGGTAAAGATAATGTTTCCGACTATGCTCCAAGGGGGTACGCCGAAGGTTATTGGGGAGATACGCGAATTGAGGTCAATGAATATATTTCTAAGAAGTGGCTCGAAGAAATATCAAAAGAAGGCTGGTTAATGGCTGATGATATTGAATTTCCTGCTCCTTTAGAAAAATGAGGAGTTGATTAGCATCATTGCCCAAACTCAAATTTTTTATATGCAATGTGAGCGTAGCTATTTTTTACAATTAGATAATCTAAAATTAAAACTAACCGGTATCAGTTTGTTTGGATTTTCATTAGTTTAGCAATTATTCTTACAATCATTAATTGTCAAATTAATAACAACTTATGGAAATTTCAAAAGCACATTCATATATGCTTGGCCTACTATTTTTTATGCATGTTAATGTTATAATAGCACAAAGTAATACGAAGACTATCAAAATTGGATCTGATTATAGTATCAAAAATAATATGGAATGGCAAAATGTAATTGATGTGGATAAAAATAGTATGATAACTATGTCACATTCGAAAACGGGTAAATTTTTCTACATAAACAAGCCCCACTTCGGTCTTCAAAAATTTAATAATGAGTTAGAGCTCGTAAAGTCACAGGAGATAGATTTGAAGAAGAATGGTGTTGATATAACATTTAAGGGAATCTTAAAAACGAACACGAAACTTCAATTATTAAGTGCTCAATATAACAAACAAGATAAGTCTAAGTCCTTGGTAATACAGGAGTTAAATAAGGAAACAGTTGCCTTGAATGCAATTGAGAAAAAACTGGTTACGATTGAGAAAAGAGATGGCATAGATCCCAATAAGAGCGCTCTGCTGTGTGATCTAAACAATGATTCCACTAAAATTCTTGTAACCAGCATAAGAAGAACCAAAAAAATGGAGGAGGAATATGATTTTTACATGTATGATGAAAAGCTCAACCTGGTTTGGGATGCAAGTGCCGTATTTAAAAATTTTGATATGGGCGACGGTATTTATGATTTAAAAGTTGATAATGAAGGTAATATATACGCTTTGGTGGTGAATTATGAAGATGTTCTTGAAAAATACACCTTGTATTGTATATATGATGAGGCCACTAAAATTAAAGAAGTAAAGATTGATAGTAAGGACTATAATTTTGGATTCTCCATGAAGTTATTCCTAACAGATAAGCAAGATGTGATATGTACTGGAGTTTATTCCAAAGACAAGGCTTGGACAGGTAACTATTTTTTGAAAATTGAACACGAAGACCGAAAGGTTAAGGTAAATAAATTCACGACATTTCATGAGAATCAGGTTATTAATTCTTCTAAAGTAAATACGAAATGGGGTGGGTACGATTTTAAAGATTTAATAGTAAGTGGAGATGGTTCTGCCTATTATTTGTTAGAGTCAATTTATGTGGGGCAGTCTTGGACATTTTACAATACAGTCACAATTATTAAAGCTAATGCAGAGGGAGAGGTAGATTGGATTACAGCAATACCTAAACGGCAGGAAGTAACGGGGAAAAACGTAATGTACGCATCTTTTGATGCGGTGATTTATGAAAATCAGCTGTACATGTTTTACAGTGATACACCGGAAAACCATCAGCAAAAAGATGCGCTAAGTGCTCCTGCTTTTTTAGATAAAATGGAGGATGTTACTTTCAGTGATCCGTCAGCTTTTTTGTCTTTAAAAATTAGCCCTAAAGGGAAAATAAGTAAAAAAGTGCTGACCTTTTCGGAGAGATTAGGAGCTAAAGTACCCCTTGTTCAGTACAACTTAAGTTACCCGGGAAAATATTACTACGTCACGGCTCGTTCTGCTGGTAAAAAGCGCATGATGAAAATTGATCTTAATAAGCTTTAAGCATAAAAAAAGCCGCTTTGTAACAAAAGCGGCTTTTAATAATATCATTGAAACTGAATTATTTCACAGAATCCATATGAGCGATAAGGTCAACTACTTTATTTGAGTATCCCCACTCATTATCGTACCAGCTCACAACTTTTACGAATTTGTCGCTTAGTTGAATACCAGCACCAGCATCGAAGATAGAAGTACGTGGATCACCAACGAAATCGTTTGAAACAACAGCATCTTCAGTGTAACCTAAGATACCAGCCATTTCGTTTTCCGAAGCTCTTTTGATTTCAGCTTTGATTTCATCATAAGAAGCACCGTTTTCCAATTTCACAGTAAGGTCAACTACAGAAACGTCTGGAGTTGGTACACGGAAAGCCATACCTGTTAATTTTCCATTTACTTCAGGAAGTACTTTTCCAACGGCTTTGGCAGCACCTGTAGATGAAGGGATGATGTTTTGAGCAGCACCACGACCACCTCTCCAGTCTTTAGCTGAAGGGCCATCAACAGTTTTTTGAGTGGCTGTTGTAGCGTGTACTGTTGTCATTAAACCTTCTTCGATGCCGAATTTATCGTTGATTACCTTTACGATAGGAGCAAGACAGTTTGTAGTACAAGAAGCATTAGAAACGAAGTTCATGCTATTGTCATATTTGTCTTGGTTTACGCCCATTACGAACATAGGAGTGTCGTCCTTAGATGGACCTGTCATTACTACTTTTTTAGCACCTGCATCAATGTGACCTTGCGCTTTTTCTTTTGTTAGGAAAATACCAGTAGCTTCTGCAACATACTCAGCACCTACAGCATCCCATTTAAGGTCGGCAGGGTTTTTCTCAGCAGTTACTCTCACTTCACGACCATTAACTATAAGGTTACCGTTAGCAACGCTAACGTCACCGCTAAAAGTACCATGAGTTGAGTCATATTTTAACATGTAAGCAATGTAATCAACGTCGATTAAATCGTTGATAGCAACTACTTCTACATTTTCTCTTTCTTCTGCAGCTCTGAAAACTAAACGGCCGATACGTCCGAATCCGTTTATTCCAATTTTAATTGTTGACATATTCTTATACTATTTAATTCTAAAAAGGAATTTTTAGTCTGTAAAATTAAGCTGCAAGTATACAATAAATGGTACCTAAAAACAATTTAGAAAGGGGCAAATGTCGTCATCAGGATCTTATTCTCCATAAAAATAACGAGTATGTGAATTTTTAGCTGATTTTGACAAATCTTATCTTTAAATTACGTGACAAATCTCGATACACAGCATTAAAAAGTATTAGAGGGAAACCAGGTATCAACAGCATGTTCAGACGAGCAATGATGCGCTGAACATTTTTATGATTAAACCAATTATGACTATTGCAAAACAGAGCTACAGTAATCTAAACCTATTATTCTTAACATTAATTTTTTTCCTGACTTTTAGTTCGGAGACATTCGGGCGTAAGCATGAAAAGCAGTCGAAAAATCATAAGCACACCAAAAATGAAACACAGGAAGTTGATACGGAAAAAAGAGCTGATTTTATCATTGGTATAGCCAATAAGATTAGTTACCCAGTAGAATCTGGTGGTGGAATCTACCGTATAGGTGTTTTTGGTAAAGGGAAACACATAAGGGAATTGGTGCACGAACTTGAAAATAGAGTGCAGAATATGTCTATTGAAGGGAAAAAAGTGGAAGTAGTTCTTTATAAACATGCTAAGCGTATTCATAACGTAGACTTGTTGTACATTCAGGGGCATAGTAAAATTAGAATCGATGAGATCAATAAACGACTCGGAAACCACCCTTATGTTATCCTGACAGAAAATTATCCTTTCGGGACATCCTCATTGAATTTTACATTGAACAAAGAAAATGAATTGTATTACGAGTTAAAAGAAAGTGAAATCGTAAAAAAGGGAGGTATTATCCATAGCAGCTTAATTGAAGCCCCAAACCGGGTAGACTCTGAAGTGGAGTGGGAAGGGAAATTAAAGGATGCCTTGCAATTAATTGAACATCAGGAAAACAAAATTGAACGGCAGGTCAATAAAATTCAAGCGCAGGGAACAAAGATAGAAGCGCAATCGCAGGAAATAGATAAGAAGTCGGGTATTATATTCTATCAACGACTTATTATCGTCTTGGCGATAGCATTTTTAGTGATGATTAGTTTTCTCGGATTTATGCTACTGAGAGTAAATAGAAATCGTAAACGTGCGTTAAAGCGCATCACATCCAGTATTGAGTACGCCAAGCTTATACAGCAGGCAGTATTACCGCCCAAGACGCTTATATCGGCTATTTTTCCGGAATCATTTGTGTTTTATCAGCCCAAGGATATCGTTTCCGGAGATTTTTATTGGCTGGAGAGAGCAGGTGATTTGGTTTTTTTCTCGGCAGCTGATTGTACCGGGCATGGTGTGCCCGGAGCAATGCTCAGTCTCTTGTGCAGTACTTCACTCACAAAAGTAGTGAAGGATATGGAGGTCTATGAGCCGGCAAAAATTTTGGATGAGACGGTTAAAATTTTGGAATCATGTTTTTCCAAGAGCGAAAAGGATGTGTCGGACGGGATGGATCTGGCACTATGTTGCCTCAACCTGAAGACCCTGGAACTGCAATATGCCGGTGCTTTTAACCCTTTGTATATAGCGAGTGGCGGCGAGTTAAATGTTATCAAGGCAGACAGAAGACCGGTAGGGATGTTTGAAGGCAAAACAAGCTTTACGAACCATCAACTAACGGTGAAAAAAGGCGATTGCATTTATGTTTTGTCAGATGGTTATACCGACCAGTTTGGTGAACAGGAGGGCAAGAAATTCGGATCTAAAAAACTACGAGAATTACTGCTCCAAATTTCCGAAAAAGAAATGGAGGTACAAAACAAAGTCATCAGGCGGCAGTTTGTTGATTGGAAAGGAGAAATGGAACAATTGGACGATGTATGCTTTATTGGGCTAAAAGTCTAAAAAAAATATTTGACCATAACTGGCATGTTGTCAGGTAATAATGCGTTTGGAGAGTGTGTGGGAAGAAAAAAAAGGTGTTTCAGTTTTGTATATTAAATAACTTCTCTTACCTTTGTGCCACTGTTTAAAACACGGTCCGTTCGTCTAGGGGTTAGGACGCCAGGTTTTCATCCTGGTAACAGGGGTTCGATTCCCCTACGGACTGCAAGCTTAAGCCTCGAAGAAATTCGAGGCTTTTTTGTTTGTTTCCAGCCAGTATAGGCTGTTTTTGAGGTTAGATAATCCCCTTCGATCTCGTCTGATGAGCTAGGGTTTTTGGCTCGTTTTTCGTCCTTTTACACCTGTTATTTTTGAAGCTGAAAATGGCTTTTTTTGCCTAGTAACGATCATGAGTTACATTTCGCTAATTATTGATGGTTCGAAAGTGGTGTATCCAATCTAGGCAAAATCAAAAAAATGCCTGATTGTTTTACAATTTCTCAACGCAGTAATGTGTAAGTTTCTCCGCCCAATACTACGAATCACCATCAAAATCAGCGCTACATCGTCATCTATTTCATTGGCCAAAATGCGCTTGGTTTGCTTAGATAATCGAGGTATTAGGTCTGCTAGCTTTTTTCATTTAAGCGCAAGGCGCTTAAATGACACGCTCACTTTTTATCGACCTAAATAAAGATGTAGGCAGACGGACACTCACTCTGCATAATTACGAATCATCCAAAAAACGGATGGAGAATTTCAGTCCTACCTTTTTCAGAAAGACGATTGAGGGGGCACGTCATCCTGAGCGATAGCGAAGGATCTGTTGAAGTTTATATCACAATTAAAGAAGCTTCAATTTAATTGCTGCTTTTTCTTTCTGTTCATTTATATTAGAACTAATAAAAGGAAATCAAGCGCACGGCTCCTTAATGCGGCAATTTGTGTTTAATTAGGCCGTATACAAATGTGCCCAATGTAGCCATCAATATGACTAATACAAATAAGAGGGAGCCACTGCCTACCAAGGCGAACATGGGGCCGGGGCAGGCTCCTGTCATGGCCCAGCCAAAGCCGAAAATGGTACCCCCAGCAAGGTTTGCGAAAATAGTTAGTTTCTTTGGAGCGATGTGTATTTCTTCACCCTTGATGTCCTTTAATTTTCGTTTTTTGATGATCAATATGCTGATTGCACCTAAGACCACCGCAGAACCAATAATTCCATACATATGAAACGATTCAAATCGAAACATTTCGTAAATGCGATACCAGCTTATGACCTGGCCTTTTATTAGGACTATACCGAAAAATAGTCCGGTAAATAGAAATTTTAACACTTTCATAGGGATAATTAGTCAAATTGTAAAAGCCATGGTAATACCAGGTGGGTTACGGTAAGTCCACCGGCAAAAAAACCGATTACTGAAAGTAGAGAGGGCAGTTGCAAATTGCTTAAACCGCTTATAGCATGTCCTGAGGTACAGCCTCCCGCATAACGTGTTCCAAAGCCAATTAAGAAACCTCCCAATAACATCATTGTCACACCTCTGATGGATTTAAGTCCCTCCCAACTGAAGATTTCTTCTGGCGCAAGTACTTCTCCCGGCTTGTTAATGCCCAGGTCCGTTAACTCCTGAACGATCGTATCAGAGATAGGCACTTGTGTGTCGTTGGTCAAAAAAGTCGTGCTTAACCAGGCTCCTAACACGATGCCTAAAATAAAAACCAGGTTCCACCGCTGTTGCCTCCAGTCGAAGCGGAAAAATGCTGAAAACTTCCCGGCACCTCCGATTGCACAAAATGTTTTTAGGTTAGAAGATACACCAAAGGATTTGCCGAGAAAGACCATCGTTAACATGGTTAAAGTAATTAAAGGGCCCACCACATACCAAGGCCAGGGATCAAGTATTTTTTCCAGCATTTTTCTATTATTTAAAAGAATACACATTCATTTTCTTAAAAGAGACACCATGAACGTGAACATTGTTTGCAAAGAAAAAGAGCTAATAATTTATAGTTGGTGACTTACATCACAGAGCAATTAAATTCGTAACATTTAGTAGCGTGAGCTAATGCATTGCCTTTTTGCCCTGGTAGTTTCTCAATGAAAGTTTCTTAAGGTATTGGAGTAAGCAAAGGGTTGAGTTTTTTTTAATTAAAAATGCAATGCGTTTGTATATTTTGAGTGACACCATGCAGTTTTTAAAATAAAAAATTATAACTTGCTTATTATCATATTTTTAAAGAGAATGCAAAGACTTTTTTATTTATCATTTATTGTTGCTTTAATCCTTTATAGCCCCGCATTTTTAAAAGCGCAATTACTGCTCGATGCCAGGGGTAATGAGGGTTTGAATTGTATAGTTGTGGATAACCCTTCAACAAGTGCTATAGCGAGTGGATGGAAAATAGATGCCAATAGTACTTACAGTGAGGATTGTATCATTACTGCCTTATTTCCGAATAACGCATATCGTTTCGAAATTCTCAACAATCCTGCCAATGGTGTGCTAGTGATACGTGCTGATGAGGTCGCTGCTATGACTTTGTTTAATGCAAAAGGGGAGTTGGTTTTGAGAAAATACCCCTTGAGCGCTGGTATCAATGATTATGACATAGCCCATTTAAGATCCGGATTGTACTACATACACATTCAAAGTGTGAATAATTATGTCACCGAGCGTCTTTTTTTTAATGAATAACACGGTGTAGCCTTTTTTGAGTCTTGTGATGAAAAATCCAATTATATACCTGAAAAGCCTTAATGTTATGAAAATTTATATAAGAAGAATCATTTTTATAGTTCAATTATTATTTGTTCAGCTAGTCATAAATGCGCAATATGTGGAAATTCCGGACTCTGCATTTGAACATAGACTCATCTCCGAAGGCATTGATACAGAGCATAATTTTGATCATCAAATTTTGATGACAGATGCACGGCGCGTGGGGTATTTGAATGCCTCTGCAGCCGGTATTCAGAGTCTTAGTGGTATTCAATACTTCACTCATTTGGAAGAATTGTATTGTAATGAGAATGAATTGACAAAATTAGACCTGGATAGCCTCCGGAATTTACGCATTCTTAATTGCGATGATAATCAAATCGATTCCCTTGATCTTTCAAATAATAGTGAATTAGAAGTGCTTTATTGTCGTAATAATATGCTGGAATACCTGAATTTGAATAATGGCAACAATACCTTGGAAACAGGGGCATACGTAACACATTCAATTGACGGTTTTGTGTATGAATTTAATTCACAAACACCTGTGGCAAATGCTACTGTTACGATCAATGGCAATATAACCAGGACTAATAGCCAGGGCTTTTATCAGTTTCATAATATAAGCGTTTCGCAAGAGGCTACGGGCGTTATTGTAAGAAAAGAAGGTTTTTTCAAAGGGGTATACGGCTACATACCAACGGTGGGGACTCAACATCGTGCAGATATCTCGTTATTACGCAAAAATGAAGGTTTTTGTACAACTATAAATGCGGCAAACGGTGGTAGTGTTGATGTAGGCAGAGGGCAATTAATTTTTCCTCCTAATAGTGTTCAAACATATGATGGTACATTATATGATGGGGATATGATGGTTTGCGCTCGCTTTGATTTGGATAATGCAGGGAATACCGTGCTTAACGAGCCTGGTGATTTGCCAGTTCCTGTGGCGGGAGGTGCTTCATGTTCCAATTCATCTACTGGAGTTGTATTTTCTTGTGATAATGGATTCATAATGAGCCTTGATTTAAGGACTTCAAGTGGGCAAGAGCTAATTAGTAATCCGGATGAAGAAATTAGTTTATCAATAGATGTGCCACCATGTGGTGCGGGTGAAAATCCTGATGTTGCTACCATGTCGTTTAATGAACTGCTAGGGAAATGGGAGGTATTAGACTATCAAAGTGGAAGTGCCGGACCTTTTGTTGTTCCCATCGGGGACCCCACACAGGCAGTTTGGCAAATAGGTGAATTCGATAAACACTGTATCGGGCGCTTGGCAGGAAAGGTGAAAGATGCACATGGGAATTCGCTGAGTGCACTTCAGGTTTGTTTAAACGATCACTCTTCTTGCGCCTATACAAATAGTTTCGGTTCATTTACGTTGCCTTACCCATCGAGTGTTCCTTTAACGCTATCGGTGCGCAATTCTTTTTATTGTTATGATCAGCTCTATTTTGATGAATTGGGCTCGTTTCCTCCCGATGACAATCTCTTACTTCAAGATGTCGTGCTGGACGATTCGTTAAACACCATAAAGATCAAAGGGGATGTGATTTGTGAGACAGCGCCCGCAAGCCAGGCTTTAATACAGGTGGAACTTCATGATGAAATGTACGAGGATGTATATTCGGTTTTCAATGGATTTACAGATTTAAATGGGCAGTTTTCGTTTAATATTATAGCCTGTGAGCATCAGGCAGAAGATTATAATATAACAGCGATAGATCCTTTAAGTGGCAGGCAGAGTTTCCCTGTTCAAGCTAGTTTACAGAGCGATAGTTTGGTTTCGATACCAGCTATTGATGCCTGCGAAAGAAATAGGGAGTCTTATTTCTTAGTGTTTGATCTTCATGATGAAACAATATACCTTCCCATTGTGTCCGATGAGATACCGCTTGGGGGAGGAGCTAATTATGGACCTGTTACATTTGGACACGAAATAGCCGCAAGGGCTGGAAGCGATGAATTTAGTTTAATATCGGTCATGAATGCGAGCGATTTTCAGACAAATACATTGGTCGTTTCCGGAATAAGTGAAAACGGTATATTTTTAACGGGGAATATTCGAGGGATAACATTTAGTCCGGACATTGTTGATAACAATTATGTGCCTAATGCAACGTCACGTTTCAATTGGAGTCGATTTACCATCCCTCAATATGATATCGAGTATTGTGAATCCGGAAAGTCCTACCCTCTGGACGTAAAAGCTACTTTTACAATAGAAGCGACAGATATTAATGGCAATGTTCATCAGTTTACGAATGGGAAGGTGTCGATTATATATGACTACTCCGCTTATTTGCATTGCTATTAAAGGGAAGTAATAAGTTGTGAAGCTACTGGTAATAAAGTCCGGATTCTGCTTGTTAGCTTTAACAAGGAGAATAGGTGTTTGTACAATTTTTGTGAGTAGTACACGGCTTTA
The DNA here is from genome assembly GCA_965230415.1 of Cytophagales bacterium. Lineage (GTDB taxonomy): Bacteria > Bacteroidota > Bacteroidia > Cytophagales > JAAEPT01 > CBDDKZ01. The sequence continues at coordinate 187,921 of CBDDKZ010000003.1, forward strand.
GTTTTTTCGCTTTTGAGATATCACAGCAAAACCAATGTGGGTATTTCCGGTGATCTTGTCGATATACAGCTTTCGATCTTTGGAGGTGCCATGGCAGGTATGTTCACTACAATACAAAGAGCCTCCTGCCAAACGAATAGAATCACCTTTATTGGTGTTCGTTATGTCCCAAACATTTCCAAGGATATTTACGCTATCCACAACTGATATTGGAGCATTGTTATTGGTGATTACCTCACGTTTATCTTTCTTTATAAGCTGCCAGTACTCTTCGTAGTTTGGTAGTCGTGAATTTGACCACCTACAGTAGGCTAAGGCATCGTTGTAACTTACTTGCGTAACTGGAGACTGTGGTGTAGGGGTGTTTGCACCGTCAGGTTTTTGCCAGGTAGCACCTTTGACTGCATTAAAGCGGTACACGTCCAGCTGCACAAAAGACCAACCATATTTTTCTGCATCGGTAATGTAATTGGTGGCCTTAACAAACGCTTTGAATTGGGCATGGCTCACGGGTTGGAGCTTTGGTTTGGTATTTATGCAAGATGTCAATAATAACAAAAGGCCGGTGAGTGAAAATAATAAGGGCTGTACGAATAAAGCAGGCTTTTCCCAAGGCAAAGTAAATGTGTGGCCGCGCTTTAATCGGCTATTTAGTTTTTTTATTAACTGCATACAAAGGCCACACATTAGCAATTCATTTGGTAAAGTTTAGAATAGAGGCTCAACTCAAAATAGAAAGTCTATTGACCTATAATCATTTTTCGCTGGTAACGTTCCCCGTTCTTAAAAAGTTGAATTAAGTAAGTGCCGGTTTCGTAGTTTGTAATATCAATTGCCTTGGATGTATCAGGAATAAAGTCGTGCATTTCACCCGAGCTTAGGTTAAATAGTATAATGCGTTCAATATTTTTATCGTTGATAAAGAATTCAAATGCAGCAGGATTTGGGAAAATGAAAGGTTCCGGCGATGTAACGGTTGATTTTCCGTTTATGACATCGGGAATCAATATTAAGCGATCAAAGGTAAGATTGAATTTATCGCTGGCATCGTTCTTACCACTTGGGTCTACACGCAAAGTATTGATGCCAGCTTGAAGTTCAACAAAACCGATAGTATCCGTTTCAAACTGGGCAGGAGCAACATCGACATACTGGTCGATAGTGTCTCCGACAGCTTCATTATTTATAAAAGTCTGAAAGGAGCCTCTGGAACTGAATGCTCTATGCTGAATTAATAATTGGTACCTGTCGGCAGATTCCACCTCAAATTCAAACTCACAGTGTCCATTCGGCTTATTGAGGTCTAGTTTTAGAAATTCGCCATCACTTGCTCCATTGGCTTCTACACGTTTAATGTCTCCATCAAATACAGCAGATGAAATTCTCATGTTTTCAAATTCGGTCTGAGAGAAAGTCATTGCGTTACGCGAATAGCTCATGTTCACTTTGTCAAAACGTATGACATGGCCACTACTGCCGTTGTTTTTTCCTGTTACTGCGAACTGTAGTTCGGCCATGTGTGCATCCATATAGACATGTTGAATGAAAATCTTGCATTTTTGATAGTCAAAATCAAAGGCGTCTATTGATTCAACCAGTACTTCGTTATTCAGGCTAAGCATGTATTGACCGCCATCGCTGTTTTTAACAATGTCAAAGGAAATATCATAATAACCGGGAACAAAGACAGGCATTCGAAGGGTGCTGGTTTGTCCTGCTTGTGTGGCGTTAATTGTAACGAGTTCACCGCCACTGGCTTCGGGGTCGGAAGTGAAACTGGTGATGCCGGCATTCGATTCATTAATCAGTAAAAAGGATTCAGCCTCGTAATCTGCACTTTCATTTTTAGCTTTTCTCCATTCCATTACATGAGCGCGTACGCGCCATTGAAGGTATTCTTCTACCAACATTGCTAATTTTTCGGGCTCCTGAGAGGCTAAGTCATTGATTTCTGTAGGGTCTTCATCCATATCGTACAGTTCCCATGGTTTGTTGTTAACGTGTACTAATTTCCAGCGTCCAATTCGTACAGCTTCGTTTCCTTCATGTTCCCATCCAAATACACGGTCTGCTCTGGTCGGGGCTCCGTCGAGCAAAGGTATCAGGCTTTCTCCCATCAGTTCCATAGTCGGTTTACCATTCCATTCTTGTGGATAAGATATGCCAGTTAGTTCAAGGAATGTTGGTAAAAAATCGGCAACATGTGTAGGTTCGCTGATAATAGAGCCGCTGTTATTCAGTCCATTAGGCCAGTGCATAATCATTGGAGAGATAATGCCTCCTTCATGTACCTGCGATTTGAAGCGCCTGAAGGGAGTGTTGCTGACATTGGCCCAGTTTTTTCCTATGGATACGAAAGACTGCTGGGTTCCAACAGCATTGGTGTTGCTATTGCGGCTCGCCGATGCGGCTCCGTTGTCAGAAACAAAAAGTATGATGGTATTGTCTAAAATATTCAGGTCATCCAGCCTTTTTACCAAACGATTAATGTTTTGGTCCATATTGTCTATTTGGGCAGCATATATAGCCATTTTTAGATCCAGGTAGTCTTTGTCGTCTATGTCACTCCAATCCTTGTGCTGGGCTGGGGCAAGTGCAGTGCTTTGATCAATAATTTGCAGCTCTTTTTGTTTTTCGAAACGATTTTGCCTGATAGTACCAAAGCCATCCAGGTATTTGTTACGGTATTTATCAATGTCTTCGGGCCAGGCCTGAAGCGGGAAATGAGGAGCAATGTACGCGAGGTACATAAAAAAGGGCTTTGTATCATTAACAGCCTCTTCGGTAAAAGTAATGGCATAGTCGGTGAATGCTTCCGTTGAATACCAGTCGTCTCCTGTGGGATTTTGAAGTGTGTCGTTTAAGTAAACGTTTCGTTTTCCGGCGCTGGAGTGAGGGGGCCAAAAATACACACCTCCGCCTTCCGGAATACAGTAAGACCTTTCAAAGCCTCTTTTAGAGGGCCAGTAGGGTTTGTTGTCACCGAGATGCCACTTGCCAATTTGCATGGTACGGTATCCGGCAGGTTGTAATAATTCTGCAATTGTCACGGCATTATCTGCCAGTTTTCCCTGATAAGAACTGTATTCCCAGTCGGCATTTAGATGGCCTACACCAGCTTGTTGCCCCGATAAACCGGTGAGCAAACTTCCTCTGGTAGGTGTGCACCGAGCGGTATTGTAACAATGTGTAAACAAAACGCCGTTATCGGCCAAAGAGTCTAACGTAGGGGTGGCTATTTCGGACCCGGTACAGCCCAGGTCTGAGTAACCCATGTCATCCGCGAGAATCACCACAATATTTGGTTGTGTGTTTTGTGCAAAGAGCTTTTGAGGCGAGAAGTGAAGTATAAGGAATGTAAATGTCAACAGGGGCAAGTTGTAAGCCGAAAAATGAGAAAAGTTGATTGCTTTCATGGTCGTTTAATTTAAAAAGGTGTAAGGTATTTTGGGCATAATGCATGGAAACTAGTACAATAAGCGAACTAATACTTGTTATGAATGCTCCTACAATTTAATGATTTCAACTCATATTTGGTATTGATTTGCAAGCTAAGTTTACGGGATGCATGAAATACCAAAAGTGCCGTGTGAAAGTATTGATTTATTTGATTTCATCTATAAAAAATAACATTTGGATAAAGTGATATAAGGAAAAGGCGATTTTGAATAATATGCCAAAGCATTTAATTTCAATAATTGAATAGATAGAAGTGCTTAAGAAGTGACATGGGGTATGTTAGGGACCAGTGATAGCCGCCTGAAAATGCATGTAATCATAGTTCATTGCTTGCCCCATATTTATCCAGCCTTCTTCATCCCAAAAAAACATCCAGGCTTCATAGTCCTTGGTACTAAAAATAGCTTCGCCCTTACCCCATTTTAGACAATTCTTTTGGGGTAGGTAGTCAAGAGCGGCACCCCAACTATGTGGACTCAGTAGATTACCACCTCTTTTATTACGAATTCGGAAACATCCTCCAAATTGGTTGAGACCCAATCGTTGAATGCCTTCGTCGGTGTAATATTCCAGCGTGCGTTCCAAAACACGGTCCAGACTTGCTGCGACTTTTTTGTTGCACATAATGTAGGGGCACCGTTCATTGTTCCATGAATAAAAATGAGCATATGGAGGTTGGTATTTGATGATGTTGCTGCCGGCGTTACCAAAAAACTTATTGAGCTCTCCCTCAGTTTCAATGGGCCAACGCGATGGTTTGTAGTTCAAAGGATTTTCCATTCTCCAATAGGGTTCAAAACGTCCGTGCTGGATGTAGTATTCCAGTTGGTGAAATGCATGTTCCGTCTGAGGACCAAACCAACCATCTATAGGGCCACTGTCTATGTTTAGATTCAAAGCTATTTCCTGAATGTAGGCAATTATGAGTCGTTCTTCATTCCAGTCTTGGCGTGTTTTGTAATATTCCTTTAATGCAATGATAGTTTGATTATCTATGATACCCGAAAAGGTAATATTCAAGGTGTTGTAAGAGGCCAATTGCAATTGTAGATAACGTATGAGTTCTTTAGAAATCATAATTAATTGAGATTTTTAAATAAGATCACTGCGTTGATACAGTGAAAATTATACTATATATAAGGGAACCCTTAGGCTGAGTTGTGGAAATAGTCGGCGATAATCTGTTTATTTAGATTTTGATAATAAAAGGCCATGCAGTAACTTCACTGCATTAGTGTGTTTACTGTTTGGTGTCTAAATAAGATATCCTGTTACAAAATTAACAGATGTAAATTAGAATGCAAACAAAATTGTAAAATAATTGTTGAAAATTCATTCATAATCTCAATGCCCACTCCTAGCTCCAATAGCGTATATGATCTTTTCGTGCAACTCTGCAAAATAAGAGGAGTGAAAATCAGCGATATAGCATTAAAATTAGAAATAAGCCGACAAGGCTTGCGGCAAAGATTAAAAGGAATGCATTTTTATTCTGAAGAACAGCTGGATTTGATAGATAAGAAAGGCTATTTACGAAGAATTGCAGAAATATTGGATGTGCCTCCATCCAAATTTCTTGTTGAAAGTAAAGTGTCTGATTACCTGGGTAATAGTGATGAGTATTCGGCATTACCAGCTATTCAACAAGAAATTATACGTTTGAAAGGTGAAAATACGAAGTTGAGAGGAGAGCTGGCCGCTGTTCTGAAAAATGTAGAGGCGATAAAATTAAGATTGGACAAATTAGAGTCTGATAAAAAATAGGCATTTGTCAACAAATTCGAACTTCGATTGTTACTTTTGTATATATGAAGTGACGGAGGAGTAAGAATGTCAAACTATTCAATCAATGATTTAGAGAAGCTATCGGGAATTAAAGCTCATACGCTTAGGATATGGGAAAAACGTTACGGTTTATTAAGCCCTAAAAGAACCAGTACCAATATTCGCTATTACGACGATGATGACCTGAAAAGGCTATTAAATATTGCGTTCTTAAATCGTAATGGAGTTAAGATTTCGAAAATAGCACAGGCCAGCCGAGAGGAAATTACCAGTAAGGTAAGCGAGGTCATGATGAACCGCGCTGAAATTAGTCAGTCTGCAAACGATGAAGTAGATTCCATGGTCGTTGCCATGATTGATTTGGACGAGTTGAAATTTGTCAACCATCTGGATTTTTTAAGTCAACGCTACAGTTTTGAAGAAGTGATGCGGCGCGTTATATATCCTTTCTTGGAAAAAATCGGGGTGTTGTGGCAGGTAGGAACAATTACACCCGCTCAAGAGCATTTTATATCAAACCTTATCAGGCAGAAACTCATTGTAGCAATTGATTCCGTAGGGGTAGAACTGGTGGATGATGAAAGTCGTGTTTTTGTGTTGTTTCTGCGGGAAGGTGAATTGCATGAGCTTGGCTTGTTGTTTTATAGTTATTTACTCAAGAGTAGAGGAGAGAAGGTAGTTTACCTAGGCCAGTCCGTGCCTTTTGAGGATTTGAAACAGGTAGTCAAAATTCATGATCCCGATTTTTTGCTCACCTCGTTTATATCCCCTTTGGCTTTGGATGATTATAAAGATTACGTCAATAAATTAAATACTAATTTTCCTTCTTTGAGTGTCCTGCTTACAGGAGCTTATGCGCTGGGGAATAAAATTGAAAATCTTGAAAATGTGCATGTATTGACAAACATGGACGATCTGGACCATCTTATCTAAGGGTAAAAAGAAAAACAATCAGGCCTCATATCTCAGATATGGGGTTTTTTTATGTTTCAATTAATGTTGTTTAACTAAACATTAAAAAAATTAAACAAAATATGTTTTTGATTGAACAAATATGTTTGTAATTTGTTATTGTTTAAGAAAATAAATGAAAAGTTAAACAAAATGACACAGTTAGAATTCGAATCCAAATTAACGCTCATGTATACTCCGTTAAGAATGTTTTCTTTCAAATTCGCTTATTCTGAGGAGGATGCCAATGAACTGGTTCAGGAAACCATGATGAGAGCATTAATAAACAGGGAAAAATACAGAGAAGACGTAAATTTTAAAGCATGGCTCTTTAGAATGATGAAAAACATCTTTATCAATCAGTATAAAAGAAATAAGCGTTTGTCTTTTGATCTTGATGCCAATGATTCTGATGAAGGTTTTGTGATACAAATTGAGGATAACAATCAACCTTCTCCTGAGCAGGTTTTTTGTGAAAATGAAATCCAGGATGAGGTAAATAAATTGTCTGTTGATTTACGCGAGCCATTTGAAATGCACGTAAAAGGATTTAAATACAAAGAAATTGCTGAAAAACTGAGCTTGCCTTTGGGAACTATTAAGAGCAAAATATTCCTGGCAAGAAAAAGGTTGTCGGGTAACTTACCAGGGTATAGATAGTTGGACTTTGTGCCTTTTGGTTTAAGACCTTCGGGAACCATTCCTTTAATTGTAGTAAAAGAAAGCATCTAATTTGCCGCCTTTCGTAAGAATTAGACGAAAACATAAAATTTTATGACTCTTGCTGCAACTAAAACTTAGCCTTTTCGTGATAGATTATAGTGCTAAATTTTTAGAAATTTATGAATAACACTTCAGAGAGTAATAATAACCTGTTGCAATCGGTATTTGAGTTTCACCGTGTAATGCAAGAAAGAAGGTATATTTTGGTATATGAAGGAGAGGTGAACCAGGACATAACCAAAGCCTTTGCAGCTATGACCGAACACAGACTTGAGAAAGAACAAGAAGAAAGAAAGGTCAAAAAAAAGGTGTTTAACGTAATGGTGGAGTGTTTGCAGAACATCGCTAAACATTCTGATCACGCCGCAAACAGAGATAATAAAGGTGTGGGGAATGGAATTTTTATCGTAGGCAGCGAAGGTGATGATTATGTTATTATTACGGGAAATCCTATTTTAAATGATCGTATAGAAAATGTGAAGCCCTTACTCGATCGTGTAAATGAACTGGATCGCGACGGTGTGAAAGAACTGTATAAAGAAGCCATTAAGGCGAGTAAAATTTCTGATAAAGGAGGCGCAGGACTTGGGTTTATAGATATTGCTAAAAAAACGGGGTCTAAATTAATTTATGGATTCGAACCGATTGATGATGATACATCGTTCTTTTTGCTGAAAACGAACATAAAACGACACGACTAAGTCTTTGAGGCTTGCCACAAAATAACCGCTGTTGACCGCAACAACAGTACCATAACTTAGTTTAAAGTACTTTTTTTACTTACATTTCGCTTTACCGTATTTTGAAAATTGCGTTCAGATAGGGTATTCTTTTATTTTTATATAATAAATCTGGGCTTTTTGTATATTTATGTGTACAAGCGTAAACGTATTTCGAAAGCTCTTATAAACCAACAATCTTATCATGTCAAAAAATAGCTCCGAAATTCATGAATTCTTAAATCAGTATCAGGGGAATAAAGTTAAACTTGGTGTTGTTGATATTGATGGCGTTTTACGAGGAAAGTATGTGCATGTCGACAAATTCAAATCAATAATAGAAGCAGGTTTTGGTTTTTGTGATGTGATTTTTGGATGGGATATGACAGATGTTTCTTATGAATCGGTAGCTATCAATTATACGGGATGGCACACAGGGTATCCCGATGCTCCCGTAGAAGTAGACTTAAGTACGTTTAGGAAAGTGCCTTGGGAAAATGATGTTCCCTTTTTCCTCGGGAATTTAAAAAAAACACCGGGTAAAGATGTGCTTGTTTGTCCCAGATCGCTTCTAATAAAAGTAGTGGATGAGGCTACGGATCTGGGGCTCGTTCCTTACTTTTCGCAGGAATTTGAATGGTTTAACTATAAAGAAAACCCGGATACACTTGCGGCAAAAGGGTATAATTCTCCGTCTTATTTAACACCCGGGATGTTTGGTTACTCTATATTGAGATCTTCTTATAAGAGTGATTATTTTAACGACTTATTTGATCAACTGGAGCTATTTGATATAGAACTGGAGGGTTTACACACGGAGACTGGCCCGGGAGTATACGAAGCCGCGATCAAATACACTGAAGCATTGGAAGCTGCTGATCGTGCGGTGTTATTCAAAACAAGTGTTAAAGAAATTGCCTATAAGCACGACATCATTCCCACCTTTATGGCTAAAGTAGATAAAAGCTTACCCGGTTGTAGTGGGCATATTCATCAAAGTTTATGGGACGAAGCCCGCAAAAAGAATTTGTTTTATGCCGGTGAAGGGATGAGCGATTTGTTCAGGTCTTATATCGCAGGGCAATTATTTTGTCTCCCGCATATTTTACCGATGTTAGCCCCCACCATAAATAGTTATAAGCGCCTGGTAGAAGGAGCGTGGGCTCCCACCACTTTGACCTGGGGAATTGATAACCGCACGGTAGCTCTGCGTGTGCTTCCAGGTAGTGAGAAAAGTACACGTCTTGAAACCAGAGTGCCTGGTTCCGATGCGAATCCTTACCTGGCCATGGCGGCATGTTTGGCAGCAGGTCTTTATGGTATTAGAAATAAATTAACACTGGATCAACAAATGACGACTGCTAACGGTTATGAAGATCGGGAAGCGGCGAAATTACCTCATTCATTATTGGAAGCGAGTACCGCCATGAAAGACAGCGCTATTGCCAAAGAATTGTTTGGCAGTTATTTTGTTGAACACTTTACGGCAACCCGTTTGTGGGAATGTAAGCAATATGCCAAGGCAGTAACCAACTGGGAGATGCAAAGATATTTTGAAATTATTTAATGAACACTGATATGAACTACAGTTATAAAGGAACTTATTCTTTTAGCTTTCCCACTAATATTCGTTTTGGAATCGGTGTAATTAAAGAATTAGGTGATTACCTGAAATCTGAAGGCGTTAAAAAACCTTTTATCGTTACAGATACTATTATTCGGGAACTCGACTTTTTTAAGTCTATTATCGATCAATTGACAACTTCTCCCTCTGCTGTACCACATATATTCTGTGATATTCATAAGAATCCGGTAAAGAGTGATGTGCTTACAGGTGTCGAAGAATACAAAAAAGGGAATTGCGATGCAGTGGTAGCAATAGGTGGAGGGGCGCCCACAGACGTGGCACGAGCAATCCTTTTGGCTATAAATAACCACCGCGATCTTTTTGATTATGACGACTTGGAAGGTGGGGCGAAGCATGTGGTGCCAGATGTGCCTTTATTTGTCACGGTGCCAACAACATCGGGTACCGGAAGTGAGGTAGGGCGTGCGGCTATTATTTCGGAAAACGATTCAAAACGGAAACGCATTTTATTTCATCCCTGTTTGATGGCAAAACAAGTATTTGCCGATCCGGCACTTACTTTTGACTTACCTCCTGAAATTACCGCGTCGACAGGTATGGACGCACTTACACATAATTTAGAAGCCTTTTTAGCCAAAGGCTTTCATCCAATGGCAGATGGTGTTGCACTGGAAGGGGCCAGGTTGATTTTCAAATCAATTGTCAAAGCGACAAGAGAACCCGATGAAGAATCTCGCTTCAATATGTTGATGGGATCCCTGATGGGTGCAGTTGCATTTCAAAAGGGATTAGGCATTGTTCATGCTATGTCTCACCCCTTGTCAACCCTGCTTGATATGCATCATGGACTAGCCAATGCCATCAATTTGCCTTACGGACTGGCATTTAACTATGACGGTAACGAACAGAAATTTGATCAAATTGCACTGGTAATGGACACGAGTGGAGGTATGTCTGTGGTGGATGAAATGAGTGCTTTGAATGTGAATTTGTCGATACCATTGCACCTGGGGGAAGTAGGTGTGACGCTAGAGCATCTTGACACCATAACGAATCTGGCGATGCGCGATTTTTGCCTGCCGGCAAACCCCAATGAGATTAATGAAAGTGAGATGAAACGCCTTTACACCCTCGCAATTGGTTGAATCATGATTAAACTAGGAGTGTCTCCCTGCTTTATGTACCCCGATGCCAATCGAACCGTTTTTGGCCCTAAAAGATTGAGCTATATTGAAAATGATATGGCGCGCTATTTAACGCGGCCCGGTGTTACTCCGATCCTTATACCGGATTTACAACAGGAACAACTTATTACTTTTCTCGATCAGATAGATGCCTTGGTTTTACAAGGTGGGACTGATATAGCCCCCGAAACTTATGGTGAAGAAGGTATACAAAGAAATAAGTGGCCGGGAGATGCCTACAGAGATGAATACGAATTGAAATTACTGGATTATGCCATTAATAAAGGCCTGCCGGTGTTTGGAATTTGTCGCGGTTTTCAATTAATGAACGTTTATTTTGGGGGGACGCTGTATCAGGATACCCTTTCTCAGAAGCAATTTGTTCATGCACATCGCAATGCACATCAATACGATCAGGTAATACATGAGGTGGAGTTAGTCGAGCATGAACTGAATACGCGGCTTTACGGTGATCAAAAGCAAGGCCGGGTTAATTCCATCCACCACCAGTCAATAAAAGATCTTGGGGACAACCTGGTGGTGACGGCACGGAGCCTTTCTGATCGTTTGGTAGAGGCTTTTACCTGGTCCCGGGATGAACCCGGAAGAGTTATGGGGGTTCAATGGCATCCCGAATTCTTTTATAACTATCAGGGCACTTACCAGTTATTGAATGCATCTGCATTATTAGACGAGTTCTTAAAGTTTTGTTAATAAATAAGAAATGGAAGTAATAAATCCTGCAAATGGCCTTCAAATTGCGACATTAGATCATGATAATAGTGCATCTGTTGCCCTTAAACTGGAAGATGCAAAAGAAGCACAAAGGCAATGGAAGAATAGACCGTTGGACCAACGATTGGCTATTGTGACATCTTTCGGTGAGCTGCTTTCGCAGCGTATAGATTCCTTGGCAAAAGTATTAAGTGAAGAGACTGGGAAGCCATTGTGGCAGTCGATAAATGAAATTCGCGGAGCCATTGAGCGGATTGAAATTCTAAGTGCCGGAGCCGAATGTTTACATAAAAAGAGGGTGCATCAGGATAGTGGAACGATTGAGGAAATTGTTTTTGAGCCCTTGGGCGTAGTGGCCAATATATCGGCTTGGAATTACCCTTACCTGGTAGGTGTTAATGTCTTTGTCCCTGCTATAATTGCCGGAAATGTGGTGATGTATAAACCTTCTGAGCTCGCTTCTTTAAGCGGAGTGGAAATTACCCGTTTATGGCATGAAGCCGGATTGCCCGATAAAGTCTTTCAATTGATTATAGGTGATGGAAGGGTAGGGCAGCTTATTTTGGACGGTGATCTTGACGCCTGTTTTTTTACAGGTTCTCATAAGACAGGAGCGAAGATTTACCAAACCATGGCTCAAAAAATGCTCCCTTGTAATTTAGAGCTAGGAGGCAAAGACCCTTTATATGCGATGGCACAGAACAGTGACCTCAAAAAAGTAGCTCAGGCTGCTTTTGACGGTGCTTTTTATAATAATGGTCAGAGTTGCTGTGCGGTAGAGCGCATTTATGTACATGCACAAATTTATGATGACTTTATGGCTGAATTTTTGGCCGAATTGGCTGCTAAAAGCAAAACTTCTACTACTGAACAAGCTTATTTCGGGTCACTGACAAGAAAAGAGCAAGTGGCGTTGTTGCAAGATCAGGTCGACGATGCACTGGGAAAAGGGGCACGCCTTTTAGCAGGCGGTAAGGGAGACACTTCAAATGGGTATTATTTTCAACCCACGGTATTAGTCGACGTAGATCATTCCATGAAAGTGATGAAAGAGGAATCCTTTGGACCGATTATAGGAATTATGAAAGTGGCTAGTGACCGGGAAGCATTAGAATTAATGCAAGATACAGCCTACGGCCTGACGGCAGCTTTTTATTGCGATGAATTTAAAGATGCACAGGAGTTGATGAGCCAGGTAAACACGGGCAGCGTTTACTGGAATTGCTGCGACCGCGTTAGTGCTCGTTTGCCCTGGTCGGGCAGGAAAAACTCAGGCTTTGGATTCACTCTATCTGAGCAGGGTTATATGGCTTTTGTAAAACCAAAGGCCTACCATTTAAGAGCTAATTGATTTTATTTACCTGAATTTAATCCTGTAAGGGCTTAGAATTTCACCTTATTAATAAAGTATACTCTGCGTTTACGTTTTACGTTGCCTGTTTTGTTTTTGATCTTTTGATAACCATATGCAAAGAAGTAGTTATCATACCAGTAATCCATATTCGAAAAGCTGTATTTGGTCTTATCACCTTCAAATGAAGTTTGAATAGTGCTTGTTTTGTCATCACTCACAATTCTTCCCCTGCTGTCGAAGGCTTTGGAGAAGATGGACGACCTGCTCGCAAAAACTAACTTCACCTTCGTAGTAGATTGTTCGGTAATGGAAATAAACCTTTTCACGTAAAAAGGTTTGTAACTAGGCCACATTTCAAAAGTTTGATCCCATTTCTTAATTCCGTCTTCACTAAACTTGGCTATAAATGCGTGTGTATATTGATAACCATCAAAGACTGTTCTTGTGCGTGTAACCGTTTGGCCATTTACCACAGTGGTGTAAGTTTCTGTACGATAGGTAGGGTAGTAGGCTTCGCCAACTAATACAAAGCCATCGTCCATTTTAATTACATCATGTGTAGCGATGCGGTAGTTTATTTTTAGTTCTTTTCCTCGTGCTTCTTTACGTGCTTTTTTCCGTTCTAACTTTTCCTGTTTTCTTTTGGGCAGGTACGATAAGAAATTTTTGAAATCCAGGAATTTGTAGAAGTGCATAGTGCCCACTTTTGTTCCGGTGGCTTTACAAATAAATATGCCTTCAGAGGCCGCACTTGCACGCGAGTTATAGGTGCCGGTAAAAATGTATTTGCCGTTTTCCAAAAGTCCTACTGAAGCATAGGAAATGACGTTTTCGGTGTTTTTGCTTAGATTAAATTCGGCTTTTTTGTTTCCTTTTGCATCGAACTTAAGTATGTATTGGTCCCTTTTTTTTCGGTCTATCTTTACACTCACAAAAAGAAAGACTTCATTCGTTTCTTCTAAAAGTTGGAAGTGGCTGGGGTATATGTTCTTAAGACTAACACCATTTAAATCAATAGGTATGGTTGTTTGTTTTCCAGTTTTCCAGTTAACACTAAAAAGGTAAGGAGAGCCTTTTAAGTAGGCTTGGAAATAAGCAATGTCGCCCAGAACGGCCATGTCGTATACCCTCGATTTTTTCGGCAGCTTACCGTCTACTTTTTTCACACTTAAATGAGGGAGTGAGACGGTGGTCAGTATAAACTCTCCTTTTTTGTTTTTGAAAAGGGAATGCGCATTTTTTTTAGTTTCTATCGACTCATCCAGATAGAACCCTTTAGGTACCATGAATGTTTTCGATTTGGTCGATTTCAAAGAGGTGTTATAGAGTTGGAATTTCCAGAGGAAATTTCCATTTTCCAGTTTGTCTTTTTTTGTTCTAAGCAAGAATCCGTCTTCTTCAAACGGTAGTATGCTCTCTTGTGAGAATCCGTCTTTGATTTCGATTTCAAGACGCTGTTCGTTAGATACTTGTGCGAAGTTTATTGTAGCAATAAACAACAAGGTTACAAGAATTGTTAGATGTTTCATTTATTTCCTGTTTGCTGTTAAAGATAAATAATAGGTCCATTGTGTGTGTAAAAGAGCAATTATTTATACTGATTTGTAAGAGATATTTTGAAAGATGCCGAAAGATATATAATGAAATGTGAATTTGCAATAACACGAATTGAAATTACGTAATGTAATAAAAAAGGCTACTTCGGGAATGAAGTAGCCTTTTTACTTAATCTTTTTTGTGGTTTAATTTTCAAGTGCCGCTACACCGGGTAAGGTTTTTCCTTCCATGTATTCCAACAAAGCACCACCACCCGTAGATACGTAAGACACATCTTCACTGAACCCAAGGTTATTAATAGCCGATGCAGAATCACCACCGCCTATTAATGAGAAAGCTCCGTTGTTAGTAGCTTCTTTTACTGCATGAGCGATAGCTTCCGTTCCTGCTGAAAAATTGGACATTTCGAATACTCCCATTGGTCCATTCCAAAGTATAGTTCTTGAGTTTTTGATGACTTCAGCAAATTTAGTACGCGACTCCGGTCCAATATCCAGACCTTCCCAGCCATCAGGAATATGACCTCTTTTTACCGTTTGAATATTGGCTTCGTTGCTAAAGTCGTCTGCTATTACCGTGTCTTCCGGGAAGATTAATGTTACGCCTTTTTCTTCCGCCTTTTTTTGTAGTTCAAGTACGTAATCCAATTTCTCTTCTTCACAAAGCGACATACCAATTTGACCTCCATTAGCCTTTACGAAGGTGTAGGACATGCCTCCTCCGATGATTAGATTGTCAACAGAATCCAATAAACGCTCAATGATTAAAATTTTGTCGGATATTTTAGCTCCACCCATAATTGCAGTAAGTGGTTTTTCACCTTTGGTTAGAACTTTTTCTGCATTTTCAATCTCTGCAGTTAAGACATAACCAGCTACCTTTTCATCGAAATACTGTGCAATAATTGCAGTAGATGCATGTGCACGGTGAGCAGTACCAAATGCATCATTTACATATACATCCGCTCCGAGATCAGCCAGTTTTTTAGCAAAACTTTCATCACCTTTAGTCTCTTCTTTGTAGAAACGTAAGTTCTCTAATAATAAAACTTCACCTGCCTGCAAAGACGAAGCTTGCGATTGAGCTTCTTCACCTATGCAGTCGTTTGCAAATTTTACTTCAGTACCGAATACTTCTGATAAACGACTAACAATGTGCTTTAATGAAAACTTCTCTTCCGGGCCCTCTTTAGGTCTTCCCAGGTGCGACATTAGAATTGCAGAACCACCGTCTTTCAGGATCTTAGAAACGGTAGGTATAACAGCCTTAATTCTCGTTTCGTCAGTTATTTCGAATTTGTCATTTAGGGGTACATTGAAGTCTACCCGAACAATCGCCTTTTTTCCGGCGAAATTATAATTGTCGATTGTATTCATACTGTTCGTATTATTTCGAATTTAATTTTCTTCTTAACTTTCCATAAGAAGCATAAACAAAAAGCCCTGACAATTATGCCAGGGCTCACAATTTAATAAGAAAAATGATTTTATTCTCCGTGAAGCAATACTTTTTTCGCTTCAAGTTCCTCTGTACTTTCTTCATTATCCGGATCGGCAACGCAGCAATCTACGGGACAAACCGCAGCACACTGTGGTTCTTCATGAAAACCAGTACATTCAGTACACTTTGTAGGAACAATGTAATAGAATTCATCTCCATCTGCACCGAAAGCACCTCCTTTTACAGGTTCCTGCTCTTCACCGGCATCTATAGTTGTACCATCTTCTAAAGTGTATGCAGTTAAATTGGTACCATCAGCGTAAGACCATTGTGCACCGCTCTCATATATAGCAGTGTTTGGGCATTCAGGTTCGCACGCTCCGCAGTTTATACACTCTTCTGTAATGATAATTGCCATCTCTGTGTCTTTAGTAATTAACGTCTTATTGCGACTGTTTTAAGGCAACAAAGTTAATTTTTAAAATGTTTCAGTCAAAATAATAAAAATCATTTTGAATGATTATAAATAGCGTTGTAAGTGTTTGTTAATCAATGATATTGATGGTGGTTGCTTGCGGTTAAAACTAATTGTTTAATGAAAATTTTTTGCTTGAATATTGATTATAGACCTATCTTTGTTCCATGGAATTGAACGACCGCATAGCCACCTTAGTGACTTTAGGAGAATTTATCACTACTTTGCCTGAAGAAGACTTAGCCTACCTTGCTCAAAACGCTTATAATGAGAATAACTGGTTTGTAAAAAAATCGATAGATCTGGCTTTGAGTGGTATAGGTAAAATATTGAATGAAGAATCGTTACGTTCGTTTTGTGACCAATACGAATTTAAAAATGAAGGTGCTGCTGTCGGAATAGTGATGGCCGGTAATATTCCAGCTGTAGGTTTTCATGATTTACTTTGTGCCTTATTGTGTGGGTGTAGCGTACAGGTTAAATTATCATCTTCAGACACCATTTTGCCAAAAGCAATTCTTCAATGGATACGGCAAATTGAACCACAATTAAGTAGCAGGGTCGAAGTGGTAGATAAGTTGAACCTCAAAAGGATGCATAAAGTTATCGCTACGGGCAGTAATAACACCTCCAGGTATTTTGAGGCCTATTTCAAAAGTATTCCACGTCTAATCAGGCAAAGCCGCAGCTCATGTGCCGTTCTTTATGGCAATGAAGCCAAAAATGATTTTGCACATTTGGGTCAGGATATTTTTCAATACTTTGGATTAGGTTGCAGGAATGTAACTAAGTTGTATGTTCCGGAAAATTATGATTTTAAGCCGCTGTTAGATGTCATAACAGAAGAGTTTAAGTTTGTACTGGACAATACTAAATACGCAAATAATTATGGGTATCAACGATCGATATTTTTAATAAATGGAGCTTATCATTTGGATACCGGATTTCTATTGTTGACTGAAAAAAAGGAAATAGCCAGTGCATTGAGCACTTTGCATTATGAGTATTATCAGAATGAGGCAGCACTCGATCTGACGCTTACCCAAAATACAGATGAGATACAATGTATAGTTTCAAAAGAGGGGAAATATGCAGGCTCCGTAGACCTTGGTTGTGCACAACAGCCAGAAATCGATGATTATGCAGATGGCATTGATACCATGGAGTTTTTGTTAGCCTAATAGCCTATCGGACAATTTGTACCCAGCCTTTTTCTGAACGGTCGGGCATAATTAGTTCGAAAAAATAGGTGCCATCTGTAAGTCTTCCACCATCCCAGTCATTCTGGTAGTTGAAATTTTCGTAGACAATATTACCCCACCTGTCAAATACCCTTAATGTGGAATTATCTTGTAGGTTATGGACAAAAAATACGTCGTTCTTACCATCATTATTCGGTGTAAAGACATTAGGAATAAAAAATTCGGTTTTTACTTCTACAAGGAAAATACGTTCACAGCCATTTGCGTCTTGAATGGTTACTAAATGCGCTCCTGCAGCGATTTCACGCATTGTGTTTTGATCCCCGTCTCCGGAAATAAATGGCGTAAATGTTGGTGATTCATTCAGGCTGTATAGATATCCCGGTGTACCTCCTCCAACACTGTCTACTGTAATGGTACCAATATTTATACCTTTTTGACTAGGAGTGGTGCTAAATGTAGCCGCAATAGTATCAGGTTCAAAGACTTCAAAGTAGCTTACTGTTGTGCTGTCATTGAGCGTTTGTACATCCGGATAAATGCATGAGAAATTAGTGCTGGTATCAGTCTCTTTTATATAAAGCACATGTTGACCCGCTAATAAATCGTTATAAATACTGTCAGTACTAAAGGAGGATGTGTCATCAACTGCAAATTCGAATATCGAAGTTCCTGAGGTAGATATAAGTGTTAGAATTTGAACACTGCCATCTTCACCTTCCGGGCAAAGCGTGGAATCTACGTTTATTATGGCATCGGCAGTACTCACTGGTATGACAATGTTTCGTCCAAAACTACACGAAGGGTTTGCTGTTTCTACAATCCGTACGGTATAATTGCCTCCCGCCAAATCTTCAAATACAGGGTTGTTTACTTTGATGGTGTCGCTTGTGTTCTGAGAATTGATGAGCTCGTACCTGAAAGGAGGTGCTCCGCCGCTGGTAATTAATGTAGCACTACCGTTGTCCAAACCACAATTAGCACTTGTTATATTAACATCGTTGATTGAAACGGGTGAATTGTTAGGGATATTGAAGTCGAATGGATATTCACAGCCAATATTGTCTTGAATAACAATGATGTAATCGCCACTTGAGAGATCTGTGAACGTTGTATCATTCTGGAATGGAACTATTACGGTATCGCCTGTTCCATTTCGCAATTCGAAAGTATATGGTAAAGGCGCGCCTATAGATCCAGTGCCTAATAGTGTGGCCTGAGCATCATCACCAGCACATGACGCAAGCGTGTTTTCAACAGAAACACCGCTTAAATCAAGTCCGTAATTGATTGTGAAACTACTCGTATCTATGCAACCCAAATCCAGGTCACGTGTTAGTACGGTATATGTTCCCAGTCCGATTTGATCAAGGTCTTCATTGACAAAAGTTAGGCTGTCCTTGAAGGTGCCTCCCAGTATGGAAAATTCAAAATTCCCTGATCCACCACTTATGCTGTCTATTTGTGCCGAACCATCATTGGTGAAACAGTCCGTAGGTGAAATAGCTTCTGACAAGTAAGTTTCAAATGCATCGGCATCTTTAATTTCGAAAGGAATATTTAGCGAACAACCCATACCGTCGGTAGCAATGAGTGTATCAATGCCAGCAGGAAGACTATCGTAAATAGCCGGTGTGTTTGATGGAATAATTTTTATATCTGAATTGAGTGAGTATATATATGGGAAAGATCCTCCGGTAAGCTCTATTTGAATGGAGCCGTCGTTAGATCCCTGGCAAACAATATGCGAAAGAATAGTATCGACCAATGTGAATTCTGTGGGGTTAATCAATGTGAATTCTACTGGTACGATACACCCTGTGGCATCTTTGATATATATCGTATAATTAAAAGCCGGTAAACCTATAAAAGAAGTGATGGTATCAAAGTCCAGTGTGTCATTAAAACTTAATAAATACGGTTCAACACCACCTCTTATATTAGAGAAATGAATTTCACCGTCAAAACTATTAAAGCAGGAAGGGTTGCGTGTCGTATCATCAAACAGAATGGAGCTATTGAAGTTTAATAGTTCAGTTTGACGGCAGCCACCGTTATCTTCGATGCTTATATTGTAGATACCAGGTAAAAGATTGTTATAGTTTTGAATATCCGAGCTGTTCATAGTAGTTGTTGTACCATTGAAATCAACAAGGTAAGGCTCTCCGTTTCCTCCTGCCAGATTGAATAAGTTGAACTCACCGGGAGGTCCTGTACATTCAGGGAATTGAATGGTGTCGATCTCAAAAGTAATGGGTGCAAGTACGGTTATGGTGTCTATAATAGGGGCGGATACGCCGCAGGCTACCTCATCGCGCATAATAACAGTAATGATGGTATCTCCTGGCGTGTTGCCTTCAAATACGTGATTGGTACTATTTGTAAAGGTCAATCCATTGTCAAAAGAAAAGCTACCTTCAGGATGTTGTGTGAAGCCTTGAGAAAGATTTACGTTAATGGTGGTAGACGATTCATGACATAATACATTGTCAGCAATATCTAATGTGCCGGTTGGCCCGGGTAGTACTTGTACGTGTACACTACCAACTGAGCTACAAACTCCGGTATCATTTGATAGTACAAAGAAAGTGGTGTCCTGGAATGGGAAAGCATAAGTGGAGTCATTGGTAGGATCACTTAATATTGCTGCAGGGCTCCATTCATAAGACTGCATTCCCGATGCAACAAGTAAGACACTGTCTCCATTACAAATAGAGGTGTCGCCGCTTGTAGTAATATTTGCCACCGGATTGGCAACAAGTGTGACAGAGTCTGTTGTAGAACAACCGCTTGGCATAGAACCTGTAACAATATAGGTGGTAGTGCCGAGGGGGGTAGCAATAGGGTTAGAACTTGTGTTGTCAGATAAGGTGGACGATTGTGGCGCGTGCCAGAAATAATTCAGTGCGCCAAATACATCAATAATACTACTGTCTCCAACGCATATCGTGTCTTTACTTAAAGTTATCGTCAAATTAATCGTAGAATCTACTGTAACGAAAACACTATCCTGATGTCCACATCCAAGGCTGTTGGTAGCACTTACTACGTAATAGGAGCTACTGTCCGGAGTCGCAAAAACGGTGTCTCCAATGGTGTCAAAGAGTGCCGGTCCGCTCCACGTTGCACTAATACTGTTGCTTACAGTAAGCATTACAGTATCCCCAAAACATAAATCACTAGAATGTTGCGCAACAGGTGCCGGTACGGGGTCTACAAATATAGTGATGTTCGTATCTGCAATACACCCTGATACGGTCAATGAACTAAGTGTATATGTGGTGGTGGTGTCAGGGAATGCAAAAGTGGAATCGTTATTAGGAGCGGATAAAGAAGTGCCTGGAGTCCAGTTATAAGTTAAGGCCCCCGAGGCAATTAATTGAGCCGAATCACCTTCACATATGCTGTCATTGCTCACAAAAACGGACGGAGCAGGAAATAAGTCGACATGAATAAAGACGCTATCGGAAGTTGAACATCCAAGCTCGTTACTTGCAACCAACGTGTAATTTGTATTGTTATTTGGAACTACCTGCGTATGCATACTGTCAGGATTAATAATAGTTCCGCTACTTTGTGGTTCCCATTGAAATGTGGATGCTCCCTGTGTGCCGGGGTTCAAAAGAATGCTGTCGCCGATGCATATTGTGTCATCGGCTATCATATCTATGACTATTTCAGAAAGAACAATTAATTCGAGACTATCGGAATTTACACATCCCTCCGGAGAAATCGCCGTAGCATAAACAAATTGAGTGCTATTAGGGAATGCAACATTATTAAGCGCGGTGTCAGCTACTAAAACAGAGTCAGGAGACCAGATTACCGTTGATGTTAGATCACTATTGCTGAAAATAGTAATACTATCCCCAAAGCAAAGGCTGTCATTATCCGCTGATAAGTTAATTTTAGGTAATGTGTCTACTTGTACCAGCATGTTCGTATCACTCCGGCATCCTGCGGAATCTTCAACCGTTACCGAGTAAATAGTTGTTAAACCTGGTGTTACCAAAAGAGAATCTTCTGTGGCATTAACAGGTGTGCCTCCCGGGTTCCAAACGTAAGATATGCCTCCTTGTGCCCAAATTAAGGCGGTGTCACCAATACAGATTCGTTGGTTTCCGCTCGTTGTAACTAGTGGTAAGGCGTTTACAGTTACAGTTACTTGAGTATCCAGTTCACAACCAGCCAAATTTTCTATGTGTACATGATAGGTGGTGGTAGAAGTCGGGTTAGCCAATGTCGAATCGTTATTTGGTGTAAATAGATTAGTAGTTGGCGTCCAGGTATAACTGGTGCCGCCATCAGCCCATATGGTGACGGTGTCTCCCAGACAAATTTCCTGGTCTCCACTGGTTTGAGAAACTATTTGGGGTGAAACTGTAATAATTATACTATCGGTAGAACTACAGTTATTGCCATCGGTACCCGTCACATAGAATGTGGTGTTGGAGTTCGGAAATGCAATTGGGTTCGCTATCGAGGAATCTGAAAGTGATCCTGTTGGTGTCCATAAGTAAGTGGTTGCACCTGATGCTGAAAGTGTCAGGCTGTCTCCTGCACAAATCAAAGTGTCGTTAGTGACTGCTAGCAGAGGAAGCGCATTTACATTAACCGTTAGCGTGTCAAATGCACGGCAGCCAATGTTATCGGAAGCTATTAGCGTATAAGTGGTGCTTACTGGTGGAGTGGCGTCGACGTTTGCAACACCATTGGTACTAAGACTATTATCAGGTGTCCATTGATAATTAACGAAACCTGCTGTTGCATTTAATGAGCTGGTGTCGCCCAGGCATAAAGAGGTGTCAGAAGCAGAAATGGATACATTGAGCGGAGGTCTTACTACAAGAGTAAGGGTTGTTGTGTCTGCGCAACCGGCTGGTGTTGTGCCAATCAACTCATAAGTGACCGTATTAGTAGGAAATGCAAGTGGGTTCGAGATATTGGAGTCGCTGAGAGAGGTGCCTGGCGACCAGGTAAATTGCGTAGCCCCAAAAGCCTGGAGAGGAATGGTGTCCAGGTGGCAAATGGTATCTGAGCCCGAAGGTATTGTTGTTAGGTTTATGGTAGTAAGTACAGATACGTTTGTTGTTCCTGTATTCTCACAACCATTATTGTCCGTAACTGTTACCACATAAGCGGTATCAGTATTCGGCCATACAAGTGGCGTACTTGATGTTATATCATTTATATTAAAGTTCGGCGACCAGCTAAAAGATATTCCGCCTGTGGCAAAAAGTGCTAAAGTGTCTCCCAGGCAAATGGTGGTGTCATTGGAGGTGGTCACCACAGGTAGCGTGTTTACATTAACCGTAACTGTGGTGTCATCGCTGCAATTACTGGCATCGCTTACTGTGACGGTATATGTGGTCGTAGTGCCTGGGTTTGCCAGTGTAGAATCGTTAGTTGGTGTAAACAAGTCGGTATTTGGTGTCCAGGTATAATTCGTGCCACCCTGAGCCCAGATTAAAGCGGTGTCATTTTCGCAAATAGTCTGATCTCCACTGGTAGTAATGGTAGGTAGCGCGTTGACAAATACAGTAACTGATGCATCGGTAAAACAGCCAATGGCATCTTCCACCCGAACGGTATAAGTAGTGTTGGCCGAAGGGTTAGCCAATGTCGAATCGTTAGTTGGTGTAAATAGATTAGTAGTAGGTGTCCAGGTATAACTGGTGCCACCATCAGCCCAAATTTGAGCGGTATCATTGATACAAATTGTTTGGTCACCACTGGTGTTAACAACAGGAGGGGAGACAACCGTAACGGTGACGTTCGCCAAATTACTACAATTATTGCCATCAGTGCCTACCACCGTATAGGTAGTGGTGCCTGGTGGAGTGGCAATTGGATTTGAAATGTTAGGGTCATCGAGCGATGCGGCAGGAGTCCATACGTAATTAATTGCTCCGCCTGCGTTTAAAAAAGCGGAGTCGCCGACACAAATAGAGGTGTCGTTAGATACCGTAACGTTAGGTAAGGTGTTTACATTGACTGTAACGGTCGCGTCATCACTGCAATTATTGGCGTCGCTCACTGTGACGGTATATGTGGTCGTAGTACCTGGGTTTGCCAGTGTAGAATCGTTAGTTGGTGTAAACAAGTCGGTATTTGGTGTCCAGGTATAATTCGTGCCACCCTGAGCCCAGATTAAAGCGGTGTCATTTTCGCAAATGGTCTGATCTCCACTGGTAGTAATGGTAGGTAGCGCGTTGACAAATACAGTAACTGATGCATCGGTAAAACAGCCAATGGCATCTTCCACCCGAACGGTATAAGTAGTGTTGGCCGAAGGGTTAGCCAATGTCGAATCGTTAGTTGGTGTAAACAGATTAGTAGTAGGTGTCCAGGTATAACTGGTGCCACCATCAGCCCAAATTTGAGCGGTATCATTGATACAAATTGTTTGGTCACCACTGGTGTTAACAGCAGGAGGGGAGACAACCGTAACGGTTACGTTCGCCGAATTACTACAATTATTGCCATCAGTGCCTACCACCGTATAGGTAGTGGTGCCTGGTGGAGTGGCAGTTGGATTTGAAATGTTAGGGTCATCGAGCGATGCGGCAGGAGTCCATACGTAATTAATTGCTCCACCGGCGTTTAAAAAAGCAGAGTCGCCGACACAAATAGAAGTGTCGTTAGATACCGTAACGTTAGGTAAGGTGTTTACATTGACTGTAACGGTCGCGTCATCACTGCAATTATTGGCATCGCTTACGGTGACGGTATATGAGGTCGTAGTGCCCGGGTTTGCCAGTGTAGAATCGTTGGTCGGTGTAAACAGATTAGTAGTAGGCGTCCAGGTATAATTAGTGCCGCCCTGAGCCCAGATTAAAGCAGTGTCATTTTCACAAATAGTCTGATCTCCACTGGTAGTAATGCTTGGGAGCGTGTTAACATT
This sequence comes from Cytophagales bacterium, assembly GCA_965230415.1. Classification (GTDB taxonomy): domain Bacteria; phylum Bacteroidota; class Bacteroidia; order Cytophagales; family JAAEPT01; genus CBDDKZ01. The sequence goes on from CBDDKZ010000003.1 coordinate 211,997, forward strand.
GATGGTAATATCCGCACTATCTGAACACCCTGCATTATCAGTAACGGTTACAGTATATGTAGTGCTTACTGTAGGGAATGCATCCGTATTGGAGGCGCCGGCATCCGTCAGACTGGCAGTTGGAAACCAGCTGTAATTGGAGCCACCGCTTGCAAATAATGGAATAGTGTCGCCTATACAAATTGTAGTGTCATTACTTGTTGTAATGGTAGGAAGAGCGTTTACCGTAACATTTACACTTGCCGTATCACTACATCCGTCAGCATTTTCAACGCTTACCAGGTAATTGGTCGAGGCAACAGGGAATACGATAGGGTTACTTATTGTATTATTAGTAATGTTTAAATTTGGTGTCCAGGTATAATTAGAGCCACCGCTTGCGTTTAATTGAGCACTATCACCTAAACAAATAGAAGTGTCATTGGATACGGTAATTGTTGGAGGTAAATTAACGTTTACAGTCACGGTAGCAGAATCTTCGCATAAAGCCCCATTTTGAACAATCACCTGGTAAGTGGTCGTGATATTTGGGAAAGCACCAGTCGTAGCTGTATTTGACGACGTGAGTGTTGTAGCAGGAGACCAAAGGTAATTACTGCCTCCGCCAGCACTCAATTGAGCGGTGTCGCCAAAACAAATAGTGGTGTCGCTGGATATATTAATAGTAGGCGTTCCGTTAACCGTAATGTCAACTGTATCAGTACTGGAACACCCGTTTACATCGGTAACCGTGACAATATATGAAGCATCTGATGATGGCGAAACATTTGGATTGGCTATTGATGTGTCGCTTATAAAAGAAATATTTGACCAATTATAGTTAATTCCTCCGGAGGCACTAATCTGAATGGTGTCCCCACTACATATTGAAGTATCTGCTGTGGCGTTTGGCAGAGGTGAAGGTAATACGGTGACAGACTGTGTAGAAGTATCGGTGCAGGTGCCATCGCTGACAATAAGTTGAATGCTCTTGTTTCCTGAGGTGTTAAATGTGACATCATGAGGCCCGATCGTACCTGCCGTTCCCGGTGTGCCATCGGCAAAATTCCAGCTGTATGAAGTTATTGGGTTCGTAGCAGTAGACGAATCGGTAAAAGTGATTTGTTCATTTTGACATGCCGTGCCGGTAAAGAAGTGTGCATTTAGTGAGTCCCCTGCGTTGATGACAAAAGTGTCAGATACGGCACATCCGAAAAAATCATCGACGGTAACCGAGTAATTTCCAGCACCTAAGTCCACTAATGTGTCACCGGGGTCGTTTGTGTTAGTTTTGCTGTCTCCTGTACTCCAGTTTATATTGAAAGGGGCTGTACCACCATTAATACCAAGTTCAATAGAACCATTATCTTCCCCTTCACAAACAGGGTTGTTGATCGTATTACTGAGTGAAATAGCCGGGCTACCATCTACAATAAATTGTACAGGTCCTCCATGAGGAGCACTTAAAAATTGGTTCATATTGGTGTTATTTCCATCATTAACAATGAGGAAATAATTGCCAGGGCATAATCCGCCAAATGTCATTTCTGTTGTATTCGTATCAGAGATGAATATTGTTGTTGGTCCAAAAAGAACAAAATCCAGCGGTTGAATGGCGGTTCCTGTAAGCTGTATTTCTATATGAATGCTTCCGTCTCCAACACATTGTCCCCCACCTGTAACGACACTACAAAAAGCGTCAGTAATGGTGCTGTCGACAAAGACATAACCTGCCTGTGCTTGAACCCTATTTGTTGAAAATAGTGCAAAAGAAAGAGTTGCTAATAGCGCTATAATGTAAGAACGTCTCAGTTTCAACGGGCTTTTTGTTCTATAATATAATTGGTGAATTGGCCATCGGAGCTATAAACGGCAATACTGCTTGGCAATACTGATACCTTGTGACTAACTATATTGTTTGGGGAATTTATTAGCACAGGATTAATGCCTTCTGAGAAAATAGCCAATTTATACGGGGGAAGACCAAAATTTATGTTAACTGTCAAATTGTATTCGGATTTATTGTTAGGAGTTACGTCAACTGTCAGGTCATTGGGCTGTTGTCCCACTGACAAAAATGGATAGAAAAAAAGTACCAAAAAAACGAGTAGGACAAACCCTGCTCTATTTCGTTTGTTCATATTTTCGACGAATTAATCTGTAAATTTACATAATAATTATACGTGGTTATATGTTATTATGTTTGTTTCTGCTATTTTTTTGCGCCTTTTTAGAAAAAAACACCCAAAAATGCTTAAGTGAAATTACAAAAGATATTAGGTTTATTGCCTAAAGAATAAAAGTTTTGATTTGACTAAATTTATTATTAAATTGTTTGTAATGAGTTGTTTGTGAGCGCTTTTGGTTTTGTTGAATTGAAAGGTTTAATTTCAATGTGAACTTATTAAAGCTGTTTACGGTTCTCATTACAAGAAATATTCGAAAGGGAATGAAGGATCTAGAGTTTATTAAAATAGCTAATTTGTAAATTTAACTTTATTAAGTTGAATTTGAACTTTTTCTAGATTAATCCGTAATAAATTAGTAGTTCAATCAGGTAAAAAATTCCTTTTTTCGTGTTGTACGAATGTTTAACTAAAATGCTACTAAACGTATGAATTTAAATTTAGAAAACCTGTCGGGGGTACGTTTTGCCCGTCAGGAAGTGTTGGAAGATAATATGCGTATACATAATCGAACCTACAATTTGCGAAGAGCAGTATTGTTGGGTAATTTGTATAAACGTAAAGTGATGTTGAAAATTAGAACGGTAGAAGGAATAGTTCGGAATGTTGAAGCACGTGTGTGGGCAATGGGGAGTGAATATATTTCTCTTCGGGGCGGATTGAGTGTACCCATCAAATCGGTGGAAGATGTAGAACTTTAATAAATGAATCAAAAATTACTGTTAAGCCGACTTCTCAAAGTCGGCTTTTTTTGTTTCAGGCTTCTTGGATAGGTTTAGTTATTTAGAATTGTTCAAAATTAGCTTGTTTAGGTAATAAACCAGGGAAATTACCAGCTATTGTTCTTTTTCAACTTTCTTAAATAGCGTAATTTTTCTTAAATTCGGGCCTTGATTTTGGCAATTATACTTAATAACGGATCTCCGGAGATGGCAGGATAGGTACGGAATAGCTTTTATTCGGGGTATCTTTCTCCGACATAGCTTATCGTAATACCCCGTGTCTGTGGAATGACCTTAGTGAAACTTGTCAGATTCAGATTATTGAGCTCAAAGGGCATATTGTAAACTATGCAGGTTAGATGTAATGCGTGGCCGTACTGGTCACAAATTTATAGATCTGCCTTAACACTGTAAAGAAGTCTAATATATGAACACTTATAAGGATTACCTCCAGGAAATCGAAGAACGAAAAGGTCAAGGGCTTAACCCGAAACCAATTGATGGTGCTGAGTTGCTAAGTGAGATAATTGAACAAATTAAAGATGTAGGTAATGCACACAGAAAAGATTCTCTTAATTTCTTTATTTACAATACCTTACCTGGCACTACAAGTGCGGCAGGTGTAAAAGCGAAATTTTTAAAAGAAATTATTCTGTGTGAATCGCTTGTTGAAGAAATTACACCTGCATTTGCGTTTGAACTGTTGTCACACATGAAAGGAGGGCCTTCTATTGAAGTGTTATTGGATTTGGCCTTGGGTGACGATCCTGCTATATCGAAGGAAGCAGCCGACGTTCTTAAAACGCAGGTGTTTCTTTATGAGGCAGATACCGAACGTCTTGAGAAAGCGTTCAACAGTGGAAATGCACTTGCAAAAGAGATTATTGAAAGTTATGCAAAGGCGGAGTTTTTCACTAAGCTGCCAGAAGTAGAAGAAGAAATCAAAGTAGTTACTTTCATAGCGGGAGAAGGAGATATTTCTACCGATTTGCTTTCCCCGGGTGCGGATGCGCATTCCCGATCAGATCGTGAGTTGCACGGACAGTGCATATTTGAGCACAACAAGGATATGCAGAGCCAACTACTTGCCCTCAAAGAACAGCATCCGGACAAGCGCGTAATGCTAATTGCAGAGAAAGGAACAATGGGAGTAGGTTCTTCCAGAATGTCGGGAGTTAACAATGTGGCTTTATGGACAGGTGTTCAAGCTAGTCCTTATGTTCCGTTTATCAATATTGCACCTATTATTGCCGGTACCAATGGAATCGCTCCTATATTTTTGACAACCGTTGGTGTTACAGGCGGAATTGGTATTGACCTGAAAAATTGGGTGAAGAAAAAGGATGCTGACGGAAATACTGTTGTCGATGCAGATGGTGAACCAATTCTGGAACAAAAGTATTCAATTGAAACGGGCACCGTTTTAACCATTAATACAAAAGCCAAAAAACTATACAATGGTGATCAGGAATTGAAAGATATTTCGACTGCTTTGACTCCTCAAAAGATGGAGTTTATAAAGGCGGGTGGATCCTATGCCGTTGTATTTGGTAAAAAATTACAAACATTTGGCGCTAAGACATTAGGAATCGAAGCTCCTCTTGTATTTGCTCCTTCCAAAGAAATTTCGCACGAAGGACAAGGGCTTACGGCAGTAGAAAAAATATTTAACAAAAATGCCGTAGGCACCACTCCCGGCAAAACACTTCATGCCGGGTCTAATGTGCGCGTTGAAGTTAATATTGTGGGATCTCAGGATACTACTGGTTTAATGACTTCTCAGGAGCTGGAATCAATGGCTGCTACAGTGATTTCCCCGATCGTCGATGGTGCTTATCAATCAGGATGTCATACGGCCTCTGTTTGGGATAAAAAAGCACAGGCAAACATTCCAAAACTCATGAAATTCATGAATGATTTTGGTTTGATTACAGCTCGTGACCCTGAAGGGGGGTACCACGCAATGACCGATGTGATTCACAAGGTGCTTAACGACATTACTGTGGATGACTGGGCGATAATAATTGGTGGAGATTCACATACAAGAATGTCTAAAGGGGTTGCCTTTGGCGCCGATTCAGGTACTGTGGCGCTTGCATTGGCCACCGGTGAGGCTTCTATGCCAATTCCCGAATCTGTAAAAGTAACTTTCAAAGGTGAGATGAAGAGTTATATGGACTTTCGAGATGTAGTTCATGCCACTCAATCTCAGATGCTTCAACAGTTTGGTGGCGAAAATGTATTCCAGGGAAGAATAATCGAGGTCCACATTGGTACACTTACTTCCGACCAGGCCTTTACTTTTACTGATTGGACTGCAGAGATGAAGGCCAAGGCTTCCATCTGCATCTCTGAGGATGACACGCTCATTGAGTCACTTGAAATTGCTAAAAGCAGAATCCAGATCATGATTGACAAAGGGATGGATAATGAAAAGCAAGTGTTAAAAGGCTTGATTGAGATAGCAGATAAAAGAATCACGGAGATAAAAACCGGAGTGAAACCAGCCCTTACTCCTGATGCCAATGCAAAATATTATGCAGAAGTTGAGGTTGATCTCGATCAAATAGCTCAGCCTATGATAGCCGACCCCGATGTGAATAATGACGATGTTTCCAAGCGATACACGCATGATACCATCAGACCTCTATCTTATTATGGTGGGGAGAAGAAAGTGGATTTAGGCTTTATTGGATCTTGCATGGTTCATAAAGGTGACATGAAGATTTTAGCCCAAATGCTGAAAAATATTGAAGCTCAGCAGGGTAAAGTCGAATTTAAAGCACCACTCGTAGTAGCACCTCCTACCTACAATATCGTAGATGAGTTGAAAGATGAAGGAGACTGGGATGTGTTACAAAAATACGCCGGTTTTGAGTTTAACGATGATGCGCCTAAAAATGCTGCCCGTACTAAATATGAGAATATTTTGTACTTAGAGCGACCGGGCTGTAACCTTTGTATGGGGAACCAGGAAAAGGCAGAGCCGGGAGATACGGTAATGGCTACATCCACTCGTTTGTTTCAGGGAAGAGTGGTGAAAGACTCTGATGAGAAAAAAGGAGAGTCTTTATTATCTTCTACACCTGTAGTTGTTCTTTCTTCGATCTTGGGTAGAACTCCCACAATGGAAGAATACGAGGCTGCCGTAGACGGTATTATACTTACCAAATTTGCACCACCACACAAACAGCTCGTAAAGTAATTAGTAGATTATTTCGTAATAAATTATAAGCCCGGGTTTTCAGCCTGGGCTTTTGTGTGCTTCATAGTATTGTTCTATGAATTTAATTGCTTGTAAATTCAACTTTTAAGCTCGTTTTTATTTGCGGTTTTTCTTGTTCATGTCAGGTATATGACTACCTTAACATCCTCTCTTTGATAAATTAGAGAACTGATCAAGACGTAAAAAGTAATATGCTATGGCATTCGATATCAATATGATTAAAAGCCTCTATTCTAAGTATCCGGAAAGAGTAGAGGCAGCAAGAAAGCTTACGGGGAAACCCTTAACGCTGGCAGAGAAAATTTTGTATACACACCTTTGGGGAAATAACATAACAGAAGCTTATGAAAGAGGTAATGCTTATGTAGACTTTGCCCCTGATAGAATAGCTTGCCAGGATGCGACGGCTCAGATGGCTTTGCTACAATTTATGCAAGCCGGAAAGGACAAGGTGGCTGTGCCTACCACTGTTCACTGTGATCACTTGATTCAGGCAAAGGAAGGAGCCAGTAAAGATCTGCAAAACGCCATTAACACTTCTTCAGAAGTATTTAATTTTCTCGAATCGGTGTCTAACAAATATGGGATTGGATTCTGGAAACCCGGGGCCGGTATTATTCATCAGGTTGTACTCGAAAACTACGCTTTTCCCGGGGGGATGATGATTGGTACCGATTCGCATACGGTAAATGCTGGTGGCCTTGGAATGGTCGCCGTTGGCGTAGGTGGTGCCGATGCTGTTGATGTCATGGCAGGTATGGCCTGGGAATTGAAATTTCCTAAATTGATTGGAGTTAAATTAACAGGTAAACTCAATGGCTGGACCTCTCCCAAAGACGTGATACTCAAAGTGGCCGGTATTCTGACCGTAAAGGGCGGTACGGGATGTATTCTGGAATATTTCGGTGAAGGGGCTACTTCAATGTCTTGCACTGGTAAAGGAACTATTTGCAATATGGGGGCCGAAATAGGCGCCACAACTTCAACTTTTGGTTATGACGACTCTATGGAACGTTACCTTCGTTCTACTGATCGAAGTGATGTGGCAGATGCAGCCAATGAAATCAAAGAACATTTGACTGGTGATGCCGAAGTTTATGAACAACCTGAAAAGTATTTCGACAGCCTTATTGAGATTAATCTCGATGAACTGACACCTCATTTGAACGGTCCTTTTACTCCCGACCTTGCAACTCCCGTATCTGAGATGAAAGAGGCGGCAGCGACAAATGACTGGCCGACAGAAATTGAGTGGGGACTTATCGGTTCTTGTACAAATTCGTCGTATGAAGATTTGACAAGAGCTGCGTCGATTGTTGAAGATGCCGTTGCCAAAGGTGTGAAACCAAAAGCGATTCTTGGTGTGAACCCCGGTTCCGAACAGGTTCGATTTACCGCTGAGCGAGATGGACTCTTAGCCACGTTTAATAAGTTCGATTCAGCGATTATTTTCACGAATGCCTGTGGGCCTTGTATAGGTCAGTGGGCCCGCCCAGGCGCTGAAAAGGCAGAGAAAAACTCAATTGTTCATTCATTTAACAGGAATTTTGCCAAGCGTGCTGATGGTAACCCCAATACACATGCATTTGTAACTTCACCCGAAATGGTGGCTGCTATAGCTATTTCAGGTGATCTTACTTTCAATCCGCTTACCGATAGTTTGATGAACGAAAACGGCGAATCAGTGAAATTGGATGAGCCCACAGGTATTGAATTACCACCGCAAGGTTTCGATGTGGAAGATGCAGGTTATCAGGAACCGGCAGAAGATGGGGCGTCGATAGCTGTGAATGTAAAACCGGATTCCAAGCGCCTCCAGCTGCTTACTCCCTTCGCGGAATGGGACGGCAATGAAATAGCAGGAATGAAATTATTAATCAAAGCCAAAGGGAAGTGTACTACCGATCATATATCGATGGCCGGTCCCTGGCTACGTTATCGTGGTCATTTAGATAATATATCAAATAATTGTTTAATTGGCGCGGTAAATGCTTTTAACGATCAGACCAATTCAGTCAAAAGCCAAATTACCGGTGAACTTGGGGAAGTACCCGCCACCCAACGGACTTATAAATCCGAAGGAATTCCCACATTGGTTGTTGGTGATGAAAATTACGGCGAAGGGTCCTCTCGAGAACACGCAGCAATGGAGCCACGTCACTTGGGTGTTCGTATTGTGCTGGTTAAATCATTTGCCCGTATACACGAAACCAATTTGAAGAAACAAGGTATGTTGGGGCTGACATTTGCCAATCCTTCAGACTATGATAAGATTCAGGAAGATGATACATTTGAAACTTTAGATCTGAGTTCATTTGCTCCTGGTAAACAGCTTACAATTAAGGTGGAGCATGCCGACGGGTCAATAGATAAAGTCTTATGTAATCACACTTATAATAAAAATCAAATAGCATGGTTCAAAGCAGGATCCGCATTGAACTTAATAAAGCAACAAAATAATTGAATAGATGATTTGCCGGTTGAGGTAGTTACCTCAACCGGGTTTCCTTCTCACTTTCTGTTTGCATATTGATTGTGGAGAAAAAATAGTGTCCACTGTTTATCCCTAAACCACATCTTTGTATATTTAGTTTAATGGTTTGGCGGTTTATTAAAGACTTCTGGCTTGGTTTATATTCCTATTACAAGGCTTTTGTTGTAATAATTCAGTATAATCTATGGCTATTTTTTTTAGTGCCTATTGCCCTTTCTATAGCACTGTATTTTTCTGCCAATGTGGTCAAAGAAGAACTTATAGGTATTAATTTATCCGAGGCGCTGTCTGCCATAGATTTTGAGAAAGAGTTTAGCGAAATAAAGTTTCAGGGAGTGTCTGCCGATAGCGGTGAGCTTCTAATATTAGGAGCAAAACTGATATTTGTAATAATCGCATTTAAGTTTAATAAGTACCTTGTTTTATTGTTATTGACTCCTATGAATGCAATGATTTCGGCGAGGATCGAACGATTGTTGACCGGGAACAGGTATAAATTCAATTTTAATCAGTATGTAGAAGATATTTATCGAGGGGTTAATTTTGTGCTTAGAAATTTAGCACGTCAGGCATTTATTTACCTTCTTTGGTACCTGCTGGTATTTATGTTCCCTTTTCTCGATATGTTTAGTTTTTATATTATTTTTTTGGTGGGAGCTTTTTATTATGGCGCATCACTTATGGATTACACAAATGAAAGAAGGCGTTTGAGTATGGAGGAAAGTGTACAGTTTATCCGCCAAAATGCAGGTATGGCCATGGCAATTGGCGGCGTATTTTATTCGCTGTTTTTTGTATCTATTATTGGGATAATTTTGGCACCGGTACTGGGGGTAGCAGCAGCAACGCTAGCCATTCACAATAAAATTGACCTGGGCAAAAAGAAAAGAGCTAATTAGCGACATTTTGTACTTGTCAGTGGGTCTTAATGCTAGCGCATTTTCTTTCGCTTTACCAAATAAGGGAGCAGGATCTGATCCAGCGATTTATTGATATCGGCCTGTATGTAATCAATTTTATACTGAGCACATTTCAATGTTATATTCTTCGTGAATTCAGCCATTGATTTCACGTAGTGTTCCTTAATCTGAGTAGGAGATAATTTAATTCGATCACCACTCTCTAAATCAATAAATTCGTGTGGGCGTTCTTCAAATTCAAATTCTTGTTCGGTCTTATAGTCCATAGCATGAAAAAGCAGAATTTCATGCTTATTGTGTTTCAGGTGTTGCAAAGCAGTAAAAAGCTCCTCCTGGCTTTGTTGGTTTTCCAGCATGTCGCTGAAGAGAATGATCAATGACCTTCGATGCTGTTTTGCGGCAATTAAATGCAAAGTTTCTGCTATCGAGGATGTTTCTTGCGGAGGCGTACTGCGTAGTAACTGCTCCAGGTGAATAAACAATTTGTGAAGATGCGCTGTATTTGATTTTACAGGTGTACTAATATTAATTTTGTCTGAAAAAGTAGTAAGACCAACCGCATCTCGCTGTTTTTGCAACATAATAGCCAAGGCCGCAGCAGAATAAATACTAAAGGTTAATTTACCATTGTTACTTTCGGGGTAGTACATAGAAGAAGACGTGTCAATTATTAATTGACAACGTAGGTTCGTTTCTTCTTCGTAGTTCTTTAGATACAGTTTATCGGTTCTTGCATATACCTTCCAGTCTATATTTTTTGTGCTATCTCCTGTGTTATATTGTTTATGTTCCGCAAATTCAACTGAAAATCCGTTATATGGAGATTTGTGAAGCCCCGTAATAAACCCTTCGACCGCTTTTTTTGCTAAAAATTCAATATTTCCAAACTTTCTTACTTCAGATAAATCCATATTTAGTGCCCGGGGTGGTTGATGTGTTGATGTATAAAACCTTTAACACCCTTCGTGTTGTATTCGCTCATTCCGTACTCTGCCTGGGTGCGTGTGGCGAAGTTTCCTAATATTAACCGGTAGTATTTACTGCCTTTTACTAATGCCGCTTCTACAAAAATCGGAGAAACGCCCATTTTGCTCAGTTTTTTGCCATAAGCAATTGTATGGTCCAGCTGATGCGATGAGTAGACCTGGACTCCATAGCCGCCAGGCTTGAGGTGGTGCTCTTCCAGGTCGAAAACGTCACCTATAGGGTGATTGGATGTGTCTTTGATTTGTATAGTAACCTTTGGTTGAGCTGTTTGCGCCGCACGATCTTCATGGGTGACTTTGGCCATTGAACCAGACTTCTCGATATCGTGTACCGGGTGATGTGTCGCATCTTCGTTGTTTGCAACCGTAGTGGTGGTCTTGGTTGGAGTATTTTCTTTTGCAGGCGTTTGTGCTTTAACCTCTTTCAGGCTAATCTCGGCACCTACTGGGTGCTCTGCCGTTTCTCCGCTGGCGCTTATTTCTTTGCCTTCATGTCCAACAATACTCGTGTTATTTCGCGGAGAACTAGTTGCCGCAACTTGAGGAGCTTCCTTTTTTCTTGTTACTGGCTCTTCTGCTATTTCCTTTGAACTTTCGCTGTGCGACAATTCTTTTACTACTGATTCTTCATGAGAATCCGCTTTTTTATTAGTGCTTTCTGCGTTAGTTTGCGTACTTGAGTTAGCACTTGTCTCATCTGCTCCGGTTGAATTTTTAGCTGGTTGAGGGGTGTCTTTACCGGAGGGTTTATTGTTTTTCTTTTCAGCAGGCTTATCGGCCTCTTCCGTTTTTTTGTTTTTAATGGTTTTGTTCGTGCCTGCTTGTTCGGCAGCCGTTTCTTTTGCGGCAATTTCTTCTATTTCATCTGGCGAAAGTGATAGGTCCGTAGTTATTTTTACCGGAACTACGCCTTCGTCAATCATATCAACGGCTTTTGCCGCTATACTCGAAAGGTCTATTATACGTCCTGTAGCATAAGGTCCGCGATCGTTTATAGTAACAACAACCGATTTGTTATTCTTCAGGTTAATAACCTTGATTTTTGTGCCAAAGGGCAGGCTTTTATGTGCTGCGGTGAATTTATTTTTATCATATTTTTCACCACTTGAGGTCAAATGACCATGAAGCTTGTCTGCATAGTAAGATGCTTTTCCTTCCTCTTCGTAATTTTTTTGTGCCAGGACATTGAGGGTTGTTAGGCATAAAAATAATAAGATAACACGACTCATAGTTACAATTTTATTGAAGAAAGACCATCTAAACAACAAACTGTAAAATTAAAGTGTTTATTTTTTGACGATTCAGGAATTTGTTATATTTTTAACTGATCGTGTAAAACTAAAACTGTTCGGATTGTGGACGAGAAAAGAGATAACGAGAAGCAAGAGATCTTCTCCAAACGTGTAAAGGCTGGTAAACGGACATATTTTTTCGATGTAAAAGCTACAAGGTCAAACGATTATTATCTGACCATCACTGAAAGTAAACGCAAATTTAAGGAAGAAGGCTTCTTCTATGAAAAGCACAAAATATTCTTGTATAAAGAAGATTTTGTCAAATTCGTGGAAGCATTGCAATCTTCTATTGAACATGTAAAGACTGAACTTATGCCAGATGTTGACTTTGATCAGTTTGCGAAGTCAGACGATGACTTTTCGGATAAAGGAGACGACATCGGCGTAGATGAATTGAGTTGGGAGTAGTTGTTAAAAAGTTGTTTAGTGACGACGTGTAGAAATTACTTAACTGCTTTTATTGCCATTCCGTCGAAAACTTACCTCAAAGATTGATCTCAAGGATTAAAATTTTCGTTATAAATTTACGAATCGCAATTTGTTTATATCTTTGCGGTCGAATTAAATTTATTCGGCATCTGTGATGAATAAAATCAAAACGGATGCAGTTGTTTTATTGTTTATTTTATTACTGTTCTCCCTAAATTAAAATTGAGATGGGACTTAAGTGTGGAATAGTGGGGCTGCCCAATGTAGGTAAATCTACATTATTTAATGCATTGAGTGACGCAGGAGCTGAAGCGGCTAACTTCCCTTTTTGTACAATTGAGCCTAATGTGGGCGTTGTTAGTGTTCCCGATATCAGATTGCAGGTATTGGAAGGTTTGGTGAACCCTCAAAAAGTATTACCTACTGTAATAGAGTTTGTAGATATTGCTGGTTTGGTTGAAGGAGCCAGTAAAGGAGAGGGCCTGGGTAATCAGTTTTTGGCCAATATACGAGAGGTAGATGCCATCATTCATGTGATTCGTTGCTTTCAGGATGATAACGTGGTACATGTTGCCGGAAGAGTTGATCCTGTTGAAGATAAATCCATAATAGATACGGAGCTTCAATTGAAGGATTTGGAATCTATTGATAAAAAGCTCTCCAGGGTTGAGAAGATTGCCAAGTCTGGTGATGCTACTGCGAAAAGAGAATTGGAGACACTATCGAAGTGCAAAAAATATTTAGAAGGAGGAAATAACCTACGAGGATTAGACCTAAGTGATAAAGATCTTGAGCTAGTAGATGAATTTCAGTTTTTAACAATAAAGCCAATCATTTATGTTGCTAATGTTAGCGAAGACCATATTCTCGATGGTAATGAGTATGTCGACGCGCTGAAAGACGCTATAAAAAATGAAGATACCCAGCTGATTATGGTGAGTGCTTCCATAGAATCACAGATAGCTGAGCTGGAAAGTCAGGATGAGAAGGAAATGTTCTTAGGTGAATATGGCCTGGAAGAATCAGGTTTGGATAAGTTGATCAAGGCTTCTTATCATTTGTTAGGTTTGATTACCTACTTTACAGCCGGAGAGAAAGAGGTACGTGCTTGGACTATCAGGGAAGGGTGGAAGGCACCACAGGCTGCCGGAGTAATTCATACTGACTTTGAAAAAGGATTTATCAAAGCGGAGGTAATAAAGCTGGTAGATTATGAAGAATTAAAAACTGAACTTGCTTGTAAGGAAGCTGGTAAGATTTCAATAGAAGGAAAAGAATATGTCGTTGAGGACGGAGATATCATGCATTTTCGCTTCAACGTGTAATTAATGTTGCATGTAAGATGAATTATTAAATTTGCCAGAATTTGTAACTTTTTGCCCTTTAAATGAGTACAATAAGGTAAATTTTTTAATTTTTTTAAACGTTAAAATTAAAAAGTGAGAGTTAGAATAATATTTGGTTTAAACAATAGAGGAGCTTCTGTACCCTTTCATCATCAGTCTTTATTGACAGATATGATTCAGGATCTCAAATATGGTGCGGGAGGCGAAGCCTCAGAGTATTCACTTTATAGTTTTTCAGGTTTGAAAGGCCAGACAAAAGTGGGGAAAGGTGGGTTGCATTTCTTTTCGAGCAAGGTTACTTTGGTATTTACTTGTCCGGATGAAAAAGTGACCAATGCTATACTCAAAGAGTTGTTCAAGCGAAACGAAGTGAATGTTGGTAACCTATCATTATCACCACAATCTTTGGAACGTGAGAACGAACCTGAATTCAAAGAACAAATGAAATACATATGTATTTCTCCTTTGGTATTGAACGGTCCTTTTACGGAAGGTCCGATTATCAAAGACTTCATCAGCCCTTTCGATGATTTGTTCTCTGATTATTTGTATGAATCCACAATGTCTCGAATGGAGGTTTCTGGACAGTTTGAATCGGAAGAAGTGTCTTCGTTTTACAAGTTTCAAGTTATTCCTGATAAAAACTACCTTTCCAAAATACAGGAGAGCTCTAAGAAATTTTCTCGTATATATTCTACGTATCAACAAGCGGAAAAATTGGAGATACGAGGTTATACGTTGCCATTGACGTTATATGCGGACCCAACAGTACAAAAATTCGTGTTCGATTGTGGGTTTGGCGAGTTTGCCAATAACGGTTTTGGTATGTTAGATCTGGCTAATGTGAATCCGCTTGGACGTACGGAGGTTTATGAAATAGACGGGGTTGAAACCCATAAAGAATAGTCTTTATTAACGGTTCAACTGGGTGGAAAATTCTGCATAACCAACCAACTCATCTGCCCACTGCCCATTTGAACGATAGTAAACGAGTACTTCATAATTATTTTCAGTTCGGCTAAAACTTCCATCTACACCATGGCTAATTATTCCTGTACTGTCTTTTAGGAGATAAGTATAGTTATAAAAACCCTGTTTTAGCAATATTCTGATATAATAGATGTTGTCTGTGTCATCATAACGAAATTTGTAATTATTACTCAACTTCCAATTCGTAAGTGCGCCATACAGGTATAAATCATTAGGATAAGGTTTGTCCTTGTTCAATACGAAGTAGGTGTATACGTAATTACCATCTATGTCATTGCGTTCGTCATAGGAGTTTGATAAAACAAATTGGCCATTGAGGTCTTGCTGCCTTTGATAAGCAATAGTGCTTTTAGGCGTGTCGGCTCTCAAATATACGATGGTGACAGCTGTTCCGGTATCTATTTTATTGACATTTAACCCTGGACTTTCTAAACTCCGGATATCAAAAGCTCTGAATTCATTTCCTCCATAAAATTGTTCTTTGGGGCTTAATAGGCTGTATTCTATTTTTTTCTGCAGTTGATTTAAGGATGTTGCACGATCAAGAGAAATGCTACGCTGATAATTGCCATTTTGTACGATGACAACACGCAAATCACTAAGCGGATTATTAATAGCCATATTTTGATAATCTAATTGAAAGTGTAATGATTGTTTTTCGCCATTTCCGTTTAAATTTAGATGCGTCAAAGGAGTGACATTTATTTTATCATGGTAAACATGAAATCTTTTTGTGAGTATTAATCTATTCGTTTCTTCTTCATAAACCGCCAAAACAAAATTCCCGGCTATTTTTACTCGTGGAATATTTGCTTGATAATGAATGTACTCGATCTGTGTCTGATCCGATTCTTCCATATTGTGAATAGCAAACTCGTTGTAATCTTCTATAAATTCGTTTTCAGTCAACTGAGATATTTGCCAATTCCAGTCACAATGGACAAGACGTAATGTGAATTCTTCATAATCCCGTTCAAGTACATCAAATTTTAACACAAGTCGCTGATCATAAATAAAGGTGCTTGCAGATGTCAGCTGGTAGTTTACCTCATTGCCTGAATAGTGAAGTTGAACCGACATAATATCCGATCTGTACACGGAATCAATGCTTTTAAATGTATGATCGGAGGCTTTGGTTGTAAGCGATAAGCTTACTAAGAGGGTGTATATGAGTAGTTTCATTAAAATTAGGAATTCAATTCTGTTAATTTAAGCACTTTTTCTGCTCAATTATTTCTTTCATACACACTCAATAACTTTTTTATAGATGCACAATTTTGAGATGGGTACTAGTATTTTTTTCTAAAGGTGTTTTTGGGCCATTATTTTAATTGAAATTGGCCTTAGGAAGTTTATTAAACTGAAGAGTAAAAGATAGATGTGTTTAAGGTTTGGCATTTGTGCTATGTCGTTGATAACCAATTAAACTGTCTGCAGATTGATCGGGGCTACAATTATATACAAACACTTCATATATATTTTCGGTTTGGCTAAAACTTCCGTCAACTTGATGACTCATTATTTCTTTTTTATCCTTAAGAAGATAGGTGTAGTTGTAATAGCCTTGTTTAAGCAGGACTTTGAGGTAGTATATGTTATCTCCTTGATCGTAACTAAATTGAAAATCTTTGTTAAACTTCCAATTGGTTAATTCGCCATACAAAAACAAACCGTGTCGATATAATGGTGCATTCTTAAGTACAAAGTAAGTGTAAACATAATTTCCCGTTGTGTCAATGTTTTCTCCCTCGGAATTAGAGACTGTAAAAGTACCATTGATGTCATCAATTGCCTGGTAACTCATTTTATTACGAGGGGTGTCAGGTGCTAAAAAAACAGTCAAAGGGTGAGTGTCGTAATCTCTAGAGTTGATATTGGTGTTAAGTTCAGGAAATGGGGTACTTTTGGTTTCGATAGACTTGAATTCACTTTTTCCATAATATTGTTCACTGATTTCCAGGTTGGTAGGACTGTTCTTTCTGATATCAAAATGCCTAAACTCGTTACCTCCATGAAATTGCTTCTTAGGGTTTACAATTTCAAACTGAAGCATCTGTTCAAAATTGTCAGTTATTAAATTGGAAGTGCTGTTAATTATTATGCTTTGATCATAGTTTTTATTTTGAGCAATAATTACTTTGAGGTTTTGTGAAGGGGATTCAATGTTTAGGTCTTTATAATTAAGTAGGATCTTGAATGTTTGTTTTTCGCCTTTTTTGTTGTTCAATTCATTGAAAGATGTGTTGATTTTTGAACACGGACTTATAACAAAAAATTTTTTTGTTATTACCGGGATGTCACTTTTTTCCGGAAATACCGCCAGGATATAATTTCCGGAAAGGCCGAAGTTGGGTAACTTAATTTTGTAATGTATATAATCTATATCGGTGTTTGATGACTTATACATATCATAAATTTCGTATTCATTAAATTCATCTTCTTCCAAAAAATCCAGGCCTGATAGTTGTGAAGGAGCCCAGTCATGGTTGTAATGAAAGAAACGAACAACAAAATTCTCATAATCTTTATTTATGATATCAAATTTTAAAGCTAAACCGTTATTGTTCCTGTAATCGTTGTCAAAATAGGTTTGACTTATAATTGGGAATAAATTTTTTAGCTTTTTGGCATTTTCGGAATTGCTAGTTGTGTAGCTGCAAAATTGTACGGATTTAATGTCGTTTCGATAAATAGAATCTGTAGCTTTAAAATCAAATGATAGCACTTTATTGCTAAATACGATCAATAAAAAAAGTAAAAAAAGGTGTTTCATAAAGGTTATGGGTTTATTTCCTCCAATTCAATTACTTTAAGTTCCCAGTTTTCGTGAAGTGCTTCCAGTTCTTTTTCAATCACACTAAGCTGACCATTAATTTCCGAAAGCTTTTCTATATCGCTGTAAACTTCTGGTTGAGCCATACGCTCTTCCAATTGAGATTTTTCTTGTTCTTTTTCTGAAACTTGTTCTTCCAGCTTTTCGATTTCTCGTTCCAGGTATTTCAACTTCCTGCCCTGCTCTTTACCGACATTGTTTATTAACGGTTTTTTTTCTTTTTTAGTATCAGTGGCGACTGGAGTTACTTCTATCTCCTGATTGTTTGATTTCCAGTACATATATTCTTCATAAGAGCCGGGATATTCCTTTATTTCATAATTATCGATATACCAGATTTTATTAGCAGTATGAGTTACAAAATGCCTGTCGTGTGAAACAATAACATAACTGCCCTTGTATTGTTGAAGGGCCTGGATAAGCATGTTAACCGACTGGATATCTAAGTGGTTTGTAGGCTCATCGAGCAGTAGGAAGTTCGCTTCGGAAATAAGTGTTTTTGCCAGCGCTACCCTTGATTTTTCACCTCCTGAAAGCACTTTTATTTTTTTGAAAACATCGTCGTCGGTAAATAAAAAACAGCCCAAAAGTTGGCGCAATTCCATTTCACCTTTGTCTACACCTGTTTGTTTGAGTTCTTCGAGAATACTGTTTTCTAAGTTGAGCGATTCAAGTTGATGCTGGGCGAAAAATGCATCGATTACATTGAAGCCGAGTTTTCTTTCACCTGCTATTTCCTCGCTACCGTTAATGATACGTAATAGTGTGGATTTTCCTTTTCCGTTCGCACCAATAAGTGCAATTTTATCATCTCTTAAAATAGTAGAGGTAGTGTTCTTAAGAATGACTTTGTCACCGTAGGACTTAGAGATGTTTTTGAGGTCAAGAACTACTTTTCCCGATTGTTTGGAGAAGTTGAAATTGAAATGAATAGCTGCGTTTTCGTCAACAACGTCATCGATACGTTCTAGTTTTTCCAGCGATTTTATTCTGGATTGAACTTGTCTTGCTTTCGTGGCCTTTGCCTTAAACCTTGTGATAAATTTCTCAGCATCCTTTATTTGCTTTTGTTGATTGACAAAAGCATTGCGCTGAATTTCACTTCGTAACTCTTTTTCTTTTAAGTAAAAATCATAGTTACCACTATATATATGAATAGCTTGTTGTGTGATTTCAGCAGTTTTGGTAATGCAGTTGTTTAAGAATTGTCGATCATGAGACACTATAATTACTGCTCCTTCATAGCGCTTCACATATTGTTCAAGCCATTCGATAGACGGAAGGTCCAGGTGGTTGGTAGGTTCATCGAGCAATAGAAGCGCCGGTTTGGCCAATAACATTTTGGCTAGCATTACCCGCATGCGCCATCCACCGGAGAATGTTCTCAAGGGTTTCTCCAGATCTTCTGTTTTGAACCCTAAACCCTCTAATATTTCTTCGGTTTGCGATTGCAAGGTGTATCCTTCCAAACGTTCAAAGGCTTCTTGCTTTTTCGCCAAACGTTCAATTGACTCGTCTGTATAGTTGGTTTCAATTTCAACTAATAGCTCATTGATTTCTTTTTGTAGCTTATTCGCTTCTACAAAAGCTTCCATTGCAACAGCAACAATGTTATTGTTGCTTTCATAAGAAAGAAGATCCTGATTTAAGAAACCAATAGAGCATTCTTTACTTTTCGAAATGGTACCAGAGTCGGGTTGGTAATCGCCTGCGATTAACTTTAGCAGAGTAGATTTCCCTGTTCCATTGGCTCCTATAAGTCCAACTTTATCTTTTTGTACAATATGAAAAGAAATATTTTCATACAAGGCTCTGCTGCCAAAGTAAAACGATAGATCATTAATTGCTAGCATATCGCAATTTAAGCCCTTCTGATGTCACAAGAAAATCATTTAAATAAAATTATGATAATTGATCTTTTTGAAACACTTGTTTATAACTGTGTATGGTTAGATTTTTATACTTGACAAGGATTTGTTATCTTAAAAGATCAAAAAATATTATGATATGAGAGTTTTTTGCATTTATACGTTAGTGTTGATGGTTGGATTGGTAACGAGAGTTGCCGGACAGTCTCTTCCTGTGAACGACAAGACAGGAAAAGTGACTTTTATGGATGTGGTTTCCGCAGATGGCCTTAGTTCGGCCGAATTATTTAAAATAGGAAAAGCAGTAGGAGAAGCAAGCGGGTGGACCGTTTTAGAAGAAGAAGCAGGAGGGAAAGTGAAATTTCAGGCTAGTAAGGAAATTAGTTATGCATCCGCTACTTCTGGTAATGAAACAGGTATTGTATCATACACTTATACATTCTTCGCAAAGGAAGGTAAGTATAGGTATATATTCACCGATTTTGTTCATAAGCAAAAGGGGGGTAGACATAACGACGGTGGTAAGTTAGAAAATGACGGACCTGATTGTGGTAAAATGAAAATGAAGGGTAGTTCATGGGCTATGATTAAAACGAAAACCCACCGTGCAGTAGAAGCTAGCATCACAGATCTTAAAAAGAAAGTGAAGGAAGTTCAAAACGATCCTGAAAAAGATGACAACTGGTAGCAATTCTAAAAATATGAAACCAATAAAAAAGGCCTTGTTAGAGGCCTTTTTTATTGGTTGTGTTATCTTTTTAAACTTTTCTTTCCAAGTCGAATCTTTCCAAATAGTCTGCAACTCTACGCACAAACATGCCCCCTAAAGAGCCGTCAACAACACGATGATCATAAGAATGTGATAAAAACATCATTTGTCTTATGCCCAGCGTGTCTCCGTGTGGTGTTTCAATTACTGCAGGTTTTTTGGTTACTGCTCCAAGAGCCAAGATACCTACCTGTGGCTGTACCAATATAGGAGTTCCTATTAAATTACCAAAGGAACCGACATTAGTTACTGTATAGGTTCCTCCGTCAAGGTCTTCGGGTTTAAGGCTTCCCGCTCGTGCCCTTCGAGCCAGGTCGTTTACTTTTTTTGTCAGGCCAATAATATTTAACTGATCCGCATTTCGTATAACCGGAACAATTAAATTGCCGGAAGGTAAGGCCACTGCCATACCAATGTTGATCTCCTTTTTAACAATTATTTTGTTGTTATCTACTGATACATTTACCAAGGGATAGTCTTTTATTGCCTTGGCAACAGCTTCGATGAAAATAGGAGTGAAGGTAAGCGCTGTGTTTTCCTTCTCTTTAAAGTAGGTTTTCCAACGGTTTCTCCAGTACACAATATTGGTGACATCTGCTTCTACAACAGAAGTAACATGTGGTGATGTTTGTTTGGATTCCAACATGCGATCTGCGATGATTTTGCGCATGCGATCCATTTCAATGATATCGTAAGCTCCGGAGTAGGAACCTAGGGCAGGCTTGCTTACTGTTTGCTCTTCCGTCGCTAAATCAGTTTTTTTCGAGAAGTCATTGTCACTAATAGCTTCCGTTTTTCTATCCACGGGTTTTGAGCCCGTATCTGCACTTACATGCTCAGAGGAAGACTGACTGCTGGTAGCGGGTGATGAAACTGTTTCCGGGCTTCTCGTATCTAAGTAAGTGAGTAAATCCTTTTTTGTCACGCGTCCCTCTTTGCCACTACCAGGCACCCTGTCAAGTTCAGGCATATCAATACCTTCTTTGCGTGCAATATTAAGCACCAGGGGAGAGTAAAATCGTCCACCACCTGGTTTATTTGACACGCGCGGTGAATGGTCAATCGTTTCCTTAACAGGAAGTTCCTTTTTTAATGGTTCAGATGCAGCACTGGTATTCGCATCCGGACTTTGAACTACGGCCTTTTTGGATTCTATTTTTGCTATAGGAGCTCCCACTTTTATGACAGCTCCCTCTTTGGCCAATATTTCCACCAGAGTTCCTTCAAAGGGCGAAGGGATCTCAGTATCCACTTTATCTGTTGCTACTTCCAGAATAGATTCATCTTCGTCAACCTCATCACCTACATTTTTGAGCCAGCTTATTATGGTTCCTTCCATAACGCTTTCCCCCATCCGAGGCATCAGAATATCAACTATAGCCATACACTTTTGTTTTACCTAATTAACAAAGTTAGTACTTTTCGACATTATCTCAATGATACGATTTTTTTATTCTTTGAAAGAGAAGCTCCAGAGCATAATTAGCTGTAAGTTGAATGTTTTCCTTTCTCCCTTTTGGGAAGAGATGTTTCTTTGCAATAGTCCCTTCATTATCAGCCAGGGCTATCCAAACAGTGCCCACTGGTTTTTCTGGACTACCGCCTCCCGGTCCGGCAATGCCGCTGCAAGCCAATGCTATGTCCGTACCGAGTTTTTTGCGGGCATTTTCGGCCATTTCAATAACTGTTGCTTCACTAACGGCTCCATTGGTGAGAATTGTCTGCTCTTGAACACCCAAATTAGCCATTTTTATTTCATTACTGTAACATACGATCGACCCTTTAAAATAAACAGAACTTCCAGGAATGCTAGTGATTCTGTGTGCAAGGTACCCCCCCGTGCAACTTTCTGCAGTGGATATACTCAATTTTTTTGAGGCCAAAAGCTTTCCAATCTCTTGCTCTATACTTGTATCTCCTTCACCAAAAATGTACTGCCCTATAAGTGTTTTTAGGGAATCGCTTAGCACATTCATTGTATTTTCAAGTGTATGCTCGTCGGGGTGTATCCCGCTTAGCCGTAATCGCACTTTTCCCAAATTAGGCAGGTAAGCCAATTTCACAAAGTCTGGTAACGCTTCTTCCCAGTCCTGAATGATTTCTGCAATGCGAGATTCTCCAATGCCAATAGTTTGGATTGTTCGATGTAATATTTCCGGAGTATGAAAAGTGTCTGTAATCTTATGCAGTATATTAGTCATCATCATTTGCTTCATCTCATGCGGAACACCGGGCATTGAAATAATTGCTTTACCATTTGTAGGTATCCATATGCCGGGAGCGGTTCCGATCATATTTGGAATAGCTTCCGCACAGGATGGTATGAGGGCTTGTTGCTGTTGTACTTCACTAAATGGTCTTCCCAGTTTTTGAAAGAATTGTTCCACACGTTTAAACTGTTCTTGATCTAAGACCAGGTCGCACTTAAAAAAATCTGCTAGTGTTTTTTTGGTTATATCGTCTTTAGTTGGACCGAGTCCTCCTGTGAAAAGAACTAATTCACATTCATTAAGCGCTAATTTCAATGTATTACTAATAGCTTCGGCATGATCACTTATGCTTAGAATTTTTTGAACTTTTATCCCGATTCGGTTCAATTGCTCAGCAATCCATGCCGAGTTGGTATCTACAATTTGTCCGATTAAAATTTCATCACCAATAGTAATAATCTGTGCTTGTATCATTCTTTTAGTTTACCTTCTCAACAAAAATACAATTAAAATCAGGAATTGTTTTAAATCATTCACTTGTTCGGGTTTCATTGATTATTTTGGAGCGGGTTATTTTTTATGTTGTAATCATAGTTTTTTAAATGTAATTGTTCCTTTATTTTTTATTTCGAGTATAGAAATTGGATTATTTAATCCTTCTCCTAATTTTGTTTAAAAAACTAAAAAAAAAAATTCTGGATGGAGAACAGACATGTTTATAATATGGGAGTAGTAGGGAACTGCTCTTTTATGGCTTATATCGATACCAATTCAGACGTAAAGTGGATGTGTTGGCCTAAATTTGATAGTAGCTTTATTTTTGGCGGGCTTATGGATGAAGATAAAGGCGGCGAGTTCAAAATTGAGCCTAATACCGACTATTACACTTCAAAGCAATATTATATTGAAAATACAAATGTTCTGTGTACAGAGTTTGAAAGTGAGTTTGCCAGTTATAAGGTAACAGATTTTGCTCCGCGTTTTGAGCAATACGAGAGAAAGTATAAGCCACTTATGCTCGTTAGAAAAATAGAACCGGTAAAAGGGACTCCCCGCATTAAAGTAAAGTGCGCCCCGAGAGGTAGGTACGGAGAATTAATACCGGAAACTTATGAGGGTAGTAGCCATATAAGGTATATGGGGCTTGGCAAACAGGTGCGTTTGTCGACAAATATTCCGTTGCAATACGTCATGAAAGAAAAAGTATTTGTACTTAATGAACCCATGTACCTCATCCTCACTTGGGGGGTGCCTCTTGAAGGTCCTCTTGAAGCAACAGCTGAGGAGTTTTTGAGCAAGACCATTAAATATTGGCGTAACTGGGTGAAAAGTACCAGTATTGGTAATTTATACCAGAAAAATATTGTGAGATCTTCACTAATTCTGAAGATTATGCAGTACGAAGATACAGGGGCAATCGTCGCTGCCGGTACTACGAGTTTACCAGAACACCCTGGTAGCGGTAGAAATTGGGATTACAGGTATTGTTGGATGAGGGATTCCTACTATACTTTAAATGCATTTAATAATATTGGTCACTTTGAAGAACTGGAGAGATATTTCCATTACATTGAAAATACAATGGTTTCGGAAGAAAACCGCTTTCAGCCTTTATACACTATTACTGGTACCAAAAAAATCGAGGAGCGTGAATTCGACCTGAAAGGGTATATGGGAAACAACAAACCTGTTCGAATTGGAAATGATGCCTATACACATATACAGAATGACGTGTATGGTCAAGTACTTGTAACGCTATTACCGATATATGTTGATAGCCGATTTATTTCATCTGAAAAGATTTCATCAGACAGGCTGATTATTCATGCGTTGGAGATGATCGAAAAAACAATGGATGAACCTGATGCGGGTTTATGGGAGTTTAGGAATTTGGCACAAAAGCATTGTTATACTTTCTTGTTTCATTGGGCAGGTGCTTCCGCTGTAATGAAGATTGCCAAGAATTTTGGAAATGACGAATTGTTTGAAAAAGCAAAACGTCTGAAAGATAAAGCTGCAGAGAATATAGAAGCATGTTATGTTGAAGACAAAGGATATTATGCACAGGCAATAGGTACGGAGAATTTCGATGCCAGCTGCCTGCAGCTGATAACGATGAAATATTTGGATCCTAGCTCTGATCGTGCGAAAAGGCATCTCGAATGTATGGAGGAAGCACTGAGAAGTGATGACGGACTTTTTTACAGGTACAAACATGAAGACGATTTTGGCGAGGTTAAATCGACCTTCCTTATATGTGCATTTTGGTACGTAGAAGCATTGGCGTCTGTAGGTAGGGTAGAAGAAGCTATTTCTTTTTTTGAGAACCTGCTTAAATATACAAATCATGTTGGATTGTTGGCTGAAGATGTTGACGCTTCCACGGGTAGTCAGTGGGGAAATTTTCCACAAGCATATAGCCACGTGGGCTTAATGAATGCAGCTTATACCATTTCCAAAAAACGTGATTTACCTAATTTTTATTAAGTAGAAGGCACCCAAAAGGTGCCTTTTTTATATGGAATTAAATCAGGTAACGGTAGGAAGTACGGATGTAGTACGCTCTAAGCGTTTTTATGAACTCCTGGGGTTTCGACTGGTTGTAGATACAGACCATTATTTGCGTTTTGTCGTTGGTAATTCCGAAAACACTTTTTCTGTTGAATTAACAGAAAAAGTAGTGCCGGGGTCATCAACTTTGTACCTGGAATGCGATAATGTGAGCAAAGCTTATATGCAATTAAAATCGCTTGGCATTGAATTTCAACATGAGCCTGTTAAGCAGAATTGGTTGTGGGTAGAAGCTCGGTTTACAGATCCGGATGGGAATGTTTGGTGTCTTTACAACGCTGGAGAAAATCGATTATATCCTCCCTGGTCCCTACTTGAAAAATAAAAAATCCCATTCAGCAGGTGCTTCCTATTGAATGAGATTTTTTGTTTAAGAGATATGACGTTATTTAGTTATCGCTGATAAAATCGTTGAGTAAGCTTCGCACAGCATTTACTCCGGGAATGTTAAAACGTGCTGTAGAACCTAATTCGCCCACTTTTATGGTGAATGCGCTCTCAGGCATAGCCTTAAATGTGTCTTCATCGGTTGCATCGTCTCCGACAGCGAAGACAAAATCCCAATCTTCTTTTGCCAACCATCTCATGGCGGCTTTGCCCTTGTTTATTCCGGCGTTCTTAATTTCTACAACCTTGTTTCCTTCTAATATTTGAATATCCATGTTACTCGTTAGGTATTGCAAATTGGATATAAGCTCACGTGCTCTAAGGTCTCCTAACCCTGGTTCAGCTTTTCGGTAATGCCAGACAACAGAATACTCCTTATGCTCAATCAATGAGCCTGGTGTTCTGTCGACATATAGTTCCAATATTGGGACAATTTCTTCTTTCCAGTCTGTAAGCATTTCTGCAATCATTTTCCAGTCTTCATCGTGCTCTTTTAGCCAGACGCCGTGTTCAGCGACGAATTCCGAATGATAGGATCCAAGCCATTTACCAAGGGTAGTACGGTCTCGACCACTAATTACCACAACATGATTCCTGTCGTCCGAGGTCAATTGTGAAAAGATTGTTTTCAGTTCATCATCAGGACGAGCTTCAGAAGGAATTACTTTGAAATGTTGTAATGTTCCATCGTAATCCAGAAGTAACAGACGTTTTTTAGCAGTTTTGTATTGTTTGATAATTTCCTGACGTTCATCTTTTTTTAGCTGATGAGCCTGCAACTCAATTTGATTGTTTTTAGTGTAATTTAAACGTTCCATAAACACCTCTACCCATCTGTGGATATTGTACCTTTGCAGTTTTTCCTGCATAATAGTGTTTCGCTCTACTTGTTCTTCTTCTGACATGGTCAAAGCCTGATGCATTGCTTCTACCTGAGCATTGAGGTCATGAGGATTTATAATGAGTGCTTCCGACAACTCTTTGGCTGCTCCTGCCATTTCACTCAGAATTAAAACACCTGTTTTGTCCAGGCGGCTGGCAATATACTCTTTACAAACCAAATTCATACCGTCCCTAAGTGGTGTGACAAGAGCAACATCTGCCATACTATACAGGGCAGAAAGCTTGTTAAAAGGCAGGGATCGATAGAAGTAATAGACAGGTGTCCAGTCCAGCTTGCCATATTTACCATTTATTCGTCCTACCAGAAGATCTAGTTCTTCTTTCAGGTGAATATATTGTTCTACATGTTCCCTGGAAGGTACGACAAGCAGGATTAAGGATACCCTGCATTGAAATTCCGGATGTCTTTCGAGAAATTGATCAAAAGCCACTATTCGCTGCGGAATGCCTTTTGAATAATCGAGGCGGTCGATAGAAAGTATTAATTGCGGTGTCGCAACCGAACCGTAAAAACTTTTGATTTCCTTTTGTGTTTCTTTAGCCGTTGTTGCATTGGCATATTTGTCATAGTCAATACCCATTGGTAATGCGTCCACTGTGACCATTCTATTATCTTCTACTTTAAAATGTCCCATCTCGTGATCAATACCTTGTATTCTACTCACAGCGCTTAGAAAATGGCGCATGTCATCGTAAGTATGATAACCAATCATATCTGCTCCCAATAAGCCTTTTAATAGTTCTTGTCGCCAGGGTAAAAGGCGAAATATTTCATAAGAAGGAAAAGGAATATGATGGAAATATCCAATAGTTGCCTGAGGGAGTTTTTTGCGTATCATTTCAGGCAAAAGCATTAATTGGTAATCATGTACCCAAATAATATCATCTTCAGTAGCATATTTTAATACGGCGTCGCAGAACGTTTGATTAACTTCAACATAAGCGTCCCATTCATCATCGTTGTATTCGGTAAATTGCGTGAAATAATGAAAAAGAGGCCATATGGTTGAATTACTAAAGCCTTCATAATATTTTTCTATTTGTTCTTCAGTAAGAAAAACGGGCTTCATGCTTTCTTTGGTCAGTTCCGACTCAATTGATTTTTGTTCTTCAACATTGTTATTGTAGATACCCGGCCAACCAAGCCATAAATTATCTCCTTTCTTGTAAATAGTACCCAGCCCTGTAGCGAGTCCACCCGCGCTAGGTATATACTTTAAAGTATCGTCAATTTTCTTTATGCTTACCGGTAATCGGTTTGAAATGATGATGATTTTTTTCTCTTGCATGAAAGTTCCTCTTCTTTAGTGATTCTGTTTACGCACTAGCAATTTAATAACTTCTTGCAGTATCATGAAATAAGTTTCAGTTTTAAAACTGAAAATTGGTGTATGAGGTTTTGAAATAAAATACAAGCCTATTAAACAATAGGTTTTTATATGTTATTTGCGAGGGTTCTATGATAGGGCTAAGAAAAAGGCTTATACCAAATTGGACTTACTTGGGGCAGTCAGTCACAAATAAAATTTTAAGTAAATAACACTAATTACCTTCACATGGAGTTAAATACTTACGAAGTTTGTATTTACGAAGGAAACTAATGTTATTTATTATTCGTTTTAAATTATGCAGTAATTATCTAATTTTTCCGGTAAATGGTAAGTAAAAAAATAACGAAGTCGTTTCTGTTAACGACTTTAATAATCTTTCTAAATCATACAATTAATGCGCAGCTATGGCAAAAAATCGAACCCGAACAATTGGGGAAGGGAGAGCCGACCACAAAGGCCGAAAATTATAGTACTTACTTATTAAATGAACAATTGTTTGATCAAGTATTAACCTCGATAAAGAAAAATCAGTATGCTGAAGTTTCTTTTCCTGATGCAGACGATAAATGGATCAAATTTAAAGTATGGGAATCTTCGGTGCTATCGCCGAAGTTAGCAGCAAAGTATCCTGAAATAAAAACATTCACTGGAAAAGCAATTAATGACCCATCGTGTAGTGTGAAATTTGAAAAAACACCTCTGGGAATCTATGTGATGATTTTTAAACCTGACGGAACTTCTTTTGTGAATTCTTATAGTGAGAATGACATTTACACCCTGAACAGCTTCAGCAAATCCTCTTACTTGAAAAGAGCAGCAAAAGACCAAGCTGAAGGGAAAAGAAAAGTACATGTTTGCGAACTCAATGGCGGAAGCAAACATACAAATTCAAGTAATAACTCCAATAGGCAATCATTACCCAAATTGAATGGGATTACATCTTTTTTGGAATCGGGAAGCAACTTAAGAACTTATTCATTGGCTATTACATGTACGGGTGAATATGCATCCTTTCACGGCGGAACGGTAGCCAATGCGCTTTCGGCTATGGCCGTAACAATGAATAGGGTCAATGGCGTGTATGAGCGGGAAGTGGCTTGTACTATGCAACTTATCGGAGATAATGACGAGCTTATATTCCTGAATAGTAATTCAGACCCTTATACAAATAATAGTGCTAATGCCTATTTGTCGGAAATCGCTGATGAAATTGATAAAATAGTCCCTAATAATTCTTACGATATTGGTCATGGTTTTAGTACGGGTGCAGGAGGTTTGGCGAACCTTGGTGTTGTATGCAACAGTGGGTCGAAATATGGCGTGACAGGTACTAATAGCCCTGTTGGGGATCCTTATGATATTGATTTTGTAGCTCACGAATTAGGACATCAATTCGGAGGGCATCATACCTTTAACGGAAGTTCAAGCAGCTGTGAACTAAACATAAGTCTGGGGCACAATTATGAGCCTGGTAGTGGTAGTACTATTCAGGCCTATGCAGGTATCTGCTCACCTCAAAACATTCAGAATAACAGTAATGATTATTTTCATACACATAGTTTTGAAGAAATGGTTACCCATACAACTGTGGGGTCAGGGGCTTCATGTGCGGCAGTTTCTGTTACAAACAATAATGTTCCTTCTGTCAGTGCGCTTGAAACGAATTTAGCTTTGCCTATATCGACGCCCTTTAAATTAACCGCAGAAGGTGCTGATCTTGATGGAAATAATCTCACTTATTGCTGGGAACAATACGATATTGGTCCGCAAGGTCATCCTAATAAACCTTCAGGTGATGCCGTTATTTTTAGGAGTTATTCACCTACAGCTTCACCAACGAGGTTTTTCCCACGATTGCAGGATATAGTAAACAACACGCAAACTTTAGGAGAACTATTACCAGATTATAGCCGTAATTTGAATTTTAGAGTTACCGTAAGAGATGACCACCCGATTGCAGGCGGAGTGACTTTTGACGAGGCCTATTTTTCAGTAACAGAACAAGCCGGTCCGTTTTTGGTGACGTCGCCAAATACCAATATTGCAGTAAATATAAATGATGACTATGAAGTAACCTGGGATGTTGCAAACACCAACCAGGCACCGGTTTCCTGTTCTAAAGTTAATATTTTATTGTCGACAGATGGAGGGTTTACCTATCCATATACACTGCTTACCGAAACGGAAAACGATGGTGTTGCAAATGTAATCATTCCCCCTTACCCGACAGCTAATGCCCGGATTATGGTCGAAGCTGTTGGTAACGTGTTCTTTGATATTTCCAATCAGAATTTTACAATCACGAGCTCAGGAGTTGATTTTGCCATTGATTTGGATGATAATGATTTAACCATCTGCGCAAACACACAGATAGAAACTTCGTTTGAGGTATTGCCAATCGGGGGTTTTAACAATGATGTTAATCTAAGTGTGGATGGCTTGCCTCAAGGTGTCAATGCCAATCTAAATACTACTGTTGCTTCGGTTGGAGAAGAGGTCGAATTAACAATTAGCGCTGACCTCAGCGCACTAGCAGGGAACTATATTGTTGAGGTGGTGGCTGAATCTGGAGGTACGACGCACCGTTACCCTCTTCTATTACGTCTTTATGGAGCTCTGGCGACTCATGAATTACTGAGCCCCTTGAATGGTGAAACCGGGGTGTTAGTGAGACCTACGCTGTCATGGGAAAGGGTTAACGGTGGTGGTACGTACAAAGTATTTATAGCTACCGATGAAGCATTTAACAATCTGGTTTATGAGTCCACAGAGATTGGTGATACCACACATACTCTAATTTTGTCGCTGGAAATTGAAACGGAACATTTTTGGAAAGTGGAAGCTTCTAATCCTTGTGCACCAACAGTCACAACAGAAACCAGGTCTTTTACCACTATGGGAGTAACTTGCAGATCTTTTAACAGCGATGATGTGAATTGGATAATACCTGATTTTGATTTGTCAGGATTGGTATCTGATTTGGAAGTTTCTATTGGAGACGCAGAGTTAGTAGCCGTAAACGTAATTAATCTTAGTGGCGAACATCCCTTCGTGAGTGATTTGTCTTTTACACTTATTGCGCCCGACGATACGGAAGTACTATTAGCAGCGGGTTTGTGTGAAGCGTCTGTTGATTATAATTTAGGTTTTAGTGATGAAGGCGTAAGTCAGTCAAATGTAACTTGTCCTATAACTAGTGGAACTGTGTATACTCCTGTAGTGTCATTATCCGGACTTTCAGGAAAGAATCCTAACGGGATGTGGCACCTGAAAATTGTTGATCAATTTGAATTGGATGAAGGTAATTTACGCTCCTGGGGTTTGGAAATTTGTTACATCGATGAAACAACATCAGTACATACAAGTTCTGAATTTAGAAATAATATATCGTTATACCCTAATCCTGCAAAGGGAGTGGTAAGTATAGCGTCTGGAAATATCAATGGTGAAATTGAAAAGGTTCAAATCATAGATGCACTAGGCGTCCTAATTATTGACGCTTCGGGCATAGAATTAGGAAAGGAAATTAATATCAAGGGCTTGTCTTCAGGCGTTTATTTTGCCAAAGTATATATTGAGGGAGCTATTTATACACAATCGTTACTGGTTGAGTAAGTAAGCATTGCTCTTGTTTTCTTATATATATATGGGTATTTCTTTGCCAATCTCACGTTTTTTGTTATATTTAGTATATAATTCCGATAAATGATCAGCAATTGAGGAGTCTTTGGATAATGATCGTTCAGAGCGTTTTTTTTAATCCTACAACTGCTTAATTATCTTTAAACTTAGAAAAAACCAATTAATATCCATTACCCCTTAAAGAACATCTATGAAAAAAATAATTCTACTTGCAGGTGTATTGATTATAGCTTTACAAGCTAAAACCCAATATGTAATAGACCTCATACAACAGGAGCACGTGAACTTTTATGAAGTTCAACGCGAAGCAGAAAAATACTTTGAAGAACATGGGACAGGTAAAGGTTCCGGTTATAAACTTTACCAACGATGGGCATATATGGCTCGCAGGAAAATGAAAGAAAATGGAGATTTGCCCAGCGACGCTGAAATTGAGACGGCATATAATAGTTATAGAAAGAAATATGCTCCTCGTTTGTCAAAATCGAGCAAGAAAGATGGGCAGTGGGAAGAAATGGGACCATTTGACTGGACACGCACTTCAAGTTGGTCACCAGGTCTCGGACGTATTGTTTCGATTGCCGTTGAAGAAACGAATCAAGACCTTATTTTTGCCGGATCTCCCGGAGGTGGTTTGTGGAAATCGACCGACGCTGGTGAGTCCTGGACACCACTTGGTGATGAGTTCACTAATATGAATATCTGGTCGTTGGCTATAGATCCTGATAACAACAATACTGTATATTATGGAAATACCTCTGGTGATGTTTATAAATCAACAGATGGTGGTTTGAACTGGAATCAAACAGGTAATCAAACCAATGGAACTATAAAAACAATTCTTATCAACCCTGATAATACATCGATAGTGTTTGCCGTTTCAACAAGTGGTATCTATAGATCTACTAATGGAGGAAATAGCTGGACGCGTGTTTCCACAGGTAGTACGGAAGATATCGTGTATAAACCGGGGAGCACTTCGGTAATGTATTCATGTGGTGGTCAGTTTAGAAAATCCACAGATGGTGGAGTTAACTGGACTACCGTTTCTAATGGGTTTGTGTCGTCGGAACGTATGAAATTGGATGTTACTCCTGCAGAACCAAACTGGGTATACCTTATTCAGAAGGCAGGTAGCGGGTTTGGTAGAATATACCGTTCACAGGACGAAGGGAACAGCTTCTCTATTATGAGTGACATAAATAGCGGCGCGGATAATTATTTGGGTAGTCAGGCGAGTAGAGATATGGCAATCGGTGTATCGACTACCAATGCGAATGAAGTGCATATTGGAGGTCTTAATTACTACAGATCTCGGGATGGAGGAGCAACCTTTTCTACAATGGCTGGTTGGAGTGCACCAAATGATCCTTCGTATGTCCATGCCGATATTGAAGT
Organism: Cytophagales bacterium; assembly: GCA_965230415.1. Classification (GTDB taxonomy): domain Bacteria; phylum Bacteroidota; class Bacteroidia; order Cytophagales; family JAAEPT01; genus CBDDKZ01. Next base: position 244,482 of record CBDDKZ010000003.1, read on the forward strand.
GATGGAATTTATTGATGGCGTGTTCTATGTGGGAACAGATGGTGGTATTTTTAGAAGTACTGACAACGGAGAAAATATGGACGATTTGACACGTAATGGTTTGGCTGTGGCCCAATATTATCGCCTCGGTAACTCTCAGACAGACGAAAATATGGTTGTTTGTGGTGCTCAGGACAATGGAACGCTGATACATCGAAATGATGGTTTCGTCGTTTGGCTTGGTGCCGATGGAATGGAGTGTTTTATAGATCATACCGATGCCGATTATGTTTATGGTACTATTCAATATGGAGGGTTGTACCGCAGTTCAAATGGTGGAGATAGCTATTCTCAGCTTTCGGAACCAGGTAATGGCCAAGGCTCATGGGTAACACCATTCGAAATAGATCCTGTAAACGCAAGCACTATTTACGTGGGATATGCAAACCTTCACAGAAGTACCAACAGAGGTAATAGCTGGACGAATATTTCTCAGAATGTGAACTTTGGTGGTGATTTGGATGAATTTAAAATTGCTCCAAGCGACAATAACTATATATATGTTGCAGAAGGTGGCGATATGTGGGTAACCACAAATGGGCAGGCTGCCAACCCATCTTGGACAGATATAAGCTCGGGATGGTCAGGAAGTGTAAATTACATTTCTGTAGACCCTAACAATGCGCAACATTTGGCCATAGCAACGTCTTCTGATGTATACGAATCATTTAATGCAGGAAGTAGTTGGTCAAATATTGGAGGGAATCTGCCAAATCTTACAGCAGAATGTGTATTAATTGATGATACTCCTGTAAATGGAATTTATGTCGGAATGGATAGAGGTGTTTATTATACCAATGATAATTTAGCTCAATGGGAACCATTTATGGATGGTCTGGCCAACGCCGATGTTCGTGAATTGGAGATTCAATACTCATCAAGAAAAATTAGAGCAGCAACCTATGGAAGAGGTATTTGGCAATCTGATCTTTATGGAGAAGCATTAGTGGTAAATGTTAGTGCGACAGGACCAACCAATATTTGTAACGGAGAAAGTGTTACTATAGAAGGTCCGACGGGCGCTAACTATACCTACCAGTGGCGAAAAGATGGTGAAGATATACCAGGCGCTACCAATAAAGACTATGTGGCTACAGAGCCGGGAAGTTACACCCTTGTTGCTGACGATGGGGATTTGTCGGGTGAATCACAAGCTGTTGTTGTTACTATTAAATTGAGCGAAGCACCAAGTGTGATTGCCACAATAGAACGATGTGGTCCTGGTGAAGTGACTTTAGAAGCAGCTTCTAATGAAGATGGCGAATTAAATTGGTATGCTGATCCAAGTGGTGGCAATGTATTAGAAACAGGTGATACATACGTTGTAGATGTGAATGAATCTACTAGTTTTTATGTGGATGAAACCGATGGATGTACAAGTCCTAGAGCCGAAGTACAGGTAAATATACTCGAACAACCTCCGTTACCTCAAGCTGAAGACGTTCAGGTATGTAGCCCAGGTGGCAATGTGGATTTAACTGCTACAGGTAGTGGTGAAGAACTAATTTGGTACGATGCCCCGGATGGAGGTGAAGTTCTTGGCACCGGAGGAACATTGAATGTAGATGTTACGGAGACCAGCTCTTATTATGTAGCAGAGTCAACAGCGCCTCCTGCAGTTCATGGAGCTGCTCCTGATTCGGCAATGGGTGGAGGAAATATCCATGGCGGTGGTTTTTATCTGGTATTTGAACTTTTTGAACCTGTGATCATTGAGTCCGCAGTAGTGTATGCAGAAGCGAGTGGTTCAAGAACATTTGAACTTAGAAACGAAAATGGAGAAGTGCAAAATTCAGTGCAGGCAGAAGTAGGAGTAGGTGCCACGCGCGTAGATTTAAATATTGAAGTTGGTGTTGGTATCTGGCAAATAGGATCACCGTCTGGAGCAGAATTGTATCGTAATAATGAGGGCGTTGAATTCCCTTATCCTATTGGCTCATTTGGTAACGTAACAGCAAGTACAGCTACTTCAGACCCTAGTGGATTCTACTATTATTTATATGATTGGATCGTGAGGTCTTCTGAAGAAGCTTGTGAAGGACCTCGTAAGGAAGTGATGGTAAGTGTGGATATTTGTTCTGGAACAGAAGAAAGTGGATTATTAGGAGTTGCTCTTTATCCAAATCCGGCAAATAATCAGCTCAAAATAAATGTTTCAGACGATGTTGATTTACAGTTAATAAGAATTAGCAATGAAGCTGGCGATCCTGTGTATGAAAGCAGGGAAGCAGTAGAACTTATCGACTTGAGAAACTTCGCTTCAGGGGTATACTTTGTGGAATTATTTGCTCCGAATTTTTCTACCTTGAAACGAATAGTTATTGATTAAAAAATCATAAACTTTGATTGATAAAGCCGTGCTTCGTTTACATATGAAGTGCGGTTTTTTTAGTTATGGTGCTGGAGGCAAGCAGGGATTACAAATTTTATGGAGATTCAACGTGTCAGATTGTTGGTTTGTTGAAAATACAACATCCGGAGTCGATTTCCATTTTTCGCAAGCTAACCGATTAAATGGTTCCCCCGAATAGTCAATTTTTTCTGCCAGAAAGAGTTGGTAAGTGCCTGCAGGTGCTTCAAAAGAAATAGCTCCTTTGTTGTCTGTTTTTAGCCGTAAAACTCGATCCACTTGTTCTGATTTAATAACAATTTGCCGATTCGCATACGGCCTGCTTTTCTTTAGCGTTTGCAGTACTTGCTTGTCGGGTCTTGCTCCCCCACAATATGTGGAGGTATGCATTACCACATATCGGTGTTTTAATAATTCAGGTTGTTGACACGTTTTTGCCGAAAATAACGTGGCAATGAAAGGAATTACGATGAATAGTATGTATCTATTGTGAATCACAACACAAATTAACACAATACTGCAAGTGATCAAAAAAGTATCGTACTCCCTTTCATAAAAAAATGAAAAAGTAGGAGCTTTTAATGAATGGCCATTTCAAATTGATCAAGTCTTTTAGATAATGAACTGGCACCGTTGTCATGCCTTGTTTTCCAGAATACACGCTCAATTGCTTCTTTCGAAAGTTTTACTTTCAGAAGAAAAGGGATATTCTGAACCCTGTTCAATTTCCATACACAGTTTTGTGTCATCTCTTCTAGATATGCATCATCAATTCTTTCATCTTCATTAGAGAACAGCAGACTCACATCTACCATATTTCTTTCATGGCATTCTTTGTTCAAAAATTCACTTACTGCTTCAATCGCACTTAAATCAACCAGGTATTGCAGGTCTGAATTTCCGTAATTATGATTCTTAGGTAAATCAGTTGGGTACAGTGGTAAGGTTTTCATAATTAGTTATTTAAAGTACGTGAGCAATTATATAGGGGAGATGTTAAGCGAAGGTTAATTGTGGAAAAGTTTGGACGTTAGTTTTTGATTGTTAAAAATAGATGAATTCATCTTTAGCAACATTGGTTTGTATTAATCCTTATTGTAAACAATGTGTTAAGTGTGGATAACCTTAAATAGTATCGCTCGTAACAAACGATCAAACATTGATTGATAAAGCTGCCTAAAACATTTTTTATGATAAAAGCTAAAAAAATATCAGAATTGAATGAATGTTAGCCTAATTGCCCCGTCAGTTGAGTCGAACTCAGCCTGAACCTTCTTATTATTTGAGAAATTGATCGAGTCTTATTTTTTTCCTGCATCTGATAAATACATTCCATAGCCAATAACGTACTTAGTTTGTATTTTAAGAGAATTGGTAAATCCTTTTTTAAATGGAATTGGGGCATTGCGGTTTTGGTAATATCATCAAGAAACTGAGATGCAGAATCTATAAAACCGGGTGAAAGCAAAAAACTAACCTTGGTAGTTCTGCCAATTTGGCTTTCCTGTGTTACCATACCTTTTACCACCTCTTTTATACGAAATCGCATGGCAGCTATGGTCTCACGTGATATACGGTTGGAAGTCTGCAAACGAATTATTGATAAACGAATAGAGGTTTTAGATCGCATAGCAGTAAACTTTTGTGTTGTATATATGTACGAAGAGCGCTAAAGATATGTGTCAATTTGTGGATAAGTTCCTTTGGTGTTTTTGTTCTGTTACCAGATGGATTTTGGTGGAAAATATATTTCGTCTTTCCATATACGCGTAACATTTTAGGGCATAAAAGGATGATTATAGGTAAATAGTTAACTTTACTTCAAATCTATAAACCTAGTCCAGGTGCATATGAACTAATCTATGAGATAGATTATAGCCAAAAATATGAGGGTTAAAATGCCGTCCATATAATTATCGAGGTCCTTACTAGAGATAAATCTATTACTATTCTGTCGGACAATGCATTTAGGGAATCGTTAGAGTTTATCCGATTGTATAAATTAAGAACAAAGGAAATCACTGTAATTATTGTGAAAAAAAATATAGATAGTTATAATGAAACGATTGCATTAGTACATTTAAAAGCGAAATGTATTTTAATTGAATAGACCACAATAATAATATGTTATAGCGTTAATACCGGGTTAATTATCAATGTATGTAAAATGTTCAGGGACATTGGCTCCTTTTTTTTGAATTTTTTGGTATTTTATCAAATTTTGAAGTTTTTTTGCTCTAAATTCAATTTAGCTAACAATTATATAAGTACTCAACAATTTTTTTGCTACTCAATATTTTAAAACTAAATGCCTGCTGCACCCCATTAGTACTTTCATGCTAATTTAATATTCTTTATATTAGTAGATTAAGAGCAAGGGGGTTCACCAAATAAAGCTTTTTCTTTAAAAGATATGTAATTCTGGGTTTCCTTTTTACTGGAAATAGTATAAAGATCTGTAAACATAGATATAATGAACGCGAATAAAATGATAGGTTACTTGAAATTGTGTAGGTTTGATTGCATGCGTATTACAGTTAAAATTAGCTTCTTCATGGCTATTTTTCTATCAGTCTTCAAGAGTTTTGCCCAAAATAATTTAATACCACCATGTCCTGGTATGAATGAAACTTTTATAGTTACTAACACAGATGATTATTACGGAGATCCAAATGCCAATCCGGTTAATGATCCACTTACTATTGAAGGGAGTTTCAGGTGGGCTATGACTATGGCTAATCAATGTGACCCTGGTCCAGATTCACCTCACCAAATACATTTTAATATCCCTGGAAATGGTGTGCATACTATTCTTGCACAAAGAAACTTTCCAAAGTTAAGGTCTTCAGTAATAATTGATGGATTGACCCAACCAGGTGCTGAGCCATGTTCTCCTACTATAGAAATTGATGGTTCTCAAGCGATTATGGATCCTGCTGACCCTGATAGGGGGAAATGTTTTGAGTTCAACTATGCAGGTGATGCTGGTGGTTCGGGAAGTGATATTGTCTTGTTGGGATTAATCATTAATTATTTTCCGTCATATGAAGGACAACCCACAGCAGCGGTACATGTTAATTCTGGTAATGGACGTTTAACTGTAAAAAGTTGCTTTATAGGAACAGAGCCAGATGGTATAACAGCCGCTCCTAATAGACATGGGATTTATTTAAATACATTTTCAGCAGATGATATTAATGGAGAACATACCATTGGTGGACCTGGTTGTGAACGTAATATAATTTCTGGGAATTCAGAAAACGGCATTGTTCTCTTCAATACTCGGGACAATTTAATTGAAAACAATTTAGTTGGAGTAGATAAAAATGGCAATCCTTTAGGCAATGGTGAAATTGGGATTTTTGTAGCAAGCGAAGCAAATGCTTATGATTGTGTTTTTCGAGATAATAATGTGTCACATAATGGTGGTGTTGGAATTGCGAATTGTTGTGGATCTGTAAGAAATGTCTTCCATAACAATTTAATTGAGCATAATGGTTCACATGGAATGACCTTTCTCAATGATATCTGTATGAATAATGTAGTTGGTGTCAATTCAGCGGGTGAAGGTGAACCAAATATCATTAGATATAATGGCGGAGAAGGAGTGTTGGTTAGCGAGTGGGAAGGAAATCCCGGGCAAGCTCCAGCAGGGGGAGGGGCTTCTTGGAAAGTGACAATTCGCGAAAATAGTATATACTGTAATGGTCAAGACAATCAATTTGAAGGTGCAGCGATTAATCATCACAACCCCTTAAATCCTGCGCTTGAAGCGGGTAATGAAGCTTATCCCGCTCCTGTTATTGATGTTGCTGCCAGCAATCAAAACGCTATTACCGGTACTTGTGCGGATCCGGGATCAATTATTGATGTCTATGAAATGAGTGGATGCGCGACCTGTACGGCTGGTTCTGAAGAACAAGGTGATGCCTTACGTTATCTTGGTGAAACAACTTGTAATGGCGGTAACTGGACTTTTACAGCTGCCGATGCCGGAGTAAATAATCTAGCCAATAATTTGGCAGCTACTGCCACTGAAAGTGCAACCCCTTGGGCTAATACATCCGAATTTTCTACTTGTATTGATCTTCCAGATGAATGCATATTTCCACCAATAGCAACAATTGATGGCCCAACAGAAATTTGCGCCAATGAAATTACTCTATTAGGTAATGAGCCTCTTGGAGGCCAAACTGGGACATGGACCGTAAATCCAACAGGAAATGTGACGATTAATGCACCTAATAATCCAACAACAACAGTGAATTTCTCAGATGGTGGTATATATACCTTTACTTGGACAGTGGTTGATGATGCTGGATTATGCCCACAAGCGTCGGTAGATCATAGGGTAGAAATTACGTTAACTCCAGACATTGATGCCGGCCCCGATGTTACGATTTGTTCAGAACCGGGTGTAGCTACGTTAAATGCGGCTCCCTTAAACGGTTTGGGTATTGGTACATGGACTATCGCACCGGGAACAAACGATCTCATTGATTCACCTAATAGTAATTCAACAGATGTGGGGCCCTTGGCGCTACCCGGCCCCTATACATTTACCTGGACAGTTCAGATTTCTGGTTGTCCAGATTTGACGGATGACGTTATAGTGAATATAGATCCAGCAACTGGTGGTGTTCAAATAGATGGCGGAGACTTAATTGTATGTAATGACGGTGAATTACCAACTCTCTTTACCGCTAACGCCTCAGGAGGGACATGGGATTGGGTAGGTGGTGATAAACAGCCTTTTCCAGTTTCAAATCCACCAGCTACAGATGGGCAATTCCCGGAGACTATTGATGATTTGTCAATTCAAGGTTGGTCGGGAGGAGCGAGCTCGATGATTAGTTACACCGCACCCGCTCAAGGCGCTTGCCCAGGAGGTGCTGACACAATTACAATAACCGTTAGTGAGGATCCACCTGTAGTTAATATTACGGACAATGTGGATATTTGTGCTGGAACAGCTGAATTTGAAGCTTCGCCTGGAGGAGGTACATGGGGACAGAATTCAGGTCCTAATTTAACCTTTACGCCTTCAGATGTATCCTTGAATTTTACAAATCTTGCTCCAGGAACATATAATTTAACCTACACTATAGATGCTTGTAGTGGTGGACCTGTAAGTGAAAGTGTCGAATTCACAATCTCTTCACCACCTGACTCAGCGATTGCAGGTCCAAGCCAGGAAATATGTATTTCAGACTTGGGAGCAGGTGTAAATATGAATGCAACAGCTGTTACAGCGCCAAGTGAGGGAACCTGGACGACAACTTCAGCCGGAGTAAACTTTGGAGACGATAATAGCCCTACCACAACAGTAACAGGATTAACAATAGGTGAACACTTATTCACCTGGACAGTAGGAGTGCCTCCATCGAATACATGTGGAACAAGCGTAGATACGATGATGATCATCATAGATGCCGCACCAACAGATTTTCCTGACTTGGATACGGCTTTGTGCGACGTGAACCTGGATATCGATTTGGGGACCTTAAATACAGGTATAGGAGAGACAGGAACGTGGAGTATAACAGCGGGAGGCGGCACCCTGACGCCAAACGATAATCCACAAACGACAGTTACAGGTGCAACTATTGGAATGAACACCTATGTGTTTACCACCAGTGTGCCAGGTTCGGTATGTCCAGCCGATGAAGCTACGGTAAATTTTGAAGTATTAGGCCAGGGCGGCCCTGCCAATATCCTAGAAGAAGATACGCTTGAAATCTGCATACTGAGCGATACGACATTAAATGCTGAAGATCCTAGTGCCTATGGAACAGGAATTTGGAGCGTAGTAGGAACATTGACAGGGGCAGGCGATCATATAAATAACCTAACAGGCACATCATTAGGCGAGGGAGTTACCCAGGTTAACTGGACAGTTACTTATAACACGGGATGTGATCCTCAGACAGATTCGGTATGGATATTGGTAAGTCCGGAACCGGATGTACCGGAAGCCGGAGAGGATGTAGATCTATGTTCAACAGCAGGAAGTTACCAGCTGTCCGGAAATAATTTAGGCAACGAAGGCTACTGGGAAACGAGTGGCAATGGTACATTTGACGATAATACCTTGTTTAATGCGACCTACACTTTTGGCACGTCCGATACATTAAGCGATCAAAATGTAATCACCTTATACTGGAATAGCCAAGGAGGGGGTTGTCCGTCGTTGGTGGATTCAATGACGATCACGATAGACAAGACTCCAATAGTTGAAGCAGGAAATGATACTTTACTATGTATCACCCAGCAGCCATACACAATGACGTCCTTAGACAATGTTTATGGTACAGGGGTATGGACCACCACGAGCACGAGTGCAAACATCACAGATGATGGCTTATATAATACCACGGTAGATGGGATGGCACCTGGTGATCACGATTTCACCTGGACAGTGACCAATGGGGAGTGTAGTGGACAGGATAATGTGACTATAAGCGTAGAAGATACGGTTACGCCGGCTAATATCCCACTGGATAGTTTGGAAATATGCTTAGCGGGAGGAGGAGAAATAAGATTACCAGGCAACGATCCTTCGTCAGGCACCGGATTGTGGACGACAGTGCCAGTAACTACAGGAGGAACGATAGATGATCCAAGCTTGTACAATAGCTTAGTGCTGAATTTAGCAGATGGTAATATAATGACCGCCGTATGGACGATAAGCTCAGCAACGGGAGTATGTCCACCGTCAGACGACACGATAATAGTAACGGTGGTAGATCGTGTATCTCCTTTTGTGAGATTAGATGCGGCCCCTCAAGACATTTGTCTGGGAGATGAGGTGGTGTTTACAGCGACAGGAATCAATGGTGGAGATGCCCCGGTTTATACCTTCTTCTATGCTGACGGGACACAAATTCAACAAGGTCCGGGTAATACCTTAACGTTATCACCGACCCAGGATACGACGGTTTATGTGACGATGTTAAGTAATTCTCCCTGTGTAGACCCCTCAGATGTATTGGCCACTTCAGATTCAGTAACGATTCAGGTAGATACACCACCAAGTCCAGCGGTAGCAGGTGATGATGAAACGGTATGTACCGATAGTTACACCATGCAGGGAGTAGCACCGGTAGAAGGATCAGGGGTATGGAGCATTGCTTCGGTAACACCGGCCGGTTCGGTGGTAGGAGTAACACCAGTGACCGATGCGAATGGCGTATTAGCGACCCTGGTGTCGGGCATGGAAGTGACGCTTTACTGGACGACAAGCAGTGATCTGGGAGTATGTCCAGCAGATACAGATAGTGTGACAATAACTAGGGTTCAGGATATCACGATCCCAGATGCAGGCCCAGATGCGGTAATCTGTGCAGGAAGTACGCACCCATTGAACGCGAATAGTGTAGGAGCAGGCGAAACAGGGGAGTGGACAAGCTCTGGAACCGGAACGTTTGGAAATGTAAATGATCCCAATACCGTTTATACACCAAGTGGTGCAGATACGACCAATGGCGAAGTATACTTAACCTGGACGATAAGCAATGGTTTATGTGATCCGCTAAGCGATTCGTTAAGATTGCAAATAGACCTGAATCCAACGCCAGCCGATGCAGGAGACGATCAAATTATATGTTCTATAGGCACGCGCCTGGGAGGTAATGAGCCTATTGTAGGAAGTGGAATCTGGACGACAACCACGTCTGGAGTATCGATAATAGACGATACCTTGTATAATACACAGGTTAATGATTTACCATCACCAGACATCACCAGATTTACCTGGACGATCAGTAATGGTGTATGTGATCCAAGTAGTGATGTTGTAGCTATCGATGTACGTGGTCAGATCAAGTTTCCACTGTTGTCTGGTCCAAGTGCGATATGTGAAGATGAAAGTATCAATATAAGTGTAGATCCAAGCACCTTGCCAGATGCGGGTAATGGAGAGCGTGGCGTTTGGACGATGACCGGTACAAATAACTTCCTTGGATCAGGAGCTGATACCAGTGAGTTGAGCACCGAAACATACACAGTGAGCGGAGCAGATATCACAGCAGGTTCGGTATGGTTTACCTATACAGTATCCAATACGGTAACAGCGGAGTGTTTACCAGTAAAAGACAGTATAGAAGTTGAAATAGACAGAATACCATCAGATGCGATAGCTACAGGCGCAGATTCTTGTGCAGGTCCAGATATACAGCTGACAGCGGTTGAGCCAACCATAGGCTCAGGTCAGTGGACGGTAGTGAGTTCTAATACCTACTCAGGTAACCCACCAACGTTCGAAGATGATACCTTGTATAACACGCTTGTCAATTTCCCAGCACCTTACGATTCGAGTGCGAATGCGGTATTGAGATGGACAGTAAGCACGGGCGGAGTATGTGAAGATAAGAGTGTAGAAGTACCGGTGAGTATCATAGGAACTCAGGCACCACAAATATCGGTGATTAACGATTCACCGGTATGTGAAGACAGTAATGTCACAGTGACGGTAAACCTGAACCTTGTCGATAATGCGGCGGGTTATGTGTGGACAGTAAATGGAGACCCGCTGCCGGCGGCAGATGACTTGATGAGTTATACAGGCGTGTTTAATGACGGTGATATAGTGCGCGTAGTGATGACCAGTGGTCTTAGTTGCTCAAGTGTAAACGGAGATGAAGATCAAACGATAATTGAAGTACATAGCCCAACGGCAATAGATTTGGAGCGTGACTATTTACTGTGCTACCCTGAAACAGGCTTGTTGGAAGTAAGCGAGCTACAAGCTGGTACTGGATCAGACTATGGCTATACGTGGTATGAAATAGCTGATGGGGGGCAGCCGATATCAGTAGCAACGGTGGTAGATAGCTATGTAGCTAATGAAAACTCCAGATCGGGAACGTTCGATTACTATGTGGTTGCCAGCGATGCTTTAGGAATATGTCCTGATGTCTATAGTGATACGGTACGAGTGGAAGTATTGCCAGACTTATTTATAAGAAATATATCAGCGAGCCCGGAGGATGTATATACCGATGATTTGGTATCCTACAACTCGGAATTGAGTACGACAGATAATATTACTTATTACTGGTATTTAGGCAGCGATACATTGGGCAACTTACCCTCAGGAGAATTTGTGCCGCAAGATTACCCAAGTATAGCCGGAGCAGATCAGGCAGATGTATGGCTGGTAGTGGAGAATGAAAACGGCTGTACAGATACCGCTCGAGTACAGATCAATATCTTCCAGCCGATTCGCATACCAAATGTGTTTACACCAAATGGAGATGAAGTGAATGATATCTGGAAAATCACCGGAATCACCAACTACGATGGGGCCGAGTTGCGCGTGTACAACAGATGGGGTAACAAGGTCTACAAGTATACGCATACCAAAGGGAAGGACTTCCAGTTCTGGAATGGAAAGAACGATCGGGATGGGCAGTTACCAATAGGTACATACTACTTCGAATTAGATAAGAAGCGTAAGATTCGTGATGACGAACCGATCAAGATAAGTGGAGATGTGACGCTGTTGCGTTAATCGACACATAAAGAAAAGCAATAAAACACAAAAGGGGCTACTATTTAGTAGTCCCTTTTTTTATGTTCAATCATCCCAAAAACATGATATTTGGTTGCAGTTTATCATTCAGAAATTTATCATAACTTAAAATATCATCATTGCATAGTTAATAAGTGTAACACAATAATTATATTTGTGTCAAAATAAGTAAGTATTGTACAAGATTCTCATTAGACCCATCCTGTTTTTGTTCAAAGCGGAGAAAGTGCATCATTTTACCTTCTCTTTTCTAAAATTTATCTTCAAAATACCAGGAGTATCCTCAATTTCTGAGTCAATATATAAAATAAGGAAGCCAAACCTTGAGCGTGAATTGTTTGGAATTAAATTTCCCAATCCGGTTGGCTTGGCAGCGGGTTTTGATAAAGATGCAAAGTTAATAGATCAACTTGCTTGTATGGGATTTGGTTTTGTAGAAATAGGAACTATAACTCCTAAACCACAAGAAGGAAACCCTAAACCTCGTCTATTTAGGCTTCCAAAAGATAAAGCTATAATTAATCGCATGGGCTTCAATAATGAAGGTCTTTCAAGTGCTATTCATCGCCTAAAGACTCGAAAGTCAAAAATTATCGTTGGAGGGAATATTGGGAAAAATAAGATCACAAAAAACACTGAAGCATTTAGTGACTATAAGAAATGTTTTGAAGAGTTATTTGATTATGTAGACTACTTCGTCGTTAATGTAAGTTCGCCGAATACACCGGGTTTGAGAGAATTACAAGAAAAGAAACCCCTGACAAGATTATTAAAAGGATTACAAAATCTGAATAACGAAAAAAAGGACCCAAAACCAATTTTATTGAAAATAGCACCCGATTTAAGTGATAAAGAACTGGATGATATAGTAGTAATTGTTCAGGATGCGGCAATTGCAGGAGTTATAGCAACGAACACAACAGTTGAGCGCAGTTACTTGACGACAGATTGGGAGACTGTAAATCAAATTGGGAATGGAGGTTTAAGTGGAAAACCACTAAAAGATCGATCAACAGAAGTCATTGCGTATTTACATGAAAAATCGAATGGTACGTTTCCAATAATTGGAGTAGGAGGCATAATGAGCGAAAAAGATGCTCTTGAAAAACTAGCTGCAGGAGCGTCATTAATTCAAATTTATTCCGGATTCATTTATGAAGGACCGTCCTTGATAAAAAGAATAAATAAAGCTATTTTATCAAAATAAGACATAACGAGCAGCATACACAGCAAACGTTAAATGGCAGAAAATACTTACAAACAACCTGAGAAAAGTAAAAGGAAGAAGAAGAAGAAAAGTAACAAAAGCACAAAAATTTTTAGCTTTTTCAAAGACCCTCGCTTACATCTGACTTTTGGCTTATTTTTGATTGTATTCGGGCTAAGCTTGTTTATTGCCTTTACGTCCTATTTGTTCAATGGTAAGGCAGATCAAAGTGTTGTAGGAGCATGGGGTGATGAAACACTTCAGGAAGTGGCACCAGAAGTTCAAAATTGGCTTGGGGTACTTGGTGCATCAATGGCGTACCTGTTTATTTTTAGATGGTTTGGTGTGGCATCCTATTTATTTATCCCATTACTTATTCTGAGTGGAATTAAAATCTTATTTAAGCGTGAAATAAAGTATTTGAAATCCTTGTTCAAAATTAGCGTGTTTTCTTTATTTTGGTTAAGCGTACTTCTGGGGTATATGGTGTTAATTTCCAAACAAAGAATTGAATTGGAATACTTATGTGGTGGAATAGGTTATTCAATGGCTTCTTACGCAAATAGTTTGGTTGGATGGGGGACAGTGCTTGTATTAATCTTAATTCCTGTCATTTTTGTAATATACTTTTTTGACATAAAAACACTCGTCAAAGAGGGTAAATTAGCAATTGTTACTTCAAAATCAGTCAGCACTAATAACGATGATGAAAAAAACAAAACGGTAGAAGTAGATGAAGATAGTAACTTTGCCAATGAAGTAGGACAAATAAAAGGTTCGTATCACGAAGAAGAAATGGAGTCTGATCAACAGGAAGTTGAGTTGCAAGAGGACGTCATTCAAGAAAATATTGATAAAGGAGATCAACTTGAACTTGATGCAAGTGTGGAACCAGTAGAAGAATTAACGAATAAAGATACTGAACTCGAACTGGCCATTTCTGAGCCTGAAGGAGACGAGGAAATAGCGATAGATAAAGTTGACCCGGAACCACCATTAGAAGTTGGTGAACAGAAAGAAGAAACTCCTGTCGATGTTGATGAACTTGGCGAATATGATCCCAAACTCGACTTGCCGCACTACAAATACCCAACCTTAGAGTGTTTGAAAGACTATTCGAATTCAGATGTGAAGGTTACTCGCGAAGAACTCGAAGCCAATAAGAATAATATCGTACAAACCCTCAAAAACTATAAAATTGGAATCTCAAGTATAAAGGCTACAATTGGGCCTACGGTCACTCTGTACGAAATTATTCCGGAAGCAGGAATTAAAATATCCAAAATTAAAAACCTTGAAGATGATATAGCTTTGAGTTTGGCCGCTTTAGGTATTCGAATAATAGCTCCAATTCCAGGCAAAGGCACCATAGGTATTGAGGTTCCCAACAAAAACAGGGAAATGGTCGCTATGCGATCTGTAGTCGCAACAGAGAAATTTATCAATACGAAGAAAGAGCTACCGGTAGTACTTGGTAAAACTATTTCCAACGAGGTATTTGAAATCGATTTAGCAAAAATGCCCCACTTATTGATGGCGGGGGCAACAGGACAGGGGAAATCTGTTGGTATCAATGTGATATTATCGTCTCTACTATTTAAGAAACATCCCTCTCAATTGAAGTTTGTATTGGTCGATCCCAAAAAGGTGGAATTATCTATTTATTCCAAGATAGAAAGACATTTTTTAGCGATGCTTCCTAATGGCGAAGAAGCCATAATTACTGATACCAGGAAAGTGATTCATACACTAAATTCTCTTTGTATCGAAATGGATCAACGATACGATTTACTAAAAGAAGCAGGTTGTAGAAACTTAAAGGAGTATAATAAGAAGTTTGTAGAACGGAAATTAAACCCCTTAAAAGGACATCGGTTTATGCCTTATATTGTGCTGATTATTGATGAGTTGGCAGATTTAATGATGACCGCAGGAAAGGAAGTAGAAACTCCTATTGCACGCTTAGCTCAACTGGCAAGAGCAATAGGGATACATTTGGTAATCGCAACACAACGTCCTTCGGTAAATGTGATTACTGGTACCATTAAAGCAAATTTCCCCGCCCGATTGTCCTTTAAAGTAACCTCTAAAATAGATTCAAGAACTATTCTGGACGCCGGTGGTGCAGAACAATTAATAGGTATGGGGGATATGCTGTTTTCGCAAGGATCAGATCTCACCCGCTTACAGTGCGCGTTTATTGATACTCCTGAAGTTGAAAATATGGTTGACTTCATTGGAGAACAACAAGGATATGATTCTGCATTTATGCTTCCTGAATATGTTGATGAAAATTTAGAAGGTCAGGCTTCGGTCGACTTATCAGATCGGGATACAATGTTTGAAGAAGCAGCTCGGACTATTGTAGCACATCAGCAAGGAAGTACCTCATTGATACAAAGAAAACTAAAGCTCGGATACAATCGCGCAGGCAGAATAATAGACCAATTAGAAGCAGCTGGCATAGTTGGCCCCTTTGAAGGAAGTAAAGCTCGCGAAGTTTTAATCAAAGATGAATACGCTTTGGAACAATTATTGAGTGAATTAAATGGTAAAACAAGTTAATATCATGAAAAATATTAGTTTAATAGTCATAATGATTTTTGTGAGCCAATGGGTTATGGCTCAAAATGCAGGAGGTAAGGATCCGAAAGCCAAAGCTATTCTGGATGAATCAAGCAAACGTTTTAAGACATTAAGTTCATTTGAAGCTACTTTTACTTTCGAAGTAAAAAGCAAAGTGCAGGAAATGAATGAAAAAAGTAAAGGGAAGATCAAATCGCAGGGGGAGAAGTATTTTGTGATCTTAGGAAATGACCTGGAGAGGTACCATAACGGACTTAAAACCTGGGTGTTATTCAAGGATATTGAAGAGGTGACCATATACGATGCAGATGATGAAGAGAGCAATATTAACTTTTCGAAAGTTATAGATATGTACAAGGAAGGTTACAAATATGTACTGGTTGGAGAAGAAAGTGTCGGTGGGACTTTGTGCGATATTATCGATTTGGAACCCGACCTTACACCTGAACAACGAAAGACCAATCAGGTCTATAAAATCAGATTACATATAGAACGCTCCTCTAAACGTATCAAAAGATGGAAAACTTTTGAAAAAAATGGAAACAGGTATGTTGTGAATGTCGAAACATTCAAACCAAATGTACCGGTTAAATCCTCTGATTTCATTTTCGATACGAGTACATTTAAGGGAGAAATTATAGATTTATCCGATCACTAATTTTGTAAGCAAGGTAAACATGAATAGAAATCAATTATTTGAACAAATCAGAAAAAAGGGTTCGTATTTGAGTGTTGGCTTGGATCCGGACATTAGCAAGATGCCAGCGCACTTCAGAAAGGCAGAAGACCCTCTTTTTGAATTTAACAAGGCAATAATTGACGCCACTTCAGATTACTGTGTTTCATATAAACTGAACGCAGCATTTTATGAAGCTTATGGTTATAAAGGATGGCGTGCCATGGAAAAAACCCTGCAATACATCCCGGATGATATATTCGCTATTGCAGATGCAAAGAGAGGTGATATCGGGAATACCGCGACACAGTATGCACGGGCTTTTTTTGAAACACTCGACTTCGATGCGGTGACAATAGCTCCGTACATGGGCGAGGACTCCATAACACCTTTTTTAGAATTTCAGGGTAAATGGGGGATTATTTTAGCATTAACTTCAAACTCAGGAAGCGTCGATTTTCAAACATTACAGCTAACTTCCAGAAAGTATGTATATCAAGAAGTCATCGAGAAAGTACGCAAATGGGGCACCGAAGAAAATATAATGTTTGTTATAGGTGCTACTCAGTCTAGCATGATGGAAGTTATACGTGAACAAATTCCGGAACACTTTTTGCTCGTACCTGGTCTGGGTGCTCAGGGTGGGGACCTTCGTAGTGTGTCAAAATATGGACTCAACCGGTACGGCGGTTTATTGGTGAATTCATCACGTGGTATTATTTATGCTTCCAGCGAGAGTGATTTCGCCGAAAGGGCAAGACAAGAAGCACAAAAATTACAAGAGTCAATGAGCCAATGCCTGGATGAGTTCCTGTAATTAGGAATTTAATGTCAGAAGAATATATTCATTTTTTGTGGAAATTCTTAGCGTTTGATCAAAGCAATTTGCAAACAGTTAAGGGTGAGAAATTGTCGATCTTTAAAATAGGGGAGCATAACCATGATGCAGGCCCCGATTTTCTCAATGCTAAGGTAAAAATAGATAACTTGATATGGGTAGGCAATATAGAGATTCACAAGCAGTCCTCAGAGTGGTACTCCCATAAACATCACCTGAATCCAGGGTATAACGTTATTTTACATGTAGTTTGGAAATATGATCGCCCTGTATATACCTCCGCTGGTGACGAATTACCGACTTTGGAAATAGGAGGACGTGCCGAGCGATTTCTTAAAAAGTTCAACAGTTTCCATGCCCTAGATAGGGAGATTCCTTGTGCTCCTTATATGTCCAAAATAGATCGTATTTACAAAGTTGGAATGATCGAAAGATGTGTTATCGATCGTATGGACATGAAAGCTCAATTATTTAATGAGTTATTACTAAACAATAACAACGACTGGCGACAGACTTTTTTTGAAATAGTATCAATCGCTATGGGAGGCCATTTGAACAAAGACCCCATGTTAAGGTTGGCGAAAACCGTAACCATCAAAAATCTGCTAAAACACCGTAATAGCTTAATGCAGCTTGAGGCGCTATTATTTGGAGCGGCGGGAATGCTTAAGCACGTCATCAATGATAATTACATGCAGGAGTTGAAGCGTGAATTTGAACTGCTGGCATTTAAATATGGATTGGATAATAGTTCAATTGAACTATACGAATGGAAATATGCACGCGTGAGGCCGGCCAATTTCCCTACAATAAAAATTGCACAACTAGCTGCTTTGGTATATAAGAATGGAGATATGCTGAGTTTGATGCCGCAGGATTTAAATCTTATATTGAATAACTTGTTGTGTGAAACAAGCGAATATTGGCACCGTCACTATCGGTTTGGTTCACATGTGAATAGCGCTGTTAAAAGAATGGGCAAAGCTTCGGTGAATACATTGCTTATAAATTCTTTTGCACCTTTTTTGTATTTTAAGTATTTAAAAACGGATGAAGCACGCTATTTAGATTTGCTATATAAGCTGTTAAACTTGTTGCCTTTTGAATCTAATAGAGATACAAGAGAACTGGAAAGCTTACAATTTGAGAACAAGTCTGCTTGGGATTCTCAGGGCTTAAAACAACTGAAAACACATTTTTGCGACGAAAATAAATGTTTGCACTGTAATATAGGTGTGCATATATTGAGAGGGAAATAAAATTAACAGACTATTTGGTGTTAACATTGATCCATACCACTATTCTCTTAACCCTTCTTTATATAGGGGCAGTTTTTATTAGAGACAGTTGTTTTAAGAAGTATTATTATATAGGTGCTCTTTTTAAATTGGTAGCTACTATTGCCCTGGGATTGCTTTATTCGCATTACTACCAGGCAGGCGATACACTGTCCTTTCATCAGGATCTGATAACAATGCAGAAAGGCGGGACCGCACTTAATTATGCTTATGAGCCCAGGACCATGTTTTTTTTGAAATTAGTGTCCCCTCTGTCCGCCTTTGCTAATAACGATTATTGGATAATTAGTTTTTATATGAGCATAATATGCTATTTCTCCACCTGGTTTCTGGTACTCCAATTAAACTGTATAATACCAAATGCTCAAAAATTGTTGTTGTTAGCTTTTGTGTTTTTACCTTCATTATTGTTTTGGGGAGCCGGTTTATTGAAAGAAAGTTTGAGCACGACACTCATATTTCTAATCGTAGCTATGCTTATTCAGCTTAGAAAAAGTATCAGATTCAAAATGCCCTTATTAATAAGTATTGTTGGTTTAATTTGGGTATTATTTAAGTTCAAATATTATTTCGCTATATCAGTTGGTGCTATTTCTCTGTCGTATTATTTAAGTTATTTAATAAGTTCGAAGTATAAATTGAGGTTTAAGTATGAGTTGTTATGTTTTCTGTTGTTTCTTATAATAACTGTCTTTATTGGTAGTCTTACACATTACAATTTACAGCTACACCATATATCAGGTGTTGTAAGAAACAATCTAGTCATGTTCTTAACTAAGTCAACACCTGATAAGGTTATTAATTTTTATTACCTCGATGCAGGTTTTCTTTTTTGGCTAGTAAATATACCTGTAGCTCTGATTCATGGCTTATTCGCCCCGTTCCCCTGGCAAGTCAAGAACGGTTTAATGATTCTTCAGTCTGTTGAGTGTCAGTTTTTATTGTTTTTAATGATGCGTGGCATGTACATGTTCAAAAAATCATTGAGATATAGCTTAAACCTAGAAGTGATTGCCTTAATTACCTATGTGCTGATACTGGCAATATTATTACCCCTGGCAGCGCCAAATTATGGAAGTCTGTCGCGTTATAAAATAGCATATAGTCCGTTTTTTGTGCTATTAGTATTGTTGTTGAACAATGATTTGATTGGGCGCCTATCTTTGAAAAAGTACTTTTATAATAGTAAAACGCTAAAAACGACTTAGGAATTTTAAATACTGTTCAAAGTAGTTCTTTCCATTTTCAATAACGTGTTTTCGCCAAACAAGGTCGCTCGGGCAGAAGGTTTCAATAAGTTGCTTTTGCGCTTGCATGTATTGTTTGCTTTTTGGCATATAATGATGGTAAAAATTTTCCTTTCTCAACGCTTTGAGTACTTGGATAGGTGGTTTGGTTCCAAATTCTTGCGTAAGCATTGAAAAATGAATGGAATTACCAAAGATTTTTTTTAGGTATTCGATGTACCCCCCTTTAATTTCAAAAGATTGTTTATGTCCCTTTTGTACATGTACAATACGGGCATCCAGTTCACTTTGTAATAGCTTGTGCATATCTACTGAAAATAGCCCTTCAAGAAAAAGTGTGTTGGTATTAAATTTGCCCAGCCCTGTGTGCACATCTAAACCCATGCATACTTTTATGTGAGGAAAGTGATGTCTGATTTTAGCCATTAATAGCTTACTTCCCTCTGCTAATTGCTGCCCTCCATAAAATAGGCCTTTAGCATTATGGAATTGGCCCTGTGCAATAATTTGTTGTAATGTGCTAAACCCATAGAGTGATAAATTTTTGATAGCAGGGAGCCAGAACGTTTTGACCTTTGACTCATTTTTTGGGTTTAAAAATGAATCGATTTTAGGATATAAG
This sequence comes from Cytophagales bacterium, assembly GCA_965230415.1. Lineage (GTDB taxonomy): Bacteria > Bacteroidota > Bacteroidia > Cytophagales > JAAEPT01 > CBDDKZ01. The sequence continues at coordinate 264,877 of CBDDKZ010000003.1, forward strand.
GGATGAGGTTTTACATTTGGAGTCTCATCATGGAAATTTCTGTTTAAATCTATATTGTCTTCGTTCCATCTACGGTTATAGCACATGCCATATGGATTAACTACATGAACGAAAAGAATGCAAATGTTTTCCAGGTTGAAATTAGGTTGATTTAACAGCGCAAGTTGTATTGCAGATCCAGGGTAGCCCTCGACACCATGAATTCCTGATGTGTGTATAAATAACTTTTTAGCTGAAAGATTTCCTATGAAGCCGAGATCTATGCTCATGTCTTCCACTCCCGTGGGGATCGATTCATGCTTACCTCCAATTGTATTAACAGCTTCAATAAAACGCTGTCTGGCCTCGTAGTAACTCCAGGAAAAATAATGTGTCATAGTTACTTTTTTAATAGAAGTTGGGTCTCTGCTTTAATGAGTCTCCACTCTTCTTCTGTTCTGAAATTATACTCATAGATCAGGTGCTTCTTGAACAGGTTATTCAAGAATGAGTTTTTAAACTTGATTAAGTTCCAATTGTCAAGTTTGTATTCCTGAACGAAAGCGACCGTTTTATTATAATCTACCAACTCATCGTTTTCATCTATAATGAGGAGGGTAGGTATATTCAGTTTTTCGGGCTCTAATTGTGAATCGAACTTTTCGATTAATTCGAATAAGGCATTATAAGCTGCTATGGGAATGGCGTGAAGTGACCTGTTTGCCTTAGGTGTAAATGAGGGAATAGGTAGTCGCGGGTACTTTTTTAAAAATTTGACATTAGTGGTCCATCGTTTTACTCTCAAAGCAGGAGCAAATAAGACCATTTTTTTTATAGGAGAGTGATGATTTTTTCTTTTTAATAAATAAAGACAGGCGAGTAAACCTCCCAGCGAGAATGCTATTACAAGAATTTTTTTATCGGCGAGCAGGTCTAGTGTGTTTGAGAATGCATTTTCCCATAAGCATGAGTTAACTGTTTTCATGTTTTCGGAACGGACCTTAAAAGTGTGTTCCATATTATGACCGCTTAAGTTTATATTTGTTTGAGGCAAATGAGTCAAATGCAGGTTTTTTACCAAATCAAGCATTTTATCCGGATTAGAATTGAGCCCGTGTACAGATACAATATGATCGATGTCAGTCATCTTGAAGGAAAAATAATTTATATTTAGAGAAATATAATAAGAATTTTTGAGCCAAACGAAGTCTAAATGAGCAAGGAAGGGAGAATATCAGTTTTATCATCTATTCTGTTGTTTCTGATTTTATTGATAGCCTTTTTCGATTATGAGGTATTCACTCCTTTTATGCCTCGTTTATGGTATAAATTATTGCATTTATTGGGTGTCTTTGTGTTTTTTGGGAATGTTGCGATCGGGCCGTTTTGGGTATGGTATGCTCATAAAACAAAAAAAACCGCTCATGTGAATTTCGCTTTTGACATGCTTATCAAGACAGATCTTCTTGTAACGGTACCAGCTATGATCCTTATTGTGCTTAACGGTGTTTATCTCGCGTTCTATTATGGAGGGATACAACAATGCAATTGGTTACGTCATACATTGTACGATATGATTAGCTTATGGATATTGGTTATTCCTATAATTCGTTACCAGGATAAACTACTTGTTCTGGTGAAGAACGGAGAGTTGGACACTGTTTTATACAAAAAGTATTATCGGAGATGGATGATTTATGGCGGGATAAGTTGCCTTCCTGTTGCTCATATTGTTTATTTAATGGTTTTCAAAAGGGGACTGTTTTAAATAAGTACTTGCGCAGGGCCCGTTCTTTAATTTTTAGGCAAAAATGAGTATATTCGATTTGTCCATAAAAGTACCTTACCCAATACCCTCAAGATGTTTCTTTTTATGCGCACATTATTTTTGGTTTTTAATTAACAAAAATGAATACGAAGAAAAAGGCGTTTCATCAGTTAACCGTAGTTGTGCTCTGCTTACTAATGGTTATAATATCCAATGCTCAAAATGCGCAGTGGGACAAATTTAACAAGCAATTCTTTGATCCTGATCCGGGAAATACTTTGGTGCTGATTGGTCAGACCTGGTTGCAAGAATATAAAGACTATGTTACGGCAACAGATAAAATTCCGGCAGGTGGATCTCACTATGGAGAACTGTATTCTGGTTTGATCAACCAAGGTAATGACTGGCCAGATTTGGCATACCTAAACTATATCAACGACAATTATCCCGGGTCTTATGCCGAAATGGCGATTAGTATAAAGGACAATCCTTCTGCTGGTGGCTACTCTTTTGATGCTAATGGTGTGATGCAGGCGTGCAGAGATGTGGTAACTGGTCGTTGGGATAGTCAAATAGACCAACTCGCTCAAACATTCAAACAATACGAAAGTATCAAGTGGTTTGTAAGGATAGGTTATGAAGTAAACACGAACCTTTTTGGAAACCAGCCTGAACCCTATGTCAGCGCTTATAATTACATCGCTCAACGTATTCGAGTTCATAATCAGGTATCAAATGTAGCTTTTGTATACCACCCGGTGCGGGGAGAAAATGATGTGCTTACCTTATATCCCGGTGATGAATATGTTGACTGGGTAGGTATTTCAATTTTCAATCATGATGCATGCGTACCAACCTGGGAAGCAGTACAGGGTGGGCCTCCTTTTCATAATCCCGGATGTAACTTCTCAGCTACGGGGCATGCCGACGAAAATACGGAAAAGTTCATGACCTGGGCAAACAATGTCGTTAAAAAACCAATCATAATAGGCGAAGCCGCTTGCCAGACTGATGAAAACAACCAGATGAATTTTGATCATTATAAAACGTACTTTGATAATGTATTTTGGATGATTGAAAATTATGATGTAGGCGCATTTGTATATATCAATAGCCATTGGACTCAGCACAACTGGGCGACGCACTGGGGCGATTCCAGAATTCAACGGCTTCCTCAGGTTCAGGATCTGTGGATGGAAGAGATTTGTAAGGAAAGATATATTCATTATCCTACAGGTCAGGGGGTGCCGCCAACTGCCGCATTTTCTGCGGAGGTCAATTGTCTGGAGGTGTTATTTAGTAGTAATTCGCAAAATGAACCTACAAGTTGGCTTTGGGATTTTGGAGATGGAAACACCTCCACAGGAGAAAACCCCGTGCACACTTATGCAGCTGCCGGAACGTATACGGTGAAATTAACAGTTCAAAACGATTATGGGCAGGATGAGGAGATCAAAGTCGATTTCTTAGAATTAGAATTAGATCCCGCCCCATTGGCCTCAGATGAAGAGGTATGTGCGGGGGAAAGCGCTACTTTGCGTGCTTCAGGAGGGAGCGGACGATATGCCTGGTATGACGTTCCTTCAGGAGGCAATGTGCTGGGTACAGGTATTACTTTTGAAACAGAAACCTTAAATCAAGATAAGGACTATTACGTGCAGTCGACCGGAGATTGTGCCAGTGAAGAACGTACCATTGTCGCAGTTACTGTAATTCATGGCTCTACTATACCTCTTGTCGATGATGTATCTGTTTGCGAAAATGATTCATTATATTTAAACGCATCAGGTGCGGATAATTACTTTTGGTATAGTGAAGAGGGTAGTAAGGATATTCTGGCTACAGGGAGTGTTTTTCAAACGGTAGCCCCGATTATTACAAGAACTTATTTTGTTAGTGGTATTGAAAGCGGACAGGAATACAATGTCGGACCTGTGGATAATACATTTGGGGGAGGTAATAATTACGATGAAGATAGGGATGACCTGGGGCAGTTGTTTGACTTGAGTCAACGTGTTTTATGGAAAAAGGCAAGAGTATATGCCAGTGGGGACGGGGATCGGACTTTTGTGATTAAAGATGGCAAGGATGGTGCAGAAATTGCTTCCAAGACCATTTTTGTAGAAGATGGCGAACAAGTAGTGGATGTCAATATTGTGATTCCTCCCGGTGTGGACTTATTCATGACAGTTGAAGGAGTAGCCAATTTGTACAGAAATAATTGCTGTGTTACCTATCCTTACTCCAATGGACCTATGACAATAAAAGCTTCCACAGCTCAGGATGCTGTTAATTTTTACTACTATTTGTACGATCTAGTTATTGAACAAATAGCTTGTGAAAGTGAGCGGGAAGCGGTACAGGTATTTGTAGATGAGGTGCCAGATGAGCCTGTCATACTACAAGATGGTACCAATTTATCTGTTATAGATCAATATGATAGCTATCAATGGTATCTTGATGGAGAATTAATTACCGGAGCTACTAATAGTAATTATACAGCGCAAACAAATGGACTTTATCACGTGGTGGTTAAGAAAGGTGCGTGTGAAGTTGAGTCCAATATGGTGGATATAGTCACTTCTACTAAGAGCGTTTCAATGCTTAGCTCCATAACAGCGTTCCCAAATCCTGCTCACAATAAAATTACAATAAATAGGCCTGCCTTGGCAAAATCCGGAATATATGAGATTGCCTCGCCTGATGGAGTCTTGTTGAAAAAAGGTGTATTGAAAGAAGCCTCTGAAATCATTGATCTTCCGGTTTCAGAACATAATTTTTTATTACTCAAATTAATAATAGATACTGAAGTAGTAATGAAATCTATTGTGCTGGATTAATTTATTTCATGGGCATAGGGGTAGAAAAGATTAGACAGTATTGTCCATCTGAATTTTTTATGGTTTTTACGTATATTCGGTTAGAAATTATTATGTTCCTGAATAATCACTATTTATTTGGAAGTAATGCCGGCAATAATAGACCATATATATTTGAATAATAGTCTGTTTGGGAAGATTAGACTCTCATTTATTCATTGTTCTATATTGATCGTTTTTACGCTGGGCTCATCTGCTTTCGATTCGCCATTTGCTCAGGAGGCTATATCAGAAAAAAAGTTAAGGCATTTTTACGCTGGCAATTATCAAATTCATATTTCTGAAGTTGTTAGTGGTGATCTCATGGATTTTAGCGGAAAAGGCTACCTGGTTTCTGATGATAGCTCTTTCTTCGAATATCTAAATTTCAGGCACTTGTTGCTGGAAGAAAGGAATGATCGGGTGTTCTTAAAGAAAGGTGAAATAAATGTAAGACTTGAGACTAAAGCGTCTATGATGTTGACACCCGAAATTAGCACGAACGGTGTCGCCCACTTTTTATATTCACAGGTAAAAATAAATGCGTCGGGTGTGGCTTTACTGGGACAATTAAAGTGGGACTTTCCATTAAAGGTAGAGTCTGGTGGTGTGCCTTTCCTGTTTACGAAAGAATCATGGGTAAAATTGAATGCCTTTAAGTTAGATGGTGTGCTCCTCCCAATGGGTGAAAAAAGGACATGGGGTTTGAAAACACTGACAAGAGGTGAATTGACTTTAGAAAATACATCGAAGTTCTATTTGAAAGCGGGGCAGTACGGCGTGAGTCTCAACGGATTTTTGAGTTTACCGCTTAGAAATTCATCGGATGATTTACAGGATTTTAGGTTCAAAAAAGTGAATAATTTGGCTGATTTTACTGAAAGTAAATACCAGCACCAAGCATTTTTAATTGTACCGCATTTGAATTTATCAATACATCCTTCCGCTATAAGGTTTCGCCTGGCAGAAGAAAAAAATGGTCTCCTTCCTGGAATACACATTGTCAATTTTAGTTATTCGGTATCAAGAAACCTTATAAAGGGTAAGGCCTTTGAATTATCTGAACGTCAGCTCATGCAAAAGTCAAAAGATGATGTAATAAAGGTTACAATAAATGGGCTTGAAGGCCATTTAAGTAAAGCTTTTTCCCAAAAAATAGAAGCGACAATAAACGGATATAATTGTAAGCTAAGCCAATTTGAAATAAACGCCTCCAAAGGTAAGGTGAAACGAGGATTTCTATACGGTAAAATACATTTAAATGGGTTGGGAGAAAAGGTGTTCTTACCTCTTCAAGTAGCATTAGATGTCTCAGGGAATGTAAATGTTGACGCTACTAAAAATGAAAAATTACTCGCTTTTGATGCCAACAAAAAAGTGCTTGTTAGCGCTACTGTTCATAGAGCCTTTTTCAACACCCATAACAAAATTCAACTGATTATAGATATTGATTTGATTCAAAACAATATAAGAAGTGGATTACAGGGTGAGTTGGAAGTGTTACCTAATGGTACGATTAAATATATCAATGACCTTGCTTATTGGCCATTGTTAAGGGTCTATAAAGTACGTTATGGTAACTTCGACTGTATGATTACGGGCATGAAATTAACTGGAAACAAGAAGGGATTGAGAGTAGTATTATCGGGCATACTAAATTTGGGGAGAGATATTAGAGGAGTAAATGGTCCGGTGAGGGCTAATCTGTTTCTTGATTTCCATTTTGAAGCTTTCCGGGAATATCAAACTGAATCCAGTGAGACAAAAGCGACAATTGCCGGATTGAATAAGGAGCCTGTTGATGTGTGGTTAACGAATAAAAACTTGTTTTGTCATGGTAAACTTAAATTACATCAGAGTTATTTATCTGGTACCGTTCATGGCTGCATACTCATGCCCGATACTTTGGCGTTTGACGGTGATTTTAAAGTATTGAATGAAAAAGAGCACTTCTGGGAAATTTCCAACCTTAAGAAAGCAAAAGCTGTTAATAGCGGGAAATATCTTAATTTTTACAGTGTAAATTCTTTAAAGGGCTTAGTGGTCAATACCTACAGAAATGATGAAGACGTACTGAGCGGCTCTGGTGTTATTCGTGATGAGTATAAAGCACAATTCGAAATAAATGCGACAGGGGCAGGTAAGGCTGCATGTGTAAGAAGTGTTATTGAAGTAAATCATCAAGAAACCAAGGAAGAAGATGTCTTGATAATGACAGGGGATTTTTCTTTTTTCAAGTCGAAGGACGATAGTAAAAGCAAATCTTTTAAAGGGAAAGGAAAACTCTATTATGATAAGGGAAGTAATTTGTTCATCGCCAACGGTAATTTGGCAAATGATATGATATGTACCTCTTCTTTTTTTAACATAAGTGCGTCCTCAAAAAAATGGCATGCCGAGATTACTTTTACCAACAACGATGGATCTTGCAATTTTTATAAGGGCTTAAAGAGGATAGATCTTTCACCTCATCATTATGAGTTGAGTTTTGGTGGTGTGGTTGCCGCTGAACTGGAATCACAAACGAATCTGGGAGAAATAAAGGGTACGGTGAACAGTTATATTGACTTTAGAGCAAAAGCCAGCATTTCTGAAGAGCTAATTCTCAAAGATGCTGAATTCTTCTTAGAAGATTTTGGTACCTTACATTTATACAAAGATGGTGTTGAAAAAGACTTGTTTAGTGCCCAGATTAGTGGGCCCGTGAGCGTGAAGTTTGGAGACGAAATAAGCATGTTTGGTACACTGGGAGGGGTTCTTAATACGACAGGTATAAAGCAGCGTTTTAACCTTAAACTAACAAAAGGCAGCTTTTTATGAATAGAGTAATACTCAATTTTATAGGTATAATGCTTTTTTGGGGCTCCTTAAATGCACAAAAGTTGGGGAAGCCAACTGGTCAGGTATATGTGTCTTACGATTACAGAAAGGATAATAGCCATACGTTAATTGTAAAGTGGATAGCTGATAACGTGTTCTACCCCGATGGATTCCATGTTTATAGGCGTCAGATTGGAGCGAAATCTGGTTACGAAAGGGTAACCAGGTATCCTGTCAAACCTAAAACCAAATACGAATTTAAGGGTAAAGGAAAAAATATACTATCTGAATACATGAAGTTAGTAAACAAAATGGCTTATCAGCGTTTTCAGATGTTACCGGAAAAAGCCATAATCGCTCAAAAAGCGATAACAAGTCACCAGTTTGCAGATGCCTTGGGAGTAGTCTTTTATGACGAAAATGTGAACAGGGGAACTACTTATAAATACAAGGTCATGGGGCTGAAAGATGGAAAAGAAGTGTATGTTAATGAAACGAGAATCATAACTTCCGAATATTATGATCCTCCATTAGTTCCCAGAGATATTCACTTGAAAGGTTATGATCGAAGTGTAGAGATTAGTTGGCGTGGTGAACATCGACGGTACTTTGGTGTCAATATTTATCGTTCCGACAATGCCGATGATCCGGGACATTTAGTGAATACATTGGCGGTGCCAAATTTAAACGAGGAGCATCCCAAATTCATAGATAACGCAGTAATGCCTGGTAAAGTGTATTATTATCGTTTGCAGGCATTGGATTTTTTTGGTCAAAAAAGCGCACTAAGCGATCCGGAAGAAGTGAAAACAAGGAAGACACGGATGAGGGTTGAGAAAATTAAATTTGATGCGTCTCGCATAGAAGATAACAAAGTGTTGTTACTCTGGAGCTTCGATCCATCTGAAGCGCATTTAACTATCGATGTCATGCGCGTTGGTCCCAATTCAGATAGGGTGGTCAAACTAAATACTAAAACCATTTATAAAAATACCGGGACTTTCGAAGATGTAGTTCCACTAGCGGGTAATTATTATTATTATGTAGAAGCCAGGAATTGGGAATCGGTTAAGGCAAGAAGTCACAAAGTTTTAGTCGAAATTGACTCAAAGCCAAGATTGTCTGCCCCTTTCGATTTAAGGGTTACCGAAGAAGATGGCTTAATTAAGCTGAATTGGGAACATGGGCAGAGAAATCATGTAGAAGGGTTCTGGCTGGAATGTGCTATTCAGATCAATGAAGAAGAGGAGTTTAAAATCATACTTAACAAAGAACAACTAACAAAAAATAGTTTTTCATTCTCACGTGACCAGTGGAACCTGTCAAAACTAACTTTTAGGGTGCGTGCACAATCAAAAGAAGGCTATTTAAGCAAATGGTCTGAAAAGAAAATATTAAAACCATTGATGAAATCAGCATCCCCCGTCAAAGCACCTAAGGGAGTATTGGAAGATGAATAGTAAAGCTGCGTTGGAATGATGCCGGTAGTGAAAATATTTTTGGTGTTGAAATTTGATAATGAGGAGAATCAGATGTCTTTAGAAAGATTATAACACAATTGCTTGCACCAAACTTCAATTCTTTTAAAGACGCAGATGCCAAAGGAGAACTACTTATTTTTATGAGGTAATCACCTATTCTCTGGGGGTTAGCGGAGGTGTTCATAGTTCAAAAATTGAGGTGGTTTATGAATGAGCGACCTGTAAATGGGGATAATTTCGATATTGTATTGGAATCTTAATAAAATAAATATATTTGTCGTCGATTCTTTTGAAATAAATCAATAACAGTGAATTACGAGCCGTTTGGAGATAAGTCTATTGCAGTTTAAACCAAAGAAGAAAATGAAAAGTAGAAACATAAAAGAACTCATTATATTGTTGGTTTTTATTGCCGTTGCATCCTACTTCTGGTCCACCCTGGTGTTGGTTAAAGCCTATTCTGTGATTTATCCAATAGTATTTTGTGTACTTTTCTATGTGTTTTTGAGAAAAGACCAAAATAAGAGACAAACCAATAGCCTGGTATATTTCTTTTCGTTTGCTTTTTTGGCTTACGTTCGCAGTTATTATGATTTTGGTTATTTTGATGATACAGGGTTTGTTATCAGGTATTTAAGGAATGCCTGGGATCATGATGTCTGGTTTCATTTTAATGAGGCAGAGCCTCCTGTCTATGGCTTGTCCGGGTTTTTATATGGCTTAGTATGTACTTTTTTATGCAAGAATCACTTTGTCTTACCTGAAGATGCGATTTCCCTTATGGCCAACATCGGAATCTTCTTTACATCAGTGATGGTGTTTAGGATCTTTATTAGATTTACAAAGTCTAATTGGCTTGCCTTGATGTTTTGGCTATTTACAATGTGTGCAAACACCTATTACCTCAATTCTGTTAATGCCGGTCTGGAGACAGCCTTTCACCTGATGATAGTTGTAGCCGCTTTCTATTTCTTCTTCACAGATAAGTATAGAAATATGTGGCTATTTATCGGGTTGAGTATAACTTCTAAGATGGACGCGGTTCCGGCTATGGTTGTGCTAGGCAGTACGTATTTTATTAATAGATTTCTGTTAAGTAAGCAGAAACTGGCTTTTGTTAAAACATGGCTGACAAAAGAACTGCTATTTGCGATTGTACCCGTGGGGCTATATCTCATCATGACCTATAGCTTGTTTGGGTCTCCTTTGCCACATTCTGCTGCCACCAAACTTTCTTTTCATCAGTCAAAGGATGAATTCTGGTTCCCGTTCTTATCACCTGTAATAAATATTAATGCCTATAAATATTTACTGGGAGCTTGTTTGAGTCTATTTGTAATTACCATGGGGTGTTTGCCGAAGTTAGAAAAGGAAAAAAGACTTGGAAGTGTACTGTTTGGATTGGCGTTTCTGGCAACAATGACTTTGTATTATATATATAATCCCTTAGAGAAAATGGAGTGGTATTACCCACTTCCGATTTTGATGCTCTACATGCAGGGAATGGTAAGCATTCACGTGGTGGCAAGTGTCATAACAAAGAATTTGCAACAGATTGCACATGCCACCTTGTACGTTCTGATTGTTGCTGGGGTGATTGTATTCTTAAAATCAAATTATAAGTACAGTCAGGCATTCATGCTGGGGAGGGAAACACAACGTGCGCAAATTGGCTTGGATCTGGAAGAACTGGTACATAAGGAAGATACAATTACTGCTTGCCACGGTATGCCTGTCGCTACTTTAGATGGTTTTGTTTTAGATATGACCGGGTTAAATAGTGAGGCTGCTACAGAAATAGGACTGGATTTAGAGTTGGCTTTCGAAAAATACAATCCTACATGGCACGAAGGTCATACTTACTATAATCTATTGGAATTATTGAATAAAAAGAAAAACTATCACCTCGTAGATCGCTATTATGCATTTACGAAGTTTAATTCCATCCCGATAGATATTTATAAAAGAGATGATACACCAGGTTGTACACATGATTACAAAACATTGTTAGAAGATCATGTTAAGGGTGAAGGACTCGAAGTTGAAAAATTAGGAGAAATGAATAATTACGTCGGAGCAAATGTCATATTTACAAATTGCAATTTTGACAATGCGCGCTTGTATTTTGGCAATGTTCGTTTTGGTTTTGCTTACAATCTGCTTATCGAGGAGTTGAAAGGAGATGAGATTATCGAAACTACGAGCGTAAATATACCAACATTCAATAAAAACTACCGAGCTGAGGAAGTTGAAGCATTCGAGTATCAACTTAAAAATAGAGGCGTTACCGCAGTAAGGTTACGAGCCGATGTTGACTGGATACATGTTCATATTCATACACCAATGATAGAATATACGGTGTATAAATAAACTGTGAATAACTAATTGAAAAAGGGACGTGTTTATTTCCCTTTTTCAATTAGGTGATCATAGTTGTTTTAATGACTAATCACCAGTTTTTGAAACGAGCTTATAGATTTAGAAGTGCTAAATTGGCAAATGTACATGCCGTTGGGAATAAACGAAAGGTCTATCTGCGTAGCTTCTTTTTGTGCTGAGAATACTTGTCTGTGTACTTGTATGCCTTCTGTGTTTTTAATCGTCAGAATAAAATTTTCGTTGTTTGTGCCTTTTATAACCATATTTCCATCACTTGGATTCGGGGCAAGGCTTATCCTGTGTTTCATTTGCTCCCTGTTTGTGCTTGTTGTAATCGGTTCTAATTCAACGTTTAATTCTGTCTTTTGAAAGTCACTAACCATAACATTGTTTATTGTTTTGTCATAATAGTTATCGGCACTGAATTTTAAATTATAGGAACCTCCTTTTATCATTCGAATATAACGGCCTTGGTTTTCATCGCTATAAACATAAGCATATTGGTTGTCGTGACCCAAAACTTCTATTTTGGCAGCCACAGGATCTCCTGAATACAGGTCTGTTACTACCCCATTGATACCGTATAACGCATGTTCAAGGTAAGCTAAGAGCGCTTCTTTATTATAATTCCAAATGGTAGGGAGTTGCGATCCACTAATCGTTTTTGTGTCACTTATTTCAACTGTTATTTCACGTCCTCCAATTACGTTGGCCCAATCTTGCCGGCCTCCGTCTACCTGATACCAGTCATAGCCGTTGGTAATACCATCATCATATCCTGTCATGTAGCCGGTACTAACAGCCTGGCAGTTGTCTGCCCATTCCTGACTTACCATTTGGTACCAGTCGTCATCTACATGGCGTGCGCTGAAATAATCCCAGGGATAATTAATTACTTCCGTTCCTCCATGAAAATTGGCTAATAATATAAAGTTATGAGCATTCATAAAGTCCATCATATGTACTGTTTCCTTTTGGTATTCCTCTCCGTCGGGATGCGCCAAACCTGTGGGGCTCGGGAAGTTTCTGTTTAGATCTACGTAGTTTGCGTTAGCTCTGATTGAGCCGCTAACGGTATGGTCGCCCCCTCTATAAGTTCCATCAGGATTAAAAAGCGGGTTTATCCATATTTCCAGGTTATTTACAAGGCTCTGGACACGGTCGTCTGTTTGGTAGTTTTCCAATAAATATTCAATAAGGTGCAGCATTGTAGGGTAACCAGCAGTTTCGTCTCCGTGCATAGTAGAAGTATACATCACTTCAGGCTCCGCTTCTTTAGTGTCTGGGTTATCTGTGATTTTTAAAAAGAGCAACTCCTTTCCATTAATAGATGTGCCAATGCTTACGAGCTCACAAAGACCTGGGTAGTTTGTCGCATAATCATTCATGACCTGTACATATTGAGAGTAGGTGGGGTAGACGTTCCACTCTTTTACTTCAGCAATGGATTTCGCCATTTCTATATTGGATTTATTTTCTGCTGGTAAGACTTCAAAAGGGATTTTGAGTTCAAGAAATTTTTTGAAGCCCTTTGCATTGGCTACAGCATGTACTTTGGCATGAATGCCATGGTCTATTGAAATAATTCGTCCTATAGCTATGGTTTGTTCACGGGAAGCTTCAAAAGCAATGCATACTTCGCCTTTTTCGCTTAAAACTTTTTGTGCTTCTTCTATTGGATTTTGGGCAAAAATAATGGACGGAAAAATAAAGACAGAGATAAAGATAATTGTAGAAATTAATCTCATAGTTCATGAATTAAGTTAGAAGTACTTTTAGGTGGGGTTGTGATGGGGATACCTGAAATTAAACAAAAAAAAGCTCAGCTCAAAAGATTGTTACAAATATCGTACAGAGTTTTATACAAATGAGTATATGTTAAACTTTATTTGATTTAATTATACATCAAGCTACAACCTCTTGTGTCAGAGTAGTCTATGCGGCCGTTTACAGTGAATGAACCATCGTTGAATACTTCCCCCTGATCGTCGGTGGCTATAAAACAACAAGTGTCCAGATTAGCCAGGTCGATAATGTTTATAGCCCCACGCCCGCTTTTGTTAACTGTTAGCGGGTCACTCATGTCTCTGACCAATACCTTCATACCCGGAGCACATTTAAAAATGCCTTCATGATCTGAGTAAGCCTGAGACAACAATTCGGTCATTCCATATTCAGCATGAACAGCGTTGACATGAATTCTGTTTTTTATAATGTGATGTATTTCAGATCTTAACATTTCCTTTCTACGACCTTTCATTCCTCCTGTTTCCATAATTATGAGATCGTCAAAGTCCAGCGGGAATTGTTCTGCAAAATCCATGAGGGCATAGGTGACGCCGATTAATATGGTTTTCTTATTTTCTGATTTGTTGATTTTGAGTTGGCTATATAGGTCTTCGAAATTGTTTAAATAAAACCCCTGATAGGTGTTTTGAATTTTTGACATAAAATATTCACACATGTTGACAAGTGAAGAATTTTTTCTTTCCAGGTAAGACGGAAGCAGTGCTAATAGCGAATATTGGTTTAAAGATCCATAGAAGTGTTCAAATATTCTGAGGGCATTATTGTGGTAAAAGGACGTGTCGTAGATGTAGTGTTTACTGGTTTGTTGCCCTGTTGTTCCGCTGCTATGAAAAACTGTTTCGGGTTCATTTTTTGAACGACAACTTATTAAATGTTGCTTGAAGAATGAAATGGGGAGAAAGGGTATCTCATTAATAGCAGTAATTTCTTGTGCAGATAATCCTAATAGGGTGATGAATTTTTTGTAAATTGGGTTGTATTGAGACTGGTAGCGGTAAACTGAAAGAATATAGTCATTTGTGTCGGAATAAATGGAGGTGTTAAACTCTTTTTTTAAATTTATTAGTACATTCGACATAAAAGAAAATCGGTTTCGCTACGTTTAGTATAAAACTAAATTAAATTTTGAGAAATAACTATTCCCTATTCTACTTCAATATAGTGCTCTTGCTATTCCTGGCTAGTATTTCTGGGTGTACCAAACAACCGCGATTTAAACTGGAACCGGAAATAGAGTTGAAATCTATTGAACGATTTGTGATTTTAGATGATTTTCAACGTGTTGAAAATGATAGTATTAGTATTACCATAACTTTCAAAGATGGCGATGGAGACTTAGGGGCATCAGACCAGGGTAATGTGTTTGATTGTGAATCTTCACTTCAAGACTATAATTTTATTGCCGAAACCTACAAATTGGTGGATGGCGAATGGGAAGGAATCGTAGACGATAGCATAGAAACAGGGATTTTGACATTTGGAGATCTCTTTCCCGACCTTGGCAATGGCAATGGCCCCCTGCAGGGAGAGATGAGCTATGCCGTACTACTGCCTCACCTGACAAATGAGAATGGTGCTAAAATTAAAACTGGTGATACACTCCAATTCAGTGTATTTATAGTTGATAACGCTTGCCGAAGAAGTAATGTGATCTGGACACCTTCTGTTGTATTTCGCGAGGAAGATATAGAACAATAAAACTTTTCTTAAGAATATATTTAAATCGATTTCCAGTCCGGTTTGACTTCTTCATTGTAAATTGAAGGGAATCTTTGTGGGTCCGATTCGTGCATTATTTCATATACATAATCAAAAACATCTTCTGTGTTAGCTTTTGAGAAGTAATCACCGTCGGTTGCATATGCAGGTCTGTGTGCCCACGAATGAATCGTTTTTGGTTTGGAATCCAGGTAATAGTAGCCACCTTGTCGCTCAAGAACTTGCTGCATCATATAAGCGGTTGTTCCTCCGGGGACGTCCTCATCAGCAAATAAAATCTTATTCGTTTTTTTCAGTGAATTAAGGATTATTTTTTCCCGATCGAATGGCAATAGAGTCTGTACATCAATAACTTCACAAGAAATTCCTGCTTCTGCCAGTTGCTCGGCAGCGTTTAATGCTATGCGACACATGGCACCATAAGTAACAATTGTAACATCTTCTCCTTCCCTGAGAATTTCAGGTATACCAAGAGGTACTGTTATATCTCCAATGTTTTCTGGTAGCCGTTCTTTGAGTCGATAACCATTAAGGCATTCAATGACCATACCGGGATCACCAGATTTAAGCAGGGTGTTATACATACCGGCAGCTTGCGTCATATTCCTGGGTACACACACATAAACCCCGCGAATACTATGTAAAATAACGCCAAGGGGAGATCCAGAATGCCATACACCTTCCAAACGATGACCTCTGGTTCTGATAATAACAGGTGCTTTTTGGCCACCATAGGAACGATAGTGCAGCGTAGCCAGGTCATCCGAGATAATTTGGATGGCATATAGCATATAGTCTACATATTGTACTTCGCATATAGGCTTCAATCCTCTTAGGGCTGTTCCAATAGCCTGGCCAATAATTGTACATTCCCTAATGCCAGTGTCCATTACCCGAAAGTCTCCGTGTTTTTCCTGTAAACCTGCGAAACCCTGGTTAACATCACCGATTTTTCCTACGTCCTCTCCAAAAGCAAAAATTTTCGGGTCATTTTCCAGAGCCTTATCAAAAAAGTGCTGTAAGATCTCGTAGCCGTCAATAAGAGGGCTGTCTTTAGTGAAAATAGGCTTGTGCTCTTTTATATAAAGCGCAGAATCAGGATTACTGCTGTAGAGATGAGCGCTGTACCGAAGGTGGTTGCTATGTTTTTGATTATTAACCCATTCCAGTAATACTTTTTTTGAATTGGATTCCTCCGCGATTCTTAGTGCTCTTAGTGCTTTTTTTGCGGCACAAACAATAACGCTACGTATCAGGTATTGTTCCTCATCAATTTCAGAAATCAGGGACCGCAGGTGCGCATCCAGATTTTGATGTTCTTGAGAAACCTGATCGAATATATCTTTAAGCTCGGCGTAATCCTTTTTCATGGAATTCACATATTCTTTCCATGCAATGTTTCGCGTTGTCTTTATTTCTTTGTTTACCTCTTCTTCTATTTGAGATAGTTCGTCAAGTCCACAGATTTTGCTGTCTAATAGCCATTCTTTGAACTTACCAATACAGTCGAAGTCTTTTTCCCATTGAAGTCGCTCTTCCGTTTTATAACGCTCATGTGATCCTGAAGTTGAGTGTCCCTGTGGTTGTGTCATTTCTTTCACATGAACAATGGTCGGGATGTGTTGTTCTCTACTCAGCTTAGAGGCTTGTCCATAGGCATTCATGAGCTCAACGAAATCCCAGCCATTTACAGTGAAAATCTCATAGCCACTGTCTTCGTTGTTCTTTCTGAAGCCTTCTAATATCTTGCTTATATCTCCTTTAGTGACCTGAAGTTCATTAGGAACAGAAATGCCATAGCCATCATCCCAGATAGAAACCAACATGGGGGCCTGAATTACACCTCCTGCATTGATCGCTTCCCAGAAAACACCTTCTGCAGTAGAGGCGTTGCCTATGGTTCCCCAGGCAATCTCATTTCCATTGTTCGAGAATTGATCGTATTGTTTTAAGTCAGGGTTATCTCTATAAAGTTTGGAGGCCTGAGCTAATCCAACGAGTCTGGGCATTTGAGCCGCGGTAGGAGATATGTCAACACTCGAATTGAATTGCTTTACAAGATTGAGCCAGTTCCCGTTTTCATCGATCGAGCGTGTGCCGAAATGTCCCGTCATCATACGACCTGCAGAAACAGGTTCGTGTTCAATGTCTGGATGCGCATAAAGTTGTGCAAATAACTGCCTTGGAGTCATTTCACCTATTGCAAACATAAAGGTTTGATCACGGTAATAACCAGAACGCCAGTCTCCTTTTTCAAAGAAATGCGCCATAACCACCTGAGCCAGTTCCTTGCCTGCTCCGAAAATGCCGAACTTGGCCTTGCCCATATAAACTTCCTTGCGACCGGTTTCGCTGGTGAAACGGCTTAGCAAACAAATTCTGAAATAATCTAACAGGACTTCTTTAGTTAACTGGTGTTGCTTAAGGAATTTGTCTCTATTCAATGTCAAAGCGTTTAACTTAAACAAAATTAAATAATCTTAGAGAATTGACTAACTATTATTATTTATATTAATTTTGTAATATAGCATATTCTAACAATTTTACCGAAAAAGAATAAATAAGTACTGTGATGAAAAAGGGTGTTTTATTTTTCACCGGATTAATTGTGACATTAATTAATTACGGACAAATTAAAGTTGACTTCGCAGAGAAAGTTAATGATTTTGGTTTTATACAGGAAGGAAAAGTAGCCTCGTGCGAATTTACCTTCGAGAATAATACAGAAGATACCGTGCGTTTGGCAAGTGTCAAACCTTCTTGTGGTTGCACTTCGCCTTTTTGGACAAAAGATCCCGTAGCTCCTGGCGAATCTGGGACCATTAAAGTGAATTACAATAGTCGTGGACGCCTGGGTGAGTTTACAAAAAATATTACGGTAACAGTTACAGGTGAAGAAAAGAAAGAAATTTTAACAATTAAAGGATTTGTTAAAAAGGCCGAACCTGATTCGCTCGTTGAAGAAAAGAAAAAGGTGAGCCCAATAGCTGTTTTGAATAAAAACAACCATTATTTTGGTAGAATAGAACGCAATAAACCAGTTTCTTACAAATTTGTATTGAAAAATGAAGGCAAATCTCCATTAAAGTTGGAGGCGCTAAAGTCAGGTTGTCGCTGTGTGAACTATGAAATGGGAGTTACAGAAATAGCTCCTGGTGAATCAGCTAGTCTGGATATAAAATATAGCCCGAGGACTTTAGGAGAAATTAAAGATAAAGTGATTCTTTTGACTAATGATGTTACCAAGTCACACCTGGAAATTGAATTGGGGGCAGAAGTTGTAAAAGAATTGGTGAGTAAAAGTATTATGCAGCAAGGGGGAAGTTTTGGCTTCTAATCATAAAATATGCTTTAGTATACGAAGCTTGCTTCATTAAGGGCAAGCTTTTATTTTTTTTAAGTGGCTGCCAACGCCTTATTAAATTCACACACATATCATCAAATAAGTATAAATAGTTTTTTATATGAAAATCGGAGTACCTAAGGAAATTAAGAATAATGAAAATCGAGTCGCATTGACACCTGCGGGAGTCACAGAATTGGTAGCCAGAGGTCACCTTGTTCAGATACAAACAGGAGCAGGGGAAAATGCCGGGTACTACGATAAAGATTATGTACAGGAGGGAGCGATTATAGTCGAAAACCCTCAGCAAGTTTTTGCAAATAATGATTTGATTTTAAAGGTAAAAGAGCCTCAGCCTGAGGAGTATGGTTTAATAAGGGAAGGGCAGGTGTTGTTTACCTATTTCCACCTGGCAGCTTCAAAATCATTGACTGAAGCGATGCAACAGAGTGGAGCTGTTTGTATTGCTTACGAAACTATAGAAGATAGAGAGGGTGGTTTACCACTGCTTATGCCTATGTCGCAAGTAGCCGGTCGATTGTCTGTGCAGGAAGGAGCCCGATTTTTAATGAGGTCAAGCGGTGGTAGTGGTAAATTGTTAGGAGGCGTTCCCGGTGTGAAGCCTGCAGTTGTCATGGTATTAGGGGGGGGCGTTGTTGGAACGGAAGCGGCAAAAATGGCCGCAGGATTGGGCGCTCAGGTTCAGCTATTCGACATTAATCCATCTCGATTAAGTGCTTTAGACAATATGATGCCTGCAAATGTACAGACTGTTTATTCGAATAGGTTTAACATCAAAGAGGGCCTTCAAGAAGCTGATTTAGTGATTGGTGCCGTTTTAATTCCGGGGGCTAAAGCTCCTTCTCTAGTGCAAAAAGCAGATCTTAAATTAATGAAAACGGGTTCCGTGATTGTCGATGTAGCGGTGGACCAGGGTGGGTGTATAGAAACCATGAGACCTACAAGCTATGATCAACCTGTTTTTGAAGTAGATAATATTATTCATTACGGGGTGGCAAATATGCCTGGTGCAGTTCCTCATACCTCAACGCAGGCGTTAACAAATGCCACTTTGCCCTACATACTAAAGTTGGCTTCGGAAGGCTGGGAAAAGTATGCCGAGAGTCATCAGGGTTTTAAGAGAGGATTGAACGTAGTTAATGGTCAATTAGTACATCCAGCGGTAATAGATGCTTTCGAATAGTTCCTGGATGGCTATCTTTAAATCTGATGTTTTTTTCATAAAAAGGGCATAAAATCGTGTTGATAACAGCTGTTGTTATTTGAAATAATAAGAACAGCAAAAGACCTCCGACCGGAGGCCTTATTAACACCAGCTTATTGACCTGAATTGATTTAGTCCACGTGTATATTCCTCAGACAATAGTTGCTTCTTTTGCTTTATACGTTCAACGCCTTGCGAAATTGAATGTCTTAACTCTGGTTCTAAAGAAGATGTCATAAGCGCATCAAAATGAGCTTCAGCTTCCTCGAGTTTGCTTGATCCTTCCAAGCCAAGAGCGTAGTATAGCCTAAGATAGTCACTATCCCTTTTCGTTTTACGTCTCCACGATGTAATAAATGCTGTCAACGATTCATAGTCTTCCCCGATAAGCAAGAATCTTAAGTAGTTGATAAGTATATACTCATTTTTGCTTTCAAATTTTAAAGCCAGTTTGTAGTGAAAATCAGCCTTTTCAAAATCGTAAAGCTGCGTATAGTAAATCCATGCTATCAAACTGTGGGCTTTACCATTTCCGGGTTCTTTTTCAATCAACTCCTGTAAAATACGCTTGGCTTCCAGGTAGTTCCAGTCATCCATCAGTTCCTGTGCTTTTAATATGTATTCCTCGTCATTTAATAACAATTCATCTAACATAGTAGTATGATTTTATGGTTAATTAGTTTGCGTGGTCCCTGAAACTTCAGATTCTGAAGACACTATTTCACCCTCCCGTGTTTTGAGCTTGAATTAGAAAGTTCTTAATTCTCCTATCAAGCATATCCTGACACAAACCTGGATGGCAAGGCAGGAATCGAACCTGCACATCGACCTATGATTACCGACTTGCCATTTGAGACTAAGTAGTGATTATTACTCAGCCTGCTAAAAAGATCAACGCTTTTCCAAAACTTCTGACAGAAACGGACCGTCAGCTGAGGGCTTTAACCTCTCGTTGATCGGGAGACACCCGTTTTGCCTCTCCCTTAGCACTTTTAATATTCTATTTATAAGAAGGCGGAGCCTGACATGATAGATACATGTCAGGAAACTCCGGGGGATCTTCTTGTTTGCCGGTTAAAACCTATTTTTTAAAAACAAAAAAGGCCCGGTGTTTTGCACCGGGCCTTTTTACATTTCTGTAAAAAATGCTATATCGGTACATGATGATTACTGTGATAATCAATTAATTGAATGGCCATATTTTTTGCTAAACTTTTACCCATGCTTACAAAAAAGCCCGATGCTTAGCATCGGGCCTATATTATATCTTTATATAGTTTTAACCCCGATGCGCTTCTTCAGGTCCTTTTAATGGCGCTGTTCCAAATCGCATATTTCTTTCGTGTCGTACTATCATTTTCTTCGTTTTATGCAGGCAAATTTAACAGAAGCTATAGCAAAGCTCCAAATGGAATTAAGATATTTGTATTATTTTTACTTTATAGCTTCAATTTGTTGATGAATTGGTGGTTTTTTGTTGGTTTTGTTGCGGTTTTTGCATGATGTGCTGCTTGGAACTGAGGAGCTTGTAATAGTTATGCGCTGGTGTTGTCTTAATTATAATTGCGTAAATACCTTGCGTACCACCTAAGTATAGACCGGGAAAATACTTGTAAAGTGCTGTTTTTTTGTTATATTCATAAATCCTCTTAATTAAATCCAATTGTTTTTAGTTGATTTTGTCACTCACAGATTAAATGTGTAAGTGACCATTACTGAATAAATGATTCGCTATGTATCTATTTAAATATACTTTTTTGTGTGTTTTGCTGACTTTGACAGCAATTGAAGCGGTGTATTCACAATGTGCAAAATTTGAACCTCCCAACGGAAAAGCTTTAATGATAATTGGTCAGGATATGGATGCAACAGGAGGGATAGCAGGGAGGAATGAGGCAGGGTATGTCGAACAGGTAGGCCTAGTTCCTGCGGGCGTTACTACATACGTTGGTTTAGACCAGGTACCTGGATACGGGGTGACCACAATTGCAGATTGGGGTGCCGGGCCTATTTGTGCCGATTGTTATGCTGACAACGGTGCATATGACGAATCTGTTGTTGCAATAGGTTTATATATGGTAGGAGATTTGATCAATACATTACGTGGTAGAAGAGACGATCACTTAAGGGCATTGGGTAACTGGATAAAGTCTCAGGCTCCACGACCTATATTTCTGAGAGTAGGTTATGAGTTTGAGCTTCAGTATTGGAGGGAAGATCCGGACGACTACCGCGATGCATTTCGATACGTTGTAGATTTTATGAATGACGAGTTGCAAATTGACAATGTTGCTTATGTTTGGCAAGCGGCTTCTGGAACGGGCTCTAAGAACTATTTGTTGCAGTGGTATCCCGGCGATGAATACGTAGACTGGTTGGCATATTCGCATTTTGGAGGTAATAATACCGGAAATACGATGATTTCTATAGCTAATGACCTGGGTAAACCAATTATGATTGCCGAAGCGATGGCTAAAGGAGAAAGACTCGATGAGGTGAATGGAGCGTTCATTTGGAATGATTATTTTGAACCGTTGTTTGAAAAAATATATGATCATAATATTAAAGCGCTTGCCTATATCAATCAGGACTGGGACAAACAGGATATGTGGTCTAATGGCGCTTGGGGTAATTCAAGGGTTCAGGACAACAGTTATGTGAAAAATAAATGGTTGAATGAATTAGCCAAGGATTATTGGTTGAATGCTATTGATGAACCTGCCTCTCTATTGGTTGAAAATGCGCATTGCAATTTAAAAGTAGAACTGGAAGACGAGCTTATTTATTTACCTGAAGAACTGGTCATTATAAACTCGGAAGTAGTTGGTGGTATAGAGCCCTATAGTTATAGTTGGGAGCAGCTTTCGGGGCTTAACCTGAGTTTAAGTGGGGTTGAGATGCCCGGGCTCGAAGTAAACGATCCCCAATCCGGAACTTATGAATTTGAATTAACAGTAGCGGATAGTCAGGGGCTTATGGCTAAAGATACGATGACATTAGTGGCTGAGTTAGCTACGGCTTTAAGTCTTGAAAACAATAAAAAGACATGGTTGTTATATCCAACAAATGTGAAGGATGTTTTATATATAAGACATGAAGGTAAGGAACCGGAAGCAATTTTAAACACCTATAATTCGAGCAAGGGACATATTGTTGCTACTCAAGAATTGCAAGAAGGTAAAGCACAATTAAATGTATCGCATTTAGCTCCTGGTTTATACGTTTTGCAAATAGTGACTTCAGAGGGAGTCAGTGTTCACCGTTTTGTTAAACAGTGATTAAGGAAGTGTTATTTTAGTCAAACTGAAAGGTTTATCTATAGCGGTATTTTTTAGAATGTGAAGAGGGTCTTCATAATAAGAGTCCATATTCACAATTATGAGGTCATTTCCTCGCTTGATAATTTCACAGGGCTGATCAAGGCCTCCATCGGCACCATTTGAGTCATCATTTTCGTGAATAACTGAAATGTTTTTGTTTTTATCTATGCTTAAAATGGCATTGTTGACCATGTCAACAGCATAGATCTTTTTGTCAGTATCGTTCCAGATAATGCCGTCACAAGATGTCGAATCTCCAAGTGAAACGAAAAATTCGTTTTCCTGGGGGCCTGGCAGCGTGTCGGGTTTTACGCGAAATATTTTACCTTCTTCAAAAGTACCGGTATATACAAATCCATCATCATCAAAAGTGATGCCGTCGGCTCCGAAACCACTTACATTAAACGATTTTACAATAGTTACCAGATGTTTGTCAGGGTTTAGGGAGTCGTATTCCGAAATATGAATGGGATTATTAGTATTCAATTCTTCCAGATCAAAGGAGTAAATTGCACTGTTGTTTGGAGGACGGTTTCCCTGCTCGTCTTCGCCAATTTGAGTGAGCAAAGTTTCTGTAATATATAAAGCGTTTTCATGCCACTCCATCCCGTTTGGTAGACGAAGTCCTTCTACCAATACTTCGCAATTACCATCTGGCATGCCGTCTTTTACCTTAAGTCTCATTATTCTTGAAGTGAGGTTACCACCAAGGAAAAATTGGTTGTCTGCAAAATAAACGTGGCCATCTGGCCCGAAAGCTATATCCATTGGACCTATAGAACGGCTGTTATTTTCGAAGTCTTCCTCAATAAACTGATACCATATGCTTAGCTCATCGCTTTTATCAATCTTCATGAGAATGGGTGGATAAGCAGTATCTATAATTTTGTCTTTGAATAATGTTTTTGAGTTGAAATTGGGGCATGCCAATATTAGGTTTCCATCCGGAGCTAAAGCAAGGCCGTCTGGTGTATTACAAGACTCCGGTAATTCCATAAATAATGTTGCTTCGTAGGTATGTTCTGAAGAACCGGAGGTCTGTACTGTTGTATATTCAGGAGTGTCCACAGTTTTTTGTGTATTGCCACAAGCGTATAAAACGGCAATTAGTACGAGGAAAATCGCACTTCTTAAATAGGTTTGTTGCATTGGGTTTTATTTGTTAAAAACTTTGACAGTAAAGGTCTTTTTACCGTCGGGGTGTAGGTTGTCTTCAAATGCTATTATGTGTTTACCTTCAATATATTCCGCGTAATTTCCGGCGTTACGCTTTTCCGAGAAATGTTCGTTTAACCCTTTTTTCTCTATTTCAGTCAAAAGTTCTTCGAAATGTGCCGAATCGTAAAATTCATAACCTATTTCCTTATTTCCTCTTTCACAGGTCATTTTGAATAAAATCGGCCCCGGGATACTGTCTTGAGATTCTTCCGGATGATTCCAGAACCATGACATTGTCTGACAATGGGTAGTATTTCTGGTTTCATAGAATTCGAAGCCTTTTTGAGCCATATAAGTACTATCCTCATGGATATTATGCTGATACATAAACAAAAGGTCGTCTGAAGTGATACTTCGTTGTCCGATACCCTGAACGGCATTCAAAAACAGCATGATTAAAAATAGTCCTCTAAGAAATACACCTTTCATTATATAATAGATTTATCGAAGGATTATATAGCAAGATATGAAAAAGTTTGGATACTTACAGGTTAGGGTTGAATTAACCAGAAATTATAAGCCAATATAAAAAGAGCTATGGAACACAGGGCTACACCAATAGCAGGGATTAATTTTAGAATTTTAATTTTAAAAACGGCATAGCTTCCAAAGAAAAGTCCTGTTAACGGAATTATGAGCATTAAAAAGATACTTAACGTAGAGAATTCTTTCAATGGCATCCCTTTTTCAAGGTGAATTTGGACAGCTCTGAAATAGGCAAAATTGAACAATATGGCAAAATTTCCCAGAATAATGGACAGTATAGACGAGATTAAAAGCCTCTTCATGGCACGTATATAATTTGCGATTCTGTTAAGATATCCAGATTTAGTAGTTTTAAATAAACCTGGGCTACCAGAATAACCTCTTCTTTGCAATACGCACAAATTTCATGCAGGTTGTCACGGTGTTGGTGCAAGTGCTTAACAGACAGTGTGTTTTCGGGGTTAATGTGAGGGGTGAGATCAAAAATTGCAGCAAGCGTTTTTAGTGAGGTATAGTTCTTGAAATCTCCAAATCTCCATAATACCAGCGTGTCTATGTGCTGGATTTCCCAGGGCTTTTTACCGTGGATCATCAGAGGTTCTGGTAATGATACCCCATTTATTAGCATTCTTTTACATAAGTAAGGGAATGTGAATTCACGTCCATTATGGGAACAAAGCCTCAATGATGTTTCATCAAATCGAAGAATAAGCGATTTAAAAGTGGCTAATGTTGATGCTTCATCCTGTTCGCAAATACATTTCAGTCTAAAGTTTAACGCTTTATCTTCATTTATGGCGAAATACCCAATTCCTATGGCTACTATTTTTCCGAACTCAGCTTGATAAGCCGCCTTTTCCTGATAATACAACTCGGGGTCCATATCAGGATCTAATGATTGCCGTTCCACTTTTTCTAGCCATAGCTTCTTAAGCTTATTATCTACATTTTGAAGCGATTGTTCCTGACTAGTCGTTATGAGGTTTATGAAAAGTATGTTTTTAACAGAGTGGTAGGTCTTCATAATAAATAGTTTATTGCTGGAAAAGAGCAATAACTATGCTAATCTATCTAATTGTGTAAAATACCTTCTTTGTTTAGTTCAGGGATAAAGGTCAGATTTGCCTCGATAATGGTATCTGGAACAAAAATGAATTTTTTATCATAGATCTCTCTTTCTATGTAATAACTTATCCAATACTGGTTGGTTAAGTGAAATACAGAAGGGTCGATTTTTTCTATTTGAGCAGTGCTTTTGGCATCAACGTTTTCAATTAAATGCCGAAGAATCGATGTCTTTTGCTCTTCGCCATCTTTGGTGCCATAACCTCTCGAGTTTATGATTACATTCGTAAGTGCGAAATCATTATTGTTAATTAAATGTACGTTCCAGTCAAACTCCTTTTCATTTGCGATAGTCTCCCTGGTAATTGCTATTGATACACCTTCTACTCTTAAGAACTTAATATCTTTTTTCATAAATCTTTCAATTTCAGTGTTAACAGTGTAATTCGAAAAAAAGAAATTAGAATTGCTAAAGTGAACCTGTTTTCATGATCGATTGAATTTTTATTGCCTATATTTTAATAAACGTTGGGTATTTCGAATAGTTCATGAAGATGTTTGTTAAGTTTTTGTATAACATCTTCCATACTCATTTTTTTACCTAATTCTTTTTCGATGGATGTTACCGCTTTATCGCTGATTCCGCAAGGGACTATGTAATTGAAGAAATCCAGGTCTGTGTTAACGTTTAATGCTAATCCGTGCATAGTAACCCATCGACTCGCTTTAACGCCGAAGGCGCAAATTTTACGTGGAATTCGAGGTGTTTTTTTTGTTGAATAATCGAGCCAGACCCCTGTAAGACCATCAATTCTTCCTGCGTCAATACCATATTCCGCCAGCGTTAGTATAACTGCCTCTTCCAATAAACGAAGGTATTTGTGTATATCTGTAAAGTAGTTCTCCAGGTCGAGTATCGGATAACATACCACTTGTCCTGGTCCGTGGTAGGTGATGTCTCCACCGCGTCCAATATGGTGGAAGGTCGCTCCCTTTTCTTTAAGGAATTGGTTATTAACAAGTAAGTTGTTTTCATTACCGCTTCTACCTAATGTGTATACATGCGGATGTTCACAAAATATGAGGTGATTCTTTGTGCTGGTGCTTAATCCTTCTTTTCTGTTTTTAAGCTTTATTGAAACGGTCTCGTCAAACAGTTTTTTTTGATAGTCCAGCGCAAGGTCATACTCAATCTTTCCCAATTGATGTACAATACAACTTTTCTGTTGGCTATCAACGGTATTTTTTTGCATATCCATCTTATTGGAATTTGTAACATCAATCATTCCGGTAAAGTTTTATTTATAAAGGGATTTATAACTAACGAAGCTTAAACCAAAATTAGCTTAATTCCTGCATAATAAAAAATAAGAAGTTATAGGAAGGGTAACATGCAGGAAATCTCTTAGTGCATGTTTATCCGGAAATATAAGAAAAGCAGCCATTAAGGCTGCTTTAAAGTGTTTTTATACAGTAGGAACCCAGGATTCCAGTATGGAGAATTCTTCTGTAGTATTGAGCGTAATATTTTTGATCGTTGCAGGAATAAGAACAGCATCTCCTTTTTGCACTTGAGTAATGCCTTGATCAGCAGAGATTTCCAATGAACCATCGAAGCATACAATAATCACAAATGAATCAAGGTCGTTATAATCACGCGAAATGGAGCTGTTGGCCTTAATTTTGTTTGTTACAAAATATTGACAATTAGCTAGTTCAACAGGGTCGTTAAGTCGGTCCTCGTAGCTCGACTTGTAGTGATCATACTTTTTGTAGTCAATGGCATCGAGCGCCTCTTCAACGTGCAGTTCTCTGGTGTTACCCTGGTCGTCTGTACGGTCAAAGTCGTAAATACGATAGGTGATATCCGAAGTTTGTTGAATTTCAGCAAGAAGGAGTCCTTTTCCTATCGTATGTACCCTTCCGGCAGGAAGGAAGAACGTGTCTCCGGCCTCCACCTGTTCTTTATTAAGAACATCCATCAACTGACCGTTGTTAAAAGCGTTCTCATATTTTTCCTTACTCATTTCCTGGTTAAATCCGGAAATAAGAGAAGACCCCGGGTCTGCCTGGAAAACATACCACATCTCCGTTTTACCGAATGAGTTGTGTCGTTTTTTTGCCAGCTCGTCGTTAGGGTGAACCTGAATGGAGAGGTCGTCATTTGCATCAATAAATTTTACCAAAAGAGGAAAATCATCGTCAAACCTTTTATAAACTTGTTCGCCAACAAGGCTGCCTTTATGTTCTCTGATAAGCGATTTGAGGTCCCGGCCTTCAAATGCGCCGTTTTTTACCACCGAGATGTTGCCTTCAACGCCTGAGATTTCCCAGGTTTCTCCACAATTTGGTAAGGGAGAGAAATCTTTGTTGAGAATATTTTTGATTTTATTGCCACCCCATATTTTGTCTTTAAATATGGTTTTAAATTTTAGTGGATACATGTGTTCTTATTATTGTTTTGCTTAACGCATACTTTTGTATGCATTGATTAATCCGTTTGTTGAAGCGTCGTGCGTGGCAATTTCACTATCATCTTTTAGCTCAGGTAGAATTTTATTGGCTAATTGCTTACCGAGTTCCACACCCCACTGATCAAAGCTATAAATATTCCAGATGATTCCCTGAACAAATATTTTATGTTCATACATGGCGATCAGGCTTCCCAGTGTCCGTGGATCTATCTTTTTACATAAAATTGAGTTGGTGGGCCTGTTACCTTCAAATACTTTAAAAGGCTTAAGGAACGCTATTTCTTCAGCAGATTTCCCTGCTTTTTCCAGTTCTGCTACTACTACATCTTCCGTCTTTCCGTTCATAAGGGCTTCGGTTTGAGCGAAGAAGTTTGATAATAGTTTCTGGTGATGATCACTTAATGGGTTATGACTTATTGCAGGAGCAATAAAGTCACAAGGTATCAATTTTGTGCCCTGATGTATCAGCTGATAAAATGCATGCTGGCCGTTGGTGCCTGGTTCTCCCCAGATAATTGGCCCGGTTTGATGTTTGACTTTTTGGCCATCACGACCAATATATTTTCCATTACTTTCCATATTTCCCTGCTGGAAATAAGCTGCGAAACGATGCATGTACTGATCGTAAGGAAGAATGGCTTCTGAGTCTGCTTCATAGAAATTGTTGTACCAGATTCCTATTAATGCAAGTAATACAGGTATATTTTGATCGAAAGCGGTCTCTTTAAAGTGATTGTCCATGGCAGCGGCACCATCTAAAAGTGCACGAAAATTGTCGAAACCTATCGTACAAGAGATCGAAAGCCCGATTGCAGACCATAAAGAATAACGTCCGCCGACCCAATCCCAGAACTCAAACATGTTTTCAGTG
Organism: Cytophagales bacterium; assembly: GCA_965230415.1. GTDB lineage: Bacteria > Bacteroidota > Bacteroidia > Cytophagales > JAAEPT01 > CBDDKZ01. The sequence goes on from CBDDKZ010000003.1 coordinate 293,692, forward strand.
TCAATACCAAAATCGGATACACCGTCTTTATTAGTTGACAGTGCAACGAAATGCTTTTTTATATGTTCTTCATCCTTTGCGGTTTCCAGAAACCAATTGCGTGCCGAATGTGCATTGGTCATGGTTTCCTGTGTGGTGAAAGTTTTGGAAGCGATCATGAATAATGTCGTCTCCGGATTCACTTTTTTCAGGGTTTCAGCGATGTGCGATCCATCAACGTTTGATACGTAGTGCACATTGATGCCAGGTTTCCAATAAGGTTTGAGTGCTTCTGTAACCATTACCGGTCCCAGATCAGATCCTCCGATGCCAATATTGACGATATCTGTTATGCGCTGTCCGGTAAATCCTTTCCATTCTCCTGAAGTAATTTTGTTAGAAAAGACTTCGACCTTTTGTATTACAGCATTTACCTTCGGTGTGATATCTTCGCCGTCCACTATCACAGGCTCAGAGCTGTTTTTCCTGAGGGCAGAATGTAATACCGCCCGGTTTTCAGTTTCATTGATGTGTTCACCCGAAAAAGCTTGAGAGATGGCCTCTTTCAACTGGCAATCGTCAGCTAGAGAAATCAATAACTTTATTGTTTCATCACTTATCAAATTCTTTGAATAATCAATAAGAATATCTTCGAATTTGACGGAGAATTTGTTAAACCGTTCAGGGTCTTCCTGGAAGTAGTCTTTTAGATGCTTTTCGCTTACGGTCTTAAAGTGAGATTTTAAATTCTCCCAGCTGGTTGTCGTAGTTGGATCGATATTTGGTAGTGACATACGTAACGGAATTTTAGGACCAAATTAATTTATTTGAAAGATAAATCCAGAAAAAAAGTGAAATAACTCATGGGGAAGAAACAAAGACTAAGAAAAACTAAAGATATCGGGGATGAAGGTGAAAGGTTTGCAGCAGATTATTTGTTGGCACATGGTTATGAACTATTAACATCAAATTACAGATATGGCAGGGCTGAGATCGACTTAATTGTACAAACGAATAATACCATCATTTTTGTTGAAGTAAAGTTCAGGAAAAATAATCGATATGGCTTTCCTGAAACGTTTGTTTCCAACGATAAGGCTGAACGGATAAAAAACGCCGCAGAAGCTTATGTAGTAGCGCATGATTGGAATGGAATTATTCGCTTTGATCTAATAGCAATTACAGCCAGCAGTAACAATATACATCATATCAAGGATGCCTTTTAAGTCAATCTGACATGTGTGTTCACTGTTGTACTGTCAAAATTGCTTAAATAAAAGTCTCAAAATCATTGTTTACTTACAAAATGTCAGCAAATACACTTTGGAATGGACCTTGTTCCTCAATTGTTGTACAGAACAAACTACCGGTATAATTAGTTACAAAATGTCAACAAAATTAGAACACAATGAACTTTAACAATTACACAATAAAGGCCCAGGAAGTTATTCAAAAAGCAATGGAGATTGCCCAGAATAATCAGCAGATTATTTTGGATACCGGTCATCTTTTAAAGGGCATACTAGCGAATGACGAAAACGTCAAAAGTTTTTTATACAAAAAGATGGAAATCAATTCGTTGATGCTTGAGCATGGCGTTGACGAAATAGTACAATCCTATCCAAAAGGGAGCGGAGGACAGCCTAATTTAAGTAATGATGCTCACCAGTCACTACAAAAAGCAGAAAAAGAAAAAGCGACTTTTAAGGATGATTATGTAGCTGTAGAGCACATGTTGCTTGGCTTGTTGGAAGGTAAGGACAGGGTCGCAAAATTATTAAAAGAATCAGGTTTTAAGAAAAAGGAATTAGTTGCGGCAATAAAGGAATTGAGGGGAGGAACACAGGTGAAGGATCAAAATGCGGAATCGAAATACCGTTCGTTGGAACGGTATTCTATAAACCTGAACGATATGGCTCGTCAGGGTAAAATCGACCCTGTAATCGGAAGAGATGAAGAAATACGACGTGTTTTGCAAATATTGTCGAGGAGAAGTAAGAATAATCCGGTGCTACTCGGTGAGCCGGGCGTGGGTAAGACGGCTATAGTAGAAGGTATGGCTCAGCGTATTGTCGATGGTGACGTGCCTGAGAATCTTAAAACTAAGCAACTGGTATCCCTCGATATGGGGCTTTTAGTTGCGGGAGCAAAGTACAAGGGAGAATTTGAAGAGCGACTCAAATCGGTTGTAAAAGAAGTGGTGGATTCCGAGGGTGAGGTTATTCTGTTTATCGATGAGATGCATACGCTGGTAGGAGCTGGTGCAGGTGAAGGTGCCATGGATGCCGCCAATTTGTTAAAACCTGCTTTGGCACGTGGAGAGTTACATGCTATAGGAGCAACTACACTCGATGAATATCAGAAGCATATCGAGAAAGATAAAGCACTGGAACGGCGTTTTCAGTCCATTGTAGTAGACGAACCTGATACTGAGGATGCCATTTCGATACTCCGGGGAATAAAAGATAAATATGAAGTGCATCATGGTGTGCGCATACAGGATGATGCGGTAATAGCAGCTGTTGAGCTATCCACAAGGTACATATCGGACCGGTTTTTGCCTGATAAAGCTATTGATTTGATGGATGAAGCAGCTTCAAAACTTCGGATTGAAATGGATTCGCTGCCGGAAGAGCTCGATGAAGTGCAACGCAAAATAATGCAACTTGAAATAGAACGAGAAGCTATTAGAAGGGAAAATGACCGTAGCAAAGAAGCCGATCTGTCAAAAGAAATAGCAGATTTGTCGTCGCAACGTGATACCCTTGCGGCGCAATGGAAAAATGAGAAATCGCTGATCCAGGAATTGCAACAAGCCAAAGAGTCTATTGAGCAGTATAAGCTGGAGGCAGAGCAGGCAGAAAGGAACGGCGATTATGGTAAGGTAGCTGAGTTGCGCTACGGTAAAATCAAGGAAGTGGAAAATCGCATTGAAGCGTTGAAAGAGCAGGTAAATGGGCAACAAAATGCGGATACCATGTTAAAAGAGGAGGTGACGGCAGAGGATATTGCCGAAGTAGTGGCCAAATGGACAGGGATTCCCGTAAGCAGGATGTTGCAAAGTGAGGCCGAAAAGTTGTTGCATCTGGAGGATGTGATAGGTAAGCGCGTAGCCGGACAACAAGAGGCGATAACAGCTATTTCGGATGCGGTGAGAAGAAGCCGGGCAGGTTTGCAGGACCCTAAGCGACCGATAGGCTCGTTCATATTCTTTGGAACTACAGGTGTGGGGAAAACAGAGCTTGCAAAAGCCCTGGCACAGTACCTCTTTAATGACGAAAATGCGCTGGTGCGTATAGATATGTCTGAGTATCAGGAACGACATGCAGTGAGTCGTTTGGTAGGAGCTCCTCCGGGATATGTGGGTTATGATGAAGGGGGGCAATTAACTGAAGCCGTGCGGCGTAAACCATATTCCGTTGTTCTGCTCGATGAGATAGAAAAAGCACATCCCGATGTGTTTAACATTCTCCTACAGGTATTGGATGACGGTCGCTTAACAGATAATAAGGGGCGAATAGCTAATTTTAAGAATACTATTATAATAATGACATCCAATATCGGATCTCACATTATTCAGTCAAATTTTGAACAAGTAAATAATGAAAACCTGGATGCGGTTATTGAAAAAACGAAAATAGAAGTAGAGGACTTGCTGAGAAAATCAGTACGACCGGAATTTCTAAATCGAATAGATGAATTGATCATGTTTAAGCCACTGGGTAGAGCGGAAATTAGAAAAATTGTCGATATCCAATTTCAATTAATCAGAGAAAGGCTCAAAGAAACAGGTATTACATTAGTCGCATCAAATGAGTTACTTGACCATCTGGGTGAATTGGGTTACGACCCTCAATTTGGAGCAAGACCTTTGAAGAGAGTGGTGCAACGTGAAATACTTAATTCGCTTTCGAAAGAAATTATTGCTGGCAACATTCTAAAGGATAGTGTGATTGGTATAGAGCTGGAAGAAGGGAAAATACGCTTTTTAAACCTTGATGAGGTCAATGTAGCGAATGAATAATTGAGTAGGTAGTAAGTAAGTAGGGTAGAAGGGAAGGCTGTCTCGCAATGGGGCAGCCTTTTGTTTTTGTTAGAGAGGGGTACACCTCCCCCTCCTGGTTCAGGTATCCACCCGCTTCACCTGAATCAGATGCGAAAAAAATAACCCTGAGGTGGTTACATTTAAATCATCTTTTGTAATGTGTTCTTGTTAATTTACTCTGAACCCAACTGAGATAAGATGAACAATTGGAAAATACTTTTTGTAGCTGTATTTGGTCTGATACATCAATTCAGCGCTTTCGCTATAGGCGTTAAAGAAATAGACCCCAATGATGATTTTTTGGCGCTGGTTTTTCACAAGGAAAATGGACGCTATAATAATTTTATGCGTTACGATAGTAAAGAAGAAGAGCGTCTTTATGTTTCACTGAATGCGGAGGATCATTTCTATTTCGGCTTTAAGTTTCACAAAGGGCATTATGAAAATTTCTTGTCATACCCACTTCTGTCAGATGCTTGGGTGCGTATTAAAGATGAAAATGGAATGGTAGTATTCGGGCCTATTGAAATTTTGGAAAATGATTCAGGTTATATCGCGAATAGAGCTCAGGCAAAAACAGGACCTCAACAGGTCTTTGGGAATAACGGGTATAGCGCGCTTGACTTTGTCGCCCCTACACGAGGAAATTATTATGTAGAGGTAACGTATAACCCCTGTAGCCCCTGCGATGGAAATGATGATGGCATGCATACTATTGTAGGTGAAGAAACATTTACGGCTTCGGAATATGATTTTACAGTGACAGATGCCAATGATCATGTCGTGAGTGGACGTGTGTACTCAAAGGCATGGGGTTTTACTTCCGGTAAAGGGTGGTTTGGGAAAGTTGATTTTGCTCAGTATGTATACACCAAAGATCGAATGGTTCAACAATTTGTACATAATGGTGATGTGCCATTTCGTTTCATTACCAGTGCCAATAGCACTGGTGCTAACAATACTGGAGTTCCTGAGATAGACCGTATGTCTATTGAGGATATAGGAGGGCATTCGCTACGCTCGGAGTATAAATTGTTCTTTGATATTCCCGACCCTGATTTTTTTCCACACGCCACCATAAATGACTTAAAAGGTGAAGTGAAAGGACCAGTAACTTTAAAAAGGAATTGTGATGGAAGTTTTCACCTTTCTGTTATGACCAGCAAAGAATCGAATGCAATAATTACTTTAGACCTGGACGGAAATCCGGGTTTTCAGGAAAATACAGAAGATGTTCGATGGAGCGCATTATTACATGCCGGCCTGAACAAGATTCCCTGGGATGGACGTAATGGCTTTGGGGATAAAGTAAACGGAGGTGTTATTTCAGGTGAAGTGAATGTTTCTTATATGTACGGACTTACGCATTTTCCGATGTATGATGTAGAAGATAATGTGTATGGCTTCCATGCCGCAACCATAATTCCTACCCAAATTGCAGGCCCATTACCTCTGTTTTGGGACGATACCCTATTGTGGGGTGATGCCAATACTGAAGAAGGTTGTTTGAGCGAATGTCAAATATGGTTTTGGAGGTTTGGCGATGAGCGAATTATGAATACCTGGTGCTATGCAGAACGGGATTCTGCGCTTGAAAAATTTGAATATACCTTTGACGATGTAGTTGCCGGGCCTGATACTTTGGTTTGCCCGGGTGCAGAGGTGGAACTTTACGCATCTACGGACAAAAACACTTATTACTGGACTCCTGGAGAGGGGCTCTCCGATTCAACAATTCTAAACCCACAAGTGTTTATAACGAGGCCTAAAACCTATACCTTTCATGCCATTGATAATGGATGTGAATATACAAATGAGGTACATTTAGACGTTTTCGCTCCAAATAATGTGAGTATCGATCAGTTTGATTATTTGTGCTCTAATACATCGAAGCAATTAGAAGTTTATAGTAATGACGTCATGAGTACGTATACATGGGTGGGGGCAACAGAAGGTTTAAGTGCAGTTACAGTGCCCAATCCCATGATTAGTATTGTGCAGCCGGGAAGCTATCTTAGAGCGGTTGAAGTTACAGACAGGAATGGCTGTAAAGACACTGCGCAAGTGGAATTTGAGGTGGTATCCATGGATGTGGATATCGATGAACCTGAGCCAATATGTCCGGGTGACTCCGCTCAACTTAGAGCAAATGGAGCCGAGACCTACCTGTGGACGCCTGCTATTAGTTTAAGTGACCCTGGAAGTAATGCTCCTTACGCTTTTCCGCAAACCACAACAAGGTATCAATTAATAGCCGGGAATGAATATGGTTGTACCGAAGAAATTGAGCTTACGGTGGAGGTACATCCATTAAACCCTTTAACAATAGCGGCAGAGCCGTCATTACTTGCTTCGGGTGAAAGCACTGAACTAATTGTCAATGAAAATCAGCATCATATTAAGTGGGTTGATGTGAGTAGTGAAAATGTACTTTATGAAGGAGCATATACTCCTTCATGGTCTGTGGTGCCTGATTCAGGGACATCTTATCAATTAACTGCTACTTCTGCCCAGGGGTGTAAACAAAGCGCGACGGTCCCTGTAAAAGTTTTATTTCCGGTAGGCATACCAAATGTATTTTCACCCAACGGAGATGGAATTAATGACCAGTTTCGAATAGCTAACCTGGAAGGTTATAATCGGCCATCCTTACAAATATATAACCGATGGGGAAACCTTGTCTTTAAAACAAGTCCTTATAGAAATAATTGGATGGGTGATAATCAACGCGATAAGGAGCTTCCTGCCGGTACCTACTATTTTATATTAGACCTACATTTTAGAGGTCTTGTTCATAAAGGTGATTTGACCTTACTACGATGAAAATACCTCAATTTAAGAGCTATGCTTACGATAATAGAGATAGGAGTATAGTACGGGGGTTAAAGTGATGAATATTGTTACTGTGGCAAATAGAGGTAATACCCAATTTGCAGGCAGCAGGAAGTAAAATGCAATAAGGATCATTCCTCCAAAAAACCAAAGTTTACCGCCTAGTTCATGTGTTTTCTTCCATACAATTTCATTTTCCAGCGTCCAGGGCGTGCGAATACCCAGAAAGTAATTTGGCTTGATAACTTTAAAATAATTTCCAAAGGCCATAAATACTACACTTAGAATAAGTGTGATTGTGTGTATGCTAAAATCCAATAGAGCAGTTGAAATAGCAGTGATGTAGGTTGCCACAAGAGCCATTAGGCCTACCGTGATAAATTTAATGCGCATGTATTTGTTTCCCATCTGACTAATTTTGCCTTTGGGATCCGCAAATGGCATCAATAAAAAGAGCAGGTGAACAAACAAGGGGATACCGGGAATCAGTAGGAATAAAATAGACTTCGGTCCATAGTTGTCAATTTCTCCTTTGAAGTTCCAGTGAAGAGGTATCACTTTGGGGATTTCATTCCATATGATCAGCAAATAAATAAAAGGAATGATGGTAATTACTAATAAGACAAGATCGTTTAATAATGACTTTTTCATACTATTATTTTTTTAAGGTGATAATCCAGGAAAGTAAATCTTCTAAAATACTTGTGTTTAGTGAATAATGAACAAACTGTCCTTTTTTGATAGCAGTAACCAAATCAGCTCTCTTTAACAGATCGAGGTGATGCGATATGCTGGGTTTTGAAATCTTGAAATGTTGAGCGATTTCGCCGGCAGTGAGGTCCTTTTCTTTTAGTAATTCCAGGATCTGTCTTCTGGTATCGTCATTTAATGCTTTAAAAAGGGTGTTCATTTAATTCGATAATTATATAATTAGATAAATATCTAAATAATAATATTCAAAAACAAATCAAAACTGACATTAAATGAAATTCATTGGATTGCCAGCTTTCAGTGCGCTAATTTTATGTTCGATTTAAAGCGAATTACTTAAAAATGGAGCTGCTTCAGGTTTCCATCGGGCGTCACGATGAAGTAGCTTTTTGATTCCTTCGATTCTTCCTTTTTGTCCTTGTTCTTTATAGCCAATTTGGCAGCATAAATAATTTGTATATGTGGTTCGTCTACAATTGGGTTTATTTCCATTTCAAAGTTTTTGTTCATAATAGGCGCATAGTATTGCGAACTACTTTTATTGGCCCGGTTTACCTTTGCTTTTCGAAAGAGCTTTAGCTTACTGCTATTGTATGCCTGGTAAGATTCATACATTTCCAGCGGATATTTGATTTCGAAATTATCTGTGAATTGGTACGTGAAGTCATTCAAATCACGTTTGCATATATCAGTGTAATAGCTTAGCTTTTTTTTCAATTTGTTGTTTGCCAGCGTGCGCAGTGAATCGAGGTGATTTTCCAGTTCAGTAGAGTAATAATCTACTTTTACGAGGTCATATACTTCAGAATTGGCACAATACATGATTAATTTGTTGATGAGCTCCGGGTCATGATATTTGATATGAATGTTCTTTCTTAATTCGAAGCCACTCGGGATCTCATTGTAAGTACTGTGGCTAAAAACTTTTCGTTCTTCATTGTATTCATAGGTCTGGACGAATGATATGAGGTCCGTTGTAGAGGTCACACTATCGTGCTTTTTCAGCGCATCTTTTAAAGACTTAAGCCTGTAGTTCATAAGTGCTTCGGTTTCTTGTGCTGTTTTCCCCGTTTGGGTTATACCAAATATGGCTACATAAGTATCTGCTTTTATATTGGCGAGAATAGTTGTGGTGAATTCTTGAGATTCAAACGAATTGATACTTAATTGCGGAATGACGTTTTGCGACTTTTTTGCCAGCCTTTCACCATAATTATAATAATTATTGTTGAAATAGTTGATGTTACCCGAGTGTTGCGATTTTAGTTGGTGTGCGCACAGCAGTGTGCATGCCATTGTGAAGAAGATAAGCTTTTTCATATGTTTTGTGTTAGTTTATCAGCAAACATAGATGCCCAAAATCACAAGCGCTACTCACATTTAGTGAAGCGAACGTCACAGGTAGGAAATTTGAAGTTAAGCTTAGGGAAAGAGTGATTAATCTTCCAAAATAAATTGTGCTGCTCGTTCACCACTGAGGTATGCACCGTGAACCGTCCCTTGATAATGTCTCATTGTAGCTTCCCCTGCAAAATGTAATCTGCCAACGGGTTGTGCTAAAGTGTCTGCGTTTTTACCTGTCTCACCTTCAGGGATATAGGAATAGGAGCCATAAGAGAAAGGGTCGTGCATCCAGCGCGAGAACTTAATGGCCTTTGGTTGAGGAGAGCCGGGATACATTTTTTGGAATAGTGTCTGTACGAGGTCTTTCAATTCAGCGTCAGAGTATGCTTCCAGTTTCCGGGCAAACCGTCCTCCTGTCGTAGCCAGAAGATAGGGTTGATCGGTGTAATGAGCCATATTCACAAAGACCGGAAATTCTCCCAGGTGTTTGGAGACATATCCAATGAAGTGTTTTTCTTTGGGCCAGAACACTTCCGGAAATTGGATGGCAATTTTATTCATTAGCCCGAAACCATGTCGGTGAATAGTGTCGAGCTTTTTGGGTGGTAAAGGTGGGTGAAAATCAATTTTGCCTTGTTTCAGGACACCAAGGGGAACGGTAACCAGACAATAATCAGCAATAACACTATTAGTAGCTGTTTTTACTTGCACCTCTTTTTTGTCGTAGGTAATGCTTTTTACAAGTTGGTTGTATTTGATGTTTAGTTTTTTGTCAAATGCGTTTAAAATTTGATCAAATCCTTCAGGGAACAACACGTCACAACCTCTATATTCTTTATGGTCGTCACCACGAGCACTTAATTTATCGAATTCAATACCTTCATTCATTTCTTCCGCTGAAATGTACCATTGAAGGTAATTCAATTCTTCTTTTGTTAATTCGTGTTTTTTGGTGATTATTTCTATCGCCTTTTTATATGCGAGGTCTTGCCGCTGGTCCCATCCGTATTCTCGGGCTTCTTTTAGGATTTGTTTTCCTTTACTAAATATTTGATTACACACGCCTTCGTTAATGAGATTGCCCCGGTCATCATGCAGTTCAATCTTTTGTCGATCGCTCAGCGCTGTTTTGATTTTCATGCGCCGGGCCAGGTCCCCAACGGGGTTACCATCTACCTTGTGTATCCAGCTAGCCCCCAGATCAATAGGGACAGACAGGCTACGGTCAGTCCATATACGTCCGCCTATACGATTACGCGCTTCAAGTATAATTACCTTGTGACCATTTTGAACGAGCCTGTTGGCAGCGGTAAGCCCTGCCATTCCGGCCCCAATTATTACTATTCGTTTAGATGAATTCTTGGAAGAAATCAGTGGTGTGAATGAAGAAAGTAAGGGCGTTGCTGCTAAAAAGGCAGAAAGTCTGATAAACTCTGAACGCTTCATGTTTATCATAATACGCCAAAAAAGCAATTAGGTTTGTTTTTGGAGTATTTCGAGGGCTGCGAAGTACAAAAAAAAAGAGCCTTCAAACAGCGAATTTGAAGGCCCGGTTTAATAGAGTGAAAATACTATTTTGCATAATTTACGGAGCGCATTTCCCGTATAACCGTGACTTTAATCTGTCCCGGATATTGCATGTCATTCTCAATTTTTTTAGATATGTCGAAAGACAGCATTCCTGCTTTATCGTCCGATACATTTTCAGCATCAACCATTACCCGCAACTCTCTTCCGGCCTGAATAGCGTAGCATTTGGTAACGCCATCAAAATTAAGCGCGACATCTTCCAGTTCTTTTAATCTCTTAATGTACGACTCCATAACCTCACGCCTGGCACCAGGACGGGATCCTGATATAGCATCACATGATTGCACAATCGGAGCTATGATTGACGTCATTTCGATTTCGTCGTGGTGCGCGCCAATAGCGTTGCATACATCTTTGTGCTCTTTGTATTTCTTTGCCAATTCCATACCTGCTATAGCGTGTGGCAGTTCCTGGTTTTCGGCTACCTTACCTATGTCGTGTAGTAAGCCAGCGCGTTTTGCTGATTTTACATTGAGACCTAATTCAGCAGCCATAATTGCGCACATATTGGCAACTTCTCTTGAATGTTGTAATAGGTTCTGGCCGTAAGAGGACCTGAAGCGCATACGCCCCACCATTTTAATAAGTTCCGGGTGTAAACCATGGATATGGAGGTCGATTACAGTACGTTCGCCTATTTCTACTATTTCTTCATTGATATCTTTGAATGTTTTAGATACCACCTCTTCTATGCGGGCAGGGTGGATGCGTCCATCCTGAACCAAACGATGTAGCGATAAGCGCGCTACTTCTCTTCTTACAGGGTCATGTCCGGATATGATAATAGCTTCGGGGGTGTCATCAACGATAATTTCAACACCTGTCGCAGATTCCAAAGCACGTATATTTCTACCTTCTCTTCCGATGATTTTACCCTTAATGTCATCGTTTTCGATGTTGAATATGGAAACGCAGTTTTCAATGGCATTTTCTGATGCGGTACGTTGTATAGTCTCAATGACTATTTTTTTAGCCTTCTTTGTGGCTGTAAGACGTGCTTCGTCCTCAATATCTTTAATCAAGGAGGTGGCCCTGGTTTCTGCCTCGTGTTTCATGAGCTCCATAAGCTGATTTGTGGCTTCTTCGGGGCTTAAACTTGATATTTTTTCAAGCTTTTGGGCTTCCTGCTGCTTGATTTTTTCGACCTCCTCCTTTTTCTTTTTAACAATGTCCAGCTGAGCGTTCAGGTTCTCTTTTAAACTTTCCATTTCAGCTTCTTTTCTGTTGGTCTGCTCTAATTGTTTAGCCAGGTGCTGATCCTTCTGTTTAAGTTTATTCTCCTGCTGTATTATGTTTTGTTTCTTTTTGTTTGCTTCCTGATCAAATTCCTGTTTTAGCTTGATGTATTTTTCTTTGGCTTCAAGGATCTTTTCTTTCTTTATGTTTTCTTGTTTTATTTGGGCTTCTTTTAATATAAGATCAGCTTTTTCCTGTGCTTCCAATGCTTTTTTCTTGTTAGCAGCGCTAAGTCCGTATTTAGCAATAATAAAGCCTATAATTATTCCTACCAGGCTGGCACCAGCCACTATGGCATACTCCATTTACACTATTAATTTATAGTTCAACCAAAGGCTAAGAGAGGGGAACGGTATCTAGGCTACATTTGAAATCATATCCGAAAGTTCATCCAACAGATGAACAGCATGTTGTTTCTCACGTCTTCGTTCTTCTTCAAGCGTGATCTTTTCAACTAATGCATCAAAGGCAGCCATGGCCAGGAGATCTTGTTTGTCATCAATTCCAAATTGGTTGCTATAGCGCTTTAAGTGCTCATTCAGCAGCTTGCCTGCGCTTCTCAATCGAGCTTCGTCTTCAGGAGATACCTTCATAGGGTATTCTCTATCTGCTATTTTGATATTAATCGATAAGCTCTCCAATTTATATTATTTACTCAAATGCAAAATGCACTTGTCAATCTCCTTTATATATTCGTTTATTTTGAGCTTGAGCTCTGTAGTTTTTTCCGTTTTGTTATTCCCTTCTTCCGCCACACTCGATACAATCTTACTAATTTTATCTTGATTTTGAAAACTTTTTATAGCCTCATTTTTATCTTCAATGACCTGCTTGAGTTGCTCGTTCTCTTCTTTTATTTTGGCCAATTCACTACGAGAATCTTCTAGTAATTGCATTAAATCAATTACGCGTGTTTTTAGTTCATCATATTTCTGTAGGAACAATTCGTCCATTTTACTTTCTTATGATTGCATTGAGCTCTTGTTCATAGGCCTTAATAAGACGTGTCATTGTTTTATCAATAACCTTATCGGTCAGCGTTTGCTTATTGTCCTGTAGGACAAAGCTCACCGAATAAGATTTTTTACCGTCTTCAATATGCTCTCCGTGGTACGAGTCGAAAGCATTGACTTGTTTCAAAAGTTTGCGCTCTGTCTTTTGAGCAAGTGCCTGAATTTCCTGGAAGCTGGTAGATTTATCGATGACCAGCGATAAGTCTCTTCGAACTTCCGGGAATTTTGAGACCTCTTTAAATAGTTTGTTGTTATTCTTTTTAACAAATAAAACCTCGGGGTCGAGTTCCGCATACCATACGTCTTGCTTCACACCAGTTTTATCAGTCCATTTTTCGTTTACTAAGCCTAAATGACCCAGGCTGTTGTTGTTCGATGTCAGTGTAACGCCCATTTCAAATAATGGGGAATTGCTTTCTTCACTGCTTACGTCTTGAATTCCAAGGCGCTGCAAAATCAGACCGACGGTGTTTTTTATGGAATAAAAATCGGAAGGGCTTGATGGCGTTTGCCAACTTTCTTCTTTTTTATTACCTGTAATGAATAATATCAGGTTTTCTTTTTCTTCGTATTGGCCATTTACCAGTTTGTAAGATTTTGCAAATTCAAACAATTTCAGATGCTCTTGCCTACGATTAATATTATGGGCAAGAATCTCTAAACCGGTGAATAATGGCGTTTGACGCATAATACCCAGGTCTTCACTCAATTTGTTGAGTATGTGTACATTCTCATCGTCGTTTACCAGTCCTGTAGCATCGGTATAAGCCGCCTTTGAGAGAGAGTTTGTCATGATTTCCTGAAAACCATTGCCAGCTAATAAATCAGCACATTTTCTTTTTCCACTTTCGTGTGCTTCATTGATAGCGGGAGCAAGATAATCTGATCCCATTACATCACTTTCGGCTACATTATCGTATCCATAGATCCTGATGATTTCTTCTACAATATCAGCTTCACGCTGAACATCAACTCTATATGGGGGAACGCTGAGGCGAAGAAGATCCCCTTGATCTTCAATGATGTTAATTTCCAGGTTAGACAGAATACGTGTAATGTCTTCTTTCGGAATAGCTATTCCGATTAATCGGTTTATCCGGTTTATTGAGACTTCAAATTCGAAATTTTCAATAGGCTTTGGGTACTCATCTATAAAAGGAGAAGTGATGGTCGCTCCCGGGCAGATTTCCAGTATCAGGTTTGTCGCATATTTGAGTGCTTTTAGAGGGATGTTAGGATCGGTTCCCCTTTCAAACCTAAAGGCCGCATCGGTTTTTAAACCGTGTCTCAACGATGTTTTTCGAACATATTCGGTAGAAAAGTAGGCACTTTCCAGGAAAATGTTCGTTGTCGACTCAATCACCCCTGAGTTAATGCCGCCAAAAACACCGGCAATGCACATTGGGTTTGAATCATCACACACTAGTAAGTCTTTATGATGTAATTTTCGTTCAACTTCGTCTAAGGTAGTAAATAAGGTGTTGTCCGGTAGTGTCTTTATGCATACTTTGCCTGAGGTAATTTTGCTGAGGTCATAAGCATGAAGAGGTTGGCCTAAGTCGTGTAAAACGAAATTAGTGATGTCAACGATGTTGTTGCTTGGAGCGATACCTATTGACTTCAGTTTATTTTGGAGCCATTCGGGTGAGTCCTCTACTTTAATATTTTCGATGCTTACACCACAAAAGCGAGGACAAGCGTCCTGATTCTCAATAATTATTTCTACCGGGCTTTGACTTATGTCCGATTTAATATCAGCAAAGGTTGTTTTTAGTGGTCGGTTCAGAAGTACCTGCAATTCTCGGGCTACTCCATAGTGGGAAGCGGCATCTGCCCTGTTAGGAGTCAGGCCTATTTCCAGTATGGTGTCATCTTCGAGTTGAAAATAAGAGGCGGCAGGAGTGCCATTGGGAAGGCTTGTTTCCAGAACCATAATTCCGTCATGAGATTTGCCCAGACCCAGTTCGTCTTCAGCACATATCATACCTTCGGATACTTCACCTCTGATTTTTGCTTTTTTTATTTTAAAAGAATCGTGACCTTCAGGGTATAAGGTAGTACCCACGGTGGCGACTACCACCTTCTGGCCTTGCGCAACGTTTGGCGCTCCGCAGACAATTGGTACAGGCATGTCAGCGCCTATGTCAACAGTGGTCTTACTCAGTTTGTCGGCATTAGGGTGTTGTTCACATGTTAATACTTCTCCTATCACAACACCTTTCAGGCCTCCGGTAATGGATTCAACAGTTTCTATACCCTCCACTTCCAAGCCCGATTTAGTAAGCTTTTCTGCGATTTCATTGAGGTCTTCAGAAATGTCTATATGTCTGGTGAGCCAATCACACGAAATTTTCATACTTCTTTTTTGTCTGTAAAATCTGTAAAGGTCAAAATTAATGAAAATAGCGTTATATAAGCTACTTTCATTAATATTTTTGAAAGGCCTTTTCTCCGGCTTCAATTTTTAGTGACAGGTAATTTTCTTTTGGAGGTAAGGGACAAATATAAGCTTCGTTATAAGCGCAATAGGGGTTCGATGCGCGGTTGAAGTCTATTTCGACCTGTTTACTACCGGGTTTAAAAAGTACCGGGACATAGCGTCCCGCACCATACGTTTCCTGCCCATTGGTTTCGTCGCCAAATGGTAAAAAATAGTCTCCTTCGTCTTTGGTACTTTTAAATAAAGTCAGTACACACTTTTGCCCTTTAAGTTGAAATTTTAAGAGGGCATAATTGGTATATACTGTTGATTCGCCATTTGTATTCATGATAGAGCGCGTACCTCGTTCTTTATCTTCTTCAACTTGAGCTTGTACCCTAAAATGCGTATTTGGAGTGTAAAACTTGGGGCCTTTGAATTTTTTCTTGTCCTTAATGGGGGAAGAGGCTGATTTTTTCAGGAAATTGATATATTCATCACGGCTTTTTTGAATGTCTATAGCGTAATTGTCCTGGCCACTGTTGAGTGAGTAAAATGCAATGAATGATACGGCAATCGCAATTAAAAGTATGTAAACGAGGTTATTCTTCATAGTTGCTCAGATCATTTGAGAATCAAGAAAGCTAAAATAACCTTTATCTGCAAAAATCAGGTGATCCAATATGGCGATATCAAGTAATTTGGCTCCTTCTTTTAATTTATTTGTCAGTTCAATGTCTTCTTTACTTGGATTGATGTTTCCGGAAGGGTGGTTGTGAATACAAATAATTGAACTTGCTTTTTGATCAAGTGCATTTTTGAAAACCACTTTAGGGTCTACGGCAGTACTACTAAATCCCCCTTTGCTTATTTGTGTTTTTCTAATCACACTGTTACTTCTGCTTAATGTGAGTATCCAAAACTCTTCATGACTTATGTCGAGCATGTTTTGTTTAAAAAGGTTATACACATCCGAAGAACAGGAAATTCGAATACGCTCTTCATTATCCAGATGTCTTCGACGCCCCAGCTCAAATGCGCACATTATCGTGGCGGCTTTGGTGATGCCCATCCCCTCAAATTTTGTGAAATCGTTGAAATTAAAACGCGCTAGTTTATTAAGGTTATTTTCTGCGTTGTTTAGAATGATTTTGGCTAATTCTATTGCATTAAGCGCTGTGTTTCCCGTGCGTAAAAGTATGGCAATTAGTTCGGTATTGCTTAATGAGGAAATGCCCTTGTTTACTATCTTTTCCCTGGGCTGCTCGTCTTTCGCGAGCTTTTTTATGGTGATGTGGTAATTTTTGTTGTTCATTTTGGCTATAAATAAGAAAACCCTTTGCGTTTTTACACAAAGGGCTATCAATATCTATGCCAATAACAACTATGTAAGGCTTGTTACATATTTTGTAAGCTTTGATTTTTGGTTCGCAGCTTTATTCTTATGTATAATGTTCTTCTTAGCCAGTTTGTCTAAAAGTGAACTAGCTTTAACCAAAAGCACCTCAGCTTCTTTTTTGTCTTTAGTGTTTCTAAGCTTTCTTACTAGAGTACGTGTCGACTTATGTTGGTAGCGATTACGTAATCTTCTCACTTCTGATGAACGAATGCGTTTTAACGCAGATTTATGATTAGCCATTCTCTATGAATTGTTCTTCTTTCTAAATTTCGGACTGCAAATTTAGTTATTTATTTAGTAAAAGCAAATAATGTGTAGTGAAAAACATTTAGGGATATGGAAGATATCCACTACGCTTAATCGAATTATTGTGTGAGGTTTATGTGCGATTTTGCTTGCTTAAAAACCTTTTAGTTTCCAGATAGCTTCTAATCAGGTTATACATGGTGTTTTTTTCAGTAGCAGTATTTTTTAAAGAAAATGTTAATGTGCCTTGCTGACTTAGATTTAACCTGAAATCGTCGACTATAATAATCTTACTTAGTAAAGTGTCTAAGTTATTGTCTTTAAAAAGGGATCTATTGAGTTCTTTTAAGTCTTTTTTGTTTGAATAAACGCTTATCAATTCGGTCTGACTATCTTCAGGTTTGGGCGTTTTATTTTTATCGGGTTCATTGTTTGTACTGCAATAGATCTTTAAACTATCCTTTTTTATTAGTAGGGGGATTTTATTGAGAATTGGTTCGAAACCTTCTCCGTTCTTTTTAATGATGTTTTTGTGTACCAAGAGTGTTAAGAGTGAATCGGCGAGCTCCGAATCTTTGATGCCAATTTTGAGTGTAATATCCGGGTAGTAATTATTTTGTGTCTTCTTAATTTCAACAGGTTCAAAATTCTCATCATACTCATAGGTAATTATCGTTGTGCTATTATTTTTAATGCCGCGATAACAGATGCTTAAAGCACCGCTCAAAGCAGTCTTCAGTAAGTTTACCTCATTACTTTTGGTAAACGCTCGACTAAGGTAATAGTCTATTGCAGGCTTAAAAGCAGCCACATCAATGTTGCTCTGAAAATGACTGTTTGTATCACCGAGATGGAAACCGGGATTTGCCGAATGTAGAAAATGATCAAAGTTATTGAGCTCAGCGTGGAGGCAGATACTATCCTGGTTATTGTAGATGTTGAAATCTATGTAAGAAGCTGAAGTTGTGTCCTTGGGGCTTTTTAAACTTTGTGTATTGACAAAACCGCTCATTAAAAGATCATTGTTGAGCGGTAAATTGCTTTCTTTGACAATCGATGAATGGAGCAGTTGCTTAAAAAGACCGGATAAGTCTTGGTTAAGGTTGTCACTGAATAGAAAACAAGCCGTTTGTTTGTCCCATACGATAAGGGATTTGTAGCATGGGAAAAGTAATTCTGTACTGGATCCGTACGATTCTTTTTTTATGTCGGCATTTTTTTCAGTCATGAGAAAAGCGACCCATTTTTCACTGTCTTTTATGGAAGCCTTAAGCCATAAGACTCGTTCGTTCAAAAGTGCGCTAATGTTCATGTTTTGATCAAGCGCAAGACCACTTGCAGCGAACTGGAAGAAATCGGAAGTGTTGTAACAATTTGCAATGCCGATTGATTCCAATTCTTGCAAAAGGGCTACTGGAATTGTCTGAATGAGTCGAGACGGAATCACGTCAAAGGAACAGATAAGGTCGTTTTTATTAGGAGTAATGGCTCTCAGTGGTGCGTACTGGTTCTTTTTAGTGCTACAAGCCCATAGCGCTAGCACATAAAATAAAAATACAATATTTCTCATTATTTGAAGCTTTCAAATAGTTCGTTGATCATAAATGCCAGCGAAGTGAGACCATTTTGATCGGGGTGGTTGAATTTAACGGAGCAATTAAATTCAGATTGCTTTTGTGCTTCATTATGAAAGTTATTGAATTCAAAAGTGTCGATGTTCTTGGAAAGAATATTCAGCACTCGTATCGATTTTTCGTCTTCTGTACTAATTTGCTCAATTAATGCCGGAACATCAATTTTAACAAAAGAGCTGGTACCTGGTTCTGTCGTTATCAGTGCCGGTCGTTGTTGTTTTGAAGCTCTAGGATTGTTTGTGTATTCTATAAAATCTTTGTCGTTACTAAGTAGGAGAAGACCTTCGGGTGCTGTTTTCATGTAAATGTAGTCTTGACCAATATTATTATAATAATAGCTACCTTCATTAGACAGAATTCCGAGAGAATCGAATACTTCGAATAAGCGATCAAATTTTGAGCGGGCATTGGTAAAAACATACAAATTGAACAGTGGGATTTGCTCCAGTTCTGTTTTTTCTACCTGATCATAAACAAATTCACCATCTTCATTTTCTATATAATCGTAGGTCGTAAAAGTATCTACGCGTGTATCGTTTCCTGTGTAACACAAGTAAGCCTCTCCGGTGAAAAGATTAGTGAGATCGTCTTTTTCTAATTGTAAAACATTTAAAACAGAGTCTCTTATATCTTTATTGGAGAAGTCGAGTTGCTTCATCTTTTCGAGGTTATTTGTATCGGAATTTTCTACACTTTCATTTACTGCTATGTCATTTGTATCTTTATTTTCTTCTACATATTCTGTTACAACAGGGTCAGTCGCGTCGTCAATCTGAACTGCTTCAGCATCGTCATAATGCTGTGTTTCAGGCGATTCGTTGATAAGTTCATATATAGAGTTTGCCAAAGGGTTGAACTCATCTATGAGCGCCTGAGACGCATTTTTGAGGTCAATATTTATTCCTGCTACGGCATAAATGTCTTTATGAGAAAGGTATTTGTCTATTTTGTCTATATGAGGACTGGCACGAAACTTTTTAAGTAAATCATTTAAAGAATCATTGATCTCCAGATTGTATGAGAAATTAATGGTGCTTTTTTCAAAATTCAGAATGCCATGATTTCCGGTTACATCATATTCTTTGATTTGATCATTGAGCTTATTTAGAATGGAAAGCTGTAATGAGTCTTCCTTGAGTTCCTGATTGAGCAGTTTGTCAAATATAGACATATAACTATCCAAATTAACCCAGGCCGTCATGTCATTTTTTTGGGTAAGCACTGACTTTAGCTTAGAATTGTTTAATACCGATTTCTTGTGGTAATACAAAAAGGTAGAGTCCATTATGCTTTCTAAGTCGAGCCCTGTAATATTTCCGGTTGTAATAGCCAGGGTGTTTTTGTTCCACCCAATACCCAGTGATCGTTTTTGAAGTGCCTTGTACTTTTTTCTTTTTTCTACATTTTCCTTGTAGTGCTCTTTGGCGAGTCCCTTGAGTAATGATTCAAATTTCTTTTTCGATGATAGCGGGATCAATATCGTAAAAGAACTTGTGGGTGTGTTTAGCTCAATATCAGTTATATTGATATAGGACACATAGCCCTGAGCGAAGTTTATTCCGTAGTTGTTAGGATCGTTCCAAAGGTTGATAAGTATAGAACTATCTGCCCGAAGTTCTCTTTTCATTTCACTAAAAGCGAGTTGTACCATAGGCAACTCCTTTAAGGTGTTGATGTCTACTTTTGATAACAAATAGTCGTTGTCGTATGAAATAACACAAATGGCATTTTCAGGAACGCGCTTAAGTAATTTGATATTGGATGATTGAGCATTTGAAACAAAAGTAGTTTTTGCTATAAAAATAATGAGTCCGAGAAGAATAAATATAAGCCTGCTAGTTTTCATCTTAAATGTACGGTAATGTTCCCTTTATTTGGTGTGTCCAATATTTCCGACAATAATAATTTGGTGAATGTTGATTTACCCGATTTGGATATTTTTGTACTGGAATTGCTAGTGGAATTTACCATGCTGTCGAAACGGAATATAGAAACCAATGAAGAACTACCCAATTCCATAAAACCAAACCCGCCTAGTTCTTTATCTAAGGAATGAATAAAGTCGGCATTTACAGACTTTGTGATTCCTTTTTCATTAGCCCTGAATTCAATGGGAAAAGAAATACGCTGTTCTTTTTGAATAAGTGTGTTTAACGCAATATTGAATGAGTTGTTTAAAGTTTTGATAGAGCTAAAAGAATAGTTTAGCTTTAGGATGTAATTTTTCTTGTCGAAAGAGTGGGAAACTTCTGAGATGCCCTGCGTGGTATTTAGCGTATTTACAGTAGCAGCAATATGCTCATCAATTGTACTGATACTCGGGATTTTGACCCCATTGATCTGGTCTTCTTGAAGCAATTTTTCGATCTGGGTTTTACTTTTACTTAAATTTAATGTTAGCTTTATCTGACCACTTCCGTTTTCGTTAAACGTTACATCATCTATCAGTTCTAAACATGAACTCATAGAAAAAGCTACAAAAAAGATGAATAAGGTTCGGAAAATTCTCTTTAAATTCGTGGCTATCATTGTAAGTACAATAATACGATTTTTTCGTGAAGAACTGTTAAACTTAATAATAAAGCATGAAGTTACTTGAAGGTAAAAATGCCTTAATAACCGGGGCATCTAAAGGAATAGGGCGCGCAATTGCATTGAAGTATGCACAACAAGGTGCTAATGTAGCATTTACCTATTTGTCCAGTGTGGAAAAAGGTCAAGCTTTGGAGAAAGAATTAGAAGCCTTGGGTGTTAAAGCCAAAGGGTATCGTTCGGATGCATCTGATTTTCAGGCAGCAGCGGACTTGGTGAGCGCAATTTTGGAAGATTTTGGAACTGTAGATATAGTAGTTAATAATGCTGGAATTACGAAGGACGGTTTACTGATGAGAATGACAGAAGAGCAGTGGGATCAGGTGATAAATGTGAACCTTAAAGCCGGGTTTAATCTGGTGAAAGCGGTTTTAAGGCCAATGATGAAACAGCGTTGGGGGTCCATAATCAACATCTCCTCTATAGTAGGGTTACGCGGTAATGCAGGGCAGGCAAATTACTCGGCATCAAAAGCAGGAATTATTGGTTTTACAAAATCAGTAGCACTGGAATTGGGCTCCAGAAATATAAGATCTAATGCGATTGCTCCTGGTTTTATTGAAACCGAAATGACAGACCAATTACCGGAAGATGTAAAGTCGGAATGGATTAAAAATATACCTTTGGCGAAATTGGGACAGGGCGAGAATGTAGCTGATTGTGCTGTTTATCTCGGTTCCGACATGTCATCTTATGTGACAGGGCAGGTTATTCAGGTAGATGGCGGAATGCTCACCTAATTAATCGGGTAATTAAATAAAATTGATTATAAATTTATACTGAGTAGGTGATTTTAACGTTGTTCCTTTTAATAATTCATTTCGTAATTTTAAAGCGAGCAACGTTAAATTAGATGAAAGCAACCACTTATTTCTTTCATTAAATGGAAAAATTGCAATTTCATATACACTATCCATTTTGGTATGTATTAATATGCCTTTTAATAGGAGGTGCCTACGCCTATTTGTTATACAGAGGTAAAAGGGTCTGGTCTAAAACTTATGCAAGCGTACTGGGAGTTGTAAGAGGTGTACTTGTAGCAGCACTGGTGTTTTTGTTACTCGAACCTGTTTTGAATAAGGTGATCAATATAATTGAGAAACCTATTATGGTTATTGCTGTGGACAACTCTGAGTCCATGTTGCATGTAAATCCGAATGTTCAGGCAGAAGTTTCGGAAACAGTATCCCTGTTAAGTAAAACACTTGAAGATAAAGGTTTTGAGGTGAAATTAAGATCCCTGGATGCTGACTCTTCAAATATATTGAAGTTCACAGCACAGCAGACCAATATCGATCAGCTACTCGATGGTGTGGAAAATGAATTTGAAGGGTTGAACTTTGGCGGAATGTACTTGCTGTCTGACGGTATTGCCAATGCGGGCCTGGCACCACAATACCAAAGTTACAATGTGCCTGTTCATACAATTGCATTTGGTGATGCCGAAATACACAATGATATAGCCCTTAATGTATTATATTATAATAAGATCGCCTTATATAAGAATAAATTTCCGCTTGTCGCCGAGATTTCGCATAAAGGTTTTGCCAATAAAGAAATAAAGGTAAGAATAAGTAGAAAAGGAGTGCTTCTTGAAGAGAAGAAGGTGACACTGGGCAAAGATCAGGACGATACACGTGTTAGCTTTGAACTGGATGCCGATCAGGAGGGGATACTTCATTATACCGTCGATGTAATTCCTGAAAAGGGCGAGTATACCAATTTGAATAACAGTAAGAATGCGTATGTTGAAGTCATCAATGAACGTCAAAAAATAGTCTTGTATGCGTCGTCTCCACACCCGGACATTAAGATGATTAAATCCGTACTGGACAAGCAAGATAAGTACGAATTGATTGTACACGTACTAAGTACTGACAAAAATATACCCACTTACGAGAAAACAGATTTGGTGATTTTTCACCAGATACCTAATCTCAAGCGAGTGGGGAATAAACTCCTTCAGCATTATAATAATAAAGCTATTAACCGGCTTTTTGTATTAGGTTCTAACACCGACCTGAAGTTATTTTCTGAAACCAATAAATGCTTGAAAATAAAAAAGCAATTAAATAGAAGTGATGAGGTGACGATGGCTATGAATGAAGCTTTTGACCATTTCAATTATGATAAAGACAAATTCGATATCTTCGATAATGCACCTCCTTTAAATGTGCCATTCGGCGAATATACACTGAAGGGGGATGCAGAGGTAATGACCTACCAACAGGTTGGTGGCGTGCAGACCGAAAAAGCACTGTCTGCCTTCAGATCGTTGGATGGTAATAAAGAAGCTGTAATTACAAGCTCGGATTTATGGCGCTGGCGTTTGTTTGAGTTTATGGAGAGTGAGCATACGACACTGATGGATGGCTGGCTGGGTAAAACTATTCAACTACTAGCTACAGGTAATGATAAAAGAAAACTAAGGGTAAGAACTACAGAAGAAGAATTCAGCGAAGCTCAAAAACCAGGATTTACTATCGAAACATATAATGAATTATATGAGAAAGTATACGACCAAAACGTTAAGCTGAAAATCAAGGATAAAGACGGAAAAACCTCAGAGTATGATTTCGTTACATCACAGGGAAGGCTGGCCTATTATACTAATAGGCTGAAAGAGGGGGTATATAATTTTGAAGCAAGTTCAACGTTAAATAACGACAAACATATTGTGAAAGGAGCAATTGTGATTAACCACCAAAAGCTTGAAATTGTTGATTTGACGGCAAAACATGAGCACTTACAGTTGCTGTCAAAAAAATCTGGTGCCTATGCATACAACAAGGATGATCACAAGAAAATACTAGCAGATATTGCTAAATTAAACCCCAAAGAAATCATTCATTCAGAAGAAGAAGAAGAATCAATTTTTCGCTACCATTGGTTGTTATACTTGTTTATACTGCTAGCCTTTGTGGAATGGTTTACACGTAAAAGACTTGGCGGATATTAAAAAAAAAATAAATTGTTCTGGAATTCAAATGGTTATGTAATACATTTGTACAGGGCAATAAATACAACTATTACCAAAACTAACCAACAAACTAAGCTATTGTAATTACCATGAATGAAATAGACCACGATTATTGTTTTATCAAGGACAATAAGATTTACTTGCGAGCCTTTGCAGACCAGAAAGAACGACAAATAGGTGATGTAAAGGAAGACTTCTCAGCCTCAATACTTTATTTCGAGAATAGATTCGAAAAGTTGCTGGAATCCGTCAACCAATTAGAAGAAAAAATTAATAGTTCCACTAACAAAGGTTCTTTCCTGATGAAAGTCATACATATGAAAGAACATTTGTTCAGCTATAATGCAGTGGGCGACTTCGAAGGTTTATATAAACGATTAGTAGCCATTGAACAGTTACTTCAGTCGCAGGTGGAAGAAAGTCGTAAGCGTAATTTGCTTATAAAGAATAATCTGATAGCCGAATTAAAATCGATTTGTGAGACGGAAGACTGGCTTGGGAAATTTAATGACGTAAAGTCCATTCAGCAAAGGTGGCTAAAAACCGGTCGCGTATCAGATGAGTTAAATGAAGACCTTGAAAACGAGTATAAGGAACTTGTTAATGGTTTTTTTAATAATCGAAACGAGCTTTTAAACGTCAAAAAAGAATTAAATCAGGTAAGAATAAATAACTACAAAGAGTTTATTCATCAGGCCAGAGAATTGCTCAAAGAACCTATAAATGCGGAACAAGTAGAGAAGTTTAAAAAACTACAGCTAAGTTGGAAAGAAAACGGTTTTGTTCCTAAAAATATACTTACCCCTTTATGGGATGAGTTTAAGGAGATTGGAGATACATTTTTTAATCAGGTTAAAAAGGAAGGACACCAACTAAATCTACGCAAAAGAAACGATCAAAAGCGCGTAGAGCAGCTAAATATAATTGTTGAAGGCTTAGAGGTGCTTGGAAATCAGGAGTTTCCCGACCAGAAGCGTTTAAAGAGCCTTCAGTTCGAATGGAAGAAAGTGAGCGATCGTTTGAAAATTGATAGCTCATTACGCGATAGGTATCATGGTGCTGTACAGCTTGTTCTTGAAAGGAGTTTTGTAAATAAATTGCTTCAGACCAGAAATGAAGGTTTTCTCGAAGAACCGGAAGCCAGAAGGGCTGAATTAAGACAACAACTATTGAAGCACCTCATTAAAAAAGAAGAAGAGGTATTAAGGAATTATAACAATGACAATTCCATGTTTCAATCCCTCATGTCTATGGGAGAACACTCTCCCATGCACAGGCGATATCGTGAACACGAACGAAAGCTGAAAGCAAAAAAAACAATATTAGACCAATTGAATAAATTATATTTTGTATAATTCAAACTAAATCGAAAAAATCAACGTAATTCTCAATATTACTACTTGTATAGCTGTATTATATTTATACATTTGCAGAAATAAATAAAAGGGAGGTACAAAAATGTATTGGACGTTAGAGTTAGCTTCCTATTTGGAAGATGCGCCATGGCCGGCAACAAAAGATGAATTAATCGATTATTCGATTCGTACTGGAGCACCAAACGAGGTAGTTGAAAATCTGGAAGATTTGGAAGATGATGGGCAGCCATACGAATCAATTGAAGAGATTTGGCCAGATTATCCTACTAAGGAAGATTTTCTTTTCAACGAAGACGAATATTAATAATCATTGTACAGTCTAATTTTAGATTAGACTGTGCACGATATCGCTAAAAAGAGGTTAAAGAGAATATTTCTCGGTTTTTTTTCGTTAATTAATAAGTAAACGTTTCAAAACCACGAACTATGAGATTGTCAAATCTATTCACTCATTTTGCCGGATTATTTTTCATAGGAATTTCTATAGTCACGGGAATAATCTTCATGTGTATAAACTTCTTCGCCGAAGGTTTCGTGCTTAATAATTTTGGCTATTTTTTCTTTTTTACATTACTGCCATTTCTTGGAGGTACACTCATATACGTAAGAGCGAGAATTGTCAGAACCAAAGATAAAGACAAAGACCTGGAAATAAACGTCATGAAGCTGGCCATGAAAAGGGGTGGTAAAATTACCGTAACAGAAGCCTCTGTTGCTTTAAAACAAACTGTAAGCAGAATAGACCAGGTAGTGCGCAAATTGCAAAGTGATGGGGCGTTTGAGGTACAGGTTTCCAAAGAAGGTGTGCTTATTTATAAAGTAAATGCCGCTTCCCGAAGTTCAAAAGAAACAGCCTATAGCGTTTGATTTTTCATTAAGAGTGAACGCTTCGGTAATTTCTTTTTTTTAGCGGTCAAATTTTAATCAGCGATGAAATTTTAACAGAAAATTAGGAGAATAGTGCTCGGATTTCGATATTTGTCGATCGCGAAATTAGTCGTCTCAGGTTTGTAGCTGGGAAAGACAAAACTTTTGAAAAATGAAGATATTAAAGTTCGGAGGCACTTCAGTAGGGTCTACAGAAAACATTCAGAAGGTAATAGGTATTCTGAAAAAGTTAAGTGATGAAGGAGAGAAGTTTGCAGTAGTGTTTTCTGCTGTCGGCGGCATGACTAACGAGCTCATTAGAATGAGCGAAATGGCTTCTGAAAAGGACACAACTTACACCACAGTTCTACAAAGTTTTGAAGAAAAACATTTTGACATTGTAAGAACCTTGATTCCTGCCCAAATTCAAAGTGAAGTTTTTGCAACGGTGAAACGCAAGCTCAACGATTTGGAAGATATACTGCAAGGTATTTACCAGGTAAATGAGCTTTCGAACAAATCGCTGGATTTTGTGCTAAGTCATGGCGAACGTATTAACGCCTATGTGATTGCACAAGCGGCAAAGGTGCAGGGCATCAATGCCGAATACCTCGATGCGCGAAAACTGGTAAAAACAAACAGTCGTTTTGGTAATGCAAAAATCGACTTTAAGGAAACCAATTCAAATATTATTGATCATTTCAAAAATAGTACGAACAGTCAATTTATAACCGGTTTTATTGCTTCCGACAAAAACGGAACCACTACAACCTTGGGAAGAGGTGGCTCGGACTACACCGCTGCCGTATTTGCCGCAGCGTTGGATGCCGACGAGACGGAAATATGGACAGATGTAGACGGTGTTATGACCGCAGACCCGCGTAAAGTGAAGAATGCCTTTTCGTTGCCTGCCATTTCATATAGTGAGGCTATGGAAATGTCGCACTTTGGTGCAAAAGTTATTTATCCGCCAACCTTACAGCCCGTATTTACCAAGAATATTCCGATTAGGATAAGAAATACGTTCAATCCTTCTTATCCGGGTACTTATATTAGCGATAAGAGTGGCAAAGCGAACAAAATGCGCGTGAAAGGTATTTCCAGTGTTAATGATGTCTCACTGGTATGTGTTCAGGGAAGTGGCATGATTGGTGTATCAGGAGTTTCGGGTAGATTGTTCAGTTGCCTAGCTCAGCACGACATCAATATCATCCTGATAACGCAGGCCTCATCAGAGCATAGCATCACATTTGCTGTCGCACCTGGGCAAGGGGTGGTAGCCAAACAGGTAATAGAAGATGAGTTTCAATACGAAGTTCAGGCAAAACGTATCGACGAGGTGCGTGTCATTAAAGACCTTTCTGTTGTAGCCATTATCGGTGAAAACATGATGAATACCCCCGGTATTTCAGGTAAAATGTTCGATGCACTAGGGAAAAATGGTATTAATGTGGTGGCCATCGCGCAGGGATCATCTGAGTTAAATGTGTCGGCTGTGATTGAAAAACAAGATATTTCCAAGGCATTGAATGCATTGCATGATGCGTTCTTCTTGTCCGAATACCGTACGATAAATGTGTTCATGGTTGGCCCGGGACTCATTGGTTCTACCTTATTAAAACAGATTAAAGATCAGGATGATTACCTGCATCAACATTTGGGTTTAAGTATCAAAGTTGTTGCTATTGCCAATAGCCGAAAAATGCTGGTAGACGAAGAAGGCTTAGACCTGGAAAATTGGAAGTCTTCACTCGAACAGTCTGAGGAAGAAATGTCATTTCCGCATTTTGTAGCCAAAATAAAGGAATTGAATTTGCCTAATTCTGTTTTCGTTGATAATACAAGCAACAAACAGCTTCCCGACTTTTACGAAGAAATACTCGAGGCAAGTGTTAGCATCGTTACACCAAATAAAATTGCGAATTCAAGTTCGTACGAACGTTACGTTTCGCTAAAGAAAGTAGCATTCAGGTCTGGCGCTAAATTCCTTTATGAAACGAATGTAGGTGCAGGGTTACCTGTTATTCGCACACTGCAGGATCTGATTAAGAGTGGCGACGAAATAATAAAAATAGAAGGGGTGTTATCAGGGTCATTGTCTTATATTTTCAATACCTATGACGGGACATCTTCTTTTAAAGAGGTAGTGCTCAAGGCGAAGGAAGCTGGTTTTACAGAGCCAGACCCTCGCGATGACCTTAATGGAATGGATGTAGCCAGAAAAATACTCATTTTGGCTAGAGAAGCTGGTTTTGACTTGGAACCAGAAGATATAGTAATAGAAAATATTATGCCTCAGGCTTGTCTGGAAGCTCCTGATGTTGACAAATTCTTCGCGGAACTGGAACAAGCAGATGATGTGTTTAAAAATATACTGAATGAAGCACAAGGAAAAAAAATGTGCTTCATCGCAACATTAGAAGACAAAAAAGTACAGGTAGGATTACGTGCTGTGGATGCAGATCACCCTTTTAATTCCCTTTCGGGAAGTGATAACATGATATCCTATACCACAAAGCGCTATGAAACAAACCCATTGGTTATAAAAGGTCCTGGTGCCGGAGCCGCTGTGACAGCAGCAGGTGTGTTTGCAGATATCATCGTATTAAGCAATAACAATTAGTGCCATGTCTAAAGTTATCAAAGCATTTGCACCCGCTACAGTGGCCAATGTTGGTTGTGGATTTGACGTTCTGGGCTTTTCTGTCG
Source organism: Cytophagales bacterium (assembly GCA_965230415.1). GTDB lineage: Bacteria > Bacteroidota > Bacteroidia > Cytophagales > JAAEPT01 > CBDDKZ01. The sequence goes on from CBDDKZ010000003.1 coordinate 322,664, forward strand.
ATGAACCGGGTGATTGTGTAGAAGTAGAAATAGAAGAGGCTAACCCAGGTATTCAAATTGTATCGATTAGCGGAGATGGAGGTAAGTTGCCGCTCGATCCCAACTTAAACACCGTGAGTCTTGTAATTCAGGAGTATTTAAAAGTATTGGGTAAAACCGAGCTTGGTGTTAACATAAAACTGGACAAGAAAATGCCGCTTAAGAGCGGTTTGGGGTCTTCAGCCGCCAGCTCAGTTGTAGGGGTGTATGCGCTTAATGAATTATTAGGCAGACCAATGGCTCAAGAAGAATTACTTCCTTTTGCCATGGAAGGAGAGCGGCTGGCTTGTGGATCTCCACATGCAGATAATGTTGCTCCTGCTTTGTTAGGTGGCTTTGTGCTTATTCGAAGTTATGCGCCGCTCGATGTTGTGAAATTACCTACACCATCTGATCTATTCGCCACAATCATACATCCGCATATTGAAGTGAAAACCAAAGATGCGCGTTCCATATTGAGACGGCAGGTGGAATTGAAGAGCGCTGTTGAGCAGTGGGGGAATGTTGGAGGACTTATAGCCGGCTTGTATCGTGAAGATTATGAACTCATAGGCAGGTCTTTGCAAGACGTAATTGTAGAACCAGTTCGCTCTATTCTCATTCCCGGCTTCGATCGTGCCAAACAGGCAGCTATTGAAAATGGTGCTTTAGGATGCAGCATCTCGGGATCAGGACCTTCCATTTTTGCTTTGAGCAAAGGAAAGGAAGTTGCAGAAAAAGTGAAGGCTGCATTAAAAGCGGTGTATGATGAAATTAATATCGAAAGCGAAGTGTTCATATCCAGTATAAACACTGAGGGCCCAAGAATTATAACATAACCTAAAATTCGAAGCAATTAATCATGGAATTATATAGTACAAAAGGTAGAGTGCCTCATGTAAGTTTTAAAGAAGCTTTATTTAAAGGGCTTCCTTCAGATAATGGTTTATACATGCCTACCAGTATTCCAAGCCTTAGCAAGGACTTTGTTCAGCATATTGAAACGTATGCATTTCCGGTGATTGCTTTCGAAATCGCTCAAAAGCTGATCGGAGATGAAATTCCGTCCAGTGATTTAAAAGAGATAATAGAGCAGGCAATCAACTTTGAGGCACCGCTTAAACCCGTCACAGATAATACCTTTGTACTGGAGCTTTTCCATGGGCCTTCATTTGCTTTTAAGGATTTCGGTGCGCGTTTTATGGCTCGTACGATGTCCTATTATTTGAAGAACGAATCAAAAGAAATAAACATACTTGTCGCAACTTCAGGAGATACCGGAAGTGCCGTTGCTCAGGGCTTTCTGAATGTGCCGGGTATTAAGGTAACTATTTTATATCCGAAAGGGAAAGTGAGCGAGAACCAGGAAAAGCAACTCACCACGCTCGGGAATAATATCACGGCCTTGGAAGTCGATGGTGTCTTTGACGATTGCCAGTACATGGTAAAATCGGCGTTTTTAGATAAAGAATTGAATGAGCGGCTTAACCTGAGTTCCGCGAATTCCATTAATATAGCGCGATTGATTCCCCAATCGTTTTATTATGCTAATGCCTATGCCCAACTGAAGCATTTAGGTAAACCGATAGTTGTTTCCGTGCCCAGTGGGAATTTTGGTAACTTATGTGGTGGCTTAATTGCTCAAAAAATGGGTATTCCTATTGCCCATTTTGTAGCTGCTACCAATGTCAACAAAATAGTACCGGAATACATACGCACGGCATTGTTCGAACCCAAACCTTCGGTTGCTACCCTTTCAAACGCCATGGATGTAGGGAATCCAAGTAATTTTCCGCGTATGGAGGCATTGCACGACAACGATATATTTAACGTGAGAAATAATGTGTCAGGTCGTTTTTATAATGATGAAGTTACTGTTTATGCTATCCGAAAAGTTTATGATGAGACGGGTTACGTGATGTGTCCACACACGGCTGTGGCTTTCATGGGATTAGTAGATGAATTGAAAGAACAGGAAAGGGATGCCATAGGTGTATTTCTTTCAACTGCACACCCGTCTAAATTTAAGGAGATAGTCGATGAGGTGATAGAGCAGGAAGTGGATATGCCCGAAGCACTACAGGAAATAATTAAGAAAGAAAAGTCTGCTATTCCTATGAGTAATAACTTTGATGATTTCAAGTCGTGGTTATTACAATGATAAATGCCTTAGTTGACTAAGCCTAGATTTGGACTTATCAAACATCTACCCTTATAAGCCGTAAAATCAGGTAGGTTTCATAGCTCATATGAATATTTTATTAGTTGTTTTAGCGGTTTTGGCAGGGCTGTACCTGCTTTTTGTCGGAGCGTTTTATCTGATACAGGAAAAAATGCTCTTTTATCCGGAAACGCTGGACAAAGGGTATCAGTTTAAATTTAATCATTCTTTTGAAGAGCATTACCTGAAGATTAGGAGAGGAGTGGTAGTTAATGCACTTTTATTCAAAGTGGAAAAACCAAGGGGTGTTGTTTTATTTCATCATGGTAATGCCCGAAATATTAATGATTGGGCAGAGCGCTATCCTTTTTTTACTGATAACCAGTATGATGTACTGTTTTATGATTACCGAACTTTTGGTAAGAGTACGGGGCCTATGAGTGAATTAGGCCTTCACCGCGATGCACGTGCAGCGTATGATTTTTTATTAGCACGTTACCCTGCAAATCAGATTATTCAATATGGCATATCGCTAGGGTCAGGAATAGCTACCAAGCTGGCCAAAAAAGTTAAAAGCCCGCTGCTGATTTTAGAAACCCCCTATGTGAGTATGTTGGCTATGGCGAATAAGGTGGCTCCTTATCTTCCGAACAAGATTATTTTAAAGTATCCCATACGCAGTGATTATTGGATTAAGAGACTCTATTGCCCGGTTTTTGCTTTTCACGGTACCAACGATGAATTGGTGCCATTTAACCATAGTTTAAGACTAAAAAAGATGAAGCCCGCAATTGATCTCACAATTATTGAAGGCGGAATGCATAATGACCTCTGGCAATACCCGGTATACGAGAAAAAGTTGAATGATATTTTAACTAATTTTCCACATTCCAGGAAAAATTAACATTCCATTTAAACTGATATAAGCCATTAATTATAATTTGAGTAAGATACTTTCGTTATTTTTTTGAAAAAGGAACTGTTTAAGCCTTTTTTTTATTAATTAATAAATGTTAATTTTGACCGATTTTTATAATCAAACTATCACAAAGAAAATGAAAAGAATTAACCTGAATAGATCGTACGTTGTAGCCCTTTTAGTAGGCAGTGGGCTTATGTTCTCATGTGGCGGTGATGCCAAAGAAGAAAGTGGTGAAGCAGCAGAAGCTGTAACACCTGTTCAAGAAAATCAACCGGCAGCTGCTGAAGAAGTAGTTGCAGAACCGGCTCCAACAGATTCAAGTGCGCAAAGTGAAGAACAAGCTACTGAAGAACCTGCAGCAGAAAGTACGGAAGCAATTGCTGAAAAAGAAGTGGAAACTCCCGCGCCTGCTCCTAAGGTAGAAGCAGCAAAGAAAGAAGTGGCTAAAGTAGAAGAAGCAAAGCCAGTTGTTGAAGAAGAGCAAAAACCTGCCGGGCAGGCAAAAATGCAGTTTGAAGAGACTGAGTTCGCTTTTGGTGAAATTCAACAAGGCGATGTAGTAGAGCACACTTTTAAATACAAAAACATTGGTGATGCGCCGTTGATCATTTCAAATGCACGTGCGTCTTGTGGTTGTACCGTTCCGAAATGGACAAAAGAACCAACAGCTCCGGGGGCCAACGATGAGATTCATGTGAAGTTTAATTCTCGTGGAAAAAGAGGTACTCAAAGAAAATCAATTACAATCACTACCAATTATGGCAGCGAAGTGGTATACTTAAAAGGGGTAGTGAAGGTTCCTGAAACTCCTGCCAGTGGTGATAAGGAATAACTCTATAAACAAATAAATAAAATATGTTAAATTCTATATTGTTGCAGGCACAGGGTCAAGGACAATTTAATATTCAAGGTCTGATAATTCCTATTGGCTTGGTTCTTGCCATGTACTTCTTAATGATTCGTCCTCAGCAGAAAAAGCAAAAAGAACAACGTAAATACCGCGAATCAATTAAGACCGGAGATGATGTGATGACCGTTGGAGGCATTTACGGAAAAGTTAAAAGTATAGAAGGTGAAAAAGTATTAGTAGATGTTCACAAGGGGACTCTTTTAACACTAGATAGATCTTCTATTTCAATGCCTTCGGCAACAAAAAAATAACAATATACCCATATGAGCAAGTGGGTAAATAAAACAGGTTTAAATCTTAGAGCAGTGTTGCTATGCTTTGTCATGGCCACTGCTTTTTGGTTTTTACAGGCTATGAGCCGCAGTTATAATTCCAGTATTGCCTTTCCCTTGAAAATTGAAACGGGAAAAGATTATATGTTTATTGGCGAACCGCAGAATACGGTTTTAATAAATATTTCTGAAAATGGCTGGCGGCTGTTTATCAAAAATTTGGGCTATGGTGTTGATGAACTCCGGGTTCATGCCGGTAAGTTGAGCAATTTACAGTCGATTTCAGGTTCGGAACTTGAGCGACTGTTAACAGATCAGGTCGATTTTAAAGTGAATTTTGTAGTCAATCATGATATTGATGTTAACCTAGATGAAATTGGCCAAAAACAGGTGCAAGTCCTGTTAGACTCTTCGATTATGTCGCCTGACAATCGTATTAAAGGTGAATACAGTATACGTCCTGCTATTTTGAACGTGACGGGTGCGACGTCTGTAACAGACAGGTTGGATGATACACTGTTTTTGAGGATAAAAGCACTTTCAGAAGGTCAGAATCTTAATCACTTCAAAATTAATATTAATGATGACCTCCCCGATTTTGTGGAAGCTATTCCCAATGAGTTGGTTGTTAATGTGCAGCTGGAAAAAAAACAAATCAAAACAAGCTATTTGATGCTTGATAAACGAGGCTTACCCAAGGGCGTTGATGCTCCGGATAGCATTAAGGTGTCGCTGAAAGCCTTTGATATTAACACTATTAAAAAACAGGCCCGCATTAAAGTGAGCGTGAAAAAGGATTCTTTCGATGCACTCGATTCCACAGTAGTGTTGAATTACACACATGTGCCGAAACAGGTTCAATTGACGGGACCGGTGAAATTAAAGCTAAGAGCCAATGAATAAACCGGTGGTAGTAGGGGTGACCGGTGGAATTGGTGCCGGCAAATCTGTAGTGTGTCGTATTTTTAAGGAAACAGGAGCGGCCGTATATGATGCAGATTCAAGGGCAAAGTGGTTGATGAATAACGATGAAGCTATCAGGCAGGGAGTAAAACGTATTTTCGGAGCAGATTCTTATAATGAATCCGGGTTGAACAGGACTCTCATTGCCCAGCGCGCTTTTAATGACGGTACCTTGTTGGGTAAATTGAATGAACTGGTACACCCGGTAGTAGCCAAAGACTTTGAAGACTGGAAAGAAGAGCACAGCGCTTTTAGACTTTTAGTAAAAGAAGCAGCCCTGATCTTTGATACGACTACCTATAAGGACTTAGATGGTGTGGTAGTGGTAACAGCTCCTTTAGAGGTGAGGATGCAGCGTGTTTTGCTTAGAGATACACACCGTACAGAAGCAGATGTGAAGGCGATCATTTCGAAACAGCGTAGTGAAGAAGATATGATTGATAAAGGTCGTTGGCGGGTGGTCAACGATAATAAGCAACTGATTATTCCTCAAATATTGAATATTTTATCCGAATTATTTCCTGAAAAAGAAAAATAATGTTACATTTGCAGCCCGGTTTAGTTAAAGCCGGCTACTAATTGGCCTCGTAGCTCAACTGAATAGAGCACTTGATTACGGCTCAAGAGGTTCCAAGTTTGAATCTTGGCGAGGTCACTCTGAAAATCAGCCACTTATGTTTTACGTAAGTGGCTTTTTTTATTGGTGTAATTGTATTTGCACACCTTTTGCACACTTTTCAATATGTTTATACCTGTTAAGTGGCCTTTTTTAACATTGAATCTTAATAGCAGTTCTTTAGATTAGATTTCAAATTTTATCATTAAACTGAAAGATCTAATTTGGATATGTAAATGCCGGCTTATAAGTATTAAATTTTTTGTTATTTTTGCTAAAATCTTGAAACCATGAAATTTTATTGTTTTCTATTTATACTTGCTTTGATGTTAGGTGGGGGCCAGACTTGTAATGCTCAGGATACAATTCCTGATTATGAATGTGTAATTGACATACCTAATTTCTTTACTCCCAATGGAGACGGAATTAATGATAAGTGGATTATATATGGTATTGACTATTACATATCAGCTGAAATTTCTATTGTTGATAGAAATGGAATGGTTGTTTATAAATATCGAGGGATTTTTGATTACTGGGATGGAAATAATTATGAAGGTGTGGAAATGCCAAATGGAGTTTATTTTTACTATATAGATTTACGTGTTGATTTTTGCTTAAATAGTGCCGGAGAACCTGTATCTAATAAACAAAGACGATATAGTGGATCTGTAAGATTAATAAGAGATTCATGACATTCAAGAGTCACCAAGGAAGATTAGAAATGAAAATAGTTTTGGAGATTTTATTAGAAATTCAAAGACTTTGCATGGCTTGCTATTGGAGGTTTTGTTTTGCGTAATAAGACAAATAGGTGTATGATAATTAAATTTGAATTAACGAGGAAGCTTGCAATTATGATGAAATTTTATTGTTTTCTATTTATACTTGCTTTGATGTTAAGTGGGGGCCAGGCTTGTAATGCTCAGGATACAATTCCTGATTACGAATGTACAATTGACATACCTAATTTTTTTACTCCCAATGGGGACGGAATTAATGATGAGTGGGTGATTAACGGATTAGAATGTTATGATGTTGAATTGAATGTTTACGATAGGAATGGCTTGTTTGTATATAAGTATTTGGGTCATCGTTTGGCTAGACAACATTTTTGGAACGGTTTCAGTGAACGTGGAAACATAATGATGCCAAATGGAGTTTATTTTTATAGACTTTACTTATCTAGTGGTTAACGTTTTAACGGGGAGGTGCGATTAATATCAGATGCAAATTAGAATTTAATTATGAATAAAGCAATCATTCTGTCAGTACTACTTTTTTTAAGTAGTACTGCTAGTGCACAACAGTATTATAGTTCTACACACGCATCGTCTAACCCTTATTTTTATAATATAGCGGCGGGAGGGATGTGTGACTTGGGAGAAGTAAACATGTATAATCGCTTTCAATGGCTGAGTAACGATTTAAGTTCAAAAATTAATACCCAGGTACTTTTAATGAATAAAGTGTTGCGAAAAGATGAAAAAATTGGAGATACCGTTAGAAATACTAAAGGCTATAAATGGCATACCATCGGAGGGCGTATTTTGCGTGATAGGGTAAATGAGCGTCGGGTAACTAAAGTTGAATTGACAATATCTCATAATCTTGCTGTTTCCAAAAGGAAGCGATTTTCTTTTGCTCTTGGAGCGAGTTTAAATAGATTTAAATTCAAAAATGATGAATTTACACCTTATAATGGGATTCAAAACGACCCTTTTCAAGATCCTACTTTAACGTATTTGTATGATAATGAATCCAATGTAAGGTTCACGTTATTTGACTTGTCAATAGGTACCTGGCTCTATTCTGATAAAAACTATTGGGGGTGGTCAATGGAGAATGGGTTGCGGACTGGTAAAAAAATAAAGAATTTAGCTGGTAATCGTATATATCGTCCTTCAGCTAGATTACATCATTTTACATATGGGCACTATTTCAAAATTAAGGATCAACGTAAAATTGAATTAATCTTCAATTTTATGATGACAGAAGCGATTGCTCCGGCCTTAGAGACATTTCTGGTCTATCGTCACGAAGCCTTTTATTTAGGGGGAGGTGTGCGGGGAATTAATTATGTATTATTAAACGCAGGAGTAACTCTCAGATCAAATATGGTGGTTTCTTTTGCTTATGAATTTCCGATAAGTCCTAATAGACGAATTTTTGGGAATACAGCTGAGTTTAATTTCGCCTATAAGTTCTAGTACCCTATTCTGGACTTTGTGATTTTCGTTTAAAGCAAAAAAATGTTAAAACAAAAAGATTTGTCTACGTTGTTTATTGGTTAAGAAATCGCGTTATAGCATGTTTGTTTTTTCTAGCAGATAATCTTATGGTGGTTCAATAGTTTTCAGTAGTCAGTTTTATAATCGAGTGTTTATATGTGATGTCAATATAGGCGTTTTATTATGTTGCACTTTTTTGATCTGAGGCCTTGTTGGTATTAAGTATGGATAGATTGGTTTGGAGCATGAGGTGATCAGAAATGAGATCGGCTATTTTTGATAACGAATTAGTGGGGTTTACAAGTGTTGCCGTTTTGGGCTTATTGATTTTGTTTCCTTTTCGGAACAATGTTTTGTCATTATGAAAAAAAAAGTTGGCATTGAGATCGTACTTTTCAATTGTAGCAGTAAGGAGATTTAGGCTAACACCCAATGATTTTGTCCTATAAACCGCATCATGCTTAAAGTTTAGGTTTATTGATATGTCTCTCATGCTATTTGCTAATTTATGTTCTATAATAATATCAATGGCTTGTAGGTATTTTTTGTCCAGGGTGGTAAGTGGTTTTAATTGATTTCCTTCTGTTAGTTTTTTAGACTTTTCCATTGTTGTTCGTTTTTGTTACGTATTACATACATTAAGAGAGTCGTGGCTTGTTTATAGTGAGTTTTTGAATATAGTCTAATCGGTGTAATTGTTCAAAGGAATTTTCTATAAATGATTGTTTTACGAATGTGGAATGATTGTGGAAAAAATACAGAAATCAATTTAACTGATTGTTTATTAGTTATTTATGGTTTATTAGTTGCAGTCTTTTGAGAGGTTTTATGGGTTCGTTTTAAATTCGCTTAAATTTTTTAAGACTTGATAATCAGTTTGTTGTAAATATTTTTGGAAAAATATTTTTCTTTTCTTGAAATATACCTTTAATGGGTATAGATTTAAGTAATTCGATAGATCGTTTGGAATTATATTTTAAATTTATATACCATTTTTAGGTATTAGTTGATGGTTAAGCAAAAACGAAATTAATATGGAAAGGACAAAAATTGAGGCACTAAAAGAAATTATGCCGAATAATTACCTTCAGTTATTAAAAGGACGTACGGGGTTTCGTTCAAAAATTATTCTTGATTTTTTTGAGTGTAAGGAAATAAATGAAAAAGTCTCTAATCATTTGTTGGAAATGAGTATAGAAATGGCCCAGATTGAGAGCCTCAAAAGGAAATTACCTAATAATTACATTAAGAAGATTACTGAACTGTCTGGATTATCCCAATCAACCGTTACTCGATTTTTTAGCTTTAAGTCTAATAGAACCAATAATGCGGAGGATATTTACGATGCAGCGCTTCAATTGATCAAAGAGCACGATAATAGGAAAAAGAGTAGGGAGAAACTCATTAAAAAAAAGGTAGTGTCTGTCTTTAATGGTCAGCGATCTCTGGAGTTTTAGTTAAATCAGGTACAATTATGAAAGTATTACTGTATGAAGGGGATGAGGCTTACGATTTACTCAAAACCGAAATTAAGAACATTGTAAAGTCGGCTTTAAGTGAAATAATTTCGGAATCGACTAAGAATCTCGAAAAAGTACGTTCTGATGATGAGTGGATTTCCAAGATAGAAGCCATGAGAATCCTTAAAATTAAGGGGAGTAGTAAAATGCAAGAAATCAGGGATAATAGCCCTTTGAATGGTATTTTGATATCTAAGGTCGGTGGGATTTACCTCTATTACAAACCCAGTTTGTTAAAGTTTTTGGAAAAAAATATCATCAGATAGCAAAATGTTATAATCAGGTTTTTTTTTGATTCAGACCTTCCTGCTTAAATATGGCTCCTAATACGAATTTTTGGGTACGGCGATCTAAGAAGTTGTATGCGACCTCTTCAGATGCATGGAATGATATTGCCAAGAAAAATGGTTGGTTGACGCGGAAAAATACACTAGTAGCACATACCAAGTACTTTTGGCGTTGGAAAGTGAAACGATTAAAAAGTAACAAACATGGAACTAAATAAATTGACACTAAAAAATCTCATATGGCATGATACCGGACCAAATTCCTGGTGTGGAGTGATAGATGGTGATTACAATATTCTTTTTGAAATATGTCAACTTGAAGATAAGTTTCTCTTATCGTCCAATATAAGAAGTTTAAAACTGAATTTTCATGAATTGGAGTTCGCTCAACAGATGGCGCAAGTACAGTTAAAAGATTACTTGTACTCTTTTTTTGAATCATAAGATATATACCCGTGAGTTATGATAGTGGTTAACTATTCCCAGGCATTTAAAGCCTTAGATCGGCACATTGTTCAATACAATGATCAAGTTCCTAACAATAAAAAGATTAAGGCAAGCGTCATTCATACCGCTCAGGAGATTATTAAGGAATATGGAAGGTGGTTAATTAAAAGAAATGGAATTAAATCTCTTAATAAGGCCGATCTGCTAGGATTTAGAACCAACAATCCACATTTATCATCTTTAGCCAAATCTAGTCCAAGAACCATCCAACGACACATTCTTAGATTAATTGAAGCGGGTATTATCAGGGAGAAAATTTTCCATGGTACTAACTCGAGTTATGAGCTCATATTAAACGGAGAAATAATAATTCCAACCGAAAAACTGGTGGATAAAAGTGTCGGAAAGCTTGAAAGCAGAAGTACTTGTACAAATAAATTAAACACTGACAACCTGATACTTAAAAAAAATAAAACGACAAAATGTCCTAATAGAGATACTAGTAACAATAGTTACAATAATATAATAAATGAGGTTGATAAGTGGATAACATCCATCAACACAGCAAATCCTAATCAGAACACAGGCTACAGTACTAGCAACAAAATATGGCGTTCCGCTGAATCGCGGAACAAAGATTTAGCCATTACCGGCAACAAAAAAACTGGAAACACAAGGGAAAAATGCCTAGGTTTTATCGAAGAAGCAAGGGAAAAAGTGTCAATAACACGGGCTGAGGTTTCGGGGCAATATGAAGAAAAGGAGGCCTCGACCAAAGCTCGTGACACTTCCCTAAAATTTTATGCATTCTCTTTGTGGAAACTAGCAAAAAACATACTGTACAAAGAAAAATACTTAACCCAACAACAGGAAGACACAGCGATAAGATTACTTTATCAATGGTATGAACCTGTAAACAATGCCAACTTGAGTCGTGTACATCAAATATATATTGAACGAATTTACCTGGTCAAAAAATACATAGATAAAGACCCCCAGCGTAGATATGTACAGCTCCCACAGCGGTACTTTGACCCAAATAATCGATATGGATTTACAGGAACGAAGAAATGGCATGAAATCTTCAAGGCACGTCAAAAGGATGTTCAAGAGCAGCTCGTTTTGCACGGACAAATAAAAAGGTATCTAAACAATCAAAAGAGGAACAGTATAGAACAGAAACCTCCACTCCAGTTATTTAGACAGTGTGAACAGCGAATTCGAAATTTGAAAAACCCAATATTATTGGAACAATTTCATGCAGCCATTATAGCGCCCACGAGCTACAAGGAAATGTATATGAATTAAACAGTTGAACTATGATTGAAAAAAGGAAGAAAACAGGTATAAGCGAAAAAATAAAAAGCTATTTAAACACTGTTAAAGTAGATGTGTTTGGATATGAAAAAATGGTAACCTCTAATATCAGTAGATTTTTTACAGCAACTCGGTTACAACCAAAAAACAGTATAAATGTTCGAATAGGAACTAATGATACGCAGTTGATCGCTAATTTATTTTGTCAGGGAAAGTTTGTTAGGCAAATATCTGTAAATGAATTAGTGATTTTTTTTACTGGAAGCAGTTCACAATCAACGAAGGTAAGTCAATCAGTCAAAAACTACCTTCAGCAACTTTCATTGGAATATAATATTCCTTTATCCCGATTAATTGTGCGAATATCCAAACCAAACGAGCATGTAAGTGTACATGTGTATGATCGGGATTCCAGGTATAAAACAATCAAATTGATAGACGTTATAAACCACTTTATGCAATGAATACATCAAGACCTTCAGGAGGCTGGAGAATTAACCGAGATTCGTTCTCTGTAATGGTGGTTTGGTTTAAGGACGGTAATACCAGAACTTTTTATTCGATTGATTGGAAGAGTCGCAATTCAGCATCTAAAAATAAAGAAACTGGAATTAATAGGTTCAAAAAGAAGATTATCGAATATGGTTCCAAAGCGAATGGTATTCTGATTGCTGAAAATGACTCTCCTGTTGCCGCTAAAAGGACACCAATAGCATTTTATTACGAAGGAGTCCAATGCGAAATCCCAGGACATCTAAACAAAATCCAAAACAACTAATCTTTAAGACTTTATTAATGAAAACTGTATATAATCTATACCAACAACTTCAACATAAAGAATTTGATAAAGCATACCCACAATATACCTCCAATGAAATAAGCGATACGGTAAAAGTGTTATATGTCGCTCCATTGTTAAACGCTAGCGGTTATTACAGAATGATCTTGCCATTACTTGAACTCAATCAAACTAACTCTCATTCTGCAATTGCTACTGATATAAGAAAATGGAATTTTGCAAAGTCGTTTGATGAAGAGCTCCACCATATTGACATGGACCTTATTGCTTGGTCAGACTACATAGTATTACCTCCAATGTTTATGGACCTTTATAAGCAAGATTCGGAATCCCGGATGAGCTTCATAGATGAGGTGAAAAATCATAATCAAGACGTTCAAATTGTCATGGACATCGATTCGAATTTTCATGCTATACCTAAAGAACATCCGAGCTATCGTTCACAACATCCATTGGGAGATATTCAGGCTCGAAAAGAAAACTTACTCAAAAATTTAGCTACAGTAGATGTCGTAACAGGGCCAACAGAAGAATTATTGGCTTATTATGATCGATTAATTGATGAATTCCATCCAGAATCGAATGTACGCTTAGAGGTGCTCCCCAATCTTATTTCTCATTATAGTTATGAAAACTTAGCAGAGTTAAAGTATAGCGATCAAGACAAGTTGAGAGTAGCGATTGTAGGGAATTATGGTACTTATTTTGATCAACTAGAAATAATAGATGTATTGAAGCATTTAAGTGAAAATTATCAGGATCAAATTGAGATAATTCTTTTCGGCTGGAATGGAAAGCATAAAAATGGAACAAATTATATGGAAGGAATAAAATTCGATTATGTACCTTCTGTGAATTTTGTTGACTACCAAAAGAACGACCAATACAAGCCAGGTTATTTCACCACTTTGAATGAATTGGAGCTTGATATAGTCATGTTGCCAATGAAAGACATTCCTTTTAATAGAGCCGGTAAATCTCCAGTTAAATACTTTGAATTGGCATCTATGCATATTGCTGTGATAGCTTCAGATGTAGGACCATATAATAATGTTATAGAAGATGGGGTAACTGGCTTATTAGCTAGTTCTAAAGAAGAATGGATTCAAAAGTTAGAATTACTGATAGAAGACAACGAATTACGTAATGACATTAGAAAAAATGCCTTTCGACACGTTTGGAAAAACTATAGTTATACCTCTCGGAATTTAGAAACGGTGCAAGATATTTTCCTTTGATGCTATGAAAGATTCATTTTTAATACGATTAATCGGACATGAGGCCTTTTGGATCACGGCTCTATGCACACTTCTGATTCCGCAGGTAGCATCCTCAATACAAGTATTCTCCAACAATAATACACAATACGAGCATCCTTGGTTCGCTTGGTGCTATGCCATTGGTATTGATTTGGCGGTGTTAATATTTAGTGTCAGGGGTAAAATGCGCTATGCACTGATATACTTAATCCTAATGATTGCACAGGCTCTAATTGGGCAACTCCTACCGGGGAAAAGTGTTTATGGTATCGTTTTGGTACATACAGCTTTACCAATAACAATATTCACTTTCACTCATCTTTTTTATTATCGAAAAAAGATTCAAAACGAAGAATCTGACGCGCAAAACCAAGTGCAATCGAGCACAGAGGAAGCGCAAATGAGCGCAATGCTAGCGCAAGGGGTGCGCTTTGAAGCGCAGCCATATATCTGTCCGGAATGTGGTAAAGCCGCCTCTTCAAGCAAGAAGTTAAACGGTCATATCAGTGGCCATAAAATGAAGGGTGAATGGACTCCGGAGGAATATGGTGATTGGGAAACGCAGAATGAGAAAAGGGCTGCTCTTGTCAACAGGTACTTAGATCTCTTTTCTTCTTATGAAAATGATCATAAATCAATTGAAGAAGATCTTAGGTCTAAGAACAATCATCAAACAAAAATTGAATCATGAAAATCATAGATGAGGTAAAAAACAACCTGGAATTTCGTCCATATTTTTTATGGTACCTGAAGACTAAACTGTTTTTGCCAAAAATGATAAAGTCGGTTCTATTGGATACTGAACCTGGTGCAACCGATAACTTGGAGTTGTTTTTACTGCACAGACAATCATCCAAAGCTTTAGTTGACAAATTAAGTGAATCCGTACCAATAGAATTTTTACATGACGTAATAGACGAAGTTGGTAGATACTATGTGCTTACTTTGGGGATAAAAGTAATAAAAGAGCAATCAAATGAACTATTGGTTCTATTTGAACGAAGTCAACATAAGCTCAATTAATAAGTTTTGTGAAAATGGGCTCAAAGTTATCTTGTTTAAAGATAAGTATAGAAATGAACATTAAATGAATATTCAGTTAAGCTATAAATCTGTTTTATTCGGCAAGAATCATAAGTTTTGTAGGTGTGGGCTTAGTTGTGGTAAAGTCATACTACCAAAGAACCACCAATTTAATCTATATCATTTACACTAAATTTAGCAGTAACTAATTCCTTAAAGGAACAAGAAAAATCAATACAAAATTTGCCTTTAAAGAGGCGCATAATTTTGATTAATAATGCACTCTGAACACAATGAAGGTAGATCTTGCTTATAACGAAAAGAAAAAAGGAATTGAGTTAATATTCAGTGAAAAGTTAAGTGCCGAACAAACGGAATACCTGGAAACGATAGGTTTTAAGCAAGCATTTCACACCCCCCTTAAATGGTATGTTTCAAAACACCCTTCCTATAAGCAATTTGCAGAAGATTTAAAGATTGCTTTAAAAAAGGGAGCTCCTATAGAAAGCGTATTACTCACGCCATCATACAAACCATCCATAGCTAATATTGATAAGAGTAAATTCTCTTTAGTTACCATTTACTATCAGATTGATGATGAAGTAATCGCTAAAGAGTTTGTTGTATTTGATCCCTATAAAAATGTAGCTAAACAAATAGCTCATCAATTCGCGGGTAATGAGTATAAAGAGGCATTCAAGCAACTAGAAGTCTTCCCTAGAAACTACAAGCGAAAGGCTAGAACGCTATTTAAAGCGGGTCAGTATATTGCCAGCCCAAAAAGTGATTCAAAACTCAATCCTAAAGAGTCAAATAAACCAAAAGAAAACTTGGTCTGGGTCGTTTTCGATTCAAAAGGTGAAATTGATAGTCTTCAATTGACACGAGATAAAGCTAAAGAGTACATAAATAGAAGACCAGCGTACTGTAAAAACTTGATGTACTTTGAAACGATGTCAATGCTTCAGGCAAATGAACTACTAGAAAATAAGAAAGTAGGAACGTTGTCGAAATTTGATATTGATTTTAGAATGGAGCTCATAAGTGAAGAGTTGAATCAGATAAGTAGAGTCTTGAAGAGGCATAACCTATTTGAACCAAATGGTCAAATAAATCAAAATCATTTGGAAGAAATCGCTAAAATGGATCATAATTTATTTCAGGATCTTCTTAGAAAGTCGGAGGAATGGGAACAACGAATTTCTGAATGGCAAAACCTTGGTAGAATTAAGTATTCAGTTCATTTAGATAGTTTTTCTGACGTTAAGAATGAAGAGCATATTTCTACTAATACACCCGCTAATCTGATGGTCGATGAAACAGTCAAGGATTCGAACAATCCTGTCAGTAATACGAAGGATTGGGAATTGACACCTTTGGAATATCAACAAATGCGTGCTATGGAAAAAACAGGGGATGCAATGATTCTTGATGCCCATGATCGCCACGAACACGAAAAAATAGTTGAACAAGCATTAAGTGAAGAGAAAGAAGTGCCGACAAGCGTGTTAGATCATTACCCTTGGCTGATACCAGAGCCATTAATTGTAAAAACTCAACAAGAAGATAAATATGCATACATCGATTTAGTTGTAGCCAATTTGCATGAGATGTATGCTGATGGAAAAAGGCCAACGAAAGGTCAAATCGAAAAGTTAGCTAAAGAGCTTTATGTGCCAAACATGGGGATGATGTGGGAAGCGGCTGAATTGAGTTGGCTAATATGGTACAAGCAGATTTACCAAAATGGATACTCATTTAATGAGCGACTAAAAAGTATGGTCCACTTCTGGGATAATTTACAACCGACATTCGCCTATTCTGATTCAAGCAAGGAACTCTATAAACAATACTCAACTTCATGTCCAATTTCGGCCATAGTTGCTCAATATACCTGCATGGATTCAGCAGAGTCTATATTCGAACCAAGTGCCGGCAATGGTTTACTTATTATTGGTGCGAAAACTTCAAAGACACATGTTAATGAAATAGATCAAACACGATTGGCTTCACTTCGATTCCAGGGATTCGAAAAGATTACTAGTCTAAATGCATCACAGCCATTTCCAGATGAAATGACAAAGAACTATGATGTAGTAGTTACTAACCCTCCATTTTCAACATGGGACGACGAAAAGTTCGATAAAGAACTTATTATACGGAAGTACTTTAACAACCATGTTGGACTAGCCAAACATATTCGAATGGAGCATATGATGGCCGGTTTAGCTTTGAATTGCCTTAAAGACACAGGTAAAGCGGCTATTATCATAATGGGCCACATTTACTTTGGTCATGATGGCTTTGTTGCCAAATATCGACCTTTTTTCAACTGGCTTTTTAGGCACTACCTCGTGGACGATGTGATTAACCTTAATAGCTATAAGTTATATAATAAGCAGGGAGCAGTTGAAAAGACAATGCTCATTTTGGTTGGCGGTCGAAAAAATGAGCCGGTTGGAGTTGCCCCAACGAAAAGGGAAAAGCCTCAATTTGAAGAAGTGGCTGATAGCTTTAACGGCTTGTGGGAAAGGGTTGAACCACATGTGGATTGTGAAATTGACTATGTAATTAAACAATTAGAAATCGAAATAGCGATATGATCTTTTATAACAATCAATTGATGCAAAACGAACAACAGTTGCGCCTGTATTTGGTAAGTAATCCCAAAGCATTTAAGCGTTACGAAGATCATGAAGCCGCCCTGCAAATTCAAATCTATGAATTAATAGAAAGGTCGATTGAGGATAATGAAGACCCAGTAACATTAATTGAATCATACCTGGATGTCAATTACAATGGTGGCTCGAACGCTGATGATATTGCTGCATTTCTCATAAACTCACACCAAATGATTCATGCTTTACATCAATTAAAAGACAATTGGGATGAGCTAGACGATTCTTTACCTGAAGTATCCTTAAAACATACAGGTACATCAAAGCAACAAGCAGTGCAGGTATATTCAGAAATCACTTTAAGGAGTTATTTAGAGGCACTTTCAACGATCAACAACAATTGAAGTTAATGGAAGAAAACGAACTAAATATTGACGAAGAATTTGTTCAGAGCGCAGAAGAAGTTGCTGAACTCGCAGGGCAAGAACAGGCACTTGTGGAGTATGTTCCCAAATCAAAAGCCCCGTTCCGGCTTAATACACTCATTCCACGCAATATGGCTTTCGAGGTACAGAAAGCTTTGAATAGGGTGATAAAAATCAATGGAAACATAGATAATTATGTGCGTAATAACCTTAAATACCGATCAACAGATGAGTTGTGGAAAGCACTCGGAGCCGAACAAGTTGATTCATTGGGCCTCTATTTGAGTCAATTTGACAGGGAACAAGGAATAATAATTGCTGATCAAACCGGAATAGGTAAAGGCCGTCAAGCCGCAGCCGTGATTAGACATGCCTTAATGAATGGATACCTCCCTGTATTTTTCACTAAAAAAACAGACTTGTTTTCGGATATGTATCGGGATCTTCAAGGAATTGACTTTGCCGATATTCATCCGTTTATAGTCAATACGGATTCCTTGGCCAAAATTAAAGATTCAAATGGAAATGTTGTATTTGCTCCGTTGACTGCAAAGGATCAATTGGATATCATAACAACAATACGAACTGTTCCTACTGAAAGTAAAGAATCCATAGAATGGCATAAAAAGTTGAGAAAGTCACTTCCAGATCCAGATGTTCAACCTACAGTTGAGATTTCGGATACTATTGACTATTTGCCTTCAGATTATAATTGCATCTTTTGCACCTACTCACAGGTGCAATCAGCACATCCTTCAAAGCGTTTATGGTTAGCAAAATTAGCTGAAGCAGGTGTAGAAGGTAGTAAGAAATACAAAAAGACGGTTTTTATTCTTGATGAGTCGCACACAGCCGGAGGTGTCGATTCAATTATAGGAATTTGGATGCGTTCAGTACTCCCTCATTCCAAAGCTTGCTGCTACTTAAGCGCCACCTTTGCCAAGTATCCGCAGGTAATGCCTTTATATGCTAAAAAAACAGCTATACAAGAAACTGGTCTAAGAGATTCAGTATTTGTGGGAGCAATGCAATGGGGCGGTTTGGCACTGCAAGAAATCGTGGCTTCAAATTTAGCGGAAAGTGGTCAATTGATAAGAAGACAACGATCTAATGAAGGTGTCCGCGTAGAGTATATCACTTTAGACGAAGAACCAGCTAGAAGTCTCAATCGTGAAAGAGTGAACCAAATCATTCATATAATGAATATGATCGTCGCCTTTGAAGAAGAACATGTCGTACCAATAATGGGAGAAATACATAGGGAAGCGAGAAAAAAAGGAGAGTATTCAGATTCATCACCTAAAAGTCTTGGCGTTAAATTTTCCCCTTATTTTTCTCGAGTATTTAATATTGTGGATCAAATGCTATTTTCTTTAAAAGTAGAAGAGGTGGCAAAAAAATGCATTGAACTGCTCAATGAAGACAAAAAAGTTGTCATTGCATTTAAGTCTACAATGGGTGCATTCTTGAAAGACCTTAACATGGTGAATGGAGATGTCATTCTTCCCGAGCAGTTGGATTTCGTAAGAACCCTTATTAAAGGTCTTGATTCTGTGTTTTCATACAGCTATACGGACATAAATGGCGAAAAATCCCGAAGAACAGTAGACTTAGAGAGCATTTCTTCGACTGCATTCGCGAAATATACAGAGATTAAAAATGCGATTTTGGCTGAGAGTTCAGGGCTTAGTATCTCTCCAATTGATCAATTAATAAATATTATTGAAAACACCCCCAAAAAAGATAGTTTAGGTGGGCATAAGCAAAAACATTTCAAAGTAGCCGAAGTAACCGGAAGAAACCAACGTGTTCGATTCGATGAAAACGAAGCGGTAGTTCAATCTTTCAGGACAGATACCGAAAAATTCTTTAGGTTGTTTAATGCCGGTGATTATGACGTGTTATTAATTAATGCGACGGGTAGTACAGGATCTTCAGCACATGCTTCTAAGGACTTTGTAGATCAACGTGTCCGTGCAATGATCATTCATCAATTTGAATTGGATATTAACACAGAAATTCAAAAGAGAGGAAGAATTAACCGTACAGGGCAAGTTGAACTACCGGAATATTACTATATCACCAGTGATATTCCTGCTGAACAACGCTTAATGACAATGTTGAAAGGCAAACTTAAGTCGTTGGACGCTAACACAACTGGATCTCAAAAAACGAGCGATGATACACTTAAAAGTCCAGACTTTTTCAATAAGTACGGTGACAAAGTGGCTTGGGAGTGGATTACAGAAAACCCATTGTTGGCCGAACGTATGGGGCATCCGACTTTTCATATAGAAACAACTGAAACTGGAGAAAGAATTAGGGTTAGAAATGAGAGTAAAGAAGGATCCATTAAACAACTCACAGGTCGAGCAGGTCTATTGAATGTGGAAGAACAAGAAATTCTCTACAAAGAACTTTTAGAACGCTATGAGCATAGGGTTGAGTGGGAAAAACAGCGTGGAACATACGATTTAGAGATTGAATTCTTGAAACTCGATGCCGATATTAAAAAGCGTTTTCTTCATAAAAAAGGGCATGGCGGCAAAACGCCATTTGGCAAAGATACTGTTCGTGATGAGTCTATTGTGAACAATTTGAAGCGACCATTTACCAAAGATGAAATTGATGAGCGCATAATTGAAAAATTACAAGGTCGCAAGGCTCGCCAGGTGCGCAAAGAATTCATTGTTCAAGTAAAAGAGGAATATCCGGAAATAGTAAAACAACTTATTCAGAGTCGATTAGATACAATTGAAAAGTTATGCAGGGAGTTAGAAGAATTGCCCGATATAGGAAGTGCGGAAACCGAAGAAGACAATGCGAAACTTGAATATAATCGAGAAAAGCTACAAGATTTAGTCGCCACCAAAAAAACTGCTCTATCTGACTATGAACTAGATTTAGAAAATGTTCTTGAGAAAATTCTCAGGTACATCGACTATTGGGATATCGGGACGGTCTTAAAAATTCCTATTCTGGGTACTGAGTTCAAATCCTGGGGGGTGTTTCTTGGTATTAACTTTGGGAAAGCCAAAAACCCATATACACTAGGTAATATCAACTTGACCTTTGCAGTTGCAGACTCAAGAAAACAGGTAGAATACAACCTGCAAAACGAACAGATTAGCGAAATAAGCCGAATTTACACCGAAAGTAAAGATGTTCCTGATGAAGAAAAGGATGAAGTATTGTCGTCCTGGAATGAAATAGTGAAAGAAGCTTCCGCAAAACGTGAAAAACGCCACATTCTAAGTGAGAATATTGTAGCCGCTTCAGATACCATCGGAAGTCGAAATAAACTTATTAAATACAATACGAAAGAAGGAAGCATTCGAAATGGCATAATACTAAGTAGAGATAATGATGATCGAATTGCGGCACAATTGCCAATATCTAATGCAGAACCAATCATTAGAAATTTAGACCCTGACAGCCAATTTTCTGATCAGCAATTTAAAATCCGTTTTAAAGGTCTCGATAATAGTGTGATCTCAATCTACATTTCTAAAAAAGGAAATCAGGAGTTGTACACGGATAGAATATTGCGATCACTTATTCTTCGAAATGAAGGTCAAAGCGAAGACGAATTAGCAGATTTCGTTCAAAACGCAGGAGACATGACATCAAGGATTCAGTTGGAAAAACTGACCCCGTTCTTAGAACGTTTGGATACTTTCAGTATTCATTTTTTTGGTGAATCTAAAGAGTTAGAGGATTGGGAAATTGAAAATGAGGATGATTGGCAAAAGAAAACAGAACACAAAGGATCATTTCGATATAAACTAAGCAGACCATATGGAAAAGGAAGTAATCCCGTTTCCGGATTTCTTAATTATGAAGAACCAAGCCCAACAAACCTTTTCGGTGTGGTGGTTTATAATCGACCTGTTAAAGATGTTGAAAAATTTAACTATTCGTTGATTCCGATATTTAGCAATCCTGAAGAACCTTACTTGATATGGAAATCATATGTTGAGGGTTCAGCATTAAAGTCAGATTTTACTGAGCTATTAGAAAAATTAAAAGATAGTCCAATAAATGAGGCTATTATGGACTTAGGCTATTTCATTACTAATAATCCACATGAAGATGGGAATACTGAATTTGTATTTGGAGAATATACAGAAGAGGATCTAGGGAGGGTCGCATATGAAGATCATTTTGGCATGATTAGTATGATCGATCAATTAATAGAACAACTAACCATTGAATTGCAAGAAGTATGAGAACGGTAAAATTGGATATTCCAGAAGTAAATCAGATTCCGGTTTTCATGAAATTAATTGATGACCTGATGGTGGGTAATAACGTTTTTTTAGTTGGTTCGGCAGGGACAGGTAAAACAACGCTTGCAGAAAAAGTGTCTTATGCTCTTGCAGGGCGAAAGGAAAACGATGGGAAAGTGCCTCCATTTATTGTGTTAAACTGTAATCAATGGACATCTCCTATCGATATTAAGGGAGGTCAAACTATAGACGGCTACAAGGAAGGTGCGCTGATTGAAGCATGGCGAGACGGCAAAATTCTTATACTGGATGAAATGCCCAAACTTGATGCCAACACTGCAGGGATCTTGAATGATGCGTTGGCCAAAAGTGCCAAAGAAGGTGCAGAAATATTTAACGGGCTGAACGAAGCAATTAAAAAACATAAGGAATTTGGTTGTATTGCCACAGGGAATGTCATTGGACGTGGAGCAAGTGGCAATTACGTTGGCAATAACAAGCAAGACGCATCTCTACTGGATCGATTTAGCGGCTGCATTTATCGCATAGGATTCAACGAAACATTGGAGCGACTTCTCATTTACCCTGCGGTAGTGGAAATGTGTCTCAAAATTCGCAAAATGATATTGAGCTTGGAAGGTAAGGACATTACCGATGATGACACCGAAGACATTATGACTTTAAGGACGATGATGAATCTTCAGCGTGGCTATGAAGTGGAAATGAAGCGTGAAATTGGTATTAAAGACGAAAATGGCAAACCAGCGAAAAGAGAACGCAACGGAAAAACCTTAAAAGATGGCTTTGAAAGCTATTTCATGACAATGAATTCCGATAAAGCCGAAAAAATAAAGGAAGAGGTAAATATTGAAGGATTCTACAATTCATACAAAGGAGGAAATAGTAAAGAAGAATTTCTGAAAGAATACAAACGTAGAAATCCATGACGGTACATTACAACCATAGTGTTGTTTATAAAGGGCTTGAATACAACTATATACTATTTGATTCGGTACGTCAATTCAATCGCTTTGTTGATGCGGAGAGTAGGCAATTAAGTTCAGGCAATTCTTATACATTAAACCATCTTATTGTAGAAGCTGAGTTGTCAATTAATAAGGGTACTGATTGGTACGGTACGCCAGAACCAACTAGCCTAAAGGAGTTAGATTCACACGATCAGTTTCTAGGTATGCATTTGTTGAAAGAAATTCAGCCCAAAATTCAGAATCATTTAAGTCCTTATTTAAATCATCTCAATGAAAACGTAATACCAAAACAAAAAGTGGCTTACAATGATCGTGGTCTTGGCATGTTTTCGTTTGATCGTGCGGCTATGGGGATGTTTAAAAATCGAAAAGTAGACCTTTCGACTCCTATTAATCTAACGGCTTCTCAACTCAATATTGAATTGAATAAGTACGGTTATGGTACAATGCTCAAAAAGGTGTATGCATATTTTGAAAACAAGCTTATTTCCTTGCCTTCGCTTCGTCTTTATGTAGTAGCAGGAGCCAATGGTCATATTGAAGGAAATGCGTTGCTCTATATAGGTTTAGCTTGCTCAGAATTGGTGAGCTTTATGGAAGAACGTGGCGTTGCAGTAGAAGTCAATGTTCTATTAGGCTCTTATTTCAATGAAAAAACAAACTTAGGCGTAATTCGCGTAAAACGTTTTCAGGATCGATTAGATAAGAATCAATTACTGCTCATGACCTCAGATCCTCGGTATTTTAGATTTCGTGGTTTCAAGGCTCTAATCGCTTTAAGTAACCGTTTTGGGTTAAAGATACCATCGTCACTTGGGAGTTTAGAAGAGTCAATGGGTATCAATTTTATAAATGCAATTGAAGAGAATGCCTTTGTTTTTGAACAGAGCTATTCGCTTGATAGTGCAGCGAAAGAAATAGTAAGAATTGTAGAAACTTATAAAGAAAGAATTGATGCAGAGAAAGCTGGATGATAAAGTAGTCAATGCGATTATGAATCACGCAATCGCAATCAATGAACGAAGTATGGACGAATGTCGAGACTTTCGCATTATGGAATCATTTATGAGAACAGATACGCTTATACTTCGTTGGATGTCCATTGATATAAGTGATGAGGACCGGCCTCGACAATGCTACTATTATGAGTGTTTCAATCCAGATGGAACACCTCAAAATTGTTCGGTAAACTATTCCAATCAACAAGAGGCCAACGAGTTCTTTTATAGCCTATTTACCTTGCATAAACAAAAATTTTGTATCGACCATAAATTCTGAAAAATGTATCAATTATCAACTGTAGACATAGATTTACTCAAAAAGGTTAAAGTGCGTAATCAAGACAAGATTCGAGAATTAACCGGGCGTGAACTGGTTCCTCAAAAAGCGTTTGAAATCATTAAAAATGAAACAAAAAGCTTTAGCCAGGATAATGAAAAAGCAAAGATAGCTGATGCTTTGATGGCAAAGCTCCTTCAAAGAGAAGGTTTGGAAAACAGTGAGTCTTTCGACACTCAAAAGAAGCGTCTCGAATTGGAGGCTCAGGCTAAAGCCAAGGCATTAGAATTATTAGAGTTGGAGTTAAAACTAGCAGCATAGTACGTAATGGCAAAAATGAGCGACATACTGAATTTAGATCTCAGTAAGATCAATTCAGAATCTTTACAATCAGCCATAAAAGAAATGGTTGAAGACTATAATGGCCAGGTTGACAAAAAGCTTTTTGAAGAAGTTCATGCTGAGAACATAGACAAAATGATGTCCATGGTCGAGCAATTTTCTCCAGAAGCAATTGTGAAGAAAACTAAAGAAAAAAAAACAGAAGGTGACAAAAAATCAACTTCTAAAAGTGGACGTAAACCTTCAGAACAACCTAAACAGCCATCTAAAAAGAAAACATCCGGAGAAACAATAAAAGTTGCAGTTGTTCTTCTCGGAGACCTAAATGGTATAAAAGACAAGTTGGAAGAATTTGACCTGAATGAGGCGGATATGATCTTATTCATGGAATTAACTGAAGAACTGGAGAAGGCCATTGAAGAAAACGATGAAGAACGGATTAAGTCAATCATTCAAAAAGTTTATCACGAATTGGAGACGATGTTCAATAAGTATGACAAGGCCAATGGTCAGGCTCCAGATGGTATCAAAGAAGCGTTGAATGAAGCTACTGATTCTGTAGACAAAATGTTAGAGGAACTTGGTATTCCTAAGATATCTGACAATGGTAAGCGTGACAAAAAGCACACCGAACAGCAATCACCTATTGAATTGAGTGACATCATATTGACACCTCAATTAGTAAAAGAAGTAATCGAAGAGGTTGATAGGATCGAAAAAGAACACGAATTGAATGATGAAGATGAAATGATAATACATACTACGGTGTTAGACCTTGAAGAATCATTGAACGAATCTGATCATAACAATTTTAGAAAACATATCGAAAGGGCGGTTGATGATTTCAAAGAATTTGTAATAGACATATCAAATGTCAAATCCAGAAAAGGCACGGTAAAAGCCATGAACAAGCTTATTAGTGCTTTAGGAGGTGCCTTGTTGAGTGTTGATGGGACAAAAGAATCTGAAACAGAAAAGCAACGTCAGAAGCGAATTAAGGAAGAATTAGTGAAGCTTGCTCCACAGTTAAAACATTGTCGCGATATTGTCAATGAAGCCAATCGTCAAAAAAGAAACACAACAGCACCAAAGCCCAAACCCACTCGGCTAACCAGGTTGAAGAAAAAAGTGTTGTCGTTCACCCAATTAATGCCACCAGATATAAAAAAGAACCCTGCTAAGGTAAAAAAAACAAAGAATGACCTCATGAAGATGTTTGTAGCCACTGTTGAGAATTGGGAAATGGACAAAGTAAGAGGAAAGGCAGCAGCGACGGAAATCAAGGAAACTTATGAGGATTTGGAAGACAAAGCAATTCCTGCTCCACAGGAAGAAACTAAGAAACAAGAAAAAACGGAACCCGGAAAAGAACCAAAGCATACTATTAAAGTGGATTTGTTGTACAGAGATGCATCAAACTACAAAACTTCATACCCTCTGACAATTGATTTAAAAGATTACCCTGAAGCTAAAAAGTTAAAAATTGGAGATCAATTTGAGATGGGTGAATATGGTTCTTTGCGACAAAAAGAGTTTTTCAATTCTGAGGTACATCCATACGACTACAATGATGAAGATGATCACAATATTTTAGAAGTAGTAGAAATAACCAAATAACAAAAAGATGAAAAAAATACGCTTTCTTGAATTCTTACATAAAAACCAGTTGAAGTTATCCGATTTCAGTGCTGCCCTGAAGGACAAAGTGAAAATCTTCAAGAAAATGAATGCCAAGTTAAAGTACTTGGAGGGAGAAGATCATGAGTTGTTGTTGAGTGAATTAAAAGAACTTGATCTTGAGATTAAAAGCGAAATGCTCGAAGAATTGGATGGCGATTTACAAAACAACGATGTACTTGATGTTCCCGAAATGAACGATGTTTTGGCGTCTGGTTTTGTCAAGTTAAATGCTTTAATCCCCGAATTGCCAAAAATATTAAAAAGCGGCTATAACAAGGCAATTTTTAAAGTTGGCGAAGATACTTTTGAGATCGAGCTATTGCAAAAAAATGATCCCCAAAATTACGAATTGAGAGTTTCTTTAACAGACCAAAATGGTGAAATACAACCCGGTGTGTCATTTGATTTGATGATTGACTACGCAGCAAAAAAATCTGTTGCGTTGCAACATAAATTTAATGCACATTATAAATCTGTTTTAGCTCCGGAATCTGATACGTGGTCTGAATTACCTGAAGAAGAACTAGATTATTCAAGATCACTGGCAATGCTAAAATGGATTGAGGGATTAGTTGAGAACGATATCAAGTTGGTGGCTAAACGTCATACACCAAAGTCACAGGATGAAAATGAAAAGGTGGTTGAGCAATTTGTAGACAGAAATAAAAATCATCGAGTAGGCGACAAAGTAGGAGAAGTATTGAGGTCGGTTTTATTAAAAAATGGATTTAGAGGAGATCTAAGCGGAAGGGAATACAAAGTAGGTAAATACAGGCTTAAGAGAAAGATTGGGTACTTCCTGTTTAATATTGAACTAATAAATTGATAACGAATGACTGCGAATAATGGTGTCGTATTAGGTGATTTTCAAGAATTACAGGTGTTAGTGAATGAGTTGGTAAAGATTTATGGGGTAACCAATACTATTCATATGCTAAAAGGAATGTGTAATGATAATCAACAAAGCACTTCGAAACGAGGTAAAGTTAAGTTTATAGTTAATTTCATCCTGGCACAAAGTATTGTTCTATTTGATTTGAATGAGGAAAAATTCAAAACGTCAAATGTATTGGAATACAGGCAAGCGCGCATGGCTAGTATTCACTTAATAAAAAAATACACAGATTTAACATTTAGTCGGATTGCGGAGAAATTTGATAGCAATGAGCGAAGAGTGATGTATGCCAAGAACAAGGCTGAAGATATGTTATCGATACCTCAATATCACCAAGAATTTAACGAGAGATATAATATCCTTGAAAAAGCCACAATTGAGTTTATCGCCAAAATGAATTAATCGCTTATGTCACAAGAATCCGAAAAAGAGATATTTGAGGCGTTAAATGTCTCACCCGAAAACTTAGAATTTGAGGAACCCTTGGAACCAAGTGCCAGTCCATTAAATCAACCTGTTGTCAATAAGGAGCTCAAAAATCATATGAATGGCCACAATCACAATTTTTCTGACGAAACTGGGAATAACAAGATTTATGACCCCGATAACGTAATGGGGAACGCAGAAGAAGAACCTTTAGAACAATACGAATATGATGGTGTCCCAGAACAAGAATTTCAGAATGAGGGGATAAAAGATAAATTCAGCGAAAACTTTGAGGTTCCGGAAAGCCATTTGGAGATGGAGGCGGATGCGTATCTTGGGTATGGCGATTTGGGTTTGGAAATTGGAGGAGGCTTTTTTGTAAGAATTAAAAAACATAAAGATTTTTTCGATTTTGATGAGGTCATTCAAGTCATCGACGAGTTGGATGAGAAGAACATTAACCGGATGAAGCTTGATGAGACTGACAGAGCTTTCTTACGACCACTAATAATTGAAGTACTAAAAAAGAAAACAAAAAGGATAACCCCGGAACAACTACTAATACAAGGGATCTTAGCAATAGCGACTAAAAAGTTTCAATTGCTTATGCAAATTAGAAACGAAAACAATATGGCTATAGATCGATTAATCGATCATATCACTGAAATAAAAACACAAGAAAGAAAACTCGACAATCAACAACACAACCCTACACAGAAGGAAGAGGGAATCCAACAAGAAGACGTAACATATGATGAAGAACAAAAGGACTCAACGCCTACCTCAAATAAGCAGGAATTAAACAAAGATCCGGAGTTCACAAATGAAGTAAGTCGAATGGTTTTGGAGGTTGCGGATGAAGAGGATTCAAACATGAGTACGTCGGAATGACTTCAAAAACGCCATATTATAAAATTTCAAGACGGCCTAAAAAAAGACGACAGGTCAATACAACTAGTCTGGCAGATGTTGAAAGAGAACCAATGTCGCTATTGGTTTGCGGTGAAACCGGCGTGGGTAAAACGCATCGAAGTCGTATCGAAATAAATCAATACCTGAATCACAACGAATGGACTGGCCGAAAAGGTAGGAAAGTGCTGGTCTTTGACGCTAATGATGATGACTATCCTATGTTTCGTTCGGTACCGGTGAATCATATTCATAATTTACATGCAATTAGCCCTCGACGTATTCGACCTATTACTCAACAAGGTCGAATTATGACCGATATTGAAAAACGAGATGTAGTTGAGCAAATGATTCACCGCTTTAGAAATGGCTTATTAGTTTTTGAAGACCTCGACAAATATATGGTTGGTGCTAAGGGACAGTCTATTGTAAGCTTGCTAACAACAAATCGTCATTCAGGTCTGGATATAATGATCACTCACCAAAGTATAGCTAAAATAACAACAACTGAATGGCAATCGTGCACTTGGTTAAGACTTCATCACCAGGTTGACGATATTAAACGTTACCGCGATAGAATCCCAAACTTCTTTTTGGTATGTATTGCATCATTCATAGTTGATGAGCAATATGAATTGGCAAATCTTGCATTTCAACAAGGGTGGATCGATTTAGAAGAATATAAAAAACGTAAGAGCTACTATTGTTATGTAGACATGAGAAGATTAAAAATCAGAGGTGTAAGCCGACATGCATTTATACGTGCAACAAAACGCTACATTGATAGATACGAGCGAGATCAAGTTAAAATGATGCTTCAAGAGACTAATCTGTATGATGATAAACCGGTTTACCAAAACAGAACGCAGACAGTTATTGCCTTAATAGAACGTTATCTTAGGCATCATGAAGCCAATCCGGTATTAGTGTTCTAATTTTTAGTTATGGTCGAATTATTTGAAGTACTCTAAATTCAATGTTAAATGAGAAACGATTCCTTTTATTTGAATTAAAAAACCAAGGACTGAAACAGATTTATGAGTGCTTTAAAAATAGTTAAGTAATTAGTTTTATGGTAGGAGACTAAAATCAGGTAATACTACTTGGGGTTAGTTGATGGATAAATGATATATTTGGTTTTGACCAAACTTTATTGATTTACACAATTTAAAATTCTTATTAAAAAAGTCAAGGTTGTAAGTGATACAAAAGTTTTTTACCTATGCAAACGAAGAAATTTTTTTTAGTTGTTCTGTCTTATGTTGTGTTGACTTTAAGTACTCAAGCTCAAATACCATTTAAAATAATAGGTTGGTTTTTTAAGGGTAAGGGAGATGATGTCACAAAGTTTGTGTTAAAGCAGAATAAAGTTAATAAATCATATCATTTATTTAATGAATTCGGTAGGTGTATTGACGATAATGTGAGTTTGAAATATAATAAGAAAAATGTAGAGTTAAGTAGTATAAATACATCAACGAATCTGAGGCGATTAAAAATCAAGGAGTTCAATAATTTTAGTAAGGTTATTGATAATGATGCTATCAGGAAAAAAGAACATTATGCACGTCTTCAGAAAACTAGAATAAGAACTCACGGAGATCCTGAATCATATGAATTCAATGAATGGTATGGCAGATCAATGGCCTCATTAATAATAAAAAATTTTGAAGACTTACCTTTACTCAAGTTTACGGGTGTTAAGAATGCTAAAGTTGATATAGAAGAAGCTATTAGCTGTAATAGCCACTACTTGATCTGACATATGAGAGTTATCGGACATCTTGTTGATGCCCCATATTATTGGTTAAATTTAACGATTTTTCCTGATCAACCTCCCTTTTTTTATTGAGGGAGGATTGGTCAGAAAAAATTAATTGCTCTTGATTGATCAACTTCTCTCTTGCTATTCGAATACTATCCTTAAAAGTTTGTATTGGAGTTTTACCAAAACAGAACTTTCCGCTATGAGTTCGTTGGTTATTATAGTAATCTATCCATTGATCCAAATCTGTCTGTAACTGATCTATCGATTCATAAATTTTCTTGCGAAAAGCTACCCAAAAAAACTCTTCTTGCATAGTTCTATGAAAACGTTCACAAATACCATTTGTTTGAGGGCTTTTTGCTTTGGTTTTTGTATGTGCAATATCCTCTATGGTTAAGTAAAGTTGGTATTCATGATGTTCTCTGTAGTTACCCCAATTATTAGGACAGATTATATTATTAATTAAGATATTAAATTAGCAGGGTTTTCAACATATCAATACCCGGAATTTTGTGATTTATTTCGGCTGGTGTTGAGATGTTGGAAACAAACAAATCAGTTGGCCGGTTATCGCCAATTGATTGATGCCTTCTTTCATAATTGTAGTAATCAAAATACTCATTCAACAACCGATAGAGATGAGCACCATCTTTAGGTGGGTTGATGTATACTTTTTCATACTTTACGCTACGCCATAATCGCTCTATGAATGCGTTATCGGTAGCTCTACCTTTGCCATCCATGCTTAATTGGATGCCTTTTTCCAAAATAAACGTGCTGAATACCTCAGAAGTAAATTGACATCCCTGATCAGTGTTTATTATTTCAGGCTTTCCATGCATCATGATCGCCGTTTCAATCGTTTCTTTACACCATTCCGCATCCATGGTATTAGATACTGACCAATTCACTACAAACCGGCTGTGTAGATCTATGACGGCACAAAGGTACATGAAGCCTTTTTTCATAGGAATATATGTGATATCAGTAGCCCACACCTGATTAGAGCGATCTACCTGAAGCCCCCGAAGTAAATAAGGGTAAACTTTATGGTTTTTATGCCTCTTGGAGGTGTGTTTACCTGGTAAAATAGCTCGTAAGCCCATAATTCGATAATACAATCGGTCTATTCGGTTGCGACTAACTTCATACCCCTTGTCACGTGTCAGCCAGGTATACATTCTTGGTGCACCTTTTTCGGGATGATCCAGATAGTGTTGGTCAAT
The DNA here is from genome assembly GCA_965230415.1 of Cytophagales bacterium. Classification (GTDB taxonomy): domain Bacteria; phylum Bacteroidota; class Bacteroidia; order Cytophagales; family JAAEPT01; genus CBDDKZ01. Next base: position 354,194 of record CBDDKZ010000003.1, read on the forward strand.
TAAACGCATTAACTCTAGGTTTAAAGGTGATTCTTCTCGCGGTTGATAATAAATACCTGAGCGATGAACCTGTAATAACTCACATTGTTTCACTATACTTAGTTGAGGGTGATCCTTGCTTATCACCATTCGTCTTTCCTTGAGAGGCTTTACCGCAAGGCGTTCTTTAAAAAATCATTTTCAACTTTCAATTGACCTATAGTCTTGAGGAGTTGATCCTTTTCGGTTTCTTCTTGGCTTTTACCAGATGTATTTCCCGAGTCAAATACTTGTTCCGCATTTGAAAGGAACTCACGTTTCCATGTATTGATTTGCGTGGGATGTAAATCATATTTTTGAGCCAATTGGGCCACTGTTGATTGCTCTTTTATGCATTCCAATACAACTTTGGTTTTAAATTTTGAGGTGAATTTTCTTCTACTTGCCATAACAGTAAATTTAATCATTTTAAAGTTTAACTTACTGTCCTAATTTTTGGGGGATGATCAGTATCAAATGATATCGTTACTTCTGGTAAAGGTAGCACTTTAGGTATATGGCAATTTAACAGAGCTGAATTACCTATATTGGGAGATATAAGCTTGTATCACATTTTAGCAATTCCTTATGACTTTTTCGAAAATAAAACTCTCGATGTTGAATTGACTCTTTCTGTTGAATTAGGTATTAAATTGGCCAATTTATTTAAACAACGAAGAAATTCTGACCCGATAAAAATTAGTGTTAATTGTAGTTAATAGCAGAATTAGATCGAATAATCATATAAAGTATTAATCTATGATGTAGTTGTTGGTTATCCTGCTTCGAATTGTGCCACTTCAGGGGATTAAATCGTATTATCGCTATTACTAATAGATGTAGCGATATGGCGAACAAACTTGATCTCATGGATATTAGACAATTAATACAATTACACGCAGATGGACTTAGTAACCGTAAGATAGGCCAAACATTATAGGCGTACATCGTAATACCATCAATGATTACATTTGCTGCATCAAGGCCACAACTAAAACAGCGCAAGAACTTTTAAAACTTTCCGATGAAGAACTTAGAAAGTTTTTTCCAAGTCATACAACAATTAATAATGAGCACTACACTCAATTTAGGTAATGTAACAATTAACGACTAATATTTAAATCAATCATAGGAAGCTACCATGTAAATATGAAAGTAGCCATTTTTGTCACGCTTTCGCATTTGACCTCCGCTTCCACCTCTTTCGTTATCATATAAGTCACTATAATCAGGATCATTCAGAAAACTGAAATGAAGAGCACTTTCTATTTCTTCAATATAATTTTCATCTCTATGATGCCAAACACTCATTTCATCATATTTGGAATCATATTCCTCTGATTTATTTTCAGGGTTCATTCCAGTTTTACCTATATAGAAGGATTTAAATCCACTTTTTGAGGTTTGAAGTTTCAACACTTTCGATTTAATGCTATTAATAAGGACTATTAGATTTCGAATCACTCCTTGGTCATGGATCTGCATAGAATAAGTTTTTTTGAATTTCTTGGAATTATTACGCTACACTCAAATTAACGTTTTGAAATGTAAGTAAAAACCAACTATTTAAAAGAATACAACGTTGTTAGTATAGTTCAATGAATTGTTCGATCAATTAATATTCAATGCAGCGTGTCTATTTAGACAAAAACATTTTCTCCTATATAAGAAGTCAAAATCTTGAAGATAGGTTTATGTCACTTAAAGATAACTTTGTATTCTTTTATTCACCTGCACATTTAAGTGATCTTCAAAATTGTGATTATCAAGACAAAATTGATGATTTACAGCATATGGGAAAGGTTGTTGATTCTAACCTCATATATAATCAACCAAAAAAAGGCACAAGATTTAGTGAATTAACGCCATTAGAAGCACTTAGCAAGTTTTACACACCAAATACATTTCAAGAATTAACAGATGACCTACCAAATTTTTTGAAAAATGAATTCTTGTCATTACTCCCAGAAGATTTACGAAATAATTTCGAAGAATCTTTTAAGGCTCTGTTTTTGAGTCAATCTCAAAATCGAGATGATGAATCACGTTCAGGCATTGACTTAATGTTAGGTTGGTTAGAAAAATATTGTATCCCTACGGTGTTGAGTGTATTTACTGATAACATCAAAATGACGAATTTAGGCATTAAAAACAGATAGTTATGTCTAAACAAAGAAATAGCGGGGAGATGTTTCCATTGATAGAAGAATGGGAACGCAGTGGTCAAAGTCAAAAGGAGTTCTGTAGCTCAGTTGGTGTAGCGCAGCATTTAATGTCGTATTGGGTGAAGAAATACAGAGAAGAGGCCATTGATGAGAAATCTGGTTTTACAGAAATAAAAGCTAGTTCATTAGCCAGTCCGATCGAAATCTGTTACCCCAACGGAGTGGTTGTTCGCCTGTCAGACCCGAAAGCTACAGGTCTACTCAAAACACTCATTGGGCTGATCTAGTGTTTACCTTAAGCAGCTCGAATCGTTTTTTTCTTCACCGTAAACCAACTGATATGCGCAAAGGCTTTGATAGCCTGGCTGGTTTAGTACAAACAGAGATGCAATCTAATCCATTGGACGGATCGGTTTATGTATTTATGAATAAAAATCGTAACCTGATTAAACTATTGCATTGGCAGAAAGGTGGCTTTACCCTTTACTACAAAAGATTAGAACGAGGTGTTTTTGAACGTCCGACATGTGATGATTCCACTCAAATCACCTGGTCTGAATTGGTGATGATAATAGAAGGAATACAACTAGATTCTATTAAGAAAAAAGTGCGCTATAAAAGGGCTAAAACATAGGTTTAAAACCTATTTTTGCGTATTTTTAACTATGCCAAAACAGCAAGATTTAGCAGAAGAAAATTTGGTTTTACGTCAAGAGGTAGCCTTTCTAAAAGAAGAACTGGCACAGCTAAAGCGGATGCTATTTGGCAGCAAAAAAGAGCGTTTCATCGCTGGTGATAATGGTCAGCAATCCTTGTTTGATACACCTGCCCAACAAGAAGAACCCGAACAGGAAAACATCACTTATCAACGTAACAAACCTGCTAAAAACAACGCAAAACGTTTGTTATTACCGGCGCACCTGCCTCGCAAAGAAGAGGTGATTGAGCCAGAAGGTATCGACACGGAGCGTTGTATTAAAATCGGGGAAAAAGTATCGGAGGTACTTGAATATACACCGGGTAAGTTTTATGTCAACAAAACCGTTCGTCCGGTATATAAACAAGTCAATGAAGAAATCACGGTAGCGGATTTGCCAACTCAGGTTATCCCAAATGGCAATGCGGGAGCTTCACTTTTAGCCTATTTAATGGTTAGTAAGTTCATTGATCACTTGCCCTTTTATCGTCAGGTACAAATCTTTAAACGAGATGGGATGAAAATCCCTGAATCAACGATCACTGGTTGGTTTAGAAAGACCTGTGATTTACTCACCCCACTTTATGAACTGATGACCAAGCAGATAAGAGGGTCGGATTACATACAAGCTGACGAAAGTCCGATTCCGGTGTTAAGTAATCAGAAACCGGGGAGCACGCATAAGGGGTATCAATGGGTGTTTTTATTACCAAAAAGCAAGCTGGTAATATTCCAATATTACGCTTCCAGAGGCCAGGAAGTGCCCAATGAATTATTGGCTGATTTTAAGGGCTGCCTACAAACTGATGGCTATGCAGGATATGGTACTATAGGCAAAAAGGAAGCCATTACCCATATTGCTTGCATGGCTCATGCCCGTCGCAAGTTTGAAGTCGCTCAACAAAATGATCCAAAGTTGGCTACTTATGCACTAGAATTAATACAGCAATTATATGCTGTAGAACGCAGGGTAACAGATAATGGGCTCGATGTCAGCGAGATAAAATCATTGCGTCAGGAAAAATCAGTTCCTTTGCTGGATCAATTCAAAACATGGCTTGATGAAACTTATCCAGCAGTACTCCCTAAAAGCGCAATAGGTAAAGCAATTGCTTATACTTTAAAACTGTGGCCGCAATTAAGCCGATATACTGAAAACGGTGAATGGCACATTGATAACAATGCGGTAGAAAACAAAATTCGCCCACTGGCTTTAGGTAGAAAGAATTATTTGTTTGCCGGTTCGCACAATGCAGCTCAACAGGCAGCTATGATGTATTCCTTTTTCGGTACCTGCAAACTAAATGATGTAGAACCACTGGAATGGTTAAAGCAAACATTACAAAAAATACCTGATACCAAATTGGCAGATCTCCATAAACTTTTACCCATTAAGTAATATACGCCTGGGGCCGTAGGGATACAAAATATTTGGGGGAAATGAATGGACTACTTATCGAAAAAAAGAAATACAAAGAGTGGAGGAAGGAAAAGGAAGAAATACCTGATTTACCAAACTATAAAATAGATAATCAATCATATGATCAACAAAATCTAAATAAACCTTATATAGATTTCATTCTTGATAACATCAAAAATGAAAAAGACAAAACTTGGTACGATGTATATACTGATCATCCCCCAAAAATTAGGACAGTAAGTTAAACTTTAAAATGATTAAATTTACTGTTATGGCAAGTAGAAGAAAATTCACCTCAAAATTTAAAACCAAAGTTGTATTGGAATGCATAAAAGAGCAATCAACAGTGGCCCAATTGGCTCAAAAATATGATTTACATCCCACGCAAATCAATACATGGAAACGTGAGTTCCTTTCAAATGCGGAACAAGTATTTGACTCGGGAAATACATCTGGTAAAAGCCAAGAAGAAACCGAAAAGGATCAACTCCTCAAGACTATAGGTCAATTGAAAGTTGAAAATGATTTTTTAAAGAACGCCTTGCGGTAAAGCCTCTCAAGGAAAGACGAATGGTGATAAGCAAGGATCACCCTCAACTAAGTATAGTGAAACAATGTGAGTTATTACAGGTTCATCGCTCAGGTATTTATTATCAACCGCGAGAAGAATCACCTTTAAACCTAGAGTTAATGCGTTTAATTGACCAACACTATCTGGATCATCCCGAAAAAGGTGCACCAAGAATGTATACCTGGCTGACACGTGACAAGGGGTATGAAGTTAGTCGCAACCGAATAGACCGATTGTATTATCGAATTATGGGCTTACGAGCTATTTTACCAGGTAAACACACCTCCAAGAGGCATAAAAACCATAAAGTTTACCCTTATTTACTTCGGGGGCTTCAGGTAGATCGCTCTAATCAGGTGTGGGCTACTGATATCACATATATTCCTATGAAAAAAGGCTTCATGTACCTTTGTGCCGTCATAGATCTACACAGCCGGTTTGTAGTGAATTGGTCAGTATCTAATACCATGGATGCGGAATGGTGTAAAGAAACGATTGAAACGGCGATCATGATGCATGGAAAGCCTGAAATAATAAACACTGATCAGGGATGTCAATTTACTTCTGAGGTATTCAGCACGTTTATTTTGGAAAAAGGCATCCAATTAAGCATGGATGGCAAAGGTAGAGCTACCGATAACGCATTCATAGAGCGATTATGGCGTAGCGTAAAGTATGAAAAAGTATACATCAACCCACCTAAAGATGGTGCTCATCTCTATCGGTTGTTGAATGAGTATTTTGATTACTACAATTATGAAAGAAGGCATCAATCAATTGGCGATAACCGGCCAACTGATTTGTTTGTTTCCAACATCTCAACACCAGCCGAAATAAATCACAAAATTCCGGGTATTGATATGTTGAAAACCCTGCTAATTTAATATCTTAATTAATAATATAATCTGTCCTAATAATTGGGGTAACTACTTACAATAGCATTCACATCTTTGAATATATTTAATTTTGATGGAGAAAAAGCAAAAAAATTAAATCTAAAAAATACGATTATTGATGCCGAGCATGCTTTTTTTGGAGCACATTGTGACTTTTTTATATCAAATGATAAGCAATGCTTAAAAAAAGCAGCATTTCTTAATGCAGAAATTAATGTGAAAACTCAATGTCTAAAGTTAGAAGAGTTTTTAAATTATGCAGAAGGGGCTAATTCCATATATATTGATAATTTCCCCAATTTCATCTCTGTTTTGCTTGAAGAATCATCTTCTTTGAAAGAATTTGAGATACATCCACATTCTAGAAAATCTAAACAATTAGCATACTTATACAAACCCCAAAAGCCAATTTTATCATATTTTAATAGGCTTCAAGTTGATAGACCTAAAGATAACCCAAAGCTTCAAAGTGGTTTTGTCTTGTATAAATATCAGAAATCAAATTTAGCAGGTATGTATGCTAGCTTTATTGAAATATCCTCTATTCTGAAGAAGATCCTAATGATTACAGGTGCTGATAATAATGGTTTTACTGAGCTTAATAAAAAAGATTTAGAAAATTTCGAAAACACAACATATAGAAGGTGGACAACAGAGCATTTCGACTTGAGCTTCGGAATAAACAACGTAGTTGGTCTTTTTATTAGACTTGATTTACTTAAATCCAATAACGATAAACTTTTTTATAGATTATTATCAACATTAAAATCACCTATTAAAGGTTGGTGGTAGTATATCATGCTTTAAATGATACTTTGTGAAATAGATTTTTTTTTAAGGATAATAACTGATAAACAAAATTGACATGATTCCAACTGATGAAACCTCTGGCTCAGATGAGCATGGTATTAGTAGGCAACGTAAAAGTTTGCTGATTTGCTCATTACTACTATTTAGTATTCAATTTATAGAAATCAAAAGCTATAGTTTTGGCATAGGTGGGGTTAAATTAGGTGTTGAAAAACCTGAGAAAATTATAACACTATTATGGTGGGCGAATATTTATTTTTTATATCGTTTTATTATTTTTTTTTGGAATTTTGGACGTGATAAATTCCATACGGCTCTAACCCACAGTCGAAATTCAATAATTGTTCCGTTCTTAAGGCGACGATTAAATAAAAGTAAGAACGATGTCATTAAGTCTGAATGGAGCGATATTCGAGTGACTAATGCAGGAATACAAATAGACTATGAAGGAATGATTGAGGAATTAGACGAGCATGTAATTCGCAACAAAATAAAGATTAGAAAGGTGCATTTGATATACCTACATGTATGTTCCTTTGTTCATTTCGTAATTACTTCACCTTTTTTGACAGATTATCTCCTGCCATTTGTATTCGTTGTCTTTTTAATATTCTACTAGCAAGATGTAATACAATTAAAAACCATTTGTATAATTTTAGAACTTATACATTACTACAAACCGAATCAGAATAAATCCTAAAAGATTCCATAGCACAACCACCTTCTATACTAAACTGATGAAAAAGACAATTTTGTTATTAGTCAAACTAATTCTACTCTATAGAGTTAATTAATAACAGATTATCGCTTAACTTTTATACTATTAATCAATATGATAACAACATAAATCATCATCATGATAGAAAACGAAAAAATTAGCTACGATTTTTCAAAATGTTCTTCCGAAGAAATGGGAATTCTTGAAAAGTATTGGGAGATGGACTCAAAAAGGAAATTTCCAATAAGTCTGCAAAAGATTTGTAATGAATACAATTTAATACAAAGTCAACTTTATAAATTGGCTTCAACTTACCATTTGACATGGGATTTTGGTCATTGTGAATGTGGAGAGCCTATTTTTGCTCATATTCACCAAAGAACAGAGCTATTATCATGTTTAAATAATAGTGGTCCAATACACACATTTCGATCTATTGAATATTTTAGGAAATGTGAAAAATGTAGAAGTATAGAAGAACAAAAAGAAATGGAAGCCCAATTTAATGAACCAACAATAGAATTAGGAGAACTTTATGATAATGGAGGTTTCGATTACGAAAACAAAAAACAACCAGTTATTATTATTCCTTTATTGAATGAAAATCAAGAATCACACAACGAATATACTGCTTTTTTAGATATTGACAATGATATAGTATTAGAAGCAGGTAAAACATATGAGTTTGTGGCTACAGCTACTACAGATAAAAATATTATATTACAAATTAAAGAAATAATGTCAAACAGTATTTTTGATTAAAAGAAACAAAGAATGACATATATATTAGCAGGCAAACTTGATAAGCAACCGTTTCTATTGGTAGATTGTATGAGTTCATTCTCGCAGGGTGGTGAGAATTATTATAGATTTACTAATAAATTGGTTGCCCTTCATTCTTCACCACTAAAACGTACATTCTTCACTCTTACAGGTAATGAAATTTGGTTTCACATGATTAGAATTTATGATGAAACCAAATTTCTCAAAAATGAGTTTCTCGACTTTAGAGATATAAGAAGCTTCGACCCCATTGTAAAACTATATTTTGAGGCTTATGATGTTCATCAAGATAAAGACAATTTCAATTCTTTTTCTAGAGCCTTTTTTATTAATTCTGAAGATTTATGGTGCTATGACTTTGAGTTCAACTACGCGAATAAATCCTTCAATGTGAAAACACATAAGATTTTTGATAACTATTACTTTATCTTTCCAAAATAACTCAGAGCCTTTAAAAATTAATCAGAAGCCTAATGACATTTTTAGAACGTGTTCATCGCGCGCGTCATTACCCTGGGTTCACTATTCAATATCACCATAGAGAATATGTAAACACACATGAGAACCCCTATAGTGAGACGCAATTCATCGAACACTATCGTCGTAAATATAGCAGAGAAAAGGGCTCTATGAAACTAGAACACCTTCCTGGTAGATATTTCGGTGATACTGGGCCAGTGATTTCGGGCATAGTGGGCCACTAGTTTTGAAGTTTATAAAGATACATTTTTTATTGATTTACCTTTTCGCGTTGATTCTCCTTTGAGTTTATTCGGTGCGATGAGTTCTCAAGTCAATCGAGTATAGCGTCAGCAATGGTTTAATATGATCATAAGATCAATGAGGAGTCTTAAAATATGAATACGTATGATTTGCGTATAATCGTGCTACCTAGTCGGTTGTGTTATATGGTAAACAGTCAAACAGAAAAAACCGCCATGAATAATCATAGCGGTCAGCTGTTGATGGTGGCAGACCTAATTTTCGTTTCTATTCGTTTTGAGTTAACTCCTGAATTATTAGCTTACTCGCGTCAAATATGGGGTTTGTATGGTTCCCTGTCAAGGCCTTATGAAATGAGTCAATGTTTTTCGTGCCAAACACACGCTGTAGCCACCTTTTACCTTTTGACAATTCTCCTCTACGATGAAAACAACGAGCGTTATCGAACTGAATGGCGGTCCCCTTGGTCAAGGTGACTTGAGTTTCGCTGGCAAATAATTGACTTTGAAATAATTGTAAGGCTTTCTGTGCCGCCTTGTTGCCATCTTGGCATTTGACTGCATAAAGGTTGCCACTTGCCCGGACTATTCCGTCTTGATCAATGGTCACGATTGGTTTCCAGGCTGACTGAATCTTCATTCCCTTGAGTGCATCGTCAAAGCTATCAGGGGTTTCTATTCGATAGTTGTTTCCCATCAAAAGTTTCCGATCCTGAATTGAGAGGTTGTTGAAGGCCTCTTCCGCAAGGCTGATGTAGGTAGGTAAAAGGTCTTCATTGATTAACCCGGTAAGAAATAGGACGTCAGGCCTGAATACCTTGGGAAGGATTGCGTCATCAGTATGAAAACCAAGACTTTTTATTCCACTATTGGATCTTGTTTGCTCTTTTCCAGGTACTGGAGCAATTTGATGAATCAACTCTTCCCCTTTTTCCTCTCTGAAGCTGAATGGACGGTATCCACTCATTAAGAGAATTACCAACGTAACTAATTCGGAAACCCAGGTCTTTTTTGAGGACGGCCTTTTACCATCCACAGGAGGTGAAATCTCCCCCTTATCGTATGGTAAATGCTTATAGCTAAGGTAAGGCAATTCTCCTTTCTTAATGCGCTGGGTGGCTTCATCAAGGGACTTATCCTCTCTAAGAATTGGCATAAGGTCATAAGCAATCTCTATTAACTTACATGATTCGGGCACATCTTCGAAGTAGATTTCCTCTGCATGTTTCTGAAATTCATTCCTTACTTTATCATTAAGGATTATCTCATTCTTTTGATTGTTTTTAATACCTTTTGAATACTTTATTGATTTTGAATTGTTAGTTCTCATTATTCTTCTATTTTTAAATTTTTAAAGAAGTCATGAGTAATGAGCGCTCTTTATCTCATTGACTATTCAAAGATCTGAAGGGCAAAATGTCGATGCTTGTCGGTCGCTGTCGGTCGACAGGTTTTTTCTGATTATGGGACAAAATCACGAAATACAGTTTGAGATATTCGAAGTTTTCATGCAGCAAATTGCTGCTAAGGATGGTCAGGGTGTACCCCACAACGAATACAATTCTGAACATCAGAATAGGCTAATATGGAAACTTGAGGAATTAGTTTCCAAAAATGAAGGTTATACTAAACCGAGTAAATCTAACATTAGGGACTACTTTCTTATTTTCAATCCTCGTAGTAAGAAGTATCGCAAGTTGTCCTATTCCGAAAAGACTCTTGACACCCTAAGTCTGTTTATCGATTACAAGTCATACTATGAATTCTGTGATCGCATCAAGAATGAACTTGGTTATCAAGAAATCCCCACTAATGATCTTATCTATAATTCTCGCCGAGAGTCAGAGGTTTTAGTGGACGAACAGGAGCCGTTGAAAGATTATCTCAATTGGTTAATTACTAGCTACAAAAGAATCCAACTGCCGTCTCTCGGTACTAAACTGAATATTCCCTTAGAGAAGGTATATGTAGCACTAAAGGTAGAGAGTAAGGTTACTTCTTATGAGAGGGAAAGCGCACTACGAAACTTTGAAAGGAAATACAGGGAACGTTTAGCTGAGTTGGAGCATCGACCTACACTCCATGAGGAAATGGAAATCCAGGCTGAGCTTCTGAGAGAATACCCAACAATGAGAAGCTTCTTTCAGAATGATCAGTTAGAATCTGTTTCGGCGACTGACGATGTGCTGTTTGACAAGCGGGCGAATGAAAAGATAATCACCCTTGCGGAAGCATTTTACAAACATCGTTATCTGGTGATTTTGGGTGCACCTGGAAGCGGGAAAAGTACCTTATCCAAGTGGTTGGCCATACAACTTGCAAAATCGTTCATAGCTTCTTTAGGGGACTCAACCTTGACACAAATACAGGTACCCTCCAATCATGTGAATGTGTTTGATGACCAGGAAGGCAATGTAACTATTGACATTGGGCCAATACGAATGCCTATTCTTGTTAAGGTTTCGGAATATGCCGAAGCGTATTTAGATAAGTCCATTTCGTTAATAGATTTTCTAGAGAAGAACTCCTTCTTTGAACCATTTGATGAAGGTGAACAAATTGGAGGGCTAATTAAAAATCATTTAAAAACTGGCAGAGCGGTGGTCATATTAGATGGACTTGACGAAGTTTCGAGTCAATTGAAGCCAAAGATCCAAACTCAAATCCAAAGGTTTATTGATACCTGGATTCTCACCAATGGCGATCCATCAAACTTCGATTCTGATATACTTTTGGATGAGCCCGGAAAAATCGGTGGGAATCAAATCGTTATTACTTCCAGAATCGTTGGCTATCAAAATTTTGGGCTCAGTGGCGACATCACTGAAGTTACTATTCAGGAGATGGAAAAGCATGCTGTTGAGCACTTTTGTGATATCTGGATGAAGCATGTGCATTTATTGAATGCTAAAATTGATTTGGATAGTGGCAGAATCTCTGAAGACCAAGTTGAGTCAAATGCTGTGCTTGAATCAAATGATCTGAAGCAAGCTATCTATGATATTAGAAAACCGAGAATCAGAGAGTTGGCCACTAACCCTTTGTTAGTGACCTTTTTGGCAGTCATTTTTAGCAACAATAAGGGGACTCTTCCCGAAAGCAGGGTTGAACTATATAACAGTGCCTACGAGATTTTAGTTCATGAGTGGCGTAAAACTCCAATTAGCAGGTTGGAGTTAGATCAAATACTCCCGGTTATTGCTGCACACATCCATCAGTCACCTTATGATTATATAACAGCCAATGAATTTGAGGAGCAGGTTAAAGAAGGGTTAAAAATAGCAAGAGGAGGAGACTTTGGCGCTGGAGATGTTGACGCGCTATCGGCTGTGATTAAGAAGGATGTGGGATTGTTGGCAGAAGATGGGAACAATTTATTCAAATTCCTGCACAGAACCTTTCAAGAATATTTAGCCGGAATTTACTTAGTATCTGATGATCAGAACGCTTCCGATAACATCATAGCAAAGTTGGCTGATCCAATCTGGAGAGAACCCATTTTGCTTGGACTTGGATTTATAGACAATCAGTGGTCACCTGAAAAGAAGGATTCCCTCATAACACAAATTCTTACGACTCCTGACCCACTGAAGGACCTTGTACCGAGAGCTTCCCTGTTCATTGCATTGGCCTTGGGGGAGATGGAAAAGGTATCAAACGACACAATTGGAACCATTTTCGAAGAGCTCATTGTGATTTTTAATGAGAATCTAAATAAATACAAATACCAAGCCCTAAACCAACAGATTGAAAAAGCTTTACAAGCCATCTATAAAGGTACTAAGAGAGATGTTTTTTTAGATTTGCTACTCAAGTGTCTTGATCGTGAAGATTTGATTCATTCAATCAGCTATTTGATCTCAAAAAATCAATGGATAAATAAGGAAATTGTAAAAAGACTGATTGGAGTAGTGCATTTTGATTCAATGGTCCATTCATTCCCAATCGACCAAATTCTCAGGTCATACATCTGTAATTCTGATGCTATTTATAGAACGGACTTATTTGAGTCTTTGGTTTTGAAAAAATACCTAACCCGTAACCCTTCTTTTGTATCGGTTATCAAAAAAGACGTGGGCTGGTTGCGGTTGATCATAAGTCTATATGGGGGATTGAGTGACCTACAAATCGCAGAAAAGGCATCTGAATTTGATAGGATGCAGCAGAAGCTGAGGCAGAGAATTGGGACCAGTGAAGAACTTCATGGTTATGCAGTAAGGTTGGACACTGAGTTCGGTCCTGTCCATAAAAAGTTAAATACGCATCCTACTTTTTCGCCAAGTTACATTTACAGAGATAGCCCTTTTAGCAGAAAAATTATTCAGCTTTTACGCAAGGGGTCAGCAAGCACATCTATTCAAGGACATTTAGCTTCTGTTGCGCATGATAAAAGAGAGAAACCCTACATAAGAGGATTGGCACTTCTTGGATTACTAGTCACAGGATTTGATACCGGACAAATTTTGGCAGACTTGGATCAAGACGAGGACTTGAATTCAAAATCCACTCTGGAATTTTTAACCTCTGAATTATATAGAGTTAAGATTTCTCTCCAAGACTCTGTTGTTAGGTTAAGTCACATATTTCGTAATCACAAAAGTGATTACCGAAAGGAATTCTTTGGAAGGCTTCCGATAAGCGTAAGAGGACGTCTGATAAGAAACTTTATGGAGGCTTTTATTGAGAATGGTTCATCCCCCATTAACTTTTCACACCAAATAGAGGAACAGAGGGTTGCTGAATTTGAAGATAAAGAAGACCAGGCTTATGTGGAATCGGAAGGGTGGGCTTTTCGACTTTCAATGTGTGGCAGTCATCCCGTTTATAACATTGCTGTAATCTTAGACACTGTTGGCACATCCCTCAAAAAGCCTTTTGACATTTTCCTGATGTCGCTTGGCAATATTCATCGAGCCAAAAACCTTGAATGTCTTAATCATATAGGTTGGGTTCATAATTCATTGCCTCCATCACCTGAGTCCGATGATGACTTGATTTTGTGTGCAATGGAGAACATTGAGGGCATTTCTAACAACTTTGACTTTGTCAAGGAATGGTTGTTTTGGTCCATTGGATTGAAAGTCTCTTCGGGTTCTGATTTGTTTCCTGAAATCGTTATCCGCGGGTTAAAGAATACTGTTCACAACAGGGCCATGGAGCTTATTGAAGATTTTGATAGTAAGGACAAGCTGGATGATTTCCTTCTAAAAAGTTCACTGCAAATCAATGATCCATATCTCAGGTTTAGAGCTATTTGGCAATTGGCTGAGTACTCCACAGAGATGAATACTAAAGAACCTCTTATCAAGTCATATTATTCAATTGAAAATGCCCATGATTTTGTTCTTGCCAGTGAGCTCCTTCTGAAATCGAATACGGACAGCAAGATTATTTCGGGGGGTTCGATAATTGATGAAGGGAATCTTGAAATAGCTAATGTTTATCCGGAAATATGGCAAAGTGCCTGGGATAGAACCTGGTCAATTGATCATCCACAAAACAAACTCAAAGCACAGATTCGATTGGCTGGACTTCACGTATCGGGGATAAGCTCGGAGTATGCGGCTGACATAGCCGCCGGTATTTCCCAGCTGCACGAAAATCAGAAAGTAGAATTGATTTTGGATGCTAAACGATACCTGAAAGACCATAACATTTTAGGAATTGACTTAGTGGAGCAAGTAACCTCTATCTCAAATGAATGGATGAGAAATGAATATATGGATAAATGCTTCAGGAACCATGTTAAGCTTGATCATCTACTTCAAGACCACAATAATACCTGGTCAATACTGTCGTTGTATCAACTTTGTAAGGACGAAATTACAGGGCTGGAAACTGAAGAGGGGCAGCGTCATTCAATAGGCTCAATGTTAGTTGGTGGTCAAACCAATCAACTGGCTAAAATGGTTGAGGGCAAACAGTTTCAACTTAAGATATCCACAGAAGATGTCCACTATCTGAATAACAATATCGAGGGGATTGGAGCGGATGTTATAACTCAACTTGCTCCTTATCTTTCAGTTTCAGGCTCCCCAATGGTTGTTCAAGAGTTGAGAAAAATGAATACCTGCGATTCAACGGAGTTTCGTCTGCTTTCTTCCTTGTTGTTAGCGGAAAGTGGCGAACTGAATGAGGTCATAGTTGCTGACCTTTTACACCATATCAATTTCTCAGAAGATAGAATCAGAAATCGTGCTGCTATCGCCATACATGGTTTAAATACGTCTTCTAATAAAGTAAATAGAAAATGGCGACTTAGTAAGATCGGACTTGGCACTTTGAAGTTTATTTATAATCAGTTAGATTACTACAGTGACAGAGATGACCATGCAAACTCGACTAGACTGGCCTGGTTCTTTACTGAATTTATTGCTGACGATTCAAAAGCCATTGAGACATTGATCTTTGGCGGTGCCTCTAATAATTCCGAAATACAATTATGCGCTGCAATTCTACGCAGAATTGAAATGATTACGCCTTATGTTTGGGAAGTTTATAAGAAAGGTTTGAAGGAGGGAAGTAAAGAGGTGAAACAAGGTCTATTTCAATCTTTGTGTGCCATGGTTTACCTTTCTTTGTCTTCTGGAACTCCTCATTTTCCATCGGATGCAATGATTGATTTGCCGAAAGTTATTCAGTTTCTTCCAGATCAGTTCTTCCTTGAAAACGGCTATTACATTTATACCACACAGGCGATACTGGAAACGGTAAGAAAAGCCAGTGAGCTGTATTCTGATAGTTGTCAGGAGTCAATTGAGTTTTGTGAATCGCGGATTCAAGAGCTTACCAGAATTGACTTAATGAATATTAAATCCAATGATAATAAATCGTTAATGGATGTTTTATCTCGTGTTGGGGAAGCTGGTTTTGTTCGAACAGGAGATGTAATTCGGAATGCCTCTGTTGTTGCACAAGAAGTTAAGGAACGACCAGATTTAGCTAAAATCCTCATGGAATGGGCCGTTGTTCGCTTACAAGAAGACTTACTTGACAATGATGTCGGGGAGATTGGCGCAACATTGTGTATAGCGGTGAGTGAATATGCAAACTTGAGTCCTGAGCAATTTGTGAACGAAACAGATAGTTCTTCGGTAGATGAGTTTTTTATTAGTGTGGCAAGGAAGCATCATAGATGGGTCGCTCGAAGAGGGGCCGTTACCATTATCTCTCATTTAGGTGATTTTAAGCCAGATATTATTGAAACAATAGCCTTTGCATTCAAGGATGTTCCCTTCGTTCGTGAAGGGGCATTACAAGCGTTCCAAAAAATCAAGAAAGTGGTTGATAGAAGAGGGCTCGAATTGCTGAAAAGCAACTTGAAATCAAGCAGCGCACTAATAGCCTCTGAATCGGCCAAATTGATTGCAACCATTGCAAGGAGTGAGGAGCATTCAAGAGAGCTGAGAGAATTGGCCATAGATGCACTTTCTCGTGAGTTAAGGGAAACAAAAAATGAGGTGTTACCAAAACAAATTTGGGTTGTTGATAAGCAGTTTAGTGCTCAGGCAAGGCATCGTTATTTAGGAGATTTCGAGCAGGTATTGTACAGCGAGTTAATAAAAGTCTCAGGTATAGATTAAGACTATGGTTGAGGTAGAAATATACTATGAGAAAAAGGGGGAGGGTCAAAAACCCTTTGTAATCTATTTGGGAGAGTGTAAACCCGGAGATCACCCCTTGCACAACCAGGCATATTTTGTGTCGAATAATCTTGGAGGAACAATCCCAACCGAGGTGATGGACAGTTTTTCCAAACTCAAAAAGTTTTCTCAAGATCATCAAGTGCCGTTTGAAGAGCTCTGCCTGTATGCATACAGTAATGAAACAAATAAAAGAGTGTCCGCAGATTGCCTTGAAAAAATTAAGCCACACCACCAGGAGCTGAAAGCAATAGCGGTTTATGGCAATTTGCTTATTAAGACCAATGACTAACGGAAATGAGTGAAATAGATCAAAATATTAATTCTTACGATTATCGCGATGTCAGCAACGCGAACTTTGGTAAATTGATTACAGATTTAGACGTAGATAGCTATAAAACTAAACTCGTTAATAGGGCCAAGGTGCCTTATCCAATTCGTTCATTATTCTTCCCAGAAACAAAATGCAATTCTATATGGGTGCTAATTATTAATGGGATACACATTGTTGATGAAGCAGAAATTGCAAAAAGTATGCTTTTTTGGAAAGAGTTTTCTTCCGGTAAAGAGGCTGAAGTAAAATGTATTACACCGACTCAACCAGAGTTTAACTATTTTTTGACAGAATACTCTTTAAGCGATTTTCCCACACTCTTGATCTCAGATAACTATGAAATAAAAAAGAGATACATACTAATTAAATACTCTTTTTTGTTAGAATTAACGAAGAAGGGAGAGTTAGACAAATTTCTGAATAAGATTCATGCTCTTTTACTCCAAGGTGGAGGACTCGATTCGATAAAGAAATTTATTTGGGGACAAGATGGGAAGAAGTTTTTTGGAAGATTTTATAAAGAGTTAAAGAGCCTGATTTCATTTAAAGGAACAGCAAATATTGACTGACATGAAGAAATTTACAATACCCTGCGATTTTGGAGGCAAGAAGGCTCCATTCGATGTATATATCGGAGAGTCTGATGACAATACTCATCCTCTGTTCTATCAGCAAAATTGGTTGATAAAAGAGAGAGGTGGGGTTATCCCTCAAGAAGTTATGGACAGCTTTGCCAAACTAAAGGCTATATCCGTAAAAAACGGAGTCTCTTTTGAAGACTTGTGTGTATATGCTCTTGAGGCTGCCAATAAAGAAAAGAAGTCTTGACTCAAAGAGATCAAAATCTTACTATATAGTGCTGAAAGAAAGCACCACAAATCGAATCCAAACAAATTAACGAATGGTTAAAAAAGCATATTGGAACAGTTCACACTTTTCAAGTTAAACAAGCGAATGTTGTGCTTTTAGTTCCTATCCCTACGGTCCCGGGTGTATATTACTTAATGGGTAATAGTTCATGGAGATCTGCCTATTTAGTATCAGGTATTTTTTGTAATGTTTGCTTTAACCATTCCAGTGGTTCTATGTCATTGAGTTTGCAAGTACCGAATAGGAATACATCATGACTGCTTATTGTGCTGCATTGTGCGAACCAGAGAACAAATAATTCTATCTGCCTAAAGCCAATGCGCGTGTAAACTTCCCCGAAAATTTATTGTTTTTGAAAAGTACGTATTAAAGGCTTCAAAATTAAAACTTTACTTGGAAGCGAATTTTAACGTTACAGATTTAAAACTTACTAAATAAATAACTTTCCGATAAAGGCAGTTCTTTCTAAATTGTATCGATTTTTAACACTTTTATGGACGATTACAAGAAATTACTAGCATGTTGGCACAAGCTGGAACATTTTAGCCCAGCCCAATTACCAAATAATGTCAGAAAGATAAATGAGCCATTACCGTGGAACTCGGGTTATAAAGCTAAAAAAGAGAATTATCAATTAGAGTATACACTTTATTTGGGTATTCTTAGTCAAAAAGTCATTGATGAATTTATTCGTCAACATTTCAATGACGAAACCGAAAATCCGAATATTCCTTCTGGAAAAATATGCTCTGTTTCCATGAAGCTTGACCAATCAGGTAAATATAAAATCGGGTCGTTAAGCGTTTGTACCTTGCCATGGGCGTTGGCTCAGGTGAAAAATGGTAAACTTGCTTCAGATTCATGGTCCAAAGAGTTTAAAGAGCTTGAAGAACAAATTCAAACCATGGTAGACGAATGTATCCACAAGATGCAAGTAGATAAAGATGGTGATTTGGTAGAAGATAGCCTTCCTTTTGACTTAGAAACCTTAAATGATTTTGAGACGAAAATAGGTGAAAAAATTGGACATGGTTTTTCGAACGATTTTGAAGCCCGTTTTAGTTACAAGGAGGTCAGCGTAAAAAAGGAGGGGGATGAAGAAGCAAATGCGGAGTTTATAAACAGTTTCTACATTGAAGACTTAGAATATATATTAAAAAAACTTAATGACGGTAACTTACCTAAATCCCTAAGTTCGTACTTGTCCGGCGCTTTAGGGCATCAAGTTGAAGGTAAAGTTGATCTTAATCGACACATAGATGAATTGCAAAACGAATTGACTCCAATGTCTATTCCTGATGGCTGTTGGCCGTCGAAATATAATTTAAGTTTAATGCAGCAATATGCTGTCAATAAGATTTATGCTACATTATCGCCATCGAATGCCCGCGGCGTGTTTTCAGTTAATGGACCTCCTGGAACGGGGAAAACCACTTTGTTAAGGGATATTGTTGCTGCCATTATAGTGGAGCGCGCTAAAAAACTCATATTGTTTGATAATCCAGGTTCGGCTTTTGTGCGTGTAAGTGAATTATATATTAACGAAAGTTATTCGCCTCATATTTATGAACCTGATGAGAGTATTCGTGATTTCGGAATGCTGATTGCCTCTTCTAACAATGGTGCGGTAGAAAATATTTCGAAAGAACTGCCTTTGATGAGCGAAGCCGAAGGGTTTGAAGATTCAATTGCCTATTTTAAAGATGTTGCAACAGATTGCTTAGATGAAAATTATTGGGGCATATTTTCTGCAGCATTAGGAAGTAAATCAAATCGATCGGCATTTATTAGTAAGGTTTGGTTTAATAAGGACAAAGAAAATTTACTCAAGGCCTTTAAAGATAGTAAAGAAAATGACGGTAATGAAAATTGGGCTGATGTAGTCGCAGCGTTTAAATACGCAGTGAAAGAGGTTGAAAGCGAGAAATTACGAATTGAAACGTATCGAAAGAATTATGCATTGATTGTTCCTTTAAAAAATCAATTAAAGAGCTTAAGCATTAAGTTAGATGAATTAAGAACTGATTATCATCAAAAACAGTTAGACGAACAAAAAACTATACAGTTAATTAATGAGCTGGATCTATTAAAAGAAAAATCGTTGAATGAACTCACATTGATTCAACGTAGTAAACCAGGCTTTTTGACGTATTGGTTCAAGACAAGTATAAGGAAAAGCTATCTACAAAGTTATGCTGAAGCACTTGATAGATACAATAAATACGCAAAAGACTTCGAAGAACAGCGCATTAATCAATCTTCGTTGTATGAAGAAAGGCAATTATTAGAGCAACAAATTGAAGAGCAGGAAAATAAGGTAACCGCTTTAAGAAATGAATTAGCCATTGCTTACACAAAAAATAAGTTGGCGGCAGAAGAGTTGGGTGTGAATTATGCCGATCTAGAATTTTGGGCGGCAGTAGGAGAGAAGCAAAGTCAGGAGGCATGTCCATGGTATTCAACCGGTTTAAAAAAGAAGCAATCTCAATTGTTCATTGCAGCATTAAAAGTACAAGAACATTTTTTAAAAGAAGCTAATAAAAACAAGAGCTGTATTTCGTCGTCTCTGGCTGCTTTTTTCTCCTACTTAAAGGGAAATCAAAAATTAGATAAAAGAGCTGTGAAAGCTTTGTTTGACACCTTTTTGTTAATGGTTCCGGTTATTTCATCAACTTTTGCTTCTGTCCGCGCGATGTTTAAAGATTTGGAAGAAAATGATATTCCATGGTTATTTATTGATGAAGCTGGTCAGGCCGTTCCGCAGGCAGCTGCGGGAGCTATTTTCAGATCCAAACGTGTCGTTGTAGTTGGAGACCCATTCCAAATTGAGCCCGTTGTGCCTACTTCGACTGTTATTACCAATCATATAAGTGACTATTATGATTTAGGTGTGCGCAACGTCAATTCCAGTTTGTCTGTGCAAGTTCTAGCAGATAGGGTCAATCGTTTTGGTACATTTATGGACACTGGTGCTAATCAAACTTGGATTGGGACCCCTTTAAAAGTTCATAGGCGTTGCCTGGATCCGATGTTTGACATCGCAAATCAGATTGCTTATGATAACTCTATGTTCTTAGCGACAAGTTCACCTAAAGACCTACAAATAAAATTAAATAATGCTTTTATAGATGTTAAGGGAACCACAGAAGGAAAACATTTTGTGCCAGAACAGGCAGCTGTTGTCCAAGACATTCTTATAAACGAAATTTACAATATTAAGGGATTTCCTGATCTGTATGTAATTAGTCCTTTTAGTGAAATACCTTTTTTATTAAAGAAACAATTATATCAACCGGTGATGGAGGCCGTTTCTAAATTTATGCCACAAATCGAATCCAAGCATATTAACGCATGGTTGAAAAAACATATTGGAACAGTGCACACTTTCCAAGGTAAACAAGCAAATGCAGTGCTTTTAGTTCTTGGTTTGGATGAGGAATCAAAAGGGGCTGCCACATGGGCATCCCAAAAATCTAATTTGTTAAATGTGGCACTAACGAGGGCTAAATATCGGTTTGTAGCTATAGGCGATAGTCAAATATGGTTGAATCAACCTTATTTTAAAGAATTAAAAGGACTTGGGGTGGTTAGTTATGAAGGAATAGATGCTAATTGATTTTTTCTGGTCAGTTGTCGGTTTATTCTCTTCAGTATCTTTCATATTGACCTTTGTGTTTGTAATGGTGATAAGTCTCATTTTATTTAAATAAGCTTATTCTACTAAAAAAAGAACGACCTACGGTCTAAAACAAGAAACACTTTTTGCATCATCTAATTATTTAAGGTTATATAACCGGTAACCGATCTAGTGGGAATTTCGTATTTCGGTATTTGAATTCTTAAATTTTTAAAAGATTGATTTATGCCAACCGAAGGAGAATACATTTGTGGTGCTTATTTAAAACTAGTTGAAGAATGTGATATTGTGGACTATAACGTTCGTCCACCAGGAGGAGGCATTGAAGGGTTAGGTGAGTTAGATGTGGTAGGGATCAAACTTAAAGCAAGAACAGCTTTTTTTTGTGAGGTGACCACTCATCTTGGGGGTCTGCAAATTGGTAAAAACTACTTGGCGACAATAGAGAAAATTGAAGAAAAGTTTGTTAGACAAAAAAAGTACGCCTATCAAAAGTATGGAGACTTCCATTGTCGGTTTCAATATTGGTCTCCAAAGGTCTCAAAGGAAAATATAGTTCCTAAGCTGCGAGAAAGGATAAGTGATTTGGAGCTTGTTGTGAACCAGGCTTATACTGATAAAATAGAGCAGCTGAGAGTGCTTGCAAAGGAAAGAACAGAAACCACTGGAAATCCCTTTTTTCGAACATTACAGATTTTAGAGCGACTTGTTAAATAATTGGAGTATGAAAATTAACAGACCTAATTTGTTTGCATATGCAACCTCAGAGCTTTCTCAGGATGCTTTTTTAGCTTGGTTTATAGAATGGGCAGATCAGTCATATGACAATGTTGATAGCAATTTGCATTCCTGTGCGGTGAAATTTGTAAAAAAGCTCATAGATAAAAGGGATGGCTATTCTATTGATAAAATTGAGGTAGGCCGTCAATGGAATCATGTAGATGTATGGGCTAAAGTCAATGACCAGTTATTTGTTGCAATAGAAGATAAAACCAATACTAGCGAGCATTCCAATCAACTAGAACGATACAAAGAAATGATTGAGGAGGATGATAAGTTGATGGGGTTAGCGCCCGTTCTTGTTTACTTTAAGATGACCGAACAAAGTAATTTTTCGGTTGTTGAAAAGGCAGACTACCGCGTATTTTCCAGAAAAGATATGATACCCATATTAAGGGAGTATGATGATAACACAGCCGATGGTGGTCGCAATAACATTCTCGTGGATTATTACCGCAATTTACTTGAATTGGATCAGCAGATAGATAGCTTCCGAACGTTGAAAGTAGATGATTGGCATTATCGCTCCTGGGCAGGGTTTTATTCTTCACTACAGAAGGAGTTTGAAGGAGGTTGGGGTTATGTTCATAATCCTTCAGGTGGTTTTGTGGGGTATTGGTGGGATTGGCGTTATGGTAAACTTGAATCTGGAGGTTTTGAATATTATTTACAGTTAGAACAGGATAAGTTGGTCATAAAGCAACATTGTTATGATAGGGTAGATAAATATGCAGTACGAGATTTGTTAAGAGATATAATTTTTAAGCAGCAAGAATCATATGGTCTAAAATTTAGTAAAAGTGGACGAATAGGCAAATACATGAGTGTTGCAAAGTTGGATACGGCCCCAATAAAAAAGCTTAATAATGGAGCACTGGATTACGCTAAAACATTTGAATTCTTTAAGATAATTATGGAGTTTATGACGGAAATTGAAAATAGAATTTCAGCATAAACTCAAGATGACAAATAGTTTGATGTTACTATGGACATTGCCAACGATATAGCGCAAATTTCTAATATGAATAGCCACTACTTGATCTGACAAATGAACTTACAACTTACGCTTCAGAACTCTTCACTTTCACACTATTAATCACTCTTTCACCTTCCCTGCCCGCTGAGCTCTAAACACAACCTGGCCCGTCGTTAAATCAGTTCACTGAACTGATTATTAACACTCCGTCCGGCTCCTTGCTAAAATGATCTGCTAGATCATTTCTTAACGCGCGGCCCTGGTAGATACTTACTTCAACTCTGGGTTAACTATGATGATATATGGTCAGTTTTGTTTCAGTCACCTATTCGGTAGATACTCACTTCAACATCAAGGATAGTAGACCTAACTAGAAAGGTTTCAGTCATCGCCCCGCAGCCTGGCCCGTCACTAAAATAGTCCACCGGACTATTTCTTAACGCTCCGTCCTCAGTAGATACTCAAATGCATTCTTATTACTAACGATTCTATTTCAGCCTGTCCCGGCGAACGTCGGGATCACCTATTCGGTAGATACTCACTTCAACACTGTGGTACGCGTCCATTGAACTGGCCGGTAAGGTTTCAGTCACCTATTCGGTAGATACTCACTTCAACCACACGGCATTTCTATGATTATCCTGTTAGTAGTTTCAGTCACCTATTCGGTAGATACTCACTTCAACAAAGTAAGGTACACCAAGGTGGAAGGGCTTATGGTTTCAGTCACCTATTCGGTAGATACTCACTTCAACACTACTTTTTCACAAGTAGCTTTATTACAGTTATTTAACCCTAAATTTCGCCACAACAAAACGCCCGTTTTCGACATTTGTCTATTTTTTCGGTATTTTATGTACCAACTGTCAAATATGTCAATGAACGCTAATTTCTGCATACTAACGGCTAACTGTCTCTTCGTAAATATAGGTCAATAATATTCAAAAGTACAACAAAAATTCAGATTATTAAGGTGAGTAAATCACCAACCAAATAAGGTAAATCCAACGAAACGTTTCCCAACGTTTGCATCAACAAAAATTGCTGTTTGGGTATTTTAATAACTATTAATTGTGCAGCGCTATCTCCGGTGTTACACAATGCCTTTAACCCTTTCCAGAGTTCGGTGTTACTTACCGGGTCATGCGGTCCAACGAATACCGAGAGCTGAATTCGTTCATAACCCGCTGCGATGAGTAGTTTTGACAATTTAGTCCTAATGCGATCATCTTCAATGTCATAGCTTACTAAATGTATCATATTTTGATTTTTTTGATTAAACGTAACAGTTCATTGCAATACAACATGGTATGATTTCTGAAGGTACTGGTTTCGTCGTTAAAGGTTGTCCTGGATTCAACCAGCTGGCGAAACGCCGGAATGAGTATTTTCTTACCTTCTTTGTTCAGATAATATCCGTTATCCTTGTAGGCAAAATGTTTTTCGTTCAATTCATTTGCCTGGAAAAGTGTATGTATTAACTGATCAATATACGGTCGAAATGGTTCAATCAGATCAAATACCAGCGCCGTTTTTTTATAGTTTTCTACATGCAAAAAACCGATATAGGGATCCAGTCCTACGGAAAAAACGGCTTGTTCAATGATGGCATAGGTCATCCCATAACCATAATTAATGGCCGCATTGAATATGTCTCTGGCTGGCCGCCGGGTTCTGGCATTAAATTGATATTTTTCAGGTAACAAAGTCGAAAGCTGCTTCCAGTAGTTTTTGGAAATACTTCCCTCAATTCCCATGATATTATTTCTGCAGTTTTGTATTTGTTCGTTTTCAAAGTTTTGAAATCCGGCTTTTTTCTGATGAACAAATACCTGAAACTGTTCAGCCAGACTTTGACGGTGTTTGTGATTTCGTTCAATATACTTAAGGACAATTACTTGCCTTGAAAACTTTAGGCTCAAACTTTCAAGTATAAACGCGGTCGCTCCGGTGCTTCGCGCAAAGAGCATTTGCTTATACCGTACAGAGGCCAGATTGGAAAAATACGGACTCATCATGCGCGCACCCTGCCCGCTGCGCTCCCTGGCTCCTCACTAAAACAGTTCACTGAACTGTTTCTTAACGCGCGGCCCTCTTTCAACTAGATACTTACTTCAGAATTCTTCACTTTCACTATCACACCGAAAAGCCTCACCCTGCCCCCTGCGCTCCCTGGCCCGTCACTAAAATAGTCCACCGGACTATTTCTTAACGCTCCGTCCTCTTTCAACTAGATACTTACTTCAATAAATATGGAATTCAGAAAATATCAACACTTGTTGTAGTCACCTTTCAACTAGATACTTACTTCAATTGCAGCTACTGTTAATGGTGCAACATTTGGTTGTAGTCACCTTTCAACTAGATACTTACTTCAATGTACCTCAAAGCATTTTACTGACAAACAGTGCCTTAGCCCAGAAAGCAAACACAAAAACGAGTGTATGATTTGTGTTTTCAAACATTTCGAAGTCATTTTTTAATTCCTATTCTGGCTCAAATTCTTTTCAGGTACTCTGCAAAGATACTAAAATTAAGCCAAAAATGCGGTACAATTACTAGTTATAGCAGCTAGTTTAGCTTTAATAACCAAGTCACGATACATTTCCCCACCAGACGGGCCTTGATAAAATGGCGTCAAGAAAATCAATGTAAACGAAATCCATTTGAATCTCACCTTGCTCACTTCGTTTTCTGGCCGCGCACTAAAACAGTTCACAGAACTGTTTATTAACGTTTGCCTCTTGTTTGAGTAGGATTGAGCATAAAGAATTGATTCAGTGAATCAATTTAGTAAAAGGCCCGGATGCGTCGAGGGTTTATACATCCTAAACCAATCGCATTTATTTTTAGCTGTTTATCACAGTCTTGGTCTTTTGGTTCTTTTTGAAACAAGTCAAAAGAACGAAATGGATGACTACTCTTGCTCAATACTCAAACTGTTGCTGTTTTGCCTACCCGCAGCCTGGCCCGTCACTAAATTAGTCCACCGGATTATTTCTTAACGCTCCGTCCTCAGTAGATACTCAAATGCATTGTTACAAACGATTCTATTTCAGCCTGTCCCGGCGAACGTCGGGATCACCTATTCGGTAGATACTCACTTCAACCTTATGCCATAGTTGAGGCATGAGTTTCTAAAGGGTTTCAGTCACCTATTCGGTAGATACTCACTTCAACCCTGGGGGTGTAAATGGTGAGTATCAAGGAGAAGTTTCAGTCACCTATTCGGTAGATACTCACTTCAACCAATTGCCTGAGCCCCAAAAGGGCAAGAAGGAAGTTTCAGTCACCTATTCGGTAGATACTCACTTCAACAATGTTCCATCTTCATAGAGGAGGAGTGTTCCGTTTCAGTCACCTATTCGGTAGATACTCACTTCAACACTACTTTTTCACAAGTAGCTTTATTACAGTTATTTAACCCTAAATTTCGCCACAACAAAACGCCCGTTTTCGACATTTGTCTATTTTTTCGGTATTTTATGTACCAACTGTCAATGAACGCTAATTTCTGCATACTAACGGCTAACTGTCTCTTCGTAAATATAGGTCAATAATATTCAAAAGTACAACAAAAATTCAGATTATTAAGGTGAGTAAATCACCAACCAAATAAGGTAAATCCAACGAAACGTTTCCCAACGTTTGCATCAACAAAAATTGCTGTTTGGGTATTTTAATAACTATTAATTGTGCAGCGCTATCTCCGGTGTTACACAATGCCTTTAACCCTTTCCAGAGTTCGGTGTTACTTACCGGGTCATGCGGTCCAACGAATAACGAGAGCTGAATTCGTTCATAACCCGCTGCGATGAGTAGTTTTGACAATTTAGTCCTAATGCGATCATCTTCAATGTCGTAGCTTACTAAATGTATCATATTTTGATTTTTTTGATTAAACGTAATAATTCATTGCAATACAACATGGTATGATTTCTGAAAGTACTGGTTTCGTCGTTAAAGGTTGTCCTGGATTCAACCAGCTGGCGAAACGCCGGAACGAGTATTTTCTTATCTTCTTTGTTCAGATAATATCCGTTATCCGTGTAGGCAAAATGTTTTTCGTTCAATTCATCCGTCTGGAAAAGTGTATGTATTAACTGATCAATATACGGCCGAAATGGTTCAATCAGATCAAATACCAGCGCCGTTTTTTTATAGTTTTCTGCATGCAAAAAACCGATATAGGGATCCAGTCCTACGGAAAAAACGGCTTGTTCAATGATGGCATAGGTCATCCCATAACCATAATTAATGGCCGCATTGAATATGTCTCTGGCTGGCCGCCGGGTTCTGACATTAAATTGATATTTTTCAGGTAACAAAGTCGAAAGCTGCTTCCAGTAGTTTTTGGAAATACTTCCCTCAATTCCCATGATATTATTTCTGCAGTTTTGTATTTGTTCGTTTTCAAAGTTTTGAAATCCGGCTTTTTTCTGATGAACAAATACCTGAAACTGTTCAGCCAGACTTTGACGGTGTTTGTGATTTCGTTCAATATACTTAAGGACAATTACTTGCCTTGAAAACTTTAGGCTCAAACTTTCAAGTATAAACGCGGTCGCTCCGGTGCTTCGCGCAAAGAGCATTTGCTTGTACCGTACGGAAGCCAGATTGGAAAAATACGGACTCATCATGCGCGCACCCTGCCCGCTGCGCTCCCTGGCTCCTCACTAAAACAGTTCACTGAACTGTTTCTTAACGCGCGGCCCTCTTTCAACTAGATACTTACTTCAGAATTCTTCACTTTCACTATCACACCGAAAAACCTCACCCTGCCCGCTGCCCTCCCTGGCTCGTCACTAAAATAGTCCACCGGACTATTTCTTAACGCTTCGTCCTCTTTCAACCAGATACTTACTTCAATTTATCGCCCTATTTGGCCTTCCATTCCTTAGTTGTAGTCACCTTTCAACTAGATACTTACTTCAATTACTGATATAAAATATAAATCTATTAAAGAGTTGTAGTCACCTTTCAACTAGATACTTACTTCAATGGATTTGGCAAGAATTAAAGGTCTAGATTAGTTGTAGTCACCTTTCAACTAGATACTTACTTCAATCGGACTTAAGGAGTATACCATCACTGAAATGTTGTAGTCACCTTTCAACTAGATACTTACTTCAATAGAAAAGTTTTCAACCGCAATAGCTATCGTGTTGTAGTCACCTTTCAACTAGATACTTACTTCAATAAAAAGATGAGAAATTTAATTAAAAAAGCAGTTGTAGTCACCTTTCAACTAGATACTTACTTCAATAGAAAAGTTTTCAACCGCAATAGCTATCGTGTTGTAGTCACCTTTCAACTAGATACTTACTTCAATACAACTCTTAAAAGAGAAATAAGAGAATTAGTTGTAGTCACCTTTCAACTAGATACTTACTTCAATGTACCTCAAAGCATTTTACTGACAAACAGTGTCTTAGCCCAGAAACCAAACACAAAAACGAGTGTATAATTTGTATTTTCAAACATTTCGAAGTCATTTTTTAATTCCTATTCTGGCTCAAATTCTTTTCAGGTACTCTGCAAAGATACTAAAATTAAGCCAAAATGTAGTACAATTATTAGTTATAACATGCAAGTTTAGCTTTAATAACCAAGTCACGATAAATTACCCCACCAGACGGGCCTTGATAAAACCGCGTCAAGAAAATCAATGTAAACGAAATCCATTTGAATCCCACCCTGCTCACTTCGTTTTCTGGCCGCGCACTAAAATAACCCACCGGGTTATTTCTTAGTGCTCCGTCCTCAGTAGATACTCACTTCAACTCGGAATATTTTTCCAATAAGGCGAAAAAATAGAGTTTTAGTCACCTCACCTTGCCCGCTACGCTTTCTGGCTCCTTGCTAAAATGATCTGCTAGATCATTTCTTAACGCGCGGCCCTGGTAGACACTCACTTCAACATGAGGGTATCATCTTCCGATATACAAATGGAGTTTCAGTCACCTATTCGGTAGATACTCACTTCAACAAAAGTTTACAGTCCCATCGACGGATCGGAAAGTTTCAGTCACCTATTCGGTAGATACTCACTTCAACTGAAGAGCAGAAAAATATCCAATGGATGATCGAACGTTTCAGTCACCTATTCGGTAGATACTCACTTCAACAATTGCTGAAGGGCGCACTCAGCGCCCCGGTACAGTTTCAGTCACCTATTCGGTAGATACTCACTTCAACCTTTGCGCCCAACTGAAGGAAAAATATTCTGAGTTTCAGTCACCTATTCGGTAGATACTCACTTCAACTTCCAAGAAAGGCCACTATTGGCTCTTGGAAAGAGTTTCAGTCACCTATTCGGTAGATACTCACTTCAACTGTGCACGGGATCAGTATGATTATACTGTTGTTGTTTCAGTCACCTATTCGGTAGATACTCACTTCAACACTACTTTTTCACAAGTAGCTGTATAACAATTACTTAAACTTAAATTCCACCCCGGCAAAACGCCCAAATCCGGCAAATGACTCATTTTTACGTTGCTTCTAACTATTAATTTCTTCATGTCAAAGAACGTTGTTTTTCATTCCTGTTCTTTGTTTAGAACCATACCTAAAGATACGCTTTTATACCTATTTAAAACAGCAATTTTTTATATTATTAGTGTTTGCTGATCGCCACAAAGATAAGCGATATCCAATAATTGATTTCCTAATATATGCATTCCCTTAAATTGCTCTTTCGAAACCTTTATTACAATGAGTTGTGAGGTCGAATCTTCTGTATTACACCATTCTTTAAGAAAACGCCACAGTTTGCTGTTCTTGACTGGGTCATGTATGCCAACAAATACAGATAGTTGCAAGCGTTCATAGCCTTCTGCGATTAACATTTTGGCTATTTTCGTTCTTATTCGGTCAATTTCTATGTCATAGCTTATTAAATAGATCATATTTCAATAGTTTTAATCCGTTTCAAAAGATCGTTGCAGTACAATAGGGTATGATTGCGAAAACTACCATAGGCGTCTCTAAATTGTACTCTGGATTCAATCATTTGTCTCATCGCAGGAATGAATATTTTCTTTCCATCTTTGTTTAAAAAATAGCCTCCATTTTTAGCTGCAAAATGCTTTTCGTCCATTTCTTTCGTTTGGAATAATTCAAATACCAAGTGATCTATGTATGGTCTAAATGGTTCTATTATATCAAAAACTAACGCCGTTTTTTTGTAGTTTTCAGCATGCAGCAATCCAATAAAAGGATCAAAACCTACAGAAAAAATGGCCTGCTCGATAATGGAATAAGTCATCCCATATCCATAATTAATCGCCGCATTAAATATATCCTTGGCCGGTCGTCGGGTCCTAGCTTTAAATTGATGTTTTTCAGGTAGCAGACGAGCAATCATGTTCCAATAGTTTCTGGAAATGCTACCCTCAATTCCCATGATATTGTTTCTGCAGTTTTGTATAGGTTCGTTTTCAAAGTTTTGAAATCCGGCTTTTTTCTGATGAACAAATACCTGAAACTGTTCAGCCAGACTTTGACGGTGTTTGTGATTTCGTTCAATATACTTAAGGACAATTACTTGCCTTGAAAACTTTAGGCTCAAACTTTCAAGTATAAACGCGGTCGCTCCGTTGCTTCGCGCAAAGAGCATTTGCTTATACCGTACAGAGGCCAGATTGGAAAAATACGGACTCATCATACGTGCCTGAACTCACCCTGCCCGCCGCGCTTCCTGGCTCCTTGCTAAAACAGTTCACTGAACTGTTTCTTAACGCGCGGCCCTCTTTCAACTAGATACTTACTTCAGAATTCTTCACTTTCACTATCACACCGAAAAACCTCACCCTGCCCGCTGCCCTCCCTGGCTCGTCACTAAAATAGTCCACCGGACTATTTCTTAACGCTTCGTCCTCTTTCAACCAGATACTTACTTCAATTCTATGATGGGCCAGGTGGATAGCTTGCCTGTTGTAGTCACCTTTCAACCAGATACTTACTTCAATTCTGTCGCATTTGGCGTGGTGGTATTCGCTAGTTGTAGTCACCTTTCAACCAGATACTTACTTCAATTTCAGGTTTTTTAATGCGTTTGCACGACCTGTTGTAGTCACCTTTCAACCAGATACTTACTTCAATCGGCAGCCCTGTTTCGTTTGCTGAATTCAGTTGTAGTCACCTTTCAACCAGATACTTACTTCAATACGAAAATAAAGGTGTTATAAGTGGGGCGAGTTGTAGTCACCTTTCAACCAGATACTTACTTCAATGTACCTCAAAGCATTTTACTGACAAACAGTGCCTTAGCCCAGAAAGCAAACACAAAAACGAGTGTATGATTTGTGTTTTCAAACATTTCGAAGTCATTTTTTAATTCCTATTCTGGCTCAAATTCTTTTCAGGTACTCTGCAAAGATACTAAAATTAAGCCAAAAATGCGGTACAATTACTAGTTATAGCAGCTAGTTTAGCTTTAATAACCAAGTCACGATACATTTCCCCACCAGACGGGCCTTGATAAAATGGCGTCAAGAAAATCAATGTAAACGAAATCCATTTGAATCTCACCTTGCCCACTTCGTTTTCTGGCCGCGCACTAAAACAGTTCACAGAACTGTTTATAAACGTTTGCCCCTTGTTTGAGCAGGATTGAGCGTAAAGAATTGATTCAGTGAATACAATTTAGTAAAAGGCCCGGATGCGTCGAGGGTTTATACATCCTAAACCAATCGCATTTATTTTTAGCTGTTTATCACAGTCTTGGTCTTTTGGTTCTTTTTGAAACAAGTCAAAAGAACGAAATGGATGACTACTCTTGCTCAATACTCAAACTGTTGCTGTTTTGCCTCCCCGCAACCTGGCCCGTCACTAAAATAGTTCACCGGACTATTTCTTAACGCTCCGTCCTCAGTAGATACTCAAATGCATTGTTACAAACGATTCTATTTCAGCCTGTCCCGGCGAACGTCGGGATCACCTATTCGGTAGATACTCACTTCAATAGTAATCAGGTACAATAAACTGGAAATAAAAATTGTTTCAGTCACCTATTCGGTAGATACTCACTTCAATCACCTTCTTAGAAGGCGCTGAGACAATTGAGGAGTTTCAGTCACCTATTCGGTAGATACTCACTTCAATCGTCCACGGAAGGTGCTGTGAAAACGGCAAAAAGTTTCAGTCACCTATTCGGTAGATACTCACTTCAATGAATCAATGAGATCCCTTCAGGAGAAAACTGGGTTTCAGTCACCTATTCGGTAGATACTCACTTCAATAGCAGCTGGCCACAATATCATAGGCATTTGTGAGTTTCAGTCACCTATTCGGTAGATACTCACTTCAATGGTAAAGATTTACTTGGCGGAAAACCCGCATGCCGTTTCAGTCACCTATTCGGTAGATACTCACTTCAATAGAAGTAGATTTTTGTCAGGAGATGGTAAAAAAGTTTCAGTCACCTATTCGGTAGATACTCACTTCAATTATCCGCAAATTGGATACGGAATTTAAAAAAAAGTTTCAGTCACCTATTCGGTAGATACTCACTTCAATCACCTTCTTAGAAGGCGCTGAGACAATTGAGGAGTTTCAGTCACCTATTCGGTAGATACTCACTTCAATATGAAAGTGCACTAAGGTTCCTCGCACTCCAAAGTGTTTCAGTCACCTATTCGGTAGATACTCACTTCAATCCTCGAGGGCATGCTTCTAGTCGACGTTTTCAGTTTCAGTCACCTATTCGGTAGATACTCACTTCAATCTTTGCCGACGCCATTTGGGGATATTCCCTAGAGTTTCAGTCACCTATTCGGTAGATACTCACTTCAATAACCGGCATACACCGAACCTTGAATATTAAAGTGGTTTCAGTCACCTATTCGGTAGATACTCACTTCAACAAGAGACTTCCAAGAGAAGTTTCTTATGCACCACGTTTTAGTCACCTATTCGGTAGATACTCACTTCAACTTTCACATCAAGAAGATGGATGTGATTTTGAAATCGTTTTAGTCACCTATTCGGTAGATACTCACTTCAACTTCGCCAGAAACCCGTGAATTTCTGGAAAAACAGTTTTAGTCACCTATTCGGTAGATACTCACTTCAACTTTGCCAGTAGGTTCGTGAAAATATTAGAAGAAAGTTTTAGTCACCTATTCGGTAGATACTCACTTCAACCAGTTTCACTTTGCGCCGATGCCGATGCTGGTGAGTTTTAGTCACCTATTCGGTAGATACTCACTTCAACAGGTCTTGGGTGGACAGTATCGACTTCGTGGGGGTTTTAGTCACCTATTCGGTAGATACTCACTTCAACGAACATTCCCGCCAACCATGGTGTGTTAGCTCCGTGTTTTAGTCACCTATTCGGTAGATACTCACTTCAAC
Organism: Cytophagales bacterium; assembly: GCA_965230415.1. Lineage (GTDB taxonomy): Bacteria > Bacteroidota > Bacteroidia > Cytophagales > JAAEPT01 > CBDDKZ01. The sequence goes on from CBDDKZ010000003.1 coordinate 387,593, forward strand.
GCGGGATAAAAATCGGCATTACGGAGTCAGATGGTTTTAGTCACCTATTCGGTAGATACTCACTTCAACTATCGGTCCCACCAGACCGATACGCTGCATTTCGTTTTAGTCACCTATTCGGTAGATACTCACTTCAACGAGGGTGGCGATACCATCCCAATTACAAATAGCGTTTTAGTCACCTATTCGGTAGATACTCACTTCAACACTATTTTTTTACAAGTAGCTGTATAACAATTACTTAAACTTAAATTCCACCCCGACCAAACGGCCAAATCCGGCAAATGACTCATTTTTATGTTGCTTCTAACTATTAATTTCTTCATGTCAAAGAACGTTGTTTTTCATTCCTGTTCTTTGTTTAGAACCATACCTAAAGATAAGTTTTTATACCTATTTAAAACAGTAATTTTTTATATTATTAGTGTTTGCTGATCGCCACAAAGATAAGCGATATCCAATAATTGATTTCCTAATATATGCATTCTCTTAAATTGCTCTTTCGAAACCTTTATTACAATGAGTTGTGAGGCCGAATCTTCTGTATTACACCATTCTTTAAGAAAACGCCACAGTTTACTGTTCTTGACTGGGTCATGTATGCCAACAAATACAGATAATTGCAAGCGTTCATAGCCTTCTGCGATTAACATTTTGGCTATTTTCGTTCTTATTCGGTCAATTTCTATGTCATAGCTTATTAAATAGATCATATTTCAATAGTTTTAATCCGTTTCAAAAGATCATTGCAGTACAAAAGGGTATGATTGCGAAAACTACCATAGGCGTCTCTAAATTGTACCCTGGATTCTATCATTTGTCTCATCGCAGGAATGAATATTTTCTTTCCATCTTTGTTTAAAAAATAGCCTTCATTTTTAGCTGCAAAATGCTTTTCGTCCATTTCTTTCGTTTGGAATAATTCAAATACCAAGTGATCTATGTATGGTCTGAATGGTTCTATTATATCAAAAACTAGTGCCGTTTTTTTGTAGTTTTCAGCATGCAGCAATCCAATAAAAGGATCAAAACCTACAGAAAAAATGGCCTGCTCGATAATGGAATAAGTCATCCCATATCCATAATTAATCGCCGCATTAAATATATCCTTGGCCGGTCGTCGGGTCCTGGCTTTAAATTGATGTTTTTCAGGTAGCAGACGAGCAATCATGTTCCAATAGTTTCTGGAAATGCTACCCTCAATTCCCATGATATTGTTTCTACATTCGTCAATTGTTTGCTCAGCGTAGTTTTTAAGTATACTTTTCTCCTTGGTCACAATTTGCGCAAATTTCGACGAGAAGATTCGCTCATTTTTGTATTTGCGCTCAATAGATAAAAGTACACTGTGCTGCTTTGAAAATTTTAGTTCCAGACTTTCCAGAACAAACCTGGTTGCTTGTGATGTTCGTGCAAAAATATGCTGTTTGTGCCGAATTGAAGCCAGGTTGGTGAAATATGGACTCATCATCCGTGCCTGAATCTCACCCATATTATTGAAGTAATAAATTGGAATTTGATTTTCCACAGCCAGAATGATAGCGGCACTGTTGATGAGAGCATTGCATGATATGGCGATACTTGTGATACGTTTTGGACTAATTTGTCTTTTTAGCGTTTTTGACTGTATATAAAAACAGCTGTTTTTGACCGTAATCTTTGTTTGAGCGGTATTGATAAGCAGTTGCATTAGAATGATTGGTAAGGGAATTCGGTCCAACGTAATGACAACTTTTCCACTTCGGGATGTACCGCTGTTTCGTATTGCTCGAGGTAATCCTGGTATTTATCGTCATTGTAGCCATAAATCATCGCTATAAAATTGAGTTTACCGGCTACCTGTTGTTTAAACTTATCAATAAAGGCCGAAGGGCGGCTGCCTTCCATAATGGCACTGGCCTCTACGGTGTGACGTAACCTGTTCAGATCCTGGCTCAATTCATAAAAGAAACTGCCGGGTATGCGTACCACGTTGCTGACTTCAAGACCCGTTACAATTTTGTTATCGACCGGGCCATACCACTTAATTTTTTCTTCATTGGTGCTAAAGCCAAATTCCTGAAAACATTCGTTCATTTCCATTAAAAAGGGATTACCCAGCGCATGTTGGCTCGAAAAACTTAAGTCATCAACAAAGCGAGTGTAACAAATATTCCGTTCGTTTAGCCTGGATTCAATCTCAATATCCAATGCCATAGTACCTAAGTTCGAAAGTACGGGGGATGTGGGGCTTCCCATGGGTAATCGTCCCACATAGGTACATAAACGGGACAACACCTCTGCAGCATCGTAACTAAATTGAAATGGTTCGCCAATAAAGATGTTAAAAACACGCTCCGTGGTGAATTGATGAAAGAAATCTTCAAAATCAACATTCAGCAAATATTGACAATTAAGGTGCTGCTCGGCATTGGTAAGCATATTTCGAGGGTTATCGTCACCTTTAGGCGCGGGGATGTAACCATATGACGACACTGGTTTGACGAAATAATAGACACATTGCAACAAAAAGTTCAATTTTTTAAGCATCTCCATCAGCTCTTTTTCTGGTGCTTCAATCAGTCGCCACGATCCATCGGCTTTGGGGATACGAAAGGAATAATATGCCGGTGCTTTGGCTTGCAGGGCAATCAGGTGTTCTGGGATTTCCATGTAATAAGCCAGCTCATACAGCTCATTGGCTTCTGCAACACCAACGGCCATTCGTTTCATATGTCTTAAGTTCGCATCGAATCCCATATAAAAATTGTGTACTTATTCTTTCTTCTTGATTCGTTGTACCTTGCCGAAACCTATGCTTACCCCCTGACCGAGGCCTATTTCATCGGGGAGGTTGAGGTTGGTGGCAATTACTACATCGAGGGCTAGTTTTTTTATGCGATAGCACTTTTTATACGTTTGCATATCGATATTGTGAACAACAAGTTTCAGTCCTTCCTTATTCACGTTTTTAGAAACTCCTTTAATAAGATGTTGTATATGACCCCAAAGAACATGATCCAGTAGCTGCGCCTTTTCAACTAAAGACACACATCTGTTCCATTTTTCGTAATTCTCAACACTCAAAGGAAGCCATTTGTTAATTCGATAATATTGAAGGCTTTTTAGCTCGGGTGTCCACTCTGTTTGATGAAATCTGTCGATGACAACTTCTCGTATTTCATTATTTATGGATATGTTTTGCTCCAATAATGCTACCAAAAGCTTAATCGCTTTTACCCCGGCCCCTATTCCTACAATACTGGCTTTTCTATGCTTCACTTTATATTGAATCAGTGGATAATCAAAACTCCTGTCTTCTCTTATATTTGTTGAAAGGTGATTATGAAACAGATCAGTTGAAATACCAGCTTGTTTAAAAACCATTTGATTCTTTTCAACAACTTCGACAATAGCACCCCTTAGTTTTCTAATTTCATTCAGTTGGAGGGGGATATGCGTTTCAAGACGTATCACCTGAACCGCAATATCTTCATGTTTAACCTTTTTAAGATCCTTGTTCATTAAGTAGTTCATCGCGGTATTTAAGAAGGTTTAACAGATTACCGTAAAATTGAGCAGGTCTATTGCTTGTTGATATGAGGTGCACAAATTCACTATTGATTTTTTCGAATTTAATATGCCCCTGCCCTGGCCAAAACAGAGCTGTTTTGGTGTCTACAACTTTTTTCGCAATATCTAAAAACAATGCTTCATGAGCATTCAGGAATTCACCTTCTTCATCAATTATAATAAGCGCATCGGCTTGTTTAATTCTTTGTATTTCTTCACGGTTTATAAACTCTTCAAAAGTTGAAGGATTGGTATCTAAGGAATTGAAGCCAATAATATTCTCAGATTCATGAGCATTAAACATTCTTAATATCTCATGCGTAAGCTGAGATCTATTATTATAGGGTTCCAATACCAATAATTCACTATTGATTTTCAAATTGTCAGAATGTGCTTCAGAGTCAACTAATTTCCTTAAAGTACTTTTGACCAGCTCTTCTTTTTCGGCAAATTTATCCAAGATTAAGTTTTCTAGTTCTACAACTTCCTTTTGAAGATATTCTTTTTGTTGGTTCACAAATTCATCGCTGTCCTTCTTTATTGCACGACGGTCTCGAATTCCAAAAAGAAAACCAAGGATAGAAAGAATGGATACTGCTATTGCAGATAAGGCCACCCAAAAATTCATTCTATTTAAAAAATCATCGTGCATCGTGTGTATTTCCTCTAGTTGAAAGGAAGCGACTTTCAATTGCTCCTCCAAAGCCATTTTTGATAATTTAAGTTGATCAAGTTCAGCTTTTTGGTTGCTTACCTTTTCATTTAATGTTCGATTTTCTTTGATCTGTATTCGTTCGGTAGCTATTGGGTCACCAAGTGCGCTAAAACTGAATAATAAAAGAGGAAAAATTAGTTTTAATTTCATGGGAATTTTACTTATTACTGAATCAATCTATAAAATATTGAGTTCTTCAAAAATCTTTTTACAAGTGTCTTCACCAAACCATCTGATTAAAGGTTTTTGGCAATTTTTCAATATTGCTTGATTATTTTTCATATAGTCCGATCTGCTTTCAATAATAAATTTGACTTTGATAATGGTTTTACTAATAAATTCTTCGGGTATTGTGCTATCCATATCATCTTTTTCCGCTGAATTGGAATTTTGACCATGATAGTTTTTCAAAATTCGATCCATTTTCTTTTTAAAATCGTCAAACTTTCTAAAGGTCTTATTTGCATCCAGAATAGCCGGAAATTCTTCCTCTATGGCCTTTTGGCGTTTGGCAGCTTGTATGCTTACCTTTTTCTCATTTGCCTCAAGTTCTTTTTTTAGATCATTTTCTGCTCGGATTTGTGCTTCTTCTGCTAATATTTTGGCATTAACCTCTTGTTCAACTTGCTTGACTTTTTCTCTATACTCCCTCAAACGTTCGTCGTACTTGCTGGAATCATAGGAAAAAACATTAGTAGTAACTTTTGACGACACTGAGGAAACACTTTTCATTCCAACAGACTCCATTCTCATAAAAATAGAATAACGCGGCAACATCCCATTTTCCTTTTTTAACTCAGCAAATTCATTAATTCCCTCGGTATCCAATTTAAGATAGGCTTTTATAATATCATTATCTTCGACAGGTGTACTTAATGCAAGCAATTCTTTTAAAATTTCATGATTGAGCCAGCCACCTCCCCATTGTTTTTCCATCAATTTTTCGAATAGACCTTCGTAGCTTTTTCGTTGTGCCAGGTCAATTGAATCGTGACTAATATCCACGCGCACAACACCGAAACCAAAGGCCTTGGCCATCCCTAATTGATGTCGACATCCGGCTGTTTCGTGAAAAGTAATAGCACTCAATAAAGCACCCAGCTCTTCAGGGAGTAGATTATGATAATTCAATTGGCAGCGAAAACTTAATTCTTTTTCCTTATCCGGATACAAGGGATGGAATGTCGTGCTCACTTTTGAAGGCTCTTCTGAAGAATCGTCATACTGTGCTTTGACGGCATAACGTTTGCGACCAGCTATTTTAGCATCATCGTTTTCAAAAGTTTTATAAATTCCTTTTTCAACTTTCAAAGGATCATTAGATTGACTCTTCTGTTCTAAGTAAAAAGGGTAATAACTTGATTTGGGGCTTCCTAATAGCTTTGTGACAGGTTTACTAGAAATGTTTTCAGGATCATTGATAAAGGCATGACCAATGGTAACCCGGTGTTTACTTTTATTTTCATCACCAATGTGACCAAAGAGACATTCTGGCAAATCAAGTTTATTTGTATGATGCTTTTGTGTTGAATCTACAAGTGATTTAATATTGTATTTATAAGGTAGGCGGTAAAGCATTGAAAGTCCCATATGTTTAATTTGCTTGTTATTATTTTCATCTACCGCGTAAAATACAGGTACAGGTTCTCCTTTTTCAAATTTTGGCTTCCAGTAATCGTTCCAGTCTATTGAATTCTTGTAGGTAGAACAAAAGTCTATATATACCATTTCATTCTTGCCTTCACTCAATATTATGTCACCATTGACATGTTTTTGATATTTATTAAATAGAAATTCTAGCCGTTTACCCTTTTTTTGGTTATAATCCCGTTTTGACGATTGCCCTGTAAATACAAGGGTTTTGTTTGTTTGATTCGGATCTTTGTCGTCAATTTCATAGTGCTCAAAACCTCTTTCAGCGTCTCGTATGGGTTTTCCATAGCTAAGTACATTTAGGGGCTCTCTATATTTTTGGTATTTTATCTTTGCTGTTTTATGAAAATCCGGTGGTTTATTATTTTCCTTGCATTCATTTTCCAGTGCATCGAAACCAACAGAAAATAGATCTTTAAAGCCACTTCCAATATTTTCGTGTGCTACGCGGGTTATCCCACCAGCCCTTTGTAAATAAATTCCCCCCTCTTTTTTATATAACCAACCACATTTGTTTGTGGCAAAATCAGCCTTTGGATAAAGCTTATCATTCTCCCAATCACGCTGGCTGTGTTTATCATTGTTGTAAAAACGAAGTTTTCCAAAAGATAATATTTCCAATACACCTGAAAGCATACCTTTGATACTACTCCCCGGAATGTAATACCTGCCATCTTCGGTTTGAGGAAAGTGGTATTCTTTGAAGTCTGGATTCAGTCTATTAACTTCTTCTTTACCTCTGATAAAAATGGGGGATTCTGCGGTAATAGTCAGTTCTAGCTTTCCACTTAAACCATTTTTGAATGGAATATCATGGCTTACATAAGGCCCCCAGGGCGGGAAAAAGACTTTCTCGTTTAGTGGAACAAAATTGTAAGGTGATTTAACTTGTACCATCTTCTTATTGTTTAAATCCTTTAAATATGCGTGCAACACGTTGCCAGGTGTAAAGCTTCAACTCAGTGTCTCCGGCAACAGCTTGTTGTTTTTGATACAGTTCAACAAAACAGAGGCCTAAGGCATCTTCTTTCTTAAAATGATTTTGTAATCCTTTCTTGGCTTCATACTGCGATGCTATACGAGCGATTGCCGGATAAACCACTTCACTATCACCTAATCTTAGCTCGGGAGCAGCTTCTTCTTGTTTCGACGATTGATCTTCTTGTGATGAGACTGGGTTATTTAAGTCAAATAAATGCAAATGGTCCTCGCCGTCGATATGAGTAATACCTAAACTATATGCCTTTATATTTTCACTGTTCCCTTCATCATCCAGGCCCTTTTTGACTCCTTTACCCGATTTAACATCCTTGCTTATCGACCTTAAATACAACTTCCCCTCGATAATGTGATTGTAATCCGGATTAGCTGCTTTAAGTTTTTCCATGTCAATTGCCTCCTGCAGGTAAACCTCCGGATTTTTTTCTGAGATGCGCCATATATAACCTTCTGCACTCCATTGTCCTTTGGAGAATTCTTTATTTAATGCCTCCCAAGTCGTTTTCATATCATTTATGGTTTATTGAAGTAAAAATACCATGCCCTTTAGCACTACGTGCGCCAAGGGGTAATAGTCCATTTTCAATATCTTTGATTGCTTTCTCCAAACATTCCTTAAAGCATTGATTGTCCGGGGTATTTAAGTCTTTGTGATAGCGCAATTCAATGTTGAGCTGGTCCACTTGTAGGACCTGTTCGCTAAACAAGGCGGTATCTACGGTGCCACCTGTAAAACGATCTATTTTATTATGCATGAATGTTTCCTTTTTTACCTCTGTTTTGTTCAACCAGGTGTCTTTAACGATGACCTTCCCCATATGTCCGTCTTGACTTTTATGATTGGCAGCGGTTCCAAATAGCGCTTTCACAGCCGGATTGCTCGAAGCAACAAGACCTGCTAAGGAGGCAACGTCTTGATCAATAGGCTGATTGGCGGAATCAATTAGTGTATTTATGCGTTCAAGTTCTTTTGTAATATTGTCTTGAAGCTGTACCAATTCATCATGTGAGAGGCTCTGAACAGATGCCTCATCCGCTAGTAAATCTTCGTTGGCTTGAAATCGGTTTTCCAAAAATTGTTCAATGGTCTCTCCTTTCGCAAGATTATAGTGCCAGGCGACGCGATGGGCCAGGATTCCTTTTATACTGCTTCCCGGTATAAGGTAGGCTGTCCTAGACGCTGGCTTTCCATCTTTGTTCCATTCATAATACGTCTCTTCATAGGGTACCACATCATGGTCTTCATCCGCGTAAGGGCCAGCAAAAAGAAAAAAAGTGTTTTTGCCGTTTAAGGTGATAGCGTATCTGAGGTAATCAGAATCAGCAATATGCTTGGGTGTATATGGATTAAGTGCCGTTGTTCCTGAATGTAAATCTGTGCTTATGCGTTCATAAGCTGTTCGGTCTGCTGCTTTGCTTAAATCAAACGCTCGTTCATGTATGTTCACCACCTTCAAACCCCCAAAGTTATTGCTAACACCCCCACCGATAGAAAAGTCTTCCCGGTACAGCGTATCCAAAATTTGTATCCAATTCGCATTGGTATCTTGACTATCATTGCCAACAATCAATTCGAGTTCGCACTTAAAGCGAAGTCCTTTGGGGATTAACTCACGATCAAACTTACCCTGATCGACGGCGGTTCCTTTGTGGTCAATACGCACATGCTCACGTACCAGGGTATTTCTCAGCATTGCTTTGTGCAGGGCAGAAAGTTCGTTCTCTTCCTTTAATCCTTGTTCTACTTCTCCATGCTCATTTAGCATAAGAGCGTCACTAATAATTAATGAAGACCCTTTAGAACCCGTATCATCGTTGTTTCCAAAATAAGTTTCCTTTATAGTTGTACTTACTGCCGATCGCAGGTAGCCTGCAATGCTTGTTCCGGGCAAATAGGGCAGACCATTAAAATCACGCGCGATGGGACTATCCAGCCAATAATCGGTTTGTATACCACCAATAGACAAAGGACTGGTGTTTTTAATTACTATGCGCGCTATGTAGCGCTTTTGGCGTGTAGCCTGATTGGTGCTTTGACTCATGACTAATAATTTTTGATCATTTTTTTTGCGAGCAATTCCAGGCCGTATAATTTTATCTCATAGTACTTGGGATCTTTGCTATCCAGCACATCAGCTTCTTCGGTCGCTTTTCCTTTGTCCTCCACACGGTCCGGATAAATGCGTTCTTTAATCCAATTTATCTGTTCATAAGACCATACGTTATCAGCCCCGCTGGTTAAAATACCTTTGTCTTTGCCAAACAGTGTATCAAATAATTGATCGCGATTAGCGGCATTTGCTGTTTCCTTCCATACCTGTGCCCACTGCGTTTTACTCACTTTACCTCGAAGTTTGTTTTTCGTTTTTTCATCCGACAAGCTTTCTTGAACGCAATTTTCCATCTGTAGGCGCAGATTTCTGCTGTCATAACGCTTTTCAAGAATGGTAATGAGTTCAGGTTTATTTGAAGTATTTCCAGCTGTTTCGGCCAACGATTGTTCGTTTGTCGAATCATCTGCATTTATTGGTTTGTCTATGCGTTCAAGGGCTACGTTATCGATCAAAAATGGGGGGTCTGCCATAATACGGCCATACCCCTCTGTTAGGTGTACACCTACCCCTTTTTGTAGCCATTCTGCAGCTATACTTACTTTCTCTTTCAACACAAAAACAGCACCTTTACGAATAATCAGACGTTCGGCATCAAAGGTTCCACGATGTCCATTAAAAGGCGTGTATTGATGAAAACGAATCGCCGATTTTTCCCAATTTATTTTAGCTTCGGAATTACCAGTCAATTGTTCCCCGTTGATCTGCCAGGTGTATTCCCCAAATTCATTTAAGAAACATAAGTTACTTTCAGCATAAATATATTGTACTTCTTTCGATTCGCTTTGAGTTTGCTCTGTTATTTCTTTTACTTTCTTCAGCTTTATATTCCCCCCATATTCAGCAGATTTACTCTTACCGATTTGAAATGTTTTTCCATCAAGAAGATCGTTGATTTTTGACAGCAAATCTTTACTTTTCGATTGAACAGTGAGTTGAAATACTTGTCCGGCATTCAATGATCGATACAGATACATCTGACCATCCTTTGATGCCCCGCTTTGTCGATCTCGTGCAGATTTTAAACTGTCCGTAAAAGCCAGTTTATCAAGGTAATAGTAGGCGTTACATTGATCGTTTACCTGAGTTATATATCCTTCTCTGAGTTGTTTCGGTTTTGAAGTAGCCTCATTTTGCTTGCTCTTTTCATTTGCCTCAACATACAGAAATTCGTCTTCATCATCTCGTTCATAAGATTTGGCATCCCTTTTCGCTCGAATGGAAAAAACCGCGGGCACAAAATAGCTTTCCTTACTATCCTTTATAACCGGATTAGCGTCACCAAATTGCACGGCACCTTTAAAAATTAAATTATTGATGTCTTCATCACTATATTTGCTATCGGGAGAAAATAACTGCCCGGCAACAATACCCCGAAAAACACTTCCGGGGATGTAGGTGAGCATATTAAAGTTCGATTCAGTTTTTGCCGATTCGAATAAAACAAGCGGATCTTGTAAATGGCAGGTGTAATAACTTCTATACATAGATCTATATTTTATCTACGATGCAACGACCATACCCTCGATTTCTTTGCAACCCGAGGTGTTTGATATAGGGCATCCATTTTTTAAGTAATTCTTTTTGTTCTACAGTCAATGATCTGACGGCAGCATGTAACGTTACGGGCACACACACTTCACTGGTGCGCAAAGAGCCGTGTTCTGCCTGTTTGTGATTATCCAAACGCACAAAGGTTTTGTGTTCATAAAGCATGGAAGTAAGTGCTTTATTGTTTTTCAAATGAATTCTATCGTTGGTATGCAGGTGGGCACTTTCAAAAATAACGCTGGTTTCTTGCTTGTTTTCAAAGCCAAAAACCGCCTTAATTGTTGTTTCATCCGCTCCGGCATCCCTTGCCGCGTCAAGGAAAAGTCCTTTAAGTGTTTTTCCGGGGATATACGGCAGGTCATTGGTATCTTTAAGCACGGATGCATCCGATAGGTTGCCGCTGCCCTTGCCAGAACCGATCTGCCAGTACGATTGCATCTTAATGCTATAATTCAGTGTTTCCATCATTTATCTGTTACTTTCACTGTATGTGCTGCCATGGTCATCAGTAAACTTTTTTCGTTTTTATGGATCAAATCATACAAATCGGGTAGTTCCCTTGGTATGTTTTGTAGGATGCGACGCTTTAATTCATTTGCCATGTTCAAATCTGTAAAGGAAGTTGCTAACCACTCTCGTATACCATTGACTGGGGCATCTTCACGGTTCAACAGATCTAAATGACCTTGCAACTCTTTTTCTGTAGGGCATTGTATAGAACTATTATCATTACCTCCAATCAGATAAGGTCCGTATTCAAAAGATTTTATTTCACGTTCAACTATACCTTCGTAATCTTCGAGAAATGAGTCACGTACCAGATGAAACTGAAAGGCAGAGGCTTTTCTTTCGGTCTTATCTTTCGCATAGCGGCATAAATCTTCAGCCAGATGTGCCGCATAATGAAAAGGAAATTTCTCTTTCACAAATGCGATGCCTGCACATGCAGTGAGTCCTTCTAGTTTGAGTTCTTCTAATAATGTAGCGCTTTCTTTTTCGAATGCATCCAGATAGACTGTCGTAAATTTAATGGCAAGATCGGCACGAATAATAAACGTAAAATCGTCTCCACCCATTACCAGCGGACGTATATGCAGGTACTTGTCCCCCTTTTCGTTAGGATCTTTGACATCTGCACAGGATTCAAGGACCTGCTCATCCAAAACTACCGTTTTCAGGGCTTTATTATAGGCACCTAAGGTCGCCTGCTCAATTTTTTTGGAAAATACTTTCAGTTTTTCTGCTAAACCATCTCCGGCATACTTTTGCTCCAATTCCTTTAAACGTTTTCCCATACCATTACCATCGGCATGAACCACCGCTAACCAACTTTTTGAGCCGCCTGTGCTTATGTGGCTAAATTCTGTTGGATAACTATATGAAGCATAGGCTTCAGGAATCGATGCTTTATGATCTAAAGTAGTATTTCTATGTTGCTTGTTTTTGGAGTTTTTCGGGTTATATCGCTCTGCGTAATGTTTAGCGTGCAAGATGGCATCAAAGTACTCATCATCAGGTTTGTCCATTTTTTTGTCCCATTTGTGATAATAAAGAGCCGCTCCCCCGGTACGTGGCGCGCGCGCTCTGGCAATAATGTTTGCGTCGCTGGAGTATAAAGGAACATTACGTTGACTGGCTAGGGCAATATCCAGTTTTTCTTTCGCTGCTTTGTAATCCCCTATATACTCAACCACGGCCTGGCTAAAGGAAACCCCACTAATGTATTGTTCCAAAAACTCCGGATATTCGCAGTATAAGCGCTCAGCATCAACTTTATTCGTTAAAAAACGAATGTTACCGGCTGCGGTACGTATTATATCACCGGAAATCACACTGTTTGCCTGGGAAATAAATTGCCGAAATAAAGTTGTGCATAGTTGTTCAACTATTTCACTACCACCAATAATTTCAATCAGTCGATTCGATTGAAAAATATATGGCTGTATACCTGTTACAGTTAATCCGTATAAATGTGTGTGCTTATTCATTCAGTTTAAAAATTAAATTCTACAGCAAAAAGCACCTTTCACTGCAGCGCATGTTTAAATATTATTTCTATGCTTTATTGACAATAAAAATTCAATAAAGCAGGGTAAAGTTATAGTCGAAAAATACACTCGAAAACATCGAAAAAGATGTACTTTCCACATGACTAAAAGTAAGAAGTAATTTTTTAATCTAAAAAAATAATGCCTAAAAAATATTCTTTTGAAAAGCATGCAAAAATCGCACTGGCAGTACCATGCTAAGGATGATCATATAGCAGAAAATAGATTATTTTTTTATACATTAAGCGTTTTTAACTAACCTAGTAAAAGGTGGAATCTAATTCTATTTTTAAATCTTATAACACTCCATATGAATAATCAGGCAAGCAATTGGGCACATTATAAAGACAAACTGGCCATTTTTTTGGCGCAAGAGCTTCGATTGGTGCTACCACTATGAATGGAGATGCAATGTTGAGTGCTTAGGACCTTAGAAATAAAATTTGGGCTGAATTTGTACTTACCAAAGAAGAAAGAGCCAATTATGACTTTAAGAATTTGGCCTCCATGAGTCTTGAACATGCCTCATCACTCACTGAAACTAATGTCGCTCGAAGAACACTCGAATTGCCAATCCGCAATAACTATGAGGCACAAAAAACACTTTGGCAACATGCTGTCGTTCCATTTCTCAATCCTAAAGCCTTATTTACAACAAATTATGATAACCTGATTGAGTTAGGTTACCAAATTCATTGCGGCGGTGATAATGTAGACAAAATTCAGGAAGTTTATGGCGATCTGAACTATTCTGAACAGTTTGTACCCGTTTTCAAACCACATGGCTCCATATCAAAGAAAAACTCTGAAGTGCTAAATGGCTGCATTGTCATTACACATTTTGATGTTATAAGAAAATAAACTCAAGATCGTTGGGATACAGAGCTCAGATGATACTTCAGTGTAAGCTGTCCGTTTTCAATACTAGTACTTTTAACAATTGCTTTCTCTTCACTATCGTAACATATCCCTATTTCCTCAGGTGTGTTAGATTTTTTTATACAAAAGCTCATCGAGATCACTAAGTTTAGTTGTCTGGGAGTTTTTGCAAGTTTGAGTTAGTCATTCCAGTAACTTAAAATTCACTTAAGAGCTTAGGGATACTTTGAATCATTCAATTTGTTTTTAAAAATGTTAATAAGTTTAATACAAGATTGTTAGTATAAATCATCATTATTTATGACGTCCTGTGTATGAATACAAAAGGTTGTACTCTTTCCGGATCAAAGTATTTCACCATAAGTTCTGAATTGAATTATTTATTGTAGTTAAGTGTGTATGACAACATCACTATAGTGAATACCTATATTTAGTACATCCTACCAAAGTACCACCTTTGAATCATTGACTTTTCAATCCAAATTTGACCAAAGGCTTATTGGTTTAAAGACCGTCATTAAGGGCTGTTAATTAATTGTTTAAAGAGAAAAGAAACAGTAATGGTCAATTTCAAAGACATAGACAAAAGAATGATTGTACCTGGCTTGCTCATTTTAATAGGTGGAGTAGCGTTAGGGGCTTTTGTCGTTCGTCCTCAAATGGACAAGGTAAAAGAAAAGAGAAAGTTGGCGAAAAAAACAGGGGATAATAAGTCAAAGGAAGGGTGAGCCAAAGTAGGCTTTCACCCAATTGAACGGTGAAAAACCGTCTAAAATTGATTTTAAACTAAAAGATTAAAAGTCATGAATTATAGTGATGATATGCTTGCGTATGAATTAGATGCGGAAGAAGAATTTGACGACTTTGACTTCGATGAAGACGATTTCGATTCGGGTTTGGACGGCAACGAAGATGCGATGATGGACAATGAGTTTGAAGAGGTCGAATACCTCGATGAGGTAGACGATGATGATTTTGATGATTATCGCTCCACTTCTATTGGGAAAATTAATCCAAATGATCGTACACTGACATTTGTTGTCACAAACACATCCGGTGCAGATGCGAAAGCTATTTTGTTTGGTGGGCACGAATCAGCTGCGCAACCAGCCGGTGTGGAAGTAATTGTACAGGAGTCGAGCCATAGCTTTGTTCGTTCGAGTACGGCCTCAAATCCAATCATGATCCAGGGCTTAAAGCTGTCTGTCAGTGATCAGTTGCAATTTGACAACGTATTGAATCTGAAAACGCAAACAGCACAAGGTAGTAACACGGAACGCGTATACCAACCGCGAAATGCTACCAGCCCGGCGAACTTTACTTCAACTTTGATCGATGATTCCTCCTTCTCTTACCAGGTTGGTGGTGAAAATTCCATTGAGGTGATAGTAAAAGATGGCGTAACGATGGTATTTACCTTCACAATACGTGCAAGAGCTAATATGAGCAATATCCTCGATGGAAATAATGTTGCAGAAATGTCCAGTACACCACGAACAACAGGTGTTCCAGGAATCGATTTATTGCGCAAACAAACACGCAAACCGTTCGGATTAAGACCAAAAGGCAAGCGAAAACGAGTAGTAAAAAGAGTGCGAAAATCTCCTGCCCGTAGAAGCTCAGGGCGACGACCTGGCATGCGAAGATTTAACCGGAGATAATACTTTAGTCAAAGCTTCGAGGATGGAAAGATGACAGCCAAAGTATTGCGAATAGCCTGCTTTGGCTGTTTTTGTTCGAATCAAATAATAAGACTGTTGAATGGAAAGAAAGCGAAATAAAAAAAGAGGGAAATTCATGCAAAACCGAATTGCCTATATTGTTTATGGAAATCCTCGAGAAGCCAAGAGCGTTTTGCAAAAGCACGGTTTCGAACCATCACGAAACATTCATCAATTAGTTCATGATGTGAAAGACCTGGTTCGTAAAAAGGGTCGTGTAGCTGTAAAAGAATTAGTTTCGATTCATCCAGACAGAAGAATGATCATGAAATGGAGTGGTTCAAAAGACGAAGGCTTTTGCACTGCATGTAAGAATTATTCATACAATTCCCATGACGATTATTGTACTGCATGTGGCCACAGCAACTATAATGAAAGCGGAAGCTTAAGTAAACTTCTTGATACCATCTCTGAGATGGATGTAGAATCTTTGAACAAACATTATCAAGATACTTTGTATGAGTCAAATCAAAATCCAGAAGATAAATTGCTGGCTGAAGAGGTGCAAATTCTGTGGAACGAATTGAGAAAACGAATCAATGAGCCCGAAGATAAGAATACCATGAAGCAACTTGAAGTGTTTGCAGCGCCTTATAAAACACCTCAAGGCTTAGTCGTCTTAGGAGTAGCTGTCATGGCAGGTGTTTTGATTGCGAATTCGATTGCTAACCGAAGAGCAAAATGTTAAGTGTAAAGGAGACCAAAGTCAAGAAAAATAGAGCTGTTGAGTTAAATCGACAGGAAAAAGCAATTTTCCGGTTAATCGGGATGACACTCATTGATCGTCCTGATGAAATCAAAAAATTACTTCTTCAATTTGGTTTTGAACTCCCTAAAAAACCTAAGCGATCAGAATTAACAGATATTATTATCCAAGCCATTCTAGAACGTAATCAAGCGTTTAATATATCATTAGCAGAAATATTGGCTAACCAAAAAATACCGGACAATCACGATAAATTCAAAAAAAAAGATGTAGCAAGTGCGGCAAAGGCTACTAATGTTACGGTGGGCGCAGATCCGATCTCTGCTATTGCTGGCGCAATTGGGTCCATATTTAGTTTTGCCGGAAATATCGCAAATAAGAAGACGCTTAAAGAGCAAGCGCGCAAGGAATCGTTTCTCAGTATGCTCAAAATGCAAAATGAGAATAAGAAGGTAATTCAAAAACCAAAAAGTATCATGGAAGATAAACGAATAATTATTGGAGTTGGTATAGTGTCTTTAATAACTGTTGGTGGTTTGATTTTCTGGAATATGAAAAAGAAGAGTAAAAATCAAAGTTTGAATGTAAAACCTGAAAGTCAATGATAACAAATAGTCAATTCGGTTTTAACGGTATGGACGATGAATATGATGAATTTTGTTTGTCCAGACGGTGTAAACAACGAAAAAAAGAGCGTCACAAAGCTCGAATGTCAAGAAAAGAGTCTCGAACTGACCAACGTAGAGCTGAAACAGAGTTGATGCGAGCAGAGACATCTATTCTAAAACGTTCTGCGAATATGCCAACTGTACCTGCAAATGTTACGCCTACTCCAACAATCATCCAACAAGCTCATGCACAGCCGGCTGCCCCTAAGCCACAAGGAATGCAGGTAGGAATAGGGAATAACAAATTGATGTTGTTGCTGGGAGTACTGGCTGTAGGGGGCTTTTTATATACAAAAATGAAATCCGGGAAAAATAGTATGGATATCGTAAATCCATCACCGACTTCATAAATAATTAAATCCATAGCAATGAATTCATTCATAACAGATCCAAACAATTTAGTGAGTGTTGCTTATGTCAACGAAGAATACGACATGTATAACGATGACCAATATGATGAAATTTTAGGCCGCATAATTAAAAATCGTGCAAAGCGAAGAGCCAATAATCCTAAAGTGGTTGAGCGTCTTGTAAAAAAGGATTTAAAGAGAATGCGACTTGGCAAGGAGCCTAAGCGACCTGATTTAGTCGATAAGTATCTTCAGAGTGGAGGCCAAAATGTCAAGAAAACAAGGAGGACTAAAAAGCAGGCAATTGATGAACACGAAGTAGGGGATAAAACCACAGGAGGCGTTCGATTTAACTCAAGACCTGTTAGCATGGACAAAACGGCACCAAAAGGAAGCGTAGCAAACCCAATAAACAGCAAAGACCTCAAAGTGCATAAAAAAATCAATGATGCCAAGCAAAACGAAATGATAACAATGCAGGAAGAATTGAGGACTGAAGGATTAAAAAAACGGGTGGAACAGGAAGATTTAAAATCTGAAAAATTGAAACAGCAAGCCGGAATGTTTGGTGCAGGAAAAAACGCCATGTATTTGGCGATAGCCGTGGGTACTTTTGTGGCCTATAAAATGGTAAGTGGAAAAGCGTCAGCTTCTAAATAAGAAAATTTAAAGTTGTAATGAACGGCTTGTTTGTCAATGTTAACGAAGAGGATGTAACAACAGATGGAGTCATTGCACAAGGGTTCTTATTTGCTTCGGTTAAAAATGTTGGTAACCAGGTAATACAAGTGAATGGAGTGGATTTGCAACCAGGTGAAGCGAAGAGTTACCCATTTGTAGGCAAAGGATATGAAGCAATACCTTATACCACTAATGGTTCTACGATTCGGCTTATGACAATAGTATAAATAGAAGAAAATGAATTGGCCAGAACAAGTTTATATCGCACAAAGGGCATCCAAGGCAAACGACAATGACTATGATGAAATTTTCGGATTGGGTAAAAACAGAAAAAACAAAAGGCCGAAAAAAACGGAAGAAGAGACAGCAGCGGCTAAAGAGAAAAGAAGAGCATTCTTCGGTAAACTTGGTCAAGGTTTTCAAGATGCCGGTGGTGCTGAAGGCATACTCGGAACAGTAACTAATGTTGTGAGTTTATTTAAAGGTTCTGATGATCAAATGTCATCTGACTTTGAGCTTAGTATGGGACAGAAAGCTGAATCGGATAAAAAATCCCTAACAACGGGCATTTTGATTATAGGAGGCATTTCAGTCTTGATCATTGGCGGTTTAATCTATACGAAAAGAAAAATGAAAAACACTCAATTTAGCAGTAATCAATCATGATAATCCCAATTCCATCACATAATAAGTCTTTTAGTTTACGTATGCGCATTCATGCCTTTATACCACTAACGCTTGGTGTAATCGCTTATGATTCAACTCGACCCAATACTGATTATTTGAGAAGGAAAGTTCCATTCTCTGAGCAAAATGATGGTCAATCGAACTTTGTTCGAGAAATCACATTAAACTTTCCAATTTCACCTGAAAGATTAACAATCGAAATATACAATAAGGAAACCAATAGCGATTATGGATTTAAGGTTCATGACATTGCCTTAGAAGAATTAGATCAAAGTGAATTATGGGCAGAACCACAAGTACATGATTTTATAAAATTTGCAGAAGATTTTGCTCAGAAAGCAGGTTATATAGATGGAGGGTATTATGACTCTCCAGATAGTCAGTTTTTAATTCATTATGTACCGGTAATCCGTGATCAATTTGGCTCGGTAAAAGAAACTCCGGCCAGAATACATAGAGTAACAGGGCGAATTCAAATCGCCCAGAGTTTTTTTCGTCGATTTACCATTCCCATACGCATGTTCGTTCTGTTGCATGAGCGAATGCATTTTCAAGTTCCTACAAGAGATCAAATTAGAGCAGATTTATCAGCCTTGAAAATTTACCTTGATTTGGCTTACCCTTCCATTGAAGCAGTTTATGCACTGACCAAAATATTTGGTATGTATCCGCAAACTGTTGGACTAGAACAAATGAAAAGAACAGAACGAGTAATCGAATTTATTAAGGATCACAAAAAAGAAAGGCAACTAAAAAAAGCAGCATGATAAAGCTTAAACATATCGGTTTGATTTCTGCTTTGCTCGTTACTGGTGCAGGTGTGCTTTGGTGTGTTCGAAAGAGATCTTCAAAACAAGTTGACATTACGTTAAATACTCCTCAGGATATTTCAGAAAGTGTTACAAAAGATCAAGCAGATGATTTTTTCGTGCAATCCAATAAAATGATTGAGGCAGCATTAAAACGTTCGAATATTTTCGATCAAAGCAGTTATGAGTCTGATCTTAAAAGGTGGGGGACAACACAAGGTGTTGTTGATGTAGCGAACGATATTGCTATTAAAAAGCAACGAAGGGCCCAGTTGCTTAGAATGGATAAAGTTAGCGAAGTGATGGTCAAAAAAGCATTCCCTCAAATTGTTGAAAGGCAACATTTACACGAGCCGAAGGAATATGCTGCATTTTATGAATGGTTACTTAATTCTTTCAATAAGTTTCAGGTCTCCATTACAAATACTTCCTCCCGGTCACGCACAGTAACCTTATGGGGAGGTAATAGCTCCACGCCTGCCAGTGAACCTAATCCGGACGAAGTAGAACTTTTAGAATTGATTAGAGAAGTAAGTGTATACGCTTCAAATAATACAGGTGTTCACCCACAAGGGGTTCTTGTAAACCCCGTGAATAACCTGGTATATGTAGCCAACCAATTAACTAATAACATCTCAGTTTTTGATCGATTTGGACGGATTGTTCGGTTGATAGAATTGGAACCAAACGCAGCACCAGGTTTAAACGCTCCGGTTGCACTGGCTGTTAATACAACTAGCAGCTCTGTAAAATATGGTACCGTTTATGTAATTGGTTCGGTATCTAACACTGTGTCAGTTATCGATCTATCGCACAATGTGGTTAATGAAATTTTGGTGGGAAAACGCCCCCTCGATAGTGTTTACAACAATACCAATCAACAGCTATATGTCACTAGTTTAATTGATAACAATGTTTCGGTTATTGACACAGAATCCGAACAAGTTATAGCCAATTTATTAGTAGGAAATGCCCCGGTAGGTGTTGGAGTCAATGCAGATAATGGAGATGTCTTTATTGCCAATTCAGAAGATGATTCAGTAAGTGTTTTTGATCAACAAAATCAATTTATTACAACGATAAATAGTGTTGGATCTAAACCTGTTTCGGTTAGTTATCACCCCGTTAACAACGAGCTATTTGTTGTGGCTACAGAAAGCAATAAAGTGTATCCAATAGATGCAGTTACTTATCAGCTCTTATCGCCAATTGACACAGGGGATAAGCCTTATAAAAGTGTGTTTAATTCTATCAATAATTATTTATATGTAGCTAACCGAATAGATGACACATTTACAATAATTTCACCAGATAAGCAGATTAGAGCTACAATAAGTAAAAGTACGGTCAATATTGGTTTTACCATAGATCAGCAGGAAAATCAATTGTGGACAACAGATACTACACGAGCTACATTGAATCTAGTTGGTTATACTGCCAATAGTAGTGGTGTTATTGTAAGCGGAAATTATCAAAGGGATTTAGCGGATTTTATTCATAACCCTATCATTATCAAGCATACTAAATGGGTGTTAAGTGGCACTGAAAGATTTTGTTCGCTTACACATCGAGAGGAAAGTCAGACAGGGACTGTCGTTTCTCAATCTCTCTCTCACGAAAGCTATCGTAGTCCGCGAAATTTCCTCAATGTATCTGAATTTATGGATTTGGAAGGTACGGCCATTGATGGCAATACGAGTTGGATTTTTGACATCGCACCAGGACAAACCATTAGCATTTTGGTGTATTTCAGGCAGTACAAAGTGAAGAATTCCTTACATAGCATGTTTAATCAAAAATAGCTTAAAGATGAAAACTATAAATTACTTATTGATAACAGATACGGGAACACCAGGTGGAGAGGATGTGACCAAAGATGATATTGTTCATTTGCACACTTCGCCAAAACATTTGGGTGGTTTGGGTTTAAATCGGCCACGCATTGATGATCTAATCACATTAAATGGTGAGTTAGTAACGATCATACCCGAATCCAATATGACGGATGTAGATTTATGGGGAATAAGAGAGGGGACTGAACGACTGGAAGGACAACCAAAAATTGTTGCGTATGCAGGTGGTGTAACTAAAGATGGAAAGAAACTGTGGGACACCAGGACTAATGAGCAAAAGGATGCTTTGGCAATTTATGTTAAATATCACATACTACGGTTTCCAAATATTAAGGTCATGGGACTTGGCCAAGTACCTGCATTAAAGGGTAATGAGACTCCCAATTTTAATGTTTCAAAATGGCTGGAAACAATTGGTGTAAACCCTAATAATTAAATTAAAACAGAAGAAAAATGAGAACTGTGGCAACATTAGCAATCGGATTTTGGATGGGGCGCATGTTTTATATGCATTACGATAAAAAGAAAGCCCAGAAAAAACAAGAAACGATGTCAAAGCGTCTTGAAAGAGAATTTTCTGCCTTGGGAGTGACAAAAGATCGAGTCAAAAATAAAGTAGATCAAGTTTTAGGAAGTAATAAAATGGAAGAACGATGATGCAGGCAGTTGTAGCTTCAAAGGTTGTTGAAGGTTTGGTGCAAAATAAGGCAACACCTTACATAATTGGAGGCCTGGTAATTTCTGGATTGGCTGTAACATACTTTGCGATTGTAAAACCAGCCTTATGCATGACAGGTTTGAAAAAGTGCAAAAAAGACAAAAAGGCTTTAGGTATTATGAATTATAAAGGATTTGATCCAAGCTTCTATAACCCCGCCAAGGTTACAATTTCGGCTCATCGAGCCAAAGAGTTAGCAGATCAATTGTATGATGCTGGAGGATTCATTAATGATGATGAAGGTGCTTTTTATGCTGCGCTGGAAGAAGCCGGAAATGCGCATAATTTATCATTTATTTCTAAAATGTTTGCTATTAGAAAAGAACAAAGCCTGGCAGAATTTGTTGCCTATCACTTAGCTGATGCAGCAGAAGTCGAAAGAATCAAAGATATTTTAAAAACGCATTCCTAGTATGAAGATGCACCCAAAAACAAAGAAACAATTACTTATTGGAGGAATTTCACTAATAGCAACAATAGGGGGTACTTTTGGAATAGTGAAGTATTTGAAAGCACAAAAGTACAAAACAACCAAAAGTAAGACAAAAGAGGCTGAGGATAAAAAACTAGTTGAGAGGAAGGTTTATACGGGAGATGAAGGTTACGTGAATATTCGGAGTGCTCCCAATATTGATAACAAAGGATTTTTTGATAATACGGATAATATTATTCGCAAAGCTAGTTCAAACCCTGTTGGAACTATAATTGAAAAGGTAAATGGCAAAGACGGTTTCTCGTGGTATAAGATTAAGCTTACCGATTCAAGCCATGTAGGTTATGTGCGAGAAGATGCAATAAAAATTAAGTAGTCATGAAAAGTAAATCAAAAAGTACCTTCGATATCGATAATAACAAATTTTACATTGCAGCAGGCATTTTCTTTGCCGGCGCATTAGTTGCTGGTGTCCTGGCAATTCGCAAACAACGAATGAAAAAGAAATTCGGAAGTTTTGGTTTTGCATCATCTTCTTCTTCTGGTTTTTGCAAGCATGGAGATTCATACCCATTAAAACGAGGTAGTTGTGGGAATAATGTTAAAAAATTACAACAGAAATTGAAGTCTATAGGTATGGATATAGGGGATTTTGGGCTTGACAAAGATGGTATCGATGGCAAATATGGAGAATTTGTGGAGCGCGCAGTTAAAAAAGTTTTAGGACGATCAACTTTTGAGTTAACTGATATGCAAAAACTTAACACGATAAATGTAAAAACGTAATAATTGAGATATGTCAGAATCGAAAAATAAAGTTAAAAGCCTATTGGATAATTTGGTTGATGATGAAGGCTTGAAAACGGATATAACGCTTACTATGACAAATCAAACGCTGATAAAAACCGCGGGAACTTTGTTTATTACGGCGACAGCAATTACAGTAATGGTTTTTGCGATCAGAGGTATGGTCAAAAATTCTGAAATTGTCAAAGCATAAAAAAGATAAACAAATGAATGGGGGTGGATATAATAGCGACTTAAGTACGACGAATTTTATTAATAATGAACAATTATATGAAATTGTACCGGCACAGATAAATACTATAGTCTACCATACCCCTAATCGAAACACCTACGCAACAGCAAATGGAAACCTGGTACTTACTAAAGATATTCGTTTGAAATTAACAACAGGTACGGGGCTGTTAAAAGCTAATGTGATCAATTTCCCGAAGCCACTCAATTCATCAATCGGAGCTTTAGCCGGTACGCTTACGTCATTTGAAGGCCAGACATTTTTCTATGCTATTAACAACGATGGAATTATATTCCTGGAAGGAGAATTTTTGACAACTACAGATGAATTATTGATGAATCCCAAACCATATATTGCTAAGTGGCCTATTGAGTATGGCGCTCCGGTTAACAGTGAATAATGTAAACAATGAAAATGAAAGAGAATAAACTAGTTCCGGTTTTGTTTAGTGTTTTTTTAGTACTCAACATCGCAAATACTTCAATTAATTTGTATCAAGCGTTGAAAACTGCAAAGAAACCTTGCACTTGTTCCGGTGACAAAGAAGAAGATGAAAGTTAAGAAACAACACGTTTTTATAGGTTTGTCCTTGGTGATTGTTACTGGTGGTATTGCGTTCCTTTTGGTACGTATTAAATTAGATCAGAAATTTGACCCCAAAACAGAAAGACTTTTAGGTACTCTTGAGCCTAAATTTCGAAAGAAAGTTGTAAAACTGTTGTCAAAGGCAAAGAAAGAAGGAATTGACTTGAGAGTGATTTCTGCCTTTCGCGACTGCAAGGAGCAAAATGCCCTTTATGCACAAGGTAGGACAACAAAAGGCAAGATTGTGACTAATGCTCGATGTGGGAAATCTGCACATAACTACAGAATAGCAGTAGATGTCGTTGAATTTAAAAATGGTAAACCAATTTGGCAGAATCCTAAATGGGAACGAATAGGTCAAATTGGTGAATCTTTAGGGCTAGAATGGGGCGGTCGATGGAAGCGTATCGTGGACAAACCTCATTTTCAGGATTTAGGAGGAAGAACAATTGCTTCGCTTTTTAAAGAACATGAAGGAATGGGTAGGTTGACAGGTTGAAATTTGTCTTAATGTGTAGTAACACCATTTGATACGAACCCTAAAACTATCCAGGTAAAAGACCGAGTTGAGTATTACTACTAAAAATTATGGATCCTATTGGATTTGTGATTTCTGCCCAGTTTTTAAAAACAATGAGGGATAATAATGGTACTTTCCTTAAGCAAATTTATACAACCACATCCGGGCTTTTTCTTTCTCCGGTAACGAAAAGGCATATGTCGGTATTTTACTCGATTGCGTACTTAGTAACCAAAAATCATAGAACAACCAATTAGTTTTACTAGCCAATATAAAGGCGAGTGCAGGAGTAGCCCTTTTTTGATGTTCAATGCGCCAGTAATAGCAAGTTTCATCACTGGCTCCTAAACTCTTGCTGATATCGATCAAAATAGGGTGCTTTTCATCTTTTGTTATATCAGAAATGCTGGCATAGGCTTCATTGATAAGCTCTTGTGTTATGATCTTAGTGGAAAAATCGAGTTCAATTATGGAGTTTTTAAAAGTTAATTTAAATCCATAATCAAATTTAGAACCATGAGCAGGTGTTTTAGTGTTTGGCATCTTAATAAAAAGTGATTGGCGTATACGTTTGGTGAGCAAAAAGTTTGGTAAAATAATATTAGTCCAAGTAGGCAATGTTTGCTCCTTGTGAGAATAACTTTAGCTTATCTTGAAGGTGAAATCATTAGCAATGAAGTACCAGTTGAAAATGGCCGCAGTCATTTGAAGTGAAAAACAACTCTAGAAATCCATCATATTTAAGTGCGATAACAGATAACTCTCGATATTCTTCTTGGTCCAAAAAAGAGGTGTGCCCGGTTTCATTTTTTGGAAAGTGAGCACTTTTTACATGACATAGGAATTGAACGGACTTTGAACTTGCTTTCTTGACATCTATTACAAAAAAAGCAGGTTTTTCATCTTTGTTATTTTCAAGTTTGCACAGCTTGCAAAGTAGAAAAAAAATACGTTCGATGTCTTTGGGGTCTGCATTGATGTGGCGATCCAGTTGGTTATGAACGTTGATTTCCGTTTCCGGATAACGGTTAAGAATTGGTGTAAAGAAATCGTTAATTAAAGCCCCCAGATTTACAAGAGTTTTAAAATTGTCTTTGAGCCTTTCTCTTCTTTTTAATCGCATAATCAACACTATTTCCTTTGTTTCAAGTTCCTGGACTTCAGTTTTCAAAACAAAAGCTTCAACCAAAACAGGGGTGTTTTGGTTTGTTTTAATAGAAAATTCTTGCCAATTGGAGGTGCCTGCTGCTTTTGTAAGCGAATCAAAACTGTTCAGATAGTCTTTAAGGTTTGTTTTGTTGATTTGAAATTTATTGATTCCAAACAAATTGAGTCCCTGGTCATTCATTGTTCGAACTTTTCCTTCCAGGTTGCAAACGACAATGATCGCTTCGCCAATAAATGCTGAAATAGCATTTAAAGCATTTCTGGTGAGCATCGAATATTGCACCGATTCAATTAATGAATTCACAGCAAAACCAAAATAGTTTAATAAATCATGCTTGTTGTTAACATCCAGAAGAGGAAGTTGATTTGAAAAATCAAGTCGTTTAAAGGAGTTCAGGACTTTTCTGGTTTCAATAAACCAGTTATCAATCACCGATCCTTTTTCAGGTTCAGTATCAACCAGAACACTGATTGCATTCAAAATTACCTGATGTTGATCTTCCAATAGCTCTGCCTGATTTAGTATTTTGTAAATCTGCGAATATAGCTCGTTTTTTCTGGGAGATACTTTTTGGGACGCATATACTGACTCTACTTTAGCTATGAAATCTTTTTCATATAATGTGAGCCTATCTTTACGTTTATAGGTCTGGTATGTATCGTTTAATAGTTCTTGCGCCATAGGGTCTATGGAATTAATTTGTAGCTTATTGTTCTTGTTTTTCTCTCGCCCCATTGTCTTGCGCAAATTTTTGAATAGTATATTATGCAAATTAAAAATAAGCAGGTAATCTACAATATGCTATTTCAATCAAATTTGAACAATTTGGGTTTTAATTGGTTTAACTTAGGTTTATGCGTTCTAAAAAAATGAAATTATAATGATGATGAGTGGTTTTATCTAGTGGATACTAATTAAAAACCTTCACCAAAAGCACATTTAAATTCTCCATTTGTTATCGCGTTTCGTACGTGATCGATGTTTTCAAAGTAGGTGCCACTCAAACCACTTCCGCAAATAACTTCTATTTCTCTCGTGGGCCAATCAAATAACAAATGGCCCTTTTCGGAGACAACCACCTTGACCTGGTCATTAGTCACGATAAACACACCAATGGATTTGTCGTCTAATCTTATTAGCTTACCATTACGCAGCTGTTTGTTTATTATTTCCTTTTTCATATTGTTGAACTATTAAATTCTATTCGAAGAACAGGAGTTATTAGAATGATAAAATTTGTAACGACTAAGAAGAACTCGTATAGTGTATGTTTGTGATGTTTTATGATGTTCTGACTTAGTTTATAATTGCTTAAGAGTTTTTTTGTACTTCCGGTGTTAAACAACATATTAGTTGGATGACTTTTGTTAGTAGGTATATTGATAACAGAAGAGACTAACTTTTTAATAGTAGCATCGCAGTTCATATGGAAGGTTGTCCTTTTCATTTTTTTAGTGTTTATATAAATTTCGAAGACTGATATTCAGCTAAGGGCATCTTACTTGTTCGAAAACGACTACGTTTAAGCGTAATTGGTTTCGATGTAAACAATTGAATCTTAATCGGGAGTACATAGAAGAGATAGCAGCGCATATCCGCCTTAAATCTTTCAGTAGTTTAGAAGGAAATAATTTGTTTTGACATGGTCCGAAAAAAAAGCGTGGACAATGGTTTCTGAGCCTAGAGGTATTGGGTAACCTGTGTACAAAAGAAAGCCACGCCCACGCATACTGTGGACGATAGCCAACCAACCTTTGTACAATCGAAAGTTCCCAATTTTCTAGCTCTGGTAGCTGCTATCAGTGTCAAATACTTTGAGCTACTTCTCAATTGAAGCGCCTGTCTAACAAATATATTAATTTTATTGGTGTAATGAAATTGTTTCACTTAGCTAAAAATTGACAATTTCATGTGCTTTCTTACTCTGGTATTCTAACAATTAGCTCGATTGAGACGTATAACTAGTGAAAAATCAATTTTCGAACGACTTTAACCATGCGATTGCGGTCTCTTCTTTCTTGAAGATTTTGATTGGAATTGGTGCGATCTCTAGTTTAAAGAAAAGATTAATAAAGTGATGTGCCATGACAGTTTTAGCTAAAACAGCGGCACGACTAATGCAAACCGTTGAAGCTTTGCTTCCCATATAAGCTCGTGCCTTTAGACTAATGCTTTCAATATTGGTTATATTAATATAGCTCGGGTATGTTTTGCCCTTGCAAAAAGTAATGCGGTCTTTGACGACTTTTTGTATGGCCTCCAAATCCAGTCTACATCCTGGTTTGTAGTATCCAAAAAGAATGCCGTCTTCAATCCACATTTTGACTAGTTCATTTTCAAAGCTCAATTCATGATCAATCATATATTCAATGAACAAATAATTTATTAGTAATTTTTGCTTAAAACTACATATAATGAAACAAATAAAAAAGTCGCAATTTAAAAACGTAGTTTATGATTATATAAGCTATGGCAAGTCCGAAGGTTCCTTACATTTAACTACTGATAATCAGGTTTATAATGGGAGGTTGTTACGAATAGATAATAAAGATGTTGTCAATTATGGCAGTTGCTCATACCTGGGCTTAGAGCTAGATAAAAGATTAATAAAATCGGCGTCATATTACATGATGAAGTATGGTGTACAGTTCGCGTCATCAAGGGCTTATATGTCTATTGAACCGCAGAAATATTATATCGACTTACTCGAATCGATATTTGGAAGCCCTGTATTGACTTTTACCTCTGTCTCACTTGGGCATCATGCGGTTATTCCAGTACTTGTAAACTCTGGAGAACTTCTAATATTAGATCAGCAGGTTCATGCTTCTGTACAAGATGCAACGCGGAAAATGGCATCAAATGGAGCCACTATTGATTTGGTTCGGCATAACAGAATTGATTTGTTAGAAGCTAAGATAAAAAAGTTAGAAAATCAGTACGATAAAATTTGGTATTTCTTTGATGGTGTTTACAGTATGTATGGTGATTTTGCCCCATTGGATGAAATTATCAATCTTGCGAATAGATATCCCAAACTTCATTTATATGTTGATGATGCTCATGGAATGAGTATAAGAGGTAAAAATGGTTCAGGGGTTGTTTTGGATCAAATCAAATGTATACATCCAAGGATGGTTATAGCTACATCCTTATGCAAAGCTTTTGGGACAGGAGGAAGTGCATTCATTTTTCCTTCGCGTGAAATATGTGAAATTGTTAAAAATTGTTCTGGCCCTTATATATTCTCTGGCCCGATTCAAGTTCCGGTTCTTGGAGCAGGAATTGCTTCAGCTAAAATTCATCTGAGCCCTGAAATTTATGAAAAGCAGCAAGCTCTTCAGGATAAATTAGATTATTGTTTAAAGCTTTTAAAGAACGAAAATTTACCAGTAATGTCTAATGATCATTCTCCGATTTTTTTTGTGGGGACTGGTCAAGTAAAAACCAGCTTAGAATTAAGTCGTAGGCTTATTGAAAGTGGTTGTTATGTCAATTCGGCTATTTTCCCTGCCGTGCCCGATCAAAGTGCGGGAATACGTTTTACCTTAACATTACATCACACGACAGAAGATATTGAATTCTTAGTAAAAATGTTAGCATATCACTATCCCAAGACCTTTCAAGACTTGGGACGATCAGTGAAAGATGTTGAACGCGGGTTCAAAAAAGTACAAAAATTTGAGCAGATAATTAAAGGTGTTCCTTTGGAAATACGTGACTGCGAAGACTTTACAATACAACATGAAACTACTATTGAGAATATCCCTAAAGAGGTTTGGAATAAGTTTAGGCCCACCAATAGTGCCAACGATTGGGACCAACTTTTGTTTTTCGAAAAAACCTTTTGCAATCACGCACAATCTGAATATAATTGGAAATTTCACTATTATCTTGTAAAAGATAAATTAGGTCAATTTGTACTCACCACTTTTTTCACAGAGACGATAACTAAAGATGATATGTTCGCTTCGGAAAATGTATCAAAACAACTGGAAGAAATTAGATCTCTTAATCAGGATAAATATAGTTTTTCTTCAAAAAATTTGATGATGGGATGTCTCTTGAGTTTAGGAGAACACACCTTTATTGATAGGACACATGGTAAGTGGCAAAGGGCACTTTCTGTTCTTATAGAATATATCCAGAGTTACAGGGATCGACATGAGATAAATGTGCTAACTTTTAGAGATTTTCCATCGGATGACGATGAATTGAAGAAAATTTTCTTCGAACATGGTTTTAGAAAATTTGATTTACCAGATGGCCATATTCTACATTTTGCAGATTGGAATAATTCTCAGGGATTTCAGAATCATTTGAGTATGACTTCAAGGAATAGTAAACAGCGTTGGAATAGGAAAAGGTTTTTTTCCGAACATGTTCAAAAATTTCAGGATCATTTTTTTGCGAGGGTAATAGAAGAGTCATCTGAACAAATAGTAGGGGAATTGTATGATTTGTATAAAAATGTTTACAATAATAAATATGAAGTAAGCGTATATGATTTGCCGAAAAAATTTTTTAAGGAAGCAATTGAAAGTCAGCATTGGGAAGTAATAGCCGTTTACAGAAATAATTCGCTCTTTTCTGACAATGATAAGCAACCTGTAGCAATGACAATAAGTAGTGTTAATGACCATTTATACAATGCATTAATATTAGGCCTTAATTATAATTATAGGTCTCAGAACTTGTATGCTCAAGTACTTTGGCTCGTAGTTCAAAGGGCAAATAGCCTGAAATTATCTATTGATTTAGGTATTACTTCATCCACAATTAAGCGCAAGTTTGCTGCCATAAGACAAAAGAATTCATGCTACATTCAGAACGCAGATATACATAAAGAGTCTTTAATGTCCTTCCTTAGTTTCAATAGTAACGTTTCTAAGAAAGAGAAGGTAATTTAATACTAAATTTTGTGCCTACATCCAATTTGGACTCCAATTGGATGTGGCCATTCAATAATTCTACACTTTTCTTTACCAAATATAATCCGTTTCCTGTACCTTCTATGTGCTTACTGGACTGTACCCTTATACCTTTGTTGAATATTTTGTAATACATCTCTTCAGGTATGCCTATACCATTATCTTTATATGTAATCAGCAATCCGTTCAGATAGTCATTTACTTCAATGTGAACAAGCGTTTTTTTATCCGATTGTGAATATTTAATCGAATTTGAAATTAAATTTTGAAAGATGGATATAAAAAGTCGCTTCGAAGTGTAAAATGGTTTGGTTATTTCTGCCGCTTGATAGCTTAGTTCAATTTTTCCTCCATGCTCAGGGATTCCAATTAAGTTGAATATGTCTGTGAAAATTTCATTGTAACTTATAGCTTCAATACTTTCAGGTATGCCCTGAGCGATAGATAGCATGGTGGATGAAATTCTATCTTTCATGACCACTGCTTTCTTTCTAATTATGTTTGCTAACATTTTTGTTTCAGCTATTTTTCTAGACGATTTTATCAAGTTGGCTGCTCCTATTATTTGATTTAATGGAGTTAGTTTGTCATGAGCTTCCATTGTCATATTAAATTCGTAATCATCTTCTGAAATGGGGTCATGTGTTAGTAAGAATACAATTTCATCGATTTCGTTATGGAAAGAATCTATTGTTGGAATGGTAATATATGCATTGATGAAAGAATATTTGGACTTTCCCGTTTTTAATTTAACCGGAACGTTTTTCATTGAATCCAGGTTTTTATAGCTTTTTATAAAATCTTTATTCTCAGGAATAAAATCTAAAAAGTTTACACCCAATAGGTTTGAATTAGTTTCTTCGAGTAAAGTTTCTATCAAATTATTACAAAATCGAATATTGAAACATTCATCACACACAACAAAACCGGTATTTCCGAGGTGGGATGTTAAAGCGTTTACAGCTTTGGAAGAAACAGTCGATTCTTTTAATTTTTCTATGATTTCATTAACCGAATTCGGTGCTATATTTGACAGGTTGATAGCCGAACCTTTATTTTTCAACAAAGTAGCTTGTTCCGAAAAATCCAACTTTAATACCTTGGCAACAACTTCATCAAATTGGTCAAAGTGATTTTTAAATATTCCATATCTCAATCCTGTAAACATGAAATTTTCGATTAATTCGAAAAGCTCGTTAAATTCCGAGTCCCATGTTTCGGTATACCCGAGAATGGCATGCGCCTCCGATAATAATTCACTAACAATTAATTTTTGTGAAAAACGATTGTTTTTTGTAGAGTTGTAAGTTTCATTTATACTTTTCAGCGTTTCTTGTTCGAATTCGCTTAAGTTAGCTACGTTTTTTTCTGGGTCGTTTTCTAGTTTTTTTTGAACGCTACGATAAATTTTTCGCAATAATGATTGAGCGGCTTTATCTTCACAAGAAATATGCGTTGCATCAATAAATATTGGCTGAACATCTTGGATTTCCATATCTCAGTTTTTAAACAATTTTAAACAAATAAGCATAATGTGTACCCATAGCTCTACCTTAATGGCTGCTATTGTTATATTAGTTACAAAAAATACTCTCGCGATCAACTTAAAAAATAACGTTAATCTCCAACTGAATTGGTAAAAATTGAGTATGCTTTGCTTAAATACAAAATACTTGGTTATGCAGCACTAATTTAGGGAAAAATTTTCAACAAAATTATGTTTTCTATTTAAATCTCTAAATTTCACTTCCGTCTGCAATTTGCGCACAATGGCATTTCGTTTATTGGTAATTCTTTGAATTAAAATGCTCGAATTCACGTATTGAATACGAATGTTGAGATTTAAATTATTTAAAACCTTAACCGCAAGATTTTCCTCTGACATTTTCAAATAAGTATAAGCTTTTAAGAAGTAAGAGTCTAAGTCATTGGGGTATTTTAAGTTTATTTCTGAAAAATCTCGGATAGCATTTTCAAAATTTCCACTCATTTCAAATAATACACCTCTTAATTTCGTCCAGGTGGGATCGGATTTTTGTTTGGTGAGCTCGATGGTGCATCGATCAATAGCATCGTAAATGCTTGATAAATTGTTCATATTGCGTTGTTTATGGGTGTTAAGTAAGACTTAGATGTTAATATAAGATTGCAAATCGATACAACCTAATAATATTAATCGCATGATTGGGGATTGCAATTATAAAAATAATTCATTCATTTTTCTGAGAAACTAAAAAAAATCCGTAAAATTGACGCTTAGTTATGGCGCGTTAAACGATTACGTAGCTAACCTGAATCAAATCTAGGAAATTGGGGATTTTTTGGAGTTATAATTTTCAGGAACTAAATTCCAGATTATATTACATGTTAATAAATGCACTTTGCACAGCCTGTAAAGGCTGTCATAAAAATTTTGTATTTAAATTAATAATATAACTTTATTAGTATGTATTGTTTTGTTTATAGTTTTGGAATTATTTGACACGTAACATTTGTGCGCCTAGTGCGTCACTGAAAATAACTTTGGATTTAGCTATCCAAATACTATTTTTTGTGTTTCGGTAAAGTTCTCACTTGGATTTATGTCTGCTTTAGGGAATCGGTAAATAACATACGTTCATTATAAAGATAAAACGGTAGTACATCTATGTGTAAGGATTTATTTGGACTAGAAGTTTCTCCTTGAAGGGTTAATTTCAATGTGAGGTAAAAATAAAAGCCTCTATTAAAAACATTCAAAAAGTAGTGCAGAAGTTAAATGGAAAAAATTACTAGATGTACTAATTAAGCGCTCCGATTTCTAATGGGATGGATCGCAAACATAATGAGTGGGATAAGACGAAATAATAGTGATATTAGACCATTGAGTGCCTTTTGATTTAAAGAAGGCTGTCTTTTAAAATTATAAATCTTATGAAAATAGATTTTAATTTATCGTATTGGAAGAGTAAGTGGCGTATTCTTCACGTTTCAAAGGGTGCTGAATAATGTTAAGCAGGTAGTTGATATTTCAAAAATGGTTTTTAAATGAGATTTTCAATAATCACTTAAAATTGAAGAGGAACATGAAAGTAATAATTGTTGAATACATAATCAGAAAACAGAGAAAAGCTGATTTCAATTTACTTTGATAAGAGCGATTCGACCATAAATGTTTATATTTGAAGTATATATCGGCGTTGGGAACTTGAAAGCACTTTGTTTTATATTCTTTGTTATTTTTATGGTTTTTGATTGCACTGTACAGGGTCAGGACATTGAGCAGTTGGGTCAAAAGGTTTATGAAGACCCATTAACAATAAATGGTACTATTGCCTATCAAACAGCTCATGCCAACGCTTATGGAAGCACAACACGCCGCCCACCTTATTATTGGTCGTTACATGGTTCTTTGGAATTACGTTTCTTCAATCAAGTGAGTGCGCCCGTAAGTTTTACTTATAGCCCACAAGGAAATAATTTCAACTATCCATTCCAACGCTTACAACCTTTTAACCAAATTGGTATTTCGCCGAACTATAAAAGCATAACCATTCATTTGGGGTATCGAACCATAAACTTATCCAGGTACAGTTTAAGTGGAAATGCATTTAACGGGGTCGGTTTTGAGTGGAAACCAAAAAAACGAAATGTAGAAGCAGCTTTACTCTATGGTCGCTTTGCTAAAGCAAATGCCGACACCCTTCAATTGAGTCTTGAAGGTATCAATTCTTTTGACCGATGGGGATATGGAGGGAAGTTCACTTATAAACCAGAAGGAGGGAAGTGGTCTGCGGTCATGTTCAAGGCCAGTGATAAATTGGATAGCTATCCTTTTCCTGTGGCACTAATATCGGGTACAAATACACCTAAGGAGAACCTGATAACAGGTCTGGTAATACAACAACGTGTACTCAAACGATTTTTATTCAATTTAGAATATATGCGCAGTGCCTATACCTTTAACACTTTAGATGCTAACTACACACTTCAAGAAGGTTTAGGTATTTATAATAGTTTTGACTGGATTTTTACACCTAAAACTTCTTCTGTTTACAGTGGGGCATTAGATGCAAGTTTGTCATGGAATCCCCAATTTATGACTATTCAGTTGGCCTATAAACGTTTGGAAGGGAATTATTATTCACTGGGAATGCCATTCTTAAATAACGATTTAGAATTGTCATCCATAAATTTATCAAAGCGTTTTTTGAATAAACAGCTGATCATATCGGGAAATATTGGAATTCAACGTAACAATTTGCAGGGTGATCAATTAGCTCAAACGAGTAGGTTGGCTTATGGTGGTAGTGCCAATTACACGATCAATGACCAGTGGAGCACAGCTATAAACTATTCTAATTTCACCACTAACACGTTAAAGGTACGCATCGAGCAAATAGATTCTCTGACCTATTATCAGGTAACCGAACAATTGAATGGACA
This sequence comes from Cytophagales bacterium, assembly GCA_965230415.1. Lineage (GTDB taxonomy): Bacteria > Bacteroidota > Bacteroidia > Cytophagales > JAAEPT01 > CBDDKZ01. The sequence continues at coordinate 422,395 of CBDDKZ010000003.1, forward strand.
GCTCATTTACCGTATTGGGGGAAATGAACAAATAAAGCAACAACTGGGGCTGAATGCAGCATTACAACAGGCCAATGATTTAAATGAAAATAACTCATCCTTAAAAAACACTTCCATAAGTTATTCCGGAAATGTAAAATCCATCGGATTAAATATAAGTGCAAGATGGACAGGCCTTCAGTCGATAAGCCCCATAGAAGAGCGTATAGGAACAGGACCTACACTGAACATTAGAAAGTCATGGTTTAACCAGGTGTTTAGTACCCACCTGGCATTAAATGGGATGCAATATTATGTGAGGGGAAAGCTTTTTAACCGATTAATGAATACGCGGATAGGTTTGAATTACAATTTGTGGAAAGCGCATAGTTTTAACCTGAATTTTAACTGGATGCACCGCAATGATATTGTACAAGGCAAAGCGCATGGAGAATATCAACTCAGTTTGGCTTACCGCTACCATTTCTCAAAAGGTAAATTTTTTAAGCGTATAAAGAAGCATGCTACCAATGAATAAAATGAAACAAATTAAAGGGCTTAAAACTCTCATTATTGGGTTTGCTCTATTCTTATTTCAGACCGGGGTACAGGCACAAATTTTTCCTGTGCAAACCAATAGTAACGTGTTTACCCCAGCTCCGGTATACCTTTCTGATTATTACGGCATGTCTGCCAGTCCGTGGCAAATTACCTTGAAATACCTCGACTTTAATCAAGGCAGTCGTAATGTGCTACTTTACCTGTCTATAAGTGGTGGCAATATTCATATGAGAACAAGTGATGAAGCAGCGCGTAACAATAGCCTTACTTTAATGGCAGGAGCGGTGCAAACATTAAGTGGAGATGAATTAGATCCTTATCTGAATTTAAGCAATATCAAGGTTTCAGGAATTCAATTAGCGGAATTAGAAAGTGACTTACGCTTGCCGGAAGGTGTGTATGACTTTTGCTTTGAAGTGTATGATGAATTGACAGGAGAAAAATTGTCTGAAACATCTTGTGCTCAAGTCTGGATTAATCTGAACGATGCTCCTTTTGTTAATGCACCTCAATGTGGTGAACTAATAAAAGCTGATTTGGCCACTCCTATAAATTTTATATGGCAACAGGCAGGTATCAATAGCCCAGGTTCTTTAGGAACAGAATACCAGTTGACCCTTTTCGAAATTATGGGTTTTCATCGAGATCCTGTGAGCGCCATTTCAAACGGACAGGTTTTGGAGGTTTTTAGAAGTGATTGGCAGTTCGAAACTTCTTATCAATATGGTTTTAACGAAGTGGCTCTGGAAGAAGGCAAACAATATGCCTACCTGGTACAAGCCCGAGATATAGGGGGGCGTAGTATATTTAAGAATAGTGGTTTTAGCCAGGTTTGTTGGTTTAATTATGGTTATGCGCAAGGTGGTGAAATCACCTTATTAGCACCCGCACATCAGAGTGGTTTTACCAAAACACAAAAGCAGTACTTTAAATGGTCACCGCCAAATAATCTTCTGGAAGGGCAGAAATGCCATTTTGATCTGGAAATTGTAGAATTGTTACCAGGTCAAATCCCGGAACAGGCCATAAATTTTAATGCAAAATGGTTTGAAACCTCTACACCTGAAATTATGGTGATAGATGCCTGGGATTACGAATTAAAAAAACGTGATAAAGCATTTGAGAAGGGTAAAATGTATGCCTGGAGGGTGAGCGCCTATAGCGAAAACCAACAAATAGCTCAATCTTCAATTGGCGTATTTAATGGCCCTCCAATCGTTGAGTCGTTTTATGTGCAAAACCATCTTGTTGAGGTGCAATCAGTACAAAATAATAATTTAAATGATTTAAGTGGTGTGGGGCGTTTTACATTGCACAAAATAGGAGGAGACACCCTGGTGGCCATTTTTCCTTTTGAGCATTTGCACATTAAATCTGGTGCAGGAAGTGATTACCTTATTTCCGGAGAAATAAATGCCTCATTAAATAAACCATTTGAAATTACTTTATCGCCTGATTTTTCTCAAAATGGAAGCGCAATTTTACATGCCACCCGGTTCCGGTTAAGTAATGAGACCAACCTGGACCTTTGGGGGCAGGTACAGTGGCCATTACCTTTTGCAGTTGAAAACTTGGATAGCCTTCCTCATGTTTATAGTGATTTTGTATGGACACAATACCAAGAATTCCTGCCCGCTGGTACATATCCGGTAGAAGCTACTAAATTTGAATTAAGTGACCCCTATCAATTTGATCTTGTATTACGAGACGATGGCTATTTTCAGGTCAACAATGGTGACTATGAAGTTCATCTTGACGGGGCATTGCTTGCTCCAAACTTTGTTCAGGGCAGGGCAAAAGGGCAACGAGCAACCTATCATTTCTACAACCAGGAACAACTTTTTTATATGCATGAATCAGGTTCCAATACCGATGCCGAATTATACCCCTTAGCAGGAACAAACTTATATGTACGCCCCAGGAAATATACGATCGATTTAACCGATAAGCAATCGCCAACAGGTCGATCATTATTTTGGAAAGGTGTATTCCTGGATGAATACCTAATGGGCTTTGGTGCGTTTTTAGAGCAAAATCAATCCTTCCATGTACCTGTGCCTTTTGATGTTTCATTTACAGCCGGCGATACAGCCATTGCTTATATTGATTATCGCGGGCTGTTCATGACTAATCGTCTGCATATGACCAATCAGGCGGGCGGACGTTTTAAAACCTTTCCGGCTTATTTAAGCCGTTTGCAATTCGATTTCGAGCAAAATAAACTCACAGAAGCAATTATGGAAGGAGCAATTCAGATTCCATTTTTATCCGATACTGATTATTACACTTTTGCAGTTCCCTTGTCAGAAGATGGCTTTTTGAGCGGTTACATGACCGAATCACTGAATGGAATTGAGGTTACATTCAATAAGGGTAAAGGCGATCAGGAGGTGAAAATGAAAGTATTAAGGGCCGTATTTGAAAATGACAATCATATCAAAATGGATGTGTCACTGGTCTGGGATTATTTTCAGTTGGCATTTGAATATGTGGATGGTTTATGTGTCTGGGGTAATTATAATGTTGGTTTCGGCGCGCCAAACGCCTCTGTGGCACTGCAGCAACGAATAAGAGGTATGGCTTCGAGTTATGAATTGGTGGCCACAGATATAGGCATAGGCAGACAGAAAAACCTGTACGCCATAGGATTCACCGCCGACATACAAATGGGTGAAGACGCAGCTGGAGCCAATGGCGCGCCTCAAATCAATTCTTATAGCATTTATAAAAGTCCGCTGATACCTGAAAATTATACCTTTTCAGCCACGATGGCCACGACAGATTACGCCCTTTTTGAAAGTGATGCATCCATTTTTCAAGATGAAAGTGGAGAGCCCCTTGAATTTGCAATGGACGATGTAGTGGGTGATATGGATGAATTATTTGGACACCTGGAAGATGAGTTTAAACCTATTAATGCACGCTATGCCCTTGGTGAAGAAGGTCCGGTGATTGTCAGATCAGACCCTTTACCCATTGATAGTATAACCAGAGGAGATACGTCCGGTATTAGCCTGGCACAAGTCTACCAATTAATCGATGTAGTCAGTCTTTTTGCCAAAGAAGATCAAAAGGCCGGCTTGATGGACTTAAAGGTACGCTTGCAGCAAATGGAAAGCGCTGCGGTCTATGAAATCTATGAAGAATTACGATCCGGTGGCTTTTCTATCAATCGCTTGCTTAAAAACCGTGTAGACCATTTAGTATTAAAAGCAACGGCTCCTATCAAGACACAGACCGATAAGGTAAACGGGCACATTGTGCGTTTTGTAGCTAAGCTGCTTGATCCTGTGACGGATGCCTCTGGTAAATTGATAGACCAGGCCATAGATGAAATTGGTGACCTGGCCATTAACCTGGTTCCGTCAGACAAACGCGAAAAACTACAGTCCAAAATGAAAGCAGTGCTCGACACAGTCAAGTTAGCCACGCGTATAGAATTTGAGCGTTCGGTAAAAAAAGCTGTTCACGATAATGTCACTTTTAAAGTCACCGGATTCATCAAGGAAAATATAGTGTTGCAGTTTACCGGTTTCATGGAAGAAGAACTGAAGCAAATGGGTGCTGCACTTATTGACCGGGATTTTGAAGCGGTAAATGGCGGCGAGGTTTTAGCAGGTACAGGGGCCTTGCTGGAGTCTATAGGCGAGGATATGGTTCACGAAATCACCACCATTGAAGGTGAGCATATACTTCAAACTATTGAGAACATTGCCACGCAAGCCTTTACCAATATACGGTTTCGAAATATTGCAGAGATAGTAAGTCAAAAAATGCTTCAAAAGTCCCTGGAATTGGGAACCGAACAGGTAGTGGCAGATTTGGTGACACAACTATCGGGAAATGAAAATGTGGGTGCGGTTATTGGCAGTCTTACCCATAATGTAGCACTCGATTTTTCGAACCTGGGTGAGAAAATACGGCATGGTGAAGTTGATAAAATTGTAGCCTTCGACCCTTCCTATATTCGAGTAAAGACCAAGGCAGCCGAATTTGAGGCTTTGCTCGATTTTATCAAAGACGATCCGGTCTGGGGCGACTGTTTTAAAGCTATGGTAGCTGCAAAAGTGAAAAAGCCACGTGAATTTACCGCCAAAGCGATTTATGTAAATGGCAAGCGCAAAGATGCTATTGTCGGTATTGGAAAAGATGAAGGTATGGTGGTCGATCATAATACCTTTAATTTCTGGTACATAGAGTTTGCCGTAGCATCGGGACTTAATCTGCCACTTATTCCGGGGCTGTTGGTAATGGATGGCATTGGAGGTAAAGTATTTAGCCGTATGTCCTTTGATTTGGAAAACCGGAGCTACTTGCCCGATCCCAATACGCGTTTCGGTGCCGGACTGGATATGTATATTGTAGATCAGGGCTCGATGGGTAAAGTGTTGCGCATGAAGGTTACCTCCGAACTGAGCATACTAGAAGATTACTTTAACTTGAGTATAAGAGGTGATGCAGCAGTTGGCTTTCAAAAAACCGACAGCGATCGTCCCTCATTCAAAGCGACGATTGCCAATGGCTTTGGGCAGGTGACTTTTAGCAGTAAAGACAATCATCTTATTGGCAAGTTCACCGTACAAACTAATACAGCGCCGCTGTTTTGTGCGAGTGGCGAGCTGGGGCTCGATATTGGAGACGGCAGCTGGTCGGTGTATATGGGCAAAGCATCACAACCCATTTCCATGAAAGTGTTGTGTCTGGATTTAATAAAAACCGAATCTTTTTTCCAAATCAACCCGCAGCGTTTGGATGCAGGCATCAGGATGCACATCGACCTGTATGCGCGCAGCCCCTGGTTTGAAGTATTAAAGCACCAGGTAAGGCCTTACCTGGGTTTTGAGTTTTACATGGAAGCACTGGCGCGCCTGCAATTTCAACCTAAAATAGCCCTGGAAGAGGCTTTGTTGGAACTGGAAGTATTTGCGGGTATCGGTTGTGAATGGAAGAAAAAGGACAAATCGGGCACCTGGGATTTGGCTTCTGCCCGCTTTTCGGGCTTGGCACATTACAAAAACACCACCGAACAAGCCTATATTAGAGGGCAAATGGCAGGGAAGATTAGCATTCTTGGCCTGAATTTTGATGTAAATATGAACGTTGATAAAGATTTAAAATCATAATGCGACACAGGCATAAAGGATATTGCTTGATATTACTGATGGGCTTGTTCATAACAACGCGGGCCAATGGGCAACTGGCTAAGGTTGTTTACCAGATTATCGAACCTGGTAAGGTGGCCCTGAAATGGTATCATCAACAGCTCATGCACAAAGATGGCGTATTACTACAACGCCAGCTAAAAGGAGGGGATTGGGAGCGTATTAGCCCTCAAGCCATCAAAAAAGGACAGTATAGCATTCCTGATGCGGTGTTGCAAAAAGATACCATCATGAAAGAAATGGTTGAAATGCTGGAAGAAGGAACAGGCAGGGTAAATGGGCTCATGCACCTTAATTTTATCATCAAATCCTTTCAAAGCAGGGATTTTGCTCAATATTTAGGCATCTATGCTGAAGATGAAACCAGGGGGCAGCAAGTACGCTATCGCGTAGTGTCAACCAATAAACCAATAGCTATTAGTGAGTGGTTTGATCCTTCCCTTGTAAGTGTCTTATTGCCGCCACAAAACGTGGAGACTGTAAAACGCGGCAAGCGGGTAGGCATAAAATGGACATTTGAAACGAATCGCTATTATGGGGTAGATGTTTACCGCAAACATAGAGATGAATCCATGTACACCAAACTAAATGACATGCCCATCATGGTAGCTGAAAAACGGGATAGCAATGCTTATCAAAAAATACCGTTACAATTTGAAGATGTGCTGCCAGATAAGAAAGGGAACTATCACTATAAATTGGTGAGTTTAGGTTTTTTTGGGGAGCAATCAGGCCAGGTTTCCACATTTGAGGTAAATCACCTGCCCAAAATTGTGCCGCCGGCGGTTCACGGTTTTCAGGTGGATTCTGTGATCACCGAAACTGTTTACCTGTCGTGGACACCGTTGCAAGCCAATATAACCGCGTATCGTTTATATGAGAAAAACAGGTATAAGGCTCCTTTTAAATTGATAAAGGATTTGATTCCTGCTACTGATGACCACTTAGTGCTGAGAAATCAACTCCCGGGAGACCACTATTATTATATTACAGCCATCAGTGAGTCTGGTGACGAAAACCCTTCCGGCTTAGCTTTGGCCAATGTAGAAGATATGCGTCCACCAGAAACTCCAGGGGCATTGGAGGCATCACTTGATTCCAATCAGGTAAAATTAACCTGGAAAGAAGTACAAAGCGAAGATTTGCTGGGTTACCAGGTTTTTAGAAGTACAACAGATAGTAACAATTTCATGCTGTTAAATGCCGAACCATTTAAGGACGCTCAATATACAGAACAACTGCCCAAACGAGCTAAAAGTAAATTTTACTACACGGTGGTGGCGGTAGACAGTGCGTTGAACCGTAGTAAAAGGCCTCCCGCGGTAAGTATCGTCTTAAGAGACCTGGTTGCACCCGTTCCCCCGGTATTTAAAAAAGTTAAACAAGAATCGGGTGTAGTCAGGCTGGAATGGGTTAAAAATGCCGAACCGGATTTAAAAAGTTACATCTTGTACCGAAAAGTAAATGATGAAAAGTGGGAATTGCTCGCTTACCTGGGCCATCAGTCAAGCTATAATGATGAAAACATCAAAGCGGGCAGTCTGGTAAGCTATCGCCTCAGGGCAAAGGATGCAAGTGGTAATGAATCAGGGTTTTCAAAACAGGTACGTTTAAAGCTCCAAACAGCACTGTCGGGCGAAGGTCAATTGATGTTGGCAGTGAAAAATAAACGAAAACAAAGTTTGTTAAGCTGGAAATGGAAAGGTGCGCATGAGGCCATACGTGCTTATGTGGTCTATGCCGATATGGATCATAACGGCAATTGGTTACCTAAAACAACAATGATTAAAAAACAACAATATAAAGTCAATAAAGTGAAAGGAACAAAATACCGGATACAAGCGCTGGGTCAGCAGGGTAAGGTATATTATTCCAATATTAAATAGCATAAACATAACAGCAATGAAAAATAGTCACTTACTCATCTTACTTCTTTTTACACCACTTACATTTTTTGCCCAGGTGGGTATCGATAATAACAATCCACATCCGGCATCGGTACTCGATTTGTCGGGCTCGGTCAACGAATCCAAAGGTTTATTGATTCCGAAGGTGAATAGCCTGGGTGAGGTAATTATTGATACAGCGGGAGCCGATGGTATGCTGGTGTATTTAAAGGGGGAAGAAAAATTTTACTGTTACGACGAAAGCGAAAACAACTGGGTGATGGTAAATCCTTTCAGGAAGGTAAATGGCGATAATGTAGCTTATGTGCCTGGTAATGTAACGGTGAGCGATACCTTGCAATCCTCGGCTGTAAGCACCGATCAGCTGGTAGTACCTGGTTTTAGTCATAATGCCTTAGTGCCGTCCGGAGTAATTGTTATGTGGAGTGGAACCATCCCACCTACAGGCTGGAAAATATGTGACGGAACCAACGGCACCCCCAATTTGAGGGGGCGTTTTATAATTGGGGCGCTTCCGGGTGCTCCTGTTTTTTATAATAACCCAGGTGATTTAAGTGAAGGGGGAAGTACCAATGGGAATACCGGAGGGAATACCAATATCAGATTAACAAGCAATCAATTACCAGCACACAGGCATGATATGTCACATGGACATGGAGTAAGTGATTTAGGCCATGAACATAAAGTACCAAAGTCTGATGATCAACCGTTGGATAGAGGCCTGTCTGGAAGCAATATACGACAAAAGGTTTCATTCGCCATCAAGAATGATAGTCCTAAAACTGAAAAGGTCGAAACTGGTATCACAATAAATAATATGAATGGTAATACAGGTAGTACAGGCTTAGGAAATACAATAGACATTACCCCTCCGTACTATGTGTTGGCTTATATTATGAAAGAATAAAATGAAGCGTGTTTTAGTCATCTATATTGTACTCTTTTACCTGCAGGCCTTCACGGTCTGTAATGGGCAGCAGGGCGGTACTTTGTATAACAAGGGGTCTGTGTTGACCATAAAGAACAGCAGCCTTTGCCTGCATGGAAATTTTGTAAATAGTAGCAGGCAAAACGATGCGTTAACCATTAATGGTGAAATTCAATCAAGAGCAGGAACGGTTAAGCTAAAGGGGGATTTTATCAATGAAACGGCCAATATGGTGTTCAGAAGAAAAGCAGGCGGAACGGTTGTGTTTGACGGGAATGGTGTTCAAAGTATTTTTGGGGATAGTATACGCTTTGGAAGCCTGGAAGTCGACAATCCTATTGCTTTGATCATTGAAACTTCCTTATTGCAGGTAGAAAACGAGTTTAAACTGACACAGGGTTTAGTCAATGGCAACAGGGGAGTAATAGACCTTATTGACAGCAGCCACATTACCGGGGAACGGTCTGATCGCGAAATTAGTGGCCTTGGTTCTATTCAGGCCCTGGAACGCAGTAAAGGTTTAGCATTACAGGAAATTGGCGGAACCGGCCTGTATGTGGGAGGAAGTACCGGGTCGGTGTCTGTGCATCGATACCATGTAACACCCCAGGCGGGTGAACGCGCATACAGCAGACTATTTCATTATTCGGCTGTAAATACTGCTGATGTTACTGTTGGTTTCAGGTACCTGTATGACAGTTTTGAGGCTAATTTTGCCATTTATTACAGCACCGATAGCATTCGGTGGACCAGAGTGAATAGCCCGGCAACAAATCCCAATGAAAATTACCACACCGGACTCGCGCCCGGTTTTAAGGATGGGTGGATAGCCCTGGCCAATAGCGATTGTGACAATCCGCCAACCATTACAATTACTCCCGAAAATCCATCGTTTTGTACCGGCGATAGTGTTACTTTTGGTATTGTAGCAACCAACGATCGACTATTATGGAGTAATGGTTCAACAAGGCCTACCATAACGGTAGGGCAGGCAGGTGATTACCAGCTTACCAGAATTGCTGACAATGGTTGTATGGATGCTGTTGCTGTTCAGGTACGGGAGCGTGAATTACCGCAGGCAGCATTCGAACCGGCCACCAGTTCGGCTTGTCAGCAGCAGGAAATAAGTTTCGAAAATCAGTCTACAGCCGAGGATGCCATTCAGCAAACGGTGTGGGTTTTTGGTGATGGAGATGTAAGTTTGTTAAGCAGTCCCAATCACCGATACACAAGTTATGGCCCTAAAGAAGTACGATTAATTGTGACTACCGAGTTTGGCTGTAGGGATACGGCGATGGCAAGCATTTTAGTGCACCCCAATCCACAAGCATCATTTGCTATCAGCAACAATTGTGAAAACGAATGGATGCAAGCACTTTCCACTTCTTCTATTGTTCCTATGGTAGCTACTATTCCCTATGCTATTAATGCACACACCTGGTACCTGGATGGAGATACGATTGCCGATGACGTATCGATGTCTTTACTGTTGGAAGATATCACTGCATTTGAGCTAAAATTGGTGGTCAGTAGTAATACAGCCTGCGTAGATAGTGTGCGTGAAATTATTCACATTGCTCCGGCTCCCGTTGCTGGATTTAGTGTTAATCCATTTTGTCAAGATGAACTAGTAACTCTTTTAAATACCAGTGAAAACGCCAACATGTTTGAATGGTATTTAGGAGATTCATTACTATCCAATGATAATGAGCCAAACATTCAAATAGATACATTTGGTTTAATTGCATTGAAATTAGTTGCCTCAAACCAAAGACAGTGTGCAGACACCTTAAGTCAGTCAATAACCATTTTTGAACGCCCTAAAGTACAATTCATGGCTAATGATACTTGTGTCGGTTTGCCATTAACTATTGTTGATTCAAGTGTGTACATTGGAAATGTCCAATACCAATGGAAATTTGGTGATAGTACTTTGAGCGATCAGCAAGGGCCCATAAAGTATTTTGAACATGCAGGTACTTACTCCATACAACTCACCTTAAGGTCAAATGAAGGTTGTATAGATAGTGCTTTTCAGAGCGTGAATGTACACCACCTTCCCCAAATAGCTTTTTCCACAGATACCGTTTGTACCGGACAAATAAGCACCGTAACTAATTTAAGTTCAATTGTGCAGGGTACAATTAATAGTTTGTGGGTAGTAGAACAAAATGATACGCTTATAAATAATGATTTGATGTACCTATTTTCTACAGAAGGAGATCATCAGCTACAGTTGGCGGTACTCAGCGAATTTGGCTGCCGGGACGATTCCACCTTTTTAGTCCATACCTTACACACACCAACACTTGATTTAGGAGATGAAATACAATCCTGTCATGACAGTTTATTACTCGATTTTTCTGATTTAGATTATCAGTTCTTATGGACAACCGGAGATACAACAAGACAGCTTTTAATTACTTCAGATGGCCTATATGGTCTTCAATTAACCAGCGCAGAGCAATGCGTAGGAGGCGATACTACTTTGGTAGTATTAGATGTTCAACAACCCGCTGGTTTAGGCAGTGACACCCTTGTATGTGACAGCATAACCTTAGATGTATTTCAATTCAATAGTGCTTATTTATGGTCAACAGGAGATACTAGCGCTCACCTTACAGTGACTACAAGTGGAACCTACCATGTGGAACGTACTGCCTTTGATGGTTGTGTGAGTTATGACACCATCGCGTTAATTGTTGCAATCACACCTGTTTTTAACTTAGATTCATTATATGAAGCCTGTAGCGGGGATACGGTTCGGCTGAATACCGGATTAAGTGAATTACAACATATTTGGTCAATAAATAATACCTTAGATTCAGCTTCAATAGCGATAGTTCAAAGCAATATTATTGATGTTCAAGTTAAAGGAGACGGAGGCTGTACTGCCTATGATACTACTCAGGTTCGCATTTACGATTACCCGCAGATAGCCTTGGGAGACGATGTAAGTGTTTGTGACAGTCATCGTCTCCAGATTAGGAGCACTCCAGATACTTGGCAATGGTCAAATGGCTCTTCTGATTCAAATCTTTTTGTTAATAATAGTGGCACATATTGGCTTTCAGCGACAAACGCAAACCTTTGTACAAGTGTGGATTCTATCCAAATTACCATTATAAATAGCCCTACATCGTTTTTAGATGCCATAGAAACCCGGTGTGCAGGTTTTACCAGGCGATTAAATGCCGGTTTGGCCGATTACTACCTGTGGTCTACCGGAGCTACCACGCAACATGTCAATTTAGATCAAGATGATACCTTGTCTATTGTAATGAATAATGGAAATTTATGTTACACTTATGATACAGTAATCGTACAATTTGTGCCGATACCAACACCTGCATTGGATAGTAACGCTTATTTATGTGGTGAAGACACCTTGGTGTTAGATGAAAGTGCAGAGGGTTTTCAAACCATCTGGCACAAAGACCAAAGAGCAATTGAATTGGGTAATGAATTGGTCGTCATTGAACCGGGAAGCTATGTGCTTGAATGGAACGACGGATTTGATTGCAGCGTATATGATACCATAAACGTTTACAGTGTGGAAGGGGTAATGGCAGACTTTACTTCAAGCAGTGTGGCAGAAGTAGGGGACACTATTCAATTTGTGCAAATAACCACACCCGAAGCAAGTCTATATAGTTGGGATTTTGGAGATGGCATTACCGATACGATGCAACATCCACTTCATCAATATTTTATAAGTGGTAATTACCAGGTGACACTAGCGGTGAGTCTGGGTTCATGTAGTAGTAGCATTACACAACCCATTACCATTTATAATGATGGAGAATCGCCCATAGACTTAGAGGTCGATAGCGTGAGCCTGGCGCAATTATTAAGGGTTGAATTTTACCCCTTACCTTTTGAAAAAGACTTAAATGCAGAAATAGACCTGAGTGAAAAGAGCGAATTGCACCTATTCCTATATAACAGCATGGGCGAAAGTGTATGGAACAATAGTTACGAGACTGAACAATTGCGGAAAAGCTTTAATTTTGAGCATTTGGAACCAGGGGCTTACCACATGTATGTGATAAGCAATAAAACACTAGAAACTGTAAAACTGATTAAACTCTAGATAATATGAAAACAAGAAAACTATTTTTAGCGATGGCAGTAAGCTCTCTCACTTTTTTTACTGCTTGTGAGGATGGCTTATTTTCCAATGATGATTCATCTGAAGCAGATCAAGAAGTATTTTTAAATGGTACCTGGGGCCAACACCCTATCAGTGATGGTTCTCTTTGGCATCGACCTGATGATTTTGAAATACAAATTAGTACTGAAAATGAATATGTGCGAAATGATACTTCGTACTATCAAACTATGTATTTTAAATTTCCGCTTTCATTGACTGTTGTAGGAGATACTATACGGTTTGGATCGTCAACAGATAGAGGTGGTGTAAGCAATTCGTTTTGGGGGCGTCCGAACTCATTTCTGAGCGCACCCGTAGATACAGGTTGGGTGTACTATTCATATTATGGAAAAACGCAGTCAGACGATGCTGCTACAGACAATACAAGGGACGCGGTTGGTAGCTTTGAGGTTCAGTATCTGGATCATAATACCAATAATATTACTACAATTTCTGCTGATTTTCATTTAAGAGATTATTCGGGGAATTGGTAATGATAACTGATAAACACTATTCGAAGTTTTTGACTACAGCAGTACCTTGATATGAAACAAGCTTTAGCATTTGTATTAATACTTAATCTGTTGTCTTCAGTAAAGGCCCAGGCACCTTCCGACTCACCGGCACAAGCGGAGCAACGCCGTATTGAAACCGAGCAGCTGCGGCGTGAGGTAGCCCGGTCTTTACGGGAGCTTGCCGACATGGACCTTTTAGATCAAAGCATGCAGGTGCGTCATCAGGGCAGGGATAAATTGATACGCAAGCAATACGACTACCGCCCCAGACTTGAAATTGGCATCACCCTCTTTTCCAAACTAAACATCGATGAGCTCTGGCCCCGTGCCTTGACGGGCAAATGGGTATATACCGCAGATGGCAAAAAAGATACCGGGTACCTGGGTGGGAAAATGGCGGTAAACCTCAACCTGAACTTCGATACGCTTTCAAGCAGAAGTGCTTTTAAAATAGAGGCTTCCATTAAGTTGAACAAGGCATTACAAGAGCACCTGGGAGAAGGCCTGTCTGAAACGGCCCTGTCAGATTTAAATCAAATGATCAGGACCGAATTTGACAATCAGGTCTACACCAGGCCAAAAGAAGCGCCGGTAGCTCAGGTGATTGTCAAACTACAAGCCTACCTGGATGCCTTAGGTCTGGCCTACTGGCCCGATTTTGTAGATAGAACAAAACAAACCCGCCTCAGTAGGTATGTGCAGGATATAAAAGCGCTTTCAGAAGATTTAAATAAGGCCATAATATCCAACCAACTATTGGCATCAGGTAATGCACTAAGCAGCAGTAAAAACCACTATTTGATAAGTCGAGGTACACTGGTTAACGACGCCTTGTCCTTATTGAAAGGTTTGCCGGCTTTTTGTTATGAAATAAACCAATATGCCAGCCACCAGCAGTATTTTTTACTTTTTGAGAGCGACTATGCCCTTGATAGCACTGAATTAAAAGAAGTGTCCAACTCCATTTTAAGCAACGCCTCCAATGCGCAAAACAGTCCGGTATGTTTGTACATCATCAATAAAATCAATGATACCGAAAAAGACCTGCTGTGGTACCAACTGGATTTTACTTTTAGCGGCGCATATTCCTCATTTATCAGCAGTGTGGAGCAGCATATTACACCGGGAATCTATAAATCCGACCAGCTGGAAGAACACCTTTTTTTACAGATTCAACACCTGATTTGTTACTTACAGGAAAAATTTACACGCCAATATCCGGAAGGGAACTTTGAACAGACCGTAGCTATCTGTCAGGAAGCAACTAGCATTATTGCGGGGGGAAACAGTAATCCAAATAGCGAAAAGATTCATTTTCAGCCTGACCAGGCAGGTTTGTGTTATGTCACCCGGTCGGGTGTCGCTTTTAAACCACGCTCCAAATTGGGAGGCACAAGGATTGAAATGCTCAATGGCAATATTTATGATTTCACCGCTGACAACACCTACTATGAAGGCATCATCATTCATCCGCTAGGAAATGAGATGGAAGCTTATGGCTTCTCTCACTTTTTAGCACAAAATAAATGGCAGGAAATAGAGCAGGCAGCCATAGCCCGCTATCAGCAACAAATCAATCAGTCGACAAGCATGGTCGGGACCATACAACATGCGAATGGCAAGGCAAAAAAGCTTGCTCAAATGGAGTGGGAGCTCCTGGAATCGTCATTTAGTGCCTCCAAATACAGCGATTACGAAGCTTGCATGGCAGGGGACTGGGTAGTAAGAACACGTGTGCTAGCCGAAGATGGTTGTAAAAAAGAGCTGATCAGGTGGCAGACAAAAACAGATTTGCCGCTTACGGCCAATCAACACAAGCAACGTCCGTTTACGGGTGATTTTAAAACACTTGAAATTCAGGCCGGAGCAAAGGTGGAGGTGATAGCAGATTATGGGCAGGTAGATCCATTACATTGCCTGATGCTGGAAACAGAAGCCAAAGGCAAATACGGTGCCAGATTCATTGAAGCACATTACCGGGAGCGCTTAAGCATCGAAGAAAAAGATGCCGTCCTAAAAATAGCTACCTTGTATGATGAATTGGGTGCACAGATTGTTCATGATTATTACCAGGAACAAGAAGCACAAAGTATCCTGGAACTATTTCTTGCCGACCAGGAAGTCAATAGAACCATCAACCTGGTGGAAGGTGCCACCCGATACCGAAGTTATTATTATGAATTAAGCGCACGAGCCGATTTATTCCTAAGAAGAAAAGCAGAAATAAAGCAACTTAGTGATCAAGACCAGGCTGCTGAATTTACCGCACTATTAACAGATGGGGAATTAAAAAGCTTATCGCTGGCACAAAAAAAGCACCTGTTTTTAAAGCTCAGTAGTGGGGCTATGATGAGCTGGAAAGACAATGAAGAAGGGGAGGCAATACGAATTCTTAAATCCTTACCGGCAAAGAGTAATGAAGAACTACAGTTTCTACAGTTCCTGGAAAATGCCATTTACACAGATGGGGGGAAATCAATACCTCTTTTGAAACACCTTGACAAAACATTTGGAGGTGTATGGAATAGTAATTATAAATCGTTTATCGAGGTAATTACAAAGTGCTGTTTAAATCAAATCTCGCAATCGGACTACAATGACCTGATAACCAGTCCTGAAAAAAATACTATAATATGGGGGGCTAAAAGTTGGGAGTTAAAACGAATTTATAATACACAATGGGACGGAAAAAAAATAAAAGTTGAATCTAAATCACCACGGATTGACGAAGAAGGCCATTTAGTGACTGATGATAATAATTCAGGTGCTCCACTGGGATATGGAGGTGTAGCCTCCATAGTTTACGACAAACAAACAATAAGTCCTAAAAGGCCTCTGCTTGAATTTGTAGGACTCATAAACTTAAGTAGCGATGAATATGCCCAGGGCTTACCTTTAGTAATACCAACTTTTGCCGTAAAGTACCTCAATAGCCAGGAGCACGCTGAATTTATGGAAAATGTCATAATGACCAGTGCCAATGTGCTCTCTTTTGTTTCCGGAGTAGGGGCTATAGCTAATGGTGCACGAGGCATCAAACTGGCTTTTGCCATTATGGAACTGGTTTCGGTAACAACAGACGTTACTGCCAGTTTGTTAAAAGAAGCCGGCGTAGTAGATGCCGAGCTGGCAAAGCAAATACAATACTTTACCTTGTTTGTAGATTTATACTCATTTTCAATAGTTGAACTTCCTGAATTATCGGCCAAGATCGCAGCCAGAGGAAATAAGATCGTAAGCCGGATACAGGCTATAAAAAAACTCGGTGATATAAATGAAACGAGCCTGCTGTATGAATTTTCGAAAAATCTACGCTTAAAAATGCTTGACCTGGGCATTCAGGTTACAGATGCAGTAGGAACTAGTTTAGCATTGGCCAAAACCAGGATGATTGATTTTGCAGCTAATCTTGCACCAAATGTAAGGATATTTGAGATGCCGGAATTTGTGACCTACTACACCACCTATGCCCGGGTAGCTATTGAAAATGGAGCCACAAGATTTAGCGAATTTATTAAAACCTGTGGTAGACGAGTAGAAGATGCGACAGAGACACAGGAAGTGCTCGCTAAAAAGTATTGGTCAAACTCAGTAGGAGCGACTAAACGGGGGATAGATGGCATAACAGACGAAGCAAAATTAGTTATAGATGACTTTCCTAGCAGAGAAATTGACAACAAGTTCTGGGACGAGCTCTATGATAGTGAGTTGTGGGAGAGTACCATCAAGAATTCAGGTAAGCAAGAAGATTATATCAAAGCTTTCGTAGCCTTAGAGGAAGCTGGGGAGAATGGATTAGATGCCACCAAATTACAGAAGGTAACTGATAATATTGATGAGGTAGAGAGGGTGGGGGGGTATAGAGCTTGGAGTGATAGCAAGAAACTAGATGAAATCTTGGTAAATGGTAGGATTCCAACTGTAAGAAAAGGTTTTAACAAATGGTACGATGATTTGAGTCTTGAAGAATTTGATTTAATCTGGAATAACAAATCATTAAGAGAAACTTTGGAGGATAGAATTAGGTATCCTGCAACATTTCATGAATGGTGTATGGTGTGTGAATCCAGAAAATTCAAAGAGTGGAGTGTCTCAATGGATGAAATTCACAGGTTCAGAACGAAAACACTGGAATTAAAAGGAACCAATCCTTTAGATGGTTCGCTTTTTGCTCATTCGAGCATTAATGAACATGGAAAAATAGTTTCTGGACCTGGCTCCAAATCTTTTCACAATGAGTTGAGGCAAATAATCATAGAAAGCACGTCAATTGTGGATTTTAACAATAAATTACCTAATTTGATCAGGAGATGGCAAATTGATCCTAATTTACTTCCCACTTTCCCTACTAATTAAAAATGAAGATTGATTTTAAGGACTGGATATTACAACACGAAGGAAAAAAAGAATTTGATAAAAGTCATTTTTATACTTTATTAATGGAGTGTCATTATGAATCATTGACCGAATCCGATTATGCTACAATGTTTAAGTATTATCCGAATTCTAATGATCTTACAAAGCGGTTGAAAAACTTTTTGATTAACCAAGATAATACTCTTAATGTTGTGGATAGGAAAGAGTACATTCTAAAAAAAGTGCAACAAGATATTAATGAAAAAGTAAAACTAATTGAAGACGAAGACTTGATAAATGCTCTTCAAGGTGGTTTTGTGTTAACACATGAAAGGGATGTTGTGACTGAAAATCAGTTAGGGGAATGGCATTCTGAGTTTATATCATTAATAGGAGATGAATTGCGTCAATTTAGAAATGATAACTCTTATTTACTTTTTGAGGTTTATTTTGGTATGACTCATAATTTACAATTAGTATGGTATTTGGGAGCACCAATGATAGATAAAAATATTAACTTGGATAATTATTTCGATCTTTGGATGATGGGTGGGGATTACTCTATTACCAGTGGTGGCGTAGTAGTATTTGTGCCAACAGAATAAAGGCAGGACTAGCTTGAGTAAAAAACACATATGGTTCTCTATAATATTAGATATAGAAATCTTTATGTGGACTTCTCCATTTTCTTTCTAACTAAATTTATGAATCAAAATTTCCTGAAACATTTCCTTATTCATATTTTAGATGAAGTTTATAATAGCTAAAAAAGAAATCAATGAGTTGAATACTTTAAACCGTCAAACGCAATTTCATGAATTTTTTATTCTTGTTTCAGTTTGTTTACAAAATTACGATAGTTAAGTTCAAACAATAAGACATCTTTTTAATCTTCAAGATGAACAATACAAAACAAGTCAAATCATATCACCTTTTCATTAAGGCCTCCGCTTTATATTTAACACTATTCGCCACTAGTTTAGGTGTTACTAATGCTCAAGATACAATAAAAGAATATCATATTAATGGAGTTATTAAAAATATTGGAATCAAAGACTCAAATGGAACCAAAATTGGTGAATGGAAATCTTACAATGAATATGGAGCTCTTTCGTCTTATGATAAATTTAATCAATACGGTGATAGACACGGTGAATGTTTGTCTTTTTCAACCTATAACGGAAGAAGCTCATTAAGTGCATCTGAAATCTACTTGGAAGGTAAATTGAATTCATATAGAACCTATTATGGAAGTAAGGACAAACTTCGCGAAGAAGAATGTTACCTCAACGACAAGAAACAAGGATTAGATACTTATTTCTATGAGAATGGAATAATAGGTTCAAGAGTTAGATATTTGGATGGGAAAATCGATAGCTATTTGATAGAAAGAGACCCTAATGGCAAACTCTTGTTCTATGGTTCGAATGAAGAATATAAAAATTATGTAAAAGGGGAAAACTTCGTTGCTATTGAAGATGGAATTGTAGAGAAAAAGTATTCTAACAAATCAATAAGTGAAAAAGGTCAATATAAAAACGGTCTAAGAGTAGGGGACTGGACATTTTATTATGACAATGGACAGGTGAGTAAAAAAGGGATGTTTGATAAAGAAGGTTGGGAACAGGGCGAATGGAAATACTTCTATAAAAATGGAAAACTTAAATCAATTAAACGATTTAAAAATAAATTATTGAATGGTTCTTTTTCATCATACTACGAAAATGGACAATTAAGTGCCACTGGAATTTACAACAATCATATTATTATTGGTCAAATACGTTCTTATCATGAAAATGGTCAGCTTTTGTCTGAACTGTTTTTAGATTCACTTGGATATATTGTTAATGGTCTAGGTTATCATGATAATGGACAACTTAAAGATTCAATTAATGCGGTTTACGGACGTTCTCATGGTCTAAACGTCAGCTACCATAAAAATGGCCAATTGAATTACAAAGGGATCTTTTTTAGAGGTCAAAAACATGGTTTATATCAAACATGGTATGAAAATGGTCAGATACACTTATCAGAAAACTATTTATATGGCAAAGCAGAAGGTAAACACGTGAATTATGATGAAAATGGATTAGTCAATTGGGAGTCAGAATACCATAAAAACAGATTACATGGATTAAAAAGAATGAATTACAATAACACCAATCAACCTTTTTCAAAAGAGTTTTATGTTAACGGTTTAAAGGAAGGGAAGTCAGTAATATATTGGAAGAATGGACAGGTAAGGGAAATAGGTGATTACCAGAATGATAAAAAAATTGGTTTTTGGATAAGTATTTCTGAAGATGGAGACACACTAAATAAAGAATTTTTAGGTATGAGAGTTCTTCCAGCTCCGACGTATCAAATTAAGGAAATCGTCTATAAAGAAAATAAAGAAAAATTGAGTAAGTTTTGGAATATAGGTGGATCAAGTAATCGATTGCCTGAAGAAAGTTATTATGCTGAATTTGATGTAAGCAGTGATGGTAAAACGTTTCGTCATTTGCGAGTATCGTTCAATAGGCATAGTGATTCAGTTCACTATTTACCTAATTTATCTGTTTACGAAGGCATTGATTCTAGTTATGAGGTTTGGATAAGAGGTTCAGGTAATCCATTCTGCAACAATCTTATTTATAATCGCTTCACTGGAGAGTTAATTGCGAAAAATGGAACCAAAGTACTTTTATTAGGTAAAACACAACTAGATTCTCCTCGAATCCTACTCAAAAGATTTGTGGACTTATGGTTGAAAATACCAGGTAATTTTTTTGTGAACGGAAAAGAAGTGATCAAAATTAAACCTAAAAGAATAGGGTTTTTAAAATATCGGACAAGGATAAGGCATAATAACAAAATTGATGCTATAAGTAGTAATAATCATGAATATGATTATATTCTACTTTTTGACGTTCAAGGAGATTCATTATGTTTCATTCCTAGTGATTACAAACAAAGAGATAATTTATTTCCATCAGATATTGTAAAAGTTTATTCAAATGAAATCAATAAAATTGTTTTCAATCAATCTGACTCAAAAAAAGGAATGCGCGTTGTTTGGTTTGGTATATTATCTCTTGCAGCCTCTGTACCTACTGCGATAGCTGGTGTAGTTTTAACATTTTTTAACCCTATTACTGGACTTTCAACAATAGGAGGTGGAGCTGTTCTTTTCGTTAATGGATTACACTACTTCATGAAAAGTCAACAAATCACCTATAGTGATTATGAGTATACCTTTTCGATGAAAAACAAACCAAATAAAAATATGTCTAAATAGACATAATAAAACCTTAAATACGCGTTGACACTAACTCCTATTTAACATAAGATAAATTTATAAAACATACATGGTGTATTTTATTTTACTTATAGTAAGTATATTTTGATTTTTCGAACTCTGAAATTTTTACTAGAGACGGTGTATTGAAATTAACAGTAAACTTGAGAAACGGTGAACTCAAAATAAAATATCCAAATTTAGATATTAATGAACTCAGAGTGAATTTTCCAAATGAAATAGATCTAAGACGTTTTTTAGATGACGATCTTTTGGTGGAAAGTTGGAGAACACTTATTGATGCAGGTTCTTCTTGTTGATCAGGTGTGTCAAACAAGGATTACTGACCATTATCACCAGCGATGAAACGCTCTTTTTTGTTACCAAATAACATCCGTTTTAGCTAGGGCAATTCTTCTTTTAGAAAGGCGTTTTCTTGACGTTAAAGCACAATTTCTTTCGCTAAATCCTGCTGCGTTTACGTACATAAAAATAGGCAAAAAAACAGACTTTAAACCTATATTTTAGCCCTCAAAAGCAATGCGTGCCTTTTGGTCGATTATGGTGCCAATGATGGTGTTTTTTCGTGCGTCTTTGAGTACCTCTTGTGGGAATTGGTTGTTTTGTCCCCACATCACCAGTTTACCATCTCGATAAGCGTTTTCCTTGCCTTCGTCTACCTTGGGCGCTTTGGTTTTCACCGATTTGTCCATCATAAAAACAGCCTCGGTGTGTGTGCTATACGCTGTTAACGATTTTGCATCTACTACAACGGTCATAGTACTACGGTTTTATGGTTGAACTTGGTAATAAGGTAGATATGAACCGGAATAGGGTGGCCTTCTTGTGGGTAAATGTTGCGAGTAGCGTTTGCGTAGTGGTTTTTCACCTTGCCACGGTTGTCGCCGGTTGTCGGGCTTTGTTGCCGTTTTGGGTGGGTGCAGTTGCTTAGGTTGATGAGCTCACCACCTGTACCGCGCTTTTTGTCATAAGAACAGTACTCAATGGCAAAAGGCTGGCCGGAACCCATATCTGTAAGTACTTCTTTGATGGTTATGGTTTGTTGTAAATCCATACCCAAAGGTGGGGAAGGATGGTGGGATTTGAGGGGACAGGGGGAAATACGTTTTACAAACATATTTTTGATTTCGAACGTATATGACGTTTTTATTAAAATAGATGAAAAATGCCAATTTTAATAAGCTCTGGAAATTTTGTAAGCCTTTTAACTCCGCAGCAGCATACGATTATCATTAGGGGTAAAAAAGTTACAGAGAAAATAGAAATTAAGAAAGACCTTCAGAGAAGAGGAGTTTTAATACAAGAATGTGAGTTTAATGAAAGTGTGATCTTTGAAAGAATTAATTTGTATTCTGGGATAAGGTTTAAGGACTGCATATTTAAAGGCAGACAATTATTTAATAGTTGTAAGGCAAATACTTATGATCATGAATTTAACAATGAGGGTTTTCATTTGATATTTGAAAATTGCAATATATCAGGCTTGTATTTTAATGGTGAAAATCAAATTGAAAGAGGGTTGAAAATAATTAACTCTGAAGTGAAAATTCTTTCGATTAATTCTATTGATGTGATCATCCCCCAAAAATTAGGACAGTAAGTTAAACTTTAAAATGATTAAATTTACTGTTATGGCAAGTAGAAGAAAATTCACCTCAAAATTTAAAACCAAAGTTGTATTGGAATGCATAAAAGAGCAATCAACAGTGGCCCAATTGGCTCAAAAATATGATTTACATCCCACGCAAATCAATACATGGAAACGTGAGTTCCTTTCAAATGCGGAACAAGTATTTGACTCGGGAAATACATCTGGTAAAAGCCAAGAAGAAACCGAAAAGGATCAACTCCTCAAGACTATAGGTCAATTGAAAGTTGAAAATGATTTTTTAAAGAACGCCTTGCGGTAAAGCCTCTCAAGGAAAGACGAATGGTGATAAGCAAGGATCACCCTCAACTAAGTATAGTGAAACAATGTGAGTTATTACAGGTTCATCGCTCAGGTATTTATTATCAACCGCGAGAAGAATCACCTTTAAACCTAGAGTTAATGCGTTTAATTGACCAACACTATCTGGATCATCCCGAAAAAGGTGCACCAAGAATGTATACCTGGCTGACACGTGACAAGGGGTATGAAGTTAGTCGCAACCGAATAGACCGATTGTATTATCGAATTATGGGCTTACGAGCTATTTTACCAGGTAAACACACCTCCAAGAGGCATAAAAACCATAAAGTTTACCCTTATTTACTTCGGGGGCTTCAGGTAGATCGCTCTAATCAGGTGTGGGCTACTGATATCACATATATTCCTATGAAAAAAGGCTTCATGTACCTTTGTGCCGTCATAGATCTACACAGCCGGTTTGTAGTGAATTGGTCAGTATCTAATACCATGGATGCGGAATGGTGTAAAGAAACGATTGAAACGGCGATCATGATGCATGGAAAGCCTGAAATAATAAACACTGATCAGGGATGTCAATTTACTTCTGAGGTATTCAGCACGTTTATTTTGGAAAAAGGCATCCAATTAAGCATGGATGGCAAAGGTAGAGCTACCGATAACGCATTCATAGAGCGATTATGGCGTAGCGTAAAGTATGAAAAAGTATACATCAACCCACCTAAAGATGGTGCTCATCTCTATCGGTTGTTGAATGAGTATTTTGATTACTACAATTATGAAAGAAGGCATCAATCAATTGGCGATAACCGGCCAACTGATTTGTTTGTTTCCAACATCTCAACACCAGCCGAAATAAATCACAAAATTCCGGGTATTGATATGTTGAAAACCCTGCTAATTTAATATCTTAATTAATAATATAATCTGTCCTAATAATTGGGGTAACTACTATTTTGATTGAAATAATTTCGGCTAATACTACTTGGTGTGAAGATGATATTTTAAATGCCGATGAAAGGGATACTAAAAGATACTTTGCCCAAAAAAGAGAACTATATAGGCAACTCAAATTTGCTAGTGATAAACAAGGGAATAGGTTTGATTTTCTAAAATTTAAATCTTTAGAAATGCGATATTTTAAAAAGGAATCCTTTGAAGGTGTAAAATGGTGGAAGAGATTATTTGAGAAGGATCGATTTATATTAATTGCAGGAATGACTAATAATTATGGGCAAAATTGGTACAAACCAATTATAATTTCCATTCCATTTTCATTGTTGTTTTATTGTATTATTATTGTTGATAATACCAAAGGGTTAAGTTTTTGTCCAAATTTTACGTGGAATAGTATTAAATATACTTTTGGTGAAATATGGAATCAAAGTAAGGTGTTTTGGCAGTTATTAAATCCAACTCATAATCTAAATAAAATTTTTGAAGATGAGAATAATTTGACTTCAGCTTCATTCGTTTTTAGCTACTTACAAAAAATTTCTATTGCCTTTTTTGGATATCAAGCAATAAGTGCATTCAGGAAGTTTAATAAACGATGATTTATTAAAAAATGAGCCGTTTCCGGCTCGATTTTTTTATGCTTTGCTCATTGTAATTTCAACTGCTCCGTTAAATCAAGGATAGACTTATAGAGAAAAGCCATGTTAGACCTGTCCAGGTTGTTTAAATGGTCTGCTTCTGTACTGCTAAGTGCGTAATAAAAAAGCTCCCACAAGGCCTCGTTTAAATTAGGATAGTTTTGGAATAACTCATCAACGGTGTGAGCGAGTTTGGTTTGTGCACCGCAGCTACTGCAAGCACAGGTTTTGATCGATTCGTTTCGCATAATAAATCGTTTAAAATTGGACATAGGAAGGTCACTGCGAAACGTTTATGACGTTGCCATAAAGATCTGAAGGACTTGCACCCCTATGCCTTCCGTTATTTTCAAATATAAGGAAATTTGTTAGGTGTGGTGGTAACCTTGGAATGAAGGGAATTCGTATACGCGTAAGTATTTAGTTTTTTATACCTATGATCAATGATATAGTTTTTCAATTCGGTGAATTTATTAACAGCCCATCTAATAGTTTGAAATTTGTTCAATCAATTCTTATAACATTATTAGGGGCTTTTTTTAGTGCTTTTATTGCCGTTCGGATGTTTAATAGAGGCCTCAAAAAAGACCAGGAAAATGCTAAAAGGATAAAAGAGATTCGTATGAACTATATCAAGACAACTTTTAAAGTCCTATTAAATCATGCTGTGACCCAATTAGAAAAACAAATAAAGGAATATGA
Organism: Cytophagales bacterium; assembly: GCA_965230415.1. Classification (GTDB taxonomy): domain Bacteria; phylum Bacteroidota; class Bacteroidia; order Cytophagales; family JAAEPT01; genus CBDDKZ01. The sequence continues at coordinate 447,463 of CBDDKZ010000003.1, forward strand.
TGACTTTTGTGGAAGCATGAAAAATAACATGCTGGAAAACCTAGCTCTTAGAATATATCCATTCAGAGATCTTCAAAGATTAGCAAATATAGAATTAATTGAATTAATTGAATTGTTCGAATTCATTCATTTTGACAATAAAACATTAACCGATTTCACAAAAGACTTAGATTATATTAATGATGTGGTTCCACAAATTCATGAAGACTTCAACCATATTTATAGACAAAGAAATTTTGATATAGCAAATAACGCTATTAGGGAAAAAGACAAAGTGTTAACTTGTTGTTCTAAGATAATGAAGAATAATTTTCTTTTAGATTCCATTAATTATTCGGATAAATTGATTGATGAAATCAAAAAAATATTGATAAGCTATTATTCAGAACCACTCAATTCCGCTAACTTAAAATATGACAGCGAAATTTTAATTATTCCTCTTAAAGAAATATTAGAACCAGTTACTTCAGAAGACAACAAAACAATTAATGAGTTGATTAATAATGTCAAGAATTGTAAGATATTAATTGATACATTTTCTGAAAACAATCGAATCTTTGTTGATGAATTGATTAACTGTAAGGCGAATTTGTCGAAAGCCAATAATAATTTAAAAAATTTATATAATAAAATAAATTTTGACCATTAACTGTAATGTAGGTGATTGTAACGTCTTGTTTTTCAGGTAAAAACAAGACGTTGTTAAAGGTGTTGCTGCAACCACCTCTTATCTCGCCCCGTCACGCGCTGTCTGAATTTCGCAGTTGCCTTCGAAAAAAAGGATATAGCTTTCAGAAATTTTTCATGAACTCATGTTCGGAATGAAGGTACCGCCGAACGAATCAATTTCAGAGACGGACATCAATAGCATATCGGCACAATCACTGAGGTGTGTGGCTTCCTCCTGTGGTATGTTAGCGTTACGTTCGCTGCTCTTCACCTTATGCAGGCTACCGTCATTGGCTTCCTTTACCGGTGCGTTGGACATGCTGATCATCGCCTCTTTACAATTATCCAGGTTAATGCTTACACGTGGTAACTTAGGGTCTTCACTGGTCAATACCTTATCCCACAACAGGTAACGATACATATGAGAAGACTCACCCTTTCGAGGGTAGCGCCGCACCTTCCAGCCATTCTTATTCAGGATCTTCATAAACTGGTCGGCGTAAGTGAGTTTGCTATTAGCGTTGCGTTTGTTACCATCCGCACCATAAGTAAAGTAAACCACCTTCTCTTTGTGATGCATATAGTATTCAAACCACTTATTCGCCAAATCATCTAAGGTCTGGCCGTTCTTCACATATAGATTCTTTTGTACTTTCAATTCATTCAACGACTTGAAGTATTGCCCGGTAAGTGCACAGTTAATGTTAGCACCCCAATCAACAGCTAAGCGCAGGGACTGAGTAGCGACCACATCGCTATCCATGCGGCTATCTGGGTTAGCCAGGCGCTCGTCGTTGTAGTTGATCTTACGCAAGTAAGACTCGTCAAACTGGTTGCTATAGCCGTGTATGTCGTAATCGAGCTTCGGGTAAAAGCCGCCCTCAATCTTATCCGGAAAGTAATTGAGTACCTCCACCATGAATACAAACTCCATGGTTGTTTCGTATTCATCCAATATGTACTGCATGCCAATGTTCTCAATGTTATCGAAGATGTCGACTTCGCTGTAGTAGAGCCCAGTTTTAGACTTATGCCAACGCAAAGAGCGTTTGAGTTCTTCGGCTTGCTTGTAATAATAAACACGTTCCTCAGTGCTTTGAGCCTTAATACACTAGAGCTGCAGGTTTGCCACCTGGCGTCGTATAGTCTTGAAATCAAACTCATAATAGTTGCATGCTCACGGGTCCAACGTGCGTTCTGGTAAGGCATGGAGGTGAGCAAAAATTCACCGTGGTGGAACCAGGCATCTTCCCATTTACCCATATTACCACGATTGGCTTTCTTAATGCCTTTATCGTAACGATCGCGATTCCAGGTAAGCACTTCATCACCGATAATGCCATCTACATTGTCGCCCCGGTCTTCGGATGCTAAACTAGAATGCTTGAAGGTGGTACCGTTGCAAATGCTAATGGTATCTTCTAAGGAAATGATTGGTTGAATAGGCTTGATCCAATGCTTAGGCGGTCGTCTATTGTAAACAAAATGTACATCTTCACGGTAACCCAATTTCATCAAAGCAGCTATTTTTAACCAAGGATTAAATAAGATAAAATTTATCGTTGAAATTTGAATGTAATAAGGGACTTATATGTTGGAATAATAATAAATAGAGCTGTGAATTAAAGAATACCAGTTCCTATTCACGGTACAATTATTTTTAGCATGATTTCTGGTTTCGATGAAAGTAGTGTACAAAAAGACCGAATATGACATTCATGGCTTCCTTCTTAATAAGGATTTTACCAAGGTATATGATTCCTGGAAAGTAGATGTTTCGGTTTTGCACAAACTACTTATAGATGATAAGGTTTTTGAGGTTGATAAACAAACTTTCGTTTTTATTGGAAATTATCCAAAACCTTTCATTGATAACTATTTTAAAGCTAAGTATTACCAAGTGGTTAAAAAGTAAGTAGGACTAATTTAGTGATCTTGGTGTTTAAAGGATCAAGAATTGGTACCAATTACAAATCTATAATGATTTGATTAGTCTGGTGATACTGGCTACTCTGGCCTCGATGGCCTCTATCATACGCATTACTAATTATGTATGTCTTTGCGCTTCCAAATCTATGTTCCAGTCTAATGGTAAATTTGGATTTGTGGATTGTTAATCCGATTTTCGGTGAAGCTTACATACAGCTCGACTTGTTATTAAATGCTTATTTTGTAAACTCAAATAAGTATTTACTTTGAGCATTTAATTTTTTTATATATATTCGTATAAGTAAAGGCCCTTGAACGAAAGGAGCTGAATACTACTAGAAACTTTTTAGAATTGCCTGGGAAATTGGGATTTCATCAGCACTTATTCTTCAACTGTATTCTGACGATTTGTTAAACACGTAGCATTCATTAAAAACAATGGATTTATCATTTAATGATTGTGCTTACTGTTCAATGAAAAAGTCCTGTGCCAGTTGAAAGAGTTAGTGTTTGATCCAGCTGTCGTAACTAGTTTTAGTAGCTGTATAATTTGAAAAGATTGAATACATTAATCGTTTTTACAGAATCAGCAGGTATGAATAACAAACAACTTTCTGAAACTTTATTGAATTGCTTATTTGCGCTGTATGGCATAAGAAATAAGGTTAGTAATGTCTAAATCAAATACGTTTAAATAAGCGTTGAGTGAGTCAATCCGGAAATTGTTGGCAGATTCCATACGCAAAATGCTCTTTGAGGATAATCCGCATTTGTCGGCCAGTTCCTGCGTGTCAAGTTGTGTTTGTTCACGCAATAACTTAAGCGCTGCGGCGATTTTCTCAATGCTAACTGGAAATGATTTGTCGATCGTGATTTCATCTTTGAGGACCTGATCAAAGGACTCGAGAATGTTTATGGAAAGTATATTGAAATATGCGATGGGTAGATCAAGATTGAAATTGAAGGAGCCTTTTTCCAGACGAATAATTTGTTGGCGGCTTACACCAATAGTGTTGGCCATTTTCTCTTGGGAAATATGTTGATTTTCTCGGAGAATACGTAACAAACGACAAGTAGCCATTCTTTTCTCGTTATCCATGATTTTGATAAAGACATATTTGTTACGTGTCAAATATGTCTTTATATTGTAATTAATTAGATGAAACATATGTTACGTGTCACCTGAAACCGTGCTGACAACAAGGAAGTGATGGCACGTAACGCGCTAATTATTGTCATTCGGGGCCTTTAGGCCCTGAATGACTTGCAATTTAAGAAGCCTAATAGGAATCAACCAAGTTTAAACTATTAATTATGAATAATCTATCAGAACTTTTTGACAGTCAGGAAGATGAACAACTAGCTGTAGAGAAGAAGTACAAACCGAATGTAGCCTTAATTAAAGTATTATTAGGCTTTGTTCCTCAGACCTTAGGGGTACTGGGAACTTGGGAACCTAGTTTATTATCCTACTTTTTATTGGTGCCGAATTTTCTTGATTTGCCCAAATCTTTGTTATATAAAAAGCGAAAAGTGCTTATCGGGCTTGCCATGTACCAATCTAGTAAAGTAGCTAATTGTACTTATTGTACAGCGCATTCTTGTACTTTTGCCCATAGACGTGGGGCAGAAGATCATCATTTCCAGGATAAATACAACGTTGAACAGTGGATCACAAAAGAGCTGGCGCTAAGCACTGTAACCGGATGTCGACTTAAGAATAAATATGAGATTCACCAAATTCTAAAACCATCTGAACTGGAAGCTGTGGTCAGTGCTTCCATAATGATGGGGTTCTTAAATCAATTCATGAGAAGTTTAAGCCCTCAATTAGAGCAGGAAACTTCAGACATAAAGGTGCTGCAAAGAGTAGATAATTTAACTACCGCTTTTCAAATCTTACGACATGCACCAAGAGCTATTGCAAAAGAGCGGTTATGGATTAAAGATGTGCCTGTTAAAGGCATTCAGGCAAAAACCTTTTTAAAAGAAGAGACAGGTTGTGACTATGAAGAATTAGCTCATTTAAAACCAAGGCAACGTCGCGCTTTACGCAAAATTATAACACTGAACACGAATCCGGAAAATTCGGTAACAGGTATAAAGTATAAGCTTTTTAGTGGACTTTTATTTGCCAAAATACATGGCGATCCTCAATTATATCAGGCTTGCATAGATCATCTCCAGACTCAACAAGAAGTGCCTAGCGTTGAGATCGAAACCTTGATTACTCGATTAGCTCATATTGATAATGATGCCACCTTTATTAGGACCATTGGTTCATCAAATTTACCCTTCAGAGCTCAAGCCATGTTGCTGTTAACCTGGACTATAACCCTAAAGGTACCCCAATTGACTTCAGCTTGTTTCAATATAATCAACAGCACTTTGAGTAAAGCAGAGATCATAGAAATTATCACTTGGAATTCAATTCAAGAGTCCTTAAGACGTTTACATAATTTTCAACATCACATTAAACTAATCAAACAATGAAAGCTATTATTAAATTTGACCAGCGCCAGGTTCGAAAAATGATTTTATTGGCGGTGACATCGATCAAAGTTTCTTTTCTACTCTCTATAATACTCACCGTTTACATAGGTTTTGTTAGTTTAAATGAGTGGGGCGAATTGTTTGCGCACCCCGGACCTTATGCCGTACTGGGAACTTATATAACCCTGACAGTACTCATTTTCAAACGTATTTTCCGTACCATAGTAAAAAACTACACTCAGGGCAGGGTTGGCAAAGCTCAAACGCTGTTGTTTGCCGCACCAGTTACATTCGTTTTATTGAGTACAATTTCGGGTGTTTGTATTATTCCCGTCGGTAATATGATTGGCTGGAGTGGGCATAAAACCTTCACCTTAGGTTGGTCTTTTCCATTTTGGTATTTGTTGGCTAGTCAACCGGCTACCATTCTTATGATCAAGAAAGTGGAACACTTCGGCAAATATATAGAATTGGATCGAAAGACCAACTTTGGAGTTCAACGCAAATTTAACATTACCATTGTCTTAAGTTTTCTGGCCGCGGTGGGTACATTTGGCACCATGATGTACATGATGATGTACACCGAATTAATTCTGAAGGGTATTAGCGGGATGGAAGTCATTGATCATAGTATATTAAAAGTGTTTATAATCTCAATGATAGTCGTTTTGCAAGCAGGATTGCCTATAATAATGCTGAGCAAATATGTTAATGATGAAATTAAGCGGATATCCATCTTTTTAAAAGAATTGGCTCAGGGAGACTTGAGAACTAGAGTTCATTCAGTCTTGCGTGATGAGATCGGGGAGGTTTACTGCAACCTGAACATTTTCATTGAAAATTTAATGGGCATTTTCCAAAAGATTATAAAACTTTCAGCGGCGCTTAACGAATCGGGTGATCATTTTACGCAGATGGCCAAAATAACCAATGAAGGAGCATCTACACAAGCTACAGAAAGTGAAGAAATTGCTGCTGCTATGGAGCAAATGAAAGCTATTATTTCAGAAAATAAAGACAAGGCACAGTCAGGACATCAATTGGCCCAAAAGTCTTATCAGGTTCTTTTAGAGGGCAAGAAATACCTCGATGGTTCGCTAACGGCTTTAAAAGATGTTATAGATGAGGTAAGTATTATCGATGATATTTCCAGAAATACGAACATGTTGTCGCTCAATGCACATGTAGAAGCCGCTCGCGCCGGCGAGCAGGGAAAAGGTTTTGGTGTTGTGGCGAGAGAGGTCAAAAAATTGGCTGCACGCAGTCAGGAGGGAGCTGTGCGTCTGGATAGATTAAGCAGTAGTAGTATGGATACTGCGAACAAGTCACAGGAAATAATGAAAACTATTGAGCAAAGTCTTCAACAAACGGCAGAAATTAGTGAAGATATTGCCAATTCAAGTACTGAGCAAGATAACAGTGCTTCATTTATCAATGATTCCATTAATAAATTGAGTTTTGTAATTCAACAAAATTCAGAATTAGCAGAAAAAATGCACGATGCTGCCGACGAACAACGTGTAAAGGCACAAGAACTTAATGCGTCTTTAAAATTTTTTAAAATTTAAACATTTAATACGGAAAAATCGAGTTTAAACCGGAAATGGACACTAGATTGAGAGGGATGCGCGCCTTGTTTAATGACTTCATGTTTATGGAATTGTTGTTTTATGCTTTTACAACAAAACTAGCAAGTTGATAAGAAATAATGTCTTGGAGTATCTTGCCTTTTTCATTTTTGACTTTAGGAGTATATGAAAATTCTACGTGTTACTCCAGAATTCGACTATAGTACCAAAATAGGTTTTAGGTTCTATAATACAACGATGTTCACTTTTAGGAATCAAATAAGGTTTTTTGTACAGATATAAAAAAAGACCGAAAGGTTTTGCCTTCCGGTCTTTACTCACGTTCCCGTATGCACTTTTATTGGCCACCTGTGCTAATATCTAAAGAGGATCCTAATTCCACTGAGAAGTTTTCGTTAATACCGACCCGGTAGGTGGCATCCAATTCCAATCTGCCACCAGTATGTACATGAGTGTTATTGACTTCTATGAAACAATCTTCATAGCTCACATTAGTGGTGATTTGTTGATTGGCAATGGTGCTTGTACTACAGTTTTGTGCTTTTAATACAGCCGCATATAAATCCAGCATACCATAACCTACTTCCAGGTTCCAGGTACCATTTGGCCTACCTGCTACATTTTCATAGTTATAATCTCCTGCTTTTTGCGTAGTGCTTTCAAGTATATCTGCTATTTCAAGCACGTTCAAATCAGGATTTACAGTGATTATCAAAGCTGCACCGGCAGCAACCTGTGGTGCGGCAAAAGAAGTACCGCTCACTTTTTTATAATATTTTGGGTTGCTAAAACTGATATTGTCAAATTTGCTTGTCATTATATAACTTCCTTGTGCAACTAGATCTAATTCTGGCCCATAATTACTACCAGGTTTGCCGATTGCTGACCAAGGATCACAGGAGTTTGGTATTATATCCGCTCGTCCACTACGAATGCCACATCGATCCACTGCGCCTACCGCAATGACCAATGGTGGATTATAGGAGGCTGGAAAATAAACCTGATCATTGAAGTTTGCGGAACTGAATACCACAACCGTACCCAATCCGTTTCGCCCCCAAGTGTGTGCCTGATCAATGGCATCTGCTATTAATTGTATTTCAGCACTATGCCAGGAACATGATATTACTGCTGCCCCATTTTGCCAGGCCCAATTAATCCCATCGGCACGTTTGACCTGCGCAAAAGGAGTGGCCCTAAGCGAATTAGATATTGACATCATTGGGCAATCCGGAGCAATGCCTGCCACACCCAGATTATTATTTGTATTGGCTCCAATGATGCCTGCACACATTATACCATGATTACCATAATCATTAATTTCATTCGTACCTTTTTCTGAATCATAGACTGGAAAGCTTATATTAGTAACATCCTCGTGAAAAGTCGGGTGCCAAGTGGTATCTGCACTTAATAAACCTTCATCCAAAATGGCAATTTTCACTGCTGCAGATCCACTTGTAATTGTACGTACTTGACAATAGTTATTGTCAAGGCCGGCAGTTCCACCTTGATTGCCATTGTTATAAAGGTGGAATAAATCACCAAATAAATCATCATTAGTGCAGTCTCTGGCATCATTCATCAAATCGGGTTGCGCTTCCAAAACCAATCCGCTTTCATAAATATAACGGGCAATCTCTACAACCTCATAATCAGTTTGACCCAAACTGATTAGGGTATACCATTGCGGCATATAAGGGTTTTGCCCGATTACTGTTAACTTATATTGCTCGAGGTAGGCATTTAATAGTGCTATGGATTGTCCTTGCGCCAATTTAATATACAAGCCATTGGAAGCACAAACCTCCAAACCATTTGGCAATTCAAAGGTGCTACTCACATATTGTATTTGATAGTTATCAATCATACTTTGGGGAACTCCGGCATTTGTAAATGCCCAAAAGTAATTATTCAGCAATGTGGTTGATTCTGTACTATTGTTATAAGTTGGATAGGTAAAACTTTCAAAACAGTCAATTGCTCCTCCTGTTAGAGCGCTGTAGTAGTTTTTGGCAGCGCTGGTATCGATACTTTTGGGAACCACAATGTATTGTTGTGATATTGTTTTGTTCAGCTCTAATAATTGACCTTGGTAATAATAACCATCTTGTGGCTCGCCTATTACATAATAACCCAACAGGCACAGTAATAAAGTAAGTAATGATTTCATAAAATTGCTTTTAGTGGGTTATAATCTCTACTGCATCAAATTTATTCAGGGTACCTTTTGGAATTATCGCGTGATAATAGAAATTAGTGATATCAAAACCATTGCCCGGATAAAAATTCACAGTCATTTCACTACTATCGGTTCGACAATTATAAGTAAAATCAAGTGTAGCAAAAGATCCGGCTGCACCTGCATCAGCAAGTACTCCGATAACAAAATCCGCGGTATCAAAATTGATAATCACATCACAATGAGGCTCTACTAATGAATCAAAGTCGTTTTGATTGTCAATCACCAAAAAAGAGGCATCTGTAAATAAGGTCATTTCACTATCAGTATGCCTACAACCATATTTGCCTTCTAGCGAGTCATAAGTGATAGATTGTTTACAATCCACTTCCGAGAAGTCTAAAAACATGACGATACTATCTCCCGCAGACAATTCCAGTTCCTTTACAGGGATTTGAACGGCCGGTTCACCATAAACTGCATAGACATAATATTCCTGGTTGGCATCAAGTTGCATCATCAGACTTTGTGCACTGCTTTCATAACTACCTTCATACACTTTATTACTTGAAGAATCGATACTACCTGCCAGTTCATCATTTATATAAACGGTCACGGGTGCATAATCATAACCATTGATTATTGTTTGTGCATTGCTGTGGAACAATACCATTGCTGTCGTAACAGTTTCAGGATCTTCTTTTTTTAGTAAAACTTCTTTTTTGCAGGCCACTAATAGACCTAAAAAAAGTATAAAGAATAGAATTTTCATTTTTATCTTCATTAATCGGTTATAATCATTCTTTTACTATCAATTAAGTGATCATCCAAAACCAACGCATACATAAACATACCCGGTTCTAATTGATAACCTTCTATAATTACTGTAGTTTGTCCACGTTCCGGAACTGGGACGCTTAAAACCTGTTTTCCCTGAAGGTCATAGATATAAACCCAGGCAGCTCCCACTTCTTGTGGTACGTGCATTTTAATTGTTGTTTTTTTACGGAATGGATTGGGTGTGTTTTCAAATAATACTGCATTCGCATACATTGTTTCTTCTACCTGGCTCATTTTTCTGCCTGCCCCATTTTTTAATGTTTGTACTTGGGCATCTAATTCTTTGATCGCTTCTACCAGTACCGGTATTAATCCATCATAGTTAACAAATTTATCCCCAGTTTCATCTTCTTTCACCACCTGAGGTAGTATAGATTCAATTTCTTGTGCTAAAAAGCCGTAATGCGTCGGTGTTTGATCCTTCTTAAGTCCATTCATTACTGGGTTGACAGGTATTTGGTGTCCGTTTACCATCAATGGGTAATTTGGACTATTGCGATGTCCTTGTCTGAATTTATAGGTTACACCACGCATTTTTCGCACGCAGTTCAAGCCGTTATGGATGGTTTTTATATCACGTTTACGAGTACTATCGCTATTGGTAAAATAGGCTCCGGTTCCGGATATGTAAGCACGTTCAATCATCCCGTCTTCATCATAAAATCGTACCATTCTTCCCTGGTCACCGGCAGACCAAAAACAGATATAATCATGATCGAAATAGGCTCCTGCACTTTCAAAATAAGCATTTTCCAAAATTAGACCTCCATGGGGATTCTGTGGATTAAAATCAAAATTTTGCGCCTCTGCGAATGTTCCCTTTTTACCATAATATGCCCTGTTATAACCTTCAGATCCAAAACTTGTAATTTTGTATTTATCATTAGGCCCTAAATTAGCATTACTAAAAGAAAGTACGGCAGGATGATCGGAGTCATTAATATTGGAGAAAATTTTCCCAATTCCGTTTTTATCGGTACCAAAACCATAAGAATAAACAGGCGTACTGGCCCAGTAAATAGATTGGCTATTTTGGGCACTGGCCAGACGCATCAGCCCATCACCAAGCGGATTACTAACGTATAAGTCCCAAATAAAACTACTATTACTTTGGCTGCCTATCCTTACATTACCGTCAGAAAACACTTTAAGTTGCCCATATGTGTGTTTATTGTGGAAAAATAATAGTGTTGCTAGGATGTAAATAAAATTAATTGATTTCATGATAATTAGATATATATGATACGTAACAAATATGACTATTTTTTATATCTAAAACGTTATCAAATAATCATATAATAATTAAGTTAGCACAATCACTATAAACAACTTATTCCTGATTTTTTTCACTAGTTATGCTTTATTGTTCCGAATCAAAGGATTGATTTCAACACTTTCGCTTTATAAACTTATTCTTTAGAAAATTGACAAAGCTGGACTAAGATGTTACAGAGCAGGTAATTATTATCAAAGTTATTTGGAGGAAACGATTACATAATCGCTTAATGAAAGCATAAAAGCCGCTTGCACCAGAGCGCAGGGGAGAGGTTTAGGTATTGCTGCGAGCGAGCCTATAAAATTGACTACGTGTAGTTAGTCTAAAGGTAGTCATACGTCTGGATAGGTTAAACAGCAGTCGCAGGAAATTATAAAATCCATTGAACAAAATCTGCGCATACAAATGGTGGGAAATTAGTGAAGACATCGTCAATTCGAGAACTGAACAAGACAATAGTGCCTCATTTATCAATAATTCCATCAATAAATTGAATTGCCGGGAAGTACTCTTTTTGATGAGGATTCTTATTAGAATTTGACCCCTATTTGAAACCTTAAATGGCTTGTTGGAGATTTCCCCTCTTGAGAAATGTTTATACTCGGATAATTGTATGTAGCCTGTGTCTTCGTGTGTATCTTTCCAAATCGGTACTCAATACCTAATACAAAAAGAGATACTTTAGTCGATAGCCCTATCGCATAATTTATCCCCTTGGTCCTACTCCAATAAAAAACGTCTCTATATTTGTCTTCGGGATGCATAACCCACATTCTTGGTGTCGAAAAGGAATGCATATCAATATTTCTTTTAGATATATTTGGATAAGCCTGTACATATAACTCAATACTACTTTTTTTGTTAAGGTTGTGAGATATCGTAATACCTGGGCTTATAGCACTTACAACCCAAACACCAGATCCTATTCGATATTCAAGGTGCTCATGAACATTTACTTTTCTTTGCCATAAACCGAACATTCCTCCGACCCAAGACATTTTTAAAGATAAAGTATTGGATCCAAATTGAGTTAGTCTAAACTTGGATCCTAAATCCATACCAATACTAGGTAAAAGAGGCATTATATCTTCATGTTTATAGCTTTCAACAGAAGGATCTAATCTATATTTTCTTCCTATTAGTGTATAGTGACATATTACAAAATGCTCAACTTTTCGCTCGTTTTCATCAATATACTCCTCTCCATCATCTTGCGCTATCCCAACAAAAGCACAAAAGCTAAGTAGTACAACACTTAATATTTTTAGTCTCATTTTCTGGTTATAAGCTTCTGGCGTAAAACTATGGTTTAATGTCCTAATATCAAATTAAGAGAAACTGTAACTAAGCATCTTTTACATTTTTCAAATATTTTCATAGCTATTATTTTTAGTATTTACTAATTTTAACATCAACTAATTAACCTGAAAACCGTTATACCTATGTAATACTTTAAATATAAGCACACATGAGAACCCTTCAGAGCTTATTAGATGCCGGATATGTGCCTAAAACCGGACAAAAATTCTATAAAACCTATTCACTCAAACCTAGTTTGGTATTTAAAGGAGTGAGCCAGGTCACTTGGGAAAAGAAGTTCACTTTTGAGCCCGACCCACACGACGATCTCGATAGGTACTATTTGCACCCTTACTTCCCGGATGAACCGGTAATGGCCGTGAAAATGCTCAAGCCTATGCCTTGCATGAGTGCCAATAAAGTCTACTACCTAAACGCTGGTGTTTTAACTATCGATGATAACATAAACTTCGACGAGGTGCTTATCTACAATTATCCTACCTTCTTTCAGCCTTTGTATGAGAAGTATCACAATAGGAGAAATGACGGTGTGAGGTGGAGTTGAAATATTGACTGACTTCCAATTTGTATTATTAAACGGATTTCCGCATAAATTTCTTTAGGAGTGGTATATTGTGAGTTTACTATCGTTTTTAAAACTTAGATTCATATAACTCGCATAACATTGATTTTTGTTTGCCGGGCTGAGATCTGCTAAAATATTATGAACGATATGGTTAACTTCCTAAAACGGTTCTGCCTGCAGGTAACATTCCCTATTAGTAATAAAGTTAATTTTAATATAGTGTAATATGGTAGAAAATATCATTGTTTATAGGCTTTAAATAAGTCTCAAGTCAATTTCAATTGCTACTTTTTGTAAACATAAATAGTTTGGCATATTCTTGGGCCAAAGCAGCGTCCTTGCAATTCGTTTTTTGAAGAAGCGCAATGATTAGTTGCGTAGCGTCACTTTTTTTTGTCCAGATTGATTCCAGAAACTCACCGACTTTCATATTAGTAGCGCCTTTGTTTAATTCGACCAAATTGTCTAAAGAGTTTGTGTTATTGTCACTAATAGCCGATCGTACCAGGTTTGCGCTTGCTGATAACTGCTTATCACTGAAACCTGCCAGGTATGTTTCAGTGATTTCCATATTGGCATGTCCGGCCAGTTCGCTGATTTCTGATTTAGAAACACCTCGCTCCAACGCAATCGAAAAAAACGAATGCCTGCTGACGTAAGTGGTTAGGTTTACAGTTAATCCAGCCTTTTTGGCAATGGTTTTAAGCCTGCGATTGTGGTTCGCACGGATATTTCTTAATTTCTTATCAAACAGTTTTTTGTGTTCAAGTTCCAGCTTCTTGTCCTTCAGCTCCTTAGTTAAATGATAGATGTCTCCTAGTATTGGAAAAACGAAATCCTTGCTTGCTTTTCCTTGTGTGTAGTAGTCAATAATACTCTGAGCGGTTGTTGAGTGTGGGATATCAAATTTTTTGGCATTAGTTGACCAACGTGTTTTTCTGCGTCTGTAGTTCAAACGGCCGTTTTGCACCTGGTGAACACGTAGGTAAGCCAGGTCAATGAAATTCATGCCCCAGCATTCAAAGTAGTATTTGAAATAATTAAGGTGGTGATTTAACTTAATATCGTTTGTTAAATCAAGACTGTACAATTTTGCAATTTCTTTAGGGTTTATATTTCGGTTAGCCGTTTTTTCCTTTTTAATACTGTAGCCATATCTGCCAAATGGATAGAGGTCCTTCGCAACCGTCACTTCAGGGTCTCTTATGGCCATATTGAAAATTCTTCTTATTTCTTTGGCTCGGAACCCGAATCCGTTTATGGTGTTTTTTCGACCAGCATTATTGAATTGGTTAAGGTACCAACGTTCATAATCCCGAAGGAAGGCAGGAGTCAATTCAGTAAAAGTCAAGGTCTTTTTTTGAGTGAAGTTTTCGAGACTCAGCACTGTGTTGATAATCACGTCTGCCGACGATCCTCGTTCTGTCAGGTACATGTGGTCGGCTAGTTTCCGTGCATAGTTGAAAAAACAATGTGTATTTTGAGTGGTGGCCTTTGTTGCTTCCAAAGTCAATTCCGGGAAATTCTTTTCAGTTTTTCTTTTCAACTCCTCGTTGATAGCGTTTTCAACAATGATTTTGAGTTGAGCAGCTGTAAGTTGATTTAATTGAGGTTTTAGGTTGTCGAGCGTTTCTTCTGTAATGACCAACATTTTGTTTATTTTAGTATTGGCACGACCGCTATTTTTGAAGTTGCTCTTTATTTTCTTTTTTGAATCGTCCCACTGTTCTTTTTTTAGGTAAATGCCCGTGGAGATATACCGTCTTTCTCTTTTGTGAGAAATTGCTATTTTGAGCGGGAAATTATGAGAGGATTTAGATCTGCAATCATGATACTTAAAACATTTGGCCATGGCTATAAAAATTAGAAAACTTAATATAGAGAAAAAAGCGCAATACTTGCACACTTTTTTGCACACTTTTTAAGGTGTAATTAAGAAAATATCGTTAAAGATCAATAGAGTTGTAGTTTTAAAAAGTGTTTTTATGGTTTATTAAGGTGTATTTTTGATCTTATTCAATTCGATTTTATTTTATTTGTCACTTGATTACGGCTCAAGAGGTTCCAAGTTTGAATCTTGGCGAGGTCACAAAAACAGTGTAGGAGTGAGGAGCGAGAGCGACGACTCAAACACTGTTTTTTTATTTTCACACGCTGATAATTTTTGTATAGTCTCAAAATTTAGCTTGATCTGTTTCATTAATAGATGCTTGCATAATTCATTCAATCCCCATTGCAAACAGCATTACAATAAGGAGGTAAGGGTTCAACATGGGCTCCAATGAACTGCAACCTCAGCGCACTGCATTAGAGCTTAATTGTTGCACTAGTTAATGATTTTCAATAAAATCTAAGTCACTTTGATCTAAGTCTTGCTGACCTGAATGAACCATTTCTTTTTCAAACGGATGATTATTACGGAATTCTATCCTAAGGAACTTT
Organism: Cytophagales bacterium; assembly: GCA_965230415.1. GTDB lineage: Bacteria > Bacteroidota > Bacteroidia > Cytophagales > JAAEPT01 > CBDDKZ01. The sequence goes on from CBDDKZ010000003.1 coordinate 462,768, forward strand.
GCCAGTTGCTTCCCAAGTTCCAAATGTTCTTTATTCATGATGTTAATTGTTGAAGAAATACGATGTTTATCATTCTTTGAAGTCAATAGTTCTAAATAGGATTCTTCATGATCCGTCACAGAATCAATATTCCATTGAACTTCCTTCAAATTTGTTAGTTGATCAATTGTTCTACCATTTTTTAACAGTCTATTTCGTTGCTTGTCAAACTCAAATTTCACTCCACCGGATGTTGAAACAATTTCCTTTGATTAATCCAATCAAAGATAAAATTGGAACAAAGTATATCAGCCATAAAATTTCGTGTATTCTAGTCAAATAAGAGTAAGGAATTAACAAGACCACTGAAGATATAATAAGTCCTAGTAGTTCTCTACCAATATTCACAATTATAGATAACCGTTTTTGCTCTAAAATCAGTCTATCAGTATTATAAGTGATATTGAATTTCATTTTTTTTGATAATTAGCGCTAATGCCAAAATAAGGTATCGTAGGGCATTTAACTACCGATATACTAAAATTCTCAATTAAAGCCCCCTGATAGAAATAGGGGGGGGGGAGGAGACATCGCATGCCGCTAAAGCCATAGCGACGGCGCAAATAGTTCATCCGGACGCCTATTGGTAATTCCGTAAACGGGATTGCCTGGGATTCAAAGAACCACTGGTTTTTCCAACACCACGGAAGCCCTATGGGTTCTTATTTCTTGTTACCCAACGTTTAAATTCAGTCTCTCCTTTGTTTTGTTTTGATAATCAGCATGCCAATTTTCTAGGCTGAAGTTATACCTTTCCTGAAATGCCGAAGTTTCCCAATACATCATCAAGCCATAATTTTGTTCTAGAATTAACGATTGACTTACGCTGCCAATACCCTTGAGTTCAGAGATTATTTCTTTGATGATTAAATAGTCTGTATTCTCTTTTTTCCCTCCAAAATCAAACTCAAGCTTATGTCGATTCTTTATCAAGGGGTGATTTTTAAGCTCATCCACTGGTTCTAGTGATTTAAGCATTCTAATTGCGTTTTGAGAAGGGAATTCAATAGCCCAATTAGACAAGACGGAGTTTATAATGCTTTTTTGAGCTTCAATTTCATTGCCAGTTCTTTTGTATTGAGATGCAAGCTTAAACCAGTTTTCGCTTAACTCCCCAATGGCTTTTACACTTTGTTCGAAGTATTCAATTGCTTTTATTGGATCATTCTTTCTTAATTGTTCATTACCGATATTAAGAAGAGTTAAAGTAAATTTATCATCTTCAATTTCTTCTTCTCCCCAATCAAAATCATTCAGTTTATACCACTCTAAAAATTTATTCAAACTAGAAAACCTGGGTACAATAACACTTTCGTCATGTACCATTTCACAAATAGTCGGTTCTTCGTTCTCTTTTCCGAATTCCCAATACAATCCAAAATAGTCACCATTTCCTAAACTTGCTTCTTCAAATTGCAAAAATCCGTTTGGAGGATATACACCGATCTCAATTTCTGCATTCAGAGATATTTCATTTACTTTTTCTGGAAACTTCATATTACTAATTTTGGGTAACACCAAAATAAGACATCCTAGGGCATTTAATTACCAATATAGTAATAATTCTCAATTAACGACCCCCGATAGAAAAAAGGGAAGTCTACATATTGATAGATGGAATATTATGAAAATCAGTTAGCGTAGTGTCTGTTTTTTTTTGCAATGTTTGCGTTAGCCAGTCGAGAGCTACATCGTTTTTGTGAAGCTTACATATGCGCACGCGTTTCCGTTGCACTCAAACGCGCGCGATTGGGGTCTTTTGCGGCTTCAAGGAATTCATCCATTTGTTCTTGTGATGTCTTATGAAATCTTCTTTTTTACTAATCCATGTAGGAGAATTCACAACAATGGATTTAGCTTCAATCAATGAGCAGTTTTGATTGATTTTCACATAGAGAATGCATTCTAAAATTCGACACCCTTTGGACTTAAGTTCTGTAAGCTTTAAATCCAAACCTGCATTTGTTTGAAGATTATCAGATTTAGCTAATCTTTCAATTTCTTCTGTAGTCATACTTTCTGTTATCTACAACAACTAAATATAGCATATATCTTATTATTTCTATAAAAACACATAGCAGCTTTATCTTTTTTGTGCACTAAGGAATGATCTTTAAAAATCACTAGGGCTTAAGGATCACAGATCCTTCGATAATAGCTCCGGATCACAAATCCGGCGCAGCGGGTGTCAAAGTATTGCCCGCTTGCCTATAGTGAGATATTGTTTCATTCGAAGTTGCTCCAACTATTACTGATTGGTTTAATCATTCTGCTGTATATGCTTCCAAAAATGAAACCCGAGTATGGAGTAGCCTGAATTGTGATAGAATTTATGTGAGCGGGAATTTTGAACATAAGTATTTAACTCGATCGTTTTGCAACCGTTTCGTTTAGCCCACGCTTCTATAAATTCAAAAAACTTTTTACCATAACCTTTTGACTGAATATTACGATCGATAATCACATTATCAACTTCAAGCTGCTTTCCCGAATAGAATCGTATAGTAATCCATCCGCTGGAAATTCCTACAAGTTTATCATCAACAAATATTCCAAAACAATTGTAAGTTGAAAGCTCAAACATTTCTTTTTGATAATTTTCAACTTCTTCTACTGTCAATTTTGGGTTCAATTGTTGACCCAGAATGGCAATTTCGCTAATATTTTTTTTTGTCAGCAGTTGGAATGTCAAATGCTCTTTCATTCAAATTATTTCGTTTATGGTAGCTATACAAGACTAAATAGCGCATCTATCTTATTGTTTTTTAAAGCATAAAGCAGCTTTACCCTTTTTATGCACTAAGGAATGATCTTTAAAAATCACTAGGGCTTAAGGATCACAGATCCTTCGATAATAGCGCCGGATTGCAAATCCGGCGCAGCGGGGACGCCCCCATAATGCTTAAATATAGCCTCTCAGCCCAATTTTCAAGTCCGTTATTTAATAATAGCTGTTCAATACGAGCTGTTTTTTTCTATGCTTACATGCTGAAGGCCGGTACGACGTGCTGTTCTTAATTGTTTACCCATTCATGCACCAATTTCTCCAGCACGTTTAAAGGTACGGCGCCATTTTTAAGTACAATATCATGAAATTCACGGATATCAAATTGATCCCCTAATTGCTGCTCTGCGGCAGCTCTTAGATCAAGAATTTTATTCATCCCGATTTTATAGGAAGTAGCCTGACTAGGCATTACAATATGGCGTTCTACCATGCGCACACATTCGCGCTCGCTCGCAGAAGTGTTGGCTTGATAATATTTAATACCCTTTTCCCGTGTCCACTTTTTACTATGTATACCGGTGTCCACCACCAGGCGACATGCACGCCAAAGCTCCATAGCTAAGCGACCATAATCGGAGTAAGGGTTACTGTATCCCCCAGCTTCTTTAGGTAATTTTTCACAATAAAGCCCCCATCCTTCTATGTAGGCAGTATAATGACTGTATTTGCGAAACTGTGGTAAGTCGTCTAATTCTTGCGCGATAGCAAGTTGCATATGATGCCCGGGAATACCTTCATGATATGCAAGTGCTTCCATTTCATATTTGGGCATATCTTTAGTATTGTAGAGGTTTGCATAATAAATTCCCGGACGCGAACCATCGAGGCTAGGTCGTTCATAAAAGGCTTTTCCCGCCGATTTTTCCCGAAAATCTTCCACACGTTTGACAATCATTTCTGCTTTTGGTTTTATATTAAAAAGCGATCCCAATTGAGCTTTCATATTGTTAATAATGATTGTAGCGCTGTCCATGTATAACTGTTTCTGCTCATCGGTATTTTCGTAATAAAATTGCGGGTCATCGCGCATGAAGGCAAAAAAATCTTGAAGTGTTTTACCCTCGTCGAAGCCCGTTTTTTTCATGATCTCACGCATTTCGTTGTGAATTCGCGTAACCTCACTAAGTCCCAGTTCATGAATTTCTTCCGATGTCATAGATGTGGTGGTGGTACGAGCAAGTGCTGTGTTGTAAAAGTTAGCACCATCGGGAAATTTCCAGACACCATCGTCTGTTGTCGCACTTTGCTCCTGATTGGATAAAAAAGCGATCAGGGATTCATAAGCAGGTTTTACATGGTGTACTAAGGATTTACTGGCGCTATCAATGAGTTTTTCCTTTTCGTCAGCAGCAATTTCAAGCGCTTGTACTTTTTTTGTAAAGTCCTTTAAAAAAGAACTTTTTTTCGGACCATCGTCAAATGGAACACCACTAATGATGGCACGACAATCGCCAATAACATGTGGGAATACAAACTTGGGAAGTACAATTCCTTTTTCCTCACCTAGTTTTAGTTCAATAATCCATTTACCTATAAAATCTTCAATACGGTCTAAGCGTTTTAAATAAGCTTCAGCATCTTCTTTGGAGTCTATTAAGTGTTTGTTGATTAGAAAAGAGGGGATACGTGTGTGAAAACCGAACATTTGATTGACCGGGTAGCGATGGTAGCGGTATTTAAAATCCGCAATTTCGTTTTCCGAATCCAATACAAAAAGGTCATAACTAATCTTAGTTTGCGCATCTAGCAGTTCGTAATCAATAGTTGTTTTTAATTCCTCCAGGTATTTTTTAGTATAGCTTAGCGCTGCCTGCCTGGCAGAATCGGAAGGATCGTCCCAGGAGTCATAGTTCTTTTTGATGCCCAATGTGGTTTGAAACATCGGACTTCGCTCAAGCCGTTCGTTAAATACACGTTCAAAAAAATCGTTGGCTTTCTTAGACTCAACGTTTACAACTGCCGGGTCGGGCATTTTAGAGGGTGCTTCCTCTTGTGAATGATGATTTTGAGTACAAGACACCCAAAAAAACATTAAAGTAATTGCCGATAGTGCTATTTTATTCATGACAACAGGTATTATAGTTAACTTTTCATCTGGGTTGGGGTGTGAAACGTATTAATATTCTACTATTAAAAATAATCCCTTATAGCGGAATTTTAAAACTGTACGTTCAAAAATGCACCAGAACTGCTCTAAAAGGAGCAGTTCTGGTGTGTGATAGACGGAATTATTAAGCTTTTTACGAGGTAATACTTATTGATCCCACCAGTTCCTTCGAAGTAAATTCGTTGGTTCGTTGGTAACCTCGCTAAGGTTTTCACCATTTAGTAAACGTTCGTTTTGTGGGTAAGGCAGCGATCGTGGCGTAAATTCAGAGGCCGCTGTTGTTGGTGGTACGATGAAAGCAGGCAAGTTAGTTCTTCGCCAATCATTCCACGCAGTGATGCCCATACCGTAGCAAGCAATGTACTTTTCTTCCATTACTACCACCAGCTTATCTTCCAGGGTAGTTGCATTATTCCAGGCATCATCCAGAGCTGTTTGATAATCAGTAGGAGTTGGAGTACCTGTGATTTTCTGAAAAGAAGCACTAACACCCTCATCAAGTGCTGATTTGGCACTTGTTTCATCTGCACCACTGCCCATCAAATGAGCCTCTGCTTCGATCATTTTTAGTTCTATATAACTCATGATTATTCCAATACCTGTTGGCTTCGTAAAATTCCCCACAGTGGTTCCTAATTCAAAATCATCATTTATCAAAAATGGTTGGCGGGTATCGGATGTTTCGAACTGAGCTATAAAAACAGAATCCATTTTTATGTTGCCTGCACGGCCAGACTGAATAAACGCACTGTTTGGATGCACCTCATTTCTGGCTGAGTTAAACTGAAACTGAAAATCACCATCTGCATTGGAAATGGCACTTGGCAATAGATTGAGTGCATCATCATAGGCGCTGGGGGTTACTTTCGACTGCTGTATGGCTAATCGTACTTTGAGACTATTAGCCGCATCAATCCATTTTTGCACATCTCCACCAAAAAACAAGTCATCAGCACCAGGTGTTTTTCCCGGATCTCCCGAAGCTGAGAGGTCGGCAATAGCATTGTCTAACAGTTCCGGAAGAAGCACATTGTAAATGACCTCCTGATTGTCATATTGAGGTTTTATAACACCATTGGCAGCTTGTAGTGCTTGCGAAACAGGAATGTCACCATGCAGGTCGGTAAGTATATTATAACTATATGCCATAATCACTTGGGCTATTCCTGCATATACCGGTGCATTTTCTTCCCTCGCCTGATCAATAAGGATGCTCGCATTATTCAGTGCGTTAGTATAGAGCGGTGTCCATACGTCATCGGCATCTAATTCGGTCACAACATATCTCCAATAGGCCTCGTGTTGTGCATTAATTCCTTCCAGATGTCTGCTAAAAATCCCGCTCCAACGAAATGCTTCACCAGAGGTACTGTAGGCTAAGCTTACACACAAGGTTGGTAGAATGTTTCTTAAAGGCACCTCAGACGGTTGGGCCGGATTGTCGTTAAGATCTTCATCTATTTGGCATGATTGAAAAGTCAACATTACCGCCAAAAGACTTACTAGTATGATTTTATAATTTAAATTTCTCATTTTCCTTGTGTTTAGAAAGTAACATTTACATTAACACCATAACTTCGCGTATTTGGGTTATTGAAGTAGTCATAACCAAACACATTACTAGATGAACCGGAGAGGTTCGTTTCAGGATCAATACCGGTAAAATCAGTGATCAGGAATAGATTACGTGCCGATAGCGTGACGCTTGCCGCTCCAAAAGGAACTTTCTCCAGCCATTTGGCGGGAATTTGATAGTTTATGGATACATCTCGGAGTCTCATCCAGGAACCATCTTCTATATTCAGCTCGGTAAGGTTCACAAATCCATAATTGGTATAGAAGTTCGGATTGGTGCCGCCCGCGGCTGTCCCTCCTTTTACTATCTCAATGTCATTGGCTTCTCCGGTTATGGTAATGGAACCGTCCTCATTTCGATCTCCCAGTACACCGTCAAATACAATTCGGTCTTCACGATCCAATGTCTCTGCTCCTCTGCCAAAGAAATTAAGTACTCCTTTGGTACCATTATAAACATCCCCGCCTTGGCGAATATCAAGTAAAAAACTAAAAGTAAAACCTTTGTATGAAAAGGTGTTACGTAAACCCAATAAGAAGTCGGGATTTGGATCTCCAACCACTCCTTCTTCGGGGTCAGCAAAAGGTAAGCCAGTTGCTCGATCGATAACCATATTACCTGCGTCGTCACGTAGGAATTGTGTGCCAAAGAAGGTGCCAAATGGGTGTCCGGCTACAACACGTTGTGAACCAAAAGGATCGAGTCGAATGACTTCCAAATCCGGAGCCAAACGCTCTACTTCATTACGAAGTCTGGTGAAATTGGCACTGGCTTCATATACAAAGTCTTTTTTTCTAACAATTTCTGCAGTCAATACCGCTTCAATCCCTTTATTTCTGATTATTGCGGAGTTGAGTGTCCTTTCAGAATATCCACTGGAAAATGGTATTGTTACATTAAGTAATGCATCTTCAGTTAATGCATTGAAATAAGTAAGATCGAGGCCTATTCGATCCTTGTACAGGCGAAGGTCTGTGCCAAATTCAATAGTTGTAGTGATTTCTGCCTTCAACTCATTGTTTCCCAGTATTCCGTTACTTTCAAAACCATTGGTGCCAAAACCCGGGAAGCTTACTCCAGAGCCCAAGGTCCAACCATCATATACCTCGGCTTGTTTAAAGCGGTTTCTGGTAAGGGCAAAGCCAGGATCATTTCCTACTTGACCCCAAGAAACACGGATTTTACCATAATTAAGCATAGGGCTTGTCAAATTGAGGGTTTGTACAGCGTCCCAACCAGCACTTATTGCAGGATAATAAAAACTATTATTTTCTAAAGGCAAAGTAGAAGAACGATCGTTTCTACCACTGAGGTTTATAAAAAACTGACCTTCATAATCTACGGTGGCCGTTAAATAAAATCCGTGCAATCGCCGCTTTTCAATATTCTCGGTAGACAATACGCTTGAGGCACTGGAAATATTAAAGAATTCCGGAAATGCAAGTCCATTTCCTACTACACGCTGAATATGTACATCATTATCGAAGAAATTATGTCCGACAGACACATCCACAGTTACAGCGTTGAACTTTTTGTTGAAGTTGACAATAAAGTCCGTATTGTAGGTGGAATTTCTCACCTGCATGTCTATGACCTCACCGTTTGGAGCTCCTGATGAACCTATGGCTCCTCTAAAAATACGATCGTCACCGTAAGTATCGGCTCCAACACGGTATTTAAAGCTTAGCCAATCGGTAAGGAAATAATTGAGTTGTAGGTAACCAAGAAACCGGTTTACTTCATCAGTAGCAAAATTTTCATTTACTGTAAAAAAGGGATTATCATAAATTCCTCCTCTATAGGATCGTTGTTGTGTTTCCCCGCTACCAGGTAACCAGTAACCGGCACTATTATCGAAAGAAGCAGGTGTTCGGAGCAATCCTAGCATAACTCCGGATACGTTCGATCCATTCTGAACCCTTCGACTATCTGTTCTGATGAAGTTGGCCGAAGTGCTTAAAGAAAGTTTTTTAGTCAACTGGGCGGTGGTTGTTGCTTTTAAACTCGTACGTGCAAAGCGCGAATTTGGAATAATACCGGTCTGATCTAATCTACCTATCGAGAAGTAATAAGTGACCGCATCGGTACCTCCCTGCACATTAATCGAATTTCTGAACGTGTGTCCCGTCTGGAAAAACAAATCAGGGTTATCATAAGTCTGAGCCACACGATCACTTGCTCTCGGGTCTGAGGCTAATACGACGTAACCATTAGGGTCCCAGGGTGTGGTAGCGTCGCTGGCATAACGTAAATCTGATATTCGAGGACCCCAACTAAAGGGGTTTGTAGAGCCGTCTTGTGCCGCAGAGTAAGTGTCTATTGTTGCCCCTTGTCCATAAGTGTTTTGAAGGTCAGGCAATTTATTGACGCGATCGGCGTTATACCCGAAAGTATAACCTATTTTGGGTTTGCTGTTTTTTCGCCCTTTTTTTGTCGTAATGACAATGGCGCCATTGGCCGCTCGAATTCCGTAAAGAACGGTAGCGGCAGGTCCTTTTAATACGGTCATAGTCTCCACATCGTCCGGGTTAATGTCAATAAGGCGATTGGAGTTTTGAACACCGGCCGAACCTTGATTGGCTGTTGCTGTCTCCGGAGAATCTTCGGTGTTGAAAGTAGAATTATCGATGGGAATACCGTCAATCACAAATAGTGGGGAATTACTCCCTTGGATAGATTTGTTACCACGAATTCTAATCTGTGCAGCTGCTCCGGGTGTGCCTCCGGAACTGGTCACCTGCACACCGGCCATCTTACCTCCCAGTCCGGAAATAAGATTCACTTCGTTTGCTTTAATCAACTCATCTCCGGCCACATTTTGTACGGAGTATGCCAGTTTGCGTTTGTCTGACTCCATTCCAACGGCAATTTTTACCGTTTCCAACAATCGATTTTCGGGATCCAGAGCTACATTGATGGTGGTTTGATCTCCAACAACGATTTCTTTGGTTGTCATACCGATAAACGAAATAACAAGTGTATCTGTGCTAGAGGCGCTGATACTAAAATTACCATCCAGATCTGTTATCGTGCCTTGCTGTTCATTTTTTATCTGAACACTGGCTCCAGGTATGGTGGAATTATCTTCACTAGATGTGATTTTTCCGGATATCATTTGTTCTTGTGCCAATACTTCAGACATAAACATGAATGATAAAATGGCGGGAAGTAAATAGACAATTTTCATAATCGTAAGTAAAAGAAGTTTACATTTAGGTACTTTTGCTAAAGTTAAAGTAGTACTTAAGTATTTTTTCGGGTAGGTATACTGGATCATCTAAAAATTTTACCTAATCCCAATTATGTACAATTTGTTATAAATATATGATAATAAGCTGCTTTTAGATTTTACTCTTCCATACGTATATAGAAAAGTTATATTTTTGCAAAAACATATAGCATGAAAAATACGTGTAAATACTTAAGCTTTTTGCGTAGGTAATTCTAGCAAAAAGTCATCACTTATTTCTAGCTCATAAAAGAAAATTGACAACAAAAAATAATTGGGATACCATTTTAACATTACATTACTTAAATGGTGACGTCTTAAAGACTATAAGGCAAGAATATGACATCACCTGCACATACCTCAACAACTAGTGCCTACCCCAAATTGATAAATTTGGATTTATGTTTGACTAAACTGAATGAAAACAATGTACCTTTTACTAAAAAACAATATGCTTGCCCTAATGGCGTTGTATGGACTCGTGATCATTGAGATTGATAGCGTTTAGTAAGTGTTTTCCGGACGTGCAAGGTTGTAAGAGTAAGCATTATCACCTGAAAAATAGGTGTAATGCGAACGCACTATTAGCATATGCTTTCTGAGCTATTTAGTAATTAATCCTTTTTTGAAAAAAATATACCAAAGAGGTAGGGTGCCTGCTATTCTTATCCGGTGTTAGCTTATCTGATCTCCTATCCGGAACAAAAACAACAAAACGAGCAATGAAAAAGAACTACCCTACCTTATTAGTTAGAATTAAATTAATAGCCATTTGTACATCGCTAACCGACCTGTATTTGTTCAATTACAGTGATCAGGATATTCCAGATTATATCACACAAGACAATATGCCTGCATCAAATCGTATAACAGATGAAGGCGCTACATTGGGGCGCGTACTGTTTTATAATAAGAACTTGTCCGTAGACAACTCAGTTGCCTGCGCAAATTATGACTATGACTCTGGCAAGCAATTAATAGCAAAAGAACGTTTATATAAATATTGATTGAATGTGCATTATGGCTGAAGGTAGTTGCTCAGTGGTCATCGCTTATTATTGCTACGGCACTCCTAAATGATAAAAATAATAGGTGTACTTGCTAGCTGCTGATGCGTAGAAGAAGGATAAATAAGTAAAATGAATTTTTTTACGGTTATTTGAACCGATATTATTTTCAGTTGTACGGTAGGTTGTAATTAATTCAAAAACCATGAATAATCTAAAAAAACAATCTTTCATATTACTGGCCAGTTTGCTATTAATTCAATTTAAGGCGTCATCATTTTGTGGCTTCTATGTTGCTAAGGCCGACTCCAAACTTTTTAACAAGAGCTCTCAGGTGATTATTGCGCGATATAATAGCGAAACAGTAGTTACTATGCAAAGTGATTTCAGTGGAAATGTTTCTGATTTTGCGATGGTGGTTCCTGTACCTGTTGTGTTACAAAGAGATGCTATCAAAACGGTGAACCCAGCTCTGTTCGCCACTTTAGATGCCTATTCGGCTCCCAGAATGGCAGAATATTATGATCGGAACCCCTGCCATGAGTACTTAGAGTACAATAAGAAATTTCAGGTGCGCTCATTACCTCAATCTATTGCAGAAGAGGCGGAATTTGATGACGCCGCTCAATACAACGTTCAGATAGAAGCACAATATGAAGTAGACGAATACAACATATTAATTTTATCAGCAAAAGAATCGGAAGGCCTGAAAAAGTGGTTGCTGGATAAAGGCTATCAAATTCCGGAAAAAGCGGAAGAAGTACTGGACCCATATATTAAGAATAACCTGAAATTTTTCGTTGTGAAAGTAAATCAGGAAAAAATTAAAAAGGGCAACTCGATCAATTTAAGTCCACTTCAGATACGTTTTAAATCTTCGAAATTTATGCTCCCTATTCGCCTGGGGATGGCCAATGCAAATGGAGACCAAGATATGATCGTTTATGCACTTTCTTCGCAGGGGAGGGTAGAAACCAGTAATTACCGAACGATGGAGATTCCCACTAATTTTGATGTGCCGCTAACCGTGCAACATCAGTTCGGGTCTTTTTATCACGACTTATTTAATAAATTATATAAAAGGGAGAGAGGGAAGCCTGTTTTTTTGGAATATGCCTGGGATGTGTCTGCCAATATTGGTGTAAAATGTGACCCTTGCGTTGGGCCACCACCTATTCCCAATGAATTGTTGGAAGCGGGTGCATTTTGGTTAAATGGTCAATATGGTACTGGTAATAAGTGTTTTTTTACACGAATGCATGTACGGTACAACCGCAAAAATTTCCCGCAGGATTTACAATTTATTGAAACACCTAATCAAGTTAATTTTCAGGGGAGGTATGTTATCAGGCATCCTGCGCCTGCACCTTTTTGCGAGGAAGCACATGCTTACCTTGAAAACATACGTCATAGGCGCGAGAAAGAAGTGATGAACCTTACTTATTACACCGGTTGGGATTCTAAACCTTATTTGTCATACATAACAGAATTTGATCAGTACCTGCCGGCAGAACGAAGGTCACAAAAGGGGACTGCATTGCCTGTTATTCCTACAAAGACTAATGATGACAATGACGGGTTTAACGAAGGAACAGTAGTTACTGACCCTGCGAGCGATTTGATAGTGCCCAAATGGTTGTTTTATATGGTGTTAACGTCCATTCTGCTGTTATTAATAATTATCCCTTTGCGTAAAACGGTACCGGTTAAAAAGAAAATGCTATGATAGTGAAATTTCAGAGTTTGCTTCGGTCTATAATAAAAGATCCTCGGGATTTTCAACTGCTGTTTTTAAGTGCGCTCCTGGTCTATGGTATTCAAAACCTGGGCTGGGAGCAAAACTTAGCTGTTTACCTGATAACCATTACCTTTTGTTTGTTTGTACAGCTCGTTGCGGTTCGTTGGTTGAAACTATCTTTGTTTTCGCTAAAGAGTGCCTTGATTACCGCGCTGGGCTTATGTTTGCTTTTGAAAAGTGATGAATGGTGGGTGATTCCTGTGACGGCTTTTTTGGCAATAGGGTCCAAGTTTATAATCAGGTGGAATGGGAAGCATATTTTTAATCCTGTGAATTTTGGTTTAATAGTTCCGGCCATTGTGACCGGCCGTGCCTGGATATCTCCGGGGCAGTGGGGAAACAGCGCACTATTAATTTTTGCAGTATTAGCGTTGAGTTCTTTTCTGCTTTTGCGTGTGGGGCGGATAGATACAACAATTACTTTTTTGGCGTCCCTGTTTGTTTTGCAATACGTGCGTACCGTGTTGTACCTTGGGTGGCCCATCGATCATTTGTTCCATCAATTTAGCAATGGAACTTTACTGTTATTTGCCTTTTTCATGATAACCGATCCTATGACTACACCTAATGTGGCAAAGGCCCGTAAATATTGGGCAGTTTTGCTGGCATTGATTACTTTCATACTTTCCAATTGGCTGCAGGTTTATACGGCTCCAATTTGGGCGCTGTTTTTGATCGCTCCTGCTACATTTATGTTTGACCGATTATTTGAAGGTGAAAAATACAGATGGGCCCTCGATTGAAAGCTGTCCGGATATATTAATACATGTTATTGTCGTTGGCGCTGTTTTCAGGTATTTGCTGGATGGCATCCCAATGTTCACATATTTTTCCGTTTTCGTCGAAGCGAAAAAAATCCATTGTGACGTACTCGTCGTCACCTGGCCATATTTGATGTGTATGTAGAGCCACCAAATCGCCCTGACCAATACACCGCACAAATTCGATGGATTTGTCCGGATATTCGTCTTGCATACGTTCAAAATAATCTATAAACCCTTGAGTGCCGTCCTTGACATCAGGGTTGTGTTGAATGTATTCGTCTCCAAGGTAGCGTTCCACCGCTTGTTTGGGGTTTCCCTCATACGCTGTTTTGTAGAAGGCAATAGCGTTTAGTTTGTTTTGTTCGATATCCATTGATATGTGTTTGCAGTTATACTGTTTTTTCCAGGTAAATAATAGTAGTTTTTCCGATGGAAGCCGTTTTAAAACGGCGGTAGCCCCGTCGTTCGTACATCGCAAGATTGGCCAGACTTTTTTCTCCGGTATAAAGCTCCAGTCGGTCGATACCATCAAAGCTGTTTTCCAGTGCATTTAGGAGTTTGGAGCCCAAACCCTGTCCTTGTAATTTGGGAGAAATAGCCATTCTGCCTATGTAACAGGTCCCGTTTTCACACCTGGCTTGTCCGCTACCAATTAGTACGCCCTCTTTTTCTACTTTGAGTATGATGTGTGTATCAAATGATCGCTCAAGTTCTTCCAGTGTTTGTGTTAACGGAGGTATATTAAAATCATCATGGAGCGCCGCTTCAGATTGGTATGCTTCTTTTTGTAGTTCTAATATAGCCGGTGCATCTGAAAGTAGTGCTCTTGTAATATTCATATTAGATTGGATTATCCAATTAATCAACTCCAAAAACCCATTTTTAGTTTCTTTGCTTAGTTTCAATAACAGAAGCGTTTGCAAGCGTTTTATGTACCGGACATTTTGCTGCAATTTCTATGAGCCTGTTTTTTTGATCGCTATCGAGATCTCCTTCAATATCCAGTTCTTTCACAAATAAATCGATAGTGCCTTCTTCACGCTTTTCTTTTTTATGAGATATAAATACTTTGACTTCATCCAGGTTCCATTCTTTCCTGCGTGCATACATATTTATGGTCATTGCGGTACAGGCGGCAAGTCCGGCGCTGACCAACTCATAGGGAGACATACCGTAGTTATTTCCGCCGATGTCGCTGGGTTCGTCTGCAATAAGGCCATGATTATCGCTGTTAATTGATGTAGTATAAGTATCTTCTTTGGTATTGAGTGTTGCTACCAATTGGTGCTCTTCAGGGTTTGCGCTGGTAATTTCCTCCTTAGGCAGGTACTTTCGTACCCATGTTGCTATTACATCACCAACATACAAACTGTCCTCCTTATTATTTAATAAATGATCTGCTTTGTCCAGCGAGACAAAACTCTTAGGATGCCTGGCGCTTTCGTAAAGCTGTTGCGCATTATCAATGGATACGATTTCATCTACCGGAGAATGGAATATTAATATTGGCTTATGCATCGATTTCAGTATGTCCGGTAAATAGTGTTGCTTAAATCCGTCTACAAATTCCTGATTTATGGTAAAGGGCCTGCCGCCAATTTGTACAGTTGTTTCTCCTTTTGTATTCAACTCGTCAAGTTGGTCACGAAAATGTTTGGTTGTATGTTCGATAGCGGCGGGAGATCCAATTGTGCATACTGCTTTAATATTATCGAGAATAGATGCCGCAACTATTGCTGCTGAGCCACCCAGTGAATGTCCGATTATTAAACTCGGGGCAAAATAGTTTTCGGTAATGTAGTTATTTACATCTTCGATGTCTTCTATATTGGCTTCAAAATGGCTGTCTTTAAAATTGCCACTGCTCTTACCTAATCCTGTAAAGTCAAAGCGCACGACAGCTACGCCATTTTTAAGAAGGGATCTGCTAATATTCCGTACGGCATTAATATTACTGTGACACGTAAAACAATGAGAAAACAAGGCGATATGTGAAGCTTTACGATTGCCCGGGAATTCGATAGTTGCCGAGAGTGCAGCGCCATGTCTGTTGGTGAGGGTGAAATCTGTTTTATTCATGATTGGTTTTCTTTAATAATCTGTTTGTGTGTTTTAAAAAGCTGTTGGAGTTTTGGATGAATATGTGTTTTACAAAATGCGGCATCCGGATTTCGGAGGTAATAATTCAGGTATTTTTCACTGTTTTTTTTGAATTCAACATATGGAAGTACTTTCGTAATGATCTTTTCATTGAAGCCTGTTTGTAGCACAGCCATGATTTTTTTGATTTGCTCAGACAGGAGGCTGTCGAAATAATAAACAGCCGAACGGTATTTTGTGCGCATGGAATGGTTAGAGGTAGAGGCATGCGTAAGTAGATGAACTTGAATAAGCTTTTCCAAACAAATAGTTTCTGTACAGAAGTGTACAACTATTGCTTCCGAAAAACCATCATTAGGAGACTCAGAACAGATCCAGCCCTGGTCCACTTTTTCAACGCCAATAAGCGATTGAAATATAGCTTCAGTACACCAATGGCATCCTCCGCCCAGTCCTATTTTCAATGTATTACTCAATTGCCTAACTATTTTATGACATCATGAGTCTTGAGGGCATCACTTCAGTAGGTCAGTAAAACACTCACGAAGTTTCGAGACTTTCGGATCAATCATTACTTTACAATAAGCGGCATCCGGATTATCGTTGTAGTAGTTTTGATGATAGGACTCCGCTGCATAAAAGTCTGTCGCAGGAGCGACCTCCGTGACTATTTGTGATTTGTGATATGGCTGTAGGTCTTTGAATACTTTTTCAATGTCCTTTTTTTGTTCTTCATCATGGAAATAGATTACTGAGCGATACTGAGTACCCACATCTGCTCCTTGTCTGTTCATTTGGGTAGGGTCGTGACTAAGCATAAAAACTGTAAGGAGTTTTTCATAGCTTATCCAATCAGGGTCAAAGGTGACCTGTACTACCTCCGCATGACCGGTGAGACCAGAACACACTTCTTTATAGGTAGGTACTCCCGGAGCATGGCCACCCGTATAACCCGATTCTACTTTCAGAACTCCTTTAAGACGTTGCACGACTGCTTCTATACACCAAAAACAACCGCCACCAAAAGTCGCTATTACTTCTTTCATGTTAATTTTTCGATAATATTTGCATTAATTGTTTATTGTCAGGATTGGTATGAGCTTCTCCATCAATAATTATGGTTGGTATTATACGTTTTCCATTATTTAATTTCAAGACTTTTTCCGACGCTTCTTTACTTTTACTAACGTCAAAATATTGATACATGATATGATTCCTATCTAAAAACACTTTTGTTCTAAGGCAGTCTGGGCACCAGCCCGATCCATATAATTCTATTTTTGTCATAACTTACTTTTAGTTTAATGTACATAACAAAAGTAGCTTTTATGGCTCTATTAGTCCATGTATGTATTTCCTGAACAATTGTAGATACTTCCTTGTTTGCAGTTATTGCCATTTTAACCGACTTCGTTCTTCCCAATAGCTTTTGGTGTCGGTCGCAAATGCTTTTATATTATGAAGCTCTTCACTGCTCAATCTGAAGTCATTGGCTCTTAAATTCGAGCTTAAATGACTTTGTTTGCTTGCTCCGCTTAAGACGCTGTAGGGCTGCAATGCGTCGATGCAAAACCGGAGAGCAATAGCATCAAGGCCTACATCGTATTTTTTTGCCAGCTCCAGGACATAACGGTAAAATTTTTGGTAACCGGGGTAATTTGCATTAGGGAAAATCCGGCCATTAGCCAGTGCTTCCTTTATGATTACTTTTTTACCACTTTCTTTTATGAAGCGATGTATTTCCAAAAACTGTTGATCAAATACATTAAAAGTAACCTGTATGCTGTCGAATAAGTCAACGTTGTTTAATTGTATACTTAAGGCGCTGTGTATGATCTCGTTTTGATTATAACCACTTACCGACAAACCTAACTCCAGACCATGCTGTTGTTTTATATCATACAGTCGATATAGCATGTCATCATTGTCAAGTACACCCGATTCTTTAGTCGCAGAGTGTATTTGGTAGATTTTTAGGTGAGGAAGTAGTTGAGAGGATAATTCCCATTGTTCATTTAATTTTTGGAGGGAGTGTTCTTTTATTTCATGAGTGCGCGCTTGCGGGTTGAAATTTGCGGTATAGGTGTAACCCCATTTGGTGCTTACGCTTATGTCTTCCGGCTTAAACTCATCAATCCATTCCAATAATACCTGTTCGGCAACACCATACCCCGGTGCCGTATCAAAATGGCGAACTCCGTGTTCATAGGCACATGTTAATAGGTGTTTACCGGCTCGTTTAAAAGACTCCAGGTTGAAGCTTGACGGATCTTGTTGGTCTCTAATGTTAATATACATAGGTCTGCCAATAGCTGCGGTTCCCAAACCTATTTTCCTGTTTTTAATCATAAATACACAAAGTGCTAATCTGCGGACAAGATAAAAATATGCTATGATTTAACTTAATAGTTTCTTTATTTTACTTACAAGGAAGAGATGAAGCATGATTTTTATAATATTGTACTGTTCTCATAACAAATAAACTTTAAGAATATGCTGCTGGAATATCAGGACGAAAGGGTAAACGAACAATTTCAAATGAGTGATTTTACCTGTCCGGATCAAAATATTAAGTTGAGCACAGAGCGACTTTATCGTGTTATTTGGGTACAAAATGGTGTGTTGGACCTGGTGGTAGATACTGTTCCCATTAGAGTGACAGGTAATCAAATTATTTTTTTCACACCACATAACGACGTCTCGATTCAGTCAGGTGATTTTCAACTTATTTCGTTTGCTTTCAATAGAGAGTTTTACTGTATAAACGATCATGATCACGAAGTATCTTGTTACGGGCATTTGTTTTACGGATCGTCCAGTGCACCTATAATTACTTTATCTGAGAAAGAGTGTCAAAGTTTTAATTTACTGTTTAAAGTGCTCCGTGAAGAGTTTGAATATAAAGACCACATTCAGGGTGAAATGCTACGCGTATTGTTGAAGCGTCTCTTAATAAAAAGTGCGCGGCTAATTAATGATTTGTTGGTTAATCCTCAAATTCCGGACAGTCAGCTGGATGTGATTCGGCAATTTAATGTGCTGGTAGAAAAGCACTTTAAGGAAAAACATCAGGTAAAGGACTATGCAGAGTTGTTATTTAAATCACCTAAAACCTTGTCCAATTTATTTAAACAATACAATAACCTGTCACCGCTTCAGGTGATCAATGATCGCATTGCATTGGAGGCTAAGCGTCAATTGTCACATACTAATAAGACTGTAGAGGAACTGGCTTTCGAATTAGGCTACAGCGATGGAGCGCATTTTTCTAAGTTTTTTAAGAAGCAGGTAGGGCTAAGCCCAAACGTTTTTAAAAAATCTTTGGTCAGCTGATTTTGAATGAAAAGGAAATAAGGACATGATTCCGGGAAATGTGAGCATTCTTTAAGAAAGCAGCTTGTCGCACATTTGTATCATAACAAATTTAAAAACTTAAATCACAAGATTATGGCGACAATAACTAACATAGCAGTACCGGGTAAAGAACAAGTAGATGCAACGAGTCAGGCAATATTTGAGCAATTGAATGCGCAATTAGGGATGGTGCCTAATATCTATGCTACCATCGGTTATTCCAGCAATGCCTTATCAAGCTTTTTGGCATTCTCCGGAAACGCAGGTAAAGATACTTTCAACAAGAAAGAAATCGAAGCAATAAAATTGGCGGTATCAGAAGCAAATAACTGTGCTTATTGCAAATCGGCTCATACAGCTTTGGCGAAAATGAACGGCTTTAGCGATGAAGAGACCCTTCAGATTAGAAATGGTGGTTTGGAAAACGAAAAGTTGAATGTTTTAACAACATTAGCACGAGAAGTGGCTTCAAAAGCCGGCAATGTCGATGAAGGAATTCGTGAACAATTTTTCGCGCAGGGATATGACGAAAAAGCACTAATAGACTTTGTAGCAGTTGTAGTGTCGGTCACTTTTACAAATTATGTATTTGCGTTGACTAAAGTTCCGATTGATTTTCCGGCTGTTAATTAAATTGACGAGATTAAATCGATATTTGGAGGGAGTGAATAGTAGTTAAATTGCTATTCACTCCCTTTTCGTTTTTAATGTGGGGTGATGTAATGTATGAAGTGATTAAGAATACTTTTCTACTTGTTTATTGCCCTTTAATTGCTATTTGTTGCGATTAATCTGTCTTTGCTGCCAGCCAAAGAAAGCAACAAAAAGAGCGGTGATTCCAATAGAAACGTAGGCGATAGGATTCAGTGAAAATGCGTTTGTGACGATAAACAGGACACAGGCTATTACCCAGAGGAAATCGGCTGTTATAATCGCTTTGATAGTTGATTTTCGGGCTTCTTTTTGAAAAACTACATATAGAAGGTAAGCAACGAAAAACAAGAGCCCAATGCCCAGGGTATTCAATACTACAGAGTTGCTAAAACCAAATAAATCTTGAATGTCCTGATTAAATACAAGAACAAGGATGGCACATGAAAATGAGAATAAGGCGTTCATGATTAATACTTTTTTGAGGTTTTTCATAGCGATCTATTTTTTATTAATACTAAATTAATACTTGCGAAAAGGCTGCATTTAGCCTTTGGCGCCAAAAAACGGGTATATAACGACAAGAAGAATATTAATAGCATGAGATTACAGACGTAGCACATAAACCGATGGTCTTCACCGTTGATTTCTTAATTGAATACTGAAAAAGCTGGTGTGTTATTGAATTAGATTTTTTTAGGTCGTATTAAGGAGGTATATTTAATAGAAGTGTTTTATTACTTGTCTGAATGATGTTTTGTGATTTTTTGACAATATTTACCACCAATCAACTACAGTTTGATGTTATATCGAGCGAACGGAAGAATAACATTATAAAAGCCTTTTCGTTTGACTAGCTTATCCAGACAACTATTAAATTAAAGAATTAATTATGATTCGAGTGTCATTTTTAACGATTGCTATAATATTTGTTTCGCAGGCATTTTCACAAGTAGATAGCAGTTCAGTGCGTAAGGGTGAAGAAATCCTGGATTTGTTTGATTTATCAATAGAAGAATTGCTCGGTGTGGAAACCAAACGAGAAAATAAGTTTGCCTTATATGGTTTTATTAACTCCAATGTTGAACGTGTATTTTCAGAACCGTCTATAGATTCTAATGGTAATACAGTTACTGAACATGCCCCTTTGGAATGGGCGCATATCAAAAACTTTCATTTATATGGCTCCGGAAGTCTTAGTAAGGGGATAAGTGCGTTGTTTAATATTGCTGCGCCATATGGCGAATTTGAGATACGCAATGCTTATGGTAATTTCAAACTCGATAAGCTTTTTCAAATTCGTATTGGTAAAATGTATCGAAGATTTGGACTGTACAACGAAAAGTTAGATCAGATTCCGACCTTCACAGGTATTGAAGCTCCTGAACTTTTTGATACCGATCATTTATTTTTGACCCGAACTACAACATTGATGATTCATGGAGAAAGAGCCATAGGAAATGGAAGAGTTATGTACGCTTTGTCGAGTGGTAATAGCGAAGCTGGGCCAGCTAATAAGGTCATTCCATTGGGGTGGGATTTCAGGTATAAATCAGAAGATCAAGGTTTGGTTGTAGGTACTTCAGGATTTACATCAAGCATAAACGGTGAATTAACCCAGTCGACGGTAGCGTTTAATTCAGGGTCGCCGAAAGGAGGTGTGCTTCCCTGGATGGATGGTGATCACTACCAGGTTTTTGGTGCCTACGTAGAAAAAAAACTCGGCAATATATTGGTCCAGATTGAATATTGGAACGCCCCACATTCAGCCGTTCGTAATGCGGATAATACCTTGATTCTTGTTCAGAATGCAGGGATTAATGAATCACAAAGAGCTAATTTTCTTGGAGAGAATGCCGGAAAAGATGATGCTCTTTTAACGTCAGATGATGTTGTGACCAATGTCGATTATGTAGTACAAACAGCTTATATCAGGATTGGTTATACAATCAATACGAACGTCGGACAATTTGTACCTTATGTGTTTTATGATTGGATGTCAAATCCTGAAGTCATTCAATCAAAATCTTGGGGTGGTGATAACGAATCCGGGTTAGCAGACAATGGTGTTTTTGCGAAACCTTCTCTTGGAATTGTTTATCGTCCTATTCAATCCGTAGCTATAAAGTTGGATGGTAGTTTTCACATACAACAATTTAACGGTGAATCTGTAACTTATCCGGAAATTAGAATGGATTTCTCATTTGCCTTCGATGCATTAAGAGGGGCTTGGAAAAGTGAATAAGAATCAAATCGATTCAAGCTGACTCATTATAATCTATGGTGTAAATAACTAATTATACCTTGTTTTGGGTATAGTTGAGGTAATTTACATTTTGAAGTTAGGATTATTTCTAATTTCTTTATTTTTCTTTTTATACCCGTGTTTGGTATTGCCACAAGAAGTTTTAGGTGCACAACTGCTTATTGCAGTACTCAATAATAGCAATGTGCATACTATAATAATAGTGTGCTTTTTCATGATCCATGATAGTTTTTCTATTTAATAGTACGATTAACTCAGGTGAAAGGGTTTCCTGCAAGGGTAAACGGGTACTGCCGGGAGATAAGATATAAAACCAATTAAGGTGAAGAGAGCGATGAAGATAAAAACTTTATAGCTCTTTTAATTTTCTTACGGGTAGAATTTACTACTACGAATAAAAAGCACTTTTTTCCAGTTTGTAGCAATCTGCGTTGCGAATGCTCTTTTTGTTGAATGAGTGTAAGGTGTCAGCAATTTTTGAGTGGTACTTCTGATTTAATTTGTCCAGACGTTTTGGGGCTCACCATTTATCCGGGCAGTGAATGAGGTGTTAGTTGAGTTTAATTCAAATTTGGTGATAGAAACAATGTTAAGAGTTCTTTTTAGCCCTATAATCATCGTTTAAACCCTGGCCATTCAATATTTTTGTTTGACATTTTTCTATGCGGGCAATACGTGTTTTTGCCTGTTTAGGCTGAGAGAAGTAAATGATGTAACCCCGCTGACGCCCCGGAGTGAGTTTTTGAAAGGCATTTTTAAAGCGCTCGTCATGATCCATTTTTTGCTTTAACTCGTGCGGGATAGGTTCCGGGTTTTTCTTAAATTCAACGGCTAATCCTGCTTGCTCATTTGCGATGGCATTGGTAATGAAAGTTTTTATGATCGCTTCTTGTTCAATAATGTCTTGTTTATTAATAAACCGTAAAAGTCTGGCTGCCTGAGAGCTTTTTCCCGGCGCAACCAGCAAATGGCCGGGATCACTTAATAATGCACCTTTAAAAAATGAAATACAGCAGGATTCTTTCATGGCGGCGATTATAAGTACATTTTTATTATCAAGTGTATAGCATGGCTGAGACCACTTGTAATCTTCGAAGAGGCCACAATCTAATACATACTTACGTAGAATAATGAGTTCCTCCTGCCATTTATGCACATTGCATTGCGGAGTTCTGTAATGCTCACAACGGCCACATCCTTCGGCGAGGTAAATGTCTACTTTTGAGGTCATAGTACCTTTGTTTTTTTATATTCTATTCAAAATAATAAAAGCCTGTACCTGTTTGATAATAAAAATGGTTTATTCAAACGAAATTTTTGCCTATGTACGAATCATTTATTCCTATTACGCTTTTTAGTTAAAACAAAAAACTAATGGGAATATTACTAAATAAGCTTAACTTTAAGCGCTATGCAAAATGTGTAGTTGCACATTAACTAAGTAGACCAGGTATTTTGCTATGGTCTGGTTTTAGAAAATTATTTAACTATCAGACCGGGTCTGTCAGATTTTTTGAAACTATGAATTCGCTTCTTAAGGCTTATCTTTAAAAGGTGGCACCACAGACCAGTTTTCTTACTCATTTAGTGGTAAAAAAGGCATTATAAAGGAGCAATATCAAAAAAGTTCATTATCCCCCATCGAGCGCCTCAAAGTTCAATGAGACTCTTCGGAAGCGCGTAGCTGAATATTTTAATAAAAACGATAAAAGCAAGTTTGCCAATCAGTCCATGATCTATAAAACCATATTTATGCTGGGCTTGTTTTTGGTACCTATGACCATCATTTCCATAGTGCCATTTACAAGTGTAACAGTGTTGTTTTGTTTATATATAGTTAGTGGTCTGGGGATGGCTGGTATCGGAATGGGAATCATGCACGATGCTTTGCATGGAGCGTATTCCAAAAACAGGAAGGTGAACAAGTGGTTGGGTTATACTATTAACCTCATAGGAGCCAATCATACTGTTTGGAGTATTCAGCACAATGTTTTACACCACAGTTATACCAATATTCATGGCTTGGACGACGACATAAACGCTCCGTTTTTTCTGCGTTTTTCGCCTTTCGATGATCGAAATAGATTACATAAATATCAGCATTATTATGCCTGGTTTTTATACGGTTTTATGAGCATGGCATGGCTTACTACCAAAGATTTTATTCGTTTGAAAAGGTATTACGAGTTGGGCCTTATCAAAAATGCGAAAGATTACCGTGCTAAGGTTTGGAATAGTCTGGTATGGAAAATTGTCTATTTTACGTTTTGCTTTTTCCTTCCTGTGATATGTACGGATTTTCCGGTATGGATCATTCTTCTCGCCTTTTTGAGCAAACATTTTATCACGGGGATAATCATTTCGGTAGTATTTCAGGTCGCGCATGTTATGCCGAGTGTCGATTTTCCTCAGCCAAATGAACAAGGGGAAATGCAAGCCGATCGTTTAATACATCAAATGTTTACCACATCCAATTTTTCTCCAAAGAGCAAGTTGTTTTCCTGGCTTATCGGTGGACTCAATTTTCAGGTAGAACACCATTTGTTTCCCAATATTAGTCATGTTCATTATCGAAACCTGGCCCCCTTGGTACAAAAAACCGCACAAGAGTTTGGAATTCCTTATCATTGCGAACAAACTTTTTTCGCTGCAATATGCAATCATTACAGAATGCTTCGTATACTTGGAAGAGAATAACTGAAGAAGAAAAAGTATGTTAAACAAAAAAGACAGAGAGAAAAAAAAACAGCAGAAGAGAAAACAAAAACAGGAGAAGGCGGCTCAAAGAAAAGCCAATAGTGGCGGAGGTGACCTCGAAAGTATGATGGCCTATTTAGATGCAGACGGAAATATTGTAGATAAGCCGGTTGAAATGGATGAAGAGAAAGAAGAGGTAGATCCGGAAAGTATTGCCGTGAGTGTTCCCAGGACCGAGCATACCGATACCGATGAGGGAATTCGCGGACGAGTGGCTTTTTTCAATAAAGAAAAGAAGTACGGATTTATTGATCGCCTGAATTCTAAAGAACGCTACTTTGTTCATGAAAAAGGTTTGAAAACCCCAATACATGATGGTGATGAAGTACAGTTTACACTGGAAAAAGGCGACAGAGGACTTATTGCAGTGAATGTAGAGAAAATAGGAGCTGAAGAAAGAGAATAATAAGCAGTGTCCGGATTCTCCATATCATGTATTGAGTTATATAAGCAATAGCGCCTTTTTTAAGACTTTGTGGCTGTAGTTGTGTCCCCTATTAGGGACAATGAAAAGTTGAGTTTCCTGGTTTTTGATTTTGGACATCATTTTTCTGACTGTTTCCACGGAAGTGAAATCATCATTTTCCGCATGAATAAATAATGTCTTATTTTTATTCTCTTCGATACTCTTGAGGTTATCAAAAACCGGTTCTCGGCATAATTGCAAAGAAATATGGTGGCCACTTTTTTTGGTGTAATACTTTTCCAGGTTTGACTGCATCAGGTTGAGGTTCGAAATGGTTCCTTCGCAAATGAGTTTTTCTATTTGCTTGTTTTTGGTCAGTTCGATAGCCAGTATGCTTCCCAGGGAGTGTCCCCAGATGATGATCTTTTTGCCCGGATATTTTTGTGTGACATAATTGAAGGCCTGCTCTCCCGCATAGATGAGGTCGTGGATACTGTTGGGGCCTGTTGATTTACCATATCCCGGATAATCAATAGCCAGCAAACCATGGTGCTTATCAAGCATTCTGAGTTTGGATTGCAAGCCCTTCGACCATAAACTTTCACCGTTTCCGTGAAAATAAATAATGATGGACTTGTCTTTAGGAGTAATGTTTTCAAAAGCAGCTATGGCAAACAATGAATCCTTCAAAACAAATGATTCACTAAAATGATGTTGACTTGAATGCCCATCATATTTGAATCTATTTACCAGGTCATTACCCGAAAAACAACTTTTTTGGGCTTTTGAAGATATGGTATATACTAATAACGTAGAAAGAATGAAAAAGAGCTGCTTCATAGCTGTTTAATTTAAAACCACAGATTCTTTATGCTTATCAACAAAATGATTGGAATACATCGAAAGGCATGGTCTTCAACACCATTTTGTCGAGGTAGTCGGTAGTAGATCATTTAGTGATATTCCGTATTTCATAAACGATAATAATTCCATTCAGTTGCATGTTATGGTCAATAAAAATAAATGTTAACTATATTTTACATTAAGTAATAAATAATTAACTTTAAGTTGTACTAAATTTGTTCACTTGCTTATGACAATTCAGGAAAAACGCCCAATCATATTTCTAGTAATCGATTGTTTTACATTTGCTGTATATTACATGTTATTGTTGTCCAATTATGCTCATTTAGTTGAGATAATGGGAGAGTTGCCGTTTTGGGGAGCTTCATTGTTATTAATAGCTCCTGTGATGATCATTTTACGCGTAGCCTTATACTTAGTGTTTAGTATGTTTAATACCTTGGCGACGAAGAAAAAAGAAGAAAAATTTCTCAATGATGAATTTGGTCGGTTAATAAAACTGCAATCATCTAGAAACTTTGGTAATGCCTTTATGGCTTGCTTCGTAATGATTATGGCTTTGCTAACGACGGGAATATCGGTAGGGACTATGTTTCAGTTGCTTTTTTTCTCCATATTGATTGCTTTTGTAGTGCAGAATCTGTCAACGCTTTATTACACCAGAAAAGGACTTTAAAATGAAAGAAGTACCTATTACAAACGCTATTAAGATGTTACGCTTTCTTAGTAATGAAATGACACAGCAAGATTTGGCCGAAAAAGTAGGAGTGACCAGGCAAACGATCATGGCGATTGAGAAAGGTAAATATTCACCGACACTTGAGTTGGCTTTCAAAATTGCAGAAGTATTTGATAAGCCACTGGAAGAGGTGTTTAGTTACAAAGGTAAGCAATCGTGAAAGGCGTAGTATGCCATTTGTTAAAGATGGTTTGAGGTTTCCCTGATTACTTCACGGAAGATATACCGAAAGGTGAATGGACATGATATAGAACTATGCGGTTTTTGTACTTAATAAGCTGTTTTTTGTATTCCATTATAAATGAAAATCGCTCATTACAAGTAAATAGGTCTATTCAAGGCAAACGTGGAACTAATGGTTTTTGAAGTGTTTTACATTATTTTGTAAAATAAATTTATACTATTGGTAATTTGAGTCATTAATTCGTATTTACCTGTAAATAGTTAAGATTGATGTTAATTTCTACTATAAGTACTCACTTTGGCTCCAATTTTGCAAGGTACATATTCACGTTTTCATTACTTGTGGCCTTTGCCATTATCCGTTTTGTTGTTTTACGTTACATTAAAAAACACGCCAACAGTAATCAATTGACCAAGAGTAGGGTCATTTATGTTCGTAAGTTCACAAGTATGCTACTTTCGTTTTTGTTTTTGCTTGTAGTCGGCTTTGTTTGGGAAGTGTCGTTAAAGGGGATATCAATTTACCTGGCTTCTATATTTACGGTGGTGGGAGTGGCCTTATTTGCCACCTGGTCTATTCTGAGTAATGTTACAGCCTCACTCATATTGTTTTTCTTTTATCCCTATCGTATCGGAGAGCATATTCGCATTCAGGATGGTGATAATTCCATTGAAGGCGAAATACGCGACATTACATTGTTTTACATGAAAATTAAGGTGGGGGAAGAGGTGTTTACCTATCCTAATAATTTGGTGATACAAAAACCTATAAAGAGGTTATAATACAAGGGTTTCAGCCTAAGTATAGGTGGAGGGAAGTTAGCGGTAAGCCGAAGTTTTTAGTTGTGGCATATTCGGATTCATAATCAACTGCCTGTAGCTTTTTTGCAAGCTAATTGCAAAAAGATCTTGCTTTTTGTATTTTAGTCACCTAATTTTATCATTGTTTATAATTAGTCTAAATAAAAATCATTGTGTGTATTTTATTTTGTGAAGCAGTGTTTGCAAAAAAAGCACACATTTGCACTACCAAATATATGTTAACTAAAAGGCTTATTCGAAATAAGTCTGTTCATTATTTTCTATGAAACTTTTATTAAGCTACGTGATTACTTTATTCTCACAGGAAAACGTGTACAGGTCATTATTTCTGTCGTTTATCCTAATTGCTTCCACATCATTATTAATTGGTCAAAACGTGAAAGGTACTGTTTCAGATGAAGAGGGGCGGCCTGTTCCCAGCGCCGAAATCATTAACCTGCACAATGGGCATCATACCCATACCGATGCAAAGGGACAGTTTGAAACAGATCATGTGCACATAGGTGATTCGATCAAAGCAGTGAGTATCGGTTTTAAGACACAGTACGTAATTATAAAATCGTACGATGAGGTATTGAATATCGTCATGTCCGTTGATAATATTACACTGGGTACCGTGGTAATTCCTCAGGACGATTATTCATTAAATTATATAGCTACCGTGGATATGCAGATGAACCCGGTAAATTCTTCACAAGAAGTTTTGCAGCAGGTTCCCGGATTGATGATCGGGCAACATGCAGGAGGGGGCAAGGCTGAACAACTTTTTTTGCGGGGCTTTGACATAGATCATGGTACAGATGTACGTATAGACGTGGATGGTATGCCCGTCAACATGGTGTCACATGCCCATGGTCAGGGTTATGCAGACCTTCATTTTGTAATTCCGGAAGTGATTAAAGATATAGATTTTGGAAAAGGGACTTATTATGCAGATAAAGGTGATTTTACCACAGCAGGATATGTGAGCCTGCGCACCAAAGAATCGCTGAAGACTAATCAAATTAGTGTGGAGGCCGGGCAATTTGATAGCTATCGACTTTTAGGCATGTTTGATATCATCAATAATACCAAAAGCCAATGTTACCTGGCGTCGGAGTATCAAATGACCAACGGTCCTTTTGATAGTCCTCAAAATTTTAGTCGTTTAAATATATTTGGTAAGTATACCACGCAACTGTCCGCATCCGAACGTCTTGCAGTGAGTGTGTCTCATTTTACCAGTGAATGGGACGCTTCGGGTCAAATACCGGAACGCTCCGTAAAATCAGGAGCTATTTCAAGGTTTGGTGCCATTGATGATACGGAAGGAGGCCAGACGAGCCGAAGTAATTTGAATTTCGAATATGTGAAAGAAATTTCCGAAAAAGCATTTATCAGTAATCAGGTATACTTCAACCTATACGATTTCGACCTTTTTTCCAACTTTACATTTTTCCTGGAAGATTCGGTGAATGGTGACCAGATTCAACAATATGAGGAGCGAAAACTATTTGGCATCAACAGTACTTATAATCACTTTTTTGTCTGGGACAATGCTTCTGCCAAATGGCGTACCGGTATTTCTTTGCGTAACGACCGCAGTAGAGACAATCAATTGGCTCATACCCTAAACAGGGACGAGGTCGTTGAACAATACATGTTTGGCGATATTCATCAAAACAATGCGGCAGTATTTACCGACTTAAACATCATTAAAGGGAAATGGGCAGTTAATCCGGCACTTCGCTTAGACTTATTCAGTTTTAGCTATAAAGACAATTTGCAAGCGACTTACAACAATCAGTCCGAACAGGAATTAATTTTGAGTCCTAAATTGAATATTCTTTACAATCTCAATTCCAAAACGCAGTTTTATTTAAAGACCGGCAAAGGTTTTCATTCCAATGATTCGCGTGTAGTTGTTGCCCAAGGTGGAGCGCAAATATTACCCGCATCTTATGGTGCCGATTTGGGTTTAGCCTTAAAGCCTTCTGGGAAGTTATTGCTCAATGCGGCATTTTGGTACCTCTATTTGGAACAGGAGTTTGTGTATGTGGGCGATGCCGGTGTAGTGGAGCCAAGCGGAAGAACCAGGCGTTTTGGTGTAGATCTGGACCTGCGTTACCAACCACTTGAATGGTTTTATGCCGATGCCGATTTTACGTATGCCAATGCCGGTGCTTTAGATGAGCCGGACGGGGAAGATTACATTCCTCTGGCGCCTATATTTACATTCACCGGAGGATTGCACGTGAAACATAAATCGGGTTTACATGCCGGGCTACGCTGGAGGTTCATGCACGACAGGCCGGCCAATGAGGATAATTCGATTACAGCCGAAGGTTATACTGTTTTTGACTTAAATGTGGGCTATAAACGTAACAATATCCGTTATGGCATTCAGGTGCTCAATTTATTAAATACGGAATGGAACGAAACACAATTTGCTACTGAATCGCGTCTGGCCACGGAGTCGGAGTCTGTGGAAGAAATTCACTTTACCCCGGGAACACCATTGGCGATCAAAGGACGCGTGGATTTTTTCTTTTAGTCCGTACATTTTAGAGTTAAATGGTGGTTTTAATAGGCAAGGAGTAGTTTTTGATTTGGGGTATATCCTCCTTGGAACATTGAAGTAGGTAGTGTCATAAGATTTGGGAAAATCATGATACTACTTTAATGTGCCTTTTCTTTTTTTTCAGGCTGTAAATTTCAATTTATTCAGGGTGCTGATAGGAGAAATGTATGGAATATGACAATCGTCATAGTTGATGTCCATTCAGTGTATTATTTTGAATTATTCTAAATAGATTAAGGTAAGAACAAACCTTAAGCGTTCTTGATGAAGTATTGGAGATCGTCGTTATTGGTGTTACTTCTTCAATCAAGGCTGGAATACTTATACAAAAACTAAAAAAATATGGTAACAGCGTCAATAGCAGAGCATATCACATTCGACATTCCGAAACCAAAGGTGGAATTATTGTTGGAAAGTGAATTTACCAAAGAATTACGAATCACTTTCAAAGAAGGGCAATTAATGAAAGAGCATAAAACGCCGTATCCTATTGTCATTCATGTGGTAGAGGGTGCCATTGACTTCGGAGTGAATGGAGATGTGAGCCGGTTAAGTAAAGGTCAGCTATTAACACTTCAGGGGGGTGTGTCACATGACTTAAAAGCTGTGAAAAACAGTGTTGTACGGCTTACTTTGTCTACTGCAGATGAGTTGAAGCGGGTAGAGCATGTTACAGGTTTAACACAAAATTGATAGAGAGACAGGAAATAAATACAGGCGATGCCATAATGGATTCTCTCAATACCGCATATTTCGACTTATGAAACCGCACGCATATGGTTGTTACGTTTATTATGTTCTACTTCGGCAAGCCCCAAATGTTCCATTAAAGGCGGAATATACATACCAAACCGCCCTTTAAATCCTTTTTTGAGGCCATACCAACCTCCTATAGGATTCTCCGGAGAACGTTCCCAGAATTCGACAGTTCCTGCCTGAGCCTCTGCTTTTTCATCTTTGCTTCCCAGGAGGATCCAGTCGCCATGGTCTTTAAGCATGTTGTACAAATCGTTGATACAACGAATATCATAATGAAGAACTGTAGATTTTACAGTGCAAACCAGTATCTCAGAACCATTTTTATCTTCAATATGCATAGTGTACTCAGAGGTTAGGGGTGGAGTCTTCAATACCAGTGGATTGTCTTTTGTTCCTATTTGTTCTTTGTAATTCATAGTTGCTTATTTTGATTCCGCTTCTTTTTTTAAGTCTGTCACAAAATGTTCAAAGGAATCGTCAAACGAAGGAATTTTATGGGCAAATAAGGGGAACATAAAACCACCGATTTTTTCAGACATGGTGAAAAGCGTAGCTTTGCCCTGGGGTGTTAAGGTGTAGGTTCTGTTACCCATGGCATCGCCCCAGACCAATTTTTTATCCGGGACAAATTCTTTCACCTTTAACTTAAAAACCCTACTGGTGTCGAGCGTACTTTTTAACTTTATTTTTGCTCCGTTTTCAATTTGTCCTTCAATAGAAACTATCGTTGAATTCCATTTGGGAATGTCGGCGGCCTTAGTAAGTAAAAACCAGATAACCGATGCGTCAGCATTGATGGTCTGACTGATAGAAGTGGTACGGCTAAAAGTTTTTTTAATTGTATTGGATTTGCCATTCTGGGCAACTGAAAATGCACTTGTCATAACGAAAATGATGATTAATAAATATCTCATTGGGTGAATTGTTCAACTTCACTGCAAATTAAAGAGAATCACAGCCAAGTTGATTTAACAAATGTTAAAAAATCACTTTTTTGACTGTGTGCCACTGCGTATTCTTGAAAGACTTACCTGAGAGATTTGCAACATGGAGGCGATGTCCTTCAATGGAGCAACCTGAATAAAACGGGGAAACATGTATTCGATATACTGATAATTTCTCGTGGCATCGTTTGCAAGCAGATTCACAAATACATCTATGAGGGTAATATGTACCTGTTCGGTCAAAGAAATTCCGAATAAGGCCCAATTTTTTGATTCATTATATAACTCCATGAGCCGCTCTCTTGTAATGACCAGTGCCTGGGTGTCCTCATAAAACTGCAAAGAAAACTGAGACTCCTCCCTGTTAACAAAACTTTTGTATTCGGTAATAAACGTTTGTTCAGGTTTCATCCAAAGTGTTTGTTCCTCACCATCATTATCCAAATAATAACACCTGGTGATAGAAGAGTCTGCAAAAAAGAGGTAATCGCAGACCTCACCCGATTTTGAAATTAAGGTGTTCGCATCAAAGTTTTTCTCCTCAAATAGTGCCAATCCTTTTTCCATTTCCTCAGCAGAAAACGATGGATTGTATTTTTTTAGTTCTTCGACGATTTTTGATCTCATAAGTTTCTAGTTAGGTGAGTTTAAAATATATTTTTTTGGTCGTCTTAATCTCTTATTTTTTTGGGAATGATCAAATTTTTATACTTCAATTAATTGCTCATAATTCGGCTTGAGCGAAGAACTTACAAGGTAGGTTTAAGTTTAAACTAATTAAACCTGAAGTCGCTATTTTTTATCTACCGTCTTGGCTGTTTTTATTGCTTCATGCTTGTGCTCACACAGTTTTTTCAGGTGTTCAAATTCGTGTGGGGCATAATATTTAACAATCATATTTATCAGCCAGGCAGGAGGGGAGCCGCCAGGGTGAAACTGAAAGGTCATTTCTGCCATGCAGGCCTCACTGTCAAGCTTGTTGAAACTCCAGTTGCCAATATCAACAGGCATTCGGATAATGGAGTCGCGAGCTTCATAACCTTCTTTATTTATATGATGCCATTTAACTCCCATTATTTCATTATCAGCATCTTCAAAGGTGTTGTAACGAACCACCACATCTCGGTCTTTGTACAAAAAATTACCCTTCATAAAGGAATAGAGTTCTATTTCGTTTTCTGTCTGCTTAAAGATTTCGAACCAACCAAGCGATTTGCCTTTTTTAGATACATAAACGCTGGAGTCTACAAATAACTGCATAGAGCTCGATTGCGCTAGTTGCATGGAAGCATTTATTTGACCAACAATTTTTGCTTCCTGAAATTGGGCACCAGGCACTTTTCTTTTATAAAGTTTCCAGCCATCACCCTTTTTTTTGGTCTTAATCAACTTCCATTCCCGATGAGAGCTGATTTGCTGTTGTGCAATCGATGTAGCATTGAATAGTAGCAAGATTGTTAAAAATACAATGCTTGCCCAATTTGAATAGTTGATTTTTCTGTTTTCCATAGGTGATTTGTTTTAAATGTTTAGTGGTTACTGTGCCATTTTTTAATCCAAGCTTTTGCTGCCGGCGGTATTTCTATCAGCTTCCTTTTTTAGTGTAATAGTACTCAGATACATTTTGAACTATAAATGCAGCAAAAATGGCGCAAAAAAACAGGGTGAACATTAACGAAATTGAAGCACCTGCAGCGAGCACTAGCATCGCTATCACAAAACCAAGCGTGAATGTCGTATTGAAATTGCGTGATGCTTTGAGTCTGATGGTTTTTCCTAATTCATCAATGAGGAATTTGTCCTCTCTCTCCCTGGTGGATATCGTGTTGAAAATACTATAAAGCACATATAGAATAACTCGTGATACGATTATTAGAGGGATTAATAACAAAATAGAGGTACTCCAAAAAGGTAGTTCCCCGAAAGAGTTAATAAGGGCCTTGTCAAAGTATAAAATTAAGAGAAAGTAGCTTGAAAAAGTGAAGAGGTCAATAGTCAAAAATACGAGTGGTCGTTTTACTTGTGCTGTCATGATTTTTCTGTTTAAGTTAAATGATGTATACATAAAGTTAATAATAAATAACATTATGTAAAAAATGTTTAACATAAAATTTTCAAAAAATATTGTAAAAAACTCATTTTCAGTTGTTTGTATTTATAATTGGGTTTAGCTATGAGGCAATCTCAAGGCCAAGTGTGTGACTGAAGGTGTGTGGGGTGTATTTGGCAGGGTACAGCTATTTAAGTAGTGCCTGCTATTGCGCTTCCCGTAAAATCTTCTCCATTTTACGGCCTTTTGCCAATTCATCTACCAGCTTGTCGAGGTACCTTGTTTTTCTAGTCAATTCAAAGTCTATTTCCTCAATTCTATAAGCACAAATTACTCCTTTAATGAGGTGTGCATTAGGGTTTAATGTCGCTTTTTGAAAAAATGTTTCAAACGTTGCCCCCTCTTCGATAAGTACTTTTAAGCTATGTTCATCAAATCCGGTTAACCATTCGATTACTTGATGAAGTTCCTCTTTGGTTCTGCCTTTTTTCTCTACTTTATTCAAATAATGGGGATAAACTGATGCAAATGTCATTTTGGCAATTGCTTCATTTTGTGCTGCTGTTGCTTTCATTTGCTTACTGTTTTAGTTGTGCCGAAACCAAATAAGGCACAATGTATTAAATAATCTACTAAAACGGATTTTAGTTTATCCTGAAATGTGTCAGGCTAAACTGAAAAAGCGGGTCGTTCTACTCCGTTCTCATCTAAGAGACCAGTATCATCAGGAGAATTAATGTGTTGTTTTTCATACTTGCCTTTTATGATCGTCTCATTAGAAGGTAGTACTCCTTATTCTACTTTATAATTTCAATTTTGCTTACAGGGGAGGGAGCGGGTTTCGAAAGGTTCAAATAAAGGAGGTGAGCCGGAAATGAGTAGAGGTACTCTAAAAAAAAGAGGCTGATCTTGCGAACAGCCTCTACAGTGCAGTAAGATTATACGCTATTAATTGAAATTATGGAACTAAAACGCGACCGGTTTCTTCATGACCATTTGAAGTTACGCGCGCAATATACATGCCTGACTCCATTCCTGTTAGGCCCACCGTGCTTTCCCCGGCAGTAGTTTTCATCAATTTACCTGTTAGGTTATAGAATGCTACCACCACATCTGCAGACGCATTGGATACAATTAAATTATTGCCATTAACAACAAATGAAGGAGCAGCTTCTACAGCAATTTCACCTGCCTCATGAGCTATTTTAGGTCCGACACCCTGGTATTCGAATGCTCCTATGTCGCCATAAGTATTAAA
Source organism: Cytophagales bacterium (assembly GCA_965230415.1). GTDB lineage: Bacteria > Bacteroidota > Bacteroidia > Cytophagales > JAAEPT01 > CBDDKZ01. The sequence continues at coordinate 497,789 of CBDDKZ010000003.1, forward strand.
TGTACTATTACCAAATACATCCGGACCTAATGTTGAAAAGGTAAAGAAAGCTCTGTCAATAGCAATTGAGTTGGAGAATACTCTTAAGTCAGCGCTGGCACCGGCAGAACCGTCGTAGAATAAAGGATCTTCTTCATAACTGTAAGTACCGAAGATAGTTCCGTTACGCAGCGCCTGAATATCATCGTAAGCAGTGCTGTTTAAGTAGGCCAGTTTTGCAGCGTTCGGATTATAATATACGTTGCTGTTTAGAGAAGGCGCTCCTCCTGTAGGGGCATTCACGGAATTAATACAAGCAAAGTATGGATTGTTGCTGTGTGTCTTAAGGATATTGTGCGCGATGTACATGTTTGCAGTATTACCTATAATACAATTCTCTGTTGCATTTACGGAATTATGTAAGAACAAGATGTTTTGCTTGCTTGTCCAGGTCTGGATTCCATTTTTAACATTCCAGATGAAGTTGTTATTAATGTTAGGTGTGCCTACGCTACCGTTGAAGCGCATAGCAGCTTCAGCTCCGTTACACTGGAATTGGTTACGGAAAATAGAAGTGGCAGTTCCTCCGAATACATTAAGGATGATGGAGTTTGCTCCACCTGCACCTGTGATATAACAATCTCTTAACGATTGGTTATTCCCTGGTGAACCGGAGAATATGATCATGCCGTTATTCGCACTTCCACCCGAAATATTGCAATCCACAAATTCAATGTAAAACGAGTTGTTTACTCGAATTGACTGAACACCGGATGTGATATTACAGTCTTTAAATTGGAATCCGAGTCCCGCACCATCAACATCAACAGCAAAACGGCCGGCAGCACCTGTATTACAATTGAAGTCACAATCTTCAATTTGAGCAGCAGAACCACCGTTGCGCACAACAATTACCGAATTGTTGAAGTTGGTAAATGAGATATTAATGATACGATGTCCTGAAGTACCATCAATAAGTACAGAATGGCCGTCAACCATTGAAATATTAGTTACTCCCTGTCCTACACCCAACAGTTCAATACCGTTTAAGCTTCCATTTAAGTGGATTTGAGTCCAGTTGTAGTTACCAGCGTCTATAAATACAATGTCGTTGGCTTGTAGAATTCCCTGGTTAATCATATATACTACCGAGGCAAAAGGTGCATTTCTGGATCCGTTTCCTGGTAAATCGGCACCAGGTGCATAGGTTAACAGGTCGCCATTAGTATTGTTGTCGTTAACATACCACACAGAGGCGAAAGATGATAGAGATACAAGTGTCAATAACAGACAAGTTAATAGTGTTTTGGTTCTAATAAACATAGTTTTAAAATGTTGAAAAGCGCTTACTCTAATAAAGATTTTCAGCTTCCTCTTATGAAATCATAGCCTGAACAATAAGAAAATTTATGAATAAAACTGCACTGGTTTCTCGTTGAGTTAATTGTTCAGAGTTAGAGTGAGAATTGACTCTAATAATAATATTATCAAGCTAGTTATCTCGTTTCTTTTTTCAAAAAATATTCAACGAACGATAGTCAATGCCCTATGAATCACTCGATAATATAAATGAGCTTTAAGAATGTGCTTATCGGGCTATCATATTGGTATGTAAGATATGTTGAACTATTTATCTTGTAATGTTCGAATCAAAAAGTCAACCATCGATTCATTACCGGCATCGCGGTAACTATCAGGGCCTTTGCCATAATAACAGGTATTGGGAACGCCGACGAAGTCGGCTTTTTCTTTTATTTCACGTACGTGATAAGCATGGTGATACATGATCCCCGGCGTTACGGGGGCAGCTACATCACTCCGGGTATTGTCTGCCCAGATGGCAGGGTCATCGGCAGAAATATGTGCAAGCATGTCCACTTCCTTTCTGTAGGCTTGCATAGCCGGTGTTTGATATTCCGACATTGATTTGACACCATAAAAGCGAAAGATCAAGGATTTTTGTTGGGCCAAGATGTCCTCAAAAGTAAGGCCGTAGTCCACAAAAACGTCCTTAGTCCATCGGCCTTCTACATCATAAGAAGCTTGTGTGGCTTTAAGTCCCACCGCTTTGACCCGAGTGGATTCATGCAGTACCGGATCGTTACTGGTTGTATCTCGCATATCGTTGTGCATGGCGATCCACAGTGCGGTTCCCGCACCTGCCGAATTGCCTGATAAGGCAATGCGTGTTTTATCAATGTTAAACGATTCGGCATGGTATCTAATGTACTGTAAAGCACGCCTCGCATCGTGGAGGGGTTTTAATACTCCTGTTGTTTCATTGGTTTGATCCAATAGCCGGTAATTGATAGTGATAACAGCAATTTTATGATCGATTAATCGTTTGACTTCCGTTGTATTTTGGACTTTGTATAAAAAGTTTTTGTCGCCGTTTATAAATCCGCCGCCATGAATAAATAACACCAGGGGTGTTGTGTGCTCAGACTCCGGTAAGAACACGTCAAATACCGTTTCATGGTATTTATCGTAAGCAAGGTCTTTCGCAAATTTCACATGACGATTTTCAAAGTCAATAGGAGAGGCGCTATAAGTTAAAGTAGTAGTTGAGAGGTGATTATATTGCGCATTAATACTCAAGGGCCATAATGCTAATAGGTAAAGGAACAGGGCCTGTTTTATATGCATAATGCAGCTCATAGATATATGTCACTAAATTTAGTGTTATTCATGCACATTAACTATGGTGCCTGTACTCAGCGGGACTTATTCCTGTCTTTTTCTTAAATAGTTTACTAAAGTATTGCGGGTATTCGAATCCCAGATCGTAGGCAATTTCACTTACAGATACTGTAGAGCCCAGCAATTTGTCTTTTGCCAATTCTATGACATAATTTTGAATATGTTCGGTCCCGTTTTTCCCGGTTTCCTTTTTTAGCAGATCACTAAAATAGTTTGGTGACAGGTGTAATTGTTCGGCAAAGTCTTTAACAGATGGAAAACCGTTGTTTTGCAACTTTTCAGATGCAAAGTAATCTATTAAACGATTTTCAAAGTCGGCAATTATATCTTTGTTTGATTCGGTTCTGGTAATAAACTGTCGGTCGTAATAGCGATTGCAATAGTTTAATAAAAGTTCTATGGATGAGATAATCAGGGTTTTACTATGCTTATCGATGTTTTGATTTATTTCATGATCTATTTCTTTGGCAATATTACTCAATTTATCTTCTTCCAATTTAGATAAATGTAAGGCCTCATGAACATCGTATGAAAAGAAATTAAAACTTCGAATTTTTGCATGAAGCGTCGTTCCTCGTATTAATTCCGGGTGAACAAAAAGCGCCCAACAATTGGTGTCTTTTGTTACATCCGGGTTTTCCAGTGTGATAACCTGGTTGGGAAAGAAGAAGAGCAATGTCCCTTCCTGAAAATCATAATAATTTCGACCGTAGCGCAGCGTTCCCGGACAAAGCCTCTTCAACATAACTATATAAAAATTGGAGGTTATTTTTTCACCTCCTGCCGGTTGGAAATTGGCTTTTGAGAAATCAACAAGGCCTACCAGGGGATGTCTGGGCTTTTCGATACCCAGTATGTCCGTTAAATCGCTAACGTGATCTATTTTGATAATTGAATCCATATTAGGCTCCCTTGTATTTTGTTTCCTCCCGAAGAATATTGGTGTATTCACTAATAGATTGGTGTGAGAAGCCCTCAATCAGCATGATCCCCAAAAAAAGGATAGCAACAGAAAAAGCAACCCCTTTTAATACCGGAGCCTGAATAAATACAATAATAATCAAAGCTGCTACAACAAAAGCGGCAAAAGTTAATTGATAGATTAAGAAGCCTTTGTCCACTTTTTCCATTCTTTCGTGTTCGAATTGAACAAACCCGGCAACATCTTCTTTATAAATTGCTGCTGATTCCCGCTGGGTCTTTTCACAAAAATTATGATACGATATGCCCCCGACGATAATGAACACCCCCGTACTTATTGCTCCCCATTGCAAGCCACTGGCCATTGGTGATTTTGAAACAAAAAATGCAAAAATTCCGGCTAAGATAAGTAACAGAATACCCAAAATGATAAAATTGGTACCAACTGACTTTTGCGCATCTGTATATGTTTCCAATGATTGTAAAATATTCATACTCTTATTAGTTAAAATGGTCTTATTGTTGATTTTAAAATAGTACTTATAGCAATAACTTTCTCCTTATTCGAAGATTTTTGTTTGCGCATGGCAAGAAATGTTCCGATTGCACCACCTAGCAAAAATGCCAATATAGGGAGTAGTTTTCCGTTTAAAATCGAGTTTACACTGATGCTTACCCCAATTAGCCATGCGATACTTATCCCTGAATTAGATAATATTGCCTTGGTCGTATTTCCTTTTGAGATGGCTTTAATATTGATAGTTTTAAGGTATAAAAAGACAATCTCCGAAAAGAAAACTATTAATGCTTGTATTTCAACGGATAAGTATTCCATATTGTTCTACAGCTTATTTTGCCATTTTTGTACGTTAAAATACAATAATAGAGGTACGCTAATGCAATCCACCGCAATTAAATAGGGGTCAATGGCCCACAAGGGTGAAGCTTCCTGCAAGATTAGAACGGCACTAAGTCCGAGGGCGTTAATGAGCAATGCAGGAAGCAGAAGGCTAATTCTTCCCAGCAGAAAGCTAACTCCAAAAAGGGTATAAAGTATCCCAATAATTAGGATACCTGTATATTGTGCCGAATCTATTGTTGACGCATCCAAAAAGAATAGTAAATAGATGAGGTGTACAGGGCCAACCAAAGACAGTAGTAAGCCTTCCAGTCGCAGTGTGTTTTTATGCATTGCTTTCATATGACTATGGTTTTAAGTTGGTGACTAATAAATAGTTTGACCAGGTACGAACTTATCTAACAAACCGTGGCCGAACCAACGTTTCATAAATAGCGCTGCTTTAGCATCTAAATTCGGGTGGTAACGACGTTTGGGTCTATTAGCTCTCGCTGCATGCAATACCACCTTTGCAATAGTGTCTGGTGAAGCGCCTTTATCGATTCCAGTGCTCCATTTTTCTCTGAAGGTTTTGATTTGATGCGCATAGGCATAAGCATTTGGGTGTTGTTCTGCGTTATCGAGGTAAGGTAAGCTGGCATTGTCAATATCAGTATCTATATATCCGGGTTCTATAAGCGAGACTTTTATTCCAAATTCTTTTACTTCCATGCGTAAGCCGTCTGCTAAACCTTGTTGTGCATGTTTTGTTGCCGGATACCATGCCATGCCTGGCCCGGAAACATGACCGGCAACGGATGAAGTAATAATGATGCGGCCTGATTTTTGCTGTCGCATATGTGGAAGTACGGCTGTGATAGCTCGTCCACAGCCTACAACATTTACATCAAACTGATGCGAAACAGCTTCGGAAGAGTGGAGTTCAACCGGGCCGAGCAAACAGTAACCGGCATTTGCAAACAGTACATCAATTTTTCCTTCGTTTTTGATGATGGTGTCCACAACATCATGAATGTCTTTATCTTTGGTAACATCACAATGCATAATTTTTGCGCCTTGCTGCTCAAGGTCTTTCATTAATTCTACTCTACGTGCCGTTGCATAGACGGTAAACCCGTTTTGTAACAACATTTTTGCCGATGCGTGACCTATTCCGGTCGAAGCTCCTGTTATAAATACTACTTGGTTCATGATGGTATGCTTTAAATCGTTTGATAGCTTGTTTACAATTCGAAACTATTAGTCAATAAGTTGAATGTGCTTGCATGAAGAACGTTGATTTATTTCTTAGCTTGCTTTCTGATTTTGTCGGCACCTTTGGATAGCTGTTTGTCCATTAGTTTGTCAAAAGCTTTTTCCGACTGCCAGTCTTTAATTTTCATGAGCATGCGTGCGTCTGAGGTTGTACGGTATTGTGTTTTTGGTCGCTTAGCCTCCACCGCTTTGACAATATAATTAGCTGTGCCTTCGGGTCCCTCCACTTTTGCGTACAGATCAACCATGTATGTTTTGAAATCATCAGCTAGTTTTTTGTAATCGTCAGGAATGTTAGAAGCATCCATTTTGGCAAAGGCGACTTCATCAAAACCGGTATTCACCGCTCCGGGTTGAATTTTTACTACGTCGATATTAAATTGTTTTACTTCTTGCCTTAGCGCATCGCTCATTGCTTCTACCGAGTGTTTGGTAGCAGCATACCAACCCAACATGACACTGGGGACCTCTCCTACAACCGACGATACATTTATTATTCGTCCGGATTGTTGCTTGCGCATATGAGGTAAGACAGCTTGTTGCAGACGTGCATAACCAAAGACATTTACATCGAACTGATGTTTTAATTCATCCAGGTCTATATTTTCGATTGTTGCATATGAGCCATAACCGGCATTATTTATCAAAATATCAATACGTCCTTGTTCTTCTAATACTTTTTGCACGCCGGCTTTTATCTGATCCTCTTTAGTGACATCCATAACAAGGGCATGCCCGCCAATTTTATCGAGGTACTGATTGGCTTCAACCTGGATATCACCACCATAAACAATATAGCCTTTTTCGACAAGCTTCTCGGCTGTGGCTTTACCAAAACCCGACGCTGTTCCGGTAATTAAAACTACTTTTTTTACTTGAGCATTTACGCTTAAGCAGGCTATGGTGAAAATCGCTATTAAAAATATTGTTAATTGTTTCATTGTCTTAAATTTTAATGTGCTTACTATGTGAAAAAATTGATGAAACAAAGTTATAGCAATAATCAGGAAGGGACTAAATACGATTTACGGATAGTTGTATACGATTTACTGTATTAATATAATGGGGTGGTAATTAGGTGTTTATTAGTGCGGTGAGGTCAGTCATGTTTTCTCCAAAATGCACTACATAAAGCGCTAAGAAAGGCATGAGCAGCTTGCCTGGAGTATTTCGTTTAACTTAAGGAAATACTCCAGGCAGTAAGAATTCTTGATGTTATTACTTTCCGGACTAGTTAGTTAAATCACAGGACTAGCCCGTGTTTTTAGTCTGTTTTATCCACAAAATAGTCATAAATGAATTTAGCGTTATACAATTAGTTTTAACTACATATCTGTATACCAGACTACACATAACTATTTTATAAAAAAGAGGGTTTAAATTCATTTATCTTTAATTATCAGGAGTGCAAGTTACTACACTTGACTTTGAGAATTTATCATGCCATAGTATTCTATCTCCGATGAATGGCGATAATTGGTAAAAGGGGATTAATCTACAAAGCGATCTAATGGCCACTTGTTTAAAAATATTATTCGAAGTTAAAACTTGCGTATTTGTAATTACTTTACCGACGGTTTGCTTCAAAATCAATTCGCTAAAAAAATAGTAAAAGAATAATATGATCAGCGTTATTGTGGAATGATTGACATTTAAATGACTGAAATTAAAATAAAGGATATCTTTAATAAAAAAAACGAGCGTTAATACGATAAAGGAATCAATGATTAGGTTAAAGAACCTTCTTAGAAGAATCGGCTTTTTGTCATTTTCCCAGATCACCTTTTTTTGTATAAAAGAGGTATAAAAAATCACTTCTGCCAGAATTATGACTGCGTAAAAGAAATTATTAAATATACTGATGCCCATTAAACTAACTAATTGATCACCGCTTTTTATTAAAGTCAAAGGGAAGCAAAAAATAAGCATTAAAAGGTTTATTGAAATATGGACTTGTAGAAGTCTGTTCATGCGTTTGGTTAATAATGATTTTATTGCACCCACAAGTAGTAAGACAGCGCTGATTGTAACTAGAAAAAGACTTAAAATAGAAGCTCCGTAAAACCGAATCGCTTGGCTTGTTGTGTGAACGAATTCATCTTTTAAAAAACGTAATTCTATTAAATAATTAAGGATGGTAGTTGATTTCCAGCTTGTAAATAGTACATCTAAAAGTATGATCACACCCAAAATATAGGCTAAATTCTTTCTTTTCATAGATTTATTCAATTATTAGAACTCGAATAAGGGCAAAATTCCACTTTCTAACTTTATACCTGACCTTATTTAAGCTACTTATTTAGCCTTTGACGATTGTTCTTTTTGCTCGTTTGATTATTTTTTCTGTTGCTTTTGACGAAGATTCACTTTGCCATTTATTACAGAGTTCAATTACAAATTCCGGCTTAGATTTGCTGGCATCATTGAGCCAGTTTCCAACACTGTCCTGTACATATTTTGAGGGATCAGCATTTAAATTTTCTAAAACCGGTAACATCATTTCCGGGTTTTCTTTGAGTTTATCGATGTGTTTACACCAAACACCTCTTGGCCGGGTAGATTCCGTAGTAAATCGCCTTATGTTTTCATTATCGCTATGTGTCCATTCATGTAAAATGGCTATTGATTTTTCCAAATTGTTGTCAATCTCAGGCCTTAAAGCCATCCAAACGACTTCTCTTACTCCAAAATGCTTGTCAGCCACTAAATTCAGCGCTTTATTGAGCTTTTCTTCTATTGTTAGATGCTCATCTAAGGCAATAAGATAAGGTGCGTAGCAGCGGACGGAATCAGCTAAATGTGTGCTTAATTTTTCGAGTAGGTATTCAAGGTTCTTAGTTGTTGAATACAAGCGGTAAAGTGTTGCACCTATCAGATTAGTTGTATTCATTGTGGAGGGATTTTTTTGCGATGTTATTTCTTCGGAGATCAGGTCTATGTTGTTTTCAGAAATTCCGAGTTTCGGAAATACTGTTTTTATGAGTGCCAAATGCTCGACCGTCAACCATTCAGTCAAATTTACGGTTTCTATTTCCCCGTGATTGAGAAGGTGCAAAACATCATCAGGAATTTCTTCCGCTTTTCTGGCTCCTTTTCTGTTTAAAATTTTTGGGTTCATTTTGTTTGTTATATTTTGTTTAAAGCAGTTTTTAGGCAAGTAGCTTATTACTGTTTTCAAAGCAGTTAATGCCTGAATTTACTTATCCTTTTTTATACAAAGGTGATCATAGCTTATTAATTCGCAAGTTATTTTTGGATTTCAAAGAAGCATAAGTTACTCATGATAAAAAACCGATTGACTCTTCCAATTGAAAGTAGTCAGCAATTGTTTCATATGAACGCTTTTAGGTGAATTTGGTGGGCGATTTGAGGTAATATTAATACGTAGACCGGAATAGTGAGGGGGTAGCTGAGCGTCTAATTGGTATTGGAGCGTTTAATCTTCTTGAGTAGCCCACATTATTACATCACGAAAGTCAATTTTAGCACTTTTAGTTAATTCAATAACGTTATTTAAATCTCCATTGGCCAGCTTTAAAATTGATAAGCGGGTGTTTTTTAGATTATAAAGCGACCTGGCCATTACATGATTTAAATCAATTGAAGCCAATTCATTCATTACTAATTCCCTTTCTTCAAGCTTAAAATCTCGATTTACAATATCCGTGATTGTTTGATCCATTCTCTAATTGTGTTCAACACAAATCTATATAAACAGCACTGTGATTTTGTAATATGCTTATAGTATACCACAAAGTCAACCGGGGAAGCGCATAACAGTAGCAAGATTCCTTATGAAGTGTAAAACAGTAGTGATTTGATATAACTTCCTCAATGGCTAGTAGCCATCGATTAAAATAGGAGTTGTTAGCACTTCATTTGGCTGTCATGGTTAGCATAAAATGTACATTAGTCTATTATAACTTGATGTGTTTGTTGCTTGCTATATAATGCTTTTATTTTTTTAAAATCAATCAAATCACCTAATTCATAAAAGAAAGGCAGTTGCCATTGTTGAGTTCTTTCTGCTTGTTTATTAGTGGTAATATCCCAGCTTGGGTAAACCCGAAACCCTCGTTTACCTTCATTGTGAGCGCTTGATAGCATCCCTTTTTTTACGAGTATAGCTTTTGGGAAAACGAATTGCCCCAACTTTTCCGCTTTACGAACATTAACCACATAAAAATCAAACTGATCGGCTTCATTGAAGGGCTCAATAACTCCCTTTATGTTCCGTTTCCAAAATGTCACAAATTGTCCCACTTTCTTTGGTGTAATTTTAGCGCTTCGGCTAATAATAGTTCGTCCGCTAAGTTCAAATTGACAGGCGTCATATTCCTGACTTTCCATAGCTGCTTTAAAGCCAACCATCTCCAGATCACATTTGTCGTATACCTCTTGCTTTATTTTGATTAAATGTTTATCCATCTGAACTTTAAATGTTTATCCATCTGAACTTTAAATGTTTATGGGTGTTTGTGTTTCCAATAAAGCCGCTGTCTTCACCTCCTTACTTCATTGAAATCCTTCGTTAAGCGTTGTAATAATGTCTTTTAATTTACGCATAGTGTCAAAACGATCTACTCCTTCAATACCATCATGTAAATTCATAGGGTCGTAAAGTAATGTTTTAATGTTAGCTGCTTGGCCTGCGGAGACTCCTGTTAGGCTATCCTCAATGATTAAGCATTCGGTAGGAGTGAAGCCCATTTTTTTGCTGCATAAAGGAAAATTTCCGGGCTGGGTTTCCAGAAGTTTATTTCATAACAACTAAAAATATTAAGTTTGAAGTATTTTTTTAACCCCGTTATTTCAAGCGCTTTATTTATTTTCTTCATTGGGCCGTTTGAAGCAACGCAGACGGGAAGAGTGTTATCTTTTAAAAATTCAGGTACCCCTTCACATGGAGCCAGTTCCTTTTCAAAAAGTTGCTCAACCAGAGTTCGGTATTCCGGGACAAAGTTTTCCTTCAACGAAATACCATATTCATGTTCAATAGACCTTAGTGTATCGTCTAATTTTCCTCCACGGTATTTTTCCATCAACTTATGAGCAGTAGTCTCGACGCCATAATTTCTCAATTTAATTTCAAGACCGAGATTACAGAGCAATTCACTATCTACCAGTGTGCCGTCACAATCGAAAATTAAACATTTTATCATAGGTGCAAATTTACGACTAGATTTGGAATAACTTATAGGGAATTTTGGGTATGCTTAATGACCAATGTTGGATTTATTTCTATTCAACTGTTAATGTTAAACCTGGTGTTTTTCTAATTTATTTCAAAGCATAGTAACAACTTTGACTATAAAGCTTACGAAGGTTTGTGTCATCAATCCAGCTATATTTAGCTTTTATAAGACTATGAAATTCGGGAAAGTCGATAAAACCAATCTCATTTTTGTTTCTTACAGGATTTTCACGAAGAAAATCATGCGCATGCTTGTTTATTTTTCGGCACAGGAACTCACATTTTTTTAAGTCCACTGTTAGTTGAGGGTATTTACTTTTTAAGCGGTCTCCAATATCGGTCAACCAATTTTCACCAAACTCCATGGATAATTGCAATCCGTCGTTTAATAGATCGTCGGGAAGTTTCTCTTTATTCATAATGAATCCAGGGTTTTGTTTCGTTAAAATGAGTCAATTCCGAAGCGTCAAAATAGCTTTTTATGTTTCAATAAAGGTAGTTCAAACAAATTAGAGGAAGGAAATCCTTTGTGTTAAAATAAGCACCAAACCAGTTATTTCAAACAGTTGGCTGTTTTCTTACGTTCATTTATTATTCGGTTATCGTTTAGTTAAAAACTTACTATATTGAAATTCAACGCTGGGCATATTAAGTTTTATTTCTGTTTACTTAATTAAGTCGTAAGTCCAGCTTAAACGAGTTAGATCAGATTCACTCAACGATGCATTCGGTTCTAGAATTGCCTGCTCTATTTCCTTCTTAAATTTTCCCTTTACGCGTTCAGAGAATAACCAGTGGCATACCAAATTACTGAAGGTATCATCGGAAAATGCATCCATTACTGTAGGTCCTTCGTGTATATCAAAGCTTATCTCTTCCAAGAGTTGATTAAAATGAAGTAAACTCTCAGGAGAAGAACATTTTTCCCATTCACGGAGTAAACACCTTACGTCTAAATTTCCTTTATAGAACATTAGAAGTATTTCAATTGGTGTCGTACATGTTTTGTCAATAGCTGAACGGATGTATTTTTTATAAAATTCTATTGCGAAATCATTCAATAGCTTCCACTCTTCAGTTGTCCAATCTGATTTATCAAAATATCCGAATCTGTTTAAAGACAAAAGGGGTTCATAAGAAGGGTATTGATAGTCCTTTATGAATTCCAGGTATTTAGGGGCAAAGTACTTTAGTTCTTTTATATTTAAATTTTCCGGTTTTGCAGCATCTTGATATTCTTGAAGTAGTTTAAGTGGGATTTGTTTAAGGGGAATAGACTTCAACAATTTAGCATCGGCTTCCTTCATACAACAATGTGTACAGGCGTCAAGATGCTCTCCGGGTTCATTATCTGAGAATATCCTGTATGCTTCGTTTACAATATCACTTAAAGTTTTCATGAATCAAGTGAAAAAGGGTAAGTGCTTGGTTTTAAGTTGTTTCATGTTTCGGGTATAAGATTTGCGATTACCAACAATACCTTTTGCGTTAGCCACTAGCTATTTTGAGAAATGCTTAACTGAATTTTTGATTCAGCAAGATGGGGTTCGATTGTTATGTTTTTTTAGACCATATTTTTAGTATGAGTAGCTGTTGCTATTCCACTTATGCCTAATGAGAATGTTTTATATACTTTAATGTAAGGTCTTTTCTAAGTATTCCTTAAAATTCTCAGGTTCATCCATATGAAGTGCCAGTAGTTTAACCTCTCTCTTTATACCATAAAGACCAATCAGGGTGTTCGCTCTTTTCAAATGGATCAATACATTATGGCTTTCAAGTCCACCTAAAGGAGATAAAGTTTTAGTCAACTTATCCTTTTCAAGTTCTTTTTTTGAGAGCACTACAGATTCGATATCAGTAATTGGGATTTGAGATTCATTCATGATGCCATAGCGCAGAAATAGGGTGTTGTTTTCAATGCTTATAGGCCTTTGAGTAAGTGCCTTTGCAAAACCCAAAACCTGAACGGAGGTATATGTACTTAATCCCGTTAAAACCCATGCCACCAGCAGATTCCAAGGCGCCAGTAAGGCATGCAATGCAAAAGTTTCAATAGCCAATACCAAAATAAAAGCACCAAGCAAGGAGGGGGTGCCACTTTTCTGGTGATGCGTAAATTCATGCTGATTGATTTCCCTTTTTTTCCACTTGATAAAGCCATAATAGAAAACGGCTATTTCCGTTGCAAATGGCAGGACTAACTTATTTGGTAGGATTTCTCTACAAACGGCTTTCAGTCTGTCATAAAAGTCTGTTTTTGTGTGTTTTAATGCTTGATAGCTGTTGTTAGCCTTTCGGGCTTTAGTGAGCACAAAGATCAAAACGGAGAGTTCCATGACTGGCAATGCCCAATTTTTGAACAGATTCAAATAGGTCTGACTTTCTTTAGGTAAAAAGAATGACCCTATCAGGAGTCCGGCTACCATTACCGGAATGGTCGTTGTTTTTGGAACTTTTGATTTACGAATGAGCAGGTAATAGACAAGGGGTACGGTTAATAATAAGTCAATGCTAACCGCCAGGTTCAAGGTATCGTTTCCAATTAAAAATGGAGCTCTTATCAAAAGGATTAAAATCGCCAATAGTCCAAAAGGAATTCCAAAGTTAATCAGGTTTCGGTTTAATATAATAGTCCTACTCATATCGTAAGCTTTAAGATCGATGGTTTTCCTTTGTGCTAATAAACTCAATATACACTCCGTTAGGCATTAAGGCAACTTTGTGCGCAAGTAATGCCAACTAATTGAAGGGGGACAAATGGATCAAGTAGTTGTCAGGCTTTATTTTAGTCGAAATAAGCGATGAGAGCACTTCTGTTTTCCATTGCATTCTGATAAATTTCAAATTTGACGTTCTACTTTAATATTATACCTATTTGTTATAATTTTTTGCTTGCTCAAACTTGCAATCTATAACCGTCCAATTTTCTGTTTTTATATTTTTAAGTTCAGCACCGGAAAAGTCGACTCTTTCCAAATAAGCATTACTAAAATTAGCTCCTCGTAAGTCTGCTCCGTTAAATTTTGAGTCAGCAATTTTTGAATTGCAAAAATTTCCATCAATTATTTTAGTTCCAAAGAAATCACAATTGTTTATGGTTGAACCTTCTAATACAGAATGATTTAATACAGATGAATTGAATTTTGTTTCATTGAATTCTGAATCTAGTGCTACAAATTTATTCATTTTACAATGAATGAATTTGCTTTTTTCGGACTTTAGTTTCTTGAAATTAGATTCACTTAAAACCGCATTATTAGAAAAATCACAGTTGTTAATTTCAATATCGATTCCTTTGGATTGCCTCATGTTAGTGCCGTTAAAGTTGCATTTTTCGAGGATAATGTTTCCAAAGCTTAAACCAAACATATCTGCCCCTTTAAAGATGGAATTTTTAAATGAGCAATTGTTGAACTGAATGTGTCTGCATAATGTATTTATAGCATAAAATCCGTAGAAACTTATGTTGGTTATTTTTTCCCTATACAGTTCTGTATAACTGATATTAATGTTGGTTAATTCGTTTTGTTGGCTATTTATGAATTGGGCTATTATCCTACCCGTACTATCAATCGTTCTTTGTATTCGCTTTGCTTTATTTAAATAATTATTCTTTAAATTGTTGATTTCAAGGTTGTTATTTCTTGTTCCTATTGTTTTACCATAGTCGTATAAGTAGCTATTATTTTTCACAAGTGAAATTCTCAGATCCGTATCTAACATTAAAGCTGAATCGATATCAACTTGTGGTATATTCGTAACTGCTAGTTCTCCTAATAGTTTAATAAGTTCATTACTGGCAAATTGATTAGAAGCTATTATTTTGTTTTGATTTTTTTTGTCGACATTGAGCAGTGCTTTTTCAATAGCTTCTACAATATATTCTACTTCTTCATTAGAAACGGCAGCAATTAATTCATCGATTACAAAATTGGAGTATTTACTTAATCCATTAGCAGCACCGACTCTTTTGTTGGGTGAGGAATCTGTTAATAAAACTAGTAAATCAGAAATGGTTTTCAATTTTTGTTGTGACAGTTGTATTTTATAATTCTTGACGCCTTGATATATAGTCCAAAGTATCGACATGACACCTGTTGTTCCTCCAATAATTGTTAAGATGAAATTGAACCAGGAACGTTCCTGCTTTTTCCTTAACTCGGAAATTTCCAGTTGTATTTTCTTTATTTCTAAGGAATCTTTTACTGTGACGGTGTTTTCTGTCAAATTAACTTCCTTAATTTGAGCTGAAGAGGACTCAGGTAGAAGACAAAGTAGAGTTAGTGTTGCTGTAATGAATCTTCTTTGCATTTTCCGTATGCTGTCAATTCTTAAGGAAATCATAAAATCTTGCAAGGGTTTAAAATCAGAGTGTTTAAAAAGAAGTATGCCAATAATTTAAATAAAAGTAATCAGGCTGCCATTTTTAGGGCTTTCATGAAATAAAATTTCTTGATCTGATATCAATAAACCGACCAAAACCACCAGTTGGAATTGTATCCTTTATTTGCCAATTCAGCAGTTTGAACATATTTATTATACATTAATTTCTGTTGTTCAAAACTGGTATCAATTAGTCCGTCGAGTACCGCAATTTTATAGCTTATTCTTCCTTTTTTTTCCTTTTTGATTACATGCAAATACTGGTCTCCCTTGCTCCATGACGGTCGATTGTAAAAATCGATATAAAAGATGTATCCAGTCTCATTAGCATGTACACATTTTAGTTTTCCTTCCAATTTCTGTGTTCCTGCAAACTTCTTATAATCACCACAAAAAGCTTTATTTTGAATTTTATTTATTTTAAAAACAGCGCCCTTTTGAGCTGGTGGCGGTGACTGCACCCAAATTCCATTCATGTCGGCGAAAACCGGCCCTTCTCCGGTGTTTGCGTTGCCTTTAACGGGTTGTTTATTTTCTTCATCTATTGCCAAGGTATTAGCATTAGCCTCTTTTAGCCAGGGGATTTCAGCTGTTGCATTTAGGTCCTTTGTAATTTTAGGCCCTTTGGAAATATAAGCTTCATAATCGAATTCAGCAGGAGGGGTGGCAGGACAGGGTACATTTTCTATTTCTATGCATTGGCCCTTTTCGTTAGCATAAAAGTAAATGTCTCTTTCGCCTTTATGATCATGTTCGTCAGATTCAATTAAAACTCTGAAAGCTTTAAGGTTTTCGTCCCATCGAATGTGCTTATAAAGCGTTTGTATGATTTCTTTTCCCCGCAGGTCAATAATTCCCATTTTCGAACTAACTTTACCTGCAATAAGCACATGGCGATAAACATTTAAAAAGTTGGGGTTTGTGGTTTCCATGATCCCTCCGTACCCTTGCCTGGTATCAATTAGTTGGTTTCCGTCCAAATCGTACAATGCACTTAGTCCGTAAGTATTTTCATTGATTTCATTTGCATTATTATAGGTGACCATTATATTATTTTCTCCAACGTGGATATTTCCTTCAACCGGGCCAAAGGCTAACTCACCTTTTTCATTGATCAAAGCAGAAAAATGTTTTTTGTTCTCAGTAAAACGGATCATAGCAAAATTGCCCTCAATTCGTGATTTGCCCTTAAAATCCAGAGGGACAACATATAGTCCTTTGGTATTGATAATACCAGATCGGTTTACATTTCTTGAGGCTGTATTGGATTGACTTTTGTAATATACTTCATCCAAATTAGGTTCTTTTTTATATTTCTCAGTGACGGCAGTTGTGACGAAGCTTAATCCAACAGGTTTTATCGTGCCATAAGCAGTATTCCTGTAAAAATCATTGGCTTGACTGAATTGAAACGGAATGACTACTTCAGCTTTTTCGTTAATGAAGCCGTATTGATTTTTATCGTTCATTACACGTGCCAATCCATTGTTGAAAGGATAAGCCGCTTTATACTTGGGCGGTATAATCAATTCTCCCGATGAGTTTGCATATCCGTAGTATTCACCAATGCTTGTTACTGTTTTTTGGGGTGTTAAAGGTGTTTGTCCCTGGCTAGTTATAATCGTAGAAATAATAAGAAAAGTTAAAAGAAAGGGTTTCATGTTTTCATAGTTTAGTAGAGTCGATAATTGGTATTTGTTCCATAATATGTCTTAGGTTTTTTCCTTCTGTTTATGAAATAATACCTTGATAATAAAAGTAGTTAATCATGAAATGGCAGAAAAAAAACTTCCTTAAAATTATTAATGAAATTTGTCAATTATTTATAAGACTTAATGCCTGACTGATGAGACTATGGCTATTACTTCTGGTAATACAAAAGTGAGTCTCATGAAGTTAGTTTGCAAGCATGTCTTCTAATTCATCCTTGTCTATATCCGGTTTCTTTAGAAATTGCCTGACTTGTTTATCCCAGCTATCTGAAAAATTCCGGGTTCCGATACTTTTGGTGAAGATTGCCGCTTTCGGTCTGTTGTCATAGGCCTCAATAAGAAGAGAGTTGATTCTATCAGTCGGAATGCTATGCTTCGTTTGAGATAAGGCCTTTTCAATATTCTTTCGTTTTTTTAAGTCCGGCTTGTCATTAATTTCCATAAAGGTGGAGAGTGCCAGGATTTCGGGTTTTATGCCCTCTTCTATATAAGCACTGAGTCTACAGTGGCCATCAAGAATGATGGTTGCATCTAAAGCACTAATGAACCAAACCAAAATAGGAGGGCACCTGTTTTCTTTTATTAGTTTTCGGTACCATTTAACTCTGCCTTCGTTTTTTGCCGGAGGAGCTTTCAAAGCCAATAATTGTCCTGTTCCACCGCTTCCTACCCAATCAATCCAGTGAGGGTTTTGGCGTTTGAAGGTGTCTTCTGGCCACGAAACGTTCCATTTGGGATTTGATTTAGTGTGTTGATTTTTTGTGTTTGCCGCGCTTAAACGCCAGGTTTGGTGAAATAACAAACTTTCTTTGGATTTCATTAACGCATTGGCGAAATGTTTGCTCCAGTGGCTTATCTTTTCAGAATTAGTAGTGTGTGATGTTGCCTCGATTTCCTGAGAGGTGATAGGGGGGACGATCATTTCTTCGGGCTCCCACTTGTTCTCATTTCTTAAAAACCAAGCACCATACCAATCAGCTTCAACTTTTCCCCAGAAAAGAACATGCTTTGAGTTCTCTAGTCTAAATTTTCTGTTTACTCCTGATTTAAGTAATAACTTTGGTTTTGTATGCGAATGGACATGGAATTCCAAATAGGCCCAGTTGCCCATGTCATCATATTTGTCTTTCCAGAATAGCTCCATTTTGTTATGCGGTATTTGTTGTTTTAGCCGAAGGAAACTATAAGCTTAACAAGCAGTGCAGCGAGCATACTCTATTCCATGGATTGGTAGTAGTCACTTTCCGAATAAAAGGCTTCTTTGATGGTATCTTCATCCATGTCCATCTCAACCTCTACTTCGTCCAAGTGGGTTAACTCCTCTAAGAAATCGTCTAATGAAGGGGAGAGTGGATGTATACCGTCCGCTATATTCGCATTGAGGTAGTTCCCTTCTTCAAAATAGCCTACGGGACACTTTTCATCGTCAAGTTTTACCACTATACAAAATTCAGATTGAAATCCACCTACAAAAATAGGGAGGTAATTACATGCTTTGTTCCAGTCACCACTAGGACCTACAACGGCATCATCAAAACCCAAAAGCATATTATCCCACATCGGGGCTACTAAATGTAACCTAAAAGTGGAATCATCTTCCCAGCCTGGGAGTATTGTTCCTTCCGGGAAACACATACCATCATATTCGAATGCTTCTTCTGTTTCCCAAAAATCTTTGAGTCTTTTTGGTATTGCGGGCATAGCACCTTCTAATTCATACTTTTTCGAATGATTCTCTAAGGCTTTTAAAGCAAGTTCTTTTTTTGATTTTATGTCCATTTGTATGTGTTATCTGTGTTTTTTATTCGATGATTAATTGCTCTGTAAAAAGACCACCATTATTTGAGGTGATTTTAACTAAGTATATGCCCGGTGTTAAAGGAGAAATGTCAAGTGCCGGAGTGTCTTGCTTATTGAATTGTTGCTCTAAAACAAGTTCTCCGGACAAGGTCACTATTTCAACTTTAATAGCTCCTAGATGAGAAGAAGTGCTGATAACAATTTCTGTGTTTGCCGGATTTGGGAAAATTTGGAGCCTGGTTGCCTGTTCCTCTTTATGGTTAATAGAGGTCAATAAGCAGTTGTTTAGATGCCTGATAAGAAATTGGCCTCCTGTTTCACCTTGAGTGGTGTTGATACTAAGTCCTGTAATATCAGCTTTTAGCTCCGGGAGATTAGCTGTTGCTGCAGCATCGTGAAGTGTTTTAGCATGCAAATAATGGTGGTAGATATCATCACCAGGATGTGTGGCGCTGCTATTGTTTTTGATATAAAGAGGAGGATCGTCGTGTGAAAGGTAGTACAACATGTCCACCTCTCGACGGTATTGAACAAGTTTGGTATCATGTAAAATGTGGTAGTTAGAATCGAGCCCTCCATAAAAATTGGAATATATGGGGAATCCTAAGACGTTTACCATACTGTCAATGGTAAAGTTTGTGCCATTTCCATCAAAATTATTATAAACTTCAGATTCCCATTTGTACAAATCATATGTAGCCTGGCTAATAACAGTTTCTACAGCGCAAACCCTTGTTGATTCATGTTCGACCGGGTCTGGTGAGTCGGGATCTGCCATGTCCGGGCGTACAGCGAGCCAGAGGCAAGTTCCCGCGCCTGCAGAAATACCTGATAAGGCAATTTTTGAAGCATCAATAAATAAATCAGTGGCATGATGGCGTATAAATTGCAGAGCCCTTTTTGAATCGTTTAAGCTTTTTAGTACTCCGACTGTATCTTGTTCAGTCGTCGACAGCAGCCTATATCCGATACTGGCAAAAGCGATGCCCTGGTCGAGGTAAGACTTGATTGTTGCTTGCCCCACAGAGGTGTTTGTTACTATATCTCTTGATCCGCTGGTAAATCCGCCGCCATGAATAAAGATAACGAGTGGGTAGGAGGCTGTTGAATCGGGGAGGAAAATATGAAAAGCCTGCCTGGTGGGATCTTCATCGTCATAGGTTATATCAAGTGCCTGAATGGGGTTAGCACTAGTTATGTTATAATTACTGGGGATGGGAGAAAATTGAGGCGTTATTTGCGCCACTGCCGACATTATACATGTAGTTAATAGGAGCAAAAGCAGTAAGTAGTTTAAAAAGTGTCTCTTCATTCCTTTCAATTATTTTGTGTTACATGTAGTATTAACCTACTAATTAGACTCCCAGTTCGTCAGCCAGGTCACTATATTTTTCCAGATAGCCAGGTTCTGAGCGGTACTTCGATAATCCTACCGAGTCAAACTCATCCATTCCATTAATACAGTCAACCCCCATAAAGGCCAAGGCCTGATTAATTGTTGTTATTCCCGGATCAACTAAAAGGTCATTTTTATAGACATTGACATATTGATTTCCTATTCCACCAAAATAATCGGTAGCCAGTACGGTGTAAATAGGTGCCTGATCAATTGAAATGCGGTTAACTAACTCACTAATTGCCATTTCGATAGGGTATAAGGCGTAATCAACTCCATTGTTATCCAACATTCCTTTTGTTCCGAGTTTGGCTTGCCAGTATGCTGAATAGTAAAGATTGACAGGAAACATTGTAAGATCGAAGCTCAGATGAATTCCTATTAAATCGTATGCTTTGGATTTAGACTCCTTGTATTCCCCTTTGAGGATTATCGCTGTTATATTATGTCCCATTGAGATTTACTACTTAGTTTTTGGGTTTCATATAATCATCAAAATTACTGTATTCGTCCAGGTTTTCTTCCAGTATTTTTCGGTATTCATGAAACAAAGTAATCTACGACCGGTGCTTTTCCAAACCATAGAGCTCGGGGGCTCAATGACGGCATTTAACTTTTCATTGTTACGATATTTTTAGGCCAGGGGTCGGTGAATTCATGACCTTCTCTCCAGCGTTTTATTTCATCTTCGCTAAGAAAACAAGATTTGAGTGCGTCCGTAAATCGATCGACATGGGCGTGATCTCCAATGACTGTCAGGTCACATTTGCGATCTCCAAAACGCCCAGTTTCGTTCGCTAATAGTTCATTGAGCTGCTTTTTTTCAAATTCTAAAATACCGCTGTCCTTATCTTCAAGAATGCCTGCTCGCCATGATCCGATCATTTCCAGGCTGATGCTGCCGGCTGCCTGATTCCAGAGCAGCGACAATTTATCACGACTTGCCAGCCAGAAAAAGCCCTTGCTGCGATATATTCGCTGGTCAAGGTATTGATGACATACGTCCCAGAGACGTTGGGGATGAAACGGACGATCATCATTTATAACTCTGGTCGCCAAATCGTAAGGTCTGTCTGCATTTTCTTCCGCTTCCAACACCGGGTTTAGTTCATCTACCAGGCGTGCTATTCTATTGTAATCGTAATCTTCCAGTTCAAACAAAGACTCGATTTTGAGTTTACCAAAGAGGACAGAATGTGTAGTGGTATAGGGGTTAATAGCTTGAATGTAAGTGGCGATATGAGGAAGCTTCGCCTCTTCAATGCGATCGGCTTTGGTGAGTAGGAGGTGACTGCAAAACAGGATCTGTTCCACGAGCAGGTTCACTGTATTTCGTTTGCCCTGAGCCATATTTTGCTGCATTTGTGGCACCAGGTTTTTTCCATACTCATAGTCGTGAGCAAGCATTAAGCTATCTACCAAAACAAATACTCCGGTAAGTCTGACCTGCACATGATCGTTAAAATAGCTGACCAGAGGCATTGGGTGGCAGCTTCCTGAGGTTTCAATGATGATCAATTCCGGGTTTTGATTTGATAGTAGCTTTTCAAGTGCCATGTCAAGTTTTTCAAGCCCCTTTTTACTACTTAATACACAGGAGTTAATGGATTCCAGAATGTGGCGGTTGTGTTCGACAGATTCAGCGGAGCCAATCAATTCCCCATCTACATCAAGTTCACTCATGTCGTTAACTATTGCACATACCGGAATGTTTTTCTTCTTTGATTGTGAAAGTAATTTTCTAAAGAGTGTTGTTTTACCTGACCCAAGGAATCCATTAAGGATAACTACAGGGGTTTTAATAGATGTGCTCATTGATACTTGTTCAGACGAATTAATGATTAGCTATTTCTCGTTGAGAACTAAGATTTAAAATTAGCCACTACAGCTCACCAAATCAATAGCCACTTCCAAAATAATGAAGTATTTCTTTAGTAGAATAGCTAACACCGATTCAAGTACGGTTGGTTCGCTGTATTTTCAGTTTTACCATATTATTTACCGATGCACATGTACGTTGTTATGGCTGGTTTATAGGTGTCATCGGGAATAAGCACTTTTAGCTTCATTTTCGCCCGTATTAGCGCATTGCGTCGGACTAATTTAAAAGTAGATAAAGGTTTTCACTGGAGGAAAGCCTAGTTTAACACTTACCTCTTTAGTTGTTTGGTCTCGTAAAATGAGTGAGCGTTAATTAGCTCATTTGGAAAGCCTTAATTGCCATATTTATCTTGCCATTCTTTTACTATTTTGGGTAATTCTTCTCCTTCTGCTACAAATAGGAGTGAAGCAGAGTTCATGCAATAGCGTAGCCCTGTAGGCGGTGGACCATCATTAAATACATGGCCAAGGTGCGAGCCACTTCCACTATCCACTACTTCCGTGCGAACCATACCATGACTTTTGTCTACCAACTCTTTGACGGCATTTTCATCAATAGGTTTGTAAAAGCTGGGCCAGCCAGTACCGGATTTAAACTTATGCTCGGAGCTGAATAAAGGCTGGCCGGTAGCTGCCGAGTAATAGGTTCCTTTTTTCTTATTATCCCAATAGGTTCCTGAAAAAGCATGTTCCGTGCCCTTCTGACGTAGTATATAAAATTGCTTGTCAGAAAGGATTTTCTTCCATTCAGCATCCGTTTTTTGAATGGGGTAGGAGTGATTTTCGGCTTTTGACTGAGGTTTTGTCTGGCAAGCTCCGGTTAAAACTGCAAAGCTCATCATTAAGAAAAGTGATAATCGCATGATTTTTTTCTTTTAGTTACCATAAAGTTAAGGCATTATACCTTTTTTACAATGTCGTCAATTTACCATATTCATTTTTCTTGAATTGGATAATATGATATCCCTTAACCCAATCAATGTGATTTTTACTATTAAAAGTGAATTTTCGTTGTGCCACTACATTAATTTATTAAAGTAGGGAGCGCGACACCTATTTTTTAAGATCGTTAAATACCTCATAATATTGAATTGTCATTGTTTCTTCATCCATTGTATTAGAAATGGGTACTAAAATGTCACTTTCAATCGCATTTTTGGATGCGATTCTGGCTGAATTCATATCTGTCCAGTATACGATGTCCATGAATACGCCATCTGCTGCTAAAGCTGTTTTTCGCGCAATAAACCCCGTTTGCTTTTCGAAAAAAACATTTAGGCTAATTATTGCGCTCTTTGCGTCTTCTAAATGCATACCTTTTTTAGGCTTCCCTTTTATCACTTCTACAATTTTTGCCTTTTCCATTTTACTATTCCTATTTGTGTTTTTTTGATTACAGGCAGTAATAAAAAAAACAATAACTCCCATGATTAATTTGTTCATGGAGTAAATCTAAAAACAAGAAGTGACAAGGGTATGTCAACTAGGAGGGGCGTCTTCACAATATTTTTTTAAATCGAAATCAATATTGGCTTTGAAAGGTAGCTCGGTCACCGTTAATGAAGAAATTCGGTCTAAGCGAAATTCTCTTAAATTTTCTCGCAGTTGGCAAAAAGCAATGAGAACCCACGAATTATTGGTGAAATAAACGGCCATAGGCTCTATGCTACGCGTAGTAATCTGATTTTTATATAACGAATGATACTTGATACTTATGGTTTTTAGGCCGATGATTGAATTTTGAATGTCGGACAGCCACCTACTTTCATGAACCACTCCTGCCACGAAGTTTCGGGTTCGCTCTTCAATAACTTGTACGTTTTCTCGCTGGAAGTTTTTAAGTACGGACTTGATTTTGAATAGCATTGATTCAAAATTTTTGGAAAGAGATGTGTCACCCTGACGGTTGATGAACTGTTCTGAGGTTATTAAGGCATTGATTTCTTCATTAGTTAGGGCGATAGGAGGGAGCCTGTACCCATCTATTATGTAGTAGCCAACACCATTTTCCGATCCAATGGGTACTCCCGCATTTTGCAATGTTTTAATGTCTCTATAAACTGTTCTCAAACTGATTTCAAAATGGTCGGCAATCTCTTTAGCTGTTACAATTTTTTTTGATTGCAATTGAATTAAAATTGATGAAATGCGTGTAAGTCGGTTCAATTTTCGAAATTAAATGGGTAAAACACAGACATAAGTTCTATGAAGTCTTTGTTCTCAATATACCATCTTTTGATAACTATTGAAACAGACTCCTTGTTTCGCTGTTTGTGTGTCGCCACTGTTTTTTCAAAGCCTTTATATATAGGATGAATGGTGATGCTGGTAACTAGATAAGGGTAAGTTTAGTGGTTTTTGTGTTTAATAAATTGTCTCAAAACGTAAGTCGATACGCGATTGCCGATAGCGCGTTTTTCTTTGAAAATAATTGGAAATTTGTCATATTAACCGGCCAGTAGTAGGTTTTGAATTGATGGTTTTAATCTTAAACCAAAGGGATGTTTAACAGGCAATAATGGATTGATGCCTTTTCAACTCTAGAACAAATAACTATGAAACTACATTTCGGTACCCTATTTTTATTGATTGTAAATAGCTGTATTGCACAATTCCTTTCAATCAATGAACAAAAAAAGGATTTAAAACAATTCCAGGAAGAACTCTATGCTGTTCATCCCGCACTTTTTCGTTTTGCCGACAAAACAGCGTTTGATTCACTCTTCAAAAGCATTGAAAATGAGTTAAGTGATTCTGCTACTGTATATGAGTTCAGTGAAAGAATAGCACCTGTATTCGTACTTATTAAGGATGTACGAACAAGTCAACGCGTTTTAAAAGCGAAGCCCAACAAGCTCCAAATACCGCTGGACGTAAAAATTATTGCCAATCAGCTCTATGTGAAAAATAACATTTGTTCAAGCCCTCAAATCAAAAGAGGGTATCTGATAGAATCCATTAACGATGAGTCGAGTGAGGTTATTCTCTCAAAACTAAAAAAACAAGTAAGTACCGATGCTAACATTCAGACGACAAAAATCAAGTTGATAGAAGAGCGGTTCAGACGTTATTATAGTGCGAATGGATCGAAGGAAGTTTCGATAAAATTTAATACCGGTTCGGAATCACTGTCTACCACTATTGAATTAATGGATCCTGAGAAAATTAAATCTATGAGCATATTGCAAGGGTATCATAAAGAGAGTATACATACTGCACCTTATTACCATTGTGACATTCAGGACGGTGTCGGGTATCTCACCATTTCTTTTTTTGCACTCATCAAATGGGATGTATTTACTTCATTTTTGGATGAGTTTATTGCGAAACTTAACGAAGAAAACATTAAAGATTTGATTATTGATTTAAGATGGAATATAGGTGGTTCCAGAGGCTATCCGATTTACCTCTATTCCAAGCTAACTGATAAACCTTTTCACTATGTGAAACATTTAATCACCAGGCAGGCAACAATCGATGTTAAAATGCCTCAAGACTCCACAAAAAACTACCAACATTTAAAAGATGATATCTATAAAGTTACAGATGGATTTGAAGGAGCAGGATTGCATGCACCACATGCCTCCAATTATAAAGGGAACATTTACTTGTTGGTAAATGGTTTGACGTCACAAGTTGCGTCTCTTATGAAATCTAATAACAGAGGAGTGATAATTGGAGAGGAGACAGGTGGCCTTTATGCTGGTCAAATGGGGGAAGGTTACAGTAATTTTAAGCTTCAATTCTCGAAAATTCTTATCCAAATCCCCAGGTATCGTGTCGTTCTGGCTACAGACCCCTCAAAGAACCCTGCCAACAGAGGTACGCTTCCGAACGTCGAAATTAAAGAAACCATTGACAGTTTCTTAAACGGTGAAGATTTGTATATCAAGAAAGCCCTTGAACTAATTACAAAATAAGAAAGATACATCAGGCACGCAGAAGCTATAAAGTTAGTAGCGACTTAAAAGTAGTTCGCTTTCAAATCGCTACTCAATTGCTGAATTGATTCAACCTTCCAATATCGCTAAAGTTTGCGCTTACTTTTATACGATGTTAGTTACCGGCCTGCTTTGGGCTTAATTTGCGATCTACTGAGTAGTTACCGGCTCCGGTAATGATAAGGCTGATGGCCATCCCTATCCATAGAATGAAGTATTCATAACCTTCACCTTGCTGGTTGCCGAACCAATTCATGAAAAAGCCATGTTGAATATGGGAAGTAAATACGATTCCTAATGCCAGAAGCAGGTAAGATGCGGCTATTATCCGCGTTGCAAACCCGGAAATTAATGCCAGTGCCCCAAAAGATTCAAGTAAGATAACAAGAAAGCCAATGAGCCATGGTAAATCCATGGTTTCTGTAAAGAAGGCCATTGTTCCAGTAAAACCATATCCCCCAAACCATCCAAGCAGTTTTTGCGCTCCATGTGGAAATACCGCAAAGCCTAGCATAACTCTTATGGCTAGTGGAGCAAAAGATGTTGATGTATTGACTATTTTATGTTTCATGATACCGGTTTTTGATTGTTATAGTAAAATTTTTCCTTAACGATTCTCCCATTTTTCCATTCCTGTACAGCTACCTGGGTGTAGTTTCGAATGCCCCATTCTTTGTGTGTGTAATCGTACTGCCACTCAACCATAGTGGTGTTTTCTCCTAAGGTGACTTTGAGCACTTGCGCACTTCTGAATTCGGTGATATTACCCAAAAACGCTTCTTCCCTTTTTCTATTAGCCTCTTTTCCAATGGCAGGTTCCGATTCATTTTCCTGCATTATTACATCGTCATCGTAATACTTTTCAAAGGCTTCCATAGCCTTACCCTGAAGGATGAGATCGTTCAGATCCGTGATTTTTTCTAATAATTTTGACATAAGCTTTTTGTTAATTATTCATAACACAAAGCTCCACATTGCGGTTGTCAAAAAAATTCAACTAGCAGTAAAAAGGAAGTTAAACTAGATGAACATCATCTAGTCATCCATGATGAGCTCAGCTCTTATTTTGCTCAAGAATTGCTTGGTTATTCCAAGGTAGGAAGCGATTAAATATTGAGGGACACGCTGTTCGATAGCCGGGTATTGTTTACGAAAAATAAGGTACCTTTCTTTCGCCGTAAGGCTTAAGTTTCTGACAACTCTTTTTTGCGAAGCTACGAACGCGTTTTGAATGATTATACGGAAAAAACGTTCAAGTTTTGGGATTTGAGTATATAATAATTTCAGACTTTCATAGGAGATCTGAGCTACTTTCGTGTTTTCCAGGCATTGCACATTATAATCTGCAGGTTGTTGCGTAATAAAACTGCCCAAATCTGCCGTCCACCAGTTTTCGATGGCAAACATGACGACGTATTCGTTTCCTTCCTGGTCGATAAAAAAAGTTTTAGCACAACCCGATATAACATAAGACTCACATTTGC
Source organism: Cytophagales bacterium (assembly GCA_965230415.1). Lineage (GTDB taxonomy): Bacteria > Bacteroidota > Bacteroidia > Cytophagales > JAAEPT01 > CBDDKZ01. Next base: position 525,296 of record CBDDKZ010000003.1, read on the forward strand.
ATACGTCTCCCTGCTGAACAATAAATTGGCCTTTCAGGTAATTTCTGGTTTTTACATGTTCGGACAAAATGGATGTCTCCTGATCGGATAAATCTATGTGTTTGTTTATATGTTTCAGAAGTGATTCTATTTCCATATGTACTAGTGCCTAAAACCTCATAAAAAGCTATAGGGTATTAGGTTTTCAATATAGTACCTTCCGATGACTATCGGAAATGCATCCTGTTAGTAAATCGTTTTTTAAGATTTTAGTATTTCCGGGCTTTTATTAATTTTTTTATAAGAAATTATTCTGGCTACAGCAAATCCCCCCAAAATCAAAGGTTTTGTTTCAAATTCGAAGCTAATAGTGTAGTTCTTTTTTTTCATTGTTATGGGGCTTTCAGGATGAAGGTTTTTGAAATTTGTCTTGTTGACGTATATCCATTGAATGTTGTCAAATTGATCTTTTAAGAAGACCCTTTTTTTTCCTAGCAAAGATTCAATTCCGTTTCTGAAAAAATCATTTTGCCCTAAATCGATCATTTTATATTTCACCTCCGACTCACCTGTGACTATTTTCGAATGAACTAATCGGTACCTCAATAGCACAAGAAGACATAGTAATAAAGATGTAATTGCACTATAAACTATTGTTTTCATTTCCTGTTTTCTAATGTAACAATGACTATTTTGGCCTATTTACTCCTTATGAGACATCTTTTTTAATTATAAGTTATTGATGTATATAATCCTTAATATACTTCATGTTTGTCATTAGTTAGGTACTAGGGTTTAGAAATCGACCTGAATTCTTAAACAAAGTAGTTTTTAAAGACTTTTGTACAAAATTAGATGCTTCAAATAGATATTGCGTTATATTTGCGTTCATAACCTGATATTGACTTTTTTTGAATATGCGGGTATAGTTAATGTTAAAAAACAAAAGAGAAAATTTCGTATTAAATAAGTAGCAATGAGAAAATTAATTTTAGTAGGATTTCTAATAAGTCTGAGTACTTTTTCGTTAAATGCACAGATTACGTTAACTCAGGCTAATACGCTGCATAACGCCTCTTATATGAGGGTGATTAACATTAATAATGAAGGAATCGCTATTCCTGTTGAGGGAACAAATGTTGATTATGATTATTCAAACTTGCCGCTTCCTATAAAGGTAGATACTACCATTTTTTCTCCGGCTACCAGGGAGAATTTTGATACATATACCCGTTTCTCACTTGGCGGTTCTAATTTAGGTGATATTAGGGTTGAAAGTGAGTATTATACGGAAGTTACGACCGATGGGATCGCAGAAACAGGCAGTTTTTTATTGTCTCAGAGCAGTGATATTACAGCTATTACAGGTAGCCCTGGTGATGAGTTGGAATTTCCCGGATCGACCAATATTTTTGAAACTCCGGCTCCCATTATTGCCTTTCCGGCGACCTATGAATCGAATTGGTCTTCTACCATTGAATTCAGAACAGATTTCCTTTTGACGGTTGCCAGTTTTGGATTAACTAACACACCCGGATTTAGCAAGCAGTATGTTAGCATCAATTCCGATGTGGTTGGTTGGGGCAAACTTACCTTAGCAATAGCTGGTAATAATGTAATGAAAGATGTTTTATTGGTAAAACGCACCGAATTACTCATTGACAGTGTGTTTCTTGGAGGTGCTCCGGCGCCGGAACCATTATTAGATGCTTTTCAAATAGAACAAGGTGATACCACTATCCTAAATTCATACGAATTTTTCGCTGAAGGTCATGAGGAACCTGTGTTTTGGATTAATATGTCAGATGACTTTTCTAGTGTTAGATCCAGCCGCTACGACGTCTCTTTTGCAACAATCGTAGGTATTGAAGACTTAGCCGCCAAGGGAAATAGTAGTTTGTCTTTGTATCCTAACCCTTCAACGACAGGTTCAACTGTTTTTATTAAAGGCGGTATAGCAGGTAATAATGTTATCGTTAGAGTTTACTCGGAAGAAGGTGTTTTGGTTCACGAAGGCACTGTTCAAAATACAAAAGGCAAGGATTTAGCATGGGGAATTCCTGAAAGTATGCAGGCGGGCTTGTACCATATTTCAATCGTGTCACCTCAGGACTCCGAAGAAATCTATGTAGGCAAAACATGGATTAAGTAGTTTGTCATCCAAAGAAGAGCAAGTTAAGGAACTCGATTTCTTCAGTAATTAAAACAATATCGATTTATGCGAAATAGGTTGGTAGGATGATTTATTTCCAAAGTAGTTTCCATTAGTTAACTATGAATCTGCCTGGAAATGTCCTATCAAGCCTTATTTAATGTGGTAGCGTGTTTGTTTATTTGATAGTTTCCGTTTTTGCATGTTATTTCCATTTTTCCTTCGGTCCAACCTTGAGCAAGGGCAAAGGAAATTGATTCGCTGACAAAGTGAGGAGTAACACTTTTAGGTTCGAAATCAGGAGGTTTATTTTCCTTGTCATTCACATATAACCACTCATCATACCACCCGAAATCAATAATCAAAAGACTATTTTTAAATGCACTTGAACTCACGATTATTTTTTCATTGAATTTCCAATAAAACTCCTGTTCATTTACTGAAATGCTTCTCAGTCCTTTTTTTGAAATAGCCATATTTTACTGCTTCCAGATTTTTAATTTACTGGTTTCATTACGGATTAAAAAAACAAGAAGGGTTTCCACGTCCCTTTTAGTCAATGTCGCAAATTTCATTTCTTTAACTCCCTTGATTAATTTTATAGCATTGATGGAATCTCGATTGTCAAGAATTATAGATGGTTTTTCATCGATGCCATTAAATCCTGAACACTCATTCCATTCTCTAAGTATTTGGATATATTTTGATTTTCGTTTTTCCAGTTCTCAAATAGCTGAGCTATCAAAAAATCAAATTCCTCTGGACGAATTAAGATCCTTTCATTCTTATCAATTGATTCAAAAATAACATAGTCGTCAAAAGCTCCATATGGGGGAGATTCTTTTGACCAACTTGTTTTTATTTCATTCATTTGGTTTTTTTGATATAAGAGTGTTCCAATCAATAAATTGTATAATATTCTTTTCTTGATTGATGTTGACACATTATACATTAACAGTCTTTTTAATACCGCTTATACATTATTAGCAGCATTTATTAACGCCATTACTTCTGATTTCACACGTTCATAAATCCATTCCTGATCCCCAGCCGGTAATTCTTCTAACAGATTTTCATTGTTTTCATTAAAATCTGCCAGGGTGTCCTCTAGGAGCTCTTGCTCAATGTCCTTTAGTCGTTGCTTATTGCTGAAGTCCAGTGCGCCAATTTTAGATATAGCACTTTCTAATCTATTAGTATCCCTACGGTGTTGAGTGTATTTACTGATAACATCAAAATGACGAATTTAGGCATTAAAAACAGATAGTTATGTCTAAACAAAGAAATAGCGGGGAGATGTTTCCATTGATAGAAGAATGGGAACGCAGTGGTCAAAGTCAAAAGGAGTTCTGTAGCTCAGTTGGTGTAGCGCAGCATTTAATGTCGTATTGGGTGAAGAAATACAGAGAAGAGGCCATTGATGAGAAATCTGGTTTTACAGAAATAAAAGCTAGTTCATTAGCCAGTCCGATCGAAATCTGTTACCCCAACGGAGTGGTTGTTCGCCTGTCAGACCCGAAAGCTACAGGTCTACTCAAAACACTCATTGGGCTGATCTAGTGTTTACCTTAAGCAGCTCGAATCGTTTTTTTCTTCACCGTAAACCAACTGATATGCGCAAAGGCTTTGATAGCCTGGCTGGTTTAGTACAAACAGAGATGCAATCTAATCCATTGGACGGATCGGTTTATGTATTTATGAATAAAAATCGTAACCTGATTAAACTATTGCATTGGCAGAAAGGTGGCTTTACCCTTTACTACAAAAGATTAGAACGAGGTGTTTTTGAACGTCCGACATGTGATGATTCCACTCAAATCACCTGGTCTGAATTGGTGATGATAATAGAAGGAATACAACTAGATTCTATTAAGAAAAAAGTGCGCTATAAAAGGGCTAAAACATAGGTTTAAAACCTATTTTTGCGTATTTTTAACTATGCCAAAACAGCAAGATTTAGCAGAAGAAAATTTGGTTTTACGTCAAGAGGTAGCCTTTCTAAAAGAAGAACTGGCACAGCTAAAGCGGATGCTATTTGGCAGCAAAAAAGAGCGTTTCATCGCTGGTGATAATGGTCAGCAATCCTTGTTTGATACACCTGCCCAACAAGAAGAACCCGAACAGGAAAACATCACTTATCAACGTAACAAACCTGCTAAAAACAACGCAAAACGTTTGTTATTACCGGCGCACCTGCCTCGCAAAGAAGAGGTGATTGAGCCAGAAGGTATCGACACGGAGCGTTGTATTAAAATCGGGGAAAAAGTATCGGAGGTACTTGAATATACACCGGGTAAGTTTTATGTCAACAAAACCGTTCGTCCGGTATATAAACAAGTCAATGAAGAAATCACGGTAGCGGATTTGCCAACTCAGGTTATCCCAAATGGCAATGCGGGAGCTTCACTTTTAGCCTATTTAATGGTTAGTAAGTTCATTGATCACTTGCCCTTTTATCGTCAGGTACAAATCTTTAAACGAGATGGGATGAAAATCCCTGAATCAACGATCACTGGTTGGTTTAGAAAGACCTGTGATTTACTCACCCCACTTTATGAACTGATGACCAAGCAGATAAGAGGGTCGGATTACATACAAGCTGACGAAAGTCCGATTCCGGTGTTAAGTAATCAGAAACCGGGGAGCACGCATAAGGGGTATCAATGGGTGTTTTTATTACCAAAAAGCAAGCTGGTAATATTCCAATATTACGCTTCCAGAGGCCAGGAAGTGCCCAATGAATTATTGGCTGATTTTAAGGGCTGCCTACAAACTGATGGCTATGCAGGATATGGTACTATAGGCAAAAAGGAAGCCATTACCCATATTGCTTGCATGGCTCATGCCCGTCGCAAGTTTGAAGTCGCTCAACAAAATGATCCAAAGTTGGCTACTTATGCACTAGAATTAATACAGCAATTATATGCTGTAGAACGCAGGGTAACAGATAATGGGCTCGATGTCAGCGAGATAAAATCATTGCGTCAGGAAAAATCAGTTCCTTTGCTGGATCAATTCAAAACATGGCTTGATGAAACTTATCCAGCAGTACTCCCTAAAAGCGCAATAGGTAAAGCAATTGCTTATACTTTAAAACTGTGGCCGCAATTAAGCCGATATACTGAAAACGGTGAATGGCACATTGATAACAATGCGGTAGAAAACAAAATTCGCCCACTGGCTTTAGGTAGAAAGAATTATTTGTTTGCCGGTTCGCACAATGCAGCTCAACAGGCAGCTATGATGTATTCCTTTTTCGGTACCTGCAAACTAAATGATGTAGAACCACTGGAATGGTTAAAGCAAACATTACAAAAAATACCTGATACCAAATTGGCAGATCTCCATAAACTTTTACCCATTAAGTAATATACGCCTGGGGCCGTAGGGATACATCTATTATTGGTGATATAATTCCTGATCTCATCTAAAATAAAAGAAAGGTCTTCTGATTTCGATGAAACCTCTGGTATGTATGACCATTTTTCTGCTTGATGAAACTTATTTTCTTCATCAAATTCCTTGTTCTTGAGTTTAACGATAGGGCGGGAGGATAAAGATTCACTATCCGTTTGATTAAAAGGCTTAATTACTACACCTTCAATTAAATTTTCGGCTAGCTCCGGTAAACCTAGTTCTTTTGGTATTGCTGAATTAATGCGGGGGTTAAAATTTACCGCATCTCTAAATTTTCCTATCAGCAATGGTTTCGCATAAAAGAGCTCATGTTTTTCGAAATAGGAAATAGCCGTTTCATAATCTAAATAGTGCTTTGAATCTGAGGTGTTATTTTCTATTGCAATGTCAAAAGCACAAAACTCGATAGCCGGTGAATAATATACCCCCGTTTGAATGGCATTTAAATGATCATTGACTTTTACATCAGGATGCGGGTATTTCCCTCCGAATAACTCGCCATAAACAATGTACTTGTTGGCCTTTTCAGCTGAACTTAAGTCTTCGAATAATCGAAGTATACGATCTTCGAGCTTATTTACAATTAGCTGAAAGCCAAAGAAATCGTCGTTCCATGATAGGTATTCTTTTCTTTTAGCAAACTTTAATGTGCGGTTTTCATAAACAAAGCTGAAATTGGCTCCATGAACTTTTTCAGTAACCACCCATTTAAATTTTTCCATTTTTGAAAATTCACTTTCATTTAGGCCAAGTTTCTTTATGCTGCTTGACATTTTTTCATAGCTCGAAAATTCACTCATGGTTTTTATTATTGTTAATGTTTTCAATTGTCTTTCGGCATGCTCTTACATGACTCTCTTTGTGCCTGTTTGATTGGGAGAAACCCATTTTAGTATAAAATACTGACGCTTCGGAATTGCTTGTAAAGAGTCTGAGCGTTTTGAAATTATCCTCAGCCCCATTAATTATTTTTTTCACAATCTGAGTGGCAACTCCCATTCTTCGAAAACTTTTGGATACATAAAGGTGTCTCACTCTTCCTATATCCGGATTATGAATATAAGGATCGCTATTTAAACCACCGATTGCAATGCATTTTCCGTTGGCGTAAGCTCCTAGCAAGAACTCTCCGTTCTTAGAAAAGTCATTGGTTTTATCTATCCATTCGTGAATGGTTTTCGAAACAAACCGGAACCCTTCGGATTCGGCTTCATTTGCAAGCTCATTAAGGTCTTTTAGCTTAGATGAGTTTATTTTTTGAATTATCAAATCCATGTTGAGGGATGTTGTGCAATGTCTAAATGATATAAGTGAGGCGTTTGACTTTCAATATAGTAATTCTTCTTTATATAGGTCGCGTGGCATCGGGGCTCCTGTTAATTTGCAAAAATAAGCGGTCATCTGGGAATACATTTGGATGGCAGTTGATTCACGTGGTAACAAATTTTACTCAAGCCATGGATGCCTTTTGGGCCTGATCGATGCGGTCATCCGATTCATTGTTTGTCAGTTAGTGTATTTTGTTCTTCCTCAAGATTAAAAAGTATATACGCACTCTTTTTGCGTAGATGTTTGAGGCGGGAGATTTTTTTTAAACAGAAAAGCAATCCTTGACTGTAACTAATTAAGTTGTTCAATGTGCTTTGTATTAGGGTAGGACGTTTGGGCTAAAACTTCTTCGTTGTAAAGTATGAAGCGGTTATGAACTTTGGATTTTATTGTACGAAGTATTTTAGGCTGATCCTTTTTTGGCGCACTAAGTTACTTTTTTAGTTGTAATTGCTATGAATTTCCTGGTAATTCTTGCTGTCAACGATTTTACCCGTTTCGATGAAGTATTTCATTCCGAAGAGGTGCTGTCCTACTGATTTTTTTAGTTGCCCTTTCATTAAATGAATCATAAAACCAGGGAAGGCGGAATTTTGAGATAGCATGCTAAGCTCGGTCTTGTTGCTCCCTAGTGATTTAAGTTCATAAGTAGCCGACAGGTGTTTAAGCATTGGTAAATTGTGCTTAATAACCTCAATAGTAACACTTTTATGATTAGTGAAATCAGTTATTTTTTCATCTAAGAATAGCTTGTCGTTGAACTTGCAGTGTCTTACTACATTAATGGCACCCTTATCAGCATCGTCCATGTAGTTTGAAGATTGCATGGTGCGGTTGTGGATATGGATGTCACCATATTGATTGAATAGTGTAGTTACCCCAATTATTAGGACAGATTATATTATTAATTAAGATATTAAATTAGCAGGGTTTTCAACATATCAATACCCGGAATTTTGTGATTTATTTCGGCTGGTGTTGAGATGTTGGAAACAAACAAATCAGTTGGCCGGTTATCGCCAATTGATTGATGCCTTCTTTCATAATTGTAGTAATCAAAATACTCATTCAACAACCGATAGAGATGAGCACCATCTTTAGGTGGGTTGATGTATACTTTTTCATACTTTACGCTACGCCATAATCGCTCTATGAATGCGTTATCGGTAGCTCTACCTTTGCCATCCATGCTTAATTGGATGCCTTTTTCCAAAATAAACGTGCTGAATACCTCAGAAGTAAATTGACATCCCTGATCAGTGTTTATTATTTCAGGCTTTCCATGCATCATGATCGCCGTTTCAATCGTTTCTTTACACCATTCCGCATCCATGGTATTAGATACTGACCAATTCACTACAAACCGGCTGTGTAGATCTATGACGGCACAAAGGTACATGAAGCCTTTTTTCATAGGAATATATGTGATATCAGTAGCCCACACCTGATTAGAGCGATCTACCTGAAGCCCCCGAAGTAAATAAGGGTAAACTTTATGGTTTTTATGCCTCTTGGAGGTGTGTTTACCTGGTAAAATAGCTCGTAAGCCCATAATTCGATAATACAATCGGTCTATTCGGTTGCGACTAACTTCATACCCCTTGTCACGTGTCAGCCAGGTATACATTCTTGGTGCACCTTTTTCGGGATGATCCAGATAGTGTTGGTCAATTAAACGCATTAACTCTAGGTTTAAAGGTGATTCTTCTCGCGGTTGATAATAAATACCTGAGCGATGAACCTGTAATAACTCACATTGTTTCACTATACTTAGTTGAGGGTGATCCTTGCTTATCACCATTCGTCTTTCCTTGAGAGGCTTTACCGCAAGGCGTTCTTTAAAAAATCATTTTCAACTTTCAATTGACCTATAGTCTTGAGGAGTTGATCCTTTTCGGTTTCTTCTTGGCTTTTACCAGATGTATTTCCCGAGTCAAATACTTGTTCCGCATTTGAAAGGAACTCACGTTTCCATGTATTGATTTGCGTGGGATGTAAATCATATTTTTGAGCCAATTGGGCCACTGTTGATTGCTCTTTTATGCATTCCAATACAACTTTGGTTTTAAATTTTGAGGTGAATTTTCTTCTACTTGCCATAACAGTAAATTTAATCATTTTAAAGTTTAACTTACTGTCCTAATTTTTGGGGGATGATCATAGTACATCCCATACTTGTTCTACTGATGCATTAATTTCCAGTGTTTGTACTGAGGTATTCATACTAGTTGTGTTTTATAATTGTTCAAAGTTTGTTATTTTTACTTTCGTTTCGAAAGCAAATATAAATTACTTTCATTATGAAAGCAAAAAAGAAAGAAGAAAATTTCAGATCAGACTGTCCGATCAGTTCTGCTTTAGATCTCTTTGGAGACAAGTGGTCATTATTAATCATCCGGGATCTGGTTTATTTTGGAGAAAGAACATTTAAAGACTTTTCTAGTGCAGATGAGGGGATTTCATCCGCAAGGCTGTCAGACAGGTTATGCAAGCTGGAGGTGTTGGGACTGCTTGTGAAGTCCGGTCATCCTACTAATAAGAAAGTTTTTATTTATCGTTTAACGGAAAAGGGTATGGATTTATTTCCGGTAATTGCGGAGTATGTTCGATGGAGTAACAAGTACTTGCATGATCATATTAATGCCCCCGCGAAACAGTTTTCGAAGCAACTGGAAGCGGACCGGGAAGCGGCTTTAGCTCAGTTTATGAAGAAGTGACTTTCAAATAGGTGCTGCGGTTTCCGATGCTTTATAAAATCTATTGCAATGAAGAAGTACTTATTTATTTTATAGCGTGTTTTTTGGGGCTAATAGCAGATCGTATAAGTTCATTGCGACTTGTCAGCTCCTTTTGCTCTACGCCAGTGTTTTGATGGCGTTCGGCACTCATGAGCCAGGAACCCAAAAGTACACAGAAAGAGGAGGTCCTTGTGCCTCATTTAAATGTCTTTACAATTCTTCCGGAATCAAAAATGCTAATACACGTTCAGAGGGGCTGTCAACCTCTTCCGTTTCACGTTCAAACTCCACCCAATTGACGTCCATACAATCGTGATACACACGGAGCTCCCAACCGTCTTCTACCTGGTAGGCCACCTTTTCGTAATAACCATTCCACTCATACCCCACTTCTCCGGGACCAAGCTTCGCTATCAACTCTTCCATGGTCAAAAAATCCAGGTCATGGCCTTCCACCATTACTTTTGCCATCTCAAAAGGTTTGACCTTTTCTTGCTTCCAAATGGCCTCGTTATAGTCTCCATTGTGAAATTCAACTTTAAAAAACACCATACATTTAAAAGCAAGAAGCGTTAAAGGCACGCAGAAAAATCCCAATGCGGTATACTTTTTGCCTGTCCCCAGTAAAAGCAGAAAAGCAATAAATGCTATTGGTATCACCTTCGCTAAGAAGAGCAAGTGTTCTAAGTTTTGTGATTCTATTTCCCGTAAGTTATGTGGGTTTGTTATGCTAAAATCTGCTGTTAAAAAATATAAAAATGAGCTAACAATAAGTGCGATTGATAATAAAAATCCTGAAGTGAATGATACCACCGGGTTTTGAATAAGCGTTTTCGTTGACATGGTTCTAAGTATTTTATAGACCTGTACAGCTCAATAGGGGGGAGGTTCAAATGATCTGAAAATAGTTGCCAACTAATTCGTGTACACGACTATAAAGGGTGGTCTTGATCAACAGTATTTTATCCTCTTGTTCTTTTCGCTTGATCGCAAAAAATCAAAAGATCAAGACGGTGATAAATACACTAAAATTTAAGATGCGCAGTTGGGATTCATAAACTCGCTGCGCTCCAATAATATGAATTCATTCACTATCCGAGTGTTTTAAATTTCTTAACGCTTATTTATCAAGGTCGTTTTGACCAACGAGGTGTACGTCTTGACCGTCATGCTGAGGTATCACTCTATGGTCCGAGCCCTCTGTCGAAGAACTTAGCGACGGCGCAAAATAGTTTGTCCAATGCCTTTTGGCAATCCCGTAATACTTCGAGTTCGCCGATGACTCAAACGACCACTACCTTTTACTAACCCATTTCCGGCCTATGGATTTTATTTAATGTTGCCAACCGTTTTTGTTCATTTGACTATTCATCAAGGGCATCATACACGTTTTGACGTCCAATTATTGTCATGATTTCTACTACATCATCTTCTATTCGGAAATAGATGCTGTCAGCACCACAAACACAACGGCGATACCCAGATTTAATAAAATCTACCGACTCGAAAGACAAAGGTCGTTTAGCTATAACTCCAAAGTATTCGAAAAAAGAATCATAGTATTTTTCGGCTTGGTTTTCTCCAAACTTGAACGCTCCATATTTATAAATTCGTATTAAGTCCTCCTTTGCGGCGTTACTTAACTTGTAGTTAGCCATTCAGCGATGATTTAGCTTCCTTTAGTATTTCGTCTTTGGAAGCACTTGTAAAGCCACTGTTTTCAGCTTCTTCTAGTTTCATTCGAATGTAATCAATCTGCTTTTGTTGATTCCTTGCTTGTCTTATCAAGTCGTTTACAAGTTCACTCTTGCTTGAGTATTCTTTGTTCTCAACTTGAGCACGTAACCATTCATCGTTCGGCTCTGTGAAAGATATACTTTGTCTCGGCATAACTTAAATCTAACTGGTGCAATTATACACCAATATCGCGAAAATATTTGTTAAAATCAAGTTATAGGCATTTTGCAATGGTTGACTATGGTAGCGGTATGAAATCGTTGCGCAATTTGAAGCACAAACCTATCAAGCGGCTAAGCCGTTGATTAAATGTTATTTTGTTCAAATATAGCGCTGTCCGCGCAATGTTTTATGACCGCGTGTTGTGCTTAGTTATTCTACTTTTACATTCAATACTAATAATATTTTATTCCGCGTTTTTGCAATTAATTCTTCATCTACTTTGTAATATTCTTCGGGGTTCGCAACACCAGTAGATAAACTCATGTTCATAATCTGGTTATTTGAATAAACGAATGATGGAGTCTTTGGAATACACATTCTTAAAGCCATAATTTCAGATAAAGCATACAGGTGAATAGGAAAATTATCATTTTTCTTTTCTTCAAATAAGAGCTTATCTCTAAAATTTGAAAGTATTCCATCATTAAGATAGTTTTTTGTTAAGAATCCGTCTTCAATAGCTAATATGAATACTAGTTTATGAATTTTCATCATTATCGTCTGAGGATATACAAACGTTCTTAAGTCAAAAAAGTCCTTTTCAGACTGGAATACATATAAACTAGAAGGTAAACAAAATCCGACTTCATCTTTATATGCTTTTTGAATCATTCTGAAATTGTCAGTTTCAATTATCCTTTGTGAAACTTCTTTATGTTCGATATCATCAATTTTAGATAGTCATTATAAAAAAGTCCATAATATATTTTTGACAACCAAGTAGCAAAGAGTGCGGTCACGGATTCATTTGGTCCGTATATAATTGACATTCCCGATTCTTCAGCTTTCAAATCCTTTATCAATTTTTCTGGGTCATCGAGTAACTTTAAGGTTCTATCTTCATATTTACTTCCAAATTGACTATTACAAGTCTTATGTGCAGGAACTTTTACACGACTATATTGAAATACACCTTTTCCTGTTATAGTCTCTTCTTTAATCCCAAGTTTCCCCAATAAGCTATCAGGAATTATATGCTCTTGAGTCTTTTTTTCCAAGATTGGTTCAGAACAAAAAAAACAGGTATTTCTCATACTAACATTAATCGTGTCTTTCATGAGGTTTTCTTAATTAAGCACAACAATTGGCTATAGTTTATATGCACTTTACATCCAATATAGATTTGTTAAAGTGTAAATATAAACGTGCGCACATTTGATCACCTTATTTGTATGCGAAAATTAAAAATAGGTTACGTTTTTGTGTGTTTTTTCGTTGGGTTTAATAAATCTTTTGCAGTTAAGGCTTCGACTTATAGCTGCCCTTCAACAGGCAATGTAGGCTATTTCTTAACGCTTATTTATCAAGGTCGTTTTGACCAACGAGGAGTACGTCTTGACCGTCATGCTGAGGCACCGAAGTAGCTTTCATTGTAATCACGTATAGTAAAAGCTCCTTCGCTATCGCTCAGGATGACGATGGAGGGAAAAACACTTCGTCCGAAGGTGAGGTGCCATAGGACGTTTAACTACCAATATAGTAATTCTTCTTCAGAATGGCCTCCGGTAGGGATCGGGTTGTGAAGGCTTATTTTAATGTCCCAATATGTTGAATTGTAGCTCTCTTTTTTAAAACATCATTAGTTGTATTTTCTTCTAATAATTCTGCTTTTGAACTGCTAACCAGGACATTCAGATTACTATGAAGAACAAATAAGTTATCGCCTTTTGAAACAATCGTTGTGGGATATACTTTTCCCAGGTATTTTTCATTGGTGACTTTTGCTGATAGCCAATTATCATTAGTTTGTAATAAGAATATAGATTCCGTTGCTTTTCCAGCAGCTATATTTGTAGCTAGGGCTAAATTATTATTATTTAAAACGAATAAACCATCTCCTCCGTAAAACGGATCTTCTATATTGATTTTTGAGAATTTTTTAGGCTCAGATAGTGGGATTTTAAATAAAGTACCATCACTCTTTTTTACTGTAATTAAATACCCGTCAGTATGATATACTATGCCATTTAAATTTATTCCTTTACCTACAAAATGACTATCCTCTAAAAATATGGATGCATTTCCATTAGTATCCGCTTTGTAAATTACGGGGGTGAAACTATCTGTAATATAGGCGTTTCCCTTGGTGTCGATGGCCAATCCGTTTGCTAAATGCTTACTGTTAGGTTTTAGTTTTGCTAAATCTACTGTAAATAGTAATTCTTTAGATATTAAATCAAATACCGCGAGTGTAGCTTCGTTTTTAATTCCTCCTTTATACCTGTTTATACTTGCTCCTATATCCGAACTAAGAGCTAAAATTCTATTTCTATTGTAATCAATTTGCATTCCTAATATGCTACGTAAATTAGATTCAATAAATAAATTAGCGTTCCCTTTGTGATCTATTTCATAAATATTCCCATCTCGAAAAGAACCTACGATGAATTGATCATTTCTTGAATTATATAAAATGGTTTCAGGATATAAAGCATCTTTGGCAATAGAAATAGTGTTTAAATTATTGCCGTTTAATGTAAAGGAATTACTTGGGTTTTTTTCTGTATAGATCTCTTTTTTTCGTTTTATATCCTTACAAGAAGTAATGAAAAGTAAAACCAGAAGTGTTGATATCGTATTTTTCATTAGGTAGTTTTTAAAAATTACTCGTTTTGAGCAAGCGCAAAAATGACATCATTATTATCCCAAAAAGTTACTTTCGAACTATTACTGTTTATTTGATTATCAAATTTGAATTTTTCTATTTTTTTAAAAACGTAGCATGTAACTATTTCATTAGTTCTATTTTTTAATTCCAATTTGGCAGCAATTCTATTATCGACCGAACAGTATTTGGCTCCGATTAATTCTAATTCAGAAATGTTTTTTTTAGGAAGGATTAAATTGAAATCTAATTTGTTCATTTTGGAATTAATAGCTGTAATACTATTGGATAAAAACACAGAAGGAATTTGTTTTTGATGTTTGATTGCAATTTCTTGAGCAAAATTATTTATGATAATTTTTTGCCGGATTTTAGGATAGATCAAATAACTACCTACAGCCAAAATCAAAATTGCGGCATATCTGAACAGATGTTTGATTTGTATTTTAGTACTTTTCGGTGTACTTCCTTTTATTAATTCTACTTGTTCAATAGACAATGATTTAGAATTATATATACTTTTGATTTGCTCATCAAGATTTTTCATAATGTTTTCTTTCTTCCAATTTCTTTCTTAATGATCATCCCCCAAAAATTAGGACAGTAAGTTAAACTTTAAAATGATTAAATTTACTGTTATGGCAAGTAGAAGAAAATTCACCTCAAAATTTAAAACCAAAGTTGTATTGGAATGCATAAAAGAGCAATCAACAGTGGCCCAATTGGCTCAAAAATATGATTTACATCCCACGCAAATCAATACATGGAAACGTGAGTTCCTTTCAAATGCGGAACAAGTATTTGACTCGGGAAATACATCTGGTAAAAGCCAAGAAGAAACCGAAAAGGATCAACTCCTCAAGACTATAGGTCAATTGAAAGTTGAAAATGATTTTTTAAAGAACGCCTTGCGGTAAAGCCTCTCAAGGAAAGACGAATGGTGATAAGCAAGGATCACCCTCAACTAAGTATAGTGAAACAATGTGAGTTATTACAGGTTCATCGCTCAGGTATTTATTATCAACCGCGAGAAGAATCACCTTTAAACCTAGAGTTAATGCGTTTAATTGACCAACACTATCTGGATCATCCCGAAAAAGGTGCACCAAGAATGTATACCTGGCTGACACGTGACAAGGGGTATGAAGTTAGTCGCAACCGAATAGACCGATTGTATTATCGAATTATGGGCTTACGAGCTATTTTACCAGGTAAACACACCTCCAAGAGGCATAAAAACCATAAAGTTTACCCTTATTTACTTCGGGGGCTTCAGGTAGATCGCTCTAATCAGGTGTGGGCTACTGATATCACATATATTCCTATGAAAAAAGGCTTCATGTACCTTTGTGCCGTCATAGATCTACACAGCCGGTTTGTAGTGAATTGGTCAGTATCTAATACCATGGATGCGGAATGGTGTAAAGAAACGATTGAAACGGCGATCATGATGCATGGAAAGCCTGAAATAATAAACACTGATCAGGGATGTCAATTTACTTCTGAGGTATTCAGCACGTTTATTTTGGAAAAAGGCATCCAATTAAGCATGGATGGCAAAGGTAGAGCTACCGATAACGCATTCATAGAGCGATTATGGCGTAGCGTAAAGTATGAAAAAGTATACATCAACCCACCTAAAGATGGTGCTCATCTCTATCGGTTGTTGAATGAGTATTTTGATTACTACAATTATGAAAGAAGGCATCAATCAATTGGCGATAACCGGCCAACTGATTTGTTTGTTTCCAACATCTCAACACCAGCCGAAATAAATCACAAAATTCCGGGTATTGATATGTTGAAAACCCTGCTAATTTAATATCTTAATTAATAATATAATCTGTCCTAATAATTGGGGTAACTACTTAATTTTTCTTTCGTTCTCGCTAAAATCGAAAGAATAGTTCCTCTTGGAATATTAATTAAATCAGCTATTTCTTGTGCCGTATATTCTTCAACAACAGCTAAAAATATAATTTCTCGATCTCTTGTTTTTAGTTCTAATAATAGTTTTTCCAAATAGGGTTCAGTTGTAAAATTGGGGCTATACCCTAAATCTAATCGAGTATTCTTTGAGTAGTTGTTCTTTGTTTTTTCCTTGCGAATGTTGTCAATATATTTATTTCGCAATGAGGTTATGAAAAATGAAATAACTAATGGTTTATTCTTTTGAATTAATTTCAGATAGGTGTCTTGAACTAAATCAAATGCATCATCATCATTATTAGTTAATGATAATGAGTACCTATATGCTCTATTCAACAATTCCTTTAATTCTTCAGTAGTCATTGGATAAATTAAATAATTAGCTCATTCACTTTCATATTAAGGTTTACATAATGAACACGAATCAGCGTGGATTATGATTGCAAAAAAAATGTTTTTTACGCTTTTGATTTTAAAAGATGGTCTTCTTAATGCTGACGAAGGTGTCAGCCATCATTTGCATTTTTAGGTTTGTATATGCTGACGACGAAATAAGTAGGAGGATTAACTTCCAATAAGTGTTTTTCTGATAAAAACCGCAGAGACGTAATAAGCGTGTAGGGACTACGATAATAACGTCGGTTTACAAATCCAGGGGGTGAATCAAATACCTGGTCAATTAATAAAGGGGCTGCGCAAACATATGGGGTGAAGCTGGTAGTTTACGATCTGTTGACAGGAAAAAGCGACTGATGACCTATTATGATTAGGCTTCTGTCCTTCAAATTTGTTTTACAAAAAAGGGCCGTCCCATCTGGGAGGCCCTATTCACTTCATTGAAAACAGTATAAAACTAAACGATTATTACTGATATAAATTAAACACTAATTTTTAACGATCTTTTCGCGACTGACGCCTTCTTTTGAGCTAATCTCTATAAAGTATATACCTTTACTAAGTTTAGACATATCTATCTGCTCAGTAGCTTGAGAGCCTGTTAGACTTAAGACTTGTCTACCCTTGCTATCATAAATGACGTATTGAGCCTTACCCGCTGATGTATTTTGAATCTGCAGCACATCGGTGGTCGGGTTAGGGAATAAATAGGTCGTTTGATATTTTAAACCTGTTAAACTAACCAGGATGACAGGAGTACATTCAGAAGTATCGGTACAAACACCGTCTGTAAGTATTACCGCATAATCGCCGGATTCAGGAGCGCTATAACTTTGATTGGTTTCGCCCTCTATTATTTCAATACTATCCGGCCAGCAGCGCACCCATTGGTAGGAAATACCTTCTTCTACCGCCCAAAGTGTATCAGCAATCAAATTAACGCTGTTGTCGATTTCTTTGATCGTTACGTCAATAGTAATTACGCTGTCGCATCCCCCCATATTTGGAATGGTATCATTGAATACTTGTGTATTGGTAATTACTTGCCCACTTGGACTTACATACTCACCGCAGGCTTCAATGGTTAGGTCACTAAATGTTGTGCCGACACCTAATCGAGCTACATAAGTTACCACGCTATCACATCCTTCCGACGTTTTAAGTGTGTCTATAAACTCTCCGGGTTCACTTATCTCATCTCCCTGAGGGGTAACATAAGGATTGCCATCGCATATAAAAACAGGGACTGTAAATACAATCGGGTCATTTGAATTATCAAACTCCTTTGGACGAACATGTTCAATTACTGTACTATCATAATCACAGCCCATAACCGGAATACCATTAAATACAGAAGCATATGTGATTTCTTCATAGATGTTATCTGCTGTATTTCCGTCGGCAAAAGTATAGCTCGCACCATAACAAACTGTTTCCCGGATAACCGTTGCTTTTGTATGTACCTTATAAGTCACAATGCTGTCACATCCTCCGGAAGATTGCAGTGTAATAGTATGTGTCACTAAACCATTGGAATCTGCTGTCATTTCAAATCCTTGTGGCGTTTCATACACTTCATTCAAACAGATCATCGTATCTACAACCGTTTGAATTGCCGAATCCAAACTGATGACTTCTGTAACTGTACTATCACAACTGTATTCTTGAGACGTTAAGGTGCTTGTGTAGGTGATGGGATTTGTGATGTTTGTCATTGTAGTTCCATCGGCAAAAGTGAAATCACTACCAGCACAAACAGTCCTTACGATGGTGGTGTCAATATTTGTACAATAAAATGCAGAAAAAGCAAAAGAGGTATTAGCAAGCACACCGGCTACATCAGTAGATGGTAGCCATGCCTGGCTTTGTGGGTCCAATAAAAAGCTTGTATTTAAGCCGTTTGGACCACGATCTTCTGCCGCTCCCATGATCACGACTGAACTGTCTTGATAATTGAGTGAAATTGCCACATAAAATGCACCGTTTACTTCTATTTCCGAAGGCAGCGTGATGTAATTTTCTTCATTGCTCACAAGGGCTGAAATTGGCAGATTACCTGAAAATAGTATGTCACCGGGAACATCATCAATTTCGTTCAAAATAAACACACCGATCAAGCCATTTTCGGTAGGATCTTCTAAAAAGATTGGATAGAGTCCTATGGCATTAACAAGACCCGGAACCGGAGCTTCATAGCGCTCCGCATAAACTGCATGTTGTGACAGATTGTGTCCCGGATAGCCACCACCTAGAGAATCTACAGTGAAATAAGCAATAGCTTCGCTCGTATCGATATTGCTCATACGACTACATCCGCACATGACATCATCTTCCGGCACAACAGTGATGTAGCAAGACTTTGTTAATGAATCGCTTCCTAAGTCATTGCCGGCTACTAATTTCACTTCATAACATCCAGGTGTTTGATAAGTGATGCCTATTGGATTTTGTAGGGTTGACATGGCTGAATCAGCACCTTCAAATGTCCATGTCCAACTGGTCGGATTACCGGTGCTTAAATCCTCAAACCCAAGTGAAGACCCAACGCTAATGGTTGTTTCGATGGCTTTAAAGTCTACTTTAGGTTTCAAAGGAATATGTCCGATATATACACCGTTACCATGAGAAGCCAGCGCAATGGTTCCGTCTTCACGGCCACGAATCATATCTACTACCACATTTCCGATAAAATCGCTAGAAAGTTGAGTCCAAATCGTTGAAGCACCATCTAAGGTTTCAGTAGCATATACACCAATACTTGTAGCCACAAAGTACAATTCATCGTCACCGAATTTCATTTGCTCAATCCAGCGCACAGAAGGACCTGCACCAGACCCGTCGGCATTTTCCTCCAGGTTTCCACTGATATCTGTCCAGGTCGTTCCTCCGTCTTCGGTCATGAAGATACTTTTTACCTCATAACTTGATATGGTAACAAAAATACGATCGGCATTATCAGGGTCAATTTTTATACAACTTACATAACCGGAACCTGAGAAGTTACTGCCGGTGATATTTGTAACAAGTGGATTTCCGACGTTTGCATTATCTACACGGTAGATTTGTCCGTTGCGTGTTCCGTAAATCAATCGATTGGCAGGCTTGGTCGATACATCGAGTATGCAAATACGCTCATCTTCATTATTGGTATTGCTCATGATCTCCCAGGTTTCTGGTGGAGGGAATACAAAGCCCACTCCACTAGGGATTTTAGTCATATCGGGACACCTCAATACTCGATGACGGTCCAGAAGATACATGATCTCCCGGTTATTAGGGTCAACAGCAAAGGGGGTGATAAATTCAGGGAAACCGTTTTCACCTTCAATTTCCGGATCGATACGTCTAAACCCGATAAAATTACCAACAGCATCAAAATCGAATCGAATGATAACTCCCAATTGGGAGGATGAGTACCAGGCTTCGTCATAAAGGGCACACCAACTACCGTCACCACCAACATTTTGATACCAGGATTCGGATGCGGGCATAAGGTCTGTTGAGGTTCGTGTACCGTTGTCCTGAAATCCAGCCATAACTATATCGTTATCAAACCAATCGGCTATAGCAACGGTATAGGGTTGAGAACTAAGGTAGCCATTGTTAAGTGCCACCCAGCCTACGGGGTTTAGCCCTCCATCGTCTCTGAGACTATTATCGGTAAATGAAATTCCTCCGTCGTGCGCTGATAGTAATGAATTGGGCTTATTAGGAAAGAATACCAAGGCATGGTTATCAGGGTGGTGGTTAGGTGCTACCGCAAAACTGGCGTCATTCGCGTACCCACCAATCCATTCAGTGTTAAATATGCTTGCAAAGCCATCCGTAGAACGGTATAAATTAATATCTCCAAGAAATACCACATCAGGGTTGGAAGGATGTACTCCTACAACTACGTTGTAGCTATTTTGTGTGCTGACGTTGTCAATGCCCACATTACCAACCGGTAAATTGGAAGATCGATCCTCCCATGAACCGCCATTTCCTATGGTTCCGTCTCCATTACCTTCACCGGGTGTATAGGTGTATTTAAATAAGGAGTGGTTTGAAATACCGCTTCCGGTTGTTTCTCCGAAGAAATAAACAATGTTTTCATTACTAAGCGAGTGGCCCATGGCAATTCGTCTTACTCCTACTGAAGGAAAATCTCCTGTTATGTTGGTCCAGTTAATTCCGTCTGTAGAACGAAAGATGCCGCTTTCTCCAATGGCGTCAGCACTAATTGTAGCGTAACAAACGCCGGTAGCAGTAATCATAATGTCTGAAAAATAATTCCCTTCTGCTTCGATAGCCGTTGTCCAGGTAGCTCCTCCGTCAGAAGAACGTACGATGGAAAATCGGGAAGTGGCTACAAATACATCACCATTAACCGGATTTACCGCTACGCGCCATGTTTTGTCAAATAAACTAGTGTCGAGCAAGTGTGGTGTATTGCTAGCTGTACCGGGGATGATACTCCAGGTATCTCCATTATCGGTAGATTTTACCACTCCGTTTCCTTTGTGTAAGAGTACTCCATCTATAACACGCGCTCCGGCGCTGGCACCTCTTGCCTCACCACCAACACAATACCAGGTGTCTTCGAATCCGGGACGTGGGTCCTGCGCGATGGAAGTTGCACTCTGCAATGCCTGTGGGCTTGATGTTTTCTTCCAGGTTTGACCGGCATCTACTGTTTTCCAGATACCTGCGGATACACCTGCGGCTATGTATATACTGTCGTCACGTACATCCGCTCCTAGTGCTCGTGTACGACCTCCCAATTTCGGAGGCCCCAGGTTTATCCAATCAATATTTTCAATATCAATTTTAGAGGTGCCACTGCGTCTTTCATACAATGATTTTGTTTTGCGATGAAAAGCTTGTTCCCGATTAAATATATCATCAGGAATCTTTCCCGTAAACGGATTAACGATTTTGGCAGTCTCATAATCGACTCTCCCTAAGGGATCGTCCTTTATTTCAAGCTCCAGGGCCTGAATCTTTTGCGGTGCCGGCAAACTTTGTGCATTGATAAAGCTTACCTTACATGTGAGTAGCGCCATTAAGGCTACTAATAGGGCGGATTTATTCATATCAGCGTTAGTTATAAGTAAAAGTGTGCCCCTTATTGGGACATAATTTTAAACAAAATTTATAGTTATGAATCAGAGCAATGAAAAATTGCTTGTACTCATAATAAAATAAATCTGTTTTTAAATTGATTTCATATTTTTTGTCTTCACATGACATGAAGTTGAGTATACAGTCATACATTAAAATATTAGCGCAAATTAAAAACAGGATCAATAAATAGCAGTTGATGAGTTGTTAAATTCGAGCCGCTCCTTCCCAAAAGAAATAATTGATTTTTAAAGGTGAAAGTATGTTCCAGACCCTTTAACTACTTCATGTTATTTCCCTCTCTGGTCTTAGCGTCGCGCTAAGACCTTACTTGCAAATACACCAAATCTACTTCTTATTATTGCTAGCAGCAGGACCAGTACCAACTTGTTGTAAGCAAGAAGCGCAGGGCATCATTAAAGTGCAAACTCAAAAGGATTACCAGGAAAATCTTGCCTTACAGTTTTAGCGAACAGCTTCAAAAGCTGTCAGAGATATGGAAAGGATGGGGAAATAATTTCCGTCTGGCCCATATCCATGCTAGGCTTAAGAATCGGGATGAATGACTGAGAAACCGTATCAGATACTATATATGGCATGACTGGAAACGACCTTAGAGGAAACGTAAAACCTTATTCGATTTGGTCTGGATGGTAAGGCATAGGTCTATAGTAGAACAAGGAAAGGCGGATGTATGGCCCAATGTCCCATACTTGGTACTACTATCACCTCGTCAAGACTAAGAAGGAGAGGGTATGAATCCATGCGCGACTACTACCAGAAATTTCGTCTACAGATTCAGTCAACCGCCTGTTACGAGAACCATATGGCAGGTGGTGTGAGGGGCGCACTCCATCAATTAACGCTGGTGGAGCCGGCTACTCGACTGTGCTTTCGTTTTATTTATCAATAAGTTCCTTCATATTATAAATATGTCCTGCTTTTTCGATTGGTACATTACATTTTAAGTTCCTTGCAATCGAGATTGGATTCATTTTTCTCGTAAATTTCATCCCGTCAATCCCCTCAATCAGAATATTTACGTACATGCCAGAATCAGAAAGAGAAATGTCAAAGTTATAGTCATGGTTAGCACTATGGTGCATTTTAAATTGACGAAATTGATAGTAATGTGTATTATCGTATATTATAAGAAAGTCATTTTCTCCATATTCAATTTTCTTTTCCCAACAATTGTTTCCATCAAAAATTACATCTAATTTTGTATCAAAAAGTATAGCGTCTGAAGTTCTGTTAATTGATGTAAAACCGTACTTTATTTCTAACTTCTGGATGCTAAGTTCATTTGAAGTACTAAACTTAAAATTGTTGCTTCCGAAGAAACCATATTCTTGATTTAAACTATAAATAGCAACTGCAAGTCCTATAGCCGCAAAAATTGAAACTAATATGATTACTTTTTTTGGCATATTCTGGCTAACGTCAAATTTAGCCTTGATTATCAAATCCTTAACTATTTCCATTTTCTCATTCCCGTTCGTTCTTACCGCTAATCATTTTGACGTTAGTCTCTGAATTCAATTTGGAAAGCTGTAAATTCTTAGCTTTTACTTTCAGAATTTCCAGCCCGAATCTGGGGAATTGAGCATAACGCCACTATATAAATCTTTGGCTGTCTTTTCTTGTAAGTTACTTTCGATCTACCACAAAGTCAATCTTGTAGGTTGACGTGTTAATTTTTCCGAGACTACATGTCAATCTGCAAGATTGACGGAGCAACCATGAAACAATAAGGCTTCCAAACCCACTATTCAGCGATGATTTTACAGAATGTTACCCTAAGTTACTCCTGATTTGTTGGATTTGATTTTCTGTCAAGCCAGTAATTTTCATTATAGCATTAATGTCCAATCCCATTTTTATGGCGTTTTCAGCAGATTGGACTTTTCCTTGTTCTAACCCTTGCTCTAATCCCTGTTCAAGGCCCTCATCAAATGCAGTATCCAACGAATTTTTCATGTCTCGATAGTACTTTAAGCTATCTTCGTAGAATTGCACTTGCTCTGGAGTAAATTTAGCTATTTCGGCCACCTCAAAAAGTTTTTCGAATATCCGTTCTTGCAATTTATCCGGAATATTATCTATTCGATGGAGGTTTCTCAAAACATAAAGCCATTTGTCAAACCTGGTTTCTATTTCTTCAAGCGACTTGTTGAATTTCGGCATCTCCAAGTAAATAAAAGTCAGCTTGTCGTAGAAAATCTCATTGGTTTCTATGTCAGCCAATTTAACATCATAGCGGTATTTGTTGGGTTCGTTTTTGTCTTCATCAAATACAAAATCCAATATGGCTATCGTATAAACGGCTTTTAATTCGTAATTCCATTCTGCTCGTTTTGCCTGCTCACGAATTGGAAATGTTGAATAATAGACCGTTCGATCTTTGAAAAAATTCTGTTTCGTCTTTTGTAATTCAACAATAAAACGTTCACCTTTTTCATTTTGGCAATACAAATCAAATATTGCTTTTCGGTCTATTTCTGTTGTGCCTAGGTGTTCGTTTTTAATATAAGTTAGGTCAGTAATATGCCCTTGTTCTTCTTTCAGTAGTTCGTTGAGAAAATCTAATAACAAATCCTTATTCGGTTCTTCGCCAAAAAGCTTCTTGAAGCCATAATCCGTAAAAGGGTTGATATATTTTTCCTCAAATCCAGACATTTTCTAACTACCTATTTCTGGTAAAGATACAATAATGCGCTCAGAATGTAAGGAATACAGACACTTTTCTAATTTAGAGTAACGCCACTATATAAATCTGTGGCGGTCTTTTCTTGTAAGTTACTTTCGATCTTCCTCAAAGTCAATTCTACGGATTACCTTCGGTGCTACTTCGTGGTGACGTGTTATTTTTTCCGATACTACATGTCAATCTGCAAGATTGACGTTGAAACCATGAAATAATAAGGCTTCCAAACCCACTTCTCAGCCATGATTTTATAAAGCCTGTTGTAAACCGTTTTTATACTCATTTTACTATTTTAGGATCAGCCCCATTCAATTTCCCCATTGCATATTTATAACCAAACACGGACGTCAAATTGAGCTTTTCGGCTTCATATTTCTTATATACTTCTAAGAATTTTATAGTTTGATCTAAGCTTTCCTCTGTCCAATCGAAATCTATTTTATAACGAGTAATTACAGAGTCAATTTGTTTATTCTCATCTAGGTGGTATGCGAATCTGTAAGGAACTTCTGAACTCTTAAAGTCATTCGCATATTCACTATCTTCCTTAAAAAAGGTTTCTATAATGGTGTCATCACCATAAAAATATTTGATAATGGGGCCTCCATAAAATCCAGATCCAGCATAGGCCAATTTGTGGTTAGAATTATAGAATCTCAGTTCACTAGTTCGTCCGTACGAATCAATAGTTTCTTGCACATAAGACACATTAAGAGTGTCTATTATATTAAACTGAATCAAATGTATTGACGATGAAGTTATTTTTATTTCATGATATTTCACAATTTCAGCTAATGATTGTCCCATTAAGGCTAAAGGAGTGAAAATTACGATTAAAGTAATTATTTTTCTCATTTCCATGGTTTACAACACCAAAGTATGTTCCGTAGCGTCTTAGATACCCAATATACTTTCAGTTTGGCTCGAAGGCAACTTTGTGAGTTGATAAATACTTTAGTTTCAATTGGCAACTTGCAAAGTTGCCGGCGATTCAAATGACTACAACAATTTCAAACCCTCTGAGGCCCTATTTGTTCTTATTTACTGTTGTAAAGCGTTTTTATTCTTTATAACCTTGCATATATAAATCCCAGTTTGGACGAATCGTTCTTCTATTTGAGACCTCTTCAAGAGCATGGTAAAGTTTGCCAACAAAGACCAAAGTTTCCCAGAAGTCTGGAGAATCATCGTCCTGTCTTATTACTTTAATATTGTCTCTCCCTAGATTTAATATTGAGAATTGGTTTATCACACAAATTGCAAAGGTTCTTGGGTTTCCTTTCATCCACTCAATCAAGGTCTCTTCTTTTACTTGACTGTTAAAAGCGAGAATAGCAGATGAAAAGAAAACTTCCTCAGCATCCAACGATAATTCATTTTCAAATCTTCTATTTGTATACCCAAGTTTCTCTATACTATTATTTTGTGCTTCAACTTGTTCTAATGAGTTTTTAGTTAAAGTCGTCTTAATTTCGGCACTCATAATTGCCGACTCAATCGGAACCAATGATACACCATCATGTAAAGCCATTGCAGGAAGAAATGTGTCATCGCTTACGATAAAGTCTAATTGTCTTGATGAGATGCCTTTTGCATCGCAAATTATTCCTGAGTCGAGGTTGAATTTTTGAGGGATTACATCTTTAAAAAAATCAATCAAGTATTTCTCACGAAGTTGTCCTCGAGTAGGCATATGTTCTATGGCATCTGCAAGTTCATATTGAGATATTAAACTTTTCAGTCGAGAAACAACGATATTTTGAATCGGATTACTTTTCATATGCTTTACAACATTTG
Organism: Cytophagales bacterium; assembly: GCA_965230415.1. GTDB lineage: Bacteria > Bacteroidota > Bacteroidia > Cytophagales > JAAEPT01 > CBDDKZ01. The sequence goes on from CBDDKZ010000003.1 coordinate 551,407, forward strand.
TATAAAGTACATATGTACTTTATATGCAATTTACAAATCTAGTGGATTTGATATGTTCTTAAAAAATTAATAGCGACATGGGTGTAAATTTCTGTCGTTTTACTGCCATTATGTCCTAATAACGATTGAATATAACGTAAATCGGTTCCATTTTCAAGCAAGTGCTTAGCAAAACTAGGGCGAAGTATGTGTGGGGTGACTTTTTTTCGAATACCTGCACGAATGGCTGCTCTTTGGACAATTTTTGTCCTTCCTGTCACGGAATAGGGGCTATCCGCTGCACCTTCAAATAGCCACTATTTAGGCGACTCTGGTTTATAATAAATGCGTAGGTCGCTTAACAAAATTAATGCAACTAATTCGCTATGACGAAGACACGCTTTTAGATATATAGATCGGAAGTGTAATGAGCCTGTTTATTGGAGTCAGGTAAAAGGATAGCAGATCCTACGATAACGGCAGTGGATTACAAATCCAATGTCGTTTAGATAAGACTTATATGCTTTTGTAAGGCGGGCTGGGCTTTTTATCAGGGTATCTGTATTTCTTTCTTTCAAATTTTCTGTCTTTCCTGACGATTTCCTTTGTTTTCAAAAGTATTTCGTCAAATGCAGTTAAGATCTCTCTGGATTTTCTTTTAAGCCAAAGTGTTGACCAAGCTTCTTTTAAAGTTGATATTGCATTGGTTTTGTTAACTTGTTTAGGGTGTTCAAGGTTATTGACTTGGTTTTCCTGTCTTACTTTTTCTTCAATCGGAAATGACATGATTGCGCACATATTCATCATAAATAGCTTAGCAAAGAAATCTTGCCTTACCGAATTGGAAGTTTTGCCACTGTAATTACTCAGCTGCATCCTCACTTTTAGTAATTTATATGCCTCTTCGATATTCCACCGAAAATGATACAGGGCCTTCATATCTTCCAGTGTATATTCTTGTTCATCCAATAACGAGGTACAGAGTATTTCTTTTTCTCCTGTATCTAAGGTAATCGCAACTAACCTGCATGTCACATAATCGGTATCTGAACAGTACTTTTCCTGTAGTTTTCTATCTTTCCTTGCTAAGTGAAATACGACAATACGACTCTGTTCACCGGAATCGGCAAATTCACGTACTTGTTTCCATGAACTCCTCATGCGCATACAATAACCAACTCCTTTGTGATGTAATTCATACATCAGCGCATTAGAAGAATAGCCTCTATCTAGCAACACCATATCTGTTTGGCTAAATTTATCCAATGCCAAGTGCTTATTCAATAACGTGTTTTCTGATACGCTATGACTGTCTATTTGCGCACTTAAGGTAATACAGTTCAGCACATCATAAAACAACGAGGTCCTTGCTATACTTGTTTCTACATTACCTTTACATCCCACCATTTGAGAACCAAAATCTTCTTTGATACTGGGGTGCATAGGTAAATGAGATGTACTACCGTCAATAGCAAGTAATCTAAACCCTTTCCACGTACGAAAAGCTTCGTTTTCATAAAACTCTGATACGGCAAGATCACTCAACTCTACGAATGCATCAGGTTTTAGCTTGGCTCGTGCCTGAGTTAGTGCGCCTTTGGTTACCTCCAAAATACTATAATCCTTACCAGAAAGTTTGGCAAAAAAGGAATTAAGTTCTTTCTGTATTGATTTGGTGAGCACGCTACTAATAAAAATTATCAATCGCTTGAATGTCAGGGTCCTGTTTCTGATAAATCCTTTACAGCCGCAGGTGTTGCGGCATTTAAACTCTTCATCTTCTATCAGGTTTACTATTTTTTTAACTAATATGCCCCTATAATACTATAGCGTTTTTGTTGACTTTAATTTACAATAACATTTTTTCATACACAAACGAAAAATTCACTAACTAAACGACATTGGATTACAAATCTAGGGGTATGGGCATCAAAAACACCTGTTCCACTACTTAAAAGTTTGCTCCTTTACCAACTCGCCAGTTTCGTTATAAACCTTCCATATGCCCTTCTTCTTGCCGTGTTCGAAGTGGCCTTCATCCCAGAGTTGGCCGTTGGTATGGTATCGTTTCCATTCACCATGCTTATTCTCTTCATCATCGAAACCACCCGTGCCCCTGGGTTTGCCATTTTTGTAAAACCATTCCCATCTACCAATAATCTTCCCGTTTTTGTAATTGCCGGATGATTGTAATTGTCCGTTGTTGAGAAAATATTTCCACATTCCTGACTTTTTTCCATTATCAAATGCACCTTGACAAGAGACAAGTCCGTTCTTGAAGAACACCTTAAAAGGACCATTCTTGAGATTTCCATTTTCATCAATTCCCGAGATATCTTTCATTGTGTTTGTTTATTGGCTACAACCGCTAGTATTTATGCTTACCCTTTTTCATGTTCTTTATCAATTTTCCTAAATCTTTGTCCTTCTTTTTTCTTTCCTGAGCATTTGATTCAAAATGCAATCTTTCTTTTTCCATCTTGAGGAAATTCTCATAGGATTCAGGGTTCAGGTCATTGTTTGCTAAGGCTGCCAATACAGCACACCCATCTTCATTGGTGTGAGTGCAGTCATTGTATTTGCAATCTTGTGCAAGGTTCAAGATTTCATCAAACGTCATTTCAAATCCATCAGAAGCATCGGTTATCCCAACTTCTCTCATTCCCGGATTGTCTATTAGAACCCCGTTTTCAAAAACAATCAATTCCCTATGTGTAGTAACGTGCTTTCCTCGGTCTATGCGCTCACTAATTTGATCTGTTTCCATCACTTTTTCTCCTATTATTGTATTGATCAGTGTAGATTTTCCAACGCCCGAAGATCCCAATAAACAATAGGTTTTACCTCGAATTAACTTGGCATTAATTTCATCAATTCCAACTCTAGATTTATTGCTTACAGCGATGATAGGAACATTTTTAATTCTCTCTTGTACTTGAATCACCAATTTTTTCAATTCTGATTCTTCAATTAAATCGATTTTACTCAAAATGATAATGGCACCAATTTTTGAAGAATTGCAAATAGTCAAATAGCGCTCGAGTCGGTTGATGCTAAAATCTCTATTCACAGATTGAATAATGATCCCAACGTCAATATTTGCAGCAATAATTTGACTCTGTCCAAATTTTCCAACTGCCTTTCTTTCTAAAACCGAACTCCTGGGAAGTACGGCATGAATCAAAGCCTTGCCTTCATCGTATTCAGAAATCGCCACCCAATCTCCAACACAGGGCAATTCGTTCTTGTCAGTAACAGTGAATCTTAAGTTTCCAATAAGTTCACACTCAAATTCATTCAATTCGGTTTTAACAGTATATCGATCCCTATGTTCTAAGATTACTCTGCCAATTCCAAAGGAATCAAGGTTTTGTTCCTTTCGATAGTCTTCTAGTTCGCTATTGTATCCTAAATCTTCGAGTGTCATTTTCTTATTAAGTGCAATGCCCAAATAAGCGCTGTAGGGTGTTTAACGTTTAATATAATATATTTTAATTTTCGGAACTATGTAAAAGGATAACAAATCCTACGATAATAATATTAACACCGGATTACAAGTCCGGAGTAGGGGTAAAATCAGTTTCATTTTGATTAATGACAGTAAATTCTGATTCCTGAATATTTAACTTTCTGCTCTTAGCCGTGTCTGCAAAATACAAAAAGAGTTTGGCATAAACAGTCTTCAAATCGAAGGATAGCCAATCTATAATGTAAATGGTGACTTCCTCAAAACCCACTCGGTTTGGTTTTTTGCCACTTTACCGCTAACGCCACTATATAAAGTGTAACTGTCTTTTCTTGTAATTTACTTTCGATCTACCACAAAGTCAATCCGCTGGAATGACGGTGAAACTATAAAGTTTCCTAGCCTGATAAGCAGCTATGAATTTATACATCATTAGTGTCAGTGTTTTTGTAATTGAAATTCCTAAATTCTGATGGTGAGACTCCTACTTTGTTTTTAAATAATTTTCCAAAATATTGAGGGAATTCAAATCCTAATGAAAAAGCAATTTGGCTTATTGGGCTATATGAATTCAAGAGTTGATTCTTTGCCTCCCGCAATACATGAAGGTGAATGAAGTCTTGCGTGCTTTTGCCGGTTTCTTTTTTCAATAAATCACTTAAATAATTGGGAGAAAGATGTACTTTTTCGGCACATACTTTAACAGTAGGCAAGCCATTTGTCTTTGGGAGGTCAGAAGAAAAATAATCAGATAAGTATTGATTTAAAGTAGTAACAACATCCTTGTTTACTTCTTGTCTTGTTATAAATTGTCGGTCATAATATCGTTCGCAATGATTAAGTATCAGCTCTAAACTTGAAGATATTACTTTTTTTGTATGCTGATCAATCGGACGGTTGATCTCTTTTTTTAGAGTGCTTAAAATTTCTGTTAACCCTTTTTTCTCCTGCTTTGACACATGCAACACTTCATCTACTCCGTAATTAAAAAAAGTGTAATCATTTATTTTGTCATGTAATGAAGTGCTTAATATCAGGTCAGGGTGGAAGACTATTCCCCAACTGTATTTACATTCAGAAAGTTCAGGATTCCCTATACTCACCAATTGATTTGGAACAGTAAAAAACAAACTCCCATTTTGAAAGTCCAAATGCCGTCTGCCATATTTTAGGCTTCCTTCCTTTAATTGCTTTAAGAAAATACTGTAAAAGGATGTATTTATTTTTTGATTGTTCAAATCTCCTAAATTTTCAAAATCCACATTTGAAAAGTCAATTATAGAAATCAAAGGGTGCTTTGGCGGTTTCTGACCCAATGCTTTGTTAAATAAACTGATATTCTCAAATTCTAAAAAACCGTCCATCGTAAATCAGTAGTAAGTACAAAATAATAAAACTTCCAAAGACAAACTGATAAATTGGATAGTTTTTCGTAAGCTTTTCCATTCTCTTCGTCTCCACCTTTTTAAATTCAGCTTGATTACCAAGATAAAGTGCTGTTTTTTTAAGCAAATTTGTCTCTGTGTTGCGGTGATCAATTCCACTCATAATCATACGCTAACCACAAACTAACAACCAATTTTTAACCCGGAAGCTAGCGCACTTTCACCTAAAATGACAGACTAAGCAGATACTATTAACAAAAACACCCTGATAAAAACAAATTGAGTACCTACATTTTTTTGAGCATATATATAGGTTTCAAAATGAGTTAGTAATTCCATTTTATATAAAAAACAGAGAACTTTGTTAATTCTCTGCTTCTGTTTCGAAAAATTCCTGATTTTCAACTTTTCATGACATAACCTAAGTCGTGTCACGAGAATCGAAAAGTCGTTTAACTTAACTAGTTGCTTTGCATGTGCGCATGGAAGAACTCGGCAACTTCATCCGAAATTTTGTCAACGTGCTCAGGTCTCCAGTATAAGTCGAAATGACCTGCTCCCTCAATCACTGTGACCTTTTCAGGTTTGACCTCCTCTACAAAGCGAATAGCACCCGGGTTTGAAACAGCTGCATCACCGTAAGCAAGGTAGATTGGAATTGGGTCAAATAGCTTTGTGTAGTTAAATATGGAGAAGCCATAAAGCGAGTACTGACTGTTAGCCGCCACCTGGTTTTTCCACGTCGGCACGTCACCAGGTTTTCCGGTTAAGTAGTAGTCTCTCATTCCAACATAAATGGGTTCTGGTGCCGCTGCTATTTCTTCCTCAGTTTCTGGGACAGGCTTGATATAAACTTCTTCTCCAGAATCGAAGCGTGCTTGTGCAGCGTCAGTCAATCCTTTGACAACCATGTTGCGGTAACCATCAGCACCTAGCATGCTAAGAGGTGTATCCAGTTCGATTAAATAAGGGCTAATCATAGCTACTGCGTTAATGCGGGTGTCAAAAGCGGTTTCATACATTGCCCAACCAGATCCCATACAAATACCAGCATTAAACACGTTGTTGGTATCAGTAACGTCTAGCGTACGAAGAAAATCTACAGCATTACGGACGTCTCTCACGAACCATTCTGGAACTAGGTAACCAGAATCTCCTTCACTCTCTCCCCACCCACGTGGGTCAAAAACTAGTGCCGCAAAACCTCTTTTTGCAAGAGCCTTCGCATAATCTCCGCCCGTTTGTTCTTTGACTCCAGTTACTGGTGGTGTTACTGTTGTCGCTGGATATTTTTTTCCTGCTTCATAATCATCTGGAAGAAATAGGTGTGCTGCTACTTTTTGTCCTTCACTCTCAAATTGGATGATGTTTTTCCCAGGTTTAAACGTTAAATTTCTCATAAAAATAGAATTAGATTATAAAAACAAAGGTACAGATTAATGAAGGCTAGGAGTAATACTAATCTCTGATTTATGTATACTATTCTCGGTTTTTATATCAATGACAACGTTTATTGTATGAGGTTCGGCGTCCTGTAGGGCACTATGATTTTACACAGAGTTAACACACGTTTTTATTTTCTTCATCACGATAAAATACTCTGGTAACTTAGATACTCTTTCTGATTTAATTACTTCAAAGTTTCCGCTTTCTATTAGAGTTTCCAACTCAACCTTTTTGTAAGAAACCATTTTTGGAACTACTCCGATTTTGGAAAGAAGAGACACTGCAAATCGTATTAGACTTCTTTTTTCTTTCAAGCAGGCTGTTGATGATATAAAAATCCCATTTGGCACCAATAAACCATTTATTCTTTCCATAAGGCTTGATATATCTTGAATATAATGCAAGACATTAAAAGCCAAAATCACATCAAATGTTTCTTCCTTGAAGCTTTCATCGAATATTGAGATTTGCTTATAATTGATGTTGGTAACAGCATTCTCCGCTGCTTCATTTTGAGCATATTCTAACATTCCGGATGAAATATCAATTGCCTCAATTGCTCTTACTTCTTTAGCAAGTTTGTTAGTTATCGCTCCTGAGCCACAACCAAAGTCTAATATGTATTTATCTTTTTCTAAAAATTCTTTACTTGATTCAATAACCTTAGAGGCTATTTTATTTGGTTCAGGTTTCGATTTGCTTGAGACTTTATCCCAAAATTTTTCTGACATATTCATGATTTACTATTCTTACCTGCTAATGTGTCTAACGTTTGGTATAAGGATGGTAGTCAATTTAATGGCAATAACTTTCTGTTTTACAAGACGTTGAAGGTGACAATTGGCTGTTTATTCACTACTATTTCGGTTATTATTCTTATACCTTGTTATCTGCTTTTTTCAATTTTACTGAGGATAATCAACCCGTATCTAAAGATGGTATCAATTGATGTTACATCAGTTCAGTCTCATAATGATCTCTTTCTTTTAGTTTTATGTTTTGAGAATTTTCATTAACCCGAACTCCTTTGACTAGTAAGAATAGTGTGATGGATAGTTCTCCTAAGGTTGCAGTGAGGACAACAATGTTTGCGAAAAGTAGTTTGATATTATCTGAAAATAATCCTAACTGAGCAGAACTATCTAACAAATAGCCAATGCCAGCCAACGATAAAAGCACTCCAATTATATGTGGGAATTTCTTTGATTGCCTTACCAGATTACCCAAAATAAGTAGATGTATGCCGAATATGATAAGTCCTATGGCCCAATGTGTGTTAAAATTATTGAGATGTCTTTCTAAGGAATTCGCCAGGGTAGTTTGCGCTTGCGATAATTCATAAGCAATATCTATGAGGAAGCTTAGTGCATATATAAAATACAAGCCATTCACCAATCTCAAAGCACTTGAAATCAGTGCACATCGTTTATTCTCTTCTTTTAGCAAGAGGTACAAAGGGAAGGCCAGAAGTATGTCGAAAAGAATCATCAAGCCAAAAGCACCTATGCCTTGGTAAAATTGAATAGGGCTCCCAATAAAATTTTGATAGGTCAATTGTGCATTTTCCCTCACAACCAACCCTTCCAAAACATAAAAGTTGGCAAAGAAACCACTGATGAAAATACCCAGGTATCCAACACCTGTTAGTCGAGCAATTAATTTTTCGTTCTTCATGTTAACTGGCTTGATTGATGATGACTAAATTTCCTTTCTTGTGCCCCGTGTCTATTAAGCGGTGGGCATCTGCGATTTTGGATAGTGGAAACTGACGATCTATGATGGTCTTTAGTTGACCAGCTTCTACGGTAGTAATCACTTTCTGCATTAGATTTTTTAACTGAGGTAACTTTTCCATTCCGGTCGCTGCAAACTTCATTTGTTTACCATTGAAGATTATATTGAAAAGCTCAAATGCATTAAATACCGGAGTAACAAAACGTCCTTGTTTAGATAGAGCGTTTTTAGCCTTTTTAAATTTTGCCAGGCCTACTGTATCGTATATCACGTCATAGGCTCCGGAGTTTTTTGTGAAATCAGTTTTAGCGTAATCAATCACATGATCTGCCCCAAGTGATTTGATAAAACCTATGTTTCTGGAACTACAAACCCCGGTTACCTCAGCACCTATAGATTTTGCAATTTGAATTGCTGCAGTTCCTAGTGCTCCGGCTGCTCCATTGATCAATACTTTTTCTCCAGGTTGGACTTTAGCAATCGCAAGAAGGAAGTTCATAGAAGTGAGGTGACCATCGCAAAACGTAGCTGCTTCTGTCGGGTCTATTATTTCCGGTAAGGGTAGAATAAATTCATCTTGTGCAACCGTGATGTATTCTGCGTTGGTACTAAAGTTAAACAGGGTCTCACCAAATACTTTGTCATTCACCTTGAAATTTTTCACTTCCGAACCAAGGGCTTCGACCACTCCTGAGAACCCTGTTCCAAGTATGGGTTTCTTAGGTTTGGTAAGCCCGGTAAAAAGCCTTGCAAAATAAGGGGTTCCGGCTCTCAACATAGACTCTGCCCTTGAAGCAGTTGAAGCAATTACTTTTACGAGTACTTCATTTGCTTTTGGCCTTGGTTTCTCAACTTGTTTGAATTCAAATTTTTCGGGTCCACCATATCCTGATAGTACCGCTGCGTTCATTTTTGTTGCTTCCATTTTTCTTTGTTTTAATGTTCTGAAACAAAGGAACGGAATCACTTCGCGAGTTTGGTTCGGACTTTCATTTAAGGAGTTCGGATTTATAAATCAGAACCAATTAATGATTTTTGAGGTATTCTTTGGGCGTGATGCCTTCTACTTTTTTGAAATAGGTATTAAAAACCGTTTTGGAATTGAAGCCGCTTTCATAAGCGAGTCCAATTAGGGAGTAGTTGGCTGATGATTGCTTTTTGAGCAGTTTTTTGAAATGGCTAATCCTGTAATCGTTTATAAAGGAATTGAAATTCTTATGAAAAGAAGAATTTAATATCAAAGAAAGCTGATTAGGATGAATTTCTATATAATGAGCTAGTTCTCTCAAGCTTAATTTTGGATTTAAAAAAGGCGCTTCCTCCTCCATATATTTTTTCAGTCTGATGGTTTCATTATTTAATTTTTCATCAGCTATGACTTCTTTTTTCTCTTTTTTCTGAGGTTCTAATATGATTGGTGGGCTTTTATATAGCTCGGCAAACAAAGTTTTAAACTTAGGGTTGTCAAACACCACATCGATAACAGGGTCGGCAAAGAAAATGAGGATCAAACTGATGTTGTCGCCCTTCATATTTCCAGCGAGTTGCATTGCTTCGTCTATTTTGCCCATTAAACAGTAGGTCCAATACAAGTAACATTTCGCTTGTAAGCCATGCGGTTCTCTTGCTGCAATCTGAAGTTTGGACAGGTATGTATTCGCTTCTTCCATATTTCCTGCAGCTGTGTGGGTCACACAGGTGAGACCTAAACGTTCGTCAGGTATTAGGAGTTCAGGAGAAATGGAATCTAAGAATTTCAAATTGGTATCAAACTGCTTGGTCTTAATGAAAGCATACGACTTAGAAACGATAGCGGGAAGGTGGTAAGGGTTCTGGTCGATCAGTGCTTCAAATTGCGCGATAGCTTTTTCAGTCTGTCCGAAACGGTAGTTTAGAAGTCCTTTGAAGAAAAGTGTTTCTTGGTTGAATGGATCGAGATTTAAAGCCTTCTGCATATATTCCTCTGCTACTTCCTTCTTAAGTGCTAAGGCATAGAAAAAGGCCAGAAATTGAAGGGCGTCTGTATAGGAAGGGTTAATCTCAATGGCTTTGTGTGCCGATATTAATGCCTGACTAAAGTTCCCTTTCGTGAAAAAGGCACTGTTTGATTTTAGGTAATGTACACCCGCGTGCTCAGGATTTAACTGATGAGCTGCTGCTGTATATTTCTCCGACATTTCCCAGGCTTCGGCGGGATTCATAAAGTTGGTCGTAGCCATGAAGCTATAAGCATCTGAAAGCCCTATCAAGGCATCAATGCTGTTTGGCTCTTGTTCCAGTACATCTTTAAAAAGCGTTATTGCCTTTTCTATATCTTTTGGATTCCATTTGTAAAAAAGGAACCTGCCCTCGAGCAGTTTTTGATAGATGTCAAACGCTATTTTTTGTCTGTGTTTCTGGGGTTCCGGAATATCAAAGTGTCCGACATTTTCTCTTATTTGATCCGAAATCAGCATCGCGATTTCATCCTCTAAATCAAATATGGAATCCACATTTCGATCCCATTTTCCTGCCCATAGTTGAAGGTCATTTTTTGCGTCAATCAGTTCCGCATTGATTCGAATCTTTTGACCATTAAGTCTGACCATTCCTTCAACTATAAAATCTACGCCCAGTTCCTTTCTGAGATCGTTACTTGAGATTGTTTGGCCTTTGAAGACGAAGGCGGATTTTCTGGAAATTACTCTTAATTGCCTGTTCCTGGAAATAATTGTGATTAATTCCTCTGCAATACCGTCACACAAGAACTCGTTCGCCTCTTCTGTGGAGCCGTGTCTAAACGGTAAAATTATGATGGATTGCTCATTGGAAGTCATATGTCTGTAAAACTAATTTTTCGATTTGCTTCGGATAGGTATAATAGTGGATAACGGTAAATGTAAAATGCGTTTTAATGCATTTTCACCTAATGTTGTACCAAGTTTTATGCTGATAGGACTCTATAAACTTCAAGATTTAAATAATAATGATGTCCCTCCATCTCTTTTTTCTCTAAAATACGCATTTCGCACAATTTTTTTAAGTAGTCACGCGCTGTATTTTCAGCATAAATACCAGCATCAGTGAGGTGTTTTACTTTTGTCAACGGCTGTTTAAAAAGAGTTTCTATCAATTGTTCGGGGTTCCTAAATTTACGCTTAACTTTTTTTACTAATTCAAGTATAGAATCTTTAGCTAAAACAATTTCGTTAATTTTATGGAAGGTTATGTTGGATGTGTATTTAATTGCTCTAATCATAAACAAGAACCAATCTTTCCAATAACCTCTTTGAGATATGCCTTCTAGGCCTGAATAATAGTCATTCTTGTAATCTAGGATATCTGCTTAAAAATAGGATAAGTATATCGATCAATTTTTTATTAGTCAGGCAATTGATGTTGAAAATTCTCCCTGTTCTTCCATTTCCATCACGAAAAGGGTGAATGGCCTCAAATTGATAGTGAGCAATAGCCATTTTGAGTAAGTGATCTATTTTAAATGGTTCGTCATCATTTAAAAAGTCTGTTAAATTGCTCAGTTTATCTTCAATTATTTTTACTCCTCTTGGAGGTGTGTAAATTGTTGGCCTGCATTTGGGCCTGTTCCTCCTTGTTTTATTGTTGTATTTGAAAAGTTAGGTCACATACCATCCGAAGTTCGTTTTGTTTTCTGAAATACTTTTGTAAAGTATATTTGATTAAATTCCCTGTTTTTAATCAGGTAGTTATATCCAGGTATTCAATCAAACATTAAATATTGAGGCTATTAATGTCTGATTTACTAGTTAAAATGGTACAACGTTTAGTATAAAAGAAGTAACGGAATATATCCAGCTACATTTAAGAAAACAAGATACTGAATTGAACAAAAAGCGGTTCAAATTTGTGCCTGAACCGCTATTGCATTTATTCCTTGTTGTATGTCGTTTTTTATTCAGATGAATTTTGTTTCTTGCTTTTAAAGTGAGCATAAAAACTTGTAATTATTGCTAATGAAGAAACTAAAGTCATTACAGTTCCTGGCATAAAATTCACAAATCCACCTAAATCCATAAATAGGAAATATCCTAAATCTGCTAAACCTCCTGTTATTGCAGCAAGAAATAGGGCATTTTTATTTCCTTTCCATATGAAGAACGAACTTATGAATGTAATTAAACCAATCCAAAGCAGATTGAATCCGTGCTGACCAATAATTGCTCCTGATGCTTTTGGATAATTCATTTGTAATGTTTCCGGGTCAATAGCATCTGCTATTCCTGCTACTGAAGATGAAATGTCATTTGATAGTATTCCTTTCATAGTTATTACTCCCGCAAGAATATGAACGAGCCCCCAACTAATCCAAAGCACTGCTGATACTTTTAATAAATTTTTCATTTCTGTTTGATTTTGTATTCCTCCAATACAAAAGTAGGTCGAGCTCAAAACCTTTGCATTATGATTTCATAAGAAATGAATAAGCTTTAATGTTTTTCCTTATTTAAGCGTTTTGATTTAGCGGCACTTAGAGTTTCAGGATTAACACCTATATACGATGCAATCATATGTTGAGGAACACGCTGAGCGATATTCGGGTATGTTTGAATGAAATATTCATAACGTTCAATTGCGTTTGTGCTGATGAGCATCAAAACACGCTTTTGCAGAGCATTCAGCCTTTTTGTCAGCGCTCCTACATTTTGTTTCTCCCTTTCAAGGTTTTTCTTTAAAACAATAATGGTTGAATCCTCTAAAGCATCAATGAAAAGAACTGACTTTGATTCAGGTTCGCATGTGTCTGCTATAACCCATCCTTCAGGGGCGAACATAAAAACATTCTCCTTGCCATTATTGTCAATTGAATAGCTGCGTAATAGTCCGGTTTTTACGTGATATATTTTCGTATCAAGTTCTCCGCTTCGTTGGATTATTTCACCTTTTTTAACTGTTACTTCTTTCACCAGATTTGATTTTCTTAATGGCATACAACAGACTTTTGTATGCGGCGTAGCGTATAAAAAGACACTAACTTTTCGGGTTAACACAGAGCCGAATTTTTTATATTTTGTTTTTAATTTTTGCGTTTTAAAGGCCAAATTATAAATATGACTGACTTTCTAAATATACACAAACCTTTCGTAAGAACTTATTAACTATGTTTTATACACCGTGTAGTACGCTGGCTTATTCAGCAAACACTTCATAATGTTTTACATTTCCAGGAAAGTCCACTAAATATTGTTTGTCCTCATTGTAAGCTACTGCCTGTTCAAAATTGGGTCCGGTAAAATTTTGTACGGTATCCAAACCTGTCCAAAATGTCAACAGCTTAAAATATGTAAATTTATTATCAGAACGTTTAAGGAATGTTAGTTTTATAAATCCAGCCGTTTTTCTATAGTCCGGTATATCTCGTTCCTCAATAATTTTAGTATACGTTTCTGAATGCTCAATTCTGGTTTTCCCTTCCCAAACTCTTGCTGTCATAATAATTGTTTAGTGTTCATTCCCTTTATAAATCCACATTGGCATTGTTACACCTGCTTTTTAAAATCAAGCTTTTTGTAAAAGTCAATTGCTTTTCCATCAGCAGTCAACATTTGCATGTGGAAATTTTTGTGTTTCTCTTGAAATTTAGCCACAATTATATGTCCAATTCCTTTTCTTTGATGTTCTGGATGAATCAATAAGTGTGGATAATAAACGACTAAATGGCCATCAGATATTGCATTTCCAAGTCCAACTAATTTTTCTTTGCCCCAAGCCGTAATTAATGAGCATTTAATAGTGTGTTTCTCCATTCAGCCGGCTTTTCAGCTTGCGTGCAACGCCAAAATAAGACATGTAGTGCGTTTGAATACCAAGATAGCTTCATTCTAGCTCCAAGGCAAATTGCAAGGTGAACATTTTAATTACCCTGGAAGCAATGCTTGTAAACGTTTCGTGTATGGGGTTTTGGCATCCCGAAGGGTGCTATGCAACTTATTAGCTGCTTTTTTAGAACAAGGGAGCAGAAATTCCCAAAGTGAATCCATAACTCCACCTATTGTCTGCCCAGAAATCTTTAGATCGCAATGTGTGACTTACTAGGGCTTCCAATGTCAAAAATAGTTTAGGTGCAAGAGCGAATTCATACCCTAATGTGTATCTCATTATTCCAATATTACGGCTATCAAAATCGAGATTGGCTTGTATACTATCGGTTGTAAACACCGGATAACCATAGTTTCTTATTCCGCCTTCTATATATCCCGTAAAGTTGTGTTTGCCTTCACGGTCTCTATATCCAATACCTCCGATTAATTCAAAGAAAGACATTCTTCCAGTAAATGTGAGATCTGGGTTTACAGGGTATTCAATGTTCATTTTTGACTCAAAATCATCATAATTAACTCTTAAAACAAAATTTGATTTGTGTCTATATTCAATAGAGGTTTGAATCATCAATCCTCCCGATAGTTGATCTGTTACATGTCCGACATATCCCATTTGTAAAGCAGGCATGAATGTTCTATCCCAATCTGAAATGGTGTCATTCTTGTGTTGAGCTTTTAAAGAACATGAAAACCCAAACATTATGCTTAACAGTATTATTCGATAGTATTTCATTAAAATATTATTAATACTGACTAACGTAAACTAACTGATTGATATTCAGAACTCATTTCTTTGGCAATTCTGTCCCTGTTTGTATTTTGTAAGCCTAGTTCATTAGGGTCTATTCCCAAACTTTTAAGTCGACGTCTCATATTGGTCACTAGTCTTCGTTTTTGGTCTGTAAATAAATAATTCGTTGTTGGTTGATAAGATTGCTTTTTAGTAACCATATTCCAAATGATTACCGCTAATTTTCTGGCGGTTGCGTTGATTGCCTTCTGCCTGCCTTTTTTGAAAGCGATCTTTCGAAAGAATTTGGCAAGTTCTCCTTCTTTTAAATTCCCCACTGCATTGGCCGCATTTCGAAGGGCTATCTTAAGTCGATTACTCCCTTGCGGTATTCTATTGGACAACCTTCGGCCTCCACTTACTTTGTTGTTGGGAGCGAGCTTCAACCAGGAAGCAAAATGTTGAGCAGTGGCAAATTCCTTAAATCCTTCTGGCCCCATCTCACTCATTAATATTAATAGGGTGGAATGACTTACTCCTGGAATTGATAGTAAATCTACACCATCAAAGTATTGGTAGGCCACAATATTTAAGTCGATCCCTTTGAGCGCATTCTTGTTTTGTCTTTTGTAGAATTTATCTTCAGGAATATCATCGACCAAATCTTGTTTCGATTGAATGGTTTCATGTAAAAATGTAGCGATTTCTTTATCGCATTCTTCAATTTTTGTGGTGTAAAATTCATATCGATCATATTCTTGCCTTAAGCCAAACAAATAATCTTCTCGCTTATTGGACACCAATGCTTTTGCTATTTCTTCTTCGGACTTCTTACAGTTGTGATGACGATGAGCTGCCAATGAGTGTCCATCTAGATTTCCTTGACAGATATCTTTAATAATTTTCAACCCTGTTAACCCGGTAATATCTCTGACTACTACATCTAATCGGAAGTTGAGGTATTTTAGAAACTTTGCCATTTTATGAACACTGTCAGCTCGTTGCTCAATCATATTCGTTCTATGACGTGTCAATGTGCGTAGCTTTTCTGTGGTTTGGTCAGGCAAGAAACTAGATGGTAACAAACCAAGTGTATGCATCTTTTGAATCCATTGGCAATCTAATACATCTGTTTTCTTGCGATTGATATTCTTTGTAAACTTTCCATTGGTAAGTACTACATGTAATCCGCTATTGATTAATTCAACAAATAGGTTTTGCCAATAAGCACCTGTTGACTCCATGGCTACTGTCGTGATTTTGTTTTCAATTAGCCAATCACATAAGGCTGATAAATCTTCGGCATAAACACCAAAGGTTTTCACTTCTTTTGATGACTGACCAATAGCTACATAGTGTTCTCTGCTTCCTATATCAATCCCAGCTGCATTTGGATTGATGATAGTCATGGGCATCTTCTTATTGTTTTTCATATTCTCTCTTTTGTTGTTTTTAAAATGCCCTAAGAGAATGTATCTTTAAAATCGAAAATTATACTGAACGGGGTTTCGTCAAATGACAAACCACCAGTGAATTTTAACAACGAGCCTCAAGATGCGACCTTGAGGCTTTTTACATTCCAGTCAAAATGCTGCTCGGATTTTCTGGTTTCCCAGAAGCGATACCAATTAATAAACCGACCTTACAAAGGGCTTTTAAAAATAACCACAATCGATTAATGGATTAAACGTTAGCTTGGGAATTCAATTTGGAAAGAGGGAAATTCTTAGCTTTTCCTTTCAGGATTTCCGGCCCGAATCTGGGGAATGCTGACTAACGTAGGTCAAAATACAATTTTTATCTTAAAAATGTTCAGTTGTTTCACTATCTCCAAATTCAGCAGACCAACCTGCGTTAGTCTGGGAATTCAATTTGGAAGGGTGGAAATTTTTAGCTTTTCCTTTCAGTATTTCCAGCCCGAATCTAGGGAATTAAAAATAATGTTTATTATAACGAACGTCTCCAAGCTTTTTTGTTAGATGTTGTTTTATCTGGATTTATTCAAACCATATCGTTTGTTAAGACGATCAATCTCACTTTCAACAATTAGCCAATGGTTCCTCATTTGCCTCTTAATAGAAGGTTCTTTCATTATGCGGCTAGCGTTATATACATAGCTCAGATAGTTTCCCCAGAAGACTTTATCATCAATTGTCTTTTTTCTAGCTCCTAAATGAGTTTTAAGTTTATAAATTTTAGTTCTATAAATCCATGGATCCCCTTTTGTCAATTTCGATTTGTCAATGAGTTTTTTGGTTTTATGTGCAAAGTAAGCTGCTCGTCGTATTATTCGTTTTGTCTTTCTGTAATAACTAGATATACTTTTTTGTTTGATTCTAATAGTTTTACCATCAAAATCAAAACCTAAATATGTTAGAGGTCTACCATGATGCTTTTGCCCTTGTTCAATTAATATAGTTTCCCAATCATCCTTGACCACTTTTCTTCTAAAATTAACTCTTTGAGTCTTTTTAGACTGAATATTTAACTTGAGTCTATTTATCAAAAAAGATTTTACTGTAGAATCAACTTTTCCTATAAACTTTGGATCGCAAACAAATACAATGTCATCAGAATAGCGCCTATATAATCCCTTATAGGATTTAGCTAACTTTACCATTAATTCGTCAAACTCTAAAAGATATAAATTGGATAATACTGCACTTATAGGGGATCCTTGGGGAATCCCAAAAGAATTCTTATTTTTTCTAATCAACCCCACATCCTTGATCGCTTCACTGAATTCTTTTCCATTCTTAAAAAAACCATCAATAGATGTTCTTCTCAAATGTGAAAGATTCTTAATGTCACATTGATGAGAAACATCCATTACATCACTAATTTCGATGTATGAAAACTTTGTCACAGATTTGTAAATTTTATAATGATCAAGTGGTAAATCTAACCTGTTCAATATTTTAGCCCACGATTTCTTCAAAAGTTTATGGTTGATTGAATCAAAATAACTGCTAATGTCAAGACAAACTGTTGAAAGGCTTAATGTTTTATTTTTTTTTATGTAAGTAAAGACCTCGTTTGCAAAGTCAATATTGCATTTATTTCTTTTTTTATTGAATGGAATACTGCGATAAGCAATTACGCTATTCATTAAGTCTTGATCAGACGTATATTTTTCATTCAATTTTTGATTTAATTGTTCAGCATAATATGATAGCACGTGACTATCTAAATGATTTGAATAAAATATTTCTCTTGGTTTACGTTTTTCCTCGCGTTGTAGTTACCCCAATTATTAGGACAGATTATATTATTAATTAAGATATTAAATTAGCAGGGTTTTCAACATATCAATACCCGGAATTTTGTGATTTATTTCGGCTGGTGTTGAGATGTTGGAAACAAACAAATCAGTTGGCCGGTTATCGCCAATTGATTGATGCCTTCTTTCATAATTGTAGTAATCAAAATACTCATTCAACAACCGATAGAGATGAGCACCATCTTTAGGTGGGTTGATGTATACTTTTTCATACTTTACGCTACGCCATAATCGCTCTATGAATGCGTTATCGGTAGCTCTACCTTTGCCATCCATGCTTAATTGGATGCCTTTTTCCAAAATAAACGTGCTGAATACCTCAGAAGTAAATTGACATCCCTGATCAGTGTTTATTATTTCAGGCTTTCCATGCATCATGATCGCCGTTTCAATCGTTTCTTTACACCATTCCGCATCCATGGTATTAGATACTGACCAATTCACTACAAACCGGCTGTGTAGATCTATGACGGCACAAAGGTACATGAAGCCTTTTTTCATAGGAATATATGTGATATCAGTAGCCCACACCTGATTAGAGCGATCTACCTGAAGCCCCCGAAGTAAATAAGGGTAAACTTTATGGTTTTTATGCCTCTTGGAGGTGTGTTTACCTGGTAAAATAGCTCGTAAGCCCATAATTCGATAATACAATCGGTCTATTCGGTTGCGACTAACTTCATACCCCTTGTCACGTGTCAGCCAGGTATACATTCTTGGTGCACCTTTTTCGGGATGATCCAGATAGTGTTGGTCAATTAAACGCATTAACTCTAGGTTTAAAGGTGATTCTTCTCGCGGTTGATAATAAATACCTGAGCGATGAACCTGTAATAACTCACATTGTTTCACTATACTTAGTTGAGGGTGATCCTTGCTTATCACCATTCGTCTTTCCTTGAGAGGCTTTACCGCAAGGCGTTCTTTAAAAAATCATTTTCAACTTTCAATTGACCTATAGTCTTGAGGAGTTGATCCTTTTCGGTTTCTTCTTGGCTTT
Source organism: Cytophagales bacterium (assembly GCA_965230415.1). Lineage (GTDB taxonomy): Bacteria > Bacteroidota > Bacteroidia > Cytophagales > JAAEPT01 > CBDDKZ01. The sequence goes on from CBDDKZ010000003.1 coordinate 570,264, forward strand.
TACCAGATGTATTTCCCGAGTCAAATACTTGTTCCGCATTTGAAAGGAACTCACGTTTCCATGTATTGATTTGCGTGGGATGTAAATCATATTTTTGAGCCAATTGGGCCACTGTTGATTGCTCTTTTATGCATTCCAATACAACTTTGGTTTTAAATTTTGAGGTGAATTTTCTTCTACTTGCCATAACAGTAAATTTAATCATTTTAAAGTTTAACTTACTGTCCTAATTTTTGGGGGATGATCACGTAGAGTCGCTCGAACACCATTTGTTCTTGGGCGAATAAATTTATTCTCAACAATTGTATAATGTAATAGGGGATAAAACCTGTGTTTTGTTATGTTTTGAGGGTCACTAACATAATTCTTCACCCAATGATAATCTTTATAAGTCGTCTTGGGTGTAAGATGGGTATATGGTTTAAATTTAATAAAGTCTTTCTTCATAAAAGTTAATTTAGGTGACGAGCCCTCGCGACTATCTTTGAAGTAACCTTCAGTGAAAATGTTAGCGTTGATCTACCCATTTGAAATGGGTGCCGCTTTTGGGTAATAACAATCGTTATCATTATAGAACTCATGGTTCAAGGAACTATGGTTGAATGGACAACAATTATCAGAATACATATAATTCACAATTCTTTAAATGAAATGAACTATTTAGTAATTCTAACCATCTCCAACCGTTTGTCGTGGAGGTATGATCAAATATTGACCTTCTTAAATACACATTAATCAAGACACATTAAGCTACGCCACCATTGACATGTCAAATGCCTTATATGTTATACGTTAGTTTAAGGAGGATAGCGGTAATTATTTTAAAATAATGTAGAATCAGTTTATTACATGCATATGATGATACTTCTACTAGTTGATGTTCATTCCAGATAACGCTCTGGCTATGCACCGTGGCGTGTTTAAGTTCGTATTCTGTTTCGTTTATCTAAGTAGCGAATTCTTTGAATTCGCATAGTAATTTCTTTTTCACACTAGGCGAATTCAGAGAATTGGCGGGCTAACAAGTAACCGCAAATCTTTCCTAACCCGCAGACACGACATGGTGTCATAGGTGATGTTAGCAGCTTTTTTCATTTATTATTTCTCTAATTTTAGCAGTCTTGTATTCTTCTAGTTCGATGTCTCCATCACATTGTTTTTTCACATAACCAAGTTCTTCCTCGAATCCTTCTTTAGTCCAACTCTTTTTAAGAACATCTAATTGTATATCAGTAAATGTGTATTTTAAAGCAGGGTCTTTTCGGATCTCCTCAAAATCCTCGTATAGGGAGTAAAGGTGCTCATCGTTGATATGGATGGCATCAATGTACATATTAAACACTTCTTTCAGAGTTTTTACTTCATTACCTCTGTATGATTCAGCAAGAGTAAGAATTGCTATTCCATCTTTAGGTGCTTTTGTAAGAACTAACTCCCAAAATTCAATTTCTTGTTCTTTTGTCCAATTAAATCCATAATATGAAGTCCAGTAACCAGCGAGGATAGCTCTTTTGAGTATGATGATAGTGTCTTCTTCAAGGGAATGGATTTTTTGAATTTTATTCTTCAAAGTACTATAATCAGGGTAGGATAGTATCAAATCCCTAATTTCATTTCCTTGTTCAGTTAGATCTTTGCTATTGTATTCTCCTAGTTGGTACATTTTATTTATTCTCAAATAATATTCCAGTTGCCTGAATTACATCAGGATTTTTACGACAAATTTTAAAGTTCAAATGTCGATCCTCTGCAAAAACATTTTCAAACCTCTCTAAGAAGGCTTTCTTGAATTCTAAAGGTGCTCCAGAGAAATAGTATTCCTTCAACTCACCTTTAATCTTTTCGGTAAAACCAATCAAGCCAGTGTCAAAGTCGAAATTGACGTGAACATCTCTGTTTTCAATATTTAGTTTTACGCTTGCTTGAAATAACATTATTAGTTGCTGCTAACGCCGAAATAAAACTCGTAGGGCGCTTAACTACCAATATAGTTTCAATTTAAGACCAAGGCAACTTTGCGAGATGACAAATTCGTTATCCAATTTTTTGGCAACTTGCAAAGTTGCCGAGGTGGGAGATAACCATAAAGCTTTTCGCACCACGGATGACCTATGGATTTTATTTATTGTTAGCTATTGTTCTTCTATTAATCTGAATCTCCATAAATATTCAAAGAATTCATTAAACCCATTCAATCCAGCTCCAAATTCGTTTTTGAGTATAGTATACCAAATAAAAGTCCGTGGATCATATTCTGAAAAGTTTTCACAAAGGAATCTACTGAACCCATGCAGTTTATCAAAAGATGGTAGCTTTGAATTATCTGCATCCAAAGCAACTTCATAACCTCTTATAAATGCATACAAATGATCAAGCCTTACTTCCGGCAGAAAAGTTGCAGGTCTTCTTTCTATTAGGTCAAATAATTGAAAAAAATCTTGCATTGGATAGGTAGTAATTGAACCTTTAGAAAGATTATTAGCTAAATCTTCTATTGAAAGGTCATTAATCATATATATTAATGGGGTCGTTGATTTCAGTTCCAAAGCTTTATAAGATTCTAGAGTGCGAAAGACATGTACTACATCTTTTCGATCCCTTGTAGTAGTCTTGTGAATATTATCAAGAATGGAGTATACTCTTCTGATCTCATTAGATCCTTTTTTCGTTTTTAAATCCAGCTGAGTATAAACTACTTTTAACAATTCAGTATCAGTCATATTGTCCAATAAATAATAAGAAGGTTGATAGCGCAAAGATCATATTGGGGTTCATGAATATAATAGCTAACGCCAAAGTATGTTCCGTAGCGTCTTAGATACCCAATATACTTTCACTTTAGTATTAAGGCAACTTCGTAAGTTGATAAATATTTTAGTTTCATTTGGCAGCTTACAAAGTTGCCGGTGTTTCAAATACCCTGAACTGCATCTTAACCACTAAATAGCTATGGAACATACTTATTGTTGTAGCCAGTTATTAATCAATCCGTTTACCATCAAAGCTAAATTTATATATTCTATTCTCCCAATCAGTCGCTTGTATAAAAGATTCTGTTATTTTAAAATCATCAGCCCCTTGTTCGGTTGTAAATATATCTGCGCCGCTATTTTGCCAAATAATCTTTCCATTTGAGTCAAGTTTGGTAATCTCCATTTCTCCGTGAACTATAAAACTTTCTTGTAGTTTGAAAATTTCAAAGCACGTTGCATTGTCTGCTTGCGTTTTCCAAATCAATTTTAAGTCAGGTATTGAAAGGCAAAATACTGAATCAGAACAACAAATCGCCAACTTATCGCTCTCGATGATTTGTGATTTGTCATGAATCCCCGTTCCTCCACCAATCGAACCAATAATTGCAGATGAAATAAGATTTTCATTTTCATAAATCCTAATTCCAATTTTAGTAGGCAAAACAAATTCTGATGGTGTGAAATACACTTTTTTATAGTCAATCAAATTATCTATAGAGTCAACGGTAAAAGTATCGTCTTTTTCAATTTCAAATCTGTATTTCCCAAACTCTATTTTCATTCTATTTCATCTCCTGATTTTACAATTTCTCGCGCTTTTTCAAGCAAGTCTTTATAATCCTCATCGAGTAATTCGTATCCCTACGGCCCCAGGCGTATATTACTTAATGGGTAAAAGTTTATGGAGATCTGCCAATTTGGTATCAGGTATTTTTTGTAATGTTTGCTTTAACCATTCCAGTGGTTCTACATCATTTAGTTTGCAGGTACCGAAAAAGGAATACATCATAGCTGCCTGTTGAGCTGCATTGTGCGAACCGGCAAACAAATAATTCTTTCTACCTAAAGCCAGTGGGCGAATTTTGTTTTCTACCGCATTGTTATCAATGTGCCATTCACCGTTTTCAGTATATCGGCTTAATTGCGGCCACAGTTTTAAAGTATAAGCAATTGCTTTACCTATTGCGCTTTTAGGGAGTACTGCTGGATAAGTTTCATCAAGCCATGTTTTGAATTGATCCAGCAAAGGAACTGATTTTTCCTGACGCAATGATTTTATCTCGCTGACATCGAGCCCATTATCTGTTACCCTGCGTTCTACAGCATATAATTGCTGTATTAATTCTAGTGCATAAGTAGCCAACTTTGGATCATTTTGTTGAGCGACTTCAAACTTGCGACGGGCATGAGCCATGCAAGCAATATGGGTAATGGCTTCCTTTTTGCCTATAGTACCATATCCTGCATAGCCATCAGTTTGTAGGCAGCCCTTAAAATCAGCCAATAATTCATTGGGCACTTCCTGGCCTCTGGAAGCGTAATATTGGAATATTACCAGCTTGCTTTTTGGTAATAAAAACACCCATTGATACCCCTTATGCGTGCTCCCCGGTTTCTGATTACTTAACACCGGAATCGGACTTTCGTCAGCTTGTATGTAATCCGACCCTCTTATCTGCTTGGTCATCAGTTCATAAAGTGGGGTGAGTAAATCACAGGTCTTTCTAAACCAACCAGTGATCGTTGATTCAGGGATTTTCATCCCATCTCGTTTAAAGATTTGTACCTGACGATAAAAGGGCAAGTGATCAATGAACTTACTAACCATTAAATAGGCTAAAAGTGAAGCTCCCGCATTGCCATTTGGGATAACCTGAGTTGGCAAATCCGCTACCGTGATTTCTTCATTGACTTGTTTATATACCGGACGAACGGTTTTGTTGACATAAAACTTACCCGGTGTATATTCAAGTACCTCCGATACTTTTTCCCCGATTTTAATACAACGCTCCGTGTCGATACCTTCTGGCTCAATCACCTCTTCTTTGCGAGGCAGGTGCGCCGGTAATAACAAACGTTTTGCGTTGTTTTTAGCAGGTTTGTTACGTTGATAAGTGATGTTTTCCTGTTCGGGTTCTTCTTGTTGGGCAGGTGTATCAAACAAGGATTGCTGACCATTATCACCAGCGATGAAACGCTCTTTTTTGCTGCCAAATAGCATCCGCTTTAGCTGTGCCAGTTCTTCTTTTAGAAAGGCTACCTCTTGACGTAAAACCAAATTTTCTTCTGCTAAATCTTGCTGTTTTGGCATAGTTAAAAATACGCAAAAATAGGTTTTAAACCTATGTTTTAGCCCTTTTATAGCGCACTTTTTTCTTAATAGAATCTAGTTGTATTCCTTCTATTATCATCACCAATTCAGACCAGGTGATTTGAGTGGAATCATCACATGTCGGACGTTCAAAAACACCTCGTTCTAATCTTTTGTAGTAAAGGGTAAAGCCACCTTTCTGCCAATGCAATAGTTTAATCAGGTTACGATTTTTATTCATAAATACATAAACCGATCCGTCCAATGGATTAGATTGCATCTCTGTTTGTACTAAACCAGCCAGGCTATCAAAGCCTTTGCGCATATCAGTTGGTTTACGGTGAAGAAAAAAACGATTCGAGCTGCTTAAGGTAAACACTAGATCAGCCCAATGAGTGTTTTGAGTAGACCTGTAGCTTTCGGGTCTGACAGGCGAACAACCACTCCGTTGGGGTAACAGATTTCGATCGGACTGGCTAATGAACTAGCTTTTATTTCTGTAAAACCAGATTTCTCATCAATGGCCTCTTCTCTGTATTTCTTCACCCAATACGACATTAAATGCTGCGCTACACCAACTGAGCTACAGAACTCCTTTTGACTTTGACCACTGCGTTCCCATTCTTCTATCAATGGAAACATCTCCCCGCTATTTCTTTGTTTAGACATAACTATCTGTTTTTAATGCCTAAATTCGTCATTTTGATGTTATCAGTAAATACACTCAACACCGTAGGGATACAGTAATTCTGGAACCTCTGTTTCTAGCATTGCAGATAAATCCCATAATATTTGTTCTTCAGCTTTATCCTCAATACTTAATTTTTCTTTATCACGAAATCGTAATAAAAATTCAATCAATACTAAAGCCTCATTATTTGTCAGTTCAATGCTTAGTTTCTTCATTGCTCTAATTGGCTACAACGTTTACTGTATGTTTTCGTGGCTGAATTAAAGGTAGTGAAATTTCGGTTTACCACTGAGTCAATCTGCAAGATTGACTTGCTAACTTTGTCCTCCTAAGCTAGTCAATCTTGCAGATTGACGAGATTTCCACGAAGAACTAAAGCCTCGAAAACCACTAACCAGCCATGAAATATACAGAGTGTTGGCATTTCGTTGTTTTTTAATCATTCCAACCTTCAAAGTCGTTCATTTTCCATTCATTCGGTTTCAATGAGTTTTCATATTCTATTAACTCTTTGTAAGCATCTTCCACAATAGATTTATTGTCATACCATATATCGTCAGCACGATAACAACAAATTCCTCCTGTTAATTCGGATATGATTGCTGAAGAAAGTGATGACATTCTAAGTTCAAGAGAATTGTGTGAACCCCAATTAAAAGTCAAAAGCAATTTGCAATCGGCAAGTTTAGAGTCAATTTCTGCATTTACATATTTAAACTTTTCAGTTGGTTTATTCATTAATCTTTGAAAGAAAGTCTTTTTGGGCTGAAGTGCATCAAGCTCTTTTTGTAAGTCAAATTCGTCTTTATAGAATTCAAATCCTGATATAAATTCCTTGTCTTTGAATTCTTGGTTTTTGGGGTTCTTAAATTTTATTTTAAACGGCAAAAATCCGCTATGGTCTGTAAACGAAAAGTCAGGGTGGATGTCACATTCCATGTCAAATTGATTCATTCTGTCAATCCATTTAGGTATGATTGAATCGTCAACTTGCTTTACATAAACATTTAAGTCTAAGCTCATATTAATTAGTCTTTAGTTCAGCATTAGAGAGTGGGGAGGGGGAATTGAACCCCCATCGCTGTTGTCTTGATGTGTTGTCTCTTTGCATAATATTCTACAAGTCATATTGCTGTGGCCCCACACAATAGCACCCACTCCGACAATAATGGTTTTTATAAAATTCATAGGCTTCAAATTTTTTAGTTCAACAATCAGATTATTAATTATGAGACTCATCCAAAACTCTATGCTTGTAACTATACTATACATCAATTCAACATTTGTACACAAGTTCTTAAATACCTTTGCTACTCTTTATTAATGAATGCCAACGTTTTGTGTTTGGTGCGTGCTTTGCATGCACCATACACCGTGTTAACTACCTTTTATTTTCCTTTAATGGATGTTTATATCCTGGATACTTTTTTTCCATTTCATTCATCACTTCAACCTCCTTATATCCAATTTCAGGATCAGTCGTATTAATTTTCCCGAAAAACATCTCGTCTTCATGCCAGTAGGATAAACACCATTGATTCGATTCATCAAATATCACTACGTCATCTGCAAAGAAAAGCGATTCGCAATTCTTTATGACCATTTTCCAAGTCATCATTAAAGGTCCATTTCCATAATTAGGTAAAACGTAAACCCACTTTGAAAATGCAATTCCTCTGTTGAAAAGCCATTTTTTTATTTTCTGCTCGTCTTCAAATACAGATATTTTTTCAACGTATTTAAAGTTCTTTTTTTCAAATGGCTCCCACATTGGACCAGTATGAAATTTTGACGCTTCAAAATATTTGTAGAGAAAATCAGATGCTTCCTTATCTAAAAATTTAATTTGATCCTTAAACTCATCAGATAATGAATCGAAATCTTCTGGCGAGCCAAGACAAGTCCAAACATTTGGTCTTTCTACCTCATGTCCTTTTATATTATTGAAATCGATCATTTTATTGTAGTTAACAATTCAGTATAATACACTAGTGTATTATATTTCTTTTTTACGCACCAATGGGATTTATGATCCCATTGAAAGAATTTACGCCAAAAGGTGCGTATTTCCGTCGTTTTACTGCTTCCACGCCCCAATAACGATTGAATATAGGGTAAATCGGTTCCATTTTCAAGCAAGTGCGTAGCAAAACTATGAGGAAGTATGTGTGGGGTGACTTTTTTTGAATACCTGCACGAATGGCTGCTCTTTGGACAATTTTTGTCATTACTGTCACGGAATTAGGGCTATTCGCTGTACCTTCAAACAGCCACTATTTAGGTAGCTCAGATTTATAATAAATACGCAGGTATCTTTACAAAATTAATGCGACTAATTCGCTATGACGAAGACACGCTTCTGGTTTTATAAATCGGAAGCGTAATGAGCTGATTTATTGGGGCTGGACAAAAAGATCACAGATCCTGCGATAATGGCACCGGATTATAAATCCGGAGTAGCGGGTGCAGGGCACTTGTTTTTGTAAGTAGCTTATCTTGGTGATGCAAATTAAAACATTTTATTTAGATTAATTACAAATAAGTGGGTTGAAAAGGTGAAAATACCCATCAGTGGGTATGTGGGGAGGAAGGACTAATATCTTGAAGGTTTGAGTGCGACTAAGGCATAGAAATAGCCTCAAATGAAGTAGGTTTTGCGATAATTGACTTGTAAGAACAAATTGATCCTTATTCGAACCACTGCCAACAAAGGCCCTGGGCTACCTGTGCAGGCTTTTATGAATTAAGAGAGCGGGTTTATTGCATCAAATAGTGACTTCCGTTCTAGTTAGCACCCATTGGTCCATTTTTATCAACAGCCAATTCAAAGGCATCCCAAAAGGATTGATTGCTCAGCAGAGCTACTAAAAGGGGGGACAGCTCCTTTTTATCGTAAAAAGGATGATCTTTGAATAGTGCTGCATACTGTTCGTATATCAGTTCTTCTGCGTAATTAATTCGCTGTACTATTTCTTCCTTGTAGCTTTTAGGTGTATCCAAATTGTAGTCCGGCGGTATGCTTTTTCCCTTGTTAGCAAGTTCTTTGACCTGTTTACTACAACGGCAAGGGTTGTTTTTATTGATCAAACCACATTTTTGCGTCATGAAATTATAGAGTTTTTTCCGCGCTCTGGATAGTATCTTCCGGCAGTTGTCGTTAGTTAGTTCCAGTAGCGAAGCAATGGTATTTGGCTTTAATTCGAAAAGTTCGGCCAGAATATATACAAGACGGTGTTTTTCATCCAGGCATAACAACATGCCAGTCATGCATCTCAGTTTATATTCCTCGATTTGTTCTTTGTAAATAATTTGCTCCTGAGGAGAGAAGTCGGGGATGGCAAGTTGTTCCAGCCCCTCTCCATAGGCACCAAAAGAAGCAGGTTGGGGGAGTTTTTTTTTGCGTTCTTCGTTGAGGAACTGGTTAAATACGATACGATAAAGCCAGGTTCTGAATTGGGAATGGCCATTGTAGCCCGGTAATTTCTGAACAATTTTAAAGCAAACTTCCTGTGTGAGATCCAGTGCTTGCTCATGCTTGCCGGTAAATTTTACAGCTACATTGTATATGTAGCTGTAATGTAATTTAAATAATTCACTTAGCGCGTCTTTAGACCCTTTTATAGCCTTTGCTACCAGTTCTTGTTCTTGTACAGTGCCCGACTCGATCATTAAAATACAATATCCGAAAAATGTAAGATAAATCCATTAGGGTCCTCTATTACGAATTCCTTTGCGCCATTGTATGTAGTGATACCATAGCTTTTGACCATGGTAGCATGTTGTTTTACCTGCTCATACCAGGTTTTGGTGTCCGCTGTTTGTACAAAAAAGGTTAGTGCGCCCCCTTTATCGTGAGCTTTAAGTAATTCAAATTCTTTCTGTAAAGTGGCTGTTGACTGAAACATCAGGCGAATACCGTCTATTGAAACCATAGCCCAATCGTAAGTACCGGTGTTAGGAGCAGTCATCTCCAGTTTGAACCCTAATACCTTTGTGTAAAATTCTACCGTGGCGTTTACATTCATCACCATTAAATTGGGAGTGAAAGCACTTACTTTTGTGTTTTGTGCCGGTACTTCTTTTGCTGTTGTTTTCATTTGTTCATTGTTTTTTGTGATTTGTGCGCTGGGCTTGCTACAAGATTGACTGGAGGCCAATATTCCTACAAGCACAATAGTTAGTATTTTCATTGTATCTTTTTTCTTGCTTAGACACCGCACTTTTTGTTTTGTGACAACTTGAGAAGTTTTTTTTTGAAAATGCCTCGTGCTTCACTAAGTGAATACAGTGTTTTCTTAAGCTGGGTTAGTGCTTCACTAATTTTAGCTACTAATAAGGAGCTCAAAAAGGCTATTTAGGGGTATATTAAAATTGAAAGTGATGCAAAAACGAACTAATATACTTACACTGATAACCGCATGTCTGTTAAGCTTCTGTTCTTCATGTCAGAATTCATCGCTTAATGATTCCGGAGGTTTGAGCGACGATCATACAGCTAATAATGACATCAACCAGGATATACAAGCACTTCTACCCTGGACTATAAACGATGCTATTACAATAGGTAATTTGCAAGTTTTTTTATTGGAAGGCGAGGTGAATAATTCTCATGAATATGTCACACTTGATCAAGCTATAAAGAAAGGATTGGTTCAGGTGAACGAAACAGGTAGTGTTAATAGTCTGAGTATTGAGAATAAGTCGGATCAATTTGTGTTTATCCATTCTGGCGATATAGTAAAGGGAGGCAAGCAAGATCGTACCATTGCACACGATGTTATTGTAGCACCTAATAGCAAAAATGTGGCATTGGAAAGCTTTTGCGTGGAGCAGCAACGATGGTCTCAGCGCTCCGGTGAGAAGGTGGCCGTTTTCGAGAGTAACTCTAAAATGCTTTCTTCCAGAAAACTAAAATTGGCCGCCAGGTATGAAGGAAACCAGGGCAGTGTCTGGCATAATGTGGCGCAGGAACAAAACCAATTGAAAAGAAATGTATCAAAAAAGCAAGGCAAAGATGTTGAAGTAATATCAGAAAAATCTCAGAGCAGCCTGCAATTAACCCTCGAAAGTGAGGAGCTCAAAAAAGTTAAAAACGAATATGATGAAGCCTTGAAAGACTTGTTGAAGCGCTATCCAAATGCGATCGGTTATGCTTATGCCATTAACGGTGAAGTAATGGGAGTAGATGTCTACAATAATCACCAACTTTTTAGCGATTTGTGGTATAAAATTGCCGAATCCATTTGCACAGAAGCAATAAGCCTTATGAACGATGAATCCTTTGATTTGAGTACCAAAAAGGATGTACGGTCTTTCGTGAGTGCCGTAGATAACCAAAAAACGTCCTCATCAAATAAAGCAATCAATAAATTTACGCAGTTGAAAATGGAAGAGAACGAGGAGGGATACCTTTATTTCAATACGATTGATCAGAAAAAGTCAGAATGGGTACATAAAAACTATATGAAAAAGGATGAGACGCAACAAAAGGCAGGAAGAAGTAGCAGTAGTTATGAAATAAACCAAAGAATCAATGTAATAGAGCAACAAAATCAATTATTGGATGAGTAATTCTTTCGACTCGCTTGATGGTGATGGATGGGCATGGCTAGCCTAATGCTTTCGCATTAGGCTATTCCTTGTTATAGCTCCGAATAACTGGAATTAGGGACTTTAGGCGTATTTTAGTTCAGGCATTTTGCTTGTCAGAATCAAGGTAAGCCGTATGTTGAGAAAAATTTTATTTGTACCATAATACAGGTATATTTGATGCTTTCTTTCAATGATTAATTATGTTAACTATTAAAAAATACAGCTATTTATTAGCCTTATTGTGTTTGTTTTCGTGCGATGGCACCAAAGAAGAAGAGGATTTGACCCTCACTATTGAAGAATATGTACAATTGGGGGTGCCTTCTCTGGAAGCGGAATGGACGTTGAAAGATTTTGCAATTTGTGCAAAAACGCTTCAAAGTTTAAAAGAGGTCAATTATAAACAATTGCCCCAATACGCCAGCGCCAAGTCAGGGGAGTTATTTAAACGCATATTCACCGATGGACATTTCAGCCAGCTGTATGCACAGAATATTCCAAGTCAAAATAGAAAACAATTGAAGTTGGGTAATCAGGCTATGAAGACCTTCGGGGATTTATACCGTATAGATGGGAAGTTTGTACCTGAATACCATACCGAGTGGGCACATATTTATGTGTACATGTTAAAATGGCAGCAGGAGCTGTTTGTGGGCTTGTTGAAATTAGAGGAAGCGGGTTTATTAACAGCAAGTGATGAAAATCAAGCGGCGATATTAAAAGATCAATATTCCAAAATAATTGCCGAGCAACTAAAAAAACTACGAGAAGCGGGTAGTTATTTTGATACAGTAGATATTCAACTGATTTGCGCAGAAATCATTAATTCGGTCAAAAAATACAAAGATTATATAGGAGCCGAAGCTCAGGAACAGTTGGTGTCCGAATTAAATGCCCTGATTAAAGAGACCGAAGAGCAATCGGTGAAAGTAATATACGCAGAAATGATGTCGTTAATTGAATAAGCGGAAATCGATAGTAAAACGAACCCGGCATTAGCCTCAAAGAGCCATGCCGGGTTTCTTATCTTTTCGGGCACTCAGAAAATAAGCGATTACTAAATTGGGTACCCAGCACAACCAGGCAACGAGTTGATAGGCATTGATAAACGAACCTGTTAGACCAATGAGGACAGGTAACCAGATTCGTAGCGAAACGGCTGCAAAACAAGCGGCATAGCTGTATGTCATGTACTTTTCATGTGCAGCGATCTTACCTTTTCTGACCGTCAAAAAACCATTAATAGTAGTGCCTAACCAAACGACTCCCAGGGTGAAAAAACCGAGCATACTTACTATACCACCGGTGGCAAACAAGGCGATGTAGAGCCCGCTTGTAGCACTTATCAATACAGCCAGGACATACGTTTTGCCGACTAGTCTATGCAAAGACTTCCGTTTTGTTCTTAACTTGCTGCTAAACTGCATCCAGCCAATCAATAAGGCGAGCCCACCCGGAATAATGTGACTGTAAAACGAGATGTTCCAAATCAGGTCACTCAATAATGCCGCAGACTTCGATGCCAGTAGTCCGAATTGGCGGTCTATCAGAAAATAGGTTACAGGATAGAGGCCTACTGTAATACACAACAATGCGAAGAGGAATTTGAGTACTTTTTTCATGTCAGTTTCATATCCGGTTATTGTTAATATTAACTAGGTTTAATTCAGTAGCTGTTTTTTGAGTGCTTCGGCTCTTTCTCGTCCCGCCTTGTAATGTGGGTCCAGAGCAATGGCCTGGTCCAGGTATTGCAGCGCCCGACTTCGGTCTTTTTTACCCTGGTGTTGATTTGCCCATCCCCATAGGGTGAAACTCATGATTTTCCAATTGGCGAAATCTTCGTTTGCTCGCTGTTTTAGAATAATTGATTCGAGGTCATGGGTAGCAAATTTTCTCTTGGAAAGGAAAAACCACGGTAAATTTTCAGCTACGCTGCCCCGCAAAAACTCAGGTAAATAACTGATAGCGGCATAGTTGCTTATCGCTTTTTCGAACAGCTCAAAAGCAAGGTTCAGGTATTTGATTTTATTCGTTTCCGCTGCCACCAGAGACAAAGCCGATGCTCTGTACGATGCAATAAAGGGCATGAGTCCGCTCGTTGTATTGGGGTTGTTGTAGAGCTCATCCAAAAGTTTAAAGCTTTTTTGGGCATATCCCTTGTAGCCAGAGTCAGAAAAAAACGATAGATTCAAAGTCGTTTCGTGATATATAATGCCGAGCCTTACTTTATTCAGTTCGGTAGGCTGCTCAGAGTAATTACGTTCTACTTCGCTTAATTTGGATTTTAGTAAATCGATAGCTATCATTTCCATGACATCATCTAATTGATGTTCATAAGATTTAACAGTTGAAGGATCGATATGTTGAGCATTCATTGTTATTGGGAACGCTACAACTGTAATCAGTGTTGCAACTAATAATTGTTTCATGACTTTTGTTGTTTTGATGTGTTACAATATTACAAACACAAAAGCCTCATTCTTCTTGACTTAAGTTAAGGTTTTTAGTCAGGGACTAATTTTTTGAAGAGATTTGAGCTTAGAAATTGATGAGACCTGTGCTGCTGAAAATAAGCAGCTGGAGTTTATAACGAATGCTTGTCGCATATGGGACAGTAACTTAAAAGTGCTGCTTCTACCTTTCATATAAAATTCGTTATATGAGGACCTGTGCTTTTTTTGCTTTATTGATGTTTGTACTGGGAAGTTGTACAAAAAGGATAACAGTTTCTTCTCTGGGTGTAATGCGTGAAGTGAACGGAATTGCCCGCAAAAAGGATGGGAACCTGGTGATTGCAGGCCTCGACGCCAGAAATTCCTACGGAGGACGCGGCTATATAAGTTTTGCAAATGGCGTTTTGAGTGAGGTGGATGTCAATGGTAAGCTGTTATGGCAAGAAAATTCGGGTATTTACCATGGTGTTCAAGTACATGGTGTTCATGTTTTGAGTAATAATCAGTTATTGGTATTGACAGGGCTAAGAAAAACGAATAGGGCAAATTCGAGTTCTATACAAGACAGTACTTTGATCAGTGTTTTTGACCAGAAAAGAGCCTTAAAACATCAAATAAAAATAAAAGGGAAAATCTTTCATTGTCGAGAGAATAAAGGCCAACTTTTCATGGCGGGCCTCGAGGGCAGTTATTATGAACCGAAATTAAAACAATCAATTTATCAGCCGGTGATTACGACAATGGACCTGGAGTTGAAGAAGCAGCAGCGATTTGGATTTGACATAAGGATCAATACCCTGTTTGATATGTTTTTTGCCAGGGAAAAAGTGATTCTTGAAGCAGGTTTATACAGCGCTAATGATGGGGAACGGTTTTTGATTGAATGTGATTTGTTAAAAAAAGACAAAGAAATTAGTTGTCGTACAACTGGCAGGAATGTGCTAGGTATTTCAAAGGCCAACATGTCGTATGCACTCAAAGATTTTGGAGATAGTACCGGTCATGAATGGGTGGTGGAGGTTATTAACCACCAATCATACGATACCTTGATGAGCGAACTGGGAGCGCTGGGAAGAGAGGAGTTGGTAGCTCTGATAGATATTGCTAAAAATGACATTGGTATTTCAGTTAGAAGGGCGCTTCCCGGAATTAAGCAATTAATAACAAACGATGAGGGTGAAGTATTTTTGGTTACCATGATTTATGACGAACATGATCACCGAAATCTGGAAATTATGTTTGCACCTGAAGATAAAGCAACTATAAGTAGGGCGCGAAGCGCTTATTCTTATGGCGATGTGAAAGGACTGGTAGTATTAAAACTATCAAAAGAGGGCAAGTTGCTCTGGAAAAAGCGTATAGCTATTCGGGCTATTCCCTTGTGTTTAAACGATGATGGAGAAGGTGGCATATATGTGGGAGGAAGCGTGTTTGAAGCACCGAAATCAGGTCAATCGAAAGCACTATTGATGCACCTGGATGGAAATGGTGATGTGCTGATGAGTAGTACGAAGATATAACTGTAATTATTGGCGGTATTGCCTGTTCGTTATTTTATCAATGCAATACCGCAAAATAAATTGTCAGTTTTCTACTTTGTTCTTGAGTGCTTTTAATAAGCGCGTATAGGCTTCCTCTACTGGGTTTGCATTCCAAAAGGGTACCATAATGCCCCTGTATGCTTCATGAATGGTCACTTTACAGCCATTGGCAGCTACTTCTATTATGTATTGATGGTCGAAAGTAAGGACTAATGGTATGCCCCCGCGTTGCTTAATGAGTTTGTTAGTTACCAATTGCTTCACTTTTGCGTCTATAACAGCGGCTTTACCATTTTCTTCCTGGTAAAATTCATATTTTATGGTATTACCTTCGCTAAGGATACCTTCGGTAGGAATCAATACCGGGTTCCACTCTTTTACTTTCGGTACATCGGTAAGTATTTGCCATACCGATTGCGGTGAAGCATGAATTTCAATTTCGGTGTGTACCGATTTTCTGCCAATAGCCAATAAAATACCTAATACAGCTACGATTACAACAACGGCGATCATAAGTTTCGACTTTTTCATTATTCTTTTAGCATTAATTTACCTTCTATACTTGTTAGTCCATGTATTTATCGAACCAGGTCAGGATTTTTTCAGGATTATTTGAAAGGTAGTCGTAAGCAGCAGCTCTTTTCTTTCCAAGGTCTAGCCACCTCATTTCTTTCTCTACGCTAAGTGCCTCAAAATACGCGTCGACAGACTGTTTGTTCAGGTATTCGTCATTGGAATTCTGCACCAATAAGGTAGGGACGTTAATATCCTTAACGAATGGCATAAAGGTGACGGCATTCATATCGATACCTGTTCTTTTGTTGTTGAGTTTTGTTACTCCTCTGCCAATGAAATTGTTAAGTCCTAATGCGGAAATAAAGTCTGCGTAACGCAAAGGTTGCACGGCAACCATAGCTTTGACGTTAGGGTACTTTTTGAGGCCATTTTCTGCTCCGAAGGCATAGGTAGATGCAGCGGCGCCCATGCAAATGCTCAACAAACCGATTTGTGTGTTTTCGTAAACCGGGTGATTGGAAACAAAATCTACAGCGGCCAGTACATCCTTATGCTCTTCGGGGCCCCAGGTAACCCATGGGCAGCTTCCTTTATCGCTGTTTCCGTGATTACGGAAATCGTACATAAGAACGGAATAACCTTTGCTTACGAGGTATTTGGCATCCTTCAAAAAAGCGATGTTTTCTGGCCACATTTTTCCCATTCCCTTTCCTTCGCGTGTATATCCGGATCGGCTTGACTGAACGCCATAGTGCGATTGAATAATGAGCTTATCATTTCCTCCCTTAATAAGCCAACCTGAAAGGTTGACACCGTCTTTGGCCTTGAAAAGTACGTCTTCATATTCAAGACCGTAATCTTCAGGGTTATCAAAAACCGGTGAAACACCCCCCTTTACAATTGCATTAGATAAATAGCCTGTTATCATGATTGCTTTCGTTTTTTTATTTCGTGTAAAGGTCCAATTTTAAGGGATAAGTTTACGAAACATCTTGCAGTAAGATAGAAACATATTGCAGAACTTGCGCTGATACGCTGATAAGTTTTTATTCAGTAAATACTTGGCAAGCATATGGAAATTATCGGGATCTATGCGAAAGAAGTGAACAAGATAAATTGATAATTAATTTTCCCCCCCTCAGAGTTATTCTTTGGAAACTCTGAGGATATGAATTGAGTATATATTCCAGAGTAATCAGAGTCCTCTGTGAGTGACTCTGATTGGAATCCCATAATTAGCAGTCTTCAGACTGTATTCTTAATGCAGTCTGAAGACTGCTGTTGATATAAAAACACAAATGAACGGTGCCAACGCTTACACTGAGAGAGAGGGATGATATACAAACTTAAGTCCCCAGGGATATATTCAAGCGACCTTAATTAAAAAACGTTAAAAAAGTTAATGTAAATCGAGATGAATGAATTCATATTGTATGAGCGCAGCGAGTTTATGAATTCTAAACAGATCACATTAACTTTTAGATTTTTAGTTTCAGTCTTGGGTTTTTGTTTCTTTTGGGCCAAGCCAAAAGAAAGGCAAAAAAAGCGTCGTTCCCTATTAATAAGAAAGCAATTTCCGCTGAGCGAGTTTGCAACTCGTGCTAACATAATACTTATTTTTACCTTGCTCGTATGATAGGTGCAGCGAGTCTCCTTATATTACAGTTCTCAATATACAGATCCTTCCCTACGGTCAGGATGACGAGGGGATCTATGGTCGTCTGTACGGTTACCCTGAGGCACCGAAGGGTCTTTGAGCATGGGATACCCGCTCGTCGACCTATGTGCTGTTCGATCATTTGTAATGTCGAACTATTATCCTCAGCTGGCGCGAGTTTGTAACTCGTGCCTTCTCCTCTAGTCTTAGGTTAACCCATTTCGTCGGAGTTTAGCGTAGCATAACTTCGACATTGAAAGGAAGGTGTTAAGAATAGAAAGGAATATCCCGCTGCGCAAGTTTTGTAATCTAGTGCACTTATCGCAGGATCTGTGATCCGTATAATTACCTCCCTCATTCTTTGAAGACGCTGAGCTTATTATTGCTCCTTTGTTAAATCAAAATCTGCTTTTTTAAATCCATTGTTAAAAGAAACGTCTTTGGCGGTTAAGGTCGCTACATGGGTCAGCTCCCCCGATTCGCTCATGATATGGCGTTTGCTTGTTTTGATGACGTAAATGTCATCAACAACTGTGTACTCAAAAATGGTTTTTATATTACGTTCATTTACTTGGAAGGAGGGTAGGTTTTGATGGAAGAAGTCTAATAAATGAGTCTTTTTATTAAAGAATAATTCAAAGCTATCGTTAAATTCTTTGTTGGTGATCTTAGGATTATAGCTCATTTCAACTTTTTGGTACTGTTTGCCATCCACTTCTTCTTCGCCTAAATAGTTATAGATGATAGCCGGTTCATCCAATCGATAATGAAATGTCGCCCAAAAGTAATTTGCTTCTCGTAAAAAAGTGGCCCACTTTAAAATTTCAGGATCTTGTTCCGGCTTCCCACCAAAAGACATCGACGGCGTCTGGTCCTTATACAGTTGAATTAACTCACCTTCTCGTTCGCTGAATAACATGTCGCGTTGCGAATATTTTGCGTACGATAATCCACCATCAAACACATATCGCTCTACGGATACATCAGATCCTTTACCAGGTTCGGAAGAAATATAGGTTTGTTGCATGTCCTTTTTTTCTAAAAGTGTGCTCCAGTCACCAATAGTACGTTGAAAGTCCAGAATTACCGTTTTAGATTGCTCGTCGCACTGTGCATATTTTAAGGTGTATTTTTTGGCTTCAGGTACTTGCTGCACATGATTAGTTGTCTGGTCCTTACACGATGATAGGTATAAACCGATGAAAGCTGTTAATACGGGAAAAATTACTCGCTTTAAATACATGTCTATTAATTACGTTTACATTGTATGGTCTCGAAACTATAACATTTTTTTTACATAGTTATTATTTGCCTGCTACAATACTTTTATTGTCGATTAATAGCCATAGTCAAAAGGTAAGCGTGAAAGCCTTCAGTGCTGATTCCAATGATGGTGCCTTATTTTATTTTGCCGGAGCCATACGGTGGGTATTATATGACGAATCAGCATGCTAGTGCTGCGAATCCCTCAATTGCGGATATTGTGCTCAGTAAGCTCGATAAGCAACTTAATGTTGTTTGGAATAAGCAATTCGATAGTGAGTTACAATTGACTGTAACAGCTATTGAAGTTGATAAAAGCGGGAATCTTTATAGGCTTTTTTATACAAGAGGAGTGTTGACAACTAAAGTCGTTGGAACGGTGGTAATGAAAATAGACCCGGAAGGTAATATAGAATGGGAACATGTTTTGGAAGTGAGTGACTATACCAGTCCATATGCCATTCAAATAATAGATGATACTTTATTGAGAGTCAACGGAGGTATTTATCCGGGGCCTGGAGAAGGATGCCTGTTGATACATAGCAATGCTTTGAGTGAAATAATTTGTGATGAAAAGGATTTTACCCCTTTTGTTAAAATTGCAGATATAACGTCTGCAATTATATATGAAGCTTATGACCAGTTTGAGTTTACTGCTATAATGTAATAAGAGATACACTTATAGCACCTAAAGACTTTGGGTTTGCTATTACAGAAGCACGTACATGTATTGCAATAGATATTGGCATTGAAGATAGTATGGTTGCTTGTGAAGGAGCACAATTAGTACTGATCAGTGGGGATGTTTGATTACCGGTGGTATCGCTGGCCGTAGTTAAGTAAGGTGGCCGAAGGTGCCACGCTGGAAATTACGGACAATGATAGTACTATATTTCTGGTGTCAGGAGATGGTGGTGATGTTGATACCCTGGTGCTTACCGTTAGAACAAAAGAAGATTACTTTCTAATACAAGTCTATAACTAACTTTCCCCCGTCGATAATGGTAAAAATGATGCTTTTACTATTGAAAATTTGTTGTATTACCCGGATAATAAACTAACTATTTATAATAAATGGGGCGATGTAGTATATATACTGCTTTCGCTTATGATAATAGCTGGAGTGCTGAAGATTTGTCAGTAGGAACGTATTATTATCAATTAGAAATAAATTCCTTAGATAAGGTCTACAAAGGCCCTTTTCTTATAGCCTGATAAAGTGTTTTAGTTAAGCTCCGACACGGGTTAATTGAAGCGGGTTTGAGCGCAGCGGAAACGCGTTCCTCTAATGCTGTTTATTTATCCAGGCTAAATGAAATATGTTTTTGTACTAAGTTTACGTAGAGGACGTTATGAGGTCATGTGTCCACTTTACCTCGACGAGGTGCATACCTCCTCCTCCTGGTTCTGTGCCAAATAAAAAAATACTTTTTGTCCTCACACCCCAGTTTCACTTGTCATTATATCAAACGTGAAACTTTAAACTATTTCAAAATGGATATTACACATAAACTGAAAATTAATGCGGCTGCTCAACTAATTTATAATGCAGTGGCGACAAATGAAGGTATCAATGGTTGGTGGTCCAAAGACTGCAAAGTTGGTGAAGTCGAAGGAGGAAATTCCTTGCTGAAATTTGATAAGCAGGGAACAATCGTAGAGATGGGCTTCAAAACTATTGCCTTGTCGCCAGGTAAAAAAGTGGTGTGGGAGTGTACCCAAAACGGAAACCCGGCATGGCTCGGGACGAAGATTTGTACCGATATTGTTGAAAAACAGGATGGTTGTGAGGTGGTGTTTTCTCATGTCGGGTTTGATGAAAAGTGGCAGGGGCAAGATCCTTTTGAAATGACCAGGCAGGGTTGGGAGCATTTTGTGAAAAGCCTGGTTAATTATTGTGAAAGGGGAGAAGGGCAACCCTGGTAAGTGCTAAGCGCTTCCGGCGCAGTCCGGAAGCTTTTTTTTGCATTGCATGATTCGTTCTTCTATAAAGGCACATTCTTTTATTGAAGGTGAAAGCGTTAATGAGTACTGGAAATAATGGATTGCTTGATGGTAGTTTTTTAATTCCATAGAAAAGACACCGCGCGTTACAGCAAACAAGTAATACCTGTTCAAATCCTGTTCATTTGCTAGTTGATCCAGTTTTTTAAGTGCAAAAGCGGGTCCTTTTAGTTTGCTTTTAATGATAATCAGGTTTAAACGAATTATTGGGTTGGGATTTAATGAATCCAGGAGCTCATATTGTTCATGTATAAGTTGCCAGTTTGTTTGCTCAAAGCTCGGAGTAATACAGTGTTCAGCGGCGATACGTGCTTCTATATGGTAACTGGATAATTCGGGGCCGCCAAGCGATTTTTGAAAATAAAGGAAACCCCTATTGATTAATTCCCTGTTCCACAATGCCCTGTTTTGATCTTCAAACAAAATAATAGTGCCGTGATGATCAATGCGCGCGTCAAAACGCGCGGTATGAAAACACATAAGTGCCATGAGCGCCATTAAACTGCGCTGGTCATCGAATTGATCAATCAGCAGTTTGTTTAATCTAATGGCTTCCATACAAAGCTCTTTTTGGATAAGCGCATCTCCATGGCTGGTCTTATACCCTTCGTTAAAAAGCAGGTATAAGGTGAGGCTTACTGTTTTCAGTTTCTCGGTGAGTATTTTTCCCTGTGGAATGCTTAACGGGATAGTGGACGCTCTGATTTTTTCCTTCGCGCGGTAAAGCCTTTTGCTTATAGCCGATTCAGTCATGAGCAGTGCTTTGGCAATTTCTTTCACGCCAAAACCACAGAGAACCTTAAGGATAAGTGCAACTTGATCACTCGTATCAATAGAAGGATGGCAACATGTGAAAATCATGCGCAGCTGACTGTCTCGAATTTCGTCATCCATGAACAGGTCCTCTGGAGGTTCATTTTCAGGGGCGAGTAGCTCTTTCGATTTATGGTGACGATTGATCCTGTTTTGTCGCTGGATTTCGTTTAAAGCTTTTCGCTTAGCCACCTGGAAAAGCCATGCCGAAGGATTGTCGGGCACTCCTTTTGTGCACCAGTTATTGAGGGCTGCAATGAGTGTTTCCTGTACCAGATCCTCAGCCTGCTGTATGTTAGTGGAGTTCAAGTAGTTGACGATCATGGCTACCAACCTGCCATATTCTTCCCTGAAGAGATGATCAACCAGTTGTTTGCTTGTGTCGTTCAAACTCAGGACATTTTTGGGAAGGCAATTGGGCGCACCTCGATAGTATAAAGTCCCAGATGAGGAGATGAAAGGGCTATTTGGTTGGCAGCAGCTAAATCCCAGGCACGAACCAGGAAGTAACCGGCTATTATTTCTTTAGATTCCAAAAAAGGGCCATCTGTTAAAATTGCTTCATTTTTCGATTTTAGTAAAGATCCATTGTCTTCCAATCGCTGCCCTCCTAAGTAATCATCTCCTAATGCTTCCACCCATGTTTTGTAATCGGTCATGATTTGTTGTAGTTCATTGGGAGCTAATTTATTTAAACCATCTCCTTTAAGTATCAATAGAAATTCTTTCATGTCTTTTTTAGATATGACAAACGTATCGTTGAATTTGGGACAAGAAAAGAAAATATTCTTAGACTGCCTTGAAATATATTTTGTAGTCCCGTATATGGATTTTTGGTAAGTGACCTGGGGTGAATATAGGTATGTGTTGTATCCGGGGTTCACAAACCTGAATTAGAGGATACCTTCTATTCGCCGTTTTTTATTTATGATAGAAAACGTTACAAGCACTATAAGTTGTGTGCTTATATCAATTCAATCAGTTACGATCATGTCAACTATTTTGCTTGTATACTAAAGAATTTGAACAGAGGGACTTAACGCTCGTATCTTGCAAGTGTCGTGTAAATGAGCTTGCCTCAGGACACTTCTTGTTTGTTTTCGCGAAGCAGGTGAGCAATTTTTAGCTTGAGTACCTCTGGTTGGAAGGGTTTTAATACAAAATCATCCATGCCCGATTGCTCCATTTGTTCCTTTAAGTCCGGAGCAATGGTAGCTGTTAATGCTAATATAGGTGTGCGCACATTAGTTTCCAGTCGTCGAATACGTTTCGAAGATTGGTAACCGTCGAGTCGTGGCATATTTATATCCATTAATACGATATCAAATCTCGAATTTTTGAAGCGTTCTACGGCTTCTACTCCATCTTTGGCAATGGTTAATGATACACCCCACATATTCAGGATTTGTTTGGCAACCAGAATATTGATTTCGTTGTCTTCTACTAATAAAACGTTGATAAAACTGAAGTCATATTCATCATCGTCATCTTCATAGGTGGAGTCGTCTCCTTGTGCAATATCATATTGTAATGAAAAGCTGAAAGTACTGCCTTCACCTTCGATGCTTTCTACATCCATTTTTCCATTTTGCAGGTCTACGAGCATCTTGCATATCGAGAGCCCCAGACCGGTACCGCCAAAGTTTCTCGTTGTTGATGCATCGGCTTGCGTGAAGCGTTCAAATATGGTATTTAGCTTATCTTCCGGAATGCCTATGCCGCTATCCTTTACTTCAAAGTTTAACAAAACACTTTTGTCATCTATTAATTCGTGCTCTATTTTGAGAGTGACGTTACCATTGTGGGTGAATTTAACGGCATTACTGACCAGGTTATTTAATACTTGTATTAGTCGTACCTTATCCCCGATAAGCCTGTTTGGAATGTTTGCCGTTTTATTGAGGAACAGTTTGATTTTCTTTTCCTCTGCACGTGGTGAATAAGTGGCTACAACCAATTCAAGAAGCTGGTTCAGGTCAAACTGAATCGATTCCAGGCTTACCTTGCCTGCTTCTAACTTATTATAGTCAAGAATGTCATCTATAATGACCATCAGATTTTCAGCTGAAAACTTCAGCACTTCGAGGTTTTTGCTTTTGGAGCGTTCCTCTTTGTTTCTCATCATATAATCGGTCATGCCTATTACTCCATTAAGAGGAGTTCTTAGTTCATGGCTCATGGTAGAGAGAAATTCGGTTTTTATGGAAGAAAGGTGCTCGGCACGCTCTTTTTCTTCTACAAGTTGGCGCTGATACATTTCGAGTTTTTTATTTTTTTCCTGCACACGTTTTTTTTCCAGATCGTAGCTTTTTCTAAACACTGTGAAGGTTAGTCCTATAAAAGTTAGACTCACTGTTGAAACAATCATATAATCAATGAGTCGTTCTTCGCGAGAAGGCATACGAGTAATCCATTCGGGATGGTAGGCTTCCGCTGTAATAAACGTAGCAACCATTACGATACAAGCGATAGTAAATTTCCGCTGCCAGTTAGAAGGTAAAAGACTTAAAGTAATGAAGTAACCCATAGGTAGGGATAAAGATGTGCCTCCGTCAATGCCTCCGAGTGTGAAAAAGGAGACATACATCATTACGAAGTACATGAAAATAAAAAACTTCAGTGAACTTCTTAATCGTTTAAATCGAGAAAGATAAAAGGTTACGAAAAAGAAAATCGTTTCGCAGATTACTACGATCAACTGTATGCTCATGCCCCACGTGGCTGCAAAATTAGATATGCTAATCGCACAAATGCAGAAAGCAAGGAAGCATGCTCCATTCAATATACGTTCTTCAAGAGAAGTTTCGTTGACATTTCCTACAACCCATTCTAAGATTTTTTCTTTGTTTTTCAAAGTGTACTCGTTTTGGTTCAAAAATACAGTTGTTTATACAATACTAAGCTTCAGGCAACTATACAGTTCAAAATTTAACTGTGACTGAATTTAAGTACAAATATACTGCTATAACTATTAAGAGTAAGTAGATTGAGTATTTTGGTGTGTAATTTTTGTTTAATTCTTATTCTATTTTTATTTGTTTCTATGTACGTTGATTCCATTGCGGTTTATTTATTTAATTCCCAAAAAGTAGCTGTGTTAAATTTGACTGGTGTTGTATATAAATACGGAAACATTGCTAAATATGTTTTTGTAGCGCTTACACTTAACTATTCGAACTTGAATGTTTCTTCATATTGATAGGGTGATTAAATGAGGTTGGATGGCTCAGGAGTGTCCTTTTAGTGTTGTATGGATTTGTGTTTTTAAGGGTAATATTTTTTTCTTTTAATTAATAAAAGTGTAATTATTTTTTAGTTGTTAAATCTAATTGACTTATCAACGTAAGCTGCCAAAAGTATTGATGTAACCAGTCTTTTTGAGTATTCCTAATCCAGCTAATAAGTAAAGGTCCCGTTTCCAGTTTAAGCTGTTCCTGTAATTTAAATCCGATGCCAGCAAATGCCCAATTTTCTGAATAAAGAGCTATCCGCTCTTCAAATGTGTCGAAAAAGAATTCGTTATAAGAAGCAAAGTAGCTCGTTTTATCTTTTAGCGAAAAGTCGATACCTATGAGGTAACGTAATCGTGGCCTGAAATCTGTTTGATCGTTTAATCGGTTTTCAATGAACCTGAAATCGTAGCGTAAGCGGTTTTTTAAATTTAAAAACCCAAGATTTTCATAATACTGGATTTGTGGCCATATGCGGTTTTCGTTCCGGTAATCACTGCGAAAGGGATTTACTCGTTCGTAAGTGTAACTGCCAGCTATGAACCATTTTTTATTGAGCTTGTAAATACCGTCCAACTCAATATAAAAAGCATTCGATTTAGCCGGATAAACCGTTTCATCAATTGATTGTTCCAAGGGGTAAATGGCCAGAAAGGAGTAGATGCTGTAGTCAAAGCCTTTGGTAATATTGCCATTTTGATTGTAGGTGGGGAATATTCCGTAAATGTGATGGTGTTGTCCCTTGCTCAGCACAAATGCGCCAGAAAATAATATAATAATAATTAATCGCTTCAGCATATTTCTAGTTTTCTACGGTGAATCTAAGCTTGACTGAAGAACTTAATGTTGCGGGTTTGTTTAGTGAAAGTTAATTGCCTGAATTTGGGCAGGAAACAAGTCTTTTTTATGGGGTAAATCACAAATGTGCTTTTAAAGAATGAGCTTCGAATGTTATGCTTTGTTGAAGGCTTGAAATCTGTCAAATTGTCTCATTACGAGTGCTTCTATTAGGGGAGGGAGAGACAAAATGTCTGAAAGGAGGCTGTTTTGTAGTTCATTATACAATGGAACGGAATTTGAGTGCTATTAATCAAAATAGAATTGAATGATGGAAAAGCTAGTATATGATAGAAAGAAGATGAATTTTCAGAAAAACGTGTTGTTCATAGCGGTATTTCTTCTTGCAGCAACGATAGGTGTGCTATGGCTGGGTTGGCTAAGTACTTTTATTGTACTTGTTATTTTTGCTGTTTTTACGTTTTATTCTCTAAGAATATCACCCTTCCAAATTTTAAAATGGCACAAAGCAGTTCCATTGAGTCGCTATGCTTATACTGAATTATACCAAATTGTTGATGATTTAGCCCGGGGGGCTCAGTTGGAAAAGGCACCGCAGTTATTTTTGATAAAAAGCAAAGCTATAAATGCTTTTGCATTAGGGAATAAGCAGCAATCGGCCATTGGTGTTACACATAAATTGATGCAGGTTTTAACGCGCGACGAACTGGCCGCAGTACTGGCTCATGAAATTAGCCACATAAAAAACAACGATCTGCTGGTTAAAGGATTAGCGGTGAGTTTTGGCAGGTTTACACACGGCTTGTCGTTGGTAGGACGTATTTTGCTTATTTTATCCATACCTATGTATCTGATCGGGTATCCGTTGTTTTCGTTAGCACCTGTTTTGTTCTTAGTTTTTTCGCCATTGTTAAATGTGCTATTGCAAATGGGAATATCGAGACGTATGGAGTTTGCAGCCGATCACGATGCTGCGGAATTAACTCGAGATCCTCTGGCGCTCGCTTCCGCTTTGGAGAAGATAGAAAAATTAAGAAGACCCTGGTGGACCGATTTTTATTCCGTTCGTTATAATTCAATGGAGTGGCTAAAATCACATCCGGGTACTAAAAAGCGTGTCGAAAAGCTACAGCGATTAGCTGCTAAGTACCGGAAATCCGGTCAAAATATTTATAGACAGATTTTTACACCCTTTGGATGGCAGAAAGTGATAATAAGGGATTGGTAATGAGGACTGCTAGCTTCAAATAAACTTGTTTTTAAGTGTTTAAGAGTAGTAGTGAAAACGAATTTGAAATCAGGAGGGAAATACCCCTCCTGATAACTTATTTATTAGTGCTTCATGACTTTGAAGTGTATTAAGTCATGTTCCTGAGCGATTAGCGTGATAATTTTCAGGATTTAATAGGGTATCTCTAAATTTATGACTTTAAATAAAAGAATTCTGTAATTATTATAAAATGCCTCATATGGTTTTAGCTCAGGTGTTTGAGTTAAAAAAGGGAACTATTATTATGTTATATATTGTAAGGGTTAAAAAGTAACAATGTCAGAACAATTTTTTAATCGGTAGTTAAGCAAAATTTGCGATACTGAAATATTGTTTTTTATTTGTTCTATTCAATAATCATTAAATGCTTCGAAAAAATCACACACATGTCGGATAATGTTTGTGAAGAATCTGTGTTTAAGGCGCTTTTCAAAAAGTTAAGTGAGCCTTTGCGTAATTACGTCTATTATAAGAGCGGGAGCTTATCTGTTGCTGAAGATATCACTCAGGAAGCATACCTCAGGCTTTGGAAAGCCTGTTTGAAAGTGTCTGTAGACAAGTCCAAAAGCTTCTTATATACCGTCGCATCCAATCTGCTCAAAGATCACTATAAACATAAGCAGGTAGTTTTAAAATTTGAAAAACAGGAGCACAAGTCCGTAGAACTGGAGACTCCTGAATTCAATTATGAGCAACTTGAATTTCATGAGCGACTGGAAAGGGCTCTGGCGCAACTTTCCGAAAAAAACAGGGTTGCCTTTTTAATGAACCGGCTCGATAATTTGACCTATACTGAGATTGCAGAACGTTTGGGTATTTCAAAAAAAGCGGTTGAAAAGCGTATACATAAAGCATTAATGGAATTAAAGAAATTAACAGATCAAATCTGATAGGGTATGAGCACGTTAAATCGTTTTACTAGTAAATCTTGTTTGGTGGCTTATGAATAATAGTTTCGATGACGATACCATCCTGGCACGCTGGCTCAATAATGAGCTAAGCGCCGAAGAGTTGGCTCAGCTCGAGAACCATCCCGATTATGAGCGTTATAAACAAATTGTGGTTGGTATTGACGCTATGAAAGTAACCGCTTTTGATAAGCAACAGGCTTTTGATAAGTTACAGGGGGTAAAGATTAAGGCAAAGAGGAAAGCACGACTTCGTTATTTAAGCGTCAGCATTGCCGTGGCAGCTTCTTTGCTTGTACTTGTTGGAATGTATTTGATGTTTATGACAGGATTTACAGTGGAAACAACTGTAGCTGAGAAACTCAAGCATGAATTACCTGATGAATCATTAGTGCAGTTGAACGCACTTTCCACCATTCATTATTCCAAACGATCATGGAGTCACAATCGTGAATTGTTTTTAGAAGGTGAAGCTTATTTTAAAGTGAAAAAGGGATCTCAATTTATAGTAAAAACCACTTATGGACACGTAGTGGTGGTGGGTACAGCGTTTAATGTGTTTGCGCGCGATGAAGCTTTCAGGGTGAGTTGTGCTGCCGGGGAAGTAGCAGTTCATACAACGGGGGACGAGAAGTTGAGCATTGTGCAAGACGAAGAAGTGGTGTTAGAAAATGGACAGCTTCATAAAAGAAAAGCAGAAAGATCAAGGGCTGCGTCCTGGCTTCAGAATGTAACTTATTTTGAAGAAGCAAGTATAAGTGAAGTTGTGCAGGAAATGGAGCGTCAATATCAGGTCGATGTGCAATTCAATGAGCAAAGTGAAAAACGCTACTCAGGACCAATGCCTCATGATGATTTGGACTTAGCACTGGATGTATTATGCAAAGCACTACAATTAAAATATACCTACGAAGGGACTTCTAAGGTAATAATACATGATTTGTAGAAAACAAATTATATTATGCAATTTGGTGCTCTTTGGTCTCAGTATATTCACTCTTGGTCAAACGAAGGATGAATTGCAATATTCATGTAATGACATGGATATCATTACATTAATTGAAGAACTACAGTCTAATTATAATTTGGTATTTGCTTATGACGCCGCTTCGTTGGTCGACTTAAGAATTAGCAAAGAGGTA
This sequence comes from Cytophagales bacterium, assembly GCA_965230415.1. Lineage (GTDB taxonomy): Bacteria > Bacteroidota > Bacteroidia > Cytophagales > JAAEPT01 > CBDDKZ01. Next base: position 599,206 of record CBDDKZ010000003.1, read on the forward strand.
AAAGGGCAAAATCCAAAAGAGTTGCTGGAAGCGCTGTTTATCGACATGCCCCTTGAGTTGGAATTTTTGAGCGATAATTATGTGGTTTTAAAAGTAAATCATAACAAGAAAGTCGAGGTTCACCTTAAAGGTAAGGTCATGGATGCTGCTAACAACTCACCTTTGCCGATGGCAACAATAAAAATGGGAGAGGTGGGTATTTCTATTCATAGCGATGTACAGGGTAGTTTTGAGTACCGCGGGAAGTTGCCTTACAATGTGCTGGTTCATATAACATATATTGGCTATGCCGGTAAAACTTTTGAGCTTCAAAATCTTCGTTCGGATACCAGCTTACAAATCACACTGCACCCGGCTAATATATTGCTTAATCAGGTGGTCATTAAAGCGTTCACGCTTGATATGCTAACAATTAGCGGTATGTGCAACGAGTTGGTTTTTACTCCCGAAGAAATTCCAACCTTACCCGGCTGGGGTGAGCCCGATGTCTTGCGGTCATTGCAATTAATTCCAGGCGTATCATCCGCCAATGAATCGGGTGCTGACCTGAACATCAGGGGCGGGTATGCAGATCAAAATTTGATTTTGTGGGACGATATCCCCATTTACCATACAGGGCATTTCTTCGGAGTGTATTCCTTTATTAATCCCTATGTAGTTAAAAGTGTTAAACTGTACAGAGGGAATTTTGACGCTCAGTATGGAGGGCGTGTGTCAGGCGTTATAGATATTGCCGGTAAATCAGATAAAATCAAAAAGGTGAAAGGGGGCGGCGGTCTAAACTTTATAAATGCTCACAGCCATATAATTTTACCACTTTTGAATAAAAAGGCTTCCCTGTTAATTGCCGGGAGAAGGTCGTTTACCGATTTTTTTAACAGCACAACTTACGAAAAACTGTTTACCAATGTTTTTCAGAAGGGACGCGTTTCTTCTGATTTAGCTGATGTTGGTGATGAGAGAGGTATTGAGGTTTTCCCACGTTTTTTTTATGCAGACGCAAATTTGAAATTCAACTGGGAGATTAACAGCAAGAACCTACTGGCCATTAGTAGTTACATCGGTAAAGATGAATTTAATTACAGATTGCTTCAGGGCGATGGCTACAAGCAAGACGATCAGGTGAAAGTTGGAAATGCGGGGGCAAGTGTGATTTTTCAACATCTATGGGGGGATAAAGCAAAAACCAAAGTGGTCGGCGTGATCTCCAAATTTAATAACGACTATTACCATGCTCAAGAAGTGTTTGAATCGGGCAGTCTGAATGCTACAGGCTATTTATTTGAAAGTGGATTTAACGATATTAATTTGAAAATACATCAGTCGTTTGCGATAAATTCCAAAAACCGGCTCCTGCTTGGACTTAAGTTAAAGCGACAGATTTTAAGTTCCAACTATGTGAGCGATGTCGATGATGAAGCGCCTTGGTACGAACGCACTTTTGGATATACCACTACATTTTACCTTGTATACAAATATAACCCACATCCACATATCAAGGTGAATGCAAGTATGAGGTATGATCGATTTAAGAGTAACGAGCCCTTAGAGTCACCTGCCGTTTTTCGAAGACCTTTGCAGCCACGTTTTAGCGCCTCCTGGAATCCGGGAAAGTCCGGTTTTACCTTTAGAACAGCTGTGGGAGCATACAATCAATACATTTACGAAATACCTTCCATATACCATAATTTGGGCATCAGGGAAAATAACTGGGTTATGGCGAATGACTATTTTCTACCTTTATACGCCTGGCAGGCTTCTGTGGGTACGGTCTATAAAAAGAAGCACTTTACCCTGGAAATTGAATACTATTATAAATTTATTCGCAATATCTCTACTTATAAGCTGGATCTGGAAGACAATCTTGAAAATCCACTATTACAAAACGGGCTTTCCAGAAATACAGGAATGGATGTGCTCATGAAGTACAAATGGAAGAAATATAGTACATGGTTATCCTATTCGCTGGCAATGTCCCAACAGCGTTATGAATCATTCAACGATGCGATTTACTTCCCTACAGAACAAGATGAGCGTCACAGGTTGAATTTTACCCATATGTTGAACCTAAAACACTGGGATATATCATTGAGCTGGTTACTCAATACCGGAAAACCTTTTACAAGAGCTGTGGGCGTGAAACGTATTATGTCTGATGATATCGGGGAAGAATTTGTCGTAGATTATGATCGGGTGTATAACGATCGTGTGCCGGCCTACCACCGCCTCGATATAGCTGTTAATTATAAATTCAAGGCATCTCGGTTTAAGGGTAAAATGGGTCTGTCACTTTACAATGTTTACGACCGGCGTAATTATTTTGATGTGGATTACGCTGTTATGCCGGTTTTCGATGACCACAACAATATCACGGGGAGACGCTTACAGGAATACAAAAAGGAGATGCTCCGTTTTACACCCAACCTTTTTGTGCAGATAGAGTGGTAATATAAAAAAATCACAATCGTGATTTTTAAAGGTAGGGTGTTTATTGTCATGGTCGTTTCATTATTGAAACAAAACAGACCAAAAATGAAACTATTATCAAAAACGAAACTATTAATTTATAGAAGAACACTTCTGGTATATGCTTTTTTCTTAAGTGGCTTTATAAGCCAGGGGCAACCTCCCCATGATCAATGGCCAAAGGTAGGAATGAACATGGAGTGGCAGGAGCTCATGAAATGGACTACATCCATACCTTTTAATAACCTGTTTAAGGTTGCAGATCCGTTTAGCGGAGCTTCTTCATACGATGAAGATGGGTATCCGCTTACCGGTTTACCCGCTAGTTCACAGGTGTATATAGGTGAAGCACTGCCTACAGGTGTGTTTAAAATAAGATGGGATGGGGATGGAGCCTTTACTATTATTGTCGACGGAAATAGTCATCATTTCGAGGGAATTTGTCCAGAGGATGGCGAAGAATTGCTTATTGACAATACCCTGGCATCCATTTCAGTGGAAATAACGGCGACGAGTGCGTCCGGGCACTTACATAATATGCGTATGTACTTGCCTGGTTACGATGATAATTCTCCTCACCAGTTTAACGACTGTTATTTGTCTATCTATGCTTCGCCTATCGATGTGATCAGGCCTATGTGGTGGGCTATGGTCCCCGGATCTGATATCGTAGACTGGGAAGACCGTCCCACTTTGAGTGATTATACCTATGGAGGTGATGATGATAACGTCGTGAATCACGGTGCTGCTTATGAGCACATGATCGATATATGTAATGTTACCAATTCGGATTTATGGATATGTGTTCCTGTACAGGCAAGTGATGATTATGTTTCGCAATTGGCGGCCCTGATTAAAGATCGTCTCAACGAGTCTTTGAATGTCTTTGTGGAATATTCGAATGAATCCATTTGGAATTATTGGTATGAATACCACAACAGTGTTGATGTTGCGGATGTTGGGCTGTCGGGATATAACGGCGACGATGGTGACATCTATGTGTCCCATAAATTCGGCGCTCGAACGGTACAGATATTAGAGCTGTTTGACAACGTTTTCGCAGCAGACAGCAATCGTCTTATAGGGGTGGTCGGGTGCCAGTTTTCATATTATGCACCCATGGAATACATGGTGGATGCAATCAACTGGCTTGGTAAAATGCACCTGGTAGATGCTTTTGCTATTGCTCCCTACGTTGGAGAGTCGCGATTCATAACAACCAATTGGCCAGATATGGATGCGGTGTTTGATGGGCTGGACCAGTTTGCGTTGGATTTAATGTCGGGAGATGCAAGGCCAGGGCCTCTAAACGACCTGGGTGACCCGATAACAGATTTCATCGATTTATCAAACAGGTATAATAAAAAACTGGTTTGCTACGAAGCCGGACAGCATTTTACAGCCTGGCACGGAGGCATCAGCGAAGAGCAGGTCGTAGCAGTGAACGATCACCCAAGAATGCACGATTGGTATATGCATTACCTGGACGGCTGGTTTAACAATGGCGATGTCGCGTCTACGATGGTGTTTTATACCTCTACTTCCGGCTGTCCCAGTGGCGGTTCTTGTTTTGGAACCATGCATTCTTGTGCTCAACCCCTGGATGAAGCTCATAAATACCGGGGGATATTGGATTGGTTCAATACAGGTACAGATACGCAGGCACCGACAGTACCATTGCATTTAATGGCAAATAATGTTACTCAAAACAGTTGCGTGCTATTCTGGTCGGCTTCCAGAGATAATGTAAAGGTGAGCGAATATGAGGTGTATCAGGATGGTGTTTTAATAGGAGCTACAAGTAACACTACATTCGTAGTGGACAATTTAAGTCCGGGTACTACTTATGAATTTACCGTAAGAGCGCTGGATGCAGCAAATAATAGTTCTGACATGAGTGATGCCGTGACTGTGCTTACATCCGGGACCGTGACGGGTAGTGGAGCCCTAAGTTTACAAAATGTCCGATTATACCCTAACCCGGTAGGCGAAGGTATAATTAATATTTATACAGGCGAAGCAACTACTACCAATGTGAGCATTTACAACTTGAGAGGTGAGCTCTTACATCATAACGAAGGTGCACACGGAGCTATTAAAGTTAATGTATCGGCATTACTTTCAGGAGTCTATATCATTAAATTGAGTAACACAGCCAACACACGATTCTTTAAAGTGTTAGTTACCAATTAATTCGATAAGTTAAACAGGTTGATGCCACAGAGGCGTTGACCTGTTGAAAGTTAGTTGACTTGCTTATTGTCAAAGCAGGGCACTAGTTGGGGAAATGGTTTTGCCAGTTGCCAATAACTTCAATATAAGCTTCACCGCTAACAGGCCGGCCAATATAGGTGCCGCTTACTTTGGCAATAGCATCCAGTTTACACAGACCTTTTTCGTCAAATTGCAGTTCGTGTAAAGAAAAAGGTAATTTCATGCTTAATGAAGCTTGCAAAGACTCCATTTCTAGTTTCAGTTTTAGCAGTGCTAAGGCTTTATTGTTTTGAGTGAATTGTAGACCTGGTTCAAATGTGATTGCTGCAGGCACTTCAATGTACTTGTCGTTTTGCTCCTGAATGAACTTTATTTTTTTGGTGGAAGTCCAATTGTTAGCGGCGTTTAACAAAATGGGCTCGTTATACTCAATGTTCAAATTGTTGTTTAAAGAGATTTTCAACCATAACCTCATATGTTTATCTGATTGACACTTTGGAGATTCGCGATTTGCTCTAAAAAGCTGAGCGATTTTATTTACTACCGAAATGAAGAACTCGTTTATTGTTTGCATAGATTGACCTGCGTTGAGATTAGAATGTCTGGCACTACCCATGCGATTGACAATAAACGTCTGATCGGAAAAACGGATGTGCCCTCTTAGTTCATTTTTGAAAAAGGATTCATGATTTTGAGAGCTTGGTACGTGCTTATTGTAGACTGCAATAGAGGTATTAGACTCAGGTATAGTTATATTTACAGTGAATCTGTTCTGACAACTATTAAGAATCAGGTTTTTGTTACGAATTCGTAGTTGATTACCTTTTAGTTGTATCTGTGAAGCATGTATGTAAAACGATAGTTGACACCATCGACAAAATGAATCAGAAAGTGAAATTTGTAAAATGATCCCATTGGCCAGATCTTGGTTTACAATATTTGGAATAATTTGAATACAAACGTTGATTCCTCTTACAAATCCGGAATTGGAAGATGAGGAGAAACGGGGAGTAGCGTTGGTGTGAGCTGTACAGGTAAGATTAATAATCAATTGATCTGCCTGAGTGGGTACGGGAGTATTATATGTGTTTATCTGCATTTACTTGAAGTAGACCCCACTTCTCTTTTCAAAGAAGTGAGGTGGGTATTAATTTAGAACGCTAGTTCGAAGCGTTGATACAAAGTAAATGCTTACAGTTTAGATCATTATGTGAACTAATTCACAAACTTATTTTGACCTGATTTTACTGAGCCATTCTCTGGAAATACCAATGTACTCAGCTATATGCTTAGATGGTATGTTTTGAATAACCTGAGGAAATCTTTCCATAAAATAATCATAAAACTCTTCAGGCTTCATCATAATGTGTTTACGCATTCGGTTATTCTCTCTAACAAGAGCGGATACAATTTCGCGATTATAATAATTACGGTAGGATTCATCTTTTTCGATCCAAAAGTCAATAGAAGATCTGGGCAATTGAAGATAAGTCGCTTTCTCAATACACTTGATCTGTAGTTCAGTAGGAATATCGAGGAAAAAAGAATCGATGAGTGTGATGATGTATTGATAGTTAGGGAGATGAAAATCAATGGTTTTCTCTTCGCCGCTAATCGGGTGTATGCATTGCCTGATAAATGCACCTTCTACTACTAAGAAAGCATCGCGGCATTTTACGCCGATTTCACAAATGGTCGCTCGGGCGTTGACCACTTTAATTTCCCCTTCTTCTATCATAGTACGTACAATGTGTTCGGGTAATCCATGCTTTAATAAGGCATTATGAGTTTCTGTTTTGCTAAGCATTTAGAAACGGGTTTTAAGGTACTTCAAAAAAGTTGGGCGAATAAGTACATAATTAATGTAAAAAAATGAAACTATATACGTTTGGTTATTTAAATCATGGGACTGGGGCTTGGATTTCGTACATGATGCTTAAAAAATGTCATTTGAGTCTATTTTTATTAGTGCTAAGCGAAATTATAAGTGGAGCAGTTTTAAGTTGTTAACTTACACCTTTCCGCTGATTCCGGAAAGCTGTCAAAGTTTACTTCTCATCAAAGGGGAATTGCAGCAGGACAAAAGGTGCGTGTTCAATTTTTATTGATGTGTCAGATTAATACATGTGAAGATTTGAGTTTAAAAGCATCGTATGACAATATCCGTATTAGAGTAATAAAGGCACTGCTCTAAGGATTAGTCCGGGAAGGAACGAATCTGTATGTGATATAAAGCTGAATTGATATATTAAATTTGATGGTTCCTGCTTCTATTCCATAAAATTTTTGATAAGTCACTTCAAAAAAAGTAACTAAAAATAACTGACTCAAAGGGAGCAACTCTTAACACTATTCCGGTATAAATCTACTTGTTACGATATGAATTAAGAACGAATCGAACGTATGAATTACATCCTGAATTCATCAGAAGTAAATCATTGATTCTGGATTAAGGTATTAAGAAAGAACATGAAATATTTTATTATTTTTTTCATTATTTTCTTTTAAATCTAATTATCTAGTGCCATATTTGTATTGTCAACTGGGAACAAGCAGATGACAATCATTATTTCAACAGGAAACTAAAATAAATATTAATAATTGAAGGATAGCTAAGTGGTAAAACAATGCTGTCTGAACTGTGTTTATTACTGATATAAGTAAGTATTTTAGATATGTCTATGGATTAGCCTTTCTTTTATATTGATCTTTATGATTGATACTAATCTTTTTCATATCATACCAAAAGTAGCTGTAATGTAACAGAGTAATAAATTGGGATGTTTAACTATTATTAACCGGAACTATTTAAATCAAAAGAAGGACTCTGATATAATTACCAAAGGTGATGCCCGGCTTCAGCCAGCGGTTTCATCATTACTATAAATAAGGAATACCCACTGTTATTAGTAGGAGAAATCATTTTCCATACATAAGACGAAGTGTGTCCAAAAATGAACAGTATAAGAGTTTTCGGGTACACCCGGAGTGGTCTTCTGTACCCTTGTTTAAAGGAATAATAATTTACTATAAGCTAAGCCAAATGAGAAAATTAGCCAAAAGAAGAATAGTTAAAGTGATCGCGGTCTTTACCGCCCTTAACCTATTGACAAGTATCATTTATCCTACTACTAGTCTGGCGCTTACAGGAGGACCGGGGCAACCGGAAACGTCGAGTTTTACAGCGGTAGGAACCTCGGAAATGGTTGATTTATTTAGTGGCGATTTCAGTTACAATATCCCTTTACTGGATGTAGGTGGTTATCCTATCAATTTAGGCTACAAATCGGGTATTACTACCGATCAGGAGGCTAGCGTCGTAGGGCTTGGTTGGAACATTAATCCGGGTTCGATCAGTAGAAATATGCGTGGAGTTCCTGATGATTTCAGGGGTGATAAGATAATCAGCACAACCAAAAGAAAGAACTCGACAACAGTTGGCCTGGACTTGCAGTTTGAGCCCGAATTTTTAGGGATACCTTTGGATAAACTATTAAAACTGGGCGTAGGAGCCGGCATCTCCTACAATAATTATAGGGGAGTAGGTTTCGACGTATCTGTCAATGCGGCCCTCAATTTGTCTAAAGAAAATACAACCGCTCCTGCAATGGGTACGGCCATTGGAGGAAACCTAAAGCTGTCATCCCTCGACGGAGTTTCTGCTTCGCCATATATCTCTTTTTCGGCGCGTACCGACGGTAAAGTTAAAGACGATATTTATACCGAGCGAACAACAAGTGTAAGTGTTCCTTTCAATTCCAGATCAGGTGTAAATTCTATTACAATGGGCTATAGTGCCAGTGAGAAAGAGCGGATTGTAGATGAAGAAACTGGTGCTGTAAGTGCAAATACCCTGAACGACTTTGGCGGTTCGCAAGGGACTTTAATGACCTTTTCTACACCGTCTTATACACCCAGCTCTTCCATGCAGCTATTCAATATGAACGCACATTTTAGCGTAGAGCCAGGAGCAGAGGCGTTCTTTGGACAATTTGCCGGAAGAATCTCCGGCTTCATTAACACTCAGTTTCGTCTGGATAAGGGTGGTGAGCGTGTACATGCAGCCTATGGTTATCTCCATGCAGAAAAGGCCTCTTCTTTTTCCATGCAGGATATCAATAGAATGAATGATGCTCCGGTATCGGAAGATAAGTCCAACCTCTCCATTATCAATCCTACCTACGATACTTATTCGGTGATGGGTCAGGGAGTAGGAGGTACGTTTAGGGCCTTTAGGTCTGATGTGGGTACGGTACACGACCCGTATACTTATAATATGGGACAAGGCTTTGCCCTGGGAGGGTTTGACCTTTCTCTTGGAAACGTGTCGGGTAATGGTATTTCGGTTGAAGGGAATACCAGTGATGGATTTTCAGGTGCCTGGTTTTCGGACAACGAGTCCTGGAATAAGTTCCGTTTTACTCCCGGCTCCAATAATTCTGCTTATGAAAACTATTACTTTAAAACTGTCAGCGACCCGGTGGTAGAAACGGATAAAGATTTTATGAGTAATGTGGGAGGTACCTTGCCTGCTAGGGTAAAGCTGAACGGACATGAAAAGGCAGATGATAAGCTCGTGTTGTCCAACGGTACTACTCAAAATATCGGAGACAATAAACGCCATACCAGAAAGATACGAAACAGTTTAATGACCACCTATATCGGCAGCGAGATGCCTTTAAAGGAAGGTGAGACAAGTTCCCTAATACATTATTATGAATATCAGACAGCGGGTACTCCCGGTGAAGTTGTTGAAAGAACCATGCCTCGTGTTAGCTCCTCGCGTCCGGCGCATCATATAGCAGCCATGGAGGTGTTAAGGAACGATGGTATGCGCTACGTCTACGATATCGCTGCCTATAACAAAAAGCAGCGTGAAGTTTCCTTTAGCATCGGTTCTCAGGGTGATCAAAGTATTGAAACAGGCCTCACGCACTATGAACCTACAGATGCTACTGTTGATAACAAGAACGGACTCGACCACTTTTTTCAAAGCACTGAGATCCCAGGTTATGCCCATTCTTATTTGCTTACGGGGATCGTTTCTCCCGACTATGTCGATCGTACTAATGACGGTTTAACAGCCGATGATTTTGGCACTTATACCAAATTCAATTATTTGAAATGGTCCGACGATTTTAAATGGCGTAACCCCTACAGAGGTGCTTATTACAATGAAGGCATTAAGAATGACAACATGGACGACAAAGCCAGCTATACTTACGGTGAAAAGGAATTGTGGTACGTGCAAAGCATCGAAACAAGAACACATGTAGCGGTTTTTCATTATTCAAAAAGAAACGACAACCATGGTGTTGCAGATGAGTATTGTGAATTGAATGAACTGGATAAAGGAGTGGCTCAACTTAAACTGGATAAGATTTCACTTTATTCCAAGCCGGAAAAAGAGTTTATGGAGTCGATAGGAGAGGTGCCGGTACCTATTAAGGAGGTGCATTTTGAGTATGATTATAGCCTGATGGGGGGCAATGCCGCGCTACCTAATTATACGGGGGCTGAAGATTCAAATTCAAAGCTCAACGATTCTTCGAAGAGAGGTGGTAAATTAACCCTCAGAAAAGTTTATTTTACTTATCAGCATTCGTACAAAGGTAAATTCTCTCCTTATAATTTCTATTATGCCTACGAGAACAGAGGTGGCGCACCGATAAACAATTACCCTTATCATCACAAGGCTTACGACCGTTGGGGCTGCTACAAACCTGTGCCTCCTAATGTGAAGAAAATACCAGATTCCGGAAGTGACCTCTCTACCGCTGAATGGCCTTACGTAGATCAAAATGATCCGGAATTGGACAACTATATGTCTGCCTGGACGCTGACCTCTATCGAGTTGCCGTCGGGAGGATTAATTAAAATTGATTATGAGTCAGATGATTATGCCTTTGTGCAACATAAACAGGCTATGCAGATGATGCGTGTGGTGGGCACAACCGATAATCCCGGTAACTTCAATGATTTGGACTTGTCTGGTGAACCTTCCCTGTACGATGGTTCTCAAAATTTAAATTATTTAGTCTTTAAGCTTCCCGAAGCACTGGACGCTTCTGAAGCCAGTGAAATCGATCGGTATTTTGAGGATGCCAAGGGAAGAAAAATCGAAAACCTCTATTTCCGCTTTTTGATGAATGTGAAACCGGATGTATTCAATCCTTTCGATCCTGATATTTTAAATAATGATAAGGAGGCGGCGTATGCTTTTGTTCCCGGTTATATTCAAATAGAAGATTGGGGACTTTGTGCAAGCCAGCAGCAAAATACGCCAAGCCAATATGCGTATGTAAAGGTCAAGTCGGCCGACTTTGGCATTAACCAGAAAATTAACCCTATCAGTAAGGCTACCTGGCAGTATTTAAGACTTCATCAGCCTCATTTGGCCTATGGAGGAAGTGAGCCAGAAGACATTAACTCTTTGCGAGGTATTATAGAATCTTTTGACGCACTGAAAGAAAACCTGGCAGCAACCATATCCGGTTACGGAAATTTCATGAAAAGCAAAAAAGGCGGACGTTTCTTCGTGAAAGACAAATCCTGGATTCGGGCCTATACTCCGAATATGAGTAAAAAAGGTGGTGGTTTGCGCGTCAAAAAACTAGTGATGATAGATAACTGGAAGGACATGGTTTCTAAGCATGAGGGGCGTGATGTAAGTTACGAAAACGAAGAGTACGGACAGCTATATACCTATGAAACTTATGACGATTTATATGGTGATTACATTAGCTCAGGGGTGGCCAGTTATGAGCCTACCATAGGGGGGGATGAGAATCCCTGGAAGCAACCCGATACTTTTGAAAAGGAACGTATGCTTGCCCCAGACGATAAGTACTATCAGGAAACACCTTACGGTGAAGGACTTTTCCCGGGACCTACAGTAGGGTATTCCAAAGTGGAGGTGAAGAACATTTATAAGAGTGATCAACTGCCTAACAATACCACAGTAGAAGTCAACAAACATCGTACCGGTAAAGTGGTTCATGAATTTTATACTGCTAAAGATTTTCCAACACTCGTTCGAAAAACAACGCCTGATAAATTGGTGAAAACACCAGGCTTTGGTAAAAGTATTTTAGGTTTTGCCCATTCCAGCATGACCGCCTCTCAGGGGTTTACCATTGAGTTGAACAATATGCACGGCGTGCAAAAAGCGCAGTGGGTATATGCCGAAGGTGCGGAAGACCCCATTTCGGGCGTTGAATACGAATATCAGACCTCATTGACATCACAGGATTTTCTGGGAAACAGTGGTGTGCAGGTGTCGGGTTTACCGACCTTAACAAGCGAACTAACAACGGTTGATAAAGAGGGGAATATAAACCAAAGTACTTATGGCGTCGATTTTGAGATGATGGTAGATGCACGAGAATCCCAAAATAATTCCAGGGCAATTAATATGGATGGAAACATCGTTTCCTCGGTATTTGGTCCTATCCTTGGTTTAGGAGGTATGGTGATGCCTGGTTTTAGCGAGTCCAAATCTACGTTTAGGGGGGTAACTACTACCAAGGTGATACAACGAACAGGGATTTTGAAAAAGACAATCGCGCACGATTTGGGAGCTCAGGTTGCAACAGAGAATCTACTTTTTGACAAAGAAACGGGGCAGGTGCTTCTGACCAAAACCGTAAACCAATTCAGTGATGAAGTGTATAGCTTTAGCTATCCGGCACATTGGCATTATGATGGGATGGGGCAAGCATACAAAAACACAGGGATTACCACCAGAGACGGTTCTGTAAACAGTATGAAATCGTACCTGGTGTCGGGCGATGAACTTCTGATTAAAACGGGTAATGAGTCACAACGTGCCTGGGTTATTGTAGAAGATATCGACGGTGTGGAAACGATGCGTGTGGCTGATATACACGATCAGGATATTGATATGGGTACAAATCGCGACTACATCCGCATTATCCGTTCCGGGCGCCGCAATATGCCGGGACAGTCTATAGGTACCATTACTTCCCTTGAAAGTCCGGTTAAAGACGGTCGACTTTTGCTGGCAGACCCTCCGGAGCAATGGATGCAAAGTAGCTACGCGCAAAGTGTGTTGAATGCCGAAACGATTGAATTTGGTAATGTGTGGGATATATTTTGCAACTGTAACAATGAAGGCGACGTGACTGACGATGCTACTCCGGAGCTTACTTTCAACGATTATACTTCAGGACATTATGGTAACTGGAGACCACTGCGTAGCAATCTCTACCTTACCACGCGTAAGCAGGATGTATTGAATAACAACCTCAATATTCGCAAAGACGGGCGTTACAACACGTTCAAACCTTTCTGGGAAAACAAAGGAAACGGGTGGGAGAAAGATTCTACCGATTGGACCTGGACCAGTACGGTAACCATCTTTAGCCAGCGCGGTCAGGAGTTGGAAAACAAAGACCGACTGTATCGTCGTTCTGGAGGTGTTTACCGCTACAGCGACTTGCTTCCGGTAGGGGTTGGAAACAACGCTTACCATCGTGAAATAGGCTGTGATAACTTCGAAGATTATCATTTTCCTTACCAGTGTCAGGACGATCACTTTAGCTTCCGCAAGCAATCTAAAAACACTGTGAGAGCGCAGGCACATACGGGTAAGTCGAGTATGCAGGTTGGCGCCGGACAACGTGTTACGATCCAAAAAGTAGTCGAAGAGTGTGAGCCCAAAGAAGTACGAGATGTGGACGAGTATAATGGAGCACCATAGTGCGAAGGCGAGAAAAGTGATGTGTGAGCTAGTTATCAATGCAAGAAACCTATTAGTATGAAACGAATTATTATATTCTTATTTACGGGGATTATTATTCCATTTATATATGGTCAGAGTCAAAATTCCTTCATTCAATTTGATGAGCAACAAAACCTCAATAGCAGGAGTTATACCAGTCAAATAGTTGTAGGGGTTTCCAACCTGAGTTCATCAGCCGGGTTACCTGTAGAAGTTAGATTAATAGTTCCGTCAAACTACGATACGGACGATATTCGTTTTAGCATATCGGGTAGTTCACGAGCAGGAGTAAAGAGTGTGACGACAGAGGGGCAGGTGTTTACACTACAGTTCTTCGAAGATGATTTTGAGATACAATCCGGAAACCAAACCACAATTATGGAGGTTACGGGTGTGGTTTTGCCTCTGCCTTATTGTGATCAGGTAAGAAGCACCAGTGTTTTTGCGGAGGTGTATTTTGATGTAGATGATGAACTGGTTCTCGATGTCCGGGAAGAGCAGGAAGTGACACAGGTCATAGTGAATAAATCACTTAATATAAGTTCTCAAGCACACAATCGTGAGGTGTTCTGTAGTCAAAAAGAAATTTACTATGAAGTGGTTTTTGTGTCATTTGGCGGGAATGTGGCTAATGGGAATCCATCGTGTTTTCGATTTGAGTTTCCCGATGAAGGAAATGGCAACAACCCATTTAAAGTGCATTCTATTGCACGTGCCGAATGGGAAGATCGTACATGGGAACCGCTTGAGTTGATAAGCAATAATTTGGCAACAATTTCTAGCTATTACATCATTTATTACGAAGTTGACTGGGCTAATTTCCCACCAAGCCATAGTGTGTGGAATAATAACATATCACACAAGGTCAAAGTATCGCATTTGGAAAGTGATTGCGCATTTGGTTGCACGGTAGCTTCTGACGAAGTGACCATTGTGGACGACTATTCAGGCAATACCTGTAATACAAACTATACCGATAGTACAGATATCAGAATCAATGTGGATGAAAAATGTCCGGGATGCTCAGGTACTGATAGTAAGGTTAATATAGTGTTGGACAATAGTTTTGTCACCTTTGATGCTTCGGGAGAAACAGAATTTGAAGTGACATTCCCGTCCAATGTCTTGATAAATGTGCTTACATTAACTAATAGCCTAGCACAAATTGCTGACGGTATTTCTTACGACCTCTGGTATTGTAATGATGCAGATTATACTGCGCTCAACAATGCCTATACGTCTTCCATACTGCCTACCAATAATTTAAAAGCCATCCGCTTTAAGTTTAACAATTTTAAAGGGATGAGTGCTGCGCACCTCGATATTTCATTCGATCCATTGATCGATAAGTGTAATGTTTCTGATTTACAGACGGATATTCAATGTCGCTTAAGGAATGATGCTGACGTGCAATTTAGAAAACGTACTGCTTCTATAGGTACTGTTAATTGTATTCCCAGAGTTAGGGCAAGGGAATTTATTGCGGCTGTTCCTAAAGCGGCCGGAGCCGAGAACCCTGAATATCCGGACTTTACAAATGAAACGGCAGGACTGGAACCCGGGAAATCTTATCGTGTGTTATTACGTGTTTTTGTGGATGTCAATATAGAACAACCTTATTCAAATCTACAGCTAAAGTATCAATTGAGTAATAAGCTTGAATTTAATAAAGATGTAGGTGCTAAGGTTCGTTTTTCTCATGAGGGAGTTGGCGGTAATGGACTTCATGTCGAAGCTTTATTTGAAGATGAGCAATGGCTTATAGCTAATTTCGACGATTTTGACGAAGACTTCAATATCTATTTTGATGAGAATGAAGATAATATTTTAACCATTGATGATATCAATAATTTTTATACCGAGTGTGTGGATCGTCCGTTTTTGGATATTTTACTCGAAGTGACAGTAAGAGCCGATGCGGAAGAAGGCGTTGCGAACAGTTCCATCACTGGTACTGCTACCACTCCTAATCCGTATCCATTTACTTTTTTGCATGACAGGGCCGCTATATCAATTAATCCGGCCGGAGAAGCAAAATCGGATGTGCTTTTTGGTTGTAGTGGTGTTGACGGAAGAGCTAATATTAAAGTGAAACCGGGGGATGAGTTTTATATGCTGTTTCTTCTTGAGAATGGAAGAAATACGGCAGTAAACAATATTAAAATGGTGGGCACGCTGCCTTACGAAGGGGACGTACTGTTTACAAATACGAATATAAACAGGGGAAGTGATGTGACTATTTCTTGTCAACATGTAAGTCCTGTTTTGTTTGCAGGCTCAGCGTCTTCCGGCTACCAGCAGGTTGACGAAAGTTTGTATGATTTGAGGTTTGAAAACCCTGATCAGGTTGATTTCACCTGTTTTAGTGATCAGATTATTAGCAATTGTGATTTTAACTCCTGGGACGATCAGTGTGGTGTGCAAAAAGTAACATTCTACCTCGATTACAGCGCTAACCTCAGTGCCTTCAATAATTTGATATTGGCTTTTGTAACAACAATGCCAACGTCTGCTCAATTTGGAGATCGGGTATCCGCATCATTCATAGCAGAGTACCAGGAAGTGTCAAATACTGCTAGGTATTTTATGCCCGAATTTGAACCTAGCACTTTTGTAGAAGTAGGGTTGACCAAAGTATGCGACCCCACACCGTCCACCTGCGAAAACTGCATCACTTCTTTCTCGCCTTTCCGTGGAGAAAAATACCTGCTTACGGCCTGGGTGAAAGAGTTGGGCGAAGGGCAAACCACTTTTGTGCATCCCGAAATTGAATTACACTTTCCAAATTCTTCAGACCCATCGCACCCTGCTATCATATCGGGTAAAGGAAGTGGCCAGATTATAGATGGCTGGCAACGTGTCGAAGAAGAGTTTGTAGTGCCCAATGATGCTACGCTTATGAACATCTCCCTGGTCAATACCGCTGTGAGGGGAAGCAATGTATCGGTTTACTTTGACGACATACGCATTCATCCTTTCAACTCTAATATGAAAAGCTTTGTGTACGACCCGGAAACCTTCCGCCTCATGGCAGAATTGGATGAAAACAACTATGCCACTTTCTATGAATACGATGAGGAAGGTGCGTTGGTGCGTGTCAAAAAAGAAACCGAGCGTGGCATTAAAACCATTCAGGAAAGCAGAAATAATACAGTAAAAGAATCTTTCAGATAATGAGAATATTAATCATAGTATGGTCATGCCTGATGCTAACGCTTAGTGCCTTTGCTCAGGATAAGACTCAGGACATCATCGCTAAACTCAACCACGATCTGCGTGATCAAAACTACCTGGAGTACAAGGTGAGCTATCGCTCCCATATCGGTCAGGTGGGGGCAGAGCCGATAGATATTAACGAAGGTGTTGTGGCAAGCTATAAAAAAGTCAACTATAACAAACTGGACGATGTGGAAATGCTCACCGGGTCTGATTACCGCTTTTTGATCAACCATAGCGATAAGGTAGCGGCCTATTTAAGCATCCTGGATATCAACGGAGGAGCACGCATTCAGGCCGGTGATTTCAGTATCGAAAAGGTCTTGGAAATGACTGGCGCCACAAAAATTGTGGAGCTCGATAACGGAAAGAAACAAGTACAGTTTGAAGATTTGCTTAACCCGACTATTGAGGCCATTACGGTAGACTTCGATGCCAAAACCTTCCGGGTAGAGCGCATGGTGATGTATTACCGCACCCGTGTCAGTGAACGTGTGGGGGAGGTAGTAATGGAGGGCAGACCGGTCATGGAAATGCTGATCAGCGACTACCAGTCGGGTGATCAGCCGGCAGACCCTCAATTATTCGATAAAAGCCGTTTTTTGAAGAAAGCCGGCAGCAAATGGGTGCTGAGTAAAAAATATCAGGATTATAAGTTACAGGGAGATACAGATATAACGCAAAATTAAATCGCAATGAGAAAGGCCTTTTATATAATCGCATTTTTGGCAATGGTGCTTCAGGCACATGCTCGCAAGGAAGTGTATAAAGAGACAGTGGCTGGGTTTAGTGCCGGTCAGCAACAAACGCTGAATGTGACCGATTTAGCTTATGCCGATATGCGAGCCAACGGATCCGGGATTACCTTATTGTCGAGTCAGGTCGTGGTTGAATTTAATATCATCTTTGACGATCCTGCTGTTTTCGCCAATTTGACAGGGGCGAGCATTGATGTATTGGTAGACTACGATCGTTATGAAGATAATGATTGGGCACCGGTGCAAAACGAGCAGCATACCATCGAATTGTTTTACACGCCCGAGTCACAAAAAACGGGCCGGCACAGGGCCGCCCTGCGATTGCCGGGCGGAGGTAATGTTACTGTTCGCGCTACGGCACAAACATTGAGTGGTTATCAATTTCTTCCGGCCATAGCAATGAGTGCGCGCATAGAGGTAGACCGTTTATTTCCTTTAGACTATAACCCGATTCCCACTTCACAAATAAGCCACAACTGGGACCCTGCAAGTGGCGACTTGCAAATAACATGGCCACAGGTAGATGGTGCTGAGTATTATGACCTGGAATGGGCCTACGTCAATGACTATGACCTGAACGATCAGCCAAAACCCGAGGGCGAGATTGTATTACAGCCAAACTTATTTAGAAATAACAGCTCCCGTGTATCATTGAACGAGGTGCAGGAAGCAGGAGTACGTAGTTATCAGGTACCATTATTATATGAACATGGGTATATCGTTTACCGTGTGCGTGCAGTGGGTAAAGTGCTCACCGGAAACTATCAACGTTATATGAACGCACGATGGAGTTCGTCAGATGGACGCTTGCTGACGGACTATGCCAACCGGTTTTTCTTCGAAGGGCATGCCACGGACCTCAACTGGCAGGCGACCCGGAATTTTGCCGAAGAAGGCAAATCCAAATCTGCGGTCAGTTATTTTGATGGTTCACTGCGCAACCGCCAGGTGGTATCTAAAATAAATACTGAAAACGAAGCGATAGTAGGTGAAACAATCTACGATTCGGAAGGAAGGGCCAACGTGCAGGTACTTCCTGTGCCTGCCAACAATGAGCGTATCAAATTTTACCCGGAGTTTAACTTAAACCAGGGAGGTACTGCCTATAGCTGGCGCGACTTTGACGTGGACATGGGGCCGCAAGATGCCTGTACCTTACCGGGAGTGCCACTTTCCGATGCGAGCGGAGCCGCTCAGTATTACTCGCCAAACAATCCCAATAGGGAGGGGCATCATCGTTACCTGCCCGATGCCGAAGGATATCCCTTTACGCAGATAGAATACGAGCGCGACAATACCGGTCGTATCAAACAACAGAGTGGTGTTGGTCAGACTTTTCAGCTAGGGACTACACACTGTACCCGCTACTATTATGATAAAGCCAATCAGGAAGAGCTCGACATTGTATTTGGAACGGAAGTGGGAGACGCGGCACGTTACAAGAAAAATACCGTGATAGATCCTAACGGACAGGCGAGTATCTCTTACCTCGATCCGCAAGGACGTGTGGTTGCTACCGCACTGGCAGGGAAGGTGCCCGAGAACCTTCAGGACCTGGAGCCTATCGATAAACAACACTATACGGTAAACCTGATCAATGGTTCGGTGACTGACGATAACCAGGATGAAATGGTGGCTACCATTGGAAATGATACACATATAGACATTGGTATGGGCAGTATTGATTACAGCTCACAGCATACGGTAACGACTGCCGGAGAACATGTTTTTAATTATGAATATGAGGCAATTGATGCTTTTGAAGTGCCTTGTGAAGTTGGTGGTACGGTGATTAACGACAAAGGCTATTGTGCAACATGTGTGTTGGATTTGCACTGGCAGGTTCTGGACGAGTGTAATAACGAAGTCTTTAATTACGATGCTCAGACATTATTTGCCGACGATTCCTGCGTGCAGGTACCGCGGTTTAACAGGTCAGAAAGTCATTACCTCGGTGTCGGGGCCTATACAATCAGTAAGCATTTTACGATAAACAGGGAAAAACTGGAGTTTTTTACCGAAGAATACCTGGCTACTTTAGATGCTGACTGCTATTTAACCTACAACGATTTCTTAGCCTGGGAGTATGAAGTGATCGATACCCTGGCTTGTGAGTTTGACTGCGAGGCCTGCCTCGAAAAACTCGACGAGGACTTTGGAGGGATAGTTCCTCAATATGGCGATATCAGGTTTCAGGAATATCAGGACCTGGTTGCAGAATGTGAAGTATTATGTGGTGTGCAGCCAACGCGTTGTGAGTTGTCGTACATGATGCTGTTGAGCGATGTAAGTCCCCACGGGCAATATGGTGGTTTGCAGGCCAGCGCTACTTCGGCGAGTGATGACGATGACAACACCACGCCGGGAAATGATCCTATTGAGATACCGGGTGATGATGATGGTGAGACAAGTGGGCCATACGCACTCGAAGACATACCTTCACTGTCGGTGTTTAACGAGGTAGACAACAATGCCAGTAACAATTTACTGCCTAAGTTAATTCAGCTCGAAGGAGGTAATTTCGTGTATTGGAAGCCTGATTGGCGTCACCCTTTTGTGCCTTATACCAACGACGACGGAAGTTTGGCGCTCATTGCCTGTGAAGTGATTACTGACGATTCGGGCACACCGTCACATTTCGAACCGGCATTCTATACTTCCATTTCATCATTTACACCGGCAGTGCCTCAGGACGGAGAGACAGTACGTTACATTGCCCCTCAATACCTTGTTGATTTAAACGACTACCTGGAATATTGGCAAAGAGACTGGGCCAGGTCATTGGTGTTCTTCCACCCCGAATATGGCTACTACAACGACTGTAAATCGCTGTCAAAAAGTAATGAGTTTGAACGCACCTACCTGGCTTCAACCTTTGGCGATGCTAAAAACGGTAAGGATGGCTTCGGACCTATGCTCAATTCAATGGGGACTATTGACTCCGAAGAACATTTTCAGGCCAATTTAAGTGCCGATCCTTTTTACAATGGAAATGGTGGTATTTCCGCTAATGACTGGGAGTACCTGGAAGGTAGCAATCAAATAGATCCGGGGTCGCGGGTACAATTCTATCAGGCAAAAGAATTGGATCAAAACGTGCCACCGGCAGTATCCGCTTATTATTCGATATGGGAAATGGCCTACGCACTCGATAATTGTCCTTTAAACGAACCGTCTTTGTGCCCTCAGGAGGAAAATTGTTCGGATGGCAAAGGCGTTTACGATCAGTCAAGCTGGGAAAAACACCGCTCTTTTTATATCGACGTACGCCAACAGTATCAGGAAAAATGGCAGGTTCATAAGGCGAAGCAAGGGGGGTATTTTAACGGTTGCATCGGTGAAGAACAATTCAATGCATTTAACCATGGCTTTTCACCTGTTAATTTGCCAAACATCGGTATCTTCTCCTTTCTGAACTTTATATACGATTTGCCTTGTACAGTGCATACAGCGCGATTGTACGAAGAGAAACAGCCGATTTTCCCGATGCGTCGCCAAATGCTGAACCACCCTTATGCGGGAGGTGAATTTTGCGAACCCGGTGACGGAGCGCTGGAAACGAATTATTGCCCTGAGTTAGCCGAATATATCGGATATTACTCACAAGGCCAATACGCATTGGATTATTACAACCGTTGTGGCCAGTGTCCGCAAGCCAGCTTACTGGAGTTGTTCCTTCATGAAATGACCTATAAACCTACTACAGGTATACATGTGCCGCTAACGTTGGGATGTTCACATGTTACCGAGGTAGATGCTTTTAGCGATCCGTTGATGCACGCCATGGGCTTTGGTACCGCACCTAATGATGTAGGGATTACCGAATATACCCCTCAAAGCGCACATACCAACTTGCCGGCGAGGCAAATACCGGACAGCGGAGAAGAGATCAGGTATTTTACCGTAGACGGTACTATAAGTAACGCAGATGATGTAAGTGAAGACTGTAAGGTGTTTCTAAAAATAATGCAGGTGGATGAGCAGGATAATGAGCTTATAACGGATAATGATTTTAACCCCGATGAGTTGATAGGTATCTGTTGTTTACATCACCAATCATCGCTCGATATGATTACACCTTCAGAATATACGCTGGCAGAATCGCCGGAAGTGAGTGGTAAGGTGTTTACCTTCGAGGCCACTTATAACAAAAAGCCGTTGCCGCTTACATTAAAAGGAGAAGGTTATACCAGTTGCCTGGTGCTGGATGTGTGTACCCTGCCGGAGTTATGTGCGCCGAGCAAACTGGGACTCGAGTTTATCGACCTCTTCAGTCATATGGCTTATGGCTATCCCGCCGATATAACAACAACGGCCACTAAATTGACCGCAGACTTCAGCTTGTCCACGCCGCCATTTCAAAACTTGTTTTTGGATGCGCAGACCAACCCGGTTTCCGAGCCCGGAGAACTGAATCAGGCGGGTATTGACGAGACCTGGTCCTGGAACCTGATCACCGCAACAGACGATGCTATCGTCACGCAGTTATTGAATGGTCGTTTGATCAATACCGGTGGTATCGGTTATGATGTACGTTTTGAAGAGCTGGAGGCAAATGGCTTTCCGGTGGGTACCGATGTCGGCGACATCGTACGATTCTCTGCTTTCAGACCCGATATAAACCATGTCGACCCGGGAGCAAACTGGCTGGTGAAAGCACATGTGAAGGTGCATAATGGAGATGTGGTATTTGTAGATATGAAAGTAAGTGTGACCCCTGATAGTGGTATGCCTGAACTACTGTTAATGTCATGCACAGATAAAATAGAGGTAAATCAACAGTAATGGTGCAGCTAAAGGAAATTAACATGAAAAGATTAACCATTCTAATGCTGTCTTTGCTGGCCACAGCGGCCGGTTACGGACAATGTAATTTTAGTGCGGACGATATCGGCGTGAATGTAAGTGCGCCTACGCATTGCAACAGCCATGACGGGGTGGTAACTATCGACCTGCCCGACAGTCAGGGAACTTGCTTTGACGTAAGTACAGTTACAGCGCCTTATAATTGTAGCGATAACTTTGACCATACCTTTGAAAACAGTGGGATTTATTACGTGAACAATGGTGATGTAGCACTTGTGAAAGGCCCGTTCGATGGTCAGGTAATTATAAATTCGGGTGTGCTTGTAGTTTGCGGTCAGGTGCGCATCAACAATCAGCTCAATTTGACAGGCAACGATCAACTGATAGTCCTGGATGGAGCCGAACTGGAGATTGCTGCAATTCACCTCGAAAGCACCAATGCGCGTTTTGAAAACTATGGTACCTGTGCCTTGTACTATGAGTCCAGTTCTTCTTTTGGTAACATTAACGTAAACACCGGATCCGTTTTCAACTACGGTAATCTATCTTCTGCCCTCGATATTTCGCTCAACCAGTCGGGTGCTTTCCTGGAAAACTATGCAAACCTCACCATAGGTACCGAAGTGAGCCAGCAGGGACATCGACAGCAAAATGTAAGAGGCAACTTGAAAAATTACGGAACATTGACCTGTGGTCTGAATGTAATGGTAGACTACGGCGGTCAATTGCAAAATTTTTGTCAACTCATATGCAATCGTAAACTGGAATTACCCAATGCCACCTTATTCGAAAACTTCGGTTCCATTGTAGTGGCCGATGAGTTATACAGCTGGTCAAATGTAACTGTGGGCGGTGGTTCCTATATGGAGGCTGCCAGTCTCCGTTTGAAAAATACCACCATCACCAATAACGATGCCGACTGTGCCCAGCTAAAAGGTACATCTATGATAGGTGTTTATGTAGAAAACGGTGGATCCGTAAATCTCAACGGGGATATAAGCCTTTGCGGAAACATTTCGGAAGGAGCCGGTATTGCCAATTTCAGTGCGGGAGCCGGAAACAACTGCGTCTGCACTGCAGACGGTTCCGGAAGTTATCAGTCAACGACGTATACGCTTACCTGGCCTGTGTCCACAGGTGGGGGCAATCAGACAACAAGAAATGACCTGGATCCGGGCGATTATGTTGTTACGGTAAGCGATGGTAGTTGCGATATTGATATTACAATTACCGTTCCCGAACCCGATGGTTTTGATATTAACTATCAGGTTTCCGGCGAATCGTGTGAGCAGCCTCCGCTAGGCGATCTGTCTTTGATTGTCAGCGGAAACTATACTGAGCCTGTTATCTACCTTATAAACGGTCCCAACGGCACTATCAACCAGGGAGACCCGATTGTTCCCGGAACTTATACGGTGACAGCTACCGACGCCAATGGTTGTACCAGCACCGAAACTATTGTGGTAGATCCTGAGGATCTAAGCTTTGACCTTGATATTGATGTATTTGTGACACCTCCCACAACTTGTGGCGGTAGCGATGGAACCGTGGTAATTAACTTCAACAATGACGATAACAATAATGGAGGTGGCTCTTATCAATGCTTTGATGCCTCGGCAGTCAAACCTCCCTATACCTGTAACCCGGATAACTACGATCTAACGATAGACGGAGGTGGCCGTTATGAAGTACTTAGCGGGCAGGAAGCTATCGTAACAGACGGTTTCACAGGAGAAATTTTTGTACACGCAGGAGCCACCCTGGTTACCTGCGGCACAGTAGAACTGATGGAGCAGATTACCCTCGAAGCAAACGCCAAACTGGTGAACCTGGGCGACCTTTCCGTTACCGCCATTGTGCTCAACGAAGAGAGCTCCGAATTATTAAATTACGGTAACCTCTATGTGACATACAACGATGTATCATCTTCTCATGGTAGTTTACAAATTACCAATGGTTTTGTGCAGAACTACGGAACAATGGACATACCGCTCGATTTGTCACTCAATGCCAGCACCTCCATTTTACACAATAACGGAGAAATACTGGTAGGAAGTTTTAACCCGCCGTCGGGTCATTTGCAGCTAAATGTAAACGGTGAGCTTTCCAACTACGGTCAGATAACCATTATCAAAGAATTGCAGGTGAACCCGGGAGGAAGGCTTTATAACTATTGCCAGATGGAGGTGTTTTACAAGTCTTATTTAACAGATCAGCAGGATTTTGCCAATTACGGTCATATGCTTTTCCACGATGAGTTTTACTTTAGAAACGGGGTAATGACTTTGGGAGCCGGATCTTCGATTGTGGCGGAATATTTGAAAATAGAAAATGCTACCGCTTCCAATTCAGAGAGTGATTGTGCGTTGTTAAAGGGAATAAGCTCTGTGGAGGTTTTCCGTGCCAATGCCTATACGGGCCCTATTAGCGTTTCCGGTGCCATCAGCGTTTGCAGTGAAGGCAGCTATGGCGGCGATTTTCATGAGTTGACGTTCCTTAACGGAGCCACGCAAGGGTGTGATTGCAGTGTGAAGCAAAAGAAACCACTACCTGTCGAGAATTTTTGCGAGGCAATATGGGTTAATGCCGATCAAACAACGACGGTATCGAATACACGTGACGATCTAGCAGCCGGTACTTATACTGTTACCATTAATTGTGATAATGGCTGCTCCAAAACGCTTACCATCGTGGTGCCACCGTCCAATGCCGGCGGACCTCAGGTACAGGTGAGCACATTGCCAACAGAAATTGGTTTATGTAAAGGGCAACTCGATCTTACACAGTTAATGGGCGGAACAGCGCCTTTCAACTTCCTATTAAAAAGTGCTAATTACGAAGGGCAGTACCAGCAAAGCGACTTCCCGGTAGAAGGCCTGTGTGCGGGGACCTACACCTTATGTGTGAGCGATGCCAAGGGTTGTAAGTTTGATACCATTGTAACCATTTTCGATTGGGCGGATTCACTCTGTCAGGGTTTTGACGCTTACATAGAACCAGTCTCGCCAGGGACGGGCAACTGCGATGTATCACTACATGTGATTGTGAGTGGTGGTAGTGGAGATTACCTGATCAGCTGGCAAGATGCCGCAGGCAATGACTTAAGTAGTGACCTAACAATTGACGGGGTGTGTGAAAATCAACGCTATTACGTGCATGTCACCGACCGTTATTATGGTTGCACACTTTTGCATGATTACATGATAAGCGGTCCGCCGCCATGTGGAAAAGAACTGTCAATAACCAGTACCAATGTAAGCTGCCAAGGGTTTAACGATGGTACCATCACCGTAAATAGTGACGGTGGACTGGGCAGTACGCCGGGTTCATGCAGCAGCCAGGCTAGTTCTGGCCACGATTGTGGCAGTTGTAATAATGAAATCAGTGGCAGCATCTCTTATGCAATCAATGACTACCTCACGCATTGTGTGCCGGCAGGGTCGACTATTAGCGGTAACCTGCATATCGAAAACGGTACTGTTGTTATCTGCGGACAAACCAACAACCTTTATGTGACCCTGGGCGCAAACGGTGTTTTGGTCAATAACGGAAACAATAGCATTCAGCAGGTAAATGCCAATAGTGCTAATGCACGTTTGATCAATAATGGCACACTTACCATCAGCAACTTAAACACCACAGTGAACAATTTTGACAACTACGGTACTTTCATTAGTGATAACTGTTATTTGCAAAATTCCGGTGACTGGACCAACTACGGTACTTATACCATCAACAACAGTTTTAATGTGCAGGGCAATTTTACCAACTACGGTCAGGTAACGGTTCAAACCTGGGATCAGAACAACAGCCAATATGGCCATACTTATAACTATTGTGAGCTCACCGTTAATAATGCCTTTTACCTGAGCCGTCCTTTTGAGAACCACGGCACACTAAAAGTATTAAGTAATAATGCCCATATTAACAGCAACAGTCAGTTTACTACGCACGATGGCAGCCGTACCGAGTTTGCCGCTTTAAATCTGTATGCTTCCATTACCAACCAGGGCGCTGTTTCAGCGATACAGGCCGGTAATGTGAACGGTTCTGGAAACCTGAGTGGCGAATTACAAGTATGCGGCAACTGGAACAGCATCGGTTTAGGCAGCCAGGTAACGCATGTCGGCAGCTGCGATAATATTTCATTGGGTTGTACACTCAGTTGGTACCTCGGCCCGGTGAGCAACGGTGTATTAATAGGTGAAGGCGAACAGCTTACTGATTTGGCTCCCGGAGTTTATACTTATGTGCTTAACTGCGGAGCTTGTGAGGCAAGCGGTGAAGTGACGATAGCCGAACCTGAGCCTTTGAGCGTAAGCATTCAAACTATCAATCAGCCCGACTGTCCGGTGAAGTGTAATGGTGTTTTGCAGGCAAATGTACAAGGAGGCACTACCCCATATTTTATAGAATGGGATGCCGGTGATGTTGGTCCGTTAATGACAGAGGCTTGTCCCGAGTCGCACATGGTAAAAGTAAGCGATGCACGCAATTGTGTAGCCAGCGATGGCCTGGCTCTGGAAGCACTGGGCGTCTGTCCAGAATGCCCGGCAGATGGTTTCGATCTGGGGCTTAGCGCTACCAATGCCAGCACCATAGATGCGCACGACGGTACGGTTACGGTAGTTCCCGAGGGAGGAATACCACAGTATAAATACATTTGGAATAACAATTTTAATCTTAACACGGCAAGCCTCAATGGAGTGGCTCCGGGCTGGTACGTAGTTGAGGTAACTGATGCAGGGCTGTGTTTATCGGTAGACAGCGTTCAGGTGGGCTACGATAACGGTGGTGAACCGTGTCTGGGCTTTGAACTCAGTCTGGAGCTAACCGCCAATGCGTCGTGTATAGCCAAAGCCGACGGTGAAATCACGGCTACGATAAGTGGTGCCACAAACCCAATCTTCCAGTGGTTCTACCGTCAGCATGAATTGCAGGATGTCGATGGTCCGCTTTATGAAAACGCAGCAGCAGGGCATTACCGTGTAATAGTTACGGAAGGACCTTGTCGCGATGAGGCGACGGTATATTTAGGCTTCGACGATGAGGATTGTCCGTGTATCATCGATCTGGATGCCGAGCAGACAAAAGCCGCTGATTGTAAAGACGAATCGAATGGGGCTGCCGAACTGAGCGTGGAAAACGGTACAGGCCCCTACCAATATGTATGGACAGGCCCGCAGGCAATCACCAATACACAGGTATCTCCACTGGCACAACTCAGCTTAAGCAACTTGTTGCCGGGAGATTACGAAACCTACGTGACGGACAAAGACGCTTGTGTGGCTTATGATGATTTAATCATAGACGGTTTCGATAAACCCTGCCAGGAGTGTGAGGATTTTACCATTGAGTTAAAGCTGGAAAAAGCGACCAATAACCTTACTTGCAACGCCACCGCCGAAGTGATTGTGCACGACGACGGACAAACACCTTTTACCTACATTGTTCGATGGAGTACCGATGCCGTAGGGTTTTATACTGCCGATGGTACGGGCATTAACAAAATTACCGGGCAATGTCACGGGGACTACTGGGTGAAAGTAACGCAATACCATGAAGGAGAACTCGTTTGTGAAATGGATGTGGACTTCGAATTATTGTACAACGATGACGAAACACCTACTTCATGCGATGACTACGATCCATTGGTGGTCACTTATACCATCGACCCTCAACCGATTAATCAGGTTATTGCAGGCATGTCATTGATAGATCTGCATGTGAGCGGAGGTGTGGGGAACTACGATTACCAGTGGCACGAAGCAGGCTGGGATGGTCAGGACCTGAGCACACAGCTTCCGGGTACCTATACCGTTACGGTTACTTCCGATACCTGCTTTAGCGAAACGATAACCATACAATTGATCGCCTGTGAAGATGATCCAGATTGTCCCGATGATCAATGTGATAAACCTTGTCCGGATTGTGACGACCCCTCGTGCGGTGATCCTTGCCTGGACAACCCGGGATCGTGTGACGACTATGAGTACTTTGTGACACATGCCACCTGCGAAGATCCATTTGGCTCTGTAAATCTGGTCGTTCGTGCTTTTGGCATCGGCGGGCCATACCATTACTACTGGTACAGCCAGTCCGATCCTTCTACCGACCTTAATACCACGGCGCAGGATTTATCCAATCAGGCACCGGGCCTTTATTCGGTAGTGATCAGCGATAATGCAGGCAATCAGGTGACCATCAACAACATTGAAATTCGAAATGTAGATCCGCAGCCTTGTTCAAACCCTCCTTTACCATTGGCGGTAGACCTCTTTATTGTAGACGACCTGGATTGTGAAGAAGACCAGACTGGCGTCATCGGCTTGGAATTGCGCGGGGGAGTGGCTCCATATACTTATGCCTGGCGCAAAGACGGCGTGCCTTTAAACAGGCATACACAAGATATTGACTTGTTGGGGCCTGGCCTGTACCAGGTGACCGTTACCGATGCCCTGGGTGCAGTGGTAACAGCAGAAAAAGAATTGATAGCACCGGCCAATGTGGCCTGTCCCTGCGAACCGTGTATCCTCATTTTGGCCTACGGACCTACCGGCTGTCCCGATGACCCTCCATCGGGATGGGCACATGCCAGCATACAAGGTGGTGTGGCACCAGTATTGTTCTGGTCAACTGGTGATAACGGAAGTAGTATCCATAACCTCGATGTGGGAGATTACATGGCTATGGCCGGCGATTCACTTTGTGATGAGTGCAAACCCGATCCAAAACCTTTTAGCATCGAGGCGGTGTACGACCCCGCTACCTGTGATGAATGTGGGGATTTTGATCCGCAAATTACCTTCACACCGGGAAATAACTGTAACCTGAATGGCAGTGTGCTCTCCGTTTCTCCGGCTGCATATAGCTACAAATGGAGTACGGGAGCCTTTACACGCTCGATACCTGTTTCCACGCCGGGGGTTTACACAGTAGTGGTACAAAAAGCTTATGGCTGTGAATCTATTACACTCAGCTACACCGTGGAAGATACGGGCGATGATATTATTGGGATTAATACAGGTATTACGGCCAACCAACCCTATCTGTGCTATAACGGAACCATCACTTTACAGGCACCGTTTATTGCCAACGCCGCTTATCAATGGTATCCGCAAGGGCCTAACGATAACCTGGCTACTTATACGGTTTCCGAACCGGGACTTTATTACGTAGAAATAACCGTGGGCAACTGTGTCTACCTCAGCACACATTACACAGTAACAGGCGCACCTGGTCCGGACGACCTGGCCATACTCGGAGCGACCGAACTATGCGCCGGTACCGCCGATGCCTTGTTGCTCACCTCCAATGTTTCGCTAGGAAATATGTGGTACTATAACGGTGATTTAATAGGTAGTACGCAGCAAATACAGGCCAATGAGCCGGGCACTTACCGTCTGGATGTGACTTACCCAGGCTGTACCATGGTGAGCATTACCAAAGAAATCGAAGAAAAGACCGATTGCGAAAGCGATGACTGTCGTAACTGGGCCGTATTGGCTTATGTCGACACCAATGACATCATCGATTGTAAGACCTACCTCATCAATCAGGCAGAATACAATGCCGAAGATAAGTACCGCAAGTACCTGGATGGCTTGCGCACCGACTTTCAGCAGGGCTATATAGCACATTGTCTGAAAGTACAGGAGTCCATGACCATGAAAAATTCGGAAGGTGAGCAAACACATCACTATACCCTCTACTACTACGATCAGGCAGGTAACCTGGTACGTACCGTACCGCCGGAAGGGGTAGTGCTCGAAATGGACGACGATGGGCAGGCCGATGAATTTCTGGCTAAAATAGCCGACGACAGGGTCAATGGTGTGCGTAGCAATTTTACCAAACACCGTTATGCAACTACTTATACTTATAACTCATTAAACCAGTTGATTAGCCAGGATGTGCCTGACCATGACTTAATGAAACGTTTTGTGCGCGGCAATCGCCAATTCAGCGATGCAACGGTCGACTGGAATACCGCAGCACTAGCACCTTCGGGAAGTGGTGTCTTACTCGGTACCGATGCCGATGGTAATGCCGTGATTTATTATACCAACAATGGCGGAGGCGACTGGGAGCCGCTTTCAAGTATTGGCTTAGGGCAGTTAAGTACTACGACTGTTGCTGTAGACGCTGCCGGAAATGTACAGCGTTATGCAGCCGGGGCCAACGGAACGATCGTCAATATCGATGCAGCTAACCAGGCAACGGTTTATTCGGTGGGCAGCAACTATGCCGTGGAATTCCTGAATTTCTACCAGGGCTCCAACAGCGAAGGCGTAGCAGTAACGCTTGACCGGGAAGTGTTTAAAACAACAGATGCCGGAGTCAGTTGGAACTCATTGGGTTACCTCAATCTTGATGAAATAGTCGGGCAGGTGGTGTCTATACACTTTGTGAGTGATGATGTTGTATTGTTGAGCAGCGATCAGGGTATTTTTAGCTCAGTTGACGGTGGGCATAGCTGGACCGAACACACGGCACAGGAGCAGGATAGTCCCTTGTGGGCAGCCACCCTCAGTGGCAATACCCGCTTCTACGGAGGTGAAAACGGAACTATTTACAAAACAGCAAACGATCTCTTGGTTCCTGTAACTATTGGGGACAACACTTACGACGTTACACAAATGCAGGCTGCCGCAGGTCATGTATATGCACAGGTCAATGACAGTGAAGAATGGTGGGGTGCGTCTGCACAGGCTTCAGGCCTCAATCAGCTGACAGCCTCGTACACCGGTATAGTACCGGTAAGCAATGGCGAATATGCCCTGGCCTGGAGAGGCAATCAGGTATGGCGACTAAGCGGAAACGAGCGGGTAGGCAGCGCCATCACCCTTGAAATAAGTGATGCCATTGGCATGACAGCGATCGATGATGCGCATTTTGTGTACTGGGATCAGGATAGAATCTACTTCTACAATGAAGGGAATACCAGCAGTAAATCGATGGAATTGTCTGTTAGCGCCCCAAAATCGGTGAAAGGTACACAGTTGTTATTAAACGCCAACCGTTATCAGTTATTTATACCAATAACACAGGCATGGTATTTTCTGGACAACCTCGAAGATCCGGCTGTAACGAATATTGATACAGATGCCGGGCTGCCGAGTGTGCGTCCTTCGGAATACCTCAATGCAAACGAATCCGTAAACCAGGTGACCTTTACCGATGCAAATAATGGCTTTGTAGTGTCCAATGTGAACATCTATTACACCGCCAATGCCGGGCAGAGCTGGCAAGTGTATGCTGCCATGCCAACAGGTTTTACTTTGAACGAAGTACTGTTCACTGCAGCGGGTATCAGAGGCATGGGAGACGACGGACGGGTATACCTGCTCAACGCAGGTACATGGAATCCTGAAGCAATAGAACTACAGCTGCCGGTAGGGATAAACGATATGTACGTACTGAAATCGGCCACTGAAAATGCCTATACCTTAGCTGCTGCTGCAGACCTTGGCCGCACAGTGATCATGAATTATGATGGTACCGGACATGCGACAAACATCGCTCATACGGGTAGCACCAACGATATCATTCAGATTACCATCGGGGAAGACGGTAATGCACAAACGGATTTATATGCTTTGGATGCCGCCGGACAACTATACCAAAATGACAACGCAGCAGGCTGGCAGGCAAATCCGGCCACAGCGCTCACATTGACAGCAACAAGCACTTTGGCGGCAGATAACGACGGCGAGATACAAGTAGGTACTACCGGAGTAACACGTTACGACGATAATGGAGCTGCGGGGACCGTACATGCCAATAACCAAAGCATCCTTGACCTCGATTATGCCTCAAACAGTAACGGAGAAGGCCTGCTTTACCTCTATGAGGGTAATGAACTGTGGACAGCGAATGACTTTGACGGTGGAAGTGTAGATGCCGTAGCAGCATTTGAAGTGCCTTCGCTGCAAGATGTAACGATTAACGCGGCAGGAGTAGGTTATGCCGTCGGGGTGAAAGGAACGATCATCAAAACAACAGATGGCGGTAACACCTGGCAGCTGCAAAGCAGCGGTAGCGACCAGGATTTTCATGCCGTGGACATGTTTGATGCGAATCGGGCCATAGCCGTAGGAAATGGCATCGCTTATAACACTGTGAATGGTGGTGCAAGCTGGCAGCCTGTGACATCGGCTTTGATTCAGACGGGCACCGTATTAAATGATGTGGCCTTCCGCACCAGTGGCGAAGCGTATGCCGTAGGGGATAACGATGTGTTCTTGAATATTAACATCACGGCCAACGGAAATACCACCGTTTCAAACACCTTTAGCGTAAGCGGTAACCTGAAAGCCATCACTTTTGTAGATAATAAAGTAGGTTATGCCTGTGGTGATAACGACCTGTTAGTGAAATATGACGACACCGATGCCATGCAACCGGGCTGGCGACTAATTGCCTGGCAGGGAGAAGTATCGGGAGACTGGAACAGCCTGGAATTCATAGATCGTGAGGTAGGTTATATCACCGGGTCGAGTGCCGGCAATGGGGTGCTACTCAAAACCCTTACCGGAGGTGTGTCATGGGGACGCAGCGAAGATGGAGGTATTGTCACCAACGGAGAGCCGGTTATTGGCATAAGCATGCAGGACCGCAGCCACGGGGTGCTACTAACGGCCGATCAGCTACAGGAATTTGACGATATGCAAGACCGCTTCAGCGGATTATTCTGGTACGACGAGCTTGGACGACTGGTGCTCAGCCAAAATACCAAACAATTTAACAAATACAGCGATGGTACACAGGCCTACTCTTACACCCAGTACGACGAACTGGGACGTATTGTCGAAGTGGGAGAGGTGCGTACCTTTGTGGAACCGGTAGGCTTGGGCGAAGAATCCGGACAAAATACCTCCTTTAATATAGACGAGGGTTACCTGCGCTACGTGGTGAACAGTGGTGAGCGTACTGAAGTGACACACACCTATTACGATACCGTACATGCACATATGCAAGTGGTGGGTGACTATTACGAAGGTATAGGTCAGCCGGTGGCGTTTAACAACAGTACCCTGCGAAACAGGGTGGCAGCTACTACTTATACCGATACCCTACCTGCGTTTATCGACTTCTTCTACGATCCACTAGGGCAACAAGCATACGACTATGCCACGTTATACAGTTACGACATACACGGTAACGTGAAAACACTGATACAGGAAAATCCGGAATTGGATAATTACCCGACTATAGCGAACAGCGCCGACAAACAAATCTACAAGCGGGTAGATTACGACTACGACCTGGTAAGTGGCAACGTGAACGAAGTGGCTTATCAGCGAGGCTTTAAAGACCAGTTCTTCCACCGTTATTCCTACGATGCCGACAACCGCATCGAACAGGTAGAAACCTCTGCCGACGGAGTGTTGTGGGAGCATCAGGCGACTTATGACTACTACCGCCACGGTCCTTTGATGCGCAGCGTTTGCGGTGACCAGCAAATACAAGGTTGCGACTATGCTTATACCTTACAGGGCTGGCTCAAAACCATGAACAGCAACGGCCTCAACGGTACGGACGATATTGGTGATGATGGTAACAACGGGGTGCTGAAAGATGAATTTGGTTTCGAGCTGGGCTACTACCAGGACGACTACAAGGCAATAGACGCTACGCTGAACCGGTCAACGCTGGATGCTTCGTTTTATGATGCAGATAAAACCAATGCCGACAAATCACAGGAACTGTTTAACGGCAACATAAGCAGCCGTATGACGGCCATTGCGCACTTTATGACATCGAGCAACAGCACGCCGAGCATCTATGGTTACAAATACGACCAGCTGAACAGGCTGAAGAGTGCCGACAGTTACAAAGCCGGTACAGGTAGCGGACAGGTGACGGCTTCTATCAACAAAGGTGTGGGGCAGGAGGCTTCGGGTTACCACGTAGACCTGAGTTACGATGCCAACGGCAACATCGAAACCTTAAACCGTTATGCGAGCAAAACGCAGATGGATGAATTTACTTACCACTACGACGCCCCAGACGACCTGGGTACCAATCGATATACCAACCGCCTGCTACAGGTGGAAGATGGTATAACCAGCACCGCCGACAGTAGCTTTGGCGACCTACAGCACGGGCAGCAAGCCGATAACTACGACTACGACGGCATCGGTAACCTGGTAAAAGACCGGCAAGAAGAAATCGACACCATACTGTGGACGGTGTACGGCAAAGTATGGAAAGTATACCGGGAGCCAGGCAGCAGTAAACCCAACCTGGAGTTTGTGTACGATGCCGCGGGCAACCGGGTGATGAAAAAAGTATTGCATGCTAATAGTGCAGATACCACAATAACTCATTATATTAGGGATGCTAGCGGGAATTGCATGGGCATATACAAAGAACATAGAGGAACAGACGATACACTAAAGTTGGTAGAGCATGCGATCTATGGCTCCTCACGTTTGGGCTTGAATACCACCATTGTAGATCTCAGCGATGGCGCTGAAGATAACGATCCGGTTGTCGCACTGGATTACGGCACCAGGCAGTACGAGCTATCAGACCACTTGGGCAATGTAAGTGTGGTACTGAGTGGAATCAGGTTGCCAAATACCGGTAATACCAATTTCACCGCGGATGTGTTGAGCGCCAATGAGTACTACCCATTTGGGATGGTGATGCCGAATAGAAGCTTTAGTTCTGAAAGTTACCGCTATGGGTTCAACGGTCAGGAAAAAGATGATGAGGTGAAAGGAAATGGGAATAGCCTGAATTACAAATATAGAATGCATGATCCAAGGATAGGAAGATTCTTTGCTGTGGATCCATTAGCAACAAAATATCCTTTTAACTCACCTTATGCATTTGGTGAAAATACCCCAATTGCGTTTATTGAATTAGAAGGTCTTGAGAAAGCCTACTATATGAATAGACTAGGTTTCTATATTGAAGGAGAGAATGATGTTCGAGGTTTTGAATATGTAGGGAATGTCAAACCGGATAAGCAGCCATATATGGAACTAGAAAAATCGAAAGGGGTACTGTTTCATAAAAATACAAAGAATATTTTAGCGAGTGGTTTAAATAAAGCTAATGCAGCAATGGGAGGTTCGCCAACGTGGTGGGAAGAACGTAAGCAGTATGATCAGGCAGAAGAGAGTTTTAATGAAATGCTCGTATGGACAGCTGAATTTTATATTACAGGTATTGCTATTGGTAGATTAGGAAAAGGTGTAACGAGTCTTTTAAAAGGTGCAGGAAATTCTATTTGGAAATTACCTGCTATAGGCATGAAGTCAAGAGGATTTGTTTATGAAAAAATGTTAGGCATTAAAGGTCTAATGAAAACGCACAATTTTCCAGTTATTGACGCCTTTTACAAAGGCGTTGCAACGAGTGTTAAAACTTTAGATATTTACGCGAAAAAATATCTAAAAGATGGAGTGCTTAAGTCTGGTTCTATTCAAAAGCAACTTACTAAATATGTAGATGATTTAAGTAAATTTAAAGATACAAGTTGGGGAGGTCAAGAAGTTCTGGCTAAAGATATTACTAAAAAGGTAC
This sequence comes from Cytophagales bacterium, assembly GCA_965230415.1. Lineage (GTDB taxonomy): Bacteria > Bacteroidota > Bacteroidia > Cytophagales > JAAEPT01 > CBDDKZ01. The sequence continues at coordinate 634,948 of CBDDKZ010000003.1, forward strand.
TTGAGGTAGGTATCCCTCGAGGAGCTTCTAAAGCTGTTCAAAAGGAAATAAATGCTGTTATTAAATACGCAGAAAAAAAAGGTGTTGAAATGAATGTAAGAGTAGTTAAATAAACAAGGAAATATGCAGTTGATTCATATATATAAAACGAAATCTGATTATAAAATCGTAACATCTTATAGAACTGAGTCATGGAGTTATATAAATGGAGAGCCTATTTTCATTTTTCCAATTAGCTCACAAATAAAAGATTTAGAAGATAAAATTTTTGAGTCTTTGGAATCAAGTCGCGAAATATCAGAAAGTGAAGAAGAAGACATTTGGCTTGGAAACAAACTACTGAAAAGCTTAAAAGAGTCATCGTTTAATAAATTATATTCAAGTTCTGTGTGTGTTGGAGTTTTTAAGGATGAAGATATGTATGAAATTAAACCATATAAATTTAATGGGAAAAATAAAGGGATATCAGGAGATGATACAGAATCAGTAAAGTCTGATTTGAATATAAGTCGAAAAGATTTAACTGAGAAAATATTAAGTATGCTAAATAAATTGACTCCTGCTGTTTCAAGTTAACAGCAAGCCCCCCGCTGGTGCGAGTAAATAGCCACTAGTGCTGGCGCAAGATTGCATCTTGTGTCGTACATGCTACAAGAGAAGAAATAAAGAAAAGGCCTGTAGTGGGTCTTTTTTAGTTTATATCGGAAAGGGCACAGGAGGGGAATTAGGAAGCTAGTTTTTGTTGTAGATCGGTTTTGAGAATAAAAGCGTCTAGAATCTCTTTAATGAGTCTTTTACGATCTTCGGGCATTTGTTCTATTTTTTTAAACTGCGCGAGTAGTTCCTGATCGGAAATATTGCTTTGTGCTTTGTCGTCAATAGTGCCATTCATTAAAAAATCGGGCGAAACATCAAGAGCGTTAGCGAGTCTGTTAAGTACATCAGCAGAAGGTTTAGCGTCACCTCTTTCGTACCTGCCAACATTAGTATAATGTACATTGGCTAGTTCGGCGAGTTTTTGTTGTGATAATTTTTTGTTAGTGCGCGAATTTTTAAGTCTTTCTGCTAAGCTCATAATCAAGTGAAATCACGTAAATAGTGCTTAAAAATAGCTAAATCGCACGTTTATATCAATTTTGTTAAAGTGTATTGGCTATATTTGTTGTTTTTAAAGTTTGCTTTATTGAAGTGTATGTGGTATGTTTAAAGTGAATATGCACAAAATGATTTTTTTTCAAAAAACTTTCAGAAATGTCCGAACGCAAAACCAAAACCCTCAAGATCCATCCCATAACTCAAGGAAGCAACCAGGTACCACATATCCATTTAGCCGGCCAATGGCTGGCAAAACTCGGCTTTACCATCAACGACCACGTGAGTATCACAATTAGAGAAGGCTTACTGATCATTGAGCCATTGGAAGCAGCAGCACAACAAGTACAAGAAAAGGTCCAGGAACTGCAAAGCATCAAAACGCAACTCAAAAAGCTGGCCTGATGGAGATTAAGGAAATCAAAGAGCGACTAAGCATCATGGAAGTTTTGAACTACTACCACTTAAAACCCACTGCCAAAGGCGCATTAACCTGTCCCTTTCACACTCCAAAGCAAGGTGGTAGAAAAAAGACGATGCAAATCTATCTGGACACGAATCGTTACCAGTGCTTCCACAAAGACTGCAAGGCTGGCAATGGCGATGTCATCGACTTTATCCAACACAAAGAAGGTTGTACCAAGCATGAGGCAATCGAGAAAGCAAAAGCATTACTAGGAGCAAATGTAACTCCTGTGCCTGCCCCGGGCAAAGACCCGGGGCCTAAAGGCACTCAAGATGCCCAATCCGATGGACAAACCAGTTCGGAAGATCAGCCGGGGGAAGTTAAGGAGGGGATCCACTTCCCCTTGGCTGGTTGTTTTACAAAAGTCAGTGATGAGCAGCTGAGTTACCAGGATGATCAACTAGCAATCACAGCTTTAGGTGGTGTTCGATTAGAAGGTCTGGATCGCTTGCGGGTAACCCTAAAAATCACTATCAAGGAACAAAACGAAGGAAATAGCATCCGTCACAGCCTAGATCTGTACAACGACGACCAGGTGGAGAAACTCACCCGCAAGACGGCAGAACGCTTGGAAATCGGTACAAGCGTGATCAGAAAAGCCTTGCAAAACCTCACTGATCATCTGGAAAACTACCGCCTGGAAGCACTCAACCAAAATAGTAGCACCAATCCGGAAACACCAGCATTAACAGCCGGGGAAAAGCAACAAGTTATCGCTTTTTTAAAAGAACAAGACTTAATGCATCGCACCAATGAACTGCTGGGCGAAAGTGGTATCATTGGCGAAACCATCAACAGACAAATACTTTGGTTAGTCTACAGCAGCAGAAAACGTCCCAAGCCCTTGCATGTAATCTGTTTGGGTGCGAGTGGCACTGGTAAAACCTACTTGCAGGAAAAAGTAGCACGTTTTGTGCCCGAGCAAGAAAAGTTCACTTTTACGGCCAGCACAGAAAACGCCTTTTACTACCTGGAACCTTACGATTTATGTCACAAAGTAGTACTCATTGAAGATATGGATGGGGTGCAATATTTACTCTACCCTTTAAGAGAACTACAAACCAAACAGTGGATTAGTAAGATCGTTCCAATGAAAGACAGCCCGACCAGCACCAGCAACAAAACAAGGAAACTGGAAGTGTTTGGCCCCATCTGCCTAAGTGGCACGACCACCAAAGAAAAGATCTACGAAGACAATGCGAATCGTTGTTTACTATTGCACCTGGATAACAGCTACGAGCAGCAAGAGGCGATTATGGACTACCAACGAAAGCTGAGCGCGAATAAAATCAATACCGAAAATGAGCTTCAGGCGGCGCAAACTTTACTACACATCCAACAAGTCTTAGAACCGGTAAAAGTAGTCAATCCTTATGCGGAGCACTTAAAAATCCCGCACAAGTGCTTTAAACCACTACGTACCAACGAACACTACTTACAGTTTATCGAAACGGTAACCTGGTACCATCAATACCAAAGACAAGAAAAGGCAGATGAAAACGGGGAACTATACATCGAGACCACTTTAGAAGACATTGAGACGGCCAATAGACTTATGAAGGAGGTGCTTTTAACGAAAAGTGATGAACTGCCCAAAAGCATAAGAAGCTTCTTCGAGGCACTTAAAAGCTGGCTAAAGCAAGTGAAGAAGACGAGCTTTTATAGCAAAGAGGTACGGAATTACTTTCGGCTGTATCCAATGAAAGCAAATCGTTACCTGGGTACTTTAGAGCAATACGATTACATCAGAAGAGTAGGAGGGAACAAAAAGGTGGGTTATGAGTATGAAATCTGCGATTGGGACGATTACAGCCACTTGCAAAAAGGCCTGGATGTGCTGGATGAATTACTGGAAACGCTTCGAAACACCGAAAATGAGCAACAGAAAGAGGTGGGTAAGGGTCTTGTCCCGAGTTTACCTCGGGAATAACATAGAATAACATAAGTATAACAAGTTGCTGAAAAACGTAAATAGCAGAAAGACAGCAAGAAAGGTCTAGGTATAACAGTATAACAAGAATAACAAGGGGGCAAGCGGCTACTAAAGCAGTATTGAGTGTGAGTGTTGAGCAAGAGGAAGAGAGAAAAAAGGTCTAATGAAACAACTAGGTATCCAAACCGCACACTACCGCTATTTAGAAGCTGGTTTTAAAGAGTGGCTGGACATACAGGGTTATGCGATGAGCACGGTAAACAGTCTTCCGGTACATGTGCATGAATTACTGCACTGGCAGGAAAAGCAAGGGTATAAAGAAATAAAAGAGTTAAGCAGTGATCAAATCAATAATTACTACCATCACCTGAAAAACCGCAAACACCAACGAAAGGGAGGGGCTTTGAGCAACAGTTACCTCAATAAACACCAGCAAGCCATTTTAAAGTTTAGTGAGTACCTGCAGAAAAGTAAAAGCCAGGTAATCGACGACCTCGAGCTAAAACGAGAAATCCCCTCAGCAAACAAAATTAACTACCTCACCCAAGCCGAAATCAAGACCCTGTTTGAAACGGCAAAAACCCAACACCAAAGCGAACGGCTGTCATTAATTAACAGCCGAGACCAAGCGATACTGACCATATTTTACAGCTGTGGTTTAAGAAGGAGTGAGGGACAAAGACTGGATATCAGCGACCTAAACTTTGATCGACAAGTGCTCAAGGTAAGGAAAGGCAAAGGTAACAAAGGGCGGCTGGTACCTTTTAACAAAACCAGTAGCACTTATTTACAAGATTACCTCTATGATACAAGGCCACAATTAGTACAAAACAACAAAGAACAAGCCTTTTTTATTGGCCTGAACGGAAATAGGATGCAAGGACAAAGCCTGGCCAGAAGGGTAGAGCTATTAGCCCAACATAGTAAAATCGATAAAAAAGTACACTTACACCTGCTTAGGCATAGTGTGGCCACACATTTATTACAAAATGGCATGAGTTTAGAAAATATCGCCCGATTCTTAGGTCATAGTAGCCTGGAGAGTACGCAACAATATACGCACATAGCCGGAAATGAATTATAAAAGCTACTTAAAACAAAAGGGCCACACAACAAAGACGATCAAGGGTAACCTGTACAGCATAGCCCAACTAGAAAAATGGCTGAAAAACGAAGGAATAGTCATAGAAACATGCACTTACAACGATTTAATGGCTTATGTACAAAGTCTAAAAGGCAAGGTGAAGCAGAAGACCATCGAGCTGTATCTAACAAAAATCAGTCACTACTTTGACTACCTGAAAGCCGAAGGAAAACGAACAAACAATCCAGTAAATCAAATCAAAATCCAAGGCATCCAACGTCAGGAATTACATGAAATCTTAAGTAAACAGGAATTAGAAGTCCTCTTTCATGACTATGAAGTCTATGAAAACGACCACCCCAACAACAATTATCATTGGTTTAAGAATCAGCAACTAAGCAGCCAACGCAACAAAGTGATTATCGGGTTAATCGTTTATCAGGGTTTAGATACAGCGGCCTTGACTAATTTACAAACAGCAGACCTCCAATTACGAGAAGGAAAAATCCACATCCCAGGAAGTAGAAAAAGCAATGCAAGAACATTAAGACTACAAGCCGATCAAGTCCTGGACCTGATGGAATATCAACAGGTTACTCGATCTACATTGCTTCAAGAGACTGGCAAACAAAGCGAACAATTATTGATCAGTACCGGCAAAGGTGAAAAGTTGTACAATGTACTTCAATGTCTGCTTAAACAACTAAAACGAATCAACCCCAAAGTAACAAGCATTCGTCAGCTCAGAGCGAGTGTGATCACTTATTGGCTCAAAAACTACAACCTACGAGAAGTGCAATACATGGCCGGACACAAGTATGTAAGCAGCACAGAAGCTTACTTAATTAACGACTTAGATGATTTACAAGAGGAAGTGAGTAAGTATCATCCGATGGGGTGAATGAACCAAAAAGCGGGAAAAAATCGTTAACTTTACATAAGGCCAAAAGCAAAAAAAAAAAATGCAGCCACAACAAGAAATAAGCAAATATATTATTGTCTCACCAGAAATTTTGGGAGGCACACCTGTTTTTAAAAATACACGAGTGCCAGTAAAAAATCTATTTGATTATTTAAAGGCAGGAGACAGCTTGTATGAATTTTTAGAGAACTTTCCGTCAGTGGAGAAAGAAATAGCTTTGCGTGTATTAAGTCTTGCTGCTTATTTAATAGAACATAATGAAGGATCGAACGAAGTTGCTGCTTGACGAAAATCTTCCTAGAAAGTTGAAATATCGTTTTAGTGATGAATATGAAGTTTTAACTGTTGTAGATATGGGTTGGAGTGGAAAGAAAAACGGAGAGTTACTATCTGCAATGAATGGGCAATCACTAAGTATTTTGATTAGTTCAGACAAAAACATGAGTCATCAGCAAAACCTAGAAAAATATGGAGTGGCTTTGTTGGTATTAGATGCTCCTGATAATCGTTATCCAACGTTATTAGAATACTTACCTAATCTGGAAGATCAATTATCAAAAGGAGTAAATCCAGGTCTTATAGTCATTAATAAATAATCTATCGGAAAGGGCATCGGAACCCGTCTGGAAGACATCGGTAAAACAAGAAAATCCGTCTCTGAATCCCACTCACGTAAGCCATCGCGCACGCTTCGTAAAACTCCGCTCCCGCACGAAAAGCGGCGTTCGTCGCTCATACCGCTTTGTTGCAGTCGCCACAAAAACAAGGCTATACAAGCTCCTTCGTCGGCCTTGTTTTAGTAGCTCCTTTCACACGCTATATTCGTTCCTCACGTCAGTTCCTGTGTCTGCGACCGGTTCCGTGCCTCCACCGTCCACCGCCACTCACTGCCAGTAATTTTGCTCGCCTGCTAGTCGCCCCGGGCTGCAGCTGGACTGATTGTTTGCCTGCGGCAGCAAGGCCAGCTTTGTGTTTGCAACAGAGCTAGCCCTCCGTGTCTCGTACCTCAACACTGTCAGTCTAGCCCCCGTGTCGACACTCGCTAGGCGGCGAGCATAGGCCGTACGCGCAGATCCTTCGCCGTTTTAGCCGCAGGCGCTTTTTCATTCCGCATTGGTAACTATCGGAAGGGGCATAGGAACCCGTCCGGAGGACATTAGGAAAAGAAACAGGAAATAAATACCCCGACGCCCATGCCCAAGGGACTTCATCCCTTCAACCCTGAGTCCCCGTTTAAGCTCAAAATCCGCACAAATCATCCCGCAATCCAAAGCTTTTGATCTTAACCGGGTTTAACCCACTACCGCCACTAAACCCGAAAAGAAAGCAGCCCTGGAATGGGAGTGCATAAGGGGCGGACCGCAGGGAGCACTTATTTTACATAATGTGCCTATAATTAACCCGCAGTGGCATTAAACGGCTAAAATCGAGGAGTTTTATAGGATCACATTATGTTAAAACGGACATGAAGGGGCTGCTTTCTTGCTCAATGACTCACCGAAAAATCAGACAGGTAACTGGCATGATATGAAACGGAATGCTATATTGTAAATGATCGGGCAAACGAGTCTGACAAAAAAGTATTGACTGTGTAGAAGGGGTTAGCGAAAAAGTTGAAAGCGAAGTAGGGCTAGGAGCAAAATAGACAGTAAAAAAGGTGCATTGAGTACTACCCGTTTGGGATGATTATGCCGAACAGGAACTTCAGTACTAACCAATATCGGTATGGGTTTAATGGCATGGAGAAGGATGAGGAGTTTACCAATAGTTCTTCTCATTATGACTTTGGAGCGAGGATTTATGATAGTAGATTGGGTAGATTTTTAAGTGTAGATCCGTTGATGATGACTTACCCAGAACATTCAACATATATAACATCTGCTAATAACCCCATTAATTATATTGATAGTGAAGGAGAATCACCACAATGGTGGGGATATACAGCTTGGTCTGGCTTGACACGAGCCAAATTGAAAAAACTGGCGCAGAAAAGTGGTTTTTGGATAAGAAGAAAGCCGGGTGAGAGTATTGAAAGTTATAATCGTCGATACAACACAGCATTAGGGAGGGTATTTGAGAAAAACGTACTTCGAGCTATGAGAGTACCTGCAAATACAAGCCGAAAGTATCCATATAAAACCAATAACAAATACACTGTACCAGATGCTGTTATGCCATCAGGTCAAGATGATATAGAAAATAGTAAGTCTTGGCCATACTGGCCTGTTACAGTTAAAAGTACGACATGGAAGGAAGGTACTTTTATCGAGATAAAAGCAAGCCAGTTCATTGCATTTGAACCCAAGTTTAATCCAGAACAATTTAAAAAACAAATTGATTATTTATCGCAAGTTGAAGACGTTACTGTTTGGGAACGAGATAAAGGAGTACGAAATGCTAAGAAAAATGCTGCTGAGAATGGTTTTGCTGTACTAGTTATAGTGACAGTAAGTGACGCAAAAATTGATAAGGCTTTAATTAAGTACGCGACTGATAATAAAGTAATGTTGATCCAGCATAAAGTAATGTACCGAGAAAATTCAGATGATACCCCCGGAGATTTTGACGATGCAGAAATAAAACTCGACAAGGGTAAATTGATTAACCCCGAAGTGCTGAAGAAACACAAATATGACAAAAGTCATGGTGTAGGCGATCGTTCTATGGGTACATCAACGGAGTTTGAAGTAGAGCAAAAATATAAATAGAGTGAAAAATCTTATCTTTTTTTTAAGTATAGCAATAAGTTCGAATATCGTTTGTGCTCAATACGATTTAAAAATGAAAAAAAAACAAATAATACAATTACCAAATAAAGATGTAAGTTATTATGAAGTTTCCAAACAAGAGGCTTCGTTGATGCTTCAATCGGGGAAATATAGCCTTATTGATGAGTTATGTGATAGCTCTCGAAATATTGAAGTATACAATTTAAATACTGAAGGAGTGCTTGTAGGTGAAAAGGGTTATTTTTCTTTATTTCGAAGTGTGGAAGAGCTAAGAGAAGTGATGGAGTCGTATGAATCAAGAAAAGATGTAAATGTAGGGTTCAATGATGATGGAGAAGATTTTATAGTTAAAATTGACTCATATGTCAATGAGTTAAAGTCGTTGGTAGGTGCTGAAGTTTCCCTAGACCTGAGTGAAGAATCGTTATTTAATCTCGATGTATTTATTGATTCTTTGCCAAATACAGAAGCTTTTATTGCTACCAAGAGCAAGATATTAATCGCGTATTTGGGTGAGGTTGTACGAAAAAGAATAGGTGGCAATTGGCAATTGAGGAAAGATAATCAATACTTGGAGCCTTACATTGAAAGAGCTAACGAAGACATTGATATTGAAACATGGTACTTAAAAACTATTGAGGACCTTAGAGGCCAAGAATCAGCCCTAGAAATGACATATCAAATATTAAAAAGTTAATTATGTGATTCCTGCTGTTCCGGTTGTTAGCTGTTCGATCATTTGTAATGTCGAACTCATATCCCCCAGCTCGCGCGAGTAAATAACCACTAGCGCTGGCGCAAGATTGCATCTTGTGTCGTACATGCTACAAGAAAAGAAATAAGAAAGGCCTGTTGTGGGTCTTTTTTAGTTTTATCGGAAAGGGCACAGGAGGGGAATAGGAATACAACATACAGTTTGGGTGTAGATCAAGAGATTTTTTGAGTAGTAGTTTGCTCTTTTAATTATTAATATAGTCTAGTAGTGTTTTGAATAAGTCAAGTAATAAGTCTTTTCGAATGATTAGCGTTGTGATGCCAACAGTAAATGTTACAATGGTGGTTAAGGCACTGAAAAGCTTGAAGGGGCGACTTTCGATAATGCTAGAAGTAGCTTTATTATTAATTAGACCAAACCATTGAAGAAGCTTAACAGGAATTTGCAATATAAAAGTCATGCCTCTACGAAACCAAGTGATTGGGTTTTTGAAATCTTTATTGATGTTCGCTAGTTGTCGTTCGTAGGTTCCGATATGTCTCAATAAACAATTTTCACACGCCGCAATCTCCCAGCTGTTTATGGACTGATCTCTAAATTTAGGAATCGAGTTTACGATTAGTTGGTACTGGGGGACATGGATTCCTATATTGCGATCGAGAAACTCTATATAGCCGTTTCCGGCTAAATCAGCCTGCATTTGTCCCGATTTTTTGCTAAGCCAAATGTAGTTGTCATTAGAAGCTCTTCCTTCAGTGTAGTTATTTGTAAATTGAGTAAATCTGCCATGAAACTCATTAGCAAAATTTAAAAGGGTCTTGTGATAAGTATGTATTTTAAAAGTCTTATAAAGTCCTAGAAGAAATATAGCAGTTAAAAAAAGTCCTGTAGCCATAATTGGTTGTTAAAAGAAAGGTCTTTTTGTTAATCACGAATAAGCAGCCCTGGCTTTGAAATCTCTTATATAGGTATCGATTATATCAAAAAGCTTTGCCCTGGTGTCAACATCCATTTTTTGAATACCTTCCAATCGCTTAATAGCTTCCTGATCGTATTTACCGAATCGCTCTCTGCCAAGCAAATAATCAACAGTTACTTCCATGGCTTCGGCTAGTTTAGTTGTGATCTCAATAGAAGGAGCGTGTTCTCCGCGTTCATATTTACCAATAATATCGCGAGATACTTCAATAGCTTCTGCAAGGTCTGCCTGAGACCAGTTTTTTTCTTTTCTAAGCTCTGCTATTTTCTTTCCAATGTTGATCATTTATCACTAAAGTTTAGCTTTTTAGCGTTATTTAAGCAAAAATAGCGAATATATATCTACAAAAAAAGAGTGTGTTATTTTGCTTGTTGCGAAAATGTCTCTACATTTGTGATGTATTATCTACATTATGAATTTTTGAAAAAACTTTTCCATGTCCGAACGCAAAACCAAAACCCTCAAGATTCATGCGCTTTATCAAGGCGATAATAAAGTACCACATATTCACCTGGCCGGCCAATGGTTGGCCAAACTAGGCTTTACGATCCATGATCACGTCAGTGTCACTATCAGAGAAGGGCTACTTATCATCGAACCACTGGAAGCGGCTGCACAACAAGTACAAGAAAAGGTCCAGGAACTGCAAAGCATCAAAACGCAACTCAAAAAGCTGGTCTGATGGAAATAAAGGGAATCAAAGAACGGCTAAGCATCATGGAAGTGCTGAATTACTACCATTTAAAACCCACCGTCAAAGGTGCGTTAACCTGTCCGTTCCATGAGGCAAAGCCAGGTAGTAGAAAGAAAACGATGCAGATCTATACCGACACCAATCGTTACCAGTGTTTTCACAAAGACTGCAAAGCTGGCAATGGTGATGTGATTGATTTTATTCAATACAAAGAAGGTTGTACCAAGCATGAGGCCATCGAAAAAGCGAAAGCATTATTGGGAGTTCCTATGTCCACAGACATTCAAAATGCCTCCCGAGGTTCATCCCGAGCAGAGACTCAGGATGAACTCGGGACAGGCTATTCCGATGATCCCGAATCTTCGTTCGGGACAAGCATTCAAAGTGCCCTTTCCGATGGTTTTACCAGTTCGGATGGTCGGGGTAGGCAGGTTAAGGAGGGGATCCACCTGCCTGCTACTGGCCTATTTACCATAATCAGTAGCGAACAACTCGAATACCAAGACGAACAACTGGCAATTACAGCTTTAGGCGGTGTCCGATTAGAAGGCCTGGATCGCTTACGAGTAACTTTAAAAATCAAACAAGGGCAACAAAACGACCGAAATAGCATCCGTCACAGCTTAGACTTATACAACGACGACCAAGTGGAGAAACTCACGCGCAAAACGGCAGAACGCTTAGAGGTCGGTACAAGTGTGATCAGAAAAGCCTTGCAAAACCTGACCGATCATCTGGAAAACTACCGTTTAGAAGCGCTTAATCAAAACAGTACTACAAACCCGGAAACGCCAGCACTAACAGCCCAAGAAAAGCAACAAGTCATCGCCTTTTTAAAGCGTCCGGATTTAATGCATCGCACCAATGAACTGCTGGGTGAAAGCGGTATCATCGGCGAAACGACCAACAGGCAAATACTCTGGTTAGTCTACAGCAGCAGAAAACGGCCCAAACCACTGCATGTAATCTGTTTGGGTGCGAGTGGCACTGGTAAAACCTACTTGCAGGAAAAAGTAGCACGTTTTGTGCCCGAGCAAGAAAAGTTCACTTTTACGGCCAGCACAGAAAACGCCTTTTACTACCTGGAACCTTACGATTTATGTCACAAAGTAGTACTCATTGAAGATATGGACGGGGTGCAATATTTACTCTACCCTTTAAGAGAACTACAAACCAAACAGTGGATTAGTAAGATCGTTCCAATGAAAGACAGCCCGACCAGCACCAGCAACAAAACAAGGAAACTGGAAGTGTTTGGCCCCATCTGCCTAAGTGGCACGACCACCAAAGAAAAGATCTATGAAGACAATGCGAACCGCTGTTTACTATTGCACCTGGACAACAGCTACGAGCAGCAAGAGGCGATTATGGATTACCAACGCAAACTAAGTGCCAATAAAATCAATACCGAAAATGAGCTTCAGGCAGCACAAACCTTACTGCACATCCAACAAGTCTTGCAAGCGGTAAAAGTAGTCAACCCTTACGCTGAATACCTAAAAATCCCCCACAAGTGCTTTAAACCACTAAGAACCAATGAACACTACTTACAATTTATCGAAACGGTAACCTGGTACCATCAGTACCAACGAACAGAAAAAGCAGACGAAAACGGAGAATTATACATAGAAACCACCTTAGAAGACATTGAAACAGCCAATCGCTTAATGAAAGAAGTACTACTTACCAAAAGTGATGAACTACCCAAAAGCATAAGAAGCTTCTTCGAAGCACTTAAAAGCTGGTTGAAACAAGCAAAGAAAAGCAGCTTTTATAGCAAAGAGGTGCGGAATTACTTCCGGCTGTACCCAATGAAAGCCAATCGTTACCTGGGTACTTTGGAGCAGTACGATTACATCCGAAGAGTAGGAGGGAACAAAAAGATAGGTTATGAGTATGAAATCTGCGATTGGGATGATTACAGCCACCTTCAAAAAGGCCTGGATGTACTGGATGAATTACTGGAAACGCTTCGAAACACCGAAAATGAGCGACAGAAAGAGGCAAGCAAGGGTCTTGTCCCGAGTTTACCTCGGGAATAACATAGTATAACATAAGTATAACAAGTTACTGAAAAACGTAAGTAGCAGAAAAACAGCAAGAAAGGTCTAAGTATAACAGTATAACAAGAATAACAGGGGGGCAAGCGGCTACTAAAGCAGTATTGAGTGTGAGTGTTGAGCAAGAGGAAGAGAGAAAAAAGGTCTAATGAAACAACTACGACTAGAAACAGCACACTATCGCTACTTAGAAGCTGGTTTTAAAGAGTGGCTGGACATACAAGGTTATGCGGAAAGCACAGTAAACAACTTACCTATTCACATCCATGAATTACTGCACTGGCAGGAAAAGCAAGGCTACACAGAGATAGGAGTATTAAATAACCAACAAATCAACAACTACTACCAGTACCTAAAAAAGCGCAAACACCAACGAAAGGGAGGAGCTTTGAGTAATAGTTACCTGAACAAACACCAGCAGGCCATCATCAAGTTTAGTGAGTACCTGCAGAAAAGTAAAACCCAGGCACTCGAAGAGCTGGAGCTAAAACGGGAAATCCCCTCACCCAACAAAATCAACTACCTCACCCAAGCCGAAATCAAAATCTTGTTTGAAACAGCAAAAACCCAACATCAAAGCGAACTGCTGTCATTAATTAATACCCGAGACCAAGCGATACTAACGGTTTTTTACAGCTGCGGCCTTCGAAGAAGTGAAGGAGCGCAACTTGATGTTACCGACCTGAATTTTGATCGACAAGTACTCAAAGTAAGAAAAGGCAAAGGCAACAAAGCACGGCTGGTACCCTTTAACAAAATCAGTAGTATCTACCTACAAGATTACCTCTATGATACCCGACCACAGTTAGTACAAAACAACAAAGAACAAGCCTTTTTCATTGGTATGAACGGAAAGAGGATGCAAGGACAAAGCCTGGCCAGAAGGGTAGAGCTATTGGCTAAACACAGCCAAATAGAAAAAAGGGTACACTTACACCTGCTCAGACACAGCGTGGCCACACACCTACTTCAAAATGGCATGAGTTTAGAGAATATCGCCAGGTTCTTAGGACATAGCAGCCTGGAGAGTACGCAACAGTATACCCACATAGTCGGAAATGAATTATAAAAGCTACTTACAGCAAAAAGGCTACAGTTTAAAAACGATCGAAGGCAATCTGTACAGCATAGCCCAACTAGAAAAGTGGCTGAAAAACGAAGGGATAGCCATAGAAACATGTACTTACAACGATTTAATGGGCTACGTACAAAGCTTAAAAGGTAAGGTGAAACAGAAAACCATCGAGCTGTATTTAACAAAAATAAGCCACTACTTTGACTACCTGAAAGCAGAAGGTAAACGCACCAACAATCCAGTAAACCAAATCACAGTACAAGGCATCCAACGTCAAGAGCTACATGAAATCTTAAACAAGGGAGAATTAGAGCAACTGTACCAAAACTATGAAGTGTATGAAAACGACCACCCGAATAGTAACTATCATTGGTTTAAGAATCAGCAAGTAAGTCAAAAAAGAAACAAGGTCATTATAGGACTAATCGTACATCAAGGCTTAAATACGGCAGCACTCACTAATTTACAAACCACAGACCTCCAATTACGAGAAGGAAAAATCCACATCCCAGGTAGTAGAAAAAGCAATGCCAGAACACTAAAACTACAAGCCGACCAAATCCTGGACCTGATGGAATATCAGCATGTCACCAGAGAAGAATTACTCAGGCAATCAAGCAAAGAGAGTGAGCAATTACTAATTAGCTCAGGTCAAAGCCAAAAGCTGTACAATACACTACAATGCCTGCTCAAACAACTAAAACGAATCAACCCCAAAGTAACAAGTATCCGACAACTCAGAGCAAGTGTGATTACTTACTGGTTAAAAAACTACAACCTACGAGAAGTACAATACATGACCGGCCACAGGTATGTAAGCAGCACAGAAGCCTACTTAATCAATGATTTAGATGATTTACAAGAGGAAGTGAGTAAGTATCATCCGATGGAGTGAAATAGGAACTAATCTTATGAAAAGCACGTTGTATATAATATATTTGTACCATATTGGTACACAAAATATTATAATTATGATAGTGATCAGTAGTAGAGAATTTAGACAAAACCAGAAAGAGTACTTCGAAAGAGCGGATAATGGAGAACAAATCATTGTTCAGCGAGGAAAAGATAAAGCTTATGCTTTAACACCAATAAGTGATGATGATATGTATTTTAACGCAGAAATGGTCAAACGAATCAAACAGAGTATGTTAGAAGTTGAGCAAGGAGAAGTTCAACAAGTGTCTACTTCAAAAGAAATAAGTGACCTGTTGGGATTATGAGTTATACCTTAGCGTTTTCAAAAACAGCTTTAGAAGATATCGAAAAACATAAAAAGACCGGAGATAAAGCCGTACTTAAAAAGATAGAAAACCTACTTAACGAGCTGATGGAACATCCTAAAACCGGTACAGGCCAACCAGAAATGTTAAAACATGATTTACAAGGATGTTGGTCACGAAGAATCAATAAGAAACATCGACTCGTTTATGCTATCGAGGAAGAAATCGTTACGGTACATGTATTAAGTGCCGCCTCTCATTATGGAGACAAATAACCCATCGGAAAGGGCATCGGAGAAAAAATAGGAAAAGAAACCGGAGCTCCTTCTGCGGACTTGAAACACAAAGCCCTCCCAAAAGCGAAGCTATTTAACATAAAACGCGTTTCATTATACAACCCCGTCCGGATTAGATGGAAAGAAATCGGCAGGGCCGGGTTTATATAATTCATTTTATGTATAAATAGCCGCGCACCGGCCGCACAAAGTCCGACGCACATCAGCCCTATGCAAAGGGAGCTTACACAGCCCCTTCCACGCTCAAAAGCGCACGATCCCACCGCGCGTCCGGACTTTTAAACTTAAACTGGGTTAACCTCACACAATGTCGATGAATAACTAGCGTTGTATGAGATGAACTGTTATATTGTAAATGATTAGGCAAACGAGTCTGACAAAAAAGTATTGACTGTGTAGAAGGGTTTAGCAGAAAAAAGTTGAAAGTGAAGTAGTGCTAGGAGTAAAATAAGCAGTGAAAAAGGGACGAAGAGTACTACCCGTTTG
>CBDDKZ010000004.1:0-4862 GCA_965230415.1 Cytophagales bacterium
AGCTCATTCATAACTAGTAAACGTTTATTATCTGACGCTTTGTCTAAATGCGTAAGTATAATCAATGAAGAAACCTGTACTTGATTTGCTTCCAGTTCATTGTGTCCTCCACGCTGCTGCCAGTTTTTAACATCTACAACCGATAACTGGATAGGTGGTAAAAAGCGTTCCTTAATACCAACACCAAGGAAGCCCATGAGTGAACAGGCGTCTGAAGTACCATTGGCTTCAATCAAGGTAATTCCGTTTTCCCGTTCTGGTATGCTGTTGACGTAAGACCTCAGTTCACCGATGCCGCTACAGCAAATACAGCTTCCGCTAAGGGCCTGAACCCATTTTGGATCAATATCTTCTATAAATTGCTGGGCATCAAGGTTCGCATTTTCATAATCGTTCAAAATAATGAAAGGGTTCCAGCCTTTATCCAGAAATCCAGACATAAGCTGTTTTAATAGCGTAGTCTTTCCAGCCCCTAAAAAACCAACAACAGTAATGATCGCTTCCATACCAAACCTGCTTATATTTAATGTTTAGGAGTCTTCTTCTCGGCAATTACCACCATTTCTTCTCCAATTCCCAGAAAAGAAAGCGTTTGATACAAGAGGTTATGAAAAAAGACCATTATTTTAAGCATCCATTTCGGCTTGTTTACTTTTTTGTTGTAGTATTCCTGCCGGGTGGCGGCATTAATTTCTTTTGATGGTCCTTTCTTCTTTGACTTTTGGAATTTTGGAAAAAGAACGTACATAATAAACAATTTTATCTCCAGTGAAGACTTAATCTTCTTGACTTCAAATCCGTATTGTTGAAGCAGGTTTGTGATTGTCTTTTTGGAAAAATAGTTTACATGATCGAGCCCCATCATTTTCCATTTCTCTTTATACTTCTTTGCAAAGAAACTGTCAATTTGAGGTACTTGTATGACAATAATACCACCTTCCTTTAACATGCCACTACATTTTGCGACGAAGGTATCACAATCGTCAATATGCTCCAATACGTCCCACATTGTGAGTACGTCATAATGCGCTTTTTTTTCTTTCAGTTGGAAAAAATCAATATGTTGGACATTGAGTTTCAAGTCTTCCGAGGCATAGGTGTAGGGCATTTCGGATATTTCTATTCCTTCTGTTTCATATCCTAGTAGTTTTGCAGTATAGAGAAAATGTCCCCAGCCTACACCTAAATCGAACAGTTTGCCCTTAGGCTTATACTTTTGAATGGATTTCAATCTCAGGCGATGCCTTTGAATTTTAAGCCAGTCATTACCTTGTCGAATTTGTTTCAGTACATTTTCATCTTTGTAATTGCTGTACTGAATTTGTTTTCTGTAATAGGGAGGGATGAAAACAAACGAGCACTTTTTGCACCTTGCAATTTCCAGGCCCTGTTTTTTGAAGGCAAGTTCAAAATCATTCTGGTCCCGGGTTTTACATACTTTACACTCTATACCTTCTAATACTTCCTTATGCATATGCTTTTTTTGATTACACCTGACTTAATGGTGCGTTGCGCTAAAATGACAATTAAGACAAGGTGCCGTTTTGCGCAACAATTATTATGCTTCCGGGTTCAATTTAATTGTTTTTAGGGATAAAAGCATAATATGTACAAGCTTTCGCATAAGTATTAAATATCGCGCAGAAGTAGCAAACCGTTGTTGCTGCTGTTAATGTGTTTCATGGCTGCTTTATGAATCATTGAATTTAACCTGGTACCTCTGGGATTTCGTTTTTCAAATCTCCTCTACCCTTGTTAAAAGATATGTTCAAAAAAATAAGCCACTCTTTGTTCGAGTTTAGATTAAGGTTATCAGTGGCTAATGTTGAAATTCCTGCAATAAGCGAAAGCTCGTTATGGAGGGCTTCTATTTTGTTAGCCTCTATTTCAATACTAAGAGAGATGGCAAGATCCGAATACATATTAAAATTCATGATGCATCCATCGTTTTTAGAAATGATATGCTTAACAGATTCGATCAGGTCATTTCGATCAGCATTGGAGAATAGAGACCAGTTTAACTTTTGTTGCATTTTTTAATAAATGAATTAAGTGCTGAAACGAATTCATTAGTTGTGTGTGAATCATTAATTTTCGTTTACTATTAAAGGTGCTCTTGAACAAACTTATTTTTCATGATAATACCATCAAATGTTTGTACAGATAGCAAGTATAACAGAAATTTCAATCATTGATGCATTTAGTTAATTCGATTAGAATAAGATAGCAAAATCTTCGCTTAGTGGCAGTGTATTTTAGGAGCATTGCAAAATGCGCTTCGGAAAGGGCTTCAAAATCACGTAGTTTATAAGTTATAAGGGCATTTAACCTTCATATTTGTGTAACTCAGCAATTGTCAGGTAGTAACCTTCCGGGTCTCTCAAAGAAAATTCCTTTCTGCGGGAGTTGGGACTCAAATGAATTTCTTGTTCTATTTCATAATTTATGTTCCGAAGATTTTCTCTTATATGTTCTATGTTTTCCATTCGAAAATAGAGGATCAATCCATTTCCTGCTTCCTTGCTTGCCGCCTGCATAGTGGGATGGCCGTGTTCGCCCCATTTGTGAAGACATAGCAGCACTTCTTCGTTTTTAGTTACTAAAATGTCAAATTCGTAGCCGCCATGAATACTTTTTAAATCGAAAACGGATTGATACCATTTTGAAACGGATTCAACATTATTTACAGCTATTATTGGGTCGAGTTTCATTGTTTTACTAGTTTATGATAATATCAGAAGTGTAGACAGAGACAGGCTAATTTATTGTTGCATTTAAGTTATTATCTATTATTTTCTAATAAGTCGACAAAATTTGCCTGCTTTGTATAAGGTAGAAAGTCGGGATCATTTAATATGTGTTTGGCTATTTGAATTTGGGGAGGGGCCAAATCCAATGTTTTCTCTATAGTGTCGAATAGCTCTTTTTCTTTGCCGAGCCCGGCATAGATACAAGCTAAATTGTAAAAGGCTTCGAAATTTTCAGGATTTAGTTCAATGGCTTTTTGTATCCAGCTCAACCCATCCTGATACCTTTTGGTATGTATGTAAGTGCATGCCTTTCCCTGGTAGCCTTTTGCTTCAAAACTATTTAAAGCAATTGCTTTGTCATAAAATGAAAGCGCTTCCTCATAGTTTTGAAATCCATCTGCTATAAAAGCAATATTGTAACAGACCTGGTAATCGTTTTCATCAATTTCAAAGGCTTTTTTAAAATGCTCATAAGCTTTTGAAGCCTGGTTTGTTTGTAATAATGCAATGCCAAGTTCACTATTTATTTTAACAAGTAATTCCTCATTTAGATTGTCTTTTTCCAGCAGCTTATCCAAAATGTCAATAGATTTTGAAAACGCGTTTAATCTATTTAGTGCAAAGGCTAAGCCATAAAGAGGGAGTGCTTCATCTGGCATTTCCTGAACAGCATGCTCAAACATCTTCCGGGCTTCATCAAATTGCATGAAATGGCAAAGCACATTGCCTAAGTTGTTCCAGGCGTATCCGTAATCGGGTTTTAGGGCAAGGGCTTTTTTATAATACGTTAAAGCTTCTTTCATCCTGTTAAGGTGGTAATGGTATAAAACACCTTTGTTATAGAGCGCTCTGTAGAGGTTAGGCCCCTCTAAGGCAATTGCTTCATTATAAAACTGTTCCGCCTGATCAAAATTCCCAGCTCTCATATTAGAAATACCTTTATTCACCAATTCCAAGTCCATTTTTTGTTTTTGTTTAAAGTTTAAAAATCAATTGTATACCACCAAAGCTCCAGCGACGATGTATTGTAAAGTTGTGTAAAACAAGATATGCAGCGGCTTTCACCGAAGGCAACTTTGGAGATAAACACTTTTGCCCTTCCTGCTACTTACTAACTACTGCCTTGTTATTCTTTCTTATATTTTAACAACCAGTTGTAAATAGATACGTCAAATGGAGATCCCTGAACCTCACTCGTAAATTGGTCTAGATAAACAGCGCTCCAGGAATCGTGCCCCGTGTTATTAAAAACGGTGATCTTAGCTTTGATTTCCGGATTATAAGCATTGATAGCTTCTACCAGTGGAACAGAGCCGTAATTTTCATAAGCGGGAACGGTGGCGTCTGAATCACCATGAAATGCCCATATTGGTGTATTAGTGAGGTTTGAGACGATATTTTCTTCGCCTCGTGCGCAGATGGGTACGATCGCCGCCACATAATTGTCTTCACCTTTTTCTCCAACATAATACCAGGTGCCTCCTCCACCAAGGCTTAGTCCGGTCAGGTATATTCTTTTAGTATTCACTTTATATTCATCGATCAGGTATGCTATAAAATCGTGAACGTCTTCCGGTCTCCAATACCAGGGAGACTTAAGCCTTGGTGAAGCCACTATAAAAGGAAAGGAGGGCTTCCAGTTTCCGGAATGTATGATGGCTGGAGGAGTTGTGCCATAGAGCAGTTCATGGAGCTCAGCTTCATCCGTGCCGGTGTACTCCGTAGGGTCCCAGCCATGTAAAAATACTAACAAGGGATATCCCGCTTCACTTTCCGTATAAGCACTGGGTGTATACACAAAATGACCAAAAACCGCATCTGTGGAGCCTAATGGGTATGCAGTGTGTGTGCCTCCCGTATCTTTTGGTAATTCATCGAGCTCTGTATCTATTGTAGGGGACGGGACTTGTGTAATAGGTTCAGGTTCTACCACATCACTATCAGTATCAGAACATGCTGAAAATAGTAGAATCAGACTGATACCTAAAAATAGGGAATGAACAATAATGTTATGTTGGGTTTTCATAAGTTAGAACGCCAAAATTAGGTCCTGATGCGTTTAGTTCCTAATATAAGATTTTTCGATAACTATCGGAAACGCTCCATTGCTTA
>CBDDKZ010000005.1:0-1247500 GCA_965230415.1 Cytophagales bacterium
ATTATGCCTCCAAATCTGGACTATATATTGACAAAACATTAACGAAACATGAGCCGATGCGGACAAAACCTGTGCAGAATGCTTTAATGTTTTCATCGCACGAAAAAATTAAATGACATTGCAAAAGGAGATTATTGTCATGAAAAAGAAAATCACTGTTATCCTATCTTTATTAATCCTCGCCCTACTTGCCACCGCAAGTTTTTCTACGGCCGATGGCCATTCACAGAACATCTACGACATCGCGTCCAGCAATTCGGATTTTGAAACATTGACTGCGGCCGTTGATGCTGCTGACCTCAAAGGTACATTAGAAGGCTCAGGACCATTCACCGTTTTCGCGCCAACTGATGACGCTTTTGCTGCCCTTGCTGCCGCAGGCATCGACCCTGAAGCAACATTAGCCAATATCTTACTCTACCATGTTGTTCCTGGTGAACTGTCTGCAGGAGAAGTTCTCTCCGCAGGTACATTGACAACAGCTTTCGATGGTAAAACCTTTGACGTCTCTGGCAACGCTGTTATTACAACGCCAGATGGCATCACAGCTAAAATCGTCGCTACAGATATCGAAGCATCTAATGGCATTATTCATGTAATTGATGCAGTTATTCCACCACCAGTCAACGCGTTGGACCTTTCTCCAAACGGTAATCCAGAGTTAACAATTGCTGAAGTTGCTGTTGCTGACGGCCGTTTTAATACCCTTGTTGCCGCCTTAGATGCCGCTGGTTTGGTAAGTACTTTCGCCAGCCCTGGTAACTATACCGTATTTGCTCCAACTGATGATGCCTTTGCCGCCCTGGGTGAAGATACAATTAATGCAGTATTGGCCGACCAAGAGTTGCTAACCTCTATCCTCACCTACCACGTCGTATCGGACGAATTAAGCATCAACCGTGTTGCCAACAGTGACACATTGCCAACCCTAAATGGCCAAAGTGTTGATGTTAGTTTCGATGGTGGGCAGGTCATGGTCGATGGCAGCGCCATTATCATCAACAATGTCCAAGCATCTAATGGCGTTATTCATGTGATTGATGCGGTGTTGATTCCATAGGGTTTGTTGGCGATAAGATTGGTTCAATTCAGAAAATTGAACCAATCTAAGTCAAATAGACTCAAGGAACCACGCATACTTTCTCTTCCTTTCTTTCGAAAAACCCGATGCCCACCCATGGTGTCGGGTTTTTCCCTTTTTGTTACACTTAGCGGATGGATGAACGATTACGGCCGTATCTAAAAAATATCCCGCTCACCAACGACATCCCCACCGATGTCGTCACCATTTTAGAAACCTACAACTACAAAAAAGTCGCCACCCATGTCGGCGAGGTAGCTGCCGAAATCAGTCGGTTGGCCACAAAATTCGATGCCCCACAAAACCTTGCACTTGCTGGCTGGCTGCACGATGTCAGTGCGATCATTCCTAATGCTGATCGCGTTGAGTTATGTCAACACTTTGGTTTGGAAGTGCTACCCGAAGAACGTCAGGTGCCGATGCTCTTGCATCAAAAATTATCAGCCGTCATGGCGAGAGAGGTTTGGGGTGTAAATGACAATGATATCCTCGGCGCCATCGCTTGCCACACCACCCTTAAAGCCAACGCCTCCCAAGCCGACAAAATCATGTTCCTGGCCGACAAAATTAGTTGGGATCAAGCTGGCACCCCACCTTATCTGGATGAATTGTTGGCCGCGTTGGCAGATGGCTTGGATACGGCCGTAACTTACTTCCTCACCTACCTCTGGCAGCGCAAAGAAAAGCTAAAAGTTATTCATCCCTATTTTGTTGAAGCATACGAAGACGCGATGCGTGAAACGTGATGCGTGAACAGGCACACGCGCCGTTTGCACTTAATCATTATAGATCAATCACGAATTACGCATCACGCATCACGTTTTTTTAAAACTATAAGGAAAACATTATGATCCTAGAAGTCGCCATCTTAAACATCATTCCTGGAGAAGCAGCCTCGTTTGAAACTGCTTTTGGCCAAGCACAGGCCATCATCAGTAGCATGAATGGCTATATTTCGCATGAACTGCAAAAATGCATCGAAGTGGAAAATCAATATATTTTGTTGGTACATTGGGAGACATTAGAAGACCACACGGTCGGCTTCCGCCAATCGGCCGAATATCAAGAGTGGAAAGCACTCTTGCACCACTTTTATGATCCCTTCCCTCGTGTCGATCATTACGAGAAAATCTATTAAAGTTGTTCCTGTTTAAGAAGTCCCCTGTTTTTGCAACGCGGATAAACACGGATTGAGCGGATTTTAATCTTATTATCCGCCCGATCCGCGTTTATCCGCGTCCAACTTTGGAAACAGATTTATTTGGGAACAACTCTATTAGACAAGTAATCAGTTTTCAGATGCCAGTGTTCAGTGACTGAAAACTGATTACTGATTACTGAAAACTGTTCCCCAACAAATCTCATCCCCCTGTCACACAGCTGTCACAATAAACATGTACAATGGTGCCCAAAATCAAGATTCAGGGGCAACTATACAGATTGCTGTCATTTCGACGAGTGAAGCGAGGAGAAATCTTGTACAACAGCATGGTCGAAGGGGTCGAAATGACACCTAACAAGGAAGGTTTTATGGGTGCCAAAATATTGGTCGTTGATGATGAAGCTCCTATCGTCGATGTACTGGTCTACAACTTGGAAAAAGCACATTATGATGTTTCTGTTGCCCGCGATGGTGCCGAGGCACTCGCGGTTGCGCGCCGTGTCCAGCCAGATTTGATTGTGCTCGACATCATGTTGCCTCATCTTGATGGCCTCGAAGTTTGCCGCATTTTGCGCCATGAGCAAGACGTCGCCATCATTATGTTAACTGCTCGTGACACAGAAATTGATCGTGTGGTTGGGCTAGAATTGGGTGCCGATGATTACGTCGTCAAACCGTTTAGCGTCCGTGAGCTGTTGGCCCGAGTCAAAAATGTGCTGCGCCGCACAAGCAACCAAACGCAAACGAGTGAAGCAACCCGTCTTTGCATTGGGCCGCTCGTCGTCGATGACACCTCACATGAAGCAAAGGTAGGTGTTGTCCAATTGGACCTCACCTTGCTGGAATTCGATACATTGAAAATGCTGGCGCAACATGTGGGACAAGTCCTCAAACGGGAACAACTCCTCGCCGAGGTATGGGGCTACGATTTTGACGGCGACTCTCGTGTTGTCGATGCGGTGATCAAACGTCTGCGTGCCAAACTGCGTGAAGCCGCCCCAGATTCAGAAATGATTGTAACCGTCCGTGGCGTCGGTTATAAGTTGTTAAAACCAGAGTAACTTCACAGACTGCTTGTCATTTCGAGGAGTACAACGGTGAGAAATCTTTTGAGATAGCACTGTCATCAAAGATTTCTCTCTTTGGTCGAAATGACGTATAAGAAACGACCAACCAAAACTATGAAAAAAAGTCCAGAGATTTTTAAAAGCATCCGTGTTCGTCTCATTTTAAGCCATCTGATTGCGATTATTTTAGTGATGATGGTTTCCGGTTTTCTGCTTCTATCCTTCTTGCAAAACTACTTTCTGCAAACAATGGAGGACGGGCTGCTGGCCCAAGCGCGCATCACAACCCAAATCCTTATTCCAGGTGCCATCGCGGAAGCCCCCTTTCCCACAACAAGCAACGTCATCACACAAAACTACTTAAATACATACAACTCGCAAGATAACCTTGAATCTCAAGATAACTTATTTCTCTACAGATTTGACCCGACAGAAACGGTTACTGGAACTCAGGCTATTTCACAAAATGATTTCTTCACTGATGATATTGACATAACACTTCTAGAAGAAGCATCGCTACAAATGGGAACTCAACTCAACACGCGCATCCGCATTCTAGACAAGCAAGGCCAAATTGTGATCGATTCGGAGATACCTGAAAGTGAAACGTCCATGCAAACGGATCCCCTGGCGATCCAAGCCTTAGAAGGTAGTTATGGCAGTTATACGGAAACGATTGATGAGCAACAGGTCATGTCCGTGGCTGTGCCCGCTTTTGTCGATAATCGCTTGGTCGGGGTGGTCTATTTGAGCCAACCGTTAGATACAATTCTGATTGTTCTGTAAGAATTGCAAACACGCTGGCTCGCCTCAACATTGATCGCCGTGCTTTTGGCAGGCGTTGTTGCCTTGATCATGTCACAAGCCATTACAAAGCCCTTGGAAAAATTGACTGATCTCGCCAATGATTTATCACAACAATTTTCAACAACCCAAGCACCGCCACCAACAACAAAATCGTGGGATGAAATTGGGCAATTACAACTTGCGTTTGATGAAATGACCTATCGTTTGCAAACGTCGCAACAAATGCAAATTGACTTTGTCGCCAATGTATCGCACGAACTACGCACACCGCTCACATCGGTCAAAGGGATGGTCGAAACACTCCAAGACGGCGCGGTTGACGATTTAAAAGTACGCGACCGCTTTTTAGATACCATCGCCAGAGAAACAGATCGCCTCATTCGATTGGTAAAGGATCTGTTGCTGCTCTCGCGGGCAGATTCAGATGCCTTACAACTGCAAAAACAAACGCTCGATTTGGTCGATTTGACGGAAGCAACCATCCATCAGATTCAGCCGCAGGCGTATGGCAAACAAGTGACAATCAAGCAAAACTCAAGCGACGCAGAAGTCTCTGTTGACGCCGATCGTGATCGTATCCAACAAGTACTGCTCAATTTGTTGGACAACGCAATCAAATATTCGCCATCCCAAACCACGGTAACTGTTTCTATAGGCCACTATGCGGCTGAAGATATACTTGTCACCATCAAAGATGAGGGCATGGGAATCGCCTCTTCCCAGTTACCCCACATTGGGGAACGTTTCTACCGCACAGACAAGGCACGTTCGCGCGGCAAAGGTGGCAGTGGGTTAGGTTTGGCCATCGCCCGTGCCTTGGTTGAAGCCCATGAAGGGCATTTGTGGGTTGAGAGTGAGGAGGGGAAGGGTACGGCCGTTTACTTCACACTCCCCAAACCACAAGAAAATTAAACAAATTCATCCTGTCATGCTGAGTAAAACGAAGCATCCCTATAAGCTAAAAGGGATGCTTCACTTTGTTCAGCATGACAAAGCAAGCACAGTTATTTTCTTAAACTTTAATATTGAGCAATTGCGCTCTAACTGTGCCTGTATGATCACAAAGCTGTCACAAACCACCCGTATGATCTCTACAAATTAGTAAACCAAGTGCTCACTGAGCACGCCTATTTTGAAGGGGATCATCATGAACATAGAACCAATAACAAAGCACCTTAATTGGTGGTTAACAGGTGTCTTGGCCTTGATTTTAATTGCGCTCTTTTGGGGATATGCGCAATTGGCAGACACCCCCGAAATGATCATTAACACGGAAGAAATTCCGAGCGATCCGTTTAGTGGGTTTATTTACCAGGCTCCCGCAACCTTAAATTACTTTTTGAATGAGGATGCCGCCACTTTTGCAATGCATGATCGTTTAAGCAGTATCCTCCCGCTCGTTACACTCAATTTTGCTACCTGGGAAAATGATGTGGAGGCAGAAATAACAGCCCGTTACGAAGAAGATGCAGCCCAAAACCGGACACTTTATGATTTAAACTTTGAGAGTGTGTACCAATTCTCATATGGCGAAATCCCAACAACAACACTCGAATTCATATTTCCTTTCCCTGAAAATTTAGCCACGCTGCATGATGTACAATTTTTGGTAAATGGCGAGGAAGCAACAGATGTTCAATTTTCGCCGCAGCAAATTCGTTGGGTAACACCTGTTGTTTCCGGAGACGAATTTGAGATTGGGGTCCAATACAAAGCCTCTGGGGAAGGCCAATTTGTTTACGCTTTGCGCCAAGGCTTGCGCGCCGATTCGTTGGATGCCACGTTTGTGGTGAAAGGCGCGCCAGACAGCACGGTCGCCGCGGGCTCGTTACCACCGACAGACCAAAACCGGATTGATGGAAAAGATGTGTTCACCTGGCAATATAACGATTTGATTGTCGATCAAAATATTCAATTGGATTTACCTATTGCGCAAACGATTGCTGAGCAAACGGCCGTATTCCAATATGAATTCACCACCCTGCGCCAAATCGCACCGTTATTGGTCATCTTGTTTTTGCTCAGCTTCGCCCTCATCTTGCGCATGACCGAGTGGCGGTTAAGTTTGCCCGGTTATTTGATTTTGGGATTGACCGCTGCCTGGTTTTATCCTCTCTTCACCTTTCTCAGCTCTGAAATTGGGATCGTGTGGGCAGGTATCCTCGCAACGGGCATCGTCTTTGTGTTGCTCTTACTGTTCTTGCGCTTGATGCTAAAAACGTGGCGTGTTGGGCTTTTGCTCGCGTGGCCGTTCTTTATTTGCATCGGCATGTTGTCATTGGGGATGTTTTCTAGCTATTCCGCCGTGTGGTTAGCAGTGGGTGGCACATTGTTGGGTGGGACTTTGTTGGTGGCGTATGCGCAACGGCCGTTTACCTTCGAACCCACTTCCCCAACAACCGTCACCGAAAGTGAAGCAGCCGAACAACCCGATACGCCAACCATTTACTGTCCGCAATGCGGCCGTTTGCAAGATGAAGACTTCGATTATTGCCCTAGCTGCGGTTTCGACAATGAACAACTACAACGCTGCCAACATTGTCACCACGAACAAATAATCAATACCACCGCAGGCGACGATGAACAAATTGCATTTTGTCTCCATTGTGGCCAGCAATGGCAAGCTACCACTTGGCAATTAGCCATATAAACCTTGTAGAGCAACTGTGTTAAGAGTCAAGGCTTTTCACAGGCTCTACTTCACGCCAAGGTTGATTGTCACGAATCATGGCATTAAGCATGGTTAGCAATTTACGCATACAGGCCACAATCGCAACTTTCTTTTCTTTGCCTCGACGACATAATTGTTGATAAAACATCTGAATAACAGGGTTATATTTAATGGCTGATAAAGTTGCCATATACAAAACTGAACGAATATTGGCACGACCTCCTTTCACCCGTCGCTTGCCACGCATCCGACCACTATCTTTGTTGAAAGGTGCAATGCCCACTAGTGCGGCAATCTTTTGGCGACTATACACACCCAGTTCGGGCAAGTCGGCAAGCAAGATGGCCGAAGTAATCGGTCCAATCCCTGGCACACTAATTAATATCTCTTTTTTCTGGCGAAAGGTTGGTAGCTTATCGATGAAATCATCAATATCATCATTTAGTCTATCTAACTCTTCCTCTAGCCAAGCAATATGCTCTCGAATTCGTTCTTGGGTTGCTTCGGGAGCCGTGCCTAACCGATTCTTCTCTGCTGTGCCCATATCAATAACTTGGCGTCTTCGGGTCATCAACGCGGATAATTGCTGTTCTTCTTCACTTGGCAATTGGGTGATAGGTGGTTTGATCGCTGCCCCGTATCGCGCTAACAAACGGGCATCTAAACGGTCTGTCTTGGCTAACAAGCCAATCGACCGCGCAAACTCACGCACTCGGCCAGGATGCACACGGGCAAAGGGGAGTTTGACTTCATACAAAGCTGTGAGTAGTCCCAGTTCCAATCCTCCTGTTGATTCCACAACAATCAAGGTTGGATTGAGTTGCTGTATTTTCGTCACAAGCTGGTTGATCCCAGTCTTGTTATTCTTTTCTGACCATTCAAACTTCCCATCCTCATCAGCGATATCGAGTTGGTGTTTGGATACATCAATACCTAGGCACACAGCCGTTTCATTCATTTTACTTTTCTCTATTTATCTATCCCGTTCTAGCAAAATACGGACTCTTTCGTCCTTCCAACTGTTCGGGTATTTTATAAAACAGACACAGCGACCCATGCTCTACAACGGTCTCTTCGTACCTAGACGTCCTCGGTCTGCTGTGTCCCTTTTATCATACTAGACGCCCCGCTGGGGCGTCTCCCGATTCATCCATAAAGGAGATAAACCGACATGAACACCTTCGCCCAATGGCTACATCAACATGATTTTGTCATTTTACTCACTGTCATTTTCGCGGGAAGTTTAATTTTATTGTCCTGGCTCCGCCTTTGGACAAAGAAGCGCATCCTGGTTTGGAGTGCGTTCTTGGGGCTGGCCGTTGTATTTGTTTTGTCATTGCGGACACCTGCGGCTACGGTGAGTGAGATGGAAACGGCCGTATCCCCCAACTCTCTGGCCACAACCAACAACATCAATCAACCAAATGCCTTGGAAATCGAGTTCGATTCAATCACAGCAATCGAAGCATATTTGCAAGGTAGCGAAAAGCCCACATTAGTCGAGTTTTATTCCGATTTTGGCATTAGTTGAATGATCGTCATTCCTGTCGTGAACAGGATCGCCGAAGATTGGACAGCAGGTCGTGTTGTGCGGCTCAATTTGATCACAGACATCAATAAAGCAATCGCCGAGAAATTAGAGGTAACCGACACACCGACATTCATTCTCTTTGATGCCCAAGGAAATGAGTTAGAGCGCTGGGTTAGGGATGCTCCGCCGCTGGAAGAATTACCTCAATAATTTTGTTGATTCTAATTTCTCCAACGCGGATAAACACGGACGAGCGCGGATTAAAAGCAAAACCCGCCCAATCTGCGTTCATCCGCGTCCAAAAATTAACATAAAGTTTCTTCTGAATACTGGCCACTGAAAACTGAACACCGATCAAAAACGGCCGATTTCCTTCAGCACCCCATCCACCAACGTCACCAAAGCGGTGGCGCTGTTGTCACCAATCAGTTCAATCGTTTTTTCTTGCCGTCCACGGAAGTAGAGGCTGCGTAAAAAATATTTGATGTTAATTGCCTGATAGTAACAATCAGGAAACGGTTCCTTCTTTTGTGCCAGCGGCGTAAAGCCATTGAGCCATTCGCGCACATCGACCTCGCGTAGCACTTTGCGCTGCAAGGCAGCAATAGCTGGATAGACCAACCGTTCATCCTCTTCATGAATAAACACAGTGGTTGAGGTGCCAATTTTGTTGCGAATGGCCCCTAAAATTTCAATCAAATCACCGGCTTCCATTTCTGGCGTTAAGATCAATTCATACAAACAGTCAGCCGCATGGGCAATCGCGTGTGCCCATCCTTTATCGTCTTCAGCAACATAACCACGAAAATCGTTTTCTTCGCTCAGATACCGCAAAACAGCGACTTTGATCGACTGCACGTCGTTTTTATTCAGATAAGCATTTTTATTGTGCGCCTCGATTAGTAATGCTAGGTTCAGCATCGAAAAGGAACGCATAAATACAGAGTCCGTATCTTTCTCGCCAATCTTGAATAAGAGATGCTCTTCATCAAGCAAAATAGGCAATATCGTGCGCAGTTGTTCACCATCGAGTAAATCTTGCACAGCAATCCACTGGGCAAGCGTCATGTAAATCATGTCATCGCGCAGTTCGCTGTCGGGCGAACCAATATGGGGCAACATCTCGAGCACACGTGGCAAAGGGTCTGTCCCTTCTGGCAGTTGATACTCTTTATCAACAATATCGTAGAGTTGGTCTTTTAATGCGCGTTCGCTTAGTTTCATATTCCATCCCTTGTGGCAAGTAACAAGTTGCAAGTTGCAAGTACCTAACACAACCTGCCACTTGCCACATGCAACTTCTCACTCCCATCACTTTCGTCCGGCAATCACCCCGGCAACATCGGCAGGTTGCCATCCAGGTGGTTTGAGAAGCTTGCCGTCAGCACGGCGTGGGCCTTCTAGCTTGGTCATGTTGGCCCGATGCACTTCGGCAAAAACGGCATCGGCATCGACGCCCATAGCCGCAAAAGTTCCGTATACAACATACAGCAAATCGGCCAATTCGTGGGCAAGGTTGGTAAGCGCGGCAGGATCGTTGTGAACAACGGCCGTTAACTCCGCAAATGCCTCACTGACTTCTTCATACTCCTCACGAATGAGGGTATGGCGCAATTGCAAAATCGCCTCACTCGGTATGGCTGGCTGCATCGGGACCGAGTCAACCGCTTCTTGAAAATCTATAATTTGTTGATAATTAGTTTTTTTCGTTATATTAAGTGAATCCATGTTGGTTTTGTTACCTTTTTAATACGTAATTGGGTCATTAGTAATTGGTAATTGAGTAATCAAATTACCTAATTACCAATTACTCAATTCCAATCTTCTCAATCAACTCCGCCAAAGGCATCTCAGTCAAAGATGACAAGCGAAAATCTGCCCGGTCAAAGTTAAGGTTTTGGGTCAAATTATTGGGAACGGCCGTTACCCACAACCCGGCCCCTTTTCCCGCCTTCAAGCCATTGGGCGAATCTTCAAGCGCCAAACCTTCTGCTGGGGCAATACCCAAACGCTCAATGGCCAAGCGATAAACGGATGGGTCAGGTTTTGGCCTTCCCCCGACATCGTCGGCACAGCAAATCGTCTCGAAGCGCTCGAACAAGCCCAGGCGTGTCAGGTGCTGGTCGACCCAATCATGGTCGGAACTAGAGGCGAGACCGATACGCAACCCTAATACATTTGCCTCGTCAAGGTAATTGACGACACCAGGCAAAACAGTCTGTTCGGCGATGAGCGCATTATCAATCGCCTTCCGTTTTGTACGCAATGCTTGGCGGTCTACGGCATGACCCAACAAAGATTCTAAATATTCATAGGGATTAAACGTTGTTGTACCAATGTATTCAGGCCCACACCGCAAGCGGTAATTCTTGCCCATAGTCGGCATAAGCTTGACGCCAAGATTCATAATCGGGCGTTTCTGTGTCTAAAATCAATCCATCAAAGTCAAAAATGAGTGCTTTAATCATGGTGCTATTTATACCTCACTCGCGGCCATAAAAAAACGGCCGTTTGGGGGATACGGCCGTTTCATTACTAAAAAATTGTTGCTATTTATTGTAGGGGCGAATTGGTGATTCGCCCAACATCATCAGCCTGGTTCCGGTTGGAAAAATTCCCGCCAATAGACATCAAACACAGATTTCTTCTCATCCATCCGCATTGTCCGTCCCGCTTTGTGGTCGGCGGCAGCTTGTGCATAAATATCCAGCAACTTTTGCGACAAAACACGAATATCCCACGCTTCTGATTTTGCCTTCGCGGCCTCTTTCAGTTGATGATACAACGCCTCATCTGATAAAACGCGGGCAATTGCATCCGCCAACTTTTCAGGATCATTGGGGGTTAAAAGACCATCAACTCCATTATCAACTGTTTCATTGGTGCCACTGGCATCAACAGCCACCACAGGCAAGCCAGCCGCCAACGCCTCGAGCGTCACCAACCCTTGCGTTTCTGTCACCGACGCATAGGCAAACAAATCGCCCGCCTGCAAATAACTGGCCACATCCTCATAGGGTACACGCCCAACAAATTCAAAACGATCGCCAATACCCAATTTCTTTACTTTTTTCTCTAACGAATCTCGTTCTGGACCATCCCCAATCAGGGCAAAATAAGTGTCTGGATATTTTTCCAGAATAATTTTGGCGGCGTCAATCAACAATGGCCAATTTTTAACGTTGGCCAAACGACCCAATGACAAGATGACTCTTTGATCATCACGCCAACCATGTTTCTGGCGAACGGCCGTTCCGTCGGCATTGCGATACGGAGTCAAATCAATGCCCGTCGGCATGACAGTTACCCGATCAGTAATACCGTAGGATTCTATCAATGATTGTCGAATCGTTTCGCTGGGCACAATCACGTGGTGACAACTCGACATAAAATCGACAAGCCAATTCCCAATCACCGTCTCCGAAAGATGTTTTGGCACCAAAGAAACATACTCTGCATATTCACGATAACGTGTGTGATGTGTAAAAACCAAAGGCAAATTAAACTTCTTGGCTTTATCGGCCCCCACCTTACCAATTCCTGCTGGATGGTGTGCATGAATCACGTCTAACTTCAAAGAAGGGAAGACATTGTCAATGGTCCTTGAAACTGGAATCGACATGGGGTATTTATAGGCAGGAATCTCCATTGCCGGATAATGGAAAACAAACGGCTCTTCTTCTTCATATTTCCGGCTCGGTTTTTGCGCAAAAATAAAGACATTGTGTCCCATATTGCTCAACTCCTGCCGAAAACTGCTTACCGAACGCACAACCCCACTTAATACAGGTTTATACGTATTTGTAAATTGTCCAATGTGTAATCGCTTCATACCTCACCTAACGCTTTGCTCATTTTGCACAATCTCAAAGAAAAGGCGATGGTCATTATGCCTGCAATGATCGATAAAATGCCCAATGCAATCGCCAAAATATAAACTGAAGGAAATGGATTAAACAAGACCAACACGCCATACAAAATGGCCAGCACCCCACCGATCAGCAACAACCACTCGTTTTTTTGCTCCGTTTTCCGCATTTGCATCCCACGAATGAGGGCCATTCCCCCGACAATCATGGCCACAAAGGCAATCAGATAAATCGTTAAGGATGTGACAGCGGTTGTTGTAAAAAGAGGCCAGATTATAATGACTAAGCTCGCAACAATCTGGAGAATGCCTCCCAGAAGTATCCACAGATAATTATCAACTTTCTTCCAACCAAGGATGGCTTGAACAACATCCACCAAGCCATTCGTCAGCCAATAGATAGCAAGTATGAGAATAACGGCCGTAATCGTAATTTTTGTATTCGCAATCAATAAAATGCCAAGGGCTATCGTGACAACTCCCCGCAAGAAAACAAGCCACCACTTATCCGTGACTTCTTGAATCAATTCCTTATTTCTTGCATTGTCTGTCATTGATTTCTCCAATATCCAAAACAAACTGGGGACAAGGAACAACCAGTTAACGCGATTATACGAACCATTTTGGTTTTTACCAATGATTTTCGCGCCAAGCGTTCGTCTAGAAAATTCTTAAACAAACCCTTTCAAATAAAAATTTTATCATTTTGCCACCAACCACTAGACAAATAAATTTTTTTCTTTCATTATTACTACGTTGTACAA
The DNA here is from genome assembly GCA_965230415.1 of Cytophagales bacterium. GTDB lineage: Bacteria > Bacteroidota > Bacteroidia > Cytophagales > JAAEPT01 > CBDDKZ01. The sequence continues at coordinate 12,952 of CBDDKZ010000005.1, forward strand.
GATTGGTTTGAATAATCAATTTGAAAATTTCATCATTAACAAAAAGGATTGCAAAGAAACAACTTCATCATCCAAATTATTGATGTTACGCAGCACGAATCCTATCGATCTCAAACAAGAGATCTGCGCAACGCGAATAAGCAAATTTTCAACAGGCAACTTCATAGGTTTGAATAGGTCATAGCACCATTTTCCTATGTATGCTCAGGGAGTCTATAATTATTGTATCAGTCGGTGATTTCAATAAACATTGCCCGGAAAACAACTAAAGATTTGCTTATTCTTTAAAAGCTTCAGCCACAACGAAGCTTGTTACTTGGAACTTTTCATCACAGTCGTAGTAACTTATTCCCACTCCAAGCAACTAATCCAAATTAACATGACATGCTCATTTATTTATATGCCTAAATCAGCAAGGCAATGTTGTTCATTGAGTTGATTCATTGTTGTTCTGAGTTCTTGCAGTGCCTTTTGATAATTATTTATTTAGGAGAAATATGTTATGAAGCGATTATTAATTGTTATTATCCCTTTAATATCATTGTTGCTTATATTAATTTTGCAAAACAACCACGCTTCTGTTTCAGCAGGGGAAACAGCTGGTAGTGGCGAAGTTGCACCTAGAGCATATCTGCCATTTGTCGCCTATCGTTCTAGTAGTTGGGCTTTTGAAGAAACGTTTGATGGCGATCCATCGTCACCTTCGCAAGCATTGCTCCCCGAAAATTTTGATTTTGTGGTCACCCACCGCACCCATCCCAAAGAGCACTTCCGTGTTTTCGACGCTTATTTAGCCGATCATAATGACGGATGTGCAGGCCCCAACCCCAATGTATCACCGTTGCCACAACATTGGATAACCACCTCCCACGAAAGTAATGGCTCTAACCCTGATGACAGTTTCTTCATCTGTAAAAATCATATGATGACTTCAATGGGAGATGTCGAAGGATATTCTGTTACTTCATTCTGGCCTAAACAAGAGTTTGATTTTACCGGCGGAGGGATTCTGGAGTTTGAGGTCAATATCAACGGGGATCACCCGCGTAGTTGGTTCGAAGTTTTAATCACACCCCGCTCAGAATTAAAAGTGGGCGCCGCACCTTGGTGGCTACCAATTGACGAAACCTATCCCAAAGATCGCATTGCGCTGCGCTTTTTTGACCAACGCAACCGTTCTGTTCAAGTCGGCACCGGGGGCATCGATCCCGAAGGAGTCATTGTTGAGCATGATGATTGGCGTAATTGGGGTGATATTTTCCCCAACGATCCGGCAAACTTCGACCGGCGCACACGACGAACAATGCGTGTAGAACTATCCACCAATCAAATTATCTGGTCGATTGAAAAAGAAGATGGTTCATTTGACGATTTTGTCACCCAGGTGCCTGGTGGCCTGCCTTTTACCAGCGGATTGGTTGTCTTTAAAACACATGCTTACACACCTGAAAAAGACGGCAACACAAACACATATACATATCATTGGGACAATATACGCTTTTCGGGCCCAGTCAAAGGGCTTTATGAAAGTTTTGATGCCGATGGTGTTGCTTATTTACAAGGGAATGGCGACCGTGAACCGGGGGAAAATGAAACGATAACGATTAATTTGCCCCATGTTGGCAAAGATCCTGTTTTGTTTGGCCAAGTTCACAATCCGATGATAGGACAGGTGCTGCTTAGCATTAACGGCCGTCCCAACATCACCGTTCATCCATATGACTATACATTTGATGGCTGTTTTTCTTCTGGGTGGAAGTCATTCCAACTGGAAGTGGATCCTTCGTGGCTGGAAGCTGGTGACAACACGTTTAAATGGACGATTGGACCAAGAGCAAATTGTGTTGAAAGCTGGGTATGGGATGGCTTTTCAATTAAAGAGTTAGAAATGCAGTTCGATCTGTCAAACTAATTTTGTCTAGGTGCGACGCACTTTTGAAGTGCGTCGCACCTTAAAAGCACTTTACAACGGAATTTGTACAGTTACGGCCGTTTCCCCATCCAATTCACTCTCGATGGTCAAATTCCCTTCATGCAACTCAGCCAACAAACGCACAATCATCAGCCCCATCCCCGAACCTTGTTGCTCATACACTTTGCGCTCAAATTGACGATAAAGTCCAATTTGTTTAATTTGTTCAGGCAACATACCACGCCCTAGATTGGTGACAGTAAAGTAGAATTGGTTATTTTCTTGCCCTGTACAAATCTTTATCGCCGAATCCTCAGGAGAAAATTTAAGCGCATTGCTCAGCAATTCCTCAAAAATTTTAAGAAAGTGATCATTGCGCATGGGCAATCTTAAATTGGGCGTGTTCAAAACTGTCACAATGGTACGCGCATGGTTCGCTTTACGTTCATGGGCAACAACACGAATAATATCGTCGGGCTGGGCCTCATGAAGCGCCCGCAATTGCGCTCTGCGATGCGGATCGTGCTCAATAATTGCCAATTGTGCATAAATGAGATAATTTTCAATCAAGTGATGCAATCGTTGCCCCGCATCCTCAATGGTATGTGCCATCAATTTGACTTGCTCCCGTGGCATAGTAAACGCATCGAGGGCAATGAGTTCCGCATAACCAATGATACTGGCCAAAGGTGTGCGTAATTCATGGGGCAACGCCATCAAAATATTGCCACGCAACGAATCCATCTGATCAACATACTGACTGGCAAGCGTCTTCTTCTTCGTTAGCCTCGTTTGGATGGCCGCTAAAAGCTCATTGAAGTTAAAGGGTTTAACAATGTAATCATCGGCGCCCAACTCCATCCCTAACCGATTGTCTTTCCGTTCCCCACGAGCAGTCACAAAGATAAAAGGAATAACAGCCGTTTTAGGATCTGCTTGTAACTCAGTCAGCACACCGTACCCATCCAATTTAGGCAAGCCCACATCACACAGGATCAAATCGGGCTGTTTTGTCTGGGCAAGCTCAACACCAATACGGCCGTCTGCGGCCAACAAAACATCATACCCGCCAATATCCGCCAAAATATCGCGCACACCATCCCGTAACGCCTCTTCATCTTCAATGACCAATATTTTTGCCATACATGCTCCCAATATGGTACTCAAAACAGACCAATGCATACCATTGGTCTTACCTATTGATGACGAATTTTGACCTTTCCAACGGTTACTTCTCACACCATCTAGCTTACCGGCGTAAACCAAAAAGTTGTTTTCTTTACATAAATATCAGGATACGCTTTTATCCATCATTACATTTATTATCCTAACTCAGAAAGCACTTTTTTTCCAAGCAAATTGAGACCAATTTGTGGATTTCGTCCATGCGGCGTACCAAATTCAATACGATTGGCACCTGCAGCTATCAATTTCTCTGTTTGGGCGACGATGTCTGCGGGCGTTCCGGCAAAGGCAAATTTGGCGAGTAATTCATCAGAGATGTAAGATACGGCCGTATCCCAGTCATATGTTTCCGCCGCAGCCTGCAAACCAGCCAACCGATCGGGCTCAATCGAAACGGATGGATCAAGTTGAGCGACCAAAGGCAAATACAAGGCAACTTCACGCCGCGCCAACGCTCGTGCCACCTCCCCATCGTCATCAACCACCGTCACCGCACCAACCACAATCCCCACCTCATCGTTGCCAATAACATCACGCAACCACTGCACCGCGCCAGGATTTGCCGAACCACCCAGCTTAATCTCGTTGACATAAGGTAAAGCGGCCGCGATCATTTTCGGTCCCCAACTCCCCAGCAAAAAAGGAATATCGGCACGAATATGTTCCCAGCGCAAGGAATCACCCCCTGTAATTGGAAAAACCTCGCTCCTAAATGGTTCTGTCGAACGACTGAGCAAATGACGCACACAACGCATCGCTTCTTTTACGGCCGTAATCGGACGTTCTGGCTGCAACCCCACAAAATCCAACCACGCTCCGCGCGCAAAGCCACAATAGGAACGGCCGTTACTCGCTTCATCAATCAACGCAATATTGGCCGCAGTATTGATCGGGTGACACGTAAACGGATTAACCGCCGCAACGCCCAAGCGCACCCGTTCTGTTGCCTTGGGGGACCTGATAAAAATCTGTGCACCGGAGACTCCGTGGTATTGACAGATCTATTGTCTACTACAAATACAGCAGAGTACATATGGAATACCGGAGCAACTACTCCCACCATCACGATCAAAGAAGCCGGCATTTATACGGTTAAAAAAACGGAGATTTTAACAGACAAGTGTTACACAAAGGATACCATTCGCGTAACTGTTGGCAATGGAGTAGGCGTAGATGCGGGGGCAGACAAATACACTTGCGATGAAGAAACAGTGGCATTAAACGCTCATATAAGAAATCAGACGATACCTCCTTACGAATTTAAATGGTCACCTACAACAGGGCTCGATGCACCTTACACTGCGAACCCCACATTGGAAGCCGGTGTCTATGGCACTTATATTGTGGAAGTAAGAGATGCCTCACCAACCCCCTGCCTCTCCTATGATACCATAATTATACAACCTGCTCCGCAAATGACACTACAGAGCAACTTTAACAGAACAAGAATCTGTAAAGACGACTCGGTTGAAATGAATGTTCGCATAGAAGGAGGCCTGCCTTTCAGTACAGGTTACCATGTACAATGGACTCCCTCTACAAACCTGGTCAATGCTAACCGCCCAAGAACGATAGCATTTCCGGAGCAGACTACCGTGTATACCCTGGCTGTTCGCGATTCCTTCCTCTGTGAAAAACACATTGATGTGGAAATTATCGTTAGTGATCCGGAAATAGCATTTGATAGAGAGAACGTGGCTATCTGCTCTGGGCAAGCGACAGAAATAAGCGCCTCCATTGAAAATGGGATTGAGCCATACACACTGCAATGGTACATAGATGATTCTTTGCAAACTAATACAGACAACAATATGACCGTCGACAGAATCGGGGTATACAGGCTAGACATAGCTGACATTCTGGGTTGCGGTGATTCAAAATCGGTAGAAGTATTTCCTTCAGACATAGACCCTCCCGACGATGTAAGTATTAATGCACCGGATTCCGCTTTCAACAATGAACCCATTGCTCTAAGTGCAGAGGTGACTGGTGAAGGACTTGAATTTAGCTGGTCCACTTCGGCGCCAAATACATTTGAAAACGATGCCACACAAGAAACAAACTACGTACCTGATGGGACGGAAGAAGGACTCTTCACTTTCGAAGTATTGGTGCAAAACATTTGTGGTGAGAGCTCTAATAATGTGTCGATTATTATTATTCAGCCTCCTCAATTTGACAATCATGTATTCGTCCCCAATATTATCGTACCCAATGATGGCGATGAGAATATAAATCACCTCAAGGTATATTCAAATACGATAGCCGAATCAAATTTTGTATTCACCATATTCAATAGGAATGGACGCATAGTTTATTCCACTGAAGACAGCTCCCAGGCTGCTGACATCGGGTGGAATGGAATAGATGCATCTAACAACACACAACTTGCCAGCGATGTATTCACTTATGTGGTAAAAGGTGAATATGTGGACGGAAAATCATTCGAAACGAAAGGGACGGTTACGGTTGTATATTAAACAGCATCAAAATACACTTTTTTTGCCAGCAGTTATTCACTTTTATTCAACACTTATTTCTTCATAGCGTACAAGTGATATAATAGTAGTTTGTTGTATTATTGAATTTGTATTTTTATCATGTAAATTATTACTTCTATGAAGTAATTCTATTTATCGGTCGTGTTTAATTATTAACCAATTTCAGCTCATGTCGCTATTCAAAAAGATCAAATCCAGCTCTTCAATTTCACTTGTTGTAGGCGTTCCCTTTCTTGCACTTGCTCTCGCCTGGGGTATTTCATTAATCCCACAAGCGTCCACTATTAAAAACATCGAAGAAATACCTTACAATCCTGCTTTCGATGAAATCATTTCTGCTTATACATCCGATGAAATATCCAAATCTTCACCAATACGTGTTCGATTTTTAGATCAGTGTGTAAAGGCTGAGGAAGTAGATAAAGAGACCAACAACCCTTTTTCTTTCTCTCCATCCATTGAAGGAAAATGTAAATGGATTGATACAAGAACAATCGAATTTAAGCCGGAAGAATATATGAACTCCGATCAGGTTTATACTGCGACTGTTAAAATCGATAATATCCTCGAACAAGTAGTAGATTCCCTTTCAACATTCACTTTTCAATTTAAAACCATTCCTCAGAATTTCCGCGTTGAATTTGAAGGACGAACAACCATCGATGAAAAAACGCTACGCTGGCAGCGATTTAATGGCAGTATTATTACCGACGACTATGAAAATGATAGCAAGCTCGAGAAAATATTAACTGCAACACAAGATAATGAGCCGGTAAAAATCAAATGGGAACACGACGAAAACGGAACACTACATAAATACACGCTTGATAGCCTGAAAAGAGGTGTTAAAAAATCGAATATCAAACTGGAATGGGACGGAAAAGAAATTGGTGTTGATAAAACCGGCAATCGTTCTTTTCTTATTAATGCACTTGGTGATTTTAATGTTGAAGGAGTTTATGTCCGGAATAGCCCTGAACAATATATAGAAGTAGAATTTTCTGACCCCTTAAAGCCTAATCAATCACTGAAAGGGCTTGTTGAATTAAAGGGTTACCGCTCTGATTTAGTCATAGACGGTAATAAGATCAAAATATTCCCACGAACACGTTTAACAGGCAAAGTGGATATTAATATCGCTCCCGGAATACAAAACATTTTAGGTTACAAAACAAAAAAGTCTTACGAAGACAATGTAGCGTTTTCTTCTTTAAAACCGGAAGTGCGAATAGCCGCCAAAGGAACAATAGTCCCTTTGGGAAACGCCTTGCCATTTGAGTTTGAGGCCGTAAGCCTGAGTGCCGTAGACATTAGTATAATTAAAATTAATGAAAGCAATATCCCGCAGTTTCTTCAGGTAAATCAATTGAATGGTTCTCGTGAAATGAAACGTGTAGGACAAATTTTATTTCAAACAAAAGTAAACTTAAATAAGAAAAAAGACCTGGGTTCATGGAACAAACATGTGATTGACCTGAATGATCTGATAAAAACTGAACCCGGGGCGATATATGAAGTCAGTGTTGGTTTCAGAAAATCCTACTCCTTATATGGATGTTCTTCGCGTGCTAAAAACGACGAGGAAGAAGACCCTGAAATCACAGATCATGGCATGCTCGATATCGACGATAACATATGGGCAGGCCCGGGGTACAATGAAGGATACAGTAACTGGAACTATTGGGAATATGGTTATAACTATGAAGATAGAGAAGACCCATGTACACCAGCTTACTATCACAGTCGCCGCGTTGCCAAAAAGAACATATTGGCCAGCGGCCTGGGCCTCCTGGCAAAACATGGTGCCGACAACAAACTTTTTGTGAGTGTTACCGATATTAAATCTACGTCACCTCTCAGCCAGGTAGAACTCGAACTTTACGATTATCAGCATCAATTAATGGCAAAATCAAGAACTGACGTACAGGGTTTCGCAACTATTAAATTCAAAAAGAAGCCATTCCTCATTATCGCTAAGCAGGGTAAAGAACGCGGCTACCTACGTTTGGACGATGGAAATGCCCTATCCATGTCCCGCTTTGATGTAGCAGGAAAAACATACTATAAAGGACTTAAAGGATATTGGTATGGAGAACGTGGTGTTTGGAGGCCAGGAGATCCAATTTACATGACTTTTGTGCTTGAAGACAAGCTGGGAACGCTACCGGACAAACACCCGATAACTATTGAATTCAGAAATCCGCACGGTCAACTATTGAAGCGTAATGTGCTCAGCAAGTCTCTTAACGGCTTTTACACTATAACGTTGGAAACTTCTGAAGATGACATTACCGGTGACTACGCTGTAGTAGCTAAAATTGGAAGCACAAAATTCACGAAATCACTCAAAGTAGAAACTATAGTTCCTAACCGCTTGAAAATTGAGATGGATTTTGAGGAAGAGCACCTCACAAATGTAACTAACAATATAAGAACAACACTTAAATCGCGCTGGTTGCACGGGGCAAACGCCGGAGCACTAAAAGCCGATGTCAGCTGTGTACTTACACAATCAAGTACTCAATTCAAAACACACCTTGATTATACTTTTGATGACCCCACGAACTCATTTTCCTCTGAAAACACCGTAGTTTTTGATGGGAAGCTCAACGATGAAGGCGAGGTATTTATCAACAAAACGTTAGGTGTGAACGCCACCGCACCGGGAATGCTTAAAGCACATTTCAAAACGAAGGTATTTGAAGAAGGCGGAGCATTCAGTACCGATCGATTCTCCATTGACTTCCATCCCTTTAATACTTACGTGGGGCTGCGTTTACCCAAAGGGGACAAAAGCCGAGGTATGCTTTTAACAGATACCAATCACACCGTACGTTTTGTGACACTAAACCCCGAAGGCAATAAAGTACCTAACAAACGTTTAAAGGTCGCTGTATATAAAATGGACTGGCGCTGGTGGTGGGATAAATCGGAAGAATACCACTACAATAGTATTGAACATCGCGAAGCCATCCAAACAGGCACAGTCAGAACAGATGGAGATGGAGAAGCCACCTGGAAGCTGCGAATCAACTACCCGGATTGGGGAAGGTACCTTGTTCGTGTATGCGATGAAGACGGGCACTGTTCTGGTAAAATTGTCTATATAGATTGGCCCGGATGGGCCGGAAGAGCTCAAAAAGATAACCCGGGAGGAGCTAAAATGCTCACCTTTACTTCGGACAAATCAAACTATCAAATTGGTGAAGACATACAACTTCATATACCAATGGGCGCTGAAGGAAGGGCATTGGTAAGTATTGAAAATGGCACACAAATTCTAAATTCTTTTTGGGTAAATGCCAACAGCAATAAAAAAGGGGAAACAATATTCGGGTTTAAAGCCGCACGAAACATGGCGCCCAATGCATATGCCCATGTAACCTATATACAGCCTCACGCCCAGACCAAGAATGATAGACCGATACGACTATATGGTGTAATTCCTCTAAATGTAAATGACCCTAAAACGCACTTAAGTCCTAAAATTAGTATGGCTAACACACTGGCGCCCAACACAACGGTATCGTTAAAAGTAAGCGAAAAAGAGCAACGTGCTATGACCTATACCATTGCCATTGTAGATGAGGGCCTTTTAGACATCACCCGTTTCAAAACACCTGACCTTTGGAAGCACTTTCATCAACGCCAGGCTTTGGGTGTAAAAACCTGGGACCTTTTTGATGAAATAATCGGCGCCGATCATTTACCATCTCAAAACCTGTTAAGTATTGGTGGTGGTGACGGTGGTGATAATGGTGAAAACACCAAACTAAACCGCTTCAAGCCAATGGTTAAGTTTATGGGGCCATACCATATACAGGATGGGCAGTCGAAATCTCATAAATTTAAAATGCCAAACTATGTCGGGTCTGTACGTACCATGGTGATTGGAGGGTATGATGGCGCGTACGGTTCGGCGGAAAAAACGACCCCTGTAAAAAAACCTTTAATGGTTTTAGCTACTCTACCTCGTGTATTAGGTCCCGACGAGGTTTTAGAACTACCGGTAAATGTGTTTGCAATGTCTGAAAATATTAAATCAGCACAAATTACCGTTCATACCGATGGCTTTTTAAAAATTCAAGACCAAAAAACGAAAACGGTAACCTTCTCCAAAGAAGGGGATAAAGTAGTGAACTTTAAACTTAAAGTGAATAGTATCATAGGCACCGGAAAGGTGAAAGTTGAGGTTGTTTCAGGAAAGCAAAAAGCAGTATATGAGACCGACATCGAAATTCGCATGCCTAACCCGGCGACAACAAAGGTTTTGGATGAGATAGTCCAGACAGGAAATAGCTGGAACGTAGATTACATTCCTCATGGCGTTGATGGCACCAACAAAGCCGTATTGGAATTCTCCACTATTCCACCTATGAATCTTGAAAAAAGGCTTAACTACCTTATTCGTTACCCCTATGGTTGCGTGGAACAAACAACATCTTCGGTATTTCCTCAATTGCACCTTGCCCACCTCATCAAACTCTCAGCTGGCAGGAAGAAGCAAATAGATCGAAATATTGCTCTGGGAATCAAAAGATTATTAAGGTTTCAAAATGCTAACGGAGGACTATCATACTGGCCAGGTCATGGTACGGTTAATGACTGGGGCACAAACTACGCAGGCCACTTTATGGTAGAAGCACAGAAAGCGGGATATGCGGTTCCGGCCGAGTTTATAAGCAAATGGACCAATTATCAAAAACAACGTGCTCGATCCTGGAGCTACAGTTCTTCAAAAAGTGAATCGGTAACGCAAGCCTACCGCCTGTACCTGCTGGCACTATCCAAAAATGCAGAACTCGGCGCTATGAACAGACTGAGCCAATCCATCAACCTTCCGCTCATTGCGAAATGGTATCTTGCTGCTGCCTATCAGCTTGCAGGCCAACCCGAAGCCGCCGGGTCTATTGCCAATGGCTTGTCGACAAGTATCGACAGCTATAATGAACTAGGTGGCACCTATGGATCAAGACTCAGAGATAAAGGCATCATTTTACTGGCACTCAGCGAAATGAACAAACATGCCAAAGGTAAGGATGTATTGAAAGATATCTCCAACATGCTCTGTAAAGAATCCTGGTACTCTACACAAACCACCGCCTATTGTCTGATAGCTGTTGCTAAATATGTTGGTGTTTCAAATTACAGCAGTGAACTAAGCTTCAAGTATCAGCTAGCCGACGGATCCTGGAAAAGTGTGCAATCGGAAGCGCCCATTGAACAACGTACGATTGAGGTTAAAGATTTAAAGCAACAGCATATAGCAGTTAAAAACACCGGAAATTCCTTGTTATTTGCACGCCTCATAGCAGAAGGAGTGCCTCCTGTGGGTAATGAGCACAGTTCTTCCAATAATTTGGATTTAAACATTTCATACCTGAATATGAATGGCGGTAAAATCGCTCCTGAGTCCATCAAACAGGGCACCGACTTTATGGTGGAAGTTACAGTACATAATCCGACGAGCCGTAATTACGAAGAGATGGTTATCAACCAGATTTTCCCTTCCGGCTGGGAAATTCATAACGAACGTATGGATGGCGCCGCTTTCTCACACCAAACGTCAGTTCCGGAATATCGTGATATTAGAGACGACCGTGTATATACCTTCTTTGACCTTGGTCCTAACAAATCCAAAACTTTCAGAGTAGCACTCAACGCTACTTATGCGGGTCGTTACTACTTGCCCAAGGTGTACTCCGAAGCCATGTACGATAAGTCCATAAGCGCCAGTCGACATGGCCAATGGATAAGTATTCATAAGTAAAAAGAAATGGTATCCTGTCTGATTATTAAATCAGACAGGAATTTTCGATTATCTTCTTAAATGATTTGATCATTTAACTATCAACTAATGACCAAATTTAAGCTACGTAGACGAATAATAAACTTGGCCAAACGCCTTAAATACCACGTATTAGGACTGTTATTTATAGCGGCTATTTGGTATTGGTTTTGTCTCCCTGAAAAGCTTTTCAGCGACCCTGTTTCTACGGTAATCGTTGACAGAAATGGTAAATTGCTTGGTGCACGCATCGCCCGGGATGGTCAGTGGCGCTTTCCGGAAGTAGACTCTGTGCCAATGAAAATTAAAACGGCCCTGCTAACTTTTGAGGATAAGCGCTTCCATACACATCCAGGAATTGATTTTCTTGCTATAGGCCGCGCTATTCGCATGAATATCAGAAATAAAGAAGTGGTGAGCGGTGCCAGTACCATTACCATGCAGGTTATAAGATTGGCAAGGAAAGGACAAGGACGGACTTTTATGGAAAAAATCATAGAAATGATCCTGGCCACCCGCCTTGAAATACGTGAAGATAAAGATCAGATTTTGGAATTGTATTGCTCTTATGCCCCTTTTGGAGGCAATGTTGTCGGGCTGGAAGCTGCCTCATGGAAGTATTATGGCAGAGCTTCGCATAACCTGTCGTGGGCTGAAGCTGCTACATTGGCAGTGCTTCCCAACAGCCCGTCTCTAATCCACCCGGGAAAAAACAGGGCCTTGCTGCGCGCTAAACGAAACAAGCTACTGGCTATGTTACATAAACAAGGCCATTTGGATAAATTAAGCTATCAGCTGGCCTGCAGCGAATCGTTGCCGGACAAACCGCTTGCATTGCCTGCCTTTGCTCCTCACCTCTTAGATCGCATACAAACTGAAAATAAAAAACACTTATCTATTTATGAAACAACATTAGACCGGAATTTACAGGAACGGGTTACAGAAATCGTCAATCGGCATTCGAAAGGATTGGAAAGACAAAATATACATAACGCTGCCGCTCTGGTAATTGATGTTAACACGGGCAATGCACTGGCTTATATAGGTAATTGCAGGGGCCGCAAACATGGCAGGCAGGTAGATATGATCAAGGCTCCAAGAAGCACTGGTAGTATTATAAAACCCTTACTCTATGCCTCAATGCTAAACGACGGTCAAATTTTACCCTCCAGCATAGTTCCTGATGTACCGAGTAACTTTCATGGTTATTCACCCAAGAATTTTGATTACCAGTACCTTGGTGCGGTACATGCCAATGAGGCACTGGCGCGTTCGCTTAATATCCCGGCAGTACACATGCTCGCCGATTATGGCTATAAAAAATTCTTTCATAAAGCTAAAGACCTGGGCATGACCACACTCACTAAAAGTGCCGATCACTATGGACTTTCATTGATACTGGGTGGTGCAGAAACAACTATGCAGGACTTGGGGAGAATTTACGCATCCATGGCTCGTGACCTCAAATATTACGCCCGAAATAACGGACAGTACTTCGCTAACAACTATGGAGCGATCAATCTCTTAGCGCAAAAAAAAGAAGCAAACGCGTATTTTTCCGAACATGCCCGGTTAAGTGCTTCTTCCATTTGGCATACGTTTAAATCAATGGTTGAAGTAGCTCGCCCCGGTGAACAGCGTTTTTGGCGTAACTTTAACTCCAGTACAAAAATAGCATGGAAGACAGGTACCAGCTTTGGGTTTAGAGATGCCTGGGCTGTGGGAATATCGCCACATTATGTCGTGGTTACATGGGTAGGAAACGCCGACGGAGAGGGTCAACCCGATCTGGTAGGTGCCCGCGTGGCCGGACCTCTTTTGTTCGATATTTTCAATGCCATTCAATTTACTAACGACTGGTTTGAACCTCCTTATGACGATATGCGTCAAATATCGATATGTCAGCATAGTGGTATGCGAGCCCTGAGTAACTGCGTTGATACACTTTCAATAGACGTTCCTATAAACGGTCTTAATACGGCCCCATGCCCTTACTGTCATATCAAACATCTCGACTCTACAGAAAACTGGCAGGTAAGCAGTAACTGTTACCCGGTTAGTGATATGAAGCGGATTTCATTTTTTGAATTACCTGCTAAAATGGAGCATTATTATAAAAGCAGTCATCCCAAATACAAAAGTACACCACCTTTTTTGGAAGGGTGTAATTCAACGGAAACAGCGCGCGCCGCCCCTTTGCAGTTTGTTTATCCTAACTCATATGTGAGCTTGTACATTCCTATTGACCTAAATGAAACCAGTGGCAGTGTGGTATTCGAAGCAACGCATAAGCAGAAAGAAGCCAAACTATTCTGGCACCTCGATGAAGAATATATTGGCGAAACACAATTTTTTCACCAAATGAAATTGAACCCTGCCTACGGAAAGCACAAAATTACTATCGTAGACGAGAGCGGGGAATCTGTTACGCAAAAATTTGAGGTTATTTCAAAAAATAATTGAGCATTGGCTTGAAGCCAATGCTCAACAAATGTATTACATTAAAGTCGATTTTTAACTCAACTTTTCTATCATATCCTCTGTGATACCAGTGGTCGAAAAACCACCATCGTGCATCAGGTTTTGCATAGTAACCATTCTCGTTAGATCCGAGAACATTGCGATACAATAATCTGCACACTGAATGGCATCTGCATTACCAAGTGGAGACATTCGCTCAGCAAAATCCATAAAAGCGTTAAACCCTGAAATCCCCTTGCCAGCTGTAGTTACAGTCGGAGATTGAGAAACAGTATTAACCCGTACTTTATTCTTTTTTGCAAATCTATAGCCATAACTTCTCGCAATAGATTCCAATACAGCTTTGGCTTGAGCCATATCTGCATAATCAGGGAAAACCCTTTGTGCAGCGATGTACGACAGACCTAAAATACTGCCCCAATCGTTCATGGCGTCTAATTTGTCCAAAGAAGCCATCATCTTATGAAATGACAGTGCTGAAATATCTAATGTTTTCAAAAAGAAATCGTAATTCAATTCATGATAAGACTTACCCTTTCTTACATTAGGGCTCATACCAATCGAATGTAATACAAAATCTAATTTGCCTAATTTCTCAACAGAAGTATTAAAAAGATTATCAAGGTCTTCTACAGATGTCGCATCGGCAGGAATCACTTCTGTGTTACATGCTTCTGCCAATTCATTGATTTTCCCCATTCTTAAAGCAATAGGGGCGTTAGTTAAAATAATTTCCGCTCCTTCTTCGTGAGCACGTTCAGCTACTTTCCATGCAATTGACGTTTCGTCCAATGCTCCAAAAATAACTCCTTTTTTTCCTTTAAGAAGATCGTTTGCCATTATTATAGTATTTGTGCGCAAATATATATGTTTTCACTAAAAAATCGCTATTCCTACTAGGATAATAGTTCTTTAGCGCTTTCAAAGGCACTGCTTGAAGGATCCTTACCCCCAATCATCTCTGCCAAATGATTAATTCGTTCGTCTTTTGATAAGTTCCTGACCTGGCTTACTGTACGCTCCGCATGATTATCTTTGTATACGAAGAAATGCGCTTGTCCTTTGCCCGCAATCTGTGGCAAATGGGTTATCGTGATAAGCTGATGGCCTTTAGCCATTTCTTGCATCATATCGCCCATTTTCAATGCTATTTCGCCAGACACTCCTGTGTCAATTTCATCAAATATCAATGTTGGCAGTTTTCCTTTTTGAGCCAGCAAGTACTTCAAACTAAACTGTAGTCTGGAAAATTCTCCTCCCGAAGCGGCACTTTTCAATGCTTGAGGAAGCACGCCTTTATTAGCACTAAATAAGAAAGAAATAGCGTCAACTCCATCTGCCCCCAAATGCTCAGACCTCGCTTGCTGCACTTCGAAAACAGCGTCGGGCATACCCAATTTATGCAGTAATTGCTCCATGGTTTCTTTCAGTTCGCGAAAAGTCGATTGCCTTTTAGAAGATAAACCTATGGCCTTTTTATGTGCGCTTTCATATTCCTTTAGCATCTGTTTTTCCAATAAGTTTATTTTTTCTTCTGTTTGTGTAGTATCTCCTACTTTTCCATTGAGGTCATCCATTATAGCCATAAGCGCACTTGATGAATCCACCTGGTGTTTTTGAAAAATGGCATTTAATACATCCACACGCGACTTTACTTCCAATGCCTCTTGTTCATCAAAATCCACCTCTGACTCTTTCTTATAAAGCTCATTTTTTATATCGTCCAGCTCTGCCTGCATGGCATCTGTTCTTTTTACCAATTCGGCATATTGTTCATCAAATATCTCCAGTTTATTTAGAGTATGGCTAACCTGATATAATTGGTCATTAACTGAATAGTCACTTGTATCTAATATATGAAGCACTTCAGCTACGGATCTTTTAATCTCTTCAGCGTTTTCGAGAATAGCTAACCGAGCTGACAATTCCTCAAACTCCCCCTCCTGTAAATTTATTTCTTCCAATTCATTCAGTAGAAACCGATGAAAATCCAACTCTTTGTTTTGCTCACCGGCTTTACTCTTTAGCTGCTCCAAGAGTCCTTTACTTTTGGAATATTGTTGGTATAGCGACTGATATTCCTCCAACAAACCTGCCGTTTCTGCAAACTCATCCAAAATACTTAACTGAAATTTTTGATCCTGCAGGTTTAAGGTATCATGCTGTGAATGAACATCGATTAGCTTTAAACCTACTTTTTTCAGCGATTCCAGTACTACAGGTGAGTCGTTGATAAAAGCTCTGGATTTACCGGAAGCATTAATTTCTCTACGTATAAAACAATCTTCATCAAAATCAATATCCAAGGTTTCAAAAAGAGTCGCAATTTCAGGTAACTGCGACAGGTCAAAATTCCCTTCTATGATGCATTTCTTTTCTTTATTGAATAGCGCCTTGATATCAGCTCTATTCCCTAAAAGAAGGCCTATAGCACCCAACATTATTGATTTCCCCGCGCCTGTTTCTCCGGTAATGATAGACAACCCTTCAGAAGGTTCCAGATATAACTGATCTATCAAGGCATAATTTTGTATAGATAGTGACTTGAGCATTTAAGCAAATTTGTAGCTGCTAAAATAGTGAAGTCGTATAAAAATGTAAATGTTATTAATAATTAAGGACGCACTATCTTAAAATAATCTTGTGCATTGGTAGGATCAATTTTGCGCAATACGGCTAGCGCATCGTTTTTGGTTTTTTGATCGGAACCCTGAAATATATGCACAATTTCTTTCTTCTTGGTTAGAAAAAATGTTTGCAGAAGTATACTTACCGGTACTACCCTTCTTATTTCTTCTATGTCTTTTAAAACCTGTAACACTATCTGCTGCCCTTCTTTCGGCTTTTTAGTGAACTCGTCCAAAGCTAAACGATGGTATCGGTAAATCCCTGTTCTAAACTTTTCAAGCTGTACACTAATTATATTATCAGCAAGCCAATAACGGTTATTTAAATCTTTAGTACCTGAGCTCCATCCGGCAGTGCGATCGATGGCAGCATTGGCAACAGTACGGGCTAAATCGAAATATTCGTCTCCTCCTTTTTCCGAAAACGAATCATAATCCATACCTAAAACCATATAGCAGTAAAAACCTAAAATAGAAGACAATTCTGATGTGTAGCTGTTTTCATTAAAAATAAGATTTTGCCCGGGTAAATATTGAAAATCAAAATGTTGATCTACAAAATGGAAGACCAGTGTTTCATAATCCGAACCATAAACAGGCCTGCTACTTTGAATTTGTGCATTAGCTATGTATACTCCTGTTTGCGCATTACTTTCAGGTTGCAAATCTATTACGAGGTTGCAATCGATACGCTCAAATTCTTCGTACTTATCCTCCGTCCACACACGGTTATTCATAAACTCCCAAATAGCCTGCTGCATTTCTTCGAAAATGTTATCCTGAGTAGTTTCTACACGCTCGCTATTAACTACAACATTGCATCTAATCTCCTGAGCAAATAGCTGAGAAAATGACAATAACACAAATATGCCGACTATATTACGCATCGATTTTATTTATCAGATGATTCAGAATGTCCTGAGCAACCTCTTCTTTTGACTTTAACTCAAACTGCCATGAATTATTGTCTTCTAAAATAGTAATTTTATTCGTATCAGCTCCAAACGGAACATGCTCATTACTTAGTGAATTTAACACAATAAAATCTAAATTCTTATTTATTAATTTATCTTTTGCATGTTCAAGCATATTATCTGTTTCAAGGGCAAAACCAACCGTTAGCTGATGTTCTTGTTTCTTCTTTCCAAGTGTTGAAGCTATGTCAGCAGTTTTCACAAGCTCAATGACTAAATCATCACTCTTCTTCTTGATCTTTTTATTCGATGGGTATTTCGGTGTATAATCCGCAACAGCAGCAGCAAAAATAACAATATCGGAAGTCGTGAAAAGTTTTTCCGTAACCTCTAACATTTGTTTGGCACTCACGACTCTGTTTATGCGAACACCTGCTGGTACCTCCAAAGATGTAGGACCTGATACCAATTCTACATGAGCGCCCAATTTAACAGCGAGTTCTGCAAGCGCATAGCCCATTTTACCACTTGAGTGGTTTCCAATAAAACGTACAGGATCAATGGCCTCGTGAGTAGGCCCAGCTGTAATGAGCACTTTTTTACCAGCTAACATCAAGAAAGGTTAATAGCTAAATGGTTTACAATGTTTTCAGGTTCTTCCATGCGCCCCTGACCTACAAGCCCGCTGGCAAGCTCGCCTTCAACAGGCTCTATTATATGATTACCAAAAGATTTTAGCTTGCTTAAATTAAGTTGTGTGGATGGATGTTTGAACATGTCCAAATCCATAGCCGGAGCTATATAAACTGGGCAACGTGCCGACAGGTAGGTCGCTATCAACAAATTATCGCAGCTACCATTGGCCATCTTTCCGATCGTATTTGCACTTGCCGGAGCTATGAGCAAAGCATCTGCCCACAAGCCCAAATCAACATGATTGTTCCAAGTGTGGTGCTCATCTTCAAAATCGATAAGCACCCTGTTTCCAGAAAGAGTACCTAATGTAAGCGGGGTAATAAAAGAACATGCAGAGCGTGTCATTACGACCTGAACATTTGTTTCTTCTTTTACCAATAGCCTCACCAGGTGCGCCGCTTTATAGGCGGCAATACTACCAGTTACTCCAACTATTATGTTTTTTTCTTTGATCAAACCAATTATTAATCGTTGATCTCCGTTCTTGTGCGCACTATTATTTCATCATTCATAAACTCTTCGATAGCCAGAACTGTAGGTTTTGGCATACGCTCATAGAATTTAGAAATTTCGATTTGTTCTCTGTTCTCAAATATTTCTTCCAGATTATCAACAGTAGAAGCAAACTCCGCTAATTTGGAATTGAGCTCTTCTTTTGTTCTGATAGAAATTTGGGCCGCTCTCTTGGCAATTATATTTACAGACTTGTAAATATTACCTGATTTGTCTGCCATTTTATCTACATCTCTTGTTACAATTGACGCTTGTGCCATATATATGTATATTATGTTAACTCTTTCAATTTATTTATTATTTCTGAATAAATAGTTTCTGCTTCATTGGCAAAACTACTATTAGGATAGGTATCGATAAACTGTTTGTAATACTTTACTGCATCCTTATACCGGTCGCGTTGCAAATACAATGTTTTACCATCTTTCACTACCCTTTCGAGACTCATTTTAGCAAAATAATATTGTGCTTCTACTTTTCTAAACTTCAATTCTTCAATGTATTTCGATGTAGGGTATTTCAAGACAAAACTATCGAAAGCCATTACTGCTGCCCGATAATGTCTGATTTTCAATTGCAGTTTAGCATTGTTATATGCTTTTAATTCCAACTTATCGCTCAGCTCCTGTACTTTTCGATTACATTTCTCCTTGTATTCTGTCGTGGGAAACCTTATTAAAAAGTATTGATAAGCATCAATTGCGTCGTAGGTAGCTTCCTGATCGAGGCTCGCAACAGGCGAAACTGCATATAAGGCCTCGGCGTACATAAACATTGCTTCCTCTACGCGCTCACTTCTGGGGTAAGTCTCATAAAATTTCTTAAATCCAAACGAGGCCATATACGGACTGCCTCCATAATATTCACAGTAGGCCGAATAGAGTACTATCATCTCAGCATTGGGCTTACCAGAGCTGTAAGGCCTTATGTCATTGAAAAGAATACCCGCTTTATAGTAGTCCTCCTCTTCATAGTATTTCATAGCCCCTGCATATTTCTCATCATAAGTACCATTCTTCTGAAGTTTGGTAAATGAACTGCAAGAAGAGAAATACAATGCGACGACAACTATACAACTAAAAACCAGCCAATTTTTCATAAGCTCGCAAAGATACTGTTTATTTAAATTACAATCAATTAACTTCATCAATTAGTTCCCACCCGGATCATGAAGTTTTGAATATAACGCAAGTGATCACTTATTTATTTCAAGTCTATATTGAATTAGCAATTATCGGTTTTTCCTTTTACTCTTTCTACCTCTGCGCCTCATCTTTCTAATCTTTTCCCTCGATACCGTTTGCTCTTCGCTCACTTTATCAGATTCACCAGATTGTTGCTGACCCTGGGAATCTTCTTCTACCCTCACCTGCAGTATTGATTGCAAATCCGGGCGTTCTTCACCTCGCCACCTGAAGTCTTTCAGGTTTTTATCTGGCCCCTGAATTAATTGCGGTGGAATAAACTGTGCGGTGGGTTGATTTAAAAAGGTAATCGAAGAAACATTATTAGCAGTATCAAATCGGACTTTTATGTCGCTGCATATCACTTTATTTAAACCAATGAACTTTTCTTCCTCATAAGCAAAGTAGGCACTCTCACCGTTTCCATTTATATCTACTTTATTGATATTATTACCCTCAAAAGAAGCTTCCATTTCACGCCCTTTCACCTGATTATATTGATTATCTTCTAATTCCTGTGCTAAAAAGGCATTGTTTATGGCAAACATTTTGTCCAGGCTACCCTCTTTCAAAGTAGCGTAAATCGTATCTGCCGATATTTGGTTCTCACTGCTCCACAATACAGGATCTGTGAAAAACCTTACCACAGAATCCGTTAATTCATACCTCATGGAATCGCAAACTCCCTGCATTTCACTTCTTAGAAATTGCACATGATGATAAGCCAAAATCAGTTTTACTTCTCCGCTCGTATCTTCTTTCGCTATCAATGTATCGCCCGTGATGTAAATGGTATCTCCACTTAGGTCTTTTTGTAACAGCGCTTTCCCATAGACCTGAGATTCTCCTTGACTTCCGTCTCTATAGCCATAATCGCCCTGTATAGTCAAACTATCCTTAAAAGACTCAATCAACACATCCCCGAAAGCCTTTCCAATATCATTTACATTATCGTAATAAAGGCTATCACCCGAAATTCGTTCATCCTTGGTCTGCACATAGGCGTTCTGTGAAAAATTTCCGGCATCTATTCTGGTGTTATACTTTCCTTTCTCGGCGTATAATTTTTTAGTGGCCGAAGTAATGTTAGTCGGGCCATAAAAGTGTGCTTCTTTGGAACCTGAAAAATAGTTTAATGTATCTGTTTCTAATGTGTAATCCTTATTTTTTAATATTACGGTGTCTTTGAAGGAGTACATTTTACTCACCAGATTGAAACCACCTATGTAACTTGTGAGGGTCGTACCCTCATCCACAATTTTACCAAAAGTATAATAGCTGGCATACTCAACCTCCATATCATAATGCAACTGTTCTGTCGTCAACCTTCTTTTGCCTTCATGTAGACGTACATTCCCGGTAACAACAGCTTTCTTTTCATCACCATTGTATTTCAAACGATCCCCATAGAGACGTATCGAATCACCTTTTACAATTCGTACATGACCAAAAGCATCGATAAGGTTTTTGTTCAGGTATTGGTAGGCAGAATCGCAGTACATAGTAGTTTCACCATGTTTGAAACGTACATTACCTATTAATTTATTTACTTTCTGATTGTGTACCGTCGCTCCTTTAAGGCGGTTAGCACCCAAAAACTCAATTCTTTCTTTTTTTTGAGAAAACCCCGGAAGGTTTATTAAAAAAAATGATAAGAAAAGCGCGTACTTAATATATTTCAAAGAGACCTTTACTTTTATAATCGTACAAATTTATGAATTCCGCTCAAACCGCACACTTTTTTTTAGCTCTTCCTGTTTTCGAAGGATTATTGCAGCTATTTATTATCCAACGTTCATTTTTTTATTCCATTTGATCTGTTAAACGATTTTTATAATTTCAACACGTGTTAGAGAAATTCAAAGAGCAAATACATAAATATGACCTGACTACCAAGTCGATCATTATCGCAACAAGTGGTGGTGTTGATAGTATTGTACTATGCCACCTGGCACATAAATGCAGGCTGGACTTTGCCATTGCTCATTGTAATTTTCACTTAAGAGGTGATGAATCAGACTCAGATGAACAACTCGTTAAGGAATTGGCGCAAAAGTTGGATGTTGATTACTTTCACAAAGATTTTCATACTAAGCAATTACTAAGCGGAAGCAGGGAATCCTTACAAATGCTGGCACGTCGCCTTCGTTATGAATGGTTTGAAGAACTGATAGGAGCGTACAAATACACCACTTTGTTTACAGCCCATCACCTGAACGACTCCATTGAAAACTTTTACAGTAATAGTATTAGAGGTACCGGGCTGGATGGCCTCACCGGTATTCCTGAAGTGAACAATCATATTGTTCGCCCTTTATTATTTACTTCCAAAAAAGTAATCTATGATTATGCCAACAATAATCAATTGAAATGGCGAGAGGACAAATCCAATGAAAGCAATAAATACAAAAGAAACCTGATCAGAAATGAGATTATCCCGTTATTTAGCAAACTAAACCCTGGATTCGAAGAAACATTTTCTTCTACTTTTTCGAGACTAAAAGACGCCAGATCTATCATTGAGCATACGGTGGATGAATTTGAAAAAAAGGCTTGTAAAGTAGCTGGTGACAGATTAATTATCGATAAAACGATGCTAAAAAACACACCTGGAAACACGCTAATTTTGTTTCATATACTTAAGCATAAGGGATTTCAATACAAGATCTGTGATCAAATTGTGCGGTCATTAGATAATACTCCCGGAATTCGATTTAATAGCGAAGCTTTTCAGCTTATAGTTGACCGGTCCGAATTATTTGTAACGGTACGTCAACAAAAAAAAATCCAACGGGAACTTATTCAATATGGTGAAGAACTATTTCAAAATGGTGTTTTTGAGCTCAGGTTACAGGTACAGGAGTTCTCTGGCCACATAGACCCTAATCCCTTCATCGCACTCTTGGATTTAGATAGTTTACAATTCCCTTTGGAGGTAAGGCAATGGAATCAAGGAGATCAGTTTGTACCATTGGGTATGAAGCACAAAAAGAAGTTAAGTGATTTTTTAATAGACGCAAAAATTCCGGTAAATGAAAAGAACCATATTGGAGTTTTGATCAGCAACGACGAAATATGTTGGGTAATAGGCAAACGTCTAAGCGACCATTTCAAAGTGAAAGAAGACACCACTCAGGTTCTGAAAATTGAATTCAAACAACTATCCAGATAAAAAGAGACAAAATTTCTTTTACGAGTTAATCTTAATACCTTATTTTTGATGTTCAAATTTGTGTAGATGAAAAACACCTATTTTAACTTGGTTGATCAAACCTTTTACTTTCCGCAAGAAGGATTTGATTTACGTGATGACCAACTTACATTTCATGACATTTCTCTTGCTCACTTAATAGAGAAATACGGCACTCCGTTTCGGTTCATCTACTTACCCAAAATTGGCGCACAAATTAAAAAGGCGCGCAACCTGTTCAACAGGGCCTTAAAGAAAAACGACTATAAAGGGACGTACAATTATTGTTATTGCACGAAGTGTAATCACTTCTCACATGTAATTAGTGAAGCCCTCAAACACAATGTTCATTTAGAAACTTCGTCTTCATTTGACATCGACTTGATCTTGAAGTTATACGAGGAGCATAAAATCACAAAAGACAGAACCATAATATGTAATGGTTACAAAACTTCCGAATACCTGCTGCGCATTGTAGCCTTGCAGGAAATGGGTTTTAAAGACATTATTGTGGTTTTAGATAGTAAGCCGGAATTGGACAGATTGTTGTCCATACCTTCAAAAAGTAAGATCAAAATAGGTCTAAGAATGGCAATCAACGAAGAACCTCAGTCTTCCTATTATACATCGAGATTGGGTATAAGAGAAGAAGAGTTGTTTGACTTTTTTGACACCGAAATAAAGAATAACGATAAAGTAACACTTAAAATGTTACACTTTTTTGTTGATTCCGGAATCAAAGACAGTTTGTATTACTGGGGAGAATTTAACAGAGCCCTCAGGCTTTATATAAAACTTAAAAAAGAATGTGATGCGCTGAATGCCTTTAATCTGGGCGGTGGCTTTCCCATAAGAAATAACCTCGGCTTCAATTACAATTACGAAACAATAGCTAATGAAATCGTAACGAGTATAAAAGACGCCTGTGTGGCCGATCACATTGATGAACCAGACATTTATACGGAGTTTGGTAAATATACCGTTGGCGAAAGCGGAGCAATAATTTTTGAGGTGTTAGAACAAAAGAAGCAAAACGATACCGAAACGTGGTATATCATCAATAATAGCCTGATGAATACCATTCCTGATGCCTGGGGACTCCACGAAAAATTCATTTTGCTCCCCATTAATAAATGGAACAACGAATATCACCGTGTCAATATAGGAGGAATAAGTTGCGACCACTCTGACTACTATAACTCCGAAGATTTGAATCAGGCAATTATGTTACCGAAATACGACAATGAGGACAAACCACTTTATTTGGGTTTCTTTCACACAGGTGCCTATCAAGATGCTATTTCAGGATACGGAGGTATTAAACATTGCCTTATCCCTTCACCAAAACACGTAATTATTGATCGAGACGAAAAAGGGAACATCATCGACTATGTCTACAGGAACGAACAATCGGCTGAAGAGATGTTTAAATTACTTGGCTACGAAAGGTAATTACCAATATTATACTGAAAGTATTTCGAAATCAGCGTTAATCTAATTTCGAAATACTTTGGACATAAAAATTACTGTTGTGCTTCTTCTTCTTCTTCTGCACTTACCTGTCCCTGACTAATTTCATCTTGGTTCGCCTCACGAACATTTATAACGGAGCCTGTAAAATGAAGATCAATTCCTGCCATAGGATGGTTTAAATCTACGATTACTTTATCTTCTTTCACCTCTTTCACGGTTCCGTTCAAGGGATTACCATCCTGATCCTGAAGAGGAACTACAGAACCTGGCACCAAGAATTCCTCGGCCAACTTACCGTTAATTTCAAATACTTTTATATCTAAATCGATTACAGCCTCAGGATTGCGTGTACCATAGCCATCTTCCGACTTGATCAGAAATTTAAAGTCATTGCCAACTTCCAAATCGGCTAATTCTTTTTCGAATAATGGTAGTAAATTACCTGCTCCGAACAAAAAGGTAAAAGGCTGTTCATTTGTTACCATTTCCAAAACATCGCCTTCTTCTCCACCATTTTTCAGGGTGTATGAAATTGAAACCACTGTATTCTGTGCAATTTTCATTTCTTTACTTCTTAGTTTAACAATAAAATATTCCTACTGCACATGTGTATCCACTTCTTCTTATAAGAACCCGAAATCGGCACAGCACGCGCAAGCTAATCATTAAATAAATGACAAACAACTTTACCAGTTTTTAAAGAACGGCTTTCATTTTACTGTTTTAACAGTTTTTTAGGATCGGCTTTTGATGGCATTGTTTGAAAAACTCACCTTTTATAAACTTAAATATTCGGCTTAAATTATTACTTTTGCAGCTACTCGAATCTATTAGTGTATGTCACAACACAAAAAGTCCAACAAAAAAGTTACAACACACACCTTACAAGAGATGAAAGGTCGCGGCGAAAAAATAGCTATGCTAACCGCTTATGACTATTCAATGGCTAAAATTTTAGACTCCTCGGGAATAGATGTGGTACTGGTTGGAGACTCGGCGTCTAATGTAATGGCTGGATATGAAACTACGGTTCCAATAACGTTAGATGAGATGATTTATCACGCAAAATCTGTTGTTAGAGGTGTTGATCGTGCTTTGGTGGTGGTCGATCTACCATTTGGTTCCTACCAGGGTAATTCTTCCGAAGCATTACGTTCTGCTATTAGAATTATGAAAGAAGCCGAAGCGCATTCTGTAAAACTAGAAGGTGGTGGCGACACCGTAGAAAGTATCAGGAGGATTTTGAGTGCAGGAATTCCTGTTATGGGACATTTAGGATTAACACCTCAAAGTATCTATAAATTTGGCACCTATACCGTACGCGCCACAGAAGAAGAGGAAGCTATCAAGCTAATCGAGGACGCCAAACTACTGGAAGAGACGGGGTGTTTTGCCTTGGTGCTGGAAAAAATCCCCGCCTCACTAGCGGCAAAAGTGTCAAAGGAACTGTCGATACCTGTTATAGGAATTGGTGCCGGAGGTGAAATAGACGGCCAGGTGCTGGTATCTCACGATATGTTTGGTATAACTACTGAATTTCAACCACGGTTTCTACGACGATATGCCGACTTAAGTCAGGTCATGACTGGTGCTGTAGCCGACTATATCAAAGATGTGAAAGAACAAAACTTTCCAAACGAGCAGGAAAGCTATTAATGAAACAACAAATCGAAAAAAGACCATTTCAAGTAGTTTATGAAGACAATCACCTGATTGTCGTAAATAAAGAAGCCGGAACCCTGGTTCAGGGTGATCGCACAGGAGATGTCCCCCTGCTGGATCTGGTTAAGCAATACATCAAAGAAAGGTACAATAAACCCGGCAAAGTTTTCTTGGGTGCGGTACATCGACTGGACAGGCCCGTAAGTGGTTTGGTTGTATTTGCCCGTACCTCTAAGGCACTGGAACGCATGAATAAACTCTTCCGCGATAGAAAGGTTTATAAAACTTATTGGGCTATTACCAAAAAAAGGCCTCGTCAGGAGTCGGGAAAATTGACACATTGGCTTATAAAGGACGAGCGCAAAAACACCACCACTGCATACGATGAAAATGTACCCGATTCTCAGAAAGCAGAGTTGACCTACAAATGCATAGGTAAATTAAATGACCACTGGCTCATAGAAGTGCACCCAATTACAGGACGCCCACATCAAATACGGGTGCAACTGGCACAAATTGGCTGTCCTATACGTGGAGATTTGCGTTATGGCTTCAAAAAAGCGAATCCGGATGCCAGTATAAATCTTCATGCCAGGAGATTGCGATTTGAACACCCGGTAAAAAAAGAAGAACTGTTGCTTGTTGCTGGTCTTCCAAACGACCTCTTTTGGGAACAGTTTCTCACCTTAGAAAAGTATAAAGATAAAGACCTAAATCAATTGACGTAGTCATGTTAAATAAGCTTAAAAAACGATGGGAACTTGAAACCACATGGGATGTAATCGTGGTTTTATTTGTTTTTTCCATAACAGGAAGCAGTGTGGTTTTTGTGCGCAAACCTGTTTTTGTGCTTATGGGTATAGATTCAGATACATCTTGGGTGATAAAGGTATTGATGTGGATTGTTGTTGTTTTCCCAACCTATCAATTACTTTTCCTATTTTATGGATTCATTTTTGGGCAGTGGAAATTTGCCTGGAAGTTCGAAAAAAAAATGTTACGAAGATTTGGTTTCAAAAACCTGAAATAGCAGTTATATCTGCTTGATTTTCACTGTGAATAACTTTATTTTTATTGTATAGCATTTTTTTGCAGTTTGTAATTTGAAATTACCAACTATGAATGCACAAAGGTTAAGCATATTTTTTTGTGCTATTGTGATAAATAGTCTTATTCTAAAAGGGCAAGACAAATTACCTGTTTTCATTGAGAAATTTGAAAATAACGAACAAGCCTGGCCTGTAGGTAAATTAACGGACTATGAAGCTCACCTTTCTTCCAATGGAAACTACATCATTGATCACAAGGACAGTATAGGAGCTAACCTAATCTGGAACAAAAACATCCGTTTTAATGAACACAGCGATTACAGCATTTGTGCAGAAATGAAGCAATTAAGTGGTTCGCAAGTTTATGGTTATGGCATAGTATGGGGTGCTTCAGATGCAAGAAACTTTTACGCTTTTACCATCAGCAGCGATCAGTCTTATAACATCTATAAATTTGAAGATGGAACATTGATTGATTTAAAAGAGTGGACTTATGATAAGGTAGCTATTAAAATAAAAGGTTATTCAAATAACCTGAAGATAAAGAAAACCAATAATGCCTGGTCTTTTTTCGTAAATGAACAACTGCTTTTTTCGTGTGAGGCTACACCTCTTTTCGGTTCAAAAACGGGTTTTGTCATCAATTCCGAAATGAAAATAGCTGTTAACTCTCTTGTCATAAAAGAAGGAAAAAACGCTTCTAATAAAAAACAAACTAAAATCGCCTGGGTAAGTCCTCAAAGTGAATTATCTCAAACAAACATGGGACTTTACCAGATCGAAGCAGGGATAAAATGCGCCAGCAAACTCAAAAGCGTAAAACTTTATGTAAACAACTGGCTTATCCATCAGTCTGAAGGTTTGGATATATTAAGGTCAGGACACGATCAGTTGTTTGATGATATCATATCGGAGATGGTACAACTTCGAGAGGGGATAAATGAACTAAAAATTACAATAGAAGATGTGGTGGGCACGGAAACAAGTAGCATTAGAGTAGTCAAGTATGTAAACGCTGCCGAAAAGGCGAAACGCAAAGATTATGTGTTATTATTTGCTACTAACGAATACGACTATTGGGACCCACTCGCCAACCCCATCAACGATGCGCAGACCATTGCCAACGAGCTAAGCGACAACTACGGTTTTGAAACACAGGTCGTTGAAAACGCTACGAGGGAAACGGTATTGAAAACGCTGAAAAGGTATTCCAAAACCCACTACAACAGTGATGATCAATTGCTTATACTTTTTGCAGGTCACGGCAAATACGACGAACTCTTTGACGAAGGCTATGTTGTTTGTAAAAATTCACTTCAAAACGATGAAGGAAATGCCTCTATGCTCCCTTATGCTTTGGTGAGACAAATTATAAACAACATCCCTTCGGAACATATTTTGCTACTGATGGATGTTTGTTTCAGCGGGTCATTTACGGGGCACACGCATCGTGGACAACAAGACGACATTTATAAGGAACTTACCCGACAGCAGTTTATAGCGCATAAGCTGAGGTACAAATCACGAAAGTTTGTTACCTCGGGAGATGAATATGTTCCCGATGGCACTCCCGGTAATCATAGTCCCTTTGCGCGAAAAATACTGGAAGCACTGCGCTCTTATGGAGGAGAAGACAGAATTCTTACCTTTTCAGAACTTACACATTCTTTGGAACGAGTAAAGCCAATTCCCAGGTACGGAGAATTCGGAGATAGCCAGCCCGGCAGCGAATTCCTGTTCATATCAACCAAATAATTAGGTCAAAACTGAACCTCTTTCCTATTATTTATTGTTCTATTAACAAACACTTTCCATTCAGTTAAAGGATATAGATTCTTTTTGAAAGAAAACGAGAACAATGCGCATATACGTTATTAGTCTTATTGCTT
The DNA here is from genome assembly GCA_965230415.1 of Cytophagales bacterium. Taxonomy (GTDB): domain Bacteria; phylum Bacteroidota; class Bacteroidia; order Cytophagales; family JAAEPT01; genus CBDDKZ01. Next base: position 42,016 of record CBDDKZ010000005.1, read on the forward strand.
TTTTATTGAGTAATCTTTGGGAGCATCAGGCTCACGCTTCTACAATATCCCTTTTCGAAGACCCTGAAGGAATAAAGCTCACTGACGAAATAATTACAGACGTTTTCAATTACAAATTTGATGTTGCTAAGCATAAAATAAAGACACTTGAAAATAAGGGCTATCAAAATCACCCTGCTCCACCATTCCTTGAAGCACTAATTCTTTATAATAGCATTCTTTTCGAAATTGATTCTAAGAAAATCGGTGCCGAATTCGAAGTGCTTCTGGACAAAGTAATCATACGTGCCAAAAAGATGATTGATGATGGTGAGTACCCCATAGAAGGCACCTATTTTGCCCTATACGGAAATGCTTATCTGGCTTATTACTACTCAGAAAACAGCCAATTGACAAAGGCCGTTGGTGTAGCGAAACACGCATATACGCATTTAAAAGAAGGGTTTCATTATAAAGATGAAAATGCTGAATTCCTCTTATCTACAGGACTTTACAATTTCTACCGTGAACAATACCCCATAACCCGCCCAATTACCAAACCGTTCATGTCATTTTTTCCACCTGGAAATAAAGCTACGGGGATCCGGTATATTAAAGAAGCGTTTGATAAATGTACCTTTGGTAAACCTGTTGCCATACAATACCTGAATCACGTGCATCTTAAATATGAAGAAGAGTATGAGCTAGCCCTGGAATATGCTGAGACGATGACTTCTATGTATCCTGGCAATGATTATTTCAAAGCAAAGTACGCCGAAACGCTCCTTTTTTTAGAGAAATACGACAAAGCAAAACCCGTAATTAATGAATTAAAGAATTCGGAAACTGAATATTTTGAAATGATTGGCCTTACCCTTAATGGTATCTATTATGAGCTCTATAAAAACAACTTCAAAATAGCTCGTAACAACTACAGACTTGCGAAAGAAATTGGATTAAAAAACACAGACCTTACTTATGACCACTTAGGCATGTGCTATTTTGGTTTTGCACGTATGTTAGAAAAGGAGGAAAAGACCAGTCTTGCCAAAGATTACTATAAAAAAGCTTTGCAATACTCAGAATACCCTTTTATTATTAGAGCGTCTAAAACTTACATTCGATCAAACTAAATGGCAGATAACATGAAGTACCTTACTTTGTCAAAAGCTTCGGAAGGGTTTTACAAGGAAAGAGGAAGTAAGTTTACATCATACGCCTACCCGGTTCAAAACGAACAAGAAATCAAACAGCAACTTCTTAAACTAAAAAAGGAATATTATGATGCCCGACACATTTGTTATGCTTTTGTATTGGGCAAAAATCACGATCAATATCGTGCAAGCGATGGTGGTGAACCAGGAAACTCTGCAGGACCTCCAATTTTGGGACAAATAAAAAGCAAACAGCTTACCAATGTCCTTGTTGTAGTAATTCGCTATTCCAACGGAACAAAATTGGGTGTTCCAGGATTAATCCACGCCTACAAAACTGCTGCACTCGAAGCTTTAGATAATGCTTTTATTATAGAAGAATTCCCCGTGTTTAATATTAACGTCAACTTTCAATTTGAAGAGATGAACGAAGTGATGAAAATAATTAAGGAGTTCGACCTGAAAATTTTGGAGCAAAACTACCACGATACCAACTTAATGACCATTCAAGCTAAAGAACATCAAAAACCCGAATTAATCGCTAAACTGGATAAATTCCTTGTTCAAAATCAATCTGAATAGATGATTTCATCAATTGCGTCCAGTTTTTTGGAGTTAAATGCACCTGTTGTTTTATATACCACATTGCCTTCTCTATCCAACACAAAGAAATAAGGAACATCTTTTTCTTTTACCCCTAATTTGGCCTTATACTCATGGTTACTACCGTGGTAAACCAAAATATGATCGTGGAATTTTTGATCAATCTTGGCCTTCATTGTCTTTTTTGCTTTTTGCTCTACTGCTGCCTTCGCACCGGTGAACATTGGAATTAAGTAAACGTTTACATCTTTTTTTTCGTCCGGAAAGAGGGAATTTTCGTTGTGATATATGTAATTATTAAAGATAGGCTCTGCCCAGGTCAGCAAATCTTCTTCGGCTTTTTTTGAGTAAGCCAAACCTAGTAAACTGTAGTTTCCTTTTATATCTTTGGGGATATCCAGTTCTTTGTTTAGTAAAGTTATACCATGCAAATTGGGAAACGGCTGTGGCCCTGCAGGTTCAAATGAAAACAATATAGCGCTGGTAAAAATTACTAATATAATTTGTAATGATCTCATACTTTATTACCTGAATTTAAAAGTTAAAATAACGAATAATTCGCTAATATAAAAGACAAGAATTATGCCAGAGTTGATCAATTCTTCACTGCCTATCTTCATAATAATTGCATTGGGGTATATTTTATCACGCTTCAAAATTGCTGATACCGACTGGAGCGAAGCTTTTAGTGAATATGCTGTTAAAATAGGATTCCCGGTTTTGATTTTTTATAACTTATCGTCTGCTAAATATACTGACAATCTTTTATTGTCAACCACTACGCTTAACAGCATCTACCTGTTGGCAATCTTTTTTATAGCAATATTATTAAGCCGCTTATTGTTCAAGGATACACAATTAAAAAATAGTTTTGTTATTTCCAGTCTATTTTCAAACACCGCTTTTATAGGCATCCCCTATATAAAAGCGATACTGCCGGAACAAGGGGTCATACTGGGAAGTATCATAGCCGCTTGTTATTTATTCTGGGTATTTACAATAGGAATTTACTACTTATCGAGAAAACAGCATAAAAGTAAAAATTTGTTCTTTACATTATTGCACAACCCGCTCCTGATTGCTGTTATTTTAGGGATTGCATTTCAATTTTTGGATTTAAAATTACCCCTTGTTGTAAACAATACCTTGCATCTATTGGCTTCCTCGGTAACAGCTGTTATTCTTATCGCAATAGGTATGTTTGTCGGTAACAATAAAAAGTCAACAAAAAACAACTTACTTCGCCCGTCTATACTTTTAGCGGTATTAACATTGATGTGTTATCCTTTTATAGCAGTGGCTTTTGTAAAACTATCGGATATTGACAATATTTTTGTGGCCAAGGCAACCATCATTGATGCCGCAATGCCCGTGGCTATTACTCCCTTCGCCCTGGCTTCGCAATATAATCTGAACAAGGGATTCATTGCGCAAAGCATTGTTTACTCTACGGTTTTAAGTTTAATTACATTACCACTTTGGTTACTTATAGTAGATCACTTAATGTAAAGTGTGCTGAATTCAGGTCAAATTGTTTTCTTATGCGCCATTCTTTGGGGTAATAATTATTATTCCTGTTTCCTATGTTTTTAATCCACCCCAAATTTATATTAGCATAGCGCACTAGCTGCCACTGGTTTTTATGTTCGTTATCAAATCGAACGTCTTCTCTGTAAAGATATTTAAGTGCCTGTTCATAAGTAGCATCACAATAATTAATCTTAGAAAGATCCACCAATCCAGACATTGCCAAATGGTGGTCTGGCTTTAATTTATTTTTTATAATGTCGCCTACTTGCACCCCGGCGTTTAACAAGTACAATTCTGAGCCCAATTCCTGTAACACGTGCATCCATTGCTCAGGGAACAAACGCACCAGCCCATTATCGTTTAAATACAGGTAATTATCATTGGGTGTTATCCAGTCATCCATAATTTGCAGATTTCCGGAATCGAGCTTCGAAATTTTATTTCTTTTGTTCTTTTTGGACTTGTGACGACCTGGTTCTATCATTGTTTTTTGTACCGCCGAGATAAAAAACCCCTCTCCCCTGGTTTTATGAGGGTAAAAATGATAGCCATACATCCCTTTGTAGCAAACCTCGTCGATACCCGGGTAATCTGATATATCAATTTTAATGCTTTCTGCTTCAAACTCACTGGACAGCCATTCTAAATTGGCCTCATTTTCACTGTCATTAAAAGTACAGGTACAATAGAATAGTATCCCTCCTTCTTTTAATGCCGGCCAGGCATCAGCAACAATTCTTTGCTGACGCTCACAACATAATTTCACATTGGCTTCAGACCACTGCGTTATGGCAGCAGCATCTTTTCTAAACATACCTTCCCCTGAACAAGGTGCATCAATAACAATCAGATCGAACATGGCCTTCAATGAAGTAAAACGCGATGGATCATTGTTGGTCACAACCACATTGGCATTACCCCATTTCTGCACATTTTCAAGCAATACCTTCGCTCTGCTTTGTATTACTTCATTGGCTACCAGAAGATCACTATCCTTTAATAAGGAAAGCAGGTGTGTAGACTTACCTCCGGGTGAAGCACACAAGTCCAACGCCAAAATATGATGTTCGGTGTCCACACAAGATTTAAACATATGCTCTAAAAACATTGAATTACTTTCCTGCACATAATAAGCACCAACGTGAAATAGAGGGTCAAGTGTAAAGACCGGCCTTTCGGGTAAATAATAGGCAGATTTTGCCCACGACACCCTTTCCAAAAGCCCTATCGAACGTGGTATCTTTTGTGGATTAACCCTAATACTAACCGGCGCTTTTTGATTTAAGCTTTCTCTAAAATTAGTTGCCTCTTGCTTGAAATGAGCCTGTAGCCAAAGCTCAAATTTCTCTGGTAATTCCAACATAAGTAACAAAAAAATAGATTTTTTAGCGCTCAACAAAACACCTCGAAAAATTATTACAAAACTTTAGTAATTTTTTATTGATAGGTAATTCACCTAGGTATTTCCGGAGTGAAAAAAAGTAGATAAGCCTAAATTGACAATTAGGTTTATTACCTGAAGTAATTAACTAGCTTATATAATATTATTGTATAGCCGTTAGTTATAATCGAAAGGGCATTTTTAAGCTATGAGGGGTTAACATTTTTCTTTACACCAGATAAATAATAAGGACAAAAGGCAAACAAAATAGTTTGCCTTTTTATTTGTGCTGATAATAGAAATAGTTATTTTTCTTTCATAAACTCCGGAAATATGGAAGAGCAGGAAAAAGCCATTAATGAACCTAGTATACCACAAGCAGAAGAAGTTCAACCTGCAGTCAGCCCCAATAAAGGATTAATAAGAGCAGGTATTGTATTTACTGCACTAGCCCTGCTTTGCGCACTAACGGAACTTTTATCAATTCCGGGAGTCTTTTTTGGGGTTATCGCCACGGCCATTGGTTTTGTCGGTATAAAAAAAGCATCTGGTGACGGATCTTCAAAATTAAAAGCCACTATCGTATTGTTTCTGGCTTTGGGAGCCATCGGTGGCAATGTTTCACAATATTACTTCCATTCCATTAACAAAAAAAAGGATAAGGAAACGCTTGAATCTCGCAAAGAAGAATTTTATAAGGACATGGAATAAGGCTTATGAGTTAAAAAGTAGGTAGCGATCCGGAATTTCACCCTGCTTTGCCGCTTCATAATCCTTAATAGAACAAGGTATTATATTTCCTTCAGAAACCTCTAACCACCATTTACCTGATAGTTTACTTTTATAAAAACAGATTTTGTGTGGCAATTCACTGTAGTGCACAATGAATTTAATGTAATTATCTGAATCGAAATTAAGGTCGTCTGTTTTATTGTAATAACCTTCAATGAAATACCACAACATAATAGCAAGCACAGAAGCCGTTTGTTCATGCTCATCCAATTTGGGGTTAAATCCATAGAGACCAAAAGAACTCAACTTATCACTTAACCCAGCATACCAGGCTAGTTGACAGGCCTCTTCTCCGGTTAGGCCAAAAGCCTGTGCATTGGCATTACCAGGAGCATCATTGCGTTTAATTGCCGATATATCAAAACTTACCATATCTGCATAGCGCATAACGGGCTCCATGTCTTGTAATGAATCCCTGATTTCTCCTACGCGATATTTTTCAAAACTAAGTTTTTCGAAGACACGAAGCACTTCGGGGTCTACCAGGTAAGCCTGATAGGCAATATGTGCATAATGAGCCAGGTAGTTCGGTTTATGCAGAAGTATCTCCATAATATGCTTACTTTCACCCAAACTATTTTCGTTGTCATCAATATCGAAGGTAGCATCTATGTTTACCATGTTAATGGTATCATCCAGGTTTTCATAAGCCATAAACTGGCCATAATCCAAGTCATGCGTGCCCCCGATTATTAAGGGAATCACTCCTTCTTGAAGAAATAAAGAACATACTTCTTTAATGCGCAAACAGGTATCGAGCCGCTTTATTCCGGGATTTAGATTGCCTAAATCTACAATATGGTAAGTACCACTACCTTTTCTTAATTGATATAAACGCTTTCGAACTTCCAGGGATCCATAAGATGCCCCTTCATTCTTTTTACTACCACGGGATTCTTCAACACCAAACATTACAATATCGGCATCTTTCCAGTTAACCTGATTGTCTTTATTTACTGTAATTGCATCGAGCCAGCTATTCGTATTCATGAGAGGTTCATAAACAGACTCATCGAGCGGGGTAAAAAAAAGATCTAGATTCATGGATACAATTATAGTTTACTCGGTTAAAAGCTACAAGAAAAGTAAGGATTTATACATAACGCCTAATACTGTGTAAGTGATGTGTATAATCACACCCGTTATCTGAAAGCGCCCCTTTTTCGTCCAGCGCGCTAATTTTAACTTCTCCATGCGCATGAATGATCTGCCCTGGCGCATAAATCATTGCCACATGATGAATTCTCTTTTTGTCATTTTCGAAAAAAACAAGATCTCCTACCTGTGCTTCTGACAGAGACCTCACTTCTTTACCTTCAAGCACCTGCTGGCTGGCGTCGCGCGCAACAGTAATTCCACACAATTTATAAACTTGCTGTGTTAATCCGGAACAGTCTATTCCCCAAGGAGTCTTCCCTCCCCACAAATAAGGACTTCCGAGGTAGGTTGTTGCTACTTCTTTTAAATCTGATGTTTTATAATTTGCCAAACTACCTTCAAATTGAAATTTATCACGGCCCAGTAACCCTTGCCCTTCCGAATTTAGTTGAGGCAATAGCGCGCCTAACACCAGAGGCTTATACTTATTATCAAAGTATGCAGTCCCAGCAAATACTCTTTGCCCCTTATCTGTGGGTTCTTCTCCGGGTTCCGTTGATGTGATAATGGTCACCTGCTTTGGGTCAATCCAGCCTACGTACTTGTCGTAGACAGCACTAATTCTTACCCAGTTCCCTTTTTCATGATACTCCAACACCTCACACGACTCTCCAAACAACAGCTGAGTCACTATTTCTGATGCATCGGAAGCCTCACTACGAACCGGAACTATACTTACGCTGGCAGTGGCAAACTTTTTCATAATTTCAAACTTCTACCAATTTCCCGCTTCGTATCTTTTGCCTTAATGTCCTGCCGTTTGTCATACAATTTCTTACCACGAGCCAGTGCTATATCCAGTTTAGCAAGTCCGCGCTGAGATATAAATATACGCTTCACCACTACTGTCAGACCTTTGTCTTTCAACTTATTCTCGAGCTTTTTAATCTCGCGCCCTAGCAATAGCAGCTTACGATCACGTAGCGGTTCATGGTTATTATATGACCCCTGCTCATAAATAGCGATATGCATTTTTTTAACCCATACTTCACCGTTATGAACAATACAATAAGACTCTGCCAGACTTACCTTACCTTGCCTTACAGACTTTATTTCGGTACCGGTAAGAACGATTCCTGCTGTAAATTCTTCAACAAACTCGTATTCAAAAGATGCCTTTTTATTCCTTATGTTAACTGGTTGTTGTTTTTTATCAGTTGCCAACTTCTTCTGCTTTAATCCCTTCCTCTCAATATTTGAGAGGCCAAATATACAACAATAAGAAGGAATACCACCCATAAAATCCATGGTGGGAGCACCAGATTAATAACGGAGGCCACAATCCATTTTATTGTCCATAAAACGAATACACAAATAATGAAAATTATTATACGGTACTTGCTATCTAATCCTCTTATTCTGCTAAATAAATCTTTCATTTCTTTTTATCTAAAATTCCTGTTTAATGTATCAAAATTTACTTCAATATGCGAATTATTACCCACCAAGCTGCATTCTGGGATCAGGTGATACCTCTTGACCTACAAAATCACCTGCTTCGTATTTGTAATGAGCGGCCATCGCAATCATCCCGGCATTATCTGTACAGTACTCAAACTCAGGAATAAACAAATTCCAGCCCTTTATTTCGGATAGTTCTTTTAAGCGATTACGCAAACCTGAATTTGCTGCAACACCACCGGCTATCGCTACCTGCGATACTCCTAACTTTTCAGTAGCTTCTATTAATTTACCCATCAACATGTCCACTAATGAAGATTGAATACTGGCACACAAATCGGCCATATTGGACTCAATAAATTGAGGGTCTTTTTTAAGATTATCTCTTAGAAAGTATAGAATAGACGTTTTTATGCCGCTAAATGAATAATTCAAACCTGGCACCTGAGTTTCGGCAAATTTATAGGCTTTTGGATTCCCCTGTTTCGCATATTTATCTATGAGCGGACCTCCCGGGTAGCCTAAGCCGAGTAACTTCGCTGATTTATCAAATGCTTCCCCTACCGCGTCATCTTGCGTTGTTCCTACGACCTTCATGCTTAAATAGTCTTCGACCAACACAATCTGAGTATGACCTCCGCTTACAGTAAGACAGAGAAAAGGAAAGGCAGGTTTGGGGTCATTGATAAAGTGAGCCAATACATGTGCTTCCATGTGATTCACCTCTATAAGAGGAACATTCAGAGACCAGGCCATTGCTTTTGCAAACGAAGTTCCTACGAGAAGAGCCCCTAATAATCCGGGTCCACGTGTAAATGCCACTGCATTTAGCTCATTTTTACTTATATTTGCGTTTGCAAACGCTTCATGTACAACAGGTATGAGATTTTGTTGATGAGCCCTGGATGCTAACTCAGGCACAACTCCTCCATAACGTTCGTGAACGTGCTGTGTAGCAACAATATTGGCACACAATTTGCCGTTTTTGATTAAAGAAGCTCCGGTTTCATCACAAGATGACTCTATCGCTAAAATTGTCGACATATACTAAAAACAAAATTTGAACCTGCAAGTTATTAAAAAACGTATTTTAAAGATAATAAAGTATACAATCCTTGGTATAACTACTTTGTTAATCTTGACTTTTGCATTACTTCAGGTCCCATCGGTACAAACTCGACTGGCCGCGCAGGCAACGAAGTCCATATCAAAAAAGCTTGGATACAATATTACGATAGAAAAAGTAAACATTAGATGGTTCGACGTCGCTGAATTCACCAATGTTAAGATTCTTGACGAAGACAACACCTCATTTTTACATTCGGAAAGTGTTTATGTAGACTACCAAATTAAATCATTGATTTCTGATTCACTGGTGACACTGGATGCCTTAACCCTTAACAATCCCACGATAGAGCTGAAATGGTTCAATGAATCCAAAAAATTAAACATCAACAAATTTCTCAAAAAGTTCCGGACTTATTTGAAAGGCAACAAAAAATCCAAAAGAAAATTGGTACCCATTCAAATTAACGAACTGGCGGTAATAAATGGTCAGTTTGATTACAGAGACGAACGAAAAAAAATGATGTCTGACTCAGCGCGTTTTGATCATAACTATTTTCATATAGACAGCATAAATGGCGTTGCCGAAAATTTATACATCTACCTCGACACCATACAACTAAAAGCACACCACGTATCTGCAATTGACAAAAAAACCGGGTTTAGAGTGCACGATCTTAATACCGATTTTTTGTTCTGTAAAAAGAGTATGCATTTTGTAAACATCAATACTAATGCCGGCCAAAGCTACATCACTAATTGCCTACGATTCGATTATGACCATATCGATCAAATGGTGCATTTTAACGACAGTATTGATATTGACGCAAACATTGACAAAGCACGTATACACACCAAGGACCTGGCTATTTTCGCCCCCAACCTTAGATCTTTCAATGATTTATGGACAATATCAGGAGATTTTACAGGAAAAGTCAATGACTTTAAGATTAATCGATTCGAGGGATATTTTGGCAGAAACTCACATATATCGGGTGATTTTGACCTTGAAGGACTTCCAGATCTCCAAAATACCAGAATGAATATTTTAGTGAAAGACGCTTATGTAAACACCTACGACGTAAAACAGTATTCTGTTAAGGATAAATATTACAGTGCTTTCAAAAAATTTGGCAATTCTCATATGAAGGGTGACTTTCAAGGTTTCCCTAACAACTTCGTTGCACACGGACAATTTCAAACACAATTAGGAGACTTTGAATCTGACTTAAAATTTGAACTCATTGAGCAGGAAGAATATTCCAAATACAGCGGTCATTTGAAAACCTACGATTTCGACATAGGCAAATTCCTTGACCGTAAATACCTGGGAAACATAAACATGGATGGAAAAATTGCCGGAAGCGGTTTCAAAATAGAAGATGCAAATCTTGATATAAAAGCCAAAATAGCAGACATAGAAATACACAAATACAAGTACCAAAACATCCAAACTTCGGCTTATTTAAAAAAGGAATTCTTTAATGGAGACCTTTCTATTGAAGACACCAATCTCACTATGAAAGTAACCGGTGAAATCAACCTGGCTGAAGAGAATGAAGTTTTTAATATCAAGGCTGATGTCAAAAAGGCGCAACTTCGTGAAATCAACCTGACTTCAGACTCAACCTTCGTTAAAGGTCTGCTAGTACTCGATTTTAATGGACTAAACCTAGACAGTATTGAAGGAAAGGCGCTCTTCAACGATGTATATGTTTATGCTCAGAACAATGAATTAAAGTTACGTCACTTTAATTTTGACTCTGAAAGAAAAGGGGATTACCGTACGTTTAACATCCACTCGAGTCTTGCTTCTTTTGAAGCCGAAGGCAATTTTCAATTTAATCAGGTTTGGAAAGACCTTGACATTCTGGCTCATGAGTACTATTTAAATATATTAAATAATAAGGCAAAAACAGACGCCTATTATGCATCGAAAGATACACTTGACGCTAAAAAATACAAAATACATTTCGCAAGTGAGCTTAGCAATGTCGAGCCCCTGCTCAAACTATTTTACCCGGAAGCATCGATTGCTAAAAATACCACACTTTCAGGTGATTTTTCAAACGGAAAAACAACCATACTTAATGCGTATTTAAAATCAGAAAAACTAAAAATCCAACAATTCGCATTTTCCAAAAATGAAGGTGAATTTCACTTTTCCAAATTATATAACAAACCTAACGTGCTTGCTAATTTCTACCTAAGCTCCAAACGGCAATCGATTTATAACATAAAACGATCAGAAAATTTCGAAATCCTGGGGGTTTGGGATAAAGACTTAATCACTTTCTCTACCAAAATAAAGCAGTATCAGAATAGTAATGCGGCAAATTTACATGGCAAATTTTCTTTTAAAGACGAGAGTATCGTTATGCAATTGGATGACAACTCTGAAATGCTATTGATCAATAAAATATGGAAAGTAAATAGGGGGAATCAAATAATTGTAAAAATCGATGAAATTGACTTCAACAATTTTTCCATTTCAAACAAAAAGGAACGCATAAAAATAGAAGGCATCGTTAATTATGAACCAAATTCACCAACAAATATTGAAGTCAGTAATTTCCAGCTCAACAACTTATCTTCATTTGTGCCTGTCAAATTAAACGGCTCATTAAATGGCAACCTGCAATTCATAGACTGGAGCGAGAACCTCACTTTCGAGGGTTTTGTAAACGTAAAAAAACTAGAAGTATTTGACGATTACCTTGGTGATTTCAGGGGAAAAATCAATTGGTCCAAAAAAGAAGCTAAACTATTTGCCGATATAACCGCTATGAGAGACGATAAAGATATTGGTAACATAGAGGGGTATTACCTTACAAAAGACAGTATATCACCATTATTCTTTAATGTAGCATTTAATAATACGGACTTATCCATGCTTGAACCATTTATGTATGGTAATGTTACGGATCTTGAAGGTGAAGTTACAGGTTCGGTAGATGTAAGAGGCTCTCTTAAAGATCCTGACTTTCAGGGGAAAGTTAAAATTTGGGATGGAGCTCTTACTATCGATTACCTCAAAACGAGATATACCTTTCAGGATCGTTTATACTTTGATGACGACCTTATATTATTTAAAGACATCACGCTTAAGGACACTGCATATCACACTACCGGAAATATCACTGGTTTTATATCACACAAAATGTTCAAAAAATTCTATGCAAATGTGGATGTTTTCCTGGATAAGTCCTTGATACTCGACACCAAATCTGTTGACAACAGCCTGTATTATGGTCGTGCTTTTGCTACCGGACATGTAAATTTAAAGGGGCCTTTCTCTCAAATTTATATTACATCACCGGAATTGCGAGGTACGCAATGGAGAAATAACTATACCCTGCTTTATATTCCTCTGGAAGAAGAAGAAAATATTGCTCAAAAGGATTATATAAAATTCATACCAAGATCTGAACGGGAAAAAGTCAAAGAAAAAGAGGGCAATACAAACATCAATCTTTCGGGCATCCGTACCGATATAAATTTTAATATTACAAATGATGTCAAGTTTGAAGTAATTTTTGATCAAAAAGCCGGCGATATAATAAAAGGGACAGGGCAGGGTCAGGTACATATGGAAATTGATACCCGAGGCGATTTTAACATGTACGGAAGTTATGAAATAAGAGAGGGGACGTACAATTTCACTTTTATGAATGTTGTGAACAAAAAATTCCTGATTCAACCTAACAGTACTATTTATTGGAGTGGAGATCCCTATGAAGGGAAATTAGATATCCTGGCAAAATACAAACTTAAAACTGATATTAAACCTTTGGTTAACCAGAGTGAATTTACCGTAGATACGCCAATCGATCCCGGCATCACCAGGAATTACCCGGTAGAGGTGGCTTTGAACCTCAAAGGCCCGCTACTGTCTCCTCTAATTAATTTCAAGATCGATATATTCAACTATCCCTCCACCGTAGAAAACATTGTAGGACCATTTCAAACAAGGATGCGCGACGATGAACAAGAACTAAACAAACAGGTATTTACACTGATGTTTATGAAGCAATTTGCTCCCATGTCATCTAACAATCTTGACATCGCTTCAGGGTCAATAAGTAGCGTAAGTGAGCTCTTTTCCAACCAATTCAGCAACTGGTTGTCACAATGGGATCCTAATTTACAGGTAAATTTCGACTGGAGTGGTTTCGATCCGCTAAAAGACAATATTTTCAACGTAGAATTCGAATATAATATCAACAACAGGGCGCGCATCACACAGAATAACAACTTCACAAATCTGGATAACGAAAACATTGCCAATGTATTTGGTGAGTGGACATTCGAATACACCTTAGATAAAGAAGGAAAAATAAGATTAAAAGCGTATAACAAATCGGGGCAAACGCTAAATACAGATCTGACAAGAAGTACTACCGTTTATGGAGTTGGTTTTACCCACACTGCTTCTTTCGACAAATTCACTGATTTGATAAAAAGAAAGAAAAAAGAAAAAGAACTTCATAGCAGTCAATAATCACCTAAATTAGGAGCATATTTGTTTGTTCATGAATCAACGCTACAAAGTATTAATTCTTATTGTTGTTTATGTTTCGTTCGTATTTCGGGGATTCACTCAGGACTCTGTACAAACAGACTTTTCAAATAAAAGATTCAAAACATTAATTCTAAGTGCATCCGGACTTTATGGAGCCAGCCTGGTAGGTATGAACGAACTTTGGTACAAGAATCAACCCAGAAACGCATTTCACTTTTTTAATGACAACGCAGAATGGCTCCAAATGGATAAAGTAGGGCATTTTTACTGGGCATACCAAATGAGTGATATTGGTGTAAAAGCCTTCCAGTGGAGCGGAATTGATAACAACAAGGCATACTTTTATGGAATGCTCGTGGGCATAATTTACCAAACCCCTATCGAAATTCTGGATGGCTTCTCTCCTGCCTTTGGTGCCTCTTGGGGCGACCTCCTTGCTAATGCCACAGGCAGCGCGTTTCTGTACATGCAATATCGCTTATGGGATCAAATTAAAATCAGGCCAAAATTTTCGTTTTCGCGGTCCGAAATAGCTCCATTGAGACCAGATGTGCTTGGAGCCACCTTCATGGAACAGGTTCTTAAAGATTATAATGGTCAAACGTACTGGTTCAGTGCGAACATTAGACTACTTACCAATTTCGAAAGGATACCTCCATGGCTATCATTGTCTGTCGGCTATGGTGCTAATGATATGCTGCGGGCACGGGAAGTGCAAAATAGTGCCGAGGGGCACCAGATGTACCGCCAGTGCTTGTTTAGTTTGGATGTGGACTGGACACAGGTAAAAACAAAAAGAAAGTTCGTAAAATGGCTATTACATGCAGCCAACTTCATTAAAATTCCATTCCCGGCTATAGAAATCAATGCTAAAAAAGGATTAGTTTTGCATCCCATGTATTTCTGACGAATAATAAGGATATGAATTTAGGAAGCAAAGTACGTACCAAACACGGCGATGAAGAAGGAATAGTAGTAAAAATTTTGCCCAACAATTTGGTTGAAATTGAAATCGAAGACGGTTTCACAATCCCGGTTTTGGCAAGTGATCTTGTAATTGTAGCACAGGAAGAAGCCTCCAATTTCGAAGCTCCCGTACAAAACAACAACCCGACTCCCGTCATTCAAAGACAGGCCAAAGCGCTGACAGGCATTTTTCTTGCGGCATATCAAGAGCAGAATGCAATTTTTGTTGAACTCATCAACAATACAGACATCGATCTGTTCTTTATAGTTCTTGAAAAAAACGATTCAAACACATCAAACACCATTTCAGGGGTATTAAGGGCGAAAAGTACGCAACATATCACGCAATGGTCGGCACAAAAAAGTTTGAAATGGCCCTCCCTCATGATTCAGGGATTAAAACACCACAAAGATCAATCTCAATTATTTCCTGTTATCGATAGCCAGGTTCATCTAACAGCCGATCAGGTAAAAAGCAACAAAACTGTATTACCATTAAAACAGGAAAAGGGATTTTTGTACCCGCTGGATCATAAACTTCAACAGGAGCCCGCACAGACCGCACAAAAAGATAAATCACCTTCCATCGACAAGCAAGAGTTGGCCAATAAGATGATGGAAAAGGGGGCATCGATGGTAAGAGATTATGAAAACAAGGGTCAATTAAAATCTACCGAAATCGACCTTCATATCGAAGCGATACACCCACAAGCGGATACCTTACCTAAAGACGAAATATTAAAAACTCAGCTTAACTTCTTTGAGCAAAAACTGGATGAGGCTATTTCCAGCAACATGGACGAAATAACATTTATACATGGTGTGGGAAATGGAGTACTTCGCATGGAAATTCATCGTATTTTGAGTCGTCATGGCCAAATTTCTTTTTTCAAAGACGCTTCAAAAACCAAATTCGGATATGGAGCCACTTACGTTAAATTGTAGAGTCTCCTCCAAATACTTGGCCAAGATTCCAAATTCTAATATATTTATGCTGCAAGCTTCCTTATCGCTTCAGTTAAACTGAAGAGGAAAGTCCGGGCAGCATAGAGCGCCATACCCCGAGAAACCGGGGGCATTAAGGTGGAAACGCTTTATTGACAGAAAGTGCCACAGAAAATAAACCGCCTCTTTGAGGTAAGGGTGAAAATGTGAGGTAAGAGCTCACGGCTTATGATGGTAACATTATATGCAGGTAAACCTTTTGGGCTGAAAGACCAAATAAGCCAAAATGTCCCATGAAAGTGGGCTAAGAGTTGCTCGCTCGATTTTGGTGGGTGGGTCGTTTAGATAAATGATAGGGGCTACTTCGGTAGTGACAGAACCCGGCTTACACGCTTGCTTTATCACAAACAATGTCTGTTTTTTATAATTTGAACTGACCACGAAATTTATGACAAAGATCCTAATTGTTGACGACGAAAAAGCTATTAGAGGTACATTAAGGGAGATTCTCGAATATGAGAACTACGAAATAGATGAAGCCCAGGATGGCCAGGAGGGACTCGAAAAAGTTAAAAAGAACGATTACGATGTTGTTTTATGTGACGTAAAGATGCCTAAAATGGACGGAGTTGAGCTGTTGGAAAAAGCCATGGAATTAGGAAAAGAATTGCAGTTCATCATGATTTCTGCACATGGCACCATAGAAACAGCCGTCGAAGCAACCAAGAAAGGAGCTTTTGATTTTATTCCCAAACCACCGGACTTAAACCGGCTTTTGGTTACCGTAAGAAATGCATCAGATAAAACTACTTTGGTAGCGGAAACAAAGACCTTAAAGAAAAAAATTAATAAAAAATACGACATGGTAGGCGAATCCGCCCCCATGGAAACCGTTAAACAAACCATAGAAAAAGTAGGTCCAACAGACGCGCGGGTCATGATACTTGGCCCTAACGGATCGGGTAAAGAGCTTGTAGCCAGATGGCTACACCATAAAAGCGCAAGAGAAAAGGGGCCTTTTATTGAAGTGAACTGCGCAGCAATCCCCAGCGAATTGATTGAAAGCGAACTATTTGGGCATGAAAAGGGCGCATTTACTTCTGCAGTTAAACAACGTATAGGAAAATTTGAACAAGCTAGTGGTGGCACTATCTTTTTGGACGAGATTGGAGATATGAGCCTTTCAGCACAGGCAAAAGTACTAAGAGCGCTGCAGGAAAATATCATTACCCGAGTGGGCGGTGATAAATCGATTAAAATCGACGTACGTGTTATAGCAGCAACAAACAAAGACCTCAAAACGATGATTGCTGAAAACGATTTTAGAGAAGACCTCTATCATCGATTAAGTGTAATTGTCATAAAGGTGCCTTCACTTGCCGATAGAAAAGATGACATCCCAATATTGATAGACAAATTTTTAAAAGATATCGCTGAAGACTATGGCACAGCTCCAAAATCTATCGATAAAAAAGCAATCGAAAAATTGCAGGAATTGCCATGGACGGGAAATATACGCGAACTGAGGAATGTAGTTGAAAGATTAATAATTATGAGTGATACTATTATTACCACCGAGGATGTCCAAAATTACGTGGTTTAAAGTATAAGGTCTTAATACAGGCATCATTCAATACGCAATATTACCATGAAATAGTCAATACTTTTTTGTATATTGTACTATTGTATTGAAGCAAATTAGCAAAGATAAAACCATTCCGCTTTCTATTGCAGAAAGTATGATGCTCCTTGAACCACAGAAAAGTACGGGCAAAGAAATGCTCATCAATGGTATCAAAGAGTGCGTGTTGCAAGAGAAGCTCAACCTTAAACGTAAAAAGAAAAAAATTCCCGGTAGAGGCAACCGGGGTTATACACTGCTTTTTACAATTACCCGGGGGCAAAAATTTGACCAGGAGCGTCCGAATAGGGTAAACCACCCCTTGCTAATGCCATTTTTGATGCACCCCATTATTATCCCACTTCCCTTTTATGCAAGTCGGGTTATTCTGGAAGTTGGCGACAGCTATTCCAAGTATAAGCACAAACACGTGGCTAAGAGCCTCATCGAAAAGGGTCTCATAAAACCTTCCATACTCAATGCGCTCAATTTTTATCAATTAACTGAAAAAGGTAAGAAGGTACGCGCCCAATTTATTGAACTGCTAGATATTTGTAACCAAAACTTCCATCATTGGCTACATAACAGTCCCGAAAAAGTTATCGATATTGTCCGTAGATTAGGAAGTAACTTTATTCTCATAGAAGATCTTTCTTTCAAAGAAATCGGCCAAAGAAGAATTTCCCTGGCCGAGTCATTTTTAGCTTACATCAAGACTCCCCCAGAAACAAATCTTCCTAACTACTGGTTTACAGAAAAACAGTTTCAGTCATTAGATCTCTTTAGTTTATTAACAAACGAGCAATTCTCTTTTAGTTTTTTCGAAGAACCTTTCACCGGAAACCTGGAGTTGGGTTTTGAAAATGAATTTGATGACAATACCCTTTACAGGGGAATAAGAAATAACCGTCAAAAAAGTGTAGACTGATAAATTTGCCTGTTGGGATTCAAATCTAACGGTAATTTATTATTAGCGTGTAATTCATAAGAAAAAAGCTTATTTTTGTACCTATGCAAGTAAGTGAAGAAGAGGTATTAAGAGCCTTGGGAACGGTTGAAGATCCTGATTTGAAGAAAGATCTGGTAAGTTTGGGAATGATAAAAGATGTTGTTATTGAAGATGACACACTTTCTTTCACTGTAAACTTAACAACTCCCGCATGCCCCTTAAAGGAAATTATAAGGAATAATTGCATTGAGGCCATAAAAACACTGGTATCCGAAGAAATTAACATTGTAGTTAATATTACAGCCGATGTAACTTCTAGTCTTGAAGAAAAGGGTGCTCTCGAAAACGTAAAAAACATTATCGCCATCTCTTCTGGAAAAGGTGGTGTAGGCAAGTCAACGGTTTCTACCAACCTGGCAATAGCACTGGCAGAGGCCGGAGCAAAGGTAGGCCTTATAGATGCCGATATCTACGGACCGTCTATTCCTGTGATGATGGGAATGGAGAATGAAAGACCTGGTGTAGTTGAAGAAGACGGGAAAAGCTTTGTAATTCCACTAAAGAAATACGGAGTTGAAGTCATGTCTATTGGTTTTCTTACACCAGCAGATGATGCACTGGTATGGCGTGGGCCAATGGCAAGCTCGGCCTTAAAACAGTTTTTTAATGACGTGAAGTGGAGCAAGCTTGATTACCTGCTTATAGACCTTCCTCCCGGAACGAGTGATATTCACTTAACTATGGTGCAATCGGTACCTGTTACAGGAGCTGTTGTGGTTACTACTCCTCAAAAAGTAGCATTGGCCGATGCCCAAAAAGGTGTGGCCATGTTTAAACAAGCGCAAATTAATGTACCCGTTTTGGGAATCATTGAAAATATGGCTTACTTTAGCCCGGCAGAATTACCTGAAAATAAATATTATATATTTGGTAAGGACGGTGGTAAAGAATTGGCAAAAAAGCACCAGGTTCCATTTTTAGGTCAAATTCCAATTGTACAGTCGATACGAGAAAGTGGGGATGAGGGTAAGCCGGCAGTTTTGCAAAACAATATCTCAGGAAATGCATTTAATGCATTGGGAGAAACACTTGCTCAACAGATTGCTATAAGGAACGCCAATTTACCAGCAACTAACGAAGTAGAAGTAAAAATTTAAAAATGAGTGATATCTTGACAAACGAATCTTTAGAAAAGAAAGTCGAAGAGGCTATTGACACCATTAGACCTTATCTGAAAGCTGATGGAGGTGATGTTAAAATAGTTGAAATCACTGAGGATAAACGTGTGATTCTTGAATTATTAGGGGCTTGTGGTACATGCAAAATGTCTGTAACAACCTTCCGGGCCGGAATTGAAGAATCGATCAAAAAGGCGGTACCTGAAATTACAGGCGTTGAAGCCATAAACCTTACCGACCCTTTTGATCCTAATGCGACTATGCCAGGGCAATAATTCGACCGACAAATAAAAATATTAGTTAGATGAATCTTAGTTTTCTGAAAGTTAACTCATGGAAATGGGTGTTGGTTCACCTTTTAATTATATGTACTATTACTTTTTTCTTCATTTATGGTTTCTTTAATTGGTACCTCCCTTCATACACCAGGCACAAACAAACCATTACGGTACCCAACCTCGAAAACCTTGGCCTCGATCGTGCTGAAGAAATTCTAAGCAAACGAAAACTGAGATTCAAAGTTTCTGAGATCGCATTTTCGGAAAAACACGCCTTAAATACAATTATAAGACAATCGCCTGAAGCAAAATCGAAGGTGAAAGAGAATAGAACGATCTATTTGACTATCAATGAAAAAGAAGCTCCCAAAGTTTCCATTACCAAAGACATGCTTGAAAACAAGTTCTTCATTGATGTAAACAACTTTAAGAATAACTTAAAGTCACTTAAACTCGAAGCAGGAAGAGCAACCAAGGTTCCAGGTCATAAAAACTTCATCTATAAGGTCTTCGCTAATGGCAAAGAACTCAAGCCTGGCGATAAACTCGAATTATATACAAAAATCGACTACCAGGTGGGTAACGGTAATTTTAATGACGAAAATTGAGGAATAAAAAATAATACTAATACAAAAGAATAATCATTTAAGCTCGTTATGTAGCTAGACCCTTATTAGATGAAAAGAATAATTCTACTTGGATCGGTGTTATTACTCACATTAATTGCCAAATCGCAACTTAGCGTTGTTCCGTTTGAGCACAATAAGCTTCATGCTCAGCCTGCGGCTAAAATGACCGCTTCCGTTCATGAAGACACTATTAATTTGCCTTTTTTTGACAATTTTAGTGAAAGTCACATCTATCCGGATTCCTCCAAATGGCTGAGTTCCAGTGGTACTTTTATAAGTAACCGTTTTTGTGAAAACCCCCCAAGCCCGAATTGCGCCACTTTTGATGGTCTTACTATCGAAGGAACACCTTACTTCTTCCCTGAATTTAACGGTGTTAATACTGTCCAACAAGAAGGCATCACCGACGTATTGACCTCACAACATATCGACCTTTCAGGTTTTTCGGAATCAGATCAGCTGGCCTTAAGCTTCTTTTGGCAAAAAGGTGGTATCGAAGACGAAATGAGACCAAATCCTTCAACAGGAGATTCCCTGAGCTTATTCTTTTTAGCTAAAGACACCCTTTGGCGAAAAGCATGGCCTATAAGCCCTGAAGAATTTGACACCATCACCAATGCACCTAACGGCCAACAGTTTAATTATCAATTTGTGGAGATAACAGACTCTATTTTCTTTCATGAAGGATTTCAATTTAAGTTCGAGACTTTTGGACGCCAATCCGGGTATTACGATATGTGGCAAATTGACAATGTAGAATTGAACAATAATAGAGATACCGAAGCATGGACTAATGATATGTCGAGTAACAAAATTCCTACTTCATTATTTAAAGAATTCTCAGCTATACCTATCGATCATTTTCTTGAAGACCCTGAAAGTTTTTTAAGCGATACTATTTATTCGCAGTTAATAAATGCACAGTACAACAGACAAGACTTTGCCAACGACGGACCTACGCAAATAGTAGCCAAGACTGCCAATGGCGAACAACAAATTATTCAGGGTACAACCGATTTCAACACAACCAATCTTATTGAACCCATGGAACTTTTCGAAACGTATTGGTCGCTTGACAAAAGCGCTATAGCACAAGGAATTGTAAACGCATTGGCTAGCAATCCCGATTATATGGTACTCGAAACCACAATTAGCGTCAACGGTTCGGACAATATCACCAATACTGATTCTATAAGCGTTGTCAACACCCTGGAAAATTATTTATCATATGACGACGGCACACCGGAACTGGGCATCAGCATGAAAGGATATGGTGAATTAGCACTTGAGTACAACATCATAAAGGATGCCGACCTTATTGGTATCGACTTTCTTTTCCCTAAATTTGATTTCGATTTAAGTGTAGAAAGAATCAATATTCATGTGTGGTCAGAAATTTACGGACCAGATAACCAGGAAGGTTCCGTAAGCCTCATCGAGGATGGAAACAAAGCCTCATTAAAAATAGAATACCCGGACACCTTATTCGCTACAGCCAATAATGACCTTTATGATTTCACCACCATCTATTTCGAAGAGCCAATCAGCATACCTGCCGGTAAGTTCTATGTTGGTTATGACCAAAATACGGAAACCAACTTACCAATAGGACTCGACAAAAGTTCCGACCACCTTCAAAAAATGTGGTTTAGAAACAGTGCTTCTTCTTTCTTCAGTCAGGATTTTGAATTCGACGCCTGGGGTAACATCATGATCAGGCCGCGATTTGGAGACAAAGTTTTGAGTATCTTTGATAAGTCTGACAAACAGGAATCGCTTGTCTATCCTAATCCCTCCTCAGGAACTATTTATATCAATGAAGGTTATCGGCTAAACGCTGTATACGACCTGAATGGGATTGATGTGACCAACGAAATACAAGTAAACCCCGAAGAACGACAGCTTGAGTTTTCCGGTAAAGGACTTTATTTACTGGAGTTAAAAAACCAACGGGACGAACCACTGATGCAAAAGGTCTTCCTGGAGTAACTCTAGCCATTTCCTCCCTCTTCATATGATCTTTAATTCTTTTTAAAACGACTTCGTTGAATAATAAGGAATACACGTTCCCACTTAAGTTAAATTGATTTAAAAGCCCTTATGATAGACCAAAAGAATTACTCATACAATATACGTGAAAGCACTCGCTAGTACGCTAAGGCTTGAAAACATCACAATCCGCTATTATTTCAAAAGCTCAAAGGCAGTGATCCCCGATCAGTTACATACCATTAAATGGCGACGGACTAAAGCTGATAATAAATATCACAAATGCAATCCAGGCCAAAACCTTGCGCTTGGTATCCAGTCGTTGTTCTTCATGAACCGGAGGGTGGTACACCCCCATAAAACGCCCTAATAACAATCCAAAAAACAACCAACCCGGATAACCTTCCACTTCAGGAAAAAAGGTGCTCATCATAAAATGAAAGGTATATATGGCAACAGCAACCATTGCCACCGTCCTTCGCTCATCAAAAACGCGCAAATACATGATAAAAATAAATCCGATGTACAGCAGTCCATTCAAAATTACATTTGCCAGGTCGTTGTGAGGATTTATGGATATAAATTCATTCCCCAGGCCTGCATATAAAATGAAGGCAGTAAATATCATGGGAGAAATAAGGCGGTGATTCTTCTCTCCAACAAGCCCAAAAAGGATATGCCCCCCATCGAGCTGACCAATAGGCATTAAATTGAGTGCGGTAAAAAAGAGTGCTAAATAGCCTGCAAACAAAAAGGGATAATGCAATAAATCGTATTTTGTTGGTATACGCGACTTGTCCTCTACCACAAAATTTTCGAAGAACCAAAATGTAATATTACCGCCCACATGAAATAAATACTCCTCCGGATTGATGTCTTCTTGCACTCCTGCTTCCTTCGCCTGACTTTCTATTCGATGAAACACTTCCTCCAGGTGCTTTTTATCGAAATCTTCGCCATACTTATCTTTAGCCACCTGGTAATAGGCGTTTACCTCGATAAGGTAGTCTTTACTGGGTAAATGGGTAAATCCATAGGTAAGCAATAAAATAGCTACTACCCAACCGGCCAAAGGTCCCGCTATGCCAATATCAAAATACTGTTTGGTAGTACGAGTAATATCTCGAATGCGGATTACAGCTCCCATCGTTCCTATCCAAACCATTCCCATAAGCGGAAACCAAACAGGAATGTAGTACGGCAAGCTTGTTTTTATTTTATAATACCGGGCCATAAAATAATGACCAAATTCGTGGCAGGTGAGAATGAACAAAAAAGGAATTGAGTACCACAGTCCGTCTTTAATGTCACTCCAAGACATAAACCATTGCCATTTTGTCGATTTGACGCCATTCATTATAGCTTCGTCGTCGACCTCTGGAAGAGCACCAAAACTAAAATTTGGATAATTCGAGTGTTCGGCACCGGCTAATGTGGCGGCAACGAACGTAAGCAAAAATAAACCTATATGAATGCTATACTTTTTCCAGCTGTGCTGTTCAGGCATCCTTTAAATATTCAGTGATAGAACTATCTTTTTTGACTTGTATGGTATGTATTCCCAAAGCAGAGGCCGAGCGCACGTTGTCGGAGTTATCGTCTAAGAACAAGGTCTCCTCTGGTTTCATATTCCCCTGTTTCATTACACGCAGGTATATTTCAGGGTCTGGCTTCCTGATTTCAAGTTTGTAAGAATAAAAAGCTATTTCGAATAAATCGTCTAACTTTTCGATGCCACTTACTGCTTTCAAGCGACGGTTAGTTTCAATAATGTGTAAATCGCTTGTATTACTCAACAAGAATAAACGGTATTTACCTTCCAAACGCTTTATTGTCTCAACACGATGGGCAGGAATATCCAGTAAGATCTCATTCCAGGCCTTGATAATTTTGTCATCTCCTGAATCCAGATTTAAATTTTCCTTTAAAAACGTAATGAAACTCGCATTGCTAAAATCACCGGACTCGTAACGTTCAAAAACCTGAAGATCATCAAACTGTGCCTTAGTATCTTCGAGGCTTTTCCCCATCAGATCGGCAAAGGCCTGATAGGTTTTGGATGGATCGATATTGATGATTACGTCACCCAGATCAAATATTATATTCTTAATGTTCTTAAAATCCATGGCTATATCCCTAATTCACGGGCAATTTAAGGTAAAAATCGTTCAAATTTTATAATTAAAGGCCGAGATTTGACTTTTACGATACGATAAGTCCATTTTCAGGCATTTCTTTGTAGTTTTAGCCTACTTTCAACATTCTATTTAATATCGATGCGCTATAAAATCACTCATTTCGCTTTACTAATAATCACATTTCTTCCCGGCGCTTTCCTGAATGCACAAGATGTAAACACCATTGAAAACCTCGTTTTGGAAGGTGGCGGTATTCGTGGAATAGCCTATGTGGGCGCCATACAGGAATTGGAAATGCAAGACAAAATACAATCGATAAAAAGAGTTGGCGGAACATCTGCTGGTGCCATCACCGCACTACTTCTTTCTCTGGGCTACAACGCGCAAGAAATGGATAGCATTCTTTTCGAAACCAACTTCGGTAGTTTTAACCAGGGGCAGTTTATTTTTATTGGCGGAATTAGCCGCATGTTTAAAAGATATGGCTGGTACCGCCACGAACGTTTTCGAAAATGGTTAGAGCAATTAATTATAGGTAAAACAGGAAGTCCCAATCTTACCTTTGACAATTTAAGAGAATTAAGTAGCTCCAATTCACAGTATAAAGAATTATTTGTAGTAGGCACCAGCCTCACCAAACAAGCACCAATAACCTTTTCACATCACTCCTTTCCTGACATGCCCATTAGCGATGCTGTATTAATATCGATGTCGGTCCCTCTTTATTTCGAAGCGGTGTTCATGGAACCGGACGGCACAGTTGTACCTGCCAAGAAGGCCAGTGACAGCTGCCATGTTATGATAGATGGAGGTGTTGTAGCCAATTACCCTATACATATATTCGATAAGGAGCCATTTGTTCAAGGAAACGAAATTAATAATCAGACGCTAGGTCTTCGCCTGGAGAGTGACGAACAGTATACTTACCAGAAAAGTCACGAAGGACTGGCCCCTCAGCAAATACATTCAATAAAAGACTATACCAACGCCTTTTACACCTTGATTATTGAACAATTGAACCGGCAACAACTTCAAAAAGAAGATTGGAACCGCACTATTTCCATCCCTACACGAGGTATAGGCCCTAAAGTAAAACGATTAAGTAAGGAGCAAAAAACACTGTTAACTGAAGCCGGAAAAACCGGGGTCAGGGATTATTTTGATTGAAAATATCAATAGCTTATTTAAATCTTAGCGAGCTGCTAAGATTAGCACAAGCGAAACACCGCTGTAATCCGACATGGTTATAAGATATAGTAACAGGCTTATAAAGTTTCTCGATTACAAATCAAGAAAAGCCTCGAATTACAAGAGCAAAAATTAGTAATTAAGGTAAAAGGCCCGGGTAAGTTTTTTGTATTCGGCAGCATGTGCTCCATTAGTTGCTCTTACAGCCAATTCTTCAACTAAACAGTTAGTTTTGATTCTCGAAAACTCCATGAGCCGTCTCACTTCACCCCCACCCTCCTTACCAAGAATGCGACAATAACGAATGACATGCAGCCCCTTTTTGCCGGCCAATGCGATCACTTTCGCTACGGCCTCAGCAGGAATTACTAAGGCAAAAACACCCTCATTTTTTAATAATTTATTTACTACCTCTATTAAAAGTTCAAACGATAAAGAATCGGTGTGCCGAGCCAGGACATGCGATGACGACCTTTGCGGCTTGGTGTGTTGAAAATAGGGTGGATTGCTAACTATACAATCAAATTTCAATTCCGTTTCAAAATCAAGAATATCACTTTCCATTATTTGGATTCTTTCACTCCATGGACTCAATTTTACATTCTCTTTGGCCTGTTGGGCCGCCATTTTATCAAGCTCTACCCCTTTTATATATACACTTGCGTTAGTTCGCTGAGCAGCCATTAGCGCAATGAGCCCCGTACCTGTCCCTATATCCAGTATACAACCGGATTCAGGCATGGACACCCAACTCCCTAACAAGACACCATCGGTGCCTACCTTCATGGCACAGCGTTCCTGCTCGATGCGAAATTGCCTGAACTGAAAATAAGTATTCGCCAAATTACTATAAATTAAGGCGCCGGGTTAGAAATCTCACCATGCACCTCATTAATAGCCTTTAACAACTCATCATTGAAATCAACTTCAACACTTGAAATGTTTTCCTTCAATTGATCGATATTGGTTGCACCAATAATGTTACTACCCAACCAGGGTCTTGTATTGATAAAAGCCAAGGCCAGCTGTGCTAATGACATTCCTGCATCTTTAGCAATCTCATTGTACCTGAGCGATGCCTCCATACATTGTGTGCTCGAATACCGGGCGAAGTTAGGAAATAATGTAAGTCGTGCGTTTTCAGGCTTTTGATTATTGAAGTATTTCCCTGTCAACATGCCAAAACCAAGTGGCGAATAAGCCAATAGTCCCATATGCTCCCTCATACACATCTCTGCCAGGCCTACGTCAAAAGACCTGTTCAACAAACTATAAGGATTTTGTATCGATATAATTTTAGGCAAGTTGTGTTTTTCTGCCAAATTCAAAATTCGGTGCACTCCCCATGGTGTTTCGTTAGACACACCGATATAACGTATCTTTCCGTCATTAATAAAACCTTGAAGTACAGTAAGCGCCTCCATGAAATTGTCTTCCCATTGCTCATCAGGGTCGAAGGTATAATCCAATTTCCCGAAGCTGTTCACCTTTCTTTCGGGCCAGTGCAACTGATACAAATCGATATAATCGGTTTGCAAACGTGTCAAACTAGCTTCCAGCGCTTCATTTAGCTGCCTTTTGCCAAAGCCCAGATCTTCACGTATGTATTTTAAGCCTGGTGAAGGACCCGCAATTTTCGTTGCCAGCATAAAATCATCTCTCTTATTCCGTTTATGAATCCAGGTACCAATAATACTTTCTGTAGAACCCTGCGTCTCGGGTCTTCCTGGGATAGAATAGAGCTCTGCTGTATCAATAAAATTCACTCCGTGTGCCAGTGCATAGTCCAACTGTTCATGACCGTCTGCTTCATCGTTTTGCTCGCCAAAAGTCATGGTTCCCAGACAAATGGTACTGACTTTTAAATCCGAATCTCCAAGTAATTTATAATTCATCGTTGTGTCCTCCGTTTAGTTAAACCAAAATTACTATTTAAGGTTCTAATAATGATTATTTTTTGTTGATTAAAATCAATAAAAAGAAAGTCCGAATAGTTTAAACTAGTGAGAGCAGGTTATGGGCGACAATATTGTACGGATTAAAGAGTTTTTTGAACTATTTCGTCAAAAAATCGTCAAGATCCTGTCGAAATAATTTCCGATTGTCATTTTTTTCTGTTATTTTTCGATAATGCTGCTTAAAACGTAATTCTTACAATAACTTAACTTTTAAGTTTTATTAAATGATAAGTGGAGCGCATAAAGCTAGAAGATACTGTAGAGATATGATGAAAAACATTCGTTCAATAGTAGGACTAACCATTTTGGCACTTGCTACGAGCACTTTTGCCCAGCAATTGCCACAGTACACGCACTTTATGACCAATGAGTTTTTGGTTAACCCTGCCGTTTCAGGAATTGAAGATTGGGTGGATATTAAGACAGGTTATAGAAATCAGTGGACCGGATTTGAATCTCACGTCCAAAATAACAATGGAAATGCATCTCAAGGCACGACAGATAACTCATCTCACGATATTAACCTTGAAACACAATACTTAACAGTTCACTCTCCGATTGGCAAGCCGCACCACGCGCGTACGGCTCAAATGGATGATCATAACTGGATAGGTTTGGGGATGATCATTGCTAACGATGTAACAGCTCCCACTAAGCGTCAATTTGCGTATCTGAACGCATCCTATAACCTTCAGCTTACTGAAAGTAAAGCATACGGGGATCAAAGACATGATGCTTTGCGATTGGCTTTTGGTATGAATGTTGGAATGCAGCGACTTGGACTTGTTGCAGCAGGCGAAGGTGGCCTTGATTATTTACAAGATGAGGATATCGTCAACGGTAACCGCGGGATCGGTAACCATATTGACCCTACAATCCTTGATTTGGTTGACCAGGGTAATAACAACTGGGCGAAAAACGAATTTGATGGTACCTTAGGAGCCATGATTTATTTTGGGGAATTATTCCAAATTGGATTTACTACCTATCAAATATTTAAAAACAGAATTGATGCTGTTACGGGTGAGCTCAACACCGTTGAAAACGGCTATGATTTAAGAAGATTAACGCGTCACCATATATTCACCGCTTCTTCGAAGTTCGGATTTGATGATACTAAACGTTTGTTTGTGATGCCTTCAATATTAGTTAAAAAGACTGACGCATCTCCTCCATCTGTAGACTTAAACCTACG
This sequence comes from Cytophagales bacterium, assembly GCA_965230415.1. Classification (GTDB taxonomy): domain Bacteria; phylum Bacteroidota; class Bacteroidia; order Cytophagales; family JAAEPT01; genus CBDDKZ01. The sequence goes on from CBDDKZ010000005.1 coordinate 70,635, forward strand.
TTTCGACTGGACGGATAATATTTATGGTGGTGTTACATATCGTGTGGGTGATGCTATCGCTGCTACGGTTGGTTTATTATACGACCTTACTCCGGAGCGAAATATACACAAGCAAAACCACTTTGATTTGGAAGTTGCCTACTCCTATGACGCTACACTGAGTTCTATACGTAGATACAGCCAGGGTAGCCATGAAATAATTGTGGGTATGCGTATTACTCCTAAATTCGTAGAACGTAACGCAGAAGGTACTAAGCAGTGGAATAAGAAAGACCAGCGTGATATGAAACACCACTCAGGTGCCAATCACCATAAGCGTGGTCACCCAAGTCAGCGTAAGCAGAAAAAACGTAGAAGTATGGGACACTAAGAAGTCCAAAAGCATTAACAAAAAAGGCAATTTCAAATGAAATTGCCTTTTTTGTTAAAGACTCTTTTTGCAAAGCACTATCTGCTTATTTAATGCCGCTCACACCCTCCAGGTATATTTCTCAACCTATAAGGTTACTCTATAAACCTTCCAGGTTCCTAAAAACACCTTATAGGTAATTCCAGGAACCCGGAAGGTTCGCCAAAATACCTTATAGGTTGATTTTTTCACCTATTTCATTAAATATTGATCTACCTGTTCTTTAAACTTGATATGAAATCGGAAATTCAATTCAACTAGCTGATACCATTCTCTCCCATCCAAAAAGCCCAATTCTTCATGTTTCACTTTGTATGCTGACCCTGACTTTTCCAGGCGCTCGTCCATATCTGCCATATCTTTGATCAACCTAATGAGTTTGTCGCGGGTAGCCATCAAATTTTCATAGGGTCTCGGCGCTTCTTTCTCAAATGCCTTCGTTCTTTTAGATGATTGCTTCAACAAGCCTCTCGAAAAGGTCAAAAAACCCTTAAAGGTTTTCTTTCCCCTCAAAGCTCCGTCTGTACTTTCAACACATTTCTGAGCGTTGATGAGGTGAAAATTCTGTGCCTGACCAATGAGATGGGCATAAAGCTGCCCCATTGAACGCCCCGTTTCATCCGGCTTGCGCTGAAATGGCTCCTCATTATACTTCTCTAACTCGGCCAACCAAAACTTAGCCATTTCTTCAAATCTCTTATAATATTTTGTCACTTTGATTTAATATTTCAAAAAGTAGCCTTTGAATATACGATAATTCATTACGAATTGTATCGTTCAGAGTTAAACTTTAGTAATTTTTTTTACGTTTGAATACCTAAATTTTCGTCAACAATTTAATTCGTTGCTATATGATCACAAAATCTTACAATCCGAGCCCACTGGAAATAGAAATGGCGGATATCCTGAAAAAACTGCAATCGCATATCAATGAACATTTATCCTATTCATATATTGAGAATATGAAAATCAACAAAGACAAGGACAACCCGGATATTTTGATTCGATTGAAAGATAATGACGGAGACCCACATGAGTTGGTATTAAAAATCATTCAACGAGCAGACGATCACTTATGAAAAACATTGGAGTAATTGGTGCCGGAACCATGGGAAATGGAATCGCACATGTTTTCGCATTAAATGGACGCAATACGGTCCTTATAGACATCAGTAACGATGTTCTCGCACTTGCCAAAGAAACGATTCAAAAAAACCTCGACCGTCAGGTAAAAAAGGAGCTCATTACAGCTGATCAGGCTCAACATGCACTGTCACTTTTGACTTTTAGCACCGACATGAATGACCTCGCTCAGTCAGAATTAGTCATTGAGGCCGCTACTGAGCAAGAAACGTTAAAAAAGAAAATACTGGCTCAGCTAGATACACTATGCTTACCGGAAACAATACTTGCCTCCAACACTTCTTCCCTATCAATTACAAAACTGGCCTCTGCAACCCAAAGGCCCGACAGGGTTATTGGAATGCATTTCATGAATCCTGTTCCTGTAATGAAACTTGTGGAGATAATACGTGGTTATGACACTTCTGATAACACAACAGATCGCATCCAACACCTATCCCTGGAACTGCAAAAAACGCCTGTAATCGTAGAAGATTACCCGGGGTTTGTTGCTAACAAGATTCTTATGCCAATGATTAATGAGGCTATTATTACCTTAAATGAGGGCATCTCCGATGTATTGGGCATAGATACCGTGATGAAACTGGGCATGGCACACCCTATGGGCCCATTAAGACTTGCAGATTTTATTGGCCTCGATGTGTGTTTGTCTATTATGAACATCTTATATCAAGGTTATGGTAATACGAAATATGCACCTTGTCCGTTATTAGTTAATATGGTGGAAGCCGGGCATTTAGGCGCAAAATCAGGAACCGGCTTTTATGACTGGACAAGCGGCAACAAAGAAATAGTTGTTGCCGCTCGCTTTAGAAAATAATTATAGTTTTGTACATTGCAGGTTAATGCGGATACTTAAAATTCTATTATTTATTCTTATTGGAAGCTTCAACTTGACTTCCAGGGCCCAGGTCGATGCTTTTAAAACAAGCAGTTACCTCTATAATAATTATTACCTGGCTCCTCCATTGGCAGAAAGGAGTCAATGGTTTATTCCTGAAAGTTTTGTACAATTAAGCGGATTCACAGGACAAGTTGGCCCAAGCTACAAAATTAGAAACGTATCGCTCGTTGGCAATTACAGCACCAAGCCCAATTGGGGTTACACCTACCGCCCAATAAGAGCCTGGTCCGGATGGGGTGGCGTATTTTCAAAAAACTGGCACCCTTATTACCGTGAAACAACGTATGCTCCCTCCTATTATTGGACGTTCAGGACGAAAATGAAAAACTATGACAAACGTTGGGATCCCCCCTCAAAACTCTCCGTTTTTATACAACCTCAACTCGTTCATTATAGAACCCGAAACAAATTCAATGTCTCCTTTGAGAAAAAAAACTGCTATAATATACGTGCTGGGTTTGTATTTTACAAAGACAAATATTTCATTGGTATACAAGCCAACAGAATATTTAAACATGAACAAACGGCCTATTTAAATGATTCTATTGCACTACCTATTAACTACCCTCAGTTTTATTCATTATTCGCTTCCTATCGTTTAAAAATCAAAAAACTATACTTATTCAGACCTTCTGCTGTGCTTTATTATCAGGAAGGTCAATTCTTCTTTGATGCCAATGCTGAGCGAGAAATCCTTATCGAAGATTTGCTTCCATTTGAATTAAACTTATTTGCCGTTGCAGGTTATTCTTCATTAAATGAAACTATTTCAGCGGCCTTAGGGGTACGCCGAATTGTCTTCGATCGCCTGGATGCCTTCTACAAATTTCAAAAAAGTATTGCACCTCAGACCGAATTGGGCAAACAAAAAGCACTGCACGAATTATCTGTGATTGTCAGGTTAGGACCAGTAGAATTGGACAGGCCAGACTTCGTGGAAAGAGACTAGGTGATCCTAAAAACTTAAATTAAGCTATTCTCACTTGTATTTATGTGAATTTTTCAATATATTATTGTACTCAACCCGCCGAACCTCTCTTTGTACCCTACGTATATTTAAACTAGTACTCATAATTCCTTGATTTGAACTCAAAATTCTTAATATATTAGTATAAACTTATTTACTATGAGCAAATTCAATGGTGTATTTCATTTATTAGTGCTGATTGCTGTATGCCTGGTTCACGATGCATCCGCTCAGCATTCAAACCAAGAAAACATTGTTTATATAAAAGACTCTTCGGCAATTGTAAAACAAAATACTCAAAAAGCATATAACAGGGGCATCAAAGCTACAAGCGATAAGAACTTCCCAAGGGCAATTGAGGCATTCAATGAAGCAATTACGTTAACACCTTCCTATGCAGAAGCTTATCAGGGAAGAGGCTTGGCTCATCTTGAACAAGGTTTATTTGATAAAGCCATAGATGACTGTTCAAAAGCCTTATTACTAAATCCCGACGCTAAAAATGCTTACTATAATCGCGCACGCGCCAAACTGGGGATTAAAGATAAAAAAGGAGCAGAGATTGATTTCTTAAGAGATATACAGATTAATCCTAAACGTGCTGCATCTTACTACAATCTGGGTTTGCTTGAATTCGAAAAAGGAGAATATAATGAAGCAATCGGGCATTTTGATATGGCCATAAAACAACGTCATGACTTTGTGAATGCACTTAATGATCGTGGAAGCATTAAGCGACTGGAAGGCGACTTGGAAGGCGCTATTAACGATTATAAAGAGGCGCTCAAATATGCTAATAATATGGCTTTCATTCACAACAACCTGGGCAGTGCTTACCGCCTGGACAACCAATTGGAAAAAGCGATTAAGAGTTATGACAAGGCCATAGAACTGGATAAGAACTATTACATTGCTTACAACAATCGCGGGAGAGCCAAGCTGGAATTAGAAAGTTATAAAGAGGCCATAAGTGACTTTGATAAAGCCCTGAAAATCCAACCAGATTACAAGCTGGCATTGAACAATAGAGGAAATGCAAGATACAAACTAAAAAATTATGAAGGAGCTATACTGGACTACAACAAAGCAATTGAAATAGACCAAAACTATGACATTGCTTATTTGAACCGCGGAGTAAGTCGCGAGATGGCACGAGATCTTGATGGCGCCTGTTCGGATTGGGAAAAAGCCAAAGAATTTGGTATCAATAGTGCTGATAAATTTATCAAACAATCTTGTAAAGCAAAGTAAATGAAGACACCAATATTAGTTATTCTATTAACAATCTTAAGCTTCATTCAGCTGAACGCGCAACATGTGGAATTTGACAAAAAGAATTTCCCTGAGAATAAAAAAGCGTATAAAGAAGCGGAGGCCGAATACAAGAGGGGAAGGGAACTTTTTGTACATGGCAAACAGCAATACAAAAATTCATTAAAGCATTTTTTACGTGCAAACGACTTTAATCCTAATCATGCCCTACTAAATTACATGATTGGCAAGTGTTATATTGAAACAATTCACCATGAAAAGGCGGCACAATACTTTGACAAGGCTTACAAACTTGACCCGAAAGTTCAGGACGACATCCTTTTTCAATTGGGATATGCGCATCATGTCAATGAAGACTGGGATACAGCCATTGAATGGTATAGCAAATACGAACATGTAATTGAGGAACATAAAAACAAACGAAACTCTGCATTGACCGATCAAAAAATCGAAGCCTTTGAAAAGCGAATACAGGAATGCAGGAATGGAAAAGAGCTTGCCAAAAACCCTATCCGTGTGTTTATCGACAATATTGGGCAGTCAATTAATACAGAATATCCTGAAAATTCACCCGTAATTGCTGCTGATAACTCGCATATGTATTTTACGTCAAGGAGACCCGGATCCACAGGATCGCACAAGGTTACCAATAAGGACATTAACAAGGAACGCATGGAACCCGATTATTACGAAGATATATACATGAGTACCAAAATCAATAACAAGTGGTCGACTCCTATAAATATTGGCAAACCGATTAATACACATGGACATGACGCCACTGTAGCGCTTGCCCCAGATGGACAACACATCATTTTCTATAATGCCTCCTCCGAGGATGGAGGGCTTTACGAAGCTACATTGCGTGGAGAAACGTGGACCAAACCCGTTAAATTGCATAAGCATATCAACTCTAAATTCCATGAATCATCAGCTTCGTATTCGCTGGACAAACACACCATTTACTTTGTAAGTAACAAACCCGAAGATAACCTGGGATCCATAGATATTTTGGCCGAAGATGGAAAATATACACACGACATTTTCTATTGCGAATGGGACCGCAAGAAAAAGCATTGGGGAAAAGCCATGAATATTGGCCCTGTTATCAATACTAAATTTAATGAACGCGGTGTATTCATGCACCCCGATGGTAAAACCTTGTATTTTAGCTCGGAAGGACATAACTCCATCGGAGGATATGATATATTCAAAACAATAAAAAATGAAGACGGCAGCTGGAGTAAACCAATAAACATTGGCTACCCCGTAAATACTGCCGAAGACGATGTTTTCTTTACGATGACAGCCGATGGCAGAACAGGATATTATGCTTCTGAACGTGCTGATGGCTTTGGAAAACATGATATCTACTCCATTACCTTCTTAGGTCCTGAAAAAAGCATTATTTCGAGTTCAGAGGACCAATTGCTCGCCAACGGAATTAACCCAATACAAGAAGTAATTGTGGAACCTACGGTAGAAATCACAACTGCGCAAACAACATTACTCAAAGGAAAGGTACTGGATGCTGTAACACTAAAGCCATTAGAAGCTAAAATAGAACTCATCGATAACAAGATGAACAAAAAGCTGGTTACTTTAAAATCGAACAGCAAAACCGGTTCTTTCCTGGTATCACTGCCTTCAGGCAAGAATTATGGTATTGCAGTTGAAGCCGAAAACTACCTCTTCCATTCCGAAAACTTTAACATCCCCGAAGGAAATGGTTATCAGGAGTACTATAAGGAAGTGCTGCTTAACACAATAGCCGTAGGAAAAGGAATAGTGCTCAAAAACATATTCTTTGATTTTGATAAGGCAACATTGAGAGACGAATCAATCCCTGAATTAAACCGTCTGATTCTATTGCTTAAAGACGTTCCAACGATGACCATTGAAATCTCGGGTCACACAGACAGCAAAGGTTCGGACACTTATAATCAAACTTTATCGGAAAACAGGGCAAAATCTGTGGTTGATTATATCATCAAACAGGGAATAAATTCGAAGCGACTGCGCCACAAAGGATATGGAGAGAGTAAACCTATAGATACAAATGATACTGATGAAGGACGTCAAAATAACAGACGTACGGAATTTAAAATATTGAGTAAGTAAAACTATTTACCCGAGCATAATTTAAATCAAATTCGATCATTTATTTTATTTTTGAAGTAAACTTCCTACCTTTTACTAAGCATGAAATTTGTATTGATCAGACCTAAATGAATTTAACAACTTATTAACTATTTATCTCTTCATTTACGAACGATTATTATTTTAAAGGCGTTTCATGACTTATTAAACATTATTTGAACGAACAAAAGGACCATTGATTGACAAATACAAAGCAGTTCGTCTGGAAACTGAACAGATTTGCAGCTTATTAACAAAAGAAGATCACACCGTTCAGCCAATAGAAGATGTAAGTCCACCTAAGTGGCATTTAGCACACACCACGTGGTTTTTCGAACAGTTTATTCTTAGAAACCATTTGAAAAATTACAAGGTTTTTGACGATGACTTCGCCTATCTCTTCAATAGTTATTACGAAGGTGCAGGCAAGCGCATATTACGTGTTAACAGGGGAAATATCACACGCCCTGGAGTTGACTCCATTCTGGAATATCGTAATTATGTAGACCAACATATGCTCAGCTTACTGGAAGCTGGTGCACAAATAAATGAACTTACCGATCTCGGATTACATCACGAACAACAACATCAAGAGTTGCTCTATACTGACCTGAAATATATTCTTGGTCATAATCCTTTATTCCCTGTCTACAAAGATTGCGACAATGTGTGTAAGCCATCCAAAGCAATCAGTTACTATGAAATGGAAGAAGGGGTGTACGAAATTGGGCACCAGGGCCAGGGTTTTCATTACGATAACGAAGGAGGACGCCATAAGCGTTTTCTTCACAACTATAAAATTGCAGACAGACTTGTTACCAATGGAGAATTCTTAAACTTCATCAACGACAATGGATATGCTAACCATCAGCATTGGTTATCGGAGGGGTGGAAATGGGTAAATTCTTCACATTCAAAGGCTCCTCTTTACTGGCACAATATCGAAGGAAATTGGTATAATTATACACTCAATGGTTTGAAACCCATCGACATGGACGCACCCGTCACCCATGTAAATTTCTTCGAATCAGACGCTTATGCAAGATGGATCAATAAACGACTACCAAGTGAATTCGAGTGGGAAGTAGCCTGTCAACAACACGGGCAAAATAATGCTCAAAGTAATTTTGTAGATAAGAAACTATTGAACCCTGTTTGTAACGTTGAAACGAATCAATTTTACGGAGATGTATGGGAATGGACAAACAGTTCGTACCTGCCCTACCCTTACTTCCAAAAAGCGCCAGGCACTGTTGGTGAGTATAATGGAAAATTTATGATTAATCAAATGGTTTTAAGAGGAGGAAGTTGTGTAACATCGCAGTCACATATACGAGCAACTTATCGCAACTTTTTCCCAACAAATGCCCAATGGCAATTCAGTGGCATAAGATTGGCAGACTGGGTTTAAAACATTAAAAATAAGAACAATGAATAAAGAATTTGCCAAAGATATTATAGCGGGCCTATCTCAATCCCCAAAGCAACTATCTTCCAAATACTTTTACGATGAAACAGGCAGCAAGCTCTTTCAGGAGATTATGCAGCTAAACACTTACTATCTTACCGACTGTGAATTTGAAATTTTCAGTACCAAGAAGGAGGAAATTCTAAAAATCTTTCAAGACGGTGTGGAAGAGTTTGAACTGGTTGAATTTGGCGCAGGCGACGGATTTAAAACCAAACTCTTATTGGACCATTTTCTAAAGTCGGGAGCAATGTTCAAATACGCTCCTGTAGACATTTCCAAAACAGCGGTTAATAACCTGGCTTCCATGTTACGAAAAAAATTTCCTGCTCTGGAAGTAGAAGCACTTCACGACGACTACTTCAATGCCCTTGAAACACTCAATGAAGCGCAACCAGAACGGAAAATCATACTTTTCCTTGGCGCCAATATAGGCAACTTTGACCATAAAAGTGCTGTTTCCTTTTTAAAATCCATTCGCGAAAATTTGTTACCTCAGGACTATCTTATGATTGGATTTGACCTAAGAAAAAATCCTCAAACTATACTAAAGGCCTATAACGATCATTTTGGAGTCACTAAGGCCTTTAACTTAAACTTATTAAAACGCATTAATGAAGAATTTGAAGGTACTATTAATGTTGCAAATTTCGACCATTATCCCTTTTATGAACCTATTTCCGGAGAAGCGAGAAGCTATATTATAAGTTTAAAAGACCAGGAATTTTATTTAAAAAAGCTCGACAAAACATTTCATCTGAAGCAATGGGAATACATTCATACTGAAATCTCAAAAAAATACAGCCTGGAAGAGATTGAAGCATTAGCGGCAGCTGCCGGCTTTGATGTTAAGCACAATTTACTCGACTGCAGGCACTATTTCGTAGACTCTGTCTGGTCACCAAGATCTTATTAGCCCTAATTATTAAATTTGAAATTATAGCAAAATCACGGAGGCCTATCTTTATGATTGATTTAATAGATCACATAAAAACAACGCTAACAGCACCGCTACCAGGTGAAGATACTTATTTTAGCCATCCTAAATACGACCGGGAAAAAGAATTACAAAAGGCACTGCTTGATCAAACTAATCCACCAAAATTAAGCGCCACACTGCTTTTATTATACAAAAAAAAGGATGTGCCACACTTCGTATTAATAGAGAGAAATAAGTATCCTGGTGCCCATTCCGGTCAAATCAGCTTTCCAGGAGGTAAAACAGAACTCCAAGACTCATCTCTGGAGTTTACTGCTTTGCGAGAAACTCATGAAGAAATTGGAGTTCCTACTGACCTGCCACGGCCAATTGGCAAACTCTCTGAAGTATATGTACCCGTCTCCAATTTTATCATTCATCCATTTATTGCCTTCACGAATAAGGAACTCACATTTGTTAAAAACGACCACGAAGTTAATAGCATTATAGAAGTACCACTCAACTTATTTTTATCGGATGACATTATAAAAAAAGGTAGTGTAAACATCTCATCATCAACCAAGATTCGAGTACCTTACTATGACATATATGGCCACACAGTTTGGGGAGCTACTGCTCTAATTTTAAGCGAATTCAAAAAAATAATTAATGTGCTGTAAGGTTATCATAGATCAGATCCTCTGGTGAATTAAAATTATTCAATTCATACCTCATCGCTTCGGGCACATCAATCAAAGCAGCATTGCGATTTAATAACAAACTTACCATAGATTGATTTTTTAGGAGATCGTTCATATAATCATGATACAATTGATCGAGTCCATTTGCACTGTAAATTGCACATAAGGGATGTAAAAAACCGTCTGAACGGGGAATAACAAAATTGGAATCAACCTTTTCCTGCCAGTTTACCAAATAGGCTATCAAATCGGACTCCAGATCTTTGATATCGCATGAAGATATAAACCAGTCACATTTTGTGTAAAGTTTATGGGCCGTTAACATACCCCTGAGCGCTCCATTTATATGATCAAATACTTCATCATACACAAACAATTCAGGCTCAATCCATTTACTGTACGCTTGTTCCTGATCTTGACGTATCGAAAAATAAGTCTGTATACCTACCTTAGCGAATTGCTGTTCTATTCGGCGAGCCCATGGAACTCCATTCTCCTGAATCAATCCTTTGTCAGTACCCATACGCGTGCTATAACCACCACATAGAATAAGCGCTTTTAAGTCTTTCATAACAAGTCGCTATAAGCGTTTTTATTTTTGACCGGTTCTAAATAAATAGTGATCTGTACAAATAAAAAAAATACTAACTATTGATGCAATAAGCCCGTAGAAAAATTAAATTTTATAGCGAAATTTATGAGTTCCAGGGGAGACGGCTTAGCTTGCCCTCCTGGTTCGTGAAGTGTTTAACGTTATGAAATAACTTTGATTAAAACTTACATTTCACGTATCTGTTCAGCAGAAATTGTATTTCACATTTAATATTAATTAGAGGTACTGATCTGATTTTTAACAAAATAAAAACAAAAACAGTAACTTTTTAGCTTAGCGTTAAGTACATAATAGTGTACCTTTTTTTCTTAATATCATAATAACCAGTTAACATGTACAAAATAGAAAAAACTAACTATGGAATAAAAATGGCTCTATCAGGCTACATTAACCTTGAAGAAATAAGGGAGTGGCAACAAGAAATATTAAAAGCCATAGAAGAACAACCTGCTAAAATTGGTCTGTTAATTGACATGCGCGAATTAAAGCCAATGCCACCGGAGTGCCAACAAATAGTAATAGAGGCTCAAAAAAAGACCATGAACCAAATAATTCGTTCTGCGACGATTACCAATCAACCGATTACGGACATTCAACTAAAAAGATTGGGCAAAATTTCAGGTGTCAACAAAACAAAAATGTATGTAAACGCTTCCGAAACCAAATACTGGGAAGAAATTGCCGTCTACTGGATTATAAAAGGAAAGCAAATAGACCCAAATAGTCAAAGCGTTAAGATCAAAAACGGTCATTTAGAGGTAATTATGTAAGGACATTTTACAAAGTTGAAATAACTAATTATTTCAACTTTGTAAAACATCACACTATCATTAATTGTACTTCTGGCAGCTACTGATCGCAGGCTTAATCCATCAATACCCTCATTATTTTCGAGTACCATTCTATCCTCGTCAATTACAAGTAAACATCGATTTCCAATAGTAGAAAGCCCCTTTTTTCTCCTCAAACATAGATAGTCAGGTACCCCCATAAATCATCCGTGATTTACTTTTTAGTACCACGCTCGTCATATGAGTAACATTGATGTTTTTTTATCACTTAACTAAGAAACAATGAAAATACAAACTAAAACTATTGCTCAGATAGCACTATATACAAGTGTGATAGTAGCTGGTGTAATACTTTATGCCTGCAAAAAAGACGAAGATTTTGCACAGACTCCGGAAAAAGACCTCGACACAAAGGTAGCCGCAGACAAATTTATCGAGGCTCCTCAAGATGGTATTGAGGGAGAGTACATTATCGTATTCAAAGAAGGGCTTGATGATACAGCTATTCCTGTTCTGAACAAAGCGGAAAAAACCTCCCACCGAAAGGTTATAAAAACGCAGTCCATTACCATGGCACAAAGTATAGGACTCCAGGAAGAAGATATAACGCATGTATATGCAGACGCAATTAATGCTTTCTCGGCGGTACATATGACACGCGAACAGGCATTGGAACTATCTAAAAATCCCGCAGTAGCTTATGTAGAACAAAACAGAACATTCAAACTCGATGATTTCGAGGTAAAAGAGGTTATTCCAGCTACTAGCGGCCGAGTAGCTAATGCCGAAGCACCATCTTGGGGCGTTGAATATACCGGACATGAGGTAGCCACCTCTAAACGTATCTGGATTATAGATACAGGTATAGATCCTCACCCTGATTTAAACATTGATGCAGGCATGAGCAGAAGTTTCGTTACTGGGGTGAGTAGCTGGCACGATAACAATGGGCACGGTACACACGTGGCCGGTATTGCAGCGGCTACAAAAAATGATATTGGTGTGCGCGGCGTAGCCGCAGGAGCACGTTTGGTGGCGGTAAGAGTGCTTGCCGGAGGTGTCGACGGTAGTGTTGCTGATTTTGTTGCCGGGATTGATTATGTCACTGCAAATATCAGTGGTTCCGATATATGGAACATATCTTTAAATCTGACAGGTGCGCCCGATCAAGCGTTTGAAGATGCCATGAAAAGGTTAATACCTAAAGCAAAAGGAGCACATGCGGCAGGTAATGCCAATGTTGACACAAAGGACCTATCAGGAACCCGTTTAAATTGGAAGCAACTTTTGGTAGTTGGTAACATGATACGTGCGGAACTTGCGGCAGCAAATTCGAATTATGGCAGAAGTGTAGACTTTTGGGCTCCAGGCACAGATATTCGATCTACCTGGCTCAACGGGCAATATGCAACTTTATCGGGCACTTCTATGGCTTCACCACATGTGGCAGGGCTTTTGGCCATCGATGGTAGCGTGCAAAACGCCAATGGAAAAACAGTTACTAAAGCTGGTTTTACCGATCCTATCGCGACAAGAATAAGTGGGAATAATAACAATAACAACAATAACAACAATAACAACAATAATAATAATATGGGTGATTTCCCTTGTGACGGCGTGACTTATAAGGCAGCTTGTAAATCGACTGGAAATTGCTATACCGATCGTAATCAAGCACTTTCAGGCGGCTGTCCGGCTGATCAAATCTGGGTTGTTGGTGATAATAATAACAACAATAATAATAACAACAATAATAATAACAACAATAATAATAACAACAACAATAATAATAATAACAACAACAACAATAACAATAATACAGGACCATTTCCTTGTGGAATTGGTTATGATGCTGTTTGTGAATCTAATGGCAACTGCTACGTAGATAAAAACCAAGCAATGTCAGGTGGCTGTCCTGCAGATATGATTCGTGTAAGAGGAAACAACAATAATAACAACAACAATAATAACAACAACAATAATAACAACAACAATAATAATAACAACACGGGCGATTTCCCATGTGACGGTGTGACATATAAGGCTACTTGCAAAACAACAGGCAACTGCTATATCGATCGCAACCAAGCGCTGTCAGGTGGTTGTCCGGCTGATCAGATTTGGGAAATCCAATAATCACCCCTGTTGAAAACGACTTCTGCAATTTCGAATAAATAAAAAAGCAGCATCTATCCTCACAACAAATGACCTGTGCTTTCCACTGAAAGCCAGGTCATTACATTTATAATCAGATCTCGAAAATTACTATAATTCATTTTTTTTCACTTTCACCAATTGACTTCTTGTATTAGATCTCGTCACTTAAGCAGAGAGGCGCCTAAATAACAAGTTCAACGCCTCAGTAACTAATTTTTATCTAAACCTATCAATTATGAAACGAATTAAATTATTCCTATTTATTATCTCATGTAGTTTTTCGGGCACTTTATTTGCACAAGATTTTCCTTGTGATGGTGTCACGTACAAAGCCAATTGTCGAACTACCGGAAATTGTTACATCGATCGTGATCAGGCCATAAGCGGCGGTTGCCCCGCTGATCAAATTTGGGTTGTTGGTGATGACAATAATAATAACAATAACAACAATAATAACAACAACAATAATAATAATAACAACAACAATAATAATAACAATAACAACAACACGGGCGATTTTCCGTGTGATGGCGTAACCTATAAAGCGAGTTGTCGCACCACAGGTAATTGTTATACCGATCGTGACCAAGCTCTTTCTGGTGGCTGTCCGGCAGATCAAATTTGGGTTGTTGGTGATGACAATAACAACAATAATAATAACAATAACAATAACAACAACAACAACAGCGGACAGCTTACCGCTCCTGTGTTGAATCTTGCTAACGCGGAATTAGACGTATTTGAGTTAAGATTCACTGATCCTAACTCAAACGAAGGTGGTTATAGAATTCAGCGTCGTCTTGCCGGACAGTCTTTCGTAACTATTGCCGATTTACCAGCCAATAGCACTACCTACACCGATCGCTCTAACTTACAAGACAATGCAGACTATACTTACCGTGTACGTGCGCGTGCTAATGGTAACTTCAGTGCTTCACCATGGTCTAACGAGGAAACCTTAGCTAATGTAGGAGCGTTGCGACTACTTGCAATAGCAGAAGCACGTTCGTTTTGTGATGATCAAGACAGAAGCGTTGTTACTGTCGATTATGAAATCTCAGGAAACGAGCGCGTAGATAACAGAGGTGTTATTTGTTACGGATTCCCTGGTAGCTACGAAAACTGTATGGCTATTGACTTCAATACAACGCAGTTTGGACAGCAAGATATCGTTCTTAGAAATGTACCTCAAGGTGTTGAATTCGGTGTACGTATTACTGCCAGAGTGTTGAGCACAAACAGAGAAATTGACGCAACATATGACTTAGCCGTAGGCACAGCAGTTTGTGACGATCAAACAATCGATGATCCTATCAACGATTGTCCTGCATCTCACCCGGTTTCTGCTTGTGGTCAATGTTGGGAATCAAGAGACCAAGCCAGAAATGGAGGCTGTACGGAAGTTAATAAGCAGGGCTCAGTTCTTTCTACAGACAACAAAGTTGATGAGAGCACACAATTATTCCCTAACATTGTAGATCATACTGCCACATTCACTACGCTTGGCAATTTCCAGAATATTGTAATCACTAATTCAAATGGAATTACGGTTGCAGAATTCTATCAGTTTAACGGAAATACCTTCGAAGTGGATATGAGTGAATTCTCACCTGGAGTATACCTGGCTTACGTTGCTACAGACAAGAACGTTAAATCCTTTAGAATATTGAAAAAGTAATTCAAGGACTCACCCCGCGCTTTTATTTTATATTGTTACAAAGCTACCAAATCGTCTTTACGATTTGGTAGCTTTTAGCTGTTATATAAAATAGTAAGTATAAATAAATTGTCTGGAGCTTCCTTAATAAGTAAGTACGCTATAGTATAGAAACTAATCCTACTAATACCCCGCTAAAATTACTTTACAATGCTAAATAGTACCCACAACTATGAATCAAACGGACTATGTATATTTAACAAATTCTCTAAAACACCTATCATTTACAGAAATAATTACGATCGTAACGCATCCTTTTTTATGTTTTTTGTGTTACTATTATAGAACGAATAAAACTCGTACCCGCATTAATCATAGGACATCAAAGTGCTATTGTTAACATCCGAATTTTATTCAATATTATATCTATCTCATATTATTCCCCCTACCTGATACTTGAACACTAAGTAACAATTAATGTTTAATAGAATAGGATTACCTAAACATTGAATTTACAATGACGTTAATTTTACGTCTTATAAATGAATGTCTATTCTATTTATTTCAAACATAATAAACTTACGTAATCTAATGGATCGTATTGTTACTGAAATAAAAAAGAATAACAACCATTACGTTTTAAAAGAGTTGTATAACACGCTACTACCAAAAATACATCATTTTGTATGTACAAATAACGGCAACGAAGAAGACGCTAAAGACCTATTTCAGGAAACCGTATTGAAATTTCTGGACAAGGTACTCCGAGATGAAATTGACGTAAAAACGAACGTAAAAGCGTATATTTATAAAATGGCAAAAAATAAGTGGATTGACATAAAAAGAAAAAGAACCATTCAGACGGTTGAACTTTCGGGTCTGGAAATCCCCTTAAATGGCTTGCAGAACAAGGAAGAAACACTCATCAACCAAGACATGGCCATGTGTATAAGTGCTGTTCTTGCCGAAGTAGACGATTCGTGTAGAAGACTTTTACATGAAATTGTCATTAATAAAGAAACGTTTGATGTTGTAGCTGAAAAGCTGGGGTATCGCAATGCGAATGTGGTAAAATCAACATTTTATAACTGTAAGAAGCGAATAGTAAAAATGATAAAAGAGTCTCCGAAATTTTCAGACATTTTTGATTGATGGACAGGGAAGAATTAATAGTAAAATACTTAAATAATGAGCTGAACCCGGCTGACAGATCTATTTTTGAGTCTACTATGGCCGAAGATGAATTGTTGAGCAAAGAAATTAAAGCTACTCAGGTACTGAGAGAAATGCTCATTCAGGAACAATTGGCGGCTTACAAAGATCAAATGAAGCAAGATCTAAGTGAGATGAACAAAATTGCTAAACACAATCCTTATAAATCTCTAATCATAGCAATTATCATACTGGTTCTTACCGCCGTCTTGATTTGGGGATTTTTTCATTTTTTCACTGACGAAGAAGAAGTGATTGCTATCCCTTCGCAAACTTATTCTGCCACTGTGGTCAAAATGAAGCCAATAGTTGAGTCTGCTGTTCAAGAAGTCAGTTCCAGGAAACCCAAAAGCCCCAAACAAGTTAGTGTCAACAAAGCAATTAGTACGACCAATATTCAAAGTCTGGAAACGGTGCTACCTAAAGATGAGAAAACACCTACTATTATTGATAAAGCCTCCAAAGAACACGCTATTTATTTTGAGGATAAACAGGAAAATCAAAAGATCGAGGCAACAAATGAAGTTTGTGCTGATCTTAGAACACAAATTTCCTTGAAAGTAAGTCCTTCTACCTATAAAAAAGCCAACGGTATGTTAGTGGCCCAATTAAGATCGGATGAGACTTCCATACCCCAATTTTATAAAACCAACGCGCAAAGTGAATGGCATTTAATCGACGACCCCATCGAGCAACTCCTCCCGGGAAATTACCCCGTTTATGTACAACTTTCGGACGAGCAAAGTTGCTTTATCGACAGCATTTCAGTACCTGTCTCCTATTGCTTAAATGATTACAAAAAGCATTGGGAACGCATTTATGAAGATAGTTGGTCATTACCTTTGATAGAGCTGGAAGCAAAGGTCTCTATCCTATCTTCAAATGGAAACCAATTAAGACAACTGGACTATAATGGTAGTGGAACATTGAACTGGGATGGAAAAGACGATCAAAACAACAGTGCCCCTTCCGGTTATTATGTGCTGATCATTAAATACAACAATGATCAAATCTGTAAAGCACACCTAACAATTTTAAACTAAAAAACATTATTTGACCACATTTACGCTACAATTTATTAATATTGCAGCAGATTCGGGGTGTGGCGTAGTCCGGTAGCGCACTCGGCTGGGGGCCGAGGGGTCGCAGGTTCAAATCCTGTCACCCCGACTTCTTTTATTTCTTTTCGATTGAACCTGCTTCAGCCCTGCTCGCTGCGCTCTGCCCGCAACCTGGCCCTTCGCTTAAAATAGCTACTAGCTATTTTATTCACGCTCCGTCCGGCTCCTCTCTAAAATGATCCACCGGATCATTTATCTACGATCGGCCCGGTTCAAATCCTGTCACCCCGACTTCTTTTATTTCTTTTCGATTGGCTATGGACGCAGTAAATACGATTTTCAGGAAGGCACCTTAATCTTTTCAGGTCCGGGACAGGTCATGTCAACAGGAGATAGAGTAGACACTGAACCAAGAGAAGGTTGGATGTTACTTTTTCATCCTGACTTATTACGAAAATCTGCGCTCGGAAAAACTTTTAACAACTATAATTACTTTAACTATGAATCAAACGAAGCCCTGCATCTGTCCGATGAAGAAAAACGTACCATTAATGATTTGCTACAAAAAATAATATCTGAATATGAGCAAAATATAGACAAACACAGTCAAAAACTCATTATATCATCCCTTGAACTTATCTTAGACTATTGCCAGCGATTCTATGATCGTCAATTCTACACACGTGCAAATCTCAATAAGGATCACCTGGATAAATTCAAAAAAATATTGAACGATTATTACCGTTCGGAATCTCCTCTAAATCTGGGAATCCCTTCTGTTTCCTATTGTGGATCAGAAATGAACATGTCTCTCAAATACCTTAGTGACCTGCTCAAAAAAGAAACCGGGCAAGGTGCTCAGGAACATATACACTCTTTTATAATAGACCGGGCCAAAACAGAATTGCTGGGCACCACAGAATCTATTAGCAAAATAGCCTACGACCTGGGCTTTGAATACCCTTCACATTTCAGCAAGATGTTTAAACGCAAGACAGGTATGAGCCCTGCCCGGTACCGGAGTTCCAATTAATTAACACCAACTAAAACTCACCATGGCCCAACTAGCTCAAATGTTTCAAGTTCATAGTTAAAAATAGTACTCGCAGGCAATGCTATCAGTTTAAGTTATGGATAGTTTTTGTTGATGTAACTCCATAAAATCAATCAACTCCTTTTGCAAGGTGTTTGTTTTGTCTTTATTATACCATTTTTGCAAATCAACCTGCAATTCTTCATATGGAGGTCTTGGATTTGCCTTCTTGTAAACTTCCACCATTTCCTGGGCAGGTTTAGGGCGAGCTCCCCATGATCCTAAAACTTCATTTTCACTTTTATCTACAAGCACTAAAACTGGAATTGCACGGCTTCCTTTTTGCTCAAATTGGTCCATTAATTCGGGGTTCTCGTCCCGCAATACCAGACGCATATCTATGGAACTCGCGTGCAAAGACATCTTATTTAATGCCGGAACAATTTGTGCCGCGTCCCCACACCAGGGCTCTGTAATAACCAACCACACATAATCTCCCTGCAATTGCTCAAAAAATGCCTGAGTTGCTTCGTTTAATACCAAGGTCTTATTCAACCGCTCCATGCGCTTGGTATTTAACTTGGTATAATTAATATAAGCTTCATTTGTTGGTTCACTTGTACTTTTCCCTTCTGCAGTTAACCGAAGTGCTAACTGCATATAAGTTGAGAAGTTCATGGACTTGTCTATGTACGATTTTATGAATGTCTGCATAAGCTCTAAACCATAAAATTCATCCATATAGTTCTTAAAGGAGGTACGGAGCCCGTAATAAGTCGCCCACCCGACCAAAACAACATATAATGCAACACATTTGAACCTTAAACGATATTAGAAACCGGAAACAATTCTTTTACAAAAATATAACAAAGTGAATAGTTGATGGGTCAGAAAATCTGGTATTATTTACAAATTTCAAACATATATAAAAGGGCCGAATAAACAAATGTCGCCTTGCAGACAACTAACCAACCTCCAACATACTAATTTTACATCAATTCAAAGAAACTTATAAACCAACAAATTTACCTATACAACGTTTTGCCATTTTGGCGAGACGTTGTTTTAATACCCAAAATCGACGAAAAATAATACTTTTTGTCAATTAAGACCGATCTATCTAATGAAACTACCAATTAACTATCTGATAGCAGTGGTAACGAGCTGCCTATCATGTACGGGTAATGGTACCGACTCACCATTTATATCAAATACACAAACCGATCACGTTACGCTATCTGCGAGGCTCAATGAACCTATTAAGCCACTTAGTACCATAGAAGTGGAAAAAGACAAGGCGAAGCTGGGAAACAGCTTATTCCATGATCCAGCTCTTTCTGTAAATGGTAAAATATCCTGCGCCAGTTGTCATCACATTTCCAAAGGAGGGGCAGACACATCGCGGTATTCATTAGGCATCAACAATCAAAAAGCTTTTGTAAATACACCAACTGTGATTAACAGTATACATAACTTCCATCAATTCTGGGATGGAAGAGCCAAAAACCTTCGCGAGCAGGCCGAATCTGCCATCTTAAATCCACGGGAAATGGGAAGCAATTGGTCAACCATCATCAATAACTTAGCCAGAAACCCGCGCTATATTCAGGAGTTTAAGTCGGCCTTCGAGACGGGTATAACCAAAGAAAACATCCTTGAAGCCATTGTAGAGTATGAAAAGGCGCTTTCGCTGCCCGCACGTTTTGACGCCTACCTACTGGGGGACACCAACGCTATTACCATTCGGGAGCTAGAAGGTTATAAAATATTCAAATCCAAGGGATGTATTTCTTGCCATCAGGGGATAAATGTAGGTGGTAATTTATTTCAAAAATTAGGATTGGCTGAAAACTATTTCAGAGATCGTGGCAATATTACTCCTGCCGACTACGGCCGTTTCAATATTACTCATAAGGAAAGGGATAAGTATTTTTTTAAAGTACCATCTTTACGAAATGTAGCACTTACAGCTCCTTATTTTCATGACGGCTCACAACAAACACTGAAAGGAGCCATAAGCACCATGGCCAAATACCAGCTTGGCGTCTCAGTTACCGATGAAGAGATCAATCTCATCGCTGCATTCCTGCATACATTAACCAGTAAAGATCTTAAAAAATATAACTGATGCTCAAATATTTATTATTTACCATCTTCCTGGTTTCTTTAATTGCAATTGGCACCTTAATGAAATCGGGAAACATCAATTATGTTCAGCATGACCAGGTCGGCACACGCATAAACATGCTTCAAAAGTATGACGAAGAATTGAACGAACACTTAATCAAAATCAACTCTTCCTTACACTTTAGCTTTGATATTTTAAATAAAACCACGCTTGAAATTGCTTCCTTAAAAAGCAGTCTAAAATTGGAAACATCCATGTTGGATTCTATGTTATCGCAAAAATTCGATCGTATTGAGCATTTCAAATCGGACTATTCGGTATTTAGAAACTCGCTAAAAACGCTTCCTGCTATTGCACATCAAATTAATAACCAGGCTCCACATATCAATCTTAATTTTCTCGATATTGTATTATCGGTACTCGAATACAATAATTCTCCTGAACAAGGGCAGAAAGAGACATTGATGATAATCATAAAGCGGTTAGAGGAAGTAATGGAAACAGAAACTGACAAGGAACTAGTCACTCAAATAGGACTATTCGTTTACCATTCATATACGATTTTAAATTTAAAAGGGAGCATCGACAAAACACTCAACGATATTCTAAAAATCCGCACAGACGTTGCCTTTAATCAGTTATTATTATCCCATAACAACATTTTCAAGGTCTCAAATGATAAGAATCGTAGCGCGCAACATGTACTTCTCACAATCGCCCTTCTCATGTTTTTCGGAATGATGTATTTTCTGTCGAAGTCTGAAAAAAATAAAACCAAGCTACAGGTACTCATCAACAATCAGGAAACGATTATTACTCAACGTACCAATGAACTTTCGATCAAAAACAAACAAATAACAGATAGCATTAAATATGCGAAACGTATCCAGGAAGCCATATTACCAACTCCAAGCTCTATTGCAAATATCTTCCCTGAGTTTTTCCTGATATATAAACCAAAAGATATAGTGTCCGGAGACTTTTATTGGGTACATGAAGACGATAAATATATATACCTCGCCGTAGCGGATTGCACGGGTCATGGTGTACCCGGTGGCTTTTTAAGTATGCTTTCGTACAATGCACTTAACAATGCCATAAAAACTATCCCTAAAGCCAATACCGGTGATTTACTCAATTTTGTAGATGGTTACATCTATGAAAAACTAAACGCACATGGTGTTCATCAAATGTCTGAAGGTCTGGATATTTCGTTGATCCGTAAAGAAAAAAATAGTCTCCACCTCCAGTTTTCCGGCGCCAGGAATAATCTGTTAATCAGGCAAAACGAAAAAATCGAGATCATTAAAGCAAATCGTTCTTCCATCGGTGAACAACATCAATATCATCAAACACACCATTTCACATGTGTTGACTTCAATGTACAAGAAGATACAATCATTTATATGACCAGCGACGGGTATATAGATCAAATGGGAGGTCAACAGGATAAGCGTATCGGATCCAGACGCTTTAAAGAAATGCTGGATGCGATAGGAATGATGAAACTGCAAGATCAGGAACAACACTTGCTAAATTTCTTTGAAGAATGGATATTATCAGCTAATGAGGAACAGATGGACGACGTAACTATTTTAGCTTTCAAGGTTTAACTTTTCACCTGCTGAAGGCATTAATATTAAGCAATTTAGCCTACTGCACCCTATTAAATAATGTTACGTATACACTCACTTATTCTCTTCACGATCCTTTGTATACGTAACATATCATCCCAACTCAACACTTTTGTACTTTTCTAAATCTGCTACCCTTTGATATCACTAAAAAGAGTAGGCAACACCGATTTTAGCGAAAAAAGGCGTTCCTGGCGTAAAATGTATTTCTTCGGTAGGCTCTTCTTCATCAAACAGGCGTGACTCGGTTGCAAACTGCGTTTCATTCCAGGCGCTATTCAACAGATTATCGATAGATAAACTCACTGACATCCTTTTGTAATCGTAAGTAATGCTCAAATCTGTGATAAAATAGCCTTTCGCGATTAACTGATTCACTTCATCGGCAGGCCTGTCTGCTATAGAACGGAACTGTACACCTGCACTTATTCCCGATGGATGATTAAAATACACCCCCCCTCTACTTGTAAGCCAGGGAGCAAGTGGGATAAACTGCTCACCAACGCCAATACTTCTTGCTCGTGTATAATTTAGATCAAATTGGAACGTAAACCATTCCTTCCATTCACGCCTCACGCTTAAATCGAACCCAAAACGTTGTGAAGGACCACTTGGCTCTACAATACCCTCATCGCCCACGTATACCAGCTCTTCTTCCTGATATAACTGCCACGTTCCCAAACTTATTACCGTTTGTTTGTCCAATCGCCATATTGTCCCCAGGTCATTTCCAAAAGATTTGGGAATACTCCTTCCGGAAGCTTCTATCGCCACCCTGGTGTCGTTCGTATGAAAACCGAAACCCGATTTCAGGTAAAATTGACAATTGTTATTCTGTTGAAATAAAATATTTAGCTTAGGACTAATTACCTGTTCACCATGTTTGCCATCAGCATTGGTATTTAATTGATTATCATAGACAAAACGAAAATAGTCCCAACGTAAACCGGGTGCTATTGTCCATTGCGATATCGTGTACTCCTGTGATGTAAAAAACGAAGCGTTCGATTCTTTAATATTACCACGTTGTTGATATTTTAATAGCTCAATTCGGTTTTTAGTACTGGCCAGGTAGTTATTATTGGACCAATCTTGCCGGATCGTAACACCATAGGTACTTTTCAATTTCCCGGCACCCAAACTGTTGAGAGTAACATATTTACTGTATCCCCCCATTAATTTGCGACTTTCCTTTTGCCTTATTTGATCACCATCTTCAGGGTTATTTAGGAAAAAGGTGAAATTTGAATACAAGTCAAAATCGTACGAAGTAAGGTAGAACCCGTTCTTAATATAACGATCCGCGGATATGTAATGTGTGAGTTTTAGATCCAATTCACTACGATGCGTCGTTCCTCCCTCGGTATCGTCGATGGCACCAAAACGCGAAATTGATCCGCTTCGCACAGCACGTTCCGGAATTTGACCCGATGCATACCAGGTGGATCCAAAATGACTGGCATTAATTTCCACGCGATCTTTTTGCCTGTTAAACAAGCTTTCAAAGTGTGCAAAGGCATTCCATCGCTGTAAACGCTGCGGAGATAAGAATGGCCCATCAGAACGCACATACTCAGAAGCAATATAAGCTGATTGTTTCTTCGTATTGCGGAGATTTAGTAAACCGAGCATCCGATGTGTTCCAAAACGACCTGTTTCTAACTGAAACCGGGAATGATCCAGCCTCCGCTTGGTTTTCAACTGCACATTTCCTGCCGTTGCAAAATTCCCCTGTTCAGGATCGTAGGGTCCTTTCCCAAAATTGATGTGACCAACAATTTCGGGTATCACGTAATGAAGGTCTGCATAACCCTGCCCATGCGCATGTGAGACCATGTTTGTAGGAACGTCATTCACCGAAATACTTATATCGGTACCATGATCAATATCAAATCCTCTGAGAAAAAGCTGTTCTGCTTTCCCCCCTCCGGCATGCTGCGCTATAAACAAACCAGGAACTTTTGTCAATAGCTCCTGACTTGAATTCACCTTATCAACACGCATATCTACATTAGAGAACAAGTTTAGTGCATCTATTCGAGGGTTTATTGTTACCTGCTGTAGATTGATAAAAGCAGGACTTAGCTTTATTTTCTTAAAATCCTCCCCCTCTTGTATAGGAACGGTTAGTGGAGAATAGCCCATTAATACAATGCGAATCGAATCCTGAAATTGATCGGCTACTTCTATGGTACATTCTCCTATTTCATTTGAAAATGTAAACGCTCCTCTTTTATGGGATTGCACTGCCGCTCCTTCTAACGGAACGTGAAATTGATTAGATATGTGAACCGTAACTTTACGGGCAAGGCAAACGGAATATAAACATAATAGCAAATATGATATGAGCAGGGCACGTTTCATAAGTGTAACATTAAAATTTGACAAAAGTTATTTTTCGGAGTTTACTTGGTTCCTTCTAGAACCTTTTTACCTTCATGACTCAATGGCGAAGACAAATAAGGATCTCGCTTAAATGCTTCATTGATCAGGTCTTCACCCAACTTCTTTTGATTATTGTTAAAAGCATAAAGTCCTTTACACAGATATAGCAACGGTTGTTTGCTATCGGTCTTTGTAGCCGCTTTGAGGAATGGCTCTGCCGCGGAAAATTCTCCTTTGCTCAGATGTACCACACTCATTAGTATGTTAACATCAATATTTGTGGGCCGTGCTGCATAAGCTTTTTCAGCACATTTCTCGGCTTTTGCATGGTTTTGAAGCATCTCCAGGTAAACATAGCTTTTCTCCAGCTCCATTTTATGACCACTTTTTTCATCCTCCGACATCATCGCAAGTATTTTATTACCTAGAGCCTTTACCTCAGCAGGACGATTTGTGGCTTCATAAACACTCCCCAGCCCACGGTAAAAAGATATTTCGGGCATAATGCTTATTGCTTTTTTGTACAAGCTCTCGGCTTCCTCAAATTTCCCTTTTTTCAACTGTATGTTGGCTAAGCCTTCAATTGCAAAGGGGTAATTCGGGCGATTCTTTAAGGCAATAGTATAATGCATTTCTGCATTCTGCAATTGGCCATAATTTTCATAAATCTTAGCGAGTGTACAGCGAGCCCATTCGCTGGATTCATTACCGGGATAACCCGCCTCTACAGCCATCTGCATTGCCACTATGGCTCCTTCGATGTCTCCATGTATTTCTCTCAGGTAAGATATGCGCGAATAGGAACGTAAATCGGGTCGAATTTGCACCATTTTGTCTGCTGCTACAACGGCGCTTTTATAATCCCCTAATTCCACATGAGCATCCACGAGAGCACCATATATCTGACTGTTGTGCGGATTTATGGCTATGGCTTTCTTTGTTACTTCGAGTGCCTCCTCAAATTGATGCAGCGATAATAAAACACCGGACTTTAAGCTCAGCGCATGAAACATGGTCGTTTTATTTAAATTAGCCTGCTTTAGCACATAGTCGATGGCATTTAAGGCCGCCGGATAATAGTAGGGATGTTCACCTGAAATACGCGCTTCTGCGATAAATAATTCAGCAAGTCCAAGGTAAGAACTATGACTATCTGCCTTCTTTTGGATGTTATTTACATGTTTGTTATAAGTATCCATGATTAATTCTTTTTCAGTATCAGAACCGAGTAGATAATTTCGCTGTAGCATTTTTGGTATGTTAAAAGTTTCAGGTTTTAGAATTGAATCAGAAGAGATAGTCGGCGGTGTGTCACAGCCAAAAAGAAGCACACCTGTAAACAAGGTGACAAGTGTAATTTTGAATAATTGATGTATTGTTTTCATGAGTGGGAGTTTATTTTTTGATGAGTTTGAAAAACCATGGCTACTTGTGTAGCCACGGTTTAAGTGTTGAATTTAAATTTTCACTAAGCGTAAACTTTGAAGAACTTCGCCCTCTTTGCTTATTTTAGCAATGTAAACGCCTTCCTCATATTGTTCACTATCCCAAAGAATGGTGTGTGCACCAGCCTGCTGAAGTTCATCAGACAGTTTTGCCACCATTTTTCCGGAGAGATCATAAATGCTAACATCAATGTTACCTGCGGCCTCCAGCTGATACTTGATGCGCGTTCCTTCTTTAAATGGGTTAGGGTAATTACTCGCTCCAATACCCGAAGTATTGAGTCCGAATAGTCCGGTGAGCGGATCTAATATATCGGGTTGCACATAAGTTATATGACTACCGCTGCTTTTCCCTGTTCCGATCCAGGGATCTGCCACATAAGGAAAATAAGATTTAAAAGTGGTATCGTTTGCCTCTACACCTGTTGAATAAGATAATACATCTAGCAATTGTTGTGTTACCGGAGATGCGGTGGTGTCCATAGGATCATAATCATCGTACCACAAACCTATTGCCGCCAAGACAACACCCGCTACTGCCTGTAATTCAATTCGGGTCACGTCATCTTCCAACCTTCTGCCATTAGGAAAACCATCCATGTTTGGAATAAATTGCATGGACGCATCTGCATTAAATCGTGGGTCGACAAGCCCCAATACCGCTGCCTGAACAAGTCCCAGCGAACTGAAGTCAGCACTATTACGATCAGTTACGGGAGTTGCCATATTCAATCTCAACATATCCCCTCCATTTGGCAGGAAATTATTGATAAACGGTTTACCGGTAGCAAGCGGATTTCCTTCTTTACCTGTCGCTAACTGATAAGGAGCCAGGTTTGGTGCACCTGTATGAAAAATAGGCCATAAATCCACGGAACGCGGCTTGGCAGGACCAGGCAATAGTAAAGTACCAAATACGGCGTCGTCCAAAGCTGTTCCGGCAAGAGCAGGATTTCCTTTTAAACCATAAAGACCATCGGCTCCATTCGAGAAATCGAACTGCCCGAGGGCATTTTTTTGAATACGCAATGGACTAAAAGCAGGAACAGCACCACCAAATAAGTCATCATCCATATACAAGCCCAATTCCGGGTTATAGAAGTAGGGGTCCAGTAGCGTATCGTTAATCTCATCGTAAGGTGAAATAGCATTCCAATAGTCTTTATGACCTAATGCAATAACAGCTTCATTGGTCAACGGCATACCTAAACGAGAAACCTGTACCCATTCGCCCGAATAAGTAGCCGTATGACCTGTCAATGTTCGGATACGCTGTCTGCTTGCCGAAGCCCACACACCGATCACAAAGTCTCCATCCAGGATGTTAGCAGCCTGATCTACTGACAAACCGTCTTTCTGCAAAGAAGAGATCGGAATTTGAAGTGCTATAGTGCTGCTATTAAACCCTTCCAGCCCGTCTCTTGGTTCCCCATTTTGACGGGGCGTATCTCCTAAATCAAAAACACCTCCCAGGTCGACAAAGAAGGGGTCATCGGCAGGCCCGCAATAAACCTTTTCACCCGTTGATGCATCTGTAATGGCTTGTTGCAATAAGGCCGCATAGGTGGTATTTAAACCAGCACCCCCTTCTATGGAACGCTTCCCAATATAGTTGGGCGGAACCATTCCCTCTTCCAGTATAGAACTAAAACTAAGCCCGCCATCGATACTTTTTTCGAGGTGATAACTGAGTTTATGGTTCTGCTTGCCCAAACGCGCAGCAAAAAAGGTAGTTGGGTCTTCATGAACCTTTTCAAATGTGAATCGATAAATGATATCATCACCAGGCGTGCTTACATCGTTATCGATATGGATTTCATAACGGATGTTCTCACCAAAATTGTGATAATTCGGTCCGCCGTGTGGTAACTGAACCGGAATATAGTTAGCAATAATTGTCACCGTATTAGGGTTATCCGGACTCCTAAAAGCGTATAAATCAGTATTATCTGCCAGTGGATCATTTGCTATCAGAGGTGCTTCCCGGTGGCTTGAAGCATTCACCGACACAACTGACATTATGAAAAGTACGGACATAGTCGTCCTGAAACTTTTTTTAGAAAGCTTAATCATAATCTATTGTTTTTTTAAATGTTAAAAAGACCTATCCGCTCAAAAACTGAACTTAATCAGGGATAAATCATTGAATAATTTAATAAGAACCGACGGCTTCAACTTCTGTTCCCCGCCATGGTAAGGCTACATATGGAAATTCGTTTTTGAATGCTTTATCGTTTTCTTCAACACCTGTAGAATATTGCAAAACATTTAGTAGCAAATTCGTTACCGGTGATGCATCACTATTGTCCGGGTAATAATCATCATACCACAAGCCAACAGCTGCTAAAACTACTCCCGAAACCGCCTGCAATTCTATTCTCGTCACATCATCTTCCAAACGTCTGCCATTGGGAAATCCATCCATATTGGGAATTTCCTGAATAGCGGCACTTGTATTAAACCTGTTGTCGGTAAGTCCCAAAACAGCCGCCTGTACCAAGCCCAATGAACTAAAATCTTCACTTTCACGATCGGTAGGAGGCACAGCCATGTTTAATCGCAACATATCACCGCCATTAGGCAGAAAATTATTGATAAAGGGTTTACCGGCAGCAAGCGGATTTCCTTCTTTACCTGTCGCCAGTTGGTAAGGTGCTAAATTCGGTGCCCCGGTAT
Organism: Cytophagales bacterium; assembly: GCA_965230415.1. Classification (GTDB taxonomy): domain Bacteria; phylum Bacteroidota; class Bacteroidia; order Cytophagales; family JAAEPT01; genus CBDDKZ01. The sequence goes on from CBDDKZ010000005.1 coordinate 99,349, forward strand.
GGAATATAGGCCATAAGTCTACAGAACGCGGCTTACCGGGACCAGGTAGTAGTAGCGTACCAAATACGGCATCGTCTAAAGCCGTTCCAGCCAAAGCCGGATCTCCTTTCAGACCATATAATCCATCAGCACCATTGGTGAAATCGAAAGCCTGTAACGCCTTTTCCTGAATACGCAAGCCATTAAATGCCGGAACAGCACTGCCAAAAAGGTCATCATCCATATACAAGGCTAATTCAGGATTATAGAAATAACCATCCAACAAAGTATCATTCAACTCGTCGTAAGGTGTCAGCGCATTCCAGTAATCCTTCATTCCTACCGGAATCACAGCTTCATTGGTGAGTGGCATTCCTAAACGGGACACTTGTACCCAATCACCACTTTCTTGCGGAGCACTGCCATCTACAGAAAGTGTACGCGTTGCTCTACGACTCGCAGATGCCCAGACTCCAATCACAAAATCTCCATCCAGAATATTTTGTGCAGCATCAACGTTTAGACCGTCCTTTTGCAACATCGAAATAGGGATTTTTATGGCGATACTATGTGTATTGAAACGTGCCAGGCCATCGCGCACGATGTTGTTATTTTGCTGACGCGGCGCATCTCCAAGGTCAAATATACCACCAAGATCTACGAAGAAAGGATCATCGGCAGGACCACAATAAACCGTTTCTCCATTGTTAGTCATATTAATGGCATTTGCTACCAAAGAAGCATAGTCAGGCGCATTAAGCCCTACTTCCGACTCTATGGAACGAGCTCCAATATTGGGTGGTGGCACTACTCCATTCTCAATTATAGCAGTAAATGTGTTACCTCCATCGGTACTCCTTTCCATGGTATAAGAGGTTTTCAGATTTTCTTTTCCCAAACGGATATTGAAGAAAGTACTTGCATCTTCGTTCATTTTATGGAAGGTAAAACGATAAACGATATCATCTCCGGGTGTATTCACGTTGTTATCGATGTGTATCTCGTATCGCACATTATTGCCAAAAGAGTGATAGTTTGGCCCGCCATATGCCAATTCAGTTGGGATATAGTTGGCTATAATCGTTATCGTGTTAGGATCGTCCGGGCTTCGAAACGCGTAGAGATCCGTATTATCGGCAAGAGGGTCGTTCGCAATCATCGGAGCTTCCCGATGACTCGATGCCTTCAAGCTCAGTGTACTTAAGGAAATCATCAGATAGCACGCGACTACCCTGACCCCTGTAATTAAAGATTGACTTTTTTTCATTTTGTTTTTTTTTAAAGTATGGGTGACCGGGGCCACCTTTTCGAATGAATGCCCTACTTACGCCCCTAATTCGTTTTTGGATTTCGTGAGCTCAAAAAAAAAATAAAGAATAGTTTAAACGAACAACAAGTCACAGCATAGCAAACAAACAAAAACAGACTGAAAATCAGCCAACTAGTAAGAATAACCAACATCAAAACAAGAATTGATTTTGATGATTTTTTTATCGAAAAAAAATCCTGATGTCCGGTTAAGAGAATAATTTTAGCTATACGAATGACTCAATACCCTTCCTTAATGCCACTAAAGTTATCAAGCAAAAATTAAGCTAATTTCAAAAATAACGCACACAAAACCAGGAGATCTAATTAGGGTGAACAGCAGGCCGGGTTAAAAAGCAGGAATAAAAGCAGTACAACTGTTTAGATGTTACCTATAACTACAAGCGCTTCTAGATTTGGAGTCGGATGCCCCCCCTTGTCTTCAATCGTGATGGCAAAGGCCTGTGGCGCTTCGGTACTTTTCAATGTTCTCAATATGGAGGCATCTGTTAGTTCCAGCACCCCCAAATCCACAGGCGCTCCAGCTACAATAGCCCATAGTTGAAAATCCTTATCTGAGGGTATTTCAGGCAGATTATTGGCTACAAGGAGTACTTTTTGATCGGCACTATTCCAATAGGCAATGGTTTCGCTTTGTGCATGCCCTGGCGTCCCCTTAAGAATGACTTTTTGGGTGGTTTTGGCTGCTAACAATTCGTTATTTGACTGAATAAGCGCGCGTTCTTTTTTTAATTCATCAACAGAGCCATTGAGCGCCAGATTCTCTTTTTCCAGATCATCTATTTTTGTTGCATAGCTAACCACTTTGTTGATGTTCAGCAGATATAGGGATGTACTGAATACGAATGCCAGGCAAGCGGCAGCTGCAAACCACTTCCAGTTATTTACGCTTCTTTTTATGGCCCCTTCACCAATTGCGGCCTGGTCCGTTTTTTGTGTCTTTTCCTCGGCAGGCGCGGAAACCGGTTGTTCGACGCTTTCGTCCGATAGCTGTTCCTCATCGCTGATAGCATCCAGAATGGAACCTTTAAGGCCTTCAGGAACCTTAATCGCTGTCTTGAAAGAAAATGCTTCGATGCCTACTTCTATCTGCTGGAGTTCCGTTTTTATTTCCGGATAAATAGTAGACAAGCATTCTACCTCTCTACGCTCTTCGGGTGTTGCCATTCCCATTGCGTAGCTTTCAAGAATTCCAGACGATATGTATGCTTTAATATCCAACGTTTATAAATTCATTAACTTACGTAGCTCGTTTATTGCCGATCTTGCCCGTGTCTTGACAGTCCCCAGTGGAATTTCTAATTCATCAGACAGTTCCTGTTGTGTATATCCTTTGAAATACAAATAGTCCAATACCAGCTTTTGGTCAGGCGTTAATTGACTGATGAGCTCCGAGACCCCTATATAGTCTACGTTCAATTCCCCGCGCACATTTCCTGTATCTACAGTCTCTGCAACCTGTAATGGAACGTTATGTTCTTTCTTTATTTTCCTATAACGGTCAATTGCACTATTTCGTGCAATGTTTAGCATCCAGGTAAAGATAGTCGCTTTCTTTTTATCGTAGGATTGAATATTCTTCCAGATTTTCACGAATATTTCCTGTAAAACTTCATTCGCAACTTCCTCTGAAATTACTATGCGCAAAACACTGCCATACAGCGCCGCCGAATACTTTTCATAAAGTATTTCAAAGGCCTTTTTATCACCCTTTTTGACTCCAAGGACTACTTGTTCAATATCTTGCGGGCTAAGTTGCATTCTGTAAAACCGGAATTTACGAAAATTTGAAGTCATTTCACAGGCATATTATAAAAGTATCACCTAAACGGCCTCAAAAACACCGTCTTTGTTATTTAATAAATGGGGCTGCTTCGATTAATATGATAATTTAAACCTCGGTGAGCAACTATGAAATAAAAACGCTAATTTATAACAGCTTGCCCGCAAACAAACTTTGTGCTTGCTTAATTGATCCCATCGCTGCTATATTGAGGCAATAATGTTTAGGGCTAATGAAAAAATCATCCGACAGTATAGTTAACACACTTCTCATTTTTTTGATCCTGTTTTTGAATTTTGGATTATCCATAAATGGAAAGTCACAACTCAACAAGGTAATTGAACACTATGACTCCATTCAGAAAACAGGTGAACACCATCCGCAAAGTATCCAATTTGTGCAAAAAGGAATGAATATTGTTGAGGACAATCACCGGCTATCACAAATCATTCTTATTAGGCATGGTGAACCCGCATTGAATAAAAAAGGATGGAGAACACGCAAGGAAGCACGCCAATTCATACGTAATTATGATTCAGCAGGGGTTTACCCACCGCACTACAAGCCGCTTATTTTACAAGAAAATGAGCTTAAAACGATTTATACAAGTAGCTTAAACAGATCTATTTCTACTGCGCAACAAGTATTTAACGGGCAGTTCGCTCTAAGCCCAGACTCCTTGTTTCGTGAATTCGAAAGAAAAATTTTCGTTTTTCCTAATATTAAACTACCACTCAAATGGTGGTTAACAGGCTCGCGAATACTATGGTTTACCGGAATCAATAACAAAAATATCGAAAGCTTTTCACAAGCGAAATCAAGAGCTCGAAAAGCGAGCGATTTTCTTGCAAAAAACGCTACCAACAACGGAAAGACCTTACTCGTTTCTCACGGATTACTGAATCATTACCTGGCAAAATACCTCGAAAAAAATGGTTGGATACTGGTATATGATGGTGGAAGAAGCTACTTATCACAAAAAGTACTCATAAAATATGAAGTCTTATAGTCACCTGCTCCATCGTATTTCTTTTTACCCCAAATAGTTATAATACAAACTTGGTTATCATTACCAGAAAGACCTCTATTTTATCTTCTTTTCTAATGATCAAACTCATAAAGCAATCATGGTTTACTACGCTTTATTATCCTACTTTTGTAAACAAAATTGACGCATAAATTAAACGAAATGGCAAACAAAATTAGTACCCTCAAATTGACTTCAATAGTAGCAATTATTGCATTCGTATTTTTAACTGGTTGTGGAGGAGATTCTACAGATTCTACAAGCGAAAATACTGATTCCACAGAAAAAAAAGCTGATAAATATATACTTAGTGAGCCATCAACTGCTGGTATGCTTGAATTAATGATAAGCGGAAATGACGAAATGCAATTTGATAAAAAGGAGCTTCGTGCCAAAACAGGCGAAAAAATTGCACTCACACTAAAGCATACGGGCAAACTTCCGGCTCAAAGCATGGGACATAATCTGGTTATACTAAAACCGGGTACCGATGTTTCATCTTTTGCAAAAAAAGCCATCAACGCTGTGGGCAACGATTATATTCCTGAAGGGGATGAGATGATTGCTTATACCAGGCTCATTGGAGGAGGAGAATCTGTGACAATCAGTTTTACAGCACCGGCCCCGGGCAGCTATGATTTCATCTGCACCTTCCCCGGACATTATGCCCTGATGAATGGAAAGCTAATAGTAAAATAAAACGCGCTGGCGAAGTAGCACTGGGCAACATAAAATGAAGCCCTCATACAAAGCAGTTTTGAAAAACTGCTTTGTATGAGATGGAGAGTAAGGAGCTTCATTTACAGACCAGCCTTTAAATAAAAATAAAGAGAAGATCAATCTATTTTTAAAGTTTCAAGAATAACGGCAACTCGTGATTTGACAGAACTGGTTAAAAAAAATGTTTTAAAGTCATCTGAGGTAAAAGGCGCCGGTTCATTTTATGTTCTAGCAATTGCATCAATTGCATCATGGTAGCATCATAATTGCATCAAACAGATGAAAGCTGGCAGGTACATATGCAGGTATATTTGACTCTCAATGGATTCATAGTTAACTCACAGCATTTTGTACCACAGTTACACTATAATGATGAAAAAACCACCGCTACAGACAATCTTCAAATACTAGTAAATAATGGCATTTTTAAACAAATAGGTAGTAAAAGGAAGAGGAACAAAATACGTTCTCAAATAATTGACCGGGATTACCATTAGAGAATACCATAACCGTTATAACTGTGACGAATGAAGTTGGATCTATTCGGAAAGAGCTCGAACAGCTTTAATCAAAATACTTCAAAGATCAACTTCGCTCTCACTCTGTCGTTCATTCTATAATAACAATTACAACTAAGATTGAGTGCGAAAGTGAAGTAAAACAAAAAAGAGAACCAGTTTCCTGATTCTCTTTCTGTTTTGTAGCGGGAGACCCTCAATTATCTAACCAAATTGAAAAGGATTTTGAGGAGGTTTTGAGGGTGGTGAAGGAGGTTGATTTGAGAAGGAAAGTAGACTAATGCTTTACCTTCCAATTTTAAGAAAATGGACAACTTTGATTTAATACCTTATATTCAGGACGCAGAAACAAAAGCTCCCTAAAATACTATGCCCGAATCGCAAAATACTGAACACAAAGAAAGTTGGCGTGACGAATACATGAAATGGATTTGCGGATTCGCCAATGCAGGTGGTGGACAATTGTATATCGGTATTGATGATAAGGAAAGAGTAACCGGCATTACTAACTACAACAAACTACTTGAGGACTTGCCCAATAAGTTTAGGGATGTACTGGGCGTATATGCAGAAGTAAACCTGCAAAGTGAAGATGGCAAACATTATCTGGAAATCATTGTTCCCCGCTATGACGTGCCTATATCTATTCGAGGCAAATACTATGTACGAAGTGGGAGTACTTTGCAGGAAATGACCGGATTGGCTTTAAATGAATTCATATTGAAACGCACGGGTAAAACCTGGGACGATATCCCTGAACAAAGAGCGACTATTGATGATATAGACGAATTAAGCGTTAAGCAATTTTTGAAGGATGCCAAGGTCGCTAAACGAATCAACGTAGAAGATGATATTGCTATTTCGGACTTACTTGAAAAACTGCGACTTTCTGAAAACGGGCAACTTAAAAGAGCGGCCATTATTCTATTCGGCAAAGATCCAGGTAAATTCTACGCTAACCTTGCAGTAAAGATTGGAAAATTCGGAGAATCTGATGCGGATCTGAAGTTCCATGAAGTGGTAGAAGGCAACCTGATTCAGCTCAAGGACCGAATCGGTGAAATGCTGAACGCCAAGTTTTTCATTCATCCGATTGACTTTATGGGAATGCAACGAGTAGAACTGGATGAATACCCGGTGGCTGCCGTTCGTGAGATGATTCTCAATGCCTTGGTACATCGCAATTATATGGGAGCGCCTACACAAATCCGCTTGCATGACAACCATTTCAGTGTCTGGAACGATGGCGGCTTGCCCGAAGGTATTACCGAAGAAGACCTGAAGAAAGTACACCGCTCCAAACCAGGAAACCCATTGCTGGCAGATGTTTGTTTCAAAGCTGGCTACATTGATTCATGGGGACGTGGAACAATCAAAATCATTGAAGCTTGTCAAGAAGCTGAATTGCCCGAACCTGTTTTGAAGGAAGAGCAAGGAGGTTTTGTAAGCAAAGTATTGAAGAGTTTAGAAACAGTCCAAAGAAAGGTGAGAGAAAATTCAGTCCACTCCCCCTTAACTTTATTACGAGATAAGTACGGGATAAATACGGAAAAAATACGGGATAAGTATGGGATAAGTGCGGAAGAAATAATTGCCCAGATTGATCTAAACCAAGAAATAACGGTTAGTAAAATTGCAAAAGAAATAAACAAAAGTGAGAGCACTGTAGAAAAGACCATCAGAAAATTAAGGGATGTTGGTGTAATAGAACGAATAGGCTCCAGAAAAACAGGACGCTGGAAAATACTAATAGAATCGTCAGAAGATAAACAGTGAGAGGAGAATGAATAAATGTTCAGAGAATGAGAACGACTATATTAAAGATCTCACCCATGAGATTATCTAACCGCCAAAAACACCCCTCACAGCCTCAAATCGCAAATAATGACGATTTCAGTAAAAAACCAAGGGAGCTGGACTCGAACTAAAAATTACCCATAACTCATTGATTATCAACAAAAAAGCCCCGAATTTCTTCGAGGCTTTTTACTTGTAGCGGGAGACCCTCGATTATCTAACCAAAATCCGGAAGGTTTGGACACTAAATTTCAGGATGATTTGGATCAAATTTTAAGAGTGATCAGGATGATTGAAATGGAGAAGAAGATGGCTTCTTAAGCTCTTCTGTTTATGCCGGTTCGGATTTTCCATAATTTATCACTACAACTAACTCCCCATACTGAATTTCGTTACATATAATAATTCTTATATAATACATATTGCTATGCAAAAATCTGATCTGAACAGGGTAGTATTTCATTCAGTAGAAGACATGGCCAGAGGGCATCAGCTTCGAAAAGGAGAACCTACGCTGAGACAAAAATTTGATGAGATACCAAATGATGTTAATGACATATTGGAGTTATTTAATATAAAGCTCTTTATTGATGCAAGAATCTATTTAAACGACTGGTCCAATGAGGATATAGAAATCTATCGTCATGAGGTAGTTAAGTACGGAGAAGCCATTGGGCAATTCATGGCAAAATTGAATGATGATAATATCCTTGGATTGCACGATCAATTAATTTTTGAATACATCGAATCTTTCTGGAAATTAGTTGACAATCACAAAGTATTCAAGAGAATATCGCCAAACCTGATTGAGCAAATACTAGTCAAAGAACCTCACCAAATACGAGCTATTCTTAGACACGAAGCAATAGTAAAATGGTTCAGTGAAGTAATTCGGGAATTTTTATTGTCTTACCCGCAAAGTGCCGAATTACTAATTGAGAAATATGAAGTTCGCAGAGATTTTAGTGATGTTCCAAAATATTTCCCAAAATGTCTAAGTATTCAAGACAAGGAGGTTATAATATCCGACTACATAAATTCTGAAAGTTGCAATTTGAATTACTTACCACTTATTCAAAATTCGAAGAAGTCGAAGGAATTAATTGTATCTGACAAAACCAGATTAATGGCAAAAAGAAGGTATGAGGAAGAAACACGAAAGCTATTTGAGGAAACCCCAACAAACTCGATGATTTATTATGAGGTCTCAATCGACTATCCAGAAAAAGCCTCTAAACTGAAAGATTGTAAAATTGAAAATCTCATCGTAAACTATTCATATAGCCTTGATTACATAAAAGCACAATCTCATCCACATGCACAATATTTAATTTTCAAATTGCTCTTTGAATATATCGACAATCAGAATAGGATCTGTCTAGTGAGTCGTCCTAGCCAAATGGGTGTAATGGAGAGGTTAATGGGGATTCGTGCAAAAACTGAATATACTTATGGCATGGTTTTTCGGTTATCCGAGATGGCGTCTCAAGCTCAAATACTATCTTATGCTAAGATTCTTAAAAGTCTGAATACTTCATTGGAAAGCGTATTAAGTTACGTCTACACCTCCGTTTTTGCAGAAAAGTATGATTTCGCAAATAATGCTACTCTTAATATGCCTACGCAAAGTGCCTCTGCCCTCGAAAAAGTACGCAGTTTGGCTCCAGAACTGGAATCGGTTTTGAAGCAGTATAAGTTATTCGTTGAAGACAATCAGATTGACTATGACCTTATTCAAATGTCATCCAGTCCTTGCACCATAAAAGATGTCACAAGTTTAAACAAAGGCAAGTACTTATATCTCAACACAGAGAATCAAGAAGCTAATACTTTTTCAAACTTATTTTTCTCAGATCAAACTTTACTGGCCTACGTCGAACCCTATAAGGAAAAACATTACTCTACTTTTTTTGACCTAATAAAAAATGAAACAGTAATAGATATTCGTAATTACGAAGAACATCAAAAGCCGAAACTCGATTATCTGATCAAAAAAGGTCTCATTTCAGTTGATGAGCAACATCACGTACAAGTCCCAAATCATCTCCGTATATGGATTTTGAAAGACTTATATGAAAACTCAGTGGGATCATTTTACCATTATCCTGCCAGCCTTAAGGAAGAGGCTGTACGCATGGAAAGTGAAAATTTGATCTATTTCGAAAGCTCACTTTTTTCAAAGCCAGAGCAAAATTATTTCAATTACTATCTAAATAAAAGTGAATTTACTAATGGGCTTGACCTGAGAAACAGCTACCTACATGGGTCGCAGGCGAGCTCAATCGAAACTGATATACATGAACAGTCATACTTCATGTATCTAAAACTTCTCACACTTTTAATGCTTAAAATAGAAGACGATTTGCTCATTTCAAAAATAGCTGGCAAAGGCGTAGAATCACTCAATTAATTATATTCAGTAAACTATACCCGCTCCAGCTGTCATCATATAATAACTGATGTCGTGATTGGATCAACCTTTCGATAAAAAAACTATTGAATATGGAACTCTTTATCTTTCCATCTATCAAAAGATTCATTTCGAATTTCATCTAAAAACCCCTCCAAAAAATTCTAAATCTCACCCATTTTTCGTTATTTGCCAAATAACAAAAAACACGTTCTTTGTTTCTGAAAAAAGAGTATTAAACTAACTATTGGTTTAGTCACGATTGCTTGAACTTGAAATCGCCAAATTTTCTTTAGCACCAAGCAGTCAGGATCATCCATTATCGAATGGGTGTGTTCTGCTGTATATTATGGTGCGGGTGTTTGGCGATACCTAAGTTCGTAATGGAGGTAGACTCACCCGACTCAATGCCCTGATCTTTTCATGGATTGAGCAATCATATTCCAGAGGGGCCGTCTACATCATTCTTTTACTTCGAAGGGTCATTTAAGCAACTACAAATGGCGTAGCCATCCCCTCTTTATTCAGCGCACCATTTTCTAACAACACATTGGAATGATCTCTCAGATTCGCATGGTCGCCATGAGCGGCATTTTTATCTTACTGTTCCTGTACCACTCCGCGATTGGCTGGTGTCAGAACACGTATACCCCTTCCCGACCTTCTCATGGTTCTGCATTAGGGGCCAATGCCCAAAATATCCGACAACAGGTACACAAAGTGAGCCACCATTCGGTTCCGCGTCAGATCGAGGATGAACTTTATAGCACATCAACTGGCTCCTCCATACCCGGAAAGAAAGCTTCTTCTGTACAGCAAGTAAAAGCCATCATGAACGAATTGCGAGCGGCTGACGACCGCATCAGCAGACAGCTTTCCATTCCTAAAAATGCTTATGCCATCCATTTTGAAAGTGCCTATCAAGAGCTGGTAGAAATGCTCGAAGGCAAACGAACGCTCGATCTGAAACGGGCCGTCTTTTTGACCGAAAACGCCTTTTTTGATAGTCGCCTCAGTTATACCGATTACACCGCCTCCATTGAGCGCATGGTACAATTCATGCAACGATACATGCAAACCAACCATCTCCCCGCCGATAACAAAGATGCAATCAACTACCTCGCCTTTAAGTTCATGAGCGACACACTGGAGATACACGACCCTTACGAGGGTAAGACAAAAAAATCATACCCCAAAACCTATGATTTCGACGACCCACTTGGATACCAGCACGCAAGTCACCTATTTGTCACCAAGTTGTTGTCACAAAACTCTGGACAATGCAAGTCTCTACCATTACTGTTTTTGATACTGGTAGAAGCATTAGGGGGAGAAGCATATTTATCATTTTCACCCTCGCACTCCTACATTAAGTGCACGAGTGAAAAGGGCATTGATTACAACCTGGAATTAACTAACGGAATGCTCACCAGTGATTCATGGGTAGTGGCTTCAGGATATGTAAAAGCAGAAGCCGTGAGAAGTGGCATTTATCTGGATACACTAAACAAACAAAAAGTGATCGCAAACTGTCTGGTCGATTTAGGACAATACTACACATACCGTTTCGGACACTTTGATGAGTTCGTATTGAAATGTGCCAATAAAGCACTGGAATATCACGAAACCAACATTCAAGCCATACAGCTAAAGTCCGATTATTACACGGTGAAAATGCAGGCAACAGCACAAAAGTTAGGCTTAAGAAACCCTGCCGAGTTTAAGCAACACCAAGAGTCGGCACAACTCTTCGAAAAGCTCCAAAAAATGTATGCACTGTTAGATCATCTAGGCTTCAAAAACATGTCAGAAGAGGTATATAAAGAATGGATGGAAACACTACACACCAAAAAAATGGAACAAGAGAGCCAGGTACGCCTAACTCAATTAAACAACTATTGACGAGATGAAACAATACATCCACATAGTATGCCTTTTCCTCATTCCCGCAGCAGTGTTAGGTCAGTCCTTTCAAAAAGACCTACAACGCTATGAAGAAGCTTATCAGGAACTAGATAGCATGCTCAACGGCAGTATACCCATGAGCTTCAAACGAGCAGTATTTCTCACCGAAAATACTTTTGAACAGGGAGGACTGAATGAAACATCCTTTGAAAATCATGTTCTGTTATTAGCCAAGTTGGTCCGTTCACATGCCCTGGCATCTAAGGCGCAATTTATCTACGAAGGAGATGACCGTGAAACAGTACTGACCTGGGCCTCCATCTTTCGGGTAATGACCGATACCCTCACCATCCAGTTTTCAGAAACATCCGTTCATAAACACCTTCCATACCGCTACGATTTCGAGGATTTTATGGGGACAACCGACTGGCGAAAAATGTTTGTCTCCAAATTACTGCATACTCATAAAGGCAATTGCCACTCACTACCCTTCCTCTACAAGATCATTGCAGAAGAGCTAGACGTATCAGCTCATCTCGCTTTAGCCCCCAACCACATGTACATCAAGCATTACTGCGAACAAGATGGGATGTATAATACAGAGTTGACAAGTCAGTGCTTTCCCATAGACGCATGGCTGATGGCCACAGAGCGTATTCACCTTACCGCCATACGTAAGGGAGTTTACATGGATACCCTCACCGCAAATCAATCCATCGCACTATGCCTGGTAGATCTTGCAATGGGCTATAAAAGACTATATGGCACCTCCAACGATGATTTTCTCATGAAATGTGTAGATCGGGCCATCGCGGAGTTTCCACAATACACGCATGCGTTGCTGCTAAAATCAGAATTGCTCAAAGCACAAATGGATCGCATTGCAGAAGAAAATGGCCTCCCTTCAATCAATCAAGCACTGCACCTGCAACCCGTAGCAGAACGATTTGCAGAAATAGAGGAAATCACCGTGCAGTTGTATCACTGGGGCTACAGAAAAATGCCAGAAGACATGTATCTAAACTGGCTCGCCGACCTCCATAAAAACAAAGCGAAATACGCAAACACACACCTCACAAAGCAATTAAACACCATCAATAAAAATGAGAACTAAAATAAAATCCTTACACTACCTAATTGCACTGGTATTCACCTTTGCATGGGCACTGCCCTTAGCAGCACAAAACCATTCGTTCAATTCATTCAACCCGTTCGAAGAATTTGATAAAGACATCAAAGTCGCCACACTAAGCAACGGGAAGTACCCGGAGTTCTTTGATAGCGACACCATAGAGGTCATTGGCTCCACCGTGCTCAATACACGTACGCTAAAAGTCATAGGTTTTGTAGAGACCGATACACTACGATCAGAGGCTTCTATGGATCCGACCATCGTTAGTCGATGGCTTTCACCAGATCCTATGGCGCGCGAATACACCGATTTATCACCCTATCACTATACTTCTAATAATCCAATATGGTTTAAAGAGTTGGATGGGGCAGTTTTTGATTTTAGTAATATGAATGCGCAGGAAAAAGAACAATATGATGCCTTGATTACCAAACTAAGTGAAAGCGATATTTTCAGTTATTACTATTCTGTACTTGATAACTCTAAAACGGTTTATACCGTTGAATTCGACTCTGAATTACCTAGAGGAGGTCAATTCAATTACGCAACAAATACTGTTTCATTAAAGTCAGTTTACAGTCGATATACCGCTGCACAGGAGCTGTTTCATGCTTTCCAAACTGAAAAAGGTTTTTACGACCCAGAAGGTGACCGAGCAAATATAGAAACCGAAGGTGATATTGCTACACTTTATGTCATGTTTCAAGCACACTCTGGGTATCCTTCACCCGAAGAATGGTTAAGCCCAATCATTGACGAATACGGCCTAGGAATTGTCCCAAATACAAACGAAGTTGAAAGTGCTCAATACAACGAATTATTCCAGTCTACGGTCGCACAAAGAATTAATTTTTATGAAGAACAGAATAAAAAATTTGATGACTTTTTTAAATCCTATACGACTGAAAAATCTGAAACAGAACCAAAAGCCATCATTAAAACAATAAAAGAGTCTGATGATTCACTTGTAGGACCACGTTTAGAAAACGGCGATTTCTTTTCCAATGAAGATTATTAGATACATATTATTTTGTTCCACACTTGTGACTTTGGGGGCTTCCTATGGACAGATAAGTGATAGTGAATGCAGCGACCTATTTGGAGCAAAATTGGACTCCTTTCTCATAAAAGAATGTCCGAATGAATATTTACCCGTTAGAGATAGCGTGATGATGGTGTTTTGTGTAAAAGTATCCTCTAAAGGGGAATTTTCGAATTGCTCCATCAAACGAGCAGATCATATGCCCTCCAAGCCTCAAAATATGCTAGTAGATTTTGTGAATAGTATGATTATGCCTTGTGCTTTCTACACGTTTGCTCTGAACGGTGAAAAGGATCACGTGAGTATTTACTTTCCCTTTGACCCCAGCTATCTAGAGGAACTCAAAAATAAAAAAGAAACAAAACAAAAGATCTTGTTTCCCAATGATGGCTATTAACCAATGATACGCTAATTCCTGCACAAAATAAATCCCTATACTTTCATTTTATTCACCCCTTTTTAATATCGAACTCCTTAAAAACAAAGCGAAATACTTAAATCCACACCTCACAAAGCAATTAAACACCACCCAGAGAAATGAGAACTAAAACGAAACCTTTACGCCATCTAATAACACTGGCATTCACCTTTGCGTGTACACTGCCTTTAACAGCACAAAACCATTCGTTCAATTCATTCAATCCATTTGAAGAATTTGACAAAGACATACGTATTGCCACCCTCAGTAACGGAAAGTACCCGGAGTTCTTTGATAGTGATACCATTCAAATCATAGGGTCAGCCGTACTCAATACACGCACGCTAAAAGTCATTGGCTTTGTGGAGACCGATACCCTACGATCAGAAGCCACATTAAACCCGACCATCGTCAGTCGATGGCTTTCACCTGACCCACTGGCCAGGGAGTTTCCTTCGCGAACCCCCTACCACTTTGTAAACAACAATCCAATCATTAACATTGACCCCACAGGCGAAGCAGAGTTTTACTTCAACGGCAAATGGATCGGTAGCGATGGAAAAGACGATGGTTTGATCGCTATTGTCAACTCCAAAACGGTGAAAAATGAAATAAAAAAGGCTACAAAAAATGCACAATTCGCCAACGACTACAACCTCTCAAACGGGCTTACCAATGAGAACTTTTCGGTGATACACCGAGATGTCCTTACCGCTGCTGACGAGGTACTGGATAAGGCGATTAATACCGCTGCTGATTTTCATCTTGAGCATTCGGCTGTCATGGAAAAAAATGAACAAGGAGGATTTGAAAAAACTTTTGAAAACTCCGAAGGGAGTCATCAGGTAACTCAGGATGGAGCCTTCACTAGCGGTGGATCCATACCGGATGGAGACATTAGTATTCATTCTCATCCGGTAGGAAGTAAATTGGATATACGTTCGGGTTCCATCAATGACCCAAAGGCAGATGTTTATGCGATATCTCATAACGCAGCACAACCTTCACCCGATGGAGTGAACACTAAACGAGATGTATCTACTTTTAGAAGATACCCAATGAATATCATTGTTGGAAAAAATGGCATTGCAGGGGCATATTTTCAATACGATGAGGGAAGTACAACCAATGGTGTTTGGAGGCTTAACGACAATAGAGGCTATTTCATAAATGTTTTTGATTCAAAAAGCACATTAAACTTTTCAATATCCAGGTCATTAAGCAAGCAGTTATTAAGCGAAAAAAATGAAAATAAAAGTACTCAGTTTCAGGAAAAAGTCAAATCCAAATAAAATGAAAATAGCAACCCTTTTCAGTTTGATCACCCTCTTACCACTAACTGGTCAGTTGGTATTCTCACAAGGAACAACGATTTCCGAAGCGCGTGTCAAAGAAATCATTCATACCAATTCTACAGATTTCCGTTTAAACAAATGGCAGATTTGTAACGATGACAGTAGTTACTTTCATTCAGATACGCTGGTTGCGTATTACAATGCTTCCTATGACGAGTTGAAAGGCTTTTGTCATTTCGTTGAGTGGGTATTTGAACCAAATCAGAGATTTACGCTCAATTACCTGGAATGGTGCAGGGAACCTCCGTTAAACAGTACACCTGGACATAATCCCTATCGGTACAAAATAAAAACCTCGAAAGAAAAAGAAGTCCACGTCTGTATCTACTATGATCGTAAGTTGAAAAGCAAGTATCAATTCATTGAAATGGAAGCGTGTAAACCGTCCGATTCAGGCGAAAAAGGCTACAAAATAAAAATGGTAAGGAAGTGACTCTACGACCGCACAGCTCCACATAGTACACAACAGACATCAAGTTAAAGCAGAAATTTGATGAAAAAAGTAATTAAACTGATTAAGTCGCTAATACCTGTTTTGATTCTTGTGAGTTGCAAGAATTCTACTAATACCACTTCATTCAAATGGGTTGAAAAGCGACAGGAGTACGTCAAAACTCAGCACGTACACTCTTTGGAATACTATTGTAGTAATGATTGGTATAATGCCATTTCAGGAATTGATGCGGATAAGATGATCGTATACAGAAAGTTTTTAAAGGACCCGGAATACATTGACTCCATTCGTCACCGTATCCCTCTGGATAGTCTGATTTCCGAAATCAAGTCATGTGCCTACGAATTGAAGAAAAAAGACGGTTTCGTTTACGATGCTCAAAAGGGGTGTTTCTTGACTTTTCAGGTTTCAGATACTACAAGCTATACGGTTGATCAGGAAATGGCAGACACAACCTGTCTTGTTGAAAAATGGATATGACGCTGACTTGGCAATCAACAGCAATTCCTCCTGTCGGAAAGGGATTGGCATTGCAGATATTTTCCAACATCAAATCTCCCGGATAGCGGATATTTCCTATATTGGTAGAAATGGAAAACTCCGAACATAAAAAACATCGGATTCAACCTCGTATTCGTATTGAATCGAATGATCCGCTAGCTCGCGGAATACTGGAATTATTCTACGATATGTGCAAGGAGAAAGAAGCGATACAGTCTCTTTCAGAACTTGAAAAGGAGTATGTAGAACTGGTGGAAGCAGCGTACAGGGAACAGACTATCATTGAGGAAGAGCAGGCACAAAAATGCTTGCAACAGGTCTATGAAATCCTTGACAGTGTTCAGGATCGAAATGCAAACGAAGATTGCATTTTCCAGACCTTGACACAGATCATCACCCGTGGCAAAGACCGGTATCAACCACTGGAAAACTGGTTTGACGGAGTGAAAACAACCGTGACGAAAATCAAGAAGCTGGATTTTTCAAGCAAGGCACCACTGCTGGAACAACTTGGCAACAGTCAGAACTTGCCAACTTTCGCTTCAGTTTCCATCAATACAATCATTGAAACGGCCAAGTATTCAATGCTGACAATGAATGTACTGAACGCCATTTCCGAAGCACTCGCGGACACAGCCATACTGGTCACCAGTGAGGACGGTTGTGTCAAAATAGCCAATGCTTTTGCTATGGAGCTGCTGGAACTGAACAAATACGAGATTTCACGTTACAGGATTGGTGACCTTTTTCCTGATTACAAAAAGTATATGGGCAACGATAAGGAACATAGTCACGAAATCTTTCTGAAAAGTCCCAAAAATGAAAAGTCAGTTTTTAGTGGCAGTGTGCAACTGATCCGGACAAAGCCGGACAAAGGTGAGGTAACGGAGCATGTTTACCTGTTTCAGCAACACCATCCGATGGATCTGCGACTGAGCAACAACATCAACATCAATAAACTGCACTACATCATTGGCTCTGCACAGAAGCTGGAGAAAAAATTTGGCAAAGACACCATGTTTTCAGACATCAGCCAGTACGCATGGGACATCAAGGAGGTACTTCAGGGGAGCCTTTCAGCTATGGTACAGGAACTTCCGGAAGAGTACGATCATGTTATCCCTGAAACTGTTTTCCGTAAGGTTTTTGAACCTTTAGGCAAGCAGTTACCTTACACAGAGCTTTCTATCACCAATGAGTATTCAGGGGCGTTTTTTATGGTCCCCGCCGACCTTGAACTGCTGGCTCAACTGATCGCCGACCTCTGCCAATTTTCCAAATATTCGAACTTGCTTCCCTCACGCATCCACATCACAATATCTGAAGCCGCCAATATTGGTTTGATGATCCTGTGCAGGGTTTCCGACGTAGCACTCGAAGACACCAACGAAAAAATATTTGCCCTACTCCAGCAATTGGTCACCAACTACCACGGGTTCATCAATATCTTTCCTATGGGAGAACATAAAGCCGCAGTACAAATTTGCCTTCCGCACCCATTTGTTTCCAAATCGGAATAGGGGAATAAGCTTCTAACAAGGAGGTATCAAAAATATCACCTTACTCTAATATGCGTCGCATAACTAACAAATCCAGAATTTGTTATATTTATATTATCTGAACTTTTTTTTGCATTTTGTATTGAAATCCCCTTGCATACCCGTATGAATCAAGCTTTTTCCTCTGTTGGCTGCGAGATTTTTGATTGCCCAAAATTCAGGCTCTGTCACATTTCCGACAATGTTCTTCGCATGGATTTCAAACTGAAGCACCTGAACATCGAAGCTGCGCGTTGCATCGTTTCGACACGTCTTCGACATACTGATGTAATGCCTTATCCGGTTTTGTTCAATACCAACAGCCTTGTCCGGGTCGATGAAGAAGCCTACCACTATATGGCCGGGAGCAAAGGCACCGAACGCATCCAGTGTGCGGCCTTTTTGCTGAACAATGAAATCAACCACCTGATTTTTGAGGTGTGGACACAATTTGAGCCAGCCATACCTGTCCGGGCTTTTGAAATATACGAAGAAGGTAAAGCCCTGAACTGGTTACAGTCTGTTTCGAAAAAAATTCGTTCAGGTCCGGTGAAGTAGTCCTTGACTCAGAAACCAATCACAGCGATGTGGAAAATACCGGTTTCAGGAGTCTCCGGGAAAGGAGACCGCAATATGAGTGCATTGTTGTCCATGCTGTCGTCTGGCAAGGTCACGCTTTCTCCGCTTTCCACCTTGTGGACGCGATAAATGAGGTTGGCTGTGCTCAGGTTGTGCTGAATGCGTACATCCCGGGCAATGTGCAACTGGCCATTTTCAGAAAGACCGTCTGCCAGATTGGCGAAGAAAAAGCGAATTTCAGTCTGTGTCGAGTCGTTCACCAGAGACACAGTTTCCACAAAATACAGGCCGTCATTAATGCCTGCCCCTTCGCCAGCCGTCGATCCTTCAATGCGCACCGTCTGGTTTGGTACAAACAATTGACTATCTGCGGTGTCCAGCTGTATGGTACGAAAATTGGACACAGACACGATCCCGAATGACCGCGTGCGTGTAAACGATTCCGAATATGTCAGGATTCTGGTAGGCGGGTTACTGGCTTTTACAGCAGTACCGGCCTTGATGATTCTGCTATGTTTGTTCAGGTACCTCATTGTTCTTTCTGTGCACTTGCGTAATACTGTATTCTTAACCAGTGACTTTTCCCTGTTTCAATGCCAATGGCCATGAACTGGTCAAGGTTGTCTTTTCCAAAAACCTCGATGACATCTCCATTTCCCAACGCCATGCCAGAGCTTGATGCGGGGGCAGAGCCGTTGTGCTTGTAGCGAATGGCACGGGTAGCAATCGCTGAGGCGGGGTCAGCCTCGACGTGAATTTCAGCGGAAACTGCGCGTTCAGGTACAGTCAGGCTTTTGGGCCCAGCGTTGTTCACATTCAAATCCTGATAGCCGTTTTCCTTTTCGCTGATTGCCACCCGGCCACGTTCACCGGATACCTGAAGAACCAGTTCCTCCAGATAATCTTCGGTTCGGGCGAAGTTGTTGCGTGGATAGGGATTTCTCTTGCTCATACTACTGTTAGTTGTTTCTCGAATGATCGGATTCCACCTCATTTTCAACCATTGCAATTGCCTTGAAGATTTGAAAAGCGACTTGTGGGACAATCGCATTTCCTAATGCTCTGATTCTGTCCACCCGATGGGAAACCCCATCATTGCCTCGGCAAAGGACGGGTGCAAATTGATCGGGTCGCTCTCGCCACTTCGCATAAACCCCGTCGTACTGTTCTTGTAATCCCTTGATTTGCGATAGCGTTTTCTGCTGACCCCTTTGCATTCGCTTGCCAGAATTGTCGGGATCATTGTCAACTGCTCCAGCAAGCTGCCCGGAGCATACTTTCGTCCACTTGCTTTCCGGTAAGCAGTCCGTTTTCTTACGCGGTTTTTCGTAGCCCTTACCTGCACTGTAGCCGGTGTGAGCAACAATCCAGACCCTGTCCCTGCGATGCCACGCACCCGTGGCACAAGCTGGAATAACAAACGGCGGCTCGACGGTATAGCCTTCATTTTCCAGATCAGTACATATTGCTTCAAGAATGGCGCCATTCTCCATGTACAACAATCCAGCAACGTTTTCACCAACAATCCATTGTGGCCCAACCTCTCGTATGACTCTGCGCATCTGCGGCCATAAATAGCGTTCGTCCTGTTTGCCTCGTTGCTTCCCGGCAACCGAGAACGGTTGACAGGGAAATCCTCCTGAAATAATGTCAATTGTTCCATTGTATGCTTTGGCATCAAAACTATTTATATCTCCATGCAAGTTCGCTTCTGGAAAATGTCGTTTCAGAACCCGTTGACAGTATGTGTCACGCTCGCATTGAAACACATTTTCCCAGCCCATCCAGCGAGCCGCCAGATCGAACCCTCCAATCCCGGTAAATAAACTTCCATGTTTCACTCATTCAATCCCTCAAACACCCTTTTCAGGTTGTCATCTTTTAATGTCATCCGATGTCAACATCCTTCTATTCAACAGCTTCAGGCCATCGCTTCCTGCACCGCCTCCAGACTCCCTGTCTGTTTGAACTGGCGGTAAAGAGAAGTGATGCTATGCCCGTTCAAATCCTGAAAATGTGGACGATCCGGGAACGATTTCCACCGACCACCCCATTCCATACCCACCGATTCACCAAGCTCGCCGATGCGCGTCCAGTTCGGGTTTTCCCACAGAGGTTTTCCGTCCCGGAATTCCAGCACATCCACCGCCCTGCGGTAGTTGTGTGCGGACCGGCCACAAGGGGCATTGGTAACGATCCGTCCCGGTGTGATACGGCCTTGCTGATAGAGCTTGTTTTGCTCGGCACAATCCCGGTAGGCGGAGATCACTCTCAATTCAATGTCCTCTTTTCTGGCTCTGGCCAGAAACCGTCTCACTTTTCGCTGAAAGGGCGGTTCCAGTGTCAGGATAAACAGGTCAGTTTTATAGTCAAAATGCCTATATATCTGCCTGCGCGCCAGAAAAATACTTGTACCAATGACTACCACACCAATCAGTGTCCCGATGTAAAGATTTTTCTTTTTAACGGTCATGCAGGTTCCTTTTTGTCCCCACAGCCACATGGCTTGTGTTTAATCATGCGTACAATGTCCATCGTCGTTTTCACAATGCCCAGCACCAGAAATGCGCCGGCCAGTACTTGCACCAGCCTGTTTTGATTTTCGTTATTCATCTGTTGTCGGTTTCAGAGTGTTCAATTTTCGTTTCAGCACTTCGTTTTCCTGCTCCATCTTCTCCACTTTTTCTTCCAGACTGTGGATCTGTTCCCTTTGCTGCGCAATGATCTGCTGCAAGGAGGTGGTCATGGTTTCAAATTCCCTGACTTTCCGTTCAAGGGTCTGGCTCCATTGCACCCAGTTTTCCACAAGTTGCTTTTGTGCGGAGGCATTCAGGTTGCTGGCTTCGGCTGCTTTCAGTTTCTGATCGCTACGGTGTTTCAGCAGGATTTCTGCCAGCTTCCAGAGGCCGTTGGCCCCGCTTATTCCCAATATGATTTTCCAGACTTCCATCGTCAAAGGCTTGGGGGTTTTGCGTCATGGTACTGAATGGGAAACCGGGCGACATAGGGCTGTGGCGTGAACAGCAATGCATCATTGGCCCCATCAAAATCTCCTGTAAGGCTGACTTGTCCGTCTGCGTTCATGACAAAGCGGAAGAAAGCACCCTTTTCACTGAAACAGACCCCGGCGATGGCACCAAATGCACTTTGAGGCAACGGAAAGTTCAGCACCCAGCCATCAATACCAGTGATTCCTGCATCCGGCTGCAACCGGATGTCTTGTGGCAACACCAGGTTGCCGTTGACCACCCGATAGCGGTTCCGGGAGCCGGTAGCAAGTCCCTCACTCAGATGTGTATCCAGAACGAGCAACTCCTGACTGCGATTGACCAGCGCAGCCAATCGGCTGGCCAGCTTCAGCGGAGTCACCGCGCTCGCATCATCCGTACCCGCATCCACCTGCGCCTGCGCAGCAATGCGAAGCAAGCCACTCAGTGCCTCGGTGGCAGGAACGAAATCGGATCGAACGATCTCCCAATGGTCAAAGTCGCCTCCGGGGTTTTCCTCAAAGCAGTAAATGATATCGTGCGGTTGTACTTCTTCGCCGGTGGGTCCACCGATCCTGCCCCCGACACTCACCGTAAAGGCATCGCCTCTTTCCCCTTCCGGATAATCTGGATTGTCCGAACAGTCGATAAGACCCTGATTGTTCCAGAGACTGGTCACGCGTGTGGACACGTAGGCAACCATCTTCTGCGGAGTAATGGCAGTTGTGTTGTTGGCACCGTCTGTGGATTCAAGCGTGGTGGCAAACCGGGTGATGCCCTTGCGCGTTTCGCTTGCATCCGGAGGAATCACCGGAAGACCGGTAATGACCTGAAAATTGGTCCCGTCATGGATCAGCTGGTACAGTGTTGTTGCGTTCAGTTCTTCCGGAAGCAGGGGCGAAAAGGTTCCTCCGTCCTCGACCCGGACCAATGGAACCGCTCCCTGTCCATCGACATCGAGGGTGGCGGCTCCGCTGTTGGGTACATGAAACCGAACATGCAACAGCAACCCTTCCTGATAGGTTTGTGTGAGGGGCGGATCCAGCGCAAGTGCATATATTGCACCTGTACCTGTTGTGGTTCCGGCCCCGATCAGGTCACTGCCTGTCACATTCAAATCGCTCTGGTATCCTCCGCCTGCGTACATGGTATCATCCGTTTATCCCGGAAAAATCATATTTTCCAATGGTGTCAAATCGGCCTTTTTGAATATTCCGGCCTCGTTCAGTTTTCTGTATCTCTTCTCAAATCGTTTCTTTTTGCTTTCTTCCTGCAACACTTCGTCGGAAAGCACCGGGAATGACCACGTATAGGCAACCAGCAGCTCCAGCTCGTCATAATCAAGTTTTTGCAACTCGCTCCTGATTTTCTTTTCGTTCAGGGTCTTTTCTTTTTGCCGGGCAGCCGCTTTCCATTTGTGCAGGAGCCATTTGATGAGCACGCTTTTCCCGACCGGACTTCTGGAGAAAACGAGGTAGCCCATTCCGGCAAAAACGGAGATGCTGAACAGAATGAGGGTTGTCTTTTTCATGAGGCAACAAGGGTTTGTTTCAACAATCGGTTGTTTTCTGCCAGAAGCCTGTTGCCAAGCACTTGCTCCCTTCTGGGAATCACGTTGGCTATGAGGCGGTACAGGATCAACAGCCCTACACCCACGCCTACAATCTTCCATGCAGTTTCGGTGGTGACCGTTATGGACACGTCAGATTTAATGCCGTCCTCATCAAGGAGTGCATCGAAATACTGCCGGATGTTGCGATTTTTGGTTCCTTCAGACATATTTTACAGATCAGAGTTTTTGAAAATCAGCTTTCGTAACAGATGCACGTCCCAATGCTTTTCTGACGGCTGCTTCGGTGTCTTTTCCGAACTTGCCATCCACACCGTTCTTTTTCCTGCCGTGATCGCCCGGGTCAAACCCTCTTGCCAGAAGTTTTTTCTGGAGGGCGGCGACATTCCTTCCACAACTGCCTTTTTTCAGGGGAAAACCGTCTCCGTGCTGGCAAAGACCGCCACCGCCTCCGGCAAGACTCGCCTGAAGCACCTGCCTCGAAGTCGTCGTTTTTTTCTTCTTTTTCTGATTTTGCCAACCGACCAGAAAGGCAATGCCTGCGGCCAGAAAAATCCCCCCGGCAATCCAGAGGTAGGTATTCTTGATGGAAATGACTTCTTCGTTGCCCGTTACGTCTTTTGTGGTTTCTTTCATCTTGTTCAATGTTTTTCAGTTCTCAGACAAGTTTCACAGCATCTTCACGGACATAGCCCGTTTTTTCCGAATCAGCAAGTTGAATGTGGTACCATGAATAGCCGTCTTCACCGCTCACGCGTTTCATGATTGTACCCACAGGATTTGTGCGCACTTTTTTCAGAATGTTGTGCGTGCGGTCCAGTATGCCCGTATTGTCTATTTTTGGCTCCTTGCGCACGTTTACATACCCTTCTTCCCCGAAGTGCACCTGCTGGCCAACCAGACGTTCATCGGATTTCTCCTTGTCTTTCGGGCTGCGCGTCCGGTGCTTTTCGGACCTGATCCACCGGTAGACTCCGTACACTCCGGCACTCACAATGGCCAGCGTCAGCGTACCAATCAATAGTTGTTGTTTCAATTCGGGTTTCATGATATAGTGGTTAAAATGTCCTTGATTCTGTCGGTCTCGGCTGCATCGTCCAGATGATAGGTCAGAAACTCGGCAAGACTGCGGCCATGCCGGATGGCAAACTCCTTGGAGATGTAGGAAAGGTTGTGTGCACTTCCTGCCTCTTCCAGTGCGCCATAGATGCTGCCCTCGTCGTCGTTGAAAAATCCACCCGAATCATAAAGCCTGTCTGCCAGCTTTTTGGCACGGGCGGGTGAAATGGTCAGTTTTTCCGGACGGTAGTAGTTGGGGTCAAATCCCTTGAACGACATGATAGACAATGCCTTTTTTTTCTTCTTGCAAGTGATAGCCCCGGTCAGGCATAGCACCGGACGCACCACAGCCAGATAGGTGATTCCCAGCCCCACCAGTACGAGACCTCCAATGACGTAGGGTGTCGCCTTGTTTTGACTCAACCCTTCCATTGCCTTGCTTGCCATCATTGCCTGTATCATACCTTTGCTCATCTGGTTGTTTTCTTTTCTCCCGTACCCACCACCTCTGCGGTGGCCCTCTCTGCTTCGCTGCCGGTAACTCCGTATTCGGTCAGCAGGTTTTTCAGCTTCTTTTTTATGGAGGCCTCTTTTTTCAAGGCCTGTGCCTTATCATAGTTGATGTAGATGGATCGGCCAAGCCAGAAACCGATGGCCAGTGTCAGTACAGTTCTCATGGGTGCAAGGAAGTTTGGTGGTGTCGAAGTACTTTTTTCATCGAATAGCGCTGGTAGTAAACCAGTATGGTGATGCGCTGCCGGGCAGCAATGACACACTCCCAGCTGGTGTCTCCGTCAATGACGGTTCCTGCCAGTGCGTCGATCTCGGAGACATTGGCGTAGTTGGAGGGACTGCGGTAGTTTTCATGCGAGATGGCAAGGCGGTCTCTGGAACCGTTTGCATTCAATGTCGTGACCAGCAATTGCAGAAAACGAGTGGCATCGCTGAACACCCAGCGACTGTGCTGCACACGTACCGGTCGTCTGGCAAACTCGCGCACGTCTTCTGTATAGCCCGGACTGGCAACAACGCTGCTGCTCTGTCGTGAATAACCGATCAGGTTGACTTGTGCGCCCACCGTATCAGATACCCAAAGCCGGCTCTGACGCGGGTCTATGGCAAAGCCGATGTTGACAGCACCGTGAGCAATGGTCGCACGAACACTATCGGCATTGTCCAGTATTGTAAATGTGTTGTCGGCACGGTTGCCAATGTACAGGTAGCCATTGTGAGGATTGTAGGCAATCCCGTAGGGGCTGCGGCCAGTAGCTATGGTTCGCTCGATGGAATAGTCGGAAGCGATGCGGTAGACTTCGTTGCTGTTGGCAGCCACCACATACATGGCTTCATTGACCGGATGACTGGCCGCCGAAACGGGGCGTTCTCCCACATCCGTGATGGTGGTCACCACAGCATTCGTACGATCAATGACCGTGACGGTGTTGTCACCTGAATTGGTCACAAAAACGTCTCCGTTGCCCCGGTTGACACCCGTACCAATGGGACTGTTACCCACTGACAGCGTGTCAATGACGGTCTCGGAAGTGGCATCCAGCACACTGACGGTGTTGTGAAAGAGGTTGGGTACATACAAGCGGTCATTGACAGGATTGTAAGCAATGGCCATCGGACGAACACCCACCGAGACCACCCGGACAACTGCATGGCTGCTGTCAATGACATTGACGGTATTGGAAACCGAACCCACCACATAGACATGGCCGTAGTTGGGACTGTCACGGCGTTCGTTGACTGCCACTGCCACCGGAGAGGTAAATCCGGCTTCCGGATCTGCGACCAGCGGTATGACGGTGACCACATGACCGGAATTGTCCAGCACTGTCACATTGTTGGTCAACTGGTTGGCCACGTAAGTCAGACCATTGGCAGGATTGACAGCTACACCTTGCGGCTGTCGGACTGAAGCGGTGGCTACGGTGATTTCCTCGAGCAGTTCATGGTCTTCCACATCGGTGTCAAGGGGTGCAGATACGCCTGTACCTTCATGCCCTCCCCACAAACGAACGGTACGTGTGGTATCTGATTCATTGGAAATGGTGACCTGCGCGCAACGAAATCGGGCACTCAGCCACTTCCTGAATTGTTCCGGACTGGAGGTCAAAGCCCGACCCGCCACGGGAATGGTACCCTGCAAGGCTTCGGTGAGCAGCACGGATTCGGCAGCCATCCCCGCCAGTTGCTTTTTGATTTTCTGTTTTGCGGCTTTGTCATCAGCCACGTCCATCACACCTTGCGTGGTTCCCCATCGAACAAGGTCAGGATGTGCAGCTGGCACAGCGCTTGTTGTCGAATCTTCAGCATCCTGCTTCGGGCTCCATACCGATGACGGCTCACCCATGTCCTCTGAATGCCTGCGTATCTTCATTGCCGGTTGGTCATTTGCCGCCGAAGCGTGCTGCCGCGTGGCCTTCTTCCGGTTGCATGCCCTCCGGCAACAATCGCATTTCTTGCAGGGGTCGGGTGCATACAGCGCAAGCAGCAACCCTGCCGTGAGCGCCCCGAGGGCGATGAACAATCCGGTG
The DNA here is from genome assembly GCA_965230415.1 of Cytophagales bacterium. Taxonomy (GTDB): domain Bacteria; phylum Bacteroidota; class Bacteroidia; order Cytophagales; family JAAEPT01; genus CBDDKZ01. The sequence continues at coordinate 125,995 of CBDDKZ010000005.1, forward strand.
GTGCCTGTGTTTTTCATGCGGCCAGTGTGGTTTTTCGGTAACGATCAATGAAGTCCATGATGTAACGGGTACGCTCAACCTGCAAGGGCCCGGCTGTACCGGGGTGCTGCCCGAACACTTTGGTTGCCGCATAGACCGCCTCTATAGTGGGATAACCCAAATCAAGGTATTGTTTCAATGCACCCAGATCAGCGGGAATTTCTTCACGTGTGGGCTGGGTGAAATGTTGCCACTCGTGCAACAGTATGAACAGACGGATGGGAACGGTATAGTTTCGGAACAGGTCCTGAGACACCTGTATGCGCCCGGTCATCCGGTGGGTACGGGCGGGCGTTATCATCACCTCTCCAAACTGGTCCCTGATGCGGGGCAAGTATTGTATCAGAAACTCGTCGTTGTCCGAAGGGTAAAATCCGGGGGCAATGTATCCTGCCCGCTGGGCAAACCGCTCGGCAAAGGAAATGAAGTCGTGCATTGCCGGTGTTGCCCATAACTTACTGGCTGGCAAGGGTTCGGGGCGAAAAGCTGTGATTTTGAAACGACGATCTCCCGGTGCTTCCCGGTCAAAAATCTCGACATCAAGGTTTTTGGGCGAAACAGGCATTTTCAGCAGTATTTGCCGTCTGGAAGACCCGTTTTTGAACATCTCAGGTGGAAATGAGACTTTCCGCCTGAAGTAAAACGTGTGTGGCTTCGATGCATCCGAAGCACGGACAATCAACTCCATCGGCTCCAGTACACGGAGTCCGATGCGAAGCATGAAACGACGGTGACCGGATGGTACGGGTACAATCATGGTTGTGGCATTGTTTCATGGTTCGAAATCAAACGGGTGTCCTGTTTTTTGCGGTACTGCGCCACCAGAAAACCACCAATGGCCAGCACAGTTATGCCCCCAAGTACCCAGACCGCAACAGGGGTTTCTTTCTTTTCCGGTTCACCGGGTGCAGCACCCAGACCAAAACGAAAATCGGATGTACCACCACCAGTGCCTGATCCCTTGACCGCACCAATGAAATTGCCCACTGAACCGAGTATGCCATCCACTCCTCCCGAATCCTTGACACCCTGACCGATTTTGCCCCAGAATGCTTTCCGGTTTTCTTTCCTTGCCGCTTTTTCCTCCGGGGTCTTTCCGGGCTTGCTTCTCCTGTTTTTCTTTCCGAACACTCCTTTCAGAAAATGGTCATAACAGGAGTCGCGTGCTTCTCCATATTCATCAACAATGTACAATTGTTCAGGCCAGTTCATAGTTCTTTATGTTTAGACAATTATCATGACTCTCAGTGTGGTGCCGTTGACCACATAGGTGATTTCCGGGTAGCCTTTGCCCACAAACGGGTACGATTTGGCTTCTCCCGGTGGCAGGTCCACACCGTTCACCTGTGCGACCTGATTGCCCACATTCTTGACCGATCCGAACAGAAAACCAATGGGCAAACGGCCGTCAACAGTCTGTTCGGTCTCTTCTACCAGCGCGAGTAAATCCATCCTGATTCACCTGTCAGGCGGCTTTCATGACCGCACCTGCATGCGTGGTTGCCGGCATTGCTGTCGCATCCGGTGTTTTTCCTGATCTTCGCAGGTAGGCCACAAGGCCAATGGCTCCCAGCACTCCGACAACAGCAATAATGCCTTTGCTCATGCTCATCAAACCGGCCTGCTGTTTCAACTTCTCGGCTTTCAGGTCCTCCTGTGCCACCTTTTTCTGCAAACCTTCAGTTTTCAGCTCCTCCTGCATGGTTTTCAATTCGTTCTGTGCAGCTGCATTCATCACCTTGTGACTTTTCAAATCCTTGTTGTTGTATGGATTTTCCATGCTGCCTTTGGGTGCAGGCGGTTTTTTTGAGACAGAAGGAGAGGGTTTGACGGGTGCCGAAGTCTCCTTTTTCATCAGGCCGGGATACTTCGGGGCTTTGCCCTTTGCCATTCTTCGCCGGTCTTTCCTTCGTCTGCGCTCCTGAATGTGTGGCTTTTTGCCTCTGCGCTGACGTCGTTTGCGCAGTACCTTGCCAACAAAAGGATCGTATTCGGAACTTTCTTCATGATTCTCCGGATACGCATCGTCCATTCGGGACTGAATGCCTCGCGTCATCACTGGGTTATTGGGGTCCGGGTAGTGCATTGTTCTTGTTTTTTGCATGTTATTTTCTTTCAAATGGCTGCCTGTGGCACAGGTTTCACATTCGGAACCGGAGGGACTGCTCCCGGTCCGGCCACCTTTTTCTTTTGCATGTTGTTATAGACAAATCCGGCCACCAGCAACAACCCCACCACCATCATCAGTTTGTTGCTTCCCAAACCTGCTTGTGCTACTTGAGGAGCAGTGGCCGGGGCTGCCTGTATCAGCGTGGGTGCCGCAACGGCTCTGGAGGCAGGTGTGGCCAGTGACGCAGGCTGCTGGGCCATCGCCTTCATAATGGAGGTCTCGGCGCGGGTACGCTCGGTCTCGGCACGGCGTTCATCAGTCTTGGATTCGCGCTTGGCCATCCGGGCCTTGTGACGTTCGCGCTTGCGACGCTTGCATTTTGCTCCAAAACACAAAAAGGCATCGTAGGCGGCATCCTGACCGCTCATTCCGAAATGGTTATGTATGGGTCGTGTCATTTTATGTGGTGTTGGGTTTTGGGTGTTTTGGTTTTTCTCATTCGCCAGATAAAAAGTCCGCCAAGCAAAGCCACTAACAGCAGTATCCCTACGGTTTCGATGGTTTTGCTGCGCAGGGTCTGTGCATGGACGGCAAGTTGCGCTTGTCGCTGCTGGTCTTCGCGTTGTTGGAAGAGCATCATGGTGCTGCGCATGCTTTCCCTGCGGGCAGCCTTTTTTCGTTCTTTCTTGCCAATCAACCCTCCGGCAACATTGAAGATGGACCCCACCGCACCGGCAATGGCCGAAACGGGGTCGGCACCAACAGTCACGCCACCACCTCCGTCAAAAGCGTCTTCCGTACCAGTGACCTCTTTCAGCATCAACTTCGCCAGCTTCCGGTTGAAAGCAGCATCGTTTCGCTCGATCTGTATCATGGTCAATTCTGTCAGTTCCGACGACGTGGCTTCTTCGGGTACATCCACACGAAAATCCAGCAGCAAGGCCACCAGTAATTTGGGAGAATGTGCAATCAGCGTTCCCAGCAGTTTCAGTACAGCCAGTTGCTGTGCAGATAACGGAGGGATTCTGATTTGCGTTTTTGTTGGCTCTATCGTAATCATGAACAGGTTTTCAGTGTGGCTCCTACAACAATTCCAGTCAGCAATACGGCTCCCAAAACGGTCACTCCCTGCGGACTGAACAAGGTGACTCCGGACATCGGTTGAGCGGGCTCTTCGGATTCTTCTTCCCGGGCCTTCCTGCTCTCCTGAAGGGCATTCCATGTTGCCTGTACCTTCTCTGCGAGCATTGTGTCTTCGGGGTCGGCATTGGACTGTGCCAGTGCTTCCCGGTAGCGTTGTTCCTTGTCAGAAACATCCGGTTGGTGATGTTTGCCTGTAAAGGCGCTGTATGCGCAAGGCCCGCAAAAGTGATCCTCCTGCGGTTGCAGCTTCATAATGACCTTTTTGTCGGGATGGATGGCCACAAGGTCCCTGACCACACGCTGCCCCTTGCGCTGAACCAGCTCTTTCACTGCCTGTGCGCGATGGTGCAGGTTTCCGGGTGCATCGTAGCCATGCTTGCGCAGCAGGGCACGAACACCTGCGGGGTTGCCGTAGGTAATGTAGTCGATGCGGTTTTGTGCGTATTTGCTTCGTGTCATTGCCTGCTTTTCGGGTTGGAAAAAGCAACCGGAGAGTCCATCACGGGCAGCTCCGGCTGCATCAGGGTACAAATTGATTTTTGGCTATCGCCTGCGCCTCAGATACCTTCGGGGCTTTCGACGCACTATCCGTCTTATGGAAGGTTTGCGCCTGATTTTCCGAACCCTGCTGCCGGACTTCAGACCAAAAGGTTTCCGTGCCTTTGTTCGCAACAGGTCAATACCGGGTACACCGGTTGTTCGTGGTGCAGTAGATACTTCGGCTACGTTCTTGCCTTTCAGTAGATTACTCATATTCGCTCGTGCCTTGATGGTGAACGTGAACACAAGTGTCACGCCATCATTGACAACCACACGAATGGAGTCTTCACCACCGATTTCCGCAGAAAACGCACTGTCGTCAATGAGTAACTGCGTAAAGTTGGCTGGTGATGTGGCATTGCGGGGCTGGTACACGCGCTCGGTGTTACTGCCCGATGCGGTCTCCCGAACCAGACGCAGCACGTTGTCGAATTGCAACTGGTCGCTCACAGAGAGTTTCATTCCCTGTATCAGAAACGGTGCAGAAGCACTCGCATTTCTCACATAGGAATGGCTGGACTCCTGAACAGTAACTGTAACACCGGCAGGTTGTGCCTCATTGGCATAGCCACCAAAAAGAATGGCTTCTGCCGGATCGCCAGAAGTATTGGCCACCACTACCGTCAATGTCCGGTCATTCGGGTCAATCCTTCCTATGGAAGTGGCCTTGTAGGCATCAAAGTCCTCGTCTTCCAGATACTCATCATACTCTTCCTCTTCATCCATGTAGGCCATTTCGTCCTCGTCGTCTTCATAGTAGCTGTCTTCGTTGCCGTCAAAGCCGCTGTCGAAGTCGTCCTCATCATGACCATCGTAGTCATCATAGCCGGACTCGGCATCGTCTTCATACGCCATTAGTTCATCATCGTAATTCATGACTGTATTTTTTCGGTTGAATAAATAATTGCGAGTGGGACAGACCAGTGGTCGCTATCCCTTTTTAGACTTGTCGTCGCCTTTGGCCGCCAGTTTTTTTGCTTTGGCTTTATCCATAGCAGGGCGAACAACGAAGGTCCCCAGTGCTGCTCCTCCAAGAAGAGCGATCAGTACGGCAGGTACGACGGTACTCCAATCAATGTCTTTCATCTGTTTGATTATTTCGTCTTTAAATCATTCAAAACAGGCTTTTTCTGGATGGTCTCTAAACCGAAGTCTGTAGCGTCAAAAGTGAAAGAATTGCGGAGGGAATCAGAGGTACATGTTTGTACCTGAAGGCCTTCTGGTCCTCCTGTCCTCTATATCCGGCCCGTTGGAACATTTCCTGACAAAAGTTTTTTTTCATCAGGACTTGATTAACACGATTTCCCCTCATATTTTATGACAATGAACAGCATCGAACTTTTCAAACCGGACAAACTCGCGGATCGTTTTACAATAATCAGGACGGCAAAGGGGCTGGTTACGATTGACTTCGACATGGACCACATCGAGTTCAGCGAACGGGGCGGAATTACAGAAATGCGAATCAACAATGGAAACTGCCTGACCGTAAGAAGAGATAGTGAGGAATATGCACAGTCCAGAAACCGCTACCAAACCCTGATGGGCTACTTTCACCGGTCTTATGAAACCATTTATCTCCAAAAGTTCAGTCAGGAAAAGTGTTTTGCCTTTGAATCTCCCGACAGGGAAAAGGTGAGGCTGGACGGGCACATTAACATGCTCATGTATGCCTCTAATGATGAATACAACGCCAGAATTGACCTGAGCAAGGACATTTTCCAGAAACTGGAGGAGGACTCACCGCTTTATCAGGACGGCATTGAGTCTTTCAGGAGTTGCCTGAAGCTGATGGAGATTCAGGAATGGGGTGTGAAATTCTGAAACCTTCAACCATTTTACCTGATTGGTGGAAATGGTTTCGGGCTTGACAGACGTATACAGTGCCATAAAATACGATTGCAGACATGTACCTATAACTTCACCCTGTACCCGAAGCGGACTACGAGTGGTAGAGAGGGAACCTTATAAATACAAAGAACCTCTAATCACATTCCAGAAAACGCGCCAAATAGCATACATTAACATTGTTTTTGGTCTCCAAATCATAAAGCTCTTCATTCAAACAAGCAGCCATGGAAGAGTCTGCTATAAAAATATCATGAAGTGCATCTGGAACAATTTCAAAATCAAAGGTTGTCCTTACACTATCCATATAAACTTCTACACGTAGTGAGTCTTCTGATATATCAATAAAGCTCGTAGAATACAAGTATCCTGCGTCACCTCTATCTATTATCGAAAACGGGATATTAGTTATAATTATTAGTGAGTCTATTTCTTCTGAAATTCCAATTTGTATGTTTTCCTTTCCTTCATCCTTGCACTGATTGCAAGATGCAACTCCAAGCAGGGTAAGTATGAAAAGTATTTTGAAGTTTCTCATGATTCGTGTTTTTAATTAAAAATCGGAATTGGCCGCCAATATCTGTGGTCAGTGAGGTGACACCTGAAGACAATGCTCCTACCACAAAATTCTTTTTAAAATCCCCTCCAGTCAGTGCGGCAGACACACCTTGGATGCCGCCATGCAGCCCCGCCTGTGTCGCTGCCAGTCTTCTATAACCACAAGTCACGTCAGCTCACAACCCTGCGCCACAAGACTTGCGATAGAGAGGTTTACGATTGAGCCTCGGAATCTAGGGATATTCACTTTCCCTAATCTACTCGACTGTGCATAGTTAATGTTGTTATTCCCAAGTTATTTGTTCAGTCAAAGTAGTCAAAATCGAATTATCCGTAAAAGTAAATTCAATTTCAAATTCTTGCTCATTTGTTAATGTTGGTCTTTGTGAGATAATGTAAGTTGCATTTTGCAATTCGGCACTTCTGCCAGTTGCTCGTCCATCTTGTCTTAAAAAATTAAAAAAATCTTCAAGCGATTTGGTTTCAATGTTTTCAGTACGCCAATTAAAAAACCTTACATCAATTAATTCTGTTATTAAATCATTGGCCTGAAACTCATCTGAAAAATTCGTCAAAACTTTAATTTTCATTTCATCTACAGTTGCTATCGGTCGAAAAGTATCTTCATCATCACAGTCAAATGCATAGGCTGACTGGATGAGTTCCAAGTCAGGAAAATGCCAAGCCATTCCAAGAATAGAATCCGTTGACCTCAAATTAAACTCAAAGTTTTCATCCTCCGCAACAAAGCTATTCATAGGTAGAAATTCGATTTCTGTTATTTGAACATTAAACGTATTCGTATCACAACACGCAGATACTATTAGTAGACAGAAATATATTCCAAATATGAATTTGACTTTAGAGTTTATCACTTTTTTTGGTTTAAACTATGCCCAGACTGCCGCAAGTTTATAATTTGTGGCTTACTCAATAAATGACACATCGATCAATTTATACAGAAACACAAGTCACGCCAGCTCACAAACCTGCGCCACAAGACTTGAGGTAGGGAGGAAGTTAATCCAGCTTAACCCACGTTTTATCTTGTTCATTATCATAAAACTGGACTATTCCTTCATTAGCTGACTTAATTATCCACGAAGCCCCAGTCCCTGAACTAATATCTTTCTTCTGAACAAAATACACTTCAGAATAAACAACATTGTTAATCAATGTATCAATTGCATAATTTGTTACAATGGAATCATTTTCCAAACTCATTCGATTAAGAAAGAAATAAAAAGTCTCTCGATCTGAAAAACGTGCCTCAAATGCTCCTCGAAAATCAACCCCATAGTGTTCTCTGATTTTATACTCTTGCACCTCATCTGTTTCATAAAATGCTTCAATCGGGCAAACAATATCCGTAAAAAGACCTCTTTCCGAGATTTCCTTGTTAAAATAAGCATTAGTGACCTCAAAGGATATTGTATCCAACCCATCTGAGTACAAGATACCATCACCTACTTGATAAGGAATCCACTTTAGCTCAGATTCAGGAAATTCTGCACAAGTATACTTACAGGAAGAAAACACAAATAATACAAGTGCTAATACACACCTACCTAATTTATTGTAATTGGTCTTGAAAAAATTCATAAGAAAAAATTTTATCCTGTTTAATAGAAACAAATCACCTGGGTCGTGTCGGGTAGTAAGTCTCTATAGTTCCTCCCCTGTAAGGGCTATTCCAATCGACACCAAATATTCTGCTAAAATAACGATTCGCATGTCTGTTCGCTCTTATCTCATGTTTCCTCAAAGAATGGGTGCTCACACCAGTGGGTTCACGTATAACCTGTTTGGAGACAAATGCCGTTGCAAGACTTGGAACCCCAATAGCTAAAAGATAAGACGGCCCAAATATCCTACTGTCGAATGAATGACCAAACTCGTGCATAAATAATGGATCAGCAAGCACCCTATCTCTAAAACTCCCATTTATCTCATCATCAATTCTGATATTAATAAAATTACCAATACTGATACCATTTATTTTGTCTCCATTCTCATTTGTAGCAAAAGTCGCCCCTCCAAAATAATCCACACGATCTACTCCACCCGTCGCATTTCTTAGCTGGGAATAGGTATGACCTAAATCTGTTTGCACGGCCTCCCAGTTTTCACGTGAGACTCCTTGCCATGTCTGCTGCCAGAAGCTTCTGTTCCCATCAGTGTAATACCTCCCTGCTTCCAGCCTGACAGCATTTCTGAACATTTTCCAGTCTCCATTTGAAACACCTTTGGCTAACCCAATACCTGCACCTATCAGGCCGAAAGTAGACGCAGTGCCTTCCAGACCATTCTGTACCTGAGATATTCGGTCACCTGTCAATGATGCAGGCAATGCACCCAGTGGGTTTGCTGCTACTGAAGCAGCATTATTCAAAACGCCTGATGCAAAGCCACTCCCAAATGCTCTCAACCCGTCACCAAAATCATCCACGTTCCCATTCTTGTCCTGTATGACTGTGTTCACAATTCCTCTCACAATAGACCCTACCTTGACCAACCCGAAGAACTCTCCATCCGGGTCCGTACCCCAATGCGGCAAATTCCCCATCCCCGCATACGGGCTGCTGAACTGCCCTGCCGGGTCCACCGCAAAGAACCGGCCCAGTGCCGGGTCGTAGCTCCGGCTCAGGAAGTCGTAGTACCCCGTCAGGCTGTCGTAGCTGGCATAGGAGGACTGGTACAGCAGTCCGGGGTCTGCATAACCTTCCGCTCGCCAGCACTTGTCAGTTACGAGACCGAAGGGGTAGTATTCGTTGGTCTGCGTCACACGGAAAGCCGTCTGGCTCTTGCCATGCACAATCCTGATGTCGTCAAAGTAAACCTCGGCGTTCTGGTTGGTCTCGTTGGCCACGTAGATGAGCAGGTAGCCATCTTGCGTAAAGGTCTTTGTGGGGGCTTTCAGCTTCGTGAACTTGTTCAGCGAACCGCTGGTGACTGCGACAAACCCCGAGCCGCTGCTCTGGTACTGGTGGCTGCTGTTGAAGAAAACATACTGCAAGTAAGCCCTTGGTCCCTGACTCTGGGTGCTGGATGTGAACAGGTTGCTTCCGGCATTGTTAAGGGCGCTGTTGAGACTGCTGGCAGCACTCTCTGCTCCCGTGCCGGACGCTGCCGCACCAAACGCACTCACGATGGTGCTGGCCATGCTACCCACGCTGCTGTTGCTCCAGCTGCCGGTGGTGTACTTCGCCCACACTTCCATGTCCACTTCATCTCCTGCGGAGATGTTCAGTACTTTCATCGGGCCTGCCCTCCTGCTGGACACGGCTCCGTTCAGCCTCGCACTTTCGTCTTGCAGCGGAGTGTGGTTGTGGGCGGTGGTCCGGATGTTGGTGGCAGGGAAGGTGAAGTGGCTTTCTTCTTTTGCACTGTTCTCACTCTCCATGGTGGCGGTGTGAACAAAACGTTCCGGAAGGTCTCCAAATGCCACTCTCAGGTTGCCCTGGTGATCGGTGTGGTGGTATTCTCGGTGAAAGGTGCCGTTTTGCTTGTAGGCACGTCCTTCTGCCACTGCAAGGGTGTTGATCTCGTCGTCAAGGTATTCCACCAGTCCCACGTAGTCCACTTTGGCAATGGGCTGGTTGTCTGCGTTCATCACGGTCTTGCTGAGGCGGTTGCCGGCAGCGTCGTAGGTGTGCAGGACTTCGGTGCCGTCCGTAAACTCGATGCGGTCCACCAGTTGCAGGTGGTTGTATTCAATGGCGTTGATCTGCTTGTTGGCGTCTTCGGTCTGGTTGCCCATGTCGTCGTAGTCGTAGTCAGTGGCTCCGGTGTAGTGTTCGTCCAGTCCCCCGGGGTTGTTGCTGTTGTCCCGCACGGCTTTCAGCTTGTTGCTGTTGGTCTCGTAGGTGTAGTTCAGGTTGTCTATGGTGGTGTTGCCTTCTTTCCGGGTCAGGGTCTGGAGGTTGTCGTTGTCGTCATAGGTCTGGCTGGTGCTGTAGTGGTTGTTGTTGCTGTTCCAGCTGCTGCCATTCCAGTTGGCTGTGCGGGTGTCTTTCAGCCGGTTTCTTCCGTCATAGCTGTAGCCCACCGCGCTCTTGCTGGCGCTGTTGCCTTTCGGCCCTCCGGAAGGGTTGACAGAGGGGGTGTTGTTGCTGGTGTTCCACATCAGGGTGGAGACGAGTCCGTCGTACCGGGCGGGCACGGTGGCGCCGGCGACAGAAGTGGACTGCCCTGCCAGCAGGTAGCGCATGCCAAAGAGGTCGTTTTCTCCGTCGTTCAGGTTTTCGTTGTTGATGTGGGTCATGGCACTGCGTATATCGTACTGGTAGTCCACGGACTGGAGGAAGGAGGGGTTGGCGCCAGTGTGGCTGCCATGCAGGTTTTTCTCGGTCAGCTCTCCCAGCGCGTTGTAGTGGTACTCGGCCACAAGGGTTCGGGGCTGGCTGTTGATGGTCTGGTACGTGCGCCTGGCTGTGCCGTTGGTGTAGTATTCGTACTCGCTCAGCAAGGTCAGGTTTTCCTGTCCGCTGTGCTCCAGCAGGTGTTTTTGCAGCTGGCCTTCCCAATCCATATCGCTGGTCAGCCGGTCCACGCCGTTTACATGGTTTTCACTGATGGTCTGGATGGCACGGCCTTTATGATCGTAATGGATAACAGTGTTCAGCCAGTTGTTGGTGCCCAGCACGCGGGTCTTGCTGCCAGTGGGCTTGTCGGTCAGGCGCTGGCTGCTGGCCAGTGTGACCGCAGGAAAACCCGCAGGCCTGACGTAGCCAAAGTTGTGGCCTTCGGTGTCCCAGCCGTTGTTGGAAAGGTAGCCGTAGTCATCGAAATAGCTGATGGCGTGCAGCTCGTAGCTGCCAAAATCCTGTGACCTCGGGTAGCTGCTGTTCTGCGTGTAGCCGTGTGCACTACCGTCCCGTGTCTCATAGCGAATGAGGTTGCTGTTGTCCAGCTGGGTCTGGAACCATGCAAGATCATGGTTGCTCTCCAGCACGCCGCTCATGACCTGACGGTTCAGGATGTCGTATTTCACAAACGTCCACTGGTTGTTGTTTCCGGACTTCTGTGCTTCATGGCGGGAAAGCACCACACGGTCCCACCTGTCATAGACACGGTAGGTCCACCCTGCACCGGGGGCGTGTTGTTGGGTCACATGTCCATATTTGTTGTACCGGGTCTCGAAGCAAAGTTCGTCTACCTGTGCAGCAGTGGGGCTGTTGGGGAAGGTGCCGTCCAGGGTACTAACCAAAGCAGGAGGAACAACAAACCGCAGCCGGCCAAGGTCGTCGTAGACGTTGTAGCTGCCGTGCCACTGTCCAGTATTCGCATCATATATTTGACTTGTAATTGTGAGTCCTCGAAAGTTGGCAATCGTACGAGTACGATTACCTTGCGGGTTAATATTCTCTACAAAAGTGACTTCCTTGTCGCGGTAGTAACGGTCGTTTTTGGGCAGGCCATTTTCGATGACCCAGTGATAAAGGGGGCCGTGTGTGCTGCGGACATAAACCTCATAACTACGAGTGTTTTTTTTATTATTGTCATGGTACACCGAACCTGTTGGTGTGGTGGTCTTGACACGGTTGCGGACGTCCCACGTAGTGGTGCCGTAGGGCTTGCTGTCATGGGCGATGCCGGTGGCGCTGGTGTAGAAGCTGGACTGCTCACTCACGGGGTTGGCTACAAACGCACCGGGGTTGCTGGTGGTCCTGGCATAAGGCAGGTAGGCTCTGTCCTGACGGCCGGTGACAGGGTTGTACTGGCTGAAACTGACCAGATCCTCGCCGTTCACTCCTGCATGCGCACTGACATTGACGGTCGGTCTGCCCAGCCCGTCGGTGTATGCGTAGCTGATGTTTTTCTGATCCAGACTCAACTCGGAAAGCGCCCGGTGGGTTTTCACCGATACGCGGGGCACTTCGATGCGGACCACGTTTTTGTCTGTAGTGGGCAATTGTTGGGCAAGGGACAGAAAAGGAAACAGCGCCAGTAGCAGGGAGGTCAGGCGTACCCTGAAGCGGTTCGTGCAGTGATTCATAGCAGTAGTTCTGGTTAAAAAATTATCTGTGGCTAAAATAATTCAATTCATTGAATCAACACAAACAACTGGACAATAACAAGTTAAACATTATCGTAATTGATGATGAATCACTCAATAATTTTCAGCGCCACCAACTCTTCTTCCAGTTCTTTTCTAAGCCTGTAATCCTTGTACTTGAATCCTGCAAATATTAAAATCATGATAAATACGGATATACATATCACCCAAATCAGTCTGGCTTTCAGTTCACGCTCGTATTCCTGTGCCTCTACCGCATCGAAATAGCGTTTGGTGATGAGGTTCATGTTGTATTTATCCTGCTCTTTTTTGATGTCTGCCTGCAACTTCAAATAGGCTTCCTGTGCCTGCTCATAACGTTCATGATATGTGATCTGCATTTCCTGATTCCCCTTTTCCCGGAACAGGTCTATCATCTTCAGGTAAAGTGTATGAGATTCCGGGTTTGAGGTGACTTTGGGTATCAGAGATTCAGCTTTGTTCAGGTAAAACAAGGCACTATCCAGCATTCCCATTTTTGTGTACAGTGCACCGAGGTTTTTAAAGGAATTGAAAAGTGTTTCAGAATCTTTCTCAATCAATTTTTTCTCACGAATAGCCATCAAATAGGCATTGGCTGCTCTGTCAAAATCGCCCTCGGCTTCATGATTTTGTCCAAGATTGTTATAAGCAAACCCTTTCCTTCGATGCCAGTCAGATGGACATTCTTTCAAAACGATTCCGAAATAGTAATTAGCACTGTCGTACTTTTCAAGGTTTTTAAGTGTCGTGCCAAACAAGCTTAACGATCTGAAATAATAGTCTGACCCGGGTTCTATCAGGGTTTGAGCCACTTCAAGTGTTGATAATGCTTGGGAGTAAAGATTATGCTCCTTATACAGTAATGCAAGGTCATAGTGCAGTACTGGTATTAAATCCCTATTGTCATGATCCTGACATAAATCAATCGCACTTTGATAATACTCTTCTGAAAGTTCGATTGCGTGAAATTTCCCAAATATTATGGCCAAATTCCTTCGCATTTTAATAAGGTCCAAACCCACATCCTTATAGGATGTTCCCTCTGCAAACCTTACAGCGTCCAGATAATGTATGACAGCCTTGTCATAAACTCCTTGTTGCTTTTTAATGTAGGCCATACCGAACAATGCTTTTACAAGGTAGTATTCCTCATTTCTACCAAGAGCTTGTTCGACTAGTCGCTCACCAATTACATACGCAGAGTCCGGATTGTTTCTGATCAGTTTTTTGAGGCTGTCAAGTGAATCATCCAAATCTGAAGCAACCCCAACGCACATGGAACAAAACAGACACGCAATATTCAGTACATATCGCATTCCCAATAACTGTTTACGGAGCAAGTTAAACAAAAAAACGCCACAAGAAGACTTGTAGCGTTTTTTCCTTTATCTATTTTTTTTTCTTTAATAAGGAAAGCTGTCAGTCTGATCATTATCCTCACCGTCGTCATTATCGTTCAACTCAGTTCCTTCAATAAGTTCTTCCATAGTGGTGTCTTCCTGACAAGCTCCAAGGATCATTGTTCCACATACAACGAATAGGGTTATTACTTTCTTTAGCATCATTGATAAAATTTATAGGTTGAAAAGATGACGGAAAAGTAGTTTATTTTTACTTTACATACAACTCTTTTTAATTTGCACATAGCTCAATAATCTGCTTTTAAAGCATTTAAACGCAGATTTTCAGACCAAAATTGGCAGACAAATTCTTATCAAATGATGTTTGAAAATCAAGTCATGATCTTCGGAGAGAAGGTAATCTTCACAATTATGCAATTATAGATTTCTCAATCAGAATAGAGTGTTTTACTCTTTCATTTTGTTGAATAATAAAGGGACGTAATCATAGTGATAACCCTTATTGCCATCCAGTTTTCTGAGCTTGAAACATGACACTCCAAGGAGTCCGTTGGCATCACTTTTCCCTAAATCGTGAACATTTTGAAATTGCACCATTTCCTCGATTATTTCTGAGGTTTCATCATCCGGGGTTAACATTTCTCCATTATCTGGAGAATATTCAAGCATGGCAGAAAATGCACTGGCTGCCATGTCTGGAATTGACAACAACTCCTCAAATGCAGCATTCATTTCTTCGTTTTCCCCTTCAGAACCACTGAACTTTGTGAAACAACTTAAAGCCCCCAGTTTGAAATCCAGAAGTTCATCAAGCAAAAAAGCAACGGAATTATTCAGAATTTCCTTGCGTTCAGGTGTGTCTATAATAGAGTCAGGATCGGTAACCCACGCAATTTTCAATCCTTCCCTGAGAAACGGAGCAAGCAAAACGAATATTGACATCATGCAAACCATTTTTGTATAAATCTCAGGCTTAATCTCAATACCGTTTTTTTCGAGTGATTTTTTTACTTCGTCATATTCTTTTTGATATTGGGGAGTTTTTTTTCCACTATTGTCGAAAGCAAGCACATACAGCATACCATGGTAATTCTTTATTTTGGAAAACCAGTCTTTCATGGCCTTTCTCTTCATTCCATCTTTTCGTTTCTTATAGGCGATTGTTCTCCCTTCAATGTTATGATCTTTCTTCACCGCGCGTAATTTGTCGACCAATTCACGGGAATGGTTCCAGTCAAGAACATAAAATCCGAATGTCTGATATTTATTTGTAACAGGGCCATCATCGACAAGAATCAACAGGGATTCTGTATCATAACCTGTTACTTCCTTCAAGTCTGAAATCGAAAATTTCGCAGTTTTCAGCTTTTCGATCACATCTTCACTTATGGTCACATATTTATATCCCTCGTCCATATCGTACCTTTCATTTTTAAACATCAAGCCTGATTGTTATCAATACGGTACAAATAATGAATGAGTTTATTCAAATTCTCCAGCTTCACTCAAACGCAGTATTGGTCCTTTCCTCGTGGTGACGCAGGTATTTTTTGATGAGGCTGATGACCGCTTCGGACCTGTTTTTGTACAGCTTCCTGTCTTGCATGTCCCGTCCTTGCAACAAGGTCTGGATGGCTTTGCCATCGTAAGCATCAATGTAGCGTTTGGCTGCACGGATAAACGCATTGCGGCTGGCCCCGCGTACTTTGAGGCGACGCATGTCCACATAGACATAAAAACTGCGTCGTTTTGTGAATTCGTTTTCACTGATCTTCCCGTCGTAGCGCGCATCATTGGCTAGATCGTATTGCTCATCCACGATGTAGGAGGCAATGCAGACAAGGAAGAAATTGGGGATGCGGTCACGGTACCGACTGATGTCGTCTACCTGATGGTGCAAGCGCAGGAAGGTGGCATTTTGCCACTGTGTAGTACTCAGTTTGGCAATGGACTGGTGTGAACAGCAAATATCCAGTCCTGCATGACGATTGGTTGTAAGCAACCCGACAATGGTTTGTCCCTTTGCCCCGGTCATGTATTTGTCAAGGTCTTCCAGAACAAGCATGCCATTGCGAAAGCGGTTGACCATTTGCCCCACTACTTCCCGCTTTTCCTCAATGCTCATGGTGCGTCCATTTTCGTTTACCGGACGAACCCTGCGGGCACGGATGGCACTCAGCCGATGTATCTGATTGACCTTTACTGTTTTGAACATGGGGTAATCGTCGTCGTTCACATCGAAGGCCAGCACCTTTCGCCCCGTTCGTCCGGTGGCCGGGTTGTCTTTCAGGTAACGATTGATCTCCATCAGGTTGCGGTAGGTCTTGCCTACGCCCGTTTCACCACACACAAGAATGAGCATGGGCTGACGAGCCGCCACATATCTGGCAGCAGGTGTTGCATGTTGCTGTTTACTGGCTGTCATATTTTCAGATCAAGTGGTGTTGTCAGGCTGTTCATCATCATCAGCAGCTACTTCCAGTACCGTATCGGCAAATGTGTCCGAGGGCATTTCTTCCGGAACCATTTCTGTCACTGTTGTTTCGAATTGTTCTGTTGATTCTTCTTCGTCTGGTACAGAGGGCTGCGAAAACGGATGATCGTCAGTGGGCGGTTCTTCCTGTTCTTCCGGAGACGGGTTGCCTTTTTCGGCTCGAATCACATCAAGTATGCGCTCCACCAGTATCTCGTTTTCAGCACGTATTTCCACCACTATCTGTACTTTTTTCATGAGAATGGACAACACCGCACCAACAAGCTGCTGCTCGGGGGTCAGGCGCTTGGCTCTCTTTTTGAGAATGGCAATCAGCAGGGGTCGTAAAAGAACCTTGTCTTCTTCGTCAAGTTTCAAACGCCGGGTATTCTTCTCATTCTGTTCATCAATGATCTGAATGACTTCTTCAAAGTCGTAAAAATCCTTGTGTTTTTTGATCTTGATGAAAAAGCCACCGCCTATGGCCATGACATTATCGGCCATGCCCAATACAGTGTCTGCGGCTTGTCTGGCATGACTTGCGGGCAATTCAAAGTCTGAACCGTCTGCTTCTTCCATGTCCCAATGCGAGCCCTTTCCTGTACCAATGTCCTGCTCGGGTACACCATCTTCGTCTGCACCGTCAAAGTCGAACGGGTCTTCTGTATCTTCGGATGCCTCTTCTTCAGGTGTTTCCCTGCTTTCTATCTCTGACGTGGGTTCTGGCGATGAAGTCGTTCCTCCAAAACCAATGTCATTTTCTGCAACGGGTTCGTTGAGCGGACTCTCCAGAGGTGACAGGGGTTCTTCAAAGGGGATGTCCTCGGTGGGCTGATTCAGTGCTTCGGTGATGGTTTGCTCTACGGACGAGGTTTCTTTTTTCTTTCTAGCCATGAGGAAGGGTGTTTAGTGTGGTGATAAAATCCAGCAGGTTGTTGTGCAACTGCTGGTACTTTTTGTAAAAACTCTGGTAGTAGGCCGGTGCCTGAATGAATGCTTCGGCTTTGTGATAGTAGTGCATCACAGATCGCTTTTTCTGCCTGAACAATTGACCAATCATGGGATAGCTCAATGTGGTGTGGGTCTTGAGCAAATGATAGCAGGCCATGCGGGCATCACGGTATTCGATGATGTTGCTGTCATAGAGGTGTTCTTCGCGCAGGTTGAACACCACAATGGCTTTGGCCTTGATGAAGTCGATCAGCAAGCGTTCGCGTTGCAACTCGCTGGCACCTGTCTGTTGATGGTGATAAATGCTTTCCAGCAATGCAACGGCCTTGTTTGCACCAAGTTTCTGAACTATGCCGTTCACCAGTTGCTGGATGTTGCCCAGCTCTTCCAGTGTCAGTTCCTGATTTGCTGCATTCATGTGGTCAACGGAGTTACAAGTTCAATCCGGTAGTTATAGGAAAATATGAGTCGTGTCAGGCGAAAACGCCCAACGATGATTTCTTTCCGGGACAGGTTCCCGAGAAAGCCTTTTTTGCGAAGCTCCGAGCGACTTGTCCGGTAAATACCCTTTAGAAAGTATCGTTCGATGATCGCCTCGTTGCGTTCAGCAGCGTCGAGCATGTCGTCTTCCAGCTCATCGTTGTTTTCCAGCTCGTCCTGAAAGGCTTCCAGCAAATCCTCATGAATTTCCATATCCAGCGTTTTCAATCTGCCTTGAAGCTTTTTCCGGTCTGGTTCTTCAAGCTCATCAACTCTTTTCTCCATCCGTTCAAAGATTTTGATCTTCTTGCGCAGTCCTTTGTCCAGTGTTTCGGGGCGTACATTATTTTCGCTCAGAAACAATCGGTATCTGATTTCTTTCATCCTGTTACTTTTTGTTGGTCTTGTTGCTTTCCTTATCTTCCGGTTCTTCCAGTTTCTCATCAATGGCATCTGACACGGGTTTTGCCTTGACCTTGTTCATCTGGCAGATTTCTACAAACCCTGCCACGAAATTTTGCGAGAGTCTCCTTACATTCTCTTGCACAACCGGGTCATCCTTCAGTTGAGGCGGAACAAGGTCTATAATGGCCAGCATGTGTTTTTTGAGTTGTGTATACCGCGTAGGTTTGGGCTTGGGCTTTGTTCCCTTTGCTTCCCGTTTTTGCCTGTTGGCCTCACGAACGACTGCCCTGCATCGTTCCAGTTCAGGCTCCAGCTCTTCCAGTTCCTCCAGCACCCTTTGCGAACGCTGCTTCTCTGTTTCCTTCTTTTCTTCCCCCTTCTCGTCAAGCAGTGGTTTTCCCAGCGCATTGCGCAGCTTGTTGATCGACTCAAACGCTTCTTTTCCTGCATCCGGGTCAGTTAGCTCTCCTGCGAAATAGCTCAATTTCTCTACCGCCTCCTGCACTTCCTTCTTGAAAGCAGCATGGCTGGTTTGCTTCAGGGCTTTTTCAAGATCGTACCTGCCAGAGGCCATCATCGTAGCTTCTTCGCTGTGCAATTCAAGGTCACTTTCCACATCTACCAGTTCGTTGATGACTTTGCCCACCAGATCATGTGTCAACAGCACCGTCTGGTTTTCCACTGCATCCGCTTCCAGCGTCTCCAGTTCCAGCTCTTCCAGCAGCTCATTGAAAGCTTCTTTTGCCCGTTTTCCGGTTTCACGGTCTTTTTCGTCCGGGCGCTCTTTCATCTGTTTTTCCCAAGCCACGAATTTCGCCCGTGCGGATTCCACCGCCTTTCTGATCGCTTCCTCATTGCCCGATTCCAGCGCTTTTTCCAGTTGTTCGGTCAGTTCCAGCACCACCACATAATCGGCCTCTTCCAGATCGCTGGCTTTCAATTCTTCCAGCACTCCCCGGAAGTTTCCAATGACCACAAAAAGTACCTTCATCAGCCCTTTTTGTCCATCGCTCTCCTTGCGCTTTCGGTTTCCGGAAGAAGCGTCGCTTTTCTCCTTTTTCCCGGACGGTTTCTTTTCCGTTTTCGGTGTGGCGGGATTCCCGACAGCATCGGGTGCATAACGCTGCACCATGCTCATCAGCTTGCTGATGTTTTCCCGGTGTTCCTGTTCAAAAGTGGTCTTGTCACTTTCCTTTTTATAGTCCTTTAAAAAGTTGGTGATGGCTTCCTTCAACGGAGCCGAGGGAACCTTGTCCAGATTCACCATTAACAAATCTTGTATTGTAGCCATAGTTTTTGTGTTTTATGCTGCGAGTTCCAGTTCCAGTTCCAGTAATTCCAGTGCCTTGGCCTGCGCCTGCGCTTGCAAGCGCAAGCGGTTCGGGTCTCCCTTGTCCACGGGCATGGTTGCTTTCCGCTTTTCCAGCAATTCGATGAAAAGGGCATCGGCTTCCTTTGCCTCCCTGTTTTCTTTCGTAAAATCACCGGTTTCCTTCCGAATCAACTCATAGCCTGCCGACAAGTCCAGTGGCGAGCCCGTGCGTTGAATGATTTCTTCCTGATCGATGATCTTCACCTTTTTCAGATCTTTGATGTCAATTTTTGCGAGTCCGTACATGGGTTTTGTTTTTGGATTATTCATTTCTGTTGATGATTGACTGACTGGTAGCACTTGCACACGTGTGGTCGCCACAACAGTCTTGTTGATAATGGGTCACCAGACTGGCAAAAAAGGCGTTCGCCCCGGTAACGCTGGCATAATGAACCGAACAGTTCTGCGGGCTTCCGTCCACGTTGAAACATTCGTAGCGAAAGCACTGAACAGGCTTGTCTTCGTCTGAAAGGTCAATGGCCGTCCAGCGAAGGATGAGTGTTGCTTTCCGCATGGATGATGTCATGATTCGGAAGTCGCGACAGGTCTCCGGACATTGCCGGGCAATCTCGATGCCCCGATCCATCAGCTTGTTGATGATTGTCTGTTTCATGGTCATGGTGTTTTGGTTCGTTGTTTCATGGTTAATGACAGGTCAGTAACGATGCGCTGCACTTCTCTCACGGCAGCATCCAGTGAATAGCTCTGCCCGAACACGACCCCCTGACCGGATGAGTCAAGGGTTTTGACAAAATGACCGGCCATTGCCGGCTCCATTCGTCCCAGATGTCCGGGTATGGTCTGCCCGAAATGGTCTGCCAAAGCAATGAGTGCCTTGAATCCGCGAAACCGGAAGTAACGTGGATCAGAACTCATCAGCAGAAGTTGGTTCACGTCCAGTTGCCGGTCAAATTTCTTGACCCTGACTACAGCCATGTTTTTGTGGTTGCCAAAGACATTGCCAAACAGGACATTCACCTCCACTGGTATCAGCCTTCGTTCCAGAAACATCACCAGCTCGGCACAGGCAAGTCCGGCGTACAGCAATTCGCTACCGGTAATGTGGGCATGGGCTCCGGCCATCAGGTACAGGCGCATGCCTTGCCGGTTGGCTGCCTTGTGTTCAAACCAGCCATAGACCTTGCGGGTACTGGTGACCATTTTTCTGTATTGCAGCTCAATGCCAAGACGGGAAGTCAGTGTCTTCATGGGGGTATTCAGGTCAATCCGCGGTACAGGAAACAGCCCCATTGCGGCACGATCAAAGCTGAACAAACCAAGCCCCCGGTCATTGTAGGCGATTTCCGGTGCTGGCAGCACATGTTCATCCAGATGGGCAAGGAATTTTTTCAGGTACTCCTGTATTCTGGGCTGCACCGTTGCCAGCAGGTGCATGCCCGAAAACTGGCTGTGACGATCCAGTTCCGTGACCGATGAGGGCGGCGGATCTCCGTACCAGTCTGTACCTTTTGCCAGTTCCAGCCCGGTTTCCAGAACCTGATGCTCCCATGTCTTCCGGTTGGGCGATGCCAACCGGGCCGTTTGCCGGTCCACGAACAGATTAAAGTCCGTCACGCTGTTGAACCACAGGGTCTGGTAATGAAGGTGACTGCTCACGGGTGCGCTATGGAAAAGGGGGGCATTCACTGCGGATGTCGGCGGTTGTATTCCTGAATAAAGGAGGCTTTCATGTCTCCACCCTTGTAGGTATTGTAAAACCCTTCCAGATTGACTTCCTCGCGGATGGTCGTGGCCTTCTCGCCACCCATGACCATGAAATAGCTCTCCAGTGCGTCCCTGAGTGTCTTTCCTTCTTTGAGTTGCCGGTCAACTTGCCTGCCTGCTTTGCCCGTTGCCCGAAGCATTTCCAGTTCATAGCCCCGCTGAAAATTCAGCATGGTTCTGAGTGTCAGGATGTCATCGGTATCGTCATCCGTAGCAGCCTTGCCTTCGTTTTTCTGAATCCTCTTGCGAATCTCGATGCACTTTTCCACCAGCGCAGGGTAAATGAGCATTCGTTCAAGGGCTTCATTGAATCCGATCCGGTAGACACAGCCGCTGAACCTGTCCAGAAGTGACAGGTCTTGCTTGTTGTTGCCAACATAGTTGCCGCTGGTTGCACGTCCAGTAGTATTGCCTGTGGCAATGCACCCGAAATGGGGGTGTTTCTTAACGGCCTCATTCTGTCCGTTGAAGATGACGGCCTCCTTTTTGGCACTCTTTGCCAGTGCATCGTTCAGAATACCGGCAGTGTTGGCATCCAGCTTGGGCATCTCGTCGAGAATGAGCACCTTGCCGTCTCGCCATGCCTCAATCATGCCACCTTCCTTGTAGCCTTCAATTGTCTGTCCTCCCTTCAGGTCTATGGGAGACGTCCACTGGTTGCAGTTGATGACGACGAAGGGCGGTTCCTGACCGTCATGAGGCTGACGACCATTGATGGCGTAGGCGACATTTTCTGCCAGCGTGGTCTTTCCCGTACCGGCACTGCCGACCAGAAAGACGTTGTTGCCACTGGCCAGATCGTCCATGATTTTCACAAAAAAGGGCACCTGCTCCAATTCCGGCAGGTCAAATCTGGGTGTTCTCATAAGGTTTGCAATGCTGTTTTGAGTTGGATAATAAGGATTTGAAGGGGAGAAAACGTACCGGTCTCATCTTCGTAGGCCGCCCGGCCCAGATCAATGGATGTGTACCGGCCAAAGACAAATTCGGGGTTGCCATCCTCATGAGGGTTGTTCATGATGAACTGCCCCATGTTCTCGATGGCCACCAGCGGATCTGCGTCTCGGCTTTCACGAATCACCTGTTTCCATTCTTTCAGCAGTTCTGTGCCCTGAAGGTGATTTTTCCACTCCTGATAGGGAACCTCCACATTGGCATGGACAGGAATGAGTGAATAGTTGTACCGTTCGGCATCGCTCAGTCTGCGGTTGTAGATGACCGCCCCGAACGGATGTTTCGGGTTCGGTTCTTCGTAATCAAAAAAACCGTGCGCAGGGTTGCTGCCCTGTCCATAGGGTTTGGCAAGTTGATAGCGATAACGTCTGTCCTTGCTGGCTGTTTCCTTTTCCCATGCCTGTTCGTTGTCCACTTCCCAATCTTCCAGCTCCCGCGCTTCACCTGCGTACTGAATGCCAAATTTGTCCAGTTGTTCCAGAAATGCGGGCAACTTGTCCATGTGAACCGGGGCGGTCATGTCTCCGGCATTCTGTACAAACTCGGCTTTTTCGTCTTCTCCCTGCCCGTCGGCTTTCATGAGCAGGTTGCGCAGTTCGTCACTGGTATAGAGTTCAAAATTTCCTGATTTGGTGATGAACACCTGAAAGACGCGTTCGTTGAGTCGTTTGAAGCGAACGCGTAACTGATGATCGGAAAAGGCAGCATCCACGGCCAGTTCATGAAGCGTTTCCAGTGCATCGGATATGGGCAGCAGCGCCATTTCGTTTTCGCCTTCACGTCCGTAGTCAACATGAAGCACAATCCCGTTCCTGATGACACCGTCCAGAGTGTTGTACTTGACCAGCTTGTTGAGCGTACCAATCATTCCGGAGGCTCCTACAATGTTTTCGGTAAGAATGTGGCGTTTCATTCGCGCCTGTGAAAACGCTTTTATCAACTCGTTCCAGTTTCGCTGAACTTCCAGCACCTCGTTTTCATCAAGGTCCCGACTCTCTGCATAAATCCTGCTGATCTCGGTGCGCTGGTAGGTGGTCAGGTTGTATTCGACAACAGTGCGCGAATCGGCTGTGGCAAACAGGAAACTGATGTTTCCAAGGGTGTAGGGATTTTTTGTCTTGCCCATGCGAACCCCCAGAAACACCCCCCACGATGCCGTGTCAGTACCCAATACCGGAATCCTGACCACTTGCCCGACCAGAAAGCCTTCAATGCCTTTGATGATGATGTTGAGGGTGTCGTCAAGCTCCTTTTCGTACATCGCAAGCGCCACGCGCTTTTCCTGTATCAATGACTCCAGCCTGCTCTTTTGGCGTTCTGTTCGTTCTTCCGACCCCTCATTCCCCACATCCGGTGCGGGTATTTCGGCAAGCTCTTCCTCCAGCTTCCGGATGGTTTGTTGCCGGGAAGTCAAAAGCTGTTCCCTGATGGCCGGATAGGCTTCTTTTGCCTCAGAAGACAGCCGCTTCTGAACCGCTTCCGGTTTCTGGCCAGCAAGTTCTCTGCTCACCCGGTCATTCAACTGATCCTGTGTGAAGGGACGTTTCAGGTTATTGACAATGGTTTCATCCCGAACAGTGTCTTTTCCAAAGGGTGTGCTGCCTCCCTTGCCTTTCATGTACAAATACCGCTTCTTTACCTCTGCATCCAGTTTCAGAAACTCTATTTCCAGATCGTAAGTACCCCGCTGTTTTTCCCACTCGATCTGGTGGTGGTACTTTTTCAGCAGTTGCTCGTAAAGTTGCTCCTGATCTTCTACCCGCAAGAGCCCGGCCCTGCCTGTCACCTGCCTGATGGCCCCTTCACTGCTCTCGTTGCGTACCAGATGTTGTTCGCCGTTTCGGTCTTTTTCCATGTGGTAGGTCGGGTGTCCCATGCGTGCAGCCAGACGGGGGTTTTCCTTTACCCACACCCATGCCACCTTGTCTCCATACTTGTTGAAAAAATCAGCACTTTTGAGCGTGTCTTCGCTGGTCTTCTGAGAGCCGGTGGTATTGGCATCCAGCGACTTCAGTTTGCCTTTCAGCATGGTCATCAGCCGCTGTTCTGTGGGGATGTCGCTGGTTATGTAGTAGTACTCTGGCAATACCACCTGTCCGGTGCGGTTGATGCGACCCCGCTTCTGTACTTCGGTGTTGATGTCCAGTTCGAACTGGTGTATAATCATAGCACGCTGTCGCTGGTCGGTAAAATCCTTGCTGGCATGTGCGGAAGACCCCGTGCTGCCGCTCTGGTTGATGAGCAGTACATCATAAGTGCCGTCGTTGAACAGCCGGAAGAATTTTTCCGTGTCACTGCGAAACGATTCAATGACACCTTGCCCGTCGGCATCAAAACGAATGCGCTGGTTACGACCGGTCACTTCTGCCACCTTGAAATTTTCACCTCCATGTCCTCCCAGCCCTTTCTTTTTTACAGCGGCTTCTATCAGACGTATCAGCTGGTCGATGGGGCTGATGGTCAGTCCGGTGGCCGTGGCCAGCATTTCTTCCTTTATGCGTTGATATTCTGCGCGGGCTGCGTCGGATAAATCTTCAAGTGCAATTCGTTTCCGGCTTTTGTTCCCCTCAATGTCGGTGTAGTTGTAGTCGAAAACACTGTTCAGCCCTTTGAGCAGGGTACGCGCAAAATCCATTTGTGCCGGAAGTATCACGTCTCCGGATACCAGACTGAGGTCTTTGAGAAATGCGCCCATCGTGGACTTGAAAGCAATGACCACTTTCTTGTCTTCGTTAAGCAAATGGATGCAAAACCGGGCCACTTCCTCTACCTTGAGTGCAAAGAGCATCTGATCGACAATGTTGAACACGCGTGAAAAGAACGGAGCGCTTTTCACACCAAGGCTTTTGGGTCTTTTGTCCAGATGTTCACCGCTTTTTCGCGCCTGCTTGTGCAGGTCCTCCAGTTCAGGGGTGATGTGGTTTTTCTCAAAAACCACCACATCATTCATGAGCTTGACAATGCGATTGACCTGATCCCTGTTCCTTGTTCGGGCAGGTTCCTGATCCAGCGTGATGTATTCTACCTTTATGCCCTCGCTACTCCGCTTGCGGTTGACCAGTTGTCCGCTTTCTGCCAGACTGGAAGCCACAATTTCCTGCAAGGCCAACCCGCCTCTGCTCATGGCTCCCACAAAGGTTTCGTCCTTCATGGCGGCCTCGGAAATGGCGGTCTTTTTGGCGTAAAAAGGCATGACTTCCGGGTACTTGGCAAAAGTGGCACTCAGGTAGCAGCATGCTTTGGTGTGTGGCAATACCCCGCGCATCCATTGACCAATGATGGAATCGTAACCACCGGCCATGTGGCTTTCGTCCAGAATGAACACCACTTTCCGGTAACGTTGGCTTTCTTCTACACCTGCCTTTACCACAGTGGACAACCACAGGCGTTTGTAAAAGGCAGCAGCCTGAATCTGGGAATAGGTGCATAATACGCAATCGTACCCGTCCGGCAAATGGTCTATGACTTCCGGTATGTCAACAGTGGGTGTTTTCTCCGGATCTGGCAGCGGAGTCTTCATGGACTTGTGCCACTGCAAGGACTCGGCACTGTCTGTTGACACGGTACGTTTTTTGACAAGGAGCGCTTCCTGATCTTTGGCCGACAATGGTGAAAACACGACTTCTCCACGCTCGTCCTTCACACGGGCTTGAGCATCAGTATTGACGATGAAAGGTTTGATGTCGCTGAAGTCGATCCCTTTCAGGTCGCGGTACAAGTCACTGAACAGGTCGGGCTTCCGGGTAAAGAAAACGGGCAGGTAGCCATTGACAATGGCGTGACGGATGACTGCGGCGGCCTGACGGCCTTTACCGATGCCTGTCTGGTCTGCGATGATGAGTCCCTGTTCACGCGCAAACTGCGCAAGGTAAAGCCCCACAGCATCGACCTGCTCGGCGGCAAGGCTCTTCCAGAGGGCTTCGGCGGTGGGGTACTTCAGGGCATTGCGCACATAGTGATCCATGTTGCCGTGCTTTTTCACCACTCTGTTCAGAGATTTCTGTACTTCGAACGCCATGTTGCGAGGAATCAGGGTGTTCAATTGAAACGGGGCCCTTGATTTGGGTACATAGGCAACCAGTGCATCCTGACTGGCGGCAAGGGCAGCAACTTCTTCTGCTTCCTGCACATATTCTTCGGTGGTGTCTACCGTTGCTTCGGGTAGGGTTTGTTCCTGTTCCTTGTTCATTTGACTTTCAGTTAAATACACCCGAGAGGACTTCCAGATAGCTTCTCAGCGTGATGGTTTCGAAAACTTGTCTGGCTTGCGCTCTGGTTGTGCCTCCGTGTCTCAGGGACATGGCAGGCAGACTCCTGTCCAGAGACGACCAGTGGTTTTGCAAGCGGTGATGGGCATGCTGAACATGCGGGGTGTGCATCAGAAAGTGGACGATGCTGTCCACATCGCTACCTCCGGTATAGACAAGGCCGAGGTAATCTTCCATCAGTGCAACGGGTGACTCTTTTTCCAGTAATGCAGAATCGACCAGTTCGTACAGCCGCAGCTGCAATGCTGCCTCGTGGTCTTCGTATCGTTCAAACAGCGTGGGGTTGCTGACCAGATACAGGTACAGTTCCTGTTCGTTTTTCATTAATTGAGGATGGTGCTGAATCATGATTTGTTTGCGGTTTTCAATTGCTGAATCAATACTTGCAGGGGCTTGCAAAGGCTGGACTTTACACGTGTCCATAATTCGGAAAAGCTGTTCACGATTTCTGCCAGCTCCGGGGCTTCCTGCCTGTCAGGTGCCACGCCCTGTGCTTTTTGCTTTTTCCCGGAAACAAGAATGAGCATGGTCCTTTCCACCGCCCCCTGACGGTTGTAGAGCTTGAAGCTGTTCATGTTGATGACATCATCGACATGGAAATGCCGGTACAACCAGTTAAAAAACGGGCGGTACTTGTCTATGAAGCCGTCAGCCCCGAACCGCACGTGCCCCATGATAATCATGGCGGCCCTCCCGGAATCTTTCAGGCATTGCAGGGCAAGGCCACACATGAGGTGTTCGAGCCGCAGGTGCCTCGACAGACCGATGTGGTTCTGAAAGCAGGTTCGCACAAGGTATTCCCTGTCAAATTTTTCTTCTTCCCATCTGCTGAAAGGAGGATTGGTCACCACCACATCAAAGGAACGATGCATCCCTTTGGGGAGGGGTTGGGCGGCGTTGTGGCTGGTCACCTTCTGAAAATGCTGAAACCGCAGGGAAGCCAGACGTGTTGGGTCAATCTCGTTGGCATGCACCTTGCCCGGCTCCGCACCCGCAAGCAACAGCCCATTGCCTGCGCTGGGATCAAGGATGCTTCGGGCCTTGTCCATTCGGGTGTATTGAGCCACAATGGCCCCGATGGGACACGGTGTAGAGTATTGCTTGTAAATTTCCTTGCTGCTGTCCGAGTACAGGTATGTTGGCTGAACGTGGTTCCAGAAGCGGATCATTTCATTCAGGCGCGTTTCAAAGGACAGCTCCTGCCTGTAGAGCATCTTGTACCAGAGCAGCCAGCTCAATTCGGCTGCCTCCCAGAGCATGCCACGATTGGGGACTTTCAG
Source organism: Cytophagales bacterium (assembly GCA_965230415.1). Taxonomy (GTDB): domain Bacteria; phylum Bacteroidota; class Bacteroidia; order Cytophagales; family JAAEPT01; genus CBDDKZ01. Next base: position 153,542 of record CBDDKZ010000005.1, read on the forward strand.
TTCCTTGCCCAATTGCTCAATCATGCCTCTGGCAGGGCGTTTGTCGTTGCCATAGTGTGCGTGCATGTGCGCGATGACGGCATCCAGATAGGCGAAGGGGTTTGCATTTGGCGGCCTTGTGGCATCAGGCCGAGCTGATTCTTTGGGGGGAGTATCCGCGACTGGCTCATTTTTCTGTGACTTCGCAGCTTTCACCACTCCGGTGGCTTCTGACTGATAACCAGTTATGACATCTCCTGCCTTGAAGGCCGCCCTTGCCCGGGTCTTGTGGTTGCGTTCAAAGACGGCCACACGCAACAGGGAGTCACCATGAACGCCTTTGGCAAAATGTCCGGCAATGTGGTTCGCCAGCCGCTTGTAGGGTTCAAAAAGTACGTAGTCCTTTTGCTTCTTCTGCCCGTCTTCACTATAGTGAATCTCTGCAAGGCTGAATCGTTCGTTTTCTATGTGTTCGGGTGCAGAGGGATACGATGGGGAAACAGGGACTTCACTATATGAAAGCTCTTTCAGAAGTGCATCTTGCAGGGAAAGTGCAAAGGCGGCATAGGCCGGGTGTTGTCTGACAGTCCATTTGCCGGGTTGCCTGTAAGAGGGCTTGAAGCCCAGTGACTTGAGCAAGGCGGCAAGACCCGTGTCCGGACCTTCTGTAAAGTGGAGTTCTATGCCATTTTTATCCTTATTATGATGTACGTCTACCTTCAAGAGTGTGCGTCTGTTTTGTATTCAAACTGCGCCTCTTTAAAGGCAGACCCTGATGGTGCTTTTATCTATAGGGAAAGGTCATGTGACCGTGATCTACCGACTTCCCGAAGCAGGCATCGTTGTGGGCAAGTCGTCAAAAGTACGATTTATCGGAGAAAAGTTCGTGGTACGCTTTTGTACCATACGGACAGTTTTTACTTGAAGTGAGTCCTGTAAATCATTGACAAAAAGAGGCTTGTGCGTTTCGGCTTCAAGGGAATTGAAGCACAAAAAACGTTGCATTTTTTTAGCCTTTGAAAATCCTTTATCTTTCCGTAAACAAAAAATGACCCTTATCGAGTAGAAATGAGATCATAAATCAGTATAGCGGCAAGCTGTAATTGTGCATCAGGAAAATTGGGAATTTCTAACAACACAACATGTTATCAGCAAGCCGTCCATGTTATGCGTGGACGTGACTTGTTATTGTGTTGTGGGTATCCCAATGCCTCCTGATGATAATGCAGTCATTGTCCACGTTTTTTTTTGTTCTTCCACCACCCGCATCAAATAACATGAACGACCCTGTACACCCGCGACTTGTCAAGTCCGTTGACAATGCTGGCAACCTTCTTTTCGACCTTTATGAGCAAGACGGTAACTTCATTGCCCGGTACGACTCCGACAGAACCATTGAGTACGGTTGCATTCTTGACAGCTTGTACATCCTTGACGATTTTGCACGCAATACCTGCGAATCGGAAATCAGCCTGCTGCTGGATTTCTCGAAAACACCCGGATTCGATCCGGCAGCCTTGCGCTGCATTCGGAACCTTGAGAGCTTCCTGAAACAGATGAGCCCGCCACCCTTCTTCCTTGCTGTAGCGATCATGGTTCCTGATGGAATGGAATAGCCTTCACATAGAGGAGATTTGTTTCAAGTCAGCCAGCACAGAACAGCCTCCGCATAATTCCATCGTTAGGTTGCCTTTTTGATGTTTGTCATCACAACTAAATCGTATCCAGACCTAATTCCTTCAAAAATGTATTGTGCTTATCCCTGCTTTCTTTTGCTCTTTTTTCTATTTCTACGAGCTGGGCATTGACGGCTGACAGGTCTATTTTCTTCTCCGGTTTTGCAGTGCTGACATACCGGGAAATATTCAGGTTGTAGTCGTTCTGTTCGATTTCGTCCATGGAGACCCTTCGAGCATATCGGTCAATCGGTTCTTTGGGGCGGTTCATGTAGGTTTCTACAATTTTGTCTATATCCGATTCCCGCAGGCTGTTTTGACGTTTTCCTTTCTCGTAGTGCTCTTCATCGCTGGCGTTGATGAAAAGTACGTCGTCTTCATTCTTGCATTTTTTAAGCACCAGAATACAAACAGGAATCCCTGTAGAGAAAAAGAGGTTTGAGGGCAAGCCAATTATGGTATCAATATGCCCATCTTTAAGAAGTTTCTCTCTTATTCTTTGTTCTGCTCCACCTCTGAACAAGACCCCATGGGGTAAGATGATGGCCATTGTTCCCTGCTCACTCAGGAAATGAAAGCCATGAAGCAAAAAAGCAAAATCTGCCGCTGATTTGGGAGCCAGTCCATGATTCTTGAAACGGAAATCTTCGCCCATCACTTCAGAAGGAGACCAGCGCAAACTGAACGGAGGATTGGCTACAATGGCATCAAATTCGACTTTCCTGGCCGGATTCATTTCATTGAGTAGCTCCCAGTCATTTTCCAACGAATCTCCGTGATGAATCTCAAATTCAGAATCTTTTACGCCGTGCAGGAGCATGTTCATGCGGGCAAGGTTATAGGTCGTGATGTTTTTCTCTTGTCCGTAGATTCTGCCTATCCCATCTTTACCTAATTGGTTTCTTACATTCAGCAGCAATGAACCCGAACCGCAAGCAAAGTCAAATACCTTGTTGATCTTCTTCTTTAATCCGGCTTTGGGGTTTTGGCTGTCCAGTGCAACGATCCTGGAGAGTATCGTGGAGATTTCTTGTGGTGTATAAAACTCGCCTGCTTTTTTACCTGAACCCGCAGCAAACTGGCCTATCAGGTATTCATACGCATCTCCCAGGTTGTCTTCCTCGGAGGTAAATTCAGCAAGCCCTTCGGCTATCTTGGTGATGATGTTGCAGAGCTTCTTGTTTCGATCCGGGTAGGTTTTCCCCAGTTTTTCCGATGACAGGTTGATTTCGGAAAACAGCCCTTTGAAAGCACTCTCAAAGGAATCTTCTTCTATGTACTTGAAACCGTCTTCCAGCGTATGCAGTAGCTCATCGTCTTGAGTTCGGGCCATTTCTGAAATGCTCCCCCACAGGAAATCAGGTTTTACCACGTAGTGTACCTTTCGACGCATTTGCTTTTCAAAGGCCTCAACATCCCCCTTGTTCTCCTCGTACCAAATCTGCAACGGAACTTTGACTTTAAGTTTGTCCATTACATCTCCGGGAGTGTCATCGGGATAGTCCGTACCCAGTTCTTTCTTTACTGCCTTCTCATAGTTGTCCGACAAGTAACGTAAAAAGAGAAAAGACAACATGTAATCACGGAAATCGTCCGCATTCATGGCACCTCTTAGTTCATTGGCGATGTCCCAAAGTATCTTTCCGAGTTCTTTTTGTTGCTTTGCTGTCATTGTATCTACTACTAATCTTTATGTTGTCTTTTGTCTAGTGTGTGGCGATTTTCGTTTTAGCCTAATTCGCTACTGCCGTAGGGGTTTCGTTGAATATTTCCGGTAAATCAAACTCGTATTTGTCCAGAAACCCTTTCAAAATTCTTTTAAACAAATCTTTGTTGTCTGCTCCCATTTCTCTGGGATCGAAGACGGAATATTTCCCATGACTGAACAGGTTCAATGCCCGTTCAAAGAGTACTTCATCGTCCAGTCCATGGATGCATCGGTTTATTTTATCATAGCCAAAAAAGCTCGCGGTCTTTTCCAGTATGGTGCGCAATTCGTTGAAATGATAGGTATAGATGTCATCAGTTGCTGCCGCTTGTTTCAATCGACTTAGAATGGCGATGTGGTGAAAGAATGGAGAATCCCCGGTGTCTTGAAGTTTGTACCCATCGGGTTTGCTTGCATGCAGGTAATAAAACTTGTGTTTTATGCTCTTGGTCTCGTTAAACATAACATTGAAGAACAGGCTATGGTGTGTAGAAATTACGGTCTTGGTGTCATTGTTTCCAGTCCGGATCAGGTTGGCTAAATCACATGCTACTGCAATGACTTTGTTCTCATCCAGTGATGAAATGGGATCGTCAATGTAAATGAATTTTACCCAGCTATAGGCAGGGTCTTTGTCAATGGCCAGTTGACAAATAGCCAGAAAGAAGCTCCAAATAAATAAATTTTCTTCGCCTCGCGATATTTTGATGTTTTCGACTTTTTGGGTGGTATCGCCTACCGTGATACTTCTGGAAAATCTGACGGTTGCGTTCTCATAGTTGATGTCAAATATCACATCGACATAGTTCTGATAAAACGCTTCAATCGTTCTTTCTAATGCTGCTCCTTGCCCCTTTAAGATGTCGAAGAACCTTGAATCCGTATTAAATCTTAATGCTCTTGACTGATTATTTTCTATATCATTGTTCCAGCTAAAAAGGTCTTCTGTGAAAGCATTGAAATATAAAGTATCTCCTGAATCTTCCGTTTTGCCCAGTTCCTTGAACTCCATAGAGAGCCTGGTCTTTCCTGTTCCATTGTGAGCAAACAGGAGTACGAGATTTTTTTCTTTTCGATGATCTCCTGTCAGGTCTTTGCGAAAATCTAACGCAACCTCTCTCAGGTTATTAAAATTCGTTACCTCACTCATTTCCCATTCTCATTTAGGTTTGGAAACAATTGCTGCATTAAGCCTTTTTTGTGGTCTTTCAGAAATTGAATCCTTTCAGATTGTGCATTGATTGATTCATCTGTTGAAGAAAGACAATCGGCTATTTTTTCCTGTTCAGAAAAGCAAGGGATATAAATTGGCATTTTAGTAATCATTGCTCTTCGAACTGAATCAACTGAATTTTTAGCACTTAGCTGCATAACTCTCCTGTAGAAATACTCAGAGAAATAATAAAAAATGAATTTACCACAAATGTCCTTCTTGAAGTTATATATACAATATACCCTTTGATGGAAATCAAATTTCCCAATGAGGTAATGATATATTTTTCCAACTCCAACACCGTCACCTGAAGTAAGAATAGCCTCACCATCAAATGAGAAAGTGTTTATTCTCTCGATTGTTTGTGACCGAACGAAGAATGGATATATTCCATTTTCCACTCTGTCTTGAGTGTCTTTATTTCCTGTAGTTATTTCTGCTACTTCTTCTATGATTTTAACTTCCCACTCCCCATCATTTTCAAACTCAGGAAAGCGCAGTTTTGGAACGGTTTCACCTTCGGCAGGAAAGAGTTGTTGTAATAAGCCTTTTTTGTGGTCCTTTAGGCATTCCAGCTTTTCTGTTTCTGCACCAATTAAATCATCTAAGGAAGAAAGGCAATCGGCTATTTTTTGTTGTTCTAGTTTATCTTTTGGGTATAGTAATGGGAGTTTTTTAATTATAGATACTGTGAGTTGCTGTTGAGCATTGCCAAAAGCCAGATTATTGATTTCCGAAGTTATTACTTGCGAAGTGCAATATTTGTATAAATAATTAGGCGAAATATAGTCATCTGCTACTCTTAAAATGACCATACCAGAGTTTATTCTCAAATGATCGAAAAGAATTTTATCAGAGAAAAAAGCAAACTGACCTACTGAACCTCTGGTAGTAAGCACAATATCATTTCTGTTAAGCTTTCCCTTTCTTAGTAGTTCATCCTTTTCCCTTGTTATAAACTGAGTTTCTTCAAATAAAAACCCTTGTTTGGTAACGTTTTTAGCATTCATAAAAAGACAATAGCCCTCTTCACTAAAATCATTTAGTTTTGGATAATTTACCCCTCTATCTCCATCAATCACATCAACCAGAGAATCAAGTCTAACTGAATTCCAAACTTGAGTATTTTCAAATTTCGGAAACCTTAATTCAGGAACTATCCCTTCGGCTTTGCTCTGTGTAAAATTTTGTTCCCCTTTACTCATTCCCTTTTCCCTCCATCAGTTTACGATTTTGTATGGCGATCATCTCTGCCATTTCTTCTTCGGTGGGCAGCACGGTTTTGTATCGGGAGGCAAAGAGTTGATTGCTCTCCTGCAATACGGAGTACTTGACCATGGTTTCATCTTTTTCGGCACAGAGTATGATGCCTATGGTGGGGTTGTCGTCCTCCCCGCGCTTGAGTTGATCGAACATACGCACATACATATCCATCTGGCCTATGTCGGCATGGCTTAGCTTGCGGGTTTTCAGGTCGATGACCACAAAACATTTGAGCAGGTAGTTGTAAAACACCAGGTCGATGTAGAAATGGGTCGTTTCTGTACTGATGCGCATCTGGCGAGCCACAAAGGAGAATCCCTTGCCCAGCTCCAGCAACACCTGCTGCAGGTTGGCGATCAGTGCTTGTTCCAGTGTGGATTCCTTTCCTTCAAAACCTTCAGGCAATCCCAAAAACTCCATCACGTAGGGGTCCCTGATAAAATCAGTCGGCTGGTTGGCTGCTAGTTCTTCGACAGGTTGGTTTTCCGATGAAGAAAGCAGGCGGTGGTAATAGCCGCTTTTGATGTTTCGCTCCAGCAGTCGGGAACTCCAGTTTTGTGAAGAGGCTTCTTTGAGGTAAAAATGCCTTTCTTCCGGTGTGTCCAACCGCATAATGCGTCGGGTGTTGGTCCAACTCAGATTCCCTACGCAGTGCGTAGAGAATTGCTCAAAGTCTGGAAATGTCTGATAAAACTGCTTCATGTTCCACAAATTGGCTTCCGAAAACCCTTTACCAAACGAATCAGACAAGTGCCGGGACAAGTTGGTAATGAGGTAGCCCCCATATTCAGCACGACTATTTCCCTCTTGCTCTTGCTCGACAATACGTCGCCCTATCTGCCAGTAGGTCTGTACCATCACCGTGTTTACTACCTGATGAGACTTGTTTCTTGCTTCCTGAAGCAAGTCGTTTATTTCCTCGTAAAAGGCCTTCTCTATGTTGGTATCCTTACTCATAAGCAGCTAATCCTGCGATTTCGCGTCCTTCGGCACGTTTTTTTAACAAAGGCACCAGATCTTCCATCAGTGCGAGTTCTTTTACTCTCCGATCTTTCCACCCCAACTCCAATGGCGCTAGCAGGTCGGTCAATTGCTCTCCGTCAAAGATCATACGGTTCATGATGCCCTTCACGAAAGCATTGAGGCTGTCAGCTTCCAAGCCATGTTTCTCAGCGGTTGATTTCAGTTCACCAGCTGATTTTTCTGCTTTAAACTTCTGATACCCTTCTTTGATTTCTTTTTCGGTTAAGCCATTGCCCACTTCCAGCGTGTTGATGAAGTCGATGATGTCTTCTCGTTCTTCCAGCATGTTCGCGCTGGAGCTGAGCAGATTGATGAGCTGAGCACGGGTCATCTTATGCCTGGATGGTTTGCCCTGTGTGTATTTCGCCAACAAGCCCATGATGTAGTCGTAATCAATCACGGCAGAAGAAAAAAGGACAAATTCAAAATCCAGTTGTTGCAAGTCTTCAGGGGCTTTGTCTCCCTGTTTTTCTTGTTGGGACTTCAGGCGCTTGGCCGTATTCAGGTACACAGAACGGAATGAGCGCAAATCATCTTCAGGGATGAGTTGTTCAATGGCAGCCGTCTGTTCTTCCTTTAAATCTGTGTACTGATCGAGCTGTGTTTTAAGGCGTTGTATTTCCTTGAATTTGTTGATGAACTCACCTCTTGCCTCATCACCTTTCAGGTTGTCCACTTCGGCAGGTTTGGCCTCCAATCCTTGTGCATCCATGAATTGAGTCAGGTGGGCTACGGCTTCCTTGTATTGTTCTATCACTTTCGGTGCCGCATCTACCAACCAGATTTCTTTTGGATTATCGACCTTAGCTCCAGAGAATAACGCAATTGCCTGGTTTACCGACTCTTCCTGCTGTCGGAAATCCATGATGTTTCCATACGGCTTGGTATCGTTCAAAATGCGGTTGGTACGGGAAAAGGCTTGTATCAGCCCGTGATACTTCAGGTTTTTATCTACGTACAGTGTGTTCAGGTATTTGGAATCGAACCCGGTCAGTAGCATGTCCACCACAATCACAATATCAATCTTGTTCTTGTGCGGATAATCGGTATTGGAATATTTCTGGTCTTTGATGCGCTGTTGAACATCCTGATAGTAACCATCAAATTCATTTATGGTATGATTGGTACGGTATTGTTCATTGTAATCTGCAAGAATTTTGATCAGTGCTTCTTTCTTTATACTGGGCTCTACACTGTTGTCTTTCTTTTCGTTTTCGAGGTCTTCCTGCAATTGCTTGATGTCTGCCTTGTTCTTTTTGTCACGCTCGCTATTCTCTGGTAGTGCCGCTACCGGGGGAGAGAAAACACAGGCAACATTTAGTGGTTGGTAATTCTCATCTTGTTGCAGACGCTCTGCCTGAAGGTTTTTGAGCAATTCATAGTACTGAATGGCATCATTGATGGAAGCGGTGGCCAGTATGGCATTGAATCGCCTACCATCGGTGGCCGCATCGTGTTTTTCCAAAACGGCATTGGCAACGGCCGATTTGTGTAAATCACTGCCTATATTGACCGCTCCATCCGGCTTGAAATAGTCAATGTGAAAACGAAGCACGTTTCTGTCTTCTATGGCGTTGGTAATGGTATAAGGGTGCAATTCCTGTTGGAAAACATCTTCTGTGGTCTTGTAAGAAGCCTCTTGTCCGTCAATGGTTTTGTAGATGGCGTTTTCTTCAAAAATGGGTGTCCCCGTAAAGCCAAACAATTGTGCTTTTGGAAAGAACTCCTTGATGGCTTTGTGGTTGTCTCCGAATTGCGAACGGTGACATTCATCAAAAATGAACACGACACGTTTGTCACTTAGTGGCTCTAATTGTGCTTTGTAGTTCTTTTTATTGTTTGGATCGAGTGCCAAACCCAGCTTCTGAATTGTGGTAACGATCACCTTGTCCGCATAATCAGTAGAAAGCATCCGTTCAACCAAAGCACCCGTATTGGTGTTTTCTTCTACGCTTCCTTCCTGAAATTTATTGAACTCTTCACGCGTTTGACGATCAAGGTCTTTTCGGTCAACGACGAACAAACATTTCTCGATGTTCGGGTTGTCTTTTAAAAGCGTGGAAGTTTTAAAGGAAGTCAGGGTCTTGCCACTGCCTGTGGTATGCCAGATGTACCCGTTGCCTCTGTTTTGTTCTATGCAATCTACAATCGCTTTTACAGCATAGATTTGATAAGGACGCATCACCAAAATCTTCTGCTCACTGGCCACCAGCACCATGTAGCGACTGATCATCTGACCAAGTTTGCATTTGGATAGAAACTGCGGCGCGAAATCGTCAAGGTGATTGATTTTTTTGTTGTCCTCACCCGCTAGTTGATAGACGGGCAAAAACTGTTCGTCTGCATTGAAGCTGAAATGCTGGTTGTTGTTGTTTGAGAAGTAGTAGGTACTTGTCTTATTGCTGACTATGAACAACTGCATAAAGCAGAGCAAAGAGTTGGTATAGCCATTACCCGGATCCGTTTTGTAGTCAACAATCTGTTGCATGGCCTTTCGGGGATTGACTTCTAATGTCTTCAACTCAATTTGAACAACGGGGAGCCCGTTAATAAGCAGTATTACATCGTAGCGGTGGTGACTGTTGTCCGTATTGACACGCAGTTGATTGATGACTTCAAAATCGTTCTTACACCAATCTTTGATATTCACCAGGGTGTAATGCAGTGGTGTCCCGTCTTCACGTATTAATGTATTTCTTGCTCTTAGCTTCTTTGACGTTTCAAAAACGTCAGCGTCTACAATTTCTTCCCTAAGGCGGTTAAATTCACCATCACTTAATGTGACCCTGTTGAGTGATTGAAACTTTTCTCTGAAGTTGTCTTCCAGCGCCTTTTTATCTCGAATATTATCCCGATAGGTGTACTTCAAGTCAGCCAGTTGATTGATTAGCTGTAATTCAATTTCTGCCTCTGTGGTCATGCATCTTCTTTTATCAATGATCTAACATCTACCCCCAAAGTTCTGGCGATTTCAAAAAGTATCTCCAGTCTGGGCTGTTGTCTGTTCTGGACGTAGGCATTTACTATATTGTAGCTTTTCCCGATCTGGGCAGCGAGCCATTTCTGGCTTCTGCCCTGTTCTTCCAAAACCTGTTTGATGCGATTCATTCTGTTCTCGTTTCAAAAATCATAAAGATAGAATTTACGCGTGAACAATCACTAAAAAACAGTATATAAATACACAATTTTCACAACATGATGCAGTATTGTCTTAATAAGTAAACCGTAGAAAAGAATTATGAAGGTAAATCAGGTGACAGGATAAATGCAGGTCATTGATACTTCAAAAAAAATGCCCCTCCGGGTATGACAACTGAACCCGAAGAGGACGTGCTGGTCTGCAACATTCATCTCACCTGAATGTTTTACTCGCAGTGGCGGGCATTACCACATGCAATGTTAATGAATCATGGAGTAGCCGCCAGCCACGCCTGAAGTTGGAGCCGCAACTCCTGTTTTTCATCTTCTGTCAGTACTTCGGTGTTCAATTCCAGCTGACGAACAAGATTGGGCACTGGTTCCCATTCATTCAACCACGAATCCAGAAGCAGTAATTCGGGTAGCCCGGCACTCAGCTGGTGTATCAACAATTCGTATCGCGACATGTGCAAGATTCCCTGCGGACTTGTTCGGGTCTCCAGAAAGTCGATGTAACAAGTCAGCAAACGAATGGTTCTGATGACGTTTTGATAAAACACGGGGGCAGCGCTGCTTATCAGCAAATTGCCCTCGCGTTCACGCTCGGGAATGTTGCCATTGTCGAAGTTGGCAATGATCAGATTTGTACCTTCCTGTGTCAGCTTGAAGGTCTCAACGGCGGGTATCCATGTACCGGTGCTGTATTCGAACTTTGGTTGTTCCATTTCTCTTGTTTTTAGGTGTATCACACTGTCCGAAAATCATGTGCCTCTCTTCTCTGAATCGCAAGATTTCCATGCAGAATGGAATGATCTGGTGAAGTGCGCACATTTTTTCGTCAATTTATTTTTCCACATAATAACACTTTGAATCAAATTAACAATCATCAAAGTTTGATTATTCGATGAGTTATGTATGAAATTTATTTTGTGGCTCAATTTCGCCTTTACCCAACGTGCTTTTATCCGTATCTTAATCATGATATGCCGGAACGATTGAACAGAATTAAGGAGGTACTGGTCATTGTCGGAATGACCCAGAAAGAATTGGCCAAAAAGTGGGGAAAGACGGAAAATCATGTTTCCAAGGTTTGCAGCAACGTCAGTCAACCTCCACTTTCTGAACTGAAAATCATTGCGGAGATTCTGGATGTTGACATCAAGGACCTGATCGTATCAACCAAAGAATAAGCTCCGCCCTAATTGTCGTTGAAAGGGGCGAATATCAGAAGTTCCGGTGTCTGCACTGTGATTTCGTCCAGACCTATGGTATCCATGTAATACTGGCACAATTCACTCATGATTGCTTCCCGTTTGCACTCAGGCACTTGCCCTTTCAGTTTGCTCTTCAGTGATTCAATGGACCGTTCGTGATTCACGACTTGCTGGCAGTATTCAATGCGACCGCCGGATTCTCTCATCGTCCAGATTGCTTTGGACATCAGTGTACTGGATTTGAGGTACCAGAGAATGTAGGGACGCAAGTACTTGTCTTCTTTCAAATCTTCAATTGTTTTCATCGGTGCTTTTTGTTGTTACAGAAAATGTCTTGCAGGACTTCCAGATTGTTCGTGTTGTAGCTGTAGTGTTTCCATGCATGGCGGAAAGCTCGCTGGCCGATCTCCTGCCGGTGTCGCGTATCCTTAATGAGTCTGGCCGTTTTCTCCACCCATTCTTCCGGACCGGAGGCCAGATAGCCAGTGACTCCATCAACAATGGTTTCCCTGTACGGTGGCAAATCTGAAGCCACCACAGGTACCTGCATGGCCGACAACTCCAGATACTTGACCGGTGACTTGCCTACGGTGTTGTAAGGCAGGTCGGCCATCGGAAGCATGGCAATGTCCAGTTGCAGGTCGTAAAGGGTAGAAAAATAGCCTTTCTTCAGTCGCCCTTTGGCAGTATCGTCAACGAAATTGACCGACCTGAACGAATGAAAACGCAAGTCTCCAAATGCGTTCTCTCCGTTCTTTTGCTTGCCATTCCATCCGAAAACAAAAAGCTCGATTTTGTCATCAAAGCGTTGTTGCAGTTCATGCAATACCTCCTTGATGGTGAGCAAGTCGTAGCTGGTGCTGTAATTGCCAACGAGTCCAATGTGAACAAGCGGGCTTTTGTTCTTTTTGAGTTCACCCAGATGTTCGTAACTGTACGGTGACAGCAGATTGGGCCAGTATTCGAGGCGCGGATCTGCATTGGGATGACTGGCTTCAAGGCGTTCATCGAGGTCGTCAAGCAAGGCATCGGTCACACCTGTCACCACATCCATACCAGAGATGTTTTGCAACAATGCTTGTTGACGCTGTTCAATGTTCCCCTGGGCATGCTTTGCATCATTGAGCTTCTCGTATCCCGGATGCTGCTCCGGAAAGTGGTGAAAGCTCGTGTCCAGATCAATGACAAGCTGGACATCAGGGTTCAGGGTTTTTATGCTTTCGGGAAAAGAAGGCTGGACAGAATCATCCTGCAAATTGGAGTACATGGCAGGAAAAACGATGTAGTCAGCCCATCGGATCAGATCGGGTTCAATCCGGTGTTCAAGGTCGTCAAAACTCTTCGAAAAATCCCACTTGCGCATGCTGGTGACCAATGCTGTGTGCGTATCGGTCCGGTTCAACTCCAGTGCAGGCAAAATCATGCGGTAGTAACCGCTGCCATTCAGAAAAGGAGCCACGTAGAGCACACGGGTTTTGGAGTCGTCCGGGTCATACAATGGGTAGGCGGTCGCAAAATCAGACTGTTGCAACTGATGGTAGAGCTTTTGAACGCTTTTCATGGTTTATTCGGTTGTTTTGAATTGAGCATCGGATACGCGGTCTCCCGTGTCGTCCGGATCTGTCGGGACACGTTTGCCGTATCGGTATTTTTCAATCAGCCTTTCGCTGGCCATGTCGTAGATGAGGGCAGTACGGCAGTTCTGGCCAAACTTTGCAATGCGAGCCCGGTGTCGTTGCAGGCCCAGCTGGCGATCTCTCTTGCGGGATCGCCTGTTTTTCCAGTCCCACGAATACCACAAGGCCTTGTTGCCGTCAGTGAAGTAGGTTTTCATCTTGGTGAACGAATCACGTTTGGGCTTCCAGCCGTCTTCCGGTACGGTCTCATTCATGACATGAAATGCTTGATGAGGGTTTTCAAAAGAAGGTCTTCGCGGTATTGATCTTCCACATACAGGGAGACGTGAACCTTGTTCAGTGGCTGCCAGACGCGAATGGTCAATGCATCTGGTGAAACTTTTCGCTGTTCTGCTTTGCTGCGCAAGTATTGCCTGATGCTGTTGATGACGGAAACAGAGGTGCGTTGTGCCTGTTCTCCGGACTGTCCCGTAAAGAAGGTGACCAGTTCTGCGGTGGAGACAGTGCGCAGGCATTCGTCCCTGTAGAACAAGCGGGCCTCCGGTCGTCCTTCCCGGCAACCAATGCGAACGTTGATGCGGTTGACAGGTTCCAGATCGAGCGACTCCAGATAACGAACGATGTGTTGGCTCACCAGCTGCTCGTAGCCGAACACGTCGATGCTGATGCTTTCGATGTAATTCCTGAGTTGGGCCTTTAGCCCTTTTCTCTTCTTTAGCATGATTTCGGTGTTTTGGTGTTTGAATGAAGGTTGCGGTGGGCTTCAGGACTGAGTACCGCAGCATGAAACTGTTCCAGCAACAGTGGATTGTCCAGTTGCCTCAACCGTCGTTCGCAGGATCGAAAAAGTTCGTAAACAGGTTGTTGCTTGTGCTGCGGTTTCTTGCGATTGTTGAGGTAGCGCCGGATTTGCGCTGACAGCACAAGCTTGTGCCGCACTTCCTCCTGATGTCTGCGATGATCTTCCAGCCATTTCCTTGTGGCTGTAAAGCCGCTTTTGTTCGCTGGATCGAAATAGCGATAGGGAAGTTGTACGTAGCGTCGCTGGGGGTCGCGGGCAATGTACTTCCGCACCAGGCTCATTCGTTCCACATACACCTGATGCACATGCGAAAGCTTCTGTGTACTGACGGGTGCGTACCACTGGTACAACAATGCTTCGCCAATCTGCTCCTGACGATTCGTAAGGTCAGTGTTGCGGTACAGGGTATTTCTGGCCAGACTCCAGAGCATGCTGGCATAAAAACGAAGGGTAGTGTCGCGCGCCCCGCCAGCCGCCTCTTCTCCTCTTTCCGACAACCCGGCCGTTGAGGGCGCGGACGACACTTTTCCCCCTGCGTCTTCTGATTTTTTCTGAACTTTTCCCCCTGTGTTACTCGCGCAATCGTTTCCAGCAACATTTTCGGACTTGTCCCGATGAAAATCGGGACGCCTTGTTTCGTTCCCGGCACTTTCCGGAGGTGCAGCTGTTTTTCTTGTGGTATTTTCCGTGTTATGCACCCCTATTATTCTATTATTGATTCGTTTTAAAGCATCTGTGTGTGGCCGATTTGTCCGTTTGTCTTTTTCATCATGGCCCTGTGCATCATCAGCAGCATGTTCGCCAAAGAGTGTTTCCAGTTGTTTTCGGATGGCATGGCCATCAATCGACTCGTTTGTACACAGCAGTTCGGGGTTTATCCACAGGCGGTAGTCGGCCTTGCTTCCCCTGAACAACTTCTCCACCAGCACGCCTGCTTCCAGTAACCGGACAATGTGCCGCCTGACAGTTCTTGCGCAACTGTGGGCAAGGGTGGCCAGCTGGGGGCTGTTTGTCCTGAAAGCTCCGAAGGGCTCTTCTTCAATCGCTCCGACTCCCTGTTTTTTGATGAGCAAATGACTGTACAGCTTGATGATTTCCTGTGCGGTATGCACCATTCCTGCCTTGAGTCTTTTGCTGTACAAGGCTCCGGCGTTGTACCGGGCCACATGCAGGTCGAGTGCCTGAAAGGTGCGGGTGTAGTCAATCTGGATCATTGTCTTGATGATTTGTTACCATTGAAAAAACAAAGAGACTTCGGACGTAGGTCTCAAACTGCTCTTGTGCCATGTTTTTGGCTTGTTCCAGTTCTCTAAGAACAAGCTTTCGGATGCCCTCGATGTTGGAACTGAGCCGGTACTTGTCTTCGCCTGTCGGTTCGATGCAAAAACAGACGGAGGTGCCGGAAATTTCACCGGTCCACTTGTCAATGTCTGTGGTCCAGTTCAACTGTCTTGGCTTGAATGTTACTGGCTTCATGATCTCCTTCCTTTTGGTTTGTATTGCCTGATTTTCCATCGCCAGTAATAGCGTGTATGTGCGACAACAATGCCATCGCGCTTGTGACCGGTCGATCTTTCAATGTCTTCCCATGCCTCCTGCGAGGTGGCAAAGCGCCTTTTGGATCGCTTCAGCCAGATTCCGGTGTTGCTACTCATGGCTTTGTCAGGTTTTCAGGTGGCAACATGGCTTCAATCAGGCTTTCATCAGGCACCTGAATGCTCTCCCAGAGCATCGGGTCCGCATCAACGCCTTTCATCAGTCTCCTTACTTCGGCAACAGTCAGGCTGGGCAATCGCAGGTAGACCACGATCTCTGGCAACCGGTCACGGTCAGGGATCATAACAAAGGATTTTCTTTCTGCGACGGGTAATTCCCGAAGAAACAGGAACAGGTCGCGCTTACACGAGGCTCGAAATTGAATCGTCATTGTAGTGCGTTTTTTTTGAAAACTCTTTTTTGTTAAACTTTTCATTCTTGAAGCGACGTTGCAGGTCTTCTTCGGTTTTCTGTAACATTTCTTCCATTGCATTTCTGTTTTTCTGCCATTTACTGTTTGCCGCTACTTTCCACCCTTCCAGTGTGTCCATAAGGGCATAGTAAGAGTCGTTTGCTTCAATAGGAGTGGTGCTCATGTCAGGCAGGTGTTTTACCGGAAGGAAGAGGTCCGTCAATGTGATGAATCAGTTGTTGCATGCGCTTCCTGCGAACGGCTTGCTCGATCTGGTGTTCTGCGATCAGTTCAAGGCTGGCATCGTAGATAGCCAGAGCATTCTTTCCACGCAGGGAGGCTGACCTGAAAAAGCGGGAGATGGTCGAGGGCGACAGTCGTGTACGCTGGCCCAGAAGTTTCAGGTAGTTCGGAGGCAAGGCTGCTTTTAGCGCTCGAAGGTCCGAAGGGTCAAACAAGGGGATCTCTTCCATGTGTTATTGGTAGTTTCTTTTGTTACATTTTCATCCGGCCTGTTAAAAACTCTCAGTGGCTCTTTCGGATTTAATTAAATGATTAAAAACACTGATAGGATTCTAAATAAACCCATAAAGGATACAATTGTATGAAATAAGACACAAATAAGCTATTTATTAATGTATTATTTCAATATTTTTTTTGACTATAAATTGACCGACCTTTGACCACTTTGCTAAAAAATATGCATGGGTAGCAAAAGAGATTTCACTATTAAAAAGTGCCAATAATTGATTCAGGGGGATTATTTTGTAAAACTGAAGAAATATAACGGATGAAGGAACCACAACTTTTCCGGTCATTTCGTTGTCAGTTTACTATTTTTTCTACTATTTTGAAGAGAGAAAATGTACAAATAAGCCTCTTGCTTCATCTGAAAGAATTGAATTTTTGATGGAATTGGCTTACGAACCTTATGAGTGAAGCGCATTCCCCAAACGAAGAAACCAACGAACGCAACCTGATGGATCTGCGCTTTCTCAAAGCGGTGGATCAACTCATTGAGGATGGTTTCGCAAAAAATGACAAGGCACTGGCATTGAAGATAGGAACCTACGCTTCTTTGATTTCAAAAATCAGAAATGAAGGTCGAAGTATATCGCTTGCCCAACTGCATGCGGCTGTACAAACATTTAACCTGAACGGTAATTTTTTTCTCCGCTTCGAAGATCGACTCTATATGCCCAATCATTCGCCAGACCGGGAAGGGGCAGTAGCGTTTGGTGATGTTGTTGCATCAGGAACAGGAAACTCGGTGATTCAGGGCCATAACTATGGTACCATTCATGCAGATTTTGAACAGATTGCCGAGAACATATACAATCAACAGAATGTTCCGCCGGAGCTGGAGAATAACGTCAATCGACTCATGGCCCTGACGAAGGGTATAAAAAAAATGAATGCCGATTTTGAAACCGAAAACGGGGAGTTGAAAAAGCGCATTGAACACCTTCAAGGTGCTTTGGAGAGTAGTAAAACCGAAACTTCAAAGGTGAAGGATCAACTTATCAACCTACTCATCGAGGAGCGAAAAGGATCAAACTAGGCATAGAAAAATATCTCTGCGCTTCTGTAATTGTACACTTTTCATCCCTTCCTTATCCTCATCATGAATAAAAATCTCATTTATTCACATGACGGTTTGTTAATTCAATCGCTTGAATGATTGATTATTATTTTTTCTGATCTAAAAACACATTTTTAGAAATGTGTTTTATATATTTGTTTCACACAACTTACTGAATGAATGACGATTTCCGATTTTTTTAACGATCCTGTCCATAAAGAGGTAAGCTCCGCACTTAATGACGCTGTGCTTTCTAATAAGTTTACAGGCAATACTTCAAGTATGATGGGGGTATGGACAAAAAACGACCTGCTGGATGCAGATAATAGTGGAGCATCTTGGCGGCGATTTTCACTAATAGAAATCTATTGGATCGAACTGGTTAACAAACTACGGGAGCTGGGTTTTGGCTTTGACAAGATACGAGTGACCAAACAGGATATTCTCATGAAGGACGACAAGATTCCTACCACTTATCCCTTTCTGGAGTATCATCTCATCACGGCAATCTTATACCGTCGGCCTTACTATGTGGTGATCTGTGAAGGTGGGCAGGCAAACATCGTAGGGTATGACGCATATCAGCAATGGATACGAAGCAAGGAACTCCCCACCCTGCACCTCGTCATCTCCATGTCTCAACTTTATAACGAGCTGGTACAAAAGTGCCATGAATTGGAAGATGATTTTGGTGAGGTCTACAACCTGTCAGAAAAGGAACTGGAAATACTGGCATTCATTAACCAGAATGAGTTTCATGCCATTCAGATAACCCGAAAAAATGGTGAAATCTCCCTTATTGAAGGTATCGAACGAGTGGATCGAAAAAAACGCATTGTGGACATTCTCAATCAGGGAGATTTTCAAAAACTGGAAATCTTACAAGAGAATGGTAAGGTTGCAAAAATGTATCGTACAGCTAAAAAGAAGTTTTGATTACAAATCTTATTGCTATGAAAGAAAATCAGGCAAGACTATATACCGCAAACACACACTCTTATGTGAAGCCCTCCAGAGAGCGTGGCATGAATTTACAATGGACAACGATAGTGTACCAGAATATGATGAAATCAAAATCAAACGATTTACAATTGATGAAGTAAGAGGATACAAAGGTCTGGAGGATCTTTCGGATGATGCTGCACAAGAAGTAAGCAACACCATCTACAATCTCACATTACTCAGTTTTAAAATTTGTCAACATGAAGAATTTAGAGCAATTTCAAAGATTCGGTAAAGGTAAAAAAACCGAAAACTCATCCTCTAAAAATGTATGGGGATATACTCGTGTAAGCAGTAAAGATCAGTTCGCTAATAGAAGCTTAAAGAATCAAGATATTTCTATAATTGAATGCGCTAAAGAATACAACTGGTATTTGACAAAGACATTCGGAGGAACCTACGAATCAGCCAGTGATGATTTCACTCGCAAAGAATTTAAGCGACTAATTGATGAAGTCAAGAGAGCAAGGAAAAGACCGTATTCTATCCTGATTTTTAAAGTAAGCAGGTTTTCGAGAACAGGAGGAAATGGGATTGCTTTGGCAAATGAATTAATCGAGGAATTAGGAGTCCATCTCTTCGAAATTTCTACTGGTAAAAATACCTTTACAGAGCATGGGAAACTAGATATATATAACAGCCTAATTGAAGCCAGAAGAGAAACTGTCAACAAGCTGGAAATCACTATCCCAGGCATGAAATCATTCCTGCAAGCGGGCAATTGGCTAGGGCACGTCCCTAAAGGCTGGGATCACTACGGGCCAAGAGTTACAGACCGAACCAAAGCTGCAAATGAACAAAAGATTATTCTAAATAACTGGGGAAAAAAACTTCAAAAGGCTTGGAAATGGAAAGACTCTGGAATGACCGATGTGGAAATAAGAAAAAAACTATCTCTTGGAGGAGTTAATGTAACCAAGCAATACTTATCAGCGATGTGGCGAAACCCATTCTACTGCGGCATATTAAGTAATAATTTATTAGAAGGAGAGATAGTACGAGGAAACTGGGAACCCATGATAGACAAGGCTACTTTTTTAAGAATCCAAACTCAATTCGAAAAAGAAAAGTATGAGGTAAAAAAGCAAAATACCGCATTCCCTCTATCCAGCCATATAAAATGTGGGAAATGTGGAAGGAATTTGGTGGGCTATACTGTTAAGAAGAAAGATAAAACCGGACTATTATTAAGGTCTATAGATTACTATAAATGCAATTACTGTCGAGGAATGAATATAAATGTTGACACGACACCAAAAGCGCAAAGAATAGGAGCACATGAGCTATTCGAAAATTATCTGGATAATTTCAAACTGGATTCTAAATACTTCGAGATATTCAAGGATTCCATTAAAATCTCTTGTGCTGCCCTCAATCAGGAAAAAATAAACGAAAAAGCCATTCTGAGCAGGGAAATTTCAGTACTTAAGGAGAAAGAGAAAACACTTAAAAAAAGATTCGCATTTGGAGAATTTGATGATAAGGAATTATACAATGAATTAGCAAAAGAATTAAGAGAGAAAATCATACCAATCGAGAGCAAAATCAGCGCAGCCAATTCCACATTATCTAACCATGAAATCTTAACGAAAAAAGCACTAGAAATCTTCCAAAACATTAGAATACATTGGAAAAACGCAGATTATTCATTGAAGCATCTCATCCAAAAAATGATATTTCCAGAAGGTGTACTCCTTCACGAGAAAAAAGACCATTATCTAACCAACAAAGTAAATCTAGTTTTTGAGGTAATACTCAGAGTTTCAGGCAATTATACTCATAAAAAAAGCGGACTATCAAAGCTATGCTTTGAGAAGTCCGCCTCAGTAGCGGGAGCAAGACTCGAACTTGCGACCTTTGGGTTATGAGCCCAACGAGCTACCAGCTGCTCCATCCCGCGATATAGGGTCAATTCTCCGGTAAAACTCTCTGCGTTCATAAAGCGCAAAGACCAAATTTGGAAGTGTCTCCGTGAATTGGATTACAAAAGTACGACATTTTTGAATAAAATCAATTAGTTTTGTAATTAAATTAATAATATAATGACAATTTCTTCACATAGAGCGGGTTTCGTAAGCATAATAGGAAAACCCAACGTAGGAAAATCAACCCTAATGAATGTTCTGGTAGGAGAACATTTGTCAATCATCACTTCTAAGGCACAAACAACACGTCACAGAATCCGGGGCATCATCTCTGGTGAGGATTATCAAATTGTTTATTCTGATACTCCCGGAATTATTTCACCCAAGTACGGTTTACATGAAGCCATGATGTCGGCCGTAAGCCATGCTATGTCTGATGCTGATATCGTATTGTTCATTACCGACATTTATGAGAAATACGATGAGCAAGACGTACTCGACATGCTCAAAAGAATACATGTACCTGTCATTTTAGTGATCAACAAAATTGATCAGGTGAAAACGCAGGAAGAAGTAGAAGAAAAAATGGCGTATTGGCAGCAATCCATCGAGCCCGCCGTCATTATCCCCATATCGGCGCTGGAAAAGTTTAACACGGAAAGTGTCTTTGAAGAGCTGCTGTCACGCCTGCCTCAACACCCTGCTTACTTTGGCAAGGATGAGCTCACTGATAAATCCGAGCGTTTCTTTGCATCAGAGATTATCCGTGAAAAAATCTTTCTGAACTTTAAAAAGGAAGTACCATATAGTACCGAAGTTGTAATTAGCGACTTCAAAGAGGAAAAAGCGATTATTAGAATACGGGCAGAAATTTATGTGGAGCGTGATTCACAAAAAGGAATCATTATCGGTAAAGCAGGTGCCGCACTAAAAAAAGTGGGTTCCGAAGCCCGTAAAGACCTCGAATCGTTCTTTAACAAGCAGGTTTTCCTCGAACAATATGTAAAAGTAGAAACAGATTGGCGCAAAAAAGACCGGCAGCTGAAGCGCTTCGGCTACGCCGAATAATTGGTCTTTGAACAATACATTCTTACCTTTGCAAACATAAATACCATTCTAAAAAACAATTCATGCCAAATATTGTAGCTATTGTAGGAAGACCCAATGTGGGAAAATCGACTTTATTCAACAGACTGATCAGTCAGAAAAAAGCGATTATGGATGATGAAAGCGGCGTAACCAGGGACAGACACTACGGCTATACCGAATGGACCGGAAAACACTTTGTGGTGATTGACACCGGAGGTTATGTTAAAAACTCTGACGATATATTTGAGGAGGCTATTCGCGACCAGGTGGAACTGGCCATTGAAGAAGCAAATGTAATCCTTTTTGTAGTAGATGTAGATGCCGGTCTAACGGATTTGGATAAAGAGTTCGCACAGGTTTTGAGACGAACGGAAAAGCCCGTTTATATCGTTGCCAATAAATCTGACACCCCATTACACGGACACGGGAGTGCGGAGTTTTATGCCCTGGGCATCGATAATATCCACAGTGTATCTGCTGCCAACGGTTCCGGTACAGGGGATCTATTGGATGATGTCATCACACATTTCCAGGAAGACGGCGAAGAAGACCCGGAAGAAAATATACCCAGAATAGCTATTCTGGGACGTCCGAATGTAGGAAAATCGTCTATGGTGAATGCACTGCTGGGAAAAGAACGTAGTATCGTTACCGATTTAGCAGGTACCACCCGCGATTCTATTGATGCAAGGTATAATATGTTTGACAAAGAATTTATTTTGACAGACACTGCCGGCATTCGTAAAAAGAAGAAAGTAAAAGAAGATATCGAATTTTACTCGGTACTGAGGTCCATTCGTGCATTAGAACATGCAGACGTTTGTATGATTATGATCGACGCTACACTTGGCATAGAATCACAGGACTTAAATCTTGTTCAGCTAGCCCTAAAGAATAAAAAAGGGATCGTAGTGCTTGTTAATAAATGGGATTTGGTGGAGAAAGACACACATACCGCCAAAGAATTTGAGAAAGCAATCAAAGAAAAGTTGGCACCTAACCATTTCATCCCTGTTTTATTCATCTCAGCCATAGAAAAACAGCGTATTTTCAAATCTGTTGAAAAGGCTATCGACATCTATGAAAACTACTCGAACAAAATCAGCACCTCTAAACTGAATGAATTCTTACTTCCGGAGATCGAAAACTACCCTCCTCCTGCGATCAAGGGAAAGTACATAAAAATCAAATATATCACGCAACTACCAACACATTCACCTACTTTTGCCTTCTTCTGCAATCACCCTCAATACATTAAAGCACCCTATGTGCGCTTCCTTGAAAACAAGCTCAGAACACATTTTAACTTCGAAGGAGTGCCCGTTAAACTAGTTTTTAGAAAAAAATAACAACAATTTGTGGATAAATTGAAAATATATTTATATTTGTTTGTTGTTGAACTATAAAAAATTTTTACTCATGAGAAAATTATTCGCATTATTACTTGTAGCTGGTACAGTTACATTGTTCTCTTGCGGCGGTGGTGCTGCTGAAGGTGAAGCTACTGATGCAACTGCAGAACAAGCTGAAGGTGGTGCTGAGGCATCTACTGAAGCTGAAGGTGAAGCTGGTGCTGAAGAAGCTACTGAAGAAGAAGCTACGGAAGAGGCAACTGAAGAAGGTGCTACGGAAGAGGCAACTGAAGAAGGTGCTGAGCACGCTGAAGAAGCGCATAGCGAAGAAGCTCACTAAGAATTTCATTCTTAATGAATATAAGAGGGTGTTAGTAAGACTAACACTCTTTTTTTTGTCTCCTATGAATTTAGTTTCAATCCTCTCTAAGTACCTTCCTAAAAGCACGATAAACTATTGCGTAGCATTATGGAATGAATATCCTTTTTCGTTTAAAGTAACACGATCGCGAGAATCCAAACTCGGAGACTATCGATTTGACAGAAGCACCGGGAGTCATATTATCACCATAAACCATGACCTGAACCCCTACGCTTTTCTAATCACCTATTTACACGAAGTAGCCCACCGAATTGTTAAAGAAAAATACAATAACATAAGTGCGCCTCATGGTTCCGAATGGAAACATGAATTCCAACAACTACTCACTCATTCCTTGTCCTTAAACTGTTACCCGGACGAGTTGCTACCCGCGCTTTTACCTTACATCGCCAACCCCAAAGCTTCATCGGCAGCAGATCACAAATTATACCTGTCCCTGAGAAAATACGATGACAAGCAGGTTACCACTCTTGCCGACATCAATACCGGGGAACAATTTATTTTTAAGGGAAAGGTTTACACCAAAGGGAAATTACAACGAACACGTTGCATTTGTATCGAAATGACAACTAACAGAAAATACCTCATACCACAAATCGCTGAGGTCCATTTAAAAAGAGATTAACGCATCGTGTAGGCGTCTACAGCTTTGCGTACGCTACCGTATTTTTCAAGTAGGTCTTTGGCTTCTTTTTCCGAAACCCCAGCTTCTGACATGATCATTTTGACACCACGTTCTACTAACTTCTGGTTGCTTAGCTGCATATCTACCATTTTGTTTCCGCGCACTCTTCCTAATTGGATCATTAGCGAAGTGGAAAGCATGTTCAGCACTAACTTTTGTGCGGTACCTGCTTTCATACGAGTGCTTCCGGTAACAAACTCGGGGCCGACCAATACCTCTATAGGGAAGTCTGCTTCACCGGCCACTCTCGAACCGGGGTTACACACAATGGCACCGGTCACAATTTGATTTTCGCGGCAGGCCTTTAAGCCACCGGCTACATAGGGGGTCCTGCCGGAAGCGGCAATCCCGACAACGGTATCCAGGTGATTAATTTGATATTTCCCAAGGTCTTTCCAGGCCTGAGATTCATCATCTTCAGCAAATTCCACCGCCTTCCTGATGGCCCCATCTCCGCCTGCAATAATGCCGACTACGAGCCCATGATCCACTCCAAACGTTGGTGGACATTCGGACGCATCTACTATTCCCAGACGACCGCTGGTACCGGCACCGATATAAAAAAGGCGACCACCTGTTTTCATACGTGGCACAATGGCGTCTACCAATGCACCTATCTGTGGAATTACTTGCTCGACTGCCAACGGCACCGTTTGATCTTCTGCATTAATGGACTTCAACAAATCCGGAACAGACATCTCCTCCAGCTTGTCGTAATTTGAACTTGACTCGGTAATACTCAAGGCTAAATTTTATTTTGATGGTACAGGCAGAGCTCATCAATGGGGCTCTTTATTACTTTCCCCATATTCAAACCGGCATCTTCAGTGACGCGCTTAAGAATTTCTTCAAAATTATGAGCTATTGCGCCGACAAAATTTGTTTTGACATCAGTATATTCCATATAGGACGTCACATGATTATCGATAAAATCATAGAAGCTTTCGTAAACAATGCCATGAATATACGGATGTGCAATATTATCACCCACAAATTGAGCAAAAGAAGCTAAATACCTATTTGGCAAGTATTTACTGTAAACATTATCTAAAATTTCGTCGATAGATAAATTATAAGATTCTTCAAACTTTTCGGAGATACTTTTGGGAAGTTTATTATACAAAAAACCCTGAATCAGTTTTTTCCCTATGTATACACCACTTCCTTCGTCTCCCAGAATATAGCCCAGAGATGGGTTGTTCTGTAGTATCTCTTCTCCGTTATAATAGCAGCTATTAGATCCTGTTCCTAAAATACAGGCAATGCCTTTGTCGCGGCCACATAATGCACGTGCCGCCGCCAGCAAATCATGATTTACGTAAATATCGGCTTCAGGAAATACTTTACGGATGGCATTTTGTACGCGCTCTATTTTATCTTCATAATTGCAACCAGCTCCATAAAAATAAACCTTCTCCGCCTGCGCGGCAAACTCATTCAGGCTACTGTTACGTAACAGACGGTCTATCTCTTCGGGACTCTGATGAAATGGATTTATCCCTTCGGTATTCACCTCTTTGAGAACCGACTTATAATCGATTAATCGCCAATCTGTTTTAGTAGAACCGCTATCTGCAACAACAATCATATTTTTAATTTACCTACAATTTCAAATTTATCAAAAACATGAGCCGTATGAGGAGCTTCACTCAACTCATTGGTCAAATCCTGACCTGCCCAATGTTCATAGTGCTTACCCCCTCGCCACATTTTGGATGCCGACAAATCGTAGATTTGCCCTTTGTAAGCACACCATATATCCTCTTTGTCTACGCCATTCCGAAGCGCAAGTTGCGATTTTGTATATTCTGTTACTTTATCGCTCATTTCTTATAGCAAGAGTGTTATAGTCTTTCAGTATGGTTTGAAGGAAAACAACAGGTTTCACCTTTCTGTCTACGCCTAACAATTCTTTCGCTTTTATTGCCAATTCTTTGACATGTTCAGTACTACCACTCCTCTTATAATGTTCAAGCGCTTCTTTAATGATGCGCATATCTCTGTCATTAAAACGAAGTACATTCGAATAAACCGGCTCATAGCCAGATTTTGACAAATAAAGAATGGTATCTTCCAAAGACACGCGATTTTTCATTTGAACTACTACTGTATTGGCAATGACGTCACCAAGGCGTTGACCTTTGTTGCGTACTGCAATAAAAATTATCGGAAAAGCAATTCCTGTAAAAACATTCAACATTAAAGCTCCGATAACGTATTCTACTCCCTGGCTACCAAACAATATTGCTCCCAGGAAGAAAACAATCCAAAAGTCAAATATACGCCCTAACCATCTTAAAACAATCGAAGATAAGGAAGGTTTAGAACCATTAGCCTGCAACACCTTTATTCTCAAGGCCATTTTGCCCAATGTTTGACCGTTGTTAAAATATTCCATGAATGGGTCATATAAATAAAAGGGCATATAGATTAATAAAATGCGCAACACCTCATTTAAGGATTTAAAATCATAATCAATATCCTCGAAAATATTACTTATAATAAATAAGTAAAAAAATAATATGATCCAGTCTAAGATGGCTGCTCCAAGTCGTTGACCGGAAGTCGCGGTGGACATATCGAAAGTAACATTTTGTGTAGTTTGAATTTTGATTTTGGACATCTATTCTTTCTTTTATATATTCACAAACCTACTTCAACAGCAATATAAATGAGGGAAGTCGTATTTCTGAATAAGAATCAAAAAAAATGGCGTCGAATAGAAAAATTACTCGCCAACAGGGAAGAAGCTGACCCGGATACCCTCGCTGAGTTATACATTGAAATGACAGATGATTTAGCTTATGCACAGACCAATTACCCTAATAGCAAAAGTACCGAATACCTCAACGGATTAACATCTTCCATATTTCAACGCATATATCGACGTAAAAAAGCAGAGCGAAACAGACTTTTTAAGTTTTGGATCACGGAGTTGCCGCTTATATTTTATCAATCGAGGAAACAATTGCTCTACTCTTTTATTTTCTTTTCCGTAGCTATTTTAATCGGAGTGGTTTCTACACACTTTGACGAATCGTTCCCACGCATAATACTCGGTGATGCCTATGTGGACATGACCCTTGAAAATATTGAAAACGGTGACCCCATGGGGGTTTACAAAAATGAAGATGAAGGCATGATGTTCTTAACTATTACTATGAACAATATAAGGGTATCACTACTTACCTTCATTGCCGGTCTGTTTTTTTCAATAGGTTCGTATTATTTTCTTTTCCAGAATGGTGTCATGCTCGGCGCTTTTCAATATTTCTTTTTCCAAAAAGGCGCATTGCTCACTTCTATTTTAACAATATGGATACATGGAACCATAGAAATCTCCTGTATCATTATAGCTGGAGGCGCCGGAATCACACTAGGCAACAGCTGGTTATACCCGGGAACTTTCTCGAGGAAAATTTCACTGTTAAGAGGCGCTAAACAAGGAGTCAAAATAGCATGTGGTATCCTGCCACTTATTGTATTGGCGGGTTTTTTAGAAGGATTCGTCACCAGGCACACGGAATGGCCTAATATCATTCATGCTTCAATAATTCTGCTATCGTTGTCTTTTGTCATTTTTTATTTTGTAATTTACCCAAGAATTCTTTTTAAGAAGACTCAAGCATAAATCCGATGCCAAAACGAGCACTCTTTCTATTTCTATTTTTAAGCCTTACTTGTGCCTTGTCCTTTGCGCAATCGAGATCGTATAATGAAGATCATATAGAAGCATACCGGAAAGAAAAACGTTTTGACTACCCTTCAGGCCCTAATGAAATTACGTCAACCGACTACGGCAAAAACACTACATCTTCCTCATTCGATGAAAAAACAGTTAAAAAAGAAGTAGTCTACGAACCGAAAAAAACCGGCGGCTTTTCAATAAGTTCTTTATTTGTCTGGATAATCGCACTTTCTATTTTAGCCATCATTGTGTTTTTAATTGTCCGAAACATAAGACCAAGGTATAAACAAGACAGCGAAGCAATTGAAATGGATATCGATGATGTTGAAAACATTCATGAAACTGACTTTGAGCGATTGCTAAGAGAGGCTATCAGCAAAAAATTATTTAGAAGAGCTGTTCGTTTACTTTATTTGGAATCGTTAAAAAAGCTCAGTGATAAGAATTTCATTCAGTGGGAAGAAAGCAAAACAAATAGTGAATATGTATATGAAATAAAAGCAAAACAAACGAAACAACTATTTGTCGCACTAACAAGCGTCTTCGAATACGTCTGGTATGGTTACGCCCCCTTGGATGAACACACCTTTTACAGTGTACAGGAACAGTTCAAACATTTTCAAAATCATTTGAAGTGAGCAACAACAGCCGAATCATATCGATTATTGCAGTCCTATTCATGGCATTAGGTATATTCCTGTACTTTTCTCAGCAACAAAGAACCTTCGATTGGAGAATTACACTTTCAGAATATGACAAAGATCCATATGGCACATTCCTCACTTTTGAATTGCTCAATGATCTCTTCCCCGATAAACACTGCGAGAAGCTGAAAAACTCTATTTACCAGACTGTCAACAACTACAAATATCACTCGGAAAGCGAATATGAATACGAGGACGAGTATGAAGAAGACAGCTTCGATGAATTGGAAGAAGTAATTGTGGAAGAGGACCCACCTCTTTTCTATGAAAAACCCAACTTCGTATTTTTATCTTTGGTATTTCAGCTTCATGACAAAGACAGCAGGGCTTTGGAAGAAATAGTACATGCTGGGGCACACGCTTTTATAGGTTCTTTCAAACTACAAACGTCAATAGCTGAGCTGGCAGACATCGAAAATAGCTATAACTTCGACAGTACACAAAAAAGCTTCGTGCTTACCACGCTCCCGGATGGTGAAAAGTACACCTATATCAATGGTACGGTTAATAACTTTTTCACAAAATTGCCAGCAAACGCAGACACACTTGCTCTAAACCAAAACGGACAACCTGTCTTAATTCGCTTGCCTCATGGAAAGGGAGCATTCATAATAAGCTGCGCTCCCGTGGCTTACACCAACTTCAATATTCTTAAGAAAGGCGACAATTATCATTTTGCTGCCCACTCGTTTTCAAAACTCCCGATTGAAAACACCATCTGGCGCAGCAACTATGTAAGCTACGAATACCCCGAATATGAACGTAATGCCAATAATAACTCAGACCGACCTGGAATCTTGTCTTTTATACATAGTGAACCCGCACTAACCTGGGCGTTTTATCTGGCCTTAGGCACCATACTTTTATTCATGATTGTTGCTATTAAACGTAAACAGCGCATTATCCCCATTCAATCGCCGCCGTCAAATTCTACATTGGAGTTTGTAAACACAATAGGCCAGCTGTACCTGCAACGTGGCAATCACAAAAATATAGCTGAAAAAATGATCACCTATTTCTTAGAGTACATAAGAAGTAAATACTACATTAATACCAACGTAGTGAATCATGAGTTCATAGAAAGGCTCAGTGTGAAATCGGGTGTTTCCCACAAAGAAATCAATGAAATATTCAATCTTTGTAACTATATTCAGACACTGGGAGACAAAGAGGTCAATCAGAGTCATTTAATAGACCTGAATAGGAGAATCGATAAGTTCAAGAAAAGAAGTATATAACTATGGAAGATGCGGATGAAATAAACAACGAGGGAATGGAGTCCAATAGCCAGGGTGATGAACTAAACACCCCTGATCCTATAACGAATGATTTTGGTGCAGACCCGGTTTCAACAGGCGGTTATGGTGTAAACCCCGATTTGATTGAATTAAAGTCTCAAGTAGACCAGATTAGACGTGAAGTTCAAAAAATTGTTGTTGGCCAGGAGCGAATGGTCGACTTAATTATTGCCGCTATTCTGGCCGATGGACACATTCTGATTGAAGGTGTTCCCGGCGTTGCAAAGACGCTCACCGCCAAATTAATAGCTAAAACGCTTTCAGTCGAATTCTCACGTATACAATTCACCCCGGACCTTATGCCTTCCGATGTATTGGGTACTACTATTTACAACCTCAAAACTTCAGAATTTGAATTCAAAGGTGGACCTATCTTTTCAAATGTTGTACTCATCGATGAAATAAACAGGGCTCCGGCAAAGACACAATCTGCCCTTTTTGAGAGTATGGAAGAGCGTCAGATAACTATTGATGGCTATCGCCACGAACTGGCCCCTCCTTTTATTGTACTCGCCACTCAAAACCCTGTGGAACAAGAGGGCACCTACCGACTTCCTGAAGCACAACTCGACCGCTTCATGTTCAAAATTGAAGTAGATTACCCCAATGTTGATGAAGAGGCAGACATACTTTTAGGACTTCACCAAAGAAAAGGCTCAAACGACCTTGATCAAATTGAGTCCATTCTAAGTGCTGAGCGCATAGCCAACCTGAGAGCTACTGTAAGAAATGTAGAAATTGAGCATAACCTCATAAAATACATTGCTCAGGTTGTAGACAAAACCAGAAACAACGATTCACTATTCCTGGGGGCATCACCACGAGCATCAATCGCGTTAATGCATGGAGCAAAAGCACTTGCGGCCATTAAAGGGCGAAATTTTGTAACACCAGACGATATCAAAGAAATAATTTACCCGGTTTTAGGGCATCGTATTGTGCTTACGCCTGAAAAAGAAATGGAAGGAAAAAGCGCTAAAGATATTTTGAACCAACTTGTTGAAAGCATTGAAGTACCAAGGTAGTATCTAATAGTGTAATGAAATCTTTCCTAGGCAGTATCTATTTATCTAACAGGTTATTAATTGCTTTAATTAGCAATGTAGGTTTATTTATACTGGGTTTTGTTTACACTTCTGTCTTCGTGCTGGCTCAACTTGCCTTCATTGGTATTATTGCACTGTTAATTGCAGATATCGTTTTACTTTACTCCAAAAGCACCGGGTTAAGCGGACAGCGTATTGTACCTGAAAAGTTCTCTAATGGAGATGAAAATGAAATAGGCATCAGTCTCTCTAACAATTATAATTTTAGGGCCAGTGTAGAAATACGAGACGAGTATCCGGTGCAGTTTCAATTGCGCAACCAATCTTACAAATACACGCTGGCACCAAAATCGACCAACACCTTTAAATACAAGTTGCGGCCAACCGAAAGAGGAGAGTATCATTTCGGGCTTATGAATTGCTTCCTTAAAAGCCCTTTAGGGTTCATCTCGAAGCGTATCATCTGTTCTGAGGCACAAATGGTGAAAGTATACCCCTCATTTTTCGAATTGCGGAAGTTTGAATTCAGTGCAATATCCAATCGTCTTACAGAAATCGGGATTAAAAAAATACGAAAAATCGGACAAAACACTGAATTCGACCAAATCAGAGACTATGTTCTTGGGGATGATTATCGTTTAATAAACTGGAAAGCTTCCGCGCGAAAGGGCAACCTGATGGTAAACCAATACCAAGACGAAAAGTCCCAATCGGTTTACATGGTCATAGATAAAGGCCGCGCTATGAAAATGCCCTTCAATGGTCTCACTTTAATGGACTACGCCATCAACTCATGCCTGGTAATGGCTAACATTGCCATTAATAAAGATGATAAAGCAGGCCTCATTACATTTTCCGATAAAATGGGCAGTATTATACAAGCCAGTAACAGGCGCAAACAAATGCACGTGATTATGGAAGCGCTGTATAATCAAAAGACGCGATTTCAGGAACCGGATTTTGGACGTTTGTACAGAAACATTAAACAAAATATTCACCGCCGCAGCTTAATTCTGCTGTATACTAATTTTGAGTCTGAAGTAGCCTTGCAACGTCAAATGAAGTACCTGAGAGCAATTGCAAAAGATCATCTCCTGGTAGTAATACTTTTTGAAAACACCGAGCTGCACCAACTCACGAAAACAAGAGCTACTGACGTAGAAAGCATATACATAAAGACAGTAGCTGAAAAATTCACTTTCGAAAAAAAGCTTATTGTAAAAGAACTCAACAAATTTGGTATTCATAGTATATTAACAAGCCCAGAAAACCTTACAGTCAGCGGAATTAATAAATACCTGGAACTTAAAGCACGAGGAATGATTTAAAAGATTTAGTTTTTTGGAATCATCATTTTTTTCATTTCCTACATCATAAAAACAAAACTTTTTCGTTATTTTTCACATCAAATCACAAATTAACAAACATGTCAGCAGTTTCAGTTTTTGGTCGCATTGTGTGCACTATTATTTTAACATTTAGCTTTTTCTGTAATCCTACCGTTTACGCTCAACAGTTGCAAGCTGTGAAGAAAACAGACAGCAACGGATTCAGCTATGAGACCGTAGAAGGAGATCCGCTGAAAGCGCGCATATACACCCTAAAAAATGGTCTCACTGTTTATCTGACAGAATATCACAATGAGCCTCGTGTGCAGACTTTTGTTGCCGTACGGGCCGGAAGCAAAACAGACCCGGCAACACACACCGGCCTGGCACACTACCTTGAGCACTTAATGTTTAAAGGCTCCAGTAAAATAGGTTCTTCCAATTGGAAAGAAGAGGAAAAACTGATTGATGAAATTGAAAAACTTTACAATGTATATGGCCAGTTACAAGACACAGCTCTAAGGGCTAATGTATACGCAGAAATTGACAGTGTATCCAGTCTTGCTGCAAAATATGCCATTGCCAATGAGTACGATAAGTTGTTATCCAACATTGGTGCTCAGGGGACCAATGCTTATACGTGGTTTGAACAAACCGTATACGTAAATGATATTCCTAGCAATGAAATTGAAAAGTGGGCTCAAATTGAGAGTGAGCGCTTTGGCGAAGTGGTGCCCCGACTTTTTCATACCGAACTGGAAGCCGTATACGAAGAAAAAAACAGAGGACTCGATAGTGACAGAAGAAAAACCTGGGAAGCTATGTTTGCCGGTTTATTTCAAAAACATCAGTATGGCACACAAACAACCTTAGGCACAATAGATCACCTGCAAAACCCGTCTATAACGGAAATTAAAAAGTACTTCAAGGCTAATTATATTCCAAACAACATGGCCGTTTGTATGAGCGGTGATTTCGACACTGAAAATACTATTAAAGTAATTGACAAGCACTTTTCGAAACTAAAAAGTGCTCCCCTCCCATCCTATATCCCTCCTGTCGAATCCCCTATCAAATCACCGGTGATCAAGGAAGTTAAAGGACCGGATGCAGAATCGGTAAGTATAGGATTTCGTTTTCCGGGAAGAAATAGTAAAGAATCGCTCATCATGGAGCTCATTTCCATGATTTTATCTAACAGCCAGGCCGGACTCATCGATTTGAACCTTAACCAAAAGCAAGCCGTCTTAGGTGCTTACGCCTTCCCTCTGCGACTCAAAGACTACTCTACACTAATCTTAGGCGGAACGGCTAAAGAAGGCCAAAGCCTGGAAGAAACACGCGACCTGTTGCTCGCCCAATTAGAAATCATCAAAAAAGGTGAATTTGATGACTGGTTGCTGCCAGCTATTATCAATGATTATAAAAGATCGCGCACGATTGAATATGAAAGTAATAAATCCAGAGCTGACGCATTCGTGCAGTCCTTCATTTATCACACACCGTGGGTGCATTACGTGCATGAGATTGATGCACTTTCCAAAATCACTAAAAAGGAAATTGTTGGTTTTGCCAACAATATGCTCAAAGATAACTACGTCATCGTTTATAAACGCACAGGAGAAGACCAGGTAAAAAAAGTATCTAAACCCAAGATCACACCTGTAGAAGTAAACAGAGAACAACAATCTGAATTCTACAAGCAAGTTTTTGCCCAAAAATCGGAAAAGATCCAACCTGTATATCTTGATTTTGATAAAGACATTTCCAAATCGATGCTGGCAAACGATATCCAGCTGCTCTATAACCAAAACAAAGAAAACGACCTCTTTGAATTGTATTATGTTTTTGACATTGGAAGAAACAACGATAAAAAACTGAGCCTTGCCGTTCAATACCTTAACTATATAGGCACCGATAAATACAGCGCCGAAGAAATCAAAAAGGAATTTTACAAGCTGGGCTGCGATTTCAGTGTCTTTACTTCCGAAGACCAGGTTTATGTGAGCCTGGACGGTTTAAATAGCAGCTTTGAAAAAGCACTCGAACTCTTTGAGGAATTTCTGGCCAGTACACAAGCAGATGATAAAGCTCTGAAAGAATTGATAGGCAGAATTTTAAAGTCTCGCGAGAATTCAAAACTCGACAAACGTAAAATACTATCCAAAGGACTGGTAAACTATGCCAAGTATGGCCCTAAAAACCCTTTCACAAACATACTAAGTACCGATGAGCTGAATGCGACAAAAGGCGACGTTTTAGTGCACAAATTAAAAGAATTGTACAAATATGATCATCGCGTACTCTATTACGGTCCTCAATCACAAAATCAATTGAGCGCCATCCTCAACAAAACACATAAAACCGCCGCCAAGAAAAAAGAGGTACCTGCACCGATCGTGTATAAAGAATTGCCCATTGACAAGAACGAGGTGCTCTTCATCGATTACGACATGGTGCAGACAGAAATAGTATTTCTGAGCCAATCAGAAATGTATAACAAAAACATGGTGCCTAAATCCAAGCTATTTAATGAATACTTTGGCGGTAACATGGGCTCGATTGTCTTTCAGGAACTTCGAGAGTCGAAAGCCCTCGCCTATTCAGTACGTTCAAGCTACAGCATTGCCAAATACAAAGACCGTCACAACTACGTAGTTTCGTACATAGGCACGCAGTCGGATAAAATCTTTGATGCTATCGAAGGCATGGAAGAGCTGTTAACGACTATGCCTGTTTCTCAAAATTCATTCGCTAACGCACAGGAATCGATTAGAAATTCAATGGCAACAGACCGTATTATTAAAAGCAGTAAATTGTTTGCTTATGAAAAAGCTAAAAAACTAGGCCTGGATTACGACATCAGAAAAGACATCTACGAATTTAATGACAAAGCGACTATTGAAGACATTAAGGCCTTTCACAGTACCTACCTGAAAGGTCAAAAGAAGGCATTACTGGTTATTGGTAAAAAGGACAACATCGATATTAAGGCACTTGGCAAATACGGAGCTGTAAAAGAATTGACATTAGAAGAAGTTTTCGGATACTAATATGGCAGGTTCCAGGGAATATTTTCAACTCCTAAAAGAGCTGGAGGCGATTAAATCGCCTCTGATAAAAGCGATAGTAAATCACCTGTTAGAACAGGATGAAATAGTGAGCAGCTACATTTACCCATGGAGTAATGTTACGGTTAAGTGGGTTTACTTCAAAATTGAACTAGACATTGATTCCTTAAAAACACAGTTCGACAAAGGCAATCAACTTGAATACCATGAAAACACAGACCCGAAATCCGGCATTGAACGAGGCTTGGTTGACAAAAGCACCGGCGAAGGCGTGATGGGGCTTTAAGTAAACCCCCAAGCTTTATAACACTAAAAAAGGACTCCTGGTTCGGTGATTTTTGACTATTTACACAACTAACACCCAGCTTACAAAAGCCCCAATTGAATCAATGATTTGGTAGGAAATTCCCCCTAAATTCGCGACATTGTAATTGTCCATCAACGCACAGCAATTATGAATATCCCTGAAAGTCAATTACCCCGGGTAGTGATTGTAGGAGGTGGGTTCGGAGGCCTTCAATTGGCCAAAAACTTATCTTCCAAACACTTCCAAATCGTTCTTTTCGACAAAAACAATCACCATACTTTCCAACCTTTACTCTATCAGGTAGCTACTGCGGGCCTCGAAGCAGACTCGGTAGTTTATCCACTTAGAAAAATCTTCGCCAAGAAAAAGAATTTCTATTTTCGGATGGCAGAAGTAAGGTATGTTAATTCCAATGAAAACAAGATAATAACCAATATTGGTGAACTAAATTACGATTACCTGGTAATTGCAACAGGTTCCAAAACCAACTTCTTTGGCAATCAAAATGTGGAAGCACTGAGCATGCCCATGAAATCGGCGCGTGAAGCACTTGATTTACGCAGTTTAATATTGCAAAACTATGAAGAAGCATTACTTACGGATGACCTAAACGAACACAAGGCCCTCATCAACTATGTAATAGTAGGTGCAGGTCCTACCGGCGCTGAGTTAGCAGGAGCTTTGGCAGAATTGAAAAACCATATTCTTCCACGCGATTATCCGGAACTTGACATTCGCAAAATGAACATCCACTTAGTAGAGGCTGCACCACGCGTATTAGCTTCCATGAGTGAAGAAAGCTCACGTGCAGCACATAAGTACCTGGAAAAAATGGGTGTCCAGATATGGACAAATACTTTTGTCGAAGATTATGACGGACATCAGGTTTCTGTAAGTGGCAGCAAATTTCTGGATGCACGCACACTTATCTGGGCAGCAGGTGTAAAAGGTGCCCATATAAACGGTATCCATAAGGACCAAATTAATAAAAGTGGTCGCATTGTGGTAGATGAGTACAACAGAATTCCTATAGCTGACAATATATTTGCCATAGGTGACGTATCTGCGATAAACGATGAGAATAATCCAAACGGACATCCAATGCTGGCACCGGTTGCCATGCAACAAGGAGCCTTATTGGCCAAAAACTTATTACGTAAAATAAAAAGTCAAGATATGGTTCCTTTCAAATTTAACAACAAAGGGACCATGGCTACCATAGGAAGAAATAAAGCGGTGGTCGAACTCCCTAACTTTAAATTTAAAGGTCGTTTTGCCTGGTTCACATGGGTATTTATTCACCTGGTGCTACTTGTTGGCTTCAGAAACAAATTGATAGCAATGGTCAACTGGAGTTGGAGTTATCTTAATTATGACCGTGGAATGCGGCTTATTGTACGCCCTTTTGAGCGCAAAAGAAATAAAAAGATCAAACAAGTAGATATCGAATTATAACCATAAAAACAAGTACTGTTGCTTTGGTTGCATAAAGCAACAGTACTCGTTAACTTCACCGGACCTGCACTTCAAAGGCAGCTTGTCTTTTGAACTTTGCAACACAAACCTAATCAGAGCTAAATCTTGATTTAAAGATAAGCTTAGCCCTACATCCAATAAAGCTTCCAAGTCGATCATTGTCTAGTTTAAAAGGCGCTTTCCAACTAGTTAACAGGCTTATAAGTTCCGCTTTATTTGGTAGTTATGGCGACAAAACCGCAATAATTTCATGAAACAGTTTACACACTCTTGTGATTGTTTTTTTTTAGCATTTAGTTTGCCATACAGGTTGTGTGGAAATCGGAAATCCTTTTTAAACATTCCAGACAGAACACCTCTTTTAACTTCCTAAATACCAAAATGAAAACATTTAAGCACGTCGAAAAACCGGTAATATATCAAATGTTGGTCCGCCTTTTTGCCAACACTACGACTACCAATAAATTATGGGGAACCATTGAAGAGAACAATGTAAGCAAATTTGATGATATCAATGATAAGGCACTCTCCGCTATTAAGCAATTAGGCATTACGCACATTTGGTATACCGGGGTATTGGAACATGCTGTGCTAACTGATTACACAGAATATGGAATACCATTGGATGATGCCGATGTAGTAAAGGGAAGAGCAGGCTCTCCTTACGCCATTAAAGACTATTATGACGTAAACCCGGACCTCGCATGCAATGTTGAAAATCGCATGGCAGAATTTGAAAACCTGGTAGAAAGAACCCACGACCACGGCTTG
Source organism: Cytophagales bacterium (assembly GCA_965230415.1). Taxonomy (GTDB): domain Bacteria; phylum Bacteroidota; class Bacteroidia; order Cytophagales; family JAAEPT01; genus CBDDKZ01. The sequence goes on from CBDDKZ010000005.1 coordinate 190,789, forward strand.
AAAGTATTGATCGACTTTATCCCCAATCATGTAGCCCGGTTTTACAGCTCGGATGTGAAACCCAAGGGCATTGTGGATTTAGGAGCTGATGATGATAATTCGAAAGGTTTTGATACCAATAACAACTTCTACTACATTCCAAATAGCTCTTTCAAGGTTCCGGAAGACTACAATTCGCTGGGAGAACACACCTTTCCTACCAAAGACGGAAAATTTGATGAAACGCCAGCAAAAGCCACTGGTAATAATGTCTTCTCAGCAGCACCTTCCAGCGACGATTGGTTTGAAACTGTAAAGTTAAACTATGGGATAGACTTTCAGAATGGAGGGACAAAATGCTTTGACCCCATTCCGGATACCTGGGAAAAAATGACTGACATTCTGCTGTATTGGGCAGGAAAAAATATTGACGGATTTCGATGTGACATGGCCAAAATGGTTCCTGTAGAATTCTGGGAGTACGCTATCGCCAAAGTAAAAAAACAATTCCCGGAGATCGTTTTCATCGCAGAAATTTACACCCCCCATGAGTACCGAAACTACATTCACAAGGGTGGTTTTGACTATTTGTATGACAAGGTAGAATTGTACGATACACTGAAGCATATTATCCAGTACAAAGCTTCAACAGACGATATCTCCCGTATTTGGCAGAGTCAGGAAGGAATAGCTCCATATATGCTCAATTTCCTGGAAAATCATGATGAGCAAAGAATAGCCTGCTCTGATTTTGCAGGTAATCCATGGAAAGCCGTACCCGCCATGGTACTCAGCGCCACCATGAATGTCGGACCTGTTATGATTTATTTTGGTCAGGAGGTTGGAGAACCAGGTAAAGGAGCCGAAGGTTTTGGAGGTGATGACGGCCGGACCACTATATTTGATTACTGGGGCGTACCTGAACATCAAAAATGGGTGAATAATGGAAAGTTTGACGGTGGACAGCTTTCCAAAGATCAGAAAAAATTGAGAGCTTTTTACATTGAACTACTCAATCTATGTAACACCTCTTCTGCAGTAAAGGCAGGTGGTTTCTTTGATTTACATTACTACAATCGTAACGAAAACTTCTTAGGTTATTCAAATCGTGTATACTCCTACCTCCGGCATACCAATGAAGAGGTTCTTCTATTTGTTATTAATTTCAGCTATAAAGAAGAAGAAGCTCACATAAAACTACCGATGCATGCGCTCAACACACTTAATTTTGTACAGGAGCAGGTCGTTTTTGAAGACTTCTCAAACAAGAACAGTAAGACATCATTAAACCAATCTGCACTCACTGATTATAAGACGGAAGGACTGAAAGTTAAAGTTGGGGCTTCCAATTTCAGGATTTTTAAACTGAGTCAATTAAAAGCTTAGCTGAATGCTGCTTCGAATTAATGTATTAACAAAGAAAACCCTATTTGAAAACCGTACTTATTCTAAATGAGTTGAGCTCTGGTTTTACCTTATCAATATTACCGTTCCCGAAATGTTTTCGGAGAGCCCAAGATTCAATACATAATAATAAGTTGCCTGAGGCAGCATCTTCCCATTTCTTTTCCCATCCCAATCGCTATCTGTAGAGGAAGACTCAAACACTAACTGCCCCCAGCGATTAAAAATTTCAAGGTGGTAAGTGCTATAAGCTTTGGTGTTTAATATATCAAATACATCGTGTTCACCATCTCCGTTAGGGGTAAATGCATTCGGAATAAACAACGAATCACAATTTTGAGCAGTAATTATCAGTTCAAATTCCACTAATAAAGGCGCTTCCAAACAAACATAATCACTCGCTACGGTTGCAAAAACCAAGTCGTCTTTTTCCAGACCAAATACGTTAAATGCAGAGGCATTCTCCAATAGTAATTCTCCATTTAAAAACCAGGAAATGGTGTGTTCGAAATTATCCGGGCTCACATTCACAGTTAGCATAGAATCTTCTTCTATGGCACAGAGGTCTACGGCTGCTACATCTGGAAAAAAAGATACTTCAGGATCAACTACGGGAAGTAATCCTTCAATAGCTATTACCTCAGAATACAAAAAACCAGGGTCTACACATGGTACTGAAGTACTCACCAGTAATTGCACCTCATCTCCATTGTTCATTGGCCCCAATTCCACCTCGCTCTCTTCGATCGCCACAGTATCTCCATTCAGCAGCCAATAAAATTCAGAACCATCCACCGCATTCAAGGCCCGAAAACGTGCATTTGAGCTATCACAATTAATTGTATCCAACTGAATTATGGCTGCTACCAGGTCTTCTCCTTTCGTAACACTTATCGTTGATGCCAATGTTAAGGTATCGGGTTGTACACAGATGTCTTCTGATGTAATTTCAACGTTCAGAAGCGTATTTTGAGTCAGCGTATCAACATCCCACTGTTCACCCGCAATAATTGGCTGTCCGTTTAACAACCATTGAATTGTAGCATTAATATCCGGGTTTAAGTTCTGTAAGGTCACACTTATTTCATCATTAGCACAAATCGCATTTTGAGATAAATCAATTTCCCCGGTGAGCAATTGCACAGTCTCCATTTCTACTGTAATCGTATCGGTGTTAAATAAGGTATCCAATAAGCATACCTGTTTTGACTTAAGTTGCACATAAATCAAGTCGTTATTGTTAACCGGAAGGCTAATAATATCAATATCATTGGCGACCTCTACATTATTATGAAACCACTGAATGCCGGCATCGTCGGGGTTCACATTTGATAAAACAAAAGTTCCTGCTTCTCCCTCGCATAAATTGGTGTCAGTACGTGACAATGTTGCACTTATAGTATCCATCGGATGTACTTCGATCCACACGGAGTCCCCGATTTGATCTGCATCGTAACATATAGAATTTACGTCTACAAAAGTGCGTACCCACCCTGATGATGATAAGGTGTCAAATATTACCGGAGCCAGATCGTTGCTTGTAAGCACCTCTTGATCATTATAATACCAGTACAATTGTGGATTTGGAATTTCTGTTAATGTTACACTTACTTCTACTTCTTCACCCTGGCAAATAGTATCAATAGCAGCTGCGATATTGATTGTTGGAAGAGGTACTGCCTGCAAATCAAGATAAATCACGTTGGAAATAGTGTCCATAGGACTCACGCAGGTGTTTAGTGTGCTAAGTTGTAAATAAACGCTGTCTCCATCATTCAACGGACCAATTACCACCTCATCCAATTGCCCATTTACTTCAATTCCGTTATGGTACCAGGAATAGCTTGCTCCATCAGTAACGCTTTGAATACTAAACACACCCATTACTCCTACACATGCTCCATTATCAGACCTTGCGATAGTCGCTTCAAGCGTCCCTCCTTCTGTTACACTAATGATGGTGTCGAATGTCACCGGAAGTGGAGAACTACAATCTCCGCTTCCCAGCACAGAAACTAAAACTGTATCTCCATCCGTGAGGTTTGATGAGGACCATGTGATACCGTTATTATTCTGATCAATTCCGTTTACAAACCAATTGATTTGCGGATCGGAACCAAAATTCACCATATCATTCAATGTAAAGTCAACATTTTCGCCTAAGCATACCGGGTTTATACTAGGAGTCACAACAAAAGAAGGCTCAAGGTACTCCTGAACTTGAATAGTAAGGGTTTTAGTGCTATCGTCCTGAATCCTGCATGGAGAGTTCGATAATAAAGTCACACTTACTAGCGTAGTCTGCGTCAAGGTATCAATTCTGAGCGTAGTTACGTTTGTCGCCACCTCATTCCCATTTACAAACCAGGTATATTGCGGTGCATCTCCACCACCAATTACATTTCCAATGATTAAGGTCACCTCTTGCTCCGGACATATACTATTGAGGTCCGAACTGAGTTCGAATGACGGAAGCTCACCTTCTATGATATCTATTATTGCTTCAGCGTCTACAGAGTCTTGTTGTACACATTCCAAATCACTAATCATTACAACTGTTACTGTTGTAAACTGCGTCAATGAGTCAATTGTTAATGTTGATGAAGGAGTCGCAGGATTTACCACTGTATCTCCATTTACCAGCCAGAGGAATAAGGGTTCCACTCCTCCACCACTAATTGGTGTCGCGTTTAGTGTTAATTCCGTATTAGCGCAAATCGCTACATCTGAGGGAGTAATCTGGACATCAGGAATTTCGTCATTGGTGACATCAATAGCTACAAAGGCGGTATCACTTGCAGGGAAAACACAGTCTCCGGCTACTTCAATTACTACGGAAACACGCACACTCTGCGTGATGGTATCCAAAATCAATGATGAATCACTTTGCCCTAAATCCTGGTCATCGTAAAACCAGTGATAAGTAATACCATCACTGATGGATGTACTTGCAGTGAAGTTTACCAATTCATTCGGACATATACTTAATTTATCGGCATTCAATAATACATTAGGTTCTTGTGCAGGTAGCACCGTAACATTGACCAATTCAATCAAAGTATCAGGAACTGCACATTGGTACGAAGGCACTACACTTAGCTGTATTACTGTTGACTGTGTTAAAGTATCAGGTGTTATTTGCGGATTAAACCCTCCGTTAATTACAGTATCACCGCCGACAATCCAAATGAAGTCTAATTGATCCTGGGGAATTAAACGAGGCCATAATACCAATTGCGAATTGGGACAAATAGTCGTATCGTCCGGGTCCATAATCATCTCCATATTCCAGAGACTATCTACATGAATTGCCACTGAGTCGCTACCATTACCCTGTACACACCTATTGGAAGTTTCCACTTCCAACTTAATTTCGCTGCCAACCGTTAAAGTATCGATGGAAAGATAAAAATCGCCATCGCCAACAATAAGCAGATCGTTAATATACCAGTTAAACACGGCATCATCATCATTGACATAATTACTATCGTAAAAGTAAACGGATTCACCGGCACAAATACTATCTAAATCAGCTAACAGGTCAACCAGTATTTCATCGACTGGAAAAACAACCACTTCTTTACTCACTGAATCCTGCTCATTTAAAAGGCATTGCTTATCGGACGTGAGCACGACCGAAACTGTTGTCGTTTGAGTGAGTGTATCTGTACTTAATGCTACATCGCCAAAACCATTAATTATATCCCCCCCCACATACCAGGACAAAGCAAAAGAGTCCTCAATGCTTATATTCTGAGCATCCCACTGTACTAGCTCACCCACGCAGATAGTGTCCTTATCGCTTATCAAATCCAAACTCAATTCATGCGCAGGATAAAAGGTCAGGGTAAGATTCTGAGAGTTGAGGTAACAGTTCAAATCAAGCGGGTCATAGACACGCACGTAATAATCTCCGGAAACAGTGGCATTGTACGTGACATTTGTGGATGAATCTAGCGGTGTATCATCCCCTTGAACAAACCACACATAAATGGCACCTTCGTTGGCATCGCTGGTCGCATTAACTGTAATAGATTCACCTTCACAGGCACTGGAAGATACTGCATTAAGGTTGACAAATGTTGGTGAAGGGCAGCCACAATTTTCGATGCTTACTTGCGCATATCGTGATGGGTCCGGTTCAGTTATAAGATCACAAGCAAGACCTGGTTCCGAACCTGCTTCTATGACCATTACCTGTCTAATGTAATAAGTACCGGGCTGCGTCAACGTCATATCAAATGACAAAGAGTCGTCTCCTGTTTGCACCTGATAAACGGTATTCCATTCTACCTGATCTGTAGACACCTGAACCCAAAAGGAAGGCTCACCCGGGCGACAAATAGTCATTCCATTAAAGCTCACCTGAAAAGGATCACCAATACATATTGGATCTGTAACACTTACCGTAGTCTGACCTGGTTCGTTGGGGCCATATAATTTAAAAACGACGTTGGTGTCTGAAGGAACTGTCCAACAAGTACCATCTGTAAAAGTGACTGTTTTCTCCGGGTTATTAGGATTATTGTAGACCATATAATGACGAATCCAGTTATCGTCACAATAGTCCTTTTGAAAGACTGCATACATACCGTGATCGGCCTGCACATCGCTATAAACACGCCCTACGCTATCTAATGTCGTAATCCAGTGGTAACCATTAACACGGCGCAACATGGATTCTACAGTACTATTACTATCAGCGCCAGGATTATCAGAATAAAATTCATAATATGGATCATTAAGTATATGATTTTCAAAATCTTCTCGAGCTTCTACAGGTTCCACTAAGCCTCTAAAACAAGTTACCAACATTTGCCAATAAATTTCACAATTTCTAAACTGAACTGGACCATTAGCTGTTAACTCCTGCCATTCACGCATAGCTCCTTCATCATTGGCTCCCATCCAGATACTGGCACCACTAATAGGCCAATAAGTAATACCATGAATTTGAAAAGGTGCGTATTTGTTACCTATATCTCCTCCATAGAAATCCGGACATGGAGTATTAAAATTGACCCCATATAAAGAACCATCATTATAAACTACTCCGGCATGTCGAAAGTCATATCCGGATCCGTTAGGTGAGGGTAATGAAGAGTTAACACCTGTATCATCAACATCGAACCAGTACTGCCTGCCCGACTCACTTTCCGTTATAAACAACATAGCACCCAAATCCCTAATATCATTATCACCCGTAACCTCTCCCCAGAGCCAGGTTCCTGCTGCGAAATTTAAAGACTCGGAAATAGATTCCTGACTTCCTGAATAATTATGAGCCCAAGAGTGCCCCACATAAGGGTCAAAAAAACGCAGGTAAGGGAACCAAGGTTCAGTATTAGGGTTTGCAGGAGGTGTCATGTCACGTCGGTAGTCGTCAATATTTCTGATTATCAAATCAACCATTGGTTTCCAGTCGCTGATCCAATTGTCATTACCGTGTCGTTTTTGTTCAAAACGTGCTACAATCGCGGCGGCATAAACCAAGTGTCCTAGAACAAAATGTTGATCGTGTATACCTCTGTCCGAAAAAAACGAATTGGGATAGGTAGCCAACCAGTTAAAATCGGGGCCATAACATGTCGAAAACGTAAGTTGCCCGGCATTATTAATGTCGGCATTAGGTGAATGTAAGAAGTCTTCTATTACCTCTTTGGTGTAATCCAGAAGTTCATCACGCACATCATAACGACCAAGCTGGTGCGCTATTTCAGCTCCTCTTGCTGCTTTTTCCATACGCTGAAAATGATTATAATCATCCAATCGAGCCCCAACATAATCCTGAAACTGCGCATCAACCAGCACCTCTCCTTCCAAAATCCCCATAATAGTAGCTTCATCCATGTTGGAGGCCTTACCTAGGTGTGGAAGAACCCCATTATTTGTTAATTCTACCTGAAAAATACCATCGGGAAGTGTTACAAGTTGCATGGGCCCACGTGGCGATGCATAAGTAAAGCCAGTGTTATTAGCACTCGCTTGAGGGGAATGCAAATATTGATGTCTGTAAAATGCCGTTAAAGTACCCTGATTTGTCTGACCTCCAAAAGTCGAAGTGGAGATGGTAAAAGTATTTGTCAATTTTGCCAGTTCCGGTTCATAATTATAGGTATAACGCGTATCTGTTATTACAGCGTAGCCTGTAAACTCAAACAAATCCATAGCGGCTTCACTTCCATCGGGCATCAAACCCAGCGTAAATTGCGAGGCTCCTGAAAGTGTAATTCCATTCAGAGAAGTACCACTATTTATACCAGCTATTCCTGTACCATTCACGGTAGTTCCTCCTGGTAATGAAAGGGCATAATATTTCTCAATGTTATCAAGGCCATTAGTCGCACTTAAATAGAGTACATTAGCCCTTACTCCTATCACATTAAATGGCGTCACCTGGTCATTGCTAAACGCACTTATTTCAGGAGTGCCTGAACCATCTACTTCGAAATACATAAAAGGGCTACCTATACTACTAGTGGTATACAGCGTTGTTCCATTGAAATTCTGAGCCAATTTCACATGCCAATCACCATAATCGTCTACTTCAGTTCTAGGAGCACTTGAACCTTGAATACCGATAACAACATCCCCAACTTTAGCACCACCACCTGCTGCCAAATAGTTATAGGAACGATTTGCATCTACATTAAAATCCATTGTACGATAATGCAAAGCTATTCCCTGGTCAATACACATAAGTTGAAACGGGTGTGGTTGCATAGGCGCGCGTTGATTGCTATGCGGAGAGTAGCCATTGGCTGTAATTTGCGCAGAATTATCCCGATCCACATCCCATAAGGCTGAATTCCACCAATTCTGTGTTTGGAAAGGTCCAGGGTAGTTAGCGGTTCTGGTTATAACAGCAGTATTTCCATTACCAATGGGATAAGGGGCAAACAAACCTCCTAAGCCTGGTATTCCTTCTACAGGAGTTCCCAGGTTATAACTACCTGCACCAACAGTAACTTCTTGCTGGGCAAACAGATTCAATATTAAAAATAAACAGTACGCTGTAATAGTAATGCGACTCATTATTATTCGGTAAAAACAGGTTGTTTATAGTATATACTGAAGCCGGGTTTATGGTAACAGCCTACTATGTATTAAATACAATTCAATGTCAGATGACTAGATTTGGGTATAAATCATCAAAATCACTTCATTAAAATTAGCAAAAAAAGTATTTATTAAAAACTAATACTTTTAAATTTCTCTGGACTGTTGAGCTAAAGGGTCTATTAACAGTAATTTCTCCCATTGAGTGCGCTGGTCACTGTTTTCTGAAACCAATGCCATCGCTTTTTTTACCCGCTTGTTTACAGCATAACAAGTATTAAGCCCTACACCCAGAATTTTAGAAAGTTCTGCTGCTGAAATATTTCCATTATTTGCAAATGATAAAAATGCGATGTAAAAAGCTTTATTAAGTGGAATTTTCAGATGGTAGAACAAAGAGTCTACGGACGCAGATTCATCATAGCCACATTTGGAACAACGCCTTCCATATTGCTCTTTACCACTTATATACGTTTCATTGTTGCAACGCTTGCATCTGTATCCTTTTGACCACTTCAATGAAGCCAGGTATTCGAGACAAGACTCCTTATCGGGATAAGCCTGACTGAATTGCTCAAAATCAATACTTTCTTTAAAAAGCGTAATTTGAACCGCCTTCTGTATGTTTTCTCTTAATGATTCATTGTCTTGCAGGAGTAATTGATTGACCCGTTCTAATTCACTCGCCTGCAATTCCAGGTCGTGATTGGCTTCCTGTAATTCGGAGGTACGTTGTGCCACTTCGAGTTTAAGATTCTGATTCATTGATTCTCTTAAACGTGCATTTTCCTCTAACTGCTTAATGAGTGATTCCTGATCTTTCTCTCGCTGCTTTTTTAAACCACTATATTTTTCGCTTAGAGCCCAGGCCAAACCGAGAGAGGTAAGTACTACACCCAATTGAAATGAATTGCGCAGAATTATCTGCCACAAAGTATCTCCGTCTTCGCTGTTAATATCTACCATTTTAAAATGAACTAATATCAGAAACAGAAAACGTAACAATAACAAGATCACACCGGCGATAAAATAGCGCACTTCTATTCTACCTTGCCTAAGGCTTACTATAGAAACAAACAAGATAATGGACAGAAATACAGAAAAAGGTATTATTATGATAAAATAAGGATCTGTTTTGATAAAAATCACATTTAACAAGTGTGCTACAGCATATACTATAAAAACGACACTCAATGCTTTTAAACCTCTCTTATTGCTGTCTCTTAGTTCTAAAAAAGAAGTCGTAAAAAAGTAAAGGCCAGCTGCAAAAAATATCAGCACAGATTGATTCAGGAACCAATTAAGCACAGGAATGTTTGGCCAAAAATACCTAAAACCATGCCCCTTATAAGTGATCCCCATAAGGGCTGTGGCCAACAAATAAAGAATATAGATCATATGATCTTTAGTACCCACCCTCCAGTAACTGATAATATTATATAAGAACAATAAAATTATTATTCCATAATAAACCCCCATGAACAAATTATCTCCCGCGTTCAGGTTGATTAGTTTATCTGGTGCAATAATATTAAAGTTAACAGCTGCACTATTACCGGTACGCACCTGGGCATAATACACGCGTTTTTCCTGATGAACAGGAAGCGGGAAATAGAAATTAAATCGATCTATTGGCCTGTATCCGTAAGGGTATTCATACCCTGCTTTATAAAGTTTGTAAGCGCCATTTTCCTTTGGAACATATAAATCAAAAAACGACACCAGACCTTCATCAATTTCCAGCAACCGGGGACTTATCCCTACCTCACTTTCATACTCCACATCGAAACGTACCCAATAGGTGGCATAGTCACTGGAAAGGATCAAACTACCTTCCGCCTTTTTAAAGTCGAAATCTGCGTCGCCAGCTGTAAAGTCGCTGATCTCTAAATTGCCTTCACTATCTTTAAAGTACTCCAGCCCGCCTTTACAGAGGTTAATATCATCTCCGTTGGCACGAATGACAACAGCATTGCTATCAATAACACTACAACAAAATATTAACAATAATAAATAACACAGTATTCTTGTGTACATCAACTGATTCAACATTTGGGAAATTGGCTCTAACTAAAAACATCATAAAGCTACGGATCATTTGGGATAAAAAAAAGCTCACTTAAAAGTGAGCTTTTATTGATGTGCGTTAACCGCCAATTTGAACGAAATGCGTTTCTCTAATGCTAAGTTAATTAGTCTGTGACTAAAGATTGATATTGCTATCGCTCATATTAAAACATACCCAAATTTTAATACGATAATCTTACAACCCATAAAAGACGATACAAAAAATGCTTTTCAATCTCTAACATAGCCGATTAAATCACACATTCAATGTTCAATCATCAAATTATTGAAACAAACATAAACAATTATCTTTAAACCTCACAATGTACCAATTCGATATTTTTTTCATTTATTCTCACTAATTACCACACCAAATAGCCTTAATATCACCGTACGGCTTAATTTCAACATTTATTGATCATCAATCATTCTCATAAGCATTATATAAAAAAATAAAAAAAACCTCCTTTTGTCTTCTATTTGTCTAATTCATAGTACTAATTCATGCGTTCATAGATGATATTTTTCGTTTCATCACTAACGCACCTACACAATACATCCTAGAAAATGAGCTATTTCCTTATTAATACTAAGGGGGGGAGTCCAAAAAATAAGCATTCACAAATAATATAAACACTCAGTTGAAATCACTCAATCGTTTTAGCAAACCCTCCTTTTTGCGAACTGAAACAGGAACATTCTTCCCATCTCTGAGCACAAGATATGAGCCATCAATTTTGACAAATTCTTTTACAAAAGCCAGATTTACCAAATGAGAATGATGTGAACGATAAAAATCATGTGGGCCTAATAATTCATCAAAATCCTTGAGGGTTTTGGTCACCAGAATTTGCTGCCCACTCGTTAATACAAATAATGTATAGTTTTTATGAGCTTCACATCTCACAATTTCATTAATCTCAACAATATGTACACGCTCGACAGAATGTAGAGCTAGTCTCAAAGGTTTAGACCTCCCACCACCAATTTGCTCCATTAATACTGATAAACTATCCTGAATTTGCACTTTGGAATTTACTGTTTTCAATTTACCCACCGCCATTATCAGATCATCAGGATCGACCGGTTTTAACAAATAGTCAATAGCCGAGAATTTAAATGCTTTAATTGCATATTCATCGTAAGCTGTTGTAAAAATTATTTGTGGCAGGTGAATTTTTTCTTCATTTCTTATTTTTTCGATTAAATCAAAGCCACTACCATCGCCCATTTTAATATCTAAAAAAACCACGTCGGGTTGTGTATTTATTATAAGCTCAACACCTGATTTCACTCCCTCGGCCTCGCCCACTACTTCAATCTCGTTGCAAAAGTCATGAATATCACTTTTTAGTGCTATGCGTGCCTTTTCTATATCGTCTATTATTATTGCTTTCATTTATTGATGTCATCTGGTCTCATTATTGGAAGGCGAATAGTTACACACGTACCTTGCGAATCACCCTGGCTATTAAATTTATCGATAATATTTATATCAATCAAGACTCCCTTTTCCTGGTGTCTCAATACGTTCAACCTTTCTTGAGTAACCTGAATCCCTGCAGACTTGTGCTTCTGTAAGGAATGTTGCTGCATCTCTCTGGACTTTGATCTTCCGATGCCATTATCTTCTATTTCACATATCACATTATCAGAAAGTAGTTTAAAAGAAATAGAAATAAGCCCAGTATATTGAGCCGGTAATACGCCATGTATGATGGCATTTTCGACAAAAGGCTGAACAATCATCGGCGGAATATAAAAGTCGCCATCGTTAAATTCTTCGGAAACATCCACTTCAAAATTAAATTTACCTTCATGGCTTAGTTGCTCCAATTCCAGGTAACTTTTTAATGCTTCAACTTCTGACTGTATCAACACCTTGGATGCCCTGGAATTGTCTAACATTAAACGCATAAGCTTGGCAAATTTGGCCAGTTGAAATTTGGCTTGCCTGGACTTATTTTCGGAGATAAAAGCTTTAATAGTATTGAGGCAATTAAACAAAAAATGAGGATTCATCTGCAAACGCAATGCTTTTTGTTCTAATTCCAGCGCTCTGCGTTCCATCTCCAGGGATTTTTTCTGTATTTCATTTCGTTTATTTGCTCTCGTTACCGCAAGCCTTATTAACATCCATATCACTGTTACCAAAACAATGCTTAAGGTCAGCACAAACCACCAAGATTGCCAATATGGTGCCTCAATAATGAATTTATACGTCAAATCTCCCTTTGTCCATTGTCCATTTTCGTTTAATGCCTTTACTTTAAATATATAAGCGCCAGGTGGTATGTTGGAATAGGTTACGCTTCGATTTTTTGACAGAGGACTCCATTCATCCTCAAATCCTTCCAACTTCCATTGGTATTTTATCAGTGCTGCATTTCGCATGGCGACGCCTGTAAATGAGAAGGTGAGGTGATTATTAAGGTGTGTAAGCACCAAATTTTCAGGCATATTACTCCATTGATCATATTCGAATTGATTATCAAAACTCTGAATAGGTTCATAAAACAGGTCCAATCCTTTAAAACTCAATTTGGGGACACTTTGACTTATAAGGTCCAGACCCGGTGAGTAGCAGGTCACTCCATTGACAGTCCCAAACCATATTTTACCGTTAAATTCCTCGAAAACAGCATTCTTGCAAGTTTCCAGACCTGTAAAGCCCTGCTCTAAGCCATAGTGCCTCACTGCTTTTAGCCTACCATTTTTACCAAGCTCCAGTCGGTCTATGCCTTTTTCCGAACCTACCCATAGCTGCTTTTTTTTATCTTGATGCACAAAATAACATATGTTTGATGCCAAACCATTTTGGGAAGTGATATGTAGGCTTTCATTTTTATCACGCAAAAACACACCTTTACCGCTGGTTCCAACACACAATTTTCCATGGCCAATACTTACTACACTTGCGATGGAAATTCCTTTAAACTCCGGAATTATTGAAAAACCCGAATCCCCGGAGTTCAAATATGCCAAGCCCTTTTCCGTCGCTGCCCACAAAACACCGGATTCATCGATAGCTAAATCGGCAATTCGTGTAGATGGTAGCCCCCTGCTTTCATTGAATATATCTTGTTGTGAATCTTTATAAGCAATAACACCAAAATCAGCCGATGCTATCCAAAGTGTAGAATCATCACTTCTGACTATGCTTTTGATCCACTTCGCCGCCAAAGGAACATGTTCAAATTCATTAGCTCGAAAACGAAACAAACCATCGCCTTCAGTACCAAACCATATAGTGCTGTCCGGAGATTGGTAAATACATTTCACTTTTTGATCCGTGAAGCGTTCAATCTCAGAAAAGACATAAACACCCATGCTATCCATTCTGGAGACCCCGCCTGCAAAAGTCCCAAACCACTTCTTTCCTTCATAGTCTATGAGAATAGAATAAACCCCATCTCCAATAAGGCCATCTTTTTCATTGTAATGAACGAACATTGCTCCGTCATATCTTGACATCCCCCCTCCCGAACTGCCTAACCATATATTCGATTCATTATCTTCATAAATACAGTTAATGGAATTGTTTGGAAGCCCTTCATGTACTGTGAAATGATCAAATTTTGTATGCTGTAACAAATATAGTCCACTCTCAAGGGTTGCAAGCCAAATTCCACCGGAGTCACTAATATGGATATCTGTGACAACAGCGTCGTAAGGTACTCTTGTTTCTTTGGTGGCAATAGTTAAGGTGCTATCCAACACAATAACTCCTCTGGCATACGTACCTACCCAAACATCACCCACACTATCTCTCTTTATACTTCTTACTTCTACAGCTGGTATTGCCTTTAAGAAATAGGTGCTGTCGTTTTCCAGGCATAGCAATCCTTTTTCAGTACCGATCAAATAGTTACCCTTCGATAATTTCATTACCGAAAAACACCTTGCATTTATATCTACCAACAACTTCAATTCGTCTCCACTTAATAGATAAACACCACCATCGCATGCTAAAACAAGACTATCGGAACCTATTGGACTCATATTATGAACAGTGCCGCATGCATCATTTTCTATACGTTTAACAAGTTTTCTTCCCTCGATTACATCGACACCACCCTTTGATGCTGCATATATTTTACTACCGAAAGGAGAACACAGCGCTGTAATAAAATTGCCTGATAAACCATCAGCCTCTGTAAAGCTCTCGAAATTTCTTCCATTAAAAATGCTTATTCCTCCTCCATTCGTGGCTATCCACAAGCTTCCGGTAATATCCTGAGCAAAACTTTTAACCTGTGACTGAGCCAAGCCTTCTGTCACAGACATTTTTTTAAAATTGTATTGCTGTGCTTTCATAACACAGCAGGCAAACAGAATAGATATAGTTGTAAGCAAAAATAGACGCACCTCTAAAAATAGTTGAATAGTTCACGATTATCAATTTAATTTTGGTAAGTTTAATGTGATTTTGTATTTGAATATGTTTTTATCATGGAAAGAATCAGTTTCGTTTCTCTGGCATTAATTTTAACCATTTTACTTCACAATTGCGCTTCAACAGATATAGAAGAAAGTCAACATGTAAACCAAAGTCGTATCTACCAAAACCATCGTATATCGATTAGTGAAGATAATAATAAAGCGCAGGCGTATAGCGTTTTCAGGTTTGGCGGACCAACAGGAACTACACTTAAACTTTCCAAAAAAAGCAAGGTAACTCTTAATGGAAAAAAGCTTAAAGGTGGAGAACAGGTATTTTCAGGTTATGTGTACAACCTTGCTCAAATGAAACTAAGCGATGACTATAACTATACTTTTGAGTTTACAGATACTGTGGGCACCTCCTACTCAAACTCCATTTCACTTGCGCCGATAAGCTTAAAAGATGCCCCTGAAAAAATGGAAAATACCGGTGAATACATCATAAAATGGGAAGGTTCTCCAGTGGGTTCTGATGAACAGGTGAACTTACACTTGCAATACGGGCAGGATAATTTCCAAACGAAAAAGTGGACCCAGCGTATTATTGGTGCTCATGAAATAAGAATAAACACTTCAGATATAGTAGATCCTATTAACGGGGCTGCCACTTTTAAAATTGAACGTGTTATTGATAAAGAACTTGAAAATGCAGCAGATGTTGGAGGAGTAATCTCGGGTATTTATGAGTCACGAAAAGTGCCTACGCAACTAAACTTTGTACCAGATACTACTGTAACACAATAGCAAGAAACATAATAATTAACAGGATTACTTGACAACCTCTACTCCAGCCTTCACTTTGTTGGAAGATACAATTTTATCTCCTTCCAAAACAGGCACAACGTCATAGACATCTTGTTTAAGGCAGAACTCAATATCTTTGGAGATATTTAGTTTGCTTAAACGTCTGAAATGAGAACAATTACTTAAAAAACCGAGCAAATCGTGCTGAGCAATTTTATAAATAGAATGTGCTGCGATGGAGCCATCGTGCTCGCAACGAAAGTCATCATTTAAGCCTTCTACTACTGCTCCTGCAAATAAGGTATCTTCCAGGTTAACGCGCCCTTTCCAACCGGCACACAGTACTAAAACATCTTTTTCCTGATCTCTTAAATAGGAGATCACCGCAGACTTATTTAAGAACGAGCCTATAATCACCTGATCTGCACCCTTGGCTTTATTGATGGACAATGTTCCATTGGTTGTGGTAATAGCTAACTTTTTACCCTTTATGGCATCTCCCATATAGGAAAAAGGTGAATTACCATAGCTAAAACCTTCAGCCGTTTGCCCGTTTCTTTCCGCAGCTCCGATATAGCCCTTTTTAAGCAAATCACAGCATGCACTAATTTCACTTACCGGCACTATTTCCGTTATACCATTAGCCGTAGCAGTAACCATAACCGATGTGGCTCTTAATACATCTACTACTACTACAACTTTCCCCTTAATGTCATAAAGATGCAACAATTCAGGAGACAGACATACGTCTACATTTCTCATAACTACAATAATAAGTATATAAATATTTATATAAAAGGTAATTTGACTACTTCTGCCAAAAGCTGTTTATTCCGAACTTCTACCAATATTTCATTGCCCGGACTGGCATATTCAGCCATCACATAGCCAAGTCCAATCCCCTGCATTAAGACAGGAGATATTGACCCTGATGTTACCTCTCCAATTTCAACACCGTCGTTATTTACAAGTTTGTAATGACTCCTCGGAATTCCCTTGTCCTTCATTTTAAAAGCTACCAACTTCCTGGCAACCCCTTCTTCCTTCTGTTTCTTTATATAGCTATCATTAACAAAGGACTTGTTAAACTTGACTATCCAGGCCAGACCCGCTTCGATGGGGCTAGTGGTATCATCAATGTCATTGCCATACAGACAATAACCCATTTCCAGCCTGAGCGTATCTCTAGCTCCTAAGCCTATCGGTTGTATTCCAAATTCATCACCCGATTCAAACAGGATATTCCATAACTCTTCTGCTCGCTCATTTCGAACGTAAATTTCAAAACCACCTGCACCGGTATATCCCGTAGCAGACACGATGGCCTTGTCAATAGTACCAAGTGTTATATAATCAAAAGTATAGTACTTCATACTTGAAAGATCCCGACCACTTAATTTATTCAAAACAGACACTGCTTTAGGCCCCTGCACAGCAAGAAGAGCATAAGAATCTGAAACATTACTCAATTCAGCTTCGAATCTATTTTTATTCGTTACCCACTCCCAATCTTTTTCAATGTTTGAGGCATTTACCACTAACATGTACTTATTGGTATCAAGCATGTAAATAAGTAAATCGTCAACTATTCCTCCCTTTTCGTTGGGCAAGCAAGAATACTGAACCTTACCTATCGTCAATTTTGAAGCATCGTTACTAGTGACATACTGTATAAGGTCCAGCGCACCAGGGCCTTCAACAATAAATTCTCCCATATGAGACACATCGAATACACCTACCCCATTCCGGACGCACATGTGTTCCTCTTTATCCGAACTGTACCTAACCGGCATTTCAAAACCTGCAAAAGGTATCATCTTGGCGCCCAAACTTCTATGTACAGCATCCAAAGCTATCTTTTTCTCAGCTTCCATGTTCAAATAGTTCTAATTGTTGAGGTAATAGGGTAAATGATTTTCTGTGGTAAGGTGTCACACCAAACTTCCTAATGCCTTCTCTATGTTTCACTGTGGGGTATCCGACATTTGATTCCCAGCCGTAGCCAGGATACTTGGCAGAAAGTTCACCCATGAGTTTGTCTCTGTAGTTCTTGGCTAATATTGACGCTGCTGCTATCGACATAAATTTGCCATCTCCTTTAATTATACAATCATGTTTGATGGTCTTGTAGTTATGAAAACGGTTCCCGTCTACCAACAGAAGTTCCGGGACAATTTCCAATTTATCCAATGCGTTGTGCATTGCCAGGAAGCTGGCATTTAGAATATTAATTTCATCAATTTTTTCATTAGAAACAGTCGCTACTGCCCATGATAAAGCGCTTTTTTTGATCTCCTCTTCCAAATATTCACGCTTAGTATGACTTAACTTTTTAGAGTCATCTATCATTTGAGAATCAAAGTCTTTGGGTAAGATAACAGCAGCAGCCACAACAGGACCTGCAAGGCATCCTCTACCGACTTCATCTAATCCAGCTTCTATGAGATGGGGAGTTTTACTTGCTGCTAAAATAACTGTCTTATTGAGTGAAAATTTTCTATGAATTTAATAAAAAGCTGTTATTCATCCAACATCAACGACGATTCATCTATTTCGGACTCAGTATCATCATCGAGTTCTCCATGGTCTAAATGTAGTTCTTCTTCATTGACGGGCTCATTTTCTTCTTCAGAAATGTTATCCACATGCTCTTCTGTGCTTGTATCTTCCGTTACTTCTGCTTCTTCTTCGATGATCACATTTTCTTCGATTGGTTCATCAATTAGAGGTTTATCCGTGGACGCTTCGGCGCTTTTCTCTTCTACAGCAGGTGTTTCTTCCATTTCAACCACAGTTTCCTCTTCGATAACTTCTGTTTCCCCCTCTTCCATCCCTGTTGCCTCTATTTCATGATCTTCTGTTGTACTTTCTTCCGCCGTTATCGGATCTTCCTCCTGTGGCATTATAGGCTCCACGCTTTCCTCTACCGTTTCCTGTTCTAATTCCTGTCCTGTATTGCTACCTTCTTCTGTTTCCGACGCTGCTTCTGGTAACACCTCTTCCGGCTGTTGCTCCTCAACCTCAATTGATTCTTCATCTATTGCGGTCTCCTCGTTTATTGAAGCAGCCCGATCCACCGCTTTTGCCCCAAGTCCCGATGATTCCGGTTCTACCCTGTTGTCTATTTCACGCGCCAATAATTCTTTATTTATTTCTTCTCGTTTTAACTGCTCATCTTCATTTCTTTTAAACCTTAACGGCATCCCCGGTCTCAAAACATAACTTGAAAGCCCATTCATGGAACGTAATTCTTCAAATAACAGATCAAATTGCTGTCCTAGACTGTAAAAAGTATCTCCTGCTTTTACTATATAGCGCTCCTCATTTTCTATCATAACGATTTCACCATGTTGATCCTGAAATCGTATGCCGGCATCATAGAGTGCCTTGGTATTATCTGCGTCAGCAATAAAGGCTCGTCCTGCTTCACTAATCAATAACTTTTGCCCGACAAAAATTGTGTTCCCTCTTATTCTGTTGAGTTTTTTTAATTCACTCACCGAAGTACCAGAAACTTTGGCGATGGAAAACAAGGTGTTTTTTGGCAATACTACATAATACCCTTCATTGTTATACTTTCGATAACGAACTCCCATATTGTAATCTGTATCATCAAATGATACATACTCACTATTTGCATCGTCATAGCCCGAAGCTTCTGCTTGCCTTGACACAGGAGATTCATAGTGTCCGCTACCCGAGCCTGCATACTGCATGGTTGAAGCAGCAATGATATCCTCATCTCCCAACCTACGCACTCTTACTACCTGATAAGCCTTTAACTGATCACTATTGAGATTATTCAATGACTTTAACTCTTCGGTCGACATATTATACTGCCTGGCTAAATCTGCAACATTCATGGATGTAGTGGTAACATATGCTTTGGAACCTGCTTCATAAGCACCACCTCCAACAATATAAAACTCTACTCTTCTGTTAAGCTGCATCCCTACGAGATTCGCATTGGATGCCAGGGCATTGCTTTCTCCCAATGCAGCTATGCTTACATTTTCTGCAGGAACACCATTCTTTATCAGATAATTGTAAACTGATTTACCTCGACGCCTTGCCAGTTTTTTATTGTAGGAGTCACTACCTTTATCATCTGTATATGCCTTAAGCTCAATTTTTACGCCGGAATTAAGTCGCGTATAACGCAAAAAGTCTTCTAATGTGGCTACTGCTTCATCATTCAGTTTGGACTTATTGAAATCGAAAAAAATGTGTTCGAATAACATTTTGCCTGGAGTGGGTGTATACGGAATGTCATCAAAATTTTCATTCACGTCTCCGTCTTTTCCATGACTTTGGTTGAGGACATGTTTTTCTGTTTTTAACTCGACAGTTTCGCCTTCATAACGCGTGACATGGTGAATAGTATCAACTGCTTTGTCAACTATGAGTGGATCATCTTCGATAGACATTACGTCCTCCCTGTTGGCAACTTCATCAGAACCATCAGTTATAGGAGGTTTGGTATCATCAAAGACTAATGGAGCACCGTCTATGGCATTCAAAATTTCCAGCTGATCCAACTGAAAGTCGAGGTGGGTGGTTAAATCGGCGGCATCTTCCTCATCCAGACGAACCTGATAATCAATTCCCGGTACCAGGTTAGAAAAGACAAAAACGCCCTCATCATCTGTAGTGGTCATCTTCAGCACTTCTTCCGTCTCGCCATTAATCAAATAAACGCCGACCCCTTCTCTTGGCTGACCATCGTCATCCATAATACGACCTTGTATGGTTATTAGGTCACTACCCCTTGTATCTTTCTTTCGTATTGAAGCTACAATGGCTTCATCACTTTCGATATCAAAAGTATAAATATCGTCGTGCCCTGTACCTCCTTCGCGATTAGATGCCAGATACCCCCTATCTTCTCCAAGAACAAAATACATATCATCCCGATTGGAATTAAAAGGCAATCCAATATTACGTATGGACTTAAGTTCATCACCTGAAGCCATAAAAACATCAAGTCCTCCAAATCCCTGGTGGCCATCGGAAGCAAAGAATAGTGCTTTATCTTTCGAATAATAGAAGGGCGAATACTCTATGAACGCTGTGTTAATTTCAGGCCCCATATTAACAGGTTCACCCCAACTTTCGTCTTGTAACGGGTCTTCCAATATGCTCATCCAAATATCATGCTGTCCATATCCACCCGGACGCTTGGAAACAAAAAACATGGTATCTCCGGTTGCTGACAAACTTGGTTGTGCATTCCAGTACCCTTTCATGTTTATGTTATCATTCATACGTTTAGGTTTGCTCCAGGTATTATTAATCAACTTAGAGCTATAAATAGCACAGGTAGCTTGTGTTTTTTCTTCATTGAACTCGCCACATATGGTGTAATAGAACTTATCCCGATTCGGATTAAATACTCCCGCACCGTCGTTATATTGTGTATTTAAATCCAGAAAACGTGCTTCGTCCAGCTTACCTTCAACTTCCTCCCAACTACCACTGGCTTTGTCAAACCAGTAATTATCGGAATATGCACCACCTAATACCCTATATTGTTCATCTCCGTCCTTTTTCATCCTTCCCGATGTCACCACTATATTGGAATCATTCTTATAAATGGTTGGAGCATATTCGGAATACTCTGAATTAACAGGTATATCCAGGTTTTTAAATCCGAATTCACGCTGTGGACGCCGCAATTCTGCCAATGCCAACATACACCCTTCAAAGTGCAGAGTGGACAACTTCTCGAAATTATCTTCTTCTGAGCTCGGCTCGTAGATGGCACTAAAATTCTTAAATCGATCTGCTGCGTCGTGATATTTCCCATTAATTTTCATCATGAGTGCATGGTAAAAAAGAGCTAAAGGAAAATTTGCTCCGTCCAAACGATAAGCCTCATTATAATACTTTTCTGCCTGGTCATAGTCAAAAAACTGTTTACTTGCTTCTGCTAACCGATATGCTGCATAAGCATCTTCGGGGTTACGTTCCAATCCTTTTTTGTAATAATCTGCAGCAAGAAAAAAATCACCGTTGTCATAACTACGATCACCATAAATGACCATTTTACTTTTGACTACTTCTTCCCCTCCTTCATCCTGAGCTTTGAGCTGAAAATTACAAAAGGTAGTAATCAGCACAACAACGTAAAAACAGTAAATTTGCTTCATGTAAAATATCCTGTTGATATACACACTGTTGTACTTTGAATATTAATACATGCCACAACAGTCCAATTCGGAGTAATTTACGTATTTTTTTTTAAATTAGTTGCTTAGGGCTACTAATAAATCCGCTTGAGTGATAATATAGACGGATTGATTTTCGTCGCGAACCATCACGGCCCTGGTACTTTCGCTGAGAAGAGATGTCAGTACGTCCAGCGAGGTATCGATACCTACAAAGGGAAACGGATCATGCATCAAGGCAGCGACCCGGTCTTCCTTGAGTTCTGGTCTGTCTATTAACTCTTTCAGTACCTGGTTATCTGTTACACTACCAACAATTTCGCCATTTTCAACAACCGGAAGTTGAGATATAGATTCATTTCTAAACAGGTCTATTAAATTGTTAATTGGGGCATTTTTGTCAATTGTGAGCAGTTCTTTTCTCCTTTTGTTTCTTAAAATATCCCTTGCTGTTGCATAATCTTTACCTTCCAAAAAGCCATGATTTTGCATCCAGGTATCATTGTAAACTTTTGCCAAATACCGTGTTCCGTGATCTGGTAAAATAATTACCATCACGTCATTATCATGCATATTTGTACGTGCATACTCTAGCGCTCCGTACACTGCAGAGCCCGCAGACCATCCTACAAACAGTCCTTCTTCCCTGGCCAATCGCCTGGTCATTATCGCAGAATCTTTATCTGTTACCTTAATAAATTCATCAATCAGGTCAAAATTTACATTCTTTGGTAAAATATCTTCCCCAATCCCTTCCGTCATATAGGGGTAAATTTCGTTGGTATCAAAATCGCCTGTTTCTTTGTATTTTTTAAATACTGAACCATAAGTATCTACACCTACAATTTTGATTTTATCACTTTGCTCCTTCAAATACTTACTCGAACCGCATATGGTACCTCCTGTACCCACTCCTGCCACAAAATGCGTAATACGTCCTTCTGTATCTCTCCATATTTCCGGGCCGGTGGTTTCATAATGAGCTATAGCATTTGATGGATTGTCGTATTGATTGGGGTAAAACGAATTTGGCGTTTCTTCATTTAATTTACGTGCAACGGAATAATAAGACCTGGGGTCATCTGCCGCAACATTTGTAGGACAGACAATAACTTCAGCTCCCAACGCCTTTAAAGCATCAATCTTTTCTTGAGACTGCTTATCCGTGGTCGTAAAAATACATTTATAACCCTTTGCCACAGCCGCCAGCGCGAGTCCCATCCCTGTATTTCCGGAGGTCCCTTCAATAATTGTTCCTCCATAAGTAATCAGCCCCATATTTTCGGCATCTTCCAACATCTTAATCGCCATACGGTCTTTTACCGAGTTACCCGGATTAAAATATTCAACTTTTACCAGTATAGTTCCAGGTATCCCCTGATTAACCTTATTCAAGCGAATTAACGGCGTATTACCAATGGTCTCAATTATATTATTATAAATCATGCACCTAGCTTTTAATAAAAAGTGAACGTAGCGTCTCGTTCTTTGGTTCTGATTTGAATCGGAAATATTTAAAAACGAAACAGGTAATTTGAGGGTATTTATGTTTTATGAAAACTTTTAGTATAAACATAATTCTTAGTCACCACCTTTAACAAATAACTACCTTCTTCCAGTGAATTTAAATAGAGGTTAAATGTTTTATCACGAAAATGCTCTTTAAAAATCACCTCACCTACCGCATTTTCTATCTGAAAATCATATTCATCGGTTTCAATTTGACTCACATCAACATGCACAAAACCGTGAATTTCCGGATCCGGGCTTATAACAATAGAAGCGGGCCTGTGCTCTTTGTCAAAATGTTTGGCAAATGTCGACTCTGTACTTTGTTGTGACATGCCACGACAAACAACAAGCAAAATCCCCATTATGCATAATAACAGTTGTTTTATCAAAAACTTCATAGGGCTCTCTTTCCTTCTGGTATACTATAAAGTTACGAAATTAGAAAAAGAGAGGATTCAAGTCCATACCTGATGGTAATTTATTTATAAAACTAGTTTTGGCTGTTTGCCAACAAATGTTCGACACGTTGTATTAATTCACCTGAAGTCGCATAACCCTGAGTCAATAAATACAATTGATCTTTTTCTAAAATAAGGCTTGGAAAAGCGCTAATACCGAGCTGTCTTGCAAATAAAAAGTCCTGATGCGTTTTTTGCTTATAAGCATCGCTTTCAAAGAGTAAGCTAAAAGCCTGAGTATCTTCAGTGTATTTTGCTATAAGAGGTTCGTACGTTTCGAATAGATTGGTATCCTTGTTTTGGGCATAAAAGCATTGCTGAATAGCTGCCAAAAGATCGAATTCCGCATCTGGATTGATATCTCTCATCACTCTTATTATGCGAGAAGGAACTTCAGTATCGTAGACGAAGTCGTTACGTTCTAATAGTTCGTAAGAAAAATGCTGACCAGTTCGCTCATGCACTTCTAACCAGTGATGTTGCAGCATACTTTTGGTATTGTCATCCACAAATTCCTTTGTATATGGTTTAAGACCTCCCAAAACTAATTGAAAATCAATATTCGCTTCAAAATACCGCCTTAGTTCTTTCAGGTCGGGGGCTATCCCGTAACACCATGAACACATCGGATCTACTACGTAAATAATTTTATGCCTTGTCATGCACTAAGGACAAAAATAGGAAGGCAAAAGTTCTTATCTGCGTTCAAAAGAATGATCAAATAAATAGGACTGGCTCATTCGGTCATGAATCCACTGCCTTTTTGACGAACTTTTGGAAATTATGATGTTTAGAGGAAGGATCAACACTGATATTGGTTTCATAATTAACCTGATCAGAGCATGTATGATTCCTATTCGTTTCCCCTGTTTTGTCCCTACTTCAAGGTCAAACACATGCATCCCCAGCGTACCTTTAAGAGGAGTCAGCTCCATGAGTATTCCATAAACAAAAAACACTGCTACTACAATGAGTTCAATATATAATAAATCGTTGTAAAAACCCGAATTCTCCATGCTGGTGGTAGCTTTGTCAAATACATCGTTCATGTAGTCTTTAAAAAAAAGTTTAAATTCTTTATCGGTAAGATAAACATACATAAAAACTAATCCGCTTATAATATTCAATATCAACAGATCAAAGACTGCAGCAAAAATTCGCTTCGTATTACTGGCATAAGTGCGCTCTGAGGTCACAAAAAAATTTCTCGATAACCAAAATATAGTTAACAGGCCTGTAAATACTATACCCGCAATAATTAATAAGTTTAACCACATATCAATACAAAGATACAATCTCTTCATCTAAATATTGGTGCTAAAAACAACATTTTGATATAAACATACTTTTAAATAAATTGCTGTAACGCTGTTAGTTCTCAAGGAATAAATTCTTCAAATGATTAACCATCCTGAAATTGATGACATAGATTTAAAAATTTTGGCAATTCTTTCCAAGAACGCTCAAATGCCTTATACAGAGGTTGCAAAACGAGTATACGTATCCGGAGGCACTGTACACGTACGCATGAAGAAGATGGAAAAACTTGGAATTGTAACCGGATCATCTATCAAAATCGATTACCAGAAATTAGGTTATGACATTAAGGCTTTTTTAGGAATTTACCTGGAGAAAAGTTCGCTATACGAGGAAGTATTGGAACAATTGAAAAATATTCCCGAAATTTTGAGCGTGGATTACACAACCGGCAATTACAGTATGTTTGTTCGTGTACTTTGTCGTGACACCGCTCACCTGAGGGAAGTACTTCATGACAAAATTCAAAATGTTAACGGAATAGAAAGAACAGAGACATTAATATCCTTAGAAGAAAATATTAATCGTGGATTAAGCCTTTCTTAGACCCATTTGTTCAAAAAATCAACAATTGGAAACAATCTCATCAGAATATTTGTTAATTTTGCAGGAATTAGTCTAAATAAAGACAAGGGCATGAAGGAAATGGATGAGAAGGAACTGCTTGAAGGGATAACCTCTGCAGATTATAAGTACGGCTTCACCTCAGATTTTGATACCGACGAAGCTCCGAAAGGTCTTAACGAAGATATTATTCGTTTAATATCATCGAAAAAGAATGAACCTGAATGGCTACTGGAATGGCGCTTAAAGGCCTATAAACAGTGGCTGGAAATGTCGGAGCCTAAATGGGCCAACATAGACTACCCGGAAATCGATTTCCAGGACATCATCTATTATTCCGCTCCTAAACCTAAAAAGAAACTTTCCAGTCTTGACGAAGTAGATCCTGAGTTAATTGCCACATTTGAGAAACTGGGCATATCACTGGATGAACAGAAAAGGCTTACTGGTGTGGCTGTAGACGCTGTCATTGACAGTGTTTCTGTAACTACAACCTTTAAAGAAAAACTGGGCGAATTGGGAATTATTTTCTGTTCGATGAGTGAAGCGATAGCCGAGCACCCCGATTTGGTTAAAAAATACATAGGATCGGTTGTCCCGGTAGCCGACAATTATTATTCTGCCCTTAACTCTGCAGTATTCACCGACGGGTCTTTTTGCTACATTCCTAAAGGAGTTAGATGCCCAATGGAATTATCTACCTACTTCCGCATCAATGCGGCGAACACCGGACAATTTGAAAGAACACTCATTGTAGCCGATGAAGGTAGTTACGTCAGTTATCTTGAAGGATGCACGGCACCTCAAAGGGACGAAAATCAACTTCATGCGGCAGTAGTTGAAATTTTAGCCCTGGGAGACGCTCAAGTAAAATATTCGACGGTACAAAATTGGTACCCCGGAGACAAAAATGGAAACGGCGGAATTTACAACTTTGTAACCAAAAGAGGAATTTGTGCCGGTAACGGATCAAAAATTTCATGGACACAGGTTGAAACAGGTTCTGCTGTAACCTGGAAGTATCCAAGTGTGCTGTTAAAAGGTGACAACTCGATTGGTGAATTCTACTCGGTAGCTGTTACCAATAACTACCAACAAGCAGACACCGGTACAAAAATGATCCACCTGGGCAAAAACACAAAAAGTCGCATTGTATCTAAAGGTATTTCTGCCGGAAAGAGTCAGAATAGTTATCGTGGTGAAGTACGTGTGGCTCCCAAAGCAACCAATGCCCGGAACTTCTCACAATGTGACAGCTTATTAATGGGTGACAAATGTGGTGCCCATACATTTCCTTACATAAATATTGAAAATAGCAGTGCTCAGGTAGAGCACGAAGCTACTACTTCAAAAATTGGTGAAGACCAAATTTTTTATTGTAACCAACGAGGGCTTGACACAGAAAAAGCGGTTGAGCTCATCGTAAATGGTTTCTCCAAGGAGGTTCTTAATCAACTTCCCATGGAATTTGCAGTAGAAGCTCAAAAATTATTAGCCATAAGCCTTGAAGGGTCTGTTGGCTAATAGCAATTAAGATAGTTAAGAAGCTAGACTAAAATCATATGCTAAAAATAGATAACTTACAAGCTACCATAGATGGGAAGCAAATATTGCAGGGGTTAAATTTAGAGGTGAAAGCAGGTGAAGTGCACGCAATAATGGGCCCTAATGGTTCAGGAAAAAGCACCCTTGCATCTGTATTAGCAGGACGTGAAGAATATGAAGTAAACGGTGGAAGTGTCAAGTTCGCTGGAACTGATTTGCTTGAACTTTCCCCGGAAGATCGTGCGCGGGCAGGTGTTTTCCTTGCTTTCCAGTACCCGGTCGAAATACCAGGTGTAAATACAACTAGCTTTCTTAAAACCGCTGTAAATGAAATCAGAAAATACAGAGGGCTTGAAGAACTGGATGCCGTAAAATTTCTCAAATTGATGAAAGAGAAAATGAAAACGGTAGAAATCGATCAATCGCTATTAAGTCGATCACTTAATGAAGGGTTCTCGGGTGGTGAAAAGAAGAGAAACGAGGTATTTCAAATGTCATTACTGGAACCTAAACTGGCCATACTTGACGAAACAGATTCTGGTCTGGATATTGATGCTTTGAGAATCGTAGCAAACGGAGTAAATAGCCACAGAAGTAAAGACAATGCCTTTGTAGTTGTCACCCACTATCAGCGTTTATTAGACTATATAGTCCCTGATTTTGTACATGTTTTGTACAAAGGAAAAATTGTAAAATCCGGAACGAAAGAATTAGCCCTTGAACTGGAAGAAAAAGGCTACGACTGGATTAAAGAAGAAGTTGATAGTTTAGCCTGATTATGATGACATTAAATGAGTTATTAAGTCGTCCAGATACAAGCGACGAAAAGCGCCTTAAAGCATGGGATCTCTATGAATCCGAGGGATTTCCTACTACTAAAAATGAGGAATGGAAATTCACCAACCTGCGCCCGGTTTTGAAGTCGGATTTTTCTAAAATAGCAACAGCAAGTCCCGCAGATGATTCCATAGAAAACCTCATTTTACCAAAAAGAGGTGGAATAGAAATCTATATTATCAATGGAGAGATCAACTGGACACTTAGTTCATCAACATCGGAACTTGACTTTATTATAAGCGACCTGAAAGAAGGGAGAAAATCATTTCCGGAAGTATTCGATAAATTTTACGCCAATCCGGTTATCAACGAAGACGAAACCATGACAGCTCTGAACACCGCTCAGGTTGATAATGGTCTTTTTATTCATATTGCTGATGGAAAAGTAATTGAAACCCCTATTGATATATTCATCATATCTGGTGACCACTCAGAAAATGTAGCCTCATTCTTGAGGCAATTTGTCGTAATAGGAAAAAACGCACAAGTCAGCATTGCCTGTAGTTACCACAGTCTTGGAAATAATACCAGTTTCGTTAACGAGGTAAGTGAAATAATTGTTAACGAACGGGCCATAGTCGAATATTTCAAGATTCAGAACGAATGCGAACAGGCCTCACACATAGGTACTACACAAGTTATTCAAAAAGAAAAAAGTGTTTTCAAAGCACACACTTATTCTCTTAGCGGTAAAATAATCCGTAATAACCTTAATATTAGTCTCGACGGCGAGCGTATCGAATCACATATGAATGGTTTGTACATGACCGAAGGTACTACTCATGTCGACAATCATACTGTAGCCGATCATCGCAGCCCGAACTGTGAAAGTCATGAATTGTATAAAGGTATTTTGAACGACAGCTCGAGAGGTGTTTTCAACGGTAAGATCTTTGTAAGGCAAGATGCTCAAAAAACGAATGCTTTTCAGTCTAATAAAAACATATTATTAGACGATAGTGCGAAGGTTAATACCAAACCTCAACTGGAAATATGGGCAGATGATGTAAGCTGTTCCCATGGGTGTACTACCGGACAACTAGATGAAGAAGCCTTGTTTTACCTAAGGTCCAGAGGAATTGGGTTGAACCAGGCTAAGAGTTTATTATTGCAGGCTTTTGCAGGTGAACTACTTGAACGAATTAAGAATGACCAAATAAGAACTTATTTGGAGACAATAATTGTTAACAGGCTAAGCAAAATAAAATAATCCTTGACAAAAGAGACTAAAAATAGCGTGAGTATTGAAGAGGTGCGAAGCATGTTTCCTATTCTAAAACAGGAAGTGCATAACAAACCTCTTATTTATCTGGATAATGCCGCTACCACTCAAAAGCCGCAATCGGTACTGGAATCTATTACCGACTATTATTCCTCCACGAATGCCAATATTCACCGTGGTCTCCATTACTTAGCAGATAAAGCCACCGCAGCATTTGAAAACACCCGAAAGCGCCTGGCAAAATTCATCAACTCACCATCGGCTGAAGAAGTAATATTTACAAAAGGTACTACCGATTCAATCAATCTGGTAGCTTCAACTTTTGGTCACACACACATCAGCAAAGGGGACGAAGTCATTATCACTACCATGGAACATCACAGCAATATTGTTCCCTGGCAGATGCTTTGTAACGAACGCGAAGCAAAACTAAAAGTGATCCCCATCAATGATGAAGGTGAATTAATAATAGACGAATTTCAACAATTATTAAGTGAGAAGACCAAATTAGTCGCATTGGTATATGTATCTAACGCGCTGGGCACCATAAACCCGGTAAAAGAAATAATTGAAGCGGCACATAGCGTAGGAGCAAAAGTATTACTCGACGGTGCGCAATCTACTTCGCACCTTCAGGTTGATGTACAGGCACTGGATGTAGATTTTTACGCACTTTCGGCACATAAAATGTACGGCCCTACAGGTGTAGGTGCATTATATGGTAAAAGATCATTACTAGAAAGCATTCCGCCTTATCAGGGTGGCGGCGAAATGATCAAAGAGGTAAGCTTTGAAAACACGACCTATGCGGATCTTCCGTACAAATTTGAAGCAGGCACACCAAATATAGGAGATGTAATTGCTTTCGAAAACGCTATAGACTTCATTGAAGAATTAGGTTTCGAATTCATACAAGAACATGAAGATGGCCTTTTAAAACTCGCAACAGATGCCATATGTCAAATTGACGGTGTAAAAATAATAGGACAGGCTCGCGAGAAAACCGGTGTCCTTTCTTTTGCGGTAGATGGTGTTCACCACCAGGACATAGGCATTATGATGGATACGCACGGAGTGGCAATACGCACAGGGCATCATTGTACCCAACCATTAATGAACCGCTTTGACTTACTGGGAACAAGCAGAATGTCATTTGCTGTTTACAACTCCGAAGAAGAAGTAACTAAAAGTATCGAAGCGCTAGAAAAAGTGCTTAAAATATTGAGATAGTGACCGAAAGTATAAATCAAATACAGGATGAAATTGTAGAAGAGTTTTCTCTGTTCGATGATTGGGCAGACAAATACACTTATATCATAGAACTTGGTAAAAAGCTAACACCATTAGATGAGTCCCTTAAAACCGATGAAAGGATCATCAAAGGATGCCAGTCTCGTGTTTGGCTGCATGCTTCACTGAATGAAAATCAAGAAATTGTATTTGTTGCTGATAGTGATGCCATTATTGTAAAGGGGCTTGTCTATTTACTAATCAGGGTATTGAGTAATCAAAAACCCGCTGACATCGTGGATTCCGACCTTTATTTCATGGAAAAAATTGGTATGGCACAGCACCTGTCACCAACCAGAAATAATGGACTGTTATCTATGGTGAAGCAGATGAAACTTTATGGTTTGGCTTTGAAGACAAAATTACAAGCAGAAGATAATTAAAAAACAAACATTTAGCCCCTCAGGGTTGTTTTACTAAATAAACTATTTCCATGAGTACACTGGAAAATTCTGAAGACTTAAAAGTAAAAATCATACAGAAAATCAAGGAGGTTTACGATCCTGAAATACCTGTAGATATTTATGAACTGGGCTTAATATATGAAATTAACGTGCTGCCGATTAATAACGTGGAGATTATTATGACTTTAACGAGTCCTTCGTGTCCGTCGGCAGAACAAATACCGGCAGAAGTAGAGATGAAAGTTAGTGAACTGGATGAAATAAATGCTCTAAACATTGAGCTAACTTTTGAACCTCCATATCATCAGGATATGATGTCGGAAGCTGCCAAGCTTGAGCTTGGTTTTATGTAAAATCTAAAATTGTTAGAATAATATGTATCCCGAAGAAATAACCACTCCTATGCGCGAAGAATTAACTTCGGCAGGTTTTACTGAATTAATTAGCGCTGATGATGTTGACAGTGCTTTAAAAGAAGATGGCACCACTCTTGTTTTGATCAATTCTGTATGCGGTTGCGCCGCAGGTACAGCTCGTCCGGGTGTAAAAGCATCGCTTGGAGGTGCTAAAAAACCGGATCATCTTACTACTGCTTTTGCCGGAGTTCATCAGGAATCTGTAGCAAAGACGAGAGAGTATTTAATGCCTTACCCTCCTTCTTCTCCTGCAATAGCATTGTTCAAAAATGGGGAATTAGCACACTATGTTGAAAGACATCATATAGAAGGTCGATCGGCAGAAATGATCGCCGCCCATTTAGAGGAAGTATATAACGAATTTTGTTAAAGTAAAAGGTCCCGCTTTGCGGGACTTTTATATTTCCTTACACCTAAAAAGCGAAACTTTTTTCTTTCACTTCGATAATCTCTTGTTTCAGATCCATAATTTTTGGTAATTCAATAAGACTTCTTAGCTTCGAATCAGGGTTTATCTGCAAGTCTCTTAATTCCAAATGCTGGTTTATAAAAATAAACTCAAGCGTAGGATATATTTCTTTAAAAATATCTACCAGGTCTAAAACAGAAACGTTCTGATCCACTAAATTATAAGTAGCGGAAGTAATGTCTTGCACAACCATTTCAGCGAGTGCCGTCACCACCGTTTTAATGTTGACAAATGGCCTAATTTGTTTACCACTACCATGAATTTGGATTCTATTGTTAAAATTAGCATCAAACAAAAATCGATTAACAACAGAATCAAAGCGAATGGTAGGGCTATAACCATAGACATTTCCAGAGCGGACAATAATCGCCTTTTTCTTGCCCATCAATCTTTGCACGTGATCTTCACCTCTCATTTTAGAAATTGAATAAAACGTACGCGGATTGAGGCGCGAATCTTCGTCGAATGCTTCCTTCCCAGAGAATCCATATACACCGGTGCTACTTAAATATATTAATTGTTTAACCGAATCTTCTTCCTCCACCGCCAGTACCAACTCCGAGGTACCCCAGTTATTAGATTGTTCGAAGACATGCGAATCTACATTTTGATCGCTACTGGTAACACGTGCTCCAAGATGAAAAACCGTATCAATTCCTTTCAAGGCTTTTTTAAGCTTTCTGCTATCAAGCAAATCACCCATCACAAACTCCACATTACCAGAGCTGATCTTATTACTACTACTAATAAATAGGTTATAGTTACCTCTGGTAAGATTATCATAAACCACTACTTTCGCCACTGCTGGTATCTGAGATAATTTAAACACTAATTCAGCACCAATATAACCTGCTCCACCTGTCACTAATATATTCATAACTATTTACTAATTAAGTCAGTATGTAATCCACACTCTGTTTTATTCATACCATACCACCTTGCCTCACGCTCCTGCATTTCCAAATCAAACTTGCGTGTACACGGCTCACAACCAATACTTAAATACCCTTTTACCTCTAAAGGGTGTGCAGGTAAATCAAATTCTTTTCGATAGTCATATATCATCTTACTTGTCCAATCAAGCATAGGATGATATCGTATCGTATCATGAGGCGCAGGTTGCTCTACTTGCATGGCTTTTCTGGTCGCACTTTGATCACCCCTTACACCATTAATCCAAACATCATATTGAGCCAGAAGTAAGTCCATAGGAGCCACCTTATTTAAATAACAACAAAAATCAGGATCGGAAGTGAATAATAAACGTCCTGAGCCATCACGTTGTAAGTGTTTTGGAGTAGCTGATTGTATGTCAATAACGTTCAAGCCAAATTTATCGGCTACCTCATCTCTGAAATTAATAGTATCCGCAAAATGATATCCTGTATTAATAAAATACACAGGTATCGAATTATCTATTCGACTTATTATATGCAACATCACAAGGCTATGTGATTGAAAAGAAGAAGAAGTAAACAACTTTCTTCCTTCTGCTTTATAATAAAAAATTTGTTTTTTAATTGAGTCAAAATCCATTTCTTCGCCCCTTTCTTCACTTAAGTACTACAAATATAAACAATTATACAGTTCGGAAGAGTTGCGCACATAATTTGCATATTCAGACCACAACTGACAACCAAAGGTACATGTAAAAACTTTTATTATCCCTATTTAGTTCCTGTAAAGAGACTTAATAAATTTCAAATCTCGTTTCCGTAGTAAATTATTATTGATTATTTTTCGACAGAGGAGGGTTACCTTACTAATCTTAATTCGTATATAGATAAAAGCTGTTGATCAGTACAATGAAAGATCAGGAAGTGATTGAACGAATAATGCAGGGAGATGAAGCAGCAATCGAGTATTTGTACAGCAAACACTTTAAGATGATGGCC
Source organism: Cytophagales bacterium (assembly GCA_965230415.1). Classification (GTDB taxonomy): domain Bacteria; phylum Bacteroidota; class Bacteroidia; order Cytophagales; family JAAEPT01; genus CBDDKZ01. The sequence continues at coordinate 224,581 of CBDDKZ010000005.1, forward strand.
AAATTGGTTCAGCGTAATAATGGTTCTGAAGATGAAGCCCGCGACATCTACCAGGAAGCCTTGATCGTCTTCTGGCAAAAGGTAACGTCGGGTAATTTGGTTCTCACATCAAAAATCAGCACCTATCTGTACAGTATTTGTCAGAATTTGTGGCGTAAAGAGTTAGACCGGAAACGGCGTCTGAGTTCTGAGGAAAAAGACGGAAAAGTGCATATAGATAAAGACAGAGAAGAGCGAATTGCAATAATTCACCAATGCATTAACAACCTTGGTGATACTTGCCGAAAAGTACTGTCCTTATACTATTTTGAAGAAATGTCTATGGTAGATATTGCCAAACAACTAGGATTTGCTAACGCAGATACTGCCAAGACCAAAAAATATAAATGTAAAAAAGAACTAGACAAATACGTGAAAGCACGCTATACCGCTAGCGACTTTCTGGATTAAGTAGCCAATATATGAAAAACGAGCATAGTTTAGAGCAACTTATGGACGACTTCATTTCAGGTAAAATGTCTGCAAAGGAAGCCTCCGACTTTCAATCAGCACTCACTAAAGACCCCGCTTTAAAAGGTGATCTAGAGTTCCAACAAGATGTTATTGATTCGATCAAAGAACATCGGAAGATTGAGTTAAAAACGAAATTGAGTCAAATTCCTGTGAACACAGGTATGACATTAACACAAAAAATAGGTATCGCAGCAATGACTATAATTGCAAGCAGTCTAATTGGAGTTGGCATTTATAGTCAGGTACAGGAAGACCCACAAGCACAAGCCCCTAAAAACCTACAAATTGAGCATACGGCTACATCAGAAACTGAGTCAGTAGCTTCTTCGCGTCCGGAAATTAAAGAAGCTACTGATTTAGGCGCTGAAGTAAACAGTCCTGACCTTGTTGAAGAAGTAACTATGGCAAGCGAACAAGAAGAAACAGTACTTGCTGCTGATGTAGAAAGTGAAGACCAAGTCGTTACTGCTGACTTAGAAGAAAGCATACTGCCTTTTGATGACAACGATGATTCGGACGAGCTGATTATTCACTCGGAAGAAGAGGATAATAGCAAAGACCTTTATGTAGGTAATAAAGAAGCTAGTAATATAGAGCCTAAATCTTTGAATTATCAAAAAGGAAAAATGTTATACTCCTACGATGGTAAAGGGGTGGAATTAATACTCGACGACAACCAGGATAAGAAGTACCGACTTATAAATCTGACATCCAATGAACTTTACCTGTTCTACAACCAGAAGTTCTATAAAATGGATGTAAGTAAAAAAATAACTCCATTAGCTCCACATGAGGTAACAGACCCTGTTAAAATCAAGCTACTGGAACCCCACACAAAATAAATTCCATACTAAGTTATCTTCCTAATGAAAAGTGCAAATTTTTTCTAAATTTGCACTTTTACTTTATATAGCGTTTTGAGCACAAAAACTACAGGAAAGAAAAAGAAGTTAGGAAGTTATCCTTTCTTTACGGTCGTATTTAGTATTTTTCTATCGTTGGTACTCACCGGTGGAATTATCATCATGATAGCATTGGGTTCTGAGCATGTGAACAGGATAGAATCCATTGAATTGCATGTCTACCTCAATCGCAATATCTCAAAAAGCGATCAGAAAAAAACCAGTAAACTTTTAAATACAAAACCATATATTAAAAAAGAAAACGGTAAACCTAAACTGACTTATTTTTCGGAAGAAGATATGGCCGAAAACTATGTTTCGGCCCATAACAATGCACTAACTAAAGATATGATTATTGAAACTGCTGGTTTCAACCCTTTCCGGGCTTGTTTTGCTATCACAATAGAAGAACAATTTTCGGCTGTAAATCACCTTAACGAGATCAAAGAAGAAATAGAAAAGATTGACGGCGTATACGAAGTTGACCTTAGCCAAAAAAAGCAAAGTATAATACAGACTTTACATAATAACATTCAAACATTACAATTAGTACTTTTGATCATCTTTACTTTGTCTTTGTTAGTGATCATTATACTAATCAATAATACTATCAAACTCGCATTATTTTCACAACGTTTCCTTATTCGATCAATGCAATTGGTTGGAGCTACAGCTTCATTTATACAAATGCCATTCATAAAACGCTCTGCTATTCACGGACTTGTCGGAGGATTTATAGCGGCGGGGGCATTGTTTGTACTTCTTCAATATGGATTAAACCAAATAAAAGACCTGGCTCCCTTATATGATTCTAAAAATATCTTACTACTTTTGGGCTCTTTACCTTTACTCGGAGGTCTATTAGGGCTTTTCAGTACGTATCTGGCAGTGAACAGGTATTTAAAAATGTCTTTAGACGAACTTTACTAAAATGAGTGATAACAATTCAAGCAACGTTTTTGGAAAAAAGAACTATCTTTTAATGATCGCTAGTGCAGCTGTCTTAATTATTGGTTTTGTAATTATGTCAAGCGACAGCAAAGACGGTTGGGGCGTCGGTGCCATGACTGTAGGACCTATAATTGTTGCAATAGGCTTCGTAATTCCCGTATTTGCTATTTTGCTAAGACCTAAAAACGAAGAATGAACGAAATAGAGAGTATTATTCTGGGAATAATTCAAGGTCTCACTGAATTCTTACCGGTAAGTAGTTCGGGACATCTTGAATTGGGCAAAGCTGTATTTGGAGAAACAAAAATACCTGAGGATTCTTTACTTTTCTCTGTTGTGGTACATGCCGCTACAGCATTGAGTACCATCATTATTTTCCGTAAGGACATTCTGGAAATACTTACCGGTCTCTTAAAATTTAAATGGAATGAAGAGACACAATATGCTTCTAAAATCCTATTATCTATGATTCCCGTGGGGATAGTTGGCGTTTTACTCAAAGATCCGATAAAAGAATATTGCATGGGAAATGTGGGTTTAGTAGGCTTAATGTTATTTATCACCGGTTTCCTGCTTCTGTTTACCCATTTTAGTAAAAGAGACGGAGAAGGTAATGTCACCTATGGAAAGGCCATGATAATTGGTGTTGCACAAGCCATTGCTGTGCTACCAGGAATTTCACGCTCGGGCTCTACTATTGCCACTTCCATACTTCTGGGGGTGGACAAAGCTAAGGCTGCCAAGTTTTCTTTTCTTATGGTTTTGGCCCCCATTTTTGGCGAGGCTTTGCTGGATATGAAAGATTACCTGGAAACTCCTGCTCAAGCAGGTAGTATAAGCGCTTTATCACTAGGACTGGGATTTATTGCCGCATTTGTTACCGGGTTATTCGCCTGCAAACTAATGATCAAAATCGTCAAGAACAGTAAACTAATTTATTTTTCCTACTACTGTTTTGTTGTCGGTTCCATTGCCGTGATTTATTACTTCATTTGATAATATATGTTCAATTTTGAAGAAGGAGAAGTACTTTTGGTTGACAAACCTTATGAATGGACTTCTTTTCAGGTAGTAAACAAGCTTCGCTACAAAATCAAAAGAAGGCTTCAGGTCAAAAAAATAAAAGTAGGCCATGCCGGCACCCTGGACCCTCTGGCGACCGGTTTATTGATTATATGCACCGGTAAAATGACCAAGTCGATCAATGACTACATGGGGCAAGACAAAGTATATGAAGGTAAATTGGTACTGGGAAAGACAACCCCTTCTATTGATCTGGAAACAGATTTCGATAATGATGACCTACCCTACGATCATATTACAAAAGAAGATATAGACGAAGCGGCTTCCAAACTCAGCGGGGAGATAGCGCAAATACCTCCGGTATTTTCTGCGGTAAGTGTTGACGGTGTGCGTGCTTATAAAAAAGCCAGAAAGGGTGAAGAAGTTGAAATTAAAGCCCGAAATGTCACCGTTCATGAGTTTATTATTACAAATATAAATTTTCCAGAAATTTCTTTTCGCATAAAATGTAGTAAAGGCACCTATATCAGGAGTTTAGTTCGTGATTTTGGTGAACTTCTCAATTCCGGTGCATATCTTTCATCACTAAAAAGAATCAAAATTGGTAACTTTGATGTGAAAGACGCCTATGAATTGACACATCTTGTGCAGCAAATAGAATCATGAAAGTATACTACGGTCTCGATAAATTCCAAGAGGTTCCATTTCCTGTTGTCACCAGTGGTACATTTGACGGAGTACATTTGGGACACCAGCGAATTCTTCAAAGAATAAACGAACTAGCCTCAAAACACCGAGGTGAGTCTGTCGTTTTGACCTTATGGCCACATCCAAAGCAGGTATTACAACACTCAGAGGTGCCCATTTCGTTATTATCTTCTATCGAAGAAAAAATTCACCTGCTTGAAAAACAAGGCATAGATAATTTAGTGATTATCCCTTTTACCAAAGCCTTTTCCGAAACCTCATCTGCTGACTTTATTCAAAATATCATTGTTGACAAACTAAAAACTAAGGTTTTAGTGATTGGCTATGATCATCGTTTCGGCAAAAATCGAGAAGGCAGTTTTGAATACCTTACCACACACAAAGACGATTATTCGTTTGAAATTGAAGAAATATCGAAAGAAGAAATAGACAACAGCACAATTAGTTCCACCCTTATACGTCAAAATATACTTGATGGTGATCTCGTTAATGCCAACAAACTGTTAGGCACACCTTATACTATTAGTGGGAAAGTAATACTGGGTGAACAGATAGGCCGGACCATTAATTTTCCTACTGCCAATATTCAGGTAATGGAACATAATAAGCTATTGCCTCATGAAGGAGCATATGCAGTAATGGTCGTCACCAAAAATTCCCGATACCAGGGAATGATGAATATTGGGTACAGGCCCACCGTCAACGGTAAAGCAAAAACGATAGAAGTAAATATTTTCGATTTTGATAAGGACATCTACGGTCAATTTATTCGACTAGAAATCATTCAGAAAATTCGAAACGAAAAAAAGTTTAAAAACGTAGAAGCGCTGTCAAGTCAGTTAAAAATTGATAAATCGGCAGCTCAAAAGATTTTAAAGAACTATGAAACAGTCTGAAATAAAATTCCAAGTAAAGCTTGATGAACAAAATGTTCCGGAGAAAATAGCCTGGAGTGCTACCGAAAAACCTGACGGCGGTCTAGCAGACACTAACGCTATTGCACTTTCTGTTTGGGATAACATGCAAAAAAACACCTTGAGAATTGACCTTTGGACAAAGGAAATGACCGTAGACGAAATGAAACGATTTTGCGTTGATTCCATAGGAGGTTTGGCACAGACAATTGAATCGGCAACGGGTGACCATAAAATGGCTCAAATGATGCATGACCTTTGTTCTAAGCTGGTAAAGCACATAGAAAACGAAAAAAAATAATTACAATAAATATGTTTGGGGATCATACAGAGTTTCTATTCATAATAAATCCAATTGCCGGAACCAGAAACAACCTCAATCTATCGGAAATAATTAACTCTGTTTACGGAGACGGGAAGATAAATTACAAAATTTGTCTTACAGAAGCTCGAAATCATGGTCGTGAATTAGCACAAAAAGCTGTAGAACAGGGCATCCCTTATATAATTGCGGCAGGAGGCGATGGAACAATCAATGAAGTAGCATCTGAGTTAATATACAGTAATAGCGCATTGGGAGTGATTGCACTTGGTTCTGGTAATGGCTTTGCGCGACACCTTCGGTTACCCTTGGATACGGAGCATGCCTTGTATCAGTTAAAGCAGCGTATCACCCGTACTATCGATACCGGACTTATAAACGATCGTCCATTTTTATGTACGGCAGGCATTGGTTTCGAAGCACAAATAAGCTACGTTTTTGATCAGGTTGAAGGTCGCGGTTTTAAGACCTACGCAAAATCTGTAATCAGACAATTAAGTTCATACGAACCATTAACATATCATGTGAAAGGCCGAGATTTGGATTTCGAAACCAAGGCATTTACCGTATGCTTCGCCAATGCAGCTCAATACGGAAATAACTTTTACATTAGCCCTGAAGCTAAAATAGATGATGGCAAGCTTAATTTAAATATTATAGAACCATTCCCGAGAATTCAATTTCCATCCATTGCTCGCCGATTTATGAATAAAAAACTTGGTGAGTCCAAGTATTACCATAATTACCTTTTTGAGGAAATCGAGGTCTCTTTTCAAGGTACTCACATTGCCCATATCGACGGTGACCCTGTGGATTTAGGAAATAAATTAAAGATTAAAATTGAACCGCTCAGTTTGAAAGTGATGATCTGAAGTCACTAACTATTACTCCTCTTTATTCAATTGTGCTAACTGCTCGGGAGTATCTATCCCTTCTGTTTCAAGAACAGTTCTGGCAACCTTTATTTTAAACCCATGGCTTAGCCAGCGTAATTGTTCTAACGATTCTGACAACTCCAACTGGGCCTGCTGTATTTTTGTAACCTGCTCTAATACTTCTGTTTGAAATGCATATATACCGATATGCTTATAGAATAGACCTTTAGCGAACCATTCTTCTGAAGACAGGTTACGGTAATAAGGAATGGTGCTTCGGCTAAAATACATGGCAAAATCTCGTTCGTCAAAAACTACTTTTGGCACATTAGAATCATGTAATTCTTCTTCCTGTTCTATTTTCTTCACCAAAGTTCCAATTTGTACGGTGTCATCTATAAAAAGATCCACTAACAAATCTATTTGTTCTGGTTGTATAAACGGCTCATCTCCCTGTACGTTTACGACGACATCATATTCGTCCCCCAATCCGGCGTAAGCCTCCCAACATCGGTCGGTACCTGAGTTATGTTTTACCCCTGTCATAACCGCCTTACCTCCGCACTCCATAACATGATTAAATATGCGTTCATCGTCCGTTGCAACGCAAACATCGGATAATTTGTCCGACTTTTTACATTGATCATATACGCGCATAATCATGGACTTCCCCTGTACCTGCGCCAAGGGCTTACCGGGAAAACGGGAAGACCCGAATCTGGCAGGTATTATTGCTACAACTTTCATTCTTCAATTATCACTTTTAGACTTACACCCTCATCTTCAACTACCTTTACAGACGCTCCTTTCGGAATAAAGCCATGAAGTGCTGCCGCATCACAGTGCTCTCCTTCAACTCTTATCATACCACTCGGCTTTAAATCTGTAAGCGCTATTCCAGCTTTCCCCATCATGGATGACTCCGAGCTAATACCCCCTTTAAAATTCTGATTTATACTTGCCTGCAATGAAATCTTTTTGAAAGCCTTACTTTTTAAAAATGCTGCTCCTCCAACAAAAACAAGCAATACACTACCTATCATACTAATACCTAATACCATAAAGGCCCATTGCAGTGCTTCAGGAGTCACAAAGTCAAAATTAAAAAAATCGTTTTTCAGCATGGACAGTAATAGGGACATAAAACAACTGGCAATCCCCAGTGCTCCCACAATTCCGAATCCGGGAAGTACAAATAGCTCTACGACCAGCAAAATAACCCCCACAAAGAACAACAACAGCTCCCAGGAAGCCAGCAAGCCATGAAGGTAATCGGGAACAAAATACAAAATCAAAGCTGTTGCCGCAACGATCAAAGGAAAACCTACTCCCGGTGATTGTAACTCAAAATAAAGACCACCAATGATCAAAATTACCAGTATGGATTTCACAGCGGGATGCAAAAAAAATGCGATTATTTCCTCTGTATTGTCAAATTCAAATTTAGTTAGTTCATAGTTCGTTACTCCTGTAGCCTCCAATATCTCCGCTACCGAATTATAGGACCCTTCGCAATACCCGGTATCAATAGCTTCTTGGGTAGTTAATGACAAGACGTATGCCGAATCTGTCCCAAGGTTTTTACCTACAAAACCCTCTGCAATACTGGGATCTCTGCCCTGTGACTCTGCTGTTGTACGCATCATCGACCTCATAAAAGCCTGTATCTTTTCAGGTAATACTTCCCCATTTTGGTTAACTGCGGTGCTAGCTCCGATATGCGCCCCTTTAGCCATATATATACTATCACATGCTATGGATATTAATGCTCCGGCCGATCCTGCCGTTTGGTTAATAAAAACGTAGACGGGAATTTCGACTTTTAAAAGTCTGGAGCGGATCTCATCTGCATCAATAACTGCACCGCCATAAGTATCCAGTTCTATGATGACCAAACCCGCTTTGTCTTCACGGGCTTTCTCCAGACCAAGCTTAATATACCTGTTAGAGACCGAATTCACTTCCATTTTTAATTCGAGCAGACACACCTTTAGGAGGGGGGCGGGTCTGACAGAATCCTGAGCGGAGGTGACTAATGTGAGCAATAGCGCAAAAAACACCAGTACCTGTGTATAATATTCTTTTATGGGCTTCATTGTCTGAAATTTAACATTTTCGTTCTTAAATCACCAACACTAAAAAGCTTTTATATTACCCTATAGCTTACATAATTTTATTATCTTTGTTGTTAGCTCTAAGATTAAAGGACATACGGCATGAACAAAAACCACTCACCGATGAGGATCGAAAAGATGCTTAATATCACACAACGCAAGCCTTTCACCTATCTATTGGTTATCATCCTGTTATTTTTAGCTGTCACGGACATTGCCCGTGGACGGACATTAGATTCATTGCGAACAGAAAAAGTTGGAAGACAAACATTTGTATTACACAAAGTAGATAAAGGAGAGACCATTTATAGTATTTCAAGGCGCTATAATGTGGAGACTAAGAATGTACTGAAAGCCAACAGCAATTCCAACAACCTATCTATAGGACAGGTATTACGCATCCCCGTTAAAAATGTATCTTCTATCTCTGCTATAAGCAAAACGCACAAAGTAGCACCTGGAGAAACGCTCTATTCCATCTCCAAGAAATATGGTATCAACGTTGACCAACTTAAGAGATGGAACGGTCTGGTTAATTCAAACCTTTCATTAGGGCAGGTTATAAAAGTAAGCAAACCCGTTTCACAAAAAACGGACAATGTCAGTACCGACTTTTTAATTCATAAAGTCAGACATGGAGAAACATTCTATGCCATCTCTAAAAAATATGATGTAAGTGTTCCCCAAATTCAATCATGGAACAGAGGAATATCTGCTAACGATTTACATGAAGGACAGCAGCTTCGAATCAAAAAGGAAGTAAAGCACCCTCCTGTTCAAAATCACTTAAAAAACTCCAGATCTAAAATTTACAAAGAAAAGGGAACAGTAGTAGCTAGTAAAAACGAAACTTTTGGAAACACTTTTTCCGAATGTTTGCATAAAAAAGCCAAAATAGGTTCTATAGTAGAAATCGTAGATCAAAAATCGAATAAAAAAGTATATGCAAAAGTAATTGGCCGCCTGGACCGCTCTGACAGGTCACTGGCAAAAATCAATATGGTAGCCCATCATAAATTGGGTATTTTGCCAAAAGCTTTTTCAGCCGCAGTAACACACATAGTTACTTTTTAGTACCAATTAACTATTCCATGAATGGAAAAAAGCTTCTTAGTCTTTTGTTGGGCCCGGGTCTGGGCTTATTGTGTTACATTTTAGTAGACTTCGGTCCGAATCACGAAGATGCCTTAGCGACACTCGCTTTACTCATATGGATGGCTACCTGGTGGATTACAGAGGTTATCCCACTTGGTGTAACCGGGCTCTTACCCATTATTTTTTTCCCAATTGCCGGTATTATTCCGGGTAAAGAAGTCGCTCCACATTATGCCAACCACATTGTGTTGCTCTTTATCGGAGGCTTTTTAATTGCGTATGCCATGGAACGCTGGAAGCTCCATGAGCGCATCGCCCTCCTTATTATAAACAAGCTGGGACATTCTCCAAGGCGATTATTACTGGGGTTTATGCTATCCAGTTATTTTTTATCGATGTGGATATCAAATACCGCTACTACCGTAATGCTTATGGCTCCGGCCATAGCCACTATTAATCAATTACGAACAGGTAATAACTCAGAAAATACCAGCAATATAAATAAGTTTGCGATCATTTTACTTTTATCTGTCGCCTATTCAGCCTCTATTGGCGGTATGACCACATTGGTAGGAACACCGCCTAATCTCATTTTTTACAATTTCATTTGCGAACAGTTCCCTGAACTAGGTCATCATTTCAATTTCTTGACCTGGATGCTCTTTGCAGCCCCTATTTCACTGATTTTCTTAATCATAGCCTATTCCTACTTCTGTTTTCACCTGCGCAAAGTCAGTTTTATTGTATCCGGACAGCTATTTAAAGAAAAACTGCGTTTACTAGGTAAAACAAGTTTTGAAGAAAAAGCGGTATTAACTGTATTCATCACGTTGGCTATCTGCTGGATGACTCGAAAGGACATCCTGATAAATGATTTTACACTACCGGGATGGCATCGGCTATTTCCTTCTCATGTAAAAATAGAGGACAGTACAGTAGCTATTTTTTTTGCTGTTCTTCTTTTTGTGATCCCTTCCAAAAAGGGTAAGATGCAATTATTGAGCTTGGAGGAGCTGAAACGAATCCCACTCAACATTGTATTTATGTTTGGTGGAGGAATCGCACTGGCCAAAGGCTTTGTCAGTTCGGGACTTGGAGAAATTCTCACCGGGCAATTAAGAGGCCTTCATGGAATACCTACTTTTGTGACCATTTTTATCATAAGCGCTTTTGTACTCTTCTTAACAGAAATATCCTCCAATTCACCAACAGTGCACCTTGTTCTTCCCGTGTTAGTACCCCTGGCTAACACCTTCGGAATATCTCCTATTGCACTTTTGTTACCTGCTACCATTGCAGCTTCATATGCGTTTATGTTACCTATTTCAACCCCTCCAAATGCCATTGTTTTCGAAAGCGGCCTGGTACCGGTGAAAACAATGATGCGCTATGGATTATGGTTAAACATCATGGCCATCGTACTAATAAATCTGGCTATGTATTTCCTGTTTCCACTGATATATCCTATTTAGCATGCATGAGCAACAACTTAAAGATTTTCTGGAAGAGAAAGTAAACACCTACAATCGGGTTGATTTCATTGAAAACGACCCTATATGCATACCTCATCGTTACAGCATGCAACAGGACATAGAAATTATGGGTTTTTGGAGTGCTATGTTGGCATGGGGCCAAAGAAAAACCATTATTAACAAGTGCAATGAATTAAGTGCGCTAATGGATCATGCGCCGTATGATTTTGTGCTTAATCACAGTGAAAACGACCTCAAAAAGCTCACTGATTTTAAGCATCGAACTTTTAACACCACAGACACGCTCTATTTTCTGACTTTTTTTAGATATCACTATCAAAACCATGAAAGTCTTGAGCAGGCATTCTTGTTAAATGGTCAATTTGAAGCTGCTTCAAGCCTAAGCCATTTCCACAACTACTTTTTCTCACTGGAAGACGCACCACATAGAACCAGGAAACACATCGCTTCCCCGGCCAAAAAAGCTACATGCAAACGACTCAATATGTTTTTAAGGTGGATGGTCAGACAAGACGACAATGGAGTTGACTTTGGAATATGGAATAACATATCACCACGGGATTTATATTGCCCACTAGATGTTCACGTGGACCGCGTTGCCCGCAAACTTGGACTTATCGAACGCAAACAAACAGATTGGAAAACAACGGCTGAATTAACCAACGAACTCAAAAAACTGGACAGCAATGATCCTGTTAAATATGATTTCGCCTTGTTTGGGCTTGGTATTGAAGAAAAATATTAGTGATTTCACCCGCATTTCCGGCATGGTTTTTGCAATTCTTTAAGTAGGATCAAACTTTTATAATCATGCAAGATTCAAAAAATACAACGCACGCATTTTCTAATAGTATTATTTATAACGACACCTTATTTTACGGTGCCCTTACCCTGTTCTTTGTAGGGTTCTCCTTACTCACTCTTCACCTTTTTATTTTAGGAATGTGTTTATCCGTGGCAGGCATCATTTTGAGTATTAGATCCAGTGGATTTCAAATTGATTACTTAAACAAACGCATTCGGAAATATCACGCGGTTTTAGGTCAAAAGAGAGGACAGTGGATATCAATTGAAAACATTGAACGCCTGGTAATCAAAAAGGTAAACAGCACAAACAACAGCATCCTAAAATACAAAACCGGTCTATTTGCCTACGACAACACCAATAATTCGGAAATTCTTTTGCAGTATGGTCCCAACCAACAGTTAAGCCAATTAAAACGAAGGCTAATGAAGGAATTTAATAAAATCAAGCATATTTAATCCGCCCTGCTCCTGTTAATGCATGCACCCCATGTAGACAGGAGCCTTTTTTATATATGCATCGGCATAGTGTTCTTTTGCACGACTTAAGTATTCTTTAGCATGATCCCGGTCCCCCTGTGCAATAACAACTATATAATACCCTTCAGAAAAACCATTAAAAGCAGAGCTAAACTCCACACTTATGTAATTATTATTCCCTTCACGTCCACGAGGAATATATCCATGACTCACGCCACAATCGCATATCAAGTCATTCGTCAACCCTTCTTCAGCGCTTGGATAATTCCCACCTAAAGCGAGTTTAAGGCCCAATTTCTGGTGAGCACCTTCGGCTACATCTCGTGCCTGATCGTAATCTTTTGAAGCGTGAATAAGCACAAAATAGACATCAACATAAGGTTCCGGGAATTGTGTATAGCCAGATACCCCTATTAGTCCCGCAATTAAAATTATAATAAGCTGTTTCATGATTTTTAATATTATAACATTTGCCAAAATCTGCTTATTTTTATCATTCTTTCGAAAAGCAAATTATATGTCCAATAGTTTCTTAAACGTAATTCTCATTGTAATGGCCGTCATTTACCTTTCCAGACGCATTAACAGGTGGGCAAATGCATCACTAACAAATGATGAGCTTGATAAACTGCATAAGTTGTCAAACTCCAATGGCAAATACAACCTATTTATAATTTTAGGAATCGTTGGTTTGTTTTTGTTAAACGACAGATTAGCGTTTATTCCTACTCATATAGCAAGCTTTCTTTACAATACGCTATTGATCTGTTACATCATTTTTCAAGGTGCTCGTCAATACAATCGGCTCAACAATAACGATTTCCCAAAAGGATACATTTATAAAGTAATGTTAGCCAATGCGGTTCGCTTAATAGGCCTGGCGACCTTAATAGCCATCATTTAAGCTAGATACGAGGAGTGGCAAAATGCTTAGGCTTCCTATTTTCAACCTTCCTCAAAGTCAAAGACACCTCCCAGGCTCCCCTCCCCCTTGTGGCGAAGCGAAGTGAAGAAGTATTATAATCGTAACTGAAACCTAAGGTATATATTTTATTGTGCAAACCTACTGAAGCAATAAAAGCATCTCCGTAGCGGTACCAGGCTCCAACAATCAGGTCTGTCTTTTTAAATAATTCGTTTGCTGAATTAAGAACCCGGTAATTCCAGTACATTCCCAAGTTCATTTGATACACTTCATTTTGGGTCAAAAACAAGACGTTAGGCGACAAGCGCATTTTACGATTCAGAACGTACTTAACTCCTCCGTGCGCTTTAATCGACACAGGTAATTTGCTCTCCATATCTTGAACAAACGATTCATCGGGCTGATTCATGTGATAAGCGGAGACTCCGGCAAATGCACTAATTTTTTTCGCATTAAATTCTTCTTGTATATTGTAATAATATACCGCACCCGCAGCAATATCGGGATAAATTCTATTTTGCCCTAACTGTGTCTCCCCTGGTATATGCGTTGCGTCAAAACCTATAAAAGGATTATACTGCTCTCCCCATTCCAGATTCGTATAATCTACGTTCTTTTGCACTATACCTCCCTGTATTCCAAAGGAAATTATGTGTTCGTCGTTTCTTGTTAGTTGCAAATTGTAAGCAGCATTTATATTTATTCCGAGTGTCTTAAAATTCCCATCTCCTGCTCTGTCATTGTACATTGACAACCCCAGACCTCCGATATGGGTTTCTGTAAGTCCATCTCTGTATAATGGTTTAACAAAACTCATTTGGTTGGTTACATAGGGCAGAACGATACTTTTCCACTGAGATCTATAGTTAGAACTAAACGAGAGGTTGGTATTACTTCCTGCAAACGCCGGATTCAAATAAAGAGACGAGGCATAAAACTGAGAGAATACCGCATCTTGTGATTTTGCGTGAGGAACAGCAAACACCACTATAAAGAGCGATATAATTAAGCTTATTTGTTTCATCTAATTACTTCATCATCGTTATAGATCCAACTTTGTCTATTACCGTTCCGTCTATAAAAGAAGCCTTCAGGGTGTAAGTATATACCCCCATTTCCAAGACACCTCCGCTTCCCATATATGTTCCATTCCATCCGAAACTAATCATATCGCTAAGACTTAATGACTCATATACAATTCCTCCCCATCTGTTATAAACAATAAACTCAAATTCGTCGGCATTTATATTGACGCCAAATACTTTTAGGGTTTGATTGTCCTCGTGAAGGGCATTAGGAGAAAATACGTTTGGAACGAATAAAATGTTTGTACCTAAAACGGTAATTTGAATTGTTTCAGCATCTGTACAACCCGCCACAGAGTCGGTAACCGTTAGTACCGCATCATAAATACCATTTTCTGAGTAAGTAACTCCGTGAGGTCCAATCCCGGTGAAATTAACCACACTATCGACACCATAAGCAATCGACCAATTATAGTTTAGGTTATTACCGGAAGAATTTTGGCTAAAGCTTATTGTCTGTCCTAAACTTGCTTGATTATCACTGGCGTTGATAACAGCATCTGGTACCGGGGCTACGTCCACATTAATCGAGTCGGAACTGGATCCGCATAATGTCACATAATTAATGTAAAACTTTATCTGGCTATCGGCTACATCCGGCGTATAGGTCGTTGACGCCGCAGTAGTATCATCTATTGTACCCAGACCATCATGGTGCCATGTTATTGTACCTGAATTGAGGGGCGATATATTTGCTGCTAAATGGTAAGTAGTATCGGCACAGAAAATTGCTATAGTGTTATTTATAGCCACAGAAGGGCTTGATCCGCTTATTACAAGTGTAGAATCGCTATTGCTACATAATCTGTTATCTGTAACTACCATCACATGTATGCCTTCATTGTTTACCGTATAGCTTGCATTATTCTCTCCTACCAATAAGGTATCATTGCGATACCACTGAAATATGGTACCAGGGAGATAGTTAATAGTTGTATCGGGTAAAACAAGTACTTCTCCGTTACACCAGAAAGTTGAATCAGCCAATATCACATCCGGCATAGCATTGACGGTGATGTTAATGCTATCTGTCTTTGTACAAGTTGGCACATCCAGGTCTGCCGCTACTAAATGTAATGTATAAACACTATCTGCTGATATCGTATTAAATAAAGGATTAAATGCCGTATTACTCGATAATGTTCCACCTGAAGTTGACCAGGTAGTACTGAAGTTACTGTTATCTCCATCAAATGCACTAACTATTGGGTTTGCGCCCAGTGTTAGCGGTAAGTCGTTAGCACATATGCTTGTATCGGACCCAATAGTTATATTAAACTCATAATTCCTGTAAAGAAGACGTATTTCATCAAAAGAGGTACTGCCTATGCAACCAGCGGAATCTGAAACTGTCAATTGATAAACTGTTGGCACCGCAATTCCCTGAGCTGCCGGATTAACTAATACAGTATCTGCATCTGCAATCGGAGCTTCCAGTGGATTTGAAGTTGACCATTGATAAGTGAATGGCTGGATGCCTCCGTTTACAATAGCATTTAAGGTAAATAGGGAATCCTCAAAACATAAAGTCGTATCCGTTCCTCCAATTGCTACGTCGAGCTGAATGATTTTAACATCTTTACTATCAGATGCGGTACAACCGGTTAATGAGTCTATGATTACAACCTGGTATAATGTATCTCCAAGAGAGCTAAGGTTTACTGTATTTGACTGTTGAAATCCGCTACCAAAATCGTAAGCAATAGTTCCGCTAGCCAGGCTATCTGAAGCAGTAAGTACTACAGTCGAATTAGAACAAGTGCTATCCAGATTCGAATTCAAGGCCACAAATAGCTGGCTCATTCGTATTAAAATACTGTCAGAGTCGCTACACCCGAATGGGTCACTCACTTGCAAATGTACATAGCCCGAATCGGGGAAGGTGGTTCCCGTAACTGCCACGTCTGGAGTGTTAGTGGCACCCTGAATCAACAATTGACTTCCTGGCAGAATTTGCCAATTATATGTAAATGGAGCCAGCCCACCTAATACTGTACTGCTTACCGAATCTACAGAACCTATACATGCATATTGGTCGGAATTAAGCGTGACATCCATAGGAGCACTCCAAAATATAGTCACACTATCACGGCCAAAACACCCGATAGCATCTTCCACCACTAATTCCAGCAATGAATATGTACCAACGGTACCATTATTAAGTGTGACGGCCACATTGGTATCATTTCCTGTTAAACCATTGGCATCACCTGATAATTGCGTCCAGTCGTAAAGATACGGTGTACCAGCACTAAATTGCGCCCCTCCACTGGAATTAAGTGCGTTAAGATTTATACTTGTTCCCTGGCAGACCCCTAAAGTATCCGGGTCTGTGATAGCCCCAATTAATGCTTTAAGATCATGAACTACTACATCTACCGAATCGCTTGCCTGGCAGCCTGTTAATGAATCCAATATAGTTACACTGAAAGTGGTATCGAGCAATGTGTTTAATATAACAGTATCCGATGACTGGAATCCCAACCCAAAGTCATAAGCAACACCTCCCAGTGATAAACTATCTCTGGCAGTAAGCATTACATCGGCCAACGCACAAACCGTATCAATATTTGAAGTAACAAAGGCAAAGAGTTCAACTACATCCAAATTCACAGAAGCACTACCCGAACACCCAAAAGCATCTGATACGGCGAGTACAATTGTAGAAGTGTTTGGAGTAGCTGTTCCTCGTACTACTATTTCGGTAGTGTCATTGGCCCCAACAATATTCAACGCACTTCCTCCCTGCACGGTCCACAGGTAAGTATAAGCCGGGCTTCCTCCACTCACCGTACTTCTCAATGTGTCATTAGATGACAAACAGGCATAATTATCTGTAGCTATTGAGACAGATAAAGAATCGTTCCAAAATACTACTGTTGTATCGTAATCCACACAACCTGCTCCATCGGTAATTTCGAGCACAATAACAGAATTTGTACCAATAGTACCGCCACTAACTACTGCGGTCATATTAGTATCATTCCCGTTTAATCCTGAGGCATCGCCTACTACTTGAGTCCAGCTATATTTATATGGATTACCGGATGGGAATGTGCTTCCGCCATTTGAGTTAATTGCCGTAAGGTTTAAGTTATTCCCTAAACAAACGCCCTGTGTATCTGCATCGGCCACATTTCCAATAATTGCATTCAAATCACTCGTTGTTACATTAATAGAATCGCCGGCGGTACAACTACTGACTGAATCATATACTGTAAGGTGGTATGTCGTATCGTTGAAAGACGAAAGTATGATTGTATTCGAGGCTTGAAACCCGAAACCGAAATCGTACGCAACCCCACCAACCGCCAGGCTGTCACGTGCTGTTAAAGTGATCGATGTACCCGGGCATATAGAATCTGCACTGCTGCTAATAAAGGCATAGAGTTCGGATACATTAATTGATGTATTTTCAATAAGCACACAACTTCTGCTATCCGTAACCTGTAAGCTTATAAGTGCATTTGATGCCGCACTATTACCGGAAATAACAAGGTCATTCTGATTTATAGGACCGTTGAAGTTTACTGCTCCGGCACTGTTATTTATCCACGATAACAAATAACCAGGGCTTCCACCAGACACCTGAGCCTGGATGGTATCGAAATCTCCTAGGCAAACATAATTATCATTAACAAAGCTCACTGCTATTGAATCGTTCCAGAAAAGCACCAAAGTATCGCTGGTATTACACCCGATAGCATCTTCAATGCGTAATTCTATCATGGAATAAGTACCAGGAGTTCCTCCTGAAATACTCGCACTAACATTGGTATCTGCAACGCCAAACGGAACAGCATCTCCGACTAATTGTGTCCATGTGTAACGATAGCTATTCCCGACGCCAAATGGAGTTCCTCCTGAAGAATTAGCGGCGCTCAAATTGAAAGGGCTACCAAAACAACTTGTCAGGGAATCGGAATCTGTCGTATTTCCAATTACAGCATTAATATCTCTTACTGTAACACTTACAGAATCGGTGAAAGTACATCCCGACCGAAGATCTGTAACATCGACAACATATGTAGTACTAACTAATGTTGTTGTAGATGGATTTGCAGAAGTAGCTGTATCTACCGCTCCAACAGGGGTCCAGCTGTAGGCATAATTTCCGGTACCACCCTCCAGCACCTGAACGCTCAACTCAGCAGATTCACCCGGACATATTGAGCTGGCGTTTGTTAATGCGTCGATTTGAAAATCCAAACCTATTACAGCAACCGTATCACGTGCATCACAACCTACACTGTCTTGCACATCAATGGTTATTAAAGAAGTATCATGATCGCTTATAGCGTTGAAATCTACCAACAAGAAACTTGTGTCTATAGGTGATAAAATTTGCGTATTCCCTGACAGTAAACTCCAGTTATATACAAATGGTGCCGTTCCTCCTAATACTGCATCTATAATTAAAGAATCGGATGAAGTTCCACAGAGTAATAAGGTATCGGCCCTCATTTGCAGCACCGAATAGTTGGTCCAATCTACCGTAGTAGTGTCGCTGTCGGTACAGCCCAAAGAATCGGTAACTGTTAATGAGACAATTGTTTGTTGTCCAATTGTCCCGCCAGTTATGCGTGCTTGTTGCAGATTCAAATCTGTAACAATTATATCACCTCCGTCTCCTCCCAATCTTTGCCATTGATATACGTGCGGATCTCCAACTGTAAATGTTACAGAACCCAATGACCCACTCGCATCCATGGAAATAGTATCAGAAGAGCACAGCACATAAGGACCACCGGCATCGGCTACCGCCGGATTCACGTTTATGACAAATGAACTCGTGTCTGTACAGGAAGTGGTGCTATCAGTAAGTACTACACTGTAGGTATTGGTTACCAATGGCGCTACGATTGGATTTAGTACATCTGTCGCTGACAAATCATCTCCATCTATCCAATCGATGCCAAAAGTACCGCTTACACCCTGCAAAGAGGAAGTAATGTTATTTGCAATTCCTACACACATCACCTCATGTAATGGACTTGAATTGATTTCGACATGGTCAATTTGAACAAAGATGGAATCGGAGCCTGTACATAACAGACTATCGGTAATAGAAACTGTCAGCATACCACTCGACGCCGCTGTGGTATCTGAAGGCATGACATTCACATTTTGTTGATTAGCATTGCTTAGATTAATAAAGGCCGGATTTGCTGACCAATTATACTGATAAGGGCTAAAACCACCTGTCGGATTAGACATAACGGACCCTGAAACAGGTGTATTACTGCATATAAACAGACTATCGGGAATAAACACATTGCTTATTGGATCACCCATCAAGACATTTGCAGTATCGTAAGCCAAGCAACCCAGCGAGTCACTAACTTCGAGCACATAGGTATTGATACCCGTATTGTCAGGTGTAGATGTAATAATGGAAGTTACCAAATCTGGTATTACCGGTCCGGGGGCAGCTGTAGTATCCCAGGAATAAGCTGCTAAACTTCTGAGCTAAATGAGCCGGTTCCGTCCAACTGCACCTGATCCCCAAAACAAATAGTATCTGCACTTACAGCAATCGTTGCTTGTATATTAACGTCTTTAACTTCAACAGCTATTGTTGTATCACAGGAAGGGTTTATGACTGTTGCAAGGTATGTACCGACATTAGCCCCTGAAATATCAAATAAAGTATCTGCAATCATACCGGAGGACAATACGACGGTATCATTTAAAACCGTATCAATATAGCTCCAGACCACGCTATCGAGAACGCTCATCCCTACTGCATATAGATTGATGGAATCATAAGAACAAATGGTAGTGTCGGGTATAAGGCTTGCAAATTGCGGATTGGGAAGTTCAGTAACATAAATGGAGTCTGATGTAGAACAACCTGTTGTTCCATCAACAAATGTTACTGAATAGTTTCCGGGAGAATTGGCATAAACAGAAGTTGTATTGGCACCATTGGACCATGTAAATGTACCACCATTACCTTGAACTAAGCTGACATCCAGTTGTGCAGAATCTCCTACGCAATAAAACACCTCCGAGCTGTCTTCTATAAATTTAATTTTGTGATTATTGGCATCGGCGACATATAGCCCTCCATTCCTGGTATCGAAGTGGACTCCCGATGGCAGGTTAAACAGTGCCTGTGAGCCAAAGCCGTCCTGATCTCCTGTATTACCCGATGATCCGGCTACATGATTGCTCAATTGATCACCACTATTGATGCTCAATAATGTATTTAAATCACTTGTAGCCCATACGCTGGCATGGTTATCTGTTGTCAAAGCGTTTAGATGACCGAAAGAAACATTATTATTCTGTAAAGAATAAGTACTCACTTGATTGGTATGTAAATCTATTTTTCTAACTCGAGGTGACGAACCGGAAGCATTAGCTGCAATGTACAAATCTCCATTAGGATCGATGGCTAGAGCTCCGGGATGATTAAAAGTTGCGGTATTGAAATCGCCATCTACATATGTCCCGCTAAACACTCCTCCGGAATAAACACCAATTGTTGACACCAACATTGTTTTAGGGTCTATCATTCTCACCACGTGATTATCCGCATCGGCCACATAAACTCGATTATTTTCGTCTACAGCTATACCGGCAGGATTATTGAATCTGGCACTTATAGCCGGCCCGTCATTATAAGCAGCGGTACCATCGCCAGCATAATCACTTACTGTACCGGTTGTAGAAACCACTACTATTTTGCTTGGCGCTTCCTGAGCAACAAATAGTCGATTGTTTTTATCGATAGCCAGTGCGTTTGGATTACCCGTTAGCGTTGCAAATGTGGTAACAACACCTGTTCCCGCCGCTATTCTGCGAATAGCATTATTTTGATGATCAGCCACAAACAAGTTTCCGGCATCGTCCATTGTTAAATCCTTGGGCCTGTTAAATTGTGCTAAAACCGGATCTACATTATTGGAAAACCCTGCTGAACTTCCCGCAATAGATTCCACGTATTTTCTGCTTCCGGAATTAATGGAGATAAGAGGTTCCAGGTTTACGCTGACATCAATAGAGTCTGTATATACACAATTATTCACGGTTAATACTTCCACGCTGTAGACACCTCCTTCACATACCTGCAAACTACTGTTTGTCGAGCTATCACTCCATAAAAACGTACTATATTCCGGATTAGCGGAAGGGTCGGCATCTATGGTTATACAATCGTCATAACAAATTGTCTGATCTGTACCAAGGTCCAAATCGTCGATATAATACTGCACCGTAATTGTATCGAAATTCGCACATGTAGTCGCAACTTCCCTTAGGAATAATACAAATGTTGTTTCCTCATTACTTACAAGCAAGGAATCGTCAATTTCAATAATGGATGGATCGCCCAGCCTTTTCCACTGATACAAAAATCCTGTCGTGTGCGGATTCCCCAATAGGGTTAGCGTATCTCCTCTACAATATGAAATACTATCTGGGCCTATACCTGTATTATTAATAGCAGTATCTATCGTTACAATTGGTAAGGGGTTCACATTTACATTGATGCTATCATAAGCAAAACAACCATTTGCATCTGTGTATTCTAAATAATAACGACCTGAATCGGCTACGGTAACACTTTGTAAGTTTGATGAAAATGCATTTGGTCCGGACCATAAATAAGATGATCCACTTGTTGACTGAAGTTCTGACGATGAGTTTTCACAAATAACCACGTATGAAGAGTCTTTTAGAACGCGAATACTACCATTGACCTGGTCTGCTAAATAAATGTGATGGTTACTCGATATTGTCATTCCCATCGGGGTATTAAACCGCGCGGTATCAGATCGGCCATCAGTGGTACCTGGTGTTATATTTTGTCCGGCGAAATTCACTGTTGTGGCGGACCCGGAAGATAACATCAATTGCTGACGATTATTAGCCGCAAAGACAAATTCCAATTCATCGTTTAGTGCTGTTATTCCGTTTACCGGGCCTGTAAATGACACCCCTCCAGTAGGACCGTTATCGAACGAATTAACTATCCCTGCCACTAAGTCTATACTTCTTAAGACACTATTCTGACCAACCATCAAAAGTCCCGATTTGTGAAAATAGAGAAAGCCCGGTTCATCAAAAGTAGCTGTCACCACAGGTCCGTCTATGGTACTTCCTGCATCCACAACTCCGATGGTGTGCACCTGTTGTGAATAGGGTTCAATCCAACGAATAACATCGTTTCCTTTGTCTGCGACGTACAAATATCCATTTGCTGCAAATGTGATATCGGAAGGTGTATTAAACCTGCAGGAATCCACATGACCATCCATGTGATTAGGCAATGTAACATAAAACTGACCCGCATAGGTAGAGACTACGCCTGCCGTTGATATTCTCCTAATCAGGTTATTCCCGGCATCGGCAATATATAAATTCCCATCGTTATCTAAAGCCAGCCCCATCGGTCTGTCGAACAAAGCATTGGTAGGTACATTATCATCAACATAACCTGAATTACCACTCTGGCCGGCGTAGACGGAACTATTACCTGCCTTATCTACTCTGTAAATAACATGATTGAGTTGATCTGACACGAAAAGATCGCCATTTGGCGCTTCCACAATATCAGTGGGTTGCCCTAAGCCACTAGTGAGTGTAGAAACATACCATTCATGATTTGATAAAGGTGCCGTTATATCCAAATCGGGCCTACTATAAAAATAGGCAGTATCTATCTCTGTAATCATACAACCTTCCGTAGTAATTATGGAAGCAACATACAGGCCGCCGGCAGTTACATTTTGCGTATCGCCAATAGAGCTGTCTTGCCAAATGGTTTGCAAATACAAGGGATGCCCTGTAACCGATGCAGGTGTCACTACTTCTATGGTATCATCAATGCAAAAAAGTGTTTCAGGGATCATATTTACATTGCTAAGATCGGGAAGGTCTTTTATGGTAATAGAGGCGGTATCGGTTACAATGCATCCCTGAGCATCTGTTGCGAACACCACATAGTTTCCACTGTCGCTTACTGTAATCGAAGCTGTCGTCCCAATATTTATTGCCGAATCCAGATCATACCAGTCAAAAGACACGTAATCAGCCGCATCCCTCGCGAAAAGTACTGCTTCGTCGCCCGGACAAATTGCCGAATCCGGAACTGCAGATACCGCGTTTGTAGGTAAATAAGTCACAAATATACTATCCGTGTTTACACACCCACCCTTAGTAACTTCCAATACATACATGCCACTATCTGTGGCCACATAAGTAGCCGAATCGCTCAACAGCGTTCCTACCGCATCATACCATCGATAACTATCGGCTTGAGATAAAGCACCACTTAGGGGAACATCAAGATTAGGGCATACCCGAACGGTCTTGTTTTGATGAATTGTTTTTACCTTGAAGGATAGTGCGTCGACCATATACAATATTCTGGTTTCAGGATTCATGGTGAGACCACGTACAAGGCTAAAACGAGCTTCATCTCCCGCACCATTTAAATCTCCAATGACACCTGTTCCGGCGATCGTTATAACTGAATCGGTAAGTGCATCGTATTGACGTAACACATTATTACTACGATCGGAAATAAACAGATTACCCATATCATCTGCTACTACGTTCCATGGGTTATTGAATTGAGAGGTAGAAGCCGGCCCATCGACATAACCGGGCCCCATGAGAGGCACACCCAAGAATGTTGTCACATTGGCGGCCAAATCAATTTTTCTGATAAGGTGCCCACCCTGATCTGCAACATATAAATTCCCTTCCAGGTCCATGTCCAAGCCCATAGGTAAATTAAAACGTGCATCGAGTCCGATACCATCCACACTTCCCGATTGACCGGGGGAACTGCTACTACCAGCTAAATAGTCGCTAAATCCTTCTTTTGAAATTATCTTGATAACATGGTTTTCATGATCGGACACATAAATATTATCAAATTGATCAATAAAAATGCCCGTTGGGTCATAATACCTTGCTTCTTTGAATTGCCCCTCCCTATTTTCGATTGCAGGATTACCGGGATTGCCACTAAACACACTCACAAAATCGGCCACATCGATTTTACTAATCGCATTGAAATCGTGATTGGTTACATACAGCTGCCCCCTTGAATCAAAAGCGGTGCTATTGGGAAACCCAAATTCTGCGATCGTTTTATGTACGGCTGCAGTAGAGTCAAAAAAGGTATTGTTCGTGCTGCTTGCCCCGGCGTAAACAGATGCTGTTGTGTCTGCGAGATCTATTCTTCGAATATGATTTAAATTACCATCTTCGGTCAGGTATATGCTACCATCATGATAAGTCACATTCCACATGCTTGAAAGCGCAGGAAATGCAGCGGAAAGGTCCAGTTCGCCTACCCACCATTCGTTATATTTAATTCCATCGGCATTAATAAATGATGTATCTGTATTAATACGAGCAACAGGCTTGTTATGAATTACATTCGTGAAGGTATCCATCCCGATACATCCATTGGCATCAGTAACAATAACCGTATAATTTCCAGAACTGGTAGCGGATATTGTAGGAGTTGTTTCACCGGTTATCCATTCATAACTTACGAAAGCCGGACCACTTCCCGTATTAATAACAGACAGTGTTGCGGACTGACCAAAACACAAAGTATCTATCTGGTCACTTAGAATTTGTACGCCTACATTACTCTCGATCTCAATCGTATCTGATAGTTCACAGGTATTCACTGTTTCAACATCCAGTTTGAATGAACCAATGGAGTCGATAATCAGCACATTGGAAGTAGCCCCGGGAATAGAACTATATGTAACAGTACCCGGACGACTGTAGTACCACTGATAAGTGGCGTAGATATTTGGTACGGAAATATTTTGCACACCGAAATCTGCTGCACAAATAGTGATATCGGCACCAAGGTCAAGTGGTTCCGGCAAATCAATAGTTACGGTATCTATTTGGGAACAACCGGCACTGTCGGCCTGAACGATGACAAGCATGTCTTCAGTGGGAATCACATCTATTTCATTCACATTTCCTCCAAGGCTTCCTCCTACACTGTCATACCAGGTATAAGTATTAGTAACATTGGACGAATAGGTAATAGTAACCGTATCGTTTTCACAAGCATCGATGGTATCGGCTAAATTGTTAAGGATACCTCTGGCTTCGGTTAATGGAAAGGCAGTAGTTTGATAGGTACAGCTGGCGTCAGAAACACGAGCAAACAAACTGTCGCCATCTTCAATATTATCTCCGGGTACGGTTGTATATATAACATTGGTTCCGGATTGAGTGGCCAATAAAACATTTGATGCTGTAGAAGCATCATATTTAAAAAATTCATAAACAAATCCGGCACTTGTATTAGCACCTGTAATAGCGGTTACAATAGGATCGTTGGAGCAGAAACGTGCGTTCGAAATCACAAAACCCGGAGCTCCTATATTGTTAAGGTCTACCAATCCAATACCCGGAAATACCTGGTCATAGTTATTTCCGAGATCTGTTGCATGATTTAATCCTTCCCAACTAATTCTTTGCTCACCCGCACCTATCACCTTTCTTAATGACACAGATTCCACACAATTTTCGATAGGAATAGCTACAGAAGCCAATGTTGCCGTATCGCCATCGGCGGTTGCCTGACTGGCGCTTGTACAACCTGCTCCAGGGTTATTGGTTATATGTAAAGTAAGCGAATCCCCACTGGTAGTCATGGCCACATTATTAAAACAGGCAGATGCTGCTGCCGACCAATTTCCTTGCTGCACAATTACACTTTGACTGAAAAACAAGCCATTAGTATCTAAAGCAATAATAAAGTCTGCTGTACTAAAATTAAGGGAAGGGATGCCACTATTAGCCACTTCGAAGTCTAAAAATAATGTATCGTTTACAACCCTGTGGTCCACAATCAGAGATATCTGCTGAGCGGACGCACGTAGGCCTAGCACACTTAGAAGCAGTATGAACAGACACCTGAACGGAAAAAAATTCCGATTTTTTTTTCTAATAAAATTATCCAAATTTCATCAAATCTACTTAATATACTTCATTTGAAATACAAATAGACACCTTTCTTTTCACAGAATTACCATAGAATATTACGCTTATCACCTAAATAGGTTCAAATTTAAACCTGTAATAGTTAAAATATCCATCCGTATTAATACCGATAACCTAGGTTTTTCTGGTAAGAGGTCGTATAAAACACAAAGAGAGTAATAGTTGTCTTACAATTTTATACGTTCCGGGAGCATGTAGGTTCAGTTTACACTCCAATCATGGCCGCCCCCAATACCCCCGCGGCGTCACCACATATGTTTTTAACAACCGGGGTATAAAGATCATTGTTAAACACATATTTCCTTACCCTTTCGAGTCCTTCATTATATAACTCCGGGATATTTGAAAGTCCACCACCTATTACAATAACATCAGGGTCCAGAAAACGTATTAAATTTGCTATAGACAGGCCAAAATGTTCCAAAAAATCATCTATTACAACTATAGCTTCCGAATCGTTCATACGATAAGATGCTATAATCTCAGGGACCTTTTTGCCAGTACCAAATCGCTCTTTATAGTTTTGTTCAACACCTGTACCTGAAATATATGCCTCAACCACTCCGTTGAGATTTGAGGTCCATGGACGCCCCGTATTGTAATTAATCGTAGTGTGCCCCCACTCACCTGCCTGCGCTCGAAGTCCTTTGATCACCTTTTGATCTATAATCAAACCGCCACCACAACCGGTTCCCATTATCACTCCAAAAACTACATCTTTTCCTATACCGGCACCCATTGTTGCTTCGGCAAGTGCAAAACAGTTGGCATCATTATCTATGGCTATAGAACGTTTCAACTGTAATTCCAAATCACTTTTAATGGGTTTTCCATTCATAAAAAGCATGTTGCAATTTTGAAGCAGATTGCTTCCCGGTAAGAGATTCCCGGGAGTCCCGATCCCTACAGTATGTGTCACCTCGGGGTGTTCCTTCAATACTTCTTCATAAATGGTACAAATATTATTTATTACATTATGGTAATCGTTGTTGTGTATATTATCAATGCGAATTTGCTTTTCCACATTCAAATTTTGATCTAATAACACCGCTTCGATTTTTGTACCTCCAAGGTCAATTCCTACTTTATGCATGAATATTCAAATTTTGCAAGCAACTACAAGCAACTAATGACAGCTTTACAATTTGCCATTGCTCATTCCTTGTTTTTATTTTCGTTGGAAGATATACTAAAAATAGCACGAATACCCCCATTTTTGGGGATCTTTTTGGTAAAACAAGTAAAAGCCCTAAAACTTTCACGGAGGAATTGTGTTAGAACGCTGGTTGTGCTAATTTTAGAGGTTCATTTCAATATTTATAAATGATAGTATTAAAGTGGCTGCATACAGCTTTATTTGTTGTTTGGGTAATCAGTGGATTTCTTATCACATTCCCTGTAATGTTTATTTCTATACAACATAAGAAATTACACCGAATAGGTCATTATGCTAATGTGGTATGGGGTAATATCTTTTTTAAACTAAGCTTTATTTTTTTCAAAGTTGAACGCTTGCATCAGGAACCGTTGGAAAGGCCTGCTGTTTACTGTCTAAACCATACGTCTTACCTTGACATCCCTATGCTCTTTGTCGGTATACCTGGCTATTTCAAAGTAATAGGAAAGTCAGAACTAAACAAAGTGCCTTTATTTGGTTACATGTTTAAAAATTTGTACATCTCCTTAAATAGAAAAGGAAAAAAAAGCATTAAAGAATCAATAGATAAATCTAAAAAGGCAGTAGATGAAGGGCATGATATCGTCATATTTCCGGAAGGTACTATTCCGGACACAACTATTGCTCCCAAAATGATCAAGTTTAAAAATGGCCCTTTTATTATAGCCATTGAAAAACAAATACCAATTATTCCTGTTACAACTCCATTCAATTGGAAATATTTGCCCGATGCCAAATTTCCTTTAAGGATGCATAAATTAAAAATGATATTCCATGAGCCAATCCCTACCAAAGGCTTGACACTGGACGACCTTGAAGAGCTCAAACAAAAAACTTATAATGTTATGCACGAATCAATAAAGGTACATAACCCTGGAATGAAACTTTAACAGTAACGCTATTTAATAATATAGAAGACATTGGATACAACACTATTATTTTGGAAAGACTGGGAAAAGCAGCATAAATATATCTATTACATATTTTTGTCGCTGTTTTTTGCTTGTATTATTCTTTTTGTGAGTTCGACTCAGGTTGGCTTTGATAATGCTACCGAGTGGAAAACAAATATCAATAGTCATGACATTAATGTACCCACACATAAATTCTCAAGAAAGCTAATAGACTATGAACTTCAATCTCAAGGTTACTTCGTAGACCAACATTTCCGCGTTGAAATCAAAGCTATTCCGAGCACCGTATACACCATATACCTGGTAGTTCTTGCATTGGCTTCGGCACTTGCTCTTACCGCACTTTCAATGGTTAAACAGAGTCTCTGGCACTTAAGTGGACTAGCCGTTTTTCTCGCCTGGATTTATTTCTTACGAATAGACCTGCATGAAATTGCAGGTCTCGGCAACAATACCATTATGTTGTCAATAATGGCAATTTTCACGGCTGTAAGTTTTTTATTCAATGCCTACCTCACCACTACTTCTGCCTGGCTTCGTTTATTGGTCTTTCTAATACTTACGCTCGGCACAGGCTATTTTCTATTAACAACCAGTAACATGCATAGTCCTGCTATTGCCTATTCAGGATATAGTATTTGGATACCCTGGTGCGTTACAATTCTTTTTATAGGCCTCATCGCCTACGACTTTTTAAGCGCCTTTTTAACACTTGTGAGCTTATCCAGAAGCTCAAACCCTAAAATAAATGTGCTTAACTTCGTGGCTCTTTCGGTGATTTACCTTGGAAACCTAACAATCTATTATTTCAATAAGAAAGGAACAATCGACTGGGAACTATCCTATTTTAATCCACTGTATTTCTTCATATTCTCAGCTATTCTGGGAATTTGGGGGCATAAAAGGAGATCTTCCCTATTCAGCAAAATCTTACCTTTCGCACCGGTTGGAGCTTATTTGTATTTAAGTCTGGCAATTACAGGGTTTATCACTTTATATTTTGTTTACCAGACAGGAAACACCTCTATGCTACGTGCCATTAACGACATCATCTTATATTCTCATCTGTGTTTTGGCCTGGCATTCTTTGTTTACGTACTATTTAACTTCCTTCCTGAGTTTCTCAAGAATTTACCCATCTATAAAATCCTTTATACGCCACAACACCTGCCCTACTATGTAGCGCGCCTTAGTGCCGTTATTTTTGTAATAATGTTAATGGCTGAAGATAATTGGCAACAATATTACAAAAGTAAATCAGGGTATTACAATTACCTGGCAGATGTATACCATGTTAACGAAGAAGAATTGTTAAAAAAGGACTATTGCCAAAGAAGTAACGCTATGGACAGAGGCAATCAAAAAGCAGCCTTTTACCTGGCAAAACTTGCTGAAAAAGAGCAAGACTACGCCAAAGTTGTAGAACACCTGGAGGATATTGTAAGTAAGGACCCCTCACCACAAACTTATGTAAACCTTGCTAATGCACAGCGATTACATTCCCCCAACTTTTACGACCTGTTCACTTTAAAGAAAGGATACGAACTGTTTCCGGAGTCTTATCAGCTCAACCATAATATCGCACATTCATTTATTCGATTAAACCAGCTGGACTCTTCATACATCTATTATGCAAGCGCATGGGAACTTAGCGAAGGCAATCCGGTTACCGGAGCAGATTTGTTTTACATTCATGCATTAAGTCAGGTAGATTTAGGCTTGGACTCCATGATAACGGCAAATTTGTTCCAGAACGACGTTCACTATCAAATCAACAAACAACAGGTAAATTCTTATTTCGGCAAAAAACATCAGCTACCTTTTAATGAACAGCTGTTGAGCGACAGTATACTTAATCAAGATGATATATTCTATTTGAACAACTACCTTTTCAGTCAAAGGGAAGAAACGGACCGTTCATTTGAAAACCTTCTGAAGCAATTTATTCACCCCGGTAACGACCTCTATTTTGAGGATATTTATTACCTTATGGCTAATTATTATTTCATACACGGAAACAGTCAACAAATGAAACTCGCATTAGATAATATGCTCATAAATGCACCATCATCGTCTCATGCCTATTATGGCAATATGGCTGGTTATATGATGTATGAAAGCGATGCTCCGTTGATAGCCATGAATTATTTTAAAACAAGCTACGATGCTCAGCCTATAATGAAATCGAATCATGCAGCTTTTGATTATTGTTTATTAAACGCAGAATACGGCTTTTCAGACAAAAGTCTGGAACTGTTAGACGAAATTGAAGTAACCGATACCAGTATCAGTGATCTTGCCCTGGAAATGAAAGGTCTGCTTAATACCGATAAAATAGATACCGTTGTAAATTGGAACGAAGACTACCTGAAAGTTAAATATATTTATTATAGTCCCAGAGCAACAAATGTAACAGACATTAAGCGAATATTAGCTTCTGTCAAAAACCCAAACTACAAGGGAATGATTGTTAACCACCTCATAGAGGGGTATTTACAACAGGGAGACCTGGAATTGGCCAATGAAATGTGGAATGTGATGCTGACGGAAAACGTACATCCATTGATGTATGAAAGGCTGCAATTCTCCTACATGAATTTGCTTATTGCACAAAGAGAATTTTTAGAATTAAACGGGCGTTCCGATACCCTGCGCGCAGCACATATCGGTGCTCAAAAGCTAAAGTATAAACCTTACTTTAAAGCAGTTAGCCTGGAAGCAATGGGACGCCTGGATGAAGCCCGGGGTTTCTATGAAAAGGCGCTGGAGCAAACACCTTTTCACACAGGAACTATATTAAGCGCTGCCAATTTCTTCGCTAAGAATGACGCTGAAAAAGAACGAGCTTACAACATATTGACGAATGCGACGCGAGACTCACCGAATGATCCTTACCTATTGCAGGCTTATATTTTGGAAGCAACGCGAAAAGGTTATATAGAATTTGCGAAATCCGCGTTAGAATCGCTACCGGAATTGATAACAAAAGAGGAATTTGAAGCATTTTATCCTAAATTCCAACGTACTTTTGAAAAGCAGCAGCAAGAAGATGAAGCATGGGAAAACTTTTAATTTGATCTTATGAAAATTTACACCAAGAGCGGAGATACAGGTATGACAAGCCTTTACGGAGGAAAGCGCATTTCCAAATCCGACTTACGAATAGCATCCTATGGATCGGTGGATGAACTCAATGCTTACCTCGGGTTACTACGCGATCGCCTGGGAATAGCATTCCCTATTATTAAGGATATTCAGGAATGCCTTTTTTCAATCGGTGCTCATTTAGCGGCAGACCCTGATAAAACGAAGCTACATAAACCAGAAATTTATGCCTCGGACATCGAACAACTTGAAACTCAAATTGACGAATATAGTGCTGATTTAGAACCTTTGAAACATTTTGTATTGCCAGGAGGGCACGAAAATGCTTCTTTTGCGCATATTGCCAGAACAATTTGCCGGCGTGCAGAAAGGGAAGTGGTCGCATTAAATGAAATTTCTAAAATCCCTTCCATTGTCATCCAATACCTTAACCGCTTATCCGATTACCTGTTTGTACTTAGCCGGGTAATTATTAAAAAAGAGGGCGCCGCTGAATATAAGTGGATTCCACGGAAATAAAAGGACTGACAGTCAAATACTAAAGATTCAGCTCAACCAAGTCATATTTTCCAAATAATAGTATATTTACTGCGTGTTAAAAGTTTCTGAAAAAAATGAGGAGACCTTTAATTACACAAACCATTAAATAATAATCTTATAAAACAACAATTCTTGAAAAGACAGGAAGAGTTAACTTACTATCTCTTAAATGAAAAAAATACTAACCTTAGCAATCACCTTATTGTGTGCTAGCTACCTGAGTGCACAACGCGATAGTACTTACTTTCTATACGAAAACCTGGGACCTTCAGTTAACAGTGAGTTTAACGAATCGGGACCAAGGATCTCGCCAGATGGGGAATCGTTGTATTTCTTCAGAACCGACCACCCGGATAATGGGTACGAATCTAACGATGTTTGGGTTTCGCATATCCAAAAAGACAGTTCATGGTCAAAAGCAGAACACCTGGGCTCTCCTATTAACAACCATAGCGACAATGCTGTGCACAGTATTTCCGCGGACAAAAAAGCACTTTTGGTACATGATGTATACTTAAAGAATGGCACTTCAAAGTCAGGGGTTTCAATTACAAGGCAACGAGCCGATAATAGCTGGAGTTTCCCTGAAGCTTTAAAAATCAAACACTACAAAAACACAAATCATATAACTTCTTTTCACCTTTCGGATGATTGGGAAACATTGATATTAGCTATTGAAACGAAGGAAACTTATGGTAAACAAGATTTATATGTAAGTTTTCACAATAAAGAAAAAGATACCTGGAGCGAGCCGGTAGACCTCGGCCCGATAATCAATTCGCAGGGATCGGAAGCCACAGCCTTCCTCGCGGGAGATCAAAAAACATTGTATTTCTCATCAAATGGCAGAAAAAATTCAATCGGAGGGTTTGACATCTATAAATCAATACGCCTTGACAGCACCTGGAAAAAATGGTCTGTTCCGGAAAATATCGGCAAACCTTACAATACCGCCGACGATGAATTTTACTTCTCGATACCTTCGCATGCAGGCGGATGGGCCTACCTGGCTCACTCACATCATCATGGGCACTCAGATATAGCGCGTATTAAAAAGGTTACTGTTCACTTACCACCACCAACCATTCACGTTCACGGACGCATATTGGACATCACCAACGAAAACCCACTGGATGGTACGGTTATTTTCTTCGAAAAAGAAAGTGGTAAAGAAGTGGCACAGGCAAAAACGAATAACGAAAAAATCTATAACGTATCATTGAAATCTGAATTGGTATACCGATATGAGGTTAACAAGGGAGGATACAATGATACTACCGGAATTTTGGACCTAACAGGAATATTGGAGCATACGGATATTGAACACGATATTCGCATTCGTCCTATCAACAGGCAATGGCCTCCAATTGACACAACGAAACGTTCCATTACACTTGAAAATATCAACTTCGATTCTGGCAAGTGGGATATTAAAGATAAATACCATGAGATGCTCAACGACCTTTATAAGTTCCTAATGGAAAACCCACACCTGCATTACCAAATTGTTGGTCATACAGATAGCGTTGGTAAAGAAGATGATAACCAGGTGCTCTCGGAAAACAGAGCTAAATCTGTGCGCGACTTCTTAATTAAGTTAGGACTTACCCCAGATCAAATGCAATTGCAAAAACCTCAACTTTCAGCTAAAGGTTATGGAGAGGCTAAGCCAATTGCTGATAATAATACGGCTGAAGGTCGTTTGAAAAACAGACGTGTAGAACTAATTTTATTAGACCAATAATTCACCAGTTTTAATCATAAATCTCGATTATGAACAAATTATATCAAATGAAAAAATTTGCTTCCATAATACCCGCCCTGTTGGTAATGCTATGGGCACATCAACCAATTAAGGCTCAACAATTAATAGCATGCGACACCAATACCGTAGTAGGACAAAACCTCATCGTGAATGGTGGTTTCGAAGATGGCGATCAGGATTTCTTTACTTCTCTGGACCCGTTTCAAAATTTTAATGAGACGCCAGGTACTTATTTAGTAGGCTCAAACCCTAACACCACCTTCAATCAGGCTTTTGCAGGAAATACACATAGCGGTTCCAGTATGTTAATGATCGATGCTACAAGCGATGACCCTACTCAAACCATAGTTTGGTCACAAACGGTACCCATCGAGCCGGAAACGAATTACTACTTCTCTACTTTTATAATGAATTTATGTGGTAACTGTAATGCCGAAAATGACCCTCAATTGATTTTCCGTGTTAATGGTGAAATATTGGAAGATACCATCCAGGGTCCCCCGGATGGGTTAATTTGGGACCATTTTGAAAGCGTTTGGTTCTCCGGAGTAAACCCGCCTGAATCCGTTGAAATAAGCATCGAAAACATTGTTGTCGGCGGTGGCGGTGACAATGGAGGTAACGATTTTGCCTTGGACGACATCTCTTTTACACCCGGTTGTGCTTTTGCCGATGAAGGAGAAACACCAAACCTCGGAGCGGACACCTCGCTTTGTGGTACAAACGGATCTATAGTTCTGGACCCTAGTTTAATAGGAGGAACTAATGTTTATGATATTCTTTGGAGCACTGACGACACTACCGAAACCATTACTATTACCGAACCGGGGACTTATGCTGTTTGCGTAAGAACGAATGGAAGCTGCCCGCGCTCAGATATCATTAGAGTTACAGACAACTTCACCATAGACATTGGTGGAGATACCGCAGTTTGTAACCGCATTACAGATACATTAATAGCCAACCATTTTGGTCCGCAGGTGACTTACCAGTGGTACTACAACGGATTGCTCTTATCTGACGCAACCGACTCTGTTTATATTCCAACACAAACAGGAACTTATTCGGTGCATGTTTATGATTCAGTAGCGGGTTGTGGACTTGTAATAGATGAGATGACACTTTCCAAAGGCACGATCGATGTTGATCTTGGTGGGCCATTTGAACTTTGCAACCCAAGTTTTGCGACATTGATAGCAGACTATGTCGGCACACGCTACCAATGGTTTCACGATGGCGTTCGATTAAGTGACGAAAATGATCAGACATTAATCGTTAACCAGGTAGGGACGTATACCGTAATTGTTTCGGATTCCATTTGTGATGATGCTACGGCAACAGCAGAGGTTACCTCATCCACATTTAGTGGTGTAAATGGTCTTATATGTCCTGACAGCGTACCATCTACCACACTCACACTAATAAACGCGACCAACCCAGTTGGAAATTACATCTGGTATACCGAACCTGAAGGTGGTGATTCGATCCATGCGGGGACATCTTTCACAACACCAAACCTTACAGGGACAACAACCTATTATGTAGAAGATATTACTGAATTCCAGACACAGGTTGGTCCAACGGAAATCTTAGGAAACTGTGCCATAAACGGCTCTGACCCTACATACTGGACAGAATTCACGGTACACAATTCATTGCGAATCGATTCTGTATTGGTATTCCCGGTACGAATTCAGCAAGGTCAAAATGATCAGGTGGCTTTTACCGTTACTAATTTGGATGATAATTCAACGGTAACAGTTACCAGTACGGTTACTGGCCCGAGACAAGATCAACCAAGTGCAAATCCCCAATATATTCCAATCGATTTGGACCTGGAACCAGGAAGGTATAGAGTTACTAATGTGGGATCTAACGTTGAACTAGGGCGTGACGACAATTGCGGAGGAACTTTCGATGATACTTATTCAGATCCCGAGGGAATAATCACAATTGACAATTGGTTTCAAAAGGATAGTGACACCTGGCATTTCTTCAAAGACTGGCATATCACCTCTACCTCAGCCTGTGACCGCATACCGGTTACCGCCTACGTAGATCCGATACTATGTGGCGTATGTCAAATTCCGGACTCGGTAATTGTCGTATTAAATGGCGACTCCACCATTTGCGATGGTGATTCTGTTCAACTAACGGTAGATATATTCCCTAACGATTTCGAATTTGTGATTACCTGGTACCAAAATGGCCAGCTAATGACCGATGTTGTTGGTGACACGGCTCTTTGGGTGACAGAGCCAGGAGAATACCACGTAACTATTGCCAACCCGGATCATCCGGATGTGTGTTTTGGTGAATCAAGCAATACCGTACCAGTTAATTTCTTATTCCCTCCTTATGGTGATGTAGACATTGATCTTGGGGACATTGATTTATGTCCTGATGAACCTATTACAGCTACCGCCATTGGCGACGGAAACGGTGACATTCAAACTTATGACTGGTATGTGAATGGCGACTTTGTTGGTGACGTTAATCCACACACACAAGTATTCAACGAAGGTGATACACTTCGTGTAGACGTTTTGATAACGGGACTTAATTGTGTAGACACTTCCTATGCGAGCGACTCGGTAATCATTGACCTTAACGAGCCCCCATACGGAACGGCTAGCCTGACAGGATTAACATCTGTATGTCCGGTAGACACCAATTTATACACAGCTACAGGAACTCCTGGTGCGAATATTACCGGTTACAGCTGGTACCTTAATGATGTATTAATTCCGGATTCGAATAACAGCACCATCAACTTAAGCATTCCTGATGATTCTGAACTAAAGGTTGTCATTCACTTCGAAGGCCTGGTTTGTGTAGATACAGACAGCGTGGCAGACAGCATTACTATAAATACAGTTGAGGTTATAGATCCTGTTGTAGATTTAAATCTCAATAGTGATTCTGCCTTCATTTGCGAACTTGATTTACCGGCTATTTATACCGCCAGTTCTACTACCGGAGGTACTTTACTATATAGTTGGTACTTAAATGGTGTATTGGTTCCGGGTGAAGACAGCACCGTATATTCTCCGGACCCGGTAAGCGACGGAGACATCATTACCGTTGCAATGACGACTACACTCGAATGCGTTTCTTCGGATACGGCATTTGCGACCGACACCCTAGAAATTAGACCTACACATGTTATTGACTTAGTGATCAGCCCGGATAAGGACCCAATTTGTGCCGGTGAAGATGTGACCTATACAGCAAGCTACAATGGTGAAGGCACCCTTAGCTGGTTCCTGAATGGAAATGCTGTAGGCAACGGCGAAGATACTTACACAGTAACAGGCATGACC
The DNA here is from genome assembly GCA_965230415.1 of Cytophagales bacterium. GTDB lineage: Bacteria > Bacteroidota > Bacteroidia > Cytophagales > JAAEPT01 > CBDDKZ01. The sequence continues at coordinate 261,606 of CBDDKZ010000005.1, forward strand.
GAAACGGATGTAATAAGCGCAACGTTTGTTTCTGATGAAAGCTGCCCTGACACAGACATCGACGAAACGTCGGCACAAGTAACTATAAATGAATTAAGTGTTACAGCATCTCCTATTAACGATGGCGTATTCTGTGAGACAAAAGTAAATGGCTACTTTGTTAGTGATTCTACTAACGGTGGCTCTAACCCTACCTTTCAATGGTTCGTGAATAATGTATTGGTTGATCCGGTGCCTGCGCCGGATCACACCTTTACAAGTGATGACTTAGCTGTCGATGATACTGTTATCGTTGTCATGATATCAGATAATCCGGCCTGTATCGATTCTGCACGTGATACCGTTGTTGTACCAGATTTGCAGACGCCAATGGATGTCTCACTGGCAATTTCAGATACGACCATTTGTACCGACGAAGGAGCTGCCAACCCTGACATCCTTTATACCGCCTCATTTGCACCTGAAAACCTCGATTATACCTTTACATGGACTGTCGATGGTGAGGAACTGGATGGCGATTCAAGCAGTATTTATTTGAGCGTTGACAATCACACCATTAGCGTGACCATGGTGACCGATGAATTTTGTGTTACCGATAATTCTATAACACGAAACGCAACAGCTGCTGTGCATAATAACCCTACAGCCGTTATTGACATCGATTATGACAACCTGGATTATTTGGAAGGAGAAGGAAGTTATGTTGAATACGACGATGATTCGGTGGTTTTTAATGGCATCACAAAAGGCCTTAACGTGCCATTTGATGGTAACCAAAGTGTTGGCGCATCCACTTACCTGTGGTCATCTGCGGAAGACATGGTATTATTTGATAATGAAGACAGTGTTTACACATTTGCGCCTATTGAAGGCGAAGAACAATACATCTACCTTTCAGTAGCCAATGACCATTGTTCAGACATGGACTCGTTGAAGCTCATCATCAATTACACAATCAGGCTATTTGATGGTTTCTCACCCAACGGAGATGGCATCAATGATGTTTATGAGTTCGACAATAAAGAGTACTTCCCGAATTTGAAGTTAGAAATATATAACCGCTGGGGTAGCCTACTTTATACCCAGGAAGCGGGAGATCCATTCTGGGATGGTACCAATAATGGTGAATCCCTGCCGATGGCCACTTATTATTACATATTCTGGGTTGATAAAACGAACGACAAGGAAAAAGGAGAAGAAGGAACAATCACACTTATTCGCTAATTATCAAAAGAATTAACAAGTCATGAAAAACAATATATTTCTAATAATGATGCTTTTCTGCCTTACCTTAGCGAATAAGGTATTGGCACAGCAACGGGCTCAGTACAGTATGTATATGAACAACAACTATGTTCTAAATCCTGCTGTAGGCGGTACAACCGATTACACCGAGTTTAAGGCCTTGTATAGAAATCAATGGACGGGTTTTGAAGGAACGCCCAAATCTATATTCTTAACAGGACATACATCTATCGGAAAACAACTACTGGAAGACGAATCGGTAAAGCCGATGCCGTTTCATGGTGTTGGTGGGTACATCTTTAGAGATGACACCGGGCCTACAAAGAAAATAGCCTTATTCGGTTCATATGCCTATCACCTGCCGCTTACTACCAAGCTGACATTATCGATGGGGGCATTTGCCGGTTTCCAGCATTATTCGGTGCAAAAAGACCTGGATTTCTATACAGATAGTGATCCGGCACTTAGCGGGCAAGCGTCGAAATTGTTACCGGACATAGACCTGGGAGCCTGGTTGTATCACAAGAATTACTATGTTGGTATTGCTTCATTCCAGGTACTTAACAACAAAATTAACTTTGAAGATATCGGAAATACGGACGAAGACGGTAAATTGAACAATCATTTCTTTCTATCTGCAGGTTACCGCGTGCAAATAAATGAAGATTTCATGGTAGTACCATCATTTGTAATGCGCGGAGTATACCCTGCCCCGGTACAATTTGACATTAATGCGAAGGTGCGCTACAAAGACTTTGCATGGGCGGGCATTTCATACAGAAACAAGGATGCCATTGTAGCGTTAATAGGAGCGACAATCAAATCGAGGTATGAAATCGGATATGCTTACGATTTCACCACTTCAAACCTAAAGTATTACAGCGGTGGTTCACATGAAATAATGATTGGCTACCGCATACCACACGATGCAGGAGTGGAGCCTACTACTCCTTTCTGGTAAATTATTAAATTAGTGAAGATGATACCTATAAGGTTTTCGTCATGTAATGTCGTTACTGAGTACTCTAGCTAACTTAGATAATGTTAAATTAGCGAAGACCTTTAAGTAAGGCCGATTTTCAAATGTTGCTTAGAGCACCAAAGGTTTTCAGGTTGAGATGTTTGCGATAAGTACAGTGGTGGTCATTATGATCAAATGAACCCCGTTCAGTTTAATTTTAGCCAAAAGCACATCTTCTTAAAGGATATCTTCATTAAAAGTAAATAGTTATGAGTAATACAGTAGAGATGCAAGTAGTTCATCCTCATGCAGCGGGCATTGATGTGGGGAGTCGTTCTCATTGGGTAGCGGTAGGTCAAGGGGCTGATCAGGTGAAAGAATTTGGGGTTTATCATCAAGACTTAGAGGATTTGGTTTCCTTTCTTAAGTCTCATCAGATACGAACGGTGGCATTAGAAAGCACAGGTAGTTATTGGCAAAATCTATACAGTCTCTTAGATGCCTCAGGATTTGAGACCTGTTTATGTAATGGTAAATTCACCAAGCATATAAAAGGTAGAAAAACAGACATACAAGACTGTCAATGGATACAGAAATTACATATGCTGGGGCTTCTCAATCATAGCTTTTTACCTGAAGAAAAAACGGAAGTTCTTCGTACCTATTGTCGCCATCGAGATACGTTAATTAAGTCCGCTGCCCGTAGTAGTAATAAAATGCAAAAGTACCTGCGTCTACTCAATTTGCGTCTTGATGTAGTGGTTCGAGACATTTGTGGTGCTACAGGCATGAAAATTATCCGAGCTATTTGTCAAGGAGAAACAGATGGGAAAAAACTAGCTTCATTCAGAGATAAAAGATGCAAGAAAAGTGAAGAAGAAATAGCCAAAGCATTGAAAGGAAATGGAAGAAAAGATTATCTGTTTACCCTTAAGCAAGAGTTGGATACCTACGATTTTTATCAAGACAAGATTAAACAATGTGATCTTGAAATTGGAGAGCAACTTGATTACATCATAGTTGATGATGAAAATAAAAAACAACACCTTCCCCCAAAGGGTAAGCGTAAACACAATAAAAACGATCCCAAAAACCTACATATTCAAAACTTATCGTATCAAATGTTTGAAGGAGTAGACCTCTCTCAAATAGAAGGTGTTAGTACGGCAACCCTGTTAACATTGATGAGTGAATTGGGGATAGAGGGGATCAGTAAGTTTGAAACAGCCAAGCAGTTTACAAGCTGGCTTAGGCTGGCTCCTAACAACAAAGTCAGTGGAGGCAAATTACTTTCCAGTCGTATTCCTAAAGGAAGTAATCGAGTAAAAATAGCTCTACGCAATGCTGCTAATGTGATAGGAAATCAAAAGAAGTCTACACCGCTCAAAGATTTTTTTGCCAAAATATCATTCAGAAAAGGCAGAGCCGCAGCCATTAGTGCAACGGCTAGAAAACTGGCAGTAATCATATGGAATATGGTAACAAAAGGAGTGCCCTATAACAGAATAAAACTTCATGTCGATGAAGACAAACAAAGAAATTCGGTCATCAAAAGAATAAAAAATCAGATGAAAAACTACAGCATAACCATAGATATGGTTCAAATAGAAGATAATCCCCCTTTAACTACTTGTTAAAGTAAATTGATAAGGGAGTTAGTCAGTTTTCGTCATGTAATGTCGTTACTGAGTACTCTAGCTAACTTAGATAATGTTAAATTAGCGAAGACCTTTAAGTAAGGCCGATTTTCAAATGTTGCTTAGAGCACCAAAGGTTTTCAGGTTGAGATGTTTGCGATAAGTACAGTGGTGGTCATTATGATCAAATGAACCCCGTTCAGTTTAATTTTAGCCAAAAGCACATCTTCTTAAAGGATATCTTCATTAAAAGTAAATAGTTATGAGTAATACAGTAGAGATGCAAGTAGTTCATCCTCATGCAGCGGGCATTGATGTGGGGAGTCGTTCTCATTGGGTAGCGGTAGGTCAAGGGGCTGATCAGGTGAAAGAATTTGGGGTTTATCATCAAGACTTAGAGGATTTGGTTTCCTTTCTTAAGTCTCATCAGATACGAACGGTGGCATTAGAAAGCACAGGTAGTTATTGGCAAAATCTATACAGTCTCTTAGATGCCTCAGGATTTGAGACCTGTTTATGTAATGGTAAATTCACCAAGCATATAAAAGGTAGAAAAACAGACATACAAGACTGTCAATGGATACAGAAATTACATATGCTGGGGCTTCTCAATCATAGCTTTTTACCTGAAGAAAAAACGGAAGTTCTTCGTACCTATTGTCGCCATCGAGATACGTTAATTAAGTCCGCTGCCCGTAGTAGTAATAAAATGCAAAAGTACCTGCGTCTACTCAATTTGCGTCTTGATGTAGTGGTTCGAGACATTTGTGGTGCTACAGGCATGAAAATTATCCGAGCTATTTGTCAAGGAGAAACAGATGGGAAAAAACTAGCTTCATTCAGAGATAAAAGATGCAAGAAAAGTGAAGAAGAAATAGCCAAAGCATTGAAAGGAAATGGAAGAAAAGATTATCTGTTTACCCTTAAGCAAGAGTTGGATACCTACGATTTTTATCAAGACAAGATTAAACAATGTGATCTTGAAATTGGAGAGCAACTTGATTACATCATAGTTGATGATGAAAATAAAAAACAACACCTTCCCCCAAAGGGTAAGCGTAAACACAATAAAAACGATCCCAAAAACCTACATATTCAAAACTTATCGTATCAAATGTTTGAAGGAGTAGACCTCTCTCAAATAGAAGGTGTTAGTACGGCAACCCTGTTAACATTGATGAGTGAATTGGGGATAGAGGGGATCAGTAAGTTTGAAACAGCCAAGCAGTTTACAAGCTGGCTTAGGCTGGCTCCTAACAACAAAGTCAGTGGAGGCAAATTACTTTCCAGTCGTATTCCTAAAGGAAGTAATCGAGTAAAAATAGCTCTACGCAATGCTGCTAATGTGATAGGAAATCAAAAGAAGTCTACACCGCTCAAAGATTTTTTTGCCAAAATATCATTCAGAAAAGGCAGAGCCGCAGCCATTAGTGCAACGGCTAGAAAACTGGCAGTAATCATATGGAATATGGTAACAAAAGGAGTGCCCTATAACAGAATAAAACTTCATGTCGATGAAGACAAACAAAGAAATTCGGTCATCAAAAGAATAAAAAATCAGATGAAAAACTACAGCATAACCATAGATATGGTTCAAATAGAAGATAATCCCCCTTTAACTACTTGTTAAAGTAAATTGATAAGGGAGTTAGTCAGTTTAATTCGGAACCTTATAGGTATTTTATTAAACCTATGAGGTAGTATGATATACCTTATAGGTACGCGAAAGAACCTTATAGGTTTTTCCAGGAACCTAGCCCTCCCAATAAAACTTGAGTAACTCTGGCCCTGTTCAAAAAGACATCCAGTAATAACAAAAAGACCAGACTTAAATACCCCAGGTAATACCAGCCAAAATAGTCTCCATAAAAAATAGTATAAAACCAGTCTTGTTTCGCTACATAAGCATAAACGCTAAACATTACTGCCAGGAGCATTAAGGCTAAGGGTAAGAATAAAGCTTTAAGGTATTGTATTTTCACAAAACTTAGTATAAAAATAAGTAAACACATGATGCCATTCGAAAGTAAGAAAGTCCGGATTTCTTTGAGCAGCCTTTCTTTCACCTTTACGTACCTCATTTTTAAGAATGACTTCACCGTATCATAGGCATCTGTCATTACTAAGAACTCCATAACCTTAGGATTTGATGAATAGAATAAATTATGCCATCTGTCTTCGCCCTCTTTTTGCAATTCCAGAATAGCTTTATTGAGGCTGGTATAAATTTTTTCATACCACTCATCTTCATGTTCCAGGTAATACTTTAATTGATCATCTAAGTAGCGTTTTCCCATTCTGCCAATAATCGTATGATCCATAGAAGTACTTAAGCCTCTATACTCTTCTAAAGCCTCTTTCTTGAGCTGAGCAAAAACGATATCCTTTGCTGCCTTACTTATGCTGTCAGGTGCTATATAGGTAATGACGAGCAAGAGCGAAAAAAACGATGTAAATAGGAGGGAGCTAACTCTTATTATATATTTAGACCATACCATCGTATTGCTGAACGATTTAAACACGCTTATAAGGACCTAAAAACCTTATTATAGGGTATTAGTAATTGACTTTTTTGGCTTTCCCTTTCTTATTAAAAACCGACCAGGAACCACTTTTCTCATCGAGTGTGTAATTTCCCTTTTCAAGCAGCCGTTCTTTTTCATCCCAAAAAAGCCACTCCCCTTCTCTCCTATCCTCTTTATAAGTTCCTTCAGATGCTTTTACCCCATTTATATGATAAGACTTCCAAATACCTTGTTTTTCACCTTCCACATAGCTCCCTTCGTAAGAGTGCTTGCCATTTTCGTGGTAAAAGTGCCAGAGACCATGTGGTGAGCCCAAAAAATACGCTCCTGAACGTTTCAGTTTTCCACTTTCGTAAAAAACGAGCCATTCACCCGAATACATGTCATTATCATATTTACCTTTACGTTTTATCTTGCCACTTTTATAATAATAAAATGCACTATCAGTCATTGTCCCTTCTAAAAAAAACTCTTTGGCCTTCTTATTACCATTTTGAAAATACTCCAAACGAACGCCCTCCAACACTCCTTTTTCATAGTGCTCCTCAACATTCAACCCTCCATCCGGGTAATAAAATTGCCATGTCCCTTTCTTTTCCCCTTGGCTATCGACCTGTCCACTTACTTTCAGATTGTTAGTCCCTTCGTAATAAACACTAATCAGCGAATCCTGGCCAAAAGAGGACAAAGCACTAAAAATTAAGCAAACGATGAGTAATTTTTTAGTCATAGTTATAGCGCAATTGTGCGTTAGGGTCACTCATATTTTTAGCTTCTTTCAAATCACCCCTGGAATTATAAAACTTCCACATACCTACCATTTCATCCAATTTGTACTTTCCTTCTGCTTCTCGTTTGCCTGTGGTTTCGTTATAAAAGGTCCATTTCCCCTCGCGCATCCCTTTTTTCATAGTACCCTTTCCTGCCATTTTTCCATTTTCATGATAATACATCCATGTTCCGTGTGGTAATCCGGCATCATAGGCACCTTCTGCCGATTTTATCCCGTTACCAAAATAACTGAAGCGTTTTCCTACACCGTTGACCACCGTTCCGTGATCCATCTTAGCCCCCGTACTATCATATTGATTGATCACCTGAACAAGCCTTCCGAACTCGTATTCTTCCTCCAATTCCAGCTGCCCATTGGGGTAGTAGCTAAACCAAAGTCCATCTTCAAGGTCATTCACATAAACCCCTTCAGATTCTAATTGACCATCCGGATAATACTCATACCAGGGACCTAGCTGTTCTCCATTAGAATAATACCCTGTAGATTGTACATAACCGCTAACGTGATATATTGTCCAGAGACCTTCCTCTATTCCGTCTATAAATTCTCCTTCCATATAAACTTCTCCACTATCATAATAGCTTATCCATTCACCATATTTATCATCGTCGACGTATTGACCTTGTGACCGGATTTGACCATGAGGAAAGTACTCTGTCCAAATACCTGCTTTATTACCATAAACGTAATTTCCTTCAGCAGCTTGTGTTCCATCTTCATAATATAAGAACCATAAACCTTCTTTTTGCCCCATCCTATAGTAACCTTCGGAATACAGTTGCCCATTTTCATATAGTTCCAACCACAAACTATCTTCCAGTCCATCTTCATAATAACCTATTATGGCTGTATCACCGGTTTCATGGAATTTCACAAAACTACCTTCTTCTTTGCCTGCTTCAAAGTGCAATAACTGAGCCATTTCTCCGGATTTATAAAACTCAATAAGCTCTCCATGCTCCTTGCCATCCTTATAATTCACTCTTGCCCGTTCGGTACCACCTTTGTAAAAAGAATGTCCCTCGCCATTTTCCAAACCATCTACATAAGGCACCAGTGCCGACACTTCGCCATTGCTGTAATAATATTTCCGGAGACCATTACCATTCTTGAACTTACCTTTGTTAAGCTTGTTACCCATCATATCGAAATAGTCTCCTATGGCTATTAGCCTACCCCTACTATATTCTTCTTTTTGACGCAAAGTGCCATTGCTGTAATAACGTTTCCATTCTCCGTCCTTCTCACCTTCGTTGTAGGCGCCTTCAGTAGTTATCTTAAGCGTTTTTTTATCATATTCTGTGTATGGTCCATGTTCTCTACCGTGCTTATATGTGGAGCGTAAGACAACCTTTCCATCCTCGTTATATTCGATATACGAGCCATGCAAAAGCCCTAAATCATAGGATAACTCCCTTTTTACTTTTCCGGACTCATAAAGCTCTTTTGTTAGACCATGCAGCGTATCGTTTAAATAATGTGTCTCCAAACGAAGTTGACCATTCGGATAATATTCCTTCCAGGCTTCCTGCATATACCCGTTGTAGTAAAAACCTTCTTTTCGCGGAACCTCATTCACGTAATACTCCAGCCAGTCTCCCTGCTCCAGGCCGTTCTCAAAAAAGCCTTTTACTGCCGTATCTCCATTCGAATAAAACTCCAGCCACCAGCCGTCTTCGACACCATAATTATACTGTACCAGCTGTGACAACATCCCATTAGGATTATAAACTGCAAAAGCGCCATGGTATAAGCCACTATCAAGTGTTAACTCTTTCCAGATGTGCCCATCCGGAAAATAATACGTCCAGTGGCCATGTCTGAGTGAATCGATCATAGTCCCCTCATAGGCCACTATTAATTCTGATGAGTCTTTTATTGTTGCATCGCTTGGAAAATAACCTTTAACGGGTCGTTGTGCGAAGGTACCAAATACACAAAAGAAAGCTAAGACAAAGAAAAATCTGCGCATCATGATCAAGGTATTTTTACGAAGATAATTTATTTTTTTTAAACGTACGAATACCTGACGGGCATTGATTATTGTATCTAAGACTTCAATAATAAAAGAGCACTTCTATTTTGAACCTTAAGGGTGTTTACTTAATTTTAAGTCTACTTTAATTTATTGTATAGTGACAGGAGAACAACATAAGGATTTAAAGGCGCGTGTAGAGGCCTTAAGGGGGTATCTTTGACTACGACAACAAAGTTATCCAGATAGAAGAAGAAGAAGCTGTAACCACCCAACCCGATTTTTGGAACGATCCTAAGAAAGCGGAAATAGTACTACAGAAAATACGTTCCAAGAAAGTATGGACTGATAGTTTTAATACAATACAAAATAACTTCGATGAATTCGACACGCTGTTTGAATTCTACAAGGAAGGAGATGTCGAGGAAGCGGAAATTCAGGAGGCGTATGAATTGGTTAATACCGGTATTGAAGATCTTGAATTCAAGCGCATGCTCAGCAACGAAGAAGATCAGCTCAGTGCCTTAATGGAAATTAATCCTGGAGCAGGCGGAACTGAAAGCATGGACTGGGCCAGTATCCTCCATCGTATGTACATAATGTGGGGAGAAAAAAACGGATTTAAGGTCAAAGAGATAAACACACAACCCGGAGATGTTGCCGGATTAAAATCGGCCACTTTGGAGTTTGAAGGAGATTTTGCCTTTGGATATCTTAAGTCTGAAATAGGAGTGCATCGTCTCGTCCGAATTTCTCCCTTTGACTCCGGCGGCCGAAGACATACCTCCTTTGCGTCTGTTTTCGTTTACCCGGTAGTGGACGATTCTATTGAAATTGATATCAATCCCGGGGATATTACCTGGGACACCTTTCGATCTGGTGGTGCCGGTGGTCAAAATGTCAATAAAGTGGAAACGGCTGTAAGGCTCAAACATGCACCATCGGGTATTATCATCGAATGCCAGGTGACACGTTCACAATTGCAAAACAAGGAAACAGCACTTAAGATGCTCAAATCCCGGCTCTACCAAGAAGAACTGGAACGCAGAAACGCCGCACGGGCAAATGTAGAAGAAGGGAAAATGAAAATTGACTTTGGGAGCCAAATCAGAAATTATGTACTTCACCCCTATAAACTCATAAAAGATGTCAGAACCGGTTTTGAACGATCTGATGTTCAAAACGTTTTAGACGGGGACCTCAATGATTATATCAAAGAGTTTCTGTTGGCTAACGCAGAAAAATCCGGAACAAACTAATAACATCAACATTCGCTTAACATTAAGCGCGTAGAACTACCTGAATCCCGGTCTTCCGGGGTTCTTTTTTTACAAAAAACACTTTTTTCACTTGCTTTAGAAGGAGCTTCGCATACATTTGCCGTGCAACTTTATTTCATCTTTTATAAACTTTTATTATGAAACCCTTTTTAATCACCTTACTCCTATTTGTGGGCTCGCTGTGCCTTGCCCAAAATGACTTCATCACTACCTGGAACGTCAAATACGACAATCAAACACTGGTAATACCTATCTTTCATGACGATGACACACAATTCAGTGTGGACTGGGGAGACGGAACACCGATTACAAACCATAGCCTTGGACACCCTCTCCATACTTATCAACGTTCCGGAAATTACCAAATAAAAATATCGGGGTACTTCCCCAGAATTCAGCTCCTTAATTCTCTAAGCAGCCCTCACTTAAGAAGCATTGATCAATGGGGGGCAAACAAATGGAAAAGTATGCATGGTGCTTTTTCCAATTGCCTAGAACTAACTATTCCCGCCACAGACGCCCCTGATTTGTCTGAAGTCACCGACATGAGTAAAATGTTCTACAATTGCCCAAAAATGAACACTCCTATGAATCACTGGGATGTAAGTAATGTCAGAAACATGAGCGAACTTTTCCGATTGACATTCTACTTTAACCAAGCACTTGATCAATGGGATGTTTCCAATGTGGAAGATATGAGCTATATGTTTGCAACTTGCAACAATTATTCACAAAACCTCGGCGCCTGGGACGTAAGTAATGTGAAAAATATGGAAGGGATGCTGTACGCCTGCTTTTCCATAAAAGGTGGCCTGGATCAGTGGGATGTAAGCAATGTGAAAAACTTCAAAGACTTCTTCTATTACAACCACTACCCTCCAGCGGAATACGACAAACTATTGATTAGCTGGAGTAAGCTTAACCTACAAGCTAATTTAGAAATCAACTTTTTTAACACACCCTATTGTGCTATAAAAGAAAAACAACACATTATTGACACCTTTAACTGGACTTTCATTGACGCTGGTGTACTCTATGACTGCGATATATTTACGACTACCTGGCACATTACCAAAAACAATGAAAGTTTAACAATACCTACTATAGGTACTGGATATAACTTTCGCGTTGATTGGGGTGACGGTAGTCCTTTGGAATATTTCGAAGCAGGTAATCCATCACATACATACAGCGACTCAGGAGACTACACCATAAGAATCGACGGTGCATTTCCACGTATTTTCATTAACGCCAATCCGAATGTCCGTGATAAGCTTATTAGTATAGACCACTGGGGGCGAAATAAATGGAAATCGATGGAAGGAGCTTTTTTCGGTTGTGAAAACATGGTTTTATGCGCACAAGACGCTCCTGACCTTCGTGAAGTTACTTCCTTAAAACAAATGTTTGGCTCCTGTAAAAAAATGAATGCTCCACTTAACCACTGGGACGTAAGCAACATTGAAGATATGAGTGCATTATTCGCAGCTTGTACATCATTCAATCAACCATTGGATTCCTGGAACGTGGAAAATGTAACAGATATGACCGCAATGTTTGTAAGATCTGGCTTCGATCAGCCAATAGCTAATTGGGATGTGAGTAAAGTTGAAAACATGACAGCTATGTTTCATTCCACCAACTTTAATCAATACATAGGTGATTGGAACGTAAGCAATGTTAAAGAAATGCGTCAAATGTTTGCTTATTGCGATTCATTCAATCAATACCTCAATCAGTGGGATGTATCAAACGTAGTAAATATGAGCGAACTATTTTCCTTCACAAAGGCTTTCAATCATATCATTAAAGATTGGGATGTTTCGAATGCTACGGACATGAGTCTCATGTTCCTTGGTGCCGAAAACTTTAACCAGGATATTACACAATGGAACGTATCAAAATTGAATGTGGGCTTTGCCATGTTCGCCAACTGCCCGAAGTTCAATCAAGATTTAAGTGGTTGGGACATATCAAACGCGGGAACTTTAAGCGGTATTTTTGATAATTGTGGACTATCTACCACTAACTACGATAAAATTTTAAAAGCGTGGAGCACGCTCGACGTAAAAAACAATATCCACTTCAGCGCTAACGGAATTTCTTATTGTACTGCTAAAAATGAACGCGATTTCTTAATCAATCACTTCAATTGGATCATAACGGACGACGGACAATTTTGCAATGATTCCTTCATCACTTTATGGAAAACAAGCTCAACTAACGAAATGATCTCCATCCCAACCAGCGGTGGAGGTTATGACTATACTGTATTCTGGGGAGATGGCACACAACAGGAACATGTTAAGGGCAGCATAAGCCATGTTTACAGCGCTCCGGGTGAATACATCATCACTATTACGGGTGATTTCCCTACCATTAAATTTGAAGACACCGATAATCGAAACAAAATTTATGACGTGCAACAATGGGGTTCTATTAAATGGGCTACATTTCATCTCTCCTTTTACAATTGTGACAGCCTTAATATAAGTGCAACCGACGCTCCCGACATGAGCAATCTTAGCGATATGAGTTCCATGTTTAGTGGCTGTTATTCATTTAACGGAGACATCGGCCATTGGGATGTTTCTAATGTAAGCAACATGAGTGCTCTTTTTCAATCAACTTCGCGTTTCAATCAATTCATTGGCAACTGGGATGTGAGTAAAGTTGAGGACATGAGCTCCATGTTCGCAGGTGCCGCAGCATTTAATTCGTACATTGGTGACTGGGACGTATCCAATGTACGTGATATGTCGTTTATGTTCACTTATAATGGGGCTTTCAACCATATTATTCGAGATTGGAACACCGAAAGTGTCACCAATATGCAAGGTATGTTTAAAGACAATCAAGTATTTAATCAGGACCTGAGTGGATGGGAAACAAAAAATGTCACAGACATGAGTGAAATGTTTATGTCTAACCTGATATTCCAGGGTGATATTTCTACCTGGAACACCTCCAAAGTTGAAGATATGCGCTATATGTTCTTTAACACGAGATTTAACCAAAATATTAATAATTGGGATGTAGGAGTGGTAAAAGACATGGACCATATGTTTACCTATTCCTCTTTCAACAGCCCGTTAAACAATTGGAGACCCGGAAAGGTAGAGCGTTTTACCTGTATGTTCTGCGTTTCTTCCTTTGACCAAGATATTGGAAATTGGGATGTAAGCAGTGCCAAATTCATGAACAGTATGTTGGCATGGACTCCGTTTAATCACGACATTGGGGATTGGGATGTAAGTAATGTGGAGGACATGAGTGGTATGTTCGATTATAACAGGGTATTTAATCAGGATATCAGCCGTTGGGATATAGGGAATGTAAAAAACATGGACTACATTTTCGGGTATGAAGGTCACAATGTAAAAACACCGATATCTCCAAAGAATTATGACAAGATGCTTATCGCTTGGAGTCAATTACCTTCATTACAAAATGACGTTAGGTTCGATATCTACACCTCTTATTGTGAAGGAAGCGATGCCCGACAATCCATCATTGATAATTACAATTGGGATATTCATGACTTTGGACAGCAATGTTCTTTTGAAAAGAAAACGGCTTTTCGTCCTCAAGAATCAACAGACATAGCAATAAACATTTACCCTAACCCGGTAAGCTCAAGATTAACACTGAGCAACCCGGGCTTAGTGGATTTGACCAGTGCTGAAATATGCGATTTAATGGGGCAATGTATACATAAAATCAGCACCATAAATAATGTTAATACACAGTCGGTAAACATATCTCATTTATCGTCAGGTATTTACATGCTAAGAATTAACACAAATTCAGGTGTTATAACGAGACGATTCACCAAGGAATAATTATATACTTAAGAGTTGCCCTTAAACGGGCAACTCTTATTTTTCCGGCAATACCCCATTTACTTATTACTCTGAAGGACTACTTTTCACCTTTCAGGTAACACTTTTAACTTTTCAGGTATATACCTATTGTAAGACGTTTTAATACCGCTGAAGATTTTTAACCATCAGCATCAAGGATAAAGCGCGTATACACCTATTCTTTTAACCAAAAAAAACACAAAATGAAAAACACAACACTACCCTCAACTTAAAGGGTCTAAAAAGCTTTGAACACCAATAATATTGTTAATCAATTGTAGTACAATTACTTATATTGTCTAACAATCGTTAATTGCTGTGACTAGCGTCATTAAAACAGGCATTTACTTTAAGAAAATTCCAAAGCTGAGACACTCAGCTTATCTAAACATCATTTTATTCAAAATTTTTAATTGATATGAAACTTAATTCAATAATTATGACGGCATTGTTATGTATTTATTTTAGCTCGTCAATCGCACAGAACACGGCAACCTGGACAACATATAACAACAGTGGCATAACGTTCAAATTACCCGGAGACCCGGATATAATCAGTTCATTTGGCGTTGATTATTACGGTTCATCAGTAAGTGATGAAATTGCCATTCAGGTTCACATTAGCGACAATGCCCAACTAGAGCCCGACAATGAGATTTGGTCTCGCGCATTAGCTAACGAAGATGATAATACCTTAAGAGCAATGGCAGACATGATATTACTTGCTACCAACGCCCAGGCAACTGAGGTAAAAGAATCCAATGTTTCGGGTTTCCCATGTATGGAACTAGGTTTAAGATATGCAGGAATGACATCTAACGAGCCATTTCACACCTTCATGAAATACTTCATATATGGAGGCAAATTCTATTCCTTTTCAATAACTATTGCAGAAAGTCAGCTAAATCTCGGTTTAGATTACAAATCGAGTTTTTTCGATGCTATTGATTTCAATTACTAAGCCAATTTTTATTCTATAATTATGAAAAATAAACTTTTATTATTCTTAAACGAGCCAATAGTTCTATTGCTCATATTCTTAACGATAGCTAGTTGTACTAATAAAACACAAGCCCAATCGTCTTTTGGTGTTTCACTACCTTGCCACATAAACGTAAATACGTCCGGTTTACAAAACGAATTTAGAGAAGGAGTAATAAGTTCTACGGTGAAACTTCGTATTCGAAATGGAAATGAGGCATGGGAATGTTCAGGCGCTCTTGTAAACAGAAACACGAGTGATGAAAATCTTGGCTATTATTTAATGACTGCAAGACATTGTATCAGCGATGCTGATTTTAATGTAGATCAGATTGCTGTTTTCCACTACCAAAGTCCCAACGCAAGTAATAATGCAACGTTTGCTACGAACCGAGGTGACTCCTTTGAGCAAAGTCGAAATTTAACAGACGAGGACTACGAATATTTGCATGAAAGTCGCTGGAGATTAGTTAATGATTTTGTGTGGGGAGATTTTGCTTTATTGGAAATATTGACGCCTGTACCTCCGCACTATGACGTCACTTATGCCGGCTGGAATCCAAGCAGGTTTTATAATGGGGGACTACCAACTACAGGCCCAAATGTACTACCGGCCTGGTATGCAGGAATTAGCCACCCCCGAGGCGATATCAAAAAAATAATGGGAATTAATCACATAGACTGGCTTGAAACGCCAATAGCCACTGGCTGCTATACTGTCACAACAGTTATCGATGTCCTGTTCGGATGGATTTGGGGTAATGATATATCTACAAGTGTAATTTGCAACTATGCAGACAACCCCTGGGCTGTGGTTCCTATAAGTCAATATGGCGTATCGGAAGGCGGTTCTTCAGGGTCTAATGTTTTTAATCTTCAAAATAGATCATTTGGCGTGCTATCCGGTCTTGATTTTTTAAATATTTGTCCAAACTTCGCTAGTACAACTTATGGTAAACTGCACGCTAATTATTCGAATGCATCTATAAAAAACACCTTAAATCCAAGCAATAACGTACTGGTCGATTTATTCGGATTGGATTCAAGAAAAATCACCTGTTACGAGAATTTAGAGCTTCCTGGCAGAGCCGACGCGGGTTTTTACTTTCCTGCAAATCACTACCGAGCAGAAAACCGAGTTGTGCTGCGAGCACAAAATTCAATCGAAACCACAGAACCAATTCGTATTTTTAACGGGGCTGATTACACCTTTGCTGCTGGCAACAGTATATCCATAGGCCCGGGGTTTGTTGTTGAGGCCGGTGCCAACTTCACTGCTGTAACCGGTGTTGCCTGCACTCAAGGAAAAGCAAACAACACTCCTGAAAATCAGGCCTTTGAAATTTTAGATCATATTGATTTGCCTTCCTCAAAAACCTTTGACCCCACTGCTTATTTACCAGAAGAAAAAATCAGAACTACTGAGGAAACTAAGTTGAATGGAGCTGTAACTGTTTACCCCAACCCCAATAGTGGTATATTCAATTTAGACCTTAACTTCCCGGATGCGCACGGAAGAAACTTTAAAGTGCGGGTTACGGATGTTTTGGGTACTATTATTTATCAAGACAAGGTCCTTTCCGGTGAGATCAATCAGATTTCACTTGATAATGTGCAGTTGGGTATATATCATCTACAAATTTATAGTGAAGACGAGTTAATACATCAGGACAAACTATTTATTAACTAACTATTACAAAATTAAGGCTAGCCCTGAATGCCATAATATACTCAGGGCTAGCCCACTAATTGTGAAATAACCAAGAGTTCTTTTAGCACGATATAGAAATCAACCCTAAGCTAAATCCTGTGCATTATTAGCTCTAATTATGACAGTCATTCAAAATCTTACCTTAGCTCAGCATACACCTTTGCCAAATTAACGTCTCTCCTGATTCTCACGTAATTAAGTGTAAATATTTTTTGAAACTACCCTTAATTAGGTAAATTGCCTACATACGTAACATTTTACACTTTTATGAAACATTTTATATCACCATTCTTTTTATTCATTTCGCTACTGACTTTTGGGCAAAATGAATTTATCTCAACGTGGCAGGTTTCACAGGCAAATCAACTAATAACTATTCCTACTCCGCCGCAAGAACCAGGTTATAGTTATGTAATCGACTGGGGGGATGGAAGCGCCGCAGACACGCTTGCAGAAGGCAGCCCACAACATCGCTATAGCAACATAGGCACTTATTCGATAAGTATTGCAGGAACATTTCCACGTATCTATTTCAATAACCAACCTGACAAGGACCTCATAATGAGTGTGGATCAATGGGGTAACAACCCATGGATTTCGATGGAAAATGCCTTTTATGGCTGCTCTAATTTGCTTATCAATGCTACAGACACGCCTAACCTGTCAAATTGCACATCTCTTAGTGGCATGTTCAGAAACTGCACTTCCATGAATCAGGACATAGGTAACTGGGACGTTAGTAACATACAGGACTTTAGCTATATGCTCGCCGGTTGCGACTTCAGCCAATACATTGGCAATTGGAACACAAGTAGCGCCACAAATATGTCGCATTTTTTTGATGGCAATGGCAACTTTAACATTTATTTGGACATGTGGGATGTGAGCAATGTCAGCGACATGTCTTATATGTTTTATGATTGTGGTAATTTCAATCACATTATTAGCTCCTGGGATGTCAGCAATGTCGAAAATATGGAGTCCATGTTTTACAGCTGTAACTCATTTAATCAGGATATTGGATCATGGAATACTTCAGATGTTACGTCTATGAGATCCATGTTTGCGTATTGTAACAATTTCAATCAATACATCGGCAATTGGAATACTTCCAGCGTAACCGACATGTCTTATATGTTCTATGAATGTAGTAGTCTTAATAGTTATTTGGACATGTGGGATGTGAGCAAAGTAACTGCTATGACCGGAATGTTTGCCTACTGTACATCATTTAATCATATTATAGGTAATTGGGACGTCTCTGATGTAACAGATATGTCTTTAATGTTCCAGAATGCTAGTAACTTCAATAATGACATCACTTCATGGAACGTAAGCAATGTTACAAATATGTATTTCATGTTTAAAAATGCCAGTACCTTTAACCAGAATATCGGCTCTTGGAATGTCATTAATTGTCAAAACATGAGTGGCATGTTTCACGGAGCAACGTCCTTCAACCAAGACATAAACACCTGGAACGTTTCTGGCGTTGTAAATATGTCTAACATGTTTAATTCGGCCACCAGTTTTGACCAGGTACTTAACGGCTGGAATACAAATAGCCTTAGCCAGGTTACTTCCATGTTCCAAAATGCAACAGCATTCAATCAGAATATTAATAATTGGGATGTATCCGGTGTTAGCAATTTTAGCAACATGTTTTTAGGTGCCACCAATTTCAACCGCAATATCCAAAGTTGGGACGTAAGCAATGCTACCAATTTTACGGCTATGTTTCTTGGCGCAAGCAGCTTCAATCAAAATCTAAAAAACTGGAACACCGGCAAGGCATTAAGTTTAATGTTAATGTTTAAAGATGCATCAAGCTACGACGAAGATCTGAGCACCTGGGACATTAGTAATGTTCAATACATGAATCAACTGTTTGATGGATCTGCACTGTCCGTAGCTAATTACGATGCTATTCTTGCCGGGTGGAACAACCAATCGGTGAAACAAAATGTCCAATTCGGGGCACAAGATGCCTACCACTGTAGTAGTAGAAGGCCTCGTCACAATCTCATTAACACCCATGGATGGGTAATAGATGATGCAGGGCTCAGTCCGGATTGCGGAGGCAATAAAATAGCCCAATCACATGCCGCGAATGAAATGGAGAAGAGCCTCACATTTGAGCTTTACCCCAACCCGACTCATGACGAGTTAAACATAGCAGGCGCTGCTGCACTTACTCTTAAAAAGGTTGATATTGTTAATTTAAACGGACAAAATATAGCCACTTTTTCAGCCAAAGATAACGGATTAAACAACTACATAACTGTCGGAAATCTTGATAATGGCATATACTTGTTAAGGGCGTTCACAGACCAAGGTACCTTCGTCAAAAAATTTGTAAAGCATTAATACCAAAATGAGGGGAGGCAGCAGACTCCTCTCATTTTAATTAGCTTTTACCGGCCAAAAGATACAAAACAGCCATTCTTATTGCTACGCCATTTTCTACCTGATCCAAAATAATAGCGTGCTCTGAATCTGCAATATCACTAGTAATTTCCACCCCCCTATTAATAGGTCCCGGATGCATTATTGTTATAGGTTTGTCTACCAATTCCAGCACCTCTTTGTTAATACCATAGTAGAGGGCATACTCTCGCAATGATGGGAAAAAGGAGATTTCATCGGCCTGTCGTTCAAGCTGAATTCGCAATACATTGGCCACGTCGCACCACTTCAGTGCTTTTAATCTGTCCAGCTCTACTTTCACCCCTAATTGACCGATGTACTTTGGTATCAAAGTAGCCGGTCCGCAAACCATCACTTCGGCGCCCAACTTTTGCAAAGCATAGATATTTGAAAGAGCAACACGTGAGTGTAAGATATCACCAAAGATACAGACCTTCTTTCCAGTCACATCGCCATGTCTTTCTCTAATCGAATAGGTATCCAGCAAAGCTTGCGTAGGATGTTCATGTGTTCCATCGCCGGCATTGACCACCTGTGCATCGATATGCCGCGCCAAAAAGTGAGGCGCTCCCACACTTGAATGACGCATCACAACGAAATCCACTTTCATCGCTAAAATATTCCTTACAGTATCTAAAAGTGTTTCCCCCTTTTTAACCGAACTACTTGAAGAAGAAAAATTCACTACATCGGCACTTAATCTTTTTTCAGCCAATTCGAATGAAATTCGAGTCCGGGTTGAATTCTCAAAAAAAACATTGGCAATGGTAATATCTCGTAATGAAGGAACTTTCTTAATAGGTCTGTTAAGAACCTCTTTAAATTCATCCGCAGTTTGAAAAATTAATCGTATATCTTCCGGTGTTAAATCAGCTATCCCTAGTAAATTCCTAACACTTAATTGACTCATTCAGTTTCACTATTATTTACTAACCAAACATTATCATTTTCTCCTTCTTCTATACCTTTCCATTCAACGATCACACGCTGTGAGATCATACTATTCACATGTTTTCCAACATAATTAGATTCTATGGGTAAATCACGCGTATAAACACGGTCTATCAACACAAGTAGTTCTACTTGTTCAGGTCTTCCATATGCCGCCATAGCATCTAATGCCGCTCTCACCGATCGTCCTGTAAACAGCACATCATCTATTAAGATTACTTTTTTGCCTTCAATTAAGAAAGGTATTTCTGTTTTGTTGGCTTTGATTGGTACTTCCCTGCGACGAAAGTCATCTCTGAAGAATGTAATATCCAAATAACCCAAATCGACATCTATCCCAGCTTCTTCCTTTAAATAAAGTTTTATCCTGTCAGCCAAATATACTCCGCTGCGCTGCAATCCTATTAATACCGTACCCGAAAAATCGTCGTGATTTTCAATGAGTTGTTGACATAACCGGCTTATGGTAATGGAAACAAGCTGATGATCTAATAGAAGTCTCTTTTGCATCTAAAAAACAAAGTTAAAAGTTCTGATGGATTCCTGAAAGAAAAATCCTCTTTACTATTTCTCTTATAACACTTAGTACATTTTTTTCAATCTCCCCGGGTGCACTCCCATTCTAAACAGACAAAGCAAAAAGATGTTTTTCAGTTGCCGAAACACTACACCTTCCTGTACAAATCGTCTGGATGAAGTTTCAAGAGCCAAATCAACTTTGAAGAAATTTGAGCGTTTAAAAAGTCGTTTGACGAAGTCCACATCTTCCATTATGGGATAACACTTATAGCCACCGAGTTCATCAAAAAGCTCTTTTCTGACAAAAATACCCTGATCACCAAAGGTAAACATCGGATGATTTATTTTACTGACCAGGGCATAAAGGTGTAAGAGACCATATTGCTTATCAAATTTAAGACTAAAACTACCTGCCGCGTATTCGCTTTCCTCCAGCCTGATAATCGAATTTAAATGACATTCGTTGACATGACTGTCTGCATGAACAAACCATAACCATTTCCCCTTGGCTATAGACGCTCCTTTGTTCATTTGCTGCCCTCTATTGGCTTCGGAACAAATAACTTTCACACCTTTGAAACGTGCGGTCAATTCCAGCGTACTGTCTGTACTTCCTGCATCGCAGACGATTATTTCAATCCTCTCCTCAATCTGTGTCAATTGACTGAGAAGCGATAAAATATTCCCCTCTTCATTTAAAGTGGGAATTATCACCGAAATCCGAATCTGATTGGAGTTTCCCATTGTATTTGATATAGCTTTTTGTAAGATACTATTAAATTTTACACTTAATTCCCAAACAGCAATACGTATTTACCGCAAAAACTACCGCAAATCAATTTATTTAGGTAAGCAAAAAGTAAAAACACCCTCATTTTGTCGCCATAAACACTATCATGCCCCACTTCGATATATGTGATTTAAAGTTTTTTTAACAAAAGACATAAAGCAAAACCATAGGCTAAAACCGTTAAAAATTGTATTTTCAGACTAAAAACCACCTTTCAACAATTAAAAACATGTATTATCGCAGGTTTTTTAATGGTGTAAAAACTCATGAACACATGGTTTATTCCATATGTAAACTATTCGACACTCAGTAGTTTTGCAGTATAACAATTCGTAAAAATACTGAACAGAAAATCATGAGTACTGCATCACAGAATACAGAAAAAGCAACTAAAATAAACCTACTGGACTTTAAGTCCTTGCAAATGCGAACATTCCACTTAAGCTGGATCGCCTTTTTCCTTTGCTTCTTTGGCTGGTTTGCACACGCACCTTTAATGAACGCTACAATCGGACCAGACCTGGGATTAACAAAAGACCAAAAACTATTGGCATTCATCGCGTCGGTTGGGGTCACCATTTTTGCCCGATTGCTTATTGGAAACTTCTGTGACAAAGTAGGACCACGAAAAACCTATGTTACTTTATTAATATTTGGCGCTGTTGTTGTTGCGGCCTCTTCTTTTGCTTACAACTGGGAGACTTACTTGATTAGTAGAATGGCTATCGGAGTTATCGGAGCTTCATTTGTAATCACACAATATCATACCAGTGTTATGTTCGCACCTAATGTAGTAGGAATTGCCAATGCAACAACCGCCGGCTGGGGTAACCTTGGTGGTGGTGTAACACAAGCAGTAATGCCTTTAATCGCATCTGCAATGGTAGCTTTCGGGTTCGCTAGTTCTGAACTCTCAAAATGGAGACCGGCCATGTTCGTACCTGCCGTAATCATGCTAGTGGTAGCTTTCCTCTACTGGAGATACACAAAAGACTGTCCAAAAGGTAACTATGAAGATTTACCAAATGAAAGACCTAAAGCAGACAAAGACAAAGGAGAGTCAAGCCTTTTCATGACCGCGGCGAAAGATAAGCGTGTATGGATTCTATTCTTAATGTATGCAGGTTGCTTCGGTATGGAGCTATTTGTAAACGGAAAAGCAGCAACTTATTATCAAAAAGACTTTGGTTTAACAGAGACCAGCGCAGGGATTATTGCGTCTTTATTTGGATTAATGAACTTATTCGCCCGCTCAATGGGTGGCTGGTTGGGTGACCGCTTTTCAAAAACCGGAGGTTTAAAAGGACGCGTAAAATGGCTCGCAATTGTCATGATTGCCGAAGGTGCTGCACTATCCCTTTTCTCCAGAATGGATGTATTAGGCTTAGCAATTATCACAATGATTATATTCTCCCTCTTTGTGCAAATGGCTGAAGGCGCTACTTACTCCGTGGTTCCATTTATCAACAAAAAGGCACTGGGAGCAGTAGCCGGAATTGTTGGAGCAGGTGGCAACGTTGGTGCTGTTTGTTACGCTCAATTCATGATGCGAACCGGCACACCATTAGCAGACTGCTTCCTTTATTTTAGCCTTATAGTTGTTGCAATTGGATTCATAGGATTTACAATTAAATTCTCCGATGCCGACGAAAAAGCAGCAGTCGAAGAGCAGGAAAGATTAGAAACTCTACAAAAAGAAGTAGACATGCAAAACATGAAGGTCGCTTAAAAATAAGCATCTTACCATACCACTAACCACTTAATTACAAGTTGTTCCATTTAAGAGGTTGTACCCGCCATAACGAGTACTCATATGGCAGATACAACCTCTTTTTATACCCTTAATGCTATGAATTGCCTGGATTGTACTAACACCAACTGTCTCATTAAAAAGCATAGCTTAAATGCTAATTTAAATGAATCGATTGCCCGCAAACATGAATTTAAATGTAAAAAAGGACAACATTTCGTTCTTGAAGGAGCTCCGGTACACGGTCTTTTTTTCATACAAAACGGCAAGGTTAAAGTGTCGAAAACAGGTATTCACGGCAAAGAACAAATTGTACGCCTATGCACTAACGGTGAAGTAATTGGGCATCGCGGTTTTGGTACAGGGCAAACCTATCCCATAGGCGCTGTAGCCATTGAAGATGCCACCCTCTGCAATTTCACAAACGATATGATGAAAGAAATGCTTCGATTGGTACCTGCCCTCACTTATGATTTCATGCTTTTTTATGCCGACGAACTTAATAAAAGCGAAACGAAAGTGCGCAAGTTTGCTCAAATGACAGTAAGAGAAAAGGTGATCGATTCTTTTCTTTACATAAATAGAAAGTTTGGTCAAACTGATGGCTATCTTAATATAGGCTTGTCCAGAAAAGATATCGCCGACTTTGCAGGAACCACGGAAGAACAAGTCATTCGAATAATATCATCTCTGAAAAAGGAGAATTTAATTCGTGCCAGCGGAAAAAAACTGGGGATCGTTGACTTGGAATTATTGAAATCTGAAATAGACGAACACAACTTTTTCCTGCATAGTTAAGATCCGTTCTTCACGATTAAATCTTACTGGAAACCCAGGTGAGAAACGTTTTTATTTAGTTAAAGCGCGTCTACAAATCTCCAAGTTTTTTTGCCTTCCTCCTTCTAAACACCTATATTAGAAGAACTTTAGTTTTGATTAAGAACCCAAACTTTTATTTTTTTGATGCTTTCCCTTAACAAGTCCAATTGTGGCATATTGTTACTTTTACTGTGCGTACTCACAACTCCTGTTTTTTGTCAGACCGTAGCGACCGAGCCTGCCGGTTGGCAAGATGGTAGTGGCGGAAATATTTCTTCGCTTGCAGAACTGCGCTGGTTGAGCGAAACACCTGAAGCCTGGGACGAAGACTGGATACAAACCGCTGATATCGATGCAGCGGAGACCAGGGCTTGGAATGATTCATCTGGTTTCTCATCTATAGGACGAAGTACTCAGCCCTTCACAGGATCTTATCATGGAAACGGGTACAAAATTGAAGCAATTTATATGAACGATATAAGTCCACGCACCATTGACAGTGACTTTGGTTTCTTTAACTATCTGAATAATGCAACCGTTAACATGCTCTATTTAGAAGATGTTCTTTGTTACTCTCGAAATCAACCGGAAGCTTTTGGTGCACTGGCCGGTAGAGCCACTTCCTGCATAATAAAGAATTGCTACGTAACTATGAATTCCATTTTAGATAAATGGCAAAGTCTGGGACGTAACACAGGAGGATTAATAGGAAATGTAAAAGGTTGTGAAATTAGAAATATGACAATTCACTCACATTATAACGGTGGTTTTCAATCCGGTGGCGCTTTTGGTATCGTTGATAGTTCTAGCGTTGATTCAGTGAATGTTATTACAACTTTGGAATTCTGCGCACGTTGTGGTGGGCTGGCAGGCGTGATTTTAAATTCAATGGTATCAAACTGCGAGATAATATGCAATGAAAGCTTTTTGCCTTTTAGCGCTAGTGGCTTTGCTCAAGAGGTTGAAAATTCAAAAATCGAATTTAGTTTCGTTTCCGGATCTATAAACGTTTACGACTCTGAGATTCACAATCAAACCGGCGGAGGTTTTATAGGCAGTTGCACCAATAGCCATGTAGAGCGCTGCGCCACCTCCTTAGATATAACGATTAGTGATTGGGGTCATTTCGATGGCTTCATTAGATACGGAGGTTTTGTCGGCAGTGTAACAGGATCTATCATAAACAACGTTTTTGCCCATGGCTCCATCAATGAAGTTCAACCAAATGTTGCGAGTGAGTTTTACCCCTCCATTGGTGGTTTTATTTACAGAATCTATCCCTCCACAGAAGATAGCAGCAAAATATCCAATGTTTATACCAATGTAGAAATGAATATTGAAATAGACATTGATGAAGACACCGCTGTTGCTTCTTTTAGCTCCTCTCCGATTACCGACTATTACACCAGTTGTTACTTCAATATTGAAAAAAATCCGGACCTCTTGAACCATGAAAGCGATGAAGTAAAAGGACTAACAAACTATGAATTTGCTATCGAAAACTTTTTTACAAATTGGGATTTTATGAACATCTGGCAAATGACTTATGTTAACGGTACAGTATTACCCTTGTTGAGGGACACTCCGGGACATGTTACCCCCGTAACTGAAACTAAAGTATCTGATAAAAACATCATCAGTTATCCTAACCCCGCCAGCACAGAGTTGTTCTTTGATAACAACAAACAATTAATCGGAGCTACTTATTCGATCACCACATTGGAAGGCATAATTGTTCAGCGCGGTTCAGTTAAAAACAACCATATCAAATTAAAGAATTTGTATGCCGGTGTTTATGCGGTATTTATAACAACAAAAATCGGCAACAAGTATAGCAACAAAATTTTGGTGAAATAGCTCACTTTTCATAAAAATTCGTTTCAAAAGCGCCGCTGGATTTGTTCTCTATCCAGCGGCGTTTTGATTTCTTCATGATCGTATATTATTTTTCAATCTAATAATAACATCAAAACACTGCCTCAGACGCTTATAACCGCGCATTTGCACCTCACCAGCCACTCAGAACATTCTCATTCGTCATTCGACAAAACCGGACTTAAGCAGCGTATTTTTTACTATATTCTGTATTCTAATTACATCTAACTATGAAACTACCAATCCACATCTCTACTTTCTGTTTTCTACTTATTGGTTTTATTTCCTTTGGGCAACCCGAGTTTTGGAAATCACACGGACTCAGTGGAGGAGGTGCTTTGTATGTACCATCCATAAGCCCTCATAATAATGATCATTTTTATATAAATTGTGATATGTCCCAGGCTTTTCGTTCTATCGACGGAGGGCTTAACTGGAACACCTACCACTTTGACAATTTATCATCGGTTACCACTGCCAAGGTGGGTTTCACCAGTGACCCCAATGTGCTCTTCACCATTAACAACGAATTTAGAAGCGAACGTCATTTCCTTTCAGTGAGCCATGATGGAGGTACAACCTGGACCGAAGTGCCGGGAGCTCCGGGCGAATGTTATTCGATTTTTGTTGATCATCAACATTCGGGACGGTTAGTTGTATCTGACTATAATACTTTGTACCTATCCAACGATGGAGGAAATAATTTCACACAGGTATTCACAAACAGCAATGGCATGTATATTGCCGGTGTCTTCTGGGACGGTCCCAATATTTATGTAGGAACACAACATGGTATGTTGGCTTCTTATGATAACGGTGCTACATTCACCTTAGATGACACGCCTGGCTTGCCGGCCAACCATGGTTTCATGAGTTTTACAGGAAGTAAACAAAACGGCACTATGCAACTTATAGGCAGTACAGCTGCTTCCGGAGACCTTTACCCTGGCGTTTTATCATTGCACTTTTACCCTTCCGGGCCTATGGTCAGGGTGAGAACCGGTGATGACAGTTGGTCAACAATCGACAATGGAATTGGGGACCAAGACGACATCTACCATGTGGCATGCGCTCAAAACAACAACGATATTTTATATGCATCTGGCAGAACGCGTGTAAACAGCTACCCTATTGTATTTAAGTCGACAGATGGAGGAGCTAATTGGAACCTTAACTTTTTAGCCACTGAAAACGAGAACATCTACAGTGGATGGAGTGGCTATCGTGGTGACCATGACTGGTGGTACGGAGAATTCATTATTGGTATCGATGTAGCTCCTAACAACCCTGACGTAGCGCTTTTTACAGACATGGGTTTCGCTCATTATACCAAAAATGGTGGCGATGAATGGTATCAGTCTTACGTCACTACTGCCAGCCAAAACCCGGCAGCGCAAAATACACCAAAAGGAAAGGACTACCAGTCGAATGGATTGGAAAACACCTCTAGCTGGTATATGACCTGGTCCGATACCGAACACATTTTCACCAGCTGCACAGACATTGGTGGATTTAGAAGCAAAAATGGAGGAGACAGCTGGTCTTTTGATTATAACGGACAGGATTACAACACCACCTATCATGTCATTCGTCATCCGGTAACGGGAACACTCTACGCGGCAGTTTCATCTGTCCACGACCTCTACCAGAGCACCTACCTCACCGATGCCCGAATAGATGGAGGAAGTGGTGAAATTCTTTACTCCACCGACAATGGAGCGAATTGGCTAGGCCTGCATAATTTTGGAATGCCCGTTATATTCCTGGCCCTGGACCCTGTAAATAACAACACCTTATACGCCAGTGTCGTGAACAGTCAGGAAGGAGGTATCTATAAAACAACTGACTTACAAAACGGAACGAGTTCCAATTGGAGCAAAACTACCAACCCACCTCGTACCGAAGGCCACCCCTATACTATTTGGGTCCTGAACGACCAAAGTATTGTCGCCAGCTACTCAGGTCGGCGTGCTAGTAACTTTACGGCAAGTTCCGGGGTTTTTATGAGTAACAATGGAGGAGATACCTGGAGTGATGTTTCGCATCAAGACATGCATTACTGGACCAAAGATGTAATAATCGACCCTACAGACAGCGAGCAAAACACCTGGTATGCCGCTGTATTCTCAGGCTGGGGTGGAGCCGCCAATGAGCTCGGTGGATTGTTCCGCACAACAGACAGAGGACAAAACTGGATTAAAATTTTTGATGAATTCCGCATAGAATCAGTATGTATAAACCCTGTAAATGCAGATGAAGCCTATGTAAGTACGGAAGACAGAGGGCTTTTTTATAGCAACAACTTTAGTAGTCCCTCTCCTAGCTTTGAAGCACTGGAGAATTATCCTTTCATGCATCCTATGCGTATGTTTTTCGACCCCTATGATGAACTGAGTATCTGGGTGACAAGTTTTGGAAATGGTATTTATAAAGGAACGCTCAATGCAGATTGCAATGGAGATGTAGACGGCAACGCTTATATAGATAGTTGCCAACGTTGTGTAGGCGGCAATACCGGATTGGAACCCTGCACGCTGACCAATTCCTATAGCATTGACGATAGCTACTATTCCATATCGCCAAACCCTGTAAACAATTACCTTTACATTAAGCATTCGGCTACAAGTCTCTTCTCTCAAGTTTCGGTATATTCATTAGCAGGCAAACTACTACTTAAAGAAACCATGGATAAAAAAGAATATGCCGTAAAAACGCATACTCTGCCTACAGGAAATTACATTTTAATGATTGAAAGTGAGCGCGGCGTACATCGTCAACTTTTCACAGTCAAATAGTTGAAAATCGTATCTGATCATGTTGTAGTTAAGATAAAATTGTAATTAGTCTCAAATTTAAATACCTTAAGAACACTTTCTAACCAATATTAATTGAAATGAATCCTATTATTAACAAGAACTTGTTCTTTGTAAAAGAACACGTAGGTATGTTCAAAGCTGCCAACAATTACGACATTTATGATCCGGAAGGTCAAGAACACATTATGACCTGCCGTGAAGAAAAATTAGGTGCGTTAACTAAAATGCTGCGTTTCACTGACTACAAACGCATGACACCTTTTAATGTCGAAATAAAAACGATAGATGGAGCACCTGTGCTAACAGTGAAAAGAGGTATTTCTATTTTTCTGTCGAAAGTAGATGTGCTGGATGAAAACAAGCAGTTAGTGGGCCGTTTTAAACAAAAGTTCTTTTCTATCGGCGGTAAATTTAACGTTCTCAATGCAAACGATGAAGTCTTATGTACCCTCAAAGGTAAATGGACGAGTTGGGATTTTAAATTTGTAAAAGACAATGTAGAATTTGCGCA
Organism: Cytophagales bacterium; assembly: GCA_965230415.1. GTDB lineage: Bacteria > Bacteroidota > Bacteroidia > Cytophagales > JAAEPT01 > CBDDKZ01. The sequence goes on from CBDDKZ010000005.1 coordinate 291,035, forward strand.
CGTTAGCAAGAAATGGAGTGGCCTGGGTAAGGAGCTTTTCACAACGGCAGACAACTATATGTTGAATATTGACGAAAACGTTCCGGAAAACAGCAGTATGCGCCTAATGATTTTAGCTGCTGTAATGTGTATTGATATGGTAATAAAAGAATAAGCTTTCGCACTAAATCGACCACAAGCAAACTAATTATCAAAGAATAAATATACTCCAGATTTGCCGGAGTATATTTATTAAATTTCACCGGTCATTTCAAATAGCGCCTTTTCAACCCCGCGCTCATAAAATCGTAAAACACACATTGAACTACTATTTTTAATTACACCAATATGAACAAATTAATACTATCAATATTAAGCATAACACTGTTATCATTGCATGTGAGCGCCCAAGTGACTGACGGCCTCATTGCCGCTTATGAATTTGACGGAGATGCCATTGATGCATTTGGCTCCATTAACGGATCAATGGTCGGAGATGTAACTCCGGCCACAGATAGATTTGGCAACGAAAACAGCGCCTTATCACTCAACACACTAGGCTCTTACATCAACTTATCAGATACAAACGCATTTGAATTCACAGACAAATTCACCATTTCGATATGGATAAAACGCACGGGAACATTAGGTAATTATGGTGTAATCTTTAATCGTGAGGGTGAATATGAATTTGGTGATCAATCAGACCGCGAAATTTGGTATGCAGTAAAAAACACCGACCCGGACTGGACCAGTATAAGAATCAACAAATTCTTTACTAATAGCAGTTGGGAACATTCAGTGTTTAGCTATAACGATGGGGTTATTTCTATTTACTCAGATGGTCAACTAATATACCGCTACAACGGATCGGGGCTTATCGGCGACCATCCTAACACGCTTGACCTGGACGAATTATGGATAGGCGCTCGTGCATCTGATGCAAATGCGCAATTTAAAGGATCCATAGACCAACTGCGAATATACAATCGGGCATTAGCTTATGATGAAATAAAAATGCTTTACAAAGAAGACAGCGATGACATTGACTTCAGCAATGGCTTGCTAGCCTATTTCCCTTTCGATGGGGATGCGGAGGATGCAATAGGGAATGCAGACGGCGAAATTATTGGGGCCAATACTACTATAGACAGACATGGCAACCCTAATGGAGCTCTTAGGTTTGATGGCGCTGATGACTATGTAAACCTTGGTGACAACGAATTGTTCAAATTCACAGACAATTTTTCTTTCTCTTTTTGGTCTAACCGTGCAGGGCCGAATGCCACACCAAATGGAAGTAGTACCATTATTAACCGAGAGGGAGAATATGAATTTGGTGATCAGGGAAGTGGCGAAATTTGGTGGGCCATAGACAACACCAGTCCCGACTGGATTGCAATTATGACCGGCAAATACATGATGGATCACAAATGGCACCATTTCGTTTTTCAATACGATGGAGCCAAGGTTAGTGTATTTAAGGACGCTGTTTTAATCTATTCGTACAATGCAACCGGAACAATTAATGATGCCCATCCTGAGTTCAATCAGCTGTGGATTGGTGGTCGCGAAGCTTCAGATAACTTCTTCAATGGGGCCATTGACGACCTGCGTATTTATAATCGAAACTTGAGCAGGCCTGAGGTAAGAGAACTTTATATTTATGAAGCTGCTGATAACGGCATAGTAGGTAAATACCCTTTTAACGGTGATGCCAGTGATGTAACAGGTAAAGTAGACGGACAGGTGTTTGGAGCAGCATTAACCGAAGACCGCTTCGGGGAACCCAGTAGTGCCTATGAGTTTTCAGAATTAACAGATTACATCAGCCTTGGAGATACCTTATTACATAAATTTGAAGAATCCTTCTCCATATCGCTTTGGTGTAATCGTGCAGGTTTATCTCCCAGCAGCAATTCGAGAGGCATTATTTTCAACAGAGAAGGAGAATACGAATTAGGTGATAACGAACATGGTATAATCTGGTGGGCAGTCGCCAATGAATCACCTGGCTGGATGAGTATGCACACCACAATTCCATACGTTCAGGATAATTGGCATCACATTGTAACGACCTATGAAATGGGAAGATTTTATATTTACTTAGACAATGAATTGATTTATCATTACGAGGGAAGAGGAATTATCGGAGATACAGAACCGTCACTGAACGAATTTCAAATAGGTAACAGGCAATGGAGTGAAAGTAACTTCAATGGTAAAATCGATGACCTTGTTATTTTTAGTTATGCAATCTGTCCTAAAGAAGTGGACGCATTATTCAATTTGGACGGTGATCTTATTACGGGATATGCCTATCACGTTTATCGCAATGAAGAAATTACTGCCTACCCTAACCCTGCGTTCAATCAATTAAACATTAGCACTTATAGCAATGGTATGGCTACATTATACAACCAAAATGGAGATTTAGTGATCACTAAGAAACTCATTAAAGGCCAAAACACCCTGGATGTCAAAGCCATTAACTCCGGACTATATTTACTTCGAATAAGCGATGAAAAGGGTGAAATTATTCAAAAAGAAAAAATCATCATAGAATAGATCATTCAAACACCTGTATTTAGTAAGGAGGCTCTGTTTACAAAGCCTCTTTTTTTACGCAATCCTGAGCTCACTTTCGGTACACTTTTTGCTTTAATTTAAGTAGTACACCTACTTAAATAACCTATGAATAAAAATAAAACCGAATTCAATCAAGCCACAGGCCCTGAACACATTAGTAATGGATTAATAACACATGATGTACTTGCTAAAGTCGCTTACATTTTGGCATTCTTTGCAGTTCTATGTGTTTACATTGCCCTTTATACCGATATACTGATTTACCATATTTTCGCACTACAGCTTTTAATAATCACATTACCTTTAATACTTAGAACTTCAGGTATTGACATTGATTATCAGCGTAAGGAAATCAGACTTTACACCAACTTCATGTTTATTACATTTGGACGCTGGCAACCTATAGAGGAATTTGTCGCAGTGGGCATTAAAAAAACAGTGGAAAACCACGGACTGTTATATAGAAGAGGAAGGGATGCTCGTACAAGCATGAGACACTTGTTTATAATAGACGGTGCAAATAAAAAACACCATCACGTAATGTCCGGAGACTATGATGATGTTGTTTCTACCATGAATGTCATTAAATCGGAATTTGATTTACCTTATCGAAAAATTAACTAAGAACAATAATTCCTTTCCATATTACCAAAGTCATCAAAAGCGGTATTCCCAACTAAGAACAGCTACAAACATACGCGTTAGGCCATCGTTTCTCGCTTCACGAACAATGAGGGGCATACCCAAATTGAGTAATAAATTGTTCCTATTATTTACTTTATAAATTCCAGACAAAGTTGCATTGAGCGTCAACCCTGATGATTTGGCAATTTCCACCACTTCATTTTGAAGCTCCACCCTGTCCGGAGTGATGCGGTAGATAGGCATTAGTCCGGTAACTATTGAATATTTCTTAAACTGGAAAATACGTTCGATACGCATCATAACATCATTACCTCGTTTCAACGATGCTGATTGAAAATAAGGAGCTGCGCTATCTGCCGGAATAGTTTCCTCATAAGCAAAACCATTTCTATTGTAGTTTGCCAGCACCTGTTGATAACCAACAGCAAATTTCCACTTCGCTAACTGTAAAGACGATCCAAGAATTAAATCGAGGGTACCCAGGCTACGTTGATAAGGCATTGGCAATACTTTATCCATACTTTTGTCGTTACCATCACCGGCAGGGATTTTTGTGGCTATAGTCACATCAAGTTCATAGCTATCCTTTTCTTGCAAGATATGCTTAACACCGATCATTGGATCGCCAAACCCTCTTATTCCACCCATCTGGCCCCTGGTAGTCCGGAAATTCAATGATGAAATAAAAGCAGTTTTCGGACCTATACAAAGTGACAGGTCCACCTCGGTTGTTAGTATCAGGACACCTTCTTCTCCTATCCCAATATTTTCTCCAATAATAACTTTCTGCTTATACTCGTCTTCAAACTCGATTTCAAGCAATTCTTCCAGGCTCATATCCAAGACATGATTCGCAGACTCAGTAGATCCTATGCTGCACAATCCGGCATCGCTACAACCTTGCCCGTGAGCGTGGGTTACAATAATAATAACTATCAATAAAGCTGCTACATAGTTTACAAAATTAATCATAAGGTCAACAAGTTTCTTTAAATGGTGAAATTGGGATATTCAGTACAATCGTTTTTAAGTAAGAGCTATTCGTATACTTGTAAGGCTAAATACTATTCACTGGTTATTTCATCATTTTTTGGGGTTTAACATTTTTATCTACGTGTGTTAATTGCGCTTGGTTTAATCTTTGTAGCTATAAACATCACTAATGTCGGCTGGTTTACGTATATGACTACTAGTACATTAGATCGAAACATGAAGAAATCAGCTATACATATATTATGGGTTATCTTACTGTTATCATGCAAAAATGAAGGTAATCAAAAAGACCGTGTCGCCATTGACTTGGAAAAAATAGAAGAAGAACAGCGGGTTTTAAGGCTTATCGAAAAAACACCCTCGAATAATATAGCAACGAAGCTACTGAAGCGTTTTGTATGCAACTGGTCGGCTCAAATGGTCTAAACATCGAAATTTTGGATTCTCTGCACAAGAAAAATGCGAACCTGAACTGTTCATGTATTCATTACGGAAGTCACAAGAAAGCTGCCGCCAATGTACCCTAGGTCAAAAATTTCATTGTAAATAAGCACAAACTTACTAAAAACTATATCAGCCCGGTCAATTATTCCATCGCAATTGATGACATGAAGATGCTCACCTGGCTACTCGAACATGGAGCATTTGCCACCTTCACCCCGACACAAAGTATAGCTCCGATATTGGTTACTATCAACTGGGTTAACGAAGCCGCCATTCAACTATTAAAAAATCACCATGCAGACATAAACGAAACCCACATACCATTTTCACTTTTCGAGGAACATTATGAAAAGTACCTCAATCACGGACGTCTTACATGCGATACATGGTAAAACTGCACTACATAGTACGGTAAATTTTGACAAGGAGGACCTTGTTGCTTTATTTACTGGCCAACATAGCTGCTATAAATAGACAGCGTAAACATGGGTACACACCATTACATTTAGCCGCGCGAAGAAATCATTTAGCCATGTGCCAACAGTTGGTCTGAAAGATCAAAGTACTCATTTGAGCTAAGAAAATATAAGTATTCGACGATCATATCTGAACAGATAATGATTAAATGAAGTAATTTCTGAACAATTGAAAATTCGTCCAAAAATAAGCGATATACCATCGATACTAATAAGATTGAAATCTATACGCACCTCTTTATTTTTCATTAAACAAAATCCTCACTCACATGTTATAATAGAAAGAGAATTGTTATGAAAGAAGAAATCAGCGCAAAATATGTACGGCATGTACTTGAAAAAGGTGAGCCCAAAAATGTGTTTAAGTTCTGTGAATATGCGGGTATTAGTGAGAAGGACTTTTATAATTTATTCGGTTCTCTTGATGTGCTTCGTTCAGAAATTTTAAGCGCCATATTTCATAAAGTCCATCATATAATCAAGGACGATGAGGAGTTTAAAGCCTATTCAGCACCCGAAAAGTTGTTAGCCTTTTATTTCACCTGGTTTCAGGAGTTGGCAGCATTGAGATCCTATTTATTGCATGTAAATGAAAAATACCGGTTTAAGTTTGAGCGCATGTTTCAGCGTCAGTTGCATGACCTTTTCTTTTCTTTTGTAAGTAAACATGAAATTATACCCGCAACTTCAGCAATTACATCTAAAATCCCAATGGTCGATACGGTCTATGAGAAAGGTTTCTGGATGCAATTTTTGCTTCTTAACCGCATCTGGATAAATGACGCTTCGCCAGCATTTACAGATACCGATGCTGCGGTCGAAAAATCGGTTAAGTTGACATTCGAACTACTGAATGTAGATTTACTGGACTCCATGGTCGACTTTGGCAAATTCATGATTGGCATCCTTAAAAAAGCAGTTTAATGGAAGAAAAGAATAAAATCCCTACCTCTAAAGTGGCTCGCGCTTCCAAAATAATTGGTACCGGACTCAAAGTGGGCGGTAATTATGCTGCACATTATACCAAGAAAATAGTTGGTAAATCTTCTGACGAAGAGTTGGAAAAGAAAAATGCCGAGGTTATTTATGATGCCTTCAGCGAATTGAAAGGAAGTGCATTAAAAATGGCTCAGATGTTGAGTATGGATGAGCAGGTGCTTCCCGCTGCTTTCACCGAAAAATTTCAATTGGCCCAATATAGCGCACCTCCATTGTCAAGCCCTCTCGTCACAAAAACTTTTAGAAGCGAGCTTGGCAAATCACCGAATGAGCTATTTGACAGCTTTGAACGCTCGGCGCGTAATGCGGCGTCCATAGGTCAGGTACATTATGCTACTAAAGGTAGAAAACGTCTGGCGGTAAAAATACAATATCCGGGAGTAGCGAACAGCATAGAGTCTGACCTGAAGCTTGTCAAACCCTTCGCCCTGCGTTATCTAAAGCTAAAAGAGCGTGATATTAAAGAATACATGGACGAAGTACAAACAAAACTCCTTGAGGAGGCCAATTATGAACTAGAGTTGGAGCAAAGCATGTCCATTGCCTCACAATGCCGACATATTCCCGGGGTAGTTTTCCCCGTATATTACCCTGAATGGTCTACGAAAAGAATATTAACAATGGACTGGATAGAAGGCATGCCTCTTTCTGTCTTTGCCAAAGAAGAGCATTTAGCATCCTATCGCAATCGAATTGGACAGCATTTATGGGATTTGTACATGCATCAATTTTTGGTGTTGCAGAAAATGCAGGCCGATCCACATCCCGGTAATTTTTTATTTACCAGTAGTAAAGAATTAGGAGTCATAGACTTTGGTTGTATGAAGGAAATTCCGGATAATTTCTTGTATGACTACATTCAATTAATCAACCCGGAAGTGCAGAAAGACAGAGAAGTATTTCAACATCATCTACGGGAATTGGATTTTTTATATGATCACGACAGTGCTGAAGCAACTGCATTTTTCACAAATGCCTTTCTCCGATTAATCGGTACTTTAGGCAAACCATTTCGATCTCCTACGTTTGATTTTGGTGATGCTACTTTCTTCAAAGAAATTTACGACGTAGGAATGGAAATCGGTGCAGCAACCGAGAAATCGGGATTTAAATCATCGCGTGGCTCCAAGCACCTCCTTTATGTGAATAGAACATTTTATGGCTTATTCAATCTATTACATCAATTGAAAGCCACTATTAATACAGGTAATGATCACCTTAATCAACTTTTTGTAGCATAGTCAGGTCATTGTAACAAATAGCGCTCTTGATTATCGAAGTAGCATTCATCTACTTTTCGTAGTAATTAGTCACCCTATGTCTTATTCATTCGTATGAGGTAATTGAAAACGAATTTTCAACACTAACACACAAAACGATGATTAAGAAATTAGCTATGGGCAGCATGGTGTTTTTGATGGCGTGCGGACACAGCCAAAACACGGCCGAAGAAAAAAAAGAAGACAATGAAGAAGTAGAAATCCCGGTTTACGAATATGTAATGGCCAGTAAATGGGATTTCGACGCAGCAAACAGCGACGTAAAATGGAAGCGAATCCTGGATCAAAAGGCGACCAAGAAGCAAACCAAACTATTTGGAGCCATGGTCGATGTGGAATTAGGCCCTGTGAAGTTGGACATGAATGGTAATGTTGTGCTTAAAGAAGGACACCTAACAGATGAAGATGGTGCCCTACAAAACGGAGCCATCATTTTTGATATGTCGACTTTTAAATTTGCCCAGGAAAAAGGTCAGGGATTGTTTAACACAAAAGAATACCCGGAATCAACCCTGGACTTTTTGTCATTTAAAGCAACAGATGACGCTACCGTTTATAATACCGATTTAAAATTGACTATCCAGAATCACTCAGAGACATTTCAAAACGTGCCGGTCAACATCCAATCGAATGACACAAATATGCATGTAAATGGTAGTTTTAGTTTCAATACCCTGGATTTTCCGCTTAGAGATAATGCCAAAAAAAACGAGGTAAACAAAGACATCATTACTGTTGATATGGACATGAATTTCAACTTAAACGAAACCTATAAGAAAGATTCTGTACAAACGAATTAGCAATGGCATGTCCCTATTGGTTGAGCGACTAATAGGGGCAACTTAAAATACTCACCTCAATAAAGCCGCGCAAACAACCGTAAGTTAAATGTATTTTTGGTATGGTCAAGCGTTTCCGCTGCACTCAATCGTACCTTGTGTGCTATCGCATGCTAAGTCTTGGTTATAACAACTGACCTGGATTCCCTACAGGTTTTCAATTGTTTGTTTGCATCCAGCCTCCTTAAACTCACTTCATCACTTTTGATGAATTTTCCCTTAACAGCAAGTAGCGAAAAGAGCAAATTATTCCGTTTAAAAATCATAATATCCACATATTAGTAACGTTAACAACTTATTAAACAGAACTCAACATGAATAAATGGCCATTACTGATCGTTTTATTGGGTGCATTATTTGTTACATCCAGTTGCGACCCTGAATGTAACATGGATGTCATCCCCAGTAAACCGATACCTGAAAACATATTAAGTTTGGTACCTTACGAGCATGAGAAAAGTTATCAATTCAAACATTCTGAAGGACAGGTAATTGACTTTAAATCCTTTAGAGAAACACACATTGAATCCGTGGGTTCACGTTGTACTGATGAGATTGAATATAGCGTCAACACCACAGATCTAATCCCTAATTACCCCATAGCAAAATTGAGTGTGGCAATTGTTAATTTATATTCACCACCGCACTTGGAAATCTTATTTGGGAATTACTACTTCACCTTACCTACCTCAGAAAACGAATACGATGCTTATACAAAGGTTGATTCCCTGGTGTTAAATTCAAACACCTATCATGATGTTTTTAAACTAAAATCGAAACATCTAACTAATCAAGATGCTATATATGCGGACAGTTTATATTTCAATTTCGAAAATGGAATTATCAAATTAATGATGTCAAATGGGGAATATTATGAAATCAATCATTAGGCTGTCTTTATTGCTCCTGGCATTTATTAATCTAAATGCCTGCAGAGCTTTTGGGTACAAAAGGACCTGCTATTGGTAGATATGAAAGAGGGGTGGCAAAGCCAACCATTGAAGTAGCTGGCAAAATCGCTAAGATTTTAGGAGTATTGATCATCCCCCAAAAATTAGGACAGTAAGTTAAACTTTAAAATGATTAAATTTACTGTTATGGCAAGTAGAAGAAAATTCACCTCAAAATTTAAAACCAAAGTTGTATTGGAATGCATAAAAGAGCAATCAACAGTGGCCCAATTGGCTCAAAAATATGATTTACATCCCACGCAAATCAATACATGGAAACGTGAGTTCCTTTCAAATGCGGAACAAGTATTTGACTCGGGAAATACATCTGGTAAAAGCCAAGAAGAAACCGAAAAGGATCAACTCCTCAAGACTATAGGTCAATTGAAAGTTGAAAATGATTTTTTAAAGAACGCCTTGCGGTAAAGCCTCTCAAGGAAAGACGAATGGTGATAAGCAAGGATCACCCTCAACTAAGTATAGTGAAACAATGTGAGTTATTACAGGTTCATCGCTCAGGTATTTATTATCAACCGCGAGAAGAATCACCTTTAAACCTAGAGTTAATGCGTTTAATTGACCAACACTATCTGGATCATCCCGAAAAAGGTGCACCAAGAATGTATACCTGGCTGACACGTGACAAGGGGTATGAAGTTAGTCGCAACCGAATAGACCGATTGTATTATCGAATTATGGGCTTACGAGCTATTTTACCAGGTAAACACACCTCCAAGAGGCATAAAAACCATAAAGTTTACCCTTATTTACTTCGGGGGCTTCAGGTAGATCGCTCTAATCAGGTGTGGGCTACTGATATCACATATATTCCTATGAAAAAAGGCTTCATGTACCTTTGTGCCGTCATAGATCTACACAGCCGGTTTGTAGTGAATTGGTCAGTATCTAATACCATGGATGCGGAATGGTGTAAAGAAACGATTGAAACGGCGATCATGATGCATGGAAAGCCTGAAATAATAAACACTGATCAGGGATGTCAATTTACTTCTGAGGTATTCAGCACGTTTATTTTGGAAAAAGGCATCCAATTAAGCATGGATGGCAAAGGTAGAGCTACCGATAACGCATTCATAGAGCGATTATGGCGTAGCGTAAAGTATGAAAAAGTATACATCAACCCACCTAAAGATGGTGCTCATCTCTATCGGTTGTTGAATGAGTATTTTGATTACTACAATTATGAAAGAAGGCATCAATCAATTGGCGATAACCGGCCAACTGATTTGTTTGTTTCCAACATCTCAACACCAGCCGAAATAAATCACAAAATTCCGGGTATTGATATGTTGAAAACCCTGCTAATTTAATATCTTAATTAATAATATAATCTGTCCTAATAATTGGGGTAACTACATATCTCTTGATTACCTTGTTGGTAACTCCAACCAAGAACTGGACAGCAATACGTTAAAAAGGATTTTGGAAGTACAAAATCTGCCCGAAGACATCAAAGAAAAAATTTATTACTTCATTGATGTCTCCATCAAAGATTTTAAAACTAGACAGGCGTATTCTTAAGATTCAGGGAGCTTTACCCTACCTTCATCTATATCTTCTTGGTAGATGATCTCCCCATTTAATGGAAACAACAGAGGTTCTGTCTTTCCTGACAAACAATTAATAATATGATTTTGAGTACCACTTTCAAATTCTAAAAACCAGTCACCTCCATAATTTTGAGCGATATTGCTTAGCCCCCTTAAAAAGCTATTCAAACGAGGTGCATTTAAATATGCCAGCTCTCGATTACCCATCTCTTCAAATTGGCGCGCACTTTTATCACCATCCCATGAAGGCCGCAGCACCTTTTCCAACCAGATATCAGATTTCAAACTTCCTGATATACTCCAAAAACCTACCTTTTCCTGCCCCTTCATTACCTTAGCCATACTCAAAGTAATAGGAGCAACCATCTCCCCACATTTGGGGTCATAATCACGGTATTTAAACGTCCCTCTTCCAAACTCTTCAGCAAACGTAATTGTACCGATCCTATTATCCATTTTACATAATTCAGAAATGGATTCAGAGACTATTTCTCCATTTCTATATAAAAAAAGCCTCGTAAAAGGCCTTTTAAAGTCGTTTGAGTAAAATTTATACCCAGGAAGATAATATGGATATATATAACCAAAATTATCCCAAGTGAACTTCAGGTAATCTAAATATTGAGAACCCTCAATATCAATCATACAAACTTCATTTCGGTTGGAGACTCGTAATACTTCCTCAACAATCTCAAATATCTTTTGTATAGTTAAATCTCCCTGAAACTCAACAGAAAAATCAGCCAAAGTATCTTCGGAATATGTTCCCCATAAATTTTCTCTAATTACTGCCATAAACTTCTTTCTATTGTATGAACCCCTGTTGCATTTTCTATTGTCAACTTCGTCATATTATCCATGTCACTTATAATCTCAGGATATTGGGTTCTTGCTTGCTTCAAGTTGTTTATTAACTCTGTTCTATTTGCATTTAACCAAGTACTATTCCCACCTGTTTCGATTCTTATATGACCAATATGATCAGTAAACTGAGATTTAAAACTATTGTCAATCTTACCAATTTGATGCCCTACGTCCTCTCCAAACTTTTTAGCAATTGTAACCCAACTACCTGAACTATAAGATTTAACTTCGACCAGTTCACTTTTGGTAAAATCCAAAATATCAACTTCTTTAGTCCCCCCTGTTGTAGTAGGTACTTGTTTTGAAAACTCAACTTCACTACCTCCATTGAGACGATCCTTAAGGGCATCTAATTCATATTTCCAACCAGAATTACTTGGGTTCTTCGCTGCATTATCCAAGAACCCATTTAACCCATCTGCATTCTTCAAATTAGCATTCCCTGATATTTCTCGAATTTCATCCATTATAGCTGGACGAACACCTTCCAAACTTTTTGCATTTTGAGCAACCAAATCAATTTGTTGAGGTGGTACAACAGGGTTAGTTCTTTTGGCCAAGTTCTCTACCAAATCTACAGCCTTAATATCATTCAGACCTCCAATATTCTTCAACTGTAGATCACTTAGACCTTTCGTTTTAAGGAAGTCAATTTTCTGGATTGCTGCGATATTTCCGCTTAGAGTTGAATTCGCTTCAAATAACAGTTTCCAACTATCCACCAACTCAGGCTTTTGCTTGATGGCATTTTCAATGGCGTTTAAGTCCCCCGCAAAATCATCAATCTGGTTACTTGGAATACCTTTTAACTTTTGCAACAATGCTTCTGATAGGTCATCAAACCAGCTAGGAGGGATTCCAGTTAAAGCGAATTTTTGTTTTACAGTCGAAATTAAACTCCCAAGCTCATCAAGTTTTTTTGTTTCTATCCTTAGATCAAAGCTTATGGCAGAAGGTATATCAGGCCCTAACTCGTCCAACTTCTTCCAACTATCCACCAACTCCGTGCCTCTTGCCTCTTTTTCAAAGGCAAAACTCTGTCCTACTCCAAAAAATAAAAGGACAAGAAAAACGCTATATAGCCACTTTTTTAGCATATCGCAAGTTACGGTTTTATCTCTAAGCTAATAGCAAGTCTTAATTGAACTTTTATAATTAAATCTATAAGCAAAACAAAACTTGTCTTTCATTATTAGTTGAAACTTCCTATTTTCATCTAATCAGTAGTTAACATTATATTTTAAATGAATTCATTAATTCTCCAAGCATCTATAACATTCCTTAGGAAGCAAAAAGGATGGTCGCAATCAGACCTTGCAAAGTCTATTCAAACTTTTAAGAAGTTGGCTAAGATTCTAGATACTACCGTAGGCTATCTGCTTGGTGAAAATGAACTATTGGTAGATATGAAAGAGGGGTGGCAAAGCCAACCATTGAAGTAGCTGGCAAAATCGCTAAGATTTTAGGAGTATCGCTTGATTACCTTGTTGGTAACTCCGACCGAGAACTGGACAGCAATACGTTAAAAAGGATTTTGGAAGTACAAAATCTACCCGAAGACATCAAAAAAAAATTTATTACTTCATTGATGTCTCCATCAAAGATTTTAAAACTAGACAGGCGTATTCTTAAGATTCAGGGAGTTTAACCCTACCTTCGTCTATATCCTCTTGATAGATGATTTCACCATCTAAAAGGATGCCTTCTGGGGTCACAAACTTTCTAATTCCAGATTCCAATTCAACAGATCCACCAATTTCATTTACTTTTAAGGTAAGATCTCTTAAAAAACTATTAAATCTTGGGGTAATTCGATAAGAAAAAAAACGATTGTTGATTGGTGGATCTAAATCAAGGGGATAACCATTATCACCAAGTGTCACAGCTATCTCATCCCACCATATTGTACTATTAGACCCAATAGATAAAGAAAGATTTTCATACCAAAAAGATAAGTCTCTCAATTCTGACATATGGAATAAATCACCTTTGTTTAAATCTAAAAAGCGGAGATTGACAAAAGGTCTATGGTACGACAACACATCTAATTCACCTCGCTCATTTGGAATGAGCATATTCATATTATTAATTGAAGTTTCTTTTAATTGTTCTAAATCCAACAACTCAATCCATTGTCGATTTTTATTAAAAAACACTTTCTTCCTGGCTTCTATATAGGTTAATTTTGTTTCACGATGACCGTATTTAAAAAGACCTGTCTTATCACCTATTGATAAAAAACTATTGTCAAAATCAAGTATCCTTTCCTTAAAATCGTCACTTGAAACAGGAATTACTACCTGATAGGTAAAACTATCAATATTCTCAATATACTCCTGCCAAATACGATTCACCATCAACTATTCAATTTTTAGTACCAATGTATTTTCTATGGTATATCTGAACAAACCATTTCCATTTTCCACTTGAATTTCTGTTAACGCTTTCAAATTGTCTCCTGTAGCATTTAAAGCATTACTATCCATATAATTCTGCAAAACAGATTGTAGTTCATCAGATGTCATTGGATAAGTTGGATTAGAACTGTCAAGAACCTTTAATTTGGCAATCTTATCATAACCGCTAGGTGCTTGTTCAGTAGTAAATTGTTTTGCGGCACTTTGTAAATTACTTTTAAACTTATCCAATGTTGGGGATGTAAAAGCTTTATACTGATATGCTTTTGAATTAGTCAGATCGATAATATCAGCACCTCCCTCAATTCTAATAGTTGAACCTGCGTCAAGGTGCTTTATTGCCTCATTTAACTGAGCAACATAACCTGGATTCTCAAACCTTTTTGTTAGCTGTGAATTAAAAAAAGTCAGCATACTTTCTGGTTGATCAAGTTTGGAAGACAATGAGAGCTTTTCGAGCTGAGAGACTAAGTCTGTATTAAAACCATATTGAATACTCCAAGTGGCAAGTTCTGCTCGGGAGTTGGCATTAAAAGTATTAGTGATTAATTCATCCAAATTATCATTTAAAGCAGTAGACCTCAGATTGAAATTCTCAGCAATCTCAACAGCCTTTATATCATTCAGTCCTCCAATATTCTTCAACTGAAGATCGGTTAACCCTTTCGTTTTTAAGAAGTCAATTTTCTGGATTGCTGCGATATTTCCACTAAGGGTTGAATTCGCTTCAAACAACAGTTTCCAACTATCCACCAACTCAGGCTTTTGCTTGATGGCATTTTCAATGGCGTTTAAGTCCCCCGCAAAATCATCAATCTGGTTACTTGGAATACCTTTTAACTTTTGCAACAATGCTTCTGATAGGTCGTCAAACCAGCTAGAAGGGATTCCAGTTAAAGCGAATTTTTGTTTTACAGTCGAAATTAAACTCCCAAGCTCATCAAGTTTTTTTGTTTCTATCCTTAGATCAAAGCTTATGGCAGAAGGTATATCAGGCCCTAACTCGTCCAACTTCTTCCAACTATCCACCAACTCCGTGCCTCTTGCCTCTTTTTCAAAGGCAAAACTCTGTCCTACTCCAAAAAATAAAAGGACAAGAAAAACGCTATATAGCCACTTTTTTAGCATATCGCAAGTTACGGTTTTATCTCTAAGCTAATAGCAAGTCTTAATTGAACTTTTATAATTAAATCTATAAGCAAAACAAAACTTGTCTTTCATTATTAGTTGAAACTTCCTATTTTCATCTAATCAGTAGTTAACATTATATTTTAAATGAATTCATTAATTCTCGAAGCATCTATAACATTCCTTAGGAAGCAAAAAGGATGGTCGCAATCAGACCTTGCAAAGTCTATTCAAACTTTTAAGAAGTTGGCTAAGATTCTAGATACTACCGTAGGCTATCTGCTTGGTGAAAATGAACAGGCTAATCTTTTCAAAGACACTAAAATGTTACAGCGGTTTCAGGATATTGCTAACCTGCCCGACAAGGAAAGAGAGTCGCTGATTACTACTATTGACCATTTTATCAAAGCTGCTAAAATTAATTTGATGTAAAAAGCCTAGTAATTACACTTGACTCGACTTATTCTTTAATTTCATTATACCATTAACCATTTCATTACACCATGAATCGGGAAGAGAGGAATCATTTCGATAAACTTCCAATAGCTCTTGAGAGTAATCTAAAACTAATTGTTTAAACAATGTCTCGTTTATAGTAATTTCTCCGTAAACCTCATGATATATCGCAACTTCATCTTCTTCGATACCTCCTAAATCTGATAACTCTTCTAATTCTTCCCAGTCCAAGTTTTTGTAGAACCTCAGAGACATAAGCTCCTGATAATAATTTCCTGAGTTCAAAATTTTATCTAATAGACTTGGTATTCTACTAATTCTCAGTGTAGAAAAAAAAGCATTAAGAACCTCATTTTCTGGCGCGAAAATAATTCTAATGTTATGACTTGCTTGATTGTATCTTTCTTTTAAAATCTGGTATTTCATTATTTATCTGAAATAAAAAGTCTCAACAGTTCCATTTCTATAGAAAAACTCAATGTCATAGCCATCTAATGTTTTTCCAATCAAAGCCTGTCCTTCTAAAAGATCACCATTTTTCTTTGCATAATCTAAGATAGCTTCATCCACAGCTTTTTGTAATTTACTATCTGTCCAGATCGCAGGATCATATATAGTTTTCACCCCTCCATTACTAGGTGGTTTTAATTGACCTGTAGTTAAGGGTGGATTCGAATTACTTAATGATGGTATTTTGTATTCAACAACTTCAACGCCTGGAACTTGTGAATGAGGCACTTTACTTGTAATCACTATCTCTTCAACTTGGTCTGCCGTCTTGCCAATCTGTGGTGTGTAACTCGGATTTCCAGAAGCATCTACACTTCTGATTACATCTTGATCAAAAAAGGCTGTTTTATCATGACAACCAACGATTCCTTTTCTTCTTGGTGCTGTCTTCCTTATCTTAACATGTGTAAAAGCATCACTTAAATCTAAATCATCTATTTTTTTCCAAATAGTATAACCTAAGTCTCTAACATCATCAATATTATTAGTGACTTTAGTTAATTCGTCAATGTTAGTTTTAAGAGGAGAGTTAGCTTCGTCCAATAGTTTCCAACTATCCACCAACTCAGGCTTTTGCTTGATGGCATTTTCAATGGCGTTTAAGTCCCCAGCAAAATCATCAATCTGGTTACTTGGAATACCTTTTAACTTTTGCAACAATGCTTCTGATAGGTCGTCAAACCAGCTAGGAGGGATTCCAGTTAAAGCGAATTTTTGTTTTACAGTCGAAATTAAACTCCCAAGCTCATCAAGTTTTTTTGTTTCTATCCTTAGATCAAAGCTTATGGCAGAAGGTATATCAGGCCCTAACTCGTCCAACTTCTTCCAACTATCCACCAACTCCGTGCCTCTTGCCTCTTTTTCAAAGGCAAAACTCTGTCCTACTCCAAAAAATAAAAGGACAAGAAAAACGCTATATAGCCACTTTTTTAGCATATCGCAAGTTACAGTTTTATCTCTAAGCTAATAGCAAGTCTTAATTGAACTTTTATAATAAAATCTATAAGCAAAACAAAACTTGTCTTTCATTATTAGTTGAAACTTCCTATTTTCATCTAATCAGTAGTTAACACTATATTTTAAATGAATTCATTAATTCTCCAAGCATCTATAACATGGACAGGCTTACGCTAATAAGTAAAAAGCCCCACAGATGTGAGGCTTTTAACCCTAAGAGGCTGGCTTAAAACACCAACCTTTACAATATCCTCCATTAGATTCTAAGTTTTTTATATCCTCTAAAAAAAAGAAACTATCACCATAAAGCGATATACAATGGCTTGGTTGAAGTTTAAGGTAACATAACGCAAAATCATAAATTAAATGATCAAAGTTAGCATCTTCGGTAACTGCAAGTCGGTAACACTTCTTTCCTTTGATTTTAATATTGAGGTGTTCACTAAATGATACGATCTCTTCTTCTGAATCAAGTCCTAAAATCAAACTCTCTTCAATGTTTCCATTGCGCCTTTTTTTCAAGATTAAATCCATTGTCTCATCTGACAACAATTTCTTTGATTCAGATTCATCTATGGAAAAAGATAAACCAGCATCAATCGATGCTAAAAGTACATTTGTCAAAATTACATTTCGACTCTCAATGCTTTCGCTTAAAATTAACATCCCCATTACTGTAGAATAGATTTTAATTCGTCCAATGTATTAACAAGGGTTACATCATTAGGTATCTTCCCCAAGATGCTTGACTTTTGCAAATCAGAAAGCGGCTCATGAATATAAAGTATAGCATTTCTACCGTTTGGATTAAGATAATTAGGTAACGAGGTATCTGTAAACTTATTGACTTGTCCCTTCTTAAAGGATGAATAGCTCTTTTTCACCACAATGATTTCATTCTTTGTTAATACATCAATATCACCTTCTGTATTATTTGTCGTTTTATTATGAACTCCTAATCCAAATCCTTCAATTTCTTTACCTTCCTTTTGCACAAAATCAGCGACAACCGCTTCCGCCTGTTTACCTGTTGTTACAGCTTCACCTGTAGCAGGCAATGAACCTTGAATATCCAATGAATTAGGATGCTGATCTGTCCATGATAAAACATTACCACTTGGATTTACATATTCGGCTTTATTACCATTTCTGTAAACTCCACTCCCGAGATCATCTAACCACTTCTGTTTATCTGTTGCTTTACTTAAACCTGTTGCAATATCATCTGAACTATGCACTCCTTTATTTACATGGTCGGAAATATTTTCAAGGTTTTTAGTATTTGTCCTTACTATATCTGGGATATCATCCCCTAGGTCTGAAAGCACCTTCCAACTATCCACCAACTTCGTGCCTCTCACCCCATTTTCTAAGGCAAAACTTTGTCCTGTTCCCAAAAATAGAAGGACAAAAAATATCGGATAGAGCCACTTTTTAAGCATATCGCAAGTTACGGGTTTACGCCTACCCCACCAATAAAACAAACCTAAAAGTATTAAAATACCACTCACAAGTATTAACAATATTGATTTAACCATACTTATCAGCTACATTTGAGTGTTTTAAGCTATAAAAACGATAGATTATGCACGTAGGAGAACGTATTAAGGAACTAAGAACTCAAGCTAACCTGACCCAAACAGACTTAGCAAAGTTGGTTGATATGACCTATGTACAGATTGGACGATATGAAACAAAAAAGGCAAACCCTTCTTCAGATGTATTGCATAAAATAGCACAGGCACTACATACAACAACCGACTTTCTGATGAACGGCTCTACTGATAAAATGGCTTCTTCTCAGCTACAAGACAAAGAACTGCTCAACCTCTTTAAATCTGTCGAACAGCTATCTAATGACGATAAAAAAATGATTATTACTTTTCTCGATGCTATTATTACTAAACGTAAAGTGCAATCTCTGGCTTAATTAGAATAATGAATAAATTGATCTTCAACTGCAATAGAAGAGATAATTTCTCTTTCACTTAATTTTAAATCATCAGGCAGCAAACAAATAACAGTATCAATATCCCCTTGTGTTATCCTGTAAAACCCATCACTATTCAAAAACGCTTCTGGTTTATTCAAAATCTCCTTGCACCCATTCTGGATAAAGCTCAATAAGTCACTTTCATTATCATATGTTTCCATAAAAGAAACACGATCTTTGAACAACTGGATAAATTGATTAGTCTTTATACTCATATCTGGTTCAGAAAAAATCATATCTCTTAAAGTTGTATCCTCTTTCTCGGACTCAAAGCTTGTCCTTGTTCCACACCATTCATATTCGAATTGCATCTCACCATTTGCTACAGAAACAAGATTCCTTAAAATCTGTCGAGATGAAAAAAAATCGAAATTATTTATATCAAGAAGTAGCGGATTCAATGATTCAAAAGATGTGAACAACTTAACCCGCCTTTTAGATTCAAGCTTTGAAATAAACACTCCATTACGATACTTCATGACACAATTTATAATTTAGGAAAAGCTGACCCTATATCTGAGGACATATTTGCAAGATCTCCATTCACATACATCCCTATTTTAAACGTTCCGTCACTATTAAGACCACTGTAAATATTTGTAGTTGGATCTAAATCTGAAGCAGTTAAGTTCTTTCTAACATAAGCTATTTCTTCTAATATTTTATCATCAGTCCAATTTTCAGGGAACATAGAACTTCTTCCAGAACCTGGATTAATTCCGTCTGTACCTGTCTTTGGAAAGAAATTACCTGAACCTGGAGGTACTTCGATATCAACCTGAGCAGTATAAGGTAATTCGCCACCTTGAACATTCAATTTATTCGACAACCTGACCTGTCCTTTTGTTGCAGGATTGGCTGCTGTACCAACAGAAACAATTGTAATATCATTTGGATTTGAGGGGTTAGGAATACCTGCATCTCCATGAATTGGATTAGGTAATTCAATTTCATCTAAATTTTTGTGATAGCCCGAAACTCTAATCTTATGTCCATATGACTTTGTTTCAACCTTAATCTCTCCACCAATATGCTTCTGTAGTTTAATATCATCTTTAACCTTTCGGAATGCTTGTAGAAAACTTATATCCGATCGAACAGTACTTGGAACATGCTTTATAGAATTCCAGCAATCAAAATAACCTGGATTATATTTAAGCCACCCCTCTAATTCTGGATTCAACTTTAAATCATCCGATAATTTGGTTAATGTTGGAACATCCGTTTTTAATACAGAGTTTAAATCATCTAGCACCTTCCAACTATCCACCAACTCAGGCTTTTGCTTGATGGAATTTTCAATGGCGTTTAAGTCCTCCGCAAAATCATCAATCTGGTTACTTGGAATACCTTTTAACTTTTGCAACAATGCTTCTGATAGGTCGTCAAACCAGCTAGGAGGGATTCCAGTTAAAGCGAATTTTTGTTTTACTAATGACAACAAATTCTCTATATCACTTGCACCATTGATTGCTCTAGAAATATTCTCAATAAGAGTTTGTAATTGCTTCCTAGCATCTAGTGTTAAATTTACACCTGTATTCAACACATTCTTCAGCGCATCAACAACCAAAGTACCTTTTTGAATGAACTGATTCCCTACTTTCACCCAATTAAGCGCACCCAAGCCCGCTAATTGACCAACACCTGTCACCCATAATAAATCTTCGTACGTCTCTCGGCTCATTCCATGACTTAGAAAAAAGTCCCGCCCTAATAACAAGGCAATATCAGCAGTGGTAAATGCCAACTCTGCAATCACCATGGCGTACCTAATCCCTTTTGCTGTTGCTAAGGTGGGGCCAGTAAACACCAGTGCGGCTATGTCTATTCCAATCTTAATTGCTAATCGGTTATTCTCATTATGTTGCCCCTCCATAATCGAATAGAAGGTAAAACCAGGAATTAGAGATAGTTTCCCTTTTGTAGCGCTTACTCCAGGTATATCTTTAGTGACATAAATCAAAAACCAATCATTAAAAGGATGTAAGTATTTTTTGGGTTGATCAACAAAAATCATTGAATTTTTATACCATTTTCGTATAGTAAGTTCGATGATTCCATTATTATTCATTTCATCAATATAGATATACCAAAGCTCACCACTTTGATCCATTTTTTGATGGATACCATCCCAAAAATATATATTGTCGCGATTAAGATTTTCAAGAATTTTTGCTTCATACTCAGTTTCACCACCAAGCTTTTCTCTACTCTGTAAAGCAAATTCACCGGCCAAACGATCGAAATTACCATCGGTGATAAAATCAATATCGTTGAACTCATCTGCCAATAATTTTAAGAGTGACTTATTACCTATTTTGGTATTTAACAATTTCTGATGAAAAGAAGTAATATTAGTTTTTTCCTTAACATTAAGGCATAACTTAAGAGCTACATCTTCATAAGAATACAATAACTTCAAAAGAGCAATGCGCGTTTCAACAGTCAATTCTTCATAATCTTCCTCTGCTAACAAATTCAATAAATCTTCTACATGATCTTCGTCTGGATTCGACTTATTAGATTGACTTACTAATTCTTTTATTATCATTTCCCTGGCCAAGTCAGCTATACCCGGCCTTTTGGCTTTTGAAGCGATATTACGCACCACATCCATGTGACTACACGCAATTTCAAGGACTGTATATTTAGCATTTCCAACTTCTTTAAATCGTATTTTTATCGTCGTATAATCCGTTTCGGTTTCGTCCAGATCATCATCGTAAAAGACATAAGAAAAATTAGTTCGCTCCTGAAAACCTACATAGTACTTAGAGAAATCAGCATACTTCTCGTCATTCCTTGTCATTTTCACCTTAGCACTGTAAGCACCTACCTTATATGGTCCTGGCGCAGCCCCTTGTTTAGTAGTATAGTTACCAAAAACAAACCGTTTGGAAGAGGACCTACTCTTTATTTCTTCAAATAACTTATCATATAAAATCCTGTATCCGCCATGTGCAGCATCCTCTACATTATCCAGTCCATAGATACTAAAACCAGGGTCTACAATCTGCTGCCATTGTGCACCAATAAGTTGCACTTCCGTATCGCCGAACTTATTGTCCATCAAATTATTGGTACTACCTTCCGGCTGATTTCCGTCTACTATCCAGGTATGCCCTAACATTAATGCTCCGTGGCCAAGTTCATGGGCAATTGTTTTCACATTGGGGTTAGGGGCCAAAAATCCCACCTCTTTGTTCCGTGGCATGTAACCGAGAATATCACCGCCGTGATCATGGTGGGTGGATGTAAGTGCACCTACCTCGAATAGGTAGTAGGTATTGCTTTCTTTCTGCTTACCCGTTTCGGCGAAATAAGCATCTTCAAGTGCTTTCATATCACCGGTATAGCGTTGCATCAAGCTGTGATCTTCTATATCAAGAGTAATGCCTGCCGCTTGGAGGTAAGGTTCCGCAATTGTCACCGTAAATCTCACCTGAGGCACTTCGTAAATCTTATTCAACTTCGATGCGATATCAGCCGGTATGGAACCTTCCTTTTTTGGCACAATAACCACCTTCACAGCCTTATCTTCAACCTCCACCACGCGCACCTTACCAATTTTATGTACAGCAGTATCTTGTTTATAAAGCGCGTAAACGCGCTTCACATTGGAGGGAATCGTAATTTCGAATTGCTTGTTACCTTTTGACACTGTTGGCAAAGCTTGTTCCGGGAGATCGATCACCTGCCCAAGCGTTCCGTTGCTTACAAATTTTAATTTGTCGGGATCGAAGTTATCCATTACCACCGTAGCCAGTAGCTTACGTTCTTTGCCTTCGCTAATCACTACATGAGGCACCGGATACTCTTTTCCGTTTGGCGTCGGTGGGTCTTCATAAAATTTGCGTAAGATTTTAGCGCTTTGCCAGGCATCGAAATATTTTGCCTCCTCTGTGTTAATAGCGCTGAAGTTTACTCGATAAGTCGTGGTCGCATCCAGTCCGGTCAGTTCCATACCCAGCGCATTTGACATTTGCACGAATTGGTTTAATAAACCTATGGCCGTTGTCAGTTCGTTGAGTATATCTTGCGGATCACCTCCTCCTTTTACCAACTCATCTATCGAGTTGTATAATTCTCTTATTGTTGTTACACCTTGCTCGAGGAGCTGGTCGGGGGGCCGGTTATTAAATTCTCCCGAACCATCATTACCTCCCAGGTTCGTCAGCGTGGTCAGCATTTGATCTATTTCATCCAAAGCGTCGAGCCCGGAATCTATAAGCTCGTTCGCTGTGTTGATAGCATCCACGAGGTCTTGCAGCTGATCGCCGAGGTCGCCGAGTGGCTTCACTTTCGTGGCTGCTGCCCACACCCTTCCATCAGTAGCACAGAGGTTATCATCAATTTTTAAGTCTTTGAACTTCATTCCCACTTCCACAAACTGCATGTAAGGCACCACCATGATAGCTCCTCCATGGTACAGCCCTCCACCGGAGCTGGAGCTTATGGAGTCAATTTCCATCTCAAAATCGGCCACGGTAAGCACATCACCCTTTTGAAGTGGACGCCCAAGGGGCGTTCCCGAAGGTGTGCAATTCCTAGAAATATCGCCACAGGTGAAATCGCCGCTGACTGGTCTTACTTCGGTTGCGACATCGCGGATATCACTATAAACAGCCTTTTCTTCTCCACAATAGCCCTGTACACGAATATTGTATTTTGTTCCCGGTTTGAGGTTGTTGAGATCCACGCTATTAGTTTGTACCACTTTCTGGTACCAATTTGAAATAGGCTGCTTATCAGCTTTATAAAATACCGTGTACTGATCGTGTCCATCGAGCAAGTCCCAACGCAGCGCAATACGGGTTTGAGTCACCGATGTGGTATCCACATTAATAACCTGTTGACATCTGCCATCAAAATCGCTTGGTGCTCCGGTATCGAAAGTTTGCAAATCGGTAAACAAACTATTCCCCCCTGATTTACATACGCAGCGCAGTTGGTATTCATAAACCGTCTGTGCGTTCAAAGCATTAAGGGTGATGCGGTTTTTGTTGCTCGTTTCTACTGTCCAATCTTCACTGCCTTCCACACGATACAGTACTTCATAACGCTGAGCGCCACTTACTTTGTCCCAAAGCAATTTCACTTTTGTTGTACTTAGCACTTCGTGCACCACAGACACCGGTGGAAAACAATCACCGGTAGTTCCAATATCGTCATCAGCGGGATTGCCAATTTCAAAATACTTTAACTGGCTCTCTGCACTGCCGTTAACACAATGGAATGTAAGCAAGTAGGCGTAAGTAATACCGTAATTGATATCATCAGGAATATTAAAAGCATGCTGCGGATCTTTTAGCCCCTCAATGGTCTTAAACTTTGAAACATTACTATTCTTGATCCCATAACTCAAGTCATAATTGAGGTGTTCCGGAAAATGCTCCCATGTGAGCGTCGCTTCAGTTGCTTTTTCGTTCGTTTCGACTTGGGCTACGAACGGATCGGGAGCACCACAATTCCCTATGAAACCGTCGCTATCCGGGGTTAATGAAATGATTACTCCTTCCTTCTTGCTTTGGTCATCGCATTGCGCATCGATACGTAGCTCTCTATTAAGCTGAGAACTTGTAAAAGTTAGTGTAACGGTACTATCTGTGGTAGATAGAGCGGACCAATCGTCGGGTGTTCCTTCTTTACGATGATTGACCAGGTACGCTTCGACACCATTATATCTTTCCCAGTTTAGTGTAAATTCATCTCCTTCTTTGCTTACGCCAATACGTTCGGGTGCTTCACAGACCTGAACCAGGTCCTCACTTGTGGTTACCGTCCCGAAGTACTTAGGGGCAGTCCATACGAGGCCGCAAGATGCTTTAACCTGCACCTCATAGGTGGTGCCCGGCTGTAAATTATCAATTGCTATTTCTGTTTCTATCGTTGGATATATCTGCCAATTTTCGCTGGAGGCGAAAGGCCTTATATAAACTTCATAGGCGGTATTATCATCACTACCTGTCCAGGCAACACGCACTTGTCCGGCAGCTTCCGGGCTCATTGTTACTAATTCCGGCTGGGGACATGGGGCGGCATAATAAAAACTAAAGACTTCGCTATAACCGTTATTTTTGAAATCACCACCATCCACATCATTCAAATCCTCGACACGAATACGCCATGCATAACGATTTCCAGGTTCAAGTAAGTTATCGTGAATCGTATAGTTATAGTTGGACATTACCAATTTCCTCTCAAACAATCGCCATGGTAAGTAACTTACTGCATAGTTCGGATCTTCATTTGGATCCTCCATTTTGTAAAGCTCAAGGGTATATTCTGCATTGATTAGCCCCGAAGTATGCCTTTTGAGCCAAATGAAATTTATAGGAGGTGCGACGCTTGCGTCAATGGTGCTATTGTTTGCCGGCATTATCAGCATAGGAGGGTCACTACGCATAATATCGGTAAAAGCAAAACCACTGGAAGAATTTGAAATCACCCTGTTAGTGACGAAATCAAGCACTTCTAATCGAAAGAAATAAAAACCTTCGGGCAGACTATTTAACTCCGCCCTGGAAACACCCCCAATATCCAGGTGATCCGGATCGAAAAAAGGTTTAAGTTCATTGCTGCTTCCCAAAATGAGTGGCATTCCCCCATTAAGTATATGTGCCGGTTGCAGCTGCATATACGCATTATTGGTACGCATGACAATATCTCCCGGACCGGTAATAATCAAGCGAAACTTAACACGTAAAGAGGTCTGGGTAAAGTCTACCAAAGAAACCCGCGCCTGGTATTTATCTTGTAGTGAAGTCTGATAATCACTTAATGACAAGGTGGGATTACGCAAGCTCGATTGTACGAACACCGGAAACACAATCTGTGCATGGGTGTAAAAGCCTAGCAACAAAGACAAGGCCAGTAGTAAAATCGATCTTATGCTATGGTTCCTAACTCTTGTCACCCTTATCCTTTTTTTTAGTTTCCTTTGGTTCACCTTTACCCTTTTTCCTTCCCAAATTAGAAGAAAAGGTGTAGCTATAACCTGCCGTCAAAACGAAATTATGCACCTCTCGGTCAAAGTCACTTGCGAGATCCGTTACATTCTGACTAAAAGTATAATTAGCGTTTAGCGAAAAATTGTGTTTTTCTTTCAATGTATACCCCAGGTTAAGTGCTGCCCGGTAGAGCCTGTTTGTCAAAGTATCATCTGCGTATCGATTATTCCAGGTAAGGGAGAGGCTGGTATTGAACTTCTTTTTAAAGAAGGCCTGCCCAATACTCATGGAAGCTCCGGCAAATAGAAACTTAAAAGCCTGCGACACTTCCTGATTGGCGTTACCTGTTATTCCAACGCGGGTTCCGCTGGTGATAAAGGAATGATTATATCCTAAATTCCCGGTGTAGATTTCCGAATTTACTAAAAGAGGTTCTCCTACCACTGCATTCCCCGTTTGTGTATAAGACGCCATGGTAGCAAAGCTCCCATTGTGTTTTTTATTTTCTATCAACACGTAGTTTAGACCTGCATTTCCCATTTGAATAATCTCTACCTGATTTAATGTATCGATATTGTCGAATGTAATCACGTCGT
Organism: Cytophagales bacterium; assembly: GCA_965230415.1. Taxonomy (GTDB): domain Bacteria; phylum Bacteroidota; class Bacteroidia; order Cytophagales; family JAAEPT01; genus CBDDKZ01. The sequence goes on from CBDDKZ010000005.1 coordinate 317,674, forward strand.
CAAATGATTGTTCAAAAGATTGGATAAAGGCATACCTCCTGGTATTTGAATAGCTGATACTTCCATTTATCCTACTGGAAAGGTTTAAGCCTATATTGATCATGCCCGTAAAATTAGTTGACTGTTCCAACTTCGTTTTCGATGTATTGTTACGCATCAATCCTGCGTTACCACTAATGGAAATCTTATTCTTAAACAACAGCGTAGAGAATGTAAGCGCTATATTCGAAAAGTCATTATTAAAATAATAAGCTCCCAGCGTGCGATAATCAGCTTCTATACGTTCATAAGCCACCCCTAAATTCATAAACCCGAGATTAGCGGTAACATCACCATTCATCGCCCAGAAATACCTCGTACTTAAACGATTTCTCATCACAAATACTTTATCATAATTGTGTTGGTATTCAGTCTCACGTGCACGTGTATCTCTGGTAATAGCTGTGCGCGCCACTTCAGCTTTTGTGGTAATCTTCTTAAAAAACTTCCTGGAACCTTTAAGGCTCATTACCACATTAGATTGAGGTGTCACCCCAACTGTATCCAATTTTTGTGCCAACGAGTTGTAATCATCCCATCCGGTAAACAAACTGTATTCTAACAAGTTGCCATTATTGGTATAGCCCACCTTAAAGGCCGACCCTAACCTTCGGTAAGCAGGGCTCCCAAGATCACTAAACGGAATGGCTTTCGCCAAACGTCCGTACATAGCCGAGATATTCCACTTTTTTGATGGTTTCAATTCCATCCCAACGCCTAAAAATGGCACTCCACTAAAGGTATATTTCGAAAAAGTCATGCTTCTAACTCCAAAATGCCCTGTCACCCATTTATATCGAGGACTTATACCCACAATATTCATTGGTTGACTATATGTCACTTCCTGATTGGTATATCTAAACGACAAAGGAAACGAGAAATCTATTAAACTCACGTTGATATTACCAGACAATACCCAATTGAAAGGTTTTGTCCTTGGATAAATATCCTGCAACAACTTGCGCGTACTGGAATAATCGTAAATGCCATTGGTACTAATCCCTCCGGACACTTTCACCATATCTTTCTTGCCTATCTTGTCCAGGTTTTGCGCATATAAAGCAAACGTGACAAAGAAGGTTACAACACAAATAACCGCCTCTTTTGCTATAATATACCTAAACCTATGAACCAACGCTCTCATAAAGCTATTTCGCAATGACAAAATTCTCACTTTTCCTTGCAGCACCTCCACCTCCAACGACTCTCAATACATATTCACCATTGGGTAAATCTACTACTTCAGGGCTAATTTCTATGTTATATTCATCTGCTTCCATCAATTCAAAGCTGTGAAGCAAAATACCTGAAGATCTATAAATACCTGCAAACAGTGCATCCTCCTGATTTAGTACAATGTGCACTGAGAAAACCCCATCACTCGGGTTAGGAAATATTGTTAGAGAATCAATGCTAAGATTAAAATCATAGCTGTTATAATCTATAGGACCGCCATTGCTCACCGGGTCCAAAATTTCGATTTCCTTGGCCAAAGCTGTTTCGCATAGGTCAAGAACGGAATGTTGTACAAATGTATAAATTCCTGTTTCAGGGAAAATAGCATAATAGTATTCCTGCCATTCCATATCAGAGGTAGTGTCTGTATCGTCCCACAAGGGTTCATCTGCCTGCCAAACTGTTGCTCCTCCCCAATCCCAATAAATGGAATCTGGAGCTTCAGGCGCTAATTCAATTATGGCAACGGTATCTCCTAATAAAGCCTGACTGGCGACAATAAAATTAGGAGCCTGAGCAGAGTCGTAATGCTCCAGAGACAATGTCGCCTCATAGGCACAGCCAAAGTCGTCAGTCATGAGCAGATTATATGCTCCAGGTTCGGCTATTGTGATCTCTTTAGTAGTCAGCGGCTCGCTAAAAATGGTAGACGTCCACTGATAATTCATACCATTCAAGCCGGCGCTGGCAACTGTTTCTACTCCGGGACATACGATCAAATCATCGTTAATAAGTTTAATACCAGCATCTACCAAATCACACAAAAGTTCGTTCACCGTTAAACTATTGCTGAACTGAGAAGTATTTCCGTTCTCGTCAGATACAGTAGCCACAAAGTAATTATTTCCATTGAAGCTAAAGAACTCACTGCTTACCGGTATTGACCAGTTTCCGACCTCAGGCACCAACAAGAGACCAATATACTCAATGGACTGGCTTGCATCATTATTTCCTACAAAAATTTCAATGAGTGCATTCGCTGTTTCGACCGTACCATGAATTATTATTTCTGAAGAATCTACAAACTCATAACGAATTAATGACGGCGCTGAAATTCCTTCATTCGACTCAACAGATTCACCTAAATGTAAGCTGATGCCTATTTTATCAGAATTATTGCTATAAATAGCATTCCTACTCAATGTAATTTGGCTGGATTCCACCAAATTTATCCCAAACTCCGCAAAACCGGCAATTTTATTGTTGGAAAGAACTGCTGATAAGTTGTTATCTATATAAACACCATCCTCATTAATATCGAAATACTTACTGTTTTCATTAACACCAAAATAATTGGCGCTTACATTGGTAGAAGTTGCGCCCTCCATTCGCAAGGCATTTCCTGTCACATTACCAACCTGATTGCCTGTTATAAAATTGGTTCTTGGAGAGGCATCACTTCCCGAAGAATCTAACCCATTGCGCAACACAATTCCGTGACCTTCTATCAATTCATTAACCGAAGTATCCACAGCTATTCTATTGTCATTAATAGAATTATTGCGAGCATCACCTGTGATTATAATAGCAGCATCAAAATCCGGAATTCCAGGATTAGGAAGCACATTAGCAATACTATTTGTCTCTATCAATTGGCTATTGCTATTATTGATTAATATTGCCACACCAACTATTGGTGCCACGACATTATCCAGGTCATACCCAAAAGTATTTGCACTAACCGCATTGGCCCCTTCTTGTATACCATCCAACCAACAGCCAACACTATCAATATTGGCAAAAGCATTGCCAAATATGCTATTATCACTAGCAACGTTATGCAAAGCCACTCCTATTTTCGATTCACTAATTTCGTTATTACTTATTTCAGTCTGCGAGATACCAGACTCTAAATCTATGCCATAGCTGTAGTTTTTAACCTTGCTATTAATTATTTTGGATCCATCGGCACTTGAGGTAAAAAAGATACCATACTGAGCAGAATCTGTAGCGGTGAACGTCAAATTCTCAAACAATTGATTTGGGGCCGCATTTTGCAAACCATTTTTAAAGCCTGAAAAGGTCAATGATTCCAAATAGCCTTCTCCAGCGAATTCACCCACTTGTACAGCCCAGTCACGAAATTGTGCATTGGTCCCATCAACGATTATATCTACGTTTGCTCCTATTAGCGCGCTATCACCATTTACAGCTTGAGAGCTAGCCAAAACCTCATACCCCATCGGGTTGATAATTTCCGGAAGGAGCGTATCAATTTCAATGGTGTAGGGGCCGGTACCTGGAAGTGCAAATTCTATAGACGCAAAGAACTGCGTACAATTTAGCATTCGAAAAGCATTCATTAAAGACCCCTGACCATCGGCGTTTGTTGTCGTCACCAAAAATTCTTCGGATACGTTAGGTACTACCAAAACCTCAGAAAGCTGTGACGTACGACCCAAGGAATCTGTCGCCGTAGCGGCAAAGAAATAGTCTCCATCTTCTGGTAACTTGTATAGCTCCTGAGGAATTTCAATCTCCCAGCTGCCAGATGTATCAGCAATAGTAGAATCAATAAATAATCTTGTAGCGTTTATGATGGTATCACTCTCAAATAGTTCGATAATATCACCTGGCTGAGCTATTCCACGCACAAAAAAGTGAGACTGACAGTCCAAATTTTCGATAGAACTTATGATGTCTTCTGGTTCGGGGTAAGCATCATTAGATACTTCAACGCGACTTTTATTTAAATTGATCGCCCTACCCTGTTCACTGAAACCGGAAATCAGGTTTTGAGACATGGTAACCCTGTTGGAAAGTTCGAGGTCAATACCGTATAATCCATAACCTACCAAATGATTAGCAATCAATTGCGAGTCAAATAATCCACGTGTGGATATAGCCCCTGAATCACCCAAAATAGTGTTATTTTGAACAGAGATATTATTACCTGAAAGTAAAAGTCCCTTATTTACGGCCCCCGACAACGTATTAGCTGTAATTTGAACGTTTTGAATATTACTTGAAGAATCATTTGCAGGACAATCACACTCGGGCCATAATGCCAGAGACCAACCTTCTATATCATTATCCAAATCACTACCTATTAGATTATCAGAAAGCACTGCGTTAGAAATATTTTCATATAGAAGAATGCCAAAAGCTTCCTCAATAGCATTTAATATATCCGAATCGACTTTGAAAACGTCCCCAATGTTATTATTAAGTACATTGACAGCAGCTACATCTCGAATTGCGATTCCGGCCAAGCCAACATTGTTAATCACATTATTTGTAATAGTAGCGATTCCACTTTCACCTGTAAGAAAAATAGCCGGACCACTTAACAATTCGAAGGTATTACTATCGACATTTACAGCACTGGTACTTAGCGCCTTTATTGCACAACTATCAGACTCAAAGTGCGTTTTGCGAATGGCTATGAGCGAAACATCCTCCGCTATGGACACCCCCAACTCGCTTCCGCTTATGGAGCTGTTAATTATTGATACATTGGCGCTTCTAATTGCAATACCTGTGGCAGCATGAATACTATCCGAAAATAGATTAAGGGTCTCAACTCTTGCTCCGGGAGCACTTATTACCAAGGTCGTATCAAAATTGCTAAGTTCGAAATTTCGAATAGTTACAAGACCTGCACCCACCTCAATATTCAAGCCTATCTTACCTGAAGCAGTAATTAAACCTCCATTTACTAAAGTATGTCCCAATGTATCGGTGTTAGCGCCATCGACTATTACCTCATGCGGATTTAAAATAGATGGTAGATCAGATTTTAATTGTATAACTGGCTGAGTTATTCCTGAAACAATAAAACGAATATTGGCATTGTTATCTTGGGCGTTAACACAATTTATCGCCTCCCTCAAAGACCCCTGAATCGGCAGTAAATTATCACCATTATCATCTTGAACTGTCACATAACAATCCCCAAGGGGTAATGTCGGACTTAATTCGGAAGTATTCCCATTAATCAAGTCTGTAGCAGTCGCAGAAACATAAGTGGTATTTAAAGAGTCGAAGTCATCATTATTCATTTCAAATGTCCAGAGACCATTTATGTCTGCTGTGGTACTTCCCAAATACGAATGTGCATTGGGCCAATAAGAATTGGTACGATATACCTGAATAAAGTCATTAGGTTCGGCGTTACCAGAAATAGTTGTAGATAAATCACCAATTATACTTCCCAAAATCACAGGCACTTGTTTATTATCATTGCCTTGTCCCCCATTTAGGTCAATCGCTTTTATACTTGGTACATCATTGGTATCATTCTCAAAAATCAAGTTGTATAAAATGCTGTTACCATTTCCTTCTTTCACAAGAAGACCTCCACCAGCATTGTATGCCACATAATTAGGTTGATCTTCGGTACCAATAACATTCCCGGAAGATTCGATAACCATACCGATTCCATGATTATCGCGGTTCGTTATGATATTATCAGTTATTTCGACACCGATAGCATTCCCAACAATTGTTACTCCGTCCGCTTCAGTATTTAAATGAATGGCATCACCTTCATTGCTATTGAAACGTGTATTTTCTATACGGCTTCTTGAAGTTCCTCCGCTTAAAACGATACCGGAAGATTTATTACCGACATACTCCCCTCCATTAATTTGAACAACCGTGTTCTCCACTAAAAGTGCCTCATCTTCATTGTTAAAAAAACTATTATCTGTTAAATCAAGGCTTTCACAGTCTTTAATATACATGCCAGCCTCTATTCCATTCAGGCTAAAATTATCACGTACAACATTATTTCCGGCGTCCTCAAAATAATAATTATTGATGTAATTGGGTTGGCCCGAGCTTCCGGAATAATTACGAGAAATTTCATTTCCGGAAACGCCAACAACCTGATAACCGATGGAGTTATTCGTTGCAAAGTTATTCTTAATCACATTACCCGTTCCACTATTCAGTACGAAGCCTCCCCTACCATTAGTTGTAGTATTTGATGTATCATTCCCGCTAGCGTTGGAGTAGCGAATCCATATATCATTTCCGTCAACAAAGAAGCCGGCAAGCTCATTATTAACAGCCTGGTTAGAGTCAAAACGTGCTCCATCCTGAGAAATATACACCCCATATTGACCTCCATTGTACACCAAAGATGTATCGCCCAATAGGTTATTTTCGAAATAATTCGTAGCAGCGTTACCATTAACAAACAATCCAATACTGTTATACCCTTTTGCGGTATTATGAGTGATCTCTGAATTGCTCAAACCTGAAAATTCCATTGCATTTTCAAAACCAATAAATCCGAGACCATGCATGCTGAACGAATTCACCCCACTTGCTTCAAGTCCATTGGCTGGAGAAAGGCCTTCATATCTTACAAGCACTTCGGGGCCGAATTCCGTATCATATCCGTTTTCGAAAGAAGCATCAACTATTAAGCTATCTACCGTGACAAGGGGAAGAGGAGTTAGCAAATCGATGGTATCTCGCAATAAATGCTGTGTATCGCTTACCAGGTGTTCAGATATGTCAAACAAGACAATATTACACTCTTTTTGATTGGCTAATCGTATAGCATCTCTTAATGTACTATCACCTTCATCCATCACATTTTTCACCCAACATGGTTTGAAGAACACATTCAAATTGTTGCTTAGCTCTGAAGTATTTCCATCAATATCTTTTGCTGTAGCAACAAAGTAATTCCAGCCATCTAAGTTAATATCATCAAGGGGTATGTTTATAGACCATTCACCATCTGCATTCGTTGTGCCTGATGATAGGAATTCGACAGCACGCTGCCCTTTATCCGTTCCTCTGAAAAATTCTATATAGTCCCCTTCCAGGCCTGTTCCGAAGAATTTAAAATAGCTGTTAAATGTCGTGTAACGCAATACAGTAGGTGCATGCTTATCAAAATTTGCTCCATTTAACAATGAGATACCTTTGCCTGAATCACTGAAAAGGTTGTGTATCAGGTTTAGAGAAATAGTACCATATAGACAATTATTTAATACAATCCCGTTAGAATCTGCGCTGAAAATCTCATTCCCCACAACAGAAGCCAGGTTGATATTCTCCAATTGAATACCGTTAGTTCCGTGAGTAATAAAGTTGTCAATTATTGATGTAGCATAATCTTCCCCCGAACCTGACACATCGTAATTACCCAGCTCGTTTGTTGTTACATAAACAGCGGGACCTTCCAAAAGAACGGTATCCGACAATGCATCAAAGCCGAGGTAGTTTCCTGTCACATTTACCTTGTAAGATTCACCTACAATGGCTATTCCAGCCCCATTTATCTTACCTGTCCATATTCCAGCAACATTATTTGTATGGACATTGCCAATTACATTTTCTCTGTAATCAGACCACCCCCCATTCTCTACTAAAATAGCTACACCGGTAATTGGCATGGCTACACCATTAGAATCTGAGCCAATGAGGTTGTTTTGCACATGAATAAGCGGGCCGTTGGTGTGAATCCCAACATCTGCTGACCCAATCATGGAATTTCTAATCACATTGCCCAGGGAAGTGGCGTTACCACTCATATGCACTCCCGTTCCAACCTCAATGATCTGAACATTATCAATGACATTCCTCAATCCGTTTATAGCAATGGCAGTGTCAAAGCTTGTAAAATCCAGGTGTGCTATTTCGTAATTGCTGCCAACAATGTTCAAGGCATTCATGTTAGAGGTACCCGAAAGGCTTACCTGTTGATCTACCGGATCTATTAATACACCACGTTCATTAATCAAATTAAGGGAGGAACTGAGGCTTATTTCATGCATTGCTCCCAAACTCAATTGAAAGTCAATTTCAGCCGGAAGCCCAAATTCCAAATAAGCTTCGTTCGCACAAGTAACGGCTTCCCGCAGAGAACCTGGCCCTGTGTCATTAACATTCGTAACCGGGCATATGACAGGTTCCTCTCCTATCACCATTGGCTTGCTCAATGGTGAAGTACTTCCATTGCTGTTTGTTGATGTCGCTATATAGAAATTATTTTGCCCGGATATATAAAAACCAGATGGTATCTCAGCAGACCAATTCCCCGATGCATCAGTTTCAGTTTGTAGAATATAGTCCAATGCTTGTTCCTTTAGCCCATTTCCTGAAAAAATTTGAATACTTTCATCAGCTCCGGCCTCCCCATGTATGACCAAGCCATTAGACTCATCATATTCACTCATGAGAGGAGCTATTATAGCATCATTATTGCCTTGAATGTTAATTGCGGAATAGGTCTCACTGACATTCAAAGTACCTGTATTAAAAAAGGAATTTTGTAAAAAACTATTCCCCGATCCACTTAACAATTCAATACCGCCCAATTGCATGTGCCTAAAGCTGTTATCTGTAATGCGGTTATTTTCACCACTAACTTGAAGCGTTACAGCACTTTGATCCACATAGGCATCTTGTCCGGAACGTGTTTCATTAAAGGAATTATTGGTAACGTTATTTTCATTACCATCTAATAGAAGTGCTGATTTACTATTGTTGAGAAATACACATTGATCAATGAGCGCATTATTTCCAGCAAGTTCAATCGCGACATCAAAGCCATCGAAAGTGATTGCTTCAACGACATTATTATATGAAAATAACCTTAAAGCAATAGCCGTATCTCCCGTCCCGTTTTGTATGACAATGGCAGGATCCTGATTTACCTGATACCCGTTTTCTGTACTACCCAAAATTTGAATTGGCATCACGACATCCTGAATAGGGCTTAAGAGCTCAATAACTTCAGGAGCTGAATTATCCGAAATATTAAACTCAACCACACCACATTCCCCTACATGTACACGGGCAATAACATCACGAAAGGAGTTATCGCCAGCGTCGTTTGCATTTTCAACAGTACAAACACAGGAAGGACAAATGTTAAAAATATTCCCAAATTCAGAAGTATTTCCTTTAAGGTCGGTCGTTGTAGCAATGTAATTATTGGAGTTGCCAATATCGTAAAAGTCAGAGGGTATTTCAGCAGACCAATAACCGGAGGTATCTGCGGTAATTGTAGTCACAAATGATACAGCATTCTGAGCGAGCTCATCGTCGTTTTGAAAAATTTCGATTGTAGAACCAGGAAGAGCCGTTCCATTTAGTGTCAAAAGTTCCCTTCTATGCTCAAAAGATTCAATTACTGGGCTGTCTATCCCTTCATTTCCAGGTACTGCGCTTGACAGTGCCAGAGAAATTTCTTTTTCGCTAGCATTATTGTAGCATAAATTTTGACTCAGCGTATTAAAATTGGCGTTCGTAAAGACCTCAATAGCCGAGCCAGTGTTATTTGCAATTTCATTTGCGAACAGTAAATTATTATACGCTCCGTCAGCAACAATAATACCTGCATTATTCCCTCCAATATTGTCCCCGGCTTTTGTAACGCCAATGTAATTATTGGTAATCTGCGCAAAATTTAAGCTATCCCTTAACAGTATTCCTCTAAAATTAAATCCACCGATTTCATTTCCCTCTACAACCAGTGTATCTGAATAAGTAGCGGCACCTTCAGCCAATATCCCGGTTTGACTAAAGGTTCTTAATATGTTATTGGAAACTAGCGCACGAGAACGTAACAAATGTATACCATTTATGTAAGTACCACTTAAAGAATTATTCCTGTCAACACCGATTCTATTACCAGTCATAGTACTATAAGCTGCATCGTTTAGAGAAATACCCTCACTACCGTTTCCAAGAATAATATTGCCATTGATTGTTGCAGTAGCTCCTAACTCTACTGAAATACCTCGATCTGCACTATGCAATTCATTATTTCTGATTGTGGCCTGTGAAAGAGGGTTTAACACACGAATTCCAGTTTGGGCATAGGCGATTGTGTTGCTATCAATCTCAGCAGAAGTACTTGATATGAGTACACCAAGTACTGATATCCCCAGGCTATCGCCAGAAGTATTGGTGCCGATGTAATTATTTGCAAAAACGACGTTCGTATCATTCAACATATCAATCCCATATGTGTTGGCCACAATAGAATTCCCAAAGACTGAAATATTTTCACACGCCAACAACTCAATACCATCTGTTGAGATGGGAAAAACAGCAGCATCTCGATCTATACCAATGAAATTTGATTCGATAAAACCCTGATCTAGATTATTAAGTTCAATTCCCTTATTAGCTGAATAGATGTAATTATTCTGAATAAGAAGACTGTCTGTTCCCAAACCGTTTGTTAAATCAATGGCACTGGCTGAACAATCATAAAAGGTGTTATTGCTTATAATTAGATCCATAGGTTGATCTGTTGCGCGTATAGCAGATTCTGTACCCCATATTTCACAATTAGCTATGGATGTTGCAGTCGGCCGAATTCCTACATCAAAATTCGCAATACGCATATTGCTAATAGATGAATTTTCCAACTCGAAACCAGTAGCCTCAACTAAAAGACTTCCATCGACCAAAATACTTTGATCACCTGTTCCAATAGTTTGTGTAGCAGCATCAATTGAAACACCATCTCCAACAATAGCGGGGTAAGGGGAGGCAGGAATTATCTGGTAAGGTCCCGGACCGGGAATTTCGAAAATGATGTGATCAAACCCCGGATTCTCAATGGCACATTGCAAGGCGGCTCGTAATGACCCCTCTCCCGCATTAGCAGTATTGCTAACCACGCAACTATTGGAAGCAACTTTATAAGGCTCCGACAATTCGGAGGTATTATTAAGACTATCTGTTGCTGTTGCTACAAACCAGGCCCCATTTTCCGGAACATATAAGCTTGTATCTGTAAACGAAAAAGACCAAGTGCCATTGTCGTCAGTGGTTGTAACACCTATGTAGGCTATCGCATGCTGTGCGATACTGTCGTTCAGAAATACCTCAATCACATGGCCTGCCTGAGCGCTACCGGTTAGAGTTAACTGATTCCCTACTATGACGTGTGCATTGATTTGGGGAGCCTGAATCCCATTGTTACCAGTTACATTGATATTAATAGCTTTGTTGCCAACATGGAAGAAAGTGTTTTGGGAGATTTTCATATTTTCGTTAAATACATCAATTCCATTACCAGAAATCGTATCAAATGTATTATTTTCAAAAACACCAGAGGTTATAGCAGAACTTAAGCGAATCGCTGAATAATTGTTCTTAATGTTTGTAAAACTGTTACTATTCAAAATTAGAGCCCCCATATCATTTGCAATACAGCCATACCGCATTAAGTCTCTTAAATCATTATTAAATACTGCTACTTGATCACAAAACCTCAAACCAATTGCATTACCTCTAAGATCTATGAATAAATTCGATTCGATTTTATGATTCCCTCTGCCCCAAATCCTAATACCATCATTACATTTGACAAACTCATTTTCAAAAATTTTTGAATCATATTCTGAGATACCCTGATTATACAGTAAAATTGCAGCATAACCAGCATCCGCTGAATCTATATTATGAATATGATTTCTAAAAACCATAATGGAATCAATGCCTTCAGATCTATCAAAGCTTTGCATTCCATGAAATAAAATTTGTCCTTCAGTTCCATTCTTATTAATTCCAATATAGTTATCATGAATTATCAATGTATCAGCATTAAGGACAACAGCATCTCCATTGACATTAAGAATTTCAGTGGAATCTAAAATTCCGAATTCACCAAAAAGGTTAAGAGCGTCAGAATCAAAATTCTCAAAATAACAGTGGCTAATCCTAGATTTCCCAGCTCCTACATTAGAGTTAAAATTGATGAACTTAATGTGATACAGACCGGTATTGTAAAAAATTATAGAATTAGTTGCGGGAACATTCATGCCATTAATCACTATTGACTGTTCTACATTGCTTGGTTGAGAACTACCATCAATGATAGTCAAATCACTATGGTCAAAAGAACCTACACTAGGCAACGCGCTCTCTAACACAATCTCATGAGGACCATTACCAGGAATCGCAAATTTAATAGAATCCAAACCAGGTTTATTATTGGCACAATCAATAGCGTCCCGCAACGACCCGATACCGTTATCATTCGTATTGGTAACGATACACTCCCCCGTGTGCACGCGAACCGGAGCAGATAATTCAGATGTATTCCCCATTGCATCTGTTACAAATACAGCGAGGTAGTCGGTATTTTCCGGAACATCAACTAATGAGACCATCCAGGATGATGGATTGCCTACTTCTTCTATCGACACTATCGTGTCAATGGAAATCAAACCATCTTGATCCTTATAAGTCACAAACTCTAACCGATGATCACCACCATTTAGTGCAGGAGCAGTTCCTTCTGCAATTAATTGCCCCCCTGACCAATATACTTCATCAATCACAGCTGCTTGTAAGTTATTATTTCCAGGATCGGTCCCTCCATAATTAAGTTCAAGTGGTTTCTCAAGTATATTTACATATTTATTATGTTGGAAAGTGTTACCATCAGCTTCCGGCATCACTTCAAGGTAATCTCCACTAATCGTATTCCTGTCAAAGGTGTTACCTTGGCCAAAGACCTGAATAAAATCAGCTATATTTGGATCGTGTGGCCACCCTAAGGTAGAATTCGTTATTTGGGAATTATTAGTACCAAACGAAATACTTCCATACACCGTCGCATTATTAAACACATTGTTATTTCCGTTAATTATAATATCAAATAAAGATCCAACCAATGACACGTCAACATACTCAAAAGTCAAATCCTCGATAGTATTATTCGAACCATCCACAAAAAAGTGTGTATTGGATGCATAATCCGATTCAATATGAATCGAGTCGATTATATTGTAATTTCCACTAATTTCTACATCATAAGACAACGTTGCAATAGTTACATTTTCTGAATAAAAATTCCTCACCGTACAAGAATCAGCATTAATTTCAAGAGCTCTAGAAGAAGGCCCTCTGGTCGGGTTCGCTACATGGACATTAGTAATGTTGCAGTGCTTCGCATTAGTGCGAATCATTAAACCCGATTGTGAACTTTGAATATTTATATATTCAAGTTCCACATCATGTAATGAAAAATTGCTTGCATCATTCAATATCCCTGTAGATCTGCTGGATAAATACAAGTTTGCAATTTCACTATTAGACGATATTTCATCTATGAAAAAGCTTTTATGATTCAATCTTATCGATTGATCGCCGCCACTAACCGACCATGCACTTTGAGAACTGCCATCTATAGTCACTCCTTTAGCATTTTGTATTTGTAGACTCTGATCAATTGACCCACCAATACTTGTGTTCCAATCAAACTCGTGCGGTCCCTCTCCTGGAATTTGAAATAAAATATGCACATGCTCCCCTGAGGCATTCGCGCATGTTATTGCCTCAGCTAAAGATCCCGGTCCGGACAAATCAGTATTAGTTACTATGCATTCTGTATAACTGGGTTTTATTTGATAGACTTCGCTTAATTCAGAGGTGTTATTTTCATCATCAGTAGCAGTGGCAACGATATACCCCCCGGTTAATGGATCGATAGCCTGCAAGTCGGCAATTTCATAACTCCATTCTCCGTTCGTGTCGGTAAATACGGTACCCAAATACTGGGTGGCATGCTGTGGTGTTCCGTCACTCAAAAATACTTCTATGCTGTCCCTGGCTACCGATGTACCAGCAATGGTAATCACTCCATTATCAACAATATGGGATTCAATAAGCGGACTAGTCTTGTTGTTATTACCCTCTTCCAATAGAATTGCTTTATCTTCGGCACCAAGAAATACGTTTTGAGAGATTTTATTAGAATGTGATGAGGGTTCTATCACAATTACCTGGTTATTTACTAAGTCATTGATATTATTGGCTTGTATTGAAAACGACCCCACAGTATTTAGTAAAATACTACCTGAACCATTCGAACGAGTCTCCCCATTCTGGTCTTTGCCAATTACATTTTGTGCAATTATACCTTCAGTACTTCCCTGAACCGAAATCCCATAGCGACCATTATTATAAATGTAGTTATTCTCATACCTATTAGCATTTGCACCTGTTCCATCATTTTGACTTTCATAAATACCATCTAGATCATTATCGTGAATCACGTTAGATGTAATATGCAAATCGTTAGCATTAAATTCAGAATAAATCCCATATTCAAAATCAAATATTTCGTTTTCTTCTACGAGGATTTCCCCTCCATTAAAATTGAAGTCAAGACCTATTGTCCCAGTACTACTGATACCTGACACAGTATTCTTCAAAATTACGCCTTTAATACTAGTTCCATAGGTAGATCCAAAGTCTATTCCTTTTCCAGAGCTTACTAAAATTGTATTATCTGTAAGCTCAAAAATGAAAGCAGTATTTAAATTGGAGTAAACCATAGCAATACCAGACTCTGAGCCTACTTCTCCGGTAGCGATGTCTCCAATTTCATTATTAATAATTATAACGCTGTCGGCTCGACTTATTAAAATTGCAGTTCCCTGTGAATTCACAAACTCGTTTGCTGCTAAGCGATCCGTTCCATAGGTATTGCTCACAAAATTAAATATTCCAAGAGTCAAGGTACCATTTCCAAAATTTTCAAATCGGTTGTTTTCAATTACTGCTCCGCTGACCTCAAAATTGTTTACAAAGTTACGAAACAACAGGTCATTTATCCCTCCCTGAATAACCTGCCAAACCGTATTTACGCCTTGAGAACTTCCATCGACAACCACTTGTTTGTTACTTGTACTTCCATCTAAAAACACCCCATTGCTATCGCCTCCCATATCCGGCAATTGGCTTTCCAGAAATATTTCATATGGACCATCCCCTGCAATATTAAACACCACCGTATCCACCCCTGGTTTTTCGTTGGCACATTCAATGGCGGCTCTGAGCGAGCCCGGGCCACTATCTGCGGTATTGGTCACTACACACAAAGCACTTGTTCCTTCAACGGTATAAACCTCGCTTAATTCAGAGGTGTTATTTTCATCATCAGTAGCAGTGGCAACGATATACCCTCCGGTTAATGGATCGATAGCCTGTATTCCAGAAATTTCATAACTCCATTCTCCGTTCGTGTCGGTAAATACGGTACCCAAATACTGCGTGGCATGCTGCGGAATTCCGTCACTCAAAAAAACTTCGATGCTGTCACCTGCTTCAGAGGAACCTTCAAGAGTTATAAATGCATCAGAAATACTGTAGTTTAATATTTGCGGTTTGCTTTTTCCTCCATTGCCCCAACTATTGATATTGATAGCTTTATTACTCGAATTGCTAAACATGTTTCGAGTAATTTTCACATTGTTTGCATTGATCGATTCGAAATAAATATTATCTTTTTTTCCGACAATGTGGTTGCCAACTATGATTAAATCCTGTGTATTAAAACCTAGCAGAATTCCATAATCACCTTCTGTATATAAAACCTCATTAGTATCTAACCCAATCCAATTATTAAGTATATTACAAGCTGAATTAGTTTGCCCAACTAGTATCTCAATGGAATCATTTGCATAGACATAATTTTGTTCAATAGTCAACTGAGCACCCGTGTTTAATGATAGCCCTATATTGTTCGTATGAATTAAATTGTTTAATACATTTATACTTGCTGTACTTGTGTTTACTCGTATTCCAAAATGAGCATTTTGAATGTCATTACCTGATACAGTAAAGGAACCACCAATTCTATCAAAGTAAATCCCCCCAGTTTGAAAAACATTTCTATTACCTAAAATTTGATTGCCTGTAATTTCACCATTAAACGTTCTCGAAGGGCTATGAACATTTACAAATCGCCCGAATCCCTGAACTCTATTATTAATTAAACTAAACCCCACATCTCCCGCACTTGAACTCGAAAAATTGATAGCATTAAGCACCTCGAGCGAGGAACAATTAAACATACAATTATTAACTACTAAGGTATCGAGTGTACAACAAACTGTCATCCCATCTGTACTACCTCCCAAATCAAATGAACAATCGGTAAAGGTCACAAACGCTCCAGTATTACTACTGATTCCCGATAAGAAAGCTGTAAAATTAACCCCATCGAAATTAGAATTTCGAACGTTAATGTGGCGGTTAAAGCTTATAAAAGCTAAATGTGCCACTTCGCTTTCTTCAATCGTGTTTATATTAAACAACTGTTGACCGTCGACCGTAATCAGTTGTTCTCTATTCCCTAATTGTTGAGTAGCACCATCAATAACTACGCCATTACCCTCTCCGCCTATTTCCAAGATATCGCTCTCCAAAGTAATGTGATATGGACCATCCCCGGCAATATTAAACACCACCGTATCCACCCCTGGTTTTTCGTTAGCGCATTCAATGGCAGCTCTGAGCGAGCCCGGGCCACTATCTGCGGTATTGGTCACTACACACAAAGCACTTGTTCCTTCAACGGCATAAGGCAAGGATAACTCTGATGTATTACCACTTGGACTGGTAGCAGTTGTAACAAAATAACCTCCATAAGCCGGATTGTATCCTTCTATATCATCAAGGTTTAGTTGTATCGACCATTCCCCTCCTTCCGAATAGACACTACCAAGATATGCCAATGCATTTTCAGCAATACCATTGTTTAAAAAAACCTCCACAGTGTCTTGAGCATCTGAAATACCATTCAAAGTTAGTGTCCTGGTTAGTTGATTAATTTGATGGGAGGTGATATTCGAGGAGTCTTTTGAATTATTGGCTCCATCTCCAACTGAATAAACTAACTCAATAGACTGTCCATTAGAATTAACAAAAGTATTTTTCGAGATTTTAACAAAATCTTTACATTCAACAACAGAAACCCCAATATTATGGTTACTAAATTGATTATCTGGACCAATAATTAACGGGCTACAATTACTACTTATATTTATAGATGATACCCCTCCATCATTGATTTCGCAATTTTTAATTTCATTCGGTCGTAAATTTAAGGTTTGGTCGCAATCACAACCACCGTAAAACCAGATATTACCAAAAAAACCGTTTTCTATAACACATTTGGATATAATATTTCCCTCATGAGAATTATTATCGTCAAAAATGATAGTGTAAAAGTTTGTTGACGAGCCATTAGCTAATCCTAAATGTCTAATTGTGTCATTTGTTAAAAGATTATGTGAAGCACCATTATAGAATCTAACTACTGTAGACCCAAATGAACAATTCTGAATTATATTATCATTTCCATTAATATGAATATCAACTGCATTTGTTCTTAAATTCTCTAGCCTTGAACCAGAACCGATATCAAATACACCTACGTTCACATTTGATTTATTTAAGAAAATTCGTTTTCCGTTATTCATTCCATCAATAGTGACGTTAGTCAGAATTGTATCACCAGAATAACCAAAACCTGAATTAAGTGAAATCTCATTCCCCAAGCTATCAGGTATATCAAAAACAATCTCGTCGTAGTTACCCAGTGCCGCCTGCTCATAGGCATCCCTGAACGACCCCGGTCCGCCGTCGTTTACATTAACCACTGTATAGGTTTGTGCCAGCGTTCCCAGTGACGCGATCAAAATAATAACAAGGCCTAAAAATCGCTCTTTGCCAAAAAATGTTGTTATGATGTTAAATAGTATCATTCCTTCATTATCAATTCTTTAGTATTGTATTTGAACTTCATCACTTACAGCAGAATTCGTGCCATTTTTGAATTCTGCCATGATTTTATAAGAATATTTTTCATTCGGCCTCAAATTACGTTCATAATACTCTCTTGTATTTCCTGGTAATCGCTTGTAAAATCGCAGACCTCCATTACCAGTTTGGCGATAAAGCATGAAATAGCGTATATCTTTGTAATCATACGACCATTTAAGTTTCACCATTTTATTGGGCCTGGAAATGATAGCCTCGAAAGTATCTATAGCGGGCAATATCATATTTTTTTTCTGAGCTACACCTACTAATGGGCTTTCGGGTGAGCGGAGTCCTGCATCATCGACTGCAATTATTTTGTACTTATAATACTGACCACCTTCTACATCCGTATCCAAGTACTCATCGGTCTTTAGTGCGTTATTATGAAACGTTTTGATTAGCCTGAATTTGATGTCGCCGGGAGCCAAACGATAAAGCTCCTGCTTTACCACATCTCTACTACTACTATTATCCCATTTGAGACGTATCCCTTCTTTTGTACTTCCGAAATTTCTAAAAACCGGGGCTCCGGGTGCAAGAAAATCAGGGCGTTTTAATACAAGTGTATCAGAAAATACGGAAGGATTATCATGTTCATCCAGTGCGAACACACAATAATAAATTGCCTCATAAGCAAGCTTTACATTGATCGTATCAATATAAGTGGTGTCTGTGATTTCGTACCTGGTCAGGCAGCTCATTTCTCCATATTTATCGTTACCGCGAAAAACGCGGTAACCACTGAGATCTGCCTCACTGTTATTCAGCCAACTTATATTAACCACTCCATTGGTATCAACGGTACCCTTTAAGCCCTTGGGAGCTAGCGGGGGTATGGAGTCGGGCATGAGCATCATGAGGGGCAAGGTACACCTTCGATCTCCCGCCTTGCCTACTGCACACAAACGATAATAATTGCTTGAGATTGGGGTTTCATCTTTGAAAGTGGTGACATCAGCGCTTAAATTCGGGACTAATAACTGATATTCACCAAAATTTTTACCGGCACGTTCCAATTCGTAATGATCTACGTAGCTCCTTTCCGCTTCAGGCATCGTCCATACTAAATCCACCTGCCATGTTTGCTCATTAACCTTACTTTCCGCTTCGAATTGAGGGCCTGCATGCAACTGACGAAGCCCTGTTAATTTTAGGGGTATGGAGGCCTTGCTCTCTTCGCCAAATTGATCCACCCCTTTAATTTGGTAGTAATAGGCCTTACCTAATTGTGGGAGGCTATCCGTATAATAAGCCATATCGTCATCAAGGTCCAATTCACCGGTATTGGCTAAGTAAGGTAAACTGTTAAGTTTTACATAGGAAGCGTTTTCCTTTTCTGAACGGTAGATGTTATAATAAGCAAATTCAAACCCGCCATAATTATGCCTCCATTCCAAATAAGCGCTGTGCTCTTTAGTCTTACCATCAACATCAAAGGGTTGGGGTAGTGTGTATTTTTTAGACAGGTCTACATTTAACAAAGCCTTTTTAAAATCACCTTTGTAATTGGCCACCTCTATTTGATAGGTATAACGCTTTCCTGGCTCTACTTTGCGATCTATAAAATACATTCCAGCGGCTTGGGCAACATGTTTATTTAGATGACAGGCCAATGAAGTGATGACATACAGGTATTCCACTTGTTTGTATTCATCCAGCGCTTTGAGTGGATCATCAGCACTATTTTTGAAGTCTTCCAGGTCTCCTTCTACCGCTATTACCGCTCCTTTCATAGCCTCCGATGAATCAATTTTAGCGATCAACTCTTCTTTACTAATAGGTGTTAGCGGGACTGGTGTTATGCGCTCAAAGACACTATTATTCACGCTTTTGCCATGCTCAAAAGTTACTTTTCTCGAAATGTAATAACCATATTCCAGGCCTTTTGTCCAAAGATATGCATTTGAAGGAAACCACTTCAACTCAATTCCACTCTTGTCTGGCAGCGGTTTTGATGTAGCTCCAATGCGGGGGCTTTTTTGCGAACTTTGTCCCCAAGAGCCACTAAACACACCCAATAGTGCTATAATGCTTATGATTTGCTTCATTATAATACGACCTTATTTGGATCCAATTCAATATCTTCTTCTAATTCAAAACTGGCTATCACGAATGAATTTGGTGATGATTTTCCAGGTAAATAGTAATATAACCAATATTCATAGTTACCTGCTCTAAATGCCGGAAATTCGTTAAACACGGAGCTGGAAGGATCATCTGTAGCATTTCTCACTGTGCTTATGTCCTTGGTTATGGCCTGAGGAATCGTATATGTTATGGCAGCTCCATTTAGGGACTTGTTCAGTTCAATCGCATTGTAAGGTGGCAAAGCGAATTCTCGGTCCTCACCAAGCAAAATTTCCTGAACTGTAGCCAATTGGTAAAAGGCGCTTACGGCCATCGTAAACGTTTCTGGCAATGATTTCCTTACCGGCCTAATAAGCGCATCACAGGTTTCAACATTTTCAACTTTATAACCATATACTTCTTCGGGTGACACTGCTTCCGCTGCATTTGATGCGAACTCCAGCGTATTAAACGATTGTTTGATTATACCTCCGGGTTGCACCTCTGCACCTATTTCTGAAAACGAAGCAAATTTTTCCGCAAAAGTGCGGTAATTGCTTACGCTAAAATCAAAATTCACTACGACGATATCTGGTTTATCACCAATACCTCCCGCTTGTCCCACCGTTGTTTGACCTGTTGCTGGCTCGTCTTGAGATTGATTGTGCCCTACAAATGTTTTGACAATCTTAAAGGTATAACGCTTACCTTTCTCCAACAATATCGAGGGAATTGGGTATTCAAACAGGTATTCGCCATCAGGATGCACCTGAACATCTTTACTGACGTAAATCGCTTCTTGGCCACTGTAGTATTTTACAGCGAATTCATAATTAGGCATTTCCACTAGTGGCTTTCCGGGTTTCACCATCCTCTTAATGTAACCCTTTTTACTTTCTTCAGGATAAAAATTATTCATATCCGGAAGCGGATAACTGTACTCGATATTGCTTACCGGCATTGTATAACCTTCTTCAGCGGTGCTAAAATGCACTTCGAGAAAATCGTATTCAGACCCATCACTACCTTCCATTTTAATCCAGTTATTACCAGATTTTTTATGCAATTCTGCCTGACCAAGCAATGAATAGTTTTTATTCGATTCCAATACTTCATTCGGAATAAATGTAAGTTGCGTCATGCTCTTATTCCATTCATACTTTCCGGGCACCACGGACTTATCTGCGCAATCCAGGCAATGTAATTGCAAATGTTCCTCAGGAATAATCTGTATTTTAACGGACTCCGTTTCCCCATTTGAGTTAAGCATTTCAAATATTTTTTCATTTGCGGTTCTTAGTTTCATCACCATTTTCGAATAAACATTCACCCCTGTTACCGAATCCGATGGCAGGAGGCGATCTATGATCTCGATATTAACAATGTCGTTTGCGTCCTCCATTAAACATTTATCTCCAAATTCCACATTAAATTCTGCATCACCTTTAACAAGTCCTCCCAGAATATCAACATATACAGAAGCATGCCCGGTGAACCAAGATGGATTAGGTAATTGCGCCGCAAGTATGACCTTGGCTCCGGCTTCGGCTAGTTTAAATGTTCCTTTCCCGAGGGCGCAACTATAGTCGATCCCAACATATAGCGCTATTTTAGCATAAGCCTGACCCGATGCGTACCAATTATTAAAACCTCTAGGCGCTGACAAATCCTTGCATTTCACTTCTTCTTCTGAACGCATTAAAAGCACATCGAATCCGCTTTGAATGCGTACACCTGCGGCAGGTTGTGCATTACAAGCTTTCATTTTTCGACCTTTTACTGAAAGATCCAAATCAAACCTGGACCCAAAAGCAATCCCTCCTCCTTCACCAAGCATAGATTGATCGATAAAGGTATTTGCTTTACCACGTACATCGGCAGGTATTTCTGCTATTTTAGGATTCGGTAATTTGGAACCGGTAACAAAGTAACTTTTAAGTTCCAGTATACCATATAAATCGACCTGTACCATGTGTTCGTCTAGCGGTTTACCAACGTACACGTACCAATCATCTGGTGAAAAGAAAATATCTATCCGGCCATGGGCATTGATAGCATTGACTATATTCATAGCAAACCCCAGGTTGCCACTAAGTGTTTTATTGGGAACATCGTATACGGTACGCCAATTCACAATGATTGGCGCTCCATCACCCTTGTTTTCGGGAATTTCTGTATTACCACCACTATTAGCTTCTCCTTGAATATCATCTACTTTCTCTGCAATTTCTTTCAGTTTCTCCAGGTTCATACTACCAGGAATCTCCAGCATTTTGGCTTTACCGTAGAAGGCTACCTGATTAATACCGCCTCCGTTGGAAAATGAAATTTCAAAATTAAGGTCACCACTAAACATGGCTTCGTTTGCCGTAGAAATAATTCCTATTCCCGCTTTTATTCCCAAGGAGACCTCATAATTGGGACGATAACGTATTCCTGAAGTCGTTTTCCCTATGTCTCCCTCAGGTTTAAAGCTGTCTGCCGGGGCTACAATCGACATGTGTTTATATGCCCCTCCACTAAACCCGTTTATCCCCACTCCGGTAAAAACCGGTATCGCAGTCGAAAACTGAACAGCACCATCAACAAACCAATACCTATATACTTCAGGAGCATTAGAAGAGGCTGATGCCGTACCAAAAACGGCATTTGATTGCATACTTACAATCACCTTATCTTTCACCTTAATTTTAGCTTCTAATTGACCATCAAAACCATCCCCGTACGTAGGGTCATTACGATAGAAAATGAGTTCTCCTTCTATTTCTAATGTTTTCGTTGAGGCACTAATGTTAATAGAATTGAGTTCTGTTCTGTCGTACTCCCAATTTTGTGTTACCGCCGATTTTTCACCCCATACCGTAAGTCCGGCGCTTCCTCCGAAAGCAGACTTATCACCACCCAGATTAACTGTCAACTCTAAATAAAGACCTTTTTTGCTTGGCACTTCACCACTTTTTATTCCTGCCTCTTCAATTTGCACTGGAAAGTTTGCCATGGTATTCATTACTTCACCACCAAGAACGATACTCCCATTAGGACCTAGTGAAATTTTTTCACCTTCGGTTTTCAATATTAAATGCTCAAACTCCAGTGAAAGCAAAGGTTCCCCGTCATGGCGATCGTTATTTTTCTTATCGCCTCCCTTAAGGTTCGGGTCTAATTTCATCTGGCCGTAGAGAACTGCTTTCGGTTTGAACTGCTTCCCATTTTGAGTTAGATCTAAGTCCACATAAGTCCCGCCTCGAAGCCTGACCTCTGCCGCGTTAAAAACAGCAAAGTCAATTGTATCTTCCACGTTTACCGTCAAAAAGTAAGCTGCATTTTGCGAATCACTACCTGGTGGACTTACATGAAGCTCATACCCCAACGTAGCCTCCTCAGAAGATATGGGCAATTGCAATTGTCCACCTACACGAACTGTATCTACATGATTTTGGGTAAACAGAAGTTCAACCACGTCGACCGACATTTTCCATTCCGATGCCGCACCCTCATTCAAAGGTAGTAAACCTTCGGCTCCTACCATCCCTGTTAGTCCTGTTTTATCAATAATGAGACTCTCACCATAAAATGCAATTTCTTCAGCGGGTCTATTTCTATTCTTAAAAGCTCTTGGTAACTCTACCCGGATATTCTCCATGTAAACACCTCTCCATAAGGGCGAATCGGTTCCAAAAGGTGAAGTATAGTTGATTGGAAACTTCATATTAGTAGGATTAGTCAGGTCGCTATGGTCTAATATGACATTTTGTAAACTAAAGCTAAAGTCGGGCAACTCTATATGTTGAAACTTGGGGGTAACAAAGTTGATATTGACCATCCAGTTCTCCCAATCTTCAACCTCGGTGCTAAATGTACCGACTACTGAATCGCCATACATCAGGTCGCCCTTCGAATCTTCAGGAATAAATTTCGACTCGTCAAAAGTTACACGACCATTTACCAATAATTTTTTAAATCCATCGCAGTCGAATTCAACATAAGTACCATTAGTGGAACCGGAAAGTAGGCGTATTACTACAGCCGGATTCTTTCCTGAGGAAGGATCTGGTGGGTTTATGGTAAAATCTTCCGCTAGCTCTAGCTTTGCTTCACCCGTGAAACCTCCGTTTTTTGTGAATTTAATATTTCTGCCAACAAACACTAAATCATTATGCTCGCCGGATCCGGCATCCAAACCAACATCTAAGACAAGGTACAAAACCATATAGGCGTGTGAGGGTGTAACTACCAGGCTGTCTATTATAAGCGCGTAATCGGTATTTCCATTTGGAGGGGCAATGCACACTCCTTTCTCAAAATCAAGCACTTCAACGCCATTAAGTATATCCTGAAATTGATCCAACTGAATTGACTCGAGCACTTTACTTTTAAGTTCACGTGCCCGACTAACATAATCACCTAACTGTTTGTCAGGACTTTCATGGTTTTGCCTCCATTGAAATTCCTTGATTTTAGCCGCATTTCCGAAGCTATAAAACAGCACACACACTAAAACTAGCGCTATGCAATAAAAATTTTTGATCATACCAACTATTATGTCGTAAGAAACTAATTACAAATATATGTATCTATATTAATTATTCTTAAGAATGCGCAATGTGACGTCAAAAAATATTTTTTTCTGTAACCCCTATTTAAACACTGTATATGAGCATTTTAAAAAATCTAATCTTCAATTTTTCTGATCACTTTTCCGGGGACTCCTACGACCAAAGAATAATCTGGCAATGGCTGAGTGATCACGGCACCGGCACCGACCACGCACCACTTCCCAATTTCAATATTAGGTATTACAGTAGCGCCTGCTCCAATGTGTGTGCCTTCACCAACTTTCACCTTATCACAAAGGGTTACACCAGGTGATATATGTGCAAAATCTTCGACCACACAATCGTGTTCCACTATCGCACCAGAATTTATGATGCAATGCTTTCCTATACGCGCACCAGACTGAAGTACAGCTTGATGAAATACAACAGAGCCCTCTGCAACGTGCGCATAATTAGATATTGTAGCACTTGGATGAGCAACCTGTCCAAATTTATGAACTGCACGCTTAGAAATATTACTTCTGGTTTGATTATCCCCAATAGTGATAATCAATGGAATTTCTGCTTCATAACTCTCGTCATATACACCTAAAACATCAAAACCATTTAATGAAACAAGGTCCGAATTATCATCAAATATTCCATGAATATCTATACCTTGTTCTGCCAGACAATCTATTACTACTTTGGCATGTCCCCCAGCTCCATACAACAACATATCAACTCCTTTATTAAATAAAATTTCTAATTCTACGCTCTTAGCTCAACGTATTTTTGGCTAAGTTTGTTACTATGGTAGTTTTTCCAAATGCTAAAATAAATTTTGGACTCCGAATAATCAACCGAAGAGCTGACGGATTCCATAATATTGAATCCATTTTTATACCGGTGGCATGGAATGATATATTAGAAGTGGTTCCAAATGACCTCGGACATAATACATTCGTAAGTTCGGGATTAACTATACCCGGAGCGTCTAAAGACAACTTGTGTTTAAAAGCGCACGAGCTTATTAGTGAGGATTATGACATACCTTTTGTGAATATACATTTACACAAACAAATTCCTATTGGTGCCGGATTGGGCGGAGGCTCAGCAGATGGTGCTTTCATGCTGAAAACCATTAATGAGCTTTTTGAACTAAAAATCAACATCAGAAGCTTAGAATTATATGCTGGGCAGTTAGGCAGCGATTGTCCTTTTTTTATCAAAAACACGCCCTGTTATGTTACCGAAACGGGCACTAAACTTGAGCCTTTAGACTTTAATCTGGACAATTACCACCTTTTAATAATTAACCCCGGCATTCACATCTCGACCAAAGAAGCCTACTCAGGTGTAAGCCCCTATATACCAGACTCCAGTTTAAAGGTGGATTGCAAACATACCTCATCATGGAATGAATCCATTAAAAACGATTTTGAAGCACACATTTTAAAGAACTATCCTTTAATCGAACAATTAAAATCTGAGTTAGTCCATCAAGGTGCTTTTTACGTATCAATGACAGGTTCAGGTTCTTCGATATACGCCCTGTTCGAATCTGACGAACAAATTTCGAATTTCTTTCATCCAAATTATGAATACCAAATTATTCCCCAAAAAAGAGCTATATCCGATCTATCTCATTAAGTTTTTAATTCTCTTCTTAATAACGGGATGTGCCCAACACAAACCTAAAGAAGTTAAAGTATTACTCCTGCCCTTCAAAGGCATCAAAACTATTGAGGTGCGGACAGCTAAAAAATCGATTGAAGAGAATTATCAGTTTAGCGTTTATACATCCGCTTCAGTTGATTTACCGCAAAACGCTTTTATTAATGTTAAATCTCCAAGATATCGGGCAGACTCTTTATTAGTGTATCTGAAAAACATAAAACCCGATAGTATTGATTATATTTTGGGCTTGACTACAAGTGATATCTCTTTTACAAAATACAGTAATTACCTCCTAAAAACAGTTAAGGAACCTCATTGGAAATACCAGGATTGGGGAATTATGGGGCTGGGTTACCGCCCTGGCAGTGCCTGTATCGTATCTACATATCGCATCGGCAGAAAAGTGAACTCTTCCAAAATGCTTGAAAGGCTCAGCAAAATAGTCACGCATGAACTAGGACACAACCTGGGATTGGAACACTGTCAAAATAATAAAAATTGCTGTATGAAAGATGCTGCAGAAGCTGTAACGACTATAGATGGAGTACGAAATAAATTGTGTACTTCATGCCTAAAGGAAATAGAATAATGGCACTTAAGATAAAGACCCGGATCAGAAAAAAAAGCTAATTCCAAACCCTATTCTCAAAAATCAGTATACTAATGGGGACATAATCTGATTGAAATGAATATTCGTTATTACTTACTAATCTGTACTTCCATTTTTTCGCTTTTATTAATTACCAATTGTTCTAGTGAAGAAGAAAAGCTAGATGTAAGTAGTTTTATAAATACACCGTTTACGTTATCGGTTCCCGGTAGTGATGAATGGGCGACAGAAGAGAACATAATTCCCAATGAGAGCAACCCTGGCGAAACAGATACTATACAAACATTTTCCTTCAAAAACTCTACTATTCAAGCTAAAAACCATGTTACGGTAGACGCCAAACTTAATGACAAAGAAATATTGTTAGCTAACAATATTTCGATTGGCATGTCGCGACAAGAATTCGAAAACAAGTTTGACGATTTACATGACAACAAAGATGACCCATACATCAAACTCACTGACGACGAAGTAATAATGGGATGCTGCATGAAAGACAATTTTGAAACCGGCCTTTGGCACTTTCAGTTTAAGGACGAACTTTTAAGTAGTGTGGTTTATGAAAAGAACGAATAAGTCAGACTGACTTATTATTCTTTTGTTGTTTACTCCTCTAACAAAGAGAGCGCATCTAATTCAATCCGATTACAAGAACAACAAATCTCACGCTGACATCAATAATTTTTACCACCAACTAACGTAGCTCTTCCATTTACGTTATATATGTTGTGAAACCATTACTAACTACCTTTTTATTCATTCTATGGGGCATCTATTCCTATGCACAAATCACTGATTCCTTATCGGTTGATAGTACTACTAAAGTTAAGGAAAGTAAATTTATGTTTTCTTTCGATTCACGAAATTCCTTTGTAAGAAAGGATCGTGCAAAAATTTTTGGTTTCAAATTAGGTAAGGAGGTAATAGGAAAGCATAGATGGGGAATAGGTTTTTATTCGCTGGCGGATAGAGACTCATTACATCGAAAAATAATAGTACACAAAGGCAGGCCCGAGGAATACAGGACGCGCGGATTATTAAAATTTAGTTACATCGCTTTTTTCTACGATCGAATTATATTCAGCAATAAGAGGTGGGAATTTTCCAGTCCCTGGCAATTTGGTATCGGGGGTTCACAAGTACATTATATCAGTCGTAAAGACAGCAGCATCCAGGCTCAGGATACAGGAAGTATGTTCCTTATAGAACCTACACTAAGCGGGCAATACAAACCACTATACTGGTTGGGATTAGGCATTGGAGTAGGGTACCGTGTGGCTTTTATTGATAGGAATGTGCTTAACGAAGACTTCAATTCCCCTATCTATGCCCTAAGGGTAAAGGTATTTCTGGGAGAAATCTATCGAAAGACAAAAAACTCCATCAAAACACGCAGGGCGGAGAAGAAGTCCCGATCATCTACCTGAAAATTGCCACCGTTCCTTCTCGTACATCAGCTCCGTCATTGTTAAGGTCTATTTTGTAATTATAAGTATCATTGGGAAGCATACGCCCCTCATAGACACCCTCCCAAGGATCGGTATAGCCTACCTGATCATAAATGACACGCCCTTCACGCGTAAAGATCTGGATATGTGCATCCGGGTATTTATCAATATTTCTAAGCTGCCATTCATCATTGATTCCGTCGCCATTAGGAGTATATGCCGAAGGGATATAGAGTTGGTCATCCGCTTCAAACTTGTTATCCATATGACCGGGTTCATTCAACCACATAATACACTCTTCTACAGAGGAGAACACATGTTTCTCATCTACCAGATTTGGAATAACTCCTATCCCCTTCATAAGCTTTGCATCGTCGTCGCTCAATTCAGAAACGCATACGTTGATGCCCCGATCCCGAAGACGCATACACGCTTCTTCTAAGGTATACAAACCCGATTGATCCATATAAGGCACCCCACTAAAATTAAGTATTACGGCTTTTACATTTGGTAATTCATCAACACTGTCCTGAAATCGCGAAGCAAATCCAAAGAACATCGGCCCACGCAAATTGTAGACATATACTTGCTTCCTAAACGCATCGGCATCTGTAAAATTTGCGATGAGCTGATCGACCAAACGTGCCACTTTTGTGTCTTTTGAATCTCTTTCTACCACGTCTGACATTTGTTTCATAAATATTAAAGCTGCCATAACCAATCCAATGCCTACGGCAGGTAATAAATCCCAAAATACTGTCAATAAAAAAACCACAATCATCACCACATTATCTCTGTTTGGCACTTGTTTAAAATGCCTTACAGCCTGAAAATCTAATATTGATATTCCAATAGTAATAAGCACGCCAGCCAAAGCTGCTACCGGTATCATCGAAGCCATTGGTGCGAACACCGCTACGATCAAAATCAACATAATAGCATGGATAATACCAGACAATCGTGTTCTACCACCCGAGTTAATATTTAATACGGTCGATGGCGTAGTTCCCGCTCCCGGAACACCTCCAAATATGGCAGAAATCATATTACCTACTCCCTGCCCTATTAATTCGCGATCGCTATTGTGTTTGGTTTTAGTGAGTTTATCGGCTACAACGGCGGTAAGTAAGGCATCTATCATCCCTATTGATGACAAGTAGATTGCAGACCCGAGAATAAAAAATACCATCTCCGAATTGAAACTACCGTCCTGATGGAAAAATACGGCTCCAAAAACGCCGATAGCATCGTCAATTTTAGGATCGGGTAATGCTCGTGGTATATTACCAATCAAATAACTATCGCTTAATCCCAGAAAATAGGACACAGTGGTTACTAAAATTATGGCTACCAACGCACTAGGTACTGCCTTCGTAATTTTCGGAAATATATAGATAATGGCTATGGTGGATGTAGCAATCAAGACACTTGTCAAATCAGCGGACGCTATGGAGTCAGGGAGATTTTGAAGTATATTAATTGATCCCTTCACCTTAATTCCCGATCCCAAAAACTTATTAATCTGACCTATTAAAATGATACCGCCGATCCCACTCATAAATCCTGAGACTACCGGAAATGGGATGTAATGAACATACTTACCTAATTTAAGCAAACCGAAGATCACTTGAAACAAGCCTGCCAATACGAATATTATCACTGCAAATGGCAAAAAAGTAGTAGGATCGCTTGCGTCAACCTTTACACCACCTCCTTCCAAATGGGTAATAAGCGCAGCCACTGTTATTCCTGTAACAAGCGCCATAGGGCCGGTAGGGTTACTGATCAGTGTATTAGTACCTCCAAAAACAGCTGCCAAAAGCCCGAGAATAATGGCTCCGTAAAGACCATGAACAGGATCGAGACCGGCTACTGTTCCAAAGGCCAGTGCTGCCGGAAGCGCTACAATTCCTGCGTTTATTCCTCCAAATAAATCTCCTTTGATGTTACTAAAGTCTAAGATTTTCATAACTAGTATTCGTTTATTATTGTACGAGCACCTGTGGTTTCCATGTTTGTGTAGAATATAGTAAAACCAGTTTGCGCAAACGGCAGTACTATATGTTTATAAATTTACATTTGACAAACATTATCAACGTAAATTTAGCGCGTAAGTTAAGAATTAATAGTGGAAGTTATCAACCTTTGTGACGAACTTAGTATTTAGGTATTTAAATGGACAAATTGAGGGATTTATTCCACAGTTCTAATAGACTCTTACCTAAATATATTTACTGTTCCTTCCCTGATATCACTCCCGTCTCCGTAAAGGTCTATATTGTAGTAATAGGTGTCGGTTGGCAAGTTCCGCCCCTTGTAAATGCCGTCCCACATTTCCAGATACCCCACAGAGTGAAATACAGGCATACCGTCAGCATTGTTAATGCTTACGATACATTCAGGGTATTTGTGGATATTTCTAATTTGCCATTCATCGTTAATTCCGTCTCCATTTGGTGTATAGGCACTTGGAATGTAAAGGTCGTCCGATTTCTTAAAGATATTATCGATATGACCAGGTTCGTGCAGCCACATTACGCATTCCTCAACCGACTCAAATAAATGACTTTCGTTTACAATCTGAGGAATCACTCCATTTTTCTCCAGTAAGGTCTGAACTTCCGGAATGGGTTCACTGATGCACACATTTATTCCTTTGTTAACTAATTCACTCAGCACGTCCCGAAATGTTATCAAACCCGACTTATCCATGTATGGCACTTCGGCCAGGTTGAATATTACCGCTTTAACTTTGGGGAGATTGGCGATATTTTTTTTGAAACGAAAGGCAAAACCAAAAAAGACGGGCCCTTTTAAGTTTTTAAAATAAATTTGCTCTTCGAATTCCTTAGCATCAGGAAAGTGATCGATAATTTGATGAACAAGCCTGTCTGCCCGTGTTTCCTGAGACCCTAATTCTACTACATCTGCCATTTTTTTCATAAACTGCAAAGCTGCTATTATGAGCCCAAATGCGGTGGCATAAAGTAAATCCCAGGCTACTGTAAGTGTAAAGACAACAAAAGTTACCACATTGTCCGGCCGGGGTATTTTTCTAACATTTTTAAAAGAGCTGTAATCCGGAAGACTTATTCCAACAGTTATTAAAATACCGGCCAGTACCGATTTAGGAATATGATAGGCTACAGCACTACCTGCCAGAATTATTGTTAGCAATATCACGCCATGCAAAATTCCTGATAAATTGGTACGCCCTCCCGAATTGATATTTGTAACTGTCCGCATGGTAGACCCTGCTCCTGGCAATCCACCAAAAAGTGCTGAAACCATGTTACCCAATCCCTGACCAATAATTTCACGATCACTATTATGGTGCTTTTTGGTTACTCTGTCTGCTACTACAGCGGTAAGCAATGAATCAACAATGCCCAACAAACTTAAGGTCAGTGCCGGCCCAAGAGCTACCAAAACCAATGAAAAGGAAAAAGAGCTCTCACTACCAAAAATTGCATTAAATCTAAAATCAGGAAATCCAGAAGGTATATCTCCAATCTTAACCACGTCTAACTTCAGCATATAAGCCAAATACGTCATGATCACCAGCGCCACTAGGGTACTCGGAATTTGTTTGGTGACCTTATTTGGTATACGGGGAAATAAATAGATGATAGCTATCGTTCCCAATGCCAATAGTATAGACTGAACGCTGGCATGACTTATTATTTGAGGTAAAACTGAAAATGCTCCTACTACTTTTGAAACACCAAATTCTCTTCCAAACAGATCAATACTTGTTGGAATAGGCACATTGGTACCAAAGAAGTCGTTGAATTGGAAAGCTATAATTATGACCCCAATGCCATTCATGAAACCAGAGACAACCGGATCCGGAATATAACTTATATACTTACCGATACGCAAAATCCCAAAGATAAACTGAAAAGCACCCGCCAGAAAGAATGTCAATAAGATTACCGGTAAAGCGTTATCAAGACCTCCAAATTTAGCCATCATAGCCATAACAACACCTGTTGAAACAACGGTCATTGGTCCTGTAGGCCCACTAATCTGAGTTTGGCAGCCACCAATAATTGCAGCCACAATTCCGAGCGCAAATGCGCCATACAAACCTGCTTCAGGTCCTAACTTGGACTGAACCCCAAATGCAATACTAATGGGTAATGCCACGATCGCCGCAGTAATTCCCCCGAATAGATCCCCTTTAAAGTTCGAAAAATTAATCAGTTTCATTTATTAAGATTCGTCAAACCAGCTTTAAACAGCTGATTAGAAAGGCTAAATCACTTTAGCCTATTCATACGAGAAAAAATGACAATGAGATTTACATTAAAGTGATCAACCCTCTTAATAAAGAGA
The DNA here is from genome assembly GCA_965230415.1 of Cytophagales bacterium. Classification (GTDB taxonomy): domain Bacteria; phylum Bacteroidota; class Bacteroidia; order Cytophagales; family JAAEPT01; genus CBDDKZ01. The sequence goes on from CBDDKZ010000005.1 coordinate 350,169, forward strand.
TACAAGGGATTATGTTGAAAACTATTTTTTTATTAAGAGGCGCTGGCTTATTTCTAAATTGTTCGATTCAAGATTATTCCACTTTTTGATTTCATCGCTCGTTACTTCGTATAATTTGGAAATACTATAGAGCGTCTGTCCTTGTTTAACCACATGTACCCTTAGATTACTTATAGTCTGTTTCTTTACTTCCAGGGGCTCCAATCGCAATTCCTGTCCCACACTTACCTCATTAGTCTCCAAATTATTCCATGTTTTAATTTGTTCTACGGTAAGCTGATGTTTTTTGGAAATAGCATATAGTGTCTCACCTGCTTCTACCTTGTGAATAAGCGGAGCATACAACTCAATTGCAGTAGCCTCGTTTTTATTGCCTTGTTGTTTACTGGTGGATGATTCATCCGGTTTAGGTTCTTCTTTCGTAATTACAGGTTCATCGTTTAATTCTTCAATCACTTCGTCTCCGATTTCAATGACAGATTTTGGTTCTTTGTAAGCAACAACACTGGACTCAGGACGTATATTTTTAAGCCACAATACACGCCCTACTTCCAAACGCTCATGCTGCTGCATTCTATTTTTGTACCTTATTGCCCATTGTGTAATACCATATTCCTGAGAGATGCTCCATACTGTTTCTCCTTTTTTAACAGTATGAAAGGAAGCATTTGCTTGGCGCTTTTTATGCTTAAGAAAGTAGTTTTCACCTGGCACAAGCTCTTCAAACGACTTTATTTCATTGTACTTTAAAAATTTTTTCCTGGTTATGCCTCCCACTGCTGCCAACCCGGAACTATTGTCACCTTTCTTAGCCGTAATAACAGGAATGCCGTTAACCTTTTTACGATTATTTTTAGCAACATCTACTCCTGGTTTTATTTTACGGGCGGTGGTAAAAGTTCGATTCACCTGTTCTTTTGTTTCTACATTACCTGATTCAGGTACTACGGCAATAGGCGCTTCATCTATGACATTGGCTTTACCTGTGAAAGGAACAGGCACAATTACGGCATACGTTTTATCGCTTGGAATCCTTTTAGATGGAGCAATCCATTTGTTATAAGCCAATGCTGCATTATAATCTGCATGGTGTTTTTTGATGATATGCTTAACCGTTTTTCCACTCACTTGTGTATCTATAACCAAAGTAGTTTTAGGGGTTTCCTTGCCGACATAATCCCGAAAAGCAACCATATGTGCTAAGAACTTCAACACATACCAATGTGTGTTTTTATTTATAACCATCTGAGGGGCTCCGACATTTTTTTGATTGACATACTTCATTACACCTCCCGGCCCTCTATTATAAGCCAATAAGGAATAGGCCCAGTTATCCAATTTCTTATTCATTCGAATGAGGTACTTTGCAGCACCTCTTGTAGACGCCTCAATGTTCTTGCGTTCGTCAATTCCTTGTGCCACTTTCACACCCACTTCACGTGCAGTACCAGCCTTAAACTGCCAGTAACCGACCGCTTTGGAACTTGACACAGCATCCGATTTAAACCCACTTTCCTGAATAATGAGGTACTTAAATTCCGTAGGCAAGCCTTCTTCTCCAAATATTTTTTCAATGAGCGGGAAATATACGTTTGCCTGGTTTACATATCCCTGAAAGAACGATTTACTTCTATGAAGCCTGTTAACATCTTCTTGAATTTTACTCTTAACATTCTTATGAATACTTAGTTGAAGACTACCTATTTGTAAACGGTTTGGAACCTGGGGCACCTGCGCCATTGCCAAGTGTAGTGTAGTTACTGTTATCAGAAAGGCTACTAATCTGATCATATCTTTATATTTTTCTTAATACCATAAGACCGTCCCTAACCGGAAATAACACATTTTGAACACGGTCGTCCTGTTGAACATAATCGTTAAACGTTTGTATCGCTTTCCCACCTTTATCGCTGGAATTCAATTCGCTGGCCACTTTCCCACCCCACAACACGTTATCAGCAATAATAAAACCACCTGTATTTAGCTTATCGATAACCTGCTTATAATAATCCAAATAGCGAATTTTATCAGCATCGATAAATACCAAATCAAAATTCATATCGAGTGTAGGAATAATATCTATGGCATTCCCTATTCTGAAATCTATTTGTTTATCATAATCGGATTGTGCAAAGTGATTCCTTACTCTTGTCTCCAGTTCTTCGTTTACATCAATAGTCACAAGAACACCATCTTGAGTCAAGCCCTCCGCCATACACAACGCTGAATACCCGGTAAAAGTACCAATCTCTAAAATTGCCTTCGGTTTTACCATATGGGAGAACATGCTCAATATGCGTCCCTGCACATGGCCAGACAGCATTCTTGGATTTAATACATTTAAATAGGTTTCTCTATTTATTTGAGCGAGCAGAACATGCTCCTCTTCGGAATGTTCTTCAACGTATTTTTGTAATTCTTCTGATAAAAACTCCATTACTCCGGTATATAACTTAAATAACTTAATCGATCTTCTTGGAACACCTCATTTGCCAGGTCTTGTAAATTCGCGGAGCTTACATCATTAATCTTATCAAAGATGACATTTAACGTGTCAATTTCTCCTAAATCCAACATACTTTTTGCCATCATCTGCATCATACTCACATTACTTTCTTCGGCCATTGCCAGCTGCCCACAAAGCTGTTCTTTAATTGTTGCCAATTGTACTTTTCCGAGGGGTACCTCTTTTAATTTTTTTAACTCTTGTTTAACGAGCTTAAGTGCCCTGTTCAATTGCTTTTTTTCTGTTCCAAAGTACACGGTGAATAAGCCTGTGTCGACATATGTCGTGTAATTTGATTCTACATTGTAGACCAGTCCATTCTTTTCACGCAACATCATATTCAGTCTCGATGTCATCCCTGAGCCTCCCAGCAACTGATTCAACACGAAGAAAGGAATACGCCTTTCATCAGACAATGCATATGCCGTCGTGCCAATCATACAATGTGCTTGATTAATAGGCTTCTTGATCTCTATAACTTCAGGTTTAAACTGCTTTGCTTTCATTCTGTTAGAGGACGCATCAAACTTGGGTACCTGCCTCAAATGTTTGTCTACCACTCTTTGTAACTTTTTGAGCGTAATATTTCCTACCACCGACACTATGAGGCGCTGTGAATTTAAGTTCTGGTCCAGGAAGTTAAGAAAATCTTGCTGTGTAAAAGAGTTAACACTTTCAGAAGTACCTAATATATTGTATCCTAATGAATGATTTGGAAAAACTACTGTATCAAATTCATCAAAAATAGCATCCTCAGGCGCATCCTGATACATGGCCATTTCTTCTAAAATCACACCTTTTTCCTTCTGTATTTCTTTTTCCGGAAAAATAGAATTAAATGTAATATCGGTCAGCAATTCGAATGCTCTTTCGAAATGCTTATCCAAAACTGACGCATAGAAATATATTTTTTCTTTTGTGGTAAAAGCGTTTAGCTCTCCCCCCACAGATTCCAGCCGGTTTATGATGTGATATGCCTTCCTTGTGCGGGTACCTTTAAATGCCATGTGTTCCAAAAAATGAGCGATCCCCTGCTGCTTAAAGTTTTCATCGCGCGAACCTATATCCAGAACAAAGCCACAATGCGCCACTTTTGTGTGTTGTACCTGCTTATGCACAATGCGCAAGCCACTTTCTAACTCAATAATGTTATACTCCTTCATATCACTAAACCCTCATAAACCCTCATCAATTGAGCTCCGACTTTTTTGGACTCAAAACGACGGACATTTTCTTTCCCGGCTTCTACTAGCCCATTTCTTTTTGACTCATCCTCTAAAAGCTCGTCAATTGCCTCTGCCACTTCTCCACTGTTTGAAGAGTCGACGTATCTCGCCGCCTTCCCTCCTGTTTCCTCAAACACACCACCTTTGGTCGTAATAACAGGAATGTCCATTCTCATGGCTTCAATAATTGGAATACCGAATCCCTCAAATACCGACAAGTATAAAAATAAACGGGCTCCGGCATATAGCGCTGGAAAGTCAACAAATTGTATGTTATTTCTGAAATGAACCCGGTGCTGAAGTCCATTTTTGCTAATAATAGTATCCAGAAATGATTTATAAGATGTATTCTTACCAACTATTACCAAATCGACATCCCGGTGCTTAAGTTGGGGTAAAGCGCGAACCAACATTTCCTGATTTTTTCGCTTTTCCACGGTCCCTACACATAACAAATATTCATTAGGCAAGCCATACTTTTCTTTCATTGCATCAACGTCTGGTGCAACGTCGTTCGAAAATTGTTCATGACAATCCTGATAAACGACATCTATTTTTTTTCCCGGTATAGACATATAACTGCAAAGGTCCGATTTAGTTTGCTCGCTCACTGCAATTATACGGTCAGCAACCTGGCAAGCATACTTCCATTTCTGAAAGTAAATTGCTCTATCTGCCTTTTTAAAGAGTTCAGGGTATCTCAAGAATATCAGGTCATGAATGGTAACAACCGACTTTATTCTTAATCTGTTTATATTTATTGGTAATTCATGGCTAAGACCATGATATACATCAATTTTATCGCGTACCAATTGTTTTTTTATGGCAGTAGTTCTCCAAAGAGATTTCATACTGTTGTACACACGCCCAGGAGTTCTTACAGCTAGGTTCTTAGACTTTAACTCATCAATGGTCACTTTAGTGGTATATAAAAAAAAATCGTGCTCCGGAAAGTTACTCGCTATAGCATCAATTACAAACCTGCTGTAATTCCCTAATCCGGAACGATTATTAAAAGCTCTTTTAGCATCAAAGCCTATACGCATATTACCAAATTACTTCTATCACGTCGTTGCCGGCGTGAACAGTTGAGACTTTAATAGCGTCTCTTCTGTACAGGCGCACGTAGTACTTATCGCCTTTTTTCACCAAACGTTCTTTTTGCTTTTTCTTTTTCTTCAGACGATTGTATTTTATAACAATTTGATCTACCGTATTCTGATTATCCTTTTTATTAAAAACTACAACATCAATTTTGGGATCTTCATTTAACTCAATTTCTACTTTTTTATCCTTTTCATCCGGAAGGTGTTGCCAGGTATTACTTCCCGCTTCGTATTCGCCGTCAATAATTGCCAAGGCACGATCGGCTTGAGGCACTCCATAACCCACATAATTATTGCCATAAGGGTATAAATGAGATGACTTCTCAATGACCTCCAATAATTCCAAATTTGTTAATTCGGGTTTATACTGCATCAAACAAGCTACGAATCCGCAAACAGCAGGTGCTGAGTAGGAAGTCCCTCTATTGGAATATGTTGCAACGTTTGGTTTAATATAATCGACAAATTCCACGCCTACACTACTGTATGAAGCCCTTTTCCAATGTTTTTTCTCAACGGCACCTACTGTTAAGGCTCCTCTTACATCGGCAGGTGCGGTGATATGATGCCACTCCTTATTCCCCATATTTCCTGCCGATATAACCAGCATCATTCCTTTTTCCCTGGTGGCAATATCTGCCGCTCTCGATATCATTGTGGTACGGCCATTCATATCGCTGAGTACATGATTTTGTGTGGTGTCATCAAATTCCGAATATCCTAATGAAGTGTTTACCAATTGAACACCATTTTCATGCATCCATTCCAACGCAGCAATCCAGTCATCTTCTTCAACCAAGTGCTCTTTTTCGCCGTTTTCCGTTCGTGCCAACAAGAAAGAAGCACCAGTAGCCATACCTTCAAGGTGTTTTTTCTCCGGATCGTTTCCCGCAAGGTAGCCCCAAACCTTACGTCCATGAAAGTCACCATCGGTAACCCCTTCAAAGAAATCCTCTCTGTCCGGGTCTATAAAATCCCTGTAGGCCAATACACGATTGCTTTCAAAAAATCCTGCAAATAGTTTGGAACTATCTGCATTAACAAAACCTGCATCAATTATTCCGACGATAACCCCCTTGCCATTAAGTCCTTTTTCCTGAAGCACTTCTGGTTTCATGCATTGTATAAAATCGCCATATTCTTCCGGATCAAATTCAAGGGCAGCGGTGTAAAGACCTCCCGTAACCGGGGATATAGAATCCATCCAAAAATCTTGCTGAAGTTCTTCAAGTTGAGAAGGATTGGCAATAACAGTTACCGCATTAAGCCAGTTCGAATAATTTTCTACCTGCAGATTATATTTTTTTAACAGATTGTTAATATCTGAAAGGCTATTTGTTTTATTTTGTGACTGGATCTGAATATGCTGGTCATTCAAATGAATCCAGTATTTATTATTTTCTGTTATTCCTTGTCCGAAGACAAGTGCATTTAAAAAGAGAATAAGTATAAAAAAGGTCGTTCTAAACATGTTAAGACAATTTTAACAAAAATAAATTAATAATGCGTTACCAAGCTACTAGTCAGGATCTTTTTATCAACAATAGACGTGATTTTTTCAATAATATACCGGAAAATTCCGTTGCCATCTTCAACTCTAATGATATTATGCCAACAAACGCAGATGGAGTTTTCCCATTTAAGCAAAATAGCGATTTATTCTATCTCTCTGGCATCGATCAGGAAGAAACTATATTATTATTATATAAGGGAGAAAAAAACAAGTTTGAGGTACTATTCACTCTTGAAACCAACGAACACCTAAAAATTTGGGAAGGAGCGAAATTCGATAAAGCTGCATCAAAAACACTTTCCGGAATAGATCAAATCTTTTGGACACATGAATTTGAAGCATTTCTAAAGCAATTGACTGAAGAGCATAAAGTAGAAAGGGTTTATTTAAACACCAACCAACATGCTCGTGCAAAAAAGGAAGTTGAAACACGCGACGACCGTTTCAAAAAATGGTTCGAGGACAAGTACTCTAAGTATTCCATTGACCATGCATCTTCGATCATGCATGAACTGAGACAAGTAAAGTCTCTGCATGAAATAACTCAAATTAAACGAGCCTGTGAGATTACCAGAGATGCATTTTTAAGGGTTCTTAAATTCACACGGCCAGGAGTTTTCGAATTTGAAATTGAAGCGGAAATCACGCATGAATTCATCAGGCAAGGCTCCAGAGGGCATGCCTACCAGCCGATTGTCGCATCGGGAGAAGACGCCTGTGTACTGCACTATATAGGCAATGATAAAAAATGTGAAGATGGCGATTTAATATTGATGGACTTTGGCGCTGAATATGGAAACTATAATGCCGATTTAACCAGAACCATTCCAAGCAATGGACGTTTTACACCACGGCAACTAGAGGTTTACAAAGCAACATTGCGTGTTCAGAGGGAGGCCGTAAAAATGCTTCGTCCTGGAAATAATATCAAGGAATATCACGAAGAAGTCGGCAAAATTATGACTGAGGAATTAATTGGATTGGGTCTTCTAACTAAAAAAGATGTTTCTGATCAAGACGCAGAAAAGCCCGCTTACAGACGGTATTTTATGCATGGAACATCTCACAGCCTGGGCCTTGATGTACATGATGTAGACAATCGAGACAGAGCGTTCGAAAACAATATGGTATTTACTTGTGAACCGGGTATTTATATCCCGGAAGAAGGGATAGGTGTAAGACTGGAAAACGACATTGTTATAAACGACAACACTCCCATTGACCTCATGCAGGATATACCTATCGAACCTGAAGAAATAGAACACCTCATGAATCAGGAACTTTAAGGTTCAAGCCTCAACGTTTCGGCCATCTCATGCATTCTTAAGACGGTATCAAGGTCGTATTCTTTATTGGCATCAGAGCATATGTAATACTTATTTCCGCCTAATTCTTTGATAAAGTGAAACTCATAATAATGTTTCTTATTCTGTGGGTTTTCATATTCGATAATAAGGTCATTTTCGGACTCTCTATAATAACGCACCGAATGCGCATCGATACCGTGTTTTTTGTGATTTTTTAAATCCTGAAGCGTCCCCTTGGTTAATTCGACATACACATCGCCCAGTTCCGTTCCTTTTTCCAGGTGAATAGATACGATATCGGTATGATGCAGGAAACCAAAAGAAAAAGTTTGAACCTCGCCCTGAGACGGAATATCAATATAAACATCCATCCCCTTTTTCTTCTGCTCAAGATGAACCGTTCTTGTGCCTTGAGCATACAAAAGAGAAACTAAAAGTAGCAACGAGAAAGATATAAATACTTTTCTATACATAATCTGGTCCTTTACGTGTTATAATAAATACGTTTAAACCTGCTTAGATGTTAGATTCATTCGATTAAACACGAAGTATAAGCAAAAAAAAAGCCATTTCGTTGGAAATGACTTTTAATAGAAAGAATAATTTGTTGGTTAACCACCTATGGTGATTCTCTTGAATTCACTAACAGTTAGACCGGCACTTACAGAGTCAAGTACCTGAGAAACTGTTTTCGAAGAGTCTTTCACAAATTGCTGATGAAGAAGTGTGTTTTCTTTGTAGAATTTCTTCAATTTACCTTCAGCAATTTTATCTATAATATTTTCAGGTTTACCCTCTGCTATAGCCTGCTCACGACCAATTGTTAATTCGCGCTCTTTTGTAGCTTCATCTACACCGGTTTCGTCAACAGCTACAGGGCTCATAGCTGCAATTTGCATTGCTACATCTTTGCCTATTTCCCCTACTGCATCACCCTTGTCGCCTTTAAGTGCTACCAATACGCCTAATTTATTATTAGAGTGAATATAAGGCACAACTTGGTCACCACTTACTTTCACCAAAGAAGAGACTTCGATTTTTTCTCCTATTTTACCCATCAGGTCAGTAATTCCAGTTTCTACTGTTTGACCATCGCTCAGGTTCAATGATTTCAGGTTCTCAACGTTTTCCACGTTTTCACTCGCAAACACATTCAATATGCTATTGCCTAGCGACACAAATTCTTCATTCTTTGCCACGAAATCAGTCTCGCAGTTCAACGCAATTAAAAACCCTGTAGATCCGTCTTCAGAAGTTTTTACAAAAACAGAACCTTCAGAAGTCTCACGATCTGCACGTTTTGCAGAAATTTTCTGACCTTTTTTACGTAGAATATCAATAGCTGCCTCGAAATCACCATTTGATTCCGTAAGTGCTTTTTTACAATCCATCATACCTGCGCCAGTCTCTTTACGCAGTTTGTTTACATCTTGTGCAGTAATTGCCATTTTATTCCTAATTATAGCTATGTAACAATATATTCTTTAAACAAAAATTGAACATCAATATGCTATTGATGTTCAATTTAAATATTAACTAAATATTAGATAATTCTTATTCCTTATCTTTAGCAGGCTCTTCTGTACTAGCTACAGGTTCCTCTACATTTTCATCTTTAGATTCCGGAGCTGCGGTTTCTTTAACTTCTGCCTCCACTTCTTTTTTAGGGGCATCTTTTACAGCTACATCTTCCTTCACGTCTTTAACTTCGACCTCAGCATCACCTTCACCCTTCTCATCTACTGCTTTTTTCGCTGCTTCTTCATCGGCCAAACGTTGCTCTTCTTTCATTTTCTTACGCTCCTCAAGGCCAACCTCAACCGCTTTTCCTATTTGGGACATAATTAATGAGATAGATTTATAAGCATCATCGTTTGCAGGAATAATATAATCTACTCCTTCAGGATCAGAGTTGGTATCAACGATACCAAATACGGGAATATTCAATTTCAATGCTTCCTTAACAGCGATATGTTCTTTTTTCACGTCGATGATAAAAAGAGCAGCAGGCAAACGAGTCAAATCAGAAATACCACCTAATACACGTTGAAGTTTCTCTTTCTCACGAGCCATCATCAAACGTTCTCTTTTCGCAAGACGAAGGTAAGCTTCGTCTTTCATCATTTTGTCCATTGAAGCCATTTTCTTCAATGACTTGCGTACTGTAGTGAAGTTGGTCAACATTCCACCAAGCCAACGCTCAGTTACGAAAGGCATGTTCAAACGTTTAGCTTCATCGGCTACAACATCTTTAGCTTGCTTTTTAGTAGCAACGAACAATACTTTACGGCCAGTACGAACGATATTTTTAATAGCTTCCGAAGCATCGTCGATGCAAGCTATAGTTTTGTTTAGATCAATTAGGTGGATACCATTTTTCTCCATGAAAATGTATGGAGCCATTTTAGGATTCCACTTTCTTGTAAGGTGTCCGAAATGTACACCTGCATCAAGTAATTCTTTATAAGTAACTTTGCTCATAATAGTGTATAAGTACCGTTATTAACGTTTGCTGAACTGGAATCTTCTTCTCGCTTTTCTTCTACCGTATTTCTTACGTTCAACCATTCTAGAATCCCTGGTAAGAAATCCTTCCTTCTTCAATGGAGGTCTGTTTTCGCCATCAACTTCGCAAAGTGCACGAGCAATTCCTAATCGTACTGCTTCAGCCTGTCCTGAAATCCCCCCTCCATCAACATTCACTTTTAGATCGTATTGATCATTATCTATGACGTCAAACGGCTGTTTAACTATAATTTGTAATACTTCTGTTGGGAAGTAATCTTCAAATTTGCGGTTGTTTACCACAATCTCCCCTTGGCCCGGCTTAAGATATACTCTCGCAACTGATGTCTTTCTTCTGCCTATTGTATTAATGACTTCCATTAATGCGACTTTTAGAATTTGATTTCTTTTGGTTTCTGAGCTTCGTGTGGATGCTCAGTATTTTCATATACATATAAATTTTTGAACAACTGTCTTCCAAGTCTGTTCTTAGGCAACATGCCTTTAACCGCCTTCTCTACTATGAAAGTAGAAGATTTGCGTTCTTTCAATTCACGTGGTGTAACACTCTTCTGACCACCAGGATACCCTGAATGTGAGAGGTATTCTTTATCAGTCCACTTGCTACCTGTAAGTACAAGCTCATCTGAATTTACCACAATAACATTATCCCCGCAATCCACGTTTGGCGTAAACCCAGGCTTATGCTTTCCTCTAATAATTTTTGCCACTTCACTCGCCAATCTACCAAGCGCTTTACCTTTGGCATCTACCACTACCCATTCCTTGGTAACAGTCTCCTTATTCAAATATGTTGTTTTGAAGCTTACAGCGTCCACGTTCTTTTCTTCAAATTGTTGTAAATCAATACATCTCCCAAAAATGGGGACACAAAAATAGAAGTAATATTAAACAAATGCAATAGTTGCAAATTTATTTTTGCAAAAAACATTTAAGGTATCGGCTTAAACTCCTGAATATTAATATTTAATGTCAAAATCCTGGCACAATTCTTCAATTACCACTGCTATTTTTTCACGCATGTTCTCTATATGTACATCCAAGCCGGTCAGATCACCTACTTTAGCTTTAGATTCAATGGTTCTGATGTCATCTCTAAGACTTCCCATCTCCATCATATCTATTGAAGGTTTCAATTTGTGAGCATGTCTTGCTAATTCTGTAAATGACTTCTTGTTATATGCGTCTACCATTTCATCCATTGATATTGGCGCATTCCTTACAAAAGACTCAACCATTTTCAGGATAAACTCTTTACTCCCATCTGCTACCATTTCAATTGTCGACAAACTATAATTTGACATAATAATTCTAATTGGCTTTGTTGAAAATTGTTGGTTTTGGTGTCAAAACTAGTAATTATAATAAACAAATAAAACTAACACTTAACCTTGTTCTATAAGAATATGTCTTGGTTTACTAAATATAAGTGTTTATTGGCTATTCAGTTGTATTTACTTTTAAAAGCGAATTATTGAAACACAAATGTTGCGCATTGTCAGCTCTTTACGCGAAACAACTTATCCACATCGCACGTTTAATTAAATAACTCTATCATTCAATCTTAGTGTTTAACAAGCATAATCCGCAATTCACTTATGCTGATATGAGATTTATTGCCAAACATATTATTGTTATTTCGGTTATCATGCTGATCACTTCTGTTGCCAATGCTCAGAATAAGCGAAACCGTGGTGATGCAAAAATCATGCGTCATAAAAACAATACATCTCTGAAAAAACGTAATGCGGCGAAAATTGAATCCACCAATAAACTGGCAATTAAAAAAGAAACAACATGGTCGTTAGGTGATCTTTTTAGAAATGAACAAAAGCAACGCGAACTGAAATGCCCGGGAAAAGTCAAAAGGAAGGAACATGTACGTGACGTTAAATATGTGGTTCGCGAATCTATTGATGACTATTCAGGTACTCCCGATGTTCAGTTGATGACTCACACAGAAGAAATTCACTTCGACATTATTAAGATTAATCATAAGAAACTTGAAATTCCGGCATTCAAGCAATTTAAAAATAACATGACCGACTTCACAGCTGATGGTGAAGCAGAGTTTAGTGACATAATAAGAAAAATCCGGGATTACCTGGGCAGCAATACCAAAGGAGAAGGAGTCACATTAAAGATTATAGGTAGTGCCTCTCAAATCCCGACCTCCTTCGACCCAGAAAAACCTAATAACAACATCAGGGCAGATGGAAGTTCTATTCCCGGACAAACCAGTATAGAAAACAACAAACTATTGGCAATGGCCAGAGCTACTGAGCTGGCCAATAAAATAAAACTCATATTTTCTGATATCGATATTATCCTTCCGTCGAATGTCAACGATATTGAACTTGGTAAAACGCCTTGGGACAGACATGCCCAGCACAAACTCAACCGAGCTGTTGCCAGCGGAAACAAGGAAGCTATAGCCCGTGTATATGCACCCTTTCAAAAAGAGCAATTTGTTAAAGTAGAATCGGAAGAAACGAGTAGTCGAACGGTAAAACCTAAATCTGTTAAAATGTATACTATAAGCATGACGCCTAAAATATACTTTAGAGATAGTGAATTACACGAATTTGTACACGATAAGTTTGTGGTATCAAAAGCCACTTATGACAAAATTGGTGGGATGAGAAGCTTTAATTCGGTAGACGAACGCATGAATTTCCTAAAGTCCCTGGACCTTCGACTATTTTATCAAAAGAACGACAACAAAATAAGATGGTATCTCGTAAATAGCGATGAAGAAAAACTACTTCAAATAGAAGAGGATTATACTCGAATATATGAGTTGTATTTGGGTGGCTTAACAGACCGAAGAGACAAAACTGTACTTCGGGAGATTATTACGGAAAAGTATTTATCTCTGGTGGCCAAATGGGACTAAATCAACTAATCCCCTCTTTTATTGAAGTTTAATTGTACAAAAAATTGGAAAAATTGAATAGCATTCATAATTTGTAAGCACTCATATTTGTTTACATTTTTATTACTTAATTTACTAACACAATAATTTTCTTATCGCTATGAACGAAACCTTAAATTTAGAAAGAGAAGTTGCTCCTGTACGCAAAGAAATCGTAGATGTGATCTTACAGCGCGCGATTCGTCAAAATAAGACGATGTCTATGTCATCCAGAAGCAATTTAAACAAGGGGCTGGTCAACAGTCTCAGGTACAAAATTTCAAATCTGGAAACAGAATTAAAAGAAATATAAATAAAAGCTCCTTAATGGAGCTTTTTTTTTACTCGGTCATAAACGGGGGCTTATCAAGTAATTGTCTATAAACCGGAATGTAGTTATAGTCACGGAGTGTATCTGTAGGTACTCGAAAGTTCTTAGCGTAAAAAACTTGAAGCTCGTATTCTTTCTTTCCTGCCCGTTCGACCCAAATGGGATCTAGAGGTACAATTTGGTCGAAAAAAGGCTTCATCTCGTTATTAACGATAGCTTCATGTGTAATATCGCCAATGATTACGGCATCTTTTCCAAGTGAATTTTTCGGATCTACAAGAAAGGCATAATTACGTGGGTCATAATGTAGCACGACCACCTCTTTTTTACCTCTCAAGGCCCAGTCTGTTTTACCAGCTATCCACCATTTAGGGGAGGCTACAAAAATGTTTTCATCCTGCATCCAACCTTTTTCCTCAAATAAATCCCTAATTGCGTCATAATCACAACCATCTATTGTCGGATCCTTCTTTTCACCAAATTTGGCGGCAAAGTCTTTGGGACCGCCAACGCTCCAAAAACCTGTCACCATATGCCCCATAAGCAAAGAAAACGATATTAGCGTGAAAACAGATGACGAGTAAAGCCACCTTTTTGTAAGCCCGCGGTATTTTCCGGTTTCCTGAAGGCTTCGATCAACGGCTGCTCCCAACGGCATCATCAACATTAGATACCCGGGCGCCTGCCAATGGAAATGAAATTGTAAATCACTCCATAACGTGACTAAGGTAAAGAATACGATTGGCAATACCGATGTCCAGAAAAAGAAAGCATTTGTTTCATTAAATTTTAAAGCTTTACCCAATCTGAATAGTTGCACGATAAGTGGTATCCACACCCAAGGAAGCAGCCACATAGCCTGCCCGCCTATACTCCTGAGCAACCAGTCTACATGTAATGTTGTTTCGTTTTTCCCTGCCCTTGAGGCTTGAAACACAAATGAAACCCAATTATTATCTGCGTTCCAGATAAATACGGGTAGGGCTACCGCAAAATTTAATACGAGTGCAATGTAAGGTCCGGGGTGCCATATCCAATGACGTTGTTCTTTATTAAACAAAGCGAATAAGAATACACCAGCGAGCAGAAATACAATATGGTATTTACTTAAAGTTGTTAAGCCCATACTTAAACCTATAAGCCCCCACCAAATATAGGCATACGATGTATTTCTAAAGCGTTTGTTATCTACAATTTTCTTTACAGGAAATAATACCTGGACTATACAATAGGTGGTTAACAGCCAAAAAAACATTAATGGACTGTCGGGTTGAAACCACATACCGACGCTTACTGTAAAGACTGCTGACATATTAAGGACTACCGCAGCATAAAAGCCTGCTCGGGCATTAAAGAACCTTTTTGTTATTATAAACAACAACCAGGTAGTTCCGGCAAATAAAAGAATAGTGGGTAGTCTTAATGCAAAAGTTGATTCTCCAAACAACCTGATGCTCGCTCCAGATAACCACAAAAAAAGTGGTGGTTGGTCAAAATAACTAAGATTGAGCACTTTTGCTCCACGGTAGTAATATGACTCACCTGTCCCTAAGCCGGTAACAGAAGCCAAAATCATACGAACCAACGCAGTACTGATGATGAGTATGCCCGTATATCCCCTTGCGTTTCTGTGATTAACTTTCAATATAATATACCGATAAAACCGACTGGCAAATTAATTATTTGCATTTTATGATCAAAGCCTGAGTCCATAGCGATTTCATAAAGCATAAAACAAGGTTTATTTTGTTAAATTGAATTAGATAAGCTCGATGTCGTAAAGAAAGAGAGATCAAAACTATGAAAACATGAATTTACGTCAATTAAAATATTTTAAAGTAGTTGCAGAAGAACTTCATTTCAGAAAAGCTGCTGAAAGATTATTTATTTCCCAACCTCCATTAAGCAGGCAAATAAGGGAATTAGAGGAACAATTAGGCACCAGTTTATTTCATCGGTCTAACAAACGTGTTACACTAACAGAGGCAGGCCAACATTTCCTGGAACATACCGAACGAATTCTACAGGAAATAGAATCAGCCAAAATCACTTTACAACAGTTAAAGGAGACTGAAAGCGGACAGTTAAGAATTGGTTATACAGGATCTACATTTCATGATAAACTCACACAAGTGTTAAAAGAGATCCATATAGCGTTCCCAATGGTCAAAACACGGCTTTACGAACAACCCACTATCAGGCTCGTTGAAGCCCTTGAAAAAGGAGAAATAGATGTATGTATTGTACGCGCGCCCATTCATTCAACATCTTTACATATTCACACATTATACAATGAGCCTTTTTCCTTTATTGTAGCTAAGGACAGTGTAACAGATAAGAGTATAGAGTTAAAAGACTTTAAAAATGAGCCTTTTATTTTTTTCAACAAAGAGTATGCTTCAAGTTATTACAGCACACTTATAGCTATTTGTCAACGTGCAGGATTCACGCCGGATGTTGCTCATGAAGCCAATAATATTCAGTCGATACTTAAATTGGTAGCAAATGGACTGGGGGTCTCTATTGTACCATCTACTTTACAAAAACAATACAAAGAGCTGCCATTAATTTTCACGCCGTTAAGTGATTCACCTCATCAGACGGAAGTGGTCATAGCCTATAAGAGAGGAAACAAACGCTTGCCGGTTACCAGATTCACCGATATGATGTGTAAGTTACACCAATAAGACTACCCTTCTTTAAAACCGTGATAATAGAACTTTTGATAAACTATTTTACCTTCTTTCCATTGTTGTTTGAAAGCTTCATTCAACGTTTTAACACCATGCTTCTCACTTTTGAAACGAATATACATTTCGCCCATAACCGTCTCGTCCTCTTCGTTAATGTATAGTGAAGTGATTTTTTGTTCTAACAACTTTACGCCGTGAAGATTCTGTTCTTCCAATCTTCTACATACTTGTTTTCCCATTATTGGAGACTCGTCATTTTCCTGATGTTGAATATGATCGGCATAAAAATGATCTACTACTTCGAGATTTCGAAGTGATTCAACCAAGGATTTATATGTCTTAAGACGTTCTTTAAGCCCCGCCATGATGTGATTATTTAGTATCAACTGAATATACTAAAAAGTAATGGCACCCAAAAGTTTATTAGACCTTTACATAAATAGTCCCAACATAAGAACAGACTTACATAGTGAATAGATTAAAAAGAATACTAACATTGATTTTTCAATTTCGTGGTAGGTTCTCTTTAAAATTAAAACGAAGCCCGTTAAGGCGGCAAGTACCAGATAGCTAAAATTCAAATAATAGTTATCTATTTCATTGAAGTATAGGGTTATAAATTGCGTAAAAAGAATAAAACAAACTAAGATATTGACTATTCCGGCTTTTTTATTTTCCAGGCTCTGTACTGTAAATAGCATTAAGACTGCTGAGAATAATACACCAAACCAACCTAATGTATTGAGATACGGTCCTACTTGCCAATAATGATCTTTGGTCCATTGCCCAAAGGGCAAAAACGCCAAAAGAGCGATACCCGCAACGTGATGTGAATACCTTCTTTGCCCTACAAGCCCTAGTAGGGGCACAATAGACAAAGCAATATTACGAACAACGATGATTGTCTCGATATTCCCTGGAGCAAATACAATGAATAAGTTGCAAGCAATGGCTATAATTGCCATTGCCAAAATGATGTATTTAATCGTTCTCCCCATTTTTATTAGCTTGGTTCTTCATCCAATTCATTAATTTCTCACCATCCTCATGACTCAATTTCGCTTCATTATGAAATAACACGTATGCAGACAAAGGCATCTCCCCTTCTTCAATTTCCTCAGCACACTCCTCTAATTTGTGTGCCTGCCGCTCACTCGAATAATCGGTCCATTGAGAGAAATTAAGCTCTTCCCTTCCTTCTTCGACATGATGATTCACAAACCAGGAAACAGGTGCCACTTCACTGTACCAGGGGTACGTTGTCTCATGTGAATGACAGTCATAACATGAATTCTTGATCATGCTTCGTATTTCCATTGGAATAGCTGATTGGGCATAAAAATCTTTCTCCTTATCAACCGGCGGGTTCGTATGATCCATCCGCACAAATTGCATAACGACAAAGCCTAATAATACGCCCAACAATATCTTTTTTACACTAAACTTACCCTTCTTTTTAGCCATCATCCACTGTTTTTATTATTATAATCTACAATATTAATCATTCTGTAAATAAATCGCATCAATCCTATGCAACAAAACTAAATGAATGGGATACGTTTTAATAGACACTTAAAGGTGCCAATGAAAAGTATACTGTGCAATCTGTTAATTCAATTTTTGTATTATACTTGCAGATAAAATAATTGCTATGAATGGATATGTATTAATCTTGGGAGCGAATTCTGATGTGGCAAAACACACTATTAAGGGTTATGTAAATAAAGGATTCAAAGTCGGTGCCGCCTCACGCAACCTGGAAGAAATACGCCAATTCATCAAGCAAGAAGAAATTGACAATAGAGCAGTCGACATTCTTTATTTTGACGCATGCGATTTTTCGACTCATCACAATTTTTACAATAAACTTCCTTTCAAACCGACGATAGTGATCTATGCAGCCGGATATTTAGTTGACAATGAAACGGCCATGTCAGACTTCAAAAAATTGGAAACCATGATGCAAGTACACTATTTGGGAGCCGCTTCTATTTTAAATATTATAGTTCACGATGATTCCAATAAGCAGCTAAGGAGAATCATAGGTTTATCTTCACTTAGCGGGGTAAGAGGGCGCAAAAGTAATTTCATCTACGGCAGTACCAAAGCGGCTTTCACAACTTACCTGGCCGGTTTGCGCCAATTACTGGTACCGAGAAAAATTATAGTCAATGTTATCGTTGCGGGTTACATCAAAAGTAAAATGACAGCACATTTAGACCTTCCTAAAAGTCTGTTGCTTGAACCTTCTTACGTTGCCAAGTTCGTCGTGAACGCTCCAAAAAGATTCACTATCGTTCCAAATTTCAAATGGAAAATCATCTATATCATCCTCAAATTGCTTCCCGAACAGCTTGTGGCTAAGCTGCCCTAAACCTGCCGCTACATTTATCAACTTAGATAAGTTAGTGACAACATTATAAGAAGGATATCCGTTAAACCAGTCTATCTGCTACTAAATAAAAATCTGTTTATGAAGTATTACTTATTTGTTATGAAGAATTATGCCAAATTCAATGGGCGTGCGCGCCGTGCCGAATATTGGTATTTTGTATTATTCAACGCTATATTTTACATTATCTTGTCAATTCTTGGGGGCATGGTAGGTGCGCCATTACTTGGCACACTTTATTATTTAGCCACAATTATTCCTACGCTGGCTGTAGCCGTACGAAGAATGCATGACGTAAACAAAAGTGGTTGGTACATGTTAATCCCTATTTATAGTTTTATACTAGCCATTACCGAAGGAGACCAAGGCGCTAATGAATATGGGCAAGACCCTAAATTTGACGGCAGTGAAAGTTTTGAGGAATTTGGCCAGCAAGAACAAAGTTCTAATTTTGAAGTTTAGAAATATCTAAGTTCTAATCCCTTTCTATTTTACCCACCCTTAAAATGGAAAGGGATTAACCCTTTTCATTACAATATCATATTTTAAGCGTCGTTTATCATAAAAAACTTTCTAACTTAAAGCATGGTAATTGCGATTATAAATTTTGCGGACACGTTTTTTTGTTCACCTAAATTTAAGGGTTTAATAGACAAGGCAATAAGATACATCCTCTGTATAATTCTTATAGTTTGCGGCATTGAATCCAAGTCGCAGTCAACCCAACAAATTATAGCCAGCACTGAATTTAGTGAAACGCATGAAATAGCGGTAAATGGAGCACCACAGATCACATTAAAAACCCAAAAGCACTACAGTTCCTTTGTAATAGAAACACAAAAGAAGGAAGTACTTTTGGCGCTGTTAGTGCTAGTCAATAATAATTCCACACCACTACGTTATAATGATCACGACCAGCACATTCAAGGTATTTACCGATCCGTGCTGATAATGGTAGATTCTCTCAGTGATGAGTTGAGAATTATTACTGAAAACATTGCCAATAATGCAAAAATCAAAATTCATTTTTACTTCGCGGGAACGACTCCTAAAGTGATAAAAAAAACACATGCAAGCGTAAATCTTTGTGTTGAACCGGATCATGTCGCTCAAAGCACATGGAGATACCAACCTTCGGAACTTCCACCACCAGTTATTACACCTACAGAAACAGATGTGAGCCATATTATCATTCATCACTCGGCAGTGCCTAATTCAAACAATAATTATCAGGATGTTGTAAGAAATATTTACTTACACCACACACAGACTAATGGATGGGATGATATAGGTTACAACTATCTCATAGCTCCCGATGGCACCATTTACAGAGGTAGGGACAGTCAGGAACTCTTCGATCATGACAATGTACGAGGGGCTCATATGTGTGGAAAAAACAACTACACTATGGCCATTTGTTTACTGGGTAATTTTGAAGAAGAAAGCCCTTCAGCCATCGCTTTGCAGCAGCTCATCAGGCTTTCTACCTGGAAATTATACAAGGAAAACATAAGTCCCTTAGACAGCAGCATGCACGCTATCGGACCTTCAAGTGCCAATGCTCCGGACGCACTTCTAGCTCATATTGCAGGTCATAAAGACGGCTGTACTCCAGGATATACATTATGTCCCGGTAAGAATTTATACAGTCAAATGGCTCAAATCAGGCAAGCCATCCAAGACTCAACAGATCAATCCCCTTGCCTGTTTGCCAGCACCAATCAAATCGATCACTCTGTAAAACAATTTGTTATAGATTATGTTAATAAAGTACTTATAATAAAAAGTAGCGAACCTCTTCTAGGTTGTGAATTATATACCCTAAATGGTAAAAAAATATTTTCTAAAGAATTGCAATCTACTGATGAACAGATAGATATACCACCTATACGCAATACATTAGCAATATGCATGATTCAAACGTCTAAAGGGTCGTTTAGGCGAAAAATATGGCTTCCTTAATCACTAATACACTAATAATCAATTAGAAATAAAACTTTTACCTCTGTGTCACGTATACACAGTGAGATTACTTATAGTTGAAGTCAATTCGGACTAACTTTTGACTAACTAATTTCTTTGATTAAATGCAACAGATATCAGAATCCTCAGTTATAAAGGGCGATTTCGCAACATTGTTCAAAACAGCGTTACCCGGCCATATACAAACACAGCTTGGTGCAGATGGCAATTTCCCAAAAACAATTGCTAAAGATTTTTTAGTGTTTTCTGACCATGAATTAAGATACATTCAGAATAGAATAGCACAAAATCAGGGCGAAGATATACTTTATAATATGGGCGAAAGAATGGCTAAAAGCTTTAAATTTTCGAGTGCAGTTAATGACCTGGAAAAAGCCCTTATAACCGTTAAGAACGTTTATTCCAGAAATAGAAACAATTATGTACATGCGGGGATCTACTTATTAAAATACGACGATTCGATGCGACGTGCATATATTCATTGTAACACGCCATTTCATGCTAAAACTGCTGAAGGTTTCATAAGCACGCTGGCTAAACGCTTTACTTCTTTAGACGCCCGGGTCAGTATTCATTCAAAGCGTGTTTCAACGCTCGATGAACTTGAAGCGGAGGCCATCGTTTTCAAAGTTGCATGGTAAAGCAATTGTTCTTCCTGAAATGTAGCAAATCTCCATCATCTTTCCTTAATTTTTCAATGAGCTTATAGCTATTCCTCCTTTTAAAAAAGCAGAACAATGCTTATTTTTGACCATAGGTGACTGCACATTTATGTAAAAAAATGTGCCTCATAGCATTTAGAACATTAAAATAACTATTACTTCGAACTACTTTATTATGGGAAGAGCTTTTGAATATCGCCGGGCTGCAAAAGAAAAGAGATGGGGCCATATGTCTAAAATGTTTCCCAAACTGGGAAGGGCCATAACTGTGGCAGCTAAAGAAGGTGGAACAGATCCCGAAATGAATAGCAAATTAAGAACTGCTATTCAAAATGCCAAGGCACAAAATATGCCTAAGGATAATATCGAGGCTGCGATCAAAAGAGCAGCCGGAAAAGATGCCGATTCTTTCGTAGAAGTAAACTATGAAGGTAAAGGCCCTCATGGCGTACTAGTATATGTAGAATGTGCCACAGACAACACTACCCGCACAGTAGCCAATGTTAAATCCTATTTCAATAAATCCGGAGGAGGCGTCGTTCCTTCAGGTTCCCTTGAATTTATGTTTGCCCGAAAAGCTGTCTTTGAATTTGAAAAAACCGAAGAAATTGACATAGAAGAACTGGAACTTGAATTAATTGATGCCGGTCTCGATGAAATAGAAGAAATTGACGAAATGGTAATCGTTCATGGCGACTACACAAATTTCGGGACACTATCGAAGGCCTTTGAAGAAAAGGGAATAGAAATAAAAAAGGCAAATTTAAAGCGTATTCCGACCTCTCCGGTTGAATTTAGTGAAGATCAATTGGTAGATATTGAAAAAATGCTGGACAAAATTGAAGATGACGACGACATTCAGGCAGTATTCACTAATATCGCCTGATAATTGTTAAACTATTAATTGTTTAGGGGTGCTGCAAGGCACTCCTTTTTTTTTTGAGCACTTTTAGGTATTTTATCTTCGTTTTTGTTGCTTTTGTGCTCTTTGTCCAAGGTCAATGGTCATATTGTAATACACTAACATATCGGTTTTACTAAATTTTTTTTAACGAGTTGAACCAATTGAAATAATAATTGTACAGTACTTTGAACTCAGAAATACTGGGTCAGTTTTATTAAATCACAACAAAACGTAAGCGTAATGAATCAATCAAGAAATCAAAACCTATTCAAACAACTTACCACCTCTTCATTTTTAGTTTTGTTGGTGTCAGTGGTGGTATTTGTATCTATTGCTATGATAAACAACGAAACTATAGACAGAATAACAGGTCAACTGAAAAAAGTGAATGACAATAGACCCGAAGACCGGGTATACGTCCAATTAGATAAACCTTTTTACAAACCGGGAGAAAACATCTGGTTCACAGCATTTGTAAGAGAAAGTAATTTTTTTAATCCCTCTACAAAAAGTGACATCGTATATGTTGAGCTCATTGACCC
This sequence comes from Cytophagales bacterium, assembly GCA_965230415.1. Lineage (GTDB taxonomy): Bacteria > Bacteroidota > Bacteroidia > Cytophagales > JAAEPT01 > CBDDKZ01. Next base: position 372,774 of record CBDDKZ010000005.1, read on the forward strand.
AAAAGGAAATATCAGTACTAAACACACATTAATTGCCAAAGCAGGTATAGCAAAAGGTGACTTCCAGCTTGAATCTAATGCTCCTGGTGGGATATACAAAGTAAAAGCCTACACGCTATGGCAAGAAAATGATGTTCATTCACAAGCGTTTATAAAAACGATACAGGTGCAAAATGTCGTTTTGCCACGCCTTAAAATGAAATTGGATTTTCTGCGAAAAGCTTACGGACCAGGTGAAACCGCACATGCTGAACTCCTACTTGAAAGTTTATCCAACACTCCTCTTTCAAACAAAAGCATTGACTTCAAAGCCTCTATTCAGGGAGAAGCATACAAATCGGGAAAGGCCGTTACAAACGATGAAGGGAAGTGCCTTATCGCCATCAATCTTCCTGAAACACTCCAGTCTACCGACGGTCTGCTCAACGTAATAATTAGCCATGAAGGTAATAATGAATCTATTTCCCGGTCTATTCCTATTACATTAAACAACATAAAACTGACTTTTATGCCTGAAGGTGGCGACATGGTAGAGGATATCACCAGCAATGTCGCATTCAAAGCATTGAACGAACACGGAAAACCTGCCGACATCTCCGGTTACATCATTGACGATCAAGGCACAAAAATCGCTGATTTTAAAAGTTCCCATAATGGAATGGGCAAATTTGAATTACAGGCAAAAAAGAACCGAAATTACTTCGCTCAGATAAGCTCGCCAGGTGGTATTGAAAAGAAGTATGAACTTCCAAAAGTGCTACCCCGGGGATATACCCTAACTTCCTACACAACAAAACAAGGTATTCGTGTTGTAATAGGTTCTACCGAACGAAGCGTGTTAACATTGGTAGGACAAATGAGAGGAAAATTATTATTTACTAAAGATATAGAAGTAGTTCCCGGCCAGGCAACAGCTATTATCCCCACCCAAAGTCTGCCTGCAGGTATTTGCCAGCTTACTTTGTTTGATCATAATGGTGTTGCGCGCTGCGAGCGCCTCCTTTTTATTAATAAGGAACGACAATTAAACATCGCTATCGAGACGGACAAAGACCAATACCTGCCTCGTGAAGAAGTTAAACTTAAAGTAAAAGTGAGCGACCAAACCGGAATGCCCGTACCCGCTCAGCTAGCGCTTTCCGTGGTTGATGACAAACTACTTTCTTTTGCCGACGACAAATCGAGTAATATGCTCAGTTATATGCTCATGGAAGGGGACCTAAAAGGAACAATAGAAGAGCCGCGGTTTTATTTCGATCCCGAAGAAGAAAAAGCTGATGAGGCTTTGGACCTGGTAATGCTTACACATGGATGGAGGCGATTCACCTGGAAAATGGTATCACAAGGTCTTCCTGCACTAAAAAATGAGGGAGAACAAGCTGTTATTGCAGGCAAAGCTTATGATGAAAAAGAAAACGCTTTGGCAGGAGTTCCCATTTTTGTGGAAGGTACAGACATAAAAGTCATTACTGACAACAATGGAAAATTCGCAATCAGAGGGGTAGATCTCAGTTCACCGGCTGTTCTTAGAATGGAACGATCTAAGCAGGAAAAACACTACCTGAATGTTTACGAATATCAACAAGATTTATCTTTCTACAGCTATAATTATCGTCATCGGGAAGAAATAATGTTCAATGCTATGCCTGCAGAAGCAGAAATGGACGCACCTGAGGGTGGAAATCTTAAAGGCAAAGAATTTGAAAAGGAAGGAGCAATGCCTCCACTGCCAGCGGTGGTACAGCAAGCGAAAGTGGTTGTGATGAATAACAAGCAGGAAATGGCTCCTGAAGAAGATTTGGACATCGGCTTTATGGAACAAGAAATTATTGCCGAAGATGAATGGATTCCTGATAATGATAAAATAGCAAAAAAACGTCTATTCAAACCCGCGCCCCCGACACCAAAATACTATCGTGCCAGAGAATTCCCCGAATTACTTTATGCGGCTAATACAGATAACGAAGTACGCAACGATTTCAGAAGTACCATTTACTGGAATGGTTATATTGAAGTAGACAAGTACGGTGAAGCTCAAATCAGCTTCCACAACAACGATGACATCAGTGCATTCAGAATTACTGCCGAGGGGATTGGCCCCAACGGATTGATAGGCCGCGGAGAGCACCTGTACCATACACAAATGCCTCTTGCCATGTCTGTAAAAATGCCCAAGGAGGTTATTTGCGCAGATGATTTCATCCTTCCTGTTATCATTAAGAACAATACAAATACGAGTAAATCCGGAACGTACACCTTAATCTATGACGACGTATTTAAGTGCAACCAGACCTCAGGTAAAGCGCAAAAGGTGAGCGTAGAAGCAAATTCTTTTAAGCGCATCAATATAAAGTTTACTACTGCGGACATACCTGGAAACGGCGTCATAACACTAAAGTTTAACAGCCAATCGTTCACTGATGCCATCACAGAACACATCAATGTCTTGGCCAAGGGTTACCCGGTGGCCATAGCCCACAGCGGGCAAGACCTAAGCAAGAACATGCAGGTAACTATCAATCACCTGGTTCCCGGCTCAGTAAAAGCGTCATTGGTTGCCTACCCGAATGTTGTCAATGACCTCATGAGTGGTATCGAATCTATATTAAGAGAGCCTTCGGGATGTTTCGAACAAACATCAATGAGCAACTACCCCAATATAATGGTAATGCAATATTTAAAAGAAACAGAGCAAGAAGCGCCAGAAGTATACGCCAAGGCTGAGGGGATGTTGGAAAGAGGCTACAAACGTCTTACAAGTTATGAGACGCCCAAAAAGGGTTATGAATGGTTTGGATCGGCCCCCGGGCACGAAGCTTTAACCGCTTATGGTCTATTACAGTTTCACGATATGAAGTCGGTATACCCCGCGGTAGATGATAAAATGGTAGATAGAACCAGCTCATGGCTTATGAGTCGAAAAGATGGTGAAGGAGGTTTTTCCCGCGATCCAAAAGCATTGGACAATTTTGGCAGAGCTGCCGATCGTATCACTAACGCATACATTGTGTACTCATTATCAGAAGCAGGTTTTCATAACATTGACCTTGAAGTGGAAACAGCTTACAAACAGTGTCTAAAAGACAATGATCCATACACTTTAGCGCTAATAGCAGCAACCTTATTCAACAGAAAGGACAAAAGAGCAAATGGACTACTGGATCAGTTGATTGACATGCAGCAAAAAGATGGCAAATGGCTGGCTAAAGAACATTCGATAACAATGTCTGGAGGTACCTCCTTAGAAGTAGAAACGACCTCGCTCGCAATTCTCGCTATTTTAAAGTCCGCAGAGGTCAATGAATTAGCGCTCAACAAGGCTGCCAAATTCATCGTGTCATCAAGGTCTTCATATGGCGGTTTCGGAAGTACTCAAGCCACGGTCCTGGCATTAAAGGCGCTTACCTCTTATGCTAAGTACAGCAAAAAAACTGCTGATGACGGAATTTTGGAATGCTATGTTGAAGGTAAAAAAGTAGGTGAATTCCATTATGAAGAAGGACACCGGGGCAATATTGTGATTGAAAACCTTGAAAAATATATTTCCAAAAATGGCAAACATAAAATTCAGGTAAAATTCAAAGATACAGAGCAGGCACTACCTTACACTGTTTCTATCAGATATAGCACGACGCTCCCACCTTCATCTTCAGCATGCAAATTAAACCTGGATGTATCACTGGCCAAAGACCGGGTTAAAGTAGGAGAAACGGTTCGACTTAATTGTAAATTAAGCAATAAAGAGGAACAGGGACAACCAATGAGTATGGCCCTGGTAGGAATACCTTCTGGATGCTCTGCACAAGCCTGGCAGTTGAAAGAGCTTCAGGAAAAGGGAATCGTGGACTTTTATGAAATTCGAAAGAATAAAGTAGCATTTTATTTTCGGGATATGGCGCCGAAAGAAAGCCATACCATTCATTTAGATCTGAAAGCGGAGATAGCAGGAACGTTTAGTGCTCAGGCCTCCAGTGCCTACCTTTACTACACCAGTGAATACAAAGAATGGAAATCTCTTCCGACATTGACTATTGAATAAATTTAGAGGGCTTCGCATGTCGATTTACATGTGAACCCTTTACTTAGGCATTTTACGATACATAATCCACCCTAAAAATAAGAAGACTACATTTGGCAAAGCGGCACTCGCCGCCGGGTGTATCGAACTATCTTCTGCAAAATTCCTCCCCATCTGCAGAACAATCCAGTAAGTAAAAAAGAGTAAAAAGCCAATTACTACGCGCAGCACCACTCCTTCACGGGACTTTTTACCTCCTGAAATAACAGCAATTAGTGTCAGTACAATAATTGCGATAGGATAGGTATAACGTTCATAGTAATCAACGAGTAGGGATTCGACACTCATTACCCCTTTCAGCCTTTGTTCCTCAATATACTCGCGTAGTTGAGGAATAGTATACATGGATGTAACAATGTGGTTGTTTTCCAAATCATCGGTACTCAAATTTAAGATGGTATCTTGAGCAGGATGGAAAGTCAGGTCTTCCTTACCATCAATACGTTTTCGTAACGAATATTTAGATATATGCCACAATTGCTTCTCTTTATTCCAATGAACTTTATTGGTTTTTAATCTTTCTACCAAATCATTCCCCTCAAATTTTTCGAGCACAAAATGATACCCTGTTTGGGAGTTAATATTGTAAGTCTGCACATAGGCTTTGGTGTTGTGCGACATCATCACATGAATATTCTTCTCGCTATATGATTTTCTATCACCAAAGTAGCTTTGCTCAAACGCCACGCGCTCAATAGTAGCCTTTGGAATCACCCAGCCGACCATCCACAAAGTAAGCCCGCCAAGTAAGACGGCACCAATGAAGTAGGAACGTAAAATTCTTCGAAAACTAATTCCGGAACTAAGTATTGCGACAATCTCTGTATGAGCTGCCATACGTGCGGTAACGACAATCGTTGAAATAAAAATGGCCATGGGGCTTAAAAAAGTCGCCAACCAGAGTGCCAGGTTTATATAATATTGGTCTATTACAACGGAATAGGGAATATTATTGCTTAAAAAATCATCGTTATGATCCGTAAAGTCGATCATTATGACCACGGTTGATAATAAGAATACGATGAAGAAAAAGGTCTTGAAATACCTTTTTAATATATATAAATCTAATTTCTTTAGCATTACAATTTCTGAATCAATTTCTTGACCATTGACTGTTTCCAATCATAAAACGTACCTTCTATTATATGATTTCGAGCTTCCTTCACCAACCAAAGGTAAAAACTAAGATTGTGAATACTCGCAATTTGCGCACCCAATATTTCTTTGCTTATAATCAAATGCCTCAAATAAGCTTTGGAATAATGTGTGTCTACATAACCTCCTAAATCCGGATCGATGGGAGTAAAATCGTCTTTCCACTTCTCATTCTTTATGTTAATCACACCTTCGCTTGTAAATAGCATTCCATTTCTGGCATTCCTGGTGGGCATTACACAGTCAAACATATCTATCCCAAGTGCAATGCACTCCAAAATATTTGCTGGTGTTCCAACTCCCATTAAGTAACGCGGCTTATCCAGAGGTAGTATATCGGTGACTATATCAGTCATCTCGTACATATCCTCATGCGGTTCGCCAACAGAGAGCCCGCCAATGGCATTTGCTTCTCTGCCAAATGATGCAATGGTCTCTGCAGATTGTTTTCTAAGATCCTTGTATACACTTCCCTGCACAATAGGGAGTAATGTTTGATCGTATCCATAAAGCGGATCTGTATTATCGAAACGATCACAGCAACGTTTAAGCCACCTGTGAGTCATTTCCATAGAGTTTTTGGCATAAGATTTTTCACATGGATACGGTGTACATTCATCAAAGGCCATGATTAAATCAGCTCCAATCTGACGTTGTATATCCATCACATTTTCGGGGGTAAACAAATGTTTTGACCCATCAATATGAGACTGAAAAACGACACCTTCCTCTTTGATTTTTCTTGCTCCGGACAAAGAATAAACCTGATAGCCACCACTATCTGTTAAGATAGGTCCACTCCAATTATTAAAACGATGCAGCCCCCCTGCTTGTTGAAGAATGGAAGTAGTAGGACGTAAGTACAGATGGTAGGTATTTCCCAGAATAATCTGAGCCCTAATATCCTGACTTAATTCACGCTGATGAACGGCTTTAACCGTACCTGCAGTACCTACAGGCATAAAAATGGGAGTCTCTACATTACCATGTGCAGTCTCAAAAGTACCAGCACGAGCTTTGGACTTCTGGTCTGTTTTGTGAATCGTAAATTGCATATTGATTTACAAAAATATGGCTTATTATCATTTTTTAACTTTATTTTCGAGAAATTACTTATTGTAATGACCGTTATTACCTATATATTTTTCTCGATTACTATTATTCAAATAGCAGTATATGTACTGCTCGGATATAAAATTCTATCAGAAAACAAGGCGCAACGGCGTAGTATGCCCATTAATCCACCAATAAGTGTGATCGTGTGTGCACATAATGAGGAGAAAAACTTAACAGATTTAATTCCTAAGATATTAAATCAAGAATACCCAATCTTCGAACTTATAGTTGTAAATGACCGATCTACAGATGGTACAATAAGTACTTTTAATAACTTCACGTCTCCTCAATTACAAACTATAAACATTAGCAAAACACCAAGAGACTGGAATTCAAAGAAATATGCACTTAAACAGGGGGTATCAAAGGCCAAGTATGACTGGGTTCTTGTAACCGATGCCGATTGTCTCCCTGCAAGTAACAATTGGATAAAGTCAATGGCAAACCATATCCACAGTCAAACCGAAATTGTGCTTAGTGCTGCACCAATAAATGCGATTCCCGGTTTTTTAAATCAAATTATCCAATTTGAGACTTTTCAGACCTCCTTTCAATTTCTTGGTTTAGCCTCCGTCAAGCATCCTTACATGGGGTTAGGCAGGAACATGCTTTACAAAAAGAACCTGATTGAAACGTCGCAAATTTTCGACGAATACAAATCGCTGACTGGAGGGGATGACGATTTACTAATAAATGAAAAATCATCTAAGAATAATACAAGTATAAACATAGATAACAGGGCATTTTGTTACTCTAATCCCAAGGAAACGTGGAAAAAATGGTTGATTCAAAAAATTCGTCATCTTTCGGTTGGAAAGCATTACAAAACAAGTTCCAAACTCATAATCAGCTTGTTACACACATCTACGCTATTGTTTTATGCATGTTCCCTCTATTTAATCGTCAAAAATCAAGATTTTTTCTTTACATTAATCCTATTTAGTTTGAGAACTTTGACTATATTTTTTATTTTTGATATGGTGTCAAAGAAATTGGGCTGTAAGATCCGTAAGTACTATATAATTGTTTTAGATGTACTATATATGTCTTATATTTGGACAATAGGCCCTTTGGCTATGTTTTTGAAACGTATTAGATGGAGTTAAAAAAAGAATTTTCACAAAAGGCTAAGAAAGACTTCGACCTCGTTCGGAAAGCTCGTGAAGACAACGACGAGCGTGCCTACGGTGAATTAATGGTTAGGTACCGTAAGCCTGTCTACCACATGATCTTAAAAATGGTAAAAAATAAAGATGATGCGGAAGATTTAACCATTGAGGCATTTGCCAAAGCTTTTAAAAACTTAAAGAAATTTAATCCCGATTACACTTTTAGTACCTGGTTATTTAGAATTGCCACAAACAATTGCATCGACTTTATTAGAAAAAAGAAGTTGGAGACCTTAAGTATAGACTCTACTTTCACCGATGACAATGGTGAAAATGTTGGGATTGATATACGCGACAACAACCTAAACCCTCAGGAAGAAGCAATCAAAAAGCAAAAGATTGAAATTATGCGTATGATTGTTACGCAGCTTCCGCCAAAATATCAGGTTCTTGTAAGGTTAAGGTATTTTCAGGAATTATCCTACGATGAAATCTCCAAGGAGCTGGGTGCTCCACTTGGCACGGTTAAAGCTCAACTGCACAGGGCCAGGGAATTACTGCACGAATTGGTAAAAAACAGGAAGGATAACATCTAATAAGTGGATTCCATCCTCAAGTATTTTCCCGATCTTAGTGATCAACAACATGCTCAGTTTCAAGCTTTAGATCAGCTCTACGTTTATTGGAATGAGCGTATCAATGTTATTTCGAGAAAGGATATAGCTGCGCTCTACGAACGGCATGTATTACACTCACTGGGAATTGCTAAAATAATAGATTTCACTCCCGGTACAGCTATTTTAGATCTAGGCACGGGTGGTGGTTTCCCTGGTATTCCACTGGCCATTCTGTATCCTGAATGTTCCTTTACTCTTGTTGATTCGATTGCCAAAAAAATCAAAGTTGTTGAAGAGGTTGCCTCCTCTCTGGAATTAAAAAACGTAACACCCATCAGTGCTCGCGTCGAAAAAATAACCGATAAATACGATTTTGTTGTTACCAGAGCAGTGACACGCATTAAGCCACTAACTCAATGGATACAGCATAAAATAAAGAAAGAGCAAACCAATAAATTGGCTAATGGCGTCCTCGCCTTAAAGGGAGGAGATCTGAGTGAGGAGTTCAAAGGTGTAAAGCGTTCATATGAATTGTACAATTTATCTGACTATTTTGAGGAGGATTTTTTCGAAACTAAAAAAGTCGTACACCTTACAATCGCGCACTAAATAATTAACAAATACATAGTTAGTAACGTATTAATTCCATAATATTGTATTCCGCATAAATTTAAATGAGGTCACTGCGGAACTATTTAACTAATAAAACCATTGCTATAATACATAGAGGTGGTCTTTGATTATTTAAATTCATTGAAATGTCAAAAGTTATAGAAATTACAGATTCAAACTTCGAAGAAGTTATAAAAACAGACAAACCAGTATTGGTGGATTTCTGGGCAGAATGGTGCGGGCCATGTAAGATGATAGGTCCGGTGGTAGAGGAATTGGCTGGTGATTACGATGGCAAAGCAGTTATTGGGAAACTGAATGTCGACGAAAACAGAATGGCCGCTGAACGCTTTGGTATTCGCAGCATACCTACTCTACTTATTCTTAAAAATGGTGAAATTGTAGATAAGCAAATTGGTGCAGTGCCCAAGGCCGTTTTGGCTCAAAAAGTAGATGCACAACTATAATGAATTCTAAAGAGCAGGAAGTTAATTGACATCCTGCTCTTCTTTTTTTCTTTTTGATTCCCGCTCTTCCAGTTTTCGAATAATATCGTTCATTGCAACCCCACCGGACACTATTAATTTCATCATATCTGAGCTTGGAATATCCACGATCGTCACACATTTCTGATCAACGATGTAGACATTGCCGGATAATGCATAAGAGTGCGGCAAATAAACGGCTACTTTGCCCTCCAAACCTATTTTGGTAAGATCTTCCTGCGTAATAAATCCCGGTTTGTATAGTTCATTGCCATACAAATTTACGAGTACCGGTTTATCAAATTTTCGTTTTTCCCCCATCAACGCATTCACCACATCTTTAAGTGAACTATAAATAAAATTCACTAGAGGTATTCTACGAATTAAACCTTCTATGAATTTAGCTATGGGCTTCATAAACAAATTTGACCCTAAATAACCAATTAGGGTTAGCCCTACAATGGAGGTTATCACTACGATTAAAAGAACTATCCAATGCAGGTTAACCTGTTCAATTTTGTCTGTCAACCATTCAAACGCCGAAATAATCAAAAGCGTAGTAACTCCTATCGGGGTAATAAATATTAATCCTCTAACGAAAAACTTAATAAACTTCTTCATTGTCGTATAATGAAAAAAGGAGGTAAACCAAAGCCTACCTCCTCTATCAACCTATATTATTAAATACTTTTATTACTTGATAATCATTGCGGTTTCTTCACCTTGTTCTACCGATGAGACCTTGTTATCTTTTGCTGATTCTACTTTCGCTTCTTCTGTTGTTTCTTCTGATTGACCATCACCCAACTTAATACCCATGAATGACATGAAAGCAATCCCCATAAGCCCCGTGATTATCATAGTTATGCCTAAGCCTTTCAGACCATCCGGTACATGTGAATATTTCATTCTTTCTCTGATCGCAGCCAAAGCAACAATGGCAAACATCCATCCCACTCCGGAGCCTATACCAAATACTGTAGCTTCCCCAAAAGAATAATCTCTGGTTATCATGAAAAGAGAGCCTCCCAGTATCGAGCAATTCACGGCAATAAGAGGCAAAAATATTCCTAATGCGCCATATAATGCAGGTGATACTTTTTCAACAACCATTTCCACCAACTGGACCATTGCAGCGATGGTAGCAATGAACATCAATAACTTCAGAAATGTCAGATCAACTTCTGCCAAAGAAGGGCTTATCCAGGCCAAAGCTCCTTTATTTAAAAGACCTTCGTATAACAACCAGTTAAGGGGCACAGTAATAGCCAGTACGAATATTACGGCTGCACCCAGACCAATTGCTGTTTTCACCTTCTTTGAAACAGCCAGGTACGAACACATACCCAAGAAGAAGGCAAAAATCATATTTTCTATAAAAATAGATTTTATAAATAAATTTAAGTACTCCATAATGCGTCTTTTATTCTTCTACGTATCCGTTTCTAGTTCTTTGTATCCAAATTATTATGCCCAGTATCATGAAGGCACCTACGGGTGTTACCATGACTCCGTTATTCACATAACTTGTCACTTCATACACTCCTTCCGGAATGATACGGACGCCAAATACTGTTCCCGAACCGAACAATTCGCGAGCAAAAGCTACTGCCAGGATAATCCATGAATAACCAAAGCCACTTCCTAAACCGTCCAAAACAGAATCCCAGGGTTTGTTACCCATTGCAAAAGCTTCCAGGCGCCCCATTACAATACAGTTAGTAATGATAAGGCCAATAAATACGGTTAATTGCTTCCACATTTCATATTGGTAAGCCTGCAAAACCATATCAACCAGTGCCACAAGGGTTGCTACGATTCCCAACTGCCAAATAATACGTACACGTGAAGGTATTAAGCTTCTAATTAATGAAATAACCAGGTTAGACATTGCAATTACGACCGTTACGGATACTGCCATAATGAATGTTGGTTTCATTTGTGAGGTTACAGCTAGTGCCGAACAGATACCCAATACCTGAACGGTAACCGGGTTATCATCATCAAGTGGGTCTGTAACGAATTTTTTTCTTCGTTTTGAGAGCAGCGCTTCTCTGGGCGCTTTGATCTCAACAGCTTCTTTTTCTAAAGTTTCTGTACTCATAATTTCTTGCTCTAAATGCTAAAGTACTTCTATTTAAAAGCCAAGGGCTTATATATCGTTTCTTAAATCGGTTTTAGGTGTATTTTTCTCTGCTTCCAACGCTTTTTTGCGTTCCATTTCAAAATACACCTGATAGTCATTGAAATAAGCGTTTAACATATCATTCACACCATTAGCAGTCATAGTAGCTCCTGAAAGACCGTCTACCAAATGATCGTTGAGTTCAGAAGCATCGTGTCCCTCGCCTTTCATAAGGCGAACAGACTGAAAGTTTCCTTCAGCATCGGTGATTTTTTTACCAATAAAACGAGCCTGCACATCTGCATCTGTAATACGCGCACCCAATCCAGGGGTTTCGCCCTTATGGTCGAATATTGCTCCTTTGATGGTATTAAAATCTGTTTCCAACGCTACGTAGCCCCAAATGTAGTCCCAAAGGCCATTACCATATACAGGAACAATATATGCTGCATACTGTCCATCATGAACTTTACTCTTGAACTTAAACACAGGGTACTGTTTTTTCGCTGGATCTGTCTCCTTAAAATTCTTAAACACATCCACTTTTGAAGCATCAATATCATTCCCCTTTTCATCTTTAAGAACAGGCTCACCTAAACCATTAACAACAACACCTTCAATATGTTTATCATAAAGGTCCAAAATTTCCTGATTGGACAATCCCGCAGGTAAGGGTTCATAAGCTGCTAATATTTTGCTTTTGGAATCTACTTCAGCATTCATTTCATGCTGATTTGTAAGTCCTAATTTTACACCCGCCAATAGCGAAGCACAAATTACGGTTAAAATAACCGTTGATATGACGACATAACCGTTAGACTGTTGCACGACTTAACCTCCTTTTCTTGTTTGATGAAATAACAAAATAATCTACTAGTGGTGCCAGCACGTTCATTAACAAGATAGCCAACATCACACCTTCAGGGAAGGCAGGGTTTGTTACACGAATTAGAATTGCTAATGCACCTGCCAAAAATCCATAAATCCACTTTCCTTTATTTGTATGTGATGCAGACACAGGGTCTGTAGCCATAAATACGGTTCCGAAGGCAAAACCTCCTGCGACTATATGAAAGTAGAAATTCTCTGATCCGAAAAATGGTGTACCTATATTCTCTACAAGTACTCCCATGAACAAACCGCCAAGGACCATGCTCAACATTACTCTCCAACTTCCCACCCCGGTGGCAATCAACACTAGTGCCCCTATGATACACATGAGGGTTGAAGTTTCTCCCATCGATCCGGGGATAATGCCTATAAACATATCTGCAAAACTTGTTGCAACGCCTTTTCCTCCGGAAGCTGCTGCCTCTGCGAGTGGTGTTGCATATGAAAAACCGTCTAAATCTACCCAAACTTTATCTCCCGAAATTTGTCCCGGATAAGCAAAGAAAAGGAATGCACGCGCGGTAAGGGCCGGATTTAATAAATTCATTCCTGTACCACCGAATACTTCTTTACCAAGCACAACGGCAAAAGCAGTAGCTATTGCAACCTGCCACAAAGGAATAGTTGAAGGTACCACTAATGGCAGCAGCAAACCGGTTACAAGGAATCCTTCGTTAATAGGGTGTCTGCGTATGGTTGCAAATGTAAATTCAATACCCAATCCTACAATATAGGATACAGCAATAACCGGTACCATTCGAATGGCTCCGAATAAGAATTTCTCAAAAACACCAGCGGCTTCTTTTATTTCTCCGGTTTGTAACATGGCCTCATAATGCCAATGCCCTACGTTCCACATACCAAATAGCAAACAAGGAACAAGTGCAGCTATTACCGTTATCATCATACGCTTCATATCAACAGCATCACGTATGTGTGTACCTTTAGCTTTTGTTACCTGATCGGGCTGGAAAAACAGTGTTTCATGTGCTTCCCAGATAAAGTAAAATTTTTCAAATTTCCCGCCCTTTTCAAATAGCGGTTTGTATTTATGTACAAGTTCTTCAAGCTTTCTCTTCATCTCTTAGCTATTTTGCATCAATTCAATACCACTACGAATAATAGACTGAACTTCATGCTTCGATACATCTACGTATTCACATAAAGCCAGGTCTTCTTCTGCTACTTCATATATACCCAGTGCTTCCATCTCTTCAAAATCTTCGGCCATTATAGCCTTTAAGAGATGAACAGGGTAAATATCCATAGGTAAAACGCGCTCTAAAACACCGGTTTGTACAAAAGCACGAATTTCGCCGTTGATATTCGTATCAACATCATAAACTTTATCTTTTCCATTCATGAAAGATAATAGTCCGATACTTCTTCCAAAAGAGTGTTTGTCGCGCGTAGGAACGAAGGAACCGAAGAACCTTAAATTATCACCTTCCGGAATAACCGTTATCATCTGATCGTAAAACCCGATATACCCTTCTTTACCAATACTTTCCCCAGACAATACCGAGCCAGAAATCACGCGTACATTATCCGATTTCAGGTTATTTGATAAGAAGTTTTTCATTGAAGCCCCCAGATAAGTTGTGTAATACTGTGGTTTGGAAACCTCCGAACCTGTGATGGCTATTATTTTTGAAGCGTCATATTTGTTTTCGTTGAACAACTTACCAATTTGAATAACTCCATATGGGTTAATTGTCCATGCTACCTCATCTTTGTTAATAGGATCAAGGTGGTGAATCTGTACCCCAACGTTTCCGGCAGGATGAGGCCCTGAAAACTCATTTTTCTGAACGCCTGTAGTATCATTGAAAATTTGAGACCTTTCTCCGTCAGCATTTGTATTAAGGTGTACTTTGCCGCTTGTAAGTTTGCTTAGCACCTGAATCCCGGTTTTGAAATGCTCTTTCTGATCTTTGTACAAAATTTCATAGTCAGGAGCCAGCGGATTTGTATCAAACGCAGAGACAAATATTGCTTTAGGTGAATCGGCCGTGTCAGCAATAACTGCGTATGGCCTTTGAATAAGGTTGGGCCAGACACCACATTCAGCTAAATACAATTTCAAATCCTCGGCCGAAATATTAGCAATATCCGACGTATTGTATTTGCTGTATTCAACATATTCTAATTGCTTATCTGCTAAAACGACGATTTCCTCCAGTTTCCTTTTTTCGCCTCTGTTTATGGCTACAACTTCACCACTCACCGGTGCAACAAATTTGACTTCCGGGCGGCTTTTGTCGTAAAAAAGAGGAGTACCGGCTTTGACGCTATCTCCGACTTTTACCAACAACTTTGGTTTAATGAAACTAATAAAATCAGGTGGTTTGATTGCATAGGTATCAGAACTGATTCCCTGCTCAACAGATCGGGCTGCTTCTCCTTTTATTTTGATATCCAAGCCCTTTTTTAACTTTATGTATTCCGACATTCTCGTTTCTGTCTTTTATCCTAAGGATATTTAAAAAGGATTACAAAGTTATAATTTTTTTTCATTAAATATCAGCAATTGATAAATTTCTGACAAAAGTCTTCAAATGCCTAAATAACCTTGTTTTACGACCTTTTTTTTACTCCTTTACTCTTTTACAATTTCGTTATATAATGCAATTATGTATTGCACTTGACTGTCAATGGTTAGGTTAGTTGTATCAAGAAGATGAGCATCATCGGCCTTCCTTAACGGGCTTTCCGTTCTGGTGGTATCTATGCGATCTCTTTCCTCCAAATTAGCAATAATTTTTTCCAATCCCAGGGTTTGTCCTTTTGCAATTAGCTCTTCTTGTCTTCTTTGTGCCCTCACGTTCAAATCGGCAGTCATAAAAACTTTTAACTCCGCTTCGGGAAACACATTGGTTCCAATATCCCGGCCGTCCATAACAATCTTTTTTTCTTTACCTAAGCGCTGCTGCTCACTCACCAGCTTTTCGCGAACGGGAGGCAAGGCACTAACCGGACTTACCTTTTGAGTAACTTCCATTTGCCTGATTTTTTTTTCCACATTCAAACCATTGAGGAAAGTTTCCGATTGTTTTGTCTTGGTGTTAAACTGGAAGCTCACATCGATATTATTCAAAGCCTGTTCAACTTCCTTGGGATTGGTAAGCCGAATATGGTTATTGATAAAGTAAAGTGTTACGGCACGATACATCGCCCCGGTATCCAGGTAACTGTAACCTATTTCCGAAGCCACCATTTTGGCAGAAGTACTTTTACCACAAGCAGAATAACCATCAATGGCAATAATTATCTTTTTCATATTTTGTTATAAAAAAACCTGCTTTTCTCAGAGGAGATTAAGCAGGTTTTATAGCTCTCTTATTTTTCTGCTTTTAAGCTTCCATTTCTATTACCATATCGTCTTGTTCCACCATCATACCTTGCTTCAGCACTATTGATTTCACAATACCTTTTGTCGATGCTGTTATGGTAGACTCCATCTTCATAGCTTCAATAGTGAATAACGGTGCATTTTCGTCCACTTCCTCTCCTGGTTTAACAAGGACACTAGACAGTCTTCCCTGTAATGGGGCTCCAATTTCATTCGCTTCTTCGGCCTTTTTATTTCGCGCGACTGTAAGTTTGAAGTTGCGATCTTTAACCTGAATACGTCTGGTCTGACCATTTAATTCAAATCCTACGGTTACAAAACCGTTTTCATCCGGTTCAAGGCAATATAGCAGTTTAACCATGATGGTTTTACCTTCACCAATACTCACTAATATTTCCTCGCCTTTTTCAAGACCAAAGAAAAATGCTTTAGTAGGTATATGCGTAACGTAACCATAATTTTCATTGAAGTTGAAGTAGTCTTCAAATACTTTAGGGTACAACTTGTAGCTTAAGAAATCCAGGAAGTCACAGTAGCTTGAAAATTTCTTCTGAAATGCTGCAAACTCTTTGTCGAAATCTACCGGTTCTAAATGTTCGTTTGGTCTGCCCTCGTAAGGTTTTTCACCTTTTAAGATTACTTTTTGAAGTTCTACCGGAAAACCGCCTACAGGTTGTCCTAAATCACCTTTGAAAAAGGCTATTACCGAATCCGGAAATGAGAGGTTACGGCTCGCGTCCATCACATCTTCCGGAGTCAAGTTATTCGTGGTCATAAATATTGCCATATCTCCAACCACTTTTGAACTTGGAGTCACTTTTACGATATCTCCAAATAACTTGTTTACTATAGCATAGTTCTTTTTCACTCTTTCAAAGTCCTCTCCTATTAGTCCAAGAGCCTCGGCTTGCGGACGTAAATTGGAATACTGACCACCCGGGATTTCATGATCGTAAACTTCTGCAGTACCTGCTTTTAGTCCACTTTCAAATGGATAATAGAATTCTCTTCTATCTTCCCAGTGATTGCTAAACTCATTTAGCGCACGTAAATCTACTTTATTCTCCCTTTCGTGACCCTGCATCATTGCTACCATTGAATTCAGACTTGGCTGAGAAGTAAGTCCGGATACTGAAGCCAACGCACAATCAACAACGTCAACTCCCGCTTCGATAGCCTTTAAATAAGTTGTGGACTGAATCGAGGAGGTATCATGTGTATGCAAGTGAAGTGGCATATCAACTGCCTCTTTTAATGCCGGTATTAATTCTGCGGCAGCATAAGGTTTCAATAAACCAGCCATATCTTTAATAGCCAGCATATGTGCTCCCGTATCTTCTATGCGCTTGGCAAGATCTACGTAATAATCAAGGTTATATTTTTTGTTCTCTGGATTTGTAATATCTCCCGTATAACACAAAGTCACTTCCGCTAATGAATTGGTATTCTCAATAACCGCCTTGATACTAGGCTTCATTGCATCGAGCCAGTTTAACGAATCGAATATCCTGAAGATATCCATTCCGTTCTCTGCTGCCTTTTCAATAAACTTCTCAATAAGGTTATCCGGATAAGCTTTATAACCTACTCCATTAGAACCTCTGAAAAGCATTTGTAAGAGCACATTTGGCATGGCTTTGCGCACTTGTTGCAAGCGTTTCCATGGACATTCATGCAAAAATCGTAATGCAACATCAAAAGTAGCGCCACCCCACATCTCCATTGAAAACATGTTTGGTACATTTTTGGCGTAACTTTCAGCTACCATTAAAATATCCCGGGTGCGTACTCTTGTTGCCAATAGCGACTGATGTGCATCCCTGAAAGTCGTATCCGTATATTGGATCGCTTTTTCGTTTTTTAACCAATCGACAAAACCCTCACGGCCGAGCTCATTAAGTTTATCTTTAGTTCCTTTAGGAAACTCGCCGTACTGATCGTACACCGGCACCTGAGGCATTCTTAATTTTTTATTGGGATCTGTAAATTTCACATCGGGATGACCATTTACAGAAACATCGGCCAGGTAACGAAGGGTTTTGGTACCACGATCGAAAACTCTTGGCATATTAAATAGCTCCGGGTGATCTGCAATAAAGTTCACAGTACACTTGCCTTCTTTAAAAACATCATTGGAAATCACGTTCTGTAAGAAGCCTATATTGGTTTTCACCCCTCTGATTCTGAATTCTCTTAACGTTCTGTGTAAACGTTCTGTCGCACCTCTCATCGTTCTGCCCCATGCCGATACTTTTACCAACATTGAATCGAAGAAAGGTGAAATTTTCATACCGGGATAAGTACTACCTTCATCTAGTCTAATCCCCATTCCGCCTGCATTTCTATAGGCGATAATAGTCCCGTAGTCAGGTTTGAAATCCTGTTCAGGATCTTCGGTTGTTACACGACACTGGATAGCAAAGCCATTGACTTTAACATCGTCTTGTCCGTTTATGAATATCCCACCGTCGCTTAATTTATGACCTTTAGCAATTAATATTTGAGAACGTACGATATCAACTCCTGTAACCTCCTCTGTAATAGTATGCTCAACTTGCACACGAGGGTTTACTTCTATAAAAAAGACATTTTCATCTTTATCCACCAGGAATTCAACGGTACCAACGTTGTTGTAATTTACCGTACTGGCTATATCTGTAGCGTACTTGTAAAGCTTTTGTTTAGTTTCTTCTTTTAAGCTAGGACTGGGAGCAACTTCAACCACCTTTTGGAAACGACGCTGTACGGAGCAGTCACGTTCGTAGAGGTGAATGATATTGCCGTGATTGTCTCCCATTAACTGGATTTCGATATGCTTCGGTTGATCTATAAATTTCTCAAGGAAAACAGTATCATCAGCGAAGAATTTCTCGGCCTCGGCTTTTGCCGCCGGAAACAACGTGTCCAATTCTTCTTTTGAGCGAATAACGCGCATACCTCGTCCGCCTCCACCGGCAGCGGCTTTGAGCATAACCGGGAAACCGATACGTTCCGCTTCTTTATGTGCAACATCGATACTGAGAAGATCTTCGTTGCTATCTTCAATGATAGGCACTTGCGACTTTATGGCAATTTCTTTTGCCTGTACTTTATCACCCAATTGTGCCATTACTTCAGGTTCAGGCCCAACAAAGATAATGCCTTCCTCTTTACACCGACGGGCAAAATTAACGTTTTCAGAAAGAAACCCGTAACCAGGATGAATGGCATCTACATCGTGACTTTTTGCCAGCGAAATTATTCCTTCAATATCTAAATAAGGCTTTAAAGGATCTTCTTCCTTACCAATTTGATAGGCTTCATCAGCTTTGTATCTATGTAGAGAATACCTGTCTTCATAGGTATACATTGCCACAGTACGAATTTTTAATTCAGAAGCTGCTCTTAAAATACGCACGGCTATTTCACCTCTATTGGCTACAAGAATTTTGTCTAATTTCTTAAGTGTCTGACTCATATTGACATAATAATGCTATTACTACGGAATTTCCCAAATACGTACGTTTTTTTTATAGCAGCGTACGCATTCTTGGTGACAAATTTATAAAAAGGGGCTCATTTGTCAATAACATGCCCCTTCTTTCGTAAAAAGAATGTTAATATTTTTTTAAATAACGATCAAAAAAAATTGATTTAATAATTTTATCAGTGCTTTAAAAAAGCATTTATACGCTTGTCCTTGAAGTAATTAAACTCTCCAGCGCCTTATCCAAATCGTTATACTTAAATTGAAAACCACTATTTATAAGTTTTTCGGGAAAGACCCGTCTTCCTTTTAATACAAGTTCACTTTCGGTTCTCAGCAGCCAGGCTCCTAACTTCACCATCCAAATGGGTTGCTTTATTTGCAAATAGCAACCTACCCTGGTGCTTAATAATTGCATGAATTCCTTATTAGTTACGGCTCCTGAACTGGACAAAATATACACACCTTTAATAGAAACATGATCAATCACCCAATTGATAGCTCTTACAAAGTCATCTTCATGAATCCAGCTTATAAATTGATTCCCAGACCCCATTCCTCCTCCCAAACCAAACTTTGCAAGGTTATAGAATGGTGTAAGAACACTACCAGAGCCTTTACTCAAGACTAAACTCATGCGTAAACATACTTTCCTGGTAAATGGTGTTCGAATAGTATTAAAGGTGTTTTCCCAAGCTTTAACAACATCCGGAGAAAAACCCGGTGCAATTTGCGTGTGTTCATTCACTTCAATATCGCCCGAATCTCCATAAATGGCCGCAGAAGAAGCATTAATCCAAACTTCCGGTGGATCTATGCATGCATTAATTGATTCTCCCAAAAGTTGTGTACTGGCTACCCGGGAAAAAATAATTTCGTCCTTATTCTTTTGATTATAACGGCAATTAACTGACTTACCACACAGATTTACAAGTGCATATGCCCCCTCAAGTTCCTGCTGCCACTCTCCGTGACTGCGTCCATCCCAATAGACATACCTTGCATATGATGCTTTCTTGTTACGACTTCGCGATAAAACAATAACTTCATTATTCTTCTTGTGATAAAAGCGTGCCAGAAGATCGCCAAGGAGACCTGACCCTCCAGCAATGATAATTTTTTGATTTTCCATACTCGTGTTGTTCAGTTACACGAATTTAAATCCAAAATATCGAACTTTCAAAAACTATTGAAATTTATTTTATTACCCTACAACTCCCATTCAGTGTGATCTTCTAATTATCAATCAGCCCTCTTCCGCTCTTTTTAATTCTACCGTTTTGCTGTAATTCTTTGGAAACGACATCCAAGATACCATTAATGAACTGTTTACTCTTAGGTGTGCTGTAATTTTTTGATAACTCTATAAATTCATTAATTGTAACTTTCACAGGAATGCTTGGGAAATTGATCATTTCCGCAACAGCCATTTCCAATATTACTTTGTCCATCATTGCGACTCTTTCTATATCCCAATTTCGAAGCTTGTCAATGAGCAGTTCATCAATTTCTTCATCATATTCAAGGGTTTTTGTAAAAAGTTTCTCGAAAAAAGATTTATCATCTTCCCAATTATCAGATAATCCGACCAAATTGATGGGGATCCCGATTTCTGCCTGTTTAAATGTTTTCAAGCAAAGGCTTTTAACAATGTGTTCATTCTCTTCCCAATGTGGATCAAACTCTTCAAAAAAATGTATTATTTCTTCGTTCTTAAATAGCACATTCTTTACTAAATGGGTAATTATAGCCTTATCCTTATCAAATGATTGTTTCAGCGTTTTGCAATATTCAATAAAACGTTCGTCTTCTTTAATCGAAACATTAAAGAACTTTTTATATAGAGGCTCTTGATGTTCTTCTTTGAAGGTCAGGTTACGCTTCGCTTTTTCGCTTAAAAAATCTTGATTAATACGTAGTCCATTTATTATAAGGTTATTCTTAAATTTATATTGAGCTTCTATGTGGACTCCAGTGGAACGCCGTTCAGATTTGCGGCTCATTTCTTCAAAATAACCGGCTAACTCATCCAACAGAACTAATACCTGCAAATACATCAGTTCTATATTTTCCGCATCAGACAACATCTGATTGTGGATACGTTGTCTATCCTCAAACAATTGTTCGTGGTATCGGTTAACCGCACTCACTGTCACTTCGCTGATATATTCATCATCGGATTCGGCAATTTTACGGCTTTTATATGCTTCACCAAACAATCGTAATGCCTTATCTTTATCTGCTGCCAGCTTGAGCAAATTAGGTTTTTCCATTGAATTCAGGTCTGGCTCAAATTGCGCTCCAATAAAATCCTTGGAAAGGTTAAAGTTTGACTCTTGTTTTTGGCGATAAGCATAAACTGCCTGCATGGCTTTAATTCGTAAAAACCTCCTACTCAACATAATAAAGAACGCTATTCTAAATGATCTGTAAAATAAACTTAAACTACTTTTTCTTTGTTGTATATTCGCAACGCGAAACTATAGTGGCTGCAAAATTAACTAAAATTTCGATGCCATCAATTTCTTTTACCCAAACGTATTTAAAAATTAGTTGAAAGCACTCATAAGACTTAACAAGTATTTTGCACGTTACAAGTTTTACTTAATACTTGGAACTGTATTCGTTACGGTTTCTGTACTATTTTCTGTCATTCCGGCACAATTGGTTCGTCAATCTATAGATCTTA
Source organism: Cytophagales bacterium (assembly GCA_965230415.1). Lineage (GTDB taxonomy): Bacteria > Bacteroidota > Bacteroidia > Cytophagales > JAAEPT01 > CBDDKZ01. The sequence continues at coordinate 394,469 of CBDDKZ010000005.1, forward strand.
TAGTAAATAATTACGATCTCAATATATTAAGCGCTGAAATGAACATCCAGCATGAAGTAATCCGGAATTTTGAGCAGAGTATCATCTATTTTGCAGTATTAATACTAGCTATGGCCTGTTTTCGCGGTTTTTTTCTTTACCTGACACGTCAAACTATCATTGTGATGTCAAGGCATATAGAGTTTGACATGAAAAACGACATTTACAAACACTACCAATCTTTACCATTGAAATTCTATCGTTCAAATAATACCGGAGATTTAATAACACGTATTTCTGAAGATGTGGGACATGTACGCATGTATATTGGTCCTGCTGTTATGTATGGTATAAACCTCATCGTTTTATTCATAGTAGTCATTTGCCAAATGTTGTCTGTGAATACTACTTTAACACTATATACATTACTACCATTACCGGTTCTTTCTATAAGCATCTATTATGTTAGTAACAAGCTTAACAAGCAAAGTGAAGCCATTCAGTCGAAGCTTTCCAATTTAAGTACTTTTGTTCAGGAAAGTTTTTCCGGAATTCGGGTCCTTAAAGCATTTGTTCGAGAAAAAGACGCATCAAAAAAATATTTTGATAAGAGTGACCTTTATAAAAATGCGTCTCTCAAATTGAGTATGATCAACTCACTCTTTTTCCCGCTAATTCTGAGTCTAATCGGTTTGAGCACGGTACTTGTTGTCTATGTAGGCGGTCTGCAAGTTTTATCAGGCAATATTTCTGTAGGTAACATTGCCGAATTTGTTATTTATATAAATATGTTAACATGGCCCGTTACTTCAGTAGGCTGGGTTACGAGTATTATCCAACGCGCGGCAGCTTCTCAAAAAAGGATCAATGAGTTTCTTGACATAAAAACTGACATTATTTCCAAACAAAACCTCCAACCAGAAATAAAGGGAAGTATAGAATTCAAAAATGTGGATCTTGTATACCCGGACTCTGGAATTACAGCAATCAGAAACCTGAATCTAAGTATTAAGGCGGGCGAAACCGTTGCCATTGTTGGAAATACGGGTTCGGGGAAAAGCAGTCTTGCTAATTTAATATGCCGTATGTATGATCCCACCTCAGGAACTATATATATAGACAATAACTCACTAGACACCTATCATATTCAATATCTTCGAAGTCAAATTGGCTATGTCCCACAAGACGCCTTCCTTTTCTCGGACAGTATTAAAAACAACATTTCTTTTGGTAAAAAAGTAGCTAGTGATGATGATATTGTTCAAGCATCCAAAGACGCACACGTTTATCACAATATAAAAGATTTCCCAAATGGGATGGAAACTGTTTTAGGAGAGCGAGGAATTACCTTATCGGGAGGTCAGAAACAGCGTATAACATTGGCCCGAGCCCTCATCAGGCAACCCCAAATACTGATTTTAGACGACAGCCTGTCTGCAGTAGACACTAAAACTGAAGACGAAATACTCAGTAATCTAAAGCGGGTAATGGAAAATAGAACTTCCATCATAATATCTCATAGGGTATCTTCAATTAAGATGGCCGACAAAATTGTTGTATTGGAAAATGGAACAATAGTGGAACAGGGTACACATGAAACCTTATTACAAAACGAAGGTGTATACAAGGATCTCTATGAAATGCAGCTGGAAGAAGAAAGTCAGGCTGGTTAATGTCAAAAAATAATGTTTATAACTTTTTTAATCAAATAATTCATTTTATTACACGTTTCAACCAGAAAAAAAGTCAACTCACCGAATACCTCTTTTAAAACATATCAGTACACAAAAAAACGTCGTATATTTATAATGTAATTCAACAGCTATTAAAGGTAACTACTATGATGACAAACACGGAAACATTATTTCTCATTTCTTTAGTGAAAAATTACTTGCAAATTAATGCTAATTATTTATTGACTTTGGTTAGAGAATACGAACTAAGTGGTGCAGAATACTACGACGATGAGTGTTTATCAAAATCTCAACTGCGAGACAATTTGAGAGAAATTGCATTCACTGATTTCGAACAGCAATCGTATCACAAAGATTTGGTACTTACTTTTAAGTTAATCATGGATCGCCAAAAAGACTGGACAGATATACTTGACATATTAAATAGTGAGTACACCTATAAGTTCGAGGATTCTTATGTAATGTCAAGACCTGAGCGCCATATCCCATTGGACTTGGAAATTGAATTGTGGCAGGTGCTTGTCGAACACCCGGAAATTCAAGAACGCAAAGATCTTACAAAACTTATTAATCAGACAATTACCCAACTGGAACAATTTAAAATGATTCGAAAAAACACGGGTGATATAGAACAATAGCATTTAATACGATTGAACTACAATATTTTAGAGCAGCCTGCAAGGAAATCCCTTGCAGGCTGCTCTTTTTTGTTCCTTTCATGAATTAATTGTTAACAAACTTTTATTACTTTTGCAACTGAATAGGCTCCATAGTTCAAGGGATAGAATAGAAGTTTCCTAAACTTTAGATGCAGGTTCGAGTCCTGCTGGAGCCACAACAACAGAGTGAGAGTGAGGTAGGTTTGATGAGCTAGAACTTCACACTCACCCTGTTCTCAAAACTCGCTTTTACTTCCACTCTTATTTTTGTCTATGTTTCATTTCCAGAAAGCCAAGCACTAATGCAAAAAGACGGTAATTCCCCTGTTAACCATTGCTATATTTTTACTACACAAATTTCACACCTTCAAAAAACAATCTAATTAAACACCATCAGCCGATCCACCTGGCTATAAGCAATACTTCCATAAATCCCTCCACACACTCGTTCATTTAAAAAAGTACAAGCTGCTGCAAAAATTAATAGACTTATTATTATTTTCGCTTGAACACTTTAGTCTAACTTTGATGATATTACTTATAAACATTCATGAATTATCAGGCGGCAATAGAAAGAGCAGTAAGTGAAACCACTACACTGGAAAACCTCGGAACTATTCCTGAATATATTCCGGAGTTGAAGCATGTGGACCCTACCAGTTTTGGTGTACACTTGCAGACCACTGATGGAGCACACATGGCTTATGGTGATTCTAATGTTGCATTTTCCATTCAGAGCATATCAAAAGTTTTATCTTTAACCCTGGCCTATCAGTTAAAAGATGAAATACTTTGGCAGCGTGTTGGTGTTGAACCTTCAGGGACAGCTTTCAATTCATTAGTTCAATTAGAATATGAAAAAGGAATCCCTCGAAACCCACTAATTAACGCCGGTGCTATCGTAATTTGTGATGTGTTGATTAGCGAGCTAAATGAGCCCAAAAAGGACCTCCTGAGTTTCATACGTAAAATAGCCTGCCATAATACAATAAACTTCGATCAGGAGATTGTTGACTCTGAAAGAAGTCTAAGTTTTCGCAATGCGGCACTAATTAACCTGATGAAAAATTTTGGCAACATACACAATGATATCGAAGAAGTGCTTGACTTTTATTTTAACCTGTGTTCCATAAAAATGACCTGTACAGAGCTTGCCCAGGCATTTTTATTTCTGGCCAACGGAGGTAAGGACCCTGTTTGCAATGAGCAAATCATTTCTACAAGTAAGTCGAAAAGAATAAACGCTATCATGCAATTATGTGGTTTTTATGACGAAGCCGGGGAATTTTCTTTTAAAGTAGGTTTGCCTGGTAAAAGTGGTGTTGGCGGAGGTATTGTTGCTATATTACCCGGAAAATACGCTGTAGCGGTATGGAGCCCAAAGCTTAATGAAAAGGGAAACTCCTATTTAGGTACCATTTTCCTAGAAAAATTCACCACCCTTAGCAATCATTCCATCTTTTAAACCAATGAACTACCTTAGATTTTTCACCTTCTTTATCTTCATTTCCATTTGCTCATCCTGTGACCGCAATAAACTCAACGAAGGACTTATTCTGCATTGCCCATTTGACGTAGACGCCAGAGATTTATCAACATTTAAGCGAAATGGAGCACTGCGTGGTGTTCAAATAGATCGCGGGGCAGTAGTTGGCGAAGGCTGCGCCTTATTTGATGGCCAAAATGATTACGTCACCTTCCCCAAAAACCAAATTTTCTTTAATGGTTCATATAGCATAAGCATTTGGTGCTACTGGCAAACCGACCAATCTTGGACCCGTATACTTGATTTTAATCACGACAAGGCTCAAATGGGCAATGCTATAACCTGGTTACTGGGCCGCAAAGATAAAACAACAATGCCGATGTGGTTTGATCAATGGGTATTACATGAAAACCGCCCTACTGAAAGCATTGTGGATTTTAACAGAAACGATCCTTCCGATGCTGATCTTTTTTATGATATGACACCTGCTCAATGGGAGCACTATGTCATAACGTATGATTCTGAGGCAGCAAACACACTTAATACACAAATAAACAGTAAAGGTTTTGAGGTACCTCTAAAAGGAGAAGTTACATTATATGTAAATGGCAAAAAGAACTCATCGAGTCATTTCTGTTTAAACCCATTAGAACTAAAAACGATTAACAATTGGCTTGGACGGAGTGCTTATCCCAGCGACCCCTTTTTTAAAGGTAAAATGGATGACTTTCGCATTTACAACCGCGTTCTTACTGCTGATGAAATAACTAAATTATACCAGCTCAAAAATGATTAAAATCCTGTACCATGAGTCAACTTAAACCTGTAATAAGCCAGTTTATTTATTATAAGAAACTGGCAGACACCACTATTGAAAGACTTACAAACGATCAGTTTTTTTGGCAATTCAACCACACCAGCAACAGTATTGCCATCATTGTGAAACATATTTCGGGAAACATGTTATCACGCTGGACTGATTTTTTGACTACAGATGGTGAAAAGGCGTCAAGAAGAAGAGAACAAGAATTTGAAATAGAGGGCGAAGATAAAAAGGCCATGCTACTCAACTGGGAGAAAGCCTGGGAAGTATTCATCGATACACTAGAAAGTCTAAGCGATGAGCAACTCAATGACATTGTGTACATCCGCAATCAAGGACATACCGTATTGGAGGCAATTAACAGGCAATTATCCCATTATCCCTACCACATTGGTCAGATTGTTCAACTGGGTAAGATGATCATGGACGACAATTGGGTATCACTTTCTATTCCCAAAGGTAAATCAGGCGAGTTCAATGCTAAAAAGTTCGAAGAAAAACGACAACGAAAGCACTTCTTAGATAATGATTAGTCGTCACTTTTATGTAGACTAATGCCGTCTTCACTTAATTTCACCATTCTTTTCTTATAGAGATTACCTAAGGCCTGCTTAAACGCTTTTTTACTCATTCCTAAAATGGACTTTACCAATTCCGGATCACTTTTATCTGTTAAGGCGAGGTAACCGTTATTCTTTAGGAGGCACTCTTTTAGTTTAAGTGCATTCGGCTCAATTTTATCTATCCCCGGTTTATCCAGACGAATATCAATTTTGTTGTCCGGTCTAATTGATTTCACATAACCTCTTGTTCTATCTCCGAGTTCCAGATTCCGAAATACTTCATTTTTGTAAATCAACCCCAGGTACTGGTCGTTAATAATCACCTTCAGGCCGAGGTCACTCTCTTCCCAAACAAGCAGGTCCACCTCTTCCCCCTCTTCCAAAGCAATCAGTTCCTTTTCGAAATGCGCATTTAGTTTGGTGCTACCCACCAGACGATCGGTTTTTTCGTCAATGGTCATATAGACGATATAAAATCCATCAACCTTCATTCGTTCTTGCTGATTACTAAAAGGTACGAGCAGGTCTTTTTCCAGCCCCCAATCTACAAATGCTCCTACTGCCGTCACAGACACGACTCTTAAACAGGCAAATTCATAAAGGCCTATGAACGGTTCCTCAGTCGTCGCCACAATCCGATCTTCAGAGTCGTTATAAACAAATACATGTAGAGCCGATCCGACCTGAACTTCATCGCTAAGGTATTTATTCGGAAGCAAAACCTCATCACCTTCGTCATCTCCTAAAAAAGCTCCTACGCTGGTAATACGCAGTACTTCCAACTCATTAAACACCCCAATCGGTATCATCAATATTTCGGATTAATTATATGAAATCTATTTATGTTTTATTGAACAGCCAATAGCTTTAGTAAGCGAAGGATTCGGATCTTTATTTGAAAGCAATGCATTAATAGCGTTTTCCAGGTACTTTTTCTTAACCTTCGAAGCGTCTTCATAATTGTCGTCGATAGCACCTATATATTTCACTTCTAATCCTTTACTTGTTTTCTTCAACAAATACACATGCGGAGTTTTTTGAGCACCAAATTTAGGGTACACCTGTTGGTTCTCATCAAATAAATAAGGAAAGGTAAAACCCTTTTCCTTCGCTCGTTCGATCATTTTTTCATAACTATCATCTGCGTTGACTTTCGGGTCGTTTGGATTAATTGCGATTACCGGGTAACCTTTCTCTTTGTACGTTTTGTCAATAGTAATCAACCTGTCTTCATAAGCCTTGGCAAATGGACAATGATTGCATGTAAAAACAACTATAAATCCTTTTGCAGCTGCATAATCCTTTAAGGCAACCATTTTACCATCCACATTTTTAAGGGAAAAGTCACTTGCCACATCCCCTACCTTATAACCGGTGGTAGCATTTATTGAATTCGGGATGAATGAAGCAAATAGCACACACAATGCTAACATGCTGCTCATAGCAACAATTTTATTTGTCTTAGTCATATTATTTAATTAATTGATCTACTTTCGTTTCAAGTTCACCTTCTTCAAAAACACCTTCTTTGAACACCATACTTCCATTCTTCACAAAGACGGTGGCTGGAATAGCACCGCTCCAGTCTTTATTTACTTTTGAAATCCAGGAATTACCGTCTGGTTCATCAAGCAAAAACACCTGAGATTTCAGTTGTTTTCTTTCAATAAATGGGATTAAATTCGTTTGAATTTTACTGGGAAAATCCATGCTCACCAATATCACCTTTAATTTTTCTTTCTGATAATCATTGTTTAGCTTTTCAAAATAGGGCAATTCTTTTACACAAGGCCGGCACCATGTCGCCCAGAAATTCACCACATATAAGGTATCATTGTTCTGCTTCAGCACTGTTGTTTCGAGTTCCTCATATTTAATTTTTTTAACCAAAACCGTACTGCGAGCGCTGAACACCGACTCTTTATCAGAAGTATTTTGTAGTAGTTGCGCCCTTGTAGTTAGTGAAATGAAGGCAAAAATGACTAAAATCAGGATACTCTTATGTTTATACATTATTAACACGGTAATTTAGCTGAAGTAAAGATAACTCTTTAATTTTAAAATGAAATTTTTGCTATAAAATGGACAAATCGAGCATTAAACGAACAAATTATTAGCGCGTTGCTATTTTTTTCGTATTTTTAAGGTCGATTTACATTATAATCACCATAAGAGGTGATTTTTTTTGTACTAATATAATTTAAACACTTATCCTATGAAAAAACTATTCTCATACTTATCATTCATGGCGTTTTTGCTGTTCTTGGCAACAAATGCCAACGCTCAGGCCAAGTTCGAGCCTCCTGACGGTAAATGCTACATTTTTGTTGGTCAAAGCCTTGAAGCCACCGGTGGTACAAATGCGCAAGACGATGGTTATTACGACAATGTTACCGATGCTGAATTACCTGTTGGATTTACGGCCTACACTAACCCATTAGGTTTGGGACTTCTGGAACCCGGTAATGTTGACGCTGGTAATCTGGGTGGCACACTTAGCAATGGTCTTACAGCCGGTACCGGTGTATGGGACAATGACAAATGTGAGGCCAACGGGGTGGAATTCTCAATGCAGTCTGCCTTTTACCAACAATCGGCTATTAACCTGGGATATTTCTTCACGCAAGCTTTCGGTGATTGGATCGGAAACCCTGCCAATCGCAATCAATGGGACCAAAATACGCGTGTGATGGCACGTTTCTTACACGCCCTTGAAGTGCCCGTATTCTTACGTCTTGGTTACGAATTTGACTTTCAATACCACCAATTCGGTGCTTCCCCACAATTTTACAAAGAAACATTCCGACATATTGTGGAAGTGATTGAGGATGAAATTGGTGTAGACCACCAAATTGCCTTCGTATTTCAATCAGGCTCGCGTAACTCATATGGAGGGATGCAAAATATTCAGCAGGTAGAAGAATGGTACCCTGGTGATGATGTGGTAGACTGGGTAGGAATTTCTTACTTTGGTAACAACGACCGCTATGATTTCATGACACAATTAGCCGTTAACCATAGCAAGCCATTAATGATCTGTGAGTCGGCCCCTCAAAAGAATAACCTGAACGAGGCATGGTTTAACGATATTGTGAGTTACATTGAACAAAACGACGTAATCAAAGCTTGGTCTTATATTAACTTCGACTGGGACGGAACCGGCGGTGCTGGTCCTGACGACAGAGGTTGTTGGCCTTTATCGGATCAATGGGGTGATTCCCGCATTCAATCAAATCCAAATATTGAGGCATTTTGGAATGACCTGATCAATAACAACAATCACCACTTAGGTACTGGCGACGAAAGATGGGTAACCAAATGGCGTGTTGATGGTGCGGACAACTCTATCCGCTATATGCAAAACCCTGCCGGCAACGGTGCATTTGCCACTTTTACTGCCCTTCCGGCGGTAGCAAAGCCCGGAGACAACATAACAATCACCAATAACAGCTTAAATGGTGTCTCTTACTTATGGGATTTTGGCAATGGCAACACTTCGACCAGTGCCGATCCTGGCAATATTGTATATAATGAGCAGGGTACCTATGTTATCACCTTAACGGTGACAGATGGACAAGGTGGTACAAATACTGCGACCCGATCGGTGAAGGTATCAAATTGTTTGGTAGCCCACATCAGCGATTTTGATAGTCAAGATGAATTGGATTTTATTCGTACCAATGATATTGGAGGACCTGGGGTCGATTCTATTGCTGATTTAAGCATTGAAGACGGAAAACTTATTGTAGAAACGGCTATAGGACATACAGAATTTAGTGCGTTTATTGAAATAGCTGTAAACGAAGGTAATCCGATCCACTTCGATTATGGAGGTGGTGATGAAGTAACCCTCGTTCTTAGAGCTAAATCAACAGAACCAGTAGCACTGCGATCCACCATTGTTTCAGATCAGGGAATAACGGCACAAACCAATGATTTGCAATTGGCTACTAGTAATGATGACAATACTTTCGACTTCATCGTAACCGAGGATTTCCAAACGTTTAAGGTGAACTTCAATAATGACCTGTGGGATCAATGGGTAAGTCAAAATTCGATTTTCTGTCCGGCTTCGGATACTGCCAACTGTCCATCGGGTGGCGTTAAAGACCCTATCGAATTTATTCATTTGAAACCAAACCCAGGATGGGCTGGTAATTTTTTCGTGACTGGAGATGTCAATGGTGTAGAAACTGATTTCGATTTTGCCTATACGGGTACACTTACCATTGAATTTGTGAGTCTGGGTGCAGACCCTGATAGTGTATGTTCAATTATGGTTGGACTTGACGATTTTGATGGAACGCAAACGATTACTAACATGGAAATTTATCCAGTACCTTCTGATAACATCGTAAATATTTCTGTTTATGAAGAAACTACAGGTACGGTTGAAATCATTAACCTGCTGGGTGAGACTGTCTATGCCGCACCATATAAAGGTGGTAACCTTAGTATTGATGTGAGTACGCTAATGAACAGCAATTATATCCTAAAATACAGTAATGCCAACAAAGTAGGCATACGTAGAATTCAGGTAGGGAAATAAGCAATTACGCTAATTTCCAACTATCACAAAAAAGGCTGCTCCTAAAAAGGGGCAGCCTTTTATTTTTTCAAAATGTTCTGTTCTGGAATGAGTTGGCATGAAGTCGATTCTATTAAAGACTTACAGAAGGTGGCTCCGGTAGACTTCTATTGCAATTTGCAACCCACCTTTATAGAGCTGTTCAAAAACCTTTTTGAGCTCATAAAATTTTCATCAACATAAATGCCATGCTATTACACTAAGCTTTGTGGCGGGCTATGCTTTGGTGCAAGCAACAAATTGAGTGATCTAAACGAAGGGATTAGGGTTTCCTTCCTTAAGGAACCTTCCGGGTTTTGTAATTAACCTTCCGGATTTATTAATCAACCTTCCAGGTTCAAATCTAAACCTCATAGGTATATTACCAAACCTATAAGGTTAAATAATATACCTATGAGGTGTTTCACCTATACTTCTCTTTTGTTTTCCGATAGGTACTATTGCCCACAACACTTAATGCCATATAAGTCTAAACCTTCAAACTTATCCTTATGGTCAAAAAAAAAATACCTTCCCCAAAAGGAGAAGGTATTTAATTAATAATTTGTTCAATAATCGGTTATTGTTTCACAAATTGGTAAGCCCTATCTTCTGCTACTTTTAGTACATAGATTCCTGATGCCAATTCAGAGATATCTACTTTTTCGTTTACAACTGTTGAAGTCATTTTCAAGAACCCCTGTGCATCATATATCTGAACTGTTTTCACGCTCGAATTGATCCCTTCAATATTAAGTACATCCTGTGCAGGATTAGGGTAAGTTCTCAAAGCACTTTCTTCCTGATCGTTAATTGAAACCGGAGGACATGGCTCTCTACCTGTTGTACCGCCAACGCAAACATTACATAAATCCAAATAAGCATTACCTCCTATGTCTCCATTACAATCTGGTTGTGTTTCATAAGTCGCTACTATCTTATCGAGGTTTACTTCACCTCCAATTTCAACTCTCATAAGCACGTTATCAGCTTTTTTAAGGAAGATATGCTCCACACTATGTGTTTCGAATATTTCCCAGTTAGCAGTAATTGGTGCTTCATATACTCTGGTTGATATAGGTGCACCATCAATTGTAATATCTACGGGAACAGCTCCTGTATTTGCATTTGATGCAGTAGTAATATCAAATGTATAATACCCTTCTTGCTGGATATTAATAGTGTACTCCAACCATTCACCTTCTGAACAGAAACCTACGAAATGTTCATTGATAGATGTAGCGAAACAAACATCAACATCATCGCTTCTGTAAGTATTACAATTGTTTCCAGGTGTATCATCAAAGTAAGATACATTAGATCCATTGGCATCGTAATTTTCAAACTGAATCGTACCAGGGATAGACATTGGCGAATTGTTATAAGGTGTACGTGCGTTGATTACTTCAATATCTACAGACTTGTTATCACTCCCGGAAACATTAGATACCGACTGCGTAATAGTTCTGGCACCTGTAGCATTGTAATTGACAGCATGTGGTCCATACTGATCTGAAGTTCCAGGGTTTGCATTAGCTCCGAAGTTCCAATTATAATCGGCTGTGATATCTTCATCGAATTTATTTTTCGCATTGACATTCTTACCTTGTTGAACTATTTTGTGGTCTACTTCAAAATCAGCTGATACACAAGGTTTTTTACCTGTGTTTCCTCCTACACATTCATTACAAACATCGACAAAAGCGGAACCACCTTTTTCTCCGAAACAGTCAGCCTCACAAACACGCCCTGTGGTACCACCCACACACTTTTTACAATCAGGATCAACATAGGCATCTCCTCCCAGCACGCCATTACAATCATAATCGCAAGGATCGGCACCTGTTGTTCCTCCTACACAAGTCCCACATCTGTCGAGGTAAGCATTTCCATTTTGTGTTCCATTACAGTCGGTGTAATTGGTACAGCTAAAATTTGAATACATATCCTGGAATAATGTTTCACTTGATTTAATATAATAGTCATCATTAACAATAGTATTTAGCCAATAGTCCTTAGCCTGTTGACTCGTATGAAGTTCTGTATTACCCCAGCCTTCTTGTACAGGCCAGCAGCCAGACCACTCATCGCCGCCGCCGCAGCCTCCGCTTTGACCTACCCAGTTGTAGTTTATATAAGCCCAACCTTTAATAATTGGGTTTTGCTTTACCCATGAATTGATTTTTGATAACCACCCTTGATCCACACTACAACTTCCTGAAAGCTGTGCTGATTCACAAATTAGAACAGGTTTTCTTACTGTATTCTGAGCCCAGTTTAGAAAATTTTGAGCGATCGTATTTTGCCATTGCGAATACCCTACCCAATCAACGTATTCATCTCCAGGATAAAATGGTTCCCAACCACCTTCTCCATAAGCAACCTGAAAAACGTATGCACAATTCTCTACATTTTCTGCACGAAAAATACCTACCATTTCTCTCCATACTTCTTTATAAAAATCGGCAAACTGAACGCCATATTGCAATTCTGCTTCAAAGCCGATTCTTAAAAAAACAGGCCTTCCGCAATTCTTTACCCAGATTGCAAATGAACGCATATCAGCCCTCCAGCCTTCTCTATCTTGTACAATCCTGGTTGCGTTATCGTTCCCAGCAAAATTGTAGCCAATATGCAAGAAGGTATTGTCGTAATTTGGATCATCTCGGTACTCAGTAAGGTAATTGTATTCACAGTTACCATTTCGATCTACAAAAGCGGTTTCTACTCCCCAGTATTGAGCGTTAGTATACATTGTACCACCTGCGAGTGTAGGCCCACCAACATTATCATAATAGTTTTCAATAGCCCTATTATTTTGACCTATGATTAGATAACACCCTTCGCCATTAGGTGGCTCAAATAATGCAGGGGAGTTACCAATATATTGGCACTGCCCGTTCGTTTTGTGCATTGATATCACTCCAAATACAAGAGCAAACACAAAATGCAGTATGTTTCTATTCGTAATTATTTTCATATTAAGTAGTTTGTTAAATAGTTCGTGTAATTATTAATTTAATAAGTTTAGGGTCACAGATACATTTTTGTAGTATAGGTTTTAACCTTACCAAAAAAGAGCGCTGTTAATTCCAAGCGCAATTTCTTTTACTCAACAACAAATCTTCTCACACCAGCAAAATCGTCATTAGCATATTTAACAATATAGGCTCCAGGTTCATATTCACTAACATCGATATCTAAAGTGTTGTCATTGTATTGAAATTCTTCGATTTTCGACCCAGAGAGGTTAAACACTTCAATAATTCCTTTCTGGTTGTCTTTCTCTAAATTGACGCGTGCAATATTTGAACTTGGATTTGGGTAAACATTTAAATTCAAATTCTCTTTTTGTCGATCGCTTATCCCTACAGCCGGGTTAACACAATTATGTACCTGGTCTAATGACCCAGCACCTAAATAAACATAGTCAATGGTAAAGTCTGATTTATAATCGGTATTGAAGAATACAGTACTATCTTCAATAACTACCGGAAATCTTTCAAAAAATGGATTCGGCCTGAATAAAATCTTAGCTAAGGGAGATGAAATTCCATCTGCCCCACAATTAGTCCCGCCAGCAGGGCAATAAATAGATCGCGCTGGTACATCTAAAATAAAACTCCACTCGTCCCACAAAGCTTCGTCAAAGTCAATAGCAAATTCCTGGTACTCTCTTTCAAGTATGAGGTCGAAAGTAGTCGAATCAGGAAAATCGTTACCGTCATCAGCGTCTGTTGTCAACTGCAATAGATTATTCTGTGCTGTTGCACCGTTTTCTCCAAGTAGCGTAACGCGTAGTGCCATTCTCACTCTTGCTTTTGCTCTGATAAATAAGAATACGTCATTGGAATCATAATCTACCTCTGCTACATAACTAGAACCATCTCTATTCAATTCAAGTGATACCTGACCCAAAGAATCATGGCCTTGCATTGCTATGTTCAATTCTCCGTTTTCAATAGTGATTATCGGTCCATCATCTGATGCATCACCAAATATCTGCTGATGATCCATAAATTTCGTCTCACCGGGATCATCAAATTGAGTATAAAAGAGTGTGTTACATTCCTGGGCAAAAGAAGCTGATGCCGCTAATAATACCCCACACAATAAAGTAAAAACCTTCATAGTATTTTCTATTTTTTAATTGAAACAAATATAAATCCTTGGTACACACACTTAAAAAGTATGATTGCAGTCTATAAATATAAATACTCCTGGTTTTAAATAAAAATTTTTCGCTAAGTAGGTGGCGTATGCAAAGGTCAAATTCATCAAAATAGTGTACTTCACGGCACAATCCTCGCGCTCACAAATAATATGTACACAAAACTTTCAATTTTTATGCACATTATTCGAAATACGTTCGTTGCTTTTGTAAATTAGTAACCTATTCTATACCAAAGAATGAAATTAAAAGTAAAATATAAGCTTATAATTTTACTTACACTTTTTATAATAAAGCTCGATTGTTTAAGGGGACAAACGCTTCCAAGACATACGATAGAATTGGATTATAAAATAAGTGCAGTACAATTTATAAATCAGAATACAATTGCTTATTGCCAATTGAATGGAGAAGTAGGGTTTTGGAACCCTCAAAACAGAAAAATTGCCCCCAGCTTCAATTACCTGCACACGTCCCCTAAAACCTTCAAATGCAGTAGCAGTGGCACACATTTGATTATGAGCAACAGTACGCAACTGTTTGTCAGAGACATTATTCGTCAAAAAAATCTGTACAGCGATAAACAAGGGCTTGAAATTTCCGCATTATCGCATAATGGCACTTTTATTGTCACCTCTCCTGCCACAGGCAAATTACAAATCAAAGGCTTGGGTCATAGCACTGTCAACAACCTATTCAAAGTAAGCACACATGCTATTGTTTCGATTGACATTTCTGCAAACAATCGAAAGATTCTTATTGCAGATGAAAAAGGTAAAGTTTTTAATTACGATCTGGACAAAAACAAAGTCATCGCTAGTAATTATCATAACAAGCAAATATTAAACGCAAAATTTGAACCGGACGGCTTGCATTATATTCTACAGACTAATAAGGAGTTAAGTATTGAATCGTTTGACGATGACGATTATGGGCCAAAATCATTCACATCACAATCAAGAATTAACGCTTGCGTACTAGATCCCAGAGGTTATTACATTGCGGCGGCAAGCGAAGACGGTAAAATTTACTTACTGGATCAAAGTTCGCTAGAACAAAAGTACGTTGAGGCAGACTTCAATGATGTGCGTTCCCTAAGTTTCAGGGAAGACGGGAGACTACTAGCGGTGGGAGACCTGAGCAATCGCATTACACTCTTAAAACTACCCGGCCCCACTCAAAACTCACGAAAAAAGGCTATACCTCCTAAAATCGAGATCACCAGCCCTTCACCCACAGAAGATGGCTTTTACCTTGCCAAAGGGGCAACAGTCACGTTTAAAGGCACTATTAAAAGTAATAAGCCCATTTTCATATTGATGATTAACGGAAAGGAAGTCCCCCTTGATGAACACAACAACTTTTCTTCAACAATTGAGCTGAATGAATACGAAAACGATATCTATCTAAAGGCCATAGATGCCGACAAAAGTAGTGCAGAGACCTTGGTAAGGGTATTGAAGCCTCACTCAAAACCAGATAGTGTAAATGCAAATAAAGGGCGTACCGGAAAGGACTATGCTTTACTAATTGGTACCGATGAATATGACTACTGGGGAGATCTTAAAAACCCCATCTATGATATTACAACGATCAAGCAAGAGCTGGAAGAACATTACGGCTTTGAAACTGATATTGTAACGAATGCAACAACCAGTAAAATAAGTACGGCGTTGAGAAATTATAGCAAACGGAAGTTTGGTGATCAGGACCAACTTTTCATTTTTATTGCAGGCCACGGTTTATTTGACAACGTATTTCAACAAGGTTACTTAGTGGGAAAAGAATCGGTATTACGCGATGCTTCACACCGTGCATATATTTCACATTCTGACTTGCGAACGATTATTAACAGCATCAATTGCAAGCACATTTTCCTGGTAATGGATGTGTGTTTTGGTGGGGCTTTTGAGCGAACAAATCACAGAGGAAGAAGTGACGGACCGGATGAATTATCAAAAGAAGAATACATTCTATTAAAAATGAAGCATAAAACCAGACAGTATTTGACCTCAGGGGGTGAAGATTACGTATCAGATGGAAGACCGGGACAACATTCACCCTTTTCGCGCAAATTTATTGAGGCGTTAAGATCATATGGAGGCACAGACGCTATACTCACTATTTCTGAGATTATGCAATATGTTGAACGTGTTAAGCCAGAACCCTGGTTGGGTGAATTTGGTGAGAATGAACCCGGAAGTGAATTCCTGTTTATCCAAAAATGAACACTGATATCGAACATACTGCTCAAGAAACAAGCTGGCGAGACAAATTACGAATTATTATTTTCGAGGCAGATACTACTGCCGGTAAGGCATTTGATGTGGGCCTCTTAATTGCCATTGTTTTAAGCATTCTTACTATTATGCTTGAAAGCGTTCAGGAGATCAAAATTCGTTTTGGAGAATGGCTCAATTTCTTTGAAATATTCTTCACGCTACTCTTCACACTCGAGTACATCGCGCGTATCATCACTATAAAAAGGCCGACGAGGTACATGACCAGTTTTTTTGGCCTGATTGATCTCATTTCGATTTTACCAACATATATTAACTTCTTCGTAGGGGGCGCGCATATACTAATGATTGTCAGAAGCTTCAGACTGCTACGTGTCTTCCGTATTTTTAAATTGATGCGATTTCTTGGTGAGGCTTCGCAACTTGCTGGGGCACTAAGAGCAAGCAGAGCTAAAATCACCGTATTCCTGGGCTTCGTATTTATTCTGGTGGTAGTATTGGGTTCGATAATGTATCTCATTGAAGGGGGTGAAAATGGCTTTTCGAGCATTCCCAGAAGCATTTATTGGGCCATAGTCACGCTTACAACTGTAGGTTATGGCGATATTGCTCCGCAAACAGTAATAGGTCAAACCATCGCCTCTTTAATCATGATATTAGGTTATGGAATTTTAGCTGTACCTACAGGCATTGTTACTACCGAGCTCGCCATTTCAAGTAAAAAAAATCAGCACACAACACGCACATGTGCCCATTGCAGTGAAGAAGGACATGACGATGATGCCGATTATTGCAAATATTGTGGCGCAAAATTATGAATTCACCAGAGCAGTCTTTGGATAAATCAGAGCAAGTTAAAATACCCAGTGAGACCTTTTGTATCCTGCCATGGATTCATTTACATGTAGACACATTGGGACAGGTGAGACCATGTTGTGTCTCTTCCCTAAAGTATGGAAGTATTAACGAGTACAGTACTGAAGCACTCTTAAATTCAGCTAAAAGTCATCGTTTAAAGAAACAGTTTCTCGACGGCGAAAAACCCAAATCGTGTTCACAATGTTTTTCAAGAGAGCTAGGAGGGAAAAGATCTATTCGACAAGAAAATAACAGTCAATTCAAGCATTTAATTACGGAAACCTTAACAGCGAAAAGTAGTAGTAAAATCCATTACCTGGATATTCGTTTTTCGAATCTTTGCAATTTAAAATGTAGGACGTGTTGGCACGGGGCCAGTTCTTCATGGTATGATGATGCTTTGGCATTAAAAAGAACCGCCTCCAAGAAAAAAGTCATAGCGAGTATTGAGAATATACCTGACTTCTTGAACCAATTAGCACCTCATTTGGATTATCTCGAACAAATCTATTTTGCAGGCGGAGAACCACTCATCACACCGGAACATTACCGTCTCTTGCAATTCCTCATTGACAAAAAGCACACCGACATCCAGTTAAAATACAACACAAACCTAACGCTCTTACGATTAGAACAACATCACATTATAGATCTTTGGAGCCATTTCCGAAGTGTGCATATCGGTATAAGTATTGATCAATTATATGATAGAGCGAGCTATGTACGCAGTGGACTTAAATGGAACACTTTCATAGCTAATTTTCGAAAACTAAAAAAAGAATTACCAGGCGCGCAGCGTTATATTACACCGACCATATCAACTTTCAACATAAAAGACCTTATTTCAATCTATGAATATTTTTTAGAAGAAGAACTTATTGAGCCTGATGGTATTTACCTAAACATTTTGGAAAGACCTTATTTTTACAATATTCAATCGCTAGCCTCCAAAGATAAAGCCACTGTTAACTGCCAAATAACCCATTATTTGAATAAAACAGATATCCCTCCAAGCGTACATGAAAGCTTTAAGGAATGCCTGAGCTAAATGAACAATTGTGATCGTTCTTCTGAAAACAAGAACTTCCTAGACGAGACCGGCAAATTGGACCAACTAAGAGGTGAAAACTACTTTGACTTATTTCCAAAAGTCACCGAAACTATATAAGACATAAATAGTACTATCATTTTTTCACGAATTGTGTTAACTTAATACTACGAACTATTAAAATGAGAATCATGAACTTTAGACAACATATTATTGGTATAATATTGGTACTATGTGTTACTTTTTCCAGCCAACTATCTTTTGGCCAATATGGTTCTTGGGCCGTTGGAGCTCGCATTGGTGACCCCATGGCTTTATCTGCCAAAAAGTATGACCGTGCCACCGGACGCGCAAGACAGCCTGTATCTTCGTGGGAATTGAGCTTGGGATTCCCCTGGTTTTACAGACCTTACGACTTCGAAACTTTTTATTTAAATGCTAAAGATTACGAAAATCTTGAAATCGAAAACCCCGGCTATAGCCCCTCATTCGCCTTCGCTGCCAAATTCGATTTCTATGTTCACGCTAATGTTAGTGGCTTTCTGCAAGCCTATTTTGGAGGAGGCGCCCAATTCAGAGCTATTAATGGTGTCTTATCTTATAGTATTGTTCACAGCAATTCCAATATCGAAGAAGGGCTTGAGGACCAGGTGACCGATATTGACTTCGGCCCGGAAGGAGTAGTTGGACTGGAGTATTCATTTGAAACGATGCCTCTAAATATCTTTGTGGATATAACCGGCTTTATTGAACTTGCCGACAGAGTAGCCTTTCACCCACAGTTTGGCTTTGGAGGCCGAATTGTTATTCCATAGCCTCATATCCTTAGAGAAAGACTGTATTAGTCATTATTGTGGTTAACAAAAGGCCCTTAATAGTACTATTGATAAGTAGCAGTGGAATCGGTTTATATCTTTTTGTGAGGTACTCACGTTAAATAATATATAAACCATTTTTCCAAGACCCCAATACTGCTATGACAAACGTCTAATATATAGTCCCGTAGAACTATGAAAAGAATATTATTCATACTATTAACACTTTCCTTAACATGTCACTTTGGCATGGCTCAAAAGGCCAAAATAGGCCTACTGCTTTCTGAAACGGAAAACATTCGCTGGAAAAACGACAGCTTGCTCTTCTGTCTTAAAATTCACTGGTTAGGAGACGAAGTAATGACCGAGGTTGCCAACAACGATGCTGGCATACAGTTTCAACAGGCAAAAAAACTTATCAAGGATGGCGCTCAGGTATTGGTTGTTATACCTGTAGATGGTAGGCAAGCAAAAAAAATTGTGGACTACGCGCACAAACATCAAGTACAGGTAATTGCCTATGACCGTTTTATTCTAGACTGCGAATTAGACCATTATATTTCTTTTGACAATGTAAAAGTAGGTGAGCTACAAGCAAAATACGCCCTCCAAAAGGCCGATCACGGCAAGTACATGCTCATAGGTGGCCCTATGAGTGACCACAATTCAAGTCTCCTTGAAGAGGGCTGGATGCATATATTGGACAACCCGCTAAAAAACAAAGACATAAAGCTCGTATACAACAAACACTTAAAAAGCTGGAGTGAAAACGAAGCATATCTCGAAGTATTAAAGTTCTTTGGATCTCACAAAACTTCGGAACTTCCCAATGTAATAATCGCCAGTAATGATGCCCTTGCGAGGGGTGCCAGAAGAGCTTTAGATGAATTAAACTATAATAAAGAAGTCATTATTACCGGTCAGGATGGAGAAGAACAAGCATTTAGTAACATAATAGACCATAAGCAAACAATGACGGTGTACAAACCCATTTCAATTATCGCCGAAGAAGCGGCTATTCTTGCAGACAAACTTGCCAAACACTCCAACATCAGAACTTATAAGGAAAAGTGCGAAAAATACAAAGACATCCCTTACTACAAAATTGAACCTATAGTGGTAGACGACCAGAACGTAAGGGATTTTTTTAAGGGGCAATAATTCAATTTAATTCCCCAATTCAATATTCCGGATCTTATGCACGGCTGTATTGAATTCACCTATTTACTATAAAAAAATACCATGATCCCTTTTAAAAGGAAGCATGGCATTTCTTTTTCTTTTGACCTAATGGATTAAAGCAACTTTAATACACCATTTAACCTCATCATAACTTAACAATTTTAAATACTTCCGTAGCCTCTTCGGTATGCACATGGATAGTGTATAAGCCGGGGAGCAAGGTTTTTGAGCTATTTTCAAATTCCATACTATCTTTACATTCACTTATTAACTGACCATTACCAGATCGGATAACAATTGCTTTAATTTCTGCTGGCGCTACAATCTCCATGGAATGGCGGAAAGGATTCGGGAAAACTTTGGTCGTACTTTTTGCTACTACTTGTTCATTAGACCACGCTCCGCCAAATTTTGAAGGCGTGGTGTTTGATTTTAATACGGGTTTAAAAGAAGCTTCATAATGACGCAAAAGTGCTCCGATATACAAAGGTGTATCTACGGACACTGGCTCCTCAAAAACATAAATAACAACATCGTTAATCTTGCAAATGATACTATCATCGGTGCGTCTCTCGATCCGCAAAGTATCATCTATTTCGTACGCATGTTGCGATTCGATCGGATTTGATGATCCTTCCCAGGCCTGAGTATCTCCATTGGTCATTGTTAAGAGACAATAACCTGAGGTGTAAGATTGAGGGTAATCATTCTTAGAAAGAATAATCCCAAGCCCAAGCCCATGATTTTCTGCCGTGACAATCCATTCGACATAACCGGCACCATCAAGAATTTGTTCTGCAACCACATAGTCTATCACATAACTATCGTTCCCAATTTTTTCCAGGCTGCAATCATTATTCAAGACAATAGGGTCCTCCACAACGATAGGGTCATCAAGCCCCATCCAGGTCATTACATTCATATCTCCCGTAGTAATTTCACAATTTGCTGAATAGGGAGTAGTAATACCATTGATAACAGAAGCACTTCTTATAGTATAAGCAGTATTTGAAGTGATGTATTCGGGCGTATCATCCAAGTAATACTTATTGATATACGCGTTAATTTCAGTAATACCTATATAGTTATCATTACTTAAAATTGTATAAGGAGTATTGCTTCCTTCTTCTTCAATTTCAAAAACATAATTACTTATACCTGGAATGTGCCTGGTACTTAATTCACCACATCTAAGCAGGTCTGAGAATGGACAATTTTCAATTTCACTAAGAAAAGTTGTCTCTACCAAAACAGGTTTAAACGAAGCTTCATAAGTATGTATTAAAGCACCAATGTAAAGTGGCTGGTTTAAAGGCACGAACTCCTGAAAATCATGTATAATTGTTCCATTTTGCTTACAAACAATTTGGCAATTTGGCAGGCGTTCAATACGCATCGTATCACCAATGGCATAAGTACTTATACCATTCGGAATATTGCTTGAACCCTCCCAGGCTTGTGTTTTACCAAAACTCATCATTAAGAACGTAAAACCAGACTGGTAATTTTGAGGGTCGCCATCTTTAGCTAACACAATGGCATGTGCCGTTTCGAAGTTATTGTCAGTAATCACCCATTCAACATAAGCGGTACCATTCAACATTCGGTCGGATAAAGCAAGATTCCAGGTCAAAGCTTCGTCCGTACTTTTTTTAAGACTACAATCACTCTCCACAGTCAATGATGTATCCAGGTATTTCCAGGTAATCGCTTCTGCAAGGTCAATAGTTATGTTGCAAACCTGATAATAGGGACAAACAATGTCGTTCACTATCCCGGCAACCTGTAAATCATAAGATTGACCAGAACGTAAATGTAAAAAGTGTCCTCCATACTGTTGATGTAAGGATTCATTGGCTTCAGCGATCGAAATATATTGATCATCACTCACTACCTCATAAACCACTTCATTATTTATATCTTCAAAACGAAATTGATAAGCACTGGCACCTGGTATGGTGTCTGCGCTCAATTCCGTACAACTACTAATAGCCGATGATGGACAATTCTCAATAGCTGTGAGGTATGTTGTTTCCATTATAACCGGTTTAAATACGGCTTCATGAGACCTCATGACAGCGGCAGGAATTAATGGCATAGTTAAAGGCACTGCCTCCGTAAACTCATGTACGGTATCTGAGTTTAGTTTACAAATAATAGTACCGTCTGCCAGCCTTTCAATACGCATGGTATCTCCTAATGAATAATAAGACATGCTTGTTCCCTGATTAGTAGCACCTTCCCAGGCTTGCGTCTGGCCCGACGACCCTGAGACCATCATTAAAAAGCAAAACCCTGAAGCGTAGCTCTGCGGATCTCCATCGACCTCTTTGGACAACACTATACCATGTCTGGTAACATTATTTTCCGGAGTGATTACCCATTCGATGTATCCGGCACCATAAAGCTTCTGCTCTGAAATTGCATAATGGATAATTAAATCATCCGCAATTTGTTCCAGTGAACAATCATCATTTACAATAAGATTTGTATCGACATAATCCCTCCATGTAATGGTATTGGCGCTGTCAATTAAAATTGTACAGGCATCAGCATATTGAAATGTCTCAGAACCTATCACTGAACTCACTTGTACTGAGTACTCCCTTCCGGACCGCAGATGTATGTGATGTCCACCGTACTTATCATTAAGAAGTTCATTGGCATCAGCTATTGAAAGGTAGCGATCGTCACTGATAAGCTCATAAACCAATTGATTTTCTACGTTCTCGAAGCGAAACTGGTAGGCACTAGCTCCATATACATGTGACGCCACAAGCTCATAGCAGGGACCTACGGGTTCCGAGGGACAGTTTTCTATAGACGTCAACACTTGTCCGACCTGGGTTTGAATAATTGGTTTAAACAATGCACTCAATGTATAAATTTGTGCACCGGGAATTAATTCAACGCTTGCATCACTTAGCGGGGCAGTATGGAGCGTATCGTCATTTTGTATATAAAACAATTGATCTCCCTGCTTAGCCATGCGCACGGTATCATCGAGCGCATATGTACCTAATACTCCGATGCTATCAGCATCAACCCATATGGATATATCTCCATCATCCTCTAAGACCATGGCATAACCTGAGTCATAATGCTGTGGGATTACAGGTGCTTCACTTAAAACAATGGCATGACCAGTATTGACATTGGTGTCTGTAATAGCCCATTCAACGTAGCCATCTCCTACCACGTGCTTTAGCGAATAAGTGATATCCCAAGCAGCTCCATTTGCGACTTTCACTAAACTCCCGTCATCATTCACTTCAATATTAGGTGCATAATCTTCCCAGCAATGTATGTTTTGATTTTCATAAGGGTCTTGAACTGTTTTTAGTGCAAAGGTATCTTCACTCCAGCAAGAGCCGGTACTTAAATTTCGAATACGAGCATAATAGGTGGTATCATATTCCAGATATACAAATTCGGCACTATCTAAGGTAGTACGCCTTCGTTCACCAGCGTTACCAGGAAACTTGATATGATGACTTATTTCTATTTCCAACCCATCGCCCGAAATGTCGTTATTATCAGGCACTATACTAATATTGACAGGTACATACGGTGCTTTAGTATAATCATTGTTAAAAGCCGTACTAAGAGGCAAAATGCAATCATCGATGGTCTGTTCATAATAAAGGTGGTGTAAAGAAGGAGATACGCTGGCATGACAATCAGGAAAAACCACCCCCCAGTCATTATCATCGTAGGTAAAGCAATAGTTCGTATCATTTTCGGTATGGACATTAGCCGGGCCTATCCTGACACCTGTGTCAATTTCAATGACGACATCTGCATCAAAAACCCAATAGTAATAATGAATTAAATCCTGACCTTCAAAAGTGCTGTATGTAAAGCCGGGCTTAGAATGATGAAAAGCACGAAAATTAGTCACGTGATTACTATCAATATCGATATTATACGGTACATAGTTTGCATATTTCATAATCTGAAGCACGGGCTTGTCTACATCATAAAACTCATTACCGACTACAACCAATCTGGATGTCAAGAAATTAAATGAGATACAAGCTCCTGCTTGCGGATTATTATAGTAATAAGTAGGCTCCTGATTTCTGATATCCACAAATCGATTGTTTCTAATGTATATAGAATCACAAGCATATCCCAAATGCCGCGTATTACCCGGCCCAATCATAATGCCACTGGTGCAATCAAAGAAATCATTATTCTGAATAACTATATTTTTGGCATTGATATGGATGACAATCGCATACCCCGGATCAACATTAGATTCTCCACAACTAGAATCCTGTGCCAATGAGAGCTGTTGACGGTAGCCCATAATTTATTATTCTCGAAAACAACCGGCTTATCAGGATCATCGGAGCCCGTCTTAAAATCGAAGGCGTTTTCGAGGTAATCAAAATCTCCTTGCCGCATTTCGTCATCTACATGGTAATAATTACCACAAATGTGTGTTCCGGGAATCGTACCTTTGAGGGCTGTACTGTCTCTGAAGTGAGCCCCCATAGCGTCTGATATATTATAAAAATGGTTATTATAAACGCGATTATCCTCCGTTCTACCATCAGAAGTATATTCAATTTTATGTGCTTCATCAAATTGTAAGTAGCTGTATTCATGCCCCGGATAGAATCCATCAAACATGAGACCAATGTCAGTATCTTTGACATTACAGGGAACATAACCGAGTTCATCGTTTTGAACATTCCTGAAATAGCTATTTTGCACCAGGCAACTATCCGAATCCATAATATGGAATCTTACAACGCCTAAATTTATTGAATTTTCAAATGCGCAATTGTCGATATAATTGTGATTTGAATTATAACCAAAGCGGCTTCCTGCAAGCTCCAAAAATGTTAGTCCTGAAAATGTCCAGTAACTACAAGTCCTCAGATCTATTCTGGTGAAAAGAACGCGTTCTTCGGCAATCGGGTCTGCAAAGTCGGGATTGAGTATTTTGTATTTGCCATCACCAATTTCTTTAACAGCAATAATATGTCGGCGTTTGGCAGCTGTACCCGATTGATAATCCCACAAATACATTTCAGCTGTTTGGGAAACTTTGTCCAGGAGATGCCTGTAATCACCAGGAACAGCGAGGTAGTATTGAATATTGGTTTGTACTTCCGGATCGAACCCGGCTTCTTCCCAGGTATTTTTTGTAGGATCCAAAATGATGGCATCTGCGTTTGGTCCGGAAATGTGAGCACTAATACTGTCTGATGTCCATGACAATACCTCAATTTCTTCCCCATTGCATAAAGATTGACTGGAACAAAACTGCCCAAATGCTTTAAAATCTGCTCCCAAGACAATAAATAGCCCAATTAAAAAATATTTGTGAAAAATTTTCATAAGCGTAAAATTTGTTATTTATAACTTAAGTGTGGTGTAAACAAATCTATTTTGTATTGTGCATTTCACACATTCGTACTATGCACGAGCAGTAGTCATCGTTACTTATTTATTGGAAATAAAAGAATTGCATCTTCGTATTTATGAAAAGGTTAAAAGTACACCTTTTAAAGTTACCAATAAGCTATAAATACGTGTTTAAACAATTATTTACAGAACCTTTAAGGTATTTTTAACTAACAAAGCGCAGGTATAATTCTATTAATAAACTCAAGGTCTATGGAATCGTAAAAATTAGATTTTAGCCTAACCAGTTAAATTAATATTTTTTTCAAAAAAAACAAACAAAAAATGGATTTTTATTAATTCTATGCCTTAACTTTGTGTCAACAACTTTAGATTTTTTAGATATGAAACTTTTGGCGATTACTATTACTTTACTTGGATTGGGGTTCCAAACCTCAGTTTATAGTTGGGCACCTCTCCGTAACAAATTTATTGTTTACCCCGCATGCAAAAGTCTTACTCCCGATGCTTGCATCTTATTGGAAGGACATGGTGTTGACAGGTCTATGCTTGAGAAGTTAAATCAGGATCATATGATCTACCTTGAATCGGAAAATCATCGTGTCGGACTGATGTTAAAAGGGATGTTTGAAGGACTATTCAACACCACTCAGGCGCTTTTAAAGCCGGTTGATCAA
Organism: Cytophagales bacterium; assembly: GCA_965230415.1. Classification (GTDB taxonomy): domain Bacteria; phylum Bacteroidota; class Bacteroidia; order Cytophagales; family JAAEPT01; genus CBDDKZ01. The sequence continues at coordinate 420,610 of CBDDKZ010000005.1, forward strand.
TTGCATTTGGGCGCTACCTACTATTTAAAAGTGGAACATAGGGGTAAAGGCGAAACTGAACAGATACGCAAATGGAATGCGTCAACGCAAATCCATGAAAAAATATGTTGGACCATAAACGATTGCAAACACAAAAACAGGCAATCACCAACTACCGATGTAAAACTGGGCGATGCGGTCCTAACATGGCAGGGCAGTGGCGCCACAGTATACGCTCAGTTTGATGTAAAAATTGATTCTCTGGAAAGTCCGTACCTCATGGTGGAGTTATTTGACCTCAACTCAAACCAACGGAATAAATACATCCTCATGAACCCTGGTAAAGAATCCTTACGAGTGGGGCATGAAGCTTTACATGGACCATTTATTTTTAAAGGAAAACATTATTATGAAATGCGCCTTAGACCTTTAAACAAGCATGGGGAGGCAAACTCTAATTGGTCACAATGGATTTCTTTCGATAACCCGTTAAATCTTATGTATCCAAAACCTCAAAATGGCCGACCAGATAAAGTCCTCAATTAATACGACCCCATTGAGTTCAGCAACCTACATGAAGCTGGGTTCATGGTTTTAACCTTGAGCCCGGCTTCAGTTTTCTTAAGTTCTTTTCGCTTCGATTCGTTCTTATTTTTAATAAGTGCTGCCCCCATTTATAGTCTCCAAAAAGGTTTCTAATTAGTTCATCTGAACATGAATGTGATCATCATGTCTTACTGCCCGGCAACCATGAAATCTCAATTTTTCATTCTTTATACCCATTCTATGTTTTAGGTGAGGTTCTATAAAAACTTTACCCACCACCTTTTCTTTTAATAGTGCCTGAATGAGTTTTTTGGTACCTTTAGATGAAAATGTTAATTCATCATTTACCTTTCCAAAGGTGAGGTATTTTGAAAAACTATATTGAAAATAACCTTGATGCTCACACGCAGCCGCTTGATCAAATTCGTTGGACAGTGGTACTTCATAAACGCCATAACCACTAATAGACTTCAGTTTATTTGTTATTGTACCGTCTTCATTTTCGTATACAAAGCTGAGGTCTACCTTCTCACCATCGTCGTGGCTAAGGTGAGGCAACAAAGGAAACCCGTCAATAAATGGGAAGTTAGCCTCCAGGTAATAAATTGTTATCCCTTCATCTTTAAGCGATTCGCTAGCGGCTGTTAGTACTTCATTCAATTCAGGAGTGACAAAGTTTCTATTGAGCAAAACAGTCATAAAGTTGGCAACGGCCAAATTTTCATTAGGCCTCACAGGTTCCCTACCAAAAGCTGGTGCCAGAGGCGGTAAAATCAGGAATGTTACGAATAGGTACATTCCAATAAATAGCAAAGGGGTTTTCCATCTAGAAGACCATGAAATGTATTTCGCCACTATCAAAGCCATTAATAGCATCAACCCTCCCACCTGAGTTAAAAGCGTAAGTAATATGATTACCAATAGGTAAATGAGTATTTTTAGAACCGTTCTCATAGAATCCTCTGGGTTTAAAACATGCGAAATTAACTAAATTACAAGAGAATATAATCTAATATTGATTGCTACATGTCAGAAAATAATTTACTAACGACTACTAATACTCCTGTGCAATAAATGATAAACCAGAACAAACAAAGACCAGGAAAAAGAAAAGTGGGATATCATTGATAAGAAGATCTCATAAACGAACACTAAAAATTCATTGGGTTTGCATAGGATGGAAATATTTTTGGGTGTTTGTATTACCAAAAACAAACTATCTACGTATAATAAAAGCATCAGGGAAAATTAATCTTGAATTACCCCTTTAAGTTAATTAAATAGCTATGTTCCATTAATCAGCGATTATAATGATAAAATTCTTCCAACAATTAACTGGTAATGTTTCGATTAAAAAACAGCTGAAAATTTTAATAATTGCCTTCCTTGTAATAAGCATCATGATTAGTTTTCTTAGTTATGAAATGGGACAGGTTTCCTTCATGCAAGACAAAGAGAGGGATCATGCTGAATACACGCAGTTAATAAGCAAAAAGTTATTGCAAATTCAAATAGCAGAAATGAATGAGCAGCCCATTGAACATTTTTTTCTTCAAAAAAGTACAAACATAGAAGAAATGGGTTTGATGCAGCTCTATGAAGAGATAAATAAACAACCCATAGAAGTACTTAGCAATATTACAGGCTTTGAACAATGGATGTTTGGTCTGCTAGGATATGGTGAGGCCTTTGTTATGTGTAAAGACGATATCGTAGCTAATAAAGAGGTGGTTCAGGCTACTCAGGCATACCTTCAGGGCAAGCTATCAAAAGAGGAATTAAACGAAGCCACAGAAGTAGCTCTCGCTATATTTTCAGACCATAATGTGCGATTTATCGCCTTGGTATTAAGTGCCACAGCGCTGATGAAAAATATGTTGTTTTATTTCAACGTGATAAGTTTGATGTTGGTAGGAATTTTTATTTTCGTGACGAGTAGCAATGTAAATAATGGCTTGCAAATTATTAAGAAATATGTGGATACGATATCTAATGGTGACTTTACAAAACACACAAACACTGAAGGCATAAACGAATTTTATGTTGTGATCAACGACTTGGACAACTTCAAATCCAGGGTTAACGAAGTTTTGACTAAAATAAAAGAAAGTTCTTCCAGCATATTTAACGCAAGTACAAATATGCGTCAATCTTCTGAATCTATGTCCGGTCAGGCGAGTGAGCTGGCAGTCCTCATAGAGGAAATCGGTGCCAGTATACAAGAAATGACCTCCGCCATTGAGATGAATAAAAAAGGAACGGTAGAAACGCGAGAAATCACAAAAATGGCTAGCGATGAGATTTTCCAGAGCAATGAATATGTGAAGGAAACCAAAGTACAGATGGAGAAAATCACTCAAAACACAAAAGTAATTAATGAGATTACAAGGCAAACCAATTTACTGGCACTTAATGCCGCTGTAGAAGCCTCAAGGGTAGGTGAAGAAGGAAAAGGGTTCGCGGTCGTTGCTGGTGAAATAAGAAAATTGGCAGAAATGAGCGCAAAAGCTACCGTACAGATAGAAATGGTAACCGAAAAAAGTGTAGAAGTTGCCAATCAATCAGTGGAAAAATTAGCATCTATTATTCCTACCATAGAACAGACTTCATCACTCATTGAAAATATTTCTCAATCCAGTATTGAGCAGAGTTCCAGTTCAAATCAGATCAATGAATCCGTACAGTCACTTAATAATATAGCTCAAAAAGCAGCCACCAATTCAGAAAAATTGTCAGCAAATGCAGAAGAACTGAAGTCTTTATCTTCTTACCTTACGCAGAGTCTTAACTTCTTTAAATTATGATAAGATATTGTTGTTGAGTTAAATTGGGGTTTTGCAGCATAAATTCATAACCTATTCTCAAGAGGATCCAGAATTATGACGCTTCAGGGACAAGCTCTGATACCCATTTGAGCAATCCTTCAATGAACCAGCCCTTAAATTACGTACTTTACTTTACCATCGGCTCTCCTCATCCTGGCCCTTCTAGAAAGTAGTCTACCAGACTATTTCTTAACGCTCAGACCCATATCCCGAACAGTTGAGTTGTGTAGTTAAGACCATTCAATGAAATTATCTAATGAAAGTTGATCAAGTGAACCCACATCACCTTTTTTAATGAATTCTATTGCTTTAATCTGTACTTCATATTCATTGTCAAAAATTGGCGCTAATTACCAATCATAGTGACATCTTCAGCCATTTTTGTTGGAGTGCAACAGCATGTACCTTGACGACCTTGAACTCTCGGATCTGGCCAATACTTTTCATCAATTGGTCCAATTTCCTTTTCTATGGCTTCTATAGTATTTATGTATAGAGGATTAACATCTTTGCCTGGTTTAAAATTATGAGGGATTTTATTCCATCTTCCGACATTAGGTATATGAGGAAGTAGTGTCTTCCGCTTTAATATTTTCTTGCAAAAATGATCATAAATAGGTGTAAACAGAATAAAGTTATGCCATACCTCATCCACTTTAGCTGAAGGTGCGAAGCTTTTTTCGGGAGTATTATTGTTTTGAGCAACCAACAAATATTTTTTAGTTTCTTGCAAAAGTTTTAGTGCCTCTTCTTTGTCAACTTTTACATTCTTCTCGATATATAAAATCAAGTCTGGATCGAACCAGTCTTTTATTTCATTCCATTTAATTTTTTCTTTTGTTTTTGGTGCTAAAGTTGTTATCTGTTCCATGTCTTTAAAATAGGTAGGTTTTCTATGAAAATGAAGCATAAATTAGTTAGTGAAAATCCCCCTAACTCAAGTAGTTAGAGGGATAATTAAGGATAACTATTTATGAGCTTATGCCATGCCATGAATCTCGAAACTATTTACATACTGCTCTGGTTGAGCAGGATTAAACTCTTTACCCATAATGTAATGCTTCTTAGAAGTAATATTAGGAGCCTTGTAACCATGCTCTTTTAATTTTGCAGCACAATCAGTTGCTAAGTATACTTGTTCGGCAATCTTTTGATAATCAACATCACCTTCAATATACCCCCAACGTTTCATTTGCGTCAAAATCCAAATACCCATTGAATGCCATGGGAAAGGATCAAAGTCAATTCTATCCGGCACATCTAGCACACTTCCTAATCCATCAGCATACTTTCCTGTTAGCACTTGTTTAACTACAGAAACAGGCTGGTTGAGGTAATTTTTAGGTGAAATGGCTTCCGCTATTTCTTCTCTATTTTCCATCCTATCAGAATATTCAGTCGCATCTATAATAGCACTAAATACAGCACTATAAGTGTTTGGCGATTGTTTTACAAACTCCTCACTACAGGCAAATACACAACAAGGATGTTGTTCCCATATATCTTTCGTTAACCGGTCTATGAAACCAACCCCTTCGTATACCGCTCTCTGGTTAAAAGGATCCGGAGCTAGAAAACCGTCAACGTTACCCGCACGCAAGTTGGCTACCATTTCTGGTGGTGGAATCACTCTAATTTGAATATCCTTATCTGGATCTAAACCATGTTCCGCAACATAGTATCTTAATAAAAAGTTATGCATGGAATATTCAAAAGGAACTCCAAATTTAAATCCTTTCCATAATCTCGGGTCTCTGCTTTGTCTGTGTTTATTGTGTAAAGTAATGGCTTGCCCATTGGTATTTTCTATTGCAGGCACCACATAAGGTGTCGCAACAGAGCCGGCTCCAAGGGTCATAGCCAAAGGCATAGGTGCTAACATGTGAGCGGCATCATACTCTTTGTTTAAGCTTTTATCTCTTGAAACGGCCCAACCAGCAGTTTTAATTACATCTACATCCAAACCGTATTTCTCATAGAAACCCATTGGTTTAGACATTATAATAGGTGTAGCACAAGTAATGGGTACAAAACCGACATTTAGTTTTGTTTTTTCCAGTTTGGAGGCGCCTTGTGCGGAAGCGCCACCGTTTTCAACCTCTTTTTTGGTATCGTTTACACACGATTGTAAAGCCGATAGAGGTATAACAGAGGCGAGGGCTGCTTTGAAAGTACCAGAGCCTACTGATTTGATAAACTGTCTCCTTTTTACCTCATTGCCTCCAAACATGGACTTCACAATAGAAGTTTCTACAACTCTATTGACTACTTCTTCCTCTGTTTTAGGAAGCGATGAGTCTGGCTTATTGCTAAACGGATCTTTTAAGTTGTCGTTTGACATAATATTGAATTTTACGGTTTACAATACATATTATTATTTACCATTTTTTGTAAGGTAGAAACTTACCAGTCATGGTTACTTGTACACGATCCCCTTTGGGGTCTTCTACTTTATCTACATTTAATGTAAAGTCAATAGCACTCATAATTCCATCTCCAAATTTTTCGTGTATCACCTCTTTGAGACTCGGTCCATATACATAAGCTATCTCAAAGAATCTGTAAATCAATGGGTCACTTGGAACCACTTGCCCCTTACCTTTAGTTGGGTACTCCATTAGGGCATTTTTCACCTCATCAATTAAGTCTAATTCTTTGACAATAGCGTTCGCTTCATCTTTGCTTAATGTTGCACTTCCTAAACATGCCGCTGCTATACAAACCGGATCTAAATTTGTAAGTGCCCCTAAGCTTTCCCATGTAGCTCCTTTTTGAACTTTAGCTCTAAGAATCAAATCTGTCATTGTTTCTTTAGTGATCATAATATTGAATTTTAAGAATTGATAATATTGTTACTTTCTAACATTTCTAGTGATGGCTCAACAATTATTGGATATTTAGACTCATCAGCGGTGCCACTTCTTATCTGCTCACCAATGATGGAAGACCTTTTTACCAAAAAGTCTACCAAATGATTCCTAACTGAATAATAAATTGGGTGTTTTACGATTTCTCCTCTAACTCTAGGTTTAGAAATATCTACTTTTACCGACTCAACGATTCTAGCTGAAGGTCCATCTGACATCAAGAGAATTCTATCCGCTAACAGAATTGCTTCGTCCACATCATGCGTAATCATAAATGTGGTTTGCTGTGTGCGGTCACAAATCTCGATAAGTTTATCTTGGATTTTACCTCTGGTTAGGGCATCCAACGCTCCAAAGGGTTCATCCATAAGCAATAAGCTAGGTTCGATGGCAAAACCACGTGCAATACCAACTCGTTGACGCATACCACCGGAAAGCTCAGCAGGTCTTTTGTCCATCGCTTGATGTAAGCCAACCATTTCCAGGAAGTGTTTGGCGCGATCTTCTGCTTCCTTATCAGACAGATCTTTGAACTTACATTTTACTGCAAGTGTCACGTTTTTCAGAGCTGTCAGCCAGGGTAGCAAACTATGGTTTTGAAAGATAACTCCTCTTTTCAAACCGGGACCTTTTACTTCATCACCCTCCATAAAGATGGTTCCGTCAGAAGAAGAATCGAGTCCGGCTAGTATATTTAGTATGGTAGATTTACCGCATCCAGAGTGTCCTATTACGCAAATGAACTCCCCTTTTTCCATGGTGAAGTTTACATTCTCGAAAATTGTAATTTCACCCTTTTCTTTTTTCAGTGGGTAGCGCTTGGCAAGATTTTTTACATCAATAAACTCCATAAATCATTATTCAACGTATCCGAAACGATTTCCAATTTTGGCGATTAAGTAATCCAGTCCCATTCCTACTACCCCAATCATAAGGATAGAGAAGACTACACTGGCTAAATCAAGGTTATTCCATTCATTCCAGACATAGTAGCCAATCCCAGTTCCACCAACTAGCATTTCAGCAGCAACAATAACAAGCCACGAGACACCTATAGAGATGCGCATCCCGGTAAATATCGTGGGTAAAGAAGCGGGTAAAATGACTGTAAAGGCCATTTTTAGCCGAGACATTTCCAGCGTTTTAGCGACATTAATCCAGTCATTCTTTACCTCCATGACCCCAAAGGCGGTATTAATCAGGACTGGCCAGACAGAACAAATAAAAATCACAAAAACAGAAGAAAGCACAGAATCTTTTATAACAAATAGCGCTAAGGGCATCCAGGCCAATGGAGAGACAGGTTTCAATATCTGAATGTATGGTTGCAGTGCTTTATAAAGAAGTGGGGACATCCCAATCAAAAAACCAACAGGGATAGCTACTATTAGTGCCAATAAATAACCTGCCATTACCCTACCAATACTGTATAACATTTGAATTCCAATTCCTTTATCGTTTGGTCCATTATCATAAAAAGGATCGCTTAGTTCTTTGGATGCATGCTTAATGACTTCTGTAGGCCCAGGAACATGGGCTTGCTCTTCCCCCAAACCCATAAGCATTTCGTATTCTGTTAAATTTTCTTTGTCTCTACTTCCATCTCCGGTTACGAGTTCACCGACAAAGTAGAATAAGAGGAATAATCCAATAGAAAGTAGAATGGAATATTGCTTTTTGTTCATAATTGAGAGGTTCTTTTCCTTAAGTAAAACAGAGTTTTTTATTTTTGCAGTACTATTCTGATAAATTTTGAGCAAAGCGAGAAAATACAAGTACATATATGTTTCTATAAGGTATAAAACATGCAATAATGCATAAAAACCTGTTTTTCAATAAGAAGTATACTATTTAGTATATACTTAAACCAACCTTACGCAGGTCACATATGCATCGTCTGGAAACCCCAATTTACTTGTGCAAGCTGGCTAAGTTGCGCACTTACCAGATGATCGTCAGATGGCTTGGGTTGATAGTAGTAAACAGGTAAGGCGATGCTAAACAGTTACAGGCCTGCCGGATACTCAAAGTGAAGGCCGTATGAGCTTAACCGACCAACCTTTCCTGTGAAATGGGTGGGTAAGCTTCCCCGCCCAGGTAGTCCGTAATAATCGAATGGACTCCGCGCATCCTGGCCCTTCTCTAAAATAGTCTAGCAGACTATTTCTTAACGCTCAGTCCTCTCGGTAATCTTCACTGCTGGCCTGAAGCTACCCTCTCCTCTGCAACCGGGCAGCACACTAAAAATGTTCAGTGAACATTTTCTATACGTTCACTCCTCAACACCCAGGTGGTGAGGTTTTCAAAGCTTATTGAGCATTATTATTAGAAATTACTACAGTTCGTACATCTTCTAAAAGTTCATTCTTATTTAATTTGATATCTTTTTTTATTAAATAATCAGAAACTACATTAAAAAAATCTTCTGCTAACGTAGAAAGCAAATAACTAATATCATCACTTTTTTTCCAAGATTCATTTGATACTACAATTTCTGCAGAACCTATTCCATTTTTTCTATCAAATCGTAAATTATAGATACCGGTTGATTCTTCATAATTTTCAATTTCACCGCTAACGCGAAGAAAAACTTTTATTTTATTTAAGGACTCAGAGTATACCCGATCTTCGAGTAATTTCAAAGATTTCCTAAATTTGACAATTGGTTTTCTAAATTTACTCCCAGCATCTGAACCACCAATTTGCGAAGTCAATGATATTTCCATAAATTTTTAATTACATGATTTAAGTGCTTTTTTAGCTCTGTTACTGATATCAGTATCTCCTTTTCTTTTACCTGCCCAAGATTCTTTGTTTCGGGGAAGCTTACACTGACTTCTTTGCGTACTGACCATTTTTTCTTCTACGAACTAACCCCAGAGGATCCAGAATTGCATTGATATCACTTACATATGAGTAAAAGTTGTAAATATCACTATCCAACCCAATCGGGTCTTGGCTAATATACATTCCCTCGTCAGGAGCATAATACCTAATCCGGCTATAATACAAGCCACTCTCTTCAATTGCACCCTGCACTTGGTGGTGAAGGATCTGTCCACAAGGTCACATTTTGAATATTAATTATGTGTAAAGTAAATCTACATTAATTAAAGGTCTGCTTTCTTCCAAAGCGCCTTCTCTTCTTTCTATCAAGAAAGACGTAATTACCGTTTCTAAATTATTATCTTCTAAACAATAAGGTGTCAAATGTGTTTTCTTTCCTTTACCTCTAAGTCTAATTTTTGGCCATTCTTTTTCTAAAAATCTTGGCCAATTATTTAATTCATAACCAGGAACAACACTTAATTCATCTATATTTTCATCAATATTAAAAACACCTTCTTGCCCAAATTCTCGTCCCAATAAAGGTTTTATTATTTCAGTATTTTGAGAACTATAAATAGGATATGTATACGGATTTATACCCCAAACAATCATAATTATTTCTTCCTTGAAAAGCTTTTCAATAATCTCTGTATTAGAAAATTCATGAACAAGATCAAGCTCTTTTTGACCGTATTCCTTTTCAATCACTTTTTTCATTGCTGGTAAATCAGTAAGAAAAAAACCAAGATGACTATAGCTATCAAAAAAACACTGTATACTGTTAGTTTTTATTTTTTTAATTTCCGATTCCGCAAAATAAATATAAACATTTACAATATCTGTCGGTACGGGTATAGCATCTAATACGGTATGATGATGCAAAGGGGTACTCTCATAAATTTTAATCCCAACTGCATATTCTTTAGATGTAAATTCAAATTCCAAATCATTGTATAGAGAATTATCGGCACTTGATACTACCAATTCAGAGTTCAGATTAATTGTAAAATTGCCCAGAGAAATATCTTTTAATTTATTACCCAATATTTCATCAGGAAACGATAATGTCTGATCAACTATTTCTGTTATAAATCTTATATTATACTGCTTTTTAAATATTTGGTCACATTCAATAGCTACCTTTTTTCCATCTATTGAAATGAACAGATTGTTCAATATATTTTCTCCACCTCTCGTAGCAAATACTTTTGTGTTACTCATGTTTATTGACATTTAACATCAAAACCCTGATCTTTGGCCCATTTCTTGGTTAACTCCCAAGCCTCCTTAGGTGACACATCAGCTTTGATCAATTTCCCTTTAGTTCCGTCCGCATTTATTAGATGTAAATCTCCTTTGAATTGTTGAATATCAGGATTATTATAATGCTTTTGTAAGGTACCTAACCATTGTTCATTGGTCATTCCAGCATTTTGAATCTGATTAGCTTTTACGAGTGGCTTAGTGTCAGAGCCAAGTCCATTGTATCCATGCATACCACTATGGTTATTTCCTGAGGAAAATTGAGAATCATCCCAATACATACTAGGAACTCCTGTTTGGCTGTTAAAAGGTTGAACGCCTAAGTCGGTTGCAGCTTTATGTGGAACCATATGATGCCCCTGATTCACAGGATTGCTCAAAGGCATCAAACCAAACACATCTACATCATTATTGCTATTTTTTACATAAGAATACAGTTTACGAACTCCATTCAACCTAATCGGATCTTGCGAAAGGTACATGCCCTCATCGGGCGAGTAGTACCTAAATCTATTATAATACAACCCACTCTCCTCATCCTCATACTGCCCCTGATACCTGAACGGACAATCACTCAAAGAACCGACCTTCAAATTACGTACTTTACCGTAAATATCATACTCGGCTTCCCAAGTCTTCACTCCGGCGCTGTTGTACATTTCCACAGGCGTGCCCAGGTAATCTGTAACAATGGAATAAGATTCTTCTTCTGTGATTTTTGCGGCTGGCCTAAAAGTACCTTCGTCGAATACCCAGGTAAGCAGATTTTGAACCGGTTCTTCTTTATCTTTGACCAACATGCCCAGTTCATCAACTACCTCTTTTGGTCTGTCCTCAAGGTCATACTCCCACTCATGCAGCGGTACATTTCCATCCCAGACAAATCGTGTCAGCTTGTTTTTGTAACATTTTGCCGTGCGCCTGCCCAAGGCATCGTATTCAAAGCTTAGCTCCTGCCCGTCGGGGCGGCTTACGCGCTGCAACATACCATTACCATACCAGGTGTATTCCCAACATCCGCCGACTCCTCTTTTTTCTATCAGGTTACCTTCTTCGTCGTAGCGGTAGTGCCAGTCTTTATCTTTCAGAAGCTGGCCTCCCCTTCCGTATTCACGATCTTTCCGGTCTTTGCTACGGTAGAGGTTACCTACCTCATCGGGTAACTTATAATCATACTGCCCACTCTCATATTGAGCGCTGGCAAGATTGCCAAAAGTATCGTGGCTATAGCTTACCTTCCCGTTAGTGAGCGCATCCACCATTTCTTTCAGGCGGTCGTTTACATCCCACTGATAGTGGCGATGGCGTTTCAATTGTTCGCTACTTCGTACCTGTTGTTCTACCGGCCTACCGGCATCGTCATAGCGTTGAGTAAGCTTTACCCCCCCACTTAGACTTCGTTCGGTTTCTAGCCCCAGACTGTTTGCTGAGTAGCTAAATCATATTATCAACTATTGGTATAAATTTTATCTAAAATAGGTGTCCAAGATTTTTTCTTTCTTTTCCTTGTCGCTTCCCGATGACATAATCTCAATTGCTATTTTATAATCTTCAGGTATTTCTCTATTAAAAACTAAGTCTTTGTATGGATCCACATTTTTGTTTAATGCATTACATAGATAAAGTCTTTCATTTAAAAGAGGATAAACTGATAAGTTTGTCAATTCATTATTATCAATAGTATCATCAGCATTTAATTCTATACTTTCCAAGATAACAGAATCAATAACACCACTAGGATGCGGTCTAGTTCGCATTTCAGGTGTTGGCCCCCACCAAAGGTCCTTTTTAACTAACGAACCTCCAGCTTCACCTCCTAATATAAGAAACTCAATTTCTTGTTCTGTTCCTTCCCATACTTTCACTTTTCTATTTCCACTTTTTTGGTGTATCCATATATCAGAATCCTCTCTTTCTAGATCAGGGATAGCATCTTTAATTACATTTATATGACTGGATTTTAGAAATTGTCTGGTTACCGCATTTACAAATAATGTTTCAAAAATACCAGCATTTACTTTTTCCCAATTTTCATCTTGTCGAAAAGCTTTATAAAACCTAATAAATGGTTCTTTCAACATCTGTGCTAATACAAATGTTCCTTTACGTGTTTCAATACTAATCACTTTACCTTCTTTCCAAGGCGTTGTTCTTTTTGCCATAAATTGTTACAATATTTTAACCACAGCTAGCTTTTACTTTTTTCTTATTATGAGTGTCTGCCGCATCCAAATACTTTTGTCGATTCTGATTATTTGGTCCTACAGGATTTTGTTTATTGGCAGTACCTTCTAAACCTCCGTCAGCTTCAAACCCTCGCTGTTCAAGGCCTCTTGCTGTTCGTTTACCTTCAACATCATCACCTATATAATCTACAGTTGGAGCAATTTCTCCATCAAAATCACTAAAATCACCACCATATCGTCTACTAACTATTTGATCACCAGTTAAACCATCTTCTATCGGTGCACTAGCATATCCATGATAAGGTTTACCGTCTTTAATTCCAGAATACTTAATGTGTGTTCTATTAGCTCCTGTTTGTACATTTAACCCAAATACATCCACAAATTTGTTAGAATCCAATACATAAGCGTATAAGGTAGGGTTTTGTCCAAATAACCCAATCGGATCCTGACTCACATATGTTCCACTTTCAGAGTCGTAGTACCTAAACCTATTATAATACAACCCACTCTCCTCATCCTCATACTGCCCCTGATACCTGAACGGACAATCACTCAAAGAACCGACCTTCAAATTACGTACTTTACCGTAAATATCATACTCGGCTTCCCAAGTCTTCACTCCGGCGCTGTTGTACATTTCCACAGGCGTGCCCAGGTAATCTGTAACAATGGAATAAGATTCTTCTTCTGTGATTTTTGCGGCTGGCCTAAAAGTACCTTCGTCGAATACCCAGGTAAGCAGATTTTGAACCGGTTCTTCTTTATCTTTGACCAACATGCCCAGTTCATCAACTACCTCTTTTGGTCTGTCCTCAAGGTCATACTCCCACTCATGCAGCGGTACATTTCCATCCCAGACAAATCGTGTCAGCTTGTTTTTGTAACATTTTGCCGTGCGCCTGCCCAAGGCATCGTATTCAAAGCTTAGCTCCTGCCCGTCGGGGCGGCTTACGCGCTGCAACATACCATTACCATACCAGGTGTATTCCCAACATCCGCCGACTCCTCTTTTTTCTATCAGGTTACCTTCTTCGTCGTAGCGGTAGTGCCAGTCTTTATCTTTCAGAAGCTGGCCTCCCCTTCCGTATTCACGATCTTTCCGGTCTTTGCTACGGTAGAGGTTACCTACCTCATCGGGTAACTTATAATCATACTGCCCACTCTCATATTGAGCGCTGGCAAGATTGCCAAAAGTATCGTGGCTATAGCTTACCTTCCCGTTAGTGAGCGCATCCACCATTTCTTTCAGGCGGTCGTTTACATCCCACTGATAGTGGCGATGGCGTTTCAATTGTTCGCTACTTCGTACCTGTTGTTCCACCGGCCTACCGGCATCGTCATAGCGTTGTGTAACCTTCACTCCACCGTTAAGGCTTCGTTCGGTTTCTAGCCCCAGACTGTTGTAGCTATACTGCGCCTCCCACACCTTGCTTTTATTACTTTGTGCTTTCAGCTCGGTTACTTGCCCTAATTCATCTCGCTCTATGGAGATAGCTGCACCCAGTGAACTTACAACACCTACTCTTCTACCTATAGAATCGTAACTACTTGCTACTTCATGGCCATCTTGTATTTCTTTAACAACCCTACCACTATCCTCGCGGATAAGCGTTACTTTACTATTCGGGTTCACCGCTTCTATTAACTGACCATCCCGGTTATAGGTATAAGCTTCCCAGCTTCCATCGTCGTATTCGGCGCGTACAATACGTCCATTCAGGTCGTATTCATATTCCGTGAATCGATTTTCCGGACGTTCTACTTTGATTACTTTGCCCGCACGGTCACGTTCGTAATACCTTGTTAAGCCATCGAAGCCGCTTTCTTCTATAATTGAACCGTTTTTGTCCCGACGGAAATGATAAAACTCACCTTGCTCGTTGGTAATACCGTGTAGTTGCTCTTCGGTATCGTAGGTGAAATGTACTTTACGTCCATGTTCTTCGCGTACCTCCAAACTACCTAATGGTGTATAGGCAAATTTAACGTGTTGTTTTTTGTCGCGCAGCTCTATTACTTCGTCATAGGCATTATACTTCAACTGAAGCACATTGCTGTCTGATTGTTGCAGCCTCATAATACGTCCTAAATGGTCGTATTCAAATTGTTGTGCTTTGTTTCCACCCTGTTGACTGGTGATTACCTGCCCCCAGGCATCGTGACTCCAACTACTACGCTGCCCGTTACTTAGTTCTAAGCCTTCCAGATTATGATCCTCATCGTAGGTAAATTTAGTAACATGTCCCTGATCATTTCTTATACTTGCGACACGCCCCTGCTCGTTGTACTCAAAACTGGTCACCGATTTATCTGCGTCTACGATGGACAATAAACGGTGATCTTCAAATACACGTACAGTAGTAGCTCCCACCGGGGTTTTTGAAAAAATGAGGCGGTCTTGCTCATCATATTGATACACCTGCGTACTACCATCGGGTAGCGTTACACTCTCCAGGTTACCACGCTCATCATAAGTATATCCTGTTATATTGCCTTCCTCGTCGATATCGCGGTAAGGTTCCATAAAATCGGTATAACGATGAAAAACGTGACCACCCATCGCATCACTCACCTGCGTACACAAATTATTTTCATCGTAGTGGTAAGTTGTTTGATGTCCCAGTGAGTTGGTCACTACGTTATGGCCTTTTCGGTATTCAATTGTTCCTTCCAACAGGCCTCCATCTCCCCAGGTGTGAATACAGCGTGCACCTGTGCTTGGGCCGTCGTATTTCCAGTAAAACGTTTGACCATTGCGGTCGGTTTTTTCCACCATCAGGTGATTACGGTAACGCATGTGCGTTGTCTTTCCCATCGCGTCGGTTATACCAATGAGGTCTCCGACATCATTATACTGATAATTCACCAGTGTGCGGGACTGTCCACGGTGGCTGGCACTTATTTTGGTAATTCGTTGTTCCTCGTCGAGCTCTAAATCGATCACGCGACCGGCCGTATCGATCAGTTGATTAAGCTCACCACCAGATGTATAATTAAATTGAATGGCCTGTCCGTCCTCGTTTTGGCAATAGACGGGTTTGAATACTTCCTCACCAATATGTTCGAAGCGGTACTCCAGTCGCTGCTTATGATCAAATACCGAATAAGTCTCGCGATCTATACAGCTTAAGGTAAGCTGCTCGCTGCGATTGTAAAAAGTACTACCTTCACTTAACAGCAATTCAAAAGCTGCCGGTCGGCCATCTGCTAAAATCAGCATGATGACATTTTCGTCGAGGCAGCGCTCTAATTTTAAGTCATAGCTGTGGTGAAAACCATGCCCCAATGGCCCTGTATAAGAAGAATCGGAATACCAGTTGCGCTCCCATTCAACGGGAATGGGACCTGGTAGTTCAAAGTCGGTACCGTCATATACCATACGGCCATCAACCAAATCTACAGGCTCAAAGCCCATCTTACACATTGATTTTTTTAAACCCTTGGTAAATTTATTGGCCGGAAGTGCATTGTTTAGCGCTTTTAGTCCTTTGCTGCCCAGCTTCCCTAAGCCTTTAAATGCCGCACCGAATGAGTACGACATGACCATCGCTTTAAGAATCCCCATCAAATCGGGAACATAGGGACCGCCAACCATTACCGGTTTACCCAGAGGTATCGGAATAGAAAAAGACGTCGGCAAATACATGCTTGGAATAGGCTTCATCTTTTTTCCCGGAGAAAAGGTTAAAGGCATGCCTATGTCGTTGCAGGTCATAATCATATGTCCCGCCGGTGTAAGCAGCATATCTTCGGCCAGTGTTTTT
Source organism: Cytophagales bacterium (assembly GCA_965230415.1). GTDB lineage: Bacteria > Bacteroidota > Bacteroidia > Cytophagales > JAAEPT01 > CBDDKZ01. The sequence continues at coordinate 436,872 of CBDDKZ010000005.1, forward strand.
TGGCTACCGAAAAAATTGACCGAGTCATGCCCTATCATGGGGGCCATTGCAAAGGGACCGCCCATTGGAATATGAACAAATATCCCCAACATACCTGTAGTACCGCTATTACCCCTGGGCAAACCATTAATTTTTACGGTAGCACCAATAAACGGAATGTAATCTGCCGGATCGATCACCAAACCTATAAAAGGATGGGGAAGCGGTACCGGCACTCCGGGAGGGATAATCACAATGTGGATATCCAATCCCAGAACAGGCGTGAGGTGTTTATTCGATAATAGCATTTTTAATAATCTTTAATAAAAAAAAGCTAATGGACTTTTCTTAGGTATTTGTTTCTTTTGTTCCTCTGCCGTTGTTTTCCAGTCGGAACCAAAGTGGAGGATCATAAATTCCTCCAGTTCTTTCAGTTTTTCACCTTCATTCTTTTTATGAAGCACCATAGCTTGTTCAAAGGCCACAAAAGGAAAAGAAGAAATCTTTAACAGCTCAGGATCCATATCGCGCCCTGTAAGATATACTTTATTAAGAAGGGCCTGATATTGCTTTTTACTGACGCTGTTCGTCAACGCTAAAGCCATCTGCCAGGCCATCAGCGCTTCCAGGTTCATATCAAACTCAAGTGCCTTTTCTGCCTGCCGTTCATATAATTCAATAGCTTCCGTTTTTTGTTTTTGATGTTGTGCACTGGCACCTTGAAATCCATAAATTTGTATTAAGAGCGGCTTTACAGTATCATTTTGCATGCGCATCCCCTGATTCACCTTAAGAAGAGCCTCTTTCAACAATTTATCGACATGCGCAAATTCTTTGAAATGAAATAATGCAGCGGCATAGATCAAACGACTACTGGCCATGAATGCCAGGTCTCCACTCTGTTGTGCAATTAATAGTGCCTCCCCTCCCCATTTATTTAATAAATCGAGGTCATTGCTACGCTGCGCTTCATTTATTTTGATTAAGCATTTTCTAAATTGCACCTCCGGGTCATTGGCGTCCCCGCCAGATGCGAGCTGTTCCACTGCTCCGGAATAGTCTAAGGGTACGTAGATTGTTTTACTAGCTTGCTCGTATTTCTTAAATAAATGATCAAACTCCGGCGTATCCCTATCGTCCAAAACTAACAAACCGGTACTGTCAGGCAGTCCTAGCTGAAGCAGATTGTCAATCCAGTCAATAAATGAAACCGAATTGGTGACAATATAAGGCCTGAAAACAAGATATACAGCGGTTTCTTCTGCACTTAATTGCTGCTGATATTGCTGCAACATATGTAAAAGCAACTCATTTGGCGCGCTCGTTTTTTCGTTCTGTTCTTGGAAAGTTGCCGCTGGCCACTTAAATGCTTCCGGGTCATTTGCTAAAGCCTGCTGCATGGTTTTATCTTTTAAAAAACCAGCTGTCCAGTCTTTAACTAACGCGTGAGGAAAGCTTTTTTCGTTTTCAAAGGAAGTGAGCAATGTTATAAAAACTTCGGGAAGCTGACCATGTTCCGAGCATTCCAATTTAAGGAATCCATCGTAAAGTCGAAATTGCTCTGCCGGAACCAAAAATCGCACCAGTTGGGGTGTTTTTTTCAATTCGGAAATTTCACCCACCCACTGACTCTGAATTTGAGTTACCAGCTCTGCTATCGGATTATGTTCCGCACCAAACATCGAATTAACTACAGTTGAGATTCAACATAGTTCCTTTCACGTTGGTCATTACCTTCCCGTCAACATCGACATTTGCTCCTTCTACCTTTACATCAGCTTTACCTGTTACCAATACACTTGGAGCACCCATTTCAGTTTTCGTACTACTATTAATCGTAGTTTTCGACTGTCCGTCAACCAAAATTTGCTTGGATTTCAAATTCGCTTCACTATCACCGCTCATGTTCAATTTTTCGCTGGCGGTAATATTAATCTCTTTGGCATTGAGATTCAAAATCGTATCAGAGGTAATTGTTACGCCATCGGGAGTCATGGTAACGGAGTTATTGTTACAATCGCTTATGGTGATTGAACCGCCACCGCCATCATCATCCATCATTATGGTATGGCCGCTACGTGTACGGAGCGCTTTCATGTTATTATCACCATTACTAAAACCAGCTGCCTTTGCTTTTCCGTGATACATACTTCCTATAACATAGGGTCTTTCGGCATTATTACCTTCGTAACCGACGAGTACTTCATCGTCGATTTCAGGGATAAAATACATTCCCTGTTCTGCCCCGCCACTTGAAGCGGCAATACGTATCCAGGGACTATGTACCTCCTCATGCCAGAAGAATTTCACACGTACGCGACCTAACTTTTCGGGATCTTTGTTATCGGTTACGCGGGCGGGCTGAACTTCGCCCATTGGAAACAAAAAAGGATTGGTGTAAGGGGGTACTTCGATATCTGCAGGTACGGCATCGAAAATATTTTCGTATTGTCCGTGCGTGTCAGACAAGTGAGTAATAGATGTAACGAGGTAATCGCTACTTCCTCCCTCTAATTTTATGGTTACTACGGCCCCAATTTTGAGGCTGCTATTTCTACTGCGTCCTGAAAGCTGCACTAATTGTGCATTGTGCGCTTTTTCAAGCAATTCATTCAATTGATCCTGATGAGCGGCTTCTGTCGTATGATTAATAAATGCTTTTTTTGTACCACCCGAACGAAAATTATTTTTTCCGGCCTCAGCTGCTGCTTGCGCTAATGAATGGTTGCTACCTGATGCAAATTTTGTGGCAGAAGTCTGCGACTCTCCCGTAATTTCATCATAGGCAGTATAATGGTATGCATTGCTGCGAATGTTTCCTTTTAAGTGAAAACTTTTCAAATCGAGTCCGCTTTCGATGGTTGCAACAGAATTTCGCTCCGGATCTTTCACCTGGAGTGTTTCCCCATCGTAAAACATAAACTCTCCATTTCGTATGGAAACGCGTCGTAGAAAGGAAAAATCGGTTTCGTTGTATTGAACTACGTATTGTAAAGTTGATGCATACTTCGGCGCGAAGTTCGTTTTTAGCACATTTCCGGGAACTTCAGCGCACAAATCACCAAATATGGTCTGAAGGTTACTTTCTTCATAAGCCCTGTTAACAGGAATATCGTCTATTAATATCGTTGGTGAGAAGCCTTGAATGTAGAGTCCTGAGGCCGCATTATCTTCACCTTGTAAAGATATATTTGTAATAATTCCCTGAAAAGCACTGTTTTCGAAAGCGATACTTAAACCCGCTCCAATATAATTAGTAATTGCATCTTGTAATTTTTTCACATCCATGACATATTCCATGTCCAGACGCCATAGAAATTCAAAATGGTGATGCTGACCTAGTGCCTGCGACAATTTCAGGCCGCTATACTTCACCTCATTGTTATAACCGGAAATATAAATTTGAACCGAATTGTCAATATTTATCAGTGATGATGCCATGTAGAAAAAATAATATCAGGTAATTGGACATTTAAGTTTGGACCTCTGACCTCCGTTAGAGGTCCAAAATAAATCATTTGCGCACTTTATACCATTGCAGCCCAATCATTTTCGTGTTCTACCGAACCTACTTTGATTACACGCGCTGATATGGAGAAAGTCTCTGTCATAGGATGCTCATTGTCGGCATTGAAATTCTCTTTATAGGACACACAATACCCATCTTCAAATTCCACTTCTTTCAAAACGGCTTCTGTATCCGGTTTTAAATAGACAATTTTCCCGGCCCGACGATCGAAATTGCTTACCATCCAGTCAACAATTGTTGTATCATCAGAACCTAAAACTGTGATATCAATCATACCACCATTATTAACCGCTACCGGTTTTCCAGTACGATCAACCTCTTGCTTAAAGCTGTATTCACATGCAAGCACTTGATAATCATTTCCATCCAAATGGAATCTAACTTTAAAAGTAGACATAACTAAAAATTTAAATTAAACAGTTAAGAATATTTGATTACTCTTTAAAATAATGTTAGTACCACCTAAAACACATATTGTGGTATATAATAAATGGGGTATTTCAGGTTCTACTAATTTCATTTCATAATACAAACGTGCAATAATTGAGTTTATTTTCTCAATTACAGTTTTTACTTGTATTATTTTCCTAATATAGCTAAACTTAGCTAATATTGATATCGGATTTGGAGAAAAATCGAAATCTTTACCTAAATTTAATGAGCTTCCAGGCACCTCCCCCATTCGTTTACCTATTCAAAACCAGTATATTGATTCTATTACTGGGACACTTATTTTTGGGCTGCAAAAGTAGTTCTACTTCCAGCGACAAATTGCATGCTATCAAAATGAAATTTGCTCAACGCATGAAAACTACAGTCGAAGAACTGCGCTACGATTCGCTGTACACCTTTGCTGATCAATGGTGGCAAGTCCCATACCTGCGCCAGGGAGCATCAAAAGAAGGTATTAGTAATATTCGTTTTATAAAGCATCTTTATGAAAACGTATATGACGTAAAACTACCACTAACTATTGCTGAGCTCCAACAACTCAAAGAAGCACACTATTTCAAAAAAAGGGAATACCTGGAAGAAGGTGATTTGCTTTTTTTCAGTTTGCAAGTAGCCGGAAAAATAAGTCATGTAGGTGTGATGTTGGTTAATGGCCACTTCCTGCACGCCTCTCTATATCAAGGTGATCAAAAACCCAGGGGAGTAAAAATTAATAGCCTGGATGAGCCTTACTGGAAAAAAAGATTTAGAAAAGCAGCAAGAATAAAACTTTAATGAGCAACATCGACAATAAGGTCCCAAAACGCTTAAACAATGTATTAATGACTTTTTTGCAGGCATTGTCAGAGCCATTATTAGCGGAAGAAATCATTAGCCACTTGCGAATGAGGTCTGATGCAACCATAAACTATAGTGTACAATTGTTGGGCGCCGGCAAACGACCTCATCATGGTGATATTGAGCGAATAAAAGAATTAAATAACGGATCTCAAGAGCACATTTATTTAGAATTAAATCGAAATGGTATCGCCGATGCACTTCCCGAAGGGATCGTTTATGCTCCTGCAGAAAACAAAGATAAGGATGCTACAACAGTTTATAAGCCCAATAGCGCTCTTCAAGATGCACGGCATTTTTTTTCTCCTTTCGAAAACGAATTGTTCAGATCGAAGACCGATATTCATTTATGTGAACATCATTGGATAGGAAATATTAATGAAATTACAAGTCAATTTTTGATCGATTTTTGGGATTTGGATAAAGAAATGCCGCTACAGTATTTGTACAAATTAGCTTTAGTTTTACCGCACACCGAACGAATCAAAGGGAATTACGATCGCATTGTTCAGTGCCTTTCAGAAATTATAGGACAAAAAGTGGCATGGCAAATTGAGTACAAGGATCTACCTGTTCCCGAATCAGCTAAGAAATCGTTAAGTGATTTGTCGTTGGGTGGCAATGCTGTCTGTGGACAAGTGATCATAGCCGACACCACATTAGAGTTAACAATAATGCTACCAAAGCTATCAATGGTGGCCGATTATCTGGAAGGCTCGGAAAACTATAAATTTATTCAATACTTTATCCAATTTTTTGTATCTTTTGACGTTAATACAAATGTGCATGTAGAAGTAGAGCCCGAACAAAATTTGCATATTGAGGATTCTTATGGAATTTTAGGCTTTTCAACTATTTAGCAATTTTATACATTTTAATAAAGCACTGGGTCAACATTTGTGTTTGATAGTTTTTTTATATGAGTACGCAGTTCATTAATACAGGAGTTATATTATTTGTGATGGTTGGTGTATTATTAGGCATTTTTGGTAAAGTACGCAAAATCATCCTCGCTAAAATTAAAGCTTCACTAATTTATCTTTTGATAGCATTAGTGCTCTTTGCCGCTGTAGGTTTAATATGTCTTCCACAACAATTTGGCTTATATACATCGGTACAATACGATTTGGCAAGTATTTCGTTTTTCCTATTAGGGATATTTCAAGTTCTTGCTGCCGACAGTTATTTTGATTGGGGAGAAGCCAACAAACTCGGCTACAAATTATTGTTTCACATTACTATATTATTGCTGGGCATGATCGCATTTTCATGGGTAATCAGCACTTTTGGCACCCCTTATTATTTCCTTTTGTTTCTGCGTACCGGAATGACTTTCCTAATCCCATTCCTTGTCTGGAACACTTATTTATTTGCTATAAATATTCCAGCACAGGTATACAAAGTATGGGAATTCCCTAAAAAAAGTTTACCGGATCCAATAGAAGATGAAATGCGAAACCCGAGCATTATTTCCTTATATTTCACCAAACAAGAAAATGATGAAGAACCAACGCACTTTAGAGCGAAAGCATTCGAAGGGCTTTCTTTTGGCAACTTCTTCTATCATTTCATAGAAGCATATAATTCTCAATACCCACAAGAACACATCGATGCACGCGGACATCATCGTGGCTGGATTTTTTATAAAAAGACTTTTTTCGGACTGGCCCGCAAACGCATCGATTTTGATTTAACTGTTCAAAAAAACGGTGTTAAGGAGAACGATAAAATTATTTGTGAAAGGGTATAATATACCTTTTCAAAACATAACTTAACAAACTATGGCTGTTTTAGGATACTTTGAACTTGAAGGGAAACAGATGAATCTGATATCCTGCGAGTATAGCTTTAATCAAAGCATAGATCAAAATTTACGCCCCGACACAGTTGTAAGGGGTGGCCTTATCAATATTACCGTTGAAGCGACATCAGACGAAACTATTCATCTATGGATGACCAGTAATGACATGCAAAAGGATGGTAAATTTGTTTTCAAAGGCAATGAAATCGAAAGTGCTATGCGTACTGTTGAGTTCAAAAAAGGTGTATGTGTACAATTTAGGGAGCGTTTCGCAGCTCACAGCGAACAACCTATGCTCATAAGCTGCTCTATAGCGGCCATGGAAATAAGTACCGGTAAAATGTCGCATATAAACAAATGGTAAATTAAACGGATTATGTGGTTCGAAGGTCAGAATTCAAATTTCACAATTATACCCGGTATTTCAAGAAGGTCTGGCGCACCGATACCTTATAGAACCGCAGCGAACAGGCTACACACCTTACAAAGGTATGGAAACGACCTACCCATAGAGTTTGAATTGAATAATGGAGAAGTTGTTTACGGCCCCTATTCTTTAGAAGTCATTAAGCGTTTTAATAAAAAGTATGACAAAGCTATCACCAAAGGTATAAATGTAAGCACTGATTTTTGGGATTTCAACAAATACCTGAAAGGTGAAAGTATTGTTGGTAACTACGTTGCCCATTTTATCCAACAGCTCGAAGAAGTGCCTGATGACTTCGAGGAACCGGAAACCTTTGCCCTAAGTGGCGTTGAACCCACATACAATGCTGCCAGGTTATATGCAAACCCATGGGGTAACTGCTATTCTACATCTGCTTCACGTATTAACAAAGGCTATGAAGATTTATACGGAGTAACACCAATTGACTACACAAAAAACAAAAACGGTACTTTTACTTCCGTCGACTACAAAACAGCTTCAACCCAAGTTGGCGCACAAAATTTCGGTTATGGCGTTGGTGGTGCATTAGCAAATGGAGGGGAAGCCGATTTGATAACGAATCTGGAAGTATGGGAAGGGGCTTTACACCCGGGAGCTGCCCTACAAGTATGGCACACTACCGACCAACAAAATCTCACATCAGGCGGAGGGCATTCACAAATATTCCTAAACTACACATACGACAGTAAGGGTGTTATTAACGGAATGGATGTTTTTGATAACTCCGGAGTAGTAGAACACCTCAACCGTGAAGACTACGAAGAATATGAAATCATTCGTGCAGGTAATCTACTGGACCCAAAATGAAACTGATCATTTTATATGCACTAGCCTTGGTAGCTTGCCAAAGCATTAAGCAAAAACCAGTTGATTCATGTAAAACCGAGTTCATTGCTAAACTTGACATCAAACATCTCCATACACAGTTGATAGGAGATTGGGATTATGCTTATAGTTTTATCGATGATACTTGTTTTTCCATTAGCGATTTAGGTGATCTGCCTTCACTCCTTAAATTTCATCAATCCGACAGGCACTTGCTTGAGGAAAAATTTCCCCGGCTCGTTGAATTTGGCACAGGTAAAACTCTTTTTGGATTGCGCTGTGAACATGAGCAAACTGCACGCTTCCCGTACACTTATCCAATTGTGAATAGAATTGCAAAGGACAGCAGTAACGCAAAAATCACCCATTATGCACCTGAAAATGGCACAGGTAATACCTATAGCTATTTTTTAGAATACCTCCATTCAAAAAAATTAGTAATACGTAATGAGAGGTACTACCAAATAGGTGAGAAACGGCGCGCAGGAGTACAGCATGTTTTTATTAAGAAAGCGCCCTAGTAACTATTGAATTAAAGCTATGTTCTAACTAAATTAGGATCTAATTTTTTGACTGCCTGATATAAACCTACTTCAATTATATAATTAAATTAGCCACTTGTAACGAACGGTGGCTATAGTTCTCTAACTGGGTTTGATTGTTGACGGTATGCAGATTTAAAACCTAAATCCAACAAAAATTCGTCATCATGACAGTGAGACTCATTGGGGTAACCTTACAAAAAAAGAGAAGAGGCATTGAATCTTCCAACACATAGAAATCATATATATTATATTTTCGTCATGCTTGGCGTACAAAAATACAGGTAAACAGACGGTGCATTCAAAAAAGAATGCACACATTAATACTTACTTTCGTTTAAATAAGCTTAAAAGTCCTGCGGGATTAATTACTACCCCCCCTACTCTCAAACCAGAACCAGATCTTGAATTTGTTCTTATGTCCTTGTTGTGATTTTCGACATCTCTTTTTATAGCATGAATCTGTTCGTCGTCATAGCTAAGATCACGTAATTCGCGTTCTAAGTCTGGGTATTGAAACCCTTCACGCTGAATTTTATGGCTGTAATGTGCAATCATATTCAAATAGCGTTGATCTGTTTGCTGCGCTGTCCCTTTGTTCTCATTATGCAAACGCGATTCAACCAACTCCATGATAGTAGACTGCTCTTTATCGGTCAACCGTTGAAGGGTCAACTCATGCTGCATATCACTTCTTGTTTTTCTACCTGACGTTAATTCGTTAAAGTAATAATCCGTCAATTCATGCATTTTCATGGCACTTAGGTTTAAGTTAAGTCCCTAACAGTTGTTGTCATCAAAAATAGTGTCAGAGACAAATTTCAATAAAAATAGCTCCCGACTATAAAAATCAGGAAAGTAACTCACCAAACAAATGGAACAACTTGAAGTCGCTATTCCGCAAAAAAACCGCTCAATAATACCGCTGATTATTGAGTGGTTTCACAAATTATTTTGACATCTATGTACAGTAATGAAGTTCATTCAAGCCAACTTAAGCCTCCTCATAGTTTGAATCCCAATCGGTGCCATCTTCACCATTCTGACCGTCTAATCTTATCATAAAGTTTTTGGCAGGAAAGTAAGGACGCATATGTATATCCAGATGAACCTTATCCTTTTGTTTTGGATCCTGGGCAAAACGTTTCACTTCATATTTCTCTATTAGTTTGTTATGACCCGTTATGCCATCCATAAAGCCAACGATCTGCTTCAGCAGGTCATTGCGCATTTTATTATTGAAATTTTGAAAGGTGCATCGATTCAGGAAGTCCATGAGCACTTTGGTTACGTAATCAAAAACGCGCACCACAGAATAAGTTTGCAAGCCCAGGTTATCGCCATTAAATAGTGTTTTCGCTGAGAAGGCCATTACCTTGCCATACTCATTAACCATAGGCACAAGCCCCAATTTTTCCAACTCCGTAATCTCTGAACGTCTTAAATCAAAACGTACGGCTTCCACCTCATTTAGTGCACCATACTTTTTACCTGCCGATACCTGAGACATCAGGGTACTGTATATTTTACCGGCTAATGCACCAGATGGAGCTACATGTAAATCGCCATTCTCCCCTATTTCAGGAGTTTTCCCACGCCCTACTAACCAATTACAAGCCATAATAACATTAGACTTATAAGCATCGGCTCCTGTCAGATTGGCCCGATCAAATTCTTCCATTACATCGTCCGGCTGATCAAAATGTGCAAAATCAGTAACCATCATAACCTTATTTTCATGTGCCAGACGCGCCCACTTGTCAACAATAGCATTAGAGCCCAAATACCCTGGTAATACCAAGATGCTATAGTTGTCTTTCATGCTCAGTTTATCGAAATTATCTTTAAATTCCTGATGTACTGTATCAATAAAAGTTGGGTTATCTAAATCTTTTAATTGCTCATTGGAGGCGTTCATTACTGAGAAATTTTTCAACTTCTCCTGTTCGGTATTCCTGAAGAACAGTGTAAGATTGCGGTAAGAAGACTCTAACTTCCTTGTTCGCTGCACTGCCGCACCAAGGTTTTTACGCAATTCTTGCTCACCTTGCTTTAATTTTTCATCACATTGAGATGCTATTTCGCTCAACTCACCATCATTGCTCAACATTTCTTCCCATAGCGCCAATGTTTTCTTTAATTTTTCGCGCTCCGTCTTTTTTTCGGCGTCTTCTAAAAAAATATTCTTTCGAGCTTCACGCTCAGGGTTCATATTCTTAGCACCATCAATAGCTGTTTCAAGCAATGTATAACCACCAAACCGAGCTAATTTCTGATTCAGTGCTTCCCATTCAAAACTATTTGCGTTTTCTTGATTGAGTGATGTATTGTCCATAGTTCACAAGGTATTTTTTATAACAAACTGTTTGTTTAGCCTAATTCCTGAATAAGACTTTTAATCGTTCCTAACAAAGCTGCTTTTGCTTCAGGATCTTTTAGCGCGGCTTGTAAGGCTTTATTGGTCTGTAACTGCTTAATAATTTTGGCGTATTGTTCCTGTTCGATCGACAGGTTATTCAGGAATTCACTTTGTGCAGTTATGCCCTTAGGGCCAAAGTCTCCGAGATTTCTAAAGTGCAACATTTCCTTCACTTCTACCCCTTCCGAATCTTCGAACGTCATTTCCACTTTAGGTTGATAATGTTCAAATACCTCTTCACTTGTTTTGAGGTCATGAACAATTTCCGGTGTAAAGGGTTCTTCCTCCGTAAGCTGCTCTATAAACAATGTTTTATTTTGAGAAATTTCCTGAATGCTCTCATTGACATCCAGTTTCACCTCATTGGCTCCTACTTGTAAATTATCCATCGTTTTTCGTTTTCGTTAATCCTTATCATTGTTACTAGTTCCCCATTGCGGTTTTAAGTCATCATCAAAATCCAGGGTAACCTGTGTATTTTCTTTAAGCTCTCCTGCAATAATTTTTCGGGACAAAGGTGAGCGAATGTATTTTCGAATCACATCTTTTATTGGCCTGGCTCCATACTCTGGGTTGAAGCCCCTATCCACCAGCTTATCACGTCCGCTATCCTCTAAATCCAAAGTTATTCTTTTCTGATCCAGTAATTGCTTCAATTTACTTAATTGTATATCAAAGATACGCTCTGCTGTTTCCTTTTTAATGGGAGAGAACGGAACAATTGATGTTAAGCGGGCCAAAAATTCAGGTCTAAAATGGCCTTTCATTATTTCCAAAATCCGGTCATTTTGAGGCATCGCCCCTTGATGAAAAGAATTAGCGATGTAATCGCTGCCCAAGTTAGAGGTAAACAACACGATAGCATTGGAGAAATCGCCCATCTTCCCTAAGCGGTCATGTACTTTACCCTCGTCCATTATCTGGAGGAAAATATCGAAAACAGAAGTATGTGCTTTTTCAATTTCATCGAACAATACTACGGAATAAGGCTTTTGCCTTATTTTATTTATGAGCAAACCTCCTTCGCTATACCCGACATAGCCTGGAGGAGCTCCATAAAGTAAAGCAGCAGAATGCTCTTCCTTAAATTCGGACATATCAAAACGTATGATTGCTTCTTCCGAATCGAAAAGAAAGGCTGCGAGTGCTTTGGCCAGCTCGGTTTTACCGGTTCCTGTAGGACCGAGGAAAAAGAACGAGCCTATAGGTTGACCGGCGCTTAGCAGCCCCGATCTTGACTCCATAATTGCTGAAGTTACAATCTGAACTGCACCATCTTGCCCGATAACCCGTTGACTTAACAACTGTTCCATATTCGCTAGTTTTTCCTTCTCTGAAGACGAAACTTTCCCTATTGGAATCCCTGTTTGGTCGGCAATGGTCGCAGCAATTGCATCTGCATTTATTATTTCTTCGGATGCGTCAAGTACCTGTTTAAGTATGTCTACTAATTCTTTTAACAGCTCTAAATGTACATTTTCTACCTTGACCAATCTCTCCGGAAGATGTGCTGTTAGCAAGTAACTACAAGCTTCCAAAATTTCACGGTGCAACCAATTGAGTCGCGTAGTTTTCAGAGCTTGTTCCTCTTCACCTTCCAACGTGAGTAGTTCCTCTTGAAATTTTGTAATCATTCCTGCAGATGCTGAACGCATGAAACTATAAGCTGCAAGTGTTTGGTCTATTAAAGCTATTGCGCTGGCAGGCAACGATCTTTCGTTGCGGTAACGCTTCACAAAAGAAATGGCTTTTTGTACCGCTGCATCTTCCACTATCAACGCATATTTACTTTGCTGAATATCGCTCACCGAACGTACAATCTCAAAGGCCAGATCCTGATCTGGTTCTTCTAATTTTATAAGCTCGAAAATACGCTGAAATGATGCATCAGACTCTACAGCGGTTTTGTAAATTTCGGGTAGGCAGGCAACGATCAGTGTAAATCCTCCCTGAGACAACTTACTTTTCAGTAACGCCTTTAATTCAGTTCCGTTTACCGGATCGTTTATTAGTAAACCGAAATCGTCAATAAATAAAGTAAACTGACCTCCGGCTCCCAATTCTTCAAGTGTTTTTTTCAGACGATTGACGCTTTCACTTTTGTAAGAAGTACCAATTACCAGGCTTGTGGTATCCAGCTCAAAGACGCGCATATCAGCATATTGTTGGCCAAAGGCGCCATCATTCAATGCCTGTACAAATCCGTAAATCAAACTGGTCTTTCCCACTCCTGATTCACCGTGAATCAACACACTACCATGTGCTTTACGCGTTAATATTTGCGCAATTGATCGCAAGGCATTCTTGTAACCAATAATTTTTTTAGGGGACTTGGATAATTTCAGCCTTAAATTATTGGCATAAGCTCCTTTGGTTTGTTGCAATACTCCTGACGATGACTTCTCTGTATTTATTTTTCCTGAAGCATTATCTTTGGGACTGGTACCGTTTACTTTATCTTGCAGTTGCTGACTTGTAAATGGCAAGGATTTCAGCTGATCTTTTTGAAAAACAACCCCCGGAGTTATAAGTGCCTGTAATAAATCAATAGCCGTGGTCTGATTCCGGCCTGCCTCCGCTGCTAGTTGTTGCGCTTCATTTATGATCAATTCTATTTTATGATCTGCGGCTGCTACAGAGATCGTATTAACGCCTTTGCTCAATTGTTCCAAGCGTACTTCTGCCCAATCGTAGAGATAGTCTCTGTCCAGTGCTGCTTCCTTCAGCTGCACCGTCACATCTAGCTCGTGGTTCAAAAGACCTAATAACAAATGTTCAGCAGTATAATTACCGTGATTATTCTCTCGAGCAATAATTTGAGCAATTTCTAACGCCCTTAAAGCGTGATCAGTTAAATTTATCTCTGTTGTAAGCATCTACAGGTATTAAAAATGGGCTTTTGATCGTGATAGTGATCTTCCAAAATTATAAAATCCCTCCTAACTCATAAGGCAATCATTCCTTTTGCCCTTTGATACTTGCTAGGGCAACTACCTCCTTAAAACTATCAGTTGGTGTTCTGTATTTAAATATCGTGTTATTATTATAAATGTACTCATTTTAACGCAAAATTTAAAAAAATTATTGTGCATCTATAAGCAAAAAGTGTACTATTAGGACATATTTTAACGATAACTAAAGATATATACCTAATACATCGACAATATTTGATCAACTTTTAGTCTTTGAATTATTGTGATAATTGATGTATTTTCAAAAAAGTTACGAACCTGATAAGAGCGATTAATTCCGCTACGAGATATGGCAAAAGAATACTTAAAAATCCCACTGAATTTTAATGCATTAATCAATTTGGAGGACACGGCACGTGTGGATTTAAAAAAATCTATTGCCGAACATATTCAACTAATTATAGCGACGCACCATGGTGAATTCAAGTCAGACCCCGATTTTGGAACGGCTACCTGGCAAATAGATTTCGACCATAGTATCGCCAATGATCAGCTACGAGACCTGGTCGGCACATCGATCAAAAATGCTATTCTCAAATATGAAAAGCGAATAGAATCATTGGAAATGCATATAAAAGTTGCCAATACTACACTCAATTTCTCCGGACAGGTAAAGCGTTTCAGAAAACAGGTAGATGTAATCATAGATGCAGTTATTGTAGCCACGAACGAACCCGTTCAGTTTGAAATGCAATTTTATATCGGTCCTTTATCTTATAATTAATACACTTATGGCTACTACCAGAGAAGAAATTAAAGCCCGGCTTATAAAATCGGCACTACAAAACTGGGAAAATGACCACAACAGGAGCGAACAACATATGGACCCGCTCATCCACCTACTATTCAGCAGTTTTGCTGCGGAACTATCTACATTATCTCATCACTTGGATGACACACGGCAAAATATAAGCACTTATCTTTCTTCCCTACTTTTTCCTGAAACCGGAGGAAAATTGCGTCCTGCACATGCACTGGCTACATGTACTCCGCTAGACATCCAATCTACATTAAGCGCTGACGAAGTGTTTGATTCAGATTCACGTGATTTCTCGGAAAAAATAACATTCACACCTGCTTACAACACCCAATTGCTTGCAGCTTCAGTAAAATATATACTTGTACATCAACAATTGTATAAAATAGATCGTTTTGGCAAACGTACCTTTGTTAATGAACAGGCACATTTACCCACAAATCAGTATTACATCGGAGTTGGTTTCCAAAAGGGAGCGCTTCTAACAGAGGATTTAATCTTACATGTTACAAGTGATCTTCAGGCACCAACAATTAATAGTCGTCTTAAATCGGGAAACTGGTCTATTCAAGGCCATCCGGTAAACATTGAATCACGCTCGTTGCCGGAAAAGGATTTTTTTGCACCGGACTACTCCTACATTCGTTCAATCACAGACACCTACGAACCTCAATTCATTCGCATAAAAACCAAACGAGGCACATCACTCGAATCGCTCATAGATCAGCCAGATGAAGCATTTATAGACCCACTTGTTGAAGAAAAGGATATTTGTTGGATACGACTGGACCTGGATGGTGCACCTCCTTTCAAATCAGCCGAGACTTTTCGATTAAAAACCAATGTCTTTCCTATTGTAGGGCGAAAAACTGAAAAAAGGGTATTTGTTTTGAATAATTTAATGAATATTCTTCCGTTAACTATTAACGAAGGTCAGTTTTTATCCATGAATAAGGTGAGCGACGCCAAAGGAAATGACTACAAAATCAACGCACAGGCAATAGATACATCAGATGATCTACCTAGTTGTTATGTGAAGGAAAGGGGGATTACCAAGTTGAACCATATTGTTGTAAAAGACTATATTGAACATTTAATTGAGCTTATCAAAGACGAATCTGCCGCGTTTAGTCTTTTAGGGAAGGACTTGGTAAGTAACGACCTGATTACACTACACCAAACAATCGCACGCCTTGAAAAAAGGCTGCAGATCAAAGAAGACTTAAACGATCAGCCTTATCTTTTTATTAATAAGCGTGGTGCTTCCGATCAATTGTTTGTGAATTATTTCAGTTGCAATATAAATAAGGAACTATCGATAAAAGCAGGCTCTAAACTTAAAAGTCAACGAAACGGCTTACTTGACGATGAGTTAACACTGCAAAATAATGTACGACCACCGCGACAACTGTTACAGAACAATGATTTACTGAGGGCTGCCCGATACAAAGCACTTACTTCTGATCAACTGGTCACTCAACAAGATATTAGACATTTTTGCTTACATGAACTCGGTGATCTGGCACAAGATATTTCTCTGGAGCGTGTGGTTACAGTAGACGAAACCGGTGGAGGATACCGAAAAGGAACACAAATTAATATCCACACCCACGACTTGTCAGCGTCGGCGAACGAGCAATTACAAATAGAAGCAGAGGATTTACTACATAAAATTGAACAGCGTACATTTGGCACTGAAATTTTTACCATTCAAATAAAGCACTTAAATTAGCACTATGAAAAAGGTCAATTATTTTTTTCTCGATCGCAGTGTCACCATTTTTATGCTGGCGGTAGCACTGGTATCACTTGGCTCATTTACCTATCGTTACTGGTATTATGAACCTTGTTCAATCGGCCAAATAGAGCTGATAGACAATCATAAGGTAGTAGAAGGAAGCCCTTTTCAAATCCAAATGACATTAAGTGATGAACAACATATCCCGGGTTATTTATGGGATTTCGGTGATGATACGCCAATTAACTTTACCCGATCGCCATTTCACACTTACAAAAAGGCAGGAGAATACCATGTAACATTAACTTTAGACGGGCATTGTAAATATGATAAGACGATTTTAGTTCATGAGAAGCCCAAAACGGCTCCTGTAAACACAGAACCCGTACTGATTGACTTAAATTTACCGGATAGTATCGCCGTAGAAGAAGTTTTTTTTGCTGAAGATAAATCACAAAATGTTCATCACTGGCAGTGGTATTTTGGCGAGAGCGATTCCATTGACGCTACGACAAGGTCATTATACTATTCTTATAGTACTCCCGGTACCAAACAAATCATAGTAGTTATTAATGGCGACAGTGCCAATTATACACTGAAACACGACATTAAGGTACTTCCTAAACAAAATGCGCGACCACGCCGTCCGGCTAGAAGTGTGCGACCATCAAGACCTAGCCGACAAGACATAACAGACACGCCTATAGAAGACCCGGTAGAGGTTCCTCTTCCCAGAAACCTGACAAAGCGTGACCTCGAAGACTCCATAATGGTCACATTCAAGCAGTTTAGTAGCGGGCAAATCACGGCTTCCAAAGCACGATCCGCCATTTTATCAATGAAAACGATTGATAATAAAAACATCTGTCCGAATTTCAGATTAACTAAGACAAAATCAGATTTAACCCCTGAATGGAACCTCAATGGAGCTAACACCAAAAAAGAGCTTTCAAAAGTTAAGTCTGTCAAACTAGAAAAGGGCAATAGTAGTTGTTACCAATACATTCTTTACTCCAAAAAGAAATAAATCAAATGAACAACTCAGACGACAATATCAATTATGCTTCGGTCAATTGGACAGATGGAATGAGTATTAATAAATCTCATTTCATACAGCAAGAGAATGCGCTTCTGTCTCAGATATACGGTATTCAATCTTTTGGCACATTTCCTTTTGACTATGGAGTACGCTTCATTAATTCCAAAGGAACCATCATTGAGCGAGTAGATAAAACAAATCAATTAGACATCATCTTTAATGGCGTAGAAGCTATTTGTCCTTCGGGGGCTCTCATTCAATTGCACGAAGGAACGAGCTTAAAATTAAATCCTGAAACAGTGCTTCAGGATGGTGCTGTTGAAACGTTTTTTTTGTTATTGGGTGTGAACCCATACAAACGAAAAGGTATTGGTGAAATTGCTCCGAATACTATTCCACCAAGACGACCTGATGCAGGCCCGGATTATCATATTTCCCTGGTACCCGAATCGGAAGCTTTCGCACAATCTCCACAAGATTATTTTCTACCTATTGCACGCTTAAAACGAGTCAATGAAAGCCTTCACATTGAAGATTATATTCCTCCTTGTATCAATTTTGATTCGCTTCCGCGTTTACGTGAATTTTATGATAAATGCCAAAAACATTTTAGTACAATTCAGCAGTCATTATTAACTATCATTCAAAAAATTCACGAGAAGGAACCTAATAATGTACTTGCTGTAATCGTAAAAGATGTGGCCAATCAACTACTTCACTATGTAAACACACAATATGCGTTGATACAAAACATTTACCGCCACCGCTCACCTGTACATTTCCTTACCGCTGTTTCTGCAATGGCAAGGATATTACAAAACGGACTTGACGTATATCAGAATAAAGGACGTGAGGACCTTTATAATTATTTACAACAAATTGCAGGAATCAATCAACAATCCTTAGAAGGAATATTAGCTAAATCATGTAGCCTCGATTACAATCATACACACTTATTAATATCACTGGAGATCATTGAAAATCAATTAGAGCTAATGGACTTCCTTTTTGAAAAACTTTCCGAAATGGAGTACATAGGCTTCAAGAATGCACCCGGAATGTTTATTCATGAAGAGCCGAAAAAGAACAATGATCTACGGGGAAAATTTTTGGATATAAATTAACTAAAGCATGAAATCATTAAATACTAAAAACCGAGCAGTTTCTTTTATTCAATTTTTACTATTATTCATCGTTTCAACAGGTTTCATCTTGTTAGCTGTATTTTATTCTATAAGAACGAGGGCTGATGAAAATGTAATTTTGCGTGAGCAAATAGGTGAACATATTGAGCAAGACACTCTTTTGGTTTCATATACGCGCAAGGTTACAGCTATTTACAAAGGCCTTGATAGTTTAAAAAGAAACAAAAAAGATGGTGTTGACATTAAACTAATTGAAGATCAACTGGTAAAATTAACGACTGCCAGCAATGACGCTCCTAAAACGGTAAACTCACCGCTTTACACAGTCATTAACCAAAGTTTGTTTCGTATAAGCAGGGATATCAAAGATTTTCGCGCTTACCATGAAGACAAGAGTAAATTAGAAGAAGAAATCGCCAAGCTAAATGAAAAAATTAAGGAGAAAGAAGAAGATATTAATGAACTAAGGCGTGATAACGACCGTCTGGAATCGGCTTTAACAGGCCTTGAATGAACCACAATTTTAACCCATAAGTAAATTAATCAATGAAAAGATCTATTTTAATTTTGTGTCTTGCCACAGCTACTTTTACCGTTGTTAAAGCGCAAGATTCTACCCTTACTTCTAAAAAGGGTGAAAAATACCTTCCTCAAACAGAAGATATTGGTATTGAGACATCGCTCTCCCCTGTTTTTCAATACCTGAATGATGTTCGTTCAGGAACTTTTGAGCGAAAAGGTAATATTACAAACGATTATACAATTCGCTTAAAATACTTCCGGGCACTCAACCATGCCGCTCGTTTTAATCTTCGTGTAAAAAGCGACAAGCAAGTTTTTCAAAACGATTTAGGCGATGATAAAATTGACCGACTCGAATTGGTAGATCGCTTATTGGTAATTGGAGGAGGCTACGAAATACGTCGAGGGCACACAAGATTACAAGGCTATTATGGAGGTGATTTAAATTTCGGCATAGGCCGAAGTAATAGATCCACATATACTTACGGCTATGGACTTAAACAATCAAATAACGGTCGAGCTTATAGCGTATGGGACGCTAATAATGAAGTAAGTCTTGACACGATCTCAAACGGATCGTCTCGTGTATTAAGTGATGAAGGAGATGCCATACGCTTTGTAGAACTACGCCCGTTTATTGGGGCCGAATACTACTTCTTGCCTAAGATGTGTATTGGAGTAGAGCTTGCTATCCAGGCACGTTTTGGGTTTGAAGGCACCAGAGAAATTGAAACTGAAATATATAATCAAGATTCGGAAGTATCAGAGGTAGCGAGCAATTATAATGCGCGACTCATTGATTCGGAAAGTCTAAACGGGAAATTATTTCTACGCTTTCATTTCTAGGATCTAAACTAATGTATTAAAACAAACCTAGAGCAGCCTCAGTAAGGGCCGCTCTAGGTTTTTTATTACATATCGTTTTTACACTTCATCAAAAGAAAACGCTATAAAAGCGAGCACCTTATTTCTTTTTCCAATACCAATAAATGCTTACACTGAATTCCATTTTCGAATATCGGTTCTTCATAATTTTCGAGAAAAAAGTCTTTCACTATGTAAACAGGTTCGAATCCTTCTTTTTGGTACAGTAAGAATTGTCCGATACTGGAATTACCGGTGCCAATCCTAAGACGTTCAAAACCTTTTTCATAGGCAAACTTAAAGGCCCACCTCAATAATTGCCTCCCAAACCCTTTTCGTTGAAATAGTTCCTTTATAGCAATATTTTTTATTTCGAGTACACCTCCTTTTAATTCACATAACACCATTACTCCTATTGTAGTTTGTTGGTATTTTGCGATGTAACACCTTCCTTCATTCACATATTCCAACACCTTATTTTGAGAAGGATCGGCAAGTAATAGCAATTCAAAAGGTAATTGCTCTTTTTGATGTATTTCCTCAATTGCTAACATAATCCGAATACAGTTGTGCTATGTGCCGCAAGGAACATAAATCAGCTAATGTTTGATAAATCGAGTGGCAAAAATATCTTCAAGCAACTTCTGTTCGTTATAGGTATAAGTAATTAGTTCATTGTCTCTATAAACCTGGTCATCATTGTCCCATTCCAATAAATGTAATAAAGCCAATTGCCCGTCCTCATTATATTCAAAGTAAAACTTCTTATCAATCATCCATTTGCCTGTCCATTTGTCCACAATTAAACTATCAAGTTTATCCAAAATCGCATGATTCACACGCTGTTCCACATTTGCTTTAAGACTTTGTGAGGAATAATAGTTGGGTTGATTATTAAAAGATGTAGATAACCCTGCTAATCGGTGGTCAACTATGTCATATTGCGCTAAAAGCAAACCACCAGAAACTAGTAAAAGTACTAGCAGTATTTTTTTGATGTTCATGAAGGTTAATTATAGGTTCTAAAATATAATGATGTGTAAACAACGTAATTTTCGACGAAAAACACAATAGAATTGACTGTTGCCAAGCCTTAGTATAAGTTACTCAACAGCCTCCTGGCTTACTGATAGTAATGAAATCAATGTTGTACGTATTTCCAGATACAATGCTCACATAACGTTAGGAAGATTTTTTTCATTGATTGCTAAGAAAATTAAACACGGCTGTTTTTCGCAAATTTTAAAAGCTGTAAAACAAGAGGCTGAAACTCACCTATAAAACCACTAATAATTAACGAATAAATACATTTAATCTACTAAACATTTGATTTAATCTATTAACAAATTAAATTCGCTAATTAGTCAGTTAACATATTCCGCGTAAATAGATAGACCCTATGTTAAGTGATTTGTTCTGAGATGGTTTTTTCACTACCCGATATTTACCCATAACAGAACTGCTTACAACGAACAAAAAATTTTTACTGATTTAATTTTTATAAACTATTTAACAAAGAACCATGAATTTTATATGTAGATGTGCATGCCTGACGGCATGTCACCAAACGAAGCGGTGCTTCTTTTTGGTTATTACGCTCTTTAGTCTAGTCAGGGCACAAGCTCAGGTAAATACGATTAGAGGTCGAGTAGTGGATGAATGGGGAGACCCGATACCAACTGTAAACGTAAGTGTCAGCAACAGCAGTGAAGTTACCATAACGGATCCCGACGGAAACTATACGATAAAAGCCGACTCGAGCGCTGATCTCATTTTTAAAATGGCTTTCCATAAAACAAAAACAATCAAAGTCGGATCACAATCTACTATTGATGTCACATTGGAGAAAACATCTCAATTGACCAGTACGGTAGTAATTATTGGTTATGGAGAGGCAGAAAAGAGCGACGTAACCGGGGCTATGTCAAGTATTCAATCTGAAGATTTTAATACCGGAGTCATTAATACACCGGACCAATTATTTGTTGGTAAAGTTTCGGGAGTACAGGTGACAACGCCCAGTGGCGAACCTGGAGGAAGTTCTAACATTGTAATTCGTGGAAACTCGTCTATACGTAGTAATAACAATCCATTGATTGTAGTTGATGGGTTTCCGCTGGACGGAAGAGATATCACAGCAGGAGCTTTTCCGATGGGACCACTGGGTAGATCGACACCCCGAAGCCCGCTCAATTTCATTAACCCCAATGATATAGCAAGTATCGAAATTCTGAAAGATGCTTCTGCTACTGCCATATACGGTTCCAGAGGGGCAAATGGTGTTATTCTCATCACCACAAAAAAAGGTGATGAAGGCGCTGCTTTTGAATATGGGTCGAGTGTGAGTATTGCCAATGTTTCTAAAAAACTGGATGTGTTAAATGCCAGCGAATTTATTCAGGCTCAACGTGATGCAGGCATAGAGACCCCGGCAGATTACGGAGCAGATACAGATTGGCAAGACGAGATTTTTCAAACGGGCATTACACACGCACACAATTTCGCTTTCGGTTCTAAAGGCAAAACAGGCGGGTTTCGTTTCTCGGGAACCTATTCCAATCAGGAAGGTATCGTTAAAACCAGTAATCAGGAAAAAATTCTTGGTCGCTTTAACGCTAACCAAAAACTAATTAAAGACATCATTTCAATGAATATAAATGTAACAGCGGCACGTTTGAACGACAAATACGTTCCCATTACAGCCACATCTGAAAATCAAGGTAACTTACTCGGGGCCGCGCTAATGGCCAATCCAACCTTACCTACACATAATAATGACGGTTCCATTCTCATGCGTCAACAACTATATGTAACAAATAGCGGAGATTCGTTAAACGTTCCGGGCTATTTTTCCAGCCCGGTTGGTATGCTTGAATTAATGGATGATGAATCTGTCACCAATCGCCTATTAAGCAACCTGGGACTTAAGGCACAAATTATGGAAGGGCTTAGTTATCGTTTTAATCTTGGTATTGATAATTCTAATTCTGTACGACGCAACTTCATTCACCCTGATTGGGTAGGAGTACTCAGATTAGCGGATGATAACGGACGTATTGGCATTCAGGAGCTAGCACTATCCAGCGTACTTAATGAGCACTTAATTGACTACAAAGTGGATATCACGGAAGATATTAAATTTTCATCCCTGCTGGGTTATTCCTACCAGGAGTTTGTAAATAGTAATTCTTTTATCGGCTATAAGGGTGTAGATCCTGACCTGGGATGGGATGGGATAGCCTTGGCCACGCCTATCGACGCTTCCGACGTTAACGGAGGTGCCGGCGAATTTCCTTTCGGTAGTGGTAGACAAAAGTCCAAACTACAGTCTTTCTTTGGCCGCGTATACTTTAACCTTAATTACAAATACTTAATTACGGCTTCCGTTCGTGCCGATGGCTCCAGTAGATTTGGTAAAAACAATCGCTACGGTACCTTCCCGTCTACAGCGATAGCCTGGAGAATAAGTGAGGAGGATTTCGCGCCAAAAGTGTTCGACAATTTAAAACTACGATTTGGTTGGGGAATAACAGGTAACCAGGAATTCCCGAATGGCATATCTCAATCCTTACTGCAAATCGACCCCATAACACAACAATTGGCACGTATCACTAATAGTAACCCCGATATTAAGTGGGAAAAAACCTCACAGATTAATGTGGGGATTGACTTCGGCTTCAAAAACGATAAAATCAATGGTACTATCGACTTCTTTCACCGAAACACCAGTGACCTACTTGTACAAATTGTTGCCCCACAACCTACTGCTGCTCAATTCGTCTGGGACAACCTTGACGCCAACATTATTAACACTGGTATCGAGCTAAACCTCAACTGGTATGCCATAGATGAAAAGGATTTTAGATGGAAAGTTTCGGGTAACCTTACACGCTACCTCAATAATGAAGTTAAAAACCTCAAAGAAGGGCAATTCTTTGAAACAGGTGTGTTACATGGCGTAGGACTTACAGGTGTAAATGTACAACGCATCACCAACGGCCAGTCCCTGGGGGCCTTTTACCTGCGTAGCTTTGATTCTTTCGATGCTTCGGGAAATCCGATTTTTGTAAATGGGGAACAGCGAACTTTTTCGGGCACGGCACTACCAGATATGATTTACGGTATCACCAACAGCTTCGAGTATAAGCAGTTCGATTTTGCATTTACCTTTAATGGTATGCGTGGCAATATGGTCTACAACAACACTAAAAACGGACTTTTGGCAAAACCTTTAGTAGCGGTAGGTCGAAATATTCTTGACTCCGAATTGGATCAGGGTTCTACTACCAATTCACCCGAAGCTTCGGATCAATTCCTTGAAGATGGCTCCTTCATTCGCCTGAACAACCTAACACTTGGATATACGATCGCTACTAAAAAGATTGACTGGATTTCACAAATACGTGTCTTTATAAGTGGCCAAAATCTTTTTGTAATTACAGATTATTCGGGTTACGACCCTGAAGTAAATGTAGATAAAAGTGTTAATGGTGTACCTTCAGCGGGGCTGGATTACACCGCATTCCCCAAAGCAAGAACTTTCACATTCGGGCTTAATGCGTCTTTTTAACAACTATGGAACTCACTTTTAAAAAAACAATTATGAAAAACATATTAAAACTTATCTTTTCATTCCTTATCTCAAGTGCCTTTTTATGTGCATGTAACTTAGATGAAGAAATCTCGGATAGCGTCCCGGCAGGTGACCTTAGCGCAAACGAAGGAGTAGCAAATTTAGAGCCTATTCTTGGTCAATTAGCTAACTCATACCAATCACAAAATGGTTTAGCCGCCTTACAACTTGTTACGTCAGACGAGGTAATGGTACCATCTCAAGGAGCCGACTGGTCTGACGGTGGTGTTTGGAGACAACTTCAAACGCACACCTGGGATGCGGCACACCCCGATGTGCTGCGCACCTGGAACGACTTACATATTTCTTTGACACGAGCCAACGATGCCATAGTGGGTTATGGCAACGAAAACAACGCGATAGGGGTTGCTCAAGCACGTTTTTATAGAGCCTACACACTATGGCTTTTAGCCGATGTATTTGGAAGCGTACCCTATAGAGACGAAAATAATACAGATTTCATCACTCCTCCCGAAGTACTTTCCCGCTCTGAGGCAATCGCATTAGCCATTACAGAATTGGAAAGCGTGCTCGATGACCTGCCTGGCCATGAAGATAATGTATACCCCTACCCAACTCAAGATGCTGCGCAGGCTCTTCTGGCTAAAATTTATCTCAACAAATTCATTTATGATGGATTAAGCACTGCCCCTTCAGATGATATGGAAAAGGTAATTACATACGCCAATGATGTAATCAACTCAGGCAACTTTTCCTTAAGTCCTGCCAACACTTATTTTACAGATAACTTCGGTTTGGATAATGGTACCGTCTCAACCGAAATTATTTTGGCTATTCAAAACGGAGAAGAAACAGGCCGAAATATGGACGCACGTATTCGGCCATATACCTGTTGGGATCAAGGTGGATGGAACGGATTCGCTGTTTTAGCAGATTTCTACAATTCATTCGATCAGGACGACATACGTTTTCATTCCCCGGGAACAGCACAAATGACTAGCAAGAACTTATTTAATTTTGGTTTTTTAGCAGGGCAGCAATTAAGCGCCGACAGCAGTAACCTGACCACCCAGGCGGGTGCCCCGCTCGACCTCACAGTAGAGGCTCCTTTATATGGTGCACTTCAAAATGAAGGCCCGCGTGTAATTAAATTTGAACCAGATGAAGGACCAGCCGCAACAGGTACAGACAACCCACTTTTGCGTTATTCTGATGTTGTACTTATGAAAGCTGAAGCAGAATGGCGTTCTGGCCAAGGCGACGCAATCGCTACTATCAATGAATTGCGTGCAAATCGGGGAGTACCTAATTTAGTAACGCTGAGTGCGGACGGACAAGAAATACTTGATGAACGCGGGTACGAGCTCTACCTGGAAATGCATAGACGTACAGACTTGATTCGCTTCGATAAATTTTCTGAAGCCTGGAGTAACAAAGAGATAACGTCTCCTTCAGCTACACTGTTCCCTATTCCGGCAACTGCGCTTGGAGGAAACCCCAATTTGATTCAAAATCCGGGTTATTAAACTACTAAAATTAACTGTAAACAATACAAAGCCTCTCCAAACTTGATACGGAGAGGCTACTTGCTTAAAAAAACAAATCCTGAATAAATCGAATGTTTATTCAGGATTTCATTAAGGTTGGTCTCTTTAAATATAAGCGCGCAATTTTTTTATAGATTAAAACAAAAGTAGGTTCTTATTAGCTCAAACGCTTTGGGTTATATTCTACACCCAACTTATAGATTTGGCTTTTGTGTATTCTTCGCACAGGTTGCTTTTGTTTAACTTTTACTGTCTGAACTCGTTTCTTATTATCTGTATTCGTTTTTTTCTGCTCATTACTACCGTTAGCTAAAGTTGTGCTTATTGTTACTAGAGTGATGGCGATAAGAACGAATAAATTTTTCATGGTTTTAATCTTTTAAGTTAATCTACACTTTAATTAACGGGGAAAATTGAAGCTCTGTTGAGCTAAATCAGGCCCTATTGGACCGCAGAAGCAGTTTTTAGGGTGAATGATGTGAATCGCTCGTTGAAAAAAGAGACTTTGCTCCACACATGTAACCCAAGCTATTAGTTAGTATACAAAAAAGAAAAGCTATCCCTACCCGAGATAGCTTTTTGGATTCGCAACAGCATGTTCCTAATCCTTTATGAAACTGCCTATAAAAATAGTTCCTAAGGGAATTTCCTTATCCAATGTAACGTAAAACCTTAAGCGTTTATTAGTACCGGTTAGAACAAGGATATTGGAACAGCTCAATGCTTGCCAGCTTACGGCAGTAGGGGGATCTTCACCTTGGGTAGTGGTGTAACTTAATGCATCATCCAATTCTGTTACCACATCTAAGGTTAAATCATTCTTACCCC
Source organism: Cytophagales bacterium (assembly GCA_965230415.1). GTDB lineage: Bacteria > Bacteroidota > Bacteroidia > Cytophagales > JAAEPT01 > CBDDKZ01. The sequence continues at coordinate 463,711 of CBDDKZ010000005.1, forward strand.
TATTTTCTATATTTATAGAATAGGGTAAGGTAAATCCTGATCGCTTACGACCACTTAAAAGGTAAGCAGCCGGGTCATTCTCTTCAAATAGATAGGTTAGCAGATTTTCATTCATAGCTTCCGCAAAATTCACCGGATGGGAGATATACTCATTATCCCGGTAATAATCGGGATCGGTATATATGCAGGTGGATTTCTCATTTTTGCCAAAATAAAAATCATAGAAACCATTTTCAGCACATTCTGTTACCAAACCGGTAATTGTATAGACACTTATCCCAGAAAAAGCAATTTCATAAGTTCATGGTTCGGAATTATAACTGTTCTGGTCATAAACATGACTTCTTACATAATCCTGGCAACACTGATTATAGTAAAAAAAACCAAAATCACCTGGCTGCATCTTATTAGCTACTGGAAAAACACAAAATCCGGACTACAATTTGGGCGATTACTTTTTTGGATACGTTAAAAAATCTTAAAAATGTATGATCAAAAAATCCGATATTTTAGCACATACGCTTGGGATTATATTCAACACCCAACTTATAAATTTGGCTTTTATGAATCCTGCGAACAGGCTTCTTTTCCTTTACTTTAACTTTAACAGCTTGTTGATTGGTCTTGGTATTCGTCTTTTTTTGCTCATTACTTCCATTGGCTACTGCTGCGGTGGTACTTATAATAATGAGGGTAATAAGAACGAATACATTTTTCATGGCTGTTAATTTTCTGGTCTGTCTACACTTTAATTAACGACGAAAAATAAGCCCTGTTAGTCTCGGATAGTGTAATTTGGACGATAGGCAAATATCTTAAGACGAATACCCAAAATTACTCGTTAAAAACCTAAGCCACGTTCAGCACTTTACCGCCCCCCCCCTAAGGCTTTCAAGCCTGACTTCTCTTATATATAGAAACAATGGTATGCCTCCCGCCAAACCGAACAACATAGTAATTAACCATAGCCATCCTACACCTTTTAACTCAACCCGTTTGCTTTCAATAAACGACCATACAAAAAATACCAAAACTGAAAACAGTAAATCCATGGCAAATATTGACGATATCCTGTTCGCAAACATACCTTCAAAAGTAGCGGCAGGATTGCCATAAAGTAATACATTGCCCGTTTCGAAAGATTCTACTGCGACAAGTATGCTTGGTGCAATAAATCCCGCAATTGTGAGTACTAAATATAACTTTTTCATAGTTTTTATTTCAAAGTTAAAGAAGCTTCAACAAGCAGTCCATTGACGATCGTCAAGAAATCATTTTTTTATGATCCTTCTTCTTATTCTACTCAAGGTTTCCGGTGAAACACCTAGATAAGTAGCGATTTGATGTTGAGGTATTCGCTCGAAGAGCATGGGGTTATTATTGAGTAAATACAGGTAGCGTTCCTCGGCATTTTGCGTAACAAACGAAGCAATTATATCCTGATAAATAGCTAATTCATCTTCAAGAACTATCCTTGCCAATGCATCAAATTTCGGTGAATATTCAAGAAAACGTAAGGTTGATTCGAAGTCAAAGACGATTAATCTTGAATCTTCAAGAGCCACTAAATTATGCTTTGCCGGTATTTGTTTGGTAAAACTTTGATAGGAACTTACAAACATATTTTCGGTGTAAAAAAATGCCGTTTTTTCTTCTAAGCCCGATTCATAATATAAGCGCACGCACCCAGACACTACAAAAAAGAATTCGCGGGATACGTGCCCTTGTTTAAGTAACACCTCATTTCTTTGGACAGCTCTTAACACTGTATTCTTTTGCAGAAATGCCTGCTCATCACTGTCAAGTTCTATGCGCTCGTTAAAAAAGTTGATTAGCGTATCATACATGTTCAAAATTCAATTATGGTTATCGAACCGCATAGGCCTTAAGACCTATAGGATTGGTTAAAATTCATTCCACAATATACAAGACCATATTCTGCTCATCAAATTCGAGCGCAGCTTGAGGGTTTATTTGCTGTAACAATTTACTCAGGTTCACCATCACAAAATCACGAGTCGTAAATTCATTGGTACTGCCCTCCACATAAGGCACTACAAGTGACATTACTTCACAGTTTTCAATTGCTTTTTGTGCTGGTGCATACTCCCAAATTATGGCAATGGAATTCCCATTGGTCGGTGTTATCGTAGCGGTGAATTGGCTGGTAATCTGTCCGACTTCATCTCCATGTTTATGCTCCAGCACTTGATTAAAACGGCCATTATTAGTAGTTAGATAGCCTGCAACAGCTCCCTGCGGCACCTCGTGTATTTCGTAAGATCGGGTAAAGATAGCTGCTACGTTTTTCAAAAATGCTGTTTGAGTAAAGAGCTGACCATCTTCCAATACCACCTGCATATCTTTTAACACAGCAGGTGCCTTTCCCTCTGCTAAACTATGCACTACTGCCGCCTCTCCCAAAGATGAAAACAAGTATACTTTTCCATTTTTTTTCAAAGCCATATTCACCATTTTCCTGTCATCCGAACAGGACACTAAAATAAATGGCAAAATAAAAACTAATAGTGTGTATGGAACGTGTTTTTTCATACTTCAATGTACGTAATTTGAATAGGAATACTTTCACAAACTGACTAACTCCCTTATCAATTTACTTTAACAAGTAGTTAAAGGGGGATTATCTTCTATTTGAACCATATCTATGGTTATGCTGTAGTTTTTCATCTGATTCTTTATTCTTTTGATGACCGAATTTCTTTGTTTGTCTTCATCGACATGAAGTTTTATTCTGTTATAGGGCACTCCTTTTGTTACCATATTCCATATGATTACTGCCAGTTTTCTAGCCGTTGCACTAATGGCTGCGGCTCTGCCTTTTCTGAATGATATTTTGGCAAAAAAATCTTTGAGCGGTGTAGACTTCTTTTGATTTCCTATCACATTAGCAGCATTGCGTAGAGCTATTTTTACTCGATTACTTCCTTTAGGAATACGACTGGAAAGTAATTTGCCTCCACTGACTTTGTTGTTAGGAGCCAGCCTAAGCCAGCTTGTAAACTGCTTGGCTGTTTCAAACTTACTGATCCCATCTATCCCCAATTCACTCATCAATGTTAACAGGGTTGCCGTACTAACACCTTCTATTTGAGAGAGGTCTACTCCTTCAAACATTTGATACGATAAGTTTTGAATATGTAGGTTTTTGGGATCGTTTTTATTGTGTTTACGCTTACCCTTTGGGGGAAGGTGTTGTTTTTTATTTTCATCATCAACTATGATGTAATCAAGTTGCTCTCCAATTTCAAGATCACATTGTTTAATCTTTTCTTGATAAAAATCGTAGGTATCCAACTCTTGCTTAAGGGTAAACAGATAATCTTTTCTTCCATTTCCTTTCAATGCTTTGGCTATTTCTTCTTCACTTTTCTTGCATCTTTTATCTCTGAATGAAGCTAGTTTTTTCCCATCTGTTTCTCCTTGACAAATAGCTCGGATAATTTTCATGCCTGTAGCACCACAAATGTCTCGAACCACTACATCAAGACGCAAATTGAGTAGACGCAGGTACTTTTGCATTTTATTACTACTACGGGCAGCGGACTTAATTAACGTATCTCGATGGCGACAATAGGTACGAAGAACTTCCGTTTTTTCTTCAGGTAAAAAGCTATGATTGAGAAGCCCCAGCATATGTAATTTCTGTATCCATTGACAGTCTTGTATGTCTGTTTTTCTACCTTTTATATGCTTGGTGAATTTACCATTACATAAACAGGTCTCAAATCCTGAGGCATCTAAGAGACTGTATAGATTCTGCCAATAACTACCTGTGCTTTCTAATGCCACCGTTCGTATCTGATGAGACTTAAGAAAGGAAACCAAATCCTCTAAGTCTTGATGATAAACTCCAAATTCTTTCACCTGATCAGCCCCTTGACCTACCGCTACCCAATGAGAACGACTCCCCACATCAATGCCCGCTGCATGAGGATGAACTACTTGCATCTCTACTGTATTACTCATAACTATTTACTTTTAATGAAGATATCCTTTAAGAAGATGTGCTTTTGGCTAAAATTAAACTGAACGGGGTTCATTTGATCATAATGACCACCACTGTACTTATCGCAAACATCTCAACCTGAAAACCTTTGGTGCTCTAAGCAACATTTGAAAATCGGCCTTACTTAAAGGTCTTCGCTAATTTAACAATATCTAAGTTAGCTAGAGTACTCAGTAACGACATTACATGACGAAAACCTTATAGGTGTGCTGCAGAACCTATAAGGAATTTTATGACATTCATTTATTCAGACTATAATAAAAATGCCGGACCCGCTCTTCTGCCGTAAGCCCCGTATTTCGATAAAACGCCAAAGCATGTTGGTCTACCTCATCTGCCCGCACAAACACTTCCTCAAAACCTCTGCTTCTATAATATTGCTTGCATTGATCTATCAAACTTTTCCCAATCCCTTTGCGTTGCATCTCCGGAAGCACTCCTAAATCGAAGATATAAGCCAAAGGGCGCTCAGAATAGTACTGTTCCAGTATATAAGTAGTTAGACCACCTACAACCTTATTCCCGTGTAAAGCCACGAAGACATTCAACTTTTCGTCAGACAGCAAACGCTTGAGGTGCATTGAACCTGGTTTCACATAGGGTTCCATTTCAAATACCCGTTCAAACACTTTAATTAGTTCAATAAATAGCTCCAGATCATTTTGCCCCAGTCTTTTCATGCTCACACTCATGACAACCATCCTTTAATGTAATAAACTCGCATAACTTTAAGTCATACTATCAATCTTTTCGCTCTGAAACCTGTTTAATAAGCTTTAAAAATTCCTTCGAAGACAAATATTCGTTATGCTGATAAATTATTTCATATGCCGAATTTAAAATAGTGGTAGTAGGAAAAGTCACCCCCCCGTCTACAGTCCCTAATTGGCGCGCTAAATCGTGCATTCCTGTATTCGGACCTGTCGGGACGAACTTAAAAACGTGATTTTTGAAGTTTATATCGCGTGTATCTTCTGCATTCAGACTCAAAAAATAGAATTGCTCGCTGAGCCTGTCTACCAGGTTTTCGTTTTTGAATGTTGTGTTCCTCATTTGTTCACAATAGCGACACCAGTCGGTGTGAATCCAAACCATAATAGGCCTGGGTTCTATTTTCATAAGACTGTCTACATCCTCAAATTGAATTTCATTCAACTGAGCGATTGACATAGAAGTAGTAAACTGGATGATTGCCCACAAAAGAACTATTCGCTTAACCATTCTTCAAACTTCCTTACATTATCTGTTAAAGTTATACCTTAATCCTACAAAAAACCTCGCCCCCTGATTTGGCGCATACACGTAACTAGGGTCGAAGGTGAGTGCATGCGGATTGTCTGCTGTAGCCACAACCTCTCCTGCCTCATCAAACTGCACATTCTTATCAAAAGGATCGTGTGAGCGCGCTATAATAAAGTCGTTGTCTTTGTTAGGTGTCCAGTTTAAGAAATTCTTCACACCACCATAGACCTGTAAACCGCCATTAAATGATTTGGTGACCTGAATATTCTGAATACTAAACCAGGGTGAATTCAAAGAACGGGGATCCGTATCACCTAACACAGGCAGACGCATTGGACTGTAAAGATTGCCTGTGTAGTCCAATGTCCAATCTGCCTTGAGTTTATAAGAAACAGCCCAAGTCCCCGCAAGCTTTTCGGTTAATAGTTGTTGTTCTGTCTTACCATCCTCCGTTAAGGAATTTTCCATAACCGTAACTCCGACGAGAAACTTGAGACCATTATCAAAATTGACATCCAGATTTAATGAAAGACCTTTACTTTCTGCATACCCCTCAAGGTTATCATAAATGATCTTGTTAGGGTCTGTTTCAAAATCGCCGACAATTCGATTATTGAAATAGGTGTAAAAAGCAGATGCATCCAAACCTATAAACATGTTCTCTTTTGTATAAATTCGCTTCACAAAATTAAGGTTAACATTGTACGATTTTTCCGGATTCAACTCATTTCTGATTTCCACGCTGCGTGCACCCGTAAGAGCCGCGTGGTCTTCAGTAAACAAATTAACCACTCTGAAACCGGTTCCGGTGTTAAAGCGAATAATATTCTTTTTATTAGGTGACCACTTGTAGGCCAGTCGAGGTGTAAAAATGCTACCATGATAATTATTGTGATCGTATCGTAATCCGATTAACAGCTTATGATTTGTTGCAACCGATACTTCATCCTGAACAAATACACCCGGCAAATACGTATTCTGTGGTTGATTTTGAGGATTTATTGAGTCTGGATTAGCTGTACCCGGGGTATTGTCATCATAATAAATGTACCTGAAGGCCAAACCAGTTAATAAATCGTGCTTGCCAACTTTTTTATCCCAGGTAAACTGTGAGAAAGCTATTTTTTGATCGGCTATATAAGGAGTATTACCATAGACGCTGTTTTGCTTGTGATCGTTAAATGAAAAACTGAACAAGATTTTTTCTTTCACCGGTAATTGATATGCACCAATCAACTCCCATCGCTCCGTAAAAATGCTTTCTCCATAAATAATGTCTCCCCCTCTGAATTGGGGTGTCCATTGCAACTCTCCCCCCCAACGATCTTCATACATAAATCTACCTGCTAAACTAAACAGTCTGTTCTGAGCACGCTTGAAATTCCATTTCTGAAACACTGACAACCGATTCTGGAGTGTCATATCAGTAAAATTATCGTCGTTCTTATCAATTTTTTGCTGGAAATTAAAATAATTGATTCCTGTTAGCACACTTACACTTTTACTAACGTTCTTTTTGAAAGATAAATCCAAATTGACTTCCCCCCAATTCGTCCCCATGACGTCTACCGATACTATAGGGGCATTGGTCGGGTTCTTGGTAATAATATTAATGAGCCCCCCTACAGCTTCACTGCCATATAAAGACGAAGCAGGTCCTTTCACTACTTCCACACGTTCCACCATTGAATTTGGAATTCCCATCAAACCATACACCGTTGAAAGTGAACTTACAATAGGCATTCCATCTATCAGTACCATAGTATAGGGGCCCTCCAAACCGTTAATATGAATATCTCCTGTATTACAAACCTGACAATTGAGTTGCGGACGAACGCCATTTACATTTTGCATGGCATCGTAAATATTTGGAGTAGGATTCTTTTTGAAAAAGTTAGGATTATAAATTTCAACCGGCACTGGACTTTCCAGTTTTGATACCTCTTTTAATGTACCAGTAATTACCACCTGATTTAATTCCTCTATACTAACTTCAATGCTAACGTCTAAGGTTTTCACCTCACCGGCTTCAATACTTATAGTTTGTTCAAAAGTATTATACCCTACCAAGCTTACAATTACGGTGTAGGTCCCGGCCGGCAAGCCTTTCAGTTCAAACTTACCTTCTAAATCACTTGTCGTGTTGTACTCACTCCCTTTTAAATAAATACGTGCAAACTCAAGAGGATTATTGGCAGAAGTAATCCTTCCCTTAATCACTCCTCCTTCCTGAGAGTAAGCACTATAACTCAACAATATGTAAAATAAGCAAACAACAACACAACGTATCTTCGGCAATTCAAACATTCCTAATCTTATTTATTTGATAGCAAAAATAATAAGTTAGATATATCTAACAAAGTTTTACTAAAAAAATAATCACAAGCTACAGAAGGAACAAACAATATTGTTAAATTTGAATAATGAACTCCCTGATAGAAGAAAACTACCTTAAAACCCTGTTTTTACTGCGCAATGAAGAGGGTGAGGTCAATGTCAATGACCTTTCTAAACACCTGGGTATTAAAATGCCCACCGTCACCAGCATGATGAAAAAATTAGCCAAAAAGGACCTTGTTCATTATGAAAGTTACAAACCGCTTAAACTGACTACAAGCGGAGAAAAAGAAGCCGCTTTAATCGTGAGAAAACATCGACTCACAGAAATGTACTTAGTTGAAAAAATGGGATTTGGCTGGGAAGAAGTTCATACCATTGCCGAACAGGTTGAACATATAAAAGCTCCCAAATTTTTTGATAAAATGGATGAACTGTTGGGAAATCCCAAACTAGACCCACATGGGTCTCCCATTCCCGACAAAAATGGCCGTATCGACACAAAAATCTCGCGCAAACTTTGCGATTGCAACTCGGGAGACATGGTTAAAATCGCAGCAGTAATTAATTCTTCTGATGATTTTCTCAAGTTTTTAAACAGCCGTGAAATTAGTCTTGGCCTACAAATGAAAATACTGAACATTGAACCTTTTGACCATAGCATGACGGTACGTTATGGGTCACGCCCGACTGAAACGCTGAGTAAAACGGTAAGCGAACGTTTGTTGGTGGAAACAAATTCTTAGTTCATCGCTAAACATTTAACACATTCCTTGTATTAATAAAATTTTTTCAAAAGTATCTAGATAATTCTAAAAAAATGCCGCGCACCAACTCAGACACGCCGCACTTTTTCTATTTATTTAATTAAGCTAGCCGCTCCCTGATCTACGTACCACAGACAATGACTTGCATTTTTATGAATATGATATGCCGGGTATTCCCGATAATCACCTGTTTCATTCATAATCTCAGCCATAACATTTGCTTTGCCCTCGCCTGTTACCAAAAAGGCAATATTTGCCGCATTTTCAATCACCTTACCTGTAAGTGTTATGCGTTTTTGGCTTGATTGCGGGTGCGTTGCCACGCTACAATTTTCCAAACTACTCAGTAATGATAAATTATCGGGAAAAATGGAAGCTGTATGTCCATCATCTCCCATACCCAAAAGCAACACATCGAATTTGGGCAAACCATTGGATATTGGTAAATACTGGTCAAGCTCATCTGTATATGCCAGTAAACTCTCTTCAGGTGACAATTCGCCTTTTATACGATGGATATTTGCTGCCGGAATGTTAATATTGTCAAACAATATCTTTTTTACCCTGCCATAATTACTATCGGTATTCAGTGGAGGCACACATCGCTCATCTACCCAGTAAAAATGCAAACGCTCCCAGGGCATCTTGTCTGGATACTGAGCGGCCCACACCTGGAATAGCACATCCGGGGTGCTACCTCCAGAAAGTGCAATGTTTATTTGTTCTTTGCCTTCATAATCGGTCAATAAGTCGGCAATTGCCACTGCCACAGCCTCCGCTACATCCTCTTTTGCTTCAAATTCCCTTAGATTGTCAAAACGTAATTCCGTGCTCATAATTCAGGTAAAAGTTATAATTCACAATAATTGCCATCGTTTACCAAATTTTTACATGGCTGACGCCATTCGCAATGCTTATTATCAAACAACTCGTTGGCGTATATAGGGCCCCATGTTCCTGCGGGGTAGCCATGCAAAGCAATGGAATCGTCATTGGCCCATGCTTTCTGTATTGGATCTACAAATTTCCATGCTGCCTCTACTGCATCTGCCCGCGCATAAAGCGTGGCATCTGCCTGCATGGCATCCAGTAGTAGTCGTTCGTAAGCTCCTGGCACATAGGTATCCATGAGATCAGAATAATGAAAGTCCATATTTACTGTTTGCACCTTAAACCCGGCCCCTGGTACTTTCATTCCAAATTTGAGCAGAATACCTTCATCTGGCTGAATTCGGATAATCAACTGATTATCGTGACCGACATCATCACCAAAAATACCTCCGAATAATTTTTGTGGAGCATCTTTAAAGTGAATGACAACTTCTGTTACCCTGGTAGGCATTCGCTTTCCTATACGTACATAGAAAGGCACATCGCTCCAGCGCCAGTTATCAACAAAACACTTAATTGCCACATAGGTTTCTGTCCTGGAATTTTCTTTTACTCCTCCTTCTTCCTGATAGCTTTTTAGTGTATCTCCTCTTACAATAGAAGAAGTATATTGCCCTCTGACCACGTTGTATTTAACTTGATCTTCCGGAATGGGACGCAATCCCTGAAACACCTTAGCCACTTCATTTCGAATGGCATTTGCATCGATTGTCATTGGCGGCTCCATTGCTACAAAACCCAACAACTGCATTAAATGATTTTGAAACATGTCCCGGAGCGCACCTGATTGATCGTAATACCCACCACGATCTTCAATTCCAATACTTTCGGCAGAAGTTATTTCGACACGATCGATGTAATTACGATTCCACAAAGGTTCGAACATGCCATTAGAAAACCGCGTAACTAACAAATTTTGAACCGTTTCTTTACCCAAATAATGATCTATACGATATATTTGATGTTCTTTAAAAGACTCCTGGACTTTGTTGTTCAGATCAATCGCCGAATCTAAATCCACCCCAAAAGGCTTTTCAATGACCACTCTTTTTTTCCCTTCATTTTCACCTTCCGTATGCATACCCTGAGCGGCTAATGCCCCTACTATCGGTGCATAAAGACTTGGAGGTGTAGCCAGGTAAAAACAATACTCCCTGCTTATACCCAAATTTTCATCAACCTCGTCCAAGCGTGTTTTCAATCTGGAATAATCTTCGGTCTTGCCGGTATCAATGTCCTGATAACTTAAAAGTTGAGCGAACTCGAAAAGGTGTTGTTCGTCATCATCTCTAAAATTGCTGAACGCCTTAATGCCTGCGATCATTTTTTCCCTGAAAGCTTCATCAGACAATTTCGTTCTTGAAACGCCTAGTACTGCAAATCGTTCAGGTAGTAATTCCTGACGGTACAAGTCATATAGTGATGGTACTAATTTCCGATAGGTAAGATCTCCTGAGGCACCAAATATCACTAATACCTGATCTTCTATTCTTTTTGATTGTTGCTTTGCCATAATTTCAACAGGTATTTAAATGTTAAACGTTATAAGTACTGGAAGACGTACTTCCGCCTTCGCCCGTCCAATTGGTATGAAAGAATGTTCCAGCCGGTTTATCAATGCGCTCGTAAGTATGCGCCCCAAAATAATCCCTTTGTGCCTGCAATATGTTTGCTGGTAATACCGCAGAGCGATAACCATCGTAATAGGCCAGTGCTGCAGAAATTGAAGGCATCGGAATTCCGTTTCCTACAGCCATCTGCACTACCTTTCGCCAGCCCTCCTGCGTTTTAGCTAAAGCTTCTTTGAAATAATCGTCTAGTATCAAATTCTCCAGCCCGGGGTTCTTTTCATAAGCTTCGGCAATTTTATCCAGAAATCCGGAACGAATTATGCAGCCTCCTCTCCAGAGCTTTGCAATAACGCCGTAGTCCAAATCCCAATTATGTTCTGCTGCCGCCTCCTTAAACAACAAATACCCCTGAGCATAAGAGATCATTTTGGCTCCGTACAATGCATCCTTTACACTGTTAACAAGTTCCTGTTTGTCTACATCCAACACCACATCCGGACCTTTAAGTATGCCGGAAGCTCTGACACGCTCCTCTTTATAAGATGACAGGCAACGTGCAAAAACAGCTTCTCCTATTAAAGTAAGTGGCACGCCAATATCCAGCGCTGTAATTCCCGTCCACTTCCCGGTTCCTTTTTGGCCGGCACTGTCTTTAATAAGGTCTATTAGTGGTTTCCCTTCTTCTTCATAAGCCAAAATATCGGCCGTAATTTCAATCAAATAACTATTTAATTCTTCCTTGTTCCATCGGGCAAATATGGTTGACAACTCTGCGGGGCTAAATCCTGCCAGCTCACGTAATATATGATACCCTTCGGAAATAATCTGCATATCACCGTATTCTATACCATTGTGAACCATTTTTACGAAATGTCCTGCACCGCCTTCGCCTATCCAATTACAGCAAGGCTCCCCATTAACCTGCGCTGATATAGCCTGAAAAATTGGCTTAAGATGTTCCCAGGCAGCGCTAGCCCCTCCAGGCATTATCGAGGGACCTTTGAGTGCTCCTTCCTCACCGCCAGAAACACCAGCTCCAACAAAGTGTATTCCTTTGGCTGCCAATTCCGTCGTGCGTCGCTTGGAATCGGGGTAATTGGAATTTCCTCCATCAATTATGATATCACCAGGCTCCAATAAAGGTAATAAATCTTGTATTACATAGTCTACTGCAGCACCTGCCCGTACCATCATCATCACCTTTCTTGGTCGCTCTAATGATTGCACAAACGAGTCCAGTTTATCACTTCCGATAAATTGTTTTCCTGCTCCGCGGCCTTCCATAAAACGTTCAACAACACCTTCTTCTTTTCCGGGGACTGTCCTGTTATAAACTGCAACGGTAAAGCCCTTACTCTCCATGTTTAGAGCAAGGTTCTCCCCCATTACCGCCAACCCTATCATTCCTATATCTGCTTTTTTCATAAATTATTCTTTTACTATTTTTTAGTTAGGTAATTGACCTCATCAATTGCATGTCCTAAATTTTCACTTTTTTAATTAATTAATTATGTCGACACCTGACACTTGTGCTTTTTTCGAAAAAAAATATTGACAGATTCATCCATCATTCTTATATCTAAATCTGTGGCATAATTTAGTTAACTGTTCTGAGCTATCAAACCTATTAACTGTCTAAAGTCAGAATTGTGGAGTGTGTAAATTCTTAATTTAAAGAATACTTTACAAAACATAACAGACTCCTATCTTTGCTATGTGAAAGTAGCACTGCGCCAAACTATACTTAAACACACCCGTTCTTTGGAAATCCTCAATCAGGATCTTATCCAAACATTATGGAGCGGGTATGGAGAATTGTTAAGAATCAGCGTACGAATGCCAGACAACAGCGACACTTCATACATACTTAAGCACATTTCAACTAATAAGGCAAATGCTCATCCTCGTGGGTGGAATGGCGATATTGGTCATCAGCGCAAGGTAAAATCGTATCATGTTGAAGTCAACTTTTATAGCCACTTCGCAAAAAAAAGTAAAGCGCGTATTGCCGCTTGTTTATATGCTAACAAAATTAATGACAATGAAATTATATTGCTACTTGAAGATCTGAATACCGCAGGGTATACCGAACGAAAGTCTTCCTTAAACGATTTTGAATTTGACCAATGCCTCAAATGGCTGGCAAGCTTTCATGCTTCATTTATCAACCACGACACTACAGGACTTTGGAAGGCAGGCACTTATTGGCACCTGGACACACGGCCCGAAGAGTTAGAAGCATTGCAGGACAAAGCCTTGAAAAGAGCCGCTTCACACATCGACGCATTGCTCAACAATACACCATATAAAACGCTGGTACATGGTGATGCCAAAGTGGCCAATTTCTGCTTTTCAAAAGAAGGGCATGTAGCCGCTGTTGATTTTCAATACGTCGGTGGTGGTTGCGGCATGAAGGACCTGGTGTATTTTGTAGGAAGCGTATTAGACGAGCAAAGCTGTGAACTCCGGGAAGGGCAAATCCTGGACACCTATTTCAAGTACTTTCATGAAGCCTCCGATATATATCACCACGAACTGGAAAGCGAATGGAGATCTTTATATCATGTCGCCTGGGCGGATTTCCACCGATTCCTTATGGGGTGGAGCCCCGGCCATTGGAAAATAAACACTTATAGCGAACGCATCTGTAAAGAGGTCATATCTCAATTAAAATGAATTTAAACGAACTAAAAGCTATCGCCGTTGAAGCGGCATTGGAAGCCGGAGATTTAATTCGCTCCTATGCACGAAAAAAAGTAACCATAGAGCACAAAGAAGGAGGCATTTCCTATGCCTCGCAAGTGGTAACAGAGGTGGATAAAAAAGCGGAAGCGATTATACTTAAGCACCTCAACCCTACTTTGGAGAAACACAACCTCGCTCTTTTATCAGAAGAGACAGAAGACGACAACAGCCGCTTCGAAAAACCTCATTTTTGGTGTGTAGACCCACTTGACGGCACATTAAGCTTCATCGAAGGTCGGGCGGGTTACTCGGTTGCGATAGCCCTGATCAGCAAAGAAGGTGAATCGGTATTGGGTGTTGTTTTCGATCCCGTAAAAAGTAATCTCTACGTGGCGCAAAAGAGCAAAGGAGTAAGCAAAAATGGTAAACCCTGGCATCCGAAAATTAAAAACAATTTCCTCACCTATGTCACGGATAAAAAGCTGGAAAAAGATGCGCGCTCCGAAGACATAAAACGTATTCTTGAGAAAAAATCAACCAACCTTCCTCCTTATCAAATATTGGACGGTGCAGGCTCCATTATGAATGCCATTCGCGTGTTGGAAAATGGACCTGCGGTAATGCTTAAATTCCCCAAACCTGAAAAAGGTGGTGGCAGCTTGTGGGACTTCGGTGCTACGGAAATATTCTTTAAAGAGCTAGGTCTGAGAGCCACCAATTTTCATGGCGACAAACTTGACCTCAACAGAAAAGACAGTTCCTTTTTAAATCACGAAGGTGTCTGGTATGAAATGTAGTTATCAATACTTTTTACGACAACTTCAATCCCCAGCGACTTTCCAACTTTCTGGTAAAAGCATGCTCTTCATCACTATAAGTATCAAAATAGACGACCAACCTTTGAACCATTTCTTTCGATAGCTCTTCACTGGCTTTCTGTAAATTAGGGAATCGTTTCTCTAAACGTTCTTCCCCAATAAATACCTGTGACAGTATTTTAGGCATCCAACTAAGCAGACATCCTTTTGGCTGATTTACATTAAGCATCTTAGCATAATTATCACCAATCAAAAACCGAATCAGCACCTGACTTGCTCTTTCCAAAAAGTCACCTGGAATAGTATCTTTCGTAAAATCCAGCAGCGCTTCGGTTAGTAGCACTCCTTGAGGTGAAGGTGCCGCTTGTCTGTTCAGCGTTTTCTTTATTAAGATATGTCCTTGTTCATAACCTTGCGGAATTAAGCTACTTTGTATACCCAATAAGTGCCCGGCTACCTGCCATAAATGAAAATAAGCTTCCAAACGATCTTCTTGTTCCGTCACGCCAAATTGTTTCAATCCATCGATAAGCACCGAACTAAAGGTCATTAATGTGGTGGCCAAATCTTCCTGATTGATAGGTAAACCCAATTGTTCGCTATCCCAATGTTCTTCAGGAATAAAATGACGAATGGAAGCATGTACCAATCGTACCTTAAGTATCTGTCGTACCGCCTGTCCATGAGCTAAAAACTGTGCATCGAGCATAACATTCAGGAGAAACTTACCCGTTTCCGCAATTCGTTTTGCAAATACCGCATGCCCTTCGGCTTTGTGTGCAAGCCTTCCGGTTTGGATCAATACTTCTGCTCCGTTTTTACACAAATATAAGAGCGGTAAGGATTTGTAGTACAACATCATCAAAAGCCTGGGCCCATGATCCAGAAAGAATTCGTGTGCTTTTTTCAGCTTACTCTTGTCTGCCCACTGCGGTAGTTCGCCATATTCGCTTATGAACGCTTGCACCGGTGGCGGCAGCTGATCCAAGGGCATGTCGATATGCGTTATCAGTTTATCAAATAACTGCCTGGATCCCTCTTTCCCATCTATTTTCACTACCTCTTTTATGACCAGATCTGCGGGTTCATCACACACCTGCCTTTTTGACTCCAAAAATTCGTCGGTCCATGACGACGCATCACCAAAAAAAGTACTCATCATCTCTGTTTTGGATCAAAAATACACAAAGTGTTGTTGCCATCAAATAAAAAAGGAGCGCCCTCAACGAGGGAAACTCCTTTCTCAAACACTTAATATGAGCTCTTTACTGCTTTGTAAACAATAGCGTTCTAGAGGCATTATCGTTCGAAAGCATCAACAAATAACTTCCTTTCGCTAATGTATTCAACTGAATTACATTATTGTTCTGATTTAAGACACCACTTGCCAAAATCTCCCCTGCAATTGAAACAACCTGATAGTTAAATTCATGATTTTCGTCAAAAGACACATTTAACTCATTATTTGCCGGAATAGGGTAAATTTTCAGGTTTTTCACTTTTAGTTCGCTAATACTTACTACTTGGTTGTGGTAGTAAGAGTCTGACTCCGTTTCGCAGATCCCATTGGCAACAACAACTTCGTAGGTACCTGTATCCTGAGCTATGTAAGTACTGGACGTAGCCCCATTAATGGCTTCACCTCCAACATACCATTGGTAACTGTCATAAATTGCTTCGACAGATAACTCATTACCATTTACAACAATCTCCGGTTTCTCGGGATTCTCATAAATTGTAGCGGTCACTTCTACGCGCTCGCTTTCGCAGGCTCCCTGAGCCGTACTCACTTCCCAATCGTACAGGTAATAGTAAAAACCACCTGGGTTTGACTGCGCCGTTGACGTTTGAATAACAACCAAATCGGAGCTATAAGGGAAACTTACACCTTCGTTATTTCTAAAAAGATCTCCATTTCCTCCCTGAATACCGATTTCAAAACCCGTACCGGTTTTCAAGGGCATGTTTAGTTCTATGCGCCCTTCGCCAGCGGGAATATTCACTGTTCGCTCTTCAATGGTACTTCCGTTTTCAACAATAACAATAGTTCTCTCTCCCGAAGAACCTGCATTCACCCACACAGATTTTAGTATAGCATCCTGTAATACGTCAAAAACCAGGTAACGATCCAAAGCCGAATGTTCGCCACTACCAATCGCACTTGTTTCGGGGCCTACATTGACTGTTTGCCCTTCTGACTGTCCGGAAACAAAGTAGGTAGTTGTTGCTGACAAAGGTGGCGTTTCATAATCCAAACCTGTAAATAGTACTTCATCGCTTTGCTCATCGGCATACCAATTGAACAGACCGTCGCCTTCAACGCCAAGCATTACAGTAGCGCCTTCACAGCCTTCACCATCATTGACACTGCTAGGTAAAATGCTTTTACCTACAATCAAAGTAACATTAGCCGTTCTTTGAATACTCGTGGAATTAGCTTCGATTTCTACCACGTATGTTCCTTCTTCAACATCTCCGGTAATATCAAATGACACGGTAGTTGACCCTGGCGGGGTGTAGGGATTTTGAGCAAATTGTGCACTAATCCCATTCGGTAAATCATTGGCAGATAAGCTTACCGACTCGTTAAATCCATTGGTAACATTCAATTCAATTTCAATCTCCTCCTGAACCGGCGCGCAAACTTCCAGGCTATTCACAGAAGTTGTCATTGTATAAGTTGGACCGGTAGATTCTTCGATAGTAAAATTCGTATTAGAAATATCAAAGAAAATATGATCAGCACCTTTTACTTTGATTCGTGCCTGATTTGTCGGTGTGTTAGGAATTGTTACTTCAGCAGCTCCGTCGTTTGGAGTTGAAGTAATCAATGTATGTTCGTAAGTGTAACCACCATCAACAGAAAGGAAAATATCAACATTAGGAGCGTTAACACTCCCACCACTGGTATTGGCTACATCCCAGGTTACCTCTACATTGGTCAATCCTTCTACCGTCACATTGGTATTAGGGTAAGTAACTAAAAAAGGGCCGGCAGCAGCATCGACTTCAAAATCCACTTCTTCAAAGGTAACACCACCACTCTGCGAATTATTATCACGTACCGTACACTTAAAAGTGAGGTCACGAGAGTACGAAGGCAATAATTCTCCCATGGTTTGGTTGCCACTTATTACATCTTCGATCTTAGGAAAAACCCTGGTAGGATTACTTGTAGGACTAAAACTCCGGAATAATGGTGCATTATTAGATGGTGAATTAGGTGCCCCCTGAGGTCCTAAATCATATTCTTCCCAGCAATAGGTTAACTGATCTCCATCCTGATCCGCACCCTCTGCTGTTAGTTCAAAAGGTGTATTGACAGGAATAGTTAAGCCAGTAAGTCCCGGATCAACAGTGGGTGGATTATTTCCGGTATTCGTAATAGCAGCACAGGCATTTCCCGTACCACGAACAGTGTGCTCTGTCATTTCGATAAAGCTGTGTACGTGGAAATGGTCGTCACTATTATTTTGAATATTCTGCCCGGAACATATCCCTGCATAAGCTTGGATTGTTGTACCACTACCCGGTTCGTAAGCATATTGTGAAGCATTACTGGAACATGATCCGGTACTTCCGTTAAAAGTGTGATTTCCGCCATACTGATGACCAATTTCGTGTGCTACGTAATCAATGTCATATGGGTCGTTTATTGGTTGCGATCGCCCGGTTACACCTCCTCTTGAAGAACTACATACACTTCTCAGACTGGCAACACCCCCTGCCCCGGTACTAAAACCATGCATAATATCGTAAGCATCAGCACCTACAATACTATTAATTTCATTATCTATTTCATTTAACAGAGCCGATGAATTTGAATAGGGGTCGGTACTACCATCCAAAAATATCAACTGATCAGTCTCTGGAATCATAACCATGGTACATGCCACATCGCGTTCATAAACTCCGTTCACGCGATTCATTGTTGTTGCCATACCGGCAAGCACATTTTCAATAGCTGTTCCGTTACCTCTGTTAGCATGAAAAGCACCATACTCACCCGTACACGTTATCGCAATCTCATAAGTCCTTAGTTCCGTTCCGTTCGGGATGTATTTCTTTGAAGAAATGGAAATCTCAGCTTTTTCCTGCTCACTCCAATCTTCATGGGTCAAACAAATACGATCGTCAACTTCGCCCTTGTGCTTTTCTTCATAATTAGCAATAAAATCTTTTTTATTGTAAGAAATGACTGCGTCCAGGTGGTCCAGGTTATACGGATCAACATAAATGGTAGCACCTTCACCAAGTATAAGTGCATGAAACCCCTGAGAAGTATAGTCCAATTTTATTCTAACGGCAGAATTATCGACCGCTTCTCCACTAAAAAACCTTAAAGAAGGATACTTTGCCATCAGCTCCGGGCTAACGGTGGAAGCAGGCCAAATATTGAACAGACGATTATTACCGTTTGGTAATGGAACTGTAATTTGAGTTGATGATCCTTTATTTGATTTGGACAACAGATTACTCATTTCGCCTACATCAAAAGTAAGACTTCTGTATTTTTCCGGATCAATATCCGGAGGCCCGAATGCTCCCTTAGATACTACATCCTGCCAAGCCTGGGGAAAAGCAAGGCGCGGAAAGAATAGCACTAATAGAACAATTAGTTTGATAAAATTCTTAATCATAATACTTAGGTTTTGCTTTATTTGAGTATACAAAGCAAACTACATACTGGTAACGCTTTAACTGATCACAACCTAACCAAACCTTATCACTTCATTAATCATTCTAAAAAACACTACTCCGAATAAAAACATGGGATTCCCCTTCCACTTTATTTTCTCGGTTGGTCTGTTCATTTAATTGATCATTATTGTAAATTGCGCTTTCAATTTTTAACATCTAAGCTGAAAAAAGGGCTATGCAACAAGTAAACAAGGGCTTACGAACGATTGAGGATTTACCTTCCCCAAAAACGCTTCCTTTTTTAGGTAATGCTCACCAGATAAAACTTAATCACTTACACAATCAGCTGGAAAATTGGATGCACGAGCATGGAGACATGTATAGCATGAAGCTAATGAATAAAAGGGTTGTCGTTATTGGCGACGAATCATTAGCCAATGAAATCCTTAAAAACAGGCCTCACCTTTTCAGACGTGCTAAGAAGCTAGACAATGTATTACGTGAACTGGGCGTGAACGGAGTTTTTAATAGCGAAGGAGAAAACTGGAAAAAACAGCGTAGAATCACATCTCAGGCACTGAATCAACAGCACCTCAACAATTTCTTCCCACAATTACTGGAAGTCACAAACCGTTTTATCAATACCTGGAGTCAGAAAACCGCTAACGGAGAAGGCCTGATCTTACCCGACGAATTTATGCGATATACGGTAGATACTACCACATTACTGGCTTTTGGCTATGATGGTAATACCATAGAAAGCAAGGACGATGTTATTCAAGAGCACCTGGAAAAGATATTTCCGGCTGCGTTTCGCCGCATCAATGCGCCGTTCCCCTACTGGAAATACTTTAAAACCAAAGCAGATAAGGAAGTCGAGGCTTCATTCGAAGTTATCAGGCAGTTTATTGACGAAATTATTGACAAAGCCAGAGCAGCTAAAAATAAAGAACTCACCAAAGCTTCTAATTTTTTAGAAGCACTCATCGCCAGCTCAAAGGATAATGAATTGAGTAATGATGAAATTTTTGGTAACGTACTGACCATGCTTTTAGCAGGTGAAGACACCACAGCTAATACTATGGCATGGATGGTTTACTTCATGGACAGGTATCCTGATGTACAAGAAAAAATGCATAAGGAGGCCCTGGACCTTATGGGAGATAACAAATGTATATCTACACTTGAAGCACTAAACGAACTAAGATACACTGAAGCCGTGGCTATGGAGTCCATGCGATTAAAACCCGTATCGCCCCTGTTACTGATGCAGCCTCTTGAAGAAATCACGATAGGAAACACCCTTATTCCGGAAGGGACAGTCATCTTCTTGCAAAACCGCTATGCAGGTTTGCAAAACAAAAATTTTAGTGAACCTGGGGAGTTTATGCCCGAAAGGTGGCTAATGAAAGCATGTCCGGCACACAAAAACCATAATACAGATGCTTTTTTACCATTCGGAGCCGGTTCGCGTTTCTGCCCAGGCAGAAACCTGGCCTTTATGGAAATTAAAATACTTATGTCGGCACTATGTCGCAATTTCCAAATAAACATTGAAAACAGCATAGAAAACATTCAGGAAGTAATGTCATTTACTATGACACCGTCCCCATTCAAAGTCAATGCCGAGCAAATAGAAATTCCAAAAGCAGTGATTTAATGCTTCTCAATTCAGGTTCCGGGATTTAAGCATTTCAATTATTCCGTCTTTAAGACCTACACTAGGTATGATAATTTTTTCTGCTTCTGCCGTTTTAAGTGCCGTTAAGTAAATTTGGGCGGCATGTACAATAACATCAGCCCTATCTGCCCTTAAATGCAGTCGATTGATACGTTCTTCAATACTAAAACTTTTGATGTGCTCAGTAATTTCTTCAATTTGAGATACATCAACCTTCTTGCCACTACTTTTATCAACAAAATCGAGGAATTTGGTAATATTTCCTCCTGTCCCAATCCCTTTAATCAATTCACCGTTACGGTGCTCACAATGCTTTTTGATCCAGTCTTTCATACGCTCCCATTCTTGCGGATCGTCTTTTCCGTGCATATTACGAACCGAACCCAACTTAAATGACTGGGTTACTTCCAGCACATCTCCTTTAAAAAAGCTTAATTCTGTACTTCCTCCTCCTACATCAATATTTAGGTAATTGCGATCTGTTCTCATTTGTGGTTTAATTGCCAGACCTATAAGTTCCGCCTCACGCCTGCCATCTATTGTGTCTATAAACAAACCACTTTGATCGTAAGCCCTTTCTAAAATCCTCATACCGTTTTTGGATTCTCTCATCGCAGAAGTAGCACAGCCGTAAAAATCATCTACATCGTACAAGTTTATTAAAGTTTTGAATGCCGAAAGGAGCTCTATAAACTTCATCTCATTTCGATAGGTGATTTCACCCGTCTGAAATACATCTTTTCCTAAGCGCAATGGAAACCGTATATATTCCAACTTCTTGTTCTTTTTCTCTTCGCCCAAAAATCTTGTGATCATCAACCTAATGGCATTTGATCCGATGTCTATCGCTGCAAGCACCATACGTTCCATATGCTCTTAATTCTGCCTTTTTTACCTTTCTATAATACGGTAAATATAATGTTATTAGTTCTATTTTTTTGTCAAAAAAAAGAGTTATTCTCTATTAGTCATTCATATAACGTTCGGGAAAAACCCAAAAAAATCGTGGCTCAAGACGTTCCGTCCCATCTATGAAAAAAGACGTTTCTGAAGCTACCAGCTGATTATAATCACAGCTTTCTATTTCACATATTGATTTAGCTTCCTCTTTAATAAAGGCGTTAACCTGAATTCCCTTTAAAGAAAACAGACTTGGAGAGCCGGCAAACACAGAATTTCGTTGAAGACTGGAAATCTCCGATAACAAACTCTGAACCAAAGACTTATCCATTTCAAACGCAAAATCCCTCATATAACCATCGTTTTCCGGCGAATTAGATGAATAGATCGTATTTTTATGCAATAATTCCAACTCTTCCGAAGTCAACAAAAAGAAACAAATCCCCCCTTTACATGAATTGACCTCCGTTTTCACAACATAATATTCCGTTTGGAAATCAACATCAAACATTGGCTGATTATAGGCCACCAATTTATCGCAAGAGGTTTCTTTTAAGCGTACAATTTTTCCGGTAAGCTTTGAAATCATATCTGCAGACTCACCACTACTTTTTCGCATTAACCCATTAATTTTGGCAATTATATTCTTCATAATAATAAGATTGTTAAGAGTAAATGTAAAAAATGGGCAGGGCGACATAGCATATCCACAGCCCTCCTATATACCTTTACGTAAATCATACACCATGGTTACCTAACCGACCATAAGATGTGCGTTCGGGTACTTGACAGAGTTTGAAATTGTCCTTGAACTAAGTGCCAGGGCTAAAGTAAGCGTACCTATACGTCCTATAAACATAGAAAGTATAATCAAAAATTTTCCTGCTACCGACAAGTCGGCTGTTATACCTGTACTTAATCCCACCGTGGCAAATGCCGAAACCTCTTCAAAAGTAAGTCGTAGTACATCCAGTGCCGGATCGGTAAGTGTCAATAGGAATATGACCACAAGGTTATAAAAAACTGCAAAAGAAAATATGGAGAAAGCCTTCCCTAACAATTCGCTGGAAATGGTCCTGCCTGCAAGGTCCACCCTTTCTTTTCCCCTTATTGTCGCGATTGATGAAATGGTGATTAGCAAAAATGTCGATGTTTTTATTCCCCCACCTGTAGAACCCGATGAAGCCCCAATAAACATCAGGATTATCATGAATATAAGTGTTGAGTTTTTTAAAACCGAAAAGTCAATGGTATTGAATCCAGCTGTTCTGGTTGTTACAGATTGAAAAAACGCTGCTACCATCGCTTCAAAATTACCCATATGCCCGAGTGTTTTCTCATTTCCCGACTCTATTCCCCAAATAACGGCCATGCCGACACCAATCAGGACAATGGAAGTATGCACGGCAATTTTTGTACTCAGTTTCCAGTCTTTCCATGGTTTCTCCAATCGTTCTCTTAAAGACTTTATAGAAAACAAATCTTGTATTGTAGAGAACCCCAGCCCACCCACTATTATTGTACACGCAATGACCACATGCAATACCTGAGCACCCTGTATAGCAGGTTCGTAGAGCCCCTGGCTAAACAAGCTAAAACCTGCATTACAAAATGCTGACACGCCATGAAAAATTGAGTAAAATACTTTCTGTCCCAATGATATAAAAGGCACTTCCGAGCCCCATGAAAAAAATATGAGTACAGTCGATAAAAACTCTATTACAAGTGTAAGTAACACTACCTGCCTGAGCAGCCCCTTAGCCGTAAATAATGATTCGGAAGCCAGGAAATCCTGAATAATTACCTGATGTTTAATGCCCACCCCTTTTTTCAGGAATGTGGCAAAAAAAGTGGCAAATGAAACTATTCCTATCCCCCCCAATTGCATCAGAATCATTATCACCACATGCCCTTTAAAGGTCCAATAAGTAGCTGTATCCACCACTATTAACCCGGTAACACAAGACGCACTTGTTGATGTAAAAAAAGCGGTCAAAAAACCGGTATCCTGCTCCCCCACGGACATTTCCGGAAGCATCAAAAAACCGGCACCTACTATTATCAATAGAATGAAACTGAATATGAAAGTGGTCGCAGGTTTTAGTGCTAAAAAATTGATGTAGTGACTGGCCTTTACTACCTGAAAACCTACCAGGTAGGCCATATTTAAGGAAATAAATATCGTGTAAAACTCTTGCGATTTTTCAAGGTCAATTTGCCTGAAGAGATGAACAAATAAATTCCCTTGCCCGTCAAGTAATAAATTGGAAATAGCAACGATAATGATGAAAAGCATGAGTAAAAACTCAAACCAGGTACCTTTAATAAACTTCCAACGTTCAAAGCTATAAAGTACTTTTGTAAAATAACCGGCAGAGAACAGCAAAAATATAACGTCGAAGGCGGTTTGCACCCAGCTCAGTCGATATTCGTTCATTGGAAAACCGACTTCAAATATTATTAAGGAAAATGCTACAACTGTACAGAGCACATTAATTATGCGAACTATGTAAATTGCTTTTGATCTACTATCGTATAGAAAACTATAAAGCCATTCCATCTTTTAATGTAGTCCATTTTTTTATAACCTCGTTTTTCAGTTGGTTTTTATTTACAGGTACTACTCCAACCTGCTCACAAACCAATCCTCCTGCCAGATTGCATATCTTTAGTAGCTCTTCATTGCTACATTGGGCTGCGAGGCACAAAGCGGCAACAGACACTACCGTGTCTCCTGCACCTGAAACATCATTTATGACTCTAAGATGTGCGGGTTCATGCAAAAAATGATCATCTACAAGAGCCATACCCTCTTCAGACAAAGTTACCAAAACTTTATCAACCTTCATTTTTTGTTTCAAAGATTTGGCAGCAGCATCCAGTGACTTTTTATCTTTCTTGTCAAATTCAATATTAAGTCCCTGCTTCAGTTCCTTCAAATTAGGTTTAAACAGACTGGCACCAACATAGTCCAGGAAATTATTTTTCTTAGGATCCACAACAACAGGTACGTCCTGCTCTCTGGCATTATTAATAATTGCCTGTATATTTTGTTGAGTCAGCACTCCTTTATCGTAATCCTGTAATATGACGACCTGACAAAGGGGAAGCAGACTCTTCACTCTGCCTAACAGTTGTTCATGTTCGTTAGCTGTTAATGTGTGCAGGTCTTCAGAATCGACTCGTAACATATGTTGTCCACCTGATACGATTCGATGTTTAATGGTTGTTCTACGCTGGTCGCTTTCAACAATTCCCTCACGGGACATGTTATTTTGCCCCATTAAAATATTAAATTCCTCCCCTTCGGTATCTTGCCCTACTACCGAGCATAGAAAAACTTCAGCACCCAAGGCGTGTATATTTTTGGCTACATTAGCAGCCCCCCCGAGCCGTTTCTCTCTTTTCACGACATCAACAACGGGAACGGGAGCTTCCGGAGATATGCGATCCACATTCCCCCATAAATAGGAGTCAATCATCACATCACCGATTATTAAAACTTTGAGACCCCGAAAGGTCTCAAAGAGTTTATTCACTTCTTCAACAACGGTCATTTAAGACAATGTCGCCAAACATTCTTTAATTCTGGAAACTGCTTCTTTGATGTTATCATCGGAAGCGGCAAATGAAATCCTGATGTTATTAGGAGCGCCAAAAGCAACTCCGGTAACAGTTGATACATGTGCTTTGTTAAGCAGGTACAAACTTAAATCACTCGCATTGGCTATATCATCACCTTCAACAGTCTTCTTACCGAAATAAGCGCTTATATCCGGGAATATATAAAATGCACCTTGTGGTACATTGGTCTTCACACCGGGGATTTCGTTCAAAAGACTTATTATCAAATCCCTTCTTCTTTCAAAAGCCACTTGCATTTCGGCAGTAGCTTTATCCATTTCCGCCTTATTTTCCAATGCTTCTATACATGCACGTTGTGCAATAGAACAAGTTCCTGAAGTAACCTGACCCTGAATTTTGTTAGTTGCTTTCGCTAACCAAACAGGAGCGCAAATATACCCTACACGCCAGCCTGTCATCGCAAAGCCTTTTGAAAAACCATTTACCGTAATAACACGATCTTTCACCTTATCTATGGCGCCGATGCTTGTGTGCCCTCCTACATAATTGATGTATTCATAAATTTCATCAGACAACACATAAACATCTTCATGAGAGGCTACGATATCTGCAATAGATTCCAGCTCTTCCTGGCTGAATAATGCTCCGGCCGGATTACTGGGAGAAGAAAACATCATAGCCTTCGTCTTGTCCGAAAAAGCCGCTGCGATTTCTTCAGCAGAAGGTTTAAAATCATTTTCAATAGATCCTGCCACAATTACCGGAACACCTCCGGCAAATTTAACGATGTCGGCATAACTTACCCAATAAGGACCAAGTATTACCACTTCATCTCCGGGATTAATCAAGCTAAGTATCACATTTGCCAATGACTGTTTGGCGCCTGTAGACACCACTATGTTCTCAGGTGTACAGTCAATATTATTATCACGTTTTAACTTATTAGCGATAGCCTTTCTTAATTCGGGATATCCAGGGACGGGTGAATAAAAAGTATAACCTTCATCCAACGCTTTCTTGGCAGCATCCTTTATATATTCAGGTGTAGTAAAATCCGGCTCACCAACACTTAAGTTGATTACATTCGCTCCGGAAGCAGCTAGTTCCCTCGCCGCTTGAGCCATGGCAATTGTCGCCGATTCGGCCATGCTAGAAACTCTCTCCGATAATGGATTGGTTTTTGTTAACGTACTCATTGATTTTGAATCATTTTAGGGGAGGCAAAGGTATAAATTATCCTTTACAGAATCCAGTGTTATTTGCAATTATCGAGTTATTTACCCACTACTGGTTAGTTCTTAGCTGCTTAATCGCTAAGACACAAAGAGAAAAAATCACCCCCCTAATTTGCTGAAAGACTTAAAAATAATTTCAAGGTCAATGGCTATATGATAATCTTTGGCATATCGGGCATCGAGTTTTCTTGCCAGATTTTCATCGATTTTATTTCCTCTGTAATTTGTTTTTGGAGACAAAATACCTTTCCTGATTTTCGGCAAATTAACATTTCCATGAGAACCGAAGCCCACCCATGTTTGTTTTCCGGCCATCACTCTGAATATATTCTTAAAATAATTCCATTTCTTCTCCACAAACCAAAACAAGAAGGGATAAAGGAGCAAATTCATAAAGCTAAATCCAATATCCAGCAAGCGCTTATTTCGCACATGGCTTTTCTGAGTAATGTTAAGCTTAATATCAATAGTATAGAAATCTCCTGGTCTATTCTTCGAATTACTACCTATTATATAATCGCTTTCGTAAGGTACAATTTTAAAATCCAGATCGTTGAGACGCATTTCCACCATTTTTTCAATAATCTTAAATGCCGGCACATCCTTCGAACAAAAAATCACTTCATCAACATCATAAATCTCAACGGTCTCCTCTAAAAGTCCGAAATTACCAATATGGTATTTATCCAGACGTTCTCTATATTCTTTAAGCGATAAATAACCTACAACATCTACTTTGGCATTAATTTTATTCAATAATTCGATAACTCTCCAGCACTCTTGTGAATCTCCTACAAGTACCGCATTTTTATCCCGAATTTTACCAAAAACCAGATTGCCGTATTTCAGGTAATGTTCTGCCAGCCTGTTTAATGCTATGACTGCAAATGAAAGTGCCCCTCCCAATAATATGAGCGCTTTAGAAAACCTTAGTGCTTCGGTAAAATTGGAAAATGCGGATATTAACAAGGTTCCCAGCGTAATACCTGTGAGCACTCTTAACAGTTTTATGGGTTTATCATTACCTCCACAAAAGTGATTGGACAATAGCCATATTGTTATATATAATGGCACCGCAAGTAACATCAGTTCTGGCGGGAATTTAGTAGTCTGATCGAGCTTATAGCTGCTCTCCCAGTAATTACTCAAAAAATACATCCCTATATAGATCAGCGAAATATCTGCCAAGGTAATCGCTGACCTTTTAAAAAAATTCGCTGCGATGTCTACCGAAGCCCTTAAGTAAATGGCTATATTAATTAGGAATGAAAATAGTTTTGCCTTATTTCTTGAAAAATGTTTCCTGGCAAAAATGACCATTGCCCTGTAAAATATAAAAACATAATTTACAGATGTTTTCTTGGTACTTTCTCCTTTATAGTGGATTATTCGTGCTTTGGGAAAGTAATAATTTTTATACCCTCCTTTAATAAGACGGTAGGACAAATCAATATCTTCACCATACATGAAGTAATCTTCATCAAGCAAGCCCACTTTATCCAATGCACTTGATCTTATTAGCATAAATGCGCCGGCGAGCACCTCCACTTCATTGGTTTCATTTTCAGGTAAAAAGCCCAAATGATACCTTCCAAACCTTTTGGATCGCGGAAACAAGTTCGCTAAACCGGAAATCTTATAAAAAGCAACCGCAGGCGTTGGCAAACTTCGTTTAGACTCAGGTAGAAAAACGCCTTTACCATCCACCATCTTCACACCCAAGCCTCCTGCTTCCGGATTTTCATCCATAAATTCACAGCATTTTTCAAGGGTATCTTCTTCTACTACAGTATCGGGGTTTAAAAGCAGCACATACTCACCTTGCGCTACCTTAATAGCTTGATTATTGGCGCTTGAAAAGCCTACATTCTTTTTATTGGCAATTAATTTAACCTCAGGGAATTTCTTCTCAACCAACTCTACCGAACCGTCAACGGAATTATTATCAACGACAATAATTTCAGCATCCAGGTTGTTAATAGCATTAAGAACAGACTTAATCGCTTGTTCTAAAAAATAACATACGTTGTAATTAACTATTATGACAGAAATCTTTTTCACGCTATTACCCTTGAATGTTATATGCTACTCTCGTGACAATACTTCTTCCTAGTGTCACTTCGTCGGCATAATCTATTTCACCACCTATTGGGATTCCCCTTGCAATAGTACTAATTTTCACTTGAAAATCTTTCATTTTTTTCGTAATATAGAAAGCGGTGGTATCCCCTTCCATTGTAGCACTCAAGGCCAATATTAATTCCTGAACTCCATTTTTTTTTACTCTTTCTATTAATGAGTCCAGTTGTAAATCGGACGGGCCTATACCTTCAATTGGAGATATCACACCACCTAAAACGTGATATTTCCCAAAATATTGATTGGTATTCTCAATTGCGAGCACATCTTTTGAATCTTCTACCACACAAATGACTTTATCATCTCTGGTACTACTGGCGCAAATACGGCAAATTTTATCATCAGCGATTGAATGGCATTCCTCACAATAATTGATGTTTTTTCGCAAATTAAGCAAGGCATCACTTAAAAGCTCGGTGGTACTCACCTCTTGTTTAAGTAAATGCATAGCCAGGCGTAATGCTGTCTTTTTACCAATACCAGGCAACTTTGAAATTTCAATTACTGCCTCTTCGATCAACTTCGAAGGAAACTCCATCTAGAGAATTTACTTATATACCTAATGAATTACACAACTGGAAAAGAAAAACACATGGCTGGATATACTGGATCAATCTACTTCTGCCTGAATCCCTCTGTCACAGATAGCCTGTCGCATTGAAGCCAATTTATCAAACTCTCCTCGCTTAACCGCACATTTTCCTTTATAATGGATAATCCATGTACACTGTTCAGCTTGCTCTATAGTATGCTCGCAGATATCCATCAACACTTCTATAACATGCTCAATTGTATTTACTTCGTCGTTAAAAACGATTAATTCATGTATAGACGAGCTAGTATCTTTTGATACTTCCACCAGCTCTTCTACTTCATGTTCCGGGAATAGATTCATGATCACTTTGTTGCTTTTAGATGCAAATTTAATAAAATTAGCCGATTAAAGCATTATAATTTCAAGATTTATGTCTGCTCAAATCATTCTAACAGTGATAGTTGTCTACTTTATTTTATTAGTAGTCATTTCTTTTTTCACTTCATCAAAAAGCGGTAAAGATGCATTTTTTACAGGAGACAAAGCATCTCCATGGTACCTGGTCGCTTTCGGAATGATCGGAGCTTCGCTTTCGGGTATCACTTTTATCTCCATTCCAGGCTGGGTTGAAAGCCAACAGTTCGCTTATATGCAAATGGTATTGGGTTATTTATTAGGCTATGCAGTCATTGCCTATTTGCTTATGCCTCTTTATTATCGATTAAACATTACATCGATATACACTTACCTTTACAATCGTTTTGACAAGATAACACATCGTACCGGAGCTTCTTTCTTTTTAATCTCCCGAATTCTCGGAGCTTCACTTCGATTATTCCTGGTGGTAGATATTTTGCAGCTCTTTGTTTTTGATGAATTCGGTATACCTTTCTGGGGCACCGCATCTATTTCCATTATTTTAATATGGTTATATACTTTCAGGTCAGGCATTAAAACAGTCGTCTGGACAGACACACTTCAAACTTTTTTTATGCTCTTTTCTTTGGGCCTCACCATCTATTTCATCTTAAATAAACTGGACTGGAGTTTGGCAGAAAGCATCACTCATGCCAACAAAGCCAATCTATCACAAATTTTCTTTTTTGATAATTTTAGATTATCCAACTACTTCCCTAAGCAATTTTTAGGAGGCATGTTTATGGCTATAGCAATGACGGGACTCGATCAGGATATGATGCAAAAAAATCTCACCTGCAAATCTTTAAAGGATGCTCAAAAAAACATGATGAGTTTTTCAACCATTCTCATCATTGTCAATCTTGTATTTCTCTTCTTAGGTGCCCTTCTCTATTTATTTCTACAGGAACAGTCCATTGATATGCCGGTTAAAATGGGGAATAATGGACCTGCCCCCGCTCCGGACCGACTTTTTGCAACAATTGCCATTAATCATCTACCTCAAATAGCATCAATTACTTTTATAATAGGCCTTATAGCTGCTGCTTATTCCAGTGCGGATTCAGCCCTCACTTCGCTTACAACTTCGTTCTGCTTTGACTTTATAGACATAAAATCGAAACCTGAGCAAGACCAAAAGCGAATTCGCCTAAAAATTCATATTGCCTTTTCACTTTTATTGTTATTGGTGATCAATTTAGCTAAAATAACCAATCAGGGCAGTGTCATTCACGAATTATTTGTAGCATCTACATACACCTACGGACCGCTTTTGGGTTTATTCGCTTTCGGAATTTTCACTAAGAAAACAGCACAGGGACCAGGTTTACTTATAGTCTGTTTAATTGCTCCTGTTATTGTCTATATTATTGATAAAAACGCAAGTGAATGGCTGTTCGGGTACCAGTTTGGTTACGAAAAACTCCTCTTGAATGGTCTATTAACTTTTATAGGAATTTGGCTCGTAGCTACACTTCAGAAAGACAAGCGGATCACAAATGTGTAATTATTGTACTTAAATTACAGCTCTTTGAAAGGGTCCCAAAAGTGCTTTTCAAAATGTACAACCTGATCATCTTTTACTTCAACACCTTCATTCATCAGCAGCTGAGCCATACGCTCAGGCTCACCAAATTTAGCTTTACCAGTCAACATACCATTCCGGTTAACAACCCGATGGGCAGGAATAAATTGATCATGAGGGCAAGCATTAAGTGCCCAACCTACCGTACGTGCGCTACTCTTAAGCCCAAGATATGCTGCAATGGCACCGTAGGAGGTCACCCTTCCTTCGGGAATTAATTTCACTACTTCGTATACCTGCCAAAAAAAATCGTTTCCCATATTTAATGCATTTCCAACTGTCTTATTAAGGCACGCATATCTTTCAAATAAGGAGCTTCCACGTAGCAATTTTCACCATCTACATCCTGAAAACCTAACGAAAATGCATGTAGCGCAAATCGACCAATAAGAGGCCGCTCTTCTTCTCCCTGTTTCATATTAAAATTTCTTTTAAATGAAGACAGAAAAATGGGTTTACCACCATATAGCCCATCTGCCACTATCGGTGCTCCAATATAAGACAAGTGAGCCCTTATTTGATGCGTTCGCCCGGAAAGGGGTTTACATTCTATAAAACTATGCAATTTGTAGATCTTTCTGGTTCTCACAAGCGTGGTAGCAGGCTTACCCAGCTGAAAGTCTGTTTTTACTTTACCATTACCGGTTACATAAAGAGGAACGTCCACTTTGACAGTATCCAAGTCATGACGACCGTCTACTATTGCATGGTAAATTTTTTCGACTTCCCTTTTTTCCAATAAAATTGCCAAATGTCTATACGCCTCTGCATGCTTCGCAACAGCTAATACACCGCTTGTATCTTTATCTAACCTATGACAAAGCTGACTAGACTCATTATAACCTTGAGCAAGACTTAAAACGGAATAACGATCGTTTCTATCTTCAAGGGAAGATAGTCCGGAAGGTTTATTGATAAAAATATAATCTTGAGTTTCTTTAATAATCAATGAAGCGAAATCAATCTTCTTCATATCCTCTTTTTAATTTGAAGGTAAATACTGTTCCGTTAATCGGGTCGCTGGTTAATTTAATTTTGGATCCATGGGCTTCCAATATATGCTTAACAATGGATAGGCCTAGTCCGGTCCCTCCTTTTTCTCTTGATCTACTTTTATCTACCCGATAAAAGCGTTTAAAAATATGAGGCTGGTGTTCATCTGGGATACCAGGCCCATTATCACGCACCGACACATAGATGTTGTTTTCCGAACTATTCAATTCTACAATGGAACTACCATTTTCGTTACCATATTTAAGACTATTGTCTATTAAATTCTTAAATACTTGCATTATTCGATGAATGTCAGCAATGACATAAGGTCTATCTACATCTTTGATTAGTTTTAAACTGATTCCTCTTTTTTTCGCTTTATGCTCCAGTTGTTCAAATACTTCACTAACCAGGTTTTCGAGATTAAACAGTTCCAGTTCCATTTTAATCTCACCGGTTTCGAGCTGTGAAATGGCTACCAGATCCTGTACGAGGTTATCCAGATGGTCTAAACTGGTTGCCGACTTTTTCAAAAACTTCATTCGAACAGATTCATCATCGATGGCGCCGTCGAGCAATGTATGTATGAATCCCTGCGCTGAAAAAATAGGTGTTTTTAGTTCATGAGAAATATCTGCCAAAAACTCCCTTCTGAACTCTTCGAGGCGTTTTAGTTTTAATATTTCCGCGTTTTTATCTTCCGAAAAAGCAACCAGTTCCTTATGCATTACGCTAAGGGGTTTGTTCATGCTTTTCTCCATCTTTGGTTTATTCCCACGCGCTCGTTCAAGTACCTGGTAAATACTTCTTAACTCTTTAAAAAAGAGTAATTCCAATATAAGAAAGCAAACAATAAATGTCCCCAGGAATGAGGCCATGAAAGTTACTAAAATATCCATTGAGCTTGCGCTATCGAGCATAGAAAGCGCTGCCACGGTTATAAGCCCAACAATTACGGCCAGTAAAAAGGCTACTGACCTCGAATTAAACAACATAACTGCTACTTATTGCTTAGAAGTTGTGCTAATGTCGCATCTAATTTTTGACCACGCAAATCTTTCGCAATTATAATTCCATTTTCATCAATAAGAAACGTTGCCGGAATACCAGACACTCCGTATTTTCTGCCTGCAGCAGAATTCCATTTCTTTAAGTCCGACACATGATTTGGCCATAATAAATTGTATTTCTGAATGGCTCCTACCCACCTGTCTTTATTATTATCGAGAGACACTCCAAAAACCTCAAATCCCTTTTCGTTGTACTTGTTATAAGCCGCTACTACATTTGGAGATTCACGAATGCAAGGGCCACACCATGACGCCCAAAAATCCAACAACACCACCTTACCTCTTAGGTCCGATAACTTCAATTCTTTCCCTTCCGGATTCATCATAACAATTTCCGGTGCTTCATCTCCAATTCCAGGTGGGAACGACTCTTTTATTTTCTTCAAGGATGCCGATTCCGGGTATTCTTCAAAGGCTACTTTACTTAGTTTACCGGCATAAGCCTTATCTACAGAAAGTGCAATGTTAATAAGGTTTTCATACAGCTTTTCACGTAAAAGTGATTTGGGTTTAGTATACCCCAATATCACATTAATTTCCTTTTCTACATTTAGTTTTGACAACTGCAAAAAGCGTAAAGTGTAGTAATTGACCTTACGCATCAACATATCTCCACTCATCCAAATAGGGTTTAGAAACTCTTCCTTCTTTAAGTAGTTCTCTTTATTAGTGGATTCTGTTACTATAAACAAATCGGCCAATTCGTGAATGTATTTATGCTTAAAATCTACCTTTAATCGCTTAAAATCCTCGTTAAGTGTCACTTGCGCAGAATCCCATTTAGCTCTTAAAGCTATCATTTGTTTCTGTGACTCTTGAGGATTTACACGTCTCAAACGAGCTGCCTGCTGCGCTTGCTTATTAATTTCCTGTAATTCCGCTTCGAATGTTTGCGTAATAGTATGATAACGGTCCAAACCATTTAATACGTCGCTTCCTTCAATTTTTACGGAGTTTTTAAAATCAGTAGCATTAACAGTAAAGTTCACTTCATCATCATAAAGCACAATTAAACCGCTATTGGTTTCAGATTCACCAATCCTGTAAATACCGCGATTAACAGCGGATAAATCAATTGATGACTTTACCGTTCCCTTTTTAATTTTTATAGTTTGCTGCAGTATAGGTTTATCCAAAAGAATGGAGTACAAATTGAGCTCATTCAACTCCGCATTATTTTCAATTTTACCTTTAAGTACAATATTTTGCGCCAGCCCCATTGAAAGGCCGCACAAAAACAGGCAATTAATGACCCAATATTTTTTAAACATCACATTCATTTTTCTAAACTCCTTCAAAAATACAAATATTTGCCTGCTTAAAAAATGTTACTACTTGCACTGTTTCTTTAAACTTGCAATATATAAGTTTGTATTTCACTTAATTATCTTTAAATATTTCTGCCAAAGCATGTTGAAGGTTTTCACCTCTTAAATTTTGAGCAATTATCTTACCTTCTTCATCAATCAAATAGGTTGTAGGTATTGACCTCACTTTATAAGTATATGCAGCTTCCGAACTTGAAGATTTCAAATCGGAAACATGGTAAGGCCAGTCCAGACCTATTCCTTTTATTGCACTCACCCACCTTTCTTTGTTTGCGTCCAGAGACACTCCAAATACTGCAAACCCCCGGTCTTTGTATTTAGCATACATCGCTTTCACATTTGGTGCTTCGGCAACACAGGGCCTACACCAGGAAGCCCAAAAGTCAAGAAGTACCACTTTACCTCTGAGGTCAGAAAGTTTTAGCAACTCTCCTTCGGGATTCGGTAGCGCTATTTCCGGTGCCACATCGCCAACTGAAGGAGGAAAGGCCATCTTGAGTTCTTGAAAGGACTTTGACTCCGGAAATTCTTTGCATGCCACTTTTGAAAGCTCTTTGGCAAATACCGGATCTACCGACGATGAGACCCTAATTAATAAATCATAAGTCAAGGCCCTGGAAATACTGGCACTATCACACAATTGAATAATAGCAGTAATCTCTTTTGGAAGAGTCTGCTTATTTAGTTTTAAGAAATGGAGGGCATAGAGGTTAATTTTGCGAGGCAACATATCGCCCATCGTCCATCTTGGGTCATTAAACTCCTCCTTCTTTAAATAATTGGATTTATCAGATGCTGCCGTGCGTATCAACAAATCACACAAGTCGTGGATAAAAGGTGCCTGATTTGTTTTTTTCAACTTCACAAGATCTCCATTAAACTGGTTATTAATGGAATCCAATTGTTTTCTTAGTACTTCTTTCTGCTTTTGAAACTGAACAGGATTCCTTCTTTTTAGAGGTGCCAGGCCATTGATAGACTTATTTATTTGTCCGGTATGGTAATCATAATTAAAGCACAGATCAAAATAGTCGACCACACCTGCCGTAGCCCCATCATCTCCGGCCTCCAATGAATTACTCATTTCTTCCACATCGGCTTCTACTTTCAGATTTTTCCCCGCTTGTAAAACAATAAAATGAGAAGACGCAGTGCTAAGTCCCAATTTATAGATACCAGTACCCAATTTATCTGAATTAAGCTCAAACTTAAATTTCCCTTCATGAACTTCAGTACTTCCGGCTTCATACATTTTCATTCCTTCCAAGCGGTAAAGAAATAATTCATCGGTATCTTCAGCATTCATCAGTGTTCCTTCTAACACGTAGTTTTGTGCAAAGAGCACCTGCAAACACAAAACAAAGCAACTATTAAGCAGAAAGTTTTTCACCAGACCAATGTTTAATATCCTAATTAAAATTCATTATTAACATCCTATTACACCTTCAGTCAATCGAATATCGAAACGAATACTCAATAAAAATAAACAGAATAAGGCGATTAAAAAATTTTGTTAGAAGCTATAACAAAATTTTAACAATTATTGGAAGTTCAGTTTAGTACGCAAACCTCTATATCCTTTAATATCAACCTCTACTGCACCAATAAACATTTGTGCTTTCAATTTCAGAGGAATATGATTCTCATCGTCCGAAAGCCAAACTGAAATTGAATCTTCGCCATCGAAAAAAGAATTATCAGGCATAATAGGCACCAATTTGATGGCTTTTATTTTACCGAATTTTGTTCTGATAACCTGTGTCCCTTTGTATCGAATTTTTAAATCGTAAAGCGTATCTTCGAAAAATGCATCAATCGAAATGATATCACCTTTCTTGTACTTGGAATAATCGATATTTCGCAGGAAATAATAGCCACTCACTATATCATGGACACCTTCCGGAACATCGTAAAACTTTTCTTTAGGATCTTTATTTTCCCTTTCGGAATATACTTTTACCTGTTTATCGCTTTTATTATAAAACATCGTTTCTTTGAGCTTGTAGTTTCCTTCTTCAATGCTTCTAAAAAATTTCTCCGGCTGCATCGAATTAGTATCTACATAGCTTCTCCAGTTATCCTTTACACGTAACATGAGTGCAAATGCACCTATGGATTTTCCAAATACATTAATCTTATAACATGTTTTACCGTTTACTTTGAAAGTTTCGGGGTTCACCTGCATTTTACCTTCCCCCGCATTAAAAATACCGTAATGACAACGATAAGTAAGTACTTCACCGGGTAAAAATGAAGTGTTGCCGGGTTTTAATTCTTCTGGTCTTTCACTTTGAGCTATGAAGCTACAACTTAACAATGCAATAATCGAATAGAAAATAAACCGTTTCATGCTATTACTCCTTTCTTTTTGTTCCAGACT
This sequence comes from Cytophagales bacterium, assembly GCA_965230415.1. Classification (GTDB taxonomy): domain Bacteria; phylum Bacteroidota; class Bacteroidia; order Cytophagales; family JAAEPT01; genus CBDDKZ01. Next base: position 500,538 of record CBDDKZ010000005.1, read on the forward strand.
TTATTTAAATAGAAGGATACTCCTTTTTTAAATACGTTAAATAAGCATCAAAATTTTCATTAAAGTCATTTTTAAATTCTTCCTCGAATTGGTTTTTCATGCCGTTATACCTTTTAATGCCCAGAAAAAAGGTATTATTAATTCTACCAACCTTTTCTTTATCTATATAATACTTCGCTTTATTGTGAAACGCATATTGGTTTATGGAGTTAACCACAGCATTAATCGTTTCCTTTTTCTTCCGGCTTTTTTCTGTATCTGTTAAGGATACATCCTCAAACGACAAATAGACTTTTTCCAATTCTGTTGATCCTTCCAGCACAAGTCGAATGTAATTCTCTTGATCTTCCAGTGCTTTTGCGTATGCCAACACTTCATCCGAAGCTGTTCCATACTTATACTTTAAGTATCTTAAGGCACCTACTTTTCCGACAAAGTTTGCTAAATTCTCATTGTACACAATATTATCTTTCACAAATAACGTGCCATGTGTAAGCTCATGAATAATGAGGTTGGCTAATTGCGCTTCTGTTCTATATAAAAATTTAGATAAGACAGGGTCATCAAATACCCCGAGGGTAGACCAGGCACTTACCGTCCTGATACCTACGTCCAAACCCTGTTCTTTCAAATCTGCCATTTCATTTACTGCGTTCACAGAATCGAAATAGCCCTTATAACTAACCTCACCAAGAATAGGGAAAGACCACATATGATCATTCATTTTATAAGGTTCGGCCGCAGTAATTACCCACAATATATCTTTGTCCTTCTGATCAAATACCGAATTATAGCTTCCGGATGGAGCTAATCCCAGAGAATCTACCGCATATTTTTTAATCTCCTGTATATATTGCAATTTCAACTTAAGTGAGTCCGGAAATTCATCATCATTCATTATTTCAGCCAAAGGCCTTGCCTGAACTAATACCCTGATTTGCCCTTCCAGTTGCCCGACCCCATACCTAACAAGTCTGTAATTGATAAAAAAACAGATCGTACCTAGTACTAATAGTCCTTGCCAAATGCGTAAAAGATATTTTTTCATCGTATTAATTAAAAATCTAGCTGCATTAATAATAACTAATTTTACGCCCAAATATTCTGTTTTTGTGCGTAACTTTTTTTATCATCCCAATAATAATTAAGTAATTTAATTCCATAATATTTTTGGCACCATCTTTGTCGAAAAGTGAAATATATGTGAATAATATTTGCTAATTATATTAGCATTAGCTAAATTTAAAACTAAGTTAAAAAAGATACACCTATGAGCGATCAATCGGAAAAATTAAAAGCACTCAAATTAACGATCGACAAAATTGAAAAGCAATTTGGAAAAGGCACTGTCATGAAACTAAGTGATAACAAAGTGGATGACATACCTGCCATTTCCACTGGTTCTCTTGGATTAGATATTGCTTTAGGTATAGGGGGAATACCTCGCGGGAGGATTATAGAGGTTTATGGACCAGAATCTTCCGGAAAAACCACTTTATCAATGCATTGCATCGCTGAAGCACAAAAAAAGGGCGGCATGGCCGCTTTCATCGATGCGGAGCACGCTTTTGATAAGTCCTACGCTGAAAAATTGGGTATTGACACGGAAAACCTCCTTATTTCACAACCAGACAATGGTGAACAAGCCCTGGAAATTTCCGAACATTTAATTCGCTCAGGAGCAATAGACATTATAGTAATAGATTCCGTTGCGGCACTTACCCCGAAGGCCGAACTGGAAGGAGAAATGGGAGAAAGCAAAATGGGCTTACAGGCCCGATTGATGTCCCAGGCTTTACGTAAGCTTACCGGTGCTATCCATAAAACGGGGTGTTCATGCATATTCATCAACCAGCTACGTGAAAAAATAGGTGTGATGTTCGGTAACCCGGAAACAACCACAGGTGGTAATGCACTTAAATTCTATGCGTCCGTACGCCTCGACATAAGAAGGATAGGTCAAATTAAAGATGGTCCTGATAACATCCTCGGAAACCGTGCAAAAGTAAAAGTGGTCAAGAATAAGGTTGCTCCTCCGTTCAAAGTTATAGAATTTGACATTATGTATGGAGAAGGCATATCAAAAGCCGGAGAAATACTGGACATAGGAGTAGAATTGGATATTTTAGAGAAATCGGGTTCCTGGTTTTCTTATGCAGGTAATAAATTGGGACAAGGCCGCGATACTGTTAAACGTTTGTTGATAGACAATCCGGAATTAATGGATGAGATCGAACATAAAATTAGATTAAAGATTAAAGGTGAAGCAATAGAGGTTGACGAGCCTGAAGTCATTTAATTTTGCATTTGAAAAGCAGCCCAAAAGCTGCTTTTCAATGATAATTTAACTGCATTTTTCGGTTCTACACCGACCGCCATCTATCGACCATCAAAAAGTTTAAATTTATCCCATAATATTTCATGGAAGCTCTTACCTTTGCGCCCGCAAACGCCTTAAAGTGAATGAGCATGAAATTGTGGGACTTTAACTTAAAAGAAGTAAACTTCAAAAATGAAATTCTGGCAGGCCTTACCGTCGCCATTGCACTTGTCCCGGAAGCTATCGCTTTTTCCTTCATTGCGGGCGTACCCCCTTTGGTTGGTCTATATGCCGCTTTTATAATGGGATTGGTGACTGCCGTTTTGGGCGGTAGACCAGGCATGATCTCGGGTGCAACCGGAGCCATAGCCGTAGTTATTGCGGGTTTATATCAAGACTATGGACCCGAATATTTATATGCTACAATACTTCTAGGTGGCTTCATTCAAATGGTGGTAGGTTTTTTGAAGCTGGGTAAATTTATCCGTTTAGTACCTCATTCCGTTATGCTAGGCTTTGTCAACGGACTGGCCATTGTTATTTTCACGGCCCAATTTCCTATGTTAGGTTCAAAGGTCATGGAAAACGGGCATGAAGTTTTTTCCTATTATCAAGGTGAAAAAATGTATATCATGCTGGCTTTAATAGCAGTTACCATGCTTATCATTATATTTCTCCCAAAGCTTACCAAAGTAATTCCCGCTGCCTTAGCTGCCATTCTTGTAGTTGCCGGGGTCTCAATCGGTTTTCATCTGGACACCCCCACAGTACACACACTCCTTGAAGGAAAAAGTATGAAAGGCGGATTCCCACCGATCTTCACTTCCTATTCCAGCGATTTCTTTTCACTTAAAACATTAAAAATCATCGGTCTTCCTGCATTAAGTGTTGCGGGCGTAGGTCTCATTGAAAGTCTTCTTACCCTCACCCTCATAGATGAAAAAACAAACACCAGAGGAAGTGGAAACAGGGAAAGTGTTGCACAAGGTCTGGCAAATGTTATTTCCGGTATTTTTGGTTCGATGGGCGGATGTGCCATGATTGGCCAAAGTATGATCAACATAGAGTCGGGAGCGAGAAAAAGGCTTTCGGGAATTGTTGCTGCCCTTACCTTACTGGCCTTTGTAATGTTCCTATCATCAATTATTGAACAAATTCCGGTTGCTGCTCTTGTAGGGGTAATGTTCATGGTCTCTTATGGTACCTTTGAATGGTCTAGCCTTAAGGATTTTTTCCGCGCACCAAAAGCCGATTCAATCATTATGGTAATCGTTTCTTTGGTCACAATTTTCCTTCATAACCTGGCTCTGGCTGTTCTTATTGGCGTAATATTAGCTGCACTATCATTTGCCTGGGATAATGCACTGCGCATTAGAGCAAGAAAGAGAGTGGCCGAAGATGGTATTAAATACTACGAAATATGGGGACCTCTATTCTTTGGGTCTACCAAAACATTTCTCGATAAATTCACTGTAAACGAAGATCCGGACAACATTGTCATTGATTTTGAGGAAAGCCGGATCGTTGATCAATCCGGGCTTGAAGCCATCAGAAAGATTAACGATCAATATGTAGAGGCTGGCAAGAACGTTAAATTCAGGCACTTAAGCGACGACTGTAAGGACCTGCTAAACACCGCTAAAGTGAAGATAGAGCTCGACCCCGTTAATGACCCTAAATACAAGATCGTTTACAACGCTTAAACAAATAATGGCCTACTAATTGAGCGTACACTTTAGAAAGAACCTACAATATAATTACAAGAGAACCAATTATTTAAGGTGTGCTCTTATTATGAGAAAACACGAACATTTTTCATTTATCTAATATAATATTGAAATATAACATGTAATATCTCACCAAACACCGCTACTTTTCTACTCATTTTTTAACACCTCTTTTATCCATAGTTCAAAATATCGATTTTGATTATCACCTATTACCTATTATGGAATGAATGACTTCAAACCATTCATTTCAACTAAAGTATGTACCTAAAAAGTTTGTGTTATGAAAAGTATATCGCAAAGAGGCATAGTACAACCCCTCTTTAAACTAAAAAACCCCAAATTTCAGCTATTTGCTGTACTATTTATTTTAATAACCTCCTATCATTCCAAAGCCCAAGACAAAATAGCTCTTGGTAATGCCCATCTGTTTGTTAAAAACCTATTCAGTAATACAGAATCGGAAAGTTTCCAACTGAAAGTAAGCGAACAAAAGTCTCACGAAATATTTGTTACCAAAAAAATCGGAGATGAGCGTGCTTACAAAATAATAGGAACGACAGCAGAAAAGGATGCAGGAACCCTCACATTATATGAAAATAATGGCAAAACAGAAGGAAACCTTGTTTTCCCGGACAAAGAATTAGCCTATAAGCTCCGAACAAATGAAGGCGGTGACCTTGTCATCTCCCAGGCAGACATTCACGATGTGTTATGCATCGGGACTTATGTGGACAATCCCGAAGAAGCTAACAACGAAAAAGTGGTAAGATCGAAAGCTCAACCAATCTTTAATAGTCTACCGGGTGCAAGAGCTGTTGTATACCTTGATTTTGACGGAGAAGTTGTTTCGGGTACCAGCTGGGTCGGTGGTGGCACCATCAATGCACAACCAAGAAATTGGTCAGATGCCAAAATTCAGGATATCTGGGAAATGATGGCAGATGACTTCCGGCCCTGGACCATCAACGTTACCACGGAACGTGCCGTTTATGATGCAGCTCCTTCCAATAGTCGTATGATGTGTATATTCACAGGCACTAACGATGCTTCACCTGGCGCCGGAGGTGTAGCTTACGTAGGATCTTTTGATAATAATTCCGGAAACCCGTGTTGGGTATTTAATAGTGGTACGCAATCGGCTGCAGTTTCAGGTTCTCATGAAGTTGGTCATACAGTAGGTCTTTCTCATGATGGAAACAGTAATTCCGGTTATGATTCCGGCAACGGACTCTGGGGCCCTATTATGGGTACCCCGTTCAATGAAGATGTGATGCATTGGAGTAAGGGTGAATACAATGATGCCAACAGGTTCCAGGACGACCTGGCGATAATTGAAGGTAATAGAAACGTGGCATACCGAGATGATGATCATGGTGACAACCTTCAAAATGCCACGGAAATCGTTCATAGCAATGGAAATGTAGCAGAAGAATTTAACCACGGACTCATAGAAAGAAACACGGATAAAGATATGTTCTCGTTCATAACTTCGGGAGGACAGGTAAATTTCAGCGTTAGCAATGAAGACATAAGTTGGACCAATTTAAATATCCAGGCGCGCCTTCTCGATGGTAATGGAAACGAAATCCTCTCTTCCAACCCAGACGGCCTTGTTCCGGCGGTTATAAACACTAATCTGGCTGGAGGAACCTATTTCATAGAAGTAGATGGCGCCGGTGAAGCTACCTGGGCAAGTGGTGGATATGGAGATTATGCTTGTATGGGCAATTTTTTCATTTCGGGAAGCTACAACCCCGGCAGTAACAACCAGCCACCGATATCTAATTTCACTGCTATTCAAAACTGTGGAACTGTAACATTCTCAAGCACATCGCTTAATACGGTTAACTCTTACGTATGGGACTTTGGTGACGGCACCACCTCTACAGAAGAGTCTCCAACGCACATTTATACAAGTTCAGGAATTTACGATGTAACTTTGACGGTTTCGAACGATTTCGGAAATGACAGCGAAACTAAGATTGCATTTATTGAAATCATTATCCCCACAATTCCGGGGGCCGATAATGTTACGGTATGTGAAGGTTCCGATGCCGAGTTAAGTGCCACAGGAAACACTTACTATATTTGGTATGATGAAATTGGTGGTTCAGTCATTGGTACGGAGCCCAACTTAACCATTCCGAATGTCACTTCCGATGAAACAGTATATGTCGTTGGGACGAGTAGTCCTGCCCAGGAAACAGCAGGTATTGAAGCACCTGAAAATGGTGGTTATTACGCCAATGACACCAGAGGACTATATGTCGACGTCACCGCTCCTATATTATGGAAAAGTGCAGATATTAATGCCGAAAATGCAGGCGAGCGTACTTTTGTAATTAAAGATTCCCCTGATGGCAACATTTTGGAATCGACCACCATTGACGTACCACAAGGTAATAGTACCGTCGATCTTAATTTACCACTACCCGCCGGAAACCAACTGTATTTAGGAGTGAGTGGAACGGCAAACCTTTACCGTGACAATAGCGGGGTTAATTATCCTTATGTGTCTACAAACGGAACAGTAACAATCACCTCATCCAATTCCACCTCACCTGCAGATTACTATTATTTCTTCTACAATAATGTTTTTGGTGAAGAAGCATGCCCCAGTGCTGCTAAAGAGGTTAACATAGCCGTTGTAGAACAGCCATTGAGTCCAACTATCATTGAAAACGGGTCACAGTTATCGGTTGAGGATAATTACGACAATTACCAATGGTTGTTAAATGGTGTAGCAATTAATGGTGCAAATCAATCCAATTATACCGCTACCGTAGATGGTGATTACAGTGTAATCGTTGATAATGGAGGTCTTTGCGAGGCAAGCTCTAATACCGTTACCGTATTAGTATCTTCAACGCAATCTGCTTATAACGAAAGCTCTTTGAAAATTTTCCCCAACCCGGCCAGAGGCGAGCTGTTCATTGATGGCCTGACTAAAGCCACAATTGTAAAACTAATCAATAGCAATGGTATTGTGGTTTTTGAAGAATTAACGACCTATGATCTGAATTTAAGCGATATAAACCCTGGGCTTTATTATGTATTCATAAATAATGACGCTATAAAGCCAATAGTCATTCAATAATATATTGACCCAACAGGCATAAAAGGACTAATTTCATTTGAAATGGTCCTTTTTTATTTTTTACCCACTCATTTTATTAAATTGGGTGAGCTTTTAATTTTTAAATCTAAACTTACAATTATTATGGCTTTAAGACTTGGTGATATTGCTCCTGACTTTGTAGCAAACACAACAGAGGGTGAAATCAATTTCCATGAATGGCTGGGAGATAAATGGGGGATTTTATTTTCGCACCCTGCTGACTTTACCCCAGTATGCACCACCGAATTGGGGACGGTAGCAAAACTCAAAGAAGAATTCGACAAGAGAAATGTGAAATGCATTGCCATTTCTATAGATAATGTAGAAGATCACAAAGCTTGGATTCTGGATATTAACGCAACACAAAACTGTGCAGTAAATTTCCCGATTATAGATGGCTCTGACAAAAAAGTAGCTGAGCTTTATGATATGATCCATCCAAACGCTGACAATAAACTGACAGTAAGATCGGTATTCATTATAGCGCCTGACAAATCAGTTAAACTGACATTGACTTATCCCGCGTCTACAGGCCGAAATTTCCAGGAAATCTTAAGAGTTATCGATTCGTTACAATTAACAGCTTATCATAAAGTAGCCACACCGGCCGACTGGAAAGATGGAGAAGAATGTGTAGTGGTACCTGCGATCGCTACAGAAGATATTCCGGCACAATTCCCGAAAGGATTCACAGAGGTTCGACCTTACTTGCGACTTACTCCCCAGCCAAACAAATAATTTTACAGACCTGTGGTTTCTGTGCCACAGGTTCTGCTATTTTTTATTATCTTATTCTGATAATTCTGTTTAAATTTGGGCCTTGATAATAAACTTTAACTAAATGAACTTTCCGGAAGAGTTAAAATATACATCAGATCACGAATGGATACGTTTTGATGGCGATGAAGCAATAGTAGGTATTACAGATTTTGCACAAGGTGAACTGGGAGATATCGTATATGTAGAAGTATTAACCCTGGGTGAAACGATCAGTCAAAACGATGTATTTGGTACAATCGAAGCAGTAAAAACAGTTTCAGACCTATTCATACCGGTTTCCGGAGAAGTTGTGGCATTTAATGAGGCCCTGGAAAACGCTCCCGAACTTGTTAATAATGATCCTTATGGTGAAGGTTGGATTGTAAAATTAAAAATTAACAATCCGGATGAACTTGACGGCCTGTTAAGTGTACAGGACTATAAAGCAACTATTTCTTAGAAACGTTGTTTATATACATAGATAGAAGCGGAAATTATGATCTGGAAGTATAACGTTTTCACCATTTTTTGGGCAATAATAGTACTTATGCTTACGTTATTAGCCGGTGGTGCAAGCTCAAATATAGATGGGATACCACTGGATAAAATCATTCATGCATTTATGTTCATGATACAATCATTGCTGATAATCATTGGTTTAAAAAAACAGAATACTTCATGTCACCTGAAGTTTAATGCAGTAAAAGTAGCTATTGTGAGTTCAACGATTTTTGGTATCGTTGTGGAATTGTTGCAAGGACTTGCTCCAGGCAGGAGTATGGAATTTTCAGATATGTTAGCAAATTTCTGCGGTAGTCTTTTAGGTTACGTTTTCTTTTATTTAATTTACAGAGTAAAATTAACTTAAAATGGGTTATATAATAGCAGTATCAGTTTTAGTGGTGTCCATCGTGATATGGATACTTACTACTCGTTTTGGAATAATTCCTATGTTATTAAAGAATTTTCCGAAAGACGAAAATTATGAGAAAGGACTTACCAAAAAGAAGTCTTCTGCAAATGTCAATGACTATACTGCGCTCAATTTCTTTATAGGCCTGAATATTGCACTTGGTTTTACCATACTAATGATTTCGGCAGAAAGCAAGGAACATTTTGACCCAAACAAAAACAAATATGTAGAAGCACCTGTTGAAGAATTCGAAGAAATTCCAATTACTGAAATACCGCCTCCGCCTCCGCCTGTAATTCGTGTACCGGAAATTATAGAAGTACCGGATGAAGAAGAAATTCCGGATATAGAAATCGAGCATGAAGAAGAAGATGAAGACCCAGATACGGTAGAGTACGTTGAACCGGTATTTGAGGAACCGGAAGAAGAAGTCGTTGATGACAAAACTTACAACTTTTTTGACTTAGGAGAAAAACCCGTTTTCCCAGGGGGAGAAGGTGCTTTACATGCTTATGTACGTGAACACTTCAAATTCCCACACCGAGATAGAGAAGAAGAGAATTACGGTACCATTTTTGTGAGCTTTACAATTATGAAAGACGGATCGGTGAGTAATGTAAAAATATTGAGAGGGATAAATGACCGCCTAAATAATGAAACCATCCGGGTAATAAAAAGCCTTCCTAAATGGAAACCTGGTAAAAATGCCGGAAGCCCGGTAAAAGTAAGTTTCACTATGCCGGTAATGCTCCAAAAACAATAATTGCGTACACAGTGATCAAGCACATAGTAAGCTGGAAAGTAAAAGAACAGGCCGAAGGCTTAAGTAAGGCAGAAAATGTTCAGAAAATGAATGAGCTACTTTCAGCCCTACCCGAAAAAATCGATGTAATTCAGGAGTTTGAAATAGGCATTGATTTTTTGCAATCTGAAAGATCATACGATATATGTCTTATATCGGCTTTTAATACTACAGAAGACCTTAAAAGTTATGCGCAACACCCCGACCATCTAATGGTTGTCGATTACTTCAAAAAAGTAGTGGAGAAAAGCGTAGCGGTTGATTACGAACTATAATTTTTTTAGTTAATCAAATTTGTAATAAGCGAACAAGCAGTACACGCATTTTTATTTAATGGGAGGTGTACTGAATACCTGCACCAGTCTTTTTGCTCTCACGCCTCAATAGCCTGTATAAGGTGGTGATCAAAAAGGAGAACACCCTCAAAATCAAAGAGATACTCAAAATTTCAAAAGCAACTAAATTGCATTTATAAGAATTTGCAACTACATTGCAAATAAAAAACCATGGAAATATTAATCGCAACGGGTGTGTTTCTACTTTCAATAATGACTGGCACGCTTATCATTAAGAAACTAATAATGCCTCTTACGGGTAGCAGACAAAACATAAGCAGGTATCTCAAGAAAAAGGAAGCTTATAAAATACGTCCATATGCCTTTTTAAACTTTTTATTTGGAGTAAATATCAGCCTGCTCACAGCTATCTATCTGCTACAGCAGCAAAATGTATATGCTGTGGAAAGTACTCCGGAAGTTTATTGGTCCGAAACAGTAGAAGACGAATATGAAGAGGTAATTATACCTCAGAAAACGCCTAAAGTTCCATTTATTCCTTTGGATCAAAGTAGCTTTAAAGAAACTTCTGAGGAGGTAACGAAATTTGACATAAAGGATCTCGACCTAAAAATTGATGATTCGAATTTAGACAGCAGCACCCTATTTGATCCTGATAATTTTGATTTACCTCCCGATGAATCTCTAACTGATTTTAAAATTGACAATGCTGTTATCGCAGATCACCTTCTAAGTCAAAGAGCTACATTCCCGGGTGGTGATAAAGCTTTGGATACATTCATTCAAAAACATTTCAATCCAAATTCAAACAGCACGGCTCCCGGTACAATCATGATTAGCTTTGTTGTAAACATTGATGGGAGCATTAGTGACATTCAATTATTGAGAGGGATCAATGGTTCTCTCGATTCGGAAGCACTGAGAGTGATAAATAAATTTCCGAAGTGGATTCCGGCCAAAGACAATTTTAACAGAGAAGTCAGAAGCGCTTATATCCAACCAATTTACATCAAATAAAAAAATCGTGCCTGTTTCGAGGCGCGATTTTCCTTTTAATCTCTTTATAATTTAGACTGTTAAAATGCGAAGGTCATGTTAAAGTTAAAATCGCCACCAGTAGCGACATTTTTCATGAGTGGGCCTATTATATTACCCGAGCCAATTCCTAAACGAAAGAAACCTGCCTTAACAGCTGCAAAAAAACCCATTTCGACAATGTTATAACCGCGCAAACCTACATTAGTCCCAACTTCAAAATGCGATAATAAGTTAAAGGTATAAGCTCCTGCCAGGTAGGTTGACTTAGTTGCGTTTCCAATATCTTTAAAACCTTGTATCAAGGTCAAACCAACGGCATGTTTGTGGTAAGTATGACCGTGCTTATCCTTTGCCGGAATTTTGTAGGAAGCATGAAACCTCATTCTCTGTGGGTAAGGAACTCTAAAATCATTACCTGTCGTTTCGGAAGCTCCTTCCCAAATTTCCTGAAAGCTGGAGTCAATCTGTCTTCTGGTATCGTTTAGTGGATTATCTACGCCTACTCCTTCATAAAGAAAAGATCCCTGATTCTCATAGGTATAATTGTTTTCTCCTTTAAATGTTAATCCACCAATATCCAAAAAGTTAATATTTGCATACCAACGCTCTTTATAGTGCGTAGAAATTCCCACATCGAAGGCAAATCCGGCACCCGGTCCGTTAAATGGGTCCAATCCGGATGCTGCATCATCGGTTGAATCACTAAGATCTAGTGAAGAATGAAACAAATAATCATAATCAAGTTCCAGGTATTTCCCATCCGTGTCTGTAAATAGACCCGCCTGGGACCTTTCGGTAAAAAAGGCATAAAGACCCTGAATATACTTCAATCTTAGTCCACCTCTTAATTCGATGTCTTCATGCAATTCAATTGGAATGGGAGCAGCAGCAGCAACCGTATATTCTCGTGTCCATAAAGCATTCACACTAAAAGGAAACTCTACGCGCTCGCCGGCAAACTGCTTGTTACCTAACCAGGCCAAACGAAATAACTCATTCGGGTATTTCAGGTTAAATTCCATCCGCTCGCCAATACCTGCAAAAATGGTGAGTAATTCACTGTCCGTCTCATCTCCTCCCGATTTATCTATCCGGAAAGAAACATTCAAAGGATCGACCGTAGCACCAAAGCCTAAACGGTTAACATCTTTCAATTTACTGAAAAGATCATCAAATTCGGATTGAGACGGCGGTTGACGTTCTGAATTAAAATCCAAAAGCGAACTTCCTTTCATTTTCTCAATGTCGGCGATAGTAAAGGTATTGTTTCCAGCCCACCCGTATAGATTGATAAATTGAATGTGAATTTTATCAGGATCGTCTCCCAGTATCGCCGGTTCATACCTGGAACCTGCTAAAGTGAAAAACGAACTATAACTTGTTGGAGAATCTTCTTGTGCAAAGGCCATTTCAATCGTTGAAACAAGCACTACACATAACGAAAGTGTTACTAGTCTTTTCATTTGTGTAGTCTTTTAGTTTGTTTCTATCTTGGATGGATCTATCGCAATATCTGCCGTAATCAACATATGCATTTCAGACATGTCTGTCAAGACATATTTCGTTGGAGGATTAGGCCCTGTTTTTAATACCGCCCTAACTACCATCCAAGTACCTCTATCTATCGCCTCCAAATCTTCCTGGATATTTACCAATTGTACCTTTCCCGATTCTACTTCACTAATAACTTCACCTGTTTCTTCATCTACCACTCCGGCATCTATAACATAGGTAGAGTCTTCTCTATCGCTAAAAAATACATATTCCACATCCCCGGCATCATTTATTAATGTTATTTGTACATCTAACGAGGTGGGAAAGCTATTGGTCATAAACATATACAAAAAACCATCATATGCAGCGTAAGAGGTAGTATCAATATCTCCTATATCAAATTCAGCGGTATCAAGTAGTTCATAGCTTATTTCCGGGTTCAAATCCACCCTATTCAAATCGAGAATATTCATCGTCAATTTTATTGAAAATACATCGCTGGAAAAGGTAGCTTGGCTTTGAGTACCAGGAGAATTAAAATCCACAACAAATATCTCTGTGGTAGAGCTGATAAGTACATCGCTAAGCTGTATATTGAATTCGTAACTATCTCCGAATGGCACATCTCGTGTTACTGAATGGTCAATAAGTACATTTGAAGGGTCGGCACTATCTCTTATGACAATTCTGGTTTCTGCTCCCATAGGAAATGGAAAGATATTGTTAAAGCTTATGGTGGCATCTAATGTATCTACTCCGATAGTTTGAGCGAATTCAAAGAAATTAAAATATTCTGAATCAAATTTTGCTAATTTTGGAATTGCAGGAATAAATGGGAAGGTCGCCCCCTCTACAGCACCTGGAATCACATCTTCCAAGCTTCCTGCAGTTACTTCATAATCGGTGCTCGTTGTCACCAAATCGTCCAAATCAAAATAATTTACATTGGAATTGACTACAGGCCCCAGGTATTCCGGTTTCCAGCCGTAATCTGATAGTGTATCCAGATCTTCGCATGCCGCAAACGAAACAACGGCCGCAAGAGCGATTACACTGCGTTTTAATATCTGTCTAATTTTATTCATAGTGAAAGAGCAAATAGTTTAAGATCAAAAACGTCCATTAAATATACGATTATAAATAACATATAGGACAATATTACTACGTTATCTATCGAAACGTAGTTTTAATAAAAAGTGTAAAGTTGGAATTAACCCCCTGATTAACACCCAGATCATGAAGCATAATAGACAATTTTTTAGGGAAGGCCAGAAAAAACTGACACCGGCTAACGTTGGCAAGTATGTCAGCGTGGCAACAATAAGTACATTGCGTAAAAAATCTACTCTTCCCAGCCCGATATAAATTCCGTCAAAAGAAAATGCCACTGAAGATACGGGTAGGAGCAGCAGAAAATAAGGCATATTTGTGCTTACTGCATCTTGAACTTCCGGGATGTTGGTAAAAAACGATGCTACTTCAAAATCAAAGAAAAAGTATGCTAATCCCAAACCAATTGCTATTACCAGGTTAATTTTAAAAACTCGAAGGGTCAATTGTTTTATAGCGTCGAAATCATTCTTACCACTATAAAACCCCGTGAGTATGAGTCCGGCATTCGCATACCCATCAACGAAAAAGGCCATAAACAACCATAAATTGAGAAAAACGTTATAACCTGCGGCTTCAACCACACCTAATCTCACGGCAAACTTTTGTCCGGTTAATAAGGCAATATTTAATACGATAGTGCGCATGGCCAGATTCGAAGTCAATCTAAGTAAGTATTTTCTATCCTTTGTATTAATCTTTTTATAGCGCCAATTAATTTTATACTTTCTCACCATAAAAAAACACAAAGTTAGCATGAGCACCTGGGAACTCACAGAGGCTATTGCCGCCCCATTCACACCCAAGCCGCTATGCGCTGCAACACCATGAATCAGTAGCATATCTAGTAATACATTAATGATCATCCCCATCAAGCTAACGTAAAGGGTAGTTTTTGTGTCTTCAAAGCCCTTGAACAAGCCAAAAAATGCATTAACAAGAACGAAAACAGGCAGACCGGTCAATCTTATGAGCAAAAAATGTCTCGTAGTTGTTAGCAGCTCTCCACCTGCATCCAAGAGCATTAAAAATTCGGATGAAAAAACACCAACAATAAATGCTGCAAAAACCGATAAAATCAAAACAAAAATAAATACCGCCGGTACCAAATCTAAAACTTGAGATTCATTCCCGGCTCCGCGCTCGTTTCCTACTTTTACGGTTAATGTATTATTTATCGCGTTTAATACCCATGCCAACATTGAAATGATGCTTCCTGCCAACCCAACCGCAGCAATATCTGTAGATTCAAGCCTACCGACTAAAGCGGTGTCTGTAATTGAAATCACAGGCTCAGTAATCCCCGCGAAAATAGCCGGAATCGCCAGCTTATGGAGGCTTGCTTTCATGGCTTACCTCGTAATATTAAGAGTTCGTTCCCACAAGCTACATAGGTTAGCGAACTTCCTTTTAATACCTTGGGTGCATCATAGTTGTTGCAAAGCATTTCCAGCTTCTTTTCCGATGCATCGTAGATATTATACTTCATTAATCTGTTGAGCTTGGTATAATATAAAAAATCGCCAGATACACTTATAAAAGATGTTTGTATTGGGAGGTGCAATTCCAAATTACCCATATTATCAAAAACAAATACCCCATTTAATTCATCCAGCATAAAAAGCCTGTTTTTATACTCAAAGAGTTGGCTAAACGCATAATCGCCTCTGGGTAGTTGCGCGTTCAAGTAGGCGTTCAGGATAATCTTGTTATTATCGGGGCTGTACTTTTTCAGTACAAAGCTGACTTCATCAAAAATCCACAGATTATTGTCACTGCTAAGTGCTACCAGGCTTGCAAAGCCAACTTGAGCGGTATTGATAGCACCGACATGTTTTTCGACCAGATAGCGATCTAATAAAATATAGCGTTGAAGCTGGGTATTAAAGAGAAGTACAGAAACACCATTACTTACACTTATTAAATCTATTTCTGAAAAATTCGCACCCAGGTATTCGTTTTGGTAATTACCCAGAGAATCATATTTCAACACTTTGTTATTGTTAACAATAAGGTAAACACTGGAGAATTGATCGAGGCAAACGCTTTTAATTGTTTCAACCGACACCTTCTTTACGAGCGAGTCCTGAGCTATTACGTTTAGTGTAAAAAAAATAGCTATGATACTCGTCAACTTTGACATACCAGTTCTTTTTCAAAGGCTTTGAGTTGAAAACCCCTACCTTCAAACACACCATAAGAGTTATACGTAAGCCACTCTCCAAGATTATAATAAACGGAATTTTCTCCTACCCGCATTTTTATGGGTAAATGCCGGTGTCCGAAAATAAAAGCATCGTATTCATTGGCTAGTTCCTTACAGTATTGGTATAAATGCTCTTCTTCACCAAAAAAGTGACTATCCTTTTCTATACCTTTCTTTCTACTATGACGAGACCAAGTCTGAGCAATTGACATGCCCAGGTTAGGGTGAATTCTTGCAAAAAGCCATTGACACAAGGAGCTACGAAAAAACTTCTTAAGAATTTTATATACACTGTCCTTTGGTCCAAGGCCATCGCCATGCCCTACCAACATTCTTTTTCCATTAATAACTACCGGAATGGGGTGCTCATAAATTTGAGTACCCAACTGGAATTTAAAATAGTCAAACATCCACATGTCATGATTCCCCATAAACATATAAATAGGAATTCCTGAATCTGCTATTTCTGCCAGCTTACCTAAAAGTCTTATATATCCTTTAGGAATCGTATGTTTATATTCGAACCAAAAATCAAATACGTCACCGACCAGAAACAAGGCTTGAGCGTCATTCTGAATTAGGCTCAACCACCTGACTATTATCTTTTCTCTTTCTAAACTTTGCGAATGATTAGGAGCCCCCAGGTGAAAATCAGATGCGAAATACACCTTTTTCCCCGGAGGTAATTCAGAGATGTCAATCACTTTACTTAGACGTTTCTTCTTCCTTTTTTTCTTCTTCTTCTTCGCTATTGCCGGAGTTTTCTTCTGTAGATGCGTCTTTTGAAAGTTCTTCGCTAGCTTTCTGTGCTACAGGTTCTACCTGAGACGCATCTTCTACACTACCTTTTACTTCACTTCCTTCTTCTGCTGAACTGTTTTTAGTGTAGGCTTCATAAGTAGTCTCTTTGGCAAATGGTCGTGCACCAATAAGTTCTACCAAATCAGATTGAAAAAGTATTTCTTTTTCCAATAGTTTTTGAGCTATTAGTTCCAGCTCATCAATTTTACTCATTAGCAAGTCTTTCGTTTTTTGATAAGCTTGCTGAATAATAAGCTTTACCTCTTCATCAATAAGTTTGGCAGTAGATTCGGAGTAAGGTTTTCCAAAAGAGTATTCTGAACGCTCTGCATCGTGAAAGGAAACATTTCCGACTTTGTCATTCATACCATATATAGTAACCATACTATAGGCCAGTTTGGTAATACGCTCAAGGTCGTTCTGTGCTCCTGTAGATATTTTATCAAAGATAATTTCTTCGGCGACCCTTCCACCCAATGTCATACACATACTATCCAAAAGCTGTTCTGTTTGATATAAGAACTGTTCCTTAGGAAGGTATTGTGCATAGCCGAGAGCGGCTACACCCCTTGGTACAATACTTACTTTCACTAAAGGATCTGCATGTTCCAAAAACCATCCGGCAATGGCATGACCGGCTTCATGGTAGGCCACAATCTTCTTTTCTTCCGGAGATATAATTTTATTTTTCTTTTCAAGACCGCCAATGACCCTATCAATAGCATCTTGAAAATCCTCCATGTCTACACGTTCTTTATTATTTCTTGCTGCAATTAAGGCTGCCTCATTACAAACGTTAGCAATTTCTGCACCGGCAAAACCTGGTGTCTGTGCTGCCAGCTTTTTAGCATCGACAACAGTATCATCCAACTTTAAAGGCTCAAGGTGGACTTTGAAGATGGCTTCTCGACCTACTATATCTGGCTTGTCAATTGATATCTGGCGATCAAATCTCCCGGGTCTCAAAAGCGCTGAATCCAGCACATCAGGTCTGTTCGTTGCTGCCAGAATAATAATTCCCGAATCGGTAGCAAACCCATCCATTTCAACTAACAGTGAATTAAGTGTATTCTCTCTTTCGTCGTTACTTCCCGGCATTTGACCTCGGCCCCTACTTCTACCTATGGCATCTATTTCGTCAATAAATATTATAGCTGGCGCCTTTTCTTTGGCCTGTTTAAACAAATCACGTACACGTGCAGCTCCAACACCCACAAACATTTCTACAAAATCTGATCCTGAAAGTGAGAAAAAAGGAACACTGGCTTCTCCCGCCACCGCTTTAGCAAGCAATGTTTTACCTGTTCCCGGTGGGCCTACTAGTAAGGCTCCTTTAGGAATTTTACCTCCCAGTTTGGTAAACTTACCCGGATTTTTCAAAAACTCAACGATTTCACGAATTTCTTCTTTGGCTTCTTCCAAACCTGCTACATCGTTAAATGTAACTTTCACTTTGTTCTCCGCATCAAACAGTGCCGCTTTTGATTTTCCGATATTGAAAATCTGCCCGCCAGGACCTCCTTGCCCTGTCATTCTTCTCATAATAAACATAAAGCCAAAAAACAGTAAGATTAAGAATCCCCAACTGAAAAACCAGTTGGAAAAATCTTCACGTGTTTTAGCTTCAACTTTAAAATGCTGATTATTTTTCTCTTTAAGATCTGCAATATTGTCCCAAAATTTATCGGGCGAATATGGAAGTTCAAAAGCACAGTGAGGCCCGGAATTTGCAGCAAAGAGCCCCTTTTTGTTTTTTGCGTATTTGCTGTATTTCTCATCAGACAATGCACTTTCTTTGAGAGTTACTTCAGCAAAACCTTTATTAACGACATCAACCTGCTCAACAGCTCCGTCCTCAACCATCTCCACAAAATCTACATACAAGATTTTATTTAAATGGCCACTTTGACTATACAACAAGGTAATAGTAACAACTGCGATAAGTATCGCAATAATCCAGACTTGTGTATTTGGTTTTGGTTGTTTTTTAGGAATAAAACCTTTCTTTTTGTTTTCTGTCATGATATATTAAATCACGTAATAATCTTATTGATCTTCTATTTGAATTATTTTCGCATCTCCCCAAAGTTCTTCTAAGCTATAATAACTTCTGCGGTCATGCTTAAAAACATGGGCTACCACGCTTGCATAGTCTAACAAAATCCACTCCTTATTGGTTCTCCCTTCCAAAGACCATGGCTTGTCGTCACAAGCTTTGTTTACTGTCTCTTCAATTGATCTTGCAATCGAGTCTATTTGTGTATCAGAGTTTCCGGAACAAATTACAAAAAAATCTGCAATCGCATTAGCAATAGATTTTAAATCGATGATCACGATATTATGCGCCTTCTTTTCTTGCATTCCCTGCACTATATATGTACAAAGTTCGTCAGAGCTTACATTCTTTTTAACTTCTTTCAAGCGGTATTTTTATATTTGAACTTCAAAACTAAAAAATACTTGAACAATTTAATATTAAATACCCGTTTTATCGGTCAAAGTATAAAAATAATTGAGAGTTGTGACTCTACTAACAATTATTTGACTGCTCGGGCGAAACAAGGGTTTGTTGAAAATGGAGAAATAATAGTCGCTCTCACCCAGTTAAAGGGAAGAGGGCAACGTGGCAATCAATGGCTCAGCGAGGCAAACAAAAACCTGACTTTTTCTGTTTACCTTAAACCCAATAAACTGGAAGTAAAGCATCAATTTTACCTAAACATTATAATTTCGCTTGCAATTGCATCCTATATTGAAGGAGAACTAACTTGTAAAGCCAGCATAAAGTGGCCTAACGACATCTTTGTTAATAAAAAAAAAATAGCTGGAATTTTAATAGAAAACAGTATTAAACGTTTCATAGAAACAAGCGTTATTGGTATTGGTCTAAATGTAAACCAAACACAGTTCGATAATCTAAACGCAACAAGTACACAACTCGAATGTGGACGAGAGTTGGATATACTTAAAGAGCTAAAATCCCTAACTTTGTACCTGGACCATTATTACAGCTTGTTATTTGACGGTCAATTAGAAAGACTGAGAAGGGCATATCTCGATAAGCTATATGGCTTAAACAGGCCGTTATTATTTGATGATGGTGTTATTTTTAATGGCACGATTACAGGAGTAAATGAACTGGGCCAGCTGGAGGTACTTAAAAGCGAAGAAAAAAAACTTTATAATTTTAAAGAGATTAGATTCCTTGGTAGTTCTTAACAAAATAATTACATAAATTCACTTAATTAATTTGATATAAAAATGGTTGATACGTACGTTAAATACAAAGTCGCTGACATTTCTCTTGCAGAATGGGGGCGCAAAGAAATCAAACTGGCAGAAGCCGAAATGCCAGGTTTAATGGCTATTCGCGAAGAGTATGGTGCACAAAAACCTTTACAAGGTGCACGCATCGCAGGTTGCCTACACATGACCATACAAACAGCTGTGTTAATAGAAACATTAGTAGAACTGGGAGCCGAGGTAACTTGGTCTTCCTGTAATATTTTTTCTACACAAGATCATGCCGCTGCAGCAATTGCAGAAGCAGGAATAGCTGTTTATGCATGGAAAGGCATGACAGAAGAAGAATTTGACTGGTGCATAGAACAGACTCTACATTTTGGAGAGGAACGCAACCCTCTTAACATGATTCTTGACGATGGTGGTGATTTAACTGCTATGGTTTTTGACAGATATCCGCAACTAATTAACGATATAAAAGGACTATCTGAAGAAACTACAACTGGCGTTCTTCGCTTAAAAGAACGTGAGGCTAATGGCACACTACCTCTTCCATCGATTAATGTAAACGATTCAGTTACAAAATCGAAATTTGATAACAAATATGGTTGTAAAGAGTCTTTGGTAGATGGAATAAGACGCGCAACAGACGTAATGATGGCGGGCAAAGTGGCCGTTGTTGCCGGTTATGGAGATGTAGGTAAAGGTTCTGCTGCCTCTCTGAGCGGCGCTGGTGCCAGAGTAATAGTTACTGAAATTGATCCTATTTGTGCACTTCAAGCCGCTATGGATGGTTATGAAGTGAAGAAGATGGATGACGCTATCGAAGAAGCGGATATCGTTGTTACTACAACAGGTAATAAAGACATAATAGTTGGAAAGCACTTCGAAAAAGTAAAAGATAAGGCCATTGTTTGCAATATTGGACATTTCGATAATGAAATTGATATGGCGTGGCTTAACGAATCTTACGGATCAACAAAAGAAAACATCAAACCACAGGTAGACAAGTATACCGTTGCATCGGGTAATGAAGTGATAATTCTTGCAGAAGGTCGTTTGGTTAACCTTGGATGTGCGACAGGTCACCCTTCTTTTGTTATGTCAAATTCTTTTAGCAATCAGACGCTTGCTCAAATTGAACTTTGGCAAAACAGCGCTAACTACGAAAACAAGGTATACACGCTTCCTAAGCACCTCGATGAAAAAGTAGCCCGATTACACTTGAAAAAAATTGGCGTGGAACTCGATGTTCTTAGCCAGGACCAAGCCGATTATATTGGCGTAAAAGTTGATGGTCCTTATAAATCAGATGAATACAGGTACTAATAGTTAGTATTCACACATTTATTAAAAAGCATTGGAACTTTCCAATGCTTTTTTTATTACCGATTTCAATCAAATTGACACTAAAATACCGCCAAATGGATACAGTAAACTCACCATAGAACCACTAATCTATCAATATCCCTATAAACACAATTAGAAAACCTGAAGCAATTAAAGCTAAATCCTGCTTTAATGGAATTTTCCTAACTAAAATAAGCCACACAACCAGCCCAATACCGGCAAATGCGATTTGATAGCGAAACAAAAAGCTAAAACCCAATATCAACCCAATGAGCGGGTACTTGAAGCCAGCGTTTTTCTTTCCAAATACCATAGTAAACCCGACCAGGTCTCCGATGAAAAACGCACATTGATGACTGGTAAAAACCATAAAAAAAAAGATAATATCAAAAATTAATGCCAATTCTTCTCTTCTATCATGCCTCGACACGACCTGGCAAAATAGCGAATAATTAACGGGGCAAAATACAGGTTATTAACCTTAATATGAATGCTTTATAAAAAGGGTCATTTATTTGAATCAATTCACAAATCTTGAATATACCATAGCATAAAACCGGTTGTAACACAGGTCCTATTCTAGCTTTTTATTCCCAGGGCAAATCGTCTTCAGTGTTAACACCTTCCAATCTACCTGCAAACTCGATAATTTGAAAATGCTTGTCGAAATGTTAATAGCCTTTAATGTAAAAAGCCGTAACAACGTATCATATAAGAGCAAGAAATAGTAACTTATGAAATCGATCTTCAATTAGATACCTCATACACAATTGCACCTTTATTCAATTAGGCAAAGGTATTCTTTAGAAATAAAAATAAAACCCGATTTTAATAAAAGATCAGGGCTATCCGCTAATGGTGGTGGTGATCATGTCCGTGACCATGGTGGTGGTGGTGTCCGGACTTCATTTCATGAGCCTTTCCCTGAAGCACTAAAATAGAATCTCTCAGTAAACCTATAGACCATTTAGCAATAATTCCAGCGACAACAATACTTAGTATAGGATCTAAAATATACCAATCGAAATAGTAAATCACTATAGCGCCTATTACGATAGCTACAGATGAAAAAGTGTCTGCCAACATGTGCAAATAAGCACTTTTGGTATTTAAGTCTTCTACGCCGGTACGAGCTAGAATATAGGCGGTTAATAAATTGGTAAAAAGACCTATAAGGGCAACGGTTAACAATTGACCTACAGCAATTTCTTCGGGGTTCAAAAGCCTTTCAACACTTTCAATGAGCAAAAATATAATAAATAAGAACAGGCTTATCCCGTTAATTAAAGCGGCTTTGGCTTCTACTCTCAACTTTCTTGTATCGTCGAGATTGCGTGAAATATAAATAGCAATGAGTGATACCACAAGCGATGATGCATGAGAAAGCATGTGCAAACCATCACTAATAAGCATGAGGCTGTTTGCATAATAGCCTATCCCCATTTCTAAAATCATTACAATAATTGTAATGAAAATACACAATAACAGCGCCGACTCTTTTTTCACCCCTTTTTGCTCATTTAACAGGAAAATAGTCAATTATCCAATGCCATTCAACATTGTGCATCAAAAAAACAAAAAGAGTAAACTCTTTTTAAAGCAAAAAGGGGCCAAATGCCCCCTTTTTGAAACTTATATCCTAATTTTCAAACCTGATCGAACTCCTTTTTTTGAAGTTCATCGATACAGGCATACAATTCTTGAAGTTTAAATGGCTTCACAAGAAAAAGATCCACCCCCACATCCAAAGCACGGGCTATTTCGTTTTCTGTGTTTACACAGGTAATCATTATGATAGGAATATCTCGTGTTGTAGGATTAGTCTTAACTCTTTGTACCAGTTCTAATCCGTCAACATCGGGCATAAGCCAGTCGGTTAGTATTAATTGTGTATTGTCAGAGGAGATAAAATTAAGTGCTTCCGTTGAATCTGAAAAAGTTGTTGTCTCGAACCCTTTTTTGTAGAGATTGTAATATAACAAATCAAGGGTATCTTCATAGTCATCTATCAGCGTTATTTTATAGTTAGTTTCCATTGCCTATTATATAATCAATACAATTATACGCCAATAGCAGACGTCAGTTGTTAGGAGAATGTTATTAAATTATCAATTAATAAACCCCACCTATTTCTCTGGATTCCACGCCATTTATAAGCGGAAGTTTTTTAGGTTTATCATCCTTGAAAGGATTATCTTCTAATGTTTTAAGAAATAATACAATTTGATCGATCTCTTTCTCACTTAACTCCAGCGGATCGACTCCCAGCGTTTGATGCTCCAGGTCTATCCCCATTCCTGCACCTCCGCCTTTGTTATAAAATTGCAATACCTGCTCCAGAGAATTGTATACACCATTATGCATATATGGGGCTGTAAGTGAAACATTTCTCAAAGTGGGTGTCTTAAAAGAGAACATATAAAATGGAGCCTGCTCTTTTAAGTTTCCAGAGGCATACCGTCCTTTATCAGTATCTACTATTGGATTTGTAAATGAAGAATCTTGGGGTACACCCAAAACTTCCGTCTCAGAATCTTTAAAATCGGGGGGAACCAAGCCTGCAAACGTAGGCATAAAATGACATGTAGCACAATTCCCTTTTGTCATAAAAAGGTTAAAACCTGCAATTTCATCGTCGCTGAGGGAAAGCGTTCTATTCATTGCCTGATCGAATTTTGAGTTGAAAGAAACCAACGTCTTAAGGTAAGCACTGATAGATGCACTAATTGCATACTTGGACAGCAACTGATCCTCCTTCATGTCAGGAAAGGCCTGTTTAAAAAGTGCTTTATATTCATTACTGGAAGATAATCGCTTTCTGATAAGCTCGAACGAGGAATTAAACTCGAGCGGACTCAATACTACGTGTTCCATTTGATCTTCCAGGCGCTTGGCTCGTAAATCATAGAAGAAATGAGAAGCATATATACTATTTACCAGTGTAGGAGAATTACGGTTTACAGAACCTTCATGATTAAACGCAATACTTTTTGTTTCTCCATCACTAAACGCCAATTCCGGCTTGTGACACGATGCGCATGAACGTTCACCGTTTCCTGACAAAGCTGGATCAAAAAACAGCATTTTACCAAGCTTTGCTTTGCCTTCTATTGATTCGTTCGCCGCAGAGTTTACATAGTAGTCAGGGTTAATGAATGAACTGCTAAAAATACTTTCAGTGTCATGATCAATGGCTTGTTTGAAAGGTTGGGCCATTTCTATATTTTCAATACCCAGGCTTTTCTGAAAATTCACGATAGCCCCATATAATGGATTCAGCAAATCTCTTACCAACATATAATTATCCAACTCATCAATTGTTGCTTTATTATTCAAATAGAATTGCGATTTCGTGAATAATTTGGTCAGCTTCTCATAAGCATTTCGTGCTTCTTCATTCTTCACTGCGATTTTGTACTCTGCAAAAATTTCTTGCATTGATGATAAAACAGTATATGCATCTTGGCTACCCGAACGTGTACCAGGAGTATCGAAACCCGTTATAGACATAGCTACTAACCTGATAACCTGTTTAGTAGCCGCATCAAAAATTTGATAATCCTGTAGTTCATATTTATTATTATCTTTTAATTCATGAACGTGCTTATTGAACTTGATTGCTTCTTTCCGAAAAGATTCAAAATCTTCACCTCCCGCAATGAGCTCATCCATAACCTGTAAACCTTCCGGTTCCTTAATAGACAATTCAGGCATATTGGGTACAATTGAAAGAAGAGGCGCTCCGTTTAAATGCTTTTTGTAAAATTCATGATCAAAATAGGCGAGAAATAGTTCCGCACGTTTAAAAGCTTGCCGCTGTTTGCTGTAAACTTCAGTAATTGAAGGATCACTGAAGTTTTTCTTTTCCTGAACCAGTTTCGAAAAAGCAGTGCTTACATTTTCAATATTTTTTATTTCCTGCATAAACCAGGACGAAATTGCTTCATTTGGTTTGGGCTCATCTTTAATTTTGAATGCAGTAAGTGCTAAAAATACCAGGATAAGGACTATTGATCCTGTCAACAGATGTATTTTATTGAAAACCGACATTTATATATGAAATTAGTATGAAACACTGATGTATCGTACAAAGATGCTACAAAAGACTTACCCCATTGTTATTCAATTGTTAATATATCCTTATTGCTTTTAATACAGAGCAAAAATAAAGCCACTCCCAAAAGGGAGCGGCTTTAATAAATACTCAAAAAGATGCCTAAAAATTACTGGATTATGAATTTAAGAGCTTCCTCTTCTTTGTTTTTGATAACGTAAGTACCAGGCTTAAGGTCAGAAACATTTACTTCTTTAACCTCTCTGGCTACTTTTACCAATTTACCATTCATGTCGTAGATAGCTACGTCAGTTACTTTATTTAATTCGAAATCACGAGTTACAGGATTCGGGTGCATAGTGAATGAAGCACCTTTATTATCTTGCTTGTCTTTTAATGATGTAAGCACTCCTTCGAAACCAGTGATAGCTACAGTAAGTGAGTTGTTGAACGGATAAGTGTTCACTAACTCGTCACCAACTGGGTGCTGGCTGTTTACCAAGATCGTTTTTCCACTTGGAGTTACACGAGCACCAGTGATTTCAGCACCGTGAGGAACAGCAGTGATTCTTTCCAAATTGTCTACAGTAGGATCAACAATTGAAAGATCTAAAGCAAACATTTCACAAAGTCTGTTAGAAACTCCGTAAGGTACACGGTTGTGAGATGAACCATTCAAATCTTCCTGGATTAACAAGAAAGGACCATTATTCGTGTACATCATAGTAAGACCATCAGGGTTAGACAAGTGAACCGATGGGTAGTTAGAAGCGCCTACGCTTGCTCTGTTGTTTAGGTTAGGGTTGCTAGAACCACCTTCAATAAGAACATGCATTTCGTCAGTAGCAGGATCGAACATCAATACACGACCGTATAAATCACTGTAGTCATCATTGATAGTTGTACCCATTGCTGCATTACGATCGATATGGTGTTGTGCATAAGTAGCACCTTCAGCAGCTTCATCAGCCCATCTAGCACCAATGTCATCTCTACCTGTTTCAGTAACATAAAGGATACCTGATGTAGTGTCCATTGCAGTCCACTCTAAACGGTTGTACATAGTAGCACCTGCAGCGATTGCTGTGTCCTGTACGCTAAATGCATCTTCGAAAGTAGCGTTAGGAATCTGGATCCAACGTTGACCCGGAGCAGCATCTTCTTTATAAACGAAAAGGTCACCAGAAGTGAAATCGTTAGCAACATCGGCAACAAACTTTATGAAGAAAGTAGGGTTGGCATCAACACCGAAGTAAACAGTAGTAAGGTCTTTTGTGATAGAACCACCTTCAAATCCCTGACGTCCCCAGTTGTATTGTTTTCTAATAGCTTTACCCTGTGCAGGATCGATTTCAACCATGTAGTTGAAGTTTTCGTATTTGCGGATAGTCTGACCATCAAAGTCACCAGCTACATCAGAAGATACAACAACGTCCATAGTATCTCTTACACCAGCTCCATCAGCGTAGATACTAGAGTTACTAGTTCTGAACCACTCTTCAGCTGTCCAGATACGACCGTTAGGTGCCTGGATACCTCCACAGTTCATACCAGTTTCACCAACTGTATTTACGAAATCTACGTTGAAGAATTTACCGTTACGGCCATCTTCTAAAGTAACATCATCATAAACAGTAACTTTACCATTTTCATCTTCGTGACATTTGAAAACGGTCATACCTCCACCGTCACCAATCATATCGTCAGATTGAATTCTTTCGTGGTTTACAGTCACCCAGAAATCTCCTTCATAAACACCGTTATTCCAGATTGGCGTAATACCCAAGAAATCGTGCCATTGTTTGGCAGGCGTTTCTCCGGCAGCGTTACCATAAGTTTCTGTAGTTTGTACGATATCAACGCCACCAATGAAAATTGGATCCATTGTTAAAGGAGATGCAGGCATGATAATAGCAGATGGAAGTAAATCTGTGTCTAGTTCCAAATCTTTGTTAAAACCTAATTGTGCAAACGTAGTAGCAATACCAGTTGCAGCAAGTGCTAAGGTTAGATAGAATTTTTTCATTTTGAATGCTCGTTTAAAATTACAGGACAAATCTGGTAAAGAAAGATTGATTAATCTTTACTAATATATGAGCAATTATTTAACGAAATATTACTTCTAAGTTAAGCGTTTGAAATTCTCAAAAACACCAAATAACACTGATCAAGTAGTAAGAAACACTTTTAAACGCATTAAAAACACACATTTACTACACACTTTTTATATAGATTAATTCCAAATAATAACCATTGATTAATATAGGTAATAATAAAAAAATATTTACAGTGCCATATTCATCAATATTTAACTATTAGTTAATTTTTTAATACTTCGCAGATAATACAACCACTCTAATTTTGGTCATCATTCTAAAAATTTAATCTAATGAAAGTAAAATTACTCCTTATTTTATCAATACTGGTAAATGGCCTTGCCATGGCCCAGTTAACACACTTCGTAAGCCGTTATGAAACGGGGGCCTTTGAGGCTGCAGAAATCGTTGCATACGATCACAATAACAAAATGATGTATTTTGTGAATGCCGACACAAAAGCTATCGACAAAGTAGATATTTCGAACCCTATGGCTCCTGCATATGTACTTTCTCTTGATATTAGTGATTATGGCAAAGGACCAAACTCTATAGCAATAAACGACACATTGATTGCCATTGCTATTGAAAAAGACTCCGCTCAACTACCGGGTGTTGTAGCCTTCTTCTCAACTAACGATGCCTTCCTTGACACCGTAACTGTTGGCGCGTTACCTGACATGGTAGCTTTCACTCATGATGGTAGCGCTCTATTAGTGGCAAACGAAGCTGAACCAAGTGACGACTATACTTACGATCCGGAAGGAAGCATTAGCATCATCTACCTGGATAATGGTTTGGCAGGTGCTGAAGCTGTAACAGCAGATTTCCACATGTGGAATATGCATAAGCACTCTTTAATTAATAAAGGCGTTAGAATATTCGGACCAAATGCTTCAACCTCTCAGGATTTGGAGCCGGAATACATAGCTGTTTCCGAAAACGATGAACTGGCCTATGTTTCTTTACAGGAAAACAATGCCATTGCTGTTGTTGACATCCAACAAGCAGAAGTAATAGACATTTTACCTTTAGGTTTCAAAGATCATTCTAAAGGAGCTCCAGATGTTGATGTTTATTTAATAAATGAATTGGTTGATATTCCAGCACTCGGAAAACCACTTTACCAGGAAGATACCGTTATGTTAGGCGGCTTTTCAGGTTTATGGTGTAATCTTGATGAATCAACAGAAGAAGAATATGTATTCTACGCTATTCCCGATCGTGGTCCAAATGAAGGTACGGTAAGCAAAGCTGACGCTGGCACTTCTCAAAATCTACGTCCATTTAAGCTACCGAATTACCAGGCAAGAATAGTTAAATTTACCCTTAATAGATTATCTGGTGCAATTGAATTAAGCGATGAAGACTACATTTTCCTGACTCAACCCGATGGAACTACTCCTATTTCAGGAAGAGGCAACATACCAGGTGCAGATGAGGTACCTGTAACTGAAACAGATGGCACCGTTTATACAGACACCACTTATTTAGTAGATGGTAGACCTTTCACTCAACTGGATTATGACAAATTTGGTGGAGACTTTGAAGGTATCCTTATCGACAAAATGGGTAACTTCTGGATGTGTGATGAGTACCGTCCTGCTATCTATAAGTTCAATCCTAATGGTGTAATGATTGATCGTTTTGTACCTGCAGGTACTTCTCAATTAGGTGATACGCCAATGGATTCTAACTTCTACGGAAAAGAGTCCCTACCTGCTCAATACGCAAAAAGGAGGGCTAACAGAGGATTTGAGGCTATCGCATACGATTCAGCTAACAACATCATCTATGCGTTTATCCAATCTCCTATGTACAACCCTAATAGCGGCACAAAAAACAACTCTGATATCATCAGAATTCTAGGTATCGATGCAATGACAGGCCTGCCAGTTTCTGAATACGTTTATTTGCTAGAGAGAAATGCACTTCCTGGATTTGCTGCAAAACGCGTAGATAAAATGGGAGATGCCGCTTATGCAGGAAATGGAAAATTCTTGGTAATTGAGCGTGATTCAGGAATCCCTGGCGATAAAGGAAGTAAAAAGCTGGTCTTTGAAATTGACATAAACTACGCTACAAACATCCTCGACAGCTCTTTTGCTCAATTGACAGATACGACAGGAACCGACCTTAAAACCTTGGAAATGATGACAGCGGATGACCTTGCAATGATAAACGTTCACCCTGTACTAAAGCGTAAAGTAATGAACCTTCCTTCGTACGGTTACTTTGTTTCAGACAAAACCGAAGGTATCACATTTACCCCTAACAACGAAGTAGCTGTTATCAATGACAATGACTTCGGCCTTGCCGGAGAAGGTGTCACAGACGACATAGGTTTAGGTATTATAGCATTTGGTGACAACTACGGTTTTGACGCATCAAACAAAAGCGATGATATCTATATCGAAAACCACCCTACGCTAGGCATGTTTCAACCAGATGCTATTACAGTACTTACTATGGACGACATGGACTACATCTTAACTGCCAATGAAGGTGACGCCCGTGACTACGATGGTTACTCTGAAGAGGTACGCGTGAAAGACCTTGACCTTGATTCAACGATCTACCCTAACTTCGCAATGCTACAAGAAGACCCTGAACTAGGAAGATTAAAAACTACCACTGCGAATGGTGATTACGATATGGATGGTTACACGGAGCAAATATACTCTTACGGTGCACGCTCATTCTCAATCCTTGACCAATACGGAAACATGATCTTCGATTCAGGTGATGACTTCGAAACTATTTTGGAAGATGAAGTACCGGATTACTTCAATGCACAATTAGATTTTGAGGATTCTGTATGGACGGACGCAAAAAACAGATCTGATGATAAAGGGCCTGAACCGGAAGCAATCACAACAGGTGAACACAACGGAGTACTTTATGCTTTCATAGGACTAGAAAGACAAAGTGGTTTCTTAGTTTATGACATTTCCGATCTTCACGAACCGGTATTCGTAGAATTCATGAGCTCTGCTAACTATGGCAACACAGAAGATTTTGGTGATGTAGCTCCTGAAGACATTGTTTTCATTCCTGCAGAACAAGGCACTACTGATCCTGCATTGATATTATTATCTAACGAGGTAAGCGGAACTGTAGCTATCTACTCATTTGGTGGAATAATTAACAGTAATGAAGAAACTGTAGCTACCCACAATAGCTTCTTCGAAGTATACCCGAATCCTGCAACAGGAAACAGAGTATTAATCACTGGCAAACACAACATTATTGTAGTGGATGCTTTAGGAAATGAAGTACTTAGCTTAAAAGAAACTAACGACATTAACATTTCCGGTTTGACTCCAGGTGTATATCACATCATTACGGAGACGGGACATGTAGAACGATTTGTTAAGCTCTAAATTAAGCTTATCCAGTATATCAAAAAAGGTGGCTCTGATACAGAGTCACCTTTTTTGTGTTTTGAATCAACTAGAAATTATCCTGCTGGGACATTCCTGTTTTCACAACACTGCCATAATTCACACAACAGGATCTCTTTGAAGATCACTGTATGGGTAGCATCCATTTGATTTTAATAATTTAAACAATTCTGCACTCCCATTTTCCATGGCAAAGTGCATTTCCGATTCAAATACCTCTATTACTAAGAGCAGTCCAAAAGGCGCATTGTTTAACTTATACTCAGTATCTTGTGGATTGTAGGTATCAAAAACCAAATACCGATGAGGCTCATCTTCATAGGGCAATTCACACGTTTCTCCAGGCTGCAACACAGCTTCATATGAATACTGACCAATAAAAGTAAAAGTACCGCAAACACGTCTTTCAATCTTCCCAAAATCTCCTTCACCCACCGATTCTTGAACTTCGTAAGGTCTTTTTGTGAAAGCAACAAGTTCATAGAACCCGAGGCGGTTCTCCTTAGGCATTCTACCACCAAGATCCACGAGTTCCTGAGTTGCAAAGGCGGTCCCTTCAATATGGTTAGGGTAATAATACATATCTACAGCTCCACCTACGGAAAACGGAATAATTGCATGCCCTACAACACCGGCGGAATTGCCCAATATTTTTTCTATAAGTGCAGATTTTTCTTCATAAAAAGCAGCGGCCTCCTCTTCGCTCGGATCAGACGAATCTGCTTCGCCTGATTTCTTATTGAATATTTTCTTTAAAAATTTCATTGTTTATTTTGTTTATTTAAAACAAGGATAGCGTCTGCTTTTAATTGCGATTTTACCAAAGCTAAGAAATCAAGATAAACCTGCTCATTAGCCATCTTTTTAGGCACAAACAAATTGGAATCTCTTGTTTTTTCTCCTAAATAAAGGATGACATAATCATCATCTATAATCGAAAATGTAAGTGTTTCCCATTTCGTTTTTATTATGCATTCGCCGTCCTCGTAATACTCAATATCAGTATCATCAAAACGGTACAGCACCTGATTTAAACCACTCAGTCTTTTAAGCATTAGCATCACTTCTTTCTTGTGTTGCCGAATTGACCGTTTATCTTCTTTAAGCAATTTAAAGATATCGATACCGTACGAAAGTCCATAAATAAGGGAAAGCGTGGTAAAAATCAGCCAATCCAGTTTATAAATGGCCAGTAAGCTAAAAAGTAGTATTAATAAACAAGAAGCATAAATATGCTTTTTCCACTTGTTTATTTTGCCTTTTTGACTTTCAAAAATCTTTGAATACGAATTAGCGTAAATGCGTATGAACTCAGCTTCATCAAAAACCAATTCCATTTCCATGTTGGCTAAACGTAATTGCTATTCAAAATTACAGCAGGCTTATTCTGTAGTAGACCCTTCAGAAGTTCCTGATATTGAATTTCGCATTTCGGTATCTGACTCTATGTTTTTCATCTTATAATAGTCCATAACACCCAAATTACCGCTTTGAAATGCGTGAGCCATTGCTTTTGGCACTTCAGCCTCCGCTTCAATCACTTTCGCTCTGGCTTCCTGTGCCTTTGCCTTCATTTCCTGTTCCTCTGCCACTGCCATTGCTCTGCGTTCCTCGGCCTTTGCTTCCGCTACTTTTAAATCCGCATTTGCCTGATCTATTTGTAACTTGGCTCCAATATTTTCACCTACATCAATATCTGCGATATCGATAGAAAGAATTTCAAAAGCTGTGCCGGCATCCAATCCTTTTTCCAAAACCAGCTTAGAGATGCTATCAGGATTTTCGAGTACATCGCTGTGTAATTGTGAAGAGCCTATTGATGTAACTATCCCTTCTCCTACACGAGCCAGAATAGTCTCCTCTCCTGCACCTCCTACCAGGCGTTTGATGTTAGCGCGAACTGTAACACGTGCTTTGGCTATAAGCTGAATTCCGTCCTGAGCAACAGCTGCTACATTGGGTGTATTTATCACACGGGGGTTCACGGAAGTCTGAACTGCTTCGAAAACATCCCTACCTGCCAGATCAATGGCTGCTGCCTGTTGAAAATCAAGTGTTATATTCGCCTTATCCGCGGAAATTAAGGCATTGGTAACTGCTACTACATTCCCCCCCGCCAGGTAGTGTGCTTCAAGCATATTTCTTGAAATATGATTTAAACCTGCCTTATGAGATGTAATCATCGCATTTACAATAGTCGCCGGAGGAACTTTTCTAAGCCTCATAAACATTAATTGCAACAAGTTAACACTTACCCCAGACAGCAATGCTGAAAACCACAAACCTATTATTTGAAAAATCAGGATAAAGAGTATAAGACCAACAAGCCCTAATACTCCAAAAATTATCCAAGCCACATCAATTGCTAATAACAACATCACCTATATATTAATTTGTTCTACAATTATTTTATTATCGCTGGTCACTTTCGTCACCTTTACTTTCATTCTGGAATCGATAAAAGAACCATAAGTACTCACTTCAACGGTTTTGTCATTTATAATAGCATCTCCCGAAGGTCGTAATGCAGAAACGGTAAGTCCTTCCATTCCTTCTTTTATCGCCTCGCTATTAGCTGGTTTCACCTTACCGCTAATCTCTTCTTTGAGTGAAAACTTTTTCCACAGTTTCAGTTTAACAGCAATCCACAAGCCAAGCCCTGATACTAAAATTACACTTGCCAAAACCATATGTCCCGTCCGAGACCCGTAATAATCGTAGGCCAGGTAAATCCCGACAAGCTGTACTGCAAAGCCCAAAAAACCTACTACTGTTGTACCTGGAATAAAAATAAATTCTACCAGTACAAGCAACAAACCTACAATTATTAATGTGACTACTAAAGCCAAGCTACTTTATTTTATAAAATCGTCTCAATGCCACAAGGTCTCCCAATTCGTCGACAACCTTCAACAGGTAGATACCTTGGTTAAACGCTGATGCATTAAGTGTAATTGATTGGTAATTTAACACTTTATCCAATAACCTTGCACCTTTGCTATCAATTATTTCGATTTTAAAACCAGGTTCCAACCCATCTATCATCATGTTACTCATTACAGGGTTTTGTATAAAGATACGCTGCTTGCTATCAGCATATTCGGTTGATGAAACGATTTCTTGATGAAGCACTACCTCGTCTATAAATAGATTCTCACTTTCAGCATTATTGATCACTCTGAACAAAACGCGTACTTCAGACCAGTCGAAATCGGCATCTGACAATTGCTTCAGGTCTTTTGTTTCAAAATAGGTCCATTGCTCTTGTTTCATAGTATCTAATAGCGTAGCATTTAATTTCATTAGTTGTAAGCTATCTGATCCGTCAGTCAAATAAACTTCAAAAGCATCATTCCCTTCCCAGGTAGTGGCGTTGACATAATAATAAAACCCTAAATTCACTGTGTTAAATGTGCTTAAATCAAGTGCTTCAAAAAGCAAGGTAAGCGCACCATCACCGTCATTAAATTTGTAGTTATAGTCACCTTCGGCAATAGACAAACCTCTGGGGCTCACAGAAGGGCCTCCAACTGCCGAATTATTAACTCCTATCTGATCAGATTTTTCAGAACCCGACAACGGACCCGTTTCATTGGAATTGGCCTGTTCCCAGATGGTTTCAAAATTCCATGAAGAGTTGATACTATATGAACTTAAATTGCTTAATGGGCTACCACTCGAAACCCGGTCTTCACAAAGAGTAAACGTGGGCTCCAAATCGTCAAACGACTGTTTATAAGTTTGTGCCTGTAAAAGAATAGTAATAAAGCATAAAGTAATTGCATAAAAATACTGCATGTGTTCAATGTTAAATTTAAAAACTGCATAAGTACGTCTTATGCATTGCATTGGACACTAACCAAAACCGGGCCATTATGCAGGCCCGGTCTCAAAATTAGTATTTTAAACGTATGTAAACGTAACTAGTATGCTTTGGCAAAAAGCACCCTTCTTTGCGAAGGTTCACCGGTTAAGATG
This sequence comes from Cytophagales bacterium, assembly GCA_965230415.1. Lineage (GTDB taxonomy): Bacteria > Bacteroidota > Bacteroidia > Cytophagales > JAAEPT01 > CBDDKZ01. The sequence goes on from CBDDKZ010000005.1 coordinate 535,250, forward strand.
CATGTACCTTCCTCTTCTTTTACATCAAGTGGAATACAACGAATAGTAGCTTGTGTTTGCTCTTTGATTTTGGCCTCTGTTTCTTCTGTACCATCCCAATGAGCTGAAATGAAGCCTCCTTTATTTTCAAGAACATCTACAAATTCATCCCATGAATTCACCTCCGTTGTATGTTCGTTTCGGTAAACGAATGCTTTATCATAGATTGACGATTGAATCTCCCCCAATTTTTGAGGTATCAGTTGAGCCAAGGCATCGAACGAAACTGTTTCTTTTTCTTTAGTGTCTCTTCGCGCTAATTCAACAGTCCCATTTTCAAGATCACGAGGCCCCATAGCTATACGCAGTGGCACACCTTTTAATTCGTATTCAGCAAATTTCCATCCTGGTTTATGTGTATCCCGATCGTCAAACTTGAATGAAACCCCTTGTTTTTCGAGGGCATCTTCAAGCTCAGTTATTTTCGCTTTGATGGCGTCTAGCTGATCGTCATTTTTATAAATAGGGACAGCCACAACCTGAATCGGTGCCAAAGAAGGAGGTAAAACAAGTCCTTCATCATCTGAATGTGCCATAATAAGGGCTCCCATCAAACGTGTACTCACCCCCCAAGAAGTACCCCAAACATATTCCAGTTTACCGCTGGCATCTTGAAATTTAACGTCAAATGCTTTTGCAAAATTTTGACCCAAAAAATGGGAAGTACCGGCCTGCAGTGCTTTTCCATCTTGCATTAATGCTTCGATACAATACGTTTCCAAGGCACCGGCAAAACGTTCTGAAGGAGTTTTCAACCCTCTGACTACTGGCAGAGCCATGAACTTTTCCGCAAAATCGGCATAAACTTCGAGCATTTGTTCTGTTTCTGCCACTGCTTCCTTTTCAGTAGCATGAGCAGTGTGCCCCTCCTGCCATAGAAACTCAGCAGTTCTCAGAAATAAACGTGTTCTCATTTCCCAACGAACTACATTCGCCCACTGGTTCACCAGTATTGGTAAATCGCGGTAGGACTGAATCCAGTTACGATAAGTATTCCAAATCACCGCCTCACTGGTAGGTCTAACGACATATTCTTCTTCCAGTCTGGCTTCCGGATCCACAATTAGCTTGCTTTTATTATCAGGATCGTTTTTCAGGCGATAATGAGTAACTACAGCGCATTCCTTAGCAAAACCTTCTGCATTTTTCTCCTCTGCTTCAAACAAGTTTTTAGGAACAAAAAGCGGAAAATAGGCATTTGTATGACCTGTTTTTTTAAATTTCTTATCTAGTTCCGCCTGAATCTTCTCCCATATTGAAAAGCCATAAGGCTTTATCACCATGCATCCCTTAGCGGCTGCATGTTCTGCCAAATCGGCTTTTTTCACCAATTCATTATACCATTTCGAATAGTCTTCTTCCCTGGAAGGCAATGCTTTAGCCATTTCTTATGTATATTTATCCTTTAAACTATATTTTTACTCCTATCGTTAAATCAGTATCGTTTGCGTTAACTAACATATTGGCACTTTAATAACTAATCCGACAATAAAAGCCCTTAATTTTTCGTACTTTTAATTAGAATGCAAATATAATCCGAATCTGGAATTATCTTATTATTACTTTGGTTGTATTTATAAGGACTTATTATGATACGAATTAAACGAAATACTGCACTACTAATCTTATTCATTTCTTCAGCTACTCTCAGTGGTCTGGCTCAACAGGTAGATTATGATGATCTGTATTTTAACTCGACCGATCGGGGCCTTATAAACAAAAAGTATACGGCACCGGTGGAAGAGACGGAATCACCGTATAAAGAATACTACGAACAACCAGGCACTCAACAATCGCCTACATGGAGCGAACAAGGTAATCAAAACCCGAATTACGAATACTCATATAACCAACAACAGGCATATATGGCTGGGGACTCGGTTGAAAACCAAGTTTACATAGAGGAAAGACCCGACGCCACTATTGCCAGTGACGATAATGGAAGCCCTGATGTTGTAAATATCTATAATGGCAATTATTATAATAACGGATATACAACAACACGTAGCAACTGGCGCAATGGTATTTATGACCCATTCTACGACCCATTCAACGATCCGTTTTACTTCGACTCATGGTATGGTTTCGGCGGATTTACACCTGGCGTTAGCATCACATTCTCAACAGGATACCCATATGCATACGGTGGATGGGGATGGAACAATGGATGGGGCTGGAATCGTGGCTGGGGATGGAATAGATGCAGATGGAACAGACCCTATTGCGGACGGCGTTATTACGATCCATTCTTTTATGGATACTCCCCTTATTATGGCGGCTATTATTCTCCATGGTATGATGGCTATTATGGCGGGAATTACTGGTATGGAGGTGACAGGTACTATGGAAGAAGCGGTCGAAGCAACGCTCCTGGTGTAGTACGCGGCCCTCGTGTTAAACCAGGCAGCAACGTTGTATCGCCCAATGGACCAAACAAGAATGGACCAACCAAAGTACCGGTACGTACAACACAGGTAGGAAACTCCAATGTTAAGGGAGTGAAATCGAACACTTTGATCAAAAATCCTGCTAATGCTTCTATTAAGCAAAGTGGTGTAAAATCCAATACACAAATTAAATCGGGTACAAACAGCACTGTGAGAACTAAAGTTAAAACCGATCAAAATCCTGCATACATCAAATCAAATCCAGGGGTTAAGACAAATACGGCAATTAAAACAAACGTGAGAAATGGTAGCTCAAACGGGGTAAAATCGAATACGCAAATTAGGTCAAATACTAGCAAAAACCCTACTTACATAAAATCGAATACACAGGTACGAACAAAGACAGTTAAACCTTCGTCGGGTGTAAAATCGAATACGCAGGTAAGAACAGGGAATTATACCAAACCTAATCGCTCAAATTACTCTTCAAGCGGATCGAATACTAAGAGTAATGTACAAAGAAAAACCTACTCAGGTTCTTCTGGTAACACTTATAAAAGAAGTAGTTCAAGTTCGAACAGGTATAACAGCGGATCATCTTCAAGTAGCCGAAAAAGCTATTCAGGTTCGCAACCTACTAGAAAATACAGTGGTTCTTCTTCAAGCCGCTCTTCGGGTAGCTACCGTTCATCTGGCTCTTCGAGCTACTCTCGATCAGGAAGTTCACGCTCTGGCAACTCTTCGCGTAGCAGCTCAGGAAGCAGGTCTTCAAGTCGACCAACAAAAAAATACAGATAAACCCATTTAAATTATTTAAGCCATGTTAAAGTACGTATTGAAATATGTAGGCGCTATTGTTGTGCCCTTTATTTTAAGCTTTTCGAGTTTGGGCCAGCAGCTGATAGACCCCGATGCTTATGGCTACTACTCTTCTGCTCTCAACTTCTCCAGTAGCGATCCCATTGGTACTTCCGCAGCATTAGGATACGGCGGAGCTCAAATTGCCCTTGGTGGGCAAATTAGTTCTACGTCTGTAAATCCGGCAGGATTGGGTGTATACAGGTCTTCTGAAGTAGTTATGTCTCTGGGGCTGAACTCAATGAGATCAAATACAGATTACATTTCTGCTTCCTCTACTCGTTCGAGTACAGGTTTTAACCAAAACCTTATTCTGCCCAATCTCGGGTTTGTATTTGCAGAAAAAAACGATGCTCCGGCGTCGGGTCCATGGAAAAACCATGCCTTTGCCATAAACATGAACAGAACCAAAAGCTATGCCAGCGAGCAATACTTCCAGGGTAATACACTTGGCAACAGCTTTCGTGAGTCAATTGTAGAACTGGGGCAGGGAATTCATTTTGATGACCTGAATAATCAATTAGACACCAATACGATGGAACACGTGAATGATATTTTTGGTCTGGCATATTGGTCTTACCTTATGAATAATGACTCCATTAATTGGGACGATTGGAATGATCCCGTAAACAGTACTTATAGCACATTAGACCCAAACGTTGACAACTTCCAGGAAGGTACTGTTAAAAATCGTGGCCGAAAAAACCAATGGGATATTGCCTATGGTGCAAATTATAATGATAAAATATTATTAGGTGGCGCAATATCTATTCATAGTATACACCATGAAAACAGCCTTTACTTTACAGAGCGACCTACCGATAACACAAACTCAGAGTTAAATTCTCTTACTTATGAATATTACGAGTCAACAAATGGTACGGGTATTAGTGCTTCATTTGGTCTTATTGCCAAACCTAGTGACTTCGTTCGTATTGGCGTTAGCATGAATTCACCTGCTGTTTTCGCCATGAGTGAAGAAACAGGGGGGCGTATTAATACTAAAATCAATCATATTGGTGGTTTTCTGGAGAATACGGAATATGATTACAGCCTCACTCCTGGAGAATTTAACTACAGACTAATTACCCCGTGGAAAATTGGTGTTGGTGGGGCCTTTTTTATTGGCAAATATGGTTTTATTTCTGCTGACCTGGATTACCTGGGGTATGATGCCATGCAATTAAGAAGTAATTCTGTAGAAGACTTCAGAGCTGACAATCAAACGATATCAAATATCTTCAAGCCTACCACGAATTTGCGCATTGGAGGAGAATTACGTTTAGACAACCTTCGTTTCCGTGTTGGTGGTGGTTATTATGGAAACCCATATGTAGAAGAACTCAATGCGGTAGACATAGGCAAAACGTACTTTACAGGTGGTTTTGGTATAAAAACCAGTGATTACTTCTTGGATTTTGCGCTCGTTCATTCTAGGTTCGAATCGGGGTTCAGTCCTTACGTGAATGCCAATGATCAGCAACCCGTTGCACTATCAAATAACACCAATACCTCTTTTACAATCACCGGAGGTCTTAAATTTTAGTTCTTATGCAACTTTAAAGTGTTTTGCATGGTTTAATTAGTATATGGATCATGCTAAAGCACTTACCGATTTACTACAGATAGAACATCCTATTATAATGGCTCCGATGTTTCTGGTCTCTGATGTAAAAATGGTAAAAGCCGCTGTTGACGCAGGAATCACAGGGGTAATTCCTGCATTAAATTACCGAAGTATACAAGATTTAAGTGATGCCATCTCTGAGCTCAAGAATTACAGCGATAAACCTTTTGGCATTAACCTCATCGTCAACAAATCTAATGTCTATTATAAAAAGCAACTAAAGACCTGTATAGACCTTAGGGTTCCTTTTATAATCACCTCACTTGGCAATCCTAAAGAAACCATACAGGAAGCAAAAAAAGTGGGCACGAAGGTTTTTTGTGATGTTGTAAACCTCGATTATGCCAAGAAAGTAGAATCGCTCGGTGCCGACGCAGTAATTGCAGTAAACTCCAATGCCGGTGGTCATGCCGGTAATTTAAAACCGGAAGAACTTATTCCTCTGCTCGCTTCCAACTGTAAAATACCCGTTATATCGGCCGGCGGGGTTGGCACTTACAGGGAAATGCAAGACATATTAAACCTCGGTGCCTGTGGTCTCTCAGTGGGAAGTCCATTTATTGCCACCAAAGAAGCTCCGGTAAGCGAAGATTACAAAGAAGCCTGTGTGAAATTTGGCAAAAACGATATCGTGTTGACAGATAAACTATCAGGAACACCCTGTACCGTAATTAATACGCCCTATGTAAAAGCTCAAAACATACAATCGGGTTGGTTTGAGCGTACAATAAAACGAAATCGTTTCTTAAAAAAATGGTTTAAAATGATCACAGCCCTTAAAGGGATGAACTCACTCAGAAAAGCAGCCTTTAACGTCACCTATAAAACCGTTTGGTGTGCTGGTCCTTCTATCGAACACAGTCGCTCCGTTGAATCAATAGCTTCTGTTGTAAAAAGACTCACCCAAGAATAAAAAAGGCTTGTTTTTAAGTCCCACTATTTCTTCTTATTGGCTTTCGCCCACGAATCTTTAAGCGCTACAGTTCTGTTAACTATTAAATTGTTTGGTGTACTATCCTTGGAATCCAAACAATAATACCCTTTACGTTCGAACTGAAAGTGCTCTCCTGCTATAGCTTCAGAAAGCGACGACTCCCCTTTGGCGTTTTTGATTATCACCAGTGATTCCTGGTTAATAAAATCTTTCCAATCACCTTCTTCTCCTTTTTCTGCAGCGGCTTTCACAGGGTCTTCTACTGTGAATAGACGATCGTATAAACGAACTTCCAAATCTATGGCATCTTGTGCAGACACCCAGTGAAGCGTACCTTTTACTTTGATACCGCTTGTATCATTACCACTTTTGGATTCCGGATAATATTCACAGCGCAGTTCAACAATTTCTCCCACCTCATTTTTGATCACTTCATTACATTTAATAATGTAAGCAAATTTGAGCCTCACTACCCGGTCAGGACCAAGTCTGAAAAACTTTTTAGGAGGGTCTTCCATAAAATCATCTCGCTCAATATATAATTCTTTGGAGAACTTTAATGGTCTGGTTCCTGCCTCTGGATCTTCCGGGTTATTTTTGGCATCTAACAATTCTCCATCACCCTCATAATTCGTAATAACCACTTTTAAAGGATCGAGAACTACCATTTTTCTGGCAGCGCTTTTATTAAGGTCTTCACGAACACTAAACTCCAATAATTGCATATCGATAATACCGTCACGTTTTGCTACTCCTATTTTGTCGGCAAAATCTCTTATTGATTTTGGTGTATACCCTCTTCTGCGAAGTCCTGAAATAGTAGGAAGGCGCGGATCGTCCCAGCCACTCACGTAGTTGCCTTCTACCAAATCGAGTAATTTTCTCTTGCTAAGAATAGTATAATTGATATTAAGGCGTGCAAATTCTATTTGTTGAGGCATATACCACCCTAGTGTGTTCAGAAACCACTCATAAAGTGGACGGTGTACTTCAAACTCCAGGGTACATAAGGAATGGGTGATACCTTCAATGGAATCGGACATGCAATGCGCATAGTCGTACATTGGATAGATATTCCATTCATCACCCGTCCTGTGATGACTTACTTTTTTGATCCTGTAAATAGCAGGATCGCGCATATGCATATTAGTTGAGGCCATGTCAATTTTAGCTCTCAATATTTTACTTCCCTCATCAAAGTCCCCTCGCTTCATTCCTTCAAATAATTCCAGGTTCTCCTCAACACTACGGTTGCGGTAAGGACTTTCGGCTCCCGCTTGTGTCGGAGTACCTCTTCTTGACGCTATTTCTTCCTGGCTAAGGTCACACACAAAGGCTTTACCATTTTTTATCAGTTGAACAGCCGCTTCATAGAGCTTCAAAAAATAATTCGATGCATAATACTCTCTATCTTCCCAGTCAAAACCAAGCCAATGCACATCTTCTCTAATGGAGTTCACATATTCTTGTTCTTCTTTTGCCGGGTTAGTATCATCAAACCTTAAATTCGTAATCCCCTGGTATTTGTCTGCCAGTCCAAAATTCAAACAGATCGATTTAGCATGTCCTATATGTAAATAGCCATTAGGTTCCGGAGGAAAACGTGTATGTACACGCCCTTCATTCTTCCCTGAAGCAATATCATCTTCGATGATATGCTCTATAAAATTCAACGACTTTTCTTCATTTGACACCTTTTCTTCGACAGCCATTTTGTTGAGGATTATTCTTGTTTAAATTGTATGAATCGAAATTAATTGTATTTCTAATGAAAGCCAAAAGCCCTTTGTAAAATTTACGAATTCAGCATCATGAATTGCCTTATTCACTTCCAAAGAATGCCTTAATTTCATTTACGTCTATAGTTCTTAGGCCGTAGTTTTTTATTATTTTATTTCCTTTGACCAGAGAAATTGTTGGCAAACTTTTAGAACTATAATAAAAGAATTGATTTGCTGCCATAAATTTATGGGGCAAATAAGGAATATGACTTTCTTTCCAAAAATCTTGCAATTCTTTTTTAGGGCCTAAAAAGACAACATAAACAGGTAATTCCAATTCTTTTTTGAGTACGGCAATTTTACGTGTAGCCAGCTTACAATACTTACAAGTACTACTTACAAAGAGTATAATCACTTTTTCGGGTAAGACCATTACAAGCTGTTCACCTTCCTGATTGTAGAATTCACTAAAGTCTTTTTCATTCAGCAACTTTGATTCCTCTAGCCCGGGTGATTGAAAATTAAAGAAATCGTCAGGTGCTTCTACTATAAAAACGACTCCAAGGGGTATTATAACACATAAAGCCAGGTATAGTTTCTTCAAGCGCAATGACCGTATTTTATTAGGGTCCCTCAAAAGAATCAATACAATGATAAGGCAGCCATTCTTAATAAGTCCTTGCAGAGGGCTCAGCTTAAAGTGCTCACCAAAACAACCACAATCTCCGGAATTCCCATTTACTGCCAAAAAATAGATCAAAAAAGAACTAAAAAGTAGCAAAACGCCAATTGTCATTTGTCGAATACGTCTTCCTCCCAACTGCGCTAATAGTAACAAGCCAAGGGTCAGTTCAAAACTTATAATAATTCGAGCCAAATAGGGTGCCAGCCTCCAGCCAGTTATACCGTTTTCTATCAGAAACAGCTCATAAGGCTCAACAGGAAAAAGTTTCATCCATGCCGATACTATAAATACGAGCCCACATACAACTTCGAGAAAATACGCTAAAACCTTATTTTTGATCATGTCACTGGAGCTCGCAGTCCATCCCTTGTAGCTGTTCGTAAGCGTCGCATGCTTCTTCGGCTTCACTATTTTTAGATTCGAAAATATAAACCTGATTATTGAGAGGGTCCTCTCCTTCACAATAACACGATTGTTCTTTTACGCATGCCGTACATAATAACACTAAACCAAGGAGCCAAAGGATTTTCATATGCAGTATTTTGTACAATATACAAATTTAGTATATTTCAAGTTCCTTGGGATCAAGTAATCGTATTATTTCGTTTTCATCGTACTGATAACCATAATCATAAACGACAATAATCGTTTTATTACATTTCTGGTTTTCGATAATATTCGTATAATAGTTCAAGTTAAACCCACTAACAAGTAATCTGCGTTCGTTTATAACATCCATCCCCTTTGCCCGGAAATCGGCTAAAATTTTCCGGTTATTTCTAAGTACAGTATTAATACCGCGCATAAACTTCATTTCTTCGCGAAAAAGTATATTATGATGAGTGGAGCGACATTGATCCGAGCAATACTTTTTGTCTGACCTGCCTATAATACGTTCATTGCAATACAGGCAAAACCTATCTATGTCCATAATTTTCGTTTTAATACGTTTAATGATGTTTGCTTACATTTAGCAAACGAATAAAAATTTTTATTTCCTGATCTTGCAACAGATCAAAAACTGATCCAAAATGTTTAATCAAATATTTTTTTATGAATAGCGTAAAAAACAAAATCCAATTAATTGGTCGTTTAGGTAACGACCCAGAGGTTAAAAACTTCGAAAATGACAAAGTGATGGCGCGGTTTAGCCTGGCTACAAGTGAAAGTTATCGCGATTCTAATGGGACGTGGCAAGAAGATACCCAATGGCACAAAGTTGTTGCTTGGGGCAATACGGCAAAACAGGTAGAAAAGCTTTCACACAAAGGGGATGAAGTGCTTGTTGAAGGGAAACTAGTTCACCGTAGCTACGAAGATCATGATGGCAATACAAATTATATTACAGAAGTGGTAATTAATGAGCTCATCGTAGTTTCTTTGAAATCTACCTTAAAGAACTCCGGCGTTTCAACTAATTAAATTCAGACTACTTACTATCCTGTACGCTCTCAATTACTAATTAAATATACGTACAATTAATCCAAAAATCCGGCTATACCTTCCCAATCGGCATCTGTTTCCAAGGCATAGGAAATTTTATAGTTGGGAAAATCATGTTTCAATCGATTGATGGCCACTGTAGTATTAGCTTCATCAGGGCAATAGATAATAATTTCTCGAAAATCGGGTAGTGTTGTACGACCAGCATATATTACATCTGTTACTTTGGCAAGCTTTTTCATAATCACACCTTCGATTTTTTCCAGCTCAATAGCTTCTTCAGATGTCGGGGCTCCGTTCACATCTTTATCATTGTAAAAAATCTCTATCCATAACAAATAAGGGAAGGACTTCTTTCTCTTGTCAAATTTCAGACTGGTATCGATCAATGCGAAACATTGACGTGCTTGCTCATCTTCAAATTCGTATAAAGCAAAATCATCTGATTCGAGGTGTTTTAATTCGGCCATTTAATTATCTTAACTTAGAAACCTTCAAATATATAGGTAAATGATCAGAATAACCACCAATATATTTGGTGCCGGCATAGGTTTTATTTGATTTCAATTCACCACTTTTGTAATCTTCATAGAGCATCCACTCTCTTTTCACGATTTTCAAATCCTTTATTGAAGTAATTAAGTTATTTTCTTCTGAAAGAAAATTTGCCGATACCATAAACTGATCTAACATACCCCATTTACCTCGGTGAAAATAGCTGCCTTGCCCTTGATTGTGTAATGGTGCCGCCAAATTATATAGATCGCTGTCATTTTTTTCAGGGTCAAGCGCTTTTAGCGTATACACAATACTTTTGTCACCCGGATAATCATTGAAATCTCCCATAATGATTATGTTTGCCCGCTGGTCTTCCTCTTTTACAGCATTAATCTTTTCTCTTAGAACCGATGCCGCAACAATCCTCTTAGGTTCGGATTGTCTTTGCCCTTCTCCTCTCGAAGGCCAATGATTGACGAAAAGGTGCACAACTTCCCCCATAAGTCGCCCTCTTACATATAAAATTCCTCGGGTTTTATCTCTATAGTCGAAATCAAATTCAACCTCCAGCAATTCATATGCTGTACATTGAAATATGTCTGCACGATACAACAAACAGACATCCATCCCCCTTTCATCAGTGGAATCAACGTGAACAAACTGATAATTGGCTTTTTTTAGCCGGTGAGATTGCACTAACAAATCGAGCACCTTATCATTCTCTACTTCCGCTAGCCCTATAAGAGCCGGCAATCCGGAATAATCCGCAGCTTCAATTACAGCAGAAAGGTTTAGTATTTTATTTTCGAGTCTCTGTTTTGTCCACCTGAATTTACCTTCGGGAGAAAAGTCATCGTCAAAAATTTGAGGATCATTGCTTGTATCAAAAAGATTCTCTACGTTATAAAAGAGTATTCCGGCATAATTAACCATGAGCACTTATTTTATAGGGTAATGTATAAATGGACTAAGGTATTGGAAATAAAAAAAGGACACCAAATTTGATGTCCCTTTAATTCTTTCATTAATTGGTGCCATGCACCAGAAAAAGATACTAGATTAAGATTATTGCTTATGACATGAAATCTCCTTTGATAATCTTAATCAAGTCAATGATAGCCCAAATTCCACATCCACCAGCAGTTAAAATAAACAAAATGTTCGCTCCAACTGGCTTACCTGCATACCATCTGTGTGCAGCAAATCCTCCTAATAGTAACCACAAGATGATAAGGATAAGTGTATCGTTATCCATTTCTTGCTGATCTGCAACTTTGTTTTCTTTTGCAATTTTTTTCGCTTCTTTGATCTGAGCAATTGTGCTCACTTTGTTAGCATCGTTCTTTTGTTCTTTTAACTCAATTTTGTTTTCTTTTTGAGCTTCTTTAGTTACTGGGAAAGATGCAAAAGCGATACCCGTAGACAATAGGGTAAATACTAGTAGATAAAAGATTTTTTTCATAATGGTTAAATTTAGATTAAAATAGTTTCATACAACTGCTAAAGTATGAAAAAGTTTACAATACATCTTTTTTAATTGAATTTTTTTTAGTTTTAAATCATGAAATTTATCGCAATTATTGTTTCCTTTCTGATAACCAGTCTTATACATGCTCAGAAAAACGACTATGAATTTATAGGCGCTATTACCACTTCCAGTGAATCTATTATTAGTTATAAACTTCATTTCTCTGTTAATAAGGATGGAAGCATTGAAGGAGAATCTACTACCGATTTTTACGGGTCAAATATTACTAAATCTAAGGTAAGCGGTTCTATTAATCGTGCAAAAACCAGAATTTCATTCAGTGAAACTCAAAATATTAGTACGAAATCGGAAGAAGACGAGTCGATATTCTGCTATATACATACCGAAAACCTTCGTATTCGCACTGTAAAAGGCAAAAATGTAATCCAGGGGCACTTCGAAGGCAAGTACCCTAGCGGAGAAGATTGTGAATATGGCATCATTTACCTGGTAAGCTCATCTATACTTGAAGAATTAAATATTGATGAAGATTCCATTCGAAAACTGGATTCTATTTACACCAATATGAACAAACCTCAAAAAGAGAAAAAACACTTATTGCGAAGTAATGAGGAACTCTCTGTGGAATGGCACAGTAAGTTTATTGAATTCGAAATATGGGATGCATTCAGAGAAGATGGTGATATGATCGACATTTATATAAACGATGTATTAACTAAAAAACACCTGCTCACTAAGAATGAAAAGCAACTTATCAGAAGCCCTATTAAAGATGAACAGGTTACCATAAGAATTGTTGCGGTAAATGAAGGTAAGGAAGGCTCTAACACTGTTAAGTACACCTTTAAAGACGCTGACGTTGAAACTAACTTAACCTCTAGTTTGAAGACAGGGGAAGAAATCACTATTCATATAAACCCAAAAAATGAACATAAAGAACCTAACTAAAAAGGAACAGCTCAAAGTAGCAGGTATCGTGCTCGTATTTATTGCCGGTATTGTCCTTTTAATCCTACCAGCAGACTTTTTTGACACAGGCCAGTCCCTCTGTGTTTCTGTTCTTCTTTTTGACATGGAATGTTATGGGTGTGGTATGACACGTGCCATACAGCATCTCATTCATTTGGATATACAGGAAGCCTATCATTTCAACAAACTTGCATTTGCTGTACTTCCACTGTCTATGTACCTTATTATTGCCGATGCGGTGAAGTTATATAAAAAAATGAAGGCTCCTGTTAGTGACTCGGATCAAAACAGTCTCCCTTCACAATAAAGTCCTTTTTATTTACTTTTTGAGACTAAGACTCATTAAAAGGGCAAAACAGATCTTGATTCAACAACGACCATCTATAAAACGTGTTCACAAAAACGGTCAATGGCATAAAAAAGGGTTGCCTTCTATGTAGAAAGACAACCCGTAGACTAAATGTGAAACAAAAAATCTTTGTGAATTACTCTATTGTTAGTCTGTGTAATACTTTCTGATTGTCAACGTACAATTCGACAAAATATACACCCGCACTCAGATGACTTATTGAAAGGGAATTATTTTGATTATTTAAGACTCCGCTTAGTACTTCCTTGCCAAGCATGGATAGTATACGATAGGATCTTATTTTTTTGTTATTAGTCACAATAATAAGCTCATCTGCAGCTGGGTTCGGATATATTTCCAGCCCCATATCCTCTATGGAATTAGTACTATTTATTATGACAGGGATTGTACCGGATGTTGTTTGACATCCTCCAGGACCAGTCACAACGACGTAATAATCTCCATTTTCGGTTGCTGTGTAAGTATTTTGATTCGCTCCATTGATCATTTCATCGTCTTTGTACCATTGGTAAGCATCAAATCCGGCATCAATTGATAAATTGGCTCCATTCTCCTGTATATCTCCAATCTGCGGATAAGCATGTACCACCGCATTCACTTCTACAAACTCACTTGCACAACCGGTAACTTCAAATTCATTGTTGTAAAAGAAATAATAAAAATCTAGTGGAGAGGTGGAATTGGATTCTCTAATTACAACCGAACCACTTGGAGATTCATATGGAAAATTCACATCGTCGTTATTTCTATACAAATTGGCAGTACCTGTAACACCAAAGTACAAACCTGTTCCGGCTGGAATATCTAAATCTAACTGCACCGTATTTCCTCCATTGTTTAGTTGTACGGTAGTTTGAGTCAGAATTGGGCCTTCAGGACCTTCTCTTACCACTATCGTACGCTCGCCGGCACCATTAGCATTAATGAAAGTACTCTTCCAAATCACCGGTTCACTTACATCAACAATAAGTCCCCTTACATCCTGTTCATAATAACCGCCCGGTCCGGTTGCATTTATTCCTACGTTCTCTGTTATCTTTTCAGCGGCTCCCTGAACATAGTAGGTAGTGGTTTCGAATAGTTCCGGAGTGGTGTAACTAGCCGTCTCGCTCAATACATCTCCATTTATATCATCGTACCAAGTGTAACCTGTAGAACCGTTTGCAGTTAATGTGGTGCTTTCTCCCTCACAAAGTTCATCACCATCTGCACTTGGTGCTTCTGCGCTATTTACTGTTGCAACAACCTCTGTTAGTTCACCTGTTGAACATTCGCCACCGTTTGCCACATAATAGCTGGTCGTTTCATTTAGTCCAGGAGTCTCAAAGGCATTCCCTGTACCTACTTCATTTTCTCCATCGGCATCGCTGTACCAAATCAGGTTATTGTTACCTAAAGCGGTGAGTTGAATAGGCTCACCAACGCAAGCTTCTCCACCTTCGGCATCCGGCGCACCCCATATTCGCACTTCTATTTCGAGCACTTCGTCATCTTCACCAAATTGATTACTCGCTGTTAGCGTTACAGTATATGTTCCTACATCGGCGTAAGTGTGTTGCGGATTCTCTTGGGTAGAAGAATTTCCATCACCAAAATCCCAAGCGTATGAAGTAGGGTCATTGGAAGAACTATTAGTAAAATTAACTGTTCTACAATCTATCTCATACGAAAACCCAGCTACCGCCGAAAGGTTTAACGGACCACAGTTACTCGAATTTGTCCCTGTCGGTTTTCGGATAGCTACAGCCCTTACTCCACGTCCATTATTAGTAGTTAATGCACGCACAGAAACCCAGTCTTCCTCATTGGAGTTACCAGGTATAACCATCGAAGTTTGATCTGTAACACCTACAGATTCCATGTATTTTTCGCCTAAGATAAACACTTCGTAACCCGAAGCACCAGACACCGCATTCCAGCTAAGCTCAAACCTATCTGAACAGCGATTACCAATTTGTAAATTTGACGGCACACCCACTATGGTGTTATTTTCCACGCTTTCCCCTACCAGGCCGTTACGAGAAACCCGTACTTTGGCTTGTCCGGTCACGGTATTTGGAACATTCCAGGAGTAAAACCTTCTGGATCCATTTACATTTGTAGACGCCGTATTCCAATTTTGGCCTCCATCGGTTGAATATTCCACGCTAAAATTGCCACTGCTTCCGTGCGCATCAAACTGAACAAAAACTTCATCTCCGGCAATGATAGACTCACCTCCGTAGGGATAAGTAACTTCGATTTCATTCATAACAAAATTCCACACAACAAAGTATTCCTGTGGTCCATCCGGCACATTAAAACCATCTATATTTACAGTATATGTTCCTTGTGAAGGATTATCAATGGTTACCTGCTCTACATTATTTCGACGGTCAAAGGTACTGGCACCACGTGTTGCGGGCGCATCTACCGCACTTGCACTATTTACATTGGTCGACAAAACCCATGGATAATGAGTGCTGCCTCCTCCTGTTACATTAATATCCAGGTCATTTATCAAAGCAATTGAAGCACTGGAAGATGCCGCAGGATCTTTCCAATAAACCATCAGCTTCAGTTGTGCAACATTGGCCGGTAATTCAAAGTCCACTGTTTGTGATTGCCCGTTAGAGATACTCCCCGAAGTGAAATGATTATTTTCAATTACTTTTACGGCTCTGTACCCGTTTATACGCCCCCATCCGGTTCTGAAATCAGGTCCTATATCATCTAAATCGTCTGCTGTATTTAAAAGGATACACTTGGTAAGACCTGTAGGCGGGTCCTGGTTATTATTATTTTCTCTGTAAGCTTGTATCAAATTTGCTACCGTACCGCACGCTCCTGGTGAGGCCATTGAAGTTCCGCTACTGTTTCCATAAGCATTATCGGGATTTGTTGAAAACACGCCAGTACCTTTAGCACAAACATCTGGTTTTATACGACCGTCTTCCAAGGGGCCGCGGCTACTGGAGGCAGATAGGCCATCCTGATCTGTTAGATTACCGGTAGTAATACAGTTCTTTGCTGCTTTATACCCCCCCGTAATATTTCCCCAGCCAGCGCCAGCACCTATCACACCGAAATTTTCCCTTCCGCTGTTCCCTGCTGAATGCACATGTACTACCGCCGGATAGTTTTCATTATTAAGATCTGAAGTACGTGAACTTGAATTATAACTATTAATTTCACCTTGCCCTAAAGAATGGTTGGTTACACGAACACCTACGCCCTCATTATATATTGTACCCATGTTGGAGATGTCGCCGTAACCATCATAGCCCCAAAGATCTGCTCCGGGGGCCTGACCTCTGGCCCGTGGGTTAATATTACCTGCACCTGTAACCGTTCCGGCAACGTGTGTAGCATGACTGGCGCCATTTGCCGTAGAACGATTCAGACGACCATGAAAATCCACATGATCCCTATCTACTACACCTCCATCACCCACTGAAACTCCTACTCCACTGCCATCATAATTTCTACCTCCGGGAAAACTATTTTGCAACACATTATTTCGATGTTGATTGATTCCCTCATCATTTTCAGTTACAGGATCAGCTTCTGCAGGTTCAATATATGCTACCTCGGGAAGTGCTGCCATCTGCTCCATTTGCCCCATAGTACATAGCACCGTAAACATGTCGTAGTTATTAAAACCTATCACTTCACAACCTAGAGAAGAGAGTTTCCCATAAACTATATCGGCAAAGGATTTATTATAAAAAGAAACATACAGTGCTACCTGATCGCTGCCACTCTTTGCATGAGCAGGAATTTTTTCAGGAGTCAAGAGGGGGCTCTTTCTCATCTCTGGTAAAATATCCTGTAGAGCCCTGGCTCCATTGTCAAACAAAACGCTTAAATCAGTACCGTTTGGTACAGACAGTACATAGGCCATATGAGGCAAATAGTCACCAAACTTAATACCACTATTATTGATGGCTTCTCGCTGTTGAGCGTTGGGGATTTCATAAAATTGAGCAATGAGGTAATAATTACCTTCGCTTACTCTGGCTTCATTTACGGTAGACTTTTTATTTATCCCTGCCCTTTCGTTCAGGTGAATTTCACCTGATTTTAAGCTTAACGTATAATCTTTTTGAGCGTATGTTACGCTATTTACTAAAAGAATTAAAAGTGCCCAACAAATTTTATTGGGATATGTACGAATCTTTAAATTTAGCTTCATTATCTGAGGTTAAAGGTTTAAAATTTAATCACAATACTTTAGCTTCAAGCAACCTTTGGGACAATTGACTTTTGAACCTAATTACCAATAATGTCCAAAAAATGATTAAAATGCTTTATCACACCTTGATCATAGATTAATCAGCTTCGAAAATTTATGATTTCACAGCATTGTTAAACCCGGCACCATATAACTAATAATTAATTATTTGCTTCCGCTTTCATAGCTGACAAAACCATCCTGATCTCACCATAACTGAAAGAATCGCCCATTGCTTCTTTAATTGGAGTCAAAGTATCTGCGCCTAATTTGGTAGCCATTTCTTTGAGTAACATAATTCTTTCTTCAGGCACAAGTTCTTTCACATCAATTTCACCTTGTTCAATGTAATGTGCCAAATGCCCCTCAATGGTTGTAGTGGTAAGCCCTCTTATTTCCGCTATTTGACCGACGTTTTTCCCGGCACGGTAATATTCAAAAGATTCTTTTTTGGTGTCTTTTTTCTTGGCTTTTATTTCACGCTCGTCGTTACGCTGTTTGACCTTTTTCTGATGTTTCTGATAGACGCCCAATTCATGTACATCTGATTTTGTGAGGATTTTGTTATCATCGATAGACTGAATTAATGCTTTCGCTTTATTCACATTGGTCAGGTGTTTAAAAACCACGCCTTCCAGTTCTGTCAATTCATCCAGGTATTTCTTCACACCAGAAGTACCCTTTAGTGACGTAATGTGTCCGTTAATATTATCAAGTATTTTTTCAATAAGGGGGGTAAAATAATTAGTAGCTGATGTAATGCGTTCATTAAGCTTAGGGAAATAAGATTCGAGATCGGAAGTATATCGCGTAATTTCTTTCGTAAACCTCAACGCTAAATCGCTTAATTCAATGAATTGAGGTAAAAGCTCCTCTGCCCAGGTTTTGTATTTTTGTCGTTTGGTCTTCTTATCCTCAGAAGAATAAGTGCCCAGGTGTTCCTGAAAATAATTACATAACCAGTGAAAGCTATAGGTTCTTAAAAGCGTTTCTCTGATATACTCCCCCTTAGAATTGGTGAGTTCATGTTCGAGTTGCTGAAGACCTTTTTTTTGATTTGTAAACCCCTGTAGTGCATTATCAGTCTTAAATATACGATTAGGCAAGGGAGAACTTAACACTAAGCCATCTATTGAAGTAAGACGAGATAAGGCTACGTATAGCTGCCCCGGAGCGAATACTCCACTAAGGTCTAACACGGCTTTTTCGAACGTAAGGCCCTGACTCTTATGCACTGTAATAGCCCAGGCCAGTTTAATTGGTAACTGAGAAAAAGTTCCAACGACTGTTTCTTCAATTTCATTACTTTCCTTATTGAGTTGGTACTTCATATGCTCCCAGATATAAGGTTCTACCTCAACCGGGGCACTGCTGTCATCGAATTCCACTTTAACAAGGTCTTTACTACAATAGCAAATTGTCCCTATCTTGCCATTGAAATACTTTTTCTCTTCAGTAGGATCGTTTTTCACGAACATCACCTGTGCCCCCTCTTTAAATGAAGATTGTGCTTCAAGAGGGTACATATGTTCCGGGAAATCACCTTTAATAACTGCATCATAATGAAAGTTTTTCCCGGAGAGGTTATTGAGCTCATTGACATTTATTTGTTGCGCTTTTCGATTATGAGTCGTTAAAGTAATTACGCCATTTTCTCTTTGGTCCAATGCATCCGCTTTGTATTTTGATTGTAATAGCTCAACATCGTCCTGGTTAATTTCATTAGATCTTACATTGTTCAGCAATCGTACAAATCGATCGTCAGACTGCCGGTAGATTTTTTCCAGTTCTACATATATAAGTGGTGATTGTTGTAATGCCCATGAATCGAAAAAATAAATGCTATTATAAAACCCCGATAACAAACGCCACTCATCGTCTTTAACCACTGGTGGAAGCTGGAGTAAATCACCAATAAAAAGCACCTGAACACCTCCAAAAGGTTCATTATTCCTTCTACGCACATACCTCAACACGATATCGATACCATCCAATATGTCGGCCCTCAGCATACTCACCTCGTCAATTATGAGGAGGTCCAGTTCACGTAATAACTTACGTTTATTTTCATGCATTTTTAGTTTGGAAATAATTGCGCGAGGAGTGTTCACCTGAAAGTAGGAATCCTGGACAGTTCTGTTCTCTGGTAAAATAGCCCCAAACGGTAAATGGAAGAGTGAATGAATAGTAACGCCCCCGGCGTTAATCGCAGCAATACCTGTTGGTGCTACCACCATGGCACTCTTATGTGTTTCGGTTATTACCTTTCTCAAAAAAGTAGTTTTTCCAGTACCCGCTTTACCCGTTAAAAATATATGTCTTTTGGTCTGATGTAGGAACTGACTGGTAATATAAGCGGGGTCAAAATCCTGGTTCTTTTTAAAATTTGCGGTCTCGGTCATTTAAAGTGAAGTTTACGTTTTAACTCCAGAGTGGTGTACAAAAATAGGGCCAATTTGGCAAAAGAATAAATTATTAGCAGTTTTTGTAGGTTTCGCGGAAATGAAAACCTTCAAAGACATTGTGTACTAACTTCATTCCTTGAAAAGGCTTCAAAACTAATTAGAATCAATTGATAATTTGATTTTGTTATTACGCATTGATGCACTTATATTGCACTTAAATCTTTGAATAAAACTATACACTTAGTACTATGAAATCAAGTCCTGGGAAATTAGTAAAATCCGGCATGAATTTATTTCAGGACGGTGCATGGCCTCTGATCGGATTCCTCATTTTAACCGCAATAATATCATTGGTTTTAAGTGTAATACCTTTTATTGGAAGCCTGGTAAGTTATTTTTACGTTTCGCCATTATTGGCCGCAGGCCCCTTTTATTATGCACACCAGCTACACATGTCAAATAATAGTGATTTCAATTTATTTTTCAAGGGTTTTTCTAACTCTAAGGACTTATTGCTCTACAATCTGATCAAAATAATCGGACTTATTATCATTATTATGCCTGTATTTTTGATCGTTTTCCCTTTTGAAACTTTCTTTGAATTGTCTTCAGGAAACGTTACTAATACCTACGAAATGCAATCCGGATTTGATCAAATCAGTCCAATTAGAATGCTCCTATTTTTCTTTTATACAATCGCGATTTCCTGTCTATTTATGTTCCTTTTATTCGTTGTACCGCTTATTGCAGTAGGCAACAGAGGGTTTGTAGACGCTATCAAAGAAAGCTTCTATCAGGTTCGATCTAATTTTGGTTCTTATTTTGTACTACTCCTTCTACTCTCCTTAATTAACATAGCCGGTGCACTTCTTTGCGGAGTAGGATTAATTGCAACAATCCCCATCACACAATGCACCATGTATGCGGCATATATAGATGCTTTCCCTGAAGAAAAACAAGAAGGTTGGACTGAATCATTTGGTCTACCCGAAGATGATATCAACAGCGAAGAAGAGGTTTAAACAGTACTGTTGCTGCGTTTGAGTTTGCCATTGATTAATAGAACAGCGAAGACACCAAGAAAACCGCCTACAACTGTGTACCATGACACACTTTCTCCCAGTATCAATGCGGATGAGCATATTGCTCCTGCAGGTACCAGAAAAATAAATGAACTAGCTCGCTCTGCCCCCAAAAAGGTGGTAGCATAGAAATAACAGGTGGTAGCAAAAGTGGAATTAATAATCCCAAAATAAAGGATATTACCCCAAAACACAGAGTCTCCAGTACTCAAAATAGTATGAATTTCGTGAAAGTCGGCTTTCAATGACATCCCTGTCACAGTAACAACGTGTAACCAAAAATTAAAGCTTAATGCATGCCCATAAGGCGCCGATCTTGACGTTATCTGACTGAGCATTGCCCATAGAAAGGCCGCTATAATAAACAAGGTGTTGCCTAAATCGAAAACTTCTTCAAATTTATCCCATACGTGTAACAAAAAGGCGCCGGCAAGTAATCCTACAAGCAATCCTATTGTTTCCACTTTTTGCGGCACCCGCCTACTTATAAATAAGCCCATTACAAAAGCTAACAGCGGGTTTAATATGGTAACCACTACTCCTCCCGCACTTGCAGTACCGTTCTTCAATCCGGCAAAAAAGGAAACACTATATAAGCCCATAACTATTCCCGAAGCCACCACATACTTGACACCACCTTTCTTAATCTTGAAACCGATTTTCATAAAGTGAAGTAGTGGAATCAGCGCTACAACAACAATAGAGAACCGAATGTAAGCAATGCTTAGCGCACTCCCATAGGAAGACAGTACTTTGGCAGAGGACCAGCTTATGCCCCATATCGCCATGCTCACGAACATAGCAATCAAAAACAGCCGTTCTTTTTTTTTACTGTCGGTCATCCTTCTTTTAGCCTATGCAATGTATAATAGTGGTAATTGGTTCCCGGGAATAGGCTTTTTTTACTAAAATACGATTAACTTAACCGCCCCATTTCCCTTTAAGTTTAGAGAGTTGGTCCTGCATATTCCCTTTTTGAGGCTTTTGATTTTTCCCCTGCTTAACTTTCGATTTGGCAGATTTTTCTTCTTCTTTCATCGAAAGCGAAATGCGTTTTCTGGGAACATCTACTTCAGTAACTCTTACCATCACCTGTTGCTGGACTTTCACTACCTGGTTTGGGTCGCTAACAAACTTGTTTGCCAGTTGAGAAACGTGTACTAAACCATCCTGATGCACTCCTACATCTACAAATGCACCAAAATTTGTCACATTTGTCACTATTCCCGGTAATCGCATACCGACTTTGAGATCCTCAATACTGTCTACTCCATCTTGAAAAGAAAATAACTCGAAGCTTTTTCGCGGATCTCTTCCGGGCTTATCAAGTTCGTTTATTATATCTGACAAGGTGGGTATTCCCACCGTATCGCTTACATATGCTTGGAGCTTAATTCGTTTACGTAAGGATGCGTCTTTCATCAATTGGGCGACGCTACTGTTTAAGTCTTTAGCCATTTGGGCCACTACTTCATAACTTTCGGGGTGTACCGCTGAGGCATCAAGGGGGTTTTGGGCGTTCCTCAGTCTTAAAAATCCCGCCGCTTGTTGAAAAGCCTTTTCGCCCATTCGTGGTACTGCCAATAAAGACTGGCGTGATTTGAAAGGTCCGTTTTCGTTTCTGTATTTAACTATATTCTCTGCTAGTACAGGTCCTAAACCTGAAACGTATGTAAGCAGTTCTTTTGATGCGGTATTAACTTCTACGCCCACCGCATTCACGCATGAACTTACAACATCATCTAATGCTTTTTTCAATGAGTTTTGATCAACATCGTGCTGATATTGCCCAACCCCAATGGATTTAGGGTCCAACTTAACCAACTCGGCCAGTGGGTCCGCTAATCTACGACCAATCGAAACTGCGCCACGTACTGTCACATCATGGTCGGGAAACTCTCGTCGGGCTACTTCAGATGCCGAATAGATAGATGCGCCACTTTCATTCACCATTATTGTAGGAACAGCATTGTCAAATGAAATACCTTTGACGAAACTCTCTGTCTCGCGACTTGCTGTCCCATTGCCAATTGCTATAGCTTCAACCTCATAATAAGCAACAAAATGTTTCAAGGCCGCTTCAGCCTTAAGCAGGTCTTTTTGTGGTTCGTTGGGGTAAATAGCCGTATTGTCCAGTAATTTACCCTGCCTATCCAAAACAACCACTTTACATCCCGTTCTAAAGCCCGGGTCTATGGCCATAATTGTTTTTTGCCCTAACGGAGAGGCCAAAAGCAACTCCCTCAGATTATCAGCAAATACCTTAATAGCTTCAATGTCTGCTTTTTTCTTAGACATCAAACGTGTCTCTGTTTCAATAGAAGATGACAACAATCTCTTATATGAATCTTCAACAGCAAGCCTCACGTGCTTACCCGATTCATGATTGTTTTTGACAAACAGAGGTTTTAGAATAGCAATTGCGCGTTCTTCCTCGGGTTCGATATCCATGGCCAGAAAACCTTCTTTCTCACCTCTTCTTATAGCTAACACTCTATGCGAAGGAGCCTTGGACAAGGGTTCCTCCCATTCAAAATAATCTTTGTACTTTTGTGCTTCTTCATTCTTCCCACGCAATACCCGGGCTTTTACCAGGGCTTCCTTATCAAAAAGATGACGAATTTTCTCACGTGCCTGAGTATCCTCGCTTACCCATTCGGCAATAATATCTCTCGCTCCCTCCAAAGCTTCATTGGTATCTTTTACACCTTTTTCTTCATCAATGAAATTACCTACCAAATTATTGACAATATCCATATTCTGCTCAAATAGCAATTGAGCCAAAGGTTCTAAACCTTTTTCGCGAGCAACCGTCGCCTTAGTACGCCTTTTGGGCTTGTACGGCAGGTACAAGTCCTCCAATTCGCTTAATGTTTGCGCTGCAAGTAGTTTCTTTTTAAGTTCCGGACTAAGTTTACCCTGATCTTCTATCGTTTTCAAAATAAACTCACGACGCTTTTCCAACTCCGTAAGGCGCTCGTACTCATCTCTGATTGAGCTAATCTGAACTTCATCAAGGCTCCCCGTTACTTCTTTACGGTATCGGGCAATAAAAGGCACTGTCGCACCTTCATTAATTAAATTCAAGGTATTTGCAACTTGTTTTTCATTAATCGCTAAAGCTAAGGCAATTTTTTCTACGTACGCAACCATAAGTTTTTCGCTATAAACAGGGCGTCAAACGTAGAATTTAGTTTATAATTATCCAAATACATAAGCACTTTTTGTATGCCAAAAATGCTCGATTGAAGTATAAATCTAAGTTGCGATTAAAAAATAGCGCTTATTCGTTAATTTTGATATGTGACCAGTTTTCGCCAGACTTTATTCGATATAACTGCATCTCACTAATTCCGAATTGCTTGGCAATAACCTTCATCCTTGTTTTGCGATTAGGATCAAAGATCATTTTTTTTATCCGCATAACGTCAGTAGAAGTTAGTTTATGGCCAACCTGCGGCCGCTGTTGTTTTTGTTTCTCTTTTCCTTCTATTACTCGGGGGTTGTGTTCCTGATGAGAGATTAACTCCTTACGGGATACCCACCTCAGGTTTCTCACATGATTATTCTTTTTGATATAATCTAAGTGAGTAACAAAACGTTGATCCTCGTGTGGGTTGGGTAAAAAGTGTGCTGCCACCAGCTTATGAACATAAAAAGTCTTTTCTTTACCGTTCAAATTCACCTTTAAAGCTTTGTAACCTCCTATGGTGCTGCCACCCAATAGTGTACCGTCTTGCATGCGGTTTGAGAAGCTCATCAAACGCCCTACATTTGATACCGCATAACGTAAATTAGCATTCCCTTGTGGGAATTCAATCTCTTTCCATTCTTCATCTGGGTAATTTTCGATCATCTTATTCAAATGTTTCTGATTAAAAATATGAGTTGTTAATAAACGGTTATTTCATAAGCATCATCATTGGTTCGAGTGACTAATTGCCACAACAACGTTTTAATACAAAGTGAGTACTTTTAGATAATAACCTCATAGCTAATAAATTTGTTGGCCGCATACCCATAAATTTTTACGCGACCCTGAAAACTTTTCAAACCACAGAACTTTGTAAATTTTGAAGTAACCAGTAATCAAAAAGTTGTTTAATAGTTGAAAAAACTATGTTAAACACTAATATGCAAATTTCTAAATTATTATACACATAATTTTTAGAAATTTGAAAGATTTCTAATTTTGTAGAAGTTCCATGTACATCAGCTTGTACGAATAAAGTCAATTAATGTTAGATAAAAAAATAGGTGAATTAGTAACTGAGAACTCTTTGTTTGCCTCTGTACTCTATTACTTTGGAATTAATTTCGAAAGTGATGCTAATAGTCAGCTGGAAGCATTGTGCACAAAAAAAGGGTTGAAGGGTTCATTTATTATCAAAAAGCTGCAACAGATTGACACACCTAATAATTACATCGAACTGGTCAAAGACTTCCCTATTGAATTGGTATTGTCATTACTTCAACAATCTCACAAGGATTATTTGCAAATTAAAATACCTTTTCTTAAAGATATCATTCTTCAAAGTTCAGAATCGCACTTTTCAAACAAACAGCTCATCAAAGACCTCAAAACAATATTCCCTGTTTTTGTCGAAGATTTTATCACGCATATTTTCAAAGAAGAAGACACCTTATTTCATTATATAAAAACATTACTCCATATAAAGGCTAATCCTGCAGAATATGCCAAGCTATTTGATCTTTTAAACACATATCATCTTGGAAACTTTATTGACAATCATGAGTGCTGTGATGAGATGAAAGGAATAAGAGAGTTGACCGGTAATTACATGTACAAAGAGGGCGCTCATCCAACAGAGATTATACTTTTAGACACACTGGCATCTTTCGATAAAGACTTAAAAATACATGCTAATATCGAAGATGAAATTTTATTTAAAAAAACGTTAAATTTGGAAGATGAAGTGCTGGAAATATTTGCACAAAAAATAATTCAGAATTAATGCCTCGAATTCTTTCAATAGATTATGGTCTAAAAAGAGTTGGACTTGCTGTTACAGACCCCATGCAAATCATTGCTTCGGCTCTTGAAACAGTTCCCGAAAAGGAAATAATGTCGTACCTAAAATCCTATACGGAAAAGGAAGAGGTTGAATTATTTGTTTTAGGCTACCCTACCAGAAGTGATGGTAGTGACACGCATGCAACTCCTCATGTAAGGGAATTCAAAAAAAGACTCGAAAAGTTATTTACACAAATCCCTGTACAACTTGAAGATGAATCTTATACTTCGAAAAGAGCGATGGAAGCTATGGTTCAAGCAGGAGTTAAAAAGAAAGACAGAAGGAAAAAAGAAAATTTAGATAAACTGAGTGCGGTTATCATATTACAATCGTACATGGGCCAAATTTAACTATGATATATCCAATAGTAGCATACGGTGATCCTGTGCTAAAAAAAGAAGCGGCAGATATCGACAAGGAGACTTTTGAAGAGCTGGATCAATTAATCGACGACATGTTTGAAACCATGTACAATGCCAATGGAGTAGGCTTAGCCGCGCCCCAAATTGGTAAGTCCATTCGACTTTTCGTTGTTGACGGAGAGCCCATGGACGAAGAAGACTTGCAGGGTTTCAAGAAGGTTTTTATTAATCCTGAAATTATTGAAGAGTACGGCGACGATTGGCCCTTTGAAGAGGGTTGTCTAAGTATTCCTCACATTCGCGAATCGGTTGATCGCGCTGAGACTTTAAAAATAAAATATTTTGATAGAAATTGGAACGAGCAAATTGAAGAATACAGTGGTATTGCCGCCCGCATTATTCAGCACGAGTACGATCACATTGAAGGAATACTTTTTACAGACCACCTAAGCAATCTTAAAAAACGACTAATTAAGAAAAAACTCGTAGCAATTTCGAAAGGCCAAATTGATGTAAGCTATAGAATGCGCTATCCTCTGAAAAAATAAATCTGTAACAATAGCAATGTTAGAACACTTAAATATCAGTCTAATACAATCCTCAATACATTGGAATGATATTCATGCAAACCTTGCTATGTTTGAGGAAAAAATATGGTCTATTGAAGAGAATACACACCTAATTTTGCTACCAGAAACATTTAATACCGGGTTTGTTATGGACTCCGGTGCTAAAACCGAAATACAAAATGGCCTTACATTTAAATGGATGCACCAAATGGCCCAACAATTTGATGCGTCAATCGGCGGCAGCTTTCTTGTTAAAGAAAAAGGCAAAATTTACAATCGATTCTACCTCATAAAACCCAACGGCTCTTTTGGTAATTACGACAAAAAGCACCTTTTCAGGCTTGCTGAAGAACATAAGCTTTGTGAGTCCGGACAAAGCCAAAAAAGGTTTAACTTGGGTAACTGGAGCATAAGCCCCTTTATCTGTTACGACTTGCGTTTTCCGGTATGGATGCGAAACGAAAGGCTTGACGGCAATTTATCAACGGATTTATATGTAGTAGTCGCCAACTGGCCTGCCGCTCGTAAAAAAGCGTGGCTTTCTTTACTTTGTGCACGTGCTATTGAAAATCAGGCTTATGTAGCCGGTGTAAATCGAACAGGAACAGATAACAACCTGACATATGAAGGGGATAGTGTTGTATTCTCGCCAATTGGTGAACATTTAAACAACCCTTCGGATAAAGACGAAATAATTACTATTAAATTAAGCAAAAGTGTTCTGAATGAAGCAAGGAAACAACATCCTTTTTATCTCGACGCGGACAATTTTCGATTATTATGATAAAACATAAAATTTTCCTTTTACTCGCTTTATCTATTGGCATAACAGGGTTTGCAGCTAAACCTCAGGAAGGATATCTCGTTTTCCGAAATGGCGGAGACACGCTTAGAGGCAAAATCAAACCTTCGAGCTTCAAGGATTGGCGAGATTTTACTTTTATATACCCTGATGGGGAAAAGGTAAAATATACACCATCGCAAGTGAAGGCCATTAAAATTGGGGTAGATGAATATGTCTCAGAAAAACTGGAAAAATTGGATTGCGAAAAGAATTTCACGAATGATGGCTATGTGCTTCTCAAAGTCTTGGAACGTGGAACCATTAATTTGTATCAATTAGACTATTGCGCCAGCGAAGGCGATTTTCAGGATAAAAAAAATCGAGTTAGCAAAAAGGCGGAGTGCTTTTCTTACTTCTATTGCCTGAAAGAGGGAGGTAATAATTATTACCAGGCATTCAGAAAAGATCACCAAATGGTTATCAGGCCTAAACAGGCACATTCTACCGCTCAATTGGCAGGGTACCTCAAGGAATGCAAAACAATTTCGGACAATGTGTTGTTTGAAGTGGTTGAACGGAAGAAAATTCAACTCATCGTACAAAAATACAATGAATGTTCTCTAATAATACCGAATAAAAATGATAAGTAAACCGGCTACTACTGAACAAATTTACGAGGCATTTAAAATTTCAAAAGGTATATGCACCGACACCCGAAAGCTTTTTAAAGACTGCTTTTTTGTCGCGTTGAAAGGGGGGAATTTCGATGGGAATACCTATGCTTTAACAGCCTTGGAAAAAGGGGCTAAATTTGCTTTGGTAGACAACCCTGATCTTTCTTCCCAACATGCCTGTATTTATGTAGAAAATTGCCTGACTTCTTTGCAGGACCTTGCGGGCTATCACAGATCTTTTTTAAATATTCCTGTTATCGGTATTACAGGGAGTAACGGAAAAACTACAACTAAAGAACTAATCAACGCAGCCTTATCGAAAAAGTACAAAACACATTACACCAAAGGAAATTTCAATAATCATATTGGAGTACCTCTCACACTACTTGAAACACCACTGGATACCGAAATTGCCATCATAGAAATGGGCGCAAATCATGTCGGTGAAATTGAGGAGTTGTGTAAGATTGCACGGCCTTCCCACGGAATTATTACTAACATAGGAACTGCTCATATCGAAGGTTTCGGAGGAATAGAAGGTGTAAAAAGAGGCAAAAGTGAATTATACCGATTCATTCAATCACACAAAGGCACCTTATTTGTTAACGGAAGTGATCAAACATTGGTAGACCTGGCCAGCTCATCTTCCAAGATACAGTATTATCTAGGTAATCAGGTTGGCTCCTACAACAGTAAGCTTTTGGATACTACTCCTTTTATCAAATTCGAGCACAATAATGGACGTACGGTAAACACCCAACTTGTTGGAAATTACAATTTCAATAACATTGTTTCTGCATTATGTATTGCAGATTTTTTTGATGTTCCCGAAGAACAGTCCATAGAAGCTATAAAAAATTATGCCCCAAACAACAATCGTTCGCAAGTTGTCCGCGTTGGCCACAAAATGATTCTCCTGGATGCTTATAATGCCAATCCATCTTCTATGAAAGCAGCACTTTCAAATTTACACGAAATGAACAGCAAGAATAAAGCAGTTATTTTGGGAGACATGTTTGAACTAGGTGAAGCGAGCGATAAGTTTCACGGAGAAATTGTAGATTTATGTGTCAGTAAACTTCGATTTGACATGTGTATTTTCTGCGGGGAACAGTTTAGCACACATGCTTCGAACGAAAGCAAAAACACCCTGTTTTTTAATTCCAGGGCAGATTTACTAAAATATATTTCGCAAAATCAGCTGGACTATGAAATATTACTCATAAAAGGTTCCCGTGGTATGGGGCTTGAAGAGTTAGTTCCCAATTTAAGTTGAGAATTATACTAATTCTTAGCAAAATTGTATCCAACAGAAAACATCGTTGTTCTTGTTTGTATGCGGACAGGATTAGTTATTGTATTATTATTAAAATCGTCAAGGTTATTAATATTTGCCAAACCATATACAAGGCGGGCACTTATAGATATACCATTACTAAATTGATGTGCCAGTCCTACAACAATACCTCCATCCAATCGATTATAATCGTCCAGAGCATCGTAATTTACCTCTCTTACCACTGAATTAGAAGACACTGCTCTCCCTTTGTTTCGGGCGGCTAGCAGAAAGCCTCCTTCTACACCGGCCTCAATATCCAAACCTTGTATCGGGCTGTAAACAAAGACAAGAGGTAAAGTAAAAAAA
Organism: Cytophagales bacterium; assembly: GCA_965230415.1. Classification (GTDB taxonomy): domain Bacteria; phylum Bacteroidota; class Bacteroidia; order Cytophagales; family JAAEPT01; genus CBDDKZ01. The sequence continues at coordinate 565,040 of CBDDKZ010000005.1, forward strand.
TGCAAATGATAGCGTATCCCGTTTCTACTGGTATTAAACCCTATTCGTTCCCCTTTGTTTGAATAAAGTACCTCGGTACTAAACCCCAGCACGTCATTAATTTCAAAAATATACTGGAAACCACCATGATATGATAAACGAAAGTTATTACCACTTGAATTGACATTTACATTTCTTGAACCATCCCGGGTAAATTGTACCAGATCTACAACACTCACGCCTGCTTTAAATCCCATTTTATCTTGAGAAAGTCCGCGTAACGACAAAATCAGTACAATTGTTAGAAAAAAGAACTTAAGTAAGTGAGCCATCGTTTAATCTTTAGTAACGTGTGAACAAATTTAATAAAATTAGTTGTTCTAAAACGTTAGTTTTAATACATATTTTAGTCAAAAAATCAGTTTTATGCTGCGTATAATTATATTCATCGCCTTAGTTTACAATTTCTTAACTGTACAACTATTTGCACAACAATCTGTTGACAAAGAAGAGACAAAGCTGGGATACATGACCTCCAATGAAGACAAGGTTGGTATTGTATTCGAAAAAGGGACATTAGAAGATATTATTGAAAAAAATGGAGCTTCGAAAGTCTACTTTCTAGACATCTATGCCGAGTGGTGTGGTCCCTGTAAAAGAATGAGTAAAAAAACTTTTACCGACAAAGAAGTTGGTGAGTTCTTTAATGAGAACTTCATTAGTGTGAAGGTAAATTGGGATATTAAAGAAAATCGTGAATACCTGAACAAATTCGAAATCAGGGGTCTTCCATCATTACTATTTGTTGATTCCGAGCTAAACCTCATACATATGGGGGTCGGCATGCATGACGAGGCTGATTTAATTAAACTTGGCAAAAAGGCGTTGAAGAAAAACACTAAGTAATAGTGGCATGCTTTTCAGGTTGAAACTTTTTATCACTTCATTAATTGTCTTCACTTCTATTTCCGGTTGTATGAAACTAAGAACTAGTGATAAGAAAACAATAGCTAAACTCGCAAAATCTAATGTATCGGCTATAGTGGCTTTTGGTAAGTTCAAAGACAAAAAGTTACGTTATATAAAAACAACGGGGAACGAAGACCTGCCCTTGGTAGTATTTATACACGGAGCACCCGGTTCGAGCGATGCTTTTCTTGACTATCTGGCAGACAGTAACCTTTCTAAAAGCTGTAGAATGATTTCTGTGGATCGTTTAGGTTACGGTTATTCCGAATTTGGCAGGGCAGAAACATCTATTGAAACACAGGCGCAATCACTGAAAAGCATTATAAGCGAAAATAACAATGGTAAGGGAATTATACTGGTGGGCCATTCATTTGGAGGTCCAATAATAGCCAAATTTTGCATGGACAATCCTAAACTGATCAATAGTTTGCTCATGCTTGCACCAGCTATAGACCCTCAAAACGAAAAAATATTGGGCATAGCTCACCTTGGAAGAGTAAGGCCTTTCAGGTGGCTGGCACCAAAGGCATTTCGTGTGGCTACAGACGAAAAGTTTGCACATGCGAGTGAATTGGCAAAAATGAAGGAGGAATGGGCTCACATCAAGATTCCGGTAACCCACATTCATGGAAATATGGACAAGATTGTGCCCTATGAAAATTTGTCATTCTCTGAAAAAAATATAGATTCCAGCTACCTCACATCCATTACCCTTGACCATGCAAACCACTTTATACCCTGGCGAAACAAACCTGAAGTTATTCATTCTATTCATAGTCACTTAGATCTATTAAAACGTTCGACTCTTTAATACTTAGCTAGTCGACTTCCTGTTTAAACACTTCTGTCAACTTCCTTTTTCATTTTACATTTTCTTCATCAAGCCAAAATCATGAAATAAACTTTTGGTAACGATCCTAAAATTCTTTTAGGATAATGGTAATAATATTTTTAACTTCGCCTTGCTGGAACTGTAGATATAAACCTAATTAGACCTTATACAGCATGAAATTTATTGTTTCTTCATCTGCTCTCTTAAAGCAATTATCAGCTATTAGTGGTGTTATTACCACCAACCCTGTCGTGCCAATTTTGGAAAACTTCCTTTTCGAAGTTAGCGAAGGAAAGCTGGTGGTTACTGCATCAGACTTGCAAACATCAATGATAACTGAAATTGAAATTGAGGCGAAAGAGTCTGGTAATATAGCCATTCCTGCCAAAATTCTATTAGACACATTGCGCAACCTGCCAGAGCAGCCGGTAACATTTACTATAGACGAAGAAACTTATAGCATTGAGCTTAGTTCTGAAAATGGCAGGTACAAACTTTCAGGAGAAAATGCTACCGACTTTCCAAAAGTACCTACAGTAAGTGACGGTGACACCGTTGACATTCCCTCAGAAGTACTAAGCAGAGCTATTTCAAGCACCATATTTGCTGCAAGTAACGATGAATTACGCCCCGCAATGTCTGGCATATACGTTCTGCTAAATAACACTAACACTACCTTTGTATCTACAGATGGTCACAGACTAGTTCGCTTCAGAAGAGTCGATATTGTCTCTGAAAGTGACAACTCTATTCTTATACCTAAGAAAGCACTAACTTTGCTGAAGTCTTCACTACCTTCTGCAAACACTAACGTAAAAGTGGAGTTTACTCCTTCCAATGCCTACTTCACATTTGATAACTTTCAAATGATATGTCGACTTATTGATGAGCGTTTTCCTGATTATGAAAATGTTATTCCCGTTGACAATCCTAATGAACTGGTTATTCCTCGTGAAGACCTGTTGGGTTCTTTAAAACGTATATCCATATACGCCAACAAAACTACGCACCAGGTACGCCTTAAAATAGCAGGAAGCGAGTTGCAAATATCGGCAGAAGATCTTGACTTCTCTAATGAAGCAAATGAGCGTTTGGCCTGTGAGTTTAATGGAGAAGACATGGAAATCGGGTTTAATGCTAAGTTCCTAATGGAGATGCTTAACAATATAGATACCGACTCTGTGAAACTAGAGCTTTCCGAACCTAACAAAGCCGGCTTGCTTATACCGGTTTCAAAAGACTCAAGCGAAGATATTCTAATGCTCGTGATGCCTGTGATGTTAAGTAATTACGCTTAATCATCAGGATCAACGAAGCAAAAAACACGACGAACATTAAAATATTTTAGATTTTTTTCTGAATTCTACAAATTTCTACGTAGTTTTGCGTAACTAACTAATTAAAGCAATTTTTGGCATAACTAGCTATTGCGTCCCTTGGATCATGTGCCATTTAGCTTGATTCGTAACCAAAATTTTATTATATTAAAAAGTATGGCTTATTAATAAGTCATCAATTTATTTCATACTTAGAAACTATGAGAACCAAACTACTAACACCACGGCTTATAATACTACTCTCATTAACATTGGGAGCTTTTTTAATGATCTATTTTCTGGAAGGTAATGCATCCAAAGATAAGGCTGCCGGGCAGTCTGTTAAGCAAACTTCCGTAAGTGTTGAAAACTTTTAACAACATTTGTCTCCTCTTATTCAACGATCTACCAAACTAATCGTAGAAACTTGAGGGTAAAATAGAATTATTTGATCAAACTGTTCGTTGTAATAATGTCTAAAGTTATTTACTGATGAAAAACACTATTTTGGAATATTACCAAACAATACTTGAAAAGGTGAGTTTCAACGCTGCGCTTTTCAAAAAGGAATACCTAAAAGCCATCAAATCATTAGCATCTCAGGATGTTGAACTTCTTAAATTGTGGATACTACAAAAAGGCTTTTATACCGAGATCCTGGAAAATTAACCAAAAGTAAAACATTATACCCTTTTAACAGCTATTCATTAATTTGAATAGCTTTTTTTATTTAATACAGCATACTGACAAAAAGTGCCCCAATCTTCTTCATGACATTTTTTCTTAATTCTCAATTCCTACTGACAATCCTTTGTCACTACTACCAATAATTTTGAATTATAATCAAACATTAAACAAAAATTGTCATGGAAAAGAAACAAATTGCAGCAAAGAAGTACATTGTTTTCGAAACTGAAACTACGCTAAAGGACTTGGTTAAAGTAGCCGATAAAGAAACTCCACGTCTTATGAATGAAGTAGAAAATCTAAAACTGAAGGTAGAAGCCCCAATGGAATTTATCTATCACAACTGTTTACCAGATCCGAACCATGTTTTCAAATTGGAAATTGCACTTCCGATAAACAATGCAAGTAGCACTCCGAATTCACCTTACCAAATTGTTGAAAAACCGGCATTTAATTGTTATTCAGAAATACACAAAGGATCAATAGCAAATATTGCATCATCATACGAAAACATCATGAAGGACTTACAAAAAAATGAGGTGCAGCTTTCTAATGAAATCCGGGAAGTTTATGAAAAATTTGAGGGGCATGAATCCGAAGCAAATATTACTGAAATACAAATCGGCTGTCTTTAATCATTATTTCGCCGGTAATACGTTTACCGGCGATCATTTAGTATATCACTTTTAAAGGCTCTACTATGAATAGATTTGACAGACTCCAGACTATTTTACTGTACCTTCGAAATAATAAGACTATAACCGCTGAAGAGCTCGCCCAATCTTTTGAGGTAAGCACCAGAACTATTTACAGAGATATAAGATCTTTAGAAAACGCAGGTGTGCCAATTGGAGGAGAAGCAGGACTAGGGTATTTCCTTGCTGACGGATTTCATTTACCTCCAATCTCCTTTACCCAGGAGGAAGCCGAAGCCATTCTTGTCGCAGGCAAGTTTCTGGAAAGAGAAGTCAAAGGTGATATCCGATCCACATTCAAATCAAGTCTGGAAAAAATTAAATCGGTAATGAAAACCGAACAAAAAAGTGAACTTGAAATAATGGATCAACAACTGGCTGTGAACCCATTCGAAAACCCCAATATGCCACAGGTTGATTCTTTGCTCATGACTCCAATAAAAGGGGCTTTGCAAAGTGATAAAAAGCTAACATTTTCATACTACTCACCAGCTAACGACTCATTTTCTCAGCGCAGCGTGGAACCTATTGGTATATGTCACTATTCTAACCAATGGCACCTCATCGCTTATTGCCTATTGAGAAACGACTATCGCGACTTTAGAATAGATCGTATCTCAAAACTCGAAGTTCTGGATCAACACTTTAATCGTAACAATAGAAAATCGTTAAATGCTTACTTAACAGACTTAGGTAACAGAACGGCACTTCACCAAATGAAGGTCCAAATCAAGAACGAAGATTTATTTTATTTCGAAAATGTTAAGCATCAAATGGGGCTAATACAAGAAGAAAACGGCAGGGAGTATTCAATTCTGACATTTGCCATTCCATGGCCTGACTATTTCATTAGATGGTGCTTAAAATGGGTGACAAAAATTAAGTTAATAGGCCCACACGATGCTGTAGAGCATTTAAAAACGCACCTCATCGACCTTTGCAATCATTACATGCGATAAGTAAGAAACCCTCGTAAGTTAGCTCCTCCTCCTATTCCATATTCTAAAAAAATGCCGAAATTTTCATTAAAAAAATAACGAATTCCGCCACCTGCCTGCAAGGCTAAAGGAAAATAAAACACATCTTCTTCTTCCAAAAAAGACGAATTTGTAGCTGAGTAAAAGGAATACTTCGCCCCTGCAGTGCCCACCGCATATAACTCTATGTACTCCCTTACATAATAATCATACTCAAGTCTGGTGGACAGCCTAAACCTGTCGAGTGTTATTTTCTCGACCCCTCCGCGTTCCACTTCTGCCGGATATTCAATCGATGCCTGTGTATAATTAATATCGACACCAATCAATAATTGATCAGATGCGTAGCTATTGATATTAAAGCCAAAAACCCCTGTCCCGGTAAAAGTAGGGCTCACCTGATCGCCATAATCCAGTGCTCTGGAATTCACATATAAGTTAACTTTATCACCTATGGACCCAGCTCCGTAATAGACATTATACACATAGGTATGAAACTGTGCAAAAACAGACAAGTTTCCCAAAATAAGAAATACCAAAACTAACACACGAAGCGACTTTGTTACTATTTTAAATTCCATAAGCACTTAAAACCAATTTACGCGACGATGCATAATCACGATGCTCACAGAGGTAAATTCCTTGCCATGTACCCCAGTTCAGATCTCCCTTAGTGATAGGTATTTGAACAGAAGCTCCTAACACCGAGGATTTCAAATGCGCAGGCATATCATCAGGCCCTTCATAAGTATGCTCATAATAGGGGGCGTTTTCCGGAATCATTTTATTAAAATGGCTTTCAAAATCAGTACGTACTGTTGGGTCGGCATTTTCGTTGATTGTTAAACTTGCTGAAGTGTGTTTTATAAATACCTGAAAAAAGCCTGTATCGATCTGATTAATTTCGGGTAATTGATTTTCTACAAATGGAGATATCAAATGAAAACCTCTTGAAAAGGCTTGTAGACGTATTTCTTTTTGAAAGAATTTCATTTATAAATTAGAATTTACTTCCGCGAATAAATCTGCCAATTGCTCCACAAATTCCGGTCGCTTCTCTAGCTGTGTTCCTACAACGATTACGTCTGCCCCACTTTCTAAGGCTGTTTTTACCGCTTCTTTCGTTTTAATCCCCCCTCCAACAACCAATGGAATATCAACACTTCGGCTCACGGCAGAGATTATCTCAGACGGTATAGGTAAATCTGCTCCGCTACCGGCATCGATGTAAAGCATCTGATGTCCGAGCATTTCACTAGCCATTGCAGTACAAGCACAAATTTCAGGCTTATTTCTAGGTATAGGCTGGGTATTGCTAATATATGATACCGTGGTGGCATGTCCTGCATCAATTAGCAAATAACCGGTACTAATTATTTCAATATTACTCTTGCGTAATATTGGAGCTGCTGTAACATGTTGCCCAATAAGCAATTCCGGATTTCTTCCCGATACCAATGACAAAAGTAAAATGGCATCTGCTTCTTTGCTTATGTGCAAATTGCTGCCTGGAAAAATCACAACAGGTATGTTACAGTTCTCCTTAACGGCAATAATCGTTTCATCTAGTTCTCCGTGAGTTAGTAAACTGCCTCCCACAAAAAACAAGTCTACACCTGCCTTCACAGCGCTATCTATAAACGATCGACCAGTACTCCTTACAAACTTATCCGGGTCTATCAATACTGCCAGCAACTTCCTCCCGTCAAGCTTTTGTTTTTTTATAAGCTTATATACTTCAGTCATAGCTGCGAAGATAAATCATCTACCAATCTAAAACCAATTACAAGTTTATTTAAACAAGTTGCCTTTAATGAGGTTGCCCGCTTTCTTTTTGGCTTCTTCTTCCGCCTTACGTTTCAATTCTTCTTCTCTTTTGCGGCGTTCTTCCTCTGCTTTCTTGCGCAACTCTTCTTCCCTGCGTTTTTTTTCAGCTTCCAAACGTTTCTTTTCACGTTCTATTTCATCTTCCAGTTTGTCCCTGTGTTCATCAATTACTTTTGTGGCAGCTCCTTTCACGCCACCGGCTATACTTGTGCCCAAAATTTTTGGTTTAGGTTTTTTCTCTGTTCCCTGAATACCTATATCTACCACTACTTCATCACCTACATTGGCTCCCAGCCCTTTCATTGAGCTATTTAACCCACTGGCTGGCACACTTAAATTAAGTTCATGATTAATACTTCCGTCTAAACCTTTAATGAGGCGAATTAATGCTTCTGAGTTACCAATTTTAGCTTTGAATGGTCTTACCAATAGCTCTCCTTCTACAATTTCTATATTCATTTTCTCATTAACTATGCTTAAATCACCCACATTGCTTTTGGCCAGTTTAGCAGCCGATTTTATCGCCTTCATATCCTTTGTCTTTGCTACCGCTTTATGAATATCAAGTACCCCATTTGCTGTTAAGGTTTCATAAACAGGCATATAGTCTTGTTTTAAGTCACCTGCTGTATTTAAGTTCGCGGAGAATGTACCATCGAACTTATCGCCTGTAGGCATGTATTTTTGAACGACCTCAAAATAATTATAGGCATCTGCAATTTTCATTTGTCTAATATCCAGGTCAAAAGTATAACCTGGCTTTTTCAGGTTTTTAGTATTATAAGTTCCGCTGGTTATCAGCTTAGCTCCCAATATATTCATGTTCAAATTATTCATATACAATATTCCATCACGCACAACCAGCTGACCTTTCATATTGGTAATGTTCATATTATCATAAATAACCTTCTTAAAATCGGCGCCCATGGTAAAATTGATACTCTTAGGAATAGGGACTATAGCCAATGCTTCCTCATCCTCTGTACTTGTTTCTTCTATTTGTTCCACATCTCCGTCTTCTTCCATCCATTCGTCCACGTTAAAAGTGTTGGAGGCCAGTTGCATGTTACCATTTATAACGGTATCCGTTTCACTAAACAAATACCCCATATAATTTGACACATAACCATTGATGGCTATATCACTTTTACTCAGGTAGCCTTTATATGACTCTATATTTATGCGTTCAGGAGTAAAAGTGATTACAGAGTTATCAATCTTCAACCCATCCAGCATGTACTCATCTTTGTACACCAAATCTTTTATCTCAGCTTTTCCTGAAGCCAGCAAAGCGGTATAATTTTCATTATCAATATCAGACATCTTTCCTGAAGTTTTGAAATCACTTATATCAATTATTCCACTCAGTTCCATATCTTCTAATGGATAAATATCTGTTAACTTTTTAAGATCAAGTCTTCCGTCTGCATCTACTTTGTAGTTAAGGTCGTCAAAATTTGATAAGTCAACATCCAAGCGAAATGCATCCTCTTGTAGTAAGAAAGCCAAGTCTTTGACAGACACAGTAGTGGTAGACATTTCACCATTGGAGCTTACATTGGAATTGAAATGGATATCTGTGAGTGGAGGATATTCCCCTGATTTCACAAACCCTTGTTTCATACCTAAAGCTGCGTTTACGGTGGGCATTTCGCCCGTTTGTTCATTGTATACCCCTTTGGCATTTGCGTCGATATTAAACTGACCTTTGATATCTAAATCTTCTATTGGGAATGCTTTCATCAAATCGCCCAAATTCAATGAAGCTTTGATATTACCATCCAAATTCACGTTAGTGAATCCTTCTATTAAAAGCTGCACATCTATGGGATTCGCACCTAGTTTTGCGTGCATTTTTTTCAAATCTACTATGCTATTATCTATAACTCCGTCTTTATTAATAAAGTGTAAATCTACATTTACGTCATTAATTGAGGATGGAAGATCCGGATATTGAAAAGCTCCGTCTTTCACTAATAATTTCAGATCCATTGGTGGAATTTTATCTCCAACCATATCCCCTTTGACCTCACCTTCAAACTGTAAACTACCGCCTGCTACTATATTAGCGTACTCCTCATCCAAAAATACTGCCGGTATTAGTGATAATAAATCTTTAAATGTGGTTTCTTCTATGCCATAGGAAAGATCGAAGCTCATACCATCAGCTAAAATAGCCATAGCGCCTTTAAAAAAAAGCTTGAAGTCATTCAACTGAAAATGATTCTCCCCAAACTCAAAAGACATTTTCTCCTGATTGATAACAGCGTCCAATTTGGAATCAAAACTGTATTTATCCAGGTATTTTTGACCATCCATTTCCAAGGTGATTTCTTTAAAGTTAGTATTGGTAATCAGATCAATTATACTCCCGCTAAATTTCAATCCTCCATCATTATTTAAATCTACAATTTCCGCATATATTTTCCCTTGTACATCATCGTAAACTACTTTACCTTCTGTAATTTTCCATTCTTTTACCTGTAATTTGAGCTCAGCACCTTCCTCCGTTTCTTCTTCCGCATCCTCACCCGATTCTTTTGCTATATCCCAGTTAGCCGATCCATTCTTAGTAGTTTTAAGATTAATATTTGGAGCGGTCAGATACACGCCATTAATCTGATATTCGTCTCCTCCAATAACACTATTTAAATCCAACTCTAATTCAAAGCGTTTTATTCCGGCAAGGGTATCCCCTTTAAATTCGTCAATTCCAACAACGCCAAAATCTCCCATTGTAACTGTGAGATTAGGAAAATTCGAAAAAATTGAAACATCGAATTTGTCAATATCGAAGTACACTTCTGCATTGATCTGTTCATTTATCACTTTTTTGATAGACGCCTGAATATCATCTTTAAAAAAGATTGGGATACATATCAGACCTATCACTATTAGTAACAATAAGCTTCCGAGAATCAGGAAAAACCATTTAAAAAACTTTTTCATAGTTCAAATTTTGACGGTTAATTAGCATTTAGTTATAAACGCACATTGTTCATTATTAATATAGAAGTTACGCACAAATATTAGTGCAGTTACAATATAAAAACTCTTATCGATTTCAACTCAATTATGGTCTAGGTTGTTTATATCATTTTTGAGAAAAAAACTTTAACTCACCATGCTTGCAGTAGTAATATTGCATTCACCGGAGAAGTATTATCGAATAATAGATAAAATTACAAAACCCCCAATGATCCACAATAAGCTATTTAACAGATAGTTACAAACACATCAAAATCCTAATAGTTGCTTTTTTAGTGTTTATTCTAACAAAAGAATAAACTTATATATTTATTTTTTAGCCTCTCTAAGTATAACCATTAATAAAAACGCACGTAAATTCTTAGAGTCAGCACAAATTAACAGAATTAAATTCATAGATAAGTGTCAAATAATCGTGAAGAAATATTAGCGACAATTTTCAAAGGAGGCAAGAGTGCTATTCTGTCCCAGAAAATCGGATTGGTTAATTTCATGATTCAGGATTTGCAGACTTACGCTCACACCGATTATGTACTCTTAAGCAATCGTCTCAAAGAAGTATACAACAAAGCAAAAGCATTATTCAATAGCGGTAAACTGGATAACGTAGCCGAGCGTGGAAAGCATTTCGTAACGAACATGGGAAAATTGATCATCGACCTCCAGATTCATGACAATATCAGGCAAAAACTTCAACATATTGAAGAAGTAAATAAAAGACTGAATAGAGAATTGGAGCAAGGAGTCACATTGGACGGAGTCCAAAGTACGGATTACTGTATAATATTCCCGGAAGTGTGCTTATTGCATAAAAAACAATTCGGTTATCTTTCTGAGGAGTATACAATATCTTCTGAAATGCTAAAAGGCGCTATAGAAGGTATTCTTAATGATGAAGAAGTTTCCGATGCGGTTGGTTTTTCTATACAAAACACATTTAATCACAGTACCGATTTCACCAACAAAGTATTACAGATACAAGAAGTACTTGATGAAATTAGTCATAGCTATGAGCTACCTGATACCTTGAATGGTGGAATAGAACTGCAATTAAACCAAATTGAAAAATTATATACTATGCAAAGCGAAAGGGATGTGTTCAATGAACTATTCTTTCCGGAAAAAGCAGAAGCAGTAGAAGACATTGATGACATTGAATTATTTTAATATTCAAAGCAAAACATCACTATGTTAAAGACGAAGAAACACAAAGATAGCAATACCATAGATCTAATTTTGGAAGGAGATTGTAGCATACAAACGGTTACAGAATTATATAATGGTTTGAAGCTAAATCTAAAAGAGTTCGAAATCTTTAACGTCAAAAATGACGATGTAGAGTCGTTGGATTTAGCTACCATCCAGGTACTAATCTCGTTTAAAAAACAAGTAGAAATAAATAATAAAACAGTAAATTTTAATTTTTCGTTTTCTGAGGAAATAAACGAAACATTAACTTTTTCAGGATTAAATAGCGCTTTTTAGATTTAACAAATTACGAAGTCATGGAAAAAACAATTTTGATTGTTGATGACTCTGAAAGCATCAGAGAAGTTGTTCAAGCTACGTTGGAGAATGCCGGTTACAAAGTATTAGCAGGTGTAGACGGCGTGGATGCGATGAAACATTTGCAAGATGGTTCTGAAATAAATCTTGTTATTACAGATTTAAATATGCCGAATAAAGACGGTATAGAATTGATTAAAGATATTCGTGCAACAGATAGTTACAAGTTTGTCCCAATTCTCTTATTAACTACAGAATCGCAGGCAGAAAAGAAACAACAAGCAAAAGCTGCCGGAGCGACGGGCTGGATTGTAAAGCCCTTTGTTCAAGAAAAACTAATAGCTACCGTTCAAAAAGTTTTGAGATAAGCCGTGGATAAATTTCAGTCAAATTTTGTCAACGAAGCAACGGAATTACTTGCTGATTTAGAGACCGCCTTGTTAACATTGGAAGGTAGTCCGAACGACCTCTCCATGGTTGGTGAGGTATTCAGAGTAATGCATACCCTCAAAGGTTCCGCAGCCATGTTTGGATTCGACAAGATAGGCGAACTTACACACCATTTGGAAACTATTTATGACCAGGTAAGAGATAGTCAAAGAAAACTAACCAGAGACATATTTGATCAAACGCTTACTTCCCTTGACTACATTCAGATTCTCTTGAATGACCCGGAACTATCAAGTGAAAGAGATCAAAAAAAGTACGACGAACTTTTGCGTACTATCATAACCATTGCGGGAAATGAAGACGGTGAAGCAACGGTAGTTCAGGTAGCTGAAGAAAAAGAAGCTACATTCTATGTAAGAATTAAACCACTGGCAGAAATATTTCAATCTGGTTCCAACCCTTTATTTCTGCTCGAAGACATTGGTCAACTCGGCGATATGGAAGTTATAGCCCGTGTCGACGACATACCTGAATTAGATGATATAGTTCCGGAAACGTGTTATACCTGGTGGGAACTTGTTGTATCGACTAACCAGGGCAAAGAAGCCATTGAAGATGTTTTTATCTTCGTAGAAGATGAATGTGATGTTGAAATCGAGCTCATCGCAGAAAAGAATTTATTAAAAGACCAGTCTTTCAAAGATGTACTGGCCATAGAATTTAAAGCACCAAGTGTAGACAAAACCAAACTAAAAATTGTTTCCGGTGCCAATGAAAAAGAAGTTAAAAAATCTTCTTATAACAAGAAATCAAACACAAGCGCATCGAGTATCAGAGTCGCTACAGACAAGGTAGACGACTTAATGAATTTAGTGAGTCAGCTTATTACAATGCAGGCAAGCTTAAATTTATATGCCCATAAGAAATTAGACCCTGAACTTTTTGAAATTAACGAACAACTCGAAAAACTATCCAGACAATTAAGGGACAATGCGTTTGGGATGAGCTTAATCCCTGTGGACACTATGCTCGTTCGATTTAGACGTCTGGTCAGAGATGTTGCCAACGAATTGGATAAGGATGTGGAGTTTGAAGTCGTTGGTTCCGATACTGAATTAGACAAAAATATTATAGAAAAACTCATTGATCCCATTATGCACATTATTCGCAATAGCCTGGATCATGGATTGGAAACGAAAGAAGAACGCATTCAAACAGACAAACCACAAACAGGTGTTATAACATTTAAAGCATACTATAGCGGTGCGTCTGTAAACATCGAATTATCTGATGATGGAAAAGGAATTAACCATGAAGTCATTCGCAAAAAAGCTATTGAAAAAGGTATAATTGACGAAAATAGTACCTTAACAAAAAAAGAAATTTACGATTTACTATTCCATGCCGGGTTTTCAACAGCTGCCAAAGTTACAGATGTATCAGGAAGAGGAGTGGGCATGGACGTTGTAAAAAGAAATATAGAAGACCTTAGAGGAGAAATTGTAGTAGACTCCGTGCTGGGCAAAGGAACAACCATCACGTTGCGCTTACCTTTAACGCTATCTATTATCGACGGACTGCTCATACGAATCGATAAAACTTTTTATGTTTTACCGATTGGTGTCATAGAAAAATGTCATGAAATCGAGCACACTGAAATATTAAAAAACTTCAACAAATTATTAGTGATAGAAGGAGAACAAGTGCCCTATTTTTACCTCAGAGAAGAGTTTAATATTCTAAACGATCAGCCGGAAACTCATCAGCTAATAGTGGTTAAGAATGATGAAAAGCGCGTAGGTTTAACATTCGACGAAGTGGTAGGCGAACTACAGGCTGTAGTCAAACCTCTTGGTAAATATTACAAGCATCAGGATATATTCTCAGGATCTACCATTCTTGGTGATGGAACAGTCGCCTTAGTATTAGATTCGAATCGTATTATAAATAACCTGTCTCAAACGGTTAACAGTTATTAACATGGAAACAGAAAACATCATAACAACATCATACCTCACTTTTCAACTTGAAGAGGAAATATTTTCTGTAAATGTAGGAAAGGTGCGTGAGATATTGGAAATACCCAAGATCACCACTGTTCCCCAGTCACCCGATTACATGTGTGGTGTAATAAATCTGAGGGGAAATGTGTTACCCGTTGTTGATACCCGAATCAAATTTGGAATTGAGCCCCAGGAAAGTACGAAAGATACTTGTATCGTGGTGTTAGAAGTAGTGATTGAAGATCAAATGATCCAAGTGGGAGCCCTTGTAGATAAGGTCCTGGATGTACTGGAATTTAAAGCAGAAGACATTAATCCTTCACCAAGTCTTGGTGCTAAATACAAACCTGAATTCATAGAAGGCATGGGAAAATCTAATGACGAAAATTTCATTATGATTTTAAATATTGATGAAGTCTTTTCTACGGACGAAAAATCGCTTTTACAAGATAACTTCGAGGAAGGCGAAGATCAGGAAGAAATCAGTCTCACCTAAGTGCATCGGTTAGAAGTAATTTAAAAAGATTAGGCAGTTATGAGCATAAAAGAATTAATGACATTAAAGGGAATTAGAGGAAAGATTGTTCTTGCCTTTTTAATGATGATAGCAATTGTTCTAATAGGTTTTGGGATTATTTATTTTCAGGTTAATAATTCCGAAAAAATCCTAACAAATTTATACGCAAACAAAAATTCTACGGTGGTAGATCTCGAAAATCTACGCGACGCAGTGGATAACTCAAAAATACTCACCTTCTTTTGGGTATTTGCCAGAGATTCGGATGGAATCGAAGAAAAAAAAGCTACATTAAAAGCACTTGTAGACACAGAAACTCCGGGTTCTGAAATAAAAAAACTAACGAACAATTTGCATGCTGCATCATGGAGTGAAAATGACAAAGCCACTCTTACGAATACAATGAGCAATTTGGATTCGCTTATCGCAGATGAAAAGCAGATTACACAATTGTTTACTACCATCGACGATTACAATGACTTTGGAAAATGGATGGAAAAAGATGCATTGCTCAACAGAATTGGGTCCCTTTCGGAAAAAACACTGACAGGTCTTGATGCCCTCATCGCCTACAAAACCACTGAAACGGCAGAAAGTCAGATAATTGGAAACTTCCAAAAAATCTCCTTCACCATTATATTTATCTCGATACTGGCCGTATTAGTCGCATTTCTGGCTTCATTTATTACCACCAAACAGATTGCCAAACCTATTAGCGCTGCAAATAATGCGATAAGGTCTATTGCCAATGGTAATTTAAATATTAATGTCAATTCGCGCTCAAAAGATGAAATAGGCCAGATGATCGTATACCTGAAAGAAATGGCCGAAAAGTTGAAAAATGTTATTACATTCGTCGTAACAGTATCTGATAATATTTCGGCAGCGAGCCACCAGCTAAAATCATCTTCAACATCAATGTCCGAAGGAGCAACTCAACAAGCAGCTTCAGCAGAAGAAGTGGCATCTTCAATGGAAGAAATGTCTGCAAACATCCAACAAAATAATGATAATGCGCAACAAACAGAGAAAATAGCGCTCAAAGCAGCACAAGAAGTTGAAAAGGGAAGCACTGTGGTAAACAACACGGTGGACTCCATGCAAACGATTGCTAAAAAAATCACCATAATTGGAGAAATTGCCAGACAAACGAACTTATTAGCACTAAACGCAGCAGTAGAAGCTGCTCGTGCCGGAGAACATGGTAGAGGTTTTGCCGTAGTTGCTGCCGAGGTAAGAAAATTAGCCGAAAGAAGCCACGAAGCAGCACAGGAAATTGATCAGCTTACCGATTCCAGTGTGGGTATCGCAATTGAATCAGGGGAAATGCTCAATGAAGTAGTTCCAAACATACAGCGCACGGCACAGCTTGTTCAGGAGATTAGCGCTGCCAGCATGGAGCAAAGTTCCGGTGCCGATCAGGTTAACAATGCCATTCAGCACCTGAACCAAATTGTACAACAAAATGCAGCTTCATCTGAAGAAATGGCCGCAAGTGCAGAAGAGCTGAGCTCACAGGCCACCGAATTAAAGCAGGTGATCGCCTACTTCAAAATTGATCATAATGAAGAACAACAGAACGAACTTGATAGTAATGCGATTGAAGGGCAGGAAATAAGTTCAGACGAAAACACCGAAGATGTTTTCACTATGCCAACTGATAATTCGGAATTGGGTGAAACCGAAGAAATTCAAGAGTTTGAAGAAGAAGACGCATCTAATGTGCAGAACGAAGATGGTGGAGTTGATCTGAACCTGGATGGTGATGATGATTTAGATCGTGAATATGAAAAATTCTAATAGGTGTCAATGAACGTTGAAAGCTTCTACTCAGCTAGGTTAAGTGATGAAGAGTTTGAAAAACTGAGCTCGTTTATATTTAAGAATTACGGTATAAAGATGCCTTACAACAAAAAACTAATGTTGGAAGGGCGTTTACACAAGCGGCTGAAAATTAACAATATCACTGACTTTAAGACTTATCTTGAGTTTTTGTTCAGCGACACAGGAAAGAGGTCTGAACTGGTACATATGATTGATGTAGTAACCACGAATAAAACAGACTTTTTTCGTGAACCGCATCACTTTGAATATTTGGAAAAAAACGTACTGCCAAAATGGAATGAACAGGGTGTAAAAAAAATTGACTTCTGGAGCGCTGCCTGTTCAACTGGGGAAGAACCATACACTATTGCAATAATGATGGATAGATTTATTCAAAAACACGGTCATTTTGGTTACGAAGTATTTGCGACGGATTTATCCTCTCGAGTGCTAAAATCTTCTGTGAATGCCGTCTATAATTCGGAGCGTATAATGGGTATCCCTATCGAAGTTAGAAACGAGTACTTTCTCAAAAGTAAGGATCCGAAAAACAAAACAGTAAGAGTAGTAAAAAAGCTTAGAGACAAAATAGCATACAAGCGATTAAACTTTATGGATCAAGACTATCATATACAAAAACAGTTTGATGTCATCTTCTGTAGAAATGTTTTGATCTATTTCAATAAAAAAACACAGGAAGCAGTGCTTCAAAAAATATGCAGGTATCTGAAAAGTGGAGGATACTTATTCCTGGGTCATTCTGAATCGGTAAACTATTTAGATGTACCCCTGAATCAAATGCAGCCAACAATTTTTAAACGAATTTAAGTTAGGACATTAAATAGAGAAGAGTAATGGCTAGACTGACAGATGAAGAATTAATAAATGAGCTAAAAGCAAGGTTTGATGAAAATAAGGATTCTTTAGACCGGCTCAACGAAATGAATGATCGATTGAAAGAACTCAATCAAAAATTAGAGTTGTCTGAATCGGTCAAAAGTCACTTCTTGTCTAATATCAAGAATGAAATCAATAACCCCTTGGCCTCGATACTGGGCTTGTCCAGAAACCTCATTATTTTAAAGGAGCTGGATTTAAACAAAGTAACATCAACAGCAGATTTAATTCATTCAGAAGCATTTAGCCTGGACTTTCAACTACGAAACATATTCTCAGCTGCTGAAATTGAAGCTGGCGAAGCCTATCCGCAACCGGCAAATGTTGAAGTACATTCGGTAGTAAAGTCAGTTATTAAATCCTTCGAACACAGACTCAACAAGAAAAAAATAGTCATTTCTTATGAAACGGAGCTTTCCGCAACAACTGATGATGAATTTTTCTTTGTAACAGACTCCAACAGTTTACGATTGATTATTTCCAATTTGATCAGTAACGCTATTGAATTCAGTGACCTGGAAAAAGAAGTTCACGTAAAATCATGGATTACCGAAGATCAATTGTTTATTTCCATTTCCGATTTCGGTATTGGAATTGAAGAAGAAAAGCAAAAAATCATTTTTGACCGATTTGAGCAACTGGATAAAGGGACTACTAAATCTCATCTCGGACATGGCCTTGGTCTTTCAGTCGTACGTGGTCTATTAGATATTCTGGCAGGGGATGTCAACGTAAAAAGTGACCTTAGTAAAGGAAGTACCTTTACTATAAATATCCCATCCTCTCCTTCCGAAGGCCTGGATGATACTGCTTCCAGCGGAAACGAATTCTTTTTCAATGCTGACGAATCATTCTGATAACTATCCATATGGAAGAATTAAAAAAGCATTATTTATACCCCGGCGCATTGTTTTTCGATGGAGAACCGCACCAAGTTACCACAATACTGGGTAGCTGTGTTTCGGTATGCCTCTACGATAAAACCATGAATGTTGGTGGTATAAATCATTACTTGCTACCATATTGGAATGGTGAAGGACTTGCTTCCCCAAAATATGGAAATATAGCTATTCCAAAATTAATCGAAAAAATGATTGATTATGGCTGTTCAATTGATAACTTACAAGCCAAAGTATTCGGCGGTAAGGGCGGATTTGGCAAGGACAGCGTCTATAAGATTAGTGAACGAAACATAACTTTAGCCAAAGATGTTTTAAAAGAGAATCACATTCGTATAACTGCCGAAAGTGTAGGTGGAGAACTGGGTAGAAAGATCTTATTCAGAACGGACACTGGAGAAGTACTAATGAAATACCTTAAATCATGAATATTGGGAAAAAAGTCAGCGTTCTTATCGTTGATGACTCTGTGGTTGTAAGAAATGCATTAACTCAAATACTGGAGGATGACGATGAAATAGAAATTATGGGAACAGCTGCTGACCCCTATATCGCTGCCAGCTTACTAAAGACACAAGTACCTGATGTGATTACTTTGGATGTGGAGATGCCACGAATGGACGGACTCACCTTTCTTAAGAAACTCATGTCACAGCACCCTATACCTACAGTTGTTATTTCAAGTCTTACTATTAAAGGCTCCGAAACTGCCATTCGCGCACTGGAATATGGCGCGGTAGATGTATTTTCAAAATCTACAATTAATGTACAAAAAGGGCTGGAAGAATCTGCCATTGTACTTCGAGATAAGGTTAAAGCCGCATGCCTGGCCAAGGACAAACTCAAGAGAAGGGTACCTAAAAGTGTAAAACCAGGTGTAAAAAGACCAAAAAAACTATCCGGATCGGCCTTATATGTCACTACGGATAAAATTATTGCCATAGGAGCCTCTACAGGGGGGACTGAAGCTCTCAAGGATGTGCTTCAGGATGTCCCTATTGATGCACCCGGCATTCTCATTGTTCAACATATGCCCGAACATTTCACCAAACAATTTGCAGACCGTCTGGACGAACTTTGTGAGATCGATGTAAGAGAAGCCAAAGACGGAGACAGCATTATTAGAGGCAGAGCCTTAATAGCGCCAGGAAATAAACACATGCGCCTGGCGAGAAGTGGTGCCAAATATTTTGTAGAGGTCTTTGAAGGGCCACTTGTAAACCGACACCGTCCGGCAGTAGATGTTTTACTGGAATCAGTGGCATTGAATGCAGGAAGAAATGCAGTAGGTATTATTTTGACAGGAATGGGCGCCGACGGATCTAAGGGGTTACTTAAAATGAAAAAAGCCGGAGCATATACCATCGCCCAGGACGAAAAAAGCAGTGTCGTGTTTGGGATGCCTAAAGAAGCAATAAGAATCAATGCTGCACAAACTGTTTTACCATTAAAAGATATTTGCCCACATATATTTAGGGAAGTATTTGGTAATGATTAATTTTAGTCCTTTTTTGAAAGAGGTTTGAACTAACATATATTATATTTGACATGAAACGAGCAAACATTGTCATTTGTATATGCGTTGTACTTTTTTGCGCATGTGCATCGGAGAAAGCTGAAGAACAGGTTATTCCCGACGAATGTACACTAAACCCAGTATCATTTAGTAAGGACATACTGCCTATATTCGAACAAAACTGTGACATCCCCGACTGCCATGGCACACCCGCCAGATTTTCGGGTTTTATGCTTACAAACTATCAGGAAATCAGCGATGCAGCAAGCCTTCCTTCTCTCCTGAGTGCACTAAAACACGAATCCGGTACGCCTATGCCCAGAATAGATCCGGAAAACACTGATGCCACCAAATTGCCCGATTCGACCATTGCAAAAATAGAATGCTGGATCAGCAGTGGACTACCTAACAACTAATGACAATGAAAGTTTCAAAATACTTTTTCGCTCTATTTCTCCTAATAGTCACCTTTTCGTTCCATAGCCCAAACATACTTTCAGAAAACAGCACTCCTTCCGATGCTGTTTATGAAACTTTGAGAAAACTGGGAGCACCTGCGAGCCTACATGCTATTGAATCACCAGACCCTTCCCTTGTACAAAAAGGAAAAGAAATCGTCTTTAATGGCAGAACAACCAGAAGTAACGGCCAAAAAACAACCCTACAATCAAAATTCTTCAAATGTATTAACTGCCATAATGTAAAGAAAGAAAGTGTAACCTTGAAGTCGTCGAACCCTGAAGAGCACCTCGCTTTTTCAGATAATTCCGTTTCATTTCTCCCGGGAACAACTCTCTATGGCACTGTAAATAGAACATCCTGGTACAATGACGACTACAAAAAAAAATACGGTAGTCTGGTAACAAATGCACGCGACACACTTATAAACGCTATACAACTCTGCGCGACCGTATGCTCACAGGGACGAGCACTCGATAAATGGGAAATGGAGGCTGTCCTGCAATATCTTTGGAGTATATCATACAAAATAGCAGACCTTGGCCTTACAGATGAAAACATGGCCAGACTCAACAATCCGGATGTATCCGATAAAGACAAAATAGCACTTATAACACAAAGTTATGCAAAATATAGCCCGGCGACATTCCTGGAACCAATTGACGCAGAAGAACGCAAATACGGAGCAAGCGGAAATGCACAAAACGGCAAAGTCATTTATACACAAGGCTGCTTAAGCTGTCATGATGCCCGCCTCAACATTACCAACCTTAAACTGGATACTTCTGCCCTTTCATACAATATGCTGAATCGTAACCTTAAAAAGGATAATAATTTTAATTTGTACAATATTGTAAGAAGAGGCACGTATCCCATTCCCGGATACAAACCTTACATGCCGCATTACACGAAAGAACGCATGACAAATCAGCAAATTGAAGATCTGATTGCCTTCATTAAAAATGCATCTAAAAAATAACAAACCATGAAGCACATCTTATTTTTCGCATTTATACTTACGTTTTATTTGACTGTTGCACAAGAAAAAATAGCACCTCTCAGTACATTCTCATCAACAAGAGCCGTTAATGGCCATTCCATTGAAACTTTACACAAGAAAGATCTTGATATTAGAATTACACATCGATTTGGAGACCTGGCAGGGTCCAATGGAGGATTTCAGACATTATATGGCATAGATCAGGCGGCAGATATCAGAATTGCCGGTGAATATGGAATATCAGATCAAATTATGGTAGGAGCAGGTAGGGCAAAAGGCGGAGGACCAATCCTTAGCGGTGTCTTTGATGGTTTTGTAAAGGGCAAAATACTCACCCAAAAAACGAATAGCCCTCTATCCTTTAGTATTTCTGCATTGGGAATAACAACTATCACTTCCATGCAAAGTTCTTCAGATCCCACATCTCCAACTAACTTCAGTACATTTACCAGAAGAATTTCATACGGAGCACATATGTTGCTTGCTAAAAAAATAGGTGACCGAATAGCCCTGCAACTAAGCCCGGGGTATACCCACCGCAACTTTGTTTCTTCAGAAGATCAAAACGGGATCCTGTCTTTAAATAATTTCGTGCTGTTCAAACTATCAAAAGTGATTAGTCTTGCATTCGAATATACAGCAGTATTTAGAGAAAATAACAGGGTTGGCACTACCGAATACACAAACCCTTTCGCAATTGGCATCATTTTTGATACTGGTGGACATATATTCCAATTGGATATAACTAACAGTACGGGTATCGGAGAAAACCAATTTATCCCTTACACTTATACCAGTTGGAATGAAGGAGAGTTTAGACTAGGTTTTACTATTTCAAGACCATTCAAGCTCTAAAAAAATATAAAAAATTTGATAGGTTGGGGTTACTTTTCTTATATTTGGAGTAATAATATATAGGAACCGGTCGAGAAGACCACTTTTAACTACCAGATTTTAATTTATTAATTGTTTAACACTAAATGCACAATATGATATAAAACTCTACGTTAACTAAATGTGATAACAGAGATGAATATCGAAACTTTAAACGACGCAAAACTTATAGCGTTGTACCGCGAAGGGAGTCAAAGTGCAATAGAGGAATTGTTAAACAGATACAAAAACAAAGTATACACCTCTATTTTCTTAATTGTTAAAGATCGTTACACTGCAGAAGACTTATTGCAGGAAGCTTTTATAAAAGTAATAGATCGACTAAATAAAGGATCCTATAATGAAGAAGGCAAATTCGGGCCATGGATTGGTCGTATAGCACACAACTTAGCTATCGATTATTTCAGAAAAGAGAAAAGACACCCGAATATTATTACGGAGGACGGAACAAGTGTATTTAACACAATGGAATTTGTTGAAGAATCCATTGAATCCATACAAATCAAAGAAGACACGCATAAAAAATTAAAACAGCTTATTGAGACCCTGCCAGAAAATCAGAAGGAGGTGCTCATCATGAGACACTACGCTGAAATGAGCTTTCAGGAAATTGCTGAAACAACAGGTGTGAGTATCAATACTGCTTTAGGAAGAATGCGCTACGCTTTGATTAATTTAAGAAAGAAATTCGATCAAATAAATGTAGCCTATGACAAAAACCATTACCCACAATGATCTCATTAAATATATATACAATGAGACTACAGTAGAAGAATCTATAGAGATTCAAAAAGCAATCACTTTAGACAACGAATTGGCAGATAGCTTGTATGAACTAAGCAGTACTGCCTATACGCTGAACAAAAACCTAAAGTCACCTTCTAAAGGTGTAGTAGACAACATTTTAGACTACGCGAAAGCTAAAAATGTTAAATACGAAAAAATTTAAACACATTTAGTCAATAGTTA
This sequence comes from Cytophagales bacterium, assembly GCA_965230415.1. Taxonomy (GTDB): domain Bacteria; phylum Bacteroidota; class Bacteroidia; order Cytophagales; family JAAEPT01; genus CBDDKZ01. Next base: position 588,184 of record CBDDKZ010000005.1, read on the forward strand.
AGGCTGTCATAAGACAGCCTTTTTTTATTTCATCTTATAATTTATAATATTCCCAGACATTTTTCTAAAATCAGGTAGTTATACGCTGTTTTCTACATCATCAATTAACCATATTTGAAATGTCAACATCATCTGAAACTCTCAAGTTTCAAAAGCACTGCAATCAGGTGCGGGTCTGATTGTGGTTTCTCTCTTGCCTGCTAAGGCAAACAAAGAGGTAATTCTATTGCTGCTAACCGTAATAGAATATTTTTTAAGACCAAATACGTAAGCAAAGGGCTATCTGCGGGGGTAGCCCTTTTTTTATTGAAGATTTCGAATTCAAAGCTATCTTCTCTTTGACAAAAACCTTATATTGATAGGATAAGTAATTTAAAAGCAACTACAGATTAAAAATATGAGAGAGATTATCTTATTAGTTGTATTACTCAGTATTGGATTTTTTGTTCAGTACTACAAGGATAGTCCTGGCCCGGACACCCCATCAGATCTCAAAAACACAAAAGGCTTACAACAACTTAACACTCAAGGATGAAGTGGTGGCATTTAAATGCTATTACAATAGATAGCGCTTATTTTTTAAGTTGGTGTTCTGCCAGGCGCTCATCCTCAATCCGGCGTTTAAGCACATTCACATATGATCTACTATCTTTGTTACCGTAATTCACATACGCTTTTTGAGCCCAATCCATGGCAGCATCCATTTCACCAAGTACTTCATATGCTATCGCAATATTATGGGCCAGAAAACCTTTTTCTTTTGTTGGCGCCGCGCTTATACCTCTTTCCCAAACTTCAATCGCCTCTCTCCATTCTGCCACATCTGCATGTCTGGAACCTCGCTCAAGAGCAGGTGCTTTCTTAGAGCGCGCTCTAAATGACCTGGTAATTCGAATGGGCATGGGAGCTATCCGGTTCGCATAGTTGCGTCCCACCAAAGAACTGAGGTGCCTGGTAGCATCTGATTTTGATATTAATTGTGCGAGTGCCTGTGCTTTGGAAGCGGCCGCAGAATTCCAGGTATGTGTATCGCTAAATAGTTGCTGATCTACAATAGTCCTTGATATATTGTCGTAAAGACGTATACCAATCGTCACGTTCCCTACACCTTCGGCATAATATTCATCGACTTCAATTGTTTTAGTTACGCCATCTTCTTTAATTTGCTTTTTCGTTTTTCGCTTACCATTGGTAATTATAAAATCCGTATCAAAGATTTCGATCGCTACAATTGCTTGTGCGTTATTGCGATTACATATTTGATTGATGCGACTCCAGGACAAGTGAGGAGGAAAAGCGTTAGTCATGCTATTTCCTTTAAGGCGATTATTATATATAATTGTTTTAAACCTTGGTGAATAGTTTATCTGGTTCTGAAAAGCAGCTGTTAGTGATTGTACACCTGCCAAATCTTCATGTGGTAATTCTCCTGTCAGCGCTCCTTCTATCACACTCCACAATTTTTTATCAAACTCCGTTCTGTCAACAACCAATAGATTTTGCACTTTGGACGGGAAGGTAATCTCTGCAGGGCGCATGGCGTCCATTGTTACAGTTCTAGTTCTTCCTGCACAAGACATTAAAGTCAAAATTGATGCACAAATCAAAAAATAAATAGCTCTGTTTACTTTACTGCTGTTAATCATATTTAAAAATTTTATTCTTTATCTTTTACGAGGAATCTTAGAAAATGATTCTCAAGCACACACCGACAACATTTCATACATAGTAACTTGTTGCCAACCTGCACTCTACATCTATCATTCAAAAATTGTTCCAACATTCAAAACGAAATCAGTTCAGTTTAATTATAGGCAATCAAAAAAGCATATTACCTCTTTATATGAGTGATAGTTTTTAACTGATATTTTAATGATATTGGACACATGAATATCGTTGCAATTTGTTTTATCATCTTCGTATTAATTTTGATTTTACGATACATTTTCAAACAAAGATGGATAAAACCTAACAAGCCTTTCCAGGAGTCCTGGCGCCAAATTTTGGTTAAACATGTCCAATACTACAACGCGCTTTCCGTCGAAGATAAAACTTTGTTTGAATTTAAAGTACATGAGTTTCTATTAAACTACCCCATTCATGGCATTAAAACGGTTATTAATGATAAAGATCGCATGCTCGTTGCCGCAAGTGCAATTATTCCAATATTCAGGTTTCCCGACTGGCAATACCCAAATCTTGACGAAGTACTCATATACCCTCATGAATTCAACGAACATTTTCAAATCGAAGGTCCGGACCGCAGAATCATGGGAATGGTAGGAACAGGAGTCATGGAAGGTAAAATGATTTTGTCACAGAAGGCATTGCATCACGGCTTTGAAAACGACGGAGACAAAAAGAATACTGCAATTCACGAATTTGTACACCTCATAGATAAAGCAGACGGAGCAACAGATGGAATACCTGCCCTACTTTTTGATCATGCTTACAGCCTTCCCTGGCTTGATCTTATAAACAAAAAAATTAAAGATATCATCAAACAAAAATCAGATATCAATGAATACGGCGCCACAAGTGAAACGGAGTTTTTTGCAGTGGCGAGTGAATACTTTTTCGAACGCCCGCAGCTACTTAAGCGGAAACATCCTGAACTATACGCCTTGCTGGAGAAAGCCTTTAATCAAAAACTGGCTATAAGTAAACGAAAAAAAACAACGACTAAACGTAACGATCCTTGCCCTTGCGGAAGTGGCCTGAAGTTCAAAAAATGCTGTGGGCAAAAAAGACCTGAATAAGGCACCTGTTTCGTTTAAGTTCTGTATTTTTAAGGTAAAAAGAGATTGATGAAAAGTAACAGAAAAACCTCTGCTACCGGCATTATTAAATTGGGGAATATCACGCTCAAAAAGCCTGCAACATATGCTGCCGGACTAAGCGGTATTAAGGTTGCTCTGGAGCACGCTTCAAAAGAAATGGGACTTATCAATTCCCTAAAAACCTTATCGACTATGAACCAACCGAAGGGTTTTGATTGTCCCGGGTGTGCGTGGCCAGACCCCGACCCCACTTCCAAACTGGGAGAATATTGCGAAAATGGCGCTAAAGCGCTGGCTGAAGAGGCCAGTAATGAATGGATCGGCAGCGATTTTTTCCAGAACAATTCTGTAGAAGCGCTTTCACTATGGAGTGATTTTGAAATTGGTAAAGCGGGAAGATTAGCAGAGCCTATGTACCTCCAAGAAGGAAGTAATTTTTATGAAAAAATCTCATGGGGCAATGCATTTAATATGATTGCTGCCAAATTAAAAAATTTAAAAAACCCAGACGAGGCCATTTTCTATACTTCTGGCAGATCGAGTAACGAGGCAGCCTTTTTATACGGTTTATTTGTGCGCGCTTTTGGCACCAATAATATGCCCGACTGTTCTAATATGTGTCATGAATCCAGTGGTGTAGCTTTAAAAGAAACATTGGGCATAGGGAAGGGATCTGTAAAACTGGAAGACTTCCCCCATGCTGAAGTCATACTTGTAATAGGTCAAAACCCTGGTACGAATCATCCCCGGATGCTTAGTGCACTTGAAAAGTGTAAGCAAAACGGAGGTCGCATTGTAAGTATAAACCCTTTGGCAGAAGCAGGACTGGTTCGATTTAAAAATCCACAGACAGCCAAAGGATTAATTGCGGGAGGCACTGCGCTATGCGATTTTCATCTTCAGGTTAAAATAAACGAAGATATTGCACTACTGAATGCCTTCATGATTTACCTGAAAGAGTTGGAATTAAAGCACGGCGATATCTTTGACAAAGAATTTATAGCGCAATATACGACCGGCTTCGAATCTTACAAAAATGACCTGGACCAATATGATTTAAATGAATTAATCACCCAATCGGGAGTTGATAGATCTACTTTTGAACATGTAGCACAACTTCTTGCCGATAAAAAGAAAATCATTATCTGTTGGGCAATGGGTTTAACACAGCATAAGAACGGGGTAGACAACATTAAGGCCTGTGTAAACCTTTTACTTGCCAAGGGAAGTTTGGGAAAAAAAGGAGCCGGAACTTGCCCTGTAAGAGGGCATAGCAACGTACAAGGTGATCGCTCTGTAGGAATTATGCACCATGTTTCGCCACAGCTAAACACTTCTCTTAAACGGGTTTTTGGCTTTGAAGCCCCGGAACATGAAGGCTTGGACACCGTAAACAGCATTCAAGCCATGTATAATAAGAAAGCACGTTTTTTTATGGCCTTGGGAGGTAACTTTGTATCTGCCGCTTCAGATACAGCATACACGGCCAAAGCACTGGGCAACTGTGACCTCACCGTTCAAGTAAGCACCAAACTAAACAGAAGCCATTTAATTACTGGTAAAGAAGCGCTCATTTTACCCACAATAGGTAGATCTGAACTCGATATTCAAAACAACAAAGCACAATTCTTAACTGTTGAAAATAGTATGGGCAAGGTGCACCAAACTCAGGGAAAACGCCGGCCGCGGTCTTCGGATTTAAAAAGTGAACCAGCAATTGTTTCAGGTATTGCCCGGCATTATTTTGGAGGCAACAAACCTATAGATTGGGATCGCTGCACAAAAGACTATGATTACATCAGGATGAAATTGGGAGAGGTACTCTCAGAATTTGAAGGCCTTACCTCCAAGTCTGAAAACAGTGGATTTTACTTACCTAATAACGTAAGAAATCTTGATTTCTCGATGCTACCTACAGGTAAAGCAACTTTTAGCCCATGCCCCGTTAGCAGGAATGAATTGAAGGAAAATGAATTGCTACTTACCACCATTCGTTCACATGATCAATTCAACACCACTATATATGGTCTTAACGACCGTTACAGAGGTATATTTAATGAGCGCAGGGTGGTATTCATGAATAGCAATGACATGAAGCAAATGAATCTCAACAGTCTGGATATAGTTGATCTACAAAGTAATTACGATGGGATTAAGCGATTAGCAAAAAGTTTCAAAGTTGTCCCTTACAATATCCCCAGTGGTAACCTGGCTGCCTACTTCCCCGAAACCAACACCTTAATTCCTATTGATCAATATGCCGATAAAAGTAATACTCCGATAAGTAAATCGGTCATAGTCAGTATTAGAAGAACCTAGTAATCTTCTACTATAATCTTTTCTAAAACCCGCTCTTCCCCCTTAGTGATTTCCAACATATAAATACCCGGAGTAAGTTTCTGTAAGTCCAATTTTTGCTCATTGGAAATAAAAAAACCTTCGTCTGCCACATTCCCTATTAAATCAAATATTTGATAATTATAACCGATTTTGTTTGTTACTGTAAAGGCTCCATTCGCTGGATTTGGGTACGTTGACTCAGGTAGTTCTATATTTAGGTCGTTAGTTGAGGTGACGCAATCTTCATCATCCTTTAATTCTACCGTCATAATATCAATGTCATGATTTTCGATACAATTATAGTCTACGACCAGGTGCCAGTGCAATTCAACATCTTTCAAGAACAAATCTCCGGAACCAGGTATATACAATGTTTTATGTGAACTCGAATCTAAAAACTTTCCGTCTCCACTGGTTTGCCAAAAGCCAAATTCCATATTTAGCCCGGCCGGTGCATTACCCTCGGCTGTCACGGTATCTCCCCGACAAATAGCAATGCTCTCACCGGCAAAAGCCCGCGGCCTGGTCAAGGTAATAAGAACCAGGGTATCAATCGCATCGGGACATGCACCATTGGAAACGCGCCACAATAAGGTACTAAGCCCACCATGTACATTAACATCTAATTGGGGCTTATTAGGATCATTAATGGAACTATTGCCGTTCACCACTTCCCAGTACCCAACTCCCAATTCTTGGATTGCCTTTATTTCGACCTTATCTTCTATGCAATGAACTAAGGTGTCTTGAGGTATATACCCCACTGGTAAATCTGAAACCCAAAATGAGCTTGTATCTCTGGACACCGGGCAACTGCTTCCCTGTTCAACCGTCCAAACAAAACTATAGAACCCACCTTGGGGAAAAGATACCGGTGTATTGGCATTATTCGGATCGAATTCCGGCGTAGGCCCCGCAATATGTTCCCAATATGCACTAAAAACGGTATCAACCTGCTGAGCGTTAAGTTTAAACTCATCCTTAATACAATTTGTCTCATAACGTCCGGCAGAAGCATCGGGAGTTAATCGAACGATAAACGGGAAAATTTCCTGACGCTGAATACATGCATTTGAGTTGAATTCAGACCAACTTATAACAATAGTGTCTGATTTGGAAAAATACACATGGGTCTGCTCGTTCGTACTATCTGAAAAAGTGACACCTTCCCCCTTCACTACGCGCCAAATGCCCGTATTACCACTTTGTAAGGCTTCAACTTCTAAATACGTACTGTCAAAACAATAGAAAGTAGTATCATTATTTATTGCCTCCACAATATCGGAACAGCTTTCTATGGCTATCTCATCTCTGATTACACCCGCAATAGACAGTTGATATAAAAGAAATAAGAATATTATACTGTAAAGTTTCTCCATTTTTCTTAGTTACTCCTAAAAATATATGCTTTAACTGCTAAAAATGTGACCTCCCAACCAAAAGATCGGGAGGCACCATCATTAAACCTGTTGATAATCACGATTTATTATTAAGAGGAAATTATTGTCGTTATTCCATAAAAACTTTATGAAAATATTTTTGGCCAGCTTTCAAAAAGCTTACGATCAGGTATTTATTATCGGTAGGTTGTAACTCTTGTAGATTGATCATTGCATAGTCTTCATTAATTGTACCTTCAGCAAGTACCACGCCAAGCTCATTGCTAATTTCATAGCTTGCCCCTGCCATATTTTCTACGGTTAAGAAATTACTTGTAGGATTAGGATACACTGCCAATGAGCTTTCTAATGACGTATGATTAGTTGCTATTACAGGGTCATGCGCCTCAGAGAATTCAGAGGTATATCCATTTATATGGGTCGCTGTAGCGGCTATGAGTTTGAAATTATCACCTATTATGGCGTAAAAGCTGCCGCCTTCACAATTAACACTTGTAATATGACGATAACCCTCACCTTGATCACCTAACGATTTACATGTATCTGACACACCATAGATATCAATGATTACATTGTCCTCGCATGTTCCGATGGCATCATTATTTGAACCACCAAGAGGTAAGGAGAAAAATGGGGTCAGAAGTTCATTATTTGCACTATTTTTCAAATGGATTTCTTTATCAGAATCCGTATCCAGATTATTACAATAGATTTCATTAAAACGCATGACCCCAATTAGCCCCATACCATCTAAACTAATTCCTGCTTTCCCATTGTGATATATATTATTTCCGTTTTGTGGTTCTGTAGCGTTTTGATCATCCCCAATGAATATGGCTCTGGAATCTCCTTTGACATGAATACCGTCGCCCTCATTGTCTCTTATGATATTCTTGCGTATAAAAATATTCCTGAAATCTGCGCTATAGTCAGTTATTTCACGATAAGCTATTCCATGTCCGTTTATACTATCTGTGTTTACACACGCTATTATATGATTTAATTCTATGCGTATGGAGTCTGAAAAGAACTGATGGAATGGTATGTCTACTTCCTCAGAAACGATATTGATATTATAGCCACCGTTTTCACTCCCCGCACTATTTCCTGCCGGATCTATCCCGAAAAAATTTTTCAACACCTCAATATTCCAGGAGTTCCAAATAGCTAATCCACCTTTTTGTATTTGTGCAAAACCAGCATCTGACGTCCCGTGTCCATTACCCACAAAAGTTGAATTTCTCACCTCCATTTGATCACAATGTTCCAAATACATACCACACATTCCATTTCCGTATATATTACCTAAGTAGCCATGTTTATTGCCACCGAACACGCAGTTTTCAATTAAAGAAGCTTTCGCATAGCGCATATACACTCCCCCTTTTTCACAGGCTGAAAACACGCTCGTTTCCAACTTAATATTAGTTGAAAACAAATCAGCATTGTCACCATTATTATTATCTAAAAAACCTTCTACCACTAATCCATAGTCACAATTAAATTCACTCATCACTCCATCTTCGTGTGGTGAATAGTTCACATAAACATCTCTCAGGCTTATGTCATCGCAACCACGAACAGAAACAGCAGCTTCAGCATCTGATATCACCATAACTCCCGATAAGCTACTTCCACTCGGATCGTAGTCTTCGGAAATAATACCTAAATGTCCCAACTCGAAGTTCACGCCTTTATTTGCCCCTTGTTCTATCATAAAAGAAATAAGCGGTTGCCCTATATTAGCACCAGGTTGTGAATATCCATTGATGTTGACCGGTGTTTGAATAGGCAGATTGCTTTCAAATACAATCTGGTATACTCCAAAATTGTCACCACTGTCCTGAATATCAAAATTGATATCATCTACCGTATGAAAGCCATCTTGCGCAGCATTAATTAGAGCCCATTTAAGGCTACCTTGAACGACTCCCGGATCGTCATTCACAGGGCTCAAATTAGTAACGGTATAGGTTGCCGCAAAGCTTTGCAATATAATAACGCTTAACAAAGTAGTAAAAAATAGTTTCATCATAAGATCAAAAGTTTGAGTTCATATATACTTTCTATTACAAATTCTGCAAAAATGTAACCCCATTATTATTGAATACTTTAAATTTTCTCATTGACGCCTTAACCAGAATTTACGAGTGCACGTATAACCCTTACTTAGTTTGCATATTTTTTATGAAACATGATTAATTCGCACATTTTTGAGAAAGGGTATATTGCATTTATCATTTTGTCGAAAGAGGGGCATTTTACCATACTTGATGCTTCGTCTAACATTGAACGTTTATTTGGAATTAATCTCCAAAAGGCACTAGATAGCAAGACGTCGTTTATAGACCTGGTACATCATAAAGATCGTGATCTGTATATCGACCAGAGTAAACAAATTCGGGAAGGAGACGCTGATTTATTCGAATTCGATCATTATCGAATCAAAACGCCAAAAGGAAATAATACATGGATTAAAGCTTCGGCTTACACTGAGTTTAGTGAAGAATTAAACCAGGAAGTTGTCATTAGTTTTTTAGAAGACATCTCCTCACAAAAAATAATAGAGAAAGAAAATCAAGGCACAAAAAAACGTCTGGAGTTGGTATTGGAAGGAACCCGTTTGGGGATGTGGGATTGGAACCCTCAAACCAATCAGGTTTTTTTCAACGAGCGCTGGGCCACTATGCTAGGCTATGACTTCAGTGAAATAGATCACAACTTAAAAACTTGGGAATCTAAAGTTCACCCTGATGATTTAAGTAAGTGCTACCAGGACATAACGGCTCATATTAATGGTGAAGTCGATTTCTATGAGAACATACACAGAATGAAGCGCAAAGACGGCACTTGGGCTTATATTCTTGACCGGGGAAAAATAGTTGAAAGAAATGAAAAAGGTGCTCCCATACGTTTTACAGGTACTCATACCGATATCAGTGCCCAGAAGGAAGCAGAAATCAAAGCACATGAAGCCAGCCAGGCTAAATCAATGTTCCTGGCAAAAATGTCGCATGAAATTAGAACGCCTATGAATGGGGTTCTCGGCTTAGTTTCCCTATTAAAGAAAACATCACTTGATTTTAAACAGAAAAAATACGTAAGCACCATTCACGAAAGTGGCAAATTACTTTTGGCTATTCTTAATGATATTCTGGATTACTCCAAAATTGAGGCCGGCAAATTTGAATTGGAAGAATACAATTTCAAATTAAAACCTACCCTGACAAACTTATATAATCTGTTTTCAGAAAAAGCTTTACTCAAAAAATTAGACTATAAGTTATTTTTGGATGAGCACTTGCCTGAAGATGTTTATTCAGATTCATTAAGAATCAATCAGGTTTTGATGAATTTAATATCCAATGGCATTAAATTTACTGACGCAGGGTCAGTTAAGCTTGATGTAAGATTACAACAATCTGATAATGAATATCATGAAATCCTATTTAAGGTTTCTGATACGGGTAAAGGAATAAAAGATAAGAACAGCATTTTTGTTGAATTTAATCAGGAAGACAATTCTATATCGAGAAAATATGGAGGAACCGGGCTTGGGCTTTCCATTGCCAGATCAATAATAGAATTATTTGGCTCCAGGCTGGAAATTGACTCTAAGCAGGGAGAAGGGTCTACGTTTTATTTCATTTTGAAGCTCAAAAGAGCCATAGAAGAAAAAATCACTAGTTTGCCAGACCTTACACAGCCATTACCTACTCATGAAATACTCATTGTAGAAGACAATGAGGTGAACCAGTTAGTGCTGGAAAGTGTGCTGGAGTTGATGGGGCAAAAGACTTTCGTCGTACAAAACGGTCAGGAAGCACTTACGATGTTAAAGGTACGTAGTTTTGATACGGTAATTACAGATATTCATATGCCTGTCATGGACGGTATCGAAATGACAAAAAGAATTATGAAACTCCCTTCTCAACCTGTCATACTCGCAATAACAGCCGATTTAATGCCTGAAATACGTGAAGCGTGTCACAATGCGGGTATTACAGAATTCATTCCCAAACCATTTACTGAAGAGGACATAGAAAAAATACTGCGCAAATTCCCACCAAAGTACGTACGCACTTAATGCTAATTCATATCTGCCAATAAGGCATTTAGAAAAGAAATATTCTCACCTTTCTTCTTGACCACCCATACACACGACTGACCGCTCTCCTGAACGACCTTTTCCGATACGCTGCCAAGCAGAATTGCATGAGCATTGGTTTTACCCTTCGATCCCATAACAACCCAATCAGGGTCGTCTTTTTTAATTTTATCGCAAACTGCCAGCGATACTTTCCCAATCTCTTCTTCCAAATCAAAATCTATCTTGATTTCTTCTAATTTAAGCCCATGAATAAATTGATTTATGGCATCAACTTTATTCATCTTAACCATCTTGACAAATTCTTCTTCGGAGCGTTTTAGCTCTCTGTGAATAGGTGGTACTTCAAACCTATTCAATAATGCCAACCGTCCCTCTTTCGAACGCTGCACCATATAGGCGGCAATTTGTAAGGCTATTTTTGCGTGTTCCGAAAAATCGAAAGGAACCAATACTTTACCTACTTTCAACTCAAAACCTTCCGGAATGATGATCACCGAACATGAAGCCTTTCTAATCAATTTATTCGAAATCACTCCGCTACCTGCCGATTTGTATTTCTTTCCTACAAATAACAAATCAGCATCAATGTCTACGATGTATTTTAATAACTCTGGTAAAGGATCTCCATCTATTTGCTTAAAACACACCGTGGTTTTCTTTTTATGAAAACATTCTTCGGCGTGTTTTTCCAGTTTTTTCATTGACTCGCCATCTCCTTCAAGTTGTGTTTGTCCCCAGTCCTTATCAAACTCTACAAACTGAAACTCCTCTTTGAGGCGCTCGACAGTATGCTTTGTCTCGCTTACATTCACAAAATGAACTTCCTCGCTGGAAAAAACCGCACTAATAAATGCTGCTGCATTGACTAAATCGAAATCGATATCCGTATTATCAATTCCTACAACCAGCTTTTTAAAACTATATGTCATATATCACTAATTAAAGATTAACTGGTAATCTTAAAGGTCAGAACAGGTTGCTTCAAATGATTCACCAGGTTTTCTGCAAAACTTCCAAACATGAGGTGCCCGAGTCCGGTTCTACCATGCGTACCGATAACAATCAATTCACCCTGAACATTATTTGTAAATTGAATAAGTCCGTCTTCAAAACGCTCGTGATCCCATTGGGTGGTGGTATAATTTTTGATTTTCCAACGAGTCGCAAATGCTTCCATTCTGTGCAATGCCAATTGCGTATTTTCAAACTGTTGAGGGTTGTTTATTCTTACCAGATGGATTTTAGCATCGAAGATCTCTGCAAAATCCAGCACTTCCTGGAAATTCTCCCCGGAACGCTCATCAAAGTCTGCTGCAAATACAATATTGGCAATTTCAAAATCTCCCGGATCCGAGCTCAGTGTTAATACAGGGCAAGGAGCTTTACGAACAACACGTTCTGTATTAGATCCTACAAAGACTTCTTCAAGCCCCTGAGCACCACGCGTACCCATAATAATTAAATCTACTTCGCGTTCTTTGGCTTCATCGAGTACCACATCTTTTGGAAATCCAGACTTAATCCCCGTAACCAGTGTTATACCCTCACTTTCTGCCCGCTTAGCGATTTCTGCCAGCTTCTCTTCACTATGCTTGCGCATTTCACCGTACAAATCGTTTAACATACTACTATTAATGCTGGCAAAATCGTACTGTTCTATATGTGCAGCATAGTCTAGCACATTAATAACCATAATCTCGCAGCTTTTCTTTTTGGCAATATTAAAAGCCGCCTTAATAGCATAGTCTGCATATTCGGAAAAATCGGTTGGAACTAAAATAGTACTCATATCTATCAATTTTTAATTACTTCGTTCTTTATGTTAAGCGATGATTTATGACTTACATCAACTTGTATCTTTACTGCCAAAATAGTTGATAGAGCAGATGAAGATTATGACAAAAGTCAGTTTTTGAATTGAATGAGATCATAAAATTACGGCAACCTGAAAAAAATCATAATTTAGACCACCTGGAGCCATTAATCAGGGCATTTGGCTTTCATTGGTCTTTCCCTTCTCTTTCGGTTTTTTTTGTACAAATCTAAATAATACAATATTGCAATCTCAAATGCTCCGCGATTGTTACTAGCCGCATCGAGTGTTGACAAATTAATATCGTAAGCTGCAGCCAGCACAAGAGCATTTCTTCTGAGCTTCGCTGCCACAATCAAGGCATCGCCTGCTAAAGCATTTAGCTCCTGGTCACCAACGATTCTAAAGCCCAAACCCAATTGATAACCTATCGTATTCTTATCCTTTGATTGCTCAATATCGAACGACCTGTCTACCTTGTAAAAAGTGAGCACTTGCAATTCTTGTGTCTTACTTTGTGCTTGATAGTAAACTACCGGTAATAAGTTTTTACCGGCGTTCAAAGGAATCTGAAATATGCCATGAGCTACAAATTTTACTTTTAATAGTTGTGCAGCCGGGTCGTTTAAGAATGTTTGCTCTGGTCTGAGAATATGGAACCAACTGAAGCCTGTTTGATAAGATAGGCGCCCTCTGCTATAATTATGAAAAGCGATGCCTGCCGATAAATCAGGGTATGTGAAGCGCGTAGAAGGAAAACTTTCACCGGTGGGCAACGATGGATCAAAATCAAGGCCATTCCATTGATTATCAAAATAGGCATTACTTAAATCTACAAAACGTGAACTAAAGCCCATGGCCACCCCCCCACTTAGAAAATGTGTTCCTGATGGCAAACGTTGATGGTACGCCAAAGATGCTCTTACATTCTGCGTGGTAAAAGCAAGATCTCCTGACTCATCATGGTTGACAATAAGCCCTGCCCCGACATAATGAGGACTAATGTCTTTTACCCGTTTTATCATTCCATCGATCGATGCACTCGCGCTATTAAAGGGTGTAGGAACGCTTAAATAAGCACTTTCAACAGCCCGCCATTGCTGTCTGAAATTGCCTGCCAAGCGTATGTGTTTATTTACGTAGTCAAACTCAAAAATGCCACTCAATGCCGGATTGAGGTTTAAAGGAGAGTCATTCACTAATGAAAAATGCTGATCCTGCGCTTGCCCTGCTATCAGAACAAGTATGCATACAAAAACAATAAGTATCCTTTTGCAAACTCTCACAGATTATTTTTCACTTAATAAGTAAACAAACATCACTCGAGAAGGGTAATATTGCCCTCCTTGAATACCTTCTCCCCATCCCAAAAGGTAGCTGTGCAGGTATATACAAAAACCTGCTGAGACATTTTCTGACCTTTAAAAGTGCCATCCCATCCCTTTCTCAGGCTATGAGTCTCAAATACCTTTTCTCCAATTCTATCATACAATTTAAATTCCAACTGAATAATATTTATTGCACGAACATATAGCAAATCGTTCTCACCGTCACCATTTGGAGTAAATGCATTGGGAATATAGAGGTTTTTCAAACAGCTATCGGTGTGATATACAATAACCATCACCGTATCGCTGAGTGTATCCTGACCAAAGGTCTGTAATACCACCTGATAGTCTCCTTCCTGATCGTACAAATGACTCACTACTTGCCCTGTATCCTGATTACCATCACCAAAATCCCATCGCCATTCATCTACAAAACGACAACAGATACAACCATTATCTGCAATACCTCCTGTAAAATATACCGTATCATCATAGCAGCGCGATTGATCGACCTGTATCTCATTAACTCCCAATTGATCAGGGTACATATCTACTATTACGGTATCACTAACTTCACAGCCATCGGGTGTTCTTGCCCTTACAACATAAGCAGTCGAATCTTCGGGCGTGGCAATAGGGTCGTGACAACTCAGGCAACTCAGACTTACAGAATCGTCCCATACCGGAGCCCAATGACCTTCTACATAAAGAGGAGTAGCGTATCCTTTACAAATAATCGTATCTGTGTATGCATGAATTGAATCGATAATATGTAATTGTTGCGTGGTAGACTGGCTGGTTGCGCATCCGTTGATATGATCTGCAGTAAGCTGAACAGTGTATATACCTATCGAATCGTATTCATGAATTATAGGCTCGGTACTGTTTGTATTTATGCCTGTTCCGTCACCAAAATCCCAAGTAAAATTAGTAGCATTAATACTGGTGTTCTCAAACATAGCCGTATAAGACAAACACGGCCTTCTCATGTTGAAATCAACAATTAGTGTCGAAGTATCAACTATTACGGTGACGGTGTCTGTAAAAACACAGGTGTCGTGATCTGAAAATGTATGAACAATATAATCCGTTGTGACAGTAGGGTTCACCAAAATTTGATGACAATCGGGGTCAAGGCAGAAATCAATGGTTGGATGGGGCTCCCAAAACAACTGTGAATTACTTTGGGCAATTAGTACCACACTTTCACCTGGGCAAATAGCGGTATCTGCGGTGACCAGGGCCCTATCGAGAATATGAATCGTATCTATATGAAGATCGGTACCTTTACAAGTTGTCAAATCAGTAGCCACCAGGCTGACTATATAGGTTCCGGGGTCAGCGTAGGTATGAGTCACCGTATCTGCCAAATGCGTAAATAAAGTAGATCCGTCACCAAAATCCCATTGGAAATCAATACCGCCTATGCTGGTATTTGCAAATACTACGGTACTGTCTAAACATTCCTGTAATGGTTCAAAATTGGCTTCTAAAAATGCCAGGTCGAATTTAAACACACCATTATTACAGTTTCGGCTATTATTAATGCTGGGGTAACTACCAAATGTACTGTCTCTGGTAGGAAACAGAGGAAAGTCGCTATTACCTCCACAGCCGGCACAAACAGACTGATAAACGATGCCCGATTTATCAAAACGGCTGGTTCCGCCATCGACGTGTTCGGCTGATACAGCTCCCCCAAAATACGTGGCATAAATAAGTGAATCAGCTTCATGGCGCAAAACCATCAAATAGAAATCAGAACCATCTGAAGTAGATTGAAAGGCATTGGATGTAAGTGGCAAATTCAGCGTTACACCCGGGTTGTAATTACGATTTGACCTACCACCCCAACCGGCCAGAAATAAATTCTCGCAATCATTGACTAAAAAAGCAGTAGGACTTATCGGTGGTAATACATCGTCTGTACTTATCGTATCTCCTACTACAGTCGAATAAACCGTAGTTGAAAGGTCTGAGCTCAATTTATGAATAAAAATTCCCGAGCGGGGATTGGTATATACACCTGCTGTCACGGGATATTCACCAAGCGTTTGCCCCAACAAATACACGTCGTCGTCGGTATCCAGTTGAACAAAATAGGCCTGATCAAATTCGGGAGTACCTACTCTGCTCCTTTGCATCATTACGGATGCATCAGCGCTCATTTTCACAACATAGCCATCAACGTTCCCACGGGGTGTATTATCCGGAAAATTAGTACTTATGGAACCACCTGCAACAACAACATCGCCTGCTGTTGTACGTTGAATGGAAAGTGCCGCATCATCGTTATCCCCTCCCAGGTAACTACTCCATATCAAGTTACTCATATCAGGTGCTAGTTTAAATGTCACACCATCAAGAATACCTCCGCCAAAGACAGGTTGAAACCCTCCTACGATAGGAAAATCGTTGGACCCTGTCATAGTCGCTACATAAGCGTTTCCAAGATCATCCACATTTATATCTCCGCGGTGCTGGTCGCCATAATTTCGCAATATGGGGGAACAATTACTTATTATGCCGTCTACTCCGGTCCCTCCTATGAATGTACTACCAATTAAGGTACTGCCATCCGGGCTCAAACGTGTGACAACTATATCTGATCCCTGCCTAAATACAACGGTATTTACTGAAGTTACATCCATAAATGAGGGTAAAGAAAGACCTACATTCACCATTTCATTCGAACAAACATCGTAGTTATCTGCCTCGATATATATTAAGTCATCGGTATCTGTAACAAATACCTCCGAGTACACCGTATCTATACCACAATTGTTTGTAACACGCACTCCCAACTGTATGCTAAATGGTAACTGAGCAGCTGTACCTACAATACGTACATATCCGTTTCGGTGAAACGCAGGAACAAAAGCGCCTCCGTTCAAACTATAGAGGTAATCTATTACAGAGTCGCTACCCGAAACGGTATCTCTTAAGTAAACCAACCTCAATCCATTATCCAGGCATAAATGATGATAAATTTGGGTCGGAAATGTATTAGAAGAAATGTATTCATTTGCAGTGATTATTTTACTATCGCTAATTGAATCATAATTGGCACATGTGGTGCTGGTATCATAGCGAACAATAGCGCGAATTTCGTCAGTGGCATTTAGCACACCGGTAAATGTTGTTCCGGTAAGCGTGGGAGTACCGTTCACTAACCATTCTACGGTATAAGGCAAAAGTTCATCCGGCACGTCGACTTCCAAATCACTACTTACCCCTACACAAAGTTCATTGCTTATAATTGGGAAGGTTCTTCTATTGGTATCGAGGCTTATTGTAAGTCCTCTCAGGTTTTTTTGTAAGGTATCGCCATTATCACAGAAGGTGGTAATTTGTGCCTGAACAACATCGCCCTCGTTCATAGAGTCTGACTGAAAAACGAAAGCAGTTACACCGCTGGATACGCCATTAACCAACCATTCCACTTGCTCTACATCCATAACATCATCTTGTGCACAGACTTCAAATGTGGCTCTGCTTCCTGTACAAATGAGGGTGTCCTTTTGACAGTAATAATAGTCTTTAATATATTTTTGATTGAAATGAAGGGTGATGCTCTGTTGATCACCACAGTCAAGGCAACCGACATTACTAAACAAATTCAAAGAAGCATATACCGAGTCTCCGGGACTCACAACAAAATTAGCGTTAACCCCATTTCCTACCGCGACCCCATTTCTAAACCAGGTCACAGTAGGCGCTCCCAAATTATTCGTGGGCTGATAAGCTCCAGCTGTAGTAGGGTAATCAACGGAAGAACTCACACCCAAGATGTACAAACTCTCATCATCTCCGGCATATAAACTTGTTGGAAATTCCGTTCCCGAACCACCAATATAAGTTGCATAAAGTAAAGTCGTACCTGCCGAATCAAATTTTAGGATCCCCATATCGGTACTTGCGCCATGAAACACTTCCTGAAAAGCGCCTATTGTTGCCGGGAATCCATCTGTGGGATCGCCAAATACGATCCCTCCTGCATAAAGGTTTCCGACGGTATCCATACAGGCTGTCGAACCCCAATTATCGGCAAAAGAGCCTGAATAAGTAGAAAAAATAAGCTGTGGATCTATAATAAGCGGTAGTTTCTTATCATATTTACCCAGGTGATAACCCAAAACGTTGCCTTGAAGTTCAAAGTGGCATGGTACTTCCTTCTCTTCACCATCAACTAACTGATAAGCGTATGGCGGCATTTCAATAACTTCATTTACAGAAGTTTTTATCCTGAGCTGCCCTTTTTGAGTCAGAGAAACCTCGGCACCTTCAAATTTGAGTTTTATTTGTTTAGTTTTAGTCTTTGGTGCTACTACAAATTCATATTTAAGTGATTTTTTTGATTTATACAGGTTAAGATCAATGCCTTCGTATAAATTTTGATAACTAACCCCGTTATATGCAGGTATGTTTTTAACCCATTTAGATGCATCTTTACCTCTCAAATAATTTCTTTTGTCTGTGGTAGGTTTAAAGCCATGTATTTTAACGGAGTCTGTCTGCGCTTCCAGAAAATATACCTTAAAGCGATGTAAGTCCACCAGCTGGGCAGGTTCTTCACCAAAATTTGCATCGTGATCGTGTAAACTCGTATAAAATAACGATACCTGCTGTTGATTTTGAAACAGGTAATCAAGGTGATCAGGGTATAAATTCAAATTTCCGGCAGGTAAATCCGCACGATATAAAAAGTCGTGTTTCCATTGACCTTTATTTCGAACAAATTTGAACTTTTGATCGAGTTGCCGGGGCCTGGGAGCCCCTGTTTGTGCAGAAAGAGTACTGCAAAAAGCCAGCGTAATTACTAATATTGTTAAAATCCTCTTTCCTAACACCTCAAAGTGAAAATTTTTGTTACTATCTGCAAACTACTTAATATACGAATATTTTGCCTAATAATTTGTCGCACAGTAATTAATACCGTAAAATTCGAATAAGTAACATGCTTAAAAGCGATTACGATATTCAGGTAAACAAGCAATTGTTTTTCATTTATTTACCTACAATTATATATTTACCCTATCAACTACCATCTATCTTTATATCATGCAACAATTTGCACTTCTAATAAGTTGCCTGTTTTTTTTCTTAATGAGTACTCGTTTGCCGGCTCAAGACAAAAACCCTGAATCTGCTGTTGAAGCTATGCGCAAAAATGCTTTTGTAAGCTCCCTTAGCTTGGGAGAGTACCTTTATGCAGCAATAGATCTGCGTTACGAACGTAAAGTATACCATTTAGATGCCAAATTGCTACGTTCGTTGTTTGCTTATGCAGGCACGGGAGTATTCGCAACCTGGGGTTCTGAAGGAAATACTTTTCATTTAGGAGCTGCGGCCCTCACAGGTAAAAAAAACAGCCACCTGGAGCTCAAACTGGGAGCTATGTTAGTACTCGAAAATAGGGAGTGTGATAATGATACTGGCTATGGTGGATATGATTGCACGGATATCTACTACTTACCAGACTTTACCATAGGATATCGCTATCAGAAACCACGAGGTCGGTTCATATTCCGTACTGCAATAGGTTTTCCGCAAAGGTTTCATTTCAGTATCGGGTTTGCCTTATAAATCTTTATTACAGGTAGAAATAAAAACCCAGGTCCAAAAATGCTATATCCGAATTAATGGCATTCTTTAGACCAAACTTCACCTCGTCACCAAATTCTTCTATGGAATTGAGGTCGGCAAAATTAATCTTGGAACCGTCCACAAAAGTCACCCCTACATTCAAATAAATAGCTTTTGTAAGTCGCTTATGAACCCCAAGTCCCCAGGAAACAAATACACCATTATCCTGAAGTATTTTATCCTTTATGGTGGGTTGATCACTATCCCCGACAGGCTCCAGGTGCTCATTTGTATAATATTGCCTCCATCCGGTAGACATATCAACATAAACTTTAAATCGTTCACTACCCACAGCCGCTCTTCCCTTTAAAGCGAGCGATAAGTGCCTATTACTCAGCTTATATTTCATAAGCTCTTTATCACCCAAATCTCCTATTTCTACTTTTTTGCTTTCAGAACCGGCTGTGGCAAGTTTAAAATCTGTCCCGACTTCTAATTGTATGAAGCGTTCCGGTGACAGCGGACTAAACATGATGTCTGTATGTAAACCAACTCCATCACGATACCCTTCCCTGATCATCGAAGATTTTGGTCTGCTATATAAGCCATTGATACTAAAACTAATTTGAGCCTGTGCTAAAAAATGAGCGCAAACTAACAGCAACACTAATAAAACTGCGTTTCTTGCCATGATTCCAAAGTTTAACGTTCGTACTTTTTGTACTTTAGTAAGGTAATGACAAAATAACGTTTGAAAGGTTGCTTGATTGTGCCTAAATCTTAAATATTTGCTTAAACTTTTTTAGATTCGATCTAAATATGAATCAATAAAGCTATTATCTCAATGACCAGCGAAGCCCGAAGTCCAGTTCCAATTTATTCCCTGGCAGCAAGTAACAAGACTGAATATCATCGTTGAATACGTTAGGAGCACAATTCATAGGTTCCACTGCAATAGAACGCCGATGTGACGGAATAAAAACCTGCAAATGAGAATATTTCCCTTCCCTGGAATCGGACCATATGTCAAGCGCCAACTCATTGTTTCTTATAGAAACAGTTTCCTTAGCGCTACGTTGTTTTAACTCAAAACAGGTATCGAAAAGTGTATTTTGAATCAATTTGTATTCCGTAAAATCATCGTAATCAAATTTTTCACCTGTTGGAATCATTTGCTCATCTACTACCAGCTGCTGCACTTTTGGCATCTTTAACTCCCAATCACCAGCATCATTTCCCAACGTAAAATAAGGATGCCAACCATCTGCAATTGGGATCACTTCTGAATGTGTATTTTTGATTGTCGTAGAAACTGTTAAACCGGAATTATCAAAAGCATATTTGATCTGAGCCTCAAAGGGGAAAGGGTAACCTTGTTCCAGGCCGGAATAGTTATATGATAAGAGCACATAAGCACCATCTCCACCTTCAGACTGCTCTTTTAAATCAAATGACCTATTATGAACAAAGCCATGAATACTGTTTTGTTCGCCCTTAAAATGTATGGGAAATTGGTAATTCGTTCCCTGAAAAACGTATTCACCTCCCTTAATCCTGTTCGGATACGGAAGTAACTTATTACCTTTAAAACTACGGTGATGTTCTTCTCTTATTTCAGCTTCGCTTCTGTTCCCCTGAACGAGAGAATGCATTTTACCATCAGCACCAAGAACCACCAAATCGTTCAATGCAGCCCCCAGGTCTTGAATTATTTCTATATACTCACCATTGGTCTTGTTAATTAATCTAATGGCCTTAAATGCGCCAATACTCTTGAGTTCTACTGAATACATTAATGGAAAGGGTTTTTATGATTTTTTCAAATTAATAGAATTTTAGCGTTATGTGCAAATTCTCTCATATTTACTACGTTAATCACCTAGTACAACCTCGACTCATGTAGCAGAAACTACCTAAGCCATAAGGTAATAAAACGTCGCTCATTTACTGCAATTTGGCCCATTTGTTATAGGCCGGATTACCTGTTTTTAATTAAAAGGTACCATCTTTGGAACAAACAGCTAAACAAGGCGTTACAAAAAGTATAATGCCTGATTTTTTCCCAAATCGAAATTCCGGATCATGTCGGGGTGAAATGTCAGAAAAAACCATACGAACTATAGGTTATTTGAATCATTGGATGAGACAATCTGATTCAGCCTCAACTGGCGCGAGTTTCTAACCCGTGCCCCTCCTCTAATGGTGCGAGCTTTCCAAGATCTCCGCTTCACTCAGACTCGGGAAAGGTTCAACGCACACCTTTCCCCAACATAAACTAAGAGGCGGTCCGAAAAGTATCGGACAGCACTTTGTTTAAGAACCGTGTGTTTGCATTAAAAAACCTGGATTCTAATATTTCCAGGCTCATCGCCTTCGCGTAGCCGCTTCGGCCGAGCAAGGCTTGAGTCGTGTCTGCCAATGATGGAAAGTAGCAATGAAGTGGGGTTAGTAGCATGCGGTTCAATGCGGTCCGATTGAATTTCCCCCCATCATCCACACAGCGACCACTTCCCTCTCTTCGTCCACTCAGAGCGAGGTAGGACGAAGAATCTCGCGAAGGGTCGACTTCATATTTTTCCTGCCCGTGCAAACAATTGAATCAAAGGTTAATGGTAGCCAAACAAAGATTCTTCATGCCAAAGCATTCTGAATGACAGAAATGGAATTCATTAGATCCAATTGGAATGACCGGAGGAACGAGGACATTCTAAACGTGAAAGACAGCACTTTATTAGAATCTCCAATGGAGCGCGTTTAGCACGGCGCAACGCGTTCCTACTATCAAAATCTATCCACCAGTCCCTGGCGAAACAATTGTAAGAAGCAAAAAAAGCCACTTTCGTGGCTTTTTTGTTAATAAAGGTTCTAAAAATGAGTCTTAGGTAGCTATTAAACTCACCATTCGGTACAAGTAACTGCCTAAAGGGTTCACCCCATAGCACAAATAGGTACTTCAAGCTCTGGAATGGAGACCAATTGTATTACCTTCCGTATCAGCTATTAGAGAAATAAAACCAAATTCCCCAATCGGTGTTTTCGACTTGATCAATTGACCACCAGCAGCTTCCACCCTGCTTTCTTCGCTAATACAGTCAACAGAAGAAAAATAAACGATGGTATTGTTATCATTTGCCACATAACTCGTTTTTTCCACTAGAGCTCCGGTAGCATTGGTTCCTTGGTTGTCAAAAGGGAAGGTCGCTTGCTTACCCCATTCAGCGGGCAAATCAACAAGATTTATATTGAATACAGTTTCATAGAATTTTTTAGCACGCTCCAGGTTGGACACATAAATATCAAACCAGCAGACAGGATTTTCGTTTTTCATTTCAATACAATTTAAAGTTCAATAGCAAATTGCAAATTGCCTCCGGCTTAAAATTGTAAAAATGGGACTACCCTATTCTTCACTATCAAATATCAGGGACATTTTGAAATGATCACCATAAAATTGCTTAGGGGTAAGCCCGGTAAATGCTTTGAATTCTTTTATAAAATGAGCCTGGTCAAAGTATTCATTTTTATGAGCCAATTCGGTGAGTTTAGGAACTTCTTTATTAAGCAGCTGTTTAAGTGTTGATTGCAATCTGATGATTTTTGAAAGTTGTTTTGGACTTAATCCAACGGTGTTTGCAAACTTTCGAGACAGAATTCTACGATTTAAATTCCCTTGCCTGGAGAGCTCATTCACAGACAATTGTCCGTTAGCTGTTGCTATAGTTTCTATAGCCGATTGTACAATTTGGTCTATTACCTTTCCATTTGTCAATCGTTTGAGTAAGAATGATTCGATGAGTGCTATTCGCTGCAAATTAGATTCAGCAGTAAGTACCAGTTGTTCGATTTTTACTCCTTCCTTTCCAAATAATGTATCCAGGGGAACAGCGCTGTTTTCCATTTCACCAATCGGGATGCTCGTGAATGGCAAAAATCCATTTGGGTGGAAACGGACGATAAAGGTTCCTGTGGTACCTGTAGGTTCTACCACATAAGGCTGAGTCAATTGACCTATCAAAAAGCACCTTGGCAAGAAAAAACTATCACCTGTTTCGGGATGGTGCTTGTATAAATCACCATAATGAAAAATCAATTTCATCGTTCCGTCAGGGATAATCGTATTCTTCTGTGGTGTATTGTCTTTCGAACTTTCCAGTGTCCAATAGCACATCACAAAATCCGCTAAATCGCTGCCAGGTTCAAATATGCCTCGGTTCACACTTAAGCTCCTTTTTAATGTCTGTTTTGAATACCTTAAAATACAACATTTGAACGACACCCCTTTGCCGTAAGAAGCAAAAAAAGCCACTTTCGTGGCTTTTTTGTTAATAAGGGTTCTAAAAATGAGTCTTAGGTAACTGTTAAACTCACCCTATGGTACAACTAACTTCCAAAAGGGTTCATACAGGTTTCATTATTCTCACCTGAATACTTTCACCTATTAATAATTACAAATCTTTTAAGCATATCTCTTAATGAGAAAACCCATTTCTTAATTTCTGATTATCAAGCAGAAACACCTGTTCCAAATACCCGTTCAAAATTTTAACAAGTAAATTCAACACATATGTATAAAATTGAGAAAAAAGCATACGGATATAAAGTCATACTAGCTGGAATCGTTGATCGAAACGAAATCAAACAATGGCGCCATGAGTCTTCGGAGCTTTTGAAAGATGCGCCTTTAAAGTTCGGAGTTTTTGTAGATATGCAATCACTTACGCCACTCATGCCCGATGCACAAAAGGTATTAGTTGAAGGCCAGAAAATGTATGCTGAAAAAGGTATTGTACGTACAGTGGTTATTTTGTCTAATCCTATATTGACAACACAGTTCAAGCGGTTGGCAAAAGAAAGTGGAGCATACAAATGGGAACGCTATATTAATGCTTCTGAAAATTCAAATTGGGAGCAGTTAGGCGAAGATTGGGTGATAAGGGATATAGACCCTGACAAAATTGATGTTGCGAAGAATGTGGTAAGTGATTGATGTTACTTATACTCCTTTCTGCGCCCCCGTGCCTGTCTCGGGAGTACCCTCGTACTCAGTAGTATCCTCGTGCCTGCTGCTGCTCTTAGTGGAAATAACATTTCTTTCAACACATTGCAAATGGCGCGATAAGCGCTCGAATTGCAAATACTCGAACAGCCATGTCTTTAAGAGCGGGGCTGTATACTAACCTTTTTTATAAATTTCTCTGTTATTGAAATAAGCATTTTTCTGTATTACCCCATCATTAAGATATTCTGTATAGCACGCGTTTAACGTAGTATAATGCGTGATTTGATGTTAACGAATTAAATAACTACCACTCATGTAGATTCAACTAATTTAGAACGAAATACAGGGGATTTGAATGGGTCACGCGATACCGCTATTGCTCAATAGCGCGCCATTGGGCCACTGAATAGTTAACCGGATACAAATCGATGCTGAACGCATATTTTTTAGATTCTCAAAATTGGCGAAGAATGAATGTACAATAGCAGAATACCCTTGCGGCAACCTCCTTAAAATGTTATTTTTCGATCCTTACTCGTACAAAACGTATTGCAGCAATTAACAAGTCTCTTACATCATTTCCCTGATATAGTCAATTTTTTGAACATGGAGTAACTGGATCAATTCGATTTACCATAAACCGGCTGTATACTTTTTATTTTTCTATTCGAGTTAACAGTGAGTATTACCCAAGAGCTACGATATGACAATTACCAAAACAAAAACGCTTTTAATTCGCTTCCACGAAATAATCGCTGCACTGAAATTCAAAAAAACACTTAAACCGACAAACTTCTTACGCTGGTGCGGTTTTTTATTTGGACTTCTTCTTTCTATAGCAGCAAAAGGACAGGAAAGTTGTAATAACCCTGTGCAATTAAATGTAGCAGAAAACTGGTCTGATTGTAACTCAGTTTTGGTCGATGAGTTCAGAAACAGAGATGACCAATACAACAGCACATGTGGTGCGGCCGATGACCGGATGTATTGGGCATGTTTCACAGCAAGTTCAAACGAAACCAACATAGCTATTCATGGGCTCAAAGATCATCCTAATAGAGGAAAAATACGCATCCTTGAAGGCAACTGCGATAATTTAAACACAATCATTTGTGAAGATGCCCCAACAAATATCCAATTCGAATACTCCCCTTACGAAACAACTATCAATACGGTTATTGGAAACACCTATTACATTTGGCTGAGCAACTATGATGAAGGTCAGTTGTGTGTGTTTAATAACTATGACAATCCAATTGACCTTCCCGATGAACCGTATTGTAACGATGATCTATCATTTGAAAACAATTCACTAGACGGTTGGGTCATCACCTATGGCGAACGGGGTTGTGGTTTTATGGGAGCCTGGGACCTGCCGAATATTGGGCCAGAACCTTCCAGGGTCGCACTAACTTCAATGGAGCCCGATCCCATTTTAGGACGTTTTGTAATGCAGGTACCACCCGAAGGCGGACAAGGTGCACTGCGGCTGGGTACTGTTGCAACCACAGAAGGACAAACACAGGCAGGTGCCGCAGAAGCACGCAGTTGTTTTACCGTGTCACCAGAAAATGCCAGCTTTGGATACATGTATGCTACTATTATAGACTTTAGCGGACATACACCTGAAGAACAACCTATGGTGCACTTCTTTATTACAGAATCTGCTACCGGTGACACTGTACCATGCGGTGATTTCCAAATATTTGAAGGAAACGGATGGTCTAATTTTGAAACGACCATGCTGGATGACGGAAATGATGGCATCATCTATACGCCATGGCAAAAAGTAGCGCTTGATTTATCAGGGTATATTAACCAAGAAGTGTGCCTGAATATTAAAGTGAAAGATTGCAATGGCGGTAATGGCGATTGTGGTAATGGAAGTCATTTCGCTTACACTTATTTCGACGTTTTTTGTGGCCCCACAGACATCGAAGTACCTTCGTTTTGTGCCGGTGATGACCAAATTGAATTATGCGCTCCTGAGGGATACCTGGACTATCAATGGGTCAATGGTCTGGGGATGCAGCCGCCTTTGAATGAGCGTTGTGTGACCATCAACAACCCCGTGGGTGGTACGGAATATGAAGTCACCATGACTTCAGTAACAGGTTGCCCGGTGAGTAGAACTGTAATCATTAACCCTATGCCGGTAATATTACCCGATAATCCTACTACCTGTCCGGGTGAACCAATAGATCTGGTTGTTACCCCCACCAGTAATAATGGACCATACACTTTTCAGTGGTCGCACGATGGTTCGACAGACGCATCGGTAACGGTAAACCCAAATGTAAGTACTACTTATGAAGTCACTGTAACGAACGCGTCGGGCTGTTCAAATGTTTTCAATATTACAGTAAACATTGATCAGTGTGCTCCAACTGTGGTGCTCAATACCACACCAGCATGTAATGGCAATTGCGGAACGTTGGAAGCCACAGCAAGTGGAGGTTCTCCTCCGTATAACTTTACCTGGAGCGACCTGGGTTTACAGGGCCCCGGACCTCATGAAGTATGCCCCGACACTACTACAACTTACACTGTAATAATTAATGATGCAAATGGGTTTTCCGATGATACCAGTGCCGTATTAATAATACACCCAAGACCTGAAGTCGATATAAACATTAATAATCCCGTTTCGGCAGGAACCTGCGACGGCGAATTGATTGCAACAATTTCAAATGGCTCAGCTCCTTTTACCTTAAATTGGGATAATGGTTCTTCCGATGATACCATCAGCATGTTATGCTCCGGGTCCTATTGTCTTAATGTAACTGATGTAAATAATTGTAGTACGGAAGCTTGTATTGATTTAAATTCTTTTGCTATCAACTTAATAGGTAACGACCCTTTATGTCCCGGTTCATGCGACGGTAGTGTGCAATTAACAGTTGGACCGGGAGCAGAACCACCTTTGACCTTTGTATGGAATAACGGTTCGACCGATGAAGACCTTTCAGGTTTATGCCCTGGGTTATATTTCGTGACTGTAATGGACGCCAATGGTATTCAGGATACAGCCAGCGTTATTATCAACGAACCGGACAGCCTAAGTTTACAACTAAACAGTACCGATCTTACTTGTTTTGGCGCTCAAAATGGATCTGCCGAAGTTCGTTTTGAAGGAGGCACGGCCCCTTACATTGTAAACTGGAATAACGGTAGCAACACTCCGGTAATTGACGGTTTAGCCCCTGGAAATTATTGTGTAACAATCAGTGATGCACAGGGCTGTGAAATTGATTCGTGTGTAATAATTAATGAACCACCGGCAATTGAATATGAAATAAGCAGCTCGCCCGCTTTTTGTAAGCAGGCTAATGGAAGTATAATTATTGAAAACATCACCGGAGGCACACCTAACTATCAAATCCAATGGGATGTAAATACAAACAACCAACAGGGCAACACCGCCGATAACCTGAATGCCGGAACTTATTGTGCTGTTATAATTGATTCACTAGGCTGCGAACAGCAAGCATGTGGGGAAGTATTACAACAAACAGACCTAGTTATAAAATTGATCTCCAAGCAAGATGTCAGGTGCTTTCAAAATTGTAATGGTCGTATCGAAATAAGCGCATCGGGTGGACTAACTCCATATACTTATTTATGGAACAACAACCAAAACGATTCACTTATTGAAAACTTATGTGCTGGTAGCTATGAGGTAATTGTTGAGGATGCTTCAGGCTGTATTCAACGTTTGGCAACTACCATTGAGGAGCCTGAAGAATTGGCACTTGTGGCATATGGAGATAGTATTTGCGCAGGTGACACTGCTACAATATTAGTTAATGCCAGTGGCGGAGAATCTCCATATACATACGATTGGAACAATGGGCTTCCCAATGTTTCTACCCATTCGGTAACGCCTACAACTCCGACAAACTACGAAGTCACAGTTACAGACATTAACAATTGTTCAAAAACTGTGCAAACTTCTGTTACAATTATCAATGAAACTGTTATCGTAGATGCCGGAGAAGATCAAATGATATGCAAAGATTCGTGCATTTGGCTCAATGGAACTCAAGAAGGAGGCATTGCATTTGATTGGCAGCCCACCATTGGGCTCAACGACCCTGATAGTTTAAACACCAGAACTTGCCCTGAGCTTTCGATGACCTATGTTTTAACCGTAGAAGGAGTTTGTGGCAATACATTCACTGATAGCGTTGAGATCACCATCGCACCCGATCCCATTGTACAATTGCCTAACGACACCATTATCTGCCAGGGCAATTGCTTAACCATTATACCAAACACCTCCAGCGATGTTCGTTATAATTGGTCTCCATCCTCACCAACTCCGAACCAGTCGCAACAACTCACAGTGTGCCCAACGCAAGACATGACCTATCTACTAGAAGTATCCAATCAGGCAGGCTGTATTGCTCAAGACAGTATAAATGTGGTTGTTTCAAATATCTTTGCAGAAGCAAACGCAATACCCAATTTCATTTTAGAAGGAGAAATGATTCAGCTTGAAGCAATCACCAACGGAGAACATATTACCTGGATTGAAAAGAATGATATTGACACGATCTATACCGGACCATTTGTTCCAACAGTAAGCAATACTCCTTTAATTTCGAATCATTTTTTGTTAATCACAGAAAATGTTCATGGATGTATTGACACCGCATTTACCGAAGTAATCGTCGCTGCCCTGCCCAAAATCCCGAATGTGTTCACCCCTAATGGAGATGGCATAAACGATACCTGGTTAATTACGAATATTGAAAATTTTCCAGAAGCTACGATCAGGGTCTATAATAGATGGGGCAACATTGTTTATAATCATGGAAAAGGGGTGTATAAAGGAAACTGGAGCGGCAACAGCGGACGACGTGGGAAAGCTTTACCTGTTGGCACTTATTATTTCCATATAAATCTGAATTTTCGAGACCTCAAATATGGTGGTGATGTTACTATATTACGTTAGTTAAATGGTTATTCTGTAATAATTTCATTACTTTATTCATGGACATATCTGCTATTCCTTATCCAAATTAATTAATTCATAGATTTTTTACAGGTTTAGAGGAATGTGTAACCTGGCAAAATGAGACAACGTACCTTTATGATTATAGCATTTAAGCGCTGAAAAAGGTGTAATAACTATAGAAATTGAAACCAAATTGTGGAGCGGAAATTTCTGGACATATTGCTATTACACCAACATAGTTGGCAATCCATTCCGAAAAAAAAGGTAATAAGAAAGTGGTTGAGACTTAAAAGTAGCCAAAAGCAATTATTAAAATGTACAATGCACATTGTTTCGAAACCCCAGGCACATCTCCGGTTGGTTTGGTTCATTTCCAGTGTAAGCAAGATGACAG
Organism: Cytophagales bacterium; assembly: GCA_965230415.1. Taxonomy (GTDB): domain Bacteria; phylum Bacteroidota; class Bacteroidia; order Cytophagales; family JAAEPT01; genus CBDDKZ01. Next base: position 617,895 of record CBDDKZ010000005.1, read on the forward strand.
TGCCATATTGAGTCATTATTCAATAACATAGCCATTGGCATTCATTATCCGAAAATCTTAAGATAAAGAAACCTGTACGAAATACAACTATAAACTCAACAAAACAGTATTTACATCACCCCTATTAATCTGAGTTTTGTTAATCCGAAATGGGTGATAAAATCGTCTTGATTCGCTAACATGTCAACTATTTGTTTATCACAAAATCATAATTCCCTTCATCTGCTACAAGATCGTACCAATCGAATTGACAAAAAATGGATTAATGTAAATCTACCTACCTCGCATTGCTATAAAAGTCGTGCTTTTCATTATTCGATAACGAACAAAAATTAGAGTATACAACTTCCCCAAATAATTTTTTTAATAAGCTAATACCTTACTATTGCGCTTCGAAGTGGGATTCTACAGTAATAATTCCTGTTATACCTAGTATTGTAGACGTATTGGTTTGTTTCAGCCACAGCTCTTTGTTACGCAATTTTAATATTTCGTAATCAACGTTTGTCGTACCGTCTTTTATACGAAGTCCAGTTTCTCCTTTAAACTCCCAAGTTCCATCCCCAGAAACACCATTGATACCATTAGATTGCCACGTCCCATCTTTTTCAATAGTAAAAGTTTCACTTCCATCACCTTTATTGGTGGTAGTGGTAATTTGACCATTGATATCGGATGTGGTGATCGCTTGTCTCAACGTCCAGGTATTTGCTAATCGAGCTTTTTTACTTCTTAAACTAAATGAAGGTCCTTCTTCATATTTAGCACAACGATTAAATGAGCCAAGAATTAACATTACTAAGCAAATTTTTAAAACTGTCTTTTTCATAAATTTCTGTTTCTTATTTTTATATTTTTTGATATTAATCCACCTCACTTCTACCTAAGGATAGTAAGATCTCCAGAAAAACGTTCTTTCGTTAGTGGAAGTATTATTTCGAAGTAGTAGGTGCCAGCAGGCAAATTAGCACCTCGTTCAGAATTTCCCGACCAATTATTCTTGTAATCCGTAACTGAAAACACACGATTACCCCATCTATTATAAATATGGACAATGTTCTCATCATAATCTTCCAGGTAACTAATAATCCATTTATCATTTTGTCCGTCGCCATTAGGTGTAAACACATTTGGTATGCGTAACTTGTGCTGTACTTTCACAGTAACCAGTGCTGATGCATCACAACCTAATGAATCAGTAACGAACACGTTATAATTAGTAGTTTGTAATGGCGATACCTCTAAATTTTGCAAGGAGGTACCGTCAAAAAGCCAGATGTCCTCTTCTTCATACCATAAGATTGCGTATTCTTCATTGCTGTTCACAACCAGTGTACTAGATTCTCCTTCATCAATTACCGAAGGAATCGCCTGAGCATTGAATTCGACCTCTTGCACATAGACCATAAACGAATCAGCTACAGAACAACCATGATCCGTATTTTCAGCAGTTACATTAAACATGGTGCTTTCAAGGGGGTAAAGCTGAGTTTGAGCACTGCTAGGATTAGATATGTATTGCGCTGGCATCCAAGACACTTCACCATCGGTATCAACGGTCACAGATATTGTATCGCCTTTACAGATCGACTTATCAGGACCAACTTGCAAAAACACACCTTCAATCGAAATAATAACGTCATCATTATATTCACAACCATATTGATCTGTTCCAGACACCGTATAAATAGTATTCATCAATGGCCTTATGGTATGCGAGGCCCCATTTCCAAGTCCCTGGTTCCACATGTAACTCACGCCCCCGCTAGCCTGAATAAGCGTTTCTTCACCTTCACAAATTATTTGATCTTCTCCAGCATCAATATCAGGTAAAGGATGTACTGTTACCAAAATCGAAGCTGTGTCACCATCACCGTTGCTATCCATTACAACTACCTGATAAATAGTATTTATGCTTGGTGTATCGTTCTGAATAGGTCCACTCGCATTATTTAAATTACCACCCGACCAGAGGTAAGTAATGTCTCCTTCACCACCAATTACAGAAGCTTGTAATGTAACCGCTTCCCCAACACAGATTTCTTCTGCCAATATTTCTACTTCCGGACCACATTCTAAGGTAAAATCGACGCAAGCTGTATCAAAATTCACACAATCGTTAGCATCGCTCACTCTAACTTGAAAACAGGCCCTCACGGTTGACAAAGGATTTGACAAGCTGGTAGATACTGTTACATTGGCTGAATTTTGCCCATCTATAATATTACCATCATCCAAAGACAACCATGAATAATCTGTCCCACCGGATGCCTGTAAAGTTACTTCCCGTTCGAAGCAAACAGATGTATCACTGGTCTTAACAATTGGCAATTCGTTTACAAGAACATCAACCTGAACTTCACCAGAACAACTATTGGAATCAATTCCTACAACAGTATAAATAGTTGAAGTTAGAGGGGATACGTAGTAACTACTATTATTACCTAAACCATTATCCCAATTATAGGTGAGGGCACCATTCACCTCGATTAATGCTGAATCACCCAAACAAATCGATGTGTCCGTAGTAATAGTTAATGGAGGTTCATTATTGAGTAGTACCAGTGCCTGAGCAGTATCACTTCCATTTTCCGCGGAAATAACAACAGTAAAAACGGTGTTTTCAGTTATGTTATTAACTAAAGGATTGGCTACAGTAGAATCATTTAAGAATATTCCCGGACTCCAATTATATGAAATAACTCCCAGAGCACTGTTTATCAATGTGGTTAGCTCAGCTGTGTCTCCGTCACAAATAGTATCTCCTATAGCCCTTACACTCGGTTTACATGTGGCTTCGAATATCGCACAAGCTGTATCACGGGTTTCACACCCCAATTCATCCTGACCAACCACCTCAAAACAGTATTGCAAATCGTTAACAGAGGAAGGGTCAGGAGACGCAACCGCTAAACATGCTAGATTGGTTCTGCCGACGATCACTCCCCCATCAATTGCTGTCCAACTATGGGTTGCGCCTCCGATCACACATATATTGAGTGTATCAATGTTACACCCACTTTGATCCTCGACATTAATGCTGATTGATTGAACATCAACCGTTATTGATGCAGTATCTTTACACCCAAACTCATTTGTACCGATTACCTGATAATTTGTAAGTGTATCTGGAGAAACGGCATGAGGTCCGTCAATTCCTGGCAAACCATTGTTCCAAACATAATTGAAAGCTCCTGAAGCACTTATTTCAGTGCTTCCACCCCTACAAATTATAGTATCGCCACTAATAACTATAGCAGGGTTTTCTATTACATCAATGGTGGTTGTTGCCGTATCTGCTCCGAATTCGTCTTGAATTATCACAGTGAAATTTGTGATTTGTGTTAGGCCAATCACAATGGGGTTAGCTAGAGTAGAGTCGTTTAAATTAGAACCAGGTGACCAACTATAAGTAACAATACCAGTTGGATCTGATACAATTGAGGTCAATTGAGCGGTATAACCTCTACATATAGTATCACCGGAAGCAACCACGGTTGGATTACATGGTTCTACCACTACAATAGCCATTGCGGTATCTGAACCATTATCGTCCTGCACAATAACCGTAAATTCAGTTGTTTGTGTTAAGCCTATAACCGCTGGATTGGCAATAGTAGAATCGTTCAAATTAGTACCTGGAGACCAATTATAAGTAATAAAACCTTCGGCATTTTGAACATTGGAAGTGAGTTGAGCTGTTTGAGATGTGCAGATTGTATCTCCGATCGCATCAATTTCTGGTGCGCACGGGTTCCCGATTGCCGGGCGAGGAACGATATTATCCAGACCAACATATGCCTTGACACCACTTACAAGGAAAGGGCGAAAGCTAATATGCGTATAATCTGCGATTGCATCAAAACAAATGGAATAAGTATTCCAGGTTTCTGTTGCTGTGATCTGAGGAGTCCGGAAAAACTCTTGTTCTTCTCCGCATTCGTTAGTTCCTCCATAAATAGCAATCTCAAAGACTCCATCTTGCGCAAGGTCGTCAGGAATTAAGCCCATTATATCGATATCAAAACAATATGATTTCCCTTGCTCCAGCGGAGCACACATCAACTGGGTCGTTCCTTCATAATAGGGACCACTCCCTTCATCCCCTACAAACATTCCAACATAGGTATTTCCATCTGATGCTTGAGGGGCAGGTTTGCCCAGAACAAATTGATACCCCGCATTAGGTAAAACATCTATACTGTTATTACCTGAAACGATATCCCCACACGCTCCCCAATCGTCAGGATTAGTAACCATACCAGGAGTTCCTTCAAAAGATGGGTTAACTACACAGATGCTTGTCGAGTCCCCACCTCCGCATGGATTGGAACAATCCTTAACAATCAGTTCAACTGTATCACTGGCTGTACCGTTATCATCCGTAATCGTAACGATATAAGTTCTTGTTTCATCTACCCCGTTCACTACCGGATTAGGGCTTATTGGATCATCCAGCCCGTTAGTTGGAGACCAATTATAGGTAACTATACCTGTGAATTCTGTAGCCGTAGCAGTTAATTGCCCGGCTTCGCCAATACATATTTCGTCGCCAGTTGCCGTTAACTTTGGGCCACAAGGCTCAGTTGAGGATCCACGTGGTACTATGTTGTCAATACCAATATAAGCAGAACCATCGGTGAGTATCACTGGCAAAAATGCCAAATGTGTATAATTACCTGCTGCCTCGAAACAAATGGAGTAGGTGCCCCAGTCGGAATCGACATTTAAAACTGGTGTTCTATATATCTCCTGCTCTTCTGTACATTCGCCATTTCCAACAAAAATAGCTACTTCGAAATCAGCTGCCCCTCCGGGAATTTTCATGCCACAAATATCAACATCGAAGCAATAAGTTTCTCCTTGTATGAGTGGTTCACACATTTGCTGGCTTACAGATTCATAGATAAACCCTCCAAAGTTTGTATTCGTAATAGCCATACCTACATAGGTGTCTCCATCAGTAGCCGGACGCGCATCATTGAGACCTTGATTGGGTTGTATATCAATGCTGTTAACACCATCATCACTATTGCCACAACTAGACCAACTCGGAGGATCTGTCCCCATGCCTGCAGGTCCTTCAAAGGAAGGATTGTTAACACATACAACCAAGGTGTCACCACCGCACGGATTATTATTACATTCTTCTACGGTGTATACTATTGTATCGCTATGTGTTCCGTTGTCATCGGCAACGGTTACCACATATGTAGTAGTTTGGTTAACATTGCTTACCGTAGGATCAGCTATTGATGCATCATTGAGGCCTGTTGTTGGGGTCCAGGAATAAGTCACTATACCCAAACTGTTCGAAACAAAGGCATTCAACTGGCCATCTTCACCTTTGCAAATCCTCACGTCGGAGGCAGTAACGGTAAGCGTTGTGTTACAGCTCCCTACCTTCACACAGGTAGTGTCTTTAGACGAGCAGCCAAATGCATCGCTACCAGTGACTTCAAAGCATGCTTCAGTGTCACTGGGTACGGAAACACTAATACAAGAAACATCACTCGGTCCATTGATTGTACCATTGTCCAAACTAACCCAAGTATAATTATCGGCATTAGTAGCACAGAATTCAATTGGAGTATTATTTTCACAAATAGTTGTATCGACACTTGCCTGTACATTGACTGCATCTTCTTTACTTCCCCAAGCGATTTGGTTTACATAACTTTCCTGACCACTGCCATAACCAATTAAATAGGCAACAAATCCTTTACATGAGTGGACAAAGTGCGTGTTCTTGTTTACATTAACTGTAGTATATGCATAATTGTTGCAACCTGGCACATTTATGAATCCATTTAAGGCTGTACCGTCTAATTCTACCCCTGTTGTACCATTTGCCGGTACTACCAATGTAAGTCGGTAAGATGCAAATGTACCGGTACTGCTAAACGGGGTAAAACAGGCCTCTTTTACCTCGCGTCCCACAGGCGCTAAGGTAACGAATGAAGGATCTCCCGGACCATCATTGCAGTTAGAGCCTTTCATGTACTGTACCACCAAAACAGGATTATCCGAGGTAATGCAATGGACATCATTACTTAAATCCATTTCCAAATAATCTCCTACCTGAACCATATTAGCTGGACCACCGTTTAATGATACTGCCGCCGCCACATTCGTGGAGACAATTCTAATGATGCTTCCATTCTGCCCCGGAAATGGCGGGATGACAAAAGAGGTACCAAAATGCTCATAAGAAGGCAGCTGTTCATAAAGAGGATCATTAGGTCCACAACCCAAAGGCATATCCGATTCACCGTTTCCTGCAAATACAGCAATACGGCTACCCCTTGCATCTACCAAACTGCCAGACATATCACCATTCGCATTGGGAGCACTCACCATATAAGATTGCCCGCGATTCAAAGTTACCATGAATGGAACACCTGCCGCCTGACCACCATCTGTATTTTGAGAAGGAGTTATTTCTATTGTCGTATTATCTTCATCGGCAACTATTAAAAAAGACGAAGGCCCATACCAATACCCCGGGTAACTCAGAATGGTATGCTGACTTCCCAAGAATTCAACTGGAAATATTAGTGACGACTCTGTGCGCAACGGTTCGGTCATTGTAGCTATCACATTCACTTCATTATCTGCTTCTATGTAAATCCCCTTATCTTCAATAATTTCGGAATTTACAACTTCTGCTTCCGCAGCAGGCACATTGATTTCAACAGATCCACCAGCTGGCACATTAAAGTTTTGATTCCACCCAGACGTGAGCTGAATACTACCCGCAGTGGCAACTTCAGCACTTATTACTAAAAACTTGTCGCTTCCGCCATTGAACACTTTGGAGTATGCACACCAAAATGCTGTACCCTTGTTTGCATTTTGACCCTTTGCCTCAATAATACAAACAATTACCAAAAGGCATAATAAAAGAAATTTTGAAGTGAACTGTCTCATTTGATATAGGTTGTAAATATGTTCATTTACAGATACAATCGAATGAGTTTCAAATTTGTATACAGCTTAAATATCTTTTCTAAAGAAAATTTACATGGTTAAAAAATTAGCACCAGCACAGCACAAAAAACAGCAAAAACAAGCTACCATCTTACTACCACCGTTATTACTAACTTGTCGTTTAACAATATGGCATATACACCCGGTCGCACTAAATTGCCATCATTGTCAATACAAAGCCAGTCCAAAGGGGCCTCTCCTTCGAAGACCAGTTCTCCATTTTTAGCAAGTATGCTTACTTTTCCGGGTGTTGTTATTGGATAATAATCACTATTGCCATCGCCATTCGGTGATAAAACCGGATCACAATCTCGCTGTGTTCGAATTACTTCAACATAATCGGAACTAGTATGAAGGCAACCTAAAGCATCTTCTATGACAAGGTCATAAACACCTTCTTCCAATCCGGCAACAAGCAGTCCATTAGCAGGAAATACAGCAGTGGCAGGCTCGTTTACAAGTCTGAGTATTATCGGGTGATTATCATAACGCATGGTATCTATTTCCGATAAATACAACTCACCTTTGTTATAACAATTTTCTATTACAAACGGATCAATACCTGGCTCATCGGAATAAGCATCGCAACCATTAAGCTTAAGATGGAAACGCTCTAAAAGTACCATCTCTCCTGCAAAATATGCTGAATTGATTTGAAACAATTCCAGGTAAGTACCAGATTCGAATCCTTCATTTTCCACAAGCAATTTGTTTTCTTCAGTTGTATCAAGGCTTTCATTGTCATACACCCAAACATAGCTTGTTCCGGTCAATGTATCGGACTCATTCCCATTGATTTTTACGAATGGGGCCTGCAAACCCGCCAGGTGCTCAGTCTCTGTCTGTTTGCCTTCTTGTGGAAATAGGATAAGGCTATCCGGCGATAAACTCAAGTTATTCATCGTATACTGAAGAAGAGGAAACAGGTCACTAAATTTCAAGAAATTGTTTTGAATATTTACATACTGTAGCTGCAGCATTCGACTGAAATCAGGAACATACTCCAGTTCGTTTGACGATAAATTTATGCGTTCCAAACCTGTAAGGTATTGAATCCCCTCCGGGTTGCTTATTTCATGATTTGACAAATCTAACTCCTTGAGTCCTGAAAAGTCAAACGATGTATCCAAGGTGTTTCCCGAAACACTCAAGGGAAAATGTGTTTCGTACAAATCCAATATAATGGGATCCGGAATAATGATGGTTTGCCCCTTTGTTAGCAAATTGATTAATAGTAAAAACGCTATGGTTATGAATCTTCTCAATGTTTTACGGTTAAATCATAAACGCAAGTTTCTGCATCATCATATGTGATCACACATTTGTATACACCGGGTACAATCAACTGCCCTGTTTTATCATATCCATCCCACTCCTGATATTCATTAATCATACCTTTGTAGCTGTACAATTCGATGGCCATTTTATCAATGATTCGTATTTCCCCTGAATTACCATCTACTCCAGGAATCGGCCATGGCATATCCATTTGACTCAAATATAAAACAGATTCATAATTACTGCGACATTTTGATCGTTTAATAAGAATATTTTCGAACAATATTTGACAATTATCGACGTCGCTCATGATTAATTTATAACTCCCGTGATTCAACGGTTCATCGATCGAATATTCCCGGCCATATGGATCAACTAATTCCAATTCGAAAGGTTCTGTACCTCCTGAAATCAATTGCTCATCCAGACTTACACTTCCCCCAACAACATCATATGGACTATTGGTTATTTTAATAGCTCCGCTGTATTTAAACTGTTCACACGATTGTTCCTTCGGCTGGCCTTTTGGTTTTTTTGAGATCTTCTCCTCATTCTCTTTATGTGTTGAACTGTCCTGAATTGGTTTAAGCATTTTCGGTATTTTCTCCTCTAAGGTGTCCTTTGTAAGCAGTTTTTTTGCTGGTTCATAATCACTTATCTCAGAAACCGTATCCGTTTGCTGTCTTTCAGCAAGATTACCTTCATTCAGTGGTTCCTTACTTACCTGACACTCCGTTTTCTTCATTTCCTCCCGAATTACTTGGACACTTTCATTCGATTTTTTTGTAGGAATAGAAGCAGTATGATCATTTAATTCCAATACAGCTAATTTGGCGATTCCTCCAGCAGCCAGGCCTCCCATTAACATGTACAAGGTCCATTTGACAACCTGGCGAAACAAGTATTTTCTACGTATTTGCACAGGTTTATTTGCATTAAAATCTGTTTTCATCTTTTGGTGTAACACACTCAATTTATTTAATGACAACAATTCATATGCCCTCTTCTGAATATCAAATTGCTTGCTCAAATGATGGTCATGCGCCAAATCATTTTCAAACTTTTGCTTTTGTTCAGCACTTAATTGACCTTTTAAGTAAAGATCTATGCGCTCATATATGCTATATTCCGAATTCATGGCTTTAATACCTCCATATACCTTTCATTGCTTTCAATAAGCTTGACGAGCCGTTTTTTACACCTATATAAATACGTTTTTGTTACATTTATACTGGTATAGTTCATGATGACACTTATTTCTTTCATTGACTTACTATCATAAACCGAAAGTTGTATTAACTCTTTGCAGGGATCCCCTAATTTGTTAAGCACTTCACGAAAGACTATAATCATTTCACTATTAAGTATTGCCAGTAGAGAATTAGTACTACCTTCTTTGTCTTCCGTATAGAAATCATCAAATGACACACTTTTCTTTCGCCTCCTCAGCTGATCTATCCATTTATTTCGTGCTATAGTATACACAAATCCATCAACGCTTTTATTCGTTTCAAATGTACTTTTTTGTACTTTGTCATATAACACCAAAACAGCTTCCTGAAATAGATCTTTTGCATCACTTTCATCTCCTGAATTATTCAAGACATAATTTCTTATTTTATAATAAGTTTTGGCATACAAGTGTTCAAGTAAAGGATCAAAATCCCCACTCCGACAGGCATCAATTATCTCCTTATTTCTTTCTGATTTCCTCAAATTTTGAGCTGTTTAATTTAGTAAAATCACATGTCTGATTTTTATTAACTCGAATGAAAATCTTATAAGTATACAGTTCTTCACATTAATCTGCTTTCTTATTTCAAGAGCTGCAATTTTACTCTAAAAATTAGTACTTTTAGTTCATGGTTCGACTAAGGATCGTAATAATTACTGTGTTTTTTTTGCTGGGATTTGAGCTTTATGTTTCCTATGCACAGCGCAATTATGAATATAAACGTTTTTTTAACCTGTACCAACAAAACCCAGGCATGCTCAACCCTGCTGTTGCACTAAAAGATTCCAGGCTGGAATTGGGCTGGGGCTACAAATCTCTAACCGGCTTTTTCTCAAATGTTCGAGACATTTACTTCAGTACCGCAATAAAAGTTAACGCCGGGCATCGCTTTTTTGCACAGGGCACCATTGCTCAGGAAAGCAATTTCATGTTCCGCAATCGTGCGGGATTGGGTTACGCATATGCCATTCAAATTAATGCACAAAACAAACTTCTGGCAGGAGTGCAAACAGATTTTGTTCATTATGGTTTTCCGGAATCGACAGCTGGCGGTAAAGCCACCGATGGTTCCTTCACTGGTAATTTAGCATTACTTCTGCGACGCGAAGATCTCGATGTAGCCCTTATTTTGGACCAATTCCCAAAGAGGCAACTGATACCTCTAAATTTCTCATTTGACATAGTCCCCAACTGGCAGCTTTATACAGAGAAACAATGGTTGAGCAACCAACCACTGGCGTTGAACACTTCATTATGGGCACGCTTGCCCGTAGACCACCCATTTTCTTTCCGACTTACTACTATTTTGAATTGGTATAACAAAGCTTTTGCTGGAATTAACTTGCATGAATCCTGGGGTGTTTCAGGAACCATTGGCTATGCACAAACGATTGGATCGAACCAATACGATTTCATGATTAATTATTTTTTTCCCGGACCATCGGGTGGTAACGGAGCAGCTTTTAACACCATTGAATTTGGTTTTATTTTTAAAGCGGATACCGCCGAAAATGATTAATTAAAAAGTAAAATACAAACAGATCACAGGGCTGTGATCTGCTTGCTATTGCTGGTATGTGGACTTACGAATTATTGAACGATAATTTTTTTAACTGTTTTGTTGTTAATCTTAATAAGATATACTCCGGAGCTCAAAGCACTTACATCTAATTTGGCTCCTTGCCCTCGCGAAACAGTACTGTTTTGAAGGTTTAGGATTTCCCAATTATAGTCCATGGCCGGGATAATATACATCGTCGAAGCACCAGGATTGGGGTAAAGGACCATTTCGCTTTCCGTACTAAGATCTGCAACACTAGAAATAACCAGCGAATTTAAGGCATCAAATGCATTGAGTCGGCCGTGACCGTGATACTCGTCCCAACCCGGCGTATCTTCATCAGGATCGCCAACTTCATCTTCTGCAGTAGACTGCATAATTTCTTTTAATTCATCGGGAGTCAGTGTGGGATCCATAGAAAGTAAAAGTGAAGCCACACCCGTAACTAATGGCGCTGCCTGTGATGTTCCCGACCAAATTAAGCCATAGTCTTCAGGTATATTAGGAGTGAGACCTCTAATTGAACTTCCTGGTGCACATATATCGATATGATCACCGTAACAACTACCACCACCCCATGAAAAAGGAGAACTTCTTTCATCATTCCAATCAGTCGCACCTACAGCAATTACTTCGTCATAGAAGGCGGGATAATGTATTGTATTGTCATCAGTATTCATCATAGACACAGAAATAAGCACGTCATTATCATAGGCATACTGAACAGCCTCTTCCAATGCTTCGCTTTCAGTCGACCCACCCTGGGACATATTTATCACATGTGCCCCATGATCTACTGCATAATTTATAGCACTAATCCATGAAGAATATCGCGCTCTTCCCTCATCATCACTAACACGACAAGTCATTAACTTGGATTTCCAATTGACTCCGGCAATTCCAATGTTGTTATCACCGGTAGCACCGAGAATCCCTGTCACATTCATTCCATGCCCCCTTTCGTCAGAGGGATCATTATCATCGTCCACAAAGTCCCAGCCGTATACATCATCTACATAGCCATTGTTATCCGAATCTTCACCGTTTTCAGTTTCTTCCGGATTTGTCCAAATACGCCCTTCAAATTCCGGGTGATCCACGCGAGAACCCCCGTCTAATATGGCAATAATGATCGATTCGCTTCCGGTTTCGATTTCCCATGCTAAATCCATATCAATATCTGCATCAACCTTCGACTGTGCGGTATTACCACCTCCTGTTAAAACAGTACCTGTATTAAGCATGTTCCATTGCCACCCTTGATCAAAAAGGGGATCATTTGGCACAATACTTGAAACCCCTGCGTCGTAACCTATATGATCTGGCTCCACAAATTCGAAATTCCCAGTAGATTCCAGCATACTTAAAGCTTCTTCGATAGCAATTGACAAATTATCATATTGCAATAAGAAAGTAGTTTCGTTTCCCAGGGAAGTACGCTTGGAAATTTGTAATTGCTCCGAGATTTCCTTAAAATTTTGACTTTTAAAAATATGCAACAAATTCTTTTCCCCTGCTTTTACTTTGACAATGACACCCCGGTATTCATCTAATTGTGCTGAACTTAAAAACGGAATAAACATCAAAGAACATAACAATAGTAAGGTAGTATTTTTCATATGTGTTTTTGGTTTAAATTATACAATCACTCTTACTCGATTGAATCATTAAAAAGTATACACACACGATAGTAAGATTCATTTTTTGATGTGCATTTCAAAACACAACAGCGCGAAAAGAAATAGATTGCAAAACAATAAATACCATCTCTGAGATGATTCCCAGGCTTAAATATCTAATGGCTAAAAATAAAAGCCGATCACTTTATTCGTAACCGGCTTTCTAAATGGGGTGGAAGACCGGATTCGAACCGGCGACCTCTTGAACCACAATCAAGCGTTCTAACCAACTGAACTACAACCACCATTTTTAAGGTTTGCAAAGGTAACTATTACCAGTAACAATAACAACACATTTTCTTTAAAATTTCTTGTTGATACTTACTACAAAACACCCTCTTTTAAGAAGTCGTTAAGCGGTTGCACTAACTCAAAGCGCTTTATGATCGATTCTGCAAAATCATCGGCTAAAATGGCATCGGCAGGGAAGGTATGGTAATAATAAAAACCCTTATTAAACAATAAAGGTTGTTCCTCGGCCTTTCCCACGAACTCTTTGGGCAAGCGTTTATTTTTTTCGCCTTGTACCGCCCCAAATTCATTGACAAAATCTTTGTCGCTAATGAGTGTATCAAACTCAGCCATATTGTTCACTATATGTGTTCGCAGGTTATATAATGGATCCTTATCTAACATATAGCTCCCACTATATATACGGGCATGCTTGTGACTAAACTCCAGGTACAAACCCGGCGTGCTATAATCCTTCCTCCCACCGCTTGTAATCAAGGCTGAAGCATGTTCTTTGTAAGGCGTTTTATCTTTACTAAAACGTGTATCTCGATAGATTCTGAATATCGCATCTTTTGCCTGGATATTTAACTCAGGTTCAAATGGTCTCACTTTCTCTATCATGTGATCCACAAAAACCGAAAACGGTTTCTTTACACTTTTTTCGTAGCGCTTTTTATTTTCATTGAACCAGTCTCTATCATTATTCTGTTCCAACTCAGCGAAAAAATCAAGAAAGTCCTTTTCGAAAAACTTCATGCTTTTAATGGTTAATTTTCAAGTGTGTTAAACACAAAAAAACGGTATTTAGTTCTTAACTAATACCGCTTAAATTGAAAAATAAAATGGTCACGAAGCTTTCTAGAACGTACGCTTTCTGGCTTCGGCAGCTTTTAAAACCGTAACACGAGTTTCACCTTTTATGAAATCGTCTACCGCTTTTTCATCAGGAAGCTGTCTTAATTGTGCAATAGCAGCTTTTGATGCCGCTTCAGTACTTAATTTCACATTTGAGGGTGTAATCTTCGGAGCCGATGCTGTCCTCCTTGCTGTGCTTGTTCTACGCGTGCTGCGGGCAACTGTAGATCTGGGTTTGCTCGTCGTTTTTCTGGTAGACGGAGCACTTTTAGTTTCTTTATCAGCATTCACCTCGCTTATGGCGCCTTCCATAGTTGATTTCAGTTTATCAACTTTGGCCCCTACTTTCTTTACAGATTTGGGTTTGGCACTTTTCTTAGCTTTCAACTCCTTCTCTAGTTTCTCAATTTTCTTGAGCAACTTTTTATTTTCCTTTTCAAGAGCTTTCACAGCCGACTTGGCTTTTTCCAATGATTTATCGCTCTTCTTCGCAGATTTTATCTTCTTACCCATGTTATTAATCGCTGTTTTTACAAATAAGCCAACTTAATATTAAAATGTCAATTATTTAACAATAAGTTAATATTAAGAATGGTAGCCTTTTAAGAAGTCAGCATACCACATACCGGAATTCTTAACGATTCTATCCTGACTTTTATAATCCGTATAAACGATTCCAAATCGTTGTTCGTAACCTTCGGCCCATTCAAAATTATCCAAAAAGGTCCATATGAAATACCCACCAACATTATAACCCTCTTTCTTAGCTCTAAGCACCTGAGCTATGTGTTTTTCGAGGTAAGACTTTCGCTCTATATCCGATATACACCCATTTACAAGCTCATCTTTAAACGCCGCCCCGTTTTCTGTAACTATCACTTTTTTGACTTTATCATAGGATGCAAAACGCCTGATCATTTCGTAAATACATTCAGGATACACTTCCCAGTTCATCGTAGTAGAGGGCACTTTCCGCTTATCGGCTTCCACAAACTTGGCCCAAATCAGAGGTACATTCAGAACGTGTTTCACCACTTCTCTCGTGTAATTCTGAACGCCAACAAAATCGAAATCGAAAACCAATTCCTTTTCGTCATTGGGCTTAAAATGATCATACACCCTTTGTAACGGTGTGAGTGTATCCACCGGATAGCCCAAGCCAAGCACGGGTTCTATAAAAAGCCTGTTTAAGAGTGCATCTACTCTATTGGCCGCTTTTAAATGCCTTCTTTTTCCACTAAATGGTGTAATATACGAACATGAATAAGTAGTGCCCACTTCCGCATCGGGACAATTGCTTTTCACAAGTCTCCCCCCCAGCGACTGACTCAATGCTGCATGATGCATGGCGGGCAAAAAATTCTTTAAGCCTTTTTTACCCGGTGCATGTACTCCTAAAAAATAGCCTGCTCCGGTAAAAACCATTGGTTCGTTGAGCACCATCCAACGCTTTACCTTACTTCCATATTCTTTTAGCAAAAATGTGGCATATTCTTCAAACCATCCAAGTACGTCTCTATTGGTCCACCCACCCTTACGTTCCAGGGCGGCCGGCAGATCCCAGTGGTACATGGTTAACCAAGGCTCAATACCTCTACTTAGGCAGGCATCAATAAGTCTATGGTAAAAATCAACACCTTTCCTGTTTATCTGCCCTGTACCTTCGGGAAATATACGCGACCACGAAACTGAAAAGCGGTAATTTGGAATATTAAGATGCTTAATAAGCTGCACATCATCTTCAAACAGGTGATAATGATTGCAAGCTTCATTTGCATTTTGGTTTTTTATTATTCTTCCGGCACCACTATTGGTAAAATCGTCCCAAATAGAACTTCCTTTACCGTCTTTGTCATGAGCCCCTTCAATTTGATAAGCAGCCGTAGCTGTTCCCCAGTGAAACTCTTCACCGAAATCACTTGCCCTCACTTTTAATAATCAGGAATTTAATGCACCAACAATCAGTTTGTTATCCGTAACCTTTACATCGCGGATAAATTTCTCCAATATACCATCTACAATAAATTGCGTTTGGTTCGGATAATAAACACGTACGCGCGTTGGATCTTTGACCCATGCCTTAATCTTTTTGACATGTTTCTTCTTCAGCTTTTTGATGGATGGAACCCCTAATTGGGTCAGCGCTGCTGCATTAAAGTGCTGCTCGTATTGAGACTTCATTGGTATAATCATCAATTTTTTATTCAGAAAAAGTGCTTCTGCGGGTGTTTCAAACCCTGCTCCACATAAAATCCCCTTTGCAGAAGCCATACTCTTAATAAAATCTTCGTTGTTTATTGGCTGAACCTTCACGTTATGCTGTACAAAGGTCTGCTCGTTGTGCTTTGAAAAGACGTGCCATTTAACACTATGAATTTTTGACAAAATCTCGACCAGTTTATCATCACCATATGCAGGTAAATATACGGTATAATGCCCGTTATCACATACCTCTTGCTCTCTGATCTCCTTTCTGACCACCGGTGTGAAAATAAAATTATCATAACGCATGAAATGAAACCCCACCTTCTCCTTTGTTGGCGCATAGTAGTTTAATATGAGCTGCCCTAACCAATCACTATGAACAGGTCGGGGTACTCTATCTGACGTCAAGGCGGCCTGATGGCTTAGCCCCACACAAGGAACTTTCTTAAACCTACATGCCCATGCCGATATCGGTTCAAAATCATTTATTACCAAATCGTATTTTTCAACAGGGCATGCTTTTACTTCTTTTATTATTTGACGCAGGTTGTTCTTCTTCCAGGTTGCCCGCAGGTCCACCCCGCCTTTTTTCCCAAAAATAAAACTCATCCCATGGTAACGATGGTCTACATCGTAAGGCAATACCACATCGGCCTGAATTCCTGATACGAGTATATCTACCTCCCCCCTTTCTTTCAATGCCGGAATTACATCACGAGCACGACTCAAATGCCCATTTCCCGTACCTTGTATTGCATATAGTATTCGCATATCAAAGATTAAAGCCTCAAAAAAAACATTCTGAATCTACATCAAATAAGCCTACTTTTCTTAAGTAAGCTGAAACTCTTTAAGTAGATTCCCAAACAACTCCTTAGGAGTTTGATCTTCAAGACCTGCCAACTCTTCCTTTTCTTCCTCCTCATGCTCAAAAACCTCCTCCTGATAACTATAAACAGACCACTCTCCTTCGTGGTACTCCAACGCCGTTAGATTTTCAATCCAGTCTCCCGAATTCAAGTACATCACATCGCCATTGTCAGTTTGATATATTTCTTTTGCCGGATGGTGAATATGCCCGCACACAACATATGCGTAGTCATTTTCGGCTGCTAAATCAGTGACCATTTGCTCAAAATGGTTGATAAATTTCACAGCACTTTTCACACTATTTTTCACTTTCTTCGAAAGGCTTATCCTCCCGCGCCCCATCTTCTCTGAGATATAGTTCACAAAACTATTAATCAGAATCAGCAGATCATACCCGATAGCTCCTAATCGAGCAATCCATGCTGAATGTTGCATGGTAACATCAAAAACATCGCCATGAAAAATCCATGCTTTCTTACCATCAAGATCCAGCGATACTTTATTGACAATTCGCAGGCTACCCAATTCAAAACCTTCGAATTTACGCAACATTTCATCGTGATTACCAGTGACATATGTCACATCCACACCTTTTGACATCAAGCCTATAATGTGCTTTACCACTTTCATGTGCGCCTTTGGCCAATAACGTTTCTTGAACTGCCAAATATCAATGATATCACCGTTTAAGATCACCTTATTAGGTTTGATACTTTTGAGGTACTTGAGCAATTCCTTGGCTCTACAGCCGTAAGTCCCCAAATGAACATCTGATATAACTACCAGATCAACTTCGCGTTTTTGTTTCTTCATTAGTAGATTTTATTTCCGCAGTATTTTCATGTTGATGACCTCTAAAAGAGTGCTGGAGCTTACGTAGCTTGATTAAAAATAATTTAGTAAGCAAATATTCGATTGATAGTTCAATTTTGTTCATGCTGTGTTGATTTTTGGTTATCAACCTGATTTACAGAAGCAAAGAAAACCGACTTTTCTTAAGTGATGATTCACAATACATCATCAAATCATCAAATTAATTTTGATTTTGTTAATTAAATATTAATGGTTTTTGTGGATAACTTATTTAAAATGAAGTATTTACTAAAAAATTACTCAGAATCGAGCTTTACCCACCTTAACAAAACGTTAAATAAAAATAAAAGGCTGTGAGTTCAAATTATCCCCTCACAGCCTTACCAGGCAAACATTCACCTGGTTACAACCACAATTACCAACCAATTGCGTAGTATGCTCTTTTACCATTAAGGTAAACACCTTCGACAATAACAGGTCCTGAGGCATTTTCTATTAATGCAGCCACATCTCCTGGAGAATGTACTCTTTTCTGTGCTACCTTATTGATTACAAACCCTTGCTTTATCCCTCCGTTTCTCAAAACTCCTTCTTCCAATTTGGTAATCTTAACGCCATTATCGATACCTAATTTTGATAGTTCATTAGCCGATGCTTTAACCATATGAGCACCTAATACTGGTATCAATGTTGCTTCTTCACTGTTTACTATGTTAGTAGTACCCAATTTATTCTTCAAAACTGCCTTTAGCACTTTTGTTTTTCCGTTCCTGTTGATAGTGACTTCAATTTCATCACCCGGCCTGTGAGTGGCTACCACTTCTTGTAATTTAGACGATGAATTCACTTTGCTACCATTGATAGCTTTAATCACGTCGCCTTCTTCTACCCCTGCCGCATGTGCCGAGCCATCTTCTCGTACCCCCGCAATATACACACCTTCTACATCATCTAAATCCAACTCTTCTGCTAATTGCGCATCCACGTCTCTTATTGATACACCTAGTAAGGCTCTTTGTACTTCCCCATAATTCAACAAATCGTTCATTACTTTTTGTACCAAAGAAACAGGTACTGCAAAGGAATATCCTGCATAAGTACCAGTAGGCGTAGCAATAGCAGTATTTATTCCAACTAAATCCCCGTTTAAATCTACCAATGCTCCTCCGCTATTCCCTGGGTTTACAGCCGCATCGGTCTGAATAAACGATTCAATAGCGTAGTTACTTTTACCTCTTAGTATATTTATATTCCTTGCTTTCGCACTTACGATCCCCGCAGTAACAGTAGAAGTCAAATCGAATGGATTACCTACTGCCAACACCCATTGTCCGACCTTCACATCGTCTGAATTACCATACTTAATAAAATTCAGTTCAGATTCCTCGATTTTCAATAAGGCCAAATCGGTCGTAGGGTCTGTCCCAACCAAAGTAGCCTCATAACGTCTTCTGTCGTTTAGTGTAACTTCGATTTTATCAGCGCCATTAATTACATGATTATTCGTAGCGATATATCCGTCACTCGTTAATATTACACCCGAACCTGCACCTGCCGGTTGAGATTCACCGGGAGCGTTCTGATGCGGTGATTGATGCTGATATTGGTCACCAAAGAACTGTTTGAAGAAATCATCAAACGGATCCTGACTCCCATAGGCACTCACCTGAGCACTTTTATATATTTTGATATGCACCACACCGGGTGTTGATACTTCAGCAGCCTGTGTAAAATCCAATCCCGAAGGCACCATAGTGTTGCTCTTCACGAATTGATATCCGGCCTTGTTCTGCAATTGTTCAATGGAATTCGCTTTACCCGAATCTTGTTTACCAACTAATTTGTATACTCCAAGCGAAGTTCCTGCGCCAATCACAGCTGCTAATGTTAGTCCAATGAAAAACTGCCTTTTCTTCATATTATATCCTATTTTCTATTCTAAATAATTAACTACTTTTACCGATAAAAAAGTTCTAAAGTTTTAGATGAAAACGATTTTATCATTTTTTTATTGCAATTCCTTTATGAAAATCATCAAGTCTTAAGAATCAACAAATTCAATAGTGGTAATTGCAGGTAAAGATCTGAATTTATATGTTTGGGAAAATTTTATAAATGGCCATATCAGAAAAAACTAAGCAACTACTAAAAACTTTAGGCCCGGGTATCATGTTTGCCGGAACTTGTATCGGAGGGTCGCACCTTGTACAATCAACCCGCGCAGGAGCTAATTACGGCTTTTTACTCCTTGGAATCATTCTTATAGCTAATTTTTTTAAATATCCTTTTTTTGAATTTGCATCAAGATATACCAATGCCACCGGTGAATCGGTATTAGAGGGATACCGAAAATCTGGCAAACCTACTATAGTAATTTATACCATCATTACGGTAATATCCATGTTTATTATTACGGCAGCAATTCTCATGGTTACAGGAAGTTTATTGGGGAATTTATTTAATGTGGATCCTAAACATAGTCTCCTCTGGATAACAGGGCTAAGTCTTATTGTATTAATCCTGCTAATTGTAGGCCAATTTAAAATTTTGGATTTCAGTTTAAAAATTATCGGCGTTGTACTATTATTATCGGTAGTCTCCGCAACTATTGCAGTTTTAGTAGCAGGTAGACCCGAACCGGCATCGGGCTTTATAGCTCCTGCACCTTTTGACTATAACTTCAAGGACTTTATTGGTAGCAATGATTTCGCCTTTATAATAGGATTAATGGGCTGGATGCCAATGGGGGTAGACATGAGCGCCTGGACTTCATTATGGACACAGGAGCGAATCAAACAAACCGGTTATCACCCTTCTCTTAAAGAAACTTTAACTGATTTTAATTTCGGATACCTTATTACTGTAATACTAGCAATTTGCTTTTTGACTTTAGGCGCATATATGTTCTATGGCAGCAACCAGGAGCTTTCAAACAGTGGGGTTGTTTTTGCCGAACAGCTTGTTGATATGTTCACCATAAACATAGGCGAATGGAGTAGAATGATTATCGCCGCAGCTGCTTTTTCAACTATGTTTGGTACTTCTCTCACACTTGTTGATGGGTATTCCAGAAGTATAAACAGGTGCCTTACTCTTTTAGGAATGAGTAAAGAAGAAAATTCACGAAGAAACCTTATTAGCTGGTCATGTGTCATTGTGATTGGTGGTTTTATAATTATTTTGCTGGGAACAACCATAAAATCATCAACTGGAGCGGGCTTCATAAATTTTAAGTCTTTGATAGACTTTGCCACAGCCTTATCTTTCGTGATAGCCCCGGCCGCCGCTTTTTTTAATTATAAAATTATTTTTAACAAACGCTTTCCTGCTTCGCACTTACCATCTAACAAATTGAAAATCTTAGCTCTAGTTGGAATAATTTTTCTTTCGGTAATTGCCCTGCTCTATTTAACGAGCTTTTTTATGAAATTTTAATCCGAATTTGTTTGCATATAAAATTTATGGAATGTAATATTGCACTCCGTTTCGGAAAAAGAAACACTCCTCAGTAGCTCAGTTGGTTAGAGCAGTAGACTGTTAATCTATTGGTCGCTGGTTCGAGTCCAGCCTGGGGAGCTTATAAAAGCCTTGATCTTTCAAGGCTTTTTCATTTTTACACCATGACTTTTTACGTTTACATTTTACATTCTTCTGCCGCCGACAAGTATTACATTGGTTATTCTACTGACCCGCAACAGCGACTATTATCACACAACAACTCCAATAAAAATTCATTCACCAGGAAGTTCAGACCATGGGTGTTGAAAGCACAGTTTAACACCGGTAGTGATGAGGCTCTAGCCATCAGAGTCGAGCGTTTCATTAAGAAAAAGAAAAGCAGACAATTCATTGAAAACTAATTATTACGGTAATGGACCACTCTTCATTGGTCAAAGACAGCCTCTTTTCTCGTACAACAACGCTTCAAAAATTCCTTTACTAGTATTTTCATTCAAGACTTTCGAAGCATTTGAATGGGGAAAAAAGTAAGCATCTTTCCCAAGTAAACAGAATAAGCCCCTGCTTCATACTATCCGCACATAGGTTATATGTGTATAGTTAAGGATCCGTGAGTCCCAAAATTAAGACATTCCCATACAATTCCCTCAGGATTACTACTTACATTCCTAAGTATAAATACCAGCTTATAAAAAAAATTACACTTTTTTTCATCCTATATTTCACGAAACAAATATTTTCCTTTACATTTGGAACTAATAGAAAGGAGATCTGACAGTCTTCTTTCGTCATTAAGATTTTTTTAACTCTCTTAATGATTGGTGATTTTACTGGTGATTACAAAGCCACTCTTACTGAGTGGCTTTATTTTTGTACTACATTTATATCGAAAACCTTTACCTTCCTAGTTACCTTTCCTTAGTTCATAAGATTTATTATAATAGTAAAATTATAAATTCTTCTTTTTATGGGAGACCTTATAAACTTTTATTCATTTAATAGTACCAACAAATGAGCGATAAAGACACGATTGCTTTGCTTAGAAAAGGATCCAGAAGTAAAGCTTTAGACCGGTTGTACAAAAGTTTTCCTAGCATTGAACGCTTTGTAGTTGGAAATGGTGGCACTAACGAAGAAGCCAAAGATATATTCCAGGAGGGACTAGTAATTTTCATTCAGAAAGCTTCAAGCCCTCAATTTGAATTGACTTCAGCCATTAGCACTTATTTGTACAGTGTATGTAAATATTTATGGTATGATCATTTAAGGAAACAAAAGTTTAGAACAGACGTTCAACCGGAGGAATTAAATATTCCTTCAAGCTATGAACACGATGTTGTTGACCATGTAAATAAGGAGAACAAGTTCAAAGTACTAGATGATGTTTTCCCTCTTTTGGGCGATCGGTGCATCGAGCTCCTCAAAAGATTCTATTATCAGAAGATGAGCATGAAAGAAATTGCTTCTGACATGGGATATAACAATGATAAAATAGCCAAAAATCAAAAATACAAGTGTCTTGAAAAAGCCAGGAAACTAGCGCAGAAGAAACTTACGAAAGTAGAGAAAACGATTTAAGATGGACAAGGACCTCGATTACATAGATTCTTATTTAAATGGCGAACTTACAGGGCCAGACAAGTTAGCTTTTGAGGCTAAAATGGAAGCTTCTCCAATTTTAAAAGAAGAGGTCAAACTACAAGAAGCACTAATCAACAGAGTTGAGCGTCTGGGTTTAATTGAAGACATTCAAGTCGCTGCGAATAAATACGAAAGTAAAGCCGCAAACACCAGAAGGAAATACTTTATTGCACTAGGCACAGCCATCATTTCAACAGCGTTAATAACACTCTTTTTTTATAAGCAAAATACGAGTGACACTAAATACCTCTCAAATACCAAACAGGATCAGAAACCCTTAATAAATCAGGGCAATTCATACAACAAAACAGCAGGCAATGACATTAAGCATTCAGTAAATGCGGATAAAAACAAGTCTGACGCTGAAGAAAACGCATTACCGGACATGCCTAATTCTGATCACAGCATTACTCCGGCCGGTATAAATTCAGTTCTTAGAAGAAAAAGCACTATAATTCGTAACACACAAAAAGTAGAACTTAAAGTACCCGGATCTAATTCAAAAATCCGCATTGAACCTAACAGTATTGTTGATCAAAATGGCAAAGTGGTAAGTGGTGAAATTGAATTGGTATACAGATCGTACGAATCACCTGCTGACCTTGCACTAGCTGGAATTTCTATGAACTATGATTCCCTTAACACTACATACCAACTAAGCTCTACCGGAATGATAGAAGTAAGAGCATACCAGGCTGGCGAACAACTACAACTTTCCCCCGACAAAAAAATTACGGTGGAATTTGATCTGTCAAAGAGACCTAACTTAAACCCTAACAGCATCCACTACTATAGCGATAGTGAAAAACGTTGGGCTTTTGCTCAAAAAGCTGGTTCCAATGCTACCCCTTCGCAGAGTACAGTGGTTGACCAAAATACATTTGCAAAATCAAATCCATTCAACACAAAACGCGCTTTTAATTCCAACATTGAGATTGTTAATATTAACAATGCGGCCAGTTTCTTTCAAAGAAGTCTGTTCGAAGCTGATAGTTGGCTACAGAACCCAAATTACGTTTTTAACGCGATGGCCGGCTACGACAAAACAACCTATGAGGATCGCCTGCTTTCGGAAAAGTACCTAAACGGTATTATTAAAAAAGAGGCTTCAGCAACAAAAATAGAAAAAGTGCTTAATATAGGATTTTACTCACCGGCAAATCATTCCAGTCAGGACAAAAACAAATTTATTATTCGTTTCAACTACATCCCCGGTAGCAAAGATCCTCTTCCTCAAAATCACGAGCTTAAAAACCTTACATTAGACGACTGGGAGCTGGAAAAACAAACACCACGTCTGAGCGAAATAATTAATAGTAAATGGACTGATTTATCAATAGACTACAATGATGATACAGAGTTATTCACCTTCCATATGAAAGGAAAAAACACTCCTGTAACATTCACAGCAAAAAACTCACAGATAGCAGCGCTTAAAAGAACCGATCGCAGTGAGGCGGCACAGGAAATAATTAAAAATTTCAATCATGACCAACAAAAGCGTATAAAGCTCCTCAACGACTCTATGCGTAAAGAATATCAGGTACTCACCAAAAAACAAAGTACCAACGAAAAAGCCTTTTACGAGTGTTTGAAAATTATGCTTGCCGATGAAGCAATGATTGCCGAAATGCAAAGAATTCAATTTGAAATTAAGGAAGACATTGAATGGATCCCTTTTATTAACCAGTACAAAAAGGAGCACTACACAACATTAAATGAACGACTGAACGAATTATCAAGCTATAAAAATGGAGGCCTGGAAGCTATCGAAAGTTTTATCAGTAAGAGAAACGAAGAATTAAAAAGAGTATCCGCAGATGTTTATTATGAAGGTATAAGCAATAAAATAAAAACACCGACTAAATCAAATGAAAAAAGTAAAACAACTTTAACCATAAACGTAAGCAGATTCGGGATTTTTAATCTTGGGTCTAAACACCTCAATAACAAACGCGTTAAAATCACCCCAAGGTTCTCTACTGAAAAAAACAGAAACATCAAAATTAGAAGAATAGGCCTTTACAATGCTGAAATAAACAGCATTGTTTTTTACAGAAAAAACAAAATATCGGTTCACAAATTAAAGCAAGAGCATATGATCGTGCTGTCTGAAGATGGTACTATCTACGTTAGTACCGAAAAAATCGATGCTCAATCCGTTCCTAAGAGGGGAACGCAAGAAATCGAGTTGAAGCTTTTGAATAGTTCTCTTTCAGCGCAATTATCTCGTTATTAAATCAATAGCATCAGTTTATCATTATTTTAGAAATGACGTTTCAACAATATTTATTTATTTTGTTGTAAAATAGTGTTAATCTGTGCCCCTGTTAACTCTTGACCATTTAAGACTATTTCTAACATTATCTGCATGCGCATCTTGTAGCTATTCAGCTTTGGGGCAGGACTGTACAAGAAAATCGAGAACCAGAAGTATTTAGGCATTGGATATCAAAGATTTAATGAAGGTGAACCTCATTGAAGAAAACCCAACCGGAAGTTTCTTCAAAATTGAACCTCGCAAAATACCTGGTTATCGATTTAATATTACAAACAACACCTTACAATATTCCACCTCAAACACACTGGAACAAGTCCTTGCTAATTTTGCACCCGGTTATTTCATAGGAAGGCATGTTTGGATGCAAACACTAATCGGCGTAAGAGGCTATCTGACTGATAATAATGCAAAAACGCTTGTAATTCACGATGGTCTTAAACTAAATCAACATACACATTACGGTTATAAAACTTAAAATTGATATCAATCTCTTTTATAACTTTTATAGAAATACTATTGTATAGATGGACTATAAAAAACGCGAAGAGGGAGGTTTGGGCATTTTTCCCGATGAAGTGATAGACGAAGCACGTAATATCAAAAATTTCGGTTTTCAATCTTTTAACAATTCCAAAGACAACTTCCAGGCCCGGGGTGGTGAGGCTGTTTTTACGTTCATACACGTCAACAAATTCGAACTTTTTGGTAGCTAAAATTATTCAGATCTTGTTAACACTCATATTAGTGAAATCAAATATCCAAACCATATTTTTAAGATTAACAGTATTACCCACTTTGTAAACAATAAATTCATAGTCTTTCTGGGAGGAGCTCTCAGCTCTGCTTTCAACAGAAAAAGCTACGCACATTTTCATCGATTGTACGGCACCTCCCGTTTGATGTTAGATGCTAAAATCACCTATCAACCCAAAAATCCTTTTACAATGAGTATTAGCGTAAAGAATTTAACTGCTGAGCAAACACCACCTATCGGCTGGCAGACGCGTGCGCCATCTTGGGGGAACCTTGGTTATGACGAATGCTTTTACTATTTTCAAATGGCATATGGCTTTTAATAATTCTCTTTTTATCATCTTATTGATCGCAACTTCAATTATAGTTGGTTTGTCTAATCCTTTGAAGGCGAAAACTATAAACACCCCACATTTCTCATGCCATGTACCCGACAACTGGAAACAAATACATGGAGACAACATTACTAAACTTAGTCATAGCATTTCGTACCCTCAAGACAATCAAGTAATTGCTTTTTCTCCTTCAGGACATTTGAGTGACGAAAGTTATTTACTCTTAAATGATGTGGAAGTCCCCAATCTGGATCAGCTTCAGTTTAAGTCTGTTTATTTACAGCAAAAGCAATACCTTATCAGCCAGGGAATTGATGGTGACTTTGTTGCTGATAGCCTCAATAAACGATTCTATGTGACCAGTACCAACGAAAACATGGCTACGGGAATTGTACTCGGCGAAAAAAGCATTCTTTATATTTTCTATAACACCGCAGCACCTAATGCACATCACTTAGAGACTTTCAGGGAAGTATTACAAAAAGTCAGTTATACTTCATCAAAAGCTAACTCTGATAACAAAAACCATATAGGTCTGATTATGATATTTGCATTAAGTTCTGCCTTAATAGCCACTGTACTAATTTTCATTTTAAAGGTTCGAAAACAAAGACAGGTACAAAATAAATTGTAGTGCTTCGTTAAGCAAAAGTAAATTGGTGGTACCATATTAATTCAGTATCTTTACCCTTCACTTAAAAATCTAGTTTAATACCGTAATATTAGATTATGAAACTATCGGAATTTAAATTCAATCTACCAGTTGAATACCTGGCAGAGTACCCGGCTGAAAACAGAGATGAGTCGCGCCTAATGGTTGTAGACAAGCAAACAGGAGAAATAGAACACCGAATATTTAAAGATATCGTTGACTATTTTGATGAAGGAGACGTTTTCATCATTAACAACACCAAAGTATTTCCGGCGAGAATGTTCGGAAATAAAGAAAAGACCGGTGCCAAAATCGAAGTGTTCTTATTAAGAGAGCTTAATCAGGAAGCTCACTTATGGGATGTTTTGGTTGATCCGGCAAGAAAAATAAGAGTTGGAAATAAGCTGTATTTTGGCGACGGAGATTTGGTTGCTGAAGTCATAGATAATACCACTTCAAGAGGTCGTACCATTAGATTCTTACATGATGGTAGCGATGAAGAATTTTATAAGATTATAGATTCTTTGGGGGAAACACCTCTTCCAAAATATATCAAAAGAGAAGCCGAGCCTGAAGATCGCGAACGTTATCAAACTATTTATGCAGAGCATGTCGGTGCTGTAGCAGCCCCGACAGCAGGCCTACACTTCACACCTCAAGTGATGAAAAGACTTGAAATTAAAGGGGTAGAAATAGCTCCTGTTACATTACATGTAGGTTTAGGAACATTCAGACAAGTAGATGTTGAAGACCTTACCAAGCATAAAATGGACTCTGAAAATTATTCCATAAGCGATGAAACCGCCGCTAAGGTGAATCAAGCATTGGATAATAAGAAAAAAGTTGTTTCTGTTGGAACAACGTCAATGCGCTCCATAGAATCGTCTGTTTCGGCAAATGGTCGTCTTAAACCAAACGAAGGCTGGACAGATAAGTTCATCTTCCCTCCTTATGAGTTTAAAATTGCCAATTCCCTGGTAACAAATCTCCACATGCCGGAATCAACTCTTCTTATGATGACAGCAGCATTTGGTGGTTATGATTTAATAATGCACGCATATGAAGAAGCTGTAAAAGAAAAATATCGATTCTTCTCTTATGGAGATGTAATGTTAATTAAATAATTAACTGTGAATAACAAAACCTCGCTATGAACGAGGTTTTGTTATTTAATACCAATACGAATATGTTAAAGAGTGCCATTATTGTAGCAGGGGGCATAGGTACAAGAATGCAATCTGAGGTTCCCAAACAGTTCATTGAATTAAACGGACTTCCTATTTTGATGCGGACTTTAACCGCTTTTTACCGTTACGAAGAAAGCATCAACCTATTTCTAACACTTCCGGCAAACTATGTCTCCCTTTGGGAACGTATGAAAGAAAAATACAATTTTGATCTGCCTCATAATATTGTCGAGGGTGGAGAAACTCGCTTTCATTCGGTAAAGAATGCGCTTTCTCATATCAATGACGGCCTGGTAGCAATACACGACGGGGTCCGTCCGTTTATTAAAAAGAGCATCATTGCAAATTCTTTTAAAGAAGCTGAGACACAAAACAGTGCAGTGGTATCGGTTGCACTTAAAGATTCAATCAGACATCAGGTAGCCAACACTAATAGTGCCGTACCCAGAAATGAATTTAGGCTCATCCAAACACCTCAAACTTTTAACGTAAAGTTACTAAAAGAAGCCTTCACTCAAGCATACGATCCTATATTTACAGACGATGCCAATGTCTTCGAAAAAAATGGACACGCTATCAACCTCATAGAAGGCGATTATGACAATATTAAAATTACCACGCCGGAAGACCTGCGATTTGCTCAGGTGATCGAACCTAATTTCGTTTACGAATAAACCTTACCTCTCTCCTATTTGTTTTATTACAAATAACTGATCTATGAAAAAGTTTGATATTCCTGAATTTTATCGAAGCCCTATAATTTCCATGATAAAGAAAATGCGAAAAGAAGCGGATAAAAGAAAGGAAAATTTTGAACCTACCTCCCTTGATTTTGGTCCAGTGAGATTTCTCATAGCGCGACATTTTGGATTCTGTTACGGGGTTGAAAATGCCATTGAAATTGTATATCAAACGATCAATGAATATCCTGACCGCCAGATCTATTTGTTGAGTGAAATGATTCATAACCCACACGTTAACAAAGACCTCAAAGAAAGAGGGGTACAATTCGTCCAAAACACAGACGGTACTCAAATAATACCATGGAGCCAGATTAATGATCGGGACATCGTTGTAATTCCTGCATTTGGAACAAGTATTGATATAGAAAACACATTGCTCGAAAAGGGAATAGATATCAAAAAATTTAATACTACCTGCCCTTTTGTAGAACGTGTATGGAAGCGTTCCAAAAAATTAGGAGAAACAGATCATACTATTATTATTCACGGAAAACCAGGCCACGAAGAAACCAGAGCCACTTTCTCACATAGCTCACAACACGCCCCTTCCCTTGTTATCAAAGATCTTGAGGAAGCAAAAATATTAAGTACATTTATTCAGGGTAATAGAAGTTGGTCCGAATTTGACAATTATTTCGATGGGCGCTATTCTAAAGGCTTTACCGCTGAAAAACACCTGCAAAAGCTGGGAGTGGTAAACCAGACCACCATGCTCGCCACCGAAACACAGGAAATAGCAGATACAATAGGTGCAGCAATTATAGATCAGAACGGCGAAGATGCTTACGCCGACACAAAAGACACCCTTTGTTATGCCACGTCAGACAATCAACAGGCAGTATTTGGGCTGCTGGAAGAAAAATCTGATCTAGCCATTGTTGTTGGCGGTTACAACAGCTCAAACACTTCCCATTTAGTGGAACTCTGTGAAGACAAACTGACCACCTATCATATTTCAGGCCCGGATGAAATTATTTCCGCAAATGAGATACACCACTATAAATTCAGAGACCATACTAAGGTCATCACTAACAATTTTTTGGCTATTTCAGAACCCGTAACAATCAGTCTTACAAGTGGTGCTTCATGTCCGGACTCAACGGTAAACCAAGTAATTGAACGAATATTATCTTTCTTTCCCAATGTGAAGGAAATAAGTGAAGTTATTAATAAAGAAAATTAGCGCCTTTTGAGTTCTACTTCTTCAAAAAATATAAATAAAAAAGGGAGCGTTCTGCTCCCTTTTTTATTTCATAATTATATAAATGCCTAAAATCAAATAGCCACTTGTGCCAATTGATCGATTGTTTCGTTGAGCGTCTCACTAGGCCTCATGGCTTTAGAAGCTAGTTCCTCATTTGGCTGATAATAACCCTCAATATCCATTTCACCTCCCTGAACACTGTTCAACTCTTCAACTATTTTAGATTCATTAGTTTCAAGAGCGGAAGCAATTGGAGTAAAAACCTCCTTCAATTCACCGTCCTTGTCTTGTGAAGCCAAAGCCTGGGCCCAATACATAGTCAAGTAAAAATGACTTCCACGATTATCGATTTGACCCAATTTTCGAGCTGGAGATTTATCGTTATCAAGGAATTTCCCAGTAGCTTCGTCAAGGCTATCTGCCAACACCTGAGCCTTTGTATTACCGGTAGTTGTACTTAAATGTTCCAACGAAACTGCCAATGCCAAGAACTCACCTAAAGAATCCCAACGCAAGTAATTTTCTTCATTAAATTGCTGAACATGTTTTGGAGCAGATCCACCGGCACCTGTCTCAAATAAGCCTCCTCCATTCATTAGAGGTACAATAGACAACATTTTGGCACTTGTACCTAATTCCAAAATCGGGAACAAATCGGTCAAGTAATCGCGAAGAACATTCCCGGTTACAGAAATTGTATTCAGTCCCTGCTTGATTCTATCCAAAGAAAATTTTGTAGCCTCGATAGGTGCTTTAATCAAAATTTCGAGCCCTTCAGTATCGTGATTAAGTAAATAAGTATTTACTTTTCTTATAAGTTCTGCATCATGTGCTCTGTTTTCATCCAGCCAGAAAACAGCTGGTGTACCGGTAGCTCTTGCTCTGTTCACTGCTAACTTCACCCAGTCCTGAACAGGAGCATCTTTAACCTGACACATTCTAAAAATGTCACCAGCTTCGACTTGTTGCTCCATTAATGTATTACCGTTGGCATCCACCACTTTAACTGTTCCCGCGGTTTCCAACTGAAAGGTCTTATCGTGTGAGCCATATTCTTCAGCCTTTTGTGCCATTAGCCCTACATTGGCCACACTACCCATAGTTGATGGATCAAATGCGCCATTTTTTTTACAGAAATCAATCGTAGCCTGATACACTCCTGCATAAGAACGATCGGGTATAACAGCTTTAGTATCTTGTTGCTGGCCTTCGGCGTTCCACATCTGACCGCTAGTACGAATCATCGCAGGCATGGACGCATCGATAATAACATCACTAGGCACATGCAAATTTGTAATACCTTTATCTGAATTTACCATGGCAAGAGCAGGGCGATTGGCATATACAGCTTCAATCGCTGATTCGATTTCTTCTTTCTGCGTAACAGGTAAAGAGCTTATTTTCGCATAAACATCACCAATTCCGTTATTAGGATCAACTCCTAATTCGGCAAATAAATCCGCATACTTTTCAAAAACTTCCTGATAATAAACCGATACCACTGCACCAAATATAATTGGATCAGAAACTTTCATCATGGTCGCCTTCATATGCAAGGAGAAAAGCACACCACTTCCCTTCGCTTCGTCTATTTCAGCTGCAATAAATTCTTTTAATGAATTTATACTCATGCGGGAACAATCAATAATTTCGCCCGCCAGCAATGAGACTTTTTCTTTGAGCACCTTCGTTGATCCATCCGAGCTTGTAAACTCAATCTTCACATCTCCGCCAACTTCCATTGTCAGTGATTTTTCGCTGCCATAAAAATCATTATCAGGCATACTCGCCACATGCGACTTTGAATCGGAAGACCAGGCGCCCATTCTATGGGGGTTCTTCTTGGCATAGTTTTTCACCGCTTTCGGTGCCCTTCTGTCTGAGTTGCCTTCACGCAATACAGGGTTTACGGCACTCCCTTTAATTTTATCGTAAGTCTGTTTTATTGTTTTCTCCTCTTCAGTAGCAGGTTCTTCAGGATAATCCGGAAGTGCATACCCCTGACTCTGAAGTTCTTTTATTGCAGCTTGTAACTGTGGAATGGAGGCGCTAATATTTGGAAGTTTAATGATATTAGCTTCAGGTTTTTTGGCCAAATCGCCTAATTCAGCCAAAGCATCATTAATCTGCTGATCTTCGTTGAGGTATCCTGGAAAATTAGCTAAGATTCGTCCGGCAAGAGAAATATCCCGGGTTTCTACCGTTATACCAGCCGTTGAAGTAAACGCTTTTATTATAGGTAAAAATGAATAGGTTGCCAAAGCAGGAGCTTCATCCGTTTTGGTATAAATGATTTTTGATATTTGATTACTCATATAGTCTTATAATTAAGAGGAATCCCTCTATAGTAATAACGAAACCTGAATGCTATTCATAACTTTGCAATAGCAATACGTAATAACCGCAAATATAGGAAGAGAAATGGCCAGATGATAGCCAAAGGTCAAAAATGTTTATTAGTTAGCTCTAATTACCCAGCACTTTAAATTCAACCCGTCTGTTTTCAGCTCTGTTTGCAGCTGTAGCGCTATTAGTAATGGGCTTACTACTTCCGTAACCTTTACCATCTATTCGTTTTTTATCTATACCCCGATTTACAAGGTATATTTTCACAGATTCAACGCGCTGCTCAGAAAGTTTAATACTAGCCTGTTTGGAAGCTGTATTATCTGTATGCCCTTCCAAACGAATCCTCATATCAGGATTATCTTTGAGCGTTTCTACTAAGAGATTCAACGAATTATACGACAAGGGATCCAAATGGCTCGTTCCTTGTTCAAACTGGACACCTTCCAGTTTTATGGATTCTCCTTTAACCACGGCCCTTAAACGAAACTCTTTTCTTATCTTATTGTTTTCGAGAGATTCCTGGGCGTGTACGGTATCAGCAAAAGGATAATAACCTCTAGCTTTCACATAAAAAATATAATCCTTACCCGATACCAGATTAGGAATATTAAATGAACCGGAAGAACTAGTTGGAAACATCACTTTATCCGCATCTTTATCGCTGGCTATTTCCACCTTGATCTTCGCCTTAACGTTACTGTTATTTTTTTTGTTATGTACAGAACCTACCAACGAAAAGGACTCGAAATAAATCTTTTTTTCTTCTTCCGGTTCTTTCAATTCCTTCGGCACAACACTTGACGAATCCAATCTTGCAACAGTATCTGAAACCATTGATACAGAGTCCCCTCTTATTGCCAAAGAATCCAGAACCTCGGTTGAATCATAGGCAGTACGTGAGGTCTGTTGCAACAACATCGAATCGCTTATGGCCTCTGTTATTTTACCGCCTGAGTCCTCCTGGCCACTTTCTTGAGCAAAAAGAGGCATAAGTACAACTGCTATTAAGGTAACGCTTAATAAATATTTCATATTAATATCTTACTATATCTAACGAAAATGATGAATATTCGGACATCCTTCTAGCTTATTACAAGGCAGAAGTTTTGATACAATCGCTCAATTTAGTTTATTATTTATAGTTCTAAAATCGCAATTACTCATTTTTTCGTAATTTTAACTACAAAACAGAAATCTATATGCGTTCAATCTCCCAGAAAATGGCATTATTTTGCACTTGTTTATTATCAATAATCATAAATACTCAGGTATTTAGCCAGGCTGATACTATTTCAGAACATATAGACTCGCTGGCCGTAAATTGCCTATCAGCCATTAAAAGTCAAGACTTTGAATCATTCGTTAAAGCACACCATGCTAACGTTAGCGACTTTCTGGAAACTATCAAGGATGATCCCGTTAAAGTCGAAGACGTGAAAAAGTCTATGGCACAAAACCAAATGGCTATACGTAACACGCAATTGATCGCGAAGCATAACTATGAACAAATTGTGCATCAGTGGATAAATAATGGCCTGGAAATTGAAAGTCTGACATTATCAAAGTCAAATTTCGCTACTCCGAAGCCTTTCGCTAGTAACGGAAATTTGTTAACAACCAACCTTCAGCTCGTTTTCAAAGACGCTAAAGGCAAAAATACCAAGTTAAATCTGGGGGAAATCATGAAAACTTCCAGGGGTTGGGTAATAATTGATTGATTCTAAGAAAAGCCTTAGAGGCGTAGGCATTAAACCTATTCCTTGAATATGAGATAATCTCACTCTGTTTTCTCGTAACCAAATAGCGGTTAAAACGTTAACTAAAATTGAAACGAGAAAGCAAAAACTATGAGTGAAAGGTTAAACTGCATTATTGTAGATGATGATCCAATTTCTATTAAAATCACGGAACAACTGGTGGAACAAACAGGTGCGCTGGATTTAGTGGGCAAGTATGATAGTGCATTAAAAGCTTTTGATGTTATCCGCAATGGCGGAATTGATGTAATATTCCTGGATATTGAAATGCCAGAAATGTCAGGTATTCAACTTCTTGATTCTTTGGACACCAAACCTCAGGTAGTACTGGTTACCTCAAAAGAGGAATATGCATTGAATGCCTTCGATTTGGAAGTGACCGATTATTTACTTAAACCTATTTCAGCTCCTCGTTTTCTAAAAGCGCTGAACAAAATAAGAAACAAACATAAAGACCTTCCTGCTGACACTGAGAAAGACAGTATTTTTATTAAAGTAGATTCGAACCTGGTAAACTTCCCATTCAAAAAGATTCACTACATAGAAGCGTTCGGGGATTACATTAAAATCCACACACCTGAAAAAGTATACACGGTGTATTCAACTATGAAAAGTATTGAATCAAGGCTACCTACAAGTGAATTTATGCGTATTCACAGGTCTTACCTTATCAGATTGGATAGTATAGAACATATTGGATTATCGGAAGTTGTAATTTTGAATAAAAATATTCCTGTAAGCAATACGTACAAGCAAAATTTAATGAACCGAATCAATACACTGTAATAAAATAAAAGCCCTCGATAATGAATATCGATGGCCCTTATTTTAAAGTGTTTATAAAGTCTCGGTTTACTTAATGTATCGAAAGTCATGTCCGCTTTTTAGCTGAATAAGGAACTGGTATATCAGCTCAATAACCCCAGAAACATCATCTTTATGTGCCGTTTCAACTGTTGTATGCATGTACTTTAGTGGCAATGATATTAAAGCTGAAGCTACGCCTTCGTTTGAATAGGCAAAAGCATCTGTATCAGTCCCTGTCGATCTTGAAGCGGCTTGTTCCTGATAAGCTATTTTCTTCTTTTTGGCAACGTTCAAAATCATTTTCAACAAGTTGGTCTGAACAGCAGGCCCCCATGTAAGAGCAGGTCCTTTACCACAAGCTATATCCCCATCAAGTTTTTTGTCGTACATAGGAGATTGCGTATCGTGGCATACATCTGTAATGATCGCTACATCAGGCTTTATTCGTTGTGCCATCATTTCAGCGCCTCTTAAACCAATCTCTTCCTGAACAGCATTTACCACGTACAATCCAAAAGGAAGTTCTTTTTTACGATCTTTCAGTAAACGTGCTACTTCAGCAATCATAAAGCCACCTATCCTATTATCGAGTGCTCGTCCTGTATAAAACCGACCGTTCAATTCTGTCAATTCGTCTTCAAAAGTGACAACCGTTCCAGGACGTATACCCATCTGTTCAACCTCTTCTGCATTTTCTGCTCCTACATCAATAAAAATATTTTTCATTGTAGGCGTTTGTTCTTTATCTCCTTTCCGCACGTGAATTGCAGGCCAGCCAAATACTCCTTTAACAATACCTTTATCCGTATGAATATTCACCCTTTTGGACGGAGCAATTTGATGATCGGATCCTCCATTTCGAACTACATATATGTAACCATCGGAAGTCACATAATTAACAAACCACGAAATTTCATCAGCATGAGCTTCTATGACTACCTTAAAATCTGATTTCGGGTTAATTACTCCCACTACCGATCCGTAAGTATCAACCTCATATTCATCAATGTAAGGTTTTATATAGTCCAACCATAGTTGCTGCCCTGACGACTCAAAACCGGTAGGTGATGCATTATTAAGATATTCGTATAAAAATTTCTTACTCTTTTTATTCATAAACTATACTTTATCATAAAGGAATATTCCCATGTTTTTTCAATATAGGTGACACATTTTTGTTTTTCAACATTGTCAGTGCATTTATTAGCTTATTACGTGTATACTCAGGTTTGATAACCTCATCGATAAATCCGCGCTCCGTAGCCATATAAGGGTTAGCAAATTGATCGGAGTATTCATCCATTTTTTCCTGTAGTTTTTGTTCGGGATTTTCGGAGGCCTTTATTTCATTTTTAAAGATAATTTCTGCTGCTCCCTTCGCTCCCATCACGGCAATCTCTGCTGTAGGCCAGGCATAATTCATATCGGCACCGATATGCTTTGAATTCATCACGTCATAAGCTCCCCCATAGGCCTTTCTTGTAATGACCGTTATTCGTGGCACCGTGGCTTCGCTAAAAGCATATAACAGTTTTGCACCGTTGGAAATCACACCATTCCATTCCTGGTCGGTACCAGGCAAAAAACCGGGAACATCAACCAATACGACGAGAGGAATATTAAATGAATCACAAAATCTTATAAAACGTGCCGCCTTGGTACTCGAATGAATATCCAGTACACCTGCCAGTACTTCGGGCTGGTTGGCCACAATACCAACACTTTTGCCTGCTAAAAAGCCAAAGCCTACAATTATATTCTGAGCAAAGTCTTTGTGTATTTCAAAAAAAGAGTCTTTATCTATTATTTCCTTTATTACCTGATGCATATCATAGGGCTGATTTGCATTCTCAGGAATTACATCGGCTAGTGCCGGCCTTATTTCGTCATCAATGTGGTATTCTTTTTCAGGCGAAGCTTCAGAATTTGATTGAGGTACATAACTTAAAACGGCTCGAATCTTTTTAATACAGTCTACGTCATTATCTGTTTTAATATGTGCTACTCCACTCTTCTCGCTATGTGTACTTGCGCCCCCCAATTCTTCTGCATTCACTTCTTCGTGGGTTACCGTTTTGACAACATTAGGTCCTGTAACGAACATATAAGAAGTATGATCTACCATAAATATCAGATCGGTAATTGCTGGTGAATACACAGCACCTCCCGCACATGGGCCCATAATTGCCGAAATCTGAGGAACGACGCCCGAAGCTTTCACATTTCTATAAAAAACATCGGCGTAACCTGCCAGTGACCGAACTCCTTCCTGAATACGGGCCCCACCGGAATCATTCAGGCCAATAAGTGGCGCTTTGTTCTCAAGTGCCAGATCCATTATGCGACAAATTTTTTCGGCATGTGCCTCAGACAGAGAACCACCAAACACGGTGAAGTCCTGAGAAAACACGTATACAAGTCTACCATTAATTTTCCCATATCCGGTGACAACACCGTCTCCCAGATACTTCTGATTAGCTAAACCAAATTCTTCTGACCGGTGAACTACGAACTTACCAATTTCTTCAAAGGAATCATCATCCAACAACAGGTAGACTCTTTCCCTCGCCGTTAATTTCTTCTTGCCATGCTGACTTTCAATTCTGTCAACACCTCCTCCCAACTCCGCCTCTCTGTTCCTGGCATCCAGTAATTCTTCTTTATCTTTTTTCATGTATTGAGCTTAAAAATTAACATAATATGATACGCAACGGGGAGGGCAGTAGTTGGCCTCCAAACCGATGCATGAAGATTAATTCAAAGGTGACTCTTTTTTTCCGCTTTATTTATATCTTTTATTTTATATATGGCTCATAGTTCTATTATCTTATTATATTTGCGGCACTGTATTATATGCCCACTAATAAAAAAATAGGAGTTATAGATTTAGGAACGAATACGTTTCATCTTCTGGTAGTAGAAGTGGTTAACGATACGTATCGTATTTTATTCAAAGATAAAGTTCCTGTAAAAATCGGTGAAGGAGGAATTGATGATAACATTATTTCTGAGTACTCACTTGAACGTGCATTAAATACGCTTACCGAATTCAAAAACACGCTCTCTGAATATGATGTCGAGTCTATAAAGGCCACAGCCACCAGCGCTTTTAGAAATGCTACAAATGTAAACTATGTAAAAGACCGGATAAAACAGCTTACAGACATAGATGTACAGGTTATTTCCGGTGAGTTGGAAGCTCAGCTTATTTATGAAGGAGTTAAACAGGCAGTCACCCTTGAAGACGAAAAAAGCCTGATAATGGATATAGGTGGAGGAAGTGTTGAATTTGTTATCTGTAACAAATACCAGGTTTTCTGGAAATACAGTTTTGAAATCGGGGGCCTTCGATTGATGAATAAGTTCCACCGAGAAGATCCTATTAGCGATGATTCTTTGAGGGCACTTCAGTCCTTTTTAAGAGCCAAACTACATCGATTAAATGTAGCAACTGCGATACACAAACCTAAAACGTTAATTGGCGCATCGGGATCTTTTGATACTCTGTGTGAAATTTATCATAAAAGGGACAACATCGTTTTCGATATTGAGCAAGAAGAACAAACGGAATTCAACCTACCTTTAAACGTATTTCATGAAATTAACGAAGACATTATTTCAAAAGACAGAGAACAACGTTTAGAAATCCCCGGAATGATCGCCATGCGTGTGGACATGATCGTCGTAGCCTGCTCTCTTATTGAATACGTTATATCTATTATAGACATAGAAAACATCAAGTCTTCTACTTTTGCGCTTAAGGAAGGTTTACTAAGGAGATTTATAAAGAAAGAACCTATCTCCTAATTATCTTTCTTCTCGTACAACTATAAAGACATCTTCGTCTTTTGCTTTCATCTTGTACTTTTCGCGTGCAAATTTTTCTAATTCTCTTTCATCTGTTCGAAGACGTGCAATATCTTCCTCCACAACTTTAATATTATCCTCGTAGAAGTTTTTTTCTTCTAAAAGCTTGTCATATGAGTTATTGGTCTTTATGAGCGTGAGCCAATCATTGCGGTCGAAAAAAAGCATCCACAGAATAAACAAAAATGTGAGTACCCCAAAAATAAAATACCTGTTTTTATACTTACGGGGTATTCTGTTGAATATAGGTGCGAGCATTATACAATATACTATAAAAGAGACAATAAAAAAATAGCGAAGACTACTTATAATGTCTTCGCTATCTTTACTTTACATATTCTTACCAGGGAAATAAGCACTATCTCCCAATTCTTCTTCAATTCTTATCAATTGATTATATTTCGCCATACGGTCTGTACGTGAAGCGGATCCGGTCTTTATTTGTCCGGTTTTAAGAGCTACAGCCAAATCAGCAATGGTTGTATCTTCAGTTTCACCAGATCTATGAGACATAACACATTTGTATTTGTTGTGCTGAGCCATAGTAACTGCGTCTATAGTTTCGGTAAGCGTACCAATTTGGTTAAACTTAACCAACAATGCATTTGCTATGTTTTGATCAATACCTTTGCCCAAACGCTCAACGTTGGTTACAAATAAATCATCACCTACCAACTGAATTTTGTCTCCAACTTTCTCCGTCAAAAGTTTCCAACCGTCCCAGTCGTTTTCGTCCATTCCATCTTCAATAGAAATGATTGGGTAATTGTTTACCCAGTCAGCCCAATAGTCTACCATTTCTGCAGGAGTAAGTTTGTCACCTGTTGACCATTTTAACTCATATTGCTGCGTTTCTCTGTTGAAAAATTCAGAACTTGCGGCATCCATGGCAATCATAACGTCATCGCCAGGCTTATAACCAGCTTTCTCAATAGACTGCATGATTGTATCCAGGGCCTCTTTGTTTGATCCTAAGTTTGGAGCAAAACCACCTTCATCACCCACATTAGTTGACATTCCTTTTGACTTAAGGACTGATTTTAAAGTATGGAAGATCTCTGATCCGATTTTCAATGAGTGGCTAAAATTATCAGCACCCACAGGCATAATCATAAATTCCTGAAAATCGATAGAGTTGTCTGCATGGCTACCACCGTTTAAGATATTCATCATTGGTACTGGAAGTGTATTTGCGTTCACACCACCCAGGTAACGATATAAAGGTTGACCAGTTTCAGCAGCAGCTGCTTTTGCTAATGCCAGGGAAACACCTAAAATGGCATTAGCTCCTAAATTCCCTTTGTTTGGAGTACCATCTATTTCAATCATCTTGGCATCGATTCCTTTCTGATCAAAAACAGATGCACCTAATAATTCCGGCGTAATAATGCTATTCACATTAGCTACGGCTTTCAATACACCTTTCCCTACGTAGCTCGACTTGTCACCGTCTCTCAACTCAACAGCTTCAAACTCACCTGTAGATGCACCTGATGGTACTGCGGCTCTACCAATGAAACCATTTTCAGTAATTACATCTACTTCTACTGTAGGATTACCACGCGAATCAAATATCTGACGCGCTTTTATTTCTTCAATTACGCTCATTTTATTAGTAATTAAACTTATTTATTAATCAAATTTATAAAATCATCAAAAAGATAACGAGAATCATGTGGGCCGGGGCACGATTCAGGGTGGTATTGAACAGAAAATATATCCTTGTTCTTTATTCTGATCCCTTCAACCGTATCATCATTCAGGTTAACATGTGTTATTTCAACATTCTCGCTAGAAAGCACTTCCTCTTTATTTACTGTAAAACCATGATTTTGTGAAGTAACTTCACTTTTACCTGTATTTAAATTTTTAACAGGATGGTTTATTCCTCTGTGCCCATTATGCATTTTATGCGTTCCAATTCCATGAGCCAACGCGATAATCTGATGCCCCAGGCAAATACCAAAAATAGGTTTATTTAATTTCGCCATTTCTTTAACTGTATCAACCGCATAATCAGTAGCTGCCGGATCACCTGGACCGTTTGAAATAAAGTAGGCATCTGGATTACTCTTCTCCATTTCTTCAACCGTAGTCTTACATGGATAGACCTTACACTTAACCCCTCTTTGCGCAAGACTTCTCAAAATATTCGTTTTAATCCCCAAATCAAGGACTGCCACAGTGATATTGGCACCTTCTTCACCAAATTCATATGGGCTTTCGCAACTTACACGACTAGCCAACTCAAGTCCTTCCATTGAAGGAACCGCGTTCACCATCTTTTTAAGCTCGTCAACATCTTCAATATCCGATGATATTATGGCATTCATTGCGCCCTTATCTCTGATATGGCGAACGATCTGACGTGTGTCTACATCGCTAATACCAACTACACCATCATTTAGAAAATAGTCTTCCAGCGTTCCGTCACCTGATAGTCTCGATGCAATTTTTGAGTAGGACTTACATACAAGGCCATTAAATTTAATACTGTTGGATTCTACCTCATTTTCCAGAACGCCATAATTACCAATATGCGAAGTTGTATTGATGATTATTTGACCATGATATGAAGGATCTGTATAAATCTCCTGATATCCGGTCATCCCAGTATTAAAACATATTTCTCCTTGGGTAGTACCAATTTTTCCAACTGCAAGTCCTTTATAAACAGACCCATCTTCCAAAACTAAATATGCTGATTTTCTTGAGGTATACTTCATTATTTTTCTTATTTCCGCACAAAAATAAAAAAGGATTGAACTAATGCCCAATCCTTTATTTATTTTATTTATTTCAAAACTTTCTTAGTCTTCTTTCTTCTCCTCTTCTGAAGCTTCCCCAGCCTCTTCATCACTAGTCTTATCTTCAGCGGCTTCTTCGGAAGTAGCTTCTGCCTCAATGCTTGATTCTGCACTAACTTCGTCCTCCTTAGCCACTTCTTCTACTACTGTATCTACCACATCAGGTGTAGCATCATCTTTTTCAGTTGTACTTACCTCTTCTGTTACGTTTTCAGAGCTCGTCGCCGCACCTTCTGTACTCTTCTTACTACCTCTTCTGCTTCGTTTAGATTTCGCCGGTTTCGCTTCTTTCAATAATAATCCGTTGAAATCTACAAACTCCATCATACACATTTCTGCATTGTCCCCTAAACGCGGAGCCATTTTAATGATACGTGTATAGCCACCAGGTCTGTCACCAATTTTTCTGGCCACTTCATCAAATAACATTGAAACCGATTGTTTGTCCTGTAAGTAAGAGAATACAACACGTCGAGAATGTGTCGTATCATTTTTAGCCTTAGTCACTAGTGGTTCCAAATACTTCTTTAATGCTTTTGCCTTTGCAACAGTAGTTGTAATTCTTTTATGTTTAATCAAGGACGACGACATATTAGCAAGCATTGCTTTTCTGTGCGAAGCCGTTCTGCTTAGGTTATTAATTTTATTTCCGTGTCTCATTTTCCTTACTCCTCATCAAGTTTGTATCTTCCTAAATCCATTCCGAAAGTTAAACCTTTCTCAGCCACCAATTGCTCTAACTCTGCAAGAGACTTTTTACCGAAGTTTCTAAACTTCATCATGTCAGAAACTTCGAGTGATGCTAAATCACCAAGCGTTTTAACATTAGCCGCTTTCAAACAATTATATGCACGAACAGACAAATCCAATTCACCGATTGGTGTTTTAAGAAGCTTTCTCATGTGCAATACTTCCTCATCTACAGCATCCTCCTCTTCAGGTTTCGCTGTTTCGAAAGTCATTGTTTGATCAGAGAATAACATGAAGTGCTTAATTAAGATATTAGCTGCACCTTTCAAAGCATCTTCAGGATGGATAGACCCATCTGTTTTTATGTCCAGAATTAACTTTTCGTAATCTGTTTTTTGTTCAACACGCGTATTTTCCACTGCAAATTTCACATTTTTGATTGGCGTAAAAATTGCGTCGATAGGAATAAACCCAAATACTTGTTCAGAAGGTTTATTCTCCTCGGCTGGAATATACCCTCTACCTTTCTCAATAGTGAGTTCAACTTCCAAATCTACCGAAGAATCTACGGTGCATACTTCAAAATCCGGGTTAAGAACTTCAAATGCTTCTGTGAAATTAGCTATCTCACCCGCTTTGAAAGATTCTTTACCTCTAATAGGAACTACCACTTTTGTCTTAACATCTGTAGTCTCTACTATTCTTTTAAAACGTACTTGTTTTAAATTTAGAATTATTTCAGATACATCTTCTCTAACACCATCAATTGATGAAAATTCGTGTAGAACTCCCGGAATCTTAATACCGGTTATGGCATAGCCCTCCAGCGAAGACAATAGAATTCTTCTTAAGGCATTGCCTATTGTAACTCCATAACCCTTTTCCAACGGTTTAAATTCAAACAGACCTTGAAAATCGTCTGCTTTTTCCATTACAACCTTTTCAGGCATTTGAAATGCTAATATAGACATCTGATAAGTTCCTTTAATTAATCCAGTTATTTCTTATTTAGAGTACAATTCAACGATCAACTGTACATTTATATTTTCAGGTATTTCATCCACTTGTGGACTTTCTACAAATTTACCTTGAACGGCAGAACTGTCCCACTCTAACCAAGGATATCTACTAACCTGACTACTTCCTTCACTAAGTACTATTAAACCCTGTGACTTATTTTTCAAAGCCACAATGTCTCCAACTTTTACCGAGTATGAAGGAATATTTAATATCTCACCATTTATGGTAATATGTCGATGAGAAACTAATTGACGGGCTTGCCTTCTAGTTCTGGCAATTCCCATGCGGTATACCACATTGTCAAGACGCGATTCCAAAGCGATTAACAAATTATCACCAGTAACCCCTCCTTTACGTGCCGCTTTCTCAAAAAGATTTCGGAATTGGCGTTCTAAAACACCATATGTATATTTTGCTTTTTGCTTTTCTGCCAACTGAACAGCGTATTCAGATTGTTTTCTTCTTCTACCTCTTCCGTGTTGACCTGGACCGTAAGGTTTCTTTGTAGCTGCCTTACTCGATCCAAAAATAGGC
Organism: Cytophagales bacterium; assembly: GCA_965230415.1. Classification (GTDB taxonomy): domain Bacteria; phylum Bacteroidota; class Bacteroidia; order Cytophagales; family JAAEPT01; genus CBDDKZ01. The sequence continues at coordinate 661,700 of CBDDKZ010000005.1, forward strand.
TCATTGAAACGTCTTGAAATTTTCGCTTTAGGACCTCTATATCTTGCCATCTTCTAGTATTATTAACTTCTCCTAACTTATTAAATTATACTCTTCTTCTTTTAGGTGGTCTACAACCATTATGCGGAAGTGGTGTAACATCCTTAATCGCTGTAACTTCTATACCTGAATTTTGAACAGTACGAATTGCAGATTCTCTGCCAGAACCAGGTCCTTTTACGAAAACTTCTGCCTTTCTCATTCCGGCCTCATAAGCAACAGAAGCACAATTTTGCGCCGCTGTTTGAGCTGCATATGGAGTATTCTTTTTTGAACCTTTAAATCCCATTTTACCTGCAGATGACCATGAAATCACCTGACCTGCATTATTGGTAATAGAGATAATTATATTGTTAAAAGAGGCGCGGATGTGCACTTGACCTATAGCATCAACCGTAACGTTTCTCTTCTTCGACTTCTCTGATCTTCCTTGAGCCATCCTATTATAGTTTATTTACCTACTTGCTTTTTGTTAGCTACTGTCTTTCTTTTACCTTTTCTGGTACGGCAGTTATTTTTAGTCTTTTGTCCTCGTACAGGTAAGCCCTTTCTATGACGTAAACCTCTATAACATCCTATATCTAACAATCGCTTAATATTCAATTGGATTTCAGATTTGAGCACACCTTCTACCTTCACCTCACCTGTTATAACCCCACGAATGGCGTTAGCCTCATCATCACTCCAATCTGCTACTTGTTTATTGGCATCAACTGCTGCCTTCTCCAGAATTATCTTAGCTTTACTTCGTCCAATGCCAAAAATATAAGTTAAGGCAATTTCGCCTCTTTTATTATCTGGAATATCTACCCCTGCTACTCTAGCCATAATATTAACCTTGACGTTGTTTAAATTTCGGATTTTTCTTGTTGATAACGTACAACTTCCCTTTTCTCCTCACGACTTTACAGTCCGCACTTCTTTTCTTTATTGACGCTCTGACTTTCATGATTTCTAATGTTTATATCGAAATACAATTCTTCCTTTTGACAAATCGTAGGGTGACATTTCTAATTTCACTTTATCTCCAGGTAAAATTTTAATGTAATGCATTCTCATCTTACCAGAAATATGAGCTATTACTTCATGTCCATTTTCGAGTTCTACTCTGAACATTGCATTAGAAAGCGCTTCTACTATCACACCATCTTGTTCTATAGATGATTGTTTTGCCATATTAACTTTTTAGTTCTTCTATGTATTTAAATGTTGTTAATACATCTACTTTATTTTTCCTGACGGCTACCGTATGTTCAAAGTGAGCCGAAGCTTTGTTATCCGCTGTACTAATCGTCCATCCATCTCTGCTATGAACTATCCTTCTTGTACCTAAATTGATCATTGGTTCAACTGCCAATACCAATCCTTCTTTTAGTTTAGGTCCCTTCCCTCTTCTTCCGTAGTTAGGAACTTCAGGGGCTTCGTGCAGGTTTTGACCTATTCCATGGCCAACCAAATCCCGAACTACAGCATATCCTTTTCTCTCCACATAGTCCTGAATCTCAAATCCAATATCGCCCAATCTATTCCCTACGACAGCCTTTTCAATACCCAAATTCAGCGAATCTTTCGTGGCCTTTAACAAAGCTCTGATTTCTTCATTAACAACGCCCACCTCATGCGTGTAAGCGCTATCGCTGTGAAATCCGTTTAATTTGACACCGCAATCAACAGATATAATATCTCCGTCTTTTAGTATCACTTCTCCAGGAATTCCATGTACAATCTCTTCATTTATTGAAACACATAACGAACCTGGAAAACCATTATAATTCTTAAATGATGGAACTCCACCATTATCTCTTATAAACTCTTCAGCAACCCTATCTAATTCAATAGTAGTTACACCGGGTTTTATTAGTTTTGCTACTTCAGCATGAGCTCTTCCCAAGACATCTCCACTCTCACGTATTATTTCAATCTCCTCTTCCGTCTTAACTATCCCAGCCATACTTTCTTATGCCACTGCAACATTACCCTGGCGACCTTTCACCTTACCACTCTTCATCATTCCTTCATACTGCTTCATTAGCAAGTAACTCTCTATTTGTTGCAAAGTATCTAGTACTACACCTACCATAATCAGTAATGAAGTACCACCAAAGAACTGAGCCAGCCCATCGCCTACCGTTGCTCTACTTGCAAAGGCTGGTAATACTGCGACTATTGCTATGAACAACGCACCAGGTAAGGTGATTTTCGATAAAATATCATCGATATATTCTCCCGTCTCAAGACCTGGTTTCACACCAGGAATAAATCCTCCATTTCTTTTTAAATCATCAGCTATAGAATTAGGCTGTATGGTTATTGCCGTATAGAAATAAGTAAACGCAATAATCAGTACTGCAAATAATACATTATAGCCAACTGCGTTAAAATTCCCAAGATTTGTTGCTATCCAAGCAGCCACCGCACTATTATCCTCTCCAGTAAATGAATTGGCAATTAACCCCGGAATAAACATGAGCGATTGAGCAAAGATAATTGGCATTACACCTGCTGAATTAACTTTAAGTGGTATGTATTGTTTTTGCCCTCCGTAAACCTTGTTATTGATTACCTGTTTGGCATAATTAACTGGAATTTGTCTAGTAGCTTGAGTAAGCATTACTACTCCCATAACTATAAAAAACAAAGCCAAAATTTCTAACACATAAACAAAGCCTCCGGCCATTCCGCCTTTAATCGTCCATTCTTGCAAGATTGAATTCGGTAATCTAGATATGATACCAATCATTATTAACATGGAAATACCATTACCAACACCTTTTTCAGTAATTCTTTCACCTAGCCACATACAGAATACCGTTCCTGCAGTAAGTATGAAGAAGGATTGAATCATAAAGAAAGTTGGATCAACACCCTGCATTAATAAACCTTTGTCATCATTTAGTATTAATTGAATAAATCCAAAAGACTGTACTAAACAAATGGCAATTGTAAGAACGCGTGTTATTTGATTTAATTTTTTTCTACCTGATTCACCTTCTTTTTGCAATCTTTGAAAATAAGGAATTGCTACTGTTCCTAACTGAATTACAATTGAAGCTGATATGTAGGGCATAATACCTAAACCAAAAATTGATTTATTGCTAAATGCTCCTCCTACAAAGTGGTCCAGAAAATCTAAAAGACCACCTGACGTATCACCTATTTTACTTCTGTCTACACCTGGAAGTAATACAAAAGTACCAAGTCTGTAAACAACTATAAACAACAATGTATTTAATATCCTATTCTTTAACTCCGGAATACTAAATATGTCACGTATGGTCTTAATAAATTTCATGGTTATATCAGTTCGGCTTTTCCTCCGGCGCTCTCTATACAAGATTTAGCGGACGCTGAAAAAGCATGGGCTCTTACTTCAATTTTCGCACTTAATTCAGTGGTATTTAATATTTTAACTTTGTCTTTTTTCGTTAGTAAACCGTTATCGATTAATACTTCCGGAGTTATCTCAGTGCTGCCAATCTTTTCAGCAACCTTTACGATCTCTTCCAAATTAATTGCACGGTATGCTACTCTATTATGATTCTTAAAACCAAATTTAGGTACTCTACGCTGCAAAGGCATCTGACCACCTTCAAAACCCAGCTTTTTAGAATAACCTGACCTTGATTTCGCACCTTTATGGCCTCTGGTAGCAGTACCTCCACCACCAGATCCCTGGCCTCGTGCTATTCTTTTTTTATTTTTTACCGAACCTTTTGCAGGTTTTAATGTATGTAATTTCATGATTATATATCTGATACGGTTACCAAATGATCCACCTTATCCAACATTCCTTTAATCTGTGGAGTCAATTCAAGCTCTACAGATTTATTAATTTTACCCAATCCAAGCGCCTCTATTGTCAGCTTTTGATTCTTCGGTCTGTTTATTATACTACGAACCTGTACTATCTTTACGCGTGCCATTCTATTAACCGTTAAATACTTTTTCTAAAGAAATTCCTCTTTGTTGAGCTATTGTAACAGGATCTCTCATGTTGATTAAAGCATCAAATGTAGCTTTTACAACATTGTGAGGGTTCGATGACCCTTGAGATTTTGCTAATACATCTTTAACACCAGCACTATCAAGCACTGCACGCATCGCACCACCCGCGATAACTCCTGTACCAGCAGAAGCAGGCCGAATTAGTACACGGCCTCCGCCATATTTACCTTTCATCTCATGAGGCACGGTTCCATTAAGAACAGGTACTTTTATAAGATTTTTCTTTGCATCATCGATACCCTTGGTTATTGCATCTGTTACTTCATTTGCCTTTCCAAGTCCGTAACCTACTACACCATTACCATCTCCGACAACAACAACGGCTGAAAAACTAAATCTTCTACCACCCTTAACAACCTTGGCAACACGCTTAATTGCAACCACTTTTTCTTGCAATTCTATGTCGCTGGCTTTAACCTTTTTTATATTAACTTGGCTCATAATATCTTAGAATTTTAGTCCTCCTTCACGTGCCCCATCAGCTAATGCCTTTATCTTTCCATGGTACAAATAACCATTTCTGTCAAACACTACGGAATTGATTCCTTTCTCTGTTGCTTTTTTTGCAATTTCCTGACCTACAGCTGTAGCCATGGACATATTGCAACCACCTTCTAATTTTGTCGAATCTGCGCTCAAAATTGTTTTACCTGTGACGTCATCAATCAATTGAACGTAAATTCTCTTGTTGCTTTTAAATACACTAAGTCTAGGCATCTCATTAGAACCAGATAACTTCTTTCTGATACCTTTCTTTATTCTAATTCTTCTTTGTTCCTTTTTAGTCGCCATCACTTAAATTTATTTAGCTGCAGTTTTACCCGCTTTACGTCTAACAATTTCTCCAACAAAACGAACACCCTTACCTTTGTAAGGCTCAATTTTTCTCAAGGACTTCATTTTCGCAGCAATCTGACCAATTAACTGCTTATCAATTGATTCCAATGTAACAATTGGATTTTTACCTTTTTCTGTTTCCGCTTTAGCCTGAACTTCTTTTGGCAACGCGAAATAAATTGGATGTGAATACCCCAGGTGGAGTTCCAATACATTGTTGGAACACGTAGCCTTAAAACCTACACCAACTAACTCCAACTTCTTCTCGTATCCTTTGTTCACGCCTTCTACCATATTCGATAGTAAAGACCTGTAAAGTCCGTGCATAGCTTTATGTCTCTTCTGTTCAGTGGGTCTTTCCAACACTACTTGTCCATCTTCCACTTTAACAATAAGGTCAACATCAACTAACTGAGTCAGTTCTCCTTTAGGTCCTTTAACCTTTATCTCGTTATTACCAGCAACGTCTATTGTTACGCCGTCCGGTATGCTTATTGGTTTTTTTCCTATTCGTGACATTTCGTACAATTAATAAACATAACACAATACTTCACCACCAACATTACTAGCTTTTGCTTCCTTATCGGTCATCACACCTTTAGAAGTAGAAACAATTGCTATTCCCAGTCCATTAAGTACTCTAGGCATTGCCTCAGCACCTGTATATTTTCTTAGACCAGGCTTACTTATTCTCTCCAATTTAGTAATTGCAGACTGCTTGGTTAAAGGGTTGAATTTCAAGGCTATTTTTATAACACCTTGTAATCCATCACTTTCGAATTTATAATTCTGAATATATCCTTTTTCAAACAGTACCTTCGTCATTTCGCGCTTAACATTTGAACCAGGAATTGTTACAATTCTATGCTTCGCAATAATTGCATTTCTAATTCTGGTTAAATAATCAGCTATAGGATCACTATACATTTTTCAATTACATTTAACGACACAAAACCCCCATATTTTGGGGGTGCAAATATAAATATTTAAAATTAAAAATCAGAAATAATTTCCAATTTTTACCAACTTGCTTTAGTAACACCAGGAATTTTACCTTCACTGGCCATTTCTCTAAAGGTTACACGACTAATACCGAATTTACGCATATAGCCCTTCGGACGTCCAGTAAGTTTACATCTATTGTGCAAACGCACAGGTGAAGCATTTCTAGGTAATTTATCAAGACCTACATAGTCTCCTTCAGCCTTTAGCTTTGCTCTTTTTTCGGCGTAACGGTTTACTAGTTTCTCTCTTTTACGCTCTCTTGCTTTAATTGCTTCTCTAGCCATAATTATTTGTTTTTATCAGCAAAAGGCATTCCAAATGCTGTTAACAATTCGTATCCTTCTTCATCTGTAGACGCCGTAGTTACAATGGTAATATTCATACCCGTAATATTCTTTACCTTCTCAATACTTATTTCCGGGAAGATAATTTGTTCTTTAACACCAAGGGTATAATTACCTCTGCCATCAAAACCTTTCTCACTCACTCCCTGAAAGTCACGTACCCTCGGTAAAGCAATACTTAAAAGACGATCCAGAAACTCATACATTCTACTTCCTCTAAGCGTAACTTTGGCTCCAATCGGCATTCCTTCGCGTAGCTTAAAATTGGAAACGGATTTCTTAGCTATAGTTGAAACAGCTTTCTGACCTGTAATCATACTTAGCTCTTCAACACCCGTTTCGATTACTTTTTTATCTGCAACAGCTCTCCCAAGTCCTTGATTAATAGTAACTTTAACTACTTTAGGTACTTGCATCACCGACTTATACTGGAATTTATCCTTTAATAAGCCAACGATTTCTTCATTATACTTTTCTTTTAAACGCGGAAGTCCCATTATTTTATAATTTCACCACTTTTCTTAGAAAATCTTTCACTTTTTCCGGCCTCATTCTTCTTTCGACCAATTTTAGTAGCATCACCATTAGCATCAACTACCATCAGGTTACTCACGTGTATACCGGCTTCCTTTTTTTCTATTCCTCCATTAGGATTTGATGCACTCGGCTTGATATGCTTTGTAGCAATATTAAAACCTTCTACGAGTGCTCTATCCTTTGAAGGTATAACCTTGATCACTTTACCGGTTTTACCTTTATCATTACCAGCGATAATTTTCACAGTATCACCAGTTTTAATATGAATTTTTTTGTTACTTGCCATCACTTATAGTACTTCAGGTGCCAATGAAACAATTTTCATAAATTGCTTTTCTCTTAATTCTCTGCCTACAGGTCCGAATATACGAGTACCTCTTGGCTCATCTTGGGGGTTTAATAAAACTACGGCATTATCCGAGAAACGAATATATGAGCCATCTTTTCTTTTAACCTCCTTTTTAGTTCTCACAACAACAGCTTTGGAAACAGTTCCTTTTTTCATATTTGTTGAAGAACCGGTAGATTTCACAGAAACTACAATTTTATCACCTAAACTTGCATATCTCTTTTTTGTTCCTCCAAGTACTCTAATACAAAGAACTTCCTTTGCTCCACTATTGTCAGCTACAGTTAATCTACTCTCCTGCTGTATCATGATTATTTTGCTTTCTCGATAATTTCAATTAATCTCCAACGCTTGGATTTACTTAATGGACGCGTTTCCATTATTTTAACAGTATCTCCAACACCGCATTCTTCCTTTTCATCATGAACATGGAATTTTTTAGTTACCTGTACGAATTTACCGTACATTCCATGTTTCACTTTACGATTAACAGCTACAGTAACGGTTTTCTGCATCGCATTACTCACCACCAAACCAATTCTTTCCTTACGTAAATTTCTAGTTTCCATTACTACTAAGCCTTTTTACTTTTTTGCGTAATCTCTGTCTCCAGTCTTGCTATTAACTTTCTAATATTTCTGATTTGCATCGGATTTTCAATATCAGAAATTTTATGTGCAAACTTCAAGCGCTGAAGATTCCCTTTCTCTTCGTTTCTTTTGGCAGTTAACTCTTCCAAAGTCAACGATTTAATTTCTTCATTTTTCATAATTAATCTGCTACGTAATCTCTTCGAACCACAAACTTAGTTTTAATAGGTAGCTTCTGCGCTGCTAGTCTTAAAGACTCTTGAGCCACTTCTTTGCTAATACCTCCTGATTCAAACAAAATTCTACCAGGACGTACTGTTGCCACCCAATATTCCGGAGCTCCTTTACCTTTACCCATACGAACCTCTGCAGGTTTTTTCGTGATAGGTTTGTCTGGAAAAATGCGAATCCACAACTGGCCTTCACGTTTCATATTACGAGTAGCTGCAATACGAGCCGCCTCTATTTGTCGAGCTGTAATCCATCCCGGTTCCAATGCTTTAATAGCAAAAGAACCAAAACTAATTGAATGGCCTCTAGTAGCCAATCCCTTCACACGACCTTTCTGCTTTTTTCTAAATTTTGTTCTTTTCGGTTGTAGCATCTCTCAAATTTTTAATGAATCAGAAGCTGATTAATTATTTCGCTTTCTTCTTCTACCTCCACTATTACGCTTACCTGCACCAGATTTTCCTTGGTTTGGCACACCTACGTTCGGCGATAAATCGCGTTTACCATAAACCTCACCTTTAAAAATCCAGACTTTGATTCCAATTTTACCATACACCGTATGTGCTTCACTGATGGCATAATCAATATCTGCTCTCAATGTATGAAGAGGTATCCTCCCTTCTTTGTATTGTTCAGAACGAGCCATTTCAGCTCCACCTAAACGACCAGATACTTTAATTTTAATACCTTGAGCACCAACTCTCATAGCCGAAGAAATTGCTTGTTTCATCGCTCTTCGGTAAGAAATTCTGGCTTTTAATTGCTGCGCAATCGATTCTCCAACCAATTTTGCATCAATTTCAGGACGTTTAATTTCAAAAATATTGATTTGAACATCCTTGCTAGTTAATTTTTTTAACTCTTCTTTGATTTTATCGACTTCCGCACCACCTTTACCGATTACAACACCCGGACGCGCTGTATTAATGGTTAACGTGATACGCTTTAAAGTACGTTCGATAATTATCTTTGAAATTCCACCTTTTGGCAAACGCGCTAATACGTATTTCCTAATCTTTTCATCTTCTACCAGTTTGTCTGCAAAATTTTTGCCTCCATACCAACTAGAATCCCATCCTTTTATTATCCCTAACCTTAGACCTATTGGGTTAACTTTCTGTCCCATATAATTACGCTTTAGCGGCTTTTGCCTTAGATTTTTTACTTGATTCTTTTTTTGCCTCTTCTTGAGCCTCTTCGACTACCGGAGCACTTACTTCATTATGTCCATCAACTATAATGGTCACATGGTTAGAACGTTTTCTAATTCTATTAGCACGTCCTTGAGGAGCAGGTCTTAATCTCTTTAAGATTCTCCCGCTATCTACATATATTTCTTTTATGTAAAGATCAGCGTCTTCTACGCTTGCATCTTCATTTTTTGCCACCCAGTTCGCAATTGCAGAAAGTAAGAGTTTTTCCAATTTAAACGAAGGATGCTGAGGGCTTAACTTTAATACAGCCAGCGCCTTATCAACACGTTCGCCTCTTACCATATCAGCCACCAATCTCATTTTACGAGGAGAAGTGGGACAATTATTTAATTTTGCTACTGCTTCCATCTCGATTATCTCTTTCCTTTATCTTTCTTGTTAATATGCCCTCTAAAATTACGAGTAGGAGCAAATTCACCTAATTTATGTCCAACCATGTTCTCAGAAACGAATACTGGAATAAATTTATTTCCATTATGCACAGCGAATGTGTGACCTACAAAATCAGGTGATATCATTGATCTTCTTGACCAAGTCTTTATTACTTGCTTCTTACCTGAATTATTCATGGCATCGACTTTATTTTCAAGTCTAAAATCGATATAAGGACCTTTTTTTAATGAACGTGCCATTCAGATATTTTTTACTTTTTTGAAATTATTAATCTGTCAGAGTATTTGTTAGGTCTTCTTGTCTTTTTACCCTTCGTGTAAAGACCATTTCTTGATCTTGGGTGTCCACCAGAAGACTTACCTTCACCACCACCCATTGGGTGATCTACCGGGTTCATAGCAACACCACGAACTCGAGGTCTTTTACCTAACCATCTATTCCTACCTGCTTTTCCTAATCGAACGTTCATTGCATCCGTATTTGATACTGTTCCCACAGTAGCCATACATCTTACTAAAACGTTTCTCATTTCACCCGAAGGTAGCTTTATTGTTGCATATTTACCTTCACGTGCAACTAACTGTGCATACGATCCTGCACTTCTAGCCAGTGAAGCTCCTTTTCCAGGTATTATTTCTATATTATGGATAATAGTACCTACCGGAATATCACTAAGCGGCAAAGCATTACCAACATCCGGAGAAACACCTGCTCCAGATACAACTTCTTTGCCTACTTCTAAACCAACTGGAGCTATTATATATCTTTTTTCACCGTCCTTATAGAAAAGTAAGGCAATTCTTGCATTTCTGTTCGGGTCATATTCGATTGACTTCACTACAGCCGGTACACCAAACTTTTCTCTCTTGAAATCGACAACACGATATCTCTTTTTATGACCACCACCAATATTACGCACGGTCATCTTTCCAGAATTATTTCTTCCGCCACTTCTCTTCTTTGACTTTACCAGACTTTTTTCCGGTGTCGAAGAAGTTATTTCATCAAATACAGGAGCTACTCTGTAACGAGTACCCGGCGTTATCGGATTTAATTTTCTAACTGCCATAATCTCTCAATCTTATATCCCGCTATAAAAATCTATAAATTCACCTTCCTTCAACGAAACCACTGCCTTCTTGAAAGAGGAAGTGCGTCCGCTCACGATACTAGATTTCGTGTAACGAGATTTAGGTTTCCCTAAATAATTCATTGTATTTACTGATTCAACCGTAACTCCGTAAGTTTTTTCTACAGCATTCTTAATTTGAATCTTATTGGCGTCTGGATTTACAATAAACCCGTATTTCCCAACTTCATTTAAGTTTGCTACTTTCTCTGTTACTATGGGTCTTATTAATACTTCCATGATTAAGCCAATATATCTTGTAGTTTTTCAATCGAACCTTCTATGAACACAACTTGTTCAGCATTCAACAAGTCATAGGTATTTAAACTACTTGCTGTTACAATTCGGTTCTTAGGAATGTTTCTTCCCGATAAATAGAAATTCTTATTATCCTCCGGAAGTACAAATAATGTTTTCTTTCCGGAAACTGAAATCCCTTCCATCAGTTGTTTAAATTCTTTCGTTTTCGGAGCAGCAAACTCTACTCCTTCAAGTACAGTAATAGCGTCTTCCTTAACCTTATAAGTAAGTGCACTTTTACGTGCAAGTTCTTTTACTTTATGGTTTAATTTGAAGGTGTAGTTTCTTGGTTTTGGACCAAAAACACGTCCTCCACCTCTAAACACAGGCGACTTAATACTACCAGCCCTTGCCGTACCAGTACCCTTTTGTTTCTTCAATTTCTTTGTAGACCCGGTAATTTCAGACTTTTCTTTAGCCTTATGTGTACCTTGTCTCTGATTGGCCAGATATAATTTTACATCCAGATAAACAGCATGATCGTTAGGCTCAATAGAGAATACATCATCAGAAAGACTAACCTTTCTTCCTGTATCTTGTCCGGATTTATTTATTATTGATACTTCCATCTTATTTCTCTACGATTACATATGAATTTTTAGCACCAGGGACAGATCCGCTTACCAGTAACAAATTCTTATCAGCAATTACTTTAAGAACTGTCAGGTTTTGAACTTTAACTCTGTCATTACCCATTCTACCTGCCATGCGTAAACCCTTAAAAACACGCGAAGGCGTAGAACATGCTCCAATAGCACCAGGTGCTCTTAAGCGGTTATGCTGACCGTGAGTTGCCTGTCCTACACCGCCAAAATTATATCTTTTGACTACGCCTTGAAATCCTTTACCTTTTGAAGTACCTACAACATCAACATACTCCCCCTCTTCAAATACATCCTGAATAGATAAAGAATCACCCAGATTCAACTCATTATCGAATTCAAATTCGACAAGCTTTCTTTTAGGAGAAACACCAGCCTTTTTAAAATGCCCATTTTGAGCAGCGCTTGTATTCTTCTCCTTTTTATCATCATATCCCAACTGCACAGCACTATAGCCGTCCACTTCCTTGGTCTTTATTTGTGTCACAGCACAAGGCCCAAGTTCAAGAACAGTACAAGGTGTATTATTTCCTTCCTCGTTATACACACTCGTCATTCCAATTTTTTTTCCTATTAAACCAGGCATCTTTTTTTCTATTAAGACTCACAAATTCAATGTCTTCCCTTCGCTCCACCCAAAAAGGACTGCAAAGTTAATAATATTACTGATATTACAAAACCTATTTCGAATATATTTTCTGAGAAATAGGCACAAAAAAAGAATCACAAAAAGTGATTCTTTTTAATCAGTATGTCTTTAATCTTACTTTATCTGAACCTCAACTCCACTTGGAAGTTCAAGTTTCATTAAAGCATCAATTGTTTTGGTACTCGTAGAATAAATATCTACCAGTCTTTTATAAGTGCACAATTGAAACTGTTCTCGTGACTTTTTATTTACGTGCGGTGAACGTAGAACGGTATACTTTTCCTTTTGTGTAGGTAAAGGAATTGGTCCGTTTACTACAGCACCTGTAGTTTTAACAGCACGCACAATTCTTTCACAAGACTTATCGACCAAATTATGATCGTAAGATTTAAGTTTTATTCTAATTTTTTGATTCATACCTCCAACACTTTATGCGGTAACTCCTGTTTGCTTTTTAATCACTTCCTCAGCAATGTTCTTTGGTACCTCATCATAATGAGAGAACGTTAATGAAGCAGTTGCTCTACCAGAGGTCAATGTACGTAAATCTGTTACGTAGCCGAATAGTTCTGATAAAGGTACATGTGCTTTAATAATCTGAGCACCACCTTTAACTTCCATACCCTGCATTATACCTCTTCTTTTATTCAAGTCACCAGTTACAGAACCCGTATATTCATCAGGAGAAACAACTTCTACCCCCATGATTGGTTCTAATAATTTTGGACCTGCGTTAGGACAAGATGATTTGAAGCCCATTCTTGCAGCTAATTCGAAAGAAAGGTTATCTGAATCAACATCATGGAATGAACCGTGATACAATCTTACCTTTAACGTATCAACCGGGAAACCAGCCAATACGCCATTCTTCATAGCTTGTGTAAATCCTTTTTCAATAGAAGGTATGAATTCCTTGGGAATTACTCCTCCTTTGATTTCATCAACAAATTGAAGCCCTTCCTTTTCCTTAAACTCTTCATCTACCGGGCCAATCTCAAATACGATATCAGCGAACTTACCACGACCACCAGATTGCTTTTTATAAACTTCTTTATGTTCAACACTAGAAGTAATACATTCTTTATAAGCAACCTGCGGTGCACCCTGATTAATCTCAACTTTGAACTCTCTTTTAAGACGATCAATAATGATTTCCAGGTGAAGTTCACCCATACCCCTTAAAACAGTTTGACCTGTCTCTTCATCGGTATTAACTCTTAAAGTAGGATCTTCTTCTATAAGTTTACCTATAGCCATTCCCAGTTTATCAACATCCGCTTGTGTTTTAGCTTCAATGGCATAACCAATTACCGGTTCTGGGAAAGTCATAGACTCCAATATTACAGGGTTCTTCTCATCACATAGTGTATCCCCTGTTTTTATATCTTTAAAACCAACACCTGCACAAATATCACCCGCTTCTACAAAGTCAATCGGGTTTTGTTTGTTAGAGTGCATTTGCATCAGACGAGAAATACGCTCCTTCTTACCAGTACGTGGATTATAAACATAAGAACCTGCATCCAATTTTCCTGAATAAGCTCTTAAGAAGCACAATCTACCAACATAAGGGTCAGTAGCGATTTTGAAGGCTAATGCCGAGAAAGGATCTTCCGGAGTAGGTCTTCTTATTATTTTCTCTTCACTGTTAGGATCCGTTCCTTCCATATCTGGCACATCCAATGGTGATGGAAGAAATTCAATAACAGCATCTAAGAGGGCCTGCACACCTTTATTTTTGAATGCCGAACCGCACATTACAGGAGACATAGACATGTCTAATACGGCACTTCGAATAGCAGCAACAATTTCTGCTTTACTAATACTATCCGGATCTTCGAAGAATTTTTCCATTAAGCCTTCATCATAGGCCGCAACTTCTTCGATTAATTTCGCACGGTAAGTTTCAACTTCATCTGCGATATCTTCCGGAATATCAATTACTTTATAGGTTTTACCCTGATCGTCCTCATTCCAAACAATTGCTTCGTTCGTAATAAGGTCAACAACGCCTTTAAAATCATCTTCAGCACCTATTGGAATTTGCAAAGGTACAGGATTGGCACCTAGCTTTTCCTTAATTTCATTGACAGCGTTCATAAAATCAGCACCAGCTCTATCCATTTTGTTAACGAAACAGATACGAGGTACGTTATATTTATCAGCTTGTCTCCATACGGTCTCCGATTGAGGCTCTACTCCAGATACTGCGCAAAAAAGTGCAACCGCACCATCTAATACTCTTAACGAACGCTCCACCTCAACAGTAAAGTCAACGTGTCCGGGAGTATCAATGATATTTACTTTATACGATTCTGTTTTTCCCTGAATAGGTTCACCTTGTTCTGTAGGAAAGTTCCAGTTCGTAGTTGTAGCCGCAGAAGTAATTGTAATACCTCTTTCTTGTTCTTGCTCCATCCAGTCCATGGTAGCCGCACCATCGTGAACTTCTCCAATTTTATGGGTCAATCCTGTGTAATAAAGGATACGTTCCGTGGTGGTTGTCTTACCAGCATCGATGTGCGCCATGATGCCGATGTTTCTTGTGTGCTTTAAGTCGATCTTGGCCATTTCAGGTCCTAAATTTTAAAATGTGAGAATGCTTTATTGGCGTCTGCCATTCTATGCGTATCGTCTTTTTTCTTAACAGCTGCACCTTCTCCTTTAGAAGCGGCCATTATTTCACCAGCAAGTTTTTCAACCATGGTGTTTTCGTGACGTAAACGAGCATATTTAATCATCCATTTCATACCAAGTGCTAGTTTTCTTTCTGGTCTAACTTCACTTGGTACCTGAAATGTAGCGCCCCCAACCCTTCTACTCTTCACCTCAACAGCAGGGCATACATTATTTAGCGCCTTTTTCCAAGTTTCTAAACCTGATTCACCTGTCTTTTCTTCGATAAGATCACAAGCTCCATAGAAAATGGAATAAGAAATCGATTTTTTACCATCCAACATCAAGTTGTTCACAAACTTAGTCACCATAGTATCCTTGAACTTAGGATCGGGTAACAAGTAACGTTTTTTTGGTTTAGCTTTTCTCATTTTTTAGCGCAATTATTTTTTAGGCTTTTTAGCCCCATATTTTGATCTTCTTTGAAGTCTTCCTTCTACTCCGGCAGTATCTAACGCACCACGAATTATGTGATAACGTACACCTGGAAGGTCTTTTACTCTTCCTCCTCTGATCAGAACTATCGAGTGTTCCTGAAGGTTATGTCCTTCACCTGGTATATAGGCATTTACTTCGTTTCCATTGGTAAGTCGAACCCTTGCCACTTTTCTCATAGCAGAGTTAGGCTTCTTTGGTGTTGTCGTGTACACCCTCGTACATACCCCTCTACGTTGTGGACAAGCATCCAATGCCGGAGATTTCGATTTAGAAACAATCTCCTTTCTACCCTTTCTTACTAATTGTTGAATCGTAGGCATTTATCGCTTATTTAATTCTTTTCGAAAATTTCGGACTGCAAAGGTAGAAAATAAAACATTCTCTACCAAGAGAAAAGTCCTTTATTTAGCAGCATCTATGCTTCCCCCATTTCCCCACCAAAATTCATAGGAAACTGAGGTAATTCGCTGGACTGTTTTATGGTCCCAAAAGATGCTTCATATTTATTAATATTGTCTTGTAATGCCATGAGCATGCGTTTAGCATGCTCAGGTGTTATTACAATTCTAGATTTTACTTTAGCTTTAGGCACACCAGGCATTAAGCGAATGAAATCAATTACAAATTCACTATTCGAATGAGCAATCATCGCCAAGTTCGCGTATTCACCTTCTGCTACCTCTTCCGATAGTTCAATGTTAATTTGATTCGAGTTCTTCCCTGATTTTTCTTCAGCCATTTTTAATTTAATTAATGTTGATATTCTTCGCGTTCTACACGTTCGGAACCTGATTTTTTTGATGCGAGTAAGGTCTCATATTCCTCTTTACTACCAACAATCAAATTGTTATATTGACGTTGCCCCGTTCCTGCAGGTATTAAGTGCCCTACAATTACGTTTTCTTTCAGTCCTAACAGTGCATCTTCTTTACCTCTAATTGATGCTTCACTAAGCACCTTTGTAGTCTCCTGGAAGGAAGCAGCTGAAATAAAGCTTTCAGTACCAAGTGATGCCTGTGTTATACCTTGTAGTGTTGGCTTTGATACGGCAGGTTCTGCCTCTCTAACCTCTACCAGTTTCATATCTTTACGCCTCAATTGAGAATTTTCATCGCGTAATCTACGTGCAGTGATAATTTGTCCTGGCTTCAATTCACTTGAATCACCAGCTTCAATAACCACTTTCACATCGAGTATACTATCATTTTCTTCACTGAACGCATTCTTTTCAACCACTTGACCAGGCAAGAAGCTGGTATCACCGGCATCGATGATCTCTACCTTACGCATCATTTGACGAACGATACATTCTATATGTTTGTCATTAATTTTCACCCCTTGAAGACGGTAAACATCCTGAATTTCATTTACAAGATATTCTTGTACGGCTGTTGGACCTTTGATCGCCAAAATATCATTAGGAGTAATGGCACCATCTGATAATGGATAACCTGCCTTAACATAATCATTGTCTTGAACAAGTATATGTTTGGATAGCGATACGAGGTACTTTTTCTTCACTCCATCTTTAGATTCAATGAAAATTTCTCTATTACCTCTTTTGATACCACCATAAGTTACCACACCGTCAATTTCAGTAACTACGGCCGGGTTCGAAGGATTCCTTGCTTCGAAAAGCTCGGTAACTCTTGGAAGACCACCTGTAATATCTTTCGTTTTACCTGATGTTCTTGGGATTTTAACAAGTACCTGACCAGACTTCACAGCCTCTCCATCTCCAATAGACAAGTGAGCCCCTACTGGAATACTATAAGAACGTTCTTCTTCACCTTTACCTTTAACTATGATAGTCGGGTTCTTCGTCTTATCTTTTGAATCTACAATCACCTTTTCTCTGTGACCAGTGTGTTCATCTGACTCTTCGCGATATGTAACACCTTCTTCGATGGATTCGAATTCAATTTTACCGTCGAATTCAGAAACTATTACCGCATTGTAAGGATCCCAGTTACAAATCATATCACCTTTTGAAACCTTGTCGCCCTCTACAAAATAGAGAATCGAACCATAAGGTATATGGTGACTGACTAAGGTCTTTTTGGATTTTGGTTCTACAATTCGAACTTCACCCGCACGCCCAAGAACGATTTTCTCTTTCTCGCCTTCATCATTAGTTGTTTCGACGAAACGCAAATCATCAAACTCCAACACTCCTTCAAACTTAGCAGGAATACTTGCTTCTACAGCAATGTTAGAAGCTGTACCACCAACGTGGAATGTACGTAAAGTCAGCTGTGTTCCTGGTTCACCAATAGATTGAGCTGCAATAACCCCACATGCTTCACCAATATTTACCAACTGCCCTGTTGCCAGGTTTCTACCATAACACTTCCTACAAACACCACGCTTGGTTTCACAGGTAAGTACCGATCTTATTTCAACAGTTTCAATTCCTATATCTTCGATATTTTGAGAAATTTTTTCCGAAAACTCCTCACCTGCCTTTAGAATCAAATCATTCGTCTCCGGATGGTATATATCGTGAACAGACACTCTTCCTAAAATTCTGTCAGAAAGCGGTTCAATAATGTCCTCATTTTCCTTTAAGGCAGCAACTTCAACACCTCTCAGTGTTCCACAATCTTCTTCATTCACCACAACATCTTGTGCTACATCGACCAAACGACGTGTCAGGTAACCTGCATCAGCCGTTTTAAGTGCGGTATCGGCAAGACCTTTACGCGCACCATGCGTAGAAATGAAGTACTCAATCACATCTAATCCTTCTTTAAAATTAGAAAGAATAGGGTTTTCGATAATTGCCCCTACTGAACCTGACAAGTTTTTCTGAGGTTTAGCCATCAAACCTCTCATTCCTCCTAGCTGTCTGATTTGCTCTCTAGAACCACGTGCTCCTGAGTGCATCATCATAAAGATTGAGTTGAAACCTTGTTCGTCATTTTCAAGTTGGACCATTAAAGTCTCCGTAAGTTGTGTGTTCACACGCGTCCAGATATCAATCACCTGATTATAACGCTCATTGTCGGTAATAAGTCCCATTAGGTAATTATTCCATACACCGTCAACTTCTTCCTTGGCAGATGATACTAACTCTTCCTTGGCTTCCGGTATCTTAACATCGTTCAATCCAATAGAAAGACCTCCTTTATATGCTTGATGGAATCCTAATTGTTTTATATCATCCAGGAATTTAGCTGTTTTAGCTACTCCTGCTACTTTATATACATTGGCAATGATTTGCTGAAGCTTCTTTTTAGTAAGAAGTTCGTCCACATAGCCCATTTCTTCCGGTACGCGTAAGTTAAATAGTACACGTCCGGCCACTGTTTCTATTATCTCCTCCTTAAATTCTCCGCTTTCAGATCTTGTAATCGCCTTAACTTTTATATTGGCATGCTTTGACAAGCTTCCTTCGTTAATTGCAATTACTACTTCTTCAAGTCCATAGAATGTCATTCCTTCACCCTGGATAGGATGTTTTTCTTCAGACTTTCTTCCTTTAGTCAAATAGTACAAACCTAAAACCATATCCTGTGATGGAACAGCAATAGGAGCACCATTTGCAGGGTTAAGTATATTATGAGAAGCTAACATCAAAATACTAGCCTCAAGTACGGCAGCATGACCTAGCGGTACATGAACAGCCATTTGGTCACCATCAAAATCGGCGTTAAAAGCCGTACAAACCAATGGGTGTAACTGTATTGCTTTACCTTCTATCAATTTAGGTTGAAAAGCCTGAATTCCAAGCCTATGAAGTGTAGGAGCCCTGTTCAATAGTACTGGATGACCTTTCAGAACATTCTCCAAAATATCCCACACTACAGGATCCTTTCTATCGACAATTTTCTTAGCCGACTTCACGGTCTTCACAATACCTCTTTCTATTAGTTTTCTAATAATGAATGGCTTGAATAATTCAGCAGCCATATCTTTAGGAAGTCCACACTCGTGAAGTTTCAACTCAGGACCAACGACAATTACTGAACGACCTGAATAATCGACCCTTTTACCTAGTAAGTTCTGACGGAAACGTCCTTGTTTACCTTTAAGCATATCACTTAACGACTTCAGGGCTCTATTACCATCTGCTTTAACAGCATTCACTTTTCTGGAATTATCGAATAATGAATCAACTGCTTCCTGAAGCATACGCTTCTCATTCCTCAATATTACTTCAGGAGCTTTTATTTCTATTAATCTTTTCAGACGATTATTTCTGATGATAACACGTCTATAGAGGTCATTTAGATCTGACGTTGCGAATCGACCCCCGTCCAGAGGTACCAGAGGTCTAAGTTCTGGTGGAATAACCGGTACCATGCGAACAATCATCCACTCTGGTCTGTTTTCCACACGTGATCTTGCATCACGAAATGCTTCTACAACTTTAAGGCGCTTAAGTGCTTCTCCTTTTCTTTGTTGCGAAGTATCATTTGCTGCTTTATGACGCAATTCGTAAGAAAGGTTATCAAGGTCAATCCTTGATAATAGCATTTCCAAAGCGTCTGCTCCCATTTTGGCAATAAACTTCTCCGGATCGGTATCTTCGAGCAATTGATTTTCACGTGGAAGCTTATCAATTATGTCCAAATATTCATCTTCCGTTAAGAAGTCGAGGTATTCAATTCCGTCCTCAGCCTTAACTCCAGACTGAATAACCACATAGCGCTCATAATAGATAATTTGATCAAGTTTCTTCGTAGGAAGACCCAGCAAATAACCAATTTTATTTGGCAAAGACCTGAAATACCAAATATGTGCAACAGGAACAACTAATTCAATGTGTCCCATGCGCTCACGGCGAACTTTTTTCTCAGTTACCTCAACACCGCAGCGGTCACAAATTATTCCCTTATATCTTATTCGTTTATATTTTCCACAATGACATTCCCAGTCCTTAACAGGACCAAAAATACGCTCGCAAAACAAGCCCCCCATCTCCGGTTTGTAAGTACGGTAATTGATGGTCTCTGGCTGTGTTACTTCACCATGCGAATTCTCAAGAATAGATTCAGGTGATGCGAGACTAATCGTTACTTTTGAAAAATCCTGATTAACCTTCTTATTTTTTCTAAAAGCCATGTTTTATTATTTATACTTTTAATTAAGTAACAATTCTTTATTAAGGATTATTAATCCATTGAAATCTCAAGAGCCAAGCCTCTTAGTTCATGTACAAGTACATTGAACGATTCAGGAATACTAGGCTTAGGAAGGTTTTCACCTTTCACAATAGCCTCGTAGGTCTTCGCTCTACCAATCACATCATCCGATTTGATTGTTAAGATTTCCTGTAGAATATTAGAAGCGCCGAATGCCTCCAGCGCCCACACTTCCATTTCACCAAAACGCTGACCACCAAACTGAGCTTTACCTCCAAGTGGTTGTTGTGTAATGAGTGAGTATGGTCCTATTGATCGGGCGTGCATTTTATCATCTACCAAGTGTCCTAATTTCAACATATAAATGATACCTACGGTTGTAGGTTGATCAAATCTTTCTCCACTTAAACCGTCGAATAGATATGTTCTTCCAAAGTTTTGAATATCAGCCTTAGTCAATTCAGCCTGCACTTCGTCTCCACTTGCACCATCAAATATAGGCGTGGCATACTTTTTCCCTAATCTTCTTCCCGCCCAGCCAAGTACTGTTTCATATATTTGCCCGAGGTTCATACGGGACGGAACACCTAATGGGTTTAGAACTATATCCATAGGTGTACCATCTTCTAGGAAAGGCATATCCTCTTCGCGAACGATACGTGCCACTACTCCTTTATTACCGTGACGACCGGCCATCTTATCACCTACTTTTAGCTTTCTCTTCTTAGCGATATAAACTTTGGCAAGTTGAACAATACCCGCAGGTAATTCATCTCCTACTTCTAAAGTAAATCGTTCTCTTTTAAATGTTGCACTTACTTTATTACGTTCGCCGTTAAAGTTTCTAATAAGCTGAACAAGTCGACCATTCAACTCAGAATCATCTGTCGCATAATCAAGGATAAGATCTGAGATGAAGTTCACTTCTTCAGGAACATTATATACACTTTCATCTCTGTAGGCATTCTTTGTTGGGAAGAAATTTTCAACTATATTTTTTCTTGAAAATTTAACACCTTTAGACATTACCTCGTCACCGAATTTGTGTTCTATTCCCTGGCAAGTAATACCTTCAAGAATTGCCACTAGTTTCTCAGTTAAGTCTTCCTTTATACGAGATAGATCCTTGCTATATTGTCTCTTAAGTTCCTCAACTGCTTTTTTTGCCAAGGCTCTTGTGTCCTTATCTTTCTTAGGACGCGAAAATAATTTTGTATCAATCACAACTCCTCTTAACGATGGAGAAGCTTTTAAGGACGCATCTTTAACATCGCCCGCTTTATCACCGAATATGGCTCGAAGTAATTTTTCTTCAGGCGTAGGATCCGTTTCTCCTTTAGGAGTAATTTTGCCTATTAAGATATCTCCTTCTTTAATTTCGGCCCCTATACGTATTATTCCATTTTCATCCAGGTTCATCACAGACTCCTCACTAACGTTTGGAATTTCCGAAGTTAATTCTTCTTCACCACGCTTTGTGTCACGAACTTCCAATTCATATTCTGTGATATGTATAGATGTATATACGTCATCTCTTACTACTTTTTCGGAAATAACAATAGCATCCTCAAAGTTATACCCCTGCCAAGGCATAAATGCTACCAATAAGTTTCTTCCCAGCGCTAGCTCACCACCTTGTGTTGCATATCCTTCAACAAGAACCTGGCCAGAAGTAACACGATCTCCTTTTTTCACAATTGGAGTATGATTAATAGAAGTATCCTGGTTGGTTCTTCTAAATTTAATCAGTTCATACTCCGTAGTATCATCACCAAAACGAATCATTCTTTCATCATCGTTCAGGTCATATTTAATTCTTATTTTTTTGGCATCAACATAAGTAACCTCTCCTTCACCTTCAGCATAAAGCAAAGAACGGGAATCTTCTGCCACACGCCCTTCCAATCCGGTTCCTACAATAGGAGCTTCAGGCTTTAATAAAGGCACTGCCTGGCGTTGCATGTTTGATCCCATTAAGGCACGGTTGGCATCATCATGTTCCAAGAATGGAATCATGGAAGCGGCCACCGAGACAATTTGGTTAGGCGCAACGTCCATGTAAGAAATTTTGTCTGGCTCAAGCACAGGGAAATCACCCTCATATCGAGCTTTGATACGGTCATTTAAAAACTGACCTGAATCATAATCCAAAGAAGCATTTGCCTGCGCAATATTGTGCTCGTCTTCTTCTTCCGCGGTTAGATAAACTACGTCTTTACCCACTTGCACTACTCCCTCTTCTACTGTACGGTAAGGTGTTTCGATGAATCCCATCTTATTCACCTTTGCATGAACACAAAGTGAAGAAATCAGACCAATATTCGGTCCTTCCGGAGTTTCAATTGTACATAAACGACCATAGTGTGTATAATGTACATCACGTACCTCGAATCCTGCCCGCTCTCTTGAAAGACCACCAGGCCCTAGAGCTGACATTCTTCTTTTATGCGTAATCTCAGCTAATGGATTGGTCTGATCCATAAACTGTGATAATTGGTTTGTGCCAAAGAACGTATTGATTACCGAAGAAAGCGTACGTGCATTGATTAGATCCACTGGCTTAAAATCTTCATTATCTCGTACATTCATTCGTTCTTTTATAGTTCGAGCCATACGAGCTAGTCCGACACCAAACTGACTATAAAGTTGCTCACCTACTGTTCTTACCCTTCTATTACTCAAGTGGTCGATATCATCAACCACTGCGCGAGAGTTAATAAGCCCGATCAGGTACTTTACAATTTTAATAATGTCTTCGTTCGTTAATACTTTGGTATCAGCATCAATTTCGTGACCTAATTTTTTGTTAATACGGTATCTTCCAACTTCACCCAGGTCGTACCTTTTATCACTAAAAAATAAATTATGGATAATTTCGCGCGCTGTCTGTTCATCCGGTGCTTCAGAATTTCTTAGTTGTCTATATATTTGTTCGACAGCTTCCTTTTCGGAGTTCGAATTATCTTTCTGTAATGTATTATATATAATAGTATAGTCTGCTATATTGATATCCTCCTTATGCAGGATTACTGATTTAGAACCAGAATCTATAATTGTATCAATATCTTCTTCGTTAACTACGGAATCACGTTCCAGAAGTACTTCATGTCTGTCTATGGATACAACTTCACCTGTATCTTCATCAACGAAATCTTCCGTCCACGAGCGTAAAACGCGTGCGGCTAATTTTCGACCTACTACTTTACTCAGATTTGCTTTTGTTGCGCTTACCTCTTCAGATAAGTCAAATAAATCCAGAATATCTTTATCGGAACCATATCCTATTGCTCTTAATAATGTAGTAACAGGAAATTTCTTTTTACGATCGATATAGGCATACATGACGTTATTCACATCTGTTGCGAATTCAATCCAAGATCCTTTGAAAGGAATTATTCTTGCCGAATATAATTTGGTTCCGTTTGTATGTTTGCTTTGAGCAAAGAAAACTCCGGGAGATCTGTGTAACTGAGAAACTACACATCGCTCGGCACCATTTATGATGAATGACCCTTTTTCGGTCATATAAGGAATATTTCCTAAAAAAACCTCTTGCTCTATAGTTTCAAAATCCTCGTTATCTTCATCATTGCAAGACAAACGTAGTTTTACTTTAAGAGGCACAGCATAAGTCAACCCTCTGTCGATGGCTTCATTTACATTGTATTTTGGAGGATCAATAATAAAATCCAAGAATTCAAGAAGAAATACTTCTCTTGAATCGGTAATTGGGAAATTTTCCTCGAATACTTTGTATAGACCTTCAGTTTTTCTACTGTCGGCTGTAGTGCCTATTTGAAAGAAATCTTGAAACGATTGGAGTTGAACATCCAGAAAATCCGGATATTCGATGGCTTGCTTTGTTGAAGCAAAACTATGTCGTTTTTTCATATTTTTTAATGACAATGCTTTAATAAAAACTCAGTAGCGGTAAATTTATGCATATACGGCAATAGACCCCAAATCCTAAGCATACAAGGATTGGGGCCTAAATAATTTTCAGGCTCTATTAGGTAAATACCTAAAATATAACCTAAGCTAATTCTACTTCAGCTCCAGCTTCTTCAAGCTGTTTCTTTAAGTTCTCAGCTTCGTCTTTTGGAATACCTTCTTTTACTGGTTTAGGAGCACCGTCAACTAGTTCCTTAGCATCTTTTAGACCAAGGCCAGTTAATTCCTTAACCAATTTCACAACTGCCAGCTTAGCGCCACCAGGTGCTTTAAGGATAACATCAAATTCAGTTTTTTCCGCTTCTCCTTCGCCTTCGCCACCTCCGGCACCAGGAGCAACAGCAACAGCAGCAGCTGCTGCAGGTTCGATTCCATATTCTTCCTTTAGAATATCAGCTAACTCATTAACCTCCTTCACTGTAAGGTTTACTAATTGGTCCGCAAACTCTTTTAAATCTGCCATTTTTTTGAGTATTTAAATAGTAATAAATTCTTAATTAAACGTTACTTAAGCTTCTTTCTCTGAAAGCGTCTTTAAAATACCAGCTAATTTGCCACCTCCACTTTGTAGAGCAGAAACAACATTTTTCGCAGGTGATTGTAATAAAGCCACAACTTCAGCGATAAGATCATTTTTAGATTTGAGCTTACTAAGAGCGTCAAGGTTTTCATCTCCGACAAAAACATCTGTGTCTATATAAGCACCTTTTAGAAGAGGTTTTTCACCTCCATCTTTTCTAAATTCTTTTAATAATTTCGCAGGGGCATTTCCTATTTCCGGGGAAAACAATATACCAGAAAACCCTACTAATACCGGTTCCAAGTCCGTATAATCCTGTTCCAGCTTGTCCATCGCCTTTTTAATAAGCGTGTTTTTATACACTTTGTATTCAACACCTTTCTTAAAGCAACTTCTTCTAAAATCAGTTGTAGCAGCAACAGTCATTTCTGACGCATCTGTAATATAGAAATACGCACAGTTTTCGAGTTTTTGAACCAATTCGTCTATTACTAGTCCTTTTTCTTCCTTAGTCATGATTATCCTGCTATTGAACCTTTTTCTACTTTTACACCGGGACTCATAGTACTTGATAAGGTGATACTCTTAACATACGTACCCTTCGCAGAAGATGGCTTTAGTTTGTTAATTGTAAGTAACAAATCCAAAGCATTCTCTTTAATTTTATCGCTGTCAAATGATACTCTACCTATTGAAGTGTGTATGATACCATATTTGTCAACTTTAAAATCAATCTTACCTTGTTTGATTTCCTGAATGCTTTTTCCTGGATTAGGAGTCACAGTTCCGGCTTTTGGATTAGGCATTAAACCACGAGGACCTAATACTCTACCCAATTTACCTACCTTAGCCATTACAGCAGGCATTGTCACTATAACATCGATATCTAACCAGCCGCCTTCAATTTTCTTGATATAGTCATCAAGTCCGACATAGTCTGCTCCAGCCTCTTTTGCTTCCTCTTCCTTATCCGGAGTTACAAGAGCTAATACTTTCAACTCTCTTCCGGTACCGTGAGGTAAGGCTACGACACCACGAACCATTTGATCTGCTTTACGCGGATCAACGCCTAAACGTACATCAATATCAACAGATGCATCAAATTTAGAGGTTGTAATGTCTTTGACAATTTTCGCAGCCTCTTCCAGGTCGTACTCTTTAGATTGGTCGTACCTATCTTTAGCTGCTTTTTGACTTTTTGTTAATTTCATCACAAATTAATTTTCTTCCCACGGAGGGGTTCCCTTAACAGTTAAACCCATACTTCTTGCTGTACCAGCAACCATTCTCATTCCTGACTCTACTTGGAAGCAATTGAGGTCAGGCATTTTAATCTCAGCAATTTCTTTAACTTGATCCCAAGTCACAGAACCTACTTTTGATCTGTTAGGTTCACCAGAACCTTTCTTCTTACCAGACTTTTCTAGCAAAAGCACTGCAGCAGGCGGGGTTTTGATTACGAAATCGAATGATTTATCCGAAAATATCGTAACTAACACCGGTAACAATTGTCCCTGTTTATCTTGTGAACGTGCATTAAATGCTTTACAAAAGTCCATTATGTTAAGACCTTTACTACCTAAAGCCGGACCAACTGGAGGAGAAGGATTTGCTTGACCTCCTCTGATCTGTAATTTAAGATAGCCTTCTATTTCCTTTGCCATCGCTACTAACTTTCTTTTTCAACTTGCATGTAACTCAACTCAACAGGCGTATTTCTTCCGAAAATTTTCACTACCACGCTAAGTTTCTTTTTCTCCTCGAATATCTCCTGGATCGTACCTGTAAATCCACTAAAAGGACCATCCATCACTTTTACTGATTCACCAAGAATGAAGTTTGCGTCCAATTGAACATCTGCATCTTCTTCTTCATCTACTTTACCAAGGATTCTGTTTACTTCTGATTGACGTAGTGGAATAGGTTTTCTAGACTCACCACCTTCATCGGCTCCCAAGAACCCCATAACTCCAGGAGTACTCTTTATAATATGTTCAACTTCACCATTGGATAAGTCTGCGGTTACTAAGATGTAACCTGGAAAATAGTTACGTTCACGAATGCGTTTTTTTCCATTGCGCATCTCATAAACCTTTTCAATTGGAATCAGCACTTCAGGAATAAACTCTTCCATCTTTTGTCTGGTTATTTCCGTTTCCAGGTAGTTTTTAACCTTCTTTTCCTGTCCACTTACAGCTCTAACCACATACCATGCTAATTCACCCATGTTTCCTTAACTTATCCCGTTTTTATTTGTACAACAAATCAAGTGAGTTCTGTGTTGCGAAGTCCATTAACCACACAACTAATGCAAAGATCAGTGAAGCAACCAATACTAATACAGTACTACTTTGTAGTTCACTAAACTTCGGCCATGTAACCTTTTGAATCACTTCTTCAAAAGATGCCCTGATATACGAAATAAACTTACTCATTTCTATTCTCAGTTTTTGCACGAGTGGAGAGACTCGAACTCCCAACCTGCGGTTTTGGAGACCGCTGCTCTGCCAATTGAGCTACACTCGTAACTCAACCCCTCCGAAAAGGGGTTGCAAAGATACAAATTATTTTTTTACAAACAAAAGCGCTCCAAGAAAATTTCACGGAACGCATTTTGCTATTTTTTAATTGCTAATTATTCGATGATTTCAGTTACCTGACCTGCACCTACTGTACGACCACCTTCACGAATTGCAAAACGAAGACCTTTCTCCATTGCAACTGTGTTGATCAATTCAACAGTAATAGTCACGTTATCACCTGGCATTACCATTTCAACACCATCAGCAAGTTTAATTTCACCTGTAACGTCTGTTGTTCTTAAATAGAACTGTGGACGATACTTGTTGAAGAATGGAGTATGACGACCACCTTCTTCTTTCGATAGTACGTAAACTTCTGCTTTAAACTTCTGGTGAGGAGTTACAGAACCTGGCTTACAGATTACCATACCTCTTTTGATGTCAGTTTTTTCAATACCACGAAGTAGGAGACCTACGTTGTCACCAGCTTCACCTCGATCTAAGATCTTACGGAACATTTCAACACCAGTAACAGTTGAAGTCAAGTTTTCAGCACCCATACCCAAGATATCAACGCTATCTCCAGAGTTGATCACACCTCTTTCGATACGACCAGTAGCAACGGTACCACGACCAGTGATAGAGAATACATCTTCAACAGGCATTAAGAAGTCAAGGTCAACAAGACGTTCTGGTTGAGGAATATAATCATCAACAGCGCTCATCAATTCCATGATTTTGTCAACCCACTGTTGCTCACCGTTCAATCCACCTAGAGCGGAACCAGCGATAACAGGAATATTGTCTCCATCATACTCGTAGAAAGATAGTAATTCTCGAACTTCCATTTCAACTAGTTCAAGAAGCTCTTCATCATCTACCATGTCTACTTTGTTCAAGAATACGACAAGTTGAGGTACACCAACCTGACGAGCAAGAAGGATATGCTCACGAGTTTGTGGCATTGGACCATCAGTAGCAGCAACCACTAAAATAGCACCATCCATTTGAGCAGCACCAGTTACCATGTTTTTTACGTAATCGGCGTGACCTGGACAATCAACGTGTGCATAGTGTCTGTTTTCAGTTGTATACTCAATGTGTGATGTGTTAATTGTGATACCACGTTCTTTCTCTTCAGGAGCGTTGTCGATAGTATCGAAATCTCTTTGTTCTGCAAGACCTGCATTTGCTAATACAGTTGAGATTGCAGCAGTTAATGTAGTTTTTCCATGGTCTACGTGACCTATGGTCCCAATATTACAGTGGGGTTTGGAACGATCAAAAGTTTCCTTAGCCATTTTTGATAACCCTCTTTTTTAGTTAAAGTAATTATTTATTATAAATCAATACAAACGATAAAAAAGAGCTTATCATCCCGATTACTCAGGAATAGCTCCATTTTATTTCTTTTCTAGAGTTCACTCTAATGAGCCAATGACGGGATTTGAACCCGTGACCTCTTCCTTACCAAGGAAGCACTCTACCCCTGAGCTACATCGGCTTGTTAACAACCAAGTAAGCCCGGTGCAACTGCGCCCTGTAAAGATAAAATACCTGTTTAAGAAAACAGGCACTCAAAACCTCCTCGGTTATTGAGCGGGAGACGAGGCTCGAACCCGCGACCTGCAGCTTGGAAGGCTGCCGCTCTACCAACTGAGCTACTCCCGCTTATTCTTCCTGAAAAACAGAAAGAGAATTTGTGGGGAGAGCAGGATTCGAACCTGCGAAGGAATACACCAACAGATTTACAGTCTGTCCTCGTTGGCCGCTTGAGTATCTCCCCTTACAATATTTCAATTCTCTCATTTGAGCGTTTCCAGCTCAATTTAGGGATCGTTTTCCCTAAACGGAATGCAAAAATAAGGGCTTTTTTATTTTTATCAAACAATTAAGCCTTTTTTTAAAAAAAACTACTTTCCTGGTTTATCCCCCTTTATTTGCTTTTCTTTTCGTTCGTATACCTGCTGAAGTGTGAGGTTATCTTCTTGTTTAACAATTTTCAATCTCCGATCTCGCACACCAGCTAAACCATCTAGCATCCACAAGCCTTTGTACCCACTAAATCGCACGTAAATATCTTCGTCCTCGGTCGCATACTTTTCAAACA
Source organism: Cytophagales bacterium (assembly GCA_965230415.1). Taxonomy (GTDB): domain Bacteria; phylum Bacteroidota; class Bacteroidia; order Cytophagales; family JAAEPT01; genus CBDDKZ01. Next base: position 691,228 of record CBDDKZ010000005.1, read on the forward strand.
ACTTCAAGCCCTGCTCTCTGCTGGATGCATTGACTACTTTTAAATATTCAGCAAAATATTCCGAAAAATGCATTTTCTGGATAGGTTTTGCGTCCAAATACCTATGAAGCATCCAATCAAATTGAGTAGTATCTTCTGTTTTGATATAATAGGAAGCTACACCATTTATAATGTCAATTTTATCTGAAGACTTGAATGTCTCTATTACTTTTTGAGCATCAGGAGCATCTGCAATTATATATCCTTGAAGTGCCGCGGCATTCACACTATAAGAACTATCTTTTACTCCTTTTCTATATAATGGTAATAGCTCAGTTTGGCTTATTTTTTCTTCTGCACCGCTTAAAAAGTCATACGCACTTGCACGTACTTTACTTATCTCGTCTCTTTCAGCTCTCGATACCATAAGAGCAACAATCTCATCCTTTTTTAGTACAGAATCAGAAGAATAGTATATTGTTAAAGATTCAATGGCTTTTTTCCTAATATCCTCAAAAGGGTCTTTAATTGCTTTAATAAGCAGTGTTACAATTTCTTGCTCACTACCTTTGATTTCATCATATTTGGCCTGAAAAACTCCCTTGTTTTCTGAATCACTTTGAATAACCTTTTCAAGGGCTTTTAAAGTGAACAATTGATCACTGAGTGTATCTAACGCGTCCCACCTTGACTGAAAGCATGCTCCATGCTCATATTGATAGACCCACTCGCTAAATTCCTTATTATGATCAACAAACCCCAATAATTGCTGTTCGGCATCAAAAAGTACCAGGTCTGGTTTTTCAGTACAAGGAAATTGAAATGCTTGTTTGTACTTGGAAATTTCCAGTTCGTGTACTTCTTTTTTTCCATTAACCCACACTTCTATTTGCATTGGCAATTTATAAATAGGTGTATAAGCACTATCTTGTTTTTGTATTGTATTGATAAGCAGTTCACCATCCTGGTACTTATGATTTACACTTAAATCGAGGTGGCCGGGTTTCATAAACCACTGCTCAAAAAACCACTGCAAATCCAGGCCAGTAACATCTTCGAAAGCAATTCGAAGTTCATGAATTTCAACATCGGTGTATTGATTTTTGTGCAAATAATGTTTTAAAGAAGTAAAAAAAGCATCATCGCCCACCAGTTTTCTAAGCATGTGGAGCACCAATCCACCTTTATTATAAGAATGAGCGTCAAACATCTCCATACGGTGATGGTAATGGTATCGAATAATGGGATATTGTTTTGGACTTCTCAAATACTGGCTCATTTCTTCCATTCTGTGTGCATCTGCCATATCGCGCCCATATTTATGTTCGAGCCACAAATACTCAGCGTAGTTGGCAAATGATTCGTTCAAAGCCAGGTTGGACCATGATTCACAAGTCACTAAATCTCCAAACCAGTGATGAAATAATTCATGAGCTATAATGTAATCCCAATTTTTATCGAGCGTCTCCCTGCTGGTTATTTGTAATTGTTCCATAAAAACCGAGGCACTTGTATTTTCCATTGCTCCGGAAACAAAATCCCGTACAACAATCTGTGCGTATTTGTCCCAGGGAAATTCGAATCCAAGTTTCTCAGAAAAAAATGAAAGCATTTCGGGAGTATTCCCAAAAACAGCTTTTGCATGTGGTTCAAATTCAGGCTCAACGTAATAGGATACTTCTTTATCTTTCCATTTATCTTTAACAACCGCAAATTCTCCGATTGCCATCATAAAGAGGTAGGGTGCATGTGGTTTTTCCTGCTTCCAATAATCTGTTCTGGTACCATCTCCATTATCAGTACTGCTTAATAATAATCCGTTCGACAATGTCTTATATTTATTGTCAATGGTTATATATATTTCCTGGGTAGTTTTTTCATTGGGTGAATCGATTGTAGGAAACCAGCATGAGCTCGCTTCTGTTTCTCCTTGTGTCCATATCTGAATGGGTTTATCTTTTTCCTCTCCTTTTGGGTTGATAAAATATAATCCCAAATCTTTGGTAATTGCTCTGCTACCACCCGGATCTGGTAATTCGTTAGGCTTAGCAACATACTTTATTTCAACTTTATAAATTTCATCATTCACGAATTCTCTGCCCAAATTGATTATAAGTTTAAGCGTATCTTCATATTTATAGTTTAAATCCCTTTCCCCATTACTTTCAATCATTTTCACAGATTCGATATCAAATCCTTTGGCATCGAGTACCAGTTCCTTTTGAGCATAAAAGTAAGGCTTCAATTCCAATAGAGCGGTCCCTATTAAATATTGATTTTCGAAATCAAAACTCACCTCGAGCTTTGTACTTAAAAGATCATGTTTTTTTTCGTTCGAAGGTCTGTATGGAGCCTCTTCCGGTACATAAGAAGGAATAATTTTAATTTCCGGTTGTGCTATTTGATCTTTAACTTTAGGTGTTCTGTTGGAAAGGTTCTTTTTTGTAGTCTTACAGCTAACACCTACCAATAACAAAGCAAAAGTATATATCGTAATAAATCGAAAGTTTCTCATATAAATTTCTTCTTAGAAAGCCTTCAAAAAAAGATTATTCATGATTAAAATCAAAGTCAACGATCAGAAAGAATTTGACATTTCTTTCAAAAACGGGCAAATTCATCTTAATGATAAGCCTTTTACTGGTGAGTTTATTAAAATTAATGACTATTGTTATCACTTGATTCACGAGCACCTATCGCTAGACATAATTATCTTGTCAAAAGATGCGGAAAAGGGGTTTTACCAGCTAAAAATCGGAAATACAATTCACCGCATACAGGCAATTGATAAATTTGATTATTTTTTAACCAAACTAGGTCTTGAAAAGGCGGAAAAAATTGAAAGAGACATAGTGGCTCCTATGCCAGGGCTGGTGCTTGAAGTGCAGGTAAAAGTAGGGCAAGAGGTTGCTGAAGGTGATACATTAATGACCCTTGAAGCAATGAAAATGGAAAATTCGATAAAAAGCACGAGAGCTGGTCATATAGAAAAAGTCTATGTAGAAAAAGGTAAAAACGTAGATAAGGACGAGATATTAATTTCATATAAATAATCACTCAATAATTCACAAAAGCCTTTTTATTATATCTCTGTGATGTTATATTTGTTCAATTTGAATAGAAAAATATGAAGTATAAAAGGATCCTTTTAAAACTTAGTGGAGAAGCCTTAATGGGTACTCAGGAATATGGGATAGATGCAGCTCGTCTTAAACAATATGCTGATGATATCAAAAAAATTCACGAACAGGGTGTAGAGATTGCTATAGTAATAGGCGGTGGAAATATTTATCGTGGTGTACAGGCAGAAGCGATGGGGATTGATCGTGTACAGGGAGATTACATGGGCATGCTTGCTACTCTTATGAATGGTATCGCTTTGCAGAGTGCACTTGAAAAAAATGCTTTAATCACGCGATTAATGTCCGGGTTAAATCTGGAGCAGGTTGCTGAAAACTTCATAAAAAGACGTGCGGTACGTCACCTGGAAAAAGGGCGCATCGTTATTTTTGGAGCAGGAACGGGAAATCCTTATTTCACTACTGACTCGGCTGCCAGTTTGAGAGCCATAGAAATTGATGCTGATGTTGTTATGAAAGGTACTCGTGTGGATGGGATCTACTCAGCAGACCCTGAAAAGGATCCAAAGGCGACCAAATTCAGCAATATTACTTTTAAGGAAGTCTATGAAAAAGGACTAAAAGTTATGGATATGACGGCCTTTACTCTTTGTGAAGAGAATAATTTGCCTATTGTTGTTTTTGATATGAATAAACCAGGAAATTTATTGAATCTTATAAAAGGAGAAGAAGTAGGAACCTTAGTAAACTAATCAAAAATGGAAGAGATACAGTTTTATCTAGATGAAGCGAAAGAATCAATGGTTAAGGCCGTAAAGCACACTGAAAGTGAATTCATAAAAATACGTGCCGGAAAGGCTTCGCCAAATATGTTAACAGGAATCATGGTTGATTATTACGGAGCTCCTACTCCAATAGAGCAAGTGTCATCGATAAACACCACCGATGCACGAACCATAGTAATTAAACCTTGGGAAAAAAATATTCTTGGTGCTATTGAGACAGCTATCATTAACAGCGACCTTGGGCTTAATCCTCAAAATGATGGTGAGATTATACGTATATCGGTTCCACCTTTAACAGAGGAGAGAAGAAAGGAATTGGTAAAACAAACGCGTACAGAAGCAGAAAACGGAAAGATCAGTATTCGCAATGCCCGTAAAGACGTAAATAACGAATTAAAAAAGCTCTTAAAAGACGGGGCTTCAGAAGACGACATTAAGCGAGCGGAAGACAAAGCCCAAGAAATCACTGACAGTTACATTAAAAAGGTAGAGGATCTTTTGGTAAAAAAAGAAGAGGATATTCTTACTATTTAGTCCTTACCATTATTACTCATAAAGGTGTTTGGAATGAATAAACGATTCCACTTCGGGATGAACCAGGTATTTAATTGATTCTCCGGACTGGATTCGTTTCCGTATGAAGGTGGCGGAAATATCCAACAATGGCGCTTCTACAACTTCGACTTCTGGATATTTTTCATTGACAATCAGCTCGTCAAAACCGGGCCTGGGATAAACAATTAGCCGATAGTTTTCGAGAATCTGCTGCGCATTTTTCCATTTATGAAAATGCTGCAAATTATCACTGCCAATGATTAGTTTAAAACGATAAGATTTATATTTATCGCTTAAATAAGCTAGTGTATCAATCGTATAATTGGGTTTGGGCATAGCGAACTCAATGTCGCACGCTTCCAGCTCATCGTCCTTAAATGTAGCTTTGCGCACCATATCCAGTCTATCAAACTCATGTAGCAAGTTCGATTTTTTTTTAAAGGGATTTTGAGGGGACACGACAAACCAAATTTTATCTAAATTGGATTGAGAAACTATAGTCTTGGCAATAATGAGGTGCCCAATATGGATAGGGTTAAAAGATCCAAAAAATAATCCGATATCCATCAATTACTCAAGAAATTATCCAATAAAACCTGTGCCTTTTCGAGGGTTTGTTCGATTTGATCGTTTAATAAGATTTCATCAAACTCCTGTTCAAATGTCATTTCCTTTTTGACTTTATCAATGCGTTTATTTAGGCTTTCCTCGTTTTCGGTACCTCTTTCAATCAATCTGTTTTTTATCACATCTATTGAAGGTGCTTTAACAAAAATTGCAAGTGCCTGCTCCTGATAGTAACTTTTTAAACGAAGTCCACCAACTACGTCCACATCAAATATTACCACTTTGCCAAGGTCCCATAAGCGTTCTATCTCTTCCTTCAAAGTACCATAAAGATTTCCTTCATAGACTTCTTCCCACTCAACAAACTCTCCTTTTTTCACTTTATCGAGGAATAATTCTCTGGACAGAAAATAATAATCTTTGCCATCTATCTCTTTTCCTTCTCTTATAGGTCTGGTACATGCTGATATGGAAAAGCCTAAATTTCCATTATTTTTTATGAGGTGTTTAACTATAGTAGTTTTACCCGAACCTGATGGTGCGGAAAAAATAATAAGCTTTCCTGACATGCTGCGTTACGAATGATTTTTCAATTTATCTTTAATTGCGAGAACCACTTGCTCAGGACAACATTTTTTCTCCAGCTTTGACTTAATCTCTACCAATAACGTTTTTTCTATTTCATAAGCCTCAAGGCAAACACTGTAGTTGTCAATACGAGCTTTAAAGAATTCTCTGTCCTCTTTACTTGCTTCGTCATCAAGAATCAATTGTAATACCTGCATGAACCTGGCACACTTGCCTTCAGATTCTCCTGAGTTAACACCATTTGTTTCTTTGCCTGAAGCTCCAGAAAGATTTTGTAAATTTTTATTCATACTCACCGATTTAATTATAACCCATTTTTAAAGCATAGGCTTTAAGCTTCTCCTTCAAAAGGTTACGAGCCCGATGTAGTCTTGAACGTACCGTACCAATTGGGATATCCAGTATTTTCGCCATTTCTTCGTATTTGAATCCTTCCAAATCAGATAGGATTAATATAGTACGAAAATCGACTTCCAATGCATTTAGTGCATTAGCTACCTCATCGCCAATCATATCTTGTACAGTTTCGGTACGCAAGTCTACTGTTGCATCTGAATCTGTATCTTCAGAGTTATAAAACGACTCGACTTCGTTATAATCAACCTTAGAAGGTTCCTTACTTTTCTTACGAAAATCGTTAATAAAACTGTTTTTCAGTATTCTAAACAACCAAGCTTTTGCATTAGTTCCCTTTTCGTAAGAATCAAAAAAACGATATGCTTTTAAGTACGTTTCCTGAACTAAATCATTTGCGTCATCTTCATCAAATGTTAGCCTGTAAGCAAAGTTATATAACGAGTCGATAAAGGGCATAAACTCGTTTTCAAACGCTATATCACGCTCTTGCTTGGTTAAATATTTCGACTTTCTATTCTCGTCATTCATGCTCTTGACACCACAATACGGATGTGGACACCGGCAAGATTGCACATACAAATCTAATAAAATAGACGTAATTGCCTGTAAAGTATTTTACATAAAGTGTGCTATTTTCTATTTTCATGTCAAATTTTCCGTTTTTTTTCATTGGAATAGGGAACATTTTATCAAAGAGCGTCCAAAGTTTTGTACTTTTGAGTATCAAAAGGCCTATGTCAATATCACTTTCGGTTGTCATAATCACATACAACGAAGAAGCAAAAATTGCGCGATGTCTCGATTCGATAATACCTATCGCAGACGAGGTAATTGTACTTGATTCCTTTTCAACTGATAATACAAAGCAAATCTGTCAACAATATGATGTCAAATTCTACGAGCACACATTCGATGGTCATATAGAGCAAAAGAACCGTGCATTGACACTCACATCTAACGATTATGTATTATCTCTTGATGCGGATGAAGCACTGGATGATATTGCCCGCCAGGAAGTGCTTGCTATCAAGACAAATTGGCAGTTTAATGGTTATTATTTTAAGCGTCTAAATAATTATTGCGGTCAATGGATCAAACACTCAGGATGGTATCCGGACTGGAAATTGCGCTTATTCGAGAAAAATAAAGCTGAGTGGAAAGGTCGAAACCCTCATGACAGGTTAGATTTAAAGGCGGGGGCTAGCTCTAAAAACCTAAAAGGGAATATATTACATTACACAATTGATTCAATCGAACAACACCTCGCTCAAATAGATTATTTTTCAAGTGTTGCTTCCAAGGCCCTCTTCGATCAAGGTAAAAAGTATTCACTTTTAAAGAAATATAGTAGTATGCTTGCCATTTTCTTTCGTTGTTATTTGATAAAGTTGGGGTTTTTGGATGGGAAAAATGGTTTATTGATTGCCAAAAACTCAGCGTATAGTAAATACTTAAAATATAAAAAGCTAGAATTGCTTCATAAATCGAAATGAAAATATTGCATCTAAGTTCGGAACGAAGTTGGAGAGGAGGAGAACAACAATTGGCGTATTTGGTGGAAGAAACAAAAGCCAGGGGTATTGAAGTTTTTGTGGCATGCAAACGTGCTTCAGCCTTTTTGGATTACTGTAAAAAAAACGCAGTTCCCTATATCGAACTGGGCTTCAAAAATGAATTTGATCTACTCACTGCTGCTTCCGTTTCCAAATTTTGCAAACAAAATGCTATTACTTTTTTACATGCTCATAGCAGCCACTCTCATGCCATGGCTGTCTGGGCAAAGGTCTTAGGCTGTCCCGCTCAATTCATTTTACACCGGAGGGTTGATTTTCCTATCAAGCCAAATGTATTGTCACGCTTTAAATTCAATCATAAAAGCCTGAAAAAAATCATATGCATTTCAAAAGCTATTGAGGTCATTATGAGAAAAGATCTACATAACCCTGAAGTATGCTGTACGGTCCAAAGTGGTATAAATCTGGACAAATTCAAACACTCCAAACGGAGTTTCGAATTACACAAAAAATATAATATTGATTTAGACACCAAGCTGATAGGTAATATTTCAGCGGTGGCAGATCACAAAGACTATTATACATTTGTTGATACCGCAAAAGAGATAATTGCTTCCAGTAAAGATAAAATCCACTTTTTTATTATTGGAGACGGCCCGTTAAAGTCAGACATAGAGCAATACATAGCACAACAAGAAATGTCCTCTTATATCACTATGACAGGGTTTGTCGCAAATATCCCTTCCATAATTCAAGATTTGGACATCTTCTTAATGACGTCCAAGACCGAAGGACTGGGCACCACCATTTTGGATGCTTTTGCTAATAGATTACCTGTCGTAGCGACAAAAGCCGGTGGCATACCAGAAGCCGTTATACACCTGGAAACCGGGCTCTTATATGAGGTAAAGGATCACAAAAATTTGGCAATTGGTGTATTGAAACTGCTAAAAGACGAAAAACTCGCTGAGCGACTGACTAGTAATGCGCACAAACATCTGTTAACGCACTTCACAAAGGAAAAAATGGCTCAAGGAGTAATAGAAGTATATCATTCCCTGATTTAGTAGATTATTTTCCAATTTTACCCATCACTTCAAAATACTCATCTCTCAATTTTGCAGCAGTAACAAAGTCCATGTCTTTGGCTGCCAATTCCATATCTTTTTTAAGCTTATCGGCTAATTTCTCCAGTTGATCTCTGTTCATATAAGCCATTACGGGATCGGCCGCAACTTTAACAGGCGCATTCTCCTGGACAGAAGCATATTGTTTTCGATTCTTATGACCTGTATTCTGATGCTCAAGCAAGGCATCATTGGATTTCACTACGGTTTTAGGAGTGATTCCATGTTTTTCATTGTAAGCCGTTTGAATTGCTCTTCTACGTGCCGTTTCATCAATAGCTTTGCGCATTGAGCCTGTAATTTTGTCTGCATACATTATCACCTTTCCTTTGGCATTTCTGGCAGCACGACCTATCGTTTGAATCATCGAGCGTTCATTTCTCAGGAAACCTTCTTTATCGGCATCAAAAATTACTACCAGTGAAACTTCGGGCAGGTCCAGACCTTCACGGAGCAAATTCACCCCTACCAACACATCTATTTCACCCAATCGCAATTCTCTTAAAATATCCACACGTTCAAAAGTGTCTATCTCAGAGTGAATGTATTTTGTTTTGATGTTTAGATTTTGGAGGTACTTTGACAGTTCTTCGGCCATTCGTTTTGTTAGTGTGGTAACCAGAACGCGTTCATCGTTTTTGATGCGGTCATCCACCTCTTCCAATAAATCGTCTATCTGATTAGCACTTGGCCTCACATCTATTTCGGGGTCCAAAAGGCCTGTCGGGCGAATTAACTGTTCCACTATAACACCTTCCGACTGTTCCAATTCAAAATCTCCCGGGGTAGCACTCACGAAAATTGTTTGATTTCTTACCCCTTCAAATTCCTGGAAAGTGAGTGGTCTGTTATCCATCGCCGCCGGAATTCTAAAGCCATAATCCACCAAATTAACTTTCCTGGAACGATCTCCTCCCCACATTGCTCTTATCTGCGGTAAAGTAACGTGGCTTTCGTCAATCACCATGAGGTAATCATCAGGGAAATAATCCAAGAGACAAAAAGGTCGCTCGCCTGGATTTCTTCTGTCGAAGTACCTGGAGTAATTTTCTATACCACTACAATACCCCAACTCCCGCATCATTTCCAAATCGAACTCAGTACGTTCCAATACTCTTTTAGCTTCCATGAATTTCCCTTCAGATTCAAAAGATCTCACATGTTCCATTAAATCTGACTGAATTTCTTCGATACACTCATTAAGCAAATCTTTACCTGTAACAAATAGGTTTGCAGGAAACAAGGTTATTTCGCGCTGATCCTGCAATTTAGTCCCGGTTAAGGGATCAATAATTTGTATTTGTTCTATTTCGTCGCCCCAAAAAAATATTCGAAAAGCATAATCGGCATATGCAGGAAAAACATCTACCGTATCTCCTTTCACTCTGAATGTACCTCTCAAAAAGTCTCCTTCTGTTCTGCTGTAAAGAATATCGACAAAGCTAAATAATAGTTGATTTCTGGATATCTCCTGACCAACTTTGAGCCTGATTATATTATTCTCAAACTCCACAGGGTTCCCCATACCATAAATACATGATACGGAGGAGACTACAATTACATCCTTACGGCCAGACATTAAAGATGAAGTTGCTCTCAATCTCAGTTTCTCGATTTCATCGTTTATGGAAAGGTCTTTTTCTATATAAGTGTCTGAAGTGGGCAAATACGCTTCGGGCTGGTAGTAATCATAGTATGAAACAAAATATTCCACGGCATTGTCAGGAAAAAAATGTCTGAACTCACTATACAACTGCGCAGCCAATGTTTTATTGTGGCTTAAAATGATTGTAGGCGTATTAATTTCTTTAATCACGTTAGCCACCGTGAATGTTTTACCTGAGCCCGTTACACCTAATAATGTTTGATTTTTTTCCTCATTTTGAAGCCCATTGACAAGCTCCCCTATAGCCGCGGGTTGATCACCGGTGGGCTTAAAATCTGACACCAACTTAAACTGATCCATTTGTTCGAAACCGTTTTAGAAAAAGAATGGTTCAAAAATTACTCAAAAATAATCACCTAGACAAATACGATATGAGGCGTACTCAGTTATTCCATATCTCCCAGGCTTTTTCAGCCTGTCCTATGAGCATTTCCAAACCATGAAGGGCTTTGGCTCCTTGCCGGCGCCCTTTCTTCATAAATAAGGTTTCTTCAGGGTTGTATATAAGGTCGAATAAATAATGACCTTCTGATATGGCAGTATATGGAACTGGTGGACACACATCAACATTTGGGTGCATGCCGAGCGGTGTCGTATTAATAATTAAACGATGCTGCTTTATAATGTCGTCAGTTAAATCTGCGTATGCCAATTTATCATGGGTCGCCGACCTTGACACGTACTTATAAGGAACAGTAAGGGAATCAAGCGCTGCTACTACTGCCTGTGCTGCACCTCCGGTGCCAAGAACCAAGGCCCTGAGGGATGACAATTCGTCACCGACGAAACCTTCTAACGAAGACAAAAAACCGTAATAATCTGAATTGTAACCAATTAACTTTCCTCTGTCATTTTTGATTACATTTACAGCTCCAATTTTTTCAGCAGATTCATCGATTTTGTCGAGGTACTTTATGACATCCTTTTTGTAGGGAATTGTAACATTAAGTCCACATAGTTCATCGCCCAGTTGCTCTATTAACGAGGGAAAAAGCTCCATAGAGCTCAGTTCGTAATTGTTATATTCACAATTTTGTATTCCTTCTTTTTCGAATTTATCGGCAAAGTACTTTTTAGAAAAGCTGTGTGATAGTGGGTATCCTATGAGGCCAAAAACATCCAATATATTACAATTTTTTTGTGAATATGGAACTCAAAGCCGAACCGGACTCCACTACAGCGGTGACTATAATTCCTGCTATTAGTACTCCCAGTGTGACTGCGAAAAAGGCTTTCTTGCGCGGTAAGCCAAATATCCAAGCCGCAAGAGAACCTGTATATGCACCTGTCACCGGCAAAGGAATCATTACGAAAATCATTAGTGCCCAAAAACCGTATTTTTCTACTTTACTTTCGAGTTTTCGCCGGGTTCTAGCAACTATTTTCTCAAACATTCTTTCATAAAACCCCCATTTTAAGAGCGGCCCATGAAACAAATTAATGAATAGAAAAACAGCGGGAAAAGCTAAAATATTGGCACTACAGCTAATAAAGTAAACCAATACAGGATTCATTTCCGCTTGTAAAATTCCATATGGTATTCCTCCTCTCAACTCTGCAATTGGCAATATACTTAAACCAATTACCTTTAATATTTCATATATATCCATTAGTCCTATTTCGTCGTTTTAACCTAAAAGAAAATTGTTTCGAACGGATTGCATAAGAACTGCAGAGCTATCTGTATGCCACCTGGTGAAATATCAATGGTCTAATTTAGGCTTACCATCTTCGATTTTGTAACTGTATTTCTTAACCTTTTTCTAATGACTTCAGAGGATTAAAGGAAAAGGTCAAAAGTATCACTTCTTAATCCTAAACGAATTGTTTCTAATGGAATAAGCTCGTGAGGAGCAATATTGCCTAGATTAACATTTTCCCCACATTGCTTTATAAAAAATACCTGTTGAGATTTTTGAGGTGCTTCCCAGATAATTTTCTCGAAAGGTATTTCTGTTAATATTTCTTGCACGAGGCCCGAGCGAACTTCGCCACTAGAGCGAAAAAGGCCTACGTTACCCCCTTCACGAGCTTCACCAATAACTTTCCATGAACCTGCTTCCAGTTCAGCCTTCATCAATTTTATCCATTGATACGGTGGTATAATTTTGGTTTCGTCTTTAGAACCTACTTCAGACAAAACAGTTACCTGTTGAGCGAGTGTTCTTATATACTCACATTTCTTCTCATGTTCAATATCTAACGATCCGTCAGAGACTTCAGCGTATTCCATCTTAAACTTGTCAAGTACACGACGGTAGTCATCGAATTGATCTCTTGCCAAAAAGGCCTCAAAAAGTGTACCCCCGAAATATGTAGGAATACCTGCCTCTCTGTACAGCGCTAATTTTTGGTCCAAATTAGGCACAACATAAGACGTTGCCCATCCAAGCTTAACAATGTCTACATAATCTTTTCCAACTTCCAGAAAATCCTCAGCCTGGCGTATACTCAATCCTTTGTCCATGACCATTGTAAAGCCATATTCACGAGGCTTAGCCGGTCTTTCTGGAACTTTTGTTAACGAATAATTATCGTACATTCCCTTCTCTAAATTGATCTATTATTTTCATTAATGCCTTCTGGGTTTCCAATTCAGGAAAACTATCAAAGAGCATTACATGCTTTTCAAAGTCCAAAATTAATGCATTTTCTAAATAAATAAAGGCTTCTTTATATTTACCTGCTTTTATGAGGTAAATAACAGCCCAATAGTTAAGTTCTGCATCTTCTGGAAGTTCATAAATACCACTAAAAATTAGAGATATGGCATCTTCATAATACCCCTGCTCTGCAACTACCTGAGCCCAATATATCCATATTTCTTTATTGGCGGGGTTGAGTTCACTTGCTTTACGAAATGCTTCCACGGAAGAAGATATATTTCCTACATTATTTTCTGCTTTGGCCACTGCAAACCAATACAAAGCGTTCGTTTTGTTTATTTTTGTAGCTTTTTTAAAAAAATGGATGGATTCAAACCACCGTTCCTGTTCTTGCAAACATTGGCCAAGGCCATAATAAGCGAGATCATTATCTTCATCCACCAGTGTTGCCTTTTGGTAAAAGGCGATCGCTCTGTCATATAATTCTAACTGAAAATAGCATTGACCGAGGTTAAAAAACAACTGTGTATCATGCCAGTTTTCAAGTTCCAATGTTTTGTTATAAGCTTCAATGGCTTTATGGAAATTGCCTACATTGAGATAAGTACTACCCATATTATAGTAGGCAGAAGAAAATGTATCATCAATTATTACGGCATAATCGTAAGCTTCCAGGGCTTCATCAAAGCGTTTTAGCTTATCATAAATGAGTCCCAAATTGTACCACGCGTTAACCGAATAAGGCTCTTGATCTATAAAATCTTTATAGTAGTCCACGCATTCTTCCAAACGACCAGAAACCTCCATACAAACCACCAGGTCAAATATCACATCTTCATTTAATGGATTTATGCGATTTGCAAGTTGAAAATGGGCAATTGCCTCGTCGAGATGATTTAATCCCTGATGAGCTAAGCCAAGGTTATAATGAAATTCATCGTTTTCTGGTACTAAGGAGATGAGTTGTTCAAAATATTCAATGCTTTCTTCGAAATGCTCCATATCAAGTAGTACAACACCTTTGAGCTGAAGAAGCTCCGGATCACCTGGTAACAAACTTTCGGCTCTTTCCAGAGCATCCAGCGCCTCTTCGAATCTGGAGTCTTCTATAAACAGTTGAGCGTATTCCACCAAAAGGTCCGCGCTATATGGGTGTTGTTTGATACCTAATTCGCAAGCATGTTTCGCTTTGTCTAATTGAGCGGTATTAACATAATAATTAACTATGAATTCGTATATAGACGAATCAAAGAAATACGTTTCATTATTTTCAAGCATTTCTTCAAATCGTCTTATAGATTCTTTTTCTTCACCGGAATAGTCGAAAAATTTCTCCAATTGGTCTGATTTTAATTTACAAATAACCGCTTGTCTCTAATTAAATATACTATTTCCTGAATTCAAAGGTTAGAGTCACAATTTATATTTTTCCACATATGCGCTACAAGTCCAGGATATAGAATCGTCAATATTAATAAATTCGTAGCCCAATTCTCTTATTATTTTCGAATTGTCATATTTAAATGACTTCTTCAGTAGTTTTACTGTCTCTTTAGTTACGGTAGACTTCCCTCCGAAAATTGCTACCCTTATTCTGTCAATTCTATACACTAATTTCACGAGGAAATCTGCCACTTTTAAGCTGGGTTGGGGTTTGTTAAAGGCCCGTGCTGTTTTCTTAAAGAAGTTACGAAACGAAATATTTCCAGCATTCAAGATGTAGCGCTCTCCAAAAACGCCTTTATCCATTAGCTTAAGAATGATAGCTACTACATCTCTAAGATCAACGTAATTAAAAGTTCCACCAGTATAATATTTACTATTATTCCATACGAACTTAAACAATTGCCCACTACTTTTATTCCAGTCACCGGGCCCTAATATTATCGAAGGATTAACTACTAACACATTCATTCCTTCTTCCTGAGCTCGAAATACTTCTAATTCGGCCATATATTTCGAATTTGCATAGGGCGTATTCAAATCTGATTCGACCCACTTTGTACTTTCGTCTATGATGTCTACGTTTTCATCTCTTCCAATTGCCGCAATGGAACTAACAAAGAAAAATGATTCTACCTTATTTTCAATGGCAGCATCCACCACATTTTTCGTCCCTTCAACATTTACTTTTTCAATAAGTGCCGTATCTGACGGATCAAATGACACAACAGCTGCTGCATGAATAACTTGTTTAATCCCCTTTAATTCTTTGTGCAAAAAAGTAACATCGAGCACATCGCCCTGCACCCACTCCAGATTGGAATGGCTTAGATTCAATTCGTCTAAGCTCGCTTTATTTCTGTAATTCGCTTTGATTTTGTCCCCCTTTTCAAGAAGGGCTTTAAGCAAATGTCTCCCCAACAAACCAGTTGCACCTGTAACGAAAATCATGATTTTATTTTGCAAATAGTTTTCTAACCTTTTTTTTACTGGTAGCATCATCTGAATAATAGCCATAACCGTAACCGCCGGTTCTATAGCCATAATTGGACGACTGGCTAACTGAATTAAGTATTAAAGCCAGGTTATTAAAATGTCCTGAGGAGTGCAAATCGTTAATATGATGCCTTATATTCTTTTTAGAATATTCTGCTCTGGCAATATACAATTGAATATCTGCTTTTTTCATAACCAATAAACCATCTGTTACTATTCCGACAGGTGGTGTATCTATCATAATAACATCGTATTGTCGTTTCAATGCTTCAATAATTTCCTCAAATCTATTATTCAGTATTAACTCTGAAGGGTTAGGCGGTGGTGGACCTGCGGAGATAAAATGTAAATTCTCTAATTGAGACTTCTTTATACATTCTTCCAGAGAAGCATTATTGATTAGAATATTGCTCATACCAATTGTATTCTCCGCATCAAAACCAATATGTACTTTTGGCTTTCTCATATCCAAATCAAGTACTATTACCTTTTTGTTGGATAAAGATATCACTCCTCCTAAATTGATAGTCACAAAAGTTTTACCTTCTCCACTATATGTTGAGGTCGTTGTAATCACTAATTTCTGTTTATTGGAACTAATGAAGTCGATATTAGTTCTAATTGATCTCAACGCTTCACTTATTGCTGCCTTTGGATTTATGCCAATAACCAATTTAGAATATTCTAATTTCTTTTTGGTATACTTAGGCACCACTCCTAATACCGCAACATTAGTGAGGTTTTCGAGATCTTTTTGATTTACTATCGTGTTTTGCATCAAAAAGCGTACAACCACGATACTTGTAGACAACACCATTCCTAGTAATATTGAAAAAGCATATATTAGGCCTTTCTCAGGATAAATAGGTTGAAGCGCTAAACTTGCACGTGACAGAATAACAAAAGCGGGTACTGTTCCCGCTTTTGCAAGGTCATACTCTACACGTTTTTCTTTGAGGACCATAAAAAATTTTTCGTAAAGATTGTACTGTCTTTTTAAGCGGGTCAATTCCGTCTCCTTGGAAGGTAAATCGAGAAAAATATCTTTTGCTTCCTTGAGTTTGTTTTCCAAATGGTTTATTTGATTTTCATTAAGCGTTTCCGATCTTTCAATAAAGTCGAGTACGCTAATCTTCATCTTACGCAGCTCATTCTCTTTATCTGCATAAATAGCTGTTGTAGGTTTACTCTTTCTACTTACCTTTTCAAACTCCTGCAGCAGGGCATTTAAGTTTTTTATGCTCATTCTAAGTTGTTCGTTACCTATACCTTCAATCACCGGAAAATATTTATCGAACTTCTGATTCCTTTTAATAACTTCTTTCAATTCGCCGAGCAGTTCTCCTTTATATTCGAGTGCTCTGATTTGGTCTTGCAATTCCTCTACCCTGGATGCTAATTTGCTAAATTGCTCTGCGGGGTTTGGTGTTTTGGAGCTTTTCACGAATTCTTCCAGTAGTTTTTCGGCATCTTTGAGCTTTTTTTCTGTATTTGCCAGCTGTTGATCAATATAACCTATTTGTTGTTGCTGGGCTTTCGATTTCTTCTGAAGCGTTTCTACGAGGTAAATTGTATCTACCGCATTGACTATATCTCTGGCTTTATATTGGTTGTTATCTTTAAAAGTGATATTAATGGTATTGGCACTTAAATTGAGAATACCTACTGATAAATTAGACTGAAAATACTGATTAAGAGCTCCTGCGCTATGTACTATGAAGAAATACTCAATATCAAAATTCTTGCTGGAGAAGCCTAAATTTGGCAGTATATTAAATGAAAACCCGAAAAGGTTTACTTCTTCGCCAAATTTAAATTCACGCTCAAATTCTTTTCCAATCTTTTCATTAGTATAACGAAGTACATAAGTCTTGTAATCCTTTATGGTTACGCTAACCGGACTATCATAGAGGATTTTGTTATTTCCCTTTTTAAATTCTACATCAAAGCAATGACTATTGTATTTTTCGTCATAAAGTAGATTTCCCTTTTCATAATAAGAAACATCAAGTGCGAGTAGTTTAATTACTTTCTCACTAATCAGTTTGGATCTTATTATCTCAATTTCGCCTGAGATGTCCCGAAAGTTCTTATTCGCATTTTCATTTACCGTTAACCCCAGCAAATTGGCATCACTTTTGACATCCAATTTTAGGACTGAATTAGATTCATAAACAGGTTTGGTATATCTGACAAAAAAATAGCCGCCGGTTGAGGTAAAAAGAATTAAAAATACTATTAGCCATTTGCTTTTAAAAATGGTAGCTCTCAGTTTATACCAATCAAAGCCTTGAGCGAGCGAAAAGCCCGAACTGCCCTTCTTGCCAATTGCACTAAAATCTGCTTCGTTGAAATTCTCTATATCACTCATCGCGTTATATTAGTCAGTAATATAACTAAAGTCAAGACGCTAGTTGTTAAACTAACAATTGGCGTTATATCTCTCAAAGACTCACTTAGAATTTTTCGACCTGGTTCAATATATATAATATCATTAGCTTCGATTTTGAGTTGAGACTTTTTCATTCCTTCGATTGTTGACAGGTCTATCGCAAATATTTCAGGATCATTGAGATCGCCTCTTAAAATCTTTATACTATTCGATTTGGAATCTTTCCCCATCCCACCATAAAGAGCTATTACTTCTATCAGGTTCATATTCTCATTCAACAGAGGTATTACTTTACCTCCTTCCGGGCCAATTATTATCACTCGTTGATTTACTAATTGCGCATAGACGAAGGAATTTTCATAAAATTCATTATATTTTGAAGAGAGCAACACATTTAATTCAACAATTGTCAGGCCATCTACCTCCACTTCACCAATCATAGGTAAATCGACTTTACCATCAACTCTTACAAGATACTTTGGCTTTTCCTGTTGAAATCTTGACTGCCCCATATCTCCTGAATATTGGAAATTCGGATCAATGAGTAGTTCACCACCATTGGTATATACATCAACCATAAGATAGTCATTAGGCTGTACTTTATAGTTATGTTCGGTTTCTTCGACCTTTTTTGCAAACGCTGTTGACATCTCATCGCTTTTGAACATCAAGTTTTGCTTGTAGACGGCGCACCCGGATAATGAAACGGTTATTGAAATTAAAAACAATAACTGCACAAAACGACCATATGTCCTGTTAAAATGAATTTTCTTTTTCAAAAAGCCTTGTTTTAGTTGTTCAAAGAGTTTTTATATGCTTCAAAAGTGTCAAGTTCAGCATCTTTTTCAGACACATTGGGGTTTTCCAAATTCCAGTCGATATTTAATTCGGGATCGTTCCATATTATTCCACCTTCCGATGCTTTATTGTACAAATTAGTGCATTTATACTGAAAAACTGCATCTTCTAACGTAGAGAATCCATGTGCAAAGCCAGGGGGCACATAGAACATGTTATGACGTTCAGCATCGAGTATGACAGATCTATGCTGTCCAAATGTATTGGATTCAGGTCTCAGGTCAACAGCAACATCCAGAACTTTACCTTTAACCACACGCACCAACTTACCCTGTGCATGTTCCCCTTTCTGAAAATGTAAACCTCTTAGCACCCCCTGAACAGAAAATGATTGATTATCCTGAACAAAAGTTATTTCCGGCACATATTCATTAAATTTCTGAAGACTGAAAGATTCGAAAAAATAGCCTCTGTCATCTTCAAATATCCTGGGATAAATTTCATACAATCCCTCGATTCCCGTTTCCTTAAACTCCATTTACTTGCGATTTTATGCACGTAATATACTTATTTATTACAATTTTTTGATCAAATTTTTGAACAACCAGTTTCCTGCCATTCTGCCCCAATTGTCGAAGTTCATCAAAACTCAA
The DNA here is from genome assembly GCA_965230415.1 of Cytophagales bacterium. GTDB lineage: Bacteria > Bacteroidota > Bacteroidia > Cytophagales > JAAEPT01 > CBDDKZ01. The sequence continues at coordinate 710,334 of CBDDKZ010000005.1, forward strand.
CATCATCATTTTTTCCATTTTCTCGGCCAGGGAAGTTTCGTCTTTCACTTTACACAGAAAACCATTGAATTCATCAATTACTACTTCCTTGCATCCTGGCACATCGGTGGCAATTAGTGGTTTCTGCATAGCCGCTCCTTCCAGTAGTGATTTAGGGGTTCCTTCTCTGTAAGAAGGTAATATTACACAATTCGTATTTTCTATTATAGGACGTACATCATCTGTAGTTCCTTTATAAAAAATCAGTTCCTCTTTTCCCCATTCCTCTACCTGGCTTAAGGGTATCCCCATTTTGGAATCCTGATCCAAAAAACCGTAGAGGTCACACTTAAAGTTATACCCTTTTGCTTTCAAAATCTGAGCTGCTTTTGCCAGTTCCACCAGCCCTTTATCATATAGTACTCGTGCAACAATCAGGAAGCGAAAGTGTTGGTCCTCTTGAGGCTCACACTCTGTCGGGCAAAATTTTTCCACATCTATCCCCGAACCTGGTAGTAAGTCTGTCTTATTCGCCTTCACCAAATCATGTCTAATAAAAAGATCTCGGTCATCTTTATTTTGAAAAAAGACTTTATATGGGTACACAAAGGCCCTCTTATACAATCTTTTGGCAATTTTGGACACCAAATTGTCGCGAATAAATACGGTTCCTAATCCAGAGACGTTGTTAATGCAAGGAATCCCACATTTCTTGGCTGCCAGCGTCCCGTAAATATTAGGTTTGATAGTGTATTGCAATACCATTTCAAGGCCGCTCTTTCTATAAACATCCACATATGTGCGATATAACTGGTAATCATTTAAAGGATTAGCTCCTTTTCCCTGAATTGGGACGTGGAAAAACTCACAACCCGCTTTTTCCAAAAGTTGCGCATAGTCGTCCTGAGGGGCGATTGCTATCACCTCATGACCTAATCTCAAGAACTCTTCGATGAGTCCCATTCTAAAGTTATATATATTCCAAGCGGTATTTATGGAGATCCCTATTCGCAAAGTTTGTATCGTAGAATTAATCTGGCGGTAAATTTAGACTTGTTTTATCATTTTACCAGACAATAGGCCCAAGAATTATTGATTCAGTGAGCTATTTCAGTTAAATTGCACAAACTTACAAACTTCGACATGGATTTTACAGTTCTTCTACATGCTCATAAAGGCATCATTTACTTATTCTTGACAGTTTACATCTTAAAAGTGGCCCTGCTGTTTTTGAATTTGGATTTTTTTGAGAAAGTTCAAAAGAAAGGAAAAATAATTGAGATGATTCTCGGTCCCCTCATCATCATTTCGGGCATCATGTTGTTAGTTCAAAGAGGACAAACCGAAACCTGGCTTATAGTAAAAATTGTATTAATAGCTGTTGCCATACCTGTATCGATAATAGGCCTCAAAAAAGTAAATAAAGGACTTGCTCTTCTTGGTTTGGCGCTTTTCGTTTATGTATTTCTGGTTGCTTTACATAAAAGCCTGCGTATTGTACAGTTACACAAAGAGTTAAAATTAGATAATACCGAAGTGCTATCCGGCAATTTCATAAGATTTGACTCAAACGACTGCAATCGAGTTCATGGGACCAAAAAAAATAATAATGAACTGCCATTACGTAAAGATCATTGTTTAGGACAAAACCAACATCAGGAAAAGACACTTTCTCCTTCACTGTCAACATCTCTAAATTCATATATTAAGGCTTTATAATTGAATGATAGAAGTCGAGAAGATTAAAAATCAAAAAGATAAGGCCATTCTGGTCGCACTAACCAACCAAACGCAAGACAAAGAACAGACAACCGAATACCTTGACGAATTAGAATTTCTAGCCAGTACTATTCAAATAGAAACAAAAGGCCGGTTTATTCAACCTTTGGAAAGACCTGATAAACGTACATTTATTGGAAAAGGAAAATTAGAAGAGGTCCGAATCTTTATTGAGTGTGAAAAAATAGACATGGTTATTTTTGATGATGACCTTTCTCCCTCTCAATTACGAAATATTGAAAAAGAGCTCTCGGTTAAAATTTATGATCGAAGTTTATTGATACTGGACATCTTCTTGTTTCGAGCGAAAACTGCACAGGCGAAAACGCAGGTTGAACTAGCTCGTGCGCAATACCTATTACCACGTTTGACACGCATGTGGACTCACCTTGAAAGGCAGCGTGGTGGAACTAGCACTCGAGGTGGTGCAGGTGAAAAAGAGATTGAGACGGACCGTCGTATTATTCGGGACAAAATATCAAAGTTAAAAAACAAACTTCAGAAAATTGATAAGCAAAGCGCAACACAGCGCAAAGGACGCGATCAATTGGTTCGGGTAGCTCTGGTTGGTTATACCAATGTTGGCAAATCTACTTTGATGCGTTTATTATCAAAATCAGACGTTTTTGCCGAAAACAAGTTATTTGCCACGGTAGATTCAACTGTACGAAAGGTAGTAGCCGGACACATCCCCTATTTGCTGACAGATACGGTAGGTTTCATTAGAAAACTACCTACGACACTCATCGAATGTTTCAAATCTACCTTAGACGAAGTTCGAGAAGCAGATATACTCATGCATGTGGTGGATATTTCTCACCCCAATTTCGAGGAACATATAATTATTGTCAACTCTATATTACAAGAAATTAAGGCCAGTGATAAACCGACGATTATCGTATTTAACAAAGTGGATAATTTTAAAGTAGAAGCAGAAGAAAACCAGGAAGATAAATTAAAAACTTTAAAAAATTCCTATTTAAAAATCAGCGACCATACTATTTTCATGTCGGCAACCGAAAGAGAAAATGTAGACGAACTCCGTAAAACTATTTTTGATCTTGTTTCAAAAAAACATTACACCATATTTCCAAATTATCTAAGAATGGATTACTACGGATAACAGTCAAATATTACATGATTTTTTTGCTTAAAAAACAAACAATAACGTCAAGAACTACTATACAAATTGTTAAGGTCACAAACCTTGTTTTGCCCATTTAACGGTTAATCCTACAACAACAAACAAAAACAAACAAAACATTATGGTCATGAATAAATTAGTTACTGGTAAAAAGCCTATAGAAGAATATTAAAATGGCAGGTAAAACTGACATAATCTGACAGGTATTCTCTTCTTTATATATATACCATTTTTCGAACAAAAAGTAACCATGTATTTACACTTTTTTAAGATCATTTTTCACTTAACTACAATAATTAATCACCTATTCTTATCACTAATACCTCTTTGGTTGAACTATTGAGCTTTATTGGCATGTTTTTGAGCTCTTTTGGCAAAAAATAAAAATGCCTTTGTTGTTATTTAATTGAACAAAACCATCCTCTATTTAATCGGTTTTGTAAGAACTAAAAATTGAAATTATCTTATGAGAGTATCAGTTAAAAAAACAATAAATGCCCCTTCGGAGATTTTATGGAATTACCTGGCCGATTATTCAAACATTGAAAGGTTTCACCCTCTGTTAAGTTCTTCTCAATTTATAGAAGGCGCTGACAGTTGCGAGATAGGCAGCACCAGACAATGTAATATGAAAGATGGTAACTATGTAAAAGAACGTATAACAGATTGGGTTGAGGGTTCACACTATACGGTCGATATTTACGAATCATCGATGCCCATAAAAAGCGCTAAGGGCACACTTGGGGTAAAGGCAATTAATAAAAACAGCTCGGAAGCATTTTTCACAATGGAAGTTACTCCTAAAATTAAAGCAATGCATCCGATGATGTTTTTGCTTTTTAAATTTAAAGTTGCGCCAAACATATTAAAGGGGCTCCATGAATTATACCAAAGAGAATATGCGACTGCGGTATAGTGTTACTAACATTTGAGCAGAATCGTCGAATATTTGAATGACGGCTAATGCCGGCATTTACGTCTAACACGATTAACAATCAAGCAATCGGTTTTGCCCCTACGAGAAAAACAACTGGTGTAGGTAACGGTTTACGCTTCATTTCTCCGATTATACCACCCAAGGAAGAAACCATAATTTGCTCATCGTCACGAGCAACCTTTGAAATGGCGCAAACGGGCACATCGGCATCACATACATCTAATAAACGTGGAATAAATTTCTCCAGACTGTGCAGCCCCATATACACAGCCAAGGTATTACCTGCGTTAAGGTGCGACACCATGGCGTCGAAATGCATTGTTGCATTATCATCGGCCGTGTGTGCCGTGCAGATTAAAACCGCATTGGATTGATACCGTTCAGTAATGGGAACATTAAAGCGATCTGCTGCGGCAAGGGCAGCTGAAATACCGGGTACAACATTAAATGGTATTTTCTCTTCTTTCAAAAAGCGTGCTTCTTCAGCAGCACGCCCATAAATGTAGGGATCTCCAGATTTGAGTCTCACTACTTTTGCTCCCTCGAAATAATACTTTTTGAGTAAGGTATTTATTTTTTCCTGACGCTCTTTCTGACTTGATTGTTCCCCAAATATCCTACCTACATCTTCATGCCGGGCTTCCGAATTTATAAGGAGCAATTGATGGGGAACCAACTTATCATGCAATATTATTTCCGCTTCATTTATCAACCTATAGGCTTCTATGGTGAGTAAATCGGTAGAACCCGGACCAGCCCCTACAATGGAGACTTTACCTAATTTTGCTATATCCAGGTAGGCCATCAAATCGTCGTACTGATACTGAAAACCCAAAATGTGTTTAGACTTGCTATTATCGATGACCTTATTTTCAATGGATCCGACACTATCCAGGCCAGGAGGCGTGCTATTTAACGATTTTGCCGCAGTCTGGTAAAACACTCCTCTTTGTGGATGTGTACTGCTGCATAAGTTGATAATCTCTCCATATAATTGTTTGTCGATAACGGCTTTTATGGCATTTACTGCATCATTTAAATGCAATAAGTTGACGGAACCTTTCGGATTCTTTACAGCCCGATTTGCGGCAAAGAATCTTCCCGGATGCCTACCAGGTCCAATAAGGCCTCCAAGTCTCAAAATAGTGAGGTTTTCACCGAATTTATTGTGAAGAAGTGCTTCAACTTTTACGATTTCCTGTGCTCCCGCCCTTTTCGCTTGTACCGGAGCCGTTTCTGTAATAAGTTCCCCATTACCATAAACGCCCGTCGAGCTGGTATATATAACTTTAAGTGAAGGATTTACCTTCGAAAGAAAAAATGCCATTCTACCGAGATAACTCTCCAAATGCTGGTGTTGTCTTCCGGGAGGTATCGTAATCACAATAAGCTCCACGTCGGCCATGACACTTTGTAGGTCGCCTTTTATATCGTTTTCACAAAGTTCCAGCCTGGTAACGTAAAAAGGCAGATGTGCGAGTCTTTTTAATTTCGACAGGCTGGTGGTTGTACCTTTTACTTCAAAGCCTTGTTCATGCAGATTAACAGCTAAGGTCTCTCCCAGCCAACCAAGGCCAAGTACAAGAATAGTTTTTTTCATATTTCTAATTGCAAACCAACCTATTTTTTTTTGCTTCTCATAATTTCCGAAGCCAGATTTATCGGACCATGGTTATGAAAATTGAATTTCAGGGGCTATTATTTAAGTAAAAATTTTGTTTCAGTCCATTATACTTACTACTTTCGTTCAGAACCTAACTTAATGTACGTAAAAGGGAATTAGCCTTCCTTTAGCTGAGTGTATCTTGAATACGCTTGATTCAATTCGTAGTGTTTTAAAACCTCTATGTTTCAACAAACACGTTGAATCCGTTAAGTTATTAATCAAAATTTTAGAACTTAAACTTAATTATTATGATTTATGGAATCACGCTGGCCATTTTAGGTATTTTGGCCGCTCCTTCACTACTATTATCAAAAAAACCGAACGCTAAAGAATTATTAGATAAAATCACCCCATACCAAGGTTGGATTGGACTGCTGTTTTGTATATGGGGTATTTGGGGAGTAATTCAAGCTTTCTTGAGTATAGGTTGGCTCTCAACCTGGCCTATATGGTGGATTACTTTCTTATTAGGCAATTTAACTGAGGCTGTTTTAGGATTTATTCTTGGCTACGGTATGATTAGCAAGTTGATACTATCCAAAAACGAACAGGCTCAACAAAAAGGCGAAGCACTTTTGGCGAAATTAGCTCCTATACAAGGAAAACTTGGCCTGGCGGGTGTCTTTGTAGGCATCTGGGTTATTATCGCCAGTTTTCTACATATATAATACAAAATAATAAAAAGGTCATGGGGCTAATCCATGATCTTTTTATATTTCTTCATTCACTACTCCCAGCAAATCTTCGATTTTATCCAAAAGCGCCTGTTCTTTTTTGTTGATTCCATGAGATGCATTGGCGACACCGTAAGATAACCGATAGGCAAGTTTCTTTAATTCTACAGGTAACTTCTTATCGTATTCTTTAATATAGGATTCAAAAGAGCTATAAGCCTCATCAACTGTGTGTACCCCATTTGCTAAAAAATCAAATTCGAATTCAGCAAAATACGCAGCATCAGTACCAAAATCATCTTTTGTATCTTCAAAAGGTGCCAACTCCGTGCGTACCATCTCTTTCATGGCTGCCACTTCTTTCGGGTGGATCGTTCCGTCTACCTTAGCCATTGCAAACAATAGCTTACCCAACTCTTTATAGAATTTTTTATACATAATTTGCTGTTAATTATAATAGAATCCTCATCAATTACATCATTGTGTACATCATAACTAAGCGAAAATCGATGAGAGTGTGTGCTTTAGAAATTCTAAGCATATCAAAACTAATCATTATTTGCTAAAAGGCAAATGAGTATTGTCAACAATGTAAATTTAAAAGAAAGGCATTGGTCTTAAGTAATCAATATTGTAATATTGCAATATGGGAATAACTAAACTGGAAGGATTTACTGAAACTATCACAAAAATGGCAGACCTATTCAAGGTAATGGGACACCCTGCAAGGATGTCGATCATCGAATACCTGGCCAAAAGTGATACCTGTATAGTAAATGACCTCTCATCAATACTCCCGCTTGCCCAACCTACGATATCGAGACACTTGTCTGAACTAAAACGTGTAGGGCTTATACAAGGAAGCATTGAAGGCAATAATAGGTGTTACTGTCTTAATGTAGAAACCTGGAAACAAGTCATGAATTACATGAACTATTTAAACCGGGAATTACTGGATCAAGATAACTGTTGTTAATTATGGATTTAAACGAACTAAAAGAATTATTAGATACTATTGACGTGGTCAATTTCATACTCCCTGACGGAACTCCTGTACCGCAACACTTTCATGTGACTGAAATAGGTCAAATTGAAAAGAATTTCATTGATTGTGGTGGAGTCCTTAGAAAAGAAACCACTGTCAATTTTCAACTTTGGCATTCTACTGATTACGATCATCGGCTAGGTGCCAGTAAATTAAGAAAAATCATTGCCCTATCTGAAGAGCGATTGGGCTTGAAAAATGCAACGATTGAAGTGGAATACCAGGAATCTACTGTGGGAAAGTACGGAATTGAATTTCAGCAGGGGCAGTTTTTGCTTACCCCTACTCAAACAGACTGCCTTGCTAAGGATGCTTGCGGGATCACGACTGAAAAACCGAAAATTAAATTATCAGACATAAATAACTGTCAGCCTGGAAGTGGTTGCTGCTAATGATCATGATTACTGAAGAACAAAAATTACTACCGGAAATTCAGCAAATTGTTGATTCTTTCGATTTTGAGCGCATAAGCGCTGAACGCAAAGCGGTTTTACAGGTCCTAATTGACTACATCTCATCGAAGATGGAAAAAAAGAGCCCTGTCAACCTTAACTTTATTTGCACGCACAATTCTCGTAGAAGCCAATTTTCGCAGATATGGGCTCAAACTGCTGCCAATTACTTTCAGGTACCGGCCTCCTGTTTCTCCGGAGGTGTTGAAGTTACCGCCTTTAATGAGCGTGCTGTTGCTTCTATAGAAAGATTTGGGTTTAAAGTCACTTCGGAAGGTGTTGAGAACCCAAAGTACACAATAACCAATGGCATTAACGATAAACCCATTATTGCTTTTTCTAAGGTCTACGACGATGCGACAAGCCCTAAGGACGAATTTGCAGCAGTAATGACCTGTTCACATGCTGATGAAAACTGTCCGTATATCCCTGGCACAGAAGCCCGCATACCAGTTAGGTATGAAGATCCGAAGGCTTTTGACGATAGCCCCGAGGAAGCTGAAAAATACGATGAAAGATCAAGGCAGATTGGGGAGGAACTGTTTTACGTATTCAAAAGTGTAGAAAAATAATCCTTTTATTCGATTATCCTATAATGGGATAATCGAATATTAAAAATGTTGCAACCCTCTTTTCCAATCCAAAAAACGGCTTTTGTAACTGGCACCTATCGCTAATCGCGTATTACTGTAACCACAGTATTACGTTCTATTTCTGCAATTTTGTCGAGTGCGACAATAAATGATCGATGAATGCGCATGAAATGTGTTTCCGGTAATTGCTTCTCTAGTGTAGCTATTGTCATAATTGACTTCACTTGTTTATCTCTTAGATGAAACAATAAATAGTCCCTTTGACTTTCGATATAGAGCACCTCATTTAAATTGATCTTCACTTCTTGTATAGTCCGTTTTTATAAATAAGGTTTCCGGTCTCCTCCTCGCTTCTGGATTTGTCAAAGGCTTTTCGGACATCCGCTCCCTTGTTTTATTTAATGCTTGCACAAAGCGCTCAAAAGGTATTGGTTTTACCAGGTAATCCACGGCATCGTAATCGTAACTTTGCAAAGCATACTGAGGGTAGGCTGTGGTAAAAATCACCAGTGGTTTCCTTACCAATACATTTTTTGTCTCACAAAAATATGAAGTGTTAAAAAGTTGAGGAAAAAAACTGCTATTCTTATGAGCCATTCCTTGCACTGGTGCTCCCACGGCCTGAATCTATTAATGCTGCCCCGTGCACAATAAAGAACTGAGCTAAAATCCAATAGCATTAAAACAATAGATGCATAAGATGCTGCATATGCGCCAATTTTATCGACAAAAAAGGTAATTTTCACCAAAAGAGCTTTAATAGGTTTTTTTAAGGTTTTGCAGTCAAGAATGACCTTTTGGTTGATTAAGAGCAACTAATTGCAGCTAATTGTTTCATATATCACTTTGTGTGTGCACCTTGCAGAAGATTTACCAAACATAGTATGTCATGAAATTCTACTTAACTTTATGTTTTATATTTTTAGCCCTTTTTTCATTTGCCCAAGATCGAGTCAGCACGCTAGGAAGGAAAATTTATCTGAACGGGAATGAGTACAAAATTCATGGCATTTGTTATAGCCCGGTGAAAATCGGCGAAAGCAGGCTTAATCCACAAGATTATTCTCACATAGACGAAGACATTGCATTGATGCAGCAGGCGTGTATCAATACAATCAGGTCTTATAACGTTATTAAAGATGTTTCTATTCTAAACAAATTCGCAAATGCAGGCATAAGAGTGATCATGATTATCCCCAGTTATGACGACACAAGAATGTATGTAGATATTCAAAGCGGGAGTTACAAAGACTATATCCTTGAATACAAGGACCATCCGGCAATTCTTATGTGGGAATTTGGTAATGAATACAACTACCACCCGGAATGGTTTGATGGTGATTTGGATAATTGGTATGCGCTGCTGGATACCGCCGCGCGCCACACACATGAATTGGACCCCAACCACCCTGTTTCATCAGGTCACGGCCATACGCCATCGGCCGATGTGTTAGCTAAATGCCCTAACGTTGACGTTTGGGGGATGAATGTTTATGCATGGGATCGACCATCGATGGCTGTAACAGATTTTGTAGCACGTTCTGAAAAACCCTGTTATTACTCAGAAGTAGGCGCCGACAGCTATGACAACGAGCAAGGTGCGGAAAATCAGGAAGACCAGGCCTTAGCTACAAAAGCAATATTAGAAAATTACATGAGCATAAACCACCAGTGCGCCGGTCTTACCATGTTTTCCTGGGTAGATGGTTGGTGGAAAGATGCCGGCGGTTCAAATGACAGCCAAGATCCCGGAGGTGCGGACTTCCCTGTTCCATACGACCATTTTGGAAATGAAGAATACTTTGGCATGGTCAAACAAGACAGAACTACAAAACAGGCATATGCCGAAATGAAAAAAGTTTACTGTGATGTATTAGCTTCAACAAATTTTGACACAAGCATTAAGCCAACTAACGTTCATTATGATACAAAAAACGAACAACTAGTGATTACGGATAAAAAAACAGCCGCTAATCAACATGTACATGTCAGAATTTGGGACCTTCAAGCGAAAGAGCATTACAACCAGGCTATAAATACAAACATCATTTCACTTCATTCATTAAATAAAGGAATATACATTGTCGAAGTGGCTAAAAAAAAAGAAATAACCCGAATGAAGATTTATAAAGAATAAATAGTTGTTTGAAGGTTAACAAAGTTGCTCGTCCATCCTAGTTTATATGATGAAAACATGTTTATCTATTCTATTCTGCATTTGTGTTGTTATTTGCAAGAGTCAAATAGCGCAAGACGGTTCTTTCGATTCAGATCACTATGGTGATATACGAGGTGTATCTTACATACCTAATGCCGCCACATTATTAGATGACTTATCGCTAATTGCCGCTAGCGGAGCCAATTCTGTACACATAAGAATGCCTGAATATGATGACATACTTCTTAATGGACTTGTAGCTAACAAATTGATGTTGATAGTAGAAATCTCTACTATTGACTTTGAAGCCCCAAATGAGATCACTCATTATGCAAACAAGTTCAAAGGTTATTCGAACTTACTCTTTTGGGAAATTATTGATATGGGGCATAAAAACAGCCAGGTATCATCTCATCACAATGCTATAGAAACTGACAAAATCGCTGAAATAATCCATGCCAATGATCAACATCACCCGATAGCGTTACAAACCACAGCAGAGCAATTTTCCGAGTCGATAAACAACATTCATGTAACTATGTTTTCTGTGCTTTTAAATGATGATAGCAAAACCAGCAAAGCCTATACATCAATTGCTGCCAAATCAAAAAAACCGCTATACTTCAAAATTGACTATCGGCATTTACTGGAAAGTAGCGCAGAAAATGTGCACAAAAATTTGATGAACCATTGGAATGATTTTTTGAAAGTGAGACCAAATTGTAGTGGTATCACATTTGGCCCCTGGTCCAATCAAAGTAAGTTATTTGTTTCGGATTCCAAGGTACCTACCTCTTCTTATTTGGTACTCAAAAAAGCATTCCAATTTAAGTTCAGTAAGAACAACGCTGAGCAGTCACAAAATGCGGCAAGTCCTTTTACGCTAAAAGATATTCAGACTGAAAATTTCCCTGCTCTGGTACCGAGGGATCCCCAACCGAGTAACAATGAACAACAGGGCTCTTATTACACCAAATAATACATCAGCCTGCCCAATAACAATTTAAAAACCGTACAAAAAGTGTTAATTGAAAGGCGAAATTAGTTACAATCAAAAACACGAAGCTATATTTCACCATGGCACTATTGTTTGACTTTAGCATAAAAAGTAGCGTAAAATACAAAGACACTGGTACAAATTTTAAGGCGAAAATAATGTGCTTATGAAGACCGAAAAAGGACCAAAACAGCATTATCAAAGTCAGAATAATACCTAACTGTTTTATGGTAAGCTTCATACCTGATTTCAACCAATAATTAAACACTACTATTACAAATGGTGTCGAAAAAACAAAGCGATTCAAACTAAAAAGTCTTCCTCCTCTAAATAGCAATACAGTAACCGTAATTCCACCGAGGTAACACAAAGAAAAAAAGACCTCCGCCGGCACTTGCAGATGGCGAAATAGTCGAAGGTTCAACATCCTGGCAAGCAAAAAACAACCACAAAGCAATCCAAATAAGAAAGTAAAAGCATCTACGCGTACATTAAACCCACCACCCCAAGAGGTGAGCGGAAAGCTTGGCAAGCGTAATACATTGCCCCATTCTTTTTGTATGCTAAAAAACCTGAACCAAAGCCCTGTATCCAAGTATTGTATCACAGCAACGACAACGACCCCTAACAACGCTATGAGCACATAATAGACCAAACGCAGGTACCTTCCTTTATCATCATTAGCAAAAATTTCGGTAAGGATAAAAGCAGGAATAAAAATGGTAAAAGCAGGACGGGCTAGTATAGACAAAAATAACCCGACATATACCCACCTGTAATGTGCGTTTTTAAGACCGATCAAAATCAAGACAGAACACAGAAAAAACAACGATTCTGAGTAGGGCAGGTAAAAAAACATAAAGCATGGGATTGTTAGATATAACGCGATTTCCTTTCTTTCTTTTACTCCTAATTGTTTTATCAATAGAAAAAAAGAGGCGAAATAGATGATTGAATTAAGAATCGACATCCCATGCGCATTTAGATTTGTAATTCGCCAAAGCAGAGGCATTAGTGGAAAAAAAGCGATACGATAAATCCGATAGCCAAATTCTTTGATGTAATGGTAATGTTCTGCATCATATAGCAAAAAATTATGATGATCAAATAGATCTTTGAACCACAGTATTTGAAGCAGAAAAATACTGACGAGGAATACACCTATATAGCCACCTATAGTGCTTAGTTCAATTCTGTTTTTCATTTCCAAATTTCAGTACCATAACAGCACTTAGTAACACCATACATCACAATAAAAGACCTCAACAAAAGCGTTTTTAAGATCTATAAGAAATACAAGACTGCTAAGATAGCTAAGAATATGAGTGTTACAAAATAGCATCTGCAGATGCTATTGTAAAAAAAAGTTCTGTTTCCTGACGGAAACAGAACTTTATCCTATTTCATGAAATAATATCAAATAAACTATGCGACCTCCAGCTGTTTTTTAGGTGCAGGTAATAGGAGGTTTTGTTCTACATATTTATGAATTTCGGCCACAGAACTAAAAACCATATCCGGTTTATAAGAATAGTGCACTAAATCATCGCGTTTGGTTCCTCCACTGAGAACAAGCATGGTATTAAAACCTACCTGAACTCCTCCAAGAATATCCGTACTCATAGTATCACCAATCATGTACACCTGATCATTTCTTAGTTTAAGGGAAGACTTTGCAGCCATCATTATATAAGGGTTTGGTTTTCCCACGCTAAAGGCTTTCTCGCCGGTAGCCATTTCAAGCATTGCGGTATAAGAGCCGCAACCCGGTCTGATTTTACCATTACCCACCGGGCAAGTAGGGTCAAGGTTCGTTGCGATAAGTTTCGCCCCGTCGCAAATAAAGTCCACAGCCTTCTCGAGCATTTCCATGGTAATGGTACGTCCTTCACCGATCACTACATAGTCGGGGTCACTATCCACAATAGAGAATCCTGCTTCGTGCAATGCAAAAGTAAGGCCAGCCTCACCAATCACGTAAGCAGTACCATTGGGTTTCTGTTTTGCCAAATAGTCTGCTGTTGCTGTAGCACATGTAAACACGTGCTTCTCCTGAACCTGTGTCATCCCCATTCTATGTAGCTTGGTAACCGCATCCCGTTCTGTTTTTTGACTGTTATTTGTTACAAATTTAAACGGGATATCATTGTGTATAAGGTAATCTACCCATTCAATGGCGCCAGGAATAATCTCTGACCCCCGGTATAATACACCGTCCATATCGATTAGAAATCCGATTTTTTTAGCTGATTTTTTCATATCTAATTTTACCTTTTGGTGACGCTGCAAAGTTACGGGAGAGTTTTTTGTAAAACTAAATAAAAATAAATTTTATTTTTGTTGTTATTTTTACTATGTTTGTCTTGTATAATTGTGTATTCATACGAACATTTTAACAATCTTACACTTCTTTCCCTTTTACTTCAACTACGAGAATCAATTAATAATATAGATCACTTTCAAAAAACACGATTAGTTTTGTGATTTAGAAAACATTCCACTACTTTTGTCGACCCTTAAACAAGAAGGTATGCCTGGGTGGCGGAACTGGTAGACGCGCTGGATTCAAAATCCAGTTCTGGCAACAGAGTGCGGGTTCGATTCCCGCCCCAGGTACTTTAGAGGGTAAATTTTAGAATTTACCCTTTTTTATTTGCCTGATTATTAGGTTTTTATCTTATACATATTTCGACCTTTTTCTTATATAGTATGATTTTTCGATTTTTTTACTATCAATTGATTTTCAGTTACTTAATGGTTCAAGTCCCGTTCACCCAAATATAGTTTTTAAAAATAGAAATCACGTAAAATATTGTTTATCAGTGTTTTATTTCCAAAATAAGCATTGTAAAAGTTTGTGCTCCAGGAATGATCTTCTAAAAGATAAGTACAATTTTATCTTTTAAGATTGATTCTGGCAGCAGCCGCTTTTCTTGAACATTTGCCTTTTCAAATTTGCCAGGAAGATCAATACACTTCTTTAAGTCCTGAACTTTCTTTTGATAATCAAACGCTGCATTGACGTTTTTCAACTCCAACTAACTGGTGACTGTTGTAAATGTTTACTCAGCTTAACCAGTGATAACAAATAAGACCCAACAATGCAGTCACTATAAATTACGAAAACGCAACTCCTGAACAAAAAGTGTACTCAAGCTTTCTTTTTTTCATAAATGAAGCTTGTTAATATTCTATCAACCAGTTAGTAAATTCATGCTACCGGCGATAGAGGTTTAGTTTAACGGTGCGGCTTAACGCAGTCGCTACCAAACAGGAGTTATTGCCATTTTAGCCTTAGTTCGTTTCCCTATTTTTGCTAATTTGTATTTCTTTCTGACGAGGATTTTTTACTTTATCTTAAAAATATTGTGGGCACTTGCCTCCCTTAGAAAAATGCAGTTTAACTTAGATGGCATCTGAATTTAATTGGTTTCAAAACAAATACAGAAAAACCAAAATTGGAATTACAGCGTCGAGGATTGCGATAAAATAGTCAATAAATTGACCTTTACCTTTGGAAATAGAAGTCAATAGCAACGCTAACAAGCCCAAAATTGGAATCACTAATGCTGGCCATTTGACCCAACCTACACCTTGCCAAATTAATATACCAAAGAGGATATAAAGTAATACAAATGGCAATGCCGAGGTTGGATTAGGTTCGTTCGTTCGCTTTAGTTTTCTAAATAAGAAAATGTGCGAAATTCCATTGACTGTGAATAATGCTAATAGTAAACCTTGCATAATGGTTAATTATTTTTAGAAGATAGATTCTACTCTGTCTTTCAATTCTTTATTAAATTTTTTATAAATAGATTTCATTTGATGTTTCGCAAGAAAGTTCATAAAAGTACTATGTGGGCCATGAAATCCGTCCTCCTGTTAAAAAATTGCTGTTCCTCTATCAGTAGCTTCAATAGAATAAATGTGGTGATCCGTCATTCTGTGCGAATTAAGTTCACCAGACCAACCGAGAATTTTCCCGTTTTCGTAATCCGATACAATATGAGTAAATTCGGTTACACCGCCTGTCAGAGGGTTATTAAAATAAGCTGTTGAAACTTCTCCCTTCTTTAAATCATCTTCTTTTATTCCTATGAATGAGCTACTCCATTCTTTAAGTTTCTTCCAGTCTGTTAATACGCTCCAAACCTGGTCAGTCGTGGCATTTATTTCTATTTCCGTAAAAATATTATTTGTCTTGTCTTGCACTATTAATTATTTAAAAAAATTTTATTTAATCATTTGTCCTGGCAATACTTTATCCATAATTCCATCGCCTAACCAGTCTTTCATAAATACAGCGGCTATGGCATCTACATTAGGACGATAACGTCTTTTAGGGTGCTTATCAGTGGCAGCATGCAAAACAGCTTTTGCAATCGTATCTGGTGAAGAACCATTATCAATTCCTTTCCCCCATTTTTCTCTGAATATTTTCATCTGTTCTACATAATCAGCAGCATCAGGATGATTTTCACATTTTTCTAAATATGGGAAACTGGCATTATCGATATCACTGTCTATGTATCCAGGTTCAATTAATGATACTTCTATACCAAATTCCTTAACCTCCATACGCAAACCATCAGCTACACCTTGTTGAGCAAACTTAGTTGATGGATACCATGATGCTCCTGGCATAGAAACGTGACCTGCAACTGAAGATGTAATAAGGATACGTCCTGACCTCTCTTTTCTCATATGTGGAAGAACTGCTTTAAATGCTCTCGCATTTCCAATTACATTTACATCAAATTGATATTTTATATCTTCAATGCTATGAAGTTCTACGGGACCCAAAAGACAAAACCCGGCATTCGCAAACAGTACATCAATTTTACCATCGTTCTCAATAATAGTGTCAACCACATTCTGAACATCCTCATCTTTGGTAACATCACAATGCATTACAACAGCTCCCATTTCTTCTAAATCCTTCATTAGGTGTGTTCTTCTGGCAGTGGCATACACCTTAAAGCCATTTTCTAATAACATCTTAGCAGAAGCATGACCGATTCCTGTGGATGCTCCCGTGATAAATACGGTCTTTTTATTCATTTTCGATTGATTTAAATTATTGCATTATTTTCATTACCAATGTACCTGGTTCTACATGTTTCCTAGTTATACAAATCACGGAATATTGTATACTTATCTCCTTTTTTTTCAGGTATATAGCCCTGTCAGTTCTACAAAACATTAGCTACATAATTAACCACTAACTGCACATCCCGTATCAAAAAATTCGATTTTTGCCCGCCCCAGGTATTTAGCTTTCGCGAAGCTTGTTCGTCCGCGAAGTCCCTTACCATCTGCGTGCCGCGTAGCTTCAGCAGAGAGGCTCAGAGACAGCTATGGCTACATGCGAACAGCGAAGCAAATTCAGGGATCGTGTTCCGCCCTTGCTCTCAGTTTTTATATGCCGAAATAAAAATGAAGACAGACTTACACTCACTGTCTTCTTCTGAGTTTTCTTTTTTAATTCAAACTACAACATTAAATTATGGTCGTGGGAGACACCCCTGCGTTCAAGCAACGACCAGTATGAGACTATCAGGTATAAGTAAATTGCTCTTAATGAAATTATAAATCATAATTCCCGTATCTTTACAGACACTTTAATACCACAATTGTATGCCTTTTTCCTCATTAGGATTATCTAAAGCGCTATTAAAAATCCTCAAGTCTCAAAATTTCACCAACCCCTACCCCATACAGAAGGAAGTAATACCCGCCGTACTTCAAAAGAGAGATGTATTGGGTATTGCTAAAACAGGATCTGGAAAAACCGCTAGTTATGTTCTACCAATAATAATGAACAGGCAAGGGATAAAAAAGGAAACGAGAAACCGATCTGTAGACGTACTAGTACTAGTGCCTAGCCGTGAATTAGCCACTCAGGTAAGTGACGTCTTTAAGTTATTTAGTAAAGGACTTCCCGAGCAAATAAAAACAATGGCTGTCTTTGGAGGTGTATCCATTAACCCTCAAATGAAAGCTTTGTTAGGAATAAATGTTTTAGTAGCAACTCCCGGGCGTTTATTAGAGTTAATAGATTCAAAAGCCGTAACGATATCTACTATAAATACTGTAGTGCTAGATGAAGCTGACAAAATGCTCAATATGGGTTTTAAAGATGAGATGGACCGTATTATTGCGCAGTTACCAAAAAAACGTCAGACTTTGTTGTTTTCTGCTACTTTAAGCGAAACCGTTCAGCACACTAAACAGCTAATACTACAAAACCCATTAGTCGTAAATATCAATGAAGAAACAGATTCTATAGATCAAATAAATCAGGTTGCTTACACTATTGCAGAAGAGAAAAAAGGACCTTTACTTCGTCATTTGATTACTAATAAAGCCATGAAACAAGTATTAGTATTCACGTCTTCTACTCATAGAGCCGAACGAGTAGCCAGTAAGCTTTTCAACAACGGGATAGATGCGCTTGCTATACACGGCAAAAAGAGTCAGGGAACACGAACAGATTTACTCACGAAATTCAAAAACGGAAAAATTCGTGTGCTTGTTGCCACAGATCTACTGGCACGTGGTATTGATATAGCGTTTCTACCTTATGTAATTAACTACGAACTACCTCGCTCACCCAAAGATTATATTCATAGAATAGGACGTACAGGCCGTGCCGAATCTTCTGGTGAAGCGATAACATTGATTGCTCCGGAAGAAGAACATCATTTTAAAGTTATTCAGAAAAAAATGAAGAAAGCTGTAACACGGATAGATGGGAATAAAATAGAACTATAACTAACTATCAGAAAACAGTAAGCCCCATAGAGAAAATTTAAACAAAAAATTATACACTTCGTTCCTGGGAATTCGATGTAGAAAGAGACGGAGACAGCCTTTGCTAAACTTGATGAGAACTGCGCAGACATCCAAATACACATTGCTTCGCCTGTGTTAGCGCTACAAATAGAACAAGTAACAGATTCGAACTTTAAGGTAAATGCTGCTTATCAGGTTCGCTCGATTAGGTTGAGAAAAACACACGCGAATTGTAACTCCAACAGTAAATAATGCTCCTACGAACAGCTGGGTTTTCTTAAATAGAATCGGCACAAGTTCTTAGCTACAAATTATGTTAAACGGTTTTTTCGCACTCTTTTTATTAATTGTAGGAACACTAAATTGCAAGGCTCAGGTACCATCAACTATTAGTGACAGCTTGCAATCAGTGCTAAATACACGCATAACAAATGACTCTTTGCCCATAGGCATTGTATGCATCGAGCATAGGCGCGGATGGACCTGGAAAAGTTAATCTCATTATCTTCTGCTCCCAGAACGCATTGATAATCACTCGCTACATGAATCGAAGTAGGTTAAAAAAACAAAAGGCTGTCCGAACATTTTCGGACAGCCTTTTTAATGTAAGAATGTCACCCGGGGTGACATCCTTTTTATTACATTTTCACAAATCTCACAAATTCGATACCTGAGATTGTTTCAATTTGTACTGTGTATATACCTGTAGCCAGGTCAGAAACATCAACTTTCATTGTATTTCCTGAACCGATTACCGGGCTGTTAACAACACCTCTGTTTCCGATGATTGTAGCTTTAAGGATGTTAGCTCCTTGCGCTTCTATCGTAATTTCATCGAATGCAGGGTTAGGAAGTAATGAGAAAGACACTGCTTCTGTTGTTACCGCCTTTTTAGCTACTCCCGCACATTCACCCATCGTGTAGCTGTGGTCGGTTCTTGCTCCAACGTATTGCCCACCAGGACGATCGTACTTAAAGAAAAATTCCACTGTTGATCCTTGTGCTATATTATCCAATCCAAAGATGCGTTGTCCGAAGTCAACCGATGCAGAGAATGATCCACGGTAGTTGCCGTCAACCCACTGATCCATAAACACAAAGCCATTGCCCATACCGGCTAAACCATCCCAGTCTACTACTAATTGGTTACCATTTTCTGAAATAGATAAGGTGTATTCGCCATTAGCAGCTTCAACTTCACAACCGGCTTCTTCATCGATTTCACCATCGCAGTTGTCATCGAAACCATTTCCTGGTATTTCAGCTACACCTGGGTTGATACCTGAGTGCGAATCGTTACAGTCACCAGAAATTAATACAAACGCTTCCGGTACATTTCCAGGGTTGCTACAAGCCCACACCCAAGTGTTGTTAGCTCCCCATCCGTCTCTGTCGCTATCAGCGAAGAATTGTGTTTGTACACCTTCATCGATTTCACCGTCACAATCGTTATCGATCTCATCACAGATTTCAGTAGCACCAGGATTGACAGCCGGGTTATTATCATCGCAATCTACATCAGCTGTAAATCCATCATTGTCATTATCAACCGAACTTGTAGTAGTCCCAATAGCAAACACATAATCATCTACATTGAATCCATTGGCTAATGCATTGAATCTTAAGATGTGCGTACCGGCAGTCATTTGAAGACCTGTAGCACTCACTGTTTGATAGGTTTGCCAGTTACCTGTATTTGGTACGTTGATCGTTCCTGTAAGGCTCTGTCCGTCTAATTCAAGGTTGAAGCTTGTACCGCTATTGATTGATGCAACCCTTACATCTACGTTATATGAACCTGTCGTCTGAACGTCCACGGTGTATTCTAACCACTCACCATTAGCAATCCAGCCCACATTACCGTTTGAAGAGCCAAACTCAACATCTACGTCGTCATTACGTATCGCTCTTCCATTATTACCGGCATCGGTATCAAAGTAGGCTACACCAGCGCCATCTTCATCATAAAATTCTGCTTCAACCAAACCAGGGATCACCTGAGCAGTACCGTTATATGGTGTCTGGCTGCTAGCTGCAGGATGCACACGTACACTCACTGTACCGAAGTTCGAGGCACCATCATTGTCTGTTGCCGTTAAACGAAATTCGTAGAGTCCTTCTACCAAGCCTGAGAATGTAGGCTCAATAGTAGTACCATTGGTGACGGTAGCTGTATTAGGTCCTGCGTCTTGTGACCACTGTAGCGAAGCAATAGTACCATCGTTATCGAAAGCAGTTGCATCATCGATAATTATCGAGTTCGTAGGCAAAGTAATTTGCTTGAAGTCACCGGCACCTACAACAGGAGCCTGGTTATCGGCAGGGTTCACACGTACACTTACCGTACCGAAGTTTGAGGCGCCATCATTGTCTGTTGCTGTTAAACGGAATTCATACAGTCCTGCAACCAAACCTGATATAGTCGGTTCTATGGTAGTAGCGTTCCCGATTGTTGCTGTATTCGGCCCACTGTCTTGCGTCCACTGTAGAGAAGCAATTGTACCATCGTTATCGAAAGCAGTTGCATCATCGATAATTACCGAGTTCGTAGGCAAAGTAATTTGCTTGAAGTCACCGGCACCTACAACAGGAGCCTGGTTATCGGCAGGGTTCACACGTACACTTACCGTACCGAAGTTTGAGGCGCCATCATTGTCTGTTGCTGTTAAACGGAATTCATACAGTCCTGCAACCAAACCTGATATAGTCGGTTCTATGGTAGTAGCGTTCCCGATTGTTGCTGTATTCGGCCCACTGTCTTGCGTCCACTGTAGAGAAGCAATTGTACCATCGTTATCGAAAGCAGTTGCATCATCGATAATTACCGAGTTCGTAGGCAAAGTAATTTGCTTGAAGTCACCGGCACCTACAACAGGAGCCTGGTTATCGGCAGGGTTCACACGTACACTTACCGTACCGAAGTTCGAGGCACCATCATTGTCTGTTGCCGTTAAACGAAATTCGTAGAGTCCTTCTACCAAGCCTGAGAATGTAGGCTCAATAGTATTACCACTAGCGATGGTAGCTGTATTAGGTCCTGCGTCTTGTGACCACTGTAGAGAAGCAATAGTACCGTCGTTATCGAAAGCAGTTGCATCATCGATTGTCACCGAGTTGGTAGGTAAAGTGATTTGCTTGAAGTCACCAGCACCTACAACAGGAGCCTGATTATCAGCAGGATTCACACGTACACTTACCGTACCGAAGTTCGAGGCACCATCATCGTCAGTTGCCGTTAAACGGAAATCATACAGCCCTTCTACCAAGCCAGAGAATGTAGGCTCAATAGTAGTACCATTGGTGATCGTCGCGGTGTTAGGTCCTGCGTCTTGTGACCACTGTAAAGAAGCAATAGTACCGTCGTTATCGAAAGCAGTTGCATCATTGATAATTACCGAGTTGGTAGGCAAAGTGATTTGCTTGAAGTCTCCAGCTGCTACAATTGGCGCTTCATTATTTCCTTCTAGCGTAAACACAAATTCATCCACGTTAAAGCCATTTGCCTGTGCGTTGAAGCGCAAAACGTGTATTCCCGCGCTCATGTTAATACCAGTTACCGTTACTGTTTGATAGGTTTGCCAGTTACCTGTGTTTGGAACTGAAACACTACCAGTAAGAGCTTGCCCATCAAGTTCCAGATTAAAACTTGTTCCGCTGTTGATAGAAGCCACAGCAGTTTCAATCGTATAGATACCTGTTGTTTCTACATTCACTGTGTAATGCAACCATTCACCGTTAGCAATCCAGCCTACATTACCGTTTGAAGAGCCAAACTCAACATCTACGTCATCATTACGTATCGCTCTACCATTATTACCGGCATCGGTATCAAAGTAGGCTACACCTGCACCATCCTCATCGTAAAATTCTGCTTCAACTAAACCAGGAATTACTTGTGGAGTCCCCTGGTAAGGAGTACCACCAATACTACCTCCATCACTTCCATCACAATTTTCGTCGATTTCATTTCCTGGTATTTCAGTTGCTCCGGGGTTAATAGCTGCATTATCATCATTACAATCTACCGAGATACCAAATCCATCATGGTCGGCATCTACGTCTCCCGTAACAGGGTTGACCGGTGCACGCCAAATACCACGCCCATAAGTTCCGACATATATTTGATTCGTTTGATTTTGAATTTCAATAGCACGAACAGCCACGTTAGGCAACCCACTACTGTAGAACTCCCATTGCGACAAACCGTTATCGCGATACATAACACCATACTCGGTACCGATATACATGCGGTTTTCAGCACCTCCTTGTAGTTCAAACGAGAGTACCGGAACATTATCAATTCCTTCACTTAAATCTTGCCAGGTAGCACCACCATCGGTAGATCGCTTTACCTTGTTACCTGCCGACCATCCGGAAAGTGTCACGTAAACAATATTTTCATTATTAGGATCCACCGTAATAGCACTTATATCGGCAGGTAAAACACTTCTTTGTGGCCAACCGTCTTGCCCCAGGTTTGTAGTCCTGTTTAATCTACGTCCGTTACAAACATAAATCATATTGGGATTAGACGGAGCGAATTTCAAAATACGAATATCACCTCCATAAATTGAACCAGAGATCGTATCCCATGTTGCCGCTTCATCAGTTGTATAGTAAACTTTATCATCGGCTATTGCAAATTTCTGCGGATCATCCGGAGACAAATCAAGTGGACCATAGAAACCTAATACCCTGTATTGAATATGACCTTGATTGTTCCTGATAGGTTGTCCATTGGCATCGACCTTAGGAGGGGTTAAATTCTTCCATACGCCATTGGTAAACTTGTAAAACCAACCACCGAACTGATAGTGGTAAAATGTATTCGCATCAGTAGGGTGTGCCAACGAACGGGTTACGTCTGCTGACACCGAAGCTGTCCAATTACCACCCGGTACATGGTATGCCCCACCATTATCTTGACTTGCAACGGCATAATTTTCTGCATTCACCTGGGAAACAGATATGTCATGGTATTGAGTGATAGACAAGCCTGCTGAAAGGTTTGTCCACTGTTGTGTACTCTCCCGGTAAGTATAGACACCACCGTCATTACAAAAGTACACTAAATCAGCGTCATGAGGACTTGCTTCAATGTAACGTTGATCGGCATGAATACGCTCAAAATTACTATCGACCCAGCTTGTTATCTGATCATAAGATTGACCTTGATTTTGTGACCTATAGATACTTAGGTGTCCACCGTACATCACATTTTCATCTACAGCAGATAAATAAATACCTCCATACTCTGCGCGAACCTGTGTGGTACGCTGCACAAAGTTTGAGCCGCCATTAGTAGAAACGTAAACATCTACAAACCCACGGTTTTTAATACTCCAGAACACCACCAAATTAGGGTTTACCTTCGATGTAGTAATCTTTGATCTGCTAATATTATTGGAAGAAGCATTGGTGTTTGACCATGATACCCCTGCATTTGTCGACACTAAAACACGATCAACGCCATTAAATCTCGCGGTCGCGAATATTGTGTTGCCTGTACCATCAAATTTCCAGGCAAGATCATAAGCTTGACCCGTGTGTGTTTGAGTCCAAGTCTGACCACCATCTGTTGATCTATGAATACCTCGATCGTCCGCTAACAAAACAATCTGATTGTTCTGAGGACTTCTAACCATGTCACCTATAGCGGATCCATCTTCATAGTCGGTTGACAAGCTTGTTGGTTCAAACGTCTGTCCACCATTCAGAGAACGGTAAATCCCCATACCCCTTTGGTGGCCGAGGAAATACCTGCTATCTCCATAGTCTGCTAATGCTATTATAATGTCATCAGGATTTTGCTTGTTTACCGAAATACGAACTACCTTCATTATTGGTAAATCATCTCCAAGTGGAATGTAAGTATTCCCTCCATCTTCTGTTTTCCAGATTCCACCACCTACGGTACCTATCCAGAAAATATTTGGGTTTGTAGGATGGAAATCGATACATTCCACACGACCAATACCAAAATGATTGGTCTCGTCTGGTTTAACGAAACCCTCCGGAGAAATATTAGACCATGTATCACCCGGGCGTGCCGCTGATTTTTTACTTCCTGTAGAAGGAAACTTCTTAGCGTTGATGTCTTTGACAACATCGAGTGAAACGTGTCCTAAAGACCCGTCATCCATAATATGATCTTGCCAATAAGCCTCCCATCTTTTGTACTTAATATAATGCTTAACCATAGGGTTTGCATAATATTTATCAGCACTATTAGTAGAATTAAGCTTTTCCAGCTCATTTTCTGCCTCCTCAAAATAATTATGCGCCCATTCCTGAACTTCATAAAAATTAAGGTCGTTTTGTGTTTCTGACTCTCCCCCATGACTGGCGTAATAATTTTTCAGCCACGTGGGTTGGGTCCATCCGACATGGCCCGCAATTAGTAACAGCATGAAAAGAGACATGCGTGTATACATTTTTTTCATAACGTGTAAGGTTTAATTTGGATTAAGCTTCAAATAGACCATCTATTTGAAAGGTTCTATAAAAGCATTCTTTTGCGTGCTGAAAAATAGTTCAACACGATTAAAGAATATCATAGACAATTTCACAAGTTGAACACTACGGATTTCGACTGTCAGCACTACAGTAAGACGCATCCTACAAGTAGTTGCTTTCTCTCCCAGGGTTCTTAAATTAACTAGCAAACAACCTCTTATGAGGCGCACAAAATAAACTAGCTACTCCAAAGAAATATGTCACCTCATTGAAGCGTTTGTGATTACACCAAATATGATAATTGATTAACAATAAAAGACATAGCCCTTTGGTAGACCATTATCAGTTATTTAGCGTAAATCGTCTACTAAAGCAACAAAAAATTCTACAGACTAATCAATAAAATCAACAAACAACACGCAGCGCAACACGAACTATCTCATGTACTTCATCAAACAGAAAATGTTTATTTATGGGATTAATTGATTGTTTCGTAGATAAATTATACCATTTCATTGAAAATCATCCACTAAAATGTCGTTCATATAACATTTCGGAAGTTATATTTGCAAAACTCAAATAATCGCAACTTCAAACTCAATTGACTATTACACTTTAAAGACAGCGTCTTTGTTGATCGTATACTTTATTTAATTACAGACAGGAGTTAACTTAAATTGCAGAGGGTGCACACCTTTGGGGAGCCTATAGCATAGAAATAATTCCAGATAATCGCAATAACCATGAAGTCCTATTGCTACCTAGCCGTAGTTGTTTGTGAAGAGCAATGATTCCTAAGCAATTCAACCTTTAAGTTTAAAAAATTACGCTTAGATTGACAATTTTGAATAACACTTCAAAAAAACTAAAACGGGCTTCTCATTTAGAGTAAGCCCAATTTCATTAAGCAATTTCTTACTTCTTTTCAAGTGTTACATACACCATGGTTTGATTCAAGTATAAATAGGCAATTTCCCCAAAAGTTATGGGCCCTACCATTTCACCTGTCTTTTTACCTTCTAAACCACCGAATAAATAATTATACAAGCAATTGCATGTAAATATGGGGTCGATATCCAAGGCGTCAATGGCTTCTGAAAAGGTTTTTTCATAATCATGTACAGGAAGTGCCATTTTATATTTGTAACCAGGTTGCACAGGAGCCCACACTTTTACCGTTTTAGTAGCCTCTTCCATTGACATAAAACTAGTATTAACTTTAGCTCCGGAGTGATTAGCTACAAGCGGTTCTTCTAACTTCGCACCTATGCTATTTAAATAGTCATAGAAGTTCGTTTTTTGACCGTTGATAATCGCATCACTTATTTCAAGCGTTTCCACATCAAACTCTATCAGATCACCATCACCTTGCTCAAAAATATTGATTATTGCAGGGACCGCACTTATGTTATCTGGTAAGCGGCAATGCATCACAACAGCATCACTTGTACTGCTAACGCCTGTATTGCCATTAAAAACTTTTGGAATTTCTTTTCCTACATCTTCATACATTACACCTGCTAGCCACCCTACAAGCGGGCTATTCAAAACCTCCATCGTTTTACAGGTTTCGGCTGCATATTTCTGTGCACTAGCGCTTAAAGCCGGAATAATGATAAAAGAAATACCGTTCTCCGGATAATCATTCGGAATATTTTGTAATTCTCCTTCACCATAAAATTTCAACTCATCAACGCTGACCTCTGCCGGGAGAAAATTAACGAACAATTTATCTCTGGTTACGAGCCCTCCGTTTTGAGACATGAAATAGGGTATCGTACCCCCAATCCAATCCCCAGGTTTTAGCTTGCTAAGTAAAGATTCGTCTGCTGCGACCAACATCCTATGGCCTGCATCAATAAAAGCATTAACCTGTTCCAACGTATATATATCACTTTTCTGATTCATTTCTCAATATTTTTTGATTGTTTTAGGTCGTTTTATTTTACAAATTGTTCAAGATCTTTACCATGAACAGCCTCAAATTTCTTAAAGAACGCATACAGTTCCTCTCGACCTTCAGACTGAGTACATCGTCCTAACTCAATTTTCATTTTTACGCGATTAGCTAATAGTTGAAGTGTCAATTTATCAAATACGTATTCATCTTTGAGTATTTTATTCCAGATTTCGGATTCTGGCTTCGGTATATCATAGTTCATATCTAAATTTGATTTTTCGTTGAAAACAATAACGAATTGTCTTTCATTTAGTTACAAAAAACACACCCAAACACATCTCTCATACAATGTATGCGTTATAAAAAAACTAGTTGTCAAATTGGTAGCTAACCGTAACGACTATCTTTCCAAAGTCAAACCAAGAGCCCTCAATTTAACTTCATTTGACACTGTATCTAATCATTACTACATCTTAACTTAAAAATGGCTCTTAACTAAGCAACAATCGGCTTTTATGAGAAGCTATAACTAAAAAGGCTGTCCGATACGCTTCGAACAGCCTCCATGATTTTACTGGGTTTAATACGTTTATATGTACCTGACAGCACCCATTTTTGAAAAAAAAACTCGTCGTTTCAACCAAATATAAAGGCAAGATATATTTTAAATTCTAAAGATGCTCAACTTTTATACCAACCTGTCGATCTGCTAGACCAACACTTGTTAACAGACCACAGAATGTTGTTGAAAATCAGGAAACACAGCATTCGACTATCCGTATTATCATGCAATAGTTATTACTTTTGAATGTCGCATTCAATCAATACCTGATTATTCTCAATAAATTAGATTTAACTTATATAACTCTTTTTTATTGCAATTGGAATTAATAGGTTTGCATTTGTGTTTTGTCAATAGAATTAAATTAATCCGCGTTGAGTAGCCCAAAAGAACCATCTAACCAAGACATAGCACAATTTATTATGTAATTACCGGGTTTTCACACGAATTAGTATTAGCTTTATAGTTTAAAAATATATTGGATGGGTGTAAGCGCTGCTAGATTTAACACACAAGACCAGCCGGTTTTTGTACGAGAACTGCGAAAAAGGGTAAACGAATATTTCAAAGACAATAATATATCTCGGCATGCTAATTGGAACATGAAGCTGAAAACGCTTTTCATGATAAGTTTATACTTTGTTCCTTTTATTTTAATGTTGACAGGAGTGCTAAGCAACTTTTGGCTTGTAATGGCAGCATGGACACTTATGGGATTTGGCATGGCTGGAATAGGCCTGTCTATCATGCATGATGCTAATCATGGCTCTTATTCCAAGAACAAAAATACCAACTTCGTATTGGGTTATATTGTCAATTTCTTAGGAGCATATCATATAAACTGGCAGATTCAGCACAATGTCTTACATCACTCATACACCAATATAGAGGGACTCGACGAAGATATAGAGACACCACTCATGAGGTTTAGTCCTGGGCAAAAGAAAGTATGGATTTTCCGATTACAGGCATTCTACGCACCTTTCTTATACGGTCTTCTCACAATCAACTGGCTTTTTAGTAAAGATTTTTCGCAGCTAAAGGACTATAATCAACGTGGTTTACTCAAAGCACAGGGCACGACATTCACTAAAGCATTATTCGAGCTCATTATAAACAAAATCTGGTATATTGGCCTCACATTGGTATTACCTATCGTTCTAATAGATTTACCATGGTACCAGGTGCTTATTGGTTTTTTCTTTATGCACTTTTTATGCGGTGTGATTTTGTCATTTATCTTCCAATTGGCACATGTAATTGAAGAAACAGACTTCTTCATACCGAACGATGACGGAAACCTGGAAAACAATTGGGCAATCCATCAGTTAAAAACTACCGCCAATTTTGCTAATCGCAATGATGTACTTTCCTGGTTCATAGGAGGACTCAATTATCAGGTTGAGCACCATCTTTTCCCGAACATCTGCCACATCCACTATAAAAAAATAGCTGAGATTGTGAAAGCGACCACAAAAGAATTTGGAGTTCCTTATAATG
Organism: Cytophagales bacterium; assembly: GCA_965230415.1. Classification (GTDB taxonomy): domain Bacteria; phylum Bacteroidota; class Bacteroidia; order Cytophagales; family JAAEPT01; genus CBDDKZ01. The sequence continues at coordinate 738,971 of CBDDKZ010000005.1, forward strand.
AGCACAAGTCTTTCGCGAGCGCGCTAAAAAGTCATTTTAAGCTTATACACGAATTGGGTACCGGCAAATATGACGAACGGATTCAAAAGAAAAATGAGGACAAGGATAATATTGAGTCCACAAACAAAAACGAATCGCTGAAAAAAGAAGCTCAACTGGTCGAAGCCTAAATTACAGGTATTTTTTTGAGTTTCATTTGTTTATTTTTTTAGTTAGATTTAGCTCCTTCCTACTGAAGGAAAACGTTTTATATTCTTATATCACTATTTTTTCTAATGAAGATTGGAGAAGAATCACTTTTAGAAAATGAAGCGTATTATGCCAAGTTGATTTCGGATCGTTTTAAGGAAGTCCTAAAGGCCAAATACGAAAACAAAAGCACTAAACGTATGTTCCATCCAAAGGTGCATGCGCTTGTAAAGGCTCAATTCATCGTACAGGGAGACATTCCCAAACATCTAAAGGTCGGCATATTCGAAAATGAAGGCACCTACGATGCATGGGTACGGTTCTCAAATGCTAAAAGAAATCCCAGTCCCGATAGCAAAAAGGACATGAGAGGAATGGCCCTCAAACTTTTCAACGTTCCTGGCAAGAAATTGCTCGACAGCGATCCGGATGCCACAACTCAGGACTTCCTGCTTGTCACAGCTCCGACCTTGCAAACAAAAAGTGCCCAAGACTTCCAAAAATCCATATACGCCCTTACATCGGGAGGCTTAAAACTTTTCTTTTTTGCCCTTACACACCCTCGTGTCATCATAAAATCACTACAGCAAATAAAAAAGTGTAGTAACCTCCTCGAACAAACCTATTTTAGCATGACGCCCTATAAATTGGGTGCTAACCAGGCCGTAAAATACCTGGTTTGTCCACAAATAAGCAGTAAAGAAGCTATGCCGGGAAATCCCGACCCGGATTTCCTCAAAAAACGCCTGAGCAGAGACCTTGATAATAAGGACTTCTGCTTCGATTTTCTTATTCAGGAGCAGTTAGACCCAGTAAAAATGCCTATTGAGGACCCTACGAAAAGATGGCCATCACCTGCGGTAAGGGTTGCTACAATTAAAATACCCAAACAAGTATTTAATTCTTCTAAGCAACAGCAGTATGGCGAACAACTTTCTTTTACACCATGGCACTCTACAGAAGATCACCGCCCCTTAGGAGGTGTTAACCGAATACGTAAAATGGTGTATGAAGAAATAGCCCAATTTCGAAGAAAACAAAATGGTATTAACAACTTCAAGGAGCCCGATACCAGGCTGAATTTCGACAATCCTGATAACAGCATGGCATGAATAATAATGAGCACTATATAGACCAAAACGCACTCACCATCATTGTAGCGGTAAAACCGGAAAGGCATGAAATGATTAAAAAACTGTTGATGCAAATTGGTGCTGATGAAAAAGGTGGGGGTATCATTCATTTCGAAAAAGTGAAAAGCCTGCACTTTGCCAGATGGTTTCTAATTGAACATGCAGGTATATCAAATGGTCATGGAGGAATTTCGGAAGACAATAAATACCCTGTTAGCCTCGCATTCACCAGTAATTTTGACGGTGAAGGCAAAAGACACCTTCAAGAATTAATTAACGCCTCTCGTGATGCTATAATTGAGCTCTACAGCCACTGCCTAGCCTTCCCCGAAGGTTCACCCATCCGCGATGAACAAGTCATTGCGTACATGATGTCACACCTGCACAAAAATCAATTATTCTGGCCAGCAGTAAGAGGTGGAACGGTAGCTCAAATAAAAGGTGAAGCGCTTTTGAGAGACCGTATTCAAGACTATTTAAATAAACACGCTTTTCATGATAAGAGTGCTTCGGCAATACGAAACGAAATAATCAATTTTGTCAAAGGAGAAGAAGACTTAAGTTGGGCACTTCAGCCGATGGCAAAACCCCGTTTAGCCTGGAACATAAAATACTATGGGATTTTGGTTTTCAAATTACTGGCGCTCCCCTTTGTACTCATGACCCTTGGAATATGGCGAATACTGGTAGCTTCATTTAATAAAAGGGACAACAAACATCGCGGGGAGATAATCAGAGCACAAGACTTTGAGCGTCTGCTTCAAAACGAAGACCGTATATTCATGAACCAGCTTACCGTGTATGCCGCCATAAAAAAGCCTTACTGGTACCGGCGCACGCAACTTAGAATTGGATTATGGTTATTTGCTCTGAATGGAGTTTACCGGTCCAACAAGGGTAAGTTGAGTGGTATGGAAACCATTCACTTCGCCAGGTGGTGCATCTTCAATGATGGTAAAAATGTCATGTTCCTGAGTAATTTTGACGGCGCGTGGCAACTGTACTTGAGCAACTTCATCGATAAATCTGCCTCAGCAATGAATTTGACTTTTGGTACTACCGTAGGGTACCCATTGGTAAAAGGTTTTTTACGTGAAGGGGCTCACAATGAACAAGCTTTTAAAACAGTTGTGCGAAACAATCAATACCCTTGCCAGGTATGGTATAGTGCCTATCCGGCACTTACCACTCAAAATATTCTTAATAACAGAGAAATACGCAAAGGTGTAGCAGGTGCCAGCAAGGAATCGCCTGCTGATTGGCTCAAACGATTTTAACAATTTCATTATGGAAGATCAAGTAAATCTGGCAGATGTTCAAGGTCTTATTATTAAGGGTTATGGACAAATGAATTATGCAAACTACTTGCTATTACATTTCAAAGCATCGTCACATGTTTCACAATGGCTGTCTGACATCTACGCTCATATTACCAATGCTGCCTCCTCCACAAAGACACTGGATGTAAGTTGCAACCTGGCTTTTAGCCAAAATGGTATCAAGTATTTTAACTTTGATGAGGAAACCATGAAGACCTTCCCCCGTGAATTTGAAGAGGGAATGACTGCAACACACAGGCAGCGGGCTTTAGGCGATTATGGTAACAACGCGCCGCAAAACTGGAAATGGGGAGGGCCTAACAACGAGCCTGTACATGCTTTGTTGCTCATTTATGCCAAAAGTGAATCGGCACTGGACACTAGTTATGAATTTCATACAAAAAAACTCGCTGATGCAAAAATCGATATTCTTGAAACTTTAAGCACCAATAAGCTTCCGGAAGGAAAAGAACACTTTGGCTTCAAAGATGGAATTGCCAATCCGGTTCTTAAAAACGCTCAAAGAAATGAAGAAAAAGAACACAGTGCGAACCTGATCAATCCCGGAGAGTTTATTTTTGGTTACAAAAATGAATATAACGACTTTCCATTAAGTCCTGCTATTAATAGTGAATTAGACACGGAAGACACCCTGGAATACAGCCCCCTTTTTGAGGGGCGCAAAGACCTGGGCAAAAATGGCAGCATGTTAGTATTCAGACAACTGGAGCAAGATGTACCCGGATTTTGGCACTACATTAAAAATGCTGCTGCCAGTTCCTATGGCAATGACCCGCTAGCATTGGCTTCGAAGATGGTAGGCCGTTGGCCCGATGGATCACCACTAACAAAATGTCCCATGGCTCCTAATGAAGGCTTAAGCACATTTGATAATTTTGGCTATGCCAAGGAAGATTTCGATGGTATGCGCTGCCCTATCGGTGCACACATACGTCGATCAAACCCCAGAGATACCTTTCTAAGAAATAGTACTAACCCGGAAAAAGATGTTGAAAAATCGCAACTATTTATGCGTAGATTTCGAGTTTTACGGCGCGGCAGAACCTACGGCCCACCTTTTTCCAGCACGCTGGACATAGAAGAAATGATGCACACAAGCCCGGATGTGCTGTCGAGGGGTTTGCATTTCCTATGTTTCAATACAAGTATTGGACGTCAGTTTGAATTAATTCAGCAAAGTTGGGTTAACAACCCCAAATTTGCCGGCCTGTACGAAGACCCGGACCCGATAATGGGTAATCCTGCTATAATGGGAGAAGGCGCCACCAGCACCTTCACCGTTCCGGCGGAACCTGTGAGAAAAAAAGTGAGCGGAATACCTCAATTTGTCAAAGTAAAAGGAGGGGCTTATTTTTTCATGCCTGGTATGAACGCCTTAAAGCTATTAGCCCAACTACCCATTTAATCAGTATCAAAACTGTATTTATTACTGCGATTTGAAAACATGGCTCAATTTTCGCGTGCTTAGTGTGAAAACTACACTAAGAAGAAAATTAGGAGAACCCTCAAAAAAAGTTGGCTCTTTTTATATGCCATCACTATGCTCGCTTTTGCCACATCCTGCTCTAAGGATAAAGAATGCCCGGAACCAGATGCCCTTGTGGGACGATACCATGGGAGATTCAACTATAACGAATATGGTGCTTATGAGATCACTCATTTTACAAGTTCATCTGAAAGCATCAACATTGTACGAAATTCAGCAGACCTATACCAAATTGATTTTAATAGAATAACTCAGACGCTGGTACTTTACAGCTTACAACATATCGGTAATAAAATAACGGCTTCTATTGATAGTGAGACCACTTCCGAATTGATAGGACAAGATATCGCAGGCCTTAACAATCTGGTTCTTTTGTCAAGGAAAATGATCACATCAGTATTCTTTTTCAATATGAATCAGCTAATTACTAATGGGATGTATCCTTCTATGAAAACTAAGCGATTGAAATACCATTGATAGTGACCGGTATTTTCTACCTATAAGTATTCTAAGGATAGGGAATTATTTGACACCTCTTATTTTCTTATTCTTAGGATACTTAATACTGTAACTAAACTTCAGCTTTTTGGATGAATTGGACTCAATTTCAAGATCCCATTCTAACATTCCTGTTACTTCGTTGTAAGACGCACCGGCATCTTCCAGGAGTGCTATTTCAATATCTTTATTTTGTGAAACAGGAATCTGATCTTTCACCGTGAGTGCTATAGATTTAGCCTTATTGTTTCTCACATTTATTTCGAAGGCGTAGGTCTCCTTCCTATTGAGACCTATTATTTTTTTAGAAGAAAAGTCTGTTAGCTGCTTATAATCCACCTTTACCTGTTCGTCACGCCCCATGCTTATATGTAAGGTATCCATTGATACTTCAGAGTCTATATACGATTGCCCGACATACATACCCTGGAAGAAGATATTGGCCTTACCCGAGAGTAAATCGTACTTACCCCAGTCAGGCGTTAATGCTTCCAGGTAGGCTTTTTGATCCATTTTAGGTATAGTGAGGTACTTGTAAGTTGCACTCAATTCGTAGTCTTTGATAGATACCAGATGCTGTTGTTTGTCTGAAGGAATATTTTGTAAAGTAGTAATTTCGTAAGCAGTCGTTACTGTTGTTTGTTTGGTTACCACTGCAGCGCTATTAGCGCTCCTCCAATCCATTTTTTTCGGGGCTCCCCTTGATAGGCTTTCATTGCTGGAAGTCACCACTGTTTTCTCTTTTAATTCGTCAAAAGCCGCTTCCTCTTCATAGTCATCGCCCCAGCCATCATCACTGTACGCACCACGCGTTGCAGATCCTACAGATCTAGTCTTGTACGTTCTTGGATAGTCAAAATTACAATACAAGGTAGAAAGGTAAGGAGGGTCATTATTGACAGAAGGATTTCCGGTAGAAAGCGTTAATTTGATATTTTTCCAGTCGTAACCGGTTTGCTGACTCACATGCCCTTTCGCTACCAGTTTCATCCCATCTTCCAGCTTGTCTGCTCTCAAATCATACAGGGGTATCCATCTGGCAGCCGTACTTAAATAGGTGCAGCGTAACTTCACTTTACCCGCACTTTTGGCGTTAACTTTGATGGTTATTTCACCTGTCTGCTCTCCTACATTTACCTGTACCTGATTTAGTTCACGTTGTATCCTGGTTTTATTCTTTTCAAGTTTTCTCTTTTCTGTGCGCAACTCAAATAAGCGATCCATAATACCCTGATTACGTTGTCGGTAAAATGCTGTTAAGGCTTTAAGATCTTCCACTTTCATCCCCTCTTCTGTACTTCCCAACTTCCTGTTTTCTTCCAACAGGTTCTTCTCACTTCTCATCGCAGAAATACGGTCTTCCAATCGCCCGATTTCGTGTTTCAGCATTTCAAGACTATCTCTTAATTGCTTTGTACGCACCGGCGCTTCTTCATTTGCCACATAATTTATACGGTAGCTCGCTGAAAGCAATGTAGCGTTTCCTTTGATTTGCACTTGCAAACTTTGGGCATTTGCCGTGGTAGTAATATGCTCCAGAATCACATCATTATTTCCTGGTTTCAGGGTCACCTCCGTTTCTCGAGTTATCTTAGCCTGACTGAGGTAAACAGTCGCAGAGGAAATGCTTGACTTCGTTCTAATCTCATTGTCTGCCTTTAACTTATTAACAGAAGCAATAATAAAAACTGATAAAAGGGTTAGCTTGTAAATTTTCATGGTTAGTAGTTTACGGTGCGTACAAAATTGGTTTTTTAATGTAATCGAATTCTCTTACTTTTTCAAGAAAGATCCCGACCAATCGCTGTTAAGATCCTTCAGGAAATAGTAGCCCGACTTCAATGCAGACACATCAATTTCCTCCTGACCGTTTTCAACGGAAATAACCTTTACAACGCTGCCATAGCTATTTACAAGGAGCATTTCAGTAGGCCGAGCGGCATTTAACTTAATGGTTAAGTGCTCATTAACCGGGTTTGGAAATACATTCCCGGCAGGGCTATGATGCGCTTTTATTGCAGTAGGATCACAATGTTCACCGACAACACCCATACCTTCTTTTTCTATAATCCGTAATCCGGCAAGTGATGATACACCGCGCCAGGTTCTGTTAAAAGACCTTATATATTCATAAATTAGCGTAATATTTCCTGCCTCATCTGGCATTATATCTTTCAATATATATTTTTCCTGATTACTAACAGCATTAAACCATACAGTCTGTTTACTTAGCGAATCGCTTAAAGCAATTACTATTTCACCGACTCCGCTTAAAAAACCTGTAAATTCAAAATCATAAATTTTGTCAGGATTCAGGTTTTCAAATTGAATATGGCACTTCGTTTCCAGGCCTTCTCTCAAGGCTAAACCATGTGCTGTTAAGGTGGAGGAAAAATCGGCTACTGCTTGCGGTGTCCCCTCTTTATGTACTCTGTAATGCGTAGAGTAACCCCTGTCATCGATTGACACCGTCCAGGGGAGCAAATCTCCATTTATATCACGAAGATGCGAAAATGTAATTGTATCGTCCAACATACCCCGGTTTTCTTCGGTGATATCTGTCCAGTAGTTGCCCGGATCTAAAATATTGGCGCGCCCAAAATGATGAAAATTCAGTTGTGAACGGGTATTTTCCGAGACTTCACAATCTTTCACCGATAAATAGAGAACCAAAGGTTCTGCCCTGTTTCCGGCACGGTCACTGGCATTGACATGTACTTCAATCACCTGTTTACCCGTTAACAGGTCAAAATTAGTTGTTTGAGGATTTCCTTTGGGGTAAGAAAGCGTATAGCTCACATTAGGATCTTTATTATCTGAGGCAATTATTTCAGGTTCGCTGTATGTACTACCAACAACCAAATCGGGTAAGCTATGTACGGACAAAACCGGAGGAATAGTATCTTGCTGCTCATTAAAAGACGGATTGACACTTAAGCCCATTCCCCGGTAATTATAGGCGCTTTCAGGGAGCAACAAGGGTGTATAAGCCGGTTCACGATCACCATCCCAGGTTACCAACTCCCAATATGCGGGAGACAACCCCGGTTGTTGCTCTTCCTGGTGGTTTTGGATACACCTGTAATAACGCACATCTCCTGTACTATAAGTATAAACCATATCGCCTACATCATATGGGATTGCTCCCTCTGAATCCACATTCCCATTATACATCCCATCTTTCCAAACTCCTTTAAAGCGTAATACCTGGCGAGGATCAAATCCGAAATTTTCATCTAACAAGAGGTAAGGAGCCTTGCCTGCATAAGAACCAGCGCTAGATACCACATTGGAGCCATCGCCAGACCCCACCTGATACAACGATCTTGTGGCGGGGTAAATGTTGTTCTTCATATGAATAGGATTCGTTGTATTTCCGATATTCCAGAAACCCGCAGTAGGATTGGAGATATAAGCATCGTTTGTTTCAAATCGTGTAACACTGTCTATCACATTGTGCTCCAAAAAATATTCAAAATTGCCTCCGGCATCTCCGGCAAAAATATAGCCCACCCCCATTCTTGCCTGTCCCAAAAGGTTATTCAGGAAATAGATGCTCCCGGTTTCATTGCGCCTATCTGGTCCGGGATCTTTGTAGCGCGGTCCTGTTGCCAGACTACCTGCACATCCTGCATAGATAATATTATCTCGCACCAACACCTCTCCGGTGGTAAAAGACCACTGAAATCCATTTTCCTGATAATGCAAACCTTGAAATGGGGACTGGTAGAAACAACCCGTTTTATACACAAAATTATTGGCAACAACGGAACCATCTTTCATAAAATCTGTCTGTATACCTTCTGCTCCACAAAAAAACGCAACATTATTTTTTAGTGTTGTCTGGTTCTCGCTTACGGTTGAACCATCCTGACTGCCATTATAACCTATATAAAACCCTTCTCCTTCGTGCCAACCAGACAGGCAATTTTGTATATCTATACAGGTTTCATTGAGGTCTCCTGTATTGTTTTTTATATTAAACCCACTAAAGTAGCCATGAATCGCAGCTACGCCTCTTATTTTGGCACTCAAAAACCCGGTTATTATCACCCCATTACCAATTTGTTTGTTGTGTTTTAGTCCTGCAAAATGCTGATCGGCCATCATTCCAAAATTATACACCCAACCCTTTTGAGTTAAGTCACCATTTAAGCCTAAAAAATCCGGGTGTCCGGTTCCTAAAACGGGATCATATGCTCCTGAAATGAATAAGTGTTTAATCCCCCAGTTGTCAAAACCTCGTGAAACATCCGCATTACTGGTATCTCCCCAAACGACCTGCCCCCCAAGATTGGTAACTATTACAGGAGCTGCTTTTGATGTATTAATTTCTACAATTCCATTGTCACCCTGAAATAAAATTCTCTTATAACGACCGCGCCAAATATGAATTTTATGACCACCTTCTATTTCAATAGGATTGTTGTATTGTCTGGAGTCTATATTTTGTGCACTTACAGCACCTTTAAAAATAATGGCATCTCCAAACGCTACGTTGTCCCAAAAATCAACATCTTCCTGAGTCGCATAACGCCATCCTTCCGTACCTCCGGTGGTATCTGGCATCTGTGCATAAAAAGTGAGACATGCCAATATAAATAAAGCGCTTAAAAAAAATCGTTTCATAACAGATTGATTGAGTTATTCAATCAAAATAAGGATAAATACAATCGTTTGAAAGTATTACGATCTATTAATTAGCTTAGTTGCTGACGATTTTGTTCTTAAAATTAATAGCAAATTGTTTTAACTCCTCTAAAATAGGCTCATAGAGTTCTTTAATAACAGGTATATGCACTCCTCGAAAATTTAGTTTCCCTTCGAAAAACAACTTCACAGCAATACCTAAAGGTAATCCGACCGTTTTTGCCATGGAAGTATGTGCTGCATTATCACCTTTAATTACCATAGAAGAAATGAGCGTTTTGTGCTCATTATTTAATCTGTAAGCTATTTGATGCTGCATGACAATCATATCCCTATCGAATTTTTCAAGTTGCCATTTTCTTTCGAGGATGCGTTGTAAAACCTGCGCCGGTGTCCCTGTTTCCATCCCTATTTTTTCATTAGAAAAGAGTCCCAGCCAATAAAGCTTTTGAATAATGGTATGGCGCGTAGAAACCCCCAAATAGCCAGCCAGTTTCTCTTCTACCTTTTTATCTTTATCGAATACCAAAAATGCATTCAAAAAATCCCTATAGGTCAATTCACTCAGGTGCTCGACCTGATAGTCGTCACTAGTCATCCCCAGCTGAACAAACACATTCCAGGCTTCACAAAACCCCTCTCCTCTTAAGGTACCTCTAAATATGGTCGGAATATTTTCCAGACCGTAAAGTTTCCGGTATTTCAGCGAATCTCTATTGGCATAAGCCTCAAATCGTCCATAATCGTCAACAAAGACATGCTCTATTCGGTTAAACACATTATGATAGGGTATATATTTATAACGTCCATTTCGTATAAACTTCACGTCACCTTTACCTGCAAGCACGACATTTCTCGGGTTCCATGTGAACTTATAATGCCAGGGATTATCGTCACTTTCAGGAGCTACAAGGCCACCTGTAAAGGATTTAAAAGAGACAATTTCACCACCCTGCGTTTTAATATCGTTGATTTCTTTGACCGCTGACATATGATCGATTCCAGGATCCAGGCCCATCTCCATTAATATCAGGCAGTCTTTATCTAATGCTTCCTTGTGTAAGGCTTTGACCTGAGGAGAAACATAGGAAGCTGTAAACAAATGTTTCCCTCTATCGATACAACAACGTGCTACAGGCAAATGCATATGCGCCGGAAGCATCGAAATAACCAGATCGGCTTTATCAACTTCTTCCAGCAATTGCTTGTCGTTATGCACATCAAAATGCAAGGCTCTTGCTTGCGTAAAACCTTCTGTACACTTCTGGGCAGCAGCTAAGGAATAATCGCCTATTGTTAAATGCCAGCCAAACTCTTGTGCATTCTTTTTCAAATAGCTAATTAACGCTGTTGCCGATCGTCCTGCTCCAATTAAGAGTATGTTTCTCATAATGCTCTTCATTCCGGGTTCAAAATTGACGCTTATTAATTACATATCAAATTTTGTGACACATTTTCATACTTACCTATTTAATTACGAAATTGGGTTTAATATGATTACCAAACATTTAGTAGTAGATAAGCATGCCAGGTATTCTTTATCAAAAGAACCCGGCCCGGAAATTGAAAAGCTTTGGTTTTTAATTCATGGATATGGCCAGCATTCGGCGGCTTTCCTCGAAAGCCTTCGCTTCCTGGAAACAAAAAACACGCTCCTGGTAGCACCAGAAGGTCTTTCGCGTTTCTATCTTAAAGGTGGCTTTGAAGAAACGGGCGCATCGTGGATGACGCGTGAGGACCGGAACCTGGAAATAAAAGATTACTGCAATTATTTAAACCAACTTAGTACTAATATTCGCTCAGTACTAAAGCATGACGTTAGAACAGGTCTTATTGGTTTTTCGCAGGGTGTGCATACTTCCTGTCGATGGTTGGCATCTCGCGACACCCCCATGGACAAGGTGGTGCTATGTGGTGCAGATATTCCGGCTGACGTTTTGAACAATGCCGCCCTATTGAAGAATGACCTACACCTGCTTTTAGGAAAAACGGACAAATTTTTAGCAAAACGCCCTATGGATAATTTTCTAAGTGAAGTAAAAAATGTACCTACTATCAAAGTTCACACATATGATGGTGGACACGAAATTCCAAAGGAATTATTAAAGACCTTTATAGACCTCTAATAATAAATTCAGTCCTTCTGTTCAGCTCACGCCCTTCTATTTCATCATCGTTAGAAGCCATTGGTCTGGTTTCCCCGTAGCCTATAGGCTTTAAACGGCTCGAATTCACACCTTTGCTTTTCAGGTAATTCACCACTGCATTGCTTCGTTTTTTTGATAAGACATTATTATAGGAGTCACTTCCAATATTATCGGTATGACTGGCTATCTCAGCAATTATATTGGCATTTTCATTCATCAGTGTCACGAGTTTATCTAATTCGTGATAGGATCCTGTGGTCAACTGAAATTGTCCAAATTTATAATAGACATTTCTCAAAATTACTTTAGAAGATAATTCTGGATAAGGCAATAGCAAATCGAGGAACATGGTTTTGCTGACAGCTTCAGGATCCACATATTGTTTGCGCGATTGAAACAAAAAACCCTTCTTTTCAGCTGAAACAGCAAAATATCCACTAGCGCCATCCGGAAGGGTAAAATTATACGAACCGTCGTTGCCCGATAATTTGGTGGCGATAACTTCGCCCATATTGTTTGCCAATTCAATAAACGCACCTGGAACTGGCTGTCCATTGCCTTTGCTCTTTATATAACCTTTGATGATATAATTTGATGAAGCCGGTTCGGGACTGCGCGCTGCAGGAGCCTCAAAATCTTCTGTAGTCTCTTCTACCAGTTCATTTCCTTCAGCAAATGTTTCTAAAGCATCAGATTCCTCATTTTCAACTAATGAATTCTCGTTATTTTCAAGTATCCTTTCTTCATCGATCATAGCTTCATCGAGTTCAGCAAGGTCATTGGCTCGACGTACCTTCGTTCCCGTAATTTTCTCAATCAAATCGAGTCGGTCTTCTATATCTTCATTTTCAGGTAATGTCATTCTGTATATATCTTCACTACCAAACCCTCCTTCTCTGATGCTATTCACATAACCATAAGCGCCATCACCGGATAAGACAAAATATAAATCGTCGTCGGTAGTATTAATTGGGTAACCCAAATTTTCCGGTTCTCCCCAATCACCTGTAGTTTCATCCAGCCTGGACTTAAAAATATCATGTTCCCCCATTCCTTTATGCCCTTCCGAACTGAAATACAAGGTCTTTGAATCGATATCAATAAATGGTGCATCATCGTTAAAAGGAGTGTTAATTACAGGGCCCAGATTAACGGGCTCGGACCAGTTCTCACCATCGGGCTTTGACATGTAGATATCAAAACCTCCTTCTCCACCTTCCCTATTAGACGAAAAGTAAAGGGTGCCGTCGCTTGAAATATTACCTGATAGTTCTGTCGAATATTTACTACTAATTTCTTTAGGAAATTTCTTGGGTTTGGTCCATTCACCATTTTCTTTCATCGTGCAAAAATAGAGATCTCCAATTCCTTCTGTTTTAAAAATAATGAGGGTTTTGCCATCGGGTGATATTCCTACTGTGGCATCGTGCAAGGCTGTATTCACATCTTTTAAATTCACGGGGGGTTCCCAATTATCCCCATTCTTTTCTGAAACGTAAATATCTTCGTGATAGGCCCCGGTTCTGTCAAGTTCGCCCCCTGTAGAACCTTCACGTCGTGATGTAAAATACATTTTTTTACCATCGGCCGTAAAAACGGGCGCATATTCCGGGTAGCTGCTATTTATTACCTCAAGGTTTTCAAAAGACACCTCTACCGGGTTGTCCATAAATTCTTTGGCATTATTGCATTCGTAAATACGCCGTTCCACATCGCCAAGATGATGTCCTTTCTTTGAATTGCTTTGATATAATTCGTAATGTTCAATGGCGTCATCGAAACGTTGAACATGTTGATAACAGAATGCCAGGTGATATAAAACTTCGGGATCTACTTTGGGGCTATTTGAATAAGCATTCTCAAAATAGGTAACAGCTTCTGCTGCCTGCCTGGTTTGCATATAACAAACCCCAAGCTTAAAGGATGTCAAATAATTCTTCTTATTACACTTATGCGCTTCCATATAATGAGGAAGCGCTAGGCCATACTTTTCCAATTCATACTCAATGTCGCCGTTCTTTAGGAATTTTCTTTCTTCCTTTTTATTGGTTTGTCCAAGAACTGGTATTAGTAGTATAAAGTATAAACTGAGAAAAACAACATAACGGTATTTACGCATACAATAGAGACCAGATTAATATAATATACTAATTTTCCTGCTTATATTTATCCAACTCCTTCGAAGTTTTCAATAAAATATTCTGTAATATATGATTTTCTTCTTTTAAATGATCCCTATTATTCTCTAATTGAATCAATCTGGTCTTATAATCGTTCAGTTCCTTTTCCATTTCGTGCTGTTTGGCCGTCATTTCTTCCTGATTGTGTCTCAGTTCTTCTTCTTGCGTACGCATCTGTTCTGAAGCCATTTGGGCCTGCGCCAGTAGTTGCTTTGTACGTTGATTTACCTTCACATTTTGAATTGTAGATGCTGTAGTTTCTGCCAAACGTTCTACAAACTTCACCTGATAACTTTGAATCTCTTCAAAAGAGGCTATTTCAATAACGCCAAATACTTCTTCGTTTAAGACCATTGGGACTATTAGAATACACTTTGGGTTTGCATCGCCCAGCCCCGATGTGATGTTAATATAATTCCTGGGCACATCGGTAATATATAGTGTATCACGTTCCTGCCACGATTGCCCGACAAGGCCATCACCTTTTTCAATTTTCTGTTCCAGGTATTTTGGTCTGTCCCATGCGTAACAACCCGCAAGTTCCATGAATGGATTTTCTTCATCATCATTATTTAATAGAAACACCCCTCCCTGGTTAGCATCCATGTACTTCACAAGTTCAGAGATCAGTTCGAAAGATAATTCCGTGACATTGTCACTATTACTACGCAATATTTCTCCAAACTTTGCCAATCCACCAGTACTCCAGTTCCTTCTTCGGTCTTCTTCCGACACTCTTCTGAGGTTATCGCGCATGAGAATCAACGAGTTCCCTAATGTATCTTCCGCACTTAAAGGTTCGTACTCAGAATCGAAATTTGCTTCACCGATTTCTTTAGCGAAATTGGAGGTTTCTTTCAGGCCTTCGACCAGACTATTAAGAGCAATGGACATCTCTCCAATTTCGTCACTACGCGTCTGTATTTTACGGTTGGGTAAAATACCCTTACCCATAATTAACAATACATTTTTCAAATTATTCACTGGATTTACAATAGATCGACTTGTGAAATATGCTACACATACCCCTCCAAACACCAGCAAAATCCCTACCCAGGTAACATAAGTGGTCAAGGTATTAAATTCTCTTGCCATTTCCCTGCTATAATTATTAGCGTTATCCTGTTGCCGGTCTATTGTCGCATTGATAAGGTCTTTGATTCTGTTTATTTTTATAAGAAAGCGTCCATCCTCCTCACTAAACTGTCGCTTTAGTTCAAAGCGTTCCTGAACGTGATCTGAAGGGTAATAATAATTATTTTCTGTCCTGAAACGATTCATTATTTCACGTTGTTTTGTTCTCAACGTGTCAATTTCCAACAGAACAATTTTGAAATCCTCTTTATTTTCAGGTTCCCATTTTTCACTCAAGCGAATAAGTTCTTCATGTATGACAGGGAACTCCTTCTGATGTAGATTTTGAAGCTCTTTTTTGTTTTCAACCTCATCTATAGATTTATCATCCTCCAACCAATTGATGGTCAAGGACTGCGTTCTCAAGATTAGTGTATTAAGATCCTTCAGTTTAGAAATTGAAGGGGTATAAATCTCTGAGATCTTTTTTCTACTTTCATTGGTATTATTAAGTGTTATATAGGTGAGAATAATATTCACGGCAATGGCGATAATCAAAACACCAAAGCCTAAGCCTAACTTCCTACCAATTGTAAATCTAAAATGCATATATTTTGTAAAAAAACGCTATTTTTCGATATCAATATATTATACAAAATCGACTTCGAAAAAGGTTGTTGTATTTTTTAATAATTCAAAACAATTCATGAAGTACATACGTTAAAATAAATCACTTGTTGGAAATAAGCTCCAAAAAAAACGAAATCTAATATGAAAATCCGTAAGGATGGATTAACATTAAATACAAAAATTGCGGCCATTTTTGGTACAATAGCCATTTTTACTGTAATCTGCTTTATTATACTTTATGCCTTTAATAAAGAAATTAGCTCTGATAGGATTACACTGGACCGTTATATTACCTTAAATCATTCTTTCTTTAAAATTCAAAAAGCATTTGAAAACGTTAAAAACCTTGATGACAAGGCAAAAATCCCTTTCGGAGACTTCCTTGAAGGTTTTGAGCATGACTTTAAATTCTTGTATAAAACACAGGTCAGAGGCAGTATGGACTCCCTCTTCAACAAAAAACCATCTGATGACATTCTGATAGGTATCAATTTTTCAGAGGAGGAAGAAAAATTATTCAATTCCTACAAATTGTGGCACCATTTGGATGAATATGCCGATAAAATCAAATTCAACATGCTAAGTAAAGACAGCAGTTATCAGGTTTACCACAAAAAGGAATTATATAACGCCGCTGACAGTTCTTATATCTATGCCATTGAAAATGAAGTAAAAACCATCAAACGCCCCACAAAAGAGGCCAAAAAGTACTTTTTGAACTTTGAAGTATATTTAAAAAAACTGGAAAAGGAATTCTCTAATCTCGAAACACTATATACTAAAGCGCTCGAGGAGAGCCAGCTCCGTTTTAAAATAGCAGTTACCATCATTTGTTTTTTTGTTATAATACTGCTAATGAGTGCTTTTTATGCTTCCAAGAAAATTATAATAGACCCGCTGAAGCGTATGACCAACAAAATTCAGCTTTATGTTGAAGGAGATCTTAGCAATGAAATGGAACCCAACAATACGCATGAATTACAACGTATTTCTCAAACATTTAACTACTTCATTCAGGATTTCCAGAAAAGCACGAAAATTGTCGAACAAATCAAAAATGGAAATTTACAACTTAACATAAACGACGAAACAGGTAATAATACAAGCAGGCATAACCCGCTCTTTGGTGCATTAAAGGACTTGCTCAGTCATATGCATGACATTTCTCAAAAAGAAACTGAACGCAACTGGATTATTGAAGGCCAAAGAAAACTCACAGAAGTATTAAGTAAAAACTACAAAGACTTTCAGCTTTTGGCCGACGAGGTTATTTCTCAGCTTGTACAATTCATGAATGCGCGTCAGGGAGGCTTATTTGTGGTATCCGAATCGAATGACAGTGCATCTAATGTACTCGATCTGGTTAGTTGCTACGCTTTTGACAGAAAAAAATACATCAACCGTACGATCGAATTAGGTGAAGGTCTAATCGGACAGGTTTGGCAAGAAGAAAAAACAATATATATAGAATCTATCCCTGAAGATCACACCATCATCAAATCGGGCTTAGGTGATTCGCAACCCATATCACTTTTAATAGTACCATTAATCGAAAGTAATGAGGTTCATGGAATAATAGAAATTGCCTCTTTCAAAAGGTTAGATCCGTATCAGGTAGAATTTGTTGAGAAAATCGGTGAGAATATAGCTTCTACTTTGTCATCTGTTAAAGTAAATAACAAAACGCAAAAGCTACTTTCTGAATCTCAAAAGCTCACCGAAAAAATGAAATATCAGGAAGAGCAGATGCGGCAAAGTCTAAGCGAGCTGGAAGCCACTCAGGAAGAGATAAAGAGAAGGGAATTTCAAAAAGAACAAGAGTTAAAACTATTTGCTGAGAAGTTTGATGAGGAAGTCGCGAAGTTTGAAGAAAGGGAGCGTAACTTGAATGCCGAAATCAGTACTTTAAAAAAACAGGTTGAGTTCGCAAAAACAGATAACGACAAGATCAGAGAAATGCAGCTGATGATGGAAGAGCATGAAAAAGTCAAAAATGACCTTCTGGAAACCATAAAAATCAAAGATCTTAGAATAGAAAAAATGAGAAAGAAATTGGAACGATTACGGGGTTAAACCGTACTCTTAATCTAGTGTATAAATGTAATTATGAAAAGTAGCATGAAAGAAATTGAAATTAAGGATATTCGGCTTCTAACCGAGGAGATTAATGCTGCTTACAGAATAGATTTCACACAGTATGCACTATCCTCCTTTAACAGAAGAGTATCCCGTGTTTTGGAGCTTCACAATATAGATTCTGTACAACTGCTTATTGATAAAATAAAGTCGAATGAGGACTACTTCATGGAGTTCTTGTCAGAAATCACGGTAAATGTGACGGAGATGTTCAGAGACCCAACATTTTGGCGTGTATTGAGGGAAAAAATTTTTCCAGCTCTCAAGAGGCTGGCAAATGGAAACAAAATTTCGATCTGGCATGCAGGTTGTGCTACCGGAGAAGAAGTATTTTCAATGGGTGTATTACTTCGTGAACTCAAAATGGAAGACGAAGTACAAATAATAGCTTCCGACATCGACAACAGAGCATTAAACACGGCGCGAAAAGGAATTTATGACTCCAAGGGCATGGCCATAAACAAGAAAAATTATGACAATTTTAATGCTTTGGGAGATTTCAATAAATACATCAACAATAACGATAATGGTTCGACTCAGATGGACTTGAGTCTCATTAAAAATGTAAGTTTTAGAAACCACAATCTGACAACAGGTCATATAGGCGCATCTTTTGACCTTGTACTGTGCAGAAACGTGTTAATTTATTTCAATCAGGCATTGCAAAATAATGTCCTTAAAACATTACACTCTTGTATGACCAAAGGAGGATATTTATCTGTTGGTTCGAAAGAATCACTTCTATGGTGTGAATATTTTAACCGCTACGAAGTCATAGACCCGGAGGAAAAAATCTACAAAAAAATAAAAGAGTAATTGTTGATGGGAAAGGTAGAAATTCCAAAATATAGCGCGATAGTTATAGGTGGCTCTGCAGGCAGTTTTCCCGTTGTCACTAAAATATTGGCTTCACTTCCCAATGACTTCCCCCTTCCGTTGATAATCACATTACATCGCCTTAAACATGTAAGAAACGGCTTTTTAGAGGCCTTATCAATAAAATCGAACATCAAGCTTGTAGAACCTTTTGATAAAGAATCTATTAAAAAGGGGCAAGCTTATCTTGCTCCGGCCAATTACCATATGTGTATCGAGCTGGGCAAAACGTTCTCACTTTCTACAGAACCTATGGTTAACAATTCGAGACCTGCAATCGATTTAACCTTTAACACGGCATCTTACGTATACAAACAAAGCTTAATCGGAATATTGCTTTCCGGAGCCAATAATGACGGGGCTGTCGGCCTAAAAAAAATTGTAGATAAAGGTGGACTAACCATTGTTCAAAAACCGGAAGAATGTGTCATTGACACAATGCCAAAGGCCGCCCTTTCACTGACCTCCGTAGATCATATTTTTGCGGTTGACGAAATTGTTAGCTTTTTAAAAAATATTAGTAGCACGAACTAAATTTCATGAGATTAGATAACAGACCCATATTTCTGATACTTTTTGTTGTTTTTATACTATGTGTAACATTCTTCATTTATAAGGTTGGGAGCATTGAGGATTTTATTATATCAGAAATTGGACAAAGCCGTTACCTTTCTCTTCAAAATATAGAAACCTCCATTAAAAAAACGAAACTTCTTTCCATTCTGACAGGAGTCGTTGGCTTAAGTACAATACTCATACTCCTATTTACAAAGGCATCGGACCCGACAATTACAGGAAGTATGGAAAGCTTTGAGGAATCACACTCAAATCGTGAAAACCGAAGTCAAAAAGACATTACACCTACAATTAGTAGAAATGTAATCAATAAAAGAAAGGACGGTTTCATAGAAAACCTGAAAAACATAGATGAATATAGTGACATTAAAGAGTACTGCAGAAAAGTAGTTACAGAGATCGCTAACTATTTTGAAGCAAGTCATGGCGCATTTTATGTAAAGGAACGAGATAACGAGAACAATGATATCATTGTTCTCAGGGGAGGCTATGCCTTTCACAAATCTGACGATGGCAACCATTATTTTAATTTGGGAGAAGGGCTAGCGGGTCAGGTTGCAAAAGCAAAGCACCTAATCAACATTAATAATGTTCCGGAAGGATATATCAGCATACTTTCCGGACTGGGATCATCATCGCCCAAATCATTATTGATTTTTCCTGTTACTGTCGAAGGAATAGTGTTTGGTGTAATAGAAATGGCGTCTTTTAAAGACTTTTCCCCTGAGCAGGAAAAAATAACAGAAACAATTAATGAGGAAATAGGAAGCGTTTTATCAGACAAATTTCCAGCATATTTTAAAACTGAAGAATAATAACCTTTTACATGTACAGCAGGTTAAAAATAGGTTCAAAAATTATTTTATTAGTACTTATACTAGTGATCATCACCGTTATTGGTGAAAGTATTATTTCTTACTATCGCTATAAAGAGATCGTAGAACGTACCTATCTCGATAAACTGGAGCTTATAGAAGGAATAAAAATCAATAATTTAAATGCTTATTTCAAAAATTTTGAAAGTCAATTAGATTCAATCGCAGACGAACCTATCTTTCATCAAAACCACAACTACTATTTCAACCGTCTGGACACGGCGAGTAATTCGATGGCGACCAAAGAATATTTCCAATCTGAATTAAGCCTGAACAAATTCGTTGACTTAAAACAAATCGATGACTTTTATATTCTGAACAATCACAATACGATTCTATACCAACACTCTAATATGGACGTATCCGGGGTGTATTTTCACAACCTCGACAATGAAACCATAGACATTCATAAGGATCACTTCCACATTAATGAACCGGTAATTAATGATAAAAAGGAATTCTACACCTACATAACCACCCCTATATATGAGTTACCACATAAGGAAGGCGAAATCATTGGTTTTTTTGTCATTAAAATCGAGACCACTACTATATTCGATCGACTAAAACTCAATAACAAAGATATCTCGGGAGAATACGAAGTGCTCGTTTACCGGAATCATCAGGATGTGATTTATTCGGTTCTTAGTAACCCAAATAACATTAGACGAATGCCTATAACAGAAAAGTCTCACCCTATTTACATTTCTGCCAGGGAAAGCGCCAACAAGAACTTTGGTGAAGGAATTTACAGTGAACAAGACGGGGAAAAGCAAAAGGATTATTTTGCCATTTGGGAACACTTTCCACATCTTGGTGTAGGTATGATGATCAGAGTACCCTGTGATGCGCATTACAACAATACGTTAAACGAGTTTAATTTCTATTCATTGCTTATTGGCATTCTCATTATAATCATTTCCATTCTTCTTAGCTTTGGTTTTGCCCGTATTATAACTTACCCGATGCTGAAGCTTAAAAAAGTATTGAGCCTTGTCAGCAATGGTATTCTGCCTAAAGAGCTTCACACTCCTCTACAGGATGAAGTTGGCGACATGATTAAAATTGTCAATAAAATTGTCAACTCGCTTAAAAACACAGCGGCTTTTGCCATTAAAATCGGGGAAGGAGAATTCGATTCGAACTTCAAACCTCTAAGTACGAAAGATACGCTTGGCCAAGCACTTGTGAACATGCGCGAAAGCCTTAAAAATGCCGATGAAAAAGACCTTCTTCGTAACTGGATTGTTACTGGGGTTGCAGAAATAGGTGAAATTCTCCGTAACAACAACAGCCTGGAATCTCTGGGTGACCAAATCCTGATTTATGTATGTAATCGCATTAAAGCCGTACAGGGCGCATTTTATGTTGTAAATGAAGACGATCCGGCTAATCCAAACCTGGAAATGAAGGCGAGTTATGCCTATAAAAAGAAAAAATTCCTGAAGAAGACCTATCGTTACGCAGAAGGATTGGTTGGGCAATCGGCTATAGAGCAGAGCATTATTTTACGTACTGAAATTCCGGATGACTATCTGGACATAAGCTCAGGCCTTTTAGGTGACCAAAAACCCAAATGCCTGTTAATTATCCCTCTCATTACAGAAGAAAAGGTATATGGCATTATTGAACTTGCCGGGTTTGCGCGTTTCGACGAAGGGAAGATAGAATTTATGAAAGAGGTAAGTGAAATCATTTCTCGTACCGTTTCTAACATCCGTGTAAATGAACATACCAAGAAGCTTCTTGAAGAGTCTCAGCGCATGAGTAGTGAACTCCGGGTGCAACAATCAGAACTTCAAAATAATGCTCGCGAAATGGAGCAGACTCAATCTCAGCTGCAGGAGTCCAATCAGCAACTGGAACTACAAATCACTGAAGTTAACAACGCTCAAAAAAGAATTCAGGCCCTACTGGAAAACGCCTCTGAAGTGATCACCATTTACGAAAAAGACGGAACAATAAAATATGTAAGTCCATCTGTGGAGCACATTCTCGGTTACAAGCAAGAAGAGCTTGTGGGCATAAGCGATAAAAAATATATCAGCCAGCAGCATCAGGAAACGTTTCAAAAAATGTTCTCACGACTGCTTGGCGACGACGGCGAGAACGTTACCATACAGATGAGTTATTTCCGGAAAAAAGGTGACAAAATATGGCTGGAAGCTACCGGAAAAAACATGCTAAAGGACCCTGCCATACAAGGTATTGTTGTAAACTCACATGATATAACAGAACGTAGACGCGCTGCTGAAGAAGAACGAAAAAGAGGACAGATGCAGGCCTTATCTGAAAACTCACCTGACTTAATTACGCGCTTAGGTAAGAGCGGGCGCATATTCTACATTAATCCTTCCATCAAAAGATTTACCGGAAATAACCCTAAAAATTATATCAACAAAACAATTCCGGAAACGGATATACCTGAGGTAACAGGGCAAAAATGGCAAGAGATCATAGATGCTGTAATAGCGGATAAGGAGAAGAAGAGTACAGAGATTTATTTCCCAACGGAATCCGGTAAACGAATCATGTCGATAAGTGCCATTCCTGAATTCAATATGGATACGGAAATCGAGACTGTTTTGGTTGTTTCGCACGACGTAACAGAGCAAAAAGCCATAGAACATGAAATAAAGCAGACAAACATAAAAATTAACGACAGTATTAACTATGCTGAGCACATACAGGAAGCCATCCTTCCTGACACTCAAATGATTCAGGAAACTTTTAAGGAATCATTTATTTACTTCAGACCGAGGGATGTGGTTAGTGGTGATTTCCCATGGTTCATGAAGCACGACAATAAAGCATATATAGCTGCTGTAGATTGCACAGGACATGGTGTACCTGGTGCTATGATTTCCGTTGTCGGTTATTTCCTACTCAATAACATTGTAGATGGAAAAGGAGAGTTGAGTGCCGGAGCTATCATTGATCGCCTGGATCAGTTGGTTACTTCTACGTTTAAACAAGACCAATCCACTTCAAAAATAAAAGATGGGATGGATATTTCTTTTTGCAAAATTGACTTAGAAACCGGCGAAATGGAATATGCAGGGGCAAACAGGCCTTTATACCTGATGTCTGGAAACGGCATTTTAAGTGAGATTAAAGGAGATAAGTATCCGATTGGTGGTGGTGGTGCCTACGGGCAAAAAGCGCCATTCAAGAACAATATAATAACATTGAATAAGGGAGACAGCATATATATGTTCTCAGATGGGTACCCTGATCAGTTTGGAGGAAGCAACCATACTAAATTTGGCACCAGACGCATGCGTGAATTATTGGAGCGCACAAAACACCAGCAGTTGGAAGAAATACACAAATCATTTGACGATGAATTTGAAATTTGGCGAGGGCACGAAAACCAAACTGACGATGTCATATTAATTGGAATTCGCTTTTAGCAAGCAAGAATATGAAGTATATATATGAACTACATAAAAAAATGCTTGACTTCAAAGTAATACTTGCTTATGAAGGAGAAGTCTCACAAGATATAACACGCTCAGTACTTTCAATGGCAGAAAGAAACCTTGAATCTCTGGGTGAACAACTAAGTACTAAAAAAAAGGTGTTCAACGTAATGGTAGAATGCCTTCAAAATATTGTAAAACATTCTGACGAAATGCAAAATATTAACGACGAAGCTGTATTTTTAATCGGAATGGAACACAACAATTATATAGTGGCTTCGGGTAATTATATGTACACTAAAAATGTTCCAATACTAAAAAGTAAAATAGAACAAGTAAATAATTTAGATAAAGACGGTCTTAAACAACTTTATAGAGACGTTATTCGTAATGGTTCTTTATCGGAAAAAGGTGGAGCCGGACTTGGATTTATCGATATGGCACGTAAATCTGGAAACAAATTGGAGTATAATTTTCAGAAGCTTGACGACAAATACACGTTCTTCTCACTCAAAACAACAATAACAAGAAAACCCTTAACTGATAATAATTAATACTATGGACAAAATTTCTATCGAAGGTACGGAAGATACCCCAATGGTAACTTTGGATAAAGGAGGAAATCTTTTTGAAATATCCGGACGCTCTCTTCCTGAGGATGCTGCGGCTTTTTATGCGCCTATTCTTTCCTGGCTCGAAAGCTACGCAAGCGACCCCCTGGGAGAAACAAAATTTAACGTAAAATTAGAATACTTCAACACTGCTTCTTCCAAACTTATCTTAGATGTTTTAACAAAACTGGAAGATATTGATAACGTTACAGTGAACTGGTATTTTCACGATGATGACGAAGATATGGAAGAAGCCGGAGAAGAGTTTTCTGAACTTATCGACGTAGAATTTGAATTGATACCGTTTTAATCTGCCAAACAATTTTAGATGAGTGAGGAAATACTTAAAGCGCTTACGCAGCTTTTTGCAATTATTACGAAACAAGATGAAGGCGTTACCGATGTTGAAAGAGCGTTTGTATACGACTTTTTTCGTCAGCGTCTGAGCAAAGATTCTGTAGACGAATATATTGCGCTTTATGAAGACTTCTTAGTTGAAAAGAAGAAAAAAGCCAGAAGAGCAGACCGCCCGGAAAGAAGTTCCAAAGGAGAAACGGGTTCATCTGAAGACAAGCCAAAGCCGGAAAGAAAGGCCAAGCTTACTTCTATGAAAGACTCTGTGCGTACGCTTGCTATCTGTAAAAAAATCAACAAAACACTCGCTCAGAAACAAAAGGTAATCGTTTTAATAGAGTTACTGGAACTTGTAAACTCAGACAAAAAATTCACTTCGCAGCGTAGCGAAATCCTCAATACGGTTTCCACCGTTTTTAATATCACCAGCGAAGAATACCAGGCAATTGAAAAATTTGTTCTGAATGAAAAACCAGAAGATCTCGACCTTAGCGACATTTTAATTGCTTCCGATGTCGAGCCTAGTAATGAAAACTCGTATTTTATACATTCTGAGGGTTTAAGAGGCTCCATTTTCTTCCTTTATTTAGCCAGCGTTGATCTATACTTTACAAAATATTGCGGTGAAGACGAACTTATACTAAACAGCCAGGTTATTCACCAACAACGGGTCTACCTTTATTCCAGTGGAAGCATTCTTAAGCTTCCCAAGGGGCAACCGATTTATTATACCGATCTGGTAGCTCAATTTAGTACCGATGAGTCCATTTCAACAATTACTTTTAATTGTAAAAACGTTGAATTCCGATTTCCCAACGACGCCATTGGGCTCCGTGACATCAATATTACCGAATCAAGGGGGCAGCTTATAGGTATTATGGGAGCCAGTGGTGCCGGAAAAACCACTTTATTGAATGTCTTGGCAGGAATAGAAAAGCCTTACCAGGGGGAAGTGCTTATCAATGGAATTGACATTCATAAGGACCCGCAAAAAGTCAAAGGTGTTATTGGTTATATTGCTCAGGATGACATTTTGGTAGAAGACTTAACGGTATATGAAAACCTGTACTTTAATGCCAAACTTTGTTTCAAAGATAAAAATGAAACAGAGATCAAAGAACTGGTTCTACAGGTGCTAACAAGCCTGGGACTTGAACACATCAAGCACCTTAAAGTTGGAAACGTCCTTAACAAAAAAATTAGTGGCGGGCAAAGAAAAAGGCTGAACATTGCGTTGGAGTTAATAAGGGAACCGGCCGTCATGTTTGTAGATGAACCGACCTCAGGTCTTTCCTCACGTGACTCTGAAAATGTAATAGAACTTTTAAAAGAACTTACCCTTAAGGGAAAACTAATATTCGTTGTCATACATCAACCTTCATCGGAAATATACAAGATGTTTGACAAAATGTTTCTAATGGACACAGGTGGTTATCCTGTATTTTACGGACCACCGGTAGAGGCTATTGTTCACTTCAAAACAGCCACCAATCAAATCAACAGTGATAGAGGGCAATGCTTTGAATGCGGTAATGTCAATCCCGAGCAGGTCTTTGATATTATAGAAGCACGTGTAGTAAATGAGTATGGGCAAGAAACCGGCAAACGAAAATCGACTCCACAGCAGTGGTACAAGCTTTTTACAGAAACGCATGACATAGAACATGTGGAAGATAAGAAAGAAACACCACCAAACTCACTCAAAATTCCTTCACAGCTTATTCAATGGTTAATTTTCACCATCAGAGATGTTAAATCAAAAATAAGCAATACACAGTATTTAATTATCAACCTGTTACAGGCTCCTTTGCTGGCTTTCTTGTTATCATTTATCATCCGGTACCAAAACAACCCGGAAGGAGATGGTTATTTATACCGTTACAATGAAAATTTCCCGGCTTATTTGCTCATGTCCATTATTGTTTCTCTGTTTATGGGCTTAACTGTAAGCGCAGAGGAAATTATCAAAGATCGTAAAATCCAGAAAAGGGAAAAATTCCTCAATTTAAGCAGGAATAGTTATTTATTCTCAAAAATCGGGATCCTGTTTTTGCTTTCCGCTATTCAGTCTTTATTGTTTGTTGCGGTAGGTAACCCTATTTTGGAGGTACCAGGCCTCTATTTCTCTTATTGGCTGCTATTGTTTTCCACATCTTGTTTTGCCAATGTGTTAGGGCTAAACATTTCTGCTTCCTTTAATTCTGCTATTACGGTATATATAGTTATCCCATTAATACTCATTCCGCAAATGATTTTGAGCGGAGCACTTTTCAATTTCGAAAAGCTACATCACACTTTGGCCGCTAAAGGAAAAACACCAATAATTGCAGACGTCATGGCCTCAAGATGGGCTTATGAAGCAATAGCAGTCCATCAATTTAAGGAAAATGAATACGAACAAAAAGTATACGAATCCGATTTCAAACTCAGCTATGTGAAATATCATGAAGCCTATTTGATACCAACTATTTCAAAGCTATTAAATGAAAGTCGCGCAATCTATGAAGAGGGTAACGACAGTATCGCAAAAGTTGTTGCAGATAAGTTTGCCTATGTGCATTCCGGGCTTAAAATCCTGAAAACACGTGTTCCTAAAATAGACTATGGTTTTAAGTTGGACGCATTGAGCTCTTATAATCTTGACAATCATAAAAAGATAAAAAAATACCTGGATCAGGTTACCGAGTATTTCAATGACAAGTCGAATATGTTGACTGCCAAAAGAAACGACCTGAACGAGCGTATGAAGAAAGCCTACAAAAAGGGCTACAACATGTCCATTTCAGATCTCAAAGACGAATGTTATAATGAACGTTTGGAGGAGTTAATGAAAAATACAGGGACAAACCACAAAGTGTTAAAACATAATGGGAAACTAATTCAGCAGGCCGACCCGGTATTCTTATATCCTGAACCTGCTAATGCATTAGATTATCGCGCTCATTTCTTTGCACCACAGAAACATTTGTTTGGATTTCCCGTTGATACTTTTACATTCAATCTCATTGTAATATGGACAATGACGGTAATACTTTACATCTCTTTGTACTTTGAAGCATTTAAAAAGCTTATTGCATTATTTGAACGACTGAAAAAAAACAAATTTTAATTACTTAAAAGTAAGAAAAATCGACATGAAAAAACTTTTAACGTTAATAACACTTTCGACGCTATTATGGGGTTGTGGCGGACGCCAGGTGGATTTAAGCGACCTTGATGATGAAGACACCAACTCTAATGAGCATCAGACTCAAAATGCTGAAATAGAGGAATCGGTAGTACACGTTAATCCTGCTGAGATTAATTTAATTATTAATTCTATCCCCTCTCCACTGGAAGTTGCTTTTTTGATCAAAGAAACAGGAGGTGAATATAACTCTACATTCTTAAATGCAACAGACAAAATCGACAATTACGACAATAGTCATTCCAAAGCGCTTAATTTAGGTATATACGGTGCTGATTTGGCTTACACCAATATTTACAGCCAACATACGGACGGTGCCAATTTTTTAGGAGCTGTGAAAGGCCTGGCCGAAGATTTGAATATAGACAAGTATTTTGACATTAACACTATTCAAAGACTTCTTAAGCATAATGAAAACCTGGACTCATTATTACTAATCACCACTTCAAACTTTGAAAAGATTAATGTATATATGCAAGAGAATAAGCGTTCTCACCTTAGTACCTTATTGCTTACCGGCGGATGGATTGAAGGATTGCATTTAATCTGTGAAGTATATGCATACCACCCAAGTGATGAGCTAAGAGATAAAATTGGTGAGCAAAAAGTGGTATTGGATCAATTGATGATGTTACTTCGCTATTATGAAAAGGATCCTAAAATTAATCCTATCATAAAAAGTCTGGAAGAATTGGAAAAAGTATATTCTGAGATTACAATAGAAACCGTAGAAGGCGAAACTACGTTTGAAGAAATAGACGGTATTATGATGGCGGTAGACAACAGCCAAACCAAGATTAATATCACCGCGGAACAAGTAAACGAAATAAG
Source organism: Cytophagales bacterium (assembly GCA_965230415.1). GTDB lineage: Bacteria > Bacteroidota > Bacteroidia > Cytophagales > JAAEPT01 > CBDDKZ01. The sequence continues at coordinate 767,166 of CBDDKZ010000005.1, forward strand.
CCGATTAAATACTAAAATTAGAGAAGAAATAATTAAATAAGATATGAGCAGAACAATGAAATTATTTGCAGTAATGTTGTGCCTTGTAGCACTATTCAGCTATCAACATTCAAATGCTCAGTGTGATGCCGATAAACATAAAAACAAATGTGTATCACAACTAGCTAGTGGATTTACTTTTATTAAGTCATATCTTTTAAATGACGCCAAGGAAAACGATAACGGAGAAATAGAGTATTCCTTTGTATTTAGTAGTGGCACTTTATATATGCTTACATTTGCTAATAGCATGGGGATGTCAGATAACATTGAAATTAAGCTGTACAGCCCAAGTAAAAAGCTGGTAGCCTCTAATTATGATAAAAAGAACAATAAATTCCGTGCGAACATCGGTTATAAATGTGCGGCCACGGGCGTTTATTACATGACCTTTAAGTTTAAGGACGCTCCAACTCATTGTGGGCTCAGTGTCCTGGGATTTAAACGTGGGTAACCTAACTCACTTCTAATATTTAGAATTAACATCGGCTTAATACTTTACATCACAAAGACAGCGTGCGGGACGCTGTCTTTGTGCTTTTCAGCTATATTGTTCCGAATCCTTATTTTTTAATTAATCCGTGTAAAATCGGATAAATGATATTCTTGAAGCAAGGCGGGATTTATTTCACTTACTCAAATAAGATGAGTGCAGTTACAGAGTAAGTAGATATTCTATCTGTATTCAACGGCACTACTTCATCGCTCTCACCAAGTAAATTAACTAAACCCAATGAAAACCTTAGCTCAGGTGAAAACTTAAACAAAGGATAGTAAATATCAATACCAAAGCCATATTCCAGGGAAAAGTCCAGGGACTTAAGTGGTAAAATCGCCGTGTTTTTTTTCTTCTTACCCACCTGAATTCCAGGCTTTAGACCTCCAATCATATACACTCTCGAATTCTTCCTTCTGTAAGACTTATATTTTAATAAAAGAGGCAATTCAATGTAAGAATCGACCGATTCAAACTCGTTAATTTCGTCATCTTCATCGAACAGGTATTTGAATGATATATAACGGCTGTAAAAGGCTACTGAAGGATGTATACGGGCGTCAAAGTATTCGCCCAATCGGTAGTTAAGTATAAAACCCAAAGCAAAGGCATTTGCCCCCCAACCTCTTAACCACTGAATTGAATCTGTACCCTGAACAAACCGTTCACTGTGTGTGACCCTGAAATTGGAATAGTTCATTGCCAGAAAGAAGCCATAGTGTAGTGTCTTTTCGTCGTAATGAGGCAGGTTATAATGAATCTTCACCTGTGCGGTAGCAGTTTTGACACCTACAAAGACCAATAACACTAATATGATAATTCTACACTTCATTTTTCTGCCATATATATCGTGCTTATACCGAGTGTAAGCGACTTCATTTTCTTATTCTTAAACCCCAGAGATGTCAGGAGACTTAAAAAATCCTGGCCGTCGGGAAACTTTTTAACCGATTCGGGCAGGTAGGTATAGGCAGATTGGTCTTTCGATATTATTTTCCCAAAAACGGGCAAAATACGATTGAAGTAAAAATTATATAATTGTTTAAAAGGAAAGCTTCTGGGTTTTGAAAACTCCAGCACAACAGCTACTCCATTCGGTTTGAGTACTCTATAAAATTCAGACAGGCCTTTCTCCAGATTCTCAAAATTCCGTACACCAAAGGCCACGATAATCGCATCAAAAGTATTGTCTTCAAATTGCATAGCCTCTGAATCGCCCTTTTGAAGGCTTATGACATTATCATAACCTTTGTCTTTCATCTTTTGCTTTCCTACAGCAAGCATACCTTCGGAAATGTCAACGCCAACAATTTGTTCAGGTTCCAGGCGTAATGCCTCAATGGCAAAGTCCCCGGTACCGGTAGCTACGTCCAGAATTTTCTTTGGCGCATAAGGTTTTAACATTCTTATAGCTCTCTTGCGCCACAGAATATCAATACCCAAACTCAAAAAGTGATTTAAAAAATCATACCTCTTCGAGATGTTATTAAACATGGTAGCTACCTGTTCTTTTTTTGATACGCCACTCTGGGTATAGGGCACCACCACATGCTGGTCTTTATTTCTACTATCGGCTTGCACTTATTCTCTACGTTGTTCTATTTTAACAACAAACTTATGTATTTATTGTTGTCAACATCAGCGCAAAGATAATTAAATCAATGCGGTAAAAAAATTATCTGCGCCCATTACTAGATGCTTAGCTGATAAATTAAGTCCTTCTGTTCAATTCACGACCATCTGCTTTGCCTTCAATCAACGCTATGCCGGATTTGTATTCCGGTAGCCCTATCGAGGGATCTGCGATCCGGATTCATCTACAAATTCATGAATAACTATATGATTTGTATTAATGACAAGGCTTGATTTCACTTCCCGAATACAAATCTTGAAGAGCCTCTTCTTTGTTGTACAAGATTTGCAATCTGGCACAATTTTCGCAACTATTTTAATTCATTGCTATAACAGTTGATAAAGATCATACAAATTACTGTAGAGTAACAAAATTAAAATAGAGAGGTAATAGAAATTAGTTAGCTTAATGGGATTTGAATATAAAGTCAAAGATCAAGGTGCAATGTACTTCGTCACTTTCACAGTTCATCAATGGATTGATGTTTTTACAAGAAAAATCTATGTTGACATATTGCTAGACAACCTAGAATATTGCCAAAAAGAAAAAGGATTGGAAATATTCGCATGGGTAGTTATGAGCAATCATTGCCACCTTATTATACGTGCTAAGAACAATGATTTAAGTAGCATAATTAGAGATTTCAAAAAGTTTACTGCGAAGAAAATCTATAGATCCATTAAAGAAAACGCAAATGAAAGTAGAAAAGAATGGTTACAACATACGCTATCTAATAAGGGTAATATTTGGTTTTGGAATCAAGGTTATCACGGAAAGGAAATTATTAACAAATCATTTTGTGATTCTAAAGTGGAGTACATTCATTTTAATCCGGTTAAAGCTGGACTCGTTGAAAAAGAAGAAGACTACCTTTGGAGTAGTGCAGGAGATTTCTGCGGCGTTCGAAAAGGTAGGCTAAAACTTGATGAATTATAGATTAGAACACTATGCCGGATTTATAATCCGGTATCCTTATCCTTATCGAGGGATCTGCGATCCCGACACTCCAACAACTCCGAGAAGCACGTGCAATTCCCATCATGTATGAAGGTTTACAAAACCTGCGATAGCACTGCCTGATTGCAAATCCAATGTCGTTTAGATGTATTAGTTAAGACTTATATGCTTTTGTAAGGCGGGCTGGGCTTTTTATCAGGGTATCTGTATTTCTTTCTTTCAAATTTTCTGTCTTTCCTGACGATTTCCTTTGTTTTCAAAAGTATTTCGTCAAATGCAGTTAAGATCTCTCTGGATTTTCTTTTAAGCCAAAGTGTTGACCAAGCTTCTTTTAAAGTTGATATTGCATTGGTTTTGTTAACTTGTTTAGGGTGTTCAAGGTTATTGACTTGGTTTTCCTGTCTTACTTTTTCTTCAATCGGAAATGACATGATTGCGCACATATTCATCATAAATAGCTTAGCAAAGAAATCTTGCCTTACCGAATTGGAAGTTTTGCCACTGTAATTACTCAGCTGCATCCTCACTTTTAGTAATTTATATGCCTCTTCGATATTCCACCGAAAATGATACAGGGCCTTCATATCTTCCAGTGTATATTCTTGTTCATCCAATAACGAGGTACAGAGTATTTCTTTTTCTCCTGTATCTAAGGTAATCGCAACTAACCTGCATGTCACATAATCGGTATCTGAACAGTACTTTTCCTGTAGTTTTCTATCTTTCCTTGCTAAGTGAAATACGACAATACGACTCTGTTCACCGGAATCGGCAAATTCACGTACTTGTTTCCATGAACTCCTCATGCGCATACAATAACCAACTCCTTTGTGATGTAATTCATACATCAGCGCATTAGAAGAATAGCCTCTATCTAGCAACACCATATCTGTTTGGCTAAATTTATCCAATGCCAAGTGCTTATTCAATAACGTGTTTTCTGATACGCTATGACTGTCTATTTGCGCACTTAAGGTAATACAGTTCAGCACATCATAAAACAACGAGGTCCTTGCTATACTTGTTTCTACATTACCTTTACATCCCACCATTTGAGAACCAAAATCTTCTTTGATACTGGGGTGCATAGGTAAATGAGATGTACTACCGTCAATAGCAAGTAATCTAAACCCTTTCCACGTACGAAAAGCTTCGTTTTCATAAAACTCTGATACGGCAAGATCACTCAACTCTACGAATGCATCAGGTTTTAGCTTGGCTCGTGCCTGAGTTAGTGCGCCTTTGGTTACCTCCAAAATACTATAATCCTTACCAGAAAGTTTGGCAAAAAAGGAATTAAGTTCTTTCTGTATTGATTTAGTGAGCACGCTACTAATAAAAATTATCAATCGCTTGAATGTCAGGGTCCTGTTTCTGATAAATCCTTTACAGCCGCAGGTGTTGCGGCATTTAAACTCTTCATCTTCTATCAGGTTTACTATTTTTTTAACTAATATGCCCCTATAATACTATAGCGTTTTTGTTGACTTTAATTTACAATAACATTTTTTCATACACAAACGAAAAATTCACTAACTAAACGACATTGGATTTATAATCCGGTATCCTTATCGAGGGATCTGCGATCCCGACACTCCAACAACTTCCGGGAAGCACGGTACAATTCCCATCATGTATGAAGGTTTACAAAACCTGCGATTGCACTGCCTGATTGCAAATCAGGAAGAGTATCTGACTCAACGCTATGCCGGATTTATAATCCGGTAACCCTATCGAGGGATCTGCGATCCCGACACTCCAACAACTTCCGGGAAGCACGGTACAACTCCCATCATGTATGAAGGTTTACAAAACCTGCGATAGCACTGCCTGATTTCAAATCAGGAAGAGTATCTGTTCAATACTTTCATCACTGTGCTAAATTTAAAACCAAGTATGCTTATAGCACCAACGATTCTGATAACTTAATGAAATTGTAGTCTTAGTGAAACACTAAGAGCAAATGTGAAGAAAGGAAAAATTGGAAATGGATTCTAATCAGCCACAATGATAAACTCAGTACGTCTGTTTAATTCACGTCCTTCTGCTTCATCATCGTTAGAAGCTAATGGTTTTGACTTACCGTAACCTCTTGCTATTACACGTTCGTCACCTATACCTTTTTGAAGCAGGTAGCTCTTCACGGCTTTGGAGCGCCTTTCTGACAGGCTTTGATTATATTCATCACTACCGACACTATCGGTATGACCTGCTATTTGAATTTTAACCGCCGGATGATCTTTCAAATGTTTTTCGAGCAAATCGAGTTCATGTGACGACTGTGATCTTAATGTATGTTGATCAAAATCGAAGTATACATTCCTTAATTTATTAATCACAAATTTCTCTGCCGGCCTCATACTCAGCTTACGTGTCAAAGGTTGATCCCTGCTATTCATAGCCGGCACATCGAGTTGTATTGTTTGAAACAGGTACCCTTCTGCCTCTACTGTAACAATAAGGCGAGTTTCCTGTTCATATTCAAACTCACGTGTATACAAACCGTCAGTAATCGTCGTATTTACTAATTCTTCATCACTTTCCAGCTCATAAATCTTCAAGTTAGCCTCAATTCCTTCGTTTGTACGTCCGTCTATTACCTGCAAACCAAAAGATACCGGTAACTGCTCTTCCTCATTTACCACAGGTTCTTCCGGTTCATCTTTCGTATCTCGTGCTGCTGTTTCGGCCTCTCTGTTTACCGTATCTATGCTCACAACAGGTTCCTTTGGTTCATCAGGTATGGAATCAAGATCGTTCAAATTCAGTGGAAACATCATATATATATCGTTACCCCCTTCGCTATCCTCTTTGAAAGAAGAAAAGTAAGCTGTTTTACCATCGGCTGCCAGGGTAAAATATAAGTCGTCGTCGGTAGAGTTTATTGGGTAACCAAGATTTGTAGGTTCTTCCCAGGTGTCAGAAGCTTCATCGTACTTGGCGGCATATAAATCGAAGCCTCCCATCCCTTTATGACCCTTGGAGCTAAAATACAATGTACCAGTTTCCGAATCAAAAATTGGGCCTTCTTCATCTTCCGACGTATTAATGACATCGCTTAACCTGGTAATATCTTCCCAGCCTCCTTTGCCGTCAGACTTTGCCCGGTAAATATCTCCCTCTCCGGCACCTCCCGGTCTGTTGCTGGTAAAGAACATTGTTTCACCATCGTCAGTAACAAATACCGACGTCTCTCTGCTGTCGGTATTGATATCGCCAAGCGCTTTGGATTTGGACCAGCCTTTTTTAGGGTCCTTTACCGAGTAATAAATATCTCCCCCATTTTCGTCCTTATACAGGTATAGTGTATTTCCATCAGGTGAAAGTCCCAGGTTGGACTCATGCTCCAGGGTATTAATTTTCTCCCCCATATTAATCGGAGCACTCCACTCATCATTCTCCAATACACTCATCCAGATATCTTCAAAGAATTTATTATCTATATCTTTAAAACCTCCTGTCGACCCGGCTCTTTTGGAAGTAAAAATCAAAGTCTGCTGATCCCGTGATATTACAGGGGCATAATCTTCATATTCGGAGTTGACCTTAATACCCAGATTTACAATAGTGATGTCTTTAGGGTTTTGCGTGAATATTTTAGCATTCTCACATTCGAAAATTCTTCTTTCGGTTTTCTTCTCGAGGGCATCTACATCTTCACCCAGATTTGCTCTTCTATTAATTTTGAGCTCTTCAAGAAATTGTTTGTAATAGTTTATCGCCTGATCAAATTCATAGCCGAAGCGGTAGCCTTCTCCTATGTAAAAAAATATTTTATTGGATACTTCCGGGTCTAAATCATAGGCTTTTTTGTAATAATCAACAGCATTTTTCTTTCTTGAGGTTGTTTTCAGGTAACAATGACCAGATTGCAAATAGGCCCTCACATTATTTGGGTTTACTTCAATGGCTTGCAAATAAATTCCCAGAGCATCTTCATAATCACCAAACTCATACATCTCATCGGCAAGGTCAACCAAATTCTTATCTGCCTGTGCAAAAAGTTGTCCAGAAGATATTAAAATCAAGCAGACTACAGTTTTAGCTACTACTAGTCCTTTTAGTTTTTTCATAAATTATAAAGTACTAATAATTCAATTCGTACTTATATTAATTATTTAGATCCAAAATAATACTATTTTTACGCGCAATTGTGGATAAATGTTTGACTTTTATGCTCAATTCGACCGTAATTGGTAATGTTTACGCCCTTTTTTCCACAATTCTCCTTCATGCCTAACATCATGAATTATTAACTCTGTGCGTCTGTTTTGTTGTTTGCCTGAGATGGTTTCGTTCGAAGCAACCGGCACTTGTTCTCCATAACCGGTAGCGAATAACCGTTTCTCATCTATTCCTTTTTTTACCAAATATTTGGCTACGGATTGTGCTCTTTTTTGAGATAAGGTCATGTTATAATCTGCTCTCCCGTCGGCATCTGTATGGCCTGCAATTTCGATCATTAGGTTTTGTTCTTCTTGTAAAATGTTCACGTATTTGTCCAATTCATTATGAGACTGTGTACTTAATTTTGCCTGTTCCGGTTCAAAAAACACGTTGCGCAAAACCAGGACCAGTGGTTTTCCTACTGCCTTATTTAAAGCATATAATTCAAAGTCTATTTTCCGCTCAAAGTAGTCCGAATTATCTGGCAAATAGATATTTTCTGAGTGCGTAATATACCCTTGTGATTCCACATGAATCCCATAGTTCTTCCCCGGAGGTAATAGTATGGTAAATTTCCCTGATTCTGAATTTGACCGAAAAACACCAACATCAGCGCCACTTTCATTATCGGAAACCATTATTTTTGCCTGTACTGCTTTCCCTTTATTATCTTTAACCACTCCATGAACATGAATAAGGTCGATCTCTTGCTTGAAGTTTAGCACATACAAATCTTCCCCGCCGAAGTTGTCTTCATCTCTGTGCGAAGAATAGTAAGCTCTTTCTCCGTTTGCCGAGAAAACAAAAAAGACATCATTTTCGGGTGTGTTTATTGGGTTCCCCAAATTTTCGGCTTCACTCCATGTCTTGTTCCGTTCGTTATAAACTGTTCGAAACACGTCATATCCCCCCATGGTATTATGTCCTTTCGAGCTAAAGTATAAAGTTTTACCATCGGCATGGATAAAAGGAGCATCGTCGTCGTATGGGGTATTTACCTTATCACCAAGATTCCGCACATTAGACCAGGCCCCTTTTTCATCGCGGGTGGCGGTGTAAATATCCGACTTCCCATGTCCTCCCGGTCTGTTGCTTGTAAAAAAAAGTCTTTTTCCATCTGCTGAAACCGAAGCACTATTTTCCAGGTATTTTGTATTGATTCCATCAGGTAACTTAACAGGCTCACTCCAAGAGTTACCATCAAGCGAGGACAAATAAAGGTCACCTGTTCCATGGTGATTGTTTCTATATAAAATTAACACCTGACCATCCTGAGAAAGCCCTACGCAAGCATCATGTTCTGGGGTATTTATCTTTTCACTTATCCCTACGGGCTTACTCCATTTACCGTTATTGGCTTTATAAGAGATGTACACATCTTCCATGTATCGTTCATGTTCATCTCTTGTATTCCCTGTAGTTTCAGGTCTTCTTGTAGTAAAAATGAGTACCGTTTCTTCTGCATTTACTAAAGGTACTATTTCCTCATATTCGGTATTAATCAACTCACCTAAGTTTTCTATTCTTACTTTTTGGCTTTTTTTAGAAAGTACTTTTCCATTTTCACACTCTTGAATAAACTTTTCGATAATTAGCAGATCTTTATCATGAGCATGCCTTTTATATGCAGATTTTATCTGCCCATGAAATAACTGGTAATGCTTAAGAGCCTCTTCAAAATCCCTATGCAAATGGTAGGCTCTGGCCAGGTTAAAATCAGGGCTTTCAGATTCATAAGTATCATAAGCGTTATCATAATACAATTTTGGTTTACCCCCCAGGTGAAACCCTGCCCGTTTTGCATATATTAAGTGTTCGAGTGCTCTCTCATGATGCACAGAACGCAAATAGCTGATTCCCAGGTAATAGTGATAATCAGCCGATAAGCTGTCTTCGGATAACAAAAAATCATAGTGCCTAATGGCATTTGCATAATCGCCATATTCAAAAAACTTTTTGGCTTCTTCGGGAGAAGACGATAAAATCCGCTCTGTATTTTGCCCGGAAACCTGTAGAAATCCCGCAAGCAACAGCAAAAGAAAAAACGATCTTAAGAAACCACACATTTTAGTTATATTTGTCGATAATTTTGGCTTAACAGGAACATTTAGACAAATATAAACAAATATCTGTCTTTGAAAAGACAGAAAACAACCCATATAAATGGAAATCTCAAAAGCAACATTTATTAAAAGTAGTTCTAAGTTAGAGGAGTGTCCTTCCGGAAACTTACCTGAGTATGCTTTTGTAGGCAGGTCTAACGTCGGAAAATCGTCGCTAATCAACATGTTGACGAATCGGAAAAAGCTAGCCAAAATTTCCTCCACTCCTGGTAAAACTCAGACTATTAACCATTTCTTAATAGATGATGACTGGCACCTCGTGGACTTACCCGGTTATGGATGGGCCAAGGTTGGTTTGAAAATGAAGCAGCAATGGGAAGAGCATATCAATAATTACCTTATAAAACGCGCGAACCTTATTTGTTTATTTGTATTAATAGATATACGCCTAGCTCCTCAAAAAAACGATTTACATTTTATGGAATGGCTGGTAGAGAATGAAATTCCCTTTGCCATTATTTTCACCAAAGCAGACAAATTGACACTAAACAAAACCAACCAACACGTAGCATCTTATTTCAAAACACTTAAGCGATTGTGGAGTAGTTTACCACCCCATATTATAACTAGTGCCGTATCTAAGAGAGGACAGGGCGATTTATTAAATTACATTCATGAGCTTAATTTAGGTTATCGCAATAATTCGGGATTTTGAAGGAAAAAATTAGTATATTCAATGTTGAGATAATTTTAGTAAACGAAAAAACTAGAGATATGAAAAATTTTAAAACGCTCCCATTACTTTTTTTAGTCCTTACTATTCTTACAGGAGCTTTAAGTAGTTTCACATCATCTGTAGAAGATGACGGTGTACCTATTGGTGATCACTATAAAGGCGGAAAAGATGCCTTATTACAAGACATTGCAGAGAACTTAGTCTATCCTCCTATGGCTATGCGTAATCGTATTCAGGGAAAATGTATTGTCCACGTTACGATGGAAGCCGACGGTTCATTTAGCGCTGTAAAAATCGTTAAAGAAATTGGCGGAGGTTGTGGAAAAGCAGCAGTTGCGGTCATCGAATCACTTGAAGGAAACAGCAAGTGGATTGCACCCGGATATAAAAACAACTATCAAATACCGGTAATATTTGATATTAATAAATACAAAGCAATACAAGCAAACAAAAAATAAATAGTTTAAATAAATTATGGAGCTAAAGGAAATAGCGGCAGTAGCAGGGAAACCCGGTTTATTTCGTGTGATAAAACCTACACGAACGGGTGTGATATTGGAAACATTGGATGAAAACAAAAAAAAGTTAATCGCTAATGCCAATGCACGTGTTTCTATATTAAAGGAGATTTCAATCTATACGACTGGAGCGGAGTCTTCCATTATGTTGGAAGACGTATTTAAAATAATAAAAGACAAATACGACACTGAGCTTCCAATCACCAATAAAGCCAATGCATCGGAACTGCATGCATTTATAACAGAAATAATCCCCGACTATGACGAAGATCGTGTTTACGACTCGGACATAAAAAAGCTCATTTCCTGGTACAACTTAGTTACCAAGCATGCTCCTGAATTATTGGAATCAAAGGCTGCTGAGTCAGAAGAGAATTCGGCAACTTCACCAGACGCAACCGAAGAGGTTGAAGAGGAAAATGCATAAATAAAGGAGGATTACAACTTAAAAGATACCGCAAACACGAGGGATCTGTTGTAAAAATTTCTACCTAAAATTCGATAATGATTATAAGGCACGACAGACTGTTCGTGCCTTATTGTTAAAAGCACGGTCTGGTCTATTTCGTAATCGAAGCCTAATAGTGCTGAAAAGTCATATTTTTTCAGTTGCGCTGTCCAGTCGAAATTCCCTGCTCCTGAAACTTCTCTGGCTCTTATGATATAACCTACTGCCAAACCAGCATGAAAACTAAATTTATCTGCAATTTGGTAGCGCCAATAAAAAGGTAATTCTAAATAATTTAATCGTAAAACAAATGGACTTTGCTCTGATGAGCTGCGGCTCCCTTTTTCGAAATAAAGCAAATCCCAGTGCAAACTTGATTTATTAATCGGAAAATCTACTCCGGCCCCGGCAAATATCCCAGGCTTATTATAACCTCCAATTCCGTCTCCGTCAATTTGTGTTCCTGCAATACCCAAATTCAAATGGGTCTGTATACCTTGTCCTTTAAGTTCCAGTACCCCCACCAATAAAAGGAGTATATTGAAAACTAAACTAAATACCTTTTTCATCGCAAATTTTATTCAACAACTCTTCTGAAGACCTGTATACTATACTGTAAACCTCTTCAAAACCATCTATACCTCCGTAATAGGGATCAGGGACATTCCCATCGCCAGGGTTATCATCATAATCTCTCATCATGGTAATTTTGTATTGCTTATCCACAGGACAGTTGGCTAGTAAATCATCAAAATTATTGGAATCCATTGCAATGATATAATCAAATTGATCAAAATCTGCTTTATTCACCTGCCTGCCTAAAGAATTTAGTTCAACACCATGCGATTCGGCTACGGACCTCATTCTTCTGTCTGCACGTTCTCCTATATGATAAGCAGAAGTACCGGCAGAATCTATATCAAAACTCTCACTCAAACCTTTGCTATCAACAAGATGGCTAAATACGCCTTCTCCTAGAGGAGAACGACAGATATTGCCCAAACATACGAATAAGACTTTTGTTTTCATTTTTTTTACTTATTTATGGGATTTAATAATAATTAACAATAGATTTGACTCGAGTTTTTTTAAAACAATTAGCGATGTTAAAATCTGTCAGATTAACACTGAGCACAAAGATAGGAATTTTACTTTTTATCCTGTTACTGAGTTTATACTTCAAAAGAACTCAAAAAAGCACCAACAACCGTGATAATAGTGAATTAAATATATTGCATAAGCCTGAAATAAAGGCTAATAAGCATAGTTAATAAAAAAACATATTTTTTTTTCAAAAAAGAGGTTACTTATCACTTCTAAAAGATATTAATACTTAGATAACACAATTTATTCATATCCTAATTAACATATTTTCTAATTCAAAAAAGAGTTCTTCCTGAGGACTCTTTTTTTTTTATGGTATCAAGCCAAGACACACCTTTAGTCTGACTATTTTTTTTACTGACAACGTTAACTCCTCTTCGTACATTTTATTTTCTCTGTATAAATTCAATACTTCGTTGTATAGTTTTTCTTCGTTTTCCGGCATCAATAGCATATCATTGCCCGCCTTTGCGGCCATTAAAGCTCCACCTTTTATTTTGGCCACGGCCTGCATACCTAAGGCGTCTGTAATCACCAAGCCTTCGTATCCCAGTTCTTTTTTGAGTAAATCGCTAACTATCTTTCTTGAACAGGTAGACGGAAGTCCGTCGGTACCCCAGGTATCATTGTTTTTAACAGTTATATGGCTTACCATAATAGAGGCTACACCTGCATCTATTAGTGGCTTGTATACATCTACTTCTTTCAGCTCTCCGTCAATATATACCGATTCTTTGTGTGTGTCACCCTTTACATAGCCATGACCCGGAAAATGTTTAGCGGTAGCTACGATGTTCTGTTCCTGCGTCCCCTCAATAAATGCCTTGCTTAGTCTTACCACTTTCTCCTTTTTATCACCATAACTCCGGGAAGTAATGAATTTACTGTTTTTAGCCACATCAACTACCGGCGCAAAATTTTGATGGAAGCCAAGCTCCATAAGTTCCTCATTTATTTGATGTGCCACCTGACGTGAATCGGCTTCATCCACAATTTTATTGGTATTCTTTATTTTTCGAGACCCTTTCAAACGGGAATTAATCAACGTAGGTTCCGCATCAATACTCATTATAAGCGGTAAATGGCCATTCTCGCGGGCTATTTTCTGTAACTCCGTAATTTGTTTCTTATGACTCCCCTTTTTGCCTTTGAGGAATATAACACCTCCAATTTTACCTTCTTTCGTTAGTTTTTTGATGAGCCTGTAAGGCTTACCCAACTCTCCGGCAGAGGGCACAATCATTTGGCCGATGAGCTGCTCTGGGGTCATCTTGTTAACAATTGCGTCTACTTTTGCGTCTAAATTGGGATTTAAAGTCAAAAAATCATTCACGATATAGCCCTTGTCTTTATAAGCTGCTTTGAGCAGGCCGTGTTGCTCTAATATTAACGTAGTTAGGTCCTGAAGGTCTATAGCGGTTTTATTTGTCAAATGCAGCTGAAGGGCAAAACAAAAGGTTTTCCCTTCTTGCTCAACCCAGCCTATGTGCCATGCATTTTTAACAGCGCCTTTTGTTCTGATGCGAGCACTGGAAGCATAGTAAGCATAATAAGACTGTTCGTCTTTTAATGCCAGTTTTTTTATCCTGCTTTGATGTTTTGTGTCAAAATTAAGTTCATTTTTTATGAGTTTGCTTAAAAAAGCAAGCTGACCCTTCGCTGAAATCTTCAGCGATTTCCCTTTGGCTTTATCTGCCTGCCAAAATTCGGCCGGCTTGCCCTTAATAACTCCATTTCCGTAGCTGGCATTTTTGAATGTGCGCTTAAAGTTCTTTTTGCCCACTATTGTGGCCAATTGTTCCTGATACCATTTGGCTTCCGTTTTCAAGGCCTCTTCCAAGGTCAAATCTTTGTTCCATTCCTTATTTGCATATTGCGTTCCATCCCATTTAAGTTGTCCACTTTCGTTCTTCAACACGCCGTTTTCCAATGCCGCAAGCGCGTTAAAAAATGAAAAAGTAAGTCCGGGACTCAACTCTTTTTCACATTCCTCTTCATTGTAATAATAAGTCTGACCGGTCTCCATATCCTGAAGAGCGAAGCATCCTGCTACATTCTTTTCCTGAAACAGTGCTCCCAAATCGACATTATGAGGTGTAATCTGTCCATACACAATTGCCGGCGTAATGAAAGTGATCAGGCCTAATACATTTATTAAAAAGGCGCTCATTGGTATCTTTATCATAGCATATTTTTGAACTCAAAATCGTTACAAAATAGAACAATTTCTTTTAAATCCATTAGATTAGCGCCAGAAATCGACTGATCTTAGCTATAAGCAGTATGGAAAAATTCACTCGCTACATCCTATTTTTTATTGGTCTGTTTGCACTCAACATAGGTTTAGCACAAAAAACGGGCTACAAGCTCCGGGCAATAGACCTCAGTGAAGATTTTGGTCCATTGTCTTCAAAAAATGACGAGATCCTCATTCTTATCTATGAAGCTACATCAGCGCCTTATTTAAATCCTCCTATTCTGGCTCAAAAGATCGTTTTTGACAGTACACATAGCAGTATGAGCGGCTTTTTCGAACACGGTAAAGACAGTCTGATTGTTTACCTTATCGAATTAGATTTCGACAATAGCATTGAACAAATAGACCCCGTTATAAGGATACATCATGAGCTACTACCCCAGTTATTTCGAAATCAGGATTACAATGAGCTCGAACGTTATTTCAGCGGAAAGGATTTGCTTGGACTGAAAGAAATTTTGTTAAAAAAGGAAACAGAGGGTAATCAGGTTGTATTTAAAGGCCGGCATAAAATGGACGCTTATCATTATGAGCTGACGCTATTTTGAAGATAAATTCTACTTTAGAAAAAAGGGATGAAGTTCTCCAACAACATCCCTCATTATCGCGTTCGCTATTTTTATTATTGACAACTATCCGTATATGCCGTAGCTGCTGCAACACGCATATTCTTAGAATTAGGGTACTTCCCAGCCCGAATATCCTCGGCCAGCACAGGGCAATCTGCAAAATAGTTGGCTAATGATTTTTTGTAAGCCACCAGGTACTGCGCATTACTCGTATTTGTAGTTTTAGGCTCACCCGGTCTGATCATGTGTATTTCTTTGATGAGTGTATGACTCTCTGAGGTATAATGCTCGTGGTACAATACTTTCACTTTATCTGATTCATACAAGACCTCCATTAAGGTTTTATCCTTGCCACTCAACACATCGCCATGCATCACCATGGTATATACATGTCCTTCGAATTCACAACGCTCCGCAAAAGAGGAGGAAATTTCTTTTTCGGATGACGTTCCTTGTTCGATGAAATAAATTTTCCCTTCGCGTTCATTGGTATTCTTCTTATACCATTTAAAAGTCCCTTGTTTCTTGTTACCACTTAAATCAACAATGAAACCATTGTACGCTTCAATTACCGGTGCGAGCAACATTTTTTCACGCTCAATTCGCGCAGCTATTTCCGCCTCACGTGCATTATCTTTGGCTTCTTGTTTCCTTAAAATTTCGGCGAGCTCTTCGTCACTGGCAGGGTCTATTCCTTTATAAGGGTCGATTCCCGACGCTTTGGCCTGAGCCAGAGTTGCTTTTCTCCTTTCCAGCCTGTTGTTCATTGGCTTCACATAATTCCCCATTACATTAAGCGCCTTTGCTTTGGCGTAGTAATCGGAGGCTTTATTCAAGTCGTCCATCCAATAATACGCTTCGGCGATATTTAACAGACAAACAACCCCGATCTTCTTCTGCTTTTTATCACCCAGGTTGAGTGTTTTCAACTTAGCCTCCCAAAAAGCAATGGGCTCGGCCAATGCTGTTTTAATAGTTCCACGCGTTGCCTTAGGCCTGATTTGCCCCAATACCTCTACCATCTGATCCGCTGTATTTTGATAATCGGTGAAATCCATCTTCTTGGTAGTTTTCAGGTACATCACATATACCGATTCATAAGCGCTGTAATAATCCACTTCATTTTTCAGGTTCAAAATTTGACGTTTGAAACTTCCCTCCAGCTCTTTGGTGATTTTGTTGTAAGCAGCCACTTTACCTTTGGAGCTCCAATATTTTTGTGCATCGACTCTGTTAACAAATGTATTGCTTTCGTACAAGGAGCTTTGTTTCTTGGAAGTCGGTGTAATGGTAAAATTCGAAGCCGTTTGAGGCGCTTCCAGGCTCCTTCCATTCACATACAGCTCATAAGACACGGACACATTGTAACGACAAACAGCTTTCCATCTCGGAGGACCTTCTTTTTGAGTCACTTCAACATACTGGGGACTTAAATTCCCGAAACTTTCAATGGTAAATCTCACCTTTAGTTCCGGCTCTCCTTTTTCCACCAGGGAAAAAGCTTCCAGTTGTATCTGGTTCTTCAACACATCTTTATCGATCCCTAAAGCGGATAAATTAGCACGATTTTTAATTTCCACACTATAGGTATTCACTTCCTTGTCTAGCGGATTTACGGGAAGCAACAATGTAGCGGTATTCACTTTTGTGTATCGCTCTTTTTGAGCAAAAGAAAGGGTAGCCAGTAATAAACAGGCAAATGTAATGCTAAACTTGTTTTTCATTTTAATCTCTGATTTTAACAGCGTTTAATATTCGAACTATGCGCATATGGAGTACTCACAGATCATATCATTGTTCCTATGTATAATTTTCGTTCGTTCCTGAAACATCCAAAGTAGCTTCCAAGGACTTTTTCAATGAGAATCTACCAACAGCGTGTTGAGTGTTCCTATAAGATTATGCTCAGCCAGGTCATTTAGTTACTTCGTCTTAAAAATTATTCTGAAGCTTATAGCTGGTTCACAAGTTAGGTCATAATACATTTCTGATGAAGCGATCACAAAACATTGATATACAATGAAAACCACCTGAAATTACGGCTTTTTTTTGCCCGGCCGACAAAATGAGAAAAAAACAGCTTGCTATTGAAAAATGGTAAAAAAAGCCACTTTCAGTAAGCGGCTTTTTAAAATTAGTCTTTTTACAACTGAGAGTATTCCCAGATGTGTTTCTCCAGGTCGCCCCACTTCAGGTCTTGCTGGTACTTTTTCACAAATTCAGGCTGGTCTGCAAAGAGTTTTGGAAATTCTTCTTTGTAGTTTTTCTTAAATAGTCTCCACGCTGCTTTATCGCTTTCCCTTTTAACATAGTAAGACTTGTCAAGCCCGCCGGCAACAGTAATACCGCCAACACCTGCACTCATAGTTTCACCGGCAAATGGGTCGTGGTAAACTTTTATTTTGTTAGAAAAAGACGGGTTTAACATTTGAAGCATCAATTGCTGTGTCTTTTTCTTCACAACGGTAGGTGACTTTTCGAAGTACACATAATCGTCTTTTAGCAAGGTAGTGTCGTAATTGGTATTCTTATCCCAATTGTTCATGCTTCCTACCTGTTCCATAGCAGCATCCAATTTTGCCAAACCAGATGGTGGCAGGTACATATAAACAATCTTGGAAGGCTCTACTTTCATCTTCGTACCGGACGCGTCTTTCATTTTAACTAATTCCACCAGACCTTTCGATCTTTTAAAACCAGTACCATACAGATTCCCTTTCATTACGGAGCCATCTTCCATGTGTAAATAGCTTGTTTTCTTGTTGGAAAATCCTTCTAAAGGAATCGAAAATTTTTGCGCTCGTGCATTTAATGCAACAGCCAAAATAAAGCAGGTTGTTAGTAAAGATAATTTTAGTTTCATGTTGTAATTATGCTTATTTAAAATATTACTGAATATAGACAATGGGTCTATTATACTCAAGAAAAACACCGTCATATATATAACCCTACTATGTCATATTGAGATATGCTCATAGATGTATTATACTAATAACTGAACGTGGTATCAAGGTAAACTTTTTCTAATAGGACTATGTAGGGTTAAATAATCAATGCATGTGTTTTTTATCTAAATAAGTGCAAGCAATATACGGACCAACTTTATTCGGGAGTAACGAATACCAGTAGGTTATCCAAGGCCTTCATCGTATTCTTTTTCACCACATTTTTTAACAATCGAGTACTTAATCGCTTAAAAACTGATTCCGACTCTGTGTAAATTTCGATGGTTAAATTACTGGAGTCATTACCTGTGGGGCTTATGATATAATACTGATAAATTTCATCTGCTATGGGAATATCTTTCGAATATTCGCCATAAATAAATTGTCCGGGAGCCCCCTTTTTGGTGATCGCTTCAAAATTCAGTTTTTTACTATTGATAACACATACATGCTCTGTTCCTACACGGGTAACCTCGTGCTCGTTAAATTCAAAGCCATTGGTTCCCTTCACCCATTGTGGCCTAAAATTATAGTTGGTAATGTATTCCAGCAATTTGGTGGCGGAAACGGGAAATTCCTTTGACATACTAAGATTCGGTGGTCTGTCAAATTCAATGGTACGAATAGGTGGCGCCGGAATTAGTTGCAACTTCTCTTTGTCGACAGGTGAATATAAATAGCGTACCGTTTGCCCATCGTACTCTTTTTCACCCTGTTTAAATTCGTACAAATCATAATTACCGCTACAATCCAGGCTTAGTTCACTAGCCAGGTCATTACTTATAAGGGCATAGGTGTTGCTGTCAATATCATTTTTTAGCAAGCGATGTGCTTCAATTACTGCCGGGCCGAAAGGCTTCTGCTTTCCTTGTACATTTATGAAACGTAGGTCGGCACAATGAATAATAATCTTCAGTTCCAGGTCTGGCGCTGTTATACAGGCATTGCAGGGGCAGATCCGGTGATTTCTCAACATCTCCAGATGGCTATAAAATTTCGTAAACGTATTCTCTATCTGCTTCAGCAGCTGATCGAGCTGCGGCAATTCGGGCAGGTAATAAAACAGCGCATCTCCTTCCACCTCTGCCAGCTCCATCTGCAGGATATTGGAATCGATTAAAACTTCCAACAACTCAGAAATAACATGCTCGGCATGCTCGCTTTCTGTGGACTGTACAAAAGAGGTAAACCCGGAAATATCGGGTATAAATAGTAACGATTTACTCATACGCTATAATGACATCTATGTATCAATTGTAGTAGATACGAAATTATGTAAACAATGTGTTTAGATATAGTGTCGTTTATAACGAAAATAAATTGTAAATCATTCCAGGAATGTCAGTCTTGAGAGAGGAATGTGAGTGTTATGTTAAAGACCAGTCGTATGGTGTGGAAGTGTCTTAGCGAGACGCTAAGACTAGTAGGGCCCGATAAGACGTTTAAAAAGTCACCAAATTCTTATTGCTCAGAGTCCTTTGCAAGTGACTCTGAGTGGCGGAGATCAAAAATTAAGCAATTTTCAAATGCTTTTTAATTGCCTCGATATCACTCTTATTTTTCTCGATCTCTTTTTTGAGGTTCAGATTTTCTTTGAGCTGTAAATCAATGGAGTCGAGCTTGGTAACTACGCGTTCTCCAAAAAGGTTAAAAGCATCCTTCATTTCATTGATGGAAGAACGCATTTCATCTAAAGTGACGTGAATATCACCTAATGCGTTGATGATCGTATTTTCTGTGTTTTGATCCATTTATGGTAAATTACATTATTATTTTTAACGAAAAAATCTATTCAAAGATTCCATCAACAATATACAATTACCATGCCAGAGGGTAGAATATCTTAGCGAGACGCTAAGACTAGTGGTATTATATTCACTAATAGATATAACCAAAAGTGATTACAGACTCGCGCCAGCAGGGTAAATCAGAAGAAAATTATCTTTTAGGGGGTCAGCTTAGTCCGGATTATCCACTAGCCAAGGCAAAAGACTTTTTAACTAATCTTTTCTTTTCAAACAAACTTAGTGGTGTCCTCAAACAAATGTTACACATCTTAAATTCAAGACTTGAAATTATCCGCAAAAACAGGTCGTTTGAACGACCCAAAACATCTTCAAGAAGAAGATCAAAATTGATAAATTCTAAAGGGATTTGAGCTTAACTTAACGACATTGAACTCGCGCCAGCAGGGGTGTGAAGTAAATTTAATAGACTTCCATCTACTGCTACCACTCTTTTTTCTTTCCAATGCTTTTGATATGGAGCATTTTTGTAAAAAAAGTTTAATTGTTCTTTCGATAGACCAATGAAAGCTTCTGGGTTTAGATTTTTTCTTGATTGAGTAAAAGCACTTTTAGAAACACTGTCAAAAGAGGTTGGAGACTTGGATAGAGCTTTGTAAAATCTATCTAATTCTGTTTGAACACTTGCTCTACCAAACCCCATCAAACAAATCAGTAATTTTTTAATGTCAGTTTCCTGTTTCGTGTGAATGATGTCTCTGAAGTTTTGTTCTTTGCAACAAACTCATCATCATCAATAGTATTTATTGTGTTTTTAAAAAGCCCTTCTAAAAATAGGGCTCCTTTGTCCTTTTTTTGACTACGCCTCTAAATTAATAAAAACTTTTTATTTTCTTAACTTAACGACATTGGACTCGCGCCAGCGGGGGCTATGACTATTTCTCACTTTCAAAGATATGAAGAGTATGGCTGCGATCTAATACCCCCAATAGTGAGTCATTGCCTTTAATTTCCAATATCTCTGGTATGGCACCATTTTCATTTTCCTCAAATCCATGGATCCAGTCTAGTTTTTTAGTGTCAAGGTTTAGTGCCCCTAATTTACTGTCATGCCTGCTTATGAAATAAATGTGATTATCCCCTAAAACATACTCAGGCTTATCATTTCGAATTTTTTGTTCTTCAAAGTATTCAGTCAAATCATAGAAGGTAATCTCTCCAGAATCAGGGTTAATCTCCCAATAAAACTCCCACATAAGCCCCACTAAACACCCTCTTTTTTTATCTATCTGCATCGCTTCAGGGGCTGGTATTGCAGAAGGCAGCCAATCACACTTGAAATCACTAATTGATGAAAGTTGTTTTCTTAATTGCCCTGTCTCTACATCTAATGCAATAACAGTGTGATTATTTAAGGCTACCCATAACTCATCATTCAATTCACCCAAGATTCTTTTGACTCTTAATTCATCGCAAAAATCACACCCCAAATCAACAAAAGAGTATTCCCACATAAAATTTTCCGTGTCGAACCTCACCAAACTTATCAATACTAAGTTTTCATCAAAAATTACTTTATAAGCCGAGGTTTGGGCAAAAAATAGTATACTTGAGCTTTTCCCTAAATCCAAATCACCAACTTCATCTTTGAAATAAATTAAATGGGAGATACCATTAATCTCATTCTCAAAAACGAAACCATTATTCAGCTCGCCTTTAAAT
Organism: Cytophagales bacterium; assembly: GCA_965230415.1. Classification (GTDB taxonomy): domain Bacteria; phylum Bacteroidota; class Bacteroidia; order Cytophagales; family JAAEPT01; genus CBDDKZ01. Next base: position 788,565 of record CBDDKZ010000005.1, read on the forward strand.
ACCTTATTATTAAAACGTTTTATCTCCTCACCTTCATTGTAGAGAAATGCTCCATCCTTAAAATTTATGAAAGTGCCTTTATTAATGGAGCGCAATGAATAAATTCGAGTTTTATCAATAATTTTCTTTTCTTTGAAAAAAACACTCCTCTCTCTCGCCTTATCACCAGTTACTGAGTATAAATTGTTTTTATTTGAAATTTCAAAATTTTTTATATTAGTTGCTCTATTTTTTAAAAAGTACATGATTAGTTTATTTGAATCATTTTATTAAACAATAAATTCAATTGAGCATCTGTAAAACTTATCGCAGTCTCTGATATATTTAATTCTGCCTTTATAGATAAATTCATTACGTCTAATATATCTTCTGCATTAGTATTATACATTTTCTTAAATTGACTTTTAATAAAGTCTTCCGCAGACAAAGATACACCATTAACAGTATAATTTCCCGGCAATTTATTTAAATCGAATTCGTATTTAATATTATCAATACTAATTGCATCTTCCAAATAAGAAATATGTTGCTTTAAAAATGGTTTGTCAACATCGTTAATTGAAGCAATTTTTCTAATGGAGGCTTCACTATAACTTTTATATTCATACTTAATACCCGATTTTAGTTCAATATCAAATCTGCAATTAGTACAAGCTCCTACATTATCTGGATCGACCTCAAATCTCCCGTCAAATCTTTTTACTGAAGATGGAGTGATTTCTGGTGTACGTTTAATTTTGTCAATCATAAAGGCCGCGCCTTCCATTGCATAGTTAGGACTACCTGTTGAATTTATCTTTTTCAGTTCTGCAAGCACTTCTTCAAAACCATTACCTTCTAAGTGATTATAATTAGTAACGAAATGCTCTACATCATCTAGGTAATCATCGATATCTTTCAAGAATGTCTGACTTGCATCGCCACATGTTTTACAACCAGCCCTCACATTGGCCTTGAGTAGTTTTTCTAGTTCATCAGGTCCTCCAATATTCTGCATAAAATCACCATTACCTCTCAATTCAGCTACTTTATCCAATAATGAAGGATCTTTTTTCCATGCCGAGCCCGCTCCTCTTGCATTGTAAATATTAGTCCATGCATTCACAAGCTCGCCAGTTCCATCCTCATTAAATTTATCAAAAAGACCAGTACTCCTATCACCCAGGTCATCTACAAATTGTTTCTTTTGTATCTCTGATAACTGATCAAATGAATTTTTGAATGCATCAGAAGCATTATCTTGCAAATCTTTAAAAAAGCAATAAGGATCATTATGGACAAGCACTTCAGAGCCTGACACAAAATAGTTTTCATTATCGGCAACTGTAAAATTATAGACCCAAACTACTGTATCTTTGGACACAACGTCATCAATAAAAATTTTATCATTCCCATAAGATTTAACCCAATCACCTTTCTTTAAATACTGAGCCTCTACATACTTGTCATTAGTAAAAAATGGATGATTTGCTGTAGTGTTTATTACTAGCCCATCACTCAGTTTAATTTCATATAACTGACCCACTTGTTTTTTCTTAACAAATTCTACCTTTGATTTTACCTTCGAACTATTACCGTGGTTATATGACCAAACTAAATCACCAATAATCACGTTTTCTATATTTTTATAACCTTGGTCTGTTTTAATTTTTGTTCCTGCCACAAAACAGCCATAATTATCAATGGTACATGCCAAATCGCAGTCATCCACATGCCTTGAAATGTCTTCCAGTTCATCCAAATAACTAATATCAACTCCTTCATGCTCTAATGCATCTCTAATCTCCTGTCTCAACATCAATCGCATTTTCTCTGCATCAGTCCCTGCCATTTCAATTTCACGTATAAGTGAATTAAAATCATCACCTGTAATGCCTGCACCGCTAGAGTTTTGGACTCTTTCAATAAAATCGTCAAAGTGTGTACCCAATGTTGATGATGACTCTTCTATAGACTTAATTCCTAATTTTTTTGCAACTTTAATTTTTCTAAAACTTGAGATAGCACTAACAGCCACATTAGCCTCTTTCACAGCAATGAATGAATTGTTCACGACGCTTTTAGCTATTGACAACGACTTTTCTATTCTTTTTATCGTATAAGAACTTCCAAGTGGTACCGCTATCGCTACACCATAAATTGTAGTTTCAAGGGCATTCCCATTTGCAACACTATATATAAAACCAACTCCATCTGTGACAAAATCTAAACCATAAAGTGAAAGAAACACCCCCGAAATATCAAGTGTAGCATATACAACTTCATCTCTCAACGCACTTACATCAAAGTTATATAATACTGTTTCATTAATAAATTCAAAAGTTGGTTGATCTGAAAAGGTAGCACTAACAGCCTCAAAATATTTTGTAAATGAATTTTGCCCACAAAACCCTATAATATATTGATAGGCAAAGTCATCCATATAAATTTCTTTGAAGTCATACTTATTTAAATTTCTTACTTTTTCATCAGGGCTTGAATAATGTGCTACCAACCACGGTGAAAATTTAGCCTCTTCCATTTTTTGCGCCACAAACGACTCAAATTTTAATCTACCTAATGCCGTAGGGACCCACTGAAAAGCCCCTCCTCCCGAAGGTACACTTTCTGAATAAGTGGTATTATTTAGATCTTCATTTTGCACATCAAGGTATTGTTGTTTATAAAGCATTACAATTTCTTTCACAGCTGGTCTTCCTGTTACATAGTCTGAACCACTAATTTGCTGTTTATAAATTATAGATCCGTCAACGCTTACTAAACCATAATGGATATGAGATGGTTTTCTCACAGCTTTATAAACCTCAAACACAAAATCATATATTTTATCACTATAATACTCGCGATCTTCCGATAACGCTGCCATTACTTCAGGCGAACTATAACTATATGCAGGTTGGACAAAAGCTCTATCAAAATCTGTTAAATCATCAAAATATCGTGATGGTGTATAAGGTAAAGTAACTAATATAGATTGTGTTTCCGCTAACTTCTCACTACGCTCAAGAACTAATTTCGCGAACCTAAATTCGTCCCCTTCCTTTAGCCAATGATCAAGTTCAAATGGTAAGACATACATTTCTCTATCTTCATTCAAATCATTTGAAACAATGTATTCATTCATGTATTTAAGTTTGTGCTCTAGTCTGGTTAATTTTTCCCTCGTCAAATCGGTAAAATCAAAAGTTCCATGATAAGTTTCTGCACTTGAAGCTAAAAATGCCCCATCTACGATATGCTTCCATTGATCGCTATTGTAGTCATTATCATTTATGTTAGTACCTACATTGGTTATATGTTCATCTAACTTATCTGCTGCTTGTTCTACCTTTTGCTGGAACCATGTCTCGTAATCCGTTCCTGTCGTTATATCCCCCCAATCATCGGGATACCATGAATAATCAATCGCAACGGTATGATAATCTGAGTTGCACCAAGAATGATCTGAATTATTATAAAGCCCTATAACCTGATCTTCCTGAAATTCAGTAAACCTATCCAAATATTGTCGATATTTTCGATTATCATCCTCACCATTGTACTGCGCATAACTTTGTTCTATTGATGAATTTATATTCGATATTTTAGCTTCATGAAGGAGTGTATTACAATCTCTCACTCCTCCTTCTATTCTTCCATCAAATTCTCCCCATAAAAACGTTGCTTCGCCAGAGCCAGGCACTACACTAAAATCTGTAAAAGCCACTTTTACGGAATTTTCAGGATTACCTTTGTTAAAGTAGCCAGAAAACATTCCCTTTTTTTCATCTTCTTTTGTATGGTAATTTGCCCAATATGTTACCCCTTCATAAACGAACCCCAAAAGTGCACCTTCTGGAGTTTTTGTACCAGGCCCGAATCGATACCAAGAGACTTTTCTATTGTCGATTTCTATTATTTCCCCACCTGCATTTAAAAATCTCAAGTGATGCCCATCTGACGAATTGTTCGAATTAATATGCTCTGGAGATATCTGAGGCAGAATAGTGCCTTCCGGTGAAAAGAATACCGTACCCTCAGCAACATCACTAGTTTTATCCAACCAATATATATCAAAGGCAGGGTCTTGTATAAGCGCCCATTGGAAACCACGCAGATCTACACCATTTCCATAAGACATTAAGTTAGTCGGATCATCTTGAGGAATATTTTCATCGGTAACATCCCAAGTATGTTGTAGTTTTAATGCACCATGTGCAAGCTCATGAGCTATCGTTTTCACTCTTCTGTCATTGGCAAGCAATGCACCGTCTGCCAAAGTGATAAACCCTACATCCTTATTCCTAGGCATGTAACCATTAAGTTGAGGACCTCCAGCAGAAATAGAATTTACAACGAATATATAATATGTCTTTTCAGATGCCTTGGAAGTTCCCCCTGTGAAATACCCATCTTCTAAATCTTGCATTTCCTGGGTATACAAACTCATAAATTTGTGGTTATCTTCAGTAACCGTCAAATCAGATATGGGCTGATTTGTATACTCATTTCCCACACTTACTACCACATGAACATTTGGAATATTGTAGATGGCATTTATGCGTTCCTCTATTGTAGTTATGTTATCCGTCAAAAACGTACGTGACGTTTCTGAATTTGGAACTAAAACCAAATCGATATCTATGCGCTTGCACTCAATCACTTCTAGTTTACCTAATTTCAAACTGCTGCCATTATCGTCATATAAGGCAAATACACGCTTAGCATCACTTGGGACGCGTACCTTAAAGCTGTTGGTAGTACCAATACGCTCTGCTTCCAATTCATCGTTTTGCCCAATAGCCTGACCTAGTATGGAATTCTTCACAAAGGTGATTTTATCGAAGTTATTTTCGAAGTCGTCCATGGTAACTGTGGCAGTCACATAATCAAACTGCCCTTCATTAATAGCTACATAAGGCACATGATATTCTTCAACTGGCTCATCTTTAGTACGAAGTATTTCATAAAAGTCTTTAAACACACTTTCATCTGCCGCACTCAGCGCATCAAAATGATCCGCATTTTCAAACTCACTAAAAACTACAATACGATCTGCTGTACAATCTAAAGATCTGATTTCCTGAGCTGCTTCCACTCCCAGTTCATAGGCTGCTTGTAAAAGTGCTATAGCTAATTTAGTATTCTGTACAACGGCTGTGACATCTTCAATCCCCTGTACATCTCCATCCATAACCCGCACGAACAAGGGATAAAATTCATCATATAATTTCATTCCCTCTTCAAACAACTCTTCTGCTGTCATATTTTCGTAAGGAGTCATATCAATTGGGTCTGTTATGGTCGTGAGCAATGTTTCCATCTGCTCTAACATTGTAGCTGTCATTTCTACATATGACTCGATTTGGTCCAGACCATCTTCAATTTGACCAAGTACTCCGTTCAGTTGATCCGACCATTCTTGTGGAATAACCCTGATGATAGTTCCCTGAATTACACCATTACCTTCCACCGCACATAGTTTGTCGTCTGTGGTTCTTTTGACTTTCACTCCGCTGAAATACACCTCCACCTGGGCCATATTCATATAGGGTACCACTACATGCGCAAAGCCAGTATAACCATCGGTTTGGTTACCTGTAAATGAGCCATCAATAATACCATCATAAGTTCCCTGAGCCTGGGCAACCACCTGCAGTTCAAAGCCTCCCATCGTAAAAATATCCGTTTCTTTTAACTCATCAGAAAAGCCATCTTCTGTGTTTGTACCGGCAGGAAACTCGCATGGAATATCCACATCTCCGCAGCTAAATTCAGTAAGAGGTTCAAAACCGGCAATGGTTGAAAATTTAAACGTATTTGAAGTCTTTTCTTCGACCCCACATGCTACTGTAATTCGCACATCATACTGCGTATCTTCGTACAAATTCTTCAGTGAATAATAAACAAACTCGTCATTATCATTTAAGTTAACACCAGGCGTCTGTACATCTTTGTACCAATCGTTTACACCCTGATCTTCGCTTTTATACTCTACATAAAAGCCCGTATAATTACTCTTCTCGCTAAATTTCAGATTCAATACCGTCGCTGTTGCTCCCGGGTCTGCCAACTGTAAGTCCGTTACTTTCTCACAAGGCGTTGAATTAGTTCTCGAAGGAGTCGTAATAGGTGTGGTGAATGTCTCTTTATCGGTATACAAACTCCAGCCGTCTTCGCACTCGGTGCGCACCTGGTATTCGTAGTCGGTGTCTTCTTCAAGACCTGTTAATTCTATATCCCGCTCAAATTGGTTGAAAATCTCCCAGCCGCTGGCACCCACCTTACGGTACATAAACTGGTAACCCACGTTCTTTTTGGCTTTGTCCCAGTAGATTTTTACGGAAGTGGTGCTAATAAACTCTACCAATGTGCTGGCAGGAGCAAAGCAACTCCCCGTGCCTTCGTCTACATTATCGGTAAAGTCGTCTTTGTTTTTGATGAAAAAGCTGTTTTCTGTACTGGTAGCAAAATCGGTTCCGGCAGCATTACAGTAATAAGTGATGGTGTAAGCATACTGCAGATTATAAGCCAGTTTGTCTAAAATAAGGCTGTTTTCGGTCAGGTTGGGGTGTGTTGTCCACTCATCTGGCTGACTATTATGGCGGTCGCGGTAGTTAAAATCGAAGTGGTGGTGGCTGCTATTGGCTGTCCAGGTGAGCCGTTTTGGGTCTTCCATCTCTAATGTTGGATCGTCCACATCTTCCACGGTCATATAAACCGGGTCTGGTGCTTTGCAATCTCCCTGTACCGAATTGCTACCGTCAAGTGCAAATGTATAAGTTTCATCTATCTCTGTATCGTCGGCACAGGTGCGTTCGATCAATATCGTTATGTGTTCGAAAGGTGACATATCAATACCTTCCAACAATCCACCTGGTGCTGCGGATATGCTTAAGGTATTACCGCTTACCAGAAACGGGCCTGTTAGTTGCTGTGTTGCATCCCCCCCATCGTCTACTAATGTGAGCGTCACATTCCAGCTTAGCTCAATATGTTGGTCTTCCCACTCAAAGTTGAATTGTTGGTAAGTGATACTTTCGTCGGCTGCATCTACAATTTGTTCTTCGGTCATGGTCATGTAGGCGGGCTCTTCACAAGCGTCTAAGTACTCGTCGAGCGTTGTCACATTCCCTAAATCACGAATAGGGGCGGTGATTTTGTCACAATAAGCTTTTACCGATAGTTCGTAAGTGGTTGCCGGTCTTAACTCATTTAGTGTAAGTATACTCTCCGTAGTGTGTATGGTACTAAAAGCAACGTCCGACTCAAATTCTCTGTACAAAAAGTCAAAGGAGGTATGATTACTTTCACGAATTACCTGCACTTCTATTTCCTGTGGGTTATCTGTGTGTATATGCAATAAATCAGGCTGATTACATGGATGCGCGTAATAGTAGCTAAAAACCTCTGAACGACCCAGGTTGCTGAAATAGTGATTTTGGCCGGCATCTACCGACCAAAAGGTTTGTGGGTCCGTTTGTGGATCTAGCAAATCTCCACTAACAACTGTTTCATCTACAGCGGTGACACGCCAGGCATAACGTTTGGCCTCCCAGAAAACATTGTCCATCGGAAAGGTGGTATAATCTAATAAAAAGGTGGTTTGCCCTCCTGTTACCAATGTCTGAAATATGGGTGCTGCTGTCTGCACATAATTGTTAGGGTCTTTTTTAAGGTCATTTTCCGGAAAGCCCCAGATCTCCAACACATAATTAACCGCTCCGGCATTTGGATCAAACAAAATATGACGCGGTGTCCACTGAAAAAGAATTGGACTAGGCGGATATATTTCACTGTTAACCGTTGTACCATTCATTGGCAAATTCAAGAATGGAGGTTCGTTGCGGGTAATATTAATGATTTGCCCATCGAAATTTACACTTGAAAGCTGGCGCCCTGTTCCCGCTTCAAAAACGACCACCTGAAAAACATAGGTACCTTCCTTCAAGCCTTCATTATCTAATGTATAGTTAAATAAATGAGTTAATTGGCTGCCATTTAGAATACTAGGAAATCCTTTATTTATCTGGAACACCTTGTCTGCAGGTTGGCTAAGCACGTCTCCATCGGCTGGAATGCGGATAGTTTCAGGCTTCGGATTGATCCTTTTTAAACGCAATTGTAAATACACATCCACTTGGTCCTGGTTATACCAATCCATCAGATTTAAGGTCAAAACAAAACGATCAAATTGGGGCAAGGTATAGTCCTCCAAATAAGGGGAAAATGGTTGCGCAATTGATACATCTGCCCTTACAGGAAAGTTCAGGCCTTGTGCCTGCAAACCTCGTATGTTGCACAAAAACAGCATACCGCATAGCATTGTTAGAAGGATAGACCTTGCAACTATAGCAGTAAGACGATTGATGGTAAAGTGACGTATCATAACTATTAGTCTTGTTTTTTATCAGATTCCTCTGTTTCGTTCTTTTTCTTGTTGAACATCGAAAAGGAGTAACTATAACTCATACTTACTGTAAGGTCATTGCTTCTTCCCATCTCAAGTTGTCTGTTCATATAATTCATTGATAAGCTCACGTTGTGCTTTTCTTTGATCACGGAGCTCAACCCTGCCCGCGAAACAATGATAAAGCCATTGGAGTTACCCTCTCTGAAAGTTTCGTTATAGTTTACACTCCAATTGGCACTGATTTTTTCTTCAAACAGTGGTTTTGAAATCCCGCAGGTCCCTCCCAGTATTTGGGATGTATTACCTTGAGCTATTGTGGAGCTACCGTTGATCCCGAATTGTAAATTCATCTTCCAGGGCACAAAATTGAAATTGTAAGCGGTATTTGCATTATACATCTCCGTACCACCAACCAGTGTACCTTCACCATTTTTGGAAGACACCTTATTATAAGTTCCGTTCATCGTCAAAGTGTGTGAGCGTTTTTTGTTGGCAGCTATTTTGTAATTGGCCCCTGCTGTGACGGTATTCGATAATTGCGTGAAGTTAAGCGAGTCGTAGTTGATATTGGTCACCTGGGCGATTTGCTCTTCTACCGGCAATATGAAGGTAAAGCTGGTGAAGTTGGAATAGGAACCATTTAAATTCAACTTATCTCCTATCGGACCGGAAAGATTCAAGGACCCTACCCAGCGCTGTGATTCGGAGGCTTTGTCTCCGTCGAGGTTATTAGTCTGCAAACCAACGTTGGTAGAAACATTCATTTTTTTCTTGAACAGCTGTGTCGATGCACTTACGGTTATATTGCGCAGGTCGTTGTTAAAGAAGTAGGCTCCCAGCGTTTTGTAACCAGGGTCTATACGCTCGTAATTCAGGCCTAAGGTGGCAAAATTGAGCTTGTAATTCAGACTTCCTTTCATGGCCCCGTAGAAGTCGGTAGATGTTCTGGTGGTGATGAAAAACAAACCGTCGAGTGGTGACTCGCCATAGTTTTGTACTTCCCCCGAACGTATGTCGCGTGTATGTGCGGAACGCGCCCCTTCCACATTTACCGAAATACGTTCGGTGAGTTCCTGCTCCAGCTGCAGGCTTAACACCATATTAGCTTCTGGCTTGATGAGGCTATCGGGTGCGTTTTTCAACGAATATTGTTCATCCCAACCGTTAAATGATATGAAAGTCACCTTACCTCCTTTATGCGCACGGCTTACCTTTATACCTGAGCCCCATCGTCTATAGGCAGGGGTATTGTTCCCGTTAAACTCAATAGGTTTTAACAAACGTCCAAACATAGCCTGTACCTCCCAGGTATCGTTGGGTTTGAGCTCCAATCCGCCACCTAAGAACAGGTGACCACTCAAGGTATAGGGGGAGAAACTCATGCTTCTCCAGCCGGCATGTGCAGTTACCCACTTGTACGTCGGGCTCATACCAAACTGATTAAAAGGCTGTGCCGTTGGCCTGCTATAGTTCAGGTGTTGATTGGAAAAGTTAAACGAAAACGGAAAACTGAACTGCAAGAAGCTCAGGTTCAGGTTTCCTGAAATATTGAAGGTATACGGACGTGCTATACTCGCCTCGTTGTCTGTGACGAAGAGCATTTGACGTGCATTAATACCTCCGGACACCTTGAAAGGGTTTTCTTTAAAAACCGTTTCAAGGTTCTGCCCGACAAGAGGTGTTAAAGTTGTCAAAAAGTACACCAACAATATGTTTTTTATTGTTCTCAATTACTTTCCCTTATGGTTGTAAGACTACCTTTTCGTGCATTACCAGTTCATCTGAAATGAACTTCACATTGTAAACTCCCAATGGTAAGTTCGGCCAGTTAAAGTCCATGTTATATTTAGCGAAGCCGCTTGGTACCGGAGGCACGCTGTTTGTTGTAACATTTATACCTCCTTGCGCATTTCTATCGTTGGCATCAAATAGTTCCTGGTAAACTACCGTTCCATCTGTTTGACTTACCTGAATAATAAAGTCCTGATTTTCTCTGAATGTAACTCCGATGGAGAATTGACCACTCGGAGCCGGGTTAGGAGATACTGTAATTTTCTCTACTTCCAGATCCAGTAAATTATAAGGGTCGAACACGTAAGAATCGCCATTACCCATGACATGGATGTTTTTCATCATGGTATGTGCACATCTTCCTACTTGTGCAGAAAGGAATATCTGGTAGTCACCTGGTTCTGCATATTGCAGGAATTTAAATTCTTCACCTTCATTCATGCTCGTCAGATGATCCATGGCATTGTCATTTACCCCAAGTAGGTCTTGTGGGAACTGCGGACTAATAGTTGCCAGGAAGGCAGGGTCAATTGTTACTTCCACTAGTTCATCGTCGTCCGGATCATTATTATCCGCGTTACGGATATATTCCCACTCCGCAAGAATCTCCTCACCTGGCGCAAACTGCCATATCAGGCTTACGGCCTTTTCCGGATCAAGTAAATCAGCATTAACTTCCGGATCATAAAGCATAGGATCCATGGTATTCACCAGTACCGCCACATCGTTTACATTGATTTCGGATGGAACCAGGAATTCAGGTTCAGGAGCCGGTTCGAGTTCGGTTACGTCTACTGTCATGTGTAATGGACAGTTACCACCGTCTACAGAAAGTACTACTTTATATAATGCTTCTTCTTCCACCATGTAATTTTGCGCTGTGCCATCTACTATTTCTGTCCATCCGCTAAGCGTCGTTTCAGATGGATTGGAACCTTTAGCGGCCGTATACCACTGATAATCTACTCCGGTAATATCTGGTTCCAGATCTATAAAAGTTCCCGGACAGAAGTCATTGATAGGCGATAAGATTGCTTTGCGTTCCTCATCGGTAATGTTATCACGCAATACACATAGCAGACTGGATATTTTAAAGGCTTCGCTATAAGCTGATGTAAATCGATCATCTCTGGTAACAGTTATCGTGAAGAAGTTGCTTCCGAAGTTGAAATTCTCACCAAATAGTTCTACTTCCCAGTCGCCATTGTCATTCTCTCCAATTCTGGTTCCCCCTGCATAGGTCACACCCTGAGCGTAAGCATCGCTCACTCCCTCCGGACGATGTGCGGTATAAACTTCCACGAGGTCACCAGCCTGCAAGCCACCACCTCTTAATGCCAGCTTATGAGCACTGATCAATTGATAAGAGCTAATACCCGGATTTGGAACACCGACATTGGTATTCTGAAGGTCAATACCATTAACCGGCTGCGTAGAGCTGTACGAAGTTGTTTTCCAAATCGTCACCCCACCTGTAGCGTCCGGGTTATCGGAGTTTATCAATTCAATACCACGAACTTTAAACTCATGAATGTGATTGTTGGACAAGGTCGATTTAACCGAATTATCGAGGCTTATTCCTCGTTCACCGGTAAACTCCCTTGGCTTCTCCGGAGTCTCATAACCCACGTAGTTATCAGAAACGGTACTGTTTGGTGCGTTTATTAGAGCAATCGCCGTTTTATCGTAAACACCAATCATGTTTCCTGTCACTTTATTGAAACCTTCCACTGTGGTAACACCAGCAGGACCTTCTATCTTGATACCATCTCCCATTACAGACGATGGTGTTGAAGGCGTTTCTTCATCGGTGCCAGGTGTAAAGGTAGCAATGAGGTTATCGGTCACCGACATTCTGAATCCGTTATTCACGTAGATGGCCACCGGTCTGCTTAGCGCATTACCGTTCAGGTTAATCACCTCATTCTCATCAATGTGGGTTGAAATGACGTCTTTAGCATAAATCGCATAATCACTCACAAAGGTTTCGACGCCCTCTTCGGTAGTAAACCCGAATTTATTGGCTTTGATGAAGTTCGCTTCGAATGTCATTACACGAGGATCGTCACCTTCTCTGAAACCATCTTCCGCGTTGGGTATTGACCGCCACTCTACATCATCGCTTCTAACATGGTCCTGAATTACTTTAATTCCCGATTCAGAGGTTCCACCGATATTGTTTTCAGCAATCATAGCCTCATAAACCTGAAGACCTACGTTAATACCCGTTTCTCCATTAAGAATTGTATTTCCTGTTACTTCCGGTTTCTGAATTTTCGTCCGAAGGTCAATACCTATGGTTTGATCTTTGATCACATTGTTCTTGATTGTGGCATTAAGTGTTATATTTTGACCATTTACAGCAATACCAACACTACCCTGATTGGCATCGCCACCTTCTTGCACTCTTTGTATGGTCATATTACGTGCCGTTCCTTTATCAGAACCTAACCAAACACCACCTTCAAACCCATGCACTTCCATATTGGCTAAGAGGCCTTCTGCACTTCCGTGCTCAATTCCAATACCATACAGCTTAGTAGTAGCATTGGCACGTGGTGTTCCATTAGGAATGTCATGGTTCAAAATAATTCTGAAATCAGAAGCATTGAGATTGTCGATGTGATTATGAGCATCGATTTCAAAACCCATTGGGTTGAAAACCGATGCTAATTCACTTTGTAGATTAATCACATACACATGGTCTTCTATGTTTAGGTCTGCGAAATCAAATTCCACCACTGTATAGAAGCTTGAGCAATTTATTTTATTAATCGCGTCGCGTAGTGATTCCGGACCATTATCATTGGTATTTTTTACAATTACCTGATTCGCAAAATTCTCGATCTCAAAGGTCTCACTTAACTCAGAGGTATAGCTGAAAGCACCTACCGTTTTTGTTCTGGTAGCCGTGAAGTAGTAATTCCCTTCATCAGGCAGGAGGTAATAGTCTTCAGGAATTGGGAATCGCCAGGTTCCTAAGCCATCTACTGTCTCAATTTCCACAGATCCTACATATTCAATCGCTTCTGTACGCAATCCGGAAGATAAAAAGACTTCTATGTGATCACCAACTTCTGCACCTATACCACCTATTAAGAAGACATCTTCACATTCATCGGCGGCCTTACTCAATCCGCTGAAATCAAATACTAATGGGCTGATTCCTTCATTTGAAATGTTAACAGGATCATCATTTTCATCGATGTAAATATTAATAGCTTCATACTCTTCTCCCAGGTTACTGGTTAAGGTATTTTGGCTCATTTCGATATTTGATGACTTGATAAGGTCGATGGTTGCCATGGCTCCGTCCTGGAATTTATTGGCAGTTAACACTACATTGTCTGCATCATCGGCTATGAATCGCGATGCCACATATGTATTATTGGAAAAGTTATGTCCACTACCATGAACGAGTGTACCTTTTCCTCCTATAAACCTCATATCGGATACGTTCACACCTGTGGCACCTGCTTCTATCTCCAGGTTGTAGAAGAAAGAAGTCGCTTTAGATTCGTACTCGTACTGACCAGGAGTAGTAATAGAGATGTCACTCGATGTCGATTCAATCAAAATGTTAGCCCCTGAAGGATCCACTGTGATTGGGTCTCCTGCCGTTATCTGATAATCCCAATTCACGCTGGAGTTTTCAATGTTGACACCAGAGCTATTACTTATCAAAATACCTTGTCCTTCATACGTTCCGTCTTTGTTTACTGTATTCCCGGAGAAGTCAAAGTCTACAGATGAAGTATTATTGATATGAATACCCGTTCTTGATGCACCATTTACGACGTTCCCACTAAGCTGAACATTTGCATCTGTAACACCATCTATGATGATACCATCGCGTGCGTTGTTAACCGTACATCCATAAATGGTTCTATCGGCTTTATTTCCTACTGAACTGATTCCAGTCACATATCCTTCGACTTTACTATCTAAAATCAAGATATTGATACCGTCACCTAAATCGATACCGACCACGGATTCTTCATTAGAGAACACTTCATCTTCCTGACTCTTTACATCCAACTCCACTTCTTTGATCATGGCATTGGAGTTTTGAATCTGAATAGCCTGAGTAGAACGTCCAAGTTCCAAATTCTTAACTTCGGTAGGATATACTACACCCGGTTCCGTGTTTGCAGCGCCCAGACCAGATTCCAATACAAGCATTGGCATATCTCTGTTAAACTCTTGCGGATCAAATTCATCGAATGTTGCCGGGTAATCCACTATCAACTTGAATGCAGGTAATTCATCATCCCAATGTGGTGCTTCTATGACTCTGATGCTACCATCGGCGCCAACTACCTGGATATCACCTACATTTTCGTCGTAAGTATTAATTCCATCTAAGATCACTCCCATTGAGTTGGTCAGATTAGGTAAGTTATCCAGTAAGTGTACCTGTTTATTGTATTGGCTCGGAATGAACACTGCAATTTCTGCCTGCGATCCATCCTGACTATTTGCACAACGGAAGGCATCGCGCAATGAACCGGCAATTGGAAATTGGTCGCTTCCGTTATCTTCCGTGTTGGTTACGATACAAGGGCCAACTGCCATGATATTACTTAATTCGGAGGTATTTCCTACATCGGCACCTGATGAGAATGTGGCAATCAGGTAATTACTTTGATAAGGGTTTAACTGACTTTCAGGGAATTCCAAACTCCATTGATTTCCATCAAGACTGGTAATTTCAGCGCTTGCAATAAAGTGCAGTGCATCTTGTGGATGACCGGTATTTGAGTATAAATGAATCGTTTTCCCCAGTGATCCATTACCTCCGCCGACAATGCCACCAGCTACTTTGATAAGGTCTTCAGTACCATTTGATGTATATTCGTACGTATCGATTGTTGGTGCCGGAATATTATCATTCCCCGTAGCTTTCAAATCAATGGCCTTGTAAGCTTCGCCTTCGGCCAATTCTCCATCATTTTCAAAGAATCGGTTGTAGGTAATAAAGTTGTTTTGGCCCGTTACATGCACACCTCCTTCAAGGTTATGACCAATCCAGTTTCCTTTCTCATCTATTCCTCCAATCTGGTTATTATCAGATTCGAGCAACATACCGATACGGTTTCCTAGTTTATTTTCTTTGATATCTGTTCCAATATAATTCTGTTGAATCATATTATTCTCAGAACCACTTTTCACATGAATACCATAACCATTCGTTGCATGGTATACAGTGATTGGAGGAAGCGGTGGATCATTCGGGTCATCCGGTTGATCCGGATTAGGTATTTCATAAGACCCGTTGCGCATAATTTTATTCTTCAGAATTTGAACATGCGATGCACCTGCCTGTACTACAATTCCGTCGTAATTAGCGACTATTGTATTAGCTTCTATCAGCAATTCTTCACCTTCTGCAGGGTTAGCAGGACCATCAACAAGCATACCTGCTACTGCACATTTACCAAAGAACCCGTCTTTCACTTTCACTCCTTTGGCCGATGCACCAATATAAACACCTACATTATCCACGTTGAAAACATTCAAACCGCCAATGTTTTCGTCAATGCAATTATCACAGTACAGACCATACTGTTCGTCATTCTCATCAGTACCTGTTACAATATTTCCCGATTGATTATTGTTTACAGAGCCATCAAGGAAAATCCCTGTCTTGCATGCATTAATAGCGTTATTAGAAAGGCTATTTTCAGTAGCCGTAGCTCCTTCTATTATGATTCCATAGTTATCGGTAGTTGAGTACTGGTCGTTGGTAATATAGTTATCAAACACATCATTTTTGCTTGCATCCATATACAGGTAAATACCTCCAACATCGTGTCTTACCAGTTCGTTATCGTGAAATTTCACATTAGCTCCCCTTATTGAAGCACCATAGTCGGCTAGGAAATCGGTATTGACATCAACAGGGCGCACAGAATAAGGAGCATCCGGAACATTCGTAACGCCATAATTAATACCCAAACCAATAAAGTTATCATAAACAAGCGTAAGCATTTCGTCAGTGGTATTACCAATAATTTCCATACCGCGATTAGAATAGCTTGTTACCCTGTTTGAATAAATCTGGTTATTATTGGCATTCTCTACGCGAACACCTGTTGCGAAACCACTGAATTCCATTCCGTTGATACTGAAGTTGGTCAAACCAACCAGGTTTATCCCGACATCATTTCCTGTAAAACCAGCTGCCTTCACCACTTTCACGAAAGACTCTGCTCCGTCTTCTAAGGAGAACCCTACAGCAGTAGAACCGTCTATGACTATACCCTCTTTGTCGGTAGCAATTAGTGGTAGTGGACTATTAATTTCGATCACATCTGTAGTACTTATTGAGAAATCAATTCGGATACATGCTCCGCCATTGGCATCCATTATCTCATTACGAAGTGAGCCGTCAATCAAATCGTCTGAGGTATTGGAAACGGTACATGTTCTTAGATCAATTTTCAATGCGTCAGAAAATTCAGAAGTATTCCATGGTAAATCATTTCCTTCAGATGAAATTTCAGAAGCGGTAGCTACGAAGTAATAGACATCATCCGCAGTATTTCCGTTATCCCATCTCGATAATTCAGTAAGTGGTATGGTTACCTTCCACTCAACCAAACCTGTTTCCTCGTTTAACTCGGAAACAGTACTCTGTAAGTAGTTAACGGCACGTGGCAAGTAACCTGTCACAAGGGGATCAACGTGTGCTTCGAATATTTCTATGATTTGATCGGCCTCTTCAGCTGTACCTTCTATGATCAATTCGCCTTCAAATGTAGTTGTTCTGATTAGCTCAGGTTTTTGTACATTTTCATTACTGGAAATA
Organism: Cytophagales bacterium; assembly: GCA_965230415.1. Classification (GTDB taxonomy): domain Bacteria; phylum Bacteroidota; class Bacteroidia; order Cytophagales; family JAAEPT01; genus CBDDKZ01. Next base: position 805,559 of record CBDDKZ010000005.1, read on the forward strand.
GTTACTAACTCAATCCCTTTCAGGTCACTTACACTAAAGTCAGGTTTGATACTATTTTCGGTAATAAGGTTCCCAATACTTCCATCAATTACGATCATATTTTCCGTACTAAATTCACCCACATTCTCACTGATGGTTACAGCATTCACATGATCTGAATAGATGGCATGCTTACCGGCAAAGAATCTATTTTCTTTAATACTATCATTAGCCGCTATGTTCGATTGCTCGTCACCTCTTAAGTAAATAGCTGCACCTGCAATTGTCGCTCCTGCGGTTCGCACATATTGGCCATTAACATCTAAAGTTGCATGCCCAAAATCGTTATCTTTTATAACTAAGTTGCTACATTCATCAATGTATATGGCATGACCAAATGTAGATTCGGATGTAGTTCCATAAATGTCATTTCCGGATATCGTTCCTTGAGATACATTTGTTAAGTTAGCAAAATAATCGCCTGCTTTATCCTGTAAAGTGTTATCTGTGATTTCTACCTTTTCTGTCGATAAGGTCAATACCTGATTCACATTGATGAAGGTGACATTATGAACCACTACCTGCTCACCACCGTCAATTTTTATTAAGGTATTGCCTGTAACATTTCTAAAGAAGCCATCATTAATTTGTGCCACTCCATTGAGATCCAGATTCATTACCGGTCCATCAACAGTACCTTGTCCTGGTTCTGCCACAATGAAAGTGGTAACTTCCAGGTCATTCAGCACGCCAGCAATGGTCGCATTACCATTTTCAACAATTACATTGTTAAGGATCAGATTGGTAGTACCATCAGTGCTTTCAATGATATTGTTAGTGTTTTGCTTGAACTTAGTATCGATAAGTTTAATTTCTGCTGCACTTCCTTTTATGGCCGTACCGAAACTGTTAAAACCAACTTCTTTACTTTCCCATAAACCTACGTTACTGAGCACCAAACCATCCGAAACATTATCACCGGATACATGTACAAAATCACCTTCGCCGTTTAATCTCGTGTAATAGGCATTGGTAAATACGAGAGGAGCTGCCGGGGCAATACCTCTTTGCATAACATCTAAGTGGTCGAGCTCAAATTCAATTACTGCACCTACACCATAAAGTGCTCCGGCGTCATTGGCACAGTCGACCGCAGCCGTTAAAGACCCTTCATAGTTATCACCTGGAGCGCCATTATTTGTATTTATAACGGTACAGGTAAATGGCTGGTCACCAATTACAAATTCACGACTAAACTCCGATGTTCCCGAAGTTCCGGTAACGGTTGCTACAAAGAACTTGTTTTCGGTATCGCTCAGATACTGCTCCGGTATTCTTGCTTCCCAGTTATTAGCTGCATCTACTTCCACTTCTACAATGAACGCTTCCGATGCAGTACCCAATGTATTTGCTGTGAACACCTGTACCAGTTCACCTGATGCATTTGCCGTGCCTGTTACTGTCACAAAACCATTACCAGGTGTCGAACCGGGGTTTACAAGCGGCGGATTAATATCGTTATTAGCTCCGGCTGCCAGTTCAATAGCTATCGCTTCCACTGCTTCGGCAGGGTTCTGCGCTATAGGTGTTCCGGAAATTATGTTTGCGGTTCCGGTTTCGATGTGAATACCACCATTTCCTAATTTAGCGATGACACTTCTGGCCAATTTATCGCCAATCAAGTTGTTACTACCGTTAATAACCACTGCGTAGTCACTGGTAGGAACTTGTGGTCCATAAGTACCCACTCTGGACAGGTTGAAATAGACATTCTGCACCTGATTTAAATCTCCATTAATAATCAAGTTAGACTGAGACACATCTTGCGAACTAATGAAATCCAATTTATTGGCATTACCATTCAATTGAACTGCCGATTCAAATCCATTAATTGTCAGGTGCTTCATTTCGGTTCCGTTTGATTCAATGACAAAAGCGGTACCTGGGTAAGAACCATCTCCTACAATAGTTACAGGAGGATCGATATTCGGGTCTATTCCGCCAAGGTTAGCCCCACCATCCACAACAATAGCATTTAGAATAGCCGGAAGTGCCGCGTCAACTAATACCGTATTTTCGCCATTTGTAGCATCGGCTCCTGTGACGTTAAATTCAATCACACCACACTCCAATCTATTCGTTTGACGAATAACCTCATCCAATGTACCTTCTGATTGTCCCAGGTATCCCTTGGTTACTGTACAAGTACATTCGGGACAGATTGATTGCACATCGCTAAACTGCGAACTTCTGTTATCGAGTGTACTAATGGCCATAAAGTATTCTCTTGATCCAATTTCATCACTAGCAAAAGCCTGCGTTATTGTAGATCCGTTAACTGTTTCTACTTCCGGAGCCAAAAGCTCACGTGGACTTGGAGTCTCACTGATATTGGCATAAATCTCTACAGTGCTTCCAGGTCGATAGGTTTCTACGGTGATCAAGTAATTGGTTCCGTCAAATACGATATCGGTAATTACCGGAGTAGCCGGTTGCCCGTTTGAAGGACCGGCTGCATCAGCGAAGGTCAAATCGAATGGAATGTCTGCGAAGTTTACAATCGAGGTATTTTCAATAGCTATTTCATCCGAAGCCCCGTTAACCAAAACAGGCGTTCCTTGATTGTATGCAATTTCATTTTCTGATAAGGCCACATTATTGGATTCTGAAATCAGGATTCCATGATCGTCTCCACGAAGTAATTTATTGTTTGACACTGTAAGATTGTTCACCCTTGACAATTGCATACCTACCGATAGCATCTCATGTATTTCATTATTTTCAATGGTATTGTTTGTTGCTGATTCCCCTATTACTGCAATACCACTTTGTGTTGCTGCTACCTCATCGTTTAAATCAAGTCCAATTTTATTAGTTGCTATTAGCGTTTGATCGCTTACCGGCAGTGGTGTGTTATTAGCCAGCTCATCGGCTGTGGCGGTCATCTCATTGTCAATGTAAATGGCCACGTCTGATGTTGCAAACAAGGTGTTATCGTGCACATTGGCTGCGATATTATCTCTTATGTAAACTGCACTCACTGCATTGCTTATGGTATTATTAGCTACTTCGATATTCGCACGATTGGTGGCAATACCATGTCCGCCTGTCGTATTAATAACTGCATTACTAATTTGAGTCAATCCGGCACCACTTACCTCAATACCATCTCCAGCGACATTACTTATTTCAATATTATCTAAAGAAATAGCGTTGTCTGTGACAAGCTGGAAGCCTATACCATTACCTGAAATGATACTGATATCTGTAATAGTGGCCGCATTCACCGGGTTTTCGATATAAACAGTAGTCGCATCGTAACCTTGAATATCCTCATTTGAATGGAAGTCTAATTCTTCTGAATTCTTCGAACTAAATGCAATTGCACCTGAACTATGCACCACATCGCTATTGAAGAAGTTTTCATAAACTTCTGTTTTCACGCTTCCTTCCTCTTCAATTCCGCTACCTTCGTTGGAGAAGGTATTGTCAAATACAGCAACCTGCGGTGTTTCCTGCATATAGATAGCTGTCCCTGCACCTGTAAAAGTATTGGTATTAATTTCGGCAAAATCTGTCGCTGCATTTTTATTCAAGCCGACATAGTAGATACCATGAGTGGATGCCTCAATCGCGTTCTCGGAGATCTCTAATTTACCCACTAGTTCGGTATTGATATTAATACCTACCCCCGTACTATACAGGCCTATTTGGTTGTTAGTAATCGTAATATCTTCATTAATAGCACCATCAACCTGAATGGCACTTCCTGTCGATGCAGCAAATTGGTTTTCATTAATAAGTACTGACTCCGTAAACCTCAGGTGTACCGGAATATAGAATGTTCCTATTGAGCTAGCATCTTGAGCCACCCCGAACCGGTTGTTGTTTATAGTTAAGTTTGTACAGTAGTCGCCACTGAAACCTTGTGCTACGAGTGCAGCGCTGGTATGTGTTCCAAATTCATTATTGCTAATGGTCACATCGTCTGACTGCTGAACACGGACGGCATTTCCACCGGCGATATTTGATGCCGGATCAACATTCATCGGGAATACCGAGTTGAAATGACAATCCTTGATTTCAGCATTCACTGTGTAACTCACGCCAATGGCACGATCACTGTAATTGTAGAAATGACAGTTTTCGACTACTGTATTTTCCTGATTGATATCGAGCAGTATCGTTCCGTTGGCAAAGAATAGGTTTTCGAGATAGTGTCCGGCTCCCGGATTCATTGTGCCGCTATAAGTAATAGGTGCTGCCGTTCCATTACCTGCATCGAGAATAACCACCTGCTGCCCATCAGGGTATCCTTCAGTCATATTTTCCTGAGTAGAACCTAATATACGCACGCCATATGGGTTAGTAATTGGCTCGTTTGGCACCGGTAGGTAATGCGGACCGGATAGTGGTATTGCAAATACAATATCAGCGCTGGCACCAATTTCCGTACCCACCAAGTTGGCACACAATATGGCAGCTTTTAAGGACCCGTCGCCATCTGGTAGTGTATTTACTACCGGACATACAAACGGTAGGTCGGTTGCATCAAATTGTGCAGACAATTGCGAAGTATTTACTGGTGTCACCTCATCAACCTGTTCATCGGTAGCTGTGAAGATCCACTCACCAAGTCCACTTCTGAAGCCGTCAAGGTCGGAGGTATTTACAGTTATACCTTGTTCTTCGTACACCCAGTAGTTGCTTGCAGGAGCAAACACGCTGGTAGCATCACCTGCTTCTACCGTTGTCACAAATTCAGTTGCGTGTTCCGGATTGCCATCGTTTCTAAAGATTTCGATCTTATCACCTTCTTGCTGTGTGCGACCAGAGATCACCATATCCACTTCAACAATACCACCTGGTACCAAAGAGCTAATAGTAAGGTAACCGCCTACCACTTCCGGTGCAGGCTTGCCATCGTTGCCTTCTTCGTCTGTACCGTAGGCAAGATTGATCGCTAATTCTCCATTATTGAAGAACAAGTTTTCAGATAATTTATTGAGTCTCGCTGTACCGGCTGGGCCTGTAATTAGCACGCCATTTGCTTCATTGTAAGCAATTACGTTACCTGCCCCCCCTAGATTCCCAATATTCTCATTCGATCCTTTCAGCCTGACACCGTTGCCTTCATTACCTAGATCCACATATTGATCGTCACCAATTTTTGCTACACCAATGAAATTGGAGAACAACTCAAGTACCCCGTCATTGGCCTGGTAAACCCCATCGGCCGCGTTATTTCCAATAATGTTTCCGGTAGCATGGCAAAGCGCCGTTGTATTACTCAAAATACCATAACCGTTACCTCCTTCTGTTGTGAAAGACGGATCTGTTCCGATGTAGTTAAACTCAATTTCAACACTTGCTTCTCCGGAAAGGAATATTCCGGAAAGGCCATTACCATTGATGATATTGGCATTTTCAAAACCAATGTAGCCTACATCAACAGCGCCGATACTATGATCAATGATGATACCATTTCCGGTATTTTTCAGATTCTCATCCGGGTTACCAATCACATTTTTGAGGATGGAACCACCCGATCCGCTAAGCATCAATCCACTACCTTCGTTGCCATAAACAACATTTTCGGAAATATTTGCGCTCTGGCAGTCCAATAACTGGATACCGTAAGTATTATTTCCTATGGACGTATTATTTTGAACGGTGGCGTAATTTCGAACTCTTAGTTCCAATCCCTTACCGTAGTTATTATTTATTACATTATTTCTTATTTCCGTACTTCCTACACCTATAGCACCTTTGGAATCTTCTATCAATACACCTCTGCCGTTATCTGTAATAATATTCCCATCGTTTTCAGTATCGCTTCCCAGAAATACAACACCCGAAGCGGTTATTTCGATACCATGTTCCGTATTACCATCCAGCGTACCATCAGGACGCTGACCTATCACATTTCTTACGATACCTATCTGATCTGTATTTGTAATGTATACTCCTTCATTTTTGTTGTCATAGACAAAGTTATTTTCGAGAGCGATGCTACCGGCTTCTTTAATATGAATACCCGCTCCTTGGTTGCTGGCAATCACGTTTCCGGAGATCACAGCGTTCGTTAAAGTCTGATCATCTGCAAAAAAGCCATCGTTAGCTGAAAGTGTAATTTGGTTTCCTACGACATTTTCAACCGTTCCATGTAGCAAATGAATACCGTGAGCGGCACTATTAGTTATGGTATTGTTGTAAAGTGTGGTCACCGCTTTACCTGCACTTCGTATGTCAATACCGTTGCTACCAGGGTTGGTCATCACGTTTTCACACACACAGCCATCCAGACCCGAGCCTTCCAAATAAATGGCGGCCCCGTTGCCTCCGTTTGAAATTGTATTACCAACAATACCACTTAAGCTTATCTCCTCTTTCGAGCAATTTTTAAATACCTGAAGATCCATAATCGAAGCTCCAATTTGTTCCATTGCCATATCTGCAATCAATGGAGCAGAAGCACCACCCGTTGTATGTACCAATTCCCCATTAACGAAGTAGTTGATATCAGTACCAGACAACTCTATTGCAAAAATGTCATTGGCCGTATATTGCCCAAGGTTCACACTCGTCAGTTCCCCAACTGCACTCTCATAAATGGTTACGAAACCATTATCCTTACCTAAAAAGGCGTAGTTGATTGTTGTATAATCGTTGTCAACATTTGTAGTGCTAATACCGGCAGCGGCCTCAAATGCAGGGTTCATACGGAACACAATAATATCACCATTTTCAATGGCTGCGTCGGTAATTGCCGCACCCGCTCCCCATGTTGTAGACGGCCCTGTTTTTGTAATCGTATTTCCGTTAACCTCCACTTCAGACTGCGCTGTCACTTCATAGTCTTCAGCGGCACATCCTGCCAAAACATAACGTAGTTCAGCATCTGCCGGAGGCGTACAATCTTGCAGGAAGTCAGAACTAATGAAGCTCATCGACTTATTGCTGATGCTGTTAAAGGTATTATCTTTTACCTCACCGCAGTGGAAAGTTGCCTGGTTAGTAGCAATACCAAAAGTTCCTCCTTCGAATGCATTTTCTTTGATTTCAAATCCACTAAAGTCACCTGTAAGTGACACAGCGGTAACACAAGAAGTAAAGTTATTGCCGGCAATCTCACCATCACTTATAACCGTTGATGATGAACCTACCGAAATAGCCTGATCCAAGGTATTAAAGTGGAGCCCTTTGATCTCCAAATGTTCAACAGCCTGATCAACCACAAATCCATTCAAGGTATTAGTTGCTCCCTGAACTGTTACAACAGGCATACCTGTGAAGCCTGGCTGTGAAGTACCATCAATGATGATATCATCCGTAATATCCAACTGTGTTTGTATCGTTATTACTTTAGATTCAGATTCAGGAATCGCGAAATACAAGGTATTTAAGCCCGGTGCTTCATTAGCACATTCCAGCGCTCTTCTTAAAGACCCTATTCCTGCGTCTTCATTATTCGTCACATACGGAGAACAAGTCATATATGCTGCATCTGAGAAGTCGGAAGTCCTATTTTGTGCGCTAATAGTAGCCACAACATCTCCAGAGAATCCAAGATTAACAATATTAGACTGAGGAATGCTCCAATTAGTCCCTGTTACGTTGTCAATGTAGGCAACCAGCATGTCCGCACTCACCCCTGCCGGATCGCTATCCGTACTGTAAACTTCGATGCGGTATGTGTTAGATGGCGCCAGGTGGTCAACCACTGCTTGTGGTACATTACCCTGAATTCCTTCTGCCGATGCGTTGGTTATAGTCGGCACGTTATCATAGATTACATCACTTGCATTGTGTGTACTTGCTATGGCGTCGATTAGTTTATTGTCCTTTTCAAAGATATTGGTATTAAGAATGGCCACATTAGTTGCCATATCCCTGGAAATACCTGTACCAGGTATGTTAAAGTTGTTATGACCAATGTGATTACCCTGTACATGTGCTTCAGCAGCACCGAAGGTCACATTATGCGAATTACTTTGAATTAATACTCCATAATTGTTAGCATTCGAAGCAGCATTAGTATATGCCAAGCCACTCGGGCCTACGTTAATGTTATTACGAAGAATAGATACATTATTAGATCTGTTTGTATATTTTCTAATAGCAGCAATATCGGTGTATCCAATGCCTGAACGGTCATAATCCACACCAATATAGTTACGATCGGCTTCTCCCGGGCCTCCTAAGGTGATGTCTTTGTCAGAGTTGAGCTCAATAACCTGCGCATATCTTGAGGCAATCACTGATTCTCCGGTTCTGTCTGTACCAATTTTGTTACCGGCAATAATTACGTCGTCATCAGGGTTAATCATCGTGCCCCATATTTGAACAAAAGCAATCATAGCCGCATTGGCATCATTGCTACTTTGTACCGGTGCAATCCAGTTATCACGAATCTCACAGTTATAGTCAAATCCGGTAAACCACATCAAAGAACCTATAGAACGGTATGGATAAACCTGACCGTTATTTTCAGTCACCCCAATGTGATTATTTACGATACTTAGATTATCCAGGGTAAATGGTTGTGCTTCGATTTGACCATAAATCACATTTGGATCACCACTATTAGACCCAATGTTTAAATTCACGTTTTGTGAAGCGGTTTCCATGTAGAATGAAATGGCTTGCGTAACAGTTCGCATTTGATTGTTGTTGTACAAAGCATCATCCACACCGTCTCTACCAAGACCCAGTATATTGCCATTTACGATATTGTAGTCTACATCACTATTGACGCCTTCAAGGCGCAAAAGCTTGGTCCATGATTGATTTGACATGGCCGCATTGCGCTCGAAATTCACAGTAACATTTGACAAAGTACCAAACTTGATCACATTATTCCTATCTCCTGTTTCCATGTTCGATAGCACTTCACCATCTCGATTTAAGCCGAAGTTGTTATTGATAATATTGATGCTACTTGAAATTTTGTCAATTCCATCCAGGTGATGTACATACAGCACCTCAGACAAATATTCACCTTGTGCCCACAAAGGTCTTGTACCGGTAATGGTGTTACGTTCATTGTCCTCACCACCAATATTCAGATTAAATGTGGTAGTCTGATTTGTTCCGTCAAAGATGATACCTGCCTCATGAGATACGTCGACGTTTAGTGTACCGTCAAGGTCGCAGAATCCCATCACATTACCTTTGATAGCTCCGTTCGTGATATTAACAATGTTAATACCCACGTTATTGGCAATGATTTTATTACCGTTGTCCGTTGTTTGTCCAATTTCAAAGTCACGAGCCTGATTACCAGACGCATCACCTAATTGGATACTGATATTATTATCCAGATTGTCTGTTTCATTATAATCTGTACCAAAAAGGTTATTGGTTAATGTAGTATGCTGACCGTTGTCCTGAATACCTATATCACATGAATAGATGATATTGTCGTCAATAGTTACATAATCCGAAGTCGGATCGAGTGTAATGGCATTTGCAAAGCCACTCATGGTCAAACCGGCAAGTGTTGTTGTGTATTCTTCCGATCCTGTTGAAGCAAAATTAAAACCATTAACAGTAGTATTGTTGGCTACTAAATGAAGTGTTGGATCGTTGCTAAAACCAGTGAGGTCGATAATCACCGGTTTCGTAACCGGAGGTAAATCGGTCAACACGTTAATTTGCTGTGTACCTGCTACGTTAAAGGTAGGCTCGTCAAATTCAATGATTACAATATCTTCCGGACGTGTATTAGCGCACTCTAAAGCCGCACGTAAGGAGCCATCATCTACGTCGTCCAGATTTGAAACCAGGGTATTACAACTTATGTTAGCCGGTGTACTGAAAGGCGAAGTTTTATTTTCGGCAGTAACATGTGCTACAATGTAACCGTCGTATTCAGGATCTGAAATATCATCTGCTGGTATGGACCAGCTTGGACCAGTTGCTCCTTCTAACACTGCTATTAACTCTGAAATTCTTAATCCGTCTTCAGAGGATTTATAAACTTCAATTCGATAAGGTTGATTGTTTGTTGCCAGATTGCCTTCTACAACTCCGACAATTGCTGTTTCGATAAACCCACCAGTAATTTTCGGTGCGTTGATAGGTAGTGAGGCAGGATCTCCTTCGTAAAGGTTGGAATTATTTATTACAAGCGGTTCATTCTCTCCAAGAATAATGGTTCTGCTAATTTCAACGTTTTCACTGTTCATGATATTGAAGCCAATACCTGTATTCAAAGATTCTGCACCGGTTGGACTTATACCAAGCACATTATCATTGAAAATGAGGTTCTCAGCATTTTCGATGTAAATAGCATCCGCAAAATTGCGGTTCAATATATTATTATGTATTTGGGAATTAGCTGCACCAAGAAGGTACATAGCACTTTCTGAAGTGCTTGTAATATTATTATAACTGATTTCAGAACCGGTTTGTAAAAACAGCCCTCGTTCCGAGTGTGTAATAAAGTTATCAAATATACCTCCTACAGTTGTTCCAGCCGTGTGTATTGCATAACGTCCTCCATTATTTATGAAAGAGTTGCTCATTATCATATAGATTTGATCATCATTGGTTGTAGACCCTGCAAATATGCCATAGGTTCCTGTCGAATTTTGAAATCCGTTTCTGTAAATACACCCCTCAAGTGACGATTCACTAAATACTACACCACTTGATGCAATTCCATCTAACACGTTATCGAATACACCAGTATTTGAAACTGTTCGCACAGTGTTGTTTTTGAACACTTTAAGATCATAGATAGAAGCGCCCTGGTTATTTAATGCGAATACCGGATAAAGATCAGTTACACCAGATGCATCAGATTTATAACTCATGAGCTCATTATTCACAAAATACTGTACTTTCTGATCCTTGAAAAGGATCGTAATAAGGTCTGATTCCTTATAATTATTAGAAATAAGGTGGTAACTCAGATCAGCATCTTTGTGAAATACATCCAGCTTCCCAAGACTATTTAACCTTAAAGCATAATCCATCGTTGTGGAGCCTGAATTGGCAGGGTCTTGTGAAAGACCTATGAATTGATCGTGAGCAGGGGAAGCTCTGAAAGTAATATAGTCTCCATCCTGAAGTGTCACATCTAAGGAACCATTAGCATTATCCCACCCTGTCGTTTCTGTTTTGGTAATTGTATTTCCTTCTTTTTCAAGACCTGCATGATTGCTTAATGTATAAGGTGAATCATCAATTCCCGGAATCTGGAAGAATTCCTTATCCATATTAGGATACATAAAACGGTATTCCTGAAATTGACCGTCGACATTTTTATATATTTTCAGGTTATTGATCACGTTGTTCTGGCGATACATGCGAATATCTAAACGATAGGTTTTAGTTGGGTCTGCCTGGGACTCGTACTCGTACCATTCATCATCTACGCCGTAGCGTACTTTTCCATCAATCAACCAAACTTTTAACTTAGAGTTTGCGTCATAAGGTTTTTTGTTCGGACTTACTTCACTTATTACAGTAAGATCATCTTCCCGAACGAGTACACTTGTATTTGCAAACAAAGCAAAATCGATCCCATTTAACACAGGAGCTTCATCAGGATCGGTCAAACCAACTATCACATGACCTCTAGGAACCTGAAATTCAATTAGATCTCCGTTTTCAATTGGAATGTCCACAGAGCCATAGCCATTTTCCCAATCATAGTGATTCCACTTTCTAATTGTTGTACCATAATAATGCAGGCCTTCATCACCAACCATTTTTATAAACCTGTCGGCAATACAATCCTCATGCATATCTGCATTGAGTACATAAACAGGATTGGTACAATTGTAAAATTCGTTGGAGTTAATAAATGAACAATAGGCTTGAGTACCTTTTACTGCAACAGCTTGATTGCAATTCGTAAACACGTTATCATATACATCAAATTGAGCAGTAGTATTTTGTGCAAACACGCCATATGTACCACTGGTAAATTGGTTATCATGAATTGAAACATTACCTACTGTGCCCAAACCTCTGAGTAAAATACCTGTTGCAATACCGTCAAATGATAATCCATGAATTTCAGCATAATCGGTTGGCTCAATTATAAACCCACTAAATATACCACCACCATTCTTCAATTTAACAGGTCCGTTTGTACCATAAGTTGGCTGTGTTGTACCGTCAATGATCACCTCGTTCGTCAATATATTCGATGCATTTAGTACAATTTCGTTATTACCGCTTGCTATCTCATCTGCCGGTATGTCGAATACGATTTTTGCTATACCCTCGGTGGCGTTGGCACACGCTACCGCCTGTTGAATAGATCCTTCTACATCGATACCACTTTCCAGTGTTGTGACCGGGCAGGTTGACAAAGGAGGCAAAGCTGATACTTCGAAAGGAGCAGAAAGTTCGGAAGTTTGTCCTTCTGCTGTAACCGTAGCTACAATGTAACCGGTATATTCAGGGTCCAATAATTCTTCTAAACCTATATTCCAGTTACTATCTGTAAAATTATTGGCAATAGCATAAAGCTCTGATGCGCTATTTCCGGATTCATTTGATTTAAATAATTCTATTCTATAAGTCTGACCATTAGTTTCAAGTTCACCATCAACAATACCTCTGACACCTACAGCTGTAGAAGCAAGTGTTATTTGCGGTGAGTAGATTGGTTCGGTGTTTCCATTTTCGTATATATTGGAAGTTCCTCTCAAATTGATTGCAATTTGATTACAATGAATAATATTGTCGCTTATAGAGATGAAATCGGAGCCTGATATTTCCATACCATGGCCTCTTGTATGTATAATATTACCTAATTCATTTTGACCTATTATATTATTATGTACACTTCCATTGTGCGCATTACCCAGAATAATACCGTTACCGTTTATATCATAGAGCATATTACCATGCACCTCTATGCCATCTACGTCGTTAAAATGCATTCCTATGCCTCCCGTAAGCTTAAAGACATTATCGACGATTTCCATGCTTCCTTTATTATTATTAAGCGCATAAATTCCTCGATCGCCAACATTGGTAAAAGTGTTATTAAATATATTTTTTACGTTGTCTATAGTTAACAATCCTCTTCCAGAATTATTTGAAATGTCATTATGCATCACCGCCAAAATACCTCCATTACTACTATGCGCTCTTAAGGCATGTGTTCCACCATCCACTTTATTGGCACAAATACAACCGTCAATATCGGTATCGTTTATTCTTATCGCATCATCTCCTGTAGTATTATTAATGATATTACCACTAATTGCTGTCTCACCCACATTAATTATTTCTCCTCCCTTATGAATTTGAAGATCTCTGACTTTTGAACCTGCGAGATGGAAAGCATAATCCAGCTTCAATTGAGTTAACCCGACAGGAACATTTGACACTTTATCTAATTTTTCTCCTCCTCGGTAATAGTGAATTTGTCCATCTTTAAATTGAATGGTAAAACGTGTGGATTCGTCAAACACTCCTAAATTGGAAGCTGATCTATAACTACCATTTTCTAAAACCACCAATCCTACATCAGCATTAGTCGATGGATAAAGTGCATAATCGATGGATGTATAATGCGGATCTGATGCCTCTCCAGGGTCTGTTAACCCAACCATAAACACGGATCCTTCGGTCCAGTAATAGGTCACGTAATCACCGTCTTCGATAAGCACATCTCCTTCTCCACCTGAAGTTCCCCAAATACCCGCTGTATTTTCTATGAAATCGCCATTTTGTTGAATTCCTACCGGTGCCGTCACTTCATATGCTACCGCTCCGGAAGCCGGGATAGCAGCTGTGATCGCTTGTTCTTCTGCGTAGTGTAATTTGTAAACTCGTTCTACATCGTCTTCCGTTTTCACCACGGTAATATTTCTCAATTGAGAGCCATCTAAATATAGCGTGAAATCAATAAAGAATGATGAAATAGTAATATTATCATCGCTGCCCAGTAAAATATCATCTTTGTAATACAAAATGCTTCCATCCAACAATTGAATCTTAAACACACTTTCCGCATCAAATGCATAATCCGGATTATCGGCACTGCTTAATAGACTACCCGATCCATTTTTCATCAGGTAAATTCCATCCGATCTGTGCGGGTATAAAGCGTAATCAATTTGATTATATTGATAATTGGCACTTTGCTCAGAAAGTCCCATAAAGGCCACATCTCTGTCTGTACCCGTAACCTGGAATGTCACATAATCGCCATTCTCAATTTTCATATTCAGTGTTCCACCAGCGGTATTCCAAGAGGTAGTAGACCATTTTTCTACTGTTGTTCCATGTATTGTTATTTCAGCAGCTCCTAAAACTTCCAGTGACTTACCTCCCAAACATGCTTCGTGCATATGAGCGTTGGTCATGTTAATTGGTGTTTCCACTCCATTGAAGGTATTGTTAGAAATATGTGAGCAATGTATTTGTGTTCCACTTGCCTGAATACCTGTAGTATTTGTAGACTCAAAGATATTGCGCAGCACTTCATACTGATCGACCGTATTGGTCAAATCAACACCTACCACACAATTACGGAATGTATTGTTTGTGATCCAACCGTTGGAAACTGTTGAACCAGAAAGACCAGCGCTTACACCTCTTTGGAAACCATCAAAATGCATAGCATTAAGTTGAGCATAACCCTGAGATTGAATATCAAAACCAATAGATGCTCCTGACGATACCAAAGTGATAGGGTTTACAGCATTTTCTGCCTGTGTATTAGCGTCTATTGTTACGTCGTTGGTAAGTACCAATGGTTCCGTAACATTTATGAGTTTTTCACCGCTGGCAGGTATTGCAAATCCGATGATCGCCGGACCTTCCTGGTCATTTGCACAATCCACAGCAGCGGCTAAGGAGCCTTCTCCAAAGGAGTTGGTGTTAATCACCAAACAGGTAGCTACGTTTGCTACATTATTGGCCAGATATGGATCTGACAATTCAGAAGTTTTATTATCAACTGTCACGGTTGCTACTAAGTAACCATTATACAATGGATCTAAAATATCCTCAACCGGTATTGACCAGTCCGCCCCGGTGAAACTGTTAGCAGAAGCATACAACTCTTGCGTGCTGAGCCCTTCTTCCGAAGTCTTATAAAGCTCAATAGTATATGGCGCTGATGAATTAACTAAACGTCCGCTAACATTACCTTTTACCGGTATATCAATACCTGCACGTGTAATAACCGGAGGAAGTAGCGTAATCGTATTCGGATTAGCCTCGTCTTCATAGAAGTTTGATGTAGCATTGAGGTTTATGGCTTTTAATGTGCTGTAACTTGTATTGTTGATTAAAGTTATGTTTTGACCATTACGAATATCAAAGCCGTTTTCACCATTTATAGAAATACTTCCATCAGAATCCATTCCTAAGACATTGTCTTCAACTACAATGTTTTGTGCATTGTCAAAATACATGCCATCATCAGCACAATCTAAAATGAGGTTATCTGTAATTTCTACATTTTGAGTACCATCTAACTCTATACCATTATCGCCGATTGTGTTAAATTTGTTATGACGTATGGATACACTTGTGGAAGCACCCACATACATACCACTACCATTATTCGTTGTGCTATTTACGGTATTTCCTATAACATCTACGTGACCTAAATTAGTATTATCCCCTAGGACAATTGCTTTGGCGTTGGTTCCCGTAATTTCGTTCCAGTTAATTGCCATAGTCTGCGCACCTTGATTTACACCAATAGCAAGACTTACATCCGTATTTATTTCATTGTGCATGAAGGCATTAACATGCGACCCTGTATTGATAGATATAATTCTATCATTTACATTATTGGCACAGACACATCCATCAATAGTAGCTGAGCCTAAGTGCATTCCGATTGCATTTGTACCCGAAATGGTATTACCAAAAATCCCCGTATTCGAAACTGCCTTTACCTCATTATTCACACCATGCTTGTAAACATTCAGATCCAAAATATTTCTACCCAATTCCTGCATATACAACATCACATGTAATTGTTCCACTCCCTCTGTCACAGTAGACACATGCTCCATTTTTCTATTGTTATGGAAATAATGTACCTCTCCATCTTTGAATTGCATTGCTAATAGATCTCCCTCTTTATAGAACATATCTCCAAAGCCATTCATTCTTTGTTGTGACTTTTCGGTCACAAGTAAATAATTGCCTTGCTCAGGATGTTCAGCATCGCCCACATTTGCCAAATGGAACATAAAGTCCAGGTCTTGCCATCGCGTTATAGTAGCAGGATCTTCTACTAAGCCTATCCACTTATAGGTATTTTCAGTTGTACGGAAACTAAAGTAATCGCCATCTGACAAGGTAACATCTAAGGTCGCATATCCATCGTCTGACGGCATCGCCGCTGTTTTAACAATATCAGTCCCGTCTAAAACGACACCTACTTCATTTATAAGTTGGTAAGATTCTGCATTTACGGATGGAATTACCACATAGTCCTCCACATCGGGTGTCATTAATTTGTATACTAAAGGATCTGCATCTGCATTTTTGATGATCTTCAAATTATTAATACCCTCTCCTTGCTTGGCTGCGGCAATTTGTAACTGCAAGTCTGTATTCGGATCGGCAGTAGATTCATAAACAAACCATTCATCGTTCACCGCATAGCGTACCTTGCCACCAGTTCTCCATATTTTAAAGACCGAATTGTTGTCATAAGTTTTATTAGCGTCCAAGTCTGTTTTGCCAACTCTATTTTCAACAATGAAGGCATCATCAAAAATATTTAACCCGTAATCCATGCTTGCAGGATCGTAAACCGCATTCGGGTCATTAAGTCCCACTCTTACATAAGTTCCAATGACCTGAAATTCTACCATATCACCGTCAGCTATCAACAATTGGGCAAATCCACGGTGATTCCACCATGAATGAGAAGAAATGCCTTCCCATTTCACCATTCTAGTACCCTTGAACATAAAGCCGTCACTATTTTCAAAAGTAAGTGGACGTGGTTCATCACAGTCATCATAAAAATTACTGGTGGTACCTACTTCGATTGGGAACTGACAATTTTGGAAATTGTTGTCGTTGAAATAGGTACAGTGCGCATCAGAATTATAGCAGTATACACCATGGTGGCAATCAATAAAGTCATTATCAAATACTGTTACATTAAACACTTCCGTTCGGTAAAAATTAAACCCTCTTTGACACCCTCTCATGATATTGTCATGAATGTTTGTATTCTTACCTGAAGCCGCATTTAACGGATAAGTCATATTGTAAAATTCAAGCCCTGTGATTTCTGCAAAATCTGATTTAAATCTGAAACAACTTTGACTTGTACCTTCTGTTAGTCTAATAATAGGAGTACCTGTGTAGCCCATTTGTGTTGTCCCATCAATCGTTACATGGTTTGTTATCTCCATGGCTGCATCAATGGCTATGGTAAAATAACCTTCTCCATCTTTCTGATCCTCAGGAATGTTAAATCCAACAATAGCCGGACCAACATGTTCATTGGCACAAGCAACAGCTTCGTTTAAAGACCCTGGTCCGTCTGAATTGGTGTTGGTGACCCAGCAGGTGACATTAGGATCCAAATTCATATCTGCTATTTCAGATAAGTCTGATGTCATACTCATTGAACTAATGGTTGCAACTATACTTCCAGTATAATTGGGGTTTAGCAAATTAGATGAAGGTATATACCAATTAGCTGTATTAACACCCTCCACATACCCCAGGAACTCATGTGTACTTTTTCCTGGAGGATCACTCAGTGAACTGTAAATTTCTATACGATAGGTCGTTGCATTAGAAGTAACTTCGTCAACAACTACCTGTGGAACAGTACCAAAAATACCGTTAGAATTTGCCAAGTTAATTGTAGCCACATTGTTATAGATAATATCCGATGAACTATGCGAACTTGATAAGGTCGCCCAAAGTTTATTATCCTTTTCGAAAAAAGCAGTATTATAATAAGCAACATTAAGTGCACCACTTCTTGAGATACCAATACCGGGCACATTAAATGAATTACTTAATTCATAATTTGTAAATGGAGCTGTTACTTGTTCACCAATCTGAACATTATTTGCACCATTCTCAATTCGCACACCATAATTTCTGTGATCGTAAACAGCATTATCCATAGGGTCTCCATTAATGTCAACATTGACATTATTTTTTAAAATGCGTAATTTATGATCATAGGTACCATTTGCTCTTATCGCAGATAAATAAGTAAAATCAGCATTAGATCTATCAAATTCTATAGCCAAATAATTTCGATCGTTCTCATCTAAACCACCAAGGACTGTTTCTTTTGATCCACTATGTAAAATTAGTTGAGGCCAGCCTGTCGATATCATTGATTCAACATCTGAATCGAAGCCGATTATGTTTTCTGATATTTGAACAGGTGACAATACATCATCTAATTGACCAATTTGAATTATAGAAGCCCAATCCGATCCATTAGTACTTACATGACTTGGAGCAATCCAATTTTCTTTTATCTGAACATTAAAATGTTCACCCAATGTGTACAGATAAGTACCACTAGAGTTATAAGAATGAATGACACCATTATCTTCATAAACACCCAATTGATTATTTATGAAATTAATCTCTGGAGTCCCTGAATTCGGTCCTGTTGGCGCAAAGCCTGGAGTGACCTGTATGGCTCCAAAACAGATATTGGGTTCTGTATTTTCTTGTCCAATATTAACAATATAATCTTGTCCGGACGGATCAAGAACTAAGGCCAAATGAGCCCAACTATTATTATTGGCATTATCTACTCCGAATCTATTTCCGTTAACAACATTGAAAACAACATGAGATTGACCTTCCGTAATTCTAAACAATTGAGGTTCTGCAGAATTAGCAACTACGATGTTCTTTTCAAAATCTATATGTAAATTATTCAATTCCCTAAAATTCAACTGACCTGATAGCTCTTGTAAACCGGGAATGAAGAGTCCATTTTCGTCCGTACCAAAATAATTGTTCATTATTTCGATGCGAGAATTTGAATTATCCAATCCGTCTAACTCTTCAATTCGGAGTTTGTAACTACCCCAAGACGTCCCCGTACTGGTATTCGATGTTGTTATTACGTTCCCTTGTTCTTCCTGATCGCCACCTATTGTTAAATTTACATACCCTACTTGATTAGTTCCATCAAAGTAAATCCCGACGTCTTGTCGGATATCATTGTATAAAGTTTCATTAACCTTAAGTAAGCCTATATTGTTTCCTCGGATGAAACCATTAGACATGTTCAGTATATTAATACTAATATCATTACCTACAATTGTATTTCCATTTGTTTTTGATTGTCCAATTTCAAAAGCCCTGGACTGACCACCATTTTCGTCTCCAAGCTGAATACCTGTGCCATTATCGAAACCTGTTGTTTGATTATTATCGGTACCGAACAAATTGTTAATTATAACAGTCCTTTCTCCTAATTCAAGTATACCTATTTCACAACTGTGAATTACATTGTTGTCAATAGTCGCGTCTTTAGAACTACCAACTATTTCGATACCCTTTTCGAAATCACTAATAATAAGTCCGCGAATGGCAGGTTTTACCGCTGTAGCCGACTCCCCGGTCATGACAAGACCTTGTGTAGTATTATTCACACCTTTGATATGGACTGTAGGATGGCCTTCTGCATCTAAAAAGGTAGAAGCATCAATGATAATGGGTTCTGTTAATACCGGAAGATCTGATTGAATATCAATTAATTTTATTCCAGGAGCTCCAAACACACCAGAATGGAATTCAATTGATGTTAGTCCCGGATTGCTATTTGCACATTCCAGAGCCGCCCGAAAGGTACCGACACCACCATCATCAGCAGTACTGGTTACAACACATGCACTACCTACAATAGGGTAAATATCGCTTAACTCCGAAGTATTATTATTGTTGGTAGCGGTAGCAACTATATAACCACCGGTTAATGGATTTATTGCTGATAAATTTGTGATTGTATAAGACCAGTCACCTGTTACCGCATCTGCCGTAGTTGAGCCAATAAATTCAATAGCATTTTGTTCCGTACCATCATTCAGGAATATTTCAACTTCATCTCCGGCTTCTGCTTCACCTGTAAGTACTACATGATCGCCAACTACAGAGTAAGTGAAAGTGTGCGGAGCTGCTTTTGCCGAGTTACCTGAAGTGTTCAAATTTATTGCTTTACCACCTGAAGTATGCATCACATTTTCTGAAATATGAACTGAGGTATTAAAGTCACCAATATTAATATTATCACCAGTACTATTAACGATGAGATTTTCGCCAATTTCTTGTACAATGGCCTCTTCTAATATGGAAATTCCATTTGCACCATTACCATTATTAACAAGTGCTTCATCCACCCCTATATAATTGTTTGATATATCGGTGATATTCGATTGAGCTGCTATGGTAATCCCATCCTGCTGATTGCCAAATACGTAGTTGTCATGAATAGAAACTTTAATTGAATTCTGGACGTTTCCAATGTGTTCTGATGATTTATCTATAAATATACCTGATTGAGCTGAATTAGCTATCGTATTGTTTGCTATTTCGATGTTACGTCCCCCATTAATGTCCAAAGCGTTATAATTCAACTGACCAATTAGGCCTTCGAATGGACTAATTCCAATAATATTGTCAATTATTTCACAATGCGTCAACGCATTCTGAGAGAGGTGGTTAATAACAATATCATTACCAAATTCGTTATCCCTAATAATCAGATTAGTTGGAGTAGATTTGAATTGATATTCACTATCTGGAAGAATTAAATAATCAGTATAGTAAAGGCAAGCTGTAAATGAATGTGGATAATGTGTTCGTAGAATTTTGTTTCTTTCTACAATACAGTCATCATGGTAACTCAAAGCTACTGATGTATGGGCAATTTGATTATCTCTTAAGTAGACTTTCTTAACATTACGGACATTAATATTTTGCCAACTAACATCAACAAATTCCATATTTTCGTTTATCCCAACATAATTACGTTCAAATGTAAATTCTCCTTCTGGCACATCGACTATTGAAAAAAACAAAGATCTTCCGTTCGTAAAGTAGCAATCACTGATTATGAACGTACTGAAACAATCAGGTGAATCACGTATATATATGAATGGAGTATTGACAATATTATTCGTGAAAGTTATTGGTGACGGTGTATTTGAATTTGTAGCTTCTTCAAACTCAATGACCTTAAACATGTTTTCGAACCTACAATTAGTAATTTCTATTCCAAACGGATTTGAGAATAACACATAAAAATCTTCAAAAGATATGTTTCTAAATATACAATAGGCTCCGCGTTCGTTTTCATCATTACCTCCACTCCTTTCGTTACCATCAATTATTATTCGCTGTT
Organism: Cytophagales bacterium; assembly: GCA_965230415.1. Classification (GTDB taxonomy): domain Bacteria; phylum Bacteroidota; class Bacteroidia; order Cytophagales; family JAAEPT01; genus CBDDKZ01. The sequence goes on from CBDDKZ010000005.1 coordinate 826,884, forward strand.
CCCCGGTACCCAGACCAGAAACCACCTGCGAATTTCCATTCGCTGTAATGGCATTGCCCAATTCTCCAAAAGCAGGTAATTCAGACTCCAATTCGATTTCATACGGTCCTTCACCTGCTATCGCGAACTTAATCTCATCGTCTCCCGGGTTGGCATTAGCACACTCTATGGCCGCTCTAAAAGATCCTGGCCCCTGGTCGCGTGTATTGGTAACAACAAGGCACGATCCGTTACCCGGAACATGATACGGTGCAGTAAGTTCCGAGGTATTCCCTCCAATATTGGCTCTGGCCGTTGCCACAAAATATCCACCTGAAGACGGGTCGAATATACTTAAATCATCTATGGTATAAGACCACGTTATTCCACCCGCGACTACTACTGTAGCTAAATACTCTTCGGTTGACTCAGCGACACCGTCATTTATGAATATATCAATGTAATCGCCATTGTTAGCCGTACCCTGAAGTGTTATCCCATTATCTCCGGTAGGTACGGCTCCTGTGAATACAGGTACTGCGTAATCAGCATTGGCCCCATTAGAAAGTTTTATAGCTTTATTCGTGCCTCCTCTAAATACGTTTCTTAACAAGCTGTTTCCCGTACCAATATTGAGTTCCAAATTAGGATTGTTGTAATTATTAAATTGATTATCTGCAAAGCTAAACCCTGCAGCTAAAGCGTAAACATCTCCAGTGTTATTACTAAAAAGCTGTCCTTCCCTTGTCTTTCCAAACACATTATTATTGATATTTATTCCTGTTGGACTATTTGAATTTACACCTCCGTATCCATTGCTGTAAAATCCGTATTCATTGTTGCCATATATATAATTTCCATCAACTAATGAGTTAGTTGCACCATTAAACATGTAAAGTCCATGTGTAACATTGTTATAGATATCATTATTTAAAATTTGTACATTTTCGGCCCCGGACTCTATCAAAACACCATGAAAAAATCTACTGATGTCGTTGTTTTCTACTACAAATGCAGATTTGTTTGTTTTGATGTTAATACCAACAGGTTGTTCTCCGGGCTCATTATTATATGCACCAACGAGCACATTTCCCTTAATTTGAGCTGTAATTTGAGTAGCAATGGAATGAACATGTTGGATCGCAGGTCCTGATTTAGCATAAACAGTATTTCCAATTACTTCCATATGGTAATTATATGTCACACCAAGATAACCCTCACCATCAATAGCCTGACTGACCCAGGTATTTTGGTTATTTTCGGTGCCGAAAGTGTTATCGTTCACATACATATTTCCGGATGCATAGGTGTATATAGCAGCGGCGCCAATAGTATTAAATTGATTGTCTTCTATGCGGTCCTCTCCTCTGCTTTGATAATTCTGTGCTGATATGTACTCTCCAAGGCTTAGACAGTTATCCGTGAAATTTTCAAAAGTATTGTCATTAACCTCTGTACCTGTAATATTTATAGCATGCTCAAAATTTTGAAAAGTGAGCCCTTCTATTTGAGAACCAAACACACTCCAACTGCTACCTCCAACAATACCACTTCCGTCAATTACTACACCTGCCTGAGTAGTACCATTGAAGTGGATACCGTTTCCTGCTTCAGTTATTTGAGGCAAGGTACTGGTTAAGTCAATGGTCAAATCACCGCCACTTATGTTGAATGTGATCTCATCATCACCTGCGCTTGCCAGTGCACTGTTTATAGCATATCTTAAAGAGCCTGATAAGTTATCATCAGAATTATTGGTCACTTCAAACACGGCCGACACAGCCTTGGAGGACTCTTTCAAACTCCTTTCTGACGCGTCGTTAATACCATTTGCATGGTTAATACCCGCAACACACATGTTTGCGCTGCCTAAATATAGTACAGCTGTAAATAAGGTCAAAAGATGTTTCATATCCTTAATATTTCACGGTAATAAGGTCACTCAATTTTGATTTCGATCCGTCTTTAAATATGGCTTGTATGACATAACCATAATCTGTATCCGGACGTAATTCTTCGTCGTAAAATTCTCGCGATGATCCTTTTATTGACTTGTAATAGGTTAGTTTTTTCTGCGGCGTTTCACGGTATATTTTGAAGTACTTGACGCTGTTGTAATTGTAGGTCCAAAATACTTTTATGAGTTGATTTTCTTTGCTTGCGAGGCCATCAAATTCCTCAATAGGGTCTTTAATAAGCTGGAAACGCTTCTTCAGGGTAATAGGATTGCCTGGTTTTGATTTATTACCACTCTTGTCTTCAGTAATAAAGTAATAGGTATATTTGGTCTTACTTTCGACCTTGGTATCCAGAAATGTGGTATCGCGCAATGTTTCTCCTTCAAATACTTTAATGGGCCTGTCATTAAGGTCTTTCCCTCCTCTTCTGTACAAGGTTTGCTTGTATAAATCATCTCTGGGGTCATTTGCCCAAAAGAGTTCAATGCCATCATAACTTGAGACAAAACGTTCCCAAACCGGAGCTAACGGTGGTATAATATCCGGTCTTTTGACTTTTATTTCCTCACAAGGATCTGAGATATTATAGCGATTGTCTACCGCGTGCAAGCGGTAGCGCATATTTTCATAGCCCACATGTAAGTCTATGGTATCTATAAAAACGGTATCGGTGATCACATCGGCTACCATGCGTTCAAAATCTTCACCCTCCTCGTTACGACGGTATAAGCGGTAACCTTTTAAGTCTTCATCGGTATTTGGTGTCCAGGTCACGGTAACAATTCCATTGGTATCGGCCTGACCAGCTAAACCCGTAGGTATTTGTGGAGGAATACTGTCTTCTATTATGACGGTATAAGGTGCTGACATCACACTGTCACCCGCTTCGTCATAAGCAGCTACGAAATAATAGTTGGAAAGCTCTGGTGGTGCATCGGTGGCACTTCGCATGTTGCGCTCCAATTTTACAGACACCGCTTTGGGTGGATTAATAGGACTGGTTGCCCGAAACAATCGGCAGTTCATCAAGGCTTCCTCATCTTCCGGATCTATTTCCCAGTTAATGATCACACGCCCTTGTGTATCCAAATTCCACGATTTGACCTCAGGCACATATTTTAATGGTTTTACGGCCTTGGCTTTTACAAGCTCACTAAATGGGCCTTCGATTCCAAACGGACTTATCCCTCTCACTTTGTAATAGTAAGTATGGCCTAATTCAGGAACGCTATCCAGGAAATTGATAAGTTTCGAGTCTTTGTTCTCTTCGTCTTGCGTCCCTATGTAGGGAAATTCGTTTATTTTTGTATAGGCCCCGTTTGGCGAATCTACTGCCCGGTAAATGTCATAATAAGCGTAAGTAAAATTCAGGAACTCATTTTTCCAGTACAACGAAGCTTTGTACCCTTTGATCTTTAAATTCAGCTGATACGGTTTCGGAGCTTCTACCTTTTCGTTCATTTTAACCACCAACTGAGCACCTTGCCAATCTGAATTATCATGTACCTTAATTTCGTAATAATAAGCACCATCCGGTTTTACCTGGTTGTCTTTGTAATAAAGCCCGCCTAACTCCGCAACTTCTCTATTCATATTAGATGCCAAACCACTCATGATGTACATAAACTGCAAACCATATTGCATCTCGGCGGCTGACTGCAAATCACCTGGTTTTTCTGCTTCCGAAGTAAGGAAAAACACTGCTCCTCTTAAACTTGAATCAGATTCAACAGCCTTATATATAGCAGTGGTATCAACCTTTAAAGGCTCAGCAGTAATTTTGACTAATTGATTTCCAGGAATTGGTGTTCCATCGCTATTCAAATTCATACGGTAGATATCATAGCCATACTCCAAACCTGCTTGCCAATAAGCCACTGTAGAAGGAAACCAACGCAACTCAACAGCATCCGTGCTATGATGCTCCATTATTCCAAGAAAGGCACCCTCCTGCTTCTGAGCGTTTACAACAAGTTGTAAACAACAGAACAACACCAACGATATGAGTAATCTAGTGTTCATTAGTTATTAGATAATTCTATTGTATTTGCCACATTAAACCCAAGGTGAGCTACCGAAGTAGGAACATCCTGACCTGGTAAGTAATAAGCCATTTGGTAGCTATAAGTTCCCGCTTCGAAGGATGGGATATCTGAAGGGATATCGATTTTAGTTGTAGGGTCCATGATTTCTGCTACACTGTTATAACTATCAATGCGTCCAATCAAAGAGATAAAGGCATTAGGAATTTGATAATCGATCGTAAAATCGCCATTGGCCTGTGATAATTTCACTGCATCCTGCAAACTCACGGAAGTAGTAGTACCCAATTTATCTTCCAAATCATGTTTCAGTTGATCGTATGCTTCTACGATGTCAGGGTTTAATTCTTTAGAACTCAATTGAACCAATGGTTCCAATTGTGCATCGGCAATACCATAACCTCTGAATTCTTCAGAAGAAAAGGTCTCTCCGGAAGCACCGGTTCCGTCTAATTCAAGCTTTATGATACCCTGACTTTCTACTGACGTTACGTGTACATAATTAGCAAACTTGTCATTAAAAGTTCGGAAACTGCTGGTATGAAATGGATAACTGACAATAGTTATCGCATCCTCTACTATACTGTTTAAAGGAATTCCCTGTACGGCCACACCCGGCACATAGTCTGGTTCTTCCGGCAGTTCTCCCAGAGCGGCCTGCACAATTTGCAGTCGGTAGTCGCTATCTAATTCCAAACCTTCCGGAATAGGGAATTCAAAATTATACGCTCCTGTTCCCGGCTGTGCATTTGCATCCACCTGCATGCTTCTGCTTGCAAAAACGATGTTATCACCTTGCATGTAGCGCACTTCCCAAACACGATCTTCCGGTATTAGGAATGGATTATTTTGCTTGATAATTGTTTGTAGATAGCCCCTGTTGCTTTCTTCCGGATAAAAATTACGCATATCCGGTAGTGGGTAGCTGTAAGCAACGTTTTGATTAGATATCAGTATAGGTTCTTCTTTTGTTTTAAACCTCACATAAACCGGCTCGAGTGCATCCTTATATTCATGGCTGAAATTAGAAGTGGCTTCAGCTGTGTATTCCATTCTGAAAGTTTTTCCACCAGGCAATACTTCATTTGGGTAAAACGTGAATCTTTTCAAGTTGTTGGAAGGTCTTAAATCGCCAGCAATTGGCATCACCCCATTGGGACACGTAGGGCAAATATCACCACAGTCTTCACAAACTATTGAGAAGGTAGATTCATCATGACCAATGGTATACACTACATCCGACTCATCTTTATTTTCATGTTTGAAAGACAGGTTGTAGCCTACAGCATAAACCAATTCAATAGCTGGACGTGCAAAAACATCTACTGTTTCAATCATTTCCGGTGTTTCACCATCTTGAGCCTGATATCCCGGTGTAGTGCGTAGCACTAAAGGCAAATCCAAGCTTCCGTCAATAGGCACATCACAAGTTTCACCTACTTCCACGTTGGCATCCACCTTCTTCTTGAATGGACCTACTTCCACTTCTATTTCTACCACACCAACGAAATAGCTAGGGTTTGGCAGTTGGGCAAATACCCCTGCTCTCAAGGCAAAAGAAACCAGTGTAATCTCAAAATTAAATCGCCCTCTCACGCCGGCGCTTACATCAACCTCACCTTTTAGATAGGCCTGCCCGGTTGCGTACCAACCTTTGATTCCACGCCCATCACCTTCAGGCTCCATGCCAGAGCAATATATTGGTACACTAGATTTACTTAACAAGACATCGACACCTGCCTCAACCGAAGCTCTAAAGCCGGCATAGATCTCACTCCTTTTTATTTTTATTTTACCTTCTGCTTTTGCCTCAACCTTGGCCCGAACACCAAAAGCAAATCCTGCACCTGTATTCAAAGCAGCATAATCGATATCAACAGGAAGATTAATATCTGAGGGAAGAGGAGCAATGGGAGGTGTCGGTAAAATTGAACCACAAACCATGTAACTTCTTAACTCTAAGAAACCTAGAATTTCCACACCGATAGGTTCTAGTGGTTTACCCATATAAACATACCAATCGTCAGGCGAAACGTAGAACGACAAGGAACCTGCCTTATTATTTGGCTCATGAATACCTCTTATTACATCAACTACATTCACATAAACATTGAAGTTTCCGGATAATATTTTTTTGTCGATATCAAATTCTGTTAACCAATCTACACGAATACTTGGATCATCCTGTCCAGGTTCATTCAGGATATCAACAGCCCCCTCGAAAGCAATATAGTTTGGTGAAAAGCTCTCATTAAACTGTACAGTAAATTCTATATGACCATTAAACACATAATCTGAGGGTAGACTTTGTAGTCCAATACCGGCTTTTATACCCAGCGCGGTAGACTCGTTCGGGATTAAAAATGCTGATTTACACTGGAATTCACCATTATCCTTCTCTTCTTCAAGTTGAGTAATATATTCTGCATAAAGCGGGTTAGTTAAATCATCTTCATTAGCTGGTGCCAGGTGGTAATAGGCACCACCACTGAATGCATTAATTCCTACCGCAGGAAATATAGGAATGGCCGTTGGAAGCCCTACCTTGGCATAAGCATACCAATATTTAAAAGTTCCGTCATTCTCATTTTCGGCAGTCTTTCTACCAAACATACCTTCCACATAAATGTCAATATTCGGCTCAAATTTAGCTTCCAGGCAGCCACGGAAACCCGATCCGTAGATCAAATCCTCATTAAAGAGATCCACACGACCTTTTAAGCTCAATGCGCCTTGCTCTACTTCTACATAAATAGAGTTAAGCTCGGCTCTTGAAAATTTATACTTTTTGGTTTGCGCACTTTTCTGTGCCCAAAGTGTGAAAACCGTGCTGCCGCCAAAGCCGGCATTGTTATCCATAAAAGAAATGGCAATATCCAGTTTAGCACCTAATTCTTCGGTTTCTAACTTTTGAATGAGTTCGAGTCTTCGTAGGCTAACCGGAAAATTTCCAACTTCATTTTTATTTTCAAGCGCGAAAGAACCGCGTAATTCAATTTTGGGAGATGCATGCGTTCTAAAAACAATATCTGAAAATTCCGCAGACATGCTCACGTCACTCTTTTCTGCACTTGCAGTTTCATTTGTTTTAGCGTCACCGCGATTGGCAATAATATCCACATTACCAAACAATACTGCTTCGGCCTGGAATTTCCCTTCTATGACATCCACGTCTACACGAGATCCTTTATCGAGGGTAACATTGGCCATCTTTAGTGCATTGAAATTAAGTGCACTTGTAACGTTCGCACTTAGCGAATAGTCCATGCCATTTCCTGATTCACTGGGAGTGATACTACCGGCAATGGCAATAGCGCCCGGTAGTTCTGCCGGTTGTTTTTGTAATTCTGTCACATCGGGTACACCACCCGTCCCGGTTCCCGACCCTGTTCCTGTACTGGAAGTCGTACCTGACTCCGTATCTGATTTTGAGACAGGCAATATAACTTCAGCAGCTAAAGCTCCTCCTACAAAATCATTGGTTCTGAATTCAACAGCAACCATCTTTAAGTAAAATTGCCAGTCTCCCATCTGGCCGTCTTTTGGCTCGATGAGGTTATTCCCTTGTATCAAACCCGAAAACCCATTTTCATCAATAACCAAATCAAAACCCTCTAATTCACGTGGGCTATCCTTGCTGGCATTTTGTAAACTCTCAGGCAACTTACAGTAAATATGCTCCAGGTATACGCCTTTCCATAAAGGTGAATTCCCTTTGTCGCTAACCTGTTCCAAAACAGCTCCCAGTGATTCACTTTCTACGTTCTTCAATTCCGTATTATCCAAAATAAGGTTCTCTACTTTCATGGAAAAACCGGGTAGGTCGGGAGATTGAAAACGATCTAATGAAATAGCTACCATCCATTCGTTCCAGCCGGTGATATCTACTTCAAAGTTGGCTTTAACACGCTCATTGACATCTGTTGAAGCTTTTCCATCAGGCATCTCCGGCACAAGCACTTCACGTGAAAAAACAAGATCCGCGTTCAAGTGCAATTGCTCAAAACCGTCGCAACTAAAGACCATATACGTTTTTCTAGTATCGTTGGCAATAGCATGAATCTCCACCTTTGCTTCTTCTCCATCTTCAGGAGCACCTCCAAGTGGAATTTCTACCGTCTCAACCAAACCAATGGCTGCTGCTCCTGTGAACCCTCCCGATTTAGAAAAAGCAATATCAGAGCCGTAAAAATAAAGGTACTTTTTGCCATCACCATCGGGTTCCTCACCAACAGGAAAACGCATGCATATTGTAGCCAGACCTCCTGTAGGGGTAAATTTTATTTCTTTGAGAATAATCGCTGTATTAGGGTCCCCGTTCTTAGATGTGATCTTTATTGGGAATTTCACCTCCTTACCATTCAGTATAGTCTGAAGGGTTGCATTGTCAGTTACTTTTCCATATAAGTCTTTTATCTCTGTAACCGCATCCTGAGCATCTCCGACATATTCCTTAGCCAGATCGATTGGACTTCCATTAAATTGATACTGAGAGGCCTGTTCTTTAACGATATTCGTCTGTAAATATGATTTCGGATCGCCAATGGAATTAGTTGAAAACCCTATAAAGGGTATACATAATAGCGCAAAGACTAACAATGTGCTTTTCTTTAAAAATCCCGCTTTTCTGTGGTAAGTTTTAAGGTCCATACGTCCTAATATTTTTCCGTTTGTAACGATCATCCCTAAATTAGTATGCGTGAGAACTACCAAACGTGACATTTTATTTTACTTTTTTTTACTTTTTTTACACAGCCCAAACAACAAAAACATAACCAGCTAACAAACAGAAACATACACACCGATCAAATACTACAATTTAAATTGTTTAAATTCTCATTCACCCTTGTTTTGATAGAGAATAGAATGACAACTGTTGGCAGCACCTTACCGGCTTTACTCTAAGCGACTGCTACTTGATACCCATAAATTCAATATTAATTGCTATGTTGAAAGTTAAAATTAAGCTGTAATTTTTCTCCAAATATGAGTTAGAAAAAAATAATATTCAAATAGTAATTTCGGATTATTCTTTTATGTCAAAAAATAAAAAGCATTATTTTTTCGATAAAAAAATCACTGTAAATAATTGATTTATAGACCCGACTTATTTACCAATTAAGACAAAAGGTGCCCAAAAGTAGGGGTCTGCGAATTGCTTATCAGCTATCATTTTCAGCTTAGCCAGACGTAAAGGACTGGAAAACTCTCCTGAAATCGACTGCGTTTTAAAAACTTCTTTGTAGAATTCGACCATCAATTCACGTGTCGAAAGATCCGACACTTTCCAATAGGAGACAATCAGATTGTCTATTCCCGCATATAAAAAGGCCCTTGACAAACCAATAAGGCCCTCACCTCTATTTACCTTGCCTAAACCGGTTTCACAAATGGGCAAAACAAGAAGAGATGCGCTCATGTTTAATTCATAGATTTCATTACTAAATAGATGACCATCCTGTTGATATTTTTCGTTTGGAAAAAACAATATTTCCGAACGATCGGGGTAGCGCTCATTCACCTTACCATGCGTAGACACGTGTATGATGTCGAATGATTGTTGCGTAAGTGTTTTAAAATCGTACTCATTGGCATTTTCGTTAATTTTAGTAACAATTTTAAGCTTCGACTTTGAAGCTACTCCTTCAATGAGCTTTACTTCTTTCACAGTTTCGTTTAAGTCGGGTTGAGTGGGTTCGAATGAAAAATCGCTCACTGCACATAGAAGCATGCTGTTCACAGTACTTGCACCTGCCGTTTCTTTTCCCTGATAAAACAATGTTGCGGAGTAGACATAATTTATGGCATACTTTTTCACCAGATAGTTTATCTTCGAATAGTCTTCTTCATCTATTCTGTTCTTACCGCAAATGAGTGTTTCAAATGGTACATAACTAAGTTCACCGTGCGGAATAATAATTAAACTGTTGTACTTACCGTTGAGGTGTTTTGGAATCAAGAGCGCTCCCAAAAACGAAGCACTGGACTGAAATTTACCCTTTACGTGATTCGATATGGTATTTTGTAAAGCCTTTACTTTTTTCACCGCGCGTTCATTCCACTTCTTATTATGTACATACAGCCCTTTTTTTGAAATTTCGAATATGTAAAGCCGTTGCGAATTTGGTGCAACGAAATAATTAAGCATTACCCTTCCTACCGGAATCGAAGCAGACAATTCGGCTATGGAAACAGGTTTAATATCGTATTTGAGTTCATAATATTTCTTATGTTCCAATTTCAAAGTGTCCAAAAATTGTGCAAAATCCTTATTTGCAGACCTCAACGAATCCATATATTGTTGTGAAGAAATGTTTCTATTCTTCTTTGCTTCGTAAAAGGCAATTCGTGACAACAGCTCTTGCTCTCTTATAAGCAGCTCGTGAGACACGTTTGCATAGTTATCTGCTTTCATATTGCTGACGGCCTCCAATAATAAGGAAGATTTGCTTTTCTCGACATAGTAAAAGGCTTTTTCTTCATATACTTTTTTCTTGAATGTAATTTCACTCAATTCCAATGAAATTCGAATTCCATCTTCTGCCAATTGCGCAATTGTATGGCCCAGGGCAATTTTATCGGATTGGGTTACAAGGGTCTTTCGCATGTTCTCGGCCACCAAAAACGAAGCGTCAATACAGCTTATGGCCTCTTTTAAATCACTGCGAAGCAGGGTCTTGTTAAAGTGCTTTTTCTCCAAGGTTTCCGAACGAATTCTGAGTGTCGTTATTAATGTTTGATTGCTCAGATGGGCACCCTGCTTCAAAATGTAACTCCAAGTTTCTCCAGCAGAAATAGTGACATTATTCGCTTCCAGCGCTTTGTCTAAAATATGCAGTGCCTCTTCGTAGTCGCGCTTTGAACTAACTATCGCCGCCTGAAGGTTCAAGGTATTAGCCACTTCGGGATGCTTCTCACCATAACTCTCCTTATAAATGGCTAAAGCCCGACTTTGATAACTGTAAGCAGAATCCAGACTATTCTTCTCGAGCAGAATCCTTCCCATAAAGGAGTAAATAAATGCTTCCCCATTTCGATTTCCGTTAGTAAGCTGCTTTTGTATCGCCAAAGAATTACCAAATTTATTTAATGCCGCTTCATAATCCCCTTTATTATAAAGAGAAACTGCCATATTATTCATAGCAGTAACTACCGACTGGTGCTTTTCTCCGTAGTAGTTTTTGTATATTTCCAGCGCTTGTTTATAATTCCGAAAAGCTGTTAAGGGTTTTTTTGAAGCCAATACAAGACCAAGGTTGTTATAGGTAGCAGCCAATGCAGGGTGTGCTTTCCCTAGGTGTTTTTCTTTTAATGTTAAGGCCTGCTTGTGATACTTCACGGCCAGTTCATTGTTCCCTTTATACCAATGCACCAAACCCAAATTATTGAAACAATCAGCCATAATCAGAGAGGAGTCCGAAGCATTAATTTTCAGGTTTTCCATCGCTTTTTCTATAAAGTCCAGTCCAAGATCATGTCGGCCTTTGTATATCAAAATCGCTCCTTCTGTATTAAAGAGCTCTGCCTTAAGCAAATAATCTGCTGTCAAACCCTCTAATATACGATCCGCTTGTTTAGCCGCATTAAGAGCAAGATCCAGATCACCGGAGCGTAGGGATGCCTTGGCCTGCACCAATAAAAGCAATGCTTTTTCTTTTCCTTCGGCTTTTTCTATTCGCTTATCAACCAGACCAAGCACCTCTTGGTACTGACCTTCCATAAGTTTGTTCTTCAATGAATTTATTTCAGCCGCATTTTGAGCATATATGCACCAATTTGAAATAAGGAGTATACTAAAAATTAATTTTTTCTTCATCAAAATTTGTATTGGAATCCTACTGAAACAACCCATTCTCTGGACAAACCATCCGGATTTAAGTGTCTTTTTCTTATGCGCCTACCCACAATCACCTTTACTCCCGATTTCACGCTAAAATTATACCCACCGGCAAAAATCCCTGTTATTGCGCTCCCTTTACTTGTTCCGATATCGTCTGCAACTTTCACTCGTTCATCAGAATCCGGCAGCCCTTTCGTATCTTCATTCAACCTATAAATATGTAAATAACCCACCGAAAAGTTAAATTTCGAGAATCTGAAATTGCGTTCCAGGCGAAACATTATATCTTCTCCCCTTTTCAATGCAATTGATACCGGGTAAAGCCTTGCGTCGTCAAATTTTTCCGTGTCTTTCCATGGACTCCAAAAAAAATTATTCTTATTCTCGTTAAAAGCATGCTGATAGCCGGCAGCCACCAACCATTTTCTCGTTTTAAAAGAAGTACCTAGTATTAAATCATAGGTTCCCAAACTCGGTTGATAGTACATAGGTAAACTACGTCCTTCTACGGTAACATTCGCGTCACTCGTGGGAATTTTCCCTCCTATGGTACCAGCCCAGGAAAACCGTTCTGATGATTGCAAAACCCGGGTATAGCTAATAGTCACATCGCTTAAACCGCTTACTGTTCCCATAGGCCCGCTTGTGGAAGTATAAGGAAGTTTTACCTGAATATTATTAGTGGCTTTTATTGCAATATTTAATTCTATAGTTTGCGCCAAAATTACATCTTTAAAACGTGTTATCCCCACGTAATTGGAAAAATCCAAAGAACGAAACCGTATTTTCAAGTCCTTATAAAAAGGTTGATCCGGCTTCATGGCGCCCATCGTACAAAAGCCCGCATCGCTACAACCCTGAGCATTACTTAAATATGTACCGCAAAGCAAAAAAATCAGAAAAGCAAATTGTCGTAATAGAAATTTAGGCCGATTAATAGAAAAGCGCATGAACATTGGTCACATCATTTTACAATTTTTAAATTATAAGAATCTGACAACTGTCACAACTTTAACTAACTTTTTTAACAGAATTGTTTTTTTGACTGCCTAATTTAAATACCTTTGTTGCATATGAATTCGAATAACACAGCAATTGCAGTCATCGTGACAGTCGCACTTAGGTGCAGCTGAGGATGATCTATTGCTTTAAAAATATGCGAAGGCCATCCTCAAAAGGGATGGCCTTTTTTATTTACTAAACGAAAATGATAACAATAAACACGGTCGCAATCGTCGCAGTCTCTATTTCAGACCCTCCCGGTCTGTAGGTGAACGACTTTTGCCCTTATCTAAAGCCTTTCTCCGACAACCGGAGAAAGGCTTTTTTTATAGCTAATTTCATAAACAATAAAACAATGGACTTTACAAAAATGCTTGCAAAAAGGACCTCAACTTTAAAACCGTCCTTTATTCGTGAAATTTTAAAAGCTGCAAACGATACAAACACGGTATCGTTTGCCGGCGGACTTCCTAACCCTCATGTTTTCCCTGTTGGTGCTTTGCAAGCAGCCGCCAATGAGGTCCTGGCCCTGGAAAATAAAGGTGAAGCACTGCAATACACCATTACAGAGGGATATATTCCTTTGAGAGCCTGGATTGCTCACCGTTACAACCAACGACACGGGATTAAACTGGACCATGAAAATATCCTGATCACTACCGGTTCGCAACAGGCTTTAGATATCATATGTAAAGGCTTCCTCGATCCGGGTGATCGTATTTTATGTGAACAACCCGCTTATTTGGGTGCATTACAACTATTTGACTTGTTTCAGGCACAAACAACAATGACCAGATTAACTACTTCGGGCATAGACCTACAGCAACTGGACGATGGCTTAAAATCAAGGAAACACAAGCTGGCCTATTTAATTCCGAATTTCCAAAATCCTACCGGATACCGGTATGATACAACAAACAGAAAGTCGGTAGCTAAAATGCTCCAACAAAATAATACACTATTAATTGAAGACGACCCATATGGTGAGCTGTTTTTCAATGAACAAGATCTCGCGCCAATAAGCAAATACCTTGGGGATGGTGCTATCCTTTTGGGGTCATATTCAAAAGTACTGGCTCCAGGTCTGCGCTTAGGATGGATCGCTGCGTCTAAGCCAATCATTAAGCTGTTGACAAGCATCAAACAACGTACAGATCTTCATTCCAGCCATGTAGACCAACGAATAATACACAACTATTTGGTTAACAACAATTTTGAAAACCACCTTTCACATATTCGCAAAAAATACAAGGAAAGCAAGGATATGATGATAGGCTGTATCAAGCAATTTGCGCACGGGCACCTCAGCTATCATGACCCGGATGGTGGTATGTTCTTATGGGCAAAATTAAAGCAACACAATGCGCGGTGGTTATTTGAGCAATCGAGTGCCAAAGGTGTGTTCTTTGTTCCCGGTGAGACCTTTTCTCCGGACCCGGCTTATCAATCTTGCTTGCGATTGAACTTCTCCAATGCCTCGGAAAGTGATATGGAAAGAGGAATTAAAATACTTGGCAATCTTTTGAAAGGTTTTCCATCAAAGCCTGTTAAGCGTTAAAACAAACAACCAGGGTAATTCTATTTTGAATTACCCTGCTTAGCTTTATTAGCTATCTAATCGATGCAACCTGTCTTAAGGCGACGCTAAAACCAGTTATAAGGATTAAAAATTACCTTAATTTATTTACCATGGTAAATAAATTATTGCTATATTTGTGATGTGAAAAAAATAACCACCATTGACGCGGCTATTGAATCGAAGTTTGCCAACGACAAACAGCGCATGCTAGCCAATATGGTTTATACAGCCAACTGGCTTCAACGTCAGTTTGAAAGCCTCACAAAACCCTTCGGTATATCCATGCAACAGTATAACATTCTGCGCATTTTACGCGGTGCGGGTGATTGGATTAATATGAATACGGTGCGGGAAAGAATGTTGGAAAAATCGCCCAATGCGACACGCCTTTGTGACAAGCTTGTTACAAAGGAGCTTATCGAGCGTAAAAGGTCTGAAGAAGACAGAAGGGTGGTATACCTTAAAATTAAACAAAAAGGACTGGACATTTTAAATGATATCGATAAAAAGGACAAAGGCTCCATAGATAAGTTATTCGAAAATTTCACTGATGAGGAAGCTAAAACGGTTAGTAGCATTCTAGACAAATTGAGAGCCGAATAGTTTAAAAAATTTACCTATTTATTTACCCTGGTATATTTTACCACGGTATATTTTAATTAAAAATAAACGTTATGAAAAAATCACACTTATGGATTTACCGGATCAGTACCGGACTGCTAACATTGGTTATGGGGTTTAGTGCCTCCATGTATTTTGCACAACACGATATGGTTGTAGAAAAATTTACTTCCCTGGGGTTTCCGGCTTTTATAATATACCCCTTGGCTATCGCTAAAATTCTTGGTCTTGTCGCTATCTGGACCAATAAATCGAAAATGTTAAAAGAATGGGCCTATGCAGGTTACACATTTGAATTATTATTAGCAGCCGGTGCTCATCTGAGCATTGCAGATGGTGAGCATATGGCTCCATTGGTGGTGTTACTCATAGCACTAATTTCCTATGCATTTTACCGAAAACTATACCGCGTATATTCGGATAAATAAACAAGTAAGGGTGGTTTTCAAGTTGCGAAGACCACTCTAAAACTTGTCTCGCGACAATTCATCGAGTCGTGCTTTTTCATTTTTCGACAGACTATCGAATCCGGATTCAGCTATTTTCTCAAGCAAGGTATTCAGTTCATTTTCCTGATTTTTCTTTTTGGCATTATACCTATCATCTATGTGATACAGATTCTCTTGCCCTTTCCTGCTGGTCCAGCCATAAAATAAATGAGGCTTTCTCCATATAAACAACATGATGGCCAATGCGGGAAGTAACACAACTACAATTGGAAAGTAATTGGTCAAAATAGACGATGGTATTAACAATACCGCTATTACCATTCCACATACGCCTCCCCCCATGTGTGCTGCATGATCGATTTTCCCTAAGGAATTGCGGATACCATAAAGAGACACTATTATATAGCCCAATGCAAACAACCAACCTGGAATTGAAATAAAGGGTAGAAAAAGAAAGCTCAGCCTGAAGCCTGGAATAAGCGCCACTCCGGCAAATATCACACCGCTTACCGCCCCTGATGCTCCTATGGAACTATGAGCACTTTTATTTCTGTGAATAAACAGACTGAACAGATCGGCACCGATCAGGCTTCCCAGGTATAAAATAGCAAAAGCCAACATGCCGACACCTCCTTCCAAAGCGGGGCCAAATAAGAATAATGCAAGCATATTAAAAAACAAATGCCTCCAATTTGCATGTAGGAAACCCGATGTGACAAGCCGCTTGTAGTCGCTCCTTGTTCTCACGGCCTCCACATCCAACGCATACTTATCTACAAATTCGGGACTTTTAAACCCCCGATAACTTACAACAACATTAATGATTATTAATACTATGCTGACCACACCTTAAAACTTCCTTTTAATTCCAAATATTCATTGCCACCCGAAAGGTATTGCAATGTGCCTCTACAATATCTGTTAACTTTTGTGAGTACCCTCCACCCATTGATACGGCTACCGGAATTTTTTGATTATAACAGGTACTCAAAACTGTTTCATCTCTCCTTTTACACCCTTCACGCGTAAGTGCCATTTTACCCAATTTGTCTGTCGCCAGAATGTCAACGCCTGCCTGATAAAATATGAAATCCGGTTTTTCTTGTTCCACCAATTTGTTGAGCGTTTCACTGAGTACTTGAAGGTAACTTTCATCACCTGTATTCATTGGTAACCCTATATCTAAATCTGACCTTTCTTTTTGCATGGGATAGTTCACCTCACAGTGAATGCTCCATGTAAACACTTTTTCATTGTGTTCAAATATCTGTGCCGTACCATTCCCCTGATGAACGTCGAGGTCTATAACCAGCACTTTATCTACCAATCCTTCTTTAATGAAGTAGTTAGCGGATATGGCTATATCGTTTAACAGGCAAAAACCCTCTCCCCTATCTGTATACGCATGATGTGTACCTCCGGCGATATTCATACCTATACCACTTTTTAATGCCTCTCTGGCAGCAAAAAGTGTACCCATAGCACTGCTCCGGGACCTGTTAATTAGTTTCCTGGAAAGAGGAAAGCCTATTTTTCGTATTTCCCTAGGACTCAAGCGGAGATTTTTAGCCTTATCCCAATACGCCTGATCGTGTGTCATGACAATTATTTCCTCATTAATCAACCCGGGATCTACCAGCTGATTATTTGTGATTGTCCCTTCATGCAGCAATTGTTCTTTTATCAGTTCATACTTCACCATTGGGAACCTGTGTGTTTCAGGTAGATCCAAAACGTACAATTCACTATAGGCAATTTTAATCATGCACTACCATTTGAGTTCCTTTTTTTCAAGAAATGAGGCGATGCCTTTTTTGCAATCGGGTGTTTCTCTTGCCTTCGCATTCATTGTAGCTCCAAAGGTGAGTCCATCCTCTAAAGACATTTCCGGAAGCGAATGAATTAACTCTTTGGTTAGGGCCAGTGAATTTTCAGAATTCTGCGTGCAGAATTCTTCGGCATAGCGTTGCACTTCATTGTCTAAATTATCTTTTGAAACAACTGCATGGATTAGACCTATTTCCAATGCTTCTGCTGCTGAAAACAAATCTCCTTTTAACAATAATGCCTTAGCGATAGTTTCACCTACCTTACGAAGTAAAAATGCGGCTACAATCGCAGGCACAAAACCTATTTTTGTTTCACTGTAACCGAAAAGTGCTTCGTCAACTGCAAAAGCAAAGTCACATACTGTTGCAAGACCGCAGCCTCCCGCTATTGCATGTCCATGAACAGCTGCAATTACAATTTTCGGGCAAGTATAAATTGTTTTGAACAGGCGCATCAATTGAAGGCTATCCTGCAGATTCTGATTATAGGTATTTTCTTGCAGCTGTTGAAGGTATGCCAGATCGGCACCAGCACAGAACACTTTGCCTTTCGCTTTTAACACCAGTAATTTAACAGTTGAATCAGCAATACAATCATCAAATGCTTGCTGTAATTCCCTAACAACTTGCTCATTAAGCGCATTTCTTTTTTCGGGTCGATTTAGGGTAATAGTCCCTATTCGTTCTTTCTTGTCAATTATAACAAATTCCATTTATTGAATTATTCACCAAAATCATCTCTAACAAATGCACCACTAAGTGGTACAAAAAACACTTCACAATTCAATTTAGAAACTTTCGTTTTTAAATTCTCACATAAATACCAACTATTTGAGCCATCAAAAACCACTTCCCCAACTTCGAATCGCTGCAAGTCCTCCACCTGCTTAATCACATTGTTACCTATGATTAGGTAATCTATATGAAATGGAAGCGTTTCACGATGCTGATAACAACAAATCACTTTACCGTCTACCACTGTTAACAAATTTCCGGCTTTGCTTGTTTTGCTAATAAACCTTATCGGTGTTCCCTGGCAACCCCGATTAACCAAGTGTGCTTCATAAGGAAACATATTGTTTCGAGTATTCACCTTGTTTTCAATACCAATTAGTCCCGAACTCCTCCCTTTAATTACTGATATGATTGTTTCTTTTTTGTATTTATATACCGTTAATATTTCCTGATTGCTGTGCCAATAAAACCTGCCCGTTCTCAGGCCTATCAATAATAAACCCAAAATGGCAATTGACAGGTATCTATGAACGTGTTTTTTGGGGAACAAGAAAACAACTCCGGCTATAAGTATATAAGCAACAAGCACTTCAAGCAAACTGGAACTTATGCCTTCAATTTTGGCATATGGAAGTTGGTTTATCCAGGCCAGAAATGACACTAATTGCCCCGATAGCCATTCTATTAAGTGCACAACTAAAGAAGTGAGCTCGTGGCTCCACATAAGCACCAATAGGATTAGGCCCAATAGCAACAATACAAATGCCATGGGTATTACAACAATATTTGACAGCAAAAAATAAGTAGGAAACTGATGAAAATAATAGACAGAGATGGGAGCTGTAAATAACTGTACAGCTAATGATACGGCTATGAGTTGCCAAAAATAATCAAGCACTCTATACTTGACTTTTATTCGATTATATATTTGGGGATAAACCAGAACAATTCCTGATACTGCTAAAAATGACAATTGAAATCCGACATTAAATAGCATGCATGGGTCTATCAGCAACATGACAAAAGCCGTTGTTGCCAACAAGTTCATTGTCGATGTGTTTTTCATTAGGTATTTCCCAACACCAATTAAGGAGAGCATAAACGTAGCTCTAAGCACTGAGGGACCAGCACCGCTCAGTAGGCAATAAAAAAGGAGGCTTCCCATTATTAGTAGAAGCTGAAGTAGCTTCCCGTATTTCCATCGCTTCAAAAAGGAGGTTATCAGGTTCAGAACCCAAAACAATATACCTACGTGAAGACCTGATATCGCAAGTACGTGCATCACTCCGCTCTGAATAAACTCATTTTTTAGTTCACTATTAAGCGCTCTTCTGTCTCCCAATAGCATCGCAGACAAAATAGGTCCGGATTTATTCTTTAGTAGCACTTGATTTATCTCATCTGCAATTTTCTGTTGAAGTCGGGAAAGCTGCCAACTATTCGTAGTCGTATTATTTTTCTTCACAAATGAAGTGGAATCAAGGTATAACTGGTATTTCACTCCTTTGTTAAACAGGTACTTTCTAAAATCGAATGCTCCTGGGTTTTGTGGTCCTTTTAATTCGTTTATGTTCGCATTGGTGAGTATAAGATCACCTGAGATGAGTAGCTGGTCTTTTGTTAAATCTTTAAAGTACACCATTGCTTTGGCGCTTTCTTTTTTCCAGACTCCATCCTTGCTACAGCTTGCCACTATGTTTGCCTCGGCGCGCTTTTTATTATTCCCGGTACTTTTTATGGAATTCACTTTTAGCAGCGTACATTTAACTACTTCCGGGTGAACATGGAGCTTGAATCTGGCCGTAAACTGCTTGTAGTGCCAACTGCCCAGCGACAGTAAAAAGAAGATCAAAAGCCCTCCTACTACTAAGCTTTTTTGTCTGGTAAGCACACAAAGTGCAAACGCCCCTAAAGCCACAAGCATTACTACCAGCAAGGTCGCTGGTGAAAGTGGGATATATTGTCCAAGAACAATACCCGCACAGAAAAAAATTGCCAAACGCACAAAAGCGACAGGCACCCAATTTATCAAAGCATTTATCTATAAAGTACAACTCGCTCTGTGAGTGTACCCCTACCAGTGGTTACCCTCACAAAATAAACCTGTGAAGGGAGATGACTTAAATCGAGAAAAAAGCGCTTACTTTTGACTTCTTCTACTTTATCTTGCAAAAGCACTCTTCCAAAAATATCTAAAAGCGCTATTTCCACATCATCTCGCTCTTCGTAGGTGACATTCACAAAAAGCGTACCATCATTGGGATTTGGATAAAGCTGAAATTCAAAATCTGCTGTTTCTTCATGCACATTAACATTGTCCAGGTAAAATATTCCATTACTTTCGCTAAGTCCTAAAAAGCGTATTCTGATACTCGCAAAGTCTGTTATACTTTCAGGAAGCTCGAAGATGTAATGTTGATAGTTTTCATCATTAACTGTACTTCCGATGGCATTACTGACAAAAGTTAAATCATTGGAGGTAATATACGCCAAACTTTGCCAATCTCCACCACAATTGATTTCTACCTGAACCAACAAGCCATTTTCGTCGGATTGTTGCTCATACTGGTAAGCCAGGTCAAATTCCAGGATTGAGGTTTCAAATCCTTCCATGGTAAGGACAGGACTTACCAAATCAAATTCAGACGGGTGATCAAAATTACTAAAATCTATTGTGGCTGCCTGTGAGCTACCCTTACCGTTAAGCGTCAGGTCCCACTCCAGTGTATCTGCCTGTAAGGTAGCACTCCACTCAAGATCGTCGAGTTCTTCATATTCAAAACGATCGGTAAAAGGAGGCAACACCGTACCTTTGCTTCCACAACAACCTCTTGAGTCGAGGAGCGCTCGCCTTCTTGGACTCACAAAAAGGGCAGCGCGCATTCGCTCCTTTTGCCCTTGAGTAAATAAGTTCATGCATTGATCAAACGAATAATCCATATAGTTTTGATACATATTCAGGCTTCCACAAGAATGCAGGATACTTGTTTCGTTACAGCTGGAAGAAGGTGCTTCCTGTGGCGGGGTATCGTCGATGTGGTCGGTGTTATTACATCCATTTCCACTTCCCGTCCCCCACAAATGGTATAAACCAAGCCAATGTCCTACTTCATGCGTTAACGAACGTCCGTGGGTGTAAGGATCACTTCCCGAAGCGGTACCTATCTGATTTCCAAAATAGCGATGCCACATGGTAACACCATCTGTTGTGGCGTCGCCCTGATTAGCTCCCAGTCCATCGAGACCGGCATCGCTCGGAAATTGTGCCCAACCAATAAAATTCCCTGTGAGTGTAGTCACCCAAATATTGAGGTACTGATCGCTGGGCCAGTAGATGATTGAACTCAGCTGAGCCCGGTCTCCCATCGTAAAGCCTTCAACAGGCGAGTACGTTCTTGTGATACCTGATGTTGGATTCCCTTCAGGATCAAAGGATGCCAGGCAAAACTCAATGCCTACATCGGCAGCTATACCGATGAATTCCGGAAGGGTGTTATTAGCATCACCATTTAAACGCCTGAAATCATTATTCAAAACTTCAATTTGCGAATAAATCTGTTCGTCCGTGATATTGGAATTTTGCAAACCTCCTATATTTCCTGATGGATTATTATGTACTACATGCACTACAACGGGAATGGTATAAATCACCTCAGACGCACTTTTTGAGTGTGCCTGAGTATTAAGATAGGCGTCAATCTTTTTCAAGAAGCGTTTATTATCTTTTGCCTGACTTTCCATCATTATATGATCAAAGCCGCATGAACGCTTTTGTGCAGTTAAATGCAGGGCCAGCAACATAAAAAAAAGAACAAACAATGCTCTTTCCAATGAAATCTTATTCCTGTTGTTCATTATCATTGCTATATGCCTGAATTATTTTTTTCACAATAGGATGACGTACAACGTCAATTGGTGCCAGGCGCACCACTTCGATTCCCTTAATGCCCGTTAGCGTTTTTGAAGCATCTACCAGTCCTGAATGTTGATTCCTTGGCAAATCTATTTGCGAAGTATCACCTGTCACTATCATTTTAGATTTGGGCCCTAACCTTGTTAAAAACATCTTCATTTGTGATGGGGTAGTGTTTTGTGCTTCATCTAAAATGACATAGGCATCGTTTAAGGTACGCCCACGCATATAGGCCAACGGCGCAATTTCTATTATATTGTTTTCTTTGTAATAATTTAGCTTTTCGCCAGGAATCATATCACTCAAAGCATCATAGATTGGTGTTAGATAGGGATCGACTTTTTCTTTCAGGTCCCCTGGCAAAAAGCCTAAATTTTCCCCTGCTTCTACAGCAGGTCTGGTGATAATAATACGTTTGATCACTTTATTCTTTAGAGCCCTCACTGCAAGAGCTACCGCCAGGTAAGTTTTTCCTGTCCCGGCCGGACCAAGTGCAAAAACAACATGATTACTATTGATGGCGCTTATCAACTCCTGTTGATTAGCAGATTTTGCCTTAATCACCTTACCCTGAGCACCATACAATACTACCTCATCGTCATTAAGTGCCGGAGCTCCTTCACGATGGATGTACGTTTCTACCTGGTCTATAGTAACTTTTCCATAACGATGATAATGCGCTAACAGCAATTCAATGAGTCCGGTAAGTTTAGAAACATCTTTCTTTTCTCCAATGAGTTTCAATTCATTTCCTCTGGAAACGATTTTACTTTTCGGAAATGCTGCCGCTACCTGATTTATATTTTCATTGCCTGTACCAAGAAAATCAACTAACGATACATTCTCCAGCGTTACTATTTTTTCTATCAAAATTAATCTCTGCTTAACCTGTGGTAATAAATTGTATAATTTAAGATAAACTGCGTGCATGCAGACCGCTTATCCATCCATTTATAATGCAAAATAAAGAATTACGATTCAATCTTCATATAACAATCAATAATTAGTGTTATAGTATTAACTAATTCTGATTTTTTATCAATAAGATTTTCATGTTCCAAGACAAAAGCGTTATTTTACTTGATAAGATCCTGATGCTAAATAAGGCGCATGTCCATTATCACATTTACATCTGACTTTGGCCTCAATGACCATTATGTAGCTTCTGTGAAAGGCAAAATACTTTGCCTCAATCCAGAGCTGAATATTATCGACATTAGTCATACTATTTCTGAATATGATATAGCTCATGCTGCTTTTGTGGTTCGTTCGGCATTCAGGGATTTTCCTGCCGGCACCGTTCATCTCATAGCGGTAAACACTATTGACAGAAACCATGAAGGTTTTGTGGCTTTTGAGTTGGAAAACCACTTTTTTGTAGGAGCCAATAATGGCACTATGGCTTTGTTGTCCAATCAAACACCCAACAAAATTGTTGAATTACTTTCCACGAACGAAACTGTATTTCCTGCTAAGAGCCTGCTGAGCAAAGCTGCGGTATATTTGGCGAATGGCAACCCTCTGGAAGAGCTGGGAGACCAGATTCCGGAATTACGCCAAATGGTAGAAAGAGAAGTACGCTATCGAGACAACGAAATTCTTGGACACGTAATTCACGTCGACCATTATGGAAACCTGGTGACTAATATAAGTCTTGACCTATTCAACAGAGCGAAAAAAGATCAACGCTTTACTATAAAATTTGGAAGAGAACACATCAATATTCTCTCAGATACGTATAGTAGGTTTGAAGAAGGAGACTGCGTGGTATTATTCAACAGCTCAAACCTATTGGAAATTGCCATTAACAAAGGTAATGCCTCGCAACTGTTAGGACTCCGTTATGATAGTCCCATATCTATAACATTTGACTAATGATTACAAGAATAGTAAAATTAACCTTTCAAGAAGACAAGGTAGATACATTTGTTAAATTTTTCGAAAAAAACGAACGCAAAATCCTTGATCAGGAGGGTTGTATTTCACTCCAGCTAAAAAAAGATGCCGATCATGCCAACATCCTGTTTACACTCAGCCAATGGGATTCGGAAGATGACCTGAGCAATTACAAAGACTCTGATTATTTTAAAATGATCTGGCCTCAGGTAAAGGAATGGTTTAAAGAACCGGCAGAAACGCATACTTTAAAAAGCTTGTACGAATAGGTAAGACTTTGAGTCTTCAAAAGAATTCTTCCTAATTAAATAAGCAATTGAAAGGCATTTTTAACCATTTAAACGTCGCCAAACCAGTATTGGCTCGTATTAAAAACTTCATGCTTACAAAGCTCATTTTTTCGGTAGTAATTACAAGCATTACATTAACAATTTGCACACCTAAACAATTATTTGCACAGAGAGATACTATCGATTATTTCGCAAATAAAATCTGCCAGTGTACGAAAAACAAGCAATATGAGACCATGGAAGAAATGCAGCCTTGTTTTAACGAATTAATTGTAAACCATCTCTCGGAAATCATGTCTTATTATGGAAAGGAGAGTTTTTCAGATGACGACATTTACGATTTCTCTGGTGCCATTACTGCCAAATTAATGAAAAACTGCCCCTATTATTTCAAATTACTGCAAAACGGAAGCGATAATCAAAGCGGGCTTTACAAAATTGACAGTTCAAATCAAAACACTTGTAAGGGACCATTAATTGGTAATTATTACTATGTTTTACCTGGCAGAAACGGGACTTTAAACGACACAACATTCGTCACATTTACCAATCATGAGTATATCGAATATATGGAAAACAAAACCTACTTTTCGAAATTAAAGCTGTCATGGGAAGATGCCTGTAATTTTGAACTGACTTTTGTTGAAAGTGACCATGTTGTTAAAAAGCACCTCAGCAAACCAGGAGATCGCTACAACTATAAAATTATTCAAACAAAGGACAATAGCATCGTCTTGAGCACCTATATCCAGGGGACGGAATACCGCATAGAGTTCATTAAACTTCCCAATTAATATTTTTTTTAAATCACTACGACACAGTCATTTAACCAAAACAATAAACTTTTTATAATTTTTTTTCTTTTTTTCCGGTAGGGTGCAACCCCTAGGAGCGTGTCATGTCATTAGTAACGAAAAAACTAAAATCACCATGAAACACTCTTATATACTGGTTATTCTACTTCTGATTTCCATAGGACTAAAAGGCCAGAACAAAACCTTTACCCTTAAGGGGGTAGTGAAAGACTCCGAAAGTGGAGAATCACTGCCTGCAACCTCCGTACGTATTCCCGAACTGGATCGCTCTGCTTATACTGATGCGAATGGCTCTTTTGAGTTTCAGCTACCCGCAGGTACCTATACCGTTGTTATAGATTTTATGGGTTATGAAAAGCTAAGCCAAACGGTAAAAGTGACAAAGAATACCGATCTAAAATTCAAACTCAAATCATCAAACATTGTATTGAACTCAGTAAAAATCACCCAGGAGGGGCTGGATGAATCGGTAAATTCAACAGAAATCGGTACCGAAGAAGTGTCCATTGAAACCATAAGCAAATTACCTGCTATTATGGGCGAGGTTGACCCGATAAAAACTTTGCAACTACTTCCCGGGGTTGTGAGCGCAGGTGAAGGAACCGGCGGTTTCTTTGTGCGAGGAGGAGACAACAGTCAAAACCTGGTTTTACTTGATCAAATGCCCATCTATAATGCTTCGCATTTGTTTGGCTTTTTCTCCGTATTTAATCCCAACGCCATTAGCGGATTAAAGCTTTACAAAAGTAACATACCCGCACATTATGGAGGACGATTATCCTCTTTGCTGGATGTTTCCATGAAAGATGCCGATACAAAAAAATTCAATGGAACCGCCGGTATCGGACTGATATCAAGCAGGTTGACATTAGAAACTCCGCTTGTAAAAGGGAAAAGCTCCCTTATAGTATCGGGGAGACGCAGCTACATCGATTTGTTTTTCCCAATGCTTCCGGATGAATCGCTTCAGGACGATAAAATAAGCTTCTACGATCTTAATGCAAAATATACCCATCGCATAAACGACAACAATACCATTTCACTTTCCGGGTATAAAGGACAAGACAATTTCCGCTTTGGTGATGAATTTGCCATGGGCTGGGGAAATCAGGCAGCCGCTCTGAGCTGGAAGCATACTTTCAGTGACAACTGGTTTTTAAACAGTTCATTGGTGGTAAGCGACTTCGACTATTACCTGGGGGTACCTGATGGTGAGCAAGGATTTGACTGGAATGCAGGTGTGAATGAATATACCGCTAATGCAGGTTTAACAAACTATTTGAATGCTAACAACACTTTAAAAATAGGGTTTACCAGTAGCTATCGTGAATTTGACCTTGGCACCATGGACCCTGTTGGCGATCAGTCGATATTCAATTCATTACGTATTGGTGAGGATCGTTCGTTAGATCACAGTATTTATGTAGAAAACGAACAAAAAATCGGGAAGCGCATCGTAGCTAATTATGGTTTGAGATACAACATTTTTTCACAGGTGGGTAATGACACCATCAACATCTACGGAGGAAATGATGGTGAAGACATTATCGGATACACAGCCTACGGCGACTTTGAGCACATCAAAACTTACCATGGCTTTGAACCCCGCTTTGCCATACGATACAAAGTAGATACTAATAGTTCCATAAAAGCGAGTTATACACGCACGCGTCAAAACATTCACCTGCTTTCTAACACCAGTGCCGGGTCACCTTTCGACATCTGGCTAAGTAGTAGTGAGTACATTGCCCCTCAGCTATCTGACCAGGTATCTTTGGGCTACTTCAGAAACTTCAGAGACAATATGTTTGCAGCCTCAGTAGAAGTATACTATAAGAATATGCAAAATCAAATCGATTTTAAGCCTAACAAACAACTACTGATTAACCCAATAGTTGAAACTACTGTACTTCCCGGAATTGGCTGGTCATATGGAAGTGAGTTCATGCTGAAAAAACAAACAGGGCGCTTACAAGGTTGGTTAAGTTATACATTATCACGAACACAACGCAGAGTAATTGGCTTGAATAATGACAAACCTTATTCACCGGCATTTGATAAAACACATGACTTTGCCGCCGTAGCTACCTATGACATCAACCAATACTGGACAGTGGGTGCAAACTGGGTTTACACAACGGGAGCCGCCGCTACATTCCCGGCCGGTAATTATGTTACTAACGGGTACACGGTCCCTTATTATAATGAGCGCAACAGTTTCAGATACCCTGCAAACCACCGCCTGGACGTTTCTGCTACCAAGCAGGTACGTAAGGGACTTCTGTTCAAAAAACATGAACGTGAGTGGATATTCTCTGTATACAACCTCTACTGGCGCAAAAATGTATACAGCATCAATTTCAGACCTAGTGAAGAAGATCCTGATAAGTCTGAAGCAGTTCTCACTTACTTATTTGGCACTATTCCTTCTGTAACTTATAACATCAAATTTTAATCTCATGAAGCATCTAACATCTATTACATTATTAATGCTCGTGGTTGCTATCTTTTCATGTGAAGAAACCATCGAATACCCACTCGACGACCAGGGTGATAGAAAAGTAATCATTAATGGCTGGGTAACAGACAAGGACGAAGCACACGAAGTGCGCGTTCATTATTCAAGAAACTACTTTGATTCCGGAGATCCGGAGGGTATTTCGGGCGCTACGGTTATTATTACAGAAGACAATGGTTCCCAGATTGACACACTTCAGGAAATTGAAGCGGGAGTTTACCGTACCACGACACTGGAAGGTCACCGGGGCTCTATTTATCACTTGCAAGTTCAAATTGGGGAAGAGCTCTACGAAGCACAAGATGAGTTGCTACCGGTAGCTCCTATTACCGATTTAAAGGCTGAATTTTCTTATACAAGTGAAAAAACCGGTTATAACTGGTACGAAATTCTGTTAAGTGCGCTGGAACCCAGGGATGAAACCAATTTTTACTTCTGGAAAACTTATATCAATGACACACTTGATATAGACCCCTATTACATCATCTATTCCAACGATGATATTGTAGACGGAAGCGACATTGTAGATTTCCCTATGGGTATTTATGTAAAGGAGAAGGACCACGTGAGGGTTGAAATGTTGTCGTTAAGCAAGGAAGCTTACGACTATTATGTGGGAGTAGATGAGCAAATCAACTTTTCAGGTGGACCGAGTGGTTCTACACCTGCCAATGTTCCCACTAATGTGAGCAATGGAGCGTTTGGCTTCTTTGGGGCCTCTGCCGTATCTGACTTTTCGCTCGAAATTAAGTAAAGTTTGCACCTGTTTTGCATTGGCACTGGCAGGGCCTATTAGATCTGGTTTATTTAGGTTATATGTTAACAACAGGGCTGTTTCATTTGGAACAGCCTTGTTACTTTCAGCTTAGATATTGATTTTCAATTATATATCCCAAATCCCTTCTTTTACGTATAATGATCTATACATTCAACTATATAATTTACTTGGCTATGCTTAATAAAAAATCAGTACAAATTTACATCTCATCAGACAAAAAAGCCGTCGATAATCAGCTAAACGAATTACTCAATTCTTATAAGAATTATGACCTGCACTTTATACCAACAGATTATACCATTTTCGATATTATGAATATGGGTCCCGATGTAATTGTGATGAATAAAAAGGTAATTAAATGTCACGACTGGTAATTATCAGTCGTTGATACCACTTTCAAAACCCTCATCTATTAATAGTTTAGTGCCTAGCGCACTATCCACCGCCAGCTGATCGCATTTCTCATTTTCGGGATGACCGGCGTGTCCTTTGATCCATCTGAAGCGTACATTATGCTGGCGATAGATTTTCAAAAAACGCTGCCATAGATCGGGGTTTTTCTTTCCCTTAAAATGTTTTTTCTCCCAGCCCAGCAACCATTTTTTCTCTACAGCATCAACAACATATTTCGAATCTGAAACTACTGTAACATTCATTCCCGGTTTTTTAAGGGTCTCCAGGCCTACTATTACAGCTAAAAGTTCCATGCGATTATTGGTTGTACTGCGGTAGCCTGCACTCATTTCTTTTCGATGCTTACCATAAGTTAAAACAATACCATATCCGCCAGGACCGGGGTTTCCCCTTGATGAACCATCTGTGTAAATTACGACCATAACTCCCGTGATTGTTTGTACAAAAATTCTTTTAAACGTTCAATCTCCCACATTTCTATAGCCGGGAAGTTAGCTATCCGAAAAGTTTTATGCAGCCAGTTACCATAACCTCTGCCCAATATTATATCCCTATCCCGGGCATTTTGCTTCACGATATTCAATTCATTTTCCGGTAAAGCTACTGTCACAACCGTTTCTGATCTTACGGATTTTTCATCACATAATAACTCAAAACCAACTAACGATTCAATGAATTGATACCAATCATTTGCTTGTTCTTTTATCTGCTTGTCAATCACGTTTATAGTAGGTCTGTCATTGAAAATTTCTCCCAAAAGATAAATAAGTAATGTATTCGGCGTATGGGTTGTCTGCCACTTGATGGCATTTTTGTAGAGATTAGCAAAGCTGTTATAGTGCTTATTATCGTTAATTTTCAGCCCATGCTCAATGGCTTTAGGCGAGAAGGTGATCACTCCCATACCGGGAGGCAGGCCGAAGCATTTTTGTACGGAAGTATACCAAATATCGGCCAGTTCAAAGTCAATATGTACGCCCCCCATGGATGAGGTGGCATCAACAGCTATCAGGGCTTCGGGGTACAAAGCCCTTATTTCTTCCAATGCCGAATCATTGATTTTGGTACCATTTGAAGTTTCATTGTGCGTCAAACACAACACCTCGAATTCGTGGTTAGCAAATTCCTGAAAATTTAATACCTCGTTGAGTCCAAAACTTTTTGCAAGTGCATGTTCTCTGAGCAATGAAGTATAATGCCACCACCTTTCTCCAAAAGCGCCATTAAACACGTGCAGGCTTTTATGCTTAATAAATGACTGTGCAATTATTTCCCAGCATTCGGTAGCTGAAGAAACAAATGTAACCAGGTAGTTTTCGGGTATACCGAGGTTCTCTTTAAAAATGGCAACACTGTTCTTTAAAATCGCGGTAAACTCCCCACTACGGTGATTTAAACCCGGCACACCACTGTCCATGGCTCGTTGCATAAACTGCAT
Source organism: Cytophagales bacterium (assembly GCA_965230415.1). Classification (GTDB taxonomy): domain Bacteria; phylum Bacteroidota; class Bacteroidia; order Cytophagales; family JAAEPT01; genus CBDDKZ01. The sequence goes on from CBDDKZ010000005.1 coordinate 856,980, forward strand.
CAATTTGGGATGCAGCTTTGATGGCCCCGGATAAAAAGTAATCATCTATTTTTGTTGTATTAAATGCGCTATTGCCAAACGATAACCATCAAGTCCAAGACCTGTGATCATACCGGTACATACCGGTGTAAGGAAACTGTGTTCCCTAAAGGACTCGCGCGCGTGTATATTCGAAATATGAACTTCGATGGCCTGCGCGCTAACACCGGCAAGCGCATCACGCAAAGCCACAGATGTATGTGTAAGTCCACCGGCATTGATGACAATCGCATCGTAATTAAAACCTATTTCATGAATTTTGTCGATAATCGCACCTTCATGATTTGACTGAAAATAGCTCAAATCAACCTCAGAAAATTGAGTTTTTAATAGCTCGAAATAGTCATCAAAAGTCTGATCGCCATAGATATGTACCTCTCTTTTGCCTAACAGGTTTAGATTGGGTCCGTTAATAACAATAATTTTCATAAAAAACGCATTAGAACATGAAATTAGCAATTCTTACGCCTAGTTCCTAATGATGACTAATAGGAGGAAGTAAATGAGATAACAGGAAATATATTCGCATTAAAAATAAAATGGAAATAGAATTATAAACTTGTAATATGCTAATGGTGTAACACGAACGGCATATGTTTGCATAACAACTTTCATAAAGAATATTTTGTCGTTCACCTCCGAATCGGTCGTTCATGTATGTCACAGCTTGGGTGACCGTATTCACAAGGCCTCCGAGCGTTTTATAAATTGCCCGGATTCTGCTTTATTGTCAGCATTCGATTGCCTATTTTTGTTATTATGTGGGAAACATATATCAGGCAATTCGAACATTACCTGCGTTTGGAAAAAGGGCTTTCACTAAATTCCATTGAAGCATACCTGCGCGATGTGCGTAAACTGGCTGAATTTGTGGCACTCAAATACCCTGGTACTTCACCACTAAAAATAGAAAAAGAGCAGTTAAGTGAATTCATCGTATTTTTGAATGAGCTCAGCCTGGCAGCTTATTCACAGGCGCGTATTATTTCCGGCTTCAAAGCATTTTATAAATTCCTGTTATTGGAAGATCTTTTGGACGATGACCCCTCGCAACTGATAGAAGCTCCCAAACTGGGGCGAAAACTTCCGGACACACTCAATCTGGAAGAAATAAATCAGTTGCTGGAAGCCATAGACCTTTCCACTCCTGAAGGAGGGCGCAACCGCGCCATATTGGAAACACTATATAGTTCCGGACTGCGGGTGAGCGAACTTGTAGAACTAAGGATTTCCAATCTTTTTCTGGATAACGGTTTTATAAAGGTGACAGGAAAAGGCAATAAAGAGCGTCTGGTCCCCATAGGTTCTGTGGCCACCAAGTACGTAAAAATTTACAAGGAAGCAATTAGGGTACATATCAATATCAAACCCGGAGAAGAAGATATCCTTTTCCTAAACAGAAGGGGGGCTCGTCTCACACGGGTGATGATCTTTACCATTATCAAGCGTCTGACGCAGTCGATTGGTTTAAACAAAAAAATCAGTCCCCATACTTTTAGGCACTCATTTGCCACACACCTTATTGAAGGGGGGGCAGACCTGCGTGCCGTACAGGAAATGCTCGGTCATGAATCCATCACCACCACAGAAATATACACCCACCTCGACCGCTCCTATCTGAAGCAAATTATACAAGAACATCACCCCAGAAGCTAAAAAGTGCTTTCACGTCACTAATTATACATTAGATTTGCGAAAACACTTTTTTTGACTGAATCTGACTATTATTAATCGCTACTAACCCTACATTGCCCTATTAGAAAAAGTTTACCTTGATACCACCTTCAGTTATTAGTATAATACATCGGTGAGTATATTCAGAAACTCAAAACAAGCAATAAAAGAATATGATAGTTTAATACGACAACGAAGGGTTAACCAAAATCGTTTTACTCGTTATTTCTCTACTTCTGTTTTCAACTCCAAATTGAACTGATTATATCCTGCTTCCGAACCAGCAGCCAAAATAGCTGTTGTAAAATTGGCATCGTTACCTACAAACTCATCCGTTTGAATGAGGCGTGTCTGGCAATCTGAAATGGCCTGCAACATATAAACATGATCATCAGTAATACCGGGAGCAATAGCAACGGGGTCAGACCATCCAAATTGCACACCTTCTTCATAGCTTAATTCATGCGGAAACTCAAAAGGCACAGTTTGTCCGGTAGTGGGATCCGGAAGCAAAAAGGTGGCTACCACCTGCCCTCCATCCTTAATATCTCCAGACAAACCCTGAAATGATGTACTCCAATTTGGCATATTAGCCCAATCGGTTAGTACATTCCACACGTCCTGAACCGGTGCATTAATCACTATATCGGTGTAAACCGCATGATGATTGGTGTCAATTTCTGTCACTTGCGAAGATGATACCTGTAAACTAGTGTCGGGCGTGCACACATTATCATCGTCGTCATTGTCGCAGGAAGTTACGAACAGTGAAGTTATGAGCAATAACATCACATAATATAAACCTATACGTTTCATTTGGTATTTTTTAAGTTTGATTATAGGCACCAAAATTAGCTTTTAGACATGTTCTTTCTTCAATACAGATTACTGTTTATTGTATTCAAATTACTCATTTACAGATTATGAGGTTTTTATCTCGGTCTTTTTTCGAAACTCAACAGGTGTCATTCCTGTATTTTTTTTGAACAAACGACTAAAGTACTGAGGGTATTCGAAGCCCAGATTATAGGCTATTTCATTTATTGAATGTGATGTACTCAGCAACTTGGCTTTAGCATGTTCTATTAAATGATATTGTATATGTTCGGAAGCGTTTTTTCCGGTCTCTTTTTTGAGTAAGTCACTCAGGTAATTGGGTGACAAGTTAAGTTGCTCGGCCAGGCATTTAACGGATGGTAAACTCCCTTCTCCCACTTCATTTACACAAAAATAATTGAGTAACAATTTCTCAAAGTCGGTTGCAATACCTTTATTGGCAACGCTTCTTGTCACAAATTGTCTATCATAATACCTGTTACAGTAATTAAGCAACAGTTCTATGGCAGATACAATTAGTGTTTTACTATGTTTATCTGTGCATTGTTCCAATTCGGTGCGGATATCATCAATAATTCTTGTTAGTTTCCCCATTTCATCCTGAGAGAGGTGTAAAGCTTCGGTAGCATCGTAAGAAAAGAAATGATATTCCTTCATTTTATCTTGCAATGTAGTACCCTTCATTAAATCGGGATGAAAATAAAGCCCCCATCCATATACCGCTTCTTTTAGGCAAGGGTCTTCCAGTTGCACAATTTGGTTGGGAGCCAGGAAAAAAAGGCTGCCATACTGATAGTCGTACTCGTTGCGTCCATACTTTAGTATGCCAGAATTTAATTTCTTGTTGATCACAACATAGAATGAGCATGTTATTTTTTTATTGATTATTGGTTTAAAATCCACTTTGGAAAAGTCGACAAGGCATAGTTGCGGGTGTTTTGGTTTGCCTTGATTCAAACCATCACAAAGTTGAGCGATGGTTTCTATTTTAACGATATCGTTCATAAGGAATTCCTTTCGAATAGTACATTCAGCAAATAGTCATGTGGGTATCTCAAAAAAACATGCTAAGTACTTTAACAAGGTTTGTAAATAATTTCGAAAAAAGTTGACTTAATCACGACATTTCACCAAAATAAATATACATTTCACCAAGAAATAATAGCTATCACAATACTCCCAAACCTCCTGCTCCTTAGGGTTTCCAATCCAGTTTATTCAGCGCATCCAGGTAAGCCCGGTTATGAATGGACACTTTATCTTCTTTGTAGTCATTTAAAAGTATTTCAGCTATTAAAAATGACTCATATTCTTTAATCAAATTGCTGTATTTTTGATCTACCAAATTAAAAACCATCCAAAATTCCTTGTTGGATTCCATTTCCTTGTAAAAGGTCTTGTGATGACGTTTTATATTGGCCATATAAACGGCGATATAGTACTTAAACTCGTAATAAGCTTCCAGGGAGCCGATAATTTGTTCATACCACGCATCGATATAGTCGGAATCTTTAGAATCCAGGTACCTTTTTTTATATTCGGGCCAGACGTCAAAAGCTGCTTTATTCCCAAAATAATAAGCAGCAAACTCATTAAGAAGTCCAAATATATCTCCCGCATTACCTTCTTTGATATAAACCTCATACCTTAAAGCACCGCGAAATCGGGCCAAAACATCGGTAGCAATAGCCGTTACCGGTAATACTTTCTCTGTTGATTTTACTTTAATAGGCTCATCACTTAAATACCAGTATTTTTCCGCTTGAAAGACTTCGTTACAATCCATTGCAGAGTCGTCGGGAGCTGATGAAACAGTATGGTAGGATTCATGTACCACAGTGGCAATGCCGTTGAGTTGACGTTCGAAAGACTCGACATCGCCACCCAGCCAATATTGTACTAAGTTCACATTTTGAAGTGTTGAATAGGTTTGGCTTTTTTCGTGTAAATGACAATGATTCCAAAACCGAAGCATGAGTTCATAAGACTGATAAGAATTGCTTTGAAGTACGCGCATCATATCATTAAAGGGGCTATAATCTGTTTGCTCACAGACTATTTCGTATTCATCGCAATTGAAATTAGCCGGGTTAGCAGCCATGAGTAGTGCCAGATCTTCCTTTTTATCACAACTTAAAATAAAAATAGCTAGTCCTACTATTAATCGCTTGGTGTTTCTCATAATTAACTTAATAAGGTGATCAATGACCTCTATTAATAAGGCTTTACTAAGCTGATGGCGGACAGCTCATTTGGTTGCTGTTAATTAAAAAAACAGTCGACAAGCATTTAAAAATCGGCACACAAAAAGTTCGCACTGGTATCTAGCTATACCAGTGCTATTAATAAGTGAATTATGAGGGAATCAATGCCCCGGAAACGAAAGCGTATTATTGCTTCACGATACGATTTGTTATCAACTCTCCAGAAGACAATAGTAACTGAAGTTGATAAATTCCGGGATTGAGATGACCGATATTTACATCCATTGATTTGCTCTCCACATAAGCGTCCATCAAAGAGTTGCCCAAACTGTTATACAGTCTATACTTTTTAATAGACTCCCGAGCTGTAATCTTTAATTCATTAGTACAAGGATTTGGAAACACCTTTAACTGCATTGCTTCAAGCGTTTTGGTAGCAGAAATAATGGAGTTATTTTCAAAATACACGATTCCGTGCCCATAAAAGCTCACAGCAAGATCGTAATCCCCATCACCGTCTATATCACCAAAGTCAGGTTTAGCAAGCTTATCCGGATCAACCAGGAAATCGCTGTTGTTAAACGTGACATCATCACTCCATTCAAATACCGGGTTCTGAGGCGTAGCACCACTATTTTTATAATAGCGGAAACCTCCGGCATAATCACAAAAAAGAGCATCGAGGTCACCGTCGTTATCTACATCTGCAAAGTCAACACCCAGGACACCTGGTTTTTGAACTACTTCAAAAGGATTGTCCTGAGCTGGTACTTCTACAAAATTATATTGTGCTTTATCTCCAACGTTCTCGTAATAAAGCACTTTTCTCAAATTACCATCTTCTAATACAATATCATAATCATCATCTGCATCTATATCTACTGCAGTAGTTCTAAAAAAGTAGCCCTCAGTCATTTCCAGTAATTCGCCCCTTGCTTCCGAGCTAAACTCAGGTTGTTCTTTTGTACCAATATTCGTATACATTGCCACACTCCTACCATATGCCGATGTTCCGTAGTCCATATCCATCTCACTGGTAATCAAATCGTAGTCACCATCACCGTCCAAATCAGCGAAGTCGATATTGTGAAGGTAAATATCAAGTGTGTGTGTTGTTCTGTTCACATCCTTCAAGGCTCCCCCATCGTCGACCTTTACAAAATCCGGGTTTGTTTCATCTCCTTCATTTTCATAGTAGTGAACGGCGTTATTTTGTAGCACTACCAAATCGAGATCGCCGTCATCATCTAAATCAACAAAAGTTGGTTCGACGTACTGATAGCCTGAAAAAACATGGTCCATGGGATTGACATCCGGGTCGGCATCAAACTGCAGCTGAGCCGTTGCCGGTGTTAGTAAGCCGGTGCTTAAAACAAGTGCTCCTGCGGCCACTGCCCCTTTTAACAAGAGTGACAAACGTGCTAACTTCGCCTTCAGTTTTTCAATGCGACTTAGCATATCCAATTGCTTCGCCTTCGAATACTTGTGAAACTGCCCGTTCCTAAGGCTTTTTTTAAGACGTACCTGAAATTTAAACAGTTTGGATACTGTACTCCGGTACATACTCCATTGTAAATCGTAAGATTTATTCATCATTTAGTTATTTATATGGTCTTCACTTGGTTGAATTGTCAGGCAATGATTTCTTTTTTCTGTTAAATATGGTGTTACGTATGCATTGCATAGCGGACGAAAAAGTAACACCTCAAAAAATATTTTTTTTCAAAAAAAGAAGAGGTACAGCTACTTGGAAAAAATAGCAATAAAAGCGGCGCATACACACCGCTTTTATTTAGGGTAAGTTCAATATGAAATAGCTTTAGAATTAGTATAAAAATAGCACCCAAATAGCCTAAACACGTATTCTAGCAACATTCCACCACCAAACTCACGCTCATTTAGAATTGAAAACCGAGCCGGCTGTAAGCAAACAAGCCGTCAGCGCCCATCTGTACCGAGTCGTTAAAACCACCCTGATCGGTCCAACCGTTGTACTGAGGAGAAGGGTAGGCGTTTAGCAAATTGCTAACACCAATCGTTAACCGCTGATTTTCAATAATGCGATAGCTTGCACTTAAAACGAGGGCTCCTCTGGCTTCGTAAACGTCTGTTGCCGTTTTCAATAGCTCGTCGGCTTCGGCTTGTGTGGTGGCCGGTGAGTCAACCCACTGAAATTCCTGAAGAATCACCTTACTATATTGCGTCCAAACCAGGTTTGCACTAAACTTTTTGTAGACAAAATTGGTGATAAAGGCAAACTTATGAGCCGGAGCAGCGTCTTCTACGTAAGCCTGGGAACAAACTCGTTTAAGTCCTCATTGTTAAGGATAAAAAGGGGCTGACCTCTTCCGGTAGCCCCTGTGTTCACTTGTCTATTGCAGGATTCTTTTCAACGCAATTAGTCAAAGGTCATCCGACCCGTAGACTCATATACAGGAGTACTATGTAGGGTCGGGACAAAGGGTGAGAGGGGTTTCAATCGCTTGAAAAAACCATCATTAAGAAAGTTTGAAGTACCGGAAGCAGGAAGCGTCTGCAAGTCCGGACTAACTTCCAGTGAAACTCCTGTAAGTACCCAGTCGTCAGTTCCCCAAAGAAATACTCGCGCTTTTTCAACTTCTACGTAATCGACATTGATCGAATCTAAATCAACACTGGCTACAAAGTAGTCCCAACCTCCTTCAAATTCATCTTCATCCGGATTATCGAGAAGTGTGAGATCAGATTCAATAGTACCGGCAAGAGTGCGGTAAAACGTTCGCGATCTCACAGCACCATCGGTACTTCCGCCTGCTGATCCAACGGTGCGCAGTCCAATGCTATAATTCCAGGACGTGGTAGAAGGTGCGAGAGAATCAGCACCTTTCGCTTTCTGGCCCTTATTGTGTTTTGAAACCCAGGTTTTGTAATCCATATTCCATTGAGCCTGTACCTCTTCTTTGCTTAGTGTTTCATCATAATGTTTATGAAATAAAACCTTGGAAGGAACAGAAGCTACCTCATCCTCCGGTACCCACTCTTCAGAAGATTGATTATCTACAACTAGAGTGTCTTGTTCTTTTTCACATGACATTAATCCTACTCCAAGTACGCAAATGGCACTTAGAAACATACTACATTTCTTCATAGTTCTTTTTTTGAGTATTAAATATATTTTCATCTAAATGATAAGATGAGTCAAATAAGCAAAACTGGTTGTAGATAATCAAAAAAGAGGATACGTCACAAATACGCAATACACTACGCACTGCTGAGATTTCGATTTTACTGTCCTTTTTTTGCGTTTTTTTCTTATTTTTTCCTGAAGTATGATAAGTCACACTATCCCCATACCTCGTAGGCAAAAAAACTTACAAAACCTTTTTTCCTCTCGCTCGCTTCTCAATTTGTATGCGGTACCTGTTATGGATTTCCACTGTGCCCAAACGTGTCATATAGGGTAAAAAAAGCGAGAACTGGTTTTACAGTTACTCGCTTTTTATAAAATATGGTTACGTGTGATTATTTAGGGTGCTTTCCAAAGCACTAATCGCACCGCTTTATTATTAAAGAATACACACGTATTAGATTCAGGGTAACTTACCGATATTGTGGAGAGCACATCACTTATTGTATAGCTAACAGGTAAAGACGCATTTCCTGGTGTATACCAGTAGAAACCACCACAAGTTCCCGCCTGCACAGCACAGCTTACAACAACGGTGTTTTCGAAAGTATAACCTTCGGGCAGATCAAAAGTGATGCTCGTTCCACTATCGGCTGTTGTATCTACCAAGACTGTGTAACCCGGGTCACCAGCCGGACCCTGGGGGCCCATTGGACCTTGCGGGCCTTGTGCTCCTTCTGAACCTTGGGGACCTTCTGGACCCTGTGGACCTTCCGGACCTTGTGGGCCTTCTTCTCCCGGCAGACCGTCAGCTCCCGGATCTCCTTTTGGGCCTGGAATTGAACTTCCCGATGTTTTGGCATATAAGGCATAAGGAACACTTAATAACTGCTGAATAGCTACAATACTCAAGTCTGTTCCTCCGGTAGGATCGGTTTCTGTTTTGATGAAAAAGGGACCGTCGGTCCAGTCGATGGCAGAAAAATCGTCGCCACTTGTTCCGGTGCCGATTTCTAAACTTAAGAGACCGTTATCATTGGTTTGTCCATTTTGAACTTCCAAATAAACTACCGTACCATTGATTGATCCTTGTATGACACTTATCTGAGTACGCACAGCATTGTTACGCACTAAATTATCGTCACCGTCACGGATGATTGCCTGGTAGCTCAATTTTTCCGGAGCTTGCGCCATTAGTCCGACAACTTGTAGCAACAAGGCAATTGTTAAAAATGTTAACTTTTTCATTTTAATTCTTTATTATTTTAATGTTTTTAAATACTTGATTATCTTTTTTGACACGCAGCATGTACATACCTGCTTCGAAATTTTCGATATTGACATTGGTCTGCGACCCTGCTAATTCAAAACGATGAACTTCGACGCCCATCTGGTTGAATAAGACCCCTGTGAGTTGATGATTCAGCTCTCCATCTACATTTACTGTAAAGGATGATAAAACGGGGTTTGGATAAGCATTCACATCGCTACTTTCGTTCAATGTACTGCTCAAATCAGTTACAACCCGGATTTGGTATGGTTGTTGTACACCTTCAGTAATGCTACCATCTGAGGTAGCTACTGATGCTCCGAAGGACTGCCCAATGGAATAACTCACCGAACCTTCTCCGGAAGAAGCATCGCCGCCAGCGGCATTTGTTCCTTCCTGAGCCATTACGTTGAGTCCTCCAATCATAAGCCCACCTAGCATTAATAAATTCTTGATTTGCATATTAGATTGTTTTTTTAACTGTACAATTGCAAATAAATTAGGTTCAATTTTTGTTAATTTAAATGCCAAATAATTAAATAGAAATAAAGGTTTTTGTGGGTGTTTATCACCTTATAAAAACAAATATCTTTAGGTACTATAAACTACCTTTTAACAGCTAATTTATAACCCAAAACTACCTATTTTTCCTATAAAACAAACATTGTATGTATGATACTTATGTTATACAAAGGTTTTTTTTCGTTCAAAACGAAATAATTATTACTGTAACCAAGCGCTTTTTTGAAAGCGACCAGCTAACGACAACTTACTCACCCTCCAAATAAAAGTGTCATCTTCCGGTATGATTATCATCATAGAAACCTATTTATCAAGACATTAACTTGAAACGAAAAAATAAAAAAAATGAAAACGATTCTCCTTCCCACTGACTTTTCTGCCGATGCAGCAAAGGCTTATCCCTTAGCCGTATCGTTAGCCAAGAAGTACAATACAGGCATTAAGCTATTTCACCTGCTAAAATCGCACATGCTGGAATTCTCCAGTGTAGGACTTGGCAACCGAAGTATATTGCCTACGGAAAATGAGTTGATCACAACACTTGAGAAAAGCGACGTCAACAAATCATTTGAAAACCTACTAAACGGGGCTATTTTTAAAGATGTAGAGATAAGTACCGCTATTTCCGGGCAAAGAGAAACCAACCCTGCTCAGGATATCATTAATGAACTCAACAGTAGTGAGTATGGAATGATCATTATGGGAACATCGGGTGCTGTAGACGAGGGCGAAACTAACGCAGAAATTGTTGCGCGTAACACCAACATTCCCTTGGTAACATGTAAGGAAGAAGTGACGGAATTTGAACCTAAGAACATTCTTTTGTGTACGGATTTCGAAACCTATACCATGGGGTTTCTGTCGCGGGTAAAAGACCTTGCCAGTCAGTATGATGCCAAGCTTCATCTGCTGTATGTCAACACACACAAGCACTTTAAAACCAATGCCGAAGTGGAAAGAGAAGCGCAAAAACTGAAGCGTAAATTCCGTTTAGGTAATTTCCATCTACACGTCTACAATGCCAATACACCAACCCAGGGCATTCTGGAATACATTAAACGCGAACCTATCGACATGGTAGCTGTATCCACGCATGGCCGCCGCGGGCTATCACATTTCTTTAACGGTAGTAATGCGGAAGACCTGATCAACGATTGCCCTGTACCGGTATACACATACAACCTGCACGAATACCTGGCTACACATTCGAAGGGCTATGCGGTACCTATGACGCGAGGCTTTTCAGGCTAATAACAAGTCGTTAAGAGCGTAAGCTTATGTTATTAAAGAATCAAGCCAACTTTGTTTCATATGCAAAGTTGGCTTGATTTACTTAGGAAATAGATATAGGGTGTTGCGCTTTATTTTTTCATTGCTATCACGCGCTACCGCTTAAACTCAATGACGTGTTATTAGGCATGTAGGCACAAGTTGAACCTGTCCCGAGATTTCCTCGGGAAACTTGCGCCAGCACTAGTGGTTATTTGCTCGCGCGAGCGGGGGCTTTTCGCTGATATATACGCACTAAATTTATTATTACCTTTCCCAAAAAATAGCTCTAAAAATCCTTTATCTAGTTTAGAAAGCTCTATTATAGGCCTTTCTTATTTCTTTTCTTGTATCATGTACGGCACAAGATGCAATCTTGCGCCAGCGCTAGTGGCTATTTGCTCGCGCGAGCGGGGGTGGAACCTCGGGAGGCATCTTGAATGCCGCTAGGCTCAGGAGTTTTCACTCCTACACCTAATAATGCTTTTGCTTTTTCGATTGCCTCATGCTTCGTACACCCTTCTTTGTGCTGGATAAAGTCAATTACATCGCCGTTACCGGCTTTGCAGTCTTTGTGGAAGCACTGGTACCTATTCGTGTCCAGGTAGATTTGCATCGTTTTCTTTCTACTACCTGGTTTCGCTTCGTGGAAAGGACAGGTTAATGCGCCTTTGGCGGTGGGTTTTAAGTAGTAGTAATTGAGTACTTCCATGATGCTTAGCCCTTCTTTGATTTCCTTAATCTCCATCAGGCCAGCTTTTTGAGTTGCGTTTTGATGGTTTGCAGCTCTTGGACCTTTTCTTGTACTTGTTGTGCTGCCGCTTCCAGTGGTTCAATGATAAGTAACCCTTCCCGAATGGTAATGCTTACATGGTCGTGGATACTAAAGCCGAGTTTAGCCAACCACTGGCCAGCTAAATGAATATGAGGCACTTCGTTTTGACCTTGAGTAATGGAATGGATCTTGAGAGTTTTGGTTTTGCGTTCGGACATGATAAAAAAAGTTTTTTGACTCGTTTAAGGTTCAAAGCTAATCAATCAGGTTCAAACAATAAATAGTTTTGGATTTTTATTTATCGTTTAAGTATCATAATTTTGCAAAAACCTGTCTTTTAAGGGTTTTATTGAACTTTAAAAGTACCTATTATGATTACTTTTGGTAAACGACTAAGAGAATGTAGAGAAGAGAAAGGACTCTCACAGCAAAAGTTTGCAAAAGAGCTCAGTACTTCACATTCAGTAATTGGACGATACGAACGGGATGAAATGACTCCCAGTATTGAAGTGGCTAAAAAAATGGCCCAATTACTCGGCACTACCGTTGGTTATTTATTGGGTGAGATTGAAGAAGCCGATACTTTTAAAGACCCGGCCATGCTACAACGACTAAAGGACATCAATAGCCTTTCTGAACACGAAAGAACTTGTGTACTCTTTAGCCTCGATGCTATACTTCGCGATGCTAAAGCCAGGCAAACCTACGCTGTTTAACTCCTCCTAATCCCTATTCCCTCCTTTGTCCTTTCCGATAAAAACTAAAAAAGACCCACTACAGGCCCTCTTTAATTATTTAACGCATTGCAAATGCTGCGATATGAGTTCGACATTACAAATGATCGAACAGCTAACAACCGGAACAGCAGGAGACCCACAACCGGCCTTTCTTATCTTATGTAGGCACAAGATGCAATCTTGCGCCAGCACGCTAGTGGTTATTTGCTGCCGCCAGCGGGGTTATTTACTTGCGCGAGCTGGGGAGACTGAACAAGACGACTTTCTTAAAGACCCGGCAATGATTCAACGACTTAAAGAGCTTAGTGAGTTTAGCGATGCCGAAAAAGAACAGGTTTTCTTCAATATGGATGCTATTATTCGAGAAATAAAAAATAGAAGACTTTACTCCAAAGCCTCTTAACCCATACCTAAAACTAAAAAAGACCTCAACTGGACTTCCTTATGTTATGTAGGCACAAGATGCAATCTTGCGCCAGCACACTAGTGGTTATTTACTCGCGCGAGCTGGGGGACGATAACCGTTCGACATTGCAAATGATCGAACAGCTCATTAATCGCAATTCATCTTAATAATATAAAGCGCTGGATTCGTAATACAAGTGTCATAATCTTTTGTTAGTACTAAGTCATTATTACCTCTTGACATTTTAATTTCATCTCTCTCTATAGTAAAATCAAGTGAATCAATAATAATTTCATTACCTAACTTGAGAACACCTAAATACTTATCTTCTCCTAATTCTTGAAGATTGAGACAATCTGGCTCCTTCTGCTTCTTCGATATATAGCAGATTTTATTCGAACCAGCATATTTAAAAATTATTTGAGCCTCTTTCCCCCTATATACACTACCCTGTATACAATCTGCATTTTCGACAGTATCGTTTTTTTTTGATGATGTTTCACTTACGGCTAATTGCCTAGTTGTCTCTTCCTTATGAGAACAAGAGAATACCATCAATATCACATTAAGGAGAAGAAGGGGTTGCATCATTTTCATAATCTGTTTCTTGATTTCTACGTACTTCAGTTACATTGTACCTGATTACACCAGCATAACTCATAGGAGGAGTAGTATCATCCAAAAGTGAACCTGTTGAAAAATCGTAGTAAAATTTATTATTTGAAAGATTTCCTCCTGTATTTGCTCCATTTGCATCATTGGGCGCATTATCCATGTAATTAAAGAAAAAACCTTCATCATCCCATCCTGCACCTACGATCACAACAAAATGCTCAGTCATTACATTTAAATTCCGAGATTCTACACCTCCGTTAGGCTCCGAACTAGTCACTTCTGATACACCTGTTAATACAGGATTACCTTTACTTAGCTCATAATACGCTGTAATAACTGCCTGAGCATCATCTTCGGTTAATTGAGGATGATATTCCCCAGACGATGGATCATTATATTGAGATTGCAAAGCATTATCAACTAGCATTGTTTTACCTTGCCATCTTCCCTCAGGAGTTACTCCCTCATTCTCTAACTGTTCGCAAGCTGTGGCATTACAATCTGTGGTATAACCAACAACCTGAGCGCCTCCTGTAACATCATCTATTCTGTTAAGAAATATTGTTAATGGCTGACTATAAAAACTTAGTATGGTGTTTTTGCTTTGATCTGTTCTTGAAGGGGAGTTTGCAATATTTTGGAAATAATCAAAACCTTTATCTTCAATATTTTTCTCTGAAACAACTCTCACTTTCGTACTAGTACCAACTCTACCAATCAAGTTACCATCAGCTGCATAGTAATATTCTAAACCATCTAAATCAACACCACTTATTGGGCTATTCGCTGCATATTGATATGGAGTCAACATAGAATATTCTGAAGTCAGTGGATCTTCACTTAAAAATCTTCCAATCTGGGCGTTGTATATCCTAAACCCATAATCATAGGTGGAACCTCCACCGCCTAGACCTTCGTCATCACGTTCCTTTCCATTAAACCCGTACCTATAAGATTTAGCGCTAAAGTCCCTGTTCGGCATAATTATGCCAAACGGGTAGTATTCATTTGCGCTTAGCACATGGGCGATTTTCATAATCATTCTTCTCGTTTAAAAATTAACATCTTAAAAGTAACTACCTCTGCCTTTCCGCCAAATAAGCCTGATAAACAACCTGGTTTTTGGGTCGATGATACCGTATCTATAGTAGACAGTTCCCATCCTCCCTGCGCTGCCTTATTAATTATACTTTCATAGCTTGATACGGCTGTAGCATGCATATCTTTACCTTTTTGCCCAGTACTTATAACAGATGGTACCGAGACACATTTATACACATAGTTTTTCATACTAATTTATTTTTACGGTTTGTCAACACCTCCATAAGGTGGCTTGCACCTCAATAAACGCTTTACACCTTTGATAACTCCCCTTATTGTCCCGTACTTGATGATGGACTCAATCATATACACCGAACAACTTGGCTCATAGCGACAACAACCTCGTATCCGAGAAGGGGCTTTTCGCTGATATATACGCACTAAATTTATTATTACCTTTCCCAAAAAATAGCTCTAAAAATCCTTTATCTAGTTTATTTTCTTGTCCTGTATGATGTATAGCACAAGTGCACCAGCACTAGTGGTTATTTGCTGCCACCAGCAGGGTCTCTACCTATAAAGAAAATCTCCTTTATATTTAAACCCGTACCTATCTCCTTCTTTTACGTTAGAATATAACTCAATATAAATTTCACTATTTTCCCAGAGAGAAAAGCTTTTTTTCTTACCAAATAACCAAAAACTATTACTTTCTTCATCATATAATGCGAAACTTAAGGCAACTGGTTGTTTATAATCCAAACAATAGCACGGGTTTACATCAATTCGCCTTGTAAATTTCCCCTTGTAAATGTATGTATCATTAATTAATATAATAAGCTTAAGATTTTCATCCTCATCCAAAACATATGACTCATGTTTGACATAAAAACTTAATTTTTCTTGTTTGGTTAGAGAACAACCTTGACAATCGCCATTTTTTGTTATAGGATATTGGGATAAACTAATTTCTTTACCTAGATCAGATCTATTCTTGATATCACATGAAATTAACAATACAGAAATGACGATTAATATATTCAGGTTTATAATAATCTTCATCATTTTTTCTGCTTTGGTATATTAACAGGGGCCCTTACAGGATAAACTTTACCTTTCAGAGTAAATTCAAACATGTTCTTGTCTACTCCATAAGGTGATGCAGCTGGGGTCACTGGCCTATTCGCCCCTTCTGGAGCAAAAGTTGCTCCATCAACTTTAAATTGCCTTGGCACAGGATATAAGGTACGAAACCTTCTATCCATTGCATTCCCTAAGGTTCCTACGTATGATGTTCTAACAAGATACCCCCTTGTTCTTGCTCCAGTACTTGAAGCTAGTTTCATAGCCAAGCTTGATTTCATTTTGTCGGAATCAAAGAAACCTCGAGTTATATAAATATCTTCATTTCCAGAAGCTGTCCTACAAGCATATGAAGTAACACAAGATTCAGTCCCTCCAAAGGCACCTGCATTAAATTTCTCAGCCACTTTTTTATCCAAACGATATGATTTTGCAATACCAGCACCTAAAGTTCCATCAGGATCATAACCAAATTCAATTGAGCCAACTACACCATGAGCATATATATCCATATCAGTTATGATATCATCAGTCCGGTCAAACGTTAAAGTACCATCTTCATCTCCACCATCTTCTTTATCCTTAGAATTAACATAATTCACAAACTCCTGAGCACTATTTACCCTCACTAATTTCCCTCCAGTTTTTATCACTGCCACTTGAATTTTCTTTATTTGCTCGTAGGTATAACCAGCTGTAAACAAAACTAAAGTTCTAGATTCGTCAGGAGAATCTTCGCTCCAAATCCTCATTGAACGTATTGCTTGATTAGCAAACATTAACTTATTTCCTGACCCTTTTTCATATTGAGCACCAGCAACAGCTATTTTCTCTTCACCATTCGGATCAATAAAATACAAGGGACTGTTACCGGAAAACATATAAGGAGATTCTCCCGGATACTTCTTGAATTTAGAATCAACCGCTGTCCACCTTCCAATTCTTCCATCATAAATCCTCGCTCCAAAATCATAGTGAGATTGTGTGCCAGTAAACTCCCCTTCACTTCATCATCTTTTTCTTGTCCTTGGAACCCATATCGGTAACTTTCCGAGCTAAAGGTTCTATTCGGCATGACCATCCCAAATGGGTAATATTCATTCGCGCTGAGTACGTTTGCTGTAAAGTCTGTGGCAATGGTATTAAGCAGTCGTCTACCTGATAACACCACACTCACATTCCCTAAATGATCGGCTAGTTCATATTGTCTGCTACCATAGTCCAACATAACTTCCTTGTCCGCTTGTGTCAGTGCCTTCTGTTACATCAATTACATTCGTATTTAATCCTACACGTGAGGAACCGTAGATGCTACGCTCTATCAGGTTCAGATCCATGGTGGTCTGTGTCGACATAACGATATGTTCTTTGTAAATACCCATGCTCCTGGCGCAGCCTGGCCCTTTGCTAAAAATGTCCACTGGACATTTTATTAACGCGCAGTCCTCGCTAGCATCTCTAATATAGTGATTTACATTTTTACTCCTTGGACTTCCAGCAAAAAAAATTGCTTTCCTCCCTACTGTTTAGCGTTTTTCACACAAGGTGATGTGTAATATTTACACTTCATAAAGCTATCAACTATTTGATCGCACTACCAGTTATAATTTGATACACTACCCATAATAGTACTTGACAGCAGCTCTTACCCATCCCCGTTCTATTTTAACTTAATCCTAATAAAAGCGTTAGATTTACAATCCAATGTCGTTTAGTTAGTGAATTTTTCGTTTGTGTATGAAAAAATGTTATTGTAAATTAAAGTCAACAAAAACGCTATAGTATTATAGGGGCATATTAGTTAAAAAAATAGTAAACCTGATAGAAGATGAAGAGTTTAAATGCCGCAACACCTGCGGCTGTAAAGGATTTATCAGAAACAGGACCCTGACATTCAAGCGATTGATAATTTTTATTAGTAGCGTGCTCACCAAATCAATACAGAAAGAACTTAATTCCTTTTTTGCCAAACTTTCTGGTAAGGATTATAGTATTTTGGAGGTAACCAAAGGCGCACTAACTCAGGCACGAGCCAAGCTAAAACCTGATGCATTCGTAGAGTTGAGTGATCTTGCCGTATCAGAGTTTTATGAAAACGAAGCTTTTCGTACGTGGAAAGGGTTTAGATTACTTGCTATTGACGGTAGTACATCTCATTTACCTATGCACCCCAGTATCAAAGAAGATTTTGGTTCTCAAATGGCGGGATGTAAAGGTAATGTAGAAACAAGTATAGCAAGGACCTCGTTGTTTTATGATGTGCTGAACTGTATTACCTTAAGTGCGCAAATAGACAGTCATAGCGTATCAGAAAACACGTTATTGAATAAGCACTTGGCATTGGATAAATTTAGCCAAACAGATATGGTGTTGCTAGATAGAGGCTATTCTTCTAATGCGCTGATGTATGAATTACATCACAAAGGAGTTGGTTATTGTATGCGCATGAGGAGTTCATGGAAACAAGTACGTGAATTTGCCGATTCCGGTGAACAGAGTCGTATTGTCGTATTTCACTTAGCAAGGAAAGATAGAAAACTACAGGAAAAGTACTGTTCAGATACCGATTATGTGACATGCAGGTTAGTTGCGATTACCTTAGATACAGGAGAAAAAGAAATACTCTGTACCTCGTTATTGGATGAACAAGAATATATACTGGAAGATATGAAGGCCCTGTATCATTTTCGGTGGAATATCGAAGAGGCATATAAATTACTAAAAGTGAGGATGCAGCTGAGTAATTACAGTGGCAAAACTTCCAATTCGGTAAGGCAAGATTTCTTTGCTAAGCTATTTATGATGAATATGTGCGCAATCATGTCATTTCCGATTGAAGAAAAAGTAAGACAGGAAAACCAAGTCAATAACCTTGAACACCCTAAACAAGTTAACAAAACCAATGCAATATCAACTTTAAAAGAAGCTTGGTCAACACTTTGGCTTAAAAGAAAATCCAGAGAGATCTTAACTGCATTTGACGAAATACTTTTGAAAACAAAGGAAATCGTCAGGAAAGACAGAAAATTTGAAAGAAAGAAATACAGATACCCTGATAAAAAGCCCAGCCCGCCTTACAAAAGCATATAAGTCTTATCTAAACGACATTGGATTTACAATCTGTCACAAAATCCTTTTCCATTTGAGAACAATCATAGAAATAGTTCACTTTTAATAATACAGGAAGATTTCCCTGCCCATTTAAAGTTGAAATATTACTAAAAAGTTCTTCCAACTTCTGTCCTCTTTCTGAAATATAATTACTCGTCCCGTCAAAATCAGACATTCCTTTACAACTATGGTTATAAGAAATTTGTATTGTATCCTTTTCTAAATATTTATTACTGAACTCAATACGAATACTATCAATTAATTGGTCCGCACTTTTTTTAATCCTCACATGGCCATGTTCAAATATATCCTTTGCACAAAATAATAAAGTGTATTTCAACTCTCTATCCTTTGATTTTGATTGTCCAAAAGTACAACTTACTATGCTTAATAAGATCACACCAAAAATTATATTATTTTTCATTTTCTTCTTTTACTCTGATGTATGACGAATCTAATTGATCGGCAGGTGCTTGCCTCCAGTTATATCCTTCTGCTTTATTACTTCCTATTTGTTCTAATTCATGAGGCGAGTTCACCCCGGAATGCCCTTTACGATAACCTCTAAAACTAAAAAAGACCCACAACTGGCCTTTCTTATGTTATGTAGGCACGAGTTGAACCTGTCTCGAGATTTCCTCGGGAAACTCGACGCCAGCACTAGTGGTTATTTGCTCGCACCAGCGGGGGATGAAATGACACCTTCTATTGATACCGCTAAAAAACTAGCAGCTCTTTTAAATACTACTGTTGGTTACTTACTCGGTGAGACTGAACAAGACGACTTTCTTAAAGACCCGGCAATGATTCAACGACTTAAAGAGCTTAGTGAGTTTAGCGATGCCGAAAAAGAACAGGTTTTCTTCAATATGGATGCTATTATTCGAGAAATAAAAAATAGAAGACTTTACTCCAAAGCCTCTTAACCCTTACCTAAAACCAAAAAAGACCCACTACAGGCCTTTCTTTTATTTCTTATGTTATGTAGGCACAAGATGCAATCTTGCGCCAGCGCTAGTGGTTATTTATTTACTCTCGCCAGCGGGGGCTTCTAAAATTGCTGAAGTACTTGATGTTTCTTTGGATTATTTGGTGGGCCGCTCTAAAAATATGATTAAGGATAAAAAAATGTTAGAACGGTTTAATTCGATTCTGAACCTCGAGCCTGAAGACAAAGACCATATACTATACACTATTGACAGACTTATCAAAGCAGCCAAGCTTAAAACACTCTAAACTAAAAAAGACCCACCACAGGCCCTCTTTAATTATTTAACGCATTGCAAATGCTGCGATATGAGTTCGACATTACAAATGATCGAACAGCTAACAACCGGAAGAGCGGGATTTTAATCGCGGTTTTGCAGAGCACGTATTCGGAACAGCGGGTGAAGGCCGATTATCCCCTTTATCAGGTTCATACTGAAAATACCTTTTATTTACTTTTACGGCGGCGGGAAATAGTCATCCCAAACAGTTATTAATTGCAAATTATTGTTTCACCAATAGTATATTCCAGACTATCTAATACATTAAAGTCATATTTTAGAACACTCCTATTATTTTTAACCAAAGTATGTCGATCCATAAACACCAATGTATCATTATCCAAAACAAGTCCTAATCTGTTATCAATATCAATATACTTTTTCAAGTCTGATTCCGCGCCTCGTACTACGCGGCGAATTCGTTGGATCTGTTCCTGATTTCGAATAACTTTAAATAATTTATCCGATTTAATTAATTGATCAACTTTAACATTTGTTATTATATTACACCCTCCTTTAACATTAACAACGACAGTACTGTCATTTAGACTTTTTTGAACTAAATCATAACCAAAACAATTGCAATATATATTAACTTCATTTCCCTTTTCATTTTGTAGCTTTTGCATATTACTACAAGATGTGACTAGAAAAACAATAGTAACTAATTCTAAAAATTTCATTCTAACAGGCTTATTGTATCTATTTCAACTTAGGTATAATTGGTGCTGGACGATAAGTTTCGTCTTGCCGAATAATAATGTTAGTTAAGATCTTGGGTCCCTTTTTGCTTTTAGTGTATTCAACTCCGATAACATGCTTAGGTACAGAAGGTGTTATAGTATTTACATCTCCGACACTATACAAGCTTCCTCTATGATTACTTCTTATAGATTGTTTTTGAGGATAATAATCTTTATAAACTTTAGTTTCATATACATAACCACCCGAATAATCAGTCTCTGTTATGCTGTGAGAATAAGTACTCTTAGCATTCTTAGCCTCTATTTTATTTATAGCCTGGATATAAGTTTTCTCAACCCCATTAATAACTCGTGCCTCTTCAGAATTATCCATAGGAGTACCATCGTTATGAGCCGGATCAATAACTGAAATGTGATTATTCATTCCCGTTTCAGTTGTAATCGAAATAAACTTACTGGCATGATCCACCTCGTGTAACAAAATTGTCGAAGGTGCAGAAGCTCCAATTGGCTTGCCAGTATTATCAACAGTTTCCAGTGCAGCTGAAGGATTCCAAATTATTTCTACTATCATACTACCTTCAATAATTTTATCGCTGCCCGCAGAAGGTTTTTTGTATTGCTTCAACACAGCTTGATCGACTTTTGTAGGATCTAAGCTATTACTTAACTTTATATTTACAATATCAGACGATTTTGACACACCTTCATATAAAGTTTTCGCTTCAGGAACTTTCATAGCATATGATATTGCTTTATGAACTTTTTGTACTTCAGTGTTTTTCACTGTAGGTTTCACACCAGGAGTATATTCAACTGTTTTATCATTTCCATTTTTATCTTTATAATATATGATGATTTTTTCTCCATCTGGATCACGTAGTATCAAAGGTGAGTTTGCTACAAATTGATATGAAGACATTGAAGGGTAATTGTTTTGAAGTGGATCAACACTCAACCACCTACCAATCCTACCATCATAAATCCTGGCTCCAAAGTCATAGTGTGATGGATTGTTAGTAAACTCGCCATCCTTCTCCATTCCATTAAACCCATAACGATAACTTCCCGTCCTACTTTTTCACCCTTTAAAGCCTCCCAGACGCAACTTTTCAATAAACTTCAACGCAGGCTCGTTTGCCTACAGCTCCAAGATAATATTTTTCTCTTACACAGGTAAATTTTTCCGTTGAAAGAATAAAAAGCTGTTTTGATTTGGCAGTGGGTCAAGTAACAAGAAAGCAGCCCCTCCATTTCCGTTTTAACATAATGTGATCTTATAAAACTCCTTCTATTTTTTATTTTCACTGGCTATCAGGGTTAATTATAAGCACATTATGTATAAATAAACGCTCCTTAGGTCGCTTTTTATACACTCCCATTTCAGGGCTGATTTCTTTGTGAGTCTTTACCTATCTGTCATATTTATCATTAACATTTTTCTTAATATAACTATTAAGTCCTTCTCCATACTGAGCTAATGCTTTCATTTGCTCAACATTTTCTTCCCCAGCAATTGCATAGCTATAGCTATAAACAGCCCCAGTATTAAACTGAACTGTTATACGCTCTGAACCAATCTCGTAAAAAGACACTCCAGACCTCCCACTCAAATTCTTGTAACTAATCATTAATACTCATTTAAATTATTAAATACCCCACCTTACTTTAAGGCTTATTAAACAAGTATCAAAATGTAAACCAAAACAATTTAAAACACTAATTGTCAGTATTTAGCATATAATGTCAGTTAGTGTTTATTTCACACTCTACGCAATATTGTCAGAGTATAGGAAGTAAAACCCGGTTTAAGATTAAAAGCTTGGGTTTGTGTTGCTGGTTTCGCGCGGATTTTGAGCTTAAACTGGGTCTCCTAGGGGGTTAGGGGGGCAGGAAGAGCCCCCAACTAAAATACTTGTGCTTTGCACGCCGAGCAGTTTTTAGAACCGTGAGCGGGGGCAATGGCAGGTTATAAAAACTGCCCCACAAGGTTGAAGGGCAAGGTGTACTGCCCTTTGATCAGCGTCGGCCTTGTGCGGCTATTTTACATAATATCCTGTTATATAATAGCAACTATCAGCCTGGCCTTTTTAATGAGCTGCTTATATAACTTGTATTATGTAAACATAGCTTGGGGAGAGCGGCTGGTTATTTTGAACTGATTATTGATGCATGCCTTGATTTTATCACCACCATGCAAGCCCGTGACAACCCTAAACTGGCTTTTGACCTGCTTAAACAGACTGGACAGCTTCCACATGGCTACGAGCCTGTTAAGTTTTTGGGTAAGGATTAGTTGTTAATCAGTTAGGTTGGTTCTATCAAAATAGTGATTCTTAATAGATTTTCGGATACCTTGTATTCCCTCTTCTAATGAATGAGCTAGTTCTTGAAAGGTTTTTTGCAAACGGACATCTAACTCTCCTCCCGGTTGAAGTGTTTTATTGTTTTGTGACATTCTTGCTTTTGTTATTTCATCAAACACTTTAAAGAGAGCATCCATGCCTTTTAACAGTTTTTTATCCAGTAACTCGGTAACCTCTGCATTTATCGTATCTGGCAAAAACAATGTCCTTCTTTTTACATTAAACACCTTTTCCCTTACTGGATTAAGGTAATCATCTGGGTTATTACTATTTAAACTATTTATTTTCTTAAAGTAATCATGAGCCATAAACTCATAAAGGATTAATAAATCCACCCAAACACCATTGAAGGTATCAATAAGTATTTGGTTATGATTCTGCTCAAAACCAATTTGTTTTGACAACTGCAACTCACTTTTTCTTATTTCTTCTCCTAGCCTTAATTCGATGTTTTTATTTTCTTGTATTCTATTAAGTTCGTTTTCTTTCAGTTCCTTATTTATCCGCTTCTCATATTGCGCAAAATCCTTCTTAAACAGATTTAAGATCCATTTTTTAAATATCCAGACAAGAAAAGCTCCTACCGAAGTAATAATGACACTTGCCCCAGACAAAACTGTAATTAGCTTAGCTACATCACCCCACCCAATATTCATTCCATACATATTTAGTTAACGATTACTTTGTACGCTAAACAAGCCTCAACGTTACTTAATATTACTGGTAAAAGTTACCTGGTATAATAATAAATAATAGTGACTATAAAACCTGTCACAACTACAGCTATTATCAGGTGGGCCAGCCAGTCTTTTTGTTCCTCATTGGTTTCCATTTCATCTTCTTTAATAGATTCTAGAACTGAGTTGGGAACAGTTTCTTTAACTGTAACCTTTACAGGGACTGGTTTTTCAGGTTTGGGATCTACGATGGTTGGTGGCTGTTTTTGTTCATGCAATACAGCTTCTTTCTCTTTCTGCTCTTTGAGCCATTCCTGATAATTTGGTTTATGTAAGCAAAAAGCTTTTCGTTCGTTTCCCCAATAACCAGTTAAACGCTTATAAAGCAATTCAACATCTGCATTTTCATCCAGTTTTATAACTGGATTCAAAGTGATTTCAAGAACACTCATTTGTACTTCCAGATTCCTTACAGCATGTTTTTTAACTGATTTAACCCTACTGGTTTTCTTAACTTCTATACCGATTAATTCACTACCGAACTCTCTGGTATAAATACATGGTTCTGCTTCTAACACAACATCTATACGATATCCTCTATCCCTAAACCGCTCAGGGTGTTCTACATTACCTTGCTTTATAGGGATCACATAACTTTTCCCATAAACAGCCACTTTTAACACTTTTAATTCGCTAATGATCTGCTTGGACAACGAGTGCTCTATACTTTCTCCTCCTTTATCATGACCAGTAGCATGTCCCGACTTAAAAGCAAAATGAGGAGACTTACCTTTCACTACCGCTTTCATAGGAGTATGATACCACAATGAGTAGTACTCTTTGCCCTCTGCCCATTCTTCTGGATTATCACTTTTTCGGCCTCGTATTACATCATAGATTGATATTGGCCGATCACTACCGTCTGGTTTTCTGTGTGCTAAATATTTCATAAAAAGTTATAGCTGTACGATCTCCGATTTCCCTTACCTGTTTCAATCGGATATTCATTGATTCTTACGATATAAAGTTACTCTTTTCATTTTCCTAACCCAAAGGATGGTATTGAACTACAGCCGTTTTTAAGGCTTCTATGTTACTTTGCCGGTATTTCTCGGTGGTACTTGGAGTCTTGTGACCTGCAAACACTTGTACTACGCGTAGGTCTTTACCTTCTTTTAATAGGTTAGCGATCACACTTTGACGGATCGTTACAGGATTCAGCCTGCGGTCTTTAAAGCGATCTTTATAGGTGCTGGTCAGGTAATTGATCTGCTCGCCTTTTTCGGCCTTTCCCAATTTGTTTAGGATCAACTGATCGCTTGCTGTAGCACTCATTTTTGGTCGGTCTACATGCAGGTATTGATGTAAGATCATGATTTGCTGGGCTTGCAGTTTTAAGCTGCGTCCATTGGTTCTGCGTGTACCGCGCACATGGATGATGCCTTTTTCAAGGTCTATATCTGTAGTTTGAAGACCGATGATTTCCTGGTTACTTAATGCCTGGTAGATCAACAGGCCGATGATGACCTGATTGCGTGTCTTTAAAGCGGCATAACGCTCTTTGCGATCTAGCAGACTTTCGAGCTCTTTTCTGCTAAACAGATCCTGTAATTGTATATCTCGACTAGTTTTGTCTTTCAGGTAAATACTACGGGCTGGATGATCGTCTCTTTGATTGGTTTCAAGCAGGTAATCATAATAGCTTTTGATCGCATACAAAGCCCTGCTTGTATTTTTTCCTGCTTTGCGATTGCCTGTCAGGTAATGCATGATTTGGCTGTAGGTAGCCCTCTGGGGCATTTGTACCTGTGCAAAGTAAAAAGCGATTTCTCGCACATAGCTTTTCGCAGTAGCAGGTGATTTATGCCTGTAAAGATAGTCCTTGTAGTTCATCGTTTTCTGTTAGCTTAAACAGGGTTTGTTTGCTTACATGGGTATACACCTGTGTGGTCTCCAAGTGCTTGTGACCTAAAAAGCTGCGGATATATTCTACTGACAGCCCTTTTTCCAGCAGGTGACTGGCTATACTGTGTCTAAGTACATGCAGACTTACCTTTTTGTCGATTCCTGCTTTATAGGCCAGCTCTACTATTTTACGGTTTATGGTATTGCCTGATTTTCGCTGTCCGTACTTTCCTCTAAACAAAGGAGCTTGTTTTCGGTGGCCATAACCACATGCATGCAGGTAGTCTTTTAATAGCTTGTTGACCTGTCCTCCCATGGGTACAACCCGACGTTTCTGCCCCTTCCCACTGCGTACATATAATAGTCCGCTACCCGTTTGTACATCTCCCACATTTAACTGTTCTCCTTCACTACGTCTCAGGCCACAGCCATAATATACTGCCAGCCACGCTTTTTCTTCGATGCTGCTACAACTAGCAAAAAGCTGTTTGATTTCTTGGGTACTTAATATCACTCGTTTGTCTGTTTTATAGTGAGGGAAGTGCAGCCCACTCATTGGATGATCTTCTCGCTCCCCCGTTTGCTGCAACCAGTTAAAGTACACCCGTAAAGCATAGATGTGGTGACGGATATAATTAGCACTTAACGCCCCATCCCCTCTTTGTTTTGGACGCACTTGTAAATAGTTGTAATAAGCCCTTATTTCAGCACTGCCCACCTGGTCTGCTTGTTTCCTGCTAAAGGCTAAAAATTCAGCTAAACAGCCTGGAAGCATGTGTACGGTCGATTTTTTGTAGCCTAACCCTTGTAGGTAGGCTTTAAAGTCCTGTGGTGTTTTCATTTTTTTATGGGGGGTCTTGGTATTTCTTTGGAACGCGGAACACTACTAGCTAACTTACTGATATATTGTTCGTTGACCGTTCCATCTAGTGTTCCAAAGGTTTGGAACGGTCACATTTCTTTTTTCACAGTCATAGCTGTGCTAACTGCTGGTGCAGGTCCTGCTTGATGCGGTGGCGTAAGGCTTTGATATTGTCCCAGTAAGCGATCTTATAACGAAAGGTGTTGCGCATGCCTATATGGGTTTTATAGATGTATTCTAGTTCACTCAACGCATATATATGGCGGTGCATTTGGGTTTTACTCATTCGAAAGGCCAGGCGTATTTCACGCTGCTCGAACTCATAGTCCTCACCCTTTTGTAGTACATAGCCTTTTAAGTCTTCATAAAAGCTCCTTAAACTGCCGTCCAGCTCGTCTACCTTTAAGATGATACTGTCGAACATGATTTCGATAGCCGTTTTCACATCTTCTTTTTCAGTAATTAACTCACCTGTAGGGGTCTTTTGCCGTTGGTATTGATTTAATAGCGTAATCTGTCTTACAAAGCTTTGGAACAGGTCGTTTAATCTTCTGATCTTATGGGCTTCGGAAGGCAGGTCGATTTTATTGGCGTAAGGATTGATCACCTGGTAAGGCTTTAACAAGCGCATACAGCTTTGTAAAAACTTTCGGATAGCAACCTCTTTATTGCGGTCTATTTGTCCTGCTGCCTTATCGTTCTGGTAGCGGATTATGCGCATGGTTTGTGCTTTGCTTTCATCTACGGCTACCAAAAAGCATCTGCTCATATTGTCTTCATAGATCTCCCCTCTGGTTGTGGCACTTAGTGAGGCGATGGGGCCGTACACCGTTTTTACAAAGCCTGTGATTTCTCCTGTCTGCTCATTCTTTCCGCTGGTGCTACTTGATATTTCGCCTTTGCTTTGCAACTCCCTAAAAGCCAGCTCGGCTTTTTCTTCCAGTCCGTCATAGTCTTCCAGACCAATGAGCTTGTGTTGTAATTCGTAGCTGCCATAGTTATACAAGCTGCTCTCTGTAACTCTGGTCAGACTTACCGTATCTTCATTTGGCATAAAACCCATAATGGTAGCAAGCAGATGCGTTTTTCCGCTACCACTACTGCCTTGTATCAATGCGTGAAGCGTATCAGGCATTTTATAGGAGGCTGCGATGCAAAACAAAAAAATGCGGCTATTCAGCTCTCCGACCACACCACTTTTTCCGATCAACTCATTGATTTGCTGAACCAGCTCTGACTTTTTAAGGAAAGCCAGGCATTTCTCCTGCTCACTGGCACTGATTGTCGGTGTTTGTTTTTCACTTTGCTTTACTTGTTCTTTTTCATGCAGCTTATGGCGGTATTCATCCAGCAGATCACAAAGTACATTCAGTTCTTCTTCGATGCTTTTAGCCGATAGATGCAGCTTTTCGGCTACCTGTTTACTCATTCGCTCACTTTGCTTGTATTCATACAAGTCCAGCTTACAACGTAGTTTAAGGCTATAATCACCTTGTCTGTCACTGGCCTGGATAACCAAAGATACCTTCATCGCATCGGCTTGTTTGCCTACGCCCCCTTTTACCGCATAACTTGCTGTATCACCTATATATATCAGGTTTAAAGGATTGTCGGTATTGAGTATTGGCGTGCTGTTATTTGTTGTTGTGGGAGGTGTTTGTTTGATGGCCTCGGCTGGTTTTCTGCTTTCGATTAAGTGTAAAAGCACTTCTGCGGTTACCTGTCCCGGACTTGATCCGGGATGACTGTCTAGCAAGCTATTGACATCTTCACCTGCTGGCGTATCCACATAACTGACCTTTAAAGGTTGTAATTGCTCTTTTAGTAATTGCCTGCCTTTATTTCCTGCTTCATCTCCATCAAAAAAGATAATGACCTCTTCCAGTAGTGGCAGTGCTTTAAGTGCTGCAACCTGCTCACGTACTCCTTCTGTGCCGTAACAAGCCAGTATTTCATAAGATTCGCGTGGGTGTAAGCCTGGCAGATGTGTTTGCAGGGTAGCTGCATCTATAATACTTTCGGTTAAGATAACTCGGCTGGCTTTGGTGGAAGGATAACCAGGGTAAAGCCCTTGTCTATTGGTTAAATAATAGTGCTGATTGGTTTTAGTACGGTCTGTTTCTCTAAAATACAGTCCTGCAACCCCATCTTTTTTATTTTTCAAAGGGAAAACCACACAGCCCTTTCCAAAGTACAGGTATTGATCGCCTCCGCGGTGTTTAAGCAGACCCATTGCCGTATACTGGGCTAATTCATCTTCGCTCTTCCCTGTCCTGAACGAGCCACTATTAAAGCCTGCACGCACTTTTTTAGGATCTATATAACGTCCTTCCAGGTAAGCAAGTGCTGGTTTGCTTTGGATGATCGCTTTTTCGAAGTAAGTAAACAGTTCGTTTAAGGTGTTTACCCGTACCTCTTCGCTGATCGTGATTACGGGAACTGCTTCTGTAATGCGTGGTCGTGGTGTTTTGTTTTGGTAGTTGTTTGTTTTTCCTTCTGTAAGGATTAAAAAGTTGTTTTGTAAGTACTTGATCGCCTCTCCCGTACTAATCTTTTTGTATTTGCTGACCAGGTCGATCACATCCATGCTCCCTTGTTCAGGGCAGTTGCTGCTAAAGCAGGTACAGATCTGCTTTTCTTCACTGAACTGCATTGACGGCTTTTTATCATCATGGAAAGGACATTTCGCTTTTTTGCCTCTTTCAATGACGATACCCAGGTGCTCGGCCACATCAAGGATATTCAGACGACTTTTCAGTTCAGCTATTTTCATGGTGCTGCTCGATTAAGGCGACCATTCGATTTACCTGCTCCTGTTGTGCGCTCAGTTGATTATGCAGGTTATACAAAGGGGTCAACATTTCTTCATGCTTGACCATTCGCACACCCCCAAGGCGTAAACGGTTCTCAATATAGTGTAACAGTAGTAAGGAGTCGCTTTGCAACAGGTATTCTAACTGTAAGGAGCGCAAGCCCTCTATTAAATTGCTGTGCGTTTGTGGTGTTTTTTGTGGCATGGAAAAAAAGTTTAATTAACCGTATTGGATACAAAGGTATTCTATAAAATCTATAAACAAAAATTTTTCGATTTTTTTATACCCTTTAAGTATAGTAAATTGAGCTTATAATTAGTTTTTTAATCACTAATTAACCCTATAAAGCACAAAAATGGTTTCATTCGGTAAAAAATTGGCAGAACGCCGAAAGGCTAAAAATCTCACCCAACAAGATGTCGCCCAACTACTCAGTACAGTACATACAGTAATTGGAAGGTACGAAAGAGATGAAATGAAGCCTACAATTGATGTTATTAAAAAACTAGCCAATATTCTGGACACAACCGTTGGCTACTTGCTCGGAGAAACAGAAGACACTAACTTACTCAGAGACCCAGAGATGCTCAAGCGAATGAATGAGATTAACAACCTCCCGGTGGAAGATAAAAAATGTATTCTTTTTGCCATTGATGCAATGCTTAGGGATTCTAAATCGAGGGCCACGTATTCGACCTAACACTACATTGATCAAAAACATTTCTATAAACTTATGAAACGAACTTACGAAGAAGAAGCCAACAAACTCGCTCAGGCTATTGATATTGCTATTGAAGCTTTTCAAAAATATCCTCCTAAAAATTTCCAGCAAGAACACGTAAATCAATTTGTTGACACTTATTTAGATTATAAAAATAAAACCTTAAACCCTGAACCCCAATTCAGAAAATTAGCTAGCCTAAAGTACAAAACACAAGATGTTTTCATTTTTTTCCAGGAAAGTTCAGGTGATGCAGTGGATTTCTTTTGGAAAGAACTCAAAAAAAACAACTTGCCTTTTCAAAGAGAAAACAAACTATTAAAAATTGTTTCTAAAAAGAAAATAAAAAATGATGCAGAATATGACTATGTGATAGACACAATAGTTCCATTTGAACAAGAAGGGATAATAACCAAAGAAGATGTTAATACTCTTAATCAATTAATATCTGATTTCGAAAATAAAGGCAAAAAGTAATTCACTCTTTGCCTTTTCATTTTTTAATGCCTTAATAATCTCTTAGCGGCATCTAAATATTTCTGTATATTATCATTTCTAGGACTTATACCATTTCTATCATTTCCTGATATCCCCATTTTCCTGTACATTTCTATTTGTAGTTGTTCACTCCCCCTAATTGCATGATAAGATGGATCAGCAATTCGAGTACCATAACCTCCTGGCAGTGTTGCTGGTAATGAAGTAGATAATGTTGCTGTACCAAAACCTTGCCCAGTCATATGGTGGTTATAGTCACGTCTTGTAACTACTTGTTGAGGAGTTGCCGCATAGCCACTTGATCGCCCCACATACACCTCTCCGGTCGTAGCATTAGTTTTGGTATAAGTTACATACCAAAATGGATTAGAAGTTTCTGTAGTTGTAGTAACAGGAGTTGTAACCGGAACTGAAACAGGCACTGTCATTGTAGAAGCTGGCGCAAATACGTCATACAAGAAAAAACCTGTAATAGCAAGTCCTCCAATAATCTCTCCCGCAGGTATGGGGCCATCAGCTATACTTGCACCTGCTGCAAAGGTTAGTACCGGAGCATAAGATCGTTGAATTACCTGCTCTTGGTACTGTGTCTCATAAGTAGTCTCGTAAGTAGTACTTGAAGTTTTTGTATAAGTTTGCTCAAAACTAGAGGGAATGTCTGTATTAGCTATAATATTCTGTCCAACTTGAAGATTTGTTGGGTCAACACCAGGATTAAGATCTTCAAGGGTACCATGATCTAAACCCCACTCATTTTCTAAATCCCAAAAAGTATCTCCTCCCTCAATATCATAAGTTCCATCCGGACAATCCGGACAATCACCGTCAATATCATTAAGAAAAACAGGATTATTCCTAAAAGTTGCATATGGGCTCTCCCAATCTACTTTAATAGGGTCCACATTCCACCTTCTACCAAGTCGGCTATCATACTGCCAATACATGGCGGTATAGCTGTTTCCTTGCCCAGCGATTTCATCGTCTTTTTCTTGACCGTTGAAGCCATATCGATAATCACCTGCACAACTTTTTTCACTTGTTGTCAGATTGTTATGTACAACCTTTAGCGGTGATTCTTCTTCGCGATATGTCAGTTTTAAGCAACCCACTTAGAACCTTTAAGTTAGTAATTTTCATTCTCTAATCGGTAAGAGTTCCATATCTTTTTCTTTTCATAAGAACTTTCAATTGAAAATAAAAAAGCACATAATACCAGCTATGAAGCCATTTAAAAACAGGCTCATAGCACAGGTCATTATGTGCAATCACCTACGGTTTGTCGACTGCCGCACTGCGTTTGCCTCATTCCTTAAAGCACAGCAAAATCTCATTTAGTTGCTTTTATTCGCTTATTTCACTGTTCTTTCAGGAACGTTATTTTATTTCTAGTGAAAAGAAAAAGGTTAACGTTTTTTTGAGTGATGAAGCTCTGGTTTGTGGGTGGATTGTGCGGATTCATCAGTCAAAAAAATGATCCTGGGTTGAAGGGATGAAGTCCCTTAGATTGGCGCGAGGGGTTTATTCTTTAAAACTAACTTCATTTATCCTTTTGATGTATTTTGCCGATAGCCACCCTTCACTCCCTCTGTACTCCACTTTGTTCCATTCAATATCAGAAGTCAAAGTTTGTAACACATTAACAGTATCTCCCGCTGGAATAACCATAACAACTTCTGATTTAGTTAATGACGCATCAGTTCTTAAATTCAAGCCATCCTTAGCTGTTATTACTGCTTTATCTTCACTTGCCACCTTATTAATAACTGCCTCAGACTTGTCACCATACACGATATTAAGTATGTAAAATGGAACAGATAAAACTAATCCTATTAGAGTTATTAAAAGCCTTTTACCCAATGATGTAGGGATCTGATTATTCTTATATCCTGATTTAAAACGTCGATCTCTAATACCCCCAGAAACTAAAAAATAAACTATCGAGGCTATTACCAAAAGTAGAAAAATACCAAACAAAGGTTCATTTACGATTTTATATATTGCATAAATTGGTGCAGCAATAATTATTAGCGTAGAGATTGATTTTACTTCGTTCTTTTTCATAGCTGATCTTTTTAATATTCATACCAATAGAGTTACGTTAAAATCATTATTGATATACATCCAAAATTGATTTATTCGATGAATAGCATTTCTACTAAAATACTTGTGCTTTGCACGCCGAGCAGTTTTTAGAACCGTGAGCGGGGGCAATGGCAGGTAATAAAAACTGCCCCACAGGGTTGAAGGGGCTGTGTAAGCTCCCTTTGGTCAGGGTGGGCTTGTGCGGCTATTTTGCATAATATCCTGTTATATAAATGCACTTACTCTCCTGGCCTTTTAACAGCTTATATAACTTGTATTATGTAAACATAGCTTGGGGAGAGGGTGGGCCTGAATAGATTAAAGTTGTACGATCTCCGATTCACTTAACCCCGTCAGTTTAACAATGGCTGATAGCTCGTAGCCTTCTTTTTTCATTTGTCGGGCTACTTTGCGCATTGCGTCTTTGTCTGCATTATCAGCTACTTGTTGCGCTAGATTACGAGCTTTCTCTGCTTCACTGACCTTTTCCTCTAAATCGTCCATACGGTTCTGGATCTCATAAGCAGGTACGTATTTCAGACTTCTTTGCAGTTCGGCCAATAAACCTGAGTCGTTAAAGCTGTAATAGCTGTTTTCAGTGATAATCAGGTGATCCAACACAGGAACCTGCATGATGCGCCCTACCTGTATGAGCTGGTCAGTCACATCTTCATCCGCATCACTTGGCGTGATTTCTCCGCTTGGGTGGTTATGTACCAATACGATGTGTACCGCTCGTTTCTGCAAGGGGATGCTGAACACTTCCATTGGCTCGACAACAGTCGTTTTAACACTTCCGAAGCTGACCAGTTCGATGTTTAAGATCTTACAGGCACTATCCAGACTAATCGTCCACAGGTGTTCGCGATCACGGTCGATACGGTTTTCGCGCATCAATATGCGTCGCATGACTCGATAAATATCGTCCGAACTGCCGATCCTGACTTTTTCTACTTCTTTCAAACGGATTTTCATTGATTCTTAGGCTTTAAAGTTACTCTTTTCATTTTCCTAACCCAAAGGATGGTATTGAACTACAGCCGTTTTTAAGGCTTCTATGTTACTTTGCCGGTATTTCTCGGTGGTACTTGGAGTCTTGTGACCTGCAAACACTTGTACTACGCGTAGGTCTTTACCTTCTTTTAATAGGTTAGCGATCACACTTTGACGGATCGTTACAGGATTCAGCCTGCGGTCTTTAAAGCGATCTTTATAGGTGCTGGTCAGGTAATTGATCTGCTCGCCTTTTTCGGCCTTTCCCAATTTGTTTAGGATCAACTGATCGCTTGCTGTAGCACTCATTTTTGGTCGGTCTACATGCAGGTATTGATGTAAGATCATGATTTGCTGGGCTTGCAGTTTTAAGCTGCGTCCATTGGTTCTGCGTGTACCGCGCACATGGATGATGCCTTTTTCAAGGTCTATATCTGTAGTTTGAAGACCGATGATTTCCTGGTTACTTAATGCCTGGTAGATCAACAGGCCGATGATGACCTGATTGCGTGTCTTTAAAGCGGCATAACGCTCTTTGCGATCTAGCAGACTTTCGAGCTCTTTTCTGCTAAACAGATCCTGTAATTGTATATCTCGACTAGTTTTGTCTTTCAGGTAAATACTACGGGCTGGATGATCGTCTCTTTGATTGGTTTCAAGCAGGTAATCATAATAGCTTTTGATCGCATACAAAGCCCTGCTTGTATTTTTTCCTGCTTTGCGATTGCCTGTCAGGTAATGCATGATTTGGCTGTAGGTAGCCCTCTGGGGCATTTGTACCTGTGCAAAGTAAAAAGCGATTTCTCGCACATAGCTTTTCGCAGTAGCAGGTGATTTATGCCTGTAAAGATAGTCCTTGTAGTTCATCGTTTTCTGTTAGCTTAAACAGGGTTTGTTTGCTTACATGGGTATACACCTGTGTGGTCTCCAAGTGCTTGTGACCTAAAAAGCTGCGGATATATTCTACTGACAGCCCTTTTTCCAGCAGGTGACTGGCTATACTGTGTCTAAGTACATGCAGACTTACCTTTTTGTCGATTCCTGCTTTATAGGCCAGCTCTACTATTTTACGGTTTATGGTATTGCCTGATTTTCGCTGTCCGTACTTTCCTCTAAACAAAGGAGCTTGTTTTCGGTGGCCATAACCACATGCATGCAGGTAGTCTTTTAATAGCTTGTTGACCTGTCCTCCCATGGGTACAACCCGACGTTTCTGCCCCTTCCCACTGCGTACATATAATAGTCCGCTACCCGTTTGTACATCTCCCACATTTAACTGTTCTCCTTCACTACGTCTCAGGCCACAGCCATAATATACTGCCAGCCACGCTTTTTCTTCGATGCTGCTACAACTAGCAAAAAGCTGTTTGATTTCTTGGGTACTTAATATCACTCGTTTGTCTGTTTTATAGTGAGGGAAGTGCAGCCCACTCATTGGATGATCTTCTCGCTCCCCCGTTTGCTGCAACCAGTTAAAGTACACCCGTAAAGCATAGATGTGGTGACGGATATAATTAGCACTTAACGCCCCATCCCCTCTTTGTTTTGGACGCACTTGTAAATAGTTGTAATAAGCCCTTATTTCAGCACTGCCCACCTGGTCTGCTTGTTTCCTGCTAAAGGCTAAAAATTCAGCTAAACAGCCTGGAAGCATGTGTACGGTCGATTTTTTGTAGCCTAACCCTTGTAGGTAGGCTTTAAAGTCCTGTGGTGTTTTCATTTTTTTATGGGGGGTCTTGGTATTTCTTTGGAACGCGGAACACTACTAGCTAACTTACTGATATATTGTTCGTTGACCGTTCCATCTAGTGTTCCAAAGGTTTGGAACGGTCACATTTCTTTTTTCACAGTCATAGCTGTGCTAACTGCTGGTGCAGGTCCTGCTTGATGCGGTGGCGTAAGGCTTTGATATTGTCCCAGTAAGCGATCTTATAACGAAAGGTGTTGCGCATGCCTATATGGGTTTTATAGATGTATTCTAGTTCACTCAACGCATATATATGGCGGTGCATTTGGGTTTTACTCATTCGAAAGGCCAGGCGTATTTCACGCTGCTCGAACTCATAGTCCTCACCCTTTTGTAGTACATAGCCTTTTAAGTCTTCATAAAAGCTCCTTAAACTGCCGTCCAGCTCGTCTACCTTTAAGATGATACTGTCGAACATGATTTCGATAGCCGTTTTCACATCTTCTTTTTCAGTAATTAACTCACCTGTAGGGGTCTTTTGCCGTTGGTATTGATTTAATAGCGTAATCTGTCTTACAAAGCTTTGGAACAGGTCGTTTAATCTTCTGATCTTATGGGCTTCGGAAGGCAGGTCGATTTTATTGGCGTAAGGATTGATCACCTGGTAAGGCTTTAACAAGCGCATACAGCTTTGTAAAAACTTTCGGATAGCAACCTCTTTATTGCGGTCTATTTGTCCTGCTGCCTTATCGTTCTGGTAGCGGATTATGCGCATGGTTTGTGCTTTGCTTTCATCTACGGCTACCAAAAAGCATCTGCTCATATTGTCTTCATAGATCTCCCCTCTGGTTGTGGCACTTAGTGAGGCGATGGGGCCGTACACCGTTTTTACAAAGCCTGTGATTTCTCCTGTCTGCTCATTCTTTCCGCTGGTGCTACTTGATATTTCGCCTTTGCTTTGCAACTCCCTAAAAGCCAGCTCGGCTTTTTCTTCCAGTCCGTCATAGTCTTCCAGACCAATGAGCTTGTGTTGTAATTCGTAGCTGCCATAGTTATACAAGCTGCTCTCTGTAACTCTGGTCAGACTTACCGTATCTTCATTTGGCATAAAACCCATAATGGTAGCAAGCAGATGCGTTTTTCCGCTACCACTACTGCCTTGTATCAATGCGTGAAGCGTATCAGGCATTTTATAGGAGGCTGCGATGCAAAACAAAAAAATGCGGCTATTCAGCTCTCCGACCACACCACTTTTTCCGATCAACTCATTGATTTGCTGAACCAGCTCTGACTTTTTAAGGAAAGCCAGGCATTTCTCCTGCTCACTGGCACTGATTGTCGGTGTTTGTTTTTCACTTTGCTTTACTTGTTCTTTTTCATGCAGCTTATGGCGGTATTCATCCAGCAGATCACAAAGTACATTCAGTTCTTCTTCGATGCTTTTAGCCGATAGATGCAGCTTTTCGGCTACCTGTTTACTCATTCGCTCACTTTGCTTGTATTCATACAAGTCCAGCTTACAACGTAGTTTAAGGCTATAATCACCTTGTCTGTCACTGGCCTGGATAACCAAAGATACCTTCATCGCATCGGCTTGTTTGCCTACGCCCCCTTTTACCGCATAACTTGCTGTATCACCTATATATATCAGGTTTAAAGGATTGTCGGTATTGAGTATTGGCGTGCTGTTATTTGTTGTTGTGGGAGGTGTTTGTTTGATGGCCTCGGCTGGTTTTCTGCTTTCGATTAAGTGTAAAAGCACTTCTGCGGTTACCTGTCCCGGACTTGATCCGGGATGACTGTCTAGCAAGCTATTGACATCTTCACCTGCTGGCGTATCCACATAACTGACCTTTAAAGGTTGTAATTGCTCTTTTAGTAATTGCCTGCCTTTATTTCCTGCTTCATCTCCATCAAAAAAGATAATGACCTCTTCCAGTAGTGGCAGTGCTTTAAGTGCTGCAACCTGCTCACGTACTCCTTCTGTGCCGTAACAAGCCAGTATTTCATAAGATTCGCGTGGGTGTAAGCCTGGCAGATGTGTTTGCAGGGTAGCTGCATCTATAATACTTTCGGTTAAGATAACTCGGCTGGCTTTGGTGGAAGGATAACCAGGGTAAAGCCCTTGTCTATTGGTTAAATAATAGTGCTGATTGGTTTTAGTACGGTCTGTTTCTCTAAAATACAGTCCTGCAACCCCATCTTTTTTATTTTTCAAAGGGAAAACCACACAGCCCTTTCCAAAGTACAGGTATTGATCGCCTCCGCGGTGTTTAAGCAGACCCATTGCCGTATACTGGGCTAATTCATCTTCGCTCTTCCCTGTCCTGAACGAGCCACTATTAAAGCCTGCACGCACTTTTTTAGGATCTATATAACGTCCTTCCAGGTAAGCAAGTGCTGGTTTGCTTTGGATGATCGCTTTTTCGAAGTAAGTAAACAGTTCGTTTAAGGTGTTTACCCGTACCTCTTCGCTGATCGTGATTACGGGAACTGCTTCTGTAATGCGTGGTCGTGGTGTTTTGTTTTGGTAGTTGTTTGTTTTTCCTTCTGTAAGGATTAAAAAGTTGTTTTGTAAGTACTTGATCGCCTCTCCCGTACTAATCTTTTTGTATTTGCTGACCAGGTCGATCACATCCATGCTCCCTTGTTCAGGGCAGTTGCTGCTAAAGCAGGTACAGATCTGCTTTTCTTCACTGAACTGCATTGACGGCTTTTTATCATCATGGAAAGGACATTTCGCTTTTTTGCCTCTTTCAATGACGATACCCAGGTGCTCGGCCACATCAAGGATATTCAGACGACTTTTCAGTTCAGCTATTTTCATGGTGCTGCTCGATTAAGGCGACCATTCGATTTACCTGCTCCTGTTGTGCGCTCAGTTGATTATGCAGGTTATACAAAGGGGTCAACATTTCTTCATGCTTGACCATTCGCACACCCCCAAGGCGTAAACGGTTCTCAATATAGTGTAACAGTAGTAAGGAGTCGCTTTGCAACAGGTATTCTAACTGTAAGGAGCGCAAGCCCTCTATTAAATTGCTGTGCGTTTGTGGTGTTTTTTGTGGCATGGAAAAAAAGTTTAATTAACCGTATTGGATACAAAGGTATTCTATAAAATCTATAAACAAAAATTTTTCGATTTTTTTATACCCTTTAAGTATAGTAAATTGAGCTTATAATTAGTTTTTTAATCACTAATTAACCCTATAAAGCACAAAAATGGTTTCATTCGGTAAAAAATTGGCAGAACGCCGAAAGGCTAAAAATCTCACCCAACAAGATGTCGCCCAACTACTCAGTACAGTACATACAGTAATTGGAAGGTACGAAAGAGATGAAATGAAGCCTACAATTGATGTTATTAAAAAACTAGCCAATATTCTGGACACAACCGTTGGCTACTTGCTCGGAGAAACAGAAGACACTAACTTACTCAGAGACCCAGAGATGCTCAAGCGAATGAATGAGATTAACAACCTCCCGGTGGAAGATAAAAAATGTATTCTTTTTGCCATTGATGCAATGCTTAGGGATTCTAAATCGAGGGCCACGTATTCGACCTAACACTACATTGATCAAAAACATTTCTATAAACTTATGAAACGAACTTACGAAGAAGAAGCCAACAAACTCGCTCAGGCTATTGATATTGCTATTGAAGCTTTTCAAAAATATCCTCCTAAAAATTTCCAGCAAGAACACGTAAATCAATTTGTTGACACTTATTTAGATTATAAAAATAAAACCTTAAACCCTGAACCCCAATTCAGAAAATTAGCTAGCCTAAAGTACAAAACACAAGATGTTTTCATTTTTTTCCAGGAAAGTTCAGGTGATGCAGTGGATTTCTTTTGGAAAGAACTCAAAAAAAACAACTTGCCTTTTCAAAGAGAAAACAAACTATTAAAAATTGTTTCTAAAAAGAAAATAAAAAATGATGCAGAATATGACTATGTGATAGACACAATAGTTCCATTTGAACAAGAAGGGATAATAACCAAAGAAGATGTTAATACTCTTAATCAATTAATATCTGATTTCGAAAATAAAGGCAAAAAGTAATTCACTCTTTGCCTTTTCATTTTTTAATGCCTTAATAATCTCTTAGCGGCATCTAAATATTTCTGTATATTATCATTTCTAGGACTTATACCATTTCTATCATTTCCTGATATCCCCATTTTCCTGTACATTTCTATTTGTAGTTGTTCACTCCCCCTAATTGCATGATAAGATGGATCAGCAATTCGAGTACCATAACCTCCTGGCAGTGTTGCTGGTAATGAAGTAGATAATGTTGCTGTACCAAAACCTTGCCCAGTCATATGGTGGTTATAGTCACGTCTTGTAACTACTTGTTGAGGAGTTGCCGCATAGCCACTTGATCGCCCCACATACACCTCTCCGGTCGTAGCATTAGTTTTGGTATAAGTTACATACCAAAATGGATTAGAAGTTTCTGTAGTTGTAGTAACAGGAGTTGTAACCGGAACTGAAACAGGCACTGTCATTGTAGAAGCTGGCGCAAATACGTCATACAAGAAAAAACCTGTAATAGCAAGTCCTCCAATAATCTCTCCCGCAGGTATGGGGCCATCAGCTATACTTGCACCTGCTGCAAAGGTTAGTACCGGAGCATAAGATCGTTGAATTACCTGCTCTTGGTACTGTGTCTCATAAGTAGTCTCGTAAGTAGTACTTGAAGTTTTTGTATAAGTTTGCTCAAAACTAGAGGGAATGTCTGTATTAGCTATAATATTCTGTCCAACTTGAAGATTTGTTGGGTCAACACCAGGATTAAGATCTTCAAGGGTACCATGATCTAAACCCCACTCATTTTCTAAATCCCAAAAAGTATCTCCTCCCTCAATATCATAAGTTCCATCCGGACAATCCGGACAATCACCGTCAATATCATTAAGAAAAACAGGATTATTCCTAAAAGTTGCATATGGGCTCTCCCAATCTACTTTAATAGGGTCCACATTCCACCTTCTACCAAGTCGGCTATCATACTGCCAATACATGGCGGTATAGCTGTTTCCTTGCCCAGCGATTTCATCGTCTTTTTCTTGACCGTTGAAGCCATATCGGTAACTTTCAGAGCTGTATGATCTATTCGGCATAATCATGCCAAACGGGTAGTACTCAATGCACCTTTTTTACTGTCTATTTTGCTCCTAGCCCTACTTCGCTTTCAACTTTTTCGCTAACCCCTTCTACACAGTCAATACTTTTTTGTCAGACTCGTTTGCCCGATCATTTACAATATAGCATTCCGTTTCATATCATGCCAGTTACCTGTCTGATTTTTCGGTGAGTCATTGAGCAAGAAAGCAGCCCCTTCATGTCCGTTTTAACATAATGTGATCCTATAAAACTCCTCGATTTTAGCCGTTTAATGCCACTGCGGGTTAATTATAGGCACATTATGTAAAATAAGTGCTCCCTGCGGTCCGCCCCTTATGCACTCCCATTCCAGGGCTGCTTTCTTTTCGGGTTTAGTGGCGGTAGTGGGTTAAACCCGGTTAAGATCAAAAGCTTTGGATTGCGGGATGATTTGTGCGGATTTTGAGCTTAAACGGGGACTCAGGGTTGAAGGGATGAAGTCCCTTGGGCATGGGCGTCGGGGTATTTATTTCCTGTTTCTTTTCCTAATGTCCTCCGGACGGGTTCCTATGCCCCTTCCGATAGTTACCAATGCGGAATGAAAAAGCGCCTGCGGCTAAAACGGCGAAGGATCTGCGCGTACGGCCTATGCTCGCCGCCTAGCGAGTGTCGACACGGGGGCTAGACTGACAGTGTTGAGGTACGAGACACGGAGGGCTAGCTCTGTTGCAAACACAAAGCTGGCCTTGCTGCCGCAGGCAAACAATCAGTCCAGCTGCAGCCCGGGGCGACTAGCAGGCGAGCAAAATTACTGGCAGTGAGTGGCGGTGGACGGTGGAGGCACGGAACCGGTCGCAGACACAGGAACTGACGTGAGGAACGAATATAGCGTGTGAAAGGAGCTACTAAAACAAGGCCGACGAAGGAGCTTGTATAGCCTTGTTTTTGTGGCGACTGCAACAAAGCGGTATGAGCGACGAACGCCGCTTTTCGTGCGGGAGCGGAGTTTTACGAAGCGTGCGCGATGGCTTACGTGAGTGGGATTCAGAGACGGATTTTCTTGTTTTACCGATGTCTTCCAGACGGGTTCCGATGCCCTTTCCGATAGATTATTTATTAATGACTATAAGACCTGGATTTACTCCTTTTGATAATTGATCTTCCAGATTAGGTAAGTATTCTAATAACGTTGGATAACGATTATCAGGAGCATCTAATACCAACAAAGCCACTCCATATTTTTCTAGGTTTTGCTGATGACTCATGTTTTTGTCTGAACTAATCAAAATACTTAGTGATTGCCCATTCATTGCAGATAGTAACTCTCCGTTTTTCTTTCCACTCCAACCCATATCTACAACAGTTAAAACTTCATATTCATCACTAAAACGATATTTCAACTTTCTAGGAAGATTTTCGTCAAGCAGCAACTTCGTTCGATCCTTCATTATGTTCTATTAAATAAGCAGCAAGACTTAATACACGCAAAGCTATTTCTTTCTCCACTGACGGAAAGTTCTCTAAAAATTCATACAAGCTGTCTCCTGCCTTTAAATAATCAAATAGATTTTTTACTGGCACTCGTGTATTTTTAAAAACAGGTGTGCCTCCCAAAATTTCTGGTGAGACAATAATATATTTGCTTATTTCTTGTTGTGGCTGCATTTTTTTTTTTTGCTTTTGGCCTTATGTAAAGTTAACGATTTTTTCCCGCTTTTTGGTTCATTCACCCCATCGGATGATACTTACTCACTTCCTCTTGTAAATCATCTAAGTCGTTAATTAAGTAAGCTTCTGTGCTGCTTACATACTTGTGTCCGGCCATGTATTGCACTTCTCGTAGGTTGTAGTTTTTGAGCCAATAAGTGATCACACTCGCTCTGAGCTGACGAATGCTTGTTACTTTGGGGTTGATTCGTTTTAGTTGTTTAAGCAGACATTGAAGTACATTGTACAACTTTTCACCTTTGCCGGTACTGATCAATAATTGTTCGCTTTGTTTGCCAGTCTCTTGAAGCAATGTAGATCGAGTAACCTGTTGATATTCCATCAGGTCCAGGACTTGATCGGCTTGTAGTCTTAATGTTCTTGCATTGCTTTTTCTACTTCCTGGGATGTGGATTTTTCCTTCTCGTAATTGGAGGTCTGCTGTTTGTAAATTAGTCAAGGCCGCTGTATCTAAACCCTGATAAACGATTAACCCGATAATCACTTTGTTGCGTTGGCTGCTTAGTTGCTGATTCTTAAACCAATGATAATTGTTGTTGGGGTGGTCGTTTTCATAGACTTCATAGTCATGAAAGAGGACTTCTAATTCCTGTTTACTTAAGATTTCATGTAATTCCTGACGTTGGATGCCTTGGATTTTGATTTGATTTACTGGATTGTTTGTTCGTT
This sequence comes from Cytophagales bacterium, assembly GCA_965230415.1. Lineage (GTDB taxonomy): Bacteria > Bacteroidota > Bacteroidia > Cytophagales > JAAEPT01 > CBDDKZ01. The sequence goes on from CBDDKZ010000005.1 coordinate 899,754, forward strand.
TTCCTTCGGCTTTCAGGTAGTCAAAGTAGTGACTGATTTTTGTTAGATACAGCTCGATGGTCTTCTGCTTCACCTTGCCTTTTAGACTTTGTACATAAGCCATTAAATCGTTGTAAGTGCATGTTTCTATGACTATTCCTTCGTTTTTCAGCCATTTTTCTAGTTGGGCTATGCTGTACAGGTTACCCTTGATCGTCTTTGTTGTGTGGCCCTTTTGTTTTAAGTAGCTTTTATAATTCATTTCCGGCTATGTGCGTATATTGTTGCGTACTCTCCAGGCTACTATGACCTAAGAATCGGGCGATATTTTCTAAACTCATGCCATTTTGTAATAAATGTGTGGCCACACTATGCCTAAGCAGGTGTAAGTGTACTTTTTTATCGATTTTACTATGTTGGGCTAATAGCTCTACCCTTCTGGCCAGGCTTTGTCCTTGCATCCTATTTCCGTTCAGGCCAATAAAAAAGGCTTGTTCTTTGTTGTTTTGTACTAATTGTGGCCTTGTATCATAGAGGTAATCTTGTAAATAAGTGCTACTGGTTTTGTTAAAAGGTACCAGCCGCCCTTTGTTACCTTTGCCTTTCCTTACCTTGAGCACTTGTCGATCAAAGTTTAGGTCGCTGATATCCAGTCTTTGTCCCTCACTCCTTCTTAAACCACAGCTGTAAAATATGGTCAGTATCGCTTGGTCTCGGCTGTTAATTAATGACAGCCGTTCGCTTTGGTGTTGGGTTTTTGCCGTTTCAAACAGGGTCTTGATTTCGGCTTGGGTGAGGTAGTTAATTTTGTTTGCTGAGGGGATTTCTCGTTTTAGCTCGAGGTCGTCGATTACCTGGCTTTTACTTTTCTGCAGGTACTCACTAAACTTTAAAATGGCTTGCTGGTGTTTATTGAGGTAACTGTTGCTCAAAGCCCCTCCCTTTCGTTGGTGTTTGCGGTTTTTCAGGTGATGGTAGTAATTATTGATTTGATCACTGCTTAACTCTTTTATTTCTTTATACCCTTGCTTTTCCTGCCAGTGCAGTAATTCATGCACATGTACCGGAAGACTGTTTACCGTGCTCATCGCATAACCCTGTATGTCCAGCCACTCTTTAAAACCAGCTTCTAAATAGCGGTAGTGTGCGGTTTGGATACCTAGTTGTTTCATTAGACCTTTTTTCTCTCTTCCTCTTGCTCAACACTCACACTCAATACTGCTTTAGTAGCCGCTTGCCCCCTTGTTATTCTTGTTATACTGTTATACCTAGACCTTTCTTGCTGTCTTTCTGCTATTTACGTTTTTCAGCAACTTGTTATACTTATGTTATTCTATGTTATTCCCGAGGTAAACTCGGGACAAGACCCTTACCCACCTCTTTCTGTTGCTCATTTTCGGTGTTTCGAAGCGTTTCCAGTAATTCATCCAGCACATCCAGGCCTTTTTGCAAGTGGCTGTAATCGTCCCAATCGCAGATTTCATACTCATAACCCACCTTTTTGTTCCCTCCTACTCTTCTGATGTAATCGTATTGCTCTAAAGTACCCAGGTAACGATTTGCTTTCATTGGATACAGCCGAAAGTAATTCCGTACCTCTTTGCTATAAAAGCTCGTCTTCTTCACTTGCTTTAGCCAGCTTTTAAGTGCCTCGAAGAAGCTTCTTATGCTTTTGGGCAGTTCATCACTTTTCGTTAAAAGCACCTCCTTCATAAGTCTATTGGCCGTCTCAATGTCTTCTAAAGTGGTCTCGATGTATAGTTCCCCGTTTTCATCTGCCTTTTCTTGTCTTTGGTATTGATGGTACCAGGTTACCGTTTCGATAAACTGTAAGTAGTGTTCGTTGGTACGTAGTGGTTTAAAGCACTTGTGCGGGATTTTTAAGTGCTCCGCATAAGGATTGACTACTTTTACCGGTTCTAAGACTTGTTGGATGTGTAGTAAAGTTTGCGCCGCCTGAAGCTCATTTTCGGTATTGATTTTATTCGCGCTCAGCTTTCGTTGGTAGTCCATAATCGCCTCTTGCTGCTCGTAGCTGTTATCCAGGTGCAATAGTAAACAACGATTCGCATTGTCTTCGTAGATCTTTTCTTTGGTGGTCGTGCCACTTAGGCAGATGGGGCCAAACACTTCCAGTTTCCTTGTTTTGTTGCTGGTGCTGGTCGGGCTGTCTTTCATTGGAACGATCTTACTAATCCACTGTTTGGTTTGTAGTTCTCTTAAAGGGTAGAGTAAATATTGCACCCCATCCATATCTTCAATGAGTACTACTTTGTGACATAAATCGTAAGGTTCCAGGTAGTAAAAGGCGTTTTCTGTGCTGGCCGTAAAAGTGAACTTTTCTTGCTCGGGCACAAAACGTGCTACTTTTTCCTGCAAGTAGGTTTTACCAGTGCCACTCGCACCCAAACAGATTACATGCAAGGGCTTGGGACGTTTTCTGCTGCTGTAGACTAACCAAAGTATTTGTCTGTTGATGGTTTCGCCAATGATACCACTTTCGCCCAGCAGTTCATTGGTGCGATGCATTAAGTCTTGTTCTTTTAAAAAAGCGATAACTTGTTGCTTTTCCCCGGCTGTTAATGCTGGTGTTTCCGGATTGGTGCTACTATTTTGGTTGAGTGCTTCCAGGCGGTAGTTTTCCAGATGATCAGTGAGGTTTTGCAAGGCTTTTCTGATCACGCTTGTACCGATTTCCAAGCGTTCTGCCGTCTTGCGGGTGAGTTTCTCCACCTGGTCGTCGTTGTACAGATCTAGGCTGTGACGGATGCTATTTCCTTCGTTTTGTTCCTTGATAGTGATTTTTAGGGTTACCCGCAAGCGATCCAGACCTTCTAATCGAACACCACCTAAAGCTGTGATTGCTAGTTGATCATCCTGGTAACTCAGCTGCTCATCACTGACTTTTGTAAAACAACCAGCCAAGGGGAAGTGGATCCCCTCCTTAACTTCCCCCGGCTGATCTTCCGAACTGGTTTGTCCATCGGATTGGGCATCTTGAGTGCCTTTAGGCCCCGGGTCTTTGCCCGGGGCAGGCACAGGAGTTACATTTGCTCCTAGTAATGCTTTTGCTTTCTCGATTGCCTCATGCTTGGTACAACCTTCTTTGTGTTGGATAAAGTCGATGACATCGCCATTGCCAGCCTTGCAGTCTTTGTGGAAGCACTGGTAACGATTCGTGTCCAGATAGATTTGCATCGTCTTTTTTCTACCACCTTGCTTTGGAGTGTGAAAGGGACAGGTTAATGCGCCTTTGGCAGTGGGTTTTAAGTGGTAGTAGTTCAAAACTTCCATGATGCTTAGTCGCTCTTTGATTTCCTTAATCTCCATCAGGCCAGCTTTTTGAGTTGCGTTTTGATGCTTTGCAGTTCCTGGACCTTTTCTTGTACTTGTTGTGCTGCTGCTTCCAATGGCTCAATGATCAGTAAGCCTTCTCTAATTGTGATACTCACGTGGTCGTTGATGGTAAAGCCGAGTTTTGCCAGCCATTGGCCGGCTAAATGGATATGTGGTACCTGGTTGCTTCCTTGAGTTATGGGATGGATCTTGAGGGTTTTGGTTTTGCGTTCGGACATTTCTGAAAGTTTTTTGAAAAAAAATCATTTTGTGCATATTCACTTTAAACATACCACATACACTTCAATAAAGCAAACTTTAAAAACAACAAATATAGCCAATACACTTTAACAAAATTGATATAAACGTGCGATTTAGCTATTTTTAAGCACTATTTACGTGATTTCACTTGATTATGAGCTTAGCAGAAAGACTTAAAAATTCGCGCACTAACAAAAAATTATCACAACAAAAACTCGCCGAACTAGCCAATGTACATTATACTAATGTTGGCAGGTACGAAAGAGGTGACGCTAAACCTTCTGCTGATGTACTTAACAGACTCGCTAACGCTCTTGATGTTTCGCCCGATTTTTTAATGAATGGCACTATTGACGACAAAGCACAAAGCAATATTTCCGATCAGGAACTACTCGCGCAGTTTAAAAAAATAGAACAAATGCCCGAAGATCGTAAAAGACTCATTAAAGAGATTCTAGACGCTTTTATTCTCAAAACCGATCTACAACAAAAACTAGCTTCCTAATTCCCCTCCTGTGCCCTTTCCGATATAAACTAAAAAAGACCCACTACAGGCCTTTTCTTTATTTCTTCTCTTGTAGCATGTACGACACAAGATGCAATCTTGCGCCAGCACTAGTGGCTATTTACTCGCACCAGCGGGGGGCTTGCTGTTAACTTGAAACAGCAGGAGTCAATTTATTTAGCATACTTAATATTTTCTCAGTTAAATCTTTTCGACTTATATTCAAATCAGACTTTACTGATTCTGTATCATCTCCTGATATCCCTTTATTTTTCCCATTAAATTTATATGGTTTAATTTCATACATATCTTCATCCTTAAAAACTCCAACACACACAGAACTTGAATATAATTTATTAAACGATGACTCTTTTAAGCTTTTCAGTAGTTTGTTTCCAAGCCAAATGTCTTCTTCTTCACTTTCTGATATTTCGCGACTTGATTCCAAAGACTCAAAAATTTTATCTTCTAAATCTTTTATTTGTGAGCTAATTGGAAAAATGAAAATAGGCTCTCCATTTATATAACTCCATGACTCAGTTCTATAAGATGTTACGATTTTATAATCAGATTTCGTTTTATATATATGAATCAACTGCATATTTCCTTGTTTATTTAACTACTCTTACATTCATTTCAACACCTTTTTTTTCTGCGTATTTAATAACAGCATTTATTTCCTTTTGAACAGCTTTAGAAGCTCCTCGAGGGATACCTACCTCAAGTACCTTTTTAGTAATATCTTTAGCCAGAACTTCTTGACCTCCCCAACTTGTATCTTTAAATTTACTTAAATCATCTACATATTTAGTAAGTTGCTTTTGAATAGAACCAGACTTAAGCACTCCATCTTTTAGATATTTTTTCGCGTAAATATCTAAAGTTTTAACACTCGTTGCAACGCCTTTGTAAAAGGCGTCAATAACTGGAAAATTGTGCGTTTTCATTAGACCTTTAATGCCTAACATTTTTTCATAAACAAATCCTCTTGACTTCATGCCTATAGCAGGTAATTTCCAAATAGAATTTCCTGCACCTTTTAAAAGACTCGTTACACCTTTTCCTAATCTACCAATAGCAATACCTGTAATATAAAATTCAGCTGTCCATACGAGCATTTCATTAAAACTCTCTTCTGCCTGATCATACTGCTTACGTTCTTCCCACCACGTTGGCGAACCTCCCATTGCTGCATTAGCTTTATTTAAACCACTCGCTAAAATATTCTTTGTATTTTTATGAAACAGTACCCCTTTCGATTTTTCTAGTTCCATATATGGCTGCTTATCCGGTTTGACATTCCCTACATATTCAAAACCTCGAACATCATTCTCTCCTTCAATATAGAAACCTAGTCTATTCATATAGTAGGCTTTCTCAAGACCTTCTAATTCAATAAACGCAATTGGGGTATTTTCACCAAATGCATAAGGTGAGTTAAAAGGATATTTTGTTGCTAATGGATCCACAGCAAAGAATCTTCCTATCCTTGGATCATGCATTCTATATTTGTAATTCAGGCTATTCCCATTTCCTTTCACCTCATCATCTTTTTCCTGACCGTTGAACCCATAGCGGTAACTTTCAGAACTAAAGCTTCTATTCGGCATCACCATCCCAAACGGGTAGTACTCAATGCACCTTTTTTACTGTCTATTTTGCTCCTAGCCCTACTTCGCTTTCAACTTTTTCGCTAACCCCTTCTACACAGTCAATACTTTTTTGTCAGACTCGTTTGCCCGATCATTTACAATATAGCATTCCGTTTCATATCATGCCAGTTACCTGTCTGATTTTTCGGTGAGTCATTGAGCAAGAAAGCAGCCCCTTCATGTCCGTTTTAACATAATGTGATCCTATAAAACTCCTCGATTTTAGCCGTTTAATGCCACTGCGGGTTAATTATAGGCACATTATGTAAAATAAGTGCTCCCTGCGGTCCGCCCCTTATGCACTCCCATTCCAGGGCTGCTTTCTTTTCGGGTTTAGTGGCGGTAGTGGGTTAAACCCGGTTAAGATCAAAAGCTTTGGATTGCGGGATGATTTGTGCGGATTTTGAGCTTAAACGGGGACTCAGGGTTGAAGGGATGAAGTCCCTTGGGCATGGGCGTCGGGGTATTTATTTCCTGTTTCTTTTCCTAATGTCCTCCGGACGGGTTCCTATGCCCCTTCCGATAGTTACCAATGCGGAATGAAAAAGCGCCTGCGGCTAAAACGGCGAAGGATCTGCGCGTACGGCCTATGCTCGCCGCCTAGCGAGTGTCGACACGGGGGCTAGACTGACAGTGTTGAGGTACGAGACACGGAGGGCTAGCTCTGTTGCAAACACAAAGCTGGCCTTGCTGCCGCAGGCAAACAATCAGTCCAGCTGCAGCCCGGGGCGACTAGCAGGCGAGCAAAATTACTGGCAGTGAGTGGCGGTGGACGGTGGAGGCACGGAACCGGTCGCAGACACAGGAACTGACGTGAGGAACGAATATAGCGTGTGAAAGGAGCTACTAAAACAAGGCCGACGAAGGAGCTTGTATAGCCTTGTTTTTGTGGCGACTGCAACAAAGCGGTATGAGCGACGAACGCCGCTTTTCGTGCGGGAGCGGAGTTTTACGAAGCGTGCGCGATGGCTTACGTGAGTGGGATTCAGAGACGGATTTTCTTGTTTTACCGATGTCTTCCAGACGGGTTCCGATGCCCTTTCCGATAGATTATTTATTAATGACTATAAGACCTGGATTTACTCCTTTTGATAATTGATCTTCCAGATTAGGTAAGTATTCTAATAACGTTGGATAACGATTATCAGGAGCATCTAATACCAACAAAGCCACTCCATATTTTTCTAGGTTTTGCTGATGACTCATGTTTTTGTCTGAACTAATCAAAATACTTAGTGATTGCCCATTCATTGCAGATAGTAACTCTCCGTTTTTCTTTCCACTCCAACCCATATCTACAACAGTTAAAACTTCATATTCATCACTAAAACGATATTTCAACTTTCTAGGAAGATTTTCGTCAAGCAGCAACTTCGTTCGATCCTTCATTATGTTCTATTAAATAAGCAGCAAGACTTAATACACGCAAAGCTATTTCTTTCTCCACTGACGGAAAGTTCTCTAAAAATTCATACAAGCTGTCTCCTGCCTTTAAATAATCAAATAGATTTTTTACTGGCACTCGTGTATTTTTAAAAACAGGTGTGCCTCCCAAAATTTCTGGTGAGACAATAATATATTTGCTTATTTCTTGTTGTGGCTGCATTTTTTTTTTTTGCTTTTGGCCTTATGTAAAGTTAACGATTTTTTCCCGCTTTTTGGTTCATTCACCCCATCGGATGATACTTACTCACTTCCTCTTGTAAATCATCTAAGTCGTTAATTAAGTAAGCTTCTGTGCTGCTTACATACTTGTGTCCGGCCATGTATTGCACTTCTCGTAGGTTGTAGTTTTTGAGCCAATAAGTGATCACACTCGCTCTGAGCTGACGAATGCTTGTTACTTTGGGGTTGATTCGTTTTAGTTGTTTAAGCAGACATTGAAGTACATTGTACAACTTTTCACCTTTGCCGGTACTGATCAATAATTGTTCGCTTTGTTTGCCAGTCTCTTGAAGCAATGTAGATCGAGTAACCTGTTGATATTCCATCAGGTCCAGGACTTGATCGGCTTGTAGTCTTAATGTTCTTGCATTGCTTTTTCTACTTCCTGGGATGTGGATTTTTCCTTCTCGTAATTGGAGGTCTGCTGTTTGTAAATTAGTCAAGGCCGCTGTATCTAAACCCTGATAAACGATTAACCCGATAATCACTTTGTTGCGTTGGCTGCTTAGTTGCTGATTCTTAAACCAATGATAATTGTTGTTGGGGTGGTCGTTTTCATAGACTTCATAGTCATGAAAGAGGACTTCTAATTCCTGTTTACTTAAGATTTCATGTAATTCCTGACGTTGGATGCCTTGGATTTTGATTTGATTTACTGGATTGTTTGTTCGTTTTCCTTCGGCTTTCAGGTAGTCAAAGTAGTGACTGATTTTTGTTAGATACAGCTCGATGGTCTTCTGCTTCACCTTGCCTTTTAGACTTTGTACATAAGCCATTAAATCGTTGTAAGTGCATGTTTCTATGACTATTCCTTCGTTTTTCAGCCATTTTTCTAGTTGGGCTATGCTGTACAGGTTACCCTTGATCGTCTTTGTTGTGTGGCCCTTTTGTTTTAAGTAGCTTTTATAATTCATTTCCGGCTATGTGCGTATATTGTTGCGTACTCTCCAGGCTACTATGACCTAAGAATCGGGCGATATTTTCTAAACTCATGCCATTTTGTAATAAATGTGTGGCCACACTATGCCTAAGCAGGTGTAAGTGTACTTTTTTATCGATTTTACTATGTTGGGCTAATAGCTCTACCCTTCTGGCCAGGCTTTGTCCTTGCATCCTATTTCCGTTCAGGCCAATAAAAAAGGCTTGTTCTTTGTTGTTTTGTACTAATTGTGGCCTTGTATCATAGAGGTAATCTTGTAAATAAGTGCTACTGGTTTTGTTAAAAGGTACCAGCCGCCCTTTGTTACCTTTGCCTTTCCTTACCTTGAGCACTTGTCGATCAAAGTTTAGGTCGCTGATATCCAGTCTTTGTCCCTCACTCCTTCTTAAACCACAGCTGTAAAATATGGTCAGTATCGCTTGGTCTCGGCTGTTAATTAATGACAGCCGTTCGCTTTGGTGTTGGGTTTTTGCCGTTTCAAACAGGGTCTTGATTTCGGCTTGGGTGAGGTAGTTAATTTTGTTTGCTGAGGGGATTTCTCGTTTTAGCTCGAGGTCGTCGATTACCTGGCTTTTACTTTTCTGCAGGTACTCACTAAACTTTAAAATGGCTTGCTGGTGTTTATTGAGGTAACTGTTGCTCAAAGCCCCTCCCTTTCGTTGGTGTTTGCGGTTTTTCAGGTGATGGTAGTAATTATTGATTTGATCACTGCTTAACTCTTTTATTTCTTTATACCCTTGCTTTTCCTGCCAGTGCAGTAATTCATGCACATGTACCGGAAGACTGTTTACCGTGCTCATCGCATAACCCTGTATGTCCAGCCACTCTTTAAAACCAGCTTCTAAATAGCGGTAGTGTGCGGTTTGGATACCTAGTTGTTTCATTAGACCTTTTTTCTCTCTTCCTCTTGCTCAACACTCACACTCAATACTGCTTTAGTAGCCGCTTGCCCCCTTGTTATTCTTGTTATACTGTTATACCTAGACCTTTCTTGCTGTCTTTCTGCTATTTACGTTTTTCAGCAACTTGTTATACTTATGTTATTCTATGTTATTCCCGAGGTAAACTCGGGACAAGACCCTTACCCACCTCTTTCTGTTGCTCATTTTCGGTGTTTCGAAGCGTTTCCAGTAATTCATCCAGCACATCCAGGCCTTTTTGCAAGTGGCTGTAATCGTCCCAATCGCAGATTTCATACTCATAACCCACCTTTTTGTTCCCTCCTACTCTTCTGATGTAATCGTATTGCTCTAAAGTACCCAGGTAACGATTTGCTTTCATTGGATACAGCCGAAAGTAATTCCGTACCTCTTTGCTATAAAAGCTCGTCTTCTTCACTTGCTTTAGCCAGCTTTTAAGTGCCTCGAAGAAGCTTCTTATGCTTTTGGGCAGTTCATCACTTTTCGTTAAAAGCACCTCCTTCATAAGTCTATTGGCCGTCTCAATGTCTTCTAAAGTGGTCTCGATGTATAGTTCCCCGTTTTCATCTGCCTTTTCTTGTCTTTGGTATTGATGGTACCAGGTTACCGTTTCGATAAACTGTAAGTAGTGTTCGTTGGTACGTAGTGGTTTAAAGCACTTGTGCGGGATTTTTAAGTGCTCCGCATAAGGATTGACTACTTTTACCGGTTCTAAGACTTGTTGGATGTGTAGTAAAGTTTGCGCCGCCTGAAGCTCATTTTCGGTATTGATTTTATTCGCGCTCAGCTTTCGTTGGTAGTCCATAATCGCCTCTTGCTGCTCGTAGCTGTTATCCAGGTGCAATAGTAAACAACGATTCGCATTGTCTTCGTAGATCTTTTCTTTGGTGGTCGTGCCACTTAGGCAGATGGGGCCAAACACTTCCAGTTTCCTTGTTTTGTTGCTGGTGCTGGTCGGGCTGTCTTTCATTGGAACGATCTTACTAATCCACTGTTTGGTTTGTAGTTCTCTTAAAGGGTAGAGTAAATATTGCACCCCATCCATATCTTCAATGAGTACTACTTTGTGACATAAATCGTAAGGTTCCAGGTAGTAAAAGGCGTTTTCTGTGCTGGCCGTAAAAGTGAACTTTTCTTGCTCGGGCACAAAACGTGCTACTTTTTCCTGCAAGTAGGTTTTACCAGTGCCACTCGCACCCAAACAGATTACATGCAAGGGCTTGGGACGTTTTCTGCTGCTGTAGACTAACCAAAGTATTTGTCTGTTGATGGTTTCGCCAATGATACCACTTTCGCCCAGCAGTTCATTGGTGCGATGCATTAAGTCTTGTTCTTTTAAAAAAGCGATAACTTGTTGCTTTTCCCCGGCTGTTAATGCTGGTGTTTCCGGATTGGTGCTACTATTTTGGTTGAGTGCTTCCAGGCGGTAGTTTTCCAGATGATCAGTGAGGTTTTGCAAGGCTTTTCTGATCACGCTTGTACCGATTTCCAAGCGTTCTGCCGTCTTGCGGGTGAGTTTCTCCACCTGGTCGTCGTTGTACAGATCTAGGCTGTGACGGATGCTATTTCCTTCGTTTTGTTCCTTGATAGTGATTTTTAGGGTTACCCGCAAGCGATCCAGACCTTCTAATCGAACACCACCTAAAGCTGTGATTGCTAGTTGATCATCCTGGTAACTCAGCTGCTCATCACTGACTTTTGTAAAACAACCAGCCAAGGGGAAGTGGATCCCCTCCTTAACTTCCCCCGGCTGATCTTCCGAACTGGTTTGTCCATCGGATTGGGCATCTTGAGTGCCTTTAGGCCCCGGGTCTTTGCCCGGGGCAGGCACAGGAGTTACATTTGCTCCTAGTAATGCTTTTGCTTTCTCGATTGCCTCATGCTTGGTACAACCTTCTTTGTGTTGGATAAAGTCGATGACATCGCCATTGCCAGCCTTGCAGTCTTTGTGGAAGCACTGGTAACGATTCGTGTCCAGATAGATTTGCATCGTCTTTTTTCTACCACCTTGCTTTGGAGTGTGAAAGGGACAGGTTAATGCGCCTTTGGCAGTGGGTTTTAAGTGGTAGTAGTTCAAAACTTCCATGATGCTTAGTCGCTCTTTGATTTCCTTAATCTCCATCAGGCCAGCTTTTTGAGTTGCGTTTTGATGCTTTGCAGTTCCTGGACCTTTTCTTGTACTTGTTGTGCTGCTGCTTCCAATGGCTCAATGATCAGTAAGCCTTCTCTAATTGTGATACTCACGTGGTCGTTGATGGTAAAGCCGAGTTTTGCCAGCCATTGGCCGGCTAAATGGATATGTGGTACCTGGTTGCTTCCTTGAGTTATGGGATGGATCTTGAGGGTTTTGGTTTTGCGTTCGGACATTTCTGAAAGTTTTTTGAAAAAAAATCATTTTGTGCATATTCACTTTAAACATACCACATACACTTCAATAAAGCAAACTTTAAAAACAACAAATATAGCCAATACACTTTAACAAAATTGATATAAACGTGCGATTTAGCTATTTTTAAGCACTATTTACGTGATTTCACTTGATTATGAGCTTAGCAGAAAGACTTAAAAATTCGCGCACTAACAAAAAATTATCACAACAAAAACTCGCCGAACTAGCCAATGTACATTATACTAATGTTGGCAGGTACGAAAGAGGTGACGCTAAACCTTCTGCTGATGTACTTAACAGACTCGCTAACGCTCTTGATGTTTCGCCCGATTTTTTAATGAATGGCACTATTGACGACAAAGCACAAAGCAATATTTCCGATCAGGAACTACTCGCGCAGTTTAAAAAAATAGAACAAATGCCCGAAGATCGTAAAAGACTCATTAAAGAGATTCTAGACGCTTTTATTCTCAAAACCGATCTACAACAAAAACTAGCTTCCTAATTCCCCTCCTGTGCCCTTTCCGATATAAACTAAAAAAGACCCACTACAGGCCTTTTCTTTATTTCTTCTCTTGTAGCATGTACGACACAAGATGCAATCTTGCGCCAGCACTAGTGGCTATTTACTCGCACCAGCGGGGGGCTTGCTGTTAACTTGAAACAGCAGGAGTCAATTTATTTAGCATACTTAATATTTTCTCAGTTAAATCTTTTCGACTTATATTCAAATCAGACTTTACTGATTCTGTATCATCTCCTGATATCCCTTTATTTTTCCCATTAAATTTATATGGTTTAATTTCATACATATCTTCATCCTTAAAAACTCCAACACACACAGAACTTGAATATAATTTATTAAACGATGACTCTTTTAAGCTTTTCAGTAGTTTGTTTCCAAGCCAAATGTCTTCTTCTTCACTTTCTGATATTTCGCGACTTGATTCCAAAGACTCAAAAATTTTATCTTCTAAATCTTTTATTTGTGAGCTAATTGGAAAAATGAAAATAGGCTCTCCATTTATATAACTCCATGACTCAGTTCTATAAGATGTTACGATTTTATAATCAGATTTCGTTTTATATATATGAATCAACTGCATATTTCCTTGTTTATTTAACTACTCTTACATTCATTTCAACACCTTTTTTTTCTGCGTATTTAATAACAGCATTTATTTCCTTTTGAACAGCTTTAGAAGCTCCTCGAGGGATACCTACCTCAAGTACCTTTTTAGTAATATCTTTAGCCAGAACTTCTTGACCTCCCCAACTTGTATCTTTAAATTTACTTAAATCATCTACATATTTAGTAAGTTGCTTTTGAATAGAACCAGACTTAAGCACTCCATCTTTTAGATATTTTTTCGCGTAAATATCTAAAGTTTTAACACTCGTTGCAACGCCTTTGTAAAAGGCGTCAATAACTGGAAAATTGTGCGTTTTCATTAGACCTTTAATGCCTAACATTTTTTCATAAACAAATCCTCTTGACTTCATGCCTATAGCAGGTAATTTCCAAATAGAATTTCCTGCACCTTTTAAAAGACTCGTTACACCTTTTCCTAATCTACCAATAGCAATACCTGTAATATAAAATTCAGCTGTCCATACGAGCATTTCATTAAAACTCTCTTCTGCCTGATCATACTGCTTACGTTCTTCCCACCACGTTGGCGAACCTCCCATTGCTGCATTAGCTTTATTTAAACCACTCGCTAAAATATTCTTTGTATTTTTATGAAACAGTACCCCTTTCGATTTTTCTAGTTCCATATATGGCTGCTTATCCGGTTTGACATTCCCTACATATTCAAAACCTCGAACATCATTCTCTCCTTCAATATAGAAACCTAGTCTATTCATATAGTAGGCTTTCTCAAGACCTTCTAATTCAATAAACGCAATTGGGGTATTTTCACCAAATGCATAAGGTGAGTTAAAAGGATATTTTGTTGCTAATGGATCCACAGCAAAGAATCTTCCTATCCTTGGATCATGCATTCTATATTTGTAATTCAGGCTATTCCCATTTCCTTTCACCTCATCATCTTTTTCCTGACCGTTGAACCCATAGCGGTAACTTTCAGAACTAAAGCTTCTATTCGGCATCACCATCCCAAACGGGTAGTACTCATTCGCGCTGAGTACGTTTGCTGTAAAGTCTGTGGCATTGGTATTAAGCAGTCGTCTACCTGATAACACCACACTCACATTCCCTAAATGATCGGCTAGTTCATATTGTCTGCTACCATAGTCCAATACATAACTTCCTTGTCCGCTTGTGTCAGTGCCTTCTGTTACATCAATTACATTCGTATTTAATCCTACACGTGAGGAACCGTAGATGCTACGCTCTATCAGGTTCAGATCCATGGTGGTCTGTGTCGACATAACGATATGTTCTTTGTAAATACCCATGCAGTTCCCGCTAGCATCTCTAATATAGTGATTTACAGTTACAGTATCGCTATTTTTAGGAATAACTTTTTTTATCACCCTGTTACCTGCCGCGTCATATACAAATTCCAGGTCAGGTTTGGCACTTGTTTCTTTACGATACACCTTCCACACCTTGCCATAGACCGTCCAGGCGATGCTGTCGATCTCTTCCTGGTCGTCTTTGATCAGGTTGCCAATACCATCGTAAGCATAGTTGTCTGTATCCTGCCCTGCATTAGGGTGTTGGGTATCTGATCCCTGGATGTCTCCCCAGTCGTCGTGGTCGTCTTTGGTGTAACCCGCATTGTCTGCTACCTGTAGCAGTCGGTTCGTATACCTATTGCTGCCCAGGTCTCCCGGTCGGTCGTAATGGTATTCCAATTGATCCATCGACTCGCCTTCATCGGCTGTTCTGTTTAAGCTCATGATGTTACCATTCGCATCGTAGTTTAAGGCTACCCCGTAAGCATCGTTTTGCACGGTATTGCTTAAGTCCGTATTCGTTCCTTCATAATAAGTACTCGTCTTCAGACGGTTTAGCTGATCGTACTTGTAGCCAAACACACTTGGTGCACTGTTATTATCCTTCATAAAGTGTGCAATTGCCGTTACCCTGCTTGAGATATTACCGTTAAACAAGTCCTCACTCTCACTGGCTACTGCTCCACCCAACTCACTGCCTGTATATGTCTGTGTGCCAATCGTCTTATAATCTCCCGCATAGTAGTTCAGCTGGAAGCCAAACTCATCTTTAAGTACGCCGGTTGTACTTGTACCATCCTCACCAATATCTGTCCCTGCTGCCAGGTTGTTGCCGTTCACTGCCTTCAACCAGCCATGTAGCGTATAAGCATAATCACAGCCCTGTACCCGCAAGTCACCACATACACTACGCATCAACGGACCGTGTCTGTAATAATCGTAAGTAGCCTGATGCTCCCAGATCACTCTGTCTTCTGAAGTTTCCACCTCTTCAATACGGTTATCCGCATCGTAGCTATAACGGTGATAGAACGCATCTTTCTGTCCACGCTGGTAGGCCACCTCATTCACATTACCACTTACCAGGTCATAGTCATAATCCACCCTTTTGTAACGTTGTGTTAAGCTACTACCTGTTTCCAGTGGGTAGTTCGCAAAAGCAGGATTATCCTGTACCAGCGTATGTACATTGCCATGGATATCGTAACTATAGAATGTCGCATATTCATAGTTGCCTGCTGCCAATGGATCGAAGTCATAAGACACTCCTTGACTGTAAGCATCCGTATAACTAGTCGCTGCAACACGGTTTCTTAACGTACTACTTGTAAAGTCCACCGCATCGTTCAGGGTCGCATAGTGTGCTTCGATCGCATCCATTTGTGGGTGCAGCGTATCGTAATACGTACGCGTAACCTCGGTGCGTAAGCCACTTTCTACAAACTCACGTACATAACCTTCACTGATATTAAACGAGGTATTCTCACCTGATGCTTCACCCAGACCCAGTGGCTGCTGGTCGGTAAACACTTCGCCTACCTCGATGATTCTTCCTAAATGATCATAGAAGGTATAGCTATAAGCCGGCAAGTATGGATCTTGTGTTTGTTTTTCATATTGCTTCGTATTTTGACTCAGCACCAGTCTGCCCAGTTCATCGTACCAAAACAAGCCACTGAAGCGATCCCGCATGTCCGTCATTTTCACCACCTGGTTAGCGGTAACAACCACCCCTTCGGCCCTGCTTTGTGTGCTGATACTCAACACCGGCTCGCCTGATGGCATCAGCTGACTGTCGTCGTTATTGTTCCAGCCTTCACCTCCGTTGATCGTCTTGAGTACTACGCCCACATTACTTTGATTATCTTCACCACTCACATAACCGATCTCCCGATCTACAAAGTCCACCGTATACCAGTCCCCTGCATCATCCGGTTTTACTGCCTGCCAGCCTGGAAGACCTGTGGTCAGGTCCAGCTTGTAGACCGCATTGCCGTCTCCACACAGGTAACCCACCTTGCTGTCTACAAAGGTGATATCACGTAAGGTATTAGCGCTCTCTGCGGTAATGGACTCATCGCTAAAGGTGTTGTTACTTAAGTTATAGCTATACAAGCCTCCTGCTTCACCTACCGCATATACTTTGTTGTTGTATATAAACGCTGTCGCCTCTAAGGTCGTGCTTGCAGGAAGCGGTATTGCCATCCAATTAGCACCGCCGTTTGTCGTATACAGCCAGCTATTGACTCCTACCACTGCTGCTTTATTGTTATCATAAATAGCCACTCCCTGTAGTATCTCGGTGGTACCCGAGGACTGAATCGTCCAGTTGCGACCGCCATCTATCGTTTTAATAATCGTGCCCTGTGCTCCTACTGCATAACCCCGACCCGAAGCACTTATCACTGCATCGTTGATTTGTGGGGTAGCAAGTTGTGGTAACGGACTAAACGCGCCGCCCGTAGAGGTCGCTATAAAACCGCCGTCGCCTACTGCCAGTTGCATCAAGCTTCCTGACTCCGACAGATCCAGGGCATTCACCTTTCTGTTGATGCCTCCTACCGACAGTAAGGTCCCTGTAGTAGCACCTCCATACACATCATCAGCTGTTGCCAGTAGCACATTATTGCTATTACTCACCACCAGTTCTTGCCCTGTTTGGCTGTCACTGCTGTTGATTAACCAGCCAGCACCGATACTATATACGCGCGTACCATTAACTCCTACCGCCACTACATCATCTTGTGAGGATACGCCGATCGTTTGTAAGTCTTCATTCATACCACTACCCTCATCGGTTAATTGGTAGTTCACCCCATTATAATCCAGACTCAGCAGCTGACCTGCTGTCCCTGCAAAATACACCTGGTAGTCCGTATTGGTACTCGTCTTGCGTAAGGCCATATCTGTTATTGGAAGCGGGGTAATCGACAAAGATTCTTCCTGCCAACCTCCCTCACTGTCATAAACATACAATGTACCGTTTGCTATACCTGTTAGCTTGCTTGCCGTAAAGGCCAACTCTTCAAAGCCCTCGTTATTGGCACTCAATACCTGCCAGTTTACTCCGCCATCACTACTGCGATAAATGTTACTTGCGCCTACCAAAATACCTTCATCATCTGTGGCAAAGCTGATCTGTCTCACATCATCACTGATTGTGGTAGTCGCCCAATCGCCCAGTGGCTCGCCATTGTCCATCGGCACATAACTGTTGTAATACCAGCCCGTCGCCGTAGTCACCAACAACTCATAAAAAGCGCCTGTACGTTCATAACGTCCATACAGGTTTGTGATAGCAGTGGTAGTCCAGGGGCCACTTATCATACGCTCCGTACCTGCATCATGTACATACAGGTCGCTACCTATCCAGTAGCACACCTGTTCGGTTCCTGCAAGACTTAAGCCTGCCGGAGTATTACTTAAATTAATTTCATTACTGCTCTGGTTGTCGTTTAATAAGCGTAGCGTATTACCTGTTAGTCCGTAAAGCTCATCTTCGCTTTCCAGTTTATATACTGCTTCATAATAGGTATCAAGGGTTCGTTCCTGACCATTGAAGCGGTCGATCGCAAGCCACTCACTGCCATTGTCTACAAACAACTCGTTACCGGTCATCGCGATATCCTCAAAGTCTTCCTGGTTATGACCACTGGCAACCTGGCTATAGGTACTCCCTCTTTCCTGTTGTAATAACAATCCGCTATTTCCTGCCACACTACTCTGTCCATTGGCTACTGCCAGGGCCTGCGGCTCCCTGCCCAGGTTATTGATTTGTTCTTCCTGCCAGTTTAAGCCGCCATCTGCTGTGGTATATACATAACCACGATCACCCAAACTACTGCTAAGCACCCCATGATCCGCATCCACAAAACCAATACCACTCACCATACCTACTACTTCATCAAGACTAAAGCCTGCTACCTGCTGCCAGCTAGTGCCTGCATCTGTAGTGCTGTAGGCATGGCCTGCTGCTGTGATCGCATAACCCGTACTGCCAGTACCAAAGAAACTTAAGTACTCAATACCTTCATTGCTGCCTATCGATAAGATCGTCCATACTCCGTTCTGGTTGCGTACTACTGTTCCAGACTCACCGGCTGCATACATCAGGTTCGCATCTACCACATAAGCCGTATACAAATTGCCGATACCAATGTTTTCCAGGGACTGCCAGCTCTTGCCGCCGTCGGTCGTATAATACAACACACCTGTCTGGTCATTCTGGTCAGTACCATACAGCAAACCATTGCCATTGCCTGCTACCGTGGCTCCATTCCAGGTTGTATTTGCCTCATTGGGCGTACTCACCTCTTCGCTGTAGCGCTGCATCAAATCATGGTCTGGTACCGATTGACCGATCAGCTGGTTCAACGAGTTATACGTATAGGTCGTCGCATAGCGGTGTTGTGGGAACACATTAGCTCGCTGGTTACTTGCACGCTGCGTGCGTAGTTCTCCCATCTGCGTACTGTTTAACGGACGTACCCCTTCCGGTGGTACCGTACGCACCAGGTTACCTCCCTGGTCGTAGTAGTACAAGGTGTAGTGATGTACGGCCTCTCCGCTCTGGTTCTGCATCGTCATTGACTCATTGGTAGCCAGGCAGTGATTTAGGTAATTGTTTTGAAAGTCGATCTTTAAGCCATTGATATAGGTGCGGTACTTTTCATTCGCATTGTATACTGCCTCATCAATCAGGATTGATTTACAGTCTGAGATATCTTCCGGATCAATAGGCATAAACACACTGCGCGGATCACAAGTGATGGGGATGCTGTCACAGTCGCTCGACTCTTCCACCGTCAGTGTGGCTTGTTGAGACGCACAACCCGGATAGGTCACCTCTAAGCTATAAGTTCCCGGCTGCTGCACTTTAAAGGTCTGGTTATTGCCTGCATAGGTACCATTATAGTACCACCGTATGGTTCCTGTTCCTGTTGAGGCATAGATCGTATAACTCACCGGGCTATCCGTACAGATCGAATCAACCCCTCCAATGATTTCTACATCATCGGGCGCGGCACGTAAATCATAGTCCGTAGATACCAGCTCACATTCCCCACGTGTAATACGTACCCAGTAGCGGCCTGCCTGGGTTACCTCCAGCACTCTGCCTATCCCTCCATTAGGGAACCATTCGTAAGCCGCATTCGGCACCAACGGTGCATACAAGTTCACACTACCTCCCGCACACAGGTATTCCCCATCTGCTGTTATACCATTATCAATCGTAAAGTCGCTATTATCTTCATTGATCACTATTTTTATATTCCTGATACATTTTTCTTCTCCGTTGATTCCTGAGTAGCGCCATACCTCTACCTCGTAAGTACCTGGGCTATTAATGACAATCGAACGCGTGGTCTCACCCGTACTCCAGTAGTAATAATCCGCTTGTTGCGATACCATCAATGTTGTTCCTGCCAGGCTACAGTCACTGCCCGACTGTCTTTCGATACCCGGATCAAAGTCCTGACAAGGACCGCAGTCCTTTGGATCATACACCGCCAATACTTTGATCTCCTTAGAGCCCTGACAAGCTGGGTTACCTTCATCGGTGATGATCGCCTTGTAAACACCTGCTTCCAGGTTAATCACCGAAGGGCCTTCGGCTGGGATATCCCAGCTTACTTTCGGAGCGATTCCTCCTATGATCTGTACCTGGGCACTCCCTTCTTGTAGCCCGGGGCAACCTGTGGGCCGGCTACTTGGGATAATTTCACAGGCAGGGCAGTCTTCATCTTCAGGGTTAGGGCAGCAATCACTCGTGCCAGGGCCCATTATTGTATAGCTTTCCGTAAAGCTACAGCCATTATCATCAGCTACACTTACCACATAGCTACCTACTCCAAGACCTGTCACATCCTGACCACTTTGATTAAAACTCTCCCCATCTTTTGTCCAGCTGTATGTAAACGGCCCTTTTCCATGGCTCACAATCAAGCTCAGCTTGCCCGTCTCCCCCTGGTCACACGGTAAATCCTGTAACGAGATGATACGTCCCCCACAAGTATCTTCATCAATACAAGTCGACGGGCTCTCATCTAATATTTCTAGTGGACCCAGTTGTATGCTGTTATAGTCCTTATCGTAAATGGTCACATAATAATTACCCGCTTCTCTTCCTGCTATGTTTTCACTGTGTGCGGTCGTATTTGGCCCATCCCATAAAAAGTAATAAGGGCCGCCCACTCCAAAGTGATGCACGATCAGGTTGATTGATCCCTTTTCCTGCTTAGCACAGTTCACATGTGTGATATCAAAGTCAATATCCTCACAGTTTTGGGGGTTTTCGATACAAGCACAAATTAAGGGTTCACAGCAATCTTCACCGACTGCCGGCACACACACATCATCGCTAATAGTCACTGTCAACGAGTCCACACAGGTATCTGAGGTTACTATCACCGTATAATCACCAGGCTGCTGCACGCTGATATCTTCGGTGATCTCCTGGTTACTCCAAAGGTAACTGTTCATCCCTGTGCCACCTGTTACCTGCACATCGATCCAGCTGCCTCCAGCAAAGCCAGGTCCTGCCACCTGCTTGCTTACCGTATAGGACAGACTTAAATCACTACAATCATCTGGTGGTGGTATGCAATCAAATTCAAAGGTCCTACTCAGCTCACAGATCGGATTGCCTGTAATACCACCTGGGCCATACTGCGCTACTGTAACCTCATAAATCCCACAGCCCTGATTGCTGATAGCCGTGGTGCCGTAAGCGCCATTACTCCAGCTGATACGGTATAGGTAATCCTGAGCTCCATCATCACTTATCGTTATTGATGCACTGTTGTTATTGGCTGTCACCAAATCTTCCTGTGTTGTCAATACCACATCAAAACTTTCACAGCCATGGCAAGACTCCTCCCCTTCTATACGCACACGCTCAACGCCACTGCAGCTATCTCCATCTATCACATACACCAAGTAATCATCGCCCCTTAGTTGGTTTACCTCATAGCGATTCAAGGGCCAGTTTGGCTCTTGACCGTTCACCCCATAATCCAAGCCATACCAACTATAAGCAAACGGGCTACTACCATTGGACACATTGATATGCATACTGCCTTCAGGCTCCTGATTACAGGGCGCATCTACCACATTATTAATCGTCAAGCCCAGGTTAAAATCACAGAGGCTCCCATTGTTGTTATTGCCTCCACCGCAGTTTTCACTTTCATAATCTAATCCCTTTGTCGCCTCCGCCTCACAGCCTCTACTGTCTCGCACTACCACCCGGTAATCGCCGGCCAGGGCTTCATCATACAGGGCTGTTGCTGCTGTTAATACAATTTGCTCCTCATAGATCCAGCGGTAACTATAATCCGCTATTCCATTGCTGGTCGTTACACGTAAAACTCCTGTGGCCGATTTCGGGCATTGCGGAACGCTATCCACATGCAGCTCGGCAGCAAATCCACCACAATCGATCCCATTATCATGACCTATAATCACACTATCTTCTCCTTTACAGCCCTGATCGTCGATCACCAATACTTTATAAGCGCCCGGTAAGACACTATCCAATACCCCTACATTGCCTTGTAACTTGTTATCAGGGCTCCAGCTATAGTAGTAAGGGGCCACGCCAGGAGGGCTTTGAGGTGTGGCTGTGGCACTACCATCGGCTACATGCTCTCCACTCGCATCTGTCCCACTCATGCTCAAGGGGATACCCCCTGTCTGACACGGGCAGTTCCCCGTACCAGCTATAGGTATGGTAATTGTGGTGCTGGCCTTACAGCCTCGGCTATCTTCCACTTCCAGCACGTGATCTCCTGCGCAACCAGGGGACAACAACGACTGGCGGCTAAAACCATTATCCCAGTTGTAATAATAAATCGGACGGCCTCCACTTACCGCTACACCTATACTGCCATCACACTGTTCCGCACAGCTGGCTGCCTTAATATCGGAAGGAGTAATCGTCAGCACCGATGGCTCACTAATGTAGACCGTATCCTCAAAATTACAGTCCCCACAGTCCAAACGGTAGATATACATGCCCGCACTTAAGTTACTTCTACTTGTGCCTTCTCCTACGATGGTGCCAAACGCATCCAGCCAGACTACCTCACAACCAAGGTTGATGTTATCGCAGCTACCTACATGAGTTGCTCCATTTACAAGACCCAGGTTGTTGCTACCGCATACTTGCACCTGACCACTTACCTGACCACTACCATTCGCCACACCATTGATGATCAAGGCACTTGCTCCCCCTGTACCAGTCAGGTTCGTATACGCATTTAAGCTTGCATTGACCATTGTCTCACTGCCACCACTCAACTCATAGCCGGAACCCGCATTCAGGTTCACGTTACCATTAAAGGTAATACTGCCGCCATTAAACACACTGCCGCCATTGATACTTGTCTGATTCGTTATGCTTAAGGTACAATAATTGCTCAAAGACGCACTGTTATTACTATTCCAGCTGTTGATCGTCAAAGTACCATAGTTATTATAAGCGCCTGCATACATATTCAGGGTATTGACACTTAAAGTACCGTAGTTTGAAAAATATCCCGAAGCTCCATTTTCGATATTCAAATAATTGACCTGACCAGCTCCTTTATGGATAAAAACGCCCCCATTGCGCAAAGTCACATTCACATTGTTGAGCGTACCACACACAGACACCACCCCATTATCTACTGTCAGGTTACCTGATAACTGAGCTCCTGCTGCCACACAATATTTTTGACCGTCTGTTAGCGTCAGGTTCACATTCCCACTTAATAACTGGTCGCAGTTGCTGCAAGACTCGATTACCGATGGACTCGCATCGCACTGACCCGACACGCCACCCAGGCCGCCTGCTACAGCTACCGTAATACGACCATCATTAGCTCCTGCACAACTTACATCCTGCTTGTCAATACCAATTTCTTTACCACAAGGTGCTGTGGACAGATCCAGTCTTTTTAAACGCATACAGCCCGTACTTCCATCTACTACCTGTACAAAGTATACCGCATCGGCACACAGGTTCGTAAGCGTACTTGTCGTATCCAGCTCCTCCTCCGCTTCATTATACCATGTATAACTCAGCGTACCAACGTTGCCGCTCACCACCGCCTCATAACTCCCATCACAGTTACCAGCACTTACTTCGTTAATCAGGCTTACAGTCACATCCAAACCACTACAGTCGATCGTATCTATCAATGGCACTGTCACAATCACATCGCCTTCACAACCATTGGAATCAACCACACTCACCGTATAGCTTCCTGCACATAGGTCCCCAAAGGCAAAGTCGCCTGACTGCATATTTAAGGCATAGCTATAAGGGGCCGTTCCGCCACTTACACTCACCAAATCAATTTGACCCGTACATACATCACTTTGTGAAGGTTCGGTGCTTACCTGCATAGATGGGCCGCCTACATTCGATTGAGGCACTTCCACCGTCGCTGTTTTTTGACAGCCATTCGTGCAGCTGATTACCACCTCATAGGTGCCCGCCATTAAATCATCGCGCTCCGAGCCTGTCGACGATACACCTGTAGCAGAGGTCCAGTGCACCTCACATACCTCATCCATCGACTGCATCAACCGGGGAACTACCTGGCACTGGCAGTCCGCTACCGCACCGCCTAACAGATTCAATTCATCAAAGTTTATCCCATAACTGCCTTCCGTGCATACACTAATCGCTCCGTTTACACTAATAGGGCCGCTATATGTATTACCACGTTGCACATCGACTACACTTACTCCCTTTAGCAGCGCACAGCCTATTTCACCATTGCTCGCTACCACATCTTCCAGTACCAGTCGGTCGGCTGTCAAGGACGAGCCTTCGCCCAAACTAACCATCCCTCGAAGGTAAAACTCACCCGAAAATGTCATACGACCATTATTTGTAAAAACATCCGCATCCGTTAAATAGCCATTTACATACGATAGATAAGTACAGTTATTTTCCATGCGACCACCCGGATCTACCTGTAGGTTGCGGTAGGTAGTGATATTGCCATTGTTTTCCAGGTAACCGCGCACATTAATTTGACGCGCTTCCTGAACACCTAACTGCGTACCTACCAGTAATTCATTATTATTTATCAGCTGCGAGCTCGCTGTATTCAGTGAAAAGTCGAACGGTAACACGATCGTACCGTAGTTGGTCACCAAGCCCGCATCTACCTGGAAGTTACCCCACGAAGAGCTTGTTTCATAAAGTACTGTTAATGAATCAAAGTTCTCCAGCCTCGAGCTTACATCCCTCAGCACAATCGCCGTTACTTCCAGCTTACCAAGATTAATCAATTTAGCTCCTGCCTCCAATATGATATCCTGTTCCAGCTTTACCTCACCACAAGTCACCAAGGTCGCGTTAGGCTCCACAAAGATTTTTCCTGTAAAGGGACCGCTTACCAACGTCGTTGTGCCGCTTTGCGCATAGTGTTGACCTCCTCCGCCACCGCTGTTACCATCCAACACAAACTGGTAGTCACTAACTGCACAGCTATATGCTGGCATTACTCCACTTACATCATAACAGCCGCCTGTCGGGGGAGGAGGGGATACCACATCGCAATCGTCCAGGTTCACATGCACACTTGCACTACCATCATGACCGCCACAGCTACTCGGTGCGCTCGTAACCACATCTACATCCAGACAGCCTGATAAATCATCCGCAGCTAAGCTAAACGTCTGGCTGGTGCTGCAGTTATTCGCATCGGTAGCCGTTAAGGTATGTGTTCCCACTCCTATAGGTGTTGGACTTGTAACCGTTAAGCCGTTCAAACTATAACTCACCGGAGCCTGTGCATCGGTCGCTGCAAAACTCAAAGTCCCTTCAGGGGTCGTATTATCACACGAGGTACCCTGTACCATATAATCCAGACCGATGCTTAAAGTAGGTACACTCACCGTAAAGGTAATGCTACAGCTTCCATCACTTACCGTCACATCATAATCACCAGACACCAAATCTGTGCGTACTTCCTGGGTACTGCCATCGGGCCAGGTTACACTATAACTACTGCTTTGAAAACCATTGTCCCCATCTGCTGTACACTGGCAGTCCTGTACCGCGCCACCGCTGAGTTGTAATAAATGCAACTCATAGGTATTTTCTTCCCCACAGATGCTCATAGGCCCACTGGCAACCGCACTGTTTTGGATACGCAACTCGTTCACTCCTTTCAGCAACGCACAGTTGTTATCAGTGTTGCTAATGTTCAGGTTTTCCAGCACCAGTTTATCCGCTACTATCAGCGCATTACCCCCTATAGTCACTGTATTACGCAAGTATAACTCACTTGCAACATCAATCAAACCGTAACTCTCAAACAATCCCTGATTCGTTAAATACATGCTGCGCATGCAATGCAGCTGGCAATAGTTCTTCAATATTCCTCCAGCATCCAACTGTAAGTTTAAATGCGTAGTGATACTACCATAGTTCTCCCAGCTTCCCCGTACATTGTTTTGTAAGTGGCCCTGCTGGCTTAACTCCGTGCCTATAATCAGCTCATTATAGTTCTCTAAATATGAGTCTGTCGTGTTTAAGGAAAAGTCTAATGCCGTGCTTATACTTCCATAATTTTTTACGAGCCCATCGTTTACCTGGATGCTACCATAAGAAGAGCTACTCTCATAATACAACGTAATACTGCCATAGTTCTCAATACTTGCTCCACTGCTGGTCAAACTCAACGCTGCTACTGTTAAATCGCCCAACACCACCAGCTTGTCGTTGCCCGTCAGGTTGATCTGGTTGTTGATTGTAACATCACCACATACCACTAGTGTGCCGCTATTAATGTCTATATTACCCTCAAAAGGACCCTTTACTACTACCGTCTCACCGTTGTTTACATAGTAAGTGCCGTTGCTGTTGATTGTATCATCATAGCTGTCTGCACAATCGTATGAAGGGCTTACCGAACTTAGATCATAACACGTACCGCCACCGCTTACAGGTAAGGTGATTACCACGCCGCCATCCGTACCGCCGCAGGTACTTGGTGTAGTCACGCTTACTCCAATGTCTGTCGAGTCGAAGGTGCATTGGGAGTGAGCATAAAATGCACTTAAACATAATAGTACGAGAATTGATAACTTTTTCATCTTCTTAAACAGATTCAATAATTTATTGATCGATAGAAATTGCATCGGTGCACGACATCAATGGCAAAGCAATAGCTCCATTATTGTCCAATACACTTACGGACATTTTTATCATTTCATATTCATTGGTAGCTACTTCCACTTTGGCATTGACAAACCAATCAGTAGCAGGGTCGGCATTAACATCCAGATCTGGTCTGAAAGCGCTAAACTTCACAATGTCGTCAAAGGTAGTGCCCATTGGAAATGGCTCCAGCACCGTGAAGCTTACGGTAATGTCATTATCAGTATTAAGACCATCACTTAAAACACCCGTTACCGTACTTCTTCCCTGTCCATCTATTCCAACCTGAGGGTTCGTCCAGGCAGCACTTGAAGTGATCCCATTATTCACCAAATCTTCAGTAACAAAAGCATTAAACGGACTGTGCATTAACTCAACACCATTACTTGCGAAGAACGGACCGGTGATACCTGAAATATCATCAGGATAACCAAAGGCAATGGCTGAAAACAGACTGAAAAATTCTCCTGCCAATGAAGTCGGAGTACATAAAGGCTTCAATTCACAAGTGTCCAGACGTAAACATGAAGTACTTCCCTCGCCACTCAACTCAATCTGTTCATAATCGCTCTCCATATACTTCGCTCCAAAAGTAAAAGTCAGCCCGGTACCCTGTAAATCCAAATCAGTGCTATAGTTGAGGCAACAGATCCCATTTACTTTTTCCGCCACAAAATTACCAGACGGAACCTTTGCATAGTCAAAAGTCAATGAAACATCACAAGTTTGTGTATTGCTACTATTACCCGTAACTATAGTTGCATCTATCACAAACTGATCATCTGTGGTATTATCTGTGGTGTTGTTTACCTGCCACATCATATTACCCGGAGGAGCTGAAATATCGCCAAAGCCCATTGCTTTCAAAAGAAAGTCATTAAATAACGGTGCTTGTGAATTATCACTACAACCTAATCTAAAATCCTCATGTAAATGGATCGTGTCAACAAAAGCTACATTGTTTAACGCATTCTCCAGATCTTTAGCCATCGGGCATTGTCCACAATCCTCATAAATTTTCAACTCATATTGCCTACGAGACCACTGGCTTACATATTCAAATTTATCATCACAAAACTGAGGTTCAATATCATTCAATAAAGCAGGGTCGTTTAAATTATTGACAAGTGCCTGAGGTGTTTCTGCTTCGCAGAACTCCTCACTACTAAATGGATTATCAATTAAGTTACGTGTTAATGGAAAAATGGCCTGTTTATCAACATAAAGATCATAGTCGTTGGCATTACAAAGTGTAAAGTTATTTAGGAAATACAGATATACCCCAAACCAATTATTGAACCAACCGCTCCGGAAAATATGAACATCATGCTGCGTCGGCACATAATTACTATTACCAATACAACCATTGTAATATCCTCTTCTAATCATGCGGTTTTTAAGAATGGTTTCTTCAATTTGAAGGCGCAAGTCCATATACATGCCACGCTGATTATTCCAGGTATCCTCATCAAAAACACCCTGTCCATCCATGCATTGTAAATCAGGGGGACAAATAGCCGGATCGTTGATTGCGCATTCTTCTTCCGCATAGGCCAACTCAGAGATGCTCAATAAATTTTGTTCATCAATGAGACGCATATAATTGTCATTGCGATATTGCGCGATGATCTTATAATCAGGGTGTACAAATTCGTGATTAAAAAACGGATCAGGATTTAAATCAGTGATGAAGTGATTACTTTCAGGTTTCAAAAACGGGCCATATCCGTCCTTACCATCTAGAGTAGCTTCCTGATAATTAGCCCTCATCATGGCTTCCATATACTTGTGGCTTTCTTCCATAGCGATACAATCCTCATAAATTGGATATTCCGGATGAAAGAAAACCAAGGATTTAGCCCAACTCGGCTCCCAACGATCAACAAAATCACTGAGGTGTTTCAAAGCTTCCGGACGAACAACTTTCCTATCATCAATACTGCCTGGTTGTTCATTACTCGCTAGTGCGGGTTCATAATAAAGTATACCATCATTATCTGCACGCGCTACACAGGTAATATACGCCAGCACCCCATTTTCATCCTGATAAGGCACCATTGGGTTACGCCAATGAGCGTTATTGTATATTATAGGCCTGTCTCCAAAATAACGAATAACGTCTAACTTGTTATTGGTATTATACACTGATAGTTCATGATTTGGATTGTCCGGAATATCGGTGTTAAAAGGATCTTCATTTCCATCTGTATCCGAGCTTTGCCCTAACACGTCATCGGGAAGGGTCAAAGGATCTTCGCCAGGACCAGCATCAGGATCATTAGAAGACCCAAGAGGCTCATCCAATAAAAGACCATACTGACCATGCGGACTTACATCGGCCAACATCCCCATATAACCTATCAAACATTTGACACCGCTGCGCCCGCACATTTTCTCACATAACTCTGCCTTTCTTTTGTAAGCCTCAAACTCAATATCTCCAAACTCAGGAGCAGTACTCCCAAACTCTTCCTCCAACTCTTCCAGACACTTTTCACAGGTAAAATCACACTCCGTGGTATCTATCACTGCAAACTCATCTTCGAGAAAATCATCAATAGTCAAAAGGCATTGATCTGCTAAATACTTCACATATTCGGCAGTAAGGGAATCCAAAATCACCTCGTCAACGCTAACGTACTTACTCAATGTATACTCCTCAAAATCTAAAAAGCGAACGCTGTCTATTATGGTCTGTGAGCCCGCACCCGCACAATCCTTACCCGGTGCCGCTTGGTTTACTGTTATCAATGAATCTCCACAGGCACTACGCAAATACAACTCTAGATTCAGAGCACAAGGAGCACAAAACTGAGGATCGTTAGGAATCGGTTCGATGCAATCTACTCTAAACGGATCGGGTGCATCCAGTGTATAGATTATTTGATGATCTCCTTTGGAAAGTGGTACAATTTGAGAAGTAAATCCTCTGTAACCTTCTCCCACACCAATACGTGCATCATTTGGTTGATTTTCCAATAAATTGATGCGATGATTTACAGATTGTAAGCTTGGTAATTGTTCCAAATTTTGAGGAGACTCTCCTGCCAACGCAGTAGCTACAACGCGTCCCTGTGGGTCCAGGTAAGACACACTCACCTGTCCATTCGGATCAACTACCGTATTTCTTTTATAATGACGTGCATGACCAACCTCTGCGCCAAAAAGTGTATCTAATTCATATTGATTCACTTTGCTGTACAAATATTTTGTTTCATGTCCACTTCCAAGCTGATGTACAAGGCCAACGCCACTCTGATTGGCTATTCGTCCGGTATTATCACGCGTATATTCAATTTGTGTAAACGGATATCCTTCAGCGTCTGGCAAAAATTCATGATGCCTATCAGTATTTGGGTTTTCCGGTGAATAATAATTGGCGGCTCCCGATTGATCGCTCAATGCTTCAGGAGGTAAAACGCAGGCGTCATCTTCGGTATCCGTATCAAAATCACGCCAGCTATAGGGAACGATACCTGGTGTAGCATTCTTACGGTTAAAATTGGGATAATATTGAATGCGCTCATCATTGGCAGGCACGGGTAAAATTTGTATGCTGGCACGTCCTTCGGAATCATATACTGTTTCACCAACAATCGCTTCGTTCTCCGTATTAATCTTAGAAACTACCTGACGATTACGTAATGATCCGTCAAAATAACTAATCGCTGACTTATTCTTTCCTTCTTCTGCAAAATTGCGTGT
This sequence comes from Cytophagales bacterium, assembly GCA_965230415.1. Taxonomy (GTDB): domain Bacteria; phylum Bacteroidota; class Bacteroidia; order Cytophagales; family JAAEPT01; genus CBDDKZ01. Next base: position 929,696 of record CBDDKZ010000005.1, read on the forward strand.
TAGCTGCCAGTTGAGTTTATGCTCATGCCCCTGGATCAGTTGTTTGTGCACATAATTAGACAATTGTACTTCGTCACTTGCAGACCATTGTCCGTTAAAGTATCGCTCACGCCCCTGGTAAAGTGTTTTACCCACCGCTCGCAAACGATAAGCCACATAACCATGTTCATATAGCAGTGGTAATTTATAAGAAAGTGTATCGGCATGAAGGGACACTCGCGTACTGTTTGTTTTGAAAAACCCTTTCTGCAAATGAATTTGCTCCGGTGTAAGGAAACTATATATAAGTTCATCTTCCACCTGAACAGCATGATAATCGTTCACATAAGCCCACTCCAGGTCATAATATTCAGCTCCGTCAATTTCTTGCCAACTTATTTCCAATTCTTTGGTAGCATTCAATAATTGATGTGTTAAATCACCGGCATTGATGCTTGATGCTGTCAATGGAAAAAAACGTTCGGTTTCGATGCGCACATCCATTTTTAAACTCTGCGGAAAAGATGCTGTAGGGTGCCCTAATGGATCTGCTGTTGCTACCGCTTCTACTTCAACATGTCCGCCACCTGGTATTCGAATAGCCACACGTTCTTTACTTGTTCCGTTTTCATTATACTCAATAAACAAGCCCGTTTTAGCCTGATCATTAACATCGACCCACTGTGTACCATCAAAATAAGAGTAACTTACCAGGAGGTTGATATTTGCGTACATATCCGCTGAAAACTGCGTTGCATCGCTGTAGTCGAGGTAAAATTCAATAATCGTATTGGTCTCTTTGTGCAAAATAGAAGAACTACCTGATGACATATCGTCATAGAAAGGATCATCGACATTTACAATTGTCGTTTGTCCCTGAGGCAAAGCCTGTTCTTTGATACTATACACCTGCTTGCGGCCCTGGGCCTGCAATACATAGAACAAACAAGTTCCCAAAAGAATGATTTTCTGTATTGCTTTCATCTTAATAGCTTTTTAATCGTGTATCTCCTGTCAATTGATAATCAGCATAGGCTTCCTTGAGTACCCATCGCTCACCCGATTTTTTCAGATAAGCTTCACAAGACAGCCAGGAATTTGGCAAAGGTTCATTGAAGTGGTAGTCTTCCATTTTCACCACCATACGTGGTTTACCCTTGAATTTAGTTTGATTTTGATTGTAAGTGACTTCCTGTCTATACTGAATCTCTAATTCTTCGGGAAGGTAGGATTTGGCATTATAGTAAACCAAAACACTCTCCAGTTCAGCATTTTTGAAAAATAGTTTCATGCCTTTTTGTTTCTTAGTTCCGGGCAGTAAAACCTGTCGTTCACTTAGTTGCAACAGACGCTCAACAGAAAACCCCATATCATCAGCACCACTACCTCCGTTTATTTGAATTTTGCGGATATAAGCCATTTTTTTATCCTGATGATTCACTGTTAGTTTATAATTCGGGGTCGTTATAACTTCGATGTGGGCAATCTTATTAAAATTAACCTTGCCTTTGACACCAACCTGCCCCACATTCACATCGATAGGATTTTCATGATTTCCTATGTAAGAGGTATAACTCACCTTGTATGTAATAGACTGATAGTTTTCAGAAGCCTGATGGAGCTTATCTAACTCTTCCTTTAAGTCTTGCCCAATAGCTAATTGCCACAGACAACACAGGCAACTTATATAAATTAATTTGTACATGCCCCTCATTATTTATTGCGCTTTAACTGTGTTATTTCTACTTTCCTGAATCGTTTTCACGCCTCTTTCAGTCTCTTTCTTCACGCGTACCAATGCACCCTCTTCGTCATATTCATAGAAGGTTGCATAGTTATTTTCGTCCAGTTCTGCCATCAAACGAAAGGTTTCCGGGTCGTAGACAAAACTCTTCATATTTGAGTTATAAGGGTGTATGCGTATGTCGTCGAAAAAAGTAGGAATGCCCGTACTTGGATTGTTATAGTTCTTAAGTACAATATCAATCAAATCCGCATCCCCGGGAACTACGAAATCATATTCTATGCGTTGCCATCCATCGATTATATCTCCGGAAGGCCGGCAATCAAAAGAAGCAACCGGTGTACCGTCAGCTTCTGTGAATTCCAAAAGCACTCCGACGTTGTCGAAATGTGCAGCACTGGTTTCACCTGCACCTTCTTTCACCCAGGCACTTAAGAAATATTTTTCGTTGCGGAAAGGGGAGAAAGAGGTGATACAGTTGTCGCAAACTTCTGGAGGATCTACAGAAAAGCATCCTACCTGCGACTGCTCAAGCAACACAGGCAGGTGAGAAATTTCCTGACCCAAACCGACAAAAGTAGCAAGAGAATGATAATCTGAGGTTAACAAATCAGAATCGCTTTGTGACAAAACTAGACTATCTATAATCTCTGATAAAAATTCTTCGATAGGTCGACTCATTGAGCTATTGTAAAACCCTGTTGATATCCCAAATATATGAACAGGCGTACCTTTTGATTTTAATGATTCGATCGCCTCAGAAGTAGCAGTAGGTCCCCCTTGTTGTCCGTCAGTTATTACTACCACAATATCAGGCTCATCTGAAAAATCATTAACTATAGAAAGCCCAGAAGCCCAATAGTCGCTACTACTATTGGCTTGAGATCTAGGTGTTTTATACCGAGCCACAATAGTATCAAATAAAGCCTTATTTGCTTGATTAAGTTCTAAATCTACTATATAATCGTTTCTGTTGTGTACATTAGAAGACGACATTCCAATAAATGACATTACAATATCTTTATCCACTTCTTGATTGACAAAACTTACCAATCCCGCTCTTATATCTTCAGGCTCAGCTCCATTTATGGAACCACTCTCATCCACTACAAAAGCGATACGAGTTTTACAGGTAGTATGAACATTTATAGTATAAGTATAGACATTCGACCCTACAGGGCAATGATCGTCATGTACATTAAGTAGAAAGCGATAGGTTCCTGAAGCCGGTGGTGTCCAGCATAACTCTGCGGTACGAATATTAGGATCATCGTTATAAGTAAAAGCATAATCAGTACCTGCCAAATCACCTTCACTTTCCATATGAACATGAACATATTGGCCGGCATCAGGGTCAACTGCCTTAAAATTGAAACATATTGGGTCCAGGCCATTAATATCTATCGAATAATTGAGCCCACCATTGAACCCTGATAAAGTAGGCACTGTATTCTCACAGGAATCCACATTCATTTGAATATCTCTGACTACCGATGAAACTATCTCGTCGCCCTGAAAAACATTTACTCTAACTGCCAAAATCGTAATTAAGCTACCATCACTGTCTCCTTGTGGTATTACCGGTATAACTTCAAGCTCTCCTGTTTGGGTATTAAAATCGAAAGTTGCTTCTAAACCAAAGGGATCAGATGCTGAATAACCGCTAAAATATGTCACATTAGAAGTTGGTCCGGTTTTAGGAGTAATCAACTCATACTCCAAACGATTTCCAGCCCCGTTTAATTCAGCTCCCGGATTGTAAAAAAATGGCTGTCCCGCACAAAGTTGCCCATTGGGTCTACTATTAAATAGTACCGAATTTGATGGCGGGTAGTTCAAATTATCAAAGGTCGCTTCCACATATAAATTACCCTGAGAAGCCACATCAGAGGGGTTCCTTACTGGTACAGAATACCCAATCACCCAATGCGCAGCAGGATCCAAACTAATTTCTTTTTCATAAACATATTCCTGCAAGCAATATGCTGAATGATTATGCTCACCATGTGAACAATCTCCTGTTATAACTTGCCCCGTTCCTACTTTGGGAGGAAATTCTTCCAGAATATTTATGGAGCCATTTGTAATTCTTACCGTTCTTAAAGTATCTGGTGCAGCCGCTCCACCACAAAAACGATAAAACTTACATGAAACCCAATACCGGTATTTTCCTTGTCCATCTTGCCCTAGGTATTCGTAAGCAATTTCGCCTCCTGCTGCATGAGATGCAAAAAGGTTTGAAGAACTCAGGCAAAAAGCCCCTATAATGACCAATAACACCAAAGTATTTAGGCTAAAATGCTTCTTATTCGCTTTAATTTTACTGTATTGTGACATAACAATCCAAGTATAAGTTTTGCAACTAGATTTAATTATTTTTTAGCATCGATCAACACCTACCGATCGATTTGAATATGCGTTTAATATTAGCGTTACTGCCCGGAATCACCAGGACCATTTACCTCACGCACATCTTTCTTACCACACTCTTCAATGACTTTTTGAATACGTGCTTCCTTACCTGCTCCCACCATTAAACTAGAGCGCCCCGTATGCGCCTGCTTGCGCACATCGGCTTCAGTTCGTCTGAAACTGAAGTGGTCATCCTGGCATTGGTAAGAAAAGTTATAATCTTCAAAGTTGTCGTTCCCTATTTCCCGATGATAAGCATTGTTTGATACCGCTATCGGTAACAAGTCGCTATAACGATAATTTGCTCCGGAACGACGGTAAAGACGATCCTGATTTTCCAATTCCTGCCCACGCTGGCTGAACAATGTCACATTACTTGTCCAGGTCCAATCAAGCGTATCCTTGTCCCATTCACCACTTTTGTTCACCCAAAATGGAGAAAAGGTCTTATAGCGCCCATCTGTTCTTATCGTTGTACTACTATTTTTAAGATCCTGTACGCGTGTAGTTAAATACAAATTACTTCGAAGCGGTCGCCATGTCCCGAATTGTCCTGATGTATAATCATTATATGGGACCTGCTCACTTAAGTCTTCTTCATTACAATTACAAAAGACCTTCCATTGATTACCAAATTCGATTGTTTCCGCATTCAATATGCTGGAAGCATATGGCGAGTTCTCCCATTCTACTGCTGGCTGAGCGATAACTAACTTACCATCGACAATAGGATTTTGTAACGAAGTAATACTCCCAATTGACTGCGAAGCAAGGTTGCGCCTCCCTGAACGTATAATTTTAGCTTTGTCCCAGGTTGTAGAAGTACTAACATCCACATTGTTAATATCTGCTACCCTCAAAGGGCTTGTAGTTATGACCCAGGCACGTTGTGCACTTCCATTATTCATTAGTAACAACTCATCTCCGGGAGTTAAGTTCTGTACCCCCAAACCAGTAATGCTTTGATTCTCTACTTCAAGCCCTAAATTCTTATAAGCAAGTCCCATTCCCTCGTATCTCCAGTGAGCCGGATAAGTAAAACTGTATACCGGATCGTCAAATTGATTCGTAGTTTTAGTTAATAATACCTGCCCTGTTTCCTGATCGTATAATACATTCTCTGTAGTCACATCTGCCCCAAGATCATGTGCTACAGTTTTAACCATGATCCCTTTTCTTTGTACCACTTTGGTGGTAGACATCGATGTAAATTCTGTTTCTGATTCGCTTATCGTTGGAATTAAAGTAACTACTACACCAGGAAAAAGTCCTAGAATAAATGAAAGTAAGTTTCCTGATAAACCTGCGGCAACAGATTCGGTGTAATTAGTACGGGTATCCACTACCATTTCGAAATCTACTCCCAGGTTTTCATCCTGAATATTTCCGTCCTTATCTACGGTTTGAATTTTATTGTTTAATACAGGAGGCCCCGAATGTTCATCTCGCCCAATCACATCACCGTTACTGTTTACTTTCGGCGTATAGTATGTTGTAGATGAATCCATTTTGTAGAAGTACTCCACAGCAGAAATATAATCCTCTATACCTTCGGCATCTTCAGCAAAAACCTTTTGCCCTTTTTGCATGCCATGCATATTATTTAACTCAATTGAATACCCCTGTGATACTGTCATTCCGGTTCGAACAAACCCCAGCAGGCCGAGACCGAAGTTAGGTGTCTGAATTTCTTTATCTGCATATGTTTTGCGCACGATTGTTGGAAAGTCTTTAGCGGTATAGAATTCATGAACAACCTTACCACTGCGGTGCTTGCTCACACCTTCTTTTTGTACATTATATACCTCAACCCGACTATATCCAACCGAAGCACCAGGGAAAAAAGCTTCTCCGTAAGGCTTTTCCTGATAGTACTGATCGTCCGGAGCTAATTTTCGTTCTTCATCATAAGTATCGGGTTGTTTCCAAGGATTTTCATCACCACCGAGAGCAGGTTCATAAGCAGCTACTCCAGAACTTACCGAATCTTCCAAAACTTCGCTGTAGGTTCTGTATCTATATTCCTGACCATAGTATTCATTGTAATAATTACCAGCCTGCCCTGCTGTGCTAGGGTTCGCCTGTACCATATCTTGCCACTGGTCATACATGCGAAGACTACGCACACGCACACCCCCACCTTTCTTGCAAAGTATTGGATTTAATACCCGTATCCACGACTTGTTTTTAACAAATTTCTTACCTGCTTCTCTATTGCGCATGAAATCCCCATAACCTGCCACTGCCGATTCAACTGCTTTACCCAAACCTTCGAATACATCCAAAACCTGATTTAAATTTTCAGCCGCAGTAGTTGAAGGTTCCGGTCCGCCGTAAGCTAAATGTGGCTGATGCAGGCGGGCATATTGCCAGGCTGCTTTAGTAATAGGATGTACACCTTTATTATTATTACGGCCGTAGCCGGCTTCTTTGACTTTCACATAACCATATTCTGCTGTTTGTTGACCATTAGCACCGTATACCCCCCAACTTTCTGGTGTGATATAACCAGGTACGTAAGCGTAACGATCTTCACCAAAATCGTTATTACCAGATCCATTTGGATTGATTCGAATGAGGAAACGGAAATACAGATTCTCCATTCTATCTCCATTTAAATCCACAAAATAGCGTTCAATTTGGTCATGCGTTCCGGGTGGAAGCGGTTTTTGCAATTTGAAAACGAGGTACTGATTACCAGATGCGTCATCATTGCCCTCAAATAGCTTGCCTATATTATTATTGATATCAATATCGTTAATACTACCACCTGCGGAATTAGTCACACCAGTAATTTTCATCATTTGCATTGCTTGCCTATCCTGTACAAAAGCATAGTCGTCTGCCTCGTAGTCGATTTCTATCTTACCTCCTGATGGCAACTCAATGGCCGTCATAGTCCATGCGGATGCGTGGAGATTTACCGGCTTTTTCCAAATTTCACTTTCAGGAGAGACACTTTGGTCGACATAGGGAAACTCCCCGTTGGAAGCTTCTCCATTTTCAGCTTTTAAAGAAGAATTGTTCACTGGAGGTTTGTAGTTACCCCACCTGTCATACGCTTTGTCATGATGATCGTAATTGTTGATCTTTGAACCTTCGCGATCCTCATAGCAATACCTAAACCTATAAGGGCTGTAAGCACCTTTACTAGAACCCTGATACGTAAAATACAATCCTGTCAGCGTCAATTTTCCTCCGGAATTGATATTGTTATCGATACTGGCACCATTTTCGCCCATTAAGCTGTAGTTATACATAAAATGTGCCTGCTTAATTGCTACAGGCACTCTGCCTTGTGAGCGACTATAATCTGCTTCCGGTTTGGAATATAGGCTAATCAAATCCAGTTTTAATAAACCATCTCCGCGGAAATCGCCACCTTTGCGATTATGTTCCTGCTCAGCCCCATAGCTATCGTCTCTGGTTGAATATTTAAATACGGCTTCGTGGGTACGAGTTTCAATACTATATAAGTACCAAATTTCTTTCTCTCCATAGGTATAGCTGGCCTTGTCGTCAGTAACGTCACACTTAATACCCTCGTTATAATTTGCATCTACAAACGGAGTACGCCACTTATAACCATCTTTCCATTTGATATAATTAAATTTGGTATAGGTTCCAAAATCATCAGGTGTGAGGCCATCATTGGTACGATCCACGTAATCCGGAGATACGATACCGGTCAATAAATAAGAATGTGCATACGCCGGAAGTTCGTTGCTTTGATAGGAATTATTCAGTCCTTGGTTATTATCTGTAGAGGCATCGGTGTCAGAATAATTGATAACTCCGGTAGAGGCTACAGTGGCATCATCTCCCGGATTGGCGACACTAAACGTTACCTCTTTTTGCTTGTTATTATAAGCAGGTATGCCATATACATAGCGCATCCCATCGTTGCGTAGCACCTCCATTTGAGAGATGTGGTGTTTTTTACGCTTGCTATCAACTCTGTTCATTATTTTTTTCTTTATCGGGGAGCTTGGATCTCCGGATGTTTCATAGCTGTAATATTCAATAGTTGACTGCGTTTCCCCTTCTTTGAGCGGCACCTCATCTGCACGTAAATAGCTCATTACCTGATTTCTGCGTGCACGGGCATTTCTGGGTCTTCGGGATAAGCTCCGGGTTGATCCATCTGAAAGTGTTACCTGGTTGCGTACGCTACCCACTCGCCCATTCAGGGAAACTGCAGCTGGTAAATTTCCACCCACGGCATCCATAAAACCCGGATCAGTTTCTGTGACCATTTCGCCAGCAGACTGAAAGTAAACAGGTTCGTGGAGACTACCATTAGACTTTGTTGAAAAGCCAAAAGACCCTGTACTGGAGTTAAACCATGCTCCTGAATACCCGGAACTGGCATTAATTTCTACCGTAGCACCACTTTGCATCAAATTTCCTCCACTGAGATCAAAACCGCCAACGGAGAACCCACCGCCTCCGTCTCTTGTTGTCTGATCATATACCAGTCCGACATCACCCCGATAAGGGCGATAAGAGCCACCCACACCCTGCCCTGAAACTGACCATGTATCATAAGTTTGAGATGCTAATGCAATATTAGGAGTATTCTCACTCACCGTACCATCATTGCTTCTGTTAAAATCCAACATTCTTGAATCAGTACTGGCTTCAAGTGCGTCCTGAGCATACAAATAACCATAACCCTGACTTCTTCTTACTTTTTCTTTGGGCCATTGAAAATTTAAAAAACCACCGACCTGGCCCGACATTTGAACAAACCATGCGTGTCCACCTGGTTTTACTGAAAATGAAGCATTTACATTAGCCATTCCTGTGGGGGAACTTGGTGTGTAAGAAGGCGTACTAAACGTACTAAGGGTTCCTGAAGCCCCTCCTCCTATTGATTTTGCCAACACGTTCATCTCCCCATTATCAGTCTTAATCTTCTTCATAGGTCCTGATGCACCGCTGAACCCCATTGTTAAAGACTGAAGACCCGCTCTCGTATTATATGGAGCACTTATACTTACCGAAGATCTATTCATATTGTTATCGGCATCCACACTATTCTTAATAGATCTTGAGAACGAGAGCTCAGGAGTGGCAGAAACGCCATCCATTGAAGATAATTTGAGATTGAGCCCTAAACTGGCAGAATTGCTACCTCCACTATGATTGCGCTTCGTAAACTCTAATGATGGATTTAATGAAACGTCTAATCCCAGACCTTTGTAATTATTATAACTAATACCGGCTCCGACTCCTAAATTTAAAAAATCGAGTCCAAAAAGCTCAGTGTTAAAATTACCGTTGATGCCAAATGAGGAAGACATTTTTTGGTTCTGTCTGTTAACAACTTCATCGCCTTTAAAATCATCGGGCAAACCACGTACTCCGCGACTTATCGCCCCCGGATTAATATTCCAACCAAGCCCAACAACACTTGCTTCCTGGTCGGTCGTAATGCCCGATTTATAGCCCAAATTGATCGGATACCCTCCTACATCCAATAATGGTATATTGTAGCTGAAGTCTCCGCTAAACAAATCAACCATTTCTGATGTCCCGACAGCTGTGAAGCTGGAAGTTTCAGACTGCCCCGGCCCTCCGGTAAGCGCCAGACTTGCAGTGGGATAAACTATACTTGTTAATAAGTTAAGAGCAGTAAACACTGCAATAACCTTAACTATTCTTCTTTTGGCTAATCTCCTCATTTTTCTTAGCTTTTCAAATGATTCTCAAGGAACTCCCTATCTTTTATTGTGCTAACTCAGCAATATTTCGACACACCACTCCCCATATATAGATGTATGCTTTTCATTTAATATGAACACACCTCTACCATGCCCAATCAAGGTCCTTTCATAGCTTTTTGACCTTTGATTAGTTAGTTGCCTTGATATAAACTCAATACAAATCCGTTCGTAAAACCGCTGAGTTTCACGCTTATTTTGCTATTATCGTTACTTTTTTATCTATTTATCTTTTTTCCTATTCTATTTTGGTCTCAAGATTTTCCCCTATATAAGCTTACAATAATACCGTCCACTTATGTCCTTGCACACATTTGTATCAATAACTCGTATCGATATAAAAATCCAACGCAAATCCGCACAAAAACCAAAACTAATTTGGACTTTACCTTCCCTTCAAAATATTCATTAATTACTGTAAGACGTATCAACAGATTCCCCTCTGTTGACAGCGTAAATATGGAATGTGTAATTATAAAAAAAAAGAAAAAAGTGATTTTTTTTAAAAACTTTTTTAAATCAAAATAACACTATAAACGTAAGTCACTCAGGAGGCATCAACAGGGCTTTTTTCTCTATAAAAAATAACTTTTCTACCATTAACTACTTTTGGTAAACGAAGCAATTTGCGCTACTTATTTATCTTTATTGTTAAAATTAAGATGTAATTTTCATTAAAACTCCTCCAACATTAAATCATTGGCTGGCCGAATCTGCCATAAATTATACACGTACTCCTATTACTAAAATATCGTCGATTTGTTCTTCTTCTCTTCTCCAGCTTTTCATTTGGGCATCCAGTAGTAATTTTTGCTCATGCATTGGCAGCGAAGCATTATCCCTTATCAATTTTTTCAATCTGCGAAGTCCAAACTTCTTATTGTCCGGCCCACCAAACTGATCGGGATAACCATCTGTAAAAACATAAAAACTATCACCAGGCTCCAGGTATATTTCATGCTTTACAAAAGGGTCTTTCTCTCTTATTATAAAATTCCCGATTGGTCTCTTAGTTGCGGTAATTTCAGTGAGTTCCCCATTTTGAAACAACCATAGGGGATTATAAGCTCCTGCAAATGTCAGTTTTTCCCTGTCGATTACACACATCGCTAAGTCGATACCATCTTGCGCAACCATTCGCTGCTCTTGTTGCCTCAATAATGCTATTAAATCGTTACGCATACGATTAAGAACCATTGCCGGATCACTGACTCTTTCTATATTAACGATTTGATTCAATAGTGTATAACCAATTAAGCTCATAAATGCACCCGGTACGCCATGCCCCGTACAATCGGCACAAACAAGTACCGTACGATGTTCATTCTGTGAAATCCAAAAAAAGTCACCGCTGACAATGTCTTTTGGTTTATAATAGACAAACGCATCTTTAAAAGAAGATACCAGTTCATAAGACGAAGGAAATACTGCTTCCTGAATGAATTTGGCATAACGAATAGAATCTATTGTTTTCAGATTATTATATTCTATTATTTCTTTTTGCTTGCGGATTTCTTCATTTGCCCCTTCTATTTGCTTCTTGTCTTTACTGATATAATAAAGGGCATAAAGTATAATGGTAATGCATACACCAGATATGAACAAACCTATTATTAACAACCTGGTCTCCGCGGCTTTTTGATTAGATCGTGCTAACATTTCCGAGTTTTTAATCGTTTTTAACGAATCGGATTTTTCCAGTAATGTTAAATAAACCAGATCATCGCGTTCCCTTGTCGCTTGTTTCACTTGTTTTGCATCAGGATACAATGCTATAAACTCATCGTAAGCGGCGATCGTCCTTTTATCTTTTGTTAGTTCGAAAGCCCGCTGATTTCTCTTTACAACGGCAAGCTGTATTTGCAGCGCCGCAGGGTAATCTTTTATGAATTGGTTATACGATTCAATAGAACCAATGCGTTCGGCACTTTCGAACGCCAACTCATGCAATAAATTAACGGCTTCGGTGTGATTATAAGCCCCCGGATATGTACTTATATAATCCTTTGCCGTTTTAAGTGATCGATGTTTATTAATGGTAAATAAAATCTCAAACTCAATATTCTCTCTTAAGCTTTTTAGAAGTGCTTCCGAAGGATTGAACTCTCCAAGCTTTTCGAACTCTTGTGCTCTTTTTAATTTTTGTGCTTTCAGAATGTAGTTATATCCTTTTAAGAGGTCATGTTCTTTGAACTGCCTTGAAGCATAAACCGTAGCAAGTGCATAATACATGCCCACACTTTCTTTTCCTTCATCGAGCAGGACACTTAATATCTCAAAAGCCTTGTTTGGCCTGGACCGCTTGATTTCATCAAGTGCACTATTAACACTCTGAGCATTAAGCCAGAGCACATTAAATATAAACAAGCACACTAATAACCTTTTCACAATTAAAAAACGTAAGCCGAAACCATTGAAAATTACAACATCTTACTTAAAAATACTATCAGAAAAAGGAAAGAAGCTTTTTTTCTGAAATGAATAAATCATTTTGTCGTCTTGACGCGTAAAAGTAAGCAGATTATAATCATTTTGTTATGTCCATTACTTCTTTACATCACTTTTCGTACAACGGCATCCGGGGTAATGCTATACCATTAAGCTATTACAAAGGAAAGCCAATGCTTATTGTTAATACTGCTTCGGAATGTGGCTTCACTAAACAATATAGTAATTTACAGGAATTACATGAGCGCTATAATGAGCGAATTACCGTAATTGCCTTCCCTTCAGATGATTTTGGCAATCAAGAACCCGGATCAAATGAAGATATAGCACATTTTTGCAGCAGTGAATATGGCGTTACATTTCCACTTGCAGAAAAAACAACTGTTATTGGTGAAGATATACACCCTGTTTTTAGCTGGCTCACTTCTCAGGACAATGCCGATTTTACCGGGGAAATTAAATGGAATTTCGAAAAATTCATTGTTAACGAAGACGGAATTTTAATTGCCCGATTCCGGTCAGCTACCGAGCCCTTGGACCCTTTGCTACTTCAGGAACTCGGAATTAAGCTTTAAAAGTAACGTTTGTACTTCCACTTCCTGGAATAAATGCTGTACCATATTAATGGATACATTATTAATCCTATTATTATGTTCGGAGACCGGTATCGCAAAATATCATCGATTGTAACGCTGTCTGTTCCTTGTTTTGTAATGAGGTGCTGATGTTCCCAAAATGTAAAAACAGCGGGTAGGCTTACCCCCTTATCTGTAAAGCCCCAATTCATTGAATGGTCGTGAGATGCTATTATTTCGAAGTGCATGGGTTTCGCCATAGGAAACTGCCTACAAATAAGTTGATCCCCCGTGCTGTTACCTTCATACTGAAGCAGTTTTAAGCCTGGTCCGGCCAAGGCCTGAAACAGATCTCCGTTGAATTCTTTTTTTACATGCTCGTAATCTTTAACAATTGTGGTACGCACGTTAATAGTCCAGCCTTTATTGGCTTCAAGGGCATGTTTTAACATGACATAAAATGGCACTAACCATATTACATCATTAAAAAGGGTAACTACTAAGAAAGCTGCAGGAAATCCACTTGCTGTCACATGGTATGTTATTCCGAAAGGACCTCCCAGCTTGCCTAAAAAACCTACAAAAACAATAGGCCAGTGCTTGCAATAATTTATAGAAGCAATTAGGTATCCAAAACCGTAAACACCAACAACCAATCCTACACTCTGCCATATCATAGGATATACCGGGGTATTGGCCCCAAGTATTTCAAAAAATTGTCTGGGAAACAACATTACCCAGGCACCCCACAAAATGTTGTAACAACCTGCAATGAATAGCAATTTGGATAAAAAAGTTGACCTCGGCTGTTCCATAAGCTTACGTCATATATAATTTTTATAATCTTGTATTATTCTCTTAAACCAATAAGTAAAATCTTCGGGCTGAAGTTTGATCATGTTGTGCAAGGTTTCCAAATCCACGTACTTGTAGTCTGACGCTTCTTCCAGGTTGATTTGGATAGGCCCTTCGTAGATACCATGATAAACATGATCATATTCGTACTCGGTGAGGCCATTTTCGAATTCTGCACGATACACAAAGCTATATAAATATTTGAGCGGGCAGTCGAAGCCCATTTCCTCCTTCAACCTTTTATGTATAGTTTCCTCAATGGATTCGGCAGGGTTGGGATGACTACAACAGGCATTGGTCCATAAATTGGGTGAATGATACTTAACAGAAGCTCTTTTATGTATTAACATCTCTCCTTTCCCGTTGAAAATCAAAATTGAAAACGCCCGATGGAGTAAACCTTGTTCATGTGCAGGCATTTTATCCATTACCCCCAGCTCTTCATCTTGCTCATCTACTAAAATAACCTGATTGCTCATTATATTACGACTATGCTATAACCCTATCTTTACCTTAACAAACTTACTCGTAAATTGTTTGAATATAAACACTTACTGTATTATGTACACCAGGCGACATTTACCCTAATTAGGGCTAACCTGAACGAGTCATTCTTCGTTACAACAAATATACAGAAAAACTCTTTCATTATGACGGCAAACCCAAAATTGACCCCTGAATTATTAGATGAAAAAATTCCCGAATCCCCTTTAACTGCTGGTCAGTTAATGCCATCATTTAAACTACTTAATTTCGATGGCAAATTCAGGGAAGGACACGATTATTTAAAAAAAGGACCCCTGATCATAAGCTTCTATCGTGGAGACTGGTGTCCCTATTGTAATCTGGAAATGCAAGACCTTCAAAATCATCTTGAACAAATAAATGCTTTGGGAGCGACCCTAATTGGCATCACACCTCAGATGCCTGACTATACGATCGCTTTCAAGGAAAAACATCGAATTAATATCGACATACTTACCGACCTGGGTAGCAAGATCACATCAAAATTTGGACTGGAAGTAAACACCAATTTAATTGAAAGAACGGTTATAAAATTAAAGCTAAAAGGTGATATTTATGCTTCAAGTGGCAATAAAACCAAAACACTACCAATACCGGGCACATTTATAATTGACCAAACCGGAAAGATTCGTTTTGCTTATGCCAATCCTGATTATTCCAAAAGAGCACAGGCAAGTACAATTATTTCCGAACTTAAGACATTATAAGTTATTATAACCATGGGCCCTGCCGGTAATTCTGGCGGGCCCCAAATACCCCCTTTAAAACTCCTTCTGGCAGCTTTCACAAAAACATAGCGTTTGTCCATTTATTGTTGAATGAATTACGGACGAATAAGCTTTTTTTCAAGTGAATTAAGAACAAATAACAATTTTGTTCCGTACGAGAGAAGTGTTTTATACTGTATAAATCAGTTTAAATCTTCTTTTTTTCCTATATTTAAGATTCATAATTAGGATACAACATGAGGTTAGTACGTTCACGGATTACTTTAAAAATCGGATTATTTATTATTATCTCGGTGCTCAGCTTCTCTTCATTTGCTCAACAGAAGAAAGAATTAGAGTATTCCGGATTTTTTGATTCCTATTATTACCGGGGACCTCTTACCTTTTTAGGGGGCGCAGGCCTTGCCTTTTATAGCGGTGACATATGCGACAAAATCGGATGTAATAATATCACGCCAAGCTTCATGGTCGGCGTCGGATATAAAATATGGCCACGTGTGTTATTAGGTGCAGACATTAATATAATCAGGTTATCGGTGAATGACGTATTTGAATCGCGAGGTTTGAGTTATACCGGCAATAATTTCGAATTATTAGTACATGGTCGCTTCTACCTCATCGATGACGTGATTCGCAGACAAACTGATATGAACAAAAAAAAGAAAGTCTGGCGCCCTTATATCGGCCTGGGAATCGGTAGTGCCTACTACAGTTCGAAATCCACCATTCTTATTTCTTCAAGCGATTCAACTTCAAGTACCGCAAGCACAAACGGCAATGGCATCGTTCCTTTTGTCACTGCATTTAGATTAGGCTCGGAGTTTCGCCTCTCATCTCAGTTCAGTTTATCACTTGAGGGTTCTTATCGCCTGGTATTTTCGGATACATTTGACGGATATGAAGCCGGATCTAATAACGATACTTATGCATCCATTTTCTTAAAGCTGCAATATTCACCATTTGCAAAACGTAAGAAGAGTCGTAAGAAAATTAAAAAATCCGATCTGGAACAATACCAGAGAATGGTTAACGAAGCTAATGGTGTAGGAACCGGTGATTCCACTAACACCAATGAGCTACAAGAAACACCGGCAAGTAGCGAACCTGTTGACGACCTTCCCGAAAATGACAACCCTTATTACGAAGACGAAAGTGAATCGGAAGAAGATTTGCTTCCAGACGATAATGGCAATGAGGATAACAGTGAGGGCTATGAAGAAGAAGACGGTTATTTACCTGCTGATGATACGGATGAACCTATTGAGAATGATGGAGACGAACACCTCAACGACTTGCTGAACTCCGGAGATTCAGACGACGAAGATGATAGTTATGATAGTAGCGATGATGGTTGGTAATCAACAACGGCAGGAATCTAATTAATAACCATGTTGATTCCATCGAAAAAATATAGAGCTGGTAAACTCCTTAAAATGGGAGTCATCCTGCTCTTTTTTTTGGGCCTGTTTTTCTCGGCATTTGTTTCCAGCTCATGTCAGCACAGCAATGGAACACAGTTGTCAACGCGTGAAAAAATTAATGGAATAAGCCTGGTAGCTCCTCCCCGCTCCATTGACTCAAGCTGGACAGGGTATTTAAGTACCGTCAATGCCTCATGGGTTGCTATCATTCCTTACGCCTATTGCCCTTTAAATGGTAATGAAGTAATTTATAATAATAAAAATTCGAAGTGGCGATGGTGGGGCGAACAACCAGAAGGAGTTATCACCACTATCAAACATGCTAAAAAGGCGGGAAAGAAAGTAATGCTCAAACCACATTTATGGTTTATGGGATCATGGCCCGGTGATTTCAACCCAGACACAGAAGACAAGTGGAAAATCTGGGAAGAACAATATTCAAAATACATCCTGGACATGGCACAAATTGCAGATTCTCTGAATGTAGATCTGTTTTGTATTGGCACCGAATTGAAACACTCCGTTACGAAACGAAGTTCGTACTGGATTACCTTAATTGATGCGGTTCGACAACAATTCCCCAACAAAATCACTTACGCCGCCAACTGGGACTGTTACGATCAAATTACACTTTGGGAAAAACTGGATTATATTGGTATTGACGCTTATTTTCCGTTAAGTAGTAAAAACACACCTACAAGCAATGAACTGCTCGAAGCGTGGAAACCAATTGAACAAAAAATCAGTTCGGTACAACAGAAGTATGGCAAACCAATTCTTTTTACTGAATATGGTTATCGTAGTATGGATGGCGCAGGATGGAAAAACTGGGAAAAAGAAAACAATTATAATGTACCGGTCAATTGTGAAGGTCAATTCAATTGCTATGAGGCATTATTCAAAACTTTTTGGAGTAAAGACTGGTTTTCGGGAGGTTTTATCTGGAAATGGTATCACAATCACCCAACTGTTGGTGGTAGCGGGGACACCGATTATACTCCGCAAAATAAACCTGTAAGTAAATTAATCAGTACTATATATAGGAAGAACTGATCGTATGAAATTTTTCGATTTAATAAGCTCCAGCGAGGCATTGCCGGAGGTGGTAAAACACCAAATACTCGCCTACTCAAATCAAGGGTCTGAGTCTATTACCGCTACCGAACGTATCGAAATCTGGTCACTATTATGCGCTTATGCAAAAAAATTGAGTTTAGAGTTTATAAGAGCTTGTTATCAGCATTTATACCTGGGTATTGAATTCCCTTTTGCATGGTTGAGCAATGAGCAAGTCCAGGAAAGTGCCAACATCAGACGTTTACTTACTAAACACCGGCTTAGCAGTTATTCGGAACTCTATAACTGGAGTATCGAAAACAAAGCGGCCTTTTGGTCCAGTACAATTGAAGAGGTTGACATACGTTTTGATAAGCCACATAATTTCTTACTAATTGATGATTCTCCAATTGACCCAAGTTGGCTGGAGGGCGCTAAGCTAAATATTGTAAACAGTTGTTTCAAAGCACCTAAAGATCATATCGCCATTAAAGTAGGAAATGAGTCAGGCGAAATACAAACTTACACTTACGATGCGCTTCAAAAAAGAAGCAATCAGGTATCGAACGGACTGCTTAATTTAGGCCTCCGGGAAGGTGATCCTGTTGTTTTATTTTCACCTTTGTCGTTCGACTCTGTCGCAGCCTATCTAGGCATTATTCAGGCGGGAATGACAGTGGTTTCGGTACCTGACAGCTTTTCGACAGAAGAGCTACAAAAAAGAGTGGCAATTGCAGGCGCTCAGACGATCATTACCTGCATAAGCTACCAGTACAATGAAAAAAGTATTCGGGTATTTGAAAAGGCCAAACAGCTTAAAGACATGCATTTCGTCCTGATAGATAGCCAGGAGAAAGACACAAATGACACTAATTGTACTAGCTGGAAAAATTTTTTAGGTCAGGAATCATTTGAAGCAGTCACACAATCTCCAAACCAACATATAAATATTTTATTTTCTTCAGGTACTACCAAAGCCCCTAAAGCCATTCCATGGACACACATGACGCCAATAAAAGCGGCGGTGGACGCTTTTTTGCATCAGGATGTAAAATCGAGCGATACGGTCACATGGACCACAGGCATGGGGTGGATGATGGCTCCCTGGTTGATTTACGCTTCGTTAATCAATAATGCTACCATGGCTTTGTTTGAAGGCTCCGCAGCTCACCCTTCGTACCCTCATTTTCTGGAAAGAGCGGAAGTGAGTATCCTGGGCACGATTCCTTCGCTCGTGAAAGTCTGGAGAAAAACAAAGCTGATGGAAAGCAAAAATTTCCATGTACGACTGTTAAGTTCTACAGGCGAACCTTCTAACGAGGATGACTATTTTTATTTAATGTCTTTATTTCAATTTAAGGCACCTGTAATTGAATATTGCGGAGGCACTGAAATTGGCGGAGGGTATCTAACGGGAAGTGTGTATCAACATGCCATCCCCTCAAGATTCACCACTCCTACATTAGGTACCGAACTTTATTTCCTGGAAAACGAAAATAAAGAGCAGGAGGTATTTATCGTGCCTCCCGTATTGGGACTATCTCAGGAGCTACTCAATAAAAATCACTATGCTGAATATTATGAAGGCACTCCAAAAACTGCAAACGGTAGTCCTTTAAGAAAGCATGGCGATTGCTACACATTAACTCATGACGCCCAAACTGCAACTACTTATTATCAAAGTAAAGGACGAAGTGACGACAGCATGAATTTAGGGGGAATTAAAGTAAGCGCAATAGAAATCGAAAGCTTAATTAGTTTATACCATCATATGGAAGATGTAGCAGCCATATCTTATACGCCTCAGGGTTCCGGCCCGGAAGCGCTAGCTCTATTTATTGTAAGTGATAGCGATGAGTCTGAAGAACACTGGAAAAAGGAATTTCAGAAAACCATTTCTTCTAAGCTCAATCCCCTATTCAAAGTAGGGCATGTACAAAAAATAGCCCAGCTACCTCGAACGGCATCCAACAAAGTAATGCGCAGAAGCCTGAGAACAAAAATTTCTTAGCCACAACTCAAATATAATCTACCTAATTCCCTTTGAAAAGGGCTTACTTCCGTTTAAATTTAAACCTGGAATAGTAATTATAATTTCTTTTCAGGTTCATTTTAATAATACACTTAATGGCGATAACGAATGAAGGTGGTTGGTTTTAGTTTTGTACGCAACGCTATAAAATACGATTACCCCATCGCCGAGGCCTTGTTATCCATAGCTCCAATTTGCGACGAAATTGTAATAGCTGTCGGAAGTTCTGATGACAATACTATGGAGCTTGTAAGCAAACTCCCCATTAAAAATTTAAGAATACTGGAAACAACCTGGGATGACTCTTTGCGAAAAGGAGGTAAGACCCTGGCTTTGGAAACAGATAAAGCATTTAGCGCCATAGCTTCCGATGCTGACTGGGCTTTTTATATTCAGGGAGATGAAGTCATTCATGAAAAATACTTACCGGTAATCAAAGAGGCCATGCATCATCACCTCAACAACAAACAAGTTGATGGCCTATTATTTAACTACAAACATTTTTATGGTTCCTACGATTATGTGGGTGATGCATTAAGATGGTATAGAAGAGAAATACGTGTTGTCAGGAATGATAAATCAATCTACTCTTACCGGGACGCTCAGGGTTTTCGTAAAGGTGACAATCAAAAGTTAAATGTAAAATTAATTAATGCTGAAGTATTTCACTACGGTTGGGTGAAGGACCCCAGGGCTCAGCAACGTAAGCAAGAGAACTTTCACAAAATGTGGCATAACGATGAGTGGTTGAAGAACCACATTGTTAGTGCTGACAATTTTGATTATGGTCAAATAGATGCCCTTAAAAAATTCACTGATACTCACCCTAAGGTGATGCAGGATCGAATAAAAAATGTCAACTGGCAATTCGAACATGACATCAGTACTAATCGCTATAAGTTTAAAGACCGCCTTAAAAAATTATTTGAACAATTTACAGGCGTCAGAATAGGGGAATACAAGAATTATAATATCATCTGACATTCTTGGTATTAACAATTCTGCTAACCAGTTCTGTGAAATAAGCGCCATTGTAGGGGCCGAACCAGTTCATTTCACGTACTTCAAAATGATAATAATCGTTATAATAATAATCGTGTGTAACATACCCCATGTATGCGCCATTAAAACTGGTTAAAAACAACTTCAAATTCTTATCTTTCAACTTACGTTGAATTGCCGGCATTAATTCACCTGAAATATCACCGGGACCACCTACAAAAACTACATCACCGAGCTGCAAATAAGTTAGATGAGCCTCAACTTCACCAATGAGTGCGTTAAAAACTGATTCTTTGATACGAATATCGTTGGTAAGCCTAAGGTGTGGGCTCCGCAAATCGACCGGCACCTTTTCATAGGCTAAAGTAGTAAGTACTATATGTTCCATATGCTTTAGGGATGCATAGGCAGTATCTACCAAATTACGTGCATAACTCGTCATGTTCTCAAAGTTATAATCGGGCATCAGTGGTTTATGACTGCCAACTCCTCCTGCACAAAACATACTGAAGTCTATATCAGGTTTAGACTCCAACATTTGGTTATAGGCAGCGGGATAATCACCGGAAAGCACTAATTCCCAACGGTCAAGGCTGGTTGCATGAGCAGAAAACGTTGTGAGCAATACCGTTTTGTTCGATTTGGTTTTGAATTTCAAAATCCTGACCCAGGGATCTATCCTTGATACCGGATTTCCAGGATCTATACGATGCCTTACTTGTTCATTTTGATCTATCCGCGTGTAAAATATTTCAGCTTCTTCCATCACAGAAAGCGCTTCTGCCATGACCTTCTTTGTACTCGCACGTAACAGATCTATAATATGTGGATCGTAGCCACCCAGAATAAACTTAGCCGCAAGTCCTTTTGCCCAGCCACCGTAGCCGTTGTGCGTGTGTGTACAACACATATAAACGTGGTCTATACCTAATTCTTCTGCCACACTTCTCGCCTGCTCTTCGATGATAGGATGTACCATCAATAAATCGTAGGAAAGCTGTGCAATCTTTTGCTCGCCATCATCATATATAATAACCCGTACAGACAGTGAATCATGAATATCCTTGCACTTGCCGTTTTTGTTAAAACCTATTACATTAAATTCAAAATCAGGGACAATATTAGCTTTTCCCCAGCCAACTTTGAGCTGTCGTTCTTGTTTCTTAACAGGTTTTAGCTGACTAATTCTTTCCACAGTGGCTTTGTAATAAGGAGCAGATTCGAGCGAACTAAGGTCACAAGTATCCAGTGCTACAACTGCTATTGTGAATAAAAATGATAGTACATAACTAAACGCTTTTATGGTATTCTTCAAGTGCTCTTTTGTTTTTTTAATAAGTGTCTAAAATAATGATTAGGAATCAAACATCACGTTTATTTTGACAACTTATTACAATGAAGTAATGACAATTGTCAACATATATATATTTAACAATTTGATAACGTTAAACAAACATATTACATTTTTTTATCTTCTAATTTCACCCCTTCGGTTTCACACTTAGACGAACACAACATGGCTCCGAACACAAATCCGATCACCGCAAAATCCTGCCTGGGAGAGATTATTGGCACATTTATTCTTGTCTTTTTCGGTTGTGGGTCTGTTGCAGGTGCTGTCCTGTTCAACATCCCCCCTAACCTCATCTTAATTTCAATAGTTTGGGGTACGGCCATTGCGTTAGGAATATTATTAGTCCGGAAATTCTCGAAAGCCCATTTCAATCCGGCGGTTACTGTAGGCATGCTAACAGCAGGGGAAATCAACTTCAGCCAGGCCCTTGCTTATGTAGCTTCTCAATATATTGGAGCAACAATTGCAGCTTGTGCGTTGTATATGATATTCAATAAGGATATTGCGCACTATGAACTAAGCGAGCAAATTGTTCGAGGAAGTCTGGAATCGCGAAAATCGGCCATGATGTTTGGAGAATTTTTCCCAAATCCAGGCAATCCAAGTTTGAAAAGAATGACAATAGCGCAAGCTTCTTTGCTAGAAGCAACAGGCACATTTATGTTACTAACTTCCATCTTCCTTTGTTCGAGTAGTACGAAAAAATGGATGAAACATGCCGCTCCATGGATCATAGGTTATACCGTAAGTTTGCTTATCTGTTTGATAGCCCCCTATACTCAGGCCGGATTTAATCCGGCGCGCGACCTAGCTCCACGTGTTGTTTCTTTCTTTTTTGGTTGGGGTCAGGTGGTGTTTCAAAAGTCCGGAGGCTCTTTAATAACCTACGTTCTGGCACCCATCATAGGTAGCGTATGCGCCTCCGTAATAGTGCCAAAAATTATCAATAAGACTTACAGAAAACCACTCGTTTCAGAAACCGCCTAACAACGATACAAATTGATTTAAGCAAGCTGCAGTTTATCAAGATCCCTTATCAAGAGTCTCTTGCGATCAAACGTGATAAGATTTTTTTCTCTTAGCTCGTTAAGAATCGTTGTAACGGTCTGCCTGGAAGTAGCCGTAAGATTCGCAATATCCTGATGCGTAAAGAAATTCTTTACCAGGACTTCGAAGCCTACTTTTTGCCCACGTTCTCTACCCAGATCGTACAAGTATTCAATGATACGCGCACGTGCGTCTTTGAAGACTAAGGACTCAATACGTCGTTCGGCTTTTCTCAGTCGAAATCCAATCAACTTAGTAATGCGGAGACTTAAGTCTTTATTGTCTTGCATCAGCACTTCCATATCTTCAATTGTCAAAGGACATATAGTAATCTCCTTGTCAATTGCCTGTGCAAAATCCGTACGTTTCTCTTCACCTACCAGTGCGAGCTCGCCAAATAATTCTCCAGGTTGTAGAATTGCTTTTATAATCTCCTTGCCGTCGTCTGAATAACTGCCGATCTTAATACGACCTTCGGCCAATAAATAAACATGACTAGATGGTTCATCTGAAAAATAAACGAATTCATCTTTCTTGAACTTTATCATTTCATGCACTTCGTCCATACCTTTTGAACGATGGGGACAGAATACCTTAAACAAATCGATATCCTCGAAATACCATATACTAGACTCTTTTGCCATCACCATAATAACAAATTTAACATTTAAAAAATTCCTTATATCCTAAGAGTTTTGACTCTGCCGTCTAAATTTTTATTCGCGAGAATAAATCAATATTCCACTACAATTTTGTTGACTATGGTACGTTGACAATGGTTAGTTGGCAATAGTTTCTCTTAATAGTTATTTTTCAATTATCTCGGGTACACTTCAATACTATTAAAAAATATTTTAACTTTCTAACTTAACTAAATAAAATTTTCAAAATGCCATCAATTAACCCTTATTTGACCTTCAAAGGAAACTGTGAAGAAGCTTTTGAGTTCTATAAATCAGTATTCAAGGTTGAGGTAGCAATGATAGACAGGTTCGAAAACATGCCTGAGAATCCTGAATTTCCAATACCTGAAGCAGCTAAGAAAAAAATCATGCATGTCTCCCTTCCGATCGGGGAAGGTTCGGTTCTTATGGGAAGCGACACCATGCCTGGCATGGAAGATAAAACGCACATTGGGAATAACATTTCAGTGTCAGTAAATCCGGACTCGGTTGAAGAAACGAAACGAATTTTTGAAGCGCTTTCAGAAGGTGGAACTATCACTATGCCACTGGAAAAGACTTTTTGGAATGCCTACTTCGGCATGCTTATCGATCAATTCGGAATCAACTGGATGGTTAACTGTCAGCTGGAAGAATAAGAAAAAAATTCAAAATTCAACAGCCAGACTACTTATCTGGCTGTTGATTTTTTTAATCCCGCCCTTATCAGTTATGGCACAACAAAACTGAGAATCTGCCAAGAATACTCATCGAATTTTCAGCGGTGCAAACTTCTACAAGAGTAAAATTTCCATTCTAATTTCACCTTCAGATTGTGCATGCCGAAGCATTTAATCGCTCTGCGAATTCTTCAGAATGCTTGTACCCATTTTTAGTGCAAATTGAAATTGATGGCTAGTTAAGTAGGTTTTTTTAAGACGGCAAAAACGCAATAAGTTGATAGTAAAAATTAAAGATTGGCAGTTTATTTAGCAGCCCGCCATAACCTTCCAACGCTCTTCCATTGGATACATGCTTCTGTGGAAGGTTTATTATATAAAAAACGAAAGCGCCACCTGTTCTAAGCCAGGCGACGCCTCAAATGCTGCCTTGTCCTCCTACAAAACAGCGTCAGAAAATTTCTTTTGAGCATTCCCATAAATCTATATCCAATTGTACATCAAAGCAATGATTTATGTCAACTTAGGAAACAAATTCCGTAATAGCTTTCACGTTTTTTGAGAAATATTGTTTCCATATTTCAAAAAAATATCTGATATTTTTTTTTTGAGACGACTCCTACTGAACGGGCAATACATAAGTCATTGCTGAAGCCGGCATATTAACAAGTTCAGTTCTGTTATCAAAAGTCTTACGTTTGATTTCAAGAATTTCCACGATAATATTATCACCGCTGCGCGCTTCTTGGCGAACCCTGCCAAGGTTAATTCTGGCACCATCTCCTGTATTCATAGCTCCTTGTACCAGGCGTCTGTTTCTCACTAATTGCACCTTCCATTTGGTTGCACGATACTGTGCATCGTCCGGATTACTCTTGGCAAACCCTATGTCAGGATCGATATGAATCTTTAAGCGAGCCAAGCGACCCAATGTTTCTCCGTCTACTACATTAGGTCTTCCCGAGTTGCCAATTGTCAAATAAACCGCAGGCTTGGGTACCAGCCAAACCTTGTAATCTAACTTGCCCAAATGTACACCATTGTTACTCACACTTATGCTAACGTTTGGCTGAGATGGCACAATCTTCACGCGACCTTTTTGCCCGGTGTTAATGATTCGGGCACCTGTCGCTGTAAACCGAGGATCGTAGTTGCTGCCAAGTGCCGGCACATTAATTGTCATTTCATTTCCACAGTTTTTGTACAAAGAATTTACTGCTACCGATTGCACTTGTATCACGGGCTCTACCACATAATATTCATGCTCGACAGTGTACACCGAATCACCACCACCCGCTTTGGGATAGGTAATGGTTCCTTTCCACTTACGCTTCGAAAGTCCATCGGTATAATTCCCTCCACGTGCTTTAAATTTTATTTTACCAGAGCCCTGCGCATTTACATCCAGCTCCTGGCCTTCGAAAGTCATTTTAGGTTTAAAGGTCGATGCATACGCTCCCATAAACATATCCGCTTCATATTCCAGTCCTGCTACAACTCTTGAAGTTTGAGACATAACAACCGGTCGCACTTTGTCGATAGGGATGATGTTTCCATGCACCTTTCCAAGCAAATGGGTGAGCGCCTGAGACTCCAAACTATTTACGGTAGTTTCTTTTTCACTAAGTACTGCCAAGGCAGCAACAAGTGGCGTGCTCTCAAAATTCAAGTGTGCAAAATCTTTATTCTTCTGATCAGGATCATTCTTAAATACCGGGTCTTCACCTCCGTCCATTGCCAGACCACTGAGTTGGGTATTGAAGTCATGTTCAGACAAGATCTTTTGCACTTGTTTCACATAATGATCTAACTTTTCTTTAAGCTCGTAGCCTTGTCCGCTTTTGGAATCTCCGGGACCGAGCATTGCCACTGCCACTTTTTCTTCCTCTTTGGCCCCAACAAAATTCCCGTCATCATCTTTACCTCCGGTGGTCTCTACCAGGCCTGACTTGATATGATGCAGGTAATTTCTAAGCTCATTGGTTGCTTTCTGAATGGCCAGTGCCGCTTCATATACTTTGACATCCTTTGGGTTATTTTTCCCTTCTTCAACAGCAGCATGAATACGCTGTATTATTTTCCCGTTTCTGCTAAATGCCAAATCGTTGGCTTTTTCCATAGAAGCGTTTAGATAATGAAATTTCTGGATGATTGCCGAACTTAC
This sequence comes from Cytophagales bacterium, assembly GCA_965230415.1. Lineage (GTDB taxonomy): Bacteria > Bacteroidota > Bacteroidia > Cytophagales > JAAEPT01 > CBDDKZ01. The sequence goes on from CBDDKZ010000005.1 coordinate 956,106, forward strand.
CTGGAGCGCCAATAAGGCTAACAAAACCAGGTACATCAGGTTTATCATTTTTTGTCTTGGTGTTTCTTTTCCTCCTGCCATAATTTTTATTATTTAAATTTATCATAAAGAACAGGAAGCTTCCTTTGGAAATAGTCAATACCTATTTCCAAAATCAATCACATATATCGAATTTGGTGCATCACAAAACTCCATATTAGTTCATGGTAGATCTACAAACGAATAATGAAGGAAGCCGAAAAGGTTACAAGGGAAAATAAGGCATTATTAAAAAAATTGAATACTCAATTCAAAAAAAACGTTTATATTTATCGAATTAATCGCATTTTCAACGTTTATGTAGATTCAAAGTAGTTTGTAATGGATTCGTTATTTATGAAAAAGACTAAGGTAAGTCCTGCCGTTGACTTCAATTATGAAACGGGAGTTTTGGAAATTCGCGGAAGATCCTTACCTGAACAGTCTTACGAATTATACAAGCCACTAATAGACTGGGTTGACGAATACATAAACATACCACAGGCGAATACTGTTCTCAATTTACATTTGGAATATATAAACAGCAGCTCCAACAAATATATCTTACTATTACTCAAAAAGTTAGACGATTTTTTCAAGCAGGGCAACAAAGTGATTGTGAACTGGTTTTATGACGAAGAAGACGACGATTCTTTTGATACTGTAATTGAGTATAAAGAAATATTAGAAGTACCTATACACCTGCACAAAGAAGTTTAATCCGGTTTCTTATGCTTCCATCTACGGTGAGACCATAACCAATAGGCCGGATGTTGTTCGATATCCTTTTGAAGGCGCCTGGTATGAACTTCAGAGATAAATCCTTCGGCACTGTTTGCGGGCTCTTCGAATAATTCCTCCAAAACTAGCTTATAATACCCTCTTTTGATACGCAATGCACTAAAATAAACAATAGGGTAATTAAGCTTCTGACTTATTTTTTCGGTACCCCAAAACACGGGAGTATCCTGATTCAAAAAAGTAGTCCAGTAAGCGTTTTTTGGAGAAGGAGTCTGATCTGCCACCAGTGCAGTAGCTGTCATTTGATCTTTTACTTTCAACAAATGTTTGAAGGTTTCTTTCATCGGTACAACCTTTGTACCAAAACGTGAACGGGTTCTAATCATTAATCGGTCAAAATATTCATTTTTCAATGGGTGATATATAACATTCGCATCATAGTTTAAGCGAAAACCACAAGACTGGCAAGCCCATTCCCAATTCCCAAAATGACCAAGAACTAAAATATAAGATTGTTTCTTCTGCTCGAATTTTTCTATGACCTCTACGTTTTCGATGTACATACGTCTTCTTAGCTGTCGCTCTGAGATAGTAATTGCTTTAACGACTTCCACTATAAGGTCACAAAGGTGATGGTAAAACTGTCGTTCAATATCCTTTCTTTCCTGCTCTCCTTTTTCTGGAAAAGCATTTTGCAAATTACGAGAAACAACTTTTGTTCGATACCCTAATAGCTTATAAGCAACAAGGTATAATACATCTGAAAAAAAATATAAAACCCTTAAAGGCAACCACGACAAAGCATAAATTAATGGCGCCAACAAGTAAAACAAGAATGCCTGCATACAACAAAAGTAAAAATTTCTTAAGAATTAATCAGATGCCGGGTAAATTTACGCTCTATCACAGAAAAACTAATGCACGATATGAACAAAAAGGAGAAAGTATCATTTGTTTTGAATAAGCTCGAGGAATTATTTCCCAACCCTCCTGTTCCCCTTGACCACAAAGATTCGTATACACTTCTAATAGCTGTCTTGCTTTCTGCACAATGCACAGACGAACGTGTTAACAAGGTCACACCCCATTTATTTTCCCGGGCAGACAATCCCTACGACATGGTAAAACTGACGGTGGAAGAAATCCGTGAGATCATCAGACCCTGTGGATTATCTCCACGTAAATCCAAAGCCATTCACGAATTATCGCATCTGCTAATAGAAAAACACGGAGGCGAGGTACCTGCATCGATGGAAGAACTTGAAGCGCTTCCCGGCGTAGGCCATAAAACAGCGTCTGTTGTTATGATTCAGGCATTTAATACCCCTGCCTTTCCTGTCGATACGCACATCCACCGACTTATGTACCGTTGGACGCTTTCGAATGGAAAAAATGTGGAACAGACTGAAAAGGATGCAAAAAGACTTTTTCCTCAAGAGACCTGGATCAAACTACATTTGCAGATTATTTATTTTGGCCGGGCCTATTGTCCTGCACGTGGCCACGACCCAAACGAATGTCCTATTTGCAGCGTAATTGGAAGAAAAGAGCTTTTTAAATGAATTTACAGCTTGTTCTCACAAGGAGTCTGCTCTTTATAACAAATAAGATTATCGATGGTTGTATCAGCAATATTTTTTAATGCTGTTTTTGTAAGAAAAGCCTGGTGACTGGTAATAAGTACATTCGGAAAAGTCATCAATCGCGCAATCTTATCATCTTCGAGGATATCGGATGAATGATCTTCGAAGAACAAGCCCTGTTCTTCTTCGTATACGTCAAGACCAAGATAACCAATCTTGCGGCGTTTCAACGCATTAATTACATCTTTGGTATTTACCAGCCCCCCCCTGCTTGTATTAATGAGCATTACGTCGTCTTTCATCCATGCTATGCTTTTGCGATTAATCATGTACTTCGTATTGGGCAGTAATGGAGCATGTAAGGTTATTATGTCCGATTTTTTACACAGTGTTTCTATATCCACATATTCAACATTATAGTCAGAAACGAGGTTTGCATTAACATTGGGGTCTACCACCAGTACGTGGCAGCCAAAACCATTCATAATTTTTGCTACAATCTCGCCGATTTTACCAACGCCAATAATACCAACTGTTTTACCATTAAAATCGAAACCTGTTAGGCCATCTAAGGAAAAATTAAGGTCCGAAACACGATTGTGTGCTCGTATCAACCTTCTGTTTAGTGCCATCATCAATGCTACGGCATGCTCGGCAACAGCATAAGGTGAATAGGCAGGCACATTAGCTACAAAAATCCCGAGCTCAGCTGCCCTTTTCAGATCAACGTGATTAAAACCTGCAGATCTCAGTAAAATGCAACGAACTCCTGATTCGCAGAGCCTATCTAAAACAGGAGCCGAACAGTCATCATTAACAAACACAGAAATCACTTCACTCCCGGCGGCCATTATCGCCGTTTCTGGCGACAATGCATATTTCAAAGGAACAAGTTCGTACTCTTGAGGTAGCGCTTCCTCCAAAAAAGGAAGTTCAAACCCATGTGCACTGAAAACGGTCACCCTCATATTACAGATGTTTTATGGCATCCCAAAAGCTAAATTCAGCGTGTTTATGCTTAGCTATCAGGAGGGGAATAGGGTGATCTTCCTCCAGGAAAGCTTCGGCGACACTTCCTATTAATAATGCCGTTAATTCATTGCGGCCTTTAGCACCTAAGACTACCAAATCGGCTCCGTTTTCCTGGGCCGCTCTAAATGCATTTGTCGCAATTTCATCATGATTACTCAAAGAAAAATTAGCTTCAACTTTAACTCCGTTGGTATCGACATCTTTAATAAATTCCGAATACGCTTTGATAGCATTATCGCGCATGATATCGGCAAACTCCGTGTAAGACTTTCCGGTTTTATAATAGCCGGTCGGCACTTCATACTCATGATGACAAATAACCTCTGCTTTTGCACTTGCGGCAATATCTATGGCTTTTTGTAAAGCCATTTTGTTGTATTTGGAAAAATCAGAAGCCACCACAATTTTATTAAACCCGGGTTTCTTATCCGGTGTGACAACCAACACATCGCAATGCGCTTTTCTTACGAGTTTTCTATGGGCCAGCCCCTTATGATCACGATCACTCTTCTTACCGACAATGACTAAGTCAATATTTTCTTTGTCAACCAATTCCAATATTTTAACTAGCGGATTTCCTTCCAAGGCCAAGTATTCATGATCGGCACCGAACATGTTAAAGCCATTGGTTTCTTCAACCATTTCCTGAATAAACTTTTTGTCAAAAGACTCTCGAATGTCTGGAAATTTATTGGTAATCTCTTCTGGTATAGCAATCTCCTGGTGAATATTTACAAAAAATATTTTTTCTGGTCGAAGCATCAGGTTTAAGCTTTTGGTATAGGACAAAACCTGCGTATCCATATTACTGAAATCGAGTCCAACCAATATACGTTTATGTGCACTCATTGTTAATCCAATTTAAAGATCAATTTTTATTAATATCTAAAACAAGAACCATAACACAACACCTTAGTATCATGTGGTAGAAATACAAACATAGGATAAGGAATAAGTACTACTGATGACACAACTAATATAGAAATATGATTTTTGTCAGTTTTTTGTATCTTTTCATATTCGAGTTTTGTAATGGGTGAAACGAGATCTCTCGTATTTACCTTTTAAAGTAAAAAAGACCAAATGTCAAAAAAACAAGCACATTCTAATTTACTTTTTGATCATCGGGAAATTTGCGAAGCAATTTTCAATCATTCGGCAGAGGCGATCCTTCTTATCGATGAGGACAGTACAATTGTTCATGCGAACCCGACGGCGTTAAATTTATTCAAATATCAGTTCGATGAGTTGATAGACCGGCCCATTAATGCGTTAATACCGAAAAAATATCATGGGATACATGGTTCTCATGTAAAGCGCTACAATGACGACCCCATGCCAAGAAACATGGCCGAAGGAATGGAATTGCACGGACTACGAAAAGATCATAGCACATTCCCGTTGAACATTAGCCTGAGTCCTACCCAAATACAGGGAAAAAGAATAATAGCTGCTCTGGTCATAGACATCAGTGAACAGGTTGACGCTAAAAACAAGCTCAAAAAATTAAATCAGGAATTGGAACAGAAGGTAGATTTACGCACACGTGAACTGGCCACGATGGTCAACAGACTTGAAAATGCAAATAAAGACCTTAGAAAGGCAGAAGAAGAAGTACGGCAGGCACTGGAAGCAGAAAAACAGCTCAATGAACTAAAGTCACGATTTGTTTCAATGGCTTCTCATGAATTCCGAACCCCTCTGAGCACTATCCTGACGTCTGTAAGTTTAATCGAAAAATATGGAATTGATGAAAACTTCAATGAAAAAAGAAACAAACACTACCAACGCATTAAATCGAATGTCCGCAACCTCACTTCGATTCTGAATGATTTTCTGTCTTTGGATAAACTACAGGAAGGAAGAGTTGAAACACTCATCACATCTTTCGACCTGGATGAAACAGCCAGAGAAATTATAGAAGACCTGGATCAACAGTTAAAGAAAGGTCAAACGATCGTCTACACCTTCACCGGCGATCATTATGTGCTTTCAGATAAAAACCTGGTGAAAAATATTATCATAAACTTAATGAGCAATGCCATCAAGTATTCTCAGGAAAATAAGCAAATTGAATTTACAATAAAGGCCAGCGATAAAATTATTATTGCCATAAAGGATCACGGTATAGGCATACCAAAAGAAGAGCAAGTTCATTTATTTGGCCGTTTTTTCCGTGCTAAAAATGCCACAGCAATTCAAGGCACCGGACTGGGACTTACTATAGTCAAAAGGTATGCAGACCTGTTAAATGGAAACATAGAATTTGAAAGTGAATATATGGTTGGATCCAGATTTGTAGTAACACTTCCTAATACACAGAGTTAAACAAAGTTAATCATGAACAGAAGAATATTATTGATAGAAGACAATCCGGAAGTAAGAGAAAATACGGCGGAAATTTTGGAATTAGCTAATTACGAAGTCAGAACGGCCTCCAATGGAAAGGAAGGTGTTCAAATGGCACGAGAGGAGCCTCCAAGCTTAATAATATGCGACATCATGATGCCTGAATTGGATGGTTATGGGGTATTACACATCTTGTCCCGAAATAGTGAAACGGCCGGAATTCCTTTCATTTTTCTTACCGCAAAAGCAGAAAAAAGTGATGTCCGCAAAGGCATGAATTTGGGTGCAGACGACTACCTGACAAAGCCTTTTGATGAAATGGAATTGCTCGATGCCATAGAAAGCAGGCTGAAACGTTATGATTCCCTCTCAGCTAAGAGCGAGCCCGGAAGTATTATTGGTGATTTCATGAGCAAAGCCAAAGACTTCATTAAAATTGAAAGCTTTGGGGAGAACACCAAAAACAAATCCTTTAAAAAGAAAGATGTCATTTTCAGAGAGGGGGATTATGCAAACACGGTGCATTATGTCATATCCGGCAAAGTAAAAACATACAAAATCAACGAAGACGGAAAAGAATATGTCACCGGCCTGTATAACGAAGGGGATCTGATTGGCTACCTTCCGGTACTTGAAGATATCGATTACCCTGAAACAGCTACAGTTCTTGAAAATGCAGAAATTAGTAACATAGACAAACAGGATTTTCTGGAATTAATTTACAAGAACAATGATGTCTCCGCGCAATTCATCAAATTAATTAGTAATAACCTACTGGAAAAAGAACAGGAATTAATCGACCTGGCTTACAATACGGTTCGAAAGAGAGTAGCTGATGCGCTTTTACGTTTACGAGACAAGTATTCAAGCGATGATGGCAATTTTGCGATCTCAATATCAAGAAACGACCTGGCAAGTATGGTAGGAACTGCGCAGGAATCCGTTATTCGCTTTTTATCTGAATTTAAAGATGAAGGATTGATAGCCATTAAAGGTAGCGAAATAACACTACTGGAAACGGAAAAGCTCTCTGCTCTGAAATACTAATTGCTATTACTGGTAGTACAAAGCAATAACTGCATCAATATGTCGTTTGTTGGTTGATATAATCTAAAATTCGGCAAACATGGTAGAAACCAAGAAAGGCATTTTTTTTGCTTTCATAGTGCTTAGCTTTGCGCTAAATTCTTGCCAAAAATTCGAAGAGGGGCCCAAGATTAGTTTAAGATCTCGCAAAGCCAGATTGACAAATGACTGGAAAGTTTCCAAAGCATTTTTTATTGAAGAAGATGGCAGTAAAACGAGTATTGAGCCCTATGAATTCTATCTCACCATCAACAAGGACAACTCTTTTGAAAGTGATGTATTCGGTACCGGCAGCTGGGAGCTTACAGGTGGAAATCAGCTAACACTTAAAAATAGTCCTCCCCAATCAAAACACTATATATGGGAAGATCAGGGCATCCTTATGATTGCGAAAAACTTTGATGTATTACGGCTAAAAGAGCAAGATCTTTGGTTGAGAACATCTGAATTAATAGCCCTTGACGGTGAAGAAATAATTGTAGAATTTCAATTCCAGTAGCTTATGAAAAATAAGATTAACACTTTATTGCTAATAACCCTTTTCATCACTTTTTTTTCAGGATGTCAAAAATATGAGGAAGGGCCCAAAATAAGCCTTCGATCCAAAAAAGCACGACTGGCTAATGATTGGGCCGAAACATTGACGATTGAAACAGGTACATCAATTGTAATAGGTGATTATGAAGAACGAATTAATTATGAAACGACTTTAAAGATTTCCAAAGAAGGTAACTATGAAAGTAACTTTTATGGGTCCGGCACATGGGAATGGGTAGGAGACACCGGTTTACGCCTCAAACAGGAAACTGACGAAGGCACCTTGTCATTAGAAATGGAAGTGCTGCGATTAAAAAATAAAGAGTTGTGGATTAAGTATGATCCTCCTATTACATTTGGAACCATATTAGAGAACACCTTTGAGGTTCATTACGAACCAAAATAGGTTAAAGAAGCGTTGAAAGCAAGGTTTCAGCGCTCCTTTAATGCTAAATCAGGACTTAGTCTCTTCCGGTTAATAAAGTTAACAATCGTAAGATCTCCACATACAACCAAACCAATGTGACCATCAAACCGAAGGCAGCATACCACTCTACATATTTTGGTGCTCCAAGTGCCGCCCCTTCTTCTATATAATCAAAATCGATAGCCAGCCAAAGCGCAGCCACAATCACAATTCCCAGGGAAATTAACAGGCCAATAGTGCCTGCACCAAAAAGCGATAAATGTACACCAAACAAACCTAAAACGAAGGTAAGTGCGTAGAACACAAAAATCCCCATTGTCGCCGTAAACACAACCATCTTAAACTTATTGGTAACTTTAATAATTCGCAGTCGGTAAAGCACAAGCATACTGGCCAGAATGGCAAAAGTAAGAAAGATCGCTTTAGTGACTATCCCTTCATAAGCAGCATTGAGTAATGCAGAAATGGCTCCCAAAAACAGCCCTTCGGCTACCGCATAAACCGGTGCGAGATAGGGGGCAGACTTTTGATTAAAGCTAATAATTAATGCCAAAATGAGTCCACCAATTACCCCTCCAATGGCCAATGGTATTGCCAGAGTCGATGTAGCACTAAGCGCCATTTGCCAGGTCACCGAAGCTGACAAAATGAGAATGGCTCCCAATATAGCTGTTTTAGTTATTGTTCCGTTAACAGTCATTACATCGGAAGAGCTACCGGTTTGTGCCAGTCCCTGAAGAAAATCTGTCTTCAAAGCCGGGTTTTTTGATTTTATCATAACTATTGTTTTACAATTCAATATTCGTTGAAGTGACCAATTAACTCACTATTGATCATTATTCATAGTATTTAAAGACAAAAACCGGACCATTCCTCAAACCTGACAATTTGTCAAAGCACGAGGCGGCACCTTCCTACGAAGCGCATGCCAAACAAATACCCATCATTGGGTATTGCCTGAGTCAGTGAATTTGTTGAGGTTTGCATTATTAAGAATCATTCTAAATAAATGACATACGGAATATATCAATTCAACGATTGGCAAATACGATATGACAAGTCCTCTTTTCTTTTCAAAAAAGGTGCTGAAATCATTACAAACGACGTTCATGAGTACTTTCTTTTGAGAGCATCCATGAATAAATATTTCAACAGTACACCCGGTCAATCAGGACTTGACATGACGATTGTATATCCCAATCGCCCGATGTACCTGACTGTATGTTATCGAGATTTTAACAGATTCAAAAACTTTCTCTATTCAGTGGACAGACATATTTATGCATTATGTTCTTGTGAGCCTTATCGGTGTATGGGCATAGAAAATGATTCCACGAGAAATGTAGAATGGCTAAATACATTCAATTTAAATTAAAATAATGGAAGGTAAGAAGAAAATAGGATTGTTCTGGGGATCAGACACCGGTGTAACTCAAGGTATAACCGACACGATAAGATTGGAATTACAAGAGCACTTTGATGTCGAAGCTTATGATGTTGCAGAGGGCAAATTGGAAGAAATCAACAATTACAACTTACTAATATTAGGACTATCTACTTGGTACGACGGTCAATTACAAAGTGATTGGGATTATGCACACGAGCAATTTTGCGAACTCGATTTCACCAATAAAGTGGTGGCACTATTCGGCCTTGGCGACCAGGTGGGCTATGGAGAATACTTCGTTGACGGTATGGGTATTCTTGGAGAACAAATTATAAAGACAGGCGGCAGGCTCATTGGAAAATGGCCTACAGAAGGGTATGATTATCACTTCTCAAAGGCCGAGCTGGAACCCGGATTTTTTTGTGGGTTGGCATTAGATGAAGACTGCCAATCAGATATGACTGAAGAGCGATTGACTGAGTGGTGCAAAATCATCATACAAGAATTTGAAACAGAACCCTCACTGGCTTAGATCTAATCACCCTATTATCTAACCAACATTTTTTAAATTTTCATTTTTTGTCTTGACCGGGATCGCTGCGAAAGTAGCATCCCGGTTGTTATAATACTTCAACTGCTAAAACCTTCGAAGATGGCATTCTCTCAGGTCATCTCCGTTGTGTTTTAGCCTATTCTCAAACTACGCATCGATACCCCCATTAAGGACTGATCTATGTTGTGATTGGCATAGGTAAGTGCTTCGCCTTCCGCTCTTAAGGCCATTGTATACAACATTGGAATATAATGTTCAGCGGAATTCACACTAATTTCGGCGGCACGTCCCAACTGCTTATAGTTTAAGAGCGCTCCCACATTTCCCTTTTCTAGATTTTGGGTCACGTAGTCGTCAAACTCCAGCGCCAAGTCGGGCGCCTGCTGATTAAACTGGCGAAAATAGTTCAGGTTGTGCACGATATTTCCGCTACCGACAATAAGCACTCCTTTTTTTCTTAAAAACGCCAATTCTTTGGCCATTTCATAATGCCAGCGCAGATCACGAGTATAATTCAGACTCAGCTGAAAGCACGGAATGTCTGCCTGCGGAAACATTTTTACCAGCACACTCCATGCACCATGGTCCAAGCCCCAGTCGTGTGAGGCTTTTATCTGATCGTATGTTACTTTATTTACCAGTTCCTCTGCCAGTTCGGGACTGCCCGGCGCTTCGTATTTTACCTCATACAACTTTTGAGGAAAGCCATACATATCATAGATCATTTTTGGCTTTGGCGCGGCTAAAACCTGCGTACCTCCCCGCGTCTCCCAATGTGCTGAAATCACCAAAATAGCTTTAGGTTTCTTAAGGTCTTTTACCATATCGGCCCATCCTCTGGTATAGGCATTATCTTCAATTGCGTTCATAGGGTTACCATGCCCCAAAAATAACGCAGGCATTTTTTCTGAATTCATTACGGCTCCTTTTAATATACCTGACAAACTGCTTTTTGTGAACACACTTAAGCCGGCCAACACCGATGTTTGCAGAAATTGCTTCCGATTCATACTTTATATACAGTAATTGAGGGTAAAAAGTGCTAATTATTTTACAATATACGATGTAATTCCTCCCATGCCTTCTTGGAAAATAGCCCCTTGCAAAGTAAATTAAAGCGCTTATTCTTTTAACTATCTATTATGAATAAAGTAGCATCCCTACTATTAGTTGGCTGTATTGTATCATTTTCTTCCTTTGCACAAACTTCGTTGTGGAAAATAAGCAAAAATGGAAACACCTTATTTCTTGGTGGAACCATTCATTTGCTTAGAGCATCTGATTACCCCCTGCCGGCCGAATACGATAAAGCTTATAATCAAAGTGACATGCTGGTTCTTGAGACCGATGTGGCAGCCATGCAACAGCCTGGAAATGTTCAAAAGTTAATGGCCCAAGGCGCATACCACGATGAACGCACATTGCAAAGCGTACTCCAAGCCGATACTTATAACAAGTTGGAAGCAGAATTTACGAAATCCGGAATAACTATGAATGTGGTTCAAAAGTTCAAACCTGTAATGGCTTGTCTTACATTACTTACGATTAGATTACAGGCCATAGGCGCTACCAGCGAAGGGGTGGATATGCACTTTTACAAAAAATCACAATCGGACGAAAAGCAATTTGCTTACCTGGAATCGGTAGACACCCAAATAGACCTGATCACAAAGATGGGCGATGGTAACGAGGATGACTATGTAAAGAAATCTTTAAAAGACCTGCGAAAAGTTGAAAAGGAGTTTGAATCTTTACTCACTAATTGGCGAAAAGGAAACATCGAAGGGCACGAACAGGAGTTAAGCGAAATGAAAGAAGAGTTTATGGAGCTTTATAATACCATGCTTGTAGTACGCAATAAAAACTGGATGCCGCAAATCGAAAAATTCCTGGCAGATGACAAAAAAGAGTTGGTATTGGTCGGCAGTTTACACCTTCACGGTCCGGACGGATTGATTACAAAACTAAAAGAGAAAGGTTATAGCGTAGAGCAATATTAATAATCAAGCACCTTCTTGTATGAATTTGAAGCTTTTTCGACTTACAAAAAATCTGGAATCGGCTTTTCCTGATAAACAGTTGTGTAGTTATAAATGCCTTCAAGAATCATTCAAGCCGACGTCGATTTAGAATGAAATTGCCCCATTAACTTTCACTCATCATTAGTGCTTTAAGGATTAAGATCGCTTTTTCCATTTCTTCATCGTTGAGTGAAGCAAAGCCCATTCTGATACCTGGTTGCTTGTCTTCATTGAAATTATAAACTTGATGGGATGGAATTTTTAATCCCTGTTTCAGGGCATTATCATGAATGATTTCCCATGACAATTTTTCATCTTTTAAGGTGGTCCATACAGCCATACCCCCGTCGGGGATTTTGAAATCGAGGAATGGAGCTAAATGCTCATTCAACAAATTGCAAAACAAATTTCTACGCTGTTTGTAGATTTTATGAACATATTTGGTGTGTCTTTCCAAATGTCCCTCTTTAATAAATTTAGCAAATACCATGTCAGACACAAAGTCACTCTGCCGGTCGACAAAGGTTCTGCGCAGTGCCGCTTCTTCCACAAAATCCTTTGCCGCTATTAGGTATCCGTTTCTAAACGCTGGCGCAACAATTTTGCAGAGCGCGCCCACGTAGATAACGTTGCCATAATAGTCCCCACTCGCCAGCGGTAAAATTGGTGCATGATCGTAGTGAAAGTCATAATCGTAATCATCCTCTAAAACCGCAAATTGGTACTTCTGCGCCAATTTCAACAATTGCATGCGACGCTGTGCAGACAATGTCACGGTAGTGGGGTGATGATGGTGGGAAGTTACATAAACCATGCTAATAGTGTTTGTGGCACAGAGCTCTTCTAGTGCGTCCGTAGAAATTCCGGCATCATCAACAGGAATGCGTATCAGTGTTCCACCATTGAGCTCAAACGTCAGCGATGCTGTATAATAATTGCTTTGTCCTACAACTACATCCCCGCCATTTTGTAATAATACCTGTGATGCCAAAAACATACTCATTTGACTTCCGCGAGTTAGCAAAATATTAGCTACATCAATATTCAGTCCCCTGGATTCACTAAGGTACGCTACATAAGCTTCCCTCAAAAAAGAATGCCCATAGGTGCTCCCATAGTTAAGGTACTTCACATTTTTCTGATCGCTTAATACAGAGCGGTACAAGGTGCCAAGAACTCCGGCAGGTGCCAGACGCACATCGGGTACACCATCGGTAATGGTTATCGGAGCTGTATCTCCAAAATATTTTTTGGCGTAGGCGTGTTGCACTTTTGGAAAATCAAACCCTGCCATTGTTATTTTCCGTTGCCCTATTGACGCCTCAATTTCAAGCACTTTTGTAGCAACAAGCGGTAAACTGTGATTCACATACGAACCCCTCCCCACTTCTGCCACTATCCAATCTTGTATTTGTAATTCTTCATAGGCCGCTACCACGGTTTTTCTATGCAAATCGAGCAATTCAGCAAGCTGGCGTGTCCCTGGCAATTTTGTCCCTTTTGCCAGCCTGCCCGATTTGATTAATTGTATGAACGAATCGGCTATTTGAAGATACAAAGGACGACGACCGGACTTATTAATTTTAATGTTGGACTTATAAGGAAACATATTGGACTATTCAATATTTAAAAAATGGACCACTTTAACGATCCACTAGATTCGTAAAATTGTCTAAATTAATTAAGATTACAATGGAAACATATGAACAAAACTCACGCAACAAAGTAATTAGAGGTAGCCAAAGAGCCCGCTACAGTAAAAGTGAGGTATTCGAGATTATCGATAGCGGATTTATAGGATTCCTCAGTTTTAAATACGATGAAGAAGTCATTTGCCTGCCGATGGCCTATGCTCGTATTGAAAATAAAATATACGTACATGGATCACTGAAAAACAGAATGTTGCTCAGTATTATCGATACTGGCAAGGCCAATATGATGATCATGCATTTAGATGGGCTGGTACTGGCTAAATCAGCTTTTCATCACTCTGTCAACTACCGCTCTGTAAGCATTTTCGGGTCGGCAAAAATCGTTGAAGATCAACAAGTCAAGCACAAGGCCCTGGTAGCTATAATTGATTACATGACACCTGACCGTTGGAACCACCTGCGCCCTATGAACGATAAAGAATTCAATGCAACCCTTGTGGTAGAAATTGATATTGAGTCGGCATCGGCAAAAGTAAGAGCTGCAGGCCCTGTTGAAGACAAAAATGATGAAGAACTGGCAATATGGTCGGGAATCATACCTGTGAAACATCAATTTCAAACTCCGGTCGCCGCCGATTTATATTCTCGGCAAGCGCCTATTCCCCTTCATGTTACGGAATTGGTTGAGAAAGCGAATAATGCATAACTTAAGAAGGGTAACAGAGCTGCAATGGCTAACCGGCCAATGCTATTCTGTTACCATCAATCAGTTCACTGACAAAGGTATAATCTTCCTGGTCATAAACGGGCTCTAAAAAATCAATCGATTTGTTTGAAAAAATGGCAAAAACCTTGGCCTGAACAACTTTTTCCATACGTTTCTTTTCATCGGGCTCATTAATTACAGCAATACCTTTTTCTTTGAGGTGCTCCACAATGCATTCAATAGAAAGTGTGGCAGCTAGATCAAATACCAGGTCATATTTATTATCCTGTATCAGTTGACCGGGTTCTTCAAAACATTGTATATTGTCACATGTACCGCCAAAAGTCCCGGATCCATTCGTCACAAGATGAATTTTGGCCCCATAAATTAACGCAAATTGCACGGCATAATCTCCTGTGCTTGTGTCATCTGCTATAATGAGTACATCACTCTTAGGTTTGATACGCCCTTGATAGCAAAGACCTTTCAATGCCCTCAAAATATTTTCTGTTTCAAAATTGTTAAACATCTTTGGTGCTATTTAAATGTTAATTACCACTTTACCCCTGGCATGCCCTTCTTCCAGGTAAGCAATTGCCTCCGGGGTCTTGTCAAAGGTATAACAACGATCTATTGTTGTAATCAGCTTTCCTTTTGCCAAGTAATTGGCTAGTTCATGCAGGTCTTCGGGTTGCGTGTCCATATCTACCATCTGAAAGGTGTGCCCGTCACTATCCGGTTTCTTGCTATTCCTGAATTGAATACTCAACATATTCTTAACACTCGTGAAACCGACAACAATTGCCCGTCCATTTTTGGATAGAAGTAACTTAAAATCATTCACTTTCAGATTACCCACCACATCCAGGACAAGGTCATACCCTGACTCTTTGGACACAAAATCTCCAAGTGTATAATCGATACAGCGATTGGCTCCCAGTTGCTTCACCATACTCAGATTGCGCGTACTACATACTGCGGTAACTTCAGCACCGTAGACTCGGGCTAACTGGACTGCAAAGCTTCCCACTCCGCCAGAAGCCCCATTAATCAAAACCCGTTCGTGAGATTTTAGTTTCCCATAATGCTTGAGTCCCTGTAACGCTGTTACGGCGGCAATGGGAACCCCGGCTGCTTCCTCATAGGTAACGCTTACTGGTTTGGCTACAACCATAGCCTCATCTACACATACATATTCTGCCATTGCTCCCAAACCATTTCTAAACCCGCTTATACCAAACACTTCGTCACCCACTTTGAAATTTGTGACACTCTCGCCAACGGCGCTGATAATACCTGCAAAGTCGGCACCCAGACGATCGAACTTCGGCCTAAACAAGCCCATACGGGTACGCATCAAATAAGGTGTTCCCCGCATAATATGCCAATCTAATGGGTTGATAGAAAAAGAAAACACTTTTACCAATACCTCATTAGCTTTGGGCTTCGGCTTTAAAACATTATCGACAATCAAAGATGATGGAGGACCGTATTTCTTTAAAACATATGACTTCATAATAAGTTGGGTTCTTTTTTGGCTGTAACTGGGACGCCCAAGACCGGGCTAAAGTTACAAGGAGGTCAGCTTATTTTTCACAACTTTCATCTTGACGCATTTCCTGAGAATGAAACGTTGCCTTAGCATACGTCCTTAAGTTGCTTTTTAAGTGGCTCATCCCTACAATTACCAGGATATACAAGGCTATAGCCGTGCCCAATAGTATTTTTATATTCGTTTTCATCGTGATTTAATGTGCTCGTTTATACTTTTCGAATAAATCTTTTATATCGTCTACCGATACTTCCAGCAAGTCCATCGCCTTAAAAATCTTCGGTAGCTCATGATTAATAAAATCTTGTTTTTTTAGTTCCAGGGTTTTGTCATAGCCATCTCCAGAGACAAAATAGCCTATCCCTCTTTTGTTGAAAATGATAGCTTTTTCCTGTAGAAAATTAAATGTTCTCATAACGGTATTTGGGTTTACTTCGATTTGAGCGGCAATTTCCCGCACAGATGGAATACGATCTTGCGGCAGCCAATTTTTCAATAGTATTTGTTCACAGAAATGGTCTGCAATTTGAATATAAATAGGTTGATCATTGTTAAACTCCATGTTATGCCTCCTTCTCTTTAATAGCAAAATAGCTAATAACTAAACCCAGAGGTCCCAATAAATAACTCACAAAAAATCTGAAAATTTCCCATGGATATTTTACTGAAGTCTGACTTAAATCAATCCCCGAAAAATCGTTTTCCTGATAACCATCCATGAATAATCCAGCCATGATTATTAAAGCTGTTACAAGGCATATAATGGCAAATATCACCATAACCAGGACCGTTTTAGGAAACACATAACTTTTGAAGTGAGTGGCTCCTACCATAAACAAGGCCTGAAGTGCAAAGTAAGCCCCTATATTAGACCAGTTTTCAGCAGAAAAGAGATGAAATTCTTCGTAATTTATTCTTGGGAATATTCCTTCGAATAGTTCCACTATTACCGCAAATACACCATAAAGTACCGAAAAAGCTGCAATCCAGCCTATGAACATTAACAACCACGTACTGAGCAATTTTTCCAAAGCAGAAGCAGGCAACATCAGGTAATTATATCTTCGCAGTGAATGTCCTAGTTCTCTATAAGACATACTTGTGAGTAAAATACCACCTAAGGTCATAAAGAATAAATAATTCCAAGTGTGGGAATGTGCCGTATGAGAACTATTGAAAATTCCTTGCATGACCACCACAAAAACAAGGAAGCCAAAAATTATAACAAGTGTCATTATTAGTTCCTTTTTTAACCTGAGCAATTCTGTTTTCATCAGGATTGTTAACCTGTTTATATCTAAATATTGATTCATTTCTTTTTTAATTAGTTGTTGAACAATTGTTCGATACCAGTTCTATTTGCTATGACGGCGTTAAAGAGTAATTCAAGGTTTAAATTAGTCTCCTCTTCGTACTTGTTTGTTTTAACCACATGATGTTCACCCAGCGCCGACTCGCTATAAATGACCTCTTCATCGTCTGTAATTTGGCGCTGTTTAGTCATTAAGAGTTTATTAGATATGGACTCATGGCTTTCATTGAAAACAATTTTCCCTCCATCAAGAATAATTATGGGATCGATCAAATTTTCCACATCTCTAACCTGATGAGTAGAGATAATAAAAGTACGATTGCCATCTATAGAGCTGGCCAGGAGTTTTCTAAATTTACTCTTAGAAGGTATGTCCAAGCCATTGGTGGGTTCATCCATAATTAGCACTTGGCAACCCGATGCCAATCCGAAAGAGATGATAAACTTTTTCTTCTGCCCATAAGACATAGCATTCAGTTTCTGGTCTTTCGGTAAATTAAATTCAGTGGAACAAGACTGAAAATGCTCATGATTGAAGCGGGGATAAAACCTGCTGAACATTTTCAGATAAGTTTCAGCATCTACCGAGGGCAAATCAAATTCCTCTGTAACGAGGTAAATCGCTCGTAAAAAATCGGGATTGCGATCTTTTGGCTTTTGGTTTAAAACATTAATATCTCCTGATTTAGGAAATATTAATCCACTTATCAATTTTAGCAATGTCGATTTACCTGCTCCATTTTGCCCAAGTAAGCCATAAATATTACCTGCTGATAGCTCGAGTTGCAGGTCATTAAACAACGAAGGGCTTTTTTTGTAGCTGAAGTTGAGGTTTTTAATTTGTATCATTATTTACTGATTTAGTGTACTACTTTACTAATACACTACAATTATAATGCATACTTTTCACAAATCAAAAAATAGCATGTAATTTTAGTCATAAGTCGGGTTTTATGTCACAAATGCAATGAGTAACAAAATTCACTTGACAGACAAGTTCCATTAATCAATAAAAGAGGCGCTGGACAATGACTTTTTGATCTATTTAAGGCAACTACTTATTTCGTTCCAGTCTTTCACGCGTTTCCAGCAGTGTTTCCTGCAATTTTGCTTCCAGAATTTCTTTAGGCGGTAGATCGGTCCAGTATTCCGCTACGATAATCCCGTCTTTCTGCATTTCCAGCAATTCGATCTGCTCTTTGCTTGACTCCGCACAAATAATCAATCCGATTGGAGTTTCTTCGCCCTCTTGTTTTTCGTACTTATTCAACCATTTCAGGTACAATTCCATTTGCCCTTTATACTTTGCTTTGAATTTGTCTATTTTTAGTTCAATTGCCACTAGCCTTTTTAACTTTCGATGATAAAAGAGTAAATCCAAATTATAATCATCTCCATCAATAATGAGCCTCTTTTGTCTTTCAATAAAAGTGAAACCACTTCCGAGCTCGAGTATAAATGACTCCAGTTCTTTGAGAATCGCAGACTCCAGGTCATTTTCCAGGTAGCCACTCTTCAATTCCAAGAAATCGAGCAGATAAGGGTCTTTGAATACCCCCTTATTAATAAACGCATTATCATATAATTGAATATCAGCATTTTTGGTACGTTCGTAGGCTTTTTTTTCCACTTGCTTTCTGAGCTCCCTCACTCCAAAAGAGCCCTCACAGGCAATTTTTCCATAATAATCTCTCGCCGATTTTTCTTTTATCGGAATTAATACCAAAAAGTGCGACCATGACAATTGTCGTGACAATGTCACGACATTCTTTACATCGGGAAATTGCCTTGCAAACTGAATCATGCGCCTTAGATTCTTTTCCTCATAATTATTGCCAAATCGCGCAACCAATTCTCGTGACAGTGTCGCGACAATCCGTTTTCCATATTGAGCTCGCTCATTCTGTAAATCGCGTGTCAAAATTCGATTTCCGATATGCCAAAACAAGGCAGTAAGTGAACTGTTGGCATGAGATATGACCTGTAGTTTGGTTCGCTCAATCAGATCAATTACTTCTGACAATAATTCCTGATATTCTTTTTTTTCCGAGGTCATAACACAGCTCTGGTTTATTCACTGTTCATAATAAATCAATAGAACACCTCTTAGCCCTCCCACATTTAATCAACATTCATAAGGTCAGGTTTATTTCTAAGTCGATAAAAAATACCATGTCATCAAAACAATAATGGTCACAAGACCCTAATAGCTTTTTAACTCTTCACTGTATATTCAGTCTTCTTGAAACATGCCCTTCCAAAGCTTTTTAAAAATCTCCCACTCCATCATGAATCTAACATAATGGAAAAAAACGCCGGTAAAATCAATCGCTCTTAGCTCCTGCTCTTTCTGCTCTTTCTAGTCCTTGCGCTATAATTTCCCAACACACTATACACTATCAAATATAGTTGTTACTAATATTAATAGCAATTATATTTCCAAAAATAAACTTTTACTGATTACTTCTTTCTTTTATGTTGTCCCTTATCTCCTCTCGATTGTGGTTTTTTGTACTTAGCAGCCATTTTTCTTTTATGTGCCCCACCAAGGTTTACCTTCTTGTTTTTATCTTTTTTATCATGGAAAGCTTCTCCCGGTTCCATCTTCTTCTTGTTGTTTCTGCCAGGGTCTTTAAGTGGTTTTTCACGCACCCTGTCTTCCGGAGCCGCTTGCTGAGATACTTCCACCCATGCTGGCAATTCTAACGATGGAATTTCGTAAGACATCAATTGTTCTATCTTAGCTTTGAGCTCCAATTCCTTATCAGCGCAGAACAATAAAGTTATCCCCTGTTTCTCTGCACGTCCCGTACGCCCAATTCGATGTATGTAATTTTCAGGATACTCAGGTGTATCAAAACTTATCACATGCGAAATATCCTCAATATCAATACCACGAGCAACTAAGTCCGTAGCTACCAACACCCTACAATCGCCTTTACCAAAACCTTCGATACTTCGCAGTCGGTAATTCTGTGTTTTGTTGGAATGTATTACAGCTATACCTCCCTGAACATTACCATCAAGTGCCTCAAATAATCGATCGGCACTTTTCTTATTACCAACAAAGACCAACACCTTACTGAATGTTTCATCTTCTTGGAGTAAATGAATTAACAAATTCACCTTCGTATAAAAATTGGGGACAGGTACCCATTGTTGATCAATATTCTTTAGTCGCTCTCCACTTTGCGCAATGACAATCTTTTCCGGAGTAACAAAATAATCATCAATGATGAGTTCTACATCATCGGTCATGGTTGCGGAAAAAAGGACATTTTGTCGACGTTCGGGTAACAATTCGAACAAATTTTGCAACTGAGGTCTAAAGCCCATATCCAGCATTTCGTCTACTTCATCGATCACCACTCTTCTCACCAATTTGAGTTGTACCGCTCGGCTTATTGCGAGGTCATACAATCGCCCGGGAGTAGCCACAAGCACATCTACCCCCTCTTCTACTTCTTGTTTGTGCGTATTGATATTCACGCCTCCATATACAGCAAGAGCCCTGGTGCTTGTGTAGGTAGTCAGTTTAGTGATTTCATTCAAGACCTGCACGGCCAATTCCCTGGTAGGCACAAGAATAAGCAAGCGCGGATGAAGCTCTTTACTGAATTTCAAATCACGTACAAGCGGTAATAAATAGGCTAACGTTTTACCCGTACCTGTTTGGGCTATACCTACAACATCTTTTCCGGAAGCTATTGTTTTGAAAGATGCTGTCTGCACCGGAGTTGGTTTGGTGATACCAGATTCTTCCAAAGCATTCAATAATGGAGCTGGAATATTTAGTTCTGAGAATGATTGCATCTTGCAAAGTTACGCTATAACTTACGAATTATGTGAATTGATTAAAAAAATCAACAGACCACCATCATACTTATTTGACAAACATAAGCTTCGCCCTCTTTGCATACTGCACATTAACCTTTTAGCGACCATGAAATTAGCTTTACTTCATGCCTTCCAAATTGTGCTTTACCTTTGCATAGGTATTCTTTTCAATTCCTGTAATTTTGATCAAAACTGTCCTAACTGTATTGGAGGTGTGGTCTTTTCTTTTGACGATGACCACATAGAAGAGTGGTTTACCTATAAAGATCTTTTAAAGAAATACGGAATAAAAGCTACATTTTGCATTACACGACCTCATTTGCTTAGCGAGCCTGAATTGAAGAAACTACGTCAGTTACAGTTAGAAGGTCATGAAATAGCCTGTCATAGTTATGATCATGTGGACGCCACTAACTACCTTGACTCCCTGGACACTTATATGGACAAGCAAATTCACAGAGCCAGGCATATATTGGAGACCAACGGATTTGAATTGGAGTCTTTTGCATACCCCTTTGGTACGAGCCACCCAAAAATCGATTCACTCCTGACAAATGAATTCAAATACTTACGCAAAGCGACCTGGAATGAAAAGGAACAATCTATTTCCTTATATGACGAAATCTATGCTAGCAGAGCGCATCATCACATTGTGAACTCAATGGGTATTGATGTCAACTACAAAATTCCGTTGGATGATTTAGAGGTAGGGCTCCTGCGTGCGAAAAACCGAAACGAAGTATTAATACTGTATGCGCACAAGATCAATGACAAGCAAACCGACTATACTATTTCTGCTAGATATCTTGAAGAAGCATTTCGGTTATGCAAAAAACATGATATAAAGACTATCAGGTTGAAAGATCTGGATTCTTTTTTTGTAGCTAATGACTCACACCTATAAGGTTTTCGTCATGTAATGTCGTTACTGAGTACTCTAGCTAACTTAGATATTGTTAAATTAGCGAAGACCTTTAAGTAAGGCCGATTTTCAAATGTTGCTTAGAGCACCAAAGGTTTTCAGGTTGAGATGTTTGCGATAAGTACAGTGGTGGTCATTATGATCAAATGAACCCCGTTCAGTTTAATTTTAGCCAAAAGCACATCTTCTTAAAGGATATCTTCATTAAAAGTAAATAGTTATGAGTAATACAGTAGAGATGCAAGTAGTTCATCCTCATGCAGCGGGCATTGATGTGGGGAGTCGTTCTCATTGGGTAGCGGTAGGTCAAGGGGCTGATCAGGTGAAAGAATTTGGGGTTTATCATCAAGACTTAGAGGATTTGGTTTCCTTTCTTAAGTCTCATCAGATACGAACGGTGGCATTAGAAAGCACAGGTAGTTATTGGCAAAATCTATACAGTCTCTTAGATGCCTCAGGATTTGAGACCTGTTTATGTAATGGTAAATTCACCAAGCATATAAAAGGTAGAAAAACAGACATACAAGACTGTCAATGGATACAGAAATTACATATGCTGGGGCTTCTCAATCATAGCTTTTTACCTGAAGAAAAAACGGAAGTTCTTCGTACCTATTGTCGCCATCGAGATACGTTAATTAAGTCCGCTGCCCGTAGTAGTAATAAAATGCAAAAGTACCTGCGTCTACTCAATTTGCGTCTTGATGTAGTGGTTCGAGACATTTGTGGTGCTACAGGCATGAAAATTATCCGAGCTATTTGTCAAGGAGAAACAGATGGGAAAAAACTAGCTTCATTCAGAGATAAAAGATGCAAGAAAAGTGAAGAAGAAATAGCCAAAGCATTGAAAGGAAATGGAAGAAAAGATTATCTGTTTACCCTTAAGCAAGAGTTGGATACCTACGATTTTTATCAAGACAAGATTAAACAATGTGATCTTGAAATTGGAGAGCAACTTGATTACATCATAGTTGATGATGAAAATAAAAAACAACACCTTCCCCCAAAGGGTAAGCGTAAACACCATAAAAACGATCCCAAAAACCTACATATTCAAAACTTATCGTATCAAATGTTTGAAGGAGTAGACCTCTCTCAAATAGAAGGTGTTAGTACGGCAACCCTGTTAACATTGATGAGTGAATTGGGGATAGAGGGGATCAGTAAGTTTGAAACAGCCAAGCAGTTTACAAGCTGGCTTAGGCTGGCTCCTAACAACAAAGTCAGTGGAGGCAAATTACTTTCCAGTCGTATTCCTAAAGGAAGTAATCGAGTAAAAATAGCTCTACGCAATGCTGCTAATGTGATAGGAAATCAAAAGAAGTCTACACCGCTCAAAGATTTTTTTGCCAAAATATCATTCAGAAAAGGCAGAGCCGCAGCCATTAGTGCAACGGCTAGAAAACTGGCAGTAATCATCTGGAATATGGTAACAAAAGGAGTGCCCTATAACAGAACAAAACTTCATGTTGATGAAGACAAACAAAGAAATTCGGTCATCAAAAGAATAAAGAATCAGATGAAAAACTACAGCATAACCATAGATATGGTTCAAATAGAAGATAATCCCCCTTTAACTACTTGTTAAAGTAAATTGATAAGGGAGTTAGTCAGTTTTTTAAGCAACCTTATAGGTGTGGTGAAAAACCTTCCAGGTTCGTGATTTAACCTGGAGGGTTAAATCACGAACCTGGAAGGTTGAATTGACTTTATTAAAACTCGCTAAACGTGATACCTATAGAGAATGGAGTTACCTGCAAGGCTTTATCTTTCTCAAACAAACTGGTCAATGAGTAGCGCCCGTATATAAAAGTATCTCCAAATCCTATTCTTACCAGCGCATCAAACTTGAAGGGATTAGTGTTAAAATCGTCTCTAACTTTGGTTTTATAGTCCTGATTTGCCAATGTATACTTTTGCTTAATCATGGACCCTATTCTAAATCCTCCAATTACACCAACCTGCAATTGTACCGGGCGTTCCATATTCCCTATTCTGGCTCCAACTATGAGCGGTACTTCCAGGTATGCGGTTCTCAGTTTATATTTGTCATAATCTACAACTGTATCTCGCAAAAACATTGTTGTATCGCTGTTAGAAGCAATATTGATATTATTTCTGAAGCGATAACCATTCCAGGTGATACCAAAACCCGGTGACACATAAATGCGGCGTTTAAGACTATCCGGCCGGGTGTACATCAAATGGAAACCGAAACTTCTCGATCGTGCGTAATCAAGCTCCATATTTTTGTATTCAGGATCGAGGTCTAAGGCTCCATCTGCATTTAAAAAGCCGTTTACTCCAAAGTCTATTGTAATACCTACATGATCTTCATCATCTTTATTCTCTTCACAGATCTCTTCATTTCCTACAAGCGTAGTATCATTCTCTATGATCAAAACAGATGAGTTACCAATACGTAATCTGGTTGTATCATTGGCGACCTTTTGTTTCTGAGCAAAACCTGAAATACTTAACAATAAAACTGGAATATATATTAATATCTTTTTCATCTCTCGTTTAATTTTGGGTTACTGTTTTCCATCGCGATTCAAGCATAAGACGCTCATAAGCGTGATTAGTTACAGCTACCTTCTAATTTTTTTCGAATAGGCAAATTTACCGATTGATATGTTTATAGATCTTTCATCGGTGGCATTGCTGCCATATGATGCACTAGCTTTTTCAGACTTATCCAATGAATTTGCCAATGCCATCACAATTTCATCTTTCTCAATTTTTTCGGTTGACACCTCTTTTTGTCCCAATACATGTTTCCGAATATTTTTATTCACCCACTGCCCTAATTTCAATGGCCCCTGATGTTTTTTATCACTAACGGAAGCCAGGAGTTCTTGCTTTGGCAAACCTGTGCTTTGCTCTTCTCCATTTGAAGAATCCACATTGGCAATTGCTGTTGGCAGCAACTCCCTGGTAGGTATTTCTCCGTCTGAGTTATGCTGCTCTGCAAGCTCAAGTGTCACTATCTCCTTTTTGGTCACGTCTGCCAAGGATGCTTCTTTGAACGCCTTTTGATTTGCGTGTTGTTCATCTGAAAATACAGGCTCTCTATTTTCCTTTCTTTCTTTTACTACTACACTTTCTTCCGCTGTTTCCAGGTTGTTAGCAACAGGCAATACTTTCTTTTTATGCACACCTTCAGATTCATGGCTGGTTTCTATTTGTTCTTCCGCCTGTGCAACGGGGTTTAATAGGGACACCTCCTCTTCAACAGCCTTGTTATCGGTTGTCTGAGCAAAATTAGCAGTACCCTTTTGTCCTGGGTCTTCCGGCCCGTTAAATAGAATAAAGAATAGGGCCACCGCAGCAGCACTGGCCAGGGGAATCAGGTAAATCAATCGCCCCTCACGTTTCTTTAATTGCTCTTTGTGTGGGTATTGAATTTCAGGAGCTACGAGTTTTGTTTTTGTGTAGGAAGTTGCCAGAGCAGCAGCTTCTGCAAAACTATTCAAATAAGTCTTTAGCTCATTTTCGTCGGCTTCACTTAGCTGATCTTCCAAAGACGCTATTATATACTCTTCAACGTTGTTAGCATTAATATCTTTATATAAGTTGGTTTTATCATAATCTAACTGGGGACTTTCCAACGCAGGCAGCACCTCCATATCTTCTTTCAGCTCCGGATTATTCTCTAAAAACAATAGAAACTGAGCAGTATCCTCGGGAGACAGCGTACCTTCAAGGTAATCCAAATAAAAAGCTTCGTAATTATTTTTGGTAATCTCACTCATTATAATACTGTCTCTATGCTTTTAATATATTTTTGTAAATGTTTTCGTGCCCTAAATATATACACTTTGACTTGAGATTCTGAAAGATTTAATATTTCTCCGATCTCCTGATAGGAATACCCTTCATAATCTCTCAACAACACTGCTGAACGCTGATCTTCGGGGAGCCTTAATAGTGCTTTTTCCAAAATTTCATTCAGGTCACTGTATTGTCGACTATGAGAATAAGTCATTTCAGCATTTTCATCCATTTTGACAATCCTTTTGTTTTTTCGGATGTTGTCTATCAAGGTATGATAAGCCGATGTAAACAAATAGGATTTCACTTTTTCGTTAGCTACATTATCATGCTTCTCCCAAAGTTTGGCAAACACCTCCTGGACGACATCTTTAGCAGATTCGTCATCATTAATGTTTTTTAGTACAAACCGATATAACCCATCGGCATACTTTTCTACAGCCTTGTTATATTCTTTCCGTGTCATTTTGTTCGAGTCGCCTATAAGACGCCCCAAGGTTCCGAAAGTTACAGCGCTCGCAAAAAAAATATTTTTTTTCACTTTACCTATTCTGCGCGGTATATCGAACGTGGATAATCTGACAATCGCACTTTTTCACTACTCAGTTCTTTAAATACGTCATTGCCCACCCAACACGCACTTTTATTTTCACTATTTTTTAGTTCTTTTGCCAGTTTGAGCGCTTCGTTCTTCAGATCAACATTTCGTTTTCCGATGTTACGCAGGGACCAACTAATTGCTTTTGCAACCAAATGCCGTCCATCACCTGCCTCTCTTCTTATTACAGGAATAAAAGCTTGAAAAAAATTATTATCAGCCTTTTTATCGGCCATAGTCAATGCCGCTAAAGTAGCAAAGGCAGCTCTTTTTTCGAATTCAGGCTGCCTGGCACTCCATTCCATAATTTTATCCTTTGCATAAACACTTTTAGCAAAAAGTTTCATACAAAAGGTATCACAAATTTCCCAGTTGTCGAATGCCGCTGTCCATTGATCCATCAAATCGGGGCTAAGCTCTTTGGCCGGGTATATTTTCGCACAAATAAGTTTGGCCTCATAAACTCCCGAAGTGTAGAGTTCCATCGCCAGGTCAGCATCTTTCGGGCACTTCTTTATAATTTCGTTCAAATCGTTTTGGTAGACACCCAGTGAGTTCACTGTATGAACGCCAAACTTTTGAGCCTTCAGAGCCACTTTCGATGCATCTCCAAGTGCTCTCAGTTCTTTTAGAATCGATGAAGCATGCATCAACCACCTAATTTTATTATTAAAACCATAACCCACTTACCTTATTAAACAGTTATGCTGCTGAACTTTGGCCATATTGTCGCACCTTATTTATCCACTTTTGTCGTTGGTTATCACTCGCACTTTTGATTGGTGCAAATAGCTTTGTACCCGTTACTTTTATTCCACAAAACTCCAATATATTTTTTCTCATCAGACGTAAACCGGCCGATCGGTATACCAATTTGTAATACCACACAGGTGTATCCATAGTAATGATTACCTGTGCTGTTTTACCCTGCAACAGCTTGTCCCATAATGCAGAATTTTCCCGGTATTTGAAAGCGAAGCCGGGTAGAAATACACGGTCAAAAAAACCTTTGAGCAGTGCAGGCATAGAACCCCACCAATTGGGGTAAACGAATACCAAATGATCTGCTTCCTGTATTTTTGTCTGTACTTCCAGTAAATCGGGCTCTAACTCTGTTCTTTTCTGATAACCGAATCTCAAATTGGGGTCAAAATTCAATTCGCACAAATTCACCAATTCAACAGCAGCATTTACTGACGCTGCACCTTCTTGGTATGCTGTGGCCAGCGCGTTACAATAGCTATTTGCATTGGGATGCCCGTTAATAATCAATGTCTTTTTCATAATACTTTCGTTTAATGTTCTATCAAATATCGAACATCAACTGTCGGTATCAATTGACATATATCAAGAAAGTAACTGCAAAGAATTTATACGCTGATGGTTTTCCGAACGCGGCTCAGCGTTTCGGCTTTAATTCCTAAAAAACTGGCAATATGTCGAAGTTGCACAATATTAACCAATGCCCCGTATTTCTCCATAAACCATAGGTAACGTTCTGTAGCATTAGACTGAAGCATTTTCGAAATGCGAAAATCCTTTTCAAGACAAATTTGCTCTATTAGTTTTCTACCAAAGGTGTTGACCGCTTCATCTTGTGCAAAAGCTTGCATTAAATCTTCATAGGAGATCAATAAGACAATACTATCCGTAATAGATTCTATAAACTCCAAAGCCGGACTCTGTGTATAGAACCCATAGTAGGAACTGCAGTACCCCTCCGGCTCATAAAACTGAAGTGTAATATCATTGCCTTCATAATCGATTTGATAGGTACGCAAATAACCTTCTCTTACCAGTGCAATATAAGGGAACAAATCCCCGGCCTTGCACAGGTGTTCTCCTTTTTTTAGGCTTATCTTATGTTTCTCAAATTTCGCTATGTGTTCACTTATAAAAGAAGGGAGTGTTTCCATAATATAGGTATTTTGACTTCCAATATACACTTTGCTGATTTATAAAGAACACTTCTTGTTAGTAAATAGTGAAAGAGCGAGCACCGAGGTGCTCACCCTCTCTGAACTATTTAACTTGAACCTAAATTTAAATATTCTAAAGTGGATTAATTCATCCTTGATTTTTCTTCTTCAGCACCTGCCTTGCGCTGCTTTTTACCTTTTAGCTTATTGTTACCTAAGCTTTTGGCATAAGTAAGTTTAAAGATGCGGAAATTCCCTGATTCTGATTTAAACTGTACAAACGATTTGGCATCGAAAGCATCGCGGGTAAGTGTACCGCCGTAATTGTCAACTACTATCCCTTTAAAGACGTCTGTTACTGCAAATTGTAAACTTCCCCAGTTTTTAGGGAGGACCTTTTTCACCCCAAAATTCAATTGACCAAACCCTCTGCGATCGATTGCCCCGTCATAGAAGTCTGAAAGGTAAAATCCGGACAATTCTATGGTAAAATTCTTAGGCAGCATAAAGTTGTTTCCACCATTAAGCATAAAGAAGTTGTAAGGTTTAACCACGTTGTTTTCCAGGTGTATAATTTCAAATTCCCTGCGACCAATACTACCACCTATCATGAGGTTCCACCATTTGCTAATTTGAAAAGGTAATGCAAACTCCAATGCCAAGCTTCGCTGATAACCCATGTTTTGAGGACTAATAATAACCAAATCACTTTCAGGATCTTCACTTATTTGTCCACCGGCGATTGGGTTTTGCTCATTCATAAATACCAATGATAAACTCTTGCCCTTATTGCTGTAACCCACTTTAATATTATCTGTTAATGCCGGTCTCAGTAATGGATTACCTCCAAATACAGAAGTAGGATCGTTATACATCACATACGAAGCAAGGTTTCTGTAACTCGGGCGTGTTATTCGTCTGGTATAGGCAAAGGTCATTTGAGCGCTTTGAGACAGGTAACGTGTCACAAAGACAGAAGGAAACAATTTCCCGAAACTACGATCTGGCGTAGCATCACTAAAATCACGATCCCAGTATTCATAACGTAAGCCTGCCACTACTTTGGTTACGGAGTCAAGCTGATAGGTACCATTTACATAAGCCGCTCCAATGCTCTCTTTGATCTGAATAGCAGAACCACCCCTGGAATCTGTAATCCACTCACCATTGTCCTGTTGTTCAATAACAGCATCGTTCTCTGAAAATGAATAGGTAGTTTTTGCTCCTGTTTCAAATTTCAGCTTATTACTCAAATTACTCTCAAAATCCAGTTTTAATACCCCTACATTCAAATCTGTAAAGCTTGACCCCCTGTATTCTGTAGCATAAAACTCATCTTGAGGAACAAATACCTCTCCATTTATATTCTTGTACTCATTCGTAGCTGAAGTAATTCCTGCGCCCTTATAAACGAGGTACTCGGCGTCGGCATGCAATTCTGATTTTTCACCAACTTTAGTCGACATAAAAACGGAACTGTTAATATTTTCATTGTCGTAATCTCCGATGGAATTAATGAGAACGGCTGTGGCAGAGTCGGGACCAAATGTGTAATAGCCATCTGTATACATATCGTACACTGAATTTGACGGATTATACATCACATTTAAACCTGCATTCGTTTTATCATTGAAATCGTACTCGTAACCTACATTTATCGTATGCGAGCGGTTATCTGTCACGGTTTCATTGGATACATCAAACGTCATACGATCATCAATGATGCGCATATCACGGTCGCCAATAGCTATAAAAGAAAATAAGCCATCGTCATAATTATAGGAATATGATCCATACAGGTAATTTTTACCTTTGCGGTAGTTAATGTTGGCACTTGCCGCGCCCTTAGCTCCATAGCCATAACCACCAGTTACGGAGAAGTTTCCGTTAACACCATCTGTTTCGCTCTTTTTTAACACAATATTGATGAGACCCGCATTACCATCCACATCGTATTTAGCTGAAGGGTTGGTGAGGATTTCTATCTGAGCCACATTATCGCCACTCATTCCTTCCAAATATTGTGTGAGTTGTTCTGGCGGAATACGAACGATTTTACCATTAATCATTACCATGGTCCCGCTCTGTCCGTTTAACGAAATCTGATTATTACGTTCATCTACAACCACTCCTGGTGAGCGTTCCAAAAGGTCAAGTAAGGTACTACCTTTTGTCATCACACTGTTCTGTACATTGACAATTGTTCCTTCGGCCGTCTTCTGAAACAAATCCTGCTTCACTTCGATTTTCACTCCTTCAAGAGCCATAGATCCAGTTTGTAACTTCACTGCTCCCAAGTCCACCGCATCTCCTTGTTTGTAATCGATAAGCTCGGATTTCCAGGTATCAAAACTAATCATATTAATTGTTATCAAGAATTTCCCATCCTTTTCAGGAGTAATACTAAACTTACCATCCACTTCACTTACTGCTCCTTTAGCTACAGAGGAATCGGGTAGTTCCAATAGTAGTACATTGGCGAAGGGAAGAGCTACTCCCTGATCGTCTTGAATGGTGCCTTTGATCTGGGCAATGGAGCTCATTGAAATCAATAATAAAATGGGTACTAAATAGATTCTCATGTCGTTCAAGTTAAATTCACTCCTAATATGATGGCTTTATTTCCAATATTAAATTAATAATGACCAACGGTATGATTTCTTTGACAAGACGCGTTTTTTGTATTTGCAATGCAATACAGCGCTTAATGGGGGTCAAAATCGCCGTTCATATACAAAAACATACGATACATCAGGAATATCGTACAATACATATAAATGATCAGTTTAGTAGATCCTATATTTCGTACCTTTATAATGACCCGAGCACCTAAATTAGAGTTATGGCAATTTCTAACAAGTCACAAAATTGGTTTTTGAAATACAAATTACACTATCCTCCACTATGGTTTCTTTATCACTATCTATGGTGGTCTTTCTACCATGAGAGCTTTGTAGATGTCGCCATTGGCATTTTTGAGTCGGAACGCGTATTACCCTTTTTCTCCTATATTCTCATTCACAGTATTTGTAGTTATTTTATACTTCATATATTAGTCCCTAAATTCTTATCAAAAGGCAAAATCCTGGTTTTTATTACTACACTCACCATTTCAATTGTCGTAGCAGCACTGCTTATTTTTTATTCCTTTGCTTTAAATGCACTCGTATTGGGGCAAGATTACAAAGAATTGTATGGCATGGATGATGGCAGCTACTTTGCCATTTTCAAATTACAAACCTTCCCGGGTACCTTGATGGCAATGACCTTTGCTTTATTTATTAAACTCACACAAAATTGGGTGCGAGCTCAAAAGCATCAGCGCAAACTGGAGAAAGAAAAACTGGAAACAGAGCTCAAATTCCTTAAATCTCAATTTAATCCCCATTTCCTATTCAATACTATCAATTCTATTTTTGTATTAATTCATAAAAACCAGGAAATGGCATCAGAGTCACTGGCCAAATTCTCAGGACTGCTCAGGTACCAGCTCTATGAATGTAATGAAGCACAAATTCCACTGGAAAGGGAACTAAGTTATTTACAGAGCTTTATTGAATTGGAAGAATTACGTCTGAATGAAGATCTGGAGTTCAAATGTGAGCTACCTACCATTCCAAAAGGCAAGTATAGTATAGCACCATTTGTGTTGATGCCTTTTGTAGAAAATGCCTTCAAACACGTATCCAAAGACGACTTACAAAAAAATTACATCGAATTAACGATGGAACTTCAAGACACTACCCTGATTTTTGACGTAAAAAATACTAAACCCATGAATCAGGCCAAACCACGCGATGCCGTGAAAAAATTTGGCGGTTTAGGTTTGACAAACGTAAAAAGAAGACTTGAATTAGTTTACCCTAATGAATTCGAATTGAATATTAACGATCAGGCAGAATATTACCATGTCTCATTACGTCTCAAACTTCAGGAAAGTAATAGCGATCAAAAAGAAATTAAATGGATACAATCAAATGCTTCGTAATTGACGATGAACCTCTGGCCAGGGAATGTATTATAAATTATTCACGAGAAATAGATTTCATAGATGTTGTCGGGGAAGGTAGTAACCCTATGGAGCTCACCAAACTTATGAACGAGCAACAGGTTGACCTGGTATTTCTTGACATTCAAATGCCCGTCATGAATGGTATAGACTATCTAAAAACGGTTCACAATCCGCCAAAAGTGATATTTACCACTGCTTACCCCAGTTATGCGCTGGAAGGCTACGAACTCAATGTGTTAGATTACCTGCTCAAACCTATCACTTTTACACGTTTCTTTCAGGCGGCATCTAAAGCGAAGGACTTCTTCAAGATGCAACATCACGGTGAAAACGAAGTAAATGCGGGTAATGACGCCGAGTCGTTTTTTATTAAGTGCGACAACAAATTCGAAAAAATAAAAATGTCGGATGTCCTCTTTGTTGAAGCTATGCAAAATTATGTTGTCGTGCATACTACACAAGGCAAAAAGCATATAACCCTGCTCTCTTTAAAAAGCGTTGAGCAAAATTTAAATCCGGAGTTGTTTTTACGTGTACACAAGTCATACATTGTTTCAATACCACATATTGATTCTATTGAAAATAGTGAACTGCACCTTAAAGATTTCCGAATTCCTATTAGTCGAAATTTTAAAAAAGACGTTATGGAAAGGATCCTTGGCTCTAAGTTGTGGAACAATAAATAATAGGGGCATCAATATTCAGTAACCAAATGACAAACATCAGCTTATCTATCGTGTAAAATCATTATTTTTTCGCTCAGCAAGTGTGATATTTACTTCGGGTCTACAAATCACACTATGTATCTTTTTTTGAGTCTTTTTATTGTCTTTTTACTTTTCATTGCAGGTGTTTTATTTGCCCGGTTTCGTTTGATAATTAATTCTAAAAAGGACCTGATTCAACTAGACATACGCCCTTTTGTGCAACTTATCGTTTTAGCAGATGAAAACCCCATACTACAGATTAAGGTATTATTCATCAAATTTAAAATCAACCTGTTTGAACGCCTCCTTAAGGAACGAAAAAAGCGAAAAGAAAAAGCCGGATTCAATTTCAATAGTACTGGGTCACCATCAGCGCTCTTAAAATGTTTTGTAATAAAAAGATGTTATATCGGTCTGCCGTTCGATCAATATTATGGCGTTGCCTACACATCTCCATTATGGTTGGTACTGAATCACTATCCGGCAAGCAATATCTCTGTTTATGCCGACAATATCGACCAACCCACTGTTGACTTTCATCTTGAAGCCCGCGTGATCAAAATCATTAACTCATTCTTTATTAAATAATACTCAAATGGAATTAAACGTAGAATCTCTATTAGACAAAGTCTTAAGTAATTTAAAATCAGAAGCAAAAACTGAAACAGTAATTGGTGAAGAGTTCAAATTGGGCGCCTTTACCTGTGTACCTATTATTAAAATTGGCATGGGTTTTGGCGGCGGTGGAGGTGTTGGCGACTCTCCAAAGAAAGGTTCTGGTACCGGTGGTGGTGCCGGCGCCGGAATGGCTATTGCACCTGTTGCGTTTCTCGTCACTAAAGGTGATGACATTTCGTTAATTAATGTTGGCCAAAGCAAAGGTATTAACGCCATGTTTGAAAAGCTCCCTGACCTGCTCGAAAAATACATGGATCAACAACAAGCGAAAGAAAATCAAAACAGTGAGTCTTCAACTGAAGTTGAAGACTGATATGCTAATCAGTGAAGCAGTATTATAAAAATACTGCTTCATCTGGTATATCAGTCTCCTTTTGGTTTTTCTCTCCTAAATTGCAATTCCTTCCTTTTCTATTCTATTATCCGAATAAAAGACTTAAGTTCGCATGCTCTTAGGCCAAAAGCATTGTATCAATTAATTCCAAAATCAAATGAACTTAAGCCCCCCCTTTCTTATTACATTACTGTTTGCTTTTATCTTCACCTCTGGATTCGCTGGAACTAATGCCGGACTGAACCTTTCGAAGGTAGCTAGTAGAAAAAAGCACGTAGAAAACGGTCATTTTGTACTAGGCAGTGTATCTACTCATGGCGTTCCATATATGGGCCTACAGGTATTCCAATATGGGGGAGGCATTGATTTCGGGTCCATGTTTTTTCTTACCGATTTTGACTCCCGTGGTGACATGGGATTTGGAGCTCGTTTTAATTGGATTGGCATCAATGTCTCAGCAGGTATGGACAACAGTGGTTCTTACAAAGTCGGCGCACAATCGCTTAGCGGCAGTGTAGTCAATCCTGGCGTTCAATTCTCTTACTCCTTCAGCGACCACTTCGGTGTAGATGCTTACTTTCAGTTTTTTCCCACTTATGCATTCGGGAGAAGAACATCAGGATTTGGCGGAAGCACATCGGCAGCCTATAGAAATAATTCTTATGGCCTGGAAAAAGGTTTTGGATTTGCCCTTCGCATGGATGCCTTTTATGTAGGCCTCGACTACAAATATGGCAAGTTAAAAAGTAGAAATATTGATACGGATAACATAACTGACGTTCAATCGGATCACGTACGTATTTTGATAGGAGCTAAGTTTTAAATACAGGACCGGAAATCCGTTTTTTATCAACTGATTTCCAGTTTCTCTTTTCCATACCAGTTGTCAGAACCTTTTTCTCAGTAGTTCTTGTTATTATTTGGAATATTGTGGACAATACACGATATTACTAATATTATTAGTTTAAACTAAACAATGAAACTACAACTCTTCCACCCGGCAATTAACAGCTGGTTTAATGAGCGTTTCACCACCCCCACCGACGTGCAATTGGGGGCCTGGACGCCTATTAAGCAACATAAAAACACACTTATTGCTGCCCCAACCGGGTCTGGTAAAACCTTGGCTTCATTCCTGGCCGTTATAGACCAGCTAACAGATCGAGGGATAAAAGGATGCCTGGAAGAAAAAACTTATGTAGTATATGTTTCCCCACTCAAAGCATTGAGTACGGATATTGAAAAAAATTTGCAAGGGCCTCTAAAAGGCATTCAGGAAGCACTGATTGCCAGCGGCCAGCTGGGAATTGAAATCAAAGCCGGACTGCGTACGGGAGACACCTCCCCTGCAGCACGCAGCGCAATGATCAAACACCCTCCACACATTCTCGTCACTACTCCTGAATCATTATTCTTATTGGTCACCAGCAAGAGAGGCAGACAAATGCTCGCTACGGTAGAGCACCTCATTGTGGATGAAATACACGCCATGGTGGAAGACAAGCGGGGATCACACCTGGCCCTCACTCTGGAACGCCTGGAGGCTTTAACAGAAAACCCTTTGCAAAGAATTGGCATTTCGGCAACTCAAAACCCCATCAGCGA
Organism: Cytophagales bacterium; assembly: GCA_965230415.1. Classification (GTDB taxonomy): domain Bacteria; phylum Bacteroidota; class Bacteroidia; order Cytophagales; family JAAEPT01; genus CBDDKZ01. The sequence goes on from CBDDKZ010000005.1 coordinate 991,448, forward strand.
AACAGCAAAATTTCTGGTAGGCAACAGGCACATTTCTGAGAAAGACGAAGCATTGTGCGAAATAGTGGACACCGGTCACCAGCGCAAACTGGACTTGACGCTGGAGGTACCTGACTCACCTTTGACAGCAGTAATGGCCAATGAAGTCTGGGGAGAATACCACGACAAAATTGAGCGACTTATTAAGGCTCACAAGACCACTTTAATATTCGTAAATACACGCAGACTATCTGAGCGGCTGGCTCATGACCTGCGGGCAAGATTAGGCGACACCGCTGTAACGGCGCACCATGGCAGCCTCAGTAAAGAACAGCGGCAAGATGCTGAAAACAGACTACGCGCAGGAGAGCTCAGTGCTTTAGTTGCCACGGCATCTCTGGAATTGGGTATCGACATAGGCCATATCGACCTGGTTATACAAATAAGCTCACCAAGAAAAATTGCCACCTTCCTTCAACGTGTCGGTCGTGCGGGACACCAGGTTGGTGGGTTGCCCAAAGGTATTCTGTTTCCACTTACACGAGATGACCTGGTGGAATGCACAGCATTACTCGATAGTGTACGTAGAGGCGAATTGGACAAATTAATCATTCCTGATGAACCTGTCGACATTTTGGCACAGCAGATCATAGCATGTGCGGCCTGTGAGGACCTGCACGAAGATGAGCTTTTCACGATAATCAAAGGGGCTTACCCTTATAAAAACCTGAGCAGACACCACTTTGATCAGGTGCTGGAAATGCTCTCACAAGGTTATACTAACAGAAGAGGATTTAAACGCGCCTACCTCCACCGCGATCGCATAAATCAGCGCTTAAGGGGTAGTAAAGGTGCACGTTTAGCTGTGCTACAATCTGGCGGTGCCATTCCGGATTTATTCGATTTCGACGTTATTCTTGAGCCATCGGGAACCTATGTTGGATCTATCAACGAAGATTTTGCCATAGAGAGCGTCCCCGGAGATATCTTTCAGCTTGGGAATAGTTCCTGGCAAATTCTAAAGGTCGAAAACGGCAAAGTACGTGTTGCCGATGCTGCGGGGCTGCCTCCGTCTCTCCCTTTTTGGCTGGGAGAGGCTCCTGGAAGAAGCGTTGAATTATCAGCAGCAGTTTCTCGTCTGAGAGGACAAATGAACGACTTATTTGATACTGCAATGGGAATGGTTGTAGATGATAGCGGCCAACTAAAAACAAACATACCCGATACTGAAGAAGACGAGCAGTACGAAAAGTATAAAGTTCCGGCCATTGCATGGCTTACCGAAGCCGTCGGCCTTCGAAATGAAGTCGCCGATCAACTTGCTTCGTATCTCCTCACCGCAAAATTGGCTTTGGGAGAAATCCCCACACAAGAGTCATTGATGCTCGAACGCTTCTTCGATGAAGCCGGCGACATGCATCTGGTAGTCCATTCTCCTTTTGGCAGCGACATGAATACAGCATGGGGACTGGCCTTAAGAAAACGCTTTTGCAGAGGTTTCAACTTTGAGTTACAAGCTGCAGCCACCGAAGATGCGATTATATTATCCCTCAGTCAGACACACAGTTTTGCCCTAGAAGACATTTATAAGTACCTAAAATCAAAAACAGTACGCAATCTCACCGTGCAGGCACTACTCGACAATCCCATTTTTGGTATAAGATGGCGCTGGAATGCAACGCGGGCTATGGCCGTGCTCAGAAACAGGAACGGACATAAAGTACCCGCCCCTTTACAACGCATGGAAGCTGAGGACCTTATTGCCCTCGCATTCCCAGACCAAATTGCCTGCCTGGAAAACATTCAGGGAGACCGCGAAATTCCTGACCACCCTTTAGTACGTCAAACTATTCACGACTGCCTTACAGAGGCCATGGATATCGACCTCCTGGAAGAAACTATTACAAAAATGGAACAAGGGGATCTACGCTTGCTCACGGCCGATTTAAGAGAACCTTCACCGCTGGCCCAGGAAATCATCAACGCAAAACCTTACGCTTTTTTGGATGAAGCCGGATTAGAAGAACGCAGAACACGAGCGATAAAATCACGACAATGGCTCGATCCTGCTGAAGCCAAGGAGCTGGCCAAATTAAGCCCTGAAGCTATACAGCTCGTTAAAAAGGAGGCCTGGCCGCAGGCAAATAATGCCGATGAACTTCATGACGCCCTGGTCTTGCTCGGATACATGAGCCCTGAAGAATATGGACCCGCCATAGAAAGCCATGCCTGGGACACGTACTTCAACCAACTTGTATTGGCAAAAAGGGCCTGCGTACTAAAAACTGCACAGGAAATTGAACTATGGGTCGCAGCAGAACGCTTACCGGAATTGCTGGAGGTGTTCCAGGGAGCAACTCTAAATCCGGAAATTACGCTCCCTGAACACTTTGAACAAAAAACCTGGGATGCTTCTTCTGCACTGGTTGAACTTCTACGCGGAAGAATGGAAAGTGTAGGGCCCACCGTTGCCGAAGAAATAGCTGAGCCCAGCGGCCTCCAAAAATTTCAAGTCGATGCGGCCCTGCTTGGACTGGAAGCACAGGGCTTCATCTTTAGAGGTAAATTTACAGGACGTGCGCTCGATTCGACCGAATGGTGTGAGCGTCGTTTGCTTCAGCGCATACATAAATACACGCTACACAATCTTCGAAAAGAAATTGAACCGGTATCTCCCGCCACTTATATGCGTTTTTTGTTTGAGTGGCAACACATAATTCCCAACAATGAACAACCTGAAGGCCCACAGGCACTGCAAAACACTCTTCTACAGCTGGAAGGCTTCGAAGCACCGGCCGCCTCCTGGGAAAAAGAACTGCTGCCCAGCCGCTTACAGAATTACGACCCCATGTGGCTCGATGTACTAAGTCTGAGTGGAAGAATTGTCTGGGGACGCATAAGACCCTACAAATCGAGCGGCAACAAACGTTCTTCACCAATAAAAACAACGCCAATCACACTGGTACAGCGCGAACATTTTGACTTGTGGAAGACCTTTAGCCAAGAAAACGATGCTATTGAATTCGGAGGTCACACAGCTACCGTTTGGCAATACCTAAAAACCAACAAAGCTTCCTTTTTTGACGAAATTGTAAAAGGTACTGGCCTGCTCTACGCACAGGTTGAACAGGCTATGGACGAATTGGCTGCTTGCGGTATGATTACCAGTGATGCCTTTACCGGGCTACGTGCATTGTTAACACCCAGTAATAACAGGCCAGGAGAAAATGGCAATAAACGTAATGGAAAAAAAGCCATATATGGCATGGAACACGCTGGAAGATGGAGCCTGTTAGATCATGAGCCATTGAATTTAAAAGAGGATATCCACAATGAGCATATAGAAAAGATTGCCAGAATTTTGCTAAAGAGGTATGGTGTAGTCTTTAGAAAAGTAATAGAACGTGAACAATATGCTCCCAAATGGAGGGATCTAGTTCGTATTTACAGACGCCTGGAGGCACGTGGTGAGCTAAGAGGAGGATATTTTGTAACGAATGCTTATGGGGAACAATTTGCACTACCCGAAGTCATTTCACACCTGCGCAAACTAAACAAACATAAAAATACAGGGCAAAAAGTAGTAATTTCCGGTGCCGATCCATTGAACCTGACCGGTATCATTACACCCGGCGACAAGGTGGGTTCACTTACTAATAATCGCATCATGTATATCGATGGAGAACCTGTATTAATTCAGTCTGGTGACGACATAACATTCCTGAAAGAATTCCCACAAGAACAATCCTGGTTGCTTAAAAAAGAGCTTATTAAAAGAAGAGAACCAGCCAGCCTGCGAGCATACCTGGGTAAATAACTAATTTTCTTTTTATTTTTAATCAGAGCTCATAAATTAGAATTATGGTATCCGGATATTTCAATATAGACGCGCTTAAAAAATTTCAACATGCTGAAGGCGCTAAACTAGCATCTGTATTTTTCCACTTTTGGGACAATCTTCCTGCTGACTATTCCTTTCTTTCCTGGCTGGAGTTGGTCTTTGACAACGATGAGTCACTGGTAATTGGTCTGGACGAAGATCAAACAGGCCTCAACACCCCTGACTTTGATATTGCCGTGGAAATTGAAAAAGTAATGGAACTTGGCGGACAGGTGGAAATCAGAACTGAATTCATGAATGATGATGCACTTTGGTCACCATTAGTAGGTACTGAATTAACAGAAATTGGACTTATCAAAGAAGCTGAAAACTGGTACAAAAGTGACCAGGTACTATTGAAATTGCAAACAGGCTCTCTTTTAATTCAAGCCGATCAGGAAGACGGAATTACGGTAACATCCTACCAATAATTAGCAAACCTGATCATTAAGGTATAACTCATTCACACTGACAATTTGATCCAAGCGGATGAGGTGCTCATTTTCTAATTTAATGAATTCCTCTCCTTTTCTGGTAAATATATCTGTAATAGAAGTGATGGGGTAGGTCTTAACCTTACCACCTTCATTATACACAATTCTACACCGCGTGTTTAGAACTATAAATTGTTCTAACTCACTATAGAAGCTACATGAAATCGGACTATATACACTCATAAAAATATAACAATAAAAGTCTACATAATGTTTAACATCGTATCAGTTATCCTATCAATGCTAACACCTGCTGTCTTATAATTCACACTTGAAAGATTAACGAAATTTGGGACACAAATGTTTGTTAATTCGTAATATGAATATTATTAATGGGCATAACAAGATATTACACTTATTAATACTACTTTTTTCTACACCTGCATTATGTGGTAATATACACCTACCTGTAAGAAAAGCAGCTGTAAGCACGGTGAATACACTCGCAGAACTTGGGCGCTATCGGGTATTAGCCAAAGACAGTCTGCACAACTGTGCTATTGTGGAAACAGGCAATAACTGCTTGCTAATGAAAAAACAAGCAAAGCAGTGGTTGTATTGTAAGCTTATCACCGAAGGGTCTCCATTTTTCTTTCCGGATGCATTACAACTTGACTGGGCCAATTTTGACGACTCGAACGTCAAAAACCTGGTAATTTCCTGGAAAGGAGAATATGCAAGGCAAGGCGTTTACGATGGTTTCTTTTCTCAAAACGAAGGTATGATGATCTGGAACCTGGAAACATTTGTCTGTTATTTCGATCAACTCGTTTACAATCATGAAGTAAACTGGTTCCAGCAATATGCTCCGGTATCGGCGAGCGACATACCTGCCGATGAGCGCCTTATTGTTGACCATGGCTTTATGGACCAATTCTTTTCGGTTGACATTCAAATTGCTGATCAGGAACTCCTGATAGGCTGTTTAACATCGTATAATGACAACGAAAACTACCAGGCAGAACTTTCTTATCACCAGGCAATCCGTGAAGGCATTTACAGACTTAGCGATGACGCCCTGATCTTTCAACAGTAGCATGTATTTTATTTATGGGTTCGTTAAAGGTCACCTTGAGCAATCGGGTGACCTTTTTGTAGTTTTTTAGCTCAAATACATTTCATAGTCACCCATATACACTTCATTAGTAATACTTGTTCTTTCATTAGAATCTTCAAAAGTATCACTTCTTATCCTACTAATTTAAAAGAATAAATCATTAATAACTTTTACTAATTATACTATGAAAATCATCACTACACATCGAATCGTACTAGTATGCCTTTTACTAATTGGCACTATACAATTTAATCGTCTGAACGCACAAATAATTGCGAACCCTCCTATTCAACCAGTATTCTCAAAACCGCTATGGTTTACAGCTGCCACTGGTGACAAAATATCTTTATATGGCAATAGGTTAAATGCTACTAATATGTATGGCTTTGGTGTTGGTCAATATACAATGTATGCCAAGTCCAACCAGAATTATGCATTTCTTATCGGTAAAAATGTTGCATCAGGAGCTTCTTCAGCAGACATCTATGACAATAGTTCCTTATGGTTTAACAACCAAGCGCTGCGCTTTCAGGGTGACAAACCAGAAGTTGTTATACAAGACAATGGTACTAATAATTCCAGTAATGCTGCCAGGCTTTACTTGTTAGAAAAATCTTCCCAATTAAATGGAGGCATGCTCTATTATAATGGTTCTTCAAATGTTTTTTCTTTAGCAGTAATGCATAATGGCTCGCGCTATGTAGGGTTAAACATTGAAAAGGCCACCAGAGATATTGGTATTGGTACCACATCACCAACCACCAAATTACATATTGTAGGCGACGACAATAATGGATCGAACGCGACTTTAAAACTTCAATCGGGTGGCCAAACAATGTTGTTAGACGGGAATGAAATTGATGGCCTAACTGGGTTAAGCCTGAATCACAATAACAACGAAAATGTTATGATCGCCACTGGAGGTGGAAATGTAGGTATTGGTACTACCACACCTAATAATAAATTAGACGTTCTAGGAAAAATAAGAGCAGAAGAGATTATTGTATCTACTGGTTGGTCTGATTTCGTTTTTGAAAATGATTACGAGTTGCGCTCACTATCGGACGTTGAATCTTTTATTAAAGAAAATGGTCATTTACCTGAAATACCATCTGCTGCTGATGTGGAGAAAAATGGGGTAATGGTAGGTCAGGTTGAATCAAAATTACTGATGAAAATCGAAGAATTAACGCTTTATATTATCGAACAAAACAAGCGCATTGAATCCTTAGAGCAACATATCAAACACTAAACAATAGCTAATCATGATAAAAAAAGATCAATTAATTGCCTTTTTGATGATAAGCATATTATGCTCGATTTCAATAAACGTACGTGCGCAAAATATGCGAGAAATAGAGGACGATTTTGAAATGACGGAAGAAAATATGCAGTTCATTAAAAAGACTTACGATGAACGCCAGGCTATTATGCGTCGTAATGAGCAGACAAAGCGTAGTGGAAAGCCTGCTATGGCTGAAGTAATGTATTTTCCGGTACAGTTTCATATGATGAATGCACCCAGTGGCAACTTCAACCTCACTAACAGCGTTATTGAAACCGCCATGGCAGACCTCAACGCATTTTATCAAAGTGCCAATGTCCAGTTTTACTATTGTATAGACGATATAATCACGTACGTAAGTAGTGCTTATGATACCGTAGATACCCAAGAAGCCAAGGATCTCGCAGACGTTGAAGACCTTGATAATATGATTAATGTCTATCTGATGAACGAACTGCAAAGTGCTTCCAATCCGAATACCATGTATGGAGGATTAGTCCCTAGTGGTTCAGGAACAAGTATTCACCGCATATACGTCAAAAAAGCACGTGTGGATGAAAGTACCTTCCCTCATGAATTTGGTCATTATTTTGGCTTAGCACATACACATGGACCATTTAACTGTCCGGATTCACCAGACCACATTACTGACGAACTGGTTACCAGAGGAAGCGGCAGAAATTGCGAAACAGCAGGAGACGGATTTTGCGAAACAGCTGCCGATCCTAATTTAAGGTGCGGATCTGATAAATGGGTAGACAATAGTTGTAACTATACAGGTACAGTGACCGATGCAAATGGTGATGCCTTTACACCCGATACCAGAAATTTGATGTCATACAGTCTAGGTTCATGCCGGGACCGACTTGAAAATGAACAATTTGCAGCAATAGAAATAAATGCCGCAAGTGAAGCGAAAGCAGCATTACTATGTAGCAATTCACAAGGAGATTGTTTTGACAAAACAGTTACCAAAACAATTACATCAGGCCAAAATATCACGCACAAAGCGATCGACGATGTATTTGCAACCAATGAAGTGGAGGATGGTGCCAGAGCGCGATACATTGCCAGAGATGACATTTTCCTGCGTCCCGGATTTCATGCACATGAAGGGTGTGATTTCCGTGCTTATATAGATGAATGCACCATGCCTGACAATGGCATTGATTCTCGTTCCTCAATTAATTTTGTCACAAGTACTGAAAACGAAGTTTTATTTCATGGCGCCCATGGCTCTTTGGAGTTATTCCCAAATCCAGCAACGCAATCCACAACACTGAGGTTTAACTGCAATCGTGCCGGTGAGGTAGGCATTGACTTACTCAATGCCAATGGTAAATTTATCAGAAATCTTGCCACATCGCAATGGAAGTCAAGTGGTATACACGATTTGAAAATAGACCTTCAGTCATTAAATAAAGGAGTATACGTAATTCGCGTCGTGCAAGAGAGTCATGTAGCTGTAAGCAAATTACTCATTACCAATTAAAGATCTCCCGTCCTTTCTAACAAACCTGCCAATCCGAATTGAGAATGGCAGGTTTTACTTTTTTCTCCTTAACAGCTACACCAGGTAATTCAATTTAATAAACGCAACCTCATTGCAACAACTACGTTCTTCAGGCTATATTTGAGAAGTCCATCCTTATATTTTGAATTTTCATCACATTAGAACACGAGTTGGTCACATAAAAGTTTTTAATTACTGAATTTGCATTAATTTTGGTTATGAATTGATGATCAGCTTTTTCGTTTGATTTTCATTCAAATATGTGCTCGCGTTTCACTGAATCAGACACCTTACCGTTGCGCTATTCAGATTGTTGATGTTCTTATTTGTAGCTACTTTTATGGAAATAAATGCCTCCTACTACATTTTCCATGGAACCACTATTGGCATGTTGGTCATTATTGCGTTCTATAACTTTTTTTATTACCTCAAAATAAAAGACCGCGCTTATCTTTTTTATGTTTTCTTCCAGTTTTCTTCCGCGCTTATGTGGCTGGCCAACCAATACTTTTTTGATATTGAACAAGGACGACCAATTGTAACCAATAAAATCGAATATATTCTTCATTATGGACCGCTCGTGAGTATGCAACTATTTTCTGCATTGTTTAACATTCACTATTTCAGAACAAAGCTTTTTTTCCCGACGGCTGATAAACTACTGCGATTCTTTCTATATGTCGTGTTTCCCGTACCCTGGATAATTGGGATTTTTAATTTCGACTTCTACTTAAAGGCGAACGAACTTCTTGGCATTCCAGCTATTATGCTCATTATTTATTTAGGCATAAGCGGATTGAAAAAAAAATACAAGCCCGCCAAATATTACGTAGCTGCCCAAATTTTCTTTATAGTAGGAGCCACAATCACTATTTTATCTGTAGATGATATTATACCTCGCAATATTATCACATTTAACGCCATACAATTAGGCTCTGTTTTGGAGGCGATCGTGTTTTTTTATGGCCTTCGCGTAGTGCTAAACGAAGGTTATATTAAAGCTATCGACGACAAAAAACGACTTATAGAGTCTTCACAGATCAATACACATTTATTTTTTAATGCCCTAAATTCCATACAGTTATATATCAAAAAAAACAATCCTGAAAACGCACTCGAATACCTGTCCGATTATTCATTGCTATTGCGAAATTACCTCGAAAGTACACGCTTGGAATATGTAACATTGGAACATGAACTCAACTTCATTCATTCTTATGTAAAAATAGAAGAAAGAGCCCATGGCGATTTTATGGTTACAATTGACTCCGGCGATCTTCCATTAAATTTAATTCAAATACCTGGTCTTATGATCCAACCATTTGTCGAAAATGCTATCAGGCATGGTGTCAGAAAGGATAATTTGAAAAATAAAATCAGGGCAACAATCAGGAAAGACGCGCAATCAGATTTCTTAACCGTCAAAATTGAAGATAATGGCGGAGGCCTTAAATCTGCCTTTCAGGAAGAGGCGCACAAATCTGTTGGAATTAGTTTAACGAAAGACCGTATACATCATTTTGGAGGACCAAAAGAGCCCATAAAATTGGAGAACATCACTAACAATGAAGGTGAAAAAGGTTTGCGCATCACACTTATTTTACCTTACCAGATCATTAATCAACCCGAAGCATTAAAGCACTTTAACATGCTTCAGCATAAATTCTGAATACAACTAACTTTATGATACGCAAAACATTAATTTTAGACGACCACCGGGTCAACAGCGAATGGCTTGAACTATTAATTAGTGAATTACCTGATCTAAAATTGGTATGCAAAGCAAGTACCGTAGCTCAGGCATTGGAATATACCCGCTATAACGAGATAGATTTGGCGTTTATTGATGTGGAATTACAAGGTGAACAGGGCTTTGATTTCATAACCAATATAGACAAGGTGAATTTTGACATCATCTTTACAACAGCACACTCAAGGTATGCATTACAGGCTTTCGAATATGCTGCCGCCGATTTTATCGTAAAACCAATTAATCTTAAGGCCCTCAAATCAGCTTTGGAACGGCTTGTCTCGCGTGAATCACGTGCTATAACAAAATCAATGGACAAATCGGAAAAGCAAGAGAAACACGCAAGTATTTCAGACCAAAAAATTGCCTTACAAATTGACAATGCTGTACATTTTGTTCCTTTCAACGATATTATTTGTTGTGAGGCAGATGGCTTCTATACACGTTTCTATTTGGAAAACCGCCCTCCTGCCCTCCTCAGTAAGAACCTCAAGGAATATGAACAATTACTTCCAAAAAGTATTTTTTATCGTGTGCATAAATCATATATCGTACATATAGACAAAATTGAAAAATACATTAGGTCTGATGGCGGCTATATAATTCTCAATAATAAGCTGGAGATTACCGTCCCCAGAAAGAAGAAAGATGAATTTGTTAAAATTGTGGGATTATAAAGTAGCTGAGTGAGACTTTTCGCTCCGTATACTTAATAAGTAAGAAGTAATCGATGATTGAATCTAAGCCGAAAAGAAAACGTTATCATTAAACTGCGTCTTTTTTGTATCACGAACGTCTACAATAGAAAATGAATACGGAAATAGTATGGAATCAATTTAGCGAACGCCTATTTAATTTTATAACGAGTAAAGTCGGCAACCCCGATATTGCGAAGGACATACTTCAGGATATTTTCCTAAAAATTCATACGAAACTTGATCAGCTGATAAATGCCGACCGCCTTGAAAGTTGGGTATTTCAAATAACCAGAAACGCCATTAATGATTACTTCAGAAGACAAAAACGGGAATCAGACCTTCTGGAAATCCCTTCTATGGAGGAAGATGTCACCTCTCCTTCTTTTCTGCCTTGCCTTTACCCCTTCATAGAAAAGTTGTCACCGGCAGATCATAGCATTATCATAAAAACACTCAAAGGCGCTACCCAAAAAAGCCTAGCTGCCGAATATAACATGTCCTACTCTGGTGTAAAATCCAAAGTTCAACGAGCTCGTGAAAAGCTAAAAAACATGTTTAAAGCGTGCTGCAATGAAATAGATTCGCCGTGTCTGGACGATTTTGACGAATCCCCCTGCAATTGTAACCATTAAATTGCGTCTTTTATTGAACGTCACCGTCAACAGGGTGTAACTAAATTTTAATAATTATGGGAAATAATAAATGCTGCGAAAATTCAGAATCAAACTGCTGTACATGTAATTGTAACTGCTCTTGTAATTGCAATTGCTAAGCAAAGTAAAGCGGGAGGGTATCTCGTTCAGGTATCCTCCTATAATCAATATTATGCCGGAGAAGCTATGGATTGCTGCCTTTAAGTGGAAGTTTAATTAGAACCGAAGTACCTCTGTTCGATTCAGACGCAAACTCAATGATGCCATTATGCGATTTAATGATCGAATACGTAATAGATAAACCCAACCCGGTACCCTGTCCCGGATCGCGGGTAGTATAAAATGGATCTACAATATTGCCCAGGTTTTCGCTATCTATACCATGTCCGGAATCTGTTAACTCAATGTGTACCTCCTTTCCGTGAATACTTGTAGTTATCGCTATTACACCTTGTTCCTCGATTGCTTGAATGGCGTTCAATAAGACGTTTAAAAACGCCTGATACAAATCGCTAAGGACACCATATACAATTGGAGTTGTTACGTAATAGTTCCGTTTAATTTCAATCTTATCGGAGCACTTATGATTTAGTATTTCTAAGCATTTATCAATGATAGCATGAATATTACAATCCTCTTGTGACGAATAATCAACTTTGCTGAACTGGCGCAAACCGGTAACAATCGTACTAATTCGATCGACCCCCTGTTTGATACTGTCTAACAACAAATCACTTTCATCATTTTTCCATGCGTTTTGACTGAAAATACGTTCTAGCCCTGTTAATCCTCCGGAAATAAAATTCAAAGGGTTATTGATTTCATGAGCAACACCCGCAGTCAATATCCCCAGTGATGCCATTTTCTCTGATTGTAGTAATTTGGCCTGAGTATCTTTCAAATTGGTCAAGGTAGTAGAAAGCGCTTCATTTTGATCACTGATAATATCGTTTTTCTGTGATAACGCTTCATTTACCTTTTCCAGATCAAGTGTTCGTTCACGAACAGATTGCTCCAAATTGCTATTATAACGTTCTAATTTCGCCTCACTTTCCTGAAGCATTTCCAGCGCATGCATCCTTTCTATCGCTTCTTTTTGGAGTTGACTATTGCTTAACTTTAATTCAGCGGTACGTTTTTTCACCAATCGATTTAAGGCCCACAAGATGGAGACGATAATAATGATAACCATACCTAAGATTAATAAGAGCCACAATAACCAGGAAGGAACATGGCCGGAGTCCGTAGGATCCACTTTGTACCATTTTTTAATTATTTGATAGTAGGGTGAATCGTCGTATTTTTTCCAAATCTCGAGCCTTTTGTCTATGGTACGTAATAGTCCCTGATGCTTATTTTCCGGTGTCGCAAACAGCAATGAAACAGGGTCAAAAATGACAGGTGATTCTATCAGGTCATATTTATAGGCATTGGAATATCCGTAAAGGCTACTGGCTATGCATGCAAAAAATTCTTTGGTTTGTACTTTTTCAAAAATCTTTTCAAAACTGTCAAATTCCACAAACTCACAATCCACATCAAATTTTTTAGTGAGTGTCCGAAAATTCATACCGTTAATATCATTTTGAAGTACGGCTATCTTCTTACCCTCTAAGTCCAACACATTCTCTATCTTGGATTCAACATGTACAAAAGCCGCTCCCCAGTTCGTTAGTACTGTTTCTTGCGAAAAATCGATCGTTCTATCTCGTTCTTTGGTATAAGCTATGCACGACAGTAAGTCCAATTCCCCCCTTCCTATCATCTGCATATTATCGGCCCAGCTGTTAAACTTATATTCAATTAACCACATTTCTTTCTCTGCGATGGCATCGATCAAATCCACATAAATCCCCTGAGCTTTTCCATTTTCATCTTGGTATACGAGGGGCTTATTTTGATAAATACCCACTTTTATCAATTTTTGCGCATTGAGCGTGCCTAAGCTTATCAGAAATAAGACAATTTTAATTAAAAATATATGGTAGTTAACAGGCTTCAAAGCTGAATTAAAAAGGTGTAATTCTAAATAAACAGATGTTAAAAATCTTCCTACTTATACTACGAATTAAAATGCATATTTTCAATTAATAAGTGAATAAGATACCAGGTAAATAAGCTCCAAAAAAAGCGTGTCTCCGGTACTGCGATTATTTTTTGAACCGGGAACAATTCCAATTTGTTTTATTTCTACTTACAACTGAATATTTACAGCAATGAGCAGTACTCAGGCATTAATAGAACTTAGGCAGGTAAACCCTGCCCAAAAAAGTGTTAAAGCACTTATTGACAAGCTAGACACATATCAAATCGGCCTTTACAAGCGTATGTATTGCCACCTTGATAGTCCGGAAGAATTGATGAAAGAAAATGCGTACATGGTTGGTGCATTCGCACAAAACAATCTCATAGGAATGTGCGCATTAAAACCTCTGGGAGCTTATGGCGAAGTCAAAAGACTTTATGTAGAAGAAGCATGGAGGGGTAAACAAATTGCCTCGCAAATTTTAGTGCATATAGAAACTCAAGCTAAAAAAATGGGTTTTGATCTTCTTCTCCTTGAAACCGGCGTGAAACAACCAGAGGCCATAAAATTTTACGAAAATCACGGCTATACACAATCAGAGCCATTCGGTTGTTATACAAAAAACCATGTAAGCTACTTTATGCGCAAGCAATTACCGATATGAAGTAGACCCATTCACTAACTAAAATCACATTGTATTTAAGGTTTCAATTAGTTACTTTTGGCATTTACCGAATTTTAATAGATGTCTGTCCCAAGCCTTTGCTCTTTTTTAAAACCTTCCCTCGGTTTTATGCTTCTTACCTTTTGGCTTACTTCTTGCCACTTTCTAAGCGAAACCAGTGAAGCACACAAAGCGCCTCAGGAACAGAACGCTGATGAAATACTTGAATCCATTCTTAAACAACAAGAACATAATAAAGGCAGTTACTCACGATTCTATAAAGCAAATGCTCGGTCCGGCTTTAGTTCAACAAAAGACACAAGCCTGGACATTGCCAATGTCCACAGTTATTTAAAAATATGGACCGATACCAATGGTATTATGAGGCACATTTATTTTTCTGCAAACGATTACTTAAGCCTGGAGCAAATCCAGGTAAGTTATACTGCAGACAACCGCGGAAATATACGCCTCATAAACAGTAAAGCCATTATGAAGGGATGCCTTTCTCACAACGATTTCAGTACTGAAAAAATTGTTGTCAAGTATGACCTGAAAGGCCATTTAAGCGCTACGGATACCTTGTTCAACAACCCCGATGACTATACCGCTGTTAAAAATGATTGTGTAAATGAATTTAATTATAAATTGCCCTTAAGTACAAACGTTTCGGACCTGAAGAAGCTTTTGCTTAATAATTAAGAAATAGCACAAGATTTATATTTCAACCAATATTAAAACATAATACCAAACTCATGTTTCCGCTTTATTGATTAAGTTTTTTTAATATTAAAAAAATATTTGTTCATATTACTAAATATAGCTATTCGGCGGATTTCGTATAAATACCTATATTATTAAGTTAATTTCAAGTAATTTTGGAAAAAGAAGCGAGAGGCCCAAGAAACAATTAATGGAAAAAATTCTAGCGTTCACAAGAACTAACCCTGCATTTGTAAAGCGAATGTTGTGTAGATTTTACCCTTGGAACAAATCACTGTTATGGGAATTGCACAACTTTTGGGACTGGAACCATCTCATGTCTAATACAAACATAGAATGGGATCGTTTTGATTTGGAACAATTTGACAAGAAAGGCCTTGACTATGACGCTATAAGCATGAGCCCGAACATGTGTCCCGTGCTCCTTGAAACTTGCGAAGAATTTTTAAACTGGAAATATATTTCTTCCAACCCACATATTAACTGGAATGAGGAGTTGCTGAGTAAATATAAAAACAAGTTGCTGTGGGGCTTCCGAGGTATTTCGTCAAATGAAGGTATTCCTTGGAACGAAAGCCTGATACAAAAATTTGAGTCAAAAATAGATTGGGAAGGCTTAAGCGGGAACCAGGGGGTAGAATGGGATGAAGACCTTTTGTTCAAATATGCCGGAAAATGGAATTGGTGGGATATAGCTGAAAAATACCCATGGTCACCTGCTTTTCTTATCCATATTATTGAAGGTGGCACCAAAATATGGATGAAAAGTGATTCCCTGATACGCCGTGTAAAGTTTAAAGGTCGCAGGCAACATTTCACGAAAAAGCGATTCTGGGAAGGGGTTACCTTAAACCAAAATGCCAATATATGGTCCTTAGACTTTATAGAAGAATATAAAAGTAGTTTGGAGTGGACACTTATTGGTTGGAATCAATCAATACCCTGGTCCCTGGATTTTATCGCGCAATTTAAAGAGGAGATAAATGGTAACTGGTTAGGATACCCTACTGGAAGTGACTTCTCTTATGATTATTTAGATAAATACAGCGGTCGCATAGACTGGATGGAATTGAGTGAAGACCCAAGCGTCCCCTGGTCAGAAGAATTATTAGACCGATTCTTTGAAAAATGGACCTGGGAAGATGATCACGGCATCATACTCAACGAGAATTTCCCATGGACAATAGCACGTTTCGAAAAGCTAAAAGGAGAAATAGAAGACTGGGCATGGAGAGCCTTTTCACTCTATCCGGGTGTCTATAAAATGATTTTCGAACAAGCGATCACAGAAGAATTGCTTGCTGAAATGCTACGCATTATTCGCGAATTTGAATCATAAAAGAGCGCGGAATCATTAAGACTCTCGCGCCCTGTCTTTGGACGGGAAAACCAACTTCTCCCTATTAACTACTTACTTTACAAAAGGAAACGATATCGTATGGAACATTAAGTCTATGGTTGCCATTGGTTAATTTCAAGCTAGCATCCATCATAATTGTAAAGGCACAATCTCTTAATCCTTCTATACCTGGAACAGGTAAGGCTCCATACGAATCGGGATTGCTTAAGGGCACCGTTGGCATGCTTATAGCAGTTGGTCCCGTAGTTGCTCCCGGTCCGTGAATCCAGAAAAATGCCCTTTCCATATATTTGTGACGCGCATTAAATAATAAAGTAACAGAATTGCTGATATTACCACAACCTCCGGCTGACAACTCTTGAATGTCAAAACAACAAACAGCAGTTCTATCGTCAGTATCTGGAGACCAGCTACCCTGAATTTTCACGTTTTGAAAAATCACATTATGGATGGCTACCGCTTCTGATTGGCCAAGCATATCAAAAACAGATACGTCTGTCGTACCTTGTACCCTTCTAATCATTCTGAAAACCACATAGGTATCATCAACTGCCGGAGCAAAACTCAATGATTCCTGTCCGTGAGTCATCGCTGACATATCTACCAATTTTGTAGGGGCAATTTTGGCATCGGTAGTTCTTATTTGTGCTAATATACCATTGACATTAGGTGCAAAATTATGATCGCCGGGCATCTGAATCCAACCATCCACAACATTAACTTCCAAAACCAATGGATCGGCGGCGTCGTCTGAGTTCGGGTTAATTACTACTCCTTTTGAAATATAAGGATTCTCCCTATCGCCTGTCGGAAACCACCTTACACCAATTTCGGCACGCCCCATCATGTTTTTTTCGACATCGACCCATGCCGTGCTCACCGGGCTAACTCCGGGACCTGATACTACCTGAGTTTGAAATTTATACTCATATAATTCATTGGCCTCGTTCGCTTTGTGGTAGGTACCTATCTGAAAAACCGACCCGAAAAATGCATATTGTTCTCTTCCTGCCTTTGTAATTTGACCAGTTGTAGCACTGATATCGTCCTTAATTTCAATACGATCATAATCGCCAAAATGTGTATACATGTCTGGAATTGGAGGAGGTACAATTGTCGCATTGTCAAGACACAACTCCACGCACAGGCAATAATCTACATTCCTGCGGCAATCTCTTGGCCCCTCGAATTCGAATTCAGTTCCATCCTTTTTCAAACGGAAGAATACATCCGGCCCTTTAGTAAACCTAAGTGGAAATGCATCTGTTTCGATGTTGATGATAGGCGACAAGAATGTTTTCTTGAAATCTCTGGAAGAATAGTAAATGGTAAAATGGCCGTTGCTGTCGGTAATGGCTGATCCAAGTTCATCATCTTTAAGCAAATCATCATCCATTGCTATTACTTCAAATCCTGCCAAAGGGAATTTTGTCTCACAATCAACCAATCTTCCACAGATCACCCAGGAATCAAAATATTGCCCCCTAATGAGGCACCACCATTTACTGCTAATGGTATACTCAAAATTATAAACTAATATATCCTGATTATCACTGGCAGATACCCACCTTGGAACTGTCGTGGTAACATGAAAGTAGAAAGGCTCATCTACCTTTTTTGAGCCATTGGGTACTTCGTTTATGGCGATATCAATTTCTAATGGCCATTCAGCATGAGCCCCTTTTATTTCGATTAAAAAACATCCTGCTTTATCTACAACGGCAGTCCCTATTAAGCGATTCTCTTTTGAACGATGTTGTTCTACAGAAATTGGTTGAAACGTTTCATCAACACTCGCTGAAACATTAGCTCCAATGTTCGAATTTGGATCTGTGGTGTACAAAAATACGGAAACACCTGTCAGATTCTCCGTACAGTCTTCGCATAAAAGACCTTTTAAACTTCCTTTAACTAAAAAACTCATTTAATTGAAATTTGGTGATTTGTAAAAATTATTTCATCAAAATTAGTTATAGCATGGCCTCACTTCAACTTTTTGTGATGAACGCCACAATTATGTACATCAGGTAGAAGTACTCGATAAGTAAACCTTTATATACTACCTTGAGACATAATCGAACTGTAAATGCCTTGAAAGTAAAATTAATTTAACCACCCCGCGTTTTATAACAAGATGTATACATGTGATAAAGTGAGTTTTGTCACATAGCCAATGTTAACAGATTTTTGTAGAAAAATATATAAATTAATCTAAATTTACGTTCCTTGATAAAAGACATTTAATACTATGAGCAAATTGTACTATATTCTTTCTTTTGGCCTATTGTTAGCTCTAATCATTTTTAACAACGACGCCCATGCCTTAAAAGCTGAATATCCTGACAGCCATTCAATTAAAAATACTTTTGTCATTGTAAACGATTCAACAGACAGTATTGCCAGTGAGGTAACGATTTACCCTAATCCGGTCACCGACAATGAATTAAACGTCAAATCTCATCCAGATGACCTTATCTTAAACGTAGAAATCACAAGTCCTAAAGGAGCACTTGTATTAAAGCAGCCTTATGACAAACTCGAAGAAGTGGCATTAGACATTAGCGCGCTTACCCCTGGTTCATACATCATTCTAATTTTTACTGAACACAATACCACGCAATTGCACTTCATGAAGCAATAAGTGTTAAGTGCATATTTTTCTAAAAGTTAAGTTTATACGGGGCCTGTCAACCTTTTTGGTCTTAGGAAGGCTATGTAGCCAGTAGCGCTGAACAGCGCCTTTCATAAGCAGAAGGCTTCCTGGCTCCAAATAAACATGTTGCGTTTGTTTTGTTTCTTTATGTTTAAATGAAAATTTTCTGGTTGCGCCAAAACTCAAAGAGGCAATAGTACTATTCGGTATGATTTCTTTTTCATCATCGCAGTGCCACGACATACCTTCACTGCCATTGTGGTAAAGATTAAGGAGGCAGGCATTAAATACCTCCTGAGCCTTATTCTCCACATGCTTTTTTAGTTCTCTGATAGGCTCATCCCAAAGTTGCGCATAACGGGTTGTTCCTGAATAGGTATATGCATACGGCCTATCTCCAAACCAGGCCACCTTCCTCTTAGTGACTACTTCTTTACCAAAAATATGGACCTTATCATACTCCCAGGCTATAGACTCTAATAAATAATGCGCATACATTTTAGCCTCACTCACGCCAAATATTGCTCCCAAATAATACACCTCTCCTTCAAAGGGCAGCAAATTGCCGTTATCCTGTGAATCAAATAAACTTAACATGAAGGACTTATGATTTCAACTTTTCATTATTCTTATGCCTATCCTTGTCCCGAATGTTTTTCTTCTCCAGATTCTTAGCCAATGCATCCGTCAAATCCACACCCGTTTGATTGGCAAGACAAATAAGCACCCAAAGCACATCTGCAAACTCATCCGCCAGGTCTTTATCCTTATCAGATTCTTTAAACGATTGTTCTCCATATTTTCGAGCCATTATGCGTGCTACCTCACCCACTTCTTCCATAAGTATCGCTGTATTGGTAAGCTCATTAAAATAACGAACGCCGGTAGTATTGATCCACTTATCTACCAGCTCTTGTGCTTCTTTAATTGTCATCACTCTTTATTTTTTGTATCCATTATTATCGTTACGGGGCCATCATTCACTAATGACACCTTCATATCAGCTCCAAAAACTCCGGTTTCTACTTTTTTCCCCAATTCTCGCTCCAATAGTTCGATTGCTTTTTCATAAAGAGGAATGGCTACATCTGGCTTAGCTGCATTAATAAAAGAGGGTCTATTTCCTTTTTTTGACTGCGCAAATAGTGTAAACTGGCTGATTATCAAAATTTCGCCATTGACATCTTTTAACGATAAATTCATTTTATCATCTTCATCTCCAAAAATACGTTGATTTACCACTTTCTTAGCCAACCATTCTATATCCTCATGAGTGTCCAGCTCACAAATCCCAAGAAATAATAACAAACCTTTATCGATTTGCCCCACCACATTGTCGCTAACAACAACAGAAGCCTGACTAACACGCTGAATTACAAGCCTCATAATTAGAATGTCACTGTTTCTTTTTCTTTCAATAAGTTTTCTTCGAGCCAGTAAACCTTGCAATATATTCTAAAACTAATTGTCGGTATTAAAGAAATATGCAGTTCGGCAACGACATTGTCTTTCTGCCAAATCATGGTGCTGTATCCACGCTCCAGATTCAAAGTCTTTTCTACCTGTAATTTGGGTTCACCTTCAATTTCATGTCCAAACTTTTCACGTAACTGATAAATGACATCATTCCACTTCTTGCCGTAAGAATCACGGTATTTATTAAGGTTTGCCGTTGTCTGATTGATCTGCTCGGCAGTCATTTCGGGGGTAACAACGTTCCACTCATATTTGATAAATTTAACAAGAGAGTCTGTTTCCGTAAAATAATATTGCGTTCTCAGCGGGAGTAGCAGGCTATTCTTCCGGAAGAAAAAGGCCGACTTCGTTAATTTATCATTTACTTTAGCACGCTTGTAAAAATCCTGAGCCATTGGCGCATGATCGAAACCCGGTATTTGGATCGATTGAATTTGCTTTTCTCTTTTAACATATTCCGCTACCTCTTGTTGATCAAAAAACAATGAATCTTCATTCATAGTCTTCCCTTTTTTACAAGCAACAAACAATGGAATTGCCAAAATAAACCATCCAATTTTTTTCATTAAAATATGCATTTAATACTGTGAAATACTAAACGCAAATTAACTAAAATAATTACTTTTTGAGTGTCGTATTATAAACTTGTTTGGAAGGAATGCGCAGTAAGAAAATGAACCCAATCACAAAAAACACTAACAATGCCAAAGCACTATTGTTTTGAGATCCTGTTACCTGTAAAACCAGACCATATACAAAAGTTCCTAAAGCGATAGAAGATTTTTCAATGGTATCGAAAAAGCTAAAAAATGAAGCATGGTCAGTAGTTTCTTGCGGAATAAACTTGGCATACGTAGATCGTGACATTGATTGCACACCTCCCATTATGAATCCTACAAAGACACCGATAATATAGAACTGCACTTTCATGCCTGCCCCGATAAAATAAGCCGCCACGCACACCGACATCCATATGCACAATGTGATGGCCAGGGAAAATATATTCCCCTTTTTCTCTGATATTTTTGAAAAAACGTAGGCACCTACTATTGCCAGCAACTGTAAAATCAACACCAATATTATAGACTCAGTCATGTCGAGCTTCACTACTTCCTTACCAAACACCGTGGCTACAAACATGACGGTTTGTACGCCCATACTATAGAACATAAACGAAAGCAAAAATTTACGTGCGTTAGTGAGGTGTTTTAGCTGACCCACAACCACTTTTAATTCTTTTATCGCCTTTTTCAGAAAATTCTCCGATTGTCTTTTGTCATATACATTATTTGGAAGTCTCTTAAATGTAATTTGAGCAAAGCCCATCCACCATACCCCTACCATTAAAAAGGATATCTGAGGAGCTTTAAGCCCCCAAGCCTTCTTAGCCTCCGGAGTTGACTGCCCAAATAGTTCGGGCATAAGGATCATAATCAAATTAACAATGAGCAGCAACACACTCCCTATATAACCCATAGCAAAGCCACGCGCACTGATTTTGTCGAAGCGATCTTCTGTAGCTATTTCTGGCAAAAAGGCGTTGTAAAACACCTGACTTCCTGCAAAACCTATGCCGGCCAAAATAAACGAAATAATCCCCAGTGTCCAGGTAGCACTATCGGCATTCATAAAAAAAAGGCTGCTACAGCCTGCTGCACCGAGGTAGCAGAAAACCTGCATAAAACGCTTCTTATTGCCCCCGATATCTGCCAGCGATGACAAAAAAGGGTTTAAGACGGCCACCATAATATTTGCAATTGTTAAAGCATAAGAAAAGGCAACGGCGTTTTCGACTTCAAAGCCAAAAAAAGACATGGCAGCGTGATCGCCACCTGTTACGCTTAAGAAAAAAGCCGGAAAAATTGCCGTAGTAATAGTGAGGGCGTATACAGAGTTTGCCCAATCATACATGCACCAAGCATTAATTATTTTTTTATCATTTTTGACTAAATCCGACATTAATTAATTATCATAAATATTTATATAACAAGTATTTAAGAAATGAAACAACTCAAAACTTGTTGCTGAGACCGATATAGATTCTACGGAAAAGAAAAGAATTTTAACGCAATAACAACGTAAACATTTCCGTATTTTTTCCGTAAATTATAAAATCTAATTTCATGTAAGATAATCAATTATTGGATGGCTCTGACTTTAAAAAGCGAGAAAAATGGAAAACGCCTATCACTTTTCCTGTACCAAGGAGGAGTTAAGTTTTTTGTTGGTGTTTCTGTAAAAAGTAAAAAGGACATCACTTTTGACTCAAAAGTCTTAAATACTTCTTTCGATAAAAACATTGAAGAAGCTCAAACTAAAATAGACAGAGCTTTCGATTATTGGCATACCGTTCTTAAACGACACAAACCCGCTACTCACAAAACAGAAACTTTAAAAGCCCTGCGAAACAGGTTAGCTCAGGAAGCAAAAGAATACATTAATGGGGCTTCGAAAATATCAAACCTATTGAAACAGGAAAGCAATGAAAAATCAGAGCAAGAGATTTTTATTGATGCCCTAACCCAAACAAACCAAATATGCATTCATGACTATGTCGATGATTGGATTTGTGATTATAAAAAGGGACTACTAGGTCAAAACAATGATAAAAAACCTGCTGAAAGAACGATTTACGCCTATTCGAGAATTAAAAACAACTTGATTGACTTTCAAACCCATGAAAAAGGAGTAAACCGTAAGGTCTCGATATATGAGTTTGACCTTGAACTAATGATTAAGCTTCATGATTTCTTAAAGATTGATAGAACTCCTATTATTGAAACTAAAAAGAAAGATAAATCAGGAAATCCAATTATTGGAAAAGGAAAAAAAGTAGGTGGGTTTTCCCAAAAAAACCTACTTCATTTCAACGTCGCATTTAAGGCTTACCTTAAATACGTAAGTAAAAAACACTCTATTCGATTTGATGACGATGTCATGGAGTTTAATATCGACTATAAAAAGAATATTAAAACTATAATTGCCCTCAACAGGCAGCAATTCATTGATATCCATGAGAAAATCCCCAAAAACGAGATAGAACAAAGAAAAAAGGACATCATTCTTTTTTTACTTAATACAGGAATGGCAGTTGTGGATATGGCAAACCTAAAATCTCACAACTTTGAGAAACACGTAAGAAAAGATGGCTCTATTTACTACTCAGTATTCTCCCATAGGCAGAAAAACGGTCAATATTTCTCAGTCCCACTCAATAGTACTGCTGAAGAAATAATACTGAGATATAACATCTTAGAAAAAGAAGGATACAGTTTCACTCACCCTAAAATAATTAGAAGAAAAGGGTTTAAGACTAGAATAGTAGAACATAAAATTGATAGTAAATCATTAACCTCATGGCTCAGAAAGTTTTGGTATGACATTGAATCCTTCTATAAGGGAAATGACTCTAAAGCATACACTGAACACTACAATGAACAAGGAAAAATAGAGCTTAAAAAAGTCGATATGAGAGATAAATTTTCGGCTCATAGAGCAAGAAACACTTTTATCTCGATGCAAATTGAGCACCATACTCCGATTAATATCCTTCTTGGCTATTTAGGATGGACTAAAAGCTCAACTCTTGACGTTTACTTGCAACGCTTCAGAAAAAATGACACAGATAATGTTGAACATTTAGTCGTAGAACTACTTGACAAATGAATGAACTAACCCAATATCGAAATGAAATAGGTAGGCAATTACTAAAGCAGCTATCATATGCCGAATCTCTACTCAAACTTCGAGAAAATATAATTGACGAAGAGAATCTATTAAACTCGATTTCTTACGAAGCTTATAAGAAGAATTATGAATTAGTTCTTAATGAGATTGAAAATAGTAGCATCACCCCTAATACAAGTGATGGTCTCATAAGAATCGAACAAATATTTAAGCAACATAATGTATCAATACCCGATAATGAAAATCCTTTAATACCTTATCCTGCCCCCACCCCAATAAACCACGAAATAATTACCTCTAATCTTGTCAGGTTGGAGAATGACTATAATAAGTACGCTTCGGAATACATACTTTCAAATGGTTGGAAAACTGAAACAATCAATTTCTTAAATGAAAAATTTGGAGTCGTTGAGGAATGTAAAATTGAGGCTTTCATTGACCATCTTATTTTGAACGGAATAACTTCCAAAAAGAAAATCAACGAAATATTAAATCGCAAATCATTAGATGAGTTAGATGAACTGAAAGATTCTCTTGATATTTTCAAGAATCGAAGTTTAGATGAAATCAATAAAATAATTTCAAGAATAGAGTTGTTAGTCGTACAAGAAGAGCAAAACTCCAAGCTAGAAGAAAGGCTCGGTCTGAAAGAACATGCACTGTTTCAAATTTCTGAATTAACGCAATTTTGCATACCTGAAAAGCAAAAAGATTTATTCTCACAAGACAAAAACAAACGTAAAATTTTCATTGACAACTTTAGAACTAAGTTGGTTAAGAAATGCGAAGGAAAAGACATTCTTGTAAAAGAACCCAAGCAGCCACTGAAGTTATCCCTAATAAATTTCATTCAACTTTTAAAAGTACATTACCCTAGTTCACTTGAAATCTTTAGAAACAATTGGGTTGACCAATTTAAAGAAGAACCTTATTAATTGACAAACATTACTATCATAGGTTCTACAAATTCTTTTTCCCATTCAGAACATTTCAAATTACAATACCTATAAGTCTAAAATTTGAAAGATTATGAATGATAAAACTATAAATAGAACCTTACAAACAATTGATGTAATTCAATTGAAAGAACAAGTTAGAAATGGATATGACCAAGAGAAACTAAAATTACTATACTACTTAACCCCACATATTTCTAATAACACTATAGAGTTTACAACAAACTTAGCAGACGAGCACTTGTTCGATGAGTTAAGCTTAGAGAACTATATCGAGGAAGCTTCTTCACGAGAGCTACTTGATTCATTACAAGAAATATCTACAGATGCATTAGATGTTTTGGATGAACTATCATCAGACTTCACAAATGTATTCCATCAAAACATACAAGCTTACTTGTACAAACGCAAGAGAACTAAAAAGACTTTGGCATATCAAAATTGGGCGAAAAGAAAATTCGAAGTTCTAGTTGAATTTGAATACGCCAATCTCATTCAAGACACTTCATTATTGGCAATCAGGAACAATTTTCATTTAGAATTAACATACTAAGGAAATTCACTACTGTTAACATTATAAGTATACTCTAAAACATTACTAACGAACTGGTATTCTGGTGTTTATACTTTTGTTTTAAAGACGATTTTGTTAAATTTTAGATAAGGTTCTAATATTTAACAAAAATGAAGCAGTATAAATACATTAGGTCAAGTCATCACACTCAAAATAATGCTTACCAAAAAGACGAGAGTTTTGAAATGTATATTGATGTTTGCAGTGGCACAATTCCATTTGCAAAAAGAAAAGGTGGTGGCGAGTTACTTCAGATACTTCAGCCTAATGATTATTTGGCTGTCGAATCTCTCGACAGATTGGGGAGAGATTCGCTAGACTGTTTAAATACTTTAAGTGTTCTAAAAGAGCGTAAAGTAAATATTGAGTTACTTAATTTGGGTTTATCATCTTTATTAGAAAATGGTCGACCAAATCCTGCTTTTGAAATTGTTAGCTCTGTATTGAGCGTTATTAGTGAACAAACGAGAAACAATATCCTAGAGGCACAGAAGAGAGGTATTGCCGTTGCTCGGGCACAGAATAAGTACAAAGGAAGAAAGGTCGGGAGTATTATACCGAGGTCTACATATCTTGAAAATAATGCTGAGACTGTCAAAATAATTAAAAAGCACCCTTCTCTATCACTACGAGAATTGGCAAAATTATCAGGTGTTAGTCATGTTAAGGTAAAAAAAATAAAGGCTATGTTATAAACTCATTACTTCGATAATTTCAATATCCTCAAAGCTCCTCTCATTACGATTACGAAAATCAACGAACCAATAACTAAATCAGGATATCTGCTATTTGTGAAATAAACTAGTGCCCCTGCTATAATTACACCGAGATTAATTATGATATCATTGGATGTGAAAATAGCCGAAGCTTTCATATGTGCTTCATCACTCTTAACTCTTTGAATTAGATACAAAGAGACAGAATTAGCTATGAGAGCGAGTATGGAAATCACTATCATATTTTGAAACATAGGGATTTCCTCCATACCTATAAACCTTCGTATTACTTCTACAAAGCCTAACAGGGCGAGAAGTATCTGAAAGTAGCCACTGATTTTTGCAATCTTCTTTTTTCTTAACACAGTTGAACCAACAGCCATTAGACTCATTCCATAAACAATAGAATCTGCTAACATGTCTAATGAATCTGCTACTAAACCCATTGATTTTGATATCCATCCATAGAGCATTTCAATCACAAAGAATGAAAAGTTGATAGCCAATACCCACCACAATATCTTGCGTTCAACATCATTGTTAGTTGATTCTATTTGGGCAGTGTATTCTTCCGTTGATACTAATGTCGAATCAAAATTTAGAGCATGAATGTCTTTTTCAAAAACAGAAATATCTCCTGAATGAATTACTTCTAGTTTTCTATTTGGGATATCAAAGTTCAATTGTAGAATTGCTTCAATACCTTCTAGCTTCATCCGAATCATTTGCTCTTCTGAAGGACAATCCATCTTAGTAACCTTGAATATTGAGATTCTATTCTTCATGGGCTTAGCAATTTTCTAATTCACAGATTTCTGACTCTAATTCAAACGACAACGTGGAATGTTTGATGTTGAATTTCGCTACCTCTTCAAATATTTGCCTTTTAATCGGTGATAATTCTTCGAGGTTATAATTCTTATCGAGTACAACATGAGCAGTTAGAATATGATAAGTACCATCCATTGACCACAGGTGGCAATCATGTGTACTTAATACTTTATCTACAGAGTTGATTTTATCTTCAAGCTCTTCGACTGTGACATCTGTAGGAGTTCCTTGAAGGATAATCCTCATGCTTTCCTTAATGTTCTTATAGACATTAAAAAGAACAAAAGCTGTAATCAGAATAGATAGAATAGGGTCTATAATTGGTGCATCGAAATGCATCATAATCAAACTTCCAATTAACACTGCAACCCAACCTAACACGTCTTCCAACAAGTGAAGCGAAACTACTTTCTCATTTAACGAATTTCCTTTTCTAAGGCGAAAAACAGCTAACCCGTTTACTGCAACTCCCAAAATAGCGAGGTATAGCATCCCTTGTGCATCTGTCTTTTCGGGATACCACAATTGTGGAAGAGCATGGCTCAATACAACTACAGAACCGACTACAAGAACAATTGAATTAATGATTGCTCCGAGCAGGGAAAAACGTTTGTACCCAAAAGAAAACTTTGGGCTTCTTCCTTTCTTGGAGAGTCGTTGAAAGTACCATGACAGACCTAAACTCAAACTATCCCCTAGGTCGTGCAAGGCATCAGATAGTATAGCAAGACTATTTGTATATAGTCCTCCAATGATTTCAATAACCGTAAACGTTAAGTTAAGTAAGAAGGCAATTTTGATATTGCCTTCAGAATGGTCGTGACTGTGTGAATGATGATGTCCCATACTTTTTTTAAGTTTTATAACCACCTTCTTACTTTCTTCTTATAATCTAAATAGCTCTGCCCTTGAACACCTTCGAGGTATTCTTCTTCTAACCTTACTTGGGTTTGAATAATGAAGAATGTAACCAATAGCACCGTAAAGCTGATAGTATTTGGAGCAATCAGAAATGTACCCAAGTACGTTACAAGTATCCCCAAGAAGATAGGGTTGCGAGAGTAGTTGAATAAACCATGACTGATGAGGTCAGTTTTTTCTTCGTAATCAATTCCTATTCGCCATGAGCTTGACATCTGAATTTGAGCAATAGCAGTCCATGTAAATGCCAATAGCACTAGCCCAACACCAACAAGTTTGATTTCCTCTATTTCTAAATACTCAATTGGATTTAGGTAAGAGTAATACTTAGAAACAAATGAAAACGGGATGATAGACAACCACGTGAGTACAGTCATGATTTTGTATACAAAACCGATATAATCATGGGCATTCTCTGTCTTGCCAAAAACGAATGGGTTAACACCTGTTTGTTTCCAAACAATTACGGAGCGTAAGACGAATACCAACAACACAAACAACAGTGTAACACTTGGTAGAAATATTTGATAAAAAGTCATTTTGATATTGATTTAATGTTCATGTTCTGTTTCTCCTTTACCGATTTCTGCTTGTAGATAATAGGCTGAATTCAGTACAGTTTCGGCATCCTCAGGAAAATCGGATGCGTTTAAGATTTCTATCCAATCATCTTGTTCTACTCCTGTAACTACCTCCATTTTCAGAAACTTCAATTGATGTTCACCCTGGTCGTGCTCACCTTCATGTGAATGCTCTTCATCATGTGCATGTTCTGTTTCATGTTTATCCTCTGTTGATTTTATGAAAACGTATTTTTTTCCGTCCTCAACTACAACTGCACTTCGAGGCAAAACAGTACGACTAATCGAATCGGATTTAATCTTACCTGTTACATACATTCCTGAGATTAATCTCTCGTCATGGTCATCAAAATCTGCGTGGATGTGTAGACTCTTAGGATTTTCTTCAAAAGCGGGACTAATAGCGTATATGGTTGCTGTAAATGTTCGATTGCCAAAAGATGGTGATGAAACCTCAATTTGCTGTCCTTCTTTTACTTTAAGTATATCCTTTTCATAAATGCGAAAAGCACAGTGCAGGTGTTTGTTGTCTACAACCTGAAATAGCCTTTTATCGGTAGAGACATATTCGCCCATGTTGGTTTCTACAAGGCTCACCTTACCTTCAAGTGGACTCTGAATGCTTATATACTCCGAAATCTTCCCATTGATTACTTGGTCAGGGTTTAAACCTAACATTCTTACTTTTGCCTTTAGAGCATCAACTAAGGCTTTAACGCCTTCAAATTCAGATTTAACCTTTTGATAATCTCGTCCTGAACCAACCTTTTCCGAGTACAACTTCTCTTGTCTTTTGTACTCATTTTCGATGTAGCTTAATTCAGAGTTTTTACTAATCAAATCTTCTTGAAGCTTGATGATATCAGGATGCTTCATGGTCGCTAAAACTTGTCCTTTTTTAACCTTAGAGCCTTCAATCACATTGATTTTTGTAATGACCCCACCCATAAGCACATGTACATCTGCTATATTCTGTGGAGCAAGTTCAAGCTCACCGTTTGCTTCGATTACTTCAGAAATCTTAATAGTATTAAAACCACCTAAGCGTAAGTTTAAGTTTGTAGCCTGTTTAGAAGAGATTGACACTTCGTTTTCATCGTGTGATTCTCCTTCATGAGAATGCCCGTGTTCTTCTTCATGGTTGTGCCCATCTTCATGACTTTTCTCTGTACTCCCACAAGAGTACAAAAGGAATGTCGCTAGTATGATATATGCAATATTTTTCATTTCTATGTCTTTAGTTTCCTGTTAAGGATTCGATGTATACTATGTTTTGATTGAACTGATTTAACCGTTCTAAATGCTGAATTTTGATACTGATAGCTTGTTCAATATTTCTCACATAAGCCACATAATCAATTGCTCCGTTTTCGAAGCTTTTTTCGGCATTACTCATGAGTAAATCTGCCTGATTGAGTCCAATACTTTCGTAATAGCCCAAACTCTGATTAAGCTTTTGATACTCTTGCAGGGCTTGTTGCATTTGGTGCTGAAGCATGTCATCGAAGTATTCTGTTTGTAATTCTTGGGTCTGTATTTCAAGCTCAGTTGCTTTTACTTTAGCTATATCAGGCTTAGCCCATAACGGAATAGATATCCCTGCGGTAATACCTGAAAAACGAGTGCTTCCATCAACGTATTGGTCAACACCATTTATGGTTTGAATCCCGATTAACGACTGATTGAAGTACCCTACATTGAACTCAGGCAGAGCATTAGATTTATTCACCTTCTTTTCATTCTCCAATATCACAATCTGCTGATGCATATACCTTAGTGATGGATTATTCGCTAACGAACTGCTATCTGTATTTAGATAAAGCCTTTCCATTTTGCTCGGAATAGAGCTTACAGTTGTATTGAGATAAAGTGAAAGTTTATCAAGTTGAATTCTAATGTCAGCATCAATTTCATTTAACTGAACACTTAGCTCCATTACCTTGGCTTCTGCTACAGTCTTTTCGAGTAAAGTAGAAGTCTCTGTCTCGTAACGAATGGTGGTAGCTTTCAGGAAATTTTGATATACAGAATCCTGCTCTAATAACAATTCCTTTTTTGCCATTAGAAACTGTAGTTGAAACCATGTTTCTTTTACCTGTCGCTTCAACTGATTGGCATTGCTCTCCCATTTCAACTCTGTTCCTTTAATACTCTCCTGTGCATGATTTGCTCTGTGAGAATAATGAGAAGGGAACTTGAAGTTTTGACTTATACTGAAAGCAAAATCGTTTTCAGCACTGTTGTACTGCCCGTATTGAACCCCGACATCCGTCTTACCCAAATCGAAGGATGACTTTTTCATCATTTGCTGTTTGGATATTTCTATCTCACCTGATTTAAGTTGTTTGTTATTACTCAATGCTATTGTAACTGCATCATCCACTGTGTTTAAAGTGTCTGACTGAGCATAGCTCTTATTCGGGTGGCAAACTCCTGCAACGACAAGCAAGACCAAAACGGTAAGCGATTTAGAGATTCCGTTTGCTGATAGTCGTTTTCTGTTTTCAAGCATTTTGTAAAGCACAGGCAAGACAATTAAGGTTAATAACGATGAGGTAAGAAGACCTCCAATAACAACCGTAGCAAGTGGTCGCTGTACTTCTGCACCTGCCGAAGTAGAAATTGCCATTGGCAAAAAACCAAGAATATCTGTAGAAGCCGTTAAGAAAATTGGTCTAATACGTTCCCTAGTACCTCTTATGATTCTATCTTTTATATCCTCAACTCCCTCTTGTTTGAGTTCATTAAAACTCGAAATCAGTACTAGTCCATTAAGTACAGCCACACCAAACAAGACGATAAAGCCAATACCCGCAGAGATACTAAACGGCATATCTCTAAACCATAAGGCGAATACTCCACCGATTGCAGAAAGTGGTATCGACATGTAAATCATCAGCGATTGAGAAAAGGATTTTAATGCAAAAAACAAGAGTATAAAGATGAGAGCTAGTGCAACAGGGACTACCACCATCAATCGTTCCTTGGCTTTTTGAAGGTTCTCAAATGCTCCACCGTAACGAATGTAATAGCCTGATGGTAAATCAAGTTTTTGTTCTAACACACTTTGAATCTCTTTTATTAAAGATTCTACATCTCGACCTCTTACATTGATACCAACATAGATTCTTCGGTTAGTACCTTCTCTTGAAATCTGCATCGGACCTGCTTTGAAATCAATCTTTGCTACTTCTCTCAATGGTATTTGAGTACCGTTGGGTAGTGCCACAAATAGGTTCTTTATATCGTTGATGTTACTTCTGTACCCTTCTTCAAAGCGAACTACGATATCAAATCGTCTTTCTTTCTCGAAAACTATTCCTGCACTTTCACCGCTAAAAGCTGTGCTAATTGTTCTGTTTAGGTCTTCAATGTTTAATCCATATTGAGCAATTCGTTTGCGGTCATAATGAATTGTCATCTGAGGAAGACCTTTAGTTGCCTCTACTTTTATATCACCAACGCCTTGAATGTTAGCAATAAGCTTCTCTATTTCATTGGCTTTCTTAGCCAATGTATCAAGGTCATCACCATAGATTTTAATCGCAACATCCTCTCGAACACCCGTAAGCAACTCGTTGAACCGCATTTCTATGGGTTGGGTAAACTCATAATTAACCCCTACCAAAACAGACACATCCTTCTTCATGGCTTCCACCAATTCCTCTTTCGAAAGCTCGGTTTGCCATTCGTCTTCAGGCTTAAATATTACGAAGATGTCAGCAATATCCATTGGCATTGGGTCTGTTGGGATTTCAGCTACGCCAATACGACTAACAACATGCTCGATTTCAGGATAATTCTTTAACAGAATTGATTCAATCTTGGTAGACGTTTGGGTCATCTCCTCTAACGAACTTCCTGGCTTCAGTAGAGCATGGAAAGCAATATCTCCTTCATCTAACTGAGGAATAAACTCTCCACCCATTCGAGAAAAAAGAATTCCTGAAGCTATTAGTAAACACAAGGAGGTTGAAATCACCAAAGTTTTTTTGTTAAGTACCCATTCTAAAATTGGTTCGTACCAATTGGTAAGTTTATTGATGACTTTATCTCCAATACCTTCTTTTAGATTTACCTTCTTACTCATGAATAAAGCAGAAGCCATAGGAACATAAGTAAGACAAAGAATCATTGCTCCGATTACGGCAAAGCTAAAGGTTAGAGCCATTGGGGTGAACATTTTCCCCTCAACACCTGTAAGAGCTAGAATTGGAAGAAAGACAATTAGAATGATTAACTGACCAAAGAAGGCAGAGTTCATCATCTTACTTGATGACTTGTATGAAATCCCATCTAATTCGACTGATGAAAGCTGTTGTTTAGGATTCGCTTTCACACGCTTGTAAATCATAAAAACAACACTTTCTACGATGATAACAGCACCATCTACAATAATTCCAAAGTCGATAGCTCCCAAGCTCATTAGGTTAGACCAAACTCCAAAGATGTTCATCATAATAAAGGCAAACAGCAAGGACAAAGGAATAGTCGATGCTACTATTAAACCTCCTCGAAAATTCCCTAAAAAAATCACAAGAACGAAAATCACAATCAGACCACCTTCGAGTAAGTTGTTCCTCACTGTGCTAGTGGTTTTGGCTATAAGCTTAGCTCTATCAAGAAATGGTTCAATAGTAACACCTTCAGGAAGTGATTTTTGAATCTCTACTACTCGTTCCTTTACCCGTTGAATCACCTCATTTGAATTACCGTCTTTTAAGAGCATTACCATACCGCCAACAGCTTCTCCTTTGCCGTCTTTAGTCAGTGCTCCATAACGAATAGCTTTACCAAATCGAACAGTTGCAACGTCCTTTATGAGAACAGGAATATTGTTTTCCGTTTTAATGACAATATTCTCTAAATCTTCTAATGAACGAGCAAGACCTTCTCCACGGATAAAGTTTGCCATTCGGTCTTTGACAATGTAAGCTCCACCTGTGTTTCCATTATTTGTTTCTAAGGCATGAAAAATTTCGAGCATCGAAACATTCATGTTTTTCAGGTCTCTCGGGTTGATGGCTACTTCGTATTGCTTGATATTGCCTCCGATACTATTTACCTCAACCACACCTTCTAGCATTGCCATTTGTCTTTTGACAATCCAATCTTGTATCTCTCTTAAATCAGATAAGCTGTATTTTGAACGATACTCAGGTGCTACTTCTAAAGTGTATTGGTAAATCTCTCCAAGCCCTGTGGAAATAGGACTCATAAACGGCTCTCCGAATTTCTCAGGAATTTGAGATTTAATTTCACTCAACTTTTCACCTACCAATTGACGAGGTAAATACGTACCAAAATCATCGTTAAACACTACGGTAACCACTGAAAGTCCGAAACGAGAAATAGAACGAATTTCTGTTACTTCGGGTAAATTAGCCATAGCTAGTTCTACAGGGTACGTAACAAATTGTTCAATATCTTCTGTCCCCAAGTTGGGCGAAACAGTGATAATTTGTACCTGATTATTTGTGATGTCAGGTACAGCATCAATTGGTACTTGTTTCATGGAGTAAACTCCAATACCAATCCAAGCGACCATCATTATGCTAATGATGAGCTTGTTCTTTATAGAAAAAGAAATTATACGATTAATCATTACGACTAAGATTAAGGACACAGTAAATCTGTGTTTGTACTACATTTTATAAATTGGACAAGACATACTTATCCCGCTAAATGTGACCTTAACTTATCGGAGGACGGAAAAGAGTGTTGTAATGAGGTGTTGAAGAACGCTCTATGTAAACATTAATATTTTGAGAACTCAAAACACCTAATGCGTTGGAATGATAAACGGAAACCTTTCCAACTGTTACATTTGTATGACAGCACGAACAACTACAAAAAGGTGTACACGAATCGTCATCACAGTCTCCATTGTGGTCGTGATGTTCGGTGACTTCATGCTTTTCTACCCCCGCTTCTTCCTGAGGAATATCAGAACAAGGTACAACCGTTAACAAGGTTATATAAACAGAGAATATGATAGATAATACCTTCAACATTCCTAAGGTATAAAAACATTCGTGCAAACGAGTTGCAAAGTTATTTGCAGTTCTCACAAATCCCCTGAAAAACCATTGATACAGAACTTGGAGTAAAGCTCTTAGGAATATTCACAGAGGGTATATGAGCTTCTGTAAAGCAATAGGTCTCATCACATTTTTGACAGTGGAAATGAACATGTTGGTCTTGCGGAGCACATTCACACCCTTCTTCACAAGCTGCATATTTCAATTCATTCGTGCCATCTTGAATCGTATGAATAATTTTCTTTTCCTCAAAAGTTTTGAGCGTTCTATAAAGTGTTACTTTATCAACTAGCTCCAAACGGTTTTCTAATTCTTTAGCACTTAATGCTGTTGCAGATTCCATTAATACAGATAGTACGTTAATCCGAACTGCTGTTGGTTTTACATCATTGTCTTTTAGTTTTTGTTCTATCATTACCTTAAAAATAGGAAGAAATACCAAATTGAATACCGCCTATTTTACTAGGAGGGTTACCCAATATATCAGTTTGGCTCATAAACCTGTAGTTTAATCTAATAACCGTTTGTTCTACAGGTCGAAAACTGATAGCAGGAACAAACGCTATTATATCTTCACCAATATTAGTATTTGTTTCTTTGAAGACACCTACGTTCCAATCGACATATTCGAGTCGTAAAGCAAGGTTTACAATACTATTTGAAAAACCTAAGACTCTCTTCTTTAGAATCGGTTGAACAATATCTAAAAAGCCACCATACTGTTTTGCCCCATATTGTTGAGTGTAACTTTCAGGAACATCTACGAATACCCAAGACCATTCTCCAATAAAATTAGTATTCCATCTAGGTATAGTGGTGTTAAAATCAATTGCCAACACATCTAATCTTCGTTCATCATCTAACACCAATCCATCAACTGTATGGGTGTTGTATATTCCTCCCATGTATGATAAACCAAGCTCCACCATGTCATTATACTTTGTTGCTATTTTACCTGTTAGTAAAGGCTCTCCGTTAGAACTTTCATTAAACCGTTCCTTATTTTGTTTGGACGCAGGGAGATAGGTTTTGTTTTCAGTATTATCAATAATTGAATCATCAAAACCATTGGTTAAATATAACTCGTACCCAACAGCCCATTTTTTGTTGTAATATTTCCCATAAAAACCAAAGCCAGGATTACTCCATGTGGCAGATAACATTTGAGTAGCCGAAATTGGTCGGTCAACAAATTCCCATTTCGGTCCATCATGATTCTGATTAAATGCTCCGATGGGATTCATCACTATACCTCCTCGTAAATTTAACAACGGGTGAAATGAAATATCTAATGCTGCAAACTCAATTGCTACTTCTTCACCACCTTCTTCAAACTCTATCTCAGATAAAAATTTAATCCTGCTATGTAATGAAGAAGCTACAAACAATGTCATTCTAGGTACAGCAAAACTATGTCCATCAGTAATTCCATCTTCTCCCAAATATTGGTATTGAGCTTCTATGTATCCTCCAACAGAGACAGGAGACTTTCCAACTCCTAGAAATGGACGGTTGTAGGTTGCGTCCATATTCAGCATGTTGAAAGACGTATCTACAGGTATTCTTTTTAAGAATGTACTATCAACCTGACTGAATGCCTGAGTATAGAAAAGGGTAATGATAATTATTAAGAATAGATTTTTCACTATGACAATTTTATTTTTAATGATTGATTTTGAACCTCTACTAAAAATGATTTTAATGGACTCATTGCAGGTCCATTTGTTACTATCCCTTTAGAATTAAATTCACTTCCATGGGCAGGACATTGGAGTCTATCTCCATAAACCTGTAACTCTGCTCCCTGATGAGTGCATTGCATTAGTAAGGCAGTGTAGTTTTCGGTGTCGTTTTTAAAAACAACAATAGGGAACTTCAAGGCTTGATTCTCAACAATCAGATATCTATAAAACTTCTTCCCATTAGAACCATCTGATTCTTTCCTTAGAAAGCTATTTGTGTCAAGGACTAAGTATTCGTTGTCTATGTTTCCGCTAACATATCTTGTTCCTGAACATGACTCCAAAAGAAAACTACTGAACATTAATCCAAGACAACCTTTCCCGCATTTAGTGATAAATGATTTTCTGTCCATGCTAAAGTGATTCAAGAAATGCTAATAAGGTTTGTTTTTCTGACTCAGATAGTGCCGTGAATTGATTTCGGCTCTGTTCAGCTTCCCCTCCATGTAAAAGAATTGCTTCTTCTATGGAAGTAGCTCTTCCATCATGAAGTAAAAAATAGCTTCCCCCTTGTGAATTCGGAGATAATCCTAGACCCCATAATGGTGGGGTTCTCCATTCGAATGTTTCAGCAGAACCTTCCGTAGCACCATCATCTAACCCATCTCCCATATCATGCAACAACAAGTCTGTATATGGGTATATCGTTTTATTTGATATTGCTGCCACATCGGACTCAGGAGTTGTCCATTGAGGGGTGTGACACCCTGAACAATTAATTTGTGTAAATAATTCTTTTCCGAATAACACCTCAGGGTCATCAGAATCTCTTGGAATAGGAGTTTTAAGTGTTCTCAAATAAAACACTACATCTCTTACCGTTTGGTCACTAATCTCAGGGTCTGTACTTAACATCGAAGAAGGGTCTATCGGCTCAAAGGTCGAAGTGATTCCCATGTCTTGATTATATGCTCCAACAGTCTGATGTAATAAATCAACAGCCGAAGCCTTCTTTCCAAACCGCCCTATATATTTCCCATTCAAGGGAGTGTGCCTCCAATTTGGAATGAAATAAGAAGGAGGGGTGATATAGTTGGGTACTCCTGTAATACCATCTCCGTCACTGTCCAATGGGTCTGCATTTTCAAGAATTTGTGAATCAGTCAAGGACTCTAAGAAACCCAATCCCGTAACAGCAGGAGGAGTAAACTTCATAAATGGTATACCATTAGGAAGGGATTCAGGTTCGTAGCCAAGAATAGCTCTATTTTGTAACTGAGGACCTCCAATGCTTAAATCAGGAGATTGATTAGGTTCAGTTTGTCCGAATCTAGTTAAGGTAGTAAACGGATGACCTTTACCATCTCCTGCATGGCAACTACCACAAGAAGTTGCCACAAAACGAGGTCCTAAACCTGTTTCAGCAGTAAATACCTCATCGTTAAAAGCGATATCTCCTGCGAGAAACTGTTGATTTTCTGAATTACTTAACCCGCTTACAGGTCCGTCTAATAATTCATTTTCTTGTGGTTCAGCAGGAATAATCTTTTCACAAGATGATAGTAGTATTATCCCAAAACTAAATACAAACAGTCTATTTTTAACCATGCCTAATTTATAATTTAGACAAATCTAAAAATAAATGTTTTACCTATCTAACTTTTGATGTTTTTTGATTGAAAATTCCATTCATAAAAAAAGCCTTCCTATATCTTTCATAAAATACATAGGAAGGCTAAAGCTTGTTTAGATTTAAGAGTTATGATAGGTTTACCTAATTATCCTCTACTAAATCCATATGGCATACAGGACATTCACCTGCCTCACCGTATGTTTTCTCACCTTCACACTTCATTGGACAAGCATACTTTGTGGTTGATTCTGAATGTTCGTGTGTATGTCCCTCGTGATTATGCACTTCTGTTTTAGTTTCACCTCCACAAGATGATAGGATGACTGCCGAAACAATCATTATCGAATACATTACTTTTTTCATTTCGTTATTATTTATCGTTATAAAAATTATTTTGCTCTATCATATTGGCAACAGCCAGGAAGGCTATTATATACTTTATCATCAGCCTTATAACCATCTACATCATGACCAACAGCAGCTATTAAGGACTTAACCTTTTCTAAGGTAATCGCATGTGGGTCATACGTAATAGTTATCATTTTCGTTTTGACATCCCAAGATGCTTTAGAGACACCATTTACCCCTTTCAGAGAAGACTCAATTCGTTTCTTACACATCCCACAATTGCCGTAAACCTTAAATACTTCCGTTTCATTATTGAGTATCTCATTAATACTTTCTGTAGAAGATGGTGTAGCATGTACTGAATAAAACACCATTGTTGCAACTGCCATTGCACAGGCTATCATTAACTTTTTCATAATTATTTCTTTTAGTTTATTATTTGATTGTTGATTTCACTTCACCACATTTCAGCATTGCTTCTCCGAAGTATGGATTTTTAATTTCTTGTTCCGTACTGAGCCAATCTGCTCCATTATCTTCATCTGCCATTGGACAATGTTGAACATAAAGCGTTTTCTCAGTAGGCTCAAACGTCTTGGCTATCATTACCATTTGTTCAGATAGGGTTACAAAATGCTGTCTTACATTATCAATATCACTCGATTTTGTAATAGCATAGATAACTTTCTTAGCTTCAGAGCTATGCTTCATCCACACATTATGAGCTTCTCCTTTAAATATTGACATGTTGATTTTCCCAAGTTCTTTTGCATAAACTTTCGCTTCTTGAATGCTATTGTCGTAGTCATCACTAGCTAATGATTCTTTTAGTTTCAAATAGGAGTCAAATAATGGTTGTAACGACTCCTTAACTTCCTTGCTAATAGAAACCTTCTTAGAATGGTTAGCATGAGCATTAGTGGTATTATCACCATCATGATTATGACCTGTCATAACAACTCCACCCTCAGGGTTCATCATACTTGGTTTCCCTGCTAATTGAGCCGAAGCATCTATACTAAATGTTCCATTCGTAGCTACTTCTTCTCCTTCTTCTAATCCACTTAGAACCACATAACTCTCACCCAACGAAGCTCCTAAGTTCACTTCTCTCATCATGAAATTAACACCTCCAACGTCACTTGTCTTCACATATACAACCGATTTTTCTCCTGTCCACATAATTGCTGTTTTAGGAATTACAATTGATTCAACACTTTCATTAATTGGATTGCTCAATGTTCCTTTTACAAACATTTCAGGTTTCAACTCTGTCTTGTTATTTACAACTATTCTTGCTTTAGCTACTCTTGTTTTAGGGTTGATAACAGGGTCTATAAATGAGACCTTACCTTTGAATTTAGAACTTGGAATAGATTGTATGCTATACTCAATTTCATCACCAACATTGACCCATTCCATATCACTTTCATATACATCGAATAAAATCCAAACCTTAGTAAGGTCGGCTATTTCGAACAAAGACGCACCTGTTTTAATATAGTCTCCAACATTTACCCTTTTGGAAGTAACTACTCCGTTGATATCAGCTAGTATTGGGAAGTTTTCCGATGGCTTCCCTGTTTCAAGGATAGCTTCTATTTGTTTGTTAGTAAGCTTCCAATTTTTCAACTTTTCTTTTACCGCTTTGAATAATTCAGGGTTCGTTGACTTTACTTTTTGTGCCTCAAACAATTCTTCCTGAGCACTGATTAATTCAGGCGAATAAACAAAAGCAACGATTTGTCCTTTTGACACATATTCACCTGTCGTATTAATTAATAATCTCTCAATTCTTCCTGAAATATGACTTGTTTGAGATGATACGGTACTTTCGTTAACCTGTACCTTTCCATTAAGTTTAACTTGCTTAACAGGTTTTTCTTTTTTGACTATTGCAGTTTGCACATTTGCTAACTGCATAGCGGTAGGAGACATTTTTATCTCCATTGGGTTTTCTTCCGATGTTTCTACAGAACTTACGGGAATTAAATCCATACCACAAATCGGGCAGTCTCCCGCTTCTTTTTTTCTAATTTGAGGATGCATAGAACATGTCCAAACATCATTTCCTATCTCTTCTGAATTAGCATGTTCATGTTCACTATTTGAAGTGCTATTAAAAAAGACTCCACCAATGACCACACCCAATATTAGTGT
This sequence comes from Cytophagales bacterium, assembly GCA_965230415.1. Classification (GTDB taxonomy): domain Bacteria; phylum Bacteroidota; class Bacteroidia; order Cytophagales; family JAAEPT01; genus CBDDKZ01. The sequence goes on from CBDDKZ010000005.1 coordinate 1,031,789, forward strand.
AGCCATTGCTACTATTATTGTTGTTTTATTTATGTTTTTCATCTTATTCTGATTTTGCAGTGATATAATCTAACTGAGCTAAAGCAACATGGAACTTTGTACTAGAAGTAGCTAAAGCAATTTGATATTTGAGGAGTTGTTGTTGCATTCTCAAAACCTCTTCGAAGTCTTTACCTGAATTACCATATGCAACGTATAGCAAATCAACCACCTGTTTCGTCTTCACCATTTGATTGTTGTAAAGAGTAATTAATTGCTCGGCTTTTTCTAATTCAAACCACGCCACCTCATACTTGCTAAATAGCGTATTTTCTATACTTTCCTTTTTATATTCCAATGATGTCCTCATAAGTTCCGCTTCTTCCACTGAGGCTTTGTACTTTCCTCTGAAGATTGGTAGACTCATTGAAACCATAGGCATAAATGCATTTCTACCATTATCAGGAACATCCATATCTGTACGTTCACTTATAAACGCATAGTCTAATCCCACACCAAATTTCGGTAACCCACTTTTCTTGGCAACTTCAACCATAGAATTTGTAGCTTCAATTTTAGAGTCTATTGCCTTTAACATTGGATTAGATGTAAGTAAACTATCTCTCCTATATTGATTTTCTATAGCTATAGAAGAGAGTGAATCCATAACAACTATTGCAGAAGAATCAGGTCGGTTTAGGAGTCGGTTAAAAATTACTCTATAAGGAATTAGCTTATCCTGTAATAATTGGATATCAGTTTTCATATCATCTATCATAATATCAACTCGAATAACATCAGTCATTGATGCTTTTCCATTCGACACAGAAGTAGTAGCCAACTGTTTATATGATTCAAGAATAGCCAAATACTCCTTCATCAAAAGGATATGTTTATTGATTTCGTAAATAGGATAATATGCTTTTTTCACCTTGAAGAAGAGTTCATTTTTGTAATTCAAAAACTCATGGTATTTAGCTTCTGCTTGAAGTGTTGCCACATCTTCTTTGGCTTTCAATGTACCGAACCAAGGAAACATCTGACTTAAAGATAACTTCGCTCTTTGAGCACCAACCCTAGTTTCAATAGGACTAATGAAGTACCCGAAAGACACCGTTGGGTCAGGTAATGCATTCACCTGATAGACTCTTTGTAACGATGCTTCAAAAGCAGTGTATGAGGATTTTAATTCGGGATTATTTTCTGAAGCTTCCTTCAAATAATCTTCAAGCGTTTGAGCTTGTAGACCTATAGGAAACAACAAAAGACACCCTATGATATTGATTATATAGATTTTCATGATTGTGTCTTTTTAATTTTTCGTTCCTCTCTTATACTATATAAAACAGGTACAATGAAATAAGTAATAGATGCTACTATCATTCCTCCAAAAGCAGGAATAGCCATTGGAATCATTATATCTGCTCCTCTTCCTGAAGAAGTTAAAACAGGTAAAAGAGCTATAATAGTTGTAGCTGATGTCATGACCGCAGGTTTAATTCTTCGTTTCCCCGCTATTACCACAGCATCTCTTACAGCTTCAATGGTTGTGGTTTTGCTATTCTTGAAACTTTGGTCAAGATATGTTCCCATAAGTACCCCATCATCTGTAGCTATTCCGAAAAGAGCAATAAAACCAACCCAAACCGCAACACTTAGATTAATGGTATGGACTTGGAATAAATCTCTCATGTTTGTGCCAAATAAGTTGAAGTCAAAGAACCAATCCTGACCATACAACCAAAGCATGATAAATGCACCGCTAAATGCCATAGCAATACCTGCAAAAATCATAAGAGAAGTGGTAACAGATTTAAACTGAAAATAGAGAATGAGGAAAATGATAATGAAAACGAGAGGGACTATTATCGCCAACCTCTTTTCTGCTCTTACCTGATTCTCATAGCTTCCTGAAAACTTATAGCTAACACCTGAAGGGACAATTAATTCTCCTGCATCGATTTTACTTTGAATGTATTGTTGAGCATCATTAACTACATCAACTTCCGCATAGCCATCCTTTTTGTCAAGCAGTACATACCCTACAAGAAATGTATTTTCACTCTTAATCATTTGAGCACCTCGTACATATTCAATGTCTACTAGCTCTCCCAATGGAACTTGCACACCCGTTGGTGTTGGTATGTAGATTTTCTTTAATGTACTTGGGTCATCACGTAATTCTCGTGGATATCTAACCCTCACAGGAAATCGCTCCCTTCCTTCAACCGTAGATGTAATTTGCATACCACCTATAGCTGTTTCAATTGTTCGCTGTACATCTTCGATAGTCAAACCATATCGAGAAATTGCTTCACGATTTATGTTTAGATGTATATAGGGCTTCCCAACAATTCTGTCAGCAAAAACAGCTTCCGATTTTACTGAAGGCACTTCTTTTAACAAGCCTTCTAACTTCATTCCAAAATCCTCTATAGTTTTCAAATCAGGTCCGAATACTTTTATACCCATTGGTGCTCTCATTCCTGTTTGAAGCATGACCAATCGAGTCTCTATAGGTTGAAGTTTAGGTGCTGAGGTTACGCCTGGGATTTTAACAACCTTAATTATTTCATTCCAAATGTCATCAGGAGACTTTATAGCTTCTCTCCAATTCCTGAAGTATTGACCTGAACCATCTATTATCAAATTACTAGTCGTTATACCTTGCAGCAACGCTTCTTCATTAGTGAGAGTATCCCCTGAAGTAAGTATAAAACGCCCTTCAGAGTCAATTTTAAAGCGTTCACGATGACCTTTTTTATTAAGTGCATATTCAGATTTATAATTAATGATATTCTCATACATAGAGATTGGAGCAGGGTCTAATGCTGTTTCTGCTCTACCCATTTTCCCTACAGCCAATTCAACCTCAGGTATATTTGCAAGAAGCATATCAAGCTGCTGTACAACTCTTTTGTTTTGTTCTACTCCTGCATGAGGCATTGATGTAGGCATCAAAAGAAAGCTACCTTCGTTAAGAGATGGCATGAACTCCTTACCTGTAGATTGCCATATCATGTAACCGAAGTACATTACAGTAATTGGAAGCATCAAAAACAACCATTTGAAGCGAAGACAGAATCTAAGTATTGACTCGTAGAAATGTTCTAAAAGAGAAAAAGAACCAAGGATACTTCCCACGACTAATGCAACGAATAAGAAATTGGTTAGAATTGATTTTCCTGCTCCAAGAGGCATCCAATAATTAGCTAGTAGCCACGTAATTGATAGCACAGAAATGACAATTGTTAAGTTGTTAGTGAACCAATTCTTTTTAGGGCTGTATTCTTGAATAAACCAAGAAGTGCCAAAAGCAATCAATGTTAATCCTCCCCATGATGACACCCAAATACATGATGCTAAACCAACTACTATCAATAGAGCGTTAAATGCTTTCCCTTTAGCGTCTTTATTGATTTTAATGCCAAAAAACCAATTAGCTATGGTTGGTAATATGATTAAGGATACCACCAAAGCTGCTAGAAGAGCAAATGTTTTAGTAAATGCCAATGGTCTAAACAATTTACCCTCAGCAGCCTCCATTGTAAATACAGGGACAAAACTTACAATCGTAGTTGCCACGGCTGTAACAATGGCTGAACTTACTTCAGCAGAAGCCTTATAAATAGTTTCTTTTAATTTTTGAGAAGCAGGTGCTTCGTCAATGTGTTTGATGACATTCTCAGATAGAACAATCCCTAAATCAACCATTGTACCTATAGCAATGGCTATTCCTGAAAGAGCTACAATATTCGCATCGACATGGAAATATCTCATGGCAATGAACACCATTAACACTGCTATTGGCAACAAACTAGAGATTAGAATAGAAGCTCTAAGGTTAAGAACCATAATAATCACCACTAGTAATGTGATGAGGATTTCAAGAGAAAGAGCCTCCTCTAATGTGCCTAATGTTTCATGTATTAGTTGAGTTCTGTCGTAAAATGGAACTATCGTTAATTGGCTTTCAACTCCATTAGCCAACACCTTTTTTGGTAAACCTGAAGACAACTCTTCAATTTTATCCTTCACATTGTTTATCACCTGTAAAGGATTAGAACCATAACGAGCCACTACAACACCTCCAACAACCTCTGCACCATCTTTATCTAATAAACCTCGTCTCGTTGAAGGACCGAGTGTAACAACACCAATATCCTTAACTCTAATTGGAACATTATCACTAACTGCCACTACGGCTTGTTCTATATCTTCAATTGATTTAATGTACCCAAGTCCTCGAACCAAGTATTCGGCTTGATTAATCTCGATAGTTTTTGCCCCTACATCACGATTAGACTTTTTAACAGCCATCATCACCTTATGCAAAGGAATATCATATACTTTTAAAGCATCAGGATTAACATCAATTTGATATTCTTGAACATAACCTCCGATGGAAGCAACTTCAGAAACACCATCAACAGAGTTCAAACCATACTTGACGTAAAAATCCTGTATAGTTCGGATTTCATGTAAATCCCAACCTCCTGTAGGGTTTCCATCTTTATCTCTTCCCTCTAAGGTGTACCAATAAACTTGCCCTAAGGCTGTGGCATCAGGTCCAAGTGCAGGTTGAACACCTTCAGGCAATAATCCTGAAGGCAAGGAGTTCAACTTTTCTAATATCCTTGACCTAGACCAATAGAAATCTACCGATTCATCAAAGATTATGTAGATACTAGAAACACCAAAAATGGATGAACTACGAATGGATTTTACGTTGGGAATACCAAGTAATGAAGTAGTTAATGGATAAGTGATTTGGTCTTCAATATCTTGCGGAGACCTACCCATCCATTGAGTAAATACAATTTGTTGATTTTCTCCTATATCAGGAATAGCATCAACAGGAACAGGGTCAGACGGAAGTATATCTGTCTTCCATCCAAATGGGGCTGTTACCAATCCCCACCCTACAAAAAGTAGGATTACTAGTGTAGTCACCAACTTGTTATCAAGAAAGTAACGAATGATTTTATTTAACATATCAATAGATTGAAATGAACAATATGAATAGTTGTCCTAAGACATAGGAATGCCTTGAAATCCTACAGCATTATGTACTGTATAGATTTATCTATGATATGGTATCAAATTAGGAAAGACTGAAACATGACTTGAACGTCTATGTTCCGTAGAGGGGGACAATAATCTCCGTAAGCTACTTCCTGCCTACTACTTGGATTAAGTAGTTCAACATAAGTATATACAAAAGTGAATACAAAGTTTACATCTATTTGAGGTTGAGCGATAGTTTCTTGAAAATCATCCTCAACACCAAGTGACATAAAGTGATTCTCGCAGCAAGACTTTTTTGAAATGGATGTTTCTGAATCTGTTTCACAGTTTTCATCCATTTTTTCCATGCCACAATCAAGGGACTTGTCACCAAGAACCAACTTAGATTTTACCGCATGACCACCACAATAATGTGTTGTCATCGAAAACCCCATATTAGAAAATAGTAGGATTAAACTTAACGATATGGCGAGAACTTTCTTCACTTATCTGCAAGATACGAAATAACTTATAATTCAGTTTATACAATTCGGTCAGTTTGTTATATGATTATGGTCAGCGGAATTAATTAACTAGAATCATTATTATTGCCATAGCTACCATTGTTAAATCTTCTATGATAGTTACCGTGCTCATCGGTAGATTAAACACATCACCAAGACAAGCACATTTGATTTTCTTCTTATTCAAATTACTTTGTATAACACCAATACTACTGACTCCAAGAATAATAGCAGTAGCTAAATTTGTTTCGAACGGGAATAGATTTGTTAGATATAGTCCCCCTAATACTAACTCTATAAATGGATAAATGAATCCCCATGTATTCCATTTGGCTGCAACGATGTCGTACATCTTGTAAGACGAAGCGAAACCTTGAATGTTGAGTAGCTTAAAAAATGAGAACACTAAGAAGAATCCTGCCATGAAGTGCCTCATCCAATTCATTGAAGAAAACTCATTGAAAGGGTACTGAATAAGTACAGTCGTTCCTGCAATAAAACCAACTATCAAAAATAGAGGTTTATAAGTGCTTAATTTCACTTCAGGTAACGAATTTGAACTCTTAATCTCAGGAAGAGGGGTAAGTTTCTTTTCCTGATTACCGTTAATGATTTTATAATCCCCCTTTTCTTTGATTAACTGATTAATCTCTTCTTTCGATGGTTGGTTATCGTTATCAATTGTCAACTGAGGAGAAGTCACTTGGACACTCACACCATCTATATTAGAAAGTGCATCTTCAATTTTGGAAACACAGCTGCCACAAGAAATGCCTTCGATATTGTATTCTTTTTTCATAATACAAATATCAAGATAGAATGGTACAGTAGTGTTACAGAATGATGGAGGAGAATTACAACATTATGCTAAACCTCATCAAGATTTTTACGGTCGTTGATGTTAAGCTTTTTGAAAGCTGAAGGAGTCATACCTGTTTCTTTCTTGAACTGTGAAGACAAATGTGCCACGCTACTGTAGTTCAATTGAAAAGCAATTTCAGAAAGTGTTAGCTGATTATAATGAATCAGTTCTTTCACCTTTTCGACTTTCTGATGAAGAATATATTTTTCAATAGTCACACCTTCAACTGAAGAAAACAGTTTGCTAAGTGTACTATAGTCGTGATTAATTTTTTCAGCTATCAGCGTAGAGAAATTAACGTTACTCTTTTCTTCTTTGTGATGAATTTCATCCACGATAATAGCTTTGATTTGAGCAATCAAGGCTGAGTTAGCATCTTCCAATAACTCAAACCCTAAAGCTTTTAATTTATCCTGAATCGAGTATTTTGACTTATCATCAATAGAGCCTTCTACATCAACTTCACCAAGTGTTATAGCAGAAGTTACTACCCCCTCTGATTCGAATACTTCTTTTACAGAAGTAATGCACCGAGGGCAAACCATGTTTTTGATGTAGAGGGTCATGACATTAAAGATAGTATCATTTAGAACCGAAACCATCTCTAATTATTGTATTCCCAACTATTTTATTTAAATACTGAAAAAGATTTTAAATAATTCATGTTGACTTCAGACTCTTCTGAAAACCTCGTAAAGTCAAATACATCGGGCTGTTCCAACTTTTCAATACATATGTCAACACCAAATGTGTAGTACATATCCCTCGTTCTTAGTTGCACATTTACTTGGGTAGTAAATAAATCGTTTATTAAACATTGTTTCGTCCATTCATGTATTCTATTGTACAAACTTCTTTCGGACGTGAGAACCCTATCAGTTGTTTCTTCCAATGGAGAATGTAGAGGCGTCACTCTAACCACAAACATAGAATTAGATTCTTCTTTGTATAGTAATAGCTCCTCCTTTTTTAAAATCTTAAATTTTATTGCTTCACAATCTGTCATCGTATCTGTTCCCATAATATTTCTTCTTTTACCTATATATTTTATTGGAGATTACGAACTAATATCAATTTCATCTACTTCTCGAAATTCACACATATACCCTCGTTTTTGAGTCCCATCAATTGTTTTACGTCCATTATTGAACCCACATTTTTTTAAATATTTACCAAGATTATTCGCATACTTTAGTACTGATTCACCTTCTAATGCATTGATTTTAGTCTTAATGTCTGTAACTGAATGAAAGGATGTAGTTGATGGTCTAAGCCATTTTCTAATCAAGTTCTCTTCATCTGTTTGAACTTCAAATTCTTTGTTATTTTCTTCTAACAATTCTCTTTCTTCTTTGCTTAACCAATACTCATAACCTTCATTAAACAGTTTTAAAGCATAGCTAAATACCTTCATCATATCTACCTCATGTAGATAATCAAGAGAGTTTGTTTTGATAATAAAGAACCTTCTGTTCCCCGTGGTATCTCTTAGAAATTCATGGTTGTTAATACAGCCTAAAAATGAATCAATTTTAGGTTTACGGTCAGTCACCCTAGCATAAGCTGCTCGTTCTTCAATCACTCGTTGTGATGTTATGGATTTTAAAGATTCAACACTAGACTTGGTATTTACTACCGCATCCATTTCATCCATAAACACTATCATCTTTCGAGTTAATTCAAGCTTATCATCTTTATCCTTGGGATTGATATTCTTATTCAGAAGTAATGATTGATACTTATGAGGTAATAATTTATATGACCATCTTGTCTTACCAATTCCTTGTGCTCCCTGAAAAACCAAGATGTTTTCATTTTGAACATCAAATGGATTATGAATTTCTGCTACTAATCCAACTAACCATTTTCTCAGCATCAAATTTTTAAGCTCGTTTGACGTTTCGCTATCAATGGTATTACCCAATAGTTCTATGTAATCTACATTAGGCTCTAATTCTACATTTGCTATTTCTTTCTTAAACTCAGTTAAGATGTTATAATTTGGAGCGATACTTCTCATTCTTGATATTAGATTCTCCTTGTCATATAAGCCTCCAAATACTTCATATCTAATTACATCTAGGTCTACATCTCGAAGCTGTTTCCAATAGACTCCTCCTTTATTAAAATCCTCGTCCTTAGATTTTAGACGTACTTTTGTATCAGTATTGTACTCTAAGGCATCAGTGTTAAAATTGTAGCGAAGCTTTAAGTTATACCTAACCAAGCTTTGGATAAAGTGTAGTTCAACCAATTCTCTTCTATGCTTTTTCGCACTTTGAGAATTAAACTGAAAGCCTTTCTCTTTTGCCAAATAAACAACAGTACCTAAACCTGCTCCATCTTTAGTTCTAAGCTCACATGCATCAAACTGTGTATGGCATTCCTGACTACTATATTGTTGATAATCCTGCTTCGACAATTGATGCCACCAATACCTAGCCCTATCTTCTGAAAAAGTATTTTTTAGAGCATAGCATACTGAAATCCAATTATGATATTCTTCTACAATGTTCTCCTTACTCTTTTCCAAGAAATCAGTAATTGAACATAGGATTCCTTCTGCTGATTGGTCTGATGGTCTGTTGTAGTTATAGTATGAAAAAGAAGCTACTTGTACGCTCTCTCTACATCTGTCATCATCCTCAAAAGCTTTAACATCTTTAGTTGATTCAGATTCAGTAGAATCTATTGAAAGTATTTCAATGTCCTTTGCAACGGGATTTTCTTGATAGTAACATTTGTCATCTGAGCTAATAAAGCACAGCCTTGTGTAATCCTTACAGCTTGGGTCTATCTCATGACCAAACTCTTCTTTATAAAATCTCTCATAATGAATATATGCCGAATAGTGATGTTGTTGAACACTAGTTTGACTATCATATTTGGTTTGATGTATTACTTTATACCCATTTTCTGAAGGAGATATGAAGCCACAAATTACATCAGGGTATTCACTTAGTTTATTCCTTAATGTTTCAATCTCTGAAATTGTAATATCGTCAATATCTATGATGATTTGACCTGAGTAGCTCAATAGATTATCTTCAGATAGGTCTCTGTATTTTAGCTCACAAGCAGTAAATGCTGACAGGTTTCGTTTTACAACTCCAACTTGTTTAGACTTCTTTCCTTTTTCTGTAAGTAAGTTTCTATAATTCGTTATTTCCGATTTCTTCATTTGGTCACCTTGAACTGATTGATACAGTTCTTCTATAGTTATAGAGCCTATAGGAGTTGGCAACATCGCATTTCTATATAGGCTAAGCATTGTTCTCTTTATTTTTTAAGTTGTCATTAAGTGCATCTAATGAGTCATTTATTATTTGAGTCAAGTGAAATGACTTGGTGAACTCTGAGGCTTGTTCTAGTTTATGTTGTATCTGCTTCAGCTTAACATACAATAGCGATGATAGCTTAATACTATGTTGTTTCTTATTCTTCATATTCTGTAATGTTTATGGTTATATATCAAGGAGCTTCATCTCCCTATCCACCACTTGTATATTTCCAAAAACAGAATGTTTAGAATCAGTAGAAAAAAATTAAATATGACAGTAAAGACAGCCTGACACCGTCTTTTCAAGACTTACCAAATACAAATACTATAGCATTAGAAATGATTAATTAGTGTTTTTGATGTCTTACTGTCTTCTAATTTAAAAGCACACCTTAATTACATTTAAACGAACATTTTTAATGAAAATCTCATGACAGTAGTTGAATTAAAGCTGTCTTAATACTGTCTAATGTCTGTAGTTAGAAAAAAGGTGGTAAAGTAGAATAGACCACTCCTGAAAGGATATATAAGCTAAAGCACTCATTTTATAATGGTCAACATAATTTATCGTAAAGAACACTTTGAGGAATTCTACTACATTGCTGATGTATGTGACTCATTAACATTTCTGTCTTGCGAGGAAGAATTAGACTTCACATCTATCAATAGTACTTCAGCTTGGTACGAATGGTTAGATGATAGTTGGTTGAAACCTAAATTCACTTATTACTTCACTTCATTATTTGAAATCAATAAGCATTGCTATGTAAACTTCAACTCCCTAAATCAAATTCAGGAGGCTATTGAAGCCGATACTCAAAATGTCATCATGGATATACTTTTTTATCTCTCATATTCCAAGACTAAGTATGGGAAACCTACTGCGTTCAATTCTATTCGGAGATACACTCAACAACTATTTGGAGCATTATTTTATAAAGACATTTTAAAAAACATAGAACATGAGCTTCATGAACTTGACGGAAAAATTAGATTCAACTATGATGATAACTATAGATTTTTCATTCAAAAATTAGATGATGATGAAAGCCATTCAAAGCAATTAAAGATAACCGCTTTTCATAGACGATTCTTTAAAGAAATGTTTCAATCTACCATCCCGTTAACAAATGTATTCCTACATATAGAGTTGGAAAATGAAGAATTCGGAAAGGTAGTATCTCGTTATTTATCAAGCTCAGAATTTGAAATTCCCGATTCAGTTAAATCTAAAGTAGTAGGATTTGAGAGACAACATAAAATTGACTTAGTGTTAGATACTAATACCCTCTACAAAACAGATTTAAGCATGGATGAAATTCAGGAGTTTAAGGAAAATCAAAAAAGAAATAATTTAGAAAATGGAAGAATATAAAAGTGTTAAAGTGAAAAGAAGCACACTAAAGAAGTTACTATCAGTAAAAATACACCTTGAAAACAAACACAATGTGTTTTCAATACCTAGAACTACAATTATAGATTATTGTGTCAATAATTTCATTGCAAGGTTAAAAGAAGAAGATAACAACGAGGCTAAGAAAGAAGATTAATAGCCTTCCTCTTTCTACAGTAGTAGGTCAGTTCTCGTTGTACTGAATCAGGTATTATATTTTCCTGAAGCGAATAAAAATCGGAGAATGAATGGTATAAATCTCTTTCTGATAATCTACCCAAGAACTCAAACCCCACGCTACAATCGGATTGAAAAAGATGACGTAAAAAATCCTTTTTAAAAGCGAATACATCTTGTTGAATGCAGTAGAGATAAACTCCTAGAGCATCATCGTTTCTAATCACTTCCACACCTAATATGTATTAGTTAAGACTTAATCTGACATTTTAATTAAATTGTATAATATTAAAACAGATTAAGTGATGACAAGTGAAGACAAAATCATCAAGACCAAATTAGGATTATTAGAGCTTAGTAAACAACTAGGAAGTGTTTCACAGGCGTGTAAAGTGATGGGCTATAGTCGAGATTCATTTTACAGATTCAAACAACTCTACGAGCAAGGTGGAGAACTAGCACTTCAAGAAATTAGTCGTAAGAAACCAGTTTTAAAGAACAGAGTTAGTGAGGAGGTGGAAAAGGCAGTAGTTGCAATAGCTATAGAGTTCCCTGCTTTTGGTCAACAACGTTCAAGTAATGAACTAAAAAAGCGAGGTATATTCATATCACCTGGAGGGGTAAGATCAGTATGGCTACGTCATGATTTAGAGACGCTAAAAAAGCGATTAAAGGCATTAGAAGCTAAAGCTGCTCAAGAGGATCTTATTTTAACAGAAGCTCAGTTACAAGCTTTAGAAAAAGCAAAGGAAGAAAAGCAAGCTCATGGAGAAATAGAGACTCATCACCCATGTTATCTGGGTTCTCAAGACACTTATTATGTGGGAACAGTAAAAGGAATTGGGAGAATATACGCTCAAACATTTATAGATACCTACTGTAAAGTGGCCTTTGTAAAACTTTATGATCGTAAGAATGCAATCGTTGCAGCTGATTTACTTAACGATAGGGTTTTACCGTTTTATGAACAACATGAGCTAAAGCTATTAAGGGTATTGACAGATCGAGGTACTGAGTATTGCGGAAAAAGAGAACATCATGAATACCAACTTTACTTAACCATAGAGGATATTGCACATACAAAAACCAAAGCAAAAAGCCCTCAAACAAATGGTATTTGTGAACGTTTTCATAGAACTATGCAAGAAGAGTTTTTTTGGGTAGCTTTTCGCAAGAAAATTTATGAATCGATAGATCAGTTACAGACAGATTTGGATCAATGGATAGATTACTATAATAACCAACGAACTCATAGCGGAAAGTTCTGTTTTGGTAAAACTCCAATACAAACTTTTAAGGATAGTATTCGAATAGCAAGAGAGAAGTTGATCAATCAAGAGCAATTAATTTTTTCTGACCAATCCTCCCTCAATAAAAAAAGGGAGGTTGATCAGGAAAAATCGTTAAATTTAACCAATAATATGGGGCATCAACAAGATGTCCGATAACTCTCATATGTCAGATCAAGTAGTGGCTATTACACCTAATACCATAGATGGATTAATGACTAATCCTAACGCCTTAGCATACATTCCATGGATTGTTCTTAGCAGCTTTTTTAAATCTACCTTATCGCCTTTATCCCATTTGATAAGTTCTAATACCAAAAACTTAACCTCACTCTTTTCTAGCTTGTCTAAGGTGGTTTTTAAGGCTTCAGAAGTAAAGCCTACAAAAAAGTGATTATTGAGCTTAGAGAGCGTCAATCGAGCTTCTGTGTGGTCTTCTGTAACCAAGTTTAATTGTGTTAGCTCGACACGTTCTTGGTCTAGCTTAAATTCTAGGATTCGTTCATCAGATTGAATAATTCGGGAATATGCCATGAGTTATATATCATAAAAAAAGAGGTACAGATTTCTGCACCTCTTGGGATTACGGGTATCTAGGTAAGACTTAAATCTTTTTAATGCTCTTTATGTATTCTTTCTCATCCGTTAATCTTACTGAATTATCACTATTCAGATATTTGCTCACAAAGAACTTAGTGTAAGCTCCTGCACCACAGCTTTGCCAAGATTCCTGTAAGGAATTGTACTTGTAGAATTTCTCTTTTGATTGTGCTAGAGCCTGAATTGATTTCTCTCTATTTCCTAGCTGCCAATGTAAAATAGATAAGTAAACTGCTTTCAATGCTTCTGAACTATTTTTTCTAGTTTCCTTCACTTTAACCTTATTAGCCTCTAACTGTAGAGCAAATAGCTCATAACATTTCTTTTCATTCGCATCACTTAATCCGTTCATGTACCGCATGAGGTTACCAAAACTCTCTACATCAATTTGATTAGTGTAGAGATTAAAATAAGAGTACAGAACAACATATTTCCCATCCTCATTTAAAGAACTAAACCCATTGAATAATCCATCAGTAGTAGTATGAACTAGCTTTCCTGAATGATAAAGTTTAATACCCTTACTGCCATATTCTTTCACAGCCACTTCATCATTTAGCACATAAACCCGAATGTGATAGTCGGATTGATAATACTTTTTAGCAGCCCATTTTACGCTTAGCCCTGATTCTTTAGACCACTTAAAATTAAACTTATCTATGAGTGTGCCTTTTGAATCCCACATCTTCATACTTTCCGAAACGATTGGATTACTTGCATTCTTCAATATGCCCTTGAATACTTCAGCTTCAGCATTGCTCTTATTTGGATATCCTGTGTACTTGGAATCCCAATTACCATAAGGGTATTTTTTCTTCGATTCCCCAAAAGAATGGTTTACAATGTAGTTTAATGCAACTAAATACGAATGCTCTCCAAAGTAGGTCTTAATCGCTTGTGAATCACCTTGCTTTGCTCTCTCTAAAGCCTCCTGCATTCGTTTCCCCTCATTAATTGAATTTTCTATATCCTTCTTCTTAGCATTAAGCTTTTGTTTAATCTCAGGTGCATATTGTGATTGAGGAAAATCTGTCAAAAACTCTTCACATAGTTCAATGATTCGTTTATTACTAAACTTGGTAGTAGAGCCTAATGCCCAAATACAGTTCTTATAACCACATTCCTCAGCTTCATTCTTACCGTTAGCATCAATAACTTTCACGAATTCTCCATTGTCAAAAAGCGTTCTATAACCTTTAGCATAGCTATTACTTTTAACAATTTTGTAGGGTTTATATTCTTGGTTTTCTGTCCACTTGTAGTAGTAATATCCTTTGTAATCTGACCACCATCCATCTTTATTACCATTAACATACATTCCCTTAACATGCCCTTTTAGAAATGGATACTCTAGCCATTGCCCGACCTTTTTCCCATACTCATACATTCCTTTTTCAAGTGTCTTTCCATTTTCAGAAACTTCAAGCCAACTACCATGCAGTTTATCGTTCTTATAATGAAAAGTAATAGTTGTCTTGGTTCTACTTGAATAGTACTTCGTCTGCACCCATTCGCCTGTCTTTTTACCATTGGAGTAATGACCAAGAAGCTCCCTTTCTCCGTCTTTAAAATATTTAATGTACACACCATTTTTCAATCCCGTAGATGATTCTGACCATTTTTCTTTAACTGAAAGCTTCCTCTTGTAGGAATCTCTATACCAAGTTCTATCGGGTGGAGTTTGAGCAAAAACTAAATTAAAAGCTGCAACAAATATGATTATTAAAAAAGCTGTTCTATTCATTTTAATCTATCATTAACACATTCAGCTCCAATATACTATTTCAAATCTAATTATAGCATTATATGCTATAATATTTTAACACAAAAAGGTCCTTCTTATCTATATGAGAAAAGGAGTAGATACCGACTATATTATTGCTTTTGGAAAGAACTTAGCTGCCGTTAGGAAGAAACATAGTATAACACAAGAGGAACTAGCATTTAAAACTGAAATCTCCCTGAGCCAAGTGGCTAGGATTGAAACAGGAAAGATTAACGCTACTATTGACACAGTTAATAAATTAGCCAAAGGTATTGGTGTTAAAACCTCTGAGCTTTTTGATTTTTAAAACACAAAATGAAACATGAACAAGCCCTTGGGAAAAATGGATTAGTCTATTATCCCAAAGACATTTTTAATATCAACAAACTTGTTGATATGCGATATCACGGTTTAACCGATTTAGACAAGCAATTCGAGTTAATTGCGGTAAATGGAGAAAAGAAAAAATACTTTAGATTCAAGCATTCGCCAGGGAAAGACCTTACACGTTCTGAAAATAACCCAAGCCATGAAAAAGTTAAGAATGAACTCTTTGACCTACTATTAGAAAAAAAGTCTTTGAGAGTATATACAAATGAGTTTATCAACTATACTAATGAGGATGGAGAAGAGGTTACAAAAAGAGCAGCAAAAACTATTATAAACCTCACAGAAGGTGAGTACTCTACCTATTCTTGGAAAAAAGAAGCATTCAAAAGAACAGATAAAGAAGAATATACTCTTTTCGATATCTGTGGTTTTCCGAGCGATGTTCCGTTTGCTACATCAGCAAAACCTATCATCATCTTTGAGCTAATTGTAAGCCACTTCGTTAAAGAGCCTGTTTTTAAATTCCTATGCAACGATTCCGATATCAACTATACTTTAGCATTCTTTATCTATATCCCTGAGAATACAATCCATAGAAACAACTATAACTTTTATTGGAACGAGATAAATGAAAAGGGTGATAATTTATCTATAAGAATAACTCAATTCATTGATAATGGGTATTTCCATTCAAACGAACACCCAATTAAAGGATTAGGTGATGAGTCAAGCGAAGATATAGGTTTCATTAGACCACATAAAGAATCTTTTTCTGACTTATCAGAATATTGGGAAAAGCATTACTTATTTGTAAAAGAGAGGTATTTTAAAACTGCAATTAAGAAGCTTAAACAATAAGACTTTATGTCAAAGTTTCACCTAGGATAAACTTTTAAACTTAATTATCTTTGGGTAATGGATTATCGCCTTGACCAATTACACGATTCTGAATTTGAGCAACTAGTTAACACTATTTGTCAAAAGGTTCTTGGTACAGGTTCGGTATCGTTCGCTGAAGGGAAAGACGGTGGAAAAGATGGGAAATTCACAGGTACAGCCCAAAACTTCCCTTCAACTGCTTCACCTTGGAAAGGTAAATTCATAATTCAAGCTAAACATACTTCCAATCCTATAGCTTCATGCTCTGACAGTTCCTTTGAGACATTAGTTAATGGTGAAATAAAGAAGATTAAAAAGTTAAAAGCCAACAACCAAATTGACAACTACATCCTATTTACGAACAGGAAGTATACAGGAATCAAGGGAGATAATTTGGTCGAGGAAATTAAAAAGCAAACAGGATTAGATAACGTTATCCTATTAGGTAAGGAGAAAATTAATAATGACTACCTGAACCCTAACAAGGATATTGTTCGACAATACAAACTTGATTTAGCTCATATCCCTTTCAGCTTCTCAGATGAAGAAATCAAAACAATAATTATTGGATTTAAAGATTATGTCAAAAGTAAACCTGATGCAATCACTTCTAAATCTGAAGAATTACGCTACGATTTTTCTCACATTGAGAAAGACAAAAAGAATGAAAAGAACCAACTGAGTGAGGATTATTATAAGCAACATATTTTAGAACACTCGTTACAAGAATTTGATAAAATATCATCCTTCCTGAATAACCCTATAAATGAAGAATTAAAGGATTACTACTACGATACTGCTGCTGAGTTAAATCAAATGATAACTTTAAAAAGAGAAAACTTTGATGCTTTTGAAGAGCTATTTGTTTTTATTTATAAGAAGGTTTGCGATGGTCAACAGAACATGTTAGGATTAAAACGACATGTTATGACTTTTCTCCATTATATGTATGTAGAATGTGAAATTGGTAAAAAATGATTAAGCCTGATAGACATACTAACCCTGATACGTCAGTCTTGAATATTGGAGCATTCATTTTAAACAAAATTAAATCCTCTACTACTATATCATATGAGGAATTAATGACTGCTGTCGTCGATGGATTAGGTAAACCTGCTCAGGAAAACTACCCATACGCCCTGAATTTCCTTTACCTATTGGGTAAGATTGAATACATTGAATCTTTAGACTCTTTTAAGTACAATGCAGCTAAGTAAATTATATAGTAACCAAGAGAGTTTTAAGAACATTAAATTTAACCTGAATGGTTTAAACGTAATTTATGCTGAAGTAAAGTCTGAGGAAAAAGAAAAAAAGAACTCTCATGATTTAGGTAAAACTAAGTTTGCTGAAATCATTGACTTTCTACTTTTAAAAGAGATTAACAAAGACCATTTCTTATTAAAAATTAAAGACAAAAGTAAGTCTATTTTTGAAGATTTTGAGTTTTACTTAGAACTCTATCTTAACTCAGGAAAGTACCTAACGATTAGACGAGGAGTAGCTGAAAACACAAAGATTTCATTTTCAATATCTGATAGTTCAACACAAGAATTTACACCACCTACTGAATGGTTTGAAGAGAAATTAGCTATCAAAAAGTCAAAGGAATTACTAGAAAGACTTATTGCTTTTGACTTTTTTTCAAACAAACCTTACGGTTACAGAAAAGCGATTAGTTACTCGCTCAGAAGACAAGATGACTTCAAAGATGTCTACAAGCTTAATAAGTTTTCAAGAGGAGCAGACATTGATTGGAAACCATTTATGTTTGACCTATTAGGTTTTGATGGAAACTTATTACGATTAAAGTATCAAAGTGACAACCAAATAGACGATATCAAATCCTACGTCAAAAAGCTTAAAAACGAGTTCTCTGTCAATGTTGATGAACGTGATACTATAGTTGCCGAAAAACAATTTATAGAATCGGATTATGCTGAAATTGAAGAGAAAATAGACAGATTCAACTTCTACGAAAAAGATAAGGAATTAATAAAAAATGGAGTTGAAGAAATTGAGAATAGAATCAATGACCTCAACAGTTCTTCTTACTTACTCAACTTTGAAATTGATAAACTCAATTCTTCAATTGGTAAGAAATTCCAATTCAATATAAAGAAGGTTAAAAAGGTATTCGATGAAACAGAATTATACTTCCCTGATGCCTTAGCAGCCGATTATACTGAACTTCAAAAGTTCAACAAGAAGATAACTTCAGAAAGAGATAAACTACTTAAAGAAACTCTTAAAAAGAAAGAAGAAGAGCTTCAAAACATCAATTCCGAATTAGAAGAACTAAACAAGGAAAGAGAAACTCTTCTATCTACATTAACCGATTCTGATACTTTTACAAAGTTTAAATCTTATCAAAAAGACCTTGTAAAAGTAGAAGGAAAACTCTTAAAGTTTCAGGAAAAAATTGACACCATTGATAAAATCATTGGTAAAGAAGAAGAGATAGAAGAGCTTCAGCTTCAAATTAAAGCTACTACAGAAAAGGTTAAATCACTTTTTCAAAAAACTAGTGAAAACAATAGATACAACGAAATTAGAGCTAGTTTCCGAAGATTCTATCAAACTATCATGGATGAAAATGCAATTCTTTCTTGGAAGTTAAATGGAGAAGGAAACGTTGACTTTATCCCTCCAAAAGTTACTTCAAAACTTATGGAAGATGTTGCTACAGCTAAAGACGAAGGAAACACTTATATGAAACTACTCTGTGTTGCTTTTGACTTAGCTCTAATCTCATCCTACAACAAGGAATCATACTATAGGTTTGTTTATCATGATGATGTTCTATCTCAACAAGATAATGGAATCAAACACCGCTTACTTGAATTGATTAATAAGCAATTCAAAAAGGTAAACTATCAATATATACTATCAGTAATCAAGTCTGACCTTCCAACTAATGAGGAGAACAATTTAGAAGAGTTTGCTGATGAAGAAATTGTTTTAAAGCTACATGATAAGGATGCTTCAGGTACTTTATTTGGTTTTGAATTTTAGAAAAGTATCACATTTTTCAGTTCTCGATAGTTATATAACCGCAAAACTAACGCAAATCGTATCCTAAGGATAAAAAACGGAAATTATTCCGTAAATTTTCCGTAAACAAAACAAATCCCCCTGTAAAAACACCCTATATAACGCTATCAGAGGTTATTATTATATGATTGCCCAATCATACATGCACCAGGCATTAATGATTTTCTTATTATTCTTTTCCAGCATTCAATATGGGTACGAGATCTAATATAAAGGATCTCCTTTGTATGTTACGTACAAAATACGACGTGCATTTACTTCTCTAAGCTTCTTTTCAACGTCAGTTAACAAACCGATCTCCGCATCTCTATCAATTTTTAAAACGACCGTCAGCTTATTTGCCAAATCACCGAGTTGATCTTTTTTCTCAATGACGTAATTAGGAATTTCTTCGATAGCAAAAAAGCGGTCTTCTATTTGAACACGAGCTTCAGTTCCGTCCGATTCATTAACAGGTTTACCTATAAGAATAGTAATTACGGCGTTCTTTTGTTCAGCTTCTTGCAGGTTCTTCGCTTTTGGCAAGGTATTTTGCACCAAGAGATCAGATGGTTTAACTACTGTTACCACCATAAAAAAGAACAAGAGAATGAAGATAATATCGGGCAAAGCCGTGGTAGGAATTTCCTGAGAACCCGACCTTGTTTTTTTCCCTTTAAATCTTGACATAATTTTAAATAATTACTTATTGTTTCGATTCCGCCTTCGAAAGTTGGAACGGATAAGCTTCTTTAGCTTTCAAAATTAATTTGGCGTCTGATTTTTCCTTTTTATCCAGAGTCATAAACTCTTCAATTGTCAAATTAACCGACTCTGCACGCAATTCCTGATAGGCGGCCTTCAATTCATGTAGTACTGCCAGAAAGCGTTCGTAGGTAGCACCTCTGTCAGCTCTGTAGGACACAATAGCTTCGTTCGGATTATCGGACAAGCTCGGATTTACTCCATTATTGGATAAAAACTCCTTGGCAAAAGATTTTAAATTGGCCACATCAAAAGGCTCATCTTCTACCACCAGTTTATTATTCGAATACAACACCACTTTCAGAATATTTCTATCGTGTTTTTTAACATCGATAGGTTCTTCCACTTTGGGCGGCAACGGAAATTTAATTCCTTCCTCACTTTGTATAGTTGTAACAACGAGGAAGAAAATTAAAAGCAAGAAGGCGATATCTGCCATAGAACTTGCTTGAATTTCCGGTATGCTTCTATCTTTTCCTTTAGGCATTACTTAAATAACTTGCTAATTTCACTATAGAGTATTCCGACAAATGCTATCCCGGCCAATATCCATGTCATTATTATGAGTCCACCGGAGAATGTCACGTCCTCAGGTGTTACATTTGCCTGCAATTGCGCTGGGCTCACTTCACTACCGGCAACTGACTTCGAAATGAAGAAAATGATAATAAGCAACAAAACCGATCCTCCGGTAATTGCCAACCCTTTCCAATCTCCTCCTACAGCTTTGAACACCGCATAACCAATCGGCACTAACAAGGCCACACCTATTGTAACAAAGAAAAATATCCATGCTACATTTAACAGCGCACCTGTTTCGCCAACAGTATTGCCATCACTTTCAAGTACCTTCAAATCGTTCTCCAATTTTTGGTACTTACCTTCTTCATACTTTTTTTGCAGCTCTTCTTTCTCTTGCTTTTCTGCCGCTGTCAATTCTTTGTAAACAGCACCGCGTTGTTCATTTATTTTACGCAATTGCTCGTTAGCCGCCTTTTCTTCTTTTATAGAAGTGGCTATTTCATCCTGACGTTTACCTTTATAAGCGTCATAATCTTGCCAGGGTGCCTGATCATGTACACGAACGTAAGTAGTGCTGTTGTACATCACAAGTGCAATAACTAACAACAAGGCAGTAAGACCTAGTATACCTACAAATCCAAATTTCTGAAACTTACTATACATAGTAATAAAATGCTTTTAAATTCTTGATTATGCCTGATCGTTAAGCACTTCTTCCCCGATAAGCATATCAACAAATAAGATCGAAGCTTCATCCATGTCATTCACAATGGAATCGATCTTACTTACACAGTAGTTGTAGAATACCTGTAGGATTACAGCTACAACCAATCCGGCAACAGTTGTTAATAAGGCCGTTTTAATACCACGGGCGATCTTGTCAATTTCAATGGTTTTCGCTTCCTGAATTTCTGTAAAGGCATCGATCATACCAATTACCGTACCCATGAACCCAAACATCGGTGCCAGTGAAATAAATAAGGCGATCCATATCAATCCTTTTTCCAGTTTACCCATTTCTACTGCCCCATAGGCAAGTATTGACTTTTCAACCGACTCGGCACCTTCAGATACACGTACCAGGCCTTGTGAAAATATGGAAGCTACCGGACCAGGAGTACTTGCACATACTTCTCTGGCTGCGTCTACGCCACCAGCACGTAAGGCATCCTGAGTTCCGCTTAATAATTTTTTGGTATTAGTAGTTGCTAAATTCAGGGCGATGATTCTTTCAATAGATACTGCCAGACCTAAAATTAAGCATATCAAAACGATACTCATGAAACCAACTCCACCTTCAATGAACTTATCCTTAACTTCCTGATGAATCTGAGTAAATCCTCCTTCATCGTTCGATGCCTCGGCAACTGCAGGAGTTTCTTCTTTTTCAGGTTCCTCCTCCACGGCAGGAGCTTCTTCTTCAACAACCTCTTCCACTGCATTTGAATCTGCTGAAGCTTCGGCGTTAGAATCTACCATTTCTACATTTTCCTCTTCGTTCCACCCTTCTTCATTTTCTGTTTGGGCTCTTAAAGAAGGTTGTACCATCAACATGATACCTGAAAGAAGTGCAATTGAAAAAAGCTTTTTCATGTTTTTAATTTTTACTTAATACCTGCGGAGAGAGAGGGATTCGAACCCCCGTGACAGTTTCCCGTCAACACGCTTTCCAAGCGTGCGCCTTAAGCCACTCGGCCACCTCTCCAAATTTTATTTACGGTGAGATGAAACCGGTTCTATTTTCATTACCTCCGTCAATATTGCTTATAAATTTATTAACGTTTTATTAAACCAAATTATAATCTCAACACGTTCGTCGAGCTCACATCATTTGAACTTCCATTCAAACGGTATGAGTTGCTAAATAATTATTTTTCCTTCCAATATCCAAGATATTTTCAATTTTTAAAGAGAAACACCTCAATTATTATATCAGCATCTTGTTTTTGTTATCATTCTGCAAATTCGCCCCTTCTAAACGACTTGCTTTACTGTTTATTGCACAGTGTTCAGGTACTTGTTTCTGTGAGTTCACCACTAATCGACTTCTGCAGCCAATGTTTTATTTCGTGGGTACTGTAATTAGAACATAGAAATTGCATTTTGGTCACGGCTGCTTCTATGGTCATATCCGCACCATTCACCACTCCATTTTCCTCGAATGCAGCACTTGAGCTATATATGCCTGAAAGCACCCTGCCACTTTCGCACTGAGACACATTTAATACTGGGACATTTTTATCGCTCAATTCCCTAAGTAATTTTATAAACCAATCATCAGAGTACATATTTCCTGCGCCAAATGATTCAATGATAAGCCCTTCTACCTCATCATTAAATAATAGCTTATTTAAGAGTCCTTCTGACAGTCCCGGAAACAAACGAACAACCATGACATTAGCATCCATTTTTCGATGCGTTTTTAATGAAGTGGTGCTATTTCTGTACAGTGCCTTTTTATTATATTCTATCGTTACGCCGGCATGCGCCAGCACCGGATAGTTCTCTGTTTTAAAAGCGTCGAAGTGCGTACTTTCAACTTTCTTCGCCCGATTACCTCTTAGGAGTAAGCCATTGAAATAAATGACAACCTCCTGTACCAATGCCTCTCCACCCTCTTTTTGAGCGGCAATTTCAAGTGAGGTCAATACATTTGCCCGCGCATCGTTTCGTGGCACCCCTATAGGGAGTTGCGCTCCGGTAAATACCACAGGCTTAGTAATTCCTTCCAGCAGAAAGCTCAGCGCCGAAGCCGAATAAGCCATCGTATCTGTTCCGTGTAAAATGACAAATCCATTATATCGCTTATAATTTTCTCTAATTATTTCTGCCAGGCCTACCCAAATCTCCGGTTTCATATCGGCTGAATCAACCAATGTGTCCAGGGTAATTACGTCTATGGGACATTTAAAATCTTCCAGTTCAGGAATAAAGTCGCGAATTTGTCTAAAAGAAAAAGGGAGCAATAAGCCGGAATGTGGGTCTTTCTGCATTCCTAGCGTTCCACCTGTATATATCATCAACAAACCACAGTCACCCTCGACATTTTGAATGGCAATACGATGATATTTGAGTGAATCTGTCATTACATTTGGAATAGACAACGGGCGTTTTTGGTAGTTGCATCCGCCACTTCTTTTTGTGTAATTTCTTTAATGTTGGCAATTCTTTTACTGACAATTTCTACATAAGCCGGCTCATTACGCTTACCCCGGTGAGGTACGGGGGCAAGATAAGGGCAATCGGTTTCCAGCAACAATTTCGACAAGGCTATTTCAGGCAATACAAGGTCGAGGCCTCCTTTTTTGTAAGTAGCAACTCCACCGATTCCCAGATACATTCCCAATTCAATGAATTTTTGTGCCTCTTCCACACTTCCACTGAAACAATGCAATACACCTGTTAACGTTCCGTCTTGCAATTCTTCCAAAAGTTCAATGACCACCTCATTGGCATCACGTGCATGTATCACTATTGGCTTTTTGCGTTCCATAGCCCAGCGTGTTTGAATTCGGAATGCTTCTTTCTGCTGTTCTATATGTGTTTTATCCCAATAGAGATCTATTCCCATTTCGCCCATAGCAATAAAGTCGCGCTTAGACCACCAATCTTCTACCAAATACAAAATACGTTCAAAATCCTTTTTAACGTAACATGGGTGCAAGCCCATCATCGCTTTGCATACTCCCCCGTAGCGTAGTTCTGCTTCTAGCATCCCGTCAATTGATTGTTCATCAATATTTGGCATTAAAATTTCTTCAACACCCAACTCCCTCGCTCTTTCTACGGCATCATCTCTGTCCTTGTCAAACTGACTGGCATAGATATGTGCGTGTGTTTCGATAAATTTCATTTCATCACTAATTTTTTACAAAACTAGGGTTATTTGGGAATTAATGGTTGTATGAATGTTATACTTTTAATAAAAAGCGATTAGTAACGTCGGCGTTTCCAGCTAATTCCGGTAGGGATCAGGTAAAAAAATAAAAGTGATACCGACAATATCGAAGCGTAAATTTCGTAAATAAAAGATTGCCAGTAAAACTGTTCCAGGTTGAGTTTTTTTAATTGTTGCTCGATGAAAGAAGCTTGCAACACCCATTTCGCAGTCAACAGCACAACGGCCAAAGGTTGGTTGTATAAAAATAAAAGCACCATTGCGGGATAATATAAAGCCTGAAATACCAGCAAGAGACGTATTGCCCATTGCGTTCGTAACGCTCCATGCATCCAGCGCTTGCGTTGAAATAACAAGGAAAACAAGGATGATTGTGGCATGGTTGCTGCCAGCACGCTCTTTTTATACAATGTTTTTGCTTTCCACCCCTCTTTTCGCACCGCTTTAAGGAGTGCAAAATCTTCGGTCACGGAAAACCCAATATTCTCGTAGCCCCCTGTCTGCCAGTACGCTTCTTTGCGCACCATCATATTATTCCCCATAGCTGTCACGGCTATTCCGGCACGTGACAACAAATGAATCATTCCCAGGGCATAGAGCCAGTCAATACATTGCAAACCACCTAAGAAGGCTCCTTTTTCGACGAAGGTGACACCGGTAACGAGTCCGGTTTCATTATCCGACTGGCCGAGCATTTGCCGTATCCAGTTGCTCGGAACCTGCACATCGGCATCGCAAATAAAATAATAGTCACCAATAGCTTCATGAGCCAGTTGAGCAAGTACGTTGGTTTTACCCGCTAAATCATTAAGACGCGATTGAATGGAAAAAAAACGAACATTATCGTATGATGCGGCAAATCTACGTGCCAATACTGCTGTAGCATCTGCTGATTGATCATCGGCTATGAGAATCTCGATTTTGTCTTTGGGGTAATTTTGCTCCAATAGTGCTTCCAGACATTCTTCTATGGTGCCCTCTTCATCACGGGCACATACCAATACCGATACCTTTGGCACTTCATTTAATGCTACATCGGGAGATGCCTTCCAGAATATTTCAACTAACAGCAAAATTGTTAGAATGAGTAGAACCGGTAATATTATGATTAATGAAAAGACGGTCATAAAGTTTCAAATCGGTAACCTTGCGCTAAGAAATGTTCCAGGTATTTGGGCAGGGCATACTTAATTTTATCGTATGATTTTATACTATCATGAAATAGTACGATACTTCCTCTTCTGGTGTTTTGAATACTTTTTTTCAGGCATTTTTCTTTGGAAATTTTGGGGTGAAAGTCTCCGCTTAAAACCTCCCACATTACTATCTCATGCGTTTTAGCCAGTTGTTTTCGCTGGCCTCTGGATAGCATACCATATGGAGGCCTGAATAATTTAGAAGGATTATGTGCTCCTAAATAATCATCACATGTATCAACATTTTTCAGGTATTCATTCAGGTCATTCTTTTTTCCATTCAGATGGTTTTGGGTATGGTTGGCGACCTGGTGGCCATCTTCGAGTAGTTTTCTGAACACGCCCGGATGTTTGCGCACATTATCTCCTACACAAAAAAAAGTAGCTTTTATACCGTAATTCTTAAGGGTGTCAATCACGTATTCGGTAACATCAGGAATAGGGCCATCATCAAAAGTGAGGTATAATACTTTTTCTTTAGAATGCTTCCTCCAGGTATAAAAGGGAAAAATCGTTCTAAAAATACGGCCGTAATAGTGTATTAACATATTATTTTAAGGTCTTCATCATTGATTCCCAAAGCAGGTCACTGGTAAGGTCCCAGGAAAATCGCTTACAGTTCACTTTACCCTTTTCTACCAAACTTTCTCTATAATCAGCATCTTTCCAGACTTTTACAAGACCTTCGCTAATAGAGTCAACACTAAAAGGGTCTACCAGATGTGCCGAATCAGCTGCTACTTCCGGCATGGATGTTCTATTAGATGTGATAACCGGTAAATCACAACTTTGTGCTTCAATAATTGGAATGCCAAAACCTTCCAGAAAAGGAACATAAGTGAGTGCTAGTCCGGCAGCTAACAATTCATGTAATTCCTGTTCATTGACTCGGTCTGTAAATAGCACATCTGCTTTATTCTTCAAGGCATTGTACGTTTCTTCAATATCAGAAGTTCCCCAGCCTTTCCTTCCTGCTATGAGTAATTTGACGGGTGAGGGATGGCGTTCTTTAAACTGATCGAATGCTTTAAATAGATTGATTATGTTTTTACGATGGTGTAATGCTCCTATAAATAAAAAATAAGCACAACCGGCTGACCACCTATCGCGAACTCCCTGAATGCTTGACTTATCAATAGGTCCTAAATGGTCCTTGATGCCATTGAATACCACATCTATTTTTTGAGGATTTGTTCCGTATTGTTCTGTGATATCCTGTTTCGTAAATTGAGAAACGGTAGTAATATGCCTTGCCTTTTTAACAAATCTTGGTGTATAATATTTATAATACCTTAGCTTAAGCTTGTCCAATGAGGCATCGTCATGTTCAAAGGCCAGGTCATGAATTACCATGTTCTGGAGCACATTGGTGCTCAACGAGCAATAGCCGTCTGTGGACAGAAATAAATCCGGTTTCTCCCTTCTCAATACACGAGGCACTGAAAATTCAAACCACAGGTACCATAAGAAGGGGTGTCGCGCGGGTGGAAAGGCAACGATTGGTTCCACATTGTCGCCGTAGATAAAACTTTTATCATACTTGCGATCAAAAATAAAAACAAATTCCACTTCAGGATGTTTGTGTACGATACGTTTTAAAGTTTCGTGCGTAAATATCCCTATCCCCTCTAATTTATTTTTAAGTAAAAAGCGTGTGTTTACGGCAATTTTCATTGGTTCCACTAAAGTCTACAAATAGCGTAAAAGGCAATGAACATGTCGAATAGAAGTTCCATTACCATGACATGTTAAATATAGAATAAACTATTGGTTCGAAAAAACTAAATGATGGAGGATCGCAGATTAGCCCCCCTTCTTTACCTTTTGGCTATCTAAAGTTGAATTGTTCCCTTTTTTTGTAACTTTGCACACTTAAGAAGAAATAATTTGAAGCTAGTAGTAAAAACGTTCCAGGGTCTGGAAGAGGTATTGATGCAGGAGATTATTGACCTGGGAGGCGAAAATGTCAAAATAGGAAAACGAGCAGTTACCTGCTCGGGGGACAAGGAGTTTTTATACCGGGCCAATTTAAACTTGCGCACAGCACTGAGAATATTGGTACCCATTTATCAGTTTAAAGCTGACACAGAGGATGAGTTTTACGAAGAATTCAAAAAGAAAGACTGGTCGGAATTCATGCATGTGGACACTACATTCGCCATTGACAGCGTAGTATTTTCTCACGTCTTCAAACACTCCAAATTCATTTCGTTAAAGGCCAAAGATGCCATAGCAGATCAATTTCGGGAAAAGACGGGAAAACGACCTTCTGTTAACCCTAAAAACCCAGATCTGCAATTCAGCATTCACATTGCTGCTAACAACGTAACTGTTTCTTTTGATAGCTCGGTACAACCTTTAAACAGAAGGGGGTATCGCAGTGATAAACATGAGGCGCCGCTAAACGAAGTGCTCGCTGCGGGCATGATTAAATTAGCTAACTGGTCGGCCGACACACCATTAATAGATCCATTTTGCGGAAGTGGCACTATTTTAATGGAAGCAGCCATGATGGCGTGTAACATACCACCAGGACTAAAAAGAAAAGAGTTTGGGTTTATGCGCTGGCAAAACTTTGAACAAGAAACGTGGGATAAGGTCTTTCAGGAAGGTTATAGTCAACTCCGTTCGTCTACTACGGAAATTTTAGGCCACGACATTTCCGGCCAAGCCATAGATATGGTTAAGGAAGCCAGTATCACTTTTGATCTCTTCCGAGAAATAAGAGCTTCCAAAAAAAGCTTCGAACGATTTTTACCTGAATTAAGATCGGGAACGGTTATTACCAATCCACCTTATGGCGAACGTTTGGAAATCGAGGATATAAACGAATTTTATCGCACGATAGGGGAACGTCTTCAAAATTATTATCAAAACTTTGATGTTTGGTTAATCACTTCTAATGAAGAAGCGCTGGAACAAATAACCATCGAACCTGCTGATAGTATAGAACTTTACAATGGTGCGTTAAAGTGTAAATTCAATCATTATAAGCTTTATGAAGGTGAACATAATAAGGCTTCTGAGCCTAAAAAGCGACGATACATAAGAAAGAAGGCAGATTAATTATCAGGCTATTAGTTCTTTTGCTAAAAATATTGGTTTAATAGTTGTTCTCAACGTACTCATAAAGCCGCTAGGACTTATTTTGGAAGCCAGCATCCAAAATCATGAACAAGTGGGACACGAAAATTTTGGACGCTATGCCGCTATTTTTAATTTAACAGCGATCTTCAATGTTTTCACTGATTTCGGGCTCAATCAATTTTATACCAAATCGGTAGCCTCCGATCCTGAAAATGCCGAAAAACACTTCATCCCAATTTTTTTCATTAAAACGGTGCTGACCGTAGCTTACCCGGCGTTCATGATCGGCATCGGATTTGCATTACAATATCAAACAAGCGATATGGTAATAATTGCCATTCTGAGTCTGGTACATGCACTAATTCAATATGTAAACTTCTTTAGAGCCAATTTTCAGGGCTATCAGCTTTTTCGCTTAGATGCCATCGTTTCCAATCTTGACAAACTACTTTTTGTCGCTTTTATGATGATTCTCTTAATTGTTGGCCCCAGTATAACGCAGTTTATTTCTATCCGTCTCCTGTCAGTGCTTATAACGCTTTTAATTATCATCATTTGGACAATTAAAAAAGGGCTGTGGTTTAGTTCCCGGATAGCGCTTAATGATGGTATGCAGCTGTTATCAAAAAGCCTGCCCTTTGCACTGAGCACCGTATTATCGTATATGCTCGTTCGTGTAGATCAGGTAATGGTTGAGCGTCTTTACCACGACCCTGTTGAGGCAGGCTTGTACTCAGCAGCATACAGGTGGATTGACGCGGCTATGAACTATTTATGGATACTATTACCTATGTTTTTCGCCAAGTTTGCTCATCATCAAACGAGCAGTGAACAAAAATCCAAAATGATGTCAACAGGCACCGTGCTTACGGCCTTCCCCATGATAGCGCTTCTAGTCTTTGTATATTTTCATGGAGAAGTGCTCTTCAAGCTATTCGATAACAGTAGCGAGAGCGAATTAATACGCATGAATCAGGTGTTTTTAATCTTATGTTACTCTCTGCTTATTAATGGATTTTTTGCTATTCTGAGTACGTTTCTAACTTCAAACGGCCACCTCAAATTTGTCAACTACTTATTCGTATTAGGCATTGTTGTAAACTTTTGCACCAATTTTTATTTTGTGCCTACTTACGGAGCGCAGGCCGCTGCCTGGACTACCGTTTTAAGTCTTTTCCTCATGTCAATCGGATATTTTTTGTATATACTTAAAAAGAAACTGGTAAAAATTCCGTTCATAATCTGGATAAAGCTGGTATTATGTGGACTTGTTTATTTCTTTACTTTCAAGGCACTTAACAGCTTAGCACTCGGATGGGTATTAGAAACACTTATCAGCGGTATTTTCTTTGTTATATTAATAATAGCGAGCAAGACTCTTACTATTAAAAGTTTACGTAGCATATAATTTTTTATTCTATATAGTAATACTATTTTTGAGTATATGGAGCATGGAGGTGAGACGATTAATCCCTTATTTGTAAGTATAGATGCATTGATCAGGCGTCTGTTATATTTGATTCTGTTACTGGTATCT
The DNA here is from genome assembly GCA_965230415.1 of Cytophagales bacterium. GTDB lineage: Bacteria > Bacteroidota > Bacteroidia > Cytophagales > JAAEPT01 > CBDDKZ01. Next base: position 1,061,912 of record CBDDKZ010000005.1, read on the forward strand.
TTCACGCTTCCTTTGGCACTTGAAGCACCGGTTCCCGGAACTAATTCCAACATTCTTTTCCTGGTTGAGCCCTTGGCTATAGGAGCAATGGGGCTTTTAATATTATTGGCATTTGTCAATATTAAAGTGCTTACAAAGTTAAAATGGAATTTACTTGACAAAATTATCATGGCTCATTTTGTTGCCATTATTCTATCTACTATCTACTCAGATGACCTGTTTGTATCCATAAAATATTCCATCACATTAATGCTCTATTTGGTTCTGGGTTACCTTACGCCTAGAATTTTGGAATTCACGAAACAACGTATCCTTTATTTGGTCTATGCTCATCTGCTCGGTGCTGTAATTTTAGCATTGTATTGTATCTACAACTGGAGTCATATGGGCATATTCTATGAATCGTCTTATGAGGTAGCGAAGCCATTTTTAGAGATAGGCCACACAAACCTTAGCATTCTGATGGAAGTACCTCTGATTTTGGCCGCAGGCGTTTATTTACTCAAGAAAACTTCGTTAGTTGAGAAAATCTTGCTTGCTATTGCTATTTCACTTTACCTGGCAGTAATTATATTCAGTTGCTCGAAGGCCTCTTATCTAATAGTAGGCGTGGGCTTTTTCCTGTTCATATTGAATATTTCCAGAGTCAATTATTCCAAACTCTGGAAATATGGTACGATAGCAGTGCTTTGCCTTGGGGCATTAGCCTATTTAGTGTATAGTGGTCAAATGGTGGCCATACTGTCAAAGATTCACTTTACCGAATATAAGCTCCTTTACATTGGCGTTGTACTCCTAGCATTTATAGTATTTATATTCATAAAAAGAAAGAGTCTCTTTGGTCGCCTGACAATTTATGTAGGTACGCCTGTCATTTTACTGATGAGTATTTGGTATTTAAACGATTATTTACACAAAAAAAAGTATGAGAACGTTGCCGGAAGCTATTATCAATCGGGAAGCAGCAATTACAACAGTCAGGACAAAGGTACTTATAAAACCACCAGTATGCTCGATGAAATAATGGGTTTCAGTGAAAATGACAATAACACATCGAATGCCGAAAGAAAATTAAGGTGGCTCGTTGGATTCCAAATGCTCAAAGATTCTCCGGTACTAGGTGTCGGAATGGGTACTTTTCCCGATAAATACCTGCTCATAAAAAACAAAAATGCTAAAAATGCCACGTTCCTTACTTCGGTACGAATGAATATACATAACTTGTTTTTGGCTTGGTTTTCAGAAGGAGGTTTTATCACATTCGTAACAGGTTTTTCCTTTTTCATAATTGTTTTCTGGCACTATTTCAACTACTTAAAAGATAAGCGAATATCCATTCTTAAGTCACTTTTATTCGTTTACTTCATTACTTTTCTTTTACACGGCTTTGCGCATGACTTTAGTCAGGAGGCGCGTGTTATTATTCCGTTCTGGATAGCTTTACTCCTATTGGGGCGCCAATTTATGGCCAAAAATTTTAAACATGTCAAAAGCTTAGCAACAACTTCATAACATTTACCTTTTTTTGTATTTTGTAAGAAATCTCTATAAGTGAAATGTAATGAGAAAAATACGCTACTTAATTTTTATATTCCCGCTTTTCTTCCAGGCGTGTAACTTTCTAGAGGACACTGAGAAACAAACTCAGTTTCAAAAGGAGGAAACAAGTGAAACAGAAATTAGACCATTTAATACCTTTGATACTATTAGCAAACATGAGTGTCTTTTACCAAAGGACTCCACTATTGGTGATCTACGTATAAGTTTTCATTATATTCCGGACAGCATTTTCGAGCATCAAAATATGGACATGCTCGATAGTTTACCCCACAATTCGTTTTTGAATTCGATAAAAAAAGTGAATCACTGTTATTTGATACCACTCAACAATGGGGGATATGATACTATATGTGATATAATACCGATCCCTATGAACGACACCTATATTAAACATCAATTTAGTCAATATTTCGAAACCAAACATTTAATATCAATAGCGTATCAGGCGTATGAAGGACTGGGGTATTTTCTTAAAGACACGGAAACGCGCCACGAATACCATGCCTGGGGACCTTCATATATTTCTCCCGACTCCAGTTTTCTTATAACTACATCGGTTGACCTTGAATCAGGATATCACCACAATGGTCTTCAATTATTCGATCTTCGTACCAAACCGGTGAAAATTGTTTACGAATCACATTTAATACCACATGCTCATGAAGTACCTTGGGGACCTTCACCTGCTTTATGGCTGGACAATAATACTGTTGCTTTCAAATGTACAAGGCGAACTAAGGCGAGTACAAAAGCAGAATACGCTGCCATACAGCTTAGCTATTAATAATATGTAACTTTTAAGTTCTACCTCATTATAATATTAAAAACCTGATTATAATGAAGTGTTACAGGCTATTGCTCGGTTTAATAACGATTATGTACCTGGGTTCAGTTAATGAGCTGTTGGCACAGCAAACCATTGATTCGCGTTTCAAACCACCGAAAGGCTTTGTGCGAATACCTACAGGATCTAATGATTTTGGAAAATACCTGAGAAAAATACCACTAAAACCTCCAGGCTCCCCGGTTCTCTATTATAACAACAATCCTATCCCAAACCAAAACAACCATGCAGCGGTGCTGGATATAAGTATCGGAAAAAAGAACCTGCAACAATGTGCAGATGCAGTAATACGATTAAAAGCGGAATGGCTATTTGAAGCAAAGAAATTTGAGCTCATTTCATTTCATTTAACCAACGGCATGGAAGTCCCTTTCACAAAATGGGCTCAGGGGTTTCGAATAAAAGTGACTGGAAATCAAACCAAATGGTACAAAAGATATGATCAGGAAAATTTTTCTCACAACAGCTTATTGAGTTATCTGGAATTCGTTTATACCTACGCGGGAACACTTTCTCTGGCCAATGAGAGTGACCACATCGCTTATGATTCGTTGGAAATAGGTGCTATTTTTATTCAACCAGGGTCGCCGGGTCATTGTGTGATTGTAGTTGACATGGCCATAAATACTGCTACCGGAGACAAAGTCTTTTTACTGGCACAAAGTTACATGCCCGCTCAGAGCATTCATATACTCAAACACACACAAGGTGCTTGGTTTAGCGCTAAAAATGGCTTACTTAATACTCCTTACTGGGTATTTTCAATAAATGACTGCAAACGGACAAGATAGGACTTAACCTTCACTAATTTAGCTAGTTATATTTTTATACTAATTTAATTTCATTATATTTAATAGTACGCTTAACTAAAAAATGAAAAAATTACTTATGATCTGCTCTTAGACCCCGCCGCAAAAATTTTCAACAACTAACTCAAAATCATATGAAACTATTCGATTTTTTTCGAAAAAAAGAAGAACAGAACATCACGATCAACACCGATCAAACTAATACCGCCGACAAAACTAATGAGCTCATTAAACACGAGTTTGATACAATTAGACTGAAAGCCAATGATTACCATGCCTGGCTATTAGGAAGCCTTGAGCGAATACAATTGTACCTTCAACGCGATGGTGTGAAAGCTTCATTACTCGCGCATCAGCTTTCTGGCGCACACTCTTCTATAAATACACCTGCCAGGAAACTCAATTCCTTAATCTATGATCCTTTTAAATGTCCAGAATTCCCGCAATCCGCTATTATTCATTCATGTACCAAGTTTAAAATAGGATTAAAGCAAGATGCACTGACAGAATTGGAAAAATATGCACGCAGGTACAATAAACAAATGAACCTGTATGTTAAATTAGAAAATAATTCCTATTTAGGTTGGGCATATAAATGTATTGGTTTAGACGATCATGCCAGTGATTTATGGCATCGTGTTACAAATGAGATAGAGAATCAAATACCTGAAAGTATAAAGGCAATCTCATTTGCCAAGCTTGCCAAAGCCCAAATAGAAGCCGGAGATTTTGAATCGTGTTTAATTACTCAATCGAGAATTAAACCTTATTCCAATATTCAGGAGGATAAATTAAATTGGTTTGTAGAAAAGGTGTTAAACAAAGAAACTCATGAGAAGTTTCAAAATATACATCTTAGTCCATTTCTTAGTGAATTAGAGTTTGAAGAGCATTTAGAACATTTAGCCAACTTTAATTATAAAATGGCGCTAAAAGAAATCAAAAGAGTATATACTTCACTACATCCTTATGAGATACAACTTCTATTGTCGAGCTTTGCAGTCAAGTGCTATGAAGATACTATAACTATAAAATAAAAAAACGTGGCTTCGACATTTATGCACGAAGCCACGCTACTTAACCTACAAACTATAATTACTATTACTAAAACTCTAAATAAATTCAGGCACAATCCCTCATATCCTCAATCCTTACGCACGATAAACGTGCCTGAATAATGTGTGTCTCAACTCACTTACCTCCCCTTGACACTTCTTGTATAACCTAACACTATATTTCTTTTAATTCGTTTGATATTAATAAATACGCTGTACCTTTCTTAATGTTTAACAAAACTAATACAGAATATTAATAATCGACGAACAGCTAATTTATCCCTTCGGAAAAAGGATTAGATACGACCAATAAAAAGCATAAAGTGTATAAAAAACACTATGAAAAGGGCAAAAAAAGAGGGTAGCCACCGGCTACCCTTTATAAAATACTCAATTAGATTTAAAGTCTATAAACCTAATGGTCGATCTCTAGTAAAACTAATGTGATCTATAACACCTCTCGGCCCTATTGATTCTCTCTGATCCATGGGTGCATCAGATAATAATATTACATTAACCTGCGTCACAGATTTTGGGTCGTGCGGAGCAAACAATGTTGGTGGATCGGTTCTGGTCTCTAAATCACTATATCTCACAGATATTAGTCTCCAGCCAGCCCATGTTGGATCATCATCAGGAATAACTTCTAAACGACGTACAGAACCATTACTTTCTTCAACTTCGAATACATATTTCTCATGATAATTTCGAAATGCTGGCGGTACCAATTCTTGTTCATTAAAAATCATCACATTGAAATATACGTTTTCTGCACCACGATTAATTGGTAACAAACTATCTGAAAAATCCGGAATACTCAATATACTACTTACCGGAAAATTGTGGATATCAATAAACGGACTGTGTGGTCCATCCGTATTGAAAACATCTGGTCCCCATGGAACCCCTTGCCATGGAGTAACACTTGCTATATTCGTTCTAAAATACTTGGTTCCATCCGGTGGAAAAAAACCATTAGCAGCCGATGCTGTTCTCAATTCTGCAGGAAATTCCGAAGTCCATGGACTACCTGAATCAATAGGGTCAAAACGTCTATGGCTGAAGTCATCTGAAAAGTCTGTTATTAATACACCATATCTATCGTAATTATAAAGACCTGTTATTTCAAAATCCAAGGTGTCATTCAATTCGGGAAAATCGACAAAGTTTAATATAGCCAAGCATTCTCCCTGAGGAAACCAAGGCAGTTTATTTGTCCAGCCATTCCATTTAAATTCATCTTGCCCAACCATGCTACTTGATCCCTGAAAAGAATAAGACGCCGGAATACGTGTATCTGCTGGGATAAATTTTACCTCCCACACAGCATCCTTATTAACTTTAAAAGAAAAAGTCAAAAACTCACCATTTGAAAAGTCGACTTCATTTTTATTTAAAACCAAAGGATCAATTTTGTTCAAAGAACCACCTTTAACTACCTCGCCATCCGGCCCTATCATGTCCTGCGTACATGTTTGTAAGAGTAACAAACAAGGCAAAAGCGTTAGTACATAAATTATTCTTTTCATTACAATTTCATGTTAAATAATAAGAAAACCTGATTGAATCCATATTCCGGAGATTCAATTTGACTTATTTTATCCTCAAAATTGAATAGGTGATATTGTCCTGTCATGTAGATTCTCTCATTAAAATTATACTTCAATCCAAATGCCAACAAAGTTTCTGTTTGGTCAATATCCACTGAAGTCGTTGATGTTATTTCATCTATTACATTAAATTCATTTCTTAATAGTATAAATTCGTTTCCTTTCGATGATAACATCTTTATACCTACTAACAACTCCAAGTTCTTATAAAACTCTAAGTCAATTCCAAAATCAATCAAGCTACTTGTGAGATCAACAGCGACGATGTTACCATCACGTGTTGTATTTTCATATTGCAGTCCGAAGTTGACTAAGAAAGACTTCTTCCAGTCTAGTAATTTCGCTATAGAAACGTCACCCGAAACTCTTGCCAACAAAAAATTTCTTGTATTTGGGGATGATATGGCAGCAACTTCCGATCCTCTCATACCCTTCACATTCACAGCGACAGCTTCATTCTTTGTTTTATAGGCTACTCCAAAGGTCAACCCCTGACGGTTTGGTGTTGCCATGCCATAAGGAAGTACATTTGACAAACGGGGATCGTAAGCCATCAGGTTTCTGGTAATAACCGGTGTATAAACTGTTGCATCACGCGTTAAATCGAATAGAGTCAGTCCCCGTGTCATTCCGTTGTTTACCGTTCCGAATATTTCAGGGTTGTAGTTGAAATTCACTCTTTTAGTCTGTGCACCGGCACTGTAGAAGTTTGCCCCAACTACCCGGTAGCCGGCACTTATTTGAAGGCCATTCTTTTTACTCTTCCAAACAGCGCCAACATCGAAGAAATTATCGCTATAATCTTCCGGATCAACTATTACCTCAGAAGTATCCTCAGAAGTTTCCGGTTTGTAGTTTAATTGAGACATACCTGCTTCAGCTGCAAATTCCACCACAAAATTCTCGTTTACCAATCGGTAATTCAATTCTGCCGATGCCACCGGATTCTGTACAGAAGCTTCAGATCCTACCGTTGCACCATCATCATACATATTAATGTAGTTCAAGGAAAGCCCAAGGTCCTTATTCTTTTTGATCGCTACGCGACCACCAGCATAAAAAGTGCTTGGAATCTCCAGGAAATCGGTACCTCTGTTTCTTAAGAAGAAACCATCTACTTTGAGTGTATGAATAATCTTATCGAATTGAAGGCCAAAATCTGCGTGCCCTCCCTGTTGCCACCAAAAATTGTCTCTATTCAGGTTTTCGTATTGCGCTATATCATTACGTAAGTCGCTAAAAATAGTCGCTTCATTGATCATACCATCAGCATCATTATTGTACAAAGTATAAGGAGACAGTTTCAAATAAATATCTCCAACCTCGTAACCTATGATATTTCTCACAAGGCCTTTGATCCGAATTTGACGTACACCAACTTCCGTACCATCACCAAAAAAGCCACCCAACTCTGTTCTGAATCTGAATATGGTCTGAATTTCGGTATTTCTGTCCGGATTGATATTCAAGCCAAAATCTATGAGCGTATGTCCATTACTCATTCGGTCCAAACTAACGGTATCATCTTCAGACAATTGACTCGTTTGTTGAAGCGTACGAGAAACAGCGTTAAACTTCACTTTGTCTCCTTGCGCAAGAGCTCCTGAGCTTATAAGTGCCCCACAAACCACTAACCAATATAACTTCAAGGCCTTCATTAACTTTATTTTTAGAGTTTGTATAATTTCTTTATTATGTGTGCTTAGAAAAACATTTTTAATTCGACAGTAGCTTCATATCCGGAGAATCTTTCGCCAGCTACATGGCTTACATTCACCCCTTCCAATTCATCTCCTATCTTATTTCCTTTATCGATATAGCTGTACCATCTTTGTCTCAGGAACAGATATGCTTTTGGACTAAGGGCAATATCAAGCCCAATACCGATTGCCCGGCCCGTCTGATTTCTTGTGCGATACCCTCCAATAGGTTTTTCGGTTTCGCCGGAGGCCAACACATGTGTTTCATCTCTAACCAACCAACCATCTTCATCTTCTATCGGTCGTGCATCGGTATATTGATTTCCAATCACTCGCTCATATCCAAAATAAAGGTCTATGATTACATCTCGGTGCAATTCATAAAATATATCCAGTTCATGATTACTAACGCGTATAAAAGCATCATCATTAAACTTAGGAATAAATGAAAACGCCGGTTGAATGGAGTTGAAAGTGTTCAAATTGAAAATATAGAGGTTCTTTCCACCTATTTGCGGATTAGCCTTCAATTGAATATCGAGCGCATTGTACCTCATATTTTCCACTTTGGTCATACCTACAGAATCAATGGTAACTGTTTCATAAGCACCTCTGTAAAATGTCTGTACTTGTTGATTAGGGCCAAAGAATCCATCCGGATTTGGAAAAGGCTTCAATCTCGACCAGGTAAGGCCATTAACTCTGTGATTATAGGTCCAGGTATTCACTGAATCTCCTCTGTCTGCGATATCTTGTGCAATTTCATTACCTATCTGCAACTTCACCCGACCAACTTTCACTTCGGTATTGAAGTTAAAACCCATTCTATTGTTCACCAAATCACCTACATTCATCATTTGCCCGCCATCCGGAGCTAATACCGTTGCTCCCTGGGCAAAGCCTCGGTTCAATTCGGCAATAGTGGAATTGGCCACCTCACCATTTCTATTCACAAAATTACGATCGATGTAGTACCCTCTTAAACTTAGTGGTAAAAAGGTTATTCGTTTTGGAAATTCCACATCCACAACTAATGCCGGGTCCATGGTTCCGTACTCTTCGTGCACTTCTTCATTATAGGTAGGACTCTCATAGCCTCCCAGCCCAACTTCACCAAATACATGAATATCGTTGATATCGAAATCATAGGTAAAAGTATACATTTGGAATTGTGCTGTAGCTGTGTCTGAGTTTCGATCCAGCAAAAATGATCTTGAGTAAAATGAGTTAAAACCAATTTTATTTCCAACACTCAATTCATGATCCAATTTAACTGCCAGGTTATGGGCAGGCATAAAGAATTGTTCAGTGGTCCATCCTGGGTTACTCATTGTTCTACCATAAAATAAATCCAGCGAAAGATTATACGGCATATTGCGCCCATGAACCATAAAACCTTTAAACGCTCTGTTAGCAAACCTGATGGATTGATCCAAAGTTCCTTGCTGATAATAGCTGGCATACCTTAATCTTATGTTTCCCCCAACAGGGTCCCAAGGTCTTCGTTCGAATATGCTAAAACGATTATATCGCGTATTCTGTCCGAAAGTGAATCGTGTTAATTTACGCCATTCGATACCCCCGGTCAGGAAGCTGTATTTACCGAAATTAGTAAGCACATTACCACGAACGGCCATGTAATTAAATACATTATAGGTACTTTGATTAAAACCTGGGCCATTCATCAAATTAAGTAATATGACATCTGTACCAAAGCTGTTGTCTTTAGTGGGGTCTCCACCAATATACAAGAATAAAAACGGATCGAAATAACCGTCCCACATTCCTGCAACTTTATTAGCTCCCAGCTGATTACCATGAGTTCCACCTCTCACCGTTGCATCAGTATTGAAACCGGTGGAATCCTGATAGGAATCATATGCTTGAGACATTCCTCTCACATAATAATTTGATCTTAGATAACCGGCAACAACCAATTTATTCAAGAAATTCTTCGACAAAATACCATTAGAACCAGTCTGATCGTCTTTGCCTTTACCCAGGCTAAACGTTCGAAACTTAGGACTTAATTCTCCCAAGCCCAAGTCAACATCATTCTGTCCTTTTACCAATTGTGTTGACAGTAAAACAACAACACAAAGTCCAGGAAAAACAGTTAATAATTTCTTCACCTTTATCTTCTTCTTATGAGTTCGACTTCTTTTTATAAACTCTCACGTAATCCACAAACATATATTTGGGGAGTACGGTATCAATATCTGGAAGCGAATTATTCTTTCCTCCAATTATATTTTCCAACCTTAGATTAAAAGATTTACCAAAAAGCGTCTGTCCACTTTCCACCTCATCCTGAGATAGTTCATGCACCAATTTGTCATCGATGTACCACTTTATCTTTTGTTTATCCCATTCCATGGAATAAACATGAAAAGATTGCGCTTTATTTTTTCCTTGAACTTTACTTTGTTTCAAGGTCCATTTATCTTTTTGATGAAGCACTCCGTGTTCGGTCCTTTTATAGTCCTCTCCGTCGGCTTTTAATATAGTCAACTGACTATTGGAATTTTCTTTATGAGGAACTAAAGAAAAGAAGGTATGAACGCCAGCTTGTACAGGGATTTTTGCTCTTACATCAACTCTTCCCGCTGTCCAATGCGCCTTCCCTCTTGTGGTTAACTGGGCACACGAGTACAGTTTGTTATCCAAAGGCTGCGAACGTTGAACCAGTTTAAAATGCAGGAAGCCATTCTTCACAAAGTGATTCGCACCATTCTTTATAAAAACCTGCAATTGAGTGGTGTCTGGTGAGACCCCATGTCCTACACCCCATTTGAAGTCATCCAACTCACTATCTTCAAATTCGTCTCTCCAAGTTAATTCCCAGCCATCTCTTTTTAGTTCAGAACTTGGTCCAATGTTTCTCGTTGTGATGGGATCGTCTACAACCATATCATTTTTAGATTGATATAAATCGTTTTGAACGATAAACTGTACTCCGCTACATGCACTCAACAACACTGTGCACATTATCAACAATAAGTTGATGTTCATTTTATTGTTCATGAGTAATGATTCCTTTTAATTTCTTGCGTTTTTTGTTCTTATCCTTCACATACCTCACTTCATCAAGGTAAAAGGTACCCTTTGGCAATAGCATGTAAAAAACGGTATTATGCTTACTCATTTCAGTATCCCTCAGGTCTACTACATACTCTTTCCATTTAGGTCCAATTTCGATATAGGGTAAAAACCTTCTTTCCTCTCCCAGGTCACCATAACCCATTCCTATTTCCGGAACCACTACTGTTTCTCCATCCGTTCTTGCACTGAAAATCAGTTGATCATATTCACTCAAATCAACTTTGTCCTCTTCATCATCCGGGGTAAGGTAGATATTCCACTTTCCGGTTATTTGAACATGAAGGCCTCTCCACAATTCGGTTTTATCAACTGAAATCTTCATACATTTTGGTCCCATTGCAGGATTTTCACGATAAGACCAGTCGAACTTCATGCTCGAGCCATTTTTCTCACCCATATAACCTGAAGGAATTCCATGATTCCACTTATCGGAATACAAGTAGAAAGCTTCGGGGTCGAGGGGTTCCTTTCTACCTGAATAAATAACATCTTTATCGGGATTTAAATTATTCTCCAAAAACTGGTCTGCGAAATAGATTTCGTCTAAATATATGGTACCTTTTCCTTCAAATACAGCTAAAAAGATGGAATTAATATTTTTTCGATGCTCTACCGTTTCCGGTCCCAATTCTATCGCATAACGTGTCCATTCTTTATTAATCTGAACTTTTCCTTCATATTGAAGCACATCATTAGGAATTTGACCGTAACCCAGACGCCCCATTAAAAAAGGCTCATCAGTACGCGCGTAGAATGTTAACCAGCGGTATTCACTTATGTCATGACAAACAGTCCCTTCGGCAAGATTAACATCAAAGTCACCGTGTTGTTGCACAAAGTTCCCGCACCAACCTTCAGTTCCGTCTGCTGACATTTTATAGCAGTACTCACCTTTGAACGGGTTTTCAGTACATTTTGCATTTAAAGTCAAACTTGAACCATTATTACTACCCATCGTTCCTGAGTTGGGCCCATTTCTAAACTCATCATCATAGATATAGAAGGGTTTCAGCACTGCATTTTGTTCTTGTCCAAAAGTAAACACAGATCCCAATAGTAAAATTGTAAGAAATGTGAACTGAACAACAGTATTTATAAAATTTTTCAAATTATTCATCACTTAAAATTTACAAGCCGATCAATTCCGGCCGAGGCCTTCATAGTGTTAAACAAACACGAAGATACATAATTAATAATGGTTTGTACAAGAAGATTTCACAATATCTGCAATCCAAAATAACGGTATTCCAAATAATCTCATCATTATAATTGAACTAGTTGCAGACCATAAAAATGTAAACTCCAATATCATTAAATTTTCACAAAACTTGTTACTTTTACGTCTAGTCCTGTTATGATTTTTATCAAGTAAACACCAGGCGCAAAGTCTCCTACATAAAAAGAAATAATTTGTTTTGGTTCATATTCAAAAACAGTATTAGTCTTTGAGTAAGGTGTAACCATTTCGAGTTCAATGGGATATTCAGGGAGATCTGTAAACTCCAAAGTGATATTTTGCTCGGTGGGATTAGGGTACAATTTAAAAAGACTTCCATCATCTTCTGGTTGTACAAAGTTACTATCACATTCTTCCAAATAACTGAATAATGTATCGGATGCTTTTAGCCAAAAGGGATCTAACACCTGCTCTTCCCAGCGACTTAAAATGTAGTCATTATCCTGAACTTTGCTATTACCCCAGCAATCACATGGTCTCCACAACCACTGTGTATCCCAGTCCTGATTAATATAAGCAAAAGCTTTTATCACATCTTTATTTGCCTCGATGTAATCAAAAACTACCTCGAACCAGTTTCGCCAAACAACCTCTCCATCGATTTCATCCAGACGGTTACCTATAGGCGTTGCTTCTGCAATCATTACAGGTTTTTTCTTCTGGCGAGCCACATCTATCATTGTTTTACCATTAAAACTAAAATGAGAGTAACCAAACCAATCCACATAGGGATCTCCGGGATATCTTTGAACTAACTCTGGCCAGCTATCGGTACCATGCGCGGCCTGCCAAACGAAAGCGCAATTCTCAACTTCCATCTCTCTGAAAATATCAACTACGCGTCGATAGGCTTTAACATAATCTATTGCTCTTTCATCTACGTATTGCAGGTCAAATTCGTAGCCTATTCGCAAAAACACAGGTCTGTCCGTCGATTTAACCCAGTTAGCCAAGCTTCTAATTTCGTCATCAAAGTCACCTGCAGCTGTACTCGCCAATTGCCCAACCATGAAAAGACCTATTGATAGGACCGAATTATCATATATCGGATTATCAATTATACACTGCCCACAGATGTTACCAGCACCCCAATTGGTAAAATTGGTCATACCATTGAGGTTACGTAGACTTATATAAGTCGTAACACCTGCCACAGTATCCTCACCTACATTCTCGTAGTAGCCATCATTGTCCGGTGCGTTAAATCCTCCTGTTGCTCCCAGGTCTTGCCCCATTATTAATAAGGCCTTATCATAAGGGGGTTCAAATTTTGCGCATTGAGCCCTAATGTCAGTCAAAGAATTTCCTAAAAAAAAGAATATACACAGAGTGGTTGCTAATAGTTTGCTATTGTGCATCGTTGTTTCTTAGTGTATCAAATAGTTCAGGGCTGGCATTTAACCAAAAACCATTTGTAATTTCCTCTAGCCATTTCTTCTTGATGTATGTATTAGATTGTACACGCGAATCTCCCCAATCTTGGCCTGCCCACATTGGTTGTACGTCCCAATTGGCATTGATATAGGCTACAGCTTTAATAACATCGCTATTTTTATGTACGTGCTCGAAGAAAGGTACAAACCAGGCATTCCATACTTCTTCACCATGCTTGTCATCACCTGGGGTTCTTAAGTGAATAGGCGTTGACTCTGCAATCATGCATGGTTTGTTATGTGCTCTGCCAATATCAATCATGGATTGTCCTAAGTTTCCGAAGTGAGAATATCCTACCCAGTCAACATATTCATCTCCAGGATAATATTTTAGCAAGAATGTGGAGTCAAATCGACCAGTGGACTGCCATACCGTTGCACAATTTTCCACATAATTATTTCTGAAGATATTTACGATGCGTCTATAAGTACGTACAAATAGTTCTGGCTCGTAACGGTTCCACTCTCCGTCAAACTCATAGCCAATTCTCAAAAAAACCGGCCTTTCCTGTTCTTTGATCCACATAGCCAACTCTTTAATTTTTTCGTCATGGCTACCGTTAGCTATACTTTTGAGCTGGTTGACCATCGACAAACCAAATACAAGCACACTTTCGTCAAATTTTTTATTATCAACAATTGCCTGTGCATTCACATCACCGGCACCATAGTTGGTCAATTCTTTTAATCCATTCAATGCAGGAATACTGGTATAAGAAGTTACTCCACCTGGCATTATATCAATATGATCGATATAACCGTCATTATTCGGCTTTGGAAAACCACCCACTGCACCTAAATCCTGCCCCATAATCATGATCGCTTTCCCATCTTTGGGTTCAAACATGGCATCTTGCCCAAAAGAAACACCTTGACCTAGCAACAAAGTAAAAGATGCAATAAATAAACAGTAGTTGTATATTCTCATAATATTCGTTTTCACATTAACTAGTTAAATCCATCACAAAATGTAAACTCGCAGACGGTAAATATATATTTAAAATAATTATCTAAGAAATTTTTCGACTCCAATTTAGTCAGATTTGTTCAAAGATCGACATTGATAAAAAAATCAAACAACAAGGGTTTACACTTTCTTAACTAATGTACTAGTTTGACAATTAGCCCTATAATTGTATGGCGAATAAAAAAAATACTAATTGCAAAATGTAAGTTTTTTTCTTAATCTTGCTTTCTGGTATGAAAACTTTAATCTAATTTCAATATTCTTAAACTATAACATTATGAAGAAAATAGCTACTTTATTATTGGCAGTTGGTATTGCTGCAAGCTCTTACGGGCAAGCATGTAACACCAAATTTGTTACGGATTTTGACAACGAAGCTGAGCTACCGTTTATTACCACAACTGGTATGGGAGGAGCTAGTAGTACAGGCAGCGCTGTAATTTCTATTGCAAACAGTGAATTAGTAATTGAGACTGAAGGCGGGCATGAAGAAGATGCAAAAATCACAATTAAACCTAATGATTTAACTGACTCAACACTTGTTGAATTTGATTATGAAAATGACTCTGTGAAAGTCCAACTTAGAGTAAAAGCTTCTGATACCATGGCTCTTCGTGTAACAATTGTCGGAGAAAATGGCGTACCTGCTCAAAACAATAATCTTCAGGCTGCTACTGACTGGGATAATGATGGTAATGTTTTTGATTTCTTGGTTACTCCTGAATTTCAAGTATTAACCGTTAATTTCACCCTCCCTCTAAATGTACTTTGGGACGAATGGACAGGATCAGGAGCAATATATTGTCCAGAAGGAAGTTCGGATTGTGATGCTGCATCAAGTCCTATCAAATTTATTGAGCTGAGACCAAATCCCTTTTTCTCGCAATTCCCTGTACTTGATCAAACAGATCCGTTTGAAGGAACTCTCACAGTAGAATACATAAGTTTAGGCGAACTTCCTGTAGATTCTTGCTTTATTGAAAACCCTGACGCGGTTAACGCGACTTTATTAGATGAAGCTGCATTCAAAGTATTCCCGGTACCAACTTCAGAGCAATTAAACATCGAAGTTGCTGAAGCAAGAGACGGTAAAATTGAAATCTTTGACTTAGTAGGAACTAAAGTTGCAGAAACTACTTATAATGGTGGAATCGAAACTATTAATGTGAGCGAACTAAATGCTGACACTTACTTAGTGAAATTCTCTAATGAAGAGAAAGTTGGATTTAGAAAAGTTCAAATCAACGACTAAGATTTAACAAAAAATCGGTTTAAAAAAGCAGGGCAAAAATTGTCCTGCTTTTTTTTATTTCAATTTTAGAGGTTTTACTACGTCAACATATTTTTAAATAGTTATTAACATTTATAAAAAAATATGATTATACTTGTTGTTCAGTTGGCTAGATTCTAGTTTCACTGCTTACTTTATTTATTATAAACTAAACCGAAATTCAAATGAAAAAATTTACTATTGCTTTATCGCTGATTTTTGTTAGCGCATTTGCCATGGCGCAAGACCCATACGTTTGGGAATTCGACAGTGTGCCTGACTTTTTTTACTTTGAGGGCGCAGTTCCTGATACTGTCATTAATGGTAATATGGTAGTTAGTGCTTCTGATAGCGACTTACATTTTTACAGTAGCAACACTGATGAGGATAACTTATTACAAAGAAAATTCTCTTTCTGGACACTTAAAACTCCTGAAGTATTGGATTTAAGTAACCAAAATGGTGCGAGAGAAGCTACTGTTGATATTTGGTTAAAGTCAGATGAAACTTGTTTGGTACGTTACACACTAGCTGGTGCACACCCTGTAGAAACTGAAATGGGTAATCACACTGATTTAACTATTGATGCTCAGGTTGGCGGAAGTGCTAACGCATGGTTGGTAGAAGTTGAAGGTGACGGCGAATGGCACCACTTCCACTGGAACTTTGACGGTGAATTCCAGGATTTATTCGGAAGCACATCGGGTCAGTCATTAGGTCCGGTTGATTCTACTCAAATCATTGGTATTCGTTTCGCAATCAACCCAGGATGGGGTGAGTCATGGGCATTCTCTGATGGTACGCTTACTACTGGTGACAACACACTATATGACCAGCCATTCGGTTTCAAATTTGGAGAAGAAGGATGGGAAGGTTCAACGCTTTCTATCAACAAAATTGAGTTTGGTAACTCTCACGTAGCTACTGATGAGAATCATGAAGTAATTTCTAATACTTCTGCTTATCCAAACCCTACTTCTGACTTCGCTCATATCGATTACACAGTAGCTTCAGGTGCTGAAGTTGAAGTAATCGTTTCTAACCTACTAGGTGAAGAGATCCAAAGAACTTCTCAATTCAAAGCTGCCGGTAATCACGTAGAAACTATTGACGTAACTAATTTTGACAATGGTATGTACATCGTTTCTTTCAACATCAACGGTGAGCCTGCTAAATTGGAAAAAATCTACAAAAACTAATTGTAGCTTTTTCTAAATAAAAAATTAAAAAAAGGCTGATGTTTTGAAAACATCAGCCTTTTTTTAATTTCATCAGGACCATCTAAAATTGATGTCACAACGCTTAAGCGTTTACACAACTTAATAGAATAGTTTGGAAATAGTCATTAGGAATCAAGCGTAGAGTAAAAATTAGTGCCAAGAAGCAGAGAAACTTTTACTGCTTCAGAACAACGATTTCATGCATTTATTGGGGGCAGGTTGATTCTTAGCTTATTTTTGGCTTTTTCTTTTTAAGCAAGAAATAATCAAGTTTAATTAAAACTGAGCTCTGTGTCTTCAGATTGGTACGCCTTTAGTCCAAACATCCAACCCTAACCGATACAATTGATTGCTGTTTTTCTTCTAAACGGACAGTTACAGCGCTCGTTCCAGCTTTAAACGCTTCAATGAATTATCTGTTAATGGTTTTGGAATGAAGTCGGAGACATACTCGTTAGTCAAAATTTTATCGATTACCTTTTTTTCAAGGATACTGGATAGTACTACGATATTACACTTTTCTTTTACTGCCTGAGGGAACTCATCAAATTCGAATAAAAAAACAAAGCCGTCAACAACGGGCATATTCAAATCCAATAGTACCACATTCGGAATAGCATCTAAGTTCAATTTATTATCTTCAAAATATTGGAGCGCTTCTTTACCGGAAGTAATGACTTTTATCTCTTCGGTAAAACCGGCCATCTCCATTACACGGCGTGTTACAAAATTATCAATTTCATTGTCATCGATTATCATAACACTTTTAACTCTTGCCATGCAGCCCTAAATTTTGGTGAGATATGATACAGCCATTTATATATATCTTGTTGTAAACCACTAGAATGTCACTTTTTGAGGCCCAACTATTCTTAACTTAATTATTTTTATTAAACTTTACAAGGAAAGCAGGCGATTATACGCTTCTTCCATACGCGAAGCAGGCACACACAAAGACAACCTGATGTAGTTATCCCCATTGGAACCAAAAATCATTCCCGGGGTAAAAAAGATGTGCTTTTCTTGAAGAACACGATCTATGAAAGCCGGAATATCCTTAATAGGACTATTATTATCAGGTTTTGCCCACACAAACATGCCCTCCTGATCTTTTTCATATTCAAAGCCCAAATGATCCAAAATTTTGAATACCCAGTCTCTCCTTTCTTTATACTGGTCATTTCGAATTTCATGCCAGCTGTCTTCCAGCTCCATTGCCTTTATGGCAGCAGACTGAAGTCCGTAAAACATCCCGGAATCGATATTACTTTTGACTTTCAATGCTGCATTTACATACTCTTGGGCCCCAAGAAGCATGCCGACACGCCAACCTGCCATATTATGCGACTTGCTTAGTGAATTAAGCTCCACCGCTACTTCTTTTGCACCCTCAACGCTAAAAATACTTATTGGCTCTTGTTGATTAAGTACTCTACTGTAGGGATTATCATGACATATAAGAATGTTATTCCTTTTTGCAAACGCTACGATTTCTTCAAAAACCTCGGCCCTGGCAGGAGTTCCGGTAGGCATATGCGGGTAGTTAATCCACATTATTTTAACATTGCTGAGATCTTCTTTTTCAATTTCTTCGATATTAGGGTACCAACCCTGTTCCTTTTTTAAGTCGTAGGTTCGTACGGAAGCTCCTAATAATTTCGTAAGAGAGGTATACGTTGGGTATCCCGGGTTAGGCACTAAAGCGATATCTCCTTCGTTCAAAAAGGCCAAAGTGAGATGTAATATACCTTCCTTAGATCCCATAAGAGGTAAAACTTCCGAGCTGGCATCTATGTTAACATGATATGTTTGCTGGTAATAATTTGCAATCGCTGAACGAAGCTCCTGAACCCCTTTATAAGGCTGGTAGCCGTGTGTATCCTGCCTTTGAGCCGCATCGTATAACTCTTTGACCGCTTCGTCTGCAGGAGCCATATCAGGTGAACCGATTCCAAAATTTATCACATCTTTTCCATCCGCAACCATTCCTCTTATTTGTTCTAATTTTTGAACAAAATAATACGTTTTAACACCTCCAAGTCTATTTGCCAGTGATATGATCATAATTTATTTCCCAGTTTTTGTATTCACCAAGTACTTTTAAGTTTGTTAACAAATGATACAATTGCCCATAACAGGCTTTTATTTGTTCCTGATTTGACCAGATACAATCAATATAAAATGTATATTGATCTGGTTTACCTAAAAGAGGTATGGATTGTATTTTTGTTAAATTGATCCCGTGATCAACGATTATTTTTAAAGCCTCTGCCAACGCTCCTACTGTATTGGGCAGTTCGAAACTTAAGGTGGCTTTGTTATTAGTCGCAGATAAGAAACGTTCTTTTTGTACAGCCCAAAACCTTGTGAAGTTTAGTTTATTTGTTTCTATACTTTCTGAAAGTATTTCCAGGTTATATATTTCGGCTGCCAAATCTCCGGCAATAGCAGCGACCCCCATCTCATGATTTTCCCTGATTTCCTTTGCACTGTCTGCGGTATCATGATTCTCCTCCAAAACGATATGGGGATGTCGCTCAAAATACTCTTTGCATTGCAATAAGGCCATATAGTGCGATTTTGCTAATTTAATATCTGAAATCTGCTGACCAGGTAAAGCCATCAAGTTTTGTACTATACGCAATTTGTACTCTCCGGCAATAAATAATCCGTATTCCTTAATCAAAGAATAATTTGGCAGGATACTTCCTGCAATGGAATTTTCGATAACCATTAGGCCTTGATCTACCTCTCCGCTAATGACCTTTTCGCAAACTTCTCTGAATGTTTTGCAATATTCCAGGTCTACTTTCTCTTCATAGTAATTGCGACTTGCAATATCATGAAATGAAGCAGGACCTCCTTGTATGGCTATTTTCTTTGTCACTGCTACTCCTGTTAGTATAACTGTCTAATTTCACTCTTAACGAAGACGAGTGCATTGCGCACCGGATCTTGATTTAATTGAATAATTTCATCAAAAATTGCCTTAGCCAGCTCAACGCCTTTCGCATCCGGAACTACTTTCTCGGAAGCCCTGTTCACCATGGTATTTATATCTTCCATGGCCTGCTTTACCAAATCCCAAGCCTGGTCGCTCATATATACCTGTTGAGATAAATTATGATTATACTCTTCGCGGATTGCTGCAAGCAGACTTTGATGTAATTGCGCCACCGTGAAGGAAGGGTCATTTACACGAATGATTAAATTATTAGGAGAGATGCGTTCAAGTAAAAGGCTCACACGTTCATATGCCTGTAATCTGGCAGGTAATATTAACTCCTTATTTTTGAGTCTAATCTCAACTAAACTCTTCTCAAATTGTTTCGTTAAGAAGATTCGAGTAGTCAAATACATAGCAACGAGTACAGCTGCAGCCGGTAAAACTAGTGCTAGAAATAAAGTAATTTGATCCATAATTTTTTATTAATAAGCAAAATTAAAATTATTAGCGAAGAAGTCTAAGGCTATTTAAAATAGCTGCTATTTTTTCCCTGTAAAACGTAAGTTCAACAGAGTATTTGTATATTTGTATACTTAAGTCACCCTCCACCTAATATTAACTTAGATTTCCTCAAACGTTACATGCAATTGCCTATAAAAATAACAGAACGAGCCCTGGAAGAAATCAAAAATATTTTAAATAGAAAGGGAATCCCTGAAGGATACGGTTTACGTGTCGCCGTTAAAGGAAATGGCTGTGCAGGTGTTCAGTATATACTTGGATTTGATCAATATAATGACGAAGATCTGAGCTATGAGGAAAAAGGCATACAAGTATTTATAAAAAAGAAAGACCTTATGCATTTATTCGGACAGGAAATCGATTATATAAATACCGACGATGCAACGGGTTTCGTTTTTGACAAAAGTTAATAAATTAGGGTGCTGTTGAATAGTAAACAGAAGAAGCACTGCAACGTCCTCCAAAAGGCGGGTTTTTCTTTTTCACTTCTATTTCTATTTCCGCTGTAGTATTCAGTGCTTTGATCTTAGAGACGATATTTTGTGCTACCTCTTCCAAAAGGCTCCTTGGAATACTCATTTCTTCTTTAACTATTTGATACAATAAAGTATAATCAATACTTTGGTGTATATCTTTGATCCTTTCAGACTCCTGCATACCTGTATTAATACTCACTGCCAGATCAATCTGGTACAAATTTCCTAATACACGTTCTTCTTCGTAAAGTCCATGATAGGCTTTACAAAGTATACTTTCTAATCTAATCTCCACTTTATATTTGATCAAAAAACGAACCTTTATTCCCTTCCTCTGGCTTTTCCGGTTCAGGTTTTTCTTTTGACTCACCTTCTACAGAAGCTTCTGAATGTCTCTGGTTTGCTATTTCGTTGGTATCTTCGTCTTTGTCATTTTCTAATATTGGTGACGCCAATGCCGCATTTCCTTCTTTACTTTCGTTGGCAGAAAAACCTTCATTTACCTGGTTAATAATTAAATCTTCGGGTTTAGATACCTGGTAAGCATCCAGATCCAAGCCCCCAATTTTAAAAGTATCAGGTACTTTGGACAAATCAAGTTTAGTTTTTTGATCATTTACCCGCTTAACACGCTCAATAGTGTCACTAGCCAGATTCTTAAGTTGCATAACCACATTATCACGATGGTTTTCTATCGAGCGAAAATCACGTTCAAGGTCTTTAATTTGTTCTTTAACATCTCCTAAGGTATTGCGCACAATCAATTCTGCCTCTTCAATCATGCTCTTGGCTTGTTGTTTAGCATCATTCAATACGGCCTCAGCATTCATTTGAGCTTCACGAAGCTGTAACTCAGCAGATTTATTAGCCTGATCGATCATATTAGCACCGGTATCTTCAGCCGTTTTAAGTGCTTTATAAAGGGAAGATTCTACTTCTCGCAATTTTTGAACATCTTTTTGTGCTTCTTCTAATTTGGCCTGAAGACGACTATTTTCATCAATTAAACGTTCCCATTCATTAGAAAGGCTTTGTAAGAATGCATCAACCTCATCCTTATCATAGCCTCTCAGCTTCTTTTCAAATTCTTTTTGACGTATTTCAAGAGGTGTTATTTTCATCTTACTCTATTTTTTAATACTCCACAATGCTAATTGGCGGTCGTCGCTACAAGAAACAAGTCTTTCACCGTCGGCAGACCACGCTAACTTATTAATAGATGTTCCGTGTCCGGCATGTCTGGTTTTATCCAGTACTTTCAAAAGACGTTTTGTTTGTGCGTCCCAAACTTTAATTGACTTATCCATACTACATGTAGCGAATAAATCGCCTTGTGGTCTGTAGGCCACGTGATTAATGGCATACATATGAGCTATTACATCATCTGTCAGACTTAGTTTTTCACAATCCCACACTTTGAAATGTGCATCCCTGCTCGTGCTCAATAATTGCTGCTCGTTTTGTGATAAACTAACACAAAATACTGAATTATCGTGACCCGACAGCTCTTTTAGCAATACAAAATCATTTTTATCTATTACTTTTATGTTATTATCACTACAACCTACAAATAAAAGCTTTTTGCCCACCGCAACACTCCTTGCACTTCTTAACGAACATTTGAGCTTTCTTGTTATACGAAAGTCCTGAAGATTAATCTCTATGAGATTGCCATTTCCTGTTGTTGCATATAGAAAGGATTCAACGATTTTCAAATCAAATATTTCGGTATTACCTAAGCGCAGGGAGGCAACTTCTTTGTTATTACTAAGATCGATTAGATGCAGGCCCTCAAAATTTTCACCAACTATTAGTTGATTAGCGTCCTTGTGGTAAGCAATCGAATATACCGAATGATTTAATTTAGCCACTAAAACCCCATCGTTTTCAACATCATTTCTCCACTTTACGACCATGCCATCCCCGGCACCCGAAAAAATAAAAGGATCTTCTCCATTTACAACGGTGTATATACAATCATTATGCCCGGTTAAACAGGCTGTTTTTCTTACAAGCAATTGACTCATTTGCAATTCACTTCCTAATAACGTGAATTAACAGCAGTTAAAAGTAAGTTCAACACGTTAATTTTTCGTAAATTTAAAAATAAAAACACACAAGTGCCTTTCATACAAAAGGAAGATATCAACAAAGAACGCTGTTGGGGCGTTTGGGAAATTTGTGAAACCGAAGAACAATTGCTTCGACTCGCTCAGATGAAGGAGAAGGAGCTTGATTACCTGAACACAATTATCCACCCACAAAAGCGACTTGAACATCTTGCCGGCCGTTGTGCTGCGAAAGCATTATTGTCAGAAAAAAAATGTTCCTGCACTACCATTATCAGAAATGAAATAGGCAGACCGGTACTTCCGAATAACGAAGCGAAAGTGAGCATTAGTCACTCGGGCAAATATGCTGCAGCAATTGTTGACCTGAGTTGCGATGTTGGCATTGACATTCAACAGCTTGATGAAAAACTACATATAGTGGCTCCCAGAATTCTTTCCGAAAGGGAGCTCAAAATGTCATCTAACATTCAACAAAAAGCTATTATGTGGGGGGCTAAGGAAGCATTGTATAAACTCACGGCCAAAGAAGGCATCGATTTCCGCACCAACTTATGTATAGAAGATTTCCCACGAGATGATGAACAAACACTTTCAGCAACTATATACCTAAACGGGAAAACTGATAAGTACCAATTAATTTATCAATTACTGGATAACGACGATTATATTGTGGTCTTAAACATTGCCTAAATGAAAGGATTTAAATACCTGCCAATTCTGCTAATTTTCTCGTTGCTTTCGGCAAGTTGGACTAATGAATCATATAGCTATGAAATAGGGCAATTCGTCTCTGACTTCAAGTTGTACAATGTTTCCGAAGACACTATTTTCAACCTTTATGAATATCAAAATGAAAAAGCTGTTCTAATTATTTTCGACGCCAACGATTGTGCTTATTCGAATTATTACAATGAACGTCTACAAAAAATTTATGACAGGTATGAATCGAAGGGTCTAAAATTCCTATTCATAAACTCTTTTAATTCAAGAATAAAGCCAAACGAATCCCGGGCAATGATGCAGGAGCGTTCTGACCTGAGAAAAATCAAAGCCCCTTACCTTCATGACAAAAACAGAGCTATAGCACATAAATTTGGTGCTACAAAAACGCCAGAAGTCTACTTACTGCATATTGAGCATAGCAAATTTGTACTCAAATACAAAGGTGCTATAGACGACAATGCTCAGGTAGCTTCTGACGTGGACACCCCCTATCTGGAAAATGCCCTGGAGGCATTATTTAGTGGTGAAAAAATAGCACACCCTGTTACTAATACCATCGGTTGCAGAATTCAATAGTGTGTTTCAGCCTTTATTAGTTTATTTCCATTGCCTCCATTAAAGAGCGTATATCTGCCACTTTTTCCTTTTCACCTAGTTTCTCAAATGAAACGATTAGATTTCTCAACATTCGAGTAATAATGTCGAAGTTGTTACAAGGTTCAAAAAACTGATCTAATGGTTGTAAGTTAAGTTGCAACACATAGTTTTCTATATCGTTCTTCGAAAAAATAAGTCCCCTGTTAAAAGCATTGACATAAAACTGAGTATCATTATTTATATAGGTAAGCACAAATAAATTGGGCAAGTTCACGCCATAAATGGGCAACTTTAATTTTTGGGCCACCATCATATAAATAGCACAAAGCGATATAGGATTTCCCTTCCTTGTTTGTAACACGATATTAATCATGGAATTGGAAGGCGAATGAAAATTTTTAGAATTCGGACCAAACCTGAGTTTCCCAAACAGCACGCTGTTGATCATTTTAATTTGATCGTAGGGGTTGGGGTCGTTTTTCATTTCCAGCCATACCTCGTAATAGATCTGTTCGAGTGTTTGCTTTAATTCGGAAAGTTCCAGATCGGGGTAATGGTATGTTGCAATTAACCACATACCTTCCAACAAATCCTGTTCTTTGCTATTTTTCCATTCGACCAGCTTATTTTTAAGCACATCGAATTGAACGACATGGATCAGTTCTTCAATTCTTTTTTGAATATTGGGATTTAAATTATTCTCCCATTCTTCTTCCAAATAAGGGATAATAGATTCTCCAAGAGACAATAATTTATTTTCTACATGAATCAACACCTCATTATCCGTATCGTCAAGTAGCGATATTAAAGCCTTTAATTCCGATTGATTCATTACGAGTTTTAAGTTTGCAACAGACCAAGGTTAAAAGTCGAAAGTTCACCTTTGGTATTAGCTGCCTCGATACCCATGGAAATAACTTTCCTTGTTTCTCTTGGGTCTATTATGGCATCGACCCAAAGTCTGGCAGCGGCATAATACGGAGATAACTGTTCGTTGTATTGGTCTATAATTTCCTGTTTCATTTTTTCCGTTTCCTCAGAACTCAATTCCTTGTCCTGTGATTTTTGGGCAGCAATTTTAATTTGCAATAATGTTTTAGCAGCCGAAGCACCACTCATCACCCCCATTTGGGCTGTGGGCCAGCTAACTATGAGATTAGGGTCGAACGCTTTTCCACACATAGCGTAATTGCCGGCTCCATAAGAATTCCCTATTATCACGGTAAACTTAGGTACCACACAATTAGACATGGCCTGTACCATTTTAGCGCCATCTTTAATAATACCACCATGTTCGGCCTTACTACCTACCATAAACCCACTAACATCTTGTAAAAATACCAGGGGTATTTTTTTCTGATTACAATTCATAATGAAGCGTGCAGCTTTATCGGCAGCATCTGAATAAATAACACCTCCCATTCTCATTTCACCCTTCCCAGATTTCACGATTTCACGCTGATTGGCAACTATACCTACGGACCAGCCATCAATACGGGCATAAGCACAGACCAGTGTTTTACCATACGTTTTTTTATATTCCGTCAACCGGGAATCATCTACCATGCACTTTATAAGCGCACGCACATCATAAGGTTTTGCCCTATCTAATGGCAGATAACCAAAGATACGATCGATATCTTCTTTGGGGTCTACAGGCTGCTCTCTGTTGAACCCCGTTTTTGTACCTTCGCCAATCTTACCAATTAACTCACGAATTGTTTCTATGCATTCGGTATCATCCTTACACTTGTAATCCGTTACACCAGAAATTTCAGAATGTGTTTCGGCTCCTCCCAATGTTTCGTTATCGATATCTTCGCCAATAGCCGCCTTTACCAAATAACTTCCGGCCAGAAAAATGGTGCCGGTTTTTTCCACTATCAAAGCCTCATCAGACATTATTGGGAGATAAGCACCACCGGCAACACAACTACCCATAATTGCCGCAATTTGCACAATTCCCATGGCCGACATTTGTGCGTTATTTCTAAATATACGTCCGAAATGCTCTTTATCGGGAAAGACTTCTTCTTGCATAGGTAAAAATACGCCGGCACTATCTACCAAATAGATAATTGGAATACGGTTTTCCATAGCAATTTCCTGTGCACGTAGATTTTTCTTTGCTGTCATAGGAAACCACGCACCAGCTTTCACAGTAGCGTCGTTGGCCACTACTATACATTGCTTTCCACAAACATAGCCAATCACCACCACCACTCCTGCTGAAGGACAACCACCGTGTTCTTCATACATTCCTTCTGCTGCCAGGGCTCCAATTTCTACGGAATCGCTACCTTTATCAAGTAATAGTTCAATGCGCTCCCTTGCTGTAAACTTACCTTTCTTCTTGTGCTTTTCAATGCGAGATTGTCCACCTCCCAAATAAACATTGCTCAATCGATACTTCAATTTATCGACCAGTTGTTTATTAAAGTCGCTATTCTTATTAAACTCGATATCCATGTTGAATTATACGATCAATGCTCGCAGTAGTATAATTTATTTAGAAGAAAAGCGCCGGGCATAACTAATGGATTATTGCTGTGGTCCCGACCATTTTGGTTTCTTGCGTCCCAGAGGCGCCATAAAATCTTTAGGTTCCTGTTCGAAGTGCATCAACAATTTTTGTAGTTTGGTCAAAGTCGTATTCAATTGTTCGTAAAGACCATCTTCTGTAAATAGTTTCCCCACAGTTCCTTTACCCTCGTTGATAGTAGAAGTCAATGTTTCCAGATTCCCCAAAACATCGTTGAGCTGTGCAACGGTCTTTTTTAACTCCATACCTGACACAGAATCAGCTACGGTATTTAATTTTGAAACCACCGGTTTCAGGCCGACAACTACAGAATCAGCTTCTTTGGCAATTTTGTTTAGTGTAATCTGCAAACCCTCAAGTTGCTTTGCCGTTGTTGTTATAAAACCATCTACATTCGTTGGTAAACCTTTAAGTTCCGCACTTACTACTTCCAAGTTTGCCAAAATTTTGGCCAGGCTTTCTTCCGGTGCTACAAGTTGGCTCACTCCACCCAAAATGGTGTCCAGTTTCATAATTATAGGACGGGCTCTTTCCTCTATGCCTTCCATAATAGAGGCTTCTTTATCAGAAATAAGACGTTCTCCACCTTCATAGATCACATCGCCTTTGTTCAGTACAAGCTTCATGGCCTTGCCATTAATAAGGCCATCGTCTCCAAGAGATATAATTGTTTTGTTGGTGATTTCAACGTCGCCATTAACACTCACCGTTACTTTCAAACTATCCTGATTTATTAATTCTATATCGTGCACTCTACCAACTGTATATCCATTAACAGTAACCGGATTGGACACGGTTAAACCATCGATATCATCCAGCATGCACCAGTATTTTTTATCGGTTGAGAAAAAGTCCTGCCCCTTTAAATAGTTGAATCCTATGTACAAAATACTTGAACAAATAATTACTAGTAAACCAACTTTTACTTCTTTTCTCATTGCGTTTCTTTAACTAATCGAGAATTTCACGTAACAACTTCTCAATGCCTAATATACGATCTTCAGGCAAAAAATCTTAAAAAGATTCAAATTTATGCATTCATAAATTGAACCGTTCAATAATAAAACTATAAGCTGTTCTTACTCCAAGATGGTTGGTTATTTGTTCCTTTTGAAAAACGAACACCAGAACAATTAAACTACGGATGTGCTATTTTGCAGGATTAGCGGGAGCGAAAAAATCTTTGGGTTCTTCTTTTAAGTGCTGTTGCAAAACGTTTAATTCCTTTATTGTTTCATTGAGGTTGGTTTTTATTTTGTTCTCATTATTCACCAAACCCAAGGTGTTATCAATGCTGTTTAGCCGGGTGCTTACTGCGTTCAATTCTTCTTTTATACTACTTAGGGATGTCGATATCTCACTTATCTGGTTTTGATCCATTGTTTTCAACTTTTCACTCAACCTGGTACTCACACTGTCAAATTTCTTGGCTACATCGCCAGATACAACCCCCAAAGCATTGAATTTAGTATTAATAGCTTTGATTTGCCTTTGAACTTTTTTCTGTAATCTACCAGTCTTTGCAGCAAGTACGTTTAAACTTTTGCCGATACCTTTGGCATTCTTTTGTAAGCTCTTAAGATTTTCATTATTGGTAACAAGCCTATTTAGTCTTTCGGTAATAGTATCAGTACCTGCCGATACCGGCTTCATATCACTTTTGAGGTTATCCATTAACCCGGGTTCATTTCGAGCTTCAATTCTTGAGCCGCTTCTAAGTTTCGACGAGCCGATATTCGGCTGTAGCAACAAGCCTTTTCCTGTCACGATACCTTCATCTACGAGCATAACAAATGAATTTTCATTCAACTCTACATCTTCAATTAGCTTAAAGGTCACTTTTAAACTATCTTTTTCAAGCTTAATTTGATCGATACGTCCAACAATAAAGCCATTCACTCTAACCGGATTAGATACCGTTAGCCCATCGACATCCTTTATCATGCACCAGTATTTTTTACCTGGTGACAAGGGGTCTCCTCCATATAAAAAGGAGGTAACCAGGTATATTACACCCAATGCTAATACTACAATTATTGTTATTTTCCTTCTTTTAGACATTTAATTGCTCCAATTCTGATAGAATTGATTATTGTCGTTCGCTATGAATATACCGACTTTGAATAAAATTTCTTAGCATATATGCATTAAATGCGGTGCGAGACTCATTAATTTCATTAATTTTGCGTTCCATAAAGTAAAAGAAATTGCTTATTACTGTTGAACTGAGAAAATCTTTTTTCTATACGCTTTTTGTTCTGTTTGCTTTGCTCTGCTCAAACACGGTGCTTATTGCTCAGACAGATAGTACCCTGAATCAAAATGCCCCAAAAGAAGAGACATTGATTAGCGGTGACACGCTCGTGGCTGACAGTATTTCTACAGATTCCGTTTCGACGTCAAAAAAAAACAGTATAGAACATGTTATAAAATACAGTGCCAAAGACTCCATTCGCTTTGATGTCACTTCCCAAAATGTATTCCTATATGGCGGAGTACAGGAAAATGATAGTATCGGCGCAGCACATGTAGACTATGGAGAAATTGCCATGGACGCAGCACGTGTAACCATCAATTGGTCTCAAAGTACCCTTGCATCAACTTATATGCTCAATGATTCCACGGGCAAAAAAATGGGTATACCTATACTTAATGATGGTGGTGATAAATATAGGGCTGATACCATGAAATACAATTACAATACAAAACGAGCCTTTATTTCTGAAATTCTCACGCGACAAAATGATGTTTGGGTAAGCGGACAAAAAGTGTTAAAAGATGAAAATGACATTTTGTATATAGAGGATGGTAAATTCTGTCCCTGTGAGGAACATGATGCGGGTACTTATTTCAAGGGAAAAATGATTAAGGTTATACCGAAGAAAAAAGATGAAGAAGGAAAAGATATACCTGGAAAAGTAGTTTCTGGTCCGCTCTTATTGCATATAGCTGACTTGCCAACCCCTATTGGCTTACCCTTCGGTATTTTCCCGATTACCAATAAACGTTCATCTGGGGTTTTAATACCTGTCTATGGCGAAAGCCCGAGGGGGTTTTACCTGAGAAACGGGGGATTTTATTGGGCTACCAATGAATACATGGACATGAAATTTACCGGGGAAATATACTCAGACGGTGGCTGGGGTATCAAATACGTTAACAATTATGCAAAAAAATACCGGTTCACAGGTAATGCTTTATTGAATTATCGACGCATCACCTTATTCCGACATGAAAAAGAAGAACAATTAAGGCAAGAATATGTGTTTAAATGGAGTCACACACCTAAGACTTTTGGAGCCAAGCGCTTTACTGCTTCCGTAGACATGAGTAGCACTACTTATTACCAAAGTTATAGTCTAAACAGTGAAGATCGCCTTAGACCAAGCACCAATTCCAGTATCAGGTATTCTCAGCCAATCAAAGGTACACCATTTAGTATGTCTATGAACTTCAGGCACAACCAAATTAACAGAACGGGAGTAACTACTATGAATCTTCCCGATTTTAATTTATCTATGAACCGTCAGTACCCTTTCCGGTTCAAGAACAAATCCGGGCAACGAAAAAGTAGTGTTGTCAGAGATTTTTATGAAAGTGTAAATATTGGATACAGTTCCAATGCGCAAGTGGAATTAAATAACCAGATCAGATCGGCCAACTACCCTTTTGAAGTAAGAAATTCTTACCCGGACACTACCTTGGCTGTAAACTACCAAAATGCCGGTTTACTATTAGAACGCGCCAGCACAGGTATTAATCATCGCATTCCTATTGCTGCAACTGTCAGCACCAAAATTGGCAACTTTACAGGTTCGTTCAATTATAATGAGTATTGGTTTCCCAAAAGTTTAGATTTCACCTACTTTGCCCCGGATTCAACAATTGGAGAACAAGGGGGAGTGCAAATAGATACATTAGGGTTTGGACGCAGCTTCCGGTATAGTACAGGAGTAAGTTATTCGGCCCGGATTTACGGTCTATACAAAGCCGCTAAACCAGGAAAAAGAAAAGCTCAATTGAGGCATATTCTCAATCCGCGTATTGGATACTCCTTTCAACCTGCAGCAAGTCATGAAGGAGGACCTTTTGCCAACGACTTCAGAACAATTCGTTTCAACGACAGCACGGAACAAGTTGTTTCCAGATTCCATGGAATGAACAATGCTCCGCGTGCCTCTATTAAATCTTCGAGTGTCTCATTTGGGCTTACCAATATACTCGAAATGAAATATACACCTGTCAATGACACTTCAGGTAAAGCCCGGTACATAAAAATATTGGAGAATTTAAGTGCCAATTCGTCTCTTAATCTGGCGAAAGAAGAATTCAAAATGGCCAACGTATCTTTGAACGCAAACACCAAACTGCTTGAAAAGGTAGTCTTAACTGCATCCGCCACATTAGATCCATATCATTATGAAGAAAGCGATGGTGTAATGAAGCGTAAAAATGTTTTTGCACTAAGGGCCAGGGGTGTTCCGGGATCTATAACATTTTACCAAATAGCATTAAATACGAATTTAAATCCTGCAGCTATTGATAAGTACCTCGAAAATACCCGCTTAAATCAGGAATTGCAAAACCACCTGGATGTGAACTATGAGCTGGGTTATGTCGATTTCAGCATTCCATGGAGCCTGGGTATGAGGTACAATTATCGTGTAACACGACCAATAGTTGCGGAGCAAAAAGCTGTACAAACATTTACTTTCAATGGGAGTCTTAACCTAACAGACTTGTGGCAGGTAGGTTTTAATGCCGCTTATGATTTCACCAATAGAAAAGTAATTCAGCCTAATGTCTCCATTTCTCGTGACCTCGGATGTTGGTACGCCCGATTTGCCTGGGTTCCTTTTGGAGGTGTCACCAACTTCCAATTTACGATTAATGTAAAATCTTCTATGCTGAGTGATGTACTAAGGCTTCAACGACAAAATAGCCCTTACGACAATTAAACGACCACAATTGGTTTTGGGGGAATAGGTAATAAAAAAAGCGAAAGTGTTTCCCTTCGCTTTTTAATTATTAGATCATTTAGATATCCCTAGTCGGCCAACCACTCTTTTACTTCATCTATGGCTGGATTCTTAAGATCTAATTTCATTTTCTTTTTCAGGCCACAAATATCGTTAAAGAGCTTATTTGGATTCGCAGCTTTGAGTTCATCTATTTGCAGAAAGCCTGCTTTTTGAATCACGGGCACCCATTCCAAAGGAATTCCCAATGCGGTATACTCCTCCTCTTTGGCCAGTTCCACCTTCTTTTCGGCCTTCATCTGTGGGAAAAACAACACATCCTGAATAGAACCGGAATTAGTCATAATCATCGCCAAACGATCTATTCCTATTCCCAAACCTGCGGTAGGCGGCATTCCATACTCTAATGCACGTAAGAAATCTTCGTCCAATACCATAGCCTCATCATCTCCCATATCGCGAAGCTTTAATTGATCTTCAAAGCGTTCTCGTTGATCTACCGGGTCGTTGAGCTCCGAAAAGGCATTGCATATTTCCTTCCCGTTGCAAATGGCTTCGAAACGTTCCACCATACCGGGTTTATTATGGTGCTTTTTGGCTAAAGGAGACATTTCCACTGGATAATCGGTGATAAATGTTGGTTGTATAAGCTGCCCTTCACATTTTTCTCCAAATATTTCATCTATAATTTTGGCTTTGCCCATGGTTTCATCAATCTCAACAGCTAATTCCTTGGCTGTTTTTCGCAATTGATCCTCGTCCATTTCAGAGATATCTACCCCTGTGAAATGCGCTATGGCTTCAAACATAGTGAAACGTTTCCACGGTCTTTCGAAGTTTATTTCATTTTCTCCTACTTTCACCTTAGTAGTCTTATGGAGGTCAAGTGCGACTTTTTCGATCATGGTTTCCACAAGATCCATCATCCAGTTGTAGTCTTTATAGGCAGCATATAATTCCACTTGAGTGAACTCAGGGTTGTGAAACCTGGACATCCCTTCATTTCTAAAATCTTTGGCGAACTCAAATACACGCTCAAAACCACCTACTATAAGTCGCTTTAAGTACAGCTCATTTGCAATGCGCAAGTACAAAGGCATATCCAAGGTATTATGGTGGGTTTTAAAAGGCCTGGCAGAAGCACCGCCATAGATAGGCTGCAATATAGGCGTTTCCACCTCCAAAAAAGCCCGTCCGATGAGGTAATCCCGCATAGACTGTACCATGCGCGAGCGCTGAACGAAAGTATTACGCACCTCCGGGTTGACCACAAGGTCGGCATAGCGCTGACGGTAACGTTGTTCCGGATCAGTGAATGCATCATGTACCACACCGTCACTATCGGTTTTGGGAAGCGGTAGCGGCTTCAGCGATTTGGATAAAACTTTCAGGCTTTTAACATGAATCGTTATTTCACCAACCTGAGTAGTGAATACTTCTCCCTGAATACCTATAAAATCGCCTATATCCACTAATTTTTTAAATACAGTGTTATAGAAAGATTTATCCTCTCCCGGACACAAATCATCGCGGTTAACATAAATTTGAATGCGTCCACGTCCATCTTGAATTTCGGCAAAAGAAGCCTTACCCTGAATACGTCGACTCATCAACCTACCGGCAAGGGATATATCCTTGTAGTCGGTTTTTCTCTTTTCGTAATTTTTAAGAATATCGTATGAATTGGCATTTACTTTAAACATTTCAGCCGGATAGGGGTTGATCCCCATTTCCATTAACTGCTCACGTTTTTCTCTTCTTAATATTTCCTGTTCGCTCAAATGCATACTTATCCAAGTTTTTTTTAATGCGCAAATATAACAGCTATTCCATAAATTTGCCTGCTAAGATGTAATTAATATCATGAAAAAAGTTGCAATAAAAATCACAAACCAGTTTTTAGGCTTTGGTTCTTATTTAGGGTTTGTAACTTTTATTGCTAACTGAAGTAGCTCGCTCAATAATTCTTCGTCTATATCCTCATTCGGATTCACCCTCCATATTTTCATTCTTGCTCGTTTTCCCTGTTCTAGAGCAGGGTGATCCAGCAATTTACCTTCAACAATAAGTACATAGGGCTCTTGTGTTTTTTTATCTGCCCAGAGGTAGCAAAGTGCTTTTTTGTGATAACAAAAACAGGGCATGCCATACTTCAGCGTTTCACTCATTGAAACATGTTCGGCAAGAATCAACCTTCGCAACACCAATAAACAACTACGGCCGGGCTCTTCAAACCGGAGATATACCTTATCCAGGTGAGACAGCACACCAATGAGCTTTAATATATCCTATTTGTAAAGTTCCTCGCGAATGGCCTTAATCTCCGCATTCCCAAGGTACTCGTCATAGGTCATGCGGCGGTCGAGCATTCCTTTTGGGGTAATCTCGATAATTCGTGTAGCCACTGTTTGAGTAAACTCATGGTCATGTGAAGTAAATAATACGGTACCCGGAAAATCTTTCAGGGAATTATTAAATGCGGTAATCGACTCCAAATCCAGATGATTGGTAGGTTCATCTAATATCAGGACATTCGCATTTTTAAGCATCATGCGCGACAGCATACAACGTACCTTTTCTCCTCCTGATAACACATTAGATTTTTTGAGTGTTTCTTCTCCTGAAAATAGCATACGGCCCAAAAACCCACGGATAAATGTCTCATCGGCTTCGGGATCATCAGTATATTGCCATAACCAGTCCACCAAATTGAGGTCTTTATTGAAATAGGTGGCATTTTCATTGGGCAGGTAAGCCTGTGTGGTAGTTACTCCCCATTTAAATTCGCCCTTTTCAATGTCTTTTTCTCCTGCAAGCACCTGGAAAAAGTTAGTAACAGCCACACTGTTTTTAGAAATCACGGCTACTTTATCGCCTTTATCCAAATGAAAGTCGACACCGCTAAAAAGTGGTCCGTCTTCGTTTGAACCGCTCATGCCGTCTACAGATAAAATCTGATCTCCAGCTTCCCGCTCTTGTGAGAATATGATACCAGGATATTTACGACTGGAAGGTTTGATGTCTTCGAGGTTAAGCTTATCAAGCATTTTACGTCTTGATGTTGCTTGTCTTGATTTTGCAACATTGGCAGAGAAGCGCTGAATGAATTCTTGCAATTCCTTACGTTTTTCCTCGTTCTTTTTGTTTCTGTCTGTCTGTTGCCTTAGTGCCAACTGACTGGATTGGTACCAGAAAGTATAATTACCTGAAAAGAGTTGAATTTTGCTAAAATCGATATCAGCGATATGCGTACACACCGTATCGAGAAAGTGTCTGTCGTGCGAGACAACTATTACTGTATTTTTGAAATCGAGCAAAAAATCTTCGAGCCACATTATCGTTTCCACATCCAAGTCGTTGGTAGGCTCATCTAAGAGTAAGATATCGGGGTTACCAAATAGTACCTGAGCTAATAACACACGTACCTTTTGTTGACCACTAAGTTCTTTCATGAGCTTGTAGTGATTGCCTTCGGTGATTCCCAAACCGCTCAATAGCTCGGCGGCATCACTTTCAGCATTCCAACCATCCATCTCTGCAAACTCTGCTTCCAATTCAGATGCTCTTTCGCCGTCGGCCTCGGAGAAGTCTTCTTTAGCGTACAAGGCATCTTTTTCTTCCATGATGGCCCACAATTTGTCGTGTCCCATAATCACGGTATGCAATACCTGACATTCGTCGAATTCAAAGTGGTTCTGTTTTAGTACCGCCATGCGTTCTCCCGGAGTCATGCTTACATGTCCGGTAGTTGGGTCTACTTCTCCTGAAAGGATTTTCAAAAATGTACTTTTCCCCGCACCGTTGGCTCCAATAACCCCATAACAATTACCAGGTGCGAATTTGACATTAACATCTTCAAAAAGTGTGCGTTTTCCAAAACGCAATGATATATTCGATACGTCTAACATGCTTTCTAATTTATGCCTGCAAAAGTACGTATTTTCTCGTGAACGGGAAAAATTAGGGACTAAATTTAACGCACCTGGTTGAGGCGGGCACCTGAACCAGGAGGAAACTCAAATCAGGCGGGTACCTGCTTCACCCATTCACACACAAAAAAAGCGACATCTTTCGACATCGCTTTTAATATGAAGTAAGTATTTCATCTATTGCACAACAACACGTTGAACAATATTTATTTTATTATTTAAATTGGTAAATTCAACAATATAGATTCCTTTATCCAGCTCTACAGGCTGTCCTTCTTCGGTGGCTCCGTACTCGGCAACAGTTTTGCCAGACATATTCATTATTGTCACCCTGGCGTCATGTGCTGGTAAATTCAACACACCCTCACATGGGTTTGGATAAGCTCCTTTTGAAGCTAAAATATCGGTAGTTACCTCAGTTCCTAATACGTCTGTGGTAATGGTGAAATTATCGATTGTTAATGTACTGCCTTGTTGAGGTTCATAAGCCGGACTATCTTCATCATCGATCAAACCAGAGGAGATTAAAATCGCCATTGAATCTACCGCGTCAAAAATATTGAGTGCCAGGGTAATGGATTCCATTTCATCATTCGGGATCAATTTGGCATGTGCAGCACCTCCAAACACAGTGGTATCAGACACAGTGTTGTACTTTGTAAATGCTACGAGTACCTCTGCTGTATCAAGGCCATTACCTCCGGACTGGTAATGGTAATCTAATTGTACAGAAACTACTTCTCCCATAAGCGCATCTCCGGGAATTATGCCGACATCTCCATTCTCTACCTCATAGATCTGCCCACGTTGAAGCCATCCAAATGGTTCCTCATCTTCAAATATCCTTGGTTCTGAAACGACCCTCACCGAATAATCACCGTCGGTACCGTTCTGTGCCTGACGTACAGAAGAGCCTCCTTCTGTAAATATATTAGATGTTACCCAACCTTCCGGTTCGAAAGTCATAAAAGTCTCCCAATCTTCGAAATCATTATTTTCAAAGTCAACAGGATCTTCGGCTCCGTTCACAAAAAACAGGTCATCAATCTCAATCCAATTACCATCCAGTTGAGCTATTCCTTCCAAATCGGGGTCGCTACTTGTAAAAGCGATAATTGCAGAATCGGGGCTTTCTACGAGGCTGTCAAATTCCCAGGTCATCTCTGTAAAATTCTCTTCTGTACCGACTAATTTCCATAAATTCATATTAATAATTTCTCCTTCACTTTTTAAGATACAAAGTACCCAGGCAGAATCTCCATCTTGCAGATCGTATCTAAAAGACCCGCCGAAACCGAGATAGTCATCTTCAGGAAGTGGAAATCCATCCATGAATTCCGTGTCATTATCACCCCCGTCTACACTACCGTAAACTATAAACCCGAATATGGTATCTTCATCATTAGACATCGTTTCAAGGCGCATAGCATCACCTGAGACCCCATCGACTCTTGTCAGATTAGATTCACCAAAAGTATAGTAGCTGCCAAATGCCGAATGTTCAAAGCCGAATGACAATTCGGGGATTTCATAATGAAATTCATTTTCCCAGTTTTCAAAAGAGCCATTGTGCACATGCTCTGTTACCTGCCCATTCACATAGCTAAAGAGGCAAATACATGTTGTTAATAATAGTAGTTTTATTTTCATAATAAATAACAGATTGGTTCAAAATAAATTATCGTTATCTCATGAAATACGTAGGTAAAAAATTAAAGTATCAAATTACGAGTAAAAAAATTACTTTTGTAACTTATATCATATGCTTCAATATTTTATAGATCGTGAGTTTAGTATCAAGAACGAAGTTCTTTCGGGAATTACCGTCGCTCTTGCTTTAATACCTGAATCACTTACTTTTTCATACCTGGCCGGCGTTCATCCCCTTACAGCTATTAACTCTGCC
The DNA here is from genome assembly GCA_965230415.1 of Cytophagales bacterium. GTDB lineage: Bacteria > Bacteroidota > Bacteroidia > Cytophagales > JAAEPT01 > CBDDKZ01. Next base: position 1,099,412 of record CBDDKZ010000005.1, read on the forward strand.
ATTTTATTAAACATCGCATTTTTCATCATTGGAGGTCGTCCCGGAGCAATATCCGGTTTTACCAGCGCAATGGCTGTTGTTGCGGTAAAAATTGTGGGAGATCACGGGCTTACCTATTTATTTAGTACTGTAATACTCGCAGGTGTATTTCAAACTTTTGTAGGTGTTTTTAAACTCGGCAAATTTATCCGGCTCATCCCCCGTACAGTTATTTTAGGTTTCGTATCGGGAATGGCCATTCGTATTTTGTTAAGGCAGATGGACTACCTTACCCTTGAACTTCCGGGGTCCTATGATTTTTGGCTTAAAGGCGAAGCTTTTTGGTCTACCATCTTACTTGCCCTGCTGGGTGGAGCTATTATCAACTTCTTTCCCAGGCTAACTAAACAAATACCGGCATCATTAGTGGCGGTAGTTGTTATTTCGTTAATCGTTGCTCTATTCCATATAGATAGTCCCAATTTGTTAGAATACACAAAGCTGAAAGGAGCAGAAAGCTTTGAATTGCTCAGGCCTCAACTCATCGTATTACCGGAAAATTTTGTCAGTTTTGACACCTTAAAAATCATATTTGTGCCCGCTCTTATAATGGCACTCATCGGATTGACACAATCACTGATGACACTTAATTTAATAGATGAATTAACAGAAACAAGAGGCAACGCTAACAAAGAAAGCATAGCTTTAGGTCTTGCCAACATCATTAGTGGTCTTTCCAGCGGAATCGGAGGTGCAGCACTTCTTGGTCAAAGTGTGGTGAATGTAAAATCTGGTGGAAGGGGCCGCCTGTCGCTATTGGTTGTTGCATTATCATTATTCATTTTACTGAACTTTGGAGGCGACCTTATTGCATATATCCCCCTGGCAGCGCTTATTTCGGTAATGCTTATGATGGTAATTGGCACTTTTGCATGGTCAAGCATTCGTATTCTGTCGAAAATCCCAAAAACGGATGCTTTTACCATTATAGTTGTCTGTGGCCTTACCATCACATTCAATGAAACGTTGGGTGTTGTATTAGGTATTATTTTTGCCTCACTGGTTTTTGCCTGGGAGAACGCTATAAGAATACGCGTAAGACACAAAATAGACAAGAATGGCATCAATCATTACGAAGTTTTTGGCCCACTATTCTTTGGATCAACCAGCATTTTCATGAATCGCTTCAACCTGGACCAGGCAGGAGCAGAAAAGGAAGTAGTCATTAATTTCTACGAATCCCGCGTTTGGGATCATTCCGGAATTGAAGCCATATATGCCATAGCAAGCAAGTATTCAAAAGCGGGGTGTAGGGTAAGCATTATTCATTTAAGTCGTGATTCAAGACTACTTTTGAAAAAAGTAGGTATTCCCGAAAATGTAAGCATAGTTGAAGATCGTGATGATCCAAGGTACAAAGTGGCAACAAACTACCCAACAGAGCAGACAGAATAATATGGAGGAGATAATTAAATTATTTGAAGCGGGATCATTAGATGCTGTGCTAACAAAAATCGACCAATTCCTAAAAACCAACCCCAATCACAACCAGGCACTTTATTATCGGGCGCTCACCTATCGTCGCATGCAAAAGTATGAGGAATCATTGAATGTGTTTTCGATATTATTGAAACTTCACCCTACCGACCCACATATTATTAGTGAACAAGCCGTAAGTTATTTCCACTGTGGAAATAAGGAGAAGGCGCTGGAGCTAAGTACTGAAGCGCTGAAACTGGATGCAAAGAACCCTTACCGCTACTCGAGCCGTGCTTTCATAAAAGGGGCTCTTAAGGATATTGAAGGTGCCATTTCCGATTACAAAAAAGCCATTGAACTAGACCCTGACGATGCCATTTCTTACAACAACCTCGGTTTGTTAGAGGAACAATTGGGAAGGATGAGCGCCGCTAAAAAGAACTATGAGGCTTCCAATAAGCTCATAAACTATGAGCCCAACAACTTTGATAAAACAGAAGAGAACGTAAAAAAGCCTTCAAACAAAGTGGGTTCCGTCAGTAGTGGGAATGATAAACTCACACTGAAAAAATACTTTAGAACGATGAAGGAAGTATTCTCGTCCAAAAAGGAGCGCAAAGATTTCTTTAAGTTTTTAAGCGGTAAATACAAGAAGCAATCCTAATTGACAAGCCTCTCTGTTCCATTCTTTTTCCCTAAGGCATTTTTCTGGTATCGACGTTGATTTTTAGATAAAAATACGTATATTAAGTATGTTACTAAGAACGTTTTTAACCATAATTGAACCTTGATTACTCCACACACAACGCCACTAGACAGGTCTCAGGTTGCGCTTTTGCTACGACGCGCCACTTTTGGACCAACCAAGCAAGACATCGATAACATGACCGGCATGACCGCACAGGCCATTGTTGATCAGTTAATCCCCGAAACAAATACCGTTCCTGAAGGTCCTTTAAACCCGGCAACGGGCACTCCTATATTCCAGGAGTTTGGCCCTACATTTGTGCCACCTGGCGAAACGGAAAGTTTAGACACCATCGTAAAAGGCTGGTGGATCAACTTAATGCGGACTTCGGGTAATGACATGACCGAAAAGATGGTCTATTTCCTTCATACACACTTCACGACCATTGGTTCGGTTGTACAATCTCCAACAGCACTGTACTGTCAAAATGCTTTGCTCAGGTATTATGCGCTTGGTAATTTCAAGACCCTGGCGCGCAAACTTGTAGTTGACAATGCGATGTTAATATTTCTGGACGGGAATGAAAATGATATTGGAAATGTCCAGGAAAACTTTGGCAGAGAATACCTGGAACTCTATACTATAGGCAAAGGCCCGCAAATTGACGACGGAGATTATACTACCTATACAGAGCAGGATGTTCAGGCCGCCGCAAAGCTATTAACAGGTTATACCAACGACGAAGACTTTCGAACACCAGATCCTGACACCCAAATCCCAATGGGTTTTCTAAAAGGTGATGGTACAATTGCCATACAACACGATGCTACGGAAAAGCAATTCAGCAGCAAATTTCAAAACAGAGTAATACAACCTGCGGCAGTAATAGATGAACGTGCGACCAAGGTTGACGCAGAAGCAGAGCTGGATGAATTTGTAGACATGATATTTGATCAGGACGCGACGGCACTTTTCATCGTACGTAGGCTGTATCGTTTTTTCACGTTTTATGAGATTACCGATCAAATTGAATCCGATATCATAGAACCACTGGCGACTATTTTCCGAGATAATGATTATGAGCTACAACCTGTAATTGAAGCACTTTTAACAAGTACGCACTTCTTTGATCAGGACAATGTAATTGCAGAAGACAATATCAATGGTGCCCTTATTAAATCTCCATTGGAATTAATTCTTGGCGTATTCCGTTTTTTCAATGTCGAATTTCCCGACCCCATTACTCAAACCTCCGATTTCTATTTGACCTCATTGAGTTCAACACTGCAATTCATGAAAGATATGGGGCTCGATCTTTACGAACCGTTTGAAGTAGCCGGTTATCCTGCCTATCACCAATTCCCGGATTATACCAGAAATTGGATAAGTGCAAACTACCTCGGCTATCGTTATCAATTCATAGATCTCCTGTTAAACGGACAGTTCGTAAATGGAGATGAAACCTTATTATTTCTAGATCCGGTTGCCTTTGTAGAAGACGCTGCTAATGTCACGAATCCGGAGGATCCCGATGAGCTAACCAGTCTTTTTGTTGATTACCTGCTTCCTGAAATAATAACAAACGAACGCTACGAATATTTTCGCGATTTTATACTGTTAGATGACTTAGGTGCCGTAAACTGGGCCAATGAATGGACACAGTACCAAAACTCAGGTGACGATACTGCTGTGAGAACACAGCTCAACAGTTTGTGCCATGCCATTATGCAATCACCCGAATTCCAACTTCATTAATCCACTACTATGAAAAGAAGAGATTTTCTAAAAAAAGTTCCGTTAGCAACTGCCGCCCCAGTAGTTCTTAACAATATACCGGTTAACCTCATGGCTAAAAGCAGCCAGCTACAACGTATTGCTTCCAGTATTGATGAACAAAACGACCGTGTGCTCGTTGTGATCCAAATGCATGGTGGTAATGATGGCTTAAATACACTTATTCCGATAAATCACTATGCGGAATATACGGACTTGAGACCAAATATTGCTATTCCCAATACAGGCTTGCGTCCCTATATCGACTTGGACAGTACCGGGCCTATGGAGAAACGTATTGGGCTTCACCCCGATATGTTTGACTTCAAAGAACTATACGACAGAAGCGAGGCTGCAATTGTTCAATCTGTGGCCTACGATAACATGAACCAATCGCACTTCAGAAGCAGAGACATTTGGTTTATGGGCGGTGACTACGACGACTATTATGGTTCGGGCTGGATGGGAAGATACCTCAACTATTTATATCCGGGTTATCCAGATGCCTACCCAACTACTGAAATGCCAGATCCTCTCGCATTGGAAATTGGAAGTAGCGTATCCTTGGCCTTCCACCGGGAAGAGGGAATTCCGGCGGCGATAGCCATCCACAACCCCGATCAATTTCACAGCCTCATTTCAAGTGTTGGCGTAAATCCACCTGAGTCTGTAGAAGATACATATTATGGGCGCGAATTACAATGGATCATGGGCATTGAAGAAAGCGCGAACAAATATGCCGGGCGTTTAAAAGATGTTTATGACGCGGGTTCTAACAGTAGTGTATTGTACCATACCGATTACCACGATCAATCGCGAGCTGTAGATGGCATGCGCTCTAATGGCCTTGCAGAACAACTCAAATTAGTAGCCAGACTATTAGATGGCGGATCAAAAACAAAGATATTTTTGTGTCGAATCGGCGGATTTGACACACATGCAGGTCAAACAGTAACCCAGGACACTACTTCAGGTGTACATGCCTCTCTGCTTTATTATGTGAGCTCTGCCATTCGCGATTTCATGGACGACCTTACTGAACTTGGGCTTTCTGAACGTGTTGCCGGACTTACCTTCTCCGAATTTGGCCGACGTGCCCGTTCTAATTCAGGGTTCGGAACTGACCATGGGCTCGCAGCTCCGATGCTTATTTTTGGCCATGGCTTAAATCCCGGGATTTATGGTGAAAATCCAAACCTCGACCCTGATGATCCTAACACCAACATTGATCGCGGGAACCTCACCCATGAATTCGATTACAGGCAGGTCTTTACATCTGTACTTCATGATTGGATGTGCGCATCCAGAGAAGCCATTGAAGAAACTTTATTCGGCGATTACTTTGCACAGCGGCTGAGTATTTTTGGACCTACCAGCATTGACGACCGTGAAAAAAGTAATGCCATTGAATTATTGGGATGCCACCCTAACCCTGTTGAAAATCATACAGTTATAAGCTTCAATTTAAGACGATCCACTAATATTAAACTGAGTTTACACGATTCTACCGGCAGGAAATTACTAGATATCACGGATGAACATATGATGCCTGGCAGCTATGACTTCCCTATAGATATGAGCGAATTCCCTCGCGGAAATTACATCTACCGGCTGGATAGTAAAATTGGGAAATTTGGCAAACAAATTATTAAAGTTCAATAATTATACAACTTAAATCTGCGACCTCCGAGCCACTTCGGAGGTTGTATTTTTCTAACCTCAACCCTCCAATAACACCCTATTCTATACTATTTTTTTTCATTGGTCGAAAAGTAGCACTTAGCGTACCTCTACCCCAAACCTTTGAACAATTGTCTACGTAATTTTTTATAAAAGAACTTTATATCTACACACCACCAGACATTCACCATTGGATATAAAGCGACACATTAGTAGTAATTCATTTATAACAGTAAAACATTATCACCATGCGCCACTTACAAGCTATGGGCCAACTATACCTACTTGTTGTTTTAATAATATGCTGCAGTACAAGCAACGTGCTGGCTAATCCGGATTTATTAAAAAGAGGCAACGAACTTTTTAAACAAAAGAAATACACTGAAGCACTAGACCTTTACGAGCAATATACCTTTGCCGAACCAGAAGATCCTGAAGGTTTTTACCGTTTAGGCCTTGCAAGCATCTATGTGAAAAAATTCAAAAAAGCCACTATAAATTTCTCTATGGCTATAGAACTGGGCAAAAAATCTGCTGCGGTCTATAACAACAGGGCTTATGCTTATTCCCTCAATAATCAGTTTTTTAAGGCTATTTCAGATTACAATAAAGTAATTGAATTGAAACCAAATTCCCGTTCTTATATAGACCGTGGTAAGCTAAAAGTTAAGACCGGAGACGAAGCGGGTGCAATAAGCGATTTCGAAGAAGCGCTTAAACTAGAACCCAAGAACTGGGAACTGTGTAAAGAAATGGGTAAGTTAAAAGTAACTATGGGCGATTTTGATGGTGGTGTCACCTACTATAAAAAAGCGGTCGCCATACATCCCGATGATCAAATATACTTTACAATCGGGGACTTAGACATGCTATTCGGGCGTTTCGAATCATCTGTGGTAAATTTCACCCACGCGATTAAACTGAACCCTAACAATGTGAAGTATTACGATTATCGTGCCGATGCACAGATGGGACTGGGTCAATTCCAGCAAGCCATACCTGACCTTACAAAAGCAAGCACCCTTGAGCCTGCCAACTCAGATCATATTATGCAACGAGGCATTTGCTATAACAATTTAAAGAAGTTTAAAGAAGCAATCACCGACTTTAATAATGCAATAAGCAAAGACCCTAAAAATGTGCAGGCCTACTTTTTGAGAGCCACATCGTACAGTGCCATGAAAGATGATCAAAAGGTGATTGCAGACCTTAACAAAGTAATTGAACTAGACCAGGAAAATCTCGATGCCTATTTATACCTTGGCGACGCCTATTTCAGAACAAAAAAATACCCTCAAGCGGTTATAAACTACAATAAGTATATTGAAATGGACGTCGCTAATGAAGCTATTTATGTCAAAAGAGGAGATGCCAAGTATTATGGCGAGGATTATAGAGGAGCTATAAGTGATTACAACTCAGCTTTGGAATTAAACGATGATATGCCACTCGTATATAACAATAGAGGTATGTCCAAATACAACCTTAAAGACCTGAAAGGAGCATGTTCCGACCTGAGAACTGCAAATGACAAAGGTTACAACCAGGGATACGAGCTCCTAAAAAGAAATTGCCAATAAAAGCACACCAACTAATTATTGGAAAGGGTGAAACCAACAGCCTCTAAATCGCGCCAGTAGTCGGGATAGGACTTGTTAACCACATCACGTTCTTCGATGACAACAGGACCTAATAGACCCAAAGGAGCAAATGACATTGCCATGCGGTGATCCTCATAAGTGGCTACTTCTACCGCAGAACCTATATCAAAAGAAGGTTTCTGTATCCGTATCACCTCATCTCCTATTACATCTACCGCTGTCCCAAATTTGGCCAACTCGTTTTGAATGGCGGCAATTCTATCTGTTTCTTTAATACGCAAACTTTCCAAGCCTGTCATATTTGCTGAAACGCCTTTCGCGGCACAAATGACAGAAATTGTTTGTGCAATATCCGGACAATGTGTAAAATCCCACTCTAAATCGTTCAATTGACCCGATTTTGTAAGCACGATGCTATTATCTTTAAATTCAGTATGGACACCTAGGTTAGTCATTAGTTCGGCTAACACGCTATCACCCTGATTTGAGTCTTTACGTAAACCTATCAATTCAACTTCCGCTTCATCTGCAAGTGCTACCAAGCTATACCAATAACTAGCAGCAGACCAGTCACCTTCAATGGTGTAATCCTTAGCTTCATATTCTTGATGAGGTACGGATATCATGTTATCATTCCAATCGGCGCTAACACCAAAATGCTTCATTAAATTTAAAGTCATTTGGATATAAGGCTTGGACCCTACTTTACCAGTCAGCTCCAGTATCAAGCCATTTGGCAGTGTAGGTGCTACCATCAACAAAGCAGAGATATATTGACTACTTACATCACCCCTGATTACGATGTGGTTATTTTCATTAGCCGCATCGAAACGGTGTATTTTAGTTGGAGGATAACCTTCATTTTTTTCGTAAGTTATTACTGCACCAATACTTCTAAGTGCATCTACAAGAATACCAATAGGCCGTTGCTGCATGCGCTCTGACCCGGTCATAATCGTGGGTCTTCCTTTAACAGCAGTATAGGCTGTAAGGAAACGCATTGTTGTACCTGCATCGAGTACATCCAAGACCTCTTCATTGGAGGCCAATAGCCGTTGCATGGTTTGAGTATCTCTTGCGTTGGCAAGATTACTCAATTGACTATCTCCTTTACATAATGCATTAATTATTAAGGATCTGTTACTTTCACTTTTGGAAGCGGCAAGATTAATTGTGCCTTTAACAATACTATTATTCTTGGATACCTTAATTGATGTCATGACTATTGGTTATAATATTTCACAGAAGCTAAAATATCATCGGCATCTATCGGATTATTGAAAGACCCGACACCTATTTCCGATAACAATGTACACTGAATTATGCTATTTTCGTTCTTTTTGTCTTGAAGTGTCAATGGAATAATGTTCTGTAAATCGCTTTCGGGAATCAAAACTTTAGGATATATTGACAGGATATATTGTTTGATGTCTTCTACCTCTTCAATGCTCAGACATGCTCTTTTAAAAGCAATCCAGGCTTCTGCAATCATTCCGATAGCTATCGCCTCACCATGTAAAAGTTTTTTACCAGGTTTGTCTAAGTAGAAACTTTCTATGGCATGTCCTATAGTGTGACCAAAATTGAGCAACTTACGCACTGATTTTTCGGTCGGATCCTCTTTTGCTATTTTAGCCTTAATTTTTATGGAGTGTTCGGCAAGATCGTCCCAGTTTTGATCCTGAAATCTGATGGCCTTAATTTCTTCCCATTTACTTTTATCAGCAATTAAACAGTGCTTTATTATTTCGGCGAAACCCGAACGTAACTCTTCGAATGGCAGCGTTTTAAGAAAGTCGGTACAAATCACCACCGCATCAGGGACTTTAAAAACTCCGATATGATTTTTGAATTTGAAGAAGTCAACACCAAGCTTGCCTCCAACACTGGCATCAACCTGAGCAAGCAGCGTTGTAGGTATTTGAATAAAAGATAGCCCTCGTTTATAAGTAGCGGCACAAAAACCACCCATATCTCCTATCACCCCACCTCCAAGATTTACCACCAGTGCCTTACGATCGCATTTCAAATCGGTCATGGCACTCCATATATCTTCGCAGGTACGGAGTGTTTTATTCTCTTCGCCGCTTTTTATTTTTATAATTTGGGGGGCATTAAAAAAGCCCATCACCTTTGGCAGGCAATGCGCTTCCGTATTTTCGTCAACAATGATTATAACCTGCGAATACGCTTCTGTTACCAGTCTTTTTAGTTGATGTTCGAGGTCATGTGTAATGAAAATATTCGCCTCTTCAGGGTTAAGCATCGATATTTTCGTTATTCATTATTTCACTTTGCTTGCGAATAGATTCCTTATGAATGATCTTGTATACTTCTTTTACGAAATCAGGAAACAAGTTCATCTTTTCGCCTTTGGCCATTCTATCGTTTAATAGTTCATCCCAACGGCTAACCTGCAAAGTGGTAACGTTATTATCTTTTTTATATTCACCAATTTTATCTACAACTTTCATACGTTCGGCAAGCGTCTCTAAGATCTCTCTATCGATTGCATCTATTTGCTCACGCAAGTCGTCTAATGAGTGATTAAACGCTACATCGTCCGAGTATGATTTACGCACTTTAAGATCATCTAAAATCTCATCCAGGCGAGCAGGTGTAACCTGTTGTTTTGCATCACTCCATGCTTCATCCGGGTTATTGTGCGTTTCTATCATCAAACCATCTAAACCGAGGTCTAAAGCTTTTTGTGATACTTCATGGATCAAATCACGCGTACCTGCAATGTGGCTAGGGTCGTTGATAATAGGAATATTTGGTAACAAACGCTTTAATTCAATGGCCATTTGCCACATAGGTTTGTTGCGGTATTTTATTTTGTCGTAGGTAGAGGTTCCACGGTGAATCGCGGCAAGACTTCTAATACCTGCGCCATAAATTCGCTCAATAGCACCAATCCATAGCTGAGTATCCGGGTTTATTGGATTTTTTACCAATACGGGCACATCCACTCCTTTCAGTGCATCTGCTATTTCCTGTACAGCAAATGGATTAACAGTTGTACGGGCACCAATCCAAAGTATGTCGATATCATATTTAAGTGCTAACTCAACATGTTGAGGGTTTGCCACCTCAGTACCAATTTTTAATCCGGTTTCTTCTTTTGCTTTCTGCAACCATGAAAGACCTTCTTCACCTATACCTTCAAAACTGTTGGGTCTTGTACGAGGTTTCCAGATACCTGCACGCATTACATCAACCTTACCGGTTGAAACCACTTGTTTCGCAATATTTAATACTTGTTCTTCGGTCTCTGCACTACAAGGTCCTGCAATGATAAGTGGTCTACCACTTACTCCCGACCAGCTTTCCAACGAATTTATATCTAGTTCAATCATTCTTGCTCCAGTTTGAAAAAGGACACAAATATAATGTTAAATTATTTAAATGCCTTGAATTTATTGTTAATTAATTCACCAAATAACGATTATCTTAAACCGTAATCTCCCTAACTATAGTCAACATACAGTACAAACAAAATGAACAGCTTGTTCGTTCGGGAAAACAGTGAATAAGCAGCTGCCCTTCCTACTCTTTTTAACCCAAAAAGGCTGCCAAAGGCAGCCTTTTTGGGTATAGAGCTATGATAGTATCATGCAAAACTTATTTTTGAACGAATACACGCTCAGAAGCAGCCTGACCATTAGAAGTCACAGTAGCTACATATAGACCTGAAGTGAAAGCATCAAGATTGATAGAAGATTGTCCTGATACAGTTTTCACTAATACACCAGCCATGTTGTAGAATTCAACAACTACATCGTTACCAGCGTTAGCAACTTCCAAAGTATTTCCTAATACAGCTAAAGAAAGTGCATTTTCTTCTACGTCGTTTACAGAAGTAATTTCTTTAGCACCAGTTTGCTGGAATTCAAAAGCACCTAAATCTTTCACACTACCGGAAATTGGCTGATTGAAGATATCAGTAGAGATAGTGAATCCTGTTGCTAAGGTTTTGTCGATAGCGATAGAACCACTATGAAGTCTTAAATCTGCAGTAGCACCTTTAGAACCATTGAACCAAGAGATAGCTCCTTCTTCACTGAAAGTGAACAAACCAGCGCTTTGTAGAGCAGCTAAGTTAGCATAAGAAGTTCCACCGATGATAGCAGCAACAGCAGCATTCGGGTGATAGAATAGGTTGTTATCAAACTTAGATCCAGCACCAATTGTACCAGCTATTACACAAGCATCAGCAGCATTGTTACTATGTGTTTTTATGATGTTGCTTCTGAAAGTAGTTGAGCTGATATTACCTGCATCCAAACCTACGAAACGCGCATTAATGCTGTTGTGAATGATGTTACCACCACCAAACTGTGCATTTGTAGTATACTTGATACCCGTTTTTACGTTGTAGATGAAGTTTGAGTGAATGCTCATTTTAGCTTCAGTTCCAGCAAACTCCATACCTACAGTAGCGTTACCACACTCAATGTCGTTTCTATGGAATTGGTTATCTTGTCCGTTTTCAGTATAAATGATTACTGAGTTAGGATCGTCCCACAAGTTGTTTGCATCGATTTTGTTATCGAATAACAAGTTATCGTTGTTAGGATTACCTACGTAACGGAACATACCACCGTCAGCAAATTTACCAGAGATATCACAATCTCTTACAGCAACAGGCGCATAGTTTTCTGCCTGAAGAACAGCCATGTTTGAGATCAACTCAGAGTTTTTCACTTCGAAACCGAAACCGAAAGTCATTGGGTCACGCACTAAGTCGATTACATAAAGACCAGCTGCACCTGATAACATTTCTAATTTACAATCTTCTACTAAAGAGATACTACCTGCTACGTTTGAAGGATTCTTACGAACGAAAATAGTAGAACCACTGAAAGTAGTTAAGTGAAGATCTGAGATCTGATGAGATACAGTACCGTGCGCAAAAACACCAGCACCACCAGCTACAGAAATATGCGTTAATGCCGCACCAGCACCAGTAATTTTGATGTTATTATCGTTTTCTAACAAAATTGTAGGCCAGTTGTAAGTACCAGCGTCGATGATAATCTCGTCACCTGAAGCGAAAGCAGGAACGTTATTGATGATATGCTGAGCACTAGCGTAAGGAGCAGAAGCAGATCCGTTTCCAGATGCATCGTTACCAGCTGCAGTGGTAAAAACATCACCAGCAGTGCTGTTGTCATTCACGTACCAAGTAGCACCAAATGAGTTAGTTAGTCCTAATGCTGCAATGGCGCAACCAAGAACAAATTGTGATTTTAATTTGTTTAAAAACATTGTTTGGGTTTTAAAAATCGCCTACTCTATTTTAAGATTTTCGGCAAACTCTTCAGAACAAAAAAACACAGCTAGACCAATCTATTATCAGTGTGTTACACGTCTGTAACGTTGCAAAAATTAATAAACTAGTATGATATATTTGTCTCACTAAAAATCCGGGTTCTAAATCGGGCTCTTATGTTCTACGGTTCGAATTTAGTAAAAGAATACTCAAATCACTAAAAAAATCAACCAATGAAACAGTTTGCCTGATGAAGCTGCTTATTTCATCTATATACAGTTATAACCTTAACATAAAATTTACATTCATCGAAAATTTATAAGGTGTGATCTATAAAATAACGTCATTTATCGAACGATTACACAAAAGCCGTTATTAAAAAACGCATCAACAATCAGTATAAAAAGGAGTTATGACAAATTGTTAAATCCAATTGTACCTTTGTAAATCAAAAAAAGCAAGAGCGCCAACTTTCTTGCACGCTCTTGCTAAACTACAAATAAACAAATTACAATAAGCATTGATTAATGCTTCATAACTCGTGCCATTATGCGCTGCCCTGCAATTTCTTTTTCAACAACGTATATTCCGGGCTCAAATCCACTCATATTAATTTCATCAATCTGTTCATCACTTATTTTGGTAGTTAACACACGTCCGGACAAGTTATAAACGGTATAAGTTGCCCTGTTGCCCGTTTCATTCTTGAGGTATAAAATGTCGCTTGTGGGATTTGGAAACAAGACCTGGTCCAAGCTTACATATGCTTCGTTACCTGTAACAATAGAGGGCATGAAAACGGCGCTAAAAAGTCCGTTACCATGTGTCCCAACTACCACACTACCGTCTTCTCGCGTTTTGATCATTGTTACTGGAACGTTGCCTACCAAATCGGGGCTTTGCAAAGTCCAAATAGTATTCATTCCATCGAGCTGTTCGGTGGCGTATACTCCGGTACTGGTACCCACAAAAACAACTTCTTTTCCATTGAGGTGAAGCAATTCAATCCAGCGAACAGAGGGACCTGCACCTGTACCATCCGGATTTTCTTCCAGGTTACCACTAACATTAGTCCAGGTTTGTCCGGCATCCTCTGTCATTATGATACTATGTACTTCGTAATTAGTAAAACCGACAAAAAAACGATCACCATTTGTTGGATCTATTTTCACACAACCTACCCAAGGATTGACACTATCTCCTATGGCATCCAGGTATGACCCTACATATTCCATAGCCGGATTTCCCATATTCGCGCCATCAATCTTGTAAATATCACCGCCATTTGTACCAAACACAATTCGGTTAGCAGGTGCGATTGTACTTACATCAAAATTGGCTATGAAAAAGAAGGGGTGCGTAGTATCCTCAATCACTTCCCAGTAAGTATTGTCAATTGCAACATCCGATATTGGTGCTGCCAAAGTATTGGGGTTTCGCCAAATCTGATTCAATTTCTGTGTATACAACAAGCTTTCGTTATTGGGATCTAATTGCATGGGATTTATAATTAGAACAGCGCGTGGGTCGCTAAAACCCACCGGATCGAGTCGTGTGTAGTCAATGAAATTAAAATCCGCATCGTAATCCAGCCGAAACATCATACCGGATTGAAGCGAACCGTAAACTGTTTTGCTATCGGGCCTGTCAATAAGCTCACAATAACTTCCATCGCCGCCGATTTCATGGCTCCATATGGTCGAAGAAGCGGAATCGGTAGCTAACCATGTACCATTATCCTGAAAACCGGCTATTAGCGCATCGCTCCCCACGGTTTCGTCTATTGCCAGGGTATGCGCCTGCGTTGTTAGATAACCACCGTTGAGGCTTTGCCAGTGTACGACTGTGTTATCGCTATCGAACTCCATGTTATTCTCAGTAACAAATAAACCACCGTCAGTAGCACATATCATTTTGTATGGATCGTCTGGGTAAAAGACATATTCATGAATATCGGGGTGATGGTTTTCATAAAACTCAAAATCTTCATTAAAAGCGGCATATCCTCCAATCAAATCGGTATGGGAATCGCTCGAAAAAGCGGTTGTTGACCTCCAGGCACTTGCACCTCCAATAAATAAGGTATTTGACTCTGAAGGGTGAACCGCTAGTGCCAAATTATAACCAAACTGCGGATTAAAATCGCCGGTATTTCCCCCGAAACCTGGTAAGTTAGCCGATAAGTCGCCCCAAAGGCCACCGTTGCCGAAGCTACCATCCCCGTTACCTACGCCATTGAAGTACCTATAACTGTACAAATGGGGACTTACGCTGGTGAAATTTGAATCCCACATAACTCCCAAAAAATAGACTGCAGTGTCTCCTTTTTCTTCGGAATCGATCACAAATCGTCCGAAGGGCAAATGAAACGGCATACTTGTAAAATGTGCATCGGAAATAAGTGTCCAATTTTCTCCATCTGTAGACCTGTAAATGCCACCAAATGTGGTCCATCCCTCTATAACAGCATAAAGTGTCCCGTTTTTGGTAATATGTATAGCACATACACCACCACTTATTCGACCGCCACTACTTACATCAGAATCTGCCAATACGCTTCTCCAGGTAGCACCACCATCTGCTGACTTTAAAATGGCCCCATTACCTGCGACGTAAATCGCTCCTGTTTCATTGTGGATATCAATATCAGAAGCGAAATCGAAGTAGCCATCAATAGCGTGTGGAGTATTGGTTTGCGTTGAAGGAAGGACTTGCCATGAATCTCCTCCATCTTCCGATTTATATACGCCGTCTCCTGCAAAGGGAGCCCTAAATGAAGAAGCTGAATTTCCAACAGTGCCTTCCCCTGTTGTATAATACCATATGTGTTCCATACCAGGTCTGGTATCTTGTTGGATGGCAGTGACACTTCTAAGGTCTCCGGCAGAAAATGTTCTTTCCCAAGTCGATCCTGCGTCTCTACTCTTCCATACTCCCCCGGAAACGCCCGCAGCCAGTATTACATTTTCATCCGTAACATCAATGGCTATAGCGCGGGTTCTACCACCAACATTTATCGGCCCACGGCTTTTCCATGAAGCGTTTTCAAAATCGAAATTGGTTTTTGCCTGACGTCGCTTGAAAGAAGCTTCTTCGCGTGCAAATTGCAACTCTCGTGCCCTTATATTAGCGGGGATTTCTCCGCTAAAAGGGCTACTATAACGAAGTCGATCATATTCATTTTTCTGTTGAGGATCACCCTCCTTTAAGTGTTTAAGTGTTTGTACATGTTGTCCATAGCTTGTTTGGTAGAGTAAAAGTAAACATACAGCCATTACCAATAAAGATAAGATGCTTAATACATTAGTTTTCATCTTTTTGTTGTTTAAGTAAAAATTTGGTTTTTGTTTTTGGTAGTTTTTAATAAATAGCTTTCCAGGTCTCGCTTAGCAAAAAAATCTTGCAAGCAAGGCGGTGTACCGGAAAAATAGTATGCAATCCACAATTTGCGGTTTACCAAGAGCTCATTTGGGCCCGAACTCTAATACAACTGTAAATTGCAATAAAATAATCATCAATTAATAACACTAATTGATGATTCTACAATTAACTACCAAAGGTAGCGTATTCTCAATTGCATACTGTTAAAAAAGCGACAAATGAGGCAGGTATACGCATCCCTTCAATAAAGACACCAGAATAAAGGAAAAGGTTGAGATTGATGCTCTGTCGGGTTTTAAAAAAATTCAAACAAACGCTCGCTTGGCAATTAATTTGGTAAATGTGTTACGAACTACCGATTGAAGATAAATCCATAAGTATTTAATTTAAAAAAGAAGACCGCCTTCAGTATGCCTGGGCGGTCTTTCTATATTCAGTTAATGGGTTGTGTACCCTATTTTACTCGTATTCTCTTAAGCCGTGACTCCACTTTCCTGCAATGCCTGAATCAAAGTATCTCCGATTGTGGCAGGAGATTCAGATACGAAGATACCACATTCGCGCATAATACGCATTTTTGCTTCTGCTGTGTCGTCAGCACCACCAATGATAGCACCTGCATGCCCCATTCTTTTACCTTTAGGTGCTGTTTGGCCTGCAATAAAACCAACTACTGGTTTTGGATTACCCTGTTCTTTAATCCAACGAGCTGCTTCAGCTTCATACTGACCGCCAATTTCGCCAATCATTACAATTGCATCAGTCTCTTCATCGTTCATTAGCAATTCTACCGCCTGCTTAGTAGAAGTACCGATAATTGGGTCACCACCGATACCAATTGCGGTAGAAATACCCAAACCAGCTTTAACCACCTGGTCAGCAGCCTCATACGTTAATGTTCCTGATTTAGAAACGATTCCTATCTTTCCAGATTTGAAAACGAATCCAGGCATAATTCCTACTTTTGCTTCACCCGGAGTGATTACTCCCGGGCAGTTAGGACCCACCATCGTCACGCCCTTCTTTTTAATATATTCTTTAACCGGAATCATATCTTTAACCGGAATACCTTCGGTAATTGTTATTATTACTCCGATTCCAGCCTGTGCTGCTTCCATTACAGCATCTGCTGCAAACGCTGGTGGAACAAAAATTATTGACACATCAGCACCTGTTGCTTTAATTGCTTCGGCTACTGTATTAAAAACCGGTTTACCTAAATGTTCCTGACCTCCCTTACCCGGAGTAACACCGCCAACAACATTCGTCCCGTATTCTATCATTTGTCCGGCATGGAAAGTACCTTCCGAACCTGTAAAACCTTGTACGATTACTTTTGAATCTTTATTAACTAATACACTCATATTCTCTTCAAATTATGAGCTTACAAATTTAGGCTAATTTGTCTCTAAAACAAGTTTTTTAATTGATTACGAAACACGCCCTTTCACTGTTTTATCAGAAGCAGAAGTAAGCCAATATCGTGACAATTAAGCATATAAAATACTAAATTTAAGTCGATTACATGACACAAGCACAAATTCAACGTTTCTGTTATTCCCGTTGCGAAAAAATTAGTAGTTGTATTTTTTCTTCCACAATTTTTGTAGTCTTGTTCGCAATTCGTTTTCACGAGCGTTAATTGCAGGATCGTATAAACGGGTACCGCTTAATTCCTCTGGAAGGAATTCCTGCTCTACAAAATTGCCCGGATAATCATGTGCGTACTTATAATCTTCACCATAACCCAATTCTTTATTTAGTTTGGTATAGGCTCCCCTCAAATGCAAAGGCACTGGCAAATCGCCATGTTGCTTCACCAATTGTTGGGCGCTATTTATCGCCAGATAAGCCGAATTACTCTTGGAAGATGCTGCGAGGTAAGTTGTTGTTTGAGAAAGTATGATACGTGCTTCCGGATAACCTATTACAGAAACTGCCTGAAAACAGTTATTTGCCATCACAATTGCAGTTGGATTAGCATTGCCAATATCCTCAGAAGCGAGGATCAATAAACGGCGCGCGATAAATTTGGGATCTTCTCCACCTTCAATCATTCTGGCCAGCCAATAAATTGCTGCATTGGGATCGCTCCCACGTATTGATTTGATAAATGCAGAAATAATATCATAGTGCATATCTCCCTGCTTATCATAAATAACTGCCCTTTCCTGCACATTGTTAAACACCATGTCGTTATTGATAATGAGCGGAGTCTCATTTGTAGAATCAGCAACAAGTTCTAATAAGTTGAGTAGTTTACGCGCATCTCCTCCTGAGAGCTTCAAAAGTGCATCTACTTCTTTGAACTCAATCTGACGTTTTGACAAGTCCGTATCATTGTTTGCTGCATATGTCAAAAGCTCGGTAAGTTCTTCTCTGCTCAAATGATTTAAGACATAAACCTGGCAACGGGACAAAAGAGCGGCATTAACTTCAAAAGAAGGGTTTTCGGTGGTCGCTCCTATCAGTTTAATTGCCCCTCTCTCAACAGCTCCCAAAAGTGCATCTTGCTGCGATTTACTAAAGCGGTGTATTTCATCAATAAAAAGTATGGTTCGTTGAAAACCGCCTGCTTTTGCTATCACCTCACGCACATCTTTCACCCCCGAACTAATAGCAGATAGTGTAAAAAAGCGCGATTTTGTTTGATTGGCGATGATGTTAGCCAATGTGGTCTTACCAACCCCCGGCGGGCCCCAGAAAATCATCGAGGGCGTATAGTCCTTTTCCAAAGCTTTGCGTAACAGTCCCTTTTCTCCTACCAGGTGCTTTTGGCCGAAAAAAGTATCTAATGAGTGCGGACGCATGCGCTCTGCCAGAGGACTTAAACTATTCATAATCGTAACTGATAAGTAAATTCTACTAATTTAAGCATTATTGTACAGTGCAAACAATGAAGTAAGCTGTATTTATTATTAGCTGCCTCAATCCTATTGTAACTTTTACCGTATACTTTATCATAAAGTAATAAACAGATCAATGAAAAACCTTTTTGTCATCATTTTAGTAAGTTTTTCTTTTTTGGCATTTACTCAGCACAAAACCTATACGGAAGAACAAAAAAAGGCCATAGAGCTTTTGAATTTAGGCAATGAAAAAATCGGCTATAAGAGTTTTGAAGAAGCAATAATTCACTATACGGCAGCTTTGGTGCACTGGCCAGAATTCAAAGAAGCTTATAAAAATCGAGGCATCTGTTATGCCTTACTCAAGAATAACATCAGGGCGATTGAAGATTATAAGAAGGCACTGGCGCTCGATTCACTGGATCCGTACCTGCATAATTTTCATGGTTTTGCAATGGCCGAGATTGCATTTGAAAAAAACGATTACGAACATTTTGAAAAAGCTATATCGGAAATAGATAAAGCCATTACTCTGAATCCCGAATATACCGAAGCTTACGTTAACAAAGGGATTATATCGCTATGGCTGGATAAAGTTGACGATGCTATCTCGCTTTTTGATAAAGCTATTTCATTGAATGGTAACAATTCGAAGGCTTACTACAACAGGGGTATTTGCCACCACAAAAAAGGCAGTGAAGCCAGGGCATGCATAGACTGGTCCAAAGCTCGGACGCTCAATTACCCGCTCGCCGGAAATATGATTTCGCAATACTGCGAATAAATCCGAATTATAAAGCGTCAAATAAATCATTTAATAGGTCAGATCATTTAAGTAAGTCTAAAAACAGGAATATTACGCAGAAAAAATTCGTGTAAATGCTAATTTCTAGTAAATTTGCGTACTCAAAATTCAAGAAAACACGAAGAAAATGAGCGAAATATTAAATAAAATTAAACCTGGTGTAGCTACAGGTGACGCTGTACAGGAGATTTTCCAATTGGCAAAAGATAACCAGTTTGCACTTCCCGCAGTAAATGTTGTTAGTTCAAACTCTATTAATGGTGTAATTGAAACGGCAAGAGATATCAATTCACCCGTAATTGTACAATTCTCAAATGGTGGAGCTCAATTCTTCGCTGGTAAAGGTCTGGGCAACGACGGACAAAAAGGTGCAATTGCCGGAGCCGTTTCCGGAGCACATCATGTACGCAGCATGGCCGAAGCTTATGGAGCAGTAGTTATTCTTCATACAGACCACTGCGCTAAGAAATTATTACCTTGGATCGACGGAATGTTGGACGCAGGTGAAGACTTTTATAAGGTGCACGGCCAACCTTTATTCAGCTCACACATGATTGATTTGTCGGAAGAGCCTATTGAAGAAAACATTGAAATTTGCAAAAGCTATTTAGAGCGTATGAGCAAATTAGATATGACACTTGAAATTGAATTAGGTGTAACCGGAGGTGAAGAAGATGGTGTAGACAATACAGATGTTGATGCTTCTAAACTTTATACTCAACCCGAAGAAGTTGCCTATGCTTATGAAGAACTTATGAAAGTGAGCCCTAGATTTACTATAGCTGCTGCTTTTGGTAATGTTCATGGTGTATACAAACCAGGTAATGTGAAGCTTACTCCAAAAATTCTTGACAATTCGCAGAAATACGTTCAGGAAAAATTCAGCACAGGTGAAAAACCTATTGATTTCGTTTTCCACGGAGGATCAGGATCTACTGTTGAAGAAATCAGAGAAGCCATTTCATACGGAGCTATCAAAATGAATATCGACACTGATTTACAATGGGCATTTTGGGACGGTATCAGGGCTTACGATGCTGAGAAGCATGATTACTTACAAGCACAAATTGGTAACCCGGAAGGAGCAGACGAGCCTAACAAAAAATTCTACGACCCTCGTGTATGGTTGAGAAAAGCAGAAGTATCGTTCAATGAGCGACTAAAAGCTGCTTTCGAAGACCTAAACAACGTAGGTACGTTGGGTTAATCTCAAACAATATAATTGAAACAAAAAGGGCTACCTCGGTAGTCTTTTTTGTTTATTAGCTATTTCGGTGTATATGCGTTAATGAATCAGGAATTTTTCACTGCCACGGTATTTACCATTTGCACTTACCAACTTACAAAGGTAAAGCCCACTTTGATATCCCTGAGCTTGCCAACGAAACTCATGCTTACCTGCAGCCAGATCTTGAGCAACAATCGTTTCTATACGCTGACCACGAACATCGAAGACCTGCAATTCAATAGAATTAGACTCTTTTAATTCAAACCTTATTGTTGTATTTTCTTCAAAAATAGTTGGTGTTAGAGAAAGCGGTAAATTATGCCAACTATTTTCTTCGAGTCCTGTTAACCCGCAATTACCAGCCCAATTTACCAGGGCACGGGAAAAATCATTACTCACGGTAAAAATCCCTGAAATTGAAATAGAATACCCCAAAACGACCACTTTTCCAGCCCCATATTTGGCGACCACTAACGCAGGCGACCTAGAAATACGGCCGCGCGTCAACACATAATAGTTGGGGTCAATTTCTATCATCTGATCAGCGGGAAAGGGCAATTCATCTTCTTCGAAACCTTCTGTAAGAGGATGCCCCGGTAAGCGAATGTCCACAGGCATATCATCTGTATTATACTCATTATCAAACAATATAGGATAGGGCAATAGCGATGGACTTACCTGATCATTTGCTTGTTGAAAGGGGTTTGGCTGTTCCACCACCAAACTACCTCCGGAAAAAACGAAAGACTTAAAATCATCGGCGTTGGCCTCAAAATCCGCTAAATCACCAATAGTTAACTGAGCCCAGCCTGTCGGTAGATAAAGGATATCATATTGTTCAAATATGGCCAGGTTTGATGTAGGCTCGATTATATCATAAGAGTAACCAACAAACCCGAGGCGAGCCCCGACAAATTCATAACCTGCTGTTTTAAAAAGACCAATTTTAAAGGTTTCACAGTCAGAAAAGGTTTTAATCGGTGTAGTTGTTGTAAATAGAACGGTTGAACTATCATTCATCGCGTCTCTGTTAATATCTTGCGCAAGAGCACTATTACATATACCCAGTAAACAACTAATTGCAATGTGAAGCCTACGATATATTCTTCTATTAAATCGGATATCCCTCATATTATTCAGGCTAAGTTCTAAAATCTACTGACACCTACTATTATTAATACCAGCAACGATTCAATATAGCTTTTGCCTGGCTTCGGTTCAATAAAAAAAGCACAACATTTGCAGCTAATAAACTTCTGTTAATACCTGCTAAACATTCGCTGAACCTAGAGAAAAAAAATCGGGATTTTTGGGTTTCAAAAATAGTGCAGACGACCATCTAATCATCTGCACTACTTGTTTATACTTTACAGCTTTTCAATACACAGCTCAGGGCACCCTTTATTAAGAAGGTATCCCATACAGCATTTAACGAATAAAGAATTTCGTTCTATTACGATACCTGCCATTGCCACTTACAAGCTCGCAAAAATACAAGCCATTCTGATACCTCTCTGCTTGCCAGTTTAGACGATGAGTTCCTGCTTCTAATTCCTCACTGACTACTGTTTCCAAAAGCATACCCCTACTATCAAAAATGCGTACCTGTGCATTTCCAGCTTCTGCCAAATTTATAGTTATCAGCGTATTCGCATTAAACACATTTGGGTTAAGGTTTAAAGAACTATTATTAGGTTCTAAATCTTCATTCAAACCAACTGTCAATCCACACGACCCTGCCCACTCCATTAGTGCATGGCCAAAGTTATCACTTACGGTAAATGTTCCGGTTAGCGACAACGAATAACCGAGGACAAGCACTTTCCCGGTACCGAATTCAGTCACAACCATACCTGGCGCACCAGAAACAAGCCCCCGTGTTAAGACTTGGTAATTAGAATCTACTTCTATCATTTGATCTGCCGGGAAAGGAAGCTCTTCAGGTGCAAAGCCCTTTGTCAAAGGGTGCTGATCATCGACTATTACCAATGGCATATCACTTAGATTATAGCTATTATCAAACAAAATAGGATAAGGTAATAATGCCGGGCGCACCTGATGATTAGGTTGCTGAAATGGATTTGCCTGTTCAACTACCAAACTACCTCCATCATGCACATAACTTTTGAAGTCTTCGGCGTTACTCTCCAATTCATCCAAATGCCCTATGGATACCTGAGCCCAATTTGACGGCAGGTAGATAATATCATATAGTTCAAATACATCGATATCGGAAGTAGGCGCGATAAGTGTGTAGTTATAGCCCAGTGAATCAAGTCGAGCGCTCACATTTTCAAATGCTCCTGTTTCAAACAAGCCAATCTGCAAAAGTTCACAATCAGATGAAATTCGATGCTGTTCGTCAAAAATTGGTACGGATACTAGGTTAGCTTCAAGCGCATCGTTGTTCTGGTCCTGCCCGAAAGCTAAATCCGCAAAGCTCATTGAAATGAATAAAAGGCTTAAACCAGTGAGCCATTTTCTTATTTGTAAATTTTTTCTCATAGTTAGAATGATTAACAGTTCTGTTCTTTAATTATACTAATGTGTTACTATAATAGCGCAATTCCACTTTATTGTACAATCTATATTCAATATAGTTCAATTTTCCATACATTATAAGTGTTATTTTTATTGTTTATGATAAAGTTCTTTGGTCATAACAAGCTGTAATAATAACTTCTATGAAACAACATATTGTTGTTACACTAATAAACTTAAGTTGAAACTAATAACTGTATAAAAATTTAGTGGTTGAATGCTGAAAGATGGAGTTTTGGAACGACATGACACCTGGAAGGTATTTTTTTAAACCTATAAGGTATTTTTTAAAACCTGGAAGGTTCGTAAATAAACTGACTAACTCCCTTATCAATTTACTTTAACAAGTAGTTAAAGGGGGATTATCTTCTATTTGAACCATATCTATGGTTATGCTGTAGTTTTTCATCTGATTCTTTATTCTTTTGATGACCGAATTTCTTTGTTTGTCTTCATCGACATGAAGTTTTATTCTGTTATAGGGCACTCCTTTTGTTACCATATTCCAGATGATTACTGCCAGTTTTCTAGCCGTTGCACTAATGGCTGCGGCTCTGCCTTTTCTGAATGATATTTTGGCAAAAAAATCTTTGAGCGGTGTAGACTTCTTTTGATTTCCTATCACATTAGCAGCATTGCGTAGAGCTATTTTTACTCGATTACTTCCTTTAGGAATACGACTGGAAAGTAATTTGCCTCCACTGACTTTGTTGTTAGGAGCCAGCCTAAGCCAGCTTGTAAACTGCTTGGCTGTTTCAAACTTACTGATCCCCTCTATCCCCAATTCACTCATCAATGTTAACAGGGTTGCCGTACTAACACCTTCTATTTGAGAGAGGTCTACTCCTTCAAACATTTGATACGATAAGTTTTGAATATGTAGGTTTTTGGGATCGTTTTTATTGTGTTTACGCTTACCCTTTGGGGGAAGGTGTTGTTTTTTATTTTCATCATCAACTATGATGTAATCAAGTTGCTCTCCAATTTCAAGATCACATTGTTTAATCTTGTCTTGATAAAAATCGTAGGTATCCAACTCTTGCTTAAGGGTAAACAGATAATCTTTTCTTCCATTTCCTTTCAATGCTTTGGCTATTTCTTCTTCACTTTTCTTGCATCTTTTATCTCTGAATGAAGCTAGTTTTTTCCCATCTGTTTCTCCTTGACAAATAGCTCGGATAATTTTCATGCCTGTAGCACCACAAATGTCTCGAACCACTACATCAAGACGCAAATTGAGTAGACGCAGGTACTTTTGCATTTTATTACTACTACGGGCAGCGGACTTAATTAACGTATCTCGATGGCGACAATAGGTACGAAGAACTTCCGTTTTTTCTTCAGGTAAAAAGCTATGATTGAGAAGCCCCAGCATATGTAATTTCTGTATCCATTGACAGTCTTGTATGTCTGTTTTTCTACCTTTTATATGCTTGGTGAATTTACCATTACATAAACAGGTTTCAAATCCTGAGGCATCTAAGAGACTGTATAGATTCTGCCAATAACTACCTGTGCTTTCTAATGCCACCGTTCGTATCTGATGAGACTTAAGAAAGGAAACCAAATCCTCTAAGTCTTGATGATAAACTCCAAATTCTTTCACCTGATCAGCCCCTTGACCTACCGCTACCCAATGAGAACGACTCCCCACATCAATGCCCGCTGCATGAGGATGAACTACTTGCATCTCTACTGTATTACTCATAACTATTTACTTTTAATGAAGATATCCTTTAAGAAGATGTGCTTTTGGCTAAAATTAAACTGAACGGGGTTCATTTGATCATAATGACCACCACTGTACTTATCGCAAACATCTCAACCTGAAAACCTTTGGTGCTCTAAGCAACATTTGAAAATCGGCCTTACTTAAAGGTCTTCGCTAATTTAACAATATCTAAGTTAGCTAGAGTACTCAGTAACGACATTACATGACGAAAACCTTATAGGTTGGACGGACTATCTTAAGATTGTCACATCGCCGCTATAACGTAACCCTCGAAAGTTTAATCTAATATCAAAATAATAGGTACCAATCGGCAACGCAGCGCCACGCTCATTCCCCCCATTCCATGTATTATCATAGGAATCTTTATTTTTCCATACCACATTTCCCCAACGATTTGTCACCCGGATTTCGGCATCCGGATAATCTTCGATATTAGCAATCTTCCAGGTGTCATTAACCCCATCTTCATTTGGAGTAAATACATTAGGAATCCGAATCAGGTTCAATACCGATATCGAAACTTCCGTCGTATTTTCACAGCCTATGTCATTTTCGGAATGCACCTCGTAGGTGCTTGTTATAGCAGGAAAGGCACTAAACTGTCGATCCTCCGGATAGGGACCCTGGAAAGCAATTTCATCGGTAGCAACATCCCACCAGGTCACATAATTACCATTTGTTGTCACACTGTAGAATGCTTCTTCTCCTTCCACGATGGTTGTTGGATTTATTTGAGCATTAACAGTCACCTCTTCGATTAAAACATTAACTGTATCACTTTCCGAACATCCCAATGCAGGGTCGCTAACGTTTAATATAAACTGGTATTCACCGGATTCACTTGTATTTAGCTCCGGGTTTTGTATAGTACTATCGTCTAATAAAGCTGAAGGAGACCAACTATACTCAGGCCCATAATTCCCCTGCAAATTAAATTGTTGACCCTTACAAATAACTGTATCGACTCCGGCATCTACATAAACATTTTCTACTGCTATCGTTGTGCTGTCTATATCCGGACACTGACCACTACCGTCGGTAGCCCTTACAGTCAATATATAAGTACCCGTATCTGCGGCGGTGAAGCCCGGAGTTTGGCTGCTGGTGTCAATCAATATTCCACCATTGCTCTGCCAGCTAAACAGTGCACCTGTTGTCGTAGTCGTTGCACGTACCTGACCTGTATCGCCCACACAGAGTCTCGGGCTTAATGCCTCCGCGTTTACTATTACATCTCCTATTGTCACTTCCACCGTGTCTTTATCGGTACAGTTATTGGCATTGGTCACACTTACTTCGTAGGAAATGGTACCTGCCGCTGTTGGATTCACTACCTGAGGGTTGGCTATCGTGGCATTGTCCAGATAGGTCGCTGGGCTCCAGCTATAGCTCGTCGCTCCGGGGGCTGTTACATTCAACAGGCTACTGGTACTCCCCAGGCACATGAAAAAATCTGCGCTTGCCAATGCCTCTATACTATCTACTTCTACCAACACACTTGTTGTATCGTTGCAACGTCCGCTTGTAGTAGTAACGGTCAACAAATAACGTGTTGTGTTCGTAGGATTCACAGTAGGAGAAGCACTGTTTACATTATCTATGCTCCCATTATCCGGACTCCACAGGTAAGTTCCGCCACCTGTTGCTGTCAATGGCAGGTCATCTCCTCTACATATGGTTTGAGCTACTGTCAATATCTGAGCAACGACGTTTTCAACATCGATAATTATCGTATCACTATCTGTACATCCAGCAATAAGCGGATCTTCTACTTCAACAATGTATGTACTGGTAACGTAGGGGCTAGCGACAGGATCAGCAATACTGTTATTATTTAGCGTATCTGTACCTCCAAGTACAGACCAGGAATAATTACCTATCACACCGACATTAAATTGATGAATGTCTCCTGCGCAAATCACAATATCTGGCCCGAGGTCTACTTCAATTCCACCTGTATTCACCGTCACGGAATCGTAAGCCACACAGTAGCCGATAGCACTTCTTACTTCCACAGAGTAGGTAGTCGTATCTGTCGGGGTGGCTATGGGGTTCGCTATCGTTGTGGAACTCAGTGTTCCGTCGTTCGGCGTCCAACGATAAGTATCGCCACCACTGGCCGTCAATTGCGCCTGACCACCTTCACAGATATTGATCGCATCACCGGCTTCTGCTTCTACGTAGTCTACGGTGATAGTCACCGAATCCGTATTCACACAACCATTGGTATCGGTGCCTGTCACGGTATAAGTAGTTGTCACTGTAGGAGTAATTAGCTGACTGCTATCAGTCGGGCCGTTGCCCCATTGGTAAGTTGCCGCCCCGGTGGCATAAATAGTATCACTTGCGCCTCGACAGATTGTATCCTCTTCTGTTGCGATCACTGTTGGTAGTGGATTCACCACTAGTTGAACAATCGCCGTATCACGATCGTTGTTGCCATCTGTGACAATGACTGTATACTCTGTCGTGGTAGTGGGGTTGTCTGTTTGCGTAGCTCCGGTGGCATTGACCAGATTCCCGCCGTTCCAGGTAAAGGTAAAGTTGCCATCGCCCATCGTTGCAGCTGCGCTGAGGGTGTCTGTTTCACCTATACAAATGGTATCACCCAGGGCTGTGATTAAAGGCCCACAGTTCACTTCAAAGCTTACACAAGCGATAGCTGTATCCATACAGCCATTATTATCAATTCCAAGGACCCCGAAGCAGGCTTGCACATCGGTTGTCGCTGTCGGTTGACCGGTGAATACCCAAGGGTCGGCGATATTGGTATCAGACAAGATTTGTCCATCGTTCAGTGAGGTCCAGAAGTAGTTGGTGGCCCCTGTTGCCTGCAGCTGCACACTGTCTTCTTTACATATTTGTGTGTCTTCAGCACTAACTACCGGTAAAGTATTAACCGTAACTGTTAATGCTGCGGTATTTTCACAGCCGTTGATATCGGTACCTGTTACTGTATAGGTGGTAGTAACTGTCGGACTCACAGACGCACTTGGTACTGTGGTCAGTCCATTATCCCAACTGTAAGTGGTAGCTCCTCCTGCACGAATTGTGGCCGTATCGCCCAGGCAGATGGCGGTGTCCGGCTCGGCGGTGACAAGAGGCAAAGCATACACCACTAAAATTACTGTAGTGTCGTGTAAATTGTTGCTTGCATCGGTAACAGTAACATCATATATAAGGGTTCCACTTGTAGTGGGAACCGCGTTAACTGTATCACCGGTACTTGTGATCAGACCATCACCCACCCAATCAAAAGTATAGCTACTGGAATCGCCTCCTGCTCCCCAGGCTACCAAAGTGGCCGTATCTCCAATACAGATCGTATCGCCCAAGCCGGTGACCTGAGGGTTACAAAACTGAAGCGGAATTTCGATATCCAGCAAAGCACACTGATTGTTAAGATTAACCCCTACGGAATACGTTCCCGGACCGTAATTATTTTCCGAAATACCTACAATAGTATCTGTCTCGCCGGGCAACTCCTGATTATTCAGGTACCACTGGTAAACAGCACCGGGAATATCGCTGATAAACACCTGTAAATCATTCCTACAAAAACTACCAATTGTATCTAATTGAGCATTATGCGAAACGGTACTTTGCAATTGAAGATTGTCTATATAAAAATAACGGCTGTCATCATAGCCTGTTGCCGGCAATGTACATGGAGCCCCCATCATAAACGCTCTCACGTCAAAAGTAGGATACAATGTAATTGTAACTTCTGTCCAATTATCCTCAATAGCGTTTGGATCAATATCCAGCGTGCCAATAAGTTCCCAATTGCCATGTTCGGGTGGGCATACTCTCCATTCCGGTATGGGCAATTCGTTACAATTGGGCGTTCCATAAAACGAAAAGGCAGTCACCGGAATATCTTCTCCACCGGTTCCATTAATTGGTAACGCTACACTAAAAGTAATCTCATATTCGCCTCCGGCTAACATTGGTTCATCGAGACAGGTACCTATAAACTCGCGTGTCCTATCTGACCATATCATACGTGCCACCGCATCTCCATCCGGAAACGGGAGTGGTATATTGTTAGGAAAATCATCTTCGGCACAAAAATGCATAAAATCACTGGTATTATTGGTAGCTTGTTGCCAGCTTACCGCGCATTCCAATGTGTAAGAGCCAGTAGTGCCATCCCATAGCGGACAACACAGTGTATCTTCAAAAGAGGGGTTTGGTATCAAGGAGCCTCCCGGACCACCAATGACCAAGGTGCTATCACAGTCACAATCTCCGAGTACAACAACTATTACCGTGGTATCATGTGTATTATTACTTCCATCTGTGACGGTAACGTTATACACCACATTTCCGGATGTTGATGGTACCGCTGTCACACTGTCTCCTGAGGCTGTTGTCAAACCATCGCCGGTCCAGTTAAAAGTATAATCAGAGGAATCGCCCTCCTGAGCCCAGGCAACTAAAGTGGCTGTATCTCCCAGACAAATGGTATCACCTGATCCAAAGACTCTTGGGTTACACGGTTGAATGGTAATTATAACAGTATCCTCCTCTTCACATATGGGCGCAAAAGAAATGTCATCGAGTGCAAAATCGTTACCGTCAGCTTCTGTACTCTGATTTACCATACATACCTCGGCTGTAGTTGCCGTACCGGAATTCCAGGTATCAAAAAACTGGTTCCATACACAACCGTCATAGTTTGTTGTAAACTCCCCTAATTCAACACCATTCACAAAAAAAGATAGCTGTGCCGGAGCATTAGATCTAAAGTTCCAAACCCAGGTTGAAAACTCGTAATCCATTCCTTCAATAACATTAACAGTTTGACACCATACATTTTGATCCGGAATAGGAGCCCCGTTCACTACCATCATTTGATCACCGGGAGCAGGAGTATGATCACCGCAAGCGGGAGTATTAAAATTACTGTGCGCATTATCAGTACTATTAGTAACGTAATACAACCCTTCACCTGAAAGCGGACCAAAAATACCCCAGGGTTGCACAGGTAAGTTGTATTGTGAGTCAAAACCGGTGGCTCCGTCTTCAAAATCACCATTGACAATTACGTTTTCTCCTAAAGTCCATGTTCTTACCCAAACGGTATCGGTTTCGGTTACGGTGTAGGTCTGACCAGTACTACCATCACTCCATAAAATACTGTCAAAGCCTGCACCTATATCTAACATATAAGGGCCTTCACATAATGTAGTATCAGGACCTAAGTCCGGTTCATCGCAGGTGAGGGGATCACAATTTGATATAGTCACATTTATGGTATCGCCACTTTTACATATCGGAGCAAATGATATATCGTCCAGGCCAAAATCATTACCATCAGCTTCTACACTTTGATTGACCACACACACTTCAGCGCTTGTACTTCCATCGGATTCCCAGGTTTCTGCAAACTGATTCCAATCACAATCGCCATAATTCGCTACAAAAGTACCTCCTAAAGTGTTTCCATTCACCGAAAACGACAATTCTGCAGCTTCCGCAGAATTATAATTCCAAACCCAGGTCGAGAATTCGTAGTCAACCCCGGGAATTATTGGTATTGTCTGGCACCAAACCTGAACATCTGCTACGCTGGCCCCATTCACCAGCATAAAACTGTCACCCGGAACTGTGTGATCCACGCAGTTACCAGGGAGATTATTATGTCCATCCTGTGGTGTAGCGACAACGGTATACCGTCCCTCATCCCAAACCGCACCATTTGGATTTGTAGGGTCACCTGCTAAATATTGGGAAGTAAAACCTGTCTCTCCAGCTTCAAAATCGCCATTGACAATCACATTTTCGCCTAAAGTCCAGGTTTCCACATAGTAAGTACCGGATTGAGTCACATTTAAAGAAGTTCCTGTAGAACCATCGCTCCATACAATGCTATCGTAGATACCGTTTGGTACTGATAACGACACGGGTGAGGTACAAGAAGCAATATCTTCTCCCAAGTCGGGTTTATCACAAGCAGGCACGTCACAGTTGGTGAAGTTAACATTAATGGTGTCTCCCATTTCACATACCGGGGCGAAAGAAATATCATCAAGCGCAAAATCATTACCCCCGGCTTGGGTTGACTCATTCACTATGCATATTTCAATATTCGTATTAGCCTCAGAATTCCATACTGTAAAAAATTCCCGCCATTCGCAACCTTCGTAATCTGGATTAAGTCCATCTCCAATTTCAACACCATTGATATAAAAAGATAAACTGGCGCTTCTATTACCTACAGTATCCTGATTCCATACCCAGGAAGAAAATTGATAAGTCGTATTTGGCAGTACAGTAATAGTCTGACACCATACACTTTCACCTACTACACTGGAACCATTTACCATCATCATTTGATCTCCGGGATCAGCTGTATGATCGAAGCAAACAGGGTCATTGAAATGATCATGAGCTAAATCCGTCCTTGTGGTCACCAAATACGTTCCGGGATCTGATATGGGCCCAAATCCTCCCCCTGTTCCCACCACATAATCGGTGGTGAAACCCTGATCACCATCTTCAAAATCGCCATTTGTTATTACATTCTGTCCGAGCGTACGGGTACGTACATGATAGGTGCCAGAAGTATTAACGGTATAGGTCTGACCTATAGTTCCGTCTTGCCAGATAATACTGTCAAACCCTGCACCGGCATTAAGCACCACCGGTGCTTCACAGCTTATGATATCCTCTCCCAGGTCGGGCTTAGCACAAGGCTGAGGGTTGCAGGCATGATCACTTACCACAAACTCATCAACAACACAGGAACCATTGAAATTAGAAGTATAAACAACCTGGTAAGTACCTGTCGACAATAAGTTACCGCTTACATTCAGGAAGTCCGTTGTAATACCCCGAAGTGCTTCACCGTTTAAATACCATTGAAAGCTACCATTTCCATTTGTTTCGGTATTCAGGACAAGGTCATTGGAACAATAATAGCCTGTTGAAGTAATATTTACGGCTACATTTCTCGGATCACAGGAGCAGTCATCATCATTTAAATCAACCAAAAAATCGCCATCATTATCTTCACCATCTGTACAGTCTTCTGTCTGAGACCACCCAAAATGGCATAACAATAAAAATAAACCGTAAAAGAATAAGCTTCTCCGCATTAACTTTTTTGTTAGTTCTATTGTGTTCTTTCCTTTTTGGGGTTGAAAAGAGAGGCTGACAACATAGCCTACTAATTAATCCGAAAAAAATCAAATAGTAACCTATGCAACCTTTAAAATTAATCTTCAAATGACGTTTATCATTCAAAAATTCAATGAACACCTTATTACAATTATACAAAACTTAAGGCTGATTTGAAAGGGTTATTTATTTTCTGTTAAACTCTGGGTAGGTTGCGGTTAAAGCCTGGAAGGTTATTTTTTACACCTATAAGGTTGGTAAAAAACTGACTAACTCCCTTATCAATTTACTTTAACAAGTAGTTAAAGGGGGATTATCTTCTATTTGAACCATATCTATGGTTATGCTGTAGTTTTTCATCTGATTCTTTATTCTTTTGATGACCGAATTTCTTTGTTTGTCTTCATCAACATGAAGTTTTGTTCTGTTATAGGGCACTCCTTTTGTTACCATATTCCATATGATTACTGCCAGTTTTCTAGCCGTTGCACTAATGGCTGCGGCTCTGCCTTTTCTGAATGATATTTTGGCAAAAAAATCTTTGAGCGGTGTAGACTTCTTTTGATTTCCTATCACATTAGCAGCATTGCGTAGAGCTATTTTTACTCGATTACTTCCTTTAGGAATACGACTGGAAAGTAATTTGCCTCCACTGACTTTGTTGTTAGGAGCCAGCCTAAGCCAGCTTGTAAACTGCTTGGCTGTTTCAAACTTACTGATCCCCTCTATCCCCAATTCACTCATCAATGTTAACAGGGTTGCCGTACTAACACCTTCTATTTGAGAGAGGTCTACTCCTTCAAACATTTGATACGATAAGTTTTGAATATGTAGGTTTTTGGGATCGTTTTTATTGTGTTTACGCTTACCCTTTGGGGGAAGGTGTTGTTTTTTATTTTCATCATCAACTATGATGTAATCAAGTTGCTCTCCAATTTCAAGATCACATTGTTTAATCTTGTCTTGATAAAAATCGTAGGTATCCAACTCTTGCTTAAGGGTAAACAGATAATCTTTTCTTCCATTTCCTTTCAATGCTTTGGCTATTTCTTCTTCACTTTTCTTGCATCTTTTATCTCTGAATGAAGCTAGTTTTTTCCCATCTGTTTCTCCTTGACAAATAGCTCGGATAATTTTCATGCCTGTAGCACCACAAATGTCTCGAACCACTACATCAAGACGCAAATTGAGTAGACGCAGGTACTTTTGCATTTTATTACTACTACGGGCAGCGGACTTAATTAACGTATCTCGATGGCGACAATAGGTACGAAGAACTTCCGTTTTTTCTTCAGGTAAAAAGCTATGATTGAGAAGCCCCAGCATATGTAATTTCTGTATCCATTGACAGTCTTGTATGTCTGTTTTTCTACCTTTTATATGCTTGGTGAATTTACCATTACATAAACAGGTCTCAAATCCTGAGGCATCTAAGAGACTGTATAGATTCTGCCAATAACTACCTGTGCTTTCTAATGCCACCGTTCGTATCTGATGAGACTTAAGAAAGGAAACCAAATCCTCTAAGTCTTGATGATAAACCCCAAATTCTTTCACCTGATCAGCCCCTTGACCTACCGCTACCCAATGAGAACGACTCCCCACATCAATGCCCGCTGCATGAGGATGAACTACTTGCATCTCTACTGTATTACTCATAACTATTTACTTTTAATGAAGATATCCTTTAAGAAGATGTGCTTTTGGCTAAAATTAAACTGAACGGGGTTCATTTGATCATAATGACCACCACTGTACTTATCGCAAACATCTCAACCTGAAAACCTTTGGTGCTCTAAGCAACATTTGAAAATCGGCCTTACTTAAAGGTCTTCGCTAATTTAACAATATCTAAGTTAGCTAGAGTACTCAGTAACGACATTACATGACGAAAACTGACTAACTCCCTTATCAATTTACTTTAACAAGTAGTTAAAGGGGGATTATCTTCTATTTGAACCATATCTATGGTTATGCTGTAGTTTTTCATCTGATTCTTTATTCTTTTGATGACCGAATTTCTTTGTTTGTCTTCATCGACATGAAGTTTTATTCTGTTATAGGGCACTCCTTTTGTTACCATATTCCATATGATTACTGCCAGTTTTCTAGCCGTTGCACTAATGGCTGCGGCTCTGCCTTTTCTGAATGATATTTTGGCAAAAAAATCTTTGAGCGGTGTAGACTTCTTTTGATTTCCTATCACATTAGCAGCATTGCGTAGAGCTATTTTTACTCGATTACTTCCTTTAGGAATACGACTGGAAAGTAATTTGCCTCCACTGACTTTGTTGTTAGGAGCCAGCCTAAGCCAGCTTGTAAACTGCTTGGCTGTTTCAAACTTACTGATCCCCTCTATCCCCAATTCACTCATCAATGTTAACAGGGTTGCCGTACTAACACCTTCTATTTGAGAGAGGTCTACTCCTTCAAACATTTGATACGATAAGTTTTGAATATGTAGGTTTTTGGGATCGTTTTTATTGTGTTTACGCTTACCCTTTGGGGGAAGGTGTTGTTTTTTATTTTCATCATCAACTATGATGTAATCAAGTTGCTCTCCAATTTCAAGATCACATTGTTTAATCTTGTCTTGATAAAAATCGTAGGTATCCAACTCTTGCTTAAGGGTAAATAGATAATCTTTTCTTCCATTTCCTTTCAATGCTTTGGCTATTTCTTCTTCACTTTTCTTGCATCTTTTATCTCTGAATGAAGCTAGTTTTTTCCCATCTGTTTCTCCTTGACAAATAGCTCGGATAATTTTCATGCCTGTAGCACCACAAATGTCTCGAACCACTACATCAAGACGCAAATTGAGTAGACGCAGGTACTTTTGCATTTTATTACTACTACGGGCAGCGGACTTAATTAACGTATCTCGATGGCGACAATAGGTACGAAGAACTTCCGTTTTTTCTTCAGGTAAAAAGCTATGATTGAGAAGCCCCAGCATATGTAATTTCTGTATCCATTGACAGTCTTGTATGTCTGTTTTTCTACCTTTTATATGCTTGGTGAATTTACCATTACATAAACAGGTCTCAAATCCTGAGGCATCTAAGAGACTGTATAGATTCTGCCAATAACTACCTGTGCTTTCTAATGCCACCGTTCGTATCTGATGAGACTTAAGAAAGGAAACCAAATCCTCTAAGTCTTGATGATAAACTCCAAATTCTTTCACCTGATCAGCCTCTTGACCTACCGCTACCCAATGAGAACGACTCCCCACATCAATGCCCGCTGCATGAGGATGAACTACTTGCATCTCTACTGTATTACTCATAACTATTTACTTTTAATGAAGATATCCTTTAAGAAGATGTGCTTTTGGCTAAAATTAAACTGAACGGGGTTCATTTGATGATAATGACCACCACTGTACTTATCGCAAACATCTCAACCTGAAAACCTTTGGTGCTCTAAGCAACATTTGAAAATCGGCCTTACTTAAAGGTCTTCGCTAATTTAACATTATCTAAGTTAGCTAGAGTACTCAGTAACGACATTACATGACGAAAACCTTATAGGTATAGTAGTAATTATTTAAAAGATTATTAACGTAATATCGTTACATCGCCACTGTACCTTAACCCTCTAAAGTTTAATTGGATATCGAAGTAATAGGTACCTATCGGCAACGACGCTCCCCGATCGCTGCGTCCATCCCACTGGTTATCGTAGCCGTTTTTCTGTTTCCACACGGTATTTCCCCAACGATTGGTCACCCTGATCTCAGCGTCAGGATAGTCTTCAATATTCGCTATTGTCCAGCTATCGTTTACACCATCATCGTTTGGCGTAAACACATTAGGAATTTTTATGGCGCTTATCACCTCCAGATACACGCTATCCATGTCACTACAGTCATTGTCGTTGTAAGACTCCACTATGTAAACCCTGTTTTCAATCGGGCTCACGATTATATTATTGGTAGCAGGATAAGGGCCTGTACCCCCTGCCACGTCCTCGCCGGTCTCTAACTCCCACCAGCTTACTATTGTTCCATTTGTCGTGGCATTCAATACCGCTGTCTCGCCTTCCATGATATTATCCGGACCTACCTGAGCGGTCACTGTCACTTCTTCTACCGTTACCTCCACCGTATCTGTTGCTTCGCAATTGGCCAAAGAGTTGTCAGTGACTGTCAGGACAAACAATCGTATCCCAGAGCCTGAAGTGTTCACCGTAGGATTAAATGCATCTGCATTGGCTAGTAGCTGCTCTGTAGGAGACCAGCTATAACTGGGGCCATAAGCTCCATTTAGTGTCAATTCATCATCTTTACATACCGTTGTATCTACCCCTGCATCGGCATACACATTGGCTACGGCTATCGTGGTGCTGTCTACATCAGGACACTGACCATTACCGTCGGTAGCTGTTACTGTGAGAATATACGTTCCAGTATCTGCTGCTGTGAAGCCAGGGGTTTGGCTGCTAGTGCCTATCAATATACCTCCATCGCTCTGCCAGCTAAACAGCGCACCTGTTGTCGTTGTCGTTGCACGCACCTGACCTGTATCGTCCACACAGAATCTCGGACTTAATGCTTCCGCGTTTACTATTACATCTCCTATTGTCACCTCCACCGTGTCTTTATCGACGCAATTATTGGCATTGCTCACACTTACTTCGTACGAAATGGTTCCTGCTACTGTTGGATTCACTATCTGAGGGTTGGCTATCGTGGCATTGTCCAGATAGGTTGTTGGGTTCCAGCTATAGCTCGTCGCTCCGGGAGCTGTTACATTCAACAGGCTACTGCTACTCCCCAGGCACATGAAGAAATCGGCGCTTGCCGATGCCACTATACTGTCTACGTCTATCGTTAGCTCTGCCGTGTCACTACACTTACCACTACTATTGCTTACCGTTACCGTGTAAGTCGTTTGTATGAGCGGGGCGACTGTCGGCGTTGCTGATGTCGGGTTGGTGATGTTTGTACCTGATGGTGTTCCGGTCCACTGGTAAGTACCGCCTCCCGTTGCTGTTAATAACAGCTCATCGCCCCGGCAGATAATCTGAGGGGCCGTGATGATGCCTGCTGTTACATCTTCTACATAAATAGTAATCGAATCGCGGTCTTCACAACCTGCTATATCAGGATCTGACACGTGAACCGTGTAAATACTTGTCACTGTTGGCGTGGCCAGCGGGTTATAAACGGTGGTACTACTCAAGGTATCATTGTCCGATTGCCAGCTGTAATCTCCTATCACTCCTACATTGAACTGGTAACTTTCGCCCAGGCACAAGGTGTCATCGGGGCCAAGATCTACTACCAGGCCACCCGTATTTATCGTTACGGAATCGTAAGCCACACAATGGCCGATGGCACTTCTTACCTCCACATAGTAAGTGGTGGTATCTGTAGGGGTGGCTATGGGGTTCACTATCGTTGTGGAACTAAGTGTTCCGTCGTTCGGCGTCCAACGATAAGTATCGCCACCACTGGCCGTCAATTGCGCCTGACCACCCACACAGATATTGATATCATTGCCTGCTTCTGCTTCTACGTAGTCTACGGTGATAGTCACCGAATCCGTATTCACACAATCATTGGTATCGGTGCCTGTCACGGTATAAGTGGTTGTTACTGTAGGAGTAATTAGCTGACTGCTATCGGTCGAGCCGTTGTCCCATTGGTAAGTTGCTGCTCCGGTGGCATAAATCGTATCACTGCTCCCTCTGCAGATCGTATCATCGGCTAACGCTGTTATTGTCGGTAGTGGATACACCACTAGTTGTACAATCGCCGTATCGCGATCGTTGTTGCCGTCGGTGACAATAACCGTATAGTCTGTCGTGGCAGTAGGGTTGTCTGTTTGCGTTGCTCCGGTGGCATTGACCAGGTTGCCCCCGTTCCAGGTAAAGGTATAATCGCCATCGCCCATTGTTGCAGCTGCGCTGAGATTGCCTGTTTCACCTATACAAATGGTATCGCCCAAGGCTGTAATTAAAGGCCCACAGTTCACTTCAAAGCTTACACAAGCGACAGCCGTATCCATACAGCCATTATTATCAATTCCCAGCACCCCGAAGCAGGCTTGTACGTCTGTGGTGGCTGCTGGCTGTCCCGTAAATACCCAAGGGTCGGCGATATTGGTATCCGACAAGATTTGTCCATCGTTCAGTGAGGTCCAGAAGTAGTTGGTGGCCCCTGTTGCCTGCAGTTGCACACTGTCTTCTTTACATATTTGTGTGTCTTCAGCACTAACTACCGGTAAAGTATTAACCGTAACTGTTAATGTTGCGGTGTTTTCACAGCCATTGATATCGATACCTGTTACATTGTAAGTAGTTGTTCCTGTAGGTGTCACCTGATGTATGCTATCATCTGACAAGTCATTATCCCAGGTATAAGTGTTGGCTCCTGCGGCGCGGATTGTGGCCGTGTCGCCCAGGCAGATGGCGGTGTCTGGTTCAGCAGTGACAGCAGGTAAGGCATGTACCACTATGTATACCTCCGTCGTATCCCTCTCTCCGTTGCCGTCTTGCACGATCACCTGATAAGTGGTAGTGGTGGTAGGGCTATCTGTTTGATCTGCTCCTGTCTCATTGACCAGGTTGCCACCGATCCAGGTAAAGGTATAATCACCATCTCCGGCACGTGCCATGGCATTCAGGTTACCCAGTTCTCCTTCACAAATGGTATCGCCTGTTGCCTCCACAATCGGACCGCAATTGACTTCAAAGTTTACACAAGCAGTATCTTTATTCACACAGCTATTAGCATCACTACCAGTAACTTCGAAACAGGCCAGTGTGTCTTCGGTGAGATCCGGATCACCACTTTGTACTGTAATTTGTACATCATCGGGACCGGTAGTAATCACACCAATATCCAAACTCACCCAGCTATAATTTAGTCCGCCTGTTGCCACAAGCGATATCGTATCTTTCTGACAAACACGTGTATCATTAGCTATTATATTTGGCGATGGATCCACGCTCACTTCGACAGCTGCAGTATCTGCACAGCCATTGGTATCTAAACCGGTTACTCTATAGGTAGTGGTAGTCGTTGGGCGGACGGTATGTGTCACCCCACTGTCGAGGCCATTATCCCAAAAGTAGCGTACACCACCCGTAGCAGCAATATCCAGCGAGTCGCCCAGGCAGATTGAGGAATCTATACCTGCTCCAATATCTGGAAGGTTATGGACGAAGACCACTACAGTATCTGTTCCTTCACAGCTACCATCAGAAGACGTCAGCACATAAATCGTTGTGCTATCAGGCCTAGCAATTGGATTTGCAATGGTGCTATCGCTCAAGCCTGTTCCCGGGCTCCATTCAAAAGTTGCACCACCGGTGCCGTTTAATTGCACGCCCGTATCACCAGCACAAAAAGACTGGTCTTCACCTGCATCAACATTTAATATTCCTATAACAATTGTTGTATCGTCATCGGCTACACATCCGGCACTATCTGTTACGGTAACACTATAAGTCCCCGCTAATACGCTATCAAGGGTCGGAGAAGTTCCTAAACCGTTATCCCAAACGTAAGTAAACAAAGGTGTCCCACCACTAACAACCATTACACTCAAATCTAATGGCGAAGAAATACAGTTATCAGAGCATGGCTCAAGCCCTGTATTTCCAGCCACACAATCGCCGCAGTTATCTTCATATGCAGAGCCACCCCAAATACCTTCACAATCCTGCTCACAAGCCTCTCTGTCCGTAAGCCCACTAACACATTGTCCACAGTTATCAACAAACGCCGTTCCATCAATATCACCGTGACAGTCTATCGTGCAAGAACTATTAGGGTCCATATTGGTATTACCACCGGCACACACTCCGCAGCTATCAATAAATGCTGTTCCGTTAGCGTCGCCATTACAGTCAAATTCACATTGATCGTTGGCTTCAATACCAGTAAGGCCACCTGTACAATCTCCACAACTATCTATTAAAGCCGAACCCCCAACAATACCAAAACAATCGCCATCTAATGTTACGCATCCATCAGAAGAATTAGTACCTATCAAAAAATAA
The DNA here is from genome assembly GCA_965230415.1 of Cytophagales bacterium. Taxonomy (GTDB): domain Bacteria; phylum Bacteroidota; class Bacteroidia; order Cytophagales; family JAAEPT01; genus CBDDKZ01. The sequence continues at coordinate 1,139,561 of CBDDKZ010000005.1, forward strand.
TCCACTTCAAACCAGCCATTAAATGGCTGATCAATGTAGGGTGCTATATCATGTTCATTGGGATTAGGAATCAATACCAAATGATGCAGTACTTGTTCATTGAAATTATTCCCCTGAAAAATCCATCCATCCTGAAGTTGAGCCACCACACTTAAGTCGATCACAAACTCCTGCCAATCGGTGGTGATATTTAGATCGGTTTGAGGCTGGAGCTGGTCCATTTGCGCTTGTGTCAGGTTACCATCCCGCAACGTTACACGCATAGCCATGGCTTCAGATGCCCTAATTCGGATGGTTATGAATCTGCCATTTGCAAAATTAATAGGCGCTCCGGTTAAAGGTAAACTTGCTGTCGTATGTTCCGAACCATCAGACTCCACATGTAATGCTCCGTCCACAATACTGGAAGTTAAGGCATCTGAATTTACTACTCTGTTGGTTTGTACGTCACGCACAAACTCTTCATAGTGATTTATGGCAGGCAGGGTATTAAATTCTTCAGAATAAATCGCCTCGCAAGAGCCATTGGAGGTGGACACTATATTTACATTTCTTGTAAAGATGCTTTCATTACCCTGGCCGTCGTTAATGGTCAAAGTAACTGTTTGTATACCTGACTCGATATAATTAACACTATGGGGTCCTTCTCCAATAGCATTAGGAGGGTTTGCCCCATTACCAAAGTTCCATACCCATGAGCTGATATTATTTCCAAGACTTGCATCTACAAATACAATATTACCACCTTCATCTACAAACCAGGTATTTGCATCAAATTGGGCAATCAAATAAATACAGGCCGTATCTCCTGTATTTCCTCCCACACAGTTTCCGCAATCATCCAAAAAGGCTGTTCCACCCCAATCTCTATTACAGTCTCTTTGGCAAGCCAATTTCCCTGTAGTTCCTGCCACACAAGTACCACAGTCATCAATGTAAGCCGTACCATTCAGGGTACCATTGCAGTCTACGGGGCGATCTGTAATAGCAACTACGAAAGGATCCGGGCCTACTACTTCTATTTCTCCTGTAATTTCACAGGTAGAACCATCATCTATTACCGTAAGTGTATAGGTTCCGGGATCCAAATCACTCAATGAAGAGCCACTACCTGTAGGGCTCCAATTATACGTCAGATTACCTGTAGCATTTCGAATCACAGTAGTGATTGCACCATCGCCTGCTCCAAAACAACTCACGGGCTGAGCCGCCAGGTCCAGCTCCAAACCAAAACGAACTTCTATCTCATCAGTTCCTCTACAAACAGGGGCAAACGATATATCGTCGAGCGCGAAATCGTTTCCTGCAACTACAGTACTTTGATTCACAATACAGATATCAACGCTTGCTACGTTTCCTGAGGTCCATGTTTCAAAGAAATTACTCCAATCGCAAGCTCCGGCTACAGGGCTAAAATCGCTTCCCAGCTGCACACCATCTACAAAAAATGATAATCGAGCAGGTGCATTACGGTCTGAATTCCACACCCATGTCGAAAATTCATATTCGGTAAACGGCTGAACTTGTACAGATTGACACCACACGTCCCGATTACTAACATCGGCACCATTTACAACCATCATCTGTGTACCTGGGTCTGTGTGATCATCGCATGTCGCAAAATTGTTGTGAGCAATATTTGGTGAGGTCGTAACGAAATAAGTCCCTTCGGTCGACAATGGACCTAAATTTCCACCAAGACCAACTATGTAATCTGAAGTAAATCCGACGGAACCTGCTTCAAAATCACCGTTAAAAATAACATTTTCTTCCCTATAAATCGTTTGCACACTGTATACACCCGGTTCAGTAACATGAAGTGTCTGCCCTGTTGAGCCATCACTCCACAGGTACTCATCAAATTGATCACCGGCATCCAAAATTAGCGAACCACCGTTACATACGGTCGTATCCGGGCCCAGATCCGGGTCTACACATACAACCGGACAAGCATCTGTTACAAAAACACCGTCAATGGCACAGCCATCAGGTGAACTTACCCGCACTTGATAATTCCCGGGGCCATAGCCTCCTGCCGACAAATTTAATGTATTATTCACTTCTCCAATAATTGCCACGCTATCCAGGTACCACTGATATTGTCGGCCGGGCACATCTTCTACGCTTAATACCGCATCATTTTCACACAAAGTACCATCAATGGTAATGTGAGCAACGCCAAATAAATCGGAAGCATTTAGTAATAAATTATCTAATATCATGACATCATTGGTACATTCAGGTTGCATACAACTCGTTCCCAATGCAATTCCATTCACATTAAACGTAGGAACGAAAGTAATTTCCACGACCCCCCAATCTCTGAAATCACCTGAGTTTATTGTTACAGTTCCAAGTTGTTGCCAGTTTTTCAATGAATCATCTAAAGGGCAGTCGTTATTATCGTAGCCAAAAGGAAGCTCATTAGCACAATCAGGTGTTCCGAAAATCCCCAGTTCAATTTCCTGATCATCACAAGGAGCAGCACTTAAATCCGAATAGGTAATTTGTATGTCAAAAGTTATTTGGTAGCGGGTACCTGCCTGCATATCTTCAATTAAACAAGCACCCACATATTCTTTCATGGTATTGAGCATTCTCAAGAACACAACTCCGTTACCATCGGGAAAAGGCTGAGATATATGATCTCTATCATCACGCCACCAATCATCGCAGGTATGAATAAAATCTGATGTTGCATTAGATGCCTGTATCCAGTCTCGCGCACAACTTATTTGTTGTGTACCATTAGGACAACACACCGTATCTTCAAATGATGGATTAGGAATAAGTGAAACTACGTTTACAACAGGTTCACATTGACATTCATCATCTAATAAATCGGTAAGTCCATCACCGTCATTATCAATGGCATCATTACAATTTTCTTGCGCACTCATAGGCAAAATGAGGGCACAATGAAGCAATAGTACAATAAATCGTTTCATTCTTGGGGCTTGTAATACAATTATTGTCTAACAATAGCTTTACGGTAAAAAAGTCGGGATCTATACTTTGATGTTGATTAGTAGAATATGTAACCTGTATATAGTGTAAAAATCTAAAAATTGATAATTATCCACTCATCATACAGTATAGAATTAGAATATACAAAAACCTTTATAACACCGCAACTAAAACCCCTTAATAATCAATCAGTTTGCAGCAACATATACCTATAAGGTTATTTCACCAACCTTATAGGTATTGAAAATAACCTTCCAGGTGTGGGAATTAACCTTATAGGTTGGTTAACGCAATATCGTCACGTCTCCACTATACTTTAAACCGCGAAAGTTTAACCTGATTTCAAAATAATAGGTACCTGTTGGTAAAAGTGCGCCTCTTTCATTACTACCTCCCCAGCTATTGTTGTACCCATTATCTCGTTTCCACACCACATTACCCCAGCGATTTCTTACCTTGATTTCTGCCTCCGGGTAATCTTCAATATTGATAATCACCCAGGTATCGTTGATACCGTCGCCGTTCGGTGTTATCACATTTGGGATCCTGATTGCACTGATCACCTGCAGGTACACGCGGGCCGTATTGCGACAATCATTGTCATTGATTGATTCGACTAAATATACAGTGCTCTCCGTTGGACCTACCCTTATATTATTTAATTCAGGATAGGTACCTTCATCCACCAGGTCACCGGTCTCTTCTTCACTCCAGATTACATAGGTAGCATTTGTCGTTGCATTTAAGATCGCCGTCTCCCCTTCCATTATTTTATCAGGATTGACCTGAGCGGTAACTGTCACCTCCGATATGTCTACCACCACCTCATCGCTCGCCATACAGCCATATTCACTGTAAACCGTTAAGGTGTAAGTAATCGGACCGGCTGTTGGGCTAACCTCCGGATTAGACACCGTACTATCTGATAAAAAGGTCGATGGTGACCAGCTATAACGTACTCCTTCACCCCCATTTAATGTCGTGGTCTCACCTATACAGATGATTGTATCTGCTCCCGCATCCGCATAAGCCGCATCAACTATTACAGTAACTGATGTAGTGTCCGGACAGTTGCCTCCTCCATCTGTCGCGATCACATCAAAGTTATAAGTCCCTGTTTCCGTAGGGGTGAACAAAGGATCAGCAATTTGGCTGTTACTTAGATTTGTAGTGGGCATCCAGCTGTAATTCATACCTCCTGTGGCATTAAGCTGTGAGCTTGTGCCCAAACATATCGGGCTCGCTGCTGTTGCTGTCACGATAATATCACCCACTGTTACCAATTGCTCATCGCTGTCTCTACAACCATTGGCGTTTGTTACTGTTACCGTGTAGAGCTGTGACACATCCTGCGTAGCACTTACTGTCGGTGTTGCAGAAGTCGCATCGTCTAAATTTGTCGCAGGTGTCCATTGGTACGATATCCCTCCAGGAGCATTTACACCCAGCATACCACTACTGCCTACACACAAAAAGAAATCCGGGTCTGCTATTGCTACTAGCTCATCTACCACTACCGTCACAAAGGTATCTCCTTCACAAATGCCACTAGGTGTGGTGATATGTACATTGTAGGTCGTGGTCACTGTTGGGCTGGCCGTCGGGTTAGCTATATCCGTCTGGTTAAGCGTGCCGTCTTTTGGACTCCAGTCATAAGTTCCCCCGCCGATTGCCGTGATTTGTGTGCCAAAACCATTACAGATCGTATCGTCTGGACTTATGCCCATAGTCAGTGTCTCAACATGTACCCTCACCGTATCTGTTGCTTCGCAGGTACCTGATGCATTTTGAGCTCTCACCACATAGGTTGTGGTTACTATTGGACTGGCCAATGGATTGGAAACATCCGTTTGACTTAAGCTACCGTCTTTAGGCGCCCAGTCGTAGCTAGCTCCTCCTATGACCTGAAGCTGGGCACTTGCTCCCAAACAGATTGTATCGTCTGGGCCTGCATCGATGCTTAAGTTTCCTATACTGACTGTCACTTCATCTGTACCCGTACAATAACCCCAGGCACTGGTCACCCTTACTGAATAGGTCGTGCTTACTGTTGGTGTCGCCACCGGATTGGAGATATCGGTCTGATTCAGCGTCCCGTCTTTCGGACTCCAGTCGTAAGTTCCGCCTCCACTCGCTGTTAGCTGCGCCTGGTCACCGGCACAGATTGATTGATCTGGCCCGGCTTCAGGAAACACTTCATCTATGTAAATCGTTACCCCATCCGTATTTTCACAGCCATTTTCATCTTGCCCTGTTACCGTATAGGTCGTTTGTGTCGTTGGGTTTACGCTATGGCTCGCTCCATCACCAAGGCCATTGTCCCAGCTGTAAGTTATTCCTCCTGTCGCTGTTATCGTTACAGGTGTCCCCAGGCAGGTCGTATCATCAGCACCCGCATTGATACCTGGTAAGGGGTTCACCACTATCGATACGGTCGTCGTATCGCTATTACCGGCACCATCTCTTACTATCACCGTGTAGTTAGTGGTGGTCATTGGGTCATCTGTTTGTGTAGCACCTGTTGTATTTGTCAGGTTGCCACCGTTCCAGGTGAAGGTATAATTACCATCGCCCGCTGTGGCCGTGGCAGTTAAGTTTCCTGTTTCTCCTTCGCAGATCGTATCGCCCAATGCCGTCACGATAGGACCGCAATTCGCCTCAAAGTCTACACAGGCAATAGTTGTATCTTCGCAGCCATTGGCATCTACACCCTGTACTTCGAAACAAGCTCGTACAGCTGTCGTGGCTCCAGGCTGACCGGTTTCCACATCAATACTTGCATTGTTTGGATCGGTCAAAATCACCCCGTCGTCCAGGGATGTCCAGCTATAATCACTCGCTCCCGTGGCGGTGAGCGTGGCTATCTCATTTTTACATAGGCGTACATCGTTGCTGGTCACCACAGGTAAGGGGTTAATCGTTACAGTCACATCGTCGGTATTCTCACAGCCATTTACATCTGTCCCTGTCACCGTATAGGTCGTTGTAACTGTTGGACTGACTGTCGCACTCGTTACTGTGGTCAGTCCGTTATCCCAACTGTAGGTATCACCACCGGAAGCACTGATAGTATGGCTTTCACCAATACACATGGTGGTGTCTGTTTCTGCTACAATAGTTGGTAAGGGATTCACAACGATATCCACTGTTCCCTGGTCACTATTCCCTCCTCCATCTGTAACCGTTACATTGTAAGTAGTAGTTATGGCAGGGTTATCTGTTTGGTTTGGTCCGGTGGCATTGGTAAGCCCCCCGCCATTCCAGGTGAAAGTATAATCACCGTCACCACCTGTAGCTGTGGCCGTCAAATTCCCTGTTTCGCCTTCGCAAATGGTATCGCCCGAAAGGGATAACACAAAATCACATTGACCTTCAATTCGTACGCTATCAACCCACATTCCCGGACAAGGGTCTCTGCTGTCTGTTACAGTAACTATGTAAAGACCGGGTTCAAGATCGGCAATATCTCTTGTTGTCCCGACTTCATCTCCATTAAGTGTCCATGAATAAAATAGTGGCTCCACAACGCTCGGGTCTGATATATCTACAGTAGCCGATCCATTTTGACAATCTCCTCCACTAGTTCCGGTAGCATCAATACATTCCGGGCAACCTTCAAATTCAATGAGCTCAACAAAATCGTCACCAGTAATATGAAGCCTTTTATCTGTCAGCGGATCAAACCTCAGATCATGAATATTGTTCCCGGAAGTAGCGATATCCATATCAAATGTCAAATCAGGGCCATAGCGTTTAATCGTGTTCCCAACACCTGCATACACTCTGCAGCAACTATCTACATCCAATCCGGCAGAAGCATCAAATGTTCCTCCGGTATTCACTTCGAAAGCTACAGAACCATCATTTTTATTCCATGCTCTTAAGCGCTCACCATTAAAAGTATAAACATAATCCCTACATACGGCAATTCCGTTTAAACCTGTATTAAGACCTCCACCATTAGCAAAATCCGACTGTTGTACTTCAACAAAAGCACTGCCATCATCGACCTGCCACTCAGGGTTTAACATCGTTACAGGATCCACTTTGATAAAATCAAGATCTACACCTGGAGGTGGATTAGTACCATTTGCCGATAAAGTTGAATAAACATAAGATTCGTCTTTCTCTTGCGCCATGTAAACAATATCCTTCAAGCCCAGGTCTGGGGCAGCTCCAAAGGAATTAAAAGCTTCATAGTTTTCAAGATTAATATCAATACGTCCCAATTGGAAGCCTGTTGAGCCTCCTCCCCCAATATAAATCCAATTTGAATTGGTAAACTTATTATAAGTAAACCTCCAGCTTTCAAAGGTGTTGGAAGACGGATTAAGTAATCCTGAAGTAGCCGCTTGCACACCATCCGGGTCAATCTTGACAATGCCATTTCCAGGTTCGAAGTAAAAACCCGAACAAATAAACGTAGCCCCATCTCGAGTTACAGCCAAATCTCCCAAAAAACCGTTTAGCGCAGGCGGTGAGTCATAAGTCCAAACAAGATTACCATCAGGATCAAATTTTTTCAATTGATAAATCATGTTACCACCGAATGCTCCCCCACCTCCATCTTCACGGCCACCACCGTATACGTAAGTGTTTTGATTATAATCTATGGCTATGTCATAACCTCCATTACCTCCATTGAAATTCGGTGCTTCAACCCAGGGATCTATAATTACCTTTCTCGAATTATCATAATCTGCGATAGTTATTCCAACAGTATTATCGTCTTTGAGCATATAGCCAGAACTAATCTCAATGCCTGGTTCATCTGCATAATAGGCTAGTGGCGCATGCTCAATAATATCGCCCGAATTAGTACTAATGTGCAGGTTACCCTTGCCATCAATAAATAAGCCATTGTGCCCTTCATATTGAATAGCATATTCATCTATTGCCGCATAAGGCTTCAGAATTATATCGTATTTAATCCCGTTTTTACCTGTTTCCAAATAAACCCTCACATCAATATTTGAATATATCGACTCATACACTAGTTGCTCATATAATTTTGCTTTTCGAGATGGTATTGATTTTCCGTCTTTGACTAGCGAAGTGGTATAGTAAGCACTAAGCTGTTTTTCCGAACTAAGTATTGAATTTTTATTTGCGCCTACCCAATTTGCAGTAACGTATGCGCTCATATCCTTATAAAAATGCTTCAGAGCTTCTTGCCTTTGCTCGTTGTTATTGGGATCATGAAACTGTTCTTGCACTTCTCTTAACTCATGCAGCCCTTTTTTACTTCTGTCTTTTAATTCAAAATGAGTTATTAAATAACTAAAAGCATCACTTCTAAAATCTAAATGTATATCTTTTTTGCGCAAGCCATATAATACTTCATTTTCGTATTGACCGACATTCTGTACGAAAAAAGCATCATCATTAACATTCGTAAGATTCCAACTACTGGTATGTTGTGCCGTTAAAATTGAGAATAACAGATTAGTAACAACAAAAAGAGAGAGACGTTCAAAATTTGCTATACGTTGTAATCTCTTCATAATACAAAACAATTACGTTTAAAACCTGAGTAAATTATCTCAAAATCGTGACATCTCCGGCATATCTTAAATCCCTGAAATTGAGTTTGATTTCAAAATAATAGGTTCCCACTGGTAAAGGCGCTCCCCTGCTGTTGCTCCCGGTAAAGTTCCCTTCATAGATTCCTTTATACTGGTAAACAACACTACCCCAACGGTTATAAACTTTTATGACTGCACTTATATAATGCTCTAAATTCGTTATTTCCCATGTATCGTTAAGCAAGTCATCATTAGGAGTGAATACATTAGGAATTATGATTGGTGGAAGTACAATAACAGGAACATCTGCAGTATCTTTACACCCAAACTCATTTTCTGCCACAACTGTGTAAAGTGTATTTTGCGGAGGAATTAGTGTTAAAGATTCATTTCCCAAATAGGGTCCAGTCCAAAAAGGATTACTGTCAATATCATCATACCAGGAAATGCTATTGCCATTGGTTTCCACAGACAGTGTTACAACTTCTCCGACCAGTATCAAAGGATTGTCAATAGTAACACTTACAGCCGTTGACGAAATACCTACCGTAACTTCATCACTTGCACTACAACCCAATGCATTACTTACGGTCATTGTATATGTTAACGGTCCGTATTCGGGCACAACCCACGGGGCGACAACTGCAGTATCTGATAAAAAAAGTGAAGGTGTCCATAGATAGCTATAATCTGAGTTAAAATTACCTACAAGCTGAACGCTATCGCCAACACAAATCAACTTATCAGGGCCTGCATCAGCTTCTACATCTAGTACTTCTACAGTAACCGTATCACTATCTGAACAATTGCCACCTGCATCGCTTACTGAAACGACAAAAGTAAATATACCGGTATTCTGAATCGTTGCAATTGGGTTTGATACATTTGGGTCTGATAATAATTGCGCGGGCTCCCACTTATAGTTTGATCCGCCTGTGGCCTGCAACTGTGAACTACTACCCAGGCAAATAGGTGACTCAGCCGTAGCCTGAGCAATTACTTCTCCAACTGTTACAGTGACTTCATCGCTATCTGAACAATTGTTATCATTTGTAACTGTTACTGAATAGGTATATTCATCAGCATTATTTGATGTAAATGTCGGATTTTTAATGTTAGGATCGTTTAAATTAAGCGGGGGAGCCCAACTATAAGTAGTGGCACCTGGTGCATCCACATCGAGTTGCCCCGAACTGCCAATGCAAAGGAAAAAATCTTCGATAGCTTCGGCTTTAATGCTATCTACAGTCACTGTGACCGATAATTCTTCTTTACATTTACCGGAGTTATTACTTACTGTGACAAAGTATACACTGGTTACTAATGGTGAAACGATGGGATTGGGGCTTGTTGGATCACTGATAGTACCCATATTTGCTGTACTCCAAAGGTAAGTTCCTCCTCCTGAAGCAGTGAGCATCGTATTTTGCCCCCTGCAAATGGTTACAGGTTCACTTATTTCTGGCGTAACATCTTCCACATACACTGTCAATGTATCGTATGCTTCACATAAACCCTGCTGATCTACTAAGTGTACTATATATTGAGTTGTTTGATCCGGTGATGCATTAGGGTTGGCAATATTAGGATTATCCAAACCTGTAGCCGGTGTCCAGGTATATGTACCAACGACTCCGGTAGCACTTAGCGGAACACTTTCGCCAAGACATATAGTGTCATCAGGACCCGCATCTACCTGCAAGTCACCAACGATGACCACAACGGTATCTGTTGCCTCACAAAACCCCCAATCGCTTGTCACAGTGACGACATAATCTGTCGTTATAGAAGGAGTTGCAATAGTGGTAGCAGTAGTCAGGGAAGACAAAGTGGGATCGTTATTCCATAAATAACTTCCACCTCCCGTGGCCTGAAGGTTTGCGGAAGCACCTTCACAAATTGACACATCAGGACCTGCATCAGCAGTCACTTCATCCACATAAATAGTGACTTCATCTGAACCTTCACATTCTCCACTTACATCTGTAACAGCTACATTATAAGTAGTTGTCACCACTGGCTTCGCCCAAGGATTGGCAATTGTCACATCACTTATAGTGCCGTCATTTGGTGTCCAGCTAAAGCTTATTCCGCTGGTTTGAGCATTTAACTGAACAGAATCGCCCAGACATAAGGTATCATCGGGACCTGCGTCTACAAGAATATCTCCGACAAATATGGTTACCGAATCGGTGGCACTACAAAGACCGCCAGCATCTGTTACTGTTACTACATAAGTTATTGTATCATTTGGGTTCGCAAGTGGGTTAGCTATGTTAGGATTATCGAGATTAGTAGTTGGGGTCCATGAAAATATGGTACCTCCATCAGAAGTCGCGTTCAATTGAGTAGTATTCCCATTACAAATACTAACGTCTTCACCGGCATCTACCGAAATACTATCAACTGTAACATTGACCGGAACCAATGAATCGGAAAAACATCCTGTTCCACTCACCCAAAAGGTGGTATCTCCCATTACCGGATCCAAAGTATAAGTATCTCCTGTATTAAATAAGCCCGCAGGACTTGGGTCTGTATACCAGTTATAATCATCGCTACCAGGTGTTGCATTTAACGTGACGGCACCACCGGGGCAAGCACTTTGGTCTGTCAATTCCGGTATTTCTCCTTCAAGCACATCAATTCTTACTGTGTAGTCTTCACTACAAGGTTGAATTCCATCAAAAACAACTTTATTAGTTACTGTTAGTGTAACATCTTGCGACGTTGTGGGTGTAAGGTAAATGGTATCAGACGTTTCACCTGTGGACCACTGCAAATCGTAACCTGCCGAATGAAACGGTGAAACAAGCATCACTGTATCTCCGGCACATATTGTTGCTGGTTGCAACGGCGTATAAGGCAAACACCTGTTTGCGATGTAGGCATATCCAAAATGGCCCGACAAGCCACAATCCCCTACCTCGATGCGCATAGTAAGATCCTGGCCAATATAATCTGTGAAATTGCCAAAAACCGGTGTCCAATCTATGGTACTTATGACACTGGGGGTATACTGAGGCACATCATTACCATTAATATTTATGAATTGTTGGACCGTTTGCATACGAATATTTGGGGAATCCTGCCGATCAAAACTCTCATCATTAGCCAGGATTTTAAAACTGACACATTCAATGACAACACCATTTTGATCTCTAATAGACACATCCAAATAAGGCAATTGCGTATCTTCGTGATTGTCATCGGCGGGGTCATTCAATACAAAAACGAATTGGTAAGCAAAAATGGCATTCGTAGCATCAATTGAAAGTACTCTTTCAATCATATCTGCCTCTGCGCCATTATCCGGACTACCAAGTCTTAATGACGAAGTGACATTTGGCAAGCCTGGTATTGGATCTGGCAGCACGTTATAACCGGACAAAGGATCTATTGCTTGTTGGTTATAAATGGTATGCCTTGACGTATTGACAATAAAATCTGTATCGTCAAAAGGAACATTGTTTACAGATGGTTCGGCACTAGGTACATTTAATTGTAAGTCAATAGGTGAATTACAACAAGTCTGATAATCCTGATAAAATGGATCATGACATTGATTGTCTCTGATTTGATTATCCGGATCTGCTACACAGCCTTCGCCGGCCGTCCAAAAGCTTAAATCGCTGAAATCAAAATTGATATTCTCGCAATTATTTTGAGCAGTAGTTTTGAATGATAAAAGAAATAAAATGAGGATTAATGAGGATAGATTGTAGAGTTTAGAGCATATTTTAATCATTTTAATCTGGGCTGTACTTTATTACTTCACAGCTCCAAATAAATGGTATACAGTAATTTAAATAATTATTCTAAACCAGCCCAGTCTCCATACATCATCGGGAATTAATAATGTTTTTTCTATCCTTGAAAACACAGCTCTATGCTTTTGGATCTATTTTAGAATCAACGTAGAATCGTCACATCACCTCCATACCTCAAATCCCTGAAATTGAGCTCTACTTCAAAGTAATAGGTACCTACAGGTAAGGGGGCTCCACGACTATTGTTGCCATCGAATGTACCTTCATAGATACCCTTGTATTTAAATACCTCATTACCCCAACGGTTGATGACTTTGATCTCTGCATTCACATAGTTCTCGATATTGGTGATCTCCCAACTATCATTAATACCATCATCGTTTGGCGTAAATACATTAGGAATACGTATCGGTGGCAGCACTATTACGGATACCGTGCTGCGATCTTCACAGCCCAGATCGTTCCACGATACCACTTCGTAAACCGTACTCTCTGCCGGCAAAAGCCTGATCACTTCATTTCCCGCTAGCGGTCCATTGTAAATGGTGTCTTCTGTTCCTAAATCTGTCCACGATATAACGCTTCCGTTTGTAGTTACCTGTAAGCTTACTTCTTCACCCTCTAATATCAATCCGGGATCGATGCCCGCATCTACTGTCACCTCCGATATGTCTACCTCCACGTCATCACTCGCCATACAGCCATATTCACTGTAAACCGTTAAGGTGTAAGTAATCGGACCGGCTGTTGGGCTAACCTCCGGATTAGACACTGTACTATCTGATAAAAAGGTCGATGGTGACCAGCTATAACGTACTCCTTCACCCCCATTTAATGTCGTGGTCTCACCTATACAGATGATTGTATCTGCTCCCGCATCCGCATAAGCCGCATCAACTATTACAGTAACTGATGTAGTGTCCGGACAGTTGCCTCCTCCATCTGTCGCGATCACATCAAAGTTATAAGTCCCTGTTTCCGTAGGGGTGAACAAAGGATCAGCAATTTGGCTGTTACTTAGATTTGTAGTGGGCATCCAGCTGTAATTCATACCTCCTGTGGCATTAAGCTGTGAGCTTGTGCCCAAACATATCGGGCTCGCTGCTGTTGCTGTCACGATAATATCACCCACTGTTACCAATTGCTCATCGCTGTCTCTACAACCATTGGCGTTTGTTACTGTTACCGTGTAGAGCTGTGACACATCCTGCGTAGCACTTACTGTCGGTGTTGCAGAAGTCGCATCGTCTAAATTTGTCGCAGGTGTCCATTGGTACGATATCCCTCCAGGAGCATTTACACCCAGCATACCACTACTGCCTACACACAAAAAGAAATCCGGGTCTGCTATTGCTACTAGCTCATCTACCACTACCGTCACAAAGGTATCTCCTTCACAAATGCCACTAGGTGTGGTGATATGTACATTGTAGGTCGTGGTCACTGTTGGGCTGGCCGTCGGGTTAGCTATATCCGTCTGGTTAAGCGTGCCGTCTTTTGGACTCCAGTCATAAGTTCCCCCGCCGATTGCCGTGATTTGTGTGCCAAAACCATTACAGATCGTATCGTCTGGACTTATGCCCATAGTCAGTGTCTCAACATGTACCCTCACCGTATCTGTTGCTTCGCAGGTACCTGATGCATTTTGAGCTCTCACCACATAGGTTGTGGTTACTATTGGACTGGCCAATGGATTGGAAACATCCGTTTGACTTAAGCTACCGTCTTTAGGCGCCCAGTCGTAGCTAGCTCCTCCTATGACCTGAAGCTGGGCACTTGCTCCCAAACAGATTGTATCGTCTGGGCCTGCATCGATGCTTAAGTTTCCTATACTGACTGTCACTTCATCTGTACCCGTACAATAACCCCAGGCACTGGTCACCCTTACTGAATAGGTCGTGCTTACTGTTGGTGTCGCCACCGGATTGGAGATATCGGTCTGATTCAGCGTCCCGTCTTTCGGACTCCAGTCGTAAGTTCCGCCTCCACTCGCTGTTAGCTGCGCCTGGTCACCGGCACAGATTGATTGATCTGGCCCGGCTTCAGGAAACACTTCATCTATGTAAATCGTTACCCCATCCGTATTTTCACAGCCATTTTCATCTTGCCCTGTTACCGTATAGGTCGTTTGTGTCGTTGGGTTTACGCTATGGCTCGCTCCATCACCAAGGCCATTGTCCCAGCTGTAAGTTGTTCCTCCTGTCGCTGTTATCGTTACAGGTGTTCCCAGGCAGGTCGTATCATCAGCACCCGCATTGATACCTGGTAAGGGGTTCACCACTATCGATACGGTGGTCGTATCGCTATTACCGGCACCATCTCTTACTATCACCGTGTAGTTAGTGGTGGTCATTGGGTTATCTGTTTGTGTAGCACCTGTTGTATTTGTCAGGTTGCCACCGTTCCAGGTGAAGGTATAATTACCATCGCCCGCTGTGGCCGTGGCAGTTAAGTTTCCTGTCTCGCCTTCACAGATCGTATCGCCCACTGCCGTGACGATAGGACCGCAGTTCGCCTCAAAGTCTACACAGGCAATAGTTGTATCTTCGCAGCCATTGGCATCTACACCCTGTACTTCGAAACAAGCTCGTACAGCTGTCGTGGCTCCAGGCTGACCGGTTTCCACATCAATACTTGCATTGTTTGGATCGGTCAAAATCACCCCGTCGTCCAGGGATGTCCAGCTATAATCACTCGCTCCCGTGGCGGTGAGCGTGGCTATCTCATTTTTACATAGGCGTACATCGTTGCTGGTTACTACAGGTAAGGGGTTAATCGTTACAGTCACATCGTCGGTATTCTCACAGCCATTTACATCCGTTCCTGTTACCGTATAGGTCGTTGTAACTGTTGGACTCACTGTCGCACTCGTTACTGTGGTCAGTCCGTTATCCCAACTGTAGGTATCACCACCGGAAGCACTGATAGTATGGCTTTCCCCAATACACATGGTGGTGTCTGTTTCTGCTACAATAGTTGGTAAGGGATTCACAACGATATCCACTGTTCCCTGGTCACTATTCCCTCCTCCATCTGTAACCGTCACATTGTAAGTAGTAGTTATGGCAGGGTTATCTGTTTGGTTTGGTCCGGTGGCATTGGTAAGCCCCCCGCCATTCCAGGTGAAAGTATAATCACCGTCACCACCTGTTGCTGTGGCCGTCAAATTCCCTGTTTCGCCTTCGCAAATGGTATCGCCAACCAATGATAAGGTTGGTCCGCATGGGCCAACAGTCAGTGTAACTTCCAGTTCTCTTTCACATCTTTCGATATCCTCGAAAGAAGTTTGATTTACAATTGAAAGTGTGTAGGTTGTTGTCTGAGTAGGACTTACGGTAATGCTCTCTGTTGTTTCGCCTGTCGACCATAGCAAGTCATATCCGACAATTGGGTATGGAGATGTCAACGTTATGCTTTGTCCTTCACAAAACGTTTGATCTTCGAGGGGTACATATTCTTTGCAATAAGCAGACAAATAGGCATAACCGAAGTGCGCACCAGGAACACAATCATATACCTCAAATTCTGCTCGTACCTGTTGCCCTATGTAATCTGTGAGATCAACAAAAACAGGAATCCAATCATTAAATCGAACGGTTTCAGAAAGCCCTCCAAGAGGGGAATCTATTTCATCAAAGCGTTGGTCATCAGACTTGATAAATAAACTTGAGCAAGGTATAACGTTTCCACTCTCATCGTAGAAGTTGGCTTTAAAGTGTGGATTAACTTCCGGCCCGCCAAAATGACCAGGATCATCCATTGCAAAAGCGAATTGATAAGCAAAAATAGCATTGTCTTGCGTCACATTAAAAGTACGGTAAATAGCATCGGCCTCTGCACCAGTCTGTGCGTTACCCAAGCGAATGGATCTATTACCGACCGGATACCCCTGCAAATCAGGCGGAAAAACAGAAATACCAATAATCGGGTCTAGCGCTGGCTGTGTGTATACAGTATGTCTGGAATCATTGCGGATAGCAAAACCGAAATTTGGTATTTCAATCGATGGAATATCTAAAGCTATAACGCCTGGTTGAGCGCAACATTCCCATTGATTGGTAACATCACTATGTTCTCCTTCGAATAATTCCCAGCCATCGGCATTTCCATTTTGAAAGCCCATGTTTTCGCAATCACTTTGTGAAAAAACTTCCACATTAGTGTTTAAAAAAAAATAACTAAGAATAATTAATTTAAATATGGGTAGTTGTAATATTCTATTCATCCTACGTCAATTTTGGGGTAAACTGCTTGAAACAGGGCTTATATACACTTAATTAATTGACCTTCCAGGTATACAACTTTGTACAAACTTAACTACAAATAAGCCTAATACTACCTCAAAATTGTCACATCACCTCCATACCTCAAATCCCTGAAATTAAGCTCTACTTCAAAGTAATAGGTACCTACAGGTAAGGGGGCTCCACGACTATTATTTCCATCGAATGTGCCCTCATAAATACCTTTGTACTTGAACACCTCATTACCCCAACGGTTGATGACTTTGATCTCTGCATTCACATAGTTCTCAATATTGGTGATCTCCCAACTATCATTAATGCCATCATCGTTTGGCGTAAATACATTAGGAATACGTATTGGTGGCAGCACTATTACGGATACCGTGCTGCGATCTTCACAGCCCAGATCGTTCCACGATACCACTTCGTAAACCGTACTCTCTGCCGGCAAAAGCCTGATCACTTCATTTCCCGCTAGCGGCCCACTGAAAATGGTGTCTTCTGTTCCTAAATCTGTCCACGATATAAAGCTTCCGTTTGTAGTTGCCTGTAAGCTTACTTCTTCTCCCTCTAATATCAATCCGGGATCGATGCCCGCATCTACTGTTACCTCCGATATGTCTACCACCACCTCATCGCTCGCCATACAGCCATATTCACTGTAAACCGTTAAGGTGTAAGTAATCGGACCGGCTGTTGGGCTAACCTCCGGATTAGACACCGTACTATCTGATAAAAAGGTCGATGGTGACCAGCTATAACGTACTCCTTCACCCCCATTTAATGTCGTGGTCTCACCTATACAGATGATTGTATCTGCTCCCGCATCCGCATAAGCCGCATCAACTATTACAGTAACTGATGTAGTGTCCGGACAGTTGCCTCCTCCATCTGTCGCAATCACATCAAAGTTATAAGTCCCTGTTTCCGTCGGGGTGAACAAAGGATCAGCAATTTGGCTGTTACTTAGATTTGTAGTGGGCATCCAACTGTAATTCATACCTCCTGTGGCATTAAGCTGTGAGCTTGTGCCCAAGCATATCGGGCTCGCTGCTGTTGCTGTCACGATAATATCGCCCACTGTTACCAATTGCTCATCACTGTCTGTACAGCCATTGGCGTTAGTTACTGTTACCGTGTAGAGCTGTGACACATCCTGCGTAGCACTTACTGTCGGTGTTGCAGAAGTCGCATCGTCTAAATTTGTCGCAGGTGTCCATTGGTACGATATCCCTCCAGGAGCATTTACACCCAGCATACCACTACTGCCTACACACAAAAAGAAATCCGGGTCTGCTACCGCTACTAGCTCATCTACCACTACCGTCACAAAGGTATCTCCTTCACAAATGCCACTAGGTGTGGTGATATGTACATTGTAGGTCGTGGTCACTGTTGGGCTGGCCGTCGGGTTAGCTATATCCGTCTGGTTAAGCGTGCCGTCTTTTGGACTCCAGTCATAAGTTCCTCCGCCGATTGCCATGATTTGTGTGCCAAAACCATTACAGATCGTATCGTCTGGACTTATGCCCATAGTCAGTGTCTCAACATGTACCCTCACCGTATCTGTTGCTTCGCAGGTACCTGATGCATTTTGAGCAGTTACTATGTACATCGTTGTTACTGTTGGACTGGCCAATGGATTGGAAACATCCGTTTGACTTAAGCTACCGTCTTTAGGCGCCCAGTCATAGCTAGCTCCTCCTATGACCTGAAGCTGGGCACTTGCTCCCAAACAGATTGTATCGTCTGGGCCCGCATCGATACTTAAGTTTCCTATACTGACTGTCACTTCGTCTGTACCTGTACAATAACCCCAGGCACTGGTCACCCTTACTGAATAGGTCGTGCTTACTGTTGGTGTTGCCACCGGATTGGAGATATCGGTTTGATTCAGCGTCCCGTCTTTCGGACTCCAGTCGTAAGTTCCCCCGCCGCTCGCATTCAGCTGCGCCTGGTCACCGGCACAGATCGATTGATCTGGCCCGGCTTCAGGAAACACTTCATCTATGTAAATCGTTACCGCATCCGTATTTT
Organism: Cytophagales bacterium; assembly: GCA_965230415.1. Lineage (GTDB taxonomy): Bacteria > Bacteroidota > Bacteroidia > Cytophagales > JAAEPT01 > CBDDKZ01. Next base: position 1,158,104 of record CBDDKZ010000005.1, read on the forward strand.
CACAGCCATTTTCATCTTGCCCTGTTACCGTATAGGTCGTTTGTGTGGTCGGGTTTACACTATGGCTCGCACCATCACCAAGGCCATTGTCCCAGCTGTAAGTTGTTCCTCCTGTCGCTGTTATCGTTACAGGTGTTCCCAGGCAGGTCGTATCATCAGCACCCGCATTGATACCTGGTAAGGGGTTCACCACTATCGATACGGTGGTCGTATCGCTATTACCGGCACCATCTCTTACTATCACCGTGTAGTTAGTGGTGGTCATTGGGTTATCTGTTTGTGTAGCACCTGTTGTATTTGTCAGGTTGCCACCGTTCCAGGTGAAGGTATAATTACCATCGCCTGCTGTGGCCGTGGCAGTTAAGTTTCCTATTTCTCCTTCGCAGATCGTATCGCCCAATGCCGTGACGATAGGACCGCAATTCGCCTCAAAGTCTACACAGGCAATAGTTGTATCTTCACAGCCATTGGCATCTACACCCTGTACTTCGAAACAAGCTCGTACAGCTGTCGTGGCTCCAGGCTGACCGGTTTCCACATCAATACTTGCATTGTTTGGATCGGTCAAAATCACCCCGTCGTCCAGGGATGTCCAGCTATAATCACTCGCTCCCGTGGCGGTGAGTGTGGCTATCTCATTTTTACATAGGCGTACATCGTTGCTGGTCACCACAGGTAAGGGGTTAATCGTTACAGTCACATCGTCGGTATTCTCACAGCCATTTACATCTGTCCCTGTCACCGTATAGGTCGTTGTAACTGTTGGACTCACCGTATGGCTGGTGCCATCTCCTAAGCCATTATCCCAAATATACGTTTCACCACCGGAAGCACTGATAGTATGGCTTTCCCCAATACACATGGTGGTATCTGTTTCTGCTACAATAGTTGGTAAGGGATTCACAACGATATCCACTGTTTCTTCACTGCTATTTCCACCGCCATCTGTAACCGTTACATTGTAAGTAGTCGTTATGGCAGGGTTATCTGTTTGGTTTGGTCCGGTGGCATTGGTAAGCCCCCCACCATTCCAGGTGAAAGTATAATCACCGTCACCACCTGTCGCTGTGGCTGTCAAATTCCCTGTTTCGCCTTCGCAAATGGTATCGCCTGTAAGAGTAAGATTAAAAGCCCCACAAGAGGGGTCAACAGTTATAGTCGCTTCATATTCCTTTGTACATTGTTCAGCTCCGGGAAAACCTGGTTTATTCACAACAGTCAGCTGATAGGTCGTTGTCTGTGTAGGGCTTACCGTAATACTTTCTGACGTATCTCCTGTAGACCATAAAATATCAAAGCCTATTTCCGGAAAAGGGGAAGTAAGGACTATAGAGTCACCGGGACAGATAGTAGTATCTCGAAGAGGCGTAAATGGGCTACAATAGGCACTGAGATAAGCATAACCGAAATGTGCACCTGGCCGGCAATCATATACCTCAAATTCTGCTCGTACCTGTTGCCCTATGTAATCTGTGAGATCAACAAATACAGGTAACCAGTCAGTATACCTAATTTGTTCAAAGCCATCACTAATCACAGTAAAACGGTCATCATCTGATGAAATGTACAACCTTGTACAAGGGATTACTTCATCGTTTTCATCGTATAAGTGCACCTGAAAAAATGGATCATTATCATTTCCGTGACCAGGATCGTTCATCGCAAAGGCAAATTGATAAGCAAATATGGCATTATCCAAAGTGATATTAAAAGTTCTGTAAACCGCATCGGCAAATAAATCCATATCGGGAGGAAATTCTCCAAAGGGACTAAGTAACAACCCAGCCCTGGCATTTCCTATGCGAATAGATCGGTTACCTGGAGGATAGCCAGGCAAATCCGGAGGAAATGTATTCACACCTATTATTGGATCAACTGCATTCACTGTGTAAATAGAATGTCTTTCTTCTGTTGGCCCACCGCCATTATTAACAGTTGGTATATCTAAATTTATTCCATCGGCCGGTGTGGTACAACAAAGTGCTCTGTCATCCGGATTCGCCCATTTGTAATCATGCTCAAGTATTTCCCACCCTAAGGCATTACCATTTTGAAACCCCATATTTTCGCAATCATTTTGCGCATTAGCCTTAAAATCCTGAAATACTATGGTAGCAGACAGGGCAAAAAGGTTCAAGAAAATCAATCGAAAATTCATCTCATTTTCATTTAATAAAAGTTGTAATATTTTAAAATATCATATGGTAATTGTCTCATCTAATGCTATTCAAACACCTTTCAACAATTTCATAAGGGGGGTTATTCAAAATCGTTGTTACCTCAAAATCGTCACATCACCTCCATATCTGAGGTCTCGGAAATTAAGCTCTACTTCAAAGTAATAGGTACCTACAGGTAAGGGGATTCCACGACCATTATTTCCATCGAATGTACCTTCATAGACACCTTTGTATTTGAATACATCATTACCCCAACGGTTGATGACTTTGATCTCTGCATTCACATAGTTCTCAATATTGGTGATCTCCCAACTATCGTTAATACCATCATCGTTTGGCGTAAATACATTAGGAATACGTATTGGTGGCAGCACTATTACGGATACCGTGCTGCGATCTTCACAGCCCAGATCGTTCCACGATACCACTTCGTAAACCGTACTCTCTGCCGGCAAAAGCCTGATCACTTCATTTCCCGCTAGCGGCCCACTGAAAATGGTGTCTTCTGTTCCTAAATCTGTCCACGATATAAAGCTTCCGTTTGTAGTTGCCTGTAAGCTTACTTCTTCACCCTCTAATATCAATCCGGGATCGATGCCCGCATCTACTGTCACCTCCGATATGTCTACCACCACCTCATCGCTCGCCATACAGCCATATTCACTGTAAACCGTTAAGGTGTAAGTAATCGGACCGGCTGTTGGGCTAACCTCCGGATTAGACACCGTACTATCTGATAAAAAGGTCGATGGTGACCAGCTATAACGTACTCCTTCACCCCCATTTAATGTCGTGGTCTCACCTATACAGATGATTGTATCTGCTCCCGCATCCGCATAAGCCGCATCAACTATTACAGTAACTGATGTAGTGTCCGGACAGTTGCCTCCTCCATCTGTCGCAATCACATCAAAGTTATAAGTCCCTGTTTCCGTCGGGGTGAACAAAGGATCAGCAATTTGGCTGTTACTTAGATTTGTAGTGGGCATCCAACTGTAATTCATACCTCCTGTGGCATTAAGCTGTGAGCTTGTGCCCAAGCATATCGGGCTCGCTGCTGTTGCTGTCACGATAATATCGCCCACTGTTACCAATTGCTCATCACTGTCTGTACAGCCATTGGCGTTAGTTACTGTTACCGTGTAGAGCTGTGACACATCCTGCGTAGCACTTACTGTCGGTGTTGCAGAAGTCGCATCGTCTAAATTTGTCGCAGGTGTCCATTGGTACGATATCCCTCCAGGAGCATTTACACCCAGCATACCACTACTGCCTACACACAAAAAGAAATCCGGGTCTGCTACCGCTACTAGCTCATCTACCACTACCGTCACAAAGGTATCTCCTTCACAAATGCCACTAGGTGTGGTGATATGTACATTGTAGGTCGTGGTCACTGTTGGGCTGGCCGTCGGGTTAGCTATATCCGTCTGGTTAAGCGTGCCGTCTTTTGGACTCCAGTCATAAGTTCCTCCGCCGATTGCCATGATTTGTGTGCCAAAACCATTACAGATCGTATCGTCTGGACTTATGCCCATAGTCAGTGTCTCAACATGTACCCTCACCGTATCTGTTGCTTCGCAGGTACCTGATGCATTTTGAGCTCTCACCACATAGGTTGTGGTTACTGTTGGACTGGCCAATGGATTGGAAACATCCGTTTGACTTAAGCTACCGTCTTTAGGCGCCCAGTCGTAGCTAGCTCCTCCTATGACCTGAAGCTGGGCACTTGCTCCCAAACAGATTGTATCGTCTGGGCCCGCATCGATGCTTAAGTTTCCTATACTGACTGTCACTTCGTCTGTACCCGTACAATAACCCCAGGCACTGGTCACCCTTACTGAATAGGTCGTGCTTACTGTTGGTGTTGCCACCGGATTGGAGATATCGGTCTGATTCAGCGTCCCGTCTTTCGGACTCCAGTCGTAAGTCCCCCCGCCGCTCGCATTCAGCTGCGCCTGGTCACCGGCACAGATCGATTGATCTGGCCCGGCTTCAGGAAACACTTCATCTATGTAAATCGTTACCGCATCCGTATTTTCACAGCCATTTTCATCTTGCCCTGTTACCCTATAGGTCGTTTGTGTGGTCGGGTTTACACTATGGCTCGCACCATCACCAAGGCCATTGTCCCAGCTGTAAGTTGTTCCTCCTGTCGCTGTTATCGTTACAGGTGTTCCCAGACAGGTCGTATCATCAGCACCCGCATTGATACCTGGTAAGGGGTTCACCACTATCGATACGGTCGTCGTATCGCTATTACCGGCACCATCTCTTACTATCACCGTGTAGTTAGTGGTGGTCATTGGGTTATCTGTTTGTGTAGCACCTGTTGTATTTGTCAGGTTGCCACCGTTCCAGGTGAAGGTATAATTACCATCGCCCGCTGTGGCCGTGGCAGTTAAATTTCCTGTGTCGCCTTCACAGATCGTATCGCCCAATGCCGTGACGATAGGACCGCAGTTCACCTCAAAGTCTACACAGGCAATAGTTGTATCTTCGCAGCCATTGGCATCTACACCCTGTACTTCGAAACAAGCTCGTACAGCTGTCGTGGCTCCAGGCTGACCGGTTTCCACATCAATACTTGCATTGTTTGGATCGGTCAAAATCACCCCGTCGTCCAGGGATGTCCAGCTATAATCACTCGCTCCCGTGGCGGTGAGCGTGGCTATCTCATTTTTACATAGGCGTACATCGTTGCTGGTTACTACAGGTAAGGGGTTGATCGTTACAGTCACATCGTCGGTATTCTCACAGCCATTTTCATCCGTTCCTGTTACCGTATAGGTCGTTGTAACTGTTGGACTCACCGTATGGCTGGTGCCATCTCCTAAGCCATTATCCCAAATATACGTTTCACCACCAGAAGCACTGATAGTATGGCTTTCCCCAATACACATGGTGGTGTCTGTTTCTGCTACAATAGTTGGTAAGGGATTCACAACGATATCCACTGTTCCCTGGTCACTATTCCCTCCTCCATCTGTAACCGTTACATTGTAAGTAGTAGTTGTGGTAGGGTTATCCGTTTGATTTGGTCCGGTGGCATTGGTAAGCCCCCCACCATTCCAGGTGAAAGTATAATCACCTTCGCCACCTGTTGCTGTGGCGGTCAAATTACCTGTTTCGCCTTCGCAAATGGTATCGCCAACCAATGATAAGGTTGGTCCGCATGGGCCAACATGCACAGTAACTTCATATTCTTTTGTACAAGTACCTACATCTGAAAAAGTAGTTTTGTTAGTTACCGTTAATGTATAAGTGGTAGTAACTGTTGGATTTACAGTTATTGTTTCGGAGGTCTCTCCTGTAGACCATAGCACATCAAATCCTATTTCCGGAAAAGGCGATGTCAAAGTAACACTTTGTCCTGGACAAATAGTATCATCTTCGAGGGGTATAAATTCTTTACAATAAGCAGACAAATAGGCATAACCCCAATGTGCTCCTGGAACACAATCAAAAACCTCAAACTCTGCTCGTAATTGCTGTCCGATATAATCTGTTAAATCAACAAAAATCGGTACCCAGTCTGTATAACGTGCTTCACCTCCCAAGCCTGGTATATCAATAATATTGAAACGATCATCATCGGATTTAATAAGTAAGCTGGTACAAGGTACTAAATCGTCACTTTCATCATAAAAATTAACGAGTAAATAAGGATCAAGCGGGTTACCCCAAGGGTCGTTCCCATGTCCAGGATCGTTAAGCGCAAAAGCAAATTGATAGGCAAATATGGCATTATCTTGAGTTACATTAAATGTTCTGTATATTCCATCTGCCTGAGCTCCATTAATAGCATTCCCTATTCTTACAGATCTATTACCAGCGGGGAATCCTGGCAAGTCCGGAGGAAACACATCAACACCTATTCCGGGATCAACACCTGGCTGCGTATAAACCACATGCCTTGGCTCTGTGCCATCGAACCAAAAACCATTATCCTCGAAAGCGGGAATATCGAGGCTAAGTGTACCTGGATTGTTACAGCAATCACCTGTTTCTCCTTCATATATTTCCCACCCGTCTACGTTTCCATTTTGAAAACCCAGGTTATCACAATCACTTTGTGAAAAGACGTTAAAACTAACGTTAAGAAATAAAAAATTAAGAAAAAGTATTCTAACAATGGGCAGTTGTAATATTGTATTCATCCTTCAGCAAGTTTAAGGTTGTAGCTACTCAAGTTTCAGGATAATAGGGACAGATATAACTACTTCATTATTTGCTGATAAGCGTATACATGGTGGCTATAAAAAACTTTAAAAAAGATTAGAAAAACAAAAATCGATGTCTCGAACTAAACAAGAACTTTATTCTCGGAAATTAATTAAGACACCTTTATTCTTGGATTATTATTAGCTAAATGCAGGACAGAATCCAAATCAGATCATATAACTCGGTACTACAAACTATCTTTATCGACCTATAATGCGGGCTGTTTCAAGCGGTGATTATTATAAAAAAAACTGCTATCCTTTACTTTATATATGTCTATTTCGTGTTCTTTAATTAACAAATCATCTCCAAAAAACCTGGCTTTATTATCTTCTTTACCATATAACATAATTCGAACTATATTTTGGGCATCATGGATTTTGAAAGTACCTTCAGCTAATGTCCAGTAACCATTCAATACTTCACTGAATTCTGGAAATACGGTCATTTCATTAACCATATTCCCTGCGGCATCATATTCTTCCATTCGAAACCGAAACCATAAATTAAGGGCATCCTGCTCTGCATTGTACATCCACATACTCATATCATAGACATCTCCACTTTTAAATGTACCCGGCTCAAACGACACTAAACAATGCGCTCCAGCTTTACTTACTTCATACCCTCCTCGCCCTCTAAAGGGATGCATTGATGTACTATCTTCAAAATCATTATAATATAAAAATGTGTTGGCTTTATTAATCAAAAAGCCATTTTCAGGGCTTAGCTCATTCTTTTGCAGTTTAAATTTTGACCATACCTTTGGAGTATCATCACTGAAAAGCGTCTTATAAGAAATACGTAAAAGTTCCAAATCTCCAAAACGGCCAAGGGTTTGAGCCTTTTGAAGAATTATATTTTCGTATTCACTGATGGCACCGCGTGATTTTACAATAAGGTATTCATCATCTGGTGACAAGTCATCCTTAATTTCATTGGAATAATAATTGGGGCTTATGAGCTGTATAATCTTTTTACTTTCATCTATTGAGGTTCTTGAAGCGTTATTGCAGAACGTCGGCATGTTTTTATGATAAGAAATAAGTAAAGTATTTTTTACTGCTTCGCTTTCTAACTTAATCGTAAATGTCTCAGAACCCAGATGGAAAAACGGAATACTTATAATAGCCTTGTATTTATTATCTTCAATCGCTTCCATAGCGGCATGGAGGTCCGGATTCAGATGTTCAGTCTTGAACAAATTAGCTTCCTGGCTAATTTGCTTCACTACAACCTCGTGTATATAGATACCTTCAAAAAAGGTAGTGGATAGAGCGGTTACTAATAACGAAAGTTGTAAGAATTTGCGAGAATTATAATACTTCTTCATCAAACGCTCTGCTGTTAAGGCTCCGAAGACCGCAAATGAAAAATACATGGGCCAGATAAAACGACCGGTGGCTCTAAACTGTTTTAATTTACTAATCAGATCTAACATAGGTGGGTACAATTTAAATGGCAGCCCGAAAGCAAAAAGTAAGACAAGAAAACCGGCAATCACAAACCGTGTAAGGGTGGGATCGGGGAAAAGTTCTGAGAGCTGTTTCCTACACCTTTTCACAAAAATTGCAGTGATCAAAAACAGTGTGCTAAATATAAAGAGCAAGGAATTAAAAATACCAAGGTACCCTTTCGCTTCCCATTGTAGTTTGATACTGCCATTGGTAAGCCAATCTAAGAGCGGTCTTAGAGGTACATTGTAAGGTACCAACAGATCGTCTAATTGCGCATTGTAAAGAAAAAAACCTGCCGGATTCTCTATCCGGTTCTCATGTGCATCAATAAATGAGGCATATACCAGAAAAAGTACAATTGGTGCAAGCAGTGAAAGAAAGAGCAGCGAATTCTTTTTAAAACAGGCTTTCTTATCCGCGCTGGTGATGACTTCTAAAACCGTATATGCTCCCAGAAATAAAACGATAACCACTCCCAGGTAAACATGAATGAACAACCAAAATACGATGTTAACAAATAGCAGAATAAGGCGTTTTTTATCATTATTACGCAGGTATTTCATTAACAACAACCATGAAAAAGGCACAACCATACTGTAAGACAAAGCCTGATGCCCGTCGAGCCGAAATACCTGTGGCGCCAGCATCACAATGGACAAACTAAAAAACACCGCAAACCATTTGTTCATTTTGAACGCCAACAGGAGTTCGTATACAACCAAAAAGCACAGAAAAATGGCTCCCAACATGAGAAAGTTGAGAATACCTACTGCGTGTGTACTGAAAAAAGGAAAATAATTTGAGAGAAATTTAAATATGCTTGTTAGGAGCGGATGACAATCGGTATAAAGGTAGGACTCGCCAAAGGGATAATTCATACCTTCAAAATCCGTATAACCAGCACTATTTTTTATATGGTGTGCATAGGTGTAATAATTTTTCAGACCATCATTACTACTTACAAACAAATGATCATTTGGTGCCTGTAGAATCTCCCCATAAATAGCACCTAAGATAACAACCCCCAATATGATTAAAATAAATTGAGGAGACTTGAAATAGTTGATCATTCGTTCTGTTGCAATTTTGTGATACCACTTATTGTATTTTACAAAAACCAATGGGTAAATATAGGTGGTTTTGGCCTTTGAACAAAGTAAGACTTCAGCAGAAACCCTATATCCCAATTTTTGAAAGGTGAAAAGGATCAGCGTTCTTAGAACTCCTAAAAATTTTTTGACAAGTACCTTGCACACAAAGAATCATAAAAAAATGTATACCAAGGCTACACAATAACGAAGTGTATAATAATACCCCACAAAAGTAGCCACGATATGAGACAAATTTGTACCCTGATAGGACTACTCCTTCTTTTTGCTTTAGGTGTATTCACAAATTCCTATGCCCAATATACGACCAGCAATAACGCTAATGATCTCGCTCAACAAGTTGTTGGAGATGCTATTCAATTGCAAAATGTTACTTTGATGTGCGGCGATGATGCAGCCGGCATTTATGATGGTGAAGTCCCTGATGTAAATATTACAGATGCCATACTTCTCACTACAGGGCTAGGTGAAGCCTCATTCGACCAAAACCAGGGAGGTCTGTTTGATGGTGGTAATGCCGTTGTTCTGGATTCCGACGGAGATCCTACCTTGGATGCCTTATTGACAGGCGGACAACAAACACAGGACGCCTGTGTACTTGAATTTGACATGACACTATTATGCGACACATTCAAAGTTAATTATGTTTTCTTATCGGAAGAATACCCTGAATACGTATGTACACCATTCAATGACATTTTTGGTTTCTTCATTTCAGGTACCAATCCGGCAGGTGGAAATTATGATGAAGAGAATATTGCACTCATTCCCGGAACTAATACCCCTGTGGCTATTAATACTGTAAATATCGGACAAGCGGGAGATCAAATAGGCGCGGACCCCGCCAACTGTGGAAATGGGGGATTGAATAACACACAATATTACGTAAACAACACTCCCGGAGACAACATTGAGTACGACGGTTTTACCACACCGCTCACTGCAATCGCTGCTGTGGTTCCCTGTGAGCAATACCATGTTAAACTAGCTATAGCGGATGTAAACGATGGTCAATGGGATTCCGGTGTATTTATTGAGAAACTATTTACCAACTGTGATCCCTTAAATATTCGCGTAAACGTAGTAGATAGCATCGCCATTGAAGACTGCGACCACGCTGCAATAGATATTATTCGTTTTGATGGGAATATTAATACAGACCCAATGACGGTTGACTTAAGTATTAGTGGTACAACAACAAATGGCACAGATCATAATACGATTCCTACGCAAATTACTTTTAATCCCGGAGAAGATTCAATCAGACTCGATATTCAGGCCATTCTCGACGGCATACCTGAAGGAGTAGAAACGTTGACTATTGATTTTGAATTCACAGGTGGCTGTGCGGGTGGTGGAGCCAGTTATTCAGCTACAATCTACATTTACGATGAACTGGAAGTTAGCCTTCCCGACGACTTCAATTCTTGTAGCATTGACACTACCCTCAATGCCCATATTACAGGGGGCATACCCGACGATTACACCATTACCTGGTTACTTGATAACGTGGAGATTCCAGATGAAAATGACACCACACTCAACATCACTCAATCCGGAACATATACTATCAATGTTCAATCCGGCAACTTGTGTGAAGCCTCTGATGATATTGTTATCGGTATTGGATCTGCTGCTGTAAGCATAGTACCACAAACAGGTTCTTTATGCCTTGGTGACAGCATAGAGCTCACTACCGACCCCACCAATGATATTAGCAGTTGGTCGTGGACACCTGCTAATAATATGCAAGACCCCAGTGCTTCTTCTACCTGGTACACACCTACTACCGCTGACAGTGTGGAAGTAGTGGTAACCTTTAATTCTGGTTGTGTGGCTTCAGACAAAATCTTTATTGATGTTATTGGGCTCGATAGCCTGGAACTCGACGATGTAACAGTATGTGAGGGCACCACCGCTCAACTTGACGGGCCTGCCGGCTTTGACACCTATACCTGGTCTCCGAATATCAACCTCGACAATCCAAATATTGAAGATCCTACGGTTGATCCTGCCATAGATACGGTTTATATCCTTACCGTTTCCAATGCCTCTGGATGTTCAACAGCCGGTACGCTGCGACTTTCAACGATCTCTCTCGACAGCATCGAACTTCAGGATGTGAGCATTTGCGATGGGCAGTCTGCTCAAATTGACGGGCCTGCCGGCTTTGACACCTACGTCTGGGCTCCTGCCGATGACTTCGTTGACGCCACTGTTGAAGACCCTACTGTCAACCCGGATAGTACTTCCACTTACACCCTTACTGCCAGCACATCTGATGGCTGTACTACTCATGGTGAAGTAACAGTCAATGTAATCAAAACAGATAGCCTGGCTTTAGATGATTTAAGCATATGCGAAGGGGATTCATCACAATTAAACGGACCGGGAGGCTTCGATGTCTATGAATGGACCCCAACAAACACACTCAATAATGCTTCTATTGAAGATCCAATCGCCTTTCCTACCGTTACTACCACTTATACTCTTAATGTGACCAGTGACGCAGGATGTTCTGCTTCAGGATCTCTTGAGCTTGTTGTTAATGGCCGCCCTGATGTTACTTTGAGCGCTCAACCTACTGAAGTATGCCTGGGAGAACAAGTACAACTAACTTTGAATGGAGCTGATAATTATTGGTGGTTACCTTTAGGCAATGTTGCTACAAACACTACTATTACTCCTGATAATAGTACTAAGCTCGTCGTTGTTGGTGAAGATGCCAATGGTTGTCTGGACACGGCAGAAATAAGTATAACCGTACACCCGCTCCCAACTATCAACCTCACCCCGGACCCCGGGCTATGTATAGGAGCGTCTACGACATTGGAGGCAAACGGAGCACAAAACTATACATGGTCTCCAGATTCAATTATTACTACTAACAACAATAACAATGTCATTATAAGTCCTAATGTGAGTCAAACTGTTCAGGTGATAGGTGAAGATGTTAATGGTTGCCTGGACACTGCAACAACATTTGTTACCGTTCACCCATTACCAATACCTTTAGTTCCAAACGACACCACCATATGTTCGGGTTCTTCAATCGTCCTGAATGCCTCAGGTGGTGTCTCTTTTAACTGGAATCCTGGTGGCACAACTAACCCAATTACAGTCTCTCCTACCTCAAACACTAGGTACGAGGTTACCGTTACTGATGCAAACGGTTGTGAGGATACCGCCTCGGTTACTGTAAACGTTGGTAACCCACCAAATACCACGATTTCACCTGACGTTGCCATTTGTCCTGGCGATACTACTACATTAACTGTCACAGGTGGATCTTCTTACCTCTGGACTCCCGGCAATGACACCAGCAGTTCCATTACTGTTTCACCGTTAAGCACTACCGTTTATCAGGTGACAATTGGCAGTGACCTTGAAGGCTGTAGTGTGATTGAAACGGTAACTGTAAGTATTCGCGATTTACCTGTTGCGCTTATTACCGGAGACCTAAGGCTTTGTGAAGGTGAAACAGCAACGCTTACTGCAAGTGGCGGAAACAGCTACCTGTGGCAAGACGGTCCTGGGTTAATCAGCACTACTGGTGCAACGGTTAATTTTGTCCCCCCTATTGGAACAAATACTTATGCTGTGGAAGTCAACGATCAGTTTGGTTGCTCATCAAGTACTACACACGAATTGGAAGTTATTCCTGGTGTGGTTCCGGATATTTCAATCGGTGTTCCTGCAAAAGTTTGTGACGGAGACAATGTTAGTATACCTATTACAGACTTAAGCAATCAAGGGAATTCTCCCGGGTTTCAGTGGCAAACTTCATTGAACGGAACCGACTTCAGCAATTACTCAAGTTTTAACAATAATAATCCTCTAATTGTCAATCAACCGGAAGACAGCACCTATGTCCGCGTTATTTTAACCAGTAATGCCGATTGTGCGAATCCTGATACATCGCACTCTAATTTGGTATTGATCCGTACTGAACCTTATCCGCTACCAGTTCTCGACGGGCCTTTTCATATCTGCCCCGATAGCAATGCCACCATAACCCTTGATGTTACAAACAATGAGGAAGCACCGATCATCACCTGGTATTATGCACCGGAAAATAGCGATGAATTCCAAGCTTTAGATAACAACAACACATATGAGTTGACTACAGAAGATCAAGGGCAGTATCAAGTACATGTGACTAATACAACTGGCTGTGAATCTTGGTCAAATATTAGCACTATTTTTAAACACCCTGTTTATGTAATCGCTAATGCCGATCCTATCATCATTGAAGAAAATGAAACAAGTACTTTAACAGTCGATACAGACGGAAGTTTTATTAGCTGGCAAAATGAGGAAGATTCTTTGATATATACCGGCACTGTAAGCAATATCGTTGTAAATCCAAAACAAACAAGCACCTACTATGTAACAGCACTGAATGATTATAATTGTGAAGCATACGCTGATATCACAATAATTGTATTACCCCCTGTCACTATTCCTAATGTTTTCACACCGAATGATGATGGTGTGAATGATACCTGGCACATTGCAAATATAGAGGCCTATCCTGAAGCTGAATTGAAAATTCGGAATCGTTATGGTAATATCGTTTACAAAACTGACAATGTGAAAAACGATGCCTGGAATGGTCAAAACGGACGTGACAATCACATACCTGTAGGCACCTATTACTTCGAGCTCCGATTAAACTTCAAGGAGAAAGTCTATAGTGGCGACGTGACCGTATTGAGGTAGCATCGTGGGTTACCCGCTGTAGCCCACGATACGACCACGAGCTCCTCAATGTTCTTACAAAATTCAATTTTACGCTATTTATATTAAAAGACAAATGTCAACTCTAGGTAGGTGTCAGCATTTTAACTACAACAATCTCAATTAAAAACAGTCCTGAGCAACAAAAAAACGAGCTTTTGACTATTAGAACACTCATATTCAGTAACTTTTTTAATCAATACATTCTCAAAGAAATTACTATCATTTCTGATTTTTTTTCTTATTTTGCATCTCCCGATCTCCAAAAATCCTCATTAATCCGACAATTTGTTTGCCTTTGGCATACCCTTTACGTTATAAATTTGGATAATTCTACCATATGATTACTATTTACTACAATTGCAAAAACCAACTAACCACCGGGTCTATCAATTTTACAGCAATTTTATTTATTCTATTCGCGGCTATTGAGGCCAGGTCGCAGGCTCAACCTATTGCAAATTTCAATTATGAGATTTCCTGTAGCGAAGTGGTATTTACCAACAACTCTAGTGGCGATCAATTAGACTATTATTGGGACTTTGGAGACAGCACAAATTCCGATCAAAAGAACCCATCCCATGAATATAATGCAGCAGGCACTTATGAAGTGAGTCTGACCGCAACAAATAACGACGGTGAAGACCAAAAAATAAAACAGGTAGTGATTCGTATTCCCGAAGCTCCGTATGCTTCTGACATACAGGTCTGCCTTGGCACCGATGCCACATTGAATGCCTCAGGTGGGAGTAATTACACCTGGTATAAAGAAAACGGTACGACCATCGTTGGCATTGGCCCTTCCGTCACCATACCAAACATAAGCGCATCAACAACTTTTCTTGTTGGTAGTGATGCCACAACATTATCAGAATACGTGGGCTTGTCTGGAACGGGAGATGGCACATTTCTAAATAATACAGACAGGGGGTTATTCTTGAATATTACCCAGGAAGTAGTTTGGAAAAGTACTGTTGTTCATGCAAATGGCAGCGGCGATCGCATGATTGTTGTCAAAAAAGGTGTTTCCGGCGATGTTATCGCCTCTAAATTGGTAACGATTCCAAATGGTACAAGTACTGTTGAATTAAACCTGACTTTACCTCCTGGTGAAGGTCTGTATGCCACTGTAGACGGAACCGCAAATCTGCACCGCGATGACGATGACATCGAATACCCTTATGTTACCGAAAGTGGAATTGTAAGCATAACAGGCACCAATGCATCCTCCCCTAACGACTTTTATTATTACTTTTACAACAACCTTTTTGAAGCAGCTGTATGCCCAAGTCCTCTAGTAGCTGTTATGGCCGAAGTGCTGGAAGCCGAAGCCCCAGAGGTGAGTGACGTGAGCATTTGTAAAGGAAGCGAAGTGATGCTTTTTGCCGATGGTGACAACATCGTATGGTATGATAGTGACGGTGAAACTACTATAGAAGAAGGGCCAATACTTGAATTGGGCCCCCAATCTAGTGACAAAACCTATTATGTAGCCAATGCAGGCACCACGGTTACCGAACATGCAGGACCTACGCGTCTGGGCTATGGCGGTCTTTTCTATGGCGATGACAGGGGCTTACTTGTGGATATAAATGAACAACTGCTTTGGAAACGAGCCCTTGTTTATGCTAATAGCGATGGAGAACGTAAAATTGTGGTTAAACAAGGAGGGCCGGAAGGTCAAACAATTTCAAGCAAAACGGTTTATATGGAGCGCGGTGACCAGTATATAGCTATTGATCTTATCTTAGAACCCGGCACCGATATTTTCATAGGTATTGAAGGTTATACCGACCTTTATAGAGACTTTCGTTATATCAACTACCCGTATTCCACTGAAAGTGGCTCTCTGATAATAAAATCATCCAATGCCAGTAACCCGGACAATTATTATTACTTTTTTTACAACAATGAATTTGAACGGGTAGGATGTGGCAGTCAGCTCAATGAAGTTGAAATTACTGTTAACGACCCTGGATCTCCTGAAGTAAGTGATGGAGAAATTTGTGCCGGTAATGAAATTACTTTAACGGCAAGTGGAAGTGATCACATTACCTGGTTCGACACCGATGCGGAAACGGTATTAGCAAACGGCCCAGAGTTATATATAGAGTCACTAGACGATGACCAGACTTATTATGTCCAAGTTGGACAAGCCTCAGGCAGTTCGGCCTATGTAGGTCCAAGCGGTAAGGGTATTGGTAGCATACACCTGAATCCGAATCGTGGTTTGCTCTTAGATGTTTACCAGCCGGTTGTCTGGAAATCCACAGTAGTTCATGCCGATGGAGATGGTGATCGTACAATAGTTATAAAGGACGAACCGGAAGGAACTATTATTACCTCAAAAACGGTGTATATCCCCAACGGTACCAGCACAGTAAGCTTAGATATAAACCTTGAACCTGGTTTAAACTATTTCGTTGGCGTTGACGGACCAATAGCGCTTCATAGGGACAGTGCTGAAATAAACTTCCCCTATACCAGTGAAAATGGAACTGTAACAATAAGCGGTGCTAATACGGGTAGTGCTACAAATTACTATTACTACTTCTTCAATAACCTTTTTGAAACGCAAAGTTGTCTTAGTGACAAAATTCCGGTCAATGCCGTTGCGCTCCCTGCACCTGAAAAGCCTGTAATTACAGCAGACGGAATGACACTTTCCGTTCCTGACGTTTATGACTCTTATAGCTGGTACCTCGATGGATCACGTCTTTTGGGAATAAACGGTCCTAGCTATAATGCCGTACAAGAGGGAGTTTATGAAGTGAAAGTTGAACTTGGAGGTGAATGTGAAAGCATCTCAGACTCTTTTCAACTGATTATTAGCGGACTGAACAAGCATGTAAATTATGAGGAGGGATTCTACCCGAACCCGGCACATGACTATCTGTATATAACAGACGTGGGGAAATCACAAAACCTTAAAGTCATTGATCTAAATGGCAAGATCCTTATTGATGAAATGGTTAGCAACAAAATTGCTATTTACAATTTACACGAAGGTATTTACTCCGTATTAATAGCAGGTACCTACAAGGGGAATCTCACAATCAAATAGTGCCTTACTTAATAGTCAACACGCACTATAGACATGCCCTCGATAGTGAGTGTTGGCGATGTAACAGACTTAGGTTGCTTATATTCAAACCCTGTTAAGCCAGGCTTGCATGTTGTCTCAAAACTCTGTGCCTTTATACTACTTTTCTGGTAGTTGATTGCACCCTGTTTAATTAGTTTGCGCATGTCAAAACTGGTTGAAGATTGCGAAGAATTAAAGGCTAACGCCACCCTTTTTTTAGGCTTATTTCTATGAACAAACAGCACATAGTTTTTCCCTTTGGACTGCATTTTGTAATCGCCGTACAAATCCCTCAAAAGAATAGATGAATAATAAGCCGATTGAGGTACATATTTCCCAGCCTGGTCTTTAATGATATTAAAACCATCACCTTTTCCGAGCAGGTTGTGCAACACCGCCATTTCTACTTGTTTGTGCGCCATCATCTCAAGGGCAAATTGCTCACAATACAGCGCTTGTAAAAAGGTGTTACCAAAATATTGAGTTGAACCCTGAATATTCCATTCAGTTACCCAAAGTTTCTTTTTCCCAAATAACTGTTCGTAATCCGTGAAGCACTTTTGAGCATATTGGTTAAAAAAACGTTTGCTCTCATTCCATGCACAATTGAATATTGCCGTTTTACCTCCTGCATTTTTACATTTTGTGGGAAACAAATACAAGTGAACGATGGCGGCATCATAAAAGTGTTTACCTGCCAACTTTTGGTTCCAAATACGGCTTTTCTCCTTCTGTTTAGCACCCATCGGTTTAATGTGCTCATTTGGCGATGCTATAGCTCCTAAAGGAATCGAAGGAAATTCACTTTTGAGCCGCTTGGCGAATTTTTCGGCCAAAACTATGTAATCGTCTACAGATTTAAAATGTTGGTGATATGCTTTAAGATAATACTCATTGCCAAGCTCTATACCAACGACATCGACCCCGGCCTTCTGTAACTTATTGACAGCCTGTACAGTTTCATTAACATCTGCTGTTAACAAATTAGCAACATAAACCACCTTTGTTCCTGTCTTCGCTGAAAGTTTACTTAAACGATCAATAAAATTCCCTTTAATTTGACCACTGCTTATGAGCTTTTGTTCTTGTTTAAAACGAGCTTTCATACTTTTAAAAACATGCGCATCAGCGTCTCCTGAGAAATCTTTCTCGCGCAGGCCATAGCCCTTACCATCGGGATGATAAAAGTTAGCAATTGTACCTCCGGGAAAACGTATAAGCTCAGGTTTCAGCGTTTTAAAAAGTTCCTCAAATTGCGAATTGTCATTAAGATAATGATAAAAAAACCCGCCTAGATTATATCCGTTTTGCCCTTTGGGAACGACAAATGGTTCATCTACCTTGAATGTACCACCGTAAACAGGCGGTTGCTCTGTAGCTACTGTTTTTGTGATCTGGCCGCAACAGAACAATAAACAGGTGCACAACATAAGAAGAGGAAGGTGTCTCATAATATTCTTGTTTGGATTAAGTGGTCTTACCTTTTTTAACATGGTTATGATAGAAAAAGAAAACGATACCAATAAAGGTGATACTCTGTGCTGCATAAATGGTCAAAAAGCCATTGGTTAGTGCATCTACAAAAAGCGTTAACAGAAAGAAACAAGCGGTGGCAATAAATTGGTTTGACCTCAATGTTTCAATAGCTATTTTGTATACATAATAAAACGCAAAAAGAAACTGACTATAAAGAAGAAGCGCTCCGAAAATACCAAACATAAATACTTGCCCGGCAATGCCTACATCGGAAGGATAGAAAAAGCCATAAAAATAGCTAAACCCTCCTTCAACCCACTGATTACTCACTTTCCCATTACCCAAAAAGGGTCGTTTTTTTATCAATTCTACAGCAATTTCATATTCTTCATTGCGCAAAACCGACTGTCCCTTATTACTACTTTTACCTATCAGGGCATTTACTACATCGGCGAACATTTCGATATAATTAGCTATAACATCAGGCTTCACAATATATACCAACGTTATTATTAATAACAAAGGGAGACCAAACTTTACAAGCGTAGTTACCTGTTGTTTAATTCTCACTCCAAGCAAAGCATATAATCCCATTGAAGCTATTACTGCAATCATAGATGTACGATCCATTCTAAAAAAGACTACATAGGCCAAAAACAAGACGCTAAATGCCAGGTTTAGCAGATTTTTAGTCCTAAAATATTTGATCCAATAGTATACTGTACCCAAAAAGATCGGAGCCATGTTAAAACGGTAGTAGACATTACTTCCTTTGGCTTCCTGAGCCCCGGCCAGCAGGGAATCCTGATACTGCGCCGGTGAGGTGAATAAGGACATGCCGTAGTAGTAGAAAAGATGAAACCAGGCCATAAACACAAAACTCTTTTCGACCGTCTCCAGGGAAACAATTCCACGCTTCAAAAAATAACATATAACCAAGCCTCCGTATAGCAAAAAGAACTCCTTAAATGCAAAAACTCCAAATAACAGGGGTTGGTCAAAAGCCACTTTAGCTCCTATAGCCGCCTGAATCGGGAGATAAGACAGGGCTACTATCAATAAATCAAAAGCATTTATCCGGTAATTATTTGTAATACCCCGTTCGAGTGTGCGGTATACAATAAAAAGCCCAAACATTGCGATAAATACAAGCTCGAGGGCACCAACAACGGTCGAAAAGTGGCTGATTATGAGTGTTCGAAAGCTAATTGAAAACAACAAAAACAAACCTGCAATTTGCAAATGCTGCTTATCGATCTGTAAGCGGGAAAATCCCTGCGTGAGCTTTATAGTGGGTATCGGTATTTTCATTTCATTAAAAATTCAGCCGATTTAAAAGGGATTTTTTGGTTTAAAATTTGCTTCAATTCTTTTAGGTCTTCGGAATAGTATTCTAATAAGTGCTCGCGATCTTCTTTGCTCATTTGATCCCTACCCTTCATGTTTTTATTTTTCACATACTTACGAATTTTTTCACGAAGTTTAGCATTAAATAATAAGCGAAAAAGGGGTCTGAAAAATTTTTTCACCGGTCCTTCACCGGTAATAAATTGCTGTAACCACTTTATACGTGCTGTACCGGAAGTATTGTACTTCTTTTTTGTTTGATCCTCCTCAAGCGACTCTACACCGATAAAATCACAAAATGATTTCATAAAGGCCGATTCATCTTTTTTTAAATCCTCAAAGTAGAAAACTCTTACATTTGGAAAGGCTTGTATATACGCCGACACTTGCCTGGCATAGGCTCCTAACTCCCGGTGTTGCCACATAAAATCCCATCCTTCTTCTTTTCTGGCAGCCTCCAGCTTCATTGCTTCTGCAAAACTTGCCTTTTCGTGCATATCTTTTACAAAGTGCAGGTAAGAAGAATAAGCCCGTTCCACAGGATCACGTAAAACAATGGCTATTTTCACCTCAGAGCCTAACACTTTTTTAATTAGCGGAATAGCTTCTTTGTGATTATATAAATAACCCGTCCCTATTTCACCGGCAATTTTCCCTTCGCCACCTTCAAAACACTTTTTGTAAGTATTTTCATTTTTAACGACGTCATTGTTGTTTCTCTGTTGAGGATAGGGTAATTGCTTGTTTCCAAAAGTGCTATGATTGAAGAAAAATGTTTCTTTGACAGGCAAAAATAGTTGAGGATGCCTTTTAAGGTAATGATATATAGATGTAGTCCCCGCTTTTGCGGTACCAACAATGAGAAATTTTGGCAGGTTGTAATTAGCCATTTACAACCCCCTCTCTAAGTTTCCATGCAGACAGGTCTCTGTCTATTAGTTTTTCGAGCTGGTCTATTTCAGTTCGAAAATGAACCTGTAATTGATTTCTCAGCTCAAGCGACATTTCCTTACGTTCCAAAAATCGACCGAGAATTTTATCGCGTGCTAGCAACACTTTCTGCTTCGTTTCCGGGCCCAGCTTGTTAACCAGTTTCTTCATCTTCTTATTCTTAAGAAGCAGTTTTACCATTTTCTTATTTGTTGGCACACCGGAAGGGTTGCTATGAATAACCTTATCAAATTCCGGGGTTTCTAAATTCAAAAAACTATAAATTTGGTCCATCAAATTATCCGGATTAGCCAGGTCTTCAAAAAGACATACAAAGAGCTGATCTTCATTGAACTCTTTATAAAAATGACTTAACTGTTTGAAATACGATCCATAGTTCAAATAATCAAAACCCCAACGCATATTCTTTCTTTCACGAATCACATGCTCTTGTATTGCCTTTTCAAAAGGCATGTTTTCCACCCCATTTCGCAGCAGGTACATGTAATGGGACCAGGCTCTGTCAACAGGGTTCCTCAAAATAAATATAAATTTTAAGTCCTGGGCTTTACCCCCGTACATTTTCTTGATACTTCCGGTACAATGCGAAGCATCATAGAGATAAGATGTAGAACCATCTATAAGCAATTGATCTAATGAGGCCTTTTCATATAACTGAAAATAGTTATCAGTTTGCCAAACAATGGACTCTATAAACTTGTCATCAGTGTAGAGCGGTTTTTTTCCGGCAAATGAAAAATAAAAAGGTTCCTTTTTTGAGTCAGGAAAAAAGACATGCGGATGCTGAATCAGGTAATTGTACAGGGTTGTAGTACCGCTTTTAGCAGCTCCCCCGATAAAAACATCTGGTATTTGTACGTCTCGATTCTGGTAGTAGGTTATCATTTTGCTAAAGGCCAGTAAAAACTCGGAATTTTATACTTCTTATATATGAACAATGCTCCTGGTACGTTCCAAATGGCTGTACTAATAAGCGTTGCTAATGCCGAACCCTCTATTCCAAAATTGGGGACCAATATTAGATTAAGAACCACATTGGTAACAAAAGAAGTGGCTAAAAGCCTGGCAAATATTTTTTGATTTCCTGTCATGTTCATGAATGCACCTACCAAACCACTGGCAGCACTTATAAAATGTGTCACCGCAAACAAACGCAGCACATTGGACCCAATCATAAATTCTGCCCCGAATAAGCTCATTATTTTTTCCGGAAAAATGAGCAGCAGTAAGGTAGCAGGAAGTGCCGCCGCCAATATTATTTTTGCAGAAAACTGCATTGTTCGAAGCAACTTTTCACGTTTACCTTCTTTGTAAAAGTGAGCAATTTGTGGCATGGCAATACTTTTCATGGAAGTCATCACAAACTCGATGAGTACGCTTAACTTAAATGCAACAGAAAATACACCAATCTCTCCGGTACTGACAAAAAAACCCAGTAAAAGTATATTCACACGGCCATTGATAAACATCATTAAGGTGTTCAGCATTAATGAAACAGACCCTCTGAGGTAACGGCCGGTGCCTGGAAGCTTCTCGGTTCCTACTTCGATATTTGAAATTAACATCAGCGCCTTGATTTGTGAAAAAACATAAGTGACGAACAAGGCTATAGCATAACTTAATACGACCATTGTCATAGATTCTAAAAGTGTTGAACTTAGCACTATCAATAATATAATGGTGACTACAGTTGTAAAAAAATTGCGTAGTAATTCAGAAACCTTTACCTGTTTGTGTGCTCTTATAAATTCGATATTCAAAAGAAGACCTGCTACAAAAGGCAAGGAAAAGGCCGTGATTTGGAATATTGGTGTTAGTTCAACATTGTTGTAAACGATATTCGCTACCTGAGCCGATAAGAAGAAAAGAATCACACCCAAAAATGATCCCAGTAACAATCCAAGACGCAATAATCTAAAATAAAAATGCCTGAGCTCTACATAATTTTTCTTCACCAAAAACTGTGACGTATAACTCACAATCGCCGCGTTAAGTCCTAAAATACTTATTAAACCCAAAACACTTATCCAGGTATGTCCGATATTGTAAGCTCCTGTTGTTTGCTTCCCCCAGCGAAAGGAAATATAGTATAAAAGGGCATATGAAAACAACATGTTGGCTATGCGGTAAGCCATTGCAAAGCTACCTCCTTTGAGTAGCTCTTTGGAGTCTTTGTTCTTTATTCGACTTAACAGGTTTTCGACCAATGGAACCTGGGGTTTTGACACGTTTTCAAGGATTTTACGCTCCACTTTTTCTGAAAGTTAGCATATTCCAAACGGTGAACATAATAATCTTGAGGTCTAATTGAAACGACCAGTGATAAATATAATTCCTATCCCGTTCCACACGCCTTTTCATATGTTTTACCTGCTGAGTCTCTCCACGCAAGCCCGTTGCTTGTGAAAGTCCGGTAATACCCGGTTTAAGCCATAGTCGCTCGTGGTACTCCTGAATACAGCTTGAATATTTTTTGGTATGTTCCAACATATGTGGTCTTGGACCAACAACAGACATATGCCCTAAAAACACGTTAATGAATTGAGGAAATTCATCCAAATTTGTTTTGCGTATGAAAGCTCCGACTTTAGTTATTCTGCTATCATTTCTGGAAGCCTGTTTGGTATTTGATTCTGCATTTACGCGCATGGATCGAAACTTGAGACAATTAAAAGATTTATTGTTAAGTCCGGTTCGAGCTTGTTTGAATAAAACCGGGCCTTTCGACTCCATTTTAATCAATATTGCCATTAGTGGGTATAGCCAACTCAATACAAAAACGATCACTAGTGTAGAAAACAATAAATCAAGCGCTCTTTTTGCTAAAATACGTGTAGCAAAATGTGAAAAAGCATCTTTAATGGTGATGACCGGAATATGCCCGCCATCATCTATATAAGTCTTAATCCCACCTTTGTTAATACCATTTATTAGACGGTTTATAATATTCACCCGTACGTTATTCAAATAACAAAACGTTACTAACGAATTGAGTTCTTTCGAATAATTCATATTAGAAATAAATACTTCGTTAATACGCTGATCTATAAGCGCGTCCTGTGCCTGATCCAAATCACAAGATTGAATTTCATCCGAAAGTGTTAAATGCTTTTGATCAGAAATGAAAAGGCAAAAGCGGTAACCGTATTCCGGGTGCCCGTTCATTTCATTGATAAATGTCTTAGCATATTCGTCATTACCGACTATTGCCACACGTTTATAATTAAACCCTTTTTCACGATAAGATCGCAAAAAACGGTTAAATGCTATCCTCAAAACACTTCCTGTGGAGATAAAAAGTAAATAATTACTCAAAAGTAGCACCCTTGAAAAGTTATGACTTTTAAAAAGTGTTAAAAGTGCCAGAATTATTATAATATTTAAAAAACCAAACTTTATATAATCCGCTATTAATCGAGTTGTATTAATGCGCCTGTTATTAAAATCATAACGACTCAGCAAGAAAACAAAAGCCCAAATAAAATTGACTCCTAGTAACAATAGCTGGTATTCGTCAAAACGGAACTTGTTAAGATGCCCGTATTTAACCATAAAACCCACGGCAAAAGAGCCATTAAGAGCTATTAAGTCTAAGAATAGGTATAGGTATTTTTCGTATTTTGCCATATTTCAGCTATGAAGCAATTGATAATAAAGCTAACGCCCAATTAGGTAGTATATTCTATCTAAGGTTTGGTTTCTTCCTTTAATGACACTACTTGTTATAAAATGGTTGCGTGGTAGTGTCGTATTTTATTTTGGTTGTGTGACTCTGTGTGATTACTGTTACAAATGTATCAATTTTAGCGAATATTTTAATGATTTTCATCAACAATAGTATACCAAATATACGACCAATTGCCTCTGCATTATTTTACAACTAACAATACTACATCTATAAAAATCGTGCCAAAACGTTACCTTCACTTGTATACTTTGTATTAATTTTATCGAAGTATGATCAACACAATAAATTAAAAACATTAGCGTACTTAAATAAGGGAGTTTCCCAAATCAATCTTACAAACTCTACTCAATTATACTCAAGTGGACTCATCCAATGACCAATCAATAAAAAAGCTTGTTAAAGCTTGCCTGAAAAAGGACGAGGCAGCATGTAAAATGCTATATGAAAAGTTCTACGGACTCGCCATGTCTGTTTGTCTTCGTTATGCCCGTGATAAAGATGAAGCGCAAGATATGGTTCAGGCCGGATTTTTACGTATATTTAAATACCTGAAACAATATAAGGGAGGCTCTTTTCAGTCCTGGTTTAAAAGAATTATGGTGAATGAATCTATCAACTTCTTTAACCGGACCAACAAAGGAAACTTAACTATTTATTGTGATGACATTAAAGACATTTACGGACCAGATGAAGATCAGGAACGATTTGACATCATCGAAAAATTGAATTATGATCAGTTATTGAGCATCATTCAAAGCCTCACACCTGCATACAGAACTGTATTCAACCTGTATGCAATTGACGGAATGACTCATAAGGAGATTGCTGAAAAATTGAATATATCAATAAGTACCTCCAAATCGAATTTAGTGCGAGCCAGGAAAATATTAAGGACCAAAATAGAGGATCTGGAATTACAAGAACAGAAACGAATGCTTATATATGCGTAATAACGTAGATATAGACGAATTATTTAAAGAAGAACTGGGTAATAAGACCCCGGAGTTTTCTCCCCCAAAGGGAGGATGGGATACTATTGCCGAAGAAGCAGTGAGCAGCGCTGCCATCAAATCGGTATTTTCAAAGCTTTTCTTGTTCAAATCTGTTGCCCTATTAACTGCTACAACTACTTTTGTGCTAAGCGCTTTTTTTACCTATGATTACCTTTTCTCTGACGATAATCAGGCATTAGAGGATCAAGTGCAAAATACTCAAAATGTTGATGTGGACTTACCTCCAAATCAGGAAGTGATTCGTACACATAAGGGGGCACAGCCTGATGCTCTTGATATTCTGAATAAACAAGAACAATTTTCAGATCACCAAAATTCGCAGCGTATCAAGAATACCCTAAGAGCTGTCGAATTACACAAAAAGAACAAAGCCTCCAATGAGGCCAGTACAGGTTCTAATGACTTGGCTCTTATAACTAAAAATCACCGTGTTGACAATCATAATGTTGTCATAAGTGAGCCTGCAAAAATCATGGAAGTTAATTCCGAACCTGCAAAGGCTTACTCTTTAAAAAATAATACATCGTCAGACGCACAAAACATAACGCATCAATCGTCACTGTACAAACAGGCAAAAACTGCATTTAGCACATATGATAACTTCGATCGTGATCCAACAGACATCGAACCGAAGCGTGATTCCACCGGTCGTTATCCCTTGCCTTTCATTTCCTACAAGGACAAAGAGCAGGATTTGACTAAAAATCGTTCCATGCATATCCAATCAAATCCCGATTTAAACAGGAGCTTAGCTGAAGCCGACAGCATTATTGTTGAAATGGCCAATATCAGCGATATGCAAAAAGAGAAAGACAGTCGTGACGAGAAAAATAAAAGTGGAAGTGTGCAAACAGGTAAAAAGTGGTACATAACACCTTTCGTTTCTCTTGACCATTCATCCTACAATATAACAGACATTGGAAATTTAGATATAAACGATTGGGATACTGATATTTCGGACAACTCAAACGAGACCATGTATACTTTTGGTTTTAAACTGGAATACGAACTGTATCCTACATTAAGCCTGGAGACTGGCTTGCAGTTTGAACAAAAATCAAAGTTTGTCGGTCAGCTTAAAAAATACAACAACGGAGTGCTTCTTTCACAGGCCGACTATAATTTAAGCGGCAGATTTTATTCAATACCCGTAAACGTTAAGATCAAATCCAAACTCGGCAAGAAAATCCAGTTTTATGCTTTAGGAGGCGTATTGCTTCAGTATAATCTGAGCTCTTCCGAAAATCATTATAGTTACTACGATTTTGAAGAAGAAAACAAATATGATATAGCGCTTAGTGCTACCTCGTCGGGATTAGGGCTAAAAGCTGCCATAGGAATACAAGGTTTCATTGGCGAACGGCTAAGCTACCAAATTGAGCCTGGTTTCGAATATGGCCTCTCTCCGCTAATCAAAAACAGTTCTTTTGAAAACATTCCTATAAACCCAAGTTTTCAAACCCTTGGGGTCGATATTGGTGTAACTTATCAGCTAACGAAATGAGAATAGCACAGGCTACATATTGGAAAAGCTTTCTTGCTTCGCTCGTACTAATTGTCGCGTTTAGCGCTTGTAACAACGATAAGGTCATTGTTTCTCCCATTTCAGAGAAGGATGATGGCCCAGATACAGAATGTACCACCAGTTTCTTCACGATCAACATGGATTCATTAATAGTTAGTCAATTCTTTGGCATAATAACCGTGGACTTGTGCGATTGTGACAGCATATATTTAATTGCTGACGAAGATTTTTCAGGCAATCATTTAGATTTGGATTTTTTCTGGGAAGTTTATGATTACCGAAACGACTCTTTATACGTGATAAACTCTGACACACTACTTGTAACTCCCGAAATTAATGCGGCATTGGTATCTGAAACTGATTTTCCGCCGATTACCTTACTTGAGGTTGTTTCGATCTCTTCGGATTCTTGTGGATCAATTTCGAGTCCTTTAAACATTATTGATTCAACGGATCTTCTACGCTTTATTCAGCAAGCACATTAAATCAACAAGCTTAATTTAACGATTCGTTAAAACCTAATTTTTAGGTTTTGAAGTCTGTACTAAACTTTTTGAGCTTAATTCACATCCATTTTTCTATAAAATCATATTTTATTCACAATCCACGCAACCATTTATCGTTATTTTGTCTCTATATTAGAGGCGTAAACATTACACCTTATACTATACCAATGATTAAGAAATTTACTAGGAGAATACTCTTCTTTTCAGCGTTAACAACATTCGTATTACAATACTCATGTGTTTCGGTAAAAAAAATCGAGTATTTACAAGCACAAGAAAAAAAGGCGGTACAAGACAGCGTTTCATTCAGTGATCAATACACGCCTGTTGTATTGGAAGAAGGAGATATGATTTCTGTCAATATTCAATACGTAGATGAATTGGGAGAAGACCATATACTAGCTTCAGAACAATACGGTCCTGCCAATCCACGCTCTCACCCTCATTTATTAGGTTATTCTATCAATCAGGAAGGAGAAATTGAAATACCTTTATTGGGAAGAATCAAAGTTGCCGGAATGGATATTAAGAGCTGCGAGGACAAAATTCGAGAAGAGGCTAAAAAAATCTATGCTTCTCCCAGTGTCAAAATATTTCTTTTAAATTTTACAGTAACAGTTCTTGGTGAAGTAGAGAGTCCGGGATCTTTTAACATCTATGACAACAAAATAAATGTCTTGGATGCCATAGGCCTTGCGCGAGGCTTGAAGCTCTATGCCAATAGAAAGAAAGTTAAGCTACTCCGTTCACGTGGTGGCACTACACAAATTTATCAGCTCGACCTCACCGACGAAAAGATAGCAGATAGCCGGATTTTATACCTTCAACCTGGCGACGTTTTAATGGTGAAACCTCTCAAAGGCCGAAAATATGCCAACCAGGAAACAAATATGTTACTAAGAAGCGCCAGCCTCATAGTATCGGTAATCAGTGTAATAATAGCAATAAGCAAAACATAAACACCCCAGAATCACTACAAACATGAACGAATACCTAGATTTAAAAAAGATAGTATATTTCTTCCTGCGAAGATGGGTCTGGTTCCTTGTCTCTTTTGCTATTTGTGGTTTATTAGCTGTTTTCGCGCTTATAGCATTACCTCAGTTTTATGAGATCAAACTTTCTGCACTGGTAGAAGAACCGCATCGTATTTCAGATCCTAACCGTTTAGTGGTGGGAGAACAACGCTTTAACGAACCTGACAAATACTACTTTGTAAACGAACGCGCAAAAATAAAGACTTACCCACTTGTAGAACAAGTAGTTACCAATCTTGACCTAAGCAAGAAGTATTTTAGCCTGGAATTACTACCAAAAGAAGTTTACAAGGATAGGCCTTTTACAGTTGTGTTAAAAAACACCACTAAAAAGCATGAAATACCTTATGAACTTCCTATCAACTTCATCTTTCTGGAGAATAACTCATGGAAAATGGAAATAGATGGTGAATACGAGCTAAAAAACGAAGCAATTGAAATTCAACTCGAAAAAGAAATTCATTTCAACGAATGGATCAATGTGGGCCAGGCCGAATTTAAATTAGTTCCTGAGGCACCAAGCGAAAAACTGGAGGCAGGTGAGCTTTTCTTTTTCACTTTCCATCGTACACATGATGTTGTTCTGGAATTGATGGATGCGATCGAAGTTGCAGCTGTCGAAAATGATGCATCAATTTTTGATGTGAGCATAATGGGTGCACCCAAAGACAAGCTCATTGCTTTTATGGATGCTCTTGGAAAGGCTTATGTACAACATCATCTCGATGAAAAAATAGCCGTTCTTGATACGAGCATAAGTTTTATGGATAAACAAATTACCTCGGTGATGAAAAAAATGCAGGTAGACGAACAAAAAATACAGTCCTATAAAACGCAACAAGGCTTAACTGATTTACTTGCAGAAGAAAAAAATGTAATTGAAAGTAGTGTAGCTCTTAATAAACAGCGTTCTGACTTACTCGCCCAAAAGAAATACGCAGATTTTCTTCTGGAACAACTAGAGAAAAAGTCCATTGATGAGACCGTCTTTTTACCAAATACTTTCGGAACAAACGATGTTATGTTACGGGATTTAGTTCAGGAATACCTCGATCTGGAAATCAAGAAAAAAACGCTGGAAGAAGAAAAAAGAACAAATCATCCAATATACAAGCAGTTGCCTGCAAAAATAGCGCGCTCCAAGAAACGCATCAGGGAGTCGATAAGTAACCTGCAAACTTCACTTAACTTTGAATTAAAGGAAGTAGAAAGATCTCTCAATAGCTATAATAGTAAAACCTACAACCTGCCTACTTCAGAGCTTGGTTTAACACGTTTACAAAGACAGTTGAAGCTGGATGAGGAACTCTATACACATCTAAAACAAAAACGTTCAGAGGCGTATCTCAACCGTTCTGTTATTGCTCCCGATGTAAGAATTGTGCAACCTGCCTTTGCCACATCTTCTGATCCGGTGTTCCCCAATTTACCAATACTGGCTGTTTTAGTTGTTCTTTTGGGACTAATAGCTCCTATCGGCATTTATATCATCAAAGCCATATTTAACCAACGCATTCAGAGTCTGTCGGACGTGATACGTGTAAATGAAAATGCACTAGTCGCCGAAATGTCGTTAAATGCAATACAAAGCCCTCTGGAACTAATCCAATATCCTGATTCGAATCTTCGCAAGGAGTTAACGCTTTTGGCCCATCAAATCAGCAACGAGCATGAACAATTTAAAGTGCTTAATATTTTATCTGCCAGAAATGGCGACGGAAAATACTGGTTGTCCGGAATGCTTGCCTCTTATTACGTTTCATTTGCCGGTGACAAAACTGTACTTGTAGATCTCAACGCTCCCAATGAATGGCAAAATTTACTCGGACTTTCGCCAGGAGAAGAATTCCCAAGTAATAAAGTTATTGATGTAGATAGTATCCAGGGTTTATCTTATATATCCCTACCAGACATCGATTCCGAAAAGGGCACTTATGAACATACTATCGAAAGTATCTTAAACGATTTACAAACAAAATTTGATCGCATAATCATAAACAGTAAGTCTATCAAAGACTCGGCTGAGGCTGTTAGCATTTCAGCTATTTGCGACTTAAACCTGTTTGTAAGTAGAAAGGGCAAATCAAGCTTTACAGATCTTGAACAAAGCCAATTACTTAGCGATAATTGTTCTGTGATCCATATCCTTAACGCCCAAATCCCCAGTCCGAAATACAACTGGAAAAAGGCAGATAGAAGTAGAAATAAATCATTTGGCTTTTTAACCAAAATTAAGCTCTTATTTATGAATAGATAAATTATGTCATCATGAAATTATTATTTCTAACCACACAATACCCATACCCTCCTACAAGCGGCGGAGTAATAAAATCGTGGAGACTTTTAAAGGCATTTTCAGAACACTACGAGGTGGGTCTAATTTCTGCACTAAGGGGCAATGTCCCTCAAAAGCAAGAAGAACTCAAAGAGAAGATCAATCTTACCGAAATTATTTCCAATGACAATGTCATTGAAAGAAGTCCTTTGAATTTTATCAAAAGTATTTTCAGAAAAAAAACATTGAATGAATTCAGGGCTTGCAAACCAGAGCTGGAATTATCAATAAAAGAGATTATCCATAAATATGACGTAATCTTTGTTGATCATTACGAAGTCTTTCAATATATCCCAAAGGAATTCAAGGGTAAAATTATTCTGCATGAGCATAATGCGGAATATATCAACTGGTTGCGTTTTGCGGAGCTGGAACGTAATCCGATTAAAAAAATACTGGTGAAATTTGAAGCCAACCGCATCAAAAAAGCCGAACAAGCCTGTTGTAAAAGAGCCGATTTAATTTTCGCTGCTCCCAACGATCTCAACTACTTAAAGATGCTTGTTCAGGAACCGAAGAAATTCCAGAGCACCTATCATCTTGGCAACGATGAAATGTTGTCTTACCCTCAACTTGAATTTGATAGTTCGCATAAAAGCCTGCTATTTGTAGGTACGCTTACCTGGGAGGCAAACCTCGATGGTTTGATATGGTTTATCGAAAAGATTTGGCCTCACATAACCATCCGTGATGAAAATATAAAATTCTATATTGTAGGCAGTAATCCTCCTGCTGCCCTCATAAATGCTACTAAAAACATTTCCAATGTTGTATTAACAGGATTTGTTGATAATCTGGAGACTTATTTTCGTAAGTCACGTGTCTTTGTTGTGCCTTTAAGGTTTGGTAGTGGTATGAAAGTTAAAGTACTCGATGCCATGTATCGCGGAATTCCTTGCGTAACCACTCCCATTGGTGCCGAAGGTCTGGAAGCCAGGCATAAGCACGAGCTACTTATCACAGATAAACCCAGTGAATATGCCAATTATGTCCTTTCATTATTAGAAGATCAGAATGAATGGGAGCAACTAAGCTGCCGTTCAAGAAATCTGGCACGCTTACAATATACCTGGGACGAACTTATTGCCAACCACCTGAGAAGCATTGACCAACTTCATGCTGATCTCAAAGCTTCCAATAGCTTTTCACGAGTTAACTCTTAATACCCAATAACATGCTTTTCAATTCTTTCGATTACCTCGTCTTTCTTCCCGTTATTTTTATATTATTTCATTTCGTTATTCCGGTAAAAATACGTTGGCCTTTTTTGCTGGCAGCGAGTTATTACTTTTATATGTGCTGGCGTGTGGAATACATATTCCTTATTGCTCTTTCTACTATTGTAGATTATTGGGCAGGCATAAAAATGTCCGAGAAAAAAGAAAAAAAAGATCGGAAGAAGTATTTATATGCCAGTTTAATTATAAATCTAGGAATGCTTTTTTTCTTCAAGTATTACGATTTTTTTATTTACAATTCTGAGCTTGCATTTAGCAAATTCAATATCTTTTACGACTCTTATTATTTCAAATTTTTGCTTCCTGTAGGTATTTCTTTCTACACCTTTCAAACACTAAGTTACACCATTGATGTATACAGAGGAAAAGCAACAGCAGAGAAGCACCTGGGTTACTTTGCCCTTTACGTTTCCTATTTCCCGCAACTGGTAGCCGGGCCAATAGAACGTCCTAATGATTTAATCCCGCAGATCAGGGAAACAAAATCCTTAACCGCCGAAGATGTACGTTATGCTATCAATAAAATACTGCTGGGTTTTTTCAAAAAGGTAGTGGTAGCCGACACTATTGCTATTTACTGTGACCAAATGTTTACCAACCCCGGAAACGGTACCGGTGCACAGTATTATGTAACAAGTTTATTGTTCAATGTTCAGTTGTTTTGCGATTTTTCAGGGTATAGCGATATCGCTATCGGTACGGCCCGTCTTTTTGGAGTACGACTAAGGGAAAATTTCAATGGCCCTTTCTGGGCGACCAGTTTTAGTGACTTTTGGAATCGCTGGCATATGTCACTAACTACCTGGATCGGGGATTATATTTTTGCTCCAATGGTACGGAACTTCACCAAATGGAGCGATTATATAGGTATCGGTGTCTTTGTGCTTATCGGGTTCTGGCATGGGGCGAGCTGGAACTTCATCGTTTTCGGTTTTATCCACGGGTTAATTATGTACGTTCAAAGGCGTTATAAAAAAATTCCACGCATAAAAAAGTTTAACAAAACGAAATTTGCTTATTATTTCTACCTGGTCTGGACATTTCATCTGCTTTCTTTTACCGGATTGTTTTTCAGGAACAGCCTGAGCAATGCACTCAAAATTCTCGGACACATTTTTACCGACTTCCGTATTGGCTTCGACGAATTGAAATCGGCTTATCAAACGGAAATGATGATGGGTATCTTTGTGAGTATTCTGGTTTTTTTTACAGCCTTCTTTAACAAGGAGTTACGATTCAGGCATAATACCGCTTATATCATGATTATGTTGCTAATTATTATTCTGTTTGGGCAAAACTTCCAGAACCAATTTATCTATTTCCAATTCTAAAAATAGCCAGGTATGATAGATCAAAAAGAAAAAAAAACCGTATATAAAAAGCTCGCAATATTTGCTGTACTTTTTCTGGGGACCTTGCTATGCTTTGATTATGTTTTCACAAAACACATTATTTTCGCCAGAGAATACTCGAATCAGGTAAAGTTCCGAAGGTTGCTTACACAAAACGATCCAAACGAGATTCCTATTTTTGGCAGCTCTAAAGCAAGAGCCAGCTTTATTCCTGACTCTATAAGCCCACATGCTTTTAACTATGGCATGGAAAAGACAAACTATGATGTGATAGAAATGCTGCTTGATATTGAAATGAATAAAAAGCGGAACACTCCTATTATTATTGAATTCAACCATCACTTCTTTTTACATAAACCGAAGCACACCATAAATATGTCTACCTATGTCCCGAACCTCGACTTAAAGGTTACGAGAGACTTCCTGGAAAAGCATGATCGAATGGACATGCAATACCGCATTCCCGGATTCAGGTACTTCGGAAATTACTTTATGTACCTTAGGTATTATTTCAAAAAAAGTGCGGGAAATAAAAAGATTATATCGCGGGGGGGCAACTTTGTTGATTTAGTACCGAGCAAAAAGATATTTTCCAATTTGGTCAACAACTGGTACCGGAAAAACAATGACTATAAAGACCTTAAAAAGAGATACGGTAATGTAGAAGAGGTTTTTAGTCCGGGAGATGAACAACGTCTCAAGCAGCTAAAGGAATTTCTGCTATTCCAAAACGATACATCCAGAATCAGGAAATTTGAAGCCCAGTTGGCAAAAGCAAATGACAGACCTATTTATTTGGTCTATACACCTACACACAAATGTGAGCGAATGGGAATCGAAAATTATGAAGAAATGATTGCCTTATTTGATTCCTGGCATAGAAAATTCAACAATGTGCATGTCATCAACCTGATAGACATGCCCCTCGCTGATAAATACTTCAAAAACTCCACTCACCTGAATCTGGATGGAGCCCGGTTGTTTTGTCATGAGTTAAACAAGCATTTAAAATTAGAGAAATAATGGAAAGTGATGCAAAATCAATAGTTACAAAGGAACCTAATTTCTTTGTTTGCGGTGTTGTGAAGGGAGGAACAACTTCACTTTATCATTATTTATCTCAGCATCATGATGTCTATCTCTCTCCGATAAAAGAAACCAACCATTTTGCGCAGGAAGATATACAGCCGGAACACTTCACAACCGCATATAAGCATGACGTTAGTATCGATATCGATAAATTTCTCAATTCAGAGCGCAAAGAAGCCGTGCACATTGCGCATGTCAATGATGAACTTCAATACAAACGTTTATTCGAAGGTAATGAATCTGCACATGCCGTAGGGGAATTTAGTAATTCCTATGCTGTATGCCCCAGTGCGGCGAAATCGTTACATGCCAAGTATCCCGACTCCAGGCTAATATTCGTACTTCGCAATCCAATTACAAGAATTTGGTCTCAATACCTCATGAACATCAGGGAAGGAAAGGTAAGTAAAGACTGTTTTTTAGAAGAAATAAAGCACGATACTGCGCAGAAACATCAGGGATGGGGTGTATCACATCAGTACCTGGAACTTGGTAATTATTATAATCAAATCAAGCGTTTTCAGGACTTGTTCGGGACACAAAACCTATTAATTCTGTTTTATGAAGATTATCGAACAGATGCCTTGAATGTGATCAAACGTGTATTCCATTTCCTTGATATAGATGAAAATATCAGCCTGGATCTTTCAAAAGAGTACAACGCAGCACAATTACCCAGAAGCCAGACAATTAACAAATTACTGGTGGAAACAGGCATCATTAAATTCGCCAAATCGCTATTTGGTCGTAATACAAGGCAAAAATTAGCTTCGCTATTATATTCAAGTAAGAAAAAGCTGGAAATGAGTGAAGAAGAACGTTTATGGCTCGTTAACTATTACGAAAATGATGTGAAAAATTTGTCTAATTTATTAAATAAGGACCTCATTACCATGTGGGGATTTAATCATGGATAAGATTGTTCAATCTCCCCTATTCATTGTCGGAAATTCGCGTAGTGGCACCACTATGATGATGCGCGTTTTTGATAAACACTCCAGCATACATGCTATTAATGAGCCTCATTTCTACGAAACTTATTGGTCGCCCGCCGATGACAAAAAATGCATCTCAAAGGCTGAAGCTGAGAAGTTATTAAGAAAACTACTGACAAGACAGCGAGAAGGGTATTTTGAAAAACCAAAAAGCGGAAGTTATCAAGACGAAATTAACGACTGGATTGGAAAATTACCTTCAGACAAATTACAAAGTTTATGCATTTATGATCGTTTTATTCATGAAGAGACCAGGGCAAATGGTAAGGAAATCCCCTGTGAAAAAACACCGCAAAACATCTTTTACATCAAAGAGATTCTTGCGCATTTTCCCAATGCGCTTATTATTGTGATGATGAGAGACCCGAGATCAGTCTTGTTATCACAAAAAAAGAAATGGAAACGAAAATTTCTTGGGGGTTCTTTTATAACCACCAGAGAAGTATTAAGATTACTAATCAACTATCACCCCATAACAATGAGCAGGTTATGGAATTCAGCAGCAAAAGCCGGTGAACGCTATCAAGACCACCCTCAGGTCCACTTCGTTCGTTTTGAGGATTTGGTCCAAAATGCCGATGAGGTGCTTAACAATTTGTGTGAGCATATAGGAATTAATTATGAGGAAAACATGCAAAAAATCCCTGTTTCTTCCTCTTCATCTGAAGCAGACTCAAAAAACCAGCTTGGAATAAATACGAGAAGTGTTGATAGATGGAAAAAGGGCCTGAGCAGTTCTGAAATATACCTTTGCCAGAAGTTATGCGCACAAAACATGGCTAAATGGTCTTACGAGCCTGTAAAAGTACTAGCCAACCCACTGCGGTTGTTGTATAGCATTTTATCTTTTCCAGTAAAAATCTGCCTCGCTTTGATCGTTAATTTAGGCCGAATGCGTTCTATAATAGATAGCCTAAAAAGGCGTCTTAAACCCTCAAATTAACATTATGAAACGCTGTAATTTCTTTGGTTTTAACTTTGTAAACGATATTGACTACTCCAATTTGCTACAGGAGATATTTGATGATAATCATATTAATTTGGGTCTGCCACTATTAATCACGCCCAATGTTGATCAGGTGGTAAAATATCAAAACAAACAAAATGAGTCCTTATTTGAGTTTTTCAAGCAAGCAGCTTACGTATTGCCTGATGGACAACCGATAGTTTGGGCTTCCAAATTGAGACGGCACCATAAACTCAAAAGCAGGCTCACAGGAAGTGATTTATTCCCCCTCTTTTGGAAAAAAATCAAACAGACAAATAAGAAAGTGTATCTGGTACTCTCTGATGAGCCTATTGGCAAAAGATTGCAATCTGAACACGAATTGTGCCATTACTACATACCTCCCTTTTTCAACCTAAACAGTGATGGGGAACTTCAAGATGTCGTGACACAAATCACCTCAGACGTTCAGTTACTGAAACCCGACTTTATTTTTCTCGGAATCGGATTCCCAAAACAGGAAATTTTGGCTCAACATATGTATAGTACATTGGGAAACGAAATGCCGCTTACGTCCCTTCTTGGAGCATCTATGGAATTTTATACAGGACAAAAAAAGAGAGCTCCAAAAATATATCAACGCCTGGGTATCGAATTTTTACATCGTTTCCTATCAGAGCCCAAAAGGCTATTCAAACGCTATTTCATTGATGATATTGCTTTCATCAAGTGCATATTTAGAGAATTTTTTATTAAAAGTTGAAACCCACGCAGCCTATTTGTGACATAGTGGGTCTATTAAACTAACCCCAAGAAATCAATTTACAGGATCACCGTTATTGGTAGCTGACTGATCCATCATGCTTATTCCCTTTTACGCCAAAAAGGGAAACAAAATTGTATTGCCTAATCTTATGAATATGAAGTTAACTATTACACTTACAATCCTTACCCTATTTGCCTTCCATTTTTTAATGGCACAAGAAGAAATAAAAGTCAACTTACAGATTACTAATAATAGTATTAGCACCAAAAACGGATTTAATGCCGCTTTTCTCGGGTCTGTTTTCGATTGCGATATTGACAATAATATTAACAACGAAGGACTACGGTCTATCGAACAACTAGCGCCTCAACTATTGCGTTATCCTGGTGGCACTATAAGCCAGCATGTGCATTTGCTGAATGGAACGGGCTATGGTTTGGATTCTAGTGAATTAGCTGAACGCTACGCAAATGATCCTGCTGAGCGCGATCGATGGCTAAGCAGGTGGGAATTCGAAAAGGACTTGGAATGTCGAAATATAGATCAGTTTATTGACATTTATAACGAAGTAAAAAGTGAAGAAACTGAAGTGATTTTTGTAGCCAATATGTATTCTGATGCACAAGAAGATATTGACGCCATCGCTTATTTAAAAAACAACGGTATAAACATTGTTGGTGTTGAGATGGGCAACGAAACCTATAACGACAGTAATACTTTTACCAACTTTCAAACTTATATAGACAGAGCCCTACCTATTGCTCAAAGCCTGAGGCAAAGCGATCCTGAAATCAAGTTATCGTGGGTTGCAGCACCACCAATAACCACCAACCGGTCATTCTATAATGCAAGCACTAAGCAAAAATTCGAGGCTTGGAATAATTTCCTGGGGCAACAGGTCGATAATAGTCTTATAGATGCTGTTTCTATCCATCTTTACTGCAATTACTACTACCGCACCTGTACGCAACAATATGCCGATGAATACGATCAATCTGACCTAAATACCTTAGAAAACACGTTTAAAACCGGATCACGTTTCTTCGAAAATTACAGCACCGATTCTATTTTCAAAACATTCGATGAATACGATGGTTATTTCGGATCTGAAATTCCCTATTGGATTACAGAATGGAGTATGGTTCAGGCAAAAGACCTTTATGGAAATAGTATTTTAGATGCATCGTTTGCGACCAGCTGGATTCATGCCTTTAATCAAATTAATGCAGAAAATAACCATCGTATAGAATATTTATGCCGACAAAAGCTAGCAGGCCCCGGGTCAGAACTTCAAAATGCGATTACTATAAGGCATCAACTTGACGATAAAAGTGCTGCACATATTCGCCGTACTTCATGGTATGCGTTCTACTTCCTTAAAGACCTTTTTAGTGACGAACAATATTTGCTTAACACACAAACAGACCAACCCAACCTGCCTCTTCCATTTTATACACAGGGATACCTGAATAAAAATGATAACATTATCACCATTTCATGTGTAAACGAAAATGATTTTGACATCCCATTAAGTATCGAAAATTTAACTATTATCAACGAAAATCAGGATACCGTACACAACTACATCAGTAGCCCGGTAATTCAACGTTATATTAGCGGTGAACATTTGTATTCCAGCGCAGGATACACAAAATACCTCGGGGATAACGTCAACTTCTCCAGTCAAAATAAACCACTCTTTGAAATTGATAGCATTACAGGAAAGAATTATTCGGTAAGCACTACTGGATTTACTTTCCCTAAACATAGCATCGGCACACTTCAATTTGGCTACCAAGCAGATTCTGTTACATCTATAATCCGGGATAAAGTGCACGAGGAATTTTCGCTTGTGCCCAATCCATTAAACGGCAGTAGCCTCCACCTAAAAAACATACAAAATAATGAAGATATAAGCGTTCGAATTTTCGATGCCGAAGGCAGGGAATTAGGCTTTTACCCATTACACAATCACAGGGTTATTCACCTTGTACAGGCATTAACACCTGGAATCTATTTTGTGAAGTTATTTTCACATAACATAGTAAGAACAAAAATGCTCAAAGTAAACTAACATTATACTATCCAACAACACAAGGCGTCCAATCATCTTCGCTCATGACCTACTCCCTCCACCTTCACTCAGAAGAAGAAAGGGCGCCTTTTCTTATTTCCATTATGGCACCTGGTCAAGCAATCAGGTGTACTTCAAACCACCATTAATTGCTTATAAGTGTCTGTTCCAGGTAAGTCATATTTGAAGCCATTAAGTGTTTAGGGTCTGCCTTCCCTGCTTCATATATTTCATACAAATGAATGGTTGGTTTATTATTTTTTTTATCCAGGCCTGCCAGTTTACTACAGCTGACATGGCCAACGCGACCATCTTGAAGTGTTACCAGCCAAAAACACTTCTCTCCCTGGTAATAGTCAACAGAATCGGGCGGAAAGTTAAATATTGCATTGGTGCTTAATGACACCAAAGTCACTTGTTTCACATTAACGCTCACTCCTTTTGAATAAAACTCTGGAGCCAAGGTTTTTTGTCTACCGGCACTTCGCCTACTCGCCATTATACGATCGATATTATGATAGCCAACATTGCTTATCTCGAAATTAGTGGTAAAAGCCCCCACAGCCGACCTGCCAGCCACTTCGATTCCCTTTTGAAACAAACGCTCGTTCCTTATTTTGTCTTTATACCGTTGGTATTTATTGTAAACATACATTATACTATCCATACCTGCTTTCAGATTATGATAAATGGAATCACGGTTTGCGCGCACCTGTGTATAATCTTTATAGAACTGGGCTATATTGTTTTTATAAGCCGTTTCTGCCAAACCAAATGCCGCTTGTGACTTTAATACCAGGGTATCGGAACCGGTAATTACCTTTAAGGTTATTATGGATGATAAGGGATCCTCATAAGAAATAGAAATGTCGTTTACATCACCACTTATTAAATGGGATTTCGGATCTCGCACCTTTTTGCTAAAATCTGCTTTTGTCAAATACGTACCACGAGGCCTTTTTAATATTTTTTCAAATTTTCCCGCCGATTTTTTATCCAATCGATAAGCCACAGATTTTAGAAAATTATATTCATCATCGCTTATTGGTACACTCAAACCATTTGAAGAACGAAATTTACTGCGTTGTGTACTCCCTTTTATACTGAAAACAAAATTCTCCCGATCATAGAGTATATGATAAGTGTCAATATCAATACGAGGTTTTGAGCCATTAACCAGTTCCCACAACATTTCAAGGTCACAGGTATCTCCGATCATAAAAGATTCCATTTTCTCAAAGCCCAGCTGTTCTTGTTTAGTTTCCCACTTGTCTGTACTTTCATTATAGGTGTAATAGTTGAATCCCTCACCTTGTTTTAGACTTTTCATGTTAACAGCAATCGGTTTTGAAGGATCGAGCTGCAACTCCTTCTCCCCTTTTCGGGCACGCAATTCAAACATTCCGGCAGATTCAAAATGTTTCGTTTTACCATTAGCTGTAATTGTCATGTTAATATTATCTGCCAGCGTTTCAAGGGAAGTATAATAGTCCTTGTACAAAACATCCACCTTCCCTGTTGCCGGGACACCATTCTGGTCGATAAATGCATTGGCAGGAATGGCCAACGTATTACCCATTGCAGTGCTAAGCACTTGAGGAATGGAAGACTTCAATTCGAAAACTTCCGGCGGTGCCTTTGATAAGGCTCTGGCTGCTGTACTAAAACGGAGATCATTGGGGTTTTCTTTCAGGTAGAGGTTGACAACAGGAATACTTTCCTGAATTTCCTGGTTATTTTGAGCGATAAGCTGATAGCAACAGCTTAGTACTAAAAAACATAACACATACTTATTCATTTCCATAGATTTTTAAAGTGAACTGTTATTAAGAGTTGCACCTGTCGTCTATTCCATAAATAAGTATTTTTTATTGCTGCATATCTTTGTAGTTCCCTACACCTGTTTCCAGAAATTCCACGAAATTATTGACATCGGGGTTATAAGGCTGTGGCTGAGCCAGCTCATTCAGAACAATTTTACCATTCTTAGTTTGCACCTCATTGACGCCTAATAAAACATAATAAGGCTGTGCTACCCGGTTAAAAAATCGTTTTTCAAAATCCAGTGCAGCTTTACCAATACGTGAAATTTTTTCACCATCTTTATC
The DNA here is from genome assembly GCA_965230415.1 of Cytophagales bacterium. GTDB lineage: Bacteria > Bacteroidota > Bacteroidia > Cytophagales > JAAEPT01 > CBDDKZ01. Next base: position 1,199,345 of record CBDDKZ010000005.1, read on the forward strand.
AATATAGCGTTCTTCCTGGGGCAGTTTGTTTTTATCGTCGGTATATAAAGCCACAATCACAAAATCTTCACGTAGCTTTTTATAGACTTTGGGGTCGCTCCAAACACTTTCTTCCATTCTACGGCAATTTGCACATCCATGACCGGTAAAATCAACAAAAATGGGTTTATTCTGTTCGATAGCACAGCAGATTGCCTGTTGCAAATCGAAATAGCCATTTAAGCTGTGAGGTAAATGAAAAAGGTCTTCGTACAAAGGCTCTTCACAGATATTATTGCCTTCTATACCCTGTTCACGAATCATGCGCTCCAAGTCGAAATCCTGGGTGGTACGTGGCGGTAAAATCCCGGATAACAATTTCAAAGGTGCCCCCCAAAGTCCGGGTGCCATATAAATGACAAACGAAAATGTTAAAACAGCCACTATAGCTCTGAAAACACCTATTTTTTCTAATGGGCTGTCATGAGGAAAGCGAATTTTACCAATTAGGTATATTCCGATCATTAGGAACGAGGCCACCCATATTGCCAGGAACACATTTCTATCCAGAACACCCCAACCTTCGATAAGGTCGATTTGACTTAAAAACTTAAAGGCAAAAGCAAATTCAAATAGCCCCAGAACCACTTTAACGGCATTGAGCCACCCACCCGATTGTGGCAGGCTGTTTAACCAGGAAGGAAACAAGGCAAAAAGTGTAAATGGCAAAGCAAAAGCCAGGCTAAACCCAAGCATTCCTACAATTGGTTTCAAAAACTCACCTCCTGCCGATTCAATCAAAATTGAGCCCACGATAGGACCTGTACATGAAAAAGATACCAATACCAGCGTAAAAGCCATAAAAAACACCCCTATCAGTCCCCCTTTATCCGACTGCTTATCCATATTATTTACAAAACGACTGGGAAGTGTAATTTCGAACAAGCCAAGAAATGACAAGGCAAATATAATGAATACCAAAAAGAAGATGCCATTGGGCAACCAGTGGGTAGATAAGGTATGCGCAAAATTAGGACCAAACAAATAAGCCACTACGGTACCTAAAAGTACAAATATGGCGATGATAGAAAATCCATAAATAAGTGCGTTGGTAATACCTTTGGCTCTGCTTTTGGAGCTTTTCGTAAAGAAGGTTACCGTCATCGGAATCATCGGAAAAACACAAGGAGTGAGCAGGGCAGCAAGTCCCCCTATAAATGCCACACCCATAAAAACGAGTAAGGCTCGCCAGTCGTCCTTCTTTTCCGTATGGTCAAAAGGTTCGATAGTGATGTGATCATACCCGGCCCGGCGTTCAATACTGCACTTTTCACCGGAACCGGCTATGGCCTGAGTCAATCCTGGCTTATTGGAATACTCACCGTTCAAGCGAGCCAAAATTTCCTGTTGTTGTTCATAAACGCGTTGACAGCAAGAACTATCAACTTGTTCGACATTTACCTGACCTGTGATATTACCGTTTTCTCTGGTATCCGGAGAAGGGTTTTCAACTTTACTTGTATTGTCCTTAGTTGATTTCAGGCCCGTTTCAGCACCTGCCTTGGTATCGGTCTCTGAGGATTGAGGTTTAGCTTTTACTTTTTTTTTTAATAGCAGTGGCCTGTCAAAAGGGATACACATACCATCTTTCACTGTACATAACTGGTATATTATTAATCCTTCAATCTGAACATTTTCCGCGGTAATTTCTATGGGCATTTTAAACACACCTTCCTTTTTGAAATAGCGATAGTTGCACTCAAAAATGTCATCAAATTTCTCCTTATCTCCAGGAGATGTCAGTTGGCCCAGTGCTTTGTAGCCCTTGTTCGTACCTTCTGAAAAATCTATTTCTGTTTTCTGAGGATCACATTTGAATTGTGCACCATAGATATACCATGCCGGGTCAATCTTAACGTGTAGTTCCAGTTCTACTTTATCGCCAACATGAAGATCGTCCTTACTTAATTTGTATTCCCAGGTAATTAAATCGTCTTGATTCTGTTGCCCCCAAGAAATGGTACTAACCAATAAAAAAAATATAAGACCGGTACAATATTTAATTGTTTTCATATCTACACTATTTCCTTTGCTACGTGATAAGTTAACTGTAAATTAACACAAATATTTTCTTTAGACCTGTTATTGACCTGTTAAATAGTTGTTATTGGTCCGTTAAAAGACCTATATCAAACGTTTCCTTTATAATGCTGAAAGAACGAACAAATTGTCTCTATACCTTTCAGATAGTTCTCTACGCCATAGCTTTCATTGGGAGAATGGATCGCATCTTCATCTAATCCAAAACCCATCAAAATTACGTTTATATTTAATTCATTTTCAAAAAGCGCCACAATTGGAATAGACCCTCCATCTCTCATAGGTATTGGTTTCTTACCCCAAACCTGCTCAACTGCCTTACTGGCTGCCAGGTACCCCGGAGCATCGGTTGGTGTTACCGCTGCTTCTCCACCATGCATTGGAGCAACTTTCACCTTAACAGTTGAAGGAGCAATACGCTCAAAATGCTGTTGAAACAATTCAGTGATTTTTTCTGAAGACTGGTTTGGTACGAGTCGCATAGAAATTTTGGCATAAGCTTTGGAAGGCAAAACTGTTTTAGGACCTTCCCCGATATAACCACCCCAAATCCCGTTTACATCAAGTGTAGGCCTTGTTCCCAAATGTTCAAGGGTAGAATACCCTTTCTCACCATGCAATGCATCAAGACCTATTTCTTTCTTGTAATTCTCAGGATCAAAAGGGGCACTCAGTAGTGCTTCCTTGTCTGCATCGCTAAGTTCTTCCACATCATCGTAAAACCCAGGTATGGTTACGCGGTTATTTTCATCGTGCATGGAAGCAATCATTTGGCAGAGCACATTCACCGGATTAGCTACGGCACCACCATACATGCCTGAATGCAAATCTCTGTTGGGCCCCGTCAACTCCACTTCCACATAGCTCATTCCTCGTAATCCAACAGTAATTGAAGGATTTTCATTGGAGAGCATGCCCGTATCAGATATTAACATGAGGTCTGCCCGCAGTAATTCGAGATTGTTTTTAACAAATTGTTCTAAATTGGCAGATCCTATCTCTTCTTCACCTTCAATTAGAAATTTCACATTACAGCTTAGGTTACCAGTCTGTACCATTGTCTGTAAGGCTTTAATATGCATATAAACCTGCCCTTTATCATCACTGGCTCCCCGGGCAAAAATTTTACCATCTCTGATTTCAGGCTCAAAAGGAGGTGACACCCACAATTCCAAGGGTTCGGGAGGTTGCACATCATAATGACCGTAAACAAGTACGGTAGGTTTACTTTCATCAATAAGGAGTTCGCCATATATAATTGGAAAACCTGCTGTTTCAAATAGTGCTGTTTTTTGGCAACCTGCTTGCTTTAATTTATCTTCAATGAAATCAGCAGCCTTACGCACATCGGGTGCATAAGAACTATTGGCGCTTACAGAAGGTATGCGCAATAATTCGAAAAGTTCTTCTAAAAACTGGTTCTTTTGTTGTTCAATGTAATCTTTCATTTGGCTATACTTCGTATTAAGAAGAATCCCCAAATGTAAAACAAAGGAATGAAATTAGTAGTTAATTTCTATTTTTTCTCAGACGAAAATTGGCTTTGTTCTCCTCTCCGTGAATAAGACGGTTGATGTTTTTACGGTGAGTGAGTACTACCATTGAAAAAAGAACAAAACCGAAAATGATCAAAATCGGACTTGGTGCGGTAGCTCCTAACCATGGAAGAATTAAAACCAAAGGAAAAGTGAGTGCAGCAATCATTGACCCTAAAGACACATATTTTGTTGTGAGGAAAACTACGACAAATACTGCCAGGCAAGCCAAAGAGGCTTCATAATCGACGGCTATAATCATGCCTAGCAATGTAGCCACGCCTTTACCGCCTTTAAAATTAGCATATATCGGAAAAATATGACCGATAACCGCCGTTACTCCAAACCCCAGCTGGCATAAAATGTATTCATTTGATGTGAACGTAATTTCTACATCAAAAATTTGCGAGGCATCTATTAATAATGCCGCCAATGCTGTTGCAGCAAAACCTTTAAGAATGTCAATGAGCATAACCAAAACACCCGCTTTCTTTCCTAAAACCCGAAAAGTATTGGTTGCTCCGGCATTTCCACTGCCATATTCACGAATATCAATTCCATATTGTGCTTTTCCATACCAGACCGCTGTGGGGATTGAACCCAAGAGGTAAGAAATAATAGCACATACCGATATAAGCAAAACTGTCATCATATACTATTGTAATATATTGAGCCTACAAATATAGTTAATAAAAAGAAAATCGGAAATCTATTCCGAATAGCCCAGTTATTAACGTAGTTGTCCATTGTTAGTTGCCAGTTTATCAGATAATTTACAAATGCCCCTTATAATATTAACGCGTCGCCAAAAAAATGGTTCCAATGATTCTTTTCATCGACTTACTGATCACTTCCAGATTCGTGAACGTTATCTGCGCCACCGTCAACCTCTTCTTCTACATTGTCTTCGTCAGATTCGTCTTCTATTGCTTCATCTAAATCCTGATCAAACTCATCTTCTTCTTCATTGAGATCATCATAAGCATCCGAATCGTCGTCGTCAGCCTCCTCTTCAATTATTTGTAATTCACCGTTTAAAAACGATTCATTGTATTTCTTTAAGAACCTGGACTTTTGAGACTCACTGGCGAGCGTAAAATAATACAGCCCTTTCAGTTCGTTCTTGGCCATAGTAGACTTGGATTCAACATAATCGTTAAATTCATTACTTGAGGAAATTGCAACCAGTGCATCATTACTGTATTCCATGTAATACCAGTTGTTATCGTCGAGTTGCAGGTATAGGCTCACCCTGTCTCCTACGGAGGATTTGTGAATTTCAAGAAATCCGTCTACATATGCATTCACATCATTTTTAAGAACATTCGAAACGCCCAGTTTACCCACACTGTGCCAGGATCTGTGCGCAGCAGAATAGTTCAGGTTTAGATTGTTCAGGACGATGCCTTTGGAGAGGTTTTTCCCAGCTTTATAAATGGGCAAGTAATTAAGTTTAGTACTCTTTTGATAACTCTCTGCAGCTTTATCACTTTCCAGGTTTGCAATACTATGCAATAAAGAGTCCGAAGAATTGTTTACCTTTTCCAAACCAAGCAGATAGGCCATTTCTGCCATATCCTTCCCCATTATATCATATAATGCTTCCGGTACGAAATAATTCAATACCATTACACCATTTAAATTAACACTAGTATCACTAAGACTATTGATCCCTCTTCCGGCAAATAACATTTCCATATCCAGTTTACCGTCCATATCGGGGTTAATGAGATTCATATTACCTTCAAAAACGAATTTCCCTTCTGTTTCATTAAAGCCAAATTTTGAACCTACACGGGTGTCGGCAGATAGCAGTTCATTTGAACCGACTTCAAAATTGCCAGATTCCAGGTTATGAGTTAAGAAACCTGATGCTGTCAACAACGACTGATCATTGACAGATTTCTTGGTTTCCAAAAAGGTACTATAAAAATTCTTTTTGGAATTCGAAAAATGAACACCGCAAAGTAAAGGCTTTCCATCGGGCGCATATTGATCTTTGATGTCGATACGAATTCCGTCCGATTTTCGCGAGCTAAACTTTATCCAGTTTGCCGTGGCTATCAAACTTTTGATATCAAGTTTCACAAAACCGTCAAATTCAAGCTGCTTCTTTTTTGCATACATGGTCGCATTACCTTTATATAACATTTGTGGTGCTATATAAAAAGAATCTTCTTCCAGCACTGCTCCATTAGAAACGGTTTGAATTATCGTACTTTTTTTATCTACTTTTTCTTCGACCAGCTCGAAACGATTAAACTGTATTGGAAGGGAATCCTGCTCAAAATTGATGAACTGATAGATCGCCTTTCCATCGAACTTATTTCTTGATTTAATATTTAAATCACCTTCTGTGAGCAAGTGAAATTTTCCGGCTGTGTCTAAGGTTATTTCAGCTCTGTGCAAGGTTTCAATCTGTGCATTTTCAGTTATATTGAGTTCACTCTTAAATGGCCTTATACTGGCATCAGCTATTCTTAACTCAGGGACCCCTTTCACATGCAATTTCAGCGAGTCCATGTAATAGGTAGCAGCCTGGGCATTAAAAGCAATGGAATCCTGTTTGGGGTGTATAGAATAGAAATAAGACTTTTTTAAAGGAATTTCATCCGGTTTAATCATGGTTACTTTTCTTCCTTTAATGTCCCAGCTCCCTTGGTTTAATGATGATTTATATTTCAAATAAGGAAATTCATTTACAGCAAGAGAGTTGGGTTCGGGTTGAAAATGAGCGACATCATTCTCAAAATCCACTTCAATACTTACTTCATCTGATTTCATTGCCGGTTTACCCTGTACTTCGGTCAATATTTCAAATTGTGCATCCCGACCTTTGTATTTATGCTGATGAAGAATAATATTTTCCGATATCGTAAGAGACCCCTCTGACCGCATCATACCATTACCTTTCATGCCACTTTTGGTAATTGTCACACTACCTGTTAATTGCGCTTTATTGTCATAGGTTTCAAAAGGAGACGCATAACTGGTCAAAATCATCGAGTCTACTTTTGGATACCATACTAATTCATAATCACTGACGTTGACTGACGGAAATGTGACATATTTATGCGCATCGGGGCATACTCCTTCCTTAGTGACAGAAGACGAGCCTATCGCTTTGACGGAATCTTGATAAAAGACAAAATCACTGGAATTTATCCGTGTATTGAGGAAATCTATATAGCCTTCACCACGTATCCCTTGTTTACTCATTTTCACTATTCCGTAAAACCTGGCATTAGTTTCATATAAAGGATATCCTTCATCAGGCACATCATGCTCGAATCCGAATGACAAATCTTCCATTACCCCTAGTTCTTCTTCGAATTCAGGGAAAATGCCACCAGAATTAAAGGCGCCGTTGAATTTCACATTTCCATCTATTTTATTATCCAAGCTGTCGATATCAAACGGAGGAATTTTATACTTCACAGCCGTATCATAGACTCCACCTAAGACATCACCCTGGTTAAATACAACCGAAGCTCCTTTATTCGCATCAAAATGTGGGAAATTGGGATAATTAACTTTACCGGATTTGTTATCGGCCTTGTCTATGGTCAGGGTTCCTGATGAGTAACTCAATTTGTTTTCCAAAGTCTTACTTCCTCTGACTTCACCAGTCACACTATCTTTTACCTCTACTATAAACTTAATAGAATCAATATGAGCTAATTCCATATTGAACTCGTCATAGTTAAATTTAAAATCGCGTCCGTTAAATTGATAACCTGTGGTATGAACGCGTCCGTTAAATTCAATATTTCTATTCTCTTTTATCATAATCCTGCGATCGGCAGGATAACAAACAACATTAGAAGAATCACTTAACCTAAATTCATCGACTCCCTCAACGATCATCGTGTTGGTAGTGATATGTAGGTGTGCATTAACAGATGGCGGGTCAACAGATTTAATTGAAATGATGTCGAAATCTTTATCACCTTTATGCGACTCTACATAATGCCTGGTCTTAGGTTTAAGAATAACGAGACCTGTCCTTGTATTATAATCAATATAACCGTGCCGCATCAACGTTTTCATAGCATCCTTTACTACGGCATCCTTCTGTCTTGAAAATTTGGCAAGATCCAAAGCATTGAACGAAGTTTTCTTTGTTCTATTGACATAATTAAGTATTAATTGCAAGGGATGAAATGGAAAAAATCCCTTTAAACGAATATATTCCGACTGGTTAAAACTTTCCGCCGAATTGAAAAAAGCCGGGCGTTCATTTCGGGCATTAGTCATATAAAACTGGATAACGGTATCATTCAATACCCATTTAATGGCATCAACGTGTATCTCCAATTGATGATGGTGATCTATAAACGCAGAATTTTTAAATGCTCCTTTATCGCGGGTGACTTTCAGTTCTTTATTAACATTGTTATACTTTAAGCTAACCCCCGGGTTGTAAATAGAGTCATGATTTTCGTAAATAACGATTGCACACAGGTTGGAAGCTATGGTAGAATCGTTTAGTGTAAAGTTTTTTGATTTTGCTTTGAATTTTTCTTCTCCATTCAAATAAAAATCTACCACGCATAGCCCCTCATTTAACGAAGTACTCAAAACCCTTGCTCCTTCCAGTGAAAAACCTCCTTTGTATTTTACATTTTCTTCTAGTCCTTTAATATGTACGTCGTTGGTATAGGACATAAAGCGAGGATATTTGGCACTTTCGTTTGGCCGTCGCCTTACGCTCGAGAACTCAAATATACCTTTGATTGGTTCGTGCAGTTTCTCGTTATAGTTCAGCATGATGCCTTCAGCCTTAACAGTACGTGTATTTGTTTTAAATTCGTATTTATTTAATTCAACAAAGGCCTTATCTCCAAGTTCTGTATTTGACCAATCAAATTTCCCGCCTTCACCAACAAATTTATTCTCGGTTATTATAAAAGTACCTGATGTATTCTGAATGGCTACGGAGTCGTATTTGGCTTCAAGATCCAGCGTAACACCTTTAAACTCAAAAACGGGTCCGTTTGGTACCGACAAAATGGGTTCTGAAAACAAGGTCTCAGCAACCGCATCAGATATTACTTCTTCGTCTTCATTCAGGGTACCCCAGTTTTCGGCATCGTCTTGGTCATCCCAATCTCCAAAGGCATCACCATTATCGTCGCCCCACCCGTCTTTATTCTCATCTTTCCATTCACCGGTATCATCCTGCCCCCCGGTCTCTTCAATCAACTCTTCTTCTATGAGCTCTTTCTCCTCAATAAATTTCAATTCAAAATTTTCTCCGGTTACGTGCCAATTGTGTTTCACATCGGTAAAAAGTAAGTCTGACTTGAAAAAATTCCTTGTTGTGGCCAGGTAAGCCTTTATTTTTTTGCTGTCGTAGGCCTTAAACACTTTCCTGTTTACTTTATACAGATTGTCTAACTTAGCTCCGCTTAAACCCTTATTATTAGCTGCATAATATACTTGCTCCATGAAAGAGGTCAAATAAGGTACAGTTCTTAAGCCTTTCTTTTTTAAAAAATTAATATCTTCGATGAAGTACTTCTTCAGCTTAGGGTCTAAAGAAGTCCATAATTCTGTGAACTTAGCTACCTTTTCGTCCTCGGCTTCTTTATTATATGTGCTTACCGATTTGGTGATTTCTTTTATAAAAACGTTATGGTCTTTGGAAAAGGATCCATTTTGCTGAGCATGTAAGGATACGGACATTATTAACGCTAAAAGCGCCAACCCAAAATGACTAATTGAAATTCTCATTTTTTCAACAACAAACTTGACCAAGGCGATTGATTTTTTTTGCTAATTAACTGAAATCCTGCTTTTTCTGCCTCTAACACAACATCATCAACGTCTTCTTCATAAAAGCCACTCAACACAAGATAGCCATTTTTCTTCAGATATTTGAAATAGGCAGTTATATCATTGATAATAATATTCTTGTTAATATTTGCCAGAATTAAATCAAATGAACCCGATGCTGTTAACGAATCTATAGTTCCTTTGAAAACTTGAATATTTGAACTATTATTTAGTTGAATGTTTTCTGTAGCGTTTTCTACACTCCACTCATCAATATCGCAGGCTGTAATTGCTTCTGCTTGCAATTTGGAAGCCATAATCGACAATATCCCCGTTCCACAACCGACATCTAACACGTATTTACCTTTATGCTCTAATTCCATTTGATATTGGAGCATCATAGAGGTAGTGTGGTGGTGACCCGTTCCAAATGACATTCTGGGGTTAATGACAATTTCATAGTCATATGCTTTATTGGGTTCGTGAAAAGGAGCCCTAATAATACACTTATCGTTGACTATGGATTCTTTGAAATTGGATTCCCACTTTTCATTCCAATTTATTTTCTCCTGTTTTTTTACCTCAAAGCTTATCTCACTGTTCATCGAACTGTAACGTTCAATAAGATCTTTAAAACCATTAGAATCAAACTTATGCTCCTCCACATAAGCTTTAAGTTCGTCCTCTTCTTCTAAAAAAGAATCAAATTCCAACATTGAAAGTTCTGCCATGAGCAATTCATGCAATGAAGAACTGGCTTTGATGTTAATTTCAAGAAATTCCAATTAAACAGATTTAGCGATTAATGACATCCGGCGAATGCTTCAATGTCTGTGAAATAAATATTGAAGTCGGCGAAAGAATTGTCACTTTCAATGAATAGTGTAAAATTAGCAAAAGCAGGGTCAGATGCGATATACCAATGTCCGGGTCTATCTGCATACAGATCACTTTCTTCTTTGTACACGGTAATATCTGCAAAGCCTTCTGAACCTTCAATGTAAACAGTATAATCTGCGAGAGCTCTGTTAGATTCAAAGTACACCGTACCGTACAACTCACAAGGGTCTGAGAGTGGTTTGGCCTTTTTTACTGCAGAAAACAAACTAACTGCAGTAAAAATGACCAGTGTTAATAAAATTCTTCTTAGTATTTTTTTAGAATGATTTGATAATATCGACAAAATCTTGTGCTTTTAATGAGGCACCTCCTATTAGACCACCGTCCACATCCGGACATGCAAATAATTCTGGTGCATTTCCTGGCTTGCAGCTTCCTCCGTATAATATGGAAACTTCATCTGCCACTTCCTGACTGTAGTTGGACGCTATATGATCTCGTAAAATCTTGTGCATTTCCTGCGCCTGCTCCGTGGAAGCAGTCACACCAGTTCCAATGGCCCAAATTGGTTCATATGCTATTACTACACTTTTAATACCTTCGGCATCCAAATGAAACAAACTTTCGGTTAATTGTGCTTTTACAAAATCAATATGCACTCCACCTTCTCTTTGTTCCAACGACTCACCACAGCAGAAAATAGGTGTATTGCCGTTTTCAAGTATTGCATCAACCTTTTCTTTAACAAAAGCATTGGTTTCGTTAAAATATTCGCGACGCTCACTATGGCCTATAATTACGAATTGAGCCCCTACAGACTTCAACATTGCTAATGATGTTTCTCCAGTAAATGCTCCGGAAGACTTTGGGTAACAATTTTGTGCACCTAACGAAATAGCTGAATTATGTATAACGTCTCCAACTGCAGACAAATTCACAAAGGGTGGACATAATACGGCTTGTACACCTGCTACATCATTACTTTTCACCAATGCTAAAACCGCTTCAGCTAAGTTTTTACTTTCATCGATGTCATTATTCATTTTCCAGTTTCCTGCAACTATTTTCTTTCTCATCTTTGCTGTGCCTTGTATTAATTTACGGATAAAATCAAAGATAAACAAAAGATAGGTGAACACACAAGCGTAAACAGGTATTTAGTTCGTGCTCCCATTCGCACCACTAAAAGTACGCTTCAAAATAATAATTTCACTTGTTCATAAGCTCACGGTACTTCGAAAGCCATAATCAAAATCATATTTGGTGCTGAAATTCGTCAAGACGGACAAAACACCTGAAAAACAGCCTGTTACAACGAAACACTGCCTGGAATTCAGGGAAATAATTCGAAACAACACTTGTTAATTTATGATTAACAATTATTTAACCATCTCTTGTACTTTTTGTAGACTATTGCATTTACTTTTCCGGCAAATTAAAACAAACCGATGAAAATAAGTGCATTCATATATTGTATTATACTCCTCTCAATTTTAGGCTCGTGTGGAAATTCAAGTAAAAAAAACACAGTTCTCGTTGACGGATCAAGTACGGTGTACCCTTTATCGGAGGCCGTTGCTGAAGAGTTTTCAAAGGCCGAACCCGAAATTTGTGTTATTGTAAACTATTCAGGTACAGGAAGTGGTTTCAAAAACTTTTTTGCTCAGAATTGCGACATCAACAATGCATCGAGACCAATTAAGCCAAAGGAAATAAATCAGTCGAAAGCAACTCAAACCGATTACCTGGAATTGAAAGTGGCTTACGACGGTTTGGCCATAGTGATTAATAAGGAAAACACCTGGGTTAATGAATTATCAGTGGAGGATTTGAGAAAAATATGGGAACCCGGTGCCAAAGGGAAAATAAACAAGTGGTCAGATATTCATAAAAACTGGCCTGACGAGAAGATAAAATTATATGGCCCCGGACCGGCATCTGGAACTTTCGATTTCTTTACAGAAAAAATAATGAATAAAGCCGGAAGCTGCCGGAATGATTACTCACCTAATGAAGATGATCACGTTTTGGTACATGGGATAAGCCAAAACAAATATGCGCTGGGTTATTTCGGTTATGCTTACTTTGAAGAAAACAAAGACAAACTAAAGCTGGTCCCGGTAAATAATGGTAAAGCGACTGTACTACCTTCACCGGAAACCGTCACGAACGGCACCTATTCTCCTTTAACCAGACCACTTTACATTTATGTGAACAAAAACTCATGCTCCAAAAAAGTGGTGCGGGAATTTGTAAGATATTATTTAAATAATGCCGGCCCACTAGCCAGTGAAGTAGGGTACATGGCTCTTAAAGAGCAGCAATACACCAAAGAAATGCAAAGATTCGAGCAGTTTCTGCAATAGTGACTGCTATAATTCAAATGGAACAGTATTTATGTTGAACAGATATACCAAGGAAAAAATAATAGAAAGCATTTTGGCCAGCAGCGCCGGAATAACCATTTCCATTACACTGGGCATTATTATTATTTTGTCTTTTAACGCGTTTCTTTTTTTTGAAAGTGTGCCATTATCGACATTCTTGACAGACACGGAATGGACACCTACATTTGCAGAGAAAAACTATGGGATTCTGCCATTGCTTACTGGCACTTTGCTTACATCACTAATAGCAACAGTCATTGCAGTGGTTCTTGGAGTTACCATTGCTATTTATTTAAGTGAATACGCACCTCAGAACTTCAAGAGAAAAGTAAAACCCGCACTTGAAGTACTAGCTGCTGTGCCAACGGTTGTCTATGGCTATTTTGCCTTAACTATTGTCACCCCTTTTTTAAAGGAGACCATTTTTCCTACTATAGAAATAAACAACGCACTTTCGGCAGGAATTGTCATGGGTATAATGATACTGCCAATGGTATCTTCATTGAGCGAAGATGCCATGAATGCGGTTCCGGGATCGTTGCGCAGAGGGTCCTTTGCCCTTGGTGGCACCAAACTGCAAACAGCAATTAAAGTAGTTGTACCTGCCGCTTCCTCGGGAATTATAGTTTCGATCATACTGGCGATATCGAGAGCACTAGGTGAAACCATGATTGTGAGTATTGCTGCCGGTTCCAAACCCTCTATGAGTTTGAACCCATTGCGAGAAGTAGAAACAGTAACAGCGTATATGGTGGGTGTAAGTAAGAGTGATGTGGCAATTGGTGATCCTGCGTATTATGCGATGTATGCTACAGGAATTAGCCTGTTTTTATTCACACTCCTATTGAATATTATTAGTTCCTATATCAAAAAGAAATTTCAGGAAAGGTATGAATGAGATTAAAACATCCAGGGTCACAAAAATAAGCCGTTTTAAAGATCACTGTTTCAAAGTATTTGCGCTATTTTGTACCTTCATTGGTCTCCTGCTACTCGCTATCTTTATTTTTAGAATACTTCAGGAAGGTTATCAAAGGATAAGCTGGGATTTTTTCAACAGTTTTCAATCCAGATTCTGGGAAAAGGCTGGTATTAAAGCCGCCTGGATGGGGTCAATATGGATATTTGCGCTCACCGCATTAATCGGAACGCCACTTGGAATCGCTGCCGGAATCTATTTAGAAGAATATAACCCCAAATCTCGCTTAAGCAGAATATTAGAAATAAACATCGCCAATCTGGCCGGTGTTCCGTCGGTGATATACGGCATTTTAGGAATGACCATTTTCGTACCCATATTAGGACAAAGCCTTTTAGCCGGAGCGATTACTCTTGCTTTATTGGTGATCCCCATCGTCATCGTAGCAACCCGAGAATCGATAAAGGCGATTCCGGATTCCATCAGGCTGGCGGCATATGGCATGGGAGCATCTAAATGGCAAATGATATGGACACAGCTGTTACCTGCCTCTGCGGGAGGGATTTTGACAGGTTCAATATTAGCCTTATCACGTATAATAGGTGAGACGGCACCAATAATTCTAGTCGGAGCGGCGGCTTCCGTAAGAGTAATTCCCAAAAGCCCGCTGAGCTATTACACGGTATTACCAATGCAAATATATGACTGGAGCACGCGCCCAATAGAAGGGTTTACACGGAACGCCGCTGCTGCGATCATTGTATTACTTGTTATCACGTTTATGCTAAATGGCATTGCTATTTACTGGCGAAATAAGTGGCAGAAAAAAATGAAATGGTAATTGATAAATTAAACCTAATGGATCAAAGCAATAACACACGGAAAGATATGGAAAACTGGTGCTTACAATCTGAGAATGTAGATGTTTTCTATGGAGAAAAACAGGTGATTAAAAACGTGAGCCTAAACATTAAACCAAACACCGTTACTGCATTCATTGGCCCATCGGGTTGTGGAAAATCGACATTTTTGAGACTTTTTAATCGTATGAACGATTACATCGACAACTTCAGAATGGAAGGTTTAATTCATATTCAGGGGCAAAACATTTACGACAAACACATTAGAGTGGAAGACCTGAGGAAACATGTAGGCATGGTTTTCCAAAAGCCCAACCCTTTCCCAAAGTCAATTTATGAAAACGTGGCATACGGCCTTAAACTACAGGGAATCAACAAAAAAAGTGTATTAAACGAAGCTGTTGAAAGAGCTCTTAAAAATGTCGTATTATGGGATGAAGTCAAAGATGATCTCAAAAAATCGGCTATGGAATTAAGTGGAGGACAGCAACAGCGTTTGTGTATCGCCAGATCACTGGCTGTCGAACCTGATGTTATTTTAATGGATGAACCGGCTTCGGCTCTCGACCCTATATCCAGCGCCAAACTGGAAGAGTTGATTACTACACTAAAAGCGAAGTATACGATTATTATTGTAACGCACAATATGCAGCAAGCCAAAAGGGTGAGCGATGACACTGCCTTTTTTTATTTGGGAGAACTCATAGAATACGGCGCGACAACACGTATTTTTGACAATCCGACTGAAAAACAAACTCAAAATTACTTTTCAGGGAGATTTGGTTGATACTATATAGACTAGATTCATATATTTTTCTATCTTGCATGAGATTTCGGGCACTCTTAGGTAATTGATCACACAATATTCAACATCTAAAAGGAACGCGAGCTACAATTACCAAACAATGTAGTATCACCAAAAAATCATTATGACATGTAGGGAACGCAGATTTAATGAACATTCAGGTCCAAAAATATAGCCCGGCGAAAAAAATATTTTTCTTCCTTCTTACTCTTATTGGTTTTTTAATTTCAATTAAGGTTTTTGGTGATTCATTAAAACTATTTGGTAAGGATACAGCAACCTTCATTATTAGCAGCATAGACGGACCAATAGTAGGTTTGTTTGTTGGTATACTGGCAACTGCTATTATTCAAAGTAGCTCTACCTCCACGTCTATCGTTGTCACACTGGTAGCTTCGGGTGCACTCACCATTGAAATGGCTATTCCCATTATCATGGGTGCAAATGTAGGAACGTCCGTAACAAGTACTATTCTCGCCTATGCCCATGTAGGAAGAAAAAAAGAATTCAAACGGGCAGTAGTCGCCGCCACCATGCACGATTTCTTCAATATACTCGTAACCTTAATTCTCTTTCCAATTGAGTATTTTTTTCATTTTTTATCATTCACGGCCAAAAAGTTAAGCCACTTGTTTGCCTTTGCTTTCGATTCGGATTTTGCCTTGGCTTCATTCATAGAGTTGTTTACGAAAAGGTTTTTTCATTTAGGAGATATTAATCCCTGGATTTTATTTACCATTTCACTTATAAGCCTTTATGCCTGCATAAGGGGCTTTGCGTTTTTCCTTAAAAAATTCATCATCGGAAGAACTCAAAAAAACCTGAGTAACATCGTGTTTAAAAATCACTTTTATGCGATGGGATGGGGAATCGGTATTACCACGCTTGTACAATCGAGCTCTGTTACTACTTCCCTCATCGTCCCATTTGTTGCCTCCAATAAAATCACCACCAAAAAGGTATTCCCTTTCTTACTCGGTGCAAATATCGGCACAACAATTACGGCTATTCTAGCTGCTCTGATCGAAAATGAAGCCGCACTCACAGTTGCATTTGTGCATTTACTATTTAATCTACTGGGCGCATTCTTATTCTACCCTATTGGGTTTATGCGCAATATCCCCGTAAGACTTGCAAAAAAACTTGGAAAAGCAAGTGCGCAAAGACAGCATGTGGGTATTGCTTACCTGATTGTTACATTTTTCGCACTTCCGTTTATCGTATTTTATTTTGCACAACTTTTTAAATAAGAGTTAGATGAAATGGTTCTCAAAAAAAGCACACAACGATGTTTTTGGTGAAGCTATTCGCGACTTTTACGGAGGCAAAAAAAACGTCAAGATAAAGGTTGATTCAACCATAACAGAAGGTGAAGAAATCGATGTCGCCTACTTGTTCCGAAAAGAAGATCAATATCCGGAACTAGAACACCAGGCACTGAGTTTATGCCAGGGTAAAGTATTAGATGTAGGAGCGGGAGCAGGCAGTCACTCCCTTTTCTTACAGAAACAAAATCAAGATGTAACCGCATTGGAAAAATCTGAATTGGCTGCTCAAATAATTAAACAACGTGGCGTCCATAAAGTAGCCTCTTCAGACCTCTTTGTTTATTCTCCTGAGAAATATGACACTATTCTCATGCTCATGAATGGACTTGGAATTGTAGGAAGCATCGATAAGCTCCCTGCTTTTTTTGAGCAAATGAAAAAGGTATTAACCCCAAACGGTAATATTTTGGTGGAATCTACAGATATCATGTATATGTACACAAATGATGAAGACGGAGCTGTAGACATCAACCTATACGGTAAATATTATGGTGAATTAACTTATGATATCTCTTATAAGAAACATCAACAATCATTTGACTGGCTATTTCTCAGTTTCGACCTTCTATCCGATTATGCGGAGAAGAATGGTTTTCACTGTGAATTTATATTCGGTGGCCCTGAAGACAACTACCTGGCCCGCTTAACACAAATTATCAATTGATATGACAGAACTGCTTCGTTCAAAAGGAGTTTGGTTCATGGTATTTGCCACTTTCTTCTTTTCAATAATGCAAGTGCTGGTTAAGTCACTAGACCGATTTTCATTCTTTCAAATTATATTCTTTCGATCTATTCTATCGCTCATTATATGCTTCATTCAACTCAAAAAGCAGCAAACGCCATTCTTTGGGCGAAACAAAAAATTACTAATTCTTAGAGGTGTATTCGGTGTTTGTTCGTTATCATGCTTTTTTTATGCGCTTTTGCATGCTCCTCTGGGCACAGTGGTTACCATAGTAAACATCAAACCACTGCTTATTTTAATAGTAGCTGCCCTATTTTTAAAAGAAAAAATCAACCTTATTCAATGGTTCTTCTTTATAATAAGCTTTGCAGGCATTTGGGTAATTAAAGGTTTTGATCATAACCTTAACCTCTTCTCCCTTTTAACAATCATAGGAGCGGCTTTATTTGCAGCAATTGCCCACTCCATCATCCGAAGGCTAAAAACCTCCGAATCTCCGCTGGTAATTATCTTATATTTTTCACTCGTAACACTTCCTGTATGTATACCATTTATGCTTTTAGATTGGATTACCCCTACACTTTCAGAATTGGGTAAATTAGTGGGAGTTGGACTATTCACCCATTTCGGTCAGCTATATCTCACCAAAGCTTATCAGAATGAAGAAGTCTCCAGAATTTCAAACTTATACTATCTTGGAATTATTTTTGCAATCACTTATGGTTATTTTCTCTTTGATGAAATGATCAATTTAGGCACACTAGGAGGAATGGTTTTGGTGCTCTTGGGAATATTATTAAATTTTTTACATCAAAAAAGGGGCTTAAAAACGCGGTAATCGAACATTTCGGAAATTTATTAAAATATTTTTCAGGAATTAATAACCTTGCGCTAACCCGCGCGTATAATATTATACAGTTTGACAACGTCCCAGTTTGTTGAACGAATTTATCCCACCTATATTTTCATATCTTTGGTAAGGTTGTAAGAGAAGTGTAAGCTACAGAGCTTACACTTTTTTTTTGTCCTTTTTGGTAAACAAAAGTGTATTCTTAAATCGACCATTCTAAGACCTCCTTTCCATCCTTAAAATTCAATACATCTTCACCTAATAGCTGAACACTTTTTGCATCGCATAGCAAAACAGTCGTTGGACATAATAAATAAAAAATATAACTTTTTGTGGAAAACTTTTAGTACTAATTCTCACTCCATAAAAAGGCCGTTTCCATAAAGATAGCGTACATTTTACCTACATTAAACATTGTGCATCAATTAGATAGGCAGCACATCTAGCAAAACTAACTAGGTGATTTTGCCGTATAATAATTAAGACCTTAGTGGAATAATTACACTATGCATAAGTATAATTCAACGAATTTTATCTAATAATTGGGAGACCTTATTTATAGATTGCTATCTATTATTAATTAGGATACCTCGGTAACAACCAGAATATGGATTATCTGAATTGTGTTGTCTCGTATAGTCCAAAAAATAATACTTAACTTATGAAACCGAAGGTAATAAAAATCTATTTGCTATGTGCCTTTGTTGTAATTGCAAATAACATAACTGTATTTAGCCAGACATGTGATGATGAGCCTTTAAGTTCAAACTTAATTACAAATGGTGGCTTTGAAAATGGTGATGATGGTAGCAGCAGGTTCGGCACACACCTACCGCATGACCCTAATTGCCAAGCAGGATGCTTTCCCTGCTCTTGTCCAGGAAGGTACTACATTGGCGACGACCCGTTGGATTTCAATCGGTTTATGCACAATGGACTGGCAGGATTGGGGCCACGCACTGGCAACAACATGTACATGGTTGATGCTGCTAATCAGCCAGATGCCATAGTATGGGAACAGGATATTACTGTGGAAGCCAATAAAACTTATCACTTTTCAGCATGGCTTTCTGTACTATTTGATGCACTTGTTAATCCTATGGCTTTTGAAGTAGTGCTCCCCGGAGGCGCCATTGAAACTTTAGCTGATTTTACTCCAATATACCAACCATTAGTTTGGGAAGAGTACGCCGTTGACTGGCGTTCATTAGCAGATCAAACAATTACTATACGATTAAGGGTTAATGCCACAGGTGGTATACACGGTAACGACTATGGCCTTGACGATATTTCGGTTACTACAGGTTGCCTTGATCCAAACAGCGGGCCTATCCCTCAACCGGCAGACGTGGAGGAATGTGCAGCAAACTTTACCAGCGCCAATTTTAATTCAGGGGTCATCACTCATTCAGATCACACCTTTACCTGGTATAACGGAAGTACCGAAATACCAGGCCAAACAGGCCCTAACCTTACCGGAATAACTACACCGGGTACTTATTCCGTTTGCGTTGATTCTGCCGGATGTGCAAATCTGGGCTCTGCTACATTGGTAATTAATCCCGACCCGGTGGCGAGTGCCACGGGAGGAGCTGTACTTTGCAACGGAGATAATACAGGAAGTATAGATTTGACAGTAAGCGGCGGAACGCCAACATATAATTTTGTCTGGGATAATGGTGCCGGCAATTCGGAAGACCCTGGCAATTTAGGAGCAGGCACCTATAATGTAACCGTTACTGATGCCAACAACTGTACTGCCACGGCCTCTGCCGATATTACAGAGCCTCCTGCTCTGTCACTCGACCAAGAAGATAAAACAGACACCAGATGCAGCGAAAATAATGGCACCATAACCTTAAGTGCATCCGGAGGCACCGCTCCAATCGAATACAGTATTGATAATGGCATTAGTTTTCACGCCTCAGGTTCTTTTACCAATTTAAGTGCGGGTACTTATGATATTGTTATCCGCGATGCTAATAATTGTAGAATTACTTCCTCACTAATTTTAAATGACGCTCCCGGCCCCCAAATTACAGACACAAGCCTTGTTCATCCAACTTGCGGAAATAACAACGGTTCTATTGACCTAACGGTGATAAGTGGTACGGCTCCGCTGACCTTTAGCAACAACGGTGGGGGAACATTTGGCAATAGCGACTTTTTCAATAACCTGGGAGCAGGAAACTATACACTTATTGTTCGAGACGACAACCAATGTACAGATACAGTAGAAGTTACTTTAATAATGCCAGACGGCCCGGTTATTGACAGCATCTTGTTCACCAATACTACTTGTACACAGGCCAATGGAACTGTTGATATCTATGCTTCAGTCACAGTAGCTCCACTTTCTATCAGTTTCAATGGTGGCACATTTGGTACAACCTCCAGTTTCAGTGGCTTAAGCGCAGGCACCTACCCGGTTGTAGTACAAGACGGGAACAATTGTCAGGTAT
Organism: Cytophagales bacterium; assembly: GCA_965230415.1. Taxonomy (GTDB): domain Bacteria; phylum Bacteroidota; class Bacteroidia; order Cytophagales; family JAAEPT01; genus CBDDKZ01. The sequence goes on from CBDDKZ010000005.1 coordinate 1,219,876, forward strand.
CTCAAGATGTCACTATTATTGATATCCCCGGCCCTACAATTGACGCTGTTAACGCGCAGGACCCTTCTTGTGGGCTAGCGAATGGATCTATTGACATCACCGCTTCTGGTACCGCACTACCTTTGTCTTACAGCATTGATAATGGAGCTAATTACCAATCTTCGAACAGCTTTGACAGCCTATTCCCTGGTAATTATGACATTATTGTCAGAGACACCAATGGTTGTACAGCCACTATTCTTCAGGTACTAAATCCACAGCCAGGTCCGGAAATTACAGACACGACCCTTGTTCATCCAACTTGTGGAAATAACAACGGTTCTATTGATCTGACTGTAATAAATGGAACGGCTCCGCTAACCTTCAGTAATGACGGAGGAGGAACATTTGGCAACAGCAACTCTTTCAATAACCTCGGAGCAGGAAACTATACGCTTATTGTTCTAGACGACAATCAATGTTCCGACACGGTCGACGTGACGCTGCTAACACCTGATGGCCCGATTATTGACAGCATATTGTTTACAAATACTACCTGTACCCAGGCTAATGGAACTGTTGACATTTATGCTTCAGGCACGGTAGCTCCACTTTCTATCAGTTTCAATGGTGGCACATTTGGACCAACCTCCAGTTTCAGTGGCTTAAGCGCAGGCACCTACCCGGTTGTAGTACAGGACGGAAACAATTGTCAGGTATCTCAAGATGTCACCATTATTGACATCCCCGGCCCTACAATTGACGCTGTTAACGCGCAAGACCCTTCTTGTGGGCTACCGAACGGATCTATTGACATCACCGCTTCAGGCACAGCATTGCCCTTGTCATACAGCATTGATAATGGAGCTAATTACCAATCTTCAAACAGCTTCGACAGCCTATTCCCTGGCAATTACAACATCATTGTCAGAGACACCAATGGTTGTACAGCCACTATTCTTCAGGTATTAAATCCACAGCCAGGTCCGGAAATTACAGACACGACCCTTGTCCATCCAACTTGTGGAAATAACAACGGTTCTATTAATCTGACTGTAATAAATGGAACGGCTCCGCTAACCTTCAGTAATGACGGAGGAGGAACATTTGGCAACAGCAACTCTTTCAATAACCTGGGAGCCGGAGATTATACGCTTATCGTTCGAGACGACAATCAATGTACAGATATTTTAGAAGTTACTTTAACGATGCCTGATGGCCCCGTTATTGACAGTATACTATTCACGCGTACAACTTGTACACAAGCTAATGGAACTGTAGATATCTACGCCTCCGCAACAGTGGAGCCACTTACAATTAGCTTTAACGGAAGTGCTTTTGGTACAACATCCAGCTTCAACGGACTTAGTGCCGGTATTTACACGATAATTGTTGAAGATGGAAACGGATGTCAAGAGACTCAAAATGTAACTATTACAGATATTCCGGGTCCTACAATTAACGCTGTTAACGCTCAGGATCCTTCTTGCGGGCTGGCAAACGGATCTATTGACATCACCGCTTCAGGAACAGCATTGCCTTTGTCTTACAGCATTGACAATGGCGCCAATTACCAATCTTCAAATAGCTTTGACAGCCTATTCCCTGGTAATTATGACATAATTGTCAGAGACACCAATGGTTGTACTGCTACTATTCTTCAGGTACTAAATCCACAGCCAGGTCCGGAAATTACAGACACTACACTGGTAGCTCCTTTGTGTGGTTTGGACAACGGTTCCATAACCATGACTGTGATCAATGGCACTCCGCCTCTCACTTACAGCCATAACGGCGGTACCGATTTTGGAAATGCAACTTCATTTCCAAACCTGGGAGCCGGAAACTATCAACTCATTGCGATCGATTCCAATGCCTGTTCCGATACACTCGACGTAACATTGATTACACCTGATGGTCCTGTTATTGACAGCATAATTGCCGCAGAAGAAATATGCGGAAGAGCTAATGGCACATTGACTGTTTTTGCAAGCGGAATTGCATTACCGATTACGTATAGTTTGGACGCCGGGCCTTTTGATACCGATCATGTATTCACTGGCCTGGACCAGGGATCTCATTTAGTTGAAATAAGAGATGCAAATGGCTGTGAGAGTCAACAAAGTATTCTAATAGGTGAAATTCAGGGACCAAATATTGTTGGAGCTACCCTAACTCACCCTACTTGCGATTCCGCTAACGGAAGCATAACCATACACGCTGCCGGTGTAGCCGCTCCTTTTACTTACAGCCTTGATAATAGCAACTTCCAATCTGATAGTTTATTTAGCTCACTGGGTGACGGGAACTTCAATATTTATATTAGAGATACTAATGATTGCCCGGCGAGCGATGTGGTAACATTAATGCCAAACCCTGGCCCGGAAATAAACACTTTAACGAACGTAGATCCTACCTGCGGAAATGCAAACGGAATCATTAATGTCGCAGCTAGCGGAAACGCCACTCCACTCCTCTTTAGCCTGGACGGAACAAACTTCTATGACAGCACTCAATTTATTAACAAACCTGTAGGAGATTACCTGATTACTGTAAGAGACACAAATGGATGTATCGACACCTTATCTATTGCTTTGGAGCCTACCCCTCAGCCAATATGGGTAGATACCACGTTGACACATCCTACATGTGGCAACAACAACGGAAGTATAGATGGATTGGCACAGGGTGGCATCGCTCCTCTGAATTATTACCTGGATGATGTTGATCAGGCAGGAGTGAGTACCTACAATAATCTTTTTGCAGGAGTATATACCCTGAGAGTAAGAGATAACAACAATTGTGAAGATACCTTGGTAGTAAGTCTTATTAACAGCGGTGGTCCTGTTATTGACAGCATAGAAGGCACAGACCCATTGTGTGAAAGAAACGATGGTTCTTTGACCATTCATGCTTCTGGTGGCACCGGAGCACTCACTTACAGTATTGACGGAACCGTATTTGATCCCTCGAACACATTTAATCAACTGGATGCCGGTAGCTACACGATAACAGTAATGGACGCCAATAGCTGTCCAAATTCAGCTCCTTTAGTATTAGCTGACCACCCGGGCCCTGAATTAACAGGGACAGGCATTGACCCGCTTTGCAGCACCGCTTCAGGAACAATAGATCTGGCTGCGACCGGTGGCGAAGGGAACCTTCAATTTAGCATTTATAATGGAGATAGTCTTTCCCTGTCAGGAAATTTCAATAATCTCTGGCACGGAACTTATCAAATTTATGTGGTAGACACAAATAACTGTAGCGACCAGGGAACTATTGAACTATCAGAACATCCTTCACCTGTCATAATTGATTTGACTACAATAAACCCTACATGTGGAGCGTCTAACGGAGCAATTAGCGTAGATGCACAAGGGCAAGCACAGCCATTTAGCTATAGCATAGACTCCAATGCCACCTCACAAAACGGGGCCAATTTTAGCGGATTACTGGCAGGAGTTTATCATGTGGTTGTAAGTGATACAAACAACTGCACGGCATACTCACCGGTAGATTTAATCAACGCAGATGGGCCTGTGATTGACGCAATATCGATTATAAACCCTGATTGTGGTATGAACAATGGACAAATAGATCTAACAATTAGTGGTGGTACAAGTCCTTATTTGGTAGATTTTGGAAGCGGAGCCCAAGGAAGCACCTCACACATCAATTTAGGACCCGGTAATTATAACTTTACTGTCACTGACAGTAATAACTGTCTTGTCTTTGATGATACCATATTGGTTGCTCCTGGTGGTCCGCAAATAGATTTAATAAGTAAAAACGATCCGATTAGCTGTTTAGGTAATGAAGGTTCAATTACTATTAGTGCCCAAAGCACAGGACCACAGCTTCTTTATAGTATTGACGGAGGAGTAAATTTTACAGATTCCCCCTTATTTTCTTCATTGCCTAGTGGCAACTATTCTGCAGTAGTAAAATACGCTCTGGGCAACTGCGAAGTAAATGACCTTATTTCATTGTCAGACCCTGTTGGAGATCCATTTATACCTATAACCTTTGCACCTTTATGTGATGGTACACCTGGAGAAGTTATCATAACAGAATTAGTTCCTGAACGTGAATACACCCTAAGCTTTGTTTATGATAATGAGCTCATAGAAGCAACAGAAGTGGCCGACGAATTTGGTTATATACGATTCCCGGAAATGAATCCAGGTGCATACAACGACTTCAGCTTAATAGCTCCTAATAAATGTGAAACAGTCTTTGATGATGTGGTAGAAATGCATGAAATAATAGATACATGCATGCACTGGGTTAAAATACCTAATGTGTTTACACCTAATGGAGACAGAATTAATGACACCTGGGATATTCATGGCCTGGAGCACTTCCCGGATGCTGTCGTAAAAATTTACAACCGCTGGGGCAATGTGATCTATAAAGATAATGCCAATATTAAACCATGGAATGGTAAAAATGGAAGGGGAGTTTTGGTACCGGTAGGTACTTATTACTTCACGCTTGACCTCAGAGAAGTTGATGGTAGCGGCCAGCAAAAATTCTCCGGAGACCTCACCATTATGCGTTAATTAGTATTTCAATCGGGAGTTGAAAAATAGTTATTCAACTCCCGATTGATGATTGCGCTCACTTCATCTGCCCTGTCAACAATCATAAAATGCTCCCCCCTTTCTATTAATACCGTATTTCTATCAGACTCCGGACGAATCAATTTATCATTTGCACCATTTATCTTCAACACATTTTTTGCACCACGTTCACGTGTCCAGTTTAAAAGCTTATAGATGGCCCATTTATTGAAATCTAAATTACTATCATTTAAAATAGTTTTTAACAAGCTTCTTTGTTTGGTGCCAAATGCCCAGCATGCTAAGGTCAATGGAGGCTTGAGAAGACGTTTAGGTAATAAAGGAATCAAAAATTTAAGGTATCTGAAAAAAGGGTTTATTCCTTTATGAGTATCACAAGAAGATATTAAAATCAAGCTGTCTATTTTTTTTCTTGCATTAAGCTCGGTGGCAATGAGTCCTCCAAAACTCACAGCGAGCACAATTACCCCTTCACTAAAATCGATGTTTTCACTGAGCCTAAGTGCATAATCTTCTAAGCGCTCGTTTAAATTTAAAGGTGCTATCCATTCGATATGTTCCAGATCACAATCCAGATTTAAAGCACTAAAAACCCTTCTATCTGCTCCCAGTCCGCTTATTGCATAAACCTTCATTCATTACAAAATATTAAACTTGCATGAATATACATTTTTAAAATAAATGAATTGCACGTAGTCACAGGCTCAATTTCTTCAATTATGCTTATGCATACGATAAGAGGAAGGCGAAACACCAAAATGTTCTTTAAAGGTTCTATTAAAAGACCTTATTGAATCAAAACCGCAGTCAAAAGCTACCTCGTTTATACGCATACTGGAAGATGACAACAACTTAGTAGCTTTTTCAAGCTTTCTCACTCTCATGTAATGCGAAGGACTATCATTGTAAACCTCCTTAAATTTCCTTTTAAATGTGGCTAAACTCATGCCACATAAAGTTGCCAACTGTGAAATTGAAAGCGCAGATACACAATGTGTATCAATTACTTTAGTAAATGCATATTCGGAAGGATAAAACAGCGAAGAAATAAAATGATCGAAACTTGTTGAGTTACTAATCTGAAACAATAGCAACACCAGCTCTTTAATTTTCAGTAATTGCAGTTCTGGTGTAAACAGTGCTTTATTCCGCATGTAGTACAACAAGCTGTCTTTGTATTTTTCTAAAGGTTCGTCGAGTACCACATGGCTAAGTGACCGGTCATATTTCTGAGGTTTATATTCAAACAGATTCTTAATAATTTCCGGGATAAAATATACTGCAACAGCCTCCACCTCCCGGGCCCTTTCAGCATTTAAATGCCGGTCTTCGTAGACATATTCTCCACAATTAGACAAAAAACCGTCACTATCCCTTACAGTCATGGTGTTTAAGGGTGTATGAATTTCAAAACTTCCACGAATCAAGAACATAAAACAAGCTTCATTATCCAATGATTTGCCTATCATGCCTCCATTCTTAAAAGTTATTTTTTCGAAGACTTTCTTTCCTTTATACTCTATATAGTCGTAGTCCAGAATCAATGCTCAACTAAAATCGGAAACTGTATTTTATTATAAACTGTATGAAATTAACAAAACTTTCAATTAAAACATTCATGACAGCTATTCAAACCTCCTTGATTGTTAATTGATCAAGGCACTATTTTGTAATGAAAAGTCTGGTTTTATAAAATAATTGCAGGATGGTGTAAAAACACCCCCTGCAATAGTTAATAGATAGCAGGGGCTAGGTCTTTAGTGCTTTACGAAGCGGGAAGTATAGTTATTATTGATGTTAATATGATATATACCTTTAGGGTAATTTTTAACATCTATGGCTTCATCGCCAATGCTTCCGTTTAGCATTATCGCGCCATAAGAGTTGTAAATTGTTATATGTGCACCTCCTTTTAGGCCTTCAAACTTGAGTTCATCATTTACCGGGTTCGGATAAATCCGCACTTCCTGATCACTAATTTCCGTTGTAACGTTTGGTTCGGTATCGCAACCTGCTTTTCGAACCTTCCAGTCATAAAAATAATAATAGAACGCAAACGGATCTGATGAAGCTGTTGACTGCGTGATGGACAATACGCCACTCAGTTCATAGGGATAAGAAGGGTCGCTGTTATTACGATACAAATTCGGTGTGCCATTTACACCAATACGGTATTCAATGCCGGGTTCCATTTCAAAATCGAGACTTATGATACTTTCTCCATCCGGTATTGCTATTGTTTTGGTATGTATTGTATTATCATTGGCATCTAATACCACCACAGTACGATCGCCGCTTCCCTGCGCATAAACTTTAACAGAAGAAATAACACATGCTGACTCGACATCAAATACCAGAAACTGTTCTCCCTCAAAATTACCACCATCTCCAAAAGTATTATCAAGCGGGCCCACCGATTGATCTGAAAAAGGCACTCCTTCTTCCACAAGGATTAAATCTGTTTCAGTAATGGTATTATCACCGAAATCGTTTTCAACTTCCAAGGTCACAGAATAAGTACCTGGCGTGTTGTAAGTGTGTTGGGGGTTTTCCTCAGACGATGTATTTCCATCGCCAAAATCCCAGGTCCATTTATTGGGGTTTCCTGAAGAATTATCAGTAAACTGAACGGTTAAACTACCACAACCACTGGTTTTATCGGCACTTATGGCTGCAAGAGGGGGAACTTCGTTGTTACAAGCCTCATGGTCGAAATAACCTTCGTAGTAAGTATCAATTGCGGCATTCATCCTGGCTGCCTGGCCTATGGAAAACATAAACATGCAGCGGTCATCGACATAATCCATGTAGTTCATGAACATATCTCCGTTAGGTCCATTACCACATGTCACATTCGGAAAACTTGGGCAACCGCCATTTGAGGTCTGCTGTGTCGGTGTATCATCGACTTGGTCATTTCCACAATTAGCATCTCCCCAAATATGATTCAAGTTAAAATAATGTCCAATTTCATGCGTTGTTGTACGGCCCAGATTAAAGGCCCCCGAACCTCCGGGGGCAAAGTAATTTGTTCCCATAACAACAATGGAATTATAGGCGTTGGACGGAAAAGTGGCATAACCTAAAATTCCATCGCTGATATCGCATACCCACAAGTTCAGGTATTTACGACGATCCCAAGCGCCTTCTTCACAAGTACCACCACGCAAGATACCTGTACTTGGGTTACCTTGGGGATCAACTTTGGCTAAACAGAATTCTAGCATTGCATCTCCAATTAAGGGCTCAAATGCTCCCGGCACGCCGCTTATGTCACTATTTAGTGCCCGAAAGTCTTCATTTAAAACATCAATTTCATTTTGTACATCTTCATCTGTCAAATTCCCATCAACCAAATGTACCACGACCGGTATAGTGCGAGGAGCTCTCCTCATCATTCTGGCAGGATCTTTAAGGTACCATTTGGTACGTTCTTCAATCTTACGTTGAACTTCATTGTACTGACGCGCATACTCAGGATCAGTCTTCATTTTTTGCACATGCTTTTCATGTGTGGCACAAGTACGTTGCGCCTTTAAATTAACAGTAAAGCAGGTCATAATTACCCAAAAGGCCAGGAATACCCTACTATGAATGGTTTGCTTTAGATTCATTTCCTTTTTTTTTAAATAACACAAGTCCCATAGGTATCAGCAACGAAACCATAGCCATGATTCGCTGTTAAAGGGATTAGAGCGACACTATGAGGGGGCTAGATAAAATTAAAAACTATAATTTCAAGTCTTTAATCATCTATTCATCAGTGTTTAATCAAAAAAAGATACAATCGTATGCGATTTTTTATAGCTATCTTAATATGGTCACATCACCACCATATGATAAATTCCTGAAATTCAAGTCAATAACAAAGTAATAAGTACCTACCGGTAACATTGCTCCACGAGAGGAGTTTCCGTCAAAATCACCTTCATATATACCTTTGTACTGATAAACAACAGAGCCCCATCTATTATAGATACGTATTTCGGCCCTTATGAAGTTTTCAATATTAGTAATTTCCCAGGTGTCGTTAAGATCATCATCATTAGGAGTAAAAACATTAGGAATAATTATTGGAGGCAAAACAATAACGGGAACATTGGCAGTATCAAGACAGCCCAATTCACTAACAGAAATTACCTGGTAAGTGGTTGAAGAATCAGGTAAAACGACTACCGGGACATCGGGATCGAAGGGGCCATTATAAATTTGATCATTGCTCCCCATTATTGTCCAGATAATACTATCACCGGGTGTCCTGGTAATAAGGTTTGTAATTTCACCTTCTAGTATAAGGGCCGGATCTGCCGTTGCTGAAACTGAATTGTTGGATATATTGATCAGCACAGAGTCGCTGGCAGAACATAAACCGTCTGAAATTGTCAGGTAAACAGTAGTTGGGTTTTGAATTGGCGTGGCCAGAGGAGTGGAGCTGGTAGCATCATCTAATATGTCGGCGGGAGACCATAAAAAGTCACCTTCACCACTACCTTCCAACATCACCGAGCCACCGCTGCAAATCAATTTATCAGGTCCGGCCTCCGCGCTGGGAATAAGTACTTCCACAAGTACAGAGGCGGTTTCTGAACATTGACCAGAAGCATCAGATACTTTTACTGTATAAGTTGTTGTCGCAAAGGGACGCACTAACGGATCTTCCATATCGGGAAAGAACACATTGGTGGTGGGAGTCCATTCATAGATTAACCCTCCACTTGCATTTAAACGTGCTGTATCTCCCTGACAAATCGGATCGACCGGGTCTATGCTTGCCGTAATTTGGGCTACGGTAAGCGTCATGTCATCACTTGCCTCACATCCACTGGCATTAGTGACATTAAGCTCATATACACCTGATGTATTTCCTGTAAGTACCGGGTTCCTAATGTCATCAGCGCTCAAATCGGTGGCAGGTGACCAGCTAAAAATAAGGTCTTCGCCATCGGCAGAAGTATTGGTTACAAGTGGATCTAAAGTTGTTGTAAATCCAGGGCATAAAAACACATCATCTATACTCACCGAAATATCATTAACCTCAATTTCCACTTCCAAATCTGCTTCACAAACACCCGATGTATTAGCTATATTCACAAAATAACGCGTGGTGCTTGTAGGAGACACAGTTTGTGTGGGACTATTAGGATTTGTTAATAAATTGGCCGGTGTCCATACATAAACGTCTCCACCCGACGCCTGTATCGTGATACTTTCCCCGGCGCAGATAGCTGTATCGGCTGATATGTCGGGCGTTATCGATTCGACATAAATAGTCACCGAATCCTGATCACTGCAAATACCTCCGTTATCAGTAACATCAACCACAAAAGTGGTAGTCACGGTAGGAAAAACAATAGGGTTAGCTATATCAAACTCACTGATTATAGCTAAGTCTGCCGGTGTCCATGAATAGACGGTTCCCCCTGTTGCCTGAATTTGGATTTGATCACCTAAGCAAATGGTATCATCCGGACTCACATTGGCATCTAAAGTACCAATTCTGACAGACACTGTATCTGACCCAACACAAAAACCCCATTCACTGGTAACTGTCACGGTATAAGTTGTAGGAGTAGTTGGACTGGCAATGGGATTGGGAACAAATGTGGCATTTAAACTACCATCTTTGGGCGACCAGTCATAGGTACCTCCTCCCGACGCTAATAACGAGGTAGAACCTCCCGCGCAAATAGTAGCACCAACTCCTGCATCAGGTTCCACGCGATCTACGAATACGGTCACAGCTAATGTATCTCTGCAAAAACCGGTGTCGTCAGATATATAAACAGTATATTCAGTAGTTTCGTCAGGTGATGCAACAGGGTTTGCAATTGTGTTATTACTCAAAGAGCCATCTTGAGGTATCCACTCATAATTGACCCCGCCGCTTGCCGATATAGTCGTTGAATTGCCAATACAGATGGTATCATCTTCACTAATTTCTCCCTCTAGTTGGTCAACTACAACAGTAACTTCGGCACTGTCTTCACATCCCAGAGCTCCTGCAATAGTTAAGTTATAGGTCGTAGTAACAGTCGGAGAAGCAATAGGATTAGGAATTAGTTGATTATTTAGGCTTTCACCAGGTTCCCAAAAATAAAATAAACCACCGCTAGCTTGTAGCTGCACCGAATTACCGGCACAAATAGTCCCTCCTTCACCAATATCTACAGTGACACCACCTGCATAAATAGTAACAGTGTCATAATCAACACAACCTGCCTCATCACGCACGGTGACAACATAACGAGTGGTATTTGTAGGTGTAGCAATGGGGTTTCCTATGTTAGGGTTGTCCAAACCTGTAGCCGGAGTCCATGAAAAAATAGTTCCTCCGGTTGCCTGTAATTGTACAAACTCTCCCGGGCAGATGGTATCATCGGGAGTCACATCTGCTACTATGGTATCTATAAGAACTTCTACTGTGTCTTTATCTTCGCACCCAAGATCATTACTAACGGTAACAATATAGGTGGTTGGAACTACCGGGCTTGCAACCGGATTTGCTATTGTTAAATTGCTAAGTGTTCCATCATCAGGTTCCCATAAATAATTAGTGCCTCCGCTCGCATTTAGAGGTGTTCCACCACCTACACATATGTGCTGATCAGGACCGGCATCGGCAATCACCTCATCCACAAAAATAGTTACCGGGTACCTCGCAGGTAAACCGCAGCCCTGACCTTTTATCCAGAAAGTAGTATCGTTCAAAACGTTTTGGACTACGAAGGTATTACCGTTAAAAACCGGATTCGGGGAATTTTCATCTGCAAACCAGTCATAAGGAGTCCCCAGAGGCATAGCCGTGAGCGTACCGTCATCGCCTTTACAAATAGTAATATCATCAATATCCGGCTCCTCACCAGGTAAAATTGAAATAGTGACATCGTACTCCTCTGTACATGGTTCTATGTCTCTAAAAATCGTTCTGTTGGTAACAGATAAGGTAATGGTTTGAGTTTGTGTTGGTGCCACATAAATGGTATCTGAGGTTTCACCTGTCGACCAAAGCAGGTCATACCCCACTGAAGTAAATGGAGATACAAGCATCACAGTATCACCTGCACAAATGGTAGTATCCTGCATGGCATTATAAGGTAAACATCTGTTAGCAATGTATGCATAACCAAAATGACCGGAACGACCACAATCTCCAACCTCAATACGCAGGTTAATATTTTGACCTATATAATCTGTAAAATTCCCAAACACGGGAGTCCAGTCTATGGCGCTAATTTGACCAGCGTTTGGGATGGCAGGCCCAAGGTTTCCTGAGATTTGCGGACCTGTAGACATTAAAATATTAGGAGATGGCGTACGATCAAAAGCAGGATCATTGGCAAGAATTTTAAAGCTAATACATTCTATCACCCGATCACTCTCATCTGTGACTGTAACGGATAAATAGGGTAATTCATCATCTGCATGTCCTACTCTGGGGTCATTTAATACAAATACAAATTCGTACATAAAAATGGCGTTAGCTTCCGTAACTGCAATGGTCCGCTGAATCATATCTGCTTGTGAGCCATTATCGGCATTACCAAGCCTCAACGAAGAGTTTACAACTGGTAAACCATCTATGGGCGGTGGAATCACATTTATACCAGAAAGAGGGTCCATCGCCTGAACGGTATACACCACATGTCTTTGTGTTGTAACCTCCCAGTCATAGGAAATAATATTTGTGGGCACCACACTCGGTATATTCTGCTGAGGGTTTGCCGGTAGCTGGCAACAAATCTGAAATTGATTGTATGTAAAGTCGTTACATTGGGGAGCGGTACGCCAATCTGCCCCAGGCTGACAACCTTCACCTGCATCCCAAAAATCTAAATTCCCGTTTTCGAAACTTATATTTTCACATCCGTCTTGTTGAGCAAGTACACTTTGTGTTATGAATAATGATACAACTATTAAAATGAAATATGGAGGATAGATTAGGGGATTGCAATTAATTCTCACTTTGGTTAACATGAATAGTTATGGGTTATACATAGATAACCTTCGAAAAAACAGACTGTTAGTATACACATTTCGCTTCGAAGTCTAATTTTCCTTTTCTTATCCAATTTCCTCCTGAAAAGTTTATACCCATATGGCTCAGGTGCATACCTCTTTACTACTTATTTCTAAAAAGTAAATCAACTGAGGGGTACAAAAAAGGGGATCCATAATGGGATCCCCTTTTGGAGAATTTCTTTAAATTTAAAGCTGAGACGCTAACGCATTATAGTAACGTCACCCCCATATTGCAAGCCTCTCCAGCCAAGGTCAATTACAAAATAATAGGTACCTACAGGTAACAAATCACCACGACTGTTACTTCCCTTGAAATCATTGCCATAGATACCTTTCTTTTTCCATACAACACTCCCCCATCGGTTATAAATGATAACTTCGGCGCGTACATAGTGTTCCAGATTCGTTACCACCCAGTTATCGTTAATATCATCACCATTAGGTGTAAAAACGTTCGGTATTTTGATAGGTGGCAATAATATAACATGGGTATCGGCAGTATCAATACAGCCTAAAGCACTTATTGATATTACCTGATAATTAGTAGATGAATCTGGCAAAGTAACTACGGATCCATCGTCGCCATAAGGGCCTGGAATAATAAAATCGGTATCCTTTACAATCCAGATAATGCTATCTCCGTCAACTACCGGTTCCGCACTCAGGGTCGTAATTTCTCCTTGCAGGATAAGTGGGGGATCTGCAATGCCATTAACCGTATTTGAAGACAGGCTTATTGTCAATGAATCGGTCGCAATACAACCATTATCATTGACTTCTAAATAAACTATTGTGGGGTTTACCGTTGGTGTAACCGTTGGTGTAGGACTGGTAGGGTCATCGAAAAGAGTTGCTGGTGACCAGCTAAAGCTCCCATTACCCAATGCCTGAAGTGTTGCAGATCCTCCGGAGCAAATCACCTGATCGGGGCCTGCTTCGGCGGTAGCTAAACGTACTTCAACACGTACCGTATCGGAATCTTCACACTGTCCTGAGGCATCATAACCTGTTACCGTATAGGTGATGGAACTAAATGGTTGTGACAGCGGATTGGCCATAGAGTCAGCACCAAAATAATACAAATAACGATCGGGTGTCCACACATATGTCTGTGCTCCGCTGGCATGCAAACGTACGGTATCGCCCTGGCATAAAGGATCAACATCGTCCACTTCAACATCTACGATACCGGCCGTTAACATCATATTGTCACTATCTGTACATCCACTTTCATTGGTAACTGTCAATGTATAATTTTCCGAGCTATTAGCTGTCACTACCGGATTTTCAATATTTGTAGCACTCAAATTAGTTCCCGGAGTCCATTGATAAGTGATACCCGGCCCAACCGTTGACACACTATTTACCACGGGGTCAAGGGTATGTGTATTTCCTAAGCATAAGAATATATCATCAAGGTTTACGGATATGTTGTCAACGACTATTGTCACGTCAAGGTCTTCTTCACAAACACCGGAAGAATTCGTAATATTCACACTGTATGTAGCGGTACTCGAGGGAGTAAAAGTTTGTGTGGCCTGCGTAGGATCTGTAAATGCATCTGATGGTGTCCACAGATATATATCACCTCCGGTAGCTTGTATAGTAACATTTTGATCCAGACAGATGGTATCATTGGCAGAAATACCCGGCGTCATCGATTCTACGTAAATAGTTACCTGTGCAGAATCTTCACAACCGGCATCATCCTGCACATGGACAGAATAGGTTGTAGTTGAAAATGGAGTAGCTAATGGGTTAGCCGTATTGTATTCACTAAGCGTTCCATCAAGTGGCGTCCACGAATAAATCGTCCCTCCTGTTGCCTGTAATTGTACAAACTCACCGGCACAAACGGTATCATCAGGACTGATATTTGCAACCAGTGTCTCAATGGTAACAGTCACGGTATCTTCTCCCACACAAAATCCCCATTCACTTGTTACCTGAACGGTGTAAGTCGTTTGTACCTGTGGATTGGCGATGGGATTGGGTACATCGGGAAAATCCAGTGTTCCTGCAGGAGACCAGAGGTAAGTACCTCCACCTCCTGCTAATAAACCTGTTGATGCGCCAGGACATATGCTGGCTCCAATACCTGCATCCGGGAAGACTTCATCGACCGAAACAGTAACTTCCAAGGTATCTCTGCAATTCCCGGTAGTATCTGACATATACACGGTATAAGTGGTGTGGTTGGTTGGAGTTACCGTAGGATTAGGGCTGTTAATATCACTTATGGTGCCGTCGTTAGGTTCCCATAAATAAATCTGACCTCCCCCGGCCTGCAATGTGGTACTTTCACCTATACATATGGTATCATCGGGAGAAATTGTTCCTATGAGCGGTTCCACAATTACTTCAACATCGGCACTATCCTGACAGCCTAAAGGCCCTGTTATAGTAACGGTGTATATGGTCGTTTCATCAGGAGTGGCAACAGGATTGGCAATAATTGGATTATTGAGTGTTGCTGTAGGAGACCAGAGGTAAAATAGCCCTCCATCTGCCTGAAGCTGAAAACTATTTCCTTTACATATGGTTCCTCCATCTTCAACATCAACAGTAACTCCTCCTACATAAACCGTCACCATATTGGTGTCCACACAACCACTTTCGTCACTGACCCCAACAACATAAGTAGTTGTACGATCGGGACTTGCGATGGGATTGCTTATTGTATTATCATTAAGTCCTCTGTCGGGACTCCAAAAGAAAATGGTTCCGCCACCAGCTTGTAACTGGGTAGATTCACCGGGACAAATGGTATCGTCGGGGCTCACAGATGCTACAATCTCATCTATGAAGACCGTCACGGTATCTCTGTCTTCACAACCAATATCGTTTCTGACAGTTACCACATATGTCGTAGTAACATTTGGAGTCGCATTAGGATTACTAATATTGGGGTTGTCCAAGCCAGTAGTAGGTGACCAGGAATAAGTAACTCCGCCTGTAGCATTTAAAGGAGTACCACCTCCACTACAAATATGCTGGTCGGGCCCTGCATCGGCATTTGCTTCTTCTACAATAATATTGACGGGGTATTTTAAACCACTCCCACATCCATTACCGGAAACCCAAAATGTTGTATCGTTGTTGACCGGAGAAACGAAAAGGCTGTTGCCGTTTTGAAAAGGAGACACATCTGCCGGGTTTAAGAACCAATCATAAACACTATCTGCCGGAATGGCGCTTAATGTGGCGGATCCACCTACACAGGCGCGCTCATCGGGGATATTCGGGATACCTCCCTGATCAACATTAACAGTAACCTGGTATTGTTCTGTACACGGATCCAAACTGGAAAAGACTGTTCTGGTTATTATATCTAAGGAATAGGTCTGTGTTGTGGTAGGAGCAACCCAAATAGTATCATCTGTTTCCCCTGTTGACCACAAGATGTCGTAACCCGTCTCCGGAAAGGGAGAAACGAGCATCACAGAGTCACCACTACAAATAGTGGTATCTTCTAATGGTTCATAGGGTAAGCACCTGTTGGCAATATAAGCATATCCGAAGTGGCCCGAGCGGCCACAATCACCAACTTCAATTCTCATTCTCATGGTTTGCCCCACGTATGGTGTAAAGTTACCAAAAACAGGCGTCCAATCAATGTAACTAATATCACCGGCGTTATCACCAAAAGGGGACAGGTTTCCGGCAATTTGAGGGCCCGTGGTCATCAATATAGTCGGAGAAGGATCTCTGGTAAAAGCCTGATCATTGGCCAATATTCTAAAACTCATACAATCTACCTCATCTCCATCTTCGTCCCAAACGGTAACTGCCAAATAAGGCAATTGCGCATCTGTGTGATTAAACCTGGGATCGTTGAGAACGAATACAAATTGATAGACAAAAATGGCATTGGCTTCTGTAATGGTAATAGTTCTTTCAATCATATCGGCCTGAGAACCGTTATCGGCATTACCAAGTCGAAGTGAGGCGTTTACATCTGGCAAACCCGGATAGGGCGGAGGTAGTACGTTTAGGCCTGTTAATAAATCTATCCCAGGCTGCGTATAAATTGTATGTGTTGGCAATGTAGCTGCCCAATCGTAGGAAATAATGTTCGTATTCTCCACACTGGGCACATTCAATTGAGCACCAGCATTTATACGACAACAAGTTCGGTATTCGGTATTGTTAGGGTCATTACATTCGGCCCAGGTTGGTTGGTTGATCCCCCCTGGTTGACAACCATTACCTGATTCCCAACCATCTAATGTACCATTCTCAAAATTGATGTTTTCACACCCTGGTACACTCTGCCCGTATGAAAAGAAAAAAGGCAACAGCAACAATATTCCTGCCAGATACCTGAAACACTTAGTTGGTACTTTCATATTCACTAATTTCTTATACTCAAATCAAGTAACTTTAGCGTTCAGTTCAGATTTGACTCATCACTGAAAATATTAAGTAGATTATTTGGGGTACTACTATAGCTATGTAATTGATACACTCTCTCCCTGCTAAGTAACCAAGAAATCGCTGTAATTTTGAATGTTTCAACGAAAAAAGTCAAAAATGATTGTATCTTCTAAAGAAATCTTAAAAAAATGCAATTTCACTTCTGTGATTTTACGTACGCATTTTCCGATTTCTTCCCTGACCTCAAATTAAATTTCTTTAAGATAGTCTCTTCAGCAGGATGTAGGTAATTATTTAATGCGGTACGCATCTCTGCCGTTGAAAGATTGGTTTTTATAGTTCCATCAGTAGCAAGAGACATCTCTCCGGATTCTTCAGACACTACAATAACGGCGCTATCGCTCACTTCACTGAGACCTACTGCGGCTCTGTGCCTTAAGCCAAATTTTGCTGGTAATTCGTTATTTTCGGATACCGGAATAATACAACGAGCAGCTTTTATTCTGTCACCACTTATTATTACGGCTCCGTCGTGCAAAGGGCTAAATTTATTAAAAATTGTGAGCAAAATTCTTTTTGAAATGATCGCATCAACCAAATCGCCTGAATCGATGTAAGATTGCAAACTAGAGCTCTTCTCAAATACAATTAAAGCACCTGTACGTGTCCCCGCAAGCTCCTTTGCCGCCTTTACTACTACATTTATGTCTACATGATCTCCGCCGCTACTCCTTCCCAACGACACCCATCTTTGCAATCGTTCATTCTTCACGTCGGTGGTTTGACCAATTAAAAGCAAGAACTTTCTGATTTCTTGCTGAAACAAGACCACCGCCGCCAAAACTCCTACTCCTATAAATTGCCCCAGGATTGTACTAAGCAAATCCATATCGACCGCTCTTACCAAGAGATAAAAAAGATAGGTAAATAAAAGTCCAATGAAAATTTTAACAGCTACGCTTCCACGTAGAAGTTTATATAATTGATAGAGCAGAAATGTCACCAATAGGATGTCCAGGATATCAATCAACCCAAAATCCAGAAACCCTATGTTAAATAAGTAAATCAAATATTCAGTTGTTTAAATATGGCTATAGCCTGTTTGGCTTCTTTTACATCATGAACACGCAATAGATTCGCTCCGTTCATTAAAGCGATCATATGTACAGCAGTAGTACCATTCAATGCCTCAGAAGGAGAGGTACCCAAAAGTTTATATATCATAGACTTTCTGGATGCACCAATTAATAGAGGCAAATTTAGTGATTTGATTTCTTTTAGTTTACTTATCACCTCATAATTCTGTTCGAGTGTTTTGGAAAATCCCAAACCAGGGTCCAAAACGAGTAAATTATCGTGTCCCAATTTTTTTAATTGATCTACTCTTTCATGAAAGTAGTCTTTTATTTCAGCTATTAGATTCGAATAATTGGTATACCTGGACATATCGTCCGGCTTCCCGCGCATATGCATCATGATATAGGGTAAATTATTTTCAGCTACATAATCAAGTAGTTTTGAGTCGAGATGACCCGCTGATATATCATTAACTATCGAAGCCCCTGCATTTATTACCTCTTTCACCACTTCCAATCGATAGGCATCAATTGAAAGGATCAATTCAGGAAACTGTTTCACAAGTAACTCTACTACCGGCAAGACTCTGTCGAGCTCTTCCTGTTGGCTAAGAGTCATCGCACCAGGACGTGAAGACATCCCCCCGATATCAATAATAGAAGCTCCTTCACGGAGCATTTGCTCTACATTTGATAACACGTCATCAACCCGTTTGTACTTACCTCCATCGTAAAAAGAGTCCGGAGTTATATTTAAAATACCCATTAATTGGGGGCTTGACAAATCCAATTTTTTTCCACGAATATCTAGTAAATAATTCGCGGAAAAAGATGTATCTTTCACCGAAATTTTCGAATTCTTCATAAAACGAAATAGCAATTGAGTACCAAGACCGAACACGAATATAACACAATCATTAGCCAATGTAGAGATATCTTTGAAAAGAAAACTACTGACTATGGTACAGCTTGGCGTATATTAAGGCTTCCATCTATCACCGATCAAATTTTCATTAAAGCGCAACGCATAAGATCAATACAGGAAAAAGGTACTCAAAAGGTTGACGAAAGTATAGAAGGGGAATTTATTGCTATAATAAACTATTGCATCATGGCGTTGATTCAAATAGCCATGGATAAGGAAGAAGAATTGGAGCTAACTACTGATGTGGTGCTCGAAAACTATAACCGGGAAGCCAACGGTACCCGTGATTTGTTATTGAACAAAAACCACGACTATGGAGAAGCCTGGAGGGATATGAGGGTTAGTTCAATGACAGACATTATCCTGATGAAATTGTTACGTACAAAACAAATAGAGGACAATGCCGGTAAAACACTTATTTCTGAAGGAGTTGATGCCAATTACAGAGATATGATTAATTACTCCGTATTTTGTCTGATTAAACTAGGAGCTAACTAACATGAAAAAGCAAATCTCGAACATCCTTACTAACATTATCCGATTGCTCGTAGGTGTATTATTCATTATATCGGGATTTGTAAAAATTGTTGACCCTACCGGTACTGCCATAAAGTTTGAGGAGTATTTTTACGTCTTCGAAGCCAACTTTGCCTCTTTCTTTGGACTTTTAGTTCCTGCAGCAATGTTTTTTTCCGTAACACTCACAGCACTTGAAATTGTACTTGGAATCGCCATAATTATTCGCTACAAATCCAATTTAACCGCGTGGGCGCTGCTTGCATTAATTGTAATATTCACCATTCTTACCGGTTATTCGGCGGTGACCAATGAAGTCACGGATTGTGGTTGTTTTGGTGATGCGGTTAAACTGACTCCAAATCAATCCTTCATTAAAGACATTGTACTAACGCTGTTAATAGCCTACCTATTCGTGATGCGCAAATCTTATGCAAAAAAAGATACGAAGACAGGTCACATAGCAATTGCACTAGGTACATCAGCATGTTTGTTTTTCGCTTATTATAACCTGGCACATTTACCTGTAATAGATTTCAGACAATACAAAGTTGGTAACAATATTTATGAATTGAGTCATGATGCTACACCTGCAGTTATAGAATATACTGTAGAAAAAGACGGTCAACAATATCAATTTACTGAATATCCAAGCGACCCATCTTACAAATATGTGAGCTACAAAGAAATTTCTCCTGCCGGATTACCTACAATAAATGATTTCAATCTGTTTGATGAACAAGGGGAAGAGCGCACGGAAGAAATTCTTAAAGGCACGCACCTGCTTTTTATCTCCAAAGACCTCGCAGCCTGTGACATAAGTAAAGCTGAGGAATACAATTCATTACTATCGACAGCCCAGAAAGCTGCGATTCAAACAGCAATTGTATTTGGAGACAGTCATGAAGAATTGAAGGTATTTATGAAAAAAGCAGGTATCTTGACTGTGCCTGGTTATACCATAGATGAAGTTGTAATAAAAGCCATGATACGTGCCAACCCCGGGTTTATGCTGCTCAAAGATGGAGTTGTCATTGGCAAGTGGCACCATAACGACACACCAACTTTCGAAGAAATTGCTAACTTAGCAAAATAATGCTTCGATTTATTGTCAAAAGACTCGTAAACGGCTTTTTTATCGTTCTGGGAGTAATTCTTGTTGTATTTTTTATTTTTCAGGTAATGCCCGGAGATCCCGTTGATATGATGTTGGGCCAGCGCAGTGACATTGCATCCAAAGAAACAATAAAAAAGGAATACGGTTTGGATAAACCGCTTTTGTACCAATTAGGACAATATGTAAACGATTTATCTCCGCTCTCATTTCATGAGCATACTGGAAAAAATAAGGAGAAGTACCACTACTTATCGTTATTCCAAATTGGCAACACGGCAACTGTTATCAAAAAGCCCTACCTAAGAAGATCATTTCAGGACAACAGGCTGGTGAGCGAAATCATTTGGGAGGGGCTCAAGCGTACTGCCTGGCTAGCCGTTTCTGCAATGCTATTTGCCAGCATCATAGGTATTCTGATGGGCGTATTTGCAGCGCTACACCAAAACAGCTGGATCGATTACCTGCTGGTTTCGGGTTCTATTCTTGGAATAAGCATACCGTCTTTTGTTACCGGAGTACTCATTTCATTTCTCTTTGCAGTGCATTGGCAGGATTTAACCAACCTGAATCTTTATGGCTATATCTATCAAATAGACCCTTTCAGGGGAGGCCATTATCAATGGAAGAATTTGTTATTACCGATGCTCACTCTGGGCATAAGGCCACTAGCTATAATCACGCAGCTAACAAGAAGTTCTATGTTAGATGTAATGAAACAAGACTATATCAGAACGGCCAAAGCCAAAGGGCTTCCTTTTATTAAGGTAGTATTTAAACATGCTTTGAGAAATGCATTAAACCCAGTAGTAACAGCGGTGACCGGTTGGCTCGCGTCACTTATGGCCGGAGCCTTTTTTGTCGAAGTCATCTTCTCGTGGGGCGGACTTGGAGCTGTAACAGTAAATGCCGTATTTTCAATGAATTTCCCCGTGGTGATGGGAGCAACTCTCATGGTTTCAGTATTATTTGTTATAGTTAATATTGTTGTAGACATTATGTATGCAGCATTAGATCCAAGAATAAGGTTAGAATGAGTGTATTTCTTATAGGTCTTCCGGGAAGTGGTAAAACTACATTAGGCAAACTATTAGCCGAAAAACTCGCTGTTCCTTTTATCGATCTCGATGAAGAAATTGAAAAACAAAGTGCATTAACTATACCTCAAATTTTCGAACAATTTGGTGAAGACCATTTCCGAAAATTAGAACGGAAGGTATTACATATGAATCTCCGCAAAGGAGTAACTATTGTTTCAACTGGTGGTGGCACTCCCTGTTTTTTTGATAATATAGAGCAAATTAATAAACACGGTCAATCGGTTTTCATCGATGTGAGCCCACAAGAAATAGTAAGAAGAATGCTTACAGCTGATAGTATTCAGAACAGGCCTCTGCTAAAGGATAAATCTGACGATGATTTAATTTTGGAAATTGAAAACAAGCGAAAAGAGCGACTTCCGTTCTATAATCAGTGCCTCCTGCATGTCAAAGGCGACAAGCTCGAAGTTCACGACCTGGAAAAAGCGCTAAATACTAAAAACGAACTGTTTTAATCGCTGTTATTAGTCTTCTTCCAGGGACTTATCCCTCACAATATCTTTAACATCGTCTTCTGATAATTTGATAATTACCAATCTATCTACCCGTCCTTCCACTGCGGTAATCGCCAATATTGCCAATCCGTTATCTGAAGTCCTGATAAAATTGGAGGCAGAGAAATATTGATTGTAGCCTAATTCTCTTATCCCCTGGAGTGTGCCTTCTTCTGTTTCATAGAACTTCAACAAAATTTTACCGCTACGTGAATTAGCAGCAAAAACGGCATAATTTACAGAATCAGTTTTAATAAGTTCGGCTTTAACAACCGACTTGTTATGGATTTCCCGGGTTTCTTCTCCACCTAGTGTACCTGCTGATACAATTTCCTCAGCACTAAGAACGATATTAGGATTGTAAAAATTTTTACCTAAACGGTCATAGCGGGAAAGCATATAAGTACTATCTTCCACCTGCAAAAATGAACTTAAACCAGCATCATACCTTTCACCACGAATGTAGCTTAATGGCGCCCCTGTGGCACTTATAAAATTCAGGTCCAAATTGTAATTTGAAAACCCATTGAAATAATAATACTGAGCGGCATCGTTCTCATTAACAATAGTTCCGTTGAAGAAAGGTTGTGGTGTTGAGATTCTATTGAAGTGTTCATAAATAGCCGGAAATTCCAAATCTTCAAAGATCGGAAAATCTACCGACCACTCTTCGTTTAAGCCTGCGCTAAATTTAACTACTTTTGTCTCAGTTTGTTCTGCCTCATAACAGTGCATTAATATTCCCTCGTCCGGAGTAACAGAGGCGGCCAAAGGATACGTTAAATCATATTGAGCAACCTGATTGAAACTTTGTGTGCTAAAATTCACTTCGAGTAAATTCGCTTGGCTCAATCCATTATCCGTCATGCAAAAGAAATAGAATTTACCTCCTACTTCTAACAAATTGGGAACAGGAAATACATAGGGCGATTCCACGTAATAGTCCCATTCTTTTTCCCCAAATTGATCAACTTTTAATAAATAAGGCTGATCTATGCCATAAATCGCCAGGACTATAAATCCGCCATCCGAAGTTTGTCGCATATCAACCGGATAGAAGCTATCTGCCAGTTGAGGCGTATTATAAATTTTGGTAAATCTTTTTTGAGGATCGAACTCATTATCTCTGATGTCACATGTTGTAAACAGCAGAACAGATAGAAGAACAAGAAAATATTTCCAAACCCTCATTTTAAAATGCTTTAAAATTCCCACTATAAACAAATTTAAACGGAAAGACCACATGCAACTGAGCTTCCCAATTCAATAATTTCAAATCATCATTCACATCAAAGTATTGAGTGAGTAAGCGCTCATCATCATATCTTGTAGACTGATTTGTTATATTATTTCTCCCAATGCGGTAATTCACATCAAACCCTACCCTCACACTTTCAAAATCGTAATAACAGCCGCCACCAAATGCAAACCCCCACTGAGATACGAGGTAATTATTTTTAACACCGGTATAGAAAACCTCTTCCTCTATTTGGATATCGTATTCTTTCAACTTATAATCAATTTTTTTATTGGCGCTTAAAAGTGTACTATAAAAGATACCACCTTGAATAAAAGGGGTAATTGCTCCTGTAGTTTTTACTCCTCTTTTGGTTGCTTTTACCTTCCCTGAAGAAGCACTGCCTCCGAACTTCCATTCCAATTTCACAAATAAAGGCATATCTATGTAAAGCATTGACATGTCATGTTCGTACTCCGACCTCAAAGCAACAGCTTCGTTGGAATCCAGCCATTGTAATTGATAGTTATAACCATAATTGTAAACTTTGGCGCTTGGCTGGAAAGACAGGGCAACAATTTGCCAAAAATCAAATGTACCCACAATTCCTATTTGATAGCCATACTTGCGACTGTCGTTTTCATAATCTTTAAGGCCAAAGTCTTCGCTATCGCTGTAAATATTAAAACTATTGACAATACTTGGATTTGTACTATTTCCGCCGAATTTGAGTCCCAACCACCATTGTGTTGGCCTCATCTCTTTATCCTTAAATATTTGAGCCGTTGTAACTCCGCCAATTAATAATAGGGTTGCTGCAAGAATAAGCGTTTTCACCAGTCAGGATTCTTTTTTACATGAGATTGAAGTTTAAGATACGAAAATTGTAGAATTGTTGGGCTAATGATTTCAATTTTTCTTGAATTGATATTCATTTATAAAGATCTCTTACCCAATAGCACAAAGTATCTTCTGACTAAAAACTTACACTAAAAAATAACTGCTGCAGATGCCATAACGAGTGAACAACTTCTATTTTAGTATCGAAAAAGATTTAAAAAAACACAACCTGCTCCTTTTTATAAGAGCAGGTTGCTAATACGAAATCTTACCAAAGCTTACCCTGATAATTTACAATTTCAGAAAATTATGCTGCTCCAGTTTACTATTATTTATTAAAACGATATGATAGTTTCCTGGTCGCAATTCAGAAACGTTTACTTTATATGATATGGTATTAAACTCAAACTGCATTACCTCGATTCCAAGTGCGTCATAAATAAAGGCACTTGTATTCCCTTTTAAACCATTGTTTATATTCAAATTTTCGGATACAGGCATTGGGGCGATGGATGTATAATGAGCTTCGCTCTTGTCGCTAATTGCTACATTATCGCATAACGAAGGTGTAATCACTTTCAGGTTATCATAATAAGTAGCGTATGTCTGAGGTGCTATAGACTCTCCATAAGAAAATATGAGCTTTATCCTATTTATTCCGGCTGCTGCAACTTGGCTATCTACCTCATCGAGGTCAAAAGTCAAGGTCTCCCATTCACCAACTTTAGAGGTTTCCGTTAGAAATATTGCCCGTGTTCCGTCCGGTTGATCCGGGTTGGCAAAATGTTCCAGTTGAATAGCGACCGGTGTACCCGCAGGTGCCTCAGTATAGAAGTCAAGCGCCAGTTTTTTATCACCACTTTCGTAAACGGTGCTATTTTCCAAAAGAATGTCGTTAAAGTTATAAGGGTGAAAATAGAACCAGTCATACACCGTGAGAATTTCACTTACATGTTCAGAATTATTGACACCCGTACTCACAGGATTATCTTTGGGCATATTATAGCCATTAAAAGTCCAAACAACATTATCCCCTTCCAAATCGGTAAGTATCCATTCACAAGCCGGTTTATGGACTGCTACATTTAGTGTTTTTTGGTATGAATTACCTTGATTTCCAATATCGACAGAAATATCACCGGAAGTTTCACCCCATACAACTTCTACTTCATTTGATGAAGTACCACCAAGTACCGTTACACCGGAAGGCACCTGCCAATCGTAGGTGTTATCTTCATGATAGGGCACGGTGTATTTTGTTGTATCCCCTACAAATAAATCATCTTTGCCCGAAATCTCAAACAGCTCAGGACTACTATAAACACGAATATAATCTATAATCATATTGGCAGGAAATGGAGTTGTTTCATCTGGCTCTACATCCAAAACACCACCAACATATAAGTTTATTTGCAAGTAAAACGACTCATTGAATGGCCAGAATGTAGCTACATCCTGTGCTCTTACAGTAGCGTAATTCTCATCATCGAAAAACCACTTAATTTCATCTTCATTCCATTCTATGGCAAAAATGTGAAAATCGTCGGTGATATCTCCATTGTCAATTTCAAAATCTGTAGAGGTATGTGTATTTTGCGGCCAATAATCACCATAATGGATCGTACCTAAAATCTTATTGGGTATCCTTCCTCTCATTTCCATAATATCTATTTCTCCTGACGCTGGCCAGGTTCCATATTTAGATTTGGCTGGCATGAGCCAAAAAGCAGGCCATAATCCTGTACCTGCCGGTAACTTCATACGCCCTTCGATTCTACCATATTTCACGTCAAATCTATTTAAAGTATGGATATAACCTGATGTGTATTCTACCGGATAATCGAACGTAGCTGTTTCCTCCTTAGCTACTAAATGCAAATAACCCGAATCTTCCACCACGTTTTCTTCTTTAAGGCCCAGATCCCAGGTTTCAACTCCAAATGCGCATAATTGTTCCTTACACCCTGTTCCTTTTCGTGCATACCACTTGGATGCGTCAAGTTCATGATCATCAAACTCATCATGCCAAATTAATTGTTCAAATTGAGCTGATGCAGCAATACTTAATTGTAGTATAATTAGTGTTAATATGTTGGCTTTTTTCATCATTTAATCTTTGTAGTATATTATTGGTTAAGTAGCGATTGTGTTCAAAATACCTGAACGATCATTTCAGGATCTATGAATAAGTATAGTTTCTTGGATATACTAGTTTATAATTGCCAAAATATAACCTTTAAGAAGTTATGACTGTTGGATGCTTGAGAACCAGCCTCTTATACCGTTCTTCTGAAGGAAGCATGACTGAAGAATCTCTTTGAATCCCAATCATTCGCTGAAGACACCTATTATACCTCAATGTCATTCTTCCCACCATAATTAGCTTTTCGCTAAGACTTCCATTCCGCTCCTAAGACTTACGGCACCGATCGTGCGTTTGAATGTAACGGAAACGCTTGATCATGTATTTTGCTCAGCACCACAAAATGTTTATTACATCCCACTAGTTTTAGCGTCTGTCCATAGCCGCCAGTTTCGTAAATATTTCGGTGCTACTGGTCAATTGATTTAGGCCTTAGCGAGCCCTATTTTAAGGTTTATATTCACATCATTCCTTCATAAACTTCGCTCTCCAAACCGCATTATCATATATGAACTGCACCTGGTAAACACCAGATTCAAATGTCGAAGTATTGATGTATGATTTTTAGGATAGTTATCAGTATATATCAATTTACCAGACAGGTCATAGACACTTATTGAAGTTAAACCTTCTGTTAATTGTTGATCAAATGATAATTTGTCTTTCGCCGGATTTGGATATACCTGCACTCCTCTTAAAGCCAATTCTTCAAATACCGAGACAGGTTCAATTACTCTGAATTCTACTGCTTTAGTTGTATCTTCATCATTTACTGCTCTTAATTCATAAACTCCAACTTCAAAACCAGATGCAATCCATGAACGCTCGTTTTCATTAAAGGCCGAGTCTAACTTACTCCATTCCGTATTAGCTCCCTCTTTGTATTCCAATTGATAATCATTTGTCACTCCACCATGCAATTTTGTTACTAAAGTATCTCCAAAAACAAGCATGTCATCGCTAACTGTTATAAACGGATTTGGAATATTAGATACAGGTTTCCCAATTACCAAATCATCTATCCATAGACTTGCGCCGGTACCACTTCCATCAAAACCATAACCAAAAGGTGTATCGTACCAATTATTGTCACCTGAACTTAGTATTCCGTTTTTATAAGCCCACGGTTCTCCCCAGCCCCTATTGATACTTATTCTTATCCCAAAAATGGAAGTAGAATCAACTGGTCCTAATGAAGCCCCAATCATACTGCCAAATC
>CBDDKZ010000005.1:1255000-3740000 GCA_965230415.1 Cytophagales bacterium
TAGCCTCCAATTGATGGGTGGTATGATTAAGAGACAGGTTCTCATGTTCTATCAACATACGTGTATTACCTTCTTGTGTAACAAACAAATGCGATATAAGAAAACCTGTTTTTTCCTTTATTTTTAAACCAGACTCACCCTTTTTCTCCGTTGACAGCACCTGTGCGCAAACTTCCATATCTTCTACCAGTATGTCCGGACCAAAGGGTTCTAAACCTCCATTTGTAATCCTGAGGTTGGTCTTATCAATTTTCCAATAACAGGAACCTGCTGTAGTAGTAATAGACAGACGTTTTTTTTCTGAATACAAGGCTCCTACATGCAAATTAAGTTCGTCGTCAAAAACGACTTTAACTCCATAAACGTAATTGGCCGCACTGGGTAAATCGACTTCTGCCATGTTCTCTCCATCGTTATAAAAGCCATTTATGCGGTAGCCGTTGTCCTTAACATGAGAGAGTAAATAAACATTAGCTTCATTATCTACCAACATTTTCTCTGCGTCAAAATGAGCATCTTTAATGCGATAAACAACCTCTTTAGTCCACAACTTATTCAGGTCTTCATCGAAAACGCTCACATAAAAGTCTTGAGTGTGTCGCATAGAGCGATACCTTGGATATATTACGGCTATTTTTGTTTTATCTGCGGATATGGCATAAAAAAAGGGGAAATCAGCATTATCATAATATACTGCTGCTCTTACAGTATCGCCCAGTTTGAAGGAATCAGTTGCTACTTTGGAGAGTGCCACTTCTATTTTTGAGGTACCTTTAATATATTTAAGGGCCACAAGACCATTTTTTAGCACCAAGAATTGATCTTTAGAAGTCCATGTACCTTTTTTAGGTGAAAAACTACTATGCTCTAAGCGTTCGAGTTGATTGTTGTATTTATAAATTTTAAATTTCTGATTACGATTGTCTCTGCGCTCAAGCACATAGAAGCCGTTATCATTTTTCTTAAAGGCATTTCCATAGGAAACACTTTCCCATTCCAAACCAGGGGATTGCTCCCATAACACATTAAGATTAGGGACTTGCGCAAACACGTTAACGCTCAAAATGACAGAACAAACAGCGAAATATAAACGGATCATATATTTAAATTGCAAAGATTTGAAATCAAATGCTAATCTTAAATACGAATAAAGTGAATCAATACCGGTTTCAAATCTTTAGCAGGGTTGATTCCCTTTACAATCGGTATAAATTGGCGTGAATAAGCTATCCAAATTCCCCAATGAAAATGCGATAATCACTTTTATTTACATAGCATTTAGTGACTATAACTTATACCTTGTTCCCTAAGCCCTTTGTTCGGAATAATGTTAATCTCCGTCGTTATCGCTAAATGATATGGTGATATCTAAGCTGTTGGCTACGTCAGTTTTAAGCAAAAAAATAAGGTCATTAATCTTTCCATGTAATTCGTCGTAATGATTTACGCTGGTTTCAATTTCTTCAAAAAGGGGGGCTGGCCCATCTGCAGCCAGTTGCTGAATATCATCAATTAAACCTTGTACCTCCACTAATAATTTATTGGCTCCATAATAGTTAAGCACATCGTCGAAGCCTGTTAGTTCATTCGCTATAAATAAAGTTTCGAAGGCATCTAAAGTCGATTTAATATGTTCATATGATTGTTTGCTTCGATACGATTCGAGCTCATAAGGCAATATAGTACCATCATTACTTTTTCCTAGCGGAATACCTAATCTCAGCTTTTCCAGCACTTCCAGCTCATTGATTAACAAATTATAAAATTCCGGAATACTTTCAACAGTAGTATTTACAAAGGTATACTGGTAGGAGTTCGGATTGTCGGTCCATATGCTATCAATTCTTTCAACCGCTTCATTAATATTGTTGATGACCGCTTCAACATAAGCCGGTCTGCGCCCGGTACTGTCGGTATTGTAAGAATCCAATACAGGCTCATTTCCAATTTCATTGAATAACATATATTCCAAACCATGAAAACCCTTTGAAGTTACGCCCTTTGTTTGAATAAAGGTTGAATTAAGGTCATCATTGGCGCGGATAATATTTTCGATAAATGTCGTATTCACGGGCCAGGCATCTACCTGAAAATATAAGGGTATAATTTCTGCTTCAGAAACCGCATTTAGATTGAAAAACTTTAACTGCTGCCACTCTATAGTGAATTCTTTCCATGTATTTTGCAGAGCAAGCAGGTTTTGATCGTTTTGCTTCTCTTTAAAAGGCTTAAAACCAGATTGAAGGGCTTTGCTTAGTTCCACGCAATTATTCAAAGAAGCGCTTAAATAATCATCGCGCAGGACCTCTGAATAAGCAGTGAAGTCATACTTTTCTTTAGCTACACCATCTTCATCCTTGCTACAGGCAATGATAATAACTATAATGACCAACAATAGTGTCTTTAATCGCGTGTTTTTCATTACAGCGAATTCAGGAATTTGAGCAATTGATTTCTTTCTTCCATACCAAGCGCTTTAAATTGAGTAACACTTGATTGAGCTTCACCCCCATGCCACAGAACAGCTTCTTCAATATTTCTGGCCCGGCCGTCATGCAAATAGTTGGTATGCCCATTGACTGTTTCAAATAAACCTATTCCCCAAAGAGGTGGTGTTCTCCATTCGGTGCCTGAGGCTAGAAAGTCCGGTCTGTTATCGGCAAGACCTTCACCCATGTCGTGAAGCAATAAATCCGTGTAAGGGTAAATAGTTTGGTTATTTAATGCGTCAATTGGTGAATCACTTCCTGTTTCCATTTTTTGCCTGTGACATTTCTCACACTCCAGGTCAAAAAACAGCTGTTTGCCTTTGAGAACATCCTGATCCCCTACGTCGCGCTGGGCAGGGACCGCCAGCGTGCGAACATAGAATACGACAAAGTCTAAGGTTTCGTCTGTACACTCCGGTGTACTGCCATTCGGAATTGTATCGCAGTTAAGCCCTACAGGACAATTTTCATCAGGAAAAAGGCTTGTAGTGATGCCCATATCCCCTAAAAAGGCACCTGCACTCTGTTGAACCAAATTCGGTTGATTGGCTTTCCATCCGAACTTCCCCAATACGTTCTGATCGAGCGCAGCATCATATACATAATTAGCTCTGCCCGATATACCATCATTGTCACTATCATTTTCGTCCACAAATGATAAAAAGGTCTCGTCAGGAACATTTTCCAGTAAGCCTAAACCTACCATATGAGGAGCTACCCTGGGTGAATACATTACCTGATTATGTAAAGCACCATAATTGGTTTCTCTGATAACTATTTCCGGCTTCCTCAAAGAATAGGAATTACCGTCATCGTATTCGCCATTAAGTGCTGTATAATTGATTTCAAATCGAGCTTCGGCATCGATACCATTCAGCGCCAGGTCCTGAATCTGCCCCCCATAAATGGGATCTGCCAGTGGTCCATTGTTTGCGTTGCTACCCGGTTGCGAAATACGTATGAGGTAACCTGTTTGCTCCTCTCCAAAAAATTCCGGTGCACGCCCACGACCATCCCTGGAATGACAAGTGCCACAACTTCGTGCATTGAACACAGGACCAAGCCCATCTCTAGCAGTAGTGGTGGCAGGAGCAGATACCCAAGCCTGTGTAAAGAAGCCATCCCCTACTTCAAAATCAAGCACTTCATAAGCACTAATGGCAGGAGAAGGACGACTAAATGAATTACTGTTTATTGTTGTTATAGTACTTGTGCCACCTGAAAATTCTTCTCCATCTTCAGGACTGAGGCCTTGATCTTCCTGTTGTTCTTTTTTGCAAGCTGTAAAGATTACAAAAAATAATAAGGCGTATTTAGCTATTTTTCTTTTCATATGTAAAATTGTAAATGCACTGTCTGAATTAGACAGTGCATTGCAATATTAATCCTGGACGGTAATCTCACCGACACCAATGCTGGAACCTACTTCCTGTATTTTTATCGATTGCGCTACTAAAGCATCAATGGTGGCATTGACCTCCGTTTCTGCAGTGGTAATAGCATCATCGAAAGGAGCAGGAATAGCATTAACTTTTGTCCATGTATCCGTTAACAACGCTAGCAATTCTGTATTCAAATCGGCATCTATTACGGCCATTAATGAACTTAAGGATTCACCCGTTATTTCAGTACCATCAACACGCTCATAGGTACCATAGTATACATTTTGTACACCTTTAGCATTGGCAACAATGTCTCTATGCGTATTGTCACTAAAGCACGAATGCTCTTCTTCCTGATCTTTGTTAACTAAGGCCTTCTTAATACGTTCTCCGGCAAGCTCACCATTACTTAAG
The DNA here is from genome assembly GCA_965230415.1 of Cytophagales bacterium. GTDB lineage: Bacteria > Bacteroidota > Bacteroidia > Cytophagales > JAAEPT01 > CBDDKZ01. The sequence goes on from CBDDKZ010000005.1 coordinate 1,259,286, forward strand.
AATCCCATTCCCGAAAGCATCCTTTTAAGTGCCGCATCAATGTCCATTATGAAATCAGCACGGTAATTATCGGTGCCGTCAGCATCCCATTCCTGGACTAAATCATCTAACTGGTCAACGATTAATTGAGCACATAGTTTTAGGTAAGTTCCTCTTCGGTCCTGATTCTCATTGGTACCACTTCCATCTGTAACGAAGTCTGTATATGCACGTTGCCCTGCTTGTTTTGCCGATGGATCTGTTAAATCCTGTCCCCAAAGTAAGAATTCGATGGCATGGTAACCTGTAGACACGTTTTCTTCGGCTCCACCAAAACCGTTCTGACCTGATATAGATTCCGCAGTAAGGTCAAAACTAAGATCATTTACCAGATTTTGTTCCTGTCCGTTATTCAAGTCTCCACTTATATAATCGATGTGACCTTCGTCAAGCGGCCAAGCGTTTAGGGCACCTTCCGGACCTTCAACTCCATCAAAAATCCCATCAATAGGTCCATCGTAGAAACGATAAACTTCTGTTTGACCGTAAGGCTCACGCGCAGCTAGCCAGGCAGTTTTACAAGCATCAAAGCCCGTTTGAGTGGGAGTTGCAACAAATGCATCTATTTGATTCTTTAATTCTATGGCTGTATTGTAAGAATCAAGGTAACTATAATAGACAATATCCGCATACTGCACTACAACTTCTGCTTTCAAAGCAGCATTTGGGTCCATGTTGTCGTCAGAGTTGTCATCATCTTTATTACAAGAAACCCCAAAGACCATTATTGCCAAGCATAAAACCTGGTATACATTAAATCTCTTCATGATATCAATTATTCTTTCTTTGATAAAGGTTATTATGCTGTAAATTAATTTAGACTAATTAAAAATAACAAACATTATCGCATTTAATTAAAACTAATTTTAATCAGCCATACATTTATTCCTTTTGCTCCTGTGATGTCATTTGCAAAAGTTGGGCGCTAACATTTAAATTAAAGGTTTGCTTTATTGGATCTCATATTTTAAGTTCGCCTTTTCCATCAATATATAATTAATTACAAGGTCCATCGTTTTACAGAGATTGAGAAAAACTGCCTAATGAACTGGAGAAACTTATTGCCACTAATTTTTATTTTTTTGCTCTTCGCATGCTCACAAGACAAGGAGTATAAGGAGCTTGTATGTGGCTTTAAAGAATTCAACATTGAAAAAGGGAGAGCAATAAAATATATTTTCGACAAAAAAATACCTTTTCATCCAAAGCGAATTCCCAGTTGGAAAATACAATTTACTACACTGAATGCTTTCCTTGAAAATAATGGCGAGGCCAAATACCTCATCGTTGACAGGACTATAATCCAAGACCCGGATTTCCGACAACTTCAAAAATCTTTAGACTACGCCTTTGAAACGCAGGAGGCTATAATTTATCAGATCGACCACCACAAACATCAGTCTCATACGTTGGATATCAATTTTAGCTCTCCGGGCACGTCTGCCACCATCTATAAAAATGGTCTCATTAAGACCTTAGCCAATGATCAACGCGTTCTGGATATAGGTCCCGACGAATTATACCCATTCACCTTTAAATCTTCTCTTTCCGAATTAGGAATAAGCCGCAACGAACAACTTAAAATAGCCATAGACTATCGCAGTCCAAACCCTCACAAAGGACTCCTATTTGTTTACAGCATTCTATCGGAAAAGGATGAGCAGCTCATTACTTTTGATCAACAATTAATTGCAGCACAAGACTCGTCTATGTGGAATACACAAGAATATTTATTTAAAATACCCAATAGTGCGACTTCTGGTGACCGTTTTAAAATTTACTTATGGAATGCCTCCAATACCAGCATGCAGATAGATCGTATTTTCATAGGCAAGCAACAGCTGGCTCCAATTACGGCAGATTTACTGGGGGAAGTGTGTTGGAGAAGCAGCTGTGACTACCATTTTCTAAATTCCAGTGATTGGCTCAATTGGCAAAATGGGATCTCGTTTGACAAAAGGATAAAACAACAGTACAAAGTATTATCTAGCCACGAACGATATGCGATTAATCATACAAGTACGCTTAAGCAAATGCAATTCACAGGTTCTAACGAACTGGTATTAGAAATAAATTACAAAAACATTACACCAAAAGACTCTGTTTTGGCATCCGTTATTTTTCAAGACAATAAGGGTGTCACGAAAGCCCGTAGAGAGTTCTTGTTGCCATCCACAAAAGCATCTGCCAAGACCTGGTGTCAGTTTCTTAAAAACATAAGCCTTCCCGAAGGAATAGATGATGACACGGACCGGGTCTTATTTCGTGTTATTAATAAAAACAATACAGAGGCACATATTGGCAGGGTACATCTTGCAACAATACGAAAAAACAATTGTAACTAATGGTCTTTAGCTCGGTAGAATTTTTACTACTTTTCTTTCCTGTAACCCTGTTTCTCCTGGCAGCAGTGCCACGTTCAGGTAAGAATGCCGTATTAACCGCTGTTAGTCTTTTGTTTTATGCCTGGGGAGAAGGATGGTTCGTGATTGTCATGATATCGTCTATCCTATTTAATTACCTCTGTGGCATTTTGCTGGATAGGTCCATCGACAAAAAAGCGCTGAGAAGACTCTTTCTGATACTTAGTGTTGTCTTTAATTTAGGTCTTCTAGGCTTTTATAAATACAGCGGATTCATTCTCGAAAATCTGCATTTTCTATTCGGAGATAATGATGCCAAAATAGCCCAAACCCATTTACCTATTGGAATATCATTTTTCACATTTCAGGGTCTTTCATATATCATAGATGTATATAGAAGAGAGGTAAAAGCCACTTACAACCCTTTACACGTAGGACTTTACATTTCATTGTTCCCTCAACTTATTGCAGGGCCTATAGTACGTTACACAGATGTTCTTAACGAAATTATTTCCAGAAAGGTAAATATGGAATTATTTGCATCGGGTGCCAAACGTTTTGTAGTTGGACTCGGCAAAAAAGTGCTAATTGCCAATATTGTAGCGCAGTTCGCCGAAGCAGCGTTTACGGCAGACCCAAATCTACTCACCACTAAAATGGCGTGGATAGGTATAACCTGCTACTCATTACAAATTTACTTTGACTTTTCGGGGTATTCAGATATGGCTATCGGATTGGGTAGAATGTTTGGCTTTAAGTTCCTGGAAAACTTCAATCTTCCTTATACTGCTGCCTCCATACAAGAATTTTGGCGACGCTGGCATATTTCTTTGTCCACCTGGTTTCGCGACTACCTTTATATTCCACTGGGAGGTAACCGAAAAGGACCAATTCGCACCTATGTAAACCTCATAACTGTATTTTTCTTGACGGGCTTATGGCACGGTGCCAGTTGGAATTTCATATTATGGGGCCTATTACACGGGTCATTTCTGCTGATCGAGCGAGCAGGATTTAATAAGCTACTGGGCAAAATAAAGATTATCGGTCACGTTTATACCTTACTGGTTGTTATGGTATGCTGGGTATTTTTCAGAATCGAAGACTTCGGTCATGCGATGCAATACATTTCTGCCATGTTTGGCTTTGTAGGTGATGAAGCAAAAGACCTCTATTTGATAAGAGCTCTTAACAAACTTGTTCTAGCCTCCTTATTTCTTGGTATTATTCTTTCCACAGGCCTTCCCCTACAACTCTATCGAAATTCAGAGAAATGGGTAAAAAAATGGCGTATAGGTACTATTTATCCACTTTACCACTTGCGAGAACTAGTAGTTCTGTCTTTTCTGATATTAGTGATTTTATGTTCGTATACCGAACTGGCAGCCGGAACATTTAACCCGTTTATTTACTATAGATTCTAAAAAATGATGCGACTAAAGCCCTACTTAAACTACATCATCATTTTTTTGGCAACGGTATTATTCCAAGTAATTATCGATGATCTCGAATTTTTTTATTGTTACAATACTTATTTGATTTCACTTCTGTTCGCCTTATTCCTTTTAGGCGTAAATACAACACTGAAAATCAATCTCAAAGAATTAAGAAAAAAAATCTGGCCGCTTATTACCTGCCTTGTATTTCTATTCTTTATTTACCTGGAAGCCATACAAACAGGCACCCAATTATTCGACTTGTCTTTAGACCCGGAGAAGCGCCTCAATGAAAAACGTGTATTGGCAGGTAAACCTGAATTTAATTCAAAAGAACCAGGGGAATTTTTACCGGATTTAAGCGCCTATTTCAATGATCATTTTAACCTAAGAGAATGGCTGGTTTATACGAACAACCTGGCCAAACCGAAAGTATTCGAAACCTCACCGGTAGACTTTGTTCATATTGGAAAAGATGGTTGGCTGTTCTATGATGTAATGGGGCAGGTTAATGGTCTTGAAGGCCGGCATTATTACAACGATCTTCAGCTACAGCATATTAAAAACAACCTCTTACATTACAGGGACTGGTTAAAAAAACGAAATTGCAAATACTACCTGGTGGTATTACCCGACAAACACACTATTTACCCTGAACACCTTCCTATTACCATCATTCCTACAAAAGGTGAAAACAGAACCGATAAACTCATGCGCTTTTTAAAAGAGGAGACTGACCTGAAAATTTTGGATACAAGAAGTGCCCTGTTAAAAGCTAAGGGAGACCGATTGTTATACCAGAAGACCGACACGCATTGGAATTTGGACGGTGCATTTATAGGTTACGGAGAAATCATGAACTTCATGGCTCAGGACGACTCAAGGATAAAGCCCTACACCGCTAATGATTTCGATGTAAAAGATGACATGTTTGATCGCGGAGGAGATCTGGCAACAGCAATTGGGCAACGTCATGCTTTCACTACCCATTTCCCAAGGTACTACCCCAAACCACATCTCCCGGTAGCTAAACAGACACTCATAGAAGAATACCAGACCATATATGCTGACGAAGCTAAAAACACACGTACTTTTGAACTGAGCAATGCTAACCTGCCGAAAATGGTGGCGTTTCATGATTCATTCACGGGATACCTCTATGAATTCTTAAGCGCTCATTTTCAAAGAAGTACATTCATCTCAAGTTATGTCTTTAGAAAAGACATTATCGAAAAGGAACAACCAGATATTGTCGTTCACTTTATTCTTGAACGAGCTATGGCCGACATGGCTTCTTCTCCTGACTACGTACCATTACCTTAGATGGTGTAGGTATTAAACCGAATAGCTATTTTTCGCAGATTTATTAAGATCTAGGTTTAAACAAAACCTGGGGTATATGCGTTTTATAGAAGCATTGTAAATTTAGCTGCTATGAAAATACTACTAACAGGAGCCACCGGTTATATTGGAAAAAGGTTACTACCTGTACTGATAGATGCCGGATATCATGTTGTTTGCGCAGTTCGGGACCCCAAGCGATTTAATCCCGCTGCGTGCCTTCTTCCCAATATTAGTATTGTTAAAGCTGATTTATTGAACAGTGAAAGTCTTGAAGCCATTCCAAAGGACATTTCCGGAGCCTACTATCTCGTTCATTCAATGTCCAACAATACAAATTACGAGGAGCTGGAAAGACGGTCCGCTATCAATTTTCGGAATTACCTCAATTCCACCAAAGTAGAACACGTGCTATACCTTGGGGGAATAATCAACGAAACGGCACTATCTAAACATCTTTCTTCCAGGAAAAATGTAGAGATTGAATTGGCAAAAGGTGACTATGCTTTCACGGCACTGCGCGCCGGTATAATCATAGGATCAGGCAGCGCTTCATTCGAAATTATAAGAGATCTTGTGGAGAAACTCCCGGTTATGGTGGCGCCAAAATGGCTACATACTAAATGTCAGCCCATAGGCGTTCAAAATGTAATTTCTTACTTGCACAAAAGTTTGTTTAACAAACATACCTACAACCAAAATTTCGATATAGGTGGCCCCGACATTCTTTCATACAAAGAGATGTTGCTCCAATTCGCTCATACCAGAACACTCATGCGCTACATACTCATTGTGCCGGTTATGACCCCACGTTTATCGTCATACTGGCTTTATTTTGTGACGTCAACTTCGTACAAACTAGCTGTCTCGCTTGTAAATAGTATGAAAATAGAAGTATTGTGCAGGGAAACCGAATTAAACAAACTTCTTAACATTCGGCTTACTAGTTATGTTGACAGCCTCAAAGGAGCCTTTAGAATGATAGAAAACAACGATATCATATCGAGTTGGAAAGATGCACATAGTAGTGGAAGAATAAATATTCGAATCTCTGATTTTATTCAGGTTCCACATTTTGGTTGTTTTGAAGACAAAAGACGGCTCAGGGTATCAGACAAAAAGTCTTCGATAGAAAGAATTTGGCAAATTGGAGGCAATCGAGGATGGTACTACGGTACCTGGCTATGGCGATTAAGAGGTTTTTTGGACAAACTTGTAGGTGGAGTTGGACTGAGAAGAGGAAGAACCAACCCTGTTGAGCTAAATGTTGGTGATGCCCTGGACTTTTGGCGCGTGCTCTATGCTGACAAATCGGAGGGGAGGTTACTCTTATTTGCAGAAATGAAGCTACCCGGAGAGGCCTGGCTTGAATTCAAAATTAGTAATGAAGAGTTACACCAAACGGCTACATTTCGACCTTTAGGTATATTGGGCAGACTATATTGGTTTGCCGTTATGCCATTTCACACCTTGATTTTCAGGGGAATGCTTAAACGACTTGCTCGGTAAACTGTCCCGATACCTTATAGGTTAGCGAAAATACCTGGAAGGTATAAGAATAAACCTATAAGGTTGGCGAATGAGGAGGTAATCAGACGGCAAAACAGGTGTATATATATTAAAATGTTTTTAGCAGGTTTTTTTATGTCATTATTATTACTTTCGCTTCTTAATATGTATTGCCATGAAAAGACTTGTACTTTTATTCTCATTTTCTACGCTCACATTCAGCTGTCTAGCTCAGGGAACAACACCTAAAATCGACAGCGGAGATACCGCCTGGATGTTAATATCAACGGCCCTGGTTATGATGATGACACCAGCAGGTCTGGCTTTGTTCTACTCGGGTCTGACACAAAATAAATCGGTATTAAATACCATTGGGATGTCATTTGTATCATTCTGCACCGGAATCATAGCGTGGGTTATTATAGGTTATAGTTTTGCTTTTACCACTGGAAATGGATTTATCGGTGGTGTTGACTTGTTCATGCTTCGGGGAATTAGCCCTGAAGATGGTGAAGGTATTCCCCAATTATTGGATGTAATGTTTCAGGGTACTTTTGCCGCAATAGCCGTTGCCATCGTCTCCGGTTCGGTTATTGAGCGCATACGTTTTTCTACATGGACGATTTTCTCCTTTTTATGGGTAATTGTCGTTTATGCACCTATTTGCCACTGGGTATGGGGATCGGAGGGTTTTCTTCACGGCGATTTAGACTTTGCCGGTGGCACCGTCATACATGTCAATGCCGGGGTAGCGGGTTTGGTTCTATCGTTGGTAGTAGGTCGTCGGCTTCACCTTCATGAAGACCGAAAACCTTCGTCCATCAAGTTGATGATTTTGGGAGCAGCATTACTTTGGTTTGGATGGCATGGATTTAATGGTGGCTCTGCCTATGCCGCAAATGGAATCGCCGCTAATGCCTTATTGGTAACGAACATCGCTGCTTGTGCTGGGGGATTAATCTGGTTAGTCATTGAATGGAATATTGTAAAAAAACCTACGCTTATTGGGATAGCATCCGGCGCTGTTTCGGGTTTGGTAGGTATCACACCCGCCGCAGGTTACGTAGATGCAGGAGGAGCGCTGATTATCGGGCTTATTTCAGGCCTCGTTGGCTACTGGGGAGTTGTGAAGTTAAAATCATTCACAGGCCACGATGATACTTTAGACGCTTTTGGCATGCATGGTTTGGTAGGTATCGCCGGGGCAATATTAACAGGTGTTTTCGCTACCAAAGCGGTCGATCCGGAAAGTTCCGGAGCTATTGACGGCAACTATGGCCAGCTATTAAATCAGCTTTATTCTTTGGGGGCCACCATCGCGTACTCTGCCGTTGCTACTTTTGTTGTTTATAAATTAGTAGCTCTTGTGACCAAAGGAGGTCGGATCAACAAAGAAATAGAAATGGAAGGAATGGATGCTGGCTATCACGGAGAATCTCAAATACATATTCATAAAGACAATGTGTCGGATTTATAGAAATATTGTTCCCTACCTTATAGGTTCCTGAAAATACCTGGAAGGTATAAGAATAAACCTATAAGGTTGGCAAAAAAAAGGCCACCTTGAAATGGTGGCCCGTAATTCCTTAATGCGATTAAAAAAGATAGTTATTGTTATGGTACAGGGTTTCCTATTACCGTACCGATTGCGCTTTTCGCGGGCTGGGTCACAACCGGGCAATTGATTAACGCATTAGTGGGCATAAGACCTGCTATGAATTCATTTACAGGCCCATTGTTACCTCTGAAGTTAGTCAACTTGCCTTCGGCAATTAATGCCTCTATTTGATCTATACTTTTAAGAATTACGCGTTCCTCTAAAGGTACTGAGGCCACCCACTCACATATATGCGCATCCCACATTGGCGAAAAACGCTCATCTAATGGATCTATAGGAAAAGTGTTGGTAGGATCCTGATTTTGATCTACACTCGATACAGTATTGTTCAAACCTTGTAACCCGGCCCCATTTGGATCAGGGGAAGGGTTCCCATTTGCACAAGGTGAAAAGCCCAGGAGTCCACCATCAGGAAAAACACCGAAAGTAGGAATATTATTAAGCCTAGGCGCTAAAACACCTTTTTCTATTGCAGCAGGGCCCGGAGCCGAAGCATCTGTTACCAAATGGAAGAAGTAAGGAGCTCCATCGTGCCATCCGTCCAAAAGCTGTAATACCACAGAAGCAGTAGCAGGGCTTAAATTAGGATTATTTAAGTCATCCTGACCGTCAATACTCGTGTCTATATTAGGAATACGGTCGTGGATTCCTGTGCTATTCGCTACCAACTGAGCATTTATAACCAGCCCACTTGGTAATATCACATATGAAGACCAGGCATCTGAAGCCACCGCCCCGGCATTAGCCGATGCAGGAGGAAAAGATAACAAACCATCTCCCGGTGTTCCCGGTGTAAGTGACCGTTTAGGAGAAAAGTCAACGCTTCCTTCAAATACTAAACGATTCCCTTCAAAAACACCCAATTGTGTTCCCTGAGAACCTCTGGCATTATTCATACGCGGAGCATAAGCAACACCGAGTATTCTGGAGATTTCCTTATCAGACGTCTCCGTGATGACATAATAACACGTTCGAGTTTCAGCATCTCCACTCAATTTCGAATTTGAAGATCCATCGAGTGTCTCATAACCTTTAAACATCGGTAAGCGAACTGTTGGTCCAACAGGAGATTCAGGACGCAGGCGGTAGTCAATCCCTAGAGCTGAAGGGATAAACACATTTTGCGCTTCTGTATAATTCACTGCGGGATTTAGATAATTGAACGGTTCACCCCCGTCTTCTTTAATACTCTTCAATAACCTAAATATTTCACTTTTAGCCATTTCAAAGTTAAAGTCGTTTGGATTATTAGGGTCTACCGGCCCTCCGTTATTATTATCAGGATTACAAGAAAATAAAAAACTTAGGGCGCTTAGACAAAGTCCGTAAAATAAAAATTTTGATTTAGTCATTTTTAGTAAAGTTTATGCATTAAGGAGCTCTAATGTATCCATATAAACTATTGAAAATGAGAAAAAAACACAGTTAAAGCCACATATGTTTGTCCAAAGACATATGCCTTAGAAAGGCATAAATGTTATCATATTGTGATACATTCGTGATAGTGATTTTTAAAGGGAAATCCTTCACATTATGTATGAAATGGTTAAAAAATTAGTCTAAATGTAGGCAAAAAATCCGTTTTTTAGGAGCAAGTCTGTACTTAAACATTTAATTCAAGCAGATTGTTCCAGATCGGAGAATTTGATATGACTTCTCTTTTTCACCCAGTACGGACCCATTAAACACTTGTTTTTGAGATTAGATCGATTACAAATGCCGATTAAATGTATCTACCAACCAGCAATTAAACACTTGAAACCAATTTATTGACTTAGCTGAATTTGTACACTGACTAACTCCCTTATCAATTTACTTTAACAAGTAGTTAAAGGGGGATTATCTTCTATTTGAACCATATCTATGGTTATGCTGTAGTTTTTCATCTGATTCTTTATTCTTTTGATGACCGAATTTCTTTGTTTGTCTTCATCGACATGAAGTTTTATTCTGTTATAGGGCACTCCTTTTGTTACCATATTCCATATGATTACTGCCAGTTTTCTAGCCGTTGCACTAATGGCTGCGGCTCTGCCTTTTCTGAATGATATTTTGGCAAAAAAATCTTTGAGCGGTGTAGACTTCTTTTGATTTCCTATCACATTAGCAGCATTGCGTAGAGCTATTTTTACTCGATTACTTCCTTTAGGAATACGACTGGAAAGTAATTTGCCTCCACTGACTTTGTTGTTAGGAGCCAGCCTAAGCCAGCTTGTAAACTGCTTGGCTGTTTCAAACTTACTGATCCCCTCTATCCCCAATTCACTCATCAATGTTAACAGGGTTGCCGTACTAACACCTTCTATTTGAGAGAGGTCTACTCCTTCAAACATTTGATACGATAAGTTTTGAATATGTAGGTTTTTGGGATCGTTTTTATTGTGTTTACGCTTACCCTTTGGGGGAAGGTGTTGTTTTTTATTTTCATCATCAACTATGATGTAATCAAGTTGCTCTCCAATTTCAAGATCACATTGTTTAATCTTGTCTTGATAAAAATCGTAGGTATCCAACTCTTGCTTAAGGGTAAACAGATAATCTTTTCTTCCATTTCCTTTCAATGCTTTGGCTATTTCTTCTTCACTTTTCTTGCATCTTTTATCTCTGAATGAAGCTAGTTTTTTCCCATCTGTTTCTCCTTGACAAATAGCTCGGATAATTTTCATGCCTGTAGCACCACAAATGTCTCGAACCACTACATCAAGACGCAAATTGAGTAGACGCAGGTACTTTTGCATTTTATTACTACTACGGGCAGCGGACTTAATTAACGTATCTCGATGGCGACAATAGGTACGAAGAACTTCCGTTTTTTCTTCAGGTAAAAAGCTATGATTGAGAAGCCCCAGCATATGTAATTTCTGTATCCATTGACAGTCTTGTATGTCTGTTTTTCTACCTTTTATATGCTTGGTGAATTTACCATTACATAAACAGGTTTCAAATCCTGAGGCATCTAAGAGACTGTATAGATTCTGCCAATAACTACCTGTGCTTTCTAATGCCACCGTTCGTATCTGATGAGACTTAAGAAAGGAAACCAAATCCTCTAAGTCTTGATGATAAACTCCAAATTCTTTCACCTGATCAGCCCCTTGACCTACCGCTACCCAATGAGAACGACTCCCCACATCAATGCCCGCTGCATGAGGATGAACTACTTGCATCTCTACTGTATTACTCATAACTATTTACTTTTAATGAAGATATCCTTTAAGAAGATGTGCTTTTGGCTAAAATTAAACTGAACGGGGTTCATTTGATCATAATGACCACCACTGTACTTATCGCAAACATCTCAACCTGAAAACCTTTGGTGCTCTAAGCAACATTTGAAAATCGGCCTTACTTAAAGGTCTTCGCTAATTTAACAATATCTAAGTTAGCTAGAGTACTCAGTAACGACATTACATGACGAAAACCTTATAGGTTTGTGTAAACACCTTATAGGTTCCTGAAAATACCCGGAAGGTGTAAAAATAAACCTATAAGGTTGTTAAAAATTTTTCGAATCTTGTAATGCGTTTAGTTTCCCTCCCTGCATAATCTCGTTTAGCAGCTACTATACATATATACCATTCCTTCAACGTTTTTTGATGTTATTCCTCGCTCCGGTACGTTTTGTATTGAAATTACTGCCACCTTTAGAACTATAATCATCCGCTAAAAAGAAGTGTAACTTTTTGTGAAACACATTGAGGATGCATAATCCTCAACCTTATAGGTTCCTGAAAATACCTGGAAGGTATAATAAATAACCTATAAGGTTGATTAGGAAGTTTTCAACTGTCGTAAGGCCATGTATGCCATTAGCCCTGCTCCAATTTCCAAACACGACTCGTCAATATCGAAAGTTGGTGTATGTAAACCTGATGTGATACCTTTTGCTTCGTTACGTATCCCCAGACGATAAAAGGAAGAGTCTATTACCTGTGAATAATAGGCAAAATCTTCTGCCGCCATCCATAAGTCCAGGTCTACCACATTTTCCTGTCCCAAATAGTCTACAGCAAAGTTTTTTAATTGCTTGGTAAGAACAGGTTCGTTTTGTAAAAACGGATATCCTACACGCAAATCGATATCCGCCTCAGCCCCCATCGATTCGGCTACTCCGGTTACAATTTTTTTGATCTTTTCGTGTGCTACTTTACGCCACTCTTCGTCCATAGTACGAAAAGTTCCTTCCAGGCGCACTTCATTAGGAATTATATTTGTTGCTCCTTCTGCTATAACCTTCCCAAATGAAAGTACCGCAGGAATTTTAGGAGACAAGTTTCTACTTACTACCTGTTGCAAAGCAACAATTATATGAGCACTTATCAATACGGGGTCAATCCCCATTTCGGGCATCGCACCGTGCCCTCCTTTTCCTTTTACAGTAATATAGATTTCATCTGCACTGGCCATGTACATTCCTTCTCTAAATCCTACTTTCCCTACTGGAATAAGAGGCATTACGTGTTGGCCAACAATATTTGCCGGACGTGGGTTTTCAAGTACCCCTTCTTTAATCATCAATGAAGCTCCGCCAGGTAATTTTTCCTCACCGGGCTGAAAGATTAACTTCACAGTGCCCTCGAACTCTTCTTTTAAGTCCGATAAAATACGAGCTGCCCCCAAGAGTGAGGATGTGTGTACATCGTGCCCACAAGCGTGCATGACCCCTTCATTTTGAGATTTATAAGGCACTTCATTGGCCTCAACAATAGGTAAAGCATCCATATCTGCACGCAGTGCGATCACTTTACGCCCGGGATTTTTGCCTTTTATATATCCAACAAGGCCCGTGCCTGCAATACCTTCCTGTACTTCTATACCAAGCTCACTTAGCTTGGTGTTGACGAACTTAGCGGTTTCAAATTCCTGGTAAGACAATTCCGGATGGCTGTGTAAGTGCCTTCTGTTGGCTAGTACTTCATCGAAGTATTTTGACGCCAGTTCGTGGACTTTATTTTCTAATGACATTAGTCTATTCGTCTAAGTAAGACCTGATCAGGGACGATAAGTGCGTTGGGAAACTCTTCCTTCAACACTTGCAGGATGCGATAAGCTCGCACTTTATGAATATAGTCGCCTATGCGCACCCTAAACATGGGAGCATCATACGGCATATACGTATGTGGTACGGGAACTACTGTTATTTCTTCCTCTTCAAAATACTTTTTAAGGAGCTCTCGGGCTTTCATTTTCTGCTTCTCAGCATCATTAATAGACGTTCCCGAGTAAACCTGTACCCTAAAACCGTTTGTTGTAGTATAATTTGAGTTAAGCTTTTTAAAATAGGCAACACGTTGTTCTACTTTTTCATTGTCATGATGTGTAGGATCTTCGGGTACCGCTTTAACAGTAGACGCAGAATCTTCAGCACCAGTCTCATATTTAGGTCTTACTGTTGAAAGGTTCTCGTAATAAGGTTCAGCTTCTGAAGACTTTCCTTTATTACGTTTGCCCCACTGCGCTTGTACACAGGACGAAGACAGCACAACGATGCCAATTAAAATTGTTAATCTCATAATCAATCAGTTTCTACGAGCACACATTTGTTATTGAGAATATCTTGTTCTATGGTTTTATACTTCACCCCTTCTTTCACAGTCCCATCGGTATATTGAACTGTAACACGATCGTTGCGCCCTGCAACCTTTTCTGATTTAGCAGGTTGAATCTTTTCTTGCTTTGGCTGAGATACCGCCTCACCGGCTTCTCTGCGACTTGCGAGCAAAGAATCTACATCGTCTTTATTCTCATTTAATCTTTTCTTTGCTGCTTGTGGGGCACGTTTTTCCTGCACACTGTCACCACCAACCGGAATACGTGATTTTAAAAGGAAAGAAGTGACATCGCCATTGATCTGGCTTATCAATTCTTTAAAGCGATCAAATCCTTCCATCTTATATTTCACCAAGGGATCTTTCTGTTCGTAAGTAGCGTTTCGCGATTGTTGTTTCAGATCGTCCATAACGCGCAGATGATCTGTCCATGCACTATCAATAAACCCTAGCGCACAATGCTTTTGAATCTCCTGGAACACCAAATCTCCGTTAGAGGCTATTGCTTTTTCAAGGTCTACCGACACCTGAATTTCTTTGTGCCCGTCGGTTAGTGGAAATACTACGTTTTTCACGACGTCACCTCTTTCGTTGTGTAGATTTTGAAGCGCCGGCAATACACTTTCTCCGAGACCACCTTTCTTCCTGTTATAGAAATCTAACGCCTGTTCATAAAGTGCATCGCTAATAACCTGCATATTCCCTTTATTCAGGATTTCATCTTCTATTTTAGGTTCTACTCCCAAGGTACTGATTACTTCCAACTTAAATCCTTCCACATCTCCAGACGCACTTAGGCGCGCAGCAATGTCTTCACAACATTCGTACATGTAAGTAAGCACGTCCAATTCCAGTCTTTCACCATATAGTGCGTTATGACGGCGTTTGTATATTACTTCACGTTGGGCATTCATCACGTCATCGTACTCTAGCAATCGTTTTCGTATTCCGAAGTTATTTTCCTCCACTTTTTTCTGCGCTCGTTCTATCGACTTGGAAATCATGGAATGCTGTATCACTTCACCTTCCTTTAGCCCGACGCGGTCCATTATTTTTGAAATACGATCTGAGCCAAACAAACGCATGAGGTTATCTTCCAGGCTTACAAAAAACTGAGACGAGCCAACATCTCCCTGACGACCGGAACGACCACGCAGCTGTCTGTCCACACGGCGAGATTCATGGCGTTCAGTACCTATAATGGCCAAACCTCCCGCCGCGCGTGATTCCGGTGTTAGTTTAATATCTGTACCACGACCAGCCATGTTGGTAGCGATTGTCACTGTCCCCGACTTACCGGCCTCAGCAACCACATCTGCTTCCTTGGCATGTTGCTTTGCGTTAAGTACCTGGTGCTTAATCTTACGCATGTTAAGAGCCCGGCTCATTAGTTCAGAAACTTCTACCGATGTTGTACCTACCAACACCGGTCTGCCCGCTTCCGTTAAACGTACTACTTCGTCTATTACCGCCTGGAATTTCTCCCTAACCGTCTTATATACCAAGTCCTGTGCATCATCTCTCACAATAGGTTTATTAGTAGGGATAACAACCACATCCAATTCGTAGATCTCCCAGAATTCTCCCGCCTCGGTTTCGGCAGTACCGGTCATACCACTAAGTTTGTGATACATCCTGAAATAATTCTGTAGGGTAATGGTCGCGTATGTTTGCGTGGCATCTTCTACTTTTACATTTTCTTTAGCTTCCAAAGCCTGATGCAATCCATCAGAATAACGACGACCTTCCATGATACGCCCCGTTTGTTCATCTACGATTTTCACTTTGTTGTCCATCACTACATAATCAACATCTTTTTCAAACGTTGTATATGCTTTCAGTAATTGGTTTACGGAGTGAACACGTTGAGACTTCTCTGAATAATCCTGAATTACGGCATCTTTTTTTGCTGCTTTTTCAGCCAGCGGTATCGACTCGTCTTTTTCAATAGCATCAATAGCCGTACTGATATCGGGAAGAACAAAAAAGTAAGGATCATTAGCTTCACCGGTAAGCATCTCAATACCTTTATCTGTCAGATCAACAGAATTGCTTTGTTCATCAATAGTGAAAAACAAGGGCTCATCAGCTTCCGGCATTAGCTTTTGATTTTCCGCCAGGTATATATTTTCTGTCTTTTTAAGAAGAGCATTCATCCCTTGCTCTCCCAAAAACTTAATAAGTGGTTTGTTTTTTGGTAATCCGCGATAAGAACGGAAAAGGGCCAACCCACCTTCTTTTTCATTCCCATCTTTAATAAGCTTTTTTGCTTCCGTAAGAAAATTGGTAGCCAACTTACGTTGTTGTTCTACAATTTTGGCAACACGCGGCTTTAACTGATCAAACTCGTGTACATCTCCTTTTGGAACCGGGCCTGAAATAATCAAAGGTGTTCGGGCATCATCGATCAATACGGAATCGACCTCATCGACCATGGCATAGTGATGTTTACGCTGCACCAGATCAGACACTTTACTCGACATATTATCGCGCAAGTAGTCAAAACCAAATTCGTTATTGGTTCCATAAGTAATATCGCTATTATAAGCAGCTACTCTTTGTGGAGAATGTGCCTGATATTTATCGATACAGTCCACACTTAAGCCGTGAAAACGAAACAATGGAGCCATCCATTCGGAGTCCCTTTTCGCGAGGTAATCATTTACCGTGATAATATGTACACCACGTTCTGCTATTGCGTTCAAGTATGCCGGAAGGGTCGCTACCAATGTTTTACCCTCACCAGTTGCCATTTCCGCAATTTTACCCTGATGAAGCACTATACCACCGATAAGCTGAACATCGTAATGGATCATGCTCCAGGTAATCGCATTGCCTGCGGCATCCCAACTATTACTCCAAACAGCACTTTCACCATCAATGCTTACATGATCATACCTCTCGGCCAACTCACGGTCTTTATCTGTAGCTGTTACAGTCAAAGTTTCATTCTCTGTAAACCTCCTTCCTGTTTCTTTTACTACAGCAAATGCAGTAGGAAGAATATTCATAAGAATAAGCTCTAATTCCTGATTACGGTCCTCTTCCAGCTTATCGATTTGGCTGAAAAGCTCTTCTTTTTGATGAATATCAAGTGAGCCGTCTTGCTCAATATTTTTCCTGATCCCTTCAATCTTTTCATCTATCGATTTCAATCCTTCTTTGATCGTATTCTTTAATTCGATGGTCTTTGCGCGCAACTCATCGTTACTTAGAGAAGTTAATTTTTTATACTCCCCGTTAATTTTTTCGACATAAGGCCACAGCTCCTTGAGATCCCGATCAGTTTTGGATCCCACTATCTTTGCAATGCCTTTCGTTATAAAGTCTAACATTTATGTTAAGGTTAATTCTCTTTCAATCTAATATGCCCCGTGTGCATAGTTTTGCAATATTACTCAAAATAGTGCACACTTAATAAGTCAACGTTGTAAAATCAACTATAGTGCCAGAAATATTTTTCTGACTAAATGGCAGTAACAAGCCCCCATGAGAATAGGTACTTTCTTCGTTCTAAAACACCTCCCCATACACATGCCGAATGGTGATTATGAAAGTTTTCAAAAAACACGTAGAACTACGCTGTTCCTTACAAGCCTTAAACTCTAAATTTAAGGCATTATAATCACTTAATTCATTGTGAAGGACGAAGTTATCTACGAGGGTAAGTATTTACGCATATCCTATAACAATACCTATAACAGGCTTATTCAATTATGGATTAGTCCTCCCGATATACAGGGATTCAAAAAGGAAATGCAGCATTTCAGAAGTGTTTTTATGCATTATATTCCAAAGCAAGTATTATGGATTCAGGATATTTATACGCTGGAGTTAAAAGAAGATGACTATCACTGGATTGAACAAAACATCAATGTCCCATGCTGGCAAATTTCGAAGATCAAATGCGCCTTCATAATGGGTAAAGATGCGCTTGCACACGTTCATGTTATCAAATCGTTCAAAGAAGTTAATTCATGTATACCTGCGAGGCATTTTTCGAAACTGGAAGATGCCCTCAGCTATTTTGATGAGACAGAAAGGTCAATCGACACAGGCGCTCCGAGTTTTAGTGCCATTACTTTTGAAGGTTTTGATGAGCATAACAACGCTATTATCACCATAAAAGCACCTGCTGATCAAGTTATTAGCACATTGGAAAATCTAAAAATTCACCCACCGAGCGTAGGTAGCACAGAGGAACAGTTCAAACTCACATCGTTAAGCCGGCAGGAACATAAGGTTTTTGCGCTATACACTTCTGGTAAAAAGCATCAGGACATCGCAGACGACTTATTTATATCCTTACATACGGTACGCACACATTGGCGAAACATCAAGAAAAAACTCGGCATAAAAACATTCCTGGAAGCCTTGGAGATTTCGAGAAATTTTCAGCAAAAAATTACTCACTAGTAAGTATTTATAGTTGATGAAATAATGGTTTAGTTTGTGCCAGCAAAGAAACCTTTTACCTATTTATTTTATGAAAATTGCTACCATCAGGATTATTTTATTTCTCCTAACACTAGGGCATATTTACGGAGCCACTAATTCTGACACCTCCGGGTCAATTGTCACTTTTGACTACGATAAGAAACAGTTTGACAAGCCACTTCCATTTGATGAGTTCTTTACTTTTAAAATAATCAACTTACCTAAAGACAAATTCGAAAAGATAAATCTACAATGTTGGCAATTCAACAAACTATTTAGAGGTGATACCCCTAAATCTTCAACCAAGAAAACAGACCCAAAAGTGGATCTATTTACCATAGAATTTACTGTAAATAAGGGGCAAACCTCTGCTCAAAAAAATTGCCCTTACTATTTAAAACCCAACAAAGACTACGATATTAAGCTAACATTTTTCGAAGAAGAACGCGCTCTAACATCAGAAGAGGTTGACCAAGGAAATGACATTATAAAAGAACTTACAAACACGTGGATCAACAAATACCTTCAACCAAATGAATTTGACTACCAGAAATTTAATAATGGCTTTGTAGCCTACAAAGAGCAAGTCAAAGAAATACTTGAAGACTCCCTGGATGCTCAATTGCTGTTTAAAGAGGATAAAGCGGGAGCTTTCTCTCAATTACGCTTGATCAATAATCTAAATAATGAACTTGGTGGTCTTAATGAGCACATTGCAAAACTAAAAAAAGCTATCAAAGAGAAGAATTTAAAAGAGCCCTTAAAAAACCTGATTAACAGCTCCAAAGAAATAAAACTTTACCCTTTGAAAAATACTGACGAATTCGAAACTGCCTTAAAAATCTTAAAGGACTCTGTAAATAAAATGAGTGATATCACTGAAAGAACCAAGTTAAAGACACATTATTTGGATCGTATTGAAACGAAGTATGACAAGCTTAAAAAAAAAGATTCGGAAACATATGCGAATCTCGGGAATTATATCGTAGCAGATTTTGACCTTATAAGCGCCGTTGTGATTGAAGCAATAAATAGCAGTTACCCCCCAACTTTAACCGAACAAGCTAAAGACTACATACATGCAGATATTGGTCTGGCTTACCTACACCGACTAGACCAGGTAGCACTTTTTACAACAGCAAGTATTTATTTCAGACCATTAAAAAGAGGGGTTCCTTTAAATATGTATCAAGGCTGGGACCTTATTCTGACACGTTTGAGCCTAGACATCGGCCTAACACTTACTGATGTTGCCGTGGAAGGCCAGATAAAAGGAATGTCGTTTAACCCCGAAAAAGAAAACACAAAGGGAATGGTGTTGGGTCTCGGCTGTCGTGTATTGCCTTTTGCCAAGATTAATGCCGGGGTTGTTGGTTATTTACAAAATGACACAAACCCATTAATAAATAACTATACACATACACTTTCGATGTATTATGGTGCCTCTATTGACACCTCTATTTCTGATATTTTTAAAACGATTTTCGGCGGCTAGCCTAAAACATTAAACAAATGAACTTAGACAATTTAACCATCACACCGAATCAGTTGAGTATAGGTATGAATCATGTGAAAATTCAAATCGAGTCCATAGTTGAAACAGCAGGGACCGGATATTATGAACTTACCATAAACTCAGATCGAGCAATATTCACTGACACTAACTCAGACAGGCTTGTGATTCCCGACATCTCTTTTCAAACAGACTGGAAATTTGACACTTTCAATGTTAATATCGAAGTTTTTGAAGGACAGCCAAGCCCGGCCCTGGCTTCTATGAAGGCTATCGGCGTAAAAGAAACACCACAACCTGAAGAAAGCTCTTATACCTCATCCAATTTTGCTCATGAATAAATTATTAATAGTAACTATCCCTCTGCTTCTCTTATTTTGTTCCTGCGAACAAACAGAATTTCGCATAGGTGCTGAAAACGGCCCTGAAATAGATGACGTTATAAAATTTGAAAGCACTTTACCCGAATCTCTTGTAGCAGACAGTGCAGATCATGCTGAAATCACCATCGCGATTAATAAAATCGCAGATATGGAATATGATTCTGTACTGGTAACTACAGACCTGGGTTATTTCAGTAATAATACACAATCGCAATACGTAGTAGTAAATGCTGACAAAAAAACCTCTTTTTTGTTGAATACGGGAACAAAAAGCGGCACTGCACATATACGTGCCCGCATTTTAGGCTATAGTATTGAGGAATCTTTAACTTTTGAAAAAGCATACCCTACAGGTATTGCATTTGAATCTACTATTCTTAAATCAACAAACGACTCAGTGAGCACTACCATAAATTTGTTTCGGGAAAGTGGTGTTGCTTATGAATCTCAAAAAGTGGCTTTAAGCTACACGTCCTTAGATTCTACGAACGCTTTAATTGATTTGCCACAAACTTTATATATCACTGATGGTAGCGGTAAACTATCAATAAAAAATCCGCTGGAGCATACAGGAAGGTTTGAAGTTGAAGCAAGCGCACTTAATCAAAGCGGAAATACGATATCAGCACAGCTTCTAATTGTTTTTGAATGATCGATGAAGGTGAATAGGCTCTAATTTTTTCAAAACTTCAATTATGCCTGATAATACCAACTCTACCAATCTGGTCTCCGGAAATTATGTGCAATTGCTCATTTCAATATGTGTTGCAATCGGAACCTTTTCATTTGTATCACCCAAGGTATTTACTTTTTTAGACAGTTTTTGTAAAACGGCAGAATTGCAGACTAGCATGTTTGCTTTGTTCTTTGTGTCCTACCCACTGTTACCAGTTCTCGGATTTCTCCTTATTTACAGTATAACCGCCGACATAAAAATCCGAAATATTATCATTTTTCAACACAAAAAGGCTAACCTCAACACTAGCAAACTACTTCTGCTGATCACTACCTCCGTACTTTTTGTTAATATAATTGGTATGATATATGGTTTTGTATCTATTAAAGCCGCACCTTTTAGTGATTATACGGAATACAAAGAGGAGCGCAACAAGTGTAATAACGTTGATACATTCTTTCAGCTGACCAATAATGCCATTACACACAAAAATGCGGAGCAAAAAATGAATGTGATCTTTCCATATGATAGTACTAATGCAAAAGACTCAGTTAAAACGTGCTCATATGCAGACAACATATTCCTTGAATTGGCTGCTCACTCTTTAATCAGTACAAAAAAATCTCCTTTTGAAAAGGGAAATTACGACACATGTTGTGTTATAAAGAACATGGATTTAGTATCTTCTACGGCATTAGATTCGTTCAAAACTGCGCTTGGTTTTCAAGACACCATCATGCAATTAAATAAGTTACGTCTTGAAACTTTATATGCAAAAACCACGCGTAAAGAATTTGAAACCCTTTTCAAATTATACCGTAACTTTTTGGTATTTGGCATCGCCCTACTCTCAATTATATGTGTATATATCTTAATACAATTGTCCAGACGAGCCGAATCATGCAGTCGGGTTAACACGCTAATGAAATCATTATCTGGCTGTTACTTACTCATGCTTTTACAGCTGGTACAGCCTATCAAGGCCGAACATATCCCTTTAGATAACAATGGTTTTGAATATAAATTTCACAACTGGTATTTGCCTACTTCGATTAGCAACGAAACGAGTGAATGGAATCAATATGACAACCGGATTTATAAAAATTATTATGGGAATAATATAAAGTTAGATGCCTCCGAACCTGAAACCCCAACATGGAACCCGGAAATCATTGAAAGTGAATTGAAGCCTTTGAACAAGACTTTAAAGGACAGCATCAAACTGAAACTGACCAATGTGATTAAAACAAAGGACGGTAATATTACTATTAAATTGGAACCTGCATCCAGTACAAAAGATACAATTATTGTGACACCTGGCACTGTAAAGGTAGATTTAGGAGCTGTTACGGACGCTATTGGAAACACCAATAAAGAAATTAACTCTTTGACTAATATTTTGAAGAACCGATTTCAAACAATGCAAAATGAAAGAAGAAGTTCTGAAGAAGAACAGATAGAAGAAAGTCTTGATAATGGAAACTAACAACAAACTTCATACATTATGAACAAATTAACTTTTTTTACTAGCACACTTTTGCTAATTCTAACAATGGTAGCTCATGCAAATTTCCTGCATTTTAAAGACCATCGCAGAATAATTCACTCGGGGCTTAATCAAATAGAAGACAAAATTCATAAAATAGGTGATACTTCAAGTTATGGTCAGAAGCGCATCTATTTGAAAGAGATCCAAAAAATTCTATCACTTGAAATTGACAGTTTAAGAAAAGATAGAATGCGACCGAAGAAAAAAGAATTAGCTATTAAGCACCTTCAAACTATGTCCCACTCTATTTCCGATTATGAAATATCTTTAACTATAATTAAAAAGCTTGACTCTGATTTGAAGTCTATAGACTTGGATTTCAACCAACTAAGTTCTAATCACAAAAAATTGAAGCAAAGTTTGAAAACACTGAGAGACTCCTTGAAAGATAACGATCAATATAGTGATAATGCACATGCTTTTTTTCTGCAATTATCTAATAATCTAAATAACTACTCATCAATTTCCGAACAGTTCTCCTCAATTCGCTCAGAATATTACGAGGTTTTAGAAAAAACTAAAGACGAAAAGTCCTATCAAAAAGATATTTGGACCCAAATACAAACAATACGTAATGAACTGAAACTAGAGCGTTTAAGAATCTACAACAAAAAATCCTTGGAAAAATCCAAAAAACACGCATGAAACTTCGCACAGAACGACTAAAAAACTAAAACTTTCCTTTAACATTTTCTGTATCAATCACATACTCCCATTTGGACAGCAATTTAACAATGGTCTTCAGGGTAATTAGCTTGAGGAGGTAATCATCAAACTCGTCTCTTCGCGATTTATAATCGGGAAGCCCTATCGCAGGCTTTGTAAGCCTGTAATAAACATAGGATAATATTCTTTTGTATAATATCAGGATCACATGTTTCCACCGTAAGTAATCTGTAGGTAGAGATCCTATGATAAGCGCACAGGATTACGAATCCAATGTCGTTTAGTTAGTGAATTTTTCGTTTGTGTATGAAAAAATGTTATTGTAAATTAAAGTCAACAAAAACGTTATAGTATTATAGGGGCATATTAGTTAAAAAAATAGTAAACCTGATAGAAGATGAAGAGTTTAAATGCCGCAACACCTGCGGCTGTAAAGGATTTATCAGAAACAGGACCCTGACATTCAAGCGATTGATAATTTTTATTAGTAGCGTGCTCACCAAATCAATACAGAAAGAACTTAATTCCTTTTTTGCCAAACTTTCTGGTAAGGATTATAGTATTTTGGAGGTAACCAAAGGCGCACTAACTCAGGCACGAGCCAAGCTAAAACCTGATGCATTCGTAGAGTTGAGTGATCTTGCCGTATCAGAGTTTTATGAAAACGAAGCTTTTCGTACGTGGAAAGGGTTTAGATTACTTGCTATTGACGGTAGTACATCTCATTTACCTATGCACCCCAGTATCAAAGAAGATTTTGGTTCTCAAATGGTGGGATGTAAAGGTAATGTAGAAACAAGTATAGCAAGGACCTCGTTGTTTTATGATGTGCTGAACTGTATTACCTTAAGTGCGCAAATAGACAGTCATAGCGTATCAGAAAACACGTTATTGAATAAGCACTTGGCATTGGATAAATTTAGCCAAACAGATATGGTGTTGCTAGATAGAGGCTATTCTTCTAATGCGCTGATGTATGAATTACATCACAAAGGAGTTGGTTATTGTATGCGCATGAGGAGTTCATGGAAACAAGTACGTGAATTTGCCGATTCCGGTGAACAGAGTCGTATTGTCGTATTTCACTTAGCAAGGAAAGATAGAAAACTACAGGAAAAGTACTGTTCAGATACCGATTATGTGACATGCAGGTTAGTTGCGATTACCTTAGATACAGGAGAAAAAGAAATACTCTGTACCTCGTTATTGGATGAACAAGAATATACACTGGAAGATATGAAGGCCCTGTATCATTTTCGGTGGAATATCGAAGAGGCATATAAATTACTAAAAGTGAGGATGCAGCTGAGTAATTACAGTGGCAAAACTTCCAATTCGGTAAGGCAAGATTTCTTTGCTAAGCTATTTATGATGAATATGTGCGCAATCATGTCATTTCCGATTGAAGAAAAAGTAAGACAGGAAAACCAAGTCAATAACCTTGAACACCCTAAACAAGTTAACAAAACCAATGCAATATCAACTTTAAAAGAAGCTTGGTCAACACTTTGGCTTAAAAGAAAATCCAGAGAGATCTTAACTGCATTTGACGAAATACTTTTGAAAACAAAGGAAATCGTCAGGAAAGACAGAAAATTTGAAAGAAAGAAATACAGATACCCTGATAAAAAGCCCAGCCCGCCTTACAAAAGCATATAAGTCTTATCTAAACGACATTGGATTACGAATCCTCCGTAGCATGCCTTTATATTTTATTTCTTCTCAGAATTACCTTGTATTTACCTGTAGATTTGTCGATAACCTGGATAGAAACTAATTTTACTACTAGCATTTTTCTTCTTTCGTTCAAACATGCATAAAGCTAATAATTTAACCCTGGGACACCCAAGACACCTCAAAAAACTCCCTTAATTAAATGTATTCCTTGTTTTAGACAATAAACTCTAAAAAGTGCGTAAGTCCGGAAAAAGAGGCTCATCAACAAAAAATCCTTGGAAAAATCCAAAAAACACGCATGAAACTTCGCACAGAACGACTGAAAACCTAAAACTTGCCTTTCACATTTTCTGTATCAATCACAAATTTCCATTTGGACAGCAATTTAACAATGGTATTTAGCGTAATGGGCTTAGGCAGGTAATCGTCGAAGCCCTGCGCCAAATACTTGTCGATATCACCCTCCATAGCATGTGCGCTTAAAGCAATTATTGGTGATTTACATGCAGTATGATTTTTAATATAGCGGGTCGCTTCTGTACCATCCATAATTGGCATTTGAATATCCATGAAAATCAAATCGAAGTATTGCTCATTCACTTCGGTAATTGCAGAAGTACCACTATTTACATCTACCACTTTGCAACCCAGGTTTTCGAGCACAATTCTGGCCACGGCAATATTAACCGGGTTATCATCTACTACCAACACTTTGAAATTAAACTTCTGATTTAAATCTATCATATCTGTATGTTTATGCTCTTTCCTCAATTTCTGCGCTTTAAAGGTAAACCAGAAGTTACTACCTTCGCCTTCTTTGCTTATAACGCCAATTTCTCCGTCCATTAGCTCAACCAACTTCTTGCATATGGACAAGCCTAAGCCCGTTCCACTCGTCGTCCCGTTAGCATGCGTACTAAACTGTTGATATTCCTGAAACAAGTATTTTTGATCCTCATCTGATATACCACATCCGTTATCAATAATCTCTAACTTAATCAACATACGCTCATCATCTTGCAATTTCCGACTGGACATGCGGATTTTCACGTTTCCCTCGTCAGTAAATTTGATGGCATTCCCCAAAAGATTTGATACAATTTGAGTAATTCTGGCGGGATCAGATTCGATAATCTCGGGAAAGTCAGATTCAATATTTTTTTCTATAAGTATCTTTTTTTGTTTCAGTGAGGCCGCAAATAAACCCTCCACTTTGCAAACGATGTCGAAAACACTCATCGGTTTCTTATCGATACGCATATGACCTGCTTCAATTTTAGAAAGATCGAGTATGTCGTTGATTATGGCCAATAAATCGTGAGATGATCTTCTAATTATATCTACATATTCTTTTTGTTTAATGTCAAGATTTGTATGTTCTCTCAATACATCTAACATACCAATAATACCATTCATTGGAGTACGAATTTCGTGGCTCATTTTGGCCAGAAAAAGTGACTTGAAATTCAGTTTGGCCTCAATAATGGCTTTTTCAGAGTTAAGCGCTGCTACTTTTGTTGCCTCTTCTGTCTTATAGGCCAAATCTTCCGACAGGTATTTTAATCCATAAAGAATCTCCTGTATATTGGGGTCAGTTTCTTCATCAATTTCCTGCTCAGTCAGAGTCAACTTTCCGTGTGCAATTTCTACGAGGTAATTATTTATAATCTCTGACATACTTTTTTCCATTCTTGAGCTTATTTGTCTTCACGCGGAATAAGTTTCGCTTCTTTTAATCCATATTTGGTAAATTGGTTGAGAGCCTCTTGCAAGGTACTTGATATGGTATATGAATCGAATCCAAGACCTCCCAACGAAAATTTGGCCAGGAGATTAATCATTTTGTTTTTTCCACTATATACTGAACAATGAATTATCTGTCTTTTGATTTTCTCCACTTCTTCTGAAATTATTGCCCTGATTAATGCGCTTGGTTTACGTGAAGTCGTTAAATCAATTAGAAGGAAGTAATTTTGTCCGTCTTCTAATATTTTGCGAACCTGTCCAAACATTGTGCGCACTGTGAATTCACTCAAATAGGAAGCATCGTCATAAACGATCACATTATTTTGATATAACACCACTCTTTGGGCTAGCTTGGCCCTTTCTGCTTCCGTATCCACATGCGTTGTAATGGTATTTGTCACATTCGTCATTTCAGCCATTTTCGTTGTTTTAAAATAAACGGATACAACTTCTATTCGTTTCCAAGAAAATGCCCTTTAACACCCATTTTCAGAGTTCTAAATAATATTTATTAGATCACTTAGGTAAAGTGCTCATTTTGTAGAAATAAATTAGCGATAATGCCTAAAAAGAATTTGTGACTTTAATTATTACAGGATGTATGTTCTTCGAAAAAAGATTCTATTAAACGACCTGGGCATTGTCACTCTCAAAATAAGAAGCAAAACTTGTACTTGTTTCATAGAGCACCAAGCTGTAAAGTTGGGCGTTTTCCGGAAGTTCGTTTTTAATGCGCTGAGCAAAATCATACACCAACAATTCACAGGTAGGTTCACCCGGAAAATACACTAGTTTGTGTCCGTTATCCTCCAAAGTACGAATAAGATCTTCCTGTTTCCCTTCCGGCACAACCAAGGCATGATCAAAGTCGGTGATAATCTCTTCTTTGATTATCTTTTTTAAGTCTTTGAAGTCCATAACCATCCCGTTCTTAGGATGCCCGGTCTCATTGATTGGTCTCCCCAAAATTGTAACCTGTAGTTTGTAAGTATGTCCATGGATATTTCGACAAGGGCCATCATAGTCTGATAGAAAATGAGCCATTTCAAATTCAAAGTGTTTCGTCAGTCTAATGACCGGCATGTCGCTATTTTTTGTTGATTTTTGCATGCTTCGATGTGATGCTCACAATTTGAGCCTGCAAATTTCGGACTTATTACTGGAATTCCCAAACCTAAACCTCTCAAAATGAAAAATAAAGCAATAAAAATCGTTAAGTAGTTCACCTTGAACCACCGATTACTTTTTATACGCGTTATGATCCAGGATCCAGAAAGCCCTATCACCAATAACATGGGGATTGTGCCCAGACCAAACAAAGCCATATACAATGCTGCTCCTCCAAGCGTCGGCTGTGCTAAAGCTGCCACCAGTGCGAAGTACACCATGCCGCAAGGTAAAAACCCATGTACGACACCTAACATAAACTGACTTGCTAATGTTTTCTTTGGAAGTAATCTGCCAAAATACAACTTCAGTCTCGAGGGAAAAGACCATGTTTTGAACCTAAACTTCCGGGACGTTACAAACAATACAAGCAAAAGGGAAACCCCGGCAATAATGGACAGGTAATTTTGCCATCCGGCCAAGCGAAGCCCAAGCCCTAAAAAGCCGATTAACCAACCCAGCATAGAATAGCTGAGCGTTCGTCCAATATTTTGTAAAATTCTGGCGTGCCAGATTCTTTTAGACTGCCCCATGGCCAACACCAAAGGGCCGCACATGGTGGCACAGTGCAGGCTTCCACCTAATCCCAATATAAATGCCGTCCACAACATATTAGAGCATAATCTCTCTTTCCAGGTAATAGGAGTTATCTTCGGTGTGGTAGTTAAGCTTTACAATCCATTTTCCCGGTTCAAATCCATCGGTATTTATTACTAATTCTTTACCTTTCTGCACGCTAATCGGGATTTTTTTATCCAATTCGCTATTGGAAGGCCGGTAAAACCATAACTCAGCTCCCAAAACGCCATACTCGGGTGGAAAATGAATAGTTAAATTAGCATCTTTGGTCACATAATTAAAGTTAATTTGCTCATTTATGTCAGTTGAGCGCTGAGACATATTAATGTGATTTTGGTATTTGATTTCGTGGTCGTAATAGTCTTTTCTCACTAAATAGACCGGAGATTGCATGCTTCTGTAAACGAATTGCGAAATAAATGCAATAAAGAGCACGAAAGCTGCAATGATCATATATGGAATAAGCGATTTTTTCTTTTTTGCTGCCATAGTGTTTTATTTTAAAGGCCCCAGAAATCTTGTTTTAGCTGTAGTAATACGATTGCCGTTTTCATCGTATACGCCGATCACAATTTTGGTGGACAAACCTTCTAAACTGCTCTCGGGTAAATCTACGAAGAACACTTTTTCGATCATGCCCTGCCTTGGAACCTGCCAGTTACTATCCACAATCACGATAGAGCCTTCCACTTTTTCAAGCTTAAGGGTCACATCCATTGCTTCTCTGGATTTATTCAATATAGTTGTTTTATAGAGGTTACGATAATTACCAAGCTCTGTAGTTTGATAGGTTTGCCCTCTAGATCTCATTACCGTTGCCTGCAGGTCTGATCTGTTTACCATAAATATGGTGAGCACACCTAGTAAAATAAGTAACACGCAGGAGTAGGCCACTGTACGTGTCGTTATTCTAAAAGGCTTTTTCTCAGCGATGTGTTCTTCAGAATCGAACCTAATAAGACCGCGAGGTTTATTCACCAAATCCATAATATCATTACAGGCGTCGATACATGCGGTACAGTTAATACATTCTAATTGTGTACCGTTACGAATATCTATCCCCGTAGGACAAACATGTACACACTGCTTACAGTCAATACAATCGCCTTCTGTACGTTCTACCTTCTTACGTAACTTGCCTCTCGGTTCACCACGCTGATAATCATAGGCTACAACAATACTCTTTTTGTCCAATAAGACACCTTGCAAACGACCATACGGACAGGCTATTAAACATACCTGCTCACGAAACCAGGCAAATATCCAATAAAATACCCCACTAAATATCAGCAGTGTGGTAAAGCCTCCCAGGTGTTTGCTCACGGGTTCGCTAATAATTTCAAATAAGGCATCTTTACCTATGATATAGGCCAAAAAAGTATTACTTATAATAACGGCAATGGCAAAAAATATAGCGTGCTTAAGTCCTTTCTTTAGTGTTTTTTCGGCATTCCATGGCATTTTAGCCAGTTTCTTTTGTTTTGTATAATCTCCTTCAATCAGGTATTCTATTTTCCTGAAAACCATTTCCATAAACACTGTCTGGGGGCATACCCACCCACAAAACAAACGCCCATAAATCACTGTAAACAAAACTATAAAAACGATTCCCGTAATAAATGCAATTACAACTATATAGAAATCCTGAGGCCAGAAATTAAGACTAAAAATTATGAAATGGCGATCTGGCACGTTAAACAACAACAAGGGGTCTCCTCCAATTTCAATAAACGGAGCACCAAAAAGAAAAGCCAGAAAGAAAACGGATAATATACTACGCATAGTATGCAGTTTTCCTTTTGGCTTTTTAGGGTAAATCCATTTACGTTTACCCTCACTATCTACTGTGGAAATCGTCTGGCGAAAGCTGTCCTTGTCCGCTTGATTAGGTTGTAATAAACTATCTTTGTTCTCCTGTTCAGACACGTCTTTCTCCTTTATATTATTTGTTAAACTACGACTTTCACTTGAAGACTATTTACAAACCTCTCCTTCTGCCTGTTTGGCATTTGCAGGATTTGTTCCTTTCATACTCAATATATACGATGAGATACTGTAAATTTCTTCATTATTAAATGTTTTCGACCAACTTTGCATACCTGTTCCCTGTACTCCATACTTGATCGTTTTATAAATATCGTTTACATCACATCCATTTTTCCAGCTGTCATCCGTCAGGTTCGGCCCCACTTTACCTTCCAGAGCTGTTCCATGACATGTAGGGCATGTTGCTCCTTCAAATAAGGCTTTACCATTAGCCAAAACACCTGCTTCACCGGAAGGGCCTTCGTATTCTATATCGACATCTTTGTACAACACGGCAGCTTCGGCTACTTCCATTTCATACTCTTCTAACTGTGTAGGGCCATCAAGCACATGGTAATATATCAGGTACACTACCGCAAAGATTATAGTTAAATAGAACATGTACTTCCACCAGGGTGGTAAATCATTATCATATTCCTGAATACCATCATAGTCGTGTCCGTCTATAATCACATCGGCATATTCACCTGTGAGTGCATCTTTTTTAAATATACCTGTAAATGCTGAAATCATTGAAGACGATTTCCCTGTTTGTTTTTCCACCATCCGCTTTAAATCTGCAATTATTCCAATTAACAGAACCTGGAAAGCTATAATAAATGACAGAAAAATTATGGCCGGAGTGGATTCAAATAAACTCGTAGACCCTCCTGAGGCAGTCGTCGCCCCATCTTGCGCCCATGCACCTATTGACAAAAACAGGAGTGCAACGCTTATACTATTTTTTAAGTTTAATCTCATTGTTTTTGCTCGTTATAGTTTGGTAAAACAGTGTGTTCATCCCCGTCTTCGTCCAGGGGCATATTCTCCATGCTGGAAATAAACTTTTTGTCAATTCGGAATATGTAAATGATCATAAACACAAAGAAACATATGAAGAATACAAGAGAAATTACAGGATAAAGCTCCACTCCCTCAATTGAACGTAATACATCTTTATACATGATTAATACTTTTTATTGTTCCGATTTTATATCTGTTCCCAAACGCTTTAAGTAAGCTATAAGGGCAATAATTTCCCTATCGGCCTTGGCATCCGGAATGTTATTCTCTTTTAACTTCGTGCTTATTGCCTCGGCTTGTTCTTGCAGATCACTCATAGCCTGTTTCTCATACCCTTCAGGGTAAGGAACACCTAAGGCTCTCATTGCTTTAATTTTATCTTCGAGCAGGCTATTGTCAAGTTCATCAACATGTAACCAGCCATATCGTGGCATGATAGAGCCCGGAGATGTATTCTCCGGATCTAACATGTGCAGGTAATGCCAACTCTCATCGGGTTGATTAATACCTTCACGCTGCAAATCTGGTCCGGTACGTTTTGAACCCCACAAAAACGGATGATCATACACAAACTCACCCGCTTTCGAGTACTCCCCATAACGCTCCGTTTCCGATCTAAAAGGGCGAATCATTTGCGAATGACAGTTATTGCATCCTTCCCTGATGTACAGATCTCTTCCCTGTAGCTCCAATGGCGTATATGGTTTCACACTTGAAATAGTCGGAACGTTTGATTCTACCAAAAATGTGGGCACCAGTTCCAGAAATGTTCCAATTAGTATAGCTACCAGTGAAAAGAGCAACATTTGGACTGGTCTACGCTCGATAGCACTGTGCCAGTGTTTGTCTTTGATCACCCCTTTTATTCGTTCTAATGCCGGTGCTTCAGCAGCTTCATTTGCTTCCAGTGATCCTGACTTGATAGTCTTTACCAAATTCACGACCATGACGATGGCACCCGTCAGATAAATGAGCCCACCCAAACCACGCATGGCATACATGGGTTTAAGGTTAAGTACGGTGTCCAGAAATTCATATTTCAACTGTCCGGTAGGAGTAAACTCTTTCCACATAAGGCCTTGCTGAAAACCTGCCCAGTACATAGGTATGGCGTATAACAATATCCCCATTGTTCCTAACCAAAAATGTACATTGGCCAATTTCAATGAGTATAATTTAGTTTTAAACAACTTAGGTATTAACCAGTACAAGACACCGAAAGTCAAAAACCCATTCCATCCTAGTGCTCCTACATGCACGTGTCCAACGATCCAATCTGTAAAGTGGGCAATGGAGTTTACGTTTTTTAACGATAAGGTTGGTCCTTCAAATGTAGCCATACCATAACAAGTAAGTGCTACTACCATAAATTTAAGAATCGGTTGCTCCCGTACCTGGTCCCATGCTCCTCTCAAGGTCAACAATCCATTAATCATCCCACCCCATGAAGGAGCTATGAGCATAATCGAAAATACAACACCTAAAGATTGCGCCCAGTCTGGTAATGATGTATATAAAAGGTGGTGCGGTCCTGCCCATATATAAATAAATATGAGCGCCCAGAAGTGAATTATTGATAGACGATAAGAATATACCGGTCTTTGTGCTGCCTTTGGAATGAAATAATACATTAAACCTAAATAAGGTGTGGTTAAAAAGAAGGCCACTGCATTATGCCCGTACCACCACTGTACCAGGGCATCCTGCACTCCGGCGTACCATGAATAACTCTTCAAAAAGCTTATCGGCATCTCAAAAGAGTTTACTACGTGTAACACAGCTACGGTAATGAAAGTAGCTATATAGAACCATATTGCTACGTACAAATGACGTTCGCGACGCATAATTATGGTCCCGAACATATTAATACCAAAGACCACCCATACCAGTGTAATAGCAATATCTATAGGCCATTCCAGTTCCGCATACTCTTTACTAGTGGTTATACCCATTAAAAGCGTTACCGCAGCGGCAACAATAATCCCCTGCCAGCCCCAAAAATGTATCTTACTCAGGCGGTCGCTAAACATTCTCGCTTTACATAAACGTTGCAATGAATAATAAACCCCGGTAAAAATCCCATTACCAATAAATGCAAAGATTACTGCATTAGTGTGTAAAGGTCTCGTTCTACCAAAAGTGGTAAATGGTAAATCGAAACTCAAATCGGGGATAAAGATTTGAAAAGCTACTAGTACTCCAACGAGCATGCCTACTATCCCCCATAAAATGGTAGCGTAGGCAAAGTTTCGCACTATCTTGTTGTCGTACTGAAATTGTTCTAAAGCCATGTTACGTGTTTTTTGTTTCCGTCTCGTTTTGTTCTGAAGGCTTATCATCAAATAACATGCGAATAGATGGTGTATAATCGTCCTCGTACTGACCCGATTTTACAGCCCATACAAAAGCTATCAAAAAAATGACAGCAACTGTGATACTTATTCCTATTAGCAGTATAATGACTTGCATTCTGACTTAATTTGAAACGTAAAAATAGAAGGCCAACACTAGAGGATGAATGAGGGAATTCAGTCAAAATACTGACGTTTGTCAGCATCATTGAAGCAACCTTTTCGCCGATTTAATGAAGTAATTGATATCCCCACAGCGAATTAGCTTTTAAAAGTCAGAAAAAGAACAACTATTCCCAGGCAACTTGATTTAGTACTGACTTTTTTCAATTGGTCTAACTAAAATCAAGTGTTTTCACCTCCTTTACACGCTCCTTTCTCACCTGAAAAACTCAAATCAGACCCAATTTATAATAATTAAACCAAAGGCAATGACGTCTAATATGCTCTTTTGTAATCATGGTTTTGGGTTTATCCGCCTGTTAATTTTGATAATATTACTTTAACTTATACAGCTTTCTAGTTTAAATTGACGCCCCCCATGAAAACACTACACTACCCTACTTAGCACTCTTTACATTCTTCACACTTGCTTATTCTTCCTTTGCGCAACAAGAAAATCAACTATATGCAACCAACCTTTTCATTTTGGGTGGTGGAAAAACCAAAGCAGATGCCGATCGTTTTAAAAGCAAGTTCGAACAAGACGATGCATTAAAAAGCTGTATAAACGGAACTGTTACGATTTTATTCTCGGATAATATTAAAGGACTCAACTCCGGGTTTTATATAGCAACAATAGGATGTGAGTGTGTTAATTTTAAAACCCGGATAATGCTTCAACTGGTCCGCCAATACCAGTCACAAATTTATATCCGTAAAATTACTTTCATGAACAAACATGTTATTATGAAAGTGCTATTATTGAAATAGAGTTGAGATTATATGAAGGGCATGGTTATTCCTTAAAATATCCCATGCCCAAATTCACTTTTAACCAGGTATTGGATTATGTGTTTTTTCACAGGCATGGCCTACACGTACTTTTGAATTACAACAACAATGAGGAGTTAAAAAAAGACGAACACGACTATACCCTTATTATGGAGTTCGAAAAGAACAACATCAAAATTGCAGGTG
Source organism: Cytophagales bacterium (assembly GCA_965230415.1). Taxonomy (GTDB): domain Bacteria; phylum Bacteroidota; class Bacteroidia; order Cytophagales; family JAAEPT01; genus CBDDKZ01. The sequence goes on from CBDDKZ010000005.1 coordinate 1,293,854, forward strand.
ACCATAATTATGAGCACCTATATATTGAAGATGGGTATATTATCTATGAAGAAGGCAGCGGGGCTTAAAAAAAAGAATCATGTGCCTTCACGATTCTTTTCACTTAATAATACGCTAGTAATTTTGATGATTTAATCGCTACTTCCTAACAGGTTCACCCTACGTGTATACAAACCATTATCTGTATGTATCAGTAGAATATATGTGCCAGCAGGTTTGTTCAATGATTCTACTTTAACGGTGTTACCAGAATATTGTAATTCCAACAATTCCATGACGCCGATGTCATTAATTAATTCCACCCCAATAATCTCATGCTCATTGCTCAGTTGTATGAATAGCTGATCTGAAACCGGATTTGGATAAATATCCATTTCGGCATGTCCGGCCACGTCTGAATTACCGGATATTACGGTCACCACGATTTTAACTGTATCTGAAGAACCACAAGACTCACTTCCTACAGACCATACCAACAGGTACTCACCGATATCAAAACCCGATACTTCTGTATGTGGATCGTTTATGTCATGGATAGTAAGTGTTTCTCCTGCGAGTTGTGTCCACGTCCCCTGTCCGGCAGAAGGCTCACTGGCCTCCATAAATGTTGAATCTCTGTATTCAAATAGCTGATCCGATCCGGCATGTGCCACTTGTGCACCTGGCTCTTCAAGAAGCACACTTTGATTGACTACACCACAATTGTTGGCATCGTTCACTTCAACTACGTAAATACCTTCAGACAAACCAGTATTAACAGCTGTTGTAACACCATTTGACCAACTGTAAGTATAAGGTGCTGTTCCGCCGTTCGCACTAACACTAAGTGCTCCATCATTACTATTATAGCAAGAAATTTCCTGATCGACACTTAAATCTATATGAAGGGCCTCCGGTTGCATTACCTGTACACTTGTACTTTGACCAACACAACCATTTGCATCAACTACGGTTGTTGAGTAGTTTCCAATGTTCAAAGCGGAAACCTGAGCCGTTGATGCTCCATTATTCCATAGGTAAGAAAATGGGGCTTGCCCGTTTACAAGCGAAACTGTCACTATGCCATCGTTTCCATTAAAACACGATACATGCTGTATGACCTCCGCCGTTGCCTGGATGGCTTCGGGCTGATTAATCTGACCGATCACAACTGTCGGTGTCGCACATCCTGAAGCATCGCTTATTTCTACTGTTACTTCTCCGGCCGGCAAATTGGAAGCAAATGGACTCGTACCTCCGTTACTCCATAAATAAGTATATGGAGCCTGTCCACCACTTACATTTACAGAAGCCAATCCATCGCTGCCTCCATTACACGTTACATGATTAAATACTGCTATTGACGCATTGAGCAGGTTGGGTGATGTGAGTACTATGGTTTCACTGGTCGCACTGCAATTATGAGCGTCTGTGACGACCACATTGTATGACCCGGCATCCAAATCCGATATTTGAGACCCCGTGGCGTTGTTATTCCATAGATAAGAGTATGGTGAGCTTCCTCCGCTCACATTAACACCAATTATACCTTTATCAGCTGAACAGGCAATGGTTTGAATTATTTCTTCCTCTATTGTTATCATTGATGGTTCGCTAAGTGTAGTGGCCATGACAGGAGAAGGGCATCCATTTGCATCTGTTACTACCAGACTGTAATTCCCGGCCTCCAGACCAGAAATTGATGCCGTGCTTTCACCATTGCTCCACACATAATTGTAAGGTGTTGAACCTCCTGAAATAGATGACGTAAGACTTCCATTTGCATCGCCATTGCACAAAATGGCCTGGTCCACCTGTATTGTTCCGGTTATTGCCGAGGGTTCGGTCAATGAAACAGTATTGGAAAGGCTGCTGCAATTATTAGCGTCATTTACACTAAAGTTGTACGAACCGGCACCTAAACCACTAATTTGAACTCCATTGGCACCTGTGGACCAGGTGATTTGATAAGGGCTCGTTCCTCCTGATACCTCAGCCTGTAAAACCCCATTATTAGATCCTGCACAAGTGATAGCCGACACTTCATTCACCACAGCAGAAATAGCACCGGGTTCTGTTATAGATTCCGTCGCTGACAACTGTGCACAGCCATTGGCATCGACCACCACCACATTATAGTTTCCGGCACCAGCATTGCTGATTGAAGATGTGGTCGCTCCGTTGCTCCATGTATAACTGTAAGGCGAAGTACCTCCGCTGGCTTCGACGTGAAGTGCCGCATCTGACAAACCGGCACATGAGATCTGGTTATCAATTATTAGTGAAACTGCTATTGCTGCCGGAGCTGTTACTTCCACCTGATTTGATGTAGTCGAACAATTATTGGCATCGGTAACCTGAACAGAATAAATACCTGCCGAAGCACCACTTAAAGATGAGGTAGTCGCGCCATTACTCCATAGGTAGGTGAACGGTGCCTGTCCGCCATTAATTGAAACACTTAGAGTACCATCTGTTCCCGCAGCACATGAAACATGATTATCAACCTGAGCAGTAGCCGATAATAAGCCAGATGAAGTCAAATTGGTGCTAGCCTGATTTGACACACAAGCATTTGCATCTGTAACCGTAAGTGTATAATTTCCTTGTACCAATCCTGTAATTGACGACGTTGTGGCCCCGTTACTCCATAAATAAGTATAAGGAGTTGCCCCACCAGACACCGTCGCACTCAGTGCACCATCATTTCCGACACAACTTATTTCATTGTCTGTAGTTATCGATGCTGTTACACTTGCTCCGTCGTTTAGAACCTGCTGTTCCATTGCGCTATGGCATCCATCGGCATCGGTAACCTGTACACCATATGTCGCCGCTGCCAAAGCAGTTATTGATTGTGTGGTCCCACCATTACTCCACAAATAAGTGTAGGGACTCGTTCCTCCTCCTGCTGTGACACTCAGCGCACCATCGTTTCTGCCGGCACAACTTATTTCATTATCTATGTTTATTGATGCTGTTACACTTGCTCCATCGTTTAGAACCTGTTGTTCCATTGCGCTATGGCATCCACCGGCATCGGTAACCTGTACACCATATGTCGCCGCTGCCAAAGCAGTTATTGATTGTGTGGTCCCACCATTACTCCACAAATAAGTGTAGGGACTCGTTCCTCCTCCTGCTGTGACACTTAGCGCACCATCGTTTCCGCCGGCACAACTTATTTCATTATTTATGTTTATTGATGCTGTAACAGCACCAGGTTCGCTTACAGTACCATTAGCAACTTCAGGACCGCACCCTCCGGCATCATTCACGGTTACAGCGTAATTACCCGCATTAATATTACTAATGGTAGCTGTTGTTTCTCCATTGCTCCAGCTATAAGTATATGGTCCCGTTCCTCCGGATACGCTCGCGGTAATTTGCCCATCGCTATTTCCAAAACACGAAACATCGGTAATGGCTAAAGATATATTGAGAGAACCACTCGATGTAAGTACTTCCGTATCCTGAACAACACCGCAATTATTGGCATCGTCTACTGTTACTGTATAAGAGCTTGCAGATAGTCCAGAGATGGATGCCGTATTTTCGCCATTAGACCATGAGTAGGTGTATGGTGAAGTACCACCCGTTACATTGGCCGTCAATGCGCCGTTACTAGATCCACAACTAAGCAATTGATCAACGTTAATAGAAACAGACAATGCTCCGGGTTCTGTAACAAGCACTGAATTATCACTTCCTGTACAGCTACTTGCATCTGTTACTGTTACCGTATAATTGCCGGCAGTAAGTCCGCTAACAGATGAGGTAGTTGCACTGTTGCTCCAGGCATAAGTATAAGGAGTTGTTCCACCACTTACTACTGCTGTGACCGATCCATCATTACCTCCAGTACAGCTTACATGCTGCGATATCTGCCCATCTACCACTATTGCATCGGGTTGTGTCAAAGTAATAGGCTCTGCGAACGGGCCACAACCATTATCATCCGTAACGGAAACAGTATAAGTTCCCGCTATTAAACCAGAAATACCTGCCGTAGATGCACCTGTATTCCAGGAATAATTATAAGGAGAAGTACCACCGTTTACCGAAACGCTCACTGCTCCATCACTTACTCCGTTACAGGAAACCTCCGTATCTGTATTAGTTGTAACAACAACCTGACTTGGTTCCGTCAAAGTTGTATTATCATTAACTGCCCCACAATTATTGGCATCGTCAACTGTCACGGAATACGCACCTGCACTAAGACCACTAATCGAAGAAGTACTTGCACCGGTGTTCCAACTGATAGCATAAGGCGTTGTTCCACCAGAAACATTTACTGTGAGTTCGCCATTGGTTCCACCAAAACAGTCTACATCCTGTACTGTACTAATACTTGCGCTTATAGCTGTGGGAGTACCAACCGAAGCGTTAACCACTTCGCTGCCTCCCTGGTTATCGGATACGGTAACAGAATAATTACCAGGAGCCAGCCCGCTTATTGTTGTAGAAGTATCATTGGTGTTAAAAGTGCTTCCGTTCGACCAAACATAAGTATAGGGTGCCGTTCCGTTTATGACAGAAACAGTCAAAGAACCGTCGCTATTGCCCGAGCAGCTAACATCACTTGAATCACTCAGTACAGCTCCAAAAGGACCGCCACTTTGAATTACCGTAAATCCATCTGAAGGGCATGAACTTACTAAGTTACTAGAACTATGGCCTGTCCAATTGCTGGTGTTGGCAACTGCCGTTCTTAATTCGTCGGCAGTACCTGAATCCACACTTCCTATATAGGCATAATTATCCTGATGTGAGAAGGCAAGGGCATTAACCCCATCAGTTAAACCTTTGGGCAAAGCAGAACTAAAATCGTTTGAAGCATCTGCATTCCAACCAGCGACACCACCGGCAGAAGAAGAGTTGTTTTGATTTCTATTATGTACTGCATAAATCATTCTTGGATCTAAAAAATCGCCTTGGTAGGCGATTATTTGATCGCCCGATGTTCCAATATTATTTATTATATCTGTAGAAGACCAGGGATCCGTTGTTGCATTATTTTTATCATAACGGAAATAGTCACCGGCGGTCACATTGGCCGGTGCGGTAAATGTTACAGTTCCTTCTCTTGTCGTATTATTATTGTTATACCATCTATCGTCTGATTGCCAACCGGCATCCTTAAAATAAATTCTTGTACCTTCTTTTATATTCACCAAGGTGATAAATGAAAAACCATCTGTACCATCTGCGTTAAAACAGACAATAACGATATCTCCGGGATTTAATATCGTTTCAGATAAATCTCTGTTCGTAATTTCGATCGAATTAACGTACGTTTCCCCTATTGCTGGAGGGTCACTTGAAGTTATTCTTATGCGATACCCAGTTCCTTCGGGAGTTCCCATAGGAACTGTAGTGGTAAAACTTCCCGAAGCATCTGTTGTAGCATGGGTTCCTATATCAATAGGACTACTAAAATCACCTGTTGCATCAGACAATTGTGCTGTAAGTACGTTACCTGAATTAAGGTTTCCTAAAAGCGAATAATCCACTTCAATGTTTTGCCCGGGGTTCAACAAAGTCACATCTATTGAGTTGACATAAATGACCGGATCGGGCAAGGTAACTATAACGTCCTCTACCTCTCCATTAAATCCGCTTATACATGGATCGCTAATAGAAGTTCCTTCCTTAATGATAAAACGCATCACCACCGCACCCGAAACAGCAGAACTTGGGAGGTTAAATGATGCCGAAGTATTTAATTGACCTGCTGCTGTAGAAGTACCTGTGCCCTGCCAAACCAATTCGCCAGAGTTATTAATGGTATTGTCACCATTGAAGTCTATCCATATTTTATATACATAATCAATGCCGGCAGCCGGTACTTCAAAAGACATACCAAATTGATTATTTACAGACTGACTGAATCTAGAATAAGTCTTAACACTTCCCAAACCCGTATGATCCTCATATCCGTTATCGGAAGACGCAATTAAGCCCGCTTTAGGGTCACCGGTTTCAGGAAAATATATTTCACTAATATAAGTCGAACCCGTATTTCCGCTGGACGCACATTGTGAAAAAGATGCATAAGAAGACGCCAGAAAAAATATCAAACAATACCATTTTTTCATTTGATTAATTCCTTTAATGTATTATTTTATACGTGGCCTTGTATACGTCGGTTTATGTACTGGGAATTTCTCCTATAAAAATAGGTGATAACACCTATCTCATTAGTTAGTACCAAATCAAAGAATTTCTTAGGTACTTAAATGAATAGTAAAATTTTTTTACTTGTATTAACAAAAGGGGGTATTATTGTATGATGTTCATATTTGTGCTCATAATTAGCACATTAGGAAGACAGGCCCTAGCTGTTGGAATATGGAATTTTAATTTCTTATCTAATTGAATGGATAGCTTATTCCGCATCTTTTACTTTTTGAGCATCTTTACAATCCTCCATATGCTTGTCTAAGGCTTCTTTATTGTACCATAATTGGTCTTTTTCACTAAGCTTTGAATTAATGAGATTAATCACATCGGCGACCTCTTGCAGGTAATAATTGCTCACTAAAACTTCTTTTACGCCGCCTTTATTTTTGAATTTCACTTTGAATTGTGTCCCGTCCGCCATACAAGGGTTATGGTATTTGCTTTTTAAGGCCGTATAATCCTTGCTGACGAGGGTTTTTAATTCTTCGTCGATGGCCATTTTGTGAGCAAATATCAGTGAATCTTCCTTATTCCCAATTAGGTATTTTTCAAAACGATTGCCCGACAAAACATAACGATGCCTGCGTACTCTAAAGCTCATCTCTTCCAAGCTAATTTCGTAATCAATGGTGCTCTTTTTACTTCCATCTACGGTATTTGGTTCTGGGGAAATGGCCGGTTTATTAGCCGATTTACACGAAAACACACCTATTAATAAGCATAAAAAGAAATTTAGTCTTACAAAACGTTTCATTCTTTTGAATTTCATGGGCCAATTATCTAATTGTGAAAAATACCCACCTAATCTACCCTTTATTCCTTAAAAAATCAATTTTATTTGAAACGACCATTGTGTACGTTAAAACGTTGCAGATAAAATATTCTTTAGTTCTGAAATGGTTATTATTTATAGAAAAAATGACTTATTCCAAATAAAATTCCTGATTTTTCATGACTTTCTCAAAAATTATAGCTACTTTTGAGTTCATAACCCTTTACGGGGTTAAGTTGGGTTCTAAAAATGGGTTAGCGTCGTCCTGACGCTGCCTATTTTTTTGTTTATCAACCAAGCCACTTCCTACGATTCTCTATTTGTTCTTTTGTAGATTCTTTTACTAATGTAACTACTCTGCTATGAAAGTGAGACCCTTCAAGGTTAACAGAAACAGTTTTTTCCCTTCCAAATCGATTGATCGTCATAACACATTCTTGTTCATCAAACACTTTCAAGTAACTTGAAGTCACTTCTTTTCCATTAATTTTCAGAACTTTATCTTTAACACTTAGGTAATTGAATGCATCACTATCTTCTGCTATTTGTATAACTTCACAGGTATCTCCCGTTAAGCGAAGCTTAACACCCGTTTTGGCTTCAAATAAATTGTCATTCTCTCTTAACTGATAGTCTAAGCCAAAAAGCGGAAGTAATTCAATGAGTTCATCATCCAAAGATCGTGTTCCACAAACATAATCATCAATATAATCACCCCATGACAGTCCGGTTGCATCATACAACACTTCCTGATAAGTATATATTGAATACCCTGAGTAAGATTCATCACTTTTGAATTCTTCCCACATCAACCTAAGCACATGATCGAGACTCTTCTCGAAATTCGTAGCAATACGTATTTTCAAATCCAAAAGCAAAGCAACCAATGCCCCTTTTATATAAATAGAAACTTTCCTGCCCGGTACACCGGGCTTATAACCATCGAGCCATAAATCATGAGAAGAATCAACCAGGTTTGCTTTATCATGCCCCGGATTATCATAATGACGCTTTAAATAAAGGTTCAACTCATCGAGGTATTCTTCTATGGAAAACACCCCTGATCTTTTTAGCATTAAATCACCATAATAAGTAGTAATACCCTCAGCTATAAAACCAGACTCGAAACATTGCTCTCTAGTTAAATTTGGCTGAATTAGATAATCAGGCATCATTCTTGTCACATTCCAGGTATGAAAAAGTTCATGAGATGCTATTCCCAACATGTCTTTGTATTGTTGACCGGAAAAAGCCGTTTTATCGGGTCCCAAGGTAATTACCGTTGAAAAGGCGTGTTCAACACCGTGATAATGTTTGTAAGGCAATAACTGAATAAGGAAATGGTATTCATTACATGGAAATTCCTCAAAAAGTGCTATTTGTTCCTTACTAAACGCCTCAAAGTCTTTAATAAAGGAATCCGGATCAATAGAAACAACGGTATTAAACCATACATAAAAGTTTGTTTGACCTATTTGATAGTTGAATAACTTTAAGTTTTCACTCGCTATTAAAGGAGAATCATACAATTCGCGCAAGTTATTGGCTTTAAAAATATTGTCACCTTCCTTCTTTAGCGCTGTCGCAACTTTGTAGGATTCGGGAATTTTCAACTCAATTGTTATTGGCTCATCTTTGTGATATTCATGAAATATGATGCAATTAATAAAATTAAGATATAATTGTTCGTCGTCGAGCCATGAGCCTCCAGCATCCATTTGAAAAGCATAAAAATCATAGGAAAGTATTAATTCTCCCTCTTCCAATTCCAACGCCCAGTCGTGCGTATACAATTTCCCTAAATCAGGCGACACGTCTTTTCCATTGAAAAGAGCCTTTATGGGATACACATACTGTGCATAATTCGCCATCTCATACCTACCGGGGCGCCAGCTTGGTAAATAAAAATATTGCCAACCCGGAGTTAAAATGCTTAAATGGAGATCGAAACGGACACGATGAGTCAGTGGATTATCAAAACTTACTATTATTTTCATGTTCAAAAGAGACTTACCTATAATATCATCAAAGATAATCAAGTGTATCTTTAATTTCTCTTGTTTTAAGATTTGAATTCTAAAAAAAGGTCCTTACCTTTGTGAGCTCTTTAAAAAGGAAGACAGATGAAAAGAACGTATCAGCCATCAAATCGTAAGCGTAAAAACAAACACGGGTTTCGTGAACGTATGTCTAGCGTATCTGGTCGTGCAGTTTTGGCCAGAAGAAGAAAAAAAGGAAGAAAAAAATTAACAGTATCCGACGAGAAGAAGGGCAAGTAATTGGTTAGTAAATTCGTTTACTCGTCCTAACTATCTTCTTGAAGGGAAAATTGGTATGCCAATAAATCTCGAAAGGAAGCAATTTAGCAAAGACGAGCGACTTTGTAATAAAAGAATTATACAGGAGCTTTTTAATGAAGGCTCCTCTTTTTTTGTTCACCCCTTTCAGGTCAGGCATTTGCCTGTTGAGGATTTCAATTGCCATAAAGTTTTAATAAGTGTACCCAAACGCAAATTTAAGCGAGCCGTTGATCGCCATTGGATAAGCAGGCGCATTCGAGAAGCCTATCGTCTTAATAAACACCTCATTTATGAGCAGAAACCTACAGACGTACCCTATGCTGCAATAGGCTTAATCTATGTAGGCAAAAAAAAAGAACCCTATCAACGAATCGAAAATAAACTAAAATCGTGTTTAGCACGTTTATATAATCCGGCATAATCTTATTTTAAGGTATGAAACGACGATTAGGTAGAGTTACCCTTCTGTTTTTGCTCATTACGAGCACAGGTTTTCTGGTCTCATTTGACACTCCCAACGAACGTTATTTTGATATTGCAAAAAACATGGAAATATTGTCTTCTGTCTATGCAGAAGTTAATCGCTACTATGTTGATGATGTAGACCCAAATGCATTAATGAAAACGGGAATAGACGCCATGCTGGCATCTCTTGACCCCTACACAAATTACATTCCGGAGGACGATATCGAAGACTTTCGTTTTATGTCTACCGGACAATACGGAGGTATCGGGGCCATGATTGGCAACCGAGAAAACAAAATCACGATACTGATGCCTTACAAGGGCTTTCCCGCTTACAACGCCGGGTTAAAAATAGGAGATGAATTAATCGAAATCGACGGACAAAATGTGGAGGGCAAAAAGACCAGCGAAATAAGTAAACTACTCAAGGGACAGGCTGGGACCGAGGTAAAGTTACTGGTTAAAAGACCTAACGAAAAGAACAATATGCCAATGACACTTGAAAGGCAAAAAATCACTGTGAAAAGTGTACCCTATTATGGCATGCTTACCGAAGATGTCGGTTACTTTAAACTCAATAGCTTTACCCAGGAAGCCTCTAAGGAAATTACGGAGGCTATCAATTCCCTATTAGAGAGTGGTGCAAAAAAATTCGTTTTTGACCTCAGAGGAAATACAGGAGGACTCTTACGCGAAGCGATATCCATCTCCAACCTTTTTATTCCTAAAGGCAAAGAAGTGGTGAGCACACGAGGAAAAGTCTCTAAATGGAACAATACCTATATGTCTCAAAAGACTCCTTTAGTCCCTAATGCACCTCTAATAATTCTCACCAACGGCAGAAGTGCATCTGCATCTGAAATTGTATCCGGCGTTATTCAGGATTACGACAGAGGAGTACTCATAGGCAGTAAGACATTCGGCAAAGGACTTGTTCAGGCCACCAGACCCATTGTATACAACTCACAAGTCAAAATAACCACCGCAAAATATTATATCCCCAGCGGCAGATGTATTCAAGCCATCGATTATAGCAATAAAGGTGATGACGGCAACGCTACAAAAATTCCGGACTCCTTGCTTGTAGAACATAAAACTGCAAACGGGCGCGTGGTTTATGACGGTGCCGGTATCGCTCCGGATGTCGAAGTGGAACATGATCAATACCCGGATGTTTTAATAGGTCTGGTAGAAAAAAACCATCTTTTCAACTTCGCCACAACTTATTATTACAATCACGACACCATAGAATCGGCCAGAGAATTTCACCTGAGTGATGAAGAATATGATCAATTCAAAGATTGGATGAAAGCCCGGGAATTTAAGTTTAAAGTGGGTATAGAAAAATCACTGGATAAGTTTAGCGCCGAAGTTGAAAAACAGGAAAAGGTAGCCCTACAGGAAGAACTTAATATAATTCAACGTAAAATTAACGAATCAAAGTCCGATGACCTGGACGAATATAAGGATGAAATTATCGAAGCACTGGAACAAGAAATTGCTTCCCGCTATTTTCTTCAGGAAGGGCTCTTAGAAGCCTCTTTCGATCACGACAAAGACATCTCCAAAGCACTGGATATTCTCAACGATTCTGAAGTGTACGCCAAGGTACTCGGCACGAAGTAACATGGAGCTTTTCCTTACCATGGCCGCCTTTGGTTTATTAGGTGGTCTCATTGCCGGTTTTCTAGGCGTTGGAGGGGGACTCGTTTATGTTTACATCCTCGAGCTGGCACTACCTGGTTTTGGGGTACCACCCAATCATCTTGCTGCCTTTGCCACCATCAATTCAATAGCTACTGTTTTTTTTACCTCATTGGCGGCCAACTACGAACTGTATCGAAAAAAGGAATTTTACATCAAACCGGTCGTAGTAATGGCATCGGCAAGTATACCTATCTCTATCATTCTTCAACACACCGTCGTTACCAAAGCATTTTATACCTTAGCTGTATTTCACACCTTGTTTTTGCTTATTCTGAGTTTTTTATTAGTGCGTCAATTTCTAAACCTTAGACAGAAACCCAATTTAAGGTCACCTGAAGACAACGCTTCGAAGCAATACCTGCTTACAGGAATATCAGGAGGAGTCATAGCTGCTCTCACCGGGTTGGGCGGGGGTGTCGCTATGGTTCCTTTACTTAACAGCTGGCTCAAACTTGATATCAAAAAATCAAAATCCATTTCTCTGGGAGTGATCATGCTCACGTCCCTGACCTTGCTCATTTCTGCTTTGCTCAAATCGCCCCCATCCTATTATCACCATTGGCAATATGGCTATCTGGTGTTGCCGGCTATTGGCTCTCTGGCTATTGGCGTCTTTGCCGGAGCCCGATTAGGTGTCATCCTTTCAAGAAGAACTCCATCCAGACTCATTTCGATACTGTTTATTGCGCTCATTGTTTTCTTAATAGCAAGAACTCTTTTGCAACTCCTTAAAATTAGTTAGTGTTTTTGAGCCCTGCATGTTACATTTGTGGATTCAATTGACTTATGGCCTTAATACTAAGCTTAGAAACAGCCACCAATATCTGTGCAGTGGCACTACATGAAAATGGTGAATTGCTTGGGGAGCTCTCCAGCCCCATTGAACGTTCGCATGGTTCGGTATTGACAGTTCTAATTGACAAGCTATTAACAAACAAAAAAATCGACAAACAGCGCCTTAGTGCCATTGCCGTTTCTATTGGACCCGGGTCGTATACGGGTTTAAGAATAGGCCTGTCTACCGCTAAAGGAATAGCCTTTTCATTCGACATACCACTTATTGGTATCATATCTCTGGAAGGGATCGCAAAACACGCCCAACTGAACGCTAAAGGCCATCAATTTTATATCCCAATGATAGATGCCCGGCGAGATGAAGTGTACACACTTATTGCCGACAGTACTTTTAGGATCATTAAAAAAACCGAAGCGCTGATATTAGAAAGCAACTCATTTGAAGAACTTTTAGGTAAAGGAAAGGTGTTATTCTGTGGAGATGGTGCTCAAAAAGCTCAACATTTAATCAAGGAAAGTAATAATGCTCAATATAAGCCTGAAATTGCAACTTCGGCACATGCAATAGGTGTATTGGCATATGATAAATGGAAATTCGAAGATTTTGAGGACCTGGCGTATTGTGAACCTTTTTATTTGAAAGATGTGCGCATAACTACACCTAAAAAGATGTTAAACGTTCTACAGCAAAAAAATGACAAATGAAATTGTTAACAGAGTAGCCAATAGCGGGTTAATCACTATTGACCTCGCCGAATATTATCACCCGGGAGAACGTATTGTTTTCGACCTTAAAGATCACCTCTTTCAGGAAATGGTTCTACGAGAAAAAGATTTCAGAACGTTCATCAATGAACATGACTGGAATGAGTATACGGGTAAAAACATCGCTATAGTCTGTAGTACGGATGCAATTATTCCCAAATGGGCCTACATGTTACTGAGTTCAAAATTAAGCCCGGTGGCGCACAAAGTTGTGGTAGGCTCACCTGAAGAATTGGAGAAGAAACTTTACGAAGACGCGATCAATCAATTAGATCTTAGCCCTTACGAAAACGGTAGAATTGTTGTGAAAGGTTGTGGAGAAATAGATATACCGGAGTCCGCCTATTATTTATTGGTTGAAAAACTCACCCCTTTAGCCAAAGGAATTATGTTTGGCGAACCCTGTAGTACGGTTCCTGTTTTCAAAAGAGCCAGAACAGCTAGTTAAATAGTTTTTTTACATATAGGGTTAACATTAACGACGTATTGTACTATATAAATAATGGAACTTATATAGATTCTTTAATACAATGCTCCTATGACCCAAAACTTAGTATTTATCTCGGGGATTATCTGTATCACCTCGCTCCCATGCGAAATAGATAGTTCTACTCAAATAAAAGAAAATCCCTCCATATTAAGTCATATTCATGAATCATTATTGATTCGCAGTGCCTGCTACCTCGCAGGCAACAGAATAGAAGTGAGCCCCAACAGCAAGTATACCTGCGTTATTGAAAATGGGCCTGGAAAAATCAAAAAAACAGTAATGCCACGATCATAAGAACACTAATCCATGAAGAGAACCCAACAATTTCCTTTATTGAGCCAACCCAACCAGGGCTATTTTAATTAAAAATAGCCCTTCATTATTCTAAACTTATATATCCATTAGCACTTATTCAGAATATTAATATGCCTTTATTGAAAGCAGCTTAAAGCCTATTACTTGAATAAAACACCATAAGAGCAGCATTTATCGCGTTTTTATGACTATAAGTCGAATTGTATGGACAAACGACTTAAAAACCCAAAAATCCAAAAATCTTATTTCTACCTTTGACACTTAAAATTACGCCCTACTTCCCAAATTCCTGGAAACGGAAGCACTAGAACCCAAACCACACTTTACCCTTAACAGCAGTTATATTCATTAACTCTAAATAATTAACCCAATGAAAAACATGCTCGCTGCGGTCGCAGTAACACTACTCATCTTTCTAAAACTGACACTATTTGCTCAGGAGAAGGCTACAGGCCTGAACTTCTTAAAAAACAAGTACCATTATGACTTGTTTGAAGAAAAGGAGTCTGAGCACCTAACTTTTTCAAAAGATGAACAAGAACAATTAGATAGCATTATAAGTATTCAAAGAGACCCATTTGGTGAAAGCTACAGAATACGCCAGGTATTTACTTATGATGATGAAAAACGCATTACGGGTAATGCAAGGTACATATGGAATTCTTCAAGTGCCCTTTGGGAACTACTGTCTTACTTATCTTACAGTTATAACGAATTTGACCTTCTAAAAGAAAAAATAGAACTACGCCTGTCGGGCGGGACTATATTGAGTTCGTCACAAAGATTACTTTACAACTATAACGACGAGGAGCTAGAAGACTCGATAGTCCGCCTGACCTGGGATACGGATTCAACAGACTGGAAACTTGCTTATTTACAAACCAACGAATACAACGCAGAAGGTCTCCTAAAGCAACGAAGCAACTTTTCCTGGGATGAAGAATTATCAGTTTGGGCTTATAGAAACAAATTTGAATACAGCTATAATGCGCAGGGAGCGCAGGCACAGATTTTAATCTATAAAGAAGATAGAGGAGATCTGTTACTGGATTCCCGTAGCACTTTCACTTACGATTCGGACGGAAATCTTATCTATTATGATAGTGACACCTGGAACAGCGACGTAAACATCTGGTCGCAAGCATACACTGAAGAGATCATTTATAATGAAAACGGAGCAAGAACTCAGTTTAAAAGTTTGTTCTGGCAAGCAGATAAAGACGATTGGTTTCTCTTGAACTTATATGATTATTTTTACGATGAGCTGGGAAACCCAACAAAGGTTGAATTATTGGATGCTCCTTTTGTTGGTGCTCAGACCATCAAAAAAGAAGTGCTTTATAGTTATGACGAAAATGTAGAGCTTGCTGATGTTATAACAGCGCCTATCAAAAGTGCTACTAGTGTGTTTGATGTACCAATGGTTAACAAACCATTGATTCGCAGGCGTTATGAATTTGACGGACCTGATAAATCGCTTACAGAGAAGGCCCAATTTTATTACTCAAAACCGACTTTAACAAGCGCAACCAAATTACAGGGTAGCAGCAGTTTTGAGATTTCACCAAATCCATTCGATGGAATTTTAGTCATTGAGGCCAATGAAAATGAGCCTGCTTATTTCGAACTATTTGATGCCTCCGGACGTCGTGTTATGTCCAGGACTATTAATGCCGGCAAACATCAAATCGATTTGCAACACCTACCCAAAGGTATGTACCATTGCTCTTTTAGGAATAGCACCGGTAGATGGGCAGAACGTTTATCCAAACAATAATTCCTATGATGATGTCGAGAAAACAATTATTTCTTGGCATCATCTTAATTATACCTTTGTTTTTTTCGCCTCATTCCAAATCGCATCCATCTCAGCGAGCGTCATATCTTTCAGCGGTTTATTCAGTTCCTTACTCTTTGATTCCAGGTAATTAAAGCGATAGATAAACTTTTTATTGGTTCGCTCCAGGGCTACTTCCGGATCGATATCAATAAATCGAGCATAATTAATTAAAGAAAAGAGTATGTCTCCAAACTCCGACTCCTGCTCCTCTTTAGATGATGCGTGCTCAAACTCTTGTATTTCTTCAATTACCTTTTCCCAGACCTGCTCACGATTGTCCCAATCGAAGCCTACCCCTCTTGCTTTTTCCTGTATCCTGCTGGCTTTCACCATTGCAGGCAGCGATTTTGGCACACCTTCCAAGACGCGTTTATCCCGCTTGCCTTCTTTTAGCTTTATCTGCTCCCAATTAGCTTTTACCTCTTCCTCGTTTTCCACGTCTGCTTCTCCATAAACATGAGGATGCCTGCGTACCATCTTCTCAATTAATTGTTCAATAACATCACTAATGTCAAAATGATCTCCTTCCTGAGCTATCCTTGAGTAAAATACGAGATGAAGCAAAATATCTCCCAGTTCTTTCTTCACCTCTGTTAAATCTCCTTCGATAATCGCATCTGAAAGTTCGTAAGTCTCCTCCACGGTAAGATACCTGAGACTTTCTATCGTCTGTTTCTGATCCCATGGGCAATTAAGACGTAATTCATCCATCATTGTTAAGAGACGATCAAATGCATCCAGTTTTTTACTTCGATTTAAATCGATTTCAGGTACAATCTTTGGCATGTGCTATTCATTTTAAAGGTTAGAGAGATGGCTAATGTCGCTAAACTACCCTCCCAAGTCAAGTGATTTTTCTCTTTCATTGATCAGCGCCCGGACTAAACTATCTCCAAAAGTTATCAATTCTATAATTTCATCGGGGTTTGCCAAACGTACCTGACCAAAAATAATTAGCGCCTCGCCGGAACACTCAATATGAAATACCTGAGCATCTTCAATCATCTGCATTAATTCTTCGGTAAAGAACAACGAAAGATCTTCTTCACTGTGTGCTTTAATAATAAAACGATCGCTTTTTTCGGTAAAACGTTTGTAGTCGATGTTTTCATAGCCAAATACCTGAACAACCTTATCCAGAAGGTGTCCCTGCTCGATGGTAAACTGTGGTAGTTTTTGCTGGAGGTTAATTAGCAGACAGGTCATTTCATATTGTTCATTGGCCAAAATAGAGCCTTCTCTGAAAGTCACATCACTCACTTCCCATTTTAAACCAGGGTTTGAGTAATCACCATATATTACATTCTGCGAAAAGACAATTGGTCTGAGTTCAAAAAACAAGAACTGTGGTAATTGCACTATCTGCCAACAAATGTTGGGCTCCATTTCCCAGTTATAATCATCACACATATTTTTTAACAGTCGTTGTCTACTCGTAAGTCTTTTTATGGTATGAGCGTGCCAGTTATCGTTTCGTAGCACACGTAGTGAATTTGGATGACTTGATGAAGTTTGATGAGCTCCCACCCCCATTAACTGCAACCTACCTCCGTTATCATTAAAATTATTCCGGAAAGCTTTCAGGTACTCCATTACCGTATAATCGATAAGAGGTACCGTTGAAAAGCTTAATGAAACGACCGCTGACGGCGAAAAAGACTTCAGTAAGTGCTTCACTTTCAAAATATTTACAAAATTCAAAATTCCCTTTGCCCTTATGAAATATTGATTTTCTTTCTCTTCCAGCATCTTAAATTCGGTATTTCGTAGGAGCTTAATATATGAGTCAAAGGATAGACTGCTTATTTTATAATGCCACAAAAATGTAAGTAAAACCCCAATAACTACACCCCAGATTAATCCGGTTAAAATTGTTGCTACCATTGTTAGAATGGCTACATATAGCTGTTCACTCCCTTTTCTTCTGATATCCTTAAACACCGCAGGGGCAAATAATTTAAAGCCAGTGTATATGAGTACCGCGCTCAACGCTGCTTTTGGAATATTACCAATAAAAGATAGTAAGAAAACCGAGGCTAAAAGGAGCAGCAAGCCCTGGAAGAAGTTACTCCATTTGGTCTTCGCACCATGAAAGACGTTAATAGATGTTCTTGCCACCACAGTCATCACAGGCAGACCTCCCAAAAAACCTGAAATGATGGTACCCACACCGGTGCCGACAAGCTCTTTGTTTAAATGCACATTTCTTTGAAACGGATCCAATTTTTGAGAAGCTTTGGCGCTCAAAATTGTTTCAATAACTGCCACAAAGGTTAAACTAAGTACCACAGACCAAAATTTAAGTTCACCCATAATCGAAAAATCGGGTATGGGGAGCTGCTCGAATACATAACTGGGAACATTTACCAGAAAAGAGGGGTCTACGCTGATTTGATGGTTCAAAAACACCGCTTTATGTTCTGAGAAAAAATTAAATCCATACACAAAAGGAATGGCAAACAATAACGCCCAAACTGGTCCGGGTATAAAATGCAGAAACTTATTTCTCACTTTGGACTGAATGAACATTAATAACAAGCACCCTGCTGATATGAACAAAATCAAGGGATTGGCATTCGCTATGCTATGAGGTATTTGCCTCAAATATGCGAGGTATTTACCTGATAAAAGATTATTTCCCGTGGCTGTGTGAAATTGATTCCCCACAATAATAAGGCCGATGGCGGCCATCATACCATAAATCACTGCACTTGGGAATAAATCGCCGAACTTTCCAAACCCTGTTAACCCAACAATCGACGTTAATATTCCTGCCGTGATAAAAGCTGCTTGTAGATAGGCAAAATTATGGTCCAGGGATTCGTAACTGGTGAGCACAATAACAATTAAGGCATTACCCGGACCGTTGATGGCCACATGAGACCCTCGAATCCAAGTAGTAACAAGCCCCGCACAAATTGCTGAAATCACTCCGGACATAGGATTAATTCCTGCAGCAGCAGCTATGCCCAGACCTAATGGAAGCGCTACAAAAGCTACACTTATGGCTGCAATAAGGTCATTGCGCCAATTTTGTATCAATCCGGCAAATCCTGAACGGGGAATTTGGTGTCGTGTATTCTTCATCCTAACATACCAAACAATAAAATACAGTAAACGGTTATCTTCAGCGGAAAGTTTTTCTTCACAATGAACTAAAAAAAGTAATAAAAGTGTTATTTTTACAGAACGAATTAACAATTATTTGCAAGATGGCTACATTCTATCTCACACTTGGATTAGTGGCAGCATTTTTTGTGCTGATGTCCGTAAGGCTAATATTCATCAAAGGAGGTGAATTCAAAGGCACTTGTGCTTCACAAAGCCCTTTTCTACAAAAAGAAGGCACTACCTGCGGCTACTGTGGCAAGAAAGTGGGGTCATGCAAAGAAGGCGAAAATGGTGATGATGAACCTCAAAACGAGGTAGACAAGGTACTAGCCAAGTTTTAATCTTTTTCAAGAAATTTTACTCAATAGCAATTTTAGAAATTCGTGACTTTAATCAAATCTATTTCCGGAATCAGAGGCACCATTGGTGGCAAACCTTCAGACAACCTAACGCCATTGGACGTTGTGAAATTTGCTGCAGCCTATGGCCAACTCCTTTTAAACAATAAAGAGTTACCCAAAAAAGTGGTCATTGGCAGAGATGCACGTTTATCGGGCCAAATGATTAGCGATATTGTGTGCGCTACGCTTTCCGGGCTTGGAATTGACGTAGTTGACCTGGGTCTTTCAACAACACCCACTGTTGAAGTTGCTGTACCCGAAGAACAAGCAGGAGGTGGTATTATCATTACTGCCAGCCATAACCCTATACAATGGAACGCGCTAAAACTTCTCAATGAAAAAGGGGAGTTCATTTCCGGTGAAGTTGGTCAGGAATTGCTTAGAATAGCAGACGCCGACGCCTATGAATTTGCGCAGGTGAAGTCATTAGGTAAGATCACCAAAGATGATAGCTACATACAAAAACATATAGATAAGATTCTTGAACTGCCACTAGTAGATGTGACGGCCATCAAAGAAAAGAACTTTAAAATCGCCATTGATTGTGTAAACTCAACAGGAGGAATCGCATTACCACAATTGCTTAAAGCCTTAGGCGTAGTGGTAGTGGAAGAATTGTTTTGTGAACCCAATGGTGTATTTCCTCATAACCCGGAACCGCTCCCGGAACATTTAAACGAACTTTGCCATTTAATGTCTAAAGATAAATTCGACCTTGGCATCGTTGTAGACCCGGATGTCGACAGGCTGGCATTTGTATGTGAAGACGGATCACTGTTTGGTGAAGAGTATACACTTATAGCCGTAGCCGATTACGTGCTTCAAAACACACCTTCCAGTACGGTTTCCAATCTCAGTTCCACTCGTGCCTTACGTGATGTTACTGAAAAATATGACCAAGAATATTTCGCTTCTGCGGTAGGAGAAGTAAATGTGGTGGCAGAAATGAAAGCTTGCGGGGCTAAAATTGGAGGAGAGGGCAATGGAGGCATCATCTATCCAGAGCTACATTATGGCCGCGACGCATTGGTTGGAATAGCACTATTCCTCAGTCACCTTGCTAAGAGCAGCAAGACTTGCAGCCAATTGAAAGCAGAATATCCTACCTATCATATCTCAAAGAACAAAATTGAACTTACTCCCGACATTGATGTAAACTTAGTGCTGGAAGAGGTTACCAAAAAATACAGTAAACAGCCTATCAATACCATTGATGGTGTTAAAATTGAATTTGACAAGGAATGGGTGCACTTACGTAAATCCAATACGGAGCCCATTATACGTATCTATTCAGAATCAAACTCATTAGCCACCGCTGACCATCTCGCTCAAAAAATAATCCAGGATATTAAAGAAATTATCTCTGTAAGTGCCTGATCCGATATACCTCGATAATGCTGCTACTACCGCTGTGGCCAAAGAGGTTTTCGAGGCCATGACTCCCTATTTGCTGGAAGAGTACGGAAATCCTTCTTCTTTACACAGTAAAGGACGCAGTGCCAAAGCAGCCATAGAGTCTGCTCGCAAAAAAATCGCTCACTTGTTAAATTGTCAACCTGGCGAGTTAATCTTTACCTCGTCTGGCACAGAAGCCAATAATGCCTCTATTTTAGGGTGTGTAAAAAAATATGGCATCAAGAATATCATATCAACACCAATTGAGCACCATGCTGTTCTTAATACGCTCCGGAACGTTCAAAACGAATCCGGTGTAACGATTCATTTCCTGAATGTTGACAAATACGGTCGTATAGATTTAATCGAACTGGAAGGTCTTCTAAAGACATTGGATAATGCCCTTGTTAGCATTATGTATGCCAATAATGAAATAGGTGCCATAAATCCGGTTGCCGAAATTGGTGTATTGTGCAAACAACACGACGCGAAATTTCAAACCGATGTGGTTCAGGCTATTAGTCATTACCGGATAGACCTTTCTGAATTGGAAATCGATTACCTATCGGCTTCTGCGCATAAGTTCCATGGTCCTAAAGGAACAGGCCTGCTTTATAACCGGCAGCGGTCAAAACTCCCTCCATTTTTATTTGGAGGAAAACAGGAACGTGAGATGCGTGCGGGCACCGAAAATGTAGCAGGCATTGTTGGTATGGCAGCAGCACTGGATCTTTGCTACCAGTATATGGAAAGAGACCGTAGACACATGGAGCAGCTCAAATCTTTATTGATCAAAGACCTGAAATCTACTGTCGAAGGAATCAGCTTTAATGGCGACGCAGACAACTTTGAACATGCTTTATATAATGTATTAAGCATTAACCTGCCCAAACAACTGAATAGCCAGCTATTGTTGTTTCAACTGGACTTAAAAGGAATTTGTGTGTCTGGAGGAAGTGCATGTGCAAGTGGGGCACTACAAGGCTCACATGTAATCAGTGCCGTGGACCCCGAAAATGAAGGCAATGTAATTAGGGTTTCTCTTAGTAAGTACAATACTGAAAAGGACATCCATTTTTTCATTAAAGCCTTAAAAGAGGAATTGGAACACAATACTTAAACGTTGATATGTTAATCTTTTGACAATTTAGCTGAGTTCTATCGAATAGTTTCGTACTGACAATAGCGTTTTTCGTACTAACAAGAAAAAATCGAACATGAGAGCAGCTACAATAATTCTAACAATACTTTTATTTTCTCAATTGTCATTCGCACAATCGACAAATTTAAACTTACACAAAGGGATCGCTGTTGAAGGTTATGATGTTGTAAGCTACTTCTTAAAAAACGAGGCTGAGAAAGGTGATAAAAAATTCACAAGCAATTATAAAGGCGCCACCTACTATTTCAGTAGTAAGACACATTTGGAAAAATTCAAAGCACAGCCCTCAAAATATGTACCTCAATATGGAGGGTGGTGTGCCTATGCCATGGGACTCGATGGATCGAAAGTTGAAATTGATCCTAAAACCTATAAAATTCTCAATGGAAAGCTGTATTTATTTTACAACAAATATTTTACCAACACCCTCGACGATTGGAATAAAGATGAAGTAAATCTAAAGAAGAAGGCCGACGGCTACTGGAAGAAAATTGAAAACTAATAAAATTTGCGTTGATCTATTCATTTAGTCGTCTTTTTCTATCAAGTCTAACTGCTCTGATTTGAAATTATATTTCACAAAATTACACCACTGGCAGTCGTCTTCACCACAGCCATCAAATTTGTGTTTGTGTATACTATCATGAACTTGTTGAATTTGTGACTTTACAAGCTCCACATCCTCGTCCCTTATTACTAGCTTCCTTTTTACGAACTGTTCTTTATTATTTGCCTGCACAAAATCCATCTCACCTGAGGTTACTTTCCAGTTATTGCGATTGTCATAATCGACCAATATCTTATAAAAAACCAATTGACGCCAATAATCCTGTCCCTGAGGTTCGTCCGGAGTGGGGCCTTTCATTTTTGGAGCACCTGCTGAAGAACTTCCGGTCTTATAATCAATTACATTGACAAAATCTTGTTCAAATTCAATTTTGTCTAACTTCCCTGAAAGGGGAATCCCATTCACTTCCACATTATCGATCGCATATTCCACAAGGGCATTCTTATTCCATACAGGTTCATAGTGTGTGATGTATGCCTTAAGGTTTTTTCTGGCGTATAACATACGATCTTCATATTCTTTGTCGGTAAAATGCGAGCGATACATTTTCATACCTTGTTCAAAATAATGCATAAATCCGTCCGCTCCGTTAAAAACCTGCATGTCATTGGCTAACATCCGCTTAAAGTGTAATTCCAAAGCATAATGTACGGCGCTTCCGAATCCCATATGAACATTTCTTGCACTGGGAACACGCACGATATTCTCAAAATAAAATGATAAAGGACAGCGCAGGTATTTATTCAGGCTGGTAACGCTCATGCTAAAATGCCTGAGCTCCTTATCCACCAAATCATGATCAATGAGATTCGACACCTCTTCATCGATGTTAGTCATAATTCTTGCCTGGTATTCAATTATTTTGTTATCGTCAAATACCTGATGTTCAATGCGCAACTCACTACCCTCTTTCATTTCCAGTACAAATCGAGAAGGTTCCAGGTCTTTGCCTTCATCAGTACTATTAGCAAAAGATACGGTGAGATGCGCCCGGGCTCTGGTTAGTGCCACATAAAACAAACGACGTTCTTCTTCGGTAATGTCATCGTCGTTGCTAACGAGATTTCCGGGTAAGGTATAACCTCTGTTCGCGTTTGCCTTGCCTTCCCAGCGTTTCGAATAGCAACCAATGACATAAACGTGATCGTATTCCAAACCTTTGGAAGAGTGTGCTGTCACAAAGTGAACACCTTCTTCTGTATGCACTACTTTGCTTAAATTAACGGCGATATTATTTTGCCGCATTTTATCTACCATATCCAGAAGGGCAACGATTGATAACGAAGGATTCTTGGCCAGTTCATCTTTCATGAAGTTAAAGAAAGAAGAGATCACCTGAATTTGCCAATTACGATCTGGTTCGTTCATGGTATAGCCAATCACTTGACCTTTTGTGATGATTTTTTCGAATAGTACTTGTAAAGTCTTGTTGCTCAAGTCCTGCATCCAATGTTTCAGGTTATTCTCCAGGCTTATAATACGCTCCTTGCTACTTAAATTAAGGCTGTCTAATAGTTCTTCGTTAGACATTATCACACGCCAGGGCAGTCTTGTATCCCCTTCTTTGCTCTTTTGAATGATCTTATTAATGTCTCTGGTAGCGATTCCAAAATATTGGTAATGCATTATTTCATAGAGCAAATATTCCGCACTATCGGTTTTATCTCTTTCTTCTACGAGATACCTCAATATATTCAAGAGGTTGTTAATAATTGGCAATTCCAGAATATTCACACTTTTCTTGATATTTAGCGGAATGCCCTCTTGCTCCAATATTCGTACTAATCGCTCAACCTGCCCATGTTGACGATAAATAACAGCAATTTCATTTAAGTCTTGCTTTTTTTCTTTGAGTCTTTTTATTTCTTCAACAATAAATACTTCTTCATGTGTTATACTATGGAAAGAAAAGATGCGGGGAAGTTCGGTACTATCCTTCAAAGCTCCCTTAGATTGCAGCTCTTTCGTTAACCCGGGTATGAAGGAAATTAAGCGTTCATTATTATAATCGACCACCCTTTTTGAGGCATCCAATATCCCTTGTGTAGAGCGGTAGTTATTTTCCAGAACAATCGTTTCTACTTGCCCTTTATGAAAATCATAGAAATCCATAATGTTTTTTACATTGGCACCCTGAAATCGAAAAATCGATTGATCGTCATCGCCGACAACAAAAACATTTGGTTTATTCCAGTAGGAACTTAACATTTCCAACAGTTTGTTCTGAATACCGTTGGTGTCCTGAAACTCGTCGACCAGAAAATAATGAAACTGTTCCTGATAATTGAGTAATAAACTTTCGTGTTTTTCGAAAGCCTGTCGCACCCACATTAACATATCATGGTAATCATAACGTTTGTACTTCCTTAGCAGGTTATTGTAGCTATCAAATTCATGAACAGCGGCTATAAACTTTTCCAGTTTACCAACCTGTTCATTCAGCTTCTTTTCGTTCAGATCACCGGCATTATAAACCTTCCCGGTTTTTTTATCGCTATATTTCCGTTTATAATGATATTTTTCATCGAGGGGCAGCTCGTCCAGAAATTCTTTTGTTCGTTTTAGTAGAAATGGTACAGACCAGTCCTCCTTTTTCATGGTATCGAAAAGGTCCATTAACCTTTTTCTTTCATAGTAAATATCACCGACCAGCCTCTTTAGAGGATGTTCTGTGTCAAAACCATCTATAATTTCATGAACGATTTCGATGCGTTCGAGCTCAGAAACAGGCTGTAGTTCTCTTACACCAAAATAGTCAAGATTGTTTTGTATCACTTTATTACAAAATCCATGAAAAGTGTAAACAGGAACGTTATACGCTTCGGGGCCGATAAACGACAGCAGCCGTTTTCTCATTGCCAGGGTGCCTGCATCGGTATAGGTAAGGCATAAGATATTGTGCGGGGCCGTATCTGTATTTCTAAGTATATGGCCAATCCTTGCGGAAAGTATCTGAGTCTTCCCTGTTCCCGGGCCGGCAACAACTAATACCGGTCCTTCTACCGTATCTACCGCCTTTCTCTGTGCCGTGTTAAGCATATTCAGGGTTTCGATAAACGCCTGATCATAGTCACTTCTGTTCATAGCAATTGGTTTCGAAGTTTTCCCTCCGGAAAATCAATAAATAAAACCTTTAGAAGTAATTTAACAATAGCTTTCAACAAGTAAAAATTGAGGACCTAAAGAAATGAACGCCATAAATACAAAAGGCCCGCCATTATGGCGAGCCTTTGTTGAATGCTGTTATTTCCGAGACTAGATCTTATACCTCATATCTTTAATCTCAACCAGATCAATAAATGCATTATTTAATGAATTGATTGAGTTGCCATTTGATTTAGTTTTTTGCAAATCCTCCTGAGCTTTCGTATAATCACCATTTTCAGGTTCTTCAGCTTTGTTTAGTTTCTTAAGCTGAACTATATATACGCCATTTTCTCCCATAAGAGCGGTGCTCCATGAATCATCTTTCAGGCCAAACGCAGTACCGATCAAACCGGGCTCATTACCTAATCCTCTTACTGAAATTTCAGATAATTTCCCGTCAAGCACATTTTTCATTTGAGCATAGTTCGGGTGATTCTTCTCATTCAGGATTTTAGCTCTTTCCTGAAGTGTACCTTCTATTTCATTTACCGCGGCTATAATTTGATCTGCTTTAATCTGCTTTTTGTACTTGAATTCCAGATTGGTTCGAATATCCTGAACACGCTTTTGCCCTTTATTTGTAATGGTTTTTAAACCAAACACAACGATTTTGTCGTCTTGTACCACTACATTTTCATAAATCTCCCCTTCTTCGCGCTCTCCGTTATAAGACCATCCAACTACGTGCTTCACATCATTAACACCTGCGATTCTCCTTCTGTCCGGAGTATAAACGTGTGTTTCTACAACTTCCAATAAAGAATCTTCTTCAGCAAGTTTATCCATGGTGGTATAATCTTTGCACTTCTTCAAAAATATGCTGGCTTTATTAAAGACAGAATCTCTGGTTTCCTCTCCCGGCTTCAAGTTTACTTCAACTTCTGCAATTACATATTCGGGATTTTTTTTCTCCGCCAGTTTATCCACTTTTATAATGTGGTATCCAAATTGCGTTTTAACCACTTTGCTGATTACACCTTCTTCCGTGGCTGCAAAAACTGCATCCTGGAAAGGTTGTACCATGCGTTGCAATTGGCCATAGTTTCCAAATTCGCCTAATTTACCACCACTTGTTTTAGAAGGACCGTCGCTGTATTTGGCAGCTAAACTTTCAAAGGAAGCACCACTTTTCAAGGCTTCCGATAATACATACTCAGCCGAATCTTTTGCGATACGTTCAGCTTGAGCAACATCTTTAATCGTATTGGTATCTGGCTGAATTAAGATATGGCTGGCACTTGCTTTAAATAGCGAGTCGTTGGGCAAATACCCAAGCACATCATAAAGCTTGTATACCTGACCTTCCAAAATTGGTTGAGATACGTAATTAATTTTCAACGAAGCAGTATCTTCATATACTGCCGAATCTTTCTTTAAACGATAAGGTATGGCCGCAAATTCATATGTTTTAATTGGATCACCGCCTTCTGTTCTGCTAATTACCATATTCGAATCCTGAGCTGACTCTACAAGCTCTTGTCGGATACTTGTTACTTTCTCCATTGCAACAGCTGTATCTGCCTTAGTCGGATTCATTTTAAAGGAAACATATCCTATATAACGAGACTCACGAGCTTTGAACTCACTTTTGCGAGGTTCTAGGTATTCTTTCAGTTTATCATCAGTAACTTCTATTGTTGAATCCGGAATTGCCGAAAATGGCACATAAAGATAATCGTATGTGGCTTGTGAGTTTTTAGCTAAAAAATCTCTTTGTGCCTCTGCTTTGGTAACATATACTGTTTTGTCTAACAAAGAAGTATATTTTTCCTGTAACCTGTTATCAGTAACCGAAAGAAGAAATAAATCCCATTGCGCTTTTTGCTTCTGCTGCTCAATTGATTTGATTTCCATGTTTTCCATATTTCTGATGTACTGTTGTATTTTGCGAACATCGACTTTTCCATTTGTTTGAAAGGCCGGTACATTCAAAAGTGCCGGATGGATGGAGGATCCCTGTATCATATCAATCTCTTCTTCGTCGCTAAGATCAATACCTAATTCATCCAATTGTCTTTTGAAGCCTTTGGTGAACATTAGCTTTTGCCACACTTGTGGGTGAAGGCGATCAAGGTCGTTTTCCGTAGGCTTATTATTTGTTTGAAGTTCATGTTGAACTTTCATTATTTCTAACTCGCGCATATAGTCCCCCCTTTTTATATCGCTGCCGTCCATGATGCCGATCAAATCGGGATCTTCGCTTGTGCTATTTCTGAAACTATCTAGTGCTCCTTGAATAAGGAATAATACGAGTCCGCCTGCCACTACAATTAGAAGTAACCCTGTCTTCTTTTGTATCTTACCAATGATTGCCATTATATAATTATTCTTTCAATTCTATGTCATGTTATAAGAGGCACAAAGCTAAACACTTTGTCCTCTAAAAACAATAGTTATTTTGGATGTTTGTTTAACTTTTATTCCTTTTTGGTTTCTATTTCGAGCTTGACACGATCAATTTTCACACCATTCATTGTTTTCACTTCGATCAGAAAGCCTTCGGCGTGAATTTTATCGTTTACTTTTGGTATATCACCAAAATGAGAAAGTATAAAACCGCCCAATGTATCGTAGTCACCATCAGGAATTCCGAGGTTATAACGTTCATTCAAATCATCTATTTCATGTCTTCCGCTAAAAATGAATTCATGATCTGAAATTTTCTGTTCAGGTAATTGATCATCATCATGTTCATCCTGAATATCCCCAAATATCTCTTCAATAATATCCTCAATACATACCAGGCCGGAAGTACCTCCGAATTCATCTACCACTACTGCCATACTTTTACGGCTGCTTATAAGTTCTACCAGCAACTCATTTGCCAGTTTTGCTTCAGGCACAAAAGGAATCTTTGAAACGATTTGAGCTAATTTCTTCGGTTTCTTAAACAATTGAGAAGAATGACAATAGCCAATTATATCGTCTATTGTATCTTTGTATACTAAAATTTTTGAGTACCCGGAGTTGATAAATTCTCTTTTTAATGCGGCTATGTTTGTACTGTTTGTATCTACTGCTACCAACTCTGTTCGCGGGATCATGCAATCTCTCACTTTCACTTTTTTGAAATCCAGCGCATTTGAGAAGATTTTGGTATCTACCTCATGACTTTCTTCATCGTCTTTTCTTTTCTGATTGGCAATTTCATGTAAATAGTTGTTGAGGTCTGTAAGGCCATATGCAGGTTTTTCTTCAGAGAACTCCCCTTTAAAAACATTTATTACAAAAAACCGGGATAGGCGTACAATTAGCCATACTGCCACATACAATAGATTGCGAACAATCATTATAGGTAATGAAAAGAAGGACAGAATTCCATTTGGATTTATCAGAAAGAGGCTTTTTGGTAAAAATTCTGCTGTAAATAGTATGATTATCGTCGACAATATAGTCTGAACAAGCAATACGGTGCTTTGGTTATTGAACAGGCCAGTAAAATATGGTTCTGTAGTGCTGGTCATTAAGGTGGTGAATAGTGCTAGTGCAAGTGTATTGCCCAGAAGCGTTGTACCAATAAACATAGAGGGTTTTTCAGCAAGCCTGGCCAGTCTCCTGTTCGATCTGCTTCCACTTTTTGCCTTGAGGTCGATATGCAACTTGTCTGCTGAGATAAACGCTATTTCGATTCCTGAAAAGAAGGCAGAAAGAAGTAGCGTTCCTAAAATTCCCAATATTATTAGCGGATCAGCCATCTTTATCTTTATTCTCTTTGGCTTTAATTCTTCTCAACTGGAACCACATCAACATTCCAATTGCAAGCATAAAAATATAATAATTTTGCTGAAAACCCACAGTCATAACCTGGTGAATGCCCATAATAAGAAAAGCTACTGCGAGTGACAATATGATTATGTCTGGTAATTTCATTCTACCTGCATTTGTAATGAACCATGAGGTTCTAAAATTTCGTATTCGGAAAAGTCGTCTTTGGCTTGCAGCCCCTTACCATGTAAAGTTTGATCGGGGCTTTTTATTATCACATATTTATCTGTCCACACCTTTTCTTTATCAGGACTCCAATGCAACTCTTCCGTTTTCATTGACTTACTTTGCTGAAGGTTTTCCAGGTTCACATTACCAAATAGCTCCCATTGATTCAATTCTTTCTCAAAATAAGCCGAATCACAAAATATGGTAGATTCTTTGTTTTCGTTCCTATCGAAAGTATTGAGGGTAAATCCTTTTGGGAAAGCCTCATTACCATTAGCGTACCTCAGCTGAAGGGGAGCACTCATTTTAGCCTTGACCCTACCCGAATCGCTCAATTGACCATTGAGATTAATTACCTCACCAATAGGACCCTCGTATACTTTAAAATCTTCAGGGCTATAAGTTGCCTCTTTACACGCGAAAAGCAGCCACCCTGTAAAGATGGCTGCCACCGCATGTAAACAATACTTTTTCCTAATGGGAATGCTAATCATTTAAAATCAAGGACGTTTTTGCAATTTCACTGTTTCGTTGATCCAACAACCAGTGCTCACTACATCTCCTATATTCTTACTCGCACTATAAATATCATCGGCAGAAGGGAAACTCTGTTTCATCTCGCTCATCTTTTTAGTAGCGCCTGCTTTCTCATACATATTATAGGCTGCTATAAATACCGAACGCGTTTTTAATACATCATCAGACTTGCATTGCTCGAAACTTTTCACGTACAAATTACCTATAAATCTATACGCTTCCGAAGCACTATAACCGGCGCCAGCTGCTTTTTTCGCATAATCACGCGCTGTTGATTTTTTGCCTTGTGAAGCGTTAATTTTAGCGTGTTTCATATAGACGTCTCCTTTTTGAGCGTCGGTGGCCGCCGTTTCCAGTGCCTTGTTCAGGTAAGAAGTTGCAGTTGCATAATCCTTTCTTTTCAAATAGATGTTGGAAAGCGAGATATTAAGATCATAGCTAGGTTCTTTTACAGCAATCAATTCAAGCGCCTGCATAGCTAGATCATCAAAGCAATCGGCACTTTTGGAAAGCTTATAGATTTTCTTGGCCATATCCAGGTTTTCCGGATCTTCTTTGAATTTAGGTCCCAAAATTGTCTTTATTTTCTCACAATCCATGGTTACCGTACTTTCCAATAGGCCATCGAGCTGACCATGAATCTGGTTAAATTGTTTCTGTTTTTTGGCATTACCTGCATGTTTGGCCTGCTGACCTTCAATAAATGATGTTAATTCAAAATAAGTATCAGTAACTACCTGTTCTGGCAGCGCACTTTTTTTGTGTTTCGAACACGTCAATCTAAAATAGTAATAGGCGTGCTGTACGTAAGCTTTATCTTTATTAAGGTCAAAAATCTTCTTATATAGGTTATAGAGCTCGTCGAGTTTTGATTTATCTGAATTCAAATACTTATAAGCAACCAGCCCTTTTCTGTTCAACACCTTTGCTTCATTACCAAATTTGGTTATACGGGTGTCGTAAAGGGACAAAACAGAATCCTGCAATATTTTCTTTTGCTCCTTGTCTTTTTCCTTTTTGACCAGATTTTCATAAGTTTTGATAGCTTGTTTGTATAAATCTTCATGCAAATCAGGTGCATTAATCAAGAGCCAGTGTACTTTTGGTCGTACGGCTTCATAATCTCCTCCCTTAACATAGGTACTTACAAATACCCATTTACGTTGGGCTTCCACTTTGTCGTTTCCCCAGTCCCAACCGTCCTGAGCCTGGGCCTCGTTGATCAAACAAGCACTAAACAGCATTAGTACTATCGAAATTTTCTTCATCAGTATCATAATCCTAATTTATTTCTTCTGAACCATTTATCATTTACCGTAAAGCTAACTGAAGCTCTTATAAACTGTTCTTTTACCAGTCGGCGTTCGGTTGTACCTCTGCTGCCGTAAGTGAATGCCAAATTTATAAATTTTGGTCTATTTCTCACATTGTCAAAGGTACCTAATGGTAGAGATACTCCAAAATTTATGCCAATTTCTTCGAGCGACTTTCCATTGGCCCTGTAAGGCAGCGTTTGGTAGTTGAATCCGGCCCTGTAAATCACACGGTTGAAGTATTTTTTTACTTTCCCCATTAATTCCGGATTCAGCGATTCAAAATCAGGAGTATATGAACCTCCTAGCGTAAAGCCATAAGTATTTCTGAAAGAATATAAACCTGTGGTATAATTTGTACGCTGCCAATTTGTAAAGCTGAAATCTGCTCCCAGCGACCAGGTGTTCCTTTCCATGCGCTTCTTCCCAGTTGGCACGGGTTTATCTACACTAAACCCCAGACCTACAGATCTTGGAATATCGAGTGAGGTAGATAACTCATCCTGTGTATCTGTATCCAATACAACATCTCTGATAATATCAATTCGCTCTACTTTCATTTGTTCCATACCATTCAATGTTGTCCCGAAGTCATAGGTTGCACCTAGATTGACAAATATACCTGACTTGCGTTGCACGAATGGTTTAAAATAATTTTTATCCGTTTTTTGCTTTGAAGTATCCGTTTTATTGGTAAAAACGGTATATACTTCCACAAAATCTTTATCTAAAGAGTCTTTGGTAACACCCTCCGCCTCAGGAAGAACCATCACACCGTAGTCATTTGTAAGGTAGGTTGAATAAAGCGCTTTAAGTCTTTTTCGTTCATCACTTATTTTTATTCCGGGGTCTAGTCTTACACCACGGTTCCCTTTCAAGAGAATGAAGTACTTACCGATAATTGTTTTTTCTGAAAACTCTTCAATGGCCTTTTTAGGAAACAAGGAGTTTACCTGAATAGTTGTATCTAATAACTCACCATTGTCACCTTTAATCTGAACAGTTTTGTTTCTTTTGTAAGTCATTATTTGATACCTCAGACTTATACCTGGCTTGAATGATACCCCCCGGTAACTTTGGTCACTCGTAATAGATGTAAACGTAGACGGGTTGATACCATTCAGGAATAGAAAAGAAGAGGTTTCATCTTTAAACGTACCAAAAATATAGTTTGATTCTAAACCCAAAGAAAGCGTAAAACTTGAAGTGGAATCATCAATTAGACGATAAGCATTAGAAAAATTGACCCTGTTAAGCCCTCCACTTCCGTCGTATACTTTTAAAGAACGGGCATTTTCACCAATTTCTTCATCGGTAATAATATTGTAGCTTTTTGTACTATACGGCCTGAGCCCTACGCCCGAAGTCCAGCGACTACCTATCGGGAAGGCCATTCCTATTAAGCTTAAATTATAATCGTCTGACTTCTGGGTATTAGTGGTGGTCGACAGTTTTCGCCAATGGGCATCAACACCATATACAAAAGCTGCATATTTGGTCATTTGAAGCAGGGCGGGATTTTTATCGTTTATGAATAAAACGTGTCCTACGGTATTTCCCAACCCTCCCATTCCTGCATTTTGGGTATACCCCAGACCGTGTAAATCTCCCACTCCATATCGTGAGTAGGGGGAATTGTGACTTGATTGTGCCACTATTTCTTGTGCAAATACGATACACAAAATAATCAGACCCCACTTAAAACTTCTCTGCATTATAATTTAAGATATCATTTAAGCCCTTCAATACTAAATTCGGGACCACAAAGATGCTTCCTTTTATTTTAGATTCAAAAAGATGTGCATCTCCACCAGTGATAATTATTTTTACTCCTTTGTATTTTGATTGATAAGCATCTATAGTCCCCTGTATTTCGTTAACTATTCCCTGCATCACACCGGTTTGCAAACACTCTTCAGTGCTTGTACCCGTCAACTTCACTTGCTTTACTACATCCACTAACGGCAGTGCGCTCGTAAAATTGTTCATCGATTTAAATCGTAGGGATACCCCCGGGGAAATTGCTCCTCCGATATAATCATTATTTGCGTCCACAAATTCATAGTTAATACAGGTTCCAATGTCTATGACGAGGCAGGGATTTTCGGGAAACATTAATTTTGCCCCTACCGCTCCTGCAATTCTGTCGGTTCCTAATGTTTGTGGAGATCTGTAGCTATTATTTACAGGTAAACTCGTTTTGTATGACAGCAACATACACTGCGGAAACATTTTCATAAATGAGTGATGGGATTGTGTGACTGAAGCACAAATGGCGCTGTCAAAATTTTTCGAAACTACCCATTCGTTGAATGAATATTCAGATTCGAATGCATTCGAAGAGCTTATTTCGTTCCCCTTAAATGTGGCCGCTTTAATTGCCGTATTGCCGAAATCTACTACCAGATTCATACAACAAAACTACTCATTTTGAACAAAATTAGTAATAACTATAACTATTGAATGTTTGTTATTATAAGAATCACTATTTTTCAGTAATGGTCGCTAAAGAAAATTTTGCTATAGGTCTGATGTCGGGTACCTCTCTGGATGGCCTTGACATGGTATATGCACGTTTTGAATTCAATGACGATGGCTGGAGCTTTGAAATTCTTGACACGCAGGAAGTCATATATGAGGCATCTATTGTTAAAAAATTGGCACAAGCGCATTTGTTAAGCGGGCTTGACCTCTGTTTATTGGATTTGGAGCTTGGAAAACTCTTTGCAGGGCATTGTGAGCGGTTTATACAACGAACAAACAAAAAGGTTGACTTCATAGGCAGTCATGGCCACACGGTGTTTCATCAACCCAAATTAGGACTCAGCAAACAAATAGGTTTGGGTAGCATTATTGCTGCCAGAACTAATACAACAGTTATCAACGATTTCCGTGTATTAGATCTTGCCTATGGAGGAGAAGGAGCCCCCCTTGTACCTATCGGCGATGAACTGCTTTTTGCGGATTATGACTATTGCCTCAATCTTGGCGGCATAGCCAACATTTCCTTTAAATCGCATAATACCAGATTAGCATACGATATTTGCCCTGCCAACCAGGTGCTCAATTATCTGTCATCGCAAATGCATAAACCATATGATGAAGACGGAAGAATGGCCAGAAGCGGGCATCTCGACAGGAATATGTTCAAAGCACTTAATGCATTGAATTATTATCAGCAACAAGCGCCCAAGTCTCTTGGCCGAGAGTGGGTTGAAAAGAACATTATGAACTTACTAATCGGCAGTACTGCCAAAACTGCAGACCTATTATGCACATTTACGCATCACATCGCCTATCAAATAGCACAATGTTTGGACGTAAAGGAAAGTAAATCGATGCTAATCACAGGAGGTGGAGCATTTAACACTTTTTTAATTGATCTTATCCGCGAATACAGTCCTTCAAATCTCAAAATAACTATTCCGTCCAGGGCATTAATAACTTCTAAAGAGGCACTCATATTTGCATTTTTAGCTTGCTTAAGGGTGAACAATCAAATAAATTGTTTGAGTTCTGTTACCGGAGCTTATCAGGATAGTAGTACCGGAACCATTATTACACCCTGACGTAAGCTTTGTCTAAGAATAATCATATAATATGATTCCGAAATTTTATTAAATATTCTTCGACGAAATTATATATTTGTAGCTGGAAAAATAGTACACATGAAAAAAATAGCTATACTTCTCTTCTCTATATTGCTCATTGCGGGCATTCCTTCATTATCATTTGCCGAACATTCTCCTGATCACGAATCCGAAACGGAGCATGTAGAATCACATGGAGATACCAATACCGGGCATGATGGACATGATGCCGCTCATGATGCCGATCACGGGCACGGGGCACACAACGGGCCTGCCGGATGGTCTGTAATTCCATTCGTTTTATTACTTTTAATGATAGCAACAGGCCCCTTATTCTTTGAACACTTCTGGCACAAATTCTATCCTGTGATAGCCATTCTACTGGCACTATTGGTCATAGGTTATTATATAATAGGTTTGGGAGATACCGGAGGTCCAATTCATGCCCTGGCCGAGTACGTCCAGTTTATAGCCCTGTTGGGTAGCTTATTTGTCGCTTCGGGAGGTATCCTCATTAATGTAGACAAAGAAGGTACGCCATTGGTCAATGTTATGCTTTTAGTAATAGGTGCTGTTGTATCAAACTTAATTGGAACAACAGGTGCTTCTATGCTCTTGGTAAGACCTTTTATACGCTTAAATAAAGATCGTATTAAGGCTTATCACATTATGTTTTTTATTTTTATGGTTAGTAATGTTGGTGGTTCATTGACACCAATTGGCGACCCGCCACTTTTCCTTGGTTTTCTAAAAGGGGTACCTTTTGAGTGGACCATTACACACAACCTGGTGCCCTGGATCTTTGCTATTACGATACTGGCTATCATCTTCTTTATTGTAGATAAAAAGAATTTAAAAGGTGTAGAAGTCAAACCTGGTGATTACAGCGGGAAAGTAATGATCAAAGGCAGCAAAAACTTCATTTGGCTTGCGGTTATAATCGCGGCGGTATTTATTGATCCAAATGTGTTCCCCGAGTACGTTCCTGGAATAAAAATGGTAATACATGGTCACGATACAGTCTTTTCATATATCCGCGAATTTATCATGATCTCCGTAGCCTGCTTGTCCTATTTCTTTGCAGACAAAGAAGCGCTGCGTGGCAACGAATTTGAATTTGAACCTATTAAAGAGGTAGCCTTCATCTTTATTGGTATATTTGGTACGATGATGCCGGCATTACAACTTGTTGGCGACTTTGCAGGAAGCGATGCCGGAAGAGCTCTTATTAGCCACAACACTTTATATTGGTGTACTGGTGTTTTGTCAGGAGTTTTGGATAATGCGCCAACATATATGAACTTTTTAACTGCCGCACTTTCTGCTAATGGGGGTAGTATACAGGTATTGCAGGATGTTAAAGATTTTGCTGCGGCTAGTGGCAACTTTGCCAGTTCTCCACTGGGTAGTAGCACATCGCTACAGTTAACAGCAATTTCCGTGGCATCGGTATTCTTCGGAGCAATGACTTACATTGGTAATGGTCCTAATTTCATGGTGAAGGCCATTGCTGAACAGGTTGGTGTTAAAATGCCTTCATTCTTCGGATACATCACCCGATTTTCAATACCAATATTACTTCCAATATTAATTGTGGTATGGGTGATATTCTTTTACTTTGAGATTGCCCAGGTAATCATAGATATATTCCATTAAGCTTATTATTCGCCATCGAACAAAGTTCGATGGCGTTCTTTTTATTGCGCAATCCCTCATGCGCTTTCGCCTATAACGTTCTTCGTATTATAGCCTATTTTACCGCATTACAACACCAATGTTGATAACTTCGCACTTAATATATAAACCTGCTTTAAGTTCGTGCCGTTAAATTTTTTATACCAGATAATTAGTGTGTACGCCTAAAAATCCAGCAATTGGCACACTATCTGAATCAAATCACGTGTAAACATTTTTTCAATGGGTACATACAATTTTTGAATAAAATAATATGGGTATGATAAAAAGTGACGTACGAAAAACAGAGTTGGTAAACTTATACGAAAGTGAAGGAGGCAACACCTCGTTAGATTTTAATAACAACAACGGTTTTTTTGAAGTGACAATGAGAGGCAGAATAGCCGACAGGGAATATAAGAGAATTAATATAAAGCTTGATTACTTCATCTCCGAAAAACAATGTCACAAAGTTGTATACAATTTTGAAAACCTTGAACAGTCAGAAGTTTTGAGCAGGGCATGGTATGCCACTTGTTTTCTGCCAAACCTTTTTCAAAAACATGGCAAGAACTTCATGCACGCAATTGTAATGTCTAAGAACAGATTTGAAGCTAAAAATGCTATATGGTTGTTTGAAAATAGCGACAAGCTGGGTCAGCGTGGAGAAAACAAATTTTTCGATAACCTGGAAGACGCTGAATTATGGATTTCAAAACCAATAAAATTAAAACGCTGGAACTGAACTACTACATCGGTTTATCACAAATTCTTAAAAAGATATGACTCCTATCGGTAAGATCTGAAATGCTTTGTTTTAATTTTTCTCAGAATTAAGTTTTAATTTTGAATATGAGAAAATTAAAAACCGAAGAGTTAAATCGTGTTAGTGCTGAGCAATTTCGTGAAAAAGCGGCATCAAACCTGGTGGTTGTTTTAGACAATATCAGGAGTATGAGCAATGTAGGAGCTGCTTTTAGAACCGGAGATGCTTTTGCTATCGACAAACTCTTTCTGTGTGGCATCACTGCATGTCCACCTCACCGTGAGATCAATAAGACAGCACTTGGTGCTCAGGAAACTGTAGACTGGCAGCATTTTGAGCATACTCACGACGCTTTGACACAACTTAAAACTGATGGCTATCTAATAATCGTACTGGAACAAACGGATAAAAGCGTTTCACTTGCTGATTATACAATAGAAGCAAACAAAAAATATGCATTAGTTGTTGGGAACGAAGTATTTGGAATAAGTGATGAGTCGCTACCTTTGGCAGACCATGCTGTTGAAATACCACAGTATGGCACCAAACATTCTTTAAACGTAGCTGTTGCGCTCGGTATAGCGCTTTGGACATTTGTAAAATAGTTGAAAATCAAACAAATCGTTCACATAGACATGGATGCATTCTTTGCATCGGTAGAACAACGAGACAAGCCCTCACTACGCAACAAAGCAATAGCCGTAGGGGGTGAAAAGGACCGAGGGGTAGTTGCTGCCGCAAGTTATGAGGCCAGAAAATACGGTGTGCGTTCTGCCATGCCTTCCGTTATTGCCAGGCAAAAGTGCCCACACCTTATATTTGTAGCTCCCAGGTTTGAGGTCTACAAATCAACCTCTTTGGTTATTAAGAGCATATATAGACAGTATTCGCGTTATGTTGAACCATTATCCCTAGACGAAGCCTATCTCGACCTTACGGAAAGTAGTTCAAGTTTTGACGAAACGCTTAAAATTGCATTATCTATAAAAGAAGAAATATTCAACACCACCGAACTTACAGCTTCAGCGGGAATATCTTACAACAAATTCCTGGCAAAAATGGCTTCAGATATAGACAAACCCAATGGCCATCACATTATACAATACCATGAGGCTCAACACTTTCTAGACGAGTTGGCTATCGCCTCTTTTTATGGAATAGGTGAAGCCACTGCTAGCAAAATGAAAAAACTGGGCATAAAAAAAGGTAAAGATTTGCGCGCCTGGAAAAAAGAACATTTAATAAGACGATTTGGAAAAATTGGCTTGTTCTACTTTGATATTGTAAGGGGAATAGACAACAGAGCGGTAATAAGTGATCGCGTACGCAAATCAATCGGAGTTGAACAAACTTTTGAAAAAGATATAACTGATTGGGACGAAATTACAGACGCGCTAAAAAGCCTCGCAAAAAAGCTGGAAGCCCGTATGCAGCACCAAAATGCCAGTGGCTATACATTAACTTTAAAGGTCAAATTTTCTGACTTTAATACCGTAAGTAAGCAGAAAACATTAAATTTTAAAATAATTAATTTTAACGAAATATTTGACTTAGCGAGCTTGCTGCTGACACACATAGAATTACACGAAAAAGCGATTAGACTATTAGGCTTAAGTATCAATAATTTAAACCTAAATCAAGATGAAAATAATCAACTGAAATTCAAATACTAATACAATATTTCAGTAATTTTAAGCGATTAACAATTCTTTAACATTTTGCTAACATATCCACTAGACTGAGTTCATAATTTTGCAGCGAATCATTGAACTACCTTAAAAGGCCCATGGTAAAAATTCTCATAGTTGACGACGAAGATGCTATATTAGAGTTAATGGAGTTTAACCTCTCAAACGCAGGTTACGAAGTTATAACAGCATCAAATGGAGAAGAGGCAATCGCACTGGCTAAAGAGCACAGCCCAGTAATGGTCATCCTCGACATCATGATGCCTAAGCAAGATGGTGTGGAAGTGTGTGAGCGACTGCGCTCCATGCACCAATTTCAAAATACACTCATTGTATTTTTAACGGCTCGAAACGAAGACTTCACTCAAATAGCTTGCTACGAAAGTGGTGGCGACGATTATATTGTAAAACCAATCAAACCAAGAGTACTTGTTAGTCGAATTAAAGCTATTTTAAGAAGACAACAACACAACTTAGGAAGGGAAGAAAACGAAATTAAAGTAGGGGATCTAGTAATAGATATTGAACAATTCGAAGTACATAAGAACTCCGAGAAAATCAACTTAGCCAAAAAAGAATTCGAACTACTTACACTATTGGTTTCAAAACCCGGTAAGTTATTTACTCGCGAGGAAATCTTTAATAAAGTGTGGGGTATCGATCAGGCTATTAGTGACCGGACAATCGATGTTCACATTAGAAAACTGAGAGAGAAGATAGGAAACACCTATATCAAAACAATCAAGGGTATGGGTTACAAAATGGAGGTATAATAAGCTATGAAAAACAAATTAATAATTACACTTATTACAATGGCTATTACCTGGAGCGCAATGGCCAGCATA
Source organism: Cytophagales bacterium (assembly GCA_965230415.1). Taxonomy (GTDB): domain Bacteria; phylum Bacteroidota; class Bacteroidia; order Cytophagales; family JAAEPT01; genus CBDDKZ01. The sequence continues at coordinate 1,333,598 of CBDDKZ010000005.1, forward strand.
ACTAAAAGCGCAACAGGTCCTGAGGATCCTAACGCATGGAATTGGGGAAGTAATAAAGTGGAAGCACAGGGAAAATGGATGTTTCTGAATTCGTCGCTTGAAGAAAAAAATTATGCAGCCGCACTCGAACCAGCAAGATGGTTATTAACGAATACGCCAAATTTAAATGTGGCTCTTTATATTAATGCTGCCAAGATTTTTGAAAAAGCAGTAAAAGCTGAAAAAGAGCCGGTACGTAAAAAGGAATTGCAAGACACGGTGTTGTTAATATACAACGAACGTGTGAAACTTTACGGTGACGAAGCTTATGTGTTGAATAGAATGGGGCGTGTGGCCTGGAAATACCAATATAAGGACAAGTCGAAATTGGATGATTTGTACGTATTGTACAAAAAAATCGATGAAATGAATGGCCCTGAAATGCTTACAACGAATGTAACCTATTATATGCATGCAGCTTGTGAAGAAACGAGAAAAGGAGAGTTGGCAGAAGACGAATTAATTGATTTATATACCCATTTAAATGATATTCTGGATATACAGACAGGAAAAGCAGCTGGAGACGCCACTAAATTACAGCGTATTGAAAAAAGCAGGCTGAAAGTTGAAAAAGATCTATTGAGAACGGTAACCGTTGACTGTGATTTCGTTCAAGACAAATTAGGACCTAAATACCGCGCCGAGCCAAACATGAAAATTGCCAAGCAGATTAACGGGCTTCTGGTTTCAAACAAATGTATTTCCAACGATTTGTACATAAACACGGCTGAATTCATCCTTGCCAGCGAACCTAGTGTTGAACGTTTGCGTATGACTGCTAAAGTTTACAAAATTCGTAACGAATATGATAGTGCCTTTTCAAAATTTAAGCAGGCACTGAATTTTGAAACAGATGCAGCGAAAAAGGGAAGCCTTTATTTTGAAATGGCCAATATTAAAAATTCTAAAGGTCTCAATAGCGAAGCGCGTTCACTGTATAGACAGGCAATGTCAGAAGACAATGCAATTGCCGCCGATTGTTATAACAAAATCGGAGGCATGTATATGTCTTCTTATAACAAGTGTAAATCTGACGATGTGCTACAGAGTAGAGCTATATTCATTGCTGCTTACAACATGTACAGCAAAGCAGGAAACAGCACTAAGATGAATGAGTGCAAATCACAATTTCCATCAACCGAAGAAATATTTGTAAGAGGTAAAAAAGTAGGAGACGCTATATCCGTCAAATGTTGGATAGGTGAAACTGTTAACCTCCAAAAACGAGATTGATTTTTTCTCACCAATTTAGGAAGACCAACAAAGCCACTCAAATAAGTGGCTTTGTTGTTTATTAAGAAAAAGCATATACACCACAGTTATTTTACGTTCAAAGTTCAAAATTTAGCTTCCGGTTTTACATATTTTTATCCATTCAGTAAGGATTATGTAACGGAATGAATAAACTATTTTTTTTATTAGTTAATATTATCAAAACAATTAGCATGCTTTCTGCCTGATTTTATTGAATTGTTTAGTTATACAATTGAATTTATTTAATGTTCGATTAAATAATCGCGTATCAAAAAAAAAGATCTGACGAATGAATCCTTCCTTAAATCAAAGCTAATCAATTGTCTTTTAGTACATTCAGTCTTTATCCAGGATTCGTTAAATTTTTGTTAACTAAATTCAAACAAATCTTATTCCAAACATAACCTTTTTTTAAGTTTAGCTTAACATAATGATCGTAGTATTGCAGCATTAATTCAAGACAACAAGACAATAAGTATTTATCAAAATGAAAAAGCTATTATTCTTCAGCTTAGCAGCTAGCCTTATGGTATTTGGCACAAGCTGTAACAACGACGACAGCGACGACAACGGTGGTTCTGAGTCAAAGGCAACTGAAAAAGTTTCAACTACGGAAGAAGTTGAAGTTGATGACGATGTATTCAAAACATTAAACAAAACTACTATTACTGATTTTGGTGAAGGTACAGGAACAATCACCTTTACTAATGACAATGTATGGATCTTAGATGGTCTTGTATTTGTGAACGAAGGCCAAACTTTAACTATTGAAGCTGGTACAATAATCAAAGGAAGATCTGGTCAAGGAGAAAACGCATCTGCACTTATCGTAGCAAAAGGTGGTACTATCATCGCTGAAGGTACTGCTGCTATGCCTATCGTTTTCACTTCAGCTGCTGACGACATCGTTCGTTATGCTGACGGAACACTTGATGGTGGCGATAACCTTTCTGTTGAGACTACAGGTCTTTGGGGTGGTTTAATCGTACTAGGAAATGCTCCTCTTAACTCTGAAGGTAGCTCAAGCGCTATTGAAGGTATCCCTACTACTGAACCTCGTGGTATCTATGGTGGTTCTGACAACGCTGACAACTCAGGTATCCTTAAATACATCTCTATCCGTCATGGTGGTACTAACATCGGTGCTGGTAACGAAATCAACGGTTTAACTCTTGGTGGTGTTGGTAACGGTACTACTATCGACTATGTTGAAGTTATTTCAAACTCTGATGATGGTATTGAGTTCTTTGGTGGTGTAGCTGAAGTGAAGCACGCGATTGTTTCTTACTGCGCTGATGATTCTTATGACTATGATGAAGGATTTGACGGTAAGGGTCAATTCTGGGTGACTATCCAAACAAGCGCCAGCGACCGTGGTGGCGAGCATGATGGTGGTACTGAGCCTGAAGATGGTGTACCTTTCGCTACTCCTGTAATCTACAATGCTTCTTATATTGGTGCAGATGGTAACAGAATCATTACTTTCCGTGATAATGCAGGTGGCGAATACCACAACTCAATCTTCCAGGGATTTGTTGGTAAAGGTATTGACATTGAAGATTTAGGTGACGGTGAGCATTCTTTTGCACGTTTGGAAGCTGGTGACCTAAAAATCATGAACAACGTATTCTCTGGTAATACAGTACACGCTGATTCATTAGTAATGTCTTCTACCGGAACTGCTCTTATGAGCCACGCAAACGTTTCTGGTAACACTGTTGCTGATGCAGGTCTTACTACTACTAATCTAATTCCTACTACTGCTGACTTAGGTACAGGTAGCGATCTTCCTGCCGGAGATGCGTTCTACGATGCAGCAAACTACAAAGGTGCTTTCGATCCTAGCTCAACTTCTACCTGGATTGAAGGATGGACAAGAACTAGTGTTGAAATTGCAAAATAAGTAACTCTTTTTTCTTAAGATTACGGTTTATTATAAGGAAGGCTGCCTCTATCGAGGCAGCCTTCTTTTTTGTTATAAGAATATAACGAAATTGAGCACTCCTACTCCTGCTTTTCCCTTCCGTTTCATATAGGCTCAAACAAACTCAGACCTAAGTATAAGTGATGCTAATCAACGCAGCAACTCCGATATACAATCACGTTCAAAACAACAACAAAACAATTAACAGAACATAATCGCAAGCAAGATCAGTGTGCAAAGTTAAAAGGCAAAACCAATTACACTCCTTTCAAAAATGCAAAGGTTCAGATCTAAGTAAGATTATTATAGGTAAAAGAGATTACGAAGACAAGGTCAGCAGACTTTGTCTTCGTTATGTGAAAAGTATTTTATTTGACCAGCTTCCAATAGAGGCCAATGTTATAAGCCGGGCTTGCTATAATATTTTTCCCTGCAAGTGCCAGACCTATGCCCAGCACACCTCCAACAGTATCGCTAAATTTATAGGCTCCTTCGAAACCAAGTGACTGAAATTCAACATTGTTCGAAAATAATCCTGCATCCCCAGCGTCAACATCACCATTAAAAAGTGAACTCAGGCCATTATATTTCATGTTCAGGATAAACTTTTCAAAGCTATACCCTACTTCAAAACCATAGTAAAGCTCTTCTGAAAATCCATTAGTACGATTATTAAAAGCCAACGAAACGGTTCCATAAAGCCTGTTAATACTACGACTGGCTTCTAACTTCACCATTTGATTAAACTCACCATCACCGGTTTGTAGAATGGAGTCATTACCACCAGAAGTTGTTCCTGTTGGTACTCCGAATATTACCGACCCTGCCAATTTTAATTTTTCTTTGTTAATAAGGCCGTACTTCAAGCCCACTTGTAAATCCCCAATATTATTTTCTTCATCACCTTCTATGCGCAAACCACTTGAGTATTCAATCGCATTTTTAGCAATTCTCGTGAAAAAAGGAGCGTTTACCATCAATTCGAATTTATCACTAATTCCGTACTCCATATAGAGCGAAGTAAAATAGAATCCGGTAGTAGGTATTGTATCTGTACTACCGTCATTCGAAAAGAGCAAATTACTCCGAAGAATCCTTTGCTTTAACATAAAAAAGCCATTGCCCTTACTTTGTGTCCAGCCACCTCCTGCAAACGTACTGGTAGTAATGAAACATATAAGCGCTATTCCAACAAATAATTTTCCCATTAATTTCATAATTAATTAAGTTCTCCGGTACCAAAAGGTATATTAAAAGGCTGACAGTGTACGATTATATGATCAAAAGAAAATAAGGTTACGTCCGGATTAACAGCTGTAACATTAAAGGTACGAGGCCCATTTTGTGTAAGATCTGCAACTTCGAGACCTCCTGATATATTTAAAGGTTGATTGCTCAGGTATAATACAAGTCCGGCACCAAAAGACGAAATTTCAAAATCTTCGCTTAGCTCCAAAATAAGATCTCCGTTGTCCATTTTTAACACACCGCACCCGCTAACTTCATAACTCCTATTCCCAGTAAATACTGCTTTTCTCGATTCTCTTGTTACCGTAACAACACAAAGATTAGACATAATCCCATCTACCATTGCATAGACAGAAGCTTCACCCTCTTTTAAGGTGCTTACTTTTCCATTTTGATCGATCTCGAGAATGGACTCATCACTTACTGCCCATTCTACAGTGGCGGCAATAACCTGACCAGAATTTCCCAAAGCACGTGCTTCAAACTGCAATGTTTCACCTGGAGATACCGTTTTAACATCTGAGCTTATTTCTATCGAAACTACCCCCGATGTATCTTCCAATACGTTAACCACTGCCGAATCAAGTATTCCGTTCACCTCTGCATAAACGAATGCAAATCCTTCTGACAGCGCTTCAAATGTACTGTCTGACGAATGTGCAAGCACTGATTCATCGGAACTTGACCATTCCTCATCTTTCTGTCGCAGTACTCCGTCTTCATCCAGGTAGGTGGCTGAAAAAACCACTTTTTCCCCCACCAATACGGACTGTTGTGGCGTGTCAATACTAAGAACTGGGTCTTTGAGGGAGCGTGGTCCCCCGTCGTCAATGTGATCGGTACCAACACAAGAGGCTCCTAATACAAACAATGACATAATGATTAGATGATTATACAGTTTATTCATGAGGTAAAATTAGTTAGCAACTATTAAAAAAATTATCGGTTATATGACAGTCTAGTACAAATACACACCGGACAGACCTTCTTTTACAATTTGAACGCTAACATGCTCTTGTATCGTTGTAGACAATGCATATCCCACATAATCGGCAGCAATTGGAAACGTAGTATAGCCTCTGTCGACCATAACTGCTGTTTGTAAGCGCTTAATAACACAACTCAAAAAGGGTTTTAGGCTGTATGCAAGCGTTCTGCCCGTGTTGAGTACATCATCGACTAAAATGACTACCTGATCGTTAAGTGCTTCAGGGTCGACGTCTAACTTTATTTCTGACTGCAAAGGAGCATTTTTATCAAGAGACACTTTTATTAACCGGACATCCGAATTTGATATCGCCTGATATTCCTTTTTCAGGTGTTCCGCCATCGAATAACCATTCCCGTCTATTCCTGCAAATATGATCGTATTCTCTTTGAAATTTGATTCATAAATTTCATGAGCTATTCGTCTTATTTTCTGATACACCTGTTTTGAGGTAAGTATACGGTTACTTTCTTGCTCCATCTCGTAAATTTATAATGCAATTTCGAATGTTAAAATGAATATACCATAAATTTGAACGAACAACACAGCACATTTATCAAAAACAGCATATTTCGCTGATTTTTAGTATATTGTATATATGCAATCCAAACCCACAAATTATGAAAACGAAATTTTACTTTTACGGAACACTTTTTCTTCTTTTAATAACAAGCTACACTTTTGGACAAGACACCAACCCCGCTAATGCCGGCGAGGACCAATTTATATGCGATACAAGCACTACGCTTAATGGCAATGATCCCTTACTTGGCATAGGAAATTGGGAAATCATATCGGGACAGGCAGACATTGCAGATACAGACAACCCAAATTCCTTAGTAACTAACCTGGTAGCAGGAAGGGCGGTACTTGTCTGGAGCATCGACCTCGAAGGAGCAGTAACTAAAGATACTGTGGTGATTACGGCTTATCAGGAGGCTTCCGACTTCAGCCTTTCCAGTACGGCCTTATGTGATGACTTCGTTATTTCAACACTACCTTACGAATATGGAGCAACCTACACATTTGACACTATTAATGGTGCCGGAAGACCCGAATTTTTAGATTCTGTGACGCTGGCAATTTACGACATTGAAAGTCATTTTGAGCTACGTATTACCGTTGACATACCTCTTTGTGGACCCCTGGAGGAAGTTTTTGAAATTGTTAATTTTGACATTGCTGCTCAGCCGGATGCAGGAATTGACGATACTCTTTGTGTAGGAGCTGCTGTTCAGCTCGATGGAAATACACCAGCAGGAAACAGCGAAACAGTAAAATGGACTACAAACGGTGCCGGAACCTTTGATGATGATGAATCACCAGATGCTATCTATACTCCTTCCACTGAAGACGCAAGACAAACGATTTCCTTTTTCTATAACATAGACAATATGAACTGTAATGCTACAGATACTGTAGCCATTTATTTTGGTGCTATGCCTACACCCGCCAATGCCGGGGAGGATAAATTTGTTTGTTTGACTCAGACACAACTTGCAGCCGATGAACCAACAGTTTTCGAAGAAGGTTTATGGACTATACTCAATGCCATAGACCCCAACATCACCTTTTTATCTTCTCCTGAATCGCCTAATGCCGTCATTAACGGTATACCGGCTATAGGCGGGCTTGAATTAGTATGGACTATAAGTACCAAAGATCACATATGTCCGTCGAGTTCGGATACTATGCACGTAGGTTTAAAAACAGGAATAAGTGCTGCAAATGCAGGGCTGGACCAGACTGTTTGTCCGGACACAGAGATAAGTCTGGAGGCCAATGCACCTTTCTCTCAAAATGGGGAAACTGCCTCCTGGACAACAAACGGAGATGGTACCTTTAGTGCTACCAATGACCCAGAAGGCTCTTACACTCCCGGAACAAATGATATTAGCAGTGGAGAAGTAACACTTACCTGGACCTTTGTATCATGTACGTCGAACAGCGATGATGTAGTAATTAGCATTCAGACAGGCTTACCGGACTGTCCTGATGTGGACGCTATAAAAGATAGTGAAGTTACTCATTTAAATGTATACCCTAATCCGGCGCAGGGCCTGATTCATTTTGACAGTGAGGACTCGGGTAATTTCGAGATAGTGACGCCAGAGGGGCAAGCAGTAAAATCCGGCCAGGTTGATTTGGGCCAAAATGTAATAAGCATTTCCGCTTTGGAGCGTGGCCTATACTTCCTTAAAGTTGTTCACGCAAGAACAATTAAGACCTCAGCGATAATAATAAATTAACAACGAATTGTCCAAGCTTATGAAAAAGGCTGGTCTTTACGTACTAGCCTTTTTTAAAAAGTTCTTTAAAGCAGGCTCCATAATAGTTGATGATATCTGAAGCAATCATCGCCTCCTCACTCAAATCTGCCGCGGCCAAATCTCCGGCAAAGCCATGTATAAAAACACCAAGGACGGCAGCTTCTTCAGATGAATAACCCTGAGCCCTTAGACCTGTCAAAAGCCCTGTGAGCACATCGCCACTACCTGCTGTTCCCATTCCCGAATTACCGGTGGAATTGACATAAACGTTCCCCTCCGAAGTGGCCACCAGGCTATACGCCCCTTTCAGCACAATTATCACGCCAAGCTCCTGAGCCTTGGCTTTCAGTAGTTCTAACCTTTCAAAGTCATTCTTTGACGCCCCAAACAATCGCTCAAATTCTTTCGGGTGTGGCGTCAGTATGGAATTATGTGGTACAAGCTCTAAAAAACCGCTATCCTGAGCAAGCATGTTCAAGGCATCTGCATCGATCACCAGAGGAGTATCTACTTTCTCTGCAAACCTGGCAAAAGCCAGACGTGTCACCTCCGAAGTTCCTAAGCCAGGCCCAAGCCCAATGGCACTATAAGCTGTTTCCGGAGTGCTTGTCCAGCATTCGTCATCGTTATCATAGCTCACCATAGCTTCTGGTAAATATTGGTGTATGATAGCCGCAATGCTCGAAGGAACATGACAGGTAAGAAGCCCTACCCCCGACCGCATGCAAGAGTGCGCTGCCAGAACAGCAGCTCCGGCTTTCCCTTTGCTTCCGGCAATAAGCAAGGCATGTCCAAAAGTGCCTTTGTGTCCAAATTCAGGGCGTTTCCTCTTTAATCGTCCTACTAAATCTGCATCAATATAATCGAGTTGAGAGGGCAATTGTGCAGCATATTCCTGATGGAGGCCAATATCCATAACTTCCCACTTACCTGCAAAATGCCCTACTTCGGGCAAGAAAAATGCTAATTTCGGAAATTCAAAAGTAAGGGTATAAGACGCCTTTATTATGGCATTCAGATCGCTTTCCGCATCCGCAATAAGTCCCGATGGTAAATCAACCGAAAGTACTTTGGAAGGTAAATCATTGATGTGGTTTACCACTTTCGCCGCGAACCCTTCAAGTGGTCGCGACAAGCCCGTTCCAAAAAGGGCGTCAATTATTAAAGCGCCACTTTTTACTTTTGGAAGCTCCGCCATTTCATCCAAAGCCTCGAAAGTAATCTCGGTCGACTTCAGGCGCTCCATATTAACCTCGAAGTCTTGCGAGTACTTGTCACTTCTTAAGTAATAAACACGTACGTGGAAACTTTTTACAGCCAGTTGCCTGGCAATACTAAGCCCGTCACCACCATTGTTTCCCGGACCACAAAAAACAACAAAACGACTGCTGAGAGGTAATTTTTGTGTTATCCAATTGACCACCTGCCTGCTGGCACGTTCCATAAGATCTATTGAAGAAATAGGCTCGTGATCTATTGTATATTGATCAAGTGCCTGCATTTGAGCTGCTGAAAGTATTTTCATTGAATACAGTTTACTACCTGCTACAAATCTAGTTGATTATAATAGAAAAAAAAGACCTTTGAAATTTATTGTACCTCGACCGGGTGTACACCTGACCGAGCTTGTTCAGGTGAACTCCTCCTCTTCCGGACGTCTCAATTTTCGCTAAGCAAAGAAGAACTTTTAAAAGACCTGTTTCTTTCTGCTAACAATTAGTAAGTTTGTAGAAATGGAGCAAATAAAAGATTTGGACGAATTAGATCCACGGGAATACATTGTTATAAAAAAGGCCAGTGTTAATAATTTAAAGGAATTGAGTGTTGCTATTCCCAGAAATACACTTACTGTGATTACAGGTGTGAGTGGATCGGGAAAATCTTCCTTAGCTTTCGACACATTATATGCCGAAGGACAACGTATGTATGTGGAAAGTCTGAGTTCTTATGCAAGACAATTTTTGGGGCGTATGGAAAAACCGGCAGTTGAATACATAAAAGGGGTTTCACCTGCCATTGCCATAGAACAAAAAGTATCATCTAAGAACCCACGATCGACAGTAGGTACCAGCACTGAAATTTATGATTACCTCAAATTGCTCTTCTCCAGAATTGGGAAAACGGTATCACCTATTTCCGGCAATATCGTCAAAAAACACAGCATTTCGGACGTAGTAGATTTTGTAAACAACCTGGACGAAGGAAGTAAATACATGGTGCTTGCTCCGCTTATTCAAAAAAATGATCGCAGTGTTGAAGAAGAATTACAATTGCTTTTAAAGAAAGGTTATTCGCGCGTTGTTATTAACGAAGCGGTTATTTTTATAGAAGATGCCCTCAAAGATTTAAGTTATGCCGAGGGACAATGTTTTGTCCTAATTGATCGCGGATCCGTGACCTCAGATGAGGATAATATATTTCGTTTGTCAGACTCCGTTCAAACTGCATTTTATGAGGGAGAGGGTGATTGTTTCATAGTTTTACGAGATGGTGAAAAGTTCCATTTCACTGATAGATTTGAATTAGACGGTATGCAATTTGAACTACCATCGGTTCAATTTTTCAGCTTTAATAGCCCCTATGGTGCTTGCCAGCGCTGTGAAGGATTTGGTCATGTACTGGGTATTGATCCTGATCTGGTAATTCCTGACAAAAACAAATCTGTTTATGAAGGCGCAATAGCCCCCTGGAAAGGTGAAAAAATGGGAAACTGGTTGAGCCCTTTAGTCAAAAACGGTATCCGTTTTGATTTCCCTATACACCGGCCAATTAAAGAACTCAGCGATGAAGAATATGAGCTCTTATGGACTGGAAACGAGTATTTCGAAGGGCTACACGATTTCTTTGCCCACCTCGAATCGCAAACACATAAGATTCAGTACCGTGTGATGCTTTCGCGTTACCGGGGTAGAACGGTATGCCCCGATTGCAAGGGTACAAGGCTTCGTAAAGACGCGGGCTACGTAAAAATCAACGATCGTTCTTTACAAGACCTGGTATTAATGCCGGTAAAAGAGGTACTAAAGTTCATTCAGGAAATAACACTTAGCGAGCACGATCAGAAACTGGCAGAACGCATTCTAAGAGAAATATACAACCGCCTTAATTACTTACAAAAAGTAGGACTCGAATACTTAACGCTGAACCGATTGGCATCAACGCTTTCCGGTGGCGAATCTCAACGCATAAAATTGGCAACTTCGCTGGGGAGCGCGCTTGTTGGCTCTATGTATATTCTCGATGAACCCAGCATTGGCTTGCACCCCCGAGATACAACCCAGCTTGTGGAAGTACTGGAATCGTTGCGTGATCTCGGCAATACTGTAATTGTAGTAGAGCATGAAGAAGAGGTGATGCGTGCCGCCGATCGAATAATAGATATTGGTCCTGATGCAGGTTCAAATGGTGGATCCCTCGTTTTCGCAGGCACACAGGAAGATATTAAAAAAGATAAGGAATCGTATACCGCCCGTTACCTCAATGGCGAAAGTAGCATTGAAACACCATCTTCCCGGCGAAAACCTATCGACTTTATAGAAATTGTTGGAGCGCGAGAGAATAACCTTAAAAATTTAAATGTTAAAATCCCACTTGGTGTGATGACTGTTGTAACAGGTGTTAGCGGATCGGGTAAGTCCACTTTAATTCGAAAGGTACTGTATCCTGCACTACAAAAGCGATTGGGAGATTATAATGAGTTTAGTGGCACCTTCGATGAAATCATTCAAGCCAATTCGATCGTAAGACAAGTGGAGTTTGTTGATCAAAACCCAATTGGCAAATCATCGCGTTCTAATCCAGTCACATATGTGAAGGCTTATGATGCCATCAGATCGCTATTTGCCGAACAGGAGATAGCAAAGCAGCGTGGATATAAACCTTCTCATTTTTCGTTCAATGTAGATGGCGGACGTTGTGAAGAATGCCAGGGAGAAGGTGTCGTAAAAATAGAAATGCAGTTCATGCCGGATATCTATCTCACCTGTGATAGTTGCAAAGGCAAACGCTTTAAGGATGAAATTCTGGAAGTCAAGTACAATGATAAAAACATTTCAGAAATACTGGACCTGACAATTGACGACGCGATCGATTTTTTTAAGAACGAACGAAAAGTAGTTGATAGACTAGAGCCTTTACAAAAAGTTGGTCTTGGCTATGTGGGCCTTGGGCAATCATCTAATTCACTAAGTGGCGGAGAGGCCCAGCGTGTGAAGCTGGCATCCTTCTTGGGTAAAGGCAGTAACCAGGAACACACCTTATTCATATTCGATGAACCTACCACAGGTTTGCATTTTCAGGATATCAGTGTACTTTTAAAAGCATTCCAGGCTTTGCTGGCAAAAGGACATTCGTTGCTTATCATCGAACACAATCTAGAAGTAATAAAAACAGCCGATTGGATTATCGATCTGGGGCCTGAAGGTGGCGACAATGGAGGTCAAATAGTTTGTGAAGGAACTCCGGAGCAAATAGTAAAAGAAGGAAAAGGATACACTGCCGCCTATCTTAAAGGAAAGGTTTAACGCTGTTTTTCTTAAAAACCTGGTAATTAGAACATTTGATTCGGTACAGGCAAAACAAGCCATTATGATGCTTGTAGTATAAGCGTAATCTAAACCATTGGGATATCCATTAATAATACTTTTGTATTGGCACTAAATTGTATTTCAATACTATTTATAGCTGATATACCAATTCCATCTCTCGTGCGCAATTCATGTTCATCTATATGAATTATACCCTCCAGCACAAAAATATAAACACCATTATGAGGCGATTTTAGCCGGTAAGTGTAGGTGCTTTCCTCGTCGTAATCTGCCATGCTAAACCATGCATCCTGGTGAATCCAGAGGCCATCATCTTCGGGATCGGGAGACAAGACCTGATAAACATCATTCTTTACGGCTACTTGCTTTAAGGATAGTTGATCGTAACGAGGTTCTACATCACGTTTATTAGGAAACACCCAAATTTGAAGGAATTTTGCATGTTCGGTTTCACTTTTATTAAACTCACTATGAAATATACCTGTTCCGGCACTCATTGCCTGAATTTCGCCCGCTTTTATTAGCGACACATTCCCCATACTATCTTTGTGTTCCAGCGCACCTTCCAATGGAATAGAAATAATCTCCATATTATCATGTGGATGTGTACCAAAACCCCTTCCTCCGGTTATTTCATCATCGTTTAAAACCCGCAATGCGCCAAACTGTACCCGCTCAGGGTTTTGATAACCTGCAAAACTAAAACTGTGAAAGGATTTTAACCATCCGTGATCAGCTTGACCACGGGTCCAGGAACGATGTATTACAACTTTCATATGGTTAAGTGTATATTATGGCTTAAGATATGATTTCTAAGTAAATATGCAATGCTCATTATAAAATACGAGAAGAAAAAAGCTGCTGTTGCGATTCTTTGCGCCTGTGACAAAATAAATTTATTAAATTAAATTTGACTTCGATTTTAATATTGATTATAATTGCAATATCAATAATTGATGTATCAATCAATGAAAAATCATGAAACTGACATAAATAAGGTCATTCTCTATCAAATAGATAAAACCAGCCGTGTCGCTAAACAGTATTCACAAAAAATACTGGATCATTTAGGACTGGGTATTACCATAGAACAATGGGTTTTGCTAAAGATAATAGAAGAAAACACGCCACTTACTCAAAAAGAACTGGCTACTAAATCGTTGAGGGACCCGGCTTCCATCACCCGTACACTTGACATACTCGGAAAGAAAAACCTGGTAAACCGAGAAACGGTGGAAGGTAATCGTCGGCAGTATAACATTGTCCTCACCGCTACGGGCCAGGAATTTGTACAAAACAACATGAATACCATCTCCGATTTGAGAGATTTAAGCGTCAAAGGATTCACTCCGGAGGAAGTTCGTCTCCTTTTATCGCTTTTGTTAAAAATTCAGTCGAATATGAGCTGAGTTTTTTTGTATTTTATATTGATATATCAATTATTAATTGATCAATTGTTTTATGTTAAACTTTAATAAACACCACAAAAATGAAAATTAAACTCTTATCTGTCATTCTGAGCGTACTCGTAATGGCATGCGCTGAAGCTCAAAATCCATCACCGCAAGCGCAAAAAATCAAAAGTGTGATCACAAAATTTATGAAAGCAGGCGATGACAATGATGCAAAGACTATGAATACCTTGTTAGATCCTAACTATCGCATAGTTATGAATCAATTATTTGGTAGCAAAGAAGTTGTAATTTTACCTCGTGCCGCATACATCGAAAAGATCAAAAACAAAGAATTTGGTGGGGATAAACGCCAGATTACATTCGACAATATTGTCATGAATGGGAATACGGCAGTTGCTAAGGTAACAGCCTCGGGAAATAAAGGAACCATGATCTCCTTATTAGCACTCGTGCAAGACACAAAAGGTAACTGGCTTTTAGTAAGCGACACTCCGGTATTCACCAATTGATGAATACCTATTCAGGGAAAAGGGTTGTTACAATCTATAGCTCTTTTCCCATTCTATCATCTACCGTTTTCCCAAAGAACCGAATCACCGCAAATAATATGATGGTCCCGATCAAGAGGTTAACTACTGCCGGTAATCCAAGAGGTACAGCAGTAAGACTCAACAATACGCTAACTACTGCCACCGTAAGTGCATAGGGCAACTGCGTGCGTACGTGATTGATGTGATTACATTTTGTTGCCATTGAACTTAGTATGGTTGTATCGGATATTGGTGAACAATGATCTCCAAATACCGCTCCGGCCAACACAACTGAAACAGCATGCGCCAATACCGGTAAGGAATCTTCTGTACTAAGCCCTGCAGACTCACAAATAGACCAGGTCAACTTCATAGCTATTGGGTAGAGTATGGCCATAGTTCCAAAACTGGTGCCTGTAGAAAAAGAAATAAGCGCTGAGACAACAAATAGAAGCCCGCCTATAGCCCAGGGTTCCAATTGATCCCCCAGAATACCTGCAATATAATTACCTGTTCCCAAATCCTTAATTACACTGCCAAGCATCCAGGCCAGTACCAAAATTGCCAACGGTTCCAGCATTTGTTTACTCCCCGTCAATAAACTTTTTGCGTTAAATGCACTAAAAAAGCTCAGGACAATGGCCAGTAACATGCCTGTGAGTGAGCCATAAAATAATGCCACATAAGAATCGGCGTCCCCAATTATCTTACTCAGACTCTTCGCTTCCCCAGGTTCCATACCTGTGTATAGAATGAGGCCAAAGGTAATTACGAGCATTGACAGAATAGGCACAACAGCCTGCCAGGCAGCACTCTTTGTCTGAGTGCTATTGCTTTCATTGAAATCATTCGCTCTCATTGCCTTACGCTCGGCATGATACATAGCCCCAAAGTCTTTATTCATAGCAATAAGCATAACTATAAACACTAAGGTTAATATGGGGTAAAACGAATAGTTCAATGATTTAATAAACAAACTATAGGCACTCATTTTCAAACCAATACTTTCCATGCCTGTTTGAATCTGGCCTAACTCAAATCCAATCCAGGTACTTACAAGTGCTATTGAGGCCATTGGTGCGGCTGTGCTGTCAACAATGTATGCTAATTTTTCGCGCGACACACCAAATCGATCAGTAAGAGGCCTTACTGTATTGCCAACTATGAGTGTGTTCGCATAATCATCAAAAAATATACCTACACCCAAGCCCCAGGTGAGCAATAGTGACTTCTTCTTATTGGTCGCTTTTTTACTTAGTTTTTCCACGACAGCATACATGCTCCCGTTACTGCTTAAAACGGCTACCATAACACCGGTAAAAAGTGAAAATAGCAGTAACATTACATTTGCCGAATTGAGTTTCCAGCCATCTTCAACATATACTGCCTTGAAATAAATCAATACATTTAGAACTGCATCTATGATATGCCACTGAGCGAGCTGCAAACACCCTGCGATTATTCCAATAATGAGTGCCCAAAATACTTTACGCGTTAGTAAAGCTATACCTATACTCAAAACAGGTGGTAACAATGAGAGCCAATCCATTTCCAAATCTAAAAACTAATACTTAAAAATTATATTGGAGTGTGGTATTTATCCTACCTGCATTGTTTAATTGTTCTTCGTCGTAATAATCTTTTAATGAATACTGGTAAGCTAGCTTCAAGGTGAAACTGTAATAAGTAACATCCACACCAAGGGTCCCCAATAATGCAGTCCCTCCTGTATTTTCCAACTCATCGGAATTGAGTAAATCTTTGCGAGCGTGTTCCAACAACAAACCAGCTTTAGGTACAATCCGCCATTCTCCGCTTATATAATTATAAAAAACACTGGCAGCGGAAGAAAAACGATCGCCAAACCGATAGTCCAGACTGGCCACTCCTCCCGGAATATTACCTGAAGATAAACTCCCTCTGGTTCGTTGCGTACTTCGTTGATAGGACGCACTGGCACTGAGTCCTATCATTGATTGATGTAAAAAGATATATTGACCGCCAAATATTAATTCATAAACGCCTGAACCAGGCTGCTGAGAGGGATCATAGGCTTGTCCTTTGCTATTAGCCAGCTGAAATCTCCCGGTCGGTAAAGACACGTTTAAGCCCAAAGAATAAACATGGGTGTAGTTGTCTTTTTTTATTTTTTTAAACCTGCTAATTCCTAAAACCAGATCGCCAATGCCTTGTACTTTATTCAAGCTGTCCTTTATAGGACCAATTTCCGGTACAATTTGCGCGAAATAGTCGTCATTTATATGATAAGGTAGTAACACAGATAGCAGGTACTTATCTCTGAGTTTATAATTGAATTTCAATTCTATACTTCGAAACAGTTCATAATCCTGCTGAGAAGGTATGTAGAGGTCTGTTGTTCCTATCGGGATATGACTCAATTTCGCCGAGCGGTTCTTTTGTGGCCTGAACACACTTTGATGCCCCAATTGCTCATAACCATTAAATACGCGATGACGATAATTAAGCTGAATATTGTTATTGTTTTGCAATGAAGTATAAGCAAATTCATCGCAGATGGGACATGCGTATAAAGTCAATATGCTTATAAAAAATGCGCAACTAGCTGTAAATAGTTTCATTTAAACGGATTACTGAGTTTGGGATTATTTAATATACTGCTATCGGTTAAGGTGCTTAGGAATGCCAGCATATTGGATTTTTCTTCTTTACTAAAGGAAAACCCTGTGCTGTTCACAAACAGACTATCGACTGTTGCTGATTGTTTAATGCCTTTGCTATAATGATCAATAACTTCTTCCAGGCTTTGGAACCGGCCATCGTGCATATAAGGTGCCGTGATGGTCACATTTCTGAGCGTTGGCGTTTTATAGACGCCAATCAATGTACTATCTGCGGTAACGCGAAACCTGCCCATAGCATGCCCCTCACCTACATATACAAAATGACTGTCAAGACCATTGTTATGAAAACGGTTATCGGTAAACAAACCGGGAGTGTGGCAACTTTTGCAATTTTCTTCAAACAAATACTTACCTTTCAATTCGTTTGAAGAGAATTCAACTTCACCAGCAACAAATTTATCATACCTACTAGACTTAGAAACGATGGCACGTTCAAATTGACCAATAGCAAGCATCAGGTGTTTCGTTTTTATTTTATCTGTCTTAAATGCTTTTTTAAAAGCATTGCTGTAATAATCATCGGTCCTTAGAAATGCTAATACATCCGCGATTTTGTTTCCCATTTCATCTGGATGACTTAAAGGCCCCAATGCCTGCATTTCCAGAGATTGAGATCCTCCATCCCAGAAATAGCTTGCATACCAACCTGCATTTACCAAAGTAGGAGCATTGCGTTCCAATGCCACATTGTTTACACCTTCCACACTGGTTGCCGCTCCATCTGTAAAGGCCAACTGCTGTTTATGGCAGCTGGCACAGGAAACCTGTTTATTTAAAGACAGCCTCTTATCATAGAATAAGTTGCGACCCAATTCGACCACCGATGTATTAAATGTATGTTTCTGAGGTATGTGCATTTCTTTCCCGTAAATGACCGGAGCGGGCAGGAGTAAAAGCTCTTGCCCGCTCTCATTATTTTTATCGCAGGATGATAGCCACGCACAAAAGACCAGTAATATATGGACTCTTATTGTCACTAGTCTCCATTTTCAACATGATGTATCATGATGAAACCGTTGCCATAATTATCGGCAATTTGCTGCGCATGATCGACTGGACCAACAGTAACATTATTTACTTCAGCAACATCCAGTGAGTGCGCATTATCAAATATTTTCGAAATATTTGCCACCATGTGAATTTCGCTTGTTTTACCACTTCTGATTTTTGCCGACAATGGCAATGACATCACATGTTCTACGACATGATCGTTAGTACCAACATGGTATTTAAATGTACCCTCTGTATTGTCACTCTTTGTATAAAGTCCTTCAATTTTGATAAATTTGTAGCCGTTACTCGCCTGATCCGGCTGTCCCCAAATCCAAAGCATACCGTCTCCATTTACATCACCAGGATCTAAATCTCCCGTTTCATCAAACTCAATAAGATTTGCCAAAGAGTCTACTCCTATTACAAACTCTATATCAGTATACTCTCCTACAGGAACTTCAGCCATTCTCATTACCGTGCTCGACGACTCAGAAGATTGGGTCAAATAATAACTACCTGGTACTTCTGTAGCATTTCCGGCTTCGTCTTTCAGTATAACATTTGAAATGAATAACTTGCAACTGGTAAACGTCAAGGTATCTCCATTAGATCTGGTATATTTTTGACCAATCAATAGCGGACTATCATGCCCGAATTGATTTTCCAACATAAAAGCAATAGTACCCTTTTCTTCGGTACCGGTATTATCATCAGAATCATCATTTTTATCACATGCTGTAAAGACACTTAACAACATCGTATACACAACTGCCTTTTTTAGAACAGATTTAAGTTTCATTTTATTAGAATTTAAGGTTAACAAATTGCTTGCGCCTGAACGATTTAACCGTTTTCGGTGCAGTCAATAAAATAATAGCTAGTATTTACCAATAAAATGCTAAGCCTGTGGAGGGTCAAAAATTGGTTTACTAAGCACGAAATCGTAGATTTCCTCAATAAAACCATCAGAAATACCTCGTAAGCTCTTTTTAGGAGTATGAAGTTTTGTTAATTCACCGATTAAATATTCATAAGTAACTTTAAACGTCACTTTTCGATCAGTTTCAGTACCCTCTTCGTTGTTGACCTTCCTGATCATCTTATTGACAAAACACTTTCCCTTGCAACATGAATTAATTACTGCTTTTTGTTCACAGAGCTCATTGGCAAAATAGCTTTTATTGAGCACATAATTCAATTGGATTGTACTTATTGCACTAATGTGAACAACCAGCATCAACTGAATAAATAAAGACGTTATTTTCAATTTCTTAGGCAAAGTGCAAATATAATTAATAATTATTAGTTGCTCACGTTTGGATCTGAAAAGCGTTCATCTGTGATAAAGCCCTCATCGGTCAATGTTTCCAAAAACGCCAATATGGCCTCAATCTCGTATTCTGTAAGTCCCAGACGAAGTGGCTCACCAGCTTCCAGCGAATCGTTACTTATTCCGTCCATCAGGGGGTCTAGGTACTTTACTTCATACACATGTTCATTATAATTCTCAAGTACCTCCCTTAATGTATTAAAGCGTCCATCATGCATGTAAGGAGCTGTAAGCGCAATATTTCTTAACGAAATTGTTTTAAAACTCCCTCTGTCAATATCGAGGCCACTTACAGCAAAGCGACCTTCATCAACCATCACACTGTCCAAACCTGTGTTGTGGAATAAATGATCGGTTTGAAGTATTCCCGTGTGACAGTCACCACAATTACCACCTCTTAATTGACCTGCGACTGGGTGCGTATAGAACAATATTTCGCCATCTCTCTCCAGCTGTGAGAACCTTTCCTGCCCTAATTTGTACCTATCATATCTCGAATTAGCAGATATGAGGGTACGTTCAAATTGCGCAATGGCTTTTGCCACCAACTCAGAGCTTATTTCATCTGCATCAAAGGCAATCTTAAATTTTTTCTTATACTCTTCCGAAGCGTTCAAACGATCTACCATTTCATCAAGGCTCAAGTCCATTTCCAAGGAGCTTTCAATAGGTCCCAGTGCCTGTTCTTCTAATGTAGCAGCCCTGCCGTCCCAAAAAAAAGAATTATGAAAAACCATATTTGACAGTGCTTGCGTATTTCTCGGTACTACCCTACCATCAACTCCTACTGCGGTAGCCAGACCATCGGAAAAAGCAAACTTTTGCTGGTGACATGAACCACATGAAATAGAATAATCTCGTGAGAGCATTTTTTCATAAAATAGCGCTCTACCCAACTCAATTCCTTTTTCGGTTAAGGGATTATCGGAGGGAATATCGTAGATCTGAGAACCAAAATGCAAGGGAAACTCTAATGAAACAGGGTTATTCTCTACCTCTTCTTCGGGTTGAGTATCATCGCTTCTATTGCAGGATATACAACCCAACAATAATAAAACATACGATATTTCGCGCCAGCTAATCATGTACTACTATAAATGTAACGAATTATGGTCAAAAAATAGTGTACGGAAAGGAATTGAAAGGCTTTTGTGCAGCTTATGAGCAGGACACGAAGACCTTATTAAGTAGATTTTACTAAAATTATTTTAAAAAGAGTTGCTTGAAACCCTTTGTTATAAATCGCCGAAGCATTGGATCTTTGGAGAAAATTTTAGAGCGCTTATGAACGTATCAGCCGGCAATGAAAGTATCCGGCCCGTATCTTCGCCCGGGCGGTATTTTTTTTTAACTGATTTGATCATAAATAGGTAAATACCCAATTATCACCCCATTTTCATCGTATAAAGCCTGTTTAGCCACAATGTTACCCAAGGTAGGAGCGCTTAGTGATTCACTACTACTTGAAGATATTTTCTCTGTGAACGCGTGTTTTGTATGTATTTCATTTAATTTACCGTTAGAATCACCAATAGAATAAACCTCATTTGCCTCCGGAAGCAGGTGTCCTTCCGGTTCGACAGACCATCTGTCTTTTAGTCTATCGTTTGTGTTAACACCTGTCCTAATCTTGATACCACCTGCTTATTTGTTAATTGAAAATCCTTTGATTTCTGATGCCACATGATGTGAATTCACACCATGCTTAATTCCACGTCATTTTTCATGGCGCCGACATCCTTATAAATTTTAAGATCCATAAATGATAAAAAGTATTAGTTATATGTTAATTGTATACACATTGTGACGCCAATTATGAATTAAACCTAAGTGCTTTGTAACTGGAGGTGGAGCGGAGGGTTTTAAATAGTATTTTAGGTTTACTTTAAACAGCTATTTTTTTATCTTCATAATTATTGGGCATGATGAAGGTAATTAAGCATGGAGAAGTATGAAATTTGTGTGATTGGTGGTGGTCCGGCGGGGTATGCAGCTGCAATGCGTGCACTGGACTTAAATTTCAAAACTTTATTAATAGAGAAAGATAGGATTGGAGGGGCAGGCCTTTATAATGGGGCGCTTTCATCTAAAACCCTGTGGGAGCTTTCCAAGGATATTTCTCATCTTCGCGAACGTATTGATAAATATTCAACCTGTTCTACATTTGATCTTGATTTCAGTCAGATTAAAAAAGAGCTCGATGAAGCTGTCTTGCAACGTGGCGACATGCTTGAGTCACACCTCGACGCTTTGAAAGATGAAGGATATAACAATTTGTTTTTTCATAAGAAGGGAAGTGGTACGTTAATCAGTGAAAATAAAATAGAGATTACTTATTTAGACGGAAGTAAGGAAACTATTTTTGCTGATAATATTATTTTGGCAACCGGAAGTTCGCCTCGCAAGCTACCCAATATCCCGATAGACGAAGAAACGATAGTTACCAGTGACAGCATTCATCAATGGAAGGAGCTGCCAAAGAGTCTGGTGATTCTCGGTGCCGGCGTAATTGGATGTGAGTATGCTACCATTTATTCCAACTTCGGAAAAACGAAAGTTTATCTCATAGATAAAGCACCTCGTATTTTACCTTTTGAAGATGAGGACGTTGCCAATATGGTTGAAGAACATTTCGAAAAGAATGACATCACCATACACAGAAGTGCAAGCCTGCTAAGAATGGAAAAGGTAGATGGTGAAGTAGAATATGAGATTCAGAATGGAGATGGTACTACAGAAACACATCGGGTAGAAAAAGCCCTGGTAGCTGTTGGACGTGTTCCCAATACGCAAGGGCTGGGCCTCGAAAAGGTAGGTATAACCCTGAACAAACGGGGGGCCATAGAAAATGATGATACGCGAACCAGTGTCCCCAATATCTATGCCATAGGAGATCTTACAGCAGATATCGCGCTGGTTAACGTAGGTGAACTGGAAGGTAGACATGCCGTGAAGCGTATTGCTAAAATGGTGCATTTTGACCTGAAATATGATAACATATCATATATCATGTTTCTGAAACCTATTGTTGCCGGTGTTGGATTAAGTGAGAAACAGTGTCGTGAAAAAGGGATTAGTTATCAGGTAGTGACGATGGATTACCGCTGTATACCCCGCGCAATAGCCATGAGAAATCCTCCCGGATTCTTTAAGATCATAGTCACCAACGATCAAGAACTAAAAGTACTAGGTATGCGTGCCGTTGGTGCTCAGGCATCAAGCGCTATTCAGGCGGTGGCCCTGCTTATTTCACAAGGCAAAGGCATTCAGGAAATTGCAGAGCTCATACACCCTCACCCTTCACTAATTGAGGGCATACAGGAATGTTGTCGCATGCTGATGGGTAAGTCTATCTTCAAACCACACGTCTTCAAGAATGGAATAGATTACCGTGGTTATATGTATGAAGAGCAACCCGATGAAGCGAAATAAGCGTTTTATAAATTAGCCGATTTATACACGTTGACTTCCTGTTCCATTTCTACAAATCGTTGAATTTTACTGCTAAACTCAGCCATGTCTTTTTGACTTTTCTTAATAAAAGCATTGTCTCCAAAATTTCCGACTACCGCTTCCATTTCCTCTTCGGAATCGTAAACCGAATTTCTGAACGGATTTTTATAATCTTTTTCCCTGCTCACTATGGTGCCTTTAAGCATCATTTGCATGATAGATTCCGCTTTCAACAGATATTGTGTCCAATTTTCAGGGTTAATCCCGTCACCTGCCTTCACTTCATATTGTTGCAATAGCACTTTTAATGCGTAGGTTACCACTTTTTCGTTGTAGCGGCTGCCCATCAGTTTATAGCGGTGGTGCACTTCATCCCATGTGCTGATTTTTTCCGAAATAATATCACTTTTCAATTGTTCCAGGCTTTCCTTAGTCACTAATTGGCCGCCTAAGTTTATCCATTCAATATTTTCCGGTAGCTCTAAGCTTTTTTGTAAACCGGAAATAGACTGAAGGTGTTGCTTGTCCATCCAGTTCATGATGGTTTTAACGGCAAAGAAATGAATCATGTCGTTATAAATTTCATAAGCTTTTGCGCACTTCAGCACCCGAACGGGACGTTTGGACGCTTCCTGGCCTTCACCGTGAATAGTAAGCTTATTCACTGTATCCGGGGCGTTGATAAGAAGATCTTTGCCCTTATTTCTGAGAGCGTCCTTGCACATGCCTTCGGCTTTTTCTTCATAAAAGGCCTGGCCTGTCCAAAGCTCTAGTAATCCCTTGGCCTCAATAATTTCTGTGATGGTATCGGGTGCCAGAAAGTCAAATTCCAACAATTGAGTCTTTACAATACGCTTATCCCTGTCTCCGTATTTCCAACTGTTACGCGCCAGTGCGTACATATTGTAAAGCATCCAGTAACCGGGCATCAGATCTAAAGTACCATCGGTTTCATTATTAATAACGAGCGTAAAAGGAAGTGTGATATTTAGTTCGTACTGATAAGAACCTTTAGACATGAGCACATAACTGGCAAATATAGAGTTATGTTTCAGGCTTACACAGAGCCCGGGCCAAAAGCCCCGGCCGGCAACCATTTCACCATCATTTCCCCGCGAATTGTGATTAGATCCCAGCGTGGCTCCAGCTGCGATATTTGTCTGACCTTTTAATACAGAAGCGCAAAGGAATGAGTTATTGTGGTGCTGCTCATGACCTGGGAAAATTAAGGAATTGAGTACTTCACAACAAGAAACAGTGGCGTTATCGCCCAGGTAGGAATTAATGAGCCTTGCCCCATATTTTAATTGTGTATTGGTGCCGGTTATAAAACGCACAGCTTTCACGCCATAAAATATACGGCTGCCATAACCTACAATCCCATTCACCAATTCTACACCCTCGCCAATCTGGCTTTTGGCACGCGCATTACTGTTAATTGTTAAGTTTTTGAGTTTATTACCGCCTTTGATATAGGCGTCTGAACCTACTTTTACATCTTTAATTATGGAGCAGTTTTTAATGATAGTGCGGTCACCGATTGTTCCGTAAAATCCATGTTGTTGCGAGTATTGATTATTAGTCATTTCGGCGAAACGCTGCATTAGTGCCTTGTTTCCGCGGTATTTTGACCACATATAAGCATCTCCCGCCAGCATACCGTTAAATGGCATTACCTTACGTCCGCCATTCTCATTGCATATTTCCAACCATATACGCTTACTCTCTTCTTCGCCGTATTTTAAAATTCCGTTACCGAATTTTGCGGTACTCGATGTCATCATTTCATCGATATTAACGAGGATAACCTCGTCACCAATCTGATAGTGTGATAAGAATTTGACGTTGTTTATAACGACGTTATTACCAATATCGCATGAAACAATAGTACTGTTATATAAGCCGACCGGCAATTGAAGGGAGTGAAATTCCAGAAAAAAGTTACCAAGTGCACCAATGCGCACCATGCCATAGAACTTGCACCCTTTCACCAGGTTGGGATTGAAGTGGTTTGTTACATAAATCGAGGTCCAGTCATCGGCTGTATTCTCGTTTTTAACAAGTACTTCTATTTCGTGAGCAGTGAGTTTTCTGTAATCGAAGCGAATGTTATGCTGTTCATCGCGCAGGTAATATTCGTTTTTACCTTCAGGTAGATATTTTTGATCTACAAAATTATAACCGAGATTACTCAGCGGCTTTTTTGAGATGTTATTCATACGTTAGGTAGCGAGTGTTAATTGCCTATTTATTCGACTGTCACCGACTTTGCCAGGTTTCGGGGTTGATCAACGTTACATCCTTTCAATACTCCTATATGATAAGATAGAATTTGAAGAGGTATGACTGAAACCAAAGGCATTAGTGCTTCATCTGTATCAGGAACTTCAATTACATGATCTGCCATTGAAGGTATGATGTCATCACCTTCAGTTACAACAGCAATTACAATTCCGTTTCTGGCTTTAATTTCTTGGATATTACTTACAATTTTTTCGTAACAACTGTCCTTGGTTGCTACAAAGACTACTGGCAAACTTTTATCTACCAAGGCAATTGGTCCGTGTTTCATTTCAGCAGCAGGATAGCCTTCAGCATGAATATAAGAAATTTCCTTCAATTTCAAAGCCCCTTCCAGCGCTATAGGGAAATTATACCCTCTACCGAGGAATAAGAAGCTGTTTGCATCCAGATAGTCTTCGGCCACTTGTATCAATTGATCGTTTAAATGTAGACAGTCTTCTACTCTAGACGGAATTTGGGCCAGTTCGGTTATCAATCGTTGATATCTTTTGCTTTCTACCGTCTGTTTCTTATCAGCAATTTTTAACGCTATCAAAGAAAGCACGGTTAACTGAGCGGTAAATGCTTTGGTACTGGCCACGCCAATTTCGGGGCCTGCGTGTGTATAAACTCCTTCGTGCGATGCCCGGGCTATCGACGATCCTACTACGTTACAGATTCCAAAAACGATTGCTCCCTGCTTCTTCGCCATTTCGATCGCAACCAAGGTATCGGCTGTTTCTCCCGATTGAGAAATTGCTATCAAAACATCGCCTTCATTTATCACCGGGTTACGATACCTGAATTCAGATGCATATTCTACTTCGACCGGGATTCGGCAAAGGTCTTCGAACATATATTCCGCAACCAGTCCGGCATGCCAGGACGTACCGCAAGCTATAATTATGATTCTGTTGGCATTGGCCAAATTATCGGCGTATTCTCTGATACCTCCCAGGGTAACTTTTACATCGTCCACATCCAGGCGTCCGCGCAGGCAATCGTGGATGGTACGAGGTTGCTCATTTATTTCCTTAAGCATGAAATGGTCGTAGCCCTCTTTTTCTATTTCTGCCAGGCTAATGTCTAACTTCTGTATATAAGGTGTTTGTTCTTCGTCTTCTATGTTTTTGAGAATAAGCTCATTGCCCTTTACAATGGCAATTTCATAATCATTTACATAGACCACCTCATTCGTATATTCGATTATTGGAGTGGCATCGGAAGCAAGAAAGTGTTCGTTTTTGCCTACACCAATGACGAGGGGACTTCCTTTTCTTGCAGCTATGAGGGTGTCCGGATCGTCGGCAGACATGATTACTATCACGTAAGCACCAATAACACGTTTAAGGGCCAGTCTAATTGCTGTACGCAGGTCGCACTGGTTATTTTCCTGAATGTGCTCTATAAAATGAATTAACACTTCACTATCTGTGTCACTCTTAAACTCGTGTCCTTTGTCTTGCAGCTCCTTTTTTAGGGAAGTATAGTTTTCAATAATTCCGTTATGAATCAAAGCCAGTTTACCCGATGGGCTGATATGTGGGTGTGCGTTGCGATCGCTGGGTTCGCCATGCGTTGCCCAACGTGTATGCCCCATACCGATGTTACTATGCAGGTTCTCTACCTGGATAAACTCTTCAAGGTCGTTTACCTTTCCTTCCTTTTTGTATACATTGAGACCGTCGTTAAGTAAAGCGATTCCAGCGCTGTCATAGCCTCGGTATTCTAAACGCTTCAATCCTTTTAATAAGACAGGACATGCCTCCTGCTTCCCTACGTATGCAACAATTCCGCACATATATTAGCTTGATTTATAAGTTTAATTAGGCAAATATAAAAATATCTGCTATTAATTGAGTTTTGACAAAGAAATTGTGAATAATTAACGGCCAAGATTGATTTTTATTCTACTTTCGTCCATTTACCGCATAGTTTTTCCGCAGGTAAATGTTGCTCAAGCAATCTCAATTCGCTCAACTTTTCGATACAGCTTTGAAGCCCTTTTTTCGACACCACTTTCTTGGTCGACCATTCGGTTTGCTCAAACCATTCTCTTACGTCACTTAATTCCAAATCGTAACGTTCGGCAAACACTTCAAAAATGTTGGCATCTTCCATGATTATTTTGCACCTGGCGTTAATAATATCCAGCATATTGTTGAGCTCGTCATGGTGGTTGATAATGGTTTCATTTCTTGCCACTATTACAAAACAAGGCCATGGGGTAGGCACTTCACCTATCCGTTTTAAAAGACCTTTGTCTACATAGGGTTTGGTTGTGAACTTTTCCCAAAGAAAGAGGTTGCTGCTTTTATCGTTTAAGGAAGTAAGTGCGCCTTCGAGTGTATTGATTACGTTGAAACGTAGCTTTTTGCTGTCGATCTGGGCTGCGTCGGCTTGTACGAATGCCATTAAATGAGATCCGGAACCGTAACGGCTGATGGCATAGTTGTATTCTTCAATGTCATCGAATGATTGAGCTAAACTATCGGCATAGGTGTGTACGCCCCATATCAAAGGACTTTTAACGTATTCCTGTATAATTTTAATACTCGTTCCACTTGCTATTGATTTAACAGCCCCTTCAAGCAACACAACGGCAATATCCAGTTCTTTGGACTTTAATTTTGCCAGCATATCACCTGTTCCCGCCGGACAATCTACCCAATCGACATCGATGTTTTGAAGGGCAAATTCCCCTTCTTCGATTGCTATATGCCACGGGAGATTAAAATGTTCAGGTACTCCACCGACTTTTAATTTAAAAAATGACCCCATACCTATCTAATAAAGTTCTTCAGCAATTTCCTGACCGAAATTTACATCATGTTCTTTTAAATTCCTGATCATTTTTTCTATAATCTCTTTTTTTTCTTTCTTACGCTTGAATTCTTCCTCCTGGCAGTGGTTAAAAAGGCTAAAATCGTATTTTTTTTCTTTGAGCAGCTGGGGAGAGCTCAAGGCAAGAAACGGCGTTTTTATTCCAAACTCTTGCCGATGGTATTGGAAGACATGAACCTCTGCCTTTTTGCCCTCTATTTTTACTTTATGCGTTTCGATGAATTTGATATGTCGCGGTTCATAGCTCATGGCATAATAATTGCCCACCGTATTTAACCAATGTGCCATTTCATACCTGGCAATAAACATCTTATTGTCAAACCCTTCATTTAAATCCTGCAAATGTGCTATTTTATTTAACCTGGCCATAAAAATAAATGGGTTTTCAAGTGAATTAAAAACTTCCTGCAGCTGATTCCTGGGAATACTTCTATTAGCATTTAAAAGGACCAATACTTCAAGCATTTTGATATTGTTGTCGTCAAATGCATGCTGATTGTTAATATACTCATAAATACAGGTTTCTCTTGGTTTATATTTTAATAAGAGTTGTAAAAATTGTTTGTATTCCTCTTTTTCGAAGTTATAGTCCGATTCCTGAATTTTTGAACATACTTGTTCGTAAAACAAATTAAGAAAAAGTTTGGTGTCCTCGTCACTTTCGACGGATGTGATTAACTCAGCAACAAGGTTCATAAAGAACTTGGTGTTTGAGGGCAATTCCAAAACCGGTAAGAGCAATTTTAAATAGCTACTTTGCGTCTCCAAATTGTATGTGAGACTGTTAAAAATCCTTTTTTTGTCATAAAAGCTCAATATTTCTTCCGAATTGAGCATTCCTACTAATTTAGAAATGGATTTTTTGGAAGGGTGACCAGCATAAAGCTCTGCAATTTTCAGATATAGATTAGAGTCGATCACGAAATTATTAGCCAAAGAATCAATGCTGTTTACCAGCGACGTATCATTGATCTCCAAGAGTTTGTCAAAAACATTTTGGGTAAGCCTCGTATTTTTGAGGGTGTCGTCTCTCACCTCCAGTTTAAGCGTTTCTATGAGCAGGGGACTATTAGATCGCTTAAAATGAAACTGGTTAAAAATGGCCATCGCATTGCTTTTTATCACGCTATCTTTACTGGAAAGGTCATCAAGCAGTTTGTATAATTTATCTGATTCAAAATCAAAATTAGTTTTGTCTTCACGGAATGTTACTGAATTGGTCAAAACAGGACACAAGGAATCCAGAAAGTCTGATTGAGGATATATGGCACTTACCAGAATGAAGTTATTTCCATATTCATGAAGGCTGGCACATGTGGTAATGTTCGTTTCCTTATTGCTGGCACTCATCGAATAGCCATTTTCTTCAAATTCACAATCATAGCAATCCTCAAAAACGCTATTGAGGTAGTATTTTTTCAGGGAATCTATATTATTTGTTTGAAAGTATTTCGAAAACTCAATTTCTTTAACCCGCAATACGATCCCGCTTGTAGTATCATAATATTGAACATTTATTTCTTTTTTAGGTTCTTCGTATTGGTCGGCATTAACATAGCTATAATCTCCCCAGATATCGTGTGTATAGTATTCCGTTACCTTGTCAGTGATGTAGTCTTCAAAAAATAAAACACCGTATTCATCTGTTACCGCTATGGTATCGTATGCTTTGTATTCGATAGGGGCTGTTTTGAAAGATTTAAAGAACTGCTCGGCATCGGCTTTGTCTGCACCTTCGGTCATCAAATAATAGTGCCTGTTGCCTTTCAAGATGGAGCGCACAAATAGCTGCTGATGCTTTTCCGGGTGGAAAGACCATTCATAAGCCAGGTTATCGCTCTTTAAGTACATTTCATAATTGCTCTTATCAAATTTTTGGATCAGCGTCTCCTTCAAATCTTCCATATAAATTTCCCCATACTTATCGTAATAGTTAGGAGGAATAATCTCAGATCTTGCGATGTATTTTTTTCCGTTGGAAAGATCCATGCCACTGTATTTTTCCACTACGAAATCTTCAAAATAATTCACATTTTCGGTATTACTTCTAAGTAATTTCTGTGTTACAGAAAGTGGGAACTCAACGCTATAGAAATTTCTTGTGCTGTGAATAGTTCTTCTCGAAGTGATGGTTTCTTGCTTGTTCTTTTGAGGTTGCAAAAAGCGGGCAACAAAGTCAGAGTTGAGTTTTTGTTTTTCCGCTGCCTGGGCATCGAGTATGATCACGCCATAAGGTTCGTAAAATAGAGCCGTTTTGTGAAAATGCGATTTCCCGTCAATGAATGTGATGTTCGCTACAGTAGAACTTAAATCCAGATCAGTTACTTTGCTCGCTTCTCCGAAATTAGAAGTAATAAAATCTTTTATATGGTGCTCTGTGAGCACATGCTTACTATTTTTAGAAAATTGATAAGCCGGTATCATAAAAAATTCATAGCCAACTTCACCAATGAAATCCATATGTATTTGTGTTTTAAAATTCCCTTTGTCATATGAAAAGGGAATACCGGGAAGCTTTATCAGGAGGTCGCTCTCTTCGAGTGCAATTTCATAGTTTTGTAATTTAGATGCATCATATTCATAGTTGATGCTATCGCCATTAAAAGAACCCTGTACTGCCCGTAGTTTATAACCTTTGTCTCTAAGTATCTGAATAATACCTTCTTCACCGGGCAGATGAGCAGAGCCACAGGTATTAAACATGCTACGTTCTTTCATGAGCCGATCAATACTTTCGGCCATTTTGTAATTACGCTCAATAAGCAGGCGGTATTTAAACTCCTCAGATGAGAATAAATCCATAAGCGCTTCAATTTGCTCAATGTTTCCCTGTTCATAAACCTCAATCATTTCCTGTGTAGGGTCGAAACGTGAGAGAATATCAAAGCGCTCCTGATAAGAGGGCAGCTTTTGACCGGTACTAATGTGGTCTGCTACTGTTTCTAAGGGAAATACAGACTTTCCTTTGGTTTTGGAAATGTAATAAAGGTAGGCGTCCAGGAAATAGGGCATTTGGTTAGCGCTAATTCCTCCCGATCGATGAAATAAGTCGTTTAGATTGAGGTACCAGTTGCCATCGCTGTATAAAAAGTCAAGGTAGCTACTTTTATTTTCATAGCTCACCGGCATTTCGTTGCCATTTTCATTGTGGTTCAGTAGCTGTTCGTCCGACTCAAAATGATAGGCAAACAGGGAGTCGGGTAGGATTTCCATAGAATAGCCGTCGCAGGACTCGAATATATCAATAAGCGAGTCGCTGAATTCAAATGCCCGCGGGTGCCTTACATGCATCGTGCCAAACAGGTAACTGGGTTGCGTTAGACCGTTTCCACTTATTTCCCAGAGCAGGTTGTAGGCATTTTTTTCATGCACCACCTCATTTCTTGAGCAAGTGTCGCCCGACTTTTTCCACCATCGCTCTTCTACTAATATTCCCGATTCAAAAACAATTTTGCATTTTATTTCACCCGACTGGTACCATTGCCGGCTCTCACCGTGTCTGATACCGTTTTCGAATGCCGTTTGTTCTTTTAACTGACCATTTTCATACCACCATTCCCTGCTGCCATGTTGCTTACCTGATAAATAGTTAACCTTGCTTTCAATTTTGCCACTTTCGTACCACCATTTGCGCTCACCCACAAGCGTGCCGGTTTCGTAAACGGCGCGACTCTTCAGCTGTTTATTTTCATGGTACCATTTCCACTCTCCAATGCGTTTTCCCTTTTTATACTTCCCCTTGTAACGCTTCTGACCGCTGCGAAAATAAGCCACCCAGGTATCTTCACGGTCGTTTTTCACATAATTTCCTTCTAATTTTTTTTCACCATTGGGGTAGTACCAAATAAACTCATTCTCCCTGACCTCAGGACTCAGTTGACTTAAAGCACCTTTGTTTTGGAGTTGTTCGTTGTTGAGGTAATAATCTTCAAAAGTCCACCATTTTCCTTCTTTTACCTCTTTTAAGATGCGATAATAGCTGGCATTATCCCTGATCGTTTCGTCCCAGTTTCTATTATAATAGATGGTATCTACCTGAGCGAAACTCAAATAATTGATAAATATAAAAGCGATAAGAACGAAATACTTCATTCCGGAAATAAAACAAAAGTTAAAGATAGGTCTTACATTATTATACTTCAAACGCGTATATTTGTTTAAATATTATTTATAAAACTTTATTACTTTTACTCAACAAATGCACTATTTTGTGCGTTATTAATAATAAAAAGGATGACTTTCCAAATGAGAAATATTGTTTGGCTCTTTATTATTACATTTAATACTGTTATCGCCTCCAGTTTTCAAGATGAGGTGTTTAACAAACGGATTGATGTGCTTTTTCAACACACAATTATTGATGGTCATATCAATACAGATTCCCTTGTGCTTTACCAAAGCGAATTGAACAGGCTTGTTAAGGATGTTGCGCGTGCAGATATCAATAGTTTAGAGGACGATCGACAACTCGCCGTACTGCTTAATGCCTACCATTTATTTGTGCTACAGAACGTACTACGCGAACACGGGAAAACGCACCTTACTCAAATCGATGGGTTTATGAACGACCACAATCATTTGATTATGCGAAAGGCTTATTCTTTAAACAATCTGCGCAACGAAATAATTCTGAAGAAGTTCAAAGATAAACGACTTTATTTTGCGTTTAGCCATGGCACAGTAGGTGACCGCTTCTTTTATAACCGGGCGTTTACAGCAGATAGCATGAGCCATCAACTGAATTCTATCACCAAGGCGAAGTTAAATGACGAACAATACATCCGCTATAAAACAAACTCTGAAATGATCTTAATTCCCGAACTGTTTAAATGGTACGGCGATGATTTTGCCAATGAGCAGCACATTTTGCAGTTTATCAATACCTACCGAGATGCGGAAGATCAGTTGAAAGGCTCTTTTGAAATTTCTATCTACCCTCACAGCTGGAAGTTTGCTAAAGTCTAGAATGCAAAAGGCCGGCGCTGGTTGTCGGCGTTGAGCACAAACGCTTTTTTCACCGGTTTTCCCCGAAATATTGCTCCTTTTTTGAATAGCACTTCGGCATTATCTACTATTCGTAGTTGATTTTTTGAGCTGTAATTTAAAGCGGCCCCTTTATTAACTATTAACCTGGCTTCGTTTTTCAAGTGTATTTTCGCTTTTTTTTGTAAGGTAAGCTCACTTTTTTCGCCAAGCTCCATCGTACTAGTAGCACTAATGCTCAATTTTGCCTTCGTTTCAAGCCTCATTTTTACATTTTTCTCCACTTTTAGCACCGTGGGTGTCACAAAATTTGCAAATTCCTTACGCAGCGTGTTAGGTGTCTTGGATTGATCTATCGAAATATGGATGCCTTTTTGCACAATTAAGTCGATATCGTCCGCTGCATTTGGAATATTAGCGAGTTTAAGGCGACCACAGAGTCTGGCGTTTTGATCGAAGCTATGGTTGTTGAAAACAACGCTTATAGTTAGCGTACCGAGACTGTCTTGCTCCAAAATTTCAACTTTTAAGCCATTTAAATACTTGTAATCTATATATCCTTCCTTTTTCTTATAAGGAGGGTTGTTGGTAAGCGGTGGGTTGGAGCACATCGACAGCACATCACCGACCTGGAAGGCATCGCTTCTCCGCCGGCCTTTAAGTTCGTCGATAATACCTCCGTGGCTGGCATAAGTCAAAAGGGTATCGCCTTCTACAATTTCATAGTTGATAGCGTAGGACTCCGTGCGCGCGCCATTAAAATTTCCCGAATTTGTAATCACCTGATTGGAATCGAAGTCTGCCCGATATTGTGTAAAATAGTTCATACCCGCATAGGGATTCGCATCCTGTCTTTCAAAAGCATAAAGTTTGTTGTTCCAATACCAGTGTTTGTGTTGTTTGTAATAGCCGCTGCAATCAAAATCGTAGTTGCCAATGGCGTTGTAAATACTCACCGTGTTCACATTATTGATGTTTGACACCATGCTGGGGCTGATATGCTTTGGGTCATCTAAAATGCACTCGTTGTACATGTAAAGCCCTTTTTCCATATAGGGGATCCCGGAAGTGCCCTTCGGGAAGTTTTGGAGCTGTCCGGCCATGATGCTTTCATCAAAGACGTTTAATTTCTGGTGGTTTTCCAACCAGATATACTCATTTTTGGTATGAGGTACTTTGATACGTATAGCATCACCAGTGGTGGCAAAATCCTCCAATTTGTACACCCCATTATCAGTAGCATCTCTCAGGTCCTTGTCGAGTGGAATCCAGCCGAGGATATAACGTTCCCAGGCGTTGAAAGTCTGGAAAAACAACTGATTGGAGACGGTACAGCCCCACCCTCCGCTGGGTACATAAAAGTGTTTGCCAACGGCACCATTGGCAGCCATGTAGTGCGGGCTTGCAAAGAGCTCGTGTGCCAGCTCATGCTTAAATAATTGGTTGAAAGCCTCGGGGTTGTAGCAGGCATTTCCGCAGGCATAAAAACCAGACCTGGTAATGGTGTAGTCACCATAAGGCATGTCGTTGACCCCGGCAAGGACAGAAGCACCGCCACCAAAGTTTCCCAGCGCCGCCTTTGCGTAAGGGAATAACTGTTTTTGCCAGCGCCCGTCGGCCCGGTACATCAGTACCACGTAATCGGGTTTTCCATCGGGTTGGTAGCTGCTGGCATCCACTCTGAAATTGGGATTATTGACACGCCGGTCGTATTTACTCCAGTCAAAATCAGGGTCCTGCTTATACATTTCTTTGAAAACGCGCTTGTTGAAAGTAGCCCAGCAATTGCGGCCACTCACACCGCCCGGGTCGATATTGATACATTTTGGGTACACGTCGGCTACAATCCTGAAGTTTCCATTAGGAAAAGACATTTCCTGGTACAATTTTGACAGGTTTTTAACACTGTCGATATTTTTGTACTTATCAAAGTCCTCGTAATTGTTGTAGAAAGATTCAGGAATGGCATTGTTTTGGACAAAATCGGGCAGTGCGCCATTGGGCTTCCAGTTGGGGAATTTTTGGGCATTGTCGAAGTCTTTGAAACCCACGCAGATGATCAGTACACGTAGGTCGCCTTTAGGGGTAAAGACTTCACCATAGTGGGCGCTTTGTTGAGCGTAGGAAAAGGAACAGCTAAAAACCAGGCCTATCATGCTTAAAGGGCCTATCAAACGATAGCACAGGTTCTTTTTAATGGATGCTGCGACGTTTTTTAAATAAATCATTGCTAATATTATTGTTCCGTAACATGTAAAACTAATAGTATACATGTACTTGCATACAATATAACAGAAACAAATTTAGGCTGGAATAATTAATAGTGAGGTAGGGGATTTCTTATTATTCGTATTTTTTTTTGGGTAGAGTGGAGCTTGTTATATTGGGGAGTTGGTAATAATAAAGAGCACAAAAATGTTCAGGAAATTTATTAAAGTATTTTCTCAAGGTAAACGAACTAACAAATTATTAATTAAAAACAGAATGCGTTTTGACGATATCGTAACAGACAATCGTTCTAATTATCTTGAAAGTGTTTATCGAAGACTATATGATAATGACATCACCTTATCTGACGCAGAAATTATTGACGCATACAATAAGTTTTCGAATAACATTCAGACAAACACTTTTGCAGCGGCGGAACTTGAATGGGTAACAAGCTTTGTGATATGTCATTTTCGACCAAACTTGACCGAAGTTTTGATACGTCGAGGGCTTTTGTCAATAATATACTCATTAGGTAATGATTTAGACTGGTTTACCATTGGACAATTCATAGATAAAAGAATTTTAGCAAATAACGTGGAACCTTATGGCGGAATACCTCCATTTGAAGGACATGAATGGTTGAGAAACTTATTGCCAGCTCAAAAAGAAATTGTTCAAAAGGTGTTGAAAGAGCTAATTGAAGAAAATAGAAGAGATATCAATCTAAACATTGAATTATCTGTTGATGACAAGAGTGAAGTAATCAGTACAGATGAAGCTTATGAGATCACGATCGAACAGTTTGTTGGAAACAGACTAACACTAAACTCTATTGACGAATTAACAACGGAATTCGACAGAATTGCATATTTCATCTCCATAAATTCAGAGAATTGTTCCAATGACCAATTAATACCCTTATTAGCTAAATATGGGATTGTTGATATGACATATAGATTAACGAGTTCACCAGAGTATATTAAAATATTCGGACAAATTAGCAGAGTTGAATTCGATCAGATTCGTTTTAATAATCATTTAGACAATTCATACACATCTAATGTTAGTAATATTGAAAAGTATTTCCCTTTGGAAATAGAGATCATAGATTGTTGTGTAACAAATGACGTGTGGATATGGAGTGAAAAATACTTCTATATATACAAAATAACTATTGCTAACAATTAGAACCCAAAGAGCATTGGGGATTTGGAAAGAAGGGAGGTTGAATGAGGTGTAGGGAATATACTATATTGGTAGTCAATTAACTAGTGTAATTTAATTCTTGAATAGACAAATTAATGAAAAAGCTATTTATTACCTTTTTGGTGCTATTACAGTTCGCTTGTACAGAAATTTCTAAACAGGAAGAAAAAGGATTAGATGACTCTTCTTTAGAAAAAACTGTAAAGAATGTGCCCGATTCGATTCAGAATGAGCAGGAAGAAAAGTCTATCATTCCAAATTTGCTACCGGAGCCTGGATCTATTTATATATTAAGTGAAAATGATTCTCTTTTTTCGGATATAAATGATTCTACAATCGTTAAAAACAAAAGAATTTCATATCACTATTCTATTCATAATTTTCGGGCTACTAAGAAATACGAATTGAATGACTCCATTACGTATCAACTGGTTCATACGAA
Source organism: Cytophagales bacterium (assembly GCA_965230415.1). Classification (GTDB taxonomy): domain Bacteria; phylum Bacteroidota; class Bacteroidia; order Cytophagales; family JAAEPT01; genus CBDDKZ01. The sequence goes on from CBDDKZ010000005.1 coordinate 1,370,221, forward strand.
AACAAGGGGAGATATTGGATTGGATGGAACACTTGAGACACTTAATTTAGTTCTGTTTAAACGAGGCGAATATTTTAAGGAATGTGAAATTGGACTTTCGTACAATGTTTATGGGTTAGATGAAACCAAGTACTACGTCGCGACGGCTAACGAAATAACAATACTTCAATTTGAGGAAATTGAGTCAACAGAAACAGGTGAAGTGGTCAAAACGAACTCGAAAGAAATATTAAAATACGCAGAACTCATACAATAATTTTCATAACACTAAAAAGACCCCATAACCCACCCAGGAATTTAAAAAAACTCGTTTGTAAAAGCGTAATCCAAATCAACAATGTACCAGGAGGTAAAACCATCGGCAAAAACAAATAAGCTAATAGACACTTTTTGGACTTACTCGAAGAATAATGCGAATGAGTATTTTAAAGTATTGCCCGATACCTGTGTAGATTGGATTTTTGACCTCAGCCAAAATAAAAGCTTTCTGTCGGGGGTTATGACGAATTACCAATGTCGGGAATTGTCTGCCGAATCGGATTTAATAGGAGTTCGTTTTAAAGTCGAAAAATTTGCTTTGCTGTCTAAAGTACCGTTGAGCGAAAGCAAAAACTTACGCGTGGAGTTAGCTGACGTATTGCCTGCTAAAAAGCGTAGTAGTTTAAACCAGCTAACAGACCTCCATAAAAAAGCGCAAATAACATTGCTCGAAAAATTCATCGAACAATCATGGAAACATAATGCTCAAACGCAAGATCAAATGGTATTAGCGATCGTGCAGCATATAAGGGCGCTTCGAGGCATAGTAAATGTCACAGATTTAGCCAAATCGCAGGGTATAAGTCTCAGGCAATTGGAAAGACGTTTCAAAAGTTGTATCGGTTTGACGGTAAAAGAGTTTTCGAAAATTGTACGTTTTAATCATGCGAAGCAATCAATAGGAGCTTTCACCAAAACAAGCCTTTTGCAAATAGCGTTCGCTAGCGGATTTTTTGATCATGCGCATATGGCCGCTGAATTCAAACGGATCTCAGGCGAAAACCCGAGTTTTTTTAGGTAATGTCGTTTTTTTACAAAGTGAGATTTCTACAGCTCACTAACTTTGTATAAAAACTACGATATGAAATTTGGGCTATTAGTGATCGGCTTCATCATAATGAGCTCTTGTAAAAGCAAACTCAAAACTAAAGAAATGGACATTCAATACGCATATACGATTCTTTACGTCCCGGACGTACCCCGCACTATGGAATTTTATATTAAAGCCTTCGGATTTGAACAAAAGTTCCTGACACCCGAAAAGGATTACGGGGAATTAATGTCAGGCAGTACAACCATTGCCTTTGCAAACCTGGAACTGAGTAATTCCAACTTTAAAAAAGGTTTTACCCCTAGTAAGCTAAGTGAAAAGCCATTTGGAATAGAATTGGCCTTTACGACTTCTGAAGTGGAACAACTAATGGAGAAAGCAACTACGAATGGGGCAGTACTTTTAGAAAAAGTCGTGACAAAACCCTGGGGACAAAAAGTAGCTTATGTAAGGGATTTGAACGGGTTTATTATTGAAATTTGCACACCGATTCAGAATTAGAAATGCGACTATAAATCAATTGTTCCCAAGGCATTAGTGGGCTGGAAAGACTGGCGGCAGATTGAATCATTGAATATACATTTAGGCTTGCAGATTATTAAAACAGCGCTTATATTCAATCTTTTAGTCGTCATAACATAAAATGGAAATGCCTAGATACATCATCTCAAAAAACGGTAAGTACGGATTCATTAACGAAGAGGGTCAAGCGCTTATTGCACCTGTTTTTGAAAAAGTGTCCGAATTTAATGAAGGCCTCGCCTGGGCCGTAATCGAGCGGGATGGGCAGTGGGTCTCTGGGTTTATCGATGAGGCCGGAGACTGGGCAATAGCACCTGATTTTTCCGGGTACGGCTGGTCCCTGAATGAGACAAGTCTTTTTTCCGGCGGGCTGGCTCCAATCCAGGCTGCTAACAAAAAAATGATGTTTATTAACAAAATGGGAGAACCTATATGTGAACCTGTTTACGATAAGGCTTATATTTTCTCCGAAGGTCGTGCCCTGGTAGCTAAGGATGGTTTGTATGGATATGTAGATGAGCAGGGTAAACAGGTGATAGATTGCAAATACGGCGTTGACAGGGCTTTTGAAGAAAACAGTAGATTTTCACAGGGCCTGGCCGCAGTTCGTTTTGACATTGGTGAAGAAGGCATCAATACTGAAAACAATTTTGGCTATATCGACAAGAGTGGAGAGGTAGTTTTTAAACCGGAAGATTACTTTGCCAATGCGTTTTCAGAAGGATTTGCAATGGTGAAAGACCGTTTTGATTATTATTTCATCAATTTAAATGGGGAAATGCCATTCGAGCTAAAAACTCAGGTAGCAAGCAAGTTTTCGGAGGGGTTTTGTGACATTTATGATGAGGAAACGGAATGTTTTGGTTTTATAGATACAAATGGCGATTGGGCAATCGAGCCAAAATTTAAATCGAGCCTGAGGTTTACAGAAGGCCTGGCCTGTGTTCAAAGAATGGGTGTCAAAGGCCACGGCTATGTGAATAAAAAAGGAGCTTTTGTAATTCCTGAGCAGTTTGAAATTGCCTTGCCCTTTAAAAATGGTCTTGCCTATGTTAAACACAAAGGTCAATTTGGCTATATTAACCAATCCGGAGAATTTGTTTGGCGCTTAAAATAATTGCGTCTTTCTATTAGTATAGTTCATTATCCAAGAGAATGTAAAAGCTACTATTCTAAATTTTTGTTCCCATTAGGCAATTCATTAAATTCGAATGTTAAATTTTGGAATATGAGTGTACGTATAGAAAAAGATACAATAGGGCCGGTTGAAGTGCCGGCTGATAAATATTGGGGGGCTCAGACACAGCGCTCCATTCAAAATTTTAAGATTGGCAACAACCAAATGCCACTCGAAGTTATTTATGCCTTTGCTTACCTAAAAAAAGGTGCGGCACGCACAAACGAAGATTTAGGAGTGCTGCCTACAGAAAAGGCAGATTTAATCGCCGCTGTATGCGACGAAATATTAGAAAGTAAACTCGATGACCAGTTTCCATTGGTTGTTTGGCAAACGGGTTCGGGTACGCAGTCAAATATGAATGTAAACGAAGTCGTGGCCAACCGCGCCCATGTACTTGCAGGTAACAAATTGGGTGAAGGAGATCGCTTGATAGCTCCCAACGACGATGTTAACAAATCACAATCGTCAAATGACACTTTTCCAACAGCGATGCACATTGCTGCTTATAAGAAAATTGTAGAGCTGACTATCCCGGGTGTTGAAAAACTGAAAAACACGCTGCAACAGAAATCGGAAGACATGAAAGATGTGGTAAAGATTGGACGTACACATTTCATGGATGCCACACCGCTTACTTTGGGACAGGAGTTTTCGGGTTATGTATCACAATTGACACATGGCCTTAACGCCTTGAAAAGTACATTGACTCACCTTTCAGAATTGGCACTGGGTGGTACAGCCGTAGGTACGGGTATAAATACACCTGAAGGCTATTCAGAACTAGTAGCCAAAAAAATTGCCGAATTTACCGGCTTACCATTTGTCACTGCTGAAAATAAATTTGAAGCCCTGGCAGCACACGATGCCATCGTTGAAAGTCACGGTGCCCTCAAACAGCTAGCAGTAAGTCTGATGAAAATTGCGAACGATATTCGAATGTTGTGCTCGGGACCACGTTCCGGAATCGGGGAGATTGTAATTCCAGCCAATGAGCCTGGTTCTTCGATAATGCCTGGTAAAGTAAATCCAACACAATGCGAGGCAATGACGATGGTTTGTGCGCAGGTGATTGGAAATGACGTGGCAGCATCGGTAGGTGGTATGTCAGGACATTTTGAGCTTAATGTATTTAAGCCAATGATGATTTATAACCTACTTCATTCGGCTCAGTTGCTTGGTGACGCTTGTGTGTCTTTTACCGATAACTGCGTGGCAGGAATAGCGCCTAACTCTTCACGTGTACAGGAGCACTTAAATAACTCCTTGATGTTGGTGACAGCACTTAATACAAAAATAGGTTATTATAAGGCTGCTGAAATAGCGAATACTGCTCACGCCAATGGCACAACGCTAAAAACGGAGGCGGTAAAACTAGGATACCTGACCGAACAGGAATTTGACGCGTGGGTAGATCCTAATAAAATGATTGGAAGTTTAGAAAACTAATGACAACAAAGTACTATGAAGGCCGGGAATAATCCCGCCTTCATACTACATCGATTGATTGGAACAAGCGTATTTATGGCTGTTATATTCAGTATTCTAAAGGTCACGTTTTCCTATACGCATGTTGAATTAATAAAAAAATGTAGTATCTTGGTACGAAATAGCTAGCTCGATGAAAAGACTGTTTTTTATTATTACACTTAGCATTTTTGTTTTATCTACAGAAAAAAGCTTTGCTCAGCTGACGAAAGATGAGATCAAAGCGATCAAAAAAGAAATTAAATCCCTAAGCCCTGAGCAGTATGTCCAGATGAAGGATGACTTGGAAAGCGCTGAAAATGATGTAGTTGATCTCAAGAGTACCAACTCATCGCTCGAAGATCAGGTAGGTGATCTTCAGTCGGAGAATGCGCAGCTTCGTTCTGATGTTGCTGACTACAAAGCAGCTGCGGAAGCAGCCATTCAGGAAAAACAAGAGCAGGCCACTCCGGTAGCAGGGGATGCAGGAGGCGATTATGATTCGTATCAGAAGAGCGGTTCCGCACAGGGAATTGTGTTTAAAGTACAGATAGGAGCATTTAAAAATTTCGATATAAGAAAATATTTTAATAACCATAAGAACTTTAGTGGCGAAGTCGATTCTGATGGTACCATGAAATATACATTAGGTGTATTTGGTGATTATTGGGAGGCAGATAAGTTTAAAAAATATTTGCGTGAAATGGGCGTAAAAGGCGCATGGATCGTTTCTTACAAAGATGGCAAGCGTGTAAATATTAAAGACGCATTGGAAGGAGCTATCTAAAGAAACAATATTTTGTATATAGGATAAGCCGGTCTGGAAAGTCCGGCTTTTTTCGTTTAATAGTCCTGGATGAGCTGCAGACCTCCTTCAGCTCGTTCAGGTGCCTATAAATCAGGTTTGTATAGCGTGCTGCATGGAAACACCACCAGGAATATCATCAGGGTTGTCATCAATCATTTGACGAATGTCTATTTCTATATCACGGGACATCGTAGTGATAGGTACGTCATTAGCTGTTCCCTCAAAAGGGTTTTCGGTAACCGTACCAATACGTTCCATGGTATGAAAGATCCAGGAAATAACAATGCTAAAAGGAATAGAAAGCCATACAAAATTTTTGCCTATTGCATTATAGCAAAGTTGCATAATGCCCTCTTCAAACTTGCTTGAAAGCATAGCAAGGTCCTGACCAATGGATTCAAATTCGTTCATAATTCCAAAAGGGAGCAATAAAATAAAGATCCATACAAAATAGTAATTAAGCGTAGCGAATTGTCGCGGGTATGGAAAATTTTTGATACGCTCGTTTTTGCCTTGTAATGTAAAGAGTTCTTGTAGCAATTTTTCAATATCCAGGAAAGCAAATTCCCAAATCAGGCCACGTTCTTTTAATTCCCTCAGGTGAGCCGATTGCAATTTCAAAATCTGTGCCGCTTTGTTTTTTTTAGGCGTAATTTGATTCAATTCTTCAGGGCTCAAATAGGGTTTTACGGCTTCTTCAAAAGGTACTTCCCATTCGCTCACCTGGTAGTAATTACGGTATTCTTTGTTCGTATCGTCTTTAAGAAATGTCTCCCAGGGCTTATCCTGGCGCAGTTGATAACGGTGAGCAGTCATCCAGGCCACATGACGCATGATTAAAGTTTTACGTATTTTTCTGAGCTCACTCTCTTCAACTTTTACTTTTGCATGGTCGTTATTGATCATATCGTTAACCATCAGTGCAAATGTACGTGAAGAGTTGACAATTCCTCCCCATATTTTTCGCGCCTCCCATAATCGACCGTAAGAAGCATTGTTTTTGAACCCGACAATGAAGGCTACGGCCGTACCGACCAATGCAATGGGCAGCCAGGGTAAATGCAACCATTTAAAGTCCAGGATAGAATACAAAACAACGGGAATAGACGATATAATGACAAACCGGTATATGTCCTTCCTGGTCCATCGAAGCATGTCTTTTAGAGGGTAGTTGCGATTGGTATACATAGTTTAATTGCGTTCTGCTTTGTGAGTTTAATACAAAGTACTGTCTTCTAAATAGTGACTTTAATGTCAATAAAGATAGAATATAAAGTAAGATATGCCAATAGACTTTTTGGAAATTATTGGCATAAGAACTATGAATCGGAATGGGCTAATAAACAAACATATTAACTAAAGTTTGAATGTAATTGGACCAAATAAATAACAGCGAATTATACTTTTAATGCTTAATTTAATGACCTTGAACTGTAATATTAAGGAGAATTATTTTATGAGCTTTGAAATTAGAACTGATTTCCAAATCGATACCGACCAGGTAATCGAACTTTATCGAGCCAATAAGTGGTCATCGGCTGAAAAACCGGAAATACTTATACCAGCTCTTAAAAATTCGTTTTACCTTGTTTGTGCTTATGATGATGAGCGCTTAATAGGCCTGGGTAATGCCATTTCTGATGGCCATTTGGTCGTTTATTACCCTCATTTGTTGGTACATCCGGAATATCACAAAAGAGGTATTGGGAAAATGATTATGGATGAGATGCAAGAGAAGTTCGCGGGCTTTCATCAGCAGATGCTCACAGCAGATAAAGATGCAATTACTTTTTACGAGCGTTGTGGATTTAAAAAAGCAGGAGGAACGCAATCAATGTGGATTTACGCCGGCAACGATCATTAAGTTAAATAGGATGTGTATTTCTTAGAGACTATTGCTCAACTCTTGTATCCCGGCTTTGATTTTTTGAAAATGCCTGCGCTCATGGCGTTCCATAAATTTAAATTCGTTCAGTAACTCTTCTACAAGGGCAGCACATTGCTCTTTTTCACCCAGTTGGAGCAGCAACCTGGCATATTCCAGCCGCTGTTTGTAATTGGTATTTTTTTGATTGAAAGATTTTAATATTTTGAGCGCACTATCACTTTGGCCCATTTCATATAAAGACCAGGCATAGGCTATTCGTTCATCTGATTGCTTGAATTCATGTGTGTCCTGAATAGCATTTCCCGTTTCAACTGCAAGCTCAAATTGTTCATCCAGGTAGTAAGCTCTTAATAAGCGCATCTTGGTTTCCACATCGCCTGCATTAAATCCGCTTAAGCAAGACTTGTATATTTTTATTGCTTCTTCATAGCGCCCAACTTCCACGTATTTATGAGCTAGCTTCTTTTTATTTAAAAGGCTATCAGAAAACTCAAGTTCTTTTTCTAATTTCTGAATTTCATAATTGGAGTTAAATACTCCTTTTGCGGCTTCAGAAGCATTTTTGAGCCTGTCTTTGCTATAAAAATGATGGTATAAGTAAATAGCACAGCCAATTAATGGTATGAAAAATATGATATAATACCATTTCTGTTCCACGCGGTTTTTATAGGCATGATAGATACAAAATGCCTGGACAATAAGTAAGATAGGGTAGTAATTGAACATTTCCGTAGTTTTGAAAGAGTTACAAATATAAAATATTTTGGACGAAGACGAGCTTATTGATCTTGTCATTTAAAAAATCTTGTAACCATTTATACTGACTAACTCCCTTATCAATTTACTTTAACAAGTAGTTAAAGGGGGATTATCTTCTATTTGAACCATATCTATGGTTATGCTGTAGTTTTTCATCTGATTCTTTATTCTTTTGATGACCGAATTTCTTTGTTTGTCTTCATCGACATGAAGTTTTATTCTGTTATAGGGCACTCCTTTTGTTACCATATTCCATATGATTACTGCCAGTTTTCTAGCCGTTGCACTAATGGCTGCGGCTCTGCCTTTTCTGAATGATATTTTGGCAAAAAAATCTTTGAGCGGTGTAGACTTCTTTTGATTTCCTATCACATTAGCAGCATTGCGTAGAGCTATTTTTACTCGATTACTTCCTTTAGGAATACGACTGGAAAGTAATTTGCCTCCACTGACTTTGTTGTTAGGAGCCAGCCTAAGCCAGCTTGTAAACTGCTTGGCTGTTTCAAACTTACTGATCCCCTCTATCCCCAATTCACTCATCAATGTTAACAGGGTTGCCGTACTAACACCTTCTATTTGAGAGAGGTCTACTCCTTCAAACATTTGATACGATAAGTTTTGAATATGTAGGTTTTTGGGATCGTTTTTATTGTGTTTACGCTTACCCTTTGGGGGAAGGTGTTGTTTTTTATTTTCATCATCAACTATGATGTAATCAAGTTGCTCTCCAATTTCAAGATCACATTGTTTAATCTTGTCTTGATAAAAATCGTAGGTATCCAACTCTTGCTTAAGGGTAAACAGATAATCTTTTCTTCCATTTCCTTTCAATGCTTTGGCTATTTCTTCTTCACTTTTCTTGCATCTTTTATCTCTGAATGAAGCTAGTTTTTTCCCATCTGTTTCTCCTTGACAAATAGCTCGGATAATTTTCATGCCTGTAGCACCACAAATGTCTCGAACCACTACATCAAGACGCAAATTGAGTAGACGCAGGTACTTTTGCATTTTATTACTACTACGGGCAGCGGACTTAATTAACGTATCTCGATGGCGACAATAGGTACGAAGAACTTCCGTTTTTTCTTCAGGTAAAAAGCTATGATTGAGAAGCCCCAGCATATGTAATTTCTGTATCCATTGACAGTCTTGTATGTCTGTTTTTCTACCTTTTATATGCTTGGTGAATTTACCATTACATAAACAGGTTTCAAATCCTGAGGCATCTAAGAGACTGTATAGATTCTGCCAATAACTACCTGTGCTTTCTAATGCCACCGTTCGTATCTGATGAGACTTAAGAAAGGAAACCAAATCCTCTAAGTCTTGATGATAAACTCCAAATTCTTTCACCTGATCAGCCCCTTGACCTACCGCTACCCAATGAGAACGACTCCCCACATCAATGCCCGCTGCATGAGGATGAACTACTTGCATCTCTACTGTATTACTCATAACTATTTACTTTTAATGAAGATATCCTTTAAGAAGATGTGCTTTTGGCTAAAATTAAACTGAACGGGGTTCATTTGATCATAATGACCACCACTGTACTTATCGCAAACATCTCAACCTGAAAACCTTTGGTGCTCTAAGCAACATTTGAAAATCGGCCTTACTTAAAGGTCTTCGCTAATTTAAACTGACTAACTCCCTTATCAATTTACTTTAACAAGTAGTTAAAGGGGGATTATCTTCTATTTGAACCATATCTATGGTTATGCTGTAGTTTTTCATCTGATTCTTTATTCTTTTGATGACCGAATTTCTTTGTTTGTCTTCATCGACATGAAGTTTTATTCTGTTATAGGGCACTCCTTTTGTTACCATATTCCATATGATTACTGCCAGTTTTCTAGCCGTTGCACTAATGGCTGCGGCTCTGCCTTTTCTGAATGATATTTTGGCAAAAAAATCTTTGAGCGGTGTAGACTTCTTTTGATTTCCTATCACATTAGCAGCATTGCGTAGAGCTATTTTTACTCGATTACTTCCTTTAGGAATACGACTGGAAAGTAATTTGCCTCCACTGACTTTGTTGTTAGGAGCCAGCCTAAGCCAGCTTGTAAACTGCTTGGCTGTTTCAAACTTACTGATCCCCTCTATCCCCAATTCACTCATCAATGTTAACAGGGTTGCCGTACTAACACCTTCTATTTGAGAGAGGTCTACTCCTTCAAACATTTGATACGATAAGTTTTGAATATGTAGGTTTTTGGGATCGTTTTTATTGTGTTTACGCTTACCCTTTGGGGGAAGGTGTTGTTTTTTATTTTCATCATCAACTATGATGTAATCAAGTTGCTCTCCAATTTCAAGATCACATTGTTTAATCTTGTCTTGATAAAAATCGTAGGTATCCAACTCTTGCTTAAGGGTAAACAGATAATCTTTTCTTCCATTTCCTTTCAATGCTTTGGCTATTTCTTCTTCACTTTTCTTGCATCTTTTATCTCTGAATGAAGCTAGTTTTTTCCCATCTGTTTCTCCTTGACAAATAGCTCGGATAATTTTCATGCCTGTAGCACCACAAATGTCTCGAACCACTACATCAAGACGCAAATTGAGTAGACGCAGGTACTTTTGCATTTTATTACTACTACGGGCAGCGGACTTAATTAACGTATCTCGATGGCGACAATAGGTACGAAGAACTTCCGTTTTTTCTTCAGGTAAAAAGCTATGATTGAGAAGCCCCAGCATATGTAATTTCTGTATCCATTGACAGTCTTGTATGTCTGTTTTTCTACCTTTTATATGCTTGGTGAATTTACCATTACATAAACAGGTTTCAAATCCTGAGGCATCTAAGAGACTGTATAGATTCTGCCAATAACTACCTGTGCTTTCTAATGCCACCGTTCGTATCTGATGAGACTTAAGAAAGGAAACCAAATCCTCTAAGTCTTGATGATAAACTCCAAATTCTTTCACCTGATCAGCCCCTTGACCTACCGCTACCCAATGAGAACGACTCCCCACATCAATGCCCGCTGCATGAGGATGAACTACTTGCATCTCTACTGTATTACTCATAACTATTTACTTTTAATGAAGATATCCTTTAAGAAGATGTGCTTTTGGCTAAAATTAAACTGAACGGGGTTCATTTGATCATAATGACCACCACTGTACTTATCGCAAACATCTCAACCTGAAAACCTTTGGTGCTCTAAGCAACATTTGAAAATCGGCCTTACTTAAAGGTCTTCGCTAATTTAACAATATCTAAGTTAGCTAGAGTACTCAGTAACGACATACTGACTAACTCCCTTATCAATTTACTTTAACAAGTAGTTAAAGGGGGATTATCTTCTATTTGAACCATATCTATGGTTATGCTGTAGTTTTTCATCTGATTCTTTATTCTTTTGATGACCGAATTTCTTTGTTTGTCTTCATCGACATGAAGTTTTATTCTGTTATAGGGCACTCCTTTTGTTACCATATTCCATATGATTACTGCCAGTTTTCTAGCCGTTGCACTAATGGCTGCGGCTCTGCCTTTTCTGAATGATATTTTGGCAAAAAAATCTTTGAGCGGTGTAGACTTCTTTTGATTTCCTATCACATTAGCAGCATTGCGTAGAGCTATTTTTACTCGATTACTTCCTTTAGGAATACGACTGGAAAGTAATTTGCCTCCACTGACTTTGTTGTTAGGAGCCAGCCTAAGCCAGCTTGTAAACTGCTTGGCTGTTTCAAACTTACTGATCCCCTCTATCCCCAATTCACTCATCAATGTTAACAGGGTTGCCGTACTAACACCTTCTATTTGAGAGAGGTCTACTCCTTCAAACATTTGATACGATAAGTTTTGAATATGTAGGTTTTTGGGATCGTTTTTATTGTGTTTACGCTTACCCTTTGGGGGAAGGTGTTGTTTTTTATTTTCATCATCAACTATGATGTAATCAAGTTGCTCTCCAATTTCAAGATCACATTGTTTAATCTTGTCTTGATAAAAATCGTAGGTATCCAACTCTTGCTTAAGGGTAAACAGATAATCTTTTCTTCCATTTCCTTTCAATGCTTTGGCTATTTCTTCTTCACTTTTCTTGCATCTTTTATCTCTGAATGAAGCTAGTTTTTTCCCATCTGTTTCTCCTTGACAAATAGCTCGGATAATTTTCATGCCTGTAGCACCACAAATGTCTCGAACCACTACATCAAGACGCAAATTGAGTAGACGCAGGTACTTTTGCATTTTATTACTACTACGGGCAGCGGACTTAATTAACGTATCTCGATGGCGACAATAGGTACGAAGAACTTCCGTTTTTTCTTCAGGTAAAAAGCTATGATTGAGAAGCCCCAGCATATGTAATTTCTGTATCCATTGACAGTCTTGTATGTCTGTTTTTCTACCTTTTATATGCTTGGTGAATTTACCATTACATAAACAGGTTTCAAATCCTGAGGCATCTAAGAGACTGTATAGATTCTGCCAATAACTACCTGTGCTTTCTAATGCCACCGTTCGTATCTGATGAGACTTAAGAAAGGAAACCAAATCCTCTAAGTCTTGATGATAAACTCCAAATTCTTTCACCTGATCAGCCCCTTGACCTACCGCTACCCAATGAGAACGACTCCCCACATCAATGCCCGCTGCATGAGGATGAACTACTTGCATCTCTACTGTATTACTCATAACTATTTACTTTTAATGAAGATATCCTTTAAGAAGATGTGCTTTTGGCTAAAATTAAACTGAACGGGGTTCATTTGATCATAATGACCACCACTGTACTTATCGCAAACATCTCAACCTGAAAACCTTTGGTGCTCTAAGCAACATTTGAAAATCGGCCTTACTTAAAGGTCTTCGCTAATTTAACAATATCTAAGTTAGCTAGAGTACTCAGTAACGACATTACATGACGAAAACCTTATACATTATTTTTTCATCAACAGGGTGACCTTCTACTGATTCCGGTATCAACGCCAAAATGAACTAAAAGGTCGATTGAGACAAAGGTAAATTTTCAGAGTAATTTTGGAAACTGCAAGCGGCGAACTATGTACCAGAAAGGTAAATCCATCTTTCAAAGAGTGTCATAGCAATACCGGTGCTCACCAGCGGAATGCCTGTGCGCCCCAATGGCGCCAGGCATTTTTTATGTGCGAAATGTTGCAAAGTACTTCAACACACCTTTTTTGATTGTTTAATGTGTAGATTATTTGTATAGTAAGGAATCCTTACTATATTTGCCTTATCGTTAACTTTAATTATATAAAAAATGGAAAAATCGAAGTTTTATCATGCCGGATGCCCTGTTTGTGTAAGTGCAGAGCACGAAATTATTGAACTCCTAGGACAGGATAAGGTAGATATCATCCATCTGGGTGAAAAAAAAGAGCAAATAGCTGAAGCTGAAAGTATGGGTATTGAATCTGTACCGGCTTTAATCACGCCAAATAAAAATGTGTTGCACATTAATTTTGGTGCTTCTATTAATGACTTGAAGGGTTAAAATTTTTTACTTGACAAAGTTAGGATTCCTAATATATTGGAATCCTAACTTTTAAAATCTATTTTCACGTTAAATACTCTAACGTGGATATCAACAACAAAATAATAGCTGGTTTTGAAAGAATTGCGGATGTACTAAAGACGCTTCTTTGGGAAAAATCAAAAAGATATGGCATTAGCCCAATACAAATACAAATACTACTTTTCATTAGTAGTCACGATGTTAAACTGTGTAATGTCACCAGCTTGGCCCGGGAATTTGGCCTAACCAAACCTACCGTGAGCGATGCTGTGGCAGTTCTTATAAAAAAGGACTATTTATTCAAAGATCATGCTCCGATTGACAATAGAAAGTTTAATCTGGGACTTACGGAAAAAGGTAGTGATTTAATCGTACAGATATCCAATTATGATGAGCCGCTTTTTAATACATTGAAGAGTGTTGATTCGAATGATCTTAATAACATTTTTATTACTCTAACACAAATTATTGGTAAACTTCACGAGCAGGGCGTGATCAAAGTTCAGCGTACTTGTTATTCGTGTAGGTTTTATCAAAATAAAAACAATTCACACTTTTGTAAACTTCTTTCCAAAACACTTTCCGGGCACGAAATTCGACTTGACTGTCCGGAGTATGAAAGCAAAAAAAGTTGAGCTAACACTCAAACTTTTAAGCACCTGATCGAGGTGGAGGAGGCCCTACCTCGTCGAGGTGCCTTCACTCCAATTGCTTCTCTAGTGGCTCCAACGGATTGTAAAAGTAATACCGCAGCCCCACTTGATTGACTACCATCCTATGAACATAACCTTCATCCCACTCATTTCCTTTAAGCCTATATTCTATATGTTTCATCGCTATGTATTCTACTGATAAAGTTAGTTTACCATTCAATGTAGTTTCGACTCCAAAGCCACCTAAGAAAATGAATACTTCATTTGTAAAATCATTGCCATTTCCATCTAATTGATCCTCTAATAGCTCTCCTGCATCGCTTACATCATATACCACTCCGGCATTTGCCACCAGCTTATTATTTGGCGTAATATGCTGGTAAAAAGCCTGTACTATTAAGTAAGGGTGAATTTTTAATTTCAAATCTTTCTTGATTCTCTACACTCACCGGCTAACACAATAAGCCTTACGGTTCTTCACCTTAATGTCAAGATTAAGTAGATTTTTCATTGATAGTCATTTTAGCTGAAAGAATAAGAAAAGCGCCTTTACAGGCGCTTTAAAAGTTTTTATCTCAGCTACTAAGCTTCTGCCTGCATATTATCCAATGCAGCCATTACTTCGGTTACAGCCACACGTGAAGCTTCTAAAAGTGCTTTTTCGTCATCGTTTAGATCCAATTCAATGATTTTCTCGATTCCGTTTTTACCTAATATTACCGGAACACCAAGGTAACAATCGTTTATTCCGTATTCACCTTCCAATTTTACACACACAGGGAATACTCGGCGTTGATCTTTCACAATAGCTTCAACCATTTGAGCTGCTGCCGAACCCGGAGCGTACCAAGCAGATGTCCCCATAAGCTTCACTAGTTCGCCACCTCCTGTTTTAGTACGCTGGATGATAGCCTCCAACTTGTCAGCATCTATCAACTCAGTTACAGGAATACCACCAACGGTAGTATATCTTGGTAGTGGAACCATTGTATCGCCATGTCCGCCCATCAATACTGCCTGAATATCCTTAGGAGAAACATCAAGTGCTTCTGCTAGGAATGCACGGTAACGTGCCGTATCAAGAATTCCGGCCATTCCCATAACTTTTGTTCTAGGTAGTTTTGAAGCCAGATGAGCAGCATAAGTCATCACATCCAGAGGATTTGAAACTACAATGATGATAGCTTCCGGAGAATATTTAATAACATTTTCTGTTACCGAATTAACAATACCCGCATTAGTCTGAATAAGATCATCGCGAGACATTCCAGGTTTACGTGGTAGACCAGATGTAATTACTACAACATCCGATCCTTCGGTTTTAGTATAGTCGTTTGTAGACCCTACAGTTCTGGAATCGTACTGATTAATTGGAGCCTTTTGCCAAATATCCAAGGCTTTTCCTTCTGCTACACCTTCTTTTATATCAACAAGTACTATCTCGTTGGCTATCTCGCGATAAGCTAATACGTCTGCACATGTTGCACCTACGTTTCCAGCTCCTACAACAGTAATTTTCATATTTTATTGCTTTTTGTTTATAGAATCAATTTATGGGATCGCTAATTTAACCCAGAAAAAACTTAGCACAAAATTAAATCTGAAGGAATCCGTAATTTTACTAGTTTAGTGCTTCAAAGCTAATCAAAATCAGTATTTTCCAACTAGCCATTCTTATAATCATAGGTATAAAACAATGCACTCCTCAAAATTATTCTTTTGATGGTGCAATGAATTTTACTGATAAGTTCCTAACTTAAAATCTTTGGGCAAAAAACTTAGCTAACGAAGCATTTTGACAACAAAACCTTACATAATCACTTTTCAGGAAATTGGTGATGAGGCCATTGGGTACCTCAATATTGCACAGGCGCATCACGAAATACCCTTCGAAATTAAACGCGTATACTGGGTCCATCAAACGCCTCCTCAAATTTTCCGGGGCGGTCATGCCAATAAAACGAACGAACAGGTCGTTATTTGCGTACAAGGTAGAGTAGAAATCGAATTGCAACACATAAGTGGTGAAAAACACTTATTTATGTTGACGAAAGCCAATCAGGGTTTATTCATCCCTGCTCTGCATTGGAGACGATTTAAACTTGACCCTGAAACAATCCTCGTTTGTGTAACTTCGAAACTATTTGAGGAAAACGATTATATACGAGATTATGATCTTTTTTGCAGCTTAAGTTATGATAAACCTTGACGCTCCATACCTAAAATACGCATTCATCACGTACCCGATCCCTATAAAAGGATACAGGTATGACCCTTATTTATTTTTTACTGAGAAATACCTGGAAGCCAATAAAGTAGACAATTGCTATCATTTCTGGCTTGCAGACAAAACAGCAAACGCTTTATTACATTGTTGCACACACATTGTGAAGGATGAGGCAATTAGTATTTCCAAAGCTACTTTTGGCGGTATTGAAGGTATCAAGGGTTTACGTGATGAGGACGAAGATTATTTCCTAAGCAAAGTCTTTCAATTTCTCCATAATGAAGGTGTAAAGAAGGTAACATTTCGCCTGGCACCGGAAATATACAATGACTATGCCAGCAATAACTATCGGAAACTTCTCGAACGCAATGGATTCGAAAAAAAAATTACTGAAATAGATAATTACCTTGTTGTAAGCTCAACGAGCTTCCGAGAAGGGCTGGATGCCTCTGAAAAAAACAAACTAAATAAAGCGGAGAAAAACGGTATTGTTTGTGAACAGTTAACCGGCAACGATTTTGACAGTTTTTACAGCCTTCTTGCCGAAAACAGAGCTAAAAAGGGCTACCCTGTCACTATGGATAGTGATTCTTTAAAACACATGATTGCAACTTTTCCTGATGACTACCTGTTATTCGGAGCGCGGCATGGTGATAAACTGGTGGCAGCAGTTTTATCAATAAAGCTACATCCTGCTATTCTGTACAATTTTTATATGGCCGATGACTACGATTACAGATCGTATAGCCCTCTGGTAATGCTCAATGGTTATATTTATGAGTTTGCTCAACAATCTCAAATTGGATTAATAGATCTTGGTATTTCCACTGAAAATGGAATTGTAAATCAGGGCCTTCTGGACTTCAAGCATCATTTGGGAGCTCAGGATTGTGAAAAACTCCAAGTTCAAAAATCACTTTAACATTCATTTAATACTTAATTAACGAAAACCTGACATCTTTTTCTTAACATACGAATGATGTCTTTTTTTAAGAAAATGAAGTGGCTGCTTTTGGCCCTTACCATCCTGATTATTGTTTATTCATTAGGACCACGGATCAAAAAACCGAACTTAAACAAGGACCTTGTGTCTTGTGGTACCAAGATAGATGAGATTGAGGACAGCCTGGCCATGACCGAGGCCAAACTCCCAATTAAGCCAAATAATCACTCCAAAATTTACTGGGCAAACAATGTGCCTCAAAAAACAGAATACGTCGTTCTATACCTGCACGGGTTTTCTGCCAGCCCTGAAGAAGGCGCTCCTGTACACCTTCAATTCGCAGAGAAATACGGTGCGAATTTGTATGTACCCCGGCTATTTGAACATGGGCTTAAATCAGCGCAACCTTTGATAAATTTTACTGCAGAAGGTTACCTGCAATCGGTCAAACAAGCCTTTGCCGTTGCCAGGCGCCTAGGGCACAAAATTATAGTCATGGCTTGTAGTACAGGTGCCACAGCGGGCCTTTACCTTGCGTCGGGAAATGTTTCCATAGATGCCCTTATCTTATACGCGCCAAATATCGATTTACATGATCAAACATCATTTCTTATTACGAAACCTTGGGGCAAACAGCTTCTTGAACTAATAATTGGAAGCGAAATGTATCGATGGGAAGCGCCTCCGGAAGCCCAAAATTACTGGTATACCAACTATCGCATAGAAGCTATTATCCAATTAAAAGCACTCATAGAAGCGACTATGACCAATGATGTCTTTGAACAAATTGATGCTCCTCTATTTGTGGGGTATTACTATGAAAATGAAGATCAGCAGGACAAGATAGTTTCTGTGGAAAAAATCAAAACAATGTTTCAAAAAATTGGTACACCGGCGAATAAGAAAAGACAAATGGCTTTTCCCAAAGCCAGGACGCATGGGATACAAAGCGGCTACTTCTCCAAAGACTTCAAAAACGTTTTGAAAGAATCATGCCTTTTTGCAGATCAGGTTCTTGGTTTGCAAGTGGTAAACTAGACTTACACGAGCATTGTTATACAAATTTCATTGATTTGTTATCAACTAAATCCTTTTTTAATGAAAGGATGACACTTTCTCACTTTTTTCTCGTAGTATTTAGTAAACCTCCCATAAACTGCCTTAGAAATGCGCTTACTTGTACTCGGTATATGCCTGCTAGTTATTCCATATATGTACGCTCAAGATGTACATACTATCGAAAAGCACTTTAAAGGATTAAAAAAGGAGAACCTGTCAAAAAGCATTAATACCAAACATAAAGAATTCAGCCCTGCCATTTCACCAGACGGAAAAACACTCTTCTTCTCCAGAATGATCGATTCCGATGTCTATTTTTATCAGTCCGAACTTCAGGCAGATGGCAGCTGGTCGAAAGCTAAAAAAGTGGGATACCCCTTCGATAAGATACCCGACGCAATCGGTTACAACAAATCTCCCGACGGCAACATCTTGTTAATGCGAGGAGTATTCAGTGGATTAAAACAGGTGGCCCGTGGTTACAGCTTCTGCAAAAAAACAACTAATGGCTGGAGCAATCCCATAAAACTGGATATTGATAACTATGAAAAATACGACAGAGGCAAGCATTTTAGTGCCTGGTTAGGGGCAGACGAACAGACTTTAATTATGGAGATGGACCCCGTGAAAGATTCTGACAATGGCAACCTGTACGTAAGCTTTTTAAAACCAGATGGTACCTGGTCGGAGCCAAAGGATCTTGGCCCCACTATTAATACATCGGAAACACTTTCGGGCACACCTTTTCTCGCCGCAGACGGAAAAACGCTATACTATACCACCAATAAATACGATAATTACGGCATTTCTGACATTTTTGTCACCAAACGATTAGACGATAGCTGGACAAATTGGAGCACACCACAGAATTTGGGAAAAGTAGTCAATACTTCAAAATTTGACGCTTACTTTTCTATTCCCGCCTCGGGTGAGTATGCGTACCTTGTTTCCACTGAAAATTCGATCGGGCAACATGATATTTTCCAGCTAAAACTACCTGAAGAAGCGAAACCAGAACCGGTCACGCTAGTGAAAGGATATATACTTGACGAAAATACACAAAAACCGCTGGCTACTACTATAGTGGCTAAGGACCTGGACAAAGGTACGGAACTAGCCTCGGCACACAGCAATCCATCAACCGGGTTTTATGAACTCGTACTTCCTCGAGGAAAAAAGTATGCTTTTTATGCCGAGCATGAAGGATACTATTCGGTAAGGGAAAACATTGACCTGGAAAAGTTAAAGAGTTATAAGGAAATCAAAAAGGATCTTCGACTGGTTCCTTTCGATTATGGCGAACGCATGCTACTAAACAATGTCTTTTTTGTACCTACAAAGGCGGTTCTGCTTCCATCTGCCTTAGCTGAATTAGACAACCTTTACGATATTCTAAAAAGAAACCCTAAAATGCGTATTCGCCTGGAAGGCCATACCGACAATCAGGGCGACGCTTCCTTAAATTTAAAACTTTCTAAAGAGCGGGCAGAAAAAGTACTTTCGTACCTGGTCGACAAAGGAATTACCCGGGACAGAATGGAAGCCGAAGGTTACGGAGGCAGCAAACCATTAAACGATAACTCTACAGAATCCAAAAGAAAAGATAACAGGAGAGTTGAATTCATGATCATTAAATAGCTTTTCTTATGTAAAATGCCCCTTCCGCTTTACTTTTTTAGATGGACAGCCACACAATACATGAAACCTAATCGCGTTTCTTACTCGAACTAACTACCATTTTATGAAAAGAAAAGCACTGCTACTATTTGGCGCTTATTGTATGCTCCAATTAATGATAGCTGCATGTACATGTACTGATCCGCCCCCCGACATTCAATATGATATCGAGCATATTACAGTCAATAATATTGACAACTCTGTATACGAGACTGGACAAGCCTTTGCAGACACCGTTGTTGTTCATCAGCGTAACCATCTTATTCATATAGAAACGATATTGGAATCTGTAGCCAACACTTTTGATTGGTCTCGTTTCACAAATAAAGCTTATGCAAATTCGTGTCACCTCCCCGGGGAAGTTATTAATCAATCAATCACAAACGTCACTATTAGTGCAAACGAATCCATTCTAGACACTGAAGCCGGAAATCCACTTAGCAAGGATCATTTTCGCATCATCTACTTTAATTTCAATGCCTCTGGAGGGATGTCTATTGAAGAGTGGCTCCATTCTTTAAATAACACATCCAACGATCATGATCCCTTATTCAGAAAAGACATTGCGATTGTCATAAAAACCCCTATTCAATATTCCGAATTTTTAAAATTCACGCTAGCCTTTGAATTGAATAATGGACAGACCATCGTTAGTGAAACAAATTTTGTTAAACTCACACAATAAAAAGTACTAATTAATAGGATACGTTTCGACGTATCATATATTCAATTGCTGTGCCTTTTTTTGGTAAAACGAGCGTTCCCAGTCACTTTTAGCATTTTCAATAGAAAGCTGAAGCTTGGCAGCTGCCTGGTCGTGCATTCCCAATCGACTAAAAATCTCTGCATATACGGCATAATAAAGTGAGTAAGACTGTATGGCTTTATTGTCGTCAAGGTATTTAATAGCTTCGAGTGCCTGCGCCGGGCCTTCTGTTTCCATTACCACCAGGCATCGATTTAACCATGTAATCGGATCTTTTTGCAATTGCCAGAGCAAATTATAATACTGGTGTATACGCGGCCAGTCAGTTTTCTCATAACTAAGCGCCATACAATGCTCATAAGATATCGCCGCTTCTATATGATAATTGGTCAGCGATTCGCCATATGCCGCTTTATTCATGAACTCATTACCTTGCTTAATCAGGTCTTTATCCCATAAAGCACGATCCTGTTTATTCAGCATAATAAGCTCTCCTGCTTCATTAATACGAGAGGTATTTCGGGCAGAATGAAAGCATATCAAAGCCATTAAAGCATATACTTGCGGTCTGCGCGTCTTTTCGTGGTCTACCAGACATTGGCATAAAGAAATGGCCTGTGCCATAAATTCATTACGAATCAGCTCCGTATTATTGGTCGCCAAATAGGCTTCATTAAACAACAGATAGATGGTGCTTAATACCGCATTTAATCTTGTCCCCAATTCCTGCTCAGTAGGAATCTCGGGCTTCATCTTTGCCTCTCTAAAAAACTTTTTTGTGCGGTAAATACGTTTGGTAATGGTCTCTTCAGTGCTTAATAATGCATTGGCTACTTCCTTAGTGCTAAACCCACATAAATTCTTAAGCATAAAGGTAATTTGATTTTCGGTGGCAATTTGTGGCAGGCAACAGGCAAACATCATTGCCAAAAAGTCATCTTTAATATACCGATCATCCCAAAAATCATCCATTGTCAGAGATAACGTATATTCGGATTGAAGCAGTTGATGTTCCGGGCCGGAAAAATCGAATACATTTGCATGTTTATTTTTGCGTATGACATCTATAGCTTTGTTTTTGGCACATCGATACAGCCAGCCGCTTGGATTATCGGGAATTCCATTAAACTTCCATGTTTCCAATGCACTTATCAATGCTTCCTGAACTACATCTTCTGCTAATTGAAGGTTTTCTGTACCAAAAATTTTGGTAAGTACAGCAACCATCTTTCCCGACTCTTGTCGAAAAAGATGGTTTAACGTTTGATCAATGTGTCGATGGTTATTACTCATTTACATCGGGCGAATTTCCCTCACCTCAACCGTGCAATTATGTTCGAAACCAGGGCATCCTTTTGCAACTTCGGTAGCTTCTTCCAACGATTGCGCCTTAATTATTATATAGCCACCAACGAGCTCTTTACCTTCAGCTAAGGGCCTGTCAATAACAGCAGTACCACTATCTATAATAGTTTTAGCTTCCAAATCCAATGGCTGACCAGCCACAAATATTCCTTTCTCAGCCATTCCTCCCATCCATACCTGCCATTTTTGCATATGATCCTGTAATTCTTCAGGCGACTGAGCAGCTCTAACATCATCGCCTCCCCGAATGATAAACATAAATTCTTTCATCTTATCGTTGATTTATTTTATTAATATAAGTATTAAACATTTGATTGAAAGACGGGTAACAAGAAAAAATATGGACACAAAATCTAATTATTTGTAAAAAAAGTAATTCCAACAGGCATCCTTTAGCCAACGCAATACCTCTAAATCTCCATTCAGAAGGTTTAAGTGCTAATCTTTGCGAGGTTTTAGGCTTCTTTTCTACCACATAAATTAGTACCTAGCTTCACCGCACTCATTTGATTTGAATTAATTGCTGAAGCTTTCAGACTCCATACTAAAAAGGCGCCTATGGCAAGTGTGTTTTTCATTAATTTAACTGGTTTATACAAGAAACAATGCATCACAATTCTACCAAAAGCTGGTTTTCTTATTCTTTAGTCAAACACCTAATAAGCTAAAAATATCCAGTTGTACCCGGCTGTAAAATGGGCTTAGATGAGCGATTATGCACATTCTACTTATTTGATTGCCCAAAAAGATAAACTCCGTTTTATCGAAAAGAAAATTCTTCATTTTTGCTTTATCATTTTTTTTTTTTGCATTTTAATTAGAAATAAAGGTTTAACGGGTATTTTTTGACCTATATTCAAACCTATCCATTTATAAATCAGTACAATACAATATTCAAAATAAATAAACGTCTTTATATAAAGTCAAATTATTAATAATCGACAATCATGGTAAAGCACCTTTTAATAATCTGTACTGGTATCTGCTTATCTTTTAATACACTAGCACAAAGTTCAATACTTGGTGAGTGGTTATCTGAAGAAAAAGACGGCAAAATCAAAGTATATATGAGAGGAAACAAGCTCTATGGAAAAATAAGTTGGATAAAAGAACCTAACGATAAAAACGGAAACCTTAAAGTTGACAGTGAAAACCCAGACCCGGCTAAACGCAAGACACCGCGGTTAAATCTTGAAATTTTAAAGGGTTTTGAATATGACAAGGACGACGAACGCTGGGAAGATGGTACTATCTGCGACCCGACATCTGGAAAAACCTATGATTGTGCCTTGTGGCTAGAAGGCAAAAACACACTTCGAATAAGAGGCTACTGGGGTTTTATTTTCAAAACTACAACATGGACAAGAGCCAAATAATTTTTTGCAGTAAAATATCTTGGAACTATTTAAAAGAATACCTGTTATATTCGTGAAATAAAATGCTTTATTCACGATGAAAAGGGTAGCCTTCGAATTCGCAAAAACAAATAGTTTTAGTTCCCTGTTTCTTGATTATATAAATGACAGTAAAAAGTTAGAAAAATTCCATTCCGGCTTTCCTCGCAAGAAGAACTTCGAAGCGCTTTTGGACGCAGCTGATATCGAGCGTACTATTTTAGCTGATGTTTTAACACAGCAATATCAACATATCAAATTACCGGAAGAAGTTAATTCGAATATTGCACTGCTTAAACAGCAGCAAACTTTTACAGTTACAACCGGGCATCAACTAAACCTTTTCACCGGCCCATTATTTTTTATATATAAAATTATTACTACGATTAATCTTTGTAAACACCTACAAAAAACCTATCCTGAGTATCATTTTGTGCCTGTTTACTGGATGGCTACTGAAGATCATGATTTCGAAGAAATTAACCATTTTTTCTTAAACGGAAGCCGATTTACCTGGCAGCAGCATGAAGATGGTGCCGTTGGGAGAATGAGTACAGAGGGGTTTGATGCAATCTTTAAGGACCTACCTGGCAAGCTTCACAAATACCGTGAAATCTATACTCAACAGGCTACATTGAGTGAAAGCACGCGCGCACTTGTAAACGAATTATTTGGTAAGTACGGGCTTGTAATTTTAGATGCCGATAATAAAAAACTGAAGGAGCTGTTCAGAGAAGAAATGAAAGCTGAATTGCTAACAGGTTCCCTGTCAGATATGGCAAAAAAACAAAGCGCTGCACTTGTCAAAGCAGGCTACAAAGCTCAAATACATGTCAGGGACATCAATTTCTTTTATCTAAAAGATCAAGTCAGACAACGAATCCAAAAAAACGATGCCGGCGACTACGAAATTTTAGGTACATCAATAACTCTGAGCAAAGAAGAAATGCTCAAAGAGATAGCCCTTTATCCGGAACGATTCAGCCCTAATGTCGTGCTAAGGCCACTGTACCAACAGGCCATTTTGCCCAACATTGCTTATGTTGGCGGGCCTGCCGAAATTGCCTATTGGTTACAATTAAAGCAACTATTTGAACATACAAATCACCTCTTCCCTATTCTGGTTCCCCGAAATTTTGCACTCTTAAGCAATCGCAAAAATAACGAAAGGCTGCAAAAGCTCCGATTAGATTACACCGACCTATTTCTTGATAGAATGGAATTGGAAAAGACACTAATGGCCAAACATCATATTGACCTCATAAATATGGAAAAGGAAAAGAGCGATTTGAGTGCCTTAATAGAGCAGATAGCTCAAAAAGGTGAAAAAATTGATCTTGACCTTAAAACACATATATCCGCAGAGGGTAGTCGTTTACTGAAACGCTTTGCTCATATTGAGAAAAAGTTTGAAAAAGCGCAAAAACGCAAACATCGGCAGTTGTTAGAGTCTTGCCTGTTGCTGAAGTCCTCACTATTTCCGAGTGGCCAATTACAAGAACGCCACGACAATATTTTCGATTTTCTACTTGAAAATAAGCAGCTAATAGATGAGCTGTTGGAGCTGCTTCAACCGCTTGAATTCAAGTTTAATGTTTTGATCGATGAATAAAGCCGAGCTTAGAAAGTTATTCAAAGAGAAGCGTAAAAGCTTAAAAAAAGCTGAAATCGAAACGCTGAGCACAACTATTGGCCAAAATATTCTAAATTCAAACTTACCCTGGAATGACGTTAAAACAGTACACACATTTTTGCCTATTGTCAAACAAAACGAAATAGACACGCTCCTTATTTTGGATCAAATTATGAATAGTTATGATCTTCAAATACTGGTACCTGTCTCCGATTATGAAACCAACACCTTGTCTCATGCACAATTTAAACCAGGCGACGAACTTGTTTTAGACCGCTATGGAATTCCGATTCCAAGAGACAAGCATTATGTAGATCCGGTAAAAATAGACCTTATATTCACTCCATTACTGGCTTTTGACCTCAGTGGGTACCGGGTAGGTTATGGAAAAGGTTTTTACGACCGTTTTTTCACTTCGTGCAGAGCAAATGTTTTTAAGCTTGGTTTATCTCTTTTTGATGCTGTTGAAAATATTAAAGACTGCGAATACCATGACATACGTTTAAATGCTTGTATTACGCCACATACTTTTTATGAATTTTAGATCCGCAACACTATTCCGGAATGCCACTTAAAATCTTGTCAGACTTTGGAAATAGTCTCAACGCATTATGAATAAACGGATCTCTGTTGTTAAGTATGAAATGTTGTTCGTTCTTACCCCAGACATTACGGGCAATTGTTGATTTTAGTATTTTAAAAATCAGCGCTTGTGATTTTAAAAACTGCTGTTCATGGTACAAAACGCCATTATGTTGTGCCTGTAGAATAAATTTACTGATGTCTTTCTTGGTAAACTCAAATTCCGATGCAAAGGACTGAAAGCCTCTCCTTTCCAGTTCCAAATGATGTTCGTTGGCATAAAAAATAGCAAACTCACTCAGGACCTGATTGGTAAACAATTTTTCCAGATAAGCAGAATATTCAGATGTATCTTTTGGCACGAAATCGTCTGGCAATATTCCTCCACCGCCATACACAAGGCGACCATTTAAGGTTTTATATTTAAGTGTATCGTTAAGTTTTATACTATCTGCACTAAAAAGCTCTCCGCTTTCAAGCCGTTTTTGATAGTCGTCTTCATAGTTCTCATTATCCATATATGGCTTTTGTATGCATCTATTGCTTGGTGTATAGTACCTGGAGATCGTTATTCTTAATTGAGAACCATCGTCAAGAGTACAAGGCCTTTGCACCAAACCTTTGCCAAAAGACCTGCGCCCTACAATTAATGCCCGGTCGTTATCTTGTAATGCTCCGGCAACAATTTCCGAAGCGGACGCACTTGACTCGTTCATCAATATTATTACTTCTCCTTCTTCGAATGCCCCTGGTTTTTTAGCTTTGTACTGTTTATTATGACTTACCTGCTTACCTTTTGTGTAGACAATAAGCCTTCCTCTTGGTAAAAACTCATCTACTATCATATGTGCCTCTTCCAGATACCCTCCGCCATTGTCTCGCAAATCTAAAATGAGCTGAGCCATTCCTTCTTTTAAAAGACTATTTAAAGATTCCAAAAATTCGGCGTGTGCATCTTCGGCAAAACGATCGAGTTTAATGTATCCTGTATGTTTATTAATCATATAGCTGGCTCCGATTGTAGAAGTTGGAATTTTCGCTCTGGTAATATCGTAATGAAGCATATCAGGTTTACCATACCTTATTACACCTACATTGACTACAGAACCTTCTTTGCCTCTTAACAGTTTAAAAATCTCCCTGGTATCCAGTTTCTCGCTCGTAATACTTTTTCCGTCAACTTCTACCAGTTTATCGCCAGATTTTATTCCTGCAAAATACGAAGGACCTCCATGAATCGTATTGAGCACAAAAAGCGTATCTCTTATGATTGTGAATTCAATCCCTACCCCTTCAAAGCCGGTTTCCAGAGAAGATTGTGCTAATTCTATGTCGCGCGAGGGAATGTACACTGTATGAGGATCAAGCTTTCTCAACATAAACTCAATAGCCTCTTCATTCAATGCCTTTACATCCACGGTATCAACATAGTCGCGTTCGATGAGATTCAAGATTTGACCATATTTATTATTCGCTTCCTGAACTTTGTTATGAGGCGTATCATAGTCGCTCATATAAAGGCCCAAAAGTATTCCTACTGCTAACGTTATAGCCAGGAGAAGTGGCAGGGCTATTTGCTTTGAAGTATTATGATTATCAGCGGTACTCAATCTGACGAATTTAGAAGTAATATCTTATAAATCACAAAATAGCTAAAGGCATTTCCATGCACTCCATTGTTTAAACTTTCTGTTCGACTCTTAATGTAGTTCTTTTGTACAAATAATAAAATCGACATAATTGTAGAATTGCGGAACATAATAAGCCAAATACAATTCCATACCATATTCCATAAATCCCTAAATCCATATGAAAAGCCATGATATAACTCATAGGGATACATATTATCCAATAAGATATGGTGGATACAAGCGTTGGTACTCTCACGTCGTTCATTCCCCTTAGAGCTGCCACGGCTATGTGTTGTACTGCATCGATTAATTGAAATAATGCAGCAATGATAAGCAAATTTGAAGCAATTCCCACTATCTCATTATTCTCCACAAATAATGTAGGCCAGAATCCTCGCCCGAAATAAAAGACCAGCCCACAGCAGCCCATAAATACTGTGGACATCAACATGGCATTGTTCATCACCTTTTTCAACTCTACAAAATTCCGACTCCCCATAAAATTACCAACCTTTACAGTAGTGGCCTGTGCAATACCACTCATCAGAATAAAGGAGATAGTCGCCATTTGAAGCGCTATATTGTGTGCAGCGGTATATTGCCTGCCCAACCAGCCGGTCATTATCACTGCGATTGAAAATGCTCCGCCTTCCAAAGTAAACTGAATTGCAATAGGGATACTCATTTTTAGTATTCTTGTTATTTGCATTTTGTTGATTAGACGAATGGATAATGAAGACACGTAGGACCGAAACTTGGAGCTTCTAAGTACATAAAAAGCCATGGCGAGGGCCATTAGCACACGTGCAAAAAAAGTAGCATATGCCGCTCCGAGTAAGCCCATCGCCGGCATGCCAAATTTTCCGTATATGAACGTATAATTCAACATAATATTCACCACATTCCCAACAAGGCTTATTACCATAGCGGTGCGTGTATCTGCCATTCCTTCTGCAAATTGCTTAAAAGGCTGAAAAAACATCAAAGGCATAAGGCTCAGACATACAACCTCAAAATAACCTTGTCCCAATTGAGTGATTATGGGCTCCTGCCCCATGTAGAAAAGAAAAGGAGAACATAGATAAGATCCGTATGCTATTAGAATGCCCAATGGTAAAAATAGTGCTAAGGAATTGGCCAGCACTGATGATATCTTTTGTTCATCATTTTCACCCACTGCATTGGCAACTATTGGCGTAATTCCCATACTTAAACCGAGGCAAAGAATAAGCGGAAATATTTGTACCCCGAAGGCAAAAGCCGCCGCCGATAAATGATCCGGATCATAATTGCCAAGCATAAGAGTATCGGCAACATTGGTCATTATATGCCCTAGCTGACCCAAACTCACTGGTAGACCAATTTTTAATAGTTCCCGGAAATACGTTGTTTTTTGGGACACAATTAGGTTGTAGCTATAGAAACCTTATTCAAAATAGCATCGACAATGTGCTTGGTGGTAATACCGTCTGCTTCCGCTTCATAATTAAGAATAATGCGATGACCAAGTACATCTTGGGCGATTTCTTTGATATCTTCGGGTAACACATAATCTCTTCCCGCCATATATGCCACTGCTTTTGCCGCTAAATTCAAAGAAATACTAGCCCGTGGAGAGACTCCAAACTGAATATAAGCAGCTTCTTTTTCCAGACCATATTCTTTGGGATTTCGCGTTGCAAATACCAATTCAATAATATAGTGCTCCAAAGGCTCCGAAAGTTTGATGTTGTTCACGGCATCTCTTATCGCAAAAATGTCTTCCCTGGTTAACAAGGCATTAACCTCGCTATTAAAGCTCATGTTTGCCATTCTGCGCATGACCTCTAATTCAGAAGCTTTATCCGGATAATTAACATATACTTTCATCATGAAGCGATCGACCTGTGCCTCGGGCAATGGGTATGTTCCTTCCTGATCTACGGGGTTTTGTGTAGCAAGCACGAGAAACGGCCTGTCGAGCTTATATGTTGTCTCCCCGATTGTAACCTGCTTTTCTGCCATGGATTCCAAAAGTGCGGCTTGTACTTTTGCCGGACTACGGTTTACCTCATCTGCCAATACTATGTTTGCAAATACCGGGCCTTTTTTAACTTCAAACTCCCCTTTTTGTTGGTTATAAATCATAGTACCGATCAGGTCCGCGGGTAGCAGATCGGGTGTAAACTGAATGCGGTTAAAATCCAGATGTAAAACTTTAGCGAGCGTGTTAATTGTTAATGTCTTAGCCAGACCAGGCACACCCTCCAATAAGATATGGCCGTTAGTAAATAAACCGATAAGTAAACGGTTTACCATATATTCTTGCCCTACCACTACTTTTTTTACTTCTGTAATTACCTGATTTACTTTTTCTTGCAGACTACCCGCAACTAAGGCATTTTCATTTGCAGCTTCTTCCATATACGCTTTACATTAAGACTTCTTCAAAATTAATAAGGTTTAAACGAAAGTAAAACCGATTTATTGAAATATTCAATCAATTTCAAAGAGCTATTCCGGAATTTTATTATTTAAATACTTAAGTCGATAGTTTTTGAAGTCATATATAATTCCTACCTGAATGGCTAAAGTAAGATTCACACTATTACTGAACCCTACTTGAATTACAGGTGCATAACCCACTCCTCCCTGCGCGAATGCGTATAAACCGGGAAATACCCAATAATTTAAACCCAGTCCAAATTGATTTTCAATAATAAAGAGACGGTGCCCTCTATTTACATTGAGCTTATCGTTTACCGTTGTGGAAGTATCATTTCTATTGTGAAACACATAGTAGCTATGAAATTGAACGGTATATTGAAAATACAAATTTAAACTATGATTCATCGATACAGGAAAATATTGATAGCTGCCTATAAACCCTAATCGGTCCCAATTAGTTCGAATCCCTCTTCCGGAACGCTGGTCGAATAATTCAGACTGACTTCCAAGAAGGCCTCTTAAGCCTAGTTGTAATATGTTATCTGATCTTTTCCAACATAAGCTTAGTGCAAGAACCTCGTTTATATCTTCAGAATTGTAGATTACTTCTCCTCTCACATGACTTAGTACGAAACTACTGTCCTGAGCGTAACTTTTATAAATAAAGGTGCCTGTAATTGCTAACAGAAAAATGCAGGTTTTCATCTTTCATTTAAACGATTTCACACATTGAATATTGCACACTTATTTGATAATACGTCTCAGAATTAATGTACATCCAAGACCCACTACTGCAAAGATTAAAAATGTGCCAAAAAGAAGCTGATGTGCGTTTTTTTGACCACTATCTAAGAACAAGCCCATGAGCGGTCCCATAAAAATATCAGGCGTATAGCCCAAAAAAGATATAATTCCGACTGCTGTACCTGTGGCAGGTAAAGGCACCTTTAATTCCTCCAAAATGGCAAAATACACACCCCTTATTCCGTAAACACCAGCCAGCAAACAGGTTAAAATCAGCAGAAATGATAACATCTTGGATGCCAGCCCCAAGAAGATAAAAAAGGAGCCGGCTATCATGCCTACAAAACAAAGGGTTATGACATATAAACCATTTTTTTTGTCTGCCAAAAACCCAGCGATGACCGCAAACAAAGGTCGAAGCCAAAATGTAAACGTTCCCATACCAGTTGCATCAATATCGCTTAACCCCAGTACTTCGACTCCATAAAGAGAAATATCATCCGTAGTTTTATAGCCAACATAAGCACAAATTACTATAACCGATTGCAGCCAGATGTTCTTATTTTTAGTCACTGCAAGCAGCTGGGAAAACCGTATTCGTTGTGAATGGGAGTTTTTAATCACTTTTTTGGGCACGACTTTCCAAACCAACCAACCAATTGCAGCGATAATAATAGTAATGGTGACATAAAGCCATAAAACCCTGTCGAAGGCTGTATTTTGATGAGCAGATCCGGCATCACTACTATTACTATAAACGAACCACATCAATGTTGCGACCAGCGCCGCACTTATACCACGGCCTCCTTCCAAGTACCCAAAAGCCTTGCCCTGCAAAAAGTCTCCGCCCCATTCTCTTGTTGCGCGTATCATAGCCGACCAAAACAACAAAATAGTACTTACTCCCCAAAAACCATATACCCAAAGTAACGATTGATAAGTGTTAAATAGCAGCAAAAACAAAGTTCCAATAGCCGTAACCCATAACGAAAAGGCCATTAAATTCCGTACTGGAACCCGATCGGCTAAGGGACCACCGAGTAAATACGAAATCATAGCACAAATACCATAGATACCAAAAGCCTGACCCAACTGCGTATTGTCTATTTGAAATGCCTGAAGAATGCCCGGTCTAAAGATTCGCACTACCGTAAAAGGAAGAAAAAATATCGCTTCTCCTGCAAGAACAATAGCAATTAGTATTTTAACACGTTTGGATATTATCTTATTCATGCTTTTATAGATGTCTTAAATTTAATTACCATCTAGAAAAATACCTCTTAAAGGCCAAAAATTTTTATCTTTAATAAACCAATTCTAACGACCAAGTTGACTTAATGCATACTTCCTTTCCTGATCCTGCTTTTTACTTATACAACGAGAGGTACAGATAGTCCGATTCAATGGAATGAGGACATAAAAATAATAAAGATTGATAGCCTTGTTTCATGCTATGCAGATAGCACCGCCAGCATGTCTGCTCAAGAAGTGATCATAAAAGGTATTTTCAAAGCCGCTGTTAAAAGTCCAATTAACCTGGGGACATCTAATTACAGACATTGGATAAAATTACGTATTAAGAACAATACACCAGCGCACTGCCTATTACTACAAGTTGATAATGCCATGATCGATGAGTTGGTTCTATACAAAATAACTACTAAACGTTCAATAGAAATTGCCAAATCAGGTTTGACAGCCAATTATCATAAACGAAAATACCGACACCCACGCATTGTTTTAGAATTAACTATTAACCCTGGAGATGAACAGGAGTTCCTGATTTCTTTGAAGAGTACAAAGCCGCTCTTCATACCTTTAACGCTCTCTGACACAAAATCTACCTATGAAAGTTTACTTCAGCAAGATGCACTTTTTGGCATTTATTTTGGTATCATATTCATCATGTTTTTTTATAACCTGTTCATCTATTTCACCATTAGAGATGCTATATATCTTAAATATCTGGCCTATCTCTTTAGCGTTGAGATGGTTCAACTGGCTATTTCAGGCTATACACATGCTTACCTTTGGCCCCAGAAGCCCTGGTTATCAACTTATGATTTTTACATTGCTGTTCCTCTATCAGGAATAACAATTGTAGAATTTATGCGTCATTACATGAAGGTGACAGGCACAATTTCTCCACTTATAAAAAAGTTTCTTAATGGTAGCAATATGCTTTATGCGAGTACTTTTATAAGCACGCTCTTTGGATACACCTACTATTCTAATATCATCTTTGACTTTTGCGGAGTATTTATGGGATTTTGGTTCTTAATTATTCTTGCAAACTTAGCTATAAAGAAAACTCCGAGTGCCACCTATCTTTTACTTGGTTGGTCAACGTTCTTATTCGGAGTTATCATTTATTCTTGCAGAAATCTGGGATTATTACCGGCAAACAATTTCACTAATTACACCATGGCTTTTGGTAATGCAATTGAGACCTTATTTCTTTCTTTCTCCCTTGCTAATCGCATTAATCTACTCAAAAAAGAACGAGAAAAATCGCAAACAGCACTTTTAAAAGTCTCTTATGAAAACGAAAATTTGATTAAAGATCAAAACATCCTCCTTGAGCAAACGGTTGAAAAACGAACAAAAGAACTTCAGGAATCCCATATCCAACTCAAAGAAACCTATCAAAATCTCAAAACTGCAAGATCTAAAATGGAAACCTTAGGGCAAGTTACAGCAGGAATAGCACACGATATTGCCAGTCCCTTGTCCCAAATAGCCTTGAGTACAACTATCGTAGAAAGTGAACTGAAGCTAGCGAACATACCTACAGACAAAAAAGAGAAAATGAACGCTTTGTTAGCTACCATACAGTCTAGCTCTGAATTTGTACTGGAGGTGAGCGGCAGGCTTCGTACCTATAGCCTCAATCAATCAGACAACAACCTATTTGCTCCTTATGAATCTGTTCAGGAATCATGTAAAATCTTAAGCTATTCTTTGAAGAACATGCAGGTATCAATAAACCTTGATAATGAAGTCCTGATAAAGGGTAACAAAAGCCGTCTCACTCAATTATTTATGAATGTAATCAATAATGCTACGCAAGCCATAAGAGCTTGTGAAGTAGCTGGAAATATCACTGTTTCTGACAAAAAAGAGGCCAACTTTTATGAGATGCAGGTTGTTGATAATGGCATAGGTTTATCTGATAAAGACAAAGGTTTTGTGTTTGACAGCTTCTTCACCACAAAAGCTTCCGGTAATGGTATTGGTTTGCATGAAGCACAAACAATAGCACGAGAGATGAATGCAGAAGTTAGTTTGGAAAACAATTACGAGGGCAGAGGTTGCACGTTTAGCATTAAGTTTATAACTATAAACTAAGCGTCAAAAAAAACGCCAATAATATCCATCGAGAATCGACTTACTGTATTATTGGCGCTAGATGTTACGTTGTTGAAGTACTTAACAGCTATTTTTTTGAGAAACGAAGAATTTTATAATCATCAATTAATAGAACATATATACCATGAGGAAGATGCGCCACATTCCATGCTCCGTCAATGGTTAATTCTTGGATACGACTACCCTGTGCATTGTACAACACAGCATGATGAATTCCCTTGGACAGCCCCTTTATGCGCAGATTCTCCGACACGGGATTCGGATAGATTGACATCAGTGAATGGCTATATGGTTTGGAACTTCCTACTAAGCAGGGCATCAATCCCGTAGAGCCACCCACACAATCGCCACAATCATCGATATAAGCATCACCTTCTAAATCGCCATGGCAATCTATTTCCTGAGTAAGTGAAATAGTAACGTAATCGAGGTTAACACCTCCATTAGGAGAAACATGCATGAGTTTATACATTCCTTTTTGAAGTTCAACTCCTTCTACTACTACCTCCTGGTAAGTGTCCCAATTAGGTGTGGCGGGAAGATTTATAGGTCCATTGGCAATATCGACACTATCAAAATCAATGCTCACCGACGCGCCATTTCCTGATGCATAGGAAATTGTAAAAGTGTATAGACCACGTGCTTCAACTTCTACTGTATAGGCCATCCACTCTTCTGCCTCTGTCCACGCAATTACATATCCTCCTGTTCCGTTGTTTGCATCACAGACATCGACATCATCATTTCGATATACACCCGAACATTCATTTCCCGGAGTGTTATCTTTGTAAGAAATACCGGATCCGTCTTCATCATAATTTTCAAATTGGACTGTACCAGATATTTTTACAGCCGTTCCTCCATAAGGGCTACGAGGAGCTATTATCTCGAGCTCCATTGTATAGCTGTCGGCACCTTGAGCGGTATTTACTGTTAATGATACGGTTTTGAGGCCAATTGCGTCATAAGACACTTCATGTGGGCCTTTGGTATCGGCGGTCATCATGGACGCATCGTCTCCGAACGACCATGCATAAGAAGTAATAGGGATAGACGCAGCACTTTGGTCACTAAAACGAATTTTTTCACCTTCAAAAGCGATTAGTTTATCTGCTTTGAATAATACCTTCAGGCATGGAGTTTCACTGGTATTGCCTCCCACGCAATTCCCACAAACGTCGGTGAAAGCGATACCATCGTAATCGCCATGGCAATCCTGTTCGCAAACAGCTCCGGTACTGCCGCCAACACAACGATTACAATTTGGATCCATGTAAGCTTGTCCTCCCCATTCGCCATTGCAATCTTCTTCACATGGTAATTCTCCGGTATTACCGCCAACACACGTTTCACAATTATCAATATATGCCGTCCCATTTTCATCTCCATTACAATCAATAATAGGTCCGCTGCAACCATAATTAGTGTACATATTATTAAGCAAATTGCCGTCAGATTTGATGTAGTAATCATCTGCTACAATAGTATTTAACCAATAGTTCTTGGCTTCTTCATCAGTTGCTATTTCAGTATTACCCCACTGCTCGCTAGCTCGCCAGCAACCTGCATCAGGATCATCAGCGCAGCCTCCGGAACTTCCTACCCAGTTGTAGCTGATGTAAGCCCAACCTTTAATTAAATCCTCATGTTGCTTTACCCAACTATTGAGATTTTCGAACCATGCTTTATTTACAGCGCAACTACCATTGTGTGGTGCAGACTCGGAGATAAGCACGGGTTTTTTGACGGTGTTTTTTGCCCAATTCAAAAAGTTGCCAGACCTATTGCCTTCCCAGTGTGAATAACCAACCCAGTCGACATATTCATCGCCGGGATAATAGGGTTCCCACCCTCCTTCGCCATAGGCAACCTGGAAAACATATGCACAATTTTCGACACCTTCACCCCGGAATATATCTACCATATCCCTCCAGACTGACTTGTAAAACTCTGCAAAACCTGCGTATTGAAACTCCGCTTCAAATCCAATGCGAAGAAATACCGGATGACCACAATTTTTCACCCATTTGGCGAAATCACGCACTTCCTCCTCCCACTTATCATGCTCATCCCGAATACGTTGAGCTACAGCACCTGCAAAGTAATAACCTACATGTAAAAAGGTGTTTTTATAATCCGGAACATCGACATAACCCTGCAAATGATTATACTCACAGGTACAATTGTTATCGTCACAGGTATCATGAAAAGGGTCTGTAATACCCCAATGAAATCCATTGGTATACATCGTAGCTCCTGCCAGTAATGGACCGCCGACAGTGGCATAGTATTTATCTATGGCCTTGTTATTTTGGCCCATAATTAAATAGCAACCTTTTCCGTTGGGTTGCTCAAAGAGTGCGGGCGTTTCACCATTTACGTATTGGCAGTCTTGCGCCCTCACATAAATCGTACTACATAAAATCATCAATAAATGAACCATACTTCTCCTGGTTCGTAAAATAAAAATTTTCGACACGGGTATAATGTTTAAAATGTGACCCTGCGTTGCACAGGAATAAACCTTGGTAAGTGGTATATATAACTATTAGATTGTCATCATGCTTATGGGTCTACACAAGACAACTAACAGCACATCTAAGATAACGATAAAAAGCCATTTCTAAGAATCTGCCTGGCAAAAAAATTGCTATAATTCATTAATTCCAGGGTCTAAGACTTGAGGCATTCACTTATTTTCCAATGGAGTTGGATTATTCAATGATCCTGGTGTCGTTCAGTGTACGGGAATTTAAAAATGACTTTATTGAGAGCTATCAACAAAAGGGATTAACTCCATATTATGGACGATTCAGGATGCAACAAAAGAAGCATGAATCAGACAATGCCATTGAGGCAACGTTATTAGAATAACTCTACGGAAATACTTTGAGCAAAGACCGTAAAGAAGTGTTCCTCGCCTATCTTGGCCTCATTGATAGTAAGCAAAACAGCCTGTTCTTCGCCTGTTGCGTCTGATATATTGACTTCTGTGCGCACACCAATAGGAATCTTATTATCATCGACCACAAAATACACCACATGATTGTCACCTTCCCTTGAAATGTGTAAAGGCATTAAATCATTAATATTACCGCCTATGACATGTGAAGCATCTCTTTTCCAGATTTCTTCGGCAGACTTATTGAATATTTCTACTTTACCGTATTGGTTGAATGAGATACAACCATCTACACATGTTTCCAGAATAGCTGAATTTTTCTTCTTTTCAAAATCAAGCAGTTCCAGCTTTTGCTCTATACTTTCCTGCGTTGCCTGTAGTTCTTCAGCATTCTGACGAAGCTCTTCTTCCTGAGCACGCATCTGCTCCGTTAGCAACTGCGACTCTTCCAGCAATTTACGCGTATGTTCATTGGTGCGAACAGCAGAAATCGACGATGCAATACTCTCGGCAACTTTCTCCACAAGCGAAATCGCATGAGGCTCAAAGACGTTAAAAGACGCCAGTTCAATTACGCCATAGATTTCATCGTTTACTTTAATCGGTACTATTAATATGCAGTTGGGATTAGATTTCCCCAATCCGGAGGTAATTTCTATGTAGTTGTCAGGAACCTCTGTTAAGAAAATGGTATCTCTTTCTAAAATACACTGACCGACCAAACCTTCTCCTATCTCTATATTCTTTTCAAGAAACTTCTTACGTTTCCAGGCATAAGTGGCCAGCAGCACCAAATACCGTTTTACATCCGGGTCGTTGCTTTCTTCTAATACGTACACCGCTCCCTGGTTGGCTTCGACATATTTGGTCAACTCCGAGCTGATTTTTTCAGCAAGTTCCGTTATATCATTATTGTTATTTCTCAGGATTTCTGCAAACTTAGCTACACCTTGGTTTGTCCAGTTACTAATTTGCGATTTACGTTTATCTTCTTCAAAGAAATTTTGAAGCTGATTGCGCATTACCTCTACTGAATTACCAAGTATATCACGTTCGCTGCTCTTTTGAAAATAGATATTGAAATCACCTTCACCGATTTTTTCCAATACCTTCACTACATTCTGTTGATTGTCAATCACACTGTCAATAGCCTCTGCAATTTGTCCTAATTCATCTTTTGACTGATAGTCGATGCGTTCCCGGATATTTCCTTTTCCTGTTTTAGTAGTAACATCCAAAATCCTTGTGATTGGTCGTTTAAAGAATCTTACATAACCATTTACCAATACAAATATAGTTAGGAGCATTCCGGCAATCATTGCTATCAGAATGGCAGTCATAACCAGCTTCATATCGTTTTTAATAGTGAGAAAACGATCAACAAGTTGGTCATTGAGATCGTGTAAATCTGAGTGATACTCGTTTACAAGTATCGTTTTATGAGCAGCCCTTATACGTTCCTTATTGTTAAAATGGTGAACTACGGTCCCCAAATTGGTTTCATAGTGCTTATAGGTGTCTTGTATTACTTTCAAAATGGCCAATGCAGCCTCATCGCGAAGACGGGGTAATTGTACCCGGTCTTTGGTATAATCTACCGAACCACCATGTTGAAGACTCAGCAAAGACGAATGATACATTTTCATGTAACTTTCGAGCTTTTGTAAGCCATCCCTGTTTCCTTCATAAGCTGACTGGACGCTGTTATCTATCACATCCAAAATCATGGACTGGCGTTTTGCTATAAGAATAGAATCATTTAAACGGCTTTTGTAATTATGAAATACACTAATAGTTATAATAATTATAAGGCTCAAGATAATCTGTACGATTATAGGCCAAACGAAGCGGTTTTGTATACTTCTATAACTTAAATTCAACATATAACAGCTATTTGATTTGGAATAAAAATATATTAATAATCAATAATGCGTCCTAAAGCTATACGCTTTTGGTAGAATTAGGTTTAAGCTAATAGCTTTTTCTTATTATTGACCTTACAAGTATTTAGACGCATCTTTTTCAGTTACAATCCGTTGAAAACGATCGTTCGAACAAGAGGAAGAAATAAAGCAACAACCCTCGTGCATTTTGTGCGTTT
The DNA here is from genome assembly GCA_965230415.1 of Cytophagales bacterium. Taxonomy (GTDB): domain Bacteria; phylum Bacteroidota; class Bacteroidia; order Cytophagales; family JAAEPT01; genus CBDDKZ01. The sequence continues at coordinate 1,408,843 of CBDDKZ010000005.1, forward strand.
AATACAAGGCATAAAGCGATTATTACATATAAAAAAGTATTGTATCATTTAAATCTTTGCATTTTTCATGCTTCATCGCGCAAAAATAAGTAGTAAAATTCTTTTACTTGTTTCTTCCATCGTTTTTGTAGTGGTCATGATTGAAATTATTCTTTCGCTACTACAGAAGGATAAAATAGTACACGAAGCTTATCGTGAGGAGTTACAAGCCATTGCCGATTTACAAGTACATAACTTAGAACGTGAAATCGAAGTCTTTAAACAAGATATGGAGGTCTTACAACAGTCCTCGTACATGAAGAAAGAATTACGCGACCTGGTGGCAGCTTTCGATTCCGGTAACAAAGACTCACTTAAAGCTATTCAGTTCAAATTGCAAAAAGATTTTTTGGATGCCTTCGAACATACTTTCGATTTCAAAGATATCCTGGCGCTGAATATAGATGGAGAGGTTGTATTTCATTACAATTCTTACCCCTACGATACCCTTGGACTGAAAATGACCTTAGACAACCGTTTAGCAGGGTTCTATCAAAACGAAGCATCTAAGGAAGGGGCTAAATATTACACTTATGCTTCTTTGCCTGTTGTAGAAAACGACTCTGTGCTGGGTATATTGGTCTGCAAAATCGACTTGAGCAAGTTTATCAAAAAGCGTATTTATGAAACGGGGCTGGGAACAACCGGAGAAATTTTAGTTGGAGTACGCAACGATAAACTGGTGGAATATATCTACTACACCAATAAACTTCCGGCAAAAATGGCCAAAGAAATCCATCCTAACGACCCTATTTTTAAAGCATGTGCGGGAGCCTCTGGCTTTGGAATTTATGATGATTACAACAACAGGCAAAACCTGGCCGTATGGACACCCCTCACCGAACTGGGAATGGGAATGGTCATAAAAATAGAAACACACGAAACAGACAATACACTTGCTACGCTATATCTGATGCTGGGTACCAAGGGGCTTTTATCAATGGGAATAGCGCTGTTTTTTGGTTTGATAATTTCGCGAAGGTTAACTATTCCAATCCAAAAGCTGAAGGAGGCTCTTGACATTCTAAGTACCGGAGAATTGCCACCTACCATTGAATCTAAATCACAGGACGAAATTGGCGAAATGATCAATGTGGTAAATAAACACGTGGAACAATTGCAAAAAACCTCTCAATTCGCACTTGGAATTGGGCAAGGGGAATACAAAACACTTGAATACGAACCACTAAGTGCCAATGATATTCTTGGTCATTCATTGTTGTTTATGCAGCAAAGCTTACATAATGCGAGCATCAAAGACGATGAGCGTAACTGGGTAATTACCGGGGTAGCCGAATTAGGAGATGTGATGCGTAACAATGACAAACTTCAGGAACTTTGCGATGGAATTGTACAATACATCTACAAACGTATAGATGCCCGCCAGGCCATTCTGTATTTAAAAAACGATGAAAAAGAAGATGTATTAAATCAAGTTGCCAGCTTTGCATATGGTAAAAAGAAATTTGTCAACCGACAACTGAATTTAAAAGAACAAAACCTGGTAACCCATGCAGCACAGGAACGCGATGTTATTTTCCGCACGGAAATTCCCGACAGTTATGAATACATTGAATCAGGTATTAAGGATGACAACAAACCTGAATCAATATTGCTTATCCCCATGATCACCAATGAGCAGTTGTATGGCGTTTTGGAGTTCACCGGAGACAAGGTATTTGAGAAAAACGAAATACAATTTGTACAAGAGGTAAGCGATAAAATTGCACAAACTATATTTAACCTTAAAATTAATGCGCATACCCGTAGCTTACTCGAGGAAGTGAGCCATGCACAGACAAGGTTGCAGGCCTTATTGGTTAACGGATCGGAAGTAATTATGATCTACGAACCGGATGCTACAATCCGCTATGTGAGTCCTTCGGTGGAGCATATTCTGGGTTACACACAGGAAGAACTTATAGGTACCAAAGACCTGGATCATATTCATGAATTTGGGCTCAAGGATTTCGAACGCATGTTTAATGCGTTAATAAACAATTCAGAGGAGCAGGTAATTATTCAATACAGTTATTACACCAAATCAGGTAAACGTATCTGGCTGGAAGCTACTGGCAAAAACATGATTCATGATAAGGCCATTAACGGTCTCATTGTGAACATAAGAGACATTACCGAACGCAGACGCGCCGAGCAGGAAGAGAAAAAACGTGGACAGATGCAAGCCTTATCGGAAAACAGTCTTGATTTAATTATTCGAATAAGCGATGACGGACAGTTCTTCTATTCCAATCCTATGCTCCAAAAGCTAACCGGACTGGAACCAAAAGACGTACTCAATAAACGACTGGACGAAGTAGGTATAGACGATTCAGTAATAAAAGAGTGGGATGATATTGTGCGTCAGGTGATGTTGTTGCAAGACGAATACAACAAAGAAATGATGTTCCCCACCACCGATGGTGACAAGTTTATGAATGTAAACGCCATTCCGGAACTTGACGACAACGGAAACATAGGTTCCGTATTGGTTGTATCTCATGACATTACCGAGCGAAAGGCCATTGAAGATGAAATTATCCTTAAGAATAATAAAATCAATCAAAGCATCAACTATGCGGAACGCATTCAGGTAACCATCCTTCCCGACGAATTAATGATTCGTAGAATATTCCCGGAGTCGTTTGTATTCTTTAAGCCGAGAGACATTGTTAGCGGTGATTTCCCTTACTTCTTCCAACGCGGCGACGATGTTTATTTGGCAGCAGTAGACTGTACAGGCCATGGGGTTCCCGGTGCTATGATATCTATAGTTGCTTACTTCCTGTTGAACGAGGTAATAGAAACAAAGGGCTTACACAGTTGTGGAGAAATCCTGGATGATCTGGACCATTTGGTTACCCGCACATTCAGGCAAGACCAGGACGATGCCAAAATTAAGGATGGAATGGATTTATCTATCATACGTGTAAATCTTAAAACCAATGAGCTTGAATATGCAGGAGCACATCGTCCATTGTACATCATCAGAAATGGTGAACTCACTGAAATTAAAGGAAATAAGTGGCCCATTGGTGGTGGTAAAGCATATAAAAATAAAGAAAGTTTCACTAACACCATATGGAATATCGAAAAGGGCGACAGCTTTTACTTCTTCTCGGATGGTTTCCCTGATCAATTTGGTGGGCCTGACAATCGTAAATACGGAGCCAAACGTATTAAGAGGCTAATTCTGGAAGAAATATGGGATCAGCCGATGCACAAAATTGAGCAACGATTTGACAAGGAAATGAGAGACTGGATGGGCAAAGGTAAACAAACCGATGATGTCTTACTCTTTGGCTTGAGGTTATAAGTATGCGTCTAAAGTCGCTCATGCGACATTAGGATTAACGTATATATAGTAGTTTAGATATTTAAAGTCAACTTGTTCACCTCATACCCAAATTGCAATGAGACACATATATACTACTATCTTCCTATCTCTTATCCTTTATATACCTTCTTTTTCTCAAAGTCTTGTGGCCTATCGTGTTGCCGAATTGAAAAGAACCAATTATGACATCACTGGAAAAGCATTTCTCGAAGAGTTCGATGATGGCAGCATTAGCATACGATTAGATGAGGACTATAATACTGATTCAGGTCCGGACGTAAGACTCTTTCTTAGTGAATCTTCGGCATTCTCAGGTTCACTGCAAGTAGCTGACCTTAGCGAAGAAGGACATTTTTCTGGTGAGGCATCTTACGATATTTCAGAGGATATACAATTGGACGATTATGATTATGTGCTGTTTAGATGTGTGGCATTCGCAGTGTCATGGGCTGAAGGATCTTTTGGGCCTGTCATGACGCCGGCAATGTGTGAAGAATCGGCCACAGCTACAACGGGATGGGGTACAGAAGTATCTATATGCCCTACAGATAATCAGCATGATAGTGTGCCAATTCTCAATAATCTTTTTATCGATGCAGGTGAAAATTATGCTTTTATTATCACGGATACCAATGAATTAATTCAGGAAGTGGTATATGCCGACATTTATGATTTCGAAGGCAGCGGACTGAATCCTCAACGGGTCTACGGTGTACACTTTTTTGGAGACCTTGAAAACGTCGTAATTGGAGAGCATCGCGAAACTATTACTGCTACCGAATGTCACCAGCACTCAGGAGGAGATTTTTTCCTTACAATAACGAAAGACGCCTGCATAACAAGTACATATGCAAAATTTGATGATCGATCAAACATACTATATCCTAATCCGGTAAACGATGTATTAAGTATTGCTCTTGAAAAGAATGTTGATATGATATCAATCTACGATGTAAATGGTGTATTAATTGAACAGATTTACAACCGTTCAAATCTACAATTGAGCCATCTCCATTCCGGAATATATCGAATTAATATCCTTGATAAGAACGGAGAAACCCATGTTTCCTCTTTTATTAAAGAATAAACAACTATTTACCAGGACAAGGAGATATTGGCATTGATATCTCCTCCTGTACCATAATTTTTAAACAGCGCTGTCAAATTACCCGATCCGACTCCCATTCGGAAGAAACCGACGCGAAAGGCTGCAAAAAGTCCCCATTCCGTTCTATTATAACCACTACCGCCAATATTGGTACCTATCTCAAAATGATCAAATAGGTTAAACACATAGGCCGCGGCAAAATAGGGTACGATGGTAGCATTTCCGAAATCTTTAAAACCCTGAATATAAGTAATACCGAAAGTGTGTTTATGGTAAAGTTCTTCCTGCCTGTTGGTTCCCGGCACACGATAGGCCATATGTAGTCTTAATCGGGTAGGGTATGGCATGGTAAAGGGTCTGCCTTCCTGAATTTCGAAATCTTCATAAACCGATGTATATTCTGATGTCTCCACCGACAGGCTATCTCCTAAAAGCGAACCCATATCTATTCCATCAAAGTGAATAGTGTTATTATCAGCAACTCTTCCCGCTTGTTTATTGAAACGCACAAAACCCAAATCCAATAAGTTAATGTTGGCGTAAACCCTCGTTTTATAATGGAAATTTAAACTTAAATCGGTACCAACACCTCTGCCTACGCCTCTTAACGGATTGAAATCTAAAGGGTCGTTAATATTGTAGGCATACCTGTAGTCGTAGTCATAATTCAAATCGAGGTATTTTCCATCCTTTGCCGTAAAAAGGGATATATCACTGTTCTTAGTATAAGCAGCGGCAAGACCCTGAATGTATTTCACTCTAATCCCGGCGCGGTATTCCATGTGCTTCCAAATACCGTGGTTATAGTGGAAATGAATAGGCATTGCTGCTCCGAGTGTCCATTCACGAGCATAAAATGCGTTTGCAATGATGGAGAGATCGGCGTTGTCGTTTTCAAATTGTTTGTTCCCCTGCCAAGCCAGGCGAAAAATATCTCCTGAATACCTAATGTTAGCTTCAACACGTTCGGCAATACCGAAACTGAGGCTAAACTTTTCTTCCATAAAAAAGTCTCCAGGGCACCATACTTTATTTGCAGTACCATGCTTTTTTACTTCTTCGTGACTGTTAATTCTTAAGCCGACATTTAAATAATCAATGGTTGTTCCAAATCCTATTCGATTTCGGTTTTTCAAACGTGCTACTACTTCATTAATGTCCGGGACCTCTGCATTAGCAAGGTTAACAATCTCCTGCCTGCTAAAAGTTGTATTTCCAGCCCAAACATAAGCATTAATTAATGTTACATCAACGTGTTTAAAATCCCGGCCTAGTACTGCCGGTTCGTACCTGGAAGCACTTAAACCAAAAAAGGAACCGTAACTAACCGGAGAATCCTCCTGTCCGTAAACCTTCATAATACAAAGAAGAAAAAATAAGACACAAAACCGATTCGTTTTTGTAGGTAGCATAGTATTCTTTTTTGTAATACCTGTATACGGAGCGTGTACTATTTTGGCTCGCACTTATAACAAAATTTATTCTTAATTGTTAATACTGAAAATGTTCATTTCCTAACCGGGACTGAATTTATCAAAATCTAAACGTATTTCTGAATAAAAATGTAATTTTACTTTATGCATTTAAAAACCGGAGTTTTGCTTCTCAATTTGGGGACACCTGACAGCACATCAACACCTGATGTAAGAAAATATCTTCGTGAATTTTTAATGGACGAAAGAGTCATAGACATTCCATTCTTGAAGAGATGGATGCTCGTTAACTTAATTATCGCACCACTTCGCGCACCAAAGTCGGCTGAAGAGTATAAAAAAGTGTGGACCGACGAAGGTTCGCCTTTATTGGTACATGGCCGCAAATTAAAAGAACTATTGCAGGAAGCACTGGGAACAAATTATGTAGTAGCGCTGGGGATGCGTTATCAGAATCCCAGTATAGAACACGCACTTGATAAATTTAAGAACAAGGGCTTCAAGCAAATTATCGTTATTCCTTTGTACCCTCAATATGCTTCTGCCACTACAGGTTCTACCATTCAAAAGGTAAATGAAATATTGAATGACTGGCAAGTCATACCGGAGTTAAAAGTAGTCAGCAATTATGTAGACAACAATTCATTTATAGATGCTTGCAAAGAAATTGCTCAGGACTATAAAGAAAATGAGCACTATGATCATTTTGTATTTTCCTATCACGGTTTGCCCGAACGACAGATAAAAAAAGCCGCCTGTGATGGATATTGCCAATTAAACGATAAGTGCTGCGCTGTTTATCACGCCAAAAATCACTACTGCTACCGGGCTCAGTGTTATGAAACTACCAGAAGGCTCGCAGAAGCGCTTAATATAAAAAAGGAAGATTATACGGTATGTTTTCAGTCGAGGCTGGGTAAAGACCCCTGGATACAGCCATATATCGACGACGTGGTTCCTGAAATTGCCAAAAAGGGTATCAAGAAAGTATTGGCCTTTTCCCCTGCATTTGTAGCCGACTGCCTTGAAACTACCATAGAAATAGGAGAAACATACATGGAATTATTTCAGGAGCACGGAGGTGAAAAATGGCAACTGGTAGAAAGCCTCAACACGCATCCATCATGGGTAAAGTGTTTAGCTGAAATGGTCTTAGACTATGAAAATAAGGAACAAGAGTTACAGAATTCGCATTAGCGCAAAATCAAAAGGTGTCCAGAAACAGGCCTTTACTCCGCTCTTCTTCAATACCGAATTTGTCCAGGTATTACAGGTTTTAAAACAAGAGTAACTTCCGTGAGCTTCATAGAAAAGGTCATTACTACCATAACTATGACCTTCTAAATACATTTTCTTTCCGGAGCTATCAACCCTGAAATCCCTGTTAATTAAATCATTTATTTCTTGAAGCTGAGTATGATGTAACGGTACTTCCAGACTCCCCATTGGTAGCTCCCTATACTCACTAACATGCATCAGGGTTGGACTTTTCCAAAACAGGGCATATAAAGCATGACTTAATTTTAGATCCGACCACCGAGGTGTATTGATATAAAAATTACGATCTCCCCATCCAAAGGCAACATATTTGGTTTCGGTATTTAGTATCAGGGAGTTTGAAAGCATCGGGGACAAATCTTCTTTTTTAATCATTAAATCGAGATGCACACCATTTGAACATAGAAATAGTTCCTTTTTGTCGTCAAAACCCCCACTGAGATAATCGATATTTACAGGTAAATAGGAAAAGAATAAAGCCCACAAGAGGTAAGAAGCAGGGAGCGATATTAAAATGGGCAAAAGTTTGGTAACAACAAACTTAATCATTTGATAAATGTACCCAATTTGCAAAAAGTAAACAAGGCAGAGGCCTGGACGAGGTAGGCACCTCGTTCATAAAAATCTAATTCGTAGATATTAATAGGCTATTCATGTGATTTTATTGTTATTTCATAGATATTTATCGACAAACACATCACTTTTTATCGTATTGTTAACAATACATTGGATTTTCTAGTTTAATCCCACTGCCGGGCATACAGCCGCTTGCGATTAATTTGAAAAACGACTTCCTTATTGTCTTTCAGCTTATACTCAAACCGCTTTGATTAAGCGATCGGTCTTTACTGTTCGACGAACTCGCTGATTTGTCAGATAAACTGGCCATCTTTTCAAAGCTGGCACCTCGTTTAGGTGCACCACAAAAAAGAACCTACTTTGGCCATTCAGCGCATACCCAACGCACTTTATCTTAAGACAACAGGACAATTTTTAATCTTAAGCCCGCTACGAACATCAAATTTTAACCGACAAACAGATTGTTTTTTTCTACTAACATTCTTTTGCCGTTAGTTGGTTAAAACCATCATTTCATTGGCCCAATTAACCTATTAATAGAAAACATTTCACTCCGTTATCATAAGTTCATTCATTTGTCGAATTACTACTATTATTTTAGAACACTACTACTATGAACTTTAGAACACTAGTATTACTATGTATTCTTGCTGCAGGGGCCTTCCCCTCTTTTTCGCAAGGATGGCTTCGGAAATATAAATCCGAAACAGGCAACCAAGAGGTCAATTTTTATCAAGTAAAAAAATGGGCCGACACACACTTCGATGTTGTAGACAAGAAACTCTCAGAATTAATGACGCATGACGAAAATATTGATGAGAGTTACAGTGAAGAAATTGGGCATTATATCAAATACAAGCGTTGGGAATATTATTGGTCTCGTCATTGCATGAATGATGGATCTCTTGGTGGACCGACACAAAAAGCTTATCGTGCCTATAAAGCAGCAAAAAGCAATAAAAAAGGTATTGCATCGCGTCCGGGTGACACCTGGAGAAACCTCTCCTTTACTACCGCCGAAAGTGGCTATTGGGGAATGGGGCGTACTGAATGTGTCGAATCACACCCAACTGATGTTAATACTTTTTATGTCGGATCAACAGGCGGAGGCCTTTGGAGAACCAACGATGGTGGGGAAACCTACACTGCACTCGGAGATGACCTGCCATTGACAATGGTCAGCAATATATCTCTGAATCCGGCAAATACCCAGGAGCTTTGTGTTTCTGTTGGACATCGTAACCCACACGGTCACGGTATGGGTGTATACTTCTCGACAGATGGTGGTGTTACTTTTTCACCATCAACTTTGGTATATGATTATTCTAACGGTCCTGGTACCGGTGACATTGTTAGAAACCCCGTTAATTCCAATGTATTACTAGCTGTCGACCGACACGGAATCCACCGCTCGAATGATGGCGGAAGGACCTGGAATCAGGTACGTAGCGGTTCATTTGGTGATTTGGCATGGAAACCGGGTAGCGCTGATATAGTTTATGCTTCGGAGTGGGGATCTGAAGGAGGATTGAGAGACAATGAACTGTTCGTTTCTACTGATGCCGGACTCACCTGGAACCAACTGACGAGCAGGGAAGAATACAGCCGACACATGTTACTCGCCGTAACACCTGCCAACCCCGAATTTTTAGCCTACTACGTGAAAGTAACCAGAGATGGCAGAGATCTATTGGAACTTTACGTATCGGAAGACGGAGGACAGTCTTTTGAACTACGTTCGGAAAACATGAGACACGGATTTTTCCCTATTTATGTTTCTCCAAACGACGACAATATATTTTACAATGGTGGTCTAACTTTAGCCAAATCTTACGACGGCGGCGCTTATTGGCATGAAATCACACGTTGGGCCGGACATTATGACCGCATCTATTTGCCAGAAATCCATGCTGACTTTAGGAATGTCTCTTACAGCAAGGCAGATCCCGATTTACTTTACTTCAGCAATGATGGCGGTGTTTATTCTTATCGTGAAAGCACCCGAGAATGGAAAGACCTTTCTAATGGATTGCTGATCACTCAGTATTACGACGGTGCGGTTTCACAACAGAACCCAGCAATTGTTTCGGGAGGAAGTCAGGACAATGGTGGTTCACGAAGACGATCTGACGGCCATTGGGAAAACACCAACGGTGGAGATGCTATGACACAGTTAATCGACCCGGAAAATGACAACATTATGTTCTCCACTTCTTACGGTGGCTATTGGAACAGATGGGACCTGTCAGGCGGATCGAGCTGGAGTTCAGGATCATGGAACAATGGACTTACCGACCGCACCGGTTCTTGGGTACTACCTATTACCTTTGACCCTAACAACAGCCAAAATATGGTAGTAGGTTACCGCGACCTGTTTTATTCTTCCAACCAGGGTAGAAACTGGACCAAAATAAGTGATGGTGTAAACGGAAACTCAACGATTAACCAGGCTGCAATTGCTGCGTCTGATGAAAATGTCATCTATTTCTCTCAGGGTAATCGCTTGTTTAAAACTACCGATAAAGGGACAAGCGGATGGACGCAACGAAACCTGCCTACAGGTCATGCTATTGAAGAAATTGTGATTCATCCTGAAAACCACGAAACCATTTGGGTAACAGTTTCAGGGTGGGACCCGAACAACAAAGTGCTCAAAAGTACCAATAGTGGTCAAACCTGGGAAGATATTACTTACGATCTGCCCAACCTGGTTATGAATTGCCTAATTCGTGATGAAGGTTCTAATAATGCACTGTACCTGGGGTGTTCGCATGGTGTATACTACCACGATGACACTATGGGCGACACATGGGAACTTTTCAGTGAAGGACTTCCTTCTGTAGATGTACGCGGATTCGACATTTCTAAACCTACCAGTCAAATTGTAGCTGCTACTTATGGTAGAGGTATATGGATTGCTCCTTTAAAAAGCAATAGTGCCCAGCAACCATTTAATGGCGCAGCACAAACAATACCGGGGCTTGTAGAAGTAGAGCATTACGATTTGGGCGGCCAGAATGTTGCTTACTTTGACACAGATAATGGCAACAGTGGTAATTGGCTAAGAAACGATGATGTAGATATCGAAACCGGAAGCGCAAACGGCAACCTGGGGTGGACGCAAAATGGGGAGTGGCTGGAATATACCGTTGAAGTTGCTTCAACAGGCCTTTACGATATCGATTTTAATGTCGCCAGCCCTAATAGTACCGGCCAGTTAGAATTATTAATGGACTTTGTAAGCTTAACCAACGGACCAGTTGCTGTTACCAATACCGGTGGTTGGCAAACCTTCCAAGCGCTATCTGTGAACGGCGTTTTTATGATTGAGGGAAGGCACACCTTGAGATTAGAGATTCCGGCAGGTGGATTTAACATTGCCGATATTAATTTCACTTTCCAAACTCCTGTATATGACTTTGATGGTGATGGTTTTACCAACGATTCGGATTGTAATGATTACAACACCTCTGTATTTCCCGGAAGAACGGAATTGTGTAACAACGTAGATGATAATTGTGATGGCAATATTGATGAAGGCCTCACACTTGTTGTTAGCTATGCTGATTATGATCGCGATGGCTATGGTGATGACACCATCCCAATGTTCAAATGTGATATACCTGATGAGTTTGCACGTGTTGCAGGTGACTTACACAATCACGATAAAACCATTTATCCTGGCGCACCTGAAATCCCTGATAACGGCATCGATGAAAATGGCGATGGTATTATAGATAATGTGCCTGCGGCACAAACAACGTTCAACGGAAATGCCAATAACATACCCGGAACCATCGAAGCGGAACATTACGATGAAGGTGGATCTCAAGTAGTTTACAACGATACGGATGCCGGCAACAATGGCTCATGGCTTCGTAGCGATGACGTAGATATCCAACAAGGTAGCGCAGACGGCAACGTGGCATGGACCCAGCCTGGTGAATGGATAGAATATACTGTCAATGTTAGTCAAACTGGTAATTACTCCATTGACTTCAATGTGGCGGCTACCGGTAGTGACAACTATTTTGGTCTATTATTAGACGGCATGTACATGACCGGACGTATTCAAGCCCCTAACACTGGCAACCTTCAAACATATGAGATCGTTAACAGATCGTGGATACCTATAAGAGCCGGAACGCATGTAATCAGCTTATTCTTTCTGAATGAAGGGATCAGCATTGATGACATGACATTTACGTTCCAATCTGCAATTTCGCAAACTCCAAGAAGTGGAAATGGTCATGCAGTTCCCGGAACCATTGAAATGGAACATTATGACAATGGAGGGAGAAATATCGCATTCGGAGAACACGATCTGCGTACAATTGATATTACTGGAAGCGAGTTTAACTACACGGTTAACCGCGAGTGGGCTGAATACACTATCGACGTTGCTCAAGGTGGTGATTACCACATTGTAGCTGAATTAAATGCTTATAGCGATCATGCAGGCATTAATTTCGAATTAGACGGCCAGCCATGGACCGGTGATGTAATTTTACCATATACCAATGGTACTAAACCTGTATTTATCAATGATTTGACACTTACAGCCGGAACACACGTAGTTCGTTTTAATGTCGTATACAGCGGGTTTAACATCGATAAATTCCATATCAATCCGGGGAATGAGCCTTTGCAAACAACTTTCCAGGGCATGACCCATACAGTACCTGGTACGATTAAGGCCGAGCATTTTGATGAAGGTGGTGAAGGTGTTGCTTACCACGATCAAAATACAACTAATAATGGTGGATTCATGCGTACCGATGAAGGTGTCGACATTGAGGAAGGTAGCTCTAACGGTAATGTAGGCTGGATTGATCCTTATGAGTGGCTCGAATATACCATTGAAGTGCAGCAAGCTGGTGAATACAGACTTAGAACAGGAATGTCGGCATGGAATAATGAGACCTTAATACATTATTACCTGGACGATGAGGTTTTGGTGGATTCGATAGCCATCGCCAATACGGGAGGTGGACAAAATTACCAATATAATGATGCAACTGTAAGCCTTCCGGCCGGTACGCATATTTTGCGTTTCTTTGTTGCGAGATCAGCAGGTGTTAACTTCGACGACATGGTATTTGAATTTTTAAATGCCTTTCCAGACAATGATAATGACGGTTTCACAGCAGATGTCGATTGTAACGATGATGACGAAAATATCAACCCGGATGCAACAGACATCCCGGGTAATGGCATTGACGAAGATTGTGACGGTGAGGATGCGGTAGGCAACACCTGCGGAATTCTTGTAAACACCAACGACTTTGAATCTAATCAAGGAATCTGGATTCTTGGTGGTGAAGATGCTGTTCGCAGAAACGAAGCAGCATATGCTGCCAGTGGTAACTTCACGCTCCGCCTAAGAGATGATACAGAAACTTCGATGATCACTACAGAGAACCTGGATCTTAGTGCAATTACCCAACTTACAGTTGACTTTAATTACAACGCCAATAGTATGGACGATGCCAATGAAGATTTTTGGTTACAGATTTCTACGGACGGCGGCGTATCATTCACCACCGTACGTGACTGGGATTATTCTGTTGACTTTGAAAATGACCAGCCCAACTCTGAGTCTGTGGTAATTGATGGCCCATTCACAAGCAACACACAATTACGATTCAGAATTCACGCTTCAGGAGACTGGGACTTCATTTATATTGACGATGTTACTATCACCGCTTGCGGAACAGGTACTTTTGACCTTGATGGTGATGGATTTATTGCTGAAGATGATTGTGATGATTCTCATGCTACTGTCAACCCGGACGCTACTGAAATTTGCGACGGCCTGGACAATGATTGTGACGGTTCAATTGATGAAGGTGTGACTGTAACCTACTTCGCCGATACTGATAATGATGGCTTTGGTGATGCAGAAAACACATTAGACCAATGTTCAGTACCTGAAGGATACGTTACTAACAGTCTGGATTGTGATGACAACAACGAAAACGTGAATCCGAATGCCACCGAGATTTGTGACGGAATAGACAACGATTGTGACGGAGAAACAGATGAAGGCCTGATAACCCGATTCTACAAAGACGGTGATAACGATTTCTACGGTAGAAATGACGATTTCATTGATGCATGTGAAGCTCCTGCTACTTATGTGATCCAAAATGGAGATTGTAATGATGAAATGGATATCATTAATCCGGGTGCTGATGAAATTTGCGACCAGTTAGACAATAACTGTAACGGAGAAATTAATGAAGGATTAAATGAAACGTTCTACGCTGATAGTGATAACGATGGTTTCGGTGATCCTGAAAATCCTTCTATAACCTGTTTTGGACAACCATTAGGATTCGTTACCGATAATACCGATTGTAATGACGATGACGAGAACATTAACCCGGATGCAACGGAAATCGCCGGAAATAATATTGACGAAAACTGTGATGGTATTGTTGCTTCCAACGGAGGAACACCTTACCAAGGTACGGCACAAGTAATTCCGGGAATTGTTGAAGCCGAATTCTATGATGAAGATGGTGAAGGAGTAGCTTACTGGGATACTGATCCCGGAAACAATGGTAATGCCATCCGCAACGACAACGTTGACGTTGAATGGGGCTCACAAAATGGCAACGTAGGTTGGATTTTCGAAGGTGAGTGGTTGAAATATACCGTTGATGTACAGGAAAGTGGCACTTATACCATTGAAGCTCAAGTAGCCTCTATAAATAGTGGCACTAACTTCAGTCTGGATATGGACGGAGCGCATTTAGCTTCATTCAATGTACCAAACACTGGTAACTGGCAGAATTATCAAACAATTTCAGCTAGTGGAATAGCTCTTACTACCGGAATTCACGTACTTCGATTCACTGCAAATGCAAATGGTTTCAACCTCGATGAATTTAACTTCATAAGAGAGGCCGGACCTGCCGACAATGACAACGATGGTTTCTCAGCTGATGTAGATTGTAATGACAATAATCCGGATATAAACCCGGAAGCTACAGAGATCTGCGATGGTATAGACAACGATTGTGATGGATTAATTGACGAAGATTTACCAACCAGCCAGTTCTTTGTAGATGGTGATGGTGATGGTTACGGTGATCCAAACCAAGCTGTCCAATTGTGTGGAATACAAGTTGGTTATAGCTCAAACGATCTGGATTGCGACGATAGCAACGACGCAGTAAACCCGGATGCACCTGAAATATGCGATAACATAGACAATGACTGCGACGGATTAATCGATGAAGAAGGAGATATGTTGACCTGGTATCATGACTCTGACAATGATGGTTATGGAAGTGATACAACAGCTGAATTATCTTGCTCAGCACCTTCAATCTGGCACGTACAAATAGGCGGTGACTGTGACGACACCAGAGATGTTATCAACCCGGGAGCAGAAGAAATCTGTGACCAACTGGACAACGACTGTGATGGTGTAGTAAACAACGGTATCAACCGAACATTCTTCGTAGACGGCGATAATGACGGCTTCGGTAAGCCTGATGAAGGAGACGCCATCGTTTCTTGTCAAAATTCTGTTTCAGGTTTTGCATTGAATGAGGCCGACTGTAACGACAGCGAAGCATCCGCTTTCCCTGGAGCAGAAGAAATCTGTGACGAGATTGATAACAACTGTGATGGTGAAACTGATGAAAATGTTCAGACGCAATTCTTTGCTGATAGCGACCGCGATGGTTGGGGTGCTAATAACACCTGGGTTTGGGCTTGTACAAATCCTGGAAATACACCTGATGAATTTGTACTCATCACCGGCGACTGTAACGATTCTCATGCGGGTATAAACCCTGGCGTTGATGAAATACCTGGTAACAACTTTGATGATAACTGTAATGGTGAAATTGACGAAGGTGGTAATTGTGATGTAGATGGACCAAATAGCGAATATTCACTTTCTATTTCGGAAAATGGCAACCAATTAGTAATCGATTGGGATGGCGAGGCCGGAATGGGTAATGGATTTGTTTACATGGATTACTGGTTAAACGGAAGCTACCAGGGATCGTTTGCAGCGTCAATTGACTTTGGCCAACGTATCTTTGGTGTTAACAATGTTTCGGCAGGTTCTACGGTTGAATTCTTCTTCAAATATGATCGTCCGACTGGACAGTATATAGGTTCTCGCAGCGATCATAGCTATACCATGGGAGCATGTGCCGGAGCTGCAAGGTTTTCAGGAGCTTCTGAGCATTTTATGCCCGAAGCAATGGTAAAACCAAACCCAGCAAGCGATATGCTTACCATTGAAGCACCTGGTGCCAGCATTCAAAGCATTACCATATTTGGTAACCGTGGAATATTTACTGAAACCAGCATCAATGTTAATGGTGACTCAGTAATGCAATTGAATATTGAAAATCTGCCATCTGGCATTTACAACTTACAAATCGAAACCTTAAATGGTATTCAATTCGTTAAATTTGTAAAAATGTAAGCACGTCAAAAATCAAATAATAAGGAAAAGCCGGAATCGTTGATTCCGGCTTTTTTGTTTGTACCGACAGCGATTATTTAAAGGTGGCTTACATGAAACCATTTGAACCAGAATAAAAAGTCAGAAGGCAGAAAGTGACCCTCCTGCCTTCTTCAACATGTTAGAAAACGATTATCGTTAACCGCTCCACATTGTTTAGATTACATAAATACTATCTGGCCACTGCCTATTTCGTAAACCTTGTATATCAAATAAATAGGGTAAACTCAACTCTTAAGGACTCTTTTTCCTATGCTGTCAGTATCCTGAACATACCGCTACTCCCTTGTTGCAATGAAGAAAATTTGTTTATTGGTTGAGGCCATGGGGCTCATATTATGATCGGTGCATTAAGCTTTAATTCCCATATTTTAGATAGGGTACTAAACATAAGACCAAAAACGCTTACCCGCTTGCTGATGCCTATCTGGATATACATATTAAAGAATGCATAGAACATATACTTCTGAGGCCAATAGTCAGTACAATCAATAAGTTTTATACGAAGGTATTTTACTGAATTTTGGCCGGTACGCTGACTTTATTTGCTATGTTGGACATAAGGGGCTTATCGATTTCGATATTTCCCCGGAATATAAGCCCAAAGACAGCAAAACAGCTGTAATTCTTTTGGGTTGCTACACCAAATCCTATTTAAAAGATAATGTATTGCGTGCTCACGCCAATCCGCTGTTATGGACCACACCTCTTCCTTATATACTCATACGGCAATTAATAAGTGGGTATAGGTGCTTCAAATGGTCTTATTGAAGAAAGCGCCGCATAAGCTTGCAGTCTATATCAAAAATGTGCCATAAAGGGAGCCGGAAACCTATTTACCAGTGGGCTTTGAGTAGCAAACGACTACTACAGCCCACTTAGGTGAAAATCATGCTTTTTGGTTTTGTAATCTGTAATTCCGACAGTTGACACCTCCAGTTTGGGGGCATCCCCTTTGGACTTGACTACTTCCAGTTCATACTGACCACCTTTGCGCAGTACCAAGGTATATTTACCAGAGGTAGGGTCGGTCCAGGCAAATGTTTCTATTTCTCCGTTTTTCTTATTAATGGCCACTACCTGACCTCTAACTGCTTCAAGCGTATTTTCGAAAACCAAAGAACCATGAACACGCATTACCGGGTCCGGACGATACTCCTGTGGCAGCTCCACTTTGTAAACGTCTTTGGTATGTTTTCTTTCCGATGGTAGTGTTACATAAATAAACTGGCCCGACGGAGACACAGATATACTTGTGTCTGCCTGCGCTGTATTAATCTTCTCTCCGAGGTTTATCGGCGTAGACCATTTTGCCCAACTATCGTCCAACCTTCTGGTCATAAACAGGTCTTTATCTCCGAACCCGCTTCTGTCTGACGAGAAGTATAGTGTCTTGCCATCGGCAGCTAAAAAGGGATGCGATGTTGTGAATTTATCACTGTTGAATAGTGAACCTAAGGATTTCGGTTCGCTCCAGCCCTTACCTTCTTTGAAGGTGACAAATAACTGATGCTTTCTACTATGAGACATGGAGGCCCCACTGAATATCATAGTATGCTGATCTGAGCACAAGAAACCCGTAGCATTATGATCTCTGTCGTAATCCCTGAAATTAGGAATTCGCATTGATGTCGGAAATCCCCATCCGCGTATCCCCATCTTGGTAATACGAAAACCTCGCGATGCTTTTGCTGTATCAGAATAATCCGGGCTTACTAAAAGTTGTACTCCATCGGCACTTACATTCCAAAATTTATTTAAGTGTACGTTCTTAAAAGTTCTTCCTACCTGTTCTGCTTTTGCCCATGAACCCAAACCTTTCATATCGGAAATATAGTATTGTGGGGACTTTCCGGGAATCAATTTCGTAAATAATAGTGTTTGATCATCGGCCGACACAATAGGGTGCACTTCCAGGTTATAGTCGTTGACATTTTCCCCGAGATTAATTTTTTCGAATTCACTAAACACAGCTGCATTCGCTACAATTGCCCGTTGCGATCCCGACTGTTCTGTTTCTTTGGACTTATTCTTCTTTGCTTTCTTCTTAGCAGCTTTCTCCGCAGCTGCCAGTTCTTCCTGACGGCGTTTCTCCTCTTCTGCCCTTCTTTTTGCTTCTTCTTTCGCTTGTTTACGAGCTATTTCATCTGCTTCTTCTTTTGCTTTTCGCTCTGCCTCGGCTTTGGCTTTGGCCGCTTCATCACGTTCTCTTTCTCGCTCAGCCAAACGCTCTTCTTCTTCTCTTTTTTCACGCGCTAACTTTTCCTGGTGTGCCTTTTGTGCGGCCTCCAATTGTCGCTGCTTTTCAGCTTCATTCGCTTTCTTTTCAGCAATCAATCGCTGACGCTCTTTTTCTGCAGCGGCGCGTTCGGCTTCCTTCTTGGCAGCCAGCTCTTCTTCTTTTCTTTTCTTTTCTGCGGCTTCACGTTCTTTACGTTCGCGTTCCTCTCGTGCTTTTCTTTCTGCATCTTCGTTTTCCGCCCACACATGATCATCTTTAATCTCTTTGTGAACCTGCTTTTTCTCTGCTACCTCTTTAGGTTTTTCCTCTTTTTTCACCACCTTCTTGGGCGCCCCAAGCTTTACTTTTGTCCCTTCAATAGTGAGCGACTTGGCAACAATAGATGCTTTCGGACTCACATAATAGCCAAAATAATAACCGTTAGCTTCAAAGTGTGGCATGGAGACAGCCACGGAATTGTTTACTTTGAAATCCCAAAACTGACCATCTTTTTCAATAGTAACTTTTGCGTTTGTTGTACCTTTTGGGTATGCGTTAATTTTACCCTTTTTTAATAACAGTAACTCGGCTCCTTTTTCATTGTATAAAAAGTATTCACCTTTGGCAGTGAAGGAAAAGATAAAACCTTCTGTACTTGCCGTCGGATGCGGGTCGTGCCCTTTACGCCCAAACACAACTCCAAATTTTCCCTTCGGACTGAATTTAATTACAGTCTCAATTTTGAAATGCTGTTCATAATCAAAGCCGATCTGCCGAGAGCAAATGATATCCGCTTTGCCCGCCTCGTTATTCATTAACAAGCCATTACGGAGTTTTACATTTGGAGACTTCAATGCCCACTGATAATCGTCTGGCTGTGTTAAAAATTTTTCCTCAATAATTTTTTGTGCACTAGTGTTGTTTACACTGCAAAGTGTAACAATAACAATAACCCAAAGTATTCGATACATCTAACTAACTCATTAACGCGTAACCCTCAATGTGCCATTTTTTGAGCAAAAAGTCAATTTTTTTTTGATGAAACCTTTTATTATTTCTATTGTTTACATGTTGTGAAGTTATGAGTATAGAATGATCAAAAAAAGACAAATAAGTTTGTGCTTTTGAACTCAAAACATAATTTTATACTCCTATATATTCGATAAAATTTTTGTTAAACGATTTAAATAAAAAACAACATGGCTTTTGAATTACCTGCCTTGCCTTATGCATCTGATGCACTTGAACCTCACTTTGATAAAATGACAATGGAGATTCATCACGACAAGCACCATGCAGCATATACTTCTAAACTGAACGATGCCATTGCTGGAACAGAGAATGAAAACAAATCGATTGAGGATATCTTGAAAAATATAGATAGCCTTAGCGCAGGAATCCGCAACAATGGCGGTGGGTACTATAACCACTGCTTATTTTGGGAAGTACTTTCTCCAAATGGCGGAGGTGAACCTACAGGTGAGCTTGCTGCTGCAATCAATGAAGCTTATGGCTCATTCGATGCTTTCAAAACTGAATTTTCCAATGCTGCAGCTACAAGATTTGGCTCGGGATGGGCTTGGTTATGTGTTCTTCCGGATGGCAAAGTTGAGGTTTGTTCTTCACCTAATCAGGATAACCCAATTATGCCAAATGTAGGCTGTGGAGGCACTCCTATTCTTGGTCTGGATGTGTGGGAACACGCCTATTACCTGAAATATCAAAACCGAAGACCAGATTACATCGCCGCTTTCTGGAATGTTATTAACTGGGAAAAGGTAGCTGAAAAATACGCTGCTTCAAAATAATTACCCTTTGAAAATAAAAATCCTCATATTTAAATATGAGGATTTTTTTATTGTCCAATGGATCATCCAAAAATCCCAACTCCTTTAATCCAACTACATCATTCGCTGTTCGATAGTAAAAAAATTGACGTTTACATCAAACGCGACGACTTAATTCATCCTTACATCTCCGGAAACAAATGGCGTAAGCTTAAATACAATTTGCTCCGCCTAAAAGAACGAAATTTCAAAGGACTCGCTACTTTCGGAGGAGCCTACTCCAACCATATTTACGCTGCGGCATATGCAGGTAAAATGCATAACATCAAAACTATTGGGTTCATACGCGGTGAAAAAGCTTTAGCTCTAAACGACACCTTGCAATTTGCTGTTTCTTGTGGCATGCAGCTGAGATACCTTGACCGCCAGACTTATAAAAGGCGACATGAAGAATCGTTCTTGCAAGAATTACAAGATCAAAACCCTGATTACTATTTCTTACCTGAAGGTGGAACCAATGCTTATGCACTAAAAGGTTGTACTGAAATAATAGCAGAAATTGATTTGGACTTTGACTTCATATGTTGTGCTTGCGGCACTGGCGGAACAATATCGGGAATAATTAATGCCCTAAACGCCGAGCAAAAAGCGCTGGGTATTGCCGTATTGAAAAATGCGTCTTTTCTAATGCACGACATTAATAAGCTAATACAAAAACACACTTCCGAAAATTGGCAACTTTTTCTAGAATACCATCAGGGAGGCTATGCAAAAATCAATAAAGAACTCGTTTCATTTATTGATTTTTTCGAAACGACTTTCGCTATCCCTCTCGACCCGATATATACCGGAAAAATGTGTATGGCAATATGGAATCTGATCGAAAAAGATTATTTTCCGGAGGGCTCAAGAGTTATTATGCTTCACACCGGTGGTTTGCAGGGAACGGCAGGAATGAAAAGTAAAATGGACAAATTGCGAAATTGAATTTCATAAAGACATATCTCTCCACCGCAGTACGAATAAGCTGTATATTTTTAGGCATAAATGCCTATAGCCAAACCAATCTCACGTCTACTTTTGAAGAATCTTTTGAAAATAATAAGCGGGAGTGGCCTATAGGTATTGCGGCAGGTAAAAAATCTAAAATAATAAACCGACAACTTCATATTCGATTTGCAAATTCGAAAGCAATAGAACATTTCGAGACGAGCCACTTTATCGACCCGGGAGCAAACTTCCTTTTACATACCAAAATAACTTTTGTCTCAAGAAACGAATCTTCAAACTTCGGAATATTTTTTGGCAAAAGGGATTTATATAATTTTAACCTGCTTGAAATTGGGCCAACTGGTTTGATAAAACTAACTGGATATAAGAACAAACGCCATATAAAATTGATGAAGGCGAGCATGCTTCCTGTTGATGAATATGAAGTTCGCATAGAGAAAACAGGGCCTCAAACGTATGAAATTAACATCAATGACAGCATCGTTGCCCACATTAATCAACACATCAATTTTTATGGTGACCTATTGGGCTTTCATGTGCACGGCGCACAACAATTGGCTATCGATTATTTCAAGGTCAGCCAGAAATATAAGCACGAAATTAATCTGGCAACGCTGGATTTTCAGCCGAAAAAATCTTTTTTACCTTCACATATTAACTCACCATATGCCGAACTCGCTCCAATCTATTCTCCTATAAATCAAACATTGTACTTCAGTAGATTGGGGCACCCCGACAACGAGTTTCAAGCGCAAGCCAACGAAATTTGGTTTAGCAAAAAACTAAACAACAAGCAATGGTCTGAACCCCAACTTTTGGGAGCACCTATTAATAATGCCGGCACAAATTGGACAATCTCCTCTTGTCTCGACACTAATGTGTTGTTCGTTTCGGGCATTTACAACGAAGACAACAAAATTATCGAAGAAGGTATATCGAAGTCGGTAAGGATAGATGGTAACTGGAGTGCACCTGTAGCGATTCCAATAAAATCGTTCTGGAACAAAAGTAATCTCAGTGGATTTGCACTGTCTCCGGACCGTCTGATTCTGGTAATGTCCATAGAACAAGAAGATGGGCTGGGAGGAACTGACCTTTATGT
Organism: Cytophagales bacterium; assembly: GCA_965230415.1. Lineage (GTDB taxonomy): Bacteria > Bacteroidota > Bacteroidia > Cytophagales > JAAEPT01 > CBDDKZ01. The sequence continues at coordinate 1,431,232 of CBDDKZ010000005.1, forward strand.
CAGTAAATGGGTTCAGGATAAAAACAGGTTCTCCAGACCGCGACATATGGGGTCAGAGATCAACACCTTCGCAAACGATTTCACTCCCTACCTCGCTGCTGATAAAAAAACGCTTTATTATGCATCGGAAGGATTGCCCGGCTACGGACAAGCTGACATTTACATGAGCAGAAGGTTAGATAACAGCTGGAAAAATTGGTCAAAACCGGTGAATTTGGGACCGGCCATTAACAGCAATCACTTTGACGCTTATTTTAATATAGCGCATCAAAGCAACGAAGCTTACTTCATAAGTTATGACAGTGAAAATGAAAGCGCTGATATCCTTTCGGTAACATTACCCGACTCCTTGCAACCAGATGCATGTGCGTGGTTACAAATAAAGACTACAAATTGCATGGAGAATTCACCGATCAAAATAACCTTGTATCATAAGACACTTCAAAAATTTAAAACTTACCATTTTAAGCAGAAAAATAACGAAGCACACGAGATTATTATTCAAAATAATGAATATGGAGTTATAGTTGAATCACCGGGATACAAAAAACAATCCTTTGCAATTCGAGCCGAAAACGGAGCTATTATTCAAAAGACAATAGAATTGAAACAAGAAAAAGAAACACTTCCCATTTTGCTGGAAAGCATTTACTTCGATTATTCTTCCAACTCGATCAATAAAAATCAATACAAGAAATTAGATAAAATAATTAACCACAGTAACGACCGGGGAACCTTATATTTAATCGGTCATACAGATAGCCATGGCAAGTCCGAAGATAATATGACACTCAGTCGAAGCCGGGCCGAATCTGTCAAAAGTTACCTGATAAATAATGCAAGGTTTCCTTCTTCAAAAATTATTGTGGAAGCACGCGGGGAATCCGAACCATGGAGTGATCAGGACGCACTAAACAGACGTGTTGAGCTTTTATGGGTTAAACCTTAACTGTTTAAAAACAGGTATTCAATAATATCTACCTCCCCTTTGGAAAGTTCCTGCCCCTTGTGTTCTTTAATAGTTTGTGCAGCATTTAAGGCTTTATCCAGGGCATAGCGATCACTGGCTCCCCAACTAAACGATTCGAAGTGTTTGGATAAAACTTCATTACCAAATGCATGCACAAAAGTTCCTATGCAAGTGCCGGTATTAAACAAAGTACCAATTGCCGTGTGTGTAAAATCTCCCATTACAAGGCCAAACTTCACTCTTCCGGAATCACAAAACTTATTAGAAGGGTAATCCCATACGCGCACATTTGAATAGTTATTTTTTAGGTTGGAACTTGTTGTTCCAGCACCAAAATTACAGAAAGAGCCAACAAGGCTATCGCCGAGGTAGCCATCGTGCCCCTTGTTTGAATACCCCTGGAATATTACATTTTTTATTTCGCCTCCAATAGCACACCTGGGACCAAAAGTGCTGGCGCCACGAATCCTACTACCCGAAAGTACATGAGAGTCCTCTCCAATGGCTACAGGTCCCCTAATTATGCTCCCTTCATGAATAGTAGCGTTCTTTCCAATATAAATAGGGCCATCCAGCGCATTTAATGAAGCGTTACGTACAACCGCTCCCTCGTCCACAAATACATTTTCCATGCCATAGACTACCGTATGCGGATCGTTAATGCCCTGGTTCATTCTTACTGAGCGAATACGCTCCAGATCATTGCCGATTTCTTCATGATTATAATCGAGCAAGTCAAAATAATTGCTCAACACCTTGGGAGCCTCAATTACCTCCTGTGCGTCAAATTCATCGTTCAAATGACTTCCACGGGCAATTAAAATCTTACCCTCGTATGTAATTGATTCACCCGGATTAAGATTAATCACCTGACTACATAAAGCAGTGGTAGGTATGACTCGACTATCAACAAAAAGAATGTCCTGCTCCGTTGGTGCGATAAATACTGCTTGCAGGTAATTTTCTGTTAGGTATGACACCGTTGCTTTTTGTAAATCATGTTTCCATTTTTCATCAAGTGTAAAAATCCCGCATCTTAATGCTCCAATTGGCTTGGTGTCTGCTAATGGCCTGAATGGTAACCTCGATTCCTCTGATTCAAATAAACAAAGCTGTGACATATCCAAAAATTATTTTAATGCTAATTGTTGAATATATCCATAAAGCTTAATATGTACAATTTTCTGTTTATTAAATTTCCGTGCTTAGGAGAGGGCACTTAGTCATTAAAAACGATTTCCAATCAAATATGATGATGGTACCTAAAGATTTTGTTATTTTGTACTGATTTTCTAATTATGAAATGTATCAGGAACGATTATTGATACTATTAACAAAAAATGGAAAAAATGAAGCATCTGGGTTTTATTATTGTCTTAGTTGTCATTGCAGTAAGTACCGCGGCCTTTACTTCGACTGAATTAATTAGTGTAAATCTTAATAAGGTCAATTTAAAAGTTCCAAAGGACTTTTATAAAATGAACGATGACGATATCGTCAAGAGCTTTGGCATGACGAATATTCCTCTTGCTGTTTTCACGAATCAGGAGCGTGATATTTTTATTTCGGTAAATGAAAAAATTGATTCGCTCACACGCAGTAAGAAAATCAAATACAAAGCGTCGAATCCGGAATATCAACAAGACCTTGAAATGTACAAGATGTTTCAAAAATCGGGATTGCTGAATATGTATAGTGATGTGAAAATTTTCCGGGAAGACCTGGTTATTAATGAAAAAGAAAAATACCTGATTTTTGAGTTCAACTCTAATGCAGTTGGCGTAGATAAAAATGGCGTCGAAACCAACGAGCAGCACTACAATATCATCAAACATGTATTCATAAAAAACCGCACTTATATTGTAAATTTTGGCTGCCCATTGGCTAAAAAGGAAGAATGGAAGAGCACCGCAAATGAAATAATAATAAGTGCCGAACCCAAGTAATGAAACTTAGCAATAACGAACTGAACAATGCCCTCAACAAATTGGGCCACGAATGGACGCTCGACGGTCTATTTATCAAGCGTAATTTCACTTTTAGTACATTTATTGAGGCTTTTGGGTTTATGACAAAAGTAGCCTTGGAAGCTGAGAAAATGAACCATCACCCCAATTGGGAAAATGTATACAACCAGGTAAGCATCTCTTTGAGCACGCATGATGAAGGAGGTATTACTAATAAAGATATCGAATTGGCACTTTTGATTAATCAAATTGTTTGACCAAGGACCAGGCAGACACCTGATAACTAATTTTTTTTTGCGTACTTCATAGCACCGCATTCAGCGCACCACAACATTATAACTTCAGGTAATATATAAGAAAACAGCCGTTGCATACGCAACGGCTGTTTCAAACCTACTCTATGAAATACATGAAACCTAAAAAATTTGATACTTCAGGAATTAAAGTCAGATTGTCAAATACAAGGCGACTTTAGAAAAAGTACTTGAAGTATAATATTGCTGATTAATAGTTGATTAAATTTTATTGGTGTTACTTTTTGATTACATCATAAATCTATAACTACTAAATAGGTATTACAATAGGCTTTGTACATGATGTATGTGAATCTGCTTTGAGCGGTGATGAAATCTTAAGTTTTGTATATAAATATCGCAAGCAGTATTTCAACAACAAGCAGCATCTTATTACATGATATATTTAAGATCAACTCCATAAAAAATTGCCCAATTCGGATACATAATGGGTTGTATTCTGAAAAATATTCATTAAACATAAATTTACTTACATAATATTACCTTCCGAATCAACACATAACTCACAAAATTCATCTCGATACCTTCTCCGTTTTCATCAAAAGATCACATAAACACAGCGTTTTCTTCTATAAACCGGATTTTGATAATTGATATAAGCCAGCGACGTATTCATGCGACGGAACAATGCGTTTGTAGATTTTATTTCTTTGTTTGTGGAATAATTGGTAAAATAGAATACTAATTAATATTTGCGGGGAGGTCGAAAACGAAAAATGTCCTCTATGGAACATACTTCTAAATGATCTCAAGCACTTCTCAAACCTTAGTACTTTTTATAAAGTAACAATTTTGAAAATAGTAAAGTGAGATAGATAGTCTTTTTGCACAGTATCTAACCCGTTTTTAGAATATAAGTAGATCCCAACTAAAGCCATTCCATGAACAGAATGGCTTTTTGTTTTTGAGATTATCTGGAAAAAGTAAGTAACGAATGACGCAGATGAAGTATATCTTTTACGATTATCTTTCAATTTGCATGAAAAAACGTAACATTCTTGATCTGATCCATTTTCGCATCAACGCAATACAAAAAAGTAACCCTGTATTACTTGCTCTTAATCATAGTAAAGACACAAATCCTATGCCATTCGCCTACGATTTATATACTTACCTTGTAGCAAAAGAGAGTCATGTTTATCACCTTAGCTACTATGATGAGCAAATTCTGGATCACTATAATTACGAAAGCGATCATACTTATAACAATTCAATTCCCGTAGATGAACCGCATTTCATCCGCTTCGTATTACAATCTTCTCAGGAAGATACACCTAGCATCATATTACCAGGCAGCGCTAATCAAAATCTGCAGCACGTACAACAATTCTATTTGACAGAAAAAGCGATTATTATATTTACCGGAGAAACCCTCTTTAAAGATGATTTCTTAAGATTTTGGGATCTTAAATTGCACATAACCCGTAATGTTTCACCTTTGACTCGGGAAGAAGAAAATACAAGTCCTGAAAAAATAGCGCACATGACTATTGACAGCTCTGATTACAAAAATCTGGTAGTTTTACCAAATATGTTGAGTGCCTGATAGTATTTTTTTATGACTCTATTTTATGGATTTCACAGAAATGATAGCTCCATAATAATAAAAGAATCATGAAGATTTATGTATTAATCTACGCGGCAGCATTATTTACAATAACGGGATGTGCTACTAACCACGGAAAACCTACCCATATTACTCCAGACAGCCGATCAACCTTAACCGGATTGGCCTATAACGGATCAAACTCCTCCAACATTTCTAAAGTCAACATGGGGCACGGACAAAAATCCGATGAAAACTTCAAACGGATTATTTACAATGCTTCTTTGCATCTAAAAGTAGAAAGCCCCGATTCGGCCAATAAACGCCTGGAGTCGCTTGCGAATACCAGTAAGGGATATGTTCAGAAACTAGGCACTTACACCTCCATAATTCGCGTGAATTTTCAAGGTTTAAATAGCGTAATAGATAGTATTGCTACTCTGGGTAAAATCACGAATAAAGTTATTAGTGCAGACAACGTCACAGATGAATACCTGGATTATGAAATACGTATGGACAATGCACTTAAAGCTCGCAGCCGCTACCTGGAATTACTCGCGAAGGCAGAAGATGTAAAAGCGGCTTTATTGGTTGAAAAAGAACTGGAACGATTAAATGGCGAAATTGAATTGGTAAAAGGTCAGTTGAAAAGAATCGATCATTTGGATAAGTACGCTACTATCACTATCCATTTTCAGAAAAAATTAAAACCCGGAATTCTCGGTTATGTAGGTATCGGCTTATACAAATCAATCAGATGGCTGTTTGTTAGAGGTAAAGTCAGCTAAAATAGAACAGACTACTCTGCTTGCACAGTTTCAGCGTCCGATCCCTCTACTTTTGAAGATTTAAAGAAAGCCTTCTGGCGAATAAGAATGATGATAACGGCCAAAAAAATGGATGAGTCGGCTACATTGAATATTGGCCAAAAGTTGTAATAGCCACCTCCTACCATTGGCCAGCTTTCGGGGTAATAACCTTCGCCAAGGTAGATATATATCATATCTATAACCATTCCGTGAAACAGGGTCACGGGGGCACTATCTACCAAAAGCTGCTCGTCTATGAAGCCGTAAAACGTACTGTCAATCATATTGCCGACAGCTCCACCAAAAATTAATGCAATACAACAAATAAGCCCCGGATGCGCTTTTCTATTGAACAGGTTCCTGATATAAAAACCGATGAAGACAATAGCCGTAAGTCGAAATAAACTCAATAAGATTTTCCCGTACGATCCACCCAGTTCTATCCCAAATGCCATTCCCGGATTGGTAGTAAAATGAATACGCAGCCAGTTGCCAAGCAAAGGCAGGTCCTCTCCGGGCACCATAAGTGTATAAACCATCATTTTAATCAGCTGATCCAGCAAAATTATGATGATGCCAACAAGAAAGTAATGATATAGTTTATTGAATTTCAACCAGGGCACAAATTATCCGTTCATACTCACACCGGCTACCTCTACTTTTAATATGATTTTCCAATCGTCCATTTCTATTTCGGTACCTCCCGAAACAGCTCCATCCATCTCCAGAGAAAGAGCCTGCGTTTCTGCGCAGATATAGTCTTTGAAATCATCGACAGCCGAGTCGAACAAATCTCCATTATTCTGAATGCTTACAGCAATTTTATCCTGAACTTCCAAGCCCATATCCTTTCGAATATTTTGCACTCTGTTCACCAAATCTCTGGCGATTCCCTCTTTTCGAAGGTCATCGGTAATCGTAATATCCAATGCTACGGTAACAATGGCCTCGCTGGCAACCAACCAACCCGGAATATCTTCGAAACTGAGCTCGACATCCTCTTTTGTCAACACTACCGGTTGCCCTTCGAGCATTACCTCAAAGGCATCATTTTTCTCCAGTGTATTGATATCGTCCTGCGTCATTTTAGCGATTTCAGCGGCAAGAGTTTTCATCTGTTTGCCATACACCTTCCCTAATTTTTTGAAATTGGGTTTTATTTTCTTCACCAGTACACCGGCGGTATCTTCAAGGTACTCAATGGTCTTGACATTCACTTCATTCTTAATGAGCTCCTCTACTGCCTGAACCTGCTTTTTGAAATGCTCATCGAGAATAGGAATCAACACTTTAGATAGCGGTTGCCTAACTTTTATATTCTCCCCTTTACGCAAAGAATGCACCAGTGATGCTATTCTTTGAGCGAGATCCATTTGTTCTTCCAATTCTTTATTAACGATAGACGTATCTACCTTTGGAAAATCCACCAAATGTACAGAATTATTAGTGGTAAAAGCTGCTACCTTATTGAGATCCTGATAAATACGATCGAAGTAAAAAGGAGCAATTGGGCTACCTAAAACCGCCACTGTTTCCAGGCTGGAGAGTAAGGTTTGATAGGCTGCTTTTTTATCTTCATTATAATCGCCTTTCCAAAAACGCTTTCTATTTTGACGCACATACCAGTTACTTAAGTCATTGACTACAAAGTCCTGAACAAAACGTGCTGCTGCGGTGATGTCGTAATCTTCATAAGATGCTTCTGTATTTGCTATTAGTGAATGTAGCTTTGACAATATCCAGCGGTCGCTCTCTGTTCTATCAGCAAGCGCTACGGGAGCCTCTTTACCAGTAAAACCATCTAAATTGGCATATAGTGCAAAGAAGTTATAGGTATTTTGTAGTGTACCGAAAAAACGTCGTTGCGTTTCGGCTACACCTTCAATATCAAATTTCAGATTGTCCCATGGTGGCGCATTGGCAATCATATACCACCTGGTAGCGTCGGGGCCATATTTCTTGATTGTTTCGAATGGATCTACAGCGTTGTTCAAACGCTTAGACATTTTGTTGCCGTTTTTATCCAGTACCAGTCCGTTGGCGATTACATTTTTAAAGGCTACTGAGTCAAATAACATGACGGCTATAGCGTGTAATGTAAAAAACCATCCTCGTGTCTGATCTACTCCCTCGGCAATGAAATCGGCTGGAAAGTGCTGCTCAAAAACCGCTTCCTTTTCGAAAGGAAAGTGCCATTGCGCATAAGGCATGGCTCCCGAATCAAACCAAACGTCTATTAAATCGCTTTCGCGATACATCGGCTTGCCACTTTCACTAACCAGAATCACATCGTCCACATAGGGCCTGTGCATATCTTCGAGGGTGTCTGGGTTGTTAACGCCGGTCAGCTGACTATTGGCTTTAGCCATTTCCGATTCCAGCTCGCTCAACGAGCCTATACATTTTTCTTCAGCTCCGTCTTCGGTTCTCCAAATAGGTAAGGGAGTACCCCAAAAACGTGACCTAGACAGGTTCCAGTCCACCAAATTCTCAAGCCAGTTGCCAAAACGACCACTTCCGGTAGCCTCGGGTTTCCAATTGATGGTACTATTTAACGCTACCAATCGCTCTTTTACGGCCGTTGTTTTGATAAACCACGACTCCAGCGGGTAGTATAATACAGGCTTGTCTGTTCTCCAGCAATGCGGATAACTATGCTCATATTTTCGCACATCGAAAGCCCTGTTTTCTTCTTTTAGCTTGATCGCAATGAGTACATCGGTTGGTTTGTAATCCTTATCGACCTCAGCTTCATATTCTGCCTTGACAAAACGACCAGGAAAATCGCTAACTTCCTGCACAAAACGTCCTTGTTTGTCTACCAGAGGAGCGTCATTACCCGATTCGTCTTTGACCACGATTGCCGGGATGCCTGCCAACTTGGCAACGCGCGCATCGTCTGCACCAAACGTGGGCGCTATGTGTACGATTCCCGTACCGTCTTCTGTGCTTACAAAATCACCAGGTATTACTTTGAAAGCTTCACCGTCGGGTTGCACATAGGGCAGTAACTGTTCATAGGTAATGCCCAGAAGTTCTTCCCCTGTGTACTCGGCTATAAGACTATTTTCTTCTTTGTCCAGGTCGATATGCTTTCCTAATAAGTCCTTGGCTAACACAACGGTAACCGCCTCATTGGTATATTTATTGATTGTACGCACCTTTGCATAGGTAATCTTTTTACCTACTGCGAGTGCTGAATTCGAAGGCAATGTCCAAGGTGTGGTAGTCCAGGCGAGTATGAATACATCGTTGTGCTCCCCGTCAAGAAGGAAAGCCGATTTATCATCTGCCACCACCTTAAACTGCGCAACAATCGTCGTATCCTTCACATCGCGATAACACCCCGGTTGATTCAACTCATGTGAGCTTAAACCGGTTCCTGCTGCAGGTGAATAAGGTTGAATAGTATGTCCTTTGTATAGGTACCCTTTTTTATAAAGTTCTTTAAGCAGGTACCACAACGTTTCCATATATTCTTTCTCGAAAGTAATATATGGATCCTTCAGATCTACCCAATACCCCATTTTTTGGGTAAGGTTGTCCCACTCATCTTTGAATGTCATTACCGATTCCTTACAAGCCTTATTATAATCGGCTACCGAAATCTTTTTCCCAATATCTTCTTTGGTGATACCCAGTTTTTTCTCTACCTGTAACTCTACAGGCAGGCCGTGAGTATCCCAGCCACCTTTACGCTTTACCTGAAAACCTTTTAAGGTTTTGTATCTGCACACGATATCCTTCACAGCACGAGCCATTACGTGGTGTATTCCGGGGGTGCCATTCGCCGATGGGGGGCCTTCATAAAATGTAAATGTTGGATTTCCCTCTTTGGCCGATACAGACTGTTCAAATATTTTTTGTTGCTTCCAGAAATCGAGAACCTGTTCCGCAATTTCCGGATAATTCGCTTGTTTGTACTCGTTAAATTTCACTTTTACTCGCTAGCTTTTGATTAGACTCAAGTTCAATTTTATCGTAATCAATCTCTTCGTTTTCCTCTTCTTCGTATATAGTAGCTTCCCTGTAGCTATCAATAAGGCGTTTTCGACCTTTTCTCTTCCCAGAGTCGAATGTTAATAAAAGCGAAGGAAGCACAATTAAGTTCGTAAACATGGCAAATAATAAGGTGCACGAGGTAAGGACGCCCAGCATAACTGTTCCGAGGAAATTAGAACCGGCAAAGATAATGAATCCAGCAAACAAAACGATGGAGGTATAAATCATACTGGAACCTGTCTCACGAATACTCACACTTACCGCTTTAGATACGGAAAATCGGCTCGCGAAAAGTTCTTGCCTGTATTTTGCCAGGAAGTGGATTGAGTCATCTACTGAAATTCCAAAAGCGATACTGAATATCAGGGCGGTACTAGGCTTCAATGGAATTTCAAAAAAGCCCATCAGTGCTCCTGTAATGGCCAGTGGTATCAGGTTGGTTATGAGAGAGAGAACAATCATTTTGAATGACCGAAACAATAGTGCCATAATTAATGCGATGAGCACAATGGCAATTATCAGGGATTGCCGCAAATTCCATAAAAGAAACTGATTCCCCTTTATAAATAAAAGTGTTGTACCGGTAATTCGATAAGGTGCTTCTGCATAATTTTCGTATTCGTTATAGGTCAATTCTGCTCCAAAAATACTGTCGGCCACAGGGGCAATGCGTTGATGTATAAGAGCATCCATCCTCTTTGAGCCTATATCCGCGACTTTCAGAGACAGGCGTATGTGCCCGGTAGAATCTACCAATTTCGAATCAAAGACGCTAAGGTCTTTTTGATTCCTCGTACTGTTTTTGAGGTAACGTCCGAACAATACTTTGTCATTTTCTGTAGGCAGTGCGTAAAAATCCGTATTGTCGTAATACATGCTCTGGTTAATTGCCTTTACAAGCTGTACTATCGATATCGATTTGGAAATCTCTGGTTGCTGCATTAAGTAGGATTCAAACTGATCTACTTTTCTTAATATTTCAAGATTTCTGAAAGCTTCTTCTTCTTCCGTATTAATCACTATTTCTAAAGGCATAACGCCTTTAAAATTAGACTCAAACCAATGCAAATCCCTTTTAACACGAGATTCTTCCGGGATGTCATCAACCATGTAGGACACCGCAAAAATTTTCCAAGACCCCCATAAGGTAATTAAGACAACAACTATAGTTGATAAATAGATTGTTCTTCGATGATTGATTACCACATGGTCCAACCACTGCAATAACTTCTCCAGTACTTTCGAATCGAGGTGTCGTAGTTGTCTGCTTGTAGGATTGGGTAAATACGAAAATACGGCCGGAATCAATATCACACTAATGAGGAAGGTCGCCAGGACATTCAAACCGGCAACGATACCAAACTCACGTAAAATGGTAATGTCAGCTGATATAAGCACCAGAAAACCGACCGCCGTCGTGCAATTGGTTATTAGTGTTACGATACCAATCTTTCTTACTACTTTGCTCAGCGCTTTGATTTTGTTTTTGGTACGATCAAACTCCTGATGGTATTTATTTAGCAGATAAACACAATTGGGAATACCTATTACAACAATAATCGGAGGAATGAGTCCGGTAATCATATTGACCTTAAAACCAAACAAGACTATAGTTCCCATTGTCCAAGCTACTGCAACACCTATTACTATTAATGGAAAAATAACAGCTATTAATGATCTAAAGAAGAAAAGTAAAATGACGGCAGTAATTCCCAAAGAAAGCCATAAAAAGAGCTTTGTCTCTCTTTGCACCTCACCTGTAAGTACCGATCTTATAAATGGCAAACCCGCATAATGAATCTTTATATTTGTTTCCTTGCTGAACTTTTGGGTAAGGCTTTCAATTTGACCCGTCAGTGCAATCCTTTTTTTGGAATTAATATAGTCTGCCGAAATGGGCACCATCATCAGGGTGGCTCCCGTCTCAGAATTATAAATTAGACCTTCATAAAACTGTAGTTTTTTAGTAATGGCCAACTTCTCTTCAAAAAGCTGGAGCTTTTCCTGTTCACTGGTGCTGCTATCAGTAAAAAAGTCATTGGCAAATAACTTTTCGACCTTAAATCTTCTGGACCGGTTTCGTCCTTTACCATGAAGGTATGGTAATGTAGGTAAAGCGACAACTCCCGAGGAATCCACACCCGGAATGGCGCTGATTTCCATACAAAGTTGCTGATACCTTTCGAATTTTTTCATTTCAAAGATGCTACTGTCGCTAAAGCCAATAACCATGACATTAGCATCTTCTCCGAACTGCTGTCTGAACACATCAAAATATTTCATTTCCTGATGTTGTTTAGGTACCAATTCGGCGAATTTAAAGGTCATTTGAATGTCCTGGGCTTTAAATGCCATGAAAGCAGTAATGACAGCCAGACAAATTATTAGAAATAACCTGTTCTTAATTATGATGTGCGAGATTCTTGTCCACATGTGCCTTTAAACAAAGACAGCAAAGGTAATTAATTTAATGGTGAATGTAGAAACTTGCCACTAATTAATATGAAAAATATTAGTAGCTGATTTGCTTATACGTAATTTTGTGTTACAAATTGTTAAGAAGCGCTTTTTAACACATCCCGATGCAGCATTTGATCGATATCTCTGAACAAGCCGGGGTAGCGATTTCGGAACTCCAAAGGCTTATCAAAAAAGTTGATGAGACAGGCAACAAAAAACTCATCGTTATTCGTCATGTCCTGACTGGTAAACAAACTTCCGGTTAAAGCTCCCTGAAAATCGTTGCTGATATGATCGTCCTTATTCAACCTCAATTGTAAACCATGCTTCTCTACTCGTTCATTTTCTATCTTTACCACATTGGCCATAATTCGCAAACCTATCGGAGAGAGCGATTGTTTGTTCTTTAGTCCAAGATAAAAATCTTTCCACGATAACGATATACTTCCCTCGGAGTCCACTTCCCAGGTGGTAAAATCACCATGCCGTTTAGAATAAAACCGGGAGGGGAATACCGTGACTTTGTTAAAATGTTCGAAGTGGAAATTTTTGAGTCCAAAAGTAAATTGTGCAGCGTAAGCTGCGATAAGAATCTTCTTTTTTTCAGAGACTTCATTACCATCCGCGTCCATGTAATCTTTCGAATACATAAAATGAGCTACCCTGTTTTCGTAAATACGTTTTAGAACCGGTGATAATTTTCGGTAATAAGCAAAATGGCGATACAATACACGAGCCTCCTTTGAATCGAGGTATTTATAACCCAAACGCATGTGTTCGATTTTACTTTTAAGCAGGTGATAATTTCGATATAAAATAAAAAATCCTGCAATCAGAAGTACATTTGTAATAACAATGTTAAATATGATCGCATTTGATGAACTTAGATCGAACATAGCTGAAAACTGTTTGAATAAACCCTAAATACCGCAACCCGTTGATTTGCTTATAGATCTATACTTAATAACAACGTATAGTGTTTTGCTATGTGGATAAATAAGTTAACTATTCGACGAAGTAATATTACCTTCTAAAATTCACTTAAAAACGAGTACCCAACGCAGCCTTTTCCTTATAATATTGGTCTTATATTTAGGGGGCTATTAGATTGGAATGATCGTCTATAGCTTCAGTACTGTTTATGGCCTACGGGCAATTGAGAAAAAGACCATGTCTTTGGCTTTTTCCTAAAAAAAATAGTTACATTTAATAAATCAGATCTCTTCTAATCCATTAAAATGCTTATTTATGGATCCTCTTAAGAAATTTGGAATAGGTTTTCTTGCTGTTCTGATGGTATTTTCCTGTCGGCGCAAACTAGACGAAGTTTCCTGGAAAACCAGGCTCATGGCTCCTTTGGCAAAAACATCTTTGAGTATCAGAGATATTGCCCAGGACGACTCTTCCGTAATAATCAATGACGACCAAAGCGTGTCACTTATTTTCTCAGAGCTTCTTTATGAAAGTCAAAACCCGCTGGACTCCCTCGTTGATATCGAAATAGAACCTTTTTATGACACTGTTAGCCTACGAACTTTACAGCTGGCAGAACAAACTATTAGTGACACCGTTTTTATGGGACCTCTCGTTGACGGGTCGAACGGTGGCGCAACTATAACAGATGGCGCAAAGTTACCCGCGGGCGTTGTACTATTCCTGGTCAACCCTATCAACTTAGACCCCATAAACATCGACGCAACAGATTTTTTTGAATCTGCAGTTATCCAAGAAGGCACCATGTATCTCACAATTGACAACCAATTTGGAGTAGACCTCTCTACGGTAGATATAGAAATCTCCAACTTTGGAGACGGTGCAGTCATACTCGACAGGAATTATACCGATATACTGGATGGCGAAACATTCAGAGACAGCATTGACTTACCCACACTTCTTGGCGATCAACCTATTGAAGGTAATTTAGTATTTAGTCTCACTAATATAAATATTGGTACTGAGAATGATTCTATTACAATCGATTATGAGAACTTCATTGCCATGAGTATGTCGCTGAAGAATATATTTGTAAGGGAAGCAACGGCGATATTTCCTGCACAAAATGTGGTCGATGCCAATGAACCGGTGCCATTGATTGGCATGGAGGATGTAGAGTTAACCTATATTGAAGTAGAACGTGCCAGTGTTAATATAAAAGTGACGCATACTGTACCTACAGCCATGTTTTTGCATTATGAATTGCCTCTAGCCACTTTAAATGGAGAGCCTTTTGTATTTGATGCCGATGTGGACCCGGCACCACCAGGTGGTTCTGTAAGCTATGACCGCGACTATCCTTTTGATGGTTATTCATTGGACCTGACCGGCGAAAATGGTGATACTGTAAACCAGTTTAATAATATTTTGCGCGTACGCATCGATTCTACAGGGGAGCTGATTCACCTGTCTCTCAGTGATTCTATGGTAGTCGAACTCACCATCAACGAAATTGTTCCTTCTTACGCGGAAGGATACTTTGGCCAGGAAACGACCCAGGAAGGACCAGATACGGCAGCAGTAGATATTTTCGACTTTATTCAGGACGGTGCGCTTGAATTCGAATCCCTATCTATGAACTTAAGGGTACAAAACGGATTGGGTATTCCGGCGCAAATTGATGTGAATCAACTCACTTCACTCAATAGCAATAACAATAATATGGTAAGCATGACACCTCCTCCTACTAATATTCAAATAGCTCCTGCCACGCAGGTAAACAGGGTTGTCACACCACAAACGACCACCTATTCATTAGAAGACGGGGTCCAACTTTTAAATAATAATCCCGACAAAGTGATTTATGATATATCTCTCATAAGCAATCCTGAAGGTAACGTTCCTCCCCACAGCAATTTTATTACAAATCAAAGCGGGCTCGAAGCTTTCCTTGATGTAGAGGTACCTATGACTTTAAAGGCAAATAACCTGACACTTCAAGATACCGTTGATCTTGATTTTACAGGAGTTACCAGACCCACTGAAATTGGCGACGGTATACTCAAATTGGTTGTGGAAAATGACTTCCCACTAGACGCACAGCTCACATTAACATTTTTAGATGAGGAAGATAACGTCACACTTAAACTGACTTCCGGTGAGAAAATAAACGGCAGTAGCCCACCCGGCCAGCAGGCAAATGCACCATCGGCGATAAACTATGCACTAAATGCCGCTCAAACCGACGAATTACTTCAAGCGCAAAAGGTAGTACTACAAGTAACATTCAACTCCATCCCGACGGACGAATTTGTAACATTGTTCGATAGCTATTTAATGGATATAAGCCTGGTGGCAGACTTTAATTATCAGGTAAAATCGGAAAGATAAAAGATGACGAAAAAATTCTGTTTGCTGCTTCTATGCAGTATATCTCTATCTATTCAGGCTCAAAATCTACTCTTCCCCGTTTATTTGCTGGGAATAGGTGCCGACAGCTCTAAAGTACATGGTGGCATTGTCACGGAGGGCGCATATTCTTTGAACTCCAATGCGATAACAAACAGTACAATTAATGGTATTTTACGAGATGGTATCGTATCTGAAGACACCAAAACAGATGTTACCGAGAAACTTTCAGATCAAAATCGCGCTGCACAGCAAGCATTTGGATCGATTAGTTATTACCACCAACTAAAAGACAGTTCCTTACTTTTTTATGTAAGCTACGAAGATCAGTTTATCGGATTGGTAAATGTCAGCCATGACGCACTGCTTCTGGCTATGAACGGAAACAGTCCATATGCCGGTAACGAAATGCGTGTAGGCAAATTACAAGTATTCTCCACCCAATATCAGCAATTGCAAGGCGGAATTGTCAAACATTTATATGGCAAAAAGATGGCAGTATCAGCTGGTATTTCTTTGGTAAAAGGGAACGGCTATTCAGAAATAAATATAGCAGAAGGCACGGTATTTACAGAAGAATATGGTCGTTATATCGACCTTTCCGGAAGTTATCACTCAGAAAATGCGCCTTATCCGTCGAATTATTTCGGCGCAACAGGTGGTGGCCTGGCACTTAACTTCTCCGTTGTGAAGTATTTTGATGATGAGGCCAATTCCAATTTGATTGTAAGGGTGAAAGATCTCGGATTTATGAGCACATCAAACGTAGAAATTTACGATACTTCAGGCACCTACCGTTATGAAGGCTATGTTATTGACGACTTCTTTGATTTACAATTTGACATCGCCGAAAGGGATTCATCCAGTATAGAATCGCTAATAGGGCTTAATCCTTCCTATGAATCGAAAACAAGATTGCTTCCCGGAAGAGTTGACGTTCAGTTCAACAAAAGATGGAACAAAATTCTCTTACAGACAGGTGCCGGTTATCAATACCTCCCAGCCTACTGGCCTCGTGTATACGCTAAGCTTTCTTATGCATTGTTAAGTGATAAATTAGCAATTAGTCCATCGCTTACCTTTGGCGGATATGGAGTTTTAGATTTTGGTTTAGGCTTGAACGGTTGGTTAAATGAGCACTTTTATTATAATTTTGATGTAAACTACCTGGAGGCACTTACGCTCCCAAAAACTACAACAGGACAGGGCCTGCGTCTGGGCTTGAGTTATTGTTTTTAATACGTACGTTCATAAATTTTCATAACTGCAACTACCAAATGACCAATTGACTTGGGAATTACGTGCGCAAATATGTAATTTCCACGAGTGAATAGCAGGATTACAGATCGCTTAAACCTTTTGTCAAAATTAAGTCTGCGCCGAATTAGCAATGCGGCACAAGTCTATGCGAGTTATTTCTGGACCAGGTGGACCAGAAAGGCATGGCATCGTGGTAATCCAATTAGCATATCTATAGAACCAACGACATCATGTAATCTGAGATGCCCTGAATGCCCAAGCGGCCTGCGTAGTTTTAGCAGGCCAACAGGTATGCTTCAGGAACAACTGTTCGACAGATTAATAAACGAAATAGGTCCAACGCTTACTTATATCAATTTCTATTTTCAGGGAGAACCCTACCTCAACAAGTCATTCCTTAATTTTGTACAAAAGGCTTCGCAAAAAAACATATACACGTCAACCTCAACCAACGCACACTATCTCGATGAAGATACGGCAGCACAAACGGTAAAATCAGGATTGGACAGAATCATTATTTCAATTGATGGGGCGAGCCAAGGCACTTATCAATCATACCGAGTTGGGGGTCACCTGGACAAAGTACTTAACGGCACCAAAAACCTGGTAGCCTGGAAAAAGAAATTAAAATCACGTACACCTCATATTATTTTTCAGTTTCTGGTAGTGAAGCCCAATGAACATGAAATAGATCAAATAAAGCAACTGGCAAACGATTACGACGTGGATGAAGTGAGATTCAAAAGCGCACAGATTTATGATTTCGAAAACGGATCACCACTAATACCTACCCAGGAAAAATACAGCAGATACAAAAAAAATAAAGACGGCTCTTACTCGATCAAGAGCAAATTAGAGAATAACTGCTGGCGTATGTGGCAAGGCTGTGTATTCACATGGGATGGGCGTATAGTCCCTTGCTGTTTTGATAAAGACGCTAATCACAACCTGGGAAAATTTGGCACACTCGACTTCGAATCCATCTGGAAAGGCCGTGCATATAATCAATTTAGAACACATATTTTAAAGGCCAGAAAAGAAATCGAAATTTGTAAAAACTGTACCGAAGGCACGAAAGTGTTCGGCTAATCAAGGGGATTATTATTTGGACTTACATGTTACGCTGGCAGGTAAATAAGATCCATAAAAAAAGGCAGACCAGCACTTAATAGTCCCGGCCTGCCCGAAATTCAAAGAAATTATCTTTTTACTGCTTTTCAATCTTTACAAATATTCACTCTTTGCTCACGACTATTTGGTCGATCTGTTGTGCTAGACCATTCGTAGTTCAATACTATGGTTCCCAGCCCTGTCTCACATCTCTTTTCGCTAATGTAAATGTTGGATCCACTGTCTTTGTTTAGTGCCAAACCTACTTGATAGTTTCCCGGTCTAAGGTTATTGAACTCAAACTCTCCCTCTTCGTTCTTGCTATACTGCACTTGCTGAGTACGACCCTCTTCGTCATAAAGTAGCACACGCAGGTCTTCATTTTTGGCTGATGTGGTTTTGTCTCCATCTCCCTGTGCAAAAGTGCTGACAGATACTAATAAGATGATTACTAATACTAAATTTTTCATGAGCTTTGTTGTTTTACCGTTTAATTACATTTCAAAGGTGGCGGAAAAAAATGAGCTCGAAAATTTTGATTGACCAGCGGTATTAAAGTGATGATATCATGCTCAAAGGGGCCAAAACAAGCGTTTTGTAAACATTAAATGCGTACAAAATCCGGTTATCCACAAAAAACTACCTTTGATGTAAGATTTGTTGCCTTATATACCAGAATATGTACCGCTCTATTTCTTATAAACTCTATGAAAGCTTATTCTACCTAATCTGATATACACATAGCAAAAGTTTCCCGAAACGAGCTCATCTTGATTAAAATACAACAGATCTTCAAAGTAATACGATGTTCTTTTTATCACAAAAAATGCTTTTTTGGTAGAATAGAGTAATCTAAATTTCAAATGTTGTAATAATTCTCGGATAGCTGTATTGTTGGAGATACGATTCTTCTTTTTTAGAAAATCGAAAAACATGAAAATGTCCGAAAGGAATTTATTTTCATTTGTCAATGCATTTTCTGATGCATAATTGAAGTAGTAACTTTCTATGTCAAAAAGATGCTGCTCGAATAATTCAGGTATTATTTTCTTTAATACCCGAATTCGCTTATTAATTAAATGTTGCGCGTACCTCTCTATACTCTCTTTGTCAACAGCCAATAACAACTCAGAATCTTGTACTGAACATTGCTTCTCTTCTAAATAATTGTTTCTATTGGCAAAAAACTTTGCTCTTTCAGTAGCTTTAGTATATAGTTTAAGTAAAATACTCTGATAGTGCATAATGCTAAACTTGATCAAAAAAGAGCTCTTGAGCCTTGGCAAGTTCGCTCTTAATAACACCAAAGTCGTGGGGAAAATTATTATCCCATTCTATAATAACTCCATTCGGCTTTAGTAGATTTAATGCTACTTTATATAACTCCCACAAATCTTCTTGAATAGCTTGACCATGCGTGTCAACATAAAGTCCTTTTTTGATTTCATAACCTATAATATGAAACTGAATCACGTTATCCGGATTAAGTTCTTCTAAAAATTTAAGTGCGTTAAAATCATGGTTTTTGGAGTTTATAAATAAGTTGGTTACATCTAATAACAGTCCGACTTCTGTTTTTTCGCATAGCTTATTAATGAAGTCTGTTTCGGAATATTGACTGTCAAATTTCACATCGTAAGTAATATTTTCCAGTATTAGAGGTGTTTTTATATGCTTCCTTACTTCTTTCAGGTTTGATTCTATGATTTGAATGGAAGTGTCGTCGAATGGCACCGGAGATAGATGTCCTAAGTTTATTTCAACATCTGAAGAAAACGATATATGTTCGGACCAATAGGGTGGGTCCAGGATATCGATAATCATTTTCAATCTACTTAGATGTGATTTTTTTATGCCTGAATGAGATGCAATGGATAAATCAACCCCATGTGGTATTACAATAGATTTTTCAGCAAATAGTTGCTTCAATTTATTCTTTTCGAAATAATTTTCAGGGATAATCTCTAAATAATCACATTGAGACTGTTTTAACTCATCTGCTATTTCGGTCCGATAACCAAGACCGACACCAAGTTTGGGAATTTGTTGTTTTATACTAGCTGCAGCCACCACAACCTCCTCCGCAACTGCTTCCACAACTACTACCGCAACTACTGCTGCAACCACTATATGTAGCACATCCGCTTGAACAACCGGAACTTGCCAAAAAACCCGATCCTTTATTTAATACATTAAAATAAGTGTAAAAGTCTCCCCATGTTGAATCTTTGGTATATGCTAACCCTTCCACCGCCACCATTACAAAATAAGCGAATGACTGATGTGATCTATCGACTTCGGCCTCATCTGCAATCGATTTTGGAATCTTAAGATGCGAACTACCTTTAGAGGTAATTTCTTTCATTTCAACAAAATAAAAAACCAAAATCATTATGACCATTTCCACTATCAACAAGCCATAGTTGGACTTATCTTTTTCAATAGCCGCAGTGATTTTGTAAATTCCTAAAGTCAATAATCCCAAAACTACTAGCCATTTAATACCTTGTAAAAACAGGGTATTTCTGCGCATTAATTTTTTATTTATTAGTTGTTCTTTAATAGGTTCACATAACTCATCCATTTTTTCTGAAATAGTTTTTGAAAAAAAGAAAAAACTAAACCGCCCATATTTTGTTTTTACCTTGGAAAGCACCGCACTTTCCATACTGTTTAAACCGGAAAAATCTTTACTAATTCGTTTTATTCTTCCTTCTTTCTCGTTTTTAGACAATTGAAATCGAATTTTATCAAGAATCATTAGCTTTAATATGACCATTTTCAATACTTCCCGGCTACCTCCGCGCAAAAAAGCTAATTCGTATGGATCAGGCTCTATTAAGTTGTTGTTTTGTGAGCTACCTGTAAGAGCCAAATACGGTATATATCTGAGCCCAAAATAGGCCATCGCAATCAATAGAGCATAGAACAATAAGAAAAGAGGTCCATACATATCTCTGATGAAGAGCAGTGTAGTCATAATAAGATCTGTGTTTGAAAGATGAACAAAGATACAAATAATATGAAAAAAGCTCTACGGACATTCTACCTACCTCACCAACTTTCCATGCAAACGCAGTAATTCAATTTCGTTGAGCTTGATTTGAATTTGAGACTCCAACATTCTCGACTTCGCCTGCATCAGCTGTATCTGGCTATCTCTAAACTCCAAAGGCGTGATCTTTCCCAGTCGGTACATCTCTTTCATTTGCTTATATACTTTTTCGAAAAGCGCTATATTTCTTTTTTCTAATTCATATTGATCAAAATAACGCTCATAGGCCCTTTGTGCTACTGCTACATCTTTACGTAACCTCAATTCCAATTCTTTTTTTTCCAGGTCGCGATTCTCAATCTCATATTTTGCCCGCTCTATTTGCGTTCTTTTCTTGAAGCCGTCAAACAAGTTATAGGTAAGCCCAATGCCGTAACTAAAGGTATTGGCTCTGTTCTGTGAGGTAAAACTTGCCTCGTTATTTGAATTTGAAAATGTGTACGATCCATTGATGTATACCCTTGGGTATTTTGACGCCTGGTAAATATCATAATCCAGCTCGGAAATTGTTTTGTTAACCCTGTTTTGCTGCACTAATACATTGTGTTCCAGATCTCCATTAATAATCGTGTCCATTACTTCTTTAGGTGTGACTTCTATGCGCTGAGATACCATATATTGCATATTGTGATTTACGCCCAGGTAGTTCCTAAAATCCATATTCGCTTCATCATAAGCAATTTGGCTTTGAATAAACGCCGAACTGTCTTGAGCCAGATTACTTTGAGCATACAGCTTGTCCAGGCTGGTTGCCGCTCCTAGCGAAATCTTTTGAGTAACTTCGTCGAGCCGGTCTTTTGATAAACGAATAGACTCCCTGTTAAGGTCCAGCTGCCGGCCCAATCTGACTATATCGAAATAGGTTGCCATTACCTGTAATACAATACTTTCTAATTTCTCGTGTTCAATTAGTTGTGTTAATTCACTTTGACTTTTGAGTTTATCATAAGTACGAAACATAGCCATACCATCAAAAACGGTATAATTGAAATCGAGACTTATGTTAGCCCTGTTGGCATTGATCCCATTGGCCTGCAGCTCTTCCCCTGTTCGGAAAGTGGCTGTAGAATTGACCACACTGGCACCCTGATAAGCGTTCAAATCTAGCGTAGGAAGCATTCCTGCGTTGCCTCTCGTCACTGCCTTCTCCGAAATCTTTTGTTTGTTTTTGGAGATTTTAATGCCAAGGTTATTTTCTACGGCAATTTTAATGTAATCTTCCAGGCCCATGGGAGCCTGTGCAAAGCTTTGGCCAATATTTAATAATACTACAAATAGAAGTGTGTAATACCTGGACATAGTCGTTTATTTAATGATATCCCAAACTTTAATCTGGTCTGCTTTTGTAATTCCTTTCTTTATTTCGATGTTAATACCATCTGATAAGCCTGTTTCAATATACTTCTTTTGAAACTGCTGTTTTCCGGTTTCCACTTCCACGTAAGGTTTCTTGTTTTCATCAAACTGAATGAGTGCTTCATTTATAGCAAACACTTTTTCTTTGCGTTCCAAGATGATGTCTGCATTGGCGCTATACCCTGCCCTCAGGAAGACATCCTTTCTGAGTTTCACCTTCGCCTTTATAGCAAAATTTATAGCCCCGTTATCTTCTACTCCCTTTGGTGCGATGTACTCCAATTCCGCATCAAAGGTAACATTTGGAATGGCTCCGATTGTTAATGCTAAAGGCATTCCCTCTTTGACTTTTCCTACTTCAGATTCATCCAGAATACCTTCAAAAATCATTTCCTTCATATCGGCTACCGACGCTACTGTGGTACCATCATTGAAATTATTGCTCTGTATCACTGAAGTACCTTCTTTAACAGGTATATCGAGTATCATACCTGTAATTGTCGAGCGGATTATAATATTACTGTTGGATGATGAACTTTTAGAGGCTCCTTTTTTTATCAGTGATAAATTGTCTTCCGCAGCACTTAATTCTTGCTTGGCTCTTGACAAACTCAATTCATATCCCTGAAATTCTATCGGAGTAATAAGTTCTTTATCCAGTAATGCTTTTTGCCTGTCAATTTCTTTTTGAGCATCTGCCAGCACTATCTTCGCCTGCTTCACCCGGTCTTCGGCATTGGCCAGACTCAGCATATCCGGAACCACCTGTATGCGGGCAATGCGATCGCCTTTCTTAATGGGTTCCCCGGCTTCGACAAAAATCTCCTCGATAATACCAGAAATTTTAGGCTTAATCTCTACTTCCTCTCTGGGCACAATAGCCCCTGTAGCCACGGTTTTTCTTATAATTTCAGTGGTAAACGCCTGTTTGGTATCATAGACGACAGGTTCTTGTTTTGACTTATTACGTACATAAACAATTGTAAAGACAATACCGGCAGCAATTATTCCCAGTATAATTATAGTTCTAAACTGTTTCATTTTTCAAGGTCTCTTTTTGTAAGACACAACACTATTAATAATTATTTAAGCATTCCTCAATGCATCGATCGGTTTTATACTGACTGCTCTTTTCGCCGGTATAAATCCTGCAAGCGCACCTGCAACTACTAACACTACAAGAGCTGTTAAAATCACATTTAAATCCACCGTAGGATGTATGAACATGGTATTGGATCCGGGGTTACCAGAAGGAGCGGTAAGCATATCCAAAAGCTCAACACCCCAGACACCAATAAGCAAACCTACTATTCCTGCCACCGATGTTAATAAGACAGACTCTGATATAACCTGAGAAATAATAGATAGGTTGGTAGCTCCTATAGCACGTCTTATTCCCAGCTCAACCGTTCTTTCCTTGACGATTATTAACATGATATTGGACACACCAATAACACCAGCCAACAAAGTACCGATACCTACTACCCAAATAAGTATGCGGATACCACTAAACATGTTTACCATGGATAAGTATTGTTTTTGAAGATTGAAATGACCAAAAGCCAGCGCATCATCAGGGTGAATATGATGTCTTTCTGCCAGAATTCCGAGCGCAACCGGTTCTATATCCGATACTTTCACTCCGGGTTTAGAGGTTATTGACAACCAATGTACAGTACTACCCATGTGAAATGCATTCTGGAATGTTGTCAATGGAATGTTCACGGCATTTATATACCGCTCCGACCGTTCACCACTTGAGGATGTACCTGCTACGCCAATAACCTTGAAACTCACTCCCTGAATTTTGATATAAGTACCAATCACGTTTTCATTCTTATCATATAGATCTTCCCAAACAGTTTCCCCTATGACTGCTACTTTCCTTTTTTCTTTAATATCCAGTTCATTAATGAACCTGCCTTTAGGAAATGAAAGTGGCATTATTTTTCGAGCATCGGGCTCGTCACCGTAAATGGAATATGCTACGGCTTCACTTTTGTAAGACACCATCGTGTTTATACCGAAACCTCCTAATTGGATGCGAGGTGCCAACACTTCGATTTCGGGAATGGCAGCACGTATTGCTTCAACATCGCCATTATCAAAAGTAAAAGTCCGGCCCGGTTGAAATCCCTCATGTGCCACGGTTGTTACACGCGGCCACATAAACATGGAGTTGGTAGCATAGCCACTAAAACCCGCATTAATACCATTGACAAGACCCTCTCCTGCACCCATCATTACAGACAACATAAGTATGCCCCAGAGTACGCCGAGCCCCGTTAGAGCCGTACGCAACTTATTGCGCCCCAGCACAACCAAAATTTCATGTATTCGATCAATATCAAACATATTACTCTTCCCTCAGGGCTTCTATGGGTTTCACATTGGCAGCACGAATAGCAGGATACAAACCAGCCAGTACTCCCGACAATATCAATATCAATGTAGCCGAAATAGCGGTTTTGAAATCAACGCTGGGATGACTAAACATTGGCCAGTCCTGCGCTATTCCATCCACGTAATTGAGCAACAATGCTCCCAGAAACAGCCCTACATAACCGGCTACGCTCGTTATCAATAAAGATTCCTGAATAACTGTAGTAACAATATTCCAGGGAGTTGCTCCCAGGGCCTTTCGTATTCCAAATTCTTTTGTACGGTCTTTTACAGTGATCATCATAATGTTACTCACCCCAACAATCCCCGCTAAAATTGTTCCTATTCCAATACACCAAATGAACAAAGTAATACCATCCAGCATACTCTGTGTGCGCTGGTAAGCTTTTAAATGATCACGCACGCGTAGTGCCCGCTGATCATCGGGGTCAAATTGATGGCTAGCAGCCAGTGTCTCCCGAATAATCTTAACGGATTGTTCACTGGCACCTTCGCTGGGATCGGCTATGGTCACCAACATCTGATCAATCTGTGGCTTACCTATATAAACACGTTGTGCAGTTGTTAAGGGCAGATAAATAATTTCATCTTCGTCTTCGTTACCTTCATCGCGATAGGTCCCCACAATTTTAAAGCGTACTTTGTTCATAGTAAGGTATTCTCCTAAAATTTGTTCGCCCGGTTCAAAAAATTTCTCTGCCACAGGGTCGCCTATGATACATACTTTACGGTATTCATCTAAGTCTGCCTCGTTCAAAAAACGGCCACTTGTAAGAATTGAATTTTCTATATAACGATGTTGAGGGTTCACAGCTCTGGTTTTGAAAGAGACAGTGGTGTTGTTTCTGGAAGTAATCAGATTAAAATGCATGCGTGCCGATCCGTACTCATCGTTTGGCAGCTTTTGTCGTACCATTTCAAAATCGCTGGTAGCCAATTCTATTTTTTTGCCGGGCTGTGTTCCTTTATAAGGTTTGGAAACGGATCCTGTCCGGATAAAAATACTATTTACGGCATCATCTTGAAATTCATTTCCTGCTCCATTACGAAGGCCTGTCCCGGTTCCCAGTAATATAATCAACATAAAAATACCCCAGCACACACTGAACCCGGTTAGAAACGTTCTCAAACGATTCTTCCTTATTGTTTCAAATATTTCCTGCCAGCGGTCGAGGTCAAACATAATTATACAATCAATCCGTCTTTGAGACGTATTACACGTTGTGTTTTTTCAGCAATATCTTCTTCGTGTGTCACGATTATGGTTGTTATACCTTCGGCGTTTACTTCTTTTATCAAATCCATCACTTCATGACTTGTTTGAGAGTCGAGCGCACCTGTGGGCTCATCGGCCAAAATCACTTCCGGGCTGGTTACCAGCGCCCTGGCAATAGCCACACGTTGCTTTTGCCCTCCGGAAAGTTCGTTAGGCATGTGTTGTGCCCATTGGGCTAACCCTACCTTTTCCAGGTATTCCATAGCCATTTTGTTTCGTTTGTTTCTGGATATTTTCCTATAATACAAGGGCAGGGCTACATTTTCAAGGGCGTTCTTGAAATTTATCAGATTAAAAGACTGGAACACAAAACCTAATGTCTCATTTCTGAGGCGAGCTGCTTCATTCTCGCTCAGATTTTTTACCAGCCTGCCTCCGAGCTCATAGGATCCTTCATCATAATTGTCCAAAATCCCCAAAATATTTAATAAAGTAGACTTCCCCGATCCCGACGATCCCATAATGGATACCAGTTCGCCCGTATTTATAGTAAGGTCTATACCTTTGAGAACTTCCAGTTTATTTTTTCCTACGGCGTAGGACTTCCGGATACCTTTAAGTTGGATCAATTTTTTCGTTTTTTCCTTGTACTATGCAAAGGAACATAAAATTGTCAATATATGTTCACTTTCTCAGCTTAATAACTGAAAACTAATAAGAGCACAGACATATGCTAATCCGGTCATGTACAACAACTGCAAAATTGCCCATTTCCAGGATGCGGTTTCCTTTTTCGTGATGGCCACGGTACTCATACATTGCATAGCAAAGGCGTAAAAAATGAGTAGAGACATGGAAGTAGGAATATTAAATACCTTTTGGCCTGTGGCCGGGTTAATTTGTGCCGCCAGCCGTTCTTTTATAGTTCCATCGTCATCTGAACCTACGCTGTACACCGTAGAAATGGTACCTACAAAAACTTCGCGCGCAGCAAAAGAAGTAATTAGTGCGATACCTATTTTCCAATCATAACCCAAAGGTTTAATAGCTGGTTCGATTGCTCTCCCAAAATGACCTATATAAGAGGCTTCAAGGCGTGCTCCATCTATTTTATTTTGCAAACTATCGCTTGACATACTTGCATATTCTTCTTTAATGGAATTTTCTGCTTCTAACATGGCATCTCCAGGGCCGAAAGTGGAAAGGACCCATAATACGATTGAAATGGCCAATATGATACGACCGGCTTCCCAAACAAACGACTTACTTTTGTCAAATACGATATGAGCAATATTCTTAAAGTGCGGCCACCTATAGGCTGGCATTTCTATTATAAAGAAGCTCTTACCCTTATTTGTAACAAACCCTTTCATTATAAATGCGGTAAGCAAAGCAGCAGCAAAGCCCAGGGCATACAAACCTAATAAGGCCAATCCCTGAACATTTATAAAACCTAAAACCGTTTCGTTCGGCACAGCTATTCCAATAAGTAGCGCATAAACCGGCAACCTGGCAGAACAGCTTATCAGGGGTGACACGAAAATGGTAATTATTCGGTCTCTTGGGTTTTCGATGCTCCTTGCAGACATTATGGCCGGAACCGCACAGGCTGCGGAAGAAACCAGAGGCACCACACTCCTGCCATTGAGACCAAATCCTCTCATGAGTTTATCCATTATAAACATTACCCTGGACATATAACCGCTCTCTTCCAAAAGACCTATCAATAGAAACAGGAAGGCAATTTGAGGAATGAAAATCACTACACCACCTATTCCCGCAATGATACCGTCAACCAGCAAATCGGTAAGCATTCCTTCTTTCATTACGTTCCTTAAAGCTGATTGCGCTAGTGAAATTCCAGTGTCGATCCAGTCCATAGGGTAGGAAGCCAGTGAAAATACAGATTGAAATATGATGGCCAGGACGAAGAAAAATAATAAGAACCCCCATAGTGGGTGTATTACAACGCGATCTATCATTTGAGAAACGCGCAATTGTTTGTTATTTTCTTGTCGTTTTGGAAGCAGGCGATCTAGAAAGGCATCTATCGATTCATAACGCTGCCTCACTTCTTCCATCTTCAACTCAGCAATACTTTTTTGCAGCGTATTTCGAATGGCTATTAACGATTGACGCTCTCCATCCGAATAACCACGTGCTGCTGATCTGGTCTGTAATAGATGTTGCAAAGCATGGTAGGAAGTTTTACATATAAAATGAGACTTGATTTGTTGCTCAGCATCCTCTCCCATTGCACCCGCTGCATCATAAAACGTCCATTTACAGGAAGTATCAGGCTCCAAAATTGCGTGTTTTAAGCGACTAATACCTATACCTCTGCGCGCATCTATTTCTACCGCATTAATTCCTAATAATTGATCAAAGCGTTCCTTTTCTATTTTGATGTTCGCTTTTTCCGCCTGTTTCACCATATTGAGCGCTACGACAAAAGGAACTCCCAGATCCACAACCTGCGAAAAAAGCAATAAATTTCGCTTTATGCTGGTCTCATCCAGAATAATAACCACTACATCAGGATATTCCGGCTCCAATGTATTGGCCAGGTAATCAGCAACAACATGTTCATCCCTGGATTTGGGATATATGCTATAAGTACCAGGCAAGTCTATTATTTCTGCTTCCGTAAATTTATCAAGCCTGCAGTAGCCCTTCTTTTTGTCTACCGTAACTCCGGCAAAATTACCTACTTTCTGTTTTAAACCAGTTAGTTGATTAAAAAGTGAGGTTTTTCCTGCGTTGGGATTACCGACCAATGCTACTTTTAATGCTTTGCTTTCTGCGCTCATTTATTCATTTTCAACTTCTATTGTTGCAGCATCTTCCAGACGCATCGACAGACGGTACCCGCATACTTCGATACAAACGGGGCCGCCAAAAGGTGCTCTGTTGCATAAAAGTACTTCACAACCCGGAACGCAACCCATTTCTGCCAATTTTAATGATAGTTGTTCCTCTTTTAAATCCACAATCACCGCTAATTCGCCCGCTTTTAAATCAGCGATTGTTTTCTTTAACTGCACTACGCTTATTTAGATAGATTATAAACAGCCACAATGTACGAGTTTAACAAAGAATAAACAACGACAAATTACAGGCATTTCCGGAACTATTAGGTAAAAATACGCTGTTATACGGTAACATTTGGCATTAAATTTGTATATACAAGGTAAGTGATTACCAGTACACTTAAGCTTAAAATGGATTTAAGATATAATTAATGCATTTAAGCTATCATCACGTAATAATTACAGTAGAAAAACGTTAAACTATTTTAAACTAAAAAAAGGTAAAGTAACATGGACCCAAAAGAACTAAAGAAAGAACTAATTACATCCATTAAAAAAGTCAACGACGAGCAATTACTAACAGACTTGTATTGCCTCCTCAAAAATGTAGAAAATGATAAGCAAACAGTTTTGAACGACCAAGATGTGCACAATGAATTGACTGCATTTAGCGTAGCGCTGGATCAGGGACAATTTTATAGTGATAGCAAAGGTCAAGACGATATTGAGAATTGGTTGTATATCTAACAACTGCGTACCGGTCACCAAACACTGTCAACTGTCAACCCACTACCTTACGCGCCCTAAACTCAAGAACGCTTACACTAACAGAATAAACAGCGACTTTTTGTTGTTAAACTAAACCTTTCAATATTGAAGCCGCTTTTTCTGGGGTTAAATCACGCTGAGGTTCAGCGAGCATTTCGTAGCCTACCATAAACTTTTTTATGGAAGCCGACCTCAATAAGGGGGGAAAAAAATGCATATGTACTAACCACTCCGGGTAATAACTACCTGTTGTGGGTGCTTGGTGTATGCCTGCAGAATAGGGAAAAGAACATTCGAATAATCGATCATAAGCTTTTGTAATACTTTGTATTGCATATGCGAAGGAGGTAATATGTTCTGATTTGAATTCTGAAATATTACTTGCAGCAAAATTAGGTATAATGAGTGTTTCATAGGGCCAAACAGCCCAGAACGGGACAAGAACCGCGAAATACTCATTTTTGTATACAATGCGTTCATCAGCCTGAATTTCCTGTTCGAGGTAATCCAGAAGCAGTATGTGCTTATGTATCTCGTAATAATGTAATTGTTGTTTTCCTTCTTTCTGAAGTAGTTGAGGGATCGATTCTTGTGCCCATATTTGCCCATGTGGATGTGGATTACTACAACCCATAATCGCCCCCTTGTTTTCAAATACCTGGACGTAGTTAATATGAGGTTCGGCTGCTAGCAATTTAAATTCTTTAATCCAGGTAACTATTACATCTTGAATTTCTTCGATGGACATTTTCGGCAGACTTTTTGAGCTGTCCGGTGAAAAACACACTACCCGGCATTTTCCTCTTTCTGTTTTGGCACGCAATAGCCCCCTTTCAAAATTGATCGTACTGTTGTCATCTAACAGGGCCGCAAAGTCATTATCAAAAACATAAGTACTGCTGTAATCCGGATTTATTATTCCATTACTTCTTTGATTGCCCGGAAGCAGGTAGTTGGATTCACTGTCGATATGCTCCTCCTCTGTCTTCTCTAATTTTCCATTCCACGGACGTTTATCTCTATGGGGAGAGACCAACACCCACTCATCACTTAACGGATTGTAGCGTCTATGAGGAAGTTCCTGAAATTCCTTAGGAATCATATGCTGGTATATTCATTTTACTTACACCATTACTAATTTTCACTGGTGTAATTGCTACTTCGCGATCGAATTGATGGTAAAAATTTTCGGCAATAGTATTTAAAATTTCTTCTTTACCTTCCTTTTTGACAATATTTATTGTACATCCTCCAAAACCTCCACCCATCATCCTGGAACCAATAATTTCTTGGTGTTCTTTTGCCGCATCAACAAGAAAATCGAGCTCAGGACAAGAAACTTCAAAAAAAGACTTCAGGCTTTCATGGCTTTGATATAAACAGTGACCGAAGCCTGTTAAATCTCCATTGTTTATACAATCGGCCGCATTAATAGTACGTTGTATTTCCTTCACAACGTGAACAGAACGTTTGTATAATTTTATACTCAAGTTGTGCTGTGCAATTTCAAGATCCGAAATCTTTACATCACGAAATGAGTCGTAAGTAGGGTTCAGTGTTTTAAAGTATTCCATAGCCTGCTCACACTCCGAACGTCTAATATTATATTCTGTTGCACTCAAGTCGTGAGTCACGGTACTATCAATGAGCACTAACTCGTAATCCTCCAAAAAGAGCGGAATATAATTAAAACTGAGATCCTGACAATCTAATAGGAGCGCATTTCGCTTTTTACCCATTAATACAGCAAACTGGTCCATAATACCACAATTCACACCGGCGTATATATGTTCAGCCTTTTGACAGATTTGAGCAAGATCTTTTTTATCATAGTTCAAATGAAGCAACTCGTTGATTGCCGAAGCAAGACCACAGGTCAGTGCTGCGGAAGAAGATAATCCAGATCCAATGGGTATATTACCGCCAAAAACCACATTAACACCCGGTATATCGTGATCTTTAGACATAAGATCTAAAACCCCATAAACATACGATCGCCAATTCCCTGCTTTACTCTTCTGGGCTCCAAGCACAAATTCAAAATCTTCATCGAGATCGTCGGCTACAAAATGCATTTTATCGGAACCATTAAGTTCCACCCCAAAATAGATACCCTTATCTATGGCTGCCGGCAATACAAGGCCATCATTATAGTCTATATGTTCACCAATCAGATTTATACGTCCGGGAGCAAAAAATACGATGGGCTGTTGATCAAACGCCTGATAAAAGACGCTTTCAATTAGTTGGGTATTTGCTGTATGGCCCATTACTCTCTGTTTTAGTTGATAACACTTTTAATTGATGGCAGTTGTTTTACCATACGCAACAAATAACACCAATCAATGTAAATGGGAGAAGATTAAATTGTTAGCAGAAAGTAAACTTTTATATTAAATCCAGTACATTAATTAAGGCTTGAATGGATCCAATTATTTATTACATCGAGTAAAATATCAATGAAAAATGAGAAAATAACAGACCAGAACAATGCACTAATAAACATGTTCACAATTATTTTCTTACGAGGTACTCCAAACGAAGCTGCAATTAAAGTCCCTCCAATGGGAGTGAACAATAGGGGGGTTAAAAATGCTACTCCACGAATACCAAAACTGGTCCATATTTTTACAATCCGCCGTTTTTTTTTTGTGAAAACCCGGTAGTTTTTCTTTCTCCTTTTTCTACGAGCGATCCTGTCACGAACCCGCCCACCTAAAAAGGAAAAGATAATAACAGATAGCATTGTTCCTAAAGTAGTTAGCGCCGCAGTGACAAGAAAATGGAAGCCAAAACTCTTCCCTATAGTAGGTCCTCCAATAAATTTGAACATACTGGTTCCAACAACAATCAAATACTTAGTGATTTCATCACCCATGCCTAATAAAGGAATGTTTTTTATTCAAGAAAGGTTCCGGGTTGGTAGTTAATTAATTGTACGCTGTTTTGTATTAAATGTTAACCTTGTTGGAAGTCAGGTAGTATCACAAAATACATAAACGCAACATAAACGATCAATAATATCACACCTTCGATACGTGCAACACGACGCCGGGTAATCATCATTGGCAGCAAGAGTAACATGATACCAATCATCCAGTACATATCACGACCAATGGCTTTTTCGCCTACTTCCAATTCTTTTACGATGCTTGTAATGCCAATAATAGACAAAACATTAAAAATGCACGAACCTAACAAATTTCCGAGGGCGAGATCGGTGTTCTTTTTATACGCTGCAATGGACGAAGTTACCAGTTCGGGTAAGCTGGTACCTAACGCTACTACTGTAAGGGCAATAATACGTTCTTCGACTCCGAAATAAAGGGCTATTACTCTTGCTCCCCCTACGAACCACTTACTACCAAAATACAAGCCAACCACTCCTATCAAAAGAACCCCAATTTCCTTGGCGAGCACGGATCCTTTTATAACCGGAATCTCTTCTTCGCCTTCGAGCATTCTTTCTTTGGTCTGTCGCCGGGACATCTCTATGAGAAAGTAAGTGTATATTATTAATAAAACGACAAAGAGAATACCCTCTGGCCTGCTTAATTTATGATCATTGGAGGCAAAAAAGAAAAATAGCATGGAGCTACCAATGGTTACAAGCCAATCGATTTTGATACTATTGGCACTTACGTAAATAGGATAAAAGATTGCTGTTACCCCCATAACGAGGCTAAGATTACATATATTGGAACCTATTACATTTCCGATTGACATATCGGCAGAACCATCATAAGCCGCTTGTAAACTAACGAGCAATTCAGGAGCCGATGTACCAAAAGCTACCACTGTTAACCCTACTACTAAAGGTGTTATTTGGAAGCTATACGCCAGATTCGAAGCTCCTCTTACCAGAAAATCACCTCCTAAAATCAGTAGAACTAAGCCAATGATTAATAATACAATATCTAACCACATATTGAAGCTTTCATTTTAGGGGATAATAAGCACCCCAATTGTCTTTTTTATTTATAGCTCCCCATTAATTTAAGATCAAAAGTTAATTAAATAAAACAGAACTTTCTAACTTTTTAACCATTTAAAATATTTAGGAAGGTTATTAATATTCAAATATTGATAAGCATTCTCCCGGGCTCCAAAGCTCGAATAAAACTTTCTAAGTGCTGGTATATCACTACCTTCAAAATCAAACGTTATATTACGTGATGCATTCTTGCGGATAAGTTGATCCATTAGTAAGGTCATGGCCCCCAGTTTTTTACCCTCGTTGTTTACTGCCCCGAATAAATAGATAATCCGGGATCTATGTTTCAAAAAAAAGCCCCCTCCAATGATATGATCCGCCTTTTTAATCTCCAGTACCTGCGCTGCTTTGTGCGCTTTGGCCTGTTTGTAGATAGTTTCTAATCGTCTGTAATCTAATTCTTTCAATTCGCTTACTTCTTCACCCTTATTTTGAATGAATAGTTTTATAAGACTATTGATGTCGTACGACTCTTGTACAATAAGGTTATTCTTTATGGCTTTTTTAAGATCTCTTTTTCTATTAGAGTTATAACTCTTAATTATTTCATCATATGATGAGTGTAAACTTAAAGTACAATTGATACGGTTAACGATCCCATCTACTTTTAGTGGTTCATTATTCTCATTCAGACAATAGCTCAGGTACTTGAATTTTTTAGTTAGATTGGCAAATAATTCCTCTCTGACCTCACTCAACAAATAGCTTTCAGAAAAAAAACCCAGCTGTTGCGTAAAAAATGGTTGATAAACGTATTTAATTCCGAATTTCCTTTTCCATGGCAATGGGAGCACCGCCATATATTCTCCCTGCTCTTGTATAATCAAAGCGCTCCAATTATCACTTACGGCATCCAAATACCAACTTTCGGCATAGATTATGGCTTGTTTGGACGATTGAATGCAGCTATCCCACTTGGCGCGGTCTATCTGATCACTTGAGATTAATTCGAACAATTTATTTGATTGCTAATTTAATCAGGTTTTCGTAGAAATTCTTCCATTTTTTCCACCTGCCTTTTCCCCCAATAGATTCATTATGCAAAATAACGCAAATTTCCCCATTCACTTTCTTTATTTCTTCGATCATTGGCCTTAGGTAGTCAATAGCCTTCGAGGATCTTATCCGCTGAGAATCTTTTAATGTAGTATCCATAATACTAAACGGATGGACCTTTAGCTCAGTACATTCGTTTTTCTGTAAATCAAAAAATTTGAATGGCGTACAAACTCCGGCCCTAAAACCGGTCATAGAAGGAAAGCCCATTGAATAGTCTTCTTTGATACCACACTCTATCAACTGAAGATAAGTATCGGGTATGCGCATTCTGATATAATGGTTTCTACTTCTTAGTACACGATCATTAATAATTCCTTCTAAGCGATCAATCTCTTCTTTTATTTTCTCACCATCATTAAAAGAATCGTAAGAAGGATGTATTCCTACAGTAGCTTTATCGGCTACACTAGTTATTAATTTCTTAAAGTGCCTGTTCTTGTAATTTAAATTACGATCGTAATCACTCAGGTCGCCCAAAAGGAAGAAATAGGTAGGCCTTACATTATATTTTTGTTGAATTGCCCATTGCTTTTCATAGGAATTGTAAGGGTCATTTAACAGTCGCATACTGACAAATAGCTGATCAAAGAAACTAGTTACATTAAATCGAATCAGCTTTTTAAACATGCTGCCAAGATTCCTTATTAATCCCTTATGCTGATAGGCATAGGCATTATCTATATCAATAGTAAGTCTTAAGCTATGTTTAATTTTCGGGAAATTCAATTGAGGAAATTCCTGTTTCAACAATTCTTTTAGTTTACAAGCATAAAGATTGACCACAGGTCTTTTTATGAAGCCATTTCTGTAGGCCAGGCTATACGAGCATCTGTAACGATTATGTTTATCTCCTTCAAACGGTTGATATTCTTCATATCTCGACACCATATAAAATGAACAAGCGAATAGATCGAAAGGAACGGAACCTTCTTCATAGGTCTTGAAGAAGGCAGGAAGACCTTTCCATTCACTCACTTGTGGATTGTAACTATCAATGTTTGTGTCGAATAGCAATTTCGTTGAAGGTATCCACAGGCCATTATTCACTCTCTTGGGTGTGTAAGCAAACTTTGGACCATTATATTGCTCAAATTCATCTTCAGAAGTTACAAATTCATACGGAATATTGAGAATTTCCGGAAATATAAGATCAAATGTATATGAAAGGCGATTCGAAATCTCGGGAACTAATATCTTTAACATTAACGAGTCTTTCTTCTTTATATATATCTAAAATAATCGAAATTCCGTAATATTACATCTTTTAGAAGATTAAATATGAAAAAGTTATACACCGTTTTGTGTTCTGTTATTTCCTGTGTGGCTTTAGCCCAATTCAATTACTACTCTATTGATAAGGACAAACAGCATTTATTAGACAGGTATAAAGTCCTTAACCACGATGACTCTTTGAGCACAACTTCTCCATTAAATAGCATTGCAAAGAGACCAGATACCGGTAACGACATTTTCAATGAAAGCTTAAATTACCTATATACCGATCAGTGGGATCGTTTTGCTGATTCACTGCCGGCAAAAAAAAAGCGGAAGTTTTTATATAAAAACCCACGAGATTTTTTTCACTATAAGGGGAAAAGTTTCAGCTTCTATGGTAACCCCGTTATTCTCTGGAGCTATGGAACAGAAAGTGCGCGAGATGTCAACACGTTTATTAATACCAGGGGGATTGAGGTCCATGGGTCTGTAGACGACAAAATTGAATACTACTCCTTCATTGCCGACAATCAGATGATTGTTCCTCAATACGTTAATAATCAAATTCGTAGTTCGTTTGCTGTGCCCGGCGAAAACTTCTGGAAGCGCTTTAAAAAGAATGGTTACGACTTTTTCACGGCTCGTGGCTACATTGCTGCCAACCTCACGCCCCACATAAGGGCGCAATTTGGTCAGGGCAAGCATTTTTTGGGCGATGGATACCGCTCTTTAATACTCTCAGATTTTGCCGGTAATTATACTTACCTTAAGTTTAATACGAAAGTCTGGAAAATAAACTATACCAACCTCTACACCGATATGACGGGTGATCTGGAGCAATTTTACACCACGGGATCGGGTATAAACGGCACAAAGCTTTTACCAAAAAAGTTTATGACCATGCATCACCTAAGCGTTGCGTTGAGACCTAATCTAAAAATAGGATTATTTGAATCAATTGTCTTCTCACGGGTAGATACATTGGGTAACATTTCCGGTTATGAAATGGGGTATTTCAACCCAATTATTTTTTACAGAGCTATAGAACAAAACCTTGGCAGCCAGGATAATGCTTTGCTCGGCATGAATTATCGTTGGGATTTCCTGAAACATTTTTCCTTTTACGGGCAGTTGGTGATAGACGAATTTTTCCTTCGGGAGATTAGAAATAATCAGGGCTGGTGGGCCAATAAGCAAGCTCTGCAAACAGGAATCAAATACCTTAATGCTTTTGGCATTGCTAATCTCGACTTACAAGTCGAATCTAATATTGTACGCCCTTATACGTTTTCGCACACCAGACAAGAAACGGCTTATACGCATTATGGTCAGCCGCTGGGGCACCCGCTTGGTGCCAATTTCAATGAAATGCTTGCAATAATCCGTTATCGACCAATAAAAAAACTGGCACTAACGGGCAAACTGTTTAACTACACTATAGGCAAGGACAGTACAGGCACTAATTGGGGTTCTAATATCACTTTGAGCAACGTAAACCGTATGCAGGATTATGGCAACAAAATTGGACAAGGTATTAAATCTCAGGTGCTATTTGTTTCTTTAGAGGCTAGCTATATGATAAAGCACAATTTTTTTGTTGATTTGAGCTTTGTTTATCGAAACGAGGATGCTGACCTGGCAGAGAACACGCAACAAACCAGTTTTACTTCCTTGTCGCTACGATGGAATATCGCAAAACGGTTACATGAGTTTTAAATATTGTGTAGTTTTGCAAACTAAATTATTACGCCCTGCGTTGTTTTATCATTGCGCAGCCAATTTGAATGAAGACCTACTTAAGAATATTTAGTTTCGCCGGCAACCTTCGCCTGCGTACTCCCTTATACGTACTACTAACGGTTTTAGCTATTTTATTTAACCTGGCCAACTTTTCGTTTATGGTACCTATATTAAATGTTATTTTCGATAACGCCGAAAGCAACCTGGCACCGGCTCAAATCACTGAACTGCCCCCCTTCGAAGTGAGCAAGGTCTACTTTGATGCACTTGGTAGTTACGTCAGAGGTTTTTTGATGAACGGAAGTACTGATAAAATGGTGCTCATATCCCGAATCTGTATTTTACTGGTTATATCTGTCTTTTTAGCTAATCTATTTGCCTTCCTTGCCAATGCCACGCTTAACCACGTCAAGAAAAATGTCATTAGAAATATACGTAAAGACATCTATAAGAAGATTACCGACCTGCACCTCTCTTTTTTTAGTAATGAACGCAAAGGCGACCTCATGTCACGAATGACCAACGATATTCAGGAAATTGAATCCACAGCTGTCAGCTCTTTTAACATATTGATCAAAGAACCACTAACGGTTATTATTATTTTCATCTTTCTGTTTTTCATGCATTGGCAGCTGACACTCTTTACTCTTATCATTCTACCATTATCTGGTATTATCATAGGAATTATTACCAAAAAGCTTCGCAAAAAGGCCAAACAAGGACAATCTTCTCTGGGAAAAATATTAGGCATTATTGATGAAACGATCGGTGGGTTGAGAATCATCAAAGCCTTTAATGCCGAAAATTCTCAAATAGCAAAGTTTAACAAACTGAACCTCAGGTATACCAATATCTTGTATTCGATGGACACAAAACGGGCCATGGCATCTCCTACCTCACAGTTCCTGGGTGTAAGTGTAGTGGCGCTTTTCCTGTACAAAGGCAGTTCCTATATTTTCCAACAGGATATTTCCTTAAAATTGGAACCTGAGTTATTTCTGCTGTTCATTATATTTTATGCGCAGGTTATTGCACCACTAAAGAGTATTTCCAATGCTTTTTCGATCATACAAAGAGGGCTAATAGCTGCCGACCGGGTTTTTTCTGTACTCGACACCAAAAATAGTATTCAGAACAAACCCGAAGCCCTGGAGAAAGCAGACTTTAAACAGCAGCTCGAGCTCAGGAATGTTCGTTTCAAATATGAAGAAGAATGGGTACTAAAAGGGATCAACTTAAGCATAGAAAAAGGCACCACTGTAGCGCTGGTTGGGCCCTCTGGTGGAGGTAAATCTACGTTAATGGACCTTTTCCCGCGTTTTCATGACCCGGTAGAAGGACAAGTTCTTATCGATGACACAGACATTCGTGACTGCACCTTGCATAGCCTCAGAAACCATATGGGTGTTGTTACACAGGAATCAATATTGTTTAATGACAGTGTGTTTAACAATATTGCCTTTGGTATCAGCGCAACTAAAGAAGAGGTGATAAATGCGGCCAAAGTAGCCAATGCACATGAGTTTATTGATAAATTGGAAAATGGCTACGACACTGAAATTGGTGACCGCGGCACTAAACTCTCAGGTGGCCAAAGACAACGATTAACCATAGCACGGGCCATTCTCAAAAACCCCGCAATTCTTTTACTGGACGAAGCCACAAGCGCGCTGGATTCAGAGTCTGAAATGTTGGTTCAGGAAGCCCTGGCCAGCTTAATGAAAAATCGTACCAGCATTGTTATTGCACACCGATTGAGTACCATTCAGCATGCCGATGTAATAGTCGTGATTAAAGAAGGCGAAATTGTAGAGCAGGGAAGTCATCAGGACTTGCTGGAAAAAGATGGCCTTTACAAAAAGCTAAGTCAGATGCAAAGCGTATAACCAACTGGTTAAAAAACACTTATGAACTATCAGCAACTTATAAAGTCAGAATTAACAGAAGCCGCAAATTTATTGGAACAGTTTTTGTCCGATGAAAACCAGCTCAAAAGTATTGAGCGTGCAGCAAATATGATAGTACAATGTATTCAAAATGGTGGTAAAGTATTCTCTTGTGGAAATGGTGGCTCTAGTTGTGATGCCTCCCATTTTGCCGAAGAAATGACCGGAAAGTTTCGTGAGGACCGGGACCCGTTTCCCGCAATTGCCATAAGCGACCCCGGACACATTACCTGTACATCCAATGATTATGGTTATGAGCGTATATTCTCACGCTTTCTTCGGGGGCTGGGAAACCAAGGTGATGTACTGCTCGCTTTAAGCACCAGTGGAAATTCCGAAAACCTGTTACTAGCAGCCGAATATGCCCAACAAAAAGGCATCAAGGTGATTGCACTCACGGGTAAAAAAGGAGGTAAGCTCGCAGATTTCGCCGACATTGAAATTCGCGTTCCACACAATGGCTATTCCGATCGCATTCAGGAATTACATATGAAAGTACTGCACATTCTAATTTTACTGATAGAACAAAAAACTACAGATGTTAGCTAAAACTTTCGGTGGGTCGGTATATGGCGTTCATGCAACAACTATAACCGTTGAAGTAAATGTAACACAGGGAACCAAATTCTTCCTTGTCGGACTTCCTGATAATGCCGTAAAAGAAAGTGAACACCGGATCGAATCTGCGCTTAAACACATAGGCCTGAGAATGCCGCGTGAAAAAACCATTATCAACCTGGCTCCGGCAGACATTCGCAAGGAAGGATCTTCTTATGATTTACCCATAGCGCTGGGACTACTCACCGCCTCGGAGCAAATCGACGCTCCCGACCTTGATCGCTACCTTATATTGGGCGAACTCGCGCTCGACGGTATTTTAAGGCCTGTCAAGGGCGCTTTACCCATCGCCGTGGAAGCACGTAACAAAGGGCTTAAAGGGTTTATTCTCCCCAAGGAAAATGCCAATGAAGCAGCCATCGTTAATGACCTGGAGATTATCGGCGTAGAAAATCTGAAACAGGCCATAGGGCACCTCAGCGGCGACAGCCCTGTTGAACCTACCACAAAAGACACCCGGGATGTTTTCAACTACAACTTAAACAACTATGATGTAGACTTTTCGGATGTACAGGGGCATGAAAAAATAAAGAGAGCGCTCGAAGTGGCTGCTGCCGGTGGCCATAACGTGATAATGGTCGGACCACCCGGTTCGGGTAAAACGATGATGGCACGTCGTCTGCCTACCATTCTTCCTCCTCTTACTTTACATGAGTCTTTAGAAACCACTAAAATCTATTCTGTTTCGGGGAAACTGGAACGTGAGGCTTCGCTCATAGCCACCCGCCCTTTTGCATCACCACACCATACTGTTTCCGATGTCGCTCTGGTGGGGGGTGGCAATATTCCCCAACCCGGACAAATATCTTTGGCGCACAATGGCATCTTATTTCTGGACGAACTACCTGAATTTAAGCGCACAGTACTTGAAGTGTTGCGCCAACCGCTGGAAGAGCGAAAGGTCACCATATCAAGGGCTAAGGCCACGGTGGAATACCCGGCAAATTTTATGTTGGTAGCCAGCATGAACCCAAGCCCTTCGGGAGATTTTTATACAGACGACGGCAGCCACCCGGACAGCTATAGCGCCGTTCAGAAGTATCTGAGTAAAATTAGCGGACCCCTTTTAGACCGTATTGATATTCACGTAGAAATCAACCCTGTGTCGTTTGAAAAAATGACTGCCGAAGAAAAAACCGAAAGCAGTGCCGAAATAAGACAACGCGTAATACAGGCCAGAGAAATACAACACCAGCGCCTGGAAGGTAAAGGCATTTACAATAATGCCATGATGTCTCCGCAACAGGTACGTGAAATTTGTAAAATTGATGGCCCGGGTAAAACCTTGCTTAAAACGGCCATGGAACGCCTTGGTTTGTCATCGCGGGCCTACGATCGTATATTGAAAGTCGCCCGAACGATCGCCGACCTGGCTGGAGCTGAGAACATTCAGTTTGAACACCTCGCAGAAGCTATTCAATACAGAAACCTGGACCGTGAAGGCTGGCTGGGGTAAGGTTAAATAAATGGCATATTGAATAATATTTTTAACCCTACATAGTCATATTAGAAAAAGCTTGCCTATGTACCACGTTCAGTTATTAGTATAATACATCAGTAAGTATATTCGGAAGCTGAAAAACAGGTAATAAAGAATCTGATAGCTTAATGTGACAAAGTAGGGTTAATTCATTAAATAATTAGGAGCTCTAAATTCACCTTAATTAAGTTGTTAGAGTTAATTCCAAGATCACGTTTGTTTCAAAGTAAAAACAATTCGTTTATTGCTGTGATTCGTACTAAGAAAAAATATGGGTGACCCTGTTAAAGAGTATGTAGAGTTTAATACAGGTCACTTGTCATTTAATATCCAAACCGGTAAAGTAACTTGTACGGATAATTAATTCATAATTATTGAGTTGATTTAATATTACCGGGCTCATTTTGAGATCATCATAGAAGTGAGATCATCACATAAGGAGATAGACTTTTAGATTGCGCCAATTACACTGGTGATTTTGATTATTTCTCGGAGCACTATTCAAATTTATGGTTTTGTCAATTAAGCTATTGGCAATAATTACAATTATGT
This sequence comes from Cytophagales bacterium, assembly GCA_965230415.1. Taxonomy (GTDB): domain Bacteria; phylum Bacteroidota; class Bacteroidia; order Cytophagales; family JAAEPT01; genus CBDDKZ01. The sequence goes on from CBDDKZ010000005.1 coordinate 1,473,224, forward strand.
AAATGAAGTCTACAGGTGAAAGAAAAAGAATGGCATACACTTTTTAATCGATTTTAAAAAGGATTAACTCATCTATTTTACGCAATTCAGCCATTTTTGCATGTGGATAAGTTTTTCAGGTATTTCACGTAAAAATGTCACCCTACCTTAAGCCTGCACGATATAAAAGTCCTACTTTAATACATATGTTTTAATAGCTTAATAATAAGAAAGTTATGTTCAATTAATTAGCAAAAAATAAATTAATTAACATAAGCATAATGTGGACAAGATATTCTTTGTTTATTGATTGAAAAAAGGGAAATTAAGCTTTTATGTTCTTTAAGGCATAAAAAAAAGCTGTTGTGCCTCACCAAAGAAACAACAGCTTAAAATAATGTTAAACCGGCCGGGCCGATTTGTGCAATGGTTTTGCTAAAGTAATGGTATATCTCATATATCACAACTCTTTGCTGGAAATATAAGTTTTTATTATCCACAACCCCACAATCAACCCGGCCAAAACAATTTTAATGCTAATGAGTGAATATTCATTCCTTTTCCTTGCACTAGTAGTTGTTATGGTCATAGTATTGGCCATAGTCAAACGCTAGGGCAAGTACACTGACCGCAACCAAGGCAGTTGCCGCAGTGGTAATTTAGAAATTGAATCAAGGGAGGCCAGCTGACCTCCCTTGATTATTTAAAGCCAGTAGTCTAGTAGCTTATCCAGGGTAATTATCTAGTAGCTTATCCAGGGTAATTAACAGTATCAGCACTTCTTTTAACTGAGTCAGCACTTCTTTTAACTGAGTAAGTATTTTTAAGTAGGAAGTCAGGCGTTTTTCGTTCATGATTGAATCTTTAATTAATAATGCCAACAAGGTAAAAAAGCCTTGATATTTTCAGGGAACACCTATTTAATAGCTAATTATCAGCATGTTAGGTATAGGTTGAAAATTTATAGCAGGAATGAAGGGGCTATTGTACGCTATTCATTTAAGAACCTTTCCTGTTCCTAATCACCTTGGTAGTCATCCTATGTATTGCAATCGAATGATCTTCAATTCTTGCAAACCTCCGCTGAATATTCCATTCATTATCAAGATTTAATTCCTTGCCTCATCAAGAAAGCAGCATCTTTACAAATTGCCATTGAATCATAACTTCACTGGTGTTAACATTTGATTTGCATTAAAATTAAATAAATAATCTCATCTTATATGAGTTAAACAATTGAAAAAGGTGCATGATGATAATTTTAGATTAACACTATGTTTAATTTATTTAAAATTAAGATGGTATCTGAGCGATTTGTACCAATAAAGGTGCTCTTATTGGTGGTTAATATGGCTTTAGTGGATTGAAAATGGTTGATTTTTGTGCAAGCTCAATTATGAATTAGACATACCAATTCCTGCCTAAAAAATGATAAGCTTTGGTGTTAATTTCATAATTTCACAGAACGATTTATTCGTATTCATAAATTTACAAAAAATGTAATCATAAATCCGCAATCGCATTATCTATTGATATGGTTTTTATGTTCTCCACCACTAGTTAATGAAAATCCCACGTTATTCTTAGGTAAAAGTAGTTTCATAAGGATCTTCTTCAGGATCAAAAATGGGATACCAAAATCTATTTAGTAATTCTCCTAGAACAGTCCTAACAAACTTATACTCCAACTTTTTAGGTTTATTACCCATCATTGGAGCAGGAACCTTTAACTCTTCTTTACCCAAGCCTTGCGACACTAGATAGGAATTTCGATCGCTAGGCCAATCTCCAATCGACCGCACCTGCTTTAAATCTTTGATTCTATTACTTTGAAGTAAGTGATTCAATTGCTCAAACTCCTCAATATTAATTTTTTCTTCTATGGCCAATCCCATCAACCTACCAAAAGCTTTGGCCTTGGTGTTGTTCTCTAATCGGTTGACTGCATTCAGGAGCTTTTCAAAACCACGGGTATCCTGATCCTCTAACTTCAATAATAGCAAAGCCCGTTCCTCTGGAGAATACTCCCTAATCTCATAGAGAGCCATGAGGTATTTCTTCAAATAAAGCCTGTCTTGAATTGAACCAAAGACCTCTAATACTCCCTTAATACCTTTTACTATAGGGAATTGCTTCAGTACCACGTTTGTGATATTCGAATCAAAGGCCATTTCGATAATATCCCTGCTTAGATCTTTAAGGGTATCTGTTTTATAAATAGGTATAAGCTGATCTTCCATAATTAAATAACTCCTGTTATTCGCGCAAAGTTCCTAAAAACCTCTCGTTTCATGGTACTTGGTATAGGGAGCTGCGCACGCTTTTCTTATTAAGAACCGCTCCTGTTCTTAAGTTCTCCACTAATTATTAATTATTTTTTAAATTTTCGCCATATTTTGCATAAGTTTTTGTCTAATTAATTTTTATATTCATTTTCAACTTTTAACTTCGTGCTTCGTAAAAAAAGAACGACCCGGATCGCTAAATACACGGGTCGTCAACGAAATTGCAAAAAGCCTCTTTTCTTATTTATTATGAGATGGGGCTTTTTTCTTACCATCCCTTTCTATTACATCTAATGTAATAGAAACCCTTTTGCAAGATACATTCCATAATATACCCCTATTGCAAAAATTGATAACATAACGATATCATTCATATTTTGAATGGCGCAAAGTTAAGTGACAAAGCAATATATTTTAGAAACAAATGATTATCATTTTGTTATTTTTTTATTGCTTTTTAGTTAACATATGCTTTGCATATAGATGGAAATATTAACAATTATCTCATAATTATGTAACCAATTTTTTAAATGATTATAGCTTGCTTACACAGGGTATTACAAGCTAAGTTGATAAAGGCCCTTTTTTCAATATCCAATGCACTCTACATAATTAGATATTACCTACATTATTAGATATTACCTACATTTTACGGACTTATGCGAAGGTACGCTCACACTAATATGTGGTTGGCATGGCGATCAGATGATTAAGTGTCTAATTTCTGAAAATTAATATGAGGCCTTCGGGCCTTTTTTTGTGTTCTTCACTGGTACCTGGAATTCTCGCCTTTGTTGTTACTTGGAAAGGGAGCTGCGCACGCTATTTAGTTAAAATCTTCTCGGTCCTTAAATTCTCACCTAGGTGGGATAGTTTGGGAAGTAATACGTCACTTTTCTCCTTCAGGATTGACAAGAAAATAGGCTGTCAGTGGGGCTCGAACTTATAAATATATATATTGTATTTAGTATTTAGTATTTAGTATTTAGCTGATGTACATTTCAACCAAAATTCACTAAGATGTCAAATCTTTCATGAGCTGAATTTTTAAGGTTAGTAGCTTTCTCCAGAGTTGGGTGTATGTTTACCCCTTCATTTTTAGTGGTAGAAATTTAGAAGAATATCCGTAACTGCTTTAAGTAAAAATATAGATCAAGGGTGACGACCTTAAGAACGATTGGATTGTTTTACCATAATTAAAAAACAGTTGTATCATTTACTTGTGTTCTATTCTCATTTACTTGTGTTATTGCAGGAGGTGGCAATATTCCCCAACCCGGACAAATATCTTTGGCGCACAATGGCATCTTATTTCTGGACGAACTACCTGAATTTAAGCGCACAGTACTTGAAGTGTTGCGCCAACCGCTGGAAGAGCGAAAGGTCACTATATCAAGGGCTAAGGCCACAGTGGAATACCCGGCAAATTTTATGTTGGTAGCCAGCATGAACCCCAGCCCTTCCAGAGACTTTTATACAGACGACGGCAGCCACCCGGACAGCTATAGCGCCGTTCAGAAGTATCTGAGTAAAATTAGCGGACCTCTTTTAGACCGTATTGATATTCACGTAGAAATCAACCCTGTGTCGTTTGAAAAAATGACTGCCGAAGAAAAAACCGAAAGCAGTGCCGAAATAAGACAACGCGTAATACAGGCCAGAGAAATACAACACCAGCGCCTGGAAGGTAAAGGCATTTACAATAATGCCATGATGTCTCCGCAACAGGTACGTGAAATTTGTAAAATTGATGGCCCGGGTAAAACCTTGCTTAAAACGGCCATGGAACGCCTTGGTTTGTCATCGCGGGCCTACGATCGTATATTGAAAGTCGCCCGAACGATCGCCGACCTGGCTGGAGCTGAGAACATTCAGTTTGAACACCTCGCAGAAGCTATTCAATACAGAAACCTGGACCGTGAAGGCTGGCTGGGGTAATCTTCCAAAACGTCTAAAGATTATTAACAGTAGCCAGACAAGAGAGCCTATTAAGCAACTTTACAATAAACTTATACCAAAAGGTAATTTTTAACAATAAGGTGAATTGAATATCAACATAAGTTTCAAATTCATTAAAACAGCTAATTACCAGGCTGATTTTTAAGGAACTAAAAGATTGATAGAGGAAAACTTAATAATGATATTAATTAGTTATTAAAATTCTGCAGAAATATACTTTTAAACTATTTGTGTAGTAATTTTATACGAGTCCTGAGACCATTTCTATCGATTCATCTCAACATTAGATTTGAAATAAAACCCAGTATAAAATGAAAAAAGTATATGCAATATCGGATATACACGGTCATAAATTGACTTTTGACAAGCTGCTTCAAAAAATACAGTTTGAAAAAACGGACAAATTATTTGTCTTAGGTGATTTAATAGACAGGGGCCCCGATAGTAAAGGAGTATTTGACTCCATTATACAATTAAAGAAAAATGGTTTTGATATTAACTGTTTATTAGGCAATCACGAGCAGCTTTTACTGAATGCTTATGCCAATCCTGCTGATGAACAAATTTGGTTACGCAATGGTGGAGGGCAAACATTACAGAGCTTTTCGTGCAACATGTCGAAAGACATCGACCAAAAATACATCCAATTCATTCATACTTTCAAACCATATTATGAATGGGACCGATTCCTGTTTGTCCACGCAGGTATTAATATGACTTTGGAGTATCCATTGGAGGACCTAAACTCATTACTTTGGTTAAGGGATCCTAGCAATTATTATTACGACAGGGACTGGTTAGGAGACCGTACAGTTATACATGGCCATACACCAATAGATAAAGAACGTCTTGCTGATCAAATATACATGAGAAACAGAATCATTAATATTGATAATGGCTGTTTTCGCAAGGACTTCGGATTTTCATCGCTATGTGCATTACGATTGAATGATATGGAACTGTTTTTTCAGGCAAGGGTTGAAGAATAAATCACTTGCCTTACTAAACAAACGCGTATTTTTTTACCTGCCCAAAATGGGTTAGTATTGATGAAATATATCCCTTTTAGACCTTGACAAATTTATGCATCAACAACTTGCCAATTAAAAACATCCCGTCAGGATATTGCGTTGATAAAAAATAGAGATCAGTGGTTTATTATTTTCTTATGAGGTACTAACTAAGTCAGTATACTGGTACTTTCAATGGCCAACACTTTAAACACTATATCCCATTTATGAATCCATCTTATTCCTTATTGAGTTCTTTTCTTGGAATTGGCGTTGTACAAGGCATATTACTCACTATTATGCTTTTATTTAAGCAAACACAAAATAAAACAGCGCGTATTATGTTGGCTTCCGTTTTGTTTATCTACACCGCAAATATATCCACAAGCTTCATTGTATTCAGCGGCCTTTACAAATACATGCCCCATATCATACTGGTATTTTATCCGTTAGAACGTTTAATAGGGCCCTGCTTTTTCTTTTTCATTGTGTTTTTGGTAATGTCTCAAAGGCGTTTTCGTTGGTATGACGCTTTACATCTGATCCCCTTTTTGTACCTGCTCAGCGAAATGTGGCCTTTCTACTTACTTGAAGCAAGTATCAAAACTCCGCTGATTGAACAGATGTGGTTTCAGCCGGCTACAATGAACACCACAGCAGCGTTATACATCCTCTTGTTTAATGGCATTGCATTAACTTACATCACATACGCCATTTTTATTGTTATAAAAAAAATAAGAGCCTATAAGCTGAGCAACTCCAATACGATCATCGATTATTTGGAACACATTAAAAAATTTGCGGGCATTTTTCTTTTGACTGAAACTATGACGATGGCGAGTGCGCTACTAAGCCTTTCTCTGGAAGTTCAGGCCAGCATAGTAGAAGCTATCGCCCATCTCTGTGTCACTTTATTCATTCAGGTCATCGCCTATTCCTTTATCAAAGAACCCAACAAACTCTTTAGTCACACTTTTGCATTAGTTAATCCTCATAAAATCGATGTTCAAGAAAGTGCCGCTATTGTTCCGGATCTAAAACTGAGGGATTATATGGAAACTCATAAACCTTACCTCAACCCGGACCTTAAAATTTACGATCTGGCTGAAATGCTCGAAATTGCTCCTAATAAACTATCTCGACAAATCAACCTGGACGAGGGAGTCAATTTTTACACCTTCATTAATAATTACCGGGTAGAAGAGTTCAAAAAACGTGTGGCCTCAAACGACTTCGAACATCAAACCCTCCTTGGTATTGCACTTGATGTAGGCTTTAACAGCAAGTCCTCATTCAACCGTATTTTCAAAAACGTTACACAGCAGACTCCTTCCGAATTTTACCGAGAAAAAAAGGTCTCAACTTCCAAAAATGAGACGATTGGAGCTTAAATAAGTGTTTTCTTGAGCTTGTTTATTTAGAACACCAAAAAAATATCATGAAAAAATTACTCGTAAATTCAAGCATTTGCCTACTTGTGTTAGGGTCTTTTGCTGCTTGTGAAAAAAAAGAAGAAACACCCGAAAAAGAAAAAGAAGTTCCGAAGGTTGTAACAACCATCACTTCAGATTTTACCAATGACGATGGCCTCGATGCCATTAGCGTTGATGCCGAAGGACAATTATTTGTCTCCAATTTCGGAGCCTGGACAGGCACTGGTGGCTCGGGAACTGAAATTTATGAAATATCACCTTTAGGTGAAAAATGTATTTTTGTAGATGGCCTTTCTCAACCGGGAGGAAATACCTTCGATGCTCAGGGGAATTTATACGTGTCGAGCAGTGGCATTATATACAAAATAGATACTGCGGGAAACAAGTCTGAATTTACAAAACTTGCTGGTTCGGGGCTTACTGCAGACCCAAATGGTAACATCTATAACGCAAACTATACAGGTACAACTGTTTATAAAGTCGCGCCCGACGGAACTCAAAAACTCATCGTTAACGACCCACTTATTAATGGAACCGTAGGTATAGCCTATGTTGAAAACCAGGATGTATTGTATGCGGCTAACTTCAATAATGGAAATGTTTTAAAGATTTCAATGGACGGAAACATTGAGCTTATAACCAATATAGGTGAAAAGATTGGTTACATCTGCGAAATGAACGGCGCATTATATGCCACATTAATTGATTCTGGTCGCATAGCTAAGATAAGTTTCGATGGTGAACTAGAGATTGTTGCGGGTAGTGGTGTAAGAGAACATGCCGATGGTAGTTTATTAGAAGCCGGATTCATCAACCCAAATGGTATTACCGCAGACCCAGCCAATAACATATTGTACGTATCAGAATACAGCAACCCCAGAGTAAGTAAAATTCAGCTCTGATAATGAGACATCCCCCCTGCGAAGATTGCAAGGGGGATGTTATGTTTTGGATAATTTTGAACTTTATTTCGAGCCGGTTGTACTATATCCCGACAATTAACTGGGAATAGAACCCTTCAATCTAAAACACCTATTATGTTAACATCTATAGAACAAGCACAGAAATATGCCAGCAAAGAACTTCCAAATCGATTAATCGATTTCTATCAAAATGAAGCCGATTTATATGTCAATAGCAGCATTAATAATTTACCCGGTTGGAACCCCGAAACCGAATTTGAACTCAACTTTTCTGCTCATACCATTAAAGAATTGAATGAACGACATGCCGATTGGTTACTTCGTGAAAGCGAAGACAAGGCATGTATCTACCTGGCCTTTTCCAGTCTGGAAGACGAAATAGACTTTCTTGCCGTTGAAATCACCAACGAGGATTGCCCCGTATATTTTGGAAATCATGAAGATGGTAGCTTTGAGTTATTGTATCATAGCTTAGACGACTTTGTTGATTTTCTTGATGATGATGAAAGTCGCAATCCTTTAGTAGTCTTACCCGAATTATATGAAACAGCTAAGGAAGATTTCTCCGACGAAAATTACGAAGAAGTAATAGATTCACTGGGTGCCTATTTTGATAAACATCCTGTAAACCCAGCCATACCCAGTCCTCTAATGCGCATGATTCCCGATGCGCTAAATCTGGTCGCCTGTGCGCATGGGGAACTTAAGGAAAAAGAAAAACAAATCGAATTGTTAGATTTAGCATGCAGAGGCATTTTCGCACAATCGGCCTACCTAAATCGTGTAAGGTATTACCTACTCGAACAATCTTTTGAAAAGGTCATTGACTTATGCAACGAAGGTCTTGAAAGATTTTCTAACGAATTTACTCGTTCATTTTTATTCCTTTATAAAGACCTGGCACAAGAAGAACTGGAAGATGAGCAAGCAATGCTGGAAACCTTTAAAAATATCGAAAATGTCATTGATATGGAAGATATAGGTACTGCTGCAACCGTGGCCATACTGTATGTACACTACCTTCCAATGGACGATTTTGAGGAAGTATTTACCGGTTTCTCGGCCATTATCAAAAATCACGAGCAAAATTGAGCACTTAGGCGGCGTCTGAGACGTCGCCTTCCTTAAATGTCCAATCTCATTTCTAACGTTGGCTCTTTTCAAATTCATATAATAAAATCCCTTATTCATCTGACCTTTTAAGTCCTATATCGGAATTGGTGGAACTGCATGTCAACTTTCACTATTTTTACCGGTAGATCTTGAACCCAATACCGATGAAATACCTTCCCATTTATAGCATCTTTTTCTTTTTGAGTTTTACGATTTCAAAGGCTCAAACGGGAATTGAAATTCCCGAACTTCAGACTTGCGACGTGGCAATGAAGGAGTTGATGGATAAATACCAGATTCCTGGTGCCAGTTTTGCCATCAGCAAGGATGGCAAGGTCATCTATAACCGTGCTTTTGGTATGGCAGACCTCGAATGTGATCATAAGGCTTATCCATACAATCTATTCCGCATAGCCAGCCTTTCTAAGCCTATAACCAGCATTGCCATCATGCAACTCATGGAAGAAGGGAAGCTCACTATGAACGATCGGGTATTTGGTCCGGATGGTATTCTTTCCGATTACCCGGTAGTAGCTGACGCACGAATTAATGACACGCGCATATACGATATCACGATTCAACAATTATTGGAACACAGCGCCGGCTGGGACCGGGATATACAATGTTTTCCCGACCCTACATCTCCCTACACCTGGAAATACTCTGGTTGTGATCCTGTAATAGCTCCCCTTTATGTCACAAGAACCAACGGAACGTCAAATCCTGCAACGGCAGAAGATTATATGATCTTTTTACTCCAACATGGTTTGGATTTCACTCCCGGAACACGATACGGCTATTCTAATATTGGATTTCTCGCCTTAGGAATGGTGATCGAAACAATAAGCGGGCTCTCTTACGAAAGTTACGTCAAAGAAAAATTATTCGAACCGCTGGGCATCAGCGACGCACATGTAGGCAGAAGTCACAAAAAAGATCGACTGGAACGTGAAGTTATTTATTACAACCCAAATGGTTGTACCACACTTTCTTTTAATGGAACGGATGAACATGTACCTTGCCAATATGGAACTATAATCGAGCTCAGCGGAGCATATGGTGGGTGGGTAATGACTGCAATCGACTATTTAAGGCTACTTATGGCTGTAGATGGCTTATCATCGCGCCCCGACATATTAAAAGACTCCACTATTGAAGTGATGACAACCCCATCAAAAAACAATGCTTATTATGCAAAAGGGTGGTCTGTGAACTGGCTCAATAAGAATTGGTGGCATACGGGTGGACTTTGGGGTACATCAACGATGATGACGCGCGCAAACAATGGCTATACATGGGCTATTTTCTTCAACACCAGGGTTCTTGGGGACAGATCAGAAGCGTTTTGGAATGATTTGTCTGACCTGCCCTGGGATTGCCTGGATCAGGTAAATAGCACTGCTGATTACGACCTTTCGGCTAATCCTTTCAAAAATAGTGATCAGCTCAATTTCACAAAAATCAATGAGTCGATGTTAGAGGTATCGTGGACTAGCGGAACAGGAGACAGCACGCTTCTTGTTGCCAGTAAAAATAAAGAAGTCGCCAACTTTCCAATTGATGGAGAGGGGTATTTTGCACATACTTCTTTTGCCAATGGCAGCGATTTAGGCGATGAAAATTATGTGCTTTACAAAGGCACAGAAAATAAAGTAGTAATAAGCAACCTCGATAATGATGGCACCTACTATTTCCGTTTGTTTGACTTCAATCAATCCGAAGAGACAGGCAACGAACAATTATACAAGCTAGGTGGATCGGAAGGAGCTTATTTCAGCTTTATTGATTCCGAAAACAACCAATATGAATTTGATGGATCGCCCGTTTCAATCGCTACAACTTTTGCCGATAAGGAACTAATTATACGAACAGATGAGGTATGTTACGGTTCGTATGACATTATAGATCGAGTAGGTAAAATAGTAGGATCAGGCAGTATTAATGAATCCACTACAACAGTAAAAGTAGGTGGGTTAAACGCAGGCATTTATTTCGTCCGAGTAGCATCGGAAGAATTTGAAACTCAAACACAGCGATTTTTTGTGAAATAAACTTCCTTTTGTCGCCTCTACAACAATTAGTGCTCACTTTAGTTAAACTTTCCTGTACATGAAAGTGTATTTATTAAAAAGTAAGTAACATGTCTAAATACCTCACCCTCTTTTTCATTGGAATTACAGCACTGATAGCTTCTTGCCGTGCGCAGTCCAACATAAAAGAAAACAACCCCGTAAACACTAACAATCACGACTACTGGTTTCAGGGGCAGGCAGAAATAAGTAGTTATAAATTAAGTCAGGCTCGCTATGGAGAGATTCATGAAGGGCAGGCAGTACTGGTATTTGTAAGCGAACCCTTCTCCGAATCGAAGTATGTCAAGAGTGACCACAATGGCAATGACATAAGCCCCGTCTTAAAGCTCAATTTCACCAAGAAGTTTAATACGGGAATTTACCCCTACTCAATGATTACCAGCACCTTCATTCCATTCGATGCTGATCAATCGTTAAAAATAAGCTCCTCGGTTCAGGAATGGTGCGGGCATGCCTACATGGAACTGCTGAACAAGAAAAAATTTGAATTGACGGTGCATTCTTATTTTGAGGGTGAATCTATAGAAAAGTCTGAATTAGAAAAAACATACCTTGAGGATGATATATGGTCACTCATTAGACTAAACCCCGATAATTTACCTCTTGGAACGGTTAAAATGATACCTTCTTTTTTTTATATCCGTCTCCTGCATATTCCGGCAAAAGCCTACAAAGCAGTAATCAATACCGAAAAAACGAATGCTAATACCAGTACGGTAAGTATTAACTATCCTGATTTGAATCGTACCATTGAAATCAATTACGAGAACGAATACCCGCATAAAATCCTAAACTGGAACGAAAGCTACTACAGCGGTTGGGGCAAAAGCAGGCAGTTGCTCCGTACAAAGGGCGAACTTATGGCTACCAGAAACTCAGCTTATTGGACAGAGAACAAAAAGGCTGATACAAATCTGAGAAGAGAACTTAGGTTAGATTAGCCTGGGCACTGAGTCAGCATTTCCCTGACCATACAAATGAGTTTTAACACTGAATTGTATCGGGTAATCTAATTTCATTTTTGGCTTGAACAAAAATGCCACCATCAACTTCTAACCCGACCGTTTCGAGAAATGAAATGAGGCCAGCTTCTAATCAAACTTTTTCCTAATATGGTATATCCAGGCTCCTTCTTCGGTATACCTGTCATCAATACCAGTGTTGATGCGTTCTATTTCCGCCTGAGCCTCTTCCTTAGAGTATACCTGTTTTGTTTTTACAAGGTAATATTCTTCCCCACTTTCTGACTCTGATACTTTAAATAACTTAGTTTCCAGATTATAGTCACGCTTAAATACTTTCTGAATAAACTTCGCATAATTAAAGTTGGTATAAGCGTCTATCACCACAAAATAGTCCCAACGCTTAATATCGAAGCTATCCTCTTTGGCTAAATTCACATTTTCATGCATGATGAATTTATGGAATTTGTCCTTTTTGGCATTGTGCTCTTTTCTTAATTCCTCAAATGCTTCGCTATTCTTACGCACTTCATCTATCAGTTTGTCTTTCTTTGCGTGCAAGCTATCCATCTGAGTCAACATAACCTTCTTCTGCGCTTGTAAAGAGTCCATTTGTTTTTGATGATCTTCTGTCACATCTTCCAGTTCATTAACTTTTAACTTCAGGCTGTCTACGCGGCTCGTTAATTCGCGAATACGTTCATCGTCGAGCTGCTCGTGAAGGGCCAACTGTTCGGCTTCTTTTTCATGAGTAATGTTGTAATCTTCAAGCCTGTTCAGTTTATTTTGAAGTGTATCAAGCTCTCCTTCCAATTTACCATGATCGTGTTCCGAATCGTGATCCTTGCTCCCTTTTTTCAAAGCACTAAACTTACATACTAATACCACTTCATGAGAACCTATACTAAACTCTTGCATACCATTAAGGGGAACTTCATAGGTATATCCAATTTTGATATTCGGGTTTACCTGTGCTTGTAAGCTCGTTGCTAAACCAAAATTACTTCTATACAGCACTGTCAAGCCCAAAAATTGCTTCCATTCGGCCTGTAAGCCTCCATCTACTTGTATAGGAGCCCCTTGTGCAGAGCGCAAAAGCATTATAGGGTGCAGGTGCCATGTCTCCGGCTTTAATTCAAAATGGTAGGTCCCAGACAAATAGAAATGGCGAATGAGTTGATAACTCAACGTACGCTCATTGGCCTGATCGGCATAAATGAATTTACTGTTAAAGATTTGCATAGCAGACAAACCTATTTCTAACTTATCGGCCATGGTATACAAAGCACCAAATGCACCATCAAAATTGGTGTTGTTTTGGTCGCTTATTAATATGGTAGATTCGGTAGGGTCTTGTGCTTGAATTCTATCAAAATAGAGCCGGTTTTGTGTTAATCCCAGAGAGGCTCCGACACGTATGGAATGTGTGGAATCCAACATTACACGATAAGAATAACTAAGGTAACCACCAGATCTTCCATAAATATTGGAAACATCGTTGTAAACATTACCTGCCAGGCCCATTGCGCGCTTTCCAAACTGACTGTTCACACTGATGTATTGAGTCTCCGGCGATCCGGTGATTCCTACCCATTGGTTACGATAAAGTAAAAATGCGGTAGTCTTATCAACATGGCCTGCATAGCCCGGATTTAACAAATAAGGATTCAGGTAGTAGGAAGAATAATTGGGAACCTGCTGTGCAAACACCATGCTGTAAGATACGATCAACAGCATAGCTAAAGAGGCAATATTTTTGTAAATGGCTTTCATGCTATTGATGGTTTCTTAATATCGTAATTGTTCCTTTATAAATCTTATCATTGGAGGGTGACGTAATGACATAATAATAATCACCATCGGGTAAAATATCAGTATCGCTTACTCCGCCCCAATCGTTTTGGTAGTTCACCTGATCAAACACTTTTTTACCCCAGCGGTCGAATACCTGGATTTGACTATCTTCGAAGCTGGTGATATTCTCTATATACCAGGTGTCGTTGATATTATTACCATCGGGTGTGAGTATGTTACTGGGTTCCAGTTTAAATGTCTTTTCGACCTCCACCGTTGTAGTGGCAGAACCCGTACACCCATTTTCGTCTGTTGCTGATACCGTATAGGTGGTCGTTTCAAAAGGTGTTGCTACCGGCGTGACACTTCCCGCATTGTCCAGGCCGTCGTCTGGCGTCCAAATGTAATTTTCTGCGCCACTAGCCTGCAATGTCACACTATATCCCTGGTCTGTTATTTGATCTTCACCAGCTTCAACAGTAGGCAGGCTAAATATGACTACCTGATTGCTGATAGCGTCCTGGCAACCAAAACTAGAAGTTATAATCAATTGCACGGTATACAATCCCGGAAAATCGTAACTATGGACAGGATCTGTAAGTATTGAACTGTCGCCGTCGCCAAAAAACCATTCGAAAGTCAACTGTCCTTCGTCTGAAGTTGACAAATTTACGGGATTGACGGTCTCTCTGAAACAAACGTTTCCTATCGTAAAGTCGGCAATAGGCGCTGTGATTACTTTTACATTTTCACTGTAACTTTTGATGCAATTCTTATCAGAAGTGGCTGTCAATTGCACCAGGTAAGTCCCCGGATTTAGAAATTGCTTCACAGGGTGCTGCTCAATACTGTTGGTTCCATCACCAAAATCCCAGGCATATTCAATCACTGTACCGGAATCTATTGTGGTGCTATCAGCAAAAACCGATGGGAAGCCATCACAAACAGCATCGACATAAAAAATGGTCTGTGGTAAAGGAAATATCACCACTTCATCGATGGTGGTATCTGTACACTCATAGTTAGATGTAGCTACCAGTTGTACGGTATAGGTACCATCGGTCGCATAAACGTGATTGGGTTGAAACTCACTTGAAGTGTTATTGTCTCCAAAGCTCCAGTTATAAGTGATCTCCCCTCCGGATATACTTGACAAGTTAGAAAATGAAACAGTTTCTTCATCACAAACGTCGTTGACTATGTAACCGGCACTAGGCAATGGATATATAGTAATCAATTGATTGAAGGTACTTACGCTACCCAGGTCGGAGGTGGCCGTAAGACTCACCAAATAGGTGCCGGGATTTTCATATTTATGTACGGGATGTTCGGCCGTAGACGAGTCACCATCTCCAAAATCCCAACCGTAAGTAAGCGTGCCTGTAAAAATAAATGACTCGTTGACAAAGCAGGCTGAATCATATAAACAAACATTCTCCACGCTAAATTCTGCTTTTGTCTGATCGTTTACCACATGTGTTTTAACAATGGTATCCTGGCACAAGCCATTAGACGAAGTAGAGACCAGCATCACATCGTAAGAACCTGCACTTTGATAATCGTGCACGGGATTTACGAGCTCCGAAGACTGCCCATCCTGAAAAAACCAAACGAAAGTAAGGTTTCCCGCTGATATTGTGGAATTATTAACAAACTCACTGGTTTGACCTAAAAACACATCCTCGACCTCAAAATCTAAATCGGCACGCGGATAAACCGTAACTGTGTTATACACTGAATCTTTACAGTTCTCGCTAGACGTCGCGACTAATTTCACCTCATAATCGCCATCTTCGGCGTATAAATAATCGGGGTTAGGTAAAATCGACGTACCTAATTGATCTCCAAAATCCCAGCTGAACTCATTAATACCTCCTATAGGAATAAATACATTTTGCTTAAATTCCATTTCAAACTCCTTACAAACGTTGGTATGGAAAAAGTCTACCTGTGGTAAAGGGTTTACCTGAATTTCCTTTTCAAACTCAGCAAAACAGCCTGCTTCTGTTTCCACACGCAGTACCACGTCGTAATCGCCGTGAATTGCATAAATATGTTCGGGATTCTCAATAGCTCCGGAGGAACCATCGTCGAAATTCCATAAATAGTTTCTTATGCTGCCGTCAGTAACGGTAGATTGGTTCTCGAAGGTAGTAGCCACACCCAGACAGACTGTGGTGGCATCGAAAGAAGGTTGGGGTATTGGGTGAATGGTAATTTCCACAGAATCTGCGTAAAGGGATTCACAAACACCATTCTGTATTAATGCACGATAATAAGTTGTGACAGTTATTCCGTCATAGTTATACCTAATATCCGTTCCGGTAACATCTACCCAGGTGTCACTTTCTTCTTCCAGGTACTGCCAATTGAGCACATCACCTACATGTCCATTCACTTCAACGGTACCGCTATGTTCACCCGCACAGCCTTCACTGGCACCGAGGACTACTCCGGCAACAGTATTTTCATCTATTTGAACCTGTACCGAATCACCGGCAATTTCATCACACACACCACTTTTGATCACCGCTCTGTAATAAGTAGTACTGACAAGATCGGCATAACTTAAAGTGGTAGTCGTATTAGCAACAGTGGACCATGGAGCCAGCCCTGTCGGAGATGTCTCCCAGCGCACCACTTCACCTACCTGATCGTCAACTTCTACGACCCCCTCATTTTCACCAGCACATAATACGGTGTTGCCAGCAATACTACCAACATCCGTAGAAGGATCGATCTGTACCAAAACACTATCTTTTACGGAAGAGCAACCTCCATCAATTTCTGCTGTTACCACGAAGTAGCCGCTTTGAGAAACCTGTACAGCAGCAATAACAGGATTTTGTTCAACGGAGCTAAAACTATCGGGCCCTTCCCATGAATAATTGGCCCCTGTTACAAAGCTGGCCTCCAGCGTTAAAATGCTATTCTCACATACGGGTGCATTAGACGATGCTGTGACTTCGGTTATTTCAGCTACCTCCGTACCTAATGATGTGGCGGGCTCTACCGCTGTATATTTTCTAACACGCAACCAATCTACTTCCAGGCTTCCTGCTTTGTCAATATTTCCAACAGCAACATGAACCGACCCGGGAAAAGGATACTCGGTATCGTTCCTGACCTGGGAAGCAATCATTCCCGGCCATTCAAAACGTTGCTCATCAGTGGCATACCAGGCAAAAGACCAAATACCCTCAATAGCGTTGGCCGAACGTGCCGCACTTTGAGAAGGATGTACGTCGTTAAGGTCCATACAATCAGCATCTGTATTTAAGCGTTGTAACCTTACTGTTTCCTGTAAGTCAAACTCAAACGTCATGGCATAACCATCTCCTGAAGTATTTTGAAAGCCTAAAAAACCCTGCCCTTCACTTGCTGCCTCAACATATTGTTCAACAATAACAGGTGCATCTATTGCACCTACGGACAACAAAGTAGCGCGCTCGGCAGCTAATGCAGAAGAGCTAAAAGTGGCCGTACCTCCTGCTACACTTATTGACGGTTCATAACAGGCATCCCACTTGGTGTTGTCTACACTTCCTCCTAAGAAATCGTCAAATAAGTCGAAAGTAGCATCGCCATCAGCTATTGCAGAAGCTGTAGGCTGTCCATAAAACAGGTAAATAGAATCTAATGTGCTGGCCGTCAATTCCGGGATTTTTACCCAAATTTGCGTTGCATCTGTATTGTAAGTGTTATTTTCGATCCAATAAGAAAGTACCGACCCATTTTTATCCAAAAAACGTAAATCAGCCCCATCTATCCGAACTTTATTATTCGCAATAAGTTGTTGGGTATTCAGTTCCACCAATACTTGATAATCGGTGAGCGCTGCACTATTTCCTGTGTTATCTATATAGACAGGTGTTCTATATACCCAACCAGTTAAACAAGGAGGGTCTTGCGCCTGAACTACAGCAGCGTGAAATACAAATAAAATGACCACTAACGGCCATCTGTATTTATTCAATAAATGGTTCATTTGTACGTAAGGTTATCAGCAAATAGGCTCATTCCGCTTGCAAGATCAAAATGCGTTGACGCCAATGGCTCCCACGGCCTTCTACACTCAGCAAATAAAATCCGTCTTCCAAGGCATCTGGCAGCATTATTACATTCCCATCAAATGCACCAGACAAGCGTTTTTCGCCGAGCGCGGTTGTCAATACAAACTCATAATCGTTTTGCGTCGGCAAATTGCAATAAATTTTTGAATTTCGCACGGGATTTGGAAAGATGAGCTTATCTTTTGCACTGTTTTTATGTATACTTAGTACATCCTGCGCATGATCGATCATGGTTTTACGCTCATTTTGCAAGACATCTTTGATCCGGCCGACCTGCCCATAGGTAAAAAAGAGCAGGCAATTATCATCACCCAGCTGCATAAAATTTTGTAACATATCTTTTGAATCGCATGAATTCAGGTTCTCATCACATTGATAGTAACCGCCATCCTGGACAGGAGTGTCTTCGATTCCATCATCATTTTCACATCCTCCCAAACCTTCGAGATGGGTCAGGCCCAGCCAATGTCCAACTTCATGAACAGCCGTGCGCCCTCTCTCGTAGCCTGTCAGCCCTGTATTTTTTCCAAAATAAGCAAAGTCGATGACCACACCATCGGTTTCATCAATGTCATTCGGATTACTTGAACGACCGAAAATCCCGGGAGTAAGGTCACATACCCAAATATTGAGGTAGCGATCTCCCCAGGTAGATTTACCACCGGTTTGATCAAAAAAGATGTCGTTATTACCAAAAACACCATGGCTAGTCGCGGTTCTGCTAATACCATTGGTGGTATTACTTTCCGGATCGATACCGGCCAATTGAAACACCACATCAACACTTGACGCTAAGGGCTTAAAGTCGGCATCTATAGCCGTTGTATCTTCATTTTTCAATTGAAAGTCACGATTGAGCGCAGCTATCTGTTCATAAATACGCACATCAGGAATATTCTGCTGATCATTAGCGTAGACAATGTGTACAACTACGGGAATGGTATCGGTAGCATGTATGAGCTGGACAGAGAATAGCGCAAGGAGCACCTGAACCAGGTAGAGGAGGTGAATACCTGAACCTGGTAGAAGAGGTGGGTACCCCAATAACATTTTTCTATTACTGTTAAAAGACTTCATGGATATAATGAAGTTAATGAAAATTGACATAGGAAAATTGATAACTACTACATATAATCTCAAAATCGGGTTCAGAGACATTACTGTACGCCGTTCATTGTCCTGAATATTTCAAATTTTTAAGAATCTGATGAATGCTCCGTTGTACCCGCCGGTAGTACTTTCATCACAAAAATCAGATATTCGTCCCAAAGCTAACCGTTCATCACAAAAATCAGACATTCGTCCCAAATCTAACTGTTCATCCCAAAAGTCTTGAATAGGGATGAATGGATTTATACTATTACATGGTATTCGGGAAAAACCCGATTGATATTTTTATTAATTTTTAAAATTACTTTTATGAAAAATTTATCATTAATCTTTACGATTGCACTTTTTACAATATTGTGCTCATGCGAAAAGCAGGAAGTTCTTGTGAAAGAAAGTCTACCTCAATATGATGAAACTAATTCTGAACAATTTAAGTGGGAAGAATTACCGGAGGAGTTGAAAAATGCGCATCCCCTTGATTATCATTCAGAAGAACAAATTTCGGCTCAGTCAAAAGCCAGATTTGCAATTGGTCCTTGGGGAGGTAATGGCGGATCGTACTTTAGCTTTGCACCAAGTACCACTAGCGATTTAAGAATTTACGCAATAGCTATGCGAGCTGATAGAAGAGTAGACCGTTTAGTGGTATGGTACATATCACCCAGTACAGGTACTATTTATAAAAGTATCGAAAAAGGAGGAAATGGCGGAACTTACTACCTGAATTTTTTCTCTAGTGATGAAGTTATCATATCTGCAGAAGGAAGATCAGGTAGCAGATTAGATTACCTTAAATTTTTCACCAATAAAAAGACTTTTGGTTACGGCGGTAACGGTGGACGCTATTTTTTAGCAAATATCCCTTCGAGTTATCATATTAATGGCTTTTTTGGTCGCTCCGCTTCTGAAATTGATCAAATAGGTTTTTTTTATACACAACAGTAGCATAATTTCAGTTAATTGAGCGCTCAAATACTTAAAATGATATTAGGTAAAAACATGCTCACACCTATAAGGTATTTTATCCCACCTTATAGGTATTTCTTTTTACCTAAAAAAGTGCCAAATTTCACGAAATAACCCTATTTTATTGTTGTGGAAAGTGTAACCAACCTGGAAGGTTCCTGAAAATACCTATAAGGTAGGGGGATTAATAGTTACTGCTTCATCACCCGCACCACCTTCATCTTATCATCGAGTACTACCCGCACAAAGTAAAGCGCCGATAGTTTGTGGCTGATATCCATTTCTACATCTATGTCTTGTCCTTCTACCTGACGCATTGCAATTCTTTGCCCGTTTTCGTCGTAAAGCAATAAATAGATCTCCCCTTCCGTTTCTAATTGCACATTTACTGTAAAGGGACCATCAGTCGGATTGGGGTAAGCACTTAAATCGATAATCTCGTTGAACGACACATCGAAAAACGGACCATCATCGGCGCTTCTCAGCTCTTCAACAATAATTTCTTTCACCACTGTCGCCACGCAGTGCTCATTGCTCACATCAAGACTGACATTAAATGTTCCTGCCGACTGGTATATATGCAAGGGATCTTCTGCAATACTTGTCACCCCATCACCAAAATCCCAGAGGTATTCCACATCTTCCGGACTTGACAGATTTATAAACTGGATAGTGTCACCCACATCTACTAGTGAAACAGCCAGGTATTCTGCATGAACGGTATCTTCCGAAATGCTGATGCGCACCGTGTCGGCTCCCGTACAACCTAACGAAGTGGTTACCAGCACCCAGTACGTTCCTGAATCCTGCACTGCCAGTTGTTGCGAATCTGCTACTATTCCGGTATTGCTGCCCCATTCGTAGGTACTCCCGGGATTCCCGGCATCGAGCTCAAATCCCGAACCCAGACATACCACCTGATCATCACCTAAAATCACTTGTAGCTGAGACTCATAACTCACATTCACGGTATCATGACCGTCGCAACCAAACCCGTTTGTTACTGTTACATGATACGTCCCTGTTGACGACACCAATAAGGTTTGCTCTGTAGATCCATCCTGCCATAAGAATGTTTCCCCTGTGTTCTGTGCATCCAATGTTGTTTGCGTTCCGCTGCACAACTCCTGATCATCTCCCAAATTCACCACCGGCTTTGGTGATATTGTCACTGTAACTGTGTCTCTGTCTGAGCAATTATTGGCATCGCCAACCTGTACCCAATAGGTACCCGGCTGATCTGTGAAGAAGGTCTGTTCCGTTGACCCGTCCGACCAGAAGTAAGACATTCCTTCATTTTGTGCATCCAGTGTTACAGAATCGCACACATCACGGTCATCTCCCAAATCCACCTCAGGTAAATCGAAGACCGTCACAATTAGTTGATCGGATGCCGAACACGATTCTGGTGTGGTCACTGTCACCGAATAATTACCTGCCTCCTTTATGGTTATTGTTTGCGTAACAGCACCTGTAGACCAACTAAATGTGCTACCTGCATTTTGAGCATCAATTACTGCGCTATCTCCCGTACAAAAAGCAATATCGTCTCCCAATTCTACTATTGGCAAGTCATTTATGGTTACTTCTATGGTATCTGAACCCGGACAACCATTTTGGTCTACAATGTCTACTGAATAGGTGCCACTTTGTGTTACCAAAATCTGACGGGTATCTTCACCTGTGGACCACAAATAGCTTTGACTTCCCAGATTACCCGCATCGAGTATATAGTTTACACAAGCCGACACATCATCGCCCAAGGAAGGTGTGAAGGTAGCATCTAGACTCACAGTAGTGGCATGTGATGCCTGACAGCCATTCTGATTGGTAACTAATACCGAATAGGTACCCGAACTGGTCACTGTTAGTGTTTGCGCTCCCGAGTTATCGGACCACTGATAGGTAGAACCTGGATTTTCTGCATCAAGTACATAACTCGAACCGCATGTGGAAACTTCGTCTGGTAAATTAAATGTAGGGTTGGCGTATATTTCAAGCTCTTTCGTCAATTCATCGCTACACCCTTCAGAGCTCAGGCCTATTAAATGAACCTGATAAATTCCGGCTGTGTCGTAAGGTTCAACCGGGTTTTTGAGGTTGGAAGTGTTGCCATTCCCAAAATCCCAGGTGTAGGAAATACCTCCCGTACTGATCTGTGAGAAATTCTGAAAAGTCACTTCTTGTTCTTCGCATACCGGTTCAAATTCGAAATTGACTTGCGGAACAGCAAAAATAATGACCTCTTCTTCCGTTGAATCGACGCAACCGTTATCTGTAGTTACCAGGAGCGTTATGGTATAATCTCCGTCGGCATCGTATGTTTTCACCGGATGCTCATCTGTAGAGGTAGTATTATCGCCCATGCCCCATTCAAAAGACAGTGGCTCACCTCCGTTGATGGAAGAGTTATTGGAAATGATTATCTGATCGTTGGCACAGGTATCCTGAACTGTGAAAGCTGCCGTTGGTAACTCAAATATTTGTACCGTGTTACTGGTAGAATCCTGGCAACCCTCATCTGTTGTAGCCTTTAGGCTTACATTGTATGTTCCCGGTGTTAAATACACTTTTGAAGGGTTTTCCTGCGTCGAAAACAGGCCATCGTCAAAATCCCATTCAAAATTCATCGTGCCACTTGCCAGTGTAGTAAGGTTGCTTAAAGTGATATCAAAACCGGCACATCGATCTTGGTGTTCAAAATCAACTACTGCCCGCGGATATATCATCAAACTTTGAACACTTGTGTCTGTACAACCGGCGTTGCTTGTACCTATAAGTGTTATATCAAAAGTTCCGGTTTCTGAATATAAGTATTCAGGGTCGCTCTGTGTGGATGTATCGCTTGTCAAAGCTGCTTCGCCAAAATCCCAACTATAGTCGCTAATTGAATAACTCAACACATCCAAATTAGCCAAAATAGTAGACTCGTTTATAAAGCTGTTGGTGTCTGAAAAGCAATTGTTTTCCAATTCAAAATCCACTTCGGGTAGTGGGTGCACCACATAAGTCTCAGAAATAGCGCTTTCACAATTGAATGAGGAAACGGCACTTAGTCGTACTGTATAAACCCCGGTAGTGTCGTATAAGAAGGTTGGTTCACTTACATTTGAAGTATCATCATCTATACCTGCTACCCCAAAATCCCAATGAAAGGTCATAGTATCTGCATCGATTG
Organism: Cytophagales bacterium; assembly: GCA_965230415.1. Classification (GTDB taxonomy): domain Bacteria; phylum Bacteroidota; class Bacteroidia; order Cytophagales; family JAAEPT01; genus CBDDKZ01. Next base: position 1,496,102 of record CBDDKZ010000005.1, read on the forward strand.
TTGAATTGTTCACAAAGATGGATGTATTATTCTGACAAACACGGTCCGCGCTGAAGCTCAAATCGGGAAATGGTTTCTGAATTACCTCGATGGTATCATAACCCACACAGCCATTGGCATCACGCACCGCCACATCGTAAGTACCACTCGCGCTCACTTTTATTGCCTGGCTATTTTCTCCTGTAGACCAAAAATAGAATAAGCCGGGGTTTTCGGCATCCAGTTCAATCGTATCTGTTTCGCACAAATAAACAGTATCTGCGCCCAAATCAACAACGGGTACCTGGGCACATTCACGCTCTGCCATGGTAAAAAGGATAACATTTTCGTTTACTGTGACGTCTGCTGCCTCGTACTGATCAGCAACACCTGTTGGATTGCTTTCGAGCGGATCCCAGACAATGCCATTGTTGTCTGATTGCCATATGGCAAATTTTGCCTCTTCCAATCCATTAAATTCGTTATCGTCGAGGTAGGTAAGTTTAACATTATCGAGCGTCTCACCAAAACTGTTTGGAAATAGTCTGAAATACCTCAAAATACCTCCGGTACTGGCTCCGGCCTGTGAGGAATGCCCGCGTTCTATAAGTGTCGTACCCAAAGATATGCCACTCTCAAATTCCAGCCCCAATCCAGCGATATTACCTGTATTTCCAGATAAAGTACGGGTAGCGCGAAGCTCTCCTTCGAGCCCATATACACGATGGTCATTGGTCTCGCCCGAAAGTATTCCCGTGTTGTTTAATTCAATATCATAACCATTCATATGCAGGTTACCGCCTATCATTTCCAAGGTATCATTCACGTGGATGGCTTGCATCATCGTAAGCTCTTCTGCTCCCTTATCAACTTTAAGGCCATAGAAATAAACCGAAGAATCTCCATTTATAGCTTGTGCGCTGTCACCGTAAAAAATGGTTGTCCCTGCATTGCTAAGGTAGACATTGTTGGTTGAGTTGTTATTAAGATCTCCCTTGAGGTGCAGTTCACCGGCGTTTACCACTTCAGGCTGACGACCATTATGTTCATCATGGTTGTAGTCTCCTTCTATGTGAATAGTCATTCCTTCCGGAATCGTGATACTCATTCCTTTATTATAAAAATGTGTCTGTCCCATCACCTGCTGAATGAGCAAGGAGAGAAAGAAAACCGATATGTATTTATAATCCCGTATTTTCATTTATTTGACACGAATTATGTAAGACAAGGCATAATAGGGCGGTCTGTTTTCGTGGGCTCCGCCACCTCCTTGTGAACTAATACTATGATTGTGATTTCCTGTAGAACCGGTTGTACGCGACTCGTCCGGAACACCGTTAACACCTCTGTTAGAAAGATTGGTACCGTCTACATCTTCACGTGTTACTGTTCTATCATTGTAGGAGTGTGTATGTGCTCCATCCGATACTGTTGATCCACCGTGATTATGTACAGTCATTTCTGCTGCCGATAAGGTATGCGTTTCTTCACCACCCCTGTTACCTACACTATAGGTGGTAGCTCCGTTTGATGAATTTCCAACACCAACTATAAAACGCCCCGTTAAATCGGGTACAGTTTGAGCGGCCCCAAAATGATCGGTGTAACCGGTACTACCATCGCACAGCACCCAGCCATCCGGAATATTGTTAGACGCACCCGACCACATAACAATGGCGCCTAAAGGCGCTACTCCATAACCTTCATAGGTATTGGCGCGCATAGTAGCATTCACCTCTATCCCTTCTTTGGCCACAAGTTGATTTTGTACATACAGGCTATTATCGGTAATATTAATTGTGGAATCACCTACAGACATCGCTCCAATGACATCGAGTGTATGTGTTGGAACTTGTGTACCAAGACCGATGTATTTTAGTGCTCTGTGCGTGTACAAATTCCTGCTGTAATTATTAATAGAGGCATCAAAATTGCTTAGATCATCACGAAAACGCCAGGCGCCAATACCTGTCCACCTTGCAGCCGCCTGATTGTAACTTGTGTCATAGAAAAACAACATTTCATCGCTCTTGTCAAATACCAACAAACTATTTCCCGGGTCTGCAATAGCTCTTCGTTGCGCATCGCTCATTCTTGGTATCAATAATCCGGAAGTATCAGACATAATATCCATGGTACTGGTATTGTCCGGATTGGGATTATTGACGCCAATTTGGGCATGCACCACTGTGGCACATAGTATAAACAGACAAATCGATATGTATTTTATAATCCCTTTCATACTTTATCTAACCCTAATTATATATGCCAACGCATAATAGGGCGGTCTATTTTCATGGGCATTGCTGCTTCCGCTATTAGCGATAGTATGTGTATGCCCTCCGGCAGACCCTGTTGTTCTGACATTGTCTGGCCTCCCGTTTATACCCTGTTCATCAAAATTGGAGGCAGTAACTTCTGCGGTCGATACGGTGTAGTCGTTATAAGAATGTGTGTGATTAGCAACATTACCTGACACGCCATCGTGATTATGGGCAGGTAATTCAGCTGTTGAAAGCACATGTGTTTCTTCGCCTCCGGAATTATTGAGGGAATAAGTTGTTGATCCGTGCACACTTTTTCCTATTCCTACTATGAAGCGACCCGATAAATTTGGGACTGTTCTGGTAACTCCGTTATGATCCGAATAGGTCGATGATCCATCACACAGCGCCCAGCCATCGGGCAGATTTGCAGGATTCCCCGACCACATCAAAATACCTCCCAGCGGGGTCATACCATAACCTTCGAATACCACGGCACGTGCGGTATCGTTGGTTTCAACATCTGCATCAGCAATTATAGTTCCTGACACGTACATACTATTTTCCGTTACCGTAGCTACCGAATCTCCTACAGATACATTTCCGATCACGTCCAGTTTATGTGTCGGGTTTTGCGTTCCAATACCCACATTCTTCAGGCTATAGTGGCCATATAGATTGCGCATGTATAACGATCCGTTTAAATCTGACAGGTCATCTCTAAAACGCCATAACCCCAGGCCTGTCCATTGAGCGGCAACATCACCATAGTTAGCATCGAAAAAATAGAACAGTTGGTCATCCTGATCAAATACGATGAGGCTATTCGCCGGATTCGAAATACTTCTGCGGGAAAAGGCACTCATCCTGGGAACGAGCAGACCCGAAGAATCGGATTTTAAGTCCAAAACAGCAGATGGGCTTGGGTTGTTTATCCCTACTTGAGATAGCGCATCGACAGAAGCGAAGATGCATAGCAATAGAAGCACAATTGCCATGCGCGGTGTACATAAGGATGATATGTTTACAATCTGTTTCATTTAATTCACCCGGATTATGAAGGCCAGGGCATAATAAGGAGGCCTGTTTTCATGAGCCGAGCTGCTACCCTGTGAATTTATCGTATGATTATGCGCCCCTCCAATACCAGTTGTACGAGCTTCATCATCAATGCCCCCAATACCCTGATTTGCACCGGTAAGAAAGAACGATACTTCCGTTCTATTTACTGTGCGGTCGTTATAGGAATGCGAATGAGAGCCGTTTGTTGAAGTGGATCCACCATGGTCGTGTCCAGGCATTTCTGAGATGGTCAAAGTATGTACCTGCTCACCACCAGTAGCTCCTGCACCGTAATTAGTGGCTCCGGCGCCCGGACCGGAGGCTGCTCCGGTACCCACAATAAAGCGGCCTGATAAATCCGGTACTGGCCGAACAACGCCAAAATGATCGGTATAAGTGGAACTACCGTCACACAAAGCCCAGCCATCGGGAAGATCTGTGGGGCCACATGCACACATAATAATTGTCCCTAAGGGAACGGTACCATAACCTTCAAAAAGATCGGCTTTAATAGTATCATCGCTTTCTATGGAAGTTCCTGTAATAATGCCTGCAGCCACATAAACATCGTTATGGCCCAAAGAAACGGTGCTATCACCTATGGATAGATTCCCATTAATATCGAGCTTATGTATTGGATCCTGCACCTTTATGCCCACATTATTTACAGAATAATGGCTATAAGCATTTCGCCTGTAAAACCCACCCAGGTCGAAATCACTGAGATCATCACGGAAACGCCAGGCATCGAGGCCTGTCCATCGTGCTGCTGCATTGCTATAACTACTATCGTAATAGTAAAAAAGCTGATCTGTTTCATCAAATACTAATAAGCCATTTGCAGCAATGGTAATGGCACGTCGCTGAGTAGCCGTCATTCTGGGAATCAACAGGCCCGACGTATCGGATTTTAAATCGAGAACTGCCGAAGGATCGGGATTGGGGTTGTTGATACCAATCTGCGCGAAGCCAGCAGTAAAGCTCATTAAAACGATAAGGGGTGCTATGTATTTAATTATATTCAATTACTTCACTCTTATAATATACGCTAATGCATAATAGGGAGGTCTGTTTTCATGTGCCTGCCCGTCACCTTGTGAATCGATTGTATGATCGTGAGCGCCCGCTGACGAGGTAGTACGATCATCGTCCGGGACACCATCTATGCCCTGATTATCAAAATTAGAACCATTTACCTTCTCACGGGATACCGATTTATCCTTATAGGGATGTGTATGAGCTCCGTCCGAACTGGTAATACCGCCGTGATTATGTGATGGCATTTCATTTATTGTTAAGGTATGCGTTTCTTCACCGCCCTGGTTACCTACTGTATAGGTGGTAGCACCTGCTCCTGCTCCGGAAGCACGCCCCGAACCAACGATAAATCGTCCCTGCAAATTTGGTACCGTACGGGCTACCCCGAAATGGTCGGTATATCCCGTAGTTCCGTCACAGAGCGTCCAGCCATCGGGTACGTTTGTCGCACTTCCCGACCACATTACTATTGTTCCCAAAGGCACGGTACCATAGCCCTCCACCACATTGGCACGTACCGTATCTGTTGTTTCAATGGCTTCTCCGGAAGTAATACTACCTTTAACATATAAACTATTTTCGTCGACAACTTTGCTGGAGTCACCAATTGAAACATTACCAATAACATCCAATTTGTGCGTAGGATTTTGAGTACCTAAACCTACATTTTTAACTGTATAGTGACTATAAATGTTTCGTAAGTAATAACCATCGATGCTGAAATCGCTTAAATCGTCACGAAAGCGCCAGGCTCCCAGCCCTGTCCACCTTGCAGCAGCGTCGCTGTAGTTATTGTCGTAAAAGAAGAATAAAGCATCATCTTCATCAAACACCATTAAGCTATTAGCAGGGTTCGTAAGCGCCCTTCGGGAGAAAGCAGTCATTCTGGGAACCAATAAACCCGATGAATCTGATTTCAGGTCTAAAATTGCTGATGGATCGGGATTTGGATTATTAATACCAATCTGAGCTTGCGTTATGGTGTATCCAAACAAAACAAAAGTAAGTGCTATATATAACTTCAGCTTCATAATCAGTTTTTGATACTTACTTCAATTTTTTGTGACAAGTATTTCTTACCACCCTCATCGTATAACCTGACCTGATAGAACACGGTACCTTCCTTGTGATGCCTGTCGAGGTAATTATCAGATTTCAATTTCCCCGTAATCGGAGCCATGTTTTTGGCATTGGTTCCTTTATAGACGATGATACCAAGGTAATCATCTACAGGTTCCTTCCAACTTAGTTTCACACCTTTTTTCTTCTTGTTGTATTTACCTTTAAAATCCTGAACACCTTCTTCCTCACTACTCTTAATACTTACTTGATTACCTGCGTAACCCATTCCTTTAAAAACACCCGAAGGTTCCGAACGATTTCCTGCCAGATCCTCTGCTACCATGTAATAATAGTAATTTTGACCTGCAATAACTCCTGCATCATTGTAGAAAGTGGCATTAAGATCTATCAGCGACTTGTTTACTTTGGCATACGAAGCTGAGTCTTCTGCGTCCGATCGGAAAACATCAAAACCCGCCAGACCTGGCTCATGGTATTTCAACCATTCCAGTTTAATCCCTGCTGCGTCGATGTGAATATTCTTGATAAATGGCTTTACCGGTGGTGTTACATCGGGCAATTGTGCCTGAGACAAGGAACTGTATTCGCTACGGTTATAGTTAGAGTCGACCGAAACTACCTTATAAACGAATGTGTTTTTCACCTTCTTAGGAAGGGCTTCGGTATAAGCTGTAGTGCTAACCGGGTTTTTATTGACTACCACAAACTCGTTGTCATCGTTATTCTCATCACTGAGCGATTTATAAATAAAATACCCCATGAGGTCTTTGTCTCCTACCGGATCCCAGGTCAGTTTCACCCTCCCCGTATCTGTGGCCACCCTTACATTCTGTGGAACAGCAGGTGGTATCATATCGTGTACGTCGATAACAATTTCCTGGGAGCGGGATTCATTCCCGGCTTCGTCTAAGGCGCCTATAGTATAGTAATAACCTCCGGCTTCAGGAACCTGGTCCAGGTAAGAAGTATCACCCGCCCCTACAGTCGCCAGCAAACCCCATTCTCCTTTATAACTGCTACGTCGGTATACTTTCTGTACAGTTTGATCGGCACCTTGTTCATGTTTCCAGGTTAATGCAACGCCCAGCAAACGCGCATCTGCCTTCACGTCGAAAGGAGGTTTGGGTGGGTCGAAGTCTTTACTGTTTGCCACTAATTCTTTTGCGGCGCCTTCCTGACCAAAATAATCGATAGGAATCAGTTTATAGGTATAATTCTTCTCCTTAGCAATCTCAAAATCTTCAAACAGCACTTTCGGATAGTCTAATTTGCCCGTAGGTCCTTCAGACTTTTGAGGCGAAAGTATGTTTTTGGTCAGGCGCTGGTAATCGCCAGCACCTTCTTTACGATAGACGTGAACACCAAAATAGCGCCCAGGTTCCGGTTTCCAGTTGATATTGACTACCCGGCGTTTTCTGTCTATTGTTAAATCCTGAATCGCATAAATCGGTGTATATGTTCCTGTTTTAGTGCTGGCAGAAATACCAATATACTCTTTGGCTCCGGAATTTAAAATCCCTTCTACCTTGTACTGGTATAGTTTACCGGCTTCAGCTTCGGTATCGTGGTACTGATTACCGACAACTTTGGCAAATTCAGGGTGTTCGACTGTTGTAATAAGCACAAAAACACGCATGAGGCTTTTCTGAAATTCCTCATACTCCATATCTTTCATTTGTTTGAGCAGCTCCTTTGTATCCGGGTATTGGGCCGCTAAATAAGTAGGTACGCGATCTTTTACATTCACAGGTGTCTTGCTTATCAATTGCCATTCACTGCTACCTTGTTCCTGCCGATATACATTAAAACCTTTAGGGTAATACACCTTATCTGCAAACCACTTTACCACCAAACCTTGTGGATTTTCCTTGCTAAAGTCGGGGGAAGCGAAAACTTTAGTTGCGTCTGCCTGCGCCTTGGTGTTCCATGCTATCAGCAATAGCAATGCCCCTAGAGCCATGTTAGCAATTGCTTTACCTGTAATTTGTTTGGTTATGATTTGTAACACCTTCATTTAGACTATATTTCTTTATCGAAACCAAGTTTAAAGCTTTCGGAAATACCACAGATAGTTACTTTACCAGATAACTTACCTGTAACTCTTGTTTTTTCATAGAAGTAAAGCATCAGCTCTCCTCTGAGGTATGCTCCTGCCACCACGAATTTCGAACCAATAACGGGATCTACCCACACTTCAACACCTACTTCTACCCATACGCCCGCTTCAAGTATGGCAAAGCTAGGTTCTAACTGTGCTTTGGCTTTTACACCTAGCTCTGCCCAAACATCGGCACCAACTTCTGCTACGCCAATATCTACGCTACCACCTGCTTTAAATCCGGCAAACAAGCCAACGTTGATACTTGAGGGGGTGAGGTTAAACCAGCCACCGCCACCAAAACCACTACAAGAAGGGTAAATTTCTATACGGTCGGACTCTGGCGTTTCCTGGCCAATATCAACACGCCATGTTTCTGGAGAAGCGTCGATATGTAACTTGGCCTGTACGCAAGGAGGAGCCACAGAAGTTACCGATGCATTTGCAATGAAATGCATTTCGCCACTATGGAAGTACAGATCGGCATGTCCCTTTACGCGGCCATCGGCACCGTCAGTAACCATACCGATATACTGTGGACCCGAATACTCACCCTGGGAAGCACCTTCCATAATCTCGGCCGTCACCTCTTCCTCTTCTTCTTTTCCGTCACTAAAACTTAATCCCTGCTTACCCGTCTTAAGTATTACCTCATTCTCCTGATAAATGAACGAAACATTGGCATTTGCTTTGGTATCGCTACTAACGGCTACGCCAACGTCGCCTTTTGTAGCTGTAATCTTGGCAGGGGCGTTCTTACCACCTTCCAGGCTCAGGGCATAGTCGTCGCGTCCTATTGTAAATGCATATACACTACTGCTTGTTTCCGAAAGCTTTACTGAGTTGGTGCCATCATCATAAGAAACAATATCATCGCCCCCAATTGCAAAAGTTCTGCTTCCATCAATGTATTCGATGCGTTTCTCAGCAGATACCAGTAAGCTGCGACTACCATCTTCCATTACCAGCGATTTCTCCTTGGTCAATTTCATGACTTTACCGCCTTCTTCCACATGGACAAAATTGTCACCGCCAAAGGCAAGCATACGCTCACCTTCCTGGTACTTCAATAAACCCTGGGCCGCCATGAGCTGCTTTCCGTCATAGTTAAGATCGAAATATACTTCGCCACCTATGGTAAGGCTGTTATCACCGTCTTTTACTGTAGCAGCTCCATCGGCATAAATAAACGAACGTTCTCCTTTGGTCAATTCGATGGCCCGTTCTCCGTCTTTGTTTACAAATTCAATTAAATTGTCGTCGGCCTCATATTTAAGTCCGGTAGTGGCTAAATCAAAGCTCCTGTCCTTGTCCTGGTAAGAAAGGCTCTTCTCAGAACTGAACTCAATTTCTTTGTCGTAGTATTTAAAGAATACCGCCGATTGATCTATTTTAAGCTGCACATCCTCCCCTTTGGCCAGTTCAATGCTTTTGTCGCTGTTAAGCGCTATACGATTTTCCCCTTCTTCAATGGCTAGTCCATCTGTGCTAAAATCAACACTGCGATCGGCATCCTTATAGGAAAGACTTTTGTCGGAACCGAAGCTTATTTCCGTTTCTTCATATTGCAGCGCGGCTAATTCCTTTGTAATAGTTACTTTTTTATCGGCGCCAATCTGTAATTCGAATTCCTGATCTCTGGTTAATTTCAGTCTATTTTCTCCGGACACCAGCTCAACAGCATCTGAGGAGAAATCGAAGGTACGACTCTCATCCTGGTAGCTTAACTTTTTATCGGAGCTCAGACTAATTTGCTTCCCGTCGTAAACAAGAGCGGCCGCTTCAGGTGAAATGCTTAATTTACGCTTGTCACCATCGGCCATTTCAAGATGGTAATCGGAAGTGAGCTTGAAGCTCTTTTTATCTACCTCAATAGCAATTTCCTCCTTACCTATTTCGAAAGAATGGCTAGGGCCGATGTAGCTCGCCGCCTCTGATGAGATCTTTACTTCAGCATCGTCATACTTTAAAACACCTCCAGTTTTACTTACTGATAACTCATTACTACCATCTTTCAACACCAAACTTTCGCCGAGCACCGCCGAAATGCTTTTATCCTTATAGGCGGCTTCTGCTTCTGTTTCGCTCAATGTAAGGTTTACGTCTCCTTGTGCATACTCGAGTGTTTTGTTTGCGCTTACTTTCAGGCTGAAATCGTCGTAGTTAATACTAGCTTCTTCGGTACTAAGCGCCAAAGACCTGCTGGCACTTTCTTTTATGGTGAGTGTTTTATCTTTTGTGATTTCCAGTGCACGTTCACCCGCTTCCCAGGCCAGTTTGTCCTGATTTAGTACAAACGACTGACTGGCATCTGAAAGCGTCAGTTCAGTGGTGCTTAGGGCCAACTCATAGTCCTCGTATTTAGCTTTGAGCTGCTCAGTGTTTATAGCGAAGTAATCATCTTCGTTGTTTAAGGAAAATTCGCCCTTGGTATGGAAAGCTAAGGCTAAATCTCCTCTTGAAAAAGAGGCCCCGCCATCACCCGACAGTGCCAATTTATATTTTTCGTCGGCATTAATCTCCACATAATGCGCACCGGACTTTTCGAAACCAAAATCAACTACATCGTCATAGGCGAAGAAATAACCCTGATCGTTAGCAATCAAAACCAGTTTCAATTGGCCATCGGTATAATCTGCGAAATTGATGGTTCCTTGTGCATTTTGTAGCGTGTGACTAAGTGATTCACCATTTTTGCTTACGGAAAAGTTTTGATCGAGATTGGCAGTAAAATTCACACCGTTATAACTGAAATCAACCTGTTTATCTGTGGAAAAGGCAAACTGAAATCCGTCGTAGGTAAATTGAGCCCTTTTCTTCGCATCGTCGGCTGTTAGCTCAATACCTTTGTTTTGATAATCGACATTCAGGAGTTTATCCCCGCTTGATTTTATCTCTGCGACTACATTTAGATCGCCTTGTGCCAAGGTTAGTTTTTTGGCGTTCTCGTTGGCAGATAAGGCATAGACATTGCTTCCTGCCGAATAAGAAATGGATCCGGCTTTGTTTGGAATATCTATCGCTGCTTCCATATGCTTATCATCAGCCTTGATGGCCAAATCACCCCTTTTAGTTGCAGGATTGGCCGTTAAATTGAAACTGGCGTCACCCTTTTCAAAAGCGATACTTCCTTCATCGCCTTGCTGCGCTACCTCAATGAATAAGTCGTTGTTTTTAAAACTCGCTGATTTGCTTTCCGAGCTGTAGTTGGCTTTCACAGTCACATCATCGATGCTAGTCTCAAAGCTGCCCGATTTATTGGCAAGGTCGGCATTAACTGCCACTTTGTTATCTCCCTGGGTAAACGCAAAATTGCCTCCATTTGGAGATCCCGATAAATCCACTGTCCAGTCGTCGTCTGCCAATGCAAAAGCACCTGATTTCTCATCGAGATTTGCTGCCAGTGCCAAACTAAAATCATCGACACCAATTGCCAACCTTGGCTCTGTGGTGTTGACATCCATTTTGAGAGAGGTGTTGTCATAAGCCAAATCAATTTCACCCGACTTGTTGGCTTTGTCAACTTTCACATCGATCTTGTCATCACCACTTTCCAATAAGAAGAAGGCGGTCTGTTTCGATTTATCTGCGCCTATGGCAAACTTTTTGTCATCAGCTTCCAATTGCAGAGAGCCATTGGTTTTCCCATCGGTCTCCAAAGCTAAATTTACGGCATCGGTTTCCAGGTTTAGCGATTTCTCTTCTTCAGACACAAGTGCCTCAATTTTTGCCCCTTCGACGTCCAGTAAAAAGTTACCCGTTCTTTCGGATGGATTTGCTGCTACGGCAAATGAAACATCATCGCGGGTGACAGCTATCGATCCACTTCCTGCTGCCTTGTCTATGCCCAATTCATACGAATTTCCGTTCTCTTCAAACTTAATAGCACCTCCATCACTGTTTCCTTCACCTCTAAAGGCTACCTCTCCAGCCGAAAACCCCAGGTATTTCAGCTCATCAGAAAGGCCTGCTTCTACTTCTACGCCATCGATAGCTAATTCAAAAGAGCCCGATCGTTCACTTTTATTCGCTTCGACGGCTATCTTGTCGTCACCACTTTCCATATTGAGGTAACCACTTTGTTCCGAAGTATTGGCACCCAACTCCAACAATTTATCACCAGAGGCCACCTTCAGTTTACCTTCGCTCTCGCCTTCCTTGCTCACCAAAAGGTAATTGCCGCTAATTGCTAATTCGATTTTCTTTAGCTCGGGAGATAATACAGCTATTACACTGTCGTTTCCGGTATTGACAGCGATATCACCTGTCCCTGCCGATTTATCGGCATTAACTTCAATGGAGGTATTGCCATCGTCAAACATAAAACCTCCGGCTCCGGCTTCTTTATCGGCAGCAATGCCAAACTTAGTGTTCCCACTTTCTACAGCTAATGAGGCCCGTTCACCATTTTCGAGCTTTGCTTCCACTTTATTGCCTTGGATATCCAGGTTGAAGGCACCACTTTTCGTAGTTTTGTCGACACTTACCCCAACGATATCGTCGGCAATTTGTAGCTCCATGCTTCCTTTACCAGCTTTATCGGCTTCCAGGTCATAGCGAACATCTCCGATATCAAAACCCAAAAACGCCGTACCGGCAGATTGGTTGAGCCCGGCTTTCATATAGTCGTCAGAAACCTGCACGAGCATTTCACCCGCATTTTGTGCCCGATCGGCCTCCAGTTTCACATAAACATCATCGTATTCCAGCTCAAATTCACCACTACCCTCACCATCGGCAGCAGCATAAATACGTCGGCCCTCCTGCCACTGTACACCTAGGTGCCCGCTTTTCTCGCTTTGGTTTACAGCCACATCAACGGCTACTTCGTCAATAGCCAGGTTAAAAGCTCCTGCTTTCTTGGCTTTGTCAAAAGAGGCTCCGATTTCCTTTCCGTCAATGGCAATATCCAGTTTGGCACCGGTACTTTTATAATAACTAACTCCTACGTGGTCTTCACCATCTTCAAGGTATACCTCGCCGCCACCATCTACGCTACCTTTTACTGCTAATGATTGTGTACCTTTATAAATTGTAAGTCCCGCTTTAGGCGTTGCCGATACATCTCCTTCTATTAATACACCGGTACCATTATCGTCGTACTGGAAGCTACCTTTGTTTTTATCTGCTTTTACAGTGAGTTCCTTGCCTCCGCCTACATCAACAGTAAGGTCTATATCTACCAGCTCTTCGAGTGCCTGAGTAGCCAGTTCCTGTGCCTGCTGCTTTACGATTTCTTTTTGCAACGATTTGAGACCGCTGGCATCGCGCCCCTCGGCATGAAGCATAGACAAGTCGCCGCTCATGCTCACCACGAAGTGTTCTGACTCCACTACCAACTCCAGCCCTACATCGGCCATATAGGTTTTTCCACCACTCTGATCAATCATTTGCATGTACATACCCGCGCCGAATTCCACATCGGGGTCAATAACTACCTGCGGCGTCTGCGACTCCCGTTCGGCATTAATGTCCATGCGCATGTGGCGGTATATTTTACCCTCAAATGCCACGAGGTTAAACATATTAAATACATTGATACCCATTCCCTGATGATCCACAAACCAGGCATCGAGGTACCAGTACTTCATTTGCTCTTTGGTACCCAGGATCATATTGGCTCCCAGGCTTATTTTTGCAGGCATCTTCAAGTCACCGCGCAAGCCACCTTGCAAGGATGTACCCCATTCCGGGTCATCTTTGGTCATAATGAGGTAACCCATGGCATCCAGAATATCGGATTTACATTCAATAAAAAGAGAGTCTATGGTAACGGTCTGAGGATCTGAGCCTGGCAGGTCGGGTTTTGGCATATCCATTGCAGGAGGAGAAGTGGTGTTTGTCATGTCACCTGCAAACTCGTCGCCAATAGCTGCGGTGGAATGAATGTCTATACGCGGAGCCCCTTCCTCACCAGACATTTCTTCACCCAAGGGCATGGTTGCCGAATAGCTGAATTGGTATTCACCATTCGAGAATCCGGCACCTATTTTATCGAGGTAAATGGTAAACCCGTCATAACTGCCCAGTACCTGTTCGGCGAGTGCCTGTGCTCCGTTGCGTTTGCCAAAACCGATATAATAATCGCCATAAGCACGTAGGTTCTCCACCTCCGTCATCTTCACCTCAATGTACGGGATTTCGATATCGACAACAAGATCCATGCGTTCGTTGTCTTCAAATACCGCGCGTTTTATGGTAAAATCTACCCGATTTTCACCGCCATATGGGCTAAAGACGAAAGAAGAACCTTCGAGGTTTTCGTCGAGGTAACCGGGTTCAAAACCGCCATTGGACATCGGAACCGTAAAGCCGAAATCATTATGCGCATCGAATACCGGAATTTTTATAGTGCCTTTAAAATCACTATCCGTCACCGAGTTGTTTTCGATATCGACTTCAAAAGAAGTGAAGTTGGCCGGGAAGGTATTGAAAGTACCAGTGCTTCCATATTCAAACTCATCGTGGAAATAAGTAGTTAATCCGTCACTACTTGCCCAGGCCTTAAAGTCATTGGCGAGAGAAAGCTCGAAAGAACTCCGGTCGTGATTAGAGAAGGTCAGCTGATTCTTATCATCGATACTTTTGGGATAGGAAATTTCAAATTCATAAAAGTAAACCCCTTTCCACTCTTTGTCAGAAGATAGTTTGAGTGGCGATTCCTTCTCAGACCAGTCGATGATAGCACTTGATGCATCAAATTGAAGCTGTGTTTTATCAACTAGCATAATGGTCTTGCTAAGGGTAAAACTCTGCTCCTCAAAATAAAAGAGTTGTTCGGCCCTTCTAAACACAAAAGATACGCGTCCTGCGTCACTATCCTTTATCGATTTCGGTAAATAGATGGTGCCATCCAGGCGCAAGGCATATTCGTTTTGGTTTATTTGAATTTCCGAAGTCTCCATAAAATGAACGCGGAAACCAAGCGGATCGAGCAGTTCGAAATCGTTGGAATTATTGAGATGGATGACGCCAAAAAGCTTATAAGTATCAAAGTTCACCCAGCCTGTTTGAGTGGTCACAAAGGCCATTTCATCAGACAAGACAGGATGTGGAAGCGGCCACTTGACGTTACCGCTGATTTCCAGTGCATCTTTATTAAGTTTTAGTTGTGCACCGTAAAAAGTGGCGCCGTTGTTTTCTTCCAGCTCGGGAGTCAATTCAATAGTGAAATTTTCCAGGTCGTGCAAAATTTCACCTTCTTCGAGCACGTAGCGCCCTGCCACATCGATTATGTGAAGGTTTTCAAAAGAAACCTCAATTTGAGCGCTATCACCGGTGCCCGAGCCACCCTTTACAAGACCAGTTCCTGATAAACTGTTCAGGTCGAAGTTATTCAGTGATTTTACAAGCACCTTATGACTTCCGGCCATGAAATAGTCGATCAATGAAGGGCCATAAAACTGGCGGATCTCGCTTTTCGCGATCTGCTGGCCATCGGTTTCGGCAATAACCTGCCAGGCATAAACGCGTTGCTCTTCAAATTCTTTACTAATTTCCAGCTGCCAACCATTGGCAGAAGTTGAATTTACGGTCCTTTCTTCGTGCCATGAGGGCGTTTCATCCATTTGCTCCTGTTCCACTCCCTCTTCCTGAAATCCTTCTAATTCAACAATCCGCAGTTGGTATTGAAACGACTGGCCATCCATTAAATTATCGGGAGCCGACCAGGCAAATACACGAGGGTCTTCACTGGCAAACTTAAAGGTATTTTCAGGCTCGTTCAGTGTTATCTTTCCGTCTGTCGGGTAGCCGTAATAAAACCAGCAGAACTGACTAACACCGTCGTTATCGAAAACGAACTCACCATTGGGATCAAAAATCTGCACACGGAAAAGGTATTTTTTGCCCAACTGCAATGTGGTCATGGACAAATCATACTGTAATGAACTTTGATTGAGTGGTTCGGACTCATAAATCAGTAAGGATTTGCCATTGTCGAAGGCATAAAGAGGCTCCACATCGGGATCGGTAATTTCATACAGGAAGAAGCGGTAGTTTACTTCGTAGTCGCCAGAAAAAGAAACGTTACGATCTTGCCATTGGAATAGTACGTTTTGAGGATCTTGGGCAGGAATAATGCTCCCACATTCGGGATAAGTGATCAATGGTACTTCTCCCATACTTATCCAGGCGACAGCGCTTGCTTCTTTGGAAAGCACCTTACCCGTGGTGTAGTCCAGCGCTTCAACGGTAAAGCGGTAAAAGCCTTCCGGTAATCTACCCGAAGAGGCCAACGCTTCTCTCGTAATTCCTGAAATTTCAACATTGTCGAGTCTAAAATATTCTTCCCAATCGCTTCCTTCAACTGTAACCGGCACACCGGGAATTACTTCAATGGGATTTATGGGAATAAAATTTTCACGTGTTGAAATTCTGATATCACTACTTTCAACAACCAAGCGCAGCCGTATATTCCATGATGGTTCGTTAAAATCCTGAAAAATAAATGTGCCCTGTATAATGGATGAGGTGCTGCTATAATAATCTGCATAATAAATACTATAAGGAGCATTCAGTTGCAAAAAAGCATCTACCGGTAGTGTCTGAGCCCGAACGCTGAAGCTCAAACTTAATACGATGAGGCAAAGAAGCCATTTGCTATATTTCAGATACTTTTGAATCATTGTCAAAATCTTGCTGAATATTGTAAAGTAAGCGTACGTTCTACAAACGAGGCCTGATTACCCGTAAAGGTTCTGCGATCGAGCAGACTCGCCTGTAAAGATAAGCTATGATATTTATTAATGTTGTATCGCGTGATAAATCGATAGTTGCCGATAATATTTTGTCGTACACCGGCAGCATCTCTAAAAAGCGAGTTATAGGTGAAACGAAGGCTCATTTTTTTCTTCAACAGATTTTTTGCCAGACTTAAAGTCGGTCCGTATGAATCTGTTTCTAAGCCTTCAAATATACTTTTGTTGTAATTAAAAGAAACCATGCCCGATAATCCAATGGTTTTTAACATTAATTTATACCCCAGGTTATTGTTTATTATCGAAGTATTCCCCCCTTCAGAAGCCGTTGCCAACTGATAATTGGTGGTGTACATAATATCCTGATTGGTCTTTTTATCACTTGCCAGTTTGTAATTTGCACGGAAGGAAATGTTATGGGAAACCTGGAAGTAATCAATGGAATCGAGTTCAATAAATTGTACCTGACGAACCGATGAGGTATAATTAGAATAGTTGAGCCCTAGATTGAGCTTCTTTTTAAAAGTGTATGAGGTATTTAATCCGGCAGCCAAACGGGTTTCTCGCGTGGCTTTGCTATCATCAATGTTATTGCGTTGTAAACCACCTGTAGTGGTGATATTTAGTTGATCCTTAAGCATTTTCCAGCTTACTCCGGCCGTAAGGTTTTCGATATCATTATTTAGAAAAGGAGTTCCCATAGATTCATACTCAGGGTCCACTCGCTTATAGGACAACTTCACATTAAACTTGTTATGGGCATACATTATATTTCCAATAATCGCTCTGTCGTAATGCGTTGTGGCGTTGGGTGTAAATAGTTTGCCCAGGTTATTGGTATAACTGAAGTTCTCAAATATGACCTGATCGTTACGCACGTCGCGGGTAAAGGCACTTGAAGAATACTCGACATCGAAAGTTACGCGTTGCCCAAATTTGTGTTTGGTATAAGCACTCCATACCAGGTTTTCACCCGGTGTTATGTGGCTATTGAGCGAATCAACGGTAATGGAATTTTCATTGTCACGACCGCGAAAAGCATTCAAAGTCACAAAGTGTGCATCTCTTCCAAGCCTTACCTGAGCACCATACCCCCAGCGTTCATAAGCAGCGATACCTGCTACAATTCCGTCATTTCCACCCTCCTGTACCGCTCGGGCAAAGCGACCATATAAGATTTTCCCCTGAATCCAGAAATCTTTGGGGGCGATTTCCAAGCCACCACCTAAAAATACTTTACCACCTAACGTATAAGGTGAAAAACTCATAGTCCTGTAGCCCAAATGTGCTGTTATAGCTTTGTATTTAGGACTTATCCCTACCTGATTAAACGGCTGAGTATAGGAACGTTCCTGCTGAGAAAAAGTAGCGCTGAAAGGAATTGCTATACCAGCAACATTAAAATTTAGATTGGCTTGTAGTTGCCAGTAGAAAGGATCTCGGCGCGGATCAATACCATTGGCATTATAAAAAACCGTAGAGAGATTGGCGCCACCACCAACTTTGAACCATTCCCCCTTTTTTAAATTATCGAGGTCCTGAGCTATTAAGCCAGAAAGCATACCGCACAAAAACAGTACAATAAGGCCTTGCCTATAGCTCATTGAATTAGTGTTAGAATCAAACTATTAATACCAGAGGTTAAGAATACGCCCATATTCAGTTGATAAAACTATCGGCGCAAAATTAAGAAATAAATCTATATAAAGATGAAAAGCATTGATTTTCTGTGTTAGGCACCTGGTTCAGGTGAAGCGGACAGGTACTTGACCAAAGTGATTTTTAACGTACACAATTTAGCTAAAAGCAAAACTGTTCGTGCGCCAAAAACAACTGTTTGTGTGATCAAACATACTGTTCGTAGAAATTATAAGCTACTTTGTCAGCTATTCTTCACCTTTGTAACTCACGAATCCTATTTACAATTAATTTACTTCAAATGAAAACTAAGCTATTACATCTTATGATGTTGGCGGCCATTCTAATTCAGGTCTCAACATCCGTTTATTCACAAGGCTGGCTGAGGGAGTATGTCTCCGAAAAGCACAAGCAAAACGATCAGCTAAACTTCTACGAAATCAAAGCTTGGGCTGCCGAGCATTTCGCAGGGTTAGAGCAGGAAATTTCAGCACTTCAGGCACAGGGTGTTTCTGTGGATGAAGGGTACAGCAAAGCTGTAGGAAGATTCATAAAATACAAGCGCTGGGAATATTACTGGCAATACCGTGTGAGCAAAGACGGTTCCTTTGCGGGCCCTAGTAAAGCCGCTTTTGAATCTTATGAACGCGCTTCGAGAAAAGCAAAAAAAGGAGCATCTGCCCGTCCGGGTGACACCTGGGAAAGCATTTCTTTTACCTCTAATGAAGGAGGATATTGGGGAATGGGTCGCGCAGAATGCCTGGCAACACACCCAACAGATATCAACACCTTTTATGTAGGATCTGAAGGCGGGGGAATATGGAAAACCACCGATGGCGGAAATACCTATACTTCCTTAGGTGATCATTTGCCAATTACCCAGGTTAGCAACATTATTGTTGACCCGGTAAACCCTAATAATATCTACATTGTGTTAGGACCACACGGAGGCTGGTGGAGAAAAAGTATGGGTATCTACAAGTCTACTGATGCTGGAGTATCGTTTAGCCCAACTTCCTTGTCTACAGACTATAACGACGGCGAACCTATTGAAGATATGGTCATGAGCCCTACAGACCCGAATACCTTATTAGTAGCCAAAGGTGATGGAATATGGAAAACCACGGATGGTGGTTCAAACTGGAACCGCGTCTATACAACATATGCAACGGACCTGGCCTTTAAACCTGGATCAGGATCTATCATTTATGCAACTTCATGGGATTACTGGGGAAGTTCTGAGATTCTGAAGTCGACAAATGGCGGAGATTCTTTCACCGCTATTACCGATTTTAATCAGCAAAAGAATTTCATGAGATTAGCCGTAACACCTGCCGATCCAAACATGGTGGCTTATGCTACGCTTTACACTGATGCTTCGGATGTTTACCATAAAGAATTACATGTATCTACTAACGAAGGAGCTAGTTTTACCTTTAAAACTGACCTGGAGCATGACATGTGGCCCATTTTTATATCACCGAATAATGTAAACATTATGTATAACGGCGGTATAGACGTGGAACGTTCAACAGACGGTGGTAGCAACTTTTCAAAAATCACTAAATGGAATGGCGACGTAACTATTAACCGCCCGGAAGTACACGCCGATGTACGTAATGTATATGCGAGCCCAATTAATAGTAACTTACTTTATTTCTGTAATGACGGTGGTGTCTATACTTACGATGAGTCTACAGAACAATGGGAAGATAAAACGGCAGGTCTTATTATTCAACAATATTACCGAGCAGCTTTGTCTGCGCAAAATGCTGAAATAATGATTGCAGGAAGCCAGGATAACGGCGGTACTCGAAGAAGAACAGACGGAACTTGGTATAATACCAATGGTGGTGATGCTATGGAACAAGCCATAGACCCTACGGATGATAACATCATGTACACCACTTATACTTTTGGTGAATTACACAGATCCTTAGATGCCTGGGGTTCGAGTCAGGTAATAAGTAACAACCTTCCGGGTGGAAGACCTGCTTCGGAATGGGTTACACCTTACCAATTAGACCCTAACAACGCTTCTACGATTATTGCAGGCTATCATGATGTATACCGTTCTACTAATCGCGGTGACAGCTGGACAAAAATTAGCGATAACCTGACTGCAAATGTCAATAATCATATTCAGCAGTTGGCAGTCGCTCCGTCGAACTCCAATACAATATACTGCTCTTATGGTCCTAATATTTACAAGACGACTAATTTGGGTACCAATTGGACTACCTTCACGCTTCCTACCTCGGAAACAATTTCACGTATCGCTATCGACCCTAACGATGAAAATCACGTTTGGGTAAGCATCGCAGGATGGAACGATGGAGAGAAAGTGTTTACATCAACAAACGGTGGTCAAAATTGGACGAATATCTCTGGTTCACTGCCAAATATTATCACCAATTGTATTGTATACCAAAATGGATCAAATGATGCATTGTATGTAGGTACAGATTTTGGTGTTTACTACAGAGACAATAGCATGTCTGATTGGGAATTGTATAGTGCCGGTCTTCCTAATGTAATCGTAAACGACTTAGATATTCAGGATAATGCCCAAATTATTGTTGCTGCTACCTGGGGACGTGGTATTTGGCGAGCACCTTTACAAAATGCCAGTGTGGATAATGATAACGACGGCTTCAATGCTTCTGTAGACTGTAACGATAACGACCCTGCGATTAACCCGGGCGCTACTGAAATTCCTGGAAACGGCATTGATGAAGATTGTGACGGTGTAGACGGATCTGTCGGCGGTTCGCCTTATCAGGGTACGCCTCAGGTGATTCCCGGTATTGTCGAAGCAGAGTTTTATGATGAAGACGGCGCCGGTGTGGCTTACTTCGATACCGATCCAGGTAACAACGGTGGCGCTATTCGTAACGATGATGTGGACGTTGAATTTGGATCACAAAACGGGAACGTAGGTTGGATCGCTCAAGGGGAGTGGTTAAACTACACCGTCAATGTAAGCGAAGCAGGATCTTACACGGTAGAGATCGATGTGGCTTCTATCAACTCAGGTACCAACTTCGTGTTGGAGTTAGACGGCATGCCTTTCTCAGGTTCCATCAACGTGCCTAACACCGGTAACTGGCAAACTTACCAGACCGTTTCTGTAAACGGACTGCAAATGACGGCCGGTATTCATGTGCTTCGTTTCGTTTCAGGTGCCGATGGCTTCAACGTGGATGAATACAACTTCATCAAAGAAGCAGTATTGGAAGATAATGATAACGACGGCTTCACTGCCGATGTCGACTGTGATGACAACAATCCCGCCATCAACCCGGGAGCTACTGAAATATGTGACGGTATCGACAACGATTGCGACGGTCAGATTGATGAAGGACTTATTACCAGATTCTACAAAGACGCTGACAATGACTTCTTTGGTAGAGACGATGATTTCGTCGATGCTTGTGAGGCACCGGCTACCTATGTGAGCCAAAATGGTGACTGCGACGACACCAGGGATATTATCAACCCGGGTGCCGACGAGATTTGTGATCAATTGGACAATAACTGCGACGGACAAGTTAACGAAGGATTGAATGAAACTTTCTATGCCGATGCCGATGGCGACAACTTTGGTGATGCCAACAGCCCTACTACCACCTGTTTTGGGCAGCCACAAGGTACGGTAACCGATAATACCGACTGTGATGATAACAACGCCGCTATCAATCCCAATGCTACTGAAATTGCCAACAACGGTATTGATGAGGATTGCGACGGAAGCGACCTGGTTGAAATCGTGGACAATGACAACGATGGCTTCGGTGAGGAAGAAGATTGTGATGATAACAATCCGGCCATCAACCCGGGTGCTACCGAAATTTGTGACGGCATCGACAACGATTGCGACGGTCAGATTGACGAAGGAGTAACAACCAGATTCTACAAAGACGGTGACAACGACTTCTTTGGTAGAGACGATGATTTCGTCGATGCTTGTGAAGCTCCGGCTACCTATGTGAGCCAAAATGGTGACTGCGACGACACCAGGGATATTATCAACCCGGGTGCCGACGAGATTTGTGATCAGCTGGACAATAACTGCGACGGACAAGTTAACGAAGGGTTGAATGAAACTTTCTACGCCGATGCCGATGGCGACAACTTCGGTGATGCTAACAGCCCGACTACCACCTGTTTTGGGCAGCCGCAAGGTACGGTAACCGATAATACCGACTGTAATGATAATGATGCTTCCATCAACCCAGACGCTGAAGATATTGCCGGAAACGGTATTGATGAAGACTGTGACGGGCAAGATGCATCGGCTGGCGGTTCACCTTATCAGGGTACGCCTCAGGTGATTCCCGGTATTGTCGAAGCAGAGTTTTATGATGAAGACGGCGCCGGTGTGGCTTACTTCGATACCGATCCAGGTAACAACGGTGGCGCTATTCGTAACGATGATGTAGACGTTGAATTTGGATCACAAAACGGGAACGTAGGTTGGATCGCTCAAGGGGAGTGGTTAAACTACACCGTCAATGTAAGCGAAGCAGGATCTTACACGGTAGGGATCGATGTGGCTTCTATCAACTCAGGTACCAACTTCGTGTTGGAGTTAGACGGCATGCCTTTCTCAGGTTCCATCAACGTGCCTAACACCGGTAACTGGCAAACTTACCAGACCGTTTCTGTAAACGGACTGCAAATGACGGCCGGTATTCATGTGCTTCGTTTCGTTTCAGGTGCCGATGGCTTCAACGTGGATGAATACAACTTCATCAAAGAAGCAGTATTGGAAGATAATGATAACGACGGCTTCACTGCCGATGTCGACTGTGATGACAACAATCCCGCCATCAACCCGGGTGCTACTGAAATATGTGACGGTATCGACAACGATTGCGACGGTCAGATTGATGAAGGGCTTATTACCAGATTCTACAAAGACGCTGACAATGACTTCTTTGGTAGAGACGATGATTTTGTCGATGCTTGTGAGGCACCGGCTACCTATGTGAGCCAAAATGGTGACTGCGACGACACCAGGGATATTATCAACCCGGGTGCCGACGAGATTTGTGATCAATTGGACAATAACTGCGACGGACAAGTTAACGAAGGATTGAATGAAACTTTCTATGCCGATGCCGATGGCGACAACTTTGGTGATGCCAACAGCCCTACTACCACCTGTTTTGGGCAGCCACAAGGTACGGTAACCGATAATACCGACTGTGATGATAACAACGCCGCTATCAATCCCAATGCTACTGAAATTGCCAACAACGGTATTGATGAGGATTGCGACGGAAGCGACCTGGTTGAAATTGTAGACAATGACAACGATGGCTTCGGTGAGGAAGAAGATTGTGATGATAATAATCCGGCCATCAACCCGGGTGCTACCGAAATTTGTGACGGCATCGACAACAATTGCGACGGTCAGGTAGATGAAGGGGTACAGACTCAATTCTGGCACGACGAAGACAGGGACGGATTCGGAACTACTTTAAGTTGGGTGTGGGCCTGTGAAAACCCAAGCAACAACGGTGCACTTGTAGAGATCTCCGGTGACTGCAACGACGACAACGCTAATATCAATCCGGATGCCGAAGATATTCCGGATAATGGTATCGATGAAGACTGTGACGGACAAGATGCTACTGCTAACAATAACTGTGAAGTAGAAGCGGCTAATGGTGAATACACCTTGTCTATTTCAGAAAATGGCAACCAATTAGTAGTCGACTGGGATGGTTTAGCAGGTATGGGCAACGGCTTTGTTTACATGGATCAATGGGTTGACGGAAACTACCGGGGTTCATTCGGTGCTTCAATCGATTTTGGTCAACGTATCTTTGGAATTGAAAATGTATCTGCAGGAGCTACTGTGGAGTTCTTCTTCAAGTACGACCGCCCTGGTGGACAGTACATCGGTACAAGAACAGATCATAGTTATACCATGGGTGAATGTGCCGGCGTAGCCAAACGCGCCACAGAAAATGCCGCCATTTCCTTCAGCTTAATTCCTAACCCGGCTTTGGATCAAATCAGCATAGCAGCGAAGGGTACCAATATTCTCAAAGCCACCATTATTGGCAACAGAGGTACCATTGGTAATACGGTTAACGGTACAGGTAAAACACTACAGCTGGATGTTTCCACACTTCCGGCAGGTTTATACTCCGTACAGCTGGAAACAGCATCCGGTGTTGAATATTTGAAGTTCGTCAAACAATAACAGAAGTTTAAAATCCATCAAAAAAATCCGGTTCAGTGTTGAACCGGATTTTTTTTTGCCTGTTTGCGTCTTTTATATGATTTAAGTACAAGTAGAATCAGTGCAGGAAAAGGCACCAATAGTAACCAAAAATTAAAAGAGGTCTTTTCTGTTTCTACCTTATATACCGGCTTGGTCTTATTGGTTAAGAAAACAACAGGATTTTCGCCATCATCAGAGAACGTATGATAGTTGATATGCTCCGAACCTGAATTTAACAGCACGGTGTTTTGAATTTTTTCGAACATCCTGTTTTCAAATGACAACAAGTACCTGACTCTGTGATGGTGTTCACTTTTCTGCTTCTCCACCTTCTTCAATACAATTTGAAGCCCTTCTGCGTCAGTAAGCACCAGATTATTTCGAAAGTAATCAAAAGTCTGTTCTTCAAATTTTACTTTGGTCTGATGCGCTGCCAAGTCGCTATAAGTAGACAGCAATTCGTTTCTAAATGTCCAGGGCAACTTTGCTTCTATCTGCAATTCTTTGTCCTTTTTAATGACGAAATAAGCTTTGTTAACGTTGTGTGCGTTGATTTTCATTGTGAGAAAAATCAATACAAATACCAACGATAAACCCTTATTCTTCATTCAAACTTCTATTTTCCTGGTTGTATTAAGAAATCGTCAGACGGTGTTCCTCTTAAGTACCTCGGCACTGCAGGAAACTCATCGGTAATAATATAATAGTAAGTTCCTCCCGGGTACTCCGGTGTAACACCATTACGTCCATTCCCTTCATCTAATGTGCCAAGACCGGAAACATATTCATAATCGTTGGAATAAACGCCATCATACGTTCCACAAGGTGCAGTTACACCATCTCCGGGGCGGTCACCAGATTTGAGCTGGTAACTTGATGACATCGCTGTTACCGTAGAATTAGCATCGTTGGCATCACTGTATGCATATTTATAATAGATTGGAAAACCATCAGCAGCATATCCTACTAATGTCATTTCGTCACCAGGTGCATTTACAGACTGCAGGTATAAAGTAGGACTTCCATGATAGTGGTACTTTCCTGTTGGTTGTACGTGTGCATTATTGCAGTCAAGACCGATATTAATGTTCGTAGCTTCAAGATTCCATTCCCAATTAACGTCGGGGTCCATGATATCGGTGTGCGGAAAAGGCTCTGCCGCTACAGGGTCTAACTCGACACCATTTAAAAGAACGCCAAAAGAGTATTCTGGTCCTCCATTGGTACTGCTGGTATTTAACAGTGATGTCCAGCTTGCTGCCTCCTGTGGCTGTAGTGGAACGCGGTAAATTTCATTTTGTTCACTAATAGTGTTTGGTCCCAGCGAGCCCATTCCATTGCCGTAAGTACCCACTTTATGATTTGGTATGGAGTTAGCTGTAATCACCCGGTCCGGACCGTTCTGAGTTTCACTAAACTGTGGTGTAAAAGCCAAGGTTTCGTTACACGCTCCCCGCGACTGGTCAATGGTTTGATCGGAAGTACATTCATCACCTCCCCCATTCGTATTATCATCGGTACTATCGTCCTTTTTACACGAATAAAAAAAGGAAACTGCCACCAAAGAAAAGGCAATTGCCACCTTCTTTCTGTTTTTGAATGTTCTCATAGCTATTCAATTATTTGCCTAGTACTTACGACAGGTAACACTTTTAGTTGTGTGATTTGCGAGCCAAGGTTTAATTCAAGGCACTTTTCAAATAGTCATTCAGCGGGTTTATCTGCTTAAAATAATTGAATAGTATTTTGTCCAGATCGGGTTTATCGATGTACTCAGCCAGATTCAGGCGTGCCATAGCATAAAACTGTTTGTTCAGTACAAAAGGAAATGCGTTAATATCAACATCAAATCCTTTTGGAGCCCTTTTCAGACGTTCTCCTAACAGGTTTGCGAAGTGGCTGACAAAGGGTTCTGCGCTTATTATCTCCAGGAACTCTTCTTGATTAGCAACAAGATACGCTCTGATCTTTTGAAGTCGTTCTGTGCTCACGCCAAACATTCCACCTCCAACATGTATTTCATTGGCATCGATTCCCAAATAAAAACCCGGCAATTCAGACTTCCTGCCACCAGCTGCCAGCCCTGCCTTCATTATAACATTATATGGTGTCTTATCCTTTGAAAAGCGTACATCTCTGTTGATCCGAAAAAGTGTATCTTTAGCCTGTACAATGATGTCCTTATCTAACTCCTGAATTTGTGGAATCAACGTATCTATCAGCTGCGTAAAAGGTTTTTTAACGTGCTGTTCGTAGCGTTTTTTATTGGCCTGAAACCATTCGCGCTCATTATTCTGAGCCAAATCACTGAAAAATTGACTGTATGCTGCCGTTATCATCATTTTTTATCATAGAACGTTTGAAGGAACAGAAAAGAGGACATCGTATTCCATTTATTTCAATTTAATTACAAGTTCCTGGGCTTTATTGAGCCCTAATTCTTCGCTTCGCTTACCCGGCAAACTACCACCAATACTAATTTTAAACTGACCTTTTTCTAATACTGTCTGGCCTTTACTATTGACAAAAGTAAGATCATCAGAACTCAGCTTGAAAC
Source organism: Cytophagales bacterium (assembly GCA_965230415.1). GTDB lineage: Bacteria > Bacteroidota > Bacteroidia > Cytophagales > JAAEPT01 > CBDDKZ01. Next base: position 1,522,758 of record CBDDKZ010000005.1, read on the forward strand.
GTAATACCTTTTCCTGATTAGGACCGAGTTTGATTCTCTTAACACGCTTTAAGTCAAAAATCGGTACTAATTCTGATGATTCGAGATTACTAACATACAGTTGAGCCACTTCTTCGGCGGCTATCCCACTCGTATTAGTTATAGTACAAGTAATTTCCACTTCCTCTCCCTTTTTCCAGGATGTTTTAGAGGCCTTAATGAAGTTATACTGAAAATTAGCATAGCTCAAGCCAAAACCAAAGGGGTACTGTGGCTCTGCTTCCATGTATTTGTAAGTTCGTCCTTTCATATTATAATCATCGTAAGGAGGCAGCTGGTCCAATGATTTAGGAAAAGTAAGAGGTAATTTACCCGATGGGCTCACATTTCCGAAAATAATGTCAGCAATGGCATGACCTCCTTCTTCACCAGGATACCAGGCAAACAAAATGGCATCTGCAATTCCTTCTACATCCTGCAGATTCATCGGGCAGCCACCTGTTACCACAGCAATGATTGGTTTTTTGGTTTCACTGCGCAATTTTTTCAAAAAAGTAATTTGATTGGCGGGAATATCATAGTCCAGACGATCGCCAAAATGTGGCGAAGAAATAGACTCCCCTTCTTCTCCTTCAATAGTACCATCAAGGCCCATTACCACGATACAGACATCAAACATATCTGCAATAATAGTTGTCCAGTCTATAGGGTTAATATTATTGCGATCTATAGTAGTTCCCAGGCTGTATTCTATTGCACTTCCGGGACTCACACGGTCTGTAATTCCTTCTAATACTGTAACCATATTAGGGTTCGTTCCATAGTAGTTACCCATTAATATTTGCATTGAAGCAGCATTTGGACCAAGTACGAAGTATTTACTCAAATCATTTTTCAATGGTAATACTCCGTTATTTTTTAGCAATACAGCAGATTTCGTAGCTACCTCGTAGGCCAGGGCACGGTGTTTTTCACTATCAACAACCTCATAACCTATTTTCGAATAGGGGTTTAAATCTTCAGGGTCAAATAGTCCCAGGCGAAAACGCGTGCGGAGCAGTATGGCTAGTTTTTCATCTACTACTTTTTCGCTGACTAAACCATCCTTTACAGCTTGTGCAAGAACCTCATAGGTATCTCCGCAATTGAGACTCACGCCGCTTTTAACCGCCAGCGCTGCTGCTTCCTTTTTATTTTTGCTAGCGCCATGTCCGGGCGTATTATAAAAATCTTTTATGGCCCAACAGTCACTTAATACATGTCCTTTGAATTGCCATTCTTTTAATAACACTTCTTCCAACAAATATTTATGCGCACAGCATGGCTCACCATTTGTTTTGTTATATGCGCACATTATAGACTCTACTCCGGCATCTACGAGGGCTTTAAAAGCGGGCAGGTAGGTTTCATTCATGTCTTTCGGAGATGCTACGGCATCGAACTCATGGCGCAATTTTTCAGGACCACTGTGCACTGCAAAATGTTTGGCGCAAGCAGCAGTTTTCAGGTATTTAGGATGATCTCCCTGCAATCCTCTCACAAAAGCGGTACCTAATAGGCTCGTTAAATAGGGATCTTCGCCGTAAGTCTCTTGTCCGCGTCCCCAACGCGGATCTCTGAATATATTGACATTGGGTGTCCAGAATGTCAGACCTGAATAACGTCCGTAATTTTGGATCTTCTGTGCTTCATTAAATTTAGCGCGTGCTTCGTCTGAAATAGCGGTGGCTACTCGCAAAGCCAAATCACTATCGAAGGTGGCTCCCAAGCCAATTGCCTGAGGAAAAATGGTTGCTTTACCTGCACGGCCAACTCCATGAAGCGCCTCGTTCCACCACTCATATTCTGGTATTCCCAACCTGGGGATGGCAGGAGTATTCATAAGCATTTGTGCGGCCTTTTCTTCCAGTGTAAGTCGCGATATTAAGTCTGACACGCGCTCATCGATACTCAATTTACTGTTTTGAAATGGAAATTGTTGTGCCCATATAAATGAAGAGAGTAAGAAAAAGAATATTGATATAATTAAATGACGTTTCATGTTGGTCTTATTATTCATAATAAAAAAGGACTATGTCTAAAAAAAGCGTTTTTAACATACTACACTACGTAATTTACATAAAAACGATATCTTAATAGTACTAAACAGGCAATTCATTAAAATCTAAACTACCCACCCCTTGTACCAATAAATAAGATAACTCCGATTCCTGTTCGTTAAAAATAGCATGGGGTCTCGGAGCTTTAATCTCAAAATAACTGCCCTGCTCAACAAGGTGCTCCTCTCTCGGATGCTCTAGAATTACGACAAGAGACTGATTTAGAGGGAATACGTAATCAGTAATTTCTTTGTGATAGTGCATGGTGCTCTGTTGACGAGACGCCAGTTTCATCATACGCACCTGCACATTAGCTGTCTGAATAATTTTTTTCATGGCTGTAACTTTTCGTAAATGAAGTCGTCTTAATTCTGCTGCAAAAAAGCAAAATAATTTGAAGTTGTGTTGCTCACATATAAAACTCGAATAAACTGGCAACATAATTGCTTACGATTAAGAGATGAAACGACTAATCAAATCAATAATATTAGCATGTGTCATTGTGCTTGCATTACCAATACAGGCACATTGTAATCTATCACCTCGAGAGATCACCAATACTTTTGGCATGAAAGGGGATTTCAATGTATACCCTCAATCTGTCGAAAAATTCCTATACATAACAATGTCATCCAAAAGTGACGCTCCTATACACTTCGAATTAATCGATATTACTGGTCAGGTTGTAGTGAGGACCTTGATTAATAACAATACAAAAATGAATCTGAGTCACCTTAAAAAAGGGATTTATCTATACAAAATTATAGACGCTGGTCGATTGACCAGTGGGAAAATCATTAAAGAGTAGGCTATAATGTGAAATGGAGGCACTCGCTGCTGGCAGTGCTTCCTTATTCTACTTGTCTACCCAAATCCCCATCAACTCCATTAACTTGCTTGCATTGAAACTTTTGCAGGGTCCATGCTTTATTTTGTAGTCAAATTTTATGTCATTCCCTGAAATTTCGCTTGTAAAACTATAATTACTTACCTGATTAGGCAGTTCAAGCGCCAACTCACTTAATTCCAGATCATGTGTGGACACTATACCGCTGGCTTTCATTTCAATTAATTGTTTTACAAGGCCTTTAGCTCCGTGGTGGCGATCATTGGAGTTGGTACCTTTCAGAATCTCATCCAAAAAGAAAAACACATTGTCATCTTCCTTGGCGAGCTCAATTAACTGCTTAATTCTTTTTAATTCGGCATAAAACGAGGAAGTACTTTCTTCCAAAGAATCTTTAAGCCTCATGCTCGTAAATACATGAATTTCGCTCATTTTAAATTCATTGGCACAAACAGGAGCTCCAATATTCGCCAGGATACAATTAATTCCGATTGTTCGTTGAAAAGTACTTTTACCGGACATATTTGAACCTGTCAGAATATGCACGACCCCTTTCCCTGTCAATTCGTAATCGTTACTTACACGTTCCGTTTTACTGATAAGCGGATGTCCGATCGATTTTCCTGCTATTCCAAAATTTCCTTCTAGCTGTTGAGGGTAATGCCAATTGTCTTGAGCATAGGCTACAGCTGCAATGCTGCCCATTACTTCAAATGCAGCCAGGGCATCAAACCAATTTTTGACGTACAAATTTTGTTCCTGTTTCCATCGGTCAAGACGCATGCCCCACAACAAATCCCAATTGAATAAACCATTAGCTATTATCCCAAACAGTGCATTATTAGTGTAATCTATATAATTAAGTATATCAAAAAGTCGTTTTATTTCACCCGATGCGCCTAAAGAAGTATGTTTGAGCTTTGATTGGGAATCAACTAAAAAAGCACTCTTAAATGAGTTTTGTTCTATTAGGTTAAATAACTCCCTATAAGCTCTTAGCATTTTAATTTTAGAATTGCTATTCTGTTTGATTTCGAGCAAAAGGGCCATTTTCCTTCGAAATAGCATGCCATTGGCCAGCATCGCCAAGAGGACGGGCCACGAAGAAATATAGCTTAATAAATACGCGACTATAAGTATTCCGGGAATAAATGCCAATATAATTGTTAATAGGCGTGAACCATCTGCAAGAAAGCCTTCCTCTCTTTTAATCCAGTTTACTAATTGAGAATGCGTCCCTTTTTCGTCATTAATCAAGCGACTTTTGGCTTCTAATTCCTGTCTCCAGTCCAATTGACGCTTCAATTCCTCCACTGATTGCTGTCTGGCGCGTATAGTTTCAAAATCAGCATTTTCTTTCAGCCATGACACCAATTTCAATTCACCCAACTCCGTTCCGGTTCGGTTCACAAATTGAAAAAGCGAGTGCGAGCCAAACAAATCCAGGTCTCCACTGTAGGGATGTATTGGATCTTCATAGATGGCACCACTCTTAAAGTCTTTTAATCGCAACTCCAATCGTTCAATTTCATTACCGTTAATAGTAATCAATTCATTATAATAATCGATTGTATAACGAACCCTATTGTGCCACTTGACAAGTAAACCAAAAGAAAAAACCAGACTTATGGCAGAAAGTCCTGCCAAAAGATTTAAGTTTTGATTGATACCTAATATAATGGCTGCTGCAAAGAAAATGAAAATGGCCAAACGAACCATTGCAATATAATTCCCCTTTTTCCTGGCTGATTTTAATAATACACTAAAATGTGCTATTCGCCCCTCAAAAACATCTTTCATATCACTAAGTTAAAAAAGAAAGAAACTAGTCCGCCAACTTTAAAACCGAACTTTCCCGTCTACCTTATTTTTTCCTTTAATCTTTATTTTCTTTGATAATAGATTAAACGATATACGAGCACTTATATTTTAAGCATTTCATTTTTTACTACTAAGAAGGTTAACGTTAACTTATATAAAAAACTATACTCCATATATTTAACTTTAACCTAAATTTTTTAGAATTATGAAAAAGATTTTTATTTCATCAGTTTTTATGATGATTCTTTTAAACCTCTCTGTTGTCAGAGCCCAAACTTATACGCAGGATTATAGTAGCATGCCCGATACACTTTTGCATGTTGGTGCCTATGTTTCAGAATATGCGACGGGGATTCCGGTTATGACAACAAATAATGGTAACCTCGAAATAACATCTGATGAGGATTATCAAAGACCATTTACCTGGTGGATTGTTAAGTTTGATGAACCTTTGGACCTGAGCGGTAGCGATAATCCGGGGGCTTTGCTTCCAATTTTATCTGTTAAATTAAAAAGTACGGAAACCTGTTATGCACAGTTTACCTTGGTAAGCGAGCACCCTGACCCTATATATGGAAGATATGGTGCTAATACAGATCTTTTAGTTGCGGAAGCTACTCCTGAAGACATGAAATTCAAATTTGAAGTTCCCGGAGATGGCGAATATCACGATTTCTCATACGATTTTAGTGGTCAATTCTATGATTTGTTTGGTTCAATAGCGGGCTCAAGTCTTGGTGTAGTCGATTCAACAAAAATAATTGGATATAGAGTTTCAATTAACTTTGGTTTTGGAGAAGCCTGGCAACAGGAAGGAAGTTTATTAACTGGCGACGACTATTTCTATAACACCCCTTTTGGTGCCAATTTCGATGGAAGTGGTACTGGTGCTACTTTATCCATTAAAGATTTGACCCTGGGTGAAGATGATGATTCAACTGTTGCTATTCTTGATAAAGCAGTTATCTATCCAAACCCTGTTTTCAATAAACTGAAGGTATTTTACAAATTGAATGCTACTGCCAACGTAAATGTTCAGGTTAGGGACTTGATGGGTAACCTCGTAGACACACAAGGAGGGTATTATCATCGTGGTTATCATAAAGAAATTTTTGAATCTGCGGATTTAAACAGAGGATTCTACAATGTTTCCATTCTTGTTAACGGAGAGCCTGTAAAACAATTGAAGTTCTTTAAACTTTAAAAATGCGTAAAGAATCAGGTAAAGGAGGTTTTAGTTTCCTTTACCTGATTTATGTTCTTGTCTAAAAGAATTCTCTTACTTTTTCGAAAAAGCCTTTCTCGGATTTCCCGGGATTCGGGTTAAAATTCGGACTTTCTCTCAGCTTTTCGAGTAGCTTGCGCTCATCACTCGATAATTGCTTCGGCGTCCATACGTTTACATGAATCAACTGATCGCCTGTTCCATAACCCTGAATATCTTTAATTCCCTTGCCTCTCAAGCGTAATATTTTACCACTTTGAGTACCTGGTTCTATTTTGATCTTCGCTTTTCCGGAAATTGTAGGTACTTCAACACTTGTACCCATAGCAGCATCTACAAAGCTAATGTACAGATCGTAAACAACGTTATTGCCTTCGCGCTTCAGGGTTTCGTTTTCAATCTCTTCTATCAATATCAACAAATCTCCCGAAGGGCCTCCCATAGGGCCGGCATTACCTTTACCTCTCATGGAAAGTTGCATGCCATCTTCAACACCACCGGGAATTTGTATAGTAATTATTTCTTCCTTCCTTACCAGGCCGTTGGCATCGGCATCGGCGGGTTTCTGATCTATTATTTTACCAGCTCCCGAACATGCGGGACAGGCAGACTCTGAAACCATCTGGCCGAGCATGGTATTTACGGCTCTTCTTACACGCCCCGAACCACCACAAGTGCTACATGTCTTGTAGGTAACACCGTCTGCGGGTACCAGTTTATTTACCTTGATTTTCTTTTCTACACCATTGGCTAACTCTTCCAGGGTTAATTTCACTTTAATGCGTAAGTTAGAACCCTGAACGCCCTCCTGACGTCTTCTTCCACCACCGAAAAAGCTTTCAAATCCACCGCCAAAGATATCGCCAAAATTAGAGAATATGTCATCCATATTCATGCCACCGGCTCCACCACCAAATCCGGCTCCGCCCATGCCTGCATGACCAAATTGATCGTAGCGCTGTTTTTTCTCCGGATTGCTCAAAACTTCGTAGGCCTCAGCAGCCTCTTTAAATTTCTCTTCAGCCTCCGTATTATCCGGGTTTTTATCGGGATGATATTTAATAGCTACCTTTCGGTATGCCTTTTTTATCTCTTCCGGAGTAGCAGATTTGCTCACACCCAGAATTTCATAGAAATCTCTTTTTGCCATCTTATGCTCCGATTACAACTTTAGAAAATCGAATTACTTTTTCACCCAGGTAATATCCCTTTTCAACTTCATCAATTACTTTTCCTTTCATATCTTCATCTGGCGCCGGAATCTGGGTTAGCGCTTCATGCAAGTCGGGGTCAAATACGGTACCAACAGCGTTAATAGGTTTCAAACCCTTTTGCTCCAACGTTTTTACCATTTTCTGATATATCAAATCAAAGCCTTCTTTCACCCCACCAATATTCTCAGTTTCCTGCATCGACTTCTCTGCACGCTCAAAATCGTCAATGACAGGAAGTAAATCCAGGATTAATTTTTCATTTGCGGTAACTTGGAATTCAAGTTTTTCTTTGGCTGTTCTGCGTCTGAAGTTTTCAAACTCGGAGTATAGTCGCAAATATTTGTCTTTATACTGATCTAACTCTGTTTCTGTTTTAACTTTGTCCTGTTTATCAGCTACTTCCTGTTCTGCTTCAGTGTTCGAAGTCTCTTTCTCTTGTCCTTCCGGCTGTTTCACTTCTTCGTTCTGTTCCTTTGCTTCTTGTTCTGCTGCTTCCTTAGCCATAATTTATTCATTAATTGTGACTACAAATGTACAAATAATATGCCAATGCCAACTTTGTGCCAATGTGTCAGTTGGCTGTCAGTGTTTTGTTCCTACTCAAAGCAAGCATCGAAAAAGACATTCTTAATCTCACAGCTAATCTAAGCAAATTGCTTTTAAATGCACTAAGACAAAAAATATCAAAATAGGTGTTTAACCTAACTTCCCGTTTTCGACGAAAATACGAAACCTTTCACAGGTGATAAAACTCATTTAATTTGTAGTTTCTTTCATTTCGTAGTGTTGATCCGACACTTAAATTTGACGCATTAGGTAAAGTTCTTACATTCCGGGGCAATTCCCAATACATACATTATCAATTAATTACCGTAAAAAAAGAAGAAAGTATTCATTTTGAACCGATGCAATACCAACCATTTGTTTAATCGACTAGATAAACCTGAATTATTATGTATCTGACACATTTAATTTCCAAAACCAAGGCTACGCTACTTATTTTAAGCATCTTTTTATCAATTAACCTTTTTGGGCAGGACAAATCCAAAGAAAATAGCCGACCTTCAAATATTCTTTTTAATAGTATTCATAATACACAAGCTATAAACCTCAAAAAAGGTGATGCGTTGAATGTTACTTCTGGAGGTATTCTCACCGTTGGTGAACCTTCTAAATTAAAGACTTATCAAATTCCCGAAGACATTGCACTGAACATAAATGGAACATTAAAAATATGGGGCAATTTACATTTCGCCAATAAAGCAAAACTGTTCATTAATGGCACACTCGAAGTGCATGGTAACTTAATCATGGGCGATGACGGTGAAATCGAAATCCCAGGTTCGGTAATGGTTGAAAAAAACATGTTTACAAACAATTATGTGTCATTCAAGGTTGATGGTAAGCTGAATGTAGGTGGCGAACTTGATATCGCTCACGAAACAGTAGCGTTTGGTAACGGTACCGTAGTAACCGGATACACAGGAAATACTTATAGCGCAAAAGACTCTTTTGAGAATGCTCCACCACTCGAGTTTACGCACTTCGGTTTGCACTGGGGCGGAGGAAAAATCAATTTTTTCTGGAATACACCAAAGGAAATTGCTAATAGCTACTTCATAATAGAGGCTTCGCCAAACCGTATGACATGGAAGCCTGTTGGGAAATTAAAAGACAAGGGAAATTCGTTCAGTTCTGACGGCTATAAAATGACACTTAAAACAAGGAAATTGAAAAAATCTCACTACCTCCGCTTAAAGCAAATAAGTACCGAGGGTAAAATTGAAGTCTTTCCAACGGTAAAGCTGGAAAAACGCAGCGGGTTTATGTTATATACTTTTCCAAACCAATTGGTGAAAAATCATCTAAAGCGTTCGAGAAAGCACATGAAAGTGGGGTACGAATTGCGTGATATTAATGGAAACGTATTACAAAGCGGCCAATGGCACTCTGAAAAATCTGTTATCTATAAAACCGTTGATCTCACTTATAATGCTTATGGCACTTATAGCTTTAGAACGGTGGATCTAAATACAGGTCGCCATTTACAAACAAAAGTCATAAAAGAATAACAGTACATAAAAATTCGATATAGGCACTAAAAACCACCTCAAGGTGGTTTTTTGTTTTATTTATAAACAATAAGTGAATTATCAATTTGACTGCTTTCTTTTTCCTTTATTCTTAATTTTCTGTTCTGTTCTTTTAATTTTAGTAATTGCCGATTAACCCACCTTATATTATGTAAAATTGTATTGGTATAGTGTTTATGATGATCAACAATGCGTCTGCCTTCTCGTTTATAGCGTTTTCTTTCTATATCCTGCTCAAACAAGTGGTTTTCATATGATAAACGATAATAGGGCATAAGGACTTTTAAATGGTTCAATTTTTCGCGTGTCATTGACACGCTCCACGTACGAAAGCTATATTTCACTGCCTGAAGTTTTTGATAGTTTTCATTTGCGGTTTTAAATAGTTGCCTGCTCTTATTTTCATCAGAATCAACAGCTTTCAGCTTATGTATTTTTTTAATATTGTTAATATTCGTACGATAAGCCTTCTTGTAAATTCGGTATTTTTGAGCACTCCATCGCCGGCTCTTTTTAAAATTAACCCTTTGCAATTTATTCATATGATAAAAGTGCTTTTTCACACTGTCGGTAATTACCAAATTTTGCTCAAAAAAAGGCAATTGATAAGCATTTTGATTCAGGTAAGTACGATTTGCACAAAGTACATTTAACAATTCCATCGTTTCCATTTCTTGCAATAAACCCCTACGTAAGTCTATTAAGAGACTATCAAATGCGCTATCTTTTTGATTAATGCGATCAAAGTATTCCTTCATGGATTTCTGTGATTTGTGTATGCTTTTTTGTAGGTATTTAGATCGTGATTTTTGCTTTTGACTTTGACTTTTTGGAGACGAAATCTCCTGAAACTTTCTGTTCGAAAGTATTTTTATAGACTCATTTCTAGTACGATAACTCATGTTCAATATCCTTAATGACCATAGGTCTTTCCTACTTCGAAATAACACTCCCTTGAAATACCCTCTAATACCCCTTGCATTACGTTCGATCTTTTTAAAATGTAGCTTATTACCCCGTTGCTGCTCTTTGGTGTTGGTATAAACATCTCTCTTATAAGCTCCTCCTTTTGACTTCACAATCTTTAAATGTTCCATCAACTCGTCGTTAATGCCAATAATTTGTTGGTTTTCTTTTTTTGAAGTGGCTTTTTTGAATTCCATTAACTGCTTTACTTTTTGAATATGCGCTCTGTAAGCAAATTCATCGTTGAGGGGATTAAGTGTCTCTACCGACTCAATTAAATCCAAATTCCTAACTACTTCTTCCTTAACATACAGCTTGTCAAATTCGGCTTGATTAATCCTGCATTTAGCATTAATGTTATACCTCGCCTGTAATGTATTATAATCTGGCAAAGAATCGAGCCCCCAAATCATTTGTGAAGATATTGGAATGTGATTACACAGAAAATCGGCTATTGGCGTACAAAAATACTGATCATTTGATGCTTGCATGAACCTTGCTCTTCCAAAACGCCATTTCTTAGGTATAAACCAATTATATAAGGAGGGCACGTTATAAACAATAAAACCACTTCCCCAGGTCATATCAACAAAAAACCATTTATCATTGAGTTTAATCGCATTCCAGGCATGTGTACTCCAGTAGTGTTTTTCATTAGGATACATTTCAATGCTTCTGCTGTACCCCTCTACCTTCATTACCTGTAAGCCAGCAGAATTGCATAAGTCACTATACAGCTGGCTATAATGACTACAAATACCCTTTCGCCGCTTTAATAATCGATTTGATTTATATTGTTTCCGTTTTTTGTGCACGTCATAACGGATATGATTACTCATCCACTCATAAATAGCACGTGCTTTGAGAGAATCACTTTCGTAAGGTGCTGTTAAATAATTGCTCAACCTTTCAACATTTGTGGATACCCAAAACGGAGCATTTTTTGAGCGTTGAACAAGTGACTTTTGAGCAAATGAAGATGTGGTCAGGTGCAAAGCGACAAACAGCACCATGTACATTAAATATTTCGAACAACACATTGTAAAACCAGCTAAAGATTTCAATTAAAACTATTTATACAACATTTTATTGTATCATTCGCGGGAAAATTTAAGCTGTAAAATAGCGCATAAATGGTTGCGTTTCGTCAATAAAACACGACCTCTTATCATTCAAAATTTGAGCTTCCAAAGCATATAACTAATTTTTGGTAAACAAACAGAACTCAACATGCAAAAATTATTCAAAACACTCATTTTTATGTTGGTGGCTTCCTGCGGTGTCTCACAAAGTAATGAAGACAAGGTGCAGGCCCTTATGGACGCTTTTGCTACAGGAGACCCCGATGCCCTGCAATATATCAGTGACGATAAGTATATTCAACACAACCTTGGCGTGCCCGATGGAAAAGAAGGAATAGCCGGCTGGTTTAATGGATCTCCTTTGGTAAGCACCCAAGTATTTCGCATTTTCTCAGATGGTGATTACGTCATAGTTAACACTTTATATGGCGGCAATGTTGTGATCGATGTATTCCGATTTGAAAGTGGACTTATGGTTGAGCATTGGGATAATATCTCCTCCTTTATAAACGACAACGACGGAACAACTCCAATAAACGGTACGGAAACACCAGTTTCAGACCTGGACAAAACAGAAGAAAATCGCAGCCTCATACAGAATATGTGTAATGATCTCTTTTTGGAAGGAAAATGGGAATTAAGTACCAACTACCTGGATACCAATAATTTTATAGAACACAATCACGGTTATACGCCCGACAAACCGGCGTTTATGGAAATAGCTGCATCGTTAGCCAATGATGAGTCTTTCTACAAAGCCATCAAATTCATCCATGTGCAAGGCAATTTTGCACTTGTGATGTCAGAAGGCTCCGATTTATTGGGAGATGACGACCAAAGTCGCTATGCCTATTACGATTTACTCAGAATTGAAAATAACCTGGTGCGAGAACATTGGGGAATTACTCAAAAAATTCCAGAGGTACAATCATGGCAAAATCAAAACGGTAAATGGGGTGATGATGCCATCTCCGGTATTTTTGACCAAAACAACTCCTCCAATTTAAAAGCAAATGCTTATCCCGTCCCATCAAATGATATACTGTATATAGAAGTACCGACACGTGTAATGGGTGCCTTCAAAGTACAAATCAGAGATGCATCGGGCCAGCTACTTGTAGATGCACCTGGTAACGATGCCGGAGGTAAGCTTTTAGTAGATATTTCGCAGTTAAAAAACGGTAATTACAATTACCTGCTCTTCAATGATAATTACAACGTTAGCGGGACTTTTAATGTAGTTCGCTAATTAAGCAACTTGACAAAATGTCTTCTCAAAAGTAAGAAGACATTTTTTTTCACTCAGGGGGGACTTTCTGCTTTTGGTGGTATCAACGACAAAAAACCATGAAAAAGCACTTTCTTCTAAGCACTATTATTTTAGCGATGGTCTCCGGATCATTTGCTGCTACGAGCTTGTCTGTACCCGTTTATCAAAAAGGACATGCTTCTCTAAAAACTTATACCATATCCTTCGACTTTGCAGATGGCTCCGCGAAAAACTTTCCGGAAAGCAGTCCTTGGGGGGCCAGAGCAGGTGATTCAGGTTGACCTGGTTTCAAAATTGATTGGGCAATAAATGGAAGGTGATGTCGGTGGACGTCACTTTTATCCTGATCCGAGCGTCTCGCTCGGTACCACTTAAATGAATACGTCGTTTGCTACGAATTAGTCTTAGCGAGACGCTAAGACTAGAGGGTATTAACCAACCTCATAGGTGTTTCAATTAACCTTCCAGGTATTTTAGCCAACCTTCCTTGTAATAAAACCAACCTTATAGGTCCCTTTATTTACCTTATAGGTGTAGAAGAGTCAGACTTCAAGAATTTTGACATCAAGTATGTAATTTATGACAGGTAACGAGCGTATGAAGGCAACCCTCTCTAATCTTAACGAGACGCTATGACTAAAAGCCAATACCCTTTAAGTATTCAGCGCTTTCCACAAAATGTCTTTCAACTCTACCAAACCCGTTTCTGCCACGGAAGAAATGAAAATGGCTTCTATATCTGCTGGTAGTTCTTGTTTCATTTCCTCCATCAGCTCTTCATCGAGCATGTCTGATTTTGAAATGGCCAAAACCTTTTTCTTGTCCAAGAGTTCGATATTATACTTGCGCAATTCACTCAACAACACCCCATAATCTTCCTTGATATCTTTGGCGTCGGCAGGTATCATAAACAACAGGATCGAATTGCGCTCGATGTGTCTTAAAAAACGTGTGCCTAAACCCCGCCCTTCGGCGGCGCCTTCTATTATTCCGGGGATATCAGCTATGATAAAAGACTTGTAATTGCGGTATTCCACTACCCCGAGATTGGGTACTAGCGTCGTAAATGCATAGTCAGCTATTTCCGGTTTGGCAGCCGATAGTACAGAGAGCAATGTCGATTTACCAGCATTTGGAAAACCTACGAGACCTACATCGGCAAGTACTTTTAACTCTAATATGATGGCTTGTTCTATCGCTGGTTCCCCTGGCTGCGAATAACGTGGTGTCTGATTGGTTGCTGTCTTAAAATTCGCATTTCCCAAGCCTCCACGTCCGCCTGAAATTAAAACCGCTTCCTGACCGTCTTCGGTAATTTCTAATAATCGTTCACCTGTTTCCGCATCGCGGGCAATAGTACCCAGTGGCACATCCAGTATGATGTCTTCCCCATCTTTACCGGAACGCTGCCCTCCACCCCCGGGAGAACCTGCTCCGGCTTTGATGTGCTTGCGGTATTTAAGGTGTATGAGTGTCCAAAATTGTTGATTTCCGCGAAGTACAATGTGCCCGCCACGTCCACCGTCACCACCATCGGGGCCACCTTTGGCCACATGTTTTTCCCTTCTAAAGCTCAATGCGCCGGCACCACCGTGACCCGACTTAAAAAAAATCTTTACGTAATCAATGAAATTGGAACTGGCCATAGGACAAAAAAAGCATCCCTCAGTTCTGAGGAACGCTTTTAAATAAATTTATAGTGAATCAATAGCTTCGCAGATGCTGCCAAATATTTCGTCGATGCTGCCTACGCCTTCTACCGACTTAAACTTACCCTGCGATTCGTAAAATCCGGCAACGGGTTTTGTTTTGCTATTGTATTCTTTAACTCTGTTTTTAATTAAGTTCTCGTCTTGGTCGTCTGAGCGACCAGATGTTTTGCCACGCTCCAACAAACGACGTGTGAGCTCGTCCTCATCAACTTCCAAGGCCACCATACCGCTTATTGCAGTATCTTTGGTTTCCAGGAAGTTATCCAAGGCTTCTGCCTGCGCTACTGTTCTTGGAAAACCGTCAAATATAAAACCATTGGGTGTGCTGTGTTTATCCACCTCCGATTCCAACATTTTGATGGTAACCTCGTCGGGTACCAGTTCACCTTTATCAATATAACTTTTGGCTAGTTTCCCCAACTCTGTTTCTCCTTTTATATTCGCTCTGAAAATATCTCCGGTACTCAAATGTACCAAATCATATTTTTCGATGATTTTTTCAGATTGTGTCCCTTTCCCTGCGCCTGGAGGGCCAAATAATACTAGATTAAGCATAATACTATAGTTTATGATCGTCTTTAACGAAAGCAAATGCAAAGTAACATCTTTTTTGACGCTAAAGCAATTTCATCTAATTTTGAATCGATCTGTAACATCAAAACAACATAATTATGGATACCGAACTCGGAAAATCTTATACCTTCACTAAGTCCTTTGGAGAAGAAGAAGTCAACCTTTTTGCAGAATTATCGGAAGACCTGAACCCCATTCACGTTGACGATGCTTATGCTGCTTCGTCTCCTTTCGGGCAAAAAATTGTACATGGCATTTTGTTAATCAGTATGTTTTCCAAACTATTTGGGACCTTATACCCCGGACCAGGTTCCATTTACCGATCTCAAAACACTAAATTCAAAAAACCGGTCTTTATGGACCAGGAAGTGGAGGCCAAGGCCACTCTTAAGGAATACAATGAAAAAACACGCCTGGGAATTTTCGATACCAAATGCCTTGTAGATGGCAAAGTCGTGGTCATGGGAGAGGCCGAAATTATTTTTCCGGAATTTACGTAAAAGAGGAAGACGGCACAGGCTTGTGTCGTCTTCTTACCAAAACATTATTTCCACCCACCGGCATCAACCACTTCACGCACATAAGCAGCAAAACTTTTGGCAGGGCGGCCCAATACCTTTTGCACATCGTTTCGTACGCGTGCATTCGCTTTGTTACTCAATACTTCGCGAAACAGGTAATCGAATAACCAGATGTAATCGGCTGGAAGCCCCTGAGACTCCAGTAAAGCCTTGTTTTCTGCTAATGTCAAGGCCTGAAATTTTATGTCTTTACCTAACTGACCGGCAATCTCATCGATGACCTCAGAAAAAGTCAGTAAATCAGGGCCCGTTATTTCATAGGTCTGTCCATTGTGGACTTCATTCAACAGTACTTCCGTAACTACATCTGCAATATCATCTGTATCTACAAAAGGGATTTCGGCTTCAGCCATGGGTAAGGCTATTTGACCTGCAACTATCGCCGGCGCAAAAAAACTCTCGCTAAAGTTTTGATTAAACCATGATGCGCGCACGAGTACATATTCCAGTCCCGAATTGGCTACTAGTTGCTCGCAACGCTCAGCTTCCTTTTCACCCAATCCGGAGAGTAGAACGAGTTTCTGTACCTGTTCTTCTTTTGCTATTTGTACCAGCCTTTCAATAGCCTCAAAAGCTCCGGGAACCGCCAAGTCAGGGTAGTAGGTTATATATACCTTGTCCATTCCGGTGAGTGCATGTCTCCAGGTATTTTCATCTTGCCAGTCAAATGCCGGAGTTTGAGATCTGGCCCCTATTCTAACGTTAAGGCCCTTATTTTTTAATCGCTCGGCAACGCGACGTCCGGTCTTACCGGTACCGCCGATAACTAAAATTTTGTCTTTCATTTTTATTTATTTTTGATTTTAACTTTTAATTGCAAAAAGGGAAGTGAATAGCAGCACGATAAAAGAGAGAACTGCTGCTATGGTTCGGATGAGGTGCCACTTATTCCAGTTACCTTCATAATAGTTTCGGAATTCCCGGAGTCCTTCATCCGTTAATGCTGAAATCTTCAAGGCATCTAGCTCGTTATTTAATGGAACATTCGCAAAAGCCGTCACTCCAAATGTTCCAACAATGTATAGAAGTGCGGCAACGAACATACCCCAAAAAAGCCCTCCGGTATTCCAGTTTAAACCAAGGCAGATAGTCGTTGAAAGTGCGCTACCCATAAAGACCACAAAAAATAGTGGATTTAATATGCCGCGGTTTATATGCTGCATGGTTTCAAGGTAGGTGAAATCACTTGCCCGCTGTGTTCCGGGAATCACAGATATACTCCATGCTAAAAACAAGCCTGAAGATAAACCTGTAAGTGTCAGTGCTATGAATAAGGATAACGATTTTAGAGATAGGTCCATACTAGTAAATGTTTAGTGATTGAAGCCATTCACGAAGGGTATCATATTCGCCGGCACTGAGTTTGATTGTATTTCCTTTAGGCATTCGCTTTTTTACAAAAACCTGTTTATGGATGCGTTTGGCCCTCTTTTCCATGTTCTTATGTGTAAATACCATAAATGGATTTTGAGTACGATGACACACATTACACTTGGTATTTAGAATTTTGTAGGCACGTTCTTTTATTTCGGAGGTTTGGCCTACTTCAGGTATATTATGCGCATTGGAGCAATACCCGGCAGCAGCCAAAGTGAGCGGTAAGATGCCCACTAACAGTAGTAAAAGGGAATAGTATCTTCGTTTCATCGCTTTATGAATTAGTGATGATACAAAGTTGCCCATAAAGCCTGCCAATGCTTTATTGGAGGCGGAGCACGATTTATTCGAAAAGGATTATGTTTTTAATTCACTGGGGCGAAAGCCAAATTTCTGAACAAAGGCATTTGAAAAAGACCCTAGACTGTCATAACCTACTTGCCAGGCGACTTCCTGGATACTCAATTTTTCGTTGCGAAGCAGGTGTTGAGCCTTCGTTAGTCGTTGATGTTGCAGGTATTTGAATACCGGTACCCCAAACAATTCCTTGAACTCTTTTTTGAGCTTAAAAGTATTGAGCCCAATGAGCCTGGAAAGTTCACTTAAAGAAGGAGGGTTCTCGAGGTTATCGGAAAGTATTTCTTTGGCCAACATCAGTTTCTCCTGTTCCTGACCGGCCACAATCTCTTGCGAAGCAATAGAAAGTTGTCCAAAGTAATGAGCCATTAAAGAAGTAATCTGGCTTCTAAAAAATAATAATTGAGCCTTTCCCGCGTACTTACTGTGAAAAACCTGATGAGCAATCGATTGCATTTCAGGGGTCATGAAAAATTTAGGCCCCGTTACGAAATGATCGGAGGGTTCAACGAGCTCTCTAAGCAAGTCGCGAAACAACTCGTCCTCAGCAGCCGGCAAATTAACCATGTTACGTACGCTGGTAGCTATCACCACACATTCCAATGGCTTTGATGCGGATACAAGGTGCTGAAATTCTACTTTGTCGTCTGCATAAAATGACAAAGCCAGACCTTTCGTATGTTGAATGGTTTGTTTCTTATCACCGAATTTTACAGTTAACTCCACATCACCAGACCCGTAAAAGGCCACACCAATTACAGGTTCGTCAAAGTAACAGGTTTCCGTAGACGATTGCTCGTAATTTGCTTCTTCGATGAGTACCGTAAAATCTTGTAAATCTATGATCGCTCGATTCATAATTAATTTCTTACACCACTTTATAACATCAATGTTCCGGATATGGTTTATTACTACTCATTTCGAAGAAGTAGGCCATTAAACCAAACCCGTTCTATTACTAAATTCCTGATTCTCCTGAGAATCTCTGTAATAGCCGTATAGCATATTCAGAAGCACTTTCAATTCGTCAATGCGATCGGCTTCAGAAGCCGCTTCCCCCTTTTTTATAAGCTTTTCTGCTTCCTTGGGATTCGTGTACATCTCCATAGGCTGATTCGCATAATAAAAAAACAGAAAACGCACATATGAGGGCTGTTTCCACCTCAATTGATGAGTCAGGTTCTGATATTGATCGCTTAAGTTTTTTATTTTACTACTGTTACCGGCTTCAATTATACCCGCCTCCTGATCGTGTAACTGTTGAAATCTCTTTTTGTCTGCTTCTTCACCGGTTTCGTCCACTATCTCCTCGCAAGATTTGCGGGCATCGTGCAACTCTTTAAGGATCGAAGACAGTTTTTTATTACTGGTTATGTGGTCTAGTTGATACCATAAGTTTCTCTTTTGATCTTCTATCTGAAATTTAGCGTCAGTTACATCATCGCTAACCAAATCGTCGCATTTCATATACAGCTCTGTAGCGCTGTCTTCAATTTGCTTTAGGTCATGTGCCGATTTGTATGATTCAGTATTTTGAGCGCTATTTTTTTCCATACGCGCTTTTTCCAGCAATTCTTCCACTTCAGACTTTAATTTAGCTATATCAACGAAGCGATCGTTGGCCTGAAATACATTTTCAAACTCTTGCCCGGTCATACTCAGGTAGGTAAAAACCCTTAATTCACGGGATTCGGTCATTTCAACGGTAATTTCCACATCAGTATTTTTAATTAAATCGCGCTCAAGGTGATCTCCTGATATTACAATTTGACCTATCGGTTTATTGGATGCAGGGCTCGAGTACTGCTTACCTTCCAGTATATTAATCATAAAAGCGTCTTTACTCCCTTTTGTAATGGTTGTCCCAACTTCTTTTACAATAACTCTTTTTAAAGGTAAGAGCTCATTTTTTTCGAAAATCACTTCTAAGGTGGTTTCCTTTTCTTCAACATCATCTACCTCCAGGCAAATATCTGCCGGTAAAGGCTGACCATTTACACCAAATTTCCCCTGAACTATTGAAAAACTGCTAAAATTGCTAACAACACTATTGTTTTCACGATCCAAAACTTTAAAAATGAAATCGTTACTACTATTCGGCAACAAGGGCAAATCTTCTTCTAACTGTTCTGTAAGTGGTTTCAATCCACTATCAAAACCACCATCAGCCCTGATAATCCTATAAAAGAGATCGGCTGTTTTACCGTCAACACGTGCCACAAAATATTCTTCATCTTCCTGCGTTTGCGCCTGATAGGCAGCGTTAATGTCAATAGCATAATGATTACCTGCAGAGGCAGACGGAGCACTTTGCACATCTTTGGCAATTTCGTTTTTAAGCAGCTTCGAACCAGCATAATAAGCTGCCCCTACTGCCACGGCCGTTGTTGGGTCTACACTGTAATTTGCTTTTCCTCCGGACTCCTTATCAATCAATGCTCTTACCAGTGGTATATACGTTGAACCTCCGATCATGAGCACACTATTGACGTCTGCAAAACTCATGGTATTACTTATAAGCAAATTTGTGATGAAGGAAATGGTACGTTGCACCTCCTTAGCTATAACTGCCTCAAATTGTTCTCTACTAAACTCCTGGTAAAAATCTACCACACTGCCTTCATCGTCGATCGTTTCAAACTCAAGCTCTGCCACATCCATAGACGATAGCTGAATCTTTAACTCCTCCGCTTTATAAAGTAATTTGTAATAGAGTTTATTATGCTTACCCCTGAAACTTTTGAGCTCCTTATGTAAGTTCTCGAACTTACCACACTTTTCAAGTGCAGGTACGAAAAGTTTATCTACAATGGTTTGATCAAAATCCGTTCCTCCTAAAAAGTTGTCACCTGCATGATCAATTACTTTCATTTCGCCATCATCAAGCTTAATTAAAGCAACATCAAAAGTGCCTCCGCCCAGATCATATACAATCCAGTAACCACTCATGTCTTTACCCTCTTTTTGCTTGTTCACAAAAGCCAGGCTTGCTGCTACAGGTTCTTGCAAAAGGGTTACCGAATTAAAACCTGCAAGCTCTCCCGCCCTGAGTGTAGCATTCGATTGTACGGTATCAAACGACGCCGGTATGGTAATTACCACGTCGTTGAGCGTTTCATTTTTGGGAACAAAGTTTTTTAACTCCTTTAATACATGGGACGATAATTCAACAGGAGTTATGGACTTTTCCTGCGATTCTATGTAATAAGTATCTGTAGTACCCATTTTACGTTTAAAAAGTCCCATAACATTTCCAGGGTCTTTTTCCAAAAACTCACGTGCCTTATCTCCCACCAAAATGCGGTCGCGTTTAAACGCTACCACTGAAGGAAGCACTTCGCGCAGGCCCATTGGGTTCTTGAAAACGCTTACCTCACCATCATTAAAACGGGCAATTACCGAATTGGTAGTGCCCAAATCTATCGAATAATCTATTGTCGCCATTTAATTTGCTTCTGCTAAAACAACACCTTTTTGTACCAAAATCTTTGATTCGCCGGAAGATTGATAAATCACTGGTTTAATAGTTTCTACAATTTTGTATCCGGAACTTTTAGCTCCCATAAGTGTGGCTTCATAGTCCGTTCGTCTTTCATCATACAGCTCACCAATGGGATCTAAAATATGATAACCACCCACCCCAAATTCTTGTCTGATACGATCAAGGTTTCGATCAAACCCTTTTATATCAGCCATCTTAATCTTCTTTTCCAAATCGAAAACCTGATTCAAAATGCGACAAATTTGTTCTAATTCCATAGAGTGACACGTGTTTAGCATAAAAGATTTGTGTAGAGGCAATTTATACTTTTAATAGAAAATATGCCAATACATATAATAAGACTGTATAATTCTATTTTTGTTACCCTACACAACGTTTAAATTAAAAATTATTTGTATTTGAAAAAGTTAAAAACGCTTGAAATCGGTAATTATGTAAGAAAAATTTGCCGGTAGGTAATTTACTAATAGCATATACGCCTATTTTTACAATTAATGCCTTTTAAACCTAACAAGGTCTTAGGGAAATCGTAATAGTAGTTAGGTTAAGTAGTTTAAGAATATCATTTAACTGACGGCGGTGCCTGAGAAACACCGTCGGAGGTTGCATCCGGCTAGATTAAAGTAATTAAGAGGACTTCCACAGTCCTCTTTTTTATTTGACTACTTCATACTTCAAAGCATCTCTCAGTAAGCAATTTATATCATTTCTTATTTTCAATTAATGTTCTATATTTGTTGGATGACCACAGATTAAGACCTGACTATGGGTTTTAAATGAAGTGGTTATAAGATTAAAACTTTAAGAATTACATCCATTTTTAATAAACACAATTCTAATTACAAATTATGGAAAAACTGATCTATATCTTACCAGCCTTCGGACTGATAGGCCTATTGGTAATGATAATAAAATCGCGATGGGTAAATGCCCAGGAAGCTGGTGATGAAAAAATGCAGAAATTGGCAGGCTACATCCGTGAAGGTGCCATGGCATTTCTAAAAGCAGAATATCGTATTTTAACAATATTTGTAATACTTGCCGGGATAGCTCTCGGAGTGATTTCTGCTTTTGTACCTACAACGCACTGGTTTATTGTGGTTGCCTTTGTAATTGGAGCTGTTTTTTCTGCTGTGGCGGGTAATATAGGTATGCGTATAGCTACAGCAGCTAATGTTAGAACTACGCAAGCCGCCCGAACAAGTCTTCCGGCAGCTTTGAAAGTATCATTTACTGGTGGAACGGTAATGGGTCTTGGCGTCGCCGGCTTAGCTGTATTCGGATTATCTTCCATCTTCGCAATGCTTTTCGCATGGCTCATGGGGGGATCATGGGATGGTGAAGGTCTAAATGGTGTTGATGGAATGACGGTTATTCTCGAAACACTTGCCGGTTTCTCACTTGGAGCCGAATCTATAGCACTTTTTGCTCGTGTTGGTGGTGGAATATATACAAAAGCAGCCGATGTAGGTGCCGACTTGGTAGGTAAAGTGGAAGCTGGTATTCCTGAAGATGATCCAAGAAACCCGGCAACTATTGCAGATAATGTTGGTGACAATGTTGGTGATGTGGCCGGTATGGGTGCCGACTTGTTTGGTTCTTATGTAGCGACCGTATTGGCGGCCATGGTTTTGGGAAATTATGTAATTAATGACAACGGAGGAAATATGCCAGGCGACCAATTTGGCGGCATGGGACCTATTTTGCTACCCATATTAATCGCCGGACTCGGTATCATTTTTTCTATTGCAGGTACCATGTTCATAAAGATCAAAGACAATAGCGCCAAAGAAGCGCAGGTACAAAAAGCACTGAATATAGGAAACTGGGTATCCATTGTTTTGACCGCAATTGGCTCTTTTGCTGCCATAAAAATAATGCTTCCCGAAATTATAAGCATGCAAATTTTCGCTGGTGGAGAATTCATCCTGGTAAAAACTACTTCCATGAACGTCTTCCTCAGTGTAGTAATTGGCCTTGCAGTAGGAGGACTTATTTCATACTTCACAGAAATCTATACCGGTATGGGGAAAAAACCGGTAATGAGTATCATTCAAAATTCATCGACAGGGGCCGCTACCAATATAATCGCCGGACTTGCGTCTGGTATGGAATCCACTTTTGCGCCTATTATACTGTTCTCGGGAGCCATATGGTCTACCTATTCATTGGCCGGCTTCTATGGTGTAGCTATAGCCGCATCGGCTATGATGGCTACAACTGCCATGCAACTGGCCATTGATGCTTTTGGCCCTATCGCAGATAATGCGGGTGGTATTGCCGAAATGAGTGAGCTTCCTGATGAAGTTAGAGAACGTACCGATATTCTTGATTCTGTGGGTAATACCACTGCCGCCATTGGTAAAGGTTTTGCCATTGCTTCCGCTGCACTTACAGCGCTCGCTCTATTTGCAGCCTTCGTTACCTTTACCGGTATAAAAGGTATCAATATTTTTGAAGCCAAAATTCTGGCAGCCTTATTCTTAGGAGGTATGGTTCCTGTTCTTTTCTCCGCACTGGCGATGCGATCGGTAGGAAAAGCAGCGATGGACATGGTGAAAGAGGTGCGTAGACAGTTCAAAGAAATTCCAGGTATCATGGAATATAAGGCTGAGCCTGAATATGACAAGTGTGTGGATATATCCACCAAAGCCGCTCTGCGCGAGATGACGTTGCCAGGAGTAATTACAATTGCCACACCAATATTAGTAGGGTTCCTCATGGGACCCGAAGCTCTGGGTAGTTATATGGCAGGTGTTGCCGTATCTGGCGTACTATGGGCTATATTCCAAAACAATGCTGGTGGTGCATGGGATAATGCCAAGAAATCTTTTGAAGCCGGTGTTATGATCGATGGTGAAATGACCTATAAAGGTTCTGAAGCACATAAGGCTGCGGTAACAGGAGACACTGTAGGAGACCCTTTTAAGGACACTTCGGGGCCTTCAATGAATATTCTAATCAAATTAACTTGTTTAGTTGGTTTGGTTTTAGCCCCAATTTTGGGAAGTCACGGTGACAGTTGTTGCCATGGAAATAATGCAGACGCCTGCCATAAGGAGCAACCTGCCTGCCATGCCGGACACCATGGAGATAAAGATTGTTGTGCAGAAGACGGAAGCAAAAAAGACAGTACATGCTGCAAAGACAAGAAAGAGTGTAAAGATAAAGAAGCGGCTTGTCATAAACATGGCGAAAAACACGGGCATGATAAAGATGCTTGTGGTCACGAGCATAAAGAATCGCACAAAAATAATACTACGGAATAAATTCTGTTAATTCATATAACATTAGAGGGTACGCAAATGTGTACCCTTTTTTTTTTGATTCTCAGGCAGCTTACATTTTGTGATGAAACCACACAATCACACCTCAATTCTATTTGGGATTGATACGTCTCAATGAGCAATTGCCCTATGACACAAAAGGAATATATTAGTTGTATAAACAAAAAAAACCCAGAGCTTAAAAACGGGCGTTTTTAGTTACCTCTGGGCATTTTCAACCAGCTATGTATCTCAAACATAATGTTATATACATACAATTCTAAATTATTTAGATAAACCGATATTTTTTTTAGACAAATGTGGAATGCACGGTCAAAGGACTTGCAATTATTCATGTAATACAATTCAAAAAGTGTAAAAATAAAAAACCCAGAGCAGAGAAACGGGCGTTTCTCTATAATCTCTGGGCATTTTCAACCAGCTATGGGACTGTAAATGACGAAGTTTTTTCTTGGTATCGAAAATTATTTAGACGAACACCATGTTTATTTAGACAAACTTAGCTTCACATTCCATAAAATTTCTAATGTTGCGAAATTGTTAATAAAATCATGTAATATTTCAATCAATAAACAAAAAAACCATAGAATATGAGTTATACCCTATGGTTTTTGTATCTTTTAATTCAATCTGAATTAATCCAAAAGCGAGAATATTTCTACTAAAATATCTTTCACTCTGGCTAGCGGATCTTCACGAATATTCTTCTCTTCTTCTGAGACTTTTAAATAAAGACCATCCAGCCCTTTATTGGTAGCATGTTCTGATAAATCCGTGGCAGCTACTGTATTCACTGATGCTAAACTTCCAATAGTTGCATCGGGACTGATTAAACCCGTTGGATCTACTTTAGTGGAAAGAATACTGTTGTATTCTGCAACAAAATCCTCATATAGAGTAGCTACCGCTTGATCGCCAATCATTACAGAATTGAGAGCGGCATCAATTTTAGGTTCATATTCATCAAATAATGCAGATCCTGTAGTTGCTTTTAAATATTCAGTGGCAGCATCATCCTCACCAAATAAAATATCGCGCGCATCTGCTATGGACATACTAGTAATGGCATCAACAAAAATAGGTTTAACATCATTTGCCGCGGCTTCGGCAGCGCGGTTGATGCCTTCAATTAAATCATCTTCTTTAGACTGTAATGCATTTATACCCAGTGCCGGATATCCTGCGGTATAAATATCTTCACCCGTAACGGAGACACCCAAAATGTCTATTTGCTTGGATTTAAATGTACTGATAGCATTTTCCATCTCATCTGGCAATAAGATCTTCACCAGAATATCTTTAAAATAACCATCTGTTATAGCCAATTTGCTGACAGCGGTATCTGTTCCTACTTTCAATGCTTCCTTGAGACCTTCTGCTATACTATCGTCACTCGGTCCGTCATTCCCCGGGTCCAACACATCTGTTTCACAGGCAGATAAAAAAGGTAAAGCAGCTATGGCCATACAATAAAATAACTTTCTCATAATTGATATACTGTTAATATTTCTATATACAAACGTTTCAAGTTGGTTCTTGTTGTAAACAGCTCAAAGTTCCCAACTTTCAGGTAAAACATCAAACTTCATGCCATTTTCTATGTATTCAACAAAATCTTCTCTTTCTATCATACGGGCACCCAAACTTTCCAGATGTGAAGTATAGACCTGGCAATCAACAACATAAAAGTTTTTACGCATTAATAGTTCAATCAGTTTAATAAAAGCATACTTTGATGCGTTAGAAACCCTGCTGAACATGGATTCACCGAAAAAAACTTTTCCCAATGCTACTCCATACAGTCCGCCAACCAATTTTTTCTCCTGCCAAACTTCTACGGAATGGGCGATCTGCATTTTGTGTAGTTCTGTATAAGCATACACTATATCATCGCTGATCCAGGTTCCACTTTCGTGCTTACGTTTAATCGTTTTGCAAGACCGAATAACTGCTTCGAATGAAGTATCAAAACTTACCTTTAAATTGGTATTCCGCATAAATTGCCGCATACTTTTCGAAACTTTGAGTTCGTCGGGAAAAAGTACAAATCTTGGATCTGGCGACCACCATAAAATAGGATCGTCTTCACCAAACCATGGAAAAATACCTTTTGAATAAGCTGCCAATAATCTTTCAGCACTTAAATCTCCGCCTACGGCCAGTAATCCATCTTCCGTTGCCTCATACAAGTCTGGAAAAGCATATTTCCGACGCAGTTCTTGAATAATTTTTATATCCATTGCTCTATCCTAAAAATACGGTATAATTTTTGTGATCTCATTTAATTGGCACTAAAATGTTGAATATTTCGTTATCTTATTACAACGTTATTCCGTTAATAAATAATAGAGAATAAGTTCTTATGACTAAAAAAGGGATCAGGATTGTCTTATTTTTGCTTTGCACCGTGATTTTGATAATCTCGGCAAATGAAGTGCTACTTGAGAATTTACCTGAAAAGAAAAAGCAGGTAATCTTACAGCCAGAGCCTTTATCAGACGGTCAATACGTCAGTTTTTACGATAACGGTAACATCAAATCAATAGAATATTATGAAAACGGCCAAAAACAGGGGTCATGGTTACACTATTATGATAATGGCTGCCTAAAACAATCTATCGATTACAAAAATGACTATCTCGATGGTTATACATCCTTTTTTGCTAAATCAGGAGAACTGATATATGAAGAAAAATACTCAAAAGGTCAGTTTAGTGAACTATCAATAACGAATGATTCGCTTTACAAATATGAAATACGGCTTGAATCTCATGGTCAATTGACTTTTAGAAGAAATTGTAGTGGGTGCCATGAAGTGTCTAAAGATATCGGTCTGGATGAGTTCAACGACATTGCTATGCTATTCGATTCTCTTCAATCGCAAAAAATATCCATTGACAGTTTGCACCTGACCAGTTTTAGAGACTCTTCACTCCTTGAGCACTTCGGTCAATTTAATCAATGGTTAATTCCTTTCTATAGTAACAAGTCATTGGATTCGTACGATTTCGAAGCGCTTTACAATTACCTGGAGCGAGAAAGTGAAAAACAGAAAGTAAAACCTCTGAAAAGATTGAGGAAGCTCTCGCGACGAAAAAAGACCGTTTAATTTGTCTATCAAACGCCCTAATACTACCTCAAGTATTATGCAAATTTGAAGTAAATATTTATATTGAAATAACATTTTAGGCTTGCGTAAAATTACTGAAATTGCAATACATCCAGAATAGTATTTCAAAAATCACAACAATTGAAAGGATAGACCCCTTTTCGAATTACAACAATTGGATTTTTTCAAGATTCTACAAATAAAACATATCATTTAAGCCTTATTAAATATTCTTATTTTAATATTTTTTTACTAATTTCGCGCTTCGCATTGAAATGTAAATTGAAATGCGTAGAGTTACTCATAGCTGAATGTATTAAAGTTTAGAGGGCAGGTAACTCAATAAGTGCATAAGTTCAGCTGTATAATTATGCAGCTTACAGTATATAAAGAGGGAGAAATATGGCAGTACAAATTAACAAAGGACTCTACGATCCGCAATTTGAACACGACAGCTGCGGAATTGGTTTTGTTGCGAATTTAAATAATATTAAATCGCACGATGTTGTACAAAACGCACTGTCAATGCTAACTACTATGGAACACCGTGGTGGTTGTGGGTGCGATATAAAGTCAGGTGATGGTGCCGGTATTTTAATACAAAAACCACACAAATTTTTTCAGATTGAAACAGAAAAGCTTGGATTTAAACTTCCGGAATTTGATGAATATGGCGTTGGGCAAGTCTTTTTCCCATCAGACTCTTCAAAGTATGAGAAGAGTAAAACTATTTTGGAAGAAGTCATTGCCAAATTCAAATTTCCTATTCTTGGATATAGAAAAATATTCAAAGACAATAGTCCACTTGGTGAAGCACCTTTATCTTCTGAGCCTATCATAGAGCAGGTTTTCATTGGACGCCCATCGGAAATGAACTCCGAAGATTTTGAGCGTAAGCTTTTCATCATTAGAAATTATACAAGCCACCGTATACATGCTGAAGTAGAGCAGACGGAAGACGATTTTTATATAGCAACATTATCCACTAAAACGATAGGCTATAAGGGTCAGCTTAATACGGAACAGGTAGGTCAGTACTTTGTTGATCTGGCAGACCCAAACGTAGAATCGGCCCTGGCCGTAATTCACTCTCGTTTTTCTACTAACACGTTTCCAAAATGGAAACTGGCACAGCCTTTCCGCTACATCGCTCACAATGGTGAAATAAATACCGTACGTGGAAATGTGAACTGGATGAAAGCACGAGAGACCATCCTAAACACCACTAAATTCACAGAGGAAGAACTTGATATGATCTTTCCTATCTGTGACCACGCCAATTCAGATTCTTCTAATCTGGACAATGTAATTGAAATGTTGGTTCTCAGTGGTCGTTCGTTGCCTCATGTTATGATGATGCTGGTTCCTGAAGCCTGGCAAGAACATGAGGAAATGGAAAAGCATAAAAAAGACTTCTATCGCTACCATGCTCATATCATGGAGCCATGGGATGGACCGGCTTCCATATCCTTTACTGATGGCAAAATTGTAGGGGCGACCCTGGATAGAAATGGATTGCGCCCGTCTCGTTATTGTGTGTTGGAAGATGGTACACTCATCATGGCTTCTGAAGCAGGTGTGCTTAGGTCTGACCCCTCTAAGGTTGTAAAAAGAGGGCGATTGCAACCCGGAAAAATTTTCGTCGCCGATCTGGAAAAGGGTCGAATCATCGCCGATGATGAACTAAAAGAACAAATTTGTAATGAAGCTCCGTATGGAGAATGGCTTGACAAAGGGGAAATTCATATAGCTAATTTGCCAGCTGTCACCAATGGTTCTTCAGAAATGGATGACGAAACACTGCTCAACAGACAGCAGGCTTTCGGTTATACAGTAGAAGATCTTAATGTGGTATTAGAAGGCCTTTCCATCAAAGGTACGGAGCCTCTGGGATCAATGGGAATTGACAGTCCCCTACCTATCTTATCTGATCAGGCGCAACACTTATCACATTACTTCAAACAACTTTTCGCACAAGTTACCAACCCTCCCATCGACCCCATTCGTGAAAAAATGGTGATGTCATTGATAAACTATGTGGGTAGCTCTAAAAACATCCTGGAAGTGGGTGAAGATCACTGCAAAAAAATACGCATAGATCACCCTGTCCTTACCAACGATGAATTAAACAAACTCAAACATATCTCTCAAGACGGTTATAAAGCCGTTGTTCTTGATACGCTTTTTGAGGCTGTAAGAGAACAAGGAGTATTGGAAAAAGCAGTTGAAGCGCTTTGTGAGTCTGCCATACAGACAGTGAAAGATGGCAATAACTTATTAATTCTGTCTGACAGAAAAATGGACAGCAAAAACGCAGCAATTCCGTCACTACTAGCGACGGGTGCTGTGCATCACGCTTTGATTGGAGCAGGGCTCCGAGCAAATGCTGCTATTATAATAGAATCGGGTGACGTTCGCGAAACACATCATGTTGCAACACTAAGTGGATACGGAGCCGTTGGCGTGAATCCATACCTGGCATTTGAAAGCTTAAAAGGAATGAGCCGTCAAGGAATTGTTCCTCAAGAATATAGTTACGAACAACTGGAGGCAAACTTCATCAAATCTGTTGGATACGGTTTAAGAAAGATTTTCTCGAAGATGGGTATATCTACCATTCAATCTTATAATGGTGCCCAAATTTTTGAGGCTCTGGGAATCAGTACTTACGTAGTGGACAAATGTTTCGCAGGTACTGTTTCACGTATCGAAGGTTTGGATTTTGACGGCATTGCTGAAGAAGCGTTGATAAAACACGATTCAGCTTTCCCTAAACAAGAATTACCTAATCAGAAATTGGAAGTGGGAGGTGTTTACCAATGGAAACGCCGCGGTGAATATCATTTATTCAATCCAACCAGTATTCATTTTCTGCAACAATCGTCTAAAACAGACGATTATCAAATGTATAAAAAATATGCCAAGGAGATCAACGATCAGACAACACGTGCAGCAACCCTCCGTGGCTTATTAGATTTCAAAGGTCAAGATCCTATTCCTATCAATGAAGTGGAGCCGGCGGAAGACATCTTCAAACGTTTTGCAACAGGGGCCATGTCATTTGGATCTATTTCACATGAAGCACACTCGACACTTGCCATTGCCATGAACCGTATTGGCGGAAAGTCTAACTCGGGTGAGGGAGGTGAAGATCCGGTGCGTTTTCATAAAAAGAAAAATGGTGACTGGGAGCGTTCTGCCATTAAGCAGGTAGCTTCTGGTCGTTTTGGAGTGACCAGCTACTACCTGACAAACGCCGATGAGCTGCAAATTAAAATGGCTCAGGGAGCCAAGCCAGGAGAAGGTGGACAGCTACCGGGTCATAAAGTAGACGAATGGATAGGCCGTGTACGCCACTCTACCCCGGGTGTAGGTTTAATTTCACCACCTCCACACCACGACATTTATTCTATCGAAGATTTGGCACAGCTTATTTTCGATTTGAAAAATGCGAACCGCAAAGCACGTGTCAACGTGAAGTTGGTATCGGAAGCGGGTGTGGGAACCATTGCCTCGGGTGTAGCCAAAGGTTATGCAGATGTGGTACTTATTGCCGGTCACGACGGTGGTACGGGAGCCTCTCCAATCAGCTCGATCAGACACGCAGGCTTACCTTGGGAACTTGGTTTGGCCGAAACTCATCAAACTCTTGTAAGAAACAAATTACGTAGTCGCATCGTTGTTCAGGCCGACGGACAAATGAAGACCGGAAGAGACCTCGCCATTGCCACTCTATTAGGTGCTGAAGAATGGGGGGTTGCTACTGCCGCACTCGTAGTTGAAGGTTGTATTATAATGCGTAAATGCCACCTCAATACCTGTCCGGTAGGTATAGCCACCCAGAATAAAGAACTTCGCAAGCGTTTCGCGGGAAAACCTGAACATGTGGTGAATTTCTTCCAGTTCTTAGCGCAGGATTTAAGAGAAATTATGGCTGAACTTGGGTTCCGTACCGTTGATGAAATGGTTGGCCGTGCAGATAAATTAAAAGTACGCGATAACATCGATCACTGGAAATATAAAGACCTGGATCTTAACAGGATCTTATTCCAGGAAGAGAATGATCCATCGGAGACATTATATCAATCTATAGAACAAGAGCATCATATCGATTCACAGCTTGACTGGAAATTGGTAGAACAGGCTGAAAATGCCCTTAAAAAGAAGGAGAAAGTAAGTGGAGCATTTAAAGTGCTTAATACCGACAGGTCAGTGGGTACTATTCTCTCCAATGAAATATCCAAACGTCACAAAGGCGAAGGACTGGCAGAAGACACCATAGACTTTGAGTTCAGAGGATCTGCCGGACAAAGCTTCGGAGCTTTTACCGCACCAGGGCTTACTATGAGGCTTGAAGGAGAAGCAAACGATTATTTCGGCAAAGGACTATCCGGTAGTAAACTCATTTTGTATCCATTTAAGGAGACCACCTACAAGGCAAACGAAAATATCATTGTCGGAAATGTCGCTTTCTATGGCGCCACTTCGGGTGAAGCCTACATCAATGGTGTTGGAGGCGAACGTTTCTGTGTTAGAAACTCTGGAGTTAAGGCTGTAATAGAGGGAATCGGCGACCATGGATGTGAATATATGACAGGTGGCGCGGCTATCATACTTGGAGAAATAGGTAGAAATTTCGCCGCAGGTATGAGTGGTGGAGTTGCGTATCTGTACGACCCTAATGGCACTTCTGTTGACAGATGCAACCCTGAAATGGTTGACTTTGACCCCTTAGATTCAGAAGACAAGCTATTTCTTGAAAAAATGGTAAATAACCACAAAGAATACACCAATAGTGAAGTGGCAACAACTTTGTTGGCAGACTGGGAAAACTCCCTGACGAAGTTCATCAAAGTAATGCCGCGTGATTATAAAGCAGTATTATTGAAACGTAAAGTAGAATCACTAAAAACAAGTGGGAAGGAGGTAGAAGCAAATGGGTAAGCCAACAGGATTTCTAGAAAAAACACGACGACTACCAAAAAACGAAGATCCTAAAACCAGAATTGGTCACTACAAGGAATTCGTTGAACCTACATCGCAAGAGTTATTAAATGAACAATCGAGCAGATGTATGGACTGCGGTGTACCGTTTTGTCACAGCGGCTGTCCGCTAGGGAATATTATTCCTGAGTTTAACGATGCGTGCTACCGGGAGAATTGGGCTGAGGCACTACAAATATTGACCTCTACCAACAATTTTCCGGAGTTTACCGGACGTATTTGTCCGGCGCCATGTGAATCTGCCTGTGTATTGGGCATCAATCAACCTCCGGTTGCCATTGAGTTCATCGAAAAGAACATTATCGAAAAAGGTTTCGAACTAGGCCTTATTAAGCCAAAAGCGCCACTAAAACGCAGCGGCAAAAAAGTGGCTGTAATTGGCGGCGGCCCAGCCGGTATGGCTTGTGCAGAGCAGTTGAACAGCGCTGGTCATTCTGTAACATTATTTGAGCGTGCCGACGAAATAGGAGGACTACTGCGCTTTGGTATTCCAGACTTTAAACTGGAAAAATGGGTTGTACAACGCCGGGTAGAATTGATGAAAGAAGCTGGTATTGAAGTAAAAACAGGAGTAAATGTTGGTGTTGATATTACCGGTGATGAACTTGAAAAAGAGTTTGACGCAGTGGCTTTGACCATTGGATCTACCATACCTCGTGATGTACCTATTGAAGGCCGTGACCTAAAAGGTGTTGAATTTGCTATGCAATTTTTGTCTCAACAAAACTCAAGAAATGCAGGTAAAGATGTTGTAAGAAACCACCGCGGAGAAGAAGTAGCCGAAGAATTAAGCGCGAAGGGCAAAAAGGTGGTAGTGATTGGCGGTGGAGACACCGGTTCGGATTGTGTAGGAACATCCAATCGTCATGGCGCCCTTTCTGTTACACAAATAGAGCTTTTGGCAAAACCACCAAGCGAGCGCTCCGAGCAAACACCTTGGCCTATGTGGCCCATGAAATTGCGCACATCGTCTTCACACGAAGAAGGAGCTGACAGAAGATGGGCTTTGTTTACCAAAGCGTTTATTGGCGACGAAAATGGTAATTTAAAAGGACTAAAAGTTGCCGAAATGGGCTGGAGCAACCCAGAGCCCGGCAAAAAGCCACACTGGCAGGAAATAGAGGGAACAGAGTTCGATATCCCTTGTGATCTCGCGCTTCTGGCTATCGGCTTCCTACACCCTCAAAAAGAAGGAGTAGTAGAGCAATTCGGACTTGATCTGGACGACAGAGGCAACATCAAAGCTTCTGCTGAATACAAAACCAGCAAGGAAAACATTTTCGCTGCTGGCGACGCTCGTCGAGGTCAATCCTTAGTCGTGTGGGCAATATCTGAAGGTCGTGAGTGCGCCTATCATGTCGATAAACACTTAATGGGCTTCTCAAATTTAGAAAAGAAAGACGAGGGGCATCATTATATTGCCGCAGGAGCAAAATAAAATTTAACCTTCGATAATATCATAAGAAACCATGGTTTTAGCTAAAGCCATGGTTTTCTGTTTTTTAGACTGGCCTATAACACTCTCCGTATGGTTTACAATTGATCCCATGGCTTACTATTCGTCCCATAGCTGTATTAACCTCTCGTAAACACAAAATTTTCTTTTAATTTCAGAACATCTTTAACCAAAGAATTTATTATGAAAAACTTTTATCTATTAATCCTTTTAAACCTGATATGCCTGGGCATTATTAAAGGTGAAACTTTTACGGTAACTAATACAGCTCCGGTCTCTGTCGATTCATACCAAATTCCAGGTAGCTTTATATGGGCTATTTTACAAGCGGCCACTAACGGTGATCATACTTTGGATGATATCGTATTTGATATCGATGAACCTCAAACGAATGGCGTCTATATCATCAACATTATTCAATCGTTTCAGATTACAACGCCGGTCAGGATTCTTGGCCATTCTCAGCCCGGAGCTTACTTAGGAAATCCTAAAATTTTCTTTGAAGGAAGCGAACAAAATGATGGATTACAATTTGCCTTGGTTATCCCTGGTACAGGTCTTGGTGGGGGTAGCGATAGTACTGCTTCCGGATCTACCATTCAGGGAATCATGATGGGGAACTATACTTCTTTTGGCCTGGCTTTGATCGCTTGTAATAATATGACTATAGAGGATTTCTGGATAGGTTTTGGAGCAGACAGAGTTTCTTCAACAAACGCAGGATCAGGAAATAAAGGTATCACCTTAACAGGTGTTGCAGGTAATAATTTAAATGCTGCTAACAATAACGTAGCAAGTAACATTACAATTAAAAATAGTCATATTGCTACCTGTTTGTGGCTAGGTATTGAAGCGTATAATATAGACAATCTGCTAGTAGAAAATTGTAAGTTTGGCACTGATCAAAACGGATTTAATTCAAACGATTTTGGCATTGGAGGGTCGGCGATTCAAACATATGCTTGTCGTGATATTCAAATCAAAAACTGTACTTTTGGTGGTAATTCCAGAAATGCAGCTGTCCTTGGTCAAAATGGCCGTTCGTCCATCGGCACAATATCCATTGGCTCCAGTACTAACGTGGTAATTGACAATAATATTATTGGTGAGGCTCCAGATGAATCTAGCGATGACATGTGGAATGGTGCTTATGGCATTTATATTTGGGGTTCACCGCAGGATCCTAGTAATAGAATGGATGGGACCTGCAATGTGACCATTTCCGAAAACAGAATAAATAATACACGGACTGTTGGTGGATGGGCAGGACATGGTATTCATATTCATGATGTTGATGGACAGGAAGTACGAAACATTGTAATTCAATCAAATGACATAAGCGGAAACGAAGGCAATGGCATTCATATTAGCGGAAATGTTAATGATAACGTTATTGGTTCATCGTTGGGAGTAGCTAATGAAACTTTGGGGAATACTATTTCTTCTAATGGACTTAACGGAGTAACTATTTCGAATGGAGCGCTGCGTAACACCATTCGTCAAAACCAAATTTACTGCAATGGAGGAACCTCCGGAAACGTTGGAGATCCGTTCGAAATTAAATTAGAGTCCGGTGGTAATCTTGAACTTCCAGAACCAGTATTTAACTCAGACCCCGGTGCTCAGCCCATTACCGGCACCTGCCATACAGGAGACTGGATCGATTTTTATGCCATGAGTGACTGTAAGAATTGTGCTCCGGGTGAAAAAGGAGATGGTGAAAACTGGCTGGGAGGTGTTACCTGTACCGGGAGTACCTTTGCTTACAATGGACCTACGGCCGACAAAGTTGCTGCGACAGCTACAGATCCTAATGGCAATACCTCAGAATTCACTTCATGTATGGAGCATATTGATGAATGCGACGCTCCTGTTGTATGGGTAAGTGATGATTTTGGCATGTGTGGCACGCACATGAACGTAGCTAACGTGAACTTAGCTGGAAGTACACCAAATGGAAGTCAAATTGGTACATGGTCACACATCAGTGGACCCACGACAGCTAACTTTGTTTCTCCGAATTCACCTTTTACAACTGCCGAAAATTTGGTAGGCGGAATTTATGTATTTAGATGGACCGTAAATGATGTGGATAATCCAACTTGTATGAGCTTTGCAGAAATAACAGTTACCGTAGATCCGGTTCCAAGCCCTGCAGATGCCGGAAGCCTGATTTGTGCAACTGATACAGTTGTTACTTTAAGCGCCAACACCCCTATCTCCGGAACGGGAACCTGGAGTGTTGTTTCACCGGCAGGACCTGTAATAGACAACCCTAATAGTAACGTATCTACGGCAAGAGGTCTTATTCAAAATGGTGTTAATAATCGCTTTCGTTGGTCGATAAACTCAACTTATGGCTATTGCGGAGCATCATACAATGATCTCATTGTAAAGACCGGTGCATCTTACAGTCCAGGCGATGATATTATCGATTGTGACCATGATGCCAATATTATGTTCACCACCAGAATTGAAAATGCAGACCAACCTGACGATGGAAATAATCATACATTCCTATGGACTTATTTGGAGGATGGTGAGTCTGATGTAAGGCTGGACCCGGATATCTTTTACAATCCATATGTCCATATTGATCCTGCTGCTTATGGCAAGTATTCTTTTATTTATCAGGTAGATGGTGACATTTGTCCGGACACACTTCGTATTTATTTGGGCACTCATGTTCCTGATACAAAAATTATAGCAGATGTAGATTCTTTGTGCAAGAAAGATACGGCCTACCTGGAAGGAGTAAGTGCAAATGCTTTGGAAGATTATTGGACAGCTTTTAATGACGACTATATGCTTGTCGATGGTTTTGATTTGGACAGTAACCATATCGCTGTAACTAACTTTTCTGAAGGAGAATATACCTTTCTTTGGAACGCTTACAGTATATGCGGGCCAGTGGACACTGCCGTTTCCTTTTATTCCTTTCACGTTTTGGCAGACACTCATCCAAAATGCCTGATTACAACTACTAATGGCATCGCGGAAAGTGGGGTTAACTTTTACCCTAACCCGGTAAAGAGTCTGTTAATCATAGAAAACGAATCGGGAAATACTTATCGTATTTTTAATAATCAGGGAATTTCTGTATTAAATGGAAAAATAGAAGCAGCCAACGAGACCCTTAACGTGTCTTCTTTAAAAAGGGGCATCTATTTCTTGCAAATAAATGACCCTGGAAATAGTAAACAAGTTAAATTCATCATTGAATAGTTTCCAAGATTTCGTCTATCAATGACCCTCTCTTAATTAAAAGAGAGGGTTTTTTATTGGTAAAATTCTTCGACGTCCGTCTTATTGTAGCACCCGTTAATCATTTAGTGTACAACAAAGGTCGTGCTGTATACCTCTTTGTCACTTACAACCTTCATTTGATAAAATCCTGGATTTAAATCTTTCGTATTTACAATCTTTCCCTGACCGGCATACACTTGTATTCCTTCAATAGTGTAAATGTTTACTGTTACATTTTTTTCATAATCAGGAAGTTGTATCTTCAAATACTCAGATTGCTTCACTGGATTAGGGAAACAGGACATTCCTTCTAAACCTGGAAATACCGACTCGTTAGCAACCAATACGCGAATAAATGTCTCTGTCTCATTGGTTATTATAGGCGCATTATAGTCAAAATAGATATTAGCTTTGTTCGTCAAAGAATCACCAACTTGTAAATCGCCTCGAGTACGAACCTTAAAAGCTACATAGCCTTTATTCGTAGAAGAATCATGAGGTAAATCAATATCATCAAAGAAGAAAGTAAGCACATTTTGATCGATAGAGGTGTGCACAGCATGGCTAGAAGCTAATAGCTGTATTGATTCTATATCAAACAAGGAGGTATTGATACTATCTGTTATTATGATGTTAATAGCTTCTGCTGTACCATTGTTTTCAAAACGTATCACATAATGTACGTACTCACCTATAATTTCCGGACTTACCTCAACTCCTTCCAGACAGGTTTTATCATTAGGATCATAAGAGTTTACTACGGTTTGGGCTAATGCCGCAAAATTATCTTCAGGTATCAAATCCTGCTCATGAGGAGTGATTTCAGCCTCAAATTGTATTGTTTCACCCCCGTTTAAAGGGTTTAAATCACCTGGTTTATTAGCTCTGAGCGTTAAATAGATCTCGCGTTTTTCGAATGGATACAATGTAATATTATCCCAAGTGATTATTCCGTTCATATCAGATGTAAACACCGGATGGCTTGAATCAGGTGTGAGGTAATCATCTTGA
This sequence comes from Cytophagales bacterium, assembly GCA_965230415.1. Classification (GTDB taxonomy): domain Bacteria; phylum Bacteroidota; class Bacteroidia; order Cytophagales; family JAAEPT01; genus CBDDKZ01. The sequence continues at coordinate 1,560,569 of CBDDKZ010000005.1, forward strand.
TAGTTGATTTGTATGGAACTGAATGCCGTATCACTTCCTCCATTCTCACATATAATATGATAATTGCAAAGTTCTCCGGGCCTCAATACCGAAGTGGGAATAAGATTTATTTTCAAATCCGAATATACGCCAGGGGCCTGTGGCTGAATACAAAATTCCTGATTTATATGATTTGTGTCTTGCGGAAAAACGACCTCCACATTCTCTGGCGTTGTTTGTACATCCCAGGGTAAATAGGGTAGTACTGTAATTGAACTACTTCCTGAATCCAAAAAAGCGCTGTAGTCGCCATTCAAGTTACTCAAAACCATTTTAGAATTAGAATTTTGAACTATCTCAAGCGGAACATTTCTTAAACCAGGATCATCTTCATCACAACCGTTACCATTAAGGTCATATTTGATAATTCCACCCACCTTAAAAGCATATGAAGGGCAAAAATCACCACAATAAGTACTGAGCGATACATTTTCATAATTGTTATTTGCCAATACCTCATGCAATTCATCCAATTCCGAAGAATCGGCACAAATATATTTCAAGGGATTATTTCCCATAAAAAACGTCTCGTTCGGGACTGAATTAGTGGAGTCCTGCATTAAAATACAATGTAAAAGGTTGTCCGAAGTAGTTAGTCTTCTTAGCGAAGAACATCCTCTTATATCCAATTCAAACAGTCGATTATTATGACAGCGTAGTATTACCATAGTAGATAAATTTGCCGTATTCAACACCGAAATTTGATTGTAACCACAGCTCAATGTATGGATGTTTCTCAAGGCCTGCGTATTCAGGTAGCTTAATTGATTGGCGGCACATTCTAAATGAGTAATACCGGTCAAATCTGAAATATCTAATGCTTCAAGCAAATTATTCTGACAATATAGTCCCTTCAGATTGTGGAGGCCTTTCACATCGATATGTGTAAGCTTGTTTCCATAACAATGCACGGTATTCAGGTTTTTCAAGCCCTCAAGTTCCAGGCTGCCCAAATTATTTTCATAACAATCCAGGCGAAAAAGGGAGGTGTCACCTTCAACATTCAGGCTTTCCAGCATATTGTTCTGACAATTTAATGAAGCCAAACTACTTAAATTAGAAGCATCTAAGCCTACAAGTTGATTTGAATGGCATAATAAAGATTTCAAATTATTAAGACCCTCAACATTTATTAAACGTATCCGGTTGTTATTACATAACAATCCTTCCAAAGAAGCCAGAGAGCTTAGGTTCAACTCAAATAAGTGGTTATATGAGCAACGAATCTCTTTGATATTCGGAATGCCATCCACATGCAATGAGTCCAGGGAATTATAAATACAATTGAGATAAACAAGGTTATTCAAACCATTTAATTCCAGCGTGTCGATTTCGTTTGACTGGCAATCGAGGTAAGTCAGATTCAGGTTATTAATCGTTAATCTTTCAATATCATTAAAAGAACAAATAAGTGTATCGAGGTTAATGAAATGATCAATACCGTCTACTGAAACGATCGATTCATCCTTAACATTAATTTTTGTAACCTGTTCGGCCTCATCAATACTAATTTCGTTATCAGTATTTAAATCAATACCGGCTCTGATTAAGGCCCATTTAAAACTTGCATCCGTGAAAATAATGTTTTGTCCCATTGCAATTACTAATGGAAAAAAGGCTGTAAGAATAAGCAGTATTTTCTTCATAGTCGGATGTGTATTTATGACGGAATTCATTCAAGTAAAAGGGGTTTTACTTATATGATGGTTAAAAATTACATTATGTGACAGGAAGATCTAAAATTTTTGAACCAGAAGACAGCTACAGGAAAGCTGTCTTCAAAGAATATCATTTATGTTTTAACAGGCTGGTATCTTATTCACCCTGCGCTCATGCCTGCCACCTTCAAACTCGGTAGCCAGAAAAGTATCGACTATTTCCAAGGCTGTTTCAATAGCGATAAAACGAGCAGGCATAGATACTACATTGGCATTATTATGACCTCTTGCTAGTGCGGCAATCTCCGGGATCCAGGCTAAAGCACCTCGAATCTGCTGGTATTTGTTAGCAGTAATATTTACCCCATTGGCACTACCACAAATCAACACGCCAAAATCATGCTCGCCGGCCTCAATTGATTGGGCCAATGGATGAACATAATCGGGGTAATCACAAGACTCATCACTGTAAGGACCAAAATCCTTCACTTCATAGCCTTTAGATTCCAAATGTTTGATGACTTCCAATTTATATTCGTAACCGGCGTGGTCACCGCCTATTGCTATTTTCATGCTCATTGTTCGATTCTTTTCAATTTGCTCTCGTTACGTCTGTTAACGATTCGTGATACAAAAATACTAATCTGATAAAGAAAAAACAGTGGAAAGGCTACTAATAACTGACTAAAGACATCGGCCGGTGTAAATATGGCTGCCACGAATAAAATGACGATAAACGCCGTTTTTCGCTTGGCTATCATACCCTCCGGAGTCACAAGACCGACTTTTGACAAGAAATAGACAGCAACCGGCAATTGAAACATGAGACCACATACCAATACCAAATTTCCCATTACCGTCAAATAGGAAGAATAGGCAAACTGATTTTTCACCAATTCAGTCGCTTCATAGTTTAAGAAGAAGTTGTACGTGAGTGGAGATACGATGTAATATCCAAAGAGTATACCTGTAAAGAACAGCATGCTTACTACAAATACGACACCACGAGCAGTTCGCTTTTCTCCTGAATAAAGCGCAGGTTTGACAAATCGCCAAAACTCCCAAAATATATAGGGGAACGAACAAATTACGCCCACAATTATTGATATGGTGATGTGCATCGTAAATTGCCCGGACATTTTAATGCTCTGAAAGACTGTTTCAGAATAGGGGTCGGGCAAGTCGTTAATGCATAGAGGGGACGAGTCGATGATTTCTGCCACCTTGCATAGCCAATGATAAGTAGGAAAATCATTGAAAGTAGGACCAAACAGTACGTGATCGATTATTAACTTTTTTTGTATAAAAGCCACAACGGCAACTACTACGACTGCTATAACCGATCTAATTATATGCCAGCGGAGCACCTCGAGGTGCTCCACAAATGACATTTCCTTACCTTCAGCTTCGTTTTCGCTCATTAATTCTTAAATACCTTAATCTCTGTATAGAGGAAATTGAGCCATCAGTTTATTCACTTCGCCTCGAACATTTGTTATTACAGACTCATCTTCGTGGTTCACTATCACATCGTTGATTAAGTCTGCAATCTGCTCCATTTCTTTTGTTCCTAGCTTACGTGTAGTGATGGCCGGTGTACCCAGGCGCATACCGGAGGTAACAAAAGGTGAGCGATCATCAAAAGGAACCATGTTTTTATTGACTGTAATATCAGCTTTCACTAATGCGTTTTCTGCCTCTTTACCCGTAATATTTTTTGAATGCAGATCAATGAGCATGGAGTGGTTTTCCGTACCTCCGGAGATAATATCAAATCCACGATCGACAAGTGCTTGTGCCAATATTGCCGCATTTTCGATGACATTCTTCGCATAAGTCGCATATTCATCTGAAAGTGCTTCCTGAAATGCCACTGCCTTGGCTGCTATTACGTGTTCCAAAGGCCCTCCCTGTGTACCCGGAAAGACACCAGAGTCCAGGATAGAAGACATCATACGCGTCACACCTTTTGGCGTTTTCAGTCCCCATGGATTCTCAAAATCCTGTCCCATCATAATCATACCACCGCGAGGCCCCCTCAGCGTTTTATGTGTTGTTGTGGTCACAATATGACAATGCTTTATTGGGTCGTTGAGCAATCCTTTGGCGATAAGACCAGCCGGATGCGAAATATCTGCCAGCAACAACGCTCCTACCTGATCGGCAATTTGACGCAAACGTTCATAATCCCAGTCGCGAGAATAGGCCGATGCTCCGCAAATAATCATTTTTGGTTTTTCTTTGAGTGCCAGTGTTTCTACGTTGTCCCAGTTAATCGTCCCTGTTTCTTTTTCAACACCATAAAATACCGGATTGTAATATTTTCCTGACAGGTTTACAGGTGAACCATGAGATAAGTGACCACCATGCGACAAGTCAAAACCTAAAATAGTATCTCCCGGTTGCAGACATGCCAAAAACACCGCGGCATTTGCCTGTGCACCCGAGTGAGGCTGCACATTGGCCCAAGTCGCACCGAATAATTCTTTAACCCTTGAAATGGCTAAATCCTCTACAACATCCACTACTTCACATCCACCATAATAACGCTTTCCCGGAAGTCCTTCTGCATACTTATTAGTCAATGGAGAGCCCATGGCTTCCATCACTTGTTTGGAAACAAAATTCTCGGAAGCGATCAATTCAATGCCATTTTCCTGGCGCGCCGTTTCTTTGGCGATGAGGTCAAATATTGCAGTATCTCTAGTCATACAATTTGGGTGAATTTTTGAAGACGCAAAAATAACTCAGTATTATGAGGATACAAAGAAATAGTAAATATTTGATGGGCAGTAAAAAATGCAGCATGCGGTCTGTTGTTGTTATTTCACTCAATTCATCGCCAATCACATAAAAAAGCACAGATTGCCTTATTTCCCATACAAAAGTACTGTATTAATTGCGGTAATATAGGGCCTTAGTACACCAAAAGCTATTAATCGCCCAGTTTGACCCGGGCTTTTCCTTCCACTTGTATCATCATTTTCAAAGAATGGTCGGTCATATAAATGTCAAGCGGAACAATGTTGTGAATGGTGCAGAGTAAATAAACCGATTCTGCCATGGGATTATTTTTAAGGCTCTCCGCAATCATGTCAGAGGTTTCCTTGACACTTTCTTTGAGTGGAATGCGCATCATTTTCTTTACTTTATTTTTGAAAGGACCACTAACCAGCCAATCCGCTACTTTCAAAACTACCTTCTTTGATTTTATGTCAAATCCAAAATTATCGATGTATAATTCAGAGGTGGTACTATCGTATTTCGGTGTTCCTATCATGTAGACATCTCCTTCCAGGTTTCCTGCCAATGATACACGTACCCCGAGCTTGTTTCCTACTCCAAAAATTTCAGCATCGGTCACTTCAATTTTTTTCCGTTTACCATATTCATACTCGTAACCTACGAGATTGCTCTTAACGATTTTTGTTGCCTGGTCAAAAGTTATCTCGCTGGCTACTGCAATTTGAAATTCATCCTTTACTTTCGAGACTTTTTTTAGATCAGGTAATTCTTTGTCAATGTTCACTTTTTTAGGTTTATCACCAACATATACATCTATATATGTTCGAAGACCCAAATCGAAGCGCAATTTTTGCTTGGCACTGGCAAAAGAAGTTCTGTAAAAGCTTTTAGGTTTCAAACTTAACCAGGTACCATAATCTTCATCAAGAAGCACCGGCGACTGAATGTATTCATAGGTCTCTTGCATATATTCACGAATACTCAAAGAATTCTTGAGTTCTTCATCGAGAATATCGGCCATATTGTCCAAGTAATTGTTGAAAACATGTCTTATTATCGGAGTTAGTGGCACAGCAAGCGGTCCAAAATGAAGCTCGGGCTCTTCGGTAATGAGGTAATCCAGGGCTGTCGTCTTCGTTTCCATGTTCCATTGGTCATCGATGTCTATGGCCGTTTTAAATTTAAAAATAGTGCCAAATGCAGTACTTTTTGAAAATTCCTGCCCGAAGATTACCTTTCTCATTTTCACCCATACCCTTATGGGAATGGTGTAGTAGATTACGTTGTTGTCAATGCGCAGGCGAACACCATCTGTCTTGGTGATCTTGAGCTTTAAATCATCATTACCATTATTCGTATAACTATCATCTTCAAAAAGTACAGTAGGTAGCTCCTTATTAATTTGCGTCTGTAACTCTTTAACACTTATCTCAAAAGGTATGTTGATATTAGATACTTCTTGCTTGTAGCGTTTGGTGATGGCCGCATAATCCGGTTTCTCAGGGTTCACTCTGGCCTTGCACGAAGCAAATACTATGGCGATTATAAAAATAAATGGAAGATATCTGGTACTCATGAGAAATAATAGCTATAATATACTTGCAAAATAATGGTAATAATTGAAATTTTACAGCTTCAAACTTTGAAATTACCTTTGTAAATTGAGCGAAAGAAACGTGCTAAAATTTACTAAAATACAATTAGAAATTAAAACCGAGATTTATTAATATGTATAAAGCAATCATACACACTGTAAAGGGCGACATGAAAGTAGAATTCTACGAAAAAGACGCTCCAAACACTGTTGCAAATTTTGTTAAACTGGCCAAGGATGGATTTTACGACGGACTCAATTTTCACCGTGTGTTGCCAAATTTTGTTATTCAGGGAGGCTGTCCGAACAAAAGAGGTGACGGCGGTCCTGGTTACAACATCGACTGTGAATTAGACGGTGATAATCAGTACCACGATCGTGGTGTTTTATCTATGGCTCATGCCGGACGCAATACAGGTGGATCTCAGTTTTTCATATGCCACAGTCGTGACCAAACTAGCCACCTCGACCGTCACCATACCTGTTTCGGCAAAGTAGTGGATGGCCTGGACGTGGTAGATGCTATCAAACAAGGCGACGAAATTAATAGTGTTGAAATTATTGAAGAATAAGTTCTTATGAGTTTTGAAATAACAGGCAAGCTGGTCAAGAAGTTTGATACTTTAGTTGTAAGCGATCGATTTAAAAAGCGGGAATTTGTAATTGAAAAAGAAGAAAATGCTGGTGGTACTTTATTTACCGAAAGCATCAAATTTCAGTTGACTCAAAACAAAGTAGACTTAATTGATCCGTATAACGAAGGCGATGATATTAAGATCTCCTTCAATATTAAGGGAAACAAGTGGGAAAAGGATGGAAAGGTGAACTATTTCACCAACCTCGATGCATGGCGCATTGAAAACGGAAATGCCGGTGGCGGTAGTGCTCCCGCTACGATGGATGATGCTCCATGGCCAGCAGAAGGCTCAGAACCTACCATAGGTGCTGATGAGGATGACCTACCTTTTTAAGAACAATATTTAGCTATTAAATACGAATGGGCTGCGTTTAAAACGTAGCCCTTTTTATTTGCCGCACCACCTGGACCCGGTGGAGGAGGTGTACACTTCTTCCAGGTACGCAATTCGACCAGTTTCACTTTGGTTTCATCAGGAGAAACGTGTACCTTTATTCACATCTTTCAACTATTATTATTATTATGAAAAAAAGAGACAAAGCGGCGATCGTCGATGCTTTTCAGTATATGAAATACGCCCAGATTACTTCATTAATTAGCACATTTCTGCCTGTATTAATTATCCCATTACTGTTGCTAAGCATCATCTCGTTTCAAGCTACCGCAATTCTGGGATTTGCTCTAGGCCTATTTTATTTAATTATGGCATTAACTACCGTAATGTTCACACATTCGGGGTTAAAGGGCTTGCGAAAATCTAAGGCTTACCCCTACCCGAAGCGCTCTAAAAGAGCTTATACCATTTTAATCATCTATCTCATACTATTAATAGGGGGGTATATATTTGAGAAGTCCTCTGAAGACCTGTTGTTAATAGAATTAAAAAAATTAGCGGTCAGAACCTTATTATTGGTTGTATTCTTTCAAATAGCTGTCTTGATGCAGGGTACTGTTGAAAAAGAACGTCCGGCCTTGCTTAAAAGTATCAAGTTAATCAGCCTAATAGCCATCGGCCTAAATATATTCTTCTTTATAAGCTCGCAATTCGTAATAACAAGCGCTTTTTATTTTGTCGCGGGATCTCTTACAATTCCGTTTATCGACTTTTTAAATGTACCGTTGTCAATACTACTAATTGTTGGAATCAATACCTTTGTACGTGTGTTAAAGACGGCCGACTATGATAAAGAGAAATCGACAATAGGCTAATATTGAATATATGCTTTCATTCTATTCCGGAAGACTATAAATTACAGGGGCTGCCTTCTTTTAAAACTGTGCAAATTGGCAGAAAGTCAGCCCCTATCCCTTGCGGGTGCGGGTGAGTTAAAGCTTTATCCTTGAATAAGCTCTAAAATTATTTGATCTGTTAGAGAGAAATGGTATTGTTTTACTATACTCAAAATTAGCAATCATTTGAGCAGTTATTTAACACAAATAGAGGTAATAACAGCACAAATCTTGGATCGCATCTCTATCCATTGAATAATCACTGCTACATAAGGATCAGAAAAAGTGCTCCTTTTTTGCATTAAAAAATAAGTGAATATTTTAAGTGAATTACTTAATTTTTAAAATCCTCACAAGACTATAAGCGAATTTTACGAAATTTTCTATGATGTACTATTATATAGGTACCTGAAGAAAAAAAGCGGTTTTTATAAATGCTTTATAGCGCAGATTGCACATTTTCGTCGGCATAATTCCTTATTTGGCAGAGTTATATGGAAACAACCTGCTTTAAAACTACTCCGTTATTTATTGTAAGTCTTTTTGACTTATTCGAAACCTTGGTAAGGTTCAAAATCAAGCTAATGGTCTCGAATTAATAAACCAGCGAAATAAGTTAATAAACCAATCTACCACTTATGAATAAACTGACATTCAGAAATAAATTGTTGTTGATACTCATCGCTCCACTAATAGGCTTACTCTATTTTTCTGTTAGAGAAGTCATCGAAAAAAGGGAGATTTCATCAGATATGACACAAAATTCACGCGTTATTGGCATGTGTTCCAAAATGTCCAATTTAATTCATTGTATCCAAAAAGAACGAGGTGCCACGGCTATATTTTTGGGAAGTCAAGGAAACAAATTTAATAAAGAACTCCAGCTTTTTCGTCAGAATACTAACAAGTCGTTAAATGATTTGGAACTATACTTAACTGATTTAGATGAGAAGCGTATGGAGCTTGCAATTTTAGAAAAATTAGATGCGACAAAACAAAAATTACACCTATTAGACAAAAAACGAATGTCCATTGATGCAATGGATATGAAACTCAATCAAGCACTCAATTATTATACAAGTATGAATAGTTGTATGATCGAAATTGTTAATCTGGTTACCATCAACAGCGATGTGGCAGCAGTAATTAAAACAACGGGGGCCTATTATTACTTCTTACAATCGAAGGAACGAGCCGGTATTGAACGAGCCATATTTAGCAATGCATTTACCAGAGATACGCTTACAAACGCTCAACTTGAGAAAGCAATTCGACTGGTGTCTACACAAGATTTGTTTGCTGAACAGTTTATAAGACTCGCGACAGACAGTTTAGAACAAAGTTATAAGGAAATTTTAAAAGCAACATGCGTAAAGGAAACTGCCGCCATGCGAAGCACCTTGTTTGAAAAAGGAACATTGGGTTCTTTTGGTATAGACCCGGCAAATTGGTTTCAAAAACAAACTGAAAAAATCAATTTACTCAAACAACTGGAAGATCAAATATCAGCGGAGCTATTGTCCCTATGTAATCATATGGAAGCACAAAGTAACATGGAATGGATATTAACTTTAACGATAGCTTTTGTTGTGTTTATAGTAGCCATGACACTCGGCTATTACTTTTCCAAAAACATACTACAGGATATTGGCGGAGAGCCGAGAGATGTTATGGCATTGACTGCTAGAATCTCAAAAGGGGAACTAAATATGGTAATTGATACCAACGAAAATGCTACGGGAATCTATGCAGAACTCCTAAAAATGACAGCCAAATTGAAGAGTCTGATAAGTGTAGTTACCAATTCGTCAGTACACGTAGCCGCTGCCAGTAACGAACTGAGCACAACGGCTATGCAAATGTCACAAGGGGCCAGTGAACAAGCCAGTTCAGCTGAAGAAGTATCGGCTGCTATGGAGGAGATGGTAGCGACGATACTGCAAAACATGGAAAATGCCCTTAAAACAGAAGCAATTACGCAGACCGCCGCGGCAGAAATAGTGGAGAGTAATTCAGCGGTAAACGAAACTGTAAATTCCATGCAAATGATTAACGATCGTATTTCAATGATAGGTGAAATTGTACATCAGACTAATTTACTAGCGCTTAATGCTTCGGTAGAAGCGGCAAGAGCAGGAGAACACGGAGCAGGATTTTCTGTTGTCGCCAACGAAGTAAAGAAGCTTGCCGAACGAAGCCGAAATGCTGCGACTGAAATTAATGATGTCTCCAGCTCTTGTGTCGAACAGGCAGAAATATCCGGTCGATTATTAAATGAACTTACTCCAAGAATTCGGGAAGCGTTTGAAATGCTTAAAGAGATTTCATTGACGAGCAAGGAACAAAACAACGGTGCTGACCAAGTTAATATAGCCATGCAAGAGCTCAACAAGATCGTACAGCAAAATGCAGCCGCAGCAGAAGAACTTGCCAGTAACTCCACTGAGCTAAGTCATCATGCCGATAAGCTTAAATCGACAGTCGCCTACTTCAAAGTTGCTTGATAGGAACAATCGCGATGATGTTTTATACTACCAAACGATTCGTTTCGAGCAATTATATGTAATTGTACCTCCTTGTAACTTTTATGAATTCCTTCTAATAGAGTCGATGATTACAGTACGTCCGACCCTGCTCTAGAATTGTGTTGTGGTACACGATATTTCAGAAAAACAATAAAAATACCATCATATCGTCTCAAAAGAATACCTCGCTCTGTGTTATTGCTTTATCATATATAGTTATAACTTCAGGGCATAGAAAGCGTATCGGATAAATAAATAAATAATGCAGTACATCTTATTCCAACAGCACTAAATCAAATTAAGATGAAGGATCAGTCGCTTAATGTAAACCCTGCAGAAAAAAGGCAAAACAATCGTTTCTATAAATTGACGAATGGTGCGTATTGGGTTGGGTTTATCACACATGGCTCGGCCATTCCGTTATTTTGGTTAATTGATGTGCCGGAATTAATGTGGATCAATATCGTTTTCAGTTTACCCATGTTTGGGGCCGCGCTTTTATTAAACAGACGGGGTCATTATAACCTGGCCTTCATCCTGGCATTTTTAGAATTGTTATCGCATCAAATAGCCTCTTGCTATTATTTAGGCTGGAACATGGGAGCACATTACTGGCTTATTTATCTGGCAGGACTCTGTTTCTTCAATGCAAACTGGAAGAGTTATATTCAATTCGGGCTCTTAAGCATAATTATTGGTTGTTATGCATTGTTATTCATGTATACACAAGAACCTATCTATTCATCTATAGACAAGTATATGTTACTTACCAATCTTTCCAATGGTTTGACAGTTATTTTTATGATCTCAATTCTGATCAATTATTACTCGAAGTCGACAAATAGAGCCGAAAAGCAACTGATTAAGGAACAAGAGAATACGAAGAAGATGTCTGACAAGATAGAATCGCTATTAAGTCAGCAGGTATCTCAGGAAATTGCGCAAGAAATGATTTTCTGCGAAAAGGAGTTAATAGCGCGTCGCTATGAAGCGACCATCATGTTTATGGATATTCGTGATTTCACTGTTTTTGCAGACTCACGAGAGCCCGAAGAAGTGTCTCAATTTCAAAATAAAGTTTTTAGTGCATTGATTGAGATTGTTGGTGCTAATAGTGGTGTCGTGCTCCAACTCCTTGGTGACGGTATAATGGCTGTTTTCGGGGCTCCAAAAGAAGATAGCGATCACGCTAAAAATGCCGTGAAAGCAGGTTATGAGATGCTTGAAAAAATTCAAAAAATGGGTGATTCCAAACTCATACCTCAAATACGTCTTGGTATTGGCTTAAACTCGGGACAAGTGGTGGCCGGAAACATTGGAAACGAGCAAAGGAGATCCTATTCTTTAACAGGTAAGAATGTGATCATTGCCGCCCGGATAGAGCCTTTGAATAAAAAATATGCAAGTCAGTTTTTAATCTCAGAATCTGTATATGTACATTCTAAAGATGTGATCAAAGAATCTCAGGATCTTGGTCTCTTGCCTATGAAAGGAATAGAACAACCTGTGAGAGTCTATAAACTGGTTTAAGAACCTCGTCGTGGAGGAAGAATACACACACTCTACCTGAACCAGCTACTATCAGAGGCCCGTAATTACAAAGGAGGCCCAAAGCACCGGCGCTTCATATTTTTTTCGGATAAACAGCTGCGCTTCTCTAAATGCTTTATGTATTTCCAGTTTTTCTAAAAGCCAAAGTTTGTAAAATTTAGTCATTAGTTCCTGCGTGACCTTATCATCTACTTTCCATTTTGACATGATTACCCTACGTGCACCGGCAATTTGCATGGCACGTTGCAAACCATAAATACCTTCACCGCTTTCCACCTTGCCAAGTCCACTTTCGCAAGCCGATAAAACAACGAGCAGTGTCCCGTCGAGGTTGAGGCTCATAGCTTCCAACGCCGTTAATTCCCCGTCTGTATTTACATCTATCTTATCACCTGTGCCAGCCAAAAGTAATGCCGAATGTAACATTTGGCGCCCCACATTCATTGACACATATTCAGACATCATCTGGTCGTGGGTATATTTCGAATTCACCGTATTAAATTTACCATGTGTTGCACAGATCAAAACGGAGGGGTTTTGAACATTACGTAGATTCGTTTCCGTAGCTTGTTCCCCTAAAAACAATTTCGTAGCTACACCAGCGGTTTCCAGGATTTCAGCTGCTGCCTCCACTTCCGTTCTTGTTCCTGGCAGGGGGAGCAGGGTCTCAACCCCAATTCGGGCATAAAAGTCTGGGTCTCCAAACAGCTGTGCAGATACAGGTTCTGGATCTTTTTCAACTTTTTGCAGCAATTCACTCATTCCGGAAACCAGATTTAGCTGAAGTTTATCAATAACATAACTAGCGTCTTTAACACTGTACAGACTGTTAATATTAATAAGGTGATATGCTTTATCTACACTAATATAAACTTTAGATATATCCTGTAAGTATTCGGCTATAGGCTCCCAATAAACTTCGTATGAGGATTTATCCTGAATCCTGTTTTCGATAAAATTATGATAGCGGGAAAGGTATTTACCTTCCATTTCTTTCCCGCTATGCAAGACAAGCAACTCGGGATGTTCGCCGGTTTCCGGTTTTACTATATAAACCAAATAACACACAGAGTCTTTGGCGATATCGCTCAGGGGGTACAGGTCTAATCGCACCATTTCAATTGCCGCTTCACCCTGATTAAGATTATCTCGTACATCCTGCCAATGGTATTTCTCACCAACTATAGCAGTTTTGACAGTGGTATTAGCAGCCATTTTACGCTCCAGTTCAGCAATCTCCTCTTCCAATGATTCCACCTTTGTTAGTTCCGGACGCTGTTCTTTGGGCATCTGGTAAATGCCGGCAAGGTAATTATGCTTTTTCTTCCACTCGACAAAAATTTCTTCGAGTTGCTTATTATTACCAGTACCAATTTTTTGACGCATATCCTGAGCCGCTTTTAACAACAAACCTTTGGTGTTAATGCGCAAATCGAAGCCCTTGGCGATAATCTCCGGATGCTCTTGGTAATTTTTTAGTATAAAATAGTGGAAGTATGAAAAGTCTGTTTTGATTTTGTTAAAAACAGCCACTTTTTCGTTTTCAGACAAACCTGCAAATAGGTAATTAATCTGATCGTAGTAGGAGCCGATTGCTTGGTTGAAATAATAATTCGCCTGGTCAAAATGGCCCATAGCGTCGTATGTGTTAACTAAATTTGTACAGATATTAGCGTAAGCACTATGTTCTTGCCCCCAATTGGCTACGATAATGTCTAATGCTTTAAGATTCCAGTTTATGGACTTTTCGTAGTCTTTTGTCTTGAAGTACAGGCTTGCCAAATTTGAACAAAGGCTCGCGTATTTTGGATGATTTTCACCAAATTTTGCCTTGAAATTGGCGTTTGCCTCCAATAAGTACTTCTTCGATTTGTGGTACTTGCCCATTTCAATATAAAGCGCTCCCAAGTCCTGGCAAACAACAATAGAACCGGAGTGATTTTTCCCCAATAGCTTTCTTTTGATAGTGAGCGCTTCAATATATAACGATTCACTCTTTTCAAATTGGTGCAACTCAAAATAAACGTCGGCAATATTTAGGCACGCACTGGCGTAACTAAGATTTTCTGTGCCATATACCTGCTCCCAAATAGATTTGGATTCACGAAATAAGTCCAGCGCTCGTAAAGGAAACCCCAGGTGTTCGTAGGTAGTAGCCAGATTATTGCAGGCACGTGCGTAATCGGGATGCCGATCGCCGAGGTGTTGTTTATAAATTTGTTTCCCTTCGAGCTGCAATTGTTCAGCTTCCAAAAACGCATTATTTTGCTGATAAATACCTGCCAGATTTATACAAACAGCGGCATAATCAACATGGTTTTTGTTTATACTTCCCCATATTTCTTTGGCCTCCAGATAATATTGTTCGGCTTTGTCCAGCTCACCTTTAAGGTCAAAAAGATAGGCCAGGTTGTTTGATGATCTCGCAAATTCTTCATGTTTGGTGCCATAAATCTGCTTCACGATAGACCTGGCAGTCTGGTAATGCTCCTGAGCCTCTTGCAGACGATCCATTTCTATATAAAGCCCCGCCATATTATTCTTTGAAATGGCATATTGAAAGTGTTTAGGACCGTAAACGACTTCACAAGCCTCTTTGGCTTGCATAAAATAGCGCTCTGCCAAATCGAAATGCCCCAATCGCTTATGCATTGAACCCAGGTTATTACAAACCAGCACAAAATGATTGCTTTTTTTGCGGTGGTTTTTCTCCAGTGCCTTTCTCGCCAGCTCATAATTGATTAATGCAAGGCTGTCTTTAAGTAAAGACTCGTAAACGAATGCCAGATTTATGCATGTTTCCGCATAAATGAGTTCCTTTCGTAACTGAGCGGTTGTTGACTTTTTTATCTCTTCATAAGCAACAGCAGCGTTTTCATAATCTTGCATGAGCTCATAGAGGAATGCAAGATTATGAAAATTTCTCAGGTATTTAAGGTGTGTATTTCCGTAGATACCAGCATAAATAGTATTCACATTTATAAACGCCTGTTTTGCTTTGTGATACTGCGCTGTATTCTGATAGAAAAAGGCCAAGTTGGATTCTAAAAGTGCATAGTTTGTGTCCTGAGTCCCATAAACAAGAGCGGCATAAGGTAAGGCCTTTTCATAGAAATAAATGGTATTGCTATAATCTTTGGCCTGATAAGCATGAAATGCTTCTGTTAGGAGACTGTCTAGTTGCTTCGAATTAAATTGTTCGTTTTGTGCTTGTACTGACAAACAAGAAAGCAAACTGAAAAAAAGGAAATTTAAGAAGTCTTTGAGCAATTTTCTTGGCATAATTCCAAACTTCATACCAGATTAATAATACGCTCTCATAATATGGATAGAATTTCAAAAAATCCAGATTTGAAAGAAGTATTTAGAGGTAGAGGAGGTAAACGCCTCGTCCAGGTACACAGCAGTATAACGTTTATTCGCTTTTTGACTAGAATAATTAGTTGCCCGCAAATATCGGGGGAGATTTCCCGACTTTCTATTGGGCAACTTGTTTTAGACTTTTTACCCAAAATTAATTGTCATGAAGAATTTTATTGTAAACATTAGCGCAATCACCATTATACTTTTGACGGTCTCTTGCAAAAAAGAAGACAGTCCAGAGCCAAGTACAATATCATACGAAGAACTATTGGTAAACGAATGGATACCAGTAAAACAAATATATAAATTGTATGAGAACGATGTTTTAGTTCATGAACACTCTTATGATGAGTTTATTGATAAATCTAATGTAATCATAAAAGAAGATGGAACCTATGAAGATGATTGGACACAAGGAACGTGGGAACTTGATGATAATAACATTATATTCCATAATGAATATAACTTAAACGGACATGGTAGCGAAATCATTTTGTTAAATAAAAAGTTCCTTGCGATTCAACTTAAAATAGTAACGACAAGTAAACATTTCACGCGTGTTGCTGTACATCAGACATACTTTAAAAAGAAATAGTATTTTTTAAAGGGGGCTATTTTAAAGCAGTTCCCTTTTACTTTATATTTCTGGATTTCTCTGCTGTGCGTACATCGATTTAGATGGGTAAGTATCCGTTCCTAAAAAGTTACCCGTTTTTATACATACAACGAAATATGGCGCAGATAAGTAAGCAAATTCAAAGGCGGAGAAATAATGAAAACGAAACATCTGTACACCAATTATGGAAAGGTTATGTACAATCCTGCACAAAATGAGTTGCATTTAATCATCAAAACACACTGATTATAAGAAAGTTAACCTACAGTCATAACTCACGTATAATTGTACTTGTTATAGCACTGATTAATTTAGCAGAAAATAAATCAGAATGTTTTATTGTCATTGAAAATTAATTAGTTTACGGTACAAAACTGAACTATTATTAAGCTTTTTAGCTGGTAATTTAATTAAGGGAGTAAGCCGAAAATCCTTTCTAAGAGTAGGCACAACTTAACTTTTAACTAAAATGACTGAAGAAAAACCGGCACAATCCAAAATCACTATGATTCTTATTTGTTGGTTCATAGGACCACTAGGAATTCACCGTTTAATGATGGGCTACTCAAACTGGTGGTTACAGTTAATCACAGCAGGTGGTTGTGGAATCTGGTCTTTAATTGACCTTATTCGTATCATTACCGGCAGCATGAAAATGGCCGACGGAAGAGATTTAGTATAATGCATTATTAATATATTGGGGACGATAGTTATATTGTTCCCCAATATTCTTATTTGATATGAAAGACGAAGACCAAAAATTTTGCCAGGAATGTGGTGAATTAATCAACAAAAAGGCGGTAATATGCCCTCATTGCGGCGTTAGACAAGCAGGCGATCAGGAAACCGATAACAAGTGGCTTGTCACTTTGTTATTATGCTGGTTTCTTGGCGTATTTGGCGTTCATCGCTTTTACACAGGTCACATTGCCATTGGAATCATTCAATTAATTACCGGCGGAGGTTGTGGTGTTTGGGCACTAGTTGACCTCATTCTTATTATCGTAGGTAGCTATAAGGACGCTGATGGAAACCCAATCAAAAACAACTTATAAGCATCCCCTTTTACTTGCTTATCTTCTCAAAAACAGCATTATGTCTGCCGTTGCGCTTTACTATATAATTGGTATTGCGCTTTACAAACTGGCAGACATTGATATTATGCTCCCATGTATCTGGACATGGCTTTTTGATATACACTGTCCGGGTTGCGGCCTTACAAGAGCTTTTATGAAATTAATTGTGTTTGACTTTGAAGCCGCATTCAACTTCAATCCTTTAATTTTTATAATCGCACCGGCAGGCGTTTATTACTTTTTTACCGACATTAAGAAGTTCAAAATAAACTATACAAGGGTACCTCATCGAGATGCAATTCCGGAATCATAAAAGCGTGGTAGGACAAACGTAGTCGGTCAGACTAATACTCGTTTCCTTTATCGCCTTAAACCCTCCGGCTATATCAATTATTTGCTCAAACCCCCTCGATTTTAAAATGGATGACATAATCATCGATCTATAGCCACCCGCACAATGAATATAGTACTCCTGCTTCTTATCCAAATTTTTGATGAGCTCATTGACATAGTCCAGTGGAACATTTTCAACTTTTGCGCTGTCAATATGTTCAGATGAATATTCTGAGCTTTTGCGTACATCCAGTACCTTAATTTCTTCTTTTAGCCTATTTTCAAATTCGCTGGCAGCAATTGATAAAAGCTGGTCTGTCTCCTTCTTTGCTTCTTTCCAGGCTGCTATTCCTCCCCTGAGATAACCAATTGTATTGTCAAAACCCACACGCGATAAACGGGTTACAACTTCCTCTTCTCTTCCGTCTTCCGCAATTATAACAATTGCCTGTTTTAAATCTGGTATTAAGGCGCCTACCCAGGGCGCAAATCCACCATCGATTCCGATATTGATACTATTTGGAATAAATGCCTTACTGAAAACCTGTGGAGCTCGTGTATCGAGCATTAAAGCACCCTGAGCGTTTACAAGATCTTCAAATTCCTGCGGATTCAATGCAACCAAACCCTGTTGAAGTACTTTATCAATATCCTGATAACCTTCTTTGTTCATCTTTACATTGCCTGAAAAATAGGCGGGGGGAGTCGTCAAACCCTCCGTAACTTCTTGTATAAACTCCTTGCGTGTCATATCCGGACGTAGGGCGTAATTATTTTTCTTCTGATTGCCCAGTATATCGAAGGTCTCTTTACTCATATTTTTACCACAAGCCGACCCTGCACCATGAGCAGGATACACGAGGACCGTGTCTGGCAATGTGGTGATCTTTGTTCTCAAGGAATCATACAACAAACCTGCCAGATCTTCCTGGGAAAAATCTGACTTCACTGCCAAATCGGGCCTGCCCACATCACCAATAAATAAGGTATCACCACTAAATAAGGCATATTCCTCTCCTGCTTCATTTAATAATAAATAAGAAGTAGACTCAAGGGTGTGCCCCGGTGTATGCAGTACCTTAATTCTAACAGCTCCCAACTCAAATATTTCCCCGTCTTCGGCGATGACAGCATCGTAATTGGTCATCGCTCCCGGGCCAAAAACAATCGAAGCTCCTGTCTTTTCTGCCAGCGACACATGTCCGGAAACGAAATCGGCATGAAAATGCGTCTCAAATATATACTTGATTTCCGCATTTCCCTCCCGAGCTCTGTCCAAATAGGGTTGGCTTTCTCTCAGCGGATCAATAATAGCCGCCTGTCCTTCTGATTCTATGTAATAAGCTCCCTGAGCTAAACATCCGGTATATATTTGTTCCAATTTCATACTATACTTTGTTTAAGTGAGCAATAATTCCGATTCATTCAATATTAAAGCAATTGTTCCTCTTTATCAGTGATAGCAATCACACAAGTCTAAATTTCTTTTTCTTTAAACACATTAGTTTGTAATGCTATCTTTAGCTGCTGCCTCGAACGTTTCTTGGCACCGTTGTCGAGGTAGTTGATCGCTGACTGCACATCTTTAAAGAAATGATATTTGCCTACTTCGTTAATGAAACCTGTTTTGTGCAAATAATCTCTCACCGGGCCAATGAGGCCACTAAAGTATACACCAATATTATTTTCGTTTAGTTCCTGAATGAGCTCTTTTATATGCTGTTGTGCTGTGGCATCGATACTGGAAATACTACCACAATGAAAAATCACCAGATGGAGCCTTTCTCCTTTCTGTTCCACCATGCGCTTTGTATAATCTATAAAGTGGTCAATATTTGCAAAGTACAACTGAGCATCGTGCCTGATTATCAGCACATCTTCTCTCACTTCAATTTCTGTAAAGCGTTCTATGTTACGATAATCGTCGGTTTGCGGCAAGCGGCCTAAAACTGCAATGTGAGGTTTTGCAGAGCGGTAAATAAGCATCACTAAAGAAACTAAAACACCCGCTGCGATTCCCTCCTTGATACCCCATAGCAATGTGATTGAAAATGAAACCAAAAGCATAATAAAATCTTGTTTACTGGTAGCCCATAATGACCTTGGATAGTTATAATCTATAAGTCCAAATACGGCTACCACTATTATTGCTCCTAAAATTGCTTTCGGTAAAAAATAGAATAATGGGGTCAAAAATAATAAGGTCAAGGCAATAAGAGCTGCGCTAATGAGAGCCGCCAAGTTGGTGCGTGCTCCTGCCTGATCATTCACTGCTGACCTGCTAAACCCGCCTGTTGTGGGATAAGCTCCGAAAAAAGAACCAATTATATTGCTCATACCTAAAGCGAGCATCTCCTGGTTATTATCTAAGGAATAATCTTTTTTATGCTTGGTCTGTAGTGCTTTTGCAACAGAAATAGCTTCCATAAAAGCTATTAATGCCAGGGTCAAGGCTATTGGCATCAACTCGGCAAGATGCTTTGTTCCGAAATCGGGGATGGCAAATTGAGGGAGGCCCGTGGGAACACTCCCAACAATCTTAATTAAATCATGTAATCCTGCCAGCCTCACCATCATAATACCTAAAACCACCGCTACCAGCGCTCCAGGAATAGCTTTATGTATCTTTTTTATAAACTTAATAATCAGAATTCCGGCAAAAGCAATGGCAACAGACAACCAGTTAATGTTTTCCGACAACTGGAATGTGTTGTGCAGGATGGTAAAAACATTGTTACTTCTTTCAATATCTATACCTGTAATGTGCTTAAGTTGGTTAAACCCAATAATGAGCGCAGCGGCTGAAGTAAAACCGCTAATTACGGGTCTGGACAAGAAATTGACCAGAAAGCCAAAACGTAGTATACCAAAAAGGAGTTGAACTACGCCCATCATAAAGGCTAGTAATACGGCAAGCAGTATATAGCTATCGGAACCTGTAGTGGCAAAAGTAGACACTCCCGCAGCGACGAGCAACGAATCCATGGCCACCGGACCGACCGCCAATTGCCGCGACGTACCAAAAATCGCATAAATCACCTGGGGAACAAGCGCCGCATAAAGACCATAAACAGGTGGCAAACCCGCAATCATGGCATAAGCCATTCCCTGCGGTACCAACATCACTCCAACTGTTAAACCTGCGGCAAGATCTCCCTTTAGGTACTTCTTCTTATAATTTGGTAACCATTCTAAAATTGGCAACGTTTTCTTTAGCCTCATGCACTCGCTTTTTAGTTAGTACGCTATTTTTATACAATAGTGCACAAAAAAAACGGAGATTACTGTGATCCATGTTACATGAACACAAGGCGTTCCTACTCATTAAATATTAAAAACAACTTAGCTCTTTTTAGTATCAGCTGGTTTTTCTTCATTGTTATCGCAGAATGGTTACATCTCCTGCCATTTCATAGCCTCTGAAATTTAATTTTATGCGGTAGTAATAAGTCCCTATTGGCAACGATTTTCCTCTATTGTTGGTGCCGCTCCAGTTGTTGTTATAACCTTTGCCGGTTTTGAATACCAGATTGCCCCATCGATTGAAAATTCGTATTTCAGCCTTCTCATAATCCTGAATGTTCGCAATTTGCCAGGTATCATTATAACCATCTTCATTGGGCGTAAATACATTGGGAACCTTCACAGGTGCGAGCACTTTAAAGCTCACATGCGTTGTATCACTACATGCATCGTCATTTATTCCAATTAATCGAACCGTCATTGATGAGTCCGGTGCAAAAGTATGGCGATCAATAAATACACCACTATAAATAATCGAATTGCTATTAAACTCTGACCACTCAATAGTACCGGCATTAGTCCGTGCCAATAAGTTTACTTCTTCTCCTTCAAGAATAATTTCGGGGTCAACACCTGCATCTAAAGATACGGAAGAAGTTGTTACAATTACGGTATCCATATCGCTGCATCCACGGTCATTAAATACAGTAACTATATAAGGAACCATACGCTCCGTCGGCGTAGCAACAGGATTAGCTATATTGGGATTATCTAATGAAGTAACAGGGCTCCATTGATAGCCTGATCCCCCTTGTGCAGACAATGTTACCGAATTCCCTAAACAAATCAAGGTATCTGACCCCGCATCTGCAGTGACACTTTCAACCTGTACAAACACTGAAGCGGTGTCTTGGCAATTACCCGAATCATCTGAAACTGTAACCGTATACCTGGTATTTGTTAAGGGAGTAGCTAAAGGGCTCGCGCTACCTGCATCATTGAGCGTAATAGCAGGTGTCCACCTGTATTGAGACCCTCCCGACGCCTGCAATTGAGCACTTGTTCCAAGGCAAATAGGGCTTTCTGCACCGGCCGTAGCCACCACATCAATCACGATTACATCCACACTGGCTGTTCCTTCGCAGTCATTGGCATTTGTAGCCGTGACTGTATACGTACTACTAGCTTGTGGGCTTGCAAGAGGATTCCGGATGGTAGGATCATTGAGATCTTGCGCTGGCGTCCAGCTATATGTAATGGCACCAGGAGCATCTGCTATTAATTGTACGGAAGCATCGCGGCAGACTGATAAGGGGCTTTGGACGGTGATGAGTTGTTCTTCTACAGTGACAACGGTAAATGTATCGACACGACAAACCCCTGACAGGCTATTTATCTGAACCGGATAGCTTGTAGAAATAGTAGGGGCAACAGTAATCGTTGCATCGGAAGAGAAACTGCCATCGGGCAGTGTCCAGATGTATGAAGCACCCCCGGTTACACTTAGATCTGTATCTTCTCCCAAACAAATTGTTTGAGGCGCAGTTATGGCGGGCGTTAATTCTTCAACGGTAATTGTCACAAATGCCGTGTCTCTACATCTTTCAGACAAGTCGCTGGCTACTACCGAATAGGTGATCGTACTTAAAGGGCTGGCGACAGGATCAGCACTATTAATATTGCTCAAAGTACCATCATTGGGCATCCATTGGTACAAATCACCACCACTGGCATTCAATGTTACGGACTGGCCGCGGCATATTGTTGTGTCCGGACCGGCATCGGCTATCACCTGGCCTATTTCTACTAATACTTCATCGCTATCTGTACAAGCTCCTGTGGTGCTGGTTACAAGTACCGTATAAACCTGTGATCCTGTAGGCGTAGCAACGGGATTGCTTATATTTGCATCGCTCAATGTGCCGTCGTCAGGTGTCCATTGGTAGCTGGCTCCACCACCGGCTTGTAATTGTACGCTCCCGCCGTCGCATACAGAAACATCGGGACCGGCATCGGCTATAGCGCTGTCTACTAAAATTGTCACCTCATCACTATCGGAACAGGCACCTGTCGCATCACTTACCGTTACCGTATAGGTAGTTGTTATCAAAGGGCTGGCTGTAGGGTTACTGCTATTTACATCACTCAGTGTGCCATCATTTGGCGACCAGGTATATTGTGTTCCACCGCTGGCCCTTAATGGAGTGTTTTCACCCCGGCAAATGGTATCGTCCATTCCGGCATTGGCTTGCACATCACCCACCTGAATGTTTACACTATCCTGATCACTGCAAGTCCCGCTTGTGCTGGTAACAGTGAGTGTATAAGTCACTACACCATTAAGTGTGGCTGTAGGATTTGCACTGGTAATATCATCGAGACTGCCATCATCTGGTGACCACAAATAAGTGCCACCTCCGCTTCCCTGTAATTGGATGCTGCTTCCTCCACAAATACTGGTATCGGGACCGGCATCAGCAACAATTTCTTCAACAGTGATGGTTACTTCTGCCGTATCGCTACAATTACCGGAAGCATCGCTTACTACTACCTGATAAGTGCTTGTAAGCATTGGAGCAGCCAATGGATTGGCAATATTAATAGCGGAAAGGCTTCCGTCATCGGGTGTCCAGGAATAGGTCACGCCGCCGGTAGCCTGCAATTGCACCGTATCTTCCAGGCAAATGATAAAGTCCGGACCGGCATCGGCAACTAATTCGCTTATACTTACGCGCACAGTATCCCTGTCGGTGCATAAACCGGAGTTACTGGTAACTTCAACGATGTAATCGGTATCACTTAGCGGCGATGCTATTGGGTTATTCCTATTTATGTCACTCAGGGTACCATCATCAGGCGACCACCGATACGTTCCTCCTCCACTTGCCACAAGCTCTACACTTCCCCCCTCACAGATCGACACATCCGGACCTGCATCGGCTATTGCACTATCTACGTGTACAGTTGTAGTAAGCGTGTCGCTGCACAAACCGTCGGCATCGCCAACAATTACCTGATAATCGGTTGTAATTACCGGATTTGCTGTAGGATTACTTATAGAAATATCGTTTAGCGTGCCATTATCGGGGCTCCAAAGATAGGTGCTACCACCTCCGGCAAGCAAATTCACAGACTCACCTCTACAGATATCTACCTCGTCATTCACCGTGCCATTTATACTCAAAACAGTCACCTCTCCACAGGCATTACTTGTATTGCCATCGTTGTCTTCAACGGTCACGCAATAGGTAGTTGTAGCGGTCGGACATACTTCATGCGGACCGGGACCATCAGGAAGGCCGTTGTCCCACGAATAGCTCAAATCACTCGATCCACCGCTCGCTTCAGCCAGTAAATCGGTACAATCTCCTTCGCATATCGTATCGCTATTTACTGTTGTTGTAATAGGTGTTCCACATAAACTTACCTCACAGGTTTTTGTCACTTCTTCACAGCCTGCAAAATAGGTGATATCCACTGAATATAGTGTTGTTACCGTAGGGCATACATTAATGGTTGCCGATGTCTCTCCTGAGGACCACAAATAGCTGAAATCTGTAGAGGGATCACATCCACCGACGGGGTTGAGGCCTTCTGCCGTTAAATCTACGCATCCACCGGCACAATCCGGTGTACCACTTACATTGATGTTACAGTCGAAATCGGTAGGACAAGCCGGTCTCACCACCACATCATCGTAACACATATAATCCTGGTCTCCCTGTCGATCACCAGGATTAAAGTTTCCGATAACCAGGTATTCTTCACCACCTTCCGCACAAAATTTATACGTTAATAGGGTAGGAGCTGTGGGAACATTCTCGCCGGGTGCCAGCCCTACAGTTTGTGTAGCATTAATCGTAGTACCGGGACCAATAAATGGAACACCATTATTATCGGCATTCCACTCCAAAAACCCGTCTCCGGATGCAAAGGTTCGGTTGTGAAACCATAGTCCAAATCCGTCATTCGGGTCTCCGTCGATACTGCCACGTGAGGGTTTACCCGAGTGCACAATTACACTCACACAATACTCTCGCCCGGCAATCAGCGGTTCTGCCAAACGCTGTTGAATATACTCAGAACTTTCATCCTGAAAGAAATTGGCGTGGTAGCCCATAGAGCCGTTACCATTTAATTGATCATTGGGCCCTGTATTTGTGCAGTTCCCGAAGTAATCGGCCGTAGGGTAGGAAATATCATCATCTACGCGAATAGCCGTCCCAATCCAATTAGCAACAGGAGATTGATCATACCATGGTCTGGGTATTTGATTAGTTGATCCATAGGGACCATCGGGAGCCGCGTCGCATACATCCGCATTCGGTGTCTCGAAATCACCGTTTATGACCACATTATCCCCACAGTCCTGTGCGGACAGTACGTGTACAATTGACAGAAAAATACAAGAAAAGAGACCTTTTATGTACATATGTTTCATGGGTACGGGCATAATACTAATTAAGAATAGTAGGTGTACTTAATACTTAAGCCAGTAAAAAGAAAAGTATACACGTTAGTAGCTAATTCTTGTGTTTTTGAAGACGGTGTAGTTCTTCCTTATGATGTCTTTGCCAAGGGCAGTTTTCTAAACGCAAGACTGAGTGAGACAACAAAACAAACAAACTGAACCATCCCGGTAATTCTTTCAACCAACATCCATGAAACCACATCCTGTACACTGTACTTAGAGGGCTCTACAAAGGCCAGGTAACTGACAAAAAAAGTAGCCATTAATGCACCAAAGCGCAGCCCCTTTGAAATAGTGTATTTCTGATTCGCATATTTTTCAAAGAAAAAGGTGAGTACCGGACCCTGAAGCAACATGGAAGCTATTAAAGGTAAAATGGGGTTTATGCGCATAAAATCGATGGAGACGTAGTGTGCTGTATTAATTCCGAAATGAGAAAGGTATTTCCCTGCTACCCGTTCTGATAGAAATAATTGTCTGGGGAGGCACACACGACCCTGAAACAGAAGCCGGTTCTGACTTCATTCAACACGCCAAAAATGACCGTAGCGGTTTAATAAGGTCTTTGGAAAATCAAATACGTGCATCGGCTTAGTATTCTAAAGCAGTATTTCAATTAAATCATTGTCCATTCCCTGTTTTGGCCATTGCTTTTCCTTTTTCGCCTTTCGTCCCCCTGATGCCAACCATCTACGGTTTGCCTAATATCAGCATTTACATCTGCCCAGAGGTAATAACTGTGTTCCACAAAACCATGTACAATCTGGCTACAATCTACCTGGTGAATTTTATTGTGCACCATGGCTGGATGCGCATTTCCGGCATGGCCTAATCGCTCGTTGAGGTGTTTCGTATATTTCGAAAGGTACATCGCGGTATCTCCATGGTTGTAATACACGGTAACAGTGGTTGCCATCTCATGTAAGCGGCCCATGTTCTTTTCCGGTTCCAGCACATCATCATTCACATCTGCTGCACACAAGAAAATATTCTTGAAAACTCTTGGTAATATAGAGCCGCGCGTATAGCCGATCACTTTACTTTGCAGTGCATTCTGAAGTAAGTAATTTCCCATAGAATGGCACAATAAGTGCATGTGCTGTCCGCATAAGCGCTCGTCGTCACCACTTGCATCACTGCTGAGCGTACCCAAAAAATCCTTGAGTTTGAGCAAAGCTCTTCCTACTGCTTTACCCGAGTCCCTGGCATCCGATCTGTCTGACTTATAAGCAGCAAAAGGCATCATACTGCCGTTTGATGGCCAACTAAACAATACCACCATTACCTGTTTATCATGTGGTCCCTTGTCTCTGTTCAACATCATTTGTAAGGAAAGTGCACTACCTACCGCGTCGTCCCAACTCACGTTATAACCATGAATGTATACTAATACATCGGTGTTCCTATGCATTTCCGATTTCAGGTTTTTAAAAAATCGTGTCGACGAATTATCATGATGGGCAATAAATTCGGTCGCTTTGGCGGTATAATCTTCATAGGCGGTGATTTGCGCTTTTTTTGAGCACTTTGCCAGGTAACTGGCCAGGCCTTCGCCATCTCCGGTTCTCGCCTCTTTGAAATCACGCTCTAAATATGTCCTTATTTCCGCTTCATCACAATCCAGATCAAGCTCCCCGAATCTCAGGTTCTCATGTCCATCGCTGCTAAAGCGCTCTCCATAGGTATCGGGGCTCCACCTGTTGGACCCTTCGTGCTTTCTATTGGTTGCAAAAAATAGTTTTGCTTTCATAATCTTCGCGGTAAAAATTCAATTTCTAAATGAATTTACAATTTCGTTGATCACCACGAAAGTAAATAACTATTTTTTGGCTCGGTTTTTGATTCTGGATAGAATAGTATCAATCATTAATGTTCCACTGAAAAGAGCCATGAAGCAAAAAGGTAAAAAAACGGCCGCCATGAGCGTCTGCAAATAAATAAAGAGTGAAAAATAGGAAGAGAAGAGTGATGCAAAAACTGTCACTACTCCTACTACTTTCCAAGTGTTTTTGTGCCGCGGTTTCATCCATGCCAAGAAAAGAGGGCCGGAAAAAATGGGTGTTAAAAAACACAGTATAACAATGATTGAATTTGCAACTACTAAACTAGCCACCGCCACTAGTGTATGAATAAGCAGAAAATGCTTTAACGGGGCTCTTAGTTTTGCATCTACACGCAACTTAAGAACAATGATTACAGCAAAAACGCAAATCGGTAATAGAAAAGTTACTCGTTCCATATTAGATTTGAAAGATTTTGTAATTTTGATTACGCAAGCTAAAAGAAAACATAATAACCGTTTTATGAAAGCTTATTTGAAGTATATCGTATCAATATTTTATTTACTCATTCTTAACATGTCCATTCATGCTCAGGTGAGTTCGCTCGAAAATGCAATTAAGCAATTTGAATTGGGTAAACTGCTGGCCGCCAAAACAAGTATAGACAGCTACCTCAACAACGGAACAAACAGGAACAATATAAAAGCATTGTATTATAAAGGTTTAATCTACGAAGACCTCTTCCATAGTGAGCTCAGTCTACCTGCCAAAAGTACATTACTTACACAATCGGCAATGGCCTATCATAATGCCTATGTTTCCAATGAGGTATTCTCACAGCGCAAAAGCCTCAATGAAAAGCATCAATTTATCAGAGATCCCTTATTTGCACAGGCTGTGAAGAATTATAGTGCACAAAAGTACCAGGTGGCTTTGGAGCAATTCGAAACTTGTATGCTTGTAAAACAAGACCGAAATGAAATTGACACTATATGTATTTTTAATGCGGCCATTTGCCACCAGGTTTTAGGAAATATGGCACGTTCTATCGAGTTGTACGAAAAGTGCAAAGCCTTAAAGTATCAGGAAGAAGTTGCTTCAGAAGTACTTATCACATTATACCAGGAGACTAATCAATATGATAAAGCGCTTAGTCTGCTGAACAGTGCTTTGGCCAAGCATCCGGAAAATATAGACCTCATTGCTGCCGCTATTAACATTTACCTTTACAACAGCGATTTTGACAATGCCCTCACTTATTTAAACAAAGCACTGGCGCGTTATCCAAATCGTATCGACCTTTTATTGGCCCGGGCCTCCACACATCAGAATTTAAGTAATTACCTTATTAGCATCGCGGATTATCAAACGATTCTTGAAATTGCTCCTAATCATCCTCAAGGGAATTTATACCTTGGAACATTACTCTTTCAAATGGGGGTGAATTATTTACGCGAAGCGCAACCAGGTAACGACGATGCTACTAACAATCAGCTAAATCAGAAAGGTAAAAGCTACATGCAAAGGGCTAAACCTTACCTTGAACAAGCTCAACAACTCATACCTGCCAATGGTGATATACCCAAATACCTGATTGAAATAGATAAGGTGCTTAAACAATAGCGGGCTTCCATTTGCAGGCTCTAAACATAAGGTATATTATCGTTGTGACTTCCATTGTTGCAAAAATTATATACGATGGTGGCGTTCCCATTGACGTAAAGGCCGGAACAACTACCCTCAAAATCGATAAAGGGACTGCAATAAAATGAAGTATTCTGTTCCAGGTATTGTATCAAACTGGCGTTTAATTTAGTTTTATAAAATTCACTTCAGTTAATTTTATCCTTTGCCAACGTTAATCTCGCTTCAGGTGTTCCATCATAAGTTTGGCAAAAAGCGCTGATACATGCCTTTTTGCCTCTTCAACAGATTTTGCGACCATTGACAAACTTAAGGTCTTTATATTATTTACCGCAAGTGAACTTTGTGGAATATCATCGATCTGCCCCGCTATCACCAGAACTGGTTTATTGTAACGTGCTGCAAGAGCAATGACTCCTGAAATTGCTTTCCCATTTAAAGACTGTGTATCAAAACAGCCTTCACCGGTGACTACCAAATCGCTTTTTTCTATTCGTTCCTCCAGACCAATGAGTTCTGCTACCTTGCTAATCCCGGATACCAGTTTTGCGTTCAGGAAATACATGCAACCGGTGCCCATACCTCCTGCAGCACCCGCACCCGGAACGATCGTATGATCTTTGCCAAAGGTCCCTATCAACAACTCTTTGAATTGCATCATATTTTCCTCTAACAACAGTACATCATCTGCGGAGGCTCCTTTCTGTGGCCCATAAACATATGATGCTCCCTGCGTACCCAACAGTTCATTTTTTACATCGCATAATACATCTACATACATGTCATGTAAACCAGTGATTGTATGATCGCAGTCAATCGTAGTAATGCGTCCTAAATTACCTCCGCAAGGTTCAATTGCTTTTCCGTATTTATCAAGAAATCGATAACCCAGGGCCTGAGCCATTCCGGCACCACAATCGTTTGTTGCGCTACCCCCTATCCCAAGGTTTACATGACGCAAGCCATTTTCCACCATATGACGAAGAACCAGCCCCGTTCCAATAGAGGATGTTCTAAGTGGTAATCTTTCATGTAATTTAAGTAACTCCAGACCTGAAGCAGCTGCCATTTCAAAAATTGCCTGTTTATCGAACATAGCGTACTGACATTCAATGGATCTTAATAATGGATCCATGGACCTGCATTTAACGCGTTCGCAATCATTGACTTCATTGATAACCTGCATAGTTCCTTCACCTCCATCGGCCAGGGGACATTGTGAAAGCGTCAAATCATCATCAATCCACCTATTCATTAAGGTGGCAACCTCTCTGCATAAATCGACAGATGATATGCAATCTTTAAATGAGTCGGGACAAAGCAGAACATGCATAATTTAAAAAAGGCCAGGGGCCAGCTGTATAGATGACGCAACAATTATGACCTTATATAAAAGTGCTTTCAAAATTTCAAATGGTGTGTGTTCCTACATCTCTTACCATTATAGCCAACATGCGGACCAGAAATTCATGGTATTGAGCACAACATTCGGTCTATTATAAACTGCTATTCTTTGAAAAAGGTATTGGTATATACTTTATCGTCTACTGATACCACAATGTGATAAAGCCCAGTTTCGAGGTTTTTTACATTGACGACCAGAATTGCATTTCTAACGTTAAAGTTGATAGAGGAAATATCCCCGATTTCGTTGTATACATTAACGTCTATATCTACACCTGGTGCTTCGAGCCGTACTTTTAATTCATCCTGAACAGGGTTCGGATAAAATTTTACCGTATTACTATACCCGTTATCAAAATCTGTTAAAATGGTGTCGGTGTACAAAAATTGCTGGGGAATGAATTGCTGGGGCTGATCGACAAACTCCCAAAGCAGCTTGCACTCCGACACAAACCTGAATTCATAATATTCAATCTCCAGATTGTATTTGGTACCACTTTCCATGTAGAAGTTTACAGGGTCTGCAATATTTAAACCATTTGAATAGCGCACATCGTCAATTAACAGTTGATCGCCTAAAGTAAGTCTGACACCGTCATCATATAACATCTTAATGGTATAGTCTCCAGTAATGGGTGCCAACAAACTCCCTTTCCATTTTATACTTACCGAATCGTAATTGGAAAACTTGTCGAGTGGTGATGCCCAATCCCAATGAAAATCAATTTGTGGGTCAACGCGTGTAAATTCGGGGCTTCCTTCCAGAAAGGCATTGGCGTAATAAGCCCCTAAAAGTCCAGTACCTTCTCCTTGCACAAAAATACGGCGAAACTCAAATACTGCAGTATAAGACGGATTGTCACCAGCATTAAAATACAAAGGGTTTGCCATAGAGTTATGCTCCCAACCTACAAAGGCAAACAAAGAATCGTTACGCACCTGAATTTCCGGAACATAAACGATACGTGTCAACCCGGTCACACTTCTCATTGTAACTGGAGCTGTTTTCCAAGATCCATCTATAACCATTTGAAATGCACCTGGATATGTATTTAAATCCACTGTAGTTTTATTGGGAAAGAAATCAACATAACTTTCATTTTCGAGACCCTGTGAATCTGAAGCCTTCAAATATACCCTGTACCATACATTAGTATCCACTTCACCAATTCTGGCGGTTTCAAAACTAAACGTTTCACCGGCGTTAGTATAGGCTATACCGGGATGCGTATGTTCATCGTGGTGAAAATCCATTTTCCATTGATAGTTTTGAGGATCAATCAATCCATCTTCTGCATCCTGAATGGTTCCATTAAGCACTATGGTTTGCCCAGCTGAGTAGTTGAAAGTATTCGGGGGATCTGTTTCTATAGTAATAGCGGGTCTGCTATTGGAAGTTATCTGCAAATATACGGTATCTGTCCATACGGTATCCAATGCATTATAAATGGCACAATAAACCGGGGCACCACTATCCGCAACCATCACATTTTGCATAAAGAACAGCTCTGAATCCTGCCCGCTTACTATTTCATGATTTTTGTACCATACATAACGCAGCGTATCATCTCCGACTACCTTTATGTCTATCGATAAATCTTCACCTTCACTCCTTATTTCGGTACTTGGTTGTTTTGAGATAAACGGACTGCCACTACCAGTGTATTCAACTTCCCAAAGTTCGCCTCTGGAAAATGACAGGTAATAAAGGATACCTTCGTCGTTGACATATAAATCGGTAATTTTGATGCCGCCTGTTAAAACCGTATCTGTAACTTCATATGTTTCCGGATCGAGTGCCTGAACTACTCCCGAGCAATAATCTGAAAATAAAAATTTATTACTGAACGAAGGGGGGAAATTCTCGACAGGAGGGTCGTAAAACACGCCTCCAACAACCGCACATTTACCATTGGCATGTTCGTAATAATAAACGGGGTCCATGTAATTTTCCGGAGGCGTCTGATCGACCAGTGGCCCTTCAATAAGATCCCATCCATAATTTTTTCCCGGTAGAATTTCATTAATTTCTTCCCAGGTACCTTCACCCACATCGCAAACCAAAATCTGATTGTTTGTGCTCAATATATCGAAGGTAAACGGGTTACGCAGCCCTTTGGCATATAATGCCCTTGTATCACCTTCAAGTTCCTCATAAAAGGGATTATCTTCAGGTATTGTCCCGTCTTTATTAATTCTAATCATACCTCCAAGTACATTTTCAAAGTCCTGTGCATTTGGTCTTTTAGAACCGTCTCCTGTTGAAACGTAAATCTTCTCATCAGTGCCAAACCGGATACCACCGCCTTGATGTATGGTTCCTTCCAACTCGTTGAATTCATACAAAATTTCTTCGCTCAACGGAATTGCTGCATTGCCATTTGCAGTAAAGCGGCTCAATCGATTAAATTTTGTATGTATTACTGTATAATAAACATATACATAACCATTGACTTCAAAATCCGGGTCAAGAGCCATATGCCCCAAACCACGTTCACCACCTGTTTCAACATCAACATGAAGAAAGGGCTCTTCCAATAAAATATCATTTTCGATAATCCGTAGATCACCTGCTTTCTCTGTAACAAAAATACGCCCATCGGGTGCAATAGCCATTGAAGTAGGTTCATCCAATTGGTCCGAGACAAGTCTTTCAACGAAACCTTCGTGCAGGGTCTGCGCACTGGTCAAAGAAATAAGAGTGGTAAAAAGTAATGTCAGGCCGAATTGGTAATAGTAAAATTTTTTCATGTTATTATAATTTATTGAAAAGAAGCAGATGGAATTCCAATCTCGTATTCAATAGCACAAAACCAAATATACCATATTTTGCCCATTAAGCGAAGTATAAGTTTGTTAGAGTCTCAATGATTTGTGTCAGCCAATGGTAGTAAATAGCTTTTTACCCGGAATTAATTGAGTGCCAGACACATTATAATAGAGTTAGAGCGCGATATAACTATGAAGATCCATTTTTTACTAAAAAATTCATTCAAATCTTTGTGGATAACTAAAATTTTCGGATATTTGCGGTCCGGTTTTGAAAAAAGAACGTCATGTCAAGAGTTTGTCAAATAACAGGGAAGCGTCCACGTGTTGGAAATAATGTCTCTCACGCAAATAATAAAACAAAGCGCAGATTTCTGCCTAACTTACACAAGAAGCGTTTTTATATCCCAAGTGAGGATAAATGGATAACGCTTAAAGTGTCTACTACTGCTTTAAGAACCATTAACAAAAACGGTATCGAAGCGGTATTACAAAAAGCAAAATCGCAAGGTAACGTTCTATACTAATAAAGAGAAAGAGCAATGGCTAAGAAAGGGAACAGAGTTCAGGTAATTTTAGAGTGTACCGAACATAAGAACAGCGGTATGCCAGGAACGTCGCGCTATATTACTACGAAAAATCGTAAGAATACAACGGAAAGGATTGAATTGAAGAAATACAATCCAATTCTAAAAAAATATACTATTCACAAAGAAATTAAGTAACCATGGCTAAGAAATCAGTTGCAACGTTACAAACAGGTGCTGGAAAGAACTTTTCAAAAGTTATTAGAACAGTACGTTCAGAAAAAACTGGTGCTTACATCTTCAAAGAAGAGATTGTACCAAACGACAAGGTTAAGGAAACTCTTGCTCAGAAATAAGCAAGCCCTACCCGTATAATATTGTTTAAAAGTCCCTTGTTGGGACTTTTTGTGTTTAATTAAAAATGGGTCTATATGGCGCTTTTCGGACTATTTTCCAAGAAAAAGAAAGACTCGCTTGATAAGGGATTGGAGAAATCCAACCAAAATTTTTTTACCAAGCTGAGCAAAGCAATAATTGGCAAGTCCAGAGTAGATGAAGAGGTACTGGATGAACTGGAAGAGATACTCATCACCTCAGATGTTGGTGTTGACACCACCGTAAAGATAATCGAGCGTATAGAAGAACGGGTAGCCCAGGATAAATATTCAAATCCTCAGGAGTTGGATCTTTTACTCCGGGATGAGATTACGCAGGTTCTGGCAGAAAACAATACGGTCGATTATGATACTTTTACTTTTCCGGAAAGGGACCGACCTTATATCATCATGGTAGTAGGAGTTAACGGTGTTGGAAAAACCACAACAATTGGCAAGTTGGCTCATCAGTTTAAGTCTGCCGGAAAAAAGGTGGTTTTAGGTGCAGCAGATACTTTCCGGGCCGCAGCAGTAGATCAGCTTATATTATGGGGCGAACGTGTAGGTGTACCAGTGGTATCGAGAGGTATGCATACAGACCCTTCTTCCGTAGCCTTTGATGCCGTAAAAGAAGCTGTAGATTCCAAATCCGACGTATGTATTATCGACACTGCCGGTCGTTTGCACACGAAAGTAAATCTCATGAACGAGCTGTCGAAAATTAAGCGTGTTATCCAAAAGCACGTAGCAGACGGACCCGATGAAGTGTTACTTGTTTTGGACGGAAGTACAGGCCAAAATGCCTTTGTACAGGCCACTGAATTCACAAAAGCGACGGAAGTAAGTTCACTCGCAATTACGAAACTCGATGGCACAGCCAAAGGCGGAGTGGTAATAGGCATATCCGATCAGTTTAAGATTCCTGTAAAATATATCGGTGTAGGCGAAGGAATAGAAGACCTTCAGCTGTTTCACAAAAAAGAATTTGTAGATTCTTTGTTTAAACGAGGAGAAAGCGCCTAATGAAAACAAAAGGCCTTAAAAAAGACCGTGTAAATATTGTCACTTTAGGTTGTTCCAAAAATTTGGTTGATTCTGAAAATATTCTCACTCAACTAAAGGGAAATGACATTGATGCACAGCACGAGTCTGTACAAAACGACTCTAATATTATAATCGTTAACACGTGTGGCTTCATAGAAAATGCCAAACAGGAGTCTATAGATACCATTTTACGATATGCAGACGCAAAAGAAGACGGTCAGATTGAAAAATTGTACGTCACCGGATGTCTCTCTGAACGCTATAAACAAGAACTCAGCCAGGAAATAGCGAATGTTGATGCCTGGTTTGGCACACTGGAACTACCACTTCTTCTTAAGAAATTTAACGCCGACTATAAACATGAACTCGTAGGTGAGCGCCTTACAACTACACTCAACCATTACGCTTACTTAAAAATTGCGGAAGGATGCGACCGCCCTTGCTCCTTTTGTGCCATTCCTCTTATGCGTGGAAAGCATGTATCGCAATCCATAGAAGATTTGGTAAAACAAGCGGAATCTTTGGCTAGAAGGGGCACGAAAGAACTGATGCTTATTGCTCAGGATTTAACATATTACGGCATTGACTTATATGGCAAGCGTGAATTAGCAGAACTGTTACGGCGCCTTTCCGATGTTGATGGACTGGAGTGGATCAGGTTACATTATGCCTATCCCTCGGGATTCCCGATGGAAGTACTCGATGTGATGGCTGAAAGAGCAAACATTTGTAACTACTTAGATATTCCCTTACAGCATGGTGCCAATAAGGTACTTAAAATGATGCGCAGGGGTATCACCCGGGAAAAAACAGAGCAGCTCATACATGATATTCGTTCAAAAGTTCCTGACATAGCGATAAGAACAACACTGATCGCAGGGCATCCTGGTGAAGAAGAAGCGGAATTTGAAGAGACCTACCGCTTTGTGGAGGATATGAAATTTGAACGCTTAGGAGTCTTTACTTATTCGCACGAAGAAAATACCCACTCCTTTTCTTTTGATGATCACGTACCGGCAGATCTTAAAGAAGAACGTGCCGCAGCCATCATGAATTTGCAACAAGACATTGCCCTGGAGCATAATAGTAAGTTGATTGGTAAAAAGATGAAAGTACTTTTTGATCGCAAGGAAGGGGAATATTTTATTGGCCGTACTCAATATGACTCACCAGAGGTAGATAATGAAGTTCTGGTATCAGCAAAAGACCAGTATTTATCTATCGGGCAGTTTTATGATATTAATATCGTAGATGCCACCGATTTTGATTTGTACGGAAAGCTTGTTAATTAAATAGACCTTAATTCTTCTTTTTGAACTGAATGTGTTCCACTTTGTTATTATAATAATACTTCAAGTAATACAGGCCTGAGGGCAAATCAGAAATATCCAATAACTCTCCACTATTTATCAGCGATTGATAGCTCACTATAGCCCCATGTTGGTTTAGTACTGTAACATTTCTAATTAAAGAACCATCGACTTCATTGCTTAACATCCTAATTGATGTACTTGCAGGGTTGGGAACTACCTGAACACTTGTTTGTGAATTGGCGTCGACAGTTATAGGGTCGAAAGTTTCTGAATCTCCGTTAAAATCTACTGCCTTAAATAGTAATGAACAGCTCCATTCAGATTAGTGGTATGTTCATAATTATAATCGATAACTTCATACGAATTCCCACTTCCAAAAACTTTATCAAGTAATTCATAATTTATACCATCTATACTAAAATAAATCTCAAAATAATCATTATTAATCTCAGTGACAGTTTCCCAGTATAGCTTCACACTATTTTCAGCTGCCACACCCGTAAAAAACACCAAATCAACGGGTAAGACCCCATTTGCATCGACTCCGCCGGCTGCGATAATATCTGTAAAATCATTCCCATCATAACCTGTTCCTCCTGAACAATTTATCCCTGTTCCTCCAAAACATATTCTAACGTTACCTCCTCCTCCGCTATGTGTCAAGGCATTGGTATTATTAGGATCATCAATAATCACTACTGAATTGGTGCTTAGTATTAAAAAATCTTTATTTACGCCACTTCCACTCATTTCAATACCGCCATCATCTCCCATTATGCGCAATGTTATATCTCCCAACCCGGATAAATCCCACTCTTCTGCCATTTCTATTGTTACATTGTCAGGAACCTGAATTTCTGTACTTGGAGCTGCTGCAAGAAAACAAGCTTCTACTTCACTATATGTATCGTCATTAGCTGTCAACACACATTGTGCCGGAGCATGGCTCCCTATTCCCAAAAGAATACCAATACAAAAGCGGGGCAATAATTGTGAAAATTTCATCTTTTATTACTTTAATAACTACTATCTAAGTATACATGGATTAGCAATAATAGTTCACATATTTAGACAAAAATCCCAATTATGTAGACCAATGAATAACTTAGGCCTGTTATATATTAACGCGGTGAAATAATTAAGCATAACATATTTTTAATAAAACTGAATTTATCACATAAACTATTAATAAATATATACCCAATATATGGTTGTGAACTTTATAAAAACAAAATTGATTATTCTCTTGTTTCATAATGAGGACTTTTAATAAAAAGAGTAAAACTTGGGCACAACAGTGCCAGATGAGATAGAAGTAGTCTTACTTTAGTCCATTTTAATATTAAACTTTTATAAATGAATCTAAAAGATTAGTAAGAAAAAATTCAT
This sequence comes from Cytophagales bacterium, assembly GCA_965230415.1. Taxonomy (GTDB): domain Bacteria; phylum Bacteroidota; class Bacteroidia; order Cytophagales; family JAAEPT01; genus CBDDKZ01. Next base: position 1,597,895 of record CBDDKZ010000005.1, read on the forward strand.
GTAATATGATTAATATACTCTATAAAAAATGGAACGCAAAAAGCTGGCCGACAAGATAGTCTTTTGTTGACTGATAATCTTGGTTCAAAGTAGAAAGAGTCCTGCCTTTGATATACTAATCCATCCCCTTCATATTTCCCACAAGAAGCTACGACCAGTGCAATCATCAGGACGCTAGCCCAAATCATTATTTTTTTCAAAGTAGATAAAAAGTATAAAAGGACCGTTGGCTAAGCCAATGGCCCTCTTCTATAACTACCTTTCTTCCAGGTATATTTTTATGATATCCTTATACAATACATCATCATAGTCGTATTCATCAATGAACTTCAATATAAGTTCCTTGTTTTTTAGTCTTATGATTTCAAAAACATCCTCGTAGTCCGGCTCATCGTCATATTTGAATACCAAATCAGTATCTCCTTTGAATTCCCAGGTTCCTTTTTCACCATCTACTTCAAAGGTGCCATCCTTGTCAATCTTGATAATTGTTGGATCACTTGATTCATTCTCTGTATAGGAATCAACCAGTACACCATCTTCATACTCCTCAACATCATACTTAGTTACTACCCATTCATTAGCTAATCGCGCTTTTTTTGAGCGTAAACTAATTTTAGGGCCCTCTTCATATTTCCCGCAAGAGGCTACGACCAGTGCAATCATCAAGGCACTAGCCCAAATCATCATTTTTTTCATAATAGTAAATTTTAATGGTTAAATAATAGTTGTTCAATTTTGTAATCCAACAGAAAAAACTGTGCCAAAAGTAATTCATTCAACTATTAATTGATTTGATATATTAATATTCTGGTTCGCTTACTAAACGTTAGAAACTGCTGTATTGTATATATACAAGCCATTAAATCATCATTATTCATTGTCTGATTTAAAACCTTCGTTTTATGTGCTTACAGGAAATGGGCATGAAATACCTTGTATCTATGAATGTAACTATTAATTCGGGGGTGGTTTAGCTTTAATGCCAGCCTATTGCTGAACCTTAAGCCGGCAACAAGGCTTGCATTTTTTCTTTAAGATCGTCAGGTTGAAAAGGTTTTAATACATAATCGTTCATACCTACCTCTCTTATTCGTTCCTGTATGCCCGGAGCCACAGTAGCTGTCAAAGCCAGTATAGGCGTTTTATCGTCATTTGTATTTCTAATACGTATGGTGGTTTCAAAACCATCGAGCCGCGGCATATGAATGTCCATTAAAACGATGTCAAACTCAGATTTATGATAGCATTCGAGTGCTTCAACACCATCTTTGGCAATGGTGACATGGGCACCCCACTTTTCTAACAGGGTATTTGCCACCATAATATTTATTTGGTTATCTTCTACCAATAGCACTTTTATTCCTGAGAAATTGGGCTTATCCGATGTTGCAGGAGCAATATACTTTGTTTCGGAAGATGACTCATAATCAATCCAGAAGAAGAACTCACTACCTTTACCTTCGATACTTTTCACACCCATTTTACCATTTTGCAGGTTCACCAGCCTTTTACTTATGGCAAGACCCAGACCCGTACCTCCATAATTGCGCGTTGTGGAATTGTCTGCTTGCATAAACCGGTCAAAAATAGTTTCCAGATTCTTTTCCGGAATGCCGATACCGGTATCAATAACCCTGAAAAAAACCCTTGTTTTTTGGGCATTTTGTTTTTCGCAACTTACATGAACTGTGACTTCACCATTTTGAGTGAATTTCACTGCATTACTAATCAGGTTATTCAAAATCTGGCTTAAGCGTGTTGAATCACCTTTAAAATTCTGCGGCAGGTCTCTTGCTATGTCGAGTTTTAGCTCCACTTTATTTTCCCTAGCCTTTGCAGAATAGGTGGAAACAGCGAGCTCCAGCTGCTTATGCATTTCAAATGAAATGTGTTCAAAACTGATTTTACCTTCCTCAATTTTATTGTAATCAAGAATATCATTGACAATCGTAACCAAATTCTCTGCCGAAAACTTCAGGATTTCAAGGTTTTCAAGCTTAATTCGTTCGTCATCATCACGTAACATCAGATTCGTTATACCTATAACACCATTCAAAGGAGTTCTTAGTTCATGACTCATTGTTGACAAGAATTCTGTCTTGACAGACGAAAGGTGTTCAGCGCGTTCTTTCTCCTTAACAAGCTGTTCCTGAAATTCAGTAAGTTCCTTGTTCTTATCTTGTATAGCCTGCTTTTCCATTTGATTATTCTGTTTGAATATGCGAATGACACTCCATGAGAAAAACAAACAAATAATCATTGTCACAAACGAATCGATATGACGTGCTGCACGCGTTGTGAGTATATAAACCAAATCAGGGCTATAATAGCCAAGAAGGATGAGCACTCCCCAATTTATGGATATAAACAAAAAATAGATTCGTTCAAATTTTTTAGGTAAAATGCGAATACCTACAAGAAATGATATCACAATTGCCGCCTCCATATCAGCGTCTATACCCCCAAATAAAATGAAACCGGCAGACATGAGTATGGGAAATAAAAAGGCAAAAACAAATGCAGATTGTTCCAGGCGCCTAAATCTTGATGAATAGAAAATGGCCAGGTAAATCAAGCAGGCTAAGGCCATGAATAAAAGATTGAATCCTGCCCCCCATAAGACACCTACATGGATAACAAAAAGTAAGCTTCCACAAGACATAATAAAGCTGGCACCATTAAGCAGGCGTTCTTCTAAGGTGATTTTATTTACATCACCTATAACCCATTTTATTATATTTTCAATCAAATCGCTTTCTTTTTAAGCTACAGAAATGCGATCATTCAATCTATAATCACCTCGCAGAATTTCTTTCAGTAGTTAATAATTAGCATTATTTAGTTCACAGCATAAGTTAGAAAGATGTAATTACTCATGAATACACCAGTAATTTTATCAGTATATTATTACGTAAACGACAATATTTTGGTGCGTTAAAGCAGGTTTTACTGGTGAATTTAAAAAGAAACCCTCATATATATGGCCAGCATGCCTATTTTTCCGGACCGGAATTAAATTATTACAGCTGGTAAGGCTAATTAAACTTCTAAGGAGTGATGTCCTTAGAAGTCTATCATAAATTACAATGTATTCGATTATCAATCTGTAGATTCCATTAATAAGGCGAAGGAAATTCTCAGTTTATTGTTGTAGAATTGTCCGGAAGGGTCGTAGTAAGTATCCCATCCGCTCGTTATGGTATAATGTAAACCTACTCCAATACTCAGACTATTAGGTTTTAGGGGGACATATCCACGAACACCAATTTCGTACCATGTACCAAAACCTGCATCTTTACCATCCATCAATTTGTTTTCCCATGTACTCACCCTCGCCCCGTCAGGCGTAATCCGGTCTTCATCAAACAAATAAAATCCGCCGGCAACACCTCCAATTGCAAGTGGCACGTCCAATCTTATTTTTTGAAGTTTAAAACCGGGTGCAATCAGTAATCCGAAAGTACCATGATCTGCCTTCAAGCTAAGCACATCTTTACCTTTGTAGCTCTGACCATTGGCTGCTACCTTGGTAAAGGTCTTATTATTTATGGGACCCGACCTCCCATATCCGTAAAAGCCCAATTTTAGTCTTCCGTTCCACAGTTTGACGCCCAATGAAGCCCCAACATTTTTACCAATGTGATCGTCCAGGAACATTACACCTGCCTCGGGACTCAAAAACCATCCTATTTTATTTTTATCCTGGGCATGCACGGTATGTGCAAGCGTATATAGTATAATTATCAATATTACTTTTCTCATTGTTTTACAGCATTGTTTCGATGAATAAAAAATCAGGATAACTTTTCTTCCCTTTAAGCACCAGCCTTACTCCGGACTCGATTGACCACAAGTATTTTTGTGTGTCACCACTTCCACCAAATGCAGGGCCGGTCATTATTTTAAGGAAAGCTACTCCGTACTCTTTTATGCCTTTGCTTATTCCCAGGTGAACCATGGTGGCTTGGTTCTCAAATAAGCGCTGCGGATTTAATTCGTAGGTTATCGGAAACGAAACTCCGGCATTAAACCTGCTATTTGAATTAATAGTATAACTAACATGAAATCCGGGCTCAACATGAAGCGCCGTACTGTTATTCACCTGCACCGTTTCGTTATTTATCGGATCTCCTTGTTGAAAACGAAGCCCCGTTTTTAACGAAGCGAAAAACGCGGCATCATTGAAACCCTGAATTTTATAGGTGACAGGCAAAGAGAACTCATAGCTCAACCCGGTATTAATAGCATTGGCAGCTATAAAACGATAACGGTTTGATGCTATGCGGAATTGAGCCGCGACTTTGAGCTGTGGATTCACAGCGCGATTTATCTGTACGCGCATAAATGCCTTGTCCTGGCGCGATGTGCCCAACGAAAGGTCCAGGGCATACTGAGCTTCCGACGTAAACGCCTTAAAAAGGAAGCTCAGATGAAGTATCATTAGTAGTGTTTTCATTTTACATGGTTTTATTTACCATGTAAAATTCGGGCAAGACCTGCACAAAAACATTCACTTAAGTTAACAAATCTTAATCTGATAGAAGTCGCCTACGAATTCTGCTCAGTGATTGTGGTTTGATTCCCAAGTAACTGGCTATGTATCGCTGCTTTACCCGCTCCATTACTTTGGGTCTTTCATTGAGTAGCTGTAAATAGCGCGCCTCAGGGTCCAGTTGTGTAAGTGACCTCGTTTTTTTTCGTAAACCTATAAATGCATTTTCGGCCATAAGTCTCCCAAATCGCTCGAAGCCGTGAATGCTATCATAAAGTTCGTAAACTGCAGATTTTGAAATCACCGCCAGGCTGGTGGGTTCGAGGGTCTGTACAAATAATTCAGATGGCTGATGAAGTACAAAACTCTCAATGTCACAATACCAGCTGTTTTCGAAAAAAAATTGCCCGGTATGTTCTTCTCCATCAGTAAGGTAAAAATACCTGATCAAACCGGTGTTAATATAAAATATCGCATCGCAAACGGACCCCATTTCAAGGATATATTCTTTTTTCTTCAGTGTTTTGAACTGAAGTTTACTATAAAAAAGATTGAACTCTTCATCTGTAAGTGCAATATGCTGCTGAATATTCTGCCTGATGCTGTCTTTCAAAATAACAGTCTTTTGTCTCAACACCAATTAAACGAAAAAGAACGATAGAACATGTAAATTAGATATGGTTTCTTCAACAAATGCACCTCGACCAGGTGCTAATCCAATCTAATTTTTGAAACGTATCTCACGTTATCACCTCCCAGGTATAAACTATTGTTCCACTCGCTTACAGCTCCGGCTTCTGTTACCGTTTTACCTTTAGTGTCGAATAAGGCCTGAACAATTTTTCCCTGCTGAGTAATTTCCAATACCATCCCAAACTTTTCTGCTTTGGGTTGCATAAATTGCGGTAAGCCGTAAACAAATTTCTTCATGCCCGGCTTATGATGTATTTGATCAAGCTGATCATTTCTTTTTGTGGTAAATCCTATCCAAAAATTACCGTTTCTCCTTCTGGAGATATTATTGGGGAAGCCTGGTAAGTTATCTAACAGAATTTCTGAGGTTCCTGCTTTTTCACCTTTCAACCAATATTTAATTATTCTGTATTTTGAAGTTTCCGAAACAAGCAAAAAACTTTCATCACAAGCTAGCTCCAAGCCATTCCCGAAATAATTGCCGCTTGAAATAATAGTAGTTTTATTACTTATCGGGTCGAAGCAATAGATGCCCCCTGTAGGCTTCATCTCCAAGATGAGCTTATTGATGTATTTAGGAGATGTTTCATTCGTGGAGGACATATTGGCGAAATAGATTTTACCGTCAGATGCTATTTTTAATCCTGTCCCCATTAATAGTGGTTCTCCACCGGGAGTATGCATCAGCAAGGTATCAATCGTTTTGTCACTTTTTATTTTAATAAGTCCAACTCCATTCATTAATGCAATAAGGTTGTTGCTTAGGTCAAACTGCAAACCTGTGACCCATTTATCCGTTTTAAGGAATTCTTCTGCCCGTCCTTCGGGGGTAATTTTTATAATGGCGCCAGCTGAAAAGTCTTTTTCACTTTTGTGTGCGCCGCAGTAGATATTCCCCTTGGAATCCATGGCAAATTCCTCCGCGCCGGCGTATCCCAATAAATCGATTTTGGTCGCTTGTGTTAAGCGCTTGTTAAATTCGATTTCATTAACAAAAGCAGGTTTCTCAGGCGCATGCCAGGCTAAGGGTTTAATGGCACAACTGTAGAATAGCCCAACGAAGGCCAAGGTAATGAAGATATGAATAGCTGTTTTTATAGATTTCATGATGTACAATTTGGTGATCCATACAAAAATGAAACCTCAAGACCTTAAATCTATTTACATATGTAAAGGAATTACTGATCTGCTATTTTTCTTCTAATCCTGCTCAATTGCGTAGGACTGATGCCTAAGTAAGACGCAATATGATACTGAGAGATCTCCAATTCAATTCGAGGAAATGTGTCTCTGAGTATATAATAGCGCTGTTCGGCATCTAGCAAGGCCATTTCTATTTCTTTCTTTTCTTTTTCCAGAAAGTAAAACTCCGCTATTCTTCTACCCAGTCTTTCCAATTCATGATACTGATTGTATAAGGACTCAATTTTACTAAAGTCAGCGATCATAATTTGACAGTCTGTCAGCGCTTGTTGAGCAATTTTATTTGGTTGCCTGGTCAACAGAGATGTATAAGCTCCGATGATGGACGGTCCCACAAAGAATTGTTTGTTATATTCTTTGCCTTCATCGTTTAAAAAATAAGCCCTGACTATTCCTTCATTCAAAAAGCCCACCTTTTTTGCCTGTTCTCCTTCTTGAACGAAAAACGCATTCTTTTTCAGAAAAGAGGGAATAAAACAGTTTAATAATTCCTGAAGTGTATCCTCCTGTAGGGGACAAATTTGATTTACGTACCTTTTGAATTGTTCTTTCACTCGTTCTGTGCCAATAAGACACTAATATAACCTATGCTCAATTTAGCAAGTAGAATGATAGAAGGCAATTCTACTATTTGGTACGACCGGGATAGCTTTGAGGTGATTAGTTGCCGTTTTATGCATCAATCTCATGGAAGAACTGCGTTTTATTTTTTGCAGTTCTTCCAGAGGTAATCAATCTTCGTTTATTAATAAGTCATTATTTCTTCAGGTATTTCCGCTGGCGCTTCTTCCGGTGAAATTGCGGAGATGCTTGTCATAAGTGCCACCATTAATTTATTGGCTTCCCCGACTGTCTGGTAAAGAATACCGGTACTATAGTTGGCTGCATAATTGACAGACTGCTCCTTATTTTCGACATAAAGCTCTTTAAGCATATTTTTTAAATGGTACTGATCATTTACAAACTGATCCTCTTTTATGTTCCAGTCGACGTCAATTATTTGGTGATATTTACCCTCTTGAGACAGGCCATGTAGTGCTCTAAAGGACCAGTAGGCAGAGCCGGGATCGTATTGGTTTCCACCTTTCATATAAGACGTTGGGATATCCCTTAAGCAGGCAAACAATGGCATGTATGGAGCCCCAAGCGGTGTACTTATACACTGCCAGATCACTCCCTGTAATTCAAAAGGCATTTTATCATCGAGAATGATGATGTGGCTTTCTGCGGTGCGATCTACACCTATAGGTCGAGAAGCCCTACCTTCTAAAACCGTACCTTTGTAGTTCGCTCTCAACACTTGCATTACAGCTTTCACTCCAATCATTTTATCAGGTTTTAAAAACAATGGATATTGTTCTTTGCGTGGCGCCTGGTCAAAGGAAGGTGTGAGTATCTTTTGGGCCAGCCAAATCCGGTCGGTGTTATAGGCTATTCCAGGTGTACCGAAAGCGGCGGCAAAATTGAAATGTTCCACATCGGGATTCAATAGTAATTGATGTTTCTCCACAAAATTAAACAGGTCGGCGGAATGCAAGGTGTCCCTGGAACTTAAGTCCACATCGTGGATTCGTAAACCATTGGCCACTATAAGGTATTTCTCATCGGGTATACGCACTGCTATCCAATGATGCCCAGAACCTATTTCCATATACCAGGATTCCGAAGGATCTCCAAAGAGGATACCGTTACCTTCAGCGGATCCATAGGTTTCAACGTAATTTCCCAGAATTAATACCGCTTCTTTGGCAGTTTTGGCCTGTGGCAATAGGAGCGTAGGTATGATCGCTTCTTCAATTCCAGGTAATACAAAAGGGTCAATATCTTTCACCCGATCGTTTATAGCTTCCATTGAATTGGTAGCAGAAATAGCGACGTTCACTTCGTTTATGCCTCGTTCTTCATAAAAGAAACGGTTATTTATATTGTTAGAAGCTTCCTGAAAAGCCGCAAAATCGGGAATAGCGCTGTAACTGAAATTTTGTTGTGGCACCGGTACTTTCAAACCGTTTCCCAATGTCCAAATAGCATCGCTTACAACAGGGTTGTCGTTATGAGGGTCATGATATTCCGGATAAGGGCGAAATGTGAGGTATTTATTCCAGTTGTTTTTGGCATAATCTTCATTCCTCGCCAGTAAAATTGTATTATCATCGGTCGCCGCTTTTCCGGCCATTACACTTGTACACATACTAGTTTAATTACTACTTAATCTGAAAGTTTTGTCATTTCACCACCCCAATGCGTGCTTTTACAGGGATATTGCTGGTATTGAGTGATGGTGTCTGATTATGAAAATCAAATGCTATTTCTACTCCGGGTCTAAAAATCAGACAATGGGTAGAGCCACCAAAGTGAAAGGTCCCAATAGGGTCTCCCTTTTTTATAGTTTGACCTTCTTTGACCGTAATTTCGTTGCTGGAGACCTCCGCCATACCTACCGCCACAAAACACATTAAGCCTATTTTAGGATTATTGGATTGGATAAATATGAGGGCCCGGGCGGCCACCTCAGTAATATAACCCTGAGATTCGTTAGGTCCGGCCGGGTCGTAACCTGCTACCGGAGCTTCGGAATAATAAGTACCTTCTACATTCTTAACAGCCATAACCGTACCATCCACAGGACTATTCCACCTGTGATAAGATTTGGCACACAAGAACGCCTGATATACCGTACTACCGTCACCAAATTCTTTCGTGAGTTCATGATGGTCCATGATATCGACAATTGAATAAGGTTGTCCTTTCATCCAAAACTTATCCTTCATTTTTGCATCTGTCACACAATTGTAGGGTGCGGATTCGCAAGCATTTACAATAACATCTTCTGAAGCGTCTTCCGAACTTACTTCCCTTATTCCGGGATTAAACTCGCGCGTAAAAAAGTCGTCCCAACTTTTGTAGCCATAATTTGGTAAATCCGGACTGCATTGGTAATTGTAGATGAAATTAGCTTTGGCCTCATAAGGATCATCGCCTTGCCCCCTAAATGGGTCTTCTGCTGCAATAGCTTCGAGGGCCTGAGGGGTAAACCAACCGAGGGGAGCCTTATAATCGGGTTGTTGCTGGTCTATTGGCGTATCAACAAGCACATACCTGGATGCTTCCGATTCCAAAAAAACTTTCCATTCATTGAGGATTACCTTCAACTTCTCATTGACAAGCCGATGGGTAAAAGTTAAATAACCTCCTTGTGTACCCATGGCCCAATCCAAAATAGCGTTAATTGGAAAACCTACCAGCCCGATTTGATTTTCTACCACACTGAAACATGGCGCCTCATCCAATATTTGATTCATGATTTGAAGCATTACTTCAAAATTCTTGATTGGTTCATTATATCCCTGCGGTATTTCATCATACATGCTTGTGAAGCTCATATAAAGAATCGGATCGGCATAAATAGCTGCTCTGAGGTCATTGATAGAAGGTCTTAAAGGCTTATCTGAGTCTTGGACCATCTGTACTCTGGATCTGATCCAAGCGTTAATAAAGTTGCTATCGGAAGGCAGCCATTTGCCTATGCGGTATTTGGTGTTGTTCATGAACTCAAAATTTTTGTTGGAAAGAGCACTCCTTATTTCGTATAAAAGGAGTGCTTTGTAGTTTATAGTGTGAGTTTAGCTAGAAAAAAGGGAACGTAATATTACACGTTATTACACAACACCTGGATGTGGATTTATATAGTCAAGCTTAATTGGGAGTAAACTTGCTGCAAAAAAGTATAAAAATTAGCCGTTTAAAGGATAAATTGTAAGCGTTCCTTAGGCATCTTGCATCTTTATCCAGGCCCGGACCACCTCTTGCAAAGCTTCTTTTTGATTTTCTATGGCCTGCATATCTGCAAACTTGGCTGTTCTTGCCTCTTTGCCATCACCTTGTAAGAGTCCAGTGTTATCTTTAATAGTCGCTCCTTTGTGAAACATTAAACTCACGTGTTTTTTGGCATTCATAAAATAGGATGCCATGTTTCCCTTATACACAAAGGTTGGGCTGCTCCATTTAATGGTTTCTTCCATGTCTGGGTGTGTTTCTAGTATAATTTCCCGCACACGCTGTATTTCTGCTGTCAAAGGATGCTTTTTCTTTTGTAGGTATTCATCTACTATTGGGTTTTTGTTCATAAGCTTTATTATTTATAAGTGAAACAATGAGTAGTACACAAACCACTGCCGAAAATATCGTTCTGCCAATAGCCAGCAATTTGAATGAAGTCACAAAGAAGCCAGAATAAGCCAGCAGGTCTATTGCCACCAGCCTGTTTAAATTATTCCTATTTTCTGCCAATATGGACAAGGTAAGTACAGGAATACTAAAAAGAAAAATTGATACAATTATATTAAATCCGTCCATTAAATTTTGCGTGTTACTCCTTATACCTCCACCAGCATCAATTTTTACTGTTCTCATCAATTCCTACATTTTTAAAAAATCGCTTGTGCGAGGTAGCTTAGGACCGCCAGTTACCATGAAAGAAAGCGATAAATAACATGAGCCCATTTTTAGAAGCAATCGTTCACTTTTCATTGATTTAATCATAATATATTATTCAAATATAATATTAATATTAGATAATTATAATATAGTTTGTATTTTTGTTTTATGCTAATCGAAAGAACATTCGGCGCTTTGAGTGATCAGCATCGTTTAAAAATGGTGTTACTATTAGGGGAAAGACCATGTACTGTAGATGAATTGCGCAAAAAAACAGGCATCAGTCAATCGTCCACATCCCAACATCTAAAAGTTTTGAGCGAAGCGGGTTTGGTAAATTGTTCCAAGCATGGAAACTTCCGAATCTATTCGCTTCGTCAGGGTGAACTAAAGAAAGCAATGCAATTCTTCGACCGGTTATGGGACGAGGGCCTCTCTAACTTAAAGAGCAGATTGGAAAATGAAGAGCAATAATATCATCTATAAAGAGATTTGGATCAAATCGTCCATAGACAAAGTTTTTGATAGCTTCACAAGCGCTGAAGCGATGTTGGCATGGCATGGCAAAGAGATTGAACTTAAGTCCGTTCCAGGAGGTATTTATAAAGTTAAATTTGAGGATGGCACAATCATTTCAGGTAAATACCTGGAGGTAATTCACAATAAAAGGGTCGTTTATACAGCTAAATATGGAGCTGTTGACAGTGTTATTGAAATAGACTTCATCGAAGAAAAAGGCGGTGTGCGCATAAAATTACAGCAGACATTCTCTCCGGACCAGGACACTTCTTCATTTGATGGGGGTTGGGACTATTTTTTGGATATCCTAAAGCGTTTATTAGATTAAAGACACTCACAGCACCTTCATTTAATAATAGCTATTTAATGCTTTTGATAATGAACGATAAACCAATCATAAACCCAATAATTGAAGGGATCAGGAGTTTATAGACATAATTGGCTGTCCATACAACTTCTACGAACACCAAAACCGAGCCGAAAACATAAATTCCGCTACTTGCCAGACCAAGTTTCTCACCCCATTTTTTCTTGTTAAACAAACCTACAGCGCTCAAAATAGATATGGGTGCTGTTATTATTATATCGCCCCATGGAATCAAAGATTTTGACAAATCGCTTTGTACAAAAAGTAAGCCGGTACCCCAGGTATATATTCCTCCTACAAATGCAAAAACTCCGGTGAGTAGAAATAATATACCAAAAAGTCTTCTCATTTCCCTAACTCATTGTTATTCCTGCTGTTGTTGTTTTTTAAAGGCATCTTTGGAGATTAGGATAAAATCAGACCCCGGTTCATTGTCGCCAAACTCTCCATACATAGGCTGCGGCACTACTTTCTCCACCGACTGAATCAACTCTCTAAAGGTTAATATGCCATCTTCGCCTCCATAAGATCTTAGCGCTTCCAGTACACGTCTGGCAAACGGAGAATGGTGCCCAGGGCGCCCGTCGGGAACGTATTGAATGGCCCCGGAAGTAAGGTACAATCGTGTTTTGTATTTTAGCTTACGTTCTATAAAAGTGGATTTATCTACATCGTCGTACATATCTGTTCCACGATGCTGCACTTTATCTATGTCAAAAGAACCACCGAAGCAAACGTCCATCACCAGCACTATGTGGTTACATTTAATATGATCAATAATTAGTTTCAATCTGGCATGTGAGAGGTAAGATGTCTTAGCATAGTCTTTCTTTTCCGAATCACTGGTTACGAGGTAACCCTCTCCGAATATTTCATCAAATTTACCGTGGCCCGCAATGAAAATGAATAATTGATCTTTAGGGCCAAATTTCATTTTGGCATAAGAGCGTATTTTTTTAATAAAGGCATCTTGTGTATAGTTCTCACAAAGTTCGACCTGCACGTCAAAATTGTCTTGTAATTCGGTTTGTATGGCTTTGGCATCTATAATAGGGTTGATTAAATTCTCAAACTCGGTATACTCGTTTGTTCCGAAAAGCAGCGCATAGGTTTTAGGTACCGCTTGTGCTTCACTTTGAGGTTTGTTTACCGGCATTGGTGCTATGGGCGCCAATGAACCTGGAGCACTTAGGTCACGGCTTATCTCTCTTTTATCATGAATAGGGTAAAAAGGATTGTCGGGCAAACGAATAGGGTAGGTCTTTTTGTTGAGGGGGTGTACTATATGGAACTGCCAGGTGTCTGCGTCGTCTTTCAAATTGCCCTTCACGCGTACTTTTACATTTTGCTGATTTTCTTTAAGTGTCCTGGCTTCATGTAATGGTATATTCACGCCAATGTCCTGGTCAAACACATTTACCTTATACACTTCACGATCGGCATTATACGCGAGTAGCGAAATAGTACTACAATCGTAGGCTCCCGATGGCACTAGTGTACAAACATGCTTCACAGATTCCTGAAATAGCTTCTGCATAATGACTTTTTCTGCTTGTTCGGCACGTTGTTCAAACTGGGCAGTAGTTTCGAATTCTCCTTTTTCCCTGAGTAAGGTCTGATCCATCTCGGTGCTCAGACTTGCCGAAAAATCATGCGTCATTATCTTTCTTTGATAGTTACTCAGATTGGCTCCCAGCATATTTATAAGCCGCGATCGTGGGTTTCCTTTAATACCGGTAACCTCCCAAACCACTGCTGTACGGTCTCTGCTGGCACTTATTAGTTCTTTTCCATTTTGAGAAAAAGATACGTTAAATGTCACATCTTTATGCCTTCTTATTGTTACAAATTCCTCTAGCGTGCTTTTTTTCCAGAAATACACTCCTATAGTTCCATTTGAGCGACCTACTGCGAGTAGTTTACCATCCGGGCTAAAGGACAAACGCTGAAAACGAGCACTTTTTACGGCTACAGAATCACTCTTGACTATTTTATTCTTTTTAATCTCCCATATTTTAAATCCGGCGCTGGTGCTTGTTACAAAGTAGGGGTCTTTGGGGTGGAAAGCCAGACCTTCTATGCTATAACCCTTTTGTTGGATTACTCCGTTAGATTTTAGAAAGCGTTGTCCCTGTTTGACCTCACCAATATCAAAAACCTCAATGATACCACCCGTAGTGCCTAATGCCATCATGTTACCGGCAGCATTTATTTCTACCTGGTCCACATTTTTTTCGTACGTTTTTTCCAGTTGAGGTTCCAGCTGAAAGCCTTCTTCTCCATAGGTCCAAATTTTAAGCGTTTTATCACTACTAACTGAAGCCAGCATTTTACCATTTGGGTGAATAGCCAGGTCATTTACATAATAGGCGTGTTCTGACAATACCTGTACTATTTCGAGGGTACTAAGGTCCAAAATTGCGATATCGGACTCCATTCTAAATTTGGAAAAAATAAGAAACCGTTCATCGGGACTGAACACAAAGTTGCCGCCCACACTGCGTGGGTCGCCCTGATGCTCCCAAATTACATTCATATATTCGTCCCGAAGTTCTATTTTGTTGTCGCCGGAAGTGCATGCGTAAAATTTACCAAAAGGCGATTGGCTAAACTGATATACGTAATCGTTGAATCCGGTAATTTCCTTTGACTCCCTTATCTTTATTTTTTGAGAGTCCGGATCACCTTCGACAAAGGAAGCATTCTGCCCTGCTGCGCATAAATTTGTGCACAAAAAGCAGATTAAGCCGAGTTTTTTTATGGTGTTCAAAGCGAAATGTTTTAATTTGGGTTACTAAAGCCACTTGATTTCGTTAGTATACAATTAAAACATAAAAAAACCAAAAATACATTTTGTCGTAAATCAATGGAAGTTAAAAAGCTATGAAGAAAAGATACCGTTCTACTTTTATTATTGGCGCTTGTGTGTCATTATATTTGATATTAATAGCATTACTGCCCATTTTCGAAAAAGATGCAGACGGTTCAAGTATTCATACCTTCATGGAAGCAGCCTGGTTTTCCATAGTCACACTCACTACAGTAGGCTATGGGGACATGTATCCGGTAACTCCGGTTGGCAAGCTTATTGGCCTCATAATGATATTGTGCAGTGTGGGTCTGATAGGTTATATAATTGGTTCGTTGAGTAGTAAAATCCAAAATTATATGGAGTCTAAAAAGTTAGGGTTATTAGGTACTAAAATGTCTCATCACATAGTTGTTATAGGTTGGGACGAATTTGGTCGCGAGGTATCCAATAATATTGTGCGTGCCGGTCACAAGGTAGCTGTCGTTACCAACAAAAAAGATAATATCGATCTTATACACGACTTGTATCACGACAACGATAATGTTTTTGCCTTATTTGCAGATTATGAAAACCTGGAAGCACTTGAAAGTGTAAACATTTCCAAAGCGAGCTGTATATTTCTTAATTTAAAAGATGATACAGAAGTACTCGTCTACATGCTGAACATAAAAAACGTTTATCCTAATAAAGAAATCGTTGTCTCTCTTAATAATTCAAGACTTAAAGACACTTTTCATTCAGCAGGTGTTACCTATGTGATCTCTAAGAACGATATTGCTTCGAAACTGGTGGCAAGCTTTATTTTTGAACCGGAAGTAGCAGCTTTCACCGAGGACATAATGGCTACCGCCATACATTATACACACGATTTTGACATGATGCAATTTCGTATTACCGAAGAGAACCTATACATTGGAAAAGACTGTATGCATGTGTTTTTAGACATGAAAACACGTTATGACAGTATTTTTATGGCTGTTAGTAAGTACGAAAATGGCAAATGGGTATTATACAAAAACCCTTCGGAAGAATTAACAATAGGTGAACACGACTACATCATCATCGTTTCGAACCTGAAGTCAAAAGAAATGATCGAAGCCGACTTTGGTGTAGAAGAAGGCAAAATAGCAACAGACCTCGCTTAGCCAATGAAAGCAGCATCTGTTAAAGAGCTCAAACAGGAGCTTACTCATTACAATCAAGAAGATCTTGTAAAGATTTGTTTAAGGCTCTCTAAGTTCAAAAAAGAGAATAAAGAGCTCCTTACTTACCTGCTTTTCGAAGAGCAAAACGAAAGTGATTATGTAAAACAAGTCAAAACAGAGGCCGATGAGTTATTTGAAGGAATGAACACATCGAGCTATTTTTATATAAAAAAAACCGTTCGTAAAGTATTAAGAACTATCAAAAAATACGCTCGTTATTCTGACCAAAAGTCTACAGAAGCCGAATTGTTGCTGTATTTTTGCACAAAATTGAAATACATGTCTCCATCAATGAATCGCAGTACTATACTTGTTAATTTATACAACAGACAATTGATAGCAGCCAAAAAAATTGTGAACAAATTACACGAAGACATACAATTCGACTTCGAAAATACGATCGAAGCACTGGAAATTTCTTAAGCAATATTACTTCATTACTTCTCAAAATACATCATTTTGCACTCCCTAATAGGTAATACCCCATTTTCTATTCATAAACTTGAAGTGCAACTTCCGACATCAATTTAGCACTCATTTTCATGAATTTATGAATCACTTTGGTTTTATTGGCTATAATACAGTGGTACCTAACAGAGTGTCTGTCACGCTTAAAGGTGACTCCTTTTACGTCGATTTGAAACGTAAGATTAACACCTAAATTGACAATTTCACCGAAATCTTCAAAAAGTAGTTAAATTTTAAATTGTAACTTGAGTCCCTGCCTTTAAACGCAATTTTCACCCCTGAGAGCATCCTAATAAGTGTTTAGTATACACCGCCTTGTAATTGCGAACCGTACTTTTGCACATTTTTGATGAAAAACCTTCGTTTAACCGCAGATTTCATCGAAAATGCGAAAACCTCAATACTCAAAAAATCGTTAAACAAATGGGACTATTTTTGGGTTTTTGATTGTTTAAAATCATTGTGAAAATCGCAATGAAGCTATGTAAATGATAACTAATTAACTGTGCTGGCTCTCGACAAAAATAAGGATACAGATATATACTTGCTACTGGAGACCATTATTGGAACCAGTCCGGATTTGATGTACATCAAAGATGTCAATAGCAATTTTCTATTGGCGAACTCCGCTGTTGCCGAAGTAATGGGCGTTGGTACGCCAGATCATCTAATTGGTAAAAACGATACTGATTTTTATGGAGAACATGTTGCCGAAAAGTACCTGAAAGATGAACGTCATGTCATCAAAACGGGTAAATCATTGCTTAACATCGAGGAAGAATGTTATCTGCCGAACCAATCTGTGAAGTGGCTATCTACTTCAAAATTCCCATACCTCAATAAAGAAGGAGAAATAGTAGGTATCATTGGACTGGGAAGAGATATTACAGACAGTAAAAATTACCGTGACGAAATACACAACCAGGCCATTCAAATAGCGCACGAATCGGGTAAAGCCGAACTGGCGACCAATGTCTTGCATAACGTTGGCAATGTACTTAATTCCATCAATGTCAGCGTTTCAGAGCAGGTAAGGCATTTGGGTGATTCGAAATTGAGTAACCTCTCCAAAGCGGTTGATCTGTTGCTGGCCAACAAACAAGACCTTAATCACTTTATAGCTACTAATAATAAGGGTAAAGTGTTACTGGAGTACCTCAGTAAATTGGCTCACCAGCTGGAAGATGAGCAAGAGAATCTGCGTACCGAAACAAAAGCCATAACGGAAAAGCTGGAGGTGATAAAAAATATTCTCGAAATACAGCAAAGTTATGCCCAGTCGCTGGACTTACTGGATACTGTCAACTTTTATAAGGTTGTTGAATCGGCCTACGCCATTCAAAGAAAAAATTTGGAATCTCAATTTATTAAGTTTAATAACAAAATACCAAATAACCTGGAAATCAGAGCAAACAAATCCAAGGTCATACATGTTTTTATTAACCTGATAAAAAATGCTGCCGAAGCCATGGAGCTTACTCCGGTTGAAAGAAGAGCAATAAACATTGAGGCCAAAAATAACGGTAATGAGATTATTATTGCAGTGAGCGACAAAGGAGTAGGACTCTCTGCTCAGCAAATGAAGGAAATATTTAATCATGGTTATACCACCAAAGAAAAAGGTAATGGATTTGGTTTACATTCATGTGCCATAACAATGATGGAATCAAACGGTAAAATTAGTGTTGCAAGTGAGGGCGCCGGTAAAGGAAGTACCTTCGAACTAACATTTTCAAAAGAAGAATTATAAGCTATGACGAACAGGCGAATCTTAATTGTAGATGATAACCCGTCAATTCACGACGATTTCGAAAAAATCCTTTCTATTAAAATGAAAGATGATGAATTGGCATCTATGGAAGAATTATTATTCGATGGGGATGAAGAAGCTGATGTTGAGGAAGAAGAACCCATTGTTGATTATCAGATAGATCACGCATTTCAAGGAATGGAAGCAATTGAAATGGTGCGGAAGGCGGCTAAAGATAACGATCCATATGCACTTATTTATATGGATGTACGCATGCCACCGGGAATTGATGGTATTAAAACTATTTCAAAAATCTGGGAAGAGTTTCCTTACATCGAAATGGTCATTTGTACCGCTTACTCCGATTATTCGTGGGATCAAATACTGACAAAATTTGGTCAGACCGATAAACTGTTCTTTATAAAGAAACCCGTGGACGTGGTAACGGTCAAACAACTGTCTCTTTCTTTAAGTACCAAGTATGATTTGGCCCAGCGTAACCGCGATTATATGGTATATCTGGAGGATGAAGTTAAATCCAGAACTGAGCAATTGCGCAAATTGGTCAAACACATGACCAACCTCAAAAATCAGGCAGAAGAAGCCAATCGACTAAAATCGGCTTTTATTTCTAACATCAGCCACGAAATTCGAACTCCTTTGAATATCATGATGGGCTTTGCTTCTTTGCTCAAATCGGAAGATAATATTGAAACAAAGAAAAAAGAGAAGTACATCGATTATATCAATAATTGTGGAGACACACTCTTGGGAATTATTGAGGACCTCATTTCCATTGCCAAACTGGAGGCGGGTCAAATTAAAATTAGCCCGGGGCCGTTAATGGTAAAGGAGTTGCTGGATGAACTACATGATGTTTATCAATTCAGGAAAAAGGACCGCATAGACCTGCGTCTGACTATCAAATCCGGACACGAAGACACAAAAGTGCAAACAGATGTTATTAGGCTTAAACAGATTCTGACAAATTTATTAGATAATGCTCTGAAATTCACCAATGACGGTGAGGTTGAGTTTGGATTCGACCTTCAGGGGGAAGATGTTGTATTCTTCGTTCGCGATACCGGAATTGGTATACCCAAAGACAAGCTCGAATATGTTTTTGAGCGTTTTGGTCAAATCGAAGATGCTACGGTATCTGCCCACAATGGTGTAGGCATTGGCACTTCTATAGCCCGTAAGCTTACCGAATTGTTAGGAGGTACCATGTGGGTAGAATCAGAATACGGACAAGGATCAACGTTCTTTTTCAAGATCCCTTACCTGGTAGCTGACAATTTTGCGCTCAACCAGGTACCTGCAGAAACTGACAAAAAGGTAGAACCAGTTGCGGCACCAATTTATAAATGGGGCGACAAAAAAGTGCTTATCATAGAAGCTGAAGAACTCAATTACCTCTTTCTAAAAGAAGCCTTCTACCCTACTGAAATAAGAGATATGTGGGTATTGACCGGAGGTATGGCTTTGGAGTGTATACGCATAGATTCGTCTATAAACCTCGTGCTTATGGACCTCCGATTAGATGACATGAATGCGACGGAGCTCGCAGAAGAGATTTGGAAAATAAGACCTGAGTTGCCTATTATTGCTCAGACTTTATTTCCCGTCAAAGAGGAAGAGGAGAAATGCCTGGAATTGGGCTTTAAAGGATATATTAGTAAGCCTATCGCCATGTCCAATCTACTAAGCACAGTTGATAAGGTTTTTGAATCGATATCATCGGGCTCTGACAAAAAGGAACAGGCCTTTTAATAGATTGATCTTACTCCTTTAAAAATAACAAATAGCTCTTAGATTAAGAGCTATTTAAATTTAGCTTATGCTTTCCAGCCGTTTTTATCCACATCTTCGACGGTATCAAGCACTTTATTTTTCAAAGATGCTTTATAGTCGCTAAGATTACCGGCTACTTTTTCATTAAAGGTACCAATAATGCTGGCAGCGAGAATACCAGCGTTCTTTGCACCATCGAGCGCCACCGTAGCAACCGGAATACCTCCCGGCATTTGCAGAATTGATAAAACAGAATCCCAACCGTCGATTGAATTACTTGACTTGACAGGAACGCCAATTACCGGCAATGTAGTCAAAGAAGCTACCATCCCGGGAAGATGAGCAGCACCACCTGCTCCTGCAATTATTGCCTTAATTCCTCTGTCTCTGGCAGATTCTGCATATTCTAACATACGATGTGGAGTACGATGTGCAGAAACAATTGTCAACTCAAATGACACTTCCAGCTCTTCCAATATTTCTGCTGCGGCCCTCATCACTCCAAGATCCGACTTGCTTCCCATTATTATTCCTACATCTGCCATACTATGCTATAACTTTTATCGTGTTTTTGATTATTTCCACTTTATTTTTTAAAGATTCGATGTCACTATCGATTATGGTAATGTGTCCCATCTTCCGATGTGGCTTAGTCAATGCTTTCCCATACAGAAAGACGTTGGCCCCTGGTATTTTTAATACTTCCTCTATTCCTTCATAAATAGCCGGGCCAGTGTATCCTTCGGCGCCCAATATATTGACCATTGCTGATGGGCGTTTTATGGATGTTTCGCCCAGTGGTAAGTCCAAAATTGCCCTTAAATGTTGTTCGTATTGAGAAGTGAAATTGGCATTAATCGTCTGATGGCCACTATTATGAGGTCTCGGTGCCGATTCGTTGACCAGTACTTCACCATCTTGACTAATAAACATTTCTACAGCGAGAATACCCACTATGCCCAAGGCATCGACGACTTTACGCGCGATTTCCCGTACTTTTTGATCCTGCTCTTCACTTATTGTTGCGGGCGCAAACAGGTAGTCTACTAAATTATATTCAGGATGAAATACAAGTTCTACCGGAGGGTAAACACTTACTTCTCCACTGGCATTACGTGCCGCTATCACGGAAATTTCTTTTTCAAAATTCACTGCCTTTTCGAGTAAACTCGGAGCATTAAAAGCTTTTACGAAATCTTCTGATGAGCTTATACGTTGCACACCTCCACCATCGTAGCCACCTTTACCTAACTTCTGAAAAGCAGGTAAGAAGTTCTTGTGCAAATCCAGGTCTTCTATAGAATTCACCAATACGAAATCGGCGGTGGGAATATCATGATCTCTGTAAAACTGTTTTTGTGTACGTTTATCCTGAATGATACGAATGACTTCGGGCTGAGGGTATATTTTCACGCCTTCCTGTTGCAGCTTGTCAAGAGCATCTACATTGACATTTTCTATTTCTATTGTCAGCAAATCTACCTGCTTTCCGAAATTGTAAACCGTTTCATAATCTTGGAGTGAACCTTTGCGGAATTCATTGCTAAAACCACTGCATGGTGCACTACTGTCGGGATCGAGTACACTAGTGTGCACATTAAAATTGACACACGATTGAATAAGCATGCGTCCCAGTTGACCACCACCGAGAACGCCGAGTTTAAAATCCTGATAGAACTTCATATTGTAATAATGAAATGCAAAGTTAACAGAATTATGGAAAAAGAATTCTTATTACCTATAAGGTATTATTCCACACCTTATAGGTTTTCTGTGGTACCTTCCAGGTATTTCTTTACACCTATAAGGTTTATTTAATTTTTGCATTCATGGATTTAGTACGATGTCTGGCCAGCAAGATGTTCTTTTTTGTCAACTCGTATGTTGCCTTTAAAGCTCCTTTTTCCCTGGATTTGTGACGCAGGTATTTGAGAATTGTGAGTCCTTCTGCCATAACTACCCAACTCAACATCAATATAGACAGCGCCCAATTGATATTATTACTGGCCACCAAAAAAGCTATAGTTACATAAACCTGATTCACTCCGTATAATGTTAATGTAGCTTTGGTATGATCAAGACCATTTTTTAACAGCAGGTGATGAATATGGTTTTTATCAGCTACAAAGGGTGATGTTTTGCGCCATATTCTTATGGTAAATACCCTTAATGTATCTAAAACCGGTATCATGAGCATGGCAAATACCAGTATAAAACTATCGGCTATGGCTACTCCGGGATCATGAAAATGCATATGTTGGGAAATAACACGTAGTCCAAAAACAGCCATAAAAAAGCCAAGAGGTAGTGAACCCGTATCGCCCAGGAATATTTTGCCTTTTGGAAAATTAAAATATAGAAAAGCAATGAGGCCGCCTGCCCACGCCAGGGCGAATATGGCAAAACCTATGTCCTGAAAATAGATGAACAAGCCAGCAAATATAAATGAGTTAATCAACCCTAAGCCACCGGCAAGCCCGTTTATCCCGTCTATGAGGTTAAAAGCATTAGTAACAAGCACAATAGTGAGTATGGTGAATGTATATTGCAAGATGAGCGGCAATTCGTAGATTCCAAAAAGCCCATATAATGTTTCTATTCTTATTCCTGTATAGGCGACATATCCGGCCACTAAAAATTGAATAAGAAATTTAAATCGAGCAGACAAATCGAGTCTATCGTCAAATACTCCCATGACTACAAGCGTAACAAGACATACCAATATCATCAGGAAAATATTCAATTCTGCATACAAACTCAGGAAAACTGTTGCAATGAGCAAACCTGCAAATATTCCCAGCCCTCCCAGCGACGGGGTAGGTACTGTATGTGATGCGCGATGCCCGGGTACATCCATCAACTTAAGGTCCTGTGCTTTTCTTATAATAACTGGTATAATGAAAAATGCCACCATAAGTGCCAGCAAAAAGCTTCCTACGAAGGTAATTGTAATGATAAACTGATCTGTGTATAACTCTTCCATAGCTGATGATTTATTCGTAAAACATTTTTGTCTTTTTTAAGTGCATGGCCTCGAACTCCTGTAATTCGTTTACTTTCATTTTTGCAGCCTCACTTTTTGTGGAGTTTTTTGAATAGTTGAAATCGAAACTTCTTATTGCATTCTGATATTTTAACGCAATGGTCTTCCAGGTATATCGTCTGTCTGCGATCGTTTTCATGCGTTTCTTTAAGGCCTGAACTTCTTCACTTTCAATACACTCTAATATACTCAGCAGGCTATCTGCATTTTTAAAATAAATGGCCTGATGCTCTGTTGTAGTCTGGTTATATGAAACGTCATAGGCTATAACAGCTAAGTTCAGATACATCGCTTCGACGAGTGAAGGATTCGTTCCACCTGCGCTGTGTCCGTGAACATATAAATAAGCATTTGACCTCAACAGGTCTAAGCCCTGCTGATCATAGATGGGGTCAAGCAGGTATATATGTTCATTGCGCTCATATTGTTGCTTTAAGGATTGACCATAATTACTTTTATTCCAATTGCCAACCATGACCAACGGAAAGCGTCGTTGCCTGGAAAAAGCTTCTATAATAATATGAACATTGTTTTCAGGTTCAATGCGACATACTTTAAAAGCATAATTGCTATTCAAGAAGGGATAATTGAGGAGGTCTTCTTCCTTTTTATCGACCTTCATAACATGATCAGCACCATACTCTATGAGGGTACTCAATGTGTGATAGTTTATGGCTGTGTACTTCTTGATGGACAGGTTATCGGTAATATCTATATCCGAAAATTTTACCGCCAGTCGCTCGCTAAATTTTAAAAACTTCCGAACGTATTTATTCCATTTGGCACGACGCCACTCAAGCCCGTCTATGTTAATGATGATTTTTTTTCTTGTAAAAATTTTAATGAAGGGAATTAGAATACCACCGGAAACACCTAGAATCACCATTGTATCTGCAAAAAATAAGGCATGTAGCATTGAAATCAGGTCATAGGGTATGCTTTGAGCACCATTGGCATTGAGAGGTAAATACTTTAACTCGGCACCATTCCAGGAACTAATGCGCTCTTCTTTTTTATAGTAAGAGTTACTACAATAGACGGTAATGTTATAATGTTCCTTTAGATAGGGAATTAGATGGTGAACGAGTGTTTCAAATCCTCCATACCTGGCAGGAACACCAGCGGTACCTATCAGCGCTACGCGCTTTTTTCTAACTTTTCTCGACTTAAACTGCATGTTGATAAGGGCTTAGTTCTTTACCATTTATTAACTCCACTATTTCAATGATTTTGCTCTGCATATTATCCATGCTGAAGCAGTTCGCTTTTTTTTCTGCCTGATAAGACATTTTGGCATACAAATCGGTATTCCCACTTAATTCATGTAACTTTTTTACTATGGCTTCTTTTTCATTGTAATTGAGCTGAAACCCGGATACTCCTTCTTCAACCAGTTCCGTAATTCCACCGACACGCGGAACAATACAGGGCAGTTTGTAACTCATGGCTTCCAAGACAGTCATACCAAAACTTTCGGTCCATTTCTCCGGGTGCGAAAGACTTAGCAACACATGCGATTGTGCATAAAAGGGGTGCATATTTTTCTGCAGTGAATAAATAACCAAGTTTGGTGGGACGTTTTTATCTTTGAAGAACTCGTCGATTTCCTTTTGATCGGCACTCACAACAAGGTTAAACGTATAATCAGGACACATTTTTGAGAGCTCATAAAAGTCCAGTACTCCCTTGTAAACACGCAATGAGCATACCATAAGCACCTTAAAATTTTTTTTCTTTTTTGACGTCATTTTAAATGCCAAAAACTGTTCAGACAGGGCATTGTATACTTTAAATTTTTTTACCTTGATATCCTTCAGTGTTTCTTTAAGGTAATTAGATACAGTCAGGCACCCGTCGGCGCATATATTCACCATGCGCAACAAAAAGGAATTCAGGAAAGCCGGATTAACAAAAGGTTCGTGCATATGGTAAAGTACCTTTTTGTTCATGATTCTGCCTGCTAGTGCCGCACCAAATGGCAGCATGGTATTCACATAAAATATAACATGCTTTCTACGATACTGAAACATAGACATGAACAGGTAACATTGTGCTTTAAAAAATCTCCAAAGCGTAACGAGTTTATCCGAACTCCAGGCGTAGCGAATTTTGTGCATTCTTACCCCTTTAATATTGCTTAAAAATCCTTCATGACCCGAGGTGAATAAGTCCACTTCATATCCGTTTTTAACAAAGCCCTGAAGTGCCTGTGACAAAATAAGAGGGCTACCTGTATAGTCGTTCTGTAAGTGTACTGCTATGATTCTCGGCTTGTTCATGACTTGTTATTTATAAGGACTGTGGTTGGTTTATATTCCCTGGAGTAACGGTCTGCAACGCTTGCGCTCAACTCATCGTAAGTTTGCTTCAATAATTCTCCACGCACGTTCCAGCTAAAATGCTGCTCATGATACGTTATGGCATTTCTGCTCATAACATTTAATAATTCACGATCCACATAAAGTTTGGATAGATTATTAGCAAAATCGTTCACACTGGATTCGTAATCGAGATACGAAGTCTTGAAACCACAATTATTATCTACAAACTCTCCAGGACCACAATTATCGAAACACAAAACAGGTAATCCATACGAAAGCGCTTCGGAAACCACCATTCCGGCACCTTCATGTGATGGAAAAAGATAGGCAGAAGAAGAGCGATAATAGCTTTCCAGCTTATCGCGATCTACCCAGTTAATAATTTCAACATAATCTGCTATTTCATGTTCTTTAATTAATTTGTTCAATAAACCTAGCGCCGGCCCTTTACCAATAAGTGTGAGTTTGACATCTTGTTTCTCACTTTCGTTGAGACCTCTGAGAAATGCTGCAAAAGCATTTATAGTAACATCAAAGCCTTTTAATGCCACAAAGCGGCCAACAGACAGTATTTCAAATCGATTCTTTTCCACTGATTCATGCGGCCTAATTTGTTCAGAAGCTACCGAAGGCATAATTTTGAATTTGTTACGATTGATGCGCAACACCTCTGAGACCGAAGTATTCATGGCAAAAATGGCTTGCGCTCTGTGCTTGGTTATTTTCAGAAAGGGATCGAAAGACCAGAACAACTTCTTTGTGATCCAGTTAATTTTATTCTTGATTAAAGATTTACGCCCGTAATATTTCTTTAAAAATTGTGGGGGTATTACAGGATGATGACCAATAGGTCCCCACACAAATGGCTTTTTAAAAAGCCATAAAAAACTCGGAGTCCAATCATTATGAAAGTTAAGATTGTGAACGATGTCGAATTTTAGTTCGGTACGCCAAATCTTAAGAGGCAAACCCAACTGCCACATGTAATAATAGATCATAGCACCTCTACCGCCTTTTTTCCAAAATCGCATCCAGTAGGGTAGGTCGTAATAAACGAAATGGATATTTGCGTAATCGGAATGGGGGTGCTCACGCATGTAATTGTTGATATGCGTTTCATTGTTCTTTCTTGTAATAGCTACGACTTTGTTGAAACGCGCTATCTGCATCACAAAATTCCACCCCATTCCGTCTTCTGATCCTTTATAAGGATTTATGGCATATGCACTTGCTAATATCGTTTTCATACTGATTTTGAATTAAGAATCTGTTCGTTCACTTTGAATCGTGATTTGATTAATTTAGCAGGCACTCCCCCTATCACGCTGAAGGGTGGAAAGCTTTTTGTTACAACGGCACCCGCTGCTATGATGCTTCCATGGCCTACTTCCACCCCATCGAGAATTGATACTTTTGCACCTATCCAGCAGTCTTTTCCTATGCTAATTCCTTTTCTGTTTACTCCTTGCAGTCTTATGGAGGTATTTATGTCTTCGAAATTGTGGTTTTCGGGATGGCAACTAAAATAGGGCCCTATTATGCATTCATCTCCGATATCTAAACCACCGGCGCCACCAAGAGATGCATAAGGGCCAATTCCTACATTTTTCCCAATACATATGTGGCTACCAATATTATTAAATGACTGTGCAATCTCTACTTTGCTATAAGACCCAATTCCTGAATTGTCGCCGATGCTAAGTCTACCCCGACCCAGTGCGCTTAAATACACATCGTTGTCAATTTTCACCCATCGCCCGAAAGAAATATTAGCAGCATTGAAAAAACGTACACGCTTTCCAAGCATCAGGTATCTAAACTTTTTGAAACGTAACAACACACGCATTCCTCTCAGTAGCATCGTGCCTTTTGATAACATAAGCGCTATCAAAACAGACAAGCTTATATCCTTATCAAATTGAAAATTCGGGTTTCTTGACTTTATTATTTTTTCCAGTAACCTCAACATCATCTTATGCAGCTGCTTTAAACTCTCTCAAAATTCCACTAAGTGTTCTTTCCAAATCATTGTTTTCTATGCTCAAATAGCGCGAATATTTATACTTCTTATCATAAGACTCAAATAGGTCTTTGTAATCGCGGGTAAGGCTTTTAATATCTTCCAATGATAATTCTTGCTTTCTCTGAATAATAACCTCTGGTTGTGCATATAACAGCACATTAATGTCTGGTTTGAAAATAAGCTTGTAAAAGGCTTTAACTACCGACTTGCTAATAACAATGTTGCTGCGCTTGGAATCGTTGATGAAATCAAAATAATAACGGTCATATATAATCACATACCCGCGCATGGTATATTTCAGGTATATGTAAAACTGACCCAGGACGTAGTCGCTTAAATAATAGATAAAACGTACAAGCGACCCTAATTTGCTTTTGTTATTTCCTTTTCTTGGCAAGGTTTCTGCTGCTTTTTTCTCAGCAGCTTCACGGCCATGTTTATAGGAACTCAATATGGGAAGCAAGGATGGTCTGTGACGAATTACGACAACATTTCTACGATAATTATCTTTGAGGCGTTCTTTTAAGTTTTGAATTATTGTCGATTTACCAGCGCCATCGACACCACTTATGGTGATCACAATTCCTCTGTTCTTAAATGCAGATCTAACAATACCCCACAGGTAGTAAAACAAATTAAGCACTCTTTTTGATAAATACCGGCCATGTTTGTGCCTTACCTTTTGCTTAATGTTCCTGTGTTCTTCCTCATTATAATAAAACAAGCACTCCGGACCTTCCAAACCCAGCTCATTCCTGAAATAAGTTTTCACATACTGAAGTTGTTGTTGAGAATGGCTATGGTAGTACCTAATGTATTTATTGGGCACATCGGCATAATTTAAGGCATAGAACAAGGTGATGTAGGCTAAATTATGTTCAAGACTGGCCACCTTGATGCTTTCCATGTTCCATGCGGCGTCTCTAAGGACTTCTTGAGCATTGAGGAACACCTGACCTTTGCGCATGAACTGATAGATGAGGTCTATCTCCAGAAATGAGCCATCATCAAAGAATATTTCGATCATATACAAAGACTGTTTTCTGTCCATTCTCAACTTTTCTATACCCTCAAAAGACTGAATGAATTGCAAGGCTTCGCTAATCCTGGCAGGATCTATTAGTATATCCAGATCACTGGTTTCGGGAATACTGGCAATATTCGCTTCCGTATGCTTGAGTAAAGCATAGGGTTTGTTCTTCAAGAATTCGAATAGCATCGAAATCATTTCCTGGCGTTTGTTCATCTCCGAACGCATACGGTTGCTTTCCAGCAAGGCATGCGCCCACATTTCCATTAACCAGTTTGCCTGCATATGCAGCTTTTGGGACTCGTGCTGCTGCAAAAATGTATTTAGGTAATAGGTCGCCGTGTAAAACAAATAAAACTTAAAATACCGGTTCACCTCGATTCCTTTATCTTTAATTAGCGCTGCTAAATAGGGGTGTGCCAGAATCGATGCCAGTTCTGTTTTTATGTCTGTATAAGTATTTCTATGTAAAAGGACATGCGTTTGAAATACGAAGTGAAAGAGGTCAAAAAATAATGGAATCTCCTGTTGTGCCAATTCCAGGTCGTAGACATAAAGCGTGTCGTCGTTGCAGTACATATTCCAAGGAGTAAAATCCATATGTGCAGGCGCGGTTATGAAGAAATCATACGATTCCAGCTCCTGCTCCAAAATGAGTACTTGTTCTTTTATTATGCTCGCAAAGCCTAAATTTTGGGTATCATTGAGGCTATGTAAGACTTCTTTCATTGATTGAAATGCGGTAATTTTTTCCGGGCTTGCAATACTTGAATGCACTTCAGCCTGTTGTCTTATATATTTTATGTGCGGATTGGTAAATTTATTTGAACGTCCTAAATTCCCTTTATTCTGATTTTCGAATATCCCCACATTTCTACGCCAGTAGGCCCTGGGAAATGTACAGTGATCCCAATTCAGCGCCCCAAATAGGGTACAATTGTCAACCTCATTTTTAACTAATGTACTACTATGCTGTGTTAATGGGATTTTGACAAAATTAGTTGTATGTGCATTTTCATCGTTTAATTCGGCAATTACTTTTCTATTTGGTCCAACTGTTCCCGTAAAAATGCTGTAATTTTTGAAAGGTATGCCCTGAAATTTCTCTTCCAGAAAGAGCTCATCGCGGTAATAAACAGAAAGAGACCCATTAACTATAAAACGTTTTAAGCCTGTATTGTATGCCATTTTGATAATTTTGGAAATCACCTTTGCTTTTAACGTCGATGCATTGTAAAAGCTCAAAAATGTTGCCTGCCTCGCCTGTTCGGGAATGAGCCATCTTATGGAACCATCCGGGTTATTGATGAACTCGTATCTTTTGCTTTTATATCCGCTTAGTTGTTTTTTGGTTTTACCCAAGTAAATGACATAGTGGGTCTGACTTACCTTACAGTCCCAATTATCTGTTATTAGGGTTGTTTGTTGTGGCTGTGTCAAGCCTTCTTCAGCGTCTACATTAATGCTTCCGCTTACAGAAAATTGATCGTTTCCGGTAACTATTTTAGATAGTAGTATTAAATCCTCTTGCAAAAAATTCATAGCAGTCTTTTCTAAACGATTGATTGTATTTATAAGAGACGAAAAGCATGCCAAAGTGAAAAAGTGGATTTGCGATAAATAAGGAAGTGTTAGACAAGTATTGGTGTCCATATTCTGGACTATTTTCTCAAAGTTGGAGAAAAAGCAATGGAGGATTTATAGTGCACAATGTAATTTGTATTAATTAGGGCTCCAAAATAAACCTAATTTCTGTTAGGTAAATTGCTGGTATCTAGCTCAAAAATCGATCTTTGCAATCAACCGAGCAATAGTTGGGTTCGTCTGTGCCGAGGTACCTACGTGCAATTACTTTTTCTTTCTCATTATAGTTAGGATTATAATATACTACAAACAGCAACCATATCATTTGCCAAAATAGTACACCATAATTTGTTTCACCCCAAATCCCAAATTCTGTAAGCGAGTTTATAAATATGGGTATGAATATTCCTGTAAATGCCATCTTGTATTCGCGGTTAGTACTGCGCCTTACTGCCCGGAATACTACCGACATTTGCAACAGTACTAATAGAAAACCCACCAACCCAAGATTCATTACCACCTGTACAAAGGTATTGTGCGTCATGGAAGCGGGGTAAGTATTTTTCCCCTGAAACTTTTTGGTATAATAGATGTTCATAAATCCATAACCAAAATAAGGTTCCTTTGGTAGTGCCTCTCCTAATAATGCTTTCCAAAATGGTAATCTGCCAGTCATACTCATCACCTCTTCCGCTCCGCCTTTATCCTCGTCGAATACAATTTCTTTTGCCGCAATTGGTCCAACGATAAGGCATCCTGCCAAAACAACTGCCTTTAGCTTTTGATTGGAGGACTTGGAAATACAGTAGAGAATAACCAGAAACGTAGCGATCATAGATGAACGCGACCCAGTTAATACAAGTACATAAGAATTAAGACCAAACACCACAAGGTAAAGCCATTTGTGCTTTCTAAATGGTAACTCCAAGAACACCGTTGCATTGCCACAATTAGCAAGCATTCCCAACTCATTGGGGTTCATAATAAACCCGCCCAACCGGGCTACATCACCTCCATGCGTAAGTCGCATAAACGTCTCTTCTGCCACGAAATACCCAATAAGAAAATACATGGTATTGAAAAATATTCCCCAACACATCAACGCGGTAAAACGCAAGCCTTTTTCCGGATGGAAAAAGTTGATCATTTTAATTACGCGCGTAAAGTAGATAGCAAATATCAACAAATCCACGTCACGTATTAATTGAATGATGGCAAATGGTGTATCGTTTGCGTAGGTTAATGAAATTCCTCCCATGAGCAAATACGCTACATACAAATACAGCACAAAGGAATTACGCATGTCAAACGAAGCGATGTATCCATTTTTGCGCAATTTGCCATATAATCGAAATGTCATTCCCGTTGCAAAAAGCCCCATTACCAGTTTTAGTACTTTTGCTATACCAGCACTTTCAATAATGGTAGCAAAGCCCATTATTTTGATGAACAGGATAAAAACCAGCGTAACGGCATATCCTGTTAGTTTTTTATCATCGTAGCCTATGTACTTATTAACCAGTGACA
This sequence comes from Cytophagales bacterium, assembly GCA_965230415.1. Lineage (GTDB taxonomy): Bacteria > Bacteroidota > Bacteroidia > Cytophagales > JAAEPT01 > CBDDKZ01. Next base: position 1,629,166 of record CBDDKZ010000005.1, read on the forward strand.
TTTTCTTCAAAAAGTTGCACAATTTGATTTGAAATATGAGGCCATGTAAAATGATCGGCAATCATATTTCTCGCATTAATTCCTTTTTCTTCAAAGGGCATCGTTTGATGATCATTTTCTATTCTGAACATGATATCCCGGATCTCTTCAACTGTATTATGTTCCAGAACATAGCCGGCATTGAAGTCGTGTATGTATTGATCCATACTGGTATGTCTGCTTACGACGCAGGGCTTGCCCAGTCCCGCAGCTTCGATCACCGCCATGGGCAAACCTTCGTTGCGAGAGGGATGAAAAAACACATCCATATTCGCCATGATATTAATTTTTTCTTCTCCAAACTGTTTCCCGTAAAGTTGCACGGCAGATTCCAGGTTATGATTGCTGATTTCCTGCTTTAATTCCTGCATGTATTCGCCATCTCCAATAAACCATAAATTGCCAGTACCTTGATTCAATCGATAATTCGCAAAGGCCTCAATAAGCAAATCCAAGCCTTTTTGATGCCTGGTTATGCGCCCACAATAACCGAAAATCAATTCATTATCCTTTTTTAATTCTTTCTTTTGAATAGCAAGTTCCTCCATATTTTGTCCATTCGGGATAATACATGCATTTACTTTCGAGCTTATTTTATGTGTCGCCTTTAGTTCTTCGTGACCGAGACATTGAACACTAAGCGCTCTTCGAAGCAGCCGCGATTCATAAGCATTAAAATAGAGGAGCTTAAATAACTTATTCTTAGAAAGCGCTCCAGGTGTATAAGTTCCATGTGGCGTAAAAATAAATGGAAGGCGGCGACGTAATAGTAATTTCGAAATAGTGTATAATTCCGTTATAAAACCACCGTGCATTTGTATAAGCGGTTTATTTTTCAGCTCTTTGATGGCTTTTGATAATGACTTATCTATCTTAAAAGGCACCTTCGATGCCTGAAACAACCTTAATTGATAGGGTCTGTCTGCCGGCACTTTATTGGGTGTTGATGTTATACCCCATACTTCCACATGGTGTCCCTGAGCATGCTGCGTACTTGCCAGTGAATGTACAACGCGATTCACCCCATTCATCCTGTCAGGATTAGCCTTACCTAGAATTATATGAATAATTTCCATTTCTCATTTTGAATAAAAGTGCCAAAATATTCCACCCGGACATAATAAGTTGAGTACCTGCAAGACCAATTACCACACCTGCCATACCCCAGGAATTAATAATGTGATTTGCCGCAATTAAACTAAAAACGGTACTCAGCACATATCCGGAAAATATAGGTCTTGTATACTCCAAAGACCGCAACATTATTCTGATCGGAAATCCGACAAAAACACACAATGTTACGGCACCAAAATAGGCAACAAATTCGGCGTGTAATGAATTTTGGTCCTTATACAAAAGATGTAGAATTTCATCTGAGAATAGCATTAGCAGCAGACACAATATTGCCGTAATGCCAAAGCCAATAATACCAACCAGCGTCAAATACCTCGTCAATGGCCGCTGACCGTCCATTTTGTAAATTTTTGCGGCCCTCACAGGCACATAATTTTCTATGGTAAGAAACAACACATTTAAAACGCCATGAATATTTTGTGCTATGCGTACCACACCCATGGCTCCTGCACCTAGAAGGGCTCCCGCACTCACTATGAAGAAGTTTCCCGAAAACCATTGTAACAGAGAAGTGCCCATAAGCCATGAAGAAAATCGGATATGTTTTTTTAGGAGTTCACCAATTTCGTTTGCAACAAATTGAAGCTTTGCCTTTACGCCCACTACAGCCACCAATATCGCTAACAGATAACCACCCATTTGTGCTCCAAATACCGATATTATGGATAGAGAATTGTTAAAATACAAATAGCTCAGTAGTGCCGCTAGCCCAATGACGTTTGTCATATCCAACAGCAAAGCTTTGTCTGAGCGCAATTCGACAAACTGCCATTTCCTGAAAAAATCGTAATTGGTATAAACGCTGGCTACCACCGCTGTCATAATCGCATAATTACCAATATGCCAATTGTTTGGAAAAAACAGCGGCAATAGTTTTACAAATCCCAGTACTACAAAAAAGGCAAGGATGCTGAAAAGCAACTGCAGCATAATTAATGTTCCAAAATACTGTTTACGCTGCTGAGCTTCCATTTTTCCCGCAAATGTCGTCATCGGTGCAATGATCAATGCCTGATGTAAGTTGGAAGTAAATAAGACAATAGTCCAGCAGAGCGTATAAATTCCAAAATTCTCCAAGCCGAGCAATCGTGTTATAAAAATTGAAAACGTGAAATTACCCGCACTTACCAGTCCCTGATCGCTCAAAGCGAGAATTTTTTCTCGATGCTGCTTATATGTTTTTATAAACACGTTCATCAGAAATAACTGTCATAGTAGTGCTTAATATGATTTACAAAACCTTTAATTTTGGTGGTATACGAAAAACGACTTCCTGAATACATGCCTGTGTAGTTTGTTGCTTTATGCGCGCTATTCAATACAAATGACATCTCTTTTAATTGGTGTTTATTTACCAGTAAATCTGCATTTACAATGTAACGTTGGCTGGTAAACCCGTTTCTAACGATATAAAGTATATGATCGCTAAGGCTCATTAAAGGAATTGCGTCTATTGTCGCGGCACATGCCGGCGTATCTATGAGTACAAAATCGTATTCTTTTTTCAGTTCGTCAAGCTTCTTTCCAAGAGAGGTACTGGTTGTTATTCTCAGCACCGAATCACCGGTATTTCCTACTGTCATTATGTCCAGATTGTCAACAGAGGAAGATTCGATACACCCTGACATAGGCTGTGTTCCGAGTATAAATTCGCTTACGCCGTTTTTTTGTGGCAAGTGGAAATAGCTATGAATTTGAGGATTTCTGAGATTAAAATCGATCAGACACACTTTTCTTCCGCTTTTGGCGATTGTAATCGACAATTCACTGGCAACAAAGGTCTTTCCTTCTTTCTTCAGACTTGAAGTTATTACAATCAGCTTCGATGAATTTGGTTCACCTGAAGTGAGCAAGGTCGTAGCAATGGCCGACAAATCGTTCTTGTATCGCTGATTAAATCTGGAAATTTTGCGCACCACACCCAGCACGGGAACATCGCTGTTTTTCTCAAGCTGGTGCCTTCCCGTCACTTTCGACCGAATATAGCTTCTGAAATAAATTCCGGTAATAGATAACACAATGGCCAAAAATCCGCTAATGGCCACCATGAAAGTTCGCTTAGGCTTAATGGGTTTCTCCGGTATTATGGCGTGCTGAATAATGCGGTGAAACGAAATATTCGCCGACTGGGCTATCGCTGCTTCCGTGCGTTTTTCCATCATAAAATTGTACATTTTCTGATAGAGCTCGAAGTCGCGCTGCAATGACTTCAATTTCATTTCTTTCATGGGCAATGCGCGCATATCAGATCTTGCCATGGAAAGGGCGCGGGAAATTTCTGCTTTTTCAAGCTTTAGCTGCTCCTTTTGTCTTTTAATACTTTCCAGAATATAGGCCTCCGCAATCGCCAGTTTTTGATCTAGAACCCTTACTTTGTCATTTTCCTCCGTGTATTTTAAAAGCAGATCTTGTTTTTGTGTTTGCAAAAGCTTTACCTGCTTCAGCATTTCCGTAAATATCATACCCCCGTATTTTTCGAAATTCGGAGCTATCTGAGTCATGTCTCCTTTATTATTCACGTAAGCAAACAGACTGTCTAACATGGCCGATTCTGTTTCAAGGTTTAGCATGCGGTATTTCAGCTGAGCAACTTCTTTCATTGTCATATCACTACTCTGCTGAGAGTTCACATAATTCTGCTCGTGCTTATACACTTCTATGTCGTGTTCGGATTGACGGAGTAGTTTCTGAATATGTTCGAGTCTGAAATCGAGAAATTCTACGGTTTTTTGAGCAGCATCGGCTTTGCTGTTCAAATCGTCCTGAATATAAGTTTTTGCCAGTGTGTTAATGAAAAGCACTACTTTTTGAGGAACCTCCGCAGCAAAAATTATACGTATGATAGGAATGTCTTTATCGACCTCCTTTACAAACAGCTCCTCTTTTAGGAAGTTAGATTTGAAGCCTTTAAAATTGTTGATTCTAAATAGGAACTGGTCCGCTAAGCCGCTTCTGGAACCATCTTTCCAGTTCTTTTTTAATCGAAAAGACAGACACATTTCCTTTAAATTCAACTCTTCACCAAATCGGGATTTTATAGAATCACCTTTATGGACCAGGGTAAAGTTGGAAGTATCATGGATTATAAAAGGAATTTTTTTGTTGAATATTGTTGAATCATAAATACTATATTGAACTTCGAAAGGAGAGTCTTGGTAGATTTCCGATGTTCTAATTTTTCCTACCCGAAAATAATCAACATCGAAGGGGAGTTTATTAAAAGTCTTCCGCAAAATAAGGTCTGACTTGAGCACTTCCACTTCGGTAAGGATATCGTGCGAAGTAGAAAATACGTCGAAGTTCTTATAAAGATTGCTTTGGCTGATACCAAAATCCTGGCTGTCGACACGAATTCGTGCAGTAGCTTCATATACGGGGGTTTGGTAAAGCATCCAGCGACCTACAAAGACAACCGTGATTACCGTAACAATCACAATAAAAGGCATGCCTCTTACCAGCGGGAAAAGTAATCGTTTTATGTCATGAAAATCTCCCAATAATTACCTGTTGTTAAATGCCGACATTACGAGTAAAACTGTTGTTATAAGACTTGAAACGGAAACGATTGCGGACGACTTTTTGTCAAGTTGTTTACCCTTACGGGCGGGTATGTAGATGATATCTCCGGGGTGCAGAACTACCTGATTCAATTTTACCGGATCAATATTGGTGAGATCAAGAATATACTCTCTTGCCTTTACCCCCTTTCCTCTTACCAGTCTTATATCCTGTTTTTTGGCATAAAAGGTAAAACCACCTGCTTTACCAATCAACTCTGTGATGGTATTGCGGTCTTTTTCAAGCTGATAGTTTCCCGGTTGTTTTACCTCTCCCAAAATGGTGACTTCATAGTTCAACACTCTTACTGTAACTATGGGATTTTTAATATATTTACTCAACAACACCGCTATTGTATCAGATGCGCTTAATTGAGTCAGTCCTTCTAGCTTTAAATTACCTATCAAGGGCAAGTTTACTTCACCTTCCGGGTTTACCAGCAACCATTTTCCGTTCACTTCATTTGCACTGTGAACCCCATAAATACTTCCAATACTTAGATCATCGTTATTCCAGACACTTATGCTCACTTTGTCATCAATGCCAATAATATGCTGATAATCTTTTGCCCCGGACACTACAATCAAACTGTCTACATTTCCCTGCAATGAACCTCCCTGAAAAAGATTCTGAGTAGAGCACGAAGGCATAGACACCATTATATAGCAAACTATCAAGAGCTTTGACAGCAGCATAAAGCAGCGCACTATGGACATGTAATGATTGGTCATAAACGTTCTAATATGATATGGCCTACTATACCGGTAATGATACCTATTGCAAGCAATAAGGAAACCAGCAATAGTTTGCGTTGTTTTACTTTTTTCGATTTTTGAATTGCTGAATTAAGATTGCTGATCTTTTCAAGCAGGTAGGTAATACGTTCAACTGAATGGTCATCTTTTGTGACGTAGTCATATGCACCATATTTCAAGGTGTTTACTGCTATATCAATATCCCTTTGGGAAGAGAGAAATATGACATTGATGTTTGGATTAAATGCCATAATCTGCTTCAGAACGTCAATACCTGTCATATCTTCCAGGTTGTAATCGAGAAATATTAAATCTGGCATTTTGTATAAATCATCAATACAACCCTGCCCTGTTTCGTAAACTTCAATTGTATTGAAGCCCATTTCAAGTAGTTGAATACGAAGAAATTCCAGGTAAACCGGCTCGTCTTCAACTATAAAAATTGACATACTTAAATCCATAATATTATCACCGTTTAAATGAAAAAATTAAACCCAATAGCTAAAGGGCACAAGAAATGTGACTACACACCTGGCCCACAATTCTAATTTAGTCAGATTCCAATAGCCGGAATTCTGTTCTTCTATTCCATTTATGTACTAAATCGTTGCACTCTGCGCCGGGAGGACACTTTTTAGCCAATTTATATTCGCCAAAGTAACGAATATAAATACGGTCCACCGCAACTTCATTCAGGTACAAATACCTTAATACCGAATTAGCGCGCTTACTTGAAAGGTCCATATTATAAAGTTCGGTACCCCTTTCATCTGCATGTGCACTCAATTCTATTTTGGCCTCCGGCTTCATTTGCATTATTCTAATCGCCGAATCCAATTTCATTTTCGCTGTTTGAGTAAGATGATATTTATTATAATCATAATAAATAGTTTGTAAGCCATAATTTGCCCGTTCAAGCATTGGCTGCAAATAAATTGTCTTCTCCTCCTCATTCATAGAAACTTTGGTATATACGACGTAGTAACCCCGAAAGTTTATTTTTACCTCCAGCTCTCCCGAAACAATTGATGGTATCAACACCTCACCTAAGGAGTCAGAATAATATATCGATTGCTCTTGAGCATGGTTGTTTATTTCGACCGGTACCTTGGCAATCTCCTTATTTGTGGTAATATCTCTGATTATCAACTTCCTCGAACCGTCGTGTCTGTGAGTCTCAGCAAGTGTAATCACTGTAGTGTCGAGATTGAGACCATAAACTTTGAAAGATGCCTTCACATACTTTCCCGTGTCTAATTGAATGAGCTCATCAACTTCAACATTATTATACAAAGGCACCACGCCATTTTGGTCTGTAGATGCGTCATAAGCTTTAATTTGGAACCTTAGAGCTAAGTCAGTAAGCGGTTTCCCATTAGATGAGACAAATTTTATGTACCTGATTTTTGATGCCGGTTTGAAAAAATAAATATCGTCGTGACCTTTCCCTCCATCTCTGTTTGAACACAAATATCCTCTATCTTTTTTTGTATCCAAAAACATGAGTCCAAAATCATCTTTCGGGGAATTGAAAGGTACTTTCAGGTTCTCCACTTTTTTGACCATATCATCCACAATTGTGGCTTTAAAAATATCCAACCCACCATGGCCAACCAGACCATCTGAAGCAAAATAAAGTGTGCTGTCGTTAGCCAAAAAGGGAAAAGCCTCCATTCCGGAGGTATTTATTGCAGGACCTAAGTTAAATGCCCTGGTCCAGTGTCCACCCCTATAATGTGTGACATAGATGTCTGAACGTCCGTAACCAGAGGTGTCATTTGATACAAAATACATGGTATTTCCACCGGGAAGTAAAGCCGGATGCCCAATGTCAAATTCGCTATTATGAAGCTCAAATCTATTGAGGTGGCTCCACTGCCCTTTGTCATAACTTACTTCAAACAGCTGAAGATTGGATAAGCCGTAATTGGTAATTCTGCTGTTATGCACCTGTATATTTCTGGTGAAGTATAATTTGGACCTGATGGAGTCAAAAAAAGCGGGACCTTCATGTTTGGAAGTATTGATTATTTTGCTCAACATTTCTATATCACCGTTAGCGCCTGCTATGTACAAGTCCAAATACGGCTGATTATCCCATTTGGATAGTCTGGCCCTCTTAGACAGGTAACGCGATGATGCAAATAATAACTTCCCGTTGACGCTTGTGGGACCGAAATCGTTAAACGGACCGTTAACTTCACTGTTTATCAGCTCTATTGGAGCTTCAGAGACTTGTGGGCTTCTTTCTTCCTGAATGGACATACGACAAGATTGGATGAGTGCATCCACATACTCATCTTCCGGGTTTAGCTCCTTGTATCTTTTAAGACTCGAAATGGCCTTTTTGTATTTGCCGGTATTTTCTAAGATTAAACCATGGTTCAGATACGCTTTCGCATTAACCGGATTCATTTTTATGAGAATTTCATAATACTCCCTTGCCTTCTCAAATTCTCGCATTTGACGATAACATTCTGCTACCATGTATACATTTTCTTTGTTAAAATGCTTAACTAATAATTTTTGATAATCCTTAAGCGCACGAGCGAATTGATGGTGTTCAAAACTCTCCTGAGCACGTACCATTAAGTGATTTTGCCCAAGGACTACATATGATAATAAAAGTGTCAATATGTATAACAAGTGTCTCAAAAGTATCGTGGGTTATGAATTTCCCTCTTTCGGTTACTTACATCATAGGTTATTAACAATTCATGAGTTCCTTGTTGATGAGGACCGAGCTTACTCGTCGTAAAATCGTGACTATAACCGAAATCGAAGCGTTTATTGAGTTTAACTTGTAAAAAAGCATTCAGACTATTAGAACTACGATACGAAACTCCAAGGAGCAAAGTTTGCTTAAAAATTAGCGCTAATGATAAGTCTGCCTGAATTTTATTATTGATGACATATTTTAGCAACAAAGATGGCCGTATTCCCACGACTTTATCCATTCGAAAATGATGACCAGAAAGAAAGTATATATGTCTCCGGCTTCTGTAAATTTCGTCTGCACGGGTCAAAATCATATTTTTTTCACTTATCTGAGGTAGCGATAACGATAAATAGGTTCCTTTTCTGCGAATAAAAATGCCGGTGCCACTATTAAAATGCCAGTGCCTATTTTTGTTTTGCATAAAATTGGGATCATTGGCAGTTATGGTCAACGCTTTTGATAAATCATTGACTATATGAATGGCATTCATGGAAATACCAAACCTGATGTCAATGTTGTATAGCTTTAGCAGATAGCTCACATTGAGCCCTAAATTATTATATTGGTAAAATCCTATTTTATCTTGAAGTATAGAAAGTCCTGACTTAAAATTTGTTAATGGGATTGGTACCTGAAATGCCAAAGAAGCGGTCCTTGGAGCACCCTGTAATCCAATCCATTGATTGCGCAAAGCACCTGTGACTCGAATATCATTTTTTGAATGTGCGTATGCCGGATTAAGAAAAATGGTATTAGCAGAAAACTGCGTAAAATGCGTAAGTTGCTGTGACCAGGATCTAAATGACAGCACCGCGATAGCGAAAATAATCACTATTTTGAGCATATTATTTCTGAATAACCACAAAGCCACTGTAACTTGATTTGTTTTTTGGAAGTTCTAATAAATAGAAGTAGGTACCATCTGGCAAAACTTTACCATCATAATTGACTCCATCCCATTTATTATTGTAATTATTGTCATCAAAAACAACCTGCCCCCAACGATTGAAAATAGTAATCTGAGCCTCAAATTCGGCATCGAGTGTCGGAATCTCAAAATAATCGTTTATACCATCATTGTTCGGTGAAAAGGCATTTGGAGGTGTTAAATTAAGTTGATCATCTACCTCTTGTATGAGGTAGACAATGCCAGTATCGCAAATATCTTCATAATCTTCCAGGCAGCTCAGGTAATAGATAACATCAGGAACTGTATCTACAGGATCATTAAATACGAGAAATTGATTGTTCACAACCGAAGCGATATCAAAAGGCCATAAAACGACTACTTCTGCGTCGAGTGTAACGGAATCATTAGTAACTATATCATAGCTTTGTGCTAAGTCTGTTAAATCTGAATAATAGATGGTGTCGTTAAACACTTTTATATCAAGTGCAGCAATACTTATGATTAAGCTATCTGATACGCCTAGGCACCCATTACTATCCACACCAATCACATAGTATACGCCTGCTTCATTGAGAACAACTGAAGTGCCGCTGAAGTCGTTGCTCCAAGTATATTCTGCCGCTCCAGAGGCTAGAACCTGTATTTCTTCGCCAGGAAAAATAGTGATATTGCCTGATGGGTCGATCTGGATATCTGGCGCAGGCAAAACGGTAACTGATACCTTACTGGAGGAATCTATGCAACCATTGAGATTACCCTCATAAAAATAGTCGCCTGATGATGTTACTGTAAGTGTATGGTTTGATGTTCCATTATTCCATAACACATTTCCTGCATATGAAGCCGTCAAAACTACGCTATCACCTTCACAAAAAGTGGTTGGACCATCCACCAATACCTGAGGTATATCGCCAAACGATTTGGTAATATAAAGGGTATCTGATAGTTGCCAGTGGTCATCATTCCTGAGGCGACCCACAGCACGTACCTCATTAGTGGGACTTAATACCGAGCTTGGTAAGATAATGGGACTGGTGTTGGCAACTTTCACCAATGAATCATTGATGTATAAATCTATATAATCGTAATAGGATGGGGAATAAGATACCACTACAGAATCTTGTCCACAGTCCACATGACCTTCAGAATTTAGGTGTAGTGCTTCATAAAGTTGAATAGATCTTATAACGTGATTAAAGGCATCGGCTATATAAATTTTACCACTCGTTGAATCATAAACGATACCGGTAGCTCCGTTGAAGGTGGCACTTAGGAGTGGGCCATCCGCGGCACCAGTCATCCCCGAAATACCCGCAAAAGTGGTGTAAACGGTATCTTGATCAATTTTTCTTATTACGTGATTCCATCCATCCATGATGTAATAATTACCGGAAGCATCTTTAGTGATGTCCCAGGGATTATTGAGAAGCACCTCATTTTTACCTCCATCTACATGGCCTTCAACCTCTGCCATTCCTCCCAGGGTTATGACCCTATTATTTTCGTCAATCATCCTTATTTGGCTGTTCCATTCGTCTGCAATAACCAAAGTTCCGTCTGGATTGAGATGTAAACCATAAGGTCTGTAAAACCGGGATTGTAACGCACTACCATCTACAGATCCAAAATTATCAGGAAAGTCATCCTTGATTCCTGCAATTGTGAGAATTTGTCTGGTATTCAGATTCATGTACCTAATTACATGTGTGAGATGACCTGCTATATACAAACCATTATTCATATAATCATAGGTAATACCAGAAGGCCAGCCAAAAGAAGCTGCTAACGGATTGGGGCTATCTGTCATACCAAAATTCCCTGTACCTGCCAGTAGGGTAACATTTCCCGCTGCATCTATTTTTTTGATCTTATTGTTCTTGGAATCTGCTACATAAACATTTTGCTTGCTGTCACACGCCACATGCCAAGGTTCAAAAAAACGCGCAGCGTTCCCATTTCCAAGCTGATCGCCTAAGGAACCGTCTCCGGCCAATGTCGTCACATTACCAGACGTATCTATTTTTCGAATGGCATGATTAAATCGATCGGCCACATACAAGTTGCCATTTTGGTCTAAAGCAAGACCATGTGGATTATTAAATTGTGCCTCCTCTACAGGTCCGTCCTTAAAACCGCTTTCACCTTTTATTCCTGCAACTGTAACCGTACGAAGGTCTTGGGCTTCGAGTGAAACGTTATGCATTAATAGATACAATAATGTGACACCCCAAAATGCTGATCTAGTACTTAAGCTACCTATGAATGTCCAATTTAACATTTACATAACCTTTATGAGATAAAGTATTATACCTATTGCTATAAATATTGTTGTGCTAATAATGGCTCTTTTTCTAATTTTTTTGATTTTGCCTTTCAGGTTATCAATTTGAACATTTAATTCATTCATTTTAAAGATATCTTTAAGTGCATGTTCGAGTCGGGGTAACACATCTTTACCTTTTTGAACATAATCTACTGCACCTTCTCGCATGAGGTCAATGGCCAAATTGACATCACTTGCAGAAGTGAGTGTAACTACGGGAATATGAGATGCCGTTTTTTTCAACTTTTTCAACACTTTCAATCCATCGATATCATTTTTGTCGAGGTAGTAATCCAGTACTATTACCTCGGGGCCTTCTTTTAAACGCGAAAACAATTGTTCACTATTGGACATATACACAATTTCCAGTTCATCAGAATTCAGTCCGTTGCAAATAATCCTACCAATTATTGGGTCGTCGTCGACCAAAAACACCAATCGTGGTTTATTATCCTTAGATTCGCTCATGTATCAGTTCTTAATTTTCTGATTCGACCATAAGGCTGGCCTCCTTCTTTAAATCTTCGATTACCCGATTGGAAATGTTCAGTACGAGCTTCAAATATCTTTCTATCGATTCTTCTGAGAGTTGGCTCATTTCTTCATCGAGAATTTGCAGAGGGATTTTTAAATCATCAATTCTAAAATTGGCGTATGAAGCACGTATCTTATGAGCTTCTCTTTGAATCTTAGCGAAATTTTTCATTTCATAAGCCTCCTGAAGACTGGACAGTACTTGGGGTGTGGACTCTACAAAACTTAATATAAGCAGCTTCAAGTAAGGCTGTTTATTTTTTATCAAACGATTAACAAAATCGAGGTTGTAGTATCTTTTATTTGGGTTAGATATGCTTAGTGTCATTGCTTCAAAAGTTTAGCTGTTCCTAATAATTTTATAAATGGTCGATTTACCAATTTGTAACTCCTCTGCGACCTGTGCTACATTATTGTCATATAGATCCAGGTAATACCTAATGATCTTATGATTATATTCTTTTAATGTCATTGATTTACGTATCATATTGTCAATTTGACTATGATCCGGCAACAAAGAAATGTCATTTTCTGTAATTTCTTTGCCTTCTGTCAATAAGACTGCCAAATCTACAATTGATTTCAATTCTCGTACGTTCCCCGGAAATCGATGCGACATCAATTTAGATTTTGCTTTCGCACTCAGTTCTTTACGTGGAACTTTATTATCTGTACAATATTTATCTATGAAATAATTAGCCAGTTGGATGAGGTCTGTTCCTCTTTCGCGCAAAGCCGGTAGTCTCAAGGGCAAACCTAATATGCGATAATATAAGTCCTGTCTGAATCGTCCTTCCTCTACTTCCCGCTGTAAGTTTTTATGCGTAGCAGTGATAAGGCGAAAATTAACATTGATAACCTCATTGCTACCAAGTCGGGAAATTTGATTTTCCTGAAGTACCCTCAATAATTTGGCCTGTACTTTTAAATCCATTTCCCCTATCTCGTCAAGGAACAAAGTGCCACCAGATGCCTCTTCAAATTTGCCTATTCTTCGCGCATTAGCACCTGTAAAAGCACCTTTCTCACTACCAAATAATTCACTTTCTACCAGATCTAAAGGCAGAGAAGCCATATTTAAAGCGACAAAATTTCCCCTTTTTCGCTTGGAATTATCGTGAATAAGCTGGGCTGCCAATTCCTTTCCCGTACCCGTTTCACCTGTCAATAGTACATTAATATTGCTTTCGGCTCCTTTGAAAATCAAGTCATGAACTTGCCGAATTTTTGCACTTTCGCCTATCATGCGACCGGCTATCGAATTACTCACATTCCGCCTCACCAAACTATCCCTGCGTTTAGAAAGGTGCTGATTAATCGATGAATCAACTAGAAACCTTTCCATATGTTCCAAGTGATCCATTTCTTCCAAAAACTGATAATTTACAAAACTCATTTTTCTTGCTGGTAACTATTAAAACTCAACTTGCTGTTAATTACTCATGTATAGCCGAATTGAACTTTCAAGTAAGCTCTTAAACCTTCAGACTAGAAAAACTAACGTGATTGTTAACTTTTTTGTTGATGATTTTTGCAAGGACTTTTAAAATATAAGTAGAACACTTAGCTTAAAATAAGTACCTGACATAATATACTTAACAAGAATTATAAAAATACCTATTGATCCCTATTCCTGTTTTTAGATTTTATCAGCAAATCTGACTTAAATTTCCAAAAATGCAACGCGCTGTTCAAAATCTGGACACTCATACTTAGGTCATGCCTGTTTTTGGCGCTTAAACACGCTTTTTGCTTTCGGCATGGTTTTTATGTTTTAATTAGAGAACATCAAGCAGCTCAATATGAATAGTATTATACGCACTTTATTATTTTTAATACTCTATACCTCCCTTTTGAGTATTAATCTAAATGCACAACAGATAAGTTTATCATCACAGGTCACTAACGAAATTATCGTAAATGGTGCAGCTGGAGACATGACCATTGAAGTTGTAAACGGTTCAGCCTCTCCATTAACGAATGTTTCCTTTGCAATTAGCCTGGAAACAGGGATGACTTATGAAAGCGGAAGCGTACAAAATAATAGTGGTCATGCGGTCGCTGAGGTTAACGTTTCGAATAATCAAAATCTAACTTTTAGTGCTCAAAATGTTTCCGCTGGAGACACACTTAATTTTAAAATTGGCACTATTGCTTTGTGCGCTGCCATTGATGAGCAGTTGCAGGGAACTGTTTTCAGAAATAGTGTCACGCTGAACCATGATGCCGGAAGTGATAACGTGCAATCCAATGCCTTTAATATTCTTTATGCCTCTTTAAGTATTCTTTCTACTACTCCAAAGAACCAAACGATCTCAAGCGGATCGTCCTATAACAGAACCATTCAAATCATTAATGGGGGCAACGGAAGAATAAATTCGTTCTACCTGGTAGATAATCATTCAAGTGAAATCAACATAGAAAGTGTAAATATCGGAGCATTAAATGCAACAAAAGACACCATATTTTTCAACTCAGCCGATTTTACAGGTATAGGTAACAACGATGGTTATTTGGATCAAAATGAGTCTATTAATGTTACGGAGTCGGTAAGCGGAACAAGTTGTAGTGATGTCACCATAACCTCCTATCTAAGGGCAGGCTGGAAAGGTACTGACAATATTGAATGTCAATACCATGAATCCGTGTTTAATACTACTATTGACTACGAAGAGCCTCAAATAACCTTGGTTAATTCTGAATCTATGAGCTATTGTTTTGCTTCTACAGACCTCAATCAGCAATCTTTGACACTAACAAATACCGGTGAAGGAAAGGCAGTTTCTGTGGTGGTTGATATATTCAAATCCAGTAATGGGTCTGATTACAATCAAGATTTATTGACCAAATTTGAGACCGGTAATGTGACTTATACCCTAAATGGAGGTGCCGCTCAATCAATTGCTGCCACGAATATATTGTCTACCAGAAACGATGGAGATTATGCTTGTCTGGGTTCAAACCCCAAAGGTGGATTTACAGTTACCTTTGCTGAAATTGATGAAAACGATGAAGTAATCATCTATTGGGATGCGACCTATTGTCCATTAGCAAGTTGTAGTTCTCCGGATGTGGGTGGTTGGGCTGCCGACGTTAATTATTCAGATGTATGTTCTGGAAACAGCTATAATGCCGGCACAACCGGACAATCTACTTATAACAGTTCTATGGCTTTATTTTCAGAGTCTCAGCCAGATATACAAGATGGTGCTACCCTACCTTTTACGTATACCATATCGAGTTACTCCAACGACTTTGATGAAGACGAACCTGCTTATTTGCTGGTACATTTTAACCTGGAGGCGGGACTGCAAACAGCTAGTGATGCGATAAGCTGGACATCCTCAACTACTACCTGGTCCCCGTATTCGGTTATTTACGATGCCGGTACCCGAAATTTGTACGCAAAATTCGCACTTCCTGCTCCTTTTGAAATTCCAAAATCAGAAATTGTGCTCGATATAACTGGTAATTGTTCTGGTGTGAGTTCGGGAAATAAGGATATAGTGCTAAACATTGATTATATACCCGACTCTACATGCACAACACCAGCAACCATGCCTTTGATTTGTGATTTCAGTAATAGCACCTACCTCATTTGTCCGTTAAATTGTTCAGAAGGATTGGAATCGGTCTTGTTCAACCTTCAGCGCAGCAGTTTTGGTTTAGCCGATAATGACGACGACGGAGTGGCCGATGGCTCTGGTAGCCTTGATTTTTCAAAAATTAAATTGAATCGACTCATGGTTGGTGATACTTTACAAAGCACATTCAAAGGTCTAGTAAATACAAGTGTATCTAATAGTACCTGGCAATATGCTCAAATTGAAACAACTATTCCACAAGGGGCCAATTTCAGTGCTATTGATGCCACGCTCGAGGTATATGATCAATCAGCGGGAAGTAACATTAGTTGTTCAGGTATAAGTCCTGTGATAAGTGGTACAGGTACGGTTCAATTTGCCTATGACCTGAGTCCTGCTGCACTTCAGTCGACATGCCCAGCTTTTACCGGTATTACTTATGCTCAGGATGATTCGCTACTATTCACTGCGACCTATGAACTTAGTGGAAATATTGGTCCGGCTGTTACAGAGGTTACCGTAGACAATGATTTTTATGTGACAAATGTTGCTGCTCCTTCTGCAGGCGATAAATATGCCTGTGGCATTCAATTTGAAAATATTACATTAATAGGATATGAATTTAAAGTGGACAGGCAAAATAATGTAACTGTGAATAGTTGCACCAAAAACATCCAACAATCTTTTTATTTCGGCGTCGGCGACTGCTGTTCGAATTATGGTGGTGGGAATCTTTTTCCTTTCGAGTACCGCCACTGGTCTATTGCCAATGAGATTAAAACCGTCATTCCGGCAGGTTATACGTTCGTCGAATCATGGATCAGGCAATTTCGTACAGCGGGTACCAATAGTACTTCTACACAAACCATCTATTTCAATCCCATCAAAATTGGAGACACTTTATATTTTAACGTCGACTCTTTGTATGAAGACAACGGTGGTAGCCTCAAACACAGCGACGACGGCTACTCTGGTACCATGTATGTAAAAGTGGCTCCATCTTGCGATGTCACTTCAGATGTTTGGTTAGACATGCCCTGGTATATCAATTTTACAAAAACAAGTTGGCTTGACGGTGGAAATACTTCTTTTTATCACATCGACGACGATCGCCTGAAATTTTCACCCACTAATCTGGTTCTAACTGCCGATAACCCGGTGGAAGATGGTATTGCAAGAACCGTAGAGTGGCATGTAAACATACGCAATAATACTTCAAAAACAAACGCCTCCAACTCGTGGCTACACCTCGTTTCTCCCGATGGTGATGTCGTAATTAAAGCGGTAATCGAGGAAAGCTCCGGAGACACCATCGTCGCAGATGGAGATATCTATCGCCTGGGTACAATCAACAAAAACACCACCAATAGTTATATAGTTTCTGCTTATTACCATGCTTGTACGCCTGAAAACCTGATCGTTTATGCCGGTTATGAGTGTGATGGCTATCCTGCTAATTATGCTGATTTCACCTGTCCGCATTCCAACATGACACTACAGGTAATACCCAAACCTGCTCAAACTCAGGTTCAGCTTGCCGGAAATACTTACCTCGATGATTGTAACAACGAAATAGAAGTAGAAGTGAAAGTACAAAGTGTGCAGTTGGCCCACACCGACTCTATCAAAATAAACATGCAAGTACCTGCAAGCGGGTCAATAAGCAACTCTGCTTCCAGCTCTGAACTTAAATATCCCGACAATCAATCCTATACAATTATTGCTGACCCATCTTTTGCCAACAATACCTACCACTATGACGTTATGAACCTGAACAATGATTTATTTGATGATGGCCTGCCAGGTGTTTACCAAACAGATAAAAATACCTTATTTCTAAAAACACGGCTTAAGTTAGAATCAAATTACAAATCGGGAGATTATGTCCATTTTAACGTAAAAAGTAAAAATGTATGTGGAGATGACCTTCCTGCCATTAACCTGGCATTCGACCCTTCGTTTTCTTTTTCAAAAGTTGCCGTACCGGGTATCACAGGTAACGAAAACAACTGGAGCGTAAGCTGGGGTGATTATAATAGCGATGGTTACGACGATATTTTCATTACCAATTATGATGTAAATATGCCAAACACACTCTACGAAAATAATACCGACGGAACCTTTACAAAAGTAACAACAGGCGCCATTGTTACGGATTTGGCTTCTTCGCTGGCTTCTTCCTGGGGCGATTATGATAATGATGGCGACCTCGATCTATTCGTTGCGAATAATAAAGGAACCAGCAATTTCCTTTACAAGAATAATGGCGACGAGACATTTGATAAAATCACTACCGGGCACATCGTTAACTACGACGGTTATTGCCATGGTGCCACATGGGGTGATTTCAATAATGACGGTTACCTGGATTTATTTGTAGCAGATTTTATGCCCACCAAATTTAATCTCCTGTACAAGAACAATGGAGATGGTACATTCACTTTACTTGAAGAAACGCCCGTCTCCACAGATGCTAACTATTCGATAGGAGCATCATGGGCAGACTACGACAACGATGGCGATGCCGATTTGTTTGTTCCTAATGTTAACGATTATGATTACCTCTACCAAAATAGCGGTAACGGCAAATTCGTAAAAGTAACTAATGCCGTAACAGCCGAGCAAAAGAACTCTGTTGGTAGCAGTTGGGGTGACTACGACAACGACGGTGACCTGGACCTGTTTGTGGCTCATGCCGGCAATCAGGACAACGATCTTTTCCAAAATAACGGCGACGGCAGCTTCACTAAAATTACTTCTGGCGTAGTTGTGAGCGATAGGGGAAACTCTCATGGTAGTGCCTGGGGCGACTACGACAATGATGGTGATCTTGACTTGTTTGTAACTAACGACAGAAACGAAGTTAACTTCTTTTATGCCAACAATGGTGACGGCACGTTCACCAAACTTAATACGGCTCTGGACGAAGATATGTACAATAGTTTCGGTACGGCGTGGTCAGATTTTGACAGAGATGGTGATCTCGATTTGTTTGTGGTTAACCACAGTAACCAGGCCAATCACCTTTACACAAACAGCAAAGGAAAATGCAGTGCATATACCTGTGTGGAGCTAGTAGGTAATCAATCTAACAAAACAGGAATAGGGGCCCGTATAAGCGTGACTGCTACAATTAATGGCCAGTCGGTAACCCAAATTCGTGATATTTCCGCTCAAACCGGAGGTGGGTCCGGATCACAAAATACGATTTTGTCTCATTTTGGCCTCGGCGACGCCACCAATATTGATGAAATAAAGGTAAAATGGCCAAGTGGTGTTGTTCAGACACTCACCAATCGTGCACCGAACTCATGTTATACCATTGAGGAAAATAACGGGTCCTTAGTTTGTGGTACTGTCTACTACGACACAGATGGAGACTGTGTAAAAGATGCCGGTGAAAGCCTACTACCCAATCAACAAATAAAAATCACACCGGGCCCACAATACACCTATACCAATGAAAATGGGCAATTCAGCACTTATTTGTCGGATGGTAATTATACCCTCGAAATTATTGATGGCAGCGTATGGTCGGGCAACTGTGGAGCACAAGACAGCAAACAGGTCAATGTAAGCGGTGGGGGGGCAAACAGCTACTGCGGTTTAGATTTTGGCATGCAACCGAGCTGTTCAGACCCAGACATTCAGGTTCAAATTCATACTTCGCTACTGAGACGGGGTTTTGAAAATGAATACATTGTAAATGTTACCAATCAGGGAGGAACAGTGGCCAATGCGGTGGATTTAAGCATTACATTTCCATCCAATATTCATGTAGACAGTACTTCACTGGCTTATGAGAACGTAGTTGGCAATAGCTATAACTGGCACTTTGCATCCATCAATATCGGTGAATGGGTGAGTTTCAATATCATCGATTCGGTAGACCTCGGCGTGAGCATTGGCGATACATTGGAAGTAACAGCAACATTGAACTATGCACAGAACGACTGCGACACTACTAATAATAGCATTGTAGACAGAAATGCGGTAATGGGTGCCGTAGACCCTAATGACAAGCAGGTGTGGCCATTTTCAGAAGACAACAATAAAGTATCGGTAAAAGATGGTCTTACCTATAAAATCCGCTTTCAAAATGTAGGTAGTTATATGGCCTCGACAGTAGTGGTCATTGATACACTTTCTGAATACCTGGATCCGTTGAGCATTGAAAATATGTTTAGTTCACACAATTATTCGATGGAGCAAATAAATGGTCACATTCTAAAATGGACCTTTAACAACATCAACCTGCCTACGGAAACAGACAACGAACCTGGTAGTCATGGCTTTGTGCAATTTACGGTACATCCGATAGAAGATTTTGAAAATGGCACCGAAATAGACAATGTCGCTTACATTAAATTTGATTACGAAGCCGTTATTTCCACTAATTATGTAAATAGCAAAATAGCACAACCGCAACAATATGAGTTACTGGATCCAAAAATTGACATATATCCCAACCCTTCACAAGATTATATCAATCTCGCTCTTTTCAATGATGAAGAACACACCATAACAAAAGTGGATATTCTAGATGCCAATGGCCGTCTTATTGAAACAATTATTGCAGATACCAAGTCACTCAGTCTGAACATAACGGCACTCGAATCCGGAATTTATATTTTCCGAATCACCGATAATTACAATAGGCAATTTCAGAAACGAGTCGCCCGATTCTAGCAGCACTACGAAGACGATAGCCCGGCTTATCGTCTTCCTATTTCACATACGTTTCACTTCCAAAAGCCTGTCCTACACCTGTCTGACAGAGCTGACGCAAACTTTGAAGATACCTTGCCCAGGTAAAATTACACAGGGCATAAAAATCGTTCTGATGTTCCCAGCCACTATGTGTAAACCTTACCCGCGTTTTACCATCGTTCTGGTCTAACTCAAAACGCAATACATGGCCCATCCAGTCGTCATGTTCCACACATTCCCAGGTCAGGGAACTGCTTGTTTGATCGATTACTTTCATTCCCGGTCCTTGAAACTCACCAAATTTAAATCGAACGATGCCGTCAATTTTAGTATCACCCTCCACTTGCACGGTCCACCAGTTAGACAAACCTTCTATGGTACATAGCGCTTCCAATACTTTATCCTGCGGTGCCGCTATATGATAAATATGTTTAATACAGAAATTCATAGTTTTTGATATATGACGCAAGCAACAACTAAAAATGGACAAGATCATTATTTATTTGTTAAATTTACAAAATTATGCAGGACGAAAACAAAGAGAGTTTAGAAGAAGAAGAGTTATTTGAGCACCGAAGTTGGGTTGTCGACAGTGGCCAGTCTTTATTGCGCTTAGATAAGTACCTTATGGAAAAACTATCTGACGTTACACGTAACAAGGTACAAAATGCCATAAAAGAGGGGTTTGTAAAAGTTGACGGCAAACAGGTAAAGGCCAATCAGAAAGTTCATCCTGGCAACCTCATAACAGTGGCATTTCCGGAACCACCACGTGAAAACGAAATTATTCCTGAGAAACTGGAGCTTAATATTGTATATGAAGATGAGCACTTACTCGTTATAAATAAGGCATCCGGTATGGTGGTACATCCTGCCCACAACAACTGGACCGGCACACTGGTTAATGGGCTGGTTTATCATTTCGATAACTTACCTACTTCAAGAAACGGACTGACGAGGCCTGGTCTTGTTCATCGTATTGACAAAGACACCTCGGGGCTAATGGTTATTGCCAAAACAGAAGAAGCCATGACCGGACTTGCCAGGCAATTTTTTGACCATAGTATAGATCGCATATATTATGCGCTGGTATGGCGCGATTTGAAAGAAGATCAGGGAACAATAGAAGGACATATAGGTCGCAGTCTCAAAAACCGCTTAATGATGACGGTATTTCCGGAAGGTGACTTTGGTAAACATGCAATAACGCACTACAAAGTACTCGAACGCTTCTCGTATGTGACCCTGGTAGAATGTAAACTGGAGACAGGTCGTACTCATCAGATAAGAGCACATATGAAACATTTGGGGCATACCATGTTTAATGATGCTACTTATGGCGGAGATAAGATTTTAGCCGGCGAAACCTTCTCCAAATACAAGCAATTTGTTCAAAATACCTTCAAATTATTGCCACGTCAGGCGCTACACGCAAAAACGCTTGGCTTTGTACATCCCGTAAGTAAGGAAAAGCTGCACTTTGATTCTGATCTGCCGGAGGATTTTCAGTCTGCACTTGAAAAATGGCGAGACTATACCAAAAACCATTAACAGCTCGTCGAAAAATCCGGGATTTGTGATATAGACCATGTAAATTGTGTTAGCGTTGCACTTTTTATTGATTTATTTTTGTAATAATCAAACAGTTGAGGCATGTCAGAAGAAATTATACGCATTAAATCTATTACACAATTACACGATATGCTGGGCTGCGAAAAGCCCCTGCATCCGCTGGTTACGGTTATGGATGTTTCTAAATTGAAACCAACGCAGCATTATGGGGGTGTAAAAGTATCTTCCGAATTTTATAGCATATTCTTAAAAGATTCCGATTGTGGCATGTTATATGGAAGAAACTACTACGACTTTGAAGAGGGTGTACTTTCGTTTATTGCACCGAATCAGGTAATCTCTTCCAATACTGAAAATTTCAGCGCCAAAGGCTGGATGCTATTTTTTCATCCCGATTTGATTCGTGGGTTTAATCTGGCGGAACGTATGGATGAGTATACTTTTTTCTCCTACGATGTACATGAAGCACTTCACTTATCTGAACGGGAAGAACAAATCCTCAATGATTGTGTATCCAAAATTGAATCTGAATACAATCAAAATATAGACAGTCACAGTCAGGCACTGATCGTATCCAATATTGAGCTATTGCTTAACTATTCGAAGCGATTTTACGAACGCCAGTTCCACACCAGAAAAACACAGAATAGCGATACGGCTACAAAAATTGAGAAATTGTTAAAAATTTATTTTAACTCCGATCTGATCATCGACGAAGGGTTGCCCACTGTCCAGTATTTTGCAGACCAGGTGCATCTATCACCAAATTACTTGAGTGATTTGCTCAAAAAAGAGACCGGAAGGAGTGCCAAGGACCATATTAATGATTACTTAATTGAAAAAGCTAAAAACAAGTTACTAAATACCAACAATTCTATTAGCGATATCGCCTATTCATTCGGGTTTAATTACCCGCATTATTTTAGCAGATTATTCAAGAATAAAACAGGATACACACCACAGGGGTATCGAGACATCAATTAAATAACTATTCAAAATGGATTTTTTACAAGCATATAACGACTGGGTAAAAGGTGAAGTCTTTCAGGCAAAAGTGATGATATTAATAGGTGTTTTATTAATACCCGCCTACTTTTGGCTATACAAATCAGGTAACCCCATAGGGCGGGGCATGCTTATTCCGGTGAGTTTATGCATTATTGTCTTGGTTGGTTACGGTTCTTACGTTTTTACACAGCGACCTAAAAATATTCCAATAATCTCTCAAAACTACGAAAGCAACCAGGAAGAAACAGTGAGGCTGGAACAAGAGCGCGCACTTAAGGAACGCAAAAACTTTACAACGGCCAAAATAGTATGGGGAGTATTAATGCTCATAGCTGTTCTATTGTTCTTCGTTATAAGATCTCCATACGCAAATGGTTTGATGATTGGGCTTATGTTATTGGCTTTTACCGGATTTAATCTTGATTCGTTCTTGCATTATCGATTAGAAATGTATTATAATCGCATAAGCTTAGCACAAACGAATGAGTAAAAGAACAAAAATATTTCTGCTTGCGGCACTGTTGCTTATTTTGATCCCTGCGGGGAGCTTGCTATTCTTTTTTGTCTGGAACGATGCGCCACTTATTCACGGTGAAATTGCTTGTTCTGTTCCTTACAAAAAAGACCGCGTCTTAGACATTTATTATCCAACAGCTGTTCCCGAAGGTAAATCTCCCGTTGCATTGTTCATTCATGGAGGTGCCTGGATTACCGGAAGCAAAGAGTCCATTAATATCAATCGTTTTAATGGTGCTGTTAATCAATTGCGTGATCATGGATATACGGTTATTAGCCCGGAATATACCTTGGCCCGTGATAATAAGTCTCCGTTTCCAGAATGCATACAAGACGGTTTCGATGTTATTAACTGGATTCACCAGAATGCAGACAGCCTCAATCTGGATATGGATTACTTTGGTATTATCGGAGAATCGGCAGGTGCACATATCGCCATGATGAATGCCTATGCACAACCTGAAGATTTTGGCAGAACGTATGCTAAAACAGCACTGGACTTTGTAGTAAATGTATATGGACCCAACGATTTATTGGATTTGTATCACTCAAATACCATCGATTCGGTGGAGCGGGTTTTAGCCGGTCTGCCTGATTTTTTACACAAACGCCTGGATCTGCCTCAAATGATATTTGGTTTTGACCCTTCACACGATACAGCTGCTGTAAAAGCGTTTACGTCAAAATATTCACCTATCAATTACCTCAACGAAGAAACCCCTCCTACATTAATCATTCATGGCACTGAAGATCTTCTGGTACCTGTTAATCAAAGTAAATTGTTACATCAGAAGCTCAACGAGCTACAAGTCGATAATGAATGGTACGAGCTTCCAAAAGTAAACCACGCATTTGTGGGTGCCAGCGACAGTACCAAGTCTAAAATTCAAGACTGGATTTTTAATTTTATAGAATCGAGGCGTAAGCAGCCCTAACGATTACACCGGTCATTATCGATTTATTACACTTAATTCACCCACATTTTTCAATTAATTTCATTCAAAACAAATTGAACAGGATTAATCATTATATTTGTGAAATATTCACAAATAACAAACATATTTACTTGTTTAGATATGATACTTTCATTGAAAATTGAAAATTTTCGGTCAATAAAGGAGCCATTACTGCTGAACTTAACTGCTGAAAATCGATTAAAAGAAAACGATTTACCAAACAATTCTCTTTTTGAGAAAGAAATTGAAGTACTAAAAAGTTTATTAATTTATGGTCGTAATGCTTCTGGAAAAAGCAACGTTTTACTTGCTTTAAAAGCGTTAACATATTTGGTCGAAAATTCTGACTCTTTCAAACATGAAGAAAAGATAAATCCATATGAACCTTTTTTATTCGATACTAATTCTAAGCAAAAACCTGTAAGATTTGAAATTGATTTTATTACAGTTGAAAATAAAACAAAATTTAACTACATCGTTTCTTTTAATCAATCTGAAATCGTTTACGAAGCTCTTTATATTTTTCCTCGTGGTACACAAGCAAAGTTATTTGAACGAAACAAAAACAAAATAACTTACGGTGAATACTATAAAGGGGCTAAAAAGAATATTGAAAATGATTTATTACCCAATCAATTATTTTTATCCAAATCTTCTACCAGTAACATTAAATATCTAGATGAGTGTTATTTGTATTTTTCAAAACATGTATACGTCTCAACTATTCATGACACTGATTATGATAAATCCATAATTAGATCATTCTCTGAATTACTTCTAAACGACAATAAGCTAAAGTGTAATTTATTAGAATTACTTAAGGCTGCCGATACAACCATTAGTGATTTTAGCATTATTGAAAACGAAAAAGAACTGAAGTTCCCGGATTCATTTCCAGATTATTTAAGAGAAAATATTCTTGAAAGACATAAGTACGAAGTTAAGACCAAGCACGCAATATACGAAAATGGAGAAAAAGTGGGTGATACTAAACTTGACCTTGAGGATGAATCATTTGGAACCAAAAAACTCTTTGCAATAGGTGGATTGATACTAGACGCCCTCAATGATGGCAGTGTAATAATTATTGACGAACTTGATAAAGGCCTGCATCCGATATTAACAAAACTGCTAATAAACCTTTTTAACAGTAAAAAGAATAATCCAAACAATGCTCAACTAATTTTTGCTACTCATGATAGTTCTCTATTAGATCTCGAAATGTTAAGACGAGATCAGATATGTTTTGTTGATAAAGTCTATGAAGAATATAGTGTTTTATACAAACTTAGCGATATTAAAGGTGTTAGAAAAGATATACCCATTGATAAATGGTATTTGAGTGGGAGATTTAAAGCTGTGCCAATAACGACTGAACCTATATTGGAGTTTTAAAATGATTAGTATTTCTAAAAGACTTTTGATTGTATGTGAAGATGAGAAATCTTCTAAGTTATATTTTGAATCTTTTAAAAGAGATGAAAAACTTAAACGTGAATTATCTTCAGTTGATATAGATGTTGTTCACCCCAAAGATCATAGCCCAGTTGGATTGGTCAATGAAGCAAAAGAAAAGAAGAAAAAGGCTAAGCGTATTAGAAACCCCTACAACGAAGTATGGATTGTTTTGGATAAAGATGGGCACGCAAATCTTGATCAGGCTTTGATAACAGCAAGAGATAACAATATTAGTGTTGCATTATCTGTAATTTGTTTTGAATATTGGATATTGCTTCATTTTGAAAAAACAAAGAAACCCTTCACAAAATGTGATCAAATTATTAGTTACATTAAGGAAAAACACTTTAACGGTTATGTAAAAAACATAAACGCATATACTTCACTAAGGGACAAGATTGATAAAGCAATTGAAAACGGAAAATGGTTAATGAAGCAAAATCAAAACGACATTGATAGAGGAAGCAAAATTTATAATTTATCCGCTTATACAGATGTCTATATTCTGGTTCAGAAATTATTAAATACGAAGAAAATAATCTAAGTGCAACAGACTATATAAAATTATAGCTGAATAGCGAGTTTGGAGTCTTCACCCTTTCATGGTTGCGCCGTTAAACCTATTGATTGACTTCGCGGTAAACTGAAACTAAATTACAAGAAAGACAACTTACTTTAGACAGTAGCGATAAACGCCGGAATTACATTGATTCACTTATAAGCAACTTCCAGGCATCGATAATTCTCTTTTCACCTAATAATTGTTTCACCGCTTTCATAAGTGCCTGCGCATCTTTAGGTGCATTTAGTTTGGCCAAGTTTTCAGGAAGTTCGCTAATACTTGCCAACATGGACACTTCATTGGCAGTGAGGTCTTTACTATTTCTTACAAAAGCCGGCAGTGCATCCCAGCCTATCCCTAATTTATCGCTACTTTTTTCAATTTCAAACAAAGAATCTTCAGTAATGCGCGCATAATAATTGCTACCCAGTCGTGCCACCGCAGTAAACAACCTTGGATCTACAATACCTTCACTATCGAAAATAGCCTCACGAAAGTGTGCCAACACGATTCTTGCCAGTACAATCTCTCCTGCTCCTCCCTCATCTCCCAGCGAAATAATATCATGTAGTTTGCACTCAAAGGAGGCATATGCTTCTGCAACGGCTGGTGGTCGAACCTTTTCAGTAGCACTTAAGGTTAATCCCGTTTTATCAAATTCATTGACACCCGGTTCGTATTCCCCTCCTGCCAGGGAAATCTGCTCTGCATGCTCGTACGTCAATAGGTTTATCACTAACTCGTCATGCTCTTTTAAGTTATTAAAAGTATCCTTGGTGGTATTAGACCGCATTCTATGTAAAGGGCTAAAAAGCAATACGGGTGGGTCAATACTGGCAATGTTAAAAAAACTAAAGGGGGCTAAATTTACATTACCGTGCTTGTCCATTGTACTAACAACAGCTATTGGTCTGGGAACAATTGTACCTGTTAATAAGCGATAAAGAGACCTTTTATCTATTTGTTGAGGATCTTTACGAATCATACTTTCTTATTTTACCACTATTTTCACCGAACCCTATTTTATAATCACCATACTGCACCGCGGCCTTTAATAGCACGTCATCTCCTTCCTGCAAATAACAGCGTTGCTCGCCACCATTTAAAGACACGGATTCTTTTCCCCCTTTTGTCAATTCCAACAAACAACCACTTCCTTTAGTTTCTGGACCACTAATTGTGCCGGAAGCAAGTACATCACCGATACAAAGATTACAGCCGCCTACAGTGTGGTGCGCAATTTGCTGTCGTGTTGTCCAGTACAGGTGTTTGTAGTTGGTATCGGTCACTAAAGTGCCGTTAACCAAGGCTTGTAATTTAATGTCGTAGGAGTAGCCGTTGGGATCTTGCAAATACTCGAGTACCGGATCCTGTTTTTGAGCACCAACTTTTGAAACTTCCAGCGCCGTTCTTGTAATTACCCAGGGCGAGATGGTAGAGCAAAAGTTTTTACCGGTGAAAGGTCCAAGGGGCTGGTACTCCCAGCGCTGTAAATCGCGCGCAGACCAATCGTTAAACAGGGCATATCCAAAAATGTATTCGTCGGCATCGTCAATACTTACGGCATCTCCAATACGGCTATTTTTTCCAATAACCGCTGCCATCTCCAACTCAAAATCGAGCTGTTCACTGAAGTTATAAATCAACTCATTACCCTTATATATCTGACCTTTGGGTCTATAAACAGTACTGCCAGACACAACAATGGATGATGCCCGTCCATGGTAGGCAATAGGCATATGCAACCAGTTTGGAGGTAGAGCATGTTCCGGATCGCGAAATAAACGACCGACATTTTCTGCATGATAACGACTTGAATAAAAGTCTGTATAATTGAATATTTGAAGTGGAAGGTGCATGCTCACCTTGTTTCTGTCAATAATAGCCGCTTCGTGTTCCTTCAATGGACTACCCTCATTAAGGAGCTCACGCTGTATCTTTAATCGTACAGCATCTGTTGTTGACTTACCCAATGAAATGAATGCATTCAAAAACTCTCGTTCATAAACATCTGCCGGATGAATATCTTTGAACAAGCCTAAATCGAAGCAGCATTTCAAATCTACCAGGTGTTCTCCTATGGCAATACCGACACGTTTTTTCCCACCTTGTGAAAAGACTCCGAAAGGTAAATTATGAATGGAAAAATCACTGTTTTTCGATATGTTCAACCAGGTATTTATAAAGTTCCTCTTTTAGCCTGTTCGAGTTCGATAGCTTCAAATAATGCTTTAAAATTACCTTTTCCAAAGGAAGTTGCCCCTTTCCGCTGAATTATCTCATAGAACACGGTGGGTCTGGGACCAACTGGTTTCGTGAAAATCTGTAGCAGGTAACCTTCGTCATCGCGATCCAACAATACACCCAATTCCTGTAATTTCTTCACATCTTCATCAATGGCACCCACACGATCCATTACCGTTTCATAGTATTCATCTGGAACGTATAAAAACTCCACACCTCGTGCTTTCAAGCCTGAGACCGTATGTATGATATCGTTGGTGGCCATGGCTATGTGTTGCACGCCACTTCCTTCATAAAAGTCTATATACTCTTCAATCTGTGACCGTTTTTTTCCTTCAGCAGGTTCGTTTATAGGGAACTTTATTCTTCCATTCCCATTCGACATTACTTTACTCATCAGGGCGGTATATTCCGTAGAAATGTCTTTATCATCAAATGATATCAACTGGGTAAAACCCATCACTTCTATATAAAACTGTGCCCATTCATTCATTTTGCCCCAGTCTACATTTCCCACCATATGATCTACATATAATAAGCCGAGATCGCTAGGTTTATATTCCGGGCTCCAGGATTCATATCCCGGTAAAAACACACCGGTATAGTCATTTCTTTCCACAAAATAGTGCAGCGTTTCACCGTAAGTATTAATTCCGCTTCGTTTAACAATACCATGATCGTCTTTCATTACCTCCAAATGCAAACAACTGCTTGCTCCTCTTTTAACTGTTTCTTCCAGCGCTTTATTTGCATCGGGAACCCATAAAGCGATTACCTTCACTCCGTCTCCATGTGCATCTATGTGCTCACCGATAGGCGTTCCGGAGCGTAGAGGCGAGGTAAATACCAAAGTGATTTTACCCTGGCGAACCACATAAGATTCGTAATCTTTTTGACCTGTGGACAGTCCCGCACGTGCCAATGCTTGAAAGCCAAAGGCTGTTTGATAATAATGTGCTGCCTGCAATGCATTACTTACATAAAACTCGATGTAATCTGTTCCCTGTATAGGTAAAAAGTCCTTTGAAGTATTCATCATTTCTTTGTTAACCAAGATTTATAATAAAGTGGATCTTCTATTTGCAATGCTTCTTTTGTAAGCTTTAAAGGCTTAAAAGGGTCGATCATTACTGCCAGTTCCTCTGTGCCTTCCTTTCCAATGCTTTTTTCTATGGTTCCCGGGTGCGGACCATGAGGGATTCCTGCGGGGTGAAGTGTGAAATCGCCACACTCAATATTATCGCGACTCATAAAATTTCCTTCCACATAGTACAGCACTTCGTCCGAATCGAGGTTACTGTGATTATAAGGAGCAGGGATGGCTTCGGGATGATAATCGTAAAGACGAGGACAAAACGAGCAAATCACGAAGTTATGTCCTTCAAATAACTGATGAACCGGCGGTGGCATATGTATACGCCCGGTAATCGGTTCGAAATCGTGAATTGAAATGGCAAAAGGATAGCTGTACCCGTCCCAACCTACCACATCAAACGGATGATTTACGTATGTAACAGCATGAATCATACCCTGTTTTTTAATTTGAATCACGAATTCACCCGATTGATCTACAGGTTCCACAAACTCCGGTAAACGAATGTCACGTTCACAAACAGGAGCATGTTCCAAAAACTGTCCCTTCTTACTCAGGTAACGTTTGGGAAAGCCAATGTTACTTGATGATTCTATATATAAAATTTTATTATTGGCATTGTCAAATTCCAATTGGTAAATCAAACCTTGCGGGATGTAGAGGTAATCACCGGATACAAATTTCAGTTTTCCAAGCATGGAATGCAGCGTTCCCTTTCCGTGGTGTATGAACAGTAGTTCGTCGCCGGATGCATTCTTGTAAAAGGTTTTATGGTGTCCTTGACTGGGATGAAGAAGTCCCATTAACAAATCGTCGTTGAAGAACAAGACTGTGCGTGCAGCTATAAAATCTCCTGATTTTATCAATTTGTCGCCCTTGAGCTTTCTGGAGGTAATATTATGTTGCACTGCAGCTTCTGGCCGGGTGTTGATCAGCTCCCCTACATGACTCACCTGTGTAGGCGGATGTAAATGGTATAACAAGGACGCGTCTCCTGAAAATCCCTCTTTACCAAAAAGCTGCTCATAGTAAAGACCTCCATCTTCCTTTTTAAAAATGGTGTGTCTTTTATGCGGTATTTTCCCTAAGCGATGATACATGAGAGGTTTTTATTTTAATAACTTGAATCCATATTGTCTTTAGTATACAAGAATCCCCATTTTAATGTACGCTGGCAGCAATGTGGAGGTTTTTTCTAAGATTTATAACGGAAATACCCTCTTCCATTTGAATGCTACCTGATTCAGGTCATGCTATATCCGGAACAGATTTTGAAAAAGAACTGATAAAGCCTAAGATCACAACAGTTTTTTCAATGCAATTTCAAGCGCTCGTTCGCTTAAAGAAACGGCACTACTATCCTGCTCATAGATCGATTTTAGAGCCCTATAGATGGTATCTGACACGTCCTGAAATATAGCTTCCGATGTTATTTCCGAATCGTTTTGCATCAAATAGGCAAAAGTGCGTGCCATACCGCTATTAGCGATAAAATCGGGAATTACCGCTATCTGCTTATCCGCCATTTCATGAACTTCACCATATAAAATATCGGGGTTATTAAAAGGCACATTTGCACCTGAAGAAATAAGCCTGCATCCATTCTTTATGAGTTGCTCAATATGGAAATCTTCGACGAGTCGTGAACCTGCACATGGTAAAAAGATATCGACTTTCGAGTTCCAAAATAATTCAGAACCGCTATGAAAAGGAAGTATATTCTCCGCGTTTAATTTTTTATCGAGTCTGTTGATGTATAAGGCTTTAATTTCTTGTTCCGTAAACCCGTCCTCTGAAACCACAACTCCGTGCTTATCCATAATACCAGTGATGAGTGCGCCTTCTTTGGCGAGAAAAAATCCGGCAGCAGCTCCTACATTGCCCCAACCCTGAATCAATACTTTTTTACCGCTAATAGCCCCTCCCCAAATACCAAAGTAATGAACAATTGACTGGGCCAGGCCATAACCCGTAACCATGTCCGAAATAGTATGCTTTATTTTACTATCAGGAGTATATTTGGCATCGGCGATGATCATACCAGCGCCTAATCTTAACTGCCCAATTTTTTTGATCTTTTCTGCGGCTGTGGGGTTAAAATGACCGTTGACTATCCCTTCTTGGGGGTGCCATAGCCCATATTTCTCCGTTAAAGGTACCACATCATCAATTTCATCGATGTTCATATCTCCCCCCGTTCCGTAATAGTTACGCAAGAGCGGGCTCACTGCGCGGTACCACCTGCTCAAAACTTCATCCTTCCTTGGGTCGCCAGGGTCAAAATCTATTCCCGATTTAGCACCACCTATATCCGGTCCGCTAACCGTAAACTTTACCTCCATGGTTTTTGCCAGTGAACAAACTTCGTGATAAGTCAATCCGCGCCTCATTCTTGTGCCACCTCCCGCGGCTCCTCCTCTTAAGGAATTGATCACAACCCATCCCCGAGCGTCGGTTTCAGAATCGTTCCACTCAAATATGACCTCGGGTTTCTTACACTCAAAATCTGTAAGCAGTTTATTCAATTTATTCATGAAGAAGTTTACGCGTTGCTTATGAAAGGGGTTTTTTATATTAAATTAGACTTAAAGGTTCGTTATCCGTACAAGTTTTAATATTTCCCAGTACTTAACAACCAATTATAGTTTACAATATTGTAATTTACAACTAGTTATAAATTAATTTCAAGAAAAACAAGCATATCAGACAAAGCAATTTTAGATTCGATATACTCCTATTCAAAAGTCTTAGAACCTTGTAACGAGCCTGTAAATGGCTCATCAAATTCTATCAGGAAGATTGTTTAAGGAGTGGTGAAAGATAGTATTGGACCTGCTATACAAGTGTTGCTAAACGACAGTTCAAAAGGCTATGAGCGATTTAGATAGTCATTTCAGCATCGAACTTGACTCAGCATGCCTTAAAAAGGATCGTATTAATTTTTCCTTTAAACATATAGCTATAAAACGAAAGATATTACAATCATTACCGTTCATTTGAAAGATACTAATGGATCAAGTGGAAAAGTTAGTGGAGCAATTTTAATTAGTAATTCTGTTTTGTAACTATAAACACTAAAGCGACTAAAATGGAAGTAGTAAATCCATTTATTTCAAGTTTTCTCTGTTCTTTTGGCTTGATCCCAAAGAACCAAAAGATCAAGACTACAATAAAACAGCTAAAAATCAATGAAAGCGGTTCAGAATGTATAAACCTAGACCCATGCTGGCCTCTCGCTAAATTGATTCACCGAATCAATTCTTTATGTTCAATCCTGCTCAAACAAGGAACGAGCGCAAAAAAACAGTCTCGCAGGCTGTTTTAGCGAGTTGCCCGAAAACGAAGTAAGCAAGGCTGGATTCATTTAATTTTCGCTCACATTGATTTTTTGACGCTCTTTTATTAAGGTCGTCTTCAGATACTGGTTGTATTAATTATTAAGAGCTTTAATATTTTTTGTTTATGACTTACTCCACCATGTTTTCGGAATGATCCATACTAATGAACTACAACGCTCATTAGAACCAGGTACCAAAATACCTTATAACAAATCGCTATGCGTACGAAGAGCAATGTACCCTATAAAGCAGCAGGTTTCTTGTCACAAAAAAGAGGAAAAAAACTTCTTAGCATGGAGATAAAGAAGGCATTACGGAAATGGTGTAACTGAAACAAAATAAAAGGGTTGTTCCCTAATTTTGGAAACAACCCCCGAAACAATTTGTCATTCTGTGGTTAAGTACTTAGGACAGTACTCGTAGTTGGAAAGGCTTGAGGAAGGACGTTACTGGAAAGTGTTCATTCATTGCATTTAAAAGCCTTTCGGATTGATTACTTATTTACTATGATTCAAATGTAATACAAGGCTTAGGTCGAAATCAAAAAAAGTGATTAACCACTACTTCGGTGGTACGAAAAAGTGTGAATTTGTGACGAGATTTTATAAGCGGGTAATTTACCGGTTACGACAAGGCCGTTTTGGAAATATAGGTATAGATCGAACTTTACAAAAAAAAACAAATTAATTCCCAATGAAAAAACAAATAGTACAGTCTATATAAATAGAACAGAGCCAAAATGTATCATGAAGTACAAAAGTAATTCAATTGAAGAACTCATCATAAAAGGTTGCAAAAAGGAAGAACAGGCGGCGCAATCTGAATTGTACCGAAGGTATTATAGCTACATTCTCAATTTTTGCATGCGTTACACATCTAATGAAGATGAAGCGCTCGAAGTACTCAACGATGCCTTTCTAAAGGTCTTTAGAAACATCAAAAAATTCAGAGGTGATGGATCACTGGCAGGATGGATACGTCAAATAGCATTTAGAACTGTCTTGGATAACATCAAGAAAAACACCAAATATTATGAGATCATCACCTTAAACACGGATCATGATGTCTATTTGGAAAACGATGCACTGGAACGAATCAGCAATGAAGAAATATTGAGGTGTTTGCAACAAATCACCCCTGCCAGCAGGCACGTTTTTGCACTTCACGTACTTGAAGGTTATGATCATAAAACGATCTCTGAAATGCTTGGCATATCTGTAAATACCTCGAGATGGCATTTATCGCATGCACGTAGCGAGCTCAAAAAAATATATTCGAAAATGAACAAATACCTCATTGCACTATGAAAAAATGGGATCAACATATTGATGGTGAAATTAAACACCGAATTGAACAGGTAGAATTGCCCTTTCAGGAAAAGGGGTGGGCAATGATGGAACAAAAGCTGAAAGCCGATAAACAACAAAGGAAAGAAGTGGCCCGTCACCGGCTTTATGTTGCATTAGGCGCTTCGTTCTTACTGGCATTATGCCTTACGGGTGTGTTGTATTATGAATTCAATACTCATGGCACACAAAATGACAAGAAGCTATTAACTCATACTCTTTCAACCATTGACGAGGTGAACAAAAAACCAATCGATGAATTAACAGGTAGTAAGAATGAGCCGATAATAACTTCTTCATTCCCTCAGACAACAATATCAGAAAATAGCGCTGTGGTTTTATCAAATGAAACAATATCAGAAAACCAGATTAATCAAAGTCAACAAAGTGTTAATAGTCTCTACAGCCAATCAATGCAAAGGAGTAATTATATCCATTTGGATCATGTAAGCGCTCAAAATAGCGAGTCGGTGCTGGTTCATTCAAAAAAGGACTTAAATGTAAGTATAGAAGGGATAAATGTGGCTGATCATAAGCCCGGATCGGAAATAACTCCACCCGGCGACATTCAGAATCTGGAATTCAAAAGTTCATCCTCTATCAACCAACTCGCGTTGTATTCTGTTCCTGAAATAAACCAGGAGAACCACACTATTAGAGCGGAAGAGCATGAAGGGCAAAAATATGATAGCGACTCACCTGGAACAGCTGCTCCGGACAAAAAAGACGAGGAAACAAGTGAAGTTAAAAATGCTGAAAAACATAAGCCTGGCAAAGAAGCTCGTAAACAGATGCGCAAAGAGCAAAAAAATGAACCTAAGAAGAAACACAACGATAAGCCTGAACAGTTGTCTGGTTTTACATTGAAGCCTGCGTTTATCGGCGCCAGAATTGGGGTAAATGAACATTTCCAATACCACCCTAATTCAGAACTGTATAAACGTGATTTTCGCCTCGTCGATCGTTTGAATTTTGATATTCATGCTCAATACTTATTACATACTAAGTGGAGACTGGAAATGGCCGTACAATATACACACCAATATGTATTAGGTATAGAGGAATACCTTGAATATGAAAGAGGTGGCTATGATCAAGGTTACATAACACATACAAATGTTATAGATTATGTGCGTGAATTAGGCTTATCTTGCAATATTATTTTTTCGCCCCAAGAAAACATTGGATTTTTTTCTGCAGGATTAAACGCGGGAATACTAAGTTACAGTAAGATTCGTGGTAAGGATTTGGCTGTATTAAGTTATGATCCTGTATTCGATGATGAACCAAATAGTTCAGCTAGTTTACGAAAATATAATTATGGTTTTAACATCGGTTATGAATACCCTGTTCAAGATTGGCTTTTGATAGGAGTGAAGTGGTATAAAGGCCTCCAAAATATTGTGGGGATATCATCTGGAAGAGTGGATGCTGACTTGTCTAGACTTCAGCTTTCATTAAACTTTCAATTCAGGTTAAAAAATACGAAGTATCAATGATGACAATACAAAGACGACGTC
Organism: Cytophagales bacterium; assembly: GCA_965230415.1. Lineage (GTDB taxonomy): Bacteria > Bacteroidota > Bacteroidia > Cytophagales > JAAEPT01 > CBDDKZ01. Next base: position 1,665,045 of record CBDDKZ010000005.1, read on the forward strand.
CAAAACGTCGTCTTCCTCCAATGAACTTGATCGGGCTTTTACACCTGGCCAGGTGCGATAAGGTGCAATAAAAGGCCAGTTCTTTTGTGAACCGACCTCCAATATTACGTCTTTAATAAATGCCTTGATTAAAACTCGGCCGTTTTCGGTGCTCTTGGAAACGGTATTACATCGCGAATATTGGTCATACCCGTCACAAATAATACCATACGCTCGAAACCTAAGCCAAAACCGGCATGAGGCGCTGTACCAAACTTGCGTGTATCGAGGTACCACCATAGTTCATCGTGCGGTACACCTACCTCGTCCATACGCTGCTTTAAAGTCTCCAAATTGGCCTCACGTTCCGAACCACCAACAATTTCTCCAATGCCCGGAAACAAGACGTCCATGGCGGCCACAGTCTTATCATCATCATTGAGCTTCATATAAAAAGCTTTGATATCTTTCGGATAATCGGTGATGATGACCGGTTTTTTATATTTCTTTTCTACGAGGTAACGCTCATGCTCCGATTGCAAATCGGTACCCCAATTGACGTCGTACTCAAATTTCCCTTTTTTGTAGGGTTTGGAGTTACGCAGTACATCTATCGCTTCGGTATAAGTTATGCGCTCAAAGTCATTATCTACTACAAACTTCAAGCGTTCCAATAGTGGCAACTCATTACGTTGCTCTTTTGGCAGTTTGCTTTCCTCTTTCAACTCACGATCGTGTAAGAACTGAAGGTCGTCTGCGCATTTATCAAGGGCGTAACTGATAAGGTACTTGAGAAAATCTTCTGCAAGGTCCATGTTTTCTTTCAGGGTATTAAATGCCACCTCAGGTTCAATCATCCAAAACTCGGCAAGGTGCCTGGTAGTATTGGAGTTTTCAGCTCTGAAGGTAGGACCAAAAGTATATACCTGCCCCAGTGCCATCGCACCGAGCTCGCCCTCTAACTGACCAGAAACGGTTAAATTGGTTGCTTTACCAAAAAAATCCTGTTTATAATCAATTTCCCCTTCCTCGTCTTTTGGCGGGTTCTCAGGATCTAGTGTAGTCACACGAAACATCTCCCCGGCACCTTCGGCATCGGAACTGGTTATTATCGGTGTATGCAGGTTGTAAAAACCCCTATCGTTAAAAAACTGATGTATGGCAAAAGTCAAAGCATGTCTTATGCGCATTATAGCGCTAAAGGTATTCGTGCGCATGCGCAAATGTGCATTCTCACGCAAGAATTCCATACTATGAGCTTTAGGTTGAATCGGATAGACCTCCGGATCGGCAGGGCCCAATAACTCAATTTGTTCTGCTATTAATTCAACATGCTGCCCACTGCCCTGAGACTCGGCCAGCGATCCTTGTACAGAAAGGGCCGCTCCGGTGGTTATATCTTTAATTAATTCTTCATCAAACTGGGCCACGTCTACCACTACTTGCAGGCTATTGATCGTGGTTCCGTCGTTTAGTGCCACAAAATTTACCCCCTTGCTTCCTCTTTTCGTACGCACCCAACCTTTAACAATTACATTGCCTTCGGTTTGTTTTGATGCCAATAGATTCTTTATCTTTATCGTGTCCAACTTATTATTATTGTTTGACGTTTATTAGATTAGTAAAAACAGGTACAAAAGAAGGTTTTTTCATCTTTTATTCAAAGCAATCGTGAGAATATAAAAACATGCAGAAATTAGGTTTATCACAGTCGTTGCAGCAAAAATTATCGCCTCAGCAGATTCAATTTATCAAATTGTTGCAGGTACCTACTGTTGAGTTCGAACAGCGCATCGAATCGGAGCTGGAAGAAAACCCGGCATTGGAAGAAGGAAATGAACAATTGGATGATGACTACGCTGCCGACGAATCGCGTGAAGAGTTTGATGAACAAGTTCCTGAAGGCGAAGATATTAACTTAGACGATTACCTTAAGCACGACGATTTCAGCGGTTATAAAATGTATGGCGATGGTGGCGGAAACGATGAAGACAAGGACCTTCCCATTGCCAGTGCAAGTACCATGAGTGATATGCTCAACTCACAACTGGGATACCTGCGCCTCGACGAACGACAGGAAATAATTGCAGGTCAGCTGGTGGGTAGTATTGAAGAAGACGGCTACATACGTAGAGAATTAGAAGCCATTGTAAACGATTTGGCTTTTTCCCAGGGCATCAATACCGACATGGATGAGTTGGAAGAAATTTTACAACGCATTCAATCCTTTGAGCCTGCGGGAATTGGAGCTCGTAACTTACAAGAATGTTTGCTTCTTCAGCTTGAACGCAAAGCAGATATAGATCCCGAAATTAATCTGGCAATAAATATATTAGAGCATTACTTCGACGAGTTTACACGCAAACATTACAGCAAAATTATTAAGCGACTGGAGATCGAAGAAGATGAACTCAAAATTGCTGTAGATATCATTACTAAACTCAATCCAAAGCCCGGCGCTTCGGTAGGAGGGAGCAACAAAATACAGTACGTAATTCCTGACTTTATTCTTACAGTCGATGAAGGTAAAGTGCATGTAGCGCTTAATGCCCGCAATGCTCCGGAATTACGCGTAAATCGTTCCTATTCCGAAATGATAGATACGTACGAAAAAAGCTCAAAAAAAGACAAAAAACTCAAGGAGACGGTTTCTTTTGTCAAACAAAAGCTGGACTCTGCACGTTGGTTTATCGACGCTATAAAACAAAGACAACATACATTGCTTCAAACTATGAACTGTATAGTACAATTACAATACGACTTTTTCCTGGAAGGTGATGAAAGCAAATTAAAACCCATGATTTTAAAAGATATCGCCGAAGCAATAGATATGGACATTTCTACTGTTTCGAGGGTGGTAAACAGTAAAACGGCTCAAACAGAATATGGGAATTTTCCATTGAAATTCTTCTTTTCTGAAAGTGTTCAAACGCAAACAGGAGAAGATGTTAGTAATAAAGAAGTTAAACATCATCTCAAAGAAATTGTTGATGGTGAAGATAAAAGAAAACCCCTGTCTGACGATAAAATTGAAAAACTTTTAAAAGATAAAGGGTATTCGATTGCCCGCAGAACTGTTGCAAAGTACCGCGAACAGCTTGGAATTCCAGTAGCCAGATTACGTAAAGAACTATGATGCGTTTCTTCTTCAATAGCATTTCTATTCTATTTCACCCATTGCTTTTAACATCGTACCTGCTAGCTATACTGATGTATTATTTTCCGGTACTGATACCTATTGAGAATCTGCAACGACTCTACATATTGGGATTTATTCTTTTTACCACTGGTATTATACCTGCTGCAACAGTTATGGTAATGTACCGACAAAAAATGATTACAAGTCTGGCCATATTCGAGCGTGAAGAACGTACATTCCCAATGGTCGTTACCACCTTCATTTATGGTGTAATCAGTTACATGCTTATCTCAAAAGGCTCGCTCTTCCTTTTCATAGGCTTACTGGTTTTGCTTATTACCGGAACAATGACTGCTGTTACCTTACTTTCCAGATTTGTAAAAATGAGCATACATGCCGTAGGTTTGGGGGGTGTTCTCGGAATACTGTTCCGTATCAATTTTTATTACCACAGCGACATAATTATTTACCTATTATTAGGTACATTAATTATCGCCGGTTTGCTTGGAACAGCGCGCTTGTACCTTCAAAAACATAAACCGAGAGAGGTCTATTATGGCTATATTGTAGGTTTCGTAATTTGTGCGCTAATATTCCCTATTATAATTTAGCTACTTATTCCAATGAGCTAATGCGATTCCCTCATCTATCACTTGTTCCATTTTGACTACTGCTTCCCTTTTTTCCAATTCAAACACGTTGTGTAAAATAAGTGCCCCCTGGTAAATTATTTGCTGACGCGCATAATTCTTAATTCCCTGAAGTGCTTCTATTCCCTCTTCGAGCACTTCGCAAGCATTTATTTTTTCGTATTTTTTGGCACTAACTAGATCAATTTCAAAATCGGAAGCCTCTGCCTGTTTCTCTTGTATTGATGAACCATTCCAATACATATACGGTGTCGTGCGACTTAATGCGGGCATTGTTGTTGCTTCCGCTCCTTTCAAATGTATGACCTGATGAACGCTATCAAGTTCGGTCAGTAATTCAACCACTTCATCTTTGTAATGTGCGTGTGTGTAGGAGGTAACAATAATATTCTGTTCTGCCACGAGCGGCTGTAACAATTTCTCAAATGTGGCTAAAAAGGGTCTTTTAACCATCTCTTTGCGCATCTTTTTTAAGTCGTGCAAGGAGCTATTGGCTACTGATTGATCTACATAAGCCCAGCCAATAGATTTATCCTCCAAACGTTTGCGGGCTTCTAAGAGAGAGCCGTCCGTTATTTTTCCTGCTTCTGCGAGCAATTGGTGTTGAGTTAGACCCTGTTTAGGCGCAACAGTATCCAAGCCATGAATTACGGACGGATAGCCCGCCGCAGCCAGGCAAACCGCAGTAAATAGCGTATATGGCGCAAGTCTGACACAACCATCATAACTGTCGCATAAATCTATTAGGACAGGCACATGTACCACTTGTTTATTGGCACGTGCACTCATTTCTTTAAAAAATACGCGATTTTCTTCACGCGTTTCTCTTTTCAGACGTTGAGCTTCCAAAAAAGCTCCTTTCAGGTATTCGGGTTCTTCCGAATTGAAAAAAGCGGACATAGCCTCCGCACTTTCCTTCGCATTTAAATGATAATGCGCAATACATTTATTGATGTAATACTGAAATGTTTTGGGTACTGCTTTTGCAAAAAAAGGATGTAATTGCTGCGGAAGAAGTGAGTTATAATCTTCGGCTAACCGGTCTATCAACGCTTTTTCGTGCGGGTTTGGCGCTAAGGTCAGTAGCGCAGTCAATAACGTTGCTTTGGTAGTAATACTTACTTCTTCACTTAACCAAAGCTGTTCTATTCGTTCAATTGCTTCGGGTTTCAGGCTTTTACTTCCCTGTGGCCCAATCCCTTTCTTTTTAAGAATGCCTTCTAATTCTAGCTGAGAATCCATAATATTGCTAAAATAAGCATTATTACAGGAAATAGTGCATAGGAACAAAGCAGTATTCAATTTATGCTTAAACAACGCAGCGTTTACAAAAATTCGATCTCAGACAGGCAAACATTCTGGTACTTTAACGTAATGTATGCTACAGCACTGGCAGTTACCGCTGCAATTGCGATATTCATACAGGCCTATAACCAGTCACAATTGAGTAATCAGCTTGACGATGCCCGGGTGGTTAATATTGCAGGCCGGCAGCGTATGTTAAGTCAAAAGTCGGCGAAACTAATTCATCGGATCGCCAATGAACCACATACATTTGATAAATTAAATAAGGAGCTTCAGGAGACCCTTGCACAATGGCAGCATAATCATTATGCACTTACCAAAGGTAGCGATTCACTGGGCATACCATCCAATGAAAGTGAAATTATAAGACGCATGTATGATGTGATTGAGGAGCCTTTTCTCAGACTGACAAGAACCATGGATCAGGTGGTTGTAGAGGTTCAAAAAAGCCGTATCGACTCGGCCTTAATCGATCGTTACCTGATATCGATTGATGACAATGAACCATTTTACTTAAAAGGTATGGAAGCCATCGTTCTTCAGTTTGAAGAAGAATCCAGAGAAAAAGTGGCTTACATGAAACAAGTTGAATTGCTGGGGCTTATGCTCACTTTGGTCACATTACTTTTAGAGGTACTCATTATTTTCTATCCTACCGCCAAACGTATCAAGCGAATAATTTCCAACTTAATAACCTCCGAAAAACATGCACAGGAAATATCTATAAAATTGACCGAACTCAACACCTCACTGGAACGGTCCAACAAACAGGTAAAGGATATAAACTTTGCGCTTAACGAAGCGACTATACTGATACATACCAATGAAAATGGTATCATCACCTATGCTAATGACAAATATTGTCACATTACCAAATATAAAAGTGATGAGCTGATCGGTAAAAGAATATTCGAAAACCGTTTGTCTGAGGAAGAAAGCATTGTTTATGAACATATGAAAGACCCCATTAACAGAAATCTTGTCTGGCAAGGGGAGATCTATGATCATGCAAAAGACGGAACTTACTTCTGGTTAGATGCCACGCTCATTCCCATTATTTCCAAAGAGGGTGAGCTTTATCAGTACATTTTCATTTGCTCCAACATTACAAAACGTAAAGAAACGCAGGAACAATTGGAACGTATAAATGAAGAAAAGCTGGAGGAACAGAAAAACGAGCAAAAAAATACCTCCTATGCTATTATCACGGGTCAGGAGAAAGAGCGAAAACGTATGTCACAAGAGATTCATGATGGAGTCGGACAAATGTTAACCGGGCTCAAGTTTGCCGTGGAATCGCTTGAGGTAGAAGACAACCGGCAGAAAGAAAAGGTAGTTGGCATACGTGATCAATTACATCTCACCATTAAAGAAGTGCGACGTATTTCGTCAGATTTATTGCCAAGCGTTTTGAATGACTTTGGACTGAAGGCAGGAATAAAAGATCTCGTAAAACATACGTCCACCGGTAACAAGATAGATGTTCAATTTTATACCGATAAAGAAGAAGAGATAGAAATAGATAAACACGTGGAGACAAGTTTGTATCGTATCACACAGGAAGCAATAAATAATTCCCTCAAATATTCGGAAGCAACGGAAATAAGGATTAAATTAACAAGTGACATTGAGTTTCTCAACCTACATATAGAAGATAATGGTAAGGGCTTCGACCTCGAAGAAGCAATGGAAAAGAGTAAGAGTAAATCGTCGGGTAACGGATTGGCAAATATGAAAGAACGCACAGAACTTATCAATGGCAAGTTTGTTATTCATTCACAACATGAAGAAGGCACTCAGGTTTATGTCGAAGTACCATTAGAACAAGATTTAGATGGAGAAGATTAGAATTGTATTAGCAGATGATCACGAAATCATCAGAAATGGTATAAAACAGCTATTCGAAAGTGAAGAATACGTTGAAATTGTAGCTGAGGCCTCCAACGGACGTGAAGCTATTGAAATGGTCAATAAACACGCTCCCGATATTCTGGTTATGGATATAAGCATGCCCGAAATGACTGGAATCGAAGCGGTTGATGAACTTAAAAAAAGCAATACCAATACCAAAGTGCTCATTCTTTCTATGTTTGATAAGGATGAATATGTTTTGAAAGCTGTAGAACTTGGCGCATATGGCTATTTACTCAAAGATACCGGCAAAGAAGGCTTTATTAAAGCACTCCGCATGATCATGAACGGAGAAAAGTACTTTAGCAGCGAAATTTCCAATATCATTGTCAATCAGTACCTTAACAATATGAATACCACGTCGAGCGGTAGTGGTAAAATGAAGACCGATCTTACGAAACGCGAAAACGACATTCTATGCTTAGTTGTAAAAGGTTATAATAACCGTAAAATAGCAGAAGAATTTGGCATTAGCGTTCGAACAATAGAAACGCACCGGCTTAATATTATGAAAAAACTGAAAGTTAATAATGCTGCAGAGCTGGTACGCGTCGCTATAGAAAATAAGCTGGTAGATATTTAAACTTTATAGGTTTAAATTTCTTATAAAATAAAAAACCCAGAGATAAAAAACGGGCGTTTTTTATTAATCCCTGGGTATTTTCAACCAGCTATGTAATTCGAATATATCAGTATTAACCTTAGTTGTAAACTTTTTTAGATAAACAGGCATCTTTTTTAGACTAATGACGGGAGACCTCTTTAATAAAATTACATAGCACCTAATTGTGCTATTTTATCTCAAAAAATTACCGTGAAAATTAAGGTGAATTACTTCATTAACAGAGCTTTTCAAGAATCTACTGTTTTAAATTCGACTAAGTTAAGGTTTTGCTTTGCCGGGTACATTTAGATTAGTACACCTTCCAATTACCGTCCAGATAGTAGCGGTATAAAACAGGGTTGGAGAGGGTATTTATTTCTTCATCGTGTGAGGGAAGATAATCCTGGCCAAAGGAGGTTAGCAGCATCATCGCTTCATTATTGATCCATCTGGTTGTAATATCGTCAAATTTTAAAGACTGCAGTTTACTTTTTAACTGCTCTCTGCTCGCATTTTTGCAAGCAATGTTCCACCCCCATTCGCCAAGGCTTAATACATGATGGTGCATAGGAACTACAGCGAAATTAGCAGATTCCATTGTTTTAGTGATACAATTAAAAGCACGGGTTGCGAAATAAGGGCTTCCCGATTGGGTGATTATGTATCCGTTTGGTCTCAAATGTTGATAACACAGCTGATAAAATTCTTTTGTATACAGCTTGTTGATGTCCACATTTCTGGGGTCGGGTAAATCAATGATGATCACATCATAGAAATTATCAGATTTGCGTAACCAGGTAAGTCCGTCACTATTTTGAATGTTTACTCTGGGGTCATTTAAAGCGCCTTCATTCCACGATAAGAAGGCCTCGTGATGTTTGCCCAAATTGGTAACGACAGAGTCGAGATCTATTAAGGTTAATGATTGTACCCCTTTGTGCTTAAATACGTCCCGGGCCACACAACCATCTCCGCCCCCCATTACAAGCACATCTTTGCGATCGCGAGCGAGTTTCATAATTGGGTGCACCAAAGGTTCGTGGTAATGCCATTCATCAAAGGTCGACAATTGTTGATGATTATTGAGGTAAAGCCAATAATGATTCTTCCATTGTGTAAGTACAATATGCTGGTATTTGCTTTGCTTTTCGTAGACAATACGGTCGGTATAGCTTGCCTGATGCCCCCACATGGTTATAGGCTCGGCAAAATACAGCGCTACCAGAATAAAAACAGCGGTAAAGCCCAGGTAGCTTTTTAATATTAAGGCATGTTTTTTAGCTACTAATGAGCGTAAAAACCAATACAACAATACAGCCACGCTCAAATTAACCGCGCCGAAGATAAAAGGTGTATAAGTGAGGCCTATAAATGGCACACAAACAAAAGCGAAAAGCAGGCCTCCGACCAGGCTTCCAACATAGTCGAGTGTAAGTACTGCCGAAATGTTTTCACGCAGTTCCTGGTAGGCTTCGTTGATACGGGTCACCAAAGGGATTTCCATTCCGATGAGCAGGCCTGTCAATACACATTGGGCATAAATTATGATTCCCTGATAGGCAAAATGTTTGGATGCGGCATACACCAGCATTGAAGCCAATGAAACCACAATAGACAGTGAAAATTCGATGTAAATAAAGGTCTCGAGAAGATGTTTGTTAAACACACGGCTTATTCGGCTTCCTACCCCCATGGAAAACAGCATAATGGATATAATCAAGGCCCATTGCGTAACCGAATCTCCTAAAAAGTAGTTTGCCATAGTGGCCAGCACATATTCAGCAACAATACCTGATAGGCCTGTGGCCAGTATGGCAAACTTTAATATATTTGAATGCAGTAAATTTCCTGTTCTCTTCAACCCAGCACACCTTTTGTGTTATTTACCATAACTGCTTCCGCTTGAACGGTAGCTTCCTCCGCTTCTGGAAGTAGAAGAACTGGTTTTACTGGAGCTTTTTCCATAAGAGCTACCTCTATAATTTGTGTTACGTCGCGATGAGCTTTTTGTCCAGGCTGTGCTATTTGCTTTGCGCTGGAAAAAGTTGGGATTCGATTTTCTAACTGCGCTACTTCTCGAACCGTAGGTAGGACTTGAACCCGTACCACCGTAATACGACTGGCCACGCACATAATAACTTCGATATGTTGAATAGTGAGAATAATAGATTGGAGGATAGAATGCCATTCTAAACATACTGCTCATAAATGCATACCTTCCATACCAGGCCCAAAACGACTGGCCCGAACTATTCGTTTGCCAATGTCCATAACGCGGATTACCCACATAATTGCTGTATCCAGGAGGTGAAGCCACTTTCTTTACTTTGCCGTCCTCTGTTTTGGAGGCAATTTCCATCCCCATATTATCTTCATTTTCCCAAAAATATTGCTCATCAACCTCTTTCCAATCGGTAGAATCGATTGTCGGAACAGTATCTTGCTCCTTCACAATAGCATATTTATGATAATAGCGGTTATCGCCATCCATGTCTTCGACATTCATATCATAAAGGATGATGGAAAAAGATTTTTCCATTGTATTGTCTCTTATTATGTCATCGACCGGATTTTTTACAAATCGCTTTTTACTTTGGTTTGAGCTGCTATTGTAGCTATCATAACTGTTAGAGCTACCGCCACAAGCGTACATAAAAACGATCGCTCCTAATAATAAAAGTGTATTAATTTTTCTCATGGTTAACATTAGTTGCTTCCTGGTATTATGTTGGAAAATTCGAATTCCTGAGCAGGTTTTCCAACATACGCTTCAAATTCTCTTTCCCCCCATCGCTGAATGGTTATGGTTTCTGTCTCATCTTCATCGGTAAATTCCCAATTAATAAACTGAGACCATTCATCTTCTCCATCTTCACAAACTTCACCCGGACTTTCGGAATCATAATAAAAGGTCTTATCGTTATACTGAAACCGTTTCATTGGTTCCTCATGTTCAATGATATGATCAACGAGCAAATCGTTTATTTGAAAAATTTTGGCTTTTTTGGATACGTTTATTTCCAGTTCATCATCATCATCAATATGGACATAAATCTTTTCCTTTCCATTGTCCAATTGATATTCTTGCGTGAAAAAGTTATTTCCCCAATCATAGCGATAAACGTGGCGTACTTGCCAGGATTCCAGTTCATAGTCAATAAAATCATTGACTTTGAGGTCACGGATTGTCATATCCAAAGCACTGCGGCCTTCTTCCTCTTTATCTTTCTTTCCAAATAGTTTTCCAAACATAACGTCGAAAGTTTGTGCGTATCAATTTAGTTTAATAACGCGAGTTAAACAAGATTACATTTTGCAAATATGTATAACAAAAATCATGCCTCCTGGCAATAGATTCATAATGTATATTATAATTTGTATTTTTGACGAATATTTCGACTAAATATTGTATTTGTATGGAAGAAGCTCAAAAGTTTGGGATAGGCAAGCATGCCATTATTGAGTATTATGAATGTGATCAAAATCTCATAAATGATGTCGTCTATTTGGAAGAAGTGCTTAATAAGGCTGCTCAAAAGGCACAAGCTTCTATATTGAGCTCACATTTTCATACCTTTAACCCCCAGGGAGTTTCGGGTGTTGTAGTTATTGCCGAAAGTCACTTTTCCATTCATACCTGGCCCGAACATGGCTATGCCGCTGTCGACTTTTTCACTTGTAGTGCCGATATGAATATGCGAAAAGCACATATTTATTTGCAGGAAGCTCTGAAAAGTCAGCGACAGGACTATAAAGTACTGGATAGAGGAGCTCATTTAAGCAATAAATCCATTCAAGAGGCAAATGAAATTCAGGATCTCTAAACGCTTCCTAAAATACCTGGGATATTGCCCTGCCTATACATTTACACAAAAATCCGCAGATAAACTAAACCCAACACTTCAGAAAGTACCAACAATAAAATGGATCGATGAGCTCACAAAGCATGCTAAATCCTTCACCAATACATTTGGCATCCCTTTTTTCATGATCACGACTTTGTAATTATCGCTAATAGAAATACTGGTGAAAAAATGGCAGACCCCTGTTTGCAAGATGTTTTGGGAATAAAGTCTGTGCATACATCTTAAAAAGGGTATTTCTACAAGGTTATAAAAACGCAGTCTTATATGGCAGCATAAAACTGCGTTTTTATAACAATACCTTATTGGACCTTTCTCACCAATTGCACTGTATGTGATTCAGTTGTTTCGATGAGCAAATAGTAATTACCATTGGCAATACCATTCAAATCCATATCTTCCTCTTTTGACCGAGCACTAAAATGCACCTGTTTTAACAGGCGTCCTTGCGCATCCATTAACTTTGCATGCACTATCGGCTGGTGAGAGTGTATATATACCTTGTCTTTAACCGGGCTTGGAAAGGATGTTATTTTACCCAGCTCCCAATTATCTCTTGTTAATGCGGCTAGTTTATCAATTTTTGTAGCCGCCTTATTGGTTATGATTGGAAAGTTGAAATCGAAATATATTTCAGCTGTATTCTCAAATATATCTCCCAACTTCAGGTCTTCCGACAATTTAATTTCAAAAGCGACATAACCGTCATTATGATCATCATCAAAGGGTAAATCTATGTTTTCGAAGATAAACTCGACAACACCATTTTCCACTTTCGTTACCACATCATGGCTTGAACTAACAACATTAAGTGAATTGATTTGAAATTTATTTAAATCAATTTCATCTTTCACTACCACATTAATTGCGTTGGCGCTCCCTGTATTTTCAAACCTTATGAGGTAATGTACATATTCTCCTATCGTTTCTTCAGCTACCACATTGCCCTCGAGACAAGTTTTGTCATTGGGATCATGTGAATTAAGAACCAACTGTGAAAGGTCAAATTCATTGTCCGACGGATCTTCATCTCCATTGTCCGGATAGACGTAACCTGTATAATCTAGCAGGTCACCGTCGTTAAGTGGGGGGGTATCAGTAGGTTTGTTACAAAGAAAAATCACAAAAAATTCCTGCCGTTGAAAAGGTTCTAGTGCTTCATAGCTCCAGGTAAGTTTTCCATCCTGATTGGATGAAATGGCGGGCCCCGAATCCTGATAAAGAAGTACCTCATCATTATAGTCGAGACTAACAATTCCGCTACTTGGCCAAATACCTTTATTTTGAATGATCAATTTTAGTTGTGTTTGAAAACCCGGACGAGCCCCCCAAATAGGCACAACTGTTACTTTTACATCTTCGTAATCGTCAATTCCTGTGATACAGACATCCTGATTCACTATTGCACCGTCATTGGGAAAAGTAACATGAAAGGAAGAAGGATTTACAACATTAGCCCAAGGATAATTGGGTTCTGCCGTAATGTCATATTCACCAGCGTTTACTGCCAGTTTATATGAACCATTGACATCGCTTATAACAAAGCCTTCATTAGCACCTTCTTTTGACCTTATATGCACACCTGGTACCAAATCATCATTTTCATCACATCCGTTATTGTCCAAATCAGCTCTCACTTTCCCTGTTAACACATATGAATTGCCTCCCGGATCAAAAGAGCAATAAGACCCAACAACCGTGTTTTCCATTCGGTTATTTGTGACAATTTGTTGAATAGTTGCTAACTCATTTTTGTCAACACAAATAATCTTAAGATCTGGGTTCTCCGAAAAATCAGGGGAATAATCAAAATGTCCATTTTTAAGATTAAGTGATTCCAAGTGATTATTGCTGCAATCAAGAAGGGAATCGACATATACATTGCTTAAATCCAAACTACTCAAAGAATTATGTGCGCAAGAAAATAAGTATAACACATTTGAAGGCTCTAAATAAATTTCGGATATATTGTTGTGATCACACTGAATATAATGCAGCATCTGAAGTCCGCGAAGGTCAAGGTCTGTTAAATTATTATTACTGACATCCAGAGATATGAGATCGGCGAAATAATGAATACCTTCTAACGATTTAATACCTTTGTTCGACAATTCTAAATCAGTAATTTGAGAAGCTTCATCTTCACTAATTTCTCCGTCATCGTTACTATCAACTCCTTGGGCAATTAGAGCGGCTTTAAAATTAGCATCGGAAAATTGGATAAATTGGGCTCTTGTGCTTACACTTGTTATGATAAAAAGCACGGTACAGAGCGTGTAAATTTTCTTTTTCATGTTATACTACTTTTAAGTTTAAAAAAACTATTTCAATTGGTTCTTAATCAACATGATAATTAGGGTTAAAAAGTAACCCCTTCTTGCAGTCGTTATGAGATAAAACAAAATGGCAATAAAATTTTTCCACAATTGGCTTCTAAATCATAATTTTTTATTGTAATTTTGTTGCCCATTTAAAAACTGAAACCTGGAAGGTCATGAAAAAAGATATCCATCCGGAATACAGAACAGTAGTTTTCCACGATCAACAATGCGATGCTAAGTTTCTAACAAAGTCTACAATGACTTCAAGTGAGACCATCGTATGGGAAGACGGCAATGAATATCCGGTAATTAAAATCGAATTATCTTCTGCTTCGCATCCATTCTACACAGGTAAAAACATCTTTGTAGATACTGCTGGTCGTGTTGAGAAATTCAACAAGCGTTACAAGAAGAAATAATTTTCTTATTAAGAATATTTTGAAGGGGACTGCCAATGGTAGTCCCCTTTTTTGCCTGGTCCATTATTAAAATGTTGAGCTATTTTTAATTAATTGGGGCATTATTTTTATCAGTTCGTTAACTTAGGGAAAATAAATTCACCTATGATACAAAAAGCTTCGTGTGAATCATGTAACAATGAAAACTGCCTGATAAAACGGAATTGCCTCACCGAATCCGGAAGAGCATACCTGACAGAAAAGCATACCATTCAATGCAAAAAAGGTCAAAGTTTTATTATCGAGGGAGCACCTGTACACGGCCTCTTTTTTGTATACAAGGGTAAGGTAAAAGTTACCAAGACCGGTATCAACGAGCGCGAGCAGATACTTAGATTTTCCAAGGATGGAGAAATAATAGGGCACCGTGGCTTTGGATCGGGAGAATATTATCGAATAGGGGCCGCTGCCATTGAAGACTCCATTTTATGTAGTTTCAACAACAATGTGCTCAATGAAATGCTTCAAAACCTACCTGATCTCACTTATGATTTCATGCTTTTTTACGCAGATGAATTGAATAAAAGTGAAACCAAGGTACGCAAGTTTGCCCAAATGACCGTTAGGGAAAAAGTTATCGATGCCTTACTATACTTTAACAGGAAATTTGGCAGGCAGGAAGATGGATTGCTAAATATTGTACTTCCCCGGAAAGATATTGCCGACTTCGCCGGGACGACAGAGGAGCAAGTAATTAGAATGTTATCCAGCATCAAAAGTGAAGGTCTGATTTTTATGAAGGGCAAACAGCTAGGTATAGTCGATCTGGAAAAGATGAAACGGGAAATATCAGAGCACAACTTCTTTTTAAATAGTTAATCCTATAAGGTTTATTCTCTTCTTATTTCAACACGACTATAATAGCGCATTGATTCAGTTTCTAATTCAATAAAGTAATTACCCGGTCGAATAGTTGATAGGTCTATCTTATCATTATAGGTAATATTGCTTTTGTTAAATACAACGCGACCTAAGTGATCTACAATATTCGCAGTGAAAGATATATCGTTGGCTTTAGTCCTAAAAAATAATTCCTGCCTTGCAGGGACTGGGTATATTTCGACCAGGTTTGCAAGATTGCCTGCTGCATGGCTATTACCTGTAGTAATTGCGTCATAATAATCCACAACTCGAAAATCATCGAAGTAAAAGCCGTCGCTATTGGTACCGTAATTGGCACTTAATTCAAATCGAAATAAAACCGCACTGTTGCTATAAGCACTAAGATCATATCGTTTGATATGCCAATAGTTGTGCCCAGTGAATGTTTCCAGAGTCTCCCATGTATCACCATTGTCCGTACTCAGCTGAAAAAGTACCTCATCGATAGTTGGTTCCAGTGAATATTTCGTTTCAAATTCCACCAAAGGATTAAGTGTACCGTCGAGATCAATGGGCGTATTCAAAATAATTGACTCGTTACTGGAAGGACTGTAACTGGTGTATTTGGAATCAGAAAAGGAATGAGTACCACTCACCCCATCAATCTCAGTAATATCCCAGCCGGTCCAGTTAGTACTGGCATTTTCTGCATTATCTTCAAACAGCACCTGCTCACCTCCGATTATAAAATCAATCCGTTTAGTGGCACACAGCTGTCCGTTTTGTTTTATCTTAATAGTGAATTCAATCTTCTCCAAAAACTCGGCTTCAGGTGATACGTTTATGACGAAATTAGCATTTCCGCTGGTAATTTGTCTGGGAGCCAGGTCATCGTACTCCACGATGATATCAGTTAATTCAACGTACTCGTTATCGGTTTGCAAAATTACTTCCACATTTTTGCTTGTCAGCGAACGCCCTCTATTTATCAATCGAACCTGTAATTCATTTGTGCTGCCGGGTATCAAACCTTCGCTGCTTATCAAGCGATGCGATCTGTAGTTACAGAAATCCCCTGCCACCCATGAGCAATGCCAGGCAATTTTCATAAACTCTTCGTTCAAGGTACATATATTGGAAGGATTAGGCCAGAAGCCCCCCATTGCGCGGGTTCCAATTTCGGGAGTCCAACCTACAACACCTTTTGAAGCCAAATAATCGAGCGTAGATCCGCTTCCTTCGACACCTAATATTTCATAAACACTTCCATAACCCCCATAATTTTCCGGAACCATAGCCGAGGCAAAATCGAGGTGCTCCTCATAATTAGGTACTTCACGTTTGTATCCCCAAGGACTTAACAACTTATGAGCAAAGGAGTGATTAGAAAGGGCAATAGACGGATTTATTTCATCGATAAAAGCTTCTACGGCCTGTGTTTCTGGTTCGGAAGCTGCGTTTGGCCCCTGATATGTTTCACCACAAGCATAAGTTCCTGCATCTCCCCACTCTATGTCATGGTTCCTGTTAAGATCAACTCCCCAAGACGACGTTGAGCAGGAAGCCGTATTTCTCCTATTTTTTCTATGCATACCTCCGCCATTAGGGTAAGTACTTCTGTTGTATTCATAGCCATCAGGGTTTATACATGGCAACACATATATCTCACGATGGTCTACTAAGTACTTTACCTGAGCATTTGTATTGTAGTTTTCCAACAGATACCACAAATAATATAGGAGTACTTCCATGGACATTGGTTCACGTGCATGCGTCAGGCCATCCAAATATAGTACACCTTCAGAAGTACTTTCATCGATAGTCGGATTGTCGCTCAGTTTTACAAACCATATATCTCTATTTTCTAAGGATTTTCCGATACTTGCTTTCTCAGAAATAAGTTGTGGATACAAACGATGCATCTCATCCAATTCCTCTTCAATTTCTTGCAAGGTGTGATAGCCTCCCATACTTCCTGTAGTCAGGTTTAACAATCCACAAGCACCTTTATGACGTTTTTCGGCAGTTGCAAGTAATCTTTTTTCAGTGTTGCGAGCTACATCCTTTTCTGTAATTTGGTAGTTTATGGCTTGATCGTCCAGGATACTGCGTTCATATTCGCTGACTAACAAATGAATACTTCCATCTTGTAATGTCTCGAAATGATCTATGGCAAGCCCTTTTTGTATCAGGGTCTTTATTTGTTCAGCACCTGCAGGTTTAAACTTAATATAATAGTAGATAGGTACTTGCGCCCCGAGATGCAGCATGTGCAACAACGTAAAAATAAAAAGTAACCTTTTCAAAATTGGGTATAGGTATGTCTACCAATAAGTTACAAAATTTTTGGGAATATTCCTTATGTATTTGAGTTCATGTGTTGTGGGAAGGTATATTAAAAAACCTCATAGGTTCTGTAAAAAACCTATAAGGTTTTCGTCATGTAATGTCGTTACTGAGTACTCTAGCTAACTTAGATAATGTTAAATTAGCGAAGACCTTTAAGTAAGGCCGATTTTCAAATGTTGCTTAGAGCACCAAAGGTTTTCAGGTTGAGATGTTTGCGATAAGTACAGTGGTGGTCATTATGATCAAATGAACCCCGTTCAGTTTAATTTTAGCCAAAAGCACATCTTCTTAAAGGATATCTTCATTAAAAGTAAATAGTTATGAGTAATACAGTAGAGATGCAAGTAGTTCATCCTCATGCAGCGGGCATTGATGTGGGGAGTCGTTCTCATTGGGTAGCGGTAGGTCAAGGGGCTGATCAGGTGAAAGAATTTGGGGTTTATCATCAAGACTTAGAGGATTTGGTTTCCTTTCTTAAGTCTCATCAGATACGAACGGTGGCATTAGAAAGCACAGGTAGTTATTGGCAAAATCTATACAGTCTCTTAGATGCCTCAGGATTTGAGACCTGTTTATGTAATGGTAAATTCACCAAGCATATAAAAGGTAGAAAAACAGACATACAAGACTGTCAATGGATACAGAAATTACATATGCTGGGGCTTCTCAATCATAGCTTTTTACCTGAAGAAAAAACGGAAGTTCTTCGTACCTATTGTCGCCATCGAGATACGTTAATTAAGTCCGCTGCCCGTAGTAGTAATAAAATGCAAAAGTACCTGCGTCTACTCAATTTGCGTCTTGATGTAGTGGTTCGAGACATTTGTGGTGCTACAGGCATGAAAATTATCCGAGCTATTTGTCAAGGAGAAACAGATGGGAAAAAACTAGCTTCATTCAGAGATAAAAGATGCAAGAAAAGTGAAGAAGAAATAGCCAAAGCATTGAAAGGAAATGGAAGAAAAGATTATCTGTTTACCCTTAAGCAAGAGTTGGATACCTACGATTTTTATCAAGACAAGATTAAACAATGTGATCTTGAAATTGGAGAGCAACTTGATTACATCATAGTTGATGATGAAAATAAAAAACAACACCTTCCCCCAAAGGGTAAGCGTAAACACAATAAAAACGATCCCAAAAACCTACATATTCAAAACTTATCGTATCAAATGTTTGAAGGAGTAGACCTCTCTCAAATAGAAGGTGTTAGTACGGCAACCCTGTTAACATTGATGAGTGAATTGGGGATAGAGGGGATCAGTAAGTTTGAAACAGCCAAGCAGTTTACAAGCTGGCTTAGGCTGGCTCCTAACAACAAAGTCAGTGGAGGCAAATTACTTTCCAGTCGTATTCCTAAAGGAAGTAATCGAGTAAAAATAGCTCTACGCAATGCTGCTAATGTGATAGGAAATCAAAAGAAGTCTACACCGCTCAAAGATTTTTTTGCCAAAATATCATTCAGAAAAGGCAGAGCCGCAGCCATTAGTGCAACGGCTAGAAAACTGGCAGTAATCATATGGAATATGGTAACAAAAGGAGTGCCCTATAACAGAATAAAACTTCATGTCGATGAAGACAAACAAAGAAATTCGGTCATCAAAAGAATAAAAAATCAGATGAAAAACTACAGCATAACCATAGATATGGTTCAAATAGAAGATAATCCCCCTTTAACTACTTGTTAAAGTAAATTGATAAGGGAGTTAGTCAGTTTTCGTCATGTAATGTCGTTACTGAGTACTCTAGCTAACTTAGATATTGTTAAATTAGCGAAGACCTTTAAGTAAGGCCGATTTTCAAATGTTGCTTAGAGCACCAAAGGTTTTCAGGTTGAGATGTTTGCGATAAGTACAGTGGTGGTCATTATCATCAAATGAACCCCGTTCAGTTTAATTTTAGCCAAAAGCACATCTTCTTAAAGGATATCTTCATTAAAAGTAAATAGTTATGAGTAATACAGTAGAGATGCAAGTAGTTCATCCTCATGCAGCGGGCATTGATGTGGGGAGTCGTTCTCATTGGGTAGCGGTAGGTCAAGGGGCTGATCAGGTGAAAGAATTTGGAGTTTATCATCAAGACTTAGAGGATTTGGTTTTCTTTCTTAAGTCTCATCAGATACGAACGGTGGCATTAGAAAGCACAGGTAGTTATTGGCAGAATCTATACAGTCTCTTAGATGCCTCAGGATTTGAAACCTGTTTATGTAATGGTAAATTCACCAAGCATATAAAAGGTAGAAAAACAGACATACAAGACTGTCAATGGATACAGAAATTACATATGCTGGGGCTTCTCAATCATAGCTTTTTACCTGAAGAAAAAACGGAAGTTCTTCGTACCTATTGTCGCCATCGAGATACGTTAATTAAGTCCGCTGCCCGTAGTAGTAATAAAATGCAAAAGTACCTGCGTCTACTCAATTTGCGTCTTGATGTAGTGGTTCGAGACATTTGTGGTGCTACAGGCATGAAAATTATCCGAGCTATTTGTCAAGGAGAAACAGATGGGAAAAAACTAGCTTCATTCAGAGATAAAAGATGCAAGAAAAGTGAAGAAGAAATAGCCAAAGCATTGAAAGGAAATGGAAGAAAAGATTATCTATTTACCCTTAAGCAAGAGTTGGATACCTACGATTTTTATCAAGACAAGATTAAACAATGTGATCTTGAAATTGGAGAGCAACTTGATTACATCATAGTTGATGATGAAAATAAAAAACAACACCTTCCCCCAAAGGGTAAGCGTAAACACAATAAAAACGATCCCAAAAACCTACATATTCAAAACTTATCGTATCAAATGTTTGAAGGAGTAGACCTCTCTCAAATAGAAGGTGTTAGTACGGCAACCCTGTTAACATTGATGAGTGAATTGGGGATAGAGGGGATCAGTAAGTTTGAAACAGCCAAGCAGTTTACAAGCTGGCTTAGGCTGGCTCCTAACAACAAAGTCAGTGGAGGCAAATTACTTTCCAGTCGTATTCCTAAAGGAAGTAATCGAGTAAAAATAGCTCTACGCAATGCTGCTAATGTGATAGGAAATCAAAAGAAGTCTACACCGCTCAAAGATTTTTTTGCCAAAATATCATTCAGAAAAGGCAGAGCCGCAGCCATTAGTGCAACGGCTAGAAAACTGGCAGTAATCATATGGAATATGGTAACAAAAGGAGTGCCCTATAACAGAATAAAACTTCATGTCGATGAAGACAAACAAAGAAATTCGGTCATCAAAAGAATAAAGAATCAGATGAAAAACTACAGCATAACCATAGATATGGTTCAAATAGAAGATAATCCCCTTTAACTACTTGTTAAAGTAAATTGATAAGGGAGTTAGTCAGTTTAATAACTATAATTCTATAAATATCTCGTGCATCATTTTTAATCGCACCGCCTGACCCTCATTCTTCGCTGGTGACCACTTAGGGCTCGATGCTACAATGGAACGTACTAAGTTGTCCATACCCGGAGAAATACCTTCTACAACCACAACGTTAGAAATTTTTCCGTTTTCCAACACGATAAATTCTAAAACAATAACGCCCGGAAGGACGTCTTCCGATGGTAAAGACCCTACCTTCGCCTCCAGGTTTCCATAGACGAAATTGTCAAAGGCATCAAACCCACCAGCAGGTTCTGCGTTTATCTGTGCCGAAAAGTAGATCTGAGGTGGAGCTGGTTCTTCTTCTTCCTCTTCTTCCTCTTCCTCTTCTTCCTCGGCATACGGATCAGATTCTTCTTCCTCCTCCTCTTCTTCTTCAGGCTCGTCTTCTTCAATAATATCTTCTTCTGTTTCTACTATTACTACTGAAGTTTTTGGTGGTGGCGGTGGTGGTGGCGCTATGTTAGTAGGTTCAATTTCTATAATTTCATCTACTACCATGGTTGTATCTGCCTTTTCTTTAGGTGCTTCTGTTTCAACCATTACCCAACTCAATGCGCCGTAGATAATTAAACCCGTACTTAGCATGGCAGCGGCGGTGGTCATTCCCTTCCACTCAAAAGTGTGATATACTTTCCTTTTCTTCAGAATTGCCTGGTCAAAGTCTGACAGATTCAATTCTTGATATGCATTGAGTTTTTTAGCATTAATTATTAGCTGGTT
This sequence comes from Cytophagales bacterium, assembly GCA_965230415.1. Lineage (GTDB taxonomy): Bacteria > Bacteroidota > Bacteroidia > Cytophagales > JAAEPT01 > CBDDKZ01. Next base: position 1,686,553 of record CBDDKZ010000005.1, read on the forward strand.
TATTACTACACCAGAAACAACTGCTACTAAAACTCCTATAATTATTAATGTCATGGTACTCTACGAATTTTTTATTCCCAATTCCCCTTGAGGGTCGATCGTACTACAGAACCAAATTTCAATGGCTTTAACCCGTCTTTATTATCAGGTATACGCGCCGGATTTACCGGGTCAGGATCACTTACTTCAACCAATGCCGGGCCACGTTGTGCTTTTGATTTCAACTCAAATTCGTTGCCATCGGTCAATGGTACATAACGCAATTGTTTGACCTCTTCTTTGGAGCAAAGAATGGTAGGTTGCAAAATTTCGAAAGCCGGTTTAATACTTAATGTATCTATGTTGACAACAACACTGTCTTGTCCCAACCTGTCTTTCCTTATTTCTTCTTGCGTTTGCGTAATCGGCACCATTCCTTCTAATGCAAAAGTTGTAAACTCGTCCCAGTTTTCCGGGTATTTTTTGTTTACATCCCTGTATAGTTTCATTACTTCTCGAATGCGCACCAAACGCTCTATTGCTAACTTATCTGCCTTTGCTATACGTTTATACTGGTAGTCCTTTTCACTAATGTCATTATAGATCTTGTATCCATAATACAGCGCCAAGGCAATAACAGGTACCGCAAATGTCAGTTTTATAATACTCAATCGATTCATGTTAGAATGATTTTTTTATGGTAGCGTAGTCAATATTTAAGACACCGTGTTTACGTAATATTTGCTTTACGTCTGTTACAATACCCATCTTCACATTTTCATCGGCTTTTATGTAAACCAAAAGGTTATTTTTATTTCTCCTTTTGGCAGGCATTTTACCAATTATCTGATCGATGTATTGCTGTATATCTTCTACTTTCACAAAACGATCTTCAATCTGTATCACGGGCTCTGATCCGTAGTTAGGATCATTGGGCACTCCTATAAAGATGCTTATTTGCTCTTTTTTACTATCTAAATCCTGCACCTGCGTCGCATCGGGAATAAGTGTAATTACTTTCTGCGTTTTTTCTTTTACAGTAGTTACTACCATAAAGAAAAACAAGAGAATAAAGATAATGTCTGGCAGAGCAGAAGTAGGAATCTCCTGACTTACTTTCGTTTTTTTCTTAAACTTTGCCATATTTTATTTCTTTCCAAAGTCCAAAGGTTCAGCTTCAGACAGTTTAAACGGATACCCTTCTTTTGCTTCCTGCAACAGTTTATTGTCCGCAGGTTCGTGTGGATCGAGCTTCAGAAATTCATCAACCGATAATCCCACCTTATCAGACCAGATAGTATGATAGGCTCCTTTAAGCCTGTCCAATACTGCGATATACGTTTTGAAATCCGTACCACGGTCTGTGCGAAAAGAGATGATTGCTTTTTCAGGATCCTCCGACCAATTTGGGTTACGACCATTGTTATCTATAAAGGCAACTGCTTTGTCCAGTAACTCCTCTACTTCCGTAGCCTCATTATTAACTAACAGCTTGTTCTGAGAGTTAAGAATCACCTTCAAAATATTGCGTTGATTTTGTTTTTGCTCCACGATGTCTTTTTCCAATTTTTTTGGAAGTGTGAACGGCAAACCTTTATCATTTACAATGGTAGTTGTAACCAAAAAGAACACCAATAGCAAGAATGCAATATCTGCCATGGAACTCGAATTTGGCTCGGGTGTTTCCCTTTTCTTTTTTATTTTAATCATTTCAAGAATCGTGATTTCACAGTTCGAAATAACTCAAGACCTACCAATGCGATACCTGCTATCCATAGCAATATCCAAAGCATAGAGGCCATACCTCCCACTTTTTGGTATTCTTCGCTTGTCAGTGGAATATCAGGATTGTTTGCTTTAAATGTGGAAATATCTGTTGAAGCTCCTCCTTTGGCAATCATGAATATGATACCTAGCGCAACAGCTACTATGCCAAACCTTATGGCTCCCTTCGGATTTTTAATCACATGGAATATAGCTGCCAGGGCTACTCCTATTAAGGCCACATAAAACAAGAACGTACCAGTTACAACCAGAATATCTGCTGTTTTGTAATTTGCTACTTCCTGGGCTTCTTTATCAAATGGGTCTGGTGCATTCAAAATGCTGAAGGCTCTGATAATAATGATGGCCACCACTACCAAAAGACCTACTCCCCAATATTTTTTAACTAGTTCCATAAATATTTACTTAGAAACTTATTTAACATTTTCGCTGGCTACCAACATATCTACAAATGAATTTGAAGCATCTTCCATTTGTGAGGTAATGCTTTCAATTTTTGTAGAAAGATAGTTATAACAAACTTGTAATATTACCGCTACCACCAAACCGGCCACAGTGGTTAAAAGGGCAACTTTAATACCTTTTGCCACTTCCGATATGACAATATCTTCTGATTGTTCTATTGACTCGAATGCTCCGATCATACCAATAACCGTTCCCATGAACCCAAACATTGGCGCTAGTGAAATGAATAATGATATCCAGGTCATTCCTTTTTCAAGCTTGCTCAGTTCAGCAGCTCCATGACTTTCGATGCTATGCTCTACCTGATCAATTCCTTTATCCAGGCGAAGTAAACCTTGTGCGAAAATAGAAGCGATAGGTCCTTTTGTTTCTGCACAGATCATTCTTGCACCGTCAACGTCGCCCGATGACAATTTATCTTTAACATTGGAAAGGAGCGCTTTGGTGTTAACACCAGTAAGGTTTAATGTTATAATACGCTCAATAGCGATGGCAAGACCCAATATTAAGCATACCAATACAATACTCATGAAGCCTGTTCCACCCTGTACTATTTTCTCCTTGATAACCTCTGTTAAGGTAGGCTCTGCTTCCGCTGTCTCAGCTTCTGCTGCAGGTGCTGCATTTTCCGGAGCCGCTGCAGGTGCAGCTGCTTCTTCCGTTGAATCGGCCTCTGTTTGTGTTGAATCCGCTTCGGTAGTTGCTGAATCCGCCACGGCAGCTTCAGTTTGTTCCTTAGTACTGTCTGCTTTTGGTTCTTCCGCTTTTACCTGAGGCATTCCAAGTAACATCCCAAAAAGGACCATTCCTGATAAGAACTTTTTCATGATATTGATTTATTTACTATTATTTGATTTCTATTTAAAATACATATGATAAGCTAAGAGAGAATTTTCGTCCTCGTCTAAAGCGTCTGAAAATATACTCCTGTTCCTGGATTCTTTTGTAATCACCATTGTTGTTATTAGCAAATTCATATACCCATTTGGTTTCAGGGTTAAGAATATTGCGAATACGAACACGAACAGAAAATCTTTTGCCTAACTTTTGCTGTAGGTTAAAGTCTAAAACTGGTCTAGGCTTTTCATAAATGTTAGGCGTTCCACCTTGTTGCACACGAACAATACGCTCACCAAATACATTGAAAGTAAAGTTGGCACTTAAACCGATACTATCGTTATCATATTCAAATATGGCATTGGCTATGTAGGGCGACTGACCATAAAGTGGTCGTGTATCTTCATGGTGAATATCTGTTGCAAGAATAACGTCTAATTCATCCTGCTGTATTTGAGTGAAGGACGCCACCAAAGAAGCATTTACTCCCAGTTTGAAGTTTTCGAATGCTGGAGCTATAAAACCAAGTGTCTTTCTGAACTCGATTTCAGTACCATACATGAAAGCACTTTCCACATTTCGATATTCATACTCTGTTTGTGATTCAGCAACCGATCCAAGTTCGATCGGATTTTGAAAAGTCTTGAAAAATCCTGCTATAGAAAATAGTTCTTTACTATTTGGATAATACTCGGTACGAATATCGAAGTTATTGATTAAGGTTCTGTCCAGGTCCGGATTACCTTTTACTACCACTCCGGAAGTATAATCTTCAACAGCAAAAGGAGCTAACTCTCTAAAGTTAGGACGACCCAGTGTCCTGTTATATGATAAACGTAATTTGATGTCCTTTTTTACGGTTTTATTGGAATCTATTTCCACTTTCTTTGCATCCCAAATCTTATATACAAAATTGACTGATGGAAGTGGGTCTACGGTAAAAATGGATGCTTCTTCTACCGACTCATCGTCACTGATAGCACTAATATTTGTAGCTTCAACACGTATACCTCCAATGAAATCTACTTTTTTGAGTACGGGAATTTCTGTCATGGCATAAGAGCCTATCACACTTTGGAATCCTGTGTATTGGTTTTTGGCAAATGTGTTGTTGGCTAAACCAGCGCCTATTTCACCATCTGCCGTTACCCCAATATTGTCCGGATGTAAAAAGTCTTCTGAATTACCATTATATACCGAATTGGAATTAGGAATATAATCTATTCGTTTTTCTGTAAAATCTCTGGTCTTCAAAACAGTACTCGCACCTATTTTAATTTTACCAAAAGCTTCTTTTCGTTTGTATTTCGATGTGGTGTCTTCCTTTTCGAGAATGAAAGTAAGGTCATATTTACCATCATAATCGATCTCTTTCATGAAGCGAGAATAACGTGCAGGTCGGTTATAGATAGGGCTAAAGTTAAACGCTCGGGAACCGTCACCGTTTACCACATAGTCGTCTGTCCAAAAACGTAAGTCGGGCTCATCTTGTCTGGCAAAAGTTACCGCCTGTTTCCATTCAAATCTACCCTTCGATTTTGTGATGGGCAGTGTATCGATGCTATGATCTCCGTAGAGCTGAAGTGCATTGATAGACCTGAATTGATAACTTAAAGTCTGGTTTCTGAAAACAATAGAAGGGTCTTCTATAAATGTACCTTCTGCTATGGATGCCCCTGTCTGGCCACTGTGATTTCTCAGGTAGTTAAAGCCAATTTTATTATCATCATTTAATTTTAGTGTGGCGTCAAAAACAGTTCCTACCAATACGTAGTCGCTGCTTTTGGTTTCTTTTAACTTGCGATCGAAATTCAAACTGTCTTTACCGGTAACAATTCCTGTTAGTTTATAGGTACCAATATCACCTTCGGTATAATGATTAAATGATCTTCTGTAACTCAAACCAGCAAAAAACCCGAAAGTGCGGTGCTTAAGATTTGCTGTATCCTTTTTTGTCTTAATAGGAAATTTGTTTCCGGTAGTGATTGTGAGGTTATGATCCATTAATGAATTCCCTGAAACTGGTGTCATTGTTGAATTTAGGCTCTCTACCAAATCATTGTATTCTTGTGCATTTTCGTCTGAGGCCAGTGCATAAGCCAAATCGGGAAAGGGGGCAGTACCATTCACATCATTTTCTATAGCCCGATCCACATTATCCGGGATGGCTCTTGTGCCGTCATCGAAACCCAACCAGTCGTTATTACCTCCTTCATAAGTCAGGTATTTGTCGTTGAAACTCGTTTGAGGGTTGTAGGTCCCTCCAAGGCTCACCTTCACATAAAAAGAATCTGGATACTCTTTAGTACGGATGTCAATCAGACCACCGGCGAAATCACCCGGAAGATCAGGAGAAAATGTTTTAATAATTTTAAGACTGCGCACAAATGCACTGGGGAAGAGGTCCAGTTGTACGGAGTTTGTATTTGGGTCAAGACCTGGTATTTCGGAACCATTTAATGTTGTTTTACTGTAGCGATCACTTAAACCACGGACATAAACATATTTGCCACCCACCACTGTCACACCAGAAGCACGTTTGGCCACATCCGCAACTTTACTGTCTCCTTTTTTAGACATCTCCTTGCTCGATACTACTTCTACCACCTTGGTTTCCTTTTTTACTTCTTCAACCGCAGCGGCTTCATCTTCTTTCTGGACATGTAGCTTAATTACCGTTTTGTGCCCTGTTTCGATCTTTGCCTCTCCCAGCTGGATATCCACTTTTGTATCCTGACCGGCGTTTACGACTACATTCTCAATTTTCTTTGTCCAGGTACGACGATAAGTACACACTATTGTGTAAGATCCGGGAGCAACATTTTCCAGTTTATAGATACCACCTTTTGCATAAGCACCGTATGCTGTACCATCTAAATATACTTTGGCATAAGACAGTGAATCGCCGGTTTCCGCATTAGTCACCAGTCCTGAAACAGAACCATTTTGGCCTTTTAGTGTAAAACATAGGAAACAAAGGGTTAGTGTAGTTGCTGTTACCAGAAATTTTTTCATCGCGTATGGCAGTACATTCATTATGTGCTGCAAAATTCAGATTGTAGTCTTATAGCTTCCTCAGATAACTGTTAACATTGTGTTAATTTTTTCGTTCTAATGTTAATTTTGTGTTTCTATTGAGTGACTATTTATTTAATAAAAAGTTACTAAATGTGCTTTTTTGAACTGAAAGCGCTAATAATCCCTGCTTTTCTATATAAATCGTTAATTAATTGTTATGTCTTCTTGCGAGTATTACGTTTTCGTTTATCAATTATTAACAGCCTCTGATTGAAATAATTGAACGCTGAACCCAAGTAGTATTCCTGTTTTGGAATAAACAGGCATTTTTTGAGCAATATATTTCATAAAATACACATTTGGAGGTTACAATTCTTCTACTGAAATCAAGTACTAGCAAAACAACTATAAATTAAATCGCAAGATGACTCAAATCTCGATTTAAAGAACTTTTAATAGAAAAGTATGAAAAAAAGAACACTCTTAACCCATGTACTAATAATTGCGGTTTCGTGGACCATATTATTAGTAGGATGCAAATCTGATCGCATCGATCCCAATAAACAAAATCAGCAGGAAAATCCAGTGGACAATAACGATCCTGATGATTCTTCGGTAAATACAAGTGATCCGGAATTTTCCATTGGAAAGATTAATGAAGTTAAGGAAAATCTACAAACGGCAAGCAGTACCATAAGCGTTTCCAATAGTAATGACCTTCCAATTGAAACGGAGCAGGGAACAGCAATTTATGCCTACGATTATCTCTTCGAAGATTTGAATGGTAACCCGGTGTCTTACCCTATTGACATTACCATCGACGAGGCCTATACGCCCAGAGACATGATTTTAAAGAATATGCCAACAGTATCTAATGGAAAATTGCTTGTTTCCGGAGGAGAATTTGAAATACGCGCCTCTAAGGATGGACAGGAATTGAGGCTGAAAGAATGGTCGGCCCTGAAAATTAACGTTCCTGCCGACAATCCGGATCCCCAAATGGAATTATTTGTTGGAAACAGGCCTTCTGACGATGTATTTAATTGGGAACCTGTTACCCCTGGTATCGACACCAACAGCAACTATTTCCTGGGAGTATTAAACGATAACTATAATCTTTCCATTTCAGATCTTGGTTACATAAATTGTGATTATTATGCCAATTACGATCCAAATACCCTGACAACTGTTAGTTTTGCCAATGTACTCGACCCTAATAATGAATTCACCTACAACAACATTTATATTCCTGAAATCAACTCATTGGTAAGTGCTTTTGATGGCAAAACCGGAAATGTTCCTATAGGCACAAAGGCAAAAGCATTTTGTATGGCTGTTGATTCGAAAGGAGAAATATTCGCCTATCAAGAAGATTTCACTATTACAGAAAACCATATTATAGTAGTTGAATTAGAGCCTGTATCCTTAGAGGAACTGGAAGCCCTTTTAAACGAGCTCTAGGGCTTGCTACTAATGTATATCGTTAAAAAGTGCTATTTATCGTTCATACTCTGTTTCTTTCAGGGAATTGCATATATATACGCTCAGACAGGCCCAAATGTGGGTTTGTCAGGGCATTATAATCTGGCTACTCAAGGTTTGGGCTGTGGAGTACGGTTGGCAATACCTTTATTTCCACGTGGTAGTTTAGTTCCTAATTTACACTATTATCCCTCAGGCAATCAAGTACATGAAATGTACAGCGGCATACAGCTACAATATGTATTTTTAAGAAACAATGCCATGGATTTTTACCTGGCAGCTGGTGCCGCTTATAATAACTGGTTAAACGCCGAAGAATTTGAAAATGAGATCGCAAAAAACAAGCAATTTATTCCTGAATGCAGCCTGGGCACTATTATTAATGTTGGTTGTTTGAAACCATTCATTGAAGGAAAATATCATTTTAGGTGGAACGAAGGAGAAATTGCGGCCGGAATTTTTTTAGACCTGAGGTGCCTGAGCAACAAGAGAGGCAAAGCATACATTTGTCCCACTTACTTATAATATAAAATCACCAATTAACTCCCTCACCCGATCAGGTATAGAGAAGCCCCTATTAAACTATACCTGAATCGGGTGTTTTAAATTTTCAACGGTTTATCTTTGCATTCCTGTCGATTAGCTGTTTATTCGGTGATTAATAAACTCTGAAACCAACACCTTGTTACTTTCAAAAATGCTGAAGCATGAAACAAAGACAAAACTATGCCATTGCCTTTATTTTTCTAACGGTTTTCATAGATGTTGTGGGTTTTGGAATAATCATTCCTGTGATCCCGAAGTTACTCGAAAACCTACTGGGCATTTCAGTTGTTGAAGCTTCCACACGTGGAGGTTGGCTCATGTTTGCTTATGCCCTCACACATTTTATTTCCGCTCCGGTATTGGGTGAATTTAGCGATCGATTTGGCAGAAGGCCTGTCTTGATGGTGAGTCTGGCCGGGCTTTCGGCAGACTATTTATTGCATGCTTATGCGCCCACATTTTACTGGCTGTTAATTGGCAGAATTTTAGCGGGAATGTGTGGAGCTAGCTACACGGTCGCCAACGCCTATATTGCCGATATAAGTACCAGAGAGAACAAAGCCCGCAATTTTGGAATTATAGGTGCAGCATTTGGTTTAGGGTTTATAATAGGGCCGGCAATTGGTAGTACACTTTCCGCTTATTGGGGCATTCGCAGTCCGTTTATTGTGGCTGCTATTTTTACTTTCATGAATTTAATATTCGGAATTTTCGTCTTACCAGAGTCCCTGGACAAAAGTAAGCGCCGTAAAATGAATTTGAAGTCTGCATTACCTATCAATACCCTACGCAAGTTATGGCACTACCCACATATTGGCCTACTACTCTTCGGGTTATTTTTATCACACATTGGCAGCTATGCCGTACAATCTACCTGGTCATTTTTTACGATGTATCGATTTGGCTGGGAAGAAAAAGAGGTGGGTTACTCCCTGAGCCTGGCAGGTGTTGTCGTTGCTATCGCTCAAGCGGTATTGGTGAAACAAGTTGTCAAACGCTTTGGTGAGCAAAAATCGGTAATTTTTGGTTTTTTGTTAATGATTGGTGGGCTCATCGCGTTCGCTCTGGTGCCGACCGGTACGCTATTGCTCATTGTATTAATCCCTTACTGTATGAGTGGCATTTACACGCCTCCTTTGCAAAGTATTATTTCCAATAGGATTGCCGATGACAGACAAGGTGAACTTCAAGGGACACTAACAAGCCTGATGAGCCTGGCAGCAATCGGTGGCCCCCCGGTAATGACCGGCATTTTCAGGTATTTCTCAAGTGAAACAGCACCAATACATTTGCCTGGTGCCGCATTTGTGCTGGCAGCACTCGTCAGTATTATTGCACTATTATTAATCATCAGAACATTTGTGAAAATTGATCAACATCCGGTAGATTTGTAGCCATGACATTCGAAATTACATTTGATTTTGACATTAAGGACTGGGAAGCCTTTCAACGTCTGCATATGAGTCAGTCCAAACAGTTCCGCCGCACTAAGCTGATTATGATTTTACTTCCTCCTGTTCTTTTTAGTACGATGCTATTAATAGGATATTGGAAAAGCGGTGTTGTTAATCCTGTGAGTGTTTTCTTTTTCGCCTTCTTTGCTATTATTTGGATACTATTTTACCCAAAGCGCTTACTATCTCAAACCATTATACGAGCTCGAAAAATGCTCGAAAAACATGGTAAAATGAGTTTTATGGGCCTGCACAAAATTCGTTTTAATGAAAAAGGCGTTTCGTTCACCAATCCCGAATCAAATTATAGCGTAATGTGGGGCGATCTTTCCCATGTAATACATACTAAAGAGCACTACTTCCTTTACAACTCACCCGCTTCCGCCATTATTATTCCAAAGAAAAAAATTAAAAGCCAATTGGAAGATTTTGAAACGCTTGTTGGCAAGAAGTTTAAGTCTATTTTAGAAAAGAATTAAATACTTTCCATGAATGACTCATATTCCTCACGCGCATCTAAGGTGAGGAACTTTTCCAGTGGCCAGACACATAACTTTAAGTAGTGCTTCAATTTATCTTCAAATTTTTGAATGCCCATAATTTCACTGTCCAGCATCCATGACGTATGCAATAACTGTGTCAACGCCGCTAATTTGTCAATTTCGTCCACCATTGTGTGAGACTCAAATACATCGTTGAGCGCATAAACCTCAAATAACTCTTTAGATATGGCTTGCTCAAAAATAAGGTTTTCGCTGTACCTGGTTTTAATCTCAGGGTAATTGGCTAATATCTCGAATAAGTTCAGGTAAAAGAATTTGTACTTGTTCTGTAACTTGAAAGTAGCGACTTTGGAGCGCAAAAAATAGAGTATCGAAATTTCTTCGAAATCCACTTCTTTAATTATATGAGCCATTTCGGCCAGATACCTTTCGAAAATATCAACTATCAATTGATTTTTCATGGGATAGTGGTAGGAAAAGCTGCCCGGACTGATGTTTAGTTCAGTGCAAATAGCCCTGGCCGTCACCTTCCTAAGACCCTTTGCATTATACATTTTCCTGGCGGTCTCTATGATATCATCTTTTAAGCCCATTATGCAAATATATCATTTCCGTACAATTGTACCACTTATTCTTCGATAGCTGTAGATTGGCCGACAATTATTTGCCAACCGCGCTTCGTCAATTTCCAAACTCTTAAAAATTTATTTTTACCTTTAAAGGCTTCTCCATTAAAAAATCCTTCTATTTCCATTATAACAGACACGACCATTAAATCCGGATATATTTGTGTTTTGGGGTCGTGGTATTTAATGGTGTCTATTTTTACAATACCATTTTTATGAGCTTGAATATCATCATATTTACCTATAGTATGACCGGTGTGCATTGTAAATATTAGTTCGTCGGCCAGCAGTTCATCAAGTACTTCCACATCGCCTTTTTTCATTGCTTCAACAAGCCGGAATTCTAATTCCTGTAGTTTATCAACGTCCATTGTCTAATTCAAGTGAGTCTAATTGCTTTTCGTATTGTTTCATAGCATTACTTTCGTTTTCGCGATTGGTACTGCCATTTTCGGAATTTCCAAATGGTAAAGAGCGTGCAAAATAGACGATGCCTGCAAATATCCCAACAACCAATAGCCTAAGCGCATAATAACTCAGGCCGCGACCATTTCGTTCAACTTTCACAGCATCATTCAAAAATTGTTCATCTTCAGAATTAAAAGTTTCTTCAATGTAATTTCTGCTAAAATTTCTATACTCCGCTGTCTCATGCAGGCCTCTTTCTTCTACTATTTCATAAGCGAGCGAGGTTAAAAAATAAATGGAAGGGTGATCTTCTGTCTCAATATAATGCTCTCGTTCCATATAAGCAATCAGCTTATCTTTATCACTTTCATCGCCGTCGGACCAGTTGACTAATTCGTCGCGATGTAATTGTTGATTTTTGGCATGATAAATCTTTGAAAGGTTCAGCAGCACCAGTTCCTCGTAATTTCGAGCCATCTTACTTAAATTCATTGGAACTAATATATCAATTGTTAGGATAAAATGCACCTGGTTCAGGTGCCAAGCTCTTTGAGTATCATGAGCGATTCTTCAATTTGGGAACCATTTCCTTTTAATAAGCCTTTCATCCACTTTTTACCCGCATTCTCCGGCACCAACTTTTTGCTTGCCCAAAAAGCCAATGGGATCATCACAACAAAAGTTATTGCCAGTTGCACCATCAGCCAGATTGGTGATACATACACTAACAAATCAAGCCCAAAAAGCAGTTTTCCCAACACAAAAATAAAGGGCAAATGCAGAGGAAATGCCCAAGTGGCGAAACGGAACGCATTGATTATCGATGTACGAACTTTTAACAACTGCTGCTGCAATTTTGAAGTGGGTGCATTGTAATCTACTGCCCGCAAAGTTTTTAATTCATCCATCGCTGTGTAAGCAAACGCCAGGCTCCATATTGCAAGCAGGAAACCAGAAACGCATAAATGTATTTCCCTAAAATGTGCAGTTGCAAACCACAGCGAATAACATCCGAACACCATGTAAAAACTCATTTTAAGTACCTTTAAACGCGTTAACCGGCTCATTTTTGTACCAATGCGGTCAGTTCTCAGCATTTGTGTGAGCTTTTCGGCTTGTAGATTTACTTTTTGGTAATTTGACTCGGTTTGCTTCCAAACCTGTACAACTTCTTCTATGTTTTTCATGATAAATGTTTTTTTAAATAGTCCAACAATTGTTTCTTTAGTCGTCCGATTTTGGTTCCGACGTTTGAGACCGACATTCCCAACAATTGGGCAATTTCCGCATGGCTATGTTCATCGAGATAAAGTAACATCAATGCTTTGTTCACCTTATTCAAGTTTTGAATAAAAGACTGCATCAATTGCAATTCTTCACTTTTATCTTCGGCATCTGCAATTGTCAGGTATACTGAATCTGCTTCCAGGCCCGATAAATATTTAGAGCGCACTTTTTGCTTTCTGTACGAGCTTATAGCAACATTGAGCGCTATACGATACATCCAGGTAGAAAACTTATAGTTGTTATCAAAGTGGTTGTATGATGACCACAGCTGTAAGGTTATTTCCTGGATTAAATCTTCACGATCGGCATCATTGTTGGTATAGGCATGCACTACTTTGTAAATGATTCCTTTGTGCTGATTTACTTTGTCGAGAAATTCCTCTTGCTTTGGATGGTTTTTTTCACTCATAGTGCGAAATTTCAGTGTTGATCATCTAATTATTCGCACAGCTTTATGAAAAATCACAAAAGGAGTAATTTTTTTTCTATAAAAAAATGTTGCTACTCAAAAATCAACAATAAACCGCCATTAAATCCATTAAACTTCTTCTCTGCCTCTTATTTTGTCGAGGTAGCGGTTCAACTCGTTTTTTACAATTGGCAACAGGAATAAAAGACCGATTATATTGGGAAAACACATGGCTAATATCATGCAGTCTGAAAAGTCGATCACTGCACCAAGGCTTGCCGAGCTACCAACGATCACAAAGAGGCAGAAAATTACCTTGTAAATTGCTTCTGCGATCCTGCTTTTACCAAATATATAACTCCAGGCCTGCAAGCCATAATAACTCCAGGATATCATTGTTGAGAAGGCAAACAAAATTGCTGCAACCATAATGACGTAATTGGCTCCCGGGATAATCGTACTAAAAGCACTGGACGTCAATTCTATTCCTCCTAATCCACTACTATTGTCGTAACTACCGGTTATAATGAGGACAATAGCTGTCATTGTACATACCACCACTGTATCTATAAACGGTTCCAGTAAGGACACAATTCCTTCGCTGGCCGCATAATCGGTACGTACAGCAGAATGTGCTATTGATGCGGAGCCTATCCCTGCTTCATTAGAAAATGCCGCTCTTTTTATTCCAACAATCATTACACCAACTATACCTCCAAAACCTGCTTTTGGAGTAAAGGCACCTTTGAAAATAAGGCCAAAGGCCTCTGGTATTTTCGTGAAATTGGCAAAAATAATGATAAGTGCTGCTAACACGTATATACCTACCATAAAGGGTACAATTTTATCGGTTACTTTGGCTATACTTTTTATCCCACCGATAATCACAACAGCTACCAATGCTGCCATTATTAAGCCAAAAAACCAGCCATTATCGGCAATCCAGGAACCTTTAACTCCGTCGATACCTGAAAATTGTGAAAACGCCTGGTTGGCCTGAAACATGTTTCCACCTCCAAATGAACCAAGTATACATAACACGGCGAACATCACAGCCAAAATCTGACCCAAAATTTTGAGTCCTTCACCCTTATCAGCCAATCCTTTACTTAGGTAATGCATAGGGCCACCATAAACGGTGCCATCTTCGGATATGGTTCTGAAACGTACTCCCAGCGTACACTCTACAAATTTAGAGGACATTCCGAGTAATCCTGCCAGTATCATCCAAAACGTAGCTCCTGGACCACCAAGTGAAATTGCTGCAGCTACACCGGCTATATTTCCTAATCCAACTGTACCCGACAACGCCGCTGTCAAAGCCTGGAAATGAGAAACCTCTCCATGACTGCTCTTATCGTCGTATTTTCCTCTTACTATATTTATTGCTGTTGTGAACAAACGGATATTAACAAAACGAAAATAGATAGTAAAGAAGATAGCTCCTGCTAACAACCATATGATGATAAATGGAATACTCACCTCATTTCCTCCAATGTTGAATTTAAAGGAATAGAAAACAATCGACGCTACGACTTCTGTTACACTGGCAAATTTATCGTTTATAATCTCATCAAGACTTTTTTCTGCGGCGTAGGTACTCATGCTGAGTACGAGACCGCAGAATAGTAAAAAAGCTTTTTTCATTAGTTTAATTTTTGTATTTGTTCATTCAAAATCCGGATGCCGTCTTCAAAAGAATGTGGTTTATAATCGAGGTCTTTTTCAGCTTTGTCAAGAATAAATCCTGTTTTTGCCGGGCGTTTGGCTTTTTGCTGGAATTTAGACCCATCAGTTTCGTTTATAAGCGATTTGTCAAGGTCGAAAAAATCTGCTGTGGCAATGGCCATATCGTAAGGGGAAAGGAGTTCCTTCCCTGAAATATTATAAATACCCTCTGCTTCTTTTTTCACGATCAGGTAACAACCCATGGCCAAATCTTCTGCCAGTGTTGGTGTACGCCACTGGTCATTCACTATTTGCAATTCCTTTCCTTGTTCAAGGCTATTTTTTACCCAAAGAATAATGTTAGAACGGCTCATGCCTTCGGTAATACCATAAACAAGAACGGTACGGGCAATAGCCCATTTCAGGGTACTTGCTTTTACTATTTCCTCACCTTTCAGCTTACTTTCTCCATAATAACTGAGCGGATTAGGTGTAGCATCTTCTTTGTAAGGACCATCGGCACCATCAAAAATAAAATCGGTAGAAACGGCACACAGAAAGGCATCGTGGGTCTTACATGCATCCACTATATACTGAACAGCATGTACATTCATTTGATCGCAGGCCACTTTATCTTCTTCGCACTGATCTACATTGGTCATGGCAGCACCATGAATAACATACTCCGGCTTATATTGGTTAAATACGCGTAGAACATCTTCCTTGCGGGTAATGTCCATCGACTCATAAGTATAACCCTTTTGATCAGACATCCGGTTTTCTCCACGTGATGTAGCTATCAGTTCGTATTCATTGGCATCTCTAATGAGTTTCACCAACTTCTGACCCAAAAGTCCGTTACTTCCTGTAATTAATATTTTTTTCATGGTGATGGATTATTTGGTGTATTGATAACCGGTTATTTTCATGATTTTTTTCTTAGGCATTTCTTTAACAGCTACTTGCATCATGATATCTTTTTGAGGGCGATCTCCCCTATTTGTAGGCTGATCTGCAATTTTGTCTATTACCTCCAGGCCCTTAATTACTTCTCCAAATACGGTATACTGATTGTCGAGGTGCGGAGCTCCTCCCAGGTTAACGTAAGCATTTTTTGCCTCCTCAGACATTGGAACCAGTTTTTCGGCACTTGCCGCTTCGGCTTTTGCCTGATATACTTTCACCAGGCTGTCCACGGCGTGTGCATTGGCTTCTTGCTGGTATTTTCTAAATAGGTCCAGTATTTCTTTATGCTCAGGTTTGAATACATACTCTTGAAGCATTTTCCCTTGTTGTTGCTTTATAAGCTGGTCGGCCATTTGTTCTACACGCTGCTGCGTCATTTTTTTTCCCTGTACAATGTAAAACTGGCTCCCTGATGAATTGCGTTTCGGATTTGCCTGATCGCCAAGGCGTGCGGCGGAAAAAGCTCCTTTTTTATGATAGTAGTGTGGTAGAATTTCAGCGTCAATGGTGTAACCGGGGCCTCCCGAACCGAGGCGTTTGTCGGGAGCGGCGTTTTTTGATTCCGGATCGCCACCCTGAATCATAAACCCTTTGATTACCCGGTGAAACAACAGGCTGTCATAAAAACCTTCATTCGCCAATTTGATAAAGTTTTCTTTATGTTTTGGTGTATCATCGTACAATATGGCATACATTTCACCAAAACTTGTTTTTATAGTAACCAGGTGATCTTTACCCTTCACTTTTACCTTCGTTCCTTTTCCGTCCTGAGCATAGCCTGTGCTCGTAAAAAGCAGTACTATTAAAAATAAAATAAACCGACGATTTAGTGATGTAAACATAGTGATATATGATTTTAGCAAATGTAAAAATTTTTCCACGTCTGGCAAAAGACCATGGTTTCCTTGCCAGACGCGGATAAGCTACCTAGCTTTTGTATTTATATCCGGTAAGCTCCTGAATTTCACCTTTGGTTTTTTCTTCGAGGCTTACTTTCATCTTTATGTCCTTTTCAGGTCTGTCTCCCGGTAATGTAGGCTGAGTCGCTATTTTATCAATAACTTCCAGCCCTTTAATTACCTGACCAAATACGGTGTAGTTACCATCGAGATGAGGTGCTCCGCCTTCAGATGTATATAATTCCATGGCACCTTCTGCCAGTTTGGGAAGTTCAACACCTTCCAACGCTTTTGGTTTTACAATGTTGATAATACTATCCAGTGTTCTTACATCTTGTGCATGTTGTGCCGCTTGTACCTGAGCCATCAACTGCGCATTCTCAGGTTTCAACAAATATTGCTGGATGTGGCCAAACTCTTCATATTGTGCCATTTGTTGTTCCAGCATAGCCATTTCCTGTGCCTGATATGTTTTACCTTGCACAACATAGAACTGGCTACCCGATGATCTGCGTTGCGGATTCATTTGATCTCCAAGCCGAGCTGCCGATAAGGCTCCTTTTTTATGAAAGAATTGTGGTTTGATCTCTGCTTCTATAGTATACCCGGGGCCACCAGCTCCGAGGTGTTTGTCTGCCGGTGCATCTTTCGAATCGGGGTCGCCACCCTGAATCATAAATTCTTTTATCACTCTGTGAAACAATAAATCATCGTAAAAACCTTCTTTTGCAAGCTTAATGAAATTCTCCTTATGCTTTGGAGTCTCATCGTAAAGTATGGCATACATGTCTCCAAAATCGGTGCTGATTTTTACAAGCTCATCTTTCTCGCTTAAATCAACATTCACCGCAGCTTCTGTACCGTTTTCATCTTCCACACCCTTTTCGGCAGCACCTTCCTCCTTAGTAGCGGTATCGTTACACGCCACCAGACTTAGCGCCACCATTACAAACAAAAGTTTGCTCCATAGTTTCATATTCATCATTTTTATCCTGTTTATTCGGTTATAAGTTCATTTTAATCTTTTCAAGAATTGCTGCTCCTCCGGATTCCAACACCTCTTTAGCCAATTTGTCACCAGTTGCTACGGCCTCACCGACAACACTGGTCTTGGTTTTTTTCACGAGCTGCTTGCCTTCAAGATCTATAATTCCGGCATCAACAAGCAGTTCTTCACCTTCTAAACGTGCATGGCAAAACGTTGGTATACTACATCCACCATTCATCGTTTTGAGATAGGCACGTTCGGCACTCAAAGCAAGCTCTGCATCCTGATTATTGCAGCAAGCTCTTATTCTCTCAATGGTTTGCTGACCCAATCTTTCGGGGCATGCTTCTATAGTTACACAACCCTGTCCTGTGGGAGGTGTAAATGTATTTAAAGGCAGCTGTTCCACGATATAATCATGCATTCCCATGCGGTGCACTCCTGCGTAGGCCAAGATCATTGCATCGCATTGCCCATCTTTCATTTTCTGGAAACGTGTTTGCAGGTTGCCCCTCATATCAGTAATGGTGAGCTGCGGGTAATAGTACTTTAAGAGTGCCACTCGCCTTGTCGATGACGTTCCGACAATCATATCTTTGCTTAAACTACAATCTTTGTGAAAACTTACCAGCACATCATTTGCCGTCTCACGTTCTGTAAAAGCAATAAGTTCGAGTCCTTCTTCCAGGCTTGAGGGCATATCTTTGGCGCTATGCACGGCAATATCAAGGCTTCCATCTCGCAGGCCAGCTTCAAGTTCTTCCGTAAAAACGCCTTTACTTCCTATTTTAGACAATTGGCGATCCAGTATTTTATCACCTTTCGTTTCCATTGGTACGAGTTCTACTTCCATTCCCCCTGCTTTAAGCAGTTGAGCAATATACTCGGCCTGCCACATGGCCAACTTACTCGAACGGGTACCAATTTTAATTTTCGTCATATACTATTTTTTAAGTACTTGAGTCAGTTGTAACGATAAGTTCATAAAGGTTATTTTGGGACTGGCATTGCGCTCTACGTGATAAGAAGCCTCACCAAGCATATCGCTAATAAGCGGAACTTTATCTATAGTTACTACTTTGGCAAAGCCATCCACAAACTTTTTCTCATCATCGAGCAGCCGTTTTAAACTGTCGGTTTGACTGTGAAAAAGGAGCAACTCCCTCATAATATTTATACCATATTGAAAAAGCGCTTTTTGATTTTCTTTGGAAAACGTCTGAAAAGTATCTGCCATTTCCACCAGGTCGTTCAGAGATCGCGAAAAGCATGCTCGCATCCAGTTACGAAATAACTCATGGCTCGAGTCAGAAAGGTCTTCACTCAATTTAATTGCCAGATTCAGGTTGCCATCAGCGAGGCTTATAGCTTTTTGAATCATTTCTTCATCGACATTCCTGTTTTTTAGATACCCACCAATTTCTTCATCGCTAAATCGTGGTATATTCACTAACTGACACCTTGAAAGGATTGTTGTAAGATTTTTATCTTTATCGTTCGTTACAAGCAAAAAAATGGTCTTTTCAGGTGGCTCTTCGAGTACTTTCAATATTGAATTGGCAGCAGACTGGTTCATTAATTCTGGTAACCAAATCAATACTATCTTAAATTCACTTTCGAAGGCTTTAAGGGTTATACCCTTAATAATTTCACGTCCTTCATCTACAGAAATAATGCATTGTTTGTTTTCCGCTTCAATGTAATTGGACCAATCTGATAGATTACGATACGGATTTTCTTTTAAGAAGGTCCGCCATGAGGCCTTTACTTCGGCGGCATGTTTTTCTTTATCCTTTGAAGCTACGCTATAATTTGGAAACGTGAAGTGAACATCGGGATGTACGCCATTGATCATCTTGCGGCATGACGGGCAGGTACCACAAGCGTCATTTTCCTGGCGGTTTTCGCAGTTGAGGTATGTTGCGTAGGCCAATGCCAAAGCAAGATTGGCTGTTCCCTCCTTTCCCATAAATAGTTGGGCATGCGCTACATGGCCACTATTAATCGCCTTAATAAGATGTTCTTTGGATTCGTTCAGCCCTATGATATTCGAAAACAACATGTGGCCGAAATTACATTAGTTTAATGGAAGAGTAAAGGGAATAACGATGATATTTTGTAAAGAGTACCCACTAGTAGCGCTAAATCGTAGCCTAATCGAAGTTTTCCAGAAAAACTTCAATATTACGTTTCAATTCATTGCGTTGTACATCGTCAACAATCTGACCATTAACAAAATTATCGTTAAATGAAGGCAAGCTGTATTGTGCCACTATTTGAGCATTGTGACGGGGAAACCTCGAAGCGGCAGCCTGCATAACACCTACACCGCCACGTCCGCCAGGTGATGTACTCATAAGCAGCATTGCTTTGCCTTTCCAGGTCGACTTGCCATCAATTCGCGACATCCAATCGAATGCATTCTTGAATACCGCCGTGTAAGTCCCGTTATGCTCAGCCAAGGATAATATGATGCCATCTGATTCTTCAATTTTCCGCAGCAGCGATTGTACATTTTCCGGAAACCCTTCTTCTTTTTCCAAATCAATACTATAAATGGGAAGCGGGTAGTCATTCAGGTCAATTATTTCAACCGAATGGTGCTCTATAAGTGAAGCAGAATAGGTCACAAGTTGCTTGTTGATGGAATTTTTACTGTTACTACCTGCAAATGCTAAGAATTTTGCCATTGCGTATTGTTTTATTTATAAACAGTCAAACTTAGTTGAGGGTTTCATTATTAATTCGAAAGGCAATGTTTTTTATTCAGGGTTACAGTTTGTAATTTCCGTCATGGCTAAAGTCAAATCATCTTATTTTTGTCAAAATTGCGGTTACAACTCTCCAAAATGGCAGGGAAAATGCCCCTCTTGTCAACAATGGAATACTTTTGTTGAGGAGATTGTACAGAAGGAAGATAAAAAGCCTGGAACATGGAAATCAAACTCCAGCCAAAAGGCCAACAAACCTCAACACATACAAACAATAAGTTCGAGCAATTACGAGCGCATGGCAACTCACGACGCCGAGCTCGACAGAGTACTGGGTGGAGGTATAGTTCCAGGCTCTCTGGTGTTGATTGGCGGTGAACCGGGTATTGGTAAATCGACACTCATGCTTCAGTTGGCACTAAAATCGGCCAGTAAAGTGCTTTATGTTTCAGGAGAAGAAAGCGAAACACAAATAAAAATGCGCGCCGAACGCATTGACATCAATTCTGATAATTGCTATATACTCACAGAAACAAATACACAAAACATTTTCAAGCAAATAGAAATCCTTGAACCTGAATTGCTGATTATCGATTCCATCCAAACATTACAATCGGTTTACATCGAATCGGCTGCTGGGAGTATTTCACAGGTGCGTGAGTGTACAGCCGAATTAATGAAATTTGCCAAGGAGAGCTCTATACCGGTGGTACTTATCGGACATATTACCAAAGAAGGTGCCCTGGCCGGACCAAAAGTATTGGAGCACATGGTGGACACGGTCTTACAATTTGAAGGAGACCGGCATCTTGCTTATCGCTTGCTGCGCACCACGAAAAACCGCTTTGGTTCCACTTCCGAATTAGGTATTTATGAGATGCAAGGCCATGGCTTAAGAGAAGTAAGCAACCCCTCGGAGATTTTAATAACTCAACGCGATATGGCCACAAGTGGTGTCAGTATTGCTGCCACGCAAGAAGGAAACAGGCCTCTAATGGTCGAAATACAAGCGCTGGTTAGCAATGCAACCTATGGTACACCTCAACGGACAAGCACTGGCTTCGACGCAAAAAGACTAAATATGCTCTTGGCTGTTCTGGAAAAGCGTGGAGGATTCCGTCTGGGCAATCAGGATGTTTTTTTAAATATCGCCGGCGGCATAAAAGTAGAAGATCCGGCGGTAGACCTCGCAATTTGTATGGCCATCGTGTCGTCTTATGAGGAACTACCAATACCTGAAAACTGCTGTTTTGTAGGTGAAGTAGGGCTGGGAGGAGAAATAAGAGCCGTAAACCGTATTGAAACGCGAGTGGCTGAAGCAGAAAAGTTGGGTTTTGAAAAGGTTTTTCTTTCTCGATACAATAAATCTGCACTTATTCAGGAGAATAAAAATATACAGGTAATATGGGTCTCCAAGTTAAATGACGTTTTGTCTGAATTGTTTGGATGAGTCTCCACTTTTATTATTTTCATGGTATGAATAAATTGTCAATCGCTATACTATTTACCCTTCTTTTTCAGCAAAGCGCCTGGGCTCAACTCGAAAACGAACACCATCAGGCCGATGAGGTTGTCAGCAAAAAAGAGTTAAATGCGCAAGATATCGCCATCATTGATGCCCTTGTTAAGCGTAATACGGAAAAAGTAAAGGAAAAGGGAAGTCTGGACAGTAAATACACACGCAAAATTACGGGCTGGTCGGGCAAAAAAATATACCACCAAAAAGTGTATCATAAAGACGGCAAACGATTCGAAGACATTCGTTATCCTACAGTCGGCCTGCACCTCAAAAAAGAAGATGGCAAAGTGGTGTTCCAACATTACAAGGGCTTTATGGCTATTGATACCACCAGAGACATAGAAATCGCCACTTTTGAAGTTGATAAAGAAAGCGACACTTATCACTATACTACAGAGATCTACTTTAACCATCCATTAGAGAAGATAGATTTATACATGCGTTACAAAGGAGACAGTACGTGGAAACCAATTGGGAAACATGGCAAATATTTTGAATCGCTCATCGCTTTTGATCCCATCCCGATGCAACGTTTTTTGAAATACAAGCGACTAAACAGGATTGGAAATATTTTCATTATTGGTGGAGCTATTATTGCCGTACCCATGATTTTACATGAAGATATCGGACTTGTTCCTGGAGTTGTCACTGTTGGAATAACCAGTCTTGCAGGAATTTTAATCAAAGACAAATCCGAACGCTTTGTGGTTGAAGCGGCAGACATTTACAATGCTTTGATTGTAAGATGACAAAGGCTGCTAAGGTACCATCTCAAACATTCATTTTATGAAAGACCAGTTTGTTGAATTAGCTTTAAAATATTCCAGTAATTCCAATCTGATTCAACAGCTATGGCAAGAACTTACCGGGTATTATGAGGGAAAGGACCGGCATTATCACAATCTAGCACATATACAATCACTACTTCAACATACCTTTGAACACCGTTCGTTGATCGATGACTTCGATGGTTTTTGCTTTGCCGTTTTCTACCACGACAGTATTTACAATGTGAAAAAGAAAGATAACGAGGAGAAAAGCGCCCAATTAGCTCATGAATGTCTGTTAAAACTTAATTGTAATGAAAAGACCATAGCAAGGTGTACACAGCTTATTAGTGCCTCAAAAAATCACGCGCTGAGCGAAGACGAAGACACCCGTTTGTTTCTTGATTTTGACCTCTCCATGTTGGGAGCCTGCCGCAAAAAGTATGAAGCCTATACACAACAAATTCGAAGGGAATATTCCTTCTATCCTGACCTGCTTTATAAACCCGGACGTAAAAAGGTGATTAAACATTTTCTGTCAAAACCGGGTATCTACCAAACAAAGACGATAAAAGAAAAACTGGAAAAGCAGGCGCAAATGAACCTGGAATGGGAACTAGGTAGCCTGTAATACCTATAAGGTATTTTTCAAAACCTATAAGGTGTTTTTCAAAACCTATAAGGTATTTTCCAGAACCTATGAGGTGTTTTACAGAACCTATGAGGTATTTTCAAAACCTATAATAGGTTCTGATTCAACTTACATATTATTCAATCACCAGTTTCCTGGTAAATTGCACGCTACCGTTGGAGAAATCTATGAGATATAGGCCTTTGGACAAACCATCCACATCATACCTGTATTCGTTTGATTTTACCAAACCTCTGCCTTTCACATGACCATATACGTCTACGATACGATAGTCGAAGCCTTCAGCACCTTTGATTACGAAAGCTCCTACCGCAGGATTTGGAAATAGTTCTGTTACAGATGTTGAAACTGTTTCATCAGTGGATGTTGTACAGCTACCATCATTTACCTGCGTAATTAGAACAGTATCACTAATCGCTTCACAAATAAATCCAGTATCAATTACTGACCACATCAAGGTCAAAGGTGAAGCGGCTATAGTTAATCCGTTGACTTCTGTCTGAGGGTTGAGTGAATCACTTATAACGCCGCCTCCATCGACTAATATCCAATAGCCTGTATAACCACTTTCTGGCTCTGATGCGTTTAACGTAGCTGTTTCTGCACATAAAAGCTGGTCTTCACCCGCATTAGCCACATTAGGACGTAATCTAACCTCGACTTTGAGGCTATCTGTTTTTGGTTCACAGCCCTCCCTATCTTCGTTGCTCAGAGTATAAAAGAATTTTATGGAACCATTTGTTAAATCTGCACCCTGAATTAGGTAATACTCTTCCAACTCACTGCTGGTAAGCACTCCGGAAATCCCGAAAGACCCTGTCCCTGCTGTCCTCCATAAGCCGCTTTCCCCCATGGCGATATTAGGTCTTGTCGACGGATCTACAGTAAGATGTATCGTATCGTCTTCACAGACCGGAGTTGATACGCTTATTATTGGAAAAACAATTTCGCCGCTACTCATAATAGTGACCTCATCGCTTGAAGGTGGGCATAAACCATTTGCTATTTCCCAGGAAAATGTTGATAGTACCCCTACTGGTAAATTATCCACTGTGGTATTAAATAGATTTGGTGAATCAATTTCAACAGTCGGATCTACATTGGTCCAGGTTCCAATTCCTACCTCAGGATTATTACCTCGCAACTCGACTGGTCCGGCACAAACGGTCATATCTTCTCCGGCTTCTGCTTCCGTAGGCATGGCATCGACAGTCAGAACTACTTCGTCAGTATTACCTGTGCAGCTACCATCTGAAATGGACCATATCAAACTTACTGTACCATCAATTATATCTTGCATTCCCGGAGTATAGGCGGTGCCGGGTTCATTGTGATCATCAAAAATACCATCTCCACTGGTAGACCATTCGCCATATTCATCTTGTTGCGGGCTATTTGCTGCTATTTCGAAAAACGAATCTTCACAAATTTGACCATCTTCTCCGGCATTTGGTACTGTAACAGAAGGGTTTCTTGTGATGAGTACCTCATCACGCTCTTCCGGACAAACCCCATTGTTTACCACCCAATCAAGTAAAACTGTTTGGCCCACGAGCAAATCTTTGATGGCAGAATTAGCGTCTTGTACATCTAAGAGCGATGCCGAGCCGCTTATTAATTCCCAGTGACCAGTACCAATTAAAGGTGTATCTGCATCGAGTAGCGTACTGTCAACGCATAAAACCTGGTCGCTTCCTGCATTTGCCGCTGTAGGATTCATATCCAGGATTACCTCAATACTATTTGAAGAAACAAAAGGATCTCCTATGTCACATCCGCTACTACTTTCCATTGTTACATAAACGGAAACACTGCTATCAGGAATAATCGTATAGGAATTTTCAGATCCGGGACCTTGTAATATGCTGTCATTAATGGCGGTGAAAAATGTAAACTGTGGTTCATCTCCTCCATTTTGCTGCTGCGCTGTAAAGGTTATTTCTTCTCCTTCACATATTCGTTCACTGTCTACCAGCAAACTCACCATTGGTGTGGTAATATCTGATGTATTAATTTCAATAGTGTCTGCTGAGCACGGACATACCCCGGAACACACTTCCCATTTGGCAATGAGCGTGAATGCATTAAAAGGCTCATCCTTTGTTACTGAACTATTCGGATCATTTGGATCGTCAATTGTTGCGTTGAAAGTCCCGGAAAGTGTTGTCCATAAACCTTCTCCGGAAACAGGCGTTGTCGCCGGCATATTAAAATCCTCAAAAAGGCATACCGTCAATTCATCAAAAGGTAATACGGCAGCGCTTGGCGGTGCGTCCACTTCTATCTCCACTACTGATGCTGAATCTGCGCAAACGCCATTACGTACGGTCCACCTAAAAGTATTGGTTCCGGCCTGCATGTCGTCGGCCTGCGCATCGGGGCTCGTTTCATCTGAAAATGTCACTCCTACCGGACCTGTCCAGGTGCCCGCACCTATTAGAGGCTCCAGGGCTCTAAAAGTGTAAGGTTGGTCAAGGATACAAATGTGGTCATCTTCTCCTGCATCTGAATTGGGGGCAAGGTCAATGCTCAATGTCAATTCATCTGCAAGCGAAGGGCATTGATCACTTGAGCTGGTCCAGGTAAGTACCACCTCATTTCGATTGTCGCCCTTAAAGCCCAGATCTGTTAGACCCGGAAAGTATTGTGCGTCGGGAGACTGTGGGTCATCAAATTGACCATCGCCCGAGGTGCTCCAAAACCCTAGTGAAGGACTGAGGTTATTTGCACTCAAAGGTACTGCCTCTTCTGTTTCACATACCGCAATATCTTCTCCTGCATCAGGCACTTGGGTGTCTGGCAGTACGCTAATCCAAATGGTATCTGAAGTAGGAACACATCCGGTGTTATAAGTTACAGTCCAAATTATTTGAGTAAGCCCTACACCAAGGTCCAATCCATTCAAGGTATTCAAATGATCACCCGAACCGCTTATGACCCCTTCTATACTCCAAGTACCTGTTCCATAAGCAGACGGGTCGACGGCTGTTAAAGTCACATCTTCGGTAATACATAGCGAAATAGTATCTTCCCCCATAATTTCGGCAGGTTCACCCTGGCCAAGAACAGTAATGTTTACTATTGCGGTATCGGTAGAACAAATAGAGCCCGGAACACCAGTAGTAAAAATATAAGTGTTTAATCCTTCTCCAATGCCAAATGCCTGTGCCTTAGGGTTGTCAATTGGAAAAAAGTCACCGGTACCAAAACTCACCGACCATTCACCTGATTCACCGTTAGTGGCATTATAATCACCCAGGTCAATCAAATAGGAATCTCCACAAATTGCTGCGCTGTAGCCCACAAAATCGCTGGGTGCTGCGTCAACAGTAAGCGTCATTTCATCTTCGTTTGTACCACACGCCTCATCTGCTTCAACGGTCCAGGTAAACGTATGCATCCCCGCACTTAAGTTAGCGAGTAATGTTGCTGCATCGTTTTGGTTATCGATTACACCTCCATCATCCGGACCATTAGTATAGGTCCAGGTACCTACACTATTATTGGTACCTGCTCCTACTACAGTGGCTGATAAATTGAACGGTGCATCAGCTTCACAGACACGTTGGTTATCTCCTGCTTCGGCACCTTCGGGAGACTCGAAAATTTCAAAATTCACCTGTTCATCGGCAGTTTCCGCAGACTCCGGACAAGCTATTGTAGCTGTAAATGTATAATTATCAGGTTCCAAATTGGCAAAACTAATCGTTGCATCGTTGGGGTTAAATGTGAGCGGGTTACCTGATTCCTGCACCCAGGTAAGGCCCCCGGTCGGAAAAAAACTAGCCGTTAAAGTGGCAAAGTCATCACATTCATTATAGTCAATATTCGTCTCCACTTGCGGAGGTGCAATAGTAATCAGTAAAGTATCACTTCGACTTGGGCAAGACCCGTCTTCAGGTACGGTATAAATTAAGGTATTGATGCCGGTTCCAGTGGCCGATTCGATATGCAGTTCATCTGCTGTAATGGGGAAGTTACTATTATGAACATTCATATCGGGGACTAATTGAATGTCTCCCGAATTTGTCCATGCACCATCGGGTATATTTGCTGTAAAAACATGGCCATTTAAACTCGTTGCATCGCATGCTTCTAAATCCGAGCCCAATACAACTGCTGAACAATCCTGTGCATTAGAAAAAGTAGCGAGCACACCGATACTTATACAAAAGAGTACTATTGATTTCATAATGATCGACTTGGTAAAAGATTTCCTTTACTAAAAATAGCCAATTATGTGCATATATCATCTATTGAGATTCTAAAAAGTCATATACATGCTGTACCCATTCTTTTCGGTATTTCAATAAATAGTCTTCATGTCTTGCTTCATCATAAATATGCAGCGTTTTTTCTCCATGTAGGTTTTCAAAAATGGTTTGCGTTTCTTCCAGGCTTATTTTTGTGTCCTTGCCGCCTTGCAATAGTAATACGGGGCAATCTATACTTTTTGCATATTCAGAGGGTTTGTGCGCAAAGCCCCAATAAGCATTTTGTAATCCACCCCAAAATACCAACAAATGAGCCATGGGAAATGTTGGGACATGCATTTCGTCAAAACGTGCTTTGACAGTTTTAAGTAAAGAACCAAAGGGGCATTCGAGAATCAAGGCATTGGGAAACACCAATTCATCATCAATTGCTTTCATAATAGCTACGGCGCCCATCGAAGCTCCAAACAGGTAAATCGTTGATTCCCCTTTTTTTTGAATAAATTCATAGCAGGATTGTACCTGCTTTGCTTCCTGAAACCCAATAGTGGTTTGAAAACCTTCGGAGTCGCCATGCCCCATGAAATCCACCAATAGGGTACTATAACCTTGATCTTCCAATAAATTGGCCCGTTGTAACAAATCAGATTTTTCACCGGCGTAACCATGAAATAGAATAAATGTTCCTTTTGTACCGGAGTTGTAGTACCAGGCAACAAGCTTTTTATTGCTCTCAATAGCTACTCGTTCATATTTATTGGGCATTACTATTGTGGTTTGAGGCTTTGGATTGTTAATGCCTGTTAATAGTGCTGCAAACTTCTGACTAAATGAGAGTTCGTGTGGGTTTTTAGTTTGCTCAGACCGGTCTGCTGTAAAGTGGGTAAAATTATAGGCATGCAGATATGCTACCAGGTTGGCTAAAACTACTACAGGAATAACAATCCAAAAGAATCTTTTAGCGTACTTTTTGTTCGATATAATGTGTATTAATCTGATTTGTTAGATGTTTTATTCTACTTCAATTTATGTACCGAAGTTAAGGCCAAAAATATATTTAATGATAACTATTAGGTGCTTTTAATATTATACGTCATGTTAAAAAATACACATTTTAATTGCACTTCACCCAGACCTGAAGTCACAAAAAAAACCACTCAGTTAATGAGTGGTTTTTAAATTATTTCAATTTGTTCTATTACTACTCTTCACCCGGAGAACCAGATTCCTTCTTTGTTTCTGATTTCTTCGGTTTATTTTTCACCTTAAAGGTTATTTTATCTTCATCCTTGCTGTAGTCAGCAATAATTGTATCGCCTTCTTTGATATCACCTGCTAAAATTTCTTCTGCCAGTGAATCTTCCAGGTACTTTTGAATCGCCCTATTCAGTGGACGAGCACCATATTGCGGATCAAAACCTTTATCTGCCAGATAGTCTTTTGCTTCATCTGTGATTTGGATATCGTAACCCAATGCCAAAATACGTTCATGTACTTTGTTAAGCGTAATATCGATGATATTGTGAATGTCTTCGCGTTCTAATGAGTTGAATACGATTACATCGTCCAGACGATTTAAGAACTCCGGAGAGAAAGCCTTTCTTAATGCTTTATCGATGGTTCCTTTCATGTGATCGTCGATATTATCTTTTTTAGACTGCGTGCTAAATCCAATTCCGGCACCGAAGTCTTTGAGGTCACGAACACCGATATTTGATGTCATGATAATGATGGTATTTCTAAAATCTACTTTGCGACCAAGACCATCGGTAAGCACACCATCGTCTAATACCTGTAATAGAATATTGAAGATATCGGGATGTGCTTTTTCTATTTCATCTAATAGCACAACGCTATATGGTTTCCTTCTTATTTTCTCTGTAAGCTGACCACCTTCTTCGTATCCAACGTATCCCGGAGGCGCTCCAACCAATCTCGACAAGCTGAATTTTTCCATATATTCACTCATGTCCACTCGTATTAGCGAATCTTCGTTATCGAACAAGTAATTTGCCAATACCTTCGCCAACTCCGTTTTACCTACACCGGTAGGGCCTAAGAATATGAATGAACCAATAGGTTTTCTTGGATCTTTCAAACCAACACGTGTTCTTTGGATCGCTTTGGAAAGTTTCTTGATGGCTTCGTTCTGACCAATAACACGACCTTTGAGCTCATCGCCCATTTTCAGGAGTTTTTCACTTTCGTTCTGAGCTACCTTCTTCACGGGTACGCCTGTAACCATTGCAATGACATCGGCCACGTGTTCTTCGGTAGCTTTATATCGTTTGCGCTTGGTTTCTTCTTCCCATTTCAGTTTTTCGGCATCGAGCTGCTCTAACAATTTCTTTTCTTTATCTCTGAGCTGGGCAGCCTCTTCATACTTCTGGCTTTTGACCACTCGATTTTTCTCTTTCTTCACATCCTCGATCTGCTCTTCCAGCTTCACCACATGTTCGGGAACGTGAATGTTATTGATATGTACACGAGCACCTACTTCATCCATAATGTCTATGGCTTTGTCTGGTAAGAAGCGATCGCTAATATAACGATCAGAAAGCTTTACACAAGCTTCCAGTGCTTCGTCCGTGTAATTTACATGGTGGTGCTCTTCATATTTCTCTTTGATATTGTTTAATATCTCTAATGTTTCTTCAGGCGTAGTCGGGTCTACCATTACAATTTGAAAACGTCGAGCCAGGGCTCCGTCTTTTTCAATGTACTGACGATATTCGTCAAGTGTGGTAGCACCGATACTTTGAATATCTCCGCGTGCTAATGCCGGTTTAAACATATTGGAAGCATCCAGCGAACCTGAAGCACCGCCCGCACCAACAATGGTGTGGATCTCGTCAATGAATAAGATTACTTCGGGAGATTTCTCCAACTCATTCATTACCGCCTTCATTCGCTCTTCAAATTGACCTCGGTATTTGGTACCTGCAACAAGCGATGCCAAATCTAAGGTCACAACTCGCTTGCCAAATAATACACGAGACACTTTCTTTTGGATGATACGCAGCGCAAGGCCCTCGGCTATGGCTGTTTTTCCCACACCAGGTTCACCAATCAATATTGGATTATTCTTTTTACGTCGACTTAAAACTTGAGCCACACGCTCAATTTCTTTATCGCGCCCTACAATAGGGTCGAGTTTGCCATCTTCGGCCAGCTTGGTAAGATCACGTCCGAAATTATCTAAAACCGGAGTACGTGATTTATCACCTGATTTTGCTGCTTCTCTTCCTGGTCCACCGCTGCTACTACCCGAACCACCAAACATGCGCGAAGACTCTTCGTCGTCGCCATCATCGGTATCACTCGAAGCAGTAGGATTTTGTGAGTGATACTCCAAAAGTTCTTTTATTACGTCGTAATTCACATCAAATTTATCTAGTATTTGTGTAGCCACATTATCTTCATCTCTCAAAATTGATAACAACAGATGCTCGGTGCCTATCAATTCGCTTTTAAATATTTTGGCTTCCAAATAGGTTATTTTTAAAACTTTTTCAGACTGTCTTGTCAGTGGAATGCTCGCGAGGTTCTTTACATTTGCCGTAGTACTACCTTTAGTAGCGTGTTCCAACGACTCCTTTAATTCTTCAAGCGAAATTCCCAATTTCTTCAACAAGCCAACAGCTACTCCTTCGCCTTCTCTTATCATGCCCAACAACAGATGTTCAGCCCCGATATAGTCATGACCCAGACGAAGTGCTTCCTCCCTGCTAAGGGAGATTACCTCTTTTACTCGATTAGAGAATCTTGCTTCCATATTCATATTCTTTCAGCACTTATGTAAATATAAGCTTTAATGGCTTTTTTACTAACTTTTATACTTAATTCTTGATGAGTTTGTTGCAGATTTATCTATATAACATTAAGCAACACTAAAGTAGTTCAGTTTCCTTCAAATTGAGTTCTGGAAATTTTATACTTGCACTCGGACCCTCACACATGAGAAGATCTATTATACTTAGGTTATCCACAAAATTGTTGCCAAAAAGTTGTGGATAGACAGGAAATTCACAAATTGTCAGTTTTTTTTTAGGGTGAATAGCAGATCTGAGATCTAAAACCCCTTTTTGTGGCTCCTTTTCAAATTTTTCAGAAACGGAATAGCTGACATTCACCTGTAATATCTTCAGACAAAGTGTCAGGAATTCCAGATTGGCTTCAAAAAGGTACTGGTATTTTCTATCCCAGATTGCGCAGAATTCATCGGCAAAAAACTCAAAATACGGGGCTTTACCATAGGCCGCCATGATACTTCTCCAGTGCACCCGGGACCAGTCACTACCACCAGTTTTCAGCTCTTTGATTGCACTTCGCTTCCCTGAATGATCGATAGGGATTAATAGATTTTGTACCTTTGAAGGTCCCAAAATATGCGCGCGGTTGCGATAACTTTGTTTCTGGAAATGCTCGTGCCCTTCAAATACGACTTCATCCGCTTGTATTAATACCGCGAAATAAGCTATGCAAGGCAGATAGTGTAAATCTATGAGAACTTTTGTCGGCATTAAATATATTGATGAATATCTCCCAGCCCTTCACGGACAACCTCAATAGCTCCTTCGGAGCAATTGACCACTGTTGATGCAATATTTTCTCCATAACCACCATCAATTACCAAATCGACCTGCTTTTCGAAGCGTTCGTAAATGAGCTCGGGGTCTGTAGAATACTCGATGACGTCGTCTTCGTCTTTTATGGAAGTGGTAATAATAGGATGACCCAGGCGCTCGACCAACAGTTGCGTAATATTATTTGAAGTTACCCGTACTCCAATTGTTTTTTTCTTTGGTTGAATAAGCTTGGGAACATTTCCTGCAGCTTTGAGTATAAAGGTAAAAGGGCCGGGTAAGGCCTTTTTCATCAGCTTAAATATTTGGTTGTCGATTTGCTTGGCGTATTTAGCAATATCACTGATGTCTTGACAAATAAAAGAAAAATGCGCTTTTTCTGGCTTCACCTTCTTAATTCGACACAAACGTTCCAGTGCTTTATGATTAAATATATCACAGCCTATGGCATATACAGTATCTGTTGGATAAATGATTATCCCTCCTCTACTTAAAGCTTCTACAGCCTGTTCGATTTTGTGCTCTTGAGGGTTATCGGGATTAATAGATAATAAGCGCATGTTTTGTATTTAGGGATGCGAATTTAAGAAGATCTCGCTTTAAATCGGTATAAGTTTGTTAATCTAACGGTTATTGTTGCATATGGATGCAAACAATTTTGAAATATTACATGCTATTCTATATTTGTTGTACCAATTTGCCTTAATTTATCATCGTCTAAATTCGTTTAATATGATAAATGGTATTAAAACCTTCATCCTTCTTACCTTTGTATTTGGTTTTCACCTGGCATATGGCCAGCAAGACACCAGCACAGCTAGTGAAGATTCGGTAAAAAACGAACAAAATGTCCATTCCGATTTAGAACTGCTTGTAGACGACCAACCGGAATATCCCGGAGGAATAGATTCACTCATGCGCTTTGTTCAAAACAATTATGTTTACCCAAAAGAGGATCGAAAGGCAGGTAACTCGGGTGTGATTTATGTGCGATTTGTGGTACACAAAGACGGAAAGGCCGGTAATTTTGAAATCATGCGTGGCATAAACGATCGCATGGATACTGAAGCGATACGTGTACTTTCAATGATGGATAAATGGAGTCCCGCAAAACTCAATGGCAAACCTGTAAAGGTTTCCTACATGATTCCTATCAGATTACAATTGCAATAAAGGCCTTTAAGGCACCCTATTGCTCTTGGCCACACTCAAATTGACCGCCTTTACATCGAACTCACTCTTATCCTTGTTGAGTATTGTAAAAACCATGCGTCCGTGTACATCGATTTGATGTTCAGGAATATCAAAATTAAGCAGTTGGTGGTTCCATTCATTGTTTTTTTGATCGGATTCGAGTGGCAGTAACTGCTCAAAAGCTTTGCTTCCGTCGGTATTGTGAAAGGCCACACTTACCAGGGGTTTTTCGTCTTTATCGATGTTTTTAGTGTCGAGCTCCACATAAAATTTGCTCGAAGCGCTTATGCCCAAATCAAATATCTCTTCAGCCGTTACAAATGCCGCATATCGGTCTGCTAAAATCGTGTTATAAAACGTGTTTGTAGTTGGATCCCGGCTTATCTTATCATCATGTTTTAGCCATTTGCTGCTTTTCAACAGGTTAAAATCACAATACGAGTTCCAGGTTATTGCTCCCTTTAAATTGGCAATACTCGTCGGTGCGGCGTTTTGCTGCACCTGTATAGAGGTGATGTGTATATCGGAAGATTGATCGACATTCCAGATATACAAACTAAACTCATCGTCGGATGCGGTTATGGCAGGTATTTCAAACAAATATTGGTAACCTGCATTGCCTTGTTTGGTCTGCACGATGGTGGCCTTATAATAAATAGGCGCTTTATACTCTTTGGTTTTTACACAGCAAACAAGGAGAAACTTTCCGGGTTCGGCTGCTTCTTGCGGAGTGGTATATTTCAAATCAACGAATACTGCACCCCGCTTATTTAAGCCCAGCTCTTTGGGTGTACTTCTGATGGTAAAAGGGAAGTCATTGGTGAAACGCAGTGCTTTGCCTACACCTGTGTAATCGCTAAGCGCATTTTCGTCGAAGAAAATGAAATCCGGTTTTACGCCTTGAAAATTATAATTAATATCCATAAAAGACTGTGAACTGAAGGCCGAAAGTTCGTAAAACATTAAACCGGTGGTTTCAAATTTGTAGTTCAGATAAGCGCTATGTGCATTCACTATTTGGTCTCCGGCCTCGTCTTTAGGTACTACCAGGTATCCCGCTTCCTTGGCTTTCTTTTCAAATGCATCGATCGACAATACCTCTACATTGTAATCTGCAATAGCAGGCTGTTTACCCGGGGTCTCTTCTGCCGTTACAAAATAGATTTTGGTTTCGTCACTGATGTCATACGCTTTGAGTCCCTTAAGTAACTCGTCGTCACCCGATTTGCCTTTTTGCGCACAAGACATCAAGAATGCGTTTATTAATAATATATAAAATGTACCCTTTTGTATCATGTTTAATCTACGAGTTATTTGAAAGCCTGCTCAAAGCAATTTAGCAAAAAACCAGCAGCACACTCAATAAAAACTGTCAAGAAATTACAAAATGGTGTGGCGCTAACAACGTGGAAAATAGCCCCAAGTAACACTGGTGCGTATATACATAAAAAAAATGATTAAATTAGGCACATGAAACGAACTCGGACCTTTACCGTTATCATTGGTTTTTCACTGATTCTTTCCACCTTTATCTTCTGGGGTTATAACGCCTTTTTCGGTGCCAATTTCCTGATAGAAGATACGGATGAAGAAACTTATATTTACATACCGAAGGGCATGCAGTTTCACGACCTCAGACGTAGCCTGGAGAAGAAAAAAGTAATGCACGACGGATTCACATTCGCCTTTGTCTCGCAGGTGATGAAGTATCAGGAACATGTGAAACCCGGGCGCTATCTGATCAAGCCCGGCATGAACAATCGCACGGTTGTGAGTATGCTTCGTTTAGGGGATAGAAGCACTGAGGAGATTACCTTTAATAACATCAGAAGAAAGGAAGAGCTTCCGGCCCATTTATGTGCCAATATCATTGCGCGTGAAGACGACTTTGCGGCACTGATACAAGATAGTGCTTACATCGCCACTCATGGATTCAACGCTCAAAATATCATGTCCATGTTTATTCCAAATACCTATGAGGTGTATTGGAACAGCACAGCAGAGGAACTGTTCCAGAAGATGAAACAGGAATACGACAAATTTTGGACAGCAGCGCGACGCGCCAGAGCAGACTCCATTGGCTTAAGCGTTCAGGAGGTTTCGGTATTGGCGTCAATTGTGGAAGAAGAAGCGAAATTTAATGACGAGAAGCCAAGAATTGCAGGTGTTTACCTCAATCGCCTGAAGAGAAATATGCTGCTTCAGGCAGACCCGACTTTAAAGTATGCACTGTACAGTGAACGGCTGGCCGGACGCATTACAGCGGAGCAGGAGGTAGACACTACGATCAAAAACGCAGAAGATTATTTTGCAATGCAGCGTATTTACGACAGGCATAAGGTGCTTTCAGAAAATTCGCCTTACAATACCTACACACATGTCGGACTTCCTCCGGGACCTATACGATTACCAGACATCAGCAGCATTGATGCCGTGCTCAATGCCGAAAAACACAACTATTTGTATTTTTGTGCCAAAGAAGACTTTTCGGGTTACCATAATTTTGCAAAAACGCTGCGACAGCACAATTTAAATGCACAACGTTGGTACCGGGCATTAAACAATAGCGGAATCAGATGATCTGTCACGAAGAAAAAATAAGAGTTCGTTATGCGGAAACGGACAAAATGGGATTCATGTATTACAGTCATTATGCGACCTACTTTGAAGTGTCGCGTGTTGAAATGTTCCGCTCGATGGGTATCAGCTACAATGAAATGGAAAACAGAGGCATAATGATGCCTGTAGCAGACATGTCGGTGAAATACATCAAACCTGCGCGCTACGACGATGAGTTAAGCATTCGAGTACGAGTGCAAAAGATGCCTGAAATAAAAATGGTCTTTGACTACGAAATTTATAACCAAGATAGTATATTAATCACCACAGGGCTGACAACCCTATTCTTTATGGATGCCAAAACAGGGAGGCCACAACGGGCTCCTGAATATGTCAAAGAAATATTTAGCCGGTATTTTGATGTTAAAACGACTAATTGACCGCATAATAAATTCCGCCCCTGTTCAGGGGAGCATTAACCTTTCAAAGAATATACGTGTTAGCACGAGCTATGACGTTTCTCTTTATACGGCCATTCGTTTTATTATACGCGAGCTGAGGAGAAATGACATCAGCGCCGAATCGAAGTCAGTAGCTTTTAACTTTACCCTCGCCATTTTTCCGTTTATCATTTTTCTTTTCACCTTATTACCACACGTACAGAACTATGTAGGGGTGACGGAGTCTGATATCAACATCTTTTTGGAAGAAAACCTGCCCGATAATATTTATGAAGCCACATCATCTACTATTAATGATTTGGTTATGCGTAGGCGTGACGGACTTTTGTCGATCGGTTTCTTGCTGGCAATGTTCATGTCTACCAATGGCATGATGGCGCTGATGAATGCCTTTAACCGGTGTTACCGTACCGTAGAGAGCAGGAATTATTTCAAAAAGCGACTTACCGCTTTTTTTCTGACTATTCTATTGATTGTGGTGCTCTTTCTTACCTTACTGCTTATCGCGTTTGGCGGTATCATATTACAGGCTATACAAGAGCAATTTGATATACTGCAACAGATAGACCTGCTCCGTTTTTTGCAGTACCTTTCTTACATATTCATCTTTTTTGGTGCTATTTCTATTATCTATTACTTTGCGCCCTCCATAAAAAAGCGTTGGCGATTTATCTCCATGGGTTCTGTGGTGGCGACATCGCTGAGCATCTTTCTGTCCTTAGGTTTTTCGTATTACGTTTCCAATTTCGCCACTTACAACAAGGTTTACGGGTCTATAGGTACCCTTATCGCCGTGATGTTGTGGATACAGATGATGGCATTGATACTTTTGCTGGGTTTCGAAATCAATGCGGGAATGGACAAAGCGAAGGAGCATGCAAAAAAATTATGATAATTGCTCCCAATAATTTGCATATAAACCGCTGAAATAGTAGTTTTGCATCCCGTTCCAAAATACTGGAATGGAAAATTCGACACAGAGAGTTGTCAGAGTGGTCGAATGAGGCGGTCTTGAAAACCGTTGTACCGCGAGGTACCGGGGGTTCGAATCCCTCACTCTCTGCAAGAAGCCTTCAGATTAATTTCTGAGGGCTTTTTTTATTTATGACCCTTAGTATCCAGCGATCTAAGAGGTAGCAAATTCGGTAACAGCACCAGTAAACACCGAGGTCGCATTTTTTACCGACCCCAAATGTTACCTTTTCTTTAATTGCTCGTATAAATAAGCAGAGTGCTGAGGGATTGGGACTGGATTCCAGGTTCGATTCCTTGGGCTGTACCTGTTATCGGATTTTGTATGGTGGTGAGCGTTAGCTTTGTCTTAAATTTAAAACTTAGAAAGGAGGATAATATGGAACAAGTAACAAAAACCAGAAGAGGTGTTTGGATAGGCACCATAAAAATCGCTATCCTAAGTTCGGTTTTCGGTATTTCTGGTGACTTGGTTGCAGGATGGATTCAGTCGAGTCCCTTGGCGCTCCATACTTTACTGATGGGAACTAGCTTTCTCTTTTAGCCCTAGTACATTTTTATGGCTTTTGGCTTAACACTCCCCCCAAACGGGATCAACGAAGTTAATCCCTCACTCTCTGCGAAAACAGTTTTGAGTTTGAGACTTGAGTATAGAGTTGATCCTCGAAACTGTTTTTTTTTTGCTCTATTGTCCTTCCTCAAAAACTGTTTCTCGGAACTCACTCTACACAAGTACTCTTATCTGCACTCTCCCAATAGTATCAACTGGAGTTGTTTCGGTATAATCTAGGAAAGCTATTGTTTCTGAAATGCTTTCGGATCATGAATTCCGAAGGTTATTCTCCAAACCTGGAAGGTTATTCTCCGAACCTATAAGGTATTTAAAAAAACTGACTAACTCCCTTATCAATTTACTTTAACAAGTAGTTAAAGGGGGATTATCTTCTATTTGAACCATATCTATGGTTATGCTGTAGTTTTTCATCTGATTCTTTATTCTTTTGATGACCGAATTTCTTTGTTTGTCTTCATCAACATGAAGTTTTGTTCTGTTATAGGGCACTCCTTTTGTTACCATATTCCAGATGATTACTGCCAGTTTTCTAGCCGTTGCACTAATGGCTGCGGCTCTGCCTTTTCTGAATGATATTTTGGCAAAAAAATCTTTGAGCGGTGTAGACTTCTTTTGATTTCCTATCACATTAGCAGCATTGCGTAGAGCTATTTTTACTCGATTACTTCCTTTAGGAATACGACTGGAAAGTAATTTGCCTCCACTGACTTTGTTGTTAGGAGCCAGCCTAAGCCAGCTTGTAAACTGCTTGGCTGTTTCAAACTTACTGATCCCCTCTATCCCCAATTCACTCATCAATGTTAACAGGGTTGCCGTACTAACACCTTCTATTTGAGAGAGGTCTACTCCTTCAAACATTTGATACGATAAGTTTTGAATATGTAGGTTTTTGGGATCGTTTTTATTGTGTTTACGCTTACCCTTTGGGGGAAGGTGTTGTTTTTTATTTTCATCATCAACTATGATGTAATCAAGTTGCTCTCCAATTTCAAGATCACATTGTTT
The DNA here is from genome assembly GCA_965230415.1 of Cytophagales bacterium. Lineage (GTDB taxonomy): Bacteria > Bacteroidota > Bacteroidia > Cytophagales > JAAEPT01 > CBDDKZ01. The sequence goes on from CBDDKZ010000005.1 coordinate 1,725,087, forward strand.
AATCTTGTCTTGATAAAAATCGTAGGTATCCAACTCTTGCTTAAGGGTAAATAGATAATCTTTTCTTCCATTTCCTTTCAATGCTTTGGCTATTTCTTCTTCACTTTTCTTGCATCTTTTATCTCTGAATGAAGCTAGTTTTTTCCCATCTGTTTCTCCTTGACAAATAGCTCGGATAATTTTCATGCCTGTAGCACCACAAATGTCTCGAACCACTACATCAAGACGCAAATTGAGTAGACGCAGGTACTTTTGCATTTTATTACTACTAAGGGCAGCGGACTTAATTAATGTATCTCGATGGCGACAATAGGTACGAAGAACTTCCGTTTTTTCTTCAGGTAAAAAGCTATGATTGAGAAGCCCCAGCATATGTAATTTCTGTATCCATTGACAGTCTTGTATGTCTGTTTTTCTACCTTTTATATGCTTGGTGAATTTACCATTACATAAACAGGTCTCAAATCCTGAGGCATCTAAGAGACTGTATAGATTCTGCCAATAACTACCTGTGCTTTCTAATGCCACCGTTCGTATCTGATGAGACTTAAGAAAGAAAACCAAATCCTCTAAGTCTTGATGATAAACTCCAAATTCTTTCACCTGATCAGCCCCTTGACCTACCGCTACCCAATGAGAACGACTCCCCACATCAATGCCTGCCGCATGAGGATGAACTACTTGCATCTCTACTGTATTACTCATAACTATTTACTTTTAATGAAGATATCCTTTAAGAAGATGTGCTTTTGGCTAAAATTAAACTGAACGGGGTTCATTTGATGATAATGACCACCACTGTACTTATCGCAAACATCTCAACCTGAAAACCTTTGGTGCTCTAAGCAACATTTGAAAATCGGCCTTACTTAAAGGTCTTCGCTAATTTAACATTATCTAAGTTAGCTAGAGTACTCAGTAACGACATTACATGACGAAAACCTTATAGGTTCGGGTGAGCAAAAAGGAAAAATATACTCTCTGACTATCCATAACAAACGATTTCACGAAAGTAGAAAATGAGGTGGAGGACCCCAGCACCTCCCATGGCCACGTGATTGACAATATTTTCATAACTTGCACTTGGTATCGGACCACAGAATCACTATGACAACAGAAAAGCAAGACGTAATTCAAGGGCCCAAAGGTGAATTATTAAATCAGTATGGCATGCCTGTTACTGTTCCAAAAGGGTGGGCTTTTTTACCTGCCGGTGATGCTGGTCTTACACGAAAAATTACCGCTCTAGGCAACTATTGGCGTGTGGTATTCAAAAAGCGTAATAGAACCATGTCCAAAGGCATTTGGGCCCCTGCTTCTATCATACAAAAAGCACAAAAAGAAATAGCGGTCACACGGAGTACTGAAGAATATAAAAAGCAACGTGCTTATGCTCAAGAAAGGCGTAGTAACAGGCAAGCTGAATATGAACAAGCCTTTTTTCTGGCAGTAAAACAGCAGCTCCATTTTCACGAAATGTATAAAAGAGTGGAAGCTGCCATTGCCCAGGCAGTAACAGCGCACGCTATCCTTATAGGAAGTGGCACAGTAGCCAGAACAGCAAGCATTCCTATCGAGAAACGTGCCGCAAAAGCCATTACAGCATGGATGAGACATAATACTACTGCATACAATAATATGAAAATTGTACGGATAAAAGGAGAACGCAGAAATGTGCGCCGTGAATTGGCAGAGCAATCGAAAAAAGTCCTTAACAATTACCGAAAGGGGAAACCTGTCTCGGCCGACTGCCCGCTTTATTCAGCATTACATCGGCTATTGAATAAATCTTAATGGTATCAAAAACGAAAGTCATAAACGAATATTCTGGAAGTATCATCTTTGATTATGATACCGGCTTCAACAGATCCTTCGCCATCGCTCAGGATGACGTGGCCGCTTAATTGTGCCGTGAAAAAGATCACAGAATTACTCATTATATTTCCGGATTGATACGTAAATTCGGCTAGCACTTTATGGTACCCTGCTTCTACCATTGGTGAATTCATTGCCTTATAATCTTTTCAACTTTAAGTTCTTCACACCCCAGCATACCCAACAAAAAATCCATGAAATGCTGTAAGGAGCAGATCAAATAATAATGCTATCTTCATCGTTTAAACCTAAAAAATATGTCACAAGTAAAAGTCTACGGACTGCGTTCAACCCTGAACCCCATAAAGCCCCAACTTTCAGATATTATTCACGAATGTATTGTTGAATGCCTCGGTTTTCCAAGAAACAAACGTGCACACTGTTTTATTAACCTTGACAAAGAAGACTTTTTCTATCCGGAAGGGCGCTCCGATGATTATATTATTATAGAACTAATCATGATTACCGGTAGAACCATTGAAACAAAGAAAAACCTGATCAAAATGTTATTTAAAGAAATCAGTGAACAACTCCGGATTTCTACAACCGATATTGAAATCTGCATGCTGGAAAGTGAAGCGGCCAATTGGGGCTTTAGAGGAATGACCGGAGATGAGGTGTCGTTAAATTACAAGATTAATGTGTAAGCCTTTCGAATTTTCATATCATTGCTTCAATATTTTTTGGCGATATACTTTACCACGCTCATTTTCTGCCAATAAAAGATAAATACCAGATGGAATGGACGAAACATCAATAGCTCCATTTGTTAATTGAAGTGCATATTCTTTATCACCAGCCGGAGTAATGAGCTTCGCCTTATTTATGGAGAGCTGTTCTTCAAATTGGATCAAATTATAAACCGGGTTAGAAGTAAGTGTATAAGTGCTAAGCTGCTCAGCGGAGGTAGAGGTGAGTGCAACGTCGATGTACATGCCATGACAGATATCCACCATTTCTATACGATATATCGTTCTCAAATCGAAAGAGACGTTTGTATATAATTTGTAAGTTCTGAAGTATTTATTCGGCGGACTGGCCTCGTCATCCATATATTCAGTCCAGGCTATTAACTCATCATATTCGTCATAAATTAATACTCCCGTATAAAAATGCTGTATACATGATTGGCAATCGTTAAATACATCTACTTCCAGTGTATAATTGTCTGTATAAGCAACGCGTGTTACAATAAGTTCATCGCAGTCTGGAAGTCGATCTTGAGCCAGGCCTTTTATAGACAAAAGACCAAACATAGCTAAAACAATGTGCTTCATTTTAAGTTCGGTTTATTGAAAGTAGGAATTTCATAAGCCCTTTCATTTTGTTCAGTTATTGAATAGTAACAAAAAGCAGGCCAAATGCCAAAAGGAAAATATATCAGCATTAAATACTATAAAGGATAAGGGATTACAAACGAATTATACCATGAATAAAACAGGAGCATGAACTATGTGAGTCGGGATTAGTGTTAACTCATTGTATTTTAAAAAGCCATTTATAGAATTGCACTAACTATGTATCTTTTACTTACATGCGCGTTGTTTGTACTTGCCTGGTACATCATAAAAAAACTGTTTGACAAACGTAAATTGACCTATAACCAGTATAAAGGTATTACCATAATACTCTTATTTATTGCCTTGTCTTTTTGTACTTACTTCGTGAATAGGTAACACCTGAACCAGGTGGGTACCTCGTTCAGGTGCTGTGCCGAAACTAGAAAGTGTAGCCAACATGCAATGTAACAAACATGGTCAGTGGTGCTATCTGGTACTCTTCTTGTGCTAATTCGTTTTTTCCATCCAGCATGCTGGTGTAACCCACCCCGGCCCATGGCTTTACGTAAAAATTACCTTGAAAGGGCCTAAATGTGTAGCCAAAATACGCCATAGCCAACATGTTCAGATGTTTCACATTGCCTGTTTGGGCCTCCTTACTCAGCTTGAACTGTTGAATGCCGAGCTGTACTCCGGCAAATAACTTCCGGTTCACTTCCGTGAAATGGTGCTCTGCAAATAAACCATATGCCTGATTTATGCGCACTTGCCAACCTTTATCCCTGTTTTGTTCATTCCTGTTAATTAAGGCATCAGGCATGTTCATAGCATATGTGCCGACACCCAGGAGTAAATTATCGCTATTTTTTGCTTGAATTCGTAGGTGTAGGCTATAACCCTTAAAAACGAAAGTTGCCGGATCAACCTCCACACCAAAGCGCAACCCGCTTTCGCTGTCTTGGCCCTTCGAATAATAGAAGCCAAGTGCCATTAATAAACCTAGAAATATTTTTTTTGTCTTTGTCATAATTGAATTAATTTATACTATATATTTTGTTTATTTAGTTTAGTGCAAAAAAATTTAGTTACCCATTTCGATTAATATTTCGTCAATGGTCTTTTGCCCAAGAACGGTCTTCATTCTATTCTCAGCAGCATCTAATAAACCCTTCAACGATTTCTGCGCGTTATCTGGCCGTTTGCCCTCTGCCAGTATATTAAAGTTTGTTTGAAAGAGCGGTTTACCCATTTCCACAGACTCCAATATATCTAATATGGTGATTTCGGATGGTGATTTGAGCAACCTTATTCCACCTTGTTTACCTTCTTTTGTTTCAACAATTCCTGAGGTTGTTAAACTCTGCAATATTTTCACCAACGTAGGCTTGGGAATGTTCAGTACTTCCGAAATTGTTTTTGTAGACAAGAATTCATATTGACCCTGACGTATCTTATCGGATATAAATATGACCACCAGTATGGCTTTGGAGAACGACAATGAATATGACATACTGAATATTCTTTATATATTGTTTGCAATAAAACGAAAAAAACAGAATTATCAAAGTGATTCAAAAATTTATCTTCCGGCCGCCTATTCAATGCCAATGATGTCCATTTCACTATTCTTCAGTTTCGAGCTTGATAGCAAGGGTTTAATTAGATCGCTGATTTTGTCCACTAAATACTCAATAGCCCTTTTATTGCCCACTTGCCGATAGCTTAAGAGGCTTATTTCCCGTACAGGTACTGGCGTTTCGAAGTGTTTCGATTTTAGTTTTCGCTGATCGGGAAGGTCCTTAAAATACAACTCAGGGAGTAAGGTATAGCCACCAAAACTATCTGTCAGATTCAAAAGTGTTTCGAATGAACTGCCTTTAAACTGTAAATTTTGGTTGGACAGCAACTTTTCTTTGATCTCACAAATAGTCAGAGCCTGGTTTCGAAAACAATGACCTTCCTCCAACAGCCATATTTGTCCTCCTCTTACATCTTTCGACGTTACATAGGCCTTATCAGATGTTATACCATAAACCATCATCGGTTCATAGTAAATAATATGCTCGTCGAGATCTTCTTCGTCAACTGGAGTAGCCAGTATTCCATAATCAATTTTATCTGCGTATAACTGCTTTTTGATTTCTTCAGTGGTAAGCTCCACAACTTCCAGCTTTAACTCCGGGTTTTCTTTCACTATTTCAGGAAGTACCAACGGCAATAGTGATGTGGCAATGGTGGGAATTATCCCCAGCTTAATGATACCTTTTAATTGTTCATCACCCTCTTTAATCTCAAACAAATCATCTCGTCTTCTTATGATGTCTTTGGCAATTTCAATAAAGGCCAGTCCCTCTTGTGTGGTCTTGATAGGTTTACGCGATCTGTCGAAGAGTACAAGTCCGAGCTCATCTTCCAATTTGCGTACCATGGCACTCAATGTTGCTTGTGTAATATGGCAGTCTTCGGCCGCTTGCCAAAATTGTTTGGCTTTATCCACCGCAATGGCATATTCCAGTTGTTGAAAATTCATTATAGTTTTTATCTATAGTCTGTATAGAAACATTCGTTTTTAACTATAATTATACAAAACTATCTTTGTAATATCAATTTTAAACAAAAGCAAAATGGCAATTACTGGTAAAAAATTTCCAAATATCTCCACATCAGCAATGAACGAATTGGGAGATGTAAAAACCATAAACATTTTAAAAAAGGCACAAGATGAGCACAAAAAAATCCTCCTTTTCTGGTATCCTAAGGACTTTACTTTTGTTTGTCCGACGGAAATACATGCATTTCAAGAGGCGAAACAAGAGTTTGACAAAAGAAACACAATTCTTATCGGTGCATCGGTAGACAGCCCTGAAGTACATTTCGCATGGCTTAACACTTCAAGATCTGATGGGGGAATAGAAGGCGTTGAATTTGACTTGATCGCAGACAGTAATCGTAATTTATCAACTGCCTTGGGTATTCTTGATGGTGAAAGGGACGAAGAAAGCGGGTTGATTAATGGAGACAATGTGACCTACCGTGCAAGCTATCTCATAGATGAAAGCGGAGAAGTATTTCACGAAAGTGTTAATCACATGCCTTTGGGCAGAAATGTAAATGACTTCCTGCGCTTAATTGACGCATACGCCCATGTTCAAAAGCATGGAGATGTTTGCCCTGCGAATTGGGAAGAGGGTAAGGAAGCCTTGCAAGCAAACGCCGAAGGAGTAGCAAATTATTTATCAAACCATTAAATATCAATATTATGTTCACAGAATTAACACAAGACAATTTAGCAGAAGTAGTAAAGTCTAATGACACAACTATTGTACAATTCTCGGCCGGTTGGTGTGGTAATTGCCGGGTGATGAAACCGAAATTCAAACGCCTTTCTAATGATTACGATGCTGAATTTGTAATCGTAGATGCCGAACAATTTCCTGAATCCAGACACCTGGCTCAAGTGAATAACCTACCCACTTTTGCTGCATTTAAAAACGGCAAATTTGTAAATCAGGTACAAACGAACAAAGCGGAATCTTTAAAACAATTTATCGATGAAATTACCAACAATTAAACACATTAATGGTTTTGTAAAGGAAAACGACATAGATTTCGTTTGGGAAGCGCTGGCTTTGCTGGAACATATGACTGAAAGTAATGCCATAAGCGATGAAGAGATTGATGTCTTAGGTGAGTTAATATCTAATATGTACGGAGCTATTGAAGTAAATAAGTTGATGAAAGCTGGCAAAACCGAAAAAGTGGCCCTTAATACTTTTATGCAACGGGTAATGGGGTCCATAGACAACTAAAAATAACATTTAAATAACAGCAACATGAGTACAATTAATAACATTGGATTAAATAGCGGCCAAAGTGAGGAGTTGGCTGGAAAGTTAAACGACCTCCTGGCGAATTATTCGGTATTTTATCAAAATACGAGGGGTTTTCACTGGAAAATTAGTGGACGAGCTTTCTTTGAGCTGCATCAAAAGTTCGAGGAGTTATACAATGACCTCCTGGTTAAGATCGATGAAATAGCCGAACGTATTTTAACATTAGGCAACGAACCAAAACATCAGTTTACCTCCTATCTGGAAGTTTCTAAAGTAAAAGAAAGTGCTGATATATCTGATGGCACCGAAGCGGTGACTCATATTTTGGAAGCTTTCAAAGTACTTTTAATTAAGCAACGAGAAATACTGGATCTGGCCGATGCGATGGGTGACGAAGGTTCAAGCGCCCTGATGAGTGATTACATCCGAGAGCAGGAGAAGCTTGTATGGATGTATTCGGCTTACCTGAAATAAACTACCTAGCCGCTAAAGCGTGCTCGATGAACGAAAGTTCGTAGGGCCGCTTTTTTTTAGTTAACAAGCGCTAACTGTTTATATAAACGTCATAATTGCATTAGTCAAAAAGATCTTCTATATGGAAGGCCTGACGCTTGTTTCTTTTGCATAAATTTAATTTACGCACTCTTCATATAGGTATGATTCTTTTGCAGAATTCTGTAGTAATACTGTCGTAATGCTTGCAAGTCTTTTTATAATTGTGTTTTTTCTGGCTCGTGTATTATTAATTCACTATATTTTTGGTTATTGAGCATTCGAACCGAATAGAACCTCGCTCAAAGGTTTTTATTCTCCACTACACTCATTTACTATGAAACTATTACACAGACCCCTTTTCTATCTTATTATTCTTATTACTATTTCATTTAATGCGCTTTGCCAGAATTTCGATTATTGTCCGGCATCGTGTCCAGAGGGCAATGAAGTGTTTCTTTGTGGACAATGTTGGACCAGCGAAGCTGCAGCAGCTGCTCAGGGCTGCACAGAAACCTGTGAATCTTCATTTTCCGGTAATCCCATTGACATAGATATTTTTACAGCAGATCCTTCAGTACGCGTATACGATGATACTTTGTGGTTGTTACCATCACACGACCCAAACAACGCTTCTTACTGGACAATGGTAGATTACGTGGTATTCTCGACAACCGATATGGTAAACTGGAACGAAGAAGGACTTGCTTTGAGTTCTGATGACGTATCCTGGGGCGACGAATGGCTTTATGCACCTGATTTTATCAAAAGAAACGACACTTACTATCTGTATTTTCCAAAAACAGAAAGTGCTATTGGGGTAGCCACTTCTTCAAGACCGGAAGGGCCTTATACGGACGCCCTTGGTGAGGCCCTTCTGGATCGCACGAATACATTGGAGCCCCAGCGTGTTTTTGATCCGGGCATATTTATAGATGATGATGAACAGGCTTATCTCGTATTCGGTGGTGGTGATGCCGGTGATGACGCCAGAATCGTAAAAATCAATGAGGACATGATTAGCTTGCAAGATGATGTACAGCTATTAGAAGGCTTGGATCGCTTTTTTGAAGCTCCCTACCTACATAAACACAATGGCATCTATTACCTGACATACAGTGCTAAATACGGCAACTATACTACCATTGATTATGCTACATCTACGGATCCTATGGGACCATATACTCACCAAGGTGTTCTCCTGGAATCGGTACCGGGATGGACCAATCACCACGCTGTAATCCAATATCACGATAAATGGTATCTTTTCTATCATATCGCCGATGGTAGCAATTATACCAGACGCACCTGCATCGATTATTTACACTATAATCCGGACGGAACAATAGAGACCGTGGAACAAACTTCTTTCGGTGTGGAAAAAATACGCAATGCCGTAGTAAGTACGCACGATGAGCACAAGCGATCGCAGGTTTATAAACTATTCCCGGTCCCTGCTACCACTGAGCTATATATCGAAGGAGACAAAGCCATTGAAAAATTTGAGGTCATTGACTTACAGGGAGCATCTCGATTTAAAGGTACCGGCACTGAAGTAAACATTAGCACTTTGCCAAGTGGGAGTTACATCCTTATCATAAACGATGCAAATCATCTTCGCTTTGAGAAACTAGCTAAGTAGACTGTACCTGAACCAGATAGAGGAGGTACCTACCTGATTCAGGTGTGTTCACACTCCACCTTCACGAGGTGTAAGCCAAATTTTATATGAAAACATTTGCATTTTTTTTCATTACCTTCCTACTTGTATCTTGTACGCAACCTTCCAAAAAAGCAATATTGCTTGCAGACAGAGAAGCACCACTTGGATGGGTATATCTTCGGGTATTTGAAGATTATAGTTTCGAATTTGAGTCGCGTGGATTGGAAAGAAAAGGCCAGGTCTATGCCGGCCTCATTGAACTAAAAAAAGATACGATCATTTTTATATATAACGATTCAATTCCCAAAGCGGGGACAAAAGCACTTATACGTAACGATTATGTTTCTTACCTGGAGGGAACCTATCCGGAAAGTCTGAAAATAAAGTTGAACGAACTAAGAATAAACTAACACTTACATGAACGTTATTGATTCGCTTTCCTCCTCTCAAGGAGAAAAAGGCAATAGTGCTAACCTGGCACTGGCAAAAAGTATTTCAAATTCAGGAAATGAATTAGCAGTAGGAGAACTTGCCTCTCATTTAAATCACACAGAAAAAAAAATTCAGGCCGATTGCATTAAAGTGCTCTATGAAATTGCTACGATAAAACCTGAACTCATTGCACCTCATTACGAACAACTTTTACAACTCCTTAGCAACAAAAATAACAGATTAGTGTGGGGCGGTATGACGGCACTTGCAGCCATCGTTCCATTAAAACATCAAGAATTATATGCTTCCATGTCTTTGATTATAGATACGATGGCCAAAGGCTCTGTTATCACCATTGATCAGGGTGTGAACATTTTGGCACATTTATGTACGTATGATAATTACTGTAATAAAGTGGAGCCTGTGCTACTTGAGCAATTATGGAAATGCCCCATCAAGCAATTGCCTATGTATATGGAACAAGCATTGAATGGCATCAAATTCGAAAGTAAAGGTATGTACCTACGGCTAATTAGCCAACGAAAAACAGCGTGCGAAAAGGAATCCCAACTAAAGAGACTTGAAAAAATTTCAAAGAAAATTGAAGCTATTAATGCTAAGGACAAATAATGCTACCTTGTGCTGTTGGTAGTCTTAACCCTTATAAAAATACCATTTTATTATTTCACGATATCCGGCTTTTTTACCGTACATAAGTATTCCTACACGGTACACCTTTGCTGCAAAACGAAGTACAAGAACAACACCTGCAATCAGACAAGATACGGATAAGGCAAAGCGCCAAGAAAATCCATCAATTAGTTCATGGTGAGGCATACGAACCAACATAGTTATAGGTGCCGTTAAAGGAATACATGAAAGAACATTGGCCCATGTTCCGTTAGGGTCCTGAAGTACTACATTCAAGGTGAGAAAACCGAAAAGTAGCGGTATGGTTATAGGTAGTATAAACTGCTGTGTCTCGGTGTCCACATCTGAAACAGCTCCAACCACTGCAAACAAACCAGCATAAAGTACATAACCTCCGATAAAATAAATGAAAAAAGCGATCACAAACAGTGGCAGATTCATTGAGTCCAGCCCGGCGAGCAGATCGTGCATCTCATAAACAATTGGCGCATCATGTTGTGCCGCCGAATTCATGACGTGCGCGGCGTCAAAATGACTCAAATCGTATTGTGAGTTGAATAAGAAAAGAACTACAACACTGAACAAGGACCAGATACCCATCTGTGTAAGGCCTAAAAATCCCAGGCCAACTATTTTTCCAATCATTAAATCGATGGGTTTTACAGTAGTAAGCATCACTTCAACAATCCGGTTATTTTTCTCTTCTATGACTGCTTTCATTACCTGAATACCATATAGAAATATGAAGAAGTAAATAAATACGGCTCCTCCATAACTAAAAAACTCCCGGATAGCAGCTCCCTGTTCTTTGCTTTTTACAGGTAACATCTGAAGGTAAATATCTTTATCAGTGACATTGACCTGTTCATGCGTTTCGGCCAACATTATTTTTTGAACACGCAGTTCAAGCGCCAACTCCATGTATTGTTTGGCAAGTGCATTGTAACTTCGATACTTTAATTCACAATGGGGAAAACCGTTTGGATTCGGACTAATAAAAAGTACTGCCTGATAGTCGAGTGAATCTACTAATGGTTTCATAACAGACACCTTACTGTCCATGTAATCAAACTGTAAGCCCGAAGTAGAGCGAATAGCTTCATCGAATTGTGCTGTTTCGTCTACTACCAAAACCTTATACAACTGTTTTTGATCTTTGGTTACCCAATAAGGCAATATCATCATAACCGCCATAATTATGGGGCCAAGTGCGGTCATTAATATAAAAGAGCGCTTGCGTACGCGCGTTTTATATTCCCTGCCGGCTATTATCCAGGCTTTAGACATTGCTTTTACTTTTTACCAATTTCAAAAATACCGCGCGCAATTCCGGGTCCAGTTTTTTGACACTATTTAATTGAAATGATGGGCCTGTCATTTCAACAATGGTGGCTACGTCTACATCATGATCAAAATGTATAGAACAAGTGATTAATTGATCTTTTTGCTGTTTCTTTAGAATCTGTGTTTGTAAGTTATCGGGCAACTCACCGTAACCAGCTATTTGCCAGGTATTTTCTTCATATTGACTCTTGAGATTTTCCACGGAACCTTTATAAATGCATTCTCCGTGGTTGATCATAGCTATTCCTGTACAAAGTTCTTCAACAGACTCCATTTGATGGGTAGATAATAGTATTGTTTTTCCAATACTGTTAAGTCTGATTATTTCTTTTTTGAGCAGCTCGGTGTTAATGGGATCAAAACCTGAAAACGGCTCATCTAAGATGATAAAATCTGGATCGTGGAGTACCGCTGTAATAAACTGTACCTTTTGCTGCATTCCCTTCGACAGGTCGTGCAAAGTTTTCTTTTCCCACTTGAGTAGGTCCATGCGTTCGAGCCACTGGCTAATAGCCGGCGTGGCGACTTGTTTTGGAATGCCACGCAAGCTTGCAAAGTAATGCAACTGCTCAGCTACACGCATTTTTTTGTACAAACCTCGCTCTTCGGGCAAATAGCCCACTCTGTTTATGGTATCTCTTGAAATCGCCTGATTGTAAAGTATGATTTCACCTTCATCGGGAGCGGTAATTTGGGTGAGCATACGAATAAGCGTGGTTTTCCCGGCGCCATTATGTCCCAGAAGTCCGAAAATTGCTCCCTCCTCCACCTCAAAGCTCACGGATTTTAACGCATCGTGACCCTCGAATTTTTTAGAAATATTGGATACGGATAAGGCAACTTTTGTCATGAATATGAACAGTTCTATTTCCTTTTCTTTGCGTATTTTCGGTTCTTACGCATGTATTTTTTGGCTACCTTAACGGTTTTATGGTCTCGATTCTCACCTCCTGCGGCTTTAACCAAGGCTTTATAATGCGCGTAAGCCTCGTACTTCTTATCCCTGCTATCGGCAATTTTGGCTAAATATTGATACGCAAAAAGGCAATAACCTTTATGTTGCACATTGATCTCATGCGCATATTTGAGGCATTCTTCAAAATTTTTGACGGCGGCAGTTGTATCCGTTCTATACATGTATTCCTGTCCCAGATAGTAGGAACAAATGCGACCACTTTCTGCTTCATAACCCACTTTACCGCTTTTCACGCGTTTCAAAACAGCAATGCATTCTTTTTCCAAAAGCAAGCGTTTACTAAGCTGATAGGCCATTTTCACGTAATAGCGATGGAAATAGGCATTGTCAGGAAACTGCTCGTGCAATTGCTTGGCTATTGGCCAGGCCTCCTTTTTTTTCTCTTCGTATGTTCCATAAATACTCATTAAAAAATTCAATGCTTCTATTCGTGTATAGAACGCTTTTGCTGAAACTTTTTTTAATTGCTCAATTCCTTTCTGTTTATCCCCTTTGGGAAAGAACATGACAATAGGGCGCAAAAACTTTTTATTCTCCGGTATCCATTCCCGGAAATAATTGTAAAGACCTTGTCCGAATAAAAATTCAGGGCTAAAGCTCGTATTTAGCGTTTTATTTTCATTGAGATAGTTCAAAGATGCTTTGGCGGCCACTGTAGCTCTTGCATAATGCCCCCTGTCGGAAAGAATTCTGCTTTTGAATCCGAAAGCGGCTGCCAGGAAGAAAGTAGCCTCAGGGTTGGTTTTATCTTCCTTGTACAAAGCCCGGGCTTTATAAATAGCGGTATCCATATAGGCCATAAAAGTTTCGTCATAAGCCTCGTTTAAATCATTAGGCATAATCTTCCAAAACTCGCCAAGACCCAGCAAAAAATAAGCTAATGGGTGTTCGGGATACAATTGCTTAAGCCATGTAAATTGCTTTTGAGCAACTTCAAATTTGAAATTATACATGGAATCGATGGCCTCAGTACATTCAATTTGTACGGTCATGTCACTTAACAGCTGTTTTGGCTTCAACGTATCGCTTTGTGCCAGCACATTTGAGGCAAGGGAAAACAAAAAAGCACAGGCCAACAGCTTGAAGAATCGACTCATTTAACAGTTAAGATACGACATTTAATAATCTCAATCAATGTTCATTCAACTCCTCTTTCAAAGATATAGTTAGATTAAGTTCATCGAGTTGACTTTGATCGATGTTAGCCGGAGAATCTATCATCACATCACGTCCGGAATTATTCTTAGGGAATGCTATAAAGTCCCGGATAGAATCGGCGCCACCGAATAAAGAACACAAACGATCGAAACCAAACGCAATACCACCATGTGGAGGTGCACCGTATTCGAAAGCTTCCATTAAAAACCCAAATTGAGCCTGAGCCTCTTCTTTGGTAAAACCCAGCTTGTCGAACATGAGCGACTGTATTTCGCGATCAAAAATTCTGATGGAACCGCCACCCACTTCTACACCGTTAATAACCATGTCATAAGCGTTGGCATTAACATCCTGCGGTGCTGTTTCCAGTTTCTCCAAATGCTCCGGAAGTGGCGCTGTAAATGGGTGGTGCATAGCATGGTAACGCGCTGTTTCTTCATCCCACTCCAAGAGTGGGAAATCAACTACCCAAAGGCATGAAAAAGTGTTTTTATCTCTCAGGCCAAGCTGCGTTCCCATTTCTAGGCGCAGTTCATTCAAGGCATTACGAGTATGGTTGGCCTCACCTGACAGCACCAATAAGAGGTCGCCTTGTTCAGCCCCCATTTTTTGTGCCCATTGTGCCAAGTCTTCCTGAGAATAGAATTTGTCTACAGACGACTTGAAGGAACCATCTTCATTACATTTCACATAAACCAGTCCTTTTGCGCCCACTTGCGGTTTTTTAACGAAATCTGTTAGCTTATCCAGTTGCTTTCTGGTGTAAGAAGCTGCGCCTTTAGCACATATTCCAACTACCAGTTCAGCTTGATCAAAAACGTTAAATCCTTTGTTTTGAGCTACATCGTTAAGCTCGGTAAAACGCATTTCAAAACGTGTATCGGGTTTGTCCGAACCGTAAAATTTGATCGCATCTGCATACGACATACGCGGAAAGCTTTCCAGGTCAATGCCTTTTATTTCTTTGAACATGTAACGCACCATACCCTCAAATAACTCCAGTATGTCATCGCGCTCCACAAAAGACATTTCACAGTCTATCTGTGTAAATTCCGGTTGCCGATCCGCCCGAAGGTCTTCGTCACGGAAACATTTTACGATTTGATAATAACGATCGAAACCAGATACCATCAACAATTGTTTGAAAGTTTGCGGTGACTGAGGCAGCGCATAAAACTGTCCCGGATTCATACGTGACGGCACTAAAAAATCACGTGCACCTTCAGGTGTAGATTTAATCAAGACCGGCGTTTCTACTTCGAGAAAAGTATTCTTATCCAGGTAATCCCGTGTCAGGCGCATTAATTTATGACGCAATTCGAGTCCTTGTCTCACCGGATTTCTTCTTAGATCCAGGTAACGATACTTCATACGAAGGTCGTCTCCACCATCAGTTTCATCTTCAATTAAGAATGGAGGCAATTTCGCCGGATTTAAAGTAGTAATTTCCTCAACCAACAGTTCTACTTCACCTGTAGGCATATTGGGATTTTTGTCGTAACGTTCAGCGACGGTACCATTAATCTGTACAACAAACTCACGTCCAAGCGTCCTGGCATTCTCAATAGCTTGCTGAGGAGCCTTTCCTTCTTCAAGGTATAACTGTGTAACACCATATCTGTCTCGAAGGTCGATAAAAATAAGAGTTCCCTTATCCCTTACACGTTGAATCCATCCACACAGCGTAACTTGCTTTCCAGCGTCTGAGAGGCGTAGTTCGCCACAATTATGAGTTCTGTACATTTTCTTAAATCCGTTTTCTGAAACCGAGAAACAAAGTTATAGAATTGTTCGAAAATACGTGGTAAAAAAGGGAAAATGTGTTGACCTGGTCCAGGTGGAGGAGATGTGCGCCTGTACCAGGTGCTAAAACTTAAAAGCCAGATTAAACTACGCCGTGCTTCCAAAAATCTGTGAGGATGCGCCAATCGGTATTTCGTATGCCAAAGAAACAAGCATTCTTGATTTGATGGTTAACCCGGCACTTAACAAAATATTATTCAATAGTCTCACACCGGCACCGGCAAAAAATACTTCATGGCGATATAAAAGCATCGTTTCGATTGCAGGAGGCAGTACTTGAGTCTTCATAGCATTTACCACAAAGTCAAGCTTGCTATTTTCGTCAATATAAAAATAATGGCCATAAGTGAAATGATGTAAAACAGTAGAAGGTTGATACGAACCATTGGGAATTCGATAATGAACCACTAGCTGGTACCACGTTTTCAGAGGACCATCCCCAATAATTATTATCAGAGTACAACCACGCTCCAATGGATAAATCGAAGAAATTAAATACCCAATTATTGCCGTCGTTATAATACCCTCCCATGGTAGGGTCGATTAACGGATCGTTATATATTCCTGCATATGGCTGAAAATCATCTGCACTAAATCGAAAAATTGTTAAAACTGGTACCTAGAGCAAAAGCGAGTCGTTTTCTTCCGGAAATGGCCATATTATGTGCAATTGACAATTCAATTTTATGCACAATTCGGTCGTTGATGCGATCACGTAAAAGGCGTCCTCCTACAACCTGCCAGCTATATCCTTTTGTATTTCGTACCGTATCACCGAGGGTCTTATCTTTTCCAATAACTTTGTTCCAGGTAAATGCAGTAGTATTTACCTCTGCAAGTGGAGAACTCAATCATTGCATCCGATGGTATATTTGCTTCGCCAGAATTATAAGCGCCGCCTGCTGCGATATTATAAAAATAAGGGTTAGAAGAGGCGCGGGTAGAAGTATAAAACTGCTGAGCATAACAATGAACTGTTGTTAACACTCCGACTACTATGAAGAATACACTTTTCATCGTTGAATCAATTATATTCGGTTCTGATAACTCGAACATTACCACTCAAAAATCGGCATAACACTCCAGCCCTTTTATTATCCATGTATCATAAATTCCATCTTCATTGGGCGTAAAAAAATTTGGAACGTCAATAACACATTCATTGTCGGGAATAGTATCCTGGGCGAAGCAGGTTCGATGATTGAACAGCAGCATACTTGCTGTCATTAGCAATGAATAATTAAAATTTCATGGTCTCAAGATTATTGATGCAAAGGTAATAAAAAGATAGAAAATTGGAGTGCAACAGAATTAGGTGAGTATCTCGTCGAGGTGTACACCTGCTTTAGGTGCGGCAAAAATCAACCCCCTGCTTTTTTGGCCTTATAACCAGCTTTTATCAACAAATCCAATACTTTATCGCGGTGGTCGCCCTGTATAAGGATTACTCCTTCTTTGGCACTTCCCCCTACACCACATTTCGATTTAAGCATTTTGCCTAAGTCTGCCAAATCTTCCTGAGAACCGACAAAACCGTCGACCATGGTTACTTGCTTGCCACCACGTGCCTTTTTATCGAGCATTACTTTCAAGTTTTGTTGCTGGGGAGGCAGCGTTTCCTCTTCAAATTCCTCGTCGTAGTTATATTCGAAATCGTCATTGGTTGAATATACAACGCCATCGCGGTTTTTCTTATTCTTGGCCATATAACAAAGCTTTAATGCAATATACTCAATTTAATGAGCTAATTATTATGCCATTTGTAGATTTTCGCCTCTGCCCAATCGTTTCAGGAGTAGCAAATGTTGCTTAAATGCGCTCCAAAAAGTAGGTTGTGCATTGTAAGGTATGTTAAACTCTTGCGCTGTTTTTTGTACGATCTTCGAAATTTTAGGATAGTGTATGTGGCAAATATTGGGAAACAAGTGATGTTCTACCTGGAAGTTGAGCCCACCCACAAACCATGATACTATTTTGTTATCCATCGCATAGTTTGAAGTAGTATACAATTGGTGTACCAACCAGTTCTCTTCGATATGTTCCTCTTCAGGCTCAAAGAATTGCACATCAGGTACTACATGGGCGAGCTGAAAAATGGACGTAAGAAGCACGCCGCAAACTGCATGTGCGGTTACAAACATGAGCGTTACAACCCACCATTCCTGAGGTAACACAATAATTGGCAATACGAGAAATAGACCCAGGTAAAAAATTTTACCAAAAACCATATAAATCAAGTTTTTTACAAATTTCTTTTGCGACTTAATTAAACCTATTTGTCGATAGTGGTATATTTTTACAAAATCCCTGAAAGTTACCCAAAGAATTGTTGAAAAGCAGTATAAAAAAAGTGCATAGATATGTTGAAAACGGTGAAACCACTTTTTAGGCTGGTTTGGCGTAAATCGAAAGAAATAGCGAGGGGCAATGTCTTCATCCACATGTTCAATATTTGTATACATATGGTGCAGGACATTATGCTGATAGTGCCACAAATTAGGATCAACGGCTATTAACAAGGCTGAGAAACGCATCAACTTGCTTACCCCTTTTTTTCGGGAATAAGATCCGTGGACGGAATCGTGCATCACAGAGGTGCCCATAAAAGCCGTCCACAATCCGATAAATCCAAAAGTCAAAAATAGCAGCCATGTTTGTGTGATTATTCCGCTTATAATCAGACTATATGGAATTAAGTACATGCATAAAATAACCAATGTCTTAATTATCATACCGGAATTAGCATTTTTGCTTAGATTATTCTCTTTGAAATAGGCTTCTACGCGTTTTCGTAGTGTGCTTGCAAACTCTTTATTTTTCTCAACAGAAAACTTGTATGGTATCATAAGCTACTTCGTGTGTGGGATTGATAGGCTTCATTGCCAATCTTTTAGCAAATCAGCCTCAA
Source organism: Cytophagales bacterium (assembly GCA_965230415.1). Classification (GTDB taxonomy): domain Bacteria; phylum Bacteroidota; class Bacteroidia; order Cytophagales; family JAAEPT01; genus CBDDKZ01. The sequence goes on from CBDDKZ010000005.1 coordinate 1,743,502, forward strand.
AGCTACCAGTAATTTTAATAGCAACCTAATATTTAAAATAGATAAAGGTTTGTGCCTCATTATATCTACTTTTTATTATTCCATAAATAACTATTAAATAGGAAATTATGAATCGAAGCTTTTTATACTGATTAAAATCAATGAAGCAGAGGCCTGTGACTCTGTCTATGGGTTAAATCAGAATATAGTATGTTTGCATTAAACCTCAAAGAATGCTGCTTTCTATTGAACAACTGAATACCATAATGGGAAGGCTGTCGCCAAGTAATTATCACCTGGAGATTATAGCTGATAAGCGCAGAATAGCTGTTTTTGATATGGAAGGCACGCGTTTGGCCTTCTTCAGGTGGCCTGTCCATTACCATTTGACTACAGGTGAATTTGTCGAGAACCAAGCAGTCGTATGTGTATTATTAATTAAAGCAGGGAGTGCCGCTTTGGGCATTTTACATGACAGTATGTTACTTGAACACAAGGTTTTCAAAACTTATATGGTGCGCAAAAAGCAGGGAAAAAACCAATTGAAGTATTTAAACAGCAAAGGGAAGTCGAGGGCCGGTTCAAGAATACGGCTTGCTAATGCCAACCATTTTTTCGAACAAATCAATGAACGATTGACGCTTTATACCGAAGATTATGATATTGATGTGTTGGCGCTGTCGTGCAGTAAAACGCTACTGCCCTTTCTTTACCATTCTAAAGCCACATTTCCCTTCGCTAAGAATACGCAGGAATTTTATAAAATACCCAAACACCTGGAGCGGGCAGATTATGAATCTATGAAGTCGATCTGCGACTATTTAAGTAATGGAGAATTTATTCCGGAAAATGAAAACTTCGAACGCATCGTTAATTCTTGGCTATAAAAAAAGCGCAGAAACATGTCCTGCGCTATGAAAAAATTGGTAAAACTTAAAAAATCCTCTATAGGCAATAAAGGAAACTTTGAGTAATTTTGTCAGCACATAAAGTGCAGCATTCATAAAATAAGATATAAGTTTTTTGACGGAAGAAAAAATATTTTCGACGGATTGAAAAAATTATCCACATTTTGATTCAATTTCTTAGAAAACTACAATAACCAACTAAGTTTCTTTATGCTTGCGCATCATTTGAATCTTAGTTAAAACAAAATTAGTCAATTATTTAGCACGACCAGGGTTCTCATTTAAGAATGCTTTCCAGCTTTTAGATCGATTTACACTATTACCCTCTTGAAAATGATGACAGACCGCCACCGCCAGGGCATCGGTTGCATCCAGCATTTTTGGAGCTTCTTTAATTTTCAATAACCTGATAAGCATAGCTGCTACCTGTTCTTTTGATGCCGTACCTCGACCCGTCACAGACTGCTTTACTTTTCTGGGGGCGTATTCTGTAATCGGAATCTCCAGAGCCAAAGCGGCAGCCATGGCTACTCCTTGCGCCCTCCCCAGTTTGAGCATTGATTGTACATTTTTCCCAAAAAACGGTGCTTCCAGCGCTACTTCATCCGGAGTATGCTCATTAAGAATCTGAGATACTCTGTCAAAAATTTTCTTTAATTTTAACGCATGATCACTATATTTACTTAAATGGATCACACCATATTGTATCAAACTAACAGTATTACTCTCAACTTTTATAATACCATAGCCCATCACACTAGTACCGGGGTCTATTCCAAGAATTATTTTAGCAGGTTTTTTTGTAGTCACAAGGCAATATAGTGATATTAAGCAGATGCCCCAAGTAAATTCAAAGCACGTACAGGTATTCATCAAAGTTGTAATCGTACTTGCCGTATACTATTTTTTATATATAAAATTGCGAGGAGACCAAGAACTCCTTGAATCGATTTTTCGAAAAATCAATGCTAATCACGGTTCAAATTTGTTATTTCTGTTAGCTGCCGCGTTTTTAATCCCTTTTAATTGGCTGCTGGAGGCTCTGAAATGGAGACTTTTAATTAAAAACATCGAGCAAGTTAGTATATGGAATTCGCTTAGAGGTGTATTAACAGGTTTAAGTTTTGCGTTCATCACACCTCGTCACCTTGGAGATTATGTTGGCAGAATAGTGTCATTAGAAAACAGAAATCGCATTCAGGTGGTCGGAGCACTATTAATAAGCCGGGTGAGTCAATTACTGCCAACCTTACTTTTCGGGATTATAAGTTTGTTCTACTGGCACAATACAACAAGTACCTGGGAGATCAAGTGGCCCGAACTTATTCTTTCAATTATTGGCTTCGCATTGTTTATCGTTTTCATTGTCAGAAGTCGTGTTGTTTTTTCCCTCCTTGACCGATGGCATATTTCGTCCCGAATCACAAGGCTTTTCAAGATTATTCAAAGTTATAAACCTAAATTGCTACTATCCATTTTCGGATTGTCAATATTAAGGTATCTGGTGTTTACTGGGCAGTACTTTCTAATTTGTTTACTATTTTATCAGGATCTTGAACTCATTTCTGCACTTACCGGAATCAGTTTAGTATTTTTATCGAAATCGGTAATACCTTCTTTTAATTTTCTAAGTGATTTAGGAGTTAGGGAACTGGCGGCTCTTAGTTTTCTGAGCAACACCGGTATGGATAATGTAACTATAATATGCGCGAGCCTAAGTGTTTGGATTCTAAACATTCTCTTACCTACCTTGCTTGGAACATTGCTATCGTTAAAAGCAAAATTTAGATTTTACAATAAATGACTGCGTTCATATTCTTATTTGTAAGCTATTATTTTTTGCTACAGCTGTTCACATGGTTGTGGCTAAAGAAGCAATACGAATATTCGAAATCAGAAAAATACAATACATTTAGTATTGTGATTCCGGTAAGAAATGAAAGCTCAAATATTACAACTCTTCTTCAATATCTGGAATGTCAAGATTACCCCAAATCGAAGTTTGAAGTGATTATTATCAATGATCATTCTAGTGACGAAACGGTTGAATTGATAAAAGAACAACAAAACCAACTTTCAATATCCATTAAGCTCCAAGATCTGGAAGAGGGAACTGCTTCCTTTAAAAAAAGAGCCCTAATACAAGGGATTCGTTTAGCTCAATTTGATTACATAATTACCACAGACGGCGATTGTAAGCATCAGGTAAAATGGCTCGAATCTTTTAATGAACATTTATGCAGACATAATAGTAGGATGGTTGTAGGTGCTGTAGCTTATCAAAATGATCAACACTTTTTTACTAAATGTCAACAAATAGAATTGAGCGCCCTGATTGGAAGTGGTGCAGCAAGTTTGGGCCTGGGTTTTCCAACAATGTGTAATGGCGCGAACCTCTGTTATGAAAAAAAATCCTTTTATGAAGTCGGTGGTTTTTCCGGATATGAAACCGAAGTCTCCGGAGATGATGAGTTCTTAATGCACAAATTTTATGAGGCCTATCGCTCGCAAATACATTTTTGTTTTTACTCAAATAATGTTGTACATACCAATGCACATTTAAATCTGGACCTGTTTTGGAATCAAAGAAAGCGTTGGGCAAGCAAATGGTCTCGCTATTCTCTTTTGTCTACAAAATTTTTTGCGATCTATATTTTTGTTATTCACCTGTCTCAAATTCTTCTTTTACTTGCTTTGCCAACAAAATATATTTCTTTGTCAATATTTTTTTCTTGTTTGTTACTACGTATCGTTTCAGAATTATTATTTTTATCGCGCGTAAGTAAATTTTTAAAGAAAAAATTTCACTTATTGCTATACCTAATAGTTATTTTTCCTTACAGCATCTATGTTGTTTTATTTGCTTTAACAAGTCGGTTTGGCAAGTATACCTGGAAAGGTCGAAAGTATTAGCATTGAATAATAATTCAGAAAATATAAATAAAGACCAGGAAAATATGGTGGGCAAAGCTCCATCATATTACGTGAAAAAACGTTTGCTCAAAAACGTTCCGGCCGTAGGAGGCGCCATCATTATTTCATTGGCTGTAATAGTAGCCCTTTTAGGCTACGTAATCATGCCCGATAATACTCCCTATGCTAACGATAGCATCACTGAAATTAAAAAACAAGCTCCGGGTTTTAAAGTGAGCTTACTAAGAATCAGAATTAATATGGAGTTGGAAAAACGTAATTTTTTCCATGAAATTTTTGAAGGCAGGCCTAGTAATTTCATAAGCCGACCTATTGAAAAATATGAAATTCTGGATAGCTGTAAAATAAGAATAGCTCGTTTCGGAGGAAGAAAAGATCATTATAGCTATGAAGTTTATCCATTGGTAGATGTTGCGTATTCATTGTACGAATCGAGTTCATCAAAATTAAATTCTAACAAACGAAAGTGGCAGTGCGATGGTAAGTATATTAAGTACCTCGATCGAAATGAGCAAATACAAAAGGTATTAAAGAGTGAAGTGTTGGAATTAGTAATTGAAAAACACATCCTGGAAAAAACGTATGTATTGGGAACTGACGGAAATGGCAGAGATGTTTTAAGTAAACTAATATTTGGTGCACGCATTTCTTTAACAATTGGTATTATTGCCGTGTTAATTTCCCTGGTAGTTGGTATAGGTATGGGGGCGATGGCCGGTTTTTTCAAAGGTAAGATTGATCAGCTCATTATGTGGATTATGACCGTCATTTGGTCCATCCCAAGGATCATGTTAGTTATTGCCATTGGCCTGGCGCTTCATAGTTCGGAAGTCTGGGTTGCGTTTGTTGCGGTGGGGTTGACTATGTGGGTGGAAGTAGCTAGAATAGTAAGAGGAAAGATAATGGAAATCAGAGAAAACCTCTACGTTGAAGCCGCAAGAGCTCTTGGGTTCAGTAACATAAGAATTATAATAAAACATATTTTGCCAAACTTAATAGGGCCCCTGATCGTTATATTAACAGCGAACTTCGCTGACGCAATTTTGATAGAGGCAGGTTTGAGTTTTTTGGGTCTAAGCGTTCAGCCACCAATGCCTTCATGGGGACAAATGGTTCAGGAAGGATACAGTTTAATTACCAGTCCGGGTTGTTGGCACCTAATACTTTTTCCAGGTTTATGTATTAGTTTACTGGTAATGTCATTTAATTTATTAGGAAATGGATTGCGTGATGCATTCGATCCCAAAGGAACAATGGAATGATTGAAAAAAAGGAACTAGAATTAAACGCATTACTTGAGGTGACACAAGCCATCAATGCTAATATGGCTGAAGACGACTTGTACAAAATATTCTACTTTACATGCATTTCCAATCTCAAATACAACAAACTTGCATTAATTGTTAACGAGGGCAATTGGGAATGTAAAGTAAATCACCGATTAAAAATTAATGAATACGATTTTGACTTCCTAAGTAATTTAGATTTTTCAGAGAAAGTAATTGTTGTTACTCAAGACCACGAATTTAATGCTTATCAGGATATTGATTTTGCCATTCCAATTTCACATAAAGAGAAAAAATTGGCCGTTGTGCTTATTGGAGAATCGGATGTGGAAATTAAACACGACATGCACGACTTTGCCTTCATAAGGACATTGTCAAATGTTATAATGGTAGCAATAGAGAACAAACGATTCGCACGTGAAGCATTGGCAAAAGAAGCCATTAAAAAGGAAATGGAGATTGCGCAGAATGTACAATCCCTTTTGTTTCCGCGTAACCTTCCGGACAATGATGGGATTTGCGTTTCTGCAAGCTATTTTCCGCATACTTCAGTCGGAGGTGATTATTATGATTACATAGAACTAAGTCCAAGCGAACATTTAATTTGCATAGCAGATGTTTCGGGTAAAGGTGTACCGGCCGCAATGCTGATGTCAAATTTCCAGGCGGCTTTACGTACCCTGGCAAGGAAAACCAGTGACCTAATGGAAATTGTTCATGAATTGAATCATTTACTGATCAGTAATTCGGGAGGAGGACATTTTGTAACTTTCTTTGTAGCCATTTTTAATAGTGAATCTCGATTACTACGTTATATTAACGCCGGTCACAATCCACCTATTGTTTTGCAGAATAATGACAAAGAGGAATTAAATGAAGGTACCACCATGCTGGGTGCTTTCGATATCTTACCATTTGTAAATGAAGGCGCCATCCAATTGGGGAAAGGTGCCATCGTTTTTTGTTATACCGATGGTATAACCGAAACCAGAAATAATGATGAAGAAGAATTTGGCGAGGAGCGAATGGAAAAAATTCTATTGGAATTCGCTGATGGTAAGTTACCGGATTTGCATACACAGCTTATATGCGAATTGGATGACTTTAAAGAGAGTCAAAGCTACCATGACGATCTGACGATATTATCTGCACGATTTTTTTAGGTCAACTAACTTCGTAAATAATTCTGATTAATTTGTTGCTTATTGAATAAACTAATTATAGTTTTATTTTTCTTATATAAGAATTATTCTTAGTTAATAAAAATTGTCTAATAATAGCAACTATAAACAGGTTCAGGATTTGTTAAACGCAAAAAAACTGCGTGCAACGCAGCAGCGTGTAGTCATTTATCATTATTTGCTTAACACTAAGAGCCACCCTACTACAGAGGAAGTTTTTCAACAAATAAAAGACGCTAATCCGAGTATTTCTTTGGCCACTGTTTACAAAACTATGGAGTCTTTGGAAGCATATGGGCTTATCAATAAAGTGTCCTCAAAAGGCGGCAGCATGCGTTATGACGCTAATATCAAAAATCACAATCACATATATTGTGTCAATACCAATGAAATTATTGATTACGAAGATGAAGAATTGTCTGAGTTAATTCATAATTACTTAAAAAATAAGCAAATTGAGAACCTGAATATTGAAGATATTCGTGTTCACATAACTGGGAACAAAGTAGAAACTAAAAAAGGAATAACAATCAAATAAACAAATACAATTATGTCTTTAGTTGGAAAAAAAGCGCCTTTATTTAGCGCTCCAGCCGTAATCAACGGCAATGAAATAGTAGAAGATTTTTCTTTAGGTCAGTATTTGGGTAACAAAGAAGTGATATTTTTCTTCTACCCTAAAGATTTCACTTATGTTTGTCCTACTGAGCTTCTGGCTTTTCAGAACAAACTGGCTGAGTTCGAAAAAAGAGGAGTTGCTGTAGTAGGATGTTCTACAGATACTCCGGAAGTACACAGAGCGTGGTTGAATACATCAAAAAATGATGGTGGTATTCAAGGTGTAACTTATCCTATCATAGCAGATGTTGCTAAAACTATCGCTACAAATTTTGGTGTACTTGCAGGTGATTATAACTACAACGAAGAAGGCGAATTAATTTTCGACGGAGCACCAATTTCTTTGAGAGGTACATTCCTTATTGATAAAGAAGGTATTGTACGTCATCAAATAGTCAATTTCTTCCCTATCGGCAGAAGTATTGACGATACACTTCGTACGGTGGATGCATGGCAATTCAGCCAAGAGCACGGCGAAGTTTGTCCTGCCAACTGGCAAGAAGGAGAAGAGGCTATGAAAGCTACAAAAGAAGGTGTTGCAGAATACCTGTCGGCCCACTAATTCATTTTAAAATATGGCTTTAGGAATACCTAAAGCCATATTTTTTACTTCTTTTCTTCCCTTTCATCTACAATTTGTTTTGTTCGAAAAGTCAATTTGGTAGCAAGGCCCACCGTCCAGGGAACAATCGTGTAATAGTCATGCTTATACAAACCAAATTTCAAGTAAGGTTCAAAAGCGAGACGATTACCATAATTTAATGGAATTTCCTGCCCAAAACTGACATTCATTAAAAAACCAAAGTTATACATGTCTGGTCCCCAATAGAATGCAGAAGATGCACTCTTCCTTCTGTGAACATTTCCATTGACATAGAAAACTTTGCGTACCTCCGTATTTACAAAATTGAATAACAAACTTGTTCCAATCGATCCGTATAGCCCTTCTTCATTTTTAAACATACTATTATGAGATAGCACCAGGTGGTGTGCATCATACGTTCTTTTCACACGTTCAACCCCAGGTTCTTCATACTGATAAAATGATCTGCCAAAAACTTCGCTCATGCCTATACGGTTATACCCCAGACCTAATTGCATATTCAACTTCTCATGCACTTCAAAATGACGATATACTGTAAATTCATACAAGTAACGAGCCGGTTTGCGATAAGCTTTGGAAGCTTCATACGTTCCGCTGAAAAAGAAAGAAATTCCCTGGTCTAATCGCACTCCCCATGGTTTCTGAGCATAACTGAGAAAAGGAATTATCAGTAATGTGACTACAAAAAAGATTCGTTGCATATTTATATTGGATTCTAAACTATATATCTCTTTTAAGAGTTTAGTAACCTTTGTTTTGCATAATGAGCGCTAAGAAAAATTTGGCACCCGGCCAGGAGAAGCGTTCAGTTGTTATTAAAATTGAAATCACCACAAAGAACACTATTTTTGCATAATGCATGTCTTGTATCAATTTGGACTCTACCTGTATACAATGGTTCTTGCTATGGCAGCACTGTTTAATACGAAAGCTAAGAAGTTAGTTCGCGGTCAAAAAGAGAGCCTCGCTTACATTCGATCCAATTTTGAAAAAAATGATTGTCAGGTGCTTTGGATGCACTGTGCTTCTTTAGGTGAGTTTGAGCAAGGAAGACCAGTTCTGGAAGCCATCAAAAAAAGACTTCCAAAATTACGGATTGTGTTGACTTTCTATTCTCCATCTGGCTATGAAATCAGAAAAAACTATGCTTTGGCAGACCTCGTGGCTTACCTGCCATTGGACACGCAGCGTAATGCCAGAGCGTTTGTCAATTATATCGAGCCTAATTTAGCTTTATTTGTAAAATATGAATTTTGGCACCAGCACTACGCGGCACTGCATGAAAAAGAAATACCTATCATTTCCTTTTCGACTATTCTCAGACCTAAGCAAGTATACTTTAAATGGTATGGTGCATTTAGTCGTAAAACACTACAGCTGGTCGAGCATTATTTTGCACAAAATGAAGAAACCATCAAACTATTAAATAGTATCAACTGCGACCAATGCACGCTGAGTGGTGACACTCGTTTTGATCGTGTAGTTTCTTTAGCTGAATCTGTTGAAGGTAACGAATTGATCGATTCCTACACAATCGGAAAAGAAGTATGGATCATTGGCAGCGCCTGGCCCGACGATATAGAATGTCTGAACTCAATTATCGATGCCAGTGATGAAAATACCTGTTTTATTATTGCTCCTCATGAGGTAGAACGAGCCAAGATAGATGCCATGCGGCGTCAACTGAACAAACCATCTACGCTTTTCTCTGACATTAAAACAGAGGACGATTGCAACATCTCGGATAATGTTTTAATTATTGACAGTATAGGCTTATTATCCTCGCTCTATAAATCTGCAGACTATGTTTACGTGGGTGGTGCTTTTGGCAAAGGGCTCCATAATACCTTGGAAGCAGCGGTATTTGGAATGCCCATATTTATTGGACCAACATACGATAAATTTCAGGAGGCCAGGGACCTGGTAGAAGCAGGGGGCATTATTCCTGTAAGTTCAGGCAATGAACTAATCAGTAGGTACAAAAAGTTTAAAAGCGATCGCTTATTTTATGAACGTACTTCAGCGATAAATGCCTCATACGTTAGAGAAAATGTAGGAGCCACCGCCAAAATTGTAGACTATTGCCTAAATTTACTTTGATATGCAGGGCTTAATTATAAAATCAACGGGATCATGGTACAAACTATTAATAGATGGTAAGATCTACGATGCACGGTTACGTGGTAAAATGAAACAGCTGAATTTAAAGGTAACCAATCCGATAGCTGTTGGCGATGAGGTTATCTGCGAAGTTGAAAACGAAGATACTGGCAACTTAGTAATTAAAGAAATTCAGGAAAGGAAGAATTATTTTATCCGAAAATCTACCCGAAAAACCGCGCACGCCCATATTCTTGCCTCCAACCTAGACCAGGCATTGCTTGTTGTCACCTTGCGAAAACCGCGTACATCTCTTGGTTTTATCGACCGCTTTCTCGTCGCTGCCGAATCGTTTCAAATTCCGGTAAAAATCGTTTTTAACAAATCAGATCTTTTACGAGATAAGGATATGGCTTATCTGGACGCTGCCCGAGCTATTTACGACAATTTAAACTATGAAACTTTTGTCTGCTCATGCATCAGCAAAGAGGGAGTTGGTGTCATCCGCCAGGCGATGTATAATAAAAGAACACTTGTTGCAGGCCACTCCGGTGTAGGTAAATCCACCTTACTCAATCTGCTGTTGCCCGATTTGGAGTTGCGCACCGCAGAAATTTCGCGTTATACGGAAAAAGGAGTACACACTACCACCCATGCCGAAATGCATTTTTTAGATGAAAATAGCTCGATAATAGATTCTCCGGGTGTTAAAGAAATTGGTTTGTGGAATATGGAAAAAGAAGAAATATCTGACTATTTCCCCGAAATGCGTGCATTAAAAGGTCTCTGCAAATTTCACAATTGTACACATGACCACGAACCTGGATGTGCAGTACTCGACGCGCTGGAAGCAGATGAAATAGCGCTGAGTCGTTACGAGAATTATTTGAATATTATCTTAGATGAGGAATTGTAAGGTAATTGAAGAAAGTGGATACCTTATACTTCAAGCACCTCTTTAAAAGTCTTAAACACTCCAGTGTCACGCTTATCAAGCACCGCCCAAAATATGGTATCAAAACAAGCTGAAAATTCATTATTAATCGCTTCCTGAAACAATTGTGCAATAAGCAAAGGGTCGTTTTTGAAAACTCCACACCCCCACGCCCCTAGAACCAGGTATTCATAATTGTGATAATGGGCAATTCGCAAAACCTTATGTATGCGTTTCCTCATCACTTCCTTTATCTTAGCAACCTTATCGGGCTCATTCCTGTGAACTACTCCAGTATTCACAGCAGGGGCAGTAAGAAATGACACCAAATACCTATCAATATTTTTTCCACTGTCATCTTTAAATACCGGAACATCGGGTGAATAAATCATATGATCGAGATAAAAATAGGAATCAAAAGCTCTATTTAACTCATAATATTCCCAATTAGCCGTCAATGAAGCGTACAGCGCACTTGAACGAGCCAAACTCTCTTCTTGTGCTTGCGCTCCGTTCAGAAAACCTCCTCCCGGATTTTTGGCGCTTGCAAAATTCAAACAAAATATTCTTCTTTTCGCAGCACTTAATATTTTGCATGCTTCCAGTGTGCTACAGTTTTCAACGAGCTGTTTTGTCGCAAAAGTTTTAGCTTTTTGAAGTTCATATGTTTCAATTTGCTGCTGGTATAAAATGGAATTTGCGACACTATATTTGATTTGCTCTTCAATAATAATGCTTTCGCCATTGAGCTTGTAATATCCTTTTTCAATTATCGATAGGGTATCTTTGCTGATGGTCTTTCTGTTCATAACTGTTTTTTCGATTAATTAATGTAATTATTACGCAAATAAACAATTTTTATATTTTACATCAAATTTTTATTTTTTGTCATCTAAAAGATGATACGATTACTATCAGCGCTACTAGGACTTCTGTGCCTATTCACCGCCACAGGACAGGCCTAAACTTTATCCAAACTGGAAAATGCAGACATGGTGTTCTTTGACTCTTTTGGTGTAATGAGCAACACAAGTAAGTTGATAGATATGGCCTCGATAATGGAGGTCCCCTTTTCATCTCTTGATCTACAGCGTCTCATCAGGGAGTTGCCCGGGTAAACTCCTCCGTCATAATCAGTCGGGATAGCTTGTTTGTTCCCTGTAATAAAAAATCGATCTGTTTTATCAGCCATGAATTCAACGATAATGAATCAGTCCCATTACCTTTCCCATATCGGTACTATTGAAGATGCCGGCATACATTTGCTAAAAAGGTTCCATTTTGAAGGCCATAATTTTATCCTGGTAAACGTACTCAACTGCCAGAAAATTATAATTCTCGCTTACCCACATATTTCCGACTCACCCGAAACGATATGGACTTCAGACACATCAGCTCACGCTTCAACCGGATTTATTACGGTGTCGAATTACCACCATGATCAAGGCTAAATTCAATTGAGTTTTCACATTCATGTTGAAGGTTACCGAAGCAACCTTATTGCGCTAAATTACGGAATCACACAAACTGGATCCACACTTGTTTAAAGTAGATTTTCACTAAAAATTTCCGAAGGTTCTTTTTTTAACCTGGAAGGTTCCGCGTATTACCTTATAGGTGTATCGAAAAACCTTATAGGTTTCTCCAAATACCTATAAGGTTTTCGTCATGTAATGTCGTTACTGAGTACTCTAGCTAACTTAGATAATGTTAAATTAGCGAAGACCTTTAAGTAAGGCCGATTTTCAAATGTTGCTTAGAGCACCAAAGGTTTTCAGGTTGAGATGTTTGCGATAAGTACAGTGGTGGTCATTATCATCAAATGAACCCCGTTCAGTTTAATTTTAGCCAAAAGCACATCTTCTTAAAGGATATCTTCATTAAAAGTAAATAGTTATGAGTAATACAGTAGAGATGCAAGTAGTTCATCCTCATGCGGCAGGCATTGATGTGGGGAGTCGTTCTCATTGGGTAGCGGTAGGTCAAGGGGCTGATCAGGTGAAAGAATTTGGAGTTTATCATCAAGACTTAGAGGATTTGGTTTTCTTTCTTAAGTCTCATCAGATACGAACGGTGGCATTAGAAAGCACAGGTAGTTATTGGCAGAATCTATACAGTCTCTTAGATGCCTCAGGATTTGAAACCTGTTTATGTAATGGTAAATTCACCAAGCATATAAAAGGTAGAAAAACAGACATACAAGACTGTCAATGGATACAGAAATTACATATGCTGGGGCTTCTCAATCATAGCTTTTTACCTGAAGAAAAAACGGAAGTTCTTCGTACCTATTGTCGCCATCGAGATACGTTAATTAAGTCCGCTGCCCGTAGTAGTAATAAAATGCAAAAGTACCTGCGTCTACTCAATTTGCGTCTTGATGTAGTGGTTCGAGACATTTGTGGTGCTACAGGCATGAAAATTATCCGAGCTATTTGTCAAGGAGAAACAGATGGGAAAAAACTAGCTTCATTCAGAGATAAAAGATGCAAGAAAAGTGAAGAAGAAATAGCCAAAGCATTGAAAGGAAATGGAAGAAAAGATTATCTGTTTACCCTTAAGCAAGAGTTGGATACCTACGATTTTTATCAAGACAAGATTAAACAATGTGATCTTGAAATTGGAGAGCAACTTGATTACATCATAGTTGATGATGAAAATAAAAAACAACACCTTCCCCCAAAGGGTAAGCGTAAACACAATAAAAACGATCCCAAAAACCTACATATTCAAAACTTATCGTATCAAATGTTTGAAGGAGTAGACCTCTCTCAAATAGAAGGTGTTAGTACGGCAACCCTGTTAACATTGATGAGTGAATTGGGGATAGAGGGGATCAGTAAGTTTGAAACAGCCAAGCAGTTTACAAGCTGGCTTAGGCTGGCTCCTAACAACAAAGTCAGTGGAGGCAAATTACTTTCCAGTCGTATTCCTAAAGGAAGTAATCGAGTAAAAATAGCTCTACGCAATGCTGCTAATGTGATAGGAAATCAAAAGAAGTCTACACCGCTCAAAGATTTTTTTGCCAAAATATCATTCAGAAAAGGCAGAGCCGCAGCCATTAGTGCAACGGCTAGAAAACTGGCAGTAATCATATGGAATATGGTAACAAAAGGAGTGCCCTATAACAGAATAAAACTTCATGTCGATGAAGACAAACAAAGAAATTCGGTCATCAAAAGAATAAAGAATCAGATGAAAAACTACAGCATAACCATAGATATGGTTCAAATAGAAGATAATCCCCCTTTAACTACTTGTTAAAGTAAATTGATAAGGGAGTTAGTCAGTTTGGTACCTTAAGACTTCGCCTCGCGAGCATCACAACTACATGACCCTCCACAACCATCATCTTTACTAACAAAAGCTTTTCCGAAATGACGTATTAAAAAAACTACCGCCAAACTAAATATCCCTATAATTATTACTAGTTCCACTGTCATCTAACACTTTTTGACCATCCTTGGTTCTATTAGGCAAAAATTGACGCCACTTCCTTCGCAAAGTACGTCAGTATTATTGATGCTCCTGCCCTTTTCATCCCTAACAAGGTTTCCAGCATTACTTTTTCACCATCTATCCAACCCTTTTCTGCAGCCGCCTTTACCATCGCATATTCTCCGCTAACATTATAGGCACTAATGGGCAAATCAAAATTATCTGCAAGGGTTTTTATAACATCCATATAGGCGAGTGCAGGCTTTACCATTAAAATATCTGCCCCTTCTTCATAGTCGAGCTCTCCCTCAATCAATGCTTCCCGGGTATTTGCCGGATTCATTTGATAGGTTTTTTTATCACCAAACTTAGGCGCGGAGTCTAAGGCATCACGAAACGGGCCATAGTAGGCACTTGCATACTTCGCGGTATACGACATGATTGAGGTATCTGTATAATCGTTTTTATCAAGTAGCCGCCGAATGTAGCCTACACGACCATCCATCATATCTGATGGACCGATGATATCTGCACCTGCTTGTGCCTGCACCACAGCCATTTTGCCTAAAATGTCCAGTGTCTCATCGTTTAATATCTTCCCGTCTTCCACCAGTCCGTCATGTCCGTCAGAGCTGTAAGGGTCCATAGCTACGTCGGTCATTAAAACAATGTCAGGAAAGGTTTCTTTCACCTTATTCAAAGCTCTGATGTACAAACCTTCTCCATTGTGGCCTTCTGTGGCGTACTTATCTTTGAATTTATCTTCCAATGCAGGAAACAGGCAAAATCCCTTTATTCCCAATTCACAACATAATTCGATTTCCTTCAACAATAAATCAAGTGAGTACCTGTATATACCAGGCATAGACGGTATTTCCTCTTTCTTATGATCACCATCAATCAAAAACATGGGAAATAATAGATCGTCGGTATGTAGTTTGTTTTCTTCTACCAGTGACCGCAAAGCGGCTGACTGTCTGTTGCGTCTGGGTCTTCGTTGCATCATTTGGAGCTTTCGACGAAGTTACGAAGTAGCGATTAATAATAAAAGGCCCTGACAAATATGCGCCTTCATCAGCAAAATTCAACGTGATACATTTCTGACATCTTTTGATCCAGCATACTTTGTGGTATGCTTGCCAATAATATGTTGCGCAGTCTCCGTCCGTATTTCCAATGGGCAAGTTTACCTGTTGTCCACGATTGCCTTACAATGGTGTTTACTTTTTCTTTTCTTAGTGCTTCGAAAAGGCCGAAGGTGTTTTTTTCGGGATGCTGTGTTATCAGGTAACTCAAGTAGTGTGCATCTTCTATTGCCTGAGCTCCACCCTGCCCCATATTTGGGGTTGTAGCATGGCATGCATCTCCTATCAAACAACAATTTCCATGATACCATTTATCCAAAGGTACCAGGTCAAAAATATCATTCTTTAGTATTTTATCTATAGTGGTCGCTTCTATGAGGGAGCTAACCAATGGATAGAATTCACTAA
The DNA here is from genome assembly GCA_965230415.1 of Cytophagales bacterium. Taxonomy (GTDB): domain Bacteria; phylum Bacteroidota; class Bacteroidia; order Cytophagales; family JAAEPT01; genus CBDDKZ01. Next base: position 1,758,977 of record CBDDKZ010000005.1, read on the forward strand.
ATTTTGTTAATAGATCTCTTTTTAAAGTAGTGACATTATTTTCACTACCAGGTTTAGAACGCTCCACTGCAAACCAATAAACGCTATCCTCGGATATTTGTGATATACCAAAGCGTATGCCTTTGCCCCAAAGTTCCATTCCTCTGTTTTGAAAATCTTTGTCTAAGCGGTATAAGGCTATACCTCTCCAACACGTTTGTCCGGAATATCTTTTTTTACTTGTTGGGAAAAGCTGCTGGCGCACTCGGGAGTTAATACCATCCGCACCAATTAAATAATTGGTTTCTGTTGTGGTCTTGTCTTCGAAATTAACAAGCACGCTACCTGTACTTGTTTGCTCAAAATGCGATAGACTTTTGCCTAGTTGTATTTTTTCTTTGGGAAGTTGCTCAAACAACAATTTTTGCAACTTCGCTCGATGAATGGCAATGGTAGAAAAACCAAACTTTTCTTTTATAATACCTTGATTACTATCCGTTATTGGTGATAAATCTGCTTCTGCCAGGGTAATTCGATCAATCGTATTTCCTTCTTTTCTAACATTTTCATAAATATCGAGAGATTTCAGTACCTTCAGGGCATTAGGCGCCAACCAAATTCCGGCCCCCACTTCATTCAATTGAGTACTACGCTCAAAAATTTGATAATCGATTCCTTTCTTTTCAAAAGCAAGGGCCGTAGTAAGCCCTCCTATTCCGGCTCCAATTATGGTGTATTTCATGCTCTTTTATTTAATGCTCATCCCCAGCTTTTCAATTTTTTTTAACCAGTTAGTTCGATATTCATCTTTCGACAAGCGCAAAGGACCAATGGCAGTAATATCGACTTTTTTAATGCCAATATAATTCAATGTAAGTTTTTTCATTGCGTAATGGCTTGGGCTTCTATTAATCAACCGATAATACCAGGTCGGTTGATCCATTGTGCAGATAATTCGCGATGTTTTGCCTGTAAAATAACGATCCCACCACACTGATCCTTCTCTTTTTTTGAAGGCAAACCCCGGTAACAGTACCCTGTCAAGGAAGCCTTTCATTATTGCCGGTACCGATCCCCACCAAACGGGATAAATCCATACAATATGCTCGGCCCACTTCAAATCTTCCTGTGCACTAAGTAAGTCCGGTTCGAGCTCCGTTCTTTTCCGGTAACCAAATTTCAAATTTATGTTAAATTTCAATTCTCTGATGCTTATTTCCCGTACTTCGGCCCCTGACTTTTCAGCGCCTCGCCTGTAAGCCAAGGCCAAACCATTATTATAACTTTCCTTATCCGGATGGCCATTGATAACTAACACTTTCTTCAACTGACTCATTGCTTTAGCTTTTATGTAAAAGTCTGATTTATCAGGAAGAAATCATTTGATCTAAATCAAATTCGGGCATTGGCATGCCTAATTCTGCTCAATGTCTCAATAGTTATACCCAAGTAGGAAGCGATATTAATTAGCGGCACGCGCATTTCAATATCGGGCCTCACTGCCAACAGGTTTACGTATTTTTGCTGTGCTGTTTCAAATTGCAGCGATGCAAGCCGATGTTGTTGCCTAAGCATGGTCTGAGTAATTGTTAACATACCCAGGCGCTCAAATTCTCTAAACTTGTCGGAAAGTGTATCGATTTGTTGCTTCTTCATCATCAATACAAGCGAAGGCTCCAGGGTTTCAATATAATGCGGACTTGGTATACCCGCAAAATAGCTCTGAATAGACGCAATAAATTCGTTCTCGAACGCAAACCAATCGGAGACATCTTTACCATCTTTTAAATAAAATGCCCTGAGGCAACCTTTACTTACATAGAAGGCTTCGTCTGAGTACTGACCTGCACTTACCAATGTGTGTCCTTTCGGCAATTCTAATAACGAAGCGTTAAGGGCAAATTCATGCATGCAGGCTTCTGGTAATTCGCTATAGTAAGTGGCAATAGATGCAATTACTTCTTCTTTAGACATGGGTTCTATTCTTAAGTATTACAGGCTAAAGTTACGGAAATACATGCACTTGATAAAAATTTCAAATTTTTTTATGGAATAGTGTGAAATAGACACTCTTACCATAAACAATCAGCTAATTATCATCATTAAAACTTGCAGATATGAAGATTTTCAAGAATAAACCTGTCTTACTCACCCTGGCTTTGATCACTTCTTTTGCACTAAATGCACAGCAAAAGGAACAGTTCACACATTTTATGACCAACCAGTTTCTTGTTAATCCGGCCGTGTCGGGCGTTGAAGACTATGTAGATATAAAAACCGGCTACCGCAACCAATGGACCAATTTCCAGTCACACATCAACAACCCCGATGACGGAACTGCCCATAATATAAGTCCAGAATCAAAATACTTGTCCATACATTCTCCTATTGGTAAACCGCATCACTCCAGAACTGCAAGATTGGATGATCACAACTGGATTGGTGTCGGTGCCATTTTCATGGACGACCGCACCTTTCCAACATACAGACAATACGCTTATTTAAATTTTTCCTACAATATGGAATTAACACCAAGCATTCATTACGGAAGACAGCATGAAGATGGCTTACGTCTCGCCGTTGGTGCCAATTTCGGAGCTCAGCGATTTGGTGTCGATTATGACTACTTGTACGATTATGATTTACTGGTTAATAACATTCCAATATCCGACAAGACGATACTAGCTCACAAAAACGCTGCATATTCAAAGATGCTGCCCGATGCTTCCGTAGGCGCTATGATCTACTTTGGAAACCTCTTTCGTGTTGGATATACCACATTCCAACTGTTCCGAAATATCATATCTATGGATAATATCGAAGACAACGATAAACGTGTATACACTCGCCATCACTTTTTCACTGCTTCTTCTAAATTTCAATTTGACGATACGGAACGTTTGTATGTTATGCCATCTATCCTGATCAAAAAAACGGATGCCTCGCCACCTTCTGTGGATATGAATGTTCGTCTTGACTGGATGGACAATTTCTATGGAGGCATTACTTATCGGGTACAATCGGCTCTTTCTTTAACGAGTGGTATATTATTTGACCTCACACCAGACAAAAACAGGAACTACAATAATCACTTTGACATTGAGGTCGCTTATAGCTATGACATAACTATAAACGGGTTGAGAGAATACAACAACGGAGGACACGAGCTAATTGTTGGCTTGCGCATAGAACCTAAACTGGATGACAGAAACCCTGAAGGAACCAAGCAATATAATAAACGCAACAATGCGGATCTAAAAAGACACCAAGGAGCAAATCACCAGAAAATCGGACATCCGGGTAAAAGAAAGCAGAAAAAAAGAAAATCGATGGGGCACTAGTTTACTTTCTCTTACCATTATTTATTACTGTACTTTGCTCTTAATTTTTTTGGTGCGACCAAAAACAAACCGAAGCGAAAAAATAAAGATTCCGACAAGGTGTTGGAAATAACCAGGTTGTTATTGTTTATGAGTTGAAAGGCACGGTCAAAATAAGTGTCTGAATCGGATACGTCAAAGTTCATATTAATTCTTAATCCACCATTAAGACTCATCCATATGAAATCATAAATTTCACGTTCGTAGCGCAACATAAGCTTAAAATCAGACTTTTCCAGATACAATGGGTTATCACCGAATCCATTGAGGTTTATGTTATAATTATCACCTTCAAAGAAGGCTTCCAGGTATACTAAATTCTTTGCTGTTAGTTGATGTCCTATGCGCACCCGTACCGGTGCCAGGGCGTCCAAAGTCCAGTCTTCACGAAAACGATTGCGGTAAAAGAACACCGGGTAAATGCTGGAGCGACCAAATGTATTGCTATAGCTTACCCCCAGTCCCCATGTTTTAAACGCGTTACTTTTAAAGCCGTACAAGCCGGTAAAGGATGTTTTTTGATAAGACCACAGACTGCCTTCATCAAAGTCTCCGTTAAAACGAATGCCCCCTCGGGCTGCCAGGTAGTGATTTCTTTTTAAAGGTCGTATCAAATAAAGGCGTGTTCCAATGCTTTTCATCAATTTATCTTGTAAACTACTTTGAAAAGTATTTGCAAGCTCATTGGGATTCTGAAAAGCAAACTCTTGTTGATAGTATTTTATGCCGACAAGCAACTTCAATTGATCTTTGTTGAGTATTGGAAAACGCAATCGTGCGAACCAGCTTTTGGTTCTTCGAACGTTATTCTTAAAAGAAGAGTCTGAACTTCCGTAGTCAGACGTCATGAAGTAATTGGGAACGCGATCCTGATAGACTTCTAAGCCTTTGGATGGAGAAAAGCCTTTCACCCGAGGTATGCAGATACCCTCTTCGGTACATATTCCGGCTTGATACAAGGAGTCAATACGTAAATCGAACTGCGCCCACGCGGCTTGATAAAATAGCAACAATACAATGCATAAACCCTGATATTTGAATCGCCTCACCAAACAATTAACGCTCATATGTCTCCCCGCATTTACCAACTCCCGCTTTATTTTAAGTCAAATCCTGTAACCCGAATACAAACAATATAACTGAAATAACAAGTCCGGTAACGAACAAGTAATAACTATATCTCAACAGACGGTATTTCCTGTTCAGTACTATGCCCAGGAAGTAGAGGTCACGTGTTAAACTTTTATATAGATAGTCTTTGTCTTGCATTAATTCACCAATCCCCCATTCATATTCATCGAGTGTCATACCGTGAAAGTTGCCAAAAAACAACAAATTCCCTTTTTTCTCTAATACTTCTTTACGGGAAATCATTCCACCTGTGGTGTGAGGTATTGTTGAAAGAATGGAAATAATAATTGTGCCTATACTAAAAATAGTTAAGGACAAACCCGGATAAATAAGGTAAGGGTTGCTATCCATTTTGGGAAACATGGCCGAAAAGACAATGGAAATAATAATCGCGTTTACACTAATCAATGTATTTGCTTTACCATCTGCAATTTGGCTCAAGCTTACATGGTTTCTTAGTGTTACCCGAAACATTGTCTCTATACCTTTTTCGGGTAGCTTCTCCTTTTCTTGTTTTGCCAGTTCTTTATTTTTCTTCTTATCTTTTTTGTTTTTCTTTTTCTCGTTCAGGCTGCTTAATTGATCTTTAATACGTTCAATATTCTCCATTTTCTGATCCTGATAATGCGTTTTGGCGTAATCAGTATGAAATTGATGGTCTTTCATAAATCGTATACAAATTTGCCCCCACGCTTCAGCTGTAAATTCTTCTCCATCACCACAACTTGCATTGAGTTCTTTGTAGAGATTGTTGAATGTCGTTTCGTTATAATTTTCTGCGCCAAGATGAGATAAATCTGCATCCTGAATGATGCGTTCGTTGAGGCTTTTTGCCTGATGCCCCATTCTTGTCGCCTCAATGGTTTGAGTAATCAACTCCTTTTGCGTTGAAGAGAGGCCTTCTTCTTTTAAAAACTCCATAGCCATTTCCGCACTTCGTGCCTCATGACCCTTACTTCCTTTGAAGTAGGCTACGTCGTGAAAGATCGCTGCCAACTCTATACCCAAACGCTCATCCTCCGTTAAATCGGATTCCGAATCCATAATTTTAAGTGCCTGCTCAGTAACATATACCGTGTGCTCATAATTGTGGTAATAGAGCTTTTTATCTTTGTGCTCATCAAATACGCCTTTTACATAGTCGAGGCTTCTTTTTATAAGATCGTCCTTATTCATAATTGAACCTTGGTTTTAAAAGAAGAATCTTGTTCCTACTGTAAGCAAATTGTCCACCTCTGAAAATGAGTAGGTGCCTACCAACAAAATATAATCAATAATATTTACAAAAGCTCCATAGCCGTGTGAATAGTGCCATACGTCTGAGTCGTCACCAGGTTCCCAAACTCTTGCCAAATCTACGTGGGCAAGCAGTCCGAAATCGAATGGAGCAATATAGTTTCTTACTTTGAACAAGCTAAAGCGAAAGTCCACGTTGTTGTAGGCACTTGTTTTTCCGGCGTAACGATTGCGTTGCACCCCTCTAAAATTCTTAAAGCCATTAAGAAAATTAGATTGAAAAAACAGGTAATCGCCTACGTTAGTAGCAAAACCCGTTCTGAAATTGATGGTAGCTTGTTTATTAAGCCACAAGATGGGCAGGTAAAGGCGCAATTCGCTGCCAATTTGCCCATATTCAACATCACTATTTATAGTACTACTGTTCCATAAAAGGTTTACGCGAAAGTCCACACCTCTGGTTGGATATAATTTATGATTGGCATTCCTAAACATATAATTCAGCGATGCTCCAATAAAATCGTTGTCTTGAGGCACTTCGTTTGTTAATGCGGCTACGGGTATTTCATCAAATATTATGCGCTCCAAATTCAGGCCTAGCTTAAGTATTTGCGAGTGACTTTTTGACGCTATTTTTAAGCTAGGTACAAACTTGATGTCATTCATACGAACGTTGTAATTCTCATTTTCTTGTGTTTCAACTTCATTTCCACTTCCATAATATTGATAAACCAAGGGACCATTTATCGTTAAAGAGCCTGCCAGATCCACTCTGCCTATCGCATCAATGATGTCGTAATTGTAAAAAAGGTTGTATCCATTCGATCCGAATGCATGATTTAATAACAACTTGTGACTGTAGCTGTAGGGTTTCTTTTTAAAACCCTGAGCTACGTAGTTAAATCCCGGACCGATGTAAAATCCATCATTAGGATTGAAACCAATCGAAGCAGAAGGTAATGTTTTGTCTAACACAAAATCCTTGCGATCGTAGTCATAAACCCTGTTATCATTGAGCTCAGCGACTCTGGTGTCACTTCCCTTTTCATAGGTATTTTTCTTTTGAGATTCGTAAATACGAGTCATTTTACGAAGACCGCTTACACTCGATTTATCAATATAGTGGTCTTTCTTTTCACCACCCACAATGCGTACGAGTATGCTCTTGCGCACATTTCCTTCCAGGTGATAAATATCTTTTCCTCCCAGCCCGTAAAGCCTGATTTCTTTTGTTTCTTTGCGTTTGAAAACACGATGATAATAACGTTCTTCTATTACTTTCTCTCCTTTCTTATAAGGATATACATTCACTTCAACATTGCCATTTTCCATTCTTATTACCTCAAAATAATCGTCTTTCAAGGTTCCCGGAATACTCACTTCTTTAGCCAGCACTTTATAATATGATGCCGCGAAATCAACCAAACGCTTTCGACGTTCCTTCAGCGTTCTTATAATTTCATCACCCGTGACATCATATCCTTCAGGAGGTAATGTTTTAATGGCTTCTTCAAAAACCTGGTCTGTCATGTTAAGCTGAAGTGTTTTTGCTGTCTGTATCCAATCTTCTTTGGAAGCAGCAATGAGGTAAGAACGATCAAAATAACGTGCATTAAAATTGAGCCCTGAAATATCGCGTACGTCATCGTTAAACGGCTGGAATTTTCTGATTAGAAATTTACGATTGGCAATATTCATGAATAAACCATCAAATTCGAAAAATGCCTGATCACGGTCTCGTGGTACGGGTCTGTAAAGGGTCTTGTTACCTTCCTTAAAGCTTGCCCACCGCCACTGGTCATCGTGCCGGTCCCAATCACCGATGAGCATATCAAACAAACGCGCGTTGACAATATACTTCGTATCGGGAACATGCTTGTACTTCCCATGCATTTTGGCAATAGCATCTTTGTAATTCATTACTTTTTTGGAATTACCAAAAGAGGCCTCACCTGACATATCTCCGTCCGGGCGTTCTTCAAAAAGGCAGAACATGCCGCCAAACTCTTCCAAATAATCTCCTAAGACCGAATCTTTCGGAACGTAGACCAGGCTGGGGTTTGCATGGTATACGCCCGCAGCATCCGACAAAATAGGAATAGTTACAGAGGCGTAGGGGTGCGATCCGGCAATGCCATCATAAATCACATCCTGAGCTATTGTTCCGCGCAAACTGCTTTCTGTTAGAAAGGTCGCATTCTTTTTGATACCTCGAAGTGTATATTGCTTTCCATCAGCTCCTTCCACACGTAGCGAAAGTGTCTGCATACCACCACCTTTCTTTATTGGTGTCAATCCACCCTTCACATAATTGATATCGAGGTAAGGTACTTTAAGCGGTGTTGTCCATAGATTTCGGTTGAGATCGCCAAAGAACACTCTTTTCACTGGCCCCGCAGCATAGTTACTATCAGGAACAACAGTAGCAAACCGGCCTTTGTACGATTTTTTATACTTCACTGCCACAGGATTGTTTTTTACCACAGACTTCGTAAATAACATCTTTTTGTAGGCTTCGGTCTCTTCTCCTGATTCGGGATCTACCACATAAAAATGCAGCCAAACCTGCCCATTGTCATAATAGGCTATTTTCGAATACCCCTTCTGCCGGGCTCCAAAATCCAGATTTTTATCAAATTTCAGATAAGTAAGCTTGCTACCTGAACCACTGACAATATGATGAACATTACGCCGATGGGTATATTGAAGATTGTGTTCATGACCGGCAGCGTAAATCACATTGTCATACTCGTTCATGGCCTTTAACAACTTGGTCTTCATATCCTGGTAAACAGGATGCGTAATATCCTGAGTGTGCCCCAAAAACTTTCTGTAGTAGGGGTAAAGGCTGCCAATTATCGGAAATGGCACATAGGCCTTTTTTCTTTTAGCTGTTAACGGAAAAACGTGGTCTTTAAATTGAAAATGGCCACCATGGTGCCCATTGCTGTAAAGTGGATGATGAGCCGCAACAATCACATTCTGATTGCGGTATTTTTTGAGCAGGTCTTTAAATGCTACCATTAATTCATCCTCGTTACGTACATCACATCCGTCTTTTTCTCCCGAAGGACGATCAAATTGATGCAACCACCACTGCGTGTCAATAATTATTAAAACGAGTCCGGGTGCGAGTTTTAATACATCTGGTCCGGGGCAACCATGGCTCGGTCTGAAAACATTACCTTTATCCAGATAACCCTGGATATAGTCTTCCTGGCGTTTTACATTTTTGCTGCCACGTTTACCCTGACGATCCCAATCGTGGTTACCGGGTATGAGTACAATGTCACCATCATACTTCTTCAGCCCATCTAACTGGACATTAAGCCGAGCTTCGTCTTGAGCCCTTAGGTCATGATCTTTCTTGTGCAGACCTTCAGGGTAAATGTTGTCGCCAAGAAATACCACTCCGGAATTCTTTGGATCAGCACCTTCCAAGTGGCGCTCCAGTTTATTCATAATAGGTACCGCGTACGATGTATCTCCACCAACGTCTCCTATCATATAAAGTGTATATAGTAATTTACTGTTAGCTTCGTTCGTTGCTGTCTGTTCATTTTTTTGCGGGTGTTGGTAGGTTAAACGTGCACTGGTACAGGCACAAAATAAACAGCAGATTAGGTATATTAATCGGTTCTTAATCATATTATTTTTTGGTTCTTACAAAATACAACAGGGTGGGATTTCCTTCATTTATTTCATTAGAAATATACATACCACCATTTTTGTCAAAACAAATTCCCTCTGGCTGGCGAAATACAAAGCTGTTAAGCTGATTATGATCCAATACTTCACCTTCAGCGTTTATACGAAGTAAGGTTTTGGAAAATGAGCTGAGAATATAGATACTTCCATTGGGATGTATGGCTATACCCGATGGTTTGAAATTTTCGTGAATTGCTTCTTTTTTGATCTTAAAAACCGGATCGTTTTTGTATTTCATTTTTTTTAAATCGAACTCATAAACATGTATGTAATCGTTTTCCTTTTTCTTTTCATGCGACTTACATGCCACAAGCAGACGTTTTTTGGACTGATCATAACACAAACCTTCAAAATCGAAGTGCTTATGTTTTTCAAAAACGTACTTTTTAAGCTCTTTGCCTTCTTTGTGTTCGTAGATTTTACCGTCACTTCTTAAAACAAAAACAGATTGACCATCGAATGCAATTCCTTCGAAATCGCCTTCTTTCGCAAACTTGCTTTTAGCTATGATTTTTCCTGTATGGCTATTTAAGTAATAGACTTTTCCCTTCTCATCTTGTACGCAGGCAATTACGGAATCTGAAATATAAGACAGACCCGAAATTTCATTCAATTCTTCAGGTAGATTAAACGTACGACTTGGCTTAAAACCTTTGGAAGGCGAGGTTTCTGTTAGAGCCGTACAGGACGAAGCCACCATACTTACTGTTGTACAAAATATTAATTGCCAAATCTTGTTTGTCATGCTGCCATTACTTTATAAAGTCTCACTTCTTGCTGCTTACCTTTCAGTGAAATAGCCCCAACATCCTCAAAGGTATAGGGTAAATCAGGCTGTTTGGGTACATGTTTAACTAATTCCTGAGATACCAATAAGGTCGTCCCAAACTCATTACAGCGGTCCTGAATACGGGCAGCGGTATTGATAGTATCACCGTGGTAAGTGATTTCCCGTTTTATTACACCCACTTCAGTAACAATTGCGGGACCAGCGTGCGTTCCTGCTTTGAACACGGGAAATACGCCGTATGTTTCTTCGTAATAATTGCGCCTTTTTTCAAGTTCTTCCTGAAAAGCATAAAAGGCATTTAAATAATGTCTGAAATTTTTAATTTCACTTGCAGGCCAGCTAATTACCACTTCATCGCCAACATATTGATATATCTCCGCATTGAAGCGATCTACTACGGCAAAATCGTTAAAGCAATCTTTGATAAAGCGGCTATAAGTATAATGGCCCAAACGTTCTGCAATTGTTGTTGAGCTTCTAAGGTCTATAAACATAAAAATGCGCTCTTCTTCTCGTGGTTTATAAAATCTACCTGTGATAAGCTTCCAAAAATTGCCCGGACCCAATTTTTTTTCTACTACGATGAAGAATTGACCCATTATAACCGCTAAAATTAGTTGTAAAATGACTGCACCCAACTCATAAGGCCTTGTGGGCACGATTTCTTGTCCTGAAATACCTTTTAATGAAAGTCGAATAAAACTGTTCACAAAACTCAATGAAAGTTTAATAATAAGGCTATGCGTAACTACAGCGGCAATAAAAACAACTGCGAGCGATTTACGATACACAATTCTTGATAGCACGTATACGTCGACAAGTGCCGTAAACAGCGAAAAAAAGGCAGAAGCAACCACTATAGCGCCTATATTAAAAGGCAATCTGATATGCAATGGTAAGTAGGCATTTTCGTCAGGTTCCAAGCCATATCCTTTTAATAGTAAATAGCGTGAAAACATGAAGAAAATGAACACTACAAGACATGATAAAAAATAACTGGTAAAATGCCTTTTAACTTCTCTCATCATTCTTCCAATTTTTGAACTAAGCTTAACATAAGCTGCTGCGACGTTTCATCAGCGTCGCCATGAACGTAGTTATTCTTTTTGATCACTAATCGCCCTTTTAAATTATCATTAACCTGAATTTGCATCTCATCGATTAAAAATTGTTTGTACACATCATTCCTAACCGGAAAAGCTACTTCGACTCTTTGTGACAGATTTCTTGTCATCCAATCGGCAGAAGCCAGGTAAAGTTCCTCTTGCCCTCCGTTGTGGAAGTAATAGATACGTGCATGCTCCAAAAATCCGTCGATTACACTGACGACTTTAACATGATGTTTTTGCTTTTTGTTAAGTGGAGTATAACAACAAATACCTCTGATAATTAGTTCTACATACACCCCTTTGTCAGCGGCTTGTCTTATTGCCTTTATCATTTCGGGGTCTTCAAGGCTGTTTAGCTTTAGTTTAATATGTCCTTGCTGCCCCTTCTTAACCCATTCTATCTCCTCTTTTATCTTTTGAAGCAATGAACTCCTAAGAGAAAATGGAGCTACCAACAGTAGTTTGGCATCAATTTGATCTTGCTCACTTTTCAGAAACGCAAATACTTCTTGCAGGTCTTTTAGTATTTCCGGATCGGTTGTAATTAATGCATGGTCTGCATATATTTCTGCTGTCTTTTCATTAAAATTACCAGTACTTAAACAACAATAGTGCTGTTCTGCCCCTTCTTCGATTCGTTTCACCAGGCAAATTTTGGCATGCACTTTTAGTCCTTCTACTCCATAAATCACATTTGCCCCTGCTTTTTCGAGCCTTTCTCCCCAGTAGATATTAGACTCTTCATCGAAGCGAGCTTGAACTTCATCAAGTACAGTCACTTTTTTGCCTGCCAATGCTGCTTTTTCAAGTGCTTTACATATGGCAGACTCCTTAGCAACACGGTACAAGGTGATGCTTATCTCGCTCACATTATCATCTTCACAAGACCTGCTTATAAAATCTGTGAGGTAGTCATAACGTTGATAAGGGAAGCTCAGTAGTATATCTTTTTGTTTGATTGTTGCAAACCAATCGTTAGATCCTTCCAATTCCCTGGAGGGAATTTTCATTGGCTTATCCTGACCTTCTCCGTCTAATTTTGCCGGTTTGGGAAAACCAAAAAAATCATAAAAATTATGGTATTTTCCACCCGGAATGAGCCCTGCCATACCTATTTTTAACTTTAGTCGAAGGCTGTCGATGTCCTTAAAGCGTATTCTTTTGTCAAAAAGTAGTCTGGAAAGCATACCGCTTTCCCTTTTTTGAATGGCCTTTTTGATTTTCTTAACAATGTCCTGGTCTTCTTCATCTTCTATGTACAACTCTGCATCACGTGATGCTTTGATCGCATAAACTTCGCAGGACTTTCCAACTATTTTGTCACAATTAATTTTGTAGATATCATCAAGTTGAATGATTTTCTTTACACCATTCTTCTCATCTATTGTAATGAATCGACCAAACTGTTTATAATCGAGTTTTAATAACCATTGATCATTTTCATCGACAAAATACAAATAGACCATCTGATTTATGAGTTCGATGGAATCACTTTCTGCTACGTTTTCGAGTTCATAGCGTCCACTCAGGTGCTCATCATAATAGGCTTTAGCTAATTGCGTTTCTTCGGCAGAAAGATTAGTGGCATCCAGCAATTCAATACCGTTTTCTTTGTATTCCGGTAGAAGCTGATTATTAAAAATTGATCCGAATCGTTCCTGTTGCCTGCTTACTGTCTCACTAATTTCGGTAAGTACATATGAGGGCTTATAGCCGAATTTGTTCTTTTTGTCACCTTTGAACTTTTGCAAAAAATGATGCTTTGCCACTCGCACCCTGTAAAATTCTTCCAGGTTGGAAGAATAAATGGCAAGAAATTTCATACGATCAACAAGTGATACATTCTTATCTTCAGCCTCCTGAAGAATGCGTTCGTTGAACGAAAGCCAACTGAGATCTCTGTCTACAAATTTCATATAATTTGGAAATTAATGCGCTAATAAGTAAAATTCCGAAAAGAAGTTATAACACAAATCACTGATATTATTACAGTGAATAGGGCAGACCTGTTAAATGCTCGGATACTAGCACTAATATCGGCTCAATAAACGAAATATAATACGGAATAAATGAAATGTTAGTATTATTTCAAGCTAACGGTCTTGTGTTCTTCTAAGTTAATTAGATGCTGTAAACCAGTCCGGCCTCATCCATATCTGTGGCCCAACCTTCTTGTTCCTCCACGTAAACCTTGAATTTTTTGGCGGTGTTTATTTTTTTGAACTCATCGCTTTGTGCCGCTTCATCCATGGCTCTGCCAATAGTTCTTGCTATGATGGTCCACATGTAGTTCTTTATTTTGATATAATCTATATCTTCCTCATCATCAAATTCGCGTTGAGCTTTACTTATTACCACCGTGGCCTGATCTAGTGCGCTCAAATTACCACTGGCTGGACCATTTTCGTAATACTCATCACTTTTGCCCATACCCCAATAAAACTCTTCACAAGCTATTGGTACATCATCACCATAATCATTGGGAAAAGAAACTACAAACCCCAACAGCGGTTCTTTAATCTCTTCAGCATGAAACAATAACAAATTGTCAAATGATGTTGTTAGATCAGTAACAAATTGACGTTGCCAATTACTCCAATCAATTTCGTTTAATTCATCGATGTAGTTTCCGACTACCTGATCATTGGAAAGTTTGGTTCTTAATGCCTTAACTGCATCTTCTACCTGCTGCGTAGCTGATGGCGTGCTCATTTTATATGACGTTGACTAATTACTTTGTTCTATCCCTAAATTAAACAGAAAGAAATAAGTACTCAAAGCCTCTCAGCTAATAATTAACAAAAAACAGTGCTTATATGGGGTTTAACAATATAAATTAACATAAAAATTATGTTTTTTTAACGTCGTAACGTGAATTATTCTACTTAATTCCTAAATGCTTATCAAACTATAAGCAGAATTGCTAATTAATCTCAGCAATGATAATACCTGTTAATCCATCCATTTGGTGATAGCTTTTTTGAGGCAACCACATGCGTGATACATAACCGTCCAGGTACAATGCATTATTACAGCCATGACGCTGAAAGAATTTGGCAAATTCATACAAATTGATTGGTTCATCAGAAATGCCAAATAATATGTTTCCATCAGGCAATATTCCAACGCCATTGCGTATATGTAGGTTATTTGAATTTTTCCCAAAAGCGGGGTGAATATGGCCATCTATTACCAACATGGGACCAGATTGTGTCGCGTATTGAATAGAGGCATCTTGTTTATAGTTCTTACGCTCACACACAAAAGCCTTTTTATTATTTGTTAGATAAAAGACACCATTCGGTTGTAAGTAGAAATTGCCATATGCTTTTTCTTTCACATCGAGGGCTCTCAATAATTTTCCCTTTTCAATATACAATCCATGTGGGCGAAAGTCGGCGTCAAACATTCCACCATTCATTGCAAATACCACCTCCTTACCTTCAGCACGTACCTCTCTGATAAAATTCCCGATGTTCCGATAATACTCCCCTTTGGCATTTCCTGAATAAAAGGCCAGGTGCTGTTTACCGGGATCGAGTGTATAGCTTGTTATCTGAACATCTTTATTGCTACCCGAAAAAGCCCCAAGCATCATACTCAAAAGACATACAATAAGAACGATGGATCGATTCCTGTTTCGTTTATGAATTTTAATTTTCTTCATTCATGTATAATTCAAGTGGTTTTAAGGACAACATCTCTTCGTTGTGTTAGAAAACCATCCTTGTTTATATTATCGGTATTCGGCTCTAAACAGGAAGCAACAAAGTATTTTTTTCTTTCGTTTCGTAATAAGCAACCAACATTCCTCTGCTCGCCTGAACCATCCGGTCTTAGCGCTTAGCGTTCCTTAATGAAAAATGAAAAGCATCCACTTTTTTCCAGTTAGATTCAGATTGATTTTGTTCGCAGGTCGGCTCTTTACACACTGTTAGCGTTATTTGTTCACTTCTTTTAAGTTGAAATTGGAGAAAATAGCACATAGATTTCAGGCATTTGCCTAGCTGTAAATAAAATGTGCTTAGCTGCCTCAATAAATTGAATAACTGTTAAAAAACTATTTGATTTTAAGTACCCATGTATCTGGGTGCAAGTGTCTGAATTTCTTTACAGCAGATCTCGCTTCTACCAAATTATTTGATTGAAAAACCGCTACGCGATAACGATTATTTCTAGCCACTAACCGTGCCCGATAACCTTGATCAATCAAGCGTTGCACCTTAAGCCGTGCCTCTTTTTCGATGGCGTAACTACTTACAATAACCTGAAATTCCTTTATGGCTTCTGTTTTTTGTTCATCAAAAAGCATAATATTTCCGCTATAACACGCTACCCATACCCGGTTATTTTCAGGGTCTACGGTGATACCGATAGGTTTATCTCTGGTAGCAAGCGTTTGCACTACCTCCATATCACTTGTGCGTATTTTACTAAAAGTGTCATCGTGATAATTGACAACATACAAATAAGCATAATCTGCTGAAAAGGCCATGGAGCGGGGTCCGGTTCCAACCTTTGCCGAACTTTTAACATCTGTGCGGAAATTCCATTTAACAACTTTGGCGCCACTATTAAGCGAATAGTAGAGGCAACCGTTGTGAATGAGGAGATGGCGAGGCCCGTCTCCCACATTTTCGTAGTATCTCACCTTCAAATTTGTTAAATCTATGGAGGCTATTTTATCATCTCCCATTAAGCCGACATACAGATGGGTATTGGATTCATCAAAAGCGAGGCCTCGCGGATATTTCCCTACTTTTATAGAAGTGACATGTTTCAAGGAATCAAGTTTGTAAAGGCTCACATCCCTGCTCGACCAGTTGGAAACAGCCAGGTATTTGCCATTGCCACTTACGGCTACAAACTTAGGTACGCTGCCCGTTTGCACGACTTTTTCTACCTTAAGCGTTGCAGTATTTATACCATATAAAAAAGAGTGATCGTATATGGTATCGGAACAACGGTCGCAACCGGGTTTATCAAAACCCGTTCCTTCCATTTCGTAATTGGAGATCCACATCCATTTATTATCCGGTGTTTTGCACGCTTCTACAGGTGCTCCACTACATTTACCCTGGTGGTCTGCAAATCCATAGGCTTCGAGACTTACCGTATCTATAATTGTTTTAAGCAGACTACCCTTACTATTGTATACCGTAATGGTGTGAGAGTACATCATGTTTTGTGCGAAAAATTTTCCGTTCCCACCATATACTACCGACTTGGGTGTTATTTTTCCGGCAATAACTTTGCGCAAAGACAGGCTCGTACTGTCGAATTTACTTTGGGCCTGACATGAAATATAAAAGATTAAGAAAGATAAAATCCAAAAGGCTCTGAGCGCCATTTTATTATAGATTACCAGGCAAATAACGGTATTTTTATTGAAATTTGGAAGGTGAAAGGGGGGAGTGCTTCATTTTTGTATGGATCTAATAAACGAATCAGCGTTTCGAATATTTCGTTTATAACTATAAATAACGTAACTCCATACTTCATGCACATCTTAGAAGAAATAAGACGACCAACAAAGGAAGAGCAAAAGGCCGCCATGGAATCCTATAGTGCACTTGCCTCAACGCTCGAGGATATCCATTCAGATTATCCGGAAATTGAAATTGAAGAAACAGCCGAACGCATTCGAATTCCAATCAATGCTTTAAAGCTACTTGCCAAAATCCTAAAAGAGACGAGTCAGGGCAGACCCATTTCCATTGTGCCAATTGCGGCTGAAATTACTACACAGGCAGCAGCAGAACTTTTGGGTTGCTCCAGACCACATTTAGTTAAATTACTGGAAAAGGGAGCAATTAATTACACAAAAGTCGGAAAACATCGAAGAATCAAATATGAAGATGTTATTGCCTACAAGAAGCAATTAATTAAAGGCAGAGCAACGTAAATTATTAGCAGAAATTATGAAATCAGACGAAGAATCCGTACTGTATGATTCATAGTATTCGCTTTACTTGTGTTCTTGGCACAAAAATGTTAGCTACTTCTATTCATTCACAATTATGAAAAATTTAATAGTATCGATCCTATTCTGCTTACCCTTGGTTGTATACTCCCAGCACCTGGAATCTTGTGAAAAGTGCCATGAGATTAAATACACGGAAGCTCAAATCTCTGAAAATGAACTTTATGAACTCAAACTATTAAGAAATGAACTATTCGCTCGCCACCATTATACTTTTGAAAATGAGCGATTAACAGCGTACTTCTCTGACTTCGATTGGTACGAGCCCAATTACGAACTGGACATCAAAGAAATTGTACTCAACGAGACAGAACGGCATAATGTCCAACTGTTTCTTAACAAGCAGCACTCCTTGGACCAGGATCAGGCCAAGCTGATCAATGAATTCAAGACACTTAAGCATGCGATGCGGGAAGATCAATCGCATTACCTGGACAACTTCTTTCTTAACTATGATGAGGCCAATTATTATACTAAAAATTTAGTTCAGCGAGACATTCAATCCATTTTGAACAAAATGGAACTCAAACAGGTGCATTGGTTCAAAGGAAAAGTGCATTATACCGTTAAAATTGATAATGGATATGCCATTTCTACTTACCAGTTAATCATCGACCAATCGAAGATCGCACTGTCCGTGTCAGCGCCTGGTGCTCATTCTAAAATTATGACACACGAAGAGGCTTTCAGTTTTCCAAGTACATACCATTCCGAAGAAGAAAGTTATGTCGAGTTTCAACTTGAATATAAATATGGTAAGCTAATGCTTGTTCGGGTTATTTCAGCGGGTTAACTAGTGATCTTGTGCCTGCCCTGCACCTTTTGGCACGCGAATATCGTCTACCAACTTTTGCACCTCGGCATTTGGTGCTTTGGTAAGCCGGCTTATGATTAGGGCCGCAAATAGGTTTATAAATGTACCCAAAGTTCCTATCCCTTCGGGTTTTATTCCCCACCAATAACCCTCCGGCGTTCCGGGACCACCCAACTGTGGTTTATAATACCAGATGTAGGCGGTAGTGAATAAGAGTCCAATTATCATCCCGGAAATCGCACCCTCTTTGTTCATGCGTTTATCAAAAATTCCGAGAATTATAGCCGGAAAGAAGGTGGATGCGGCAAGGCCAAAAGCCAATGCTACTACCTGAGCTACAAAGCCCGGGGGCTTGAGACCCGCAAGGCCGGCACCGATAACGGCGATGGCAATGGCGATTCGTGCGGCAAGCAACTCTCCTTTTGCGGAGATATCGGGCTTTATGTAATTTTTAATCAGGTCATGAGAAATGGAAGTAGCTATCACCAGCAACAAACCTGCTGCGGTTGATAGTGCTGCGGCCAGTCCTCCTGCTACCACCAATGCAATCACCCAATCGGGTAAGCCTGCAATTTCCGGATTGGCAAGTACCATGATATCCCTGTCTATTATCAGCTCATTTTTTTCAGCGTCGGCCACATACTGTACCAATCCATCGGCATTTTTGTCCTCATAAGTAATGAGCTTTGCCGCCTCCCACTTTTTAAACCAGTCGGGCATTTCGGCATAGGCCTGCTCATTTACTGTTTCAATTAGGTTGGTTCTTGCAAAAACGGCCACAGCAGGGGCAGTAGTATAAAGCAGTGCTATGAACAAAAGGGCATAACCTGCCGATGTTCTTGCATCCTTCACCTTCGGAACGGTAAAAAAACGCACAATAACATGAGGCAGACCGGCCGTACCGAGCATTAATGCCGCTGTTATCATTAATACATTTACACGGTCATTGGTCCCTGCCGAGGTATAGGCTTCAAAGCCTAAATCGGTACTGAGTTGATCTAACTTTTGTAACAGATAGGTGCCGTCGGCCAATTTACTTCCCATACCAAGCTGTGGAACAGGGTTGCCGGTAAGATGCATCGATATAAAAATGGCCGGAACGGTAAAGGCAAAAATCAATACGCAGTATTGAACCACTTGTGTGTAGGTGATCCCCTTCATTCCTCCCAGAACGGCATAAAAGAAAACGATACCTGTTCCTATAAGTACACCTTTGGAAATATCTATTTCGAGAAAACGGGCAAAAGCGACTCCCACCCCTTTCATCTGTCCTACAACATAAGTGAAAGATATAAAGATAGCGCAAATGAGTGCTACAAGTCTGGCCTGCTTGGAATAATACCTGGTGCCAATAAAATCGGGAACGGTAAATTGTCCGAATTTACGCAAATAAGGTGCCAGTAGCAAAGCGAGTAGCACATAACCACCTGTCCAGCCCATGAGGTATTGAGAACCGGCATATCCTGTAAATGAAATAAGGCCGGCCATAGATAGGTAAGAAGCGGCCGACATCCAGTCTGCAGCCGTTGCCATGCCGTTTGCCAATGGGGATACACCACCACCGGCGACATAAAATTCTTTCGTGGAACCTGCTCTGGCCCAAATAGCAACACCAATATATAAAGCGAATGTTATACCCACCAGGGTATATGACCACAATTGCGTATCCATAACTAGTCTTCGTTGAGATTATATGCTTTGTCCAGCTTATTCATCAAAAGCACATATACAAAAATAAGAAGCACAAAAAAGTAAATGGAACCCTGTTGTGCAAACCAGAAACCCAAAGGGAAACCTGCCAGTTGAAATTGATTTAAGGTATCGACAAACAGTATTCCACAGCCAAAAGATACAATAAACCATAAGGCTAACAGCACTGCAAGAATTCTTAAATTTTTGCGCCAATATGCTCGTTGAACTTGCTTATCCATCACTAATAATCACTTAATTAAAAGCTGAATATATGGAAATGTATCGGGGTGTGCAAGGTGTCTTAGGTTCACCACTTTACCCTTGTCTCCATCACGTTTTGAAATCTGATAATTTAGTTTACTTTTATACCGTCATTTTATTCAACAGAAAAATGAAATACCTGGCATTGATAAGTATTTTTTCTCTTTTTTACTCCTGTTCAAATCCGGAGAAAAAACACCATGAAATTCCTGTAACAGAAACAGCACCGGACGAAAAGCCAAAAGACACTCACTTTGCTGGTGAATCAAACGATTCAACAATTATTCACGATACGGTTTTTGTTGATTTAAAGACAATAAGCAATGAAATAGCCTATGACTTTCGCTATGCCGACACCACTAACTTTTTACACGCACGTGTGTACCCATGTGTACAATGTTTGTTAAGAAAAGAAGTTGCTCATGCATTAGATACTGCCAATAAACAGTTTTTGGCCAAAGGTTATCGCCTGCGCTTGTTTGATTGTTATCGTCCAAGGAAAGTTCAAATTCAAATGTGGGACCTTGTACCAGATGCACGCTATGTCGCCAACCCCTATACTACGGGCTCTATACACAACAGAGGCGGGGCAGTTGATCTGACTATAGAAACGATTAAAGGTGAAATGCTCGACATGGGTACCGATTTTGACCATTTCGGCATAGAAGCACATAGCAATTACAAGAATCTTCCTGACACAATAATCCATAACCGCGAACTATTAAGAGCAACAATGGTCAACGCAGGTTTTAAAGGTTTAGACACAGAATGGTGGCATTTTAACTATAAGAACGCCGATTCCTATTCAATATCCGAATTTTCTTTTGACTGTGATTATTGATCAGGGTTCGAGCAGCTGTACCTATTAACTATCACTTTAAAAGTTTATAGATCACGGCTTAAGCAAAAATACCCACATAATGTATGTTTTCCATCCCTTGACCTTTCTTGTCACTGCAAATACCATACTATTTGCAAATAACAACCATTTGATAATCAAAGATTATTTCGTTACATCATTCAATAACTCCTTTTCGATTTGCGGTATCCCTTTGGCTCTTTGTATCATTATAACAGCGATAACAATCTAATTTGCCTTTTTTCTCAAAAAATTTATAGGTAGGATATTAATTTGGATTGCAGGCAACTATTCAAAAAACCGGACGAAACTATTAATGAAATAGAAGAATTGAGCATAAACGAAGACGACATTATGATAGAACAAGGACGCCAGAAAAAAAATTTGCTTAGGAGGGGTTACATATTACTATCGAATGTAATAGTAATTAGTAAGTGAATGAATTTTAGATCCAAATAATTAGAACCCAATCCTTTCTCTTATAACAATTCATGTTATGATTCCCTCCCGGTTTAAGGCTATGAATCGGGAGGTTTATTCTAAAAAATAATCGATAATTCTCTAAAATATTAAATACTCTAAATCGTTTTAATTATGGAAGACTTTTGATATGACATGACACTCTTATGAGTGATTCTGTTTATTAAAGTAACATTTTAACCCGGATAGAAATATGTATTGAACCTACGTCCGGAATGGTTGTATTAAAATATGATTATTCCTATGAAAATTATGAACCCAACAACACTAGAAAAATTAGATCTGAAAATGGGTGTTCAGGAACTTGAGTTGAACAAACCCTCTATTTTCGCCCCAGATAACACTACCTCCTCCAAACACATTGTTGTTTCTGTCCAAAGGAAACATTACAAGGGTTTTGGTATAGCCCATGTTACCAAAGCACAAGAACACCTGATAGATGATGATATTTATTTCTTACGAGAAATAAAGGAGGACTTAAAGTACATCAGATCCTATACTGAACTCCAAAAGTTTGTTTATGAGTACAAAGACCTTATAGATCAGTTTCCATTATTTTGGTGTGCAATTGAACTGGCGATTATAGACCTAATATCAAAAGAAAGAGGTCAAAATGTGAGTAAGCTGACAAGACTGGCAACATCTACGGAACCTTATTATTTCAGTGCAATAGTCAATCATTCAAATGTAGAACTTTGTATGAAACAAATTTACTTTTATGCCCAACACGGGTTTACAGATTTTAAACTGAATTTACATGGAAACCTGGATGTAGACCGGCGCAATATTATGGAGATAAAGAAATTCACCGGTAATAAGGCGCGCATTCGTTATGAAATTAACAACCTATGGAACGATTCATTAACAGCTTCCAGGTACCTTAAAGCACTGGATAATGAAGTTTTTGCTATTGAAGAACCCTTTTCTGCCTGCGATTTCTATGAAATGGAATCCTTATTGCAACTTTATAAGGGTAAAATAATATTAGATGAAAGCTTTCTCATTTATGAAGATTTTGTTCAGATTGGCCGACCCAAGCGCTTCATCATAAAAATCAATTTAAGCAAAATGGGCGGGTTAACACGCGCGCTGCAAATAGTCGAAGAAGCACGTAAAAGAAAGATACCTGTAATAATCGGTGGCAATGCCGGTGAGTCCGGAATATTGACGTCAATGTCCATGCTTCTCGCCAATAGTGCGCGTGATATATTGGTAGCGCAGGAAGGAGCATTTGGAAACTATGTACTGAAAGGCGATGTCATCAACGAACCTCCGACATTCGGGCAGAATGGTGTAGTCCACTGGGATCAGGCCGCAGCTTCAAACAATTCATCCAGAATATCGAGGGAATCGTAAAGTTGCCTAAAGTTGTCGATTTCGAAGTATACAGGCTGTATCGTATCTATATTAAACTCCTTATCAATTATTTCTTTGATATCGTAAGGAGCAAAAGTTCTGCCTTTGTTGGCTACAACTCGCGTCTCCTCGATAGAAGAGATGATACCGGCCCCATAACTTTTGGTTTTCCCATACCTGTTTATCACACCAAACTCAATGGTAAACCAGTACAATCGCTGCAATTGCTTTATTTTCATACTATCGTCTTTCCATTTAAGGGCCACCTCACCAACACGCTGTGTAAAATCGGCATAATCTTCATTCATGTATAAAGGTATATGACCAAAAACATCATGAAACATATCCGGTTCTTCAATATAATGCAACTCTTCAGGAGTACGCAGCCAGGTACTCGCACAAAAACGCTTGTTTTTGAGATGTTCAAAGAAATCCAGGACAGGAATCAGTCCGGGGACCACATGTATTTGCCAACCGGTTTTTTTCATCAGCTTTGCATTTACCTGATCAAAACGGGGAATCCTGTCTGCATTAAAAACAGTATGTAGTTCATCCAGACAATCCAAAAACTCCTGACAAACATTGCCTTGTAAATTATGTAATTGCTCTGTGAAAAGAAAACGCCAAATAGCCTGATCTTTCTCCGTGTATTTCGAATAGTCTTGCTTCATAACTTCCGGGTTTTTAGGTAAATTGTAATGTTCTATAATTATATAACGTGATTTTTTTGGAGATAGATACACACAGAAATAATTATATGTTATTGACATTCAGGTATAAATACTTATTGCAATTCTCAAGAATTGTTCATTAGTTTGCTGTTATCTTACAATTCCTTTTTTAATACCCTTATTTATTTTGACATATGAATACCAATTTACGCTACCTATTCCTAATAGGAATATTCATAGCAGCATGCAAAAAGGATGACAATAGCTTCCGTACTATGGATACAGAAGAATTTTCTGAAAATGGTGATTACTTCGCTTTCAAAATCAATGAAAAACGTTGCTACGAAGGAGAAAAAGAATTTTGTCTCGTTTTCACCGATAATGAAAAAGAGAAAAATGGCATTAATTACGCTGTTATCAAAAGGCAAGGAAGTAAAGAAGATCAACTTTATTACCGCTATGAAGATGGTAACTACTACTATTACCAGACTTTGGGAGATCTGGGTTCGGAAACTATCTTTTTGAAAGAGAACAGCAGCTATGGAGCGCAGTGGTCAGATACATTGAAATCGGGTGATACAGAGCTTATCAATACATACGTATCCCTGGGTTACACTGAAAAAATGAATGTAAACGGAACGGCATACACTGATATTATCGGAACGCAACATCAGATTATAACAAGAATTCACGGAAAGGAATTGACTTTAACATGGTTTTACTTTTACGCTAAAAATGTGGGCTTAATAAAAGCAAGCGGACACGAAGCTTTTCATATTAGTAATTAGCAACTTACTGAGAATATATATATATACGAACTATTTAAACCGGTATGTGTTTTAGTAAAAAGGCTAACAAATGATTACCTACCAGGTTCGAATAAAAGTACAAGCGTCCATATGTAGCGAATGGATCACATTTATGCAAAAGGAACATGTTCCAAAACTGCTTGCTACGGGATTAATCCATTCTTCTCAGGTCATGAAGTCGCGCGAGGAAGAATTTCTGTATATATTTCACTACCATTTTCTTACAGAGGATAAATATCACAGTTATATTAACCAACATGCCGATGAAATGCGTGCTCATGTATTAGAGCGCTATGAAGGTAAATTCCACGCGGAGCGCAGTCTATTGGATTGGGTTTAAAACAGCTAAAAAAACTTATTTCAAAAATTGTATAGAAACATCGTCAATCGCGTAATTCAGTTTATACCTGTTATGGAAATAAATTTTAACTCTCTCCGCCTCACTCCATCTCACATTTTCAGGAACTTCGATTATTTGCTTGTAAAGGAACCACTCCTCGTTGTCTTTTATAGGAACCAGCGGCACAAATAGGTATTCATAAAATAAAAAATCATTTTTATCCGTTTCTACACTTACAATAAAGGGTGTTGATCCCGGTTGAGATGAATGAATTCTGCAAGCGAATTCAATTCTTCTGGTACCATTGCACGCTTGGGGTTCAATAGACCATGTCGGTCCCCACTCTACGTCGGGATTTAGCACAGCATAACTCCCACTGTTTAGTGCTAAAGGCATTGAATCGAGCACATTGTAAACTTTATTAGTCTCAAAAGGCTCAAGTACCGATTTAAATACTTCTGGTTCTTTACAACCTGTAGTATCGACCGTGGTCAGTTCTTCAGGCGAAAAATCTTCTGTTCTGTTCATTTTGAGAAAAAATACCAACTGTATTACTTCTAGTAGTACAAGTGCAAGAATTATCTTTTGTTTGGAAGACATGGTCAGATGAGCGCGTTTTATAAACTACGAAAATAGAAAAATCTTATGTTCTGTCAAAATGTGGCATAGGTGGTGGGTACTTCGTTGAGGTAGCCACCTGAACCAGATGTCTATGCAAACAGTTTTTTAAAATGGTGCTCCATATGATCTATATAATCAGTCATAAGGAATTGAAGATCAAATGTGTCTCCTTCTGGCGTTATAATAAGCAATTTCAATGACTCCGGCTTCTGTGCACGCATTATTTTTTCTATTCTTTTGTTGAGCGCTCGCCACAACGAAATCAATTCATCTGCATCAGCAGTATTGTAAGCATTACTCACTACTAAACGGTCCTGATCATATTTTCTGTAAGGATAAGGTTGCTCGAAGGAGATTTCCGTAAATCGTTGCAGGTTATTGATAGCTGAATCGATGAGATGACCTATTATCTCTAACTTGGACCATGATTTTATGTCAGATTTCTTTCGCAAAGTATCTTCTGAAGACTCCATAACGTAGTTACTTCCTTTTTCCACTAATTGCTGTAATCTGCTAATTTCATGTTCCATGATTTGTCATTTATTTTGTTTTTACAATTTAGTTACTCTTCCTCAAATAAAACCAAAAAATCGATTATCAGTGAGGTGACTTTTCCTGAAGCATCAATGCCCCAATAGGCCGGATAGACTCCGTCGCCACCTCCAGATTGAAACATAACAATGTTTGCATCACTACCTGGAATGGTAAAATTTATCCAATCACCATAAGCACCCAATACACGTGGATTACGTGCATTTTTTTTGAATTCGGCAGCGAAAAAATCATCATAGATATTGCCATCGGGGTTTTCTTTATAGTAGTTATCTACAAACTGATCGTAAAGCTTTACTGTTTCAGCATCCATAAAGCAGGCAATTCCAGCATCTACGGCAAAACCCAGAAAATCTTCTTCGTCTTCCAACTCATTGATGTCGTCCTCGTCTTGAATCGCTAGCACCCACTTAACTGCTTTTTCTGTTGTAAACTGTAGTTGAGCAAGCGCATAACAATCAGGGCCTTTTTTTTCTTTGACATTATATACTTTCACGGAAAATTCGCCAGTTGGCACTTCTTTATTAAAACCTTCTTCTTCATAGGCGATTAAGGGATCGCATACTGCTACTTTCCCACTTGAAAGTTTAAGGAACCCCAATTCCAATACCTCCAGATTAACATCATCAATGGTGTTATCCAAAATCTCCTGATAGTCTATGAGCGACAAATGTTCTGTTTTCATATGCTTCAAATATTCAATGCATAATAAACTTTTAAGGGCATCAATACAAAAACATAAGCTTATGTTTCTATATTTTTTTGCACTATCAGTTTTTTGCGATCGAGGTCCAGGCAAAGTAAATTTCCGAGGCGTTTATAATCATAGATTTTGTGGGCTTTTGAATAAACGCAACCATTATCGAGTGGAATTTTTGATGAAGACCTCAATGCTCCTTCAATACTTTCAAAATAAGTGGGAACATGACCATGTACCACAACCCTGTTTGCAGTAAGGGGGTGACTCGCAGGTATTTCAAATTTCCTGATTTCCATGAGCGCATTTTTATCTTCCAAAGGATTATCTATTAGGAAATTCAGGCCGGCATGGACCAGGATATAATCAGGAAGCAAGTAATATAATGGCAGGGATTCAAAAAATTGCCTGTATTTATCAATTAAACGACCTTCATGTATGAGGTCCGCACTTTTATTGATTTTTTCTACAAAATGTACAAAAGTTTTGAAGTCATATTCCTTTTCAGCAAAGAGCATGTTTTGTTCGTGATTCCCTCTTAATGGATACAACTGATACCCATTGTCCATTAATTCTAAGATATAGTCGATAACTTTGGCGCTATGAGGACCTCTATCGATATAATCACCTAACAGGTACAATTGATCTTCTTTCTTTAAATTGATTTTTGAAATTAGCGCGCAAAAGGTATCGTAGCACCCGTGAATATCTGAAATTACAAATCGATTCATTTTTCCGTACTGTATTCTTTAAAAACGGAATTTACTACTTTGAGCTTTACGGATGAAGGTTAGCCGGAAAGTTTTCCAAGCTCTTTAAGGACGTGCTCGTGGTCGTTCCACCACTGTCGGCTAAAGATTTTCAGGTGAGGCCATTTTTTCTCCTTTAAACCAAGTGGAAGATAGGCATGAAAATCTTTGACAGATGAACTTTGGTAATAAATGTCATCATCGGTCAAAAGTAATGCGCGGTAATTATTGTTTTGAGACAAAGTGAGATCTGCAAAGGGCAAATTGTTGTGTTCGACATCTGCTCCCAATTTTTGAGATGATAGTACTTTTAGTTTCGATTTTAGAAACCAGTCGGTATGAAAATCGAGCGCATCCTTTTGATTGGGTTGGTAATTTCCTTGAGAAACAGTATGCGCATATTCGAGGTATTTTTTAAGCAATCTGGGGCCTATATGTTTCGTTTCTTCTACCTGTAATTGTTGGGGTAATATGCTGGTAATTACTTTCACCTTTTTTCTGGCTCTGGTTACGGCTACATTTAAGCGATTTTCACCATTCTCCATATTCAAAGCACCAAAGTGCATGTGCATTTTGCCTTGTAAATTGGGTGCATAGCCAATTGAAAAAAGAATTACGTCTCTTTCATCGCCTTGAACATTTTCAATATTTTTGACAAAGAGCGTAGCTGGTATTAAGGTATTATTTTCAAGGGCGGCAGCTTCCAATAAATCTTGAATAAGATGTTGCTGCTTGTAATTAAACGTTACTATTCCAATGCTGTGCTGTTTTTGGCTGAGCAGTTGAAGTACTTCTTCAATTATTTGCTGAGCTTCAGCGAGATTCACTCCTTTATCCCAGTAACCGTTTACTTTCAAGTAACTGATTCCAGGTTCTCTTTCGTTAATATCTTTAAATGAAGGTAACAACCTTAGTTTTCCCTTATAAAAATGGGTGTTTGAAAAGTCTATTAAATCGAGTGATTCGCTACGGTAATGGCCTTCAAGGGAAACTTCCGGGAGCATACGTGTTCCCAGATCCAGTAAGGAATCTATTTCCAGTTCAGGAATATCGTTGTCTTCGTTGTCTTCCCAGCGCACCTGGTAAAGGTCATTGGGGCTTAGCTGCTTAGAATCACCGGTTATTACCACTTGTTTGGCCCTATAAATCGCGGGTATCCCTTTTTCTGCAAAGCATTGCGATGCCTCATCAAATATTACAAGGTCGAAAAAATCTTTCATGGGAAATAGTGCAGAAACCGATTCTGGTGATGCCAGCCAACAGGGGATTAGGCTAAAGAGCTCTTCATGGTGAGTTTCTATCAATTTTCTCATGGGCCAGATCTTCCTTTTTTTGCTTACCTGGTGCAGAAGATCTCTGTAAGTAATTCTGTTTTTAAGCCGATTGTAATCTATATTCTTATACGTTTGCTCTCTTACTTTCATCGACAAAATGTCTTTACTCACTTTCATTTTGTCTTTTATTTGTACTTGTAGCTCACGTTCAAGCTGACTCATCTTCAAAGAAGATACAGATCTTAAAACCGGATATTTGCTCTCAAAATAATTGAGCCAGGCCAGGCGAATACTGTTCTGAAATAAACGTGATACGATTTCATAAGATGCATCCTTTGCACTGCTGAGCAGTTTATTTAAAAGCGCGTGCTCTTTATTATTGAATAAGGCTTTTAAGCGGTCGTATTCGCAAAGTGCATCAAAGTCCTTTTCTAACGAAGGCAGGAGTTCATTGTTGAGGTCGTAATTCTTTAGTAGATCATGAATTTGTTGATCGCTGAGGTAGCGACTCCAATGCAACTGCTTTTGAGCCGCTTCCGCACATAAGGCTAATACATCTTCGAGCCGTTGTTTCAAAGACCAGTAGTCACTCGAATCCAATTTGATGAAATCTCCAAAACTTCTTAATTCTTCCAAAATAGATTTTGCCCGTATGGCCACAGAAAGGTTGTGAAACCACTCTTCCAAAACAGGGCGCTCACACGATTCCGGTACATCGGGCAACCAATCTATACCCCGCAATTCGGTTAGATTATGCTCAAGGTTAAATCGTTTATCTATTTTTTTCTTGAGCAGGCGAAAACCGATGCGGGACCATTCCAGGTTGTTGGAAGAGAGTGCTCTTTTTATAACATATTTGTCTTTGTTAAAAAGGTGCCACCACCATCTTTTATAAAATCGTTTGCGCGCACGCAGGTATTTTTCCAACACATTCTGGAAAGCACCTAAGTCTTCGCGGCTTACCGACAACTCCGGACCAAGCTCTTCAAAGGAATCCATAATCCTTTTCTCATAGATAAGCAATAAGTCCTCATCTATAGATTTTTGAAATAATTCTTTTAAAAACCTATAAATAACAGGGGGTTTTATCAGTTGTAAAAGATCTTGTATCTGTTGCTCCCTGTCTACCAGCCATTCACTTTCGGTAATGGTAAAATCGTGATTTATAAGTTCGCGCAACTTAACCTTAAATAATTCTTGATAATCCGGAATTTCGCTGAGCGTGTCTTTGATTCCCTGTAGGTCTGAAAACGTAAAATCTTTAAATGAAATCCTGTTTTGCCATGGGTGTTCATTTTTTTCCAGGCGCTCATAATAAGGTAAATACTGACTTAGCTTGTGATCAAACTCTTCAATAAGCTGCCTGCTAAAGTAGGCACATTCCTGATTGAGGTTGAGGTGAGACTCAGTGGTATCGGTTGTCAGATACAATTCTTTAGGTGAAAACCCGCATTCCGTATCATCGAAAAGCGCATGTTTAAACTCTGCCAGTTCTTCAATACATTGTTCTATTTTCCGGCTGGCTTGCAAATGCGTGCGTTCCATATAAATGGTGTCCAAACCATTATTCATACGTTCATAAGCATCTATGGCCTCTATCTGTTCATAGATCTGCTCATAGATCTGTTTTCGGTCATTTTTGAAATCATGAACTAATGCCGAAAACTTATCGAGCTTCAATTCACTTAACCTTTCATATACCACATCGAGTGCGGCTCTTTTCTGACAAACGACTAGTACTTTTTTACCTCTGGCTGTAAAATCAGCTATCAAATTACAAATGAGCTGCGATTTTCCTGTTCCGGGCGGACCTTGTACGCTGATACTTTGACCGCTTTTTACCATACGAATGGCTTCCTCCTGAGATGCGTCGCATTTATAGGGTGTCACCGTATGTTCTTCTCGCACACTTTTAACCAGGCGATTGATGTTTATATTTTGCTCATTTCCGAATAATACCGGTATTTGCTGCTTGCTAAGAAAAAAGGCTTCCAGGCTCTCTTCCTTACTGTTTTCCAGCAAGAACTCATAGTCGGGAACCAGGTAAGAACCCGATTGAGGGTAAAGACCAAGCACTGCTTCGGAAAAAAGCTTTATTTCCCCATTTCCCCATTTTTGGTCCAGTTCATTGCGTTTATAGGTATGAAAATGGACTAATTTATTTTGAAACAGATCCTGGTTAAAGTTTATTTCGAGTTCACTATTTTTAAGGAGTTCGTACAAAGCTGATTTAAACAGTTGGGCGTCGCGCGGAAATTCACCAATGTCGTGCTCCAACAATTCGTCACTTA
Organism: Cytophagales bacterium; assembly: GCA_965230415.1. Lineage (GTDB taxonomy): Bacteria > Bacteroidota > Bacteroidia > Cytophagales > JAAEPT01 > CBDDKZ01. The sequence continues at coordinate 1,789,759 of CBDDKZ010000005.1, forward strand.
CCTTAATCTTGTTAAAATGGGCATACGCCAGTAAGAAGCTTTTATTGAATGAAATAGGAACCTCCTTGCGCAATTTCATTTGCCAGGATGTATTAGTTAATTCAAGGCACACCGGAAAGAATAGAAGTGGCGTGCGAATGAGTGTTCCGTCTACAAATTTGCCTTCGGCCATAGGCCAGCCTACATAGAGGTCTTTGCTACCCCTTTCGGCTTGGATAAACAAATCTTGTCTTTGAATACCCTTGAGCTTATTTGCTGCTTTGTTTACATGTTCGTTTCTGCTATCCATGGCATCACACAAGGTAATGCTGCTTTTTCGGGCAATGAGGTCTTCAATAACAGACCATGAAGGTTTATTGAGCAAAAAATCAAGATCGTGAAGATCCATGTCCTGTTTCGCATACAACCTTGTCTGTAACAGTGATTTGTTATTTCCGGAAAGATTGGTGAGTCTTTTTAAGTATGTTTTAAGAATTTCAAACATGCACGTACAGGGCCTTTTTGAAAACCCTTTGCATTTAAACGGCCAAAGACCAAACTATGTTCTTGCAGAAGGAGTAGAAAGTTTATTTTCTGTAACGATAGATGTACTTACTGTTGAACACGGGCAAGCCTTCTTCTTTATCAAAAATTTTTATCTGCTCTATATTTCCGTCACCGTCATACCTATATACCCATTTTTGTGACAAATAACCCAAATAATTACTGTATAATTCGATCACAGATACCTTTCCATTATCCTGATAAATGTATTTATATACATTCATGCTGCGTTCTTTACCATCGAGCTGCTCTTCCCTTATTTTGTTTCCTTTATCATCATACTCGTAAAGGTAGGTGTAGCCTTGAATTGTATCTGCAAACGACACGTTTCGAGTCATTAAGCCCTTGTTGTTATAAAAATAATGTGTTTCGAAGTTCTTTTTTCCCAGGTACTTTTCTTTAATCATCTTACCATCTGTGTTGTATTCATACACATATTGCCAAACCTGGCTATCATTTGCATCAACTTTTGTTTTTTTAGTCAACAATCCGTTTTTGTAATCATACTTAATGTGATAAGCCTTACCATCCTTTTCACCTAATTTTTCAGATTCATTACCTTTGGCATCGTATTTAATCATATACCTTTCAAGAATTTTGTCATTGCCATCTTTGGTAATTACACCTGACAACTTTCCCTGGGAATTGTATCTGTACATCGTTTGATCTTTTATGCTTGCGTTTTTGTAATAATTGTAAGCGCGGGTCTTATTACCTTTTTCATCAAACATTTCATGCGTTTTTTTAATACCTACGGGGTCTTCGTCCCCTTCCTCGGTAAATTTGTGTCCCATTACAGTTATAGACCGTATTTTACTTTTTACGATCTGTTCTCGTTTCGCTGTAGGGTCTACCTGAGCGTTAAGCGTAAGAATCAAAAATGTAGCTAAAACCGTCAGCAATAATGAACGCATCATTCTAAGATTATTTTAAGCTATAAAAATAACGAAGAATTTTTAATTGCCGCTATACTTGGGTGACCTTTTCTTTTTTGCGGTACCTAGTGAAAAATAATTAGTCGAATATACAACTAGGTACATAATGGAAAAGAATAGCATAAAATTTTGGATAGCTACTGTAGCGCTCGCTTTAAGTGCATGTAGCTCTGATCGCCATGAACAAACTTTAGAAAATTTGAAAACTGAAGCTTCAAGCTCTAAGCGCTACGAGGAAGGTACCCGGCAAGGGTATGGTTCTGAAACTACAGAGGAAGCACCGGAAGAAGCAAAGGATTATGGCGAAATAGTAGGTCTCTCGTTAAGTAGAAATGCAAGTGCCGATACCAGCAAGAAGTTCTTAAAAACCAGTGACCTGCATTTTGAAACGAAAGATGTATTTGAAAGCACGCAAAACATTGAAAATGTAGCTTTTGAAGCCGGGGGCTATGTTCAGTCGTCTGATATAAGCGGCATTGGTCGTTTTTACCATCGCGAAAAAACCCTTGGCGATTCTGTCAAAATTGTCAGGAAGGTTTCTTCACGTTCCGAAATTACGCTGCGCATTCCCACCGACAAACTGCACGGGGTTATGCAAAAAATAGCCAAAGAAGTGGTATTCCTTAACAGTCGTGTAATAAAAATTGAAGATGTAACATTACAAATTTTGGAAAATCAACTCGAACAAAACAGAAATAAACGTTTCAATGAACGCGTGCAGGGGGTAGTTCATGCTGCAAAAGCAAAAACAGAAGAACAATTGGCAATATTTGAAAGTATGCGAGACAAAGAAGCTCAGATTGATTACGCGTTGCTTGAAGAAAAAAACGAATTAAACAGAATACAATTTGCAAGCATAAAACTGGCGTTATATGAAACTCCTCATTTTGAAACGCACTACGAAAAAATATATAAAGAACAATCATCTTTTGCGGTATTAATGAAAGACGCCTGGGAAAACGGGGTGGTCATCGTACGAAGCATCGCTTATATTCTTGTAACAATTTGGCCTTTGCTAATTACTGCGTTATTATTTTTGATTGTTTTGAAGTTGTATAAACGAAGCCGCTAGCACCTGGCTGGTACCAGAACCAGGTAGAACAGACATACTTGGTTCTGGTGCCCATTTCGACAAGATTCCTGCCCTTATTCAGGTGCTTCTACCTGCTCACCTGCCGTATTGAGCCCAAAGATTTTTTATATAAAAAATATGAAATTCTATCATCATTATTACCTGCTTCATAACATAAACAGGACGCGTTATTTATTTGCAATTATGTTTGCTAAAATTTTGTTTAGCTTTTAAATCAAACCAATAATGACAAATAGAAATTTACTTAAACTATTTACTTACATTCTTTTCGCTACCGCTGGTCTTAGCATGATATACTCATGTGACAATACCACTACTACGGGTGGAGATGGCAACAATAACAATGGAGGGGATACCACTCAGATTGGAGATAACAGCTTACGACTGGAAACAGGAATTGCAAATGCTCAAAATACCAAAGGCGCACCTTTTGAACCTCAGGAACCGAATATGGAGAACCCCAATGAAGATGAATACTACGATAAAGTTCCCGATGGCCCAAAAGTGGGTGATATGAAGCCAGAAAATGATGCTTTTAAGCTTCGTGGTTTAAAACCAAGGGGTAAATCGGAAGAGCAACAAGAGAAAGCGGAGCGCGCAGCCCTATATTTTAAAGACTATAAGAGCCTTAGCAACACACAAAACATGACCTCTTCCTGCTGCCCTGAATTGAGTGTAGCGGAAAATGAACAAACGGTTATGTTAACAGGAAACGGCTGGATGGCACTTTCGGAAGATGGTGGCGCAAACTTTACTGTCATAAACCCGACGACCTTGTTTCCTCAAACAAATGGAGGGTTTTGTTGCGACCAGATTCTACACTATGTACCCCAAATAGATATGTTTGTTTGGTTGTTGCAATATCGAAAAGACACTGAAGGTGATAATATTATTAGAATTGCCGCGCAGACTACCAATCAAATTCGAAATAGTAATGGAACAGCCTGGACTTACTGGGATTTCAAAAGTGATGTCTTCAATAAAGATAAGAGCCTTGATTACAATGATATGACCTTTGGAACCAATAGCCTTTGGTGGTGCACAAACTCCGTTGGTAAAGGTAGAAATGTAGTACGCATCAAATTATCAGAAATTGCTGCCAAATCTACTATCCATTATCAGTTTGCGAAAACGACTCCTAATGCTTATTTCTCTCATATCACGCAAAATGCCCGGAATACGGTATACTGGGGGGGCCATCTCAGCAATAGCGAATTACGTGTTTATAGTATGAAAGACGGCGATAATTTCTATTCATGGAATTCTTTGACGGTGAACAGCTGGCCAAATGGCGATAAAATTTCCAATTGCCCAAGCGGACAAAACTGGATGGGAAAACTTCCCGGAACACACCACATAATGGGTAATGCGCTTAAAGATGGCAAACTTTGGCTCGGTTGGGCTGCTGCTGCGGGTGGTGGTTTTGATAATCCGCACTATCAAATTGTGGAAATAAATACCAACAATTGGACTAAGACCAAGCAAATGCAAATCTGGAACCCGGATGTGGCTTTCGGCTATACCTATTTCGCCACTAATGCAGAAGGCGAACTTGGATTGTCAGTTGGCTTTGGCGGAGAAAATACACACCCAAGTCACGCAGTAGGAGTTTGGGGAGATTATGTGGTGTATTATCCGGAGTTAAGTACACGTTGTACTTCCCGTTGGGGCGACTACAATACAGTACGACGTGCGCAAAGCAATAAAGGAATGGATTTTGTTGCCGGCGGTTACAGCATGGATACCGATAATAACGGCAATAATATTATGAAACCACATTATATCCGTTTTGGAAGGTAAATCAAAGATTTGATCAGCTGACTACCAAATTTTTTAAGAACAACAACAGGCAAAGACAAGCTTAAAAAGCGTTGTCTTTGCTACTTTTTGCGTTTTAAGTAAAATTTGGTTCACTACTTTTACTAATTCTATAAACTTATAGAATTTTGGTTTCTAGCCCGTTTGTACCGCAGATATTTAAGCTACATCGCTACTATTCAATTAATTTGCTTATATTTGCGTATTATTTGGTTAGTTCTCTTCAAAAGTCCTTTAAGTGTATTAGACAAATCAGGATTATTGAGCTGAAATTTTTTATCCAAAGTGCTCAATATTCATCGACTCCTAATTTTTCGTCCATGTTTCTTGAGATTAGCATTGTAACTGAGTCTTCAGGGACAATTGTGGTTAATAGCGATTATATCAAAGTATCTGTAAAAGGAGATTAATTATGATCGTTTTAGTGAGATAAATGGTAAAGGCATTTGTCTCATAAGTAGGAATAATAATTGCGTATAGCATGCCGTAAAAAATAGATAGTTACAGCAGCTTAACGAAAAGTAATAAATAGAAGGGAGCATTAACCCTTAATTATTTTAATGCGTTAAATATTTTAATTAAATACATATGAAAGAAGGAGTAGTAAAGTTTTTCAACAACACAAAAGGGTTCGGATTTATTAAGCAATCAGATACAGATGAAGATATATTCGTACATGAAAGCGGTCTGATAGATGAAATCCGAGAAGGTAACAAAGTGCAGTTTGAAGTAGAGCAGGGGAGAAAAGGCCTGAATGCTGTTAACGTACAGGTAATGGGTTGATTAAGAACTGTTAAACCTTAATTGGTTTAACAGTCAAAATAAAATATCAATCATTACTGGTTCCAATCTAGAAAAGAATTGTTCAGGTTAAAATCAACATATGGCGAAATCGCAACAGACATTTAATAAAAAAGAAAAAGAGAAGAAAAGGCTTCGAAAACGCGAAGAGAAAAAAAAGAAGAAAGAAGAGCGAAAAAATAGTTCTACAGGAGGTGAATTGGAAAATATGATGGCATATGTCGATTCAAACGGCAACATATTGGACTCACCACCAGAAGAAGTAGAAACGGACACTAGCGAGGAGGTTATACAGATAGCTACTCCTAAAAAGTTACCGGAAGACAAACGTAAAAAAGGTCGTTTGGTCTATTTTAATGAAGAAAAAGGCTATGGTTTCATAGAAAACCTGGAAAGGTCTGAAAAGGTATTCGTTCATCATTCGGAGTTTGAAGAGGAAGTAAATCTCCGTGATTTAGTTACATATGAAATAGAAAAAGGAGACAGAGGGGCAAGAGCTGTACAAGTCAAAAAAGCATAAACGATACATTAGTGCTCCATTAAACCGAATTATGGCGTTTAGTGGAAATGTCCTACCAAACACTACTTTTTCCAAGTAACTCAGCGGTCTTTTTACCGGAAATGTCATTAACAAAAAACCCCAGGCAAATGCCTGGGGTTTCTGTTTTCAAGACAATATAATTTATAGCTTATTTGACTACAAATTCTGTTTTTCCGGCAAGGTAACCATCTGCAAATATTTCAATAGCATACGTTCCCGGCTCATAAGCATCTCCTTTTGAGTATTCAAAAACCAATTCCTGGCCCGTATTATCAAATACGATATCCTGCTTGGCTGTATAAAAGTTTGTTTTACCATCTTGTGTATCGAATGAACCACCTCCTGATTCCAGGTCAAACAAAACAGTACCGCTTGGTTCTAATAAGCGCATTACAAATGACTTCTCATCCATTTTCGCAATCTTATTATCACTTAGTTTTGCAGTAACAGTCATTCTGGCTATACTTTTACCTTTGTAACCGCTTTTTGTTTCTTTTACTTCCTTACCTTTTTCAGAGTAGAAGTTCAAATCAACAGATTCGGCTTTAAGAATAGAAGCGATTCTAATTTTTTCTTTTTGATCCATAATGGTATCATACATATCTTCGCGTTCTGCAAGTAATGTATCTACCTCCGAACTTAACGAATCGTTAGCCAACTTCAGGCGATCCAATTCTTCCTGTTGTTTGATACGATCGAGCTCAGCTTGTGCAATCACTTTCTCCAACTTACGACGTAGCATATCTCTTTCTCTTTTGCTTGAATTCACCGAGTTCTTCCACATGTCACGTTCTTTAGTAAGCTCTTCAAGAGTTGATTGAAGGTCTGTAACATCTAGCTCCATTTTCTTATACTCCGCCATTAGTTCTTCGTAATCTTTAATTTTGGCGTTCAGATCTAGTGTTATTTCGTCAATTTTATCACCCTTTTCAACATTTTCGTCTTCAACGGCTTGTTTTTGTTCCTGTAGTGCGGAGTTTTGAGTCATCAAATAACCCACAGCTCCACCTAAGCCGAGAATTATAATAATTAAAATAATGATGAGCGCTTTGCTTCCTCCTCCTCCCTGGCCGCCTTCATTTTTCTTAGGCTCAGGTTTCTTTTTAGGAGCTGGCTTCGGAGCCCCTGATGATGGTGTTTGCTTTTCGTCCATGGTTCGTCTTATTTGTAAAAGTACTTATTATAACAACAATTTATTTCATACTAAATTCTAATTCGCTTTTAGAAGCGCTTATATTAGTAAAAGTGCTAATCAATTTAATAAAAAAATTTACATTCGCCTAATTATATGTTTTCCATAGTGCTAGATACCCACTATGTCTCTTAAAGCTACGATTACAATTGAGTGGTCCTTGCCTACTTTCTCCTTTAGCCACTCCGTTGCTATTTCATGTTGGTGCACTGCCCCCGCAAGTGCCGCGTAAAATTTTTCATCATGATCCAAAAGCCACTCCAGAGCAGGTGCATTTTTAAAAATGGCTCGTGAAAACATGTATAAATGGTAATGGTCTTTATTTTTTAGCCATTCTATGGCATTCTGATTCCCTTCAATGGCTCGTGCCAGCGCCGCCAGCTCCTTGACTCCGTTATCCAGCAACCAGCGAAAAGATTCATCATCACCATAAAGCGTTTCCACAAATTTATTAATAACCTTATCCGGATAGTCCATTCCCAAATTTTTGTCATCGTTAATTTAATGGTTCCTTGTCTCTTATGAAAATTTAATCGCGTTTTCCCTGGAGTTTCCTTCCAGTCTCTGGACCAAATGTAAATTGTGCTTTATTTATGAGGCTCCGGTTTACATATATTATTAAGGGCACTAGTGTCCTTAGTATGTCTGTTATTTTATGAAAACAGCATCTCGTAACTTTTAAACATTTTTATTATGAACCTAAAAATAAAATTATTCAGTATCTACTTAATTTTAGCACAAATCTCAGTGGCTTTTTCTCAAAATGAACCCGAAAACAGTCTTAAAAACAGATTGGAAGAAAAGCGTCATTTTGAAATCTTTAGCAAAGAATCTGGTGATGCGCTGGTAGACAGTATCATCGTAACGTTCGCCTCCGTAAGTACGGTGCGTGAATCAAACGAATATGACCTGAGCGATAGATTAGTAAGCAAAAAATTCCATTTATATGTACCATTAACCAATAAATGGGAAAGTCAGGGAGAATCTCAATATACTTACGATAATGAAAATCGCTTACTAACGAATACCAGCTTTGTATGGATTCAAAGCAGAAATAGCTTACAAGAGGAGTATAAAATAGCATACCATTACGGACCCAACATAGAAGAACATACTAAAAGTGCTTGGGATGTGAGCAATGAAGAATGGTTGAACATTTCACGAACAAGAATCATCTTTAACAATGAACATTTAGAAAAGGAGATCATCTCATTCAATTGGGACGGCTTATCTAATAAGTGGATAAGGGATGCTAAAACGGTCAACTTTTATTTTGATGGTGATCTTAATTACACGATTACCTCAACATGGGCTGTGCCAGAAAACAAATGGATTCCAAGAAGCAGAACTTCGTATATCGAAGAAGATGGTACTTCAAATTCTATGATCATACTCGATGAATGGAATGAAAACCTTTCTGAATGGAGGCATGAAAGTAGAACATTAACACACCTGAATGCAAACAAGGACATAGAAACAACAAGGGGTGACAAATGGAACACCGAAACGAATAGTTGGGATAACTCTTTTAAAATACATGCTTATTTGAACGACGACGAGTTGGTAACAAGTTCAATTCAGTACAATTGGAACAAAAAAAGTGAATCATGGCTAAAATATAGAAAAAACAGTTTTTCCTATGAATCCGGGTCATTGGTATTTTTTCTAAGCGAAGAATGGAACGGTGAAAGAGAGGAATGGTATGAGTTGGTTCGCGCAGAATATTACCTTAGACAACCTGTCTTATCTTTAAATGAAGGTAAAAGAAGTACAGATCTTTCGATATTTCCCAACCCTGCACAAAACGTGTGTTATATCGAAGAAGATGGCTCATTCGAGTATTCGATCAGAAATACAGAAGGAGAAATGCTGCTAAATGGAAATACGTCAGCCAACAAAGAAATAGATATTAGTAAACTCAGTAGCGGTATCTACTTCATATATATCTATTCCGAGGCAAAAAACAAAATCGCAAAAATTACCAAATACTAAGTTTTGCGCAGTGGTGCTTTTGAAGTCCTGGCAACTGCTTGTTAATTCTCTGAATTAGCAGGCAGTTGTTAGAATTATTGTACTTTTGTAAGAACTTGTTTTGGAAACTATGAAGAATATCTACTTTCTGGGCTGTTTTTTAATTTTTAGTGCTTACTCACACCAGACTCTTTCTGCAATTGCTCCTTCCTATTATGACCTACAGCTTACTGTTTTACCGGCAGAAAAAGCACTAATAGGTAGCAACAAAATATACCTAAAGCGAGGCACAACTGACTCTATTATAAGTATTAATTTATATGATCATTTCACCGTCGATTCTGTCCGGGCTAACGGCAAATCGGTCAATTTTGAGCATACTTCTAATATTATTGAATTGGCTAATGACACGAAGTCAATCGTTAATCTCATCGATGTATACTATCATGGAAAGCCCATAGTTGCCAAAAATGCACCATGGGAAGGCGGTTTTGTATGGGAAACAACTAATGATAGTACCCCTTGGATAGCTACGGCATGTCAAAATCTGGGAGCAAGCAGCTGGTGGCCATGCATTGATAAGACAAGAGCCGAACCAGACAGTATGCAAATTAGTATTTCTTTTCCAAACATTTATAAAGAGCTATATGCCGTTTCTAATGGGAATCTTGTCAATTCATTTAGCAATGCCGAGTTCCGTACCTTCGTTTGGAAAGTGCATTATCCGATCAATTTATACAATGTTTGCTTAAACATAGGCAACTACGCACACATCAATGACTATTACTCTTCAAGTACTTCAGACTCCCTAAATCTTAGTTATTATGTGCTAAAAAAGAATGTGCAGAATGCGCTTACACATTTCGAACAGGTAAAAACCATACTTGGAGTATTTGAAGAGCTTTACGGACCTTACCCTTTTCCAAAAGACGGGTATGCACTAGTAGAAACTCCTTTCTGGGGTATGGAACATCAAAGCGCGATAGCATATGGTAATAATTTTAAAAACAACGATTTCGGTTTCGATTTTATCATTCTTCACGAAAGTGCCCATGAATATTGGGGAAATAGTATCAGTTGTTCCAATGAATACGAATTGTGGATTCATGAGACTTTTGCAACATATACCGAGTCGTTATTTGTAGAAAGAATCAAAGGGAAGTTTTCTGCTATAGAGTACCTGGCGCGTCAGCGCCCAAAAATCAAAAATAGTGAACCTATGTTATTTAGCGGCGAAACAGTTACTGAAAATTTATACAAATCAAGCGATATCTATTACAAAGGGGCTTGGGTAATGCACACATGTAGGGGAATTGTAAATAATGATTCTATTTGGTTTCGGGCTTTGCGTAAAACTTATGAAGACCTGGCTGGCAAATACGCGAGTACTGAGCTGGTAATTAACAAATTATGTAAACATACAGGAAAAGACCTATACAGCTTATTTAAATTTTATTTAAACAATCTCCAAATTCCGGAAATAGCCTATTACCTGGAGAAAAAAAGCAAAAAATACACATTGCACTATCGTTGTGAAAACTGTAGTAAAAACATGATATTTGAGCTGCCATTTGCAGACACAGTAACCAAAGAAAAAGAATTGTTAACTGTTTCAGACAAGTGGTTGTTCTATGAATTAAAGAAAAAGCAAAAGCTAATTCCTGACTTCCATAACCTGCTTATCGATGCGCACGAGACAAAATTCGCTAATTATTGATTCGATCACCTCTTAACTTCCTGTATTTTTTTCTGGCTTCTGCAGTGTAAATGCTTCCAGGATATTTGATAAGAATGTCTTTGTACAAGGTCATCGCCTTTTCAGTATTTTTTAAGTACCTTTCATTTATAACAGCCAGTTCGAAAATAGCATCATCACCTAAAATGTCATAACCATATTTTGTTAACACCAATTCAAAAGCTTCGGCCGCCTGTTCGTATTTTCCAATTCTCTGCAATACGTCACCTTTTAAATATAAAGCTTCATCTGCCAGAGAATGGCTACCGTTTATACCGATAAGACTGTCAAGGGAACTTAAAGCATTCTTAAAATCTTTTTGATAGATGAGTAATTCTATATTCGCATAACTCTTCAATGCCGTCGTTGAAGTATCTAATGCGGTGTTATCCTGTATTAATAAACTCAAATCAATTGCGTCATTAGAAATTTCTCTTGTTGTCGCCAGTTTGAGTACATCGAGATGTGCTTGAGCCAAGTCAAAATCACCCCGGTAATAAGATAATTTCGCATTCTTTAGCTTGGCCTGATGTGCTTCGGGACTATCTTTTAAATCTTTTTCTACCTGATAATATAACAAGGTTGATTCCCATGGTTCACCATTGAGTATATAAATGTCTCCAAGATCCATCTTGCATTTTGCAATGACATTTTTACTTGCTCTGGGAATAGTAACTGCCTTATTTAATAGTTCAATGGCATGCCTTATATCTTGTAAATAAAAGGCATATAACAAAGCTTTTGCCCTTATAACTTCCACGCGATCGTTAGCTCTGACTGATTTTTCAAGCAAGACATCATAATCCTGAATGAGCGATTTAATAGCCAAAGTATCGACAGGATATGTCCTTTTCACCATTTCTTCTTTCGACTTTATCAGCATTCTTTTCGCACGCACATAAAAATAAGATTTTGGGTAATTCTGAGTTATATGCCCATAAATTTTTACCGAAGACTCATAGTCGCGATTTTTCATACTAATTTGACCCAACTCCAATAATCTCTTACCATTCAAATTTTCCTTTTTATCTATCGAACGCTCCTGAATAAATGCATTTACAAAATCTTTCTGCTGGATATAATACCATACTAAAAGTTTGTTGTAAATAGTTTTCTTCGTTTCTTCTATATACGAATAAATGCTTTTAACAAGATACTGTTTCTCTTGCTCTGAACTCAATTCTATCTGTAATGTATTCTGTACCGATGTCAACTCCTGTTCATTTATCAACAGTAGATTCATCATTTCTGTTATCATCTTCTTTTTCTCACCGGAGAATTTATATAAAGTAATTAATTCAGCGGTATATAAGTCAGTACTTTTCTGTGCAGCTCTCGCCTCTAAGTAGGTATTAATAGATTCACTGTGCAACTTTCTTTTAGTAAGTGCCTTTACAAACAAAGTAATCAAGACATCACTTTTTCGCACTTCATGTATCATTTCCTGAATTCTTTTATCATAAGCCGCCTGTTCTCCGCTATTTTTAAATGTTAGCGCATAATCAACACGATACAGGTAATTATCAGGATGTTTTTTGACAAGCTTTTTCAAGAAACCCTTTTTTTCGTCCCTTTTTTCAAGTTCATCTAATACTGTAAGGTATTTATCATACATAGCCGGAACTTTTTGAATTTCCTTTTCGTGCTTTTTGTAAATGATATATGCTTTTTCAAAATCGCCTTTACTAAAATAAGCATCGCCAATTTCTACCTGTTGCGCTTGTGTATAACCCGGTGCACTTATAAGTGCGCACAGAAACATGATTATTAAAAGACTATTTAACTTCATAAAATAGAGATCTCATTTTATTTAACGAAGATACAAACATCATAATGTATATAAATAAAAGGAATTTTTAAATCTTTTATTTCTTATTAATAAGGTTGTTTAAATGTTAATAAACCCTGTACTGTGTATTAATGTTTGCTGAGAAGTGTGTAAGTTTTAAAGGATTTAGTTTATTAACATTTTATCTACTCTTAACTGATTGGTGATCAGTTTTTTAACTATTTGTTCAATTTAGAGAATTTTTATTAACATTGTATTCATATTTTATAAATGTTGAAACAAGTGGGATAAACATGGAATTAAATAGTGGCTTTACACACACTTCATTTTTTTAACAATTTTTAGTGTTTACATAACATAAATTGAAACTTTCCTGTGTATTAAAACAGAACATATCGACATGATTTGTTAATAAGTACTTCACCTATGAACGTAAATAGGTTAGGAATTTGTTAATTAAGTATTAAGGGATATTTGGTGCTTATTGTTATAAGTATTTTACGTATTGATAACTTACCGTCTCCTATAATTACCTATATATGTAATTTTATGTGAATAAGTTAAAAATTTAAGTGTATATCCATTATTTCCCAGTTGGGTTTTAGCTTGGTAACGTTACTGTGTTTAATGAGATGTTCAGGTTGAATGCGCTTGGCATATGATCCGCGATCTACAGCTCCGTTGTTGTTATTGTCTACTATGAGTTGATAAGTATAATCACCTGGTTCTATATTTCTCAACAGAAATGTAGTAGTGTTACTTTTTGAGTAGATAATTTTGTCCTTGTATAATATTTGAAATACGTAGTTTTTATAGCTTGTTTCGATGTTACCACTTATGCTGCCTAATTTTGTTGCATCAATTGGGAAGAAAGTACTTTGATACAATTCTGATGTGTCTTCATTTAGCCCGATGAAAGCACCGGGTTCTATTACCAGATGCAAAGTGTCTTTAGGAATATTTTGTAAGAACAATGTGACCAGCATTCTTTTATCATCAAAAGAGGTCTTCTTATTCGGATCTATTTGTGCTTGTATGGTATCTCCCTTGTGCAGAAATTTTATATGCGATTCTGAGAGCTTATAAATGGGGTAATTAAGTTTGATTTCAAGACCTGTTTTACCTTTATCTATTTGATTATCAATAGATTGTAATCCTGCAATTAACTTTTTAGCTTTAGTATTTTTTGCAGCATCTGAGTCGAATTTTAGCAGAAAAGTGCTGTCGATAGTGTTATTTAACGAATCTATAACATGTAAGTTAATTTGTATGGAATCGGAAGTTGTATTTAAATGCTGATAAATGAGTAGGTCATTTTTATTGTCGTAATAGTGAAAAGTAGTGTCTGTACTGGTCAGCGTGTATTGAAAAATGGGTTTGTTAAATATTACTCGGGTTAATGAGGGCTTTTCTTTGATTTTTACTAAGCGTAATTTCTGAACATCTTCAGCAAATAAATAGAGTGGATTTATGTTTTTAGCTATATAAGAGGTGTCCACTATTAATAATGAATCTGTGAAGGCTATGGATTCGTTTAAAGAATCATACTTTAAATTGTTGTTTTTATCGGTAAGTGCGTTGATTATGTAGTTCCCTGGTTTTATATGGTTGAAATTATAGTTACCACTTTTATCGGTATAGGTATAATAATACGGTTTGTTGTTTTTAAGGACAGAAGTATCGTTTGAGTTATATAAAGTAACGAGTATATTAGACTTAGGTTCGTGTCCTTTGGCACTTTTGACAATTCCTTCGAATGATAAAGAATCGAGGTAAGGACCGGTACTAAAGGTAAGGGATAGACCGGAACTAGTGTTTTTTTCCGTAAGATCTTTTACTGCCTGTCCGAAGTTTAAGGTATAGGTAGTATTTTCTTGTAACGTGTCTGCTAGGTCTATTATAAGCAGGTGTTTTGTTTTATTAATCTTCTTTATACGATGTTTGTAAGGATATTTCAGGGGGGGGGATATGACAAGTTCATTTGTAAGGTTACTAACTTGAAAAGCTTCGTTGAAAGCGAGTACTATTTGATTACCTTTGAAATTAGTAAGGTTCAAAGAATCTGGAGTACATTGAGTACGTAATAGTTTTGGAGGATCTTCGTCACTAGGTCCTCCGGTGGGGGTACCAACAGTAGCACATTGATAGAGTCCGAATGCAAGCAAAGTCAAATAGAATAGATGACGAATAGTAGTTTTTCGCATAGTCTTAGTGAATACAAAGGATTAACGTCCTAAATAGACCATTAGTATAGAAATATCTGCAGGTGAAACTCCTGATATCCGGGAGGCCTGTCCTAAGGTTGTAGGTTTAATTTCTTCCAGTTTATTTAAAGATTCATTGGAAAGACCTTTGATCGTTTTATAGTCAAAGGTGTCTGGTATTTGCAGTTGATCTAACTTTTGTATTTTTTGGGCGAGGCTGGCCTCTTTTTCGATATAGTCTTCATATTTGATAGCGATTGTAGCTGTTTCTATATTCTCTTCATCGTATTCAAGGAAGAATGAATCGAATGCTGCATCTACACTTTTTAATGCTTCTAAAGTTATCTGTGGCCTTTTAAGTAAGTTATAAAGTTTGGTAGATTCTTTGAGAGGAGCGGAGTCGAGTTTTTCAAGGGAACTATTTATTTGTGATGGTTTGACTTTTAAGTTTCTAACATCATTATTTATAGTTTCAATTTGCTGTTCTCGCTTCAAGAGCTCTTCATAACGCTTTTGCGTTGCGAGTCCTAGTTCGTAGCCTTTTTTAGTTAATCGTATATCGGCGTTATCTTGTCTTAAAAGAATTCTGTATTCGGCACGGGAAGTGAACATGCGGTAGGGTTCGTTAGTACCTTTATTAATGAGATCGTCTATTAGAACGCCTATATAGGCCTCAGATCTGCTCAATATAAATGGTTCCTTTTGATTGATTTTATTATGAGCGTTTATTCCTGCCATCAAGCCTTGTGAGGCTGCTTCTTCATATCCTGTTGTTCCATTTATTTGACCAGCGAAATAAAGGTTGTCAACGAGCTTTGTTTCAAGTGTGGCGTTGAGTTGAGTAGGCTGGAAAAAGTCGTATTCTATTGCATAACCGGGACGAAACATTTTTGCATTTTCAAAACCAGGAATCAATGTTAGTGCTTTATATTGTATATCTTCTGGTAGGGAGGTGGAGAATCCGTTTACATAGACTTCAACAGTATTCCACCCTTCAGGTTCTACAAATATTTGATGGCGATTTTTATCTGCGAATCTATTTATTTTATCTTCAATAGATGGGCAGTACCTGGGACCCAAACCTCTTATTCGTCCATTGAACATAGGAGATTTGTCAAACCCGGTTTTGAGCATTTCATGTACAGTGTCGTTTGTGTAGGTAATATGGCAACTGTGTTGTTTATGAAGTGTCGGAGAAGATTTTAAATAAGAGAATTTTCCGGGTTTTTCATCACCGGCTTGTTCTTCCATTTTGCTATAATCTAAAGAACGAGAGTCCACACGAGGAGGTGTTCCCGTTTTCATTCTTCCGGCCTCAAATCCAAGTTTAACGAGTGCTTCGGTTATACCTGTGGCGGCACTTTCTCCGGTACGGCCACCCCCAAATTTTTTCTCACCTATATGAATGATACCGTTAAGAAAGGTACCGTTTGTAAGTATTACTGCTTTTGATTTTATTTCGAGACCTAAAGAAGTTTTGATTCCTGTCACAGTGTTTCCTTCTGTCAATAGTCCGATTGCCATTTCTTGCCAAAAATCTACGTTTGGGGTATGTTCTAAATTGAGTCTCCATTCTTCGGCAAAGCGCATTCGGTCGTTTTGTGTTCGTGGGCTCCACATGGCAGGGCCTTTAGATCTGTTGAGCATTCGAAATTGAATCATGGATTTATCACTAATTAGTGCGGACTGACCACCCAAGGCATCAATTTCTCGAACTATTTGCCCTTTAGCTACACCACCCATGGCTGGGTTGCAGGACATTTGAGCGATGGTATTCATGTTCATAGTAACTAGAAGGACTTTCGAGCCCATGTTAGCAGCTGCGGCAGCTGCTTCACAACCTGCGTGTCCGGCACCAACAACTATGATATCGTAAATTGGAAACATATTATAAGGTGTTCCACGTGGAACATTAATGCGATAAATCTAATTCAGTTCTAAGTGTTCCACGTGGAACATTATTTTTTTATTTGGGCCCACAAAGATAAACATGCATCTTCGTTTTTCCTCATTACAATTTGTTCTTCCTTATTTTTATCACCGTAGCCAATAAGGTGAAGCAGACCATGAGCGATGACTCTTCTAAGTTCCTTATCAAATGTAGTGCTGTAATAGACCGCATTTTCCTTAATTCTATCCACGCTTATAAAGATGTCACCACTAATAGTTGATTCATCTTCGCTATTATCGAATGTTATTATATCGGTATAGTAGTCATGCTGCAGATACTGACGATTAATCTGAAGTAAATAGTCATCGGAGCAAAAAATATAATTGAGTTCTTCTATATGATATTCATAATTCTCGGCAATAGTATTTAACCATTGAGAAGTAAGTTTATTATATATCTCAAAGTGATCATATTCTTCGTAATGAAAAAATATCACGAGGCGAAAACTACACGTTGAATACTATTGTCACTTTAGCTCCATTATCTTCAAATGATACATCATCGGCTAAATTCTTCATTAAGAAAATCCCTCGACCGCCAATCTTTTCCAAGTTTTCAGGAGCTGTAGGATCAGGTAAATTATCATAATCAAACCCTGTACCTGTGTCAGTAACAATAAAAGTCATTTTATTATCCTCCATCTGCATGGTGATATTAACGTTCTTCTTAGGATCTGATTGGTTGCCGTGTAATATAGCGTTGTTTACAGATTCTGTAATGGCGACCATTACGTTTCCGTAAAGGTCTTCACTGAAGTTATACTTCTCTTGTGCGTTATCTATGAAGCTCTCTACGATTCTTATATTTTCGGGGAGAGACGGTATATCTATTTTTAATTCGACCATTTCATCAAAATAATGCTGTGAATCTAATAATAATTCACTTAATTTTCAATGCTTTCAAAGTATTCGTTTACTTCCTTTTTATAGTAAGGATTCAATCCGGGAGGGATTGTTTTTAAAAGCTCTATTTGTTGTTCCTTTTTTCTAATATAGTCGTCGCTATATGTAGGTCTTTTCCTTTCTACTTCTGGAGCAGCGTGAGCTTCTCTTTGGTTGTCAAGGTCTCGTTGTCGTTCAGCTTTTTCGGCTTCCAGCAGTCTTGTCATTATTTCTTCCTGTCTTTTTATAGTACGTTCGTTAAGATTTTTGTTTACAAGGTCCTTCTCTGTTTCTTCCATTATCCTTTCGAGCTTCTTTATTTGTTCAGAAAGGTTTTCGCTACTTTCTTTACCCTGACCAGGACTTGACTTATCTCCTGCTTCGCCCGGTTTTTCTCCCTGGCCGGGTGAGCCCTTCCCAGGCATACCACCCTGCTTCATTTCCTGAAGAGCTCTTCTAATCATTTCTTGTCTGGCAGCCAATTTTGCCAATGATTCCGAAAGTTGTCGCCCTGATTTTTGTCCCGATTTTAATTTCTTGATTTCATCATTGAGTTGTTGTTGCATCTTACCAAGATCTCCCATATTGCCCTTACCCGGTTTTTTACCTTGCCCGGGTTTCTGGCCAGGTTTGTTACACATTTGATTACCTTGCATTTGCTGAGCCATTTGTTGCTGCATTTTTTGCATGGTTTCATCAAGCAATAAAGCCAGATTATTCATGGAAGTCATGGCATATTGCTGTTCCCCACTTGTCTTTGAGGGCTTTCGTTGTTTTAATAATTCACTACTTTGATTCATGTGTTTTTTCATTTTAGTAACCTCTCTGGTCACAAATGACTCAATCTGATAAACACGTTTAGCCAATGAATAAAGACTGTCTTCAATAATCTGAGCATCGTCTCTGAGCTTTAATTGTTTTTGAGATAGACTCACAAATCGGGGATCTTTTTGCCTAACCTGCCTGAATTCTTTCATGAGTTCCTCCTGATCAAAAGATAATTTCACAAGATTTTCAAGAATAGCGCGCAAATCATCTAGATTCTCCTGTGTACTTTCAGTAGCCATTTCAGCTTGCATATCTTGCATTTGCTGAGCCATTTTTTTCATTTCATCTGCAGCTTGCTGTTGCGATTTGCTCGCTTTTTTGTTTTTACCATTTTGAAGCTCTTCAGAACTGTTTTGTTGATGATCATCGGCTTTTTCCTGAGAGTCCTGTAATTCATCCATTTGATGTTTGTTTTCCAGGGTTTTATTAATGTCATCCAATTCCTCCATTTTTTCTTTGACACGTTCAAACTCTTTGTTCAGTTCTTCTTGTTGCTCTTGTAGCTCTTCATTACTACTCTTTTCTTCTTTTGTTTCTTCTGCCAATTCTTCCTGCTTTTCG
The DNA here is from genome assembly GCA_965230415.1 of Cytophagales bacterium. Classification (GTDB taxonomy): domain Bacteria; phylum Bacteroidota; class Bacteroidia; order Cytophagales; family JAAEPT01; genus CBDDKZ01. The sequence goes on from CBDDKZ010000005.1 coordinate 1,808,602, forward strand.
GCCAATTCCTCCAAATCATTTTTAATTTCATCCAGCTTTCTATCAAATTGCATTTGCTTGAACAACTCAATGTTTCTGTCCAGCTCTTTTTCCAGCGTTTCGTTGTCATTCTCGAGTTCTTCCAGCTTTTTGTTTAAATCATCAATATTGGTGTTTTCATCCAACAACTTCTCGAGTTCTTCCATCAATTTTTTGGTTTCTTCGTCAAGCATCGATTCCATTAACTTATTTAGTTGATTTAACTTGTTAGAAATGCGTTCGTCTTGTTCGTTAAAACGATCAAACTTGTCGTTGGTCTGTTCATAATTCTCTTGCAATTGCTCCACTTTGTCTTGTAATTCTTTGTGTTGCTCCAGTACATTTTTAATGTCCTTTTTGTCTTGCCAGTCAAGTTCCCGCTTTGTTTGAAGCTTTTCTTTGAGCTCTTTTAAATCATCATTCAGGTTTTTAGATTCGTTTAAGGCCTCTTCAAACTCCTTCATAGTCTCCTTACTGCTTTGTTGCAATTCTTTTTCGATATCATCTTTCGAAGGAATAAAGAAATTGAAAGTGTGTGATGTTGCCTTTTTCGGTCCGTTTACGCCGTCGTTGTCCCAAACATTAACAAAGTATTCCAGTTGGTCTCCGCTTTTCATTTTTAAAGAATCAAGATCTAGCTGCAAAAAGAAATTTTGATGGTTTTGGTTTCTGTTAAAACTAATAGGCACTGATTTCAGTGCTGTTTTTCCAGAACTTTCTTCGCCTTTTTTGACAATTCTGTACTGAGCTGTTAATTTGCTGATTCCATAATCATCACTTACAGAGCCACCTATTAAAACATAATTGTACAAAACGGTATCTTTAAACTGTTCTACTCTTATAGCTGGATATTGATCTTTGATTACCTGTATGTTATATACCAGTTTATCTTTATTTTCAGAGTATTTGTTCTTAGTAGTGATTTCATATTGTTCTGAATTCTTCACCATTTTACTGAAACTAAACTCATTGCTTGTGCCTGAACGTGCTTTTATAAGTTTATTGTCGCCAGTAAATTTTACATTTAGCTCGTCTGCATTTTGTGTATTAATGAACCAGTCAACGTTTGTACCCTCCGGTACAGATATACTTCCAATATTTTCAAGTGTTTCATTTTTTAGCTGAAGGTAAGACGGGTAATTAAACCTTATGGCAAATTTTTCCAGCTCCGGTCTGCTCACAACATTAATTTCATAGGTTTTTGAACTGAAACCTGCAGCTTCAAAGAATATACTTTTATCGTCATCAATTCTTGAAATAGTATGGCTATAGTGACCAATTTGATTAGTTTCCATTTTTATTCTTCTGCCATCAACGCTCATATAGACAGCGCTTGGAACCTGATTACCATCAATCTCCAGATTGATAGCATAATCTTCATCGCGAAAGGCTTGCAAAGACTGGTTTTCCAGCTTAAACTTGAACGGTATGGGAGCAATGTACTCCTGATTGTAGTGTAAAATGCGGTTTGTACTCTCGGTAAATATGTTCACTTTGTAGACAGCCACTGCGAAGAAAATAAGTACAGGCACAAGTAGGTATCTTTTCAAGTACTTTTGATTCGATTTGTAGCTAATTGCATTGAGGAAAGGAACAGGTTCTATTTCTGAAGTTTTTTGTGAAATACTTGCAATAACTAACTCATTATCAGAGTATTGTAACTTACTCAGTTGTAAGGTATTTAGTAATTTGTCTTTTATTTCCGGGAAATATTTACCCAACTGCTGCGATGCTTCTTCGTCACTCAGTTCTTTGTCAAGATTCGTAAGTTGTTTAATAGGTATAGCTACCCATTTTACAAGTGAAAACCCGGCAACTACAAGAAACGTGAAGAATAAAACGGTTCGTGTTTGTGTGTTAAACTGACCATAGTATTCCAACAAAGAAATGAGTACAAAGACCAGTAGTACCGTGCTAAGAAAGAATATTGATCCTTTAAGAAGTATATTGTTGTAATACTTTCTTTTATAATTTCTTAGTTTGTTGTGAATATTAGTAATAGATACCGGTGTCATGATTAGTTAATTAAAACTCTTAGTTAAGAAACGTCTTATTCTTCAACATATTATTAAAATAAATGGTTTAAGGCACCTCTTTTACAGCAAGGGGCAATTCGAAATAGACTGTTCTGAAATCCCTGTATTGTAATGGGTTTAAATGAAAATTCTTTACTGAAGGTTGTAAAAAACGGTAACATTCGTCATACCATAAAGGAATTGCTCCGGCGTCATTCATGAGTACCTGTTCCGCTTTATGAAAATCTTCTATGGTAATTTCATTAGATTTTGCATGCAGGCCCTCTTCGTAATACCTGTCAAACTCCGGGTTTTTATACCTGGTTATATTCGGATAAGCATTAAGATCTTTACGAATATCTACATTTTTACTGTAAAATGTATTTAGGAAATGTTGGGGGTGCGGATAGCTATATAACCATCCGGAAAGGTAGAATTGGGCATGTCCGAGTTCGATGTGTTCTTCCAATTCTGGTAATTCCAAATAACTTAAACGTACGTCGATGTTGAGAATTTCATTGATCTGTTTCTTGATGTATTGCGCTACAAGCGAATTTCGATCTCCATCTGCCGTCAAATACAAAACTATATGGTCTTTTCTGCCTTCCTTGAAATAATTGGATAGTTTAAAGTAATGCATGGCAGAGTCTTTGTTGTATCGATAACCTTTTATTTCTTCACTATGATATTCAACAAAAGATTTTGGCGTAATGCCATAGTAGGCCGGCTCATCTGCCTCACCACTCAAAATACCATCTGTAATATATTTTCTGTCTAAGGAATAGCTAAAAGCCCTTCTTAAATTTACATCATCGAAAGGTGCCTCTTGATTATTGAAGCCGAGGTAGTGAACAGACATTTCCCCAATGTCTTCCATAACAAAAGGGTCGAGCTCGTGATTTGACGGATCTAAGAGGTGAATAATGTCTTGCGTCGGCAACCTATAAATCATGTGATACTTTCCCTGTTTAAAGAGTTCCATTTCTTCCCTTTTATCATGTAAAAATGTAATCTCAATATCATCCAGATAGGGAAGTTGATTACCATATTTGTCTTTTTGGTGATAATGGGGGTTTCGTACCAACAATAAATGGCCGTCTTCAGAATAATCCAGCTCTGTTTTTGGATCCAATTGGAAAGGACCTGTGCCTACAGCTTGAATACGCATGTTGGATCCATATTTCTCAAATGCTTCTTTTGGATAAATGTAGCAGAATGGCCCGGCCAGGTTATAAAAAAAGACGCTACTTGGTCTGATAAGTGTTAATTCTATCGTGTATTTGTCAATAACTTTAATACCTTCAATATTTAAACCGGTATGTTTGCCGCTTTTCGAAGCCTCATAATAGGATGAAGCACCAACAATTAAATCTTTAAAAATGCTGTATCCAATATTAAGTTCGTCGTGTACACAAAGTTCTGAAAAACAATAAGCGACATCTTTGGCTTCCAGCTCCCGGCCCTTACCGCCGGGAAAGCAACGATTGTTATGAAAATAGATGCCCTTCTTTAAATGGAAGGTGTATTTTGTTCCTGATTTGTCGATCGTATACTTTTCTGCCAGGCAATTTTCAACCTTAAGGTCCAGTGGATTCAATTTTAATAATCCTTCATAAACATTAGAGGCAATACGGTACGAGACATCATCAGAAATATGGTGTGGAAATAAAGAGGCAAAATATTCCGTTTCATTTAATCGAAAGGTACCTCCATAACGTTCCCTGTACTCATTTTGAGCGTCATCGTCCACATTTTTATCGGAATCATTAGTTGGCGAACAACTACAAAAATAGATAGCCGATAGTAACAAAGTGGTCCTTACTAAAACTTTTTTGATCATGCTTTTCATATCATTACTATAAATATATCAAAAATCATTGATTTCTAAGAGAATTGGACAATGATCTGCATGTTTCGCCTCTTTTAAAACGGCTGCTCTATTTAAACGATTTTTGAGGGAATTAGATACTAAAAAGTAGTCTATGCGCCAGCCAATGTTTTTTTCGCGATGTTGTTTCATATAACTCCACCAGGTATAATGGTGAGGTTCTTCATTAAATTCACGAAAAGAGTCACAATAACCCATTTCCAGCACATTTGTAAACCATTGCCTTTCTTCCGGCATAAATCCTGAAACACCTAAATTAGCTTTAGGATTACAAATATCCAATGAGGTATGACAGATATTGAAGTCGCCACCAATTATAACGTTTTTTCCCCTGATTTCGGCTAAGCGCTTGAAAAGTACCTCCATAAAATGCCATTTGTATATCTGACGTTCTTCTGAGGCTGCTCCGGTAGGAACATATATGTCGATAATGTGTAGATCTTCAAAAACAAGTTCAAGGTAGCGACCCTCTTCATCGATTTGCTCATACCCCAGACTATTATAAATTACTTCGGGTTCCGATTTACTAAAAATAGCCACTCCACTATAACCTTTCTTAATGGCCAGGTTTGTAAAAAAAAGATAACCCATATCCTTGAATTTTTCTAAAGGTATGTCCTCCAGCTTTGCTTTAACTTCTTGTATCAATAAAAAATCAGGGTCTGCAGCCTGAAGCCATGTTCTAAATCCCTTTTTAATGGCAGCACGAATTCCATTAACATTATAAGAGATAAGCTTCATATCAAGTCCTGCTCTTTGAAATAAGCAATGATATGCCTTTTGAGGTATTTTTCCTGCTCACCAATTTTTTGATAAGGTAGGGGTTTTACAAGTTCATAATGTGGCCAGCCATCTTCATCAATTTTATCGAACACATAATATCCGGACAAAGAGAGGAGCCTACAAATGGCTATATGCATTAAATCTTGTTTTTCCTCTTTCGTAAATCGCTGAAAACCTTTTCCTAATTCCTGTACGCCGATGACAAACAGAAAAGCGTTGACGTCTTTAGGTGTTTTTCCAAACAAACGCTTGAAGGATGAAATAACTTCTTCCCATTTGTTGTCCAGCAGCGCTTCGTCGATTAGATTCATAATGTAAAGTTAAGCAATTTTGCAGACCTGTGATGCGGTGGTATTTATAAAAAAAGGCAGACCTGTTTAGATGCCTGCCTTCAACCGGAAATTTGATAATTTTATTATAAGCCAAAAGTGTAAAATAATCCAACGCCTATGACATCAGAATAGTCTCCTTGTTTTAATATTTTTTTAACATGCACTTCATAGTAAGCGATTAAAATCGTTCATGAAAAAATTCATCCCATTATCAGTTGTGATGGCAATTGCATTAATAGCCTGTAATTCATCAAAACAAAAAGCTCCGGTCGAAACAGCAGCTGTTCAATTGGAAGCCTTTACTGCTACCAACAGCAGCGAAGTAATAAAATTGGAAATGATTTCACGAGATGAAGACCTTTTGCAACTAGGCAAATGTAAAGTGAAAATGACCAACAATAAACAAGAAGGCAAATCATTGATATGTGCTGTAAATAACCGTTTGGTTACCACCGGCGATTCTTCCGGAATTGATTTCCACCAGGGCTTGGGGCAAGGGCCATTATTGCTTTTCATTCATGCGATAGATAAATCGGGATTCGTACAAAAGAACGATAACTACCTATTAAAAGAAATTACACTTGAAGAAAATAGTGAATCTAAATACAACCTGAATAAACCACATCTGATGGTATTAAGCCCGGTAAAGAATAATTCGTACAAACAAACGAATTTAATTCTTGATATGAAATTATGTAATGATCCGGGTGATTGTGAAGTACGTCAGATTTGGGATGATACCGATACAACGCTATCTGAAGTTAGCGGCACTTTTAAAATAAAGGGACTAGCAGCCGGAGCGCATAAAGTACGTCTGGAACTTATTGATAAGATGGGCGAGGTTGTTCCCGGGCCATTTAATGTGACAGAAAGAACTTTTACGCTTAAGTAGTACCTGATTCAGGTGCCCAGGGACACCATTTTTTCGGACTTCCTGAATTTAAACTTTAAGTATCCGCAGTAGACCGCGGTAGACATAGGAAGCAAACCATGCACCAGGCGATATGATACTGTGTGCCATACCTGGTGTAAACTTTGTAATGGAAAATCGATATAAAAACCATTGAGTAATCGTGCGAACGCAGTGATTATTCCCCAGAATAAACAATAATACAATACCCATTTATCAAGTTTAGATACGAAGAGCATGCCGGCTATTAGAATATCAATAACACCAATAACGGCAATAGCCTGGTGAGCTACCTTTTCACTGGTATGTAAAATGTTGATAAACATATCTACAAAATTTCCCGGACGTGGATAGTAATTGATAGCATACAAGCCGTGGCAAAAGAAGGTCAAGGCGATACAGGCCTTCAAAAAGAATTCCATCCTTTTATTCTTAAGCCATCCGTTTACATGGCCTATTATACCAATGAATACCCCGAGCTGGCTGGCGTGTTCAAAAAATTGTCCAAAGTGGTAAAATTTTTCTTTTGTCTGAAGAATTGCCAGAAGCACTAAAAAAAATTGGGCGACCCATAGTATGTACTTTGGCCATTGGCGTTCTTTATTGAAAAGTAGCAAAGCAAAAATACTTATTACAAATAAAACTCCTGTGATGCGGATAGCTATCTGAATGCCAAAATCGACCGAAGAGCTCGATGCCCATTCTTCCCAGGACATATTGAAAACACTGGAAACAAAATTTTGCATAAGTGCCTGATCCCACATCAAAGATCTATATGGAGCATCCCAAAATAAAAATTGCCAGGATCTACCTAGTAGTACACCTATAAAACTGATTTTTAAGATCGCTAAAAAGTAATGATCACGTGTAATTGGTTTCATGACGTGAATATGGAAACTAATCGTCAACTTTTTATGACCACATTATTATGTCAATAAGAAGAATGCAGGATTGTGCAAAAACTAAAAAGGTGATTTCGATGAAATACAGGCAGGTTAACAATTAATTTAGGTGGAAAGAATTAATTGATTATTTAGTATGATATAACATTCATCAGGTACCATTGTGTATGTTTAACCAAATATCTACAATGAAAAATCTTTTTATACTTTCATTTCTTTTTGTACTTGTTTCCAGTACACTTGCCAACAATAGTCGTTATAGACTTATGTTGAGAGACGACCCCGCAACCACAGCCGTTATAGGCTGGGACCAGACTTCAGGATCTAACCCTGTCGTGTATTATGATGTTGTCGATCACGGAACCAATACCGGCAGTTATGCTTTTTCAAGAACCCCCGATCGTACTGTTTCTTACAAAGGTATGGATAACAATTTTGTCCGATTGACAGGGCTCCAGCCCAACACTGCTTACTATTTTGTAATAGGTGACAGTCAGGGAAAGAGCACTCGCTTTTGGTTCAAAACTGCACCGAATTCATCGAGTGAACGTTTGTCTTTAATTGCCGGAGGTGACTCAAGAAACAATGCCACACCAAGGCGTAATGCTAACAAATTGGTCGCAAAACTACGCCCGCACGCTGTATTTTTTGGAGGTGATATGACCGACAATGATTCTAACAGCCAGTGGCAGGAGTGGATGGACGACTGGCAATTGACCATTGGAAGCGATGGACGCATGATTCCTATTGTTGCAGCTAGAGGTAATCACGAAGGTTCAAATAATTCAATTTATAATTTATTTGATGTGCCTTCTTCTAATGTATATTATGCACTTACTTTTTGCAATAACCTGTTTCGAGCTTACACATTAAATACTGAGATTTCTATTTCAGGTAATCAAACTTCATGGCTTACGAGTGATTTAGCAGCCAACTCTAATGTAGTTTGGAAAATGGCACAATATCACAAACCTATGCGCCCACATGTTAGCAGCAAGTCGGAAGGAAACAGCCAATACAATAATTGGGCTGTTCCTTTTAGAGACAATGGTGTAAAACTAGTAGTGGAATGTGACGCCCACACAGTAAAAACTACCTGGCCTGTGTTGCCTTCAACGGGATCGGGCAGTGATGAAGGCTTTATTCGCGATGATGCTAACGGTACCGTTTATGTTGGCGAAGGTTGCTGGGGTGCTCCTCTTCGATCGAACAATGATTCTAAGAACTGGACAAGAAACAGTGGCCAGTTCAATCAATTTAAGTGGATATTTATCGATTTGAATCAAATTGAAGTACGTACTATTCAGGTAGATAATGCAGATCAGGTAGGTACTGTTAATGATAACGATATTTTCACTCCCCCTTCAAACCTTGACATTTGGAACCCTTCCAATGGCAGTGTTGTAACCATACAGGGAACAGGTGGTAATTTTGCACCATCTGTTGCTCTGACAGCCCCGGCAAACGGAACACATTATGCAAATGCGCAGTTCGTGACAGTCAACGCCGATGCCTCAGATTCTGACGGGAGCATAACAAAAGTAGAATTTTTGGTAGATGGTGTGCTGGAATTTACGGATAATTCAGCTCCCTATTCCGCGAGTGTTTACATAGATAATGGAAGCCATGACATTACTGCAAAAGCTTATGACGATGAGGGTGCAACTGATACGGATGTAATTACAGTTACAGCAGGAGCTTATAGCCAGAATTTTGAAAAACGCATCGCTTCTTCAATGGACGATGTGGAGGAAGAAGATGATGGAAGTATGTACACCAACAGTTCGGATATCGAACTGGTTGCCGACGGAAGTAGAGGTAACCAAACCATCGGCCTTCGATTTACAGGCGTCGATGTACCTCAAGGTGCGACAATAGATAACGCTTACATCCAGTTTACTTGCGATGAGACTAATTCAGGTAGTACGAACTTGACAATCCGAGCGCACGATACCGACAATTCGACCGCTTTTGTAACATCTAATAGCAACGTATCTTCCAGAACAACAACTTCTGCTGCTGTTGTATGGAACCCTGCAGCATGGAATTCTGTAGGTGCTGCCACCACAAACGAACGCACACCGGAGTTGAAAAGTATTATTCAGGAAATTGTGGACAGAGGTGGATGGTCTGCCAATAATGCCCTATCAATTATTATAACAGGATCGGGAGAAAGAACGGCAGAATCTTACGATGGGGTTTCCGGCTCTGCTGCATTATTACATGTTGCCTATACAGTTGGCGGTGGCGGAAGCAACCAGGCTCCAAGTGTATCGATAACAGATCCGGTAAACGGATCTACAATCAATGCCGAATTAAACGATCAATTTACAATTTTAGCAGATGCTTCTGATACGGATGGTTCTATAGACAAGGTAGATTTTTATAGAGACGGTACATTAATAGGAACAGACAATAGCGCGCCCTATTCATTTGCTGAAACTGTGGGCTCCTTTGGGAATTTCAATTATACAGCTGTCGCTACCGATGATGACGGAGCTACCACAACTTCTGCGGTGATCAACATCACCATAAACGAAATTCAAACCGGTAATTGTACGGTAACCATTTCATCGTTCCCTTATAGCGAAGGTTTTGAAAATTCATTGGGAGACTGGGAACAATCAAGTAATGACGACATTGACTGGACTTTAAGAACCGGAACTACACCATCTAGTAATACAGGGCCAAATGGAGCTTATGCAGGATCATATTATGTGTATGTCGAAACATCAAATCCCAATTACCCAAGCAAGTTGGCTTTATTAGAATCTCCATGCTTTAATCTTTCTTCTTTGAATGATGCCGAATTGAGTTTTAGATATCACATGTTAGGTAATGCCGTGGGTACACTTTCAGTAGAGGCGAGTACCAATGAAGGAGCAAGTTGGTCTACAATATGGTCGCGTACAGCGACTCAGGGAAGCGCCTGGAATTTGGCCAGCATAGATATTTCATCTTATAACAGTGCAAAATTCCGTTTAAGAGCTTTGTCGGGATCGAGTTGGCAGGGAGACCTTTGTGTAGACGATCTCAAAATTGATGAAGCATCTTCCGGTTCTCAGCCTGCTACTTTTGAAAAAAGAGTTGCTACAGGAAATGACGATGCAGAAGAGGGAGAAGACGGTTCTATGTATCTTACAAGCTCTGACCTGGAACTGGTATATGATTCTTATAATTCACAAGGAAATCAGGAAGTAGGAATACGTTTCACTAATGTTGCCGTTCCTTCGGGAGCGACGATTACCAATGCTTACATTCAATTTACCGTCGACGAAACGAAGAACGATTCCGGTGTAAAAACAATACGTGGTGAAGATGTGGATGATGCACCCGGGTTTTCGTCTTCAGATTTTAATATTTCTAATCGTACCACAACATCGGCAAGTGTCAACTGGGACCCGGTATCGTGGACTTCTACAGGGGCTTCCGGTGCAGATCAGCGCACACCGGATTTGACATCTATCGTGCAGGAAATTGTGAACAGGGGAGGCTGGTCTTCAGGTAATGATATGGTATATATTCTTAGTGGAAGCGGGCGCCGTGTGGCGGAATCTTACAATGGCTCATCTGCTAGTGCACCACTCTTACATATTGAATACTCTGCGCCGGCTTCGCGTGTTATAAGCAATGATGAATTGGAGAAATTGGATGTAAGCGGATACCCAAACCCCGCCATGAATGCCTATACGCTAGCCAACAATACAGAAGGAAATATTCAAATGACATTGTACAACGCATCGGGAGAGAAAATTGAATCGATGACTATCGAGAGCAATGAAACTTACACTTTCAATCTTGAAAATTTACCGGATGGTATTTACGTGCTAAAACCAGAAAATTATCAGAATCAGATAGAAACAATCAAGTTTGTAAAACACTAACATCATTTAAAATAGGAATACGGCGTCTTTGACGTCGTATTCCGCTTTAATAAAATGATTAAACCTATGAAAAGCGAAAAACAATTGGAAATGGAGCAATCACAACGTTCACAAGTAAATATTCACTCAAAAGAAAGAGAACATATTACCTTTCTAAAGAGGGCTTCTGGCCACACAAAAAGTGAAGTGGAAGGTGCTGCTGTAGATCTAAACAGGGCATTATTTATTACCATGGTAGGCTCATATACGGTAGCCTGCTAAGACCCTGGTTTATCTCCGGGTTCTATTTTTTTGAATAGCAGAATAGTATCAATCCATTCTGCGGATCATTATTTTGTCTGTATTTTTCATTTTTTCAAAACCAAACTGGAGGACTATATGTGTACGACGTTGGTTTTAAGTCCCTATTAGTTAACTCATTCAAAATGCGTTAAATGAAAAAGGTATTCCAAAAGTTGCTTGCTATGTCCCTCGCCACACTAAGGTTTCAGAATGGATAAATCCATGATCCATGCCATTACCATTTTATCATTGACAAGGCGTAAAACCCGGCCTGACTATTATTGGTATACAAACCCAAGCTTGGGCAAATGGATTAAAAAGAAAAGTCAGCAAAATAAACAAATGTAATTCTTTCATGATAAATAGGGTTTTGAGTATTAAAAATCGCCTCAATATCAAGCTATTACTCTATATTGTCATTTATGCATAAAATATAATATCGTGCTAAAAAATTTTTAAAAAATACAAGCACTTCCGCACTGCACCTGGACGAGGTCGAGAAGGTACACACTATTGCTAATTGTCATTTTGTGTACATACTAATTATTAATATAAAATGTAATTTGTGTTACACGATAATTACTTTTAAGTAATTTATCTTAAAAAATATTACTATGCATGCATAACAAAATTACTATGCATGCGTAATAAAATAGGTGAGCAATGATAAACACACTATATGTAGCCGCATCAAAGCATCCTGGTATTTAATAAGCAGAATGTATAATAGTTATGCCACACCAGATGGTTTATCCATTTCAATTGGTTATATTCTATTAAATCTCGATGTAAATAAAGGCTTGGCCTCTACGCAATTAGCACCGAGGCTGGGAATGGAACCCAGTAGTATGACACGTATTTTGAAGTCTATGGAAGAGAAAGGCCTTATATACAGGGAAGCAGATGCCGAAGACAAGCGACAAGTCAATATTTATTTGACAGAAGAAGGAAACGATAAAAAAAGGAAAGCCAAAAAAACCATTAAAAACTTTAATAAAATAATCGAGCAGGAAATTGACGAAAAAGAGATTGACATTTTTGTTCAAGTACTCGAAAAAATAAATAAATTAAGTGAACAGAATTTTTTAAAAACAACATAATATGAGTCGAAAGATTAAAAAAGTAGCAGTTTTGGGTTCAGGGGTGATGGGTGCTCGTATAGCCTGTCATTTTGCAAACATTGGACTCGATGTCTTGTTACTTGACATCGTACCTCGTGAGCTGTCCGAAAAAGAATCGGCGAAAGGCTTCTCTTTGGATGATCAGGTTGTACGAAACCGCATAGTGAACGATTCTTTGCAATTCGCATTAAAATCTAATCCTTCACCTATTTATAATAAAAAGTTTGCCAATCGTATATCTACTGGAAACTTTGATGATGACCTGTCCAAAATTGCCGATGCAGATTGGGTTATTGAAGTTATTATTGAAAACCTGGAAATTAAGCGCAGCTTATTCGACAAAGTAGAAAAGCACCGCAAAGACGGTGCGCTCATTACATCTAATACTTCCGGAATTCCCATCGCCATGATGTCCGAGGGAAGAAGTGAAGATTTTCAGAAAAATTTCTGTGGAACACACTTTTTCAACCCGCCTCGCTATTTGAAGCTCCTGGAAATTATTCCTGGGCCAAAAACAGATCAGGATGTTATTGATTTTCTCATGAATTATGGAGATCAATACCTGGGTAAGACCACTGTTCTATGTAAAGACACTCCGGCTTTTATTGCTAACAGAGTGGGCATATTCAGTATTATGCAGGCATTGCAGGTAATTTCAGAATTGGATCTTTCTGTTGATGAAGTGGACAAACTTACCGGGCCGGTGATTGGTAGGCCCAAATCCGCCACCTTTCGCACCATGGACGTGGTAGGTACGGATACCTTGATTAAAGTGACCAATTTCCTTTACGAAACGCTACCAAATGATGAACAACGCGATGTCTTTAAATTACACCCAATCTTAGCAAAAATAGCTGAAAATGCTTGGTTCGGTTCTAAATCCGGACAGGGATTTTACAAAAAAGTAAAAGAAGGTGGTAAATCGACCATTCTATCACTTGATCTCAACAATTTTGAATATGCTGCCAAGCAGAAAGCAAAGTTTGCTACGCTCGAACAAACAAAAACGATAGAGGCATTAAAGCCACGCTTTAAAGTTTTATTGAGCGGGAAAGACAAGGCCGGTGATTTCTATCGAAAGACCTTCCTTCCCCTTTTCCAATATGTTTCGAATCGCCTGCCTGAAATTTCGGATCAATTGTACAAAATTGATGATGGCATGAAAGCCGGTTTTGGCTGGGAACTCGGGCCTTTTGAGACCTGGGATGCTATAGGTGTAGAAACCGTCTTGTCTATGATGAATGACGCAGGTATTCAGCCTGCGGCATGGGTTCAGGAAATGCTTGATCTTGGAATTAGCTCTTTCTACAAAATTGAAGATGGAATTCGCAAATACTACGATCATAACGATAAAGCCTATAAAGCGATACCCGGACTGGAGCAGTTTATTCTTCTCGATAACTTAAGAGCGTCGAAAGTAATCTGGCAAAATGCAGGGGCTACGCTATTTGATATCGGCGATGGCGTACTGAATCTTGAGTTTCATTCGAAAATGAATACGATGGGCTCTGAAGTGGTGCAGGGAATAAACAAAGCGATTGATATCGCCGAAAAATCCTATGAAGGACTCGTGATTGCCAATGAAGGTACAAACTTCTCCGCAGGCGCCAACCTTGGCTTATTGCTTATGTATGCCATAGAGCAGGACTACGATGAAATAGACCTGATGATACGCCAGTTCCAAAAGACAATGATGCGTGCTCGTTATTCTTCCATTCCCGTTGTCGTTGCTCCGCACGGAATGGCGCTTGGAGGTGGCTGCGAACTGACACTTCATGCCGATCAGGTACAGGCTACCGCCGAATTGTATACCGGACTAGTGGAATTTGGGGTTGGGCTCATTCCTGCCGGTGGAGGTACGAAAGAATTTGTCGTACGTGTAAACGATAGAATTGAAGAAGGCGACATTGAGCTTAATGCTTATAGAAATGCATTCTTGACAATTGGTATGGCCAAAGTTTCTACCTCTGCTTATGAAGCTTATGACTTAAATATTTTGAGACAAGGCGATGCTATATCGATAAATAAATCAAGACAAATTGCTGATGCGAAACGTGCAGTACTAAAAATAGCAGAAGCAGGATATGTGCAAAAGAAACCTCGTACAGATATACGAGTATTGGGTAAACAAGTCTTGGGTATGTTTCACGCAGGTGCCAATTCGATGCTATCGGGAAATTATATTTCGGAACACGATGTGAAGATTTCTTTAAAACTCGGATATATTATGGCCGGAGGAGACCTTTCCGCTCCTACAACAGTCTCTGAGAATTACTTGCTAAACCTGGAACGTGAAGCATTTTTATCTCTCACCGGAGAAAAGAAAACATTAGAACGCATTCAAAGTATTTTAACAACAGGTAAGCCATTAAGAAATTAAGCTTACCACAAAAGAATTTTAGTATGAAAGACGTTTATATAGTAGCAGCATATAGAAGTGCGGTAGGAAAAGCCGGAAGAGGCGGGTTCCGTTTTTACCGCCCAGACGATTTAGCGACCGATGTTATTAAACACCTCATGCAGTCTGTACCCGAAGTAGACAAAGACCGTATCGATGATGTAATTGTAGGTAATGCTACACCTGAGGCTGAGCAGGGTTTAAATATTGGTCGCATGGTTTCTCTAACCGGACTGGATACCGTTAAAGTTCCGGGAATGACGGTTAATCGTTATTGTTCTTCCGGTCTGGAAACGATAGCCATAGCCGACGCAAAAATAAAGTCCGGATATGCAGATATTATAATTGCGGGCGGTGTGGAATCGATGAGTCCAATTCCTTTTGGAGGTTGGAAAATTATTCCAAATTATGGCATCACAGTAGAAAATCCTGATTACTATTGGGGCATGGGCCTGACGGCGGAAGCGGTAGCCAGGGAATTTAATGTCTCCCGTGAGGACCAGGATGAGTTTGGTTATCAATCGCACATGAAAGCGATTAAAGCCATACAAGAAGGTAAGTTCATAGATGAAATTGTTCCGGTAACGCTTGAAGAAACTTACCTTGACGAAAATGAGAAAAAACAAAAGCGGACGTTTACCGTTGATACGGACGAAGGACCCCGTAAAGATACCAACCTGGAAAAGTTGGCACGATTAAAACCTGTATTTGATGCGAAAGGTACTGTGACAGCTGGAAATGCCTCTCAAACTTCCGATGGCGCTGCTTTTGTGATGCTGGTATCGGAAGATGTGCTCAAAGAATTGAATTTAACACCTATAGCACGTTTGGTTTCCTATGCGGTAGCAGGTGTCGAACCACGCATTATGGGGATAGGGCCCATCGAAGCTATTCCAAAAGCAGTGAAAATGGCCGGTCTCAACCAACAGGATGTTGAGCTTATTGAATTGAACGAGGCTTTTGCCTCTCAGTCCTTAGCGGTTATTCGTGAATTGGGTCTGAACCCGGACATAGTGAATGTTAATGGCGGTGCCATTGCATTGGGTCACCCACTCGGGTGCACCGGTGCTAAACTGTCAACGCAATTATTCTCAGAGATGCGCAGGCGAAATAATAAATATGGAATGGTTACCATGTGCGTTGGTACCGGGCAGGGAGCTGCCGGTATCTTCGAACTTTTAAACTAATTGATCATCATTTAAAGAAATTAAAAAATGGCAGAAGTAGCAAATAATACAATACAAGGAGGCTCGTTCCTTATTTCTGAAACAGAAGCAACATCAATTTTTACCCCCGAAGAATGGTCTGAAGAACAAAAGATGATGGCACAATCGTGTACCGATTTTTTGGCTGCCGAAGTGTGGCCGGTTCTTGATCGAATAGACAGTTTGGAAGAAGGACTTATGTCCTCTCTTATTGACAAAGCCGGTGAACTTGGTTTATTGTCTATTTCTCTTCCCGAAAAATACGGAGGATTTGGAGGAGATTTTAATACTTCTCTGTTGACCACCGAGGTGTTGGGTGCGGGTCATTCTTTTGCTGTGGCATTGGCTGCACATACGGGAATTGGTACCTTGCCAATTTTGTATTTCGGAAATGATGCACAAAAAGATAAGTACCTGCCCAAATTGGCAAGTGGGGAATGGAAGGCCAGCTATTGCCTTACCGAACCTGGTTCAGGTTCGGATGCATTAGCAGCGAAGACGAAAGCTGTTCTTAGCGAAGATGGTAAACATTATGTGTTGAATGGCCAGAAGATGTGGATCACCAATGCGGGCTTCGCAGATGTCTTTGTTGTGTTTGCTCAGATCGATGGCGATAAATTTACAGGGTTTATTGTAGAGAAAGGTTATGAAGGTTTGAGCCTGGGCAATGAAGAGCAAAAGATGGGAATCAAAGGATCTTCTACACGTCAGGTATTTTTGCAGGACGTTAAAGTACCGGTAGAAAATGTTTTGGGAGAAATAGGGCGAGGTCATGAAATCGCTTTTAACATTCTCAACATTGGTAGAATAAAGTTGGCCGGAGCGGCTCTTGGAGCCGGAAAACGCGTAATCGCGCAATCGGTGCAATATGCGAACGAGCGCCAGCAGTTTAAAATGCCGATTGCAAACTTCGGCGCCATAAAACACAAATTGGCCGAGCAGGCCATTAAGGCATATGCAACGGAAGCGGCCTTGTATCGTGCCGGACATGAAATAGGTAAAATGGAGCAACAACTTCATGCAGAAGGTAAACCCTATGAAGAGGCAATAGTAACCGCTGCCAGAGAGTTTGCCATTGAATGCGCAATCTTGAAAGTTGCCGGTTCGGAAATGCTTGACTTCGTTGTTGATGAAGGTGTACAAATACATGGTGGTTATGGTTTTTCGGCTGACTTTCCGATGGACCGTGCTTACCGCGATTCACGTATTAACAGAATCTTTGAAGGTACTAATGAAATAAATCGCATGCTCATTTTGGATATGTATCTTAAAAGAGCCATGAAAGGTACCATAGACCTTATGGCTCCTGCAATGGCTGTACAAAAAGAATTGATGGCCATTCCGGATTTTGGTGAAGAAGACACATCACTATTTGCTCCCGAGAAAAAAGTAATTACTAATATAAAGAAGGTCGCGCTAATGGTTGCCGGTGCCGCTGCACAAAAATACATGCAGAAGCTGGCCCATGAACAGGAGATAGTGATGAATGTGGCAGACATTGTTATCGATCTTTATACGGCTGAATCGGCCATTTTGAGAGCCGAGAAAAAAGCACAAACCGTAGGTGAAGATGCAGCGTCGCTACAAATTCAAATGGCAAAAGTTCATTTGTATGATACAGTAGATAAAGTAAATAAATCAGGTAAAGATGCCATTATAGCATTTGCAGAAGGAGATGAGCTGCGAATGATGCTGCTGGGATTAAAACGCTTTACAAAGATGGAGCCTTTTAACACCAAAGAAGCCCGACGAGCAGTCGCAGACAAGATGATTGCCGAAAATGATTTTATCATCTGATTTTGAAATTTGAACCGCTAAGATTTTTCTTAGCGGTTTTTTTATCGCTTCAGGAATTGACAAAAAATATGCTTATTTTTCCACCTGAGAATACCTTTTATTAGAGATTAACCATTTTATTTAAACTGCGTATACTACACTCATGTTTAATCTTTTTAAACAACTTAATTAATTATAATAATGTCATTAAATATTATAACCAAGCAACGAATTTGGCTTGCAGGCCTTTTACCGGCCTTGTTTTTGTACTCATGTGGTGACAAGCCGGCAGAACACGTTAAAAATATTCCTGGCGATGCCGATATGGTTTTTGCTATTAATATTGGCGAAATCAAAAGTAAAACTACAGACCTCGATAAGGTCTTTGAGTTTTTAAGCGGAGATCTGGATGAAGACACAAAAAAAATCATGGAATCCGGTGTTGATTTATCGGGTATAGCTTATGCATTTGTAGATGTAAATACCGAGGCAGGTAAAAATACAGAAAATTACATCGCTGCAATATTTCAATTATCCGATCCGGGTAAGTTTGCCAATACTATGAAAGAAGAAGGTTATGGTATTGAAGAAGGTGCTACAAGTTATGCTGTAAAAGACGATGAGCCACATGTCTTATTAGGTTGGAATGAAGCACTGGCTGTATTATATATTAAAGAAGGTGCTACTACCGATGAGATTAAACCACTCTTAGATGGTGTTCTGGCAGGAGGAGCAGAAAATGCGCTTTATAATACAAACGCAAACTTTAAGGAAGTAATAGCTAAAAAAGCAGATCTTAACATATGGGCAGATTACGGTAATTTAATGGAGTCTGCCGAAGAAGGAATGAATAGCCCGGAAATAGAAGAATTAACTAATATCGTAGATTTGAGCGATTCTTATTACGGGGTACAGGTAAATTTTGAGAAAGGCGAGATCGTAGCAGATGCTGAGTTTTACGGTAATGATTCTTATAACGAAAAGTTTGGAAATATTGTTAAAGACGGAACAGATTCAGGTGTGCTTTCAGAAGTACCGGGTGCAGAAAGCATTGGCTTATTGAGTTTGGCACTAAATGTAGATGCCGTTGTTACATTAGTTGATGCTTTGGGAGCAAAAGAGCAATTAAATGGTGCGCTAATGATGGCCGGAATGAAAGCCGAAGATCTTCCCAAAACACTAAACGGTGACATTATACTATCTGTACTTAGAATGGAAGAACCTGCAAATATGATGCCTGACGGTGACCTGGCACTTGTGATTGGATTGAATGATAAAACAAAAATTGAAAACTTATTGACGCAAGCTACAGGCATGGGTGCTGTTCAGGAAGAAGACGATCATTATGTTGTTGCGGCTGCTCCGGTACCTGTACATTTGTATTTGAAAGATAATGCACTCATAGCGGTTGGTTTTCAGGAATTTGCCCAGAAATACAAAGATGGAAGTGCTGGTAACCTGGGCGGTGAAGGCAAAGAAGTTTCAGCGAAAAGTGGAATAGGACTCTTTCTGGACTTTAGTAAGCTACCGGAATTTATTAAAGAGGAAATGGACAAAGATGGTGGTGCAGCTATTAAAGAAATGCAATCATTTAAATTGACAATGAACAAGGGAGGTAATGGTGCAAAAATGAATGCTGTTGTGAAGTTAAACAATAGCGAAGAAAATAGCATTATTGTTCTTTCTAAGATGGCCAAAGAAATGGATGGCGCCATGTAATGAATGAAATTAAGTTATTGAAAAGAATGAAAGGGGGCTTTTAGCCCCTTTTTTTATGCTAATTTTTCAAAAATATCGTTAGGACTCCCGACGCTGGTAAAAGTACCTCGCTCAAATAAATCAACAAAGCGCTCTCAATCTTCTGGCCAGAGAATGGTGTTGTTATCCTCCGCATACTTCGGAAACAGGGTGATAGAATCAACAATGCCATCTTGTATCCAAATCGAAAGCCCCAGCAATTCGGAAGAGTAGTCCTTGGAATCTACATCATCATATTCATCTTCGAGTTCCAGATCCGGAACAATGTCTTTTGCCTTTTCGAGGAACTTCTTTTCACTAACCCCTATTAGCTCTACTCCTTCCAGCAAAAAATCAGGAGCATACAAAGTTATAGTGCCAAGAAGATAATCATCGTCTGATGAAAAAATGAAGGCACAGCCTTCTTCATCATATAAAAGTGTATGACTCTTGCTTCCGTCTTCATGTTCGTCGACCACTTCCTCTACATCGATACCCATCTCGTCGATAATGTCGTCTTTGCTCATGCCAAACCTAATGTCGTCAAATCCGGTAAAAGGAATAATTTCCATTTTCAATCCTGTTTTAATCGCAAACTACAAAAAATTCTACGAATAGAGCTAGCCGTCATCGAGGAATATTTACTATCTTGATATGATAAAAATTATGTTAAAATGATTGAAATATTAGCGATAGTTGCTCTGAGTAGGCGCATAAAGAAAATAGTAACTGCAAAAGGGCTCAAGCCTGGAAAATACATAGGAATTTTGGTCGCTCTATGGATAGGAATGGAAGTGCTGGGTTTTTTGATTGGTGGCGCGCTATTTGGTGAAAGCTTATTGATTGTCGTATTTGGCCTGGCAGGTGCGGCAATAGGGGGATTATTGGCATTTCAGATTGCAAATAATGCGAAAGGCGAAAACATTGCTATAGACGAGTTTGGCACTGATATGGAAAATAATGACTAAAAAACGCGCTCTCATGAAACCTGAAATTCAATTATATATAGCGATGTCGATAGATGGTTATATCGCAAAAGAAAATGATTCGTTGGACTGGCTGCATGAATTACCCAATCCGAACGACGAAGATTATGGTTACCACCAGTTTTTAAAAGATGTCGATGTAGTGGTTATGGGGCGCACTACCTACGAACAAATTCTGAGTTTTGATGTGCCATGGCCTTATAGCGATTGCCAATGTTTTGTATTTACAAGGGCTTCTGATTACAAAGTTGAAACAGCGAACACACAGGTGTTGAATGAATTATCTGCCCAAAACCTGGAGTTGCTAAAAACATCGGCCACAAAGAACATATGGGTTGTAGGTGGTGGTGTCTTACAATCGGCATTTTTAGATCAGCAAGCTATCGACCGCATGTACATTTGTGTGATACCTGTGGTGTTAGGTCGTGGTAAAGCTCTTTTTGGAGCGGTTGCCAAAGACACGCACTTCAAACTGGTGGGAAGTACAAGTTATGACAATGGCGCAGTAATGCTGCATTATGCCCGATAGCTGTTGCCGTTTAAAACTACTTTTTTATGCTATTAATTTGCTCTTTTTTGGAAGCAACAAAGACAATGATTGCAAACGCGCATTAAAATTGATAATAATACTAAGAAAATGTTTTAAAATTGAACTTATAAATAATTTTTAGGGTTGTATATACAACTAACACTTATGAAATACCAATATCAGGAATGTATTGGCTCTCGTGTAAGAGCTCTGTCCAGGAAAATAGACCGTATTTACCGGAAACACCTTGCAAATTCAGGTGTAACAGAGAACCAGCTCAGCATTATGATGGCACTTCATGAAACCGGTCTTATCGAACAAAAGCAAATAAGTGAATTATTGAGTCTTGAAAAGTCTTCGCTGAGTAGAAATTTAGTAAGACTTGTACAATGTGCTTATGTAAAAAAGACAGGTGAAGTAAACAGGCCTGTTATCCAACTCACAGATTTGGGGCTCAAGAAAGTACAAGAACTAACACCCCATTGGGAAAATGCAATGAACGAAATAAATGTGCTAATGACCGATAAAGACAAAGCGGCATTTGATCGTTTCGAAAAGAGTATATCGAAATTATAAAATTTTAGATCATAAGTTGTATATACAACACAAACTTTAGTAATATGAATCCACAAACGAAAATCTCACCACTAAAACCTAAAGCCAACGAATGGTTCTTATCAGGCGAAAGAATGCTTTTCGACCTTGTTGAAAATGTGATTGGCACAAAGGCTGAAAGCAGCCCAAATAGGGACCAACTACATGTTTGGAACAAAACCGTAAATAAGCCATTAACAAATGACATACAGTGGACCACAATGATGCCTGGTTTTCCTGACGGTTCTTTTGGTTGGGCTGCTACAGAACACTATTTGTCGCATTCTTATCACTCACCTCGTTTGTACGTTGAATATGTAGGTATGGGTGATTCAGACAAACCCAATGATTACAAATACAGTGTCATGGAGCGTGCCGATATGATCGAAGCCCTTTGGGAACACCACACGATCAAATCTACGGTTTTGGTGACCTTTGATTTTTCCTCTCTGGTTGCATTGGAACTTTTAAGCAGGCAGATAGAACTGGAAAAAAAGGGAAAAACACCTTTCACTAAAATTCGAAAGGTACTTTTTATCAATGGCGGTCTGTTTGCCGACTCACATTCCCATCCAATAATGACGACCCCTTTACTAAAAACAGCATTTGGTAAGGCAGGCGCCAAAATGGCTCAGCGATCTGGTTTTTTATTTAATATGATGATGAAGGATCTTTGGTCTAAGAAGTATGCGGTGACCAAAGAAGAGCTCGCTCAAATTCATGAAGCTATTGGCAATAGAAACGGAACAGTATTTATGAGTAATGCTGCAGGATTTGTTGATGAACACAAGCAAAATGCAGCACGCTGGGATTTGGAACGTATATTTCAAGCTACTTTTCCTCAGGTTTCTTACATCGTTGCGGGAAGTGCACAAGATCAATTTGAACCCAGGCAGGTATTAAAGGCCAGGGCCCTTTTAGAGAAGCACGGCTTAGCTATTGTAATGTACCCCGGAGGCCATATGACCACTTCCGAGCATCCGGATTTAATAGCTGATACCATCAAAACATTAGCGGCATTGTAGTGAACCACTACAATGCTTTCCCAAGAATTAAATGTGCACTTTTCAAGGCCTTATCCCGGATTGGGTAAAGCGCTTTCATTCGTGCATCAGTGCTCATTTTCTTGATTCCGTCCATGGAATCGAAATAGAAGAGGTGTACTTTACTGGGCTTTTCGAAATTTCCCTGAACTACGGTAGGAACCAGGAATTTTTCAAAATGCGCCCCAAATCCGCTCATAATTTCGCAAGATTGCTCCAGGTAATTGTTGAAATTTGTGTGATGTTCTTCACCTTCTTTTATGGTGAGCAGTGTTACAGCATAGAATTTGTCCCGGTCGCCTATCTCTTGGGGCACTACAGAATGGGCATCCTTGGAAATAATCACAAGCAGATTTTCTAATGCAGGTGTTCTTAACGAATCAACCAGTTTTTGATAGGCTGGATCTTCACTCATAGTGTAGAAGTCATTTTGGCTTTCGAATGAGCTAAAATGTATCTCGCTTGGCAATTTAATGTCACCCTTTACCAATTGCATGGGTTTGATTATTTTTTCCTGTTTGCCATGATGTTTCGCATATAAGACAGCTACTTCATCCTTGAAAGCATCAAACTTTTTCTGTCCATTGTCTTTCAGGTAAAATAATACGGTGATATAAACTTTTTCTGTTGCCATAACATTGATGTTTGCCTGTGAAAAGGATCTTAATCCAAAACATCCTATCATTGTCATTGTTAAAATTAATCTAGTCATATTGAAGTGAATTAGAACTTAACCATTTTTCCATCGCTTTCCCAATTTCATGTGGATGATCTTCCTGAATGTAATGCTTTCCTTTTCCGACATATACTGATGTCAGGTTTTTGTAGGTCGATTCCAGACGTTCTACATCCTTTTTTTTGATGATCATGCCCGGTTTAACATATAATAAGAGTTTGGGAAATTGGGTATGAGCAAGCCAGTCTGAGTAAGCGCTCACGATTTCTTTATTTCGCTCAGGGCTATCGTTTATGGGAATTTCCTTAGGCCAGACTTCTATAGGTTTTCTGCTTTCAACAGTGGGGAAGGGTGCGGAATAAAACGCTTTTTCTTCGGCGCTTAATTTTCTGCGTGTGCCTACTTTGAACAACACCGTATTAATGAAGAAATTTTTCTCGGCGATCATCTTATGCCCTTTCTTTTCATGTCGAAAACGTTTAAAAAGCATACGTTCAAAAAATGAAGCTTCTTTCCAATAGATAGGTTTGGTAATAGCTTCCATAAAAACGATGCCCTTTATCAGTTCTTGGTTTCTAAAGGCATAGTTAAACCCCAGGCCAGAGCCCCAGTCGTGAATGACCAGTACGATGTTTTTTAAGTTCTTCTCTTTGATGAAAGCGTCGAGGTATTTGATGTGATCCTGGAATGTATAGCCTATGTCCGGTTTTTCAGACTTGCCCATCCCAATAAGGTCGGGGGCTATGGCACGCCCGTGATTTTTTACATAAGGTATAATATTCCTCCACAGATAAGAAGATGTGGGGTTGCCATGAAGAAAAAGAAAAGTCAACTGATCGGGATTGTTTTTGTCTCCATATTCATCGATATAGTGCATTTTGGAACCATAAACTGAAATGTATTTTGATTCAAATGGAAATTTTGGTGATATCTCTTGTGCCATGATGCTATAAGATGTACTTAAAATCGCCACAAAGAGTGCGATTAGATTTATACTATTTTTCATATACAAATCTACTTTACAATTCACGGAGGTCCTTCACTTCAAAGATCAAAAGGTGGTCATTTTGGCTCATGGGCTTTTTACAACTTAAAAGTCCTATGACTGGTAAGACGCTGTAGCATACATAAACAAAAGTGGATGAAAAGTTCCATTTCCAAACGACAACTCTTTATCGGGTGTGTTTTCAGTACGTTTTATAAAGACTGATAAAAATTAAAACTCAACCAGATCTTACTTTGGGGATAATCGTTGATAAAAGAATCGATACGATAATCAATGCCACATTCTGCTTTACTCTTAGTAGTAAACACATAGCCTATAAGGCCAGCCCCTCTCAGTTCCAGGTCATAATTTAATCGAGTGAAGGAATGCAGGTACTCATTGTTAAATTTTAAGAAGAGCTCTTTCGGATCACTTGATTGACCATTTAACGGGAGTTCTGAAGAAAGCCGGTAACGAAAACGTATTTTTGTTGGTCCGTTATTTTTGAAAGTTTGATCACAACGTAATCGGTGAGCAAGTTTATAAGCAAAATGTTGTCGCACAAAATTAATTTGTTGAATGGCTCTACTGCTTAAAACCCCGTCTTCAACTCTTAGCAAATAACCAAGTGCTATCTTTGTGTTTATCCCGATCTTCTTGGCGATGACTAATGAGAAATCTGTTAATTGATAATCATAATTAAGGGTTTCACTAAAGATAGACTGCCTGCCACTAGTTTTGAAGTTTGCAGACCAGTCTCTGTCTAATTTCTTGTTCAGATTTAATGTAGGGAGCACACCAAATTGTGTTTTGATCTGTGCATTTGCCTGTGTTAAAAACAGAACTATTGATGAGATAAGCAACAGACAATTCTTCATTTTAATATTCGATATTGTCTGTAATATTTTGAACTATGCGTGTTTTCTTTTCAAAAACTCCCTGCTCATCAAACAAATATTCAAACAACTCATACGAACCATTGACTTTGGCAGCTATAACAATTTCGTACTTACGTACAATATTCTTTATAGACTCATTCACATCAAAAAAATGATTGAATACTTCTTTAATCTCACCACTATATTGTATTTGAAGTTCCTGAAAATTATACTTTCCGTGTACATTGCTTAAATACCTGCTGATATTTTCTGATGCCAAATTCGGTAATTCTTTGGATGAAATACCTACTTCGAGATCTTCAAACAAACCTTGCTCGGAAAACTCGATACTCAATCTTTTACCTTTGTATTGAGTCTTTGCTTCGTAAGAGATTTTGTGGTAACCTTTTTCTTTGTACCATTTGATTTTCGATTCATGAAGGATGGAATCCAATAAAGTTGCAGGCCCTTGAGGAACTTCACTTTTAGCAACACGGATTTCTTGTTCAAACTTGAGTTGTGATACTCCAGGATGAGCAAACGCTGCAAAAAGCAGGACTATAAAGAATCTTTTGTCCAAAGGTGTATTAATGTAAAGTGTTCTTCAGTTACGAAAATACAATCATCGTCAATATACAACGATTAAGAATACGCCTTCAATTCCATTGCAATTTTTT
Organism: Cytophagales bacterium; assembly: GCA_965230415.1. Classification (GTDB taxonomy): domain Bacteria; phylum Bacteroidota; class Bacteroidia; order Cytophagales; family JAAEPT01; genus CBDDKZ01. The sequence continues at coordinate 1,834,221 of CBDDKZ010000005.1, forward strand.
GCCGGTAAATGCCTTAAATTAAATAGTGCTAATTTAATTTAAGGCATCGAGTTGTTTTATTGCTACCGTCTTTGTAATGAAATATTAATTGGTAATAACCATCATCTAATTCACCTAAGAAAATGGAGCTAACCTCAGGTTTGTTAATTTTTTTAACAGTTGTTCCCAACATATTGCTGACCTCTATGGTTTCCAAACTAATTAAAAGCACTTCGGAGAAGCTTATTTGATTCCTAAATGGATTAGGGAAAGTAGTAGGAAGTATACTTTCACTTAGTTCATCTAAAGCAACCAGTTGTGTAACGAAAGTACGTTCTATACCTGAGGTGTCGTTTTCGCTATAAGTTTGAAACTCATAGTGACCAATATCGATCGGCTTTACGGGCCAATACGCATTATCAACAAGGTCTGTACTCACATTGGTCCAATTCAGAGTACCCAATTTTCTGTAACGTAAATTCAGGTTTGTATGACAGAGATAAGGTGACACATGTACATTTATGGACTCATTTTGTTTATAGGTTGTGTCGTCTAGTTGTAGTGTTCTGTTTTTGATATAAGCATTCACATCTCCAACGACTAGTTCATCGATACAGAGTGTTGCTCCTACTCCCGACCCATCGAAGCCATACCCAAATGGTGTGTTATAAATGTAATCATCACCCGTTTGCAAAAATCCCTTATAGGCCCACTCAGTTGTATATCCCGGATTTATATGAAACTGCACCGACTGAATGTGCAGTGAGTCCACCGACCCCTGGCTTTGGCCATGATTACCAAATATGTCGAAGAACTGTTCATTGAAATCGTGAACAAATACGTGCCATTGATTGTCTCCGGGAACTTCAAAGTGATTGTTTGCTTTTGTAGAATCAGCTATCCATAAGTCTGTTCTGTTTCCAAAATGGGAAGAATTGTCATTGAATGTGGCATATACATGAACAGTTTCAGTCGATTTCATGCGTAATAACAGCTGAGGTAACAGTGCATCATCTGAAGCACCCGGTTCATCTGCGGACAAATTCAACAAAGAATCAAATTGAATGGCATGCCAGGCAAATGGACTGTCGAAATCCAAATTTTCCAAGGTTGTTTCATATTTGAGGTAAGAAGCTTCGTGTGTAAATTTAGGAATATCTTCAACTGGCCAGGCCGGTCTGACTCCTCCCTGAAAAAGTAAAGTGTCTGGCATATCGCACAATCGGTCAATATATAGTTTACCATCGTTGGGAAGTACTTTATGTATGATCTCTGTATTATACTCGTAAGAAGTATCTGCTCCTATTGCTCTAAACTGGTAATCACCGTCTTGAGGTGCTTCAAAAGTCCACGAATTGTTTTCCATAGGCGCCTCAATAGTTGCCCATTCTAAAGCATCTAATTCCCGAAACTGTAACTGATAGCTGCTTGGGTCATAATAGGTTTCCAATTTGACAGTCATATAATTTCTATAAAGAAGAGTTTGGTCTTCAATATTTAATGTACTGATTATTCCACTTCTTTTGCCAATGCTAAGATTATCCATCCATAATTGGGCTCCAGTACCATCTGCAAAATCGTAATTCATTCCATACGGGTGATTGTACACGCTGTCACTGCCAGTGGCTAAAGCGATGAATGATTCATGTGCCCAGTAGTCTTGGTAACCAGGGTTAATCTTAAAACGCACACCCATGATCTGAGTGGAATCTACAGACCCCATGCTTGAGCCGTATAAGCCGTAGCTATCAAAAAATTGATTATTAAAGGAGTATGTAAAAGTATGCCATTGCTTATCACCGGGAACTTCAATCCGCAGGTTGTTTTGAGGATTATAGGGTCGGTCTATGTATAAGTCGGTATTGTTTCCGTATCTACTGTCAATGTGCGGAGCTACCAGTGTAAAAACCACATAACAGTTTTCTGTTGCTTTTAAGTCAATAGAAAATGTGGGTAAAAGGGCATCTTCATCATGTCCGGGAACATGAGCACTTAAATTTAGTAAAGAATCAAACTTAATGGTCCAGTGAGAATAAGCGCCATGAAATAAATTATCCGGGTCATTAGTAGTTTCAAAAATGAGGCTATTATCATCAAGATTTAGATGCGGCATGCCCATAGTATCTATTGGGGAAAGGCCTGTGAATTCTAATGTATCGGGAAAGTCCTCAAATTGATTTTCGTAATAATTTTGAGCGAAAAGTCCTGCACTGATTGCAAGAAAAAAGCAATAAAGAAAGGTTCTCATTTTTGGAATGTTCAGGTTCTAGGGGGCAATAATCGTATTTTTTTTACGGATATCAAAGACACATTAGTTTAAATGCTTCGTTTGCTTCCGATGAATTTTATAGCTATTTAAAAGATTTTCGAAATGCTAATGGAGACATAGCCGTTTTGCTTTTAAACAATTTACTAAACGATGAGGGTCGCTCAAAACCCAAGTTGTAAGCAATCTCACTAATCGACAATTGACTCGTGCTAATCTGGCTTTTGGCTTTCTCAATTAATTTATCATGAATATGTTGTTGTGTACTTTGTCCGGTAAGTGATTTGAGCATATTGCTGAGGTAATTGGGAGATAGATTTAAATTTTCTGCGACCCAATTTACGCTTGGCAACCCTTTCTCAATTAGATTCTCCTGATTAAAATAATTGGTGAGAACAGCTTCCAGCCTGGCCAGTACCTGATGATTTGCTTTTTCACGAGTTATAAACTGACGTTCATAAAAGCGTTCCGCATAATTAAGCATTACTTCCAACTGAGCAATGATAATTTTCTGACTAAACTGGTCAATAGTAGATTGGTACTCATTTTTTATATTCCGAAGAATAGTTACAATCACACTTTCTTCCTTTTCGGACAGGAATAGCGCTTCGTTGATAGCATAAGCGAAAAAACCGTAATTTTTAATGGAGCCAGCCAGGTGTGTGTTCCACAAAAAGTCGGGATGTACCAGTAAGAGCCAACCGCTGGGCTTATGCCCAATATTGGGGTTGTCGACAAGGCTCATCACCTGCGAGGGTGCTATGAATGTCATCAAGCCTTCATCAAAATCATATGCTTGCTGACCATAATGAAATTTATAGGGGATATTACGCTTTAAGCCAATGGTGTAATAATATTGTACCCATTTTATGTTTGCTAAATCAGCAGGATAAGAAATTTGAGTATAATCAACCAGGCTTATGAGTGGATGCTCAGGAGCGGGCAGGTTTGCAAATTTGTGGTAATCACTTATCCTCTTGAAGTGTTTTAATTCTTTCATTGTATTAAAATAAGAATTGGACCGCACTTAATTCAATTCTTGTTAAATTATAACATCATTCCTCCGGATGCTTCAATTCTTTGACCATTTATCCAGCCAGCGTTGTCAGAACACAAGAAAGATATGATACCTCCTATATCTTCTATTTCTCCTACGCGCCCAAGGGCTGTGATATTGGCAATTAGTTGACGTTTTTCTTTATTGTCTCTATTTACCCCACCGGCAAAATCGCTTGCTATCGCACCCGGAGCTACCGTATTCACCGTGATTTTGCGCTGTCCAAGCTCTTTTGCCAGGTAACGCGTAAAGGCCTCTATTCCTGTTTTCATAATCGCATATGCAGACATTCCCGGTAAACTAAATCGTGTTAACCCACTTGAAATATTAACAATTCTGCCTGAATCATTGATAAATGGAAGCGCTGCCTGGGTCAAAAAATAAACACTTTTCAGGTGAATATTCATCATTTCATCAAATTGTTCTACGGTAGTATTTTCAACATGATTAAAAGTCCCGGTACCTGCGTTGTTTATCAGATAATCAAAATTTGGTGATCCATTTTTTTGGATAAGGTAATCGCAGACCTGTTGCAGGAATAAGCTTCCGTTTTTTGGCTCTTTGGCATCAAAAGGAAAGGCAATTGCTTGTGGTCCTATGCTATTGATAGTGCTGATTACTTCTTTTGCCTGTGCGACATTACGGTGGTAAGAAAAGACAATATCAACTCCTTGCCTGGCAAGATTTATAGCCATGTCCTTACCCAGTCCGCGACTGGCTCCTGTAATAATTGCTGTTTTACTACTCATTGTGTTTATGTTTGAAATTACCTTACAAAGATGAGTAGAAACAATAGTACTTACTTTTCCGAATCTATGCTTCTTATGTCCTTATCTATTCTTTTGGTGATCGATTTTCTCATTTGCTCTGCCTTTATGAGATGTGTGGGTCCATTCGGTACTGAGCTCCTTAACAAAGGTGTTTTCTTCCCCCATTTCTTGACGTGCTGTCAAATCCGTATCAATCCCTTGTGACGCCAGAATCTGCCTTTTTTTCTCCCACTATAAGTAAGACCATAAGTAATGCGGTGCATTTTATCTTTAAAAGTAAACTGAACGTCAAAATAGAGGTTATGAGCGCGAATCAATGAAAATTCATTTTTCACGATTTTTAAATCTTCTTCGAAATCTTCTAAACCTATGGCTGTCGATTGCTCATTAATTAGAATCTGCCGTATGATGGTGTCCAGATTATATTCCAGGCAAATGTGATTTTTCATGTCAATCAGGCTTGAATGAATAGCATTATTAAGGACATAGTTACTTAGTTTAATTTCATAACCGAAAGGTGAATGAATACTGCTGATGGTGTCATAGTGTAGTTGTTTTTCGGTGATGACTTCCTCCTTAGTTTTTGCCACTCTCAAGTTAGGAGCTGGTGTAATATCAGTATGATCTGTAGTAGAATTTCCGCAAGCGAGAACCGATAAATTGATCAGCACAAACAGATGTATTTTGAATATTCGAAGCATAACATTTTTTGATTAATAACTTAGGAATTGAGAATCGTTACATCAGTTAATTAATGCTAAGATTAATTTTTAGTTGGAGGATTCATATACAATGTATGCGAAGATATACAAGTCAAAAAATAAATTGAAGGCATGCATGAAAAAAGCTCTACCACAATGGTAGAGCTGCAATAATTACAATTGTAGTGTGCTTAGTCAATCCTGGCCTTGACCTGAAATAAAGACAGGTCATAACTTAAATGTTAAGTTGATACTCTTTCGAATTGATGTTTTGTGCATTAAGATCAACTTGTTGCCCCTTGATCACCCATAATAAACCAATTTCTTCCCAATAGTTGCTGGCAGAGGCATCAACATACATTTTTGTACCGTTTACGCCAGATATTTTGCCCAAACGCTTCATTTGCATGTCAGTGATGGGCTGATTTGTTATAGTAGCTGAGCGAACGATTTTGTCCATAGTCTTTTTTTGGGTATCAACTATAATATGATGACACTCCTGAGACAATGGTTTAAGATTTCGCATGTCTATTAGCAAACCAATTTTTTTGTTAATTCTTTCGAAGGTTGCCAATACTTCCTTTTGCCATTGTTTGATCTCCTCCAGTACTATGAAACCTTCGAATGTCAATTTTAATCCATAATTATGTTTTTCAATTTTGTACATAGCCGCTGTTATTATTAGTTAATGAAAATTACGTGTATTAATTAATACTTTTTTACAAGAGAAAGGTTTTAATAATTAACTACTCTTTAGAATATATGCTTTTAGAAGCATTAAAGGTTAATTAATAAGCTGAACATGTTGTAAGATTCACACTTTAAAAAGTGCAATTATTAGAATAAATTACACGGTATTTGTGAAAAAATTGGTTTCAATCGGTGTTATTTTGTAACAATATCAGAAATTGTTGCTAAAAAATGATCAAGTAAAAAAGACCGGGGCAGCTAATAATTTGCTGACCGGTCTTTTATTGAACTACTATTATTCCTTCACAAATTTCAGGGTACTACGCCGCCCCGAAGCACTTTCTAATTTCAAAAAGTACAAACCTTTTGCTTCGTTTATTGTTAGCGTAATTAAGTCGGTGGACTCAAATTGTTGATTCAGAATTTCCTTGCCACGACTGTCAATAATTGTTGCGGATACCAGTTCTTCCATTTGCCCTAACTCTACAGAAATTGTTTGATGTACCGGATTAGGATAATAGCTTAGGGTATTTAAATCCGTGGTTTCAACAGCCATTTTTGCATTAGATCCACTACAGTCATTATTACAATTGGTGCTAAACGAAACGCCATTGTCTACAATCGTGAAATTGGTATTGGCAAAGGAAACATCATCTACTTCTATGCATGTTAAACCTGGGTTACTCTGTGCATGAAAGTCCTGTAAATTGGTGTTATTACCATTTTTAATGTTCAGGCAACTCAGGTTATTGAGTGAGCAAATCAATATAGTCAAAAGTGGGTTTGCGCTTGCGTCGAGGCTTGTCAATTGATTATTAAAACAATTGACAAAAGTAAGTGCGGGATTCTGACTTATATTCAGATCTACGAGCTGATTATTGAAACAATTTAAATTAATCAGTTGGGCATTTTGTTTAAGGTCTAAGCTCTTTAATAAGTTGTCATCGCATCTTAAAACACGTAAATTTGTATTAGCGCTTAGATCTAAATCTGTTAATAAGTTACCATTACACAAAAGGTCTGTCATTGCCGTAAAACCCTCCACGCCGGTAAGGTCACTTATTCGCTTATTGCGTACATCGAGTACCAATTGTGATGAAATGGAGCTGGTCAAAACCTTAGCATCAACTACATCATCGAGGCCTAAATCAATTAATGCTTGTTCAAAATTAGCGTCGGGGATGAATGTAAAAAGAGCGCAGGTGTTACAGTTTGTACTAAATGATACCTGTGCGTCAACCATTGTAAAATTGGCATTCGCAAAAGACACATCATCCACCTGTATACAAGTGAGGTTGGAGTTGTTTTGGGCATCGAAGGTACTAATGGCCATGTTGTTACCGTTTTGAATATTCAGACATTGCAACTGGTTGTTACTACATTCTATAGATGTAAGAGAACTGTTTTGACTCAAATCGAGACTGGTTAAATCAGCAAATCTACAGTTTAATAGAGCCAGAGCTGTGTTCTGCGACAGGTCTAGCGAACCTAGTGAATTACCCAATACATTTAATTCGGTCAGTTTAGTGTTAGCAGTTAGGTTTAGGCTGGTCAACCGGCTATTAGAACAATCCAGCATTCTCAACTCACCGTTTGAACTCAAGTCGAGTGCGGCAAATTGATTGTTAAAGCAATCAAGTGAGCGTAGTTGTGGGTTTTGGCTCAAGTCCAGATTGGTGAGTGAGTTGAAGAAGATAGAAGCATTTAACAAAGAAGGTAGATTAGTAAAATCGAGTGCTGTTATTTTGTTAAAGTGGCAGGAAAGGTTTTCAAGATTGACGTTTTGGGTGAGATCAAGCGCTGTCAGATTATTAAAATTACACTCCAGCAACTCCAAATCTGTGTTGGCCGTAACGTCCAGTGAATTCAAAGGGTTGTTTGAAGTAATAAGGGTTTCTAAGTTACTATTTTGACTCACATCCAGACCGCTGATCTGGTTCCATGAACAAATAATACTTCTCATGTTAGAGTTATTGCTTACGTCGAGCGTAGTCAGTTGATTGGATATACAACTTAAGAAACGAAGCTCAGGGTTTAGGCTCAAATTGAGATTACTAATGTCATTGGAATCAACACTTAATGTGAACAAATTGCCGTTCCGGGTTACGTCTATTGCTGTTAATTCATTTTTGCCACAGATTAAAAAACGTAGCGCGTTTACCTGGCTTACATCGAGTGTGCTTAGCTTATTATTGAAGCAGTTTAAAGAAATTAGGGCTGTATTTTGGCTTAAATCGAGTGAAGTTAATTGATTACCAATACAATTAAGATTTTCCAGTGCCGTGTTTTGAGTAACATCGAGGCTATTTAATTGGTTTCTAAAGCAGGTCAGCACTCTCAAATTTGGACTGTTTGAAACATCCAGGCTGGTTAATTCATTGTCGTTACAGACTAAAAACTCCAATGCTGTATTTTGACTGAGATCCAACGTGCCAAGGCCACTATCAAAACAACGCAATGTGCTAAGGCCCGGATTTTGTGTTACATCCAGGCTTACCAGGGGATTAGCTCCACAGGTAAAATTTGTCAGGCTTGTGAAGTCGGCAATGCCGGTTAGGTCGGTAATACCCTGGGCACTCACGTCTAGTGTGGTAATAGAGCTGATATTTACGGTCGGAACTGACCCATCTGGTGTCCCGGAGTCAAAGCCTCGATCTATTAATACCTGCTCAAAAGCGGGATCAGGGATCAACGTGAGCTGTGCGAATACAAAATGACAGGCTAGTAGCACTATCATACTTAAAGGAATAGGTTTCATAATATATGGGTTAATGTAAAAGTTGTATTTAGTCAGAAGCTTTAGGTCGTTTGGTAGCAAAGTTCTGTCCAAGTATAGGATGTAAAGATGCTAAAAATAGTTAAGATCAGAATGTAAGCGCCGCGACACTTTAGAGCTTGGCAACAAACGTTTCAAATGGGTAATTAACGCCTAGGAATAATAGGAAAATAGTTAGCACAGATTGTAGTAAAGTCCTTATTAGAGTGGTTCAATTAATGGCAGGTTATGGTACAGAGATACCTTTGGACGAGTGAGAAGGTGATTCATAATTAAAATAGTAAGCAAATGGATCCCGTAACCTTTAGTGTGAGCTAAAATAACTAATGTACCCAAAATTGGGTACAAAAATACCTTCCTTGTGGTATTGTTCATTGATACGATTGCCTGTATATTTGTAATATTATTTATAATGAGTCTAAATAAAAATAAAGATATGAAAAAATTGCCACTATTAATGTTGTCCATTATAAGCGCTGGCGTTTTCTCCTATGCACATGAGACAGTAAGTATGGGCGCAGACTATGTAAACCAAGTGTTCTACAGCCTGGAAGATGGCATTGTGAGCACTACACCAAGTGCTAACTGGGACTTAGCATTTAGTGCTTCTTCCTTTGGGTCTAGTATTCGTATTAATGATGCTTATGGAGCCAGATTGTATTTATATGATGGACCCGTATCAGATTATGAAGCGTTAGATGCCACGGGTCTCGACTGGACACCCTTATACAACGCTCCTTCTTCCTGGTTTGTAGGTGCCTTTAATTTTCACCAAACAAGCAATTTCGACTTAGGATGGGGAATGTATAATATTGATACACATATAGTTGAAGATTACTTTGTTTATGTGTTTAAAACTGTAGACGGTGTATATAAGAAAATTTTTATCGAGCAAATTAAAAGTGGTGTTTATCACTTAATACACGATAACCTCGATAACAGCGCCCGTGATACCTCAAAAATTGCCAGGGCAGATTTTGATGGTAAAAACTTTGGCTACTTCTCTTTTACAACAAACGATGTAGTTGATCGCGAACCGCTCTCAGAAGATAGGGATCTTACCCCTTTATAAAGTACTACAAATACCTGGAAGACTGGGATCTATTCTACAATGTTACCGGTGTGCTTACCAATGTAGGTGTTTGTGCTTCTGAAGAGACAGGTGCACCTGTCGATGAATTGACTCATGATCAGGCTTTGGTGTCTTGGCTACCGGTGATTTTGAGTTTACAAAAGAAAGCGTAGATATTTCCGAATTCCAGGTTGGTAGCTACCTGGTAGAAGTTGCCAACAGCACTGGAGAAAGAGTCTATTCAAGTATGATTTCTAAATCCAATTAATAATTAATTCGATAGTTTGAGTTTGAATATTTTAAAAAAGTAGGTAGTTAAAACTAACAAATCTGCTGATCAACTTGAATAGATCGCGGGTTCTCAACATAAAGTGCTTTGCTCGTTTGTTCCTTTATGTAAGAACCCGCTTCTTTTTCATGAAGTATTAACCTTAAATCAACTTTTAGTTTAAATTAACTGTGTAAATCGAACTTTTCCTCGCCTGTCCTTCTGCAATTATTAATCCCGGGCGAAATAATGGTCATTATCAAAAATTGGGTATCTCATGCGGACTTTGAACATTCATTTAGTCAAATGCTTATGTTGCCATTTGCAGATCGCAAGATGCTTAATGGTATTGGTGAGCATACATTTCATTTTTGCTTGTGAATCTAAAGTCACATCTACAAAACAGGAACAGGACGTAAAAATAGCCGCAGAAAGTGCTTCCGCAGAAGAGTTGGCTAAACAATATTGTCAATCTTGCCATCAGTTTCCGGAACCCTCATTACTGGATAAGAACAGCTGGAATAATGTTGTCCTTCCACGTATGGGCTACTTTATGGGAATATATGAAAGCACCAGATTGAGAGACAGTCTAATCGAACAAAACAAAGGGGGAGAATTGGTGAAAATGGCCAATACATTCCCGGAAAGACCTTTGATAGACCAAAAAAAGTGGGGTTTGATCAAATCATACTACTTAAGCCATGCCCCTGATGAACTAAAAACGCCAAAACCCGCTGACGTGCAAATTGGGCTAAAACATTTTAAAATTAGAAAGCCTTCGTTTAAAATTACTCCGCCGAGCACAACACTTGTGAAATTCTCCGACAAAGGAAGAAGTATTTATATCGGAGATGCACATAGTAAGTCACTGCTGGAATTTGATGCGGGTCTTAACCTTATAAAAAGAGGAATGGTGAACGAGGGGGCCGTGTGTTTAAAGGAATTTGAAGATGAGATTTGGTTGACCACAATGGGTTCGTTTTCACCAAGCGATAATCCAAGTGGCTTTGTACTCAATATTCCGCGTAAGGGTGCCAAGAGCGCGCGCATTTTAATGGATATGCTCAGGCGTCCGGTGCATAGTGCTTACGGAGACCTGAACAACGATGGCCGCATAGATGCGGTTATCAGTGAATTTGGTAAGTGGACAGGCAGACTCAATTTATATACCGGTAATGCTGATGGAACATTTAAACAGCGGACACTATTGAATCGAACAGGGGCGATAAGGTCCTACTTAAAAGACTTCAACGGTGATGGCCTGTTAGATATAATTGCCTTGTTTGGGCAGGGCAACGAAGGTATCAATATATTTTATAATCAAGGTGAGTCAGGCTTTAAAATGGAGGAGGTTTTACAATTCAGCCCCTCTAATGGTTCGGCGGCATTCCATTTAGTTGATTATAATAACGATGGTCATGAAGACATCCTGTATATAGCAGGAGATAATGCCGATTTTAAACCTGTGATGAAGCCTTATCATGGCATATACCTTTTTGAAAACGATGGGAAGAACAATTTTTCTGAAGTACTGTTTTATCATTTAAATGGTGCTTACGATGCTGTTATGAAAGATTTTGATATGGACGGAGACCTGGATATAGCCGCTATATCCTTTTTTCCCGATTTTGGAAATGGGCCGGTTAATACCTTTTTGTTTCTGGAAAACAGCGGTGACTTCGAGTTTAAAACTTCGAGTTTTGAACATAGTAACAGGGGTCGTTGGATTGTCATGGACCATGGTGATATGGATGATGATGGGGATATAGACCTCATTTTGGGTGCCTTAGCCTTTGAAGTGGTACCTAAAAACGACTCACTGGAAAATCACTGGATTAAGGAAGGTCTCCCCTTTGTGGTTCTGGAGAATACAATAAAATGAGCACTTGGTTCAGTACCCTTCTGGACGGGGTATACATCTCCTCGACCTTCGTGCACATAACTATTTTGCTCGTTTTCGAAGCGTATTAGCGCTAATTTCCTATTTCGAAAGTGGTCTCTGGCTTATGATTATTAAATACGTCAGTAATTACGCTGAAGTACATAAGTGGTGAACACCTTCCATGAAGCCAGAGCTCCGTGGAAGATGTTAAATTCAATTAGTAGACAATAATTTTGTGACTAAGTGGGTGCGATCCGTTGATTAATTTCAAGGTATAAATTCCACTTTCGAGAGCAGCATTGTCAATATGAGTGTTAATCTCACCTGATTGAGGATTAAGCTCCTTTTCGTAGACAACTGTCCCTCTACTGTTGGTGAGTTGTAACTGAACAGGGTGATCAATCTTTGCGTTCACGTAAAAGTTGCCTTGTGATGGATTGGGGTATACCTGAAAAGCCATATCAGTAAATTCATCCTCGTTTATGCCTACAATCTGGCAATCTAAAGGGCTCGTTGAACTGCTGATTCCAGTATTACCTTCCGTACAACGGCCACAGGCATCGACAATAGCTGATCCTTTCAGTGTACCTTCACAGTCGTATGTATCAAAACATTGTTCATTCCCGTTTCCTACCAGTACAAAATCGATGTCGAGAGATCCGTTAAATGGAGTATCAAATCCCAAAACAGGTTGACTGGCATAACCCTGATTTGGCCTAAAAGTAATGGCATCAATTTTAGTAGCGTCTACGACACTACCCGGGTTTCGCCAATCATCAAATAATTTGTTGGCGAAATTCAATTCAAACGTTTGCCAGTTGGTGTTTACAGGTAAATCAAACGAAAGCGGCTCATATACACCAAGGTTTCCGGATAATTCACCGTTTAATGCTTCATTACCAAACTCATCTCTAAGACTCACGCGCAAAGACATAGCTGATGAAGCTTTTACTCTTAAGAATACGCGCTCGGATCCATTGGAAACGTCTATTGTTTTTTTGCTGTTGCCGTCGTTGACATTTAACTGAAAGTAATCTTCGTATTCATCAGGTTGACCCTGAGCGTGAATGGTGACAACGCCGTCATGCAATTCTTTTGTATAAATTCCTGACGATGAAGGTATAAATTCAAAGAAATCTAAATCACGTGCACTGCTAAAATCAGTGTTAAATTTGGCAAGACAGTTATTTTCAGGCTGTACCTGGAACTTTTGGAAGTAAGTGTCCGTACCCAATGACCCGTGCACTCTGAGTTTAACAATTTTTTCTCCATAGGAAGAATAGCTCACAGTGTGAGCCCCTTTTCCGTTGGCAGTGGCAGGACTGGCACCCACACCAAAATCCCACTCATAAGAAGAAATAGTGCCTGTGCTTGCATCGGCAAATTGAACTTCTTGGTTGATGTTTACACGATTCTGTGATGCTGTGAAGTAGGCATCAAGGGCATTCGGGTTTCTTTCAATATCAACGGGAATACTTCCCTGGATAACTTCATTACCACTTTGGTCATAAATGGTGGCAATAAAATGATACTGTCCGGCATCAATATCGACATTAGCTCTTGGTATTGTAATTTCAAAAAAGGTGGCAGGATCTGACTCGAAAGTAGTTTCAGCTAGTTGATGATCCCAATTGTCTACCAGTTTCAATTTAATAGAATACTCCTTTTCTGGTTTAGTTGAAAAAAAGCGAGCCTGGAAACCGTCGTTTTGATTGTAGACCATATCAAGGGCTCCTTCCTTAGTTACTTCCACAACCTTGTCCAGCCCGACCGTTGGTAAGTAATGAGTCGTCCAGGTTTTAAATTCTCTTGGTCTGAGTATTGCATCAATGAAGAACTCGCTCGATGTACCAGACCACATTTCAATGAACGGACGCTCCAGGTCCTCAAATTTGAGGAGGTCTGCATCGCGACTTTGCTCATAGCCAAAGGTGTAAATTTTTAATCCCACAGTTTGCGTTTGGTTCTCACCTACTTTGAATATACCTTCTTCATTTTCATGATTTATTAATCCATAATAATCTTCTTCCAGTTTCGGATTGGCATAAACAATTCCCCACCCATCCCAGTTTTTGTAGTAGGCCAGGTTATTCCATTCAAAAATGTGTTCGTTGCTGTTTACAACATTTTCAGCCGTTCCCATCCAGGCCCACCAGTCATCCTTTAATCGAACGTGCTTTTGGGATAATATCATTTCTGCCTGGTCCGTACACACAGTATTTCCAGGAGTAGAACCCGGGGCAAGCGTTCCGTCGGTCCAATATTCGTATCTGACGTCTCTGTCTTGGTTGTTAATGAGTTCTACAGTTATTTCAATATCGGAACACCCACGGTTTACCGAAACGATGAAATTACAGCTTATATCGGTTACGCCCTTCCAAAAATTTGGTGGGTGAGGTGCATTAATATTGTCTCGAAAACTCATTTGAACGGTAATTCTGTCTGAGGTATTTTCCAATACACGCTCTTGCCATGGTAAAAACCAGGTCTTTCCGTGTTCTGGCTCCGGAAAAGTGGGAAAAATACCTCCATAAACCATTAACCAATCGTAATAAAAGAATTTTGATCCGATATCGTAAGGAACACCTATCGGATTTTGATACAGTTCTTCGTGTCCTGTAGGTTTGTAAACATAAGAGATAATTCTTCCACCAAATTCAGGAAGCAAAACTATTCTAATGTATTCGTTTTCAATAACTTTACCATGAAATACGGTTTCCGTTATATCGTTTGGGTCTGTACTCCAGGAGGCTAAAGTGCCATTTTGATTGAGTTGATAAGCATAATGACGCCACGCCCAACTCGTATCACGCATTACGACCTGAGCGAAGCTTACTTGACAAAACAATATTATAATGAGTACAGTGGAAAGGAAGTACTTTGACATTGAGATAATAATTTTAGTTAAATAATTTTTGCGGTAGGGTGCTAAGAATTTTTTCCGGTACGGGGAACGAACATAAACATACAAGTTTCATTCTACCTATCAAATCTTCCAAATGAATATCAAAACTGTTTGTCAATCAGCTGTCAAATTGATAATAGTTTTTCCAGTATATGCTTGCTTTTTTGCATAAAAATCTTTGATTGTAAATACTATATCCACTTTGTTATGTTCCATAATGTTCCCGTTTTGTTGGGTATTGATCTCTTAAAGAGATTTCGAAAATATATTACTCTTGCTATTTTGGATTTGTATTACTCTTACTTTTAAAACCAGATCGAATTTTCGACAAGTAAAAAAACATTGACCATAGCTCGCTTTAACAAATAATTGGGATTAGATAGGAACGCGGAGATCTGAAGCAGATGCTCATGCCACTACCTTGGGATCAATACGAACTGTCGATATTGGAAAGAAATTTTTGGCTAGTCTGGTTAAGGATAATTGCACATTTTATACTCGCCCGAATAGACGTTACACTGAGCTAATTTTGCAGAGAAAACGCTTAATTCTATGTTTTTGGGTAGGTATTAGCTATTTCTCCCGATAATTGGTTTTCATTAAACGAGCCATATCCAGCGAGACTTCTTTTACCTTTTTGCGCGGGCTGGAAGGTATTGTTAATAAGTTATTTGAAATTATCGAGGTGTTAATACCTTTGATCCTTATGTGATCTTCTTTTGGCTTTTTCATAACTCAACTCCATATATAACTCTCCTTAACTAAGTAAAGCTTCATTAATCTAAATTGAAGGCCTAAATAGGGATTAAGAAAAAAATTCGTGCAGCACTTAAACATTTTGAACGCATGTTTAAGTGCTAACTAATAAAATAGATCAAAAGCGCTAGCATACTTTTACCGGACGTATTAATTTTTTGCTTCCTTCATTCTTTTGGCTTGATTTTCTTTTGCCAATACACATCAAACCAACAGAGCTTGTTAGCGTTTTTCAAAATCAACGTTTTTTTTAGCACAGATAAGCACTCATTCTCACACAACACCTATTTTAATGTTTGTTTCTTTATGGCCGTTTTTTATACTGAATGTTAAGCACCTCCACTTCTACGTGAACCAGGTGCTCACCAAGCTTAAAAAACTATTATTTCCAATTTATTGTATGCGATTAATTTGAGGCCTAAGATTGAAACTGGTAATTATAATGGTCTGGGTTGAGAAATCTTATTTAGATAGGCTTCAATATCGAATAATGGATTGAATTTTAAGGGTCATGTGAGTTTGGCTAACGAGACAGTTTTTCGCAGAGTAGATTACTAATGTTCACTACTCATGCTCCTAACTGTCTTGTGGAGAATACCGGATTCGAACCGGTGGCCTTTTGGCTGCCAGCCAAACGCTCTAGCCAACTGAGCTAATTCCCCATAATTCAAAAAAACGTCTGCAAATATATAATGCTTTAGGGAAGGCACCAAATTTAAATCATAATGAATTTGCACACCTATAAGGTAATTTTAAAACTGACTAACTCCCTTATCAATTTACTTTAACAAGTAGTTAAAGGGGGATTATCTTCTATTTGAACCATATCTATGGTTATGCTGTAGTTTTTCATCTGATTCTTTATTCTTTTGATGACCGAATTTCTTTGTTTGTCTTCATCGACATGAAGTTTTATTCTGTTATAGGGCACTCCTTTTGTTACCATATTCCATATGATTACTGCCAGTTTTCTAGCCGTTGCACTAATGGCTGCGGCTCTGCCTTTTCTGAATGATATTTTGGCAAAAAAATCTTTGAGCGGTGTAGACTTCTTTTGATTTCCTATCACATTAGCAGCATTGCGTAGAGCTATTTTTACTCGATTACTTCCTTTAGGAATACGACTGGAAAGTAATTTGCCTCCACTGACTTTGTTGTTAGGAGCCAGCCTAAGCCAGCTTGTAAACTGCTTGGCTGTTTCAAACTTACTGATCCCCTCTATCCCCAATTCACTC
Organism: Cytophagales bacterium; assembly: GCA_965230415.1. Taxonomy (GTDB): domain Bacteria; phylum Bacteroidota; class Bacteroidia; order Cytophagales; family JAAEPT01; genus CBDDKZ01. The sequence continues at coordinate 1,850,578 of CBDDKZ010000005.1, forward strand.
ATCAATGTTAACAGGGTTGCCGTACTAACACCTTCTATTTGAGAGAGGTCTACTCCTTCAAACATTTGATACGATAAGTTTTGAATATGTAGGTTTTTGGGATCGTTTTTATTGTGTTTACGCTTACCCTTTGGGGGAAGGTGTTGTTTTTTATTTTTATCATCAACTATGATGTAATCAAGTTGCTCTCCAATTTCAAGATCACATTGTTTAATCTTGTCTTGATAAAAATCGTAGGTATCCAACTCTTGCTTAAGGGTAAACAGATAATCTTTTCTTCCATTTCCTTTCAATGCTTTGGCTATTTCTTCTTCACTTTTCTTGCATCTTTTATCTCTGAATGAAGCTAGTTTTTTCCCATCTGTTTCTCCTTGACAAATAGCTCGGATAATTTTCATGCCTGTAGCACCACAAATGTCTCGAACCACTACATCAAGACGCAAATTGAGTAGACGCAGGTACTTTTGCATTTTATTACTACTACGGGCAGCGGACTTAATTAACGTATCTCGATGGCGACAATAGGTACGAAGAACTTCCGTTTTTTCTTCAGGTAAAAAGCTATGATTGAGAAGCCCCAGCATATGTAATTTCTGTATCCATTGACAGTCTTGTATGTCTGTTTTTCTACCTTTTATATGCTTGGTGAATTTACCATTACATAAACAGGTTTCAAATCCTGAGGCATCTAAGAGACTGTATAGATTCTGCCAATAACTACCTGTGCTTTCTAATGCCACCGTTCGTATCTGATGAGACTTAAGAAAGAAAACCAAATCCTCTAAGTCTTGATGATAAACTCCAAATTCTTTCACCTGATCAGCCCCTTGACCTACCGCTACCCAATGAGAACGACTCCCCACATCAATGCCTGCCGCATGAGGATGAACTACTTGCATCTCTACTGTATTACTCATAACTATTTACTTTTAATGAAGATATCCTTTAAGAAGATGTGCTTTTGGCTAAAATTAAACTGAACGGGGTTCATTTGATGATAATGACCACCACTGTACTTATCGCAAACATCTCAACCTGAAAACCTTTGGTGCTCTAAGCAACATTTGAAAATCGGCCTTACTTAAAGGTCTTCGCTAATTTAACATTATCTAAGTTAGCTAGAGTACTCAGTAACGACATTACATGACGAAAACCTTATAGGTTCTTGGATATACCTGGAAGGTTTCCTGAAAAAATCGGAAGGTTCCCGGATATACCTATAAGGTGTGGGTTAGGAAGTGGGCCGTGTGGCTCTAATATATCGAGGTGTCCAGTAGTCTTTGGTCATTTCATCTTCAACCACACCTCTTTTAGATGAAGCGTGTATAAACTTCACCCTACCTTCTACAGAATAGCTCACGATGCCTACATGTGTAATCTTTTTGCCTCCTGGCTTTCCTCCGAAAAAAACCAAATCTCCTACCTGCAACTCACCAATATATATACGTTTGCCATAGTTAAATTGTGTGTTGGAAGTTCTGGGAATATCGTTAAGCCCTGCATTTTTATAAGAAGTGAATATCAACCCCGAACAGTCCACTCCTTTCTTGTCGGTACCTCCGTATTTATACCTCGTTCCTATAAAAGCAATAGCTGTTTCTACTGCTTCTTTTGCGCGCGGATCTAATGCATCAAGATTGTTCTCTTTGGCATTTTGTTTAAATTCTTTTGCGCTTGTTTTTGATTTACCACTCGAAGAGCTTTTGCAAGAAGTTGTATTTAAACCAATGCTAAGCGTAATTAAACACCCTAAAAGGTGAAACAATTTGTGTTTGAAAATGTTCGATGAAAGGAGCATAGTTCTAATTTAAAAAATTTGATGCACATTCGTTAGAATATTTTATAAATTAGGGCTCATAAACGGGCTTACCATGTGCGGAATTACTGGGATATATGCATTCGATGGAGAACACAATCAGAAATTAAATCACATCGAAAGGGCTACAGATGCCTTGACCAAAAGAGGTCCGGACAGACGTGGAATTTTTCAATACAAAGCAGTGGCTATTGGTCACAGACGCTTATCTATTATTGATACAAGCGATCGGGCTGTGCAGCCAATGGCCGATACCAGTGGTCGTTACATTATTGCTTATAACGGCGAAGTTTACAATTATAAATCACTTCGTAAATCATTGGTGCAGGCGGGATTTCATTTCCAATCTGAGTCAGATACCGAGGTTGTTCTCAATTTATTTATTCAAAAAGGACTTGATTTTTTAAGCGAGCTCAATGGTTTTTTTGCCCTTGCCATATACGACAAGGAAAAAAATGAGCTACTGATAGCAAGAGATCGTTATGGCATAAAGCCACTTTTGTATGCCCACGAAAACAATCAATTTTTATTCGCCTCAGAATTTAAAAGTCTATTCAAGTATGACATAAATAAAGAACTTGATAAAGCGATCTTATGGAAGTATTTACAATTGAATTATGTCCCTGGTCCCGCTTCTATGATACAGGGTGTTCATAAAGTTAAACCCGGATCAGGTATAATAATAAATGAAAAAGGGCTGCATCATTTTGATTATTACCAAGACCTTGACAGCAGGCATACAGTGCAGGAATTTAAGGGCAGTTATGAAGATGCTCAGCTTGCGTTGTACGATGCTATGGAACAGGCGGTATGCGATCGACTGGTGGCAGATGTACCTCTGGGGACGTTTTTGAGTGGAGGAATTGATTCTTCTGTCATAACAGCGCTGGCGGCAAAACACACCAATAATTTGAATACTTTTTCAATAGGTTATGCCGATGAGCCCTTCTTTGATGAAACCACTTATGCAGAGTTGGTTGCTAAGAAATACAAGACCAATCACACCACTTTCCGCTTAACGAATAAAGACCTTTTTGATGGTTTGTATGCTGCACTCAATTACATGGATGAACCTTTTGCCGATTCGTCAGCTTTAGCTGTAAACATCCTTTGTCAACATACGAAAAGAGAAGTTACTGTCGCATTATCGGGCGATGGTGCTGATGAACTTTTCTCAGGTTATAATAAACACCTGGGTGAGTTCAGGATGAGAAATGCCGGTACACTCGAAAGATCGGTGGGCGCACTAAAACCCTTATGGCAAGTGCTTCCTCAGTCCAGAAATAACCCTATAACAAATCGTGTGCGGCAATTAGATCGCTTTGCCACGTCTATTCAGTTGAATGAAAAAGAACGATACTGGAACCTTGCCACTTTTGTGCAGGAATACGAGGCACGTAAGATGTTGTCTCCTGATTTTATTGATAATTGGACGGAGCAAATATATGATCACCGCAAGGAGAAATTGCTAAGTGTGCTTTCAGTTGGTGGATCATTCAATGAAGTATTAGATAGCGATTTGCGTATTGTTTTGCCTTACGATATGTTAACAAAGGTCGATCTTATGTCAATGAATAATAGTCTGGAGGTGCGTGTTCCCTTCCTCGACCATCGTGTTGTAAAATTGGCACGTTCTCTGCCCGTAAAATTCAAGATAAATAAGAGTCAGAAAAAAAGAATTCTACAAGATACTTTTAGAGGGATCTTACCCGAAGAGCTTTATAACCGTCCTAAGCATGGATTTGAAGTTCCCTTATTAAAATGGTTGCAAAAGGATCTTAACAGTCTCATTAAAAATGATCTTTTGAAACCTGAATTCTTAAGGGAGCAAGGTATTTTTAATGAAAAGGAGGTCACGGCACTGACAAAAAGATTACATAGCGCCAATCCCGGAGATTCGCACGCACGTGTTTGGGGTTTGTTAGTTTTCCAGTGGTGGTGGCGAAAGTATTTTAACTAGACCGGCAAAGACCCGGCATCTCAGGACTTACTTGTTCCTTAGTTTTCCTTCAACAAGTTCATCAATGAAGCGTTTGTGACAGATCTGTTATTAAATGTTCCCATAAATGAGATAATAAGCACTATTAACGTCAACATGATTAGTGCGGTTATCCAAAGTACGCTAAAGTTTAATCCAAAGACGAGCCAGGTGACAAGCCACGAAGCAATTATTCCCAATAGCACCCCTGAAAATGATGCAACAAATCCCAATGCCAGGTATTCTATAAGTGTTATGCGACTAATTTGCTTTTTTGATGCGCCTAAAGTTCTTAGCAACACCGCATCTTTGATTCGTTGAAAACGACTGTTGCTTATAGATGCTATGAGAACAATTAATCCTGTAATCATACTAAATAGTGCCATAAACTGTATGACCATCCTTATTTTGCCGATAACATCGCTTACGGTGTCTAATATACCATTTAGATCTACCAACGATACATTAGCAAAGCGCTTTACTACCTTTTGCTGAAATAAAGCCGATTGCTTTTCTCCTTTGGTTCTTGAAACTACCGCATAAAACTGAGGTGCACGCTCCAGGACCCCTTTTGGAAATAATATATTAAAGCTCGTTTGTATTTTATTGCGCTTTATTCGAATAATGCTGTTTATACGGGTTGTGATACCAACACCCTGAACGTCCAGCTTAATCTCATCGCCAATGCTTACTCCCATTTGTTCAGCTGTACGATATTCAAGGGTAACCGGAACATAATCAAGCCCGCTTGCATCACCAATAAATTCACCCTTTTCCAATACTTCTTCCGGTTCCAAAAAATCGCGGTAGGTTGTACGCCATTCCCGTTCCAGTATATGGCTTGGTACCTCGCTTGTACTGTCATTTTTGATTTCAACGCGGGAGCGACCTTTGATTTCATCAAGGCGCATTGCTATTACAGGTGTTTCCTGTATAATAGGCATGCCTTCCTCACTCAGCAATTTCTTAACTGCATCTAATTGATCTTTTTGTATATCAAAAAGGATCATATTAGGTTGTTCATTTACATCGGCAAAGGATAATTCCTTGAGTAAATTGCTCTGGACAAAGAACAAGAAGGTAATCATAAGTGCGCCAAGACCTATTGTCACAGTAAGTTCCGTACTTTGATTGTTTGGTCGGAATATGTTCGAAAGGCCATGTTTTAAAACAAATGGAAGACGAGGTTTAATTCCACGTTTGATCAGGAACATAAACAGACGGGCGACAGCAGCCAGCACTAAGAGTATAACAATCAGGGAAAGGGTGAAAAGTGCAGCTGCACTTAAACTTATGAGTTGGAGGTAAGAAAACAAGAGCACAAAACTGATGATGGCAGCCCTTGAAATGATTAACACAGACCACGATTTTCGTACGCCTGTACTATTGTTCAGGGCGCTTAGAGGTGGTACTGATTTGGACGAAAGTAATGGTTCAATAGTAAATAAAATAGATGCCAGCGCACCGGTAATGAGTCCGTTTATCATGGCATTGGGACTTATTGCAAATTCGACATCAACAATAAGTACATCACTCAGTACATAAGAAAGTAAAGGTTGCAACGCACTTCCCAAAATTACACCTATTAATGAGCCTATGATTCCGATAATCGTAACCTCAGTAAAGAATATTTTGAAAATGTCTCTACTGCTTGTTCCAAGGCATCTTAAAGTGGCAATGGTTTTCCGCTTTTCTTTTAAGTAAATCGATACGGAACTGGCAATACCTATACAACCCAGAAGCAAAGAAATAAAGCCGATAAGATTAAGAAAATTATTCAAATAGGCATAGACTTCACGCATCGCTGCTTTTCTCGATTCAACAGTCTCTACTATTATGTTTTTAGTATATAGTTCATCTTCCAATTTTTTGAGCGTTGCTTTATCGGGTAGCTCATTACTTTTGTAATAAGTGCGATAAACGAGTCTACTGCCTTCTTTTTTAAGGCCCGTTGCCTCTAACGTTTTGAGTGGAAAATATACTGGAGGAGCAACAGTGGCACCAATACCTGTACTACCGGGTGTTTTTATAATGGCAGCTGCTACAACATAATTGCTTTGCCCCAATTTAATAGTATCATTTACTTGAATACCCAGTTGTAGCATCACTGTTTTGTCAACCAAGACCTTATTATCTTGAAGTATGGTATTCATTGCAACCGGCGGATCGGTTTCCACCTTTCCATAAAAGGGATAGGTACCTTCTATGCCCCGGGCAAATATTAATCTGGAGTTTTTTCCTTTTGGAAATGCCAACATCGTTGCAAAACTGCATTCATAACTCTTTTCTCCCTGAATGATAGTCGTAAGATTGAGTTCTTCTTTAGTCAAAGCATCCCGGCTTCTAATAACAAGGTCGGCTCCTAGTAATTCTTTCGATTCGAGGTCAATTTTACGTGAAAGACTCTCACGAAATGATTGAATAGCTACTAAAGAGGCTATACCTATAATGATGGAACTGGCATAAACAATAAGGCGACGTCTGTTTTTAGCAGCATCTTTTAAGGCCATTTTAAGAATCCAGGAAGTGTTTTTCATGCGTTTAGGGGCTCAAGTTCTTGGTCTTGTACAATATTACCTGCTTTTAACTGAATGATGCGGTTTGTTTTATGAGCCAGCTCCATGTCGTGTGTTACAATTACTAGTGTCGTGCCCTTTTCGCGGTTGAGCTCAAATAGCAATTGTTCTATTCTGTTACTTGTCTCTTCGTCCAGGTTACCTGTTGGTTCGTCTGCAAAGAGAATAGAAGGTTCGTTGATAAACGCACGTGCAATGGCCACGCGTTGCTGTTCACCTCCTGATAATTGTGAAGGATAGTGTTTACTTCTGTCTGCCAGGCCCACCCTACCCAACAATTCCGTTGCCTTGTTACCGGCCGAATTATCTCCTCGCAACTCCAGTGGTACCATAATGTTGTCCAGCGCTGTTAATGTTGGAATTAACTGAAAATTTTGAAAAATGAATCCAACATGTTTGTTGCGCCAGTTGGCCTTGTCATCTTCCTTTAAATTATTAATGTTTTCCCCATTTAGACGTATTATGCCTGAAGTTGGAATATCCAAACCGGCACATAGCCCTAATAAAGTTGTTTTTCCACTTCCCGAAGGTCCGACTATCGACACAATCTGGCCTTTCAGTACATCAAAACTAATGTCTTCCAGAATTGTTAATTTTTGGTCGTTGTTTTCGAAACTTTTTACAACACTTTCCGCTTGTATAGAATAATTATTCATTAATTTGATGCTAAATTTCAGAATTTGCTATGAATAACAAATTTAGTCTGCTACATGTTCTTAGTATTATCGTCATATTAATTTTGACTAATTGTAGTAGCGAACCAAATCTAAACAGTGAGCCCACTAATGAAGACGAGTTGCCTCAGGAAAAATTGCAGCAAAAGAGTAAGAAGCGTATAATTTTTTTTGGCAATAGTCTCACCGCAGGTTATGGGCTGGAAAAAGAGCAGGCTTACCCCAATTTAATTCAGAAAAAACTGGATGCGCTCAAATACGATTTTGAGGTTGTAAACGCAGGAGTATCAGGAGCTACTACCTCAAACGGAGTGAGTAGCATAGATTGGTACCTGAAAGAAGGAGTTGATCTTTTTTTATTGGAGCTTGGCGCAAATGATGGGTTACGAGGTATAAATACCGAGTTGACGGAGCGTAATCTCAGAGCTATAATCGAAAGGGTTAGAGAGGTAAACAAAGATGTGACTATTATTCTTGCCGGAATGAAAGTTCCACCAAGCATGGGACAGGATTATGGAGAGAAATTTGAAGAAATTTTTCCAAAAGTAGCCGACCAGATGGATGTTCACTTAATTCCATTCTTTTTAGAAGGGGTGGCCGGCAATCCCGAATTGAATCAGGCCGATGGCATTCACCCCACTGCTCAGGGAGCCCAAATTGTAGCAGAGACCGTTTGGAATGCTATTAAGCCCCTACTAGATAATTAGTATTTCCAATCTCATTAAATTCGTTCAGGTATTTATGATGATTGAAGTGTACAATTGAATTACGAGCGTTTGAAGAGAAACGGGTGTATTCTTCGTCACTCATATGTTTAAATGTATTGATTCCACGTTCAAATTCTTCTACCGACGAGCATAGTAAACCATTGAAACCGTTAACAACCACATTATTGTTTTCAGGTAAGTCCGTACTTAACACCGGTACGGCATTATTCATATATTGCTTCGCCTTAATGCCTGATTTTGCCAATTGTATAGGGTGATCGAGTAATGTAGCAATGCCCACATCCATAGCACATATTTGACTTTGCAATTCTTTTTCATCATTCCAGTTTATAGCTGTTGGAATCTCCAGCGTCACCTGAGGACTATTTTTGAAATACGTCATTAAATCTTCAATATCCTTTTGCTTCATTATGCCAATAAGGATGAGTTTACAATCGAATTTCAATCGTTTAATTGCTGGGAAAACAGATTTCATTAAACTATCCTTATGACCCCAACCGTAACCACCGATCCAACCAATAGTAAATTGTTTATTCCTTTGCATTTTTATCATGCGAAGGTCAGGTGTAGGTGATGTTACGTGAAATGTGTTTTCATTAAATCGTTTCATGTAATGGAGTATTTCCTGGCTACCGGCAGCTATTGACTCACAATTCCTCGCAAAGAAATGCATGGTTTTTGGAGAATGAACCAAGTAATCGGCATCGTCGAGATCGTAAATTGTACCTTCTTTTCGCAGTAAAACCAATAGTTTAAGCAAGTTGGCATAGATGAAATTCGATTGCACACGTTGAATGACGATAATTGAATTTTCTTTGCGGAAGAATAGCGCTGAAAAGTAAGCTTGAGCAAATTTGATAATATGTCTCAAACTATATTTCGGATAAACGAAATAATTTGGGATGGAAAATTGGTCTTTCGCAAAATTTAGCGGATAAAAACCGCGATAGCGCACACTGGGAGAATCAAGATTGTAGTATGCAAACCAATAAATAAACTTTATCATTGTTTGTAAGTTAAGGTTAGGTGTTTAAACACAGGGCAGGTAAAATGGTCAATAAGATCTTACTAATACATGGATTATTTTTTTGATTTTCCATCATGCCGAATTTTTTGAATACGAAAACACCTCTCTATTCCAGGCAATTACCTGTATGCCTGGCGAGTAGTGGCAGAGATCAGGTGAGCCATCAATAAGAGAACTCAAGTGCGAGTAATTGAGCTCAAGCCTGCTCAATGCTACTTCCTGAAGTGGCCATTCCGTATGATGAATGTCGTAACTATTTATTCCTTTGCGGCCATCCTGAAATAAAGCATAACGCTCGCTTAACCATCGGTCAATAGCGTTTTTTTGTACGATTGCCGCTCCGGGATTATAGTTTGCAACAAAATAGTTTTTGTTATACGATTGAAAGAAATGACTTGTCCTTCTCATTATGGAAAACCTGTATGGTAATTCTGACATTTTGAGGGCAACTTTGCAAGAAAGCATTTTTCCGCCCTCAATACTAAGAAAATAGACGCCACTCTTGTTTCTGTGACGTACATAAGTACGAATATTAACTTCATTAAAGTTAGAAATGGGAGCAAATGAAGGTAAATAATTGGGTCTAATCTTTTCCATCATGAAAGCAACAAGAGATACCCAAGCCTGGCCATTGAATAAATCGATTTCCAATTCGTGGGGTAAGCATTTTTGAAGTGTTTCAACGTTTACCTGCCAGTGTAAGAAAATGGCTCTATTCCATTCCTGGTAATAAGCCCATTTTCCTTTTGGAAGGCTCCAGGGACGGTGTGCGTTCTGAGCTAGAATGTCATTAATTTTCATTCAGAAATTTTTCCATAATTATGTATTCTATTCCGCCTTTTTTAAACCTTTTCGGAGTTTTGGCCATACCAAATCGTTCGTAAAAGGAAGTTTTATCGACGCGCGCGTTGCACCAAATCCTGGAAATCCCTCGTTGTTCTAAATCCAGAAATAATTGACTGAGTAAGATGCTTCCATACCCGCAACCCTGGTTTTGGACCAAAGTGGCGAATTTCCTGAATTGAGCTTCTCGCTCTTCGATAAATACCGAAACAATAGATACTAACTTATCATGATAAAAGAGTCCATAATGTAACCCCTCATTATCTTTAGCTAGCTTCACATAATCAATTTTTTGATCGGGCCACATCACTTCTTGTCTTATAGACCAGGTTGATTGATAGGGGATTTCCCGGATAGTAATGGCGATAGAATTCATATCGTTTTTATTATGAGGTCGAATTTACTAATAGGTGAATAAAAAAAGCAAATGGTAAATAGTATGCTTAAAATCATGCGCGAGATATAATTTTTATTCGTATATTCCGTTAACTTACGAGAATCACACCTAATATTATTATTACATGCCTGATATGATCGTACCCCTTTATGGTACAGACTTTTCCAATGAGGAGTTAAGGGGAAACATAAAAATTGTGCGCGCAATGGCGCTTGATAAGCAGCGCATATTATCTTTTGTAGAATATGAGTTCAAAAATATATGTCCGGAGTGGGTATTTGAATGTGAATTGGCCTTACTAAAGCCAAACCCTTCGTGCTTTATAGCAGTGGATTCGGGTAAAATTGTGGGTTTTGCCTGTTATAATACCTCTGCTCTTGGAATGTTTGGTCCCTTCGGTGTTAGCGAATCTTATCGTAAAAATGGACTTGGAACCTCGCTGCTGCATAAATGTCTAAATGCGATGAAGTTCGAGGGATATGCATATGCCGTTATAGGCTGGGTCAGTTCTATCGATTATTACAAACGAGCTGTCGGAGCCTTGCCGATACCAGATTCATTTCCGGGTGTTTATCAAAGGCTTGTCAAAATAGATGATATGAGCGAGTAGTGATGGTGTAAATTCCATCAAGCTGCTTTCAAGGCTGTCTTTACCGCTTCAATGTTCTTCTTGGAATTGCCTATGTATATCTGATCGTTAATAATAAAAACAGGGCGTTTCAAAAACGTATATTCTTCCAAAATATAGTTTTTGTAATCGACCTCGTCAAGCGTTTTATCTTTCAAACCCAATGATTTATATTTCATAGCAGTTCGACTGAATAACTTTTCATAGCTACCGGCCAACTGTGCCATCTTGTCAAGCTCTTCTTCTGTGATTGACTCTTCTTTTATATTCTGGAATTTGAAAGTTGTCTCATCTATGCCTAATTCTTTAATGATACGTTGGCAAGTAGAGCAAGTCTTTAAGTGGTAAATTTTGTGCATTAGTGTTTTTTCTTTGGTGTTTCAGAAAATGGATGATTCATTCAATACCGACTCTTTAGGGTAGAGTTCGTCGATACCTTCGATCATATCTTTAAGAATGTAATGATGATTACCTGTTTTGTCTCCACGTTCATGACCCAGGCGAACCATAACGATGTTTCGGGAAGGAATAACAACAATAAATTGGCCTAATATTCCCCGGGCGTAGAAGATAAAATCATCTTCAGAATCGTCATAGATCCACCATTGATAGCCGTAATAATCACAATTATCGTTAAGGTACTCGTTCGGAGTAACTGAGGCTACATAATAATCTTCACTTATTATTCGCTTTTCGTTCCATTTACCTTTGTGCAGATAAAGTTTACCCAAGCGAGCAAATTCACGAGCACTGGTATTAATACAGCAGAAGGCTTTTTCATGACCATCCTGATGATCCAGGCTCCAAAGGGCGTCTTTTTCAAAGCCCATAGGCTCCCAAAGTTTTTCCTGAGCATATTGGGAAACCGACATTCCCGTAGCAGCCTCCAGTACAAAACTTAATATTTGTGTGTCCCCACTTCGATAGGTGAAATGCTTTCCGGGAATTTCTTCTACCTCCAATCTGGCAATAAGTGCTTCAAGGTCGGTACCATAATAAGCTTCTGTGGTTATAGAAAAGGCGCCTGAGTAACTTTCGTCCCAATTAAGACCCGAACTCATCATGAGTAAGTGTTTTAGGGTAATCTTCTTTTTAGCACCATCCTTAAATGTCGTCAGGTAATTGCCGACGGGTTCATCAACACTTTTTATTTTTCCTTCAAATAGCGCAACTCCTATTAACGTACTTATAAAACTCTTCGCCATTGAAAACGATCCGGAGATCGAAGAGGTATCGTATTCTTCCCAATACTTTTCATACACCAGTGTATCGTCTTTGATGATCAAAAATGCTGTTGTCTTGAGTTCTTCCAGGCCAGACATTAGATTTAAGGGCAGTTGAGTTTCATTATAATCCGGTGCCACAGGCCAGGGTTGTTTATTGGTACTGGCGTTGATCGTCCTGTTTTCAAACTTTTCGTAATCGTCGATGTTTGCGAAGTTATACCAGACTGCCTTATACAGGTAGGTGTTGTTAGTAGTTAGCACTAAAACCTGACTGATAACTATTAATAAAATGAAGATTTTAAGTAAAAGAAATCGCCTGAAGAATCTTTTCATCTATCAAAAATCGTAACCCATGGAAATAATTAATGCCGGCGGACGTGTCACTCCGTTTTCGACCGCCCAAGCCACATCAAATTTAAGGTAATAATTGAAAATAAATGAACGAAATCCAAATCCATAACTGTACAAGAATGGATTTTCGTAATTAACAGCTTTTATAGTGAAGTTTCTACTTTTTATCTGTTGTGTATTTATGTTATTGTCCTGACCAAATGGAGATCTTCCCTCCCAGGCCGACCCGGAGTCATAGAACGCGACAGCCTGAAGGTTTCGTAAAAAGCTCGATCCACTGGACTTCTTAACCAGAAATCGTGTAATCGGCAACCTCAACTCCAAATTAAAGATTAGGTAGTTGTTTCCTGCAAGGGAATTATAATTGAATCCTCTGATGTTTGTCACCATTTCTGTGAATAAGAGATTACTATTATTGGTCCAGCGATCAATATGCAATGGGCTATTTGCATCTACAGGTTCAGTTCCGGGAAACACCCAATTGTCCGTGCCACCTAGTAGGAAGTATTGTTTGTTCTTACCAAAATAAGTACCGAATGCGCCGCGACTGGCCAGCGTAAACCCTTTGAGTATTGGTATGTAATTGCGTATGTCCAGGTTAAAGCGTGTGAAACTACCCTGGTCATCACTCATATTCAGGTAATTTTTGAGGCTTGCTTTTATGCGATGGCCTTCAAGCATATTCATGCCATGTTCTAGTGTATTGTCGAATACGAATTCAGCCTTATAACCTATATATTGTTTTCTAATATCCTCCTGGAATATATCATTGAAGTTGGTATAGTTCGTCGAAGAACTGTGTCCGCCTATTTCTATGCGTGCAGTATTCGAAAAGGGGTGAGACAACATCGATTCGATGGTGTGCAGGGTATGACGTTGTATGGAATTGTTTAGAAAAAGAAATACACTCGTTTTTTCATAACTAATCTTGAAGTCATTACGCCGTTTTAGGTAGAGGTATTCACCATACATACGACTTGTCTTAAGGTCGGTAATGGTATAAATGTTGGCATTTAATTTATGGTCGCCAAACATTTCAGAAGAAGCTATTTCAAATAAGCCTCCCAAACCTGTTACGAGTGGATTTATGGGTTGAAAGGACAAGGCAGATACCACATAGTCCGCACCGAAAAGCGGGCTGTAGGGGTATGGTCCCTTAATTCTTTGTTTCTTCTTTTTTTGCAATAACTCTTCTAATTCTTCTTGCTTTTTTCTGTGCGATTCAAATACAAATTCATCAATATCCAGGCTATGAATACTTCCGTCAACATCACTGGTGTCAAAGTATGCTGGTTGTGGCTGCTCTTCACGCACCTCTTTTAATTCTGGAATAATTTCGTACTTACTGATGTTTATTTCTTCATCTAAGAAGGCATATTGCTTACCTACTGAGCCCGCTGTGAAAGCGATTTTAGTCTGTCTGGGGTCAATAGAAAAATGTTTAATGTTCTGGTTATAATTGCTAATCCTGTATTCTTTATCCTTTGTAAGATTATAGCGGTGAACATGACGCATGGAACCTGCTTCGCTAATGAAATAGACATTTTCATTATCAACAAATTGTGGTAAAAAGGCCTTTGGACTTTCTATCTTCAGTTTTTCCAATACATATTCCTTGTATTGCTTATGACCCGTTTCTAAAAGGTAAAGTTTGTATTTATTACCTATCTCGTCGTAAGTGCCAAAGTCTCTTATAGTATCTGATACGCGGTTTGAACTGAATACAATGTTTTTGGAGTTGGGTAAGTAACTGGCATCCAAATCGTCATAAAGGTCATTGGTAATTTGTTGCGCAATATCTTTCTTATAGTGATAAACAAAAATGTCGGAACGCCCATCCCTGCTGGCGCTTAATACTATTTCGTCTGTAATATCGGAGTAATCCAAATGTGTGATCGATTCGAATGTTACAAACAGCTTTTTTTCCTTTTTCCCGCCATTTACGTTTTTAGTGACCATATATGGACGCCCTTTTCTGTAATAAAGTACCGAAAGTTCATTGCTTTTTCGCCATGCGAGCAATGGTACTTGCTTATTTTGTTCCTGGTTGATTATTCGTCTGCCGCCATGAAAAAAGCGCTTTCTTTTTCCTTTTATGAGGTCATAGAGATAAATCGTGAATATTCCCCTGTAATTTTCAGAGTACGCAAGAATAGTTGAGTCCTGATTAAAAGCAATTTGATTGTATTGAAATTTTTTGCGGTTAAAACGTCGCAGGCGCTTCAGTTCCTTGATTTTGTCCTGATCTCCAAGCTCGTCACTTAAGGTATTTTTGTAATAATTACGCCACTCTTTTAAAAAATCCTGATAGGTTAATCCGAGAGAGTTAGATATACTTACTTCTTCATTATGTGTAATACGAGTCAAAGCCAGTATACTGGCAATACTCTGTTGGCCATGAACCGCACTAATATAATGCCATACCGATTGACCTACTATGGCAGCATCTTCACCTTCAAATTTATCGGGACTACTATTTTTCTTTAATATGACACTGCGTGCAGCATCATGCATTTCAGGTGACCAGCCTTGAGCTATGTATCTGCTTATTCCCGGAATAAACCAATCCGGTAAGTTTAACAAGTAGGAATTTTGTACCATATCCTTAAAATTCCCGCCAAACATCATCAAATTAATAAATAACTCCGTTGCTTCTTCTGTTAATTTCTCACGGAATTCTATCTGATTATCTGTAAAAGCTACTTCCAGTTTTGACTTAATGAGGTCTGTTTCCCCACCCGCGTAAACTTTGTTATTGAGTCCAATATTACTTTGCTGCAAATCGGTAACGGAATTATAAATTATCACCGTTATTTTGGATGGCGGGTAATAACCAATTTGTTCAGTTATCTTCTCAAAATCTTCTTCAAGATACCTCGCTGCATTATGAGCCAGGCGATTTCCACCGTAGTAATAATAGATGCGAAAATTAGCTGTTTGTAAAAACTTCCAATCATATTTTTTGTACTGCACCCTGTTTTTCCCAAAAGTACTTTGAGAAAGCTGAGCATTAGCAGAAAAACAAGCGAGCATACCAATGAAGATCGCGAGTGAATATGTGGAGATAGCTTTTTTCAATCTGTTATTGGTCCCTATAATTAAAGGTAATTATGAATATAACGAATAGTATCGACTTATATTGGCAGAAACTTCCAAATCTTCCTTTCCTTCCACCCAATTTATATATTGATTGGCAAAAAACGGCGCGAGCGATACACCTTTTGTACCCAAGCCGTTAAATATGTGGCAATTGTCGTATTCCGGATGTTTACCAATAAAAGGTCTTCTATCCCTCACCGTAGGACGTATACCTGCCAATTGTTTGCTAATCTGATACGGTATCAGCAGCATTTGGTCTAGTTTTTCTTTCATTACTTTATACATTTTTTCTGTAGGTTCTTTACTAAGCACATGATCGAATGTAGACCCTGTCAAATAGTTACCATTGGGTAAAGGAAGAATAAACTGACCTTTGTTTATTATCCGTTTTCCTAAATCTGCTTTAGTCTGTATTTCAAGCATTTCGCCTCTGGTGACTTTAAACGGTAACCAACTAAAGTAAGGATTATGTGTCGCATTCCAGCCTTCGCAAAAAAGCAGATTTTTAGCCTTAAGGCCCTCGCCAATTTCAATCACATCTCCTTGTTTTATTTGTCCGTAGTCAACTTTTCTTTCAAAGTAACATCGTTTTTCGATAAAGAAGTTCTTCAGTACTTCCAAAAAAATAGTCGTTTTTACATGGCCGCCACCTACAAATTCCATGGAGCCGTGTTCCATGTTCACCTTGTTTTCAAGGTAATTATGATCGAAGTCAGTGCTAAGATATGCACTGAAAACCGGATCATCGGTAAGGGCACAGATATCGTTCTGATATTCTATACTCGGAAAAAGTTTGACGATACTATCTATTGTTAAGAATGATGCGTTTAACTCGACTTCAATTTCCCGGTAATACTTCTTGGCAAAAGGAAAAAGGTCGTCTGCCAACCACGTTTTCACAATTCTTTTTCCCGTTAGCGGGTTGAAAATTCCTGCGGCAATTTTTGAAGATGAATTAAGCTCTTCTTCATTTACAATGGCAATATTGTAGCCACGTTTTATAAGCTGGTGTCCGAGCACTGAACCTGCTATTCCTTGTCCAACAATGAGGAAGTCATATATCATTTATAAGGTGTTTTGAACTTTTTAAGGATTTTTATAGCTTAACTATAACGAAAAGCCTTTGTTTTAAAGGCCAGAACACAAAATTCGCTAAATTAATGGTATCTTTACCAATTAATAACATATTTAATTATGATTAAAATCCAGCAATTTACCTTCAACCCCTTGCAGGAAAGCACATATGTACTATATGATGAGACTAAAGAAGCAGTAATCATAGACCCAGGGTGTTATGAAAAACATGAACAAGAGGAACTGGCTTCGTTTATAGCATCAAAGGAATTAAAGGTGGTTCGACTACTAAATACACATTGTCATGTCGATCATGTGCTGGGTAATGCTTTTGTACATAGAACGTACGAGGTGAAATTGGAAATCCCGAAGCAGGAGGAAGCCGTTTTAAGATCCGTACCCACCATGGCACAGATTTATGGCTTTCCGGCTTATGATCCTATCGAGGCCGAAGTTTTTTTAACCGAAGATGATACCATAACATTTGGAAATTCGGAGCTGGAGATTTTGTTCGTTCCGGGGCATTCGCCGGGACACCTGGCCTTTGTCAATAAAAAACAATTGCTCTGTATGGGAGGTGACGTGCTATTTCGTATGAGTATAGGACGTCACGACTTGCCAGGAGGAGATTATGACAGTCTCATAGACAGTATTCATACTAAACTTTTTGAATTAGATGATGACACGGTAGTATATCCCGGCCATGGAGAAGAGACTACGATTGGCTTCGAGAAGTTAAACAACCCTTTTTGTACGATCGCTTAAATCATGAAAAAAGAAATTCCAAATTTGCTTACGCTGGCAAATCTTGCCTGTGGTATGATGGGTATTTATGCCGTTTTTAATTCGGATTTGGAAAAGGCAACGTATTTTATCGTACCCGCTCTTATTTTCGATTTTTTAGATGGCTTTGTTGCGCGGCTTCTGAAAGTGAGCTCACCCCTTGGTAAAGAGTTGGATTCATTGGCCGATATGGTCACTTTTGGTGCTTTACCAGGCTTTATCATGTTTCAGTTATTAGCACAGGCTTCATGCGATCCGAAAGTATGTACCGGACTAATAAGCAATCAATATTTCCCCTATCTCGGGTTTTTAATTACACTGTTTTCGGCATACCGCCTTGCAAAGTTTAATATAGATACCCGCCAAAGCGATACTTTTATTGGATTGCCTACACCGGCAAATACTATTGTAATCGCTTCACTACCGTTAATTGCCAGTTATCAGCCACAACTTTGGCAGTACATAAATCATCCAAAGGTCTTAGCTGTCATTTGCCTGGTATTTAGCTATCTGCTCGTAGCTGAATTGCCTCTTATTGCACTGAAATTCAAAAATTTTGGTTTAAAAGAAAATATCTATAGGTATAGTGTCGTTATTGCTAGTGTATTGTCGATACTTTTATTTGGTGTTGCGGGTTTACCCTTAAGCATTATACTGTATATAATTATAGCTATACTTCAAAATTTTGCTACTAAACGAAGTTAATATAATTGGTTTCTAAGAAGTATCTTATACAAAAACTTAGTTCTGTCTCAATTAGGACAGATATTGTTAAGAATAAATGGCATTTTCGGAATATGACCAGAAGTAGTTTAACTTTATTACTCTCATTACTACAAGTGACATTTGTCACGGTAAATGGAGTTTATGCGCAAGATACTAAAGAAGTGCATATTTATAACAAATTGCTTGCCCGGACTTCTAAAACAACAGCAGAACAGCCTGCTGTTTCAGTTTTGTCTCAGGGTGACTGGTATGCATTAGATATCTACTCTGATGGTATCTATAAAATTACAGCCTCAGACTTACAGAGTTTGGGTATCAACACATCAAAAATTGACCCAAGGAATATCCATTTAGTAGGCAACGGAGGACGCATGTTACCACAACTGAATAGTGATTACAGGGAAGTAGATTTGGCTCAAAACGCCATATACGTACATGGAGAAGATGATGGTTCTTTTGATGGTGATGATTATATTTTGTTCTACGGCCATGGCCCTCATGGCATGGAATATACAAGCGATAGCTTACTTACACATGAATTTAATATATATGCAGAGCACTCCCGTTATTTCTTATCCGTACAAGACGAGCCGGGAAAACGTATAACACAAAAAGTAGCTGTTTCCGGTGCAGTTATTACCAGAAATAGCGCTAACCAGTATCGCTGGCATGAATCCGATTTGTACAATATTATCGGTTCCGGAAGAGAGTGGTATGGTGAGAATTTTGACTTTGAAGATGAATATACCTTCCAGTTTTCATTGAAGGGTAGAATTCCGGCTACCGATGTGAAAGTTACCTTTAATGGTATGGCACAGAGTGAACTTATCGCTACTTTTTTCAATATAGATGCCGGTCCTGAATCCGCTCAGGTGAGTGTTTCATCTTCCACTGCCCAAAGATATGGTATCAAAGGTGTCGCCGCGCATAAAGACCTTGTCATTAATGGAGCAGATTACAGCGCAGATAATTTGAGCGTAAGTATTTCTCACCTGAATAATGGAAATGGCGGTGCACGCGGATTTATTAACAATATTGGAGTCAATTATACAAGTGAAATAGTACTTGATGGTAATCAAAACAAGCTCTATTTTCTTCCACATAGTTCTGAGCAGATCAATGAGGTAGAAGTAAATCATAACAACACCAATCTCCGAATTTGGGACGTATCCAATCCGGTAAATGCCATGGAAGTTCCTTACGAACTAAGAAGCGGTAAAGCCTATTTTACAGATAGCTGTCATGAGGTTAAAGAATACGTGTTATTAGAAGGCAGCTCTTTTGAATCCCCTAATTATTTGGGGAAAATTGAAAATCAGAATTTACACGGTATTACAAGCTCTCCCGAGCTGCTTATTATTTACCATAACGATTTCAAAGCTGAGGCAGAACGTCTGGCGAATTTCAAACGCGATTACCTCGGGATGACAGTAGAAATTGCCGAAATTGGTGAGGTTTATAACGAATTTTCTTCCGGAAGACAAGATATAAGCGCTATCCGAGATTTTATTAAAATGTTGTATGAGCGAAATACTGTTTCGCATACGTTAAAAAATGTGCTGCTTTTTGGCGATGCTTCCTACGATTATAAAGACCGCATTCAAAATAACAGTAATTACATTCCTATTTACGAATCCTATCAATCACTTCACAATATTAATTCCTACTCGTCTGATGATTATTATGCATTTTTAGAGGATGATGAAGGTACCTGGAAAGAGCTTGGTGGCGTAGTACACGACATGGAGGTTGGTATTGGAAGATTACCATGTAATAATGCTGATGAAGCACGCGTCATGGTCGATAAAATAATACACTATTCAAGTGATGAAAGTACTTTTGGTGATTGGAGAAACCAAATCGCTTTTGTCGCAGATGATGGGGATAGTAACAGACATATGCAAAATGCAGATGAGTTAACGGAATTGCTGGAAGCTAAAAGTGACTTATTCAATGTGAGAAAGATATACCTGGATGCTTATCCTCAGGTTTCATTACCGGGAGGTGAAGAGGCTCCTGAATGTCATCGTGCAGTTAGTGCCGCAGCTGAATCCGGATCACTTATCATTAATTACACCGGACATGGAGGAGAAGTGGGCTGGACACAGGAACAGATTTTATCAATACCTCAGTTGCAAAGCTGGGAGAACATGGACAATCTTCCATTCTTTATTACGGCTACATGTGAATTCGGGCGTTACGATGACCCCGAACGACAGTCAGGTGCGGAGTTATTGATGACCAGTGCCATAGGAGGAGCGATAGGTCTGGTAACAACAACAAGACCTGTATACTCTTCCACTAATCAGGAACTCAATGAAGCCTTTGACCAACATGTCTATAACTCACAAGCAGATTCTAATATGTATACCATTGGTGAAATACATATGAAATCAAAGAATGATGCTATTATTGGAATTAACAATCGAAACTTTTCTTTATTAGGAGACCCGTCACTAACACTTAATTATCCAGAAAAAAATGTTGTGATTACATCTGTTACAGATGATGAAGGGAGTAATTTGGATACAGTTGGTGCGCAACAAAGGATTAGAATAGAAGGAGAAGTAAGGTATCACAATGATAAAATAATGTCAGATTTTAATGGAGTGGTTTTTACTAAAATCTATGATAAAGAAATGGAGCGCGAAACTTTCGGAAACGGAACCCGCCCATTTTCATTCAACACAAGGTCTAATATACTTTATAATGGAAGGGCAACGGTTACAAATGGTAAGTTTGTGGTTGAACTGGTTTTACCACGTGATATAATATACAGTTTTGGTCTTGGTAAAGTTAGTTTGTATGCCTACGATAACGAAGAAACAGATGCAGGCGGAGCTTACCAGGAGCTGGTTATTGGCGGTTCCGCAAAAGTGTCTGAAATTGATAACAGTCCGCCATTGTTGGAGTTGTTTATGGACGATTACAGTTTTGTTTCAGGGGGGCTTACGAACGATAATACAGTATTTCTGGCCAAATTGTATGATGAAAATGGTATAAATACGGCAACAAGCGGCGTGGGACATGAGCTCGTTGTGGTTTTGGATGACGAATCACCTTTGGTAGTAAATGATTATTACGTCACTGAAATTGATGATTACACACAGGGTTACATTAGTTTACCGCTCGATGGTCTTGAAGAAGGTCAACACGAAATTGCATTAAAAGCTTGGGACACTTACAATAATTCAACCACAGAGCGTATTCAATTCGAAATTAGCGATGGTAGTTTCAGGTTAGCGGCATATCCAAATCCGGTAGTTGATCGGGTAACTTTCGAAGTAGACCATCATCTCGCTGGTGAATACCTTGAATTATTGATGGAGATATATACCGATAAAGGGGAGCTAGTTACTTCTCGAAACTATGGCTATGAAAACAGTTCGTCAAGAATCAAAACATTACAGTGGGATGCCAGAAATGACTATGGTGCGAAAGTACTAAATGGAGTCTATTTGGCTCGGATTTCACTTTACAACAGTAATTTCGAAAAAATTAAAACCAAAGTAAGCAGAATAATTGTTATAGATGAATAAGTAACCAGCAGAAATTTGAAAGGGACATGAAATGAAAGGCAAGAGAACAAGAAGTATTTTAACTGGTTTATTGTGTTTAGGAATTGTATTTGTTGCAAAAGCGCAGCAAAGTAAGCCGGCTACTGTACAGCCCAGTACTTCCGTTCTCTCGCAGGGAGAATGGCATAAAATCTGTGTAGAATCGGAAGGCATCTACAAAATTTCTTACCAGGATTTGGAAGAATATGGTTTAGGTGAAGCATCCCTGAGCGTAGATAAAATTCATGTATATGGCAATGGTGGTGGAATGCTTCCTCAGGGAATTGCCAATAGTCGTACAGCAGACCTCGAAGAAATTGCCATTACAGTGAATGACGATGGCGACGGAATTTTTAACAAGGATGATTACCTGCTTTTTTATAGTAATGGCCCACATATAAGTACACTTAAAGTAGACAATACCCCCGCGCATGAGTTTAACCTTTACTCCAATGAAGCTTGTTATTTTATCAGTGTAAATGAAACAAATGGCTTAAGAGTTGATAAAAAGAATGAAGTATCAGATGCCGATGAGGTAATCAATCATTTTCAGCAACATTATTGGCATGAGTTAGATGAAGTAAGTTATATCGAGAGTGGTCGTGAATGGTATGGTGAACGTATGGAACATGGGCAGTCTCAATCGTTTCAAATCAACACAAAGGGCTTACTGGGAAATACTGTTAAGGTTAAATCTGCTTTGATGGCACACACAGTTGGTGTACGTGGCATATTCTATATTTCTATGGCTGATCAGATTGATTCTGTCGATCTCAGAAATTCCACAGGTGATTCTTACGGTGAAAAAGGAGTTGAATTGGTATCAACAAAGACATTTGAAGTAGCTAGTGCTAATAACACACAGGAGCTTACTTTTACATTTAATTCTAAAGAAGAAGGTGGTTCAGAAGGTTTTATCAATTATTACGATGTGTATTTTGACAGAGAGCTATCATTTTATGACGAAGCATTGGTCTTCCATACACCAGCTGATGTAACTTCCTCTACTTGTAAATATGAAATAAAGAATGAAGAGGACATTATTGTTTGGGATATCAGTAATCCCCTGCAACCCGTTTATTTGGAAAATTCAAGAACGGGAAATGTGATCAGTTTTAACGATGAAAGTAGTGAAGTCACGAAGTACATAGCTTTTGATGCCAGTCATTATCGTACACCAAATTATAAGGGACAGGTTGAGAATCAGAATCTGCATGGCATTAGTAAGGCTCCTGACCTGTTGATCATATATCATCCTGACTTTAAAGAAGAGGTAGAACGTCTCGCGGATTTTAAACGCGAGTTCAATGAGTATTCTGTAGAAACTGCCAATGTATTTGAAATATATAATGAGTTTAGCTCAGGTTCTCAGGATATTACGGCTATAAGAGATTTTATCAAGATGATTTATGACAGAGGCAATGATGATCAGGGATTGCAATATGTGCTATTATTTGGAGATGCTTCATACGATTATAAAGATCGCATTGAGAATAACACCAATTTCATCCCAATATATGAAGCGAGGCAGTCTTTACACAATGTGCGTACTTATTCTTCTGACGATTATTATGCCTTTTTAGAAGATCATGAAGGTGAATGGGTAGAAAATGACGCCGGCAATCACGATATGGAGGTGGCTGTAGGCAGATTTGTTTGTACAACACTCGAAGAAGCTCATGCCATTGTAAATAAAGTAATTACTTACGCAAGCCATGCAAGTCGCTTTGGTGAATGGAGAAATAAGATATGTCTCGTCGCTGACGACGACGATACCTCTTTGCACATGGATCAGGCAAATTCATTGGCCAATCTTATTAACTATAATACGCCGAAATTTATTACCCATAAAATATTTTTGGATGCTTATCAACAATTTAGCACTTCTTCTGGTGAGATCTGTCCAAGTGTTGTAGAATTAATCAACGAACATATTGATGATGGTACATTAATAGTAAACTACACAGGTCATGGCGGTGGTAGCGGCTGGACAAAAGAACAGGTACTATCCATACCACAGATAAAAAACTGGGAGAACCCTTACAAACTACCATTATTTGTGACTGCGACTTGTGAATTTGGTCGTTACGATCACCCTAAGAAACTTTCTGGTGCCGAATTGCTTCTGATAAAAGAAAATGGTGGCGCAATTGGTTTAGTAACTACAACGCGACCAGTATTTGCCAGTTCCAATTTTAATTTAAATCAGGCGCTTTACAATGCTCTATTCGATAAAGTCAGAGATAACGAGGCAATTACTATTGGTGATTTATTACAAGGTACCAAGAATACTCCATCCAGTATGAACGATGTGTTTAATCGTAATTTTTCATTGCTTGGTGACCCATCACTAGAGTTGGCTATTCCAAAATATAATGTAGCTATTACCGGGGTCTTTGACGAAGAAGGCAACCCAATAGATACTGCAAATTCGATGCAAGTAATAAGTATCCAGGGAGAAGTTCGTGATTTTGCAGGTAATAGAATCGAAGATTTTAACGGTTCGGTACACATTAAATTATTTGATAAAGAACAACGTGTTAGAACATTAGGAAATGAGGGCCATGTATTTCCTTTTTATGCGCAGGAAGAGTTAATCCACAAAGCCTACGTGAGTGCAGATTCTGGTGTGTTTCACAATAAATTCACACTACCTGCTGACATGAAATTAACTTTCGGTGACTGTAAATTTAGTTTTTATGCACATGATCAATCCTTAGAAATGGACGCCTCAGGTACAAATGTAGATTCAGACGAGTTTCAATTGGTAATTGGAGGTACCATAGATCCGTTATTGATAAATAATGATCCACCGGAAATAGGATTATTTATCGATGATGTTTCTTTTATTGATGGAGATGAAGTAAGCCCTACCCCTGTGTTAATTGCGCAACTAAGAGATGAAAACGGAATTAATGTTTCAAGGTCTGGCATAGGGCATGAAATTCAATTAACGGTAGATGGCGAAGACCCTGAAATAGTGAACGATTATTATGAATTGGTTGAAAATAATTACCAGGACGGTATTATTAATTTACCACTGGGAAAGATGGAAGTGGGAATGCATAACCTGGAATTAAAGGCATGGGATACTCATAATAATGGGGCCAGTTCGAGCATCAATTTTTATATTGATGTACCAGGGTTAATGTACAGCGCCTACCCTAACCCTTTTAACGACGAAGTCAACTTTTTCGTGGAACAAAGACACCCGGAAGAAGAGTTGTACCTATCAATAGACATTTTTGACGCTATGGGTCAGTTGGTTGAAGAGATTACATATGAATCAATGAACGCGCCTCAGTTTATAACAGATCTAAAATGGAATCTAAAAGGAGAAAATACGAATAAAACCGCACAAAGAACATACTTTTATCGCATTCGCTTGCGTTATGGTAATGGAGAGCTTGAAATATCAAAAATTCACAGGCTTGCTCAAATAAATTAATATTAAGTTTTATATTTACGTCCTATAACGGAGATAAGATTATGGCTAAACGATTGTTTTTAGCGTTGTTGGTAGTGGTTTCAATGACGGGTTATACATTCGGACAAATTTCTTCTGAAGAAGACCAGATTGGAAGAGGCGATTACAGAGGAATAATTTCAACAGCAGTACCTTTTTTAACAATAGCACCAGATGCTAGAGCAGCAGGTATGGGTGATGTAGGGGTCGCAACAGCCCCAAGTGCAAACTCTTCTTATTGGAATCCTGCGAAGTTACCATTTGTTCAAAGTAAAGACGGAGAGTTATACGATTTTGGTGGTAGTTTGTCTTATACTCCCTGGTTGAGGAAACTAATCAACGATATGGCTATATCGTATCTAACGGGCTACAAAAGGTTGAGAAGAGAAGAAGTAGTGTCTTTTTCCATGACCTATTTCGATTTGGGAAGTATGACGTTCAGAGACCTGAATAATAATATCACAGGGTTTCACAGCCCAAGAGAATTTGCCTTCAATTTGGCTTATGCAAGAATGCTAACGGAAGACTTAAGTGTTTCTTTAGGCGTGAAGTTTATTAGATCTAACCTGGCTGGAAGTATATCAAATAACTCGGGATTAAATATTAAACCGGGTAATACAGTTGCTGCCGACTTAGCTGTTTATTATAAAAAGGAAGATATAATGGTTGGAGGAATGCCTTTCGATTTCGCAGCCGGTGCAAATATTTCGAATGTTGGTGCGAAAATCTCCTATAGTTCGGTGAGTGACCCTGATTTCATTCCGACCAATTTAAAATTAGGAGTATCGGCAACCACAGAAATTGATCAATACAATAAAGTGTCATTTGCTGTTGATATTAATAAATTGATGGTACCTTCACCGCCAATTTATACTGCCGGATCGGATGATGAGAATGATACGATCATTGCAGGGAAAGACCCCAACAGGTCTTTTATCCCAGGAATGTTCGGATCTTTTAGCGATGCGCCAAATGGTTTCAAAGAAGAATTACAGGAGATAATGATTGGAGCCGGCGTGGAGTACTGGTATGCGAACGTTTTAGCTGTTAGAGGAGGTTACTATCATGAGCATAAACTCAAAGGAAATAGAAAGTATGTTACACTGGGACTCGGTGTGAGTTACAATAAGTTTGCCTTTGATTTCGCATATTTAATTGCAGTAACTCAGGGAAATCCATTGGCAGATACCTTGCGTTTTTCGCTATTGGTTAACATGCACGGTAAATCGAAGAAAGAGGATTCCATTTCAGAAGACGGACCCCAGTAGTATGGATAGAACGATTGCGCCTGATTATCACGCGATAGAAAACATTAATATTCAAAAAGTCGAAGAGAGGTACTTATCAAACAAAGTACCTCTTTTTAGTTTGGTGAATATGGAGAGCCCGGTGCTGCGGGTTCAATTTATATTTGACGCAGGGAAATGGTGGGAGCATAGACCAGGCGTCTCTTTTTTTATGGCTAATATGTTGCAAGAAGGTACGGTAAGCTTGTCTAGTGCAGAGATTGCGGCAAAAATATCCCATTATGGTGCTTTCCTGGAAATAATTCCAGGCAATGATAGAATGGTAGTGACATGGTACCTTTTGGAAAAACATTTGAACCAGGTCATCGAATTGATGCACGACTTATTATTCGAACCGGTATTTCCGGAAGAAGAACTTAAAAAGTTACAGCGTCAATCTTTACAGAAATTAAAGATAAATAAAGAAAAGACAAGCTACTTGGCAGAGGCGGAGTTGAAAGAGACTTTCTTTGGTACTTCTTACCCCTATGGTTCTACACTCAATGAAGATCAGATAGCAGCGATTAACGTCAATGATTTAAAGAATTTTCACACTAAACAGGTCATGGGCAAACCATTTGAGATCATGGTTTCAGGTTGTTTTTCAATTCAACATTTCAAGCTGTTGGATACCTATTTCGGAAAAGTTCAGTTGAGTGGCCTAAATGAAAGTGTAAATCATACGAAACAGCGTATGGAGCCTGGTTTGTATCGCGTGAAGAAACCGGAAAGCCTGCAAGCCAGTATTCGCGTGGCAAAGGAATGTATGCGCCCTACAGATGAGGACTATATGGCTTTTCTCGTGACCAATGAATTGTTTGGCGGTTATTTTGGATCTCGACTAATGAAAAATATAAGAGAGGATAAGGGATATACCTATGGCATTCGTTCTTCCATTCGTTTGTTGAAAAATGATGCTTATTGGGTAGTGTCTACCGATGTAAAAGGAGATGTCGCCAACAATACATTGGATGAAATTTCCAGAGAACTTGATCAGCTCAAGACGGAACCAATTTCCCTGCGAGAGATTGAAACCGTCAAAAACTATATGCTGGGGGGCTTTTGTGCGGCGACCGCAAATGTCTTTGATCAGACAGATAAGTTTAAGTTTCTGCGTTACGCAGGCCTGGATTATAGCTATTACGAGAATTATGTATTAAGTTTAAATGCCGTTGAAGCAGAGGATATAAGACGTATCGCTATAAAATACCTTGACTGGGAATCGATGCTTAAGGTAGTTGTGGGATAGTCTTTTTGCCTAGTTGTATATTCGTGTAAGCGTTTATACGGTTTTAATTACTTATCCACAATTTGTACATTTGAGTACAAGAAGATGAGCAATCGATAATAATGGATAAATATTCGTACATAGCAAATGCCCATGGTGGATATATAGATACACTATATAGCGACTACCAGGCAGATCCAGCCTCCGTAGATGAAAGCTGGCAAAAATTTTTTGAAGGTTTTGATTTTGCTACATCAAAATTTGGTGAAAATGGCGGTTCGCAACCGTCAGCGCAAAGCGATAAAGAAGTAAAAGTTTATAAGCTGATTCGAGCTTACAGAAGTAGAGCCCACTTGCGTTCCAATACAAATCCTGTGCGCCAACGTAAAGACAGAAACCCGGCGCTCGATCTCCAGGACTTTGGCTTAAGCGATGCCGATTTGAATACAACTTTTCAGGTGGGGCATGAATTAGGCATTGGTGCAGCAACTTTGAAGGAAATTATCACTTCTCTAAAAAAGATTTATGAGGGTTCTATTGGCTTCGAATACATGTATATTCGCCATCGCGAACGTCTCAATTGGTTCAGACAAAAAATTGAAAAGGAGTCGCTGAGTTATAAGCCTGACACCAATAATATCAAACGAATTTTAAGCAAACTGAACGAAGCCGTTGTTTTCGAAAGTTTCTTACACACCAAGTATGTGGGTCAAAAGCGATTTTCGTTAGAAGGCGGTGAAACTACTATTCCCGCACTGGATGCCCTCATCCAAAAAGGTTCGGACTTAGGAATTGAAGAGTTTGTAATTGGTATGGCGCATCGCGGTCGCCTAAATGTGCTTGCCAATGTAATGGGAAAAACATATGAGCAGATTTTCAATGAATTTGAAGGTGCTCATCCCGATCAAACTATGGGTGATGGTGACGTGAAATACCATATGGGTTTTTCCAGTGAAGTGGAGACTGCTAATGGCAAGTCTGTTTATCTGAAATTAACACCAAACCCTTCACACCTGGAGGCTGTAAATCCGGTAGTTGAAGGTTTTGTAAGATCTAAAGCAGACAGACTTTATGATGGCGATTTTAATAAAATTGTTCCAATTCTTATACATGGTGACGCAGCAGTTGCAGGACAAGGTATTATTTACGAAGTAATCCAAATGCAAAAGCTGAAGGGTTACCGTACCGGCGGAACAATTCACTTTGTCATTAATAACCAGGTTGGATTTACTACAGATTTTGAAGACGCACGTTCAAGTATATATTGTACAGATGTAGCTAAGACTATCGACGCTCCGGTTTTTCACGTGAATGGTGATGACCCTGAAGCAGTGGTGTTTTGCATGCAATTGGCCATTGAATATCGTCAGAAATTTCAACGAGATGTATTCGTTGATATGGTATGTTATCGTCGTCATGGCCATAACGAAAGTGATGAGCCGAAGTTTACACAACCCAAGCTCTATAATATCATTTCCAAACACCCTAATCCTCGCGAGATTTATAACAAACAACTGATTGACCGCGGGGACCTCGGAGCGGAAGTAGCAAAGCAGATGGACAAAGAGTTTAGAAGCTTGTTGCAAGATCGCCTGAATCAGGTAAAACAACATCAGCTGCCTTATACTTTCCAAAAAACGGAGAAGGAATGGCAGGAGTTACGAAATTCGACTTCCGACGATTTCAAATATTCTCCCGATACATCTATCAGTGCAGATGTTATTGACAAGGTAGGTAAGGCCTTAACTACGCTACCTGAAAATTTCGTACCGCTGAAACAGATAGATCGTCTGATTAAAGCTCGTAAAGATATGTTCTTTGACAAAAAAGAACTTGACTGGGCGGCAGCCGAACTATTGGCATACGGTTCTTTATTGATGGATGGAACCTATGTTCGTCTATCCGGACAAGATGTACAGCGTGGTACCTTTTCTCACCGACATGCCATTCTGAAGGATGCCGAGACGAATGAACCACATAATAATTTAAATCACATTGAAGGATGTGAGCAAAAATTTGAAATCTATAACTCCTTATTATCAGAATACGGTGTTTTGGGTTTTGAATTTGGATATGCCTGGGGACACCCTAAAACACTGGCAATCTGGGAAGCGCAGTTTGGTGATTTTGCCAACGGTGCACAAGTAATGATTGACCAGTTTATTATGACATCAGAGACCAAATGGGCGATGCAAAACGACTTGGTTATGTTGCTGCCTCACGGTCAGGAAGGTCAGGGCCCCGAACACTCAAGTGCCCGTCTTGAACGATTTCTGAAAGGTTGTGCCGATTTCAATATGGTTGTGGCTAATATCACCACACCGGCAAACTTCTTCCATATTATGAGAAGACAAATGGCATGGCCATTTAGAAAACCATTGGTAATTATGTCGCCCAAATCATTGTTAAGACATCCTTTGGTGGTGTCTCCAATGGAAGATTTTACCGATAACAAATTCAAGGAAATTATTGGTGATGACTACGCAGACCCTAAAAAGGTGAAACGTGTGATTCTCTGTTCTGGTAAAGTATACTTCGACCTGCTTGAAGAACAGCAAAAGAATAAACGCAGCGATGTAGCGATCCTCAGGGCGGAACAATTATATCCGTTTACTTTTGAGCAGTTTGATGATCTGGTAAAACCTTACAAAAAAGATACTCCGGTTGTCTGGGTACAGGAAGAACCTGAAAATGCAGGTGCGTGGGGTTATATCTTAAGGTCATTATATCAACATGTTAAAAACCTGTCAGTAATTGCAAAAGAAGAATCGGCTTCACCGGCGGTAGGTTATATTAATATACACAAGAAAATGCAGGCAGAGCTGGTTGCAAGAGCCTTCGATATTTAATTAAACTAAGAACTTATTTAGCGCATTCATAAAATGGCATTCGAACTAAAAATACCAAACGTAGGAGAATCGGTCACGGAAGTGACAATCGGAACCTGGAGTGTACAATCAGGTGACTTCGTGGAACAGGATCAATTATTAGTGGAAGTTGAGACTGACAAAGCCACACAAGAGTTTCATGCAGAAGTAAGTGGTGTGATTTCCATCAAAATTGAAGAAGGAGAAACTGTAGATATTGGCACCTTGATTGCAGAAATAGATACCGATGCAGCAGGAACAACTCCCAAAGCTGATGCTCCGGCAGCAGCAACCGCCGCTGAGGCTTCATCGTCTGAGCCCAAAGCAACCGGTGAAGTTATCGAGTTAAAAGTTGCCCAGGTAGCAGAATCTATCACTGAAGTAATTCTTTCGAGCTGGATTAAAGCCGATGGAGATTTTGTTGAACTGGATGAAAATGTAGCCGAGATAGAATCGGACAAAGCGACCTTTGAACTTCCGGCGGAAGGCAGAGGAATATTAAGACACGCAGCCAATGAAGGAGACACCCTTCAAATTGGAGATCTTATCGCAAAGATTGAAGTGATGGAAGGTGGAGCGGTTCCTCAGGAAACTGCTGCTCCGGTCGCGGCAACTGTTGCTGCCAGTAACGGTTCGTCGAATGAGACTTACGCAAGTGGTCACCCATCACCGGCAGCAGCGAAGATTCTTGCCGAAAAAGGTATCGATCCTAAAGATGTTAAGGGAACCGGTGTTGACGGACGTGTAACTAAAGAAGATGCTGAGAAAGCACAAAAAACGACACCTGCGCCTGTTTCTTCAGGTGGTACGCGTGAGCAAACCAGAAAGAAAATGTCTGGTATGCGTAAAACAATAGCAAGACGCCTCGTTTCCGTAAAAAATGAAACAGCTATGCTTACTACCTTCAATGAGGTAGATATGAAGCCGGTCATGGACCTTCGCAAGAAATACAAGGAGATGTTTAAAGAGAAAAACGAAGTAGGATTAGGCTTTATGTCGTTTTTCACCAAAGCATGTTGCGTGGCACTTCAGGAATGGCCGGCTGTGAATGCTTACATCGATGGTAGCGATATGGTATATAATGATTATTGCGATATCTCCATTGCCGTTTCTTCTCCTAAAGGATTAGTAGTTCCTGTTATCAGAAATGCGGAGGATTTGAGTTTTGCAGGCATCGAAAAAGAAGTGGTGAGATTGGCTAAGAAAGCCAGAGATGGTAAGTTGGGAATTGACGAAATGGAAGGTGGTACCTTTACCATCACCAATGGAGGTATCTTCGGATCTATGCTTTCCACTCCGATTATCAATGCACCGCAATCGGCTATTTTGGGTATGCACAACATTGTTCAGCGACCCGTAGCCGTCAACGGTGAGGTGCAAATAAGACCGATCATGTATGTAGCGCTGTCTTATGACCATCGAATTATTGACGGACGAGAGTCGGTGAGCTTCCTGTATCGAGTGAAGGAACTATTGGAAGATCCTGCCCGCTTATTATTAGAAATTTAATTTTAAATAAAAATAGTTAGTTCATCATGAGTTACGATGTAACAGTTATTGGTTCGGGACCCGGTGGTTATGTAGCTGCCATAAGATGCGCACAGCTGGGTTTCAAAACCGCAATCATAGAAAAATATTCCGTACTTGGAGGCACATGCCTGAACGTTGGCTGTATCCCGTCGAAAGCTTTATTGGATTCTTCGGAGCATTACCACAATGCTGTTCACACTTTCAAAGAACACGGTATCGATATCAATAAACCTAAGGTTAACCTGAAGCAAATGATCACTCGTAAAGACGGAGTGGTACAAAGCAACAATCAGGGTGTTGAGTATTTGATGAAAAAGAACAAAATCGATGTGCATCATGGATTGGGATCTTTTGTAGATAAAAACACCATTAAGGTTACCGCCGAAGATGGCTCTTCCAAAGAAATTAAAACAGAGAAGACTATTATTGCTACGGGGTCCAAACCTTTTTCGCTTCCTTTCATTGAATTGGATAAAAAGCGGGTAATCACTTCAACAGAGGCCTTGAATTTAACAGAGGTTCCTAAAAACTTAATAGTAATTGGCGGCGGCGTAATCGGAATGGAATTAGGTTCGGTTTATGCCCGTTTAGGCGCCAAAGTACAGGTAGTAGAATACCTCGATTCTTTGATTCCTGGAATGGACAAAGTGTTGGGTAAAGAGCTACAAAAAGTGCTGAAGAAAGAAGGCTTTGAGTTTAATTTCAAGCACAAAGTGACATCAGTAACATCCAAAGGAAAAACAGTGACAGTTAAAGCTGAAAATCCGAAAGGAGAAGAGCTTGAGTTTAAAGGAGATTACTGCCTGGTAGCTATAGGGCGCAGAGCTTATACCGAAGGATTGGGCCTTGAAAATATCGGTTTAAGTACAAACGATCGCGGTCAGATCGATGTAGACGATCACCTTCAAACAAGCGTTCCCGGTGTCTATGCCATTGGCGATGTAATTAAGGGAGCGATGTTGGCTCACAAAGCTGAGGAAGAAGGCGTACTTGTTGCCGAACAGCTGGCAGGTCAGAAGCCACATATAAATTATAATCTGATACCTGGTGTGGTTTATACCTGGCCAGAAGTAGCAGGAGTTGGTTTTACCGAAGAGCAGTTAAAGGAGCAGGGTGTCGCTTATAAGTCAGGGTCTTTTCCTTTTAAAGCATCTGGTCGCGCAAAGGCGAGCATGGATACCGATGGACTTATCAAGGTGCTTGCAGATAAAAACACCGATGAGATCTTAGGTGTTCATATGATTGGTCCGCGTGCAGCAGATATGATTGCGGAGGCGGTGACAGCCATGGAGTTCCGTGCTTCGGCGGAGGATGTGGCGCGTATGTCTCATGCACACCCAACCTATACGGAAGCCATTAAAGAAGCTTGCCTGGCGGCGACAGAGAACAGAGCGCTTCATATATAAGAATTAACACGTATTTGCAGATAAAGAAGAGGCAGTCCGTTTTTTTTCGGATAGCCTCTTTTTGAAATGAAACGGGAGCATTGGCGATTTACTTTTGTACTTTTTGATGAATGATTCTCCCATCCATTAGTTCCAACTCCACTAAATACAAACCTGATGCCAGATCTGTGGTGTTAATAACACCCGTTTTTTCACTTTTGAATATGAGTTTACCCAAGGAATTATATAATCTAACAGAACTAATAGCTGCATTAGATAGCCGGAGTTCGTTACTAAAGGGATTCGGGTAGGCATATGTCTGAGTTTGTTCTTGCAGCGTGTTTGAGGAAATAACTCCTGTATTCAGCTTCATATGAAAACTGTCATAATCTCCACGATAAGGCAGGGTCAAAATAGCAGATCCTGGATCAAAATCATTACTCCGATTGTTAAACCCGCCTATACAATGCAGATCACCATTACCACCAAATGTCAAGTCCAGCGGTATGATGCCTGAATTAGAGAATTGACCTACGGCATGACTACTTTGATAAGTCCCGGCTGTATCTAATCCGATAATAAACACACCTCTTCCCACCGAATAATTATGCTGAAGTAATACCGTTGAGTTGGCATCAGGGTCTGCATCCATTTCTCCATAAGAAAAATATCCTGTGAAATAGAGCTGTTTATCCGGGCCTATCGTAATAGCTGTTGCAGCATCGTCATGAGCGTTGTTTGTACTGCCAAACCCTTTTACCCATAGAAATTTACCGTCGGGTTTATATTTGGCTACAAAGCCATTGAGTCGTTGACTTTGAAAAATATCGTATACGCCTTGTGTTTGTCCATTAAAAAAAGCCCCCGAGTGGTATGATCCGGTGATATAGATATTGTCTGAGTCATCGATTACCAGGTCTCCTATATTATCTTCTACCACCCCTCCTACTACACGGTTCCAGAGTAGGCCCCCGTTTACAGTATCAACTTTTAATATTAAGCCATCGTAACTTCCCACAGCTGATATAAGGTGATTGGTGTTTCCCTGTGCATAGTCGTAATATATTTGATCTGAACACCTTCCTGCGACCCAAAGGTCTCCATTGCTATCTATTTCTATACTGCGAAATAAGGCACTATGGGTATTGTTGCTTCCTGCAGTCTTTATCCATAATAAGTTACCGGCATCGTTTAATTTTAGTATAAACCCATCTTGTGTGGTTGCAATACCAGACTGTGTGGTAGTTGTATTTGTTCCCGGATCGAAGTCAGCACTGCCCATAAATGTTCCAATAGAGTAGATATTTCCGGCGTTATCTTCCAATACATCGTTAACAGCAATTAAACCGCTTGTGTTTTCTACAAATTCTTTCACCCATATATATTGTCCTCCTTTGTTGAGTTTTAAAATAAAACCGTTGTGGGCATTGCCATTATTACCGGATGTTAAGAGCGAAGCTGGATCAGATCCGTCAAGAGGGTCAAATTGAACAGTGCCCTTGAAATAACCGCATACAAGTAAATTCCCGTCATTGGATGCTTTGATTTTAATACCCACGTCGTCACCGGTATCTCCATAAACGCTAACCCAGTCCAGTGTACCGTTACTAAGAATTGCAGCAATAAACATATCTCGACCGCCTTTGTGAGGCACGGACCAGTTTGCTGATGAAGGATCAATATCGATGTTGGCCGAACTGTAGTACCCTGTGATGTATGACGTTCCATTACTTGGGTCTACATAAATACTTTGAATAAAATCGCGTCCGCTGGAGCCAATAGCGCCTGCCCAATCCAAAACTTGGGCCTGCACATCTTGTAGAACGGAGATAATAACGAGTAGTAGTACTGTTTTTTTCATTTTTGAGTTTAGTTAATTTTGGCGTATCAGATTGATTTATTAAAGATTACCAAGATTAGTAGAATAGGGGGATACCTTTTGATCATTATACTCATTAATGAGTATGAAAATCATAGCAGATGAGTAGATATATTAGTCTTTTTGAGCATTGGCAGAAAGCACTTAAAATAGAAGAAACTCCCGAGGAAGTACTCGAAAAAGTGATTGGCGATTTGAAAAAAGCCCAGGTGTTTTTGAACAATACACTTTTTATACAGGACTATCGTGATTTTGGTGTTCGTTTTGCTACAGACAATGCCTATTCTATTTGTGGCTACCATCCGGAACATTTTTACGCCAATGGAATTGAAGCAGGTCTGCAATTACTTCACCCAAATGACCTGCCACAACTTTTATTGTTTCAGAAGGAAGCTTTTGAATTTCTGAATCTGGTGCCTGTAGATAGACGGCATAGTATAGAAATAAGGTATTATGCCAGGGTATACCACAAGGTGCGACAAAAATACAATTACCTGCATGCAATAATAACTCCCTTATTATTTGATAAGAAGGGTCAGGTAATTCTTGATATAGCTAATTGGCAAAATGCGAGACCCGTGCATCCTGAAAATGAGCATTTCCATTGGAGTCTTAGTTATCGCGATGATAATGATGAATTAATTAGCAAAACAAACTTGAAGAGTGAAGTTGATCTCGATGAATTAAGTCCGGCAGAAAACAAAGTACTCGGCCCGCTGCTTGAAGGAAAAAATTCGGTACAAATAGCAGAAGCATTACATATTAGCAGGCACACTGTTGATACACATAGAAGACATATTCTCAAGAAAATGGGTGTGTCGTCTACTATTGAGTTAGTAGCACTTTTGAAATCGACGCATAATTAATAAGAAGCTTTGCTGGACGCTTATTTATGGCATTCACATTGTTTGCATTCGTCCTCAGTTTCGAAGCCTACAGGTCCACAACCACTATACCCAACTTGTTCGCATTTATTGTTGTCTTCGTTGTAAATCCAACTGGTCCAAAAGGCTTGACAGATCACGCCGTTTTGACTTGGTACTTTTTCGTAACAAGTATCAATTTTGTCATCACATTTTTTAGAGCAACCTAGAAAGTTAACAAGTGCTATAGTAAACGGGGTATAAATTAATAGTTTCTTAAGCATAGTTAGTAGAATTAAAGTCGTTATTGTATAATTGTACGATAAGTAAGGCGATGAAAGATTGCCCGCCTTTAGCTCTTGTTAATCAATTGCGTCTGTTTGTTGTACCAATGTACGAAAATCACTCACATGTCCGTTAATATCTTCAATCTCCGATTGATCGATCCAATTGATGATAGCTTCGTAACTGGTATTTTGAATATACTTCGAATCGGTAATTAGTAGACTATAAGCCGCTACAGCTGAAGTGAATTGCATAAAAGAGGAAGAAGATTCAAATGAGTTGAGTTTATCAAAGACTTCCAGATTCATTGCTGTACTATTATCGCTGTCGGGTTGTTTGTACCTGAAATCGATAGAAAATGAAGGAAGTGATTCGTAATTGGGATTGGAAGCAGGAATAATTTCGTACAATGCGGTGACATTTTGATTCACTCCTATTTCACCTGCATCTTTCGTATCATCATCAAATTCATCTTCGCTGAGCACCCTGTTTTCATAACCGATTAAGCGATAAGATTTGACATTTCGGGCTTCGAATGCTATTTGCACTTTTACATCTTTAGCAACGGCATAAAAGTGACCAAAATCTTCTATAAATACTTTTTTGAGTTGTGCCTCGCTATCGATATACTCATAGGTTCCATTGCCGTGATTGGCAATTTGTTCCATAGAAGAATCGTTTAAATTCCCTCTGCCTACCCCCAATACGCTAAGAAATATCCCCTTTTCTCTTTGTGCTTCGATAAGGGTTACCAACTCTTCTTGTGAGGAGATACCGACGTTAAAATCACCATCTGTACCCAAAATAATACGGTTATTGCCATCTTCAATAAAGT
The DNA here is from genome assembly GCA_965230415.1 of Cytophagales bacterium. Classification (GTDB taxonomy): domain Bacteria; phylum Bacteroidota; class Bacteroidia; order Cytophagales; family JAAEPT01; genus CBDDKZ01. The sequence goes on from CBDDKZ010000005.1 coordinate 1,887,685, forward strand.
TTTGAGTAGCAATTTCGTAGGCGGTGTTAATACCAGCTGCGCCGGCAGTACCACCTCCTGATTCCAAATTTCGAATAGCGGACTTAATAATTTCCTTTTGAGTGCCATCAGTAGCATGTAATACTATTCTATCAGCACCAGCATAGCTTACAATGGCAATTCGATCTTGATCGCGCATTTCATCTACAAATCGTGTGAACCCTTTTTTTAGCAAACCTAATTTATCATCAGAAGACATAGAACCGGAAACATCGATAAGGAAAACGAAGTTGGATGGTGGTAATTCCTCCCGTGAAACAGGCTTACCCTTTATTCCAATGCGAATAAGTTTGTGTTCCTCATTCCAGGGGCAGGAACTCACTTCACCGTTTATTTTAATGGGATGACTGGGATCGTCGTAAGCATAATCCAGTGGAAAGTAATTAATAAATTCTTCTGTTCGTACTGCGGCGACCGGTGGCAATTGGCCGTCTTGTCTTATAAACCTTCTTGTGTTTGAAAGGGAAGCACCATCGGCATCGATGGAAAAAGTAGAGACAGCTTGATCAGTGACTTCTACAAACGGATTTTCACCATAATCGGTGTATTGGTCTGCTTGATATTCGAAGCCATAATAGCCATATGCTTCTTCATGGTCTGTTTCGCAGCTGTAGCAAAGTAATAGACAGAGCTGTAGGCCTAATAAATATACCTTTTTCATCTAAGTTGGATTTATTGGTTAGCGCAACGTTGTTGCATATGAGAAACGAAATCTTAAATCGTATATTGTGTTAAGCCTCAAGTGTTTTTGTTAAATTACCAAGTGCCTTTCATTCGTGGCTTTTTCAGGATGGTGATTGAGGGTGCCACGTCATCCTGAGGATAGTGAAGGATCTGATGAAGACCGCATCAAAAAAGGACAGACGATCTTGCTTCCTTAGGGCACAAAAAAAACCGGGCTACTACTGCCCGGTTCAAAATTTAAACTATTATCAACGTAAAATTTTTAATGGTCGCATGTACCTATATTATGCAATTGTGTTTTACTAAAACACCCAAGTATGTTTTGACCCGGTTTTACACCTTCACAGAAGAATACGTCTCCCGTAACAGAAGACACAACCAATTTCATAAAATATATTTGTTGTGTATTCAGGTTCGAATTGTAGGTGGCAAAGTTAAAATCCCTGGCTCCTGCAATCATTTTGGTAGGAAAAATAACGCCCACCATCTTGTCATCTTTGGCCTGAAGTAAGGATTCATATTCAGCAGTGCTTAGCAAGTTTAATTTATAATGTAAATTCATTTTTGTGCTGTCTTCAGGCAGCCCCGGAGGTCTGTAACTCTCGTCTATATTCACCTCTTTTGCACTAAAGTCTTTACAATTGATATGGGCCATGTGTTTGGCATACTTTTGGAATGTGTAATGACGCTTGTGGTGATGACTAATATTATCGAGATGTCTCAGCATCAACTTCATCGAAATGGCCATTGCGGCATAATTGTTAACGGTGTTCTTGTGGTCTTTTTGCCATGGAAGAAAGAAGCTGTAGTCAATCAAAGAACGTGGCTTGTCTGTTCTGGTGTAATTTAAAGTAGGAAAAGTTGCTCCGCTTCCAAAATTTGAAGGCGCATCAGAAAAGGACTTTTCGGAATAGTACATAACAACATGTTCGGTACTTTTGGCTTCAAAAAGCTTTTTCACCTCCGAGCGGGTTTTGAATTCTATGGTATTATTCAAATTCCAATAAGCTTCCACAGCCTTTTTAATGTTTTTATTGTAGTCTTCAATAAAGGTCTGGTATTCTGTTTTTACTTGTTCCCATTCTTGCTTTCTTTCATCAGATTTGGATTTGGAAATACGCTTGTCAATAAAAGCTATTTCAGCAGGTTCTTCTTCCAATAATTCTACAACTAATATGCGTTCAAAGATGTTTTTATAGTCGTGTGGTTTGGCGTTTGTTGCCTGAGCATAAACTCCGGCAGAAAGGAATGCCGCCATTACCAAAATGAATAATTGCTTCATATACTACAGTTTTAAAAATTTTAATGTACAGCCCGTTTAGTTAATGATTCAGTGGCTTGTTTACAGCATTTCAACTACTGACCAAGTTATACGGAAAAGGTCTGTTTTCTGTTATATTACTGAAAATTCTTTTGAAATAAAAAGGGAATATGGAGACAAACTACTTCTAATGCACCTAACGCAAATACTCTAGGCGTTGAAAAAGTATACCATGGATCTCATTATAAGCCAAGCCGGTGCTTGCTGATATTCAACTAGCAATCTGCCTTAAATGGTGTAAGAATGTATATTTATGCCAATTTCAGCTATTTGCTTCACTTGGGTATTTTACCACGGGTCATTAAAAGAACTCGCTTCGAACTTTTTGTCTACATCAGTAAAAAGACTGTCACTTGAGTTCTTTAGACTTAAGGGATCCTTTTTTCTGAATCCTCTCGATATAATAGCAATAGGAAACAGGAAGGAATAGAAAATAACCGTTAATAAAACATTAGGAACGATTAAACTTAATACAAAAGTTAATTTCATCCATAGGAAATCTATTTTTTTGCTTAAATAATTAGATGATATTCCTATAATTCCAGTAGCTATTGCTACTACTAACATCCATGGCTGTTTGGTAATAACATGGAGTATCATAAAACATACAGTAATAGTGAGTACGGTTTTTATTGGTTCGGACTTAATTCCTTTCATAACGATTAAAATAAGGCGTAAATAAATGGTGCAACAGCACTTGTACCGCCAAATACGATCAAAGCACCAATTAGAATAAGAATTAAGATTACCGGAGCTAACCAGTAAGATTTACGTTTTTTGATAAAATTCCACAGATCTTTTAATGCTTCCATTTGTTCTTTAGTTTATTCGTTTTAATAATTCTTTGGAAATGTTTTTGGTAGTTATGGCATTGGGATGAGGGTCACCCCCTAAAGTATGTTCGGGTCCATAATTAATAAAATCATACATGTCTATGAAGTCAATGTTTTTTGACTTTAGCATAGCCTTAAACTGGTTTAATTGTTCTGTGGTATAATTAACGTAACTAGGATAAAATACTAAGTAAAATCGATCATTGCCAAATTGCTTTTCGTACGTTTTTTTTGATTCTAGAATCATTTCTGTAACTAAATCATAATGATGCTCATTTAACTTTGTAGGAAATCCTATTTTGAACTTTTTGACAATATTGGTCTGATAAACTAATTCATAGAACTTTGATGTAAAATAACGACCGTCTTTAAATTTACGTTTCCGAATTAATTGATCTCCTTCAAATGCAAAGTAGGGCGCTGAACTCATCCAGTCACAGTAGTGATTCATACTTCCAATAGATCTGTAAATATGATCCCAGAAGAAGATATAAAAAGCGGCACCATCTTTTTCAGCTACATTTTCCGATAAATTCTGATATTGCAAACGGGCGAGCATGTGGTTGGTTCCATATCCTGAATAAGCGAAATTGTAGGAATTGTACTCATCTGACTCAACCTGAAATTGATAAGGTAATGTTTCATCATTATTCAATCCCTGGCCAAAAGCAAGAGAACATCCAAAAAATAAGGCATATTTGTTGCGTTCAGGCTTATGATCAGGAGTAATTCGCAAGCAGTTTTTATCAATTGAGTACTTTACATTGAATACCGTATCGTTGTCCTTTATCAGGATATCGTTATGAACACTATCAGCATAAGGTACAATTCCCATATGAGTGGAAATGTGTTCTTCGGGTGCCTCTACTAATTCGAAATTTTTATTTACAGCATCGGGCATACCCAGCATAAAAAAACAGGCTAATTCTATAATTATTATGAGTGAAACGAATAGTATAACATTGGCTAGAATCACTCTTTTATTTTTGATGAGTATCAAAAACAACGACAGAAAAATAAGTAACAAAGATATGTACTTAACAAGCCTCTGGCTACCCGGAATCACGTATGTTGAGTTGATCAAAAGGTATGTTGACAACATAATGCCACCCAGCAAAAACAGTACTATAAAAATGAGGTTTTTTCTGATAAATTCGTTCTTAAAAAGCTTCATATCAATGATTTTTTAATCCATTTTAAATTTGACCATCCATTTATCTTTATTTTCCCAATCTGCTTGCTCTTTTTTACTGTAAACAAAGTTATTAATTACAAGGTAATCCATGTCCGTGCTCATAAAACACCTGTAAGCATCATATGGCGTACATACAACGGGCTCTCCTCGTACGTTAAAACTAGTATTAATCAATAGGCCATAATTGGTTTTATTTTTGAACGTATTGATTAGATTCCAATAAGTTGGGTTAGTTTCTTTGTGAACTGTTTGTATTCTTGCTGAAAAGTCTAAATGTGTAATTGATTGTATATCACTTCGTACGGTATATAATCGTTCCCACATTGATAAATCGAAATAATTATCGGGTAATACTTTTTTTCTTTTCTCTGCAATGGGGGATACAGCTAACATGTAAGGAGAATCCTGGTTAATATCAAAAAAATCTTTGGCATCTTCAGCCAGTACGGAAGGTGCAAAAGGCCTGAAACCTTCTCTGTATTTTATTTTTAAATTAATCTTCTTTTGCATCTCCGGGTTACGTGCATCACCTAAGATACTTCTGTTTCCCAAAGCCCGTGGGCCAAATTCCATCCTGCCCTGAAACCAACCAACAATAAATCCATTGTCCAGACAATTGGCGATATCTTCACACAGATCAGCTTCATTATCATATTTCTTGTACACTGCTTTCACCTTTCTATTCATCAGCTCAATCTCTTTATCAGAGTAATCGGGCCCCAGATAGGATCCTTTCATCGCATCAAAAGGGGAAGTGGTTTTTCTTTCTTCTCCAAAGTAGATATAGTGTGCGGCGAGTGCCGCGCCAAGTGCTCCACCAGCATCACCGGCAGCAGGCTGAATGTAAATATTTTCAAAAATGTTTTCCTTAATGAGTTTTCCGTTAGCGACACAATTCAGAGCAACACCTCCGGCCATACAGAGGTTATCTGCCCCGGTAATTCTTTTGGTTTCAACGGCCATTTTCAAAATAATCTCTTCGGTTATTGTTTGTATCGCTAAAGCCAGGTTGCAATGGTGTTGTTCCAGGTCTGCTTCCTGTGCTCTTTTTTCAAAGCCAAATAGTTTCGCCCATTTGCTATTGTTGGTCATTTTTAAGCCATTAGCATAGTTGAAATAGCGCTGGTCTAACCATACAGAACCATCCTCTTTTATATCGATGAGATTATTCTTGATAAGTTCTATAAAATCTGCTGTTTCCTTTGATTGAGGGTTACCATATGGGGCAAGCCCCATAAGCTTATATTCACCTGAGTTAACGGTAAATCCCAGGAAATAAGTGAAAGCAGTATAAAGTAAGCCGACAGAATGCGGAAACCGTAATTCCTTGATAATTTTTATGGAATTTCCATCACCGATACCTATCGATGCAGTACACCATTCACCCACTCCGTCAACTGTTAACAGGGCCGATTTTTTATGGGGGGAAGGAAAAAAGGTACTTGCTGCATGAGACAAGTGATGTTCCGGGAATAAAAGATTTACATTTTTCTTAGTATAAGGTCCAACCTCCTTTAAACTATCGTAAATCAATTTTTTCAGGAACATTTTTTCTTTTAACCAAACCGGAATGGCCTTTAAAAATGAGGGGAGTCCTTTGGGAGCAAAGGAATAATAGGTTTGCAAAAGCCTTTCAAATTTAAGTAGAGGCTTGTCGTAAAATACAATCGCATCTAACTCGTCAATAGTTAGCCCTGTCTCCTCCAGGCAGTATTTTATAGAATTTACAGGGAAGTCAGGGGTGTGTTTGTTTCTGGTAAACCGCTCTTCTTGCACCGCAGCGATGATTTCACCTCCAACAATTATGGCAGCAGCCGAATCATGGTAAAAGGCAGAAATTCCTAATATATTTTTCATCTTTGGTTTTATCGACAGTACTTTTCCTTAAAACATCTCAATAAGGAACAACCTGTCTTTAGGCTTGACTATTGACCGATTCATCTCAAAAATCTATAACAAAAATTTAGAGATCAATTGAACACATTTGACTGTACATAGATACAATCAGAATAGCATTATCTTAGTGCAAGACCTTTTTTAGAGTTAATGGGTTCTACAAAATAATTAAATGAATCAACTAATACGCAATTCAGTTCTACATTCATAACGAACACTATATAGTTTATATTTTGTTTTGATAAAACTTTTTTTTCTTGTCTTGAAATAATTTTGAGTTGGACTTTTTTTTTTTAGATAAATAGTGCTTTATGAATCATTAAACTTAATTCCGAATAATATGAAATTTGATGTGTGCCGGTTAATAACAATTTGATATATTTGTCGCATGGAAACAGCAGAGAAAAGCAAAGTGGACAACCAGTTATTCCCTAAGATTATTGCGCACGCAAAAGAGTATGGTTTTGTGTTCCCATCGAGCGAATTGTACGATGGGTTGCAGGCCGTTTACGATTACGGGCAAAATGGTGTTGAACTGAAGAATAATATCAAGCAATTGTGGTGGAAGAGTATGACCCAACTACACGACAATATTGTTGGTATAGATGCGGCTATTTTTATGCATCCTACAACGTGGAAGGCCTCTGGACACGTAGATAGCTTCAACGATCCAATGATAGATAATAAGGACTCTAACAAACGCTATAGAGCAGATGTCCTGATTGAAGATCGGGCAGAAGAATACAAACAGTCGGGAGATGAAGCCAGGTCGCAGGCATTGCTGTCAAAAATGGGGCAACTGCTCGACGCAGAAGACCTGGAAGGTGTTAAAAACCTGATAATTGAGGAGAATATAGTATGCCCGCTTTCCGGCACGGCTAACTGGACAGACGTGCGTCAGTTTAACCTCATGTTTTCAACAGAAGTGGGTTCGGTATCGGAAGATGCTAATAAAATTTACCTGAGACCGGAAACTGCACAGGGTATTTTTGTGAATTTCTTAAATGTACAAAAAACAGGACGCCAAAAAGTTCCTTTTGGTATCGCACAGATAGGAAAAGCATTTAGAAACGAGATTGTGGCGCGTCAATTTATTTTCCGTATGCGCGAATTTGAGCAAATGGAAATGCAATACTTTATACGACCTGGTAGTGAGGACGAGTGGTATGAAAAATGGAAAACTACACGAATGAAATGGCATGAAGCCATTGGCTTGGGAGAAAGTGGCTTGCGCTACCACGATCATGATAAACTGGCACATTACGCCAAAGCGGCTGTCGATATTGAATACAACTTCCCTTTTGGTTACAAAGAAATAGAAGGTATTCATTCACGTTCTGATTTTGACCTCACACAACATCAGGAATTTTCTAAAAAGAAAATTCAGTACTTTGACGATGAAATTAGCGAAAACTATACACCTTATGTACTGGAAACTTCTGTAGGCTGTGACAGAACATTTCTTGCGGTACTTTGTAACGCCTATACCGAAGAGGAAGTGGGCGAGGGTGATAAAAAGAAGACACGCATTTTTCTGAAGTTTCACCCGGCATTGGCGCCAATCAAGGCCGCTATTTTACCCTTAACCAAAAAAGACGGTTTGCCGGAGGTAGCAAAAGAGATCTGGAACGATATGAAGTTTGATTTCAACACCATTTACGAAGAAAAGCAGACAATTGGTAAGCGTTACACCAGACAGGATCTGATTGGTACGCCCTTTTGTATAGCCGTAGACCATCAGACACTGGAAGACGGCACTGTCACTATTCGTTATAGAGATACAATGGAACAGGAGCGCGTGCATAAAGATGAAGTAAAAGCCAAAATTGCTGCTGCCGTGTCTATGGTAGAAATCTTTAAGCAATTGGATTAATCAAATGGTATTATAAACGATTCGCAAAGGACAAACTCATTTGAGCTTGCCCTTTTTTGTTTTGGCTAAGGGCATGCAGTGAATTGAATAGTGTGCTTTTTTGTCAATAATTGCCTATATTCAGAACAACAATCTTTCAGCATAATTTTTTACAGATGAAAAACGCAATAGCTATACTGTTTTTGGCTGTATTTGCTCAAAAATCAGTAGCGCAAGTAGATTATTTCAGGGAGGAAACGGAATGGCATATTCAACATATTTTTGTTTCTTTTAGCTGTGGCCCTTCTTATAGTAATACTATCTATTATATAAGTGGTGATACTGTGATCAATGATAAGAATTACCGGGTTATAAAGACCATGGGTGAAAGGGTGGCATACCCATTTGGTAATTGCGATTGTATTGATATGGTGTACGCTCTGGAAGGAAGAACTTACTTTGTACGTCAGGAAGGTTACCAGGTCTATGAATATTATTATGATACAGATACGCTCATATACGACTTTGACCTAAATATAGGAGAAGTGGTGACTCAGGGGATATATCAAGAAGAGCTTATTGGTGATACCGTGCAATTAATCGATACCCTGGACGTAGACGGGGCGCTTTTGCGTAGGTTTCATTTCAAAAATCGAGATCCGAATACACATATCATGTTAATAGAAGGAATTGGTTTGGTTTTCAAAGATTCGCATGACCCAGGTTTTTTTCAGGGAGGTTTGTTCGTAAGCAATACAATGGATCTCGCAGATTCAGGAGATAATTTTTCCTGTTATGCTTATGATGGTTCGCCCTATTTTCCCCATTCAACGGGTGAATGCGAATTTTATATTCCAGACCGCCAAATTAGAACTAACATAGAAGATGTAGAGCAAGTGACTTTAAACTTAAGTCCTAATCCTGTTGGGAGTCGCCTTACGGTTTCTACCAGCAGACCTCACATAGATGCCTGGGAGATATATAATATAAAAGGTGAAAAGGTTGCTGGTAATCGACGTCTTCAGCATACCCCACTAAGCATAGAACTTGATAATAGTTTGAAAGAAGGTGTTTACATGCTTTACCTTACTTCGGGTAATGATTTAAGAACAATGCGCTTCATTAAAAGGCAATAAACAACTGTTTCCGGGTGTATCTTTCCCAAATGTCGTCGTACTACGTGTTGAAATGTAACATTTAATACACAAAGTGTCATTTTTTAAGGATAAGCGGAAAAAAATCGGTTTATAACCGCCAGAACTGGCAGTTTTTACAAATAATAACCAGATATCATCACTTTGGCACCGCTGATCAAACAAAATTTCTGAGCTTAAATTTTTCCGCCACCTTTGAAATGTAATTAAACGGTAAAACAACAAAGCTCATGAAAAATTTAATATTAGCCATTATAACAGTATTAGCAATAAACACTTTGGCTCAGGCTGGAGGGGATAACGGAAAAGATTCAAAACAAGCAGAAATGCACGTGTTACTTTACGATGAAAATGGTGACACCCAAAAAGTACAATATGAAAAGAATGAGGACGGTGAGTTTGAGTTCAATAATTTGAGACCGGGAAATTATAAAATTGGACTGGGAGTAAATGATTCGGCACAGAAAGCGAGCATTTATGTGAGCGAAAAAAGATGCGAAACAGGTTTAGGCACTATTGTATTGAATTATGAATGGAATGCCACCACCGTACAAAAGAACAGTCGTGCACAACGCGTGAACATTTGCCAAAAGTAGGCTATTAAAGTAGTACATTGCTTAGATTAGTTTTTAGAACCCGGGGCGGTCCATTTATGGTCCGCCCTTTTTTTGTAGGAGACTTTTTACCGGACGGTTCGCGTTTAGCTACATTTCAAAAAATTTAACTATAAATGTTGGCTATGCGACAATTTCTTTGCTATATTGCTATCGTTAACGTTAACGATTAAAATAATCGGCTTTTTATGCAGCCGATCCTCACAAATTGTTTTGCGTGTACCTTACCTAAAACAATTTTTTTCTCACTACTAACAATTATAAAGATGAAAAACCCAATTTATTTATCACAACAGGCCTTAAGCAAAGTAGCTGCTATGGGTCCACTATTCAAACTATTGTTGTTATTGCTGTGCTATTATTCTTCAAGCCTGGCAGCTAGCGCACAGGTACTGGATATCAACGAAATGGTTCAATGCGGCAGCGTTCAGATTACTCATAACGAACTGAGCGCCGGGCCCATTTCAAACATTTTTGATGGTAACGAAGGTACGCTGGTACGAACACCAGACATTAGCCCATTGGTGGTTACACTGGAATTCAATGCACCGATTTTATTTTCCAAATCAAGTCTTTACATGACCCATGGATTTGGAACATGGACTTTGGAGGCAGCATCTTCTTTAAGCGATCTGGATAACAAAACAGGTACTTATGTGTTGGTACATGAGCATCTTGATGCTCCTGATCAACAATTAAGCACCAATGATTTTGCAGATTTTAATTGTTCTTTTGTACGATTGTCACATTATCGTACCGGGAATGATAAAAATGTGCATTGCAATGAATGGTATATCGAGGACGCATCTTACGTTCCGCTGACCTTTGCCACTCCTACCAGTCATGAGGTGTTTACATCCCAGGCTCCTATTAGTATAAGCATGAGCTCTGCTCCGCCAGAAACAGATAACGTGTTGTATGAAATTGAAGGTATGAGTGACCAGGTGGTTTCTACCGGCCCAAATTTCACAACTTCGTTTACGCCTCCTGCCTACGGATCGTACCTCATGAAAGCCATTGCGCGTAATGAGTTTAACACGGAACTGGCCTGTCGTACGCAGCGTATTTTTGTGGTTGATGGTGCCAGTGCCGATTTGGGTGTAGCATACATTAAGCGTTTACCGGAAATTGATTATGTGGAAAACAGTTCGCAACCGGATGTGGACGGGTGGCCAGCCGCAGGCCAGCAAATTACCTGGAGGGCCTATGTTTACAATAATTCGCTAAGTGCTCAAAACAATGTAAGCTACCAATTTCTTCTTAATGGTACTGTAGTTCATAGTGGTACAGTTAACATTGCTGCCAATGGTTTAACGGCCATCGATTTTAATACAAGCTGGTCTTTCGATCGCAGCGAATTAAAGTTCGAAATAGATGCTGACAATCAAATAGCAGAATCCAGTGAATCTAATAATGTAGTTAGCACCTGGACTGACGCCATTTCACTTAATCTGTATGTTGAACAGCCTGTTTTTGATTACTTCAGAGCTAATCAATACAAGCTGAATGTGGGTAGCATTACCTGGTACGACTGGGCGCAGCAGCTACATATTAAAAGATGGAATGAGATGTTCGATTCGGCTGTTTTTCCGGAAACACCAAATGGTGTGTTCGATCGCATTCGTGTAGATAGTATTATTGTGGTTCCGGAAAATGCACTACCGCTCGCCGGAGGTCTGCCCAGTAATAACCCGAACGTCAACGATTTTACCGTGGACTTACAATGGGGTTTTGCTTCGAGCTTAATTGCGCCTAATAATTCCTTTTACAGCAATCATACAGCAATTAGTGACGAAAATAGTTTCTATTTCGAAGGTTCATTGATGCATGAGCTGGGGCATGCACGTTATTTAGTAGACGGTTATGGTTTTAATGTACACACCCAAGACGGGCAAACACTTTTTGTGGAAGAAGATGGTGTAAATATTGCCGGTACGGATTATATGCCTTACGTAGGTAGCGGTAATATGGTGTACCAACACCCTCACGAAGGTTTGATGAGTAGCGATTATACTAAAATCGATCGTTATTCTGCTGCTATGCTCAACAGGATTGAAGGCCAACGCGCGGTATGTGGCAATATGAATTTGCCTTGCAATGCGGGTATATACCTCGACGAGCTACCACAGAATAACCAATTTATTCTTAAGGACCAAGCTGGTAATTTGTTACAAAATGCTACTGTAGACGTTTATCAGACAGAAGTGCGATCGGGAGGGTTTTACCTCAAGACTATTGATAATACGCCGGATCTTCATTTTACCACAGGTACTGACGCTTCCTTCACTACAGGTCGTAACCCTTTTAATGACGGTGTTTTAAACCAGCCAACAGATGCTGTAATTTTGATCAGAGTGGAAACAGCTACTCATATCGGTTATGAGTTTTTCGACGCTTCATGGTGCAACCTGGCCTACTACAGTGGTGCAACCCAAAATGCCAGCTACGATATTAGCTATGATCACCTCATTGAGAAAGAGCCAGGCGGTGGATCTTGTTTATTAGATGGTGTGAATGATGAATATACCGTAGCACTGACTGAAGAAAACAGTAACTTGACATTGGATTGGGATGGTGCCGATGGTGTGGGACTGAGTTTCGTTTACCTCGACTATTGGATAAACGGAAACTATCAGGGTTCGTACGCACCTAATGTCGACTTCAGTGCACGCATTTTTAGTATTGGCAACCTGAATGAAGGAGATGTTGTGGACTTTTTCTTCAAGTACTCCACTCCTAATGGTCAGTATGCGCCAAGCGACCCCGATCATAGTCATATTTTCGGATCATGCGATAACTCCAACCCGGTCGACAATGATAACGACGGTTACGACGCCAGTGTCGACTGCGATGATAATAATCCGGCGATCAACCCGGGTGCTAAGGAAGATCATAACAACGGTATTGATGATAATTGTGATGGTGTGTCTGTTGAGTATGCATTTAGCCTGGACAAAACAACCATTTGTGTGGGTGAAGATGTAAAGGCTTCTTTGACTGCCAATGAGGGTGTTGAAGCGTACGAGTGGCTTTTTAGTGGTATTGAGCCTCACCAAACTTTCAACGGTAGCGGTCCGGTAACAACGTCGTTTAACAGTTCGGGTACGGTGGAAGTTATTTTGACTGCCACGGTAGACGGTTTGCCTTACACAGCAGCCAGCCAGTTCATTACCGTTAATGATTGTATTATAGATCAGGACAACGATGGTTATGCCTCAGATGTGGATTGTAATGATAATGATCCAAATATCAATCCTGGTGCTACAGAAATTCACAATAACGGAGTGGATGACGACTGTGATGGTGTGTCTGTTGAGTATGCATTTAGCCTGGATAAAACAACTATTTGCGTGGGTGAAGATGTTACCGCTACTTTGACCGAAAATGAAGGAGTGGATCAGCATGAATGGCGTTTTCAGGGCATCAGCCCCAATCAAACGTTTACCGGAGAAGGTCCGATTACAACAAGTTTTGACGAACCAGGTACGGTAACAGTCATTTTATCGGTGGTAATAGGCAGTAGTACTTTTAGTGCTGCGAGCCAGACTATTACGGTGGAGACTTGTCCGGCAGATGCCGACCAGGATGGATATACCGCCGATGTGGATTGTAATGACAATGACCCTAATATCAACCCGGGAGCGACCGACATACCTGACAATGGAATAGATGAAGATTGTGATGGGGAAGATGCCACTTCCAATTCGAATTGTACGGGAACAGGACCAAATAACGAATACGATTTTGAAGTTGTTGAAAATGGTTCTCAGGCAACTGTACGCTTTTTACCTTACGATCCGGCTTTCGGAAGCGGCTTCACTTACTTCGATTATTGGGTGAACAATGTTTACAAAGGTTCTTATTGGATGAGTGGAAATCCGAAGAGCTACGGCATTAACAACCTGAACTCCGGTGATGTAGTTGATTTTCACTTTAAATATAACAACAATCAGGGTCAGTACATTGGCCAGCAGTCCGACCACAGTTTCACTTTTGGTGAGTGCAGTGGATCGGCGAAACTTAATTTAGGTGCACCCCTTGGGCATCTTGAAATTCAATTAAGTCCGAACCCTGTTGTTGATGTACTTACATTGGATACGGATGCCGGTCACATTGACGGCTGGATTCTTTACGATGCGAGTGGTAAGGCCATAGCTCAGAACTATTCGGGCTCTAAAACGCCATTTACCATAACATCCACAGTAGAATTGAAAAACGGTGTTTACAATTTATTGATTTTGTCAGCTAATCAATCTAAAACAATGCGATTTATTAAGCAGTAATTCACCGGGAGCTGTCGTGTAATTGCTCGCGGCAGCTCTTTATTTTTAACGCTGTATTTTTTAGAGAATACCAAGCTGATAGCCCTTAATTATTAGTTGCTTTGATTCAACTGTTGGCCGTTCTTTTGAAATCCAAAAAGCTTGAATGTGCGCGTTCACCAAATTTTTTTTGAGCTAAGGGTTACTTTTTTACCGGTATAGTAATAGGATAAGAGTAGATTATGCCAGGCTCGGAACCTGACAAATACTATTTCTGCTTTTTTTGAAACTATAATCTTCAAGTGATGAAAAGAATTTTTATACTACATGTCTTAATTTTAGTGTGTTTTTGTATAAAAGCACAGATCAATTATTTTAAGAACGGTACGGAGTGGCGTCAGCGAACTACATTAATAGGACCTGCATGCTATTACTACAATGATCATGCTTATTACCTCGCATCAGATACTGTTGTTGGAGGCAAAACTTATAAAAAGATACGTGTTAAGGGTGAACATACCAGTGAGGCTTATGGACCAACCCCCTCATGTGGAACGGACAGGACATATAACGAGTACCGCTCATCACTAAGACAAGAAGGGCGTAAGATCTATGAATTGCAATCGGGCGGAACGGAAATACTGGCCTATGATTTTGATTTAAATATCGGCGATACCGTTCATCAAGGTTATTACCAAGAGGTACTTTTTGGACAAGTGGTACGCAGCATAGATACCATTGGCACCGGTAACGATGAATTACTTCGTTTTAATTTTGATTCGCTGGAGCTGGATCCCGGGCTAGTAATGAGGGAGGTCGCTTTGGTTGAAGGAATAGGTGTAGTGATGAGGAAAGATCCAAATAACGAATTTGACCCACTAGAAGGCGGTTTGTTTATAAGAGAATTTTTGACCATTGATTACGGGAATTCCTTTATTTGCTATTCAGTGGAAAAAATAGGTTATTTTCCCTTATTGGCAGTAGATTGCGAATTAAATGTCTCCACTCATAAAAGAATTATTGCAGAAGAGATGCATTATTACCCAAACCCCACAAGCGATTTTATCAATATTGATATACCGGATAACTTGATCCTTTCAGACATTCATATCATAAACAATTTAGGGCAAATTGTGAAGAACTTCTATGCCATAAAAACAGCCAGTCAAATTAAATTGGAGCTGGAAGCTATAGCAAGTGGTAATTACTTTGTTCAAATGAATTTCGGGAACGCGGGAATGGCAACTTTTCCCCTTAGAATCAACTAAAAGAAGCGGGTAATGTCTTTGGTGTTGTTTTCTTTTTATTATCTACCGTTTAATCGAAATTGGCTGGGCGTCATGCCGGTTTTGAGCTTAAAAAGGCGATTGAAATAATGCGGGTAATTGAAACCAAGGTCGTAGGCAATAGATCTTACACTTCTCATATCATTGAGCAACAGTTTCTTTGCTCTGTTGATGATACTCATATGTATGTGGTCTAAAGCACTTCTCCCGGTTTCCCTGCGCAGTATTTCACTCAGGTAATTAGATGAAATACACAGGCAGTCTGCACAATATTTGATAGAAGGAAAACCGTGTTCCTGTAATTTTTCCGAATCGATATAACTTGCTACGAGCTCTTGGAACTCGTTGACAATTTCGTGCGGTTTTATAGGGCTTTTAGTTGGCATAGAATACTTGAATTGATCAATAGCCAAATTATTGCAAAGTGTTAAAAATATTGAACACAAATCTTGGAATTGATAACACAAAATAAATAAAATGAGCTCTTTATCCCTTGTCGTCAATAAATGAGCGGTAATCGTTCAAAGTGTCTATATCTCTGGTTTTGCGCTTTTCACTTTGGACATAGACAGCACTTTTATTGCTGTTAATTAACGCTTGTGCACCTTTATGACCTTTTAATGCACTTAATTGATTGAAAAGTGTTTTATCAAAAAGTGCAGGTACACCGGGCTTGTCATTGTACTGACCTGAAACAATCGTAGCGTTTTCATTTTTATACGTGTTAATCAACAAGTTTAAATAGGATGCATCAATGTCCGGCTGATCTGCCAGCACGATTAACACAGCATCGGTGTTATAATCGTCAGACATGATGTGTTTGATGCCAAACGACAAGCTGCTACCAATGCCTTCAGACCAATTCTGATTATTTATAATTGTAATGGGGTATTGTTCAATATATGCATTTATTTGATCAAAATAGGCACCTAATACACAATATACTTTGGCCTTATTAATTTGCAGTGTTTGTTCTATTACACAGGAAATCAATGTTTTACCCTTAATTGTTAACAGCTGCTTTATTTTATTGCCCATGCGCGAAGAGTTTCCCGCGCCAAGAATGAGAATAGCTATTTTAAGTTCATTGTTCATGTATAAAACCGGTAAATGTTTTTAGGGATATGGCTTCTTTTTGGTTTTTAATGGCCAGGATTTCGGCACATATGGCCAGGGCTATTTCCTGGGACGTAATAGCACCTAAATGGAGACCTGCGGGTGCGTGAATACGATCTAATAATTCATATTCCATCAATGGGTCATTTTGTATCAAGTCATTGAAAAGTGCTTCTCTTCTCTTGGCAGCGCCTATAATTCCCAAATAACAAAGTTCTTTAGTATATAGGCTTCGCAAGTATTTTAAATCGAGTTGGTAACTGTGATTCATAATCACAACTGCCGTGTTTTTGTTGATGAGTGCATCGTCAAAAAATTCCGGTTCTATGTTGACTATTTTAGACGCTCCCGGGAATTGCTCAATGGTTTTGGCTTCTTTGCCTTTGGCAATTATAATGACTTCCCAACCTAAAATAGATGCTTGCATGGATAGTTTTCCGGCATCGTGCTCCGCGCCAAAAATAATAAGCCTGAATGGCGCTTCCATTGTTTGTTCAAAGCAAAGTAATTCCGGGTTGTTGTCGAATCGTTTATAAGCTGCAATTGATTTATTTTGCTTTGGAAAGTAAAAAACCGTACCAAAGTTGCCTTTGTATTGATCAATTCTTTGGTACGGGCTTTTTGCAATTATATCTTCTCTATGTGTGCGTGCATACTCCACCGCTTGTATGAGCTCATCTGATGGGGCAAATGGCTCTATTAAAATGTATAAGGTGCCTTCACAACCAAGTCGATACCTACCGTCGTAGGTGATAACACAAGCTTGGTTTGTTTTAAAAACGGTACTCGCCTGTCTCACAATTTCTTGCTCTACACAACCACCACTCACTGCGCCCGTGTAGTTTCCACAATCATCGATAAGCATGCGTACTCCCGGTTTTCTGTAAGAGGATCCATCGAGATCTACCACAGTTGCCAACACGTAATCATTAGCCGGTCTTTGGGTATACGCATGAAGTATTTCACTTAATTCATGAAACATAAGACCAGGTTTTGATTAGGCCAGCTTTAGCGGAAGATCGCGTAAACGCTGATTAGTGATTTTATTTACGGCATTAGCAACGGCTGCTCCTAATGGTCCAATTGGGGGCTCACCCACGCCTGTCGGTCGGTCTCCACTTTCCAGCATGACCACATCAATTTCTTTAGGCGTATGTTTTATAAGTGCCATATCGTAAGGTCCATAGATAATCGGCCATATGGCTCCGTTTTTTACTTCCAGCTTTTCATGCATGGTAGCACTGATGCTCATGTTTATAGCACCCTCACACTGAGCTCTTACACCATCCGGATTTACGATAAATCCCGGATCTATGACACAGGTTACTTTGAGCACTTTTATTTCTTTGCCTTTAACCTCCACGTCTGCCACCATAGCCACTGGCGTGGATATATCATAACCACAGGCGAAACCCTGTGCTTGTCCATCTGGCATTTTTTTGCCCCAGCCGGCTTTATCGCGAGCAGTTTCAATGACCTTAATAAATCGCGAGTAGCGTCCTTCATTACTTAAATGGTTAAGTCGGAATGTAATGGGGTCTTTCCCGGCTTTTATAGCGAGTTCATCCATAAAACTTTCAACAGCAAAAGTATTGGCTGTGGCACCTAAACCACGCCACATACCTGGCTTAAAAGGAAGTTTTACACGCCAGGCAACCATTTGTATATTTGGAATTTTGTTATAGCTAATGTAACCACCGGCCCAGGCACCCGGGTCGGCACCAAGCATTCCTTCCATGGCCGAAGGGATGATCGGTGAGCCAAAAACAACGTCGCCACTTGATGTATTGTGCTCAATAGCCTCGATCGTGCCTGTATCGTTTAGTTTTGCTTTAAGGATATGGTTGGTAGGAGGCCTGAAATTCCCGTTTTGAAATTCTTCTTTACGGTCAAAAAATACGTGTACCGGCTTTTTGATGGCTTTGGACATGACCGCTGCCTGTACTACGTTTGGCGTTTGCAAACGGCGGCCAAAACCACCACCGAGGAAAGTTGGTTCCAGCTCTACTTGTTCTTCCTTAAGACCCAGACGCTCGGCAACGGCGTTTCTGGCATATTTAGGAACCTGTGTACTCATTTTAATGAATACCTGGTCGCCTTCTACTTTTACTACAGCTCCATTAGGTTCGATATGGGCATGTGCGCCCAAAGGTGAATTGTATTCTGCGGTATAAATGTCGCCTTCTTCCAGGTGTTTCTTAACGTTGCCTACTTTTTGCAGCGGATAGGGTTTTCCTGCCCCTACCTTTACTTTTTTGAGCACTTCTTCCTGTGTCCATTCTTTATTGGTTTTCCAGGTAGCTTTGACCGCCTTTTTGGCGGTTTCTGCCTGAATGTGTGTTTGAGCTATTACCCCTACAAAATCGGTTTCTGTTACTATTTTAACGACGCCCGGCATTTTGCTGGCGGCACTCGTATCTGCAGTTTCCAGCTCGGTGTCCAATTTCGGTGGTCTGAGTACCGAGCCGTACAACATACCTGGCATGGTGACATCCATACCAAAAATTGGTTCGCCAAAAACTTTGGGTTTCAGATCTACTCTTGGAATTTCCTTGCCAATAACCTTAAAGTCTTTTCGTTCTTTTAATGCTACTTTTTTAGGCATTTTCCAGTCGGTCGATTTTTCAACCACCTCACCATAAGTCATTTTTTTGCTGCCACTAGAGATCACACCTTCCTTTAAAGTTAAGGAAGCAGTGCTCACTCCTAAAATTTGTGCAGCATTGTCTTTTAGCATTTCACGCATGTTCGCAGCCATTTCTCTCAGCGGTACCCATAAACTGGTGGTGGAATCGCTACCACCGGTAGAACGCGGGTCTATAGGCCGGCCTTTGGTTGATGCATGAACAACGTTAACCTGATCTACCCGTACTTCCAGCTCTTCGGCAGCCATTTGAGCCATACCAGTAAATACTCCCTGGCCCATTTCTACTTTTGGCGAATGTAAAATAATAGCGTTTTTGGCAGTAATTTCGAACCAGGCTATTGCATCCAGCTTATTTTTCAGGTCAGTCTCCAGCCCACCTTCGATTAATGTTTTCACGAGCGTTTTGCGCAAAGGGCTACAGCCTACGAGGCTCAAGCCAAACAATACAGCACTACCTTTTACTGTTTTTAGTACAAATTCTCTTCTACCAAGTTGTGTATCTTCGATTTTCATATTTTTAAAAAATTAAGATTTGGTATTTGATTTCAATTCAGCAGCGCGATGTATCGCTTTCCGCATTCTATAATAAGTACCACAGCGACAAATATTAATGATGTTGTTATCTATTTGTTCGTCACTCGGTTTTGGAACTTTGTCGAGCAGCGCAGCAGTGGCCATCATAAATCCCGGTTGGCAGTAACCACACTGGGGAACAACTTCATCTATCCATGCCTGCTGTACCGGATGAGGCTCTTCTTCGGTTCCCAGGCCTTCAATAGTCGTGATTTTTTTGCCTTCTGCAAATTTCGTAGCGAAGGAACACGATCGTACTGCTTCACCATTTACATGGATCGTACAGGCGCCGCAGGAAGCTTTGCCACAGCCAAATTTGGTTCCTTTGAGCTCAAGAACATCCCTTATTACCCATAATAAAGGGGTATTGGAGTCCTCTATATCAAGGGATTTTGAAACTCCGTTTATTTCGAATGATATGATCATGATAAATTGCTTTTAGTACGTTGCTTATTTTTCGGGGATAACAGCTCCATGTTCGAACCACTTTATTACCGCTGCTTTATACTCATCAAAGGGTACCGGGGGTTTTTCTCTGGGTATTCCATCAGGGTTAATTCCAGGGTTCCAAGCCCATAGTACTAATGCGTGTTCTGTAAGGTGGTGTAGAATCTCTTCATGCGACTTATTACCGTTCTTTGTAGTATCTAAAATGGAGTGGGCTATTTCCACTCTGCTTAAGCCCTCCCAATACATGCTTTCGGGAGCCAGAGACCACTCGGGAGCACCAGGTACTCCTGAAAAGTTGTTGTTTTCGCTTTGGTGACATGTTCCGCACTTAGTAGCTTCAAAACCGTGATTGGCTTCTCCGCGTGCCATGCCAAAATAGTGCGGATGGCTATCTTCACCTTGTTTTGGCACATTATCGTTTGGATGACAGTTGACACATCGTTTGTGTGTGAGTACTTTCATCATCGTGTCAAAGGCTTCGTCCGATTCCGAATTATTCCAGACCTGATGCCAGTTAGTGAAACTGGTTAGTATCGCTGCTCCACCCAGCAATAACATAATTTTAAAAAAGAGAGATTTCATAAAAAAAACGAATTTTCACATATACCTAATAGTAGGTAGCGACAATTTATACCTATCTGATAAACAATTTGTAACACAAATCAGAGAAAATTCAGCACCTGGTCGCGGTACCCACATTGGCCTGGTGTGGTACGGCTCGACCTCGACGAGTTGTGCACCTTCTTTACCTAAGCTAAGTGTTACTTTTTTTGGTTAAAAATTAAAGAATTGCAAAATTCTAACTATCTTCATTAAGCAGTTTTTGGATGCGATCCCGAATTGTTAAAGACACTTGCAACTGAACGAATTGCCAGTTTTGAAATTAATGACAGAAAATTTTGAATTACTAAACAGTAGTCAATCATTTTCAAAATGCTTTAATCATTAAGTTGAGTACCCTCTTGAAGATATGGTTTGGAAAGCTTTTCTAATATTGTTTGGTTCAGCATTGGTAGTAATTCTATGCGTATTAGTATATCGCATAATACGTGCTTTTTTTTATGACTTTACGCCACTAAAGAAAAAATACATTACGATCCTTGAGGCTAAGTTTTATTACTACAAACTGCTCAATGAGGAACAGAAGCGCAAATTTCAACGTAAGTTGAAATACTTCATGCAAAGTAAAAACTTCATTTCGCGCAGAGACATTACTATTACCGATGAAATGAAAGTATTATTAAGTGCATCGGCAGCGCAGTTGACTTTCGGCATACAAGATTTAAAATTTACCCATTTTAGTGAAATTCTTATTTTTCCACGTCGCTACCGCAATCAGAAGACGGGATTAATGCATGTAGGAGAGGTAAACTCAAGAGGTATCATCGCTTTTTCGTGGGAAGATGTTTTAAAAAGTTATAGCAATCCGCACGATGGCCGTAATTTGCCGCTGCACGAAATGGCGCATGCGCTACGTTTGGAAGATTTGATATCCAACAATGAATATTTGTTCTTAAAAGAACGCTATATCAACAGTTTTGACAGACAGGCCAAAATTATAGCAGAGGAAGTCAAATCGGGAGAGAATGGGTTTTTAAGAAAATATGCTGCGGCAAATAAAGACGAGTTTTTTGCGGTGGCCATCGAGAGCTTTTTCGAACGTGCAGTGGAATTCAGAGAGCAGATGCCCGATTTGTATAAAACCCTTACTAAACTGTTGAATCAGGACCCGGCCAAACTGGAATTGAGTTACCAGCGTTCCATAGATAAAGAGGAATAGACAATTTTTTTAAATTTATTGTTGACAATTCAATACTATTACTTATTTTTGCAGTCCGTTTAGCGCGGAAACGTTCTTAAGTTATTGACTTAATTACAAAAGCGAGAGTAGCTCAGCTGGTAGAGCACGACCTTGCCAAGGTCGGGGTCGCGGGTTCGAATCCCGTCTCTCGCTCTTTTTTGTGCCCTTTATTTTCTTAATAGGCATAAAATGGTTTTGTAACAGTACGTCTGTTCTGCTCGGGTGGTGGAATTGGTAGACACGCGGGACTTAAAATCCCGTGGCCGTTTAGGCCGTGCGGGTTCAAGTCCCGCCCCGAGTACTAGAGGATAAATCTTAAGATTTATCCTTTTTTATTTGTTTGATTATCAGGGTTTTACACCTTTATAGTTCGCTTTTTTCTAATATGTCTGACTTTTTTTATTATTGATTGAATTTGCAATCACTTAATAAATAACTCCTACTTAAAACCTGACCTGAGTGCTAATCTTTTGTAACACAATTGTCTCATCTAAGATTTGGCAATAATTTTATCTTGCTGCCAAATCTTAGTTTTAGTATTTTCGTGTTGAATAATTGATTATCGCAAACACATCATTACATATTGGAGAGTTAAAAATTCTTTTGCTCATGGAGAAATCATCTCTGTTAAAGCTCTAATTAACTTCTACGAGCAGTTTGAGGACAACATCAAACGATCCAGTATCCATTAATTAAACAAACAATCTTGATTCATACTATTGGTCACTATGCCTGTAGCATGTTTTCCTTGAATACCCCATGTGGTTAACATTATGGTATTGATGCCCTTTCTGGTGTTTGTCTCTGTTTTAAATTGTGTTTCTTTGTTTCTCAGTCTACTTGCATAATTGGCATCTACAGAAAAGGTGTCATTATAAAACTTAATCTCGCATAAATTTACAATATTATCATCTCGATCAATAACAAGGTCGACTTGCGCTTTACTATTACTCCAGCTATAATTCTTAGAATTAATCTGATCACATTTTAGTTTTTTCTTGATGCTCTCAATATGCTTAAAGCAAATCATTTCAAATGCATAACCACTCCAAGATTCATATTCCTTTTTGGTGAACAGCTGTTTCCAAGAGTTTCCTTTGAATGTTTCAATGAATTGTAAATGAAATAAACAGAACTCGTCAAAAATTCGATATAATGTCGTTTTTCTATTGTCTTTGTACGATTGGTATTTTTCAACAAAACCAGATTCAATCAACTCATTCATAGATTTTGAAAACTGACCTCCCGAACTGAGATTTTGATCTTTTAGAATTTGATCTCTAATCATTCCTTTCTTTGGCCCTTTTGATAATGATTGGATAATCTGTTCATGGTAGGAACCTTCTTCAAAAAGTGACTTAAAGACTTCCTCAAATTCATATTCTAAGTGAGCACCCTTTTGAAAACATATACGATCAATAGTTGTGACTGAAGAGTCTCCTGTTTGAACGTGTTCGAGGTATTCTGCAATGCCTCCAAGTGCCATATAAATTTTAAGTATTTCGATTTCAGGTAGATGAATACCTTTATATTCAAAAAACTCTTTAACCTCTTTCAATTGAAATGGAGCTAGTTTTATTTTTCTTGTGATCCTGTTGTGTAAACCTCCGCGATTTCTAATGATTTTTTTTAGCATGTAGGAAGCTGCTGAACCACAAATAACTACAATTAAATCATTTCTTGTTGTACAGTATGTGTTCCAGAAATTTTCAAAAGCAGGAAGAAACCCTGATCTTAATGTGTCAACCCAGGGGAATTCATCTATGAAAATCACTTTTTTCTTTCGGGTTTGCCTAATCCCTTTTAAATATTGCTTGAGTAAATTGAAGGCTTGAAGCCAATTTTCTGGTTTTTCATCTTTGAATTGTTCTGTAAATCCCTGCAATTCAAGCATGAAATTCTCTATTTGATCGGGTCGAGTTCCATTTCGCAGACCAGTAAAGCTAAATAGTATGTTTTTTGAATAATACGCTCTAATTAAATAAGTCTTACCTATTCTCCTCCTTCCATAAATTGCTATCAATTCAGACCTTTGCGTACTTAAAGCTTCTTCGAGTTTTTCCTTCTCTAATGCTCTTCCTATTATATGTTTAGACATCCTAATATTATTTAAGCGCAGCCAAAAATATAAAATTATTATCGATTTGGCTGCACGTCACAATAATAAAAAACATTTAACAAGCAGCCAAAATCATCAATAAAGCGCTATTTTGGCTGTAGTTCATACTTTGCTTTTTATTAACAAACTAATATTCAATTATTTATAATAATGTCCACGTGCTGAATAATAGAATTAAATAGTTGTTGGTTTCTCTGTACTTAGTTTTTGCGCTCACTTTTTATCTGTCGAACCAAAAATGAAGGCAGACTGATACGCACGTTCCAATTCAAACTACTTTCTTCCTGTCTAAATCGTCTGATTCATCCTTTTAAAAATTGCAGCTAACTCTTTAGTCATTATATTATAGAAGGCAAATGCATGGCAATCATATGTTCAGAAGGTTTAGATTGCTTCATCAATGTTTACTGTTGAATCCTACTATTTCGAATATTTTATCAGTGGCCCTTGTTGGATAAATTTGCAGTGCATGATCGACATCCATGCTCATGCTAAACTTTCCACTACTTGTATATGAAGCAATATTGGAGTATACCACCCGATTTGCCTCGTCTGTGAGTTTTAATCTATACTTCTTATCTACCGGGTGATTGGAACCAATAGAATAGGAACTTACATTAAAGCTATTGAAGGTTTTGATGGTATAAAAAGCATTAGGGTTGCCATAGTACCCATTTTGCTGTACTTCTATTTTACCAAATAGCAAGGGGTTGGGGCTGGTCCGTGGAAACAATATATATGTCTGGTTGTAATCGGCCTAGGTCAATCTATCGGCCGGAACCCTCAATTATGTTTGTTTCCATCAATATACATTTCGTCGGCAGTTTGTGTTTTCTCTGGTGCAGTTTCAGAAGAAGGACTTTTAGGTATTAGAGCCTGACCTGTCTTTTCATTATTGCAGGCACCTAATAGGACTAACAGAAAGTAAAAAGAAATAGTTAGTCTCATTTTCTCTTAAGCATCAATGGGGTCGGGTAATTGAGGAGGATACGCTAAATATAAAAAAATTATAGCATAGATAAAGCGAATGCTAAACAATAGCTGTTTCCAGTTGTTTTAAAAATGATACTAAAATACTTCGCCAACTAATAGTTAGGATAAGTATGTTTTTAGCATTATAAACAGAATAATTATGGCATCAATAAGTCAATTACAACGAAAGTATGAAAAACTTATGGCAGAAGCGCATAAGTTAATGAGCAAAGACCGGAAAAAAGCCGATGAGAAGATGGCGGAAGCCGAAGTAGTGATGGATGAGCTGGTAAAACTGAAAAGTGCTTAAATGGGGAAATGCTTTGTTCGCTTATGGCCTATTTACGAGAAAACACATTGTTTTAAATGGTACATAAGTATCGATTTTAACTGCAAACATAAATTATTATATATGTTTATCATAAGATAATTAAATGAATTATTATAATAATTTATAATTATATTCAAAGTATGACTTTAAAGGATCATAAATGCTTACTAAAAAACGTGCTCATCATGTTGCTGAGCAGTGTGATCATTGTTTTTTTAAGCACTTATACCAGTGAAGATCAAAAAGAGGAAAAAGAGGATGGTGAGATAGAGTTAGTAGTAGAGACTGCAGAGAGTGAATCTTATGCTAAAACAGTAATTCTGCCACAGAATAAGGGGACGAACAAAAGATACATTCCCCTTTCTATTGATGTCGACAATCTTTTTCATGAGTTCCTGTTAACAAAAAAACTTTTAAGAGGTATTTCATTGCTCTATTGTCAATTAAGGATTGGCTTATTTCAGGCTGCCAGCAATTTTTCAATCGGCTCAAACCTGAAATAAGCAAAAATTGTCAATAATGAATACAATGAAAGTAATTAAAGAAGAATTGACTCAGTATGAGTTTTGTAGAAATGAAGTGTTAACTACAAAAGATTTACGTCAGGATCGTCAACGTAAACTATTTCATGCCCTTCGCCTCGGGAATTTATACAAGTGTCATGTAAAAATTTGGGCCAAGGATATTAATAATAAACGAATTTCAGTGGAAACTACGGTTTGGGCAGTGACAGAGAAGTACGTGGTACTTAAAAGAGGGCTAACGATACCCATTAATCGTATTTTCAAAGTTGATCTGGTGTAGTTAATGCCCGTTCAATTTTTTTTGAGGGACGCTCTTATTTGGGCGTCCCTTTTTTGTTTGCTATAGAACTAAATTGTTCTTGGCGAGCTTCTTACTTCATAGCTGTTTTAGTTGAATAAGATCAATATAAGCTGTTAATCGGAACTGGAAAGCAAATTGCGAATGGTATTTACCTATTAATAATTATTATCTTTTACATAAAACAAATTTAATTCAACTCAAAAGTTATGGAAAAATTGGAACTGCAAACAAAGGCTTCTGTTAAACGCTTAAGGTACAGCATAGGAATAGCGGTTTAAGCATAGCGCTTTCGGACAGAGATCTTCAGTTGAAACAGCTGACTAATAAGATTGCATGCGTTGGCTAAAAGTGAAATCAGCACAAAAAAAATGGATTGTCTTACTAAAAGACAATCCAAGTTTCTCAATGTGCACTTAATAGATTGTTTATATTAAGTATAACAGGGTTGACACGGTGAATATTATGGAGAAATAAATGATGGCTGTAATCATTGGGCTTCTTAGGATGAATTTTTTTATCGTAGTCATAATTGTAAATGTTAGCGTTAGACATATTTTCATAGCGCATTGAAAACCGGGGCTGTCTGTAAAAATTCTCCAACCTGAAGCCTTGAGTACAGGATATACAATTTTTTAGTTAGTGGAAAAACAAGCGCTCTATTGACTGTCAGGAAATAGCGATGCTGTGAAGTTTTGAAAGGCTTTTTGTGTTCCTCAACGAACTGGAGCTTAATTGATTCCTGCTGGTTATATCGAGTTATATATTCGCTTTCTATTTCATATTCTTCCGCTAAATCCTCCGGAATTAGTTCAATAAAAACAGAGTGGCAAAGAAACAACGAAACAACTACTCCGATTAGTAAGCGGTATTTTTGTATATCCTTTCTTAAACTTGCCGTAGAATGGCACTGCCTATTATTTGTTAAGCAGTCATGTTTAATTGTTTTATGCAAGGAAATTGCCATAGTTGTGTCGTTTTTCTATATTGATACGACAAAGGTAATAGCTTGAGTTTATATATTTTTATTTATATATTTTATATATTGCATAAATAAATGATTATGAATTATACACTGCATCAATTAAAGATATTCCTAAAAGTAGTTGAATTACAGAGTGTTACGAAAGCTTCTGAGGCGCTGTATCTCACCCAGCCGGCGGTTTCAATTCAACTCAAAAAGTTACAAGATCAGTTCGATGTACCTCTTACTGAGGTCATAGGGCGCAAGCTATATGTTACCGAATTTGGTTATAGAATGGCTCAAACAGCTCAACGGATAATAACGGAGGCCGAGACCATTGATCATACCATTAATCAATATAAAGGTTTGTTGGCCGGAAAGATCAGAATAGCAGTGGTATCTACAGGAAAATATGTATTGCCTTATTTTATCGCTCAATTTGTAAACCAACACAAAGGAATCAACTTTAATATTGATGTGACTAATAAAAGTAGTGTGTTAAGGAATATTGAAAATAATGAAGTTGATTTTGCTATGGTTTCTGTCTTGCCGGAAAATCTGGATGTCGAAAAAATCGAGCTCATGAAGAATGAACTTCATCTGGTGGGAAATGCCGAATCTCCTTATAGTAAATCCAGATTGTCCACAAAACGCCTCGAAGAACTTCCACTTATTTTTCGTGAAAATGGTTCTGCCACCAGGAATGTCATGGAAGAATTTTTAAAGAGCAAAAAACTTTCATTAAAAGCTAAATTGGAATTGGTCTCCAACGAGGCTGTTAAGCAAGCGGTAATTGCCGGCTTAGGGTATTCAATCATGCCCTTAATAGGGATGAGAACGGAATTAAAGAATGGTCAACTAAAGATTATCGAGGTAAACGGGCTTCCAATTAGTACACATTGGTATTTGATATACAACAAGGGTAAACGTCTTTCTCCGGCTGCTGAAGCGCTTGTCACTTACATAAATGTTGAAAAAGACCGTATCATAAAGAATTATTTTAAGGATTAGTCTGATAATTCTTTTGCCTTAACTAATTAAAGGCATAGCCTGTTCGTTCTGTAATGATACTTTTTGGTAGTCTTTCAACGCTTACAGTCATTTTCACATCTTCCAGAGGCCGCTGGCCTGGCTTATTGGCCCCGGTGGGTGTATAGGTTTCCAACTGGGCTATAATATCAATCACTTCCAGTCCTTTTACCACTTCACCAAAAACGGTGTATTGATGATCCAGGTGTGGCGCTCCACCAATTGTGGTGTAGCTTTGACGGGCTTCATTTGAAAATCCATCGAATGGCCCTTCTAATGTCGCTGCCCACGCTGCCGGCGTAATTGCATCGATGATGCTATCAATTTCCTGGTGCTTATCCTGCTTTTCCAGCGCTTGCATACTTTGCAGATAATGTGCATTTTCCGGCTGATCGATGTATTTTTTCACCGCACGTGATTGCTCTTGATAGTGGAGTTTTTTTTCTACAAGGGCCAGGGTGGCTGAATCGACCGGCGTACCTTGAACAATAGAAAAAATACTGCTGGAAGAACTGCGTTTTGGGTTCTTTTTGTCTTTCAACCGTGCTGCCGACAGAGCCCCCCGCTTGTGGAAGCGCTTAGCGTTAATTTCAGCCTTTAGGGTATAATTATTCTTCCCTACACCAAGCTGTGTGCCAAGAGGTGCGTCTTTCGATTTCGGGTCGCCACCATAAATAAGCAAGTCCTTTATTACACGGTGAAATAACAGGTCATCATAAGCACCATTTTGAGCCAGTTTAATAAAGTTGGCCTTGTGAATCGGTGTATCATCGTATAAAACGACATACATGTCTCCGTGTTTCGTGCTTATCTTTACCAGGTAGTCTTTTTCAACCTGTTCTTCTTTTGAAGCCGTTTTTTGGTCTTTCGTTACTTCGTCATTACAGGAAGTGAGTAACAGACATAATGCTACAATTTGTAAAAAGAGTAATTTTTTCATCGTCGTGGTAAGTACATTTGTTGATAGTGGCAGAATTTTGCGACTATGTACCAAATTTTGCACGAAGAAATGACCTGAATCTTAATTCCGGATAGATTACATGTTAACAAAAGGTTTGTTATCAAGGTGCCGCAACGACATCATCTTCACCTTGATAGCATTTTACAAAAATGCTAGTTGCATATAGTACCAAAATTACCCACTAAAAGCAGAAAGTCATCTACATTGACCCTACCATTTCGATCTAAATCCTGATGGCAGAAAGAACAGGTAGTACCTATGAGTGAGAGCATATCCAGAAAATCATCTACATTTACCTGGTTGTCATTGTTGATATCCCCTTCGCAGCCGGTATAACCGGAAGGGCATGTCGCAAATGACTGAGGCATGTAGGCCCAGGTTCCCGTACAATCAAAAAAATTGTTATTGTTCGGATCACTATAGTACATCATGTTAAGTCCACCATTGATGGCATCACCACTTTGTTTGATGCTTTTTCGCTGATTGGCGGAGGCGCCCTGAATGAGCGAATAATGCATAATATCATTTTCGTCTACTACATGCTCCAGCATGTGGGCATGGCCCAGTTCATGAATCAGGGTAGCATAAAAATCCTGCTCGTCGGGGGCAAGGCCGGTATTAAATGGAGGTTCATAATCAGTTTCCTGAGGTACAAACCAGGCATTTAAACCATTGTTCATACCACTAAAATTTTCTCTCAAAATGATATCGACATCGATATAATAAACAACCGGAATTTCTCCATTTGCATAATTGGATTGTGAGGTACAAAAGTCTTCCCTCCCGCGACTGGTTAGAGCTACAGCATTCTGATGTTCTGCTTCTGTAAATCGTATATCCTGATGCACCGCGATCATATTGATACCGTCATAGGGCTGATGTGGGTTAGCAGGGTTTTGTACACCGGCCAGACGCCAGTGCATACCGGTATAGCAACTCCAGTCGGCCAGGGCGCGTTCCACAGCAGCTTTCATCAGAGGGCGCTCATTGATATAATTGTTGATATGGAACAAAATGGCATCATCTTCATTAGGGAGGGGGTCTATTATACGTGCGGCTCTGCGACCGATTAAAACAAGATCACCAGTCTTTTCGAGGTAATTGGCAAAGCTATAAGGAATGTGCATTAGTTGATTGGAAGGATCTGATTTTACTTTGTTACTATTTTGAACGATAAAATAGCCATCTCCCGCACTTCCTTTTTCTTCAGGATCAGGGTTGTTATTTGTACGTTTGTAATGATAAATATTAGAGGAAATGCGAGCCACTATTTTGGTATTGCTCCATTCCAAGTAGTCCAGACTACTGAGGGAATCAATTCGTGTGGTACCACCATCATCGGCAGATGCTACTGAAACTGCGCTGGCATCTCCACGCTCATTCCCAAAGTTGCGTCCGTGAATGGTAATAATGTCTGTGCCTGTGCCTAAAGCACCTGCAATTACCTGGTTACCAAATAAAGGAAAATCGATCGACGTAATTACCGGCTTGTCTTCACATAAATTAATGGCTGTGGGTTGTTCAAAAGTAACCTGATCGTATTGTTTTCCGTTACTTGCCGGTGGATCTTCCGGATTTGGGGTATACCAATACACCACCGGGATAAAATCGGTGTCGCCAAAAGCCAGGTGGTTATCAGTAGGCAAACAACGGTTAGGTACTTCCATTTTTACATGCACCAATACCTGCTCATTGATCGTTACCTGAGTACGGTTGGGTGGACTGTTAAATACCGAACTACAGGCAAATCGTACGGCATCGCCATCGGGTTCTAGCGACATGCCATTCATAGGGTCCAGGTAAAAGCCGGTATTGAAGGCAGGGCCCAAGGTGATTGTAATTTCCCCATCGAAATTAGGAGCCACCAGTGACGGGTTGTATTGAATCACAAAAGCAGCGTTGTCAAGATAGGTAGCATTGCTACTGCCGGCAATCATGACATCAAACTCGTAAAAATCAGGTGATCCGGTATTTAGTTGCTGGTTGGCAATGGAACAGCTTACACTTTCTACCTGAGCGGGTTTAGTGTTCCGGGTGCTTTTTTTTTTCAGGTACTCCTCCAATGGATAACCTGTTGCGTGGCGCCTTTCGGCTTCCCGCCATTGCTCATTCCGTATTTTTTCCCGTTCTGCTTCATTTAATTCTTCCCAGGTTTCTTTTTCGCGCTCATCTGTCATTAGCTGTACGTAGTGCGCTTGTATATAAATACGTTCCCAAATAGCCTCC
The DNA here is from genome assembly GCA_965230415.1 of Cytophagales bacterium. Taxonomy (GTDB): domain Bacteria; phylum Bacteroidota; class Bacteroidia; order Cytophagales; family JAAEPT01; genus CBDDKZ01. The sequence goes on from CBDDKZ010000005.1 coordinate 1,918,832, forward strand.
GCTTTTTTGATATGTTCCGGGTCTTTCAGGTCCGACCAATGATAGACTTTTTTGCCTGTTTCTTTTTCGATAAACTCTGGGGATTTGGGCTCTTGTTCGGATTTTTTAATACCACGTTCTTCCAGGTACCGCCAAAAACGATCGTAGGAATTAAATTCCTGACCCATCCCGGCCATGTGTTTTACTTCAATTGCCATTGAATAAGAAGGATCATTCAGAAAATAATGATTCTTATAATAGTAGCAAAAATAAGAATTAATATAAGGCACTAGTGAAATGCCATTAGTAGTGGAATCACGGTAAGTGTTGTATTTACCGTTATTGGCCTTACAAAATAATACAAATTCCTGACCAGGTTGTAGTGATAATTCTCTGTTGGTTTTTTCATCTACTACGCTATGTAATTTGTAATCATCATGTAAGTTCCACAAATCAAGTTCAATATTTGCGCAATATACCATATCAGAGGTATTCAGGACAACTTCAAAGGTATCTGTTTCCAGTTTACCGCGGTACCAGTCCTGGCAGTGCATGAGGTAAGAGCAGTAAGTTTCGAAACGGTCTTTTCCTATTACCATTTGTTTGGCCAGAACTTTTCCTTTGAAAATGTATTCGGCCTCGGCAAAAATCTTTTCACGGAATTCAGAGAAGCCGGGTTCGTCGTAGGTTTTAATGCCGTTGACATATCCCACGGTATCTGGCCGGTGGTTTACCTCTTTGGGTTTTTGCCCTTTGACTTTATTTTCGCATGCAGCGCTGTTTTGAGCCCGTGCGCTGAAAAAAGTGCTTAAAAAAAGGAGTATAAAAAATAAGTTCTTCATGGTGTTAGGATTTGAACAATTAATTAACGAATTATATTATGATTTAATTCTTTTTGCTAACAACTAACTCTGTTATCTTGGGCTCTTGTTCGGGTTTTTTAATACCACGTTCTTCCAGGTAGCGCCAGAAACGACTGTGTGAATCGAATTCAAGGCCTAAACCAGCCATGTGTCGAACCGAAATTCTCCTAGAGCCATTCGGATTATGTAGTGAGTAGTTATTTGTGTAAAAATAGCAAAAAGAAGAGTTTACAATTGGCACTAGTGAAATGCCATTAGTAGTGGAATCACGGTAAGTGTTGTATTTACCGTTATTGGCCTTACAAAATAATACAAATTCCTGACCAGGTTGTAGTGATAATTCTCTGTTGGTTTTTTCATCTACTACGCTATGTAATTTATAACCCTCTTTGAAATCCCACAAATCAAGTTCAATATTTACGCAATATACCATATCAGAGGTATTCAGGACAACTTCAAAGGTATCTGTTTCCAGTTCGCCGCGGTACCAGTCCTGGCAGTGCATGAGGTAAGAGCAGTAAGTTTCGAAACGGTCTTTTCCTGTTACCATTTGTTTGGCTAGAACTTTTCCTTTGAAAATGTATTCGGCCTCGGCAAAAATCTTTTCACGGAATTCAGAGAAGCCGGGTTCGTCGTAGGTTTTAATGCCGTTGACATATCCCACGGTATCTGGCCGGTGGTTTACCTCTTTGGGTTTTTGCCCTTTGACTTTATTTTCGCATGCAGCGCTGTTTTGAGCCTGTACGCTAAAAAATGTGCTTAGAAAAAAGAGTATAAAAAATAAGTTCTTCATGGTGTTTACTTACTATTTGTACAAAGTAAACCATACCATATTAACTGATCATAGTTTAAAGGTTAAAAATTTACTTTTAAATTTGCATATATGTTGTCATTTTAACTATTGGACTTAGCCAATACCAGCTCGCTACCACCATTGTTTGTTTGGGTATTCTTTACTTTCCAGGTCAATGATTTCTCCAATAATGGGAATGAAGTAAGGCATTTCAAGTTCCTCGGCTTTCTTAATTACCCGTATCGCCGGTTCGTTCCAATCGTGTAATGCCAGCGTAAAAGAGCCCCAATGTATGGGCATCATAATTTTTGCCTGTACATCTACAGCAGCCTGAGCAGTTTCTTCGGGCATCATATGGATGTCCGCCCAGAGCTCGTTATACTGCCCGCATTCCATTAAACCGAGATCAAAAGGGCCGTATTTTTCACCAATTTCTTTAAAGTGTGGTCCGTAACCTCCGTCACCACTGAAATAAATATTTTTGCGTTGGCTTTTAATTATCCATGAACCCCACATGGTAGTAGAATTGTCGCCAATACCGCGCCCGGAAAAATGGCGGGAAGGTGCAAATGCAAACTCCAAATCGTTAACACTGGCTTCATCCCACCAATTAAATTCTTTAATACGGCTTGCTTCTACACCCCATGATTTGAGGTGGGCTCCTACACCCAAGGGTACCAGAAACTGCTTTGTTTTGCCCTTTAGCTTCATAATGGAGCCATAATCCAGGTGGTCATAATGGTCGTGAGACAGAATAATTACATCTATTTGGGGTAATTTTTCAATTTCCAATGGCAATTCCTTCACATAGCGCTGCGTACCAATTGTTGGATGTGGTGCAGGCGAATTTCCCAGCATCGGGTCGAGTAGAATATTCTTGTGATCCAGTTGTAGCAGAAAGGCAGAATGCCCAAACCATATCATACGATCTTTAGCAACAAGCGCGACCTGTGTGGAATCCAATTTGTTCATTGGAAGTGCATCTTTCGGACTCTTGTTCGGGTTGCCTTTGACGAATGCTTTTAGCATAGCCCAGATGTTGCCCAAACTCATGTCCATATTTGTGGTTGTGAGATTGATAAATTTGCCTTCGTCATAATGTCCCGATTCTTGATACCTTTTCACATCCTGCGCACTGTGTTCACCACCAAATTGCGGACTTGTTTTAAGCCAAATGATGCCACTGATGACTAGAACGAATAATGATGCCATTACAATAATTAAGGTCATACGTAGTATTTTTTTGATCATAATGTGATTGATTTACCGAAGAAGACGTCTTTATAGAGTTTATCAAAACTGCCACCTTTTTGCCAGGTTTTGTAACATCTTTTCAGGAAATACTAACACAATTCTACGCTTTTATTGATTTTGCGTTCACGATTTGTATATACTCCGGAGATCATGTCAGATGAAGATTAGTAGGTTATTAAAACCAGCTTTCTCAGAAAACGCATAATTTGTCTTTCAACTATAATAATCTTTTGTGTAGGATTTGACAAAGTAAGCATGCTCGAACTAATTAATGGAATGGCTACGTAAGCGGCTGTTTCCGTATTCTCAGAAGAAGATGCAGGTAATTTGCAATAATGAGAATTGCGAAGAATACCTGGAGCATAACCAGGTATATGATGAAGGCAATATGGGAAAATAATTAATAATCGGTAAAGGAAATAGATGCGTTGATAAACGAAATTTGAGGAAGACGACATCGCGGACATCACCTTCCTAAAAGCTACTATACTATTGCATGGCAATTAATTCCTTGAAGACCTTTGTTAATTTTGGTTCGGCCACGCCCGCCGCTTCAATAATTTTTTCGATGCTGGCTGGTTCTAATGCTCCCGGATAACACAAATCGGTTATGACCGATATGGCAAAGCACGGTATATTCATGTGTCTCGCTACAATAATTTCCGGAACAGTAGACATGCCTACGGCATCTGCACCTATCACTTCCAGGAATTTGTATTCTGCCGGTGTTTCCAGGTTAGGACCCGGAACGCTTACATAAACTCCCTGATGTATCGGAATGTGATGCTTGGCAGCTATGTGTAAGGCCTGATCTCTCATTTCAAGGTCGTAAGTATCGAACATATCAGGCCATCGCGGTCCCAGTTCATCAATATTTGAGCCGATTAAAGGATTGCCCGGTTGCAGGTTGATATGATCGCAGAATACCATTAAATCACTCAGTTGGAATTTATGGTTAATTCCACCCGCTGCATTGGAAACAAATAATTTTTCGATGCCCAGAAGCTTCATGACGCGTATCGGAAAGGTTACCTCTTGCATGGTGAATCCTTCGTAGTAGTGAAAGCGTCCCTGCATAACTACGACACTTTTGCCTTCCAAAGTGCCTAATAGTAGCCTGCCGTGATGCTGTTCTACTGTGCTTTCCGGAAAGTGAGGTATATCAGCATAATCCAATGTGTGAGCGATATCAACTTCATCGGCTAATTTACCCAATCCGGTTCCCAGTATTATTCCAAATTGAGGTGTAAAATCAGGAGCAATATTTTGAATATAGTTGGTTGCTTCTTTGAATTGATCAAGCATCTGTTAAAAGTTTTAAAATGATTCGGCTAATTTATCTAATGTTTTGGAAATCCCATTATAAACCCGGGTTAATTCCTCGTCGGTAATGCAATATGGCGGCATTACATAAATAATATTACCAAGTGGCCTTAATAGCAGGTTTAAATTCATAAACTCATTGTACAGCCAATCTCTTAGATTGTTAAAATAAGAGGTTTGTTCACCTGTACGAATTTCTATAGACAAAATGGTACCCAGACTCTTTACATCCTGAACACAGGAATGTGCACTAAAATGAGCACATGCTTCCTGATGCCTTTTGTTAATCCGGTTGATATTCGCGGTAGTTTCGTCTTCCAGGAGTACATCCAGGCTGGCATTTGCCACGGCACAAGCGAGCGGGTTGGCAGTAAATGAATGGCCATGATAAAAAGCTCTTAACTTATCATCACCTAAGAACGCTGATTCAATCTGTTCATTACAAAATGTCATGGACATAGGCATGTAACCCCCGGTAAGCCCTTTGGAAATACACATAATATCCGGATATACCGTTTGGTACTCTGAAGCAAATCGTTTGCCTGTACGACCAAACCCTGTCATTACTTCGTCGGCCACACAAATTACCTCGTGCGCTTTTGCCACTTCAAGCAGGTTTTGAAGTATTTCAGATGCATAAATGCGCATACCTGCCGATCCTTGTACTAATGGTTCATAGACAAAAGCGGCTACGTCTTTGTTTTTTACAAGTTTTTTGAATTGCTCCACTTCATTTTCACCATTTGGGAATGGCAATACCTGTACTTCAAAAAGGTGATTGAAGAAGGGTTTGTAAAAGGAGCTTTTGCCACTTAAAGACATAGCTCCAAAGGTGTCGCCATGATAGGCACCTTCTATTACAATAATTTTTTCTTTAGGCTGGTTAAGGTTGTACCAGTATTGAATAGCCATTTTCACACCTACTTCGACAGCCGTGCTTCCGTTATCACTGAAAAACGCTCGTTTCATTGCTCCCGGCATGATTTGAATCAAGCGCGCTACTATACGTATAGCTGGCTCGTGTGTGAATCCGGCAAAAATAACCTGTTGTAAAGCTTCAGCCTGTTCTTGTAAGGCCTTTATTATATGTGGGTGCGAATGTCCGTGAATATTTACCCACCAAGAAGAAATGGCATCGATAATAATTCTTCCGTCTTTCAGGTGTATAGATGCTTTTTCGCTGCGCTCGACTAATTCATGGTTTAATCCCTCCAATAACCCGAAGGGATGCCAGATATGGTCCTGATCCAATTGCATTAATGCTTTATCCATGCCAATTCTTTTTCAGTTCCTGAGCATAGTGAGAGATGCTCGATTCGTTTAAATTTTCTTCTGGCATGACATGCAGGAGTTTGCAATACCCGGCATATTTGAGAATATATTCTTCGGAAGATTCATTGGGTGCTCCATTAAAAACGATGCCTTTTACAGTTACATTTCGCCGTTTTAGCTCCTGAATGCTCAATAAGGTATGATTGATGCTTCCGAGGTATAAATTGGCCACCAATACCACTTCAGCGTCAAATTTTTGAGCCATATCTATAACAAATTCCTTGTCGTTCAAGGGTACGAGAATTCCTCCTGCCCCTTCAATTACCAGGTTTTTTGTTGTTTCCGGTAGTGTTACCTGGTCCAATGAGATCGAGGTATTTTCCAGGGCAGCAGCAGCATGCGGAGACATTGGAGCCTTTAATCGATAGGCCTCAGGGTGTACAGCGACATGATCACCGCATAAAGCCCTTATGCTGTCAGTATCTGTTTCTTCAATACCTGCCTGAACCGGTTTCCAATAGTCGGCATGAAGTGCTTTTGCCAGAATAGCACTTACTACCGTTTTACCGGAATCGGTGCCGATGGCCGTAACAAAATAATTCATTCAATTATTTAATTTCTGCTTTCACTACACCGCAATGCGGCATCTGCTCTCCAAAGTACGGGTTGATGATCTCTGCTTTTTCATTTAACCAAAATGCACCCTGATCATCGAATGCCATTGGGCAATATTGCCAGTAATAGGCTTCCCCTTCAGGTAGATTTGCATTTACCAGGCCCATCATGGATGCAGTCACATTTTTAAATACCAAACGTTGCTGTTCCAGGTCATCACTAGCGGCTATTTTAGCGATATCTTCTTTCCAGGCAGTCAGGAACGCGTTTTCTGCATTAACTTTTGCTCCCAATTCAGCAGCCGACTTAGACGCAGAGGCGGCATCGCTGTCAAATAGGTTGTTTTTGAGCTCGAAGTAAACTGTTAATTGAGCTTTTAAGTCCTCGGGAGAGACTGCATTTACTAAATTATCATTAACGGGAGGTCTCCCATCTTTGTGTATCTCTTGCATTTTTTTTGCAAGATTTTCCGCTGAGTCCGCACTAGAAGGCTGTTCGCTGCAGGCTGTACCTAAAAGTGCTATAATGAGAGCTGTATAGGTTAATTTTCGCATAGATGTCAATTTTACTACAAAAATGCTCAATAATGGGCATAATGACAAATGCATTGTTGTCTTGCAAACCAGACCGGTAATATATTCGTTCCAAGTGTTACAAAAAGTTTCAGAAAACCAATCGGTGGCTACCAGCCTGTTTTGTTAGCAGTAATTAGCAAGTACCTAAAAATCAATATGAACATAATGTGCTCTTTTTCCGTACAAGAAGCATTATTGTGAATTGCCGCTAACGCTGCAACTTTTAGTCGCTTTTTATGTAGCCCGGCCAGATGTAATATTGTTATAAATTTATTATGAAAATTTGATCCTTTCGTGATATTTTCCCCCATTATTCCGTTTAAGTTTGTGCTGTGACTTTCATGCTCGCTGCTGGTATTTTATTACTGGTGTTGAAAGATTTGTTAATAGATTTTTACAATTTTTTTAAATGTAAAACCTTATGAAAAAGATGACTTAAACAAGATCCGGATTATTTCCTTTGGTCAGGTAAATAAACTAAATCGATTAATTACAATTAGTCCGATCAGGAAGTCAATTTTTTCCTGACAGGCATACTTTTGCCCTCTTTTGAATGAGAAAGAGACCCTATAAGCTTTTTAATACTTATCAAAAATATATGAAAATGAAACTACAATTAATTACAATTATTGCACTGAGCACTTCATTTATGACTTTTGCTCAACACGAAGTCCATTATGACAACAATTTCAAGGAAAAACAGGAACAGAGCGCGACTTATCAGGAGGTGCCTGACGAAGAACTTTCTGAAAAAAATGGAGGCATTATGGAAATTTCTGGATTGGATAATGATCCACAAGAAGATAATAAAGAAGCCGAAAGTGATGACAAAGAGAAGAGTGGTACACTTGCCATTAATCTGTTGCATAATAGTTTTGCAGGTTTTCATCCGGGTATTTTCGGATCAATACCTACACCTAAATCCTTTAGTATAACCTATTACGGCATATATTGGACCAATCCGGCATTTGGTAGCCCCAGTACGGGTAACGACTTTTGGTTCGAACATGGAGCAGGCCTTGCCTTTAAGGTACTCAAAGGCCAGTTATTGGTAAACCCTTCTCTTGGCCTCGCACATGGCAAGTTACTATCAGGAAATGAAGGAGCAGTAGCGGGAGATGGTATTATTCCCAGCATATTTTTGCATCATTCAAGTAAGTGGGTTACGGCAGATTTTTACTTTGCCTTTTACAAAGCACTTAGCGAAGGGGTAAATCCGTCTAGGGATTTTATCTTCAATTGGGTAAACCCAGTTTTCAATATCAACAAATTTATCGGAGTAGGTGCCTATTACGAACAATTTGTAAATACACGAACCGGAGAAGTGAATAAACTAGTCGACATTAATCAATGGTTAGGTGGTGCGATACGCTTTAGTACAGGTAAAGGAGCTTCTTTCACGGTTGCTCTGGGGAAAAATTTTACCAATGTAGGCGGGAATGGCTTTCATAAAATTAGTATGTTCATTCCCATTCAATAATTATAGCGGCCTTACAACGCTATAATTAATTCCTTACTGCTTAAAGTTAATAACCCTTTTTTAGCTGCTCTTGCATTAGCCAATGTTTGAGTAGAGCGCTTATTGCTAAAGGCCACGAAGGGTATCCAACTTTTTAAAACAAATTTTTATGAAAAATAATATAAACACACATATAAGTAATTCTACTGCTGAAGTAGCTAATTACATGGAACAAGTTGCTTTTGATAATGTACATTTAAAACACTTATCCAACATTGACCGGTTTTTGTTCCAGAAATTTGGTATCGGTCCGAAAATAGCAACACAGGAGATACTCATACACAAGTCCTTTGAGTACCACGCTGCTATTAATCCTGATGGAATTGCTGTTGTACACGAAGGTGATGAGATTAAATTCAAAGAACTCGATGAGCAAGCCAATGCCCTTGCTCTCGCACTTTTGGAAAACAAAGTAGGGCCCGGTTCCAACGTTGGCCTGTTTATTCAGCGTTCCATACCTATGGTAGTTGGAATTCTGGCCGTACTTAAAACGGGTGCGGCTTACGTACCTCAGCATATTGGTATTTCACCCGAAGACCAATTGCTACGAATTATTAATTCTGCTTCAATTAATACCGTGTTGACTTTATCAAAGTATGAGTCGCTGGTTCCCGAAGTGAAGGGTTTAAATGTAATGTGTCTGGATGCGTTTATTGAAGCATACAAAAAGCAAGCTGTTACTGCCAAATTGCCTTCTATTCCGATAGAAATGGATGATATATGTTATCATGTCTATACCTCTGGCACAACAGGAATCCCTAATGGTGTACAGGTTTCTCACCGCAATTTATCAAATGTACTGTTGCACGAGCCGGGTAATTTATGGATGCGACCCGGTACCTGTGTTGCGCAACTATTAAATATTGCTTTTGATATGGCTGCTTGGGAGATTCTGGGTGCAATGGCCAATGGAGCCACACTTGTTATCAGGGGTAAAGATATTGAGGAGACCGTGCGCAAAGTTGATATCGTTATCGCCACACCAACGATATTAAGTACAATTAATACCGATTTGTGCAAAAACATAAAAGTTGCTGCTGTTGCCGGCGAGCCATGTCCACGAACCTTAGCAGAAAAATGGTCCAAATTCTGTGCTTTTTATAATTCCTGTGGCCCGACCGAAACCACAATCGTTAATACGGCTCATCGTTTTTCTCCCAGCGATGAAATTATGTCCATAGGCAAGCCACTTCCCAACAACAATGTATACATTTTGAATGAACATAGAGAACCCTGCCCAATTGGAGTTGTTGGAGAGATGTGGGCAGGGGGCTTGTGCGTAACCAAAGGTTATTTAAATAACGAAGAACTAACCAACAAAAAATACCTTGATGATCCATTTATGGGTACAGGTAAAATGTATAAAACAGGAGATTTGGTTCGATGGACTATGGACGGCACGCTGGAGCATTTGGGCAGAGTAGATGATCAGGTAAAAGTAAATGGTTTTCGAGTGGAGCTGGATGCGATCTCAGGTATTATGGAAGAACATGAGGATGTTAAGCGAGCTGTCACATTGAAATATGATAACCAGACGCTGATTTCTTTTGTAAGTCCTGCCCATGTGGAAAAGGACGAATTAATTGGCAAACTGGAAAGTAGATTACCCTATTACAGTGTTCCTAAAGAAATCTATTCCCTTGACGAATTACCAATGACTGCAAGAGGTAAGGTAGACAAGCGTAAACTATTGGAGGAAGTAGAGCTTCTTAGGGAAAAAGGGGCACAAAAAAGTGACCTTAACAGCAAAATTAAAAGAGCTGAAGCACCAGCTGATGAGGAAACACATTCGATTCCGGATCTCAACAAAGTAAGCTTACCAAAGCAAGTCAGCCGGTTTTCACGATTGTGGAAGGGCGAGCGATTGATGCATTATTATCGTTTAATGCTACTCTGTTTTTTAGCCAATGCAGGAATCATGGCCTATGGCTTAATCTATGCAGATTGGTGGATACAAGCGGGCATTAGATGGGATATTTTTGCCGAAATTGCTATCGTGAACTTTACCGTGGCTATATGTATTAGACAACAGTATATTATTAATCTCTTATTTGGTTTGGCCACGGCAATTCCTAAAAGCTGGCCTTTGTCTATTCGTAGGCGTGCCGGTAAGATCTATCACTTCGGTGGACTTCATATTGGTGGTAATGTAAGTGGAACGCTATGGTATTTACTATTTGTGGTTAGCCTATTTTATAGTTTCTATAGTCACAAAACGATTAACACACCACCATCTATTCTGTTAGTAATCAATGTTTTGTTGGCTGTATTACTAGTTTTTATAATTGTAATGGCGCTACCAAAAGCCAGAGCTCAAAAGCACGATCGTTTTGAGCGCACACACCGTTTTGGCGGTTGGGTAGCACTGGCTCTATTTTGGGTACAAACCCTATTCATGATAGCCTGGAGTAATCCTGATGTGTATTTCGGGAGCGCATTGTTAAGCTCTGCAAGTTTTTGGTTATTAACAACAGTCACTTTGAGCATTTTACTGCCCTGGCTACGTTTGAAAAAAATTGATGTTTCCTATGAGAAGCCGTCTAACCATGTGGTGCTTGCACGGTTTAACTACGGCGAGACACCTTTTGCAGGATCTTCTACTGTGTTGAGTCGAAATCCGCTTTTGGAATGGCATGCTTTTGCGAACGTGCCGGAACCAGGCCGGGAAGGGTTTCGATTAACCATATCACGGGCAGGCGACTGGACCGGTCAGTTAATAGATGATCAACCGAAAAAACTATGGGTGAAAGGTATTTCTACTGCCGGGGTTGGAAATATAGATCAATTGTTCAATAAAGTAGTATGGATTGCTACCGGAAGCGGTGTCGGTCCGTGTTTACCCCACCTGTTTTCGGGTAAAGTACCTGCCCGTTTAGTTTGGGCCACCCGTAATCCCAGAAAGACTTATGGTGATCAATTGGTAGATGAAATTTTGAAGGCGCAGCCAGATGCCGTGATTTGGGATACCGATGTACATGGTAAACCCGATATGGTAAAACTGGCTTATATGGCCTATAAGGACTTCGATGCCGAAGCAGTTATTTGTATTTCTAATAAAAAGCTCACGTGGCAGGTGGTATATGGTATGGAAAGCAGAGGAATACCGGCTTATGGTGCTATTTGGGACTCTTAATTTAACAATCATGAAAAATATTCAAATAAAAAGACATGGGCGTGTTGCCATTATCGAAATAGATCGCCCGCAGGCACTCAACGCCTTAAACAGCGAACTGATGCGTGAATTGGTTACGGTCACTCAATTTTTGGACCGCAGCGATGAAGTCGGTTGTATTGTTATTACCGGTTCGGAAAAAACGTTTGCCGCTGGTGCCGATATCAAAGAGATGGTCGACAAATCTTTCTTAGACGTGCATTCGGAAGATTACTTTTCGGAGTGGGAGCAGTTTGCTACCATAAAGACACCTAAAGTTGCTGCTGTTGCCGGGTATGCACTCGGTGGTGGATGCGAACTCGCCATGATGTGTGATATTATTTACGCAGCAGAAAACGCGGTTTTTGGTCAACCTGAAATAAAAATCGGGGTCATCCCCGGGATTGGCGGTACTCAGCGACTCACCAGAGTATTGGGCAAATATAAGGCCATGGATGTGGTATTAACAGGTCGTTACATGAACGCTATTGAGGCTGAGAGCCTGGGTCTAGTAGCACGTATCTTTCCTACCAAAGATTTATTGGCAGAAACACTTAGCATCGCCAAAAATATAGCTTCGTTTAGTAAAACGAGCTCTATCGTCGCCAAAGAATCGGTAGACAGGGCATTGGAATTATCACTAAAAGAAGGGTTGTTATACGAACGCAGGGCTTTTCAATCGCTATTTGCCACCAAGCATCAAAAAGAAGGTATGCGGGCTTTTGTCGAAAAAAGAACAGCCAATTTCCGTATCTCAAATTGTGATACGGAAAAAACGAGCAATGAGACAAAAGAGGAACTGGATAAGCATCTTAACAATGCCAAAACCTACTCCGACAAGCCTTAAAAACAGCAAATGCCCGATATGGAGCCGGTGATTTCATAAACGTAGCTGTGGGCCAAAAAAATATAAAAATCTAAAATACTAAGACATGAATAATACTGCTAAAGAAAAAATAGACATATTCGATACAACACTAAGAGACGGGGAGCAGGTTCCCGGATGTCAGTTGAATACCATCGAAAAAATTGAGGTGGCTTTGGCGCTTGAAGAGATGGGGGTCGACATTATAGAATCCGGTTTCCCAATATCCAGTCCCGGCGACTTTCAATCGGTAGTGGAGATTTCCAAAAATGTGCAAAACTCGACAATATGTGCACTTACCAGAGCTGTCGCAAAAGATATTGAATGTGCCGCCGAGGCCTTAAAATATGCCAAAAGTGGACGTATTCATACAGGAATTGGCGCTTCTGACGTTCATATTGCCCATAAACTTAGATCTACCAGAGAAGCGGTGTTGGAAAAGGCCGCTTTTGCTGCCAAACATGCTCGTAATTTGATAGACGACGTACAATTTTTTTGTGAAGATGCCGGTCGTGCAGATGTTGACTTTCTGGCGCGTATGGTAGAAACGGTCATAGCCAATGGCGCCACGGTGGTGAATATCCCTGATACCACCGGTTACTGTTTGCCTGAGCAGTATGGAGCAAAAATAAAATACCTTTATGATCATGTACCTAACATCGATAAAGCGGTAATTTCTTGTCATTGTCACAATGATTTGGGTATTGCCACCGCTAATTCAATTGCGGGTATACAAAATGGTGCCAGGCAGGTAGAGGTAACTGTTAACGGCATAGGAGAACGTGCTGGAAATTCATCGTTGGAAGAAGTGGCAATGATTATTAAATCACACGGCAATTCAATGGGTGTACGTACCGATATCGACGTTAGCAAAATATACAATATGAGCCGCATGGTTACCAGATTGATGCGCATGCCCGTACAAGCAAATAAAGCTATTGTCGGAAGAAATGCTTTTGCACATTCTTCCGGAATACATCAGGATGGTGTACTTAAAAATCGCGAAAGTTATGAAATCATTGATCCTAAAGAAGTAGGTTTTCCCGAATCGTCAATAGTATTAACGGCGCGTAGTGGGCGAGCAGCTTTAAAACATCATATTGAGCGATTGGGGGTAAGTATTATTCCCGAAGAATTAGACAATATTTATCAGGACTTTTTGGAATTAGCTGATAATAACAAGAATATATCTACACATGATATTTTAGGATTGTTGGGCAATGAAGTATCAAAAAATATACTGAAAATCGAACATCTTTCCGTGACGTGTAGTCATAATCGAAATTCACAAGCCTATATTCGGATCAATAAGAATCACAAAATTCTAGAAGCCAAAGCTAAAGGTAATGGCCCTTTAGATGCAACACGAAAGGCCATTGATAAAATTATGAAAAAACAGGTACATCTGGAAGAATACCTGGTACAAGCTGTTACGGGAGGGAGCGAAGATTTGGGCAAAGTACATATACAAATTTCAAAAGAAAATGTGTTTAACTACGGTTATGGATCAGATACTGATATTATTTACGCATCTGCTCAGGCCTACCTTGAAGCGGTTAACAAGGTTTGATCTTACGCTTAACCCTCGGTTAACAAAAAGTGTTTATCATTGAGTATGAAAACACTATTCTTTGTCCTCATTGCTTTTATCATTCCTGATCTGATTGCGCAGCAAACAGCTCTGAAGTTCGAAAAAGACACTTTTACATTGGCTTTTGGTTCTTGCAATCACCAGGATAAACCCCAACCATTGTGGCAGGCAATTATCGATGAACAACCTGATCTGTGGCTATGGTTGGGGGATAATATTTATGGAGATACAAAAGACGTGCAATTGCTAAGAAAGAAGTACGATCAGGTAAAGGCTAATAAGGACTATCAACAATTACGTACCCAGGTACCTGTTATCGGGGTTTGGGACGATCATGATTATGGTGTAAATGATGGCGATCGTACATATGCCTCTAAGGTTGGCAGCCAACAGGCACTTTTGGATTTTCTGGACGTTGAGAGCGGCTCTCCAGTACGTCAGCGCAAAGGTGTATATCAAAGTTTTGAGTACCTGTTGAAAAACGTCACTATTAGACTTATTCTGCTGGATACGCGCTACTTCAAAGACCCTGTCAAAAAAGTAGATAATCAGTGGGTGGCAGATTCAAGTGCTGATTTATTGGGCACGGAGCAATGGTCGTGGCTCGAAAATGAACTGCAAAAAACAGCAGATATTTTGATAGTTGCCAACGGTACGCAGGTAATTCCCGATGATCATCCTTTTGAAACGTGGGGTAACTACCCCACTTCAAGGAAAAGGCTTCTGGAACTGTTGGACAATAAGAAAGCGGAGCATATTTTACTACTTAGCGGAGATCGGCATATCGGTGAATTATCTCAGCTTCAATTGCATTCTAAAAAAATCTATGAGCTCACCTCTAGCGGTCTCACGCACACCTATGGAGGTTCTGGTTGTGAGCAGAACAAGTATCGCGTTGGTGAGTTAACAGGAGACCTGAATTATGGTGTAATTAAGATATCTGCAGACAAAGCTGTTTCGTTGGCTATTTGCTTAAGAAAGGGCAGAAGACACATGGAGAAGAAAATTTAGTTCTCATTTTCTGATTCATCCTTCTCTTCTTCTTTCTCGTTATCGCTTCGATCACTTAATTTCTTGTCTTCCACATTTTCATCCAGAAATTCGTTGATCTTATCAATATCCAGACTACTTGTTACTTCACCAAAAGAATTGATGCCCAGCTCAAAGCCATCCAGGTCCTTATGAACCTGGGCTTTGCTCTTTTTCTCTTTATCGTCTTTCTTTTTAGCCATAATTTATTGCTTAATTTTATCTGTAAGAGCTTCCAGTGCATTTTCAAGGCGCTGCACACATTCGTCCTTACCAATAATTTCGATAATTTCCATCAAGTCGGGTCCACCGCCCACTCCTGTAACAGCCACACGTAGAGCCTGCATTATTCTGCCTATACCAATGCCTTCACTTTCGAGGATGTGATCCAGCGTAATACGAACACTTTCGGCAGAGATTTTTTCTTCTTGTTCCAGTGCACTTTTAAATGCCGAAATAATATGTACGGCCTCAGAAGTCCATTTTTTCTTGACAACCTTTGCATCATATGCTTGTGGTGCCATAAAGAAGTAGGGTGCACCGGTCCATATGTCGGTTGCAAATGAAATGCGTTCCTGCATGAGACCGACTATTTTTAACAGCTTTTCTTTGGGTAAGTCGATATTGTTTTCCCTGAGCGTAGGGCTCAATAAATCAAGAAGTTCACCGAGTGATTTTTCTTTAATATATTGTTGGTTGAACCAATTAGCCTTTTCAATATCAAACTTTGCTCCTGCCTTACCTATTTTCTCTACAGAGAATTCCGAGCACAGTTCTTCCATAGTGAAAAGTTCCTTATCGGTACCGTCGTTCCATCCTAACAGAGCCAAAAAATTTACCATTGTCTCGGGTAGAAATCCACGTTCCATAAATCCTTCTGACGATTCACTACTTTCAGGATCTGTCCAGTTAAGTGGAAATACCGGAAACCCCAGCTGATCTGCAGCACGTTTGCTCAATTTGCCTTTACCATCGGGTTTAAGAATAAGTGGCAGATGTGCAAATTCAGGCATTTCGGCTTCCCAACCCAGGTACTTATAGAGAAGCACATGGAGTGGTGCAGAAGGCAACCATTCTTCACCTCTGATAATATGTGTTATTTTCATTAAGTGGTCGTCTACCACACTGGCCAGGTGATATGTAGGCATTCCATCTGATTTAAGAATTACTTTATCGTCAAGTGTTGAGGCATGAACATGCACCCAACCTCGTATCATATCGTTAAGACGAATTTCTTCTTTTATTGGTACTTTTACACGTACAACATAAGGCTCCCCTTTAGCAAGGCGGTCGTCGACTTCCTCTTTTGTAAGCGTAAGTGAGTTTTTCATTTGCATGCGTGTGGCAGCATTGTATTGCTGATGACTCACCTTTGCTTCCTGCAATCGGGCACGCATTTCATCAAGCTCTTCCTTGGTATCAAATGCGATGTAAGCATTACCATCTTGCAAGAGTTTGTCCGCGTACTGCTTATAAATAGCTTTGCGTTCAGATTGTTTGTAAGGGCCAAATTCACCTCCTTGTTCGATACCTTCATCGATAGTGATGCCTACCCACTTCAAAGATTCCTGAATGTAAGATTCCGCACCTTCCACAAAACGCTCCCTGTCTGTATCTTCTATGCGCAACACCATTTTCCCTCCATGCTTTTTGGCAAAAAAGTAATTAAAAAGGGCTGTTCTCACGCCTCCAATGTGCAATGCTCCTGTTGGGCTCGGAGCAAATCTTACACGTACATTCTTCATTTATTTTTCAGTTTTATTTTTTTGAGCAATGGCTTAACTATAGCCATACTATTCAGGCTATACACCAGTAGCTCAAAGTTATGAATTTATTACTTCCTTACTGATCAATTTATGAACAAAATTATTGCTAAGATCTTGCAAAAGCAGATCTGATAAGTGTAAAAGATTATTTTACTGCGATACAAGAGATCTCTACATCGACATCCTTAGGCAGGCGAGCCACTTCTATCGTTTCTCTTGCAGGAGGCTTTTCGTCAAAATAACGTCCGTATACCTCATTTATAGCAGCAAAATTGTTGAGATCTTTTACAAAAATTGAGCACTTTACCACATGCGAAAAATCCATATCAGCAGCTATCAAAATGGCATCGATATTATTCATTACCTGGTGCGTTGCTGCTTGTATAGATTCGTTAATCACATCATTCGTCACCGAATTAATAGGCACCTGGCCCGAAACATATAATGTATCTTTAATCAACACAGCCTGACTATATGGACCAATAGGCTCAGGCGCATTAGGAGTGTATATGATTTCTTTGGACATGTTATCTTTTTTTAAGGTTTGAGTTTAGGAAACTCAAGATAATAAATTCTGCGAAATGAGCATTGATACATTGTTAATTCTGCGTACCATATCCTGTTTAATATTGTGGATCAAAAGGTAATATATTACGTGTTTGATTTCACATAAATACATTTATAATGATGTTAATGAATTGTTTTTCAGAAGTATATGCTGCTTTTTAATAAATAGTAATGTACTGTTATAGACATTACTTTTTATTAAGCGTATCTTACTTCTGATGAAAAAAAATTGATTATATCAAAAGCTCTTACTGCATGGATACTTATGATAAAAACCGGTTAATTAGTTGTGAAACCAGGAAACTTCAGTTAAGAGGCTCGAGTCGTAGGAAAATTAGTAAGCGGCTACATTAATCTATCACATCCAGGACTCTTTAGGCGTTCAATCAATTAACCGGACCGGAAAACGAAGTGGTTCTACAGCGTAGACATGGTTTTGTGTATAGCGCTAAGCGACGCTCACTATTTACAAGGAAGTATGGTAGATATAGGTCTGATTTTGACCACTTTACCATTGATGATTGGACAATATACGACATTAAGAAAAAGGCTGGCCTCACAAGGTCCAGCCTTTTCAATACTTTATGCTATTCAAATACGAACGCTACTATCCTACCAAATTGTTGTACAATTCGTAGTAAGAATCCAATGACTCCTCATTTGTTTCCGGAATGGCAATACATTGCTCATTTTCCGTATCTTCGAAGAGCTTTTGAATTTCGTTAGACGAATCGTCATTGGTATTGATTACTGCATC
The DNA here is from genome assembly GCA_965230415.1 of Cytophagales bacterium. Taxonomy (GTDB): domain Bacteria; phylum Bacteroidota; class Bacteroidia; order Cytophagales; family JAAEPT01; genus CBDDKZ01. The sequence continues at coordinate 1,936,751 of CBDDKZ010000005.1, forward strand.
TGCATATTCGATTCCGGTCTTTATAAACCCTTGATAATCAGCAGATCGCAAGTTAGTTAACATACCATCTTCAATATCGATCATCTTGGCTTTCTCCACAATACTTTCTTCGAACTTAAAGTCGAAGGCATTATTATATACAGAGAATATAACCTTTGAATGATTGAATATAGGATCGTTCTTGTAGGTTGTTTTCAAGTACAATGGAATGAGTGCGGTCATCCAGTCATTACAGTGCACCAAGTCAGGTGACCACCCTAGTTTTTTGACTGTTTCCAATACTCCTTTGCAAAAGAATATGGCTCGCTCATCATTATCCGCATAAAAATTATCTTCCTTATCGTGGAAAACACTTTTCCTTTGGAAGTAATCTTCATTATCAATGAAATATACTTGCAATTTGGCATTCGGTATAGATGCCACTTTAATTATTAAAGGCTTTTCTTCGTCACCAACAGCGATGTTGATGCCAGAAAGCCGAACTACTTCATGTAAGCGATTTTTCCTCTCGTTAATAAGACCGAATCGTGGTACCAAAATCCTGATTTCCATTCCCCGTTCTTGCATTGCCTGAGGCAATTTTCTCACGAAATCTGCGACTTTCGAAGTCTGCAGAAATGGGTTTATTTCACTCGCTACGTAAAGAATACGTACTTTTGACATAACTGTACAAAAATTTTATTCTGTTTAGCGTGCAAATATATGAAATAAATAACAAATTTCATAAGGATATATAAAGTTTAGTATTATATTGCTGCATTTTTCCAAAGGATTTCAATGGATTGATGAAGATGGAGGTACTGCGTAATATTACTGAGTTACAATCTTTTAAAAGACTTTTAAACCCCGAAAAACAACTCGGTTTTGTGCCTACTATGGGGGCGCTTCATAGTGGACATGCAAGCCTGATTAAAACAGCTCTTTCGGAGTGCAGTTGTGTAATAGCCAGTATATTTGTTAATCCCACTCAATTTAATCAGTCTGAAGACTTCGAGAAGTATCCTCGTACGGAATCCCGAGATCTCAAATTATTGGAAGAACTGGGTTGCCATGCCGTTTTTATACCATCGGTTGAAGACATGTATCCGGAGCCTTTTCTCTTTCAGGCATCTTTTGAGTCGCTCAGTGATGTGATGGAAGGCAGGTACCGTCCGGGACATTTTAACGGAGTGGCTATTGTAGTCAGCAAATTTTTTAATTTGATACAGCCTAACCGTGCCTATTTTGGTAAAAAAGATTTGCAGCAACTCGTGGTTATCAAAAACCTGGTTAGTGCCTTATCTTTTCCCGTTAAAATAACTGCCTGTGAAACCCTAAGAGAAGCTAGTGGATTGGCTATGTCTTCCAGGAATGAACGTTTGAGCGAAGCGGGCAGAAAAAAAGCAAGTGTAATTTACGAAGCGCTGAAAAGCTACAAAGAAAGTTTACTAAAAGGGGAGGACTTTAAAGTTGCGCAACACGATGCAGTAAGTAAAATTGAAGCAGCGGGACTTCGGCCGGAATATATGAATTTGGCAAAAATCGACGATCTAAGTTCAATTGAAAAACGTGAGGAACTTTCATCAAGTACTGTCGCTATTTGCGTTGCTGCGCATTTAGAGGGCGTGCGGTTAATCGATAACATCGTTTTTAGCTTGTAAGAAATCCCTTCGCGATTAATGACGAATCATTAACGGTAGAAGCATGGGTACATCCATCATCGGGAATGGAAGATGATGCAATTATTATAGATGCTGGATCCGATAACTTCATTTTCTCCTTAAACGGTGCTAACCACAAACAGCTTAAAGTAGCATTGGGAGGTAACGATAATGTGCTTACTACCCCAGATGTGCTGGAAGAATATACCTGACAGCATTTGGGATTTACTTTTGACGACGAAACTAAAGAGGTGATTATTTATCGTAATTTATTACAACATTTACACGGTTTATTCGGAGCTAAAAGCGAGTGACATTTGTCGTTTATTGTTAGTAATTTCTTAAAACAAGGTGAACATAATAAATAAACATATAACAATAAGTACAAAATTACATTTTACTCCTGTCATAATTTAGAGGAATTAAGATTGCATGCAGCAACGTTTTTTAATTCAAACTTTTAAAATTATGGCAAATCACCCTAAATATGACCTCAAATCTACTTCAGATGAGCAATTTATGTTTAACTTAACTGCATCTAATGGTGAAATTATCTTGACGAGTGAAAGATATACGGCTAAGCACTCAGCTATGAATGGTATTGAATCGGTTAAAGAAAATGCTCAAAAAGAAGAACGTTTTGAAAAATTAGAATCAAGTGCCGGTGAACCCTATTTCGTTCTTAAAGCCGGAAACCACGAAGTAATAGGTAGAAGTGAAATGTATTCATCAAACCAGGCTTGTCAAAATGGCATCGAGTCTGTAATGAAAAATGCTCCGATTGCGGAAGTTGAAGATAATGCATCTTAGCATTTCAGCCCTTAAATGGTTTAATGGGATGAGCTGATGGTTTTATTAATTTTTCAGCTCATCTTGTTATAATACAAATAACCTAACAATTCAATCTAAAACAAAGCGGAGGTATTTAATTTCCGTACATACACAAAAATTGAGCTATGCTTATATAAAATGCTGTTCTACTTCCCGTTAATAATAGGCTATCTAAACAATTATGCTTCAAAATTACCAGAGAAATAGTTGTTTCGACTATTAGCCAAATTATAAAAGAAGTACGCAAAACAAAAGAGCCACACAGCTCATACCTGGCACTTTTTTCACTTACTTATGGTTATTTATATGAAATACTTGACCAAATTTCATTAGCTTTGTATTCTTAAAAGTGTGCGTAGATGTTGATAGAGGTATTAAAATCAAAAATACACCGTGTAGTAGTTACTGAGGCCGACCTTAATTATAGAGGTAGTATTACCATCGATGAAGATTTGATGGATGCGGCCAATATGATTGCAAACGAAAAAGTTCAGATCCTGGATGTGAACAATGGCGAACGCTTTGACACCTACATTATTAAAGGCGAGCGTGGAACCGGCACTATTTGCTTAAATGGCCCTGCTGCAAGACGCGTACAGGTTGGAGATGTGATTATTGTGGTATCTTATGCACAAATGGATTTTGAAGAAGCTAAATCGCACGAACCGGTGGTAATTCATCCAAAAGAAGGTAACAGACTTTAAGAACCATTTTTATGCCGGTAAAAAACAAAATACAAAATTTAACACACGCCCGGCAAACTGTAGATTATTGGAAAAGTAATGGCTTGAAAGTTGTTTTTACCAATGGCTGCTTTGATATCATTCATTTGGGTCACGTCGATTACCTTGAAAAAGCGCGGAGCAAAGGGGATAAATTGGTACTGGGGCTCAACACCGATGCTTCGGTAAGTAAACTGAAAGGTCCTCAAAGACCAATCAACAACGAATATGCTCGTGCTCGTGTGCTGGCAGCTATGCAATTTATCGACCTGATTATTCTTTTCGGCGAAGAAACACCTAAGGAATTAATAGCCGCATTAACTCCCGATGTTTTGGTTAAAGGCAGTGACTACACCATTGAAAACATTGTAGGTGCAGACCATGTCCTTGCTCATGGAGGCAAAGTGGAGACAATTGATTTTGTGGAAGGTTATTCTACTTCCGGCATTATCGAAAAATCAAAAGCTTAAAGCGTCCGGTAAAATACGAGCACTGTAGCAGAAGGACCACTAAGTGATTTTTTCTGAAGTTATCCATGTACTTGATAACCGTTAAGCCAGCTAAATTTAATAAACCTCTAATTTAGATGTGAACCTCTGCTCATATATTCACAAAAAACACCTCCTTCCTATCCATTTTAAACGATAAGCATCTTCGCCGATGGAATAATTAGCACGACTCTTTATAAGTATTTAGTACAATGAATGTTTATGCTATTATGTATCATGGAGCTGAAGCACATTTTAAATGTATTTTTATGGACTAAGATTATAAGAAGACAACAGACTTAAGTGACGTCTTCCTAAAGGCAAAATTTTGAACCTGCGGTGACAGCACTTATATTAAAGGAAAAAATGTATTGATGATTGAAATCACCCCTCTAAACGATCTCGCCAATTATTTGCAACGCCTGGTTAGCGGCCGCTTGTGGTTACAGGTAATAATAGGCATGGTATTGGGAGCAGCTGTAGGGATTGCCATAAATCCGAATACAGGCTGGATTGCTACCGAAAGAAGTGAAATACTTGCAGGCTGGCTGGATTTACCAGGAACTATTTTTCTGCGTCTTGTTCAAATGATTATGATACCACTTATTTTTACTTCCATTATTTTGGGTATTGTAAGCAACACGTCTCAAAATTTAAAGTCGTTTGGCTTGAGACTTTTACTCTACTTTTTGTTTACGAGTACAGTAGCCATCATACTGGCGATAGTAGTGGCCAACTTTTTCAAGCCTGGAGAGTATATATTCGAAATGGGAGGGTTACCTTCCAGAACTGACCCGCAGCCTCTGGATTCGGGAGCATCTTTATCCGTCAAAAATATTCCCGATTCCATTTCCCAGCTTATTCCCAATAATCCGCTGGAAGCTATTTTAAAAGGAGAAATGTTAGGGGTAGTTATCTTTACTGTAATAATCGGGGTTGCGATCACGCAGTTAAAATATGAAACTTCACGTCCAATGATTCGCTTTTGTGAGTCTATACAAAAGATATGCATGATAGTAGTGTCATGGGCAATGCTCCTTATACCCTACGCCGTTTTTGGTTTGATGGCGGCCTTGTTATCAAAAATAGGTCTGGAAATATTTCTGGGTCTTGGCTATTACATCCTGGTGGTCATCTTAGGCCTATTTGTGCTTATTATTTTCTACCTGATATTGGTGCGATTTTTGGGTAAGCAAAATCCATTCACTTTTCTAAAGGCGGTACGTGAACCACAACTATTGGCATTTTCCACGGCCAGTTCAGCGGCTGTGATGCCATTATCGATGAAAGCCGCAGATAATGAGTTAAAAGTGGCGTCTAAAGTGAGTGATTTTGTGATTCCTGTTGGTGCATCCATAAATATGGATGGAACTGCACTGTTTCAGTGTCTCACGGCAATATTCATGGCGCAGGCTTATGGTATCGACCTGTCGATGGTAAATACTATATTGATAACCGTTTCGGTACTGGCTGCATCTATTGGTACTCCGGCAATTCCGGGGGGTGGTGTAGTTGTTTTGGCATCCATTTTACAAAGCAGCGGAATACCTACCGAAGGGCTTTTGGTGATCGTGGGTATTGATCGGATTTTGGGGATGTTTCGTACGGCAGTTAATGTAACAGGCGATCTTACAGCCTGCGTAATATTCAATCGATGGTACGGATCTGAAAACTAATAAGCTTGCGTTTTGCTGTACAATAATGGGTTGCCTTTATGAACAAAAACTTGTACGTAATTAAAATGGACCTCCTGGCTGTCTTTATTCCAAAAAAAGATGCGTAAACGGTTCTTTTTATTTTTCAAATATTTTTTTTCAATTCTGGCGGTAAGTGAAAGAGGTCGCCATTGTTCGTTTTTAATCAGGTACTGATTTAAATTGTTAGATTTATAATAAATCTGCTGACCATATTCGTTTAAAACTTCAAAGCATATCAACGCGGATTTTTTAACATTAAGCGAAACAGCGCCCATTTGAACTCGAATCATTAAGTGATTGTAGTCTCCGTCAATAGAGTCCAGAGGGAGATCGAAAAGTGGGAAAAACTCAAAATTCGACGTCAGTTTATACGTTCCGTCATAAGTCTCTACGTGGTCCTCAAAATTCTTAATCCAATTACTGTCCTTTGTGATTCCCAGTTGATAAAAAATTTGTGTATAAGCGGTATCTGGTCTGCGCTGTTCACTTTTAGCCAATAGAAAGGACTCAAAACCATCACCCATGCGTTGCGAAAGTATTTTCGGATAGTAAGAAAGCAGGACATCTAAAAACTCTGGAGAAGGCTCCTTTTTTACCCATGCATAATGAATTTTCTCGCTTTTGCATTTATTTAGAATTACGATTAACTCACTTATGGACAGGCTGTCGGCACAAAAACTCAGAATAGATTTTTTGAATGATTCATTCTTTAATTCATCATTTAAAAACTGAGGACTTTCTATGCTCAATATGGTTTGAATAGTTGCGTCTTCGGAGTTAAAATCAGCAATATCACTTTTTAATACGGAGCGACCGTGCTCTCCGTAAACGTTGTAATATCTTTTGTCAAGCGTTAGTGTGAGTGTACCTGCCAAAATCAAAATTACGGCAAACAACACTTTCCATTTGGGTTCCCATGCATCGGTGCGCGATAATAGGGCATAAAGTAAGAATGGCGTACTAAAAATCATCAGCTTCGGATGTAAAACCGAAGTGCTGGCATTTGACACAAAATGTAAAATGAGATAGCTTAGCACAAAGAGACCTGCAAAAAGGTAGCTGATGGTTTTGCTTGTATTATTTGGACGTGCTGCCCTGAAGAGGCCTGAGCTTGTCAAAGCCAAAACTACGAAGATGAAATAAAAAGAATGATTGAGTAAATAAGTACCGTAATCTACCAGAAAAGACTGAGAAGGTCGCTGATAGACTTCACCAAGATCGAGATTCGAGAATTGACTTTGAAATAGGCTGAAATTAGGTAAAAATGTAAGAAGTAATAAAATGGCCGCAGGAACAAAGATTTTTAGTTGTCCGGGTTTAATGATAAATATACTTGCTACTAACTGTAAAAACGTGGCGAGTACAATAAAATAGTGGCAATACATGCCTATGGCAGCAACCAATAGGTAAACAGCCAAATTCTTAACGGAACTTTCTGTAAACATATAATTGAGCCAAAACCACGTTGAAATACATAAAATGGCAAAAGAAAATCCGCTTACATCCACAAATTGACCTGTTGAAATACTTAGTTGTGAAGTGGCCAAAATTGCTATCACAAACAAAGCTACTGAGTCATTGAAGAAACGTTGTCCAATTTTGTAAATAAAAAGCAATGCTGCAATAGAGCTCAAAACGAAGGGTAGGCGCATGAACCATACGCTTCCGTTGGCAATAAAAGACCATAGTTTTATGAATAAATAGACGCCTTGGGGGTGCAGGTTTTGAAAGGCGTTTATTTCATTCAGGTCTTCACCTCTGGCATGTAGCAAGATTTGTAATTCTTCTGTGGTAAAAGGTACCGTTATTCCTATTAATCGCAAAATCAGGGCAATTAACAGTACGAAAAAGTAAAACGAATTTGATTTCTGTGCGAGCTTGATGATTTCAGATTTTTATGCAAAAGCGAATATATTAATCCCCGATTGTGAATCCTACTTTTTTTGTTTTAAATGGTCCGATAGTGTCGCTTGCTGAACGGTGCCTTAATTCTATAGCATATGCTGCATGCTAGAAAATCCATTTATTCTGTAGTTTCAGTATTTTTTCGAGCACGTCACGCGCTGCGCCGCAACCACCATTGAATGGTGAAATATAATCGCAGAGAGCAATTATATCTTCGGCAGCATCAGCAGGGCAGGTTTTCAGACCGGCCAATTGAATCGCTTCGTAATCGGGCATGTCATCGCCCATATACATGATTTCTTCTTTTAACAAGTCACCTTTGGATATGTATTCCTGCATAAGAGCGATTTTATCTTTTACACCCAGGTTTATCTCTTTTATTCCCAGGTATTCCAGACGTTTTCTTACCCCTTCTTCGTTTCCGGCGGAGATAATGATGATTTGAATTCCGGTTTTTATGGCCCTGTTGATGGCCCACCCGTCTTTAATGTTGAATTTGCGCGCTTGTTCGCCGCTCGCGAGTGCCAGCACGCTGCCATCCGTTAAAACACCATCAACGTCGAAAAAGATCGTTTTTATTGGTTTAAACTTTGACAGAACGTTCATATGCATCTTGTTTATCTACCTCTTTACTGTCGATATACCGCCTTCTTGCTGCCAGTATAAAGCCTACAATTGTCATAACTGTACCAATCCAGAGCAGATTAATGAGTGGTTTTTCTACTATTTTTAAGATCACATAATCACGCTGCGTCGTTTGAGCGTCAAACGTAAAGACACCACTTTGAGGGTCAAACTTTATCAGTCGCATACGAATGCCGAGGTCGTCAGATACTGCAACCGGTGATATCACACCGCGTGGGGTGAGTACTAGTGCGGGTTTGAGCACAATCTCCTCACGATTGGCGAGCGTAAAAGTAATATTTACCTGCATGGCCACCGCATCTTTTCCCATCTTTACGCCGGGAACCGCCAGAGCTCTGTAGACACTGTCTATTGTGCCTATAAAATCGTTGATAATAAGTGGCTGACCCCTGTTTACTTTGTAAATCCGTTCTTTGCTCCATTCTATTTTGCTAATATCAGGTACAGAAGAAACGTGTGTATAGAGGTCTCTATGCAACTGCCTTCTGATGTCAGGAGAGGCCAAAAAACCCATACTTGGATTAATTTGCGATCGGGGGAATAAGGTAAAAAGTTCCTTTCCTTCTTTGCTGTAACTCACTTCGTAATACGTATTTTCACCTTCAATTTTTACCGTATCTCCGGGCTCATAATAGACTTCGCCTTTATGCCTTATCGTATCGGTGATAATCATAATGTCCGGTTCAAAAGTGGGGAATAAGTCCAATGAAGTTAAATATCCCGGAAAGCCTCTAACCTCAAAACGTTTGCCGGTATAAGTGGCATCGTAGGCATTGTCTTTGAGTTTATAGTCTTCATGGCTCCAGAGCAGTACGTTTTGGGTATTCATTTCATCTCCAAATTCCGAAGAATAAATTTTTGATGTTTGATTAATAGACATCACCCTGGAATAACCCGCCGAAAAAAGGATACCTATGAGCATAACTGCGAATCCCATATGCGCTATGGCACCGCCAAACAATTGTTTATTATTCCACAGTTTTTTCAATATGGCAGCTCCGGAAAACGCAGAGAAAAGTGCTGCGGCAAGCAGCAAAATGTAAGAAATAAAGACTAAGAAATAATTGGTATTATCAGTAGGGTCAGGAAAACGTAATTTATGAAGAATAGAAGACGTATCGGAAGCGATACTAAGCTCCTTCACATAGATAATGATGGTGGCAATTGACAACACACTGATGAATGTAATAACGAACTTGTTCAATAATTTTTTTAATGCTCCTTTGTCAGATTTGTTCCACCAGACATACTGCGAAATCCCGGCAAAAAGAGCGATCCCAACGGCAAACCATATTTGAATCTTACTATAGAATACCGGTGCATTCGTCGGCGGGGCCATGGAAGAGCCAAAAAGTTTGTTAAAAAAAGGTATAGATGTACCAATAAACACCTGGAATGCGCCCAGTATCAGGATGATCATACCTGTCAGTACCCAAAAGTCTTTGGTGTAGATCGTTACTTCTCTTTTACTAAATGGAAATTCCTTTTTTCGGATAATTACTAATACGATAAAAAGAGAGAGAGGCAAAACCATCAAAAGTACCAGGTGCCAATACAGGCCGAGGTCGGTGAAAGAATGAACAGAAGATTCTCCCAGAACACCACTTCTTGTAAGAAAGGTAGAGTACAATACTAAAATAAATGTTGTTACTATCATGATCATGCCAAAAAGCAGCGATCCTTTATTTTTCTTATAGAGTAAAAGCAAATGAATACCTGCAATTTGCGTCATCCACGGAATGTATACGGCGTTTTCAACCGGATCCCAATTCCAATAGCCTCCAAAGTTGAGCGTTTCGTAAGCCCAAAATCCCCCCATGATAATTCCTGTGCCTAATATGGCTGCAGATACTAAAGACCAGGTAAGGGCCGGCTTTATCCATTCGTGAAACTGTTTTTTCCAAAGCCCGGCAATTGCCAGACAGAAGGGAACGATGGAAGTAGCGAAACCCAGAAATAAGGTTGGTGGATGAATAACCATCCAGTAATTTTGTAAAAGTGGGTTCAAACCGTTTCCGTCTTCCGGTACGTATTCTTTGTTGGTCCTGAAAATTTCGGCATCGTAAAATACTTCACTGAGCAAAATAAAAGGTGAACTGCCGATCTTCAAGCCGCCAATTACCACGCCAACAATCATGGAAGTTAGAATTACCTGTATACTCATAAATACGGTGAGCACCGGATTTTCCCATTTGCTACTACTAAGAATAAATATTCCTGCTATAACCACGTGCCAGAATATCCATAAGAGAAAGCTTCCTTCCTGACCTTCCCAAAAGCACGAAATCATATAATGAACAGGCAGATCTTTACTCGAATGACTCCAAACGTAGTGGTATTGGTAGCCTTGCCGATAAATAATGGAAAATAAGGAGACAATTACAGTAACCACACTTATGCCGTGTACCAGAAACAGTCCACGGGCATAACGCCGCCATTTGGTCTCTTCGTCACCTTCTTTCGTGGAAGCGAAACCAAAGGCAATGGCCGCCAATAAAGCGGTCACAAAACTTAAGATTATTGAAAAGTGACCTAAATCTCCCATTTTGCCCTATTTAGCTTCTTTAAATTCCTTATCCTCGTATTTAGATGGGCACTTTAACAATATTTGTGATGCGATAAAAGTGTCTTTTTTATATGAACCTATCACCACAATTTTTTCTGCATGAGAAAATTCAGCAGGTTTGGGGTAGTCGTAAATGGTCACAATTTCTTTATGTCCTTTATCATCGATCAATGGGAATTTTAATACAATAGGAGAAGCCGTAGGCTCATATACAAGGTCAATGATATTATTGTTGGCATCTTTTGGCAGCATCCCTACAATATGAATGTCACTGGAATTGCCATCGGCAGCCATTTTTTGGGCTTCTTCGAAGTTTTTGTAAGCACTGGCATTACCAAAAACAGAAACAATAATGGCGACGGCAACACCCAAAATAACCAATATAATAATGTGAACAGGTTTCATCTATAATTCTTTATTTTTAATGTCGTCTTCCAATTTTTTTAGTTTCCTGTCTGTAAATATCAGGTAGGCAAGTAAACCACACAAAATGATTAACAAAATGATTACAACAACATAAATACCTCCACTAGACCTCAATGAATCTGCCATTTCAGGTCTTGATTGCCCATAGGTATTAATAGTCGTTAGTAACAAAACGACTGTGCTACTTTTAATCAAGTTCATGAACGATGTAATAAAGTTTTTTAATACGTACACGTAAATTGGCAATCCATACGGCGAGTAAAGTCCAGGCTATCATTGCCGGATAAAATACCAATTTCATGTTATCATTAATCGATTCTCCTTCACGTGTAGAAGCGTCGTAGTCGTTAAATCCATCATTACCTCCTAAATCCGGGTGTAAGGAGTTTTCTACCATTCTCGGTAAAATGTATATGAGTACTATAAAAGTGGGATAGGCAAAAACATTAAAAATCGCGCTTAATCGCATTTTCGTTTGCTCGTCGTTAATAGACATTCTAAGACCAAAATAGCCAAAATAAAGTAAAATAGCAGCGGCCGCAGACACGAGCCGGGGTTCCATAAAAGGCACACCGTTCCAGGTAAATTTTGCCCAAACTGTACCGGTGGCATACCCTAATAATCCCAACATTGCTCCCATACGCGCATGCTCTGAGGCTTTGAAGTCATCAATGTTTCGTTGCTTTAGCAGGTAACGAATAGAAAAGATACTTGAAGAGGTAAGCAATGTAATCATTGCAAACCACATAGGTACATGAAAATACAGATTACGTATCATTTCGTGTAAAATAACCATGCTGGGCACATTCACAAAAAATCCTCCAATCAATACATATATCAGTGTTATGACGGTAAAATGCTTCCATGCATTCCATTTATAAATAAAGTAGGCCTCAGGGATAAGCAATAGTCCCAAAATCACTTTAACAGTGATATTTAAATCAGTTTTGTATGCTACATAAATAGCTGTAACAAGTGTGAGCGCTGTAATGAGCGCCATCAGGATTTTGCTTATTATATTGTTTGAGATGGAAGGTACCATTCTTTTTTCGGGCTAGTAGTAGAAACTTACATCCAGATTCCACTTACGCACGCCAAAGGTACGGAAATAGAACATAAGATGCTGCAATTACAATTAAATTAATCGCTAATACCCCGAGCATATTACCATAAATAAGAGCCGTTTCAAGTCCGTCCAGGGCATGATTATTAACTTTAATTAGTAAGAGTAACATGGGAAACATAACGGGAATACCCAGTACAGACATCATCAAGTTGTTCTTGGTACGGGATGAGATGCCCGCTATCATGGTGAGGGTAGAGGCAAAGCCCAGCGACCCTAATAGCATATTGAGCATGAACAACGAATAATTACCAATTTCAATCTGTAAAAACAATTGGAAAAAAAGTAAAGTAAGCCCCGAATAAATTAACATCATTATAAAGTTATAAATGATTTTTGACAGGATTACCAATTCAGGAGCCACTATGTAGTAATAATAGTAGTTCCTGTTAGCACTTTCACCACTGAAACTTTTCGAAATAGCATTAAAAGCTACAAATAACTGTACAATCCAAAAAAAGGAATTCCATGTTATTGAGTCGATTTGTTGCGTTTTTAAATAGAAGCTCAAAAAACAGGTAAATACTGTTCCTCCAATGTAAAGCAACAGGCTGAATAGGGCATTTTGTTGCCTGAATTCAATTTTAAATTCCTTTTTAAGCAGAATAAGTAGATTTTTTGCAGACAACATGGTCCGAAAAAACGAAAATTATTCCACCTTTTCAAGTTTACCAATGGTAGTTTGTGAAGTATAGTTGAGCGTATTACCTGCTATTTGGTAGTTCCAGGTTTGGTCATTGAGTGCCTGATTTACGAGTTCTCCCGTACTTTTCAGGCGGTAACCTGCTGGTTTTAAGCTGAGATTCGAACGATCGTTGTCCAACTCATAAGTACCCCATAACGAATCGGCTATAATGCTGTCCTGAGCATTGCCAGGTCGTAAATTCTCTAATGAGTAGGTGTAATCTTCTCTAAATGTGTATCGTTGATTCAGGTTTTCCCAGACCCCTATCAATTCGGGATTTACACTGTCATCTACTTTACATGCAATAAAAAACACCGTGAAAAGGATGATATGGTATTTGAAGTATTTCAAGTTTAAAAAAGGTATCCGATTCCAGGGGTTAGAAACACAGAAATCATGATTTCGTTTTCATTACTCATTTGACCTTGGATACCCAGAAATACATTTCCTATCAGGTTAGGAACAAACTTAATCTGGTAACCCACTCCCAATCCGCCGGTATATGGAAGTGGTTTTTCAATATCATTGGCTAGTCTAAACTTTTCCGTCTCTTTCCAATTATTGTGTAGTGTAAAAGGCCTGGTGTTTCCATCAAAGTAGATGTAGTTGCTATATGAAAGGTATACCTGTGCATATAAACCTTCAGGGGCATTTTCTTTGAAATAGTATCTCACAAATATATCTGCACCGAAGCCACTTTCATGATAACCCTCAGGGCGAACTCTGAATTTGTTTTTTCCGACATCGTTTCGACCGAGCACTCCGGTAAGTTGTGTACCGAGGCTTAGTTTCATACTTAAGGGGTATTCTACTTCAATTCCTACGGTATTCCAAAAAAAAGCAGGTATCAGCTTAATATTTAATCCCTTCAGTGAAGAGGCCTTATTACTTTGAGTTGCATATATAGTAGATAGCATACCAGGCTCGTGATTACCATCACCAGCAATAACAATGCGCGTAAAAACTAACAAAAAGCAAAAAATCAATACTTTGCCTGGCATTCTAATTCTATTGTTGTTCACCATTTTACGCAAATAAATGCATAATGTTGACATGTTTGTTGATTCTTTGCGCATAAATTAACATAATAATACCGTTCGATTTAAGTAAGAATATCCGCATAATTACAATAAAAGTAATAAAGCATGTATACTATTTAACGTAAGAAATTGATAGTCAGTTAATATTAAGGAACTACGTTAGTTGGTCCATCAAGGGCTGAAATATACAAATCACTAATTTTTATTAGAAAAAGCATCGAATTCATTATTTTTGAAACATGATCGAAAAAGTACAGGAAGTATTGTCAGAGGCAGAAGCCTATGAAATATTGAACGATGAGCAGTTAGAGGCGTTTCGCCGTAAGTACATTGGCAGAAAAAGCTGTATAAACGACTTGTTTGCGCAATTTAAAGATGTGCCGGCAGCAGACCGTAAAGCTTTTGGTACAGCTCTTAATGAGTTAAAGAACAGCGTGGAGTCTAAATTCAAAAATGCTGCCAACGATCTTAAAAACAAACAAAAGAAAAACAAAACCGATGAGATAGATCTTACCATGCCGGCCATTCCTAATGAGCTTGGAGGCAGGCATCCGATATCACTGGTGCGTGATCAAATAGTGTCTATTTTTAGTCGTATTGGTTTTGATGTTTCAGAAGGCCCTGAAATTGAAGATGACTGGCATAACTTCACAGCATTAAACTTTCCGGAAGATCATCCGGCCAGAGAGATGCAAGACACTTTTTTCATAGAGAAAAAACCGGATATTGCCCTGCGCACACATACTTCGTCTGTTCAGGTGCGCGTGATGGAAAATCAGCAACCTCCGATTCGAACCCTATCTCCTGGAAGGGTGTACAGAAATGAGGCTATTTCAGCGCGTGCACACTGTTTATTTCACCAGGTAGAAGGTTTGTACATAGACAAAGGTGTGAGCTTTAAAGACTTAAAAGACACACTCTACTATTTTGTGAAAGAGCTATTTGGAAAAGACGTTAAATTAAGATTCAGGCCATCTTATTTTCCTTTTACTGAACCAAGTGCAGAAATCGACATTTCATGTTTCATTTGTGGGGGTAAAGGATGTAATATTTGTAAATATTCCGGCTGGGTGGAAATAGGTGGTGCAGGTATGGTCGATCCAAATGTGCTTCAAAATAGTGGTATCGATCCGATGGAATATTCAGGATTTGCTTTTGGAATGGGTATAGAGCGTATTACGATGCTTAAATACCAGATTAATGATTTACGCCTGTTTACCGAAAACGATGTAAGGTTCTTAAGACAATTCAGAAGCATATAAATCTCGCAATGGAATTCACGTTGTTACTATAATGCCTTTTGTTTGATGAGGTATATATCTTTTTTGCCATTTCCGAAAGAGGTAGTATATCCGGCAATGTAATAATAGCCTTTATGAGTTATTATCGCATCACAGCGATCGTCATCGGAGCCGCCATAAACAGTTTCGTTAATTAGTTCACCCTGTTGATTAGTTTCTATAAGTAGCGTATTTTGATCATTTGCCCCGTGTGAATTAGTCCTGCCAAGCAAAGCAAAAGTACCATTGCCTGTTTCCGTAACAGCCTGGCAACCATCGTGTGCTTCACCTCCAAATTCCTTTTTCCAGATAGTATCTCCCTTCGTTGTTAATTTCAAGGCTATCATTTGATGCATGGGATCAATACCTGCCGTGTGTCCTCCTAATAGCAAGTGACCATCATTGGTGGTAATTATTGCCCTGCTTTCTTCATAGGAGTCGCTTCCCATTCGCTGGGTCCAAAGGGTGTCACCCGCCTCATTTAGCTCCAAAATTAACATATCATTGCTGCTTGCTCCAAATCCATTTGTAAAGCAAAGTGCCATGAAGTTATTGTTTGGAAGTCTGGTCATGGCTGCGGACCCTTCACTACTTGTGTCACCATAATGACGCTCCCAATTCAGTTTGCCTTCAGAAGAAATACCTGCAACATAAATATCCCTTGGGTAATCAACGGAATGTGTTGTACCAAGTAAAAGAAAATCCCCATTGTCGAGTTCTTCAATTCCATCGGGCCATTCGATATCGGGCCCACCTAACGTGAGCTCCCAATCCTGTTCCATAGAGCTGTTTAATTTTAAGAGATGAATGTCCGTACTTCCGGCACTTTGATAGGTGGTGGTTCCACATATTATCATCCCGCCATCATTACACGCTTTTAGGCGGTAAGCGACTTCTGCCTGATCACTACCAAAAGTATATTCTTCTAAAACTGTTCCATCTGTATCAAGTTTCATAATCAGGTAGTCACCATTGAGATCGCCTTTATTATGAGTGGTAGCTAATAGCAATAAATTTTCGTTTGACATGATGAGGTCACGGGCATAGTCATCTTCGCTACCTCCGTAAAATTTTTCAAAATTGCTTTCTTCAACCTTCTTAGTGGGGTCTGAATGTTCTTTTTTGCAGGAAATGATGATGAGAATCAGAGTGAGGTAGCAGCAAAAAGTGAAGAATAAAAACTTACGCATTAGATTTTAGAAGTTTAGTATTACTCTAACGCGTTTCTGCTATAGGTATTGTAAGCACCTGGTCTAGGTAGAGTGAGCACCTACCTGGTCCAGGTGCCTAAGGCATTAGAAAGTTTCTTTGGCGATGATTCTTGCGCCCCAACCTCCCGGATCTAAAACTACGCCGGTTGCCGAGCCTCCATTTGCTGCTCTGGCATATACCTGTATGGTATGTGCTCCTGCCGACAGATTTTCGAATATCGCGGTAGCGGAAATGAATACTTTTTTACCATCTTCTGTAACGCTACCCCAGCTGTCAATATTAGCTGCGACCCCATCAATACGAATTTGAAAATAAACGCCATTACTATTGGTTCTGGAAGTGATTTGTGCGTTGCAATCTAAGTAAGCTTCAATTTTCGAGTCAGCGTATTCTTTGGTAATGCTTAATGTACGGCTTATTGGCTCAAAGTCTGAACCCACATCATAACTGGCATCGTTAAGTGAACTCGATTCAAAATAATTTGATGACCTTGTTGAATTTGCATATAAGGCATAGGGAACACTTAATAATTCCGTACTGCCATATTCAACATAATTCGTTCCACCGCTTAAATCGAATGATGTCTGAATGTAATAGGGCCCGTTTGCCCAGTCAATGGAAGCAAGATCGCCGGTAACAACACTGCCTGTTCCTATTTCAATAGAAATTAAGCCGTTAGCATTTGTGTTTGGTGTGTGTGTTTCCGTAAAAATCGGAGTTCCTGCAGCACTTGTGGCAATGCTCACCTTCATACCTATCGCTTGAAGTGCAATTAATTGGCCAGAGTTGTCTCTAACTACTGCCTGATAACTCATTTTCTGAGGAGCTTGAGCCATAGCAAAAGTCATAATAAGGCTCATAAATGCTAGTGTAAATAAATTTTTCATGATTATTGATTTTTGATGATTTTAAAAGTTTTAGTGATTTTGTTGTTTTGAAATACTGAAAGTACATAACTCGCAGATGGCAGGTGGCCCATTTCAATGGTAGGCACTGCAGTAGTTAATTCACCACTTTCGATAAGTTCACCGTTAAGTTTACACAACTGGAAAGTTAAATTGTCTTGCGTACCTGAGATGGTAATTCTATTAGTGGTTGGATTTGGGAAGGCTTCTATGCCCAGGTCCGACAATGGATTTTCGGTACTGGTAATGACTAAAATTTCATAGGGCTGCTGCACTCCTTCATTAAGCGATCCCGAGGCATTATCATGTGCCTGGTAAACAACCTGTCCGACACTGTAATAAACAATACCATTAGGTCCGTCGCTAAAACCACCAGCCGAGACCGTGTTTTCCTGAGCCATGACCTTACTCATTGCAAAGCTTACTAGTAGCACTGAGGTTAAAATGTATTTTGTTTTCATAAAAATGACATTTTGGTTAAACAATTGATTTTACTGTGTTGTTTCTAATACAACCGTTCTTAAGAGGAATTAAACTAATGGTGATAAATAAGTCGCGGTTATGAAAAACAACATTTCAAAATTAGTGGGGATAATCGCTAAAATAAAGCGCTGTATCAGTGTTTGGTGTGAATACAAATTATTTGTGGATGTACGTATTTGAGGCTGTTATGAACAGGTGAATACTGTCGTAGGTGGATGATTTCGCCTCAAAATTGCAATTTATAGCCTATTCGTCACGCATTTTCAGGTATTTATACCCTGTAACAAAGAAGACATCACGATTGCCCTTTTAAGTTCCCGTTGATTTTGACCTTAATTCGTCTGGTTTATCGAAATCAATTTATTATGTTCGACAGCTGATCAGAAAGCTACAAGATTTTAAATAACAGATTATGATTGCAAGTGTAAAGATATCTGAAGAAGATACTTTTATTGAAGTAATCGTCGATGGAAGCTATTCATATAATTTATCCATCGAGGATTTAATTGATGTGTGGAAGAGGGCTACAGTGCTTTGCAAAGAAGTGGAGAAGTACAAAATCTTGGCTCATTGGAATTTAGAAGGACAGGTGTCATTATTAACCGGGTACGAGTTGGGTGCAAACCCGGTCGAGTTGTTCGGCTGGGACAGGAGAATCAAAATAGCAGCTATTCACAAAGAACAGTCTGCACCGGCACAGGAATTGTATCATTTTGTGCAGACGGCAGCATACAATCGTGGATTCCACTTTAAGTCCTTCAAGCCTTTAGAAAAAGAGGAAGCACTAATCTGGCTGAAGGAAAGTGCTCAAGAACCGTCTTCTAAGATTTAAAATGGTAATTTTTCTACGGTATTGAAGGTAGGTATTAAGTCCCTCAATGCAGTTTTAATAGTGGATTTATTGCCTTCGCACGCTTGTACGAAAGCCTCTATTTCTGCATAATACCCCTGCACAAATAGTTGATTGTATTCAGCTAAAGGCACAAATCCAGTATTGGAAATTAAAGCCTCTTCAGTGGTATTGGAACGAAGCACTTTTTCCAGCGGTATGCCCATAATCTGACCTGGTTTCGAATAGAAACGTAAGTCATTGATATGATTGGACTCATAGACACCGTTTTTGCAAACTACCTTTATTCCCTCTTTGGCATTATTCCAGGTATACGCGGTAGATAATTCCAAATGTCCCACTACCCCTTCACTATGATTAATCAATAAATTCCAGGTGGTCTTATTATTATCGTGATTATATTGTAACTCTTTTACTTCACCAAATAAGAAATTGATCAAATCAATCGGATGGATAAATAAATCCCAAAGTGCATTTCCTTCCGGGAAGGCACCTGTAACGAAATGCATTTGATAACTTTGAGCTTGCTTCATTTGCTTGTACAGGGTGCTGTAAACCTGAGAATATCGCTTTTGAAGGCCAATGCAGGTCACTTGCCCCGATTGTTCTGTTGCTATCAGTTCATTAAGCTCTGTTAAACTGGTGCACGGTGGTTTTTCTACAAATAGGTGTTTACCGGCAGCGAGTACCTTTTTACTGATGGCAAAATGGGCACTGGGAGAAGCGCAAACAAATACCCCGTTAATATCGGGATCGTTTAATACTTCATCCAGTGAAGTGGTTCCCTTGCAGTCTTTGAACTTGATAGCCATTTTTGTAGCATTCGTCAAATTTCTTGTACATATGTACGATAAAGGAATACCAAGGTAATCAATCACCGGGTACAGATTACTTGTGCTATGACCACCTACACCAACAAAAGCATATTTTCCTTTATATGATGAATACCTATTCAGGAATTGCTGCTTGCGGTGTTGTTTGTATTTCTCTATCAGTGACTGTATCATCAATAAAAATCTTTTTCGCGATTAGCTTTAAGGTCTGTCACAAACTGCTTTACCTTTTGTTCTTCATCTAATCTACAAATCATTAATACATTGTCGTACTCGGCTACGATATAACCTTCCAGACCTTGAGCTACAACCAGGCGTTCTGAAGGCGTCTTGATGATACAGTTATTGGTATCGTATGTGATTACATCGCCATCTAGGACGTTGCCTTCTCCATTTTTATCCTTTACATCATAAAGCGACTTCCAGGTACCCAGATCAGACCATCCCATATCGGCAGGAACCATAAATACATTCTCGGCACCTTCCATTATCCCGTAGTCAATAGAAATATTTTTGCACTGGGTATAAGTTTCCTGAATGAATTCATTTTCTTTATCGGTGTAATAATAATCTTTACCTTCACTGAAGAGTTCGGCCATATCTTCAAGATGCGCTTCAAAGGCTTTAATGATGCTTTGTACGCTCCAGACAAAGATACCGGCATTCCAAACGAATTCACCGCTTTCGACAAATTTGCGTGCATTCATCAAATCGGGCTTTTCAGTAAATGTTTTTACCTTTTTTACATCTTCGTCGCCTGGAATAAATTGAATATATCCATAACCTGTATCTGGCCTTGTTGGCTCTATACCAAGTGTGATTAGCACATCTTCCCTGGCCGCTGCTTCCAGCGCAAGATTAATTTTTTCAACGAATACCTGTTCCTTTAATATAATGTGATCGGCCGGTGATACAACAATCCGTGCATCTGGGTTTTTTTGTCCGATTTTATACACAGCATAAGCTACACATGGAGCCGTGTTTCTGCCTACAGGCTCTAATAGTATTTGATCGTCTGTCATAAATGGCAGTTGCGCTTGCACCTGTTCCTTATAACTCTGATTAGTAACGATGTAAATATTTTCTTTAGGACAGATGTCCTCAAATCGATCTGCTGTTTGTTGTAATAGTGATTTTCCTGTTCCGAGTACGTCGTGAAATTGCTTTGGATTGTTTTGACGACTGAAGGGCCAGAAGCGGCTTCCAACACCTCCGGCCATAATTACTACGTAGTTATTTTGGTTCATACTATACCCTCTTTTAGTAAGTCGTGGATATGAATAAATCCTTCCACTTGATTTTGTTTGTTAACGATGATTAACTGTGTGATATTATTTTCTTTCATTTTATTTAATGCATCTACTGCATATGCATCAAAGTTAATAGTAATTGGTGCTTTTGTCATAATTTCTTGTGCACAAGTTTGTGACCAGTCTGTCTGCTGATCGAGCATGCGTCTCAAATCACCATCTGTAATTATGCCAAGTAGTTGATCTTCCTCAGTAGTAACAGCGGTTGCCCCAAGTCGTTTAGAGGATATTTCATAGATCACTTCTTTCAAAGAGGCACTGTCACTTACTTGTGGGAAATCGCTCAGGTGGCCAATGTCATTCACTTTTAGATAAAGCCTTTTGCCCAGGCTACCACCGGGATGCAATTCCGCAAAATCCCTACTGTCAAAGCTACGCATAGACAAGAGACAAACGGCGAGTGCGTCTCCCAGGGCCATGGCCGCAACCGCACTTGCCGTTGGCGCCAGGTTATTAGGGTCTGCTTCCTGATCCACACTGGCGTTCAGGACAAAGTCGGCTTTTTTAGCCAGGTATGATTGTTTATTTCCCACCAATGCGATGATAGGAACTCCCAGCCTTTTTATCAACGGCACCAGCACTTTAATCTCAGCAGTATTTCCACTTTTAGATAGACACATAACCATGTCATTTGGCTGCACCATACCCAGGTCGCCATGTATGGCATCGGCTGCGTGCATAAAGAGAGAAGGTGTACCTGTTGAGTTTAAGGTAGAGACAATTTTTGCTCCAATATTGGCACTTTTTCCAATTCCTGTTACAACAATGCGCCCTTTGCTGGAAAATATGGCTTGGACACATTGCTCAAAGTCCTGATCAATAGTGTCTACCAATTTTTCTATTGAGCGAGCCTCGATCAATAATGTATCTTTTGCTGTCTTTATAATATTTTTTTGTAACTTCAATATAGGCAATGCCAGTTATGTAATATTAGTATATAATAGGCAAATATATACAAATTAATTAGACCTGATAAACTAACTACAACTCATAGATAACGAAGCGTGTGGATTTAAAAAATAAATTAAAAGAATTTTTTGGGTATAGTGAATTCAGAGGTAATCAGGAGGCCGTTATAAAAAATTTATTAGCCGGAAGAGATACCTTTGTAATTATGCCCACAGGTGCTGGTAAATCTATGTGTTATCAATTGCCGGCAACAATTTTAGAGGGAACAGCAATCGTGATATCACCGCTGATCGCCCTCATGAAAAACCAGGTAGACCAACTTAATGCATACAACATAAATGCGGCATACTTAAACTCTACACTTAATAAAACCGAAACAAACAGAGTTAAAGCGGCGGTTAAAGACAGCCGCATTAAACTGTTATATGTAGCACCTGAATCGCTGACCAAAGAAGAAAATATTGAAATGCTCAGGAGTGCCAATATATCTTTTGTGGCAATCGATGAGGTGCATTGTATCTCTGAATGGGGACATGATTTCAGACCGGAATACCGTCGTATTAAAAATATTATTCAGCAAATAGGTGACTTACCTATTATTGCACTTACCGCTACCGCGACTCCTAAAGTACAGCAGGACATTCAGCGCAACCTGCACATGGAAGAAGCAGATGTATTTAAATCTTCTTTTTTCAGAACTAATTTGTACTATGAAGTACTACCAAAAATTAATGCAAAGAGGCACCTGGTACAATTTGTAAAAGAACACAACGGGCAGGCCGGTATTGTCTATTGTCTCAGTAGAAAAAAGGTGGAAGAGCTGGCAGATTTTCTTAAGGTAAATGATGTAAAAGCACTACCCTATCATGCCGGCCTAGATTCGGGGCAGCGCGAACGAAATCAAGATGCTTTTTTGAACGAGCAGGCAGATGTGATCGTAGCTACTATAGCCTTCGGTATGGGGATAGACAAACCAGATGTTCGCTATGTTGTTCATTACGATGCACCGAAATCGCTTGAGGGATATTATCAGGAAACGGGTAGGGCCGGACGTGATGGCAGAAATAGTCGCTGCTTAATGTTCTATAGCTATCACGATATTCTTAAGCTTGAAAAATTTAATAAAGATAAAACCGTAACAGAGCGCGACAACGCTAAAATGCTGCTTGAAGAAGTAACAGCTTATGCTGAATCGGCTGCCTGTCGCACACGGCAGTTGCTCCATTATTTTGGCGAGCACATAAATGAAGATTGTGGTAATTGTGACAACTGCAAAAACCCGAAAGAAACTTATGAAGGTCAGGATCAGGTTGAACTGGTGCTGAAAACGTTCATGCAAACCAGAGAGAAATTTGGTTTAAGGCATGCCGTTGATGTGATTCGCGGTTCCAAAAACCAATATGTACTGAGCTATAACCACGACAAGCTGGAGGTTTATGGTAAAGGAAAAGATCAGGATGCACATTTCTGGACATCAGTCATAAGACAGGCATTAATTTTGGAGCTCTTGGTCAAAGATATCGATAATTATGGGGTGATTAAGTTAACAGATTCAGGCAGAGGCTTTATACAAAATCCTTACCCTGTCACTTTGTCCAAAGACCATGAATATCCCGAAGTTTCCGAGCAGATTGAGGAAGAAGGTGATGCTCCCGTAGGTAAAAGTTATGACAAAATTTTGTATGGCTTGTTGAAGGAACTTAGAAAGTCGGTTGCCACCAGAAAGAACCTGCCGCCTTATGTCATCTTTCAGGATCAGTCATTAGAGGAGATGGCCGTTGCTTACCCAAGTTCTCTTGAAGATATGACCCACATAAGTGGCGTAGGCATGGGAAAAGCAAAGAAATTTGGCAGCGAATTTGTAAATCTTATTAAAAAGTATGTAAAAGAGCATGACATACAGGTAGCTCATGAAGTTTTCATAAAATCTTCAGCCAAAAAGTCCAAGAACAAGATACTGATCATACAGCAAGTCGACAAAAAAATTGACTTGCACGAAATAGCTAAAGCTCAGGGAATGGAGTTTGATAATTTGGTGGAAGAAATGGAACATATTTGCCATTCGGGAACCAAGCTGAACATCGATTACTACCTCGATGAAATTCTTGATGAAGAGCGTCAGGATGATATTTACGATTATTTTATGGAAGCAAATTCCGATGATTTGGAAGAAGCGCTTGAAGAACTTGGGGATGAGTATACTGAAGAAGAAATTAAATTGGTACACATAAAATTTATTTCGGAAGTAGCTAACTAAAAAGCATTATTTGAAAATGTTTAGGTACGATTAAAAATTTAAGTTTAATTTTGAAGTTGAAAATTAGTATAAGGTAAGAATCAAATATATGAATATTCTGATAGTAGGTGCTGGAGGAAGGGAACATGCAATAGCATGGAAGATTAAACAAAGTGACTTGTGCGATGAATTATTTGTTGCCCCAGGCAACGCTGGTACGCACGAAATGGCCACAAACATAGCTATCGGTGTTAACGATTTTGAAAAATTGGGACAATTGGTCCTCGACAAAAATATAGAATTAGTAGTGGTGGGCCCCGAAGAACCTTTGGTGAAGGGCATTACAGACTATTTTGGCCAAACAGATGCATTAAAACACGTAAAGATTGTTGGCCCGGACCAAGAGGGTGCACAGCTTGAGGGAAGTAAAGACTTCTCAAAAGCTTTTATGCAAAAGTACAATATTCCCACAGCAGGTTATGCTACATTCACGGCTGCCAATGTCGATGAAGGTATCGCTTATTTGGAAGGCAGACCAGGTCCTTATGTGCTCAAGGCAGATGGTTTGGCAGCGGGCAAAGGGGTAATCATAACTGCCGATGTGCAAGAAGCACAAGACGTACTTCGGGAAATGTTGGTCGATCGGAAATTCGGAGATGCCAGCACCAAAGTAGTAATAGAAGATTTTCTGGATGGTATAGAACTGTCGGTTTTTGTCTTGACAGATGGTAAAGATTATGTAATATTGCCTGAAGCCAAAGATTACAAACGTATAGGTGAAGGAGACACCGGATTAAATACCGGTGGAATGGGGGCTTTATCTCCCGTGCCCTTTGCAGATGAAGCTTTCATGTCGAAAATAAAGACACAAATCATCGATCGTACTATACAGGGACTTCAGCAAGAGCATATTAAATACAAAGGTTTTATATTCTTTGGTTTAATAAAAGTGGATGGTGAACCTTATGTCATTGAATACAATGTGCGAATGGGTGATCCGGAAACAGAGGTTGTAATGCCTCGTTTAGAATCAGATTTAGTACCGCTTTTAGTAGCAGCAGCAGACGAGACGCTGGGTCATTGTAATGTGACTTTCAAATCAGAGGCGGCATCAACGGTGGTACTTGTTTCAGGAGGTTATCCTGAAGCGTATGAAAAAGGAAAAGAAATTAGTGGCCTGGATTTGGTATCTAATGTCATTCCTTTTCATGCCGGAACATCATTGTCAGATGGCAAGGTGGTGAACTCCGGCGGACGTGTTATTGCTGTATCTGCTTTGGGAAAAGATATTTTCGAGGCATTGGCTCTTTCAAATGAGGCCGCAGAGCAGATAAAGTGGGAGGCACGTTATTACAGAAAAGATATCGGGTTTGACTTAAAAGAGCTTGTATAAGCACCTTTGGTCGATCGATGTCGATGTTTAATAATGACTAACAGAGGTTGACCCTCATAGTGATATGGCATGTGGAAACTGTAGTTCCGGTTCGTGCAGCACCGGAGCATGCGGCAAAATGAATGTGTACGATTGGCTCGAAGATATGGCCAATCCACTTGATTTTGATGTAGTAGAAATAAAGTTTAAAGGAGGTAGAAAAGCATTCTACCGCAATGTACACAATATAAATCTCCATACCGGTGATGCTGTGATCATTGAAGCAAATCCCGGTCACCATTTAGGTTTCGTTTCTATGCAAGGAGAGTTGGTTCGCCTGCAAATGAAAAGAAAGAAAGTGGAGTATAATGAGGAAATCCCTGTTATATATCGTATTGCCGGCAATAAGGACGTAGAGAAATACGAACAAAGCAAAAAAAGGGAAATGCCCACTATGTTTCGCGCCCGCGAAATTATCAACGAATCCAAGTTGGAAATGAAGTTATCCGACGTGGAATATCAGGCCGATAATACGAAAGCTACTTTTTACTATTCTGCCGACGACCGCGTTGATTTTCGGGAGCTTATCAAAAAACTGGCAAGCGAATTTCGTATCAGAGTAGAGATGAGGCAAATCAGTTTGCGCCAGGAAGCGGGACGTTTAGGAGGAATAGGTTCGTGTGGAAGAGAACTGTGTTGCTCGACATGGCTGTCAGAATTTAAAAGTGTTTCCACTTCTGCGGCGCGCTATCAAAATTTGTCGCTTAACCCCAGTAAGATGTCGGGTCAATGTGGAAGGCTAAAATGTTGCCTCAACTATGAACTCGAAACGTATATGGAAGCGCTTGAGGTAATGCCGGAAGTAAAAAAGTCGATTCAAACCGAAAGTGGCCTTGCCAAAATTCAGAAAACCGATATTTTTAAGAAAATAATGTGGTTCAGTATTGATAATGATTCTAACTGGATCTCGATTTCAACGGAACGGGTTTTTGAGTTATTAGCCTTGATAGATGAAGGTAAAACTCCTTATTCACTTGAAAAGGACAGTTTCGAAGAGGTAGATGACAAGGCAATTAATAATGACCTCTTAAAATTGGACAAACGCCTCAAAAAGAAAGCAGTTAAAGAAAAGGCCCTTAAAAGAGCAAAAAACAAAGCGTTTAAATCAAAGACCGGAGGCGCTAAATCCAGAACAAATGCTCCAGATACTAACAAAAAAAGTAATCAGCATAAAAGAAAAGATAATAAGGACAGGGATAACGCAAAAAATAAACCAGAAGAGAAGCCCCAGAATACCTCGAGAAAAAGTAATAAGCCAAAGAAGCGCTCTAATAAGCCACGTAAGAAAGGAGATTCACCATCTAAAAAGAGCAGCACTACATGAGACTAGTATTAATAAATATTGCCGTTTCTATCCTATTTTTAGCATCGTGTACAGACGATTACAGGTTCTATGAAAAGAATATTGATATTCCTGATGGCCAATGGATAAGAAATAAAGTCGAAGAATTTGAGTTTGAAATAACTGATACCTCTAAAGTGTATCACATTTTTTATAATATACGTAATGATTTGGATTACCCGTTTTCGAATCTTTATGTACAATTCAATCTTAAAGATTCGACAGGAAAGGAGTTAACAAAGAAGATGCATGAACTCTATTTGTTTGATCCCAAAACCGGAAATCCATCATCGGCCAGTACCTTTTTAATAAAGAAAAGAATGGACGATCTGTTCGACCACCGATTTCCATGTGTAAAACGGTGTAAATTTAAAACGGCCGGCAAATATACCCTGGGTATTCAACACTTTATGCGTGAATATAATCCGATATCGGGAATTCAGTCTGTGGGTGTGCGTATAGAATATGCGGAGTAATAGTGGGCTTGCAGTTGATTAAACACAAGAATTCTTAAAAAAACAAGGCCTTATTATCCTTCCCCCCTTCCGAACTTCACTTGGACGAAGTTCTTCCCCCTTAACTTTGCCTGGCCACCTCCGCTTTGTTATTTAAAATTCATTAGGATTTGATAAATTAGAACTACCTTCGATTTTGTGAGAGCACACACAAGCATAGTCCATAAATGATCATGAATGCACGAACACAAATTCAACAGTATTTTGAAAAGTTCGTCTCGTTAACGGAAGAAGAATTTCAAATTTTTTATGCAGAACTTCAGCTCGTAAAATTCAATAAAAAAGATCATCTTTTGTTGGAAGGTGAGCTATGCTATCATGAGTATTTCATTCTTAGTGGTCTATTGAGACACTATTATACAGACCTGCATGGCAATGAAAAAATTGTGCAATTTGGTGTAGAAAATTGGTGGGTAACAAATGTCGACAGTTTCATTAATGCATCTCCATCCCAGACAAATATTCAGGCACTCGAGCCCATGTTAGTTCTTCGGATATCAAAATCGAAGTTGGAAAAAGTTTTTGATTCGATACCTAAAATTGAAAGAACCTTCCGCATCATTGCTGAAAAACGCTTGATTGCATTACAACGCAACGCTTATTTTTTTATGAAAACTAATAGTAGAAACCGTTATCTGCATTTGGTCAACGCCATCCCGCAACTCGTACAAAGAGTGCCTCAATATATGGTCGCATCCTACCTGGATATCACCCCAGAATATTTAAGTGAACTTAGAAAATCGCTCTAGAAGCATTTCTTAAGATAGCTTAATTAAATAGTTTTTTGCACGAGCTAAGTTTGCTTCATAACTAATTCTAAATAAAATGGAACGAATAAGCTTTAATGAAATCCCACAGAACCTATATGCCACACTCATGTCGCTTGAAAAATTGATTAGAGACTCTTCTTTGGATTACCAATTGTTGGAAATTATGCGACTGCGCGTAGCACAATTAAACCGTTGTGCTTATTGTGTTGATATGCATTACAAAGAACTCAGGCATTTGGGCGAGACAGAACTAAGGCTGTCTTCCCTTTGTGTATGGAGAAAAACCAACTATTTCTCAATAAGGGAACAGGCGGTTTTAAACTTTACAGAAGCATTACTTTTAGACGACAATGATTGGATACGGAATGAAATCTATGATGAACTGTTAGCTTATTTCAATAAATCTGAGGTTTGTTTTCTCACTGTCGTAGTAGCCCAAATTAGTACATGGACCAGGTTAATGAAAGTTACTCAAATAACACCCGGAAATTATGTTGTGCAGCATTCCCCAGATTCGGGCCGGAAATCCTGAAAGGAAAAGCTAAGAATTTCCCTCTTTCCAAATTGAATTCCCAAGCTAACGTTTAATCCATTAATCGATTGTGGTTATTTTTAAAAGCCCTTTGTAAGGTCGGTTTATTAATTGGTATCGCTTCTGGGAAACCAGAAAATCCGAGCAGCATTTTGACTGGAATGTAAAAAGCCTCAAGGTCGCATCTTGAGGCTCGTTGTTAAAATTCACTGGTGGTTTGTCATTTGACGAAACCCCGTTCAGTATAATTTTCGATTTTAAAGATACATTCTCTTAGGGCATTTTAAAAACAACAAAAGAGAGAATATGAAAAACAATAAGAAGATGCCCATGACTATCATCAATCCAAATGCAGCTGGGATTGATATAGGAAGCAGAGAACACTATGTAGCTATTGGTCAGTCATCAAAAGAAGTGAAAACCTTTGGTGTTTATGCCGAAGATTTATCAGCCTTATGTGATTGGCTAATTGAAAACAAAATCACGACAGTAGCCATGGAGTCAACAGGTGCTTATTGGCAAAACCTATTTGTTGAATTAATCAATAGCGGATTACATGTAGTACTTACCAATGGAAAGTTTACAAAGAATATCAATCGCAAGAAAACAGATGTATTAGATTGCCAATGGATTCAAAAGATGCATACACTTGGTTTGTTACCATCTAGTTTCTTGCCTGACCAAACCACAGAAAAGCTACGCACATTGACACGTCATAGAACGAATATGATTGAGCAACGAGCTGACAGTGTTCATAAAATGGCAAAGTTTCTAAAATACCTCAACTTCCGATTAGATGTAGTAGTCAGAGATATTACCGGGTTAACAGGGTTGAAAATTATTAAAGATATCTGTCAAGGAAATCTAGATGGACACTCATTGGCAGCTCATCGTCATCACAACTGTAAGAAGTCCGAAGAAGAAATAGCAAAAGCATTGGTGTCCAATAAGCGAGAAGATTATTTGTTTGGCTTAAGGCAAGAATATGATCGATATGAATTTTACACCACAAAAATTGAAGAATGCGATAAAGAAATCGCTACATTTTTACATGAAACCATTCAATCGAAACAAGATTTGGTCGATGATATTCCTGAAGATAAATTCTACAAAAGACAAAACAAGAATGCGCTCAAAGGGATCGACTTAAATATTGTGGCCTACCAATACTTTGATGGTGTAGATTTACTATCAATTCCAGGAGTAAGTCATTCCACCCTATTAATATTAATGAGTGAGATGGGGCCAGAAGGATTTAAGGAATTTGCCACTGCTCAACATTTTGCTTCCTGGTTGAAGCTCGCTCCCAACAACAAAGTAAGTGGAGGCCGAAGGTTGTCCAATAGAATACCGCAAGGGAGTAATCGACTTAAGATAGCCCTTCGAAATGCGGCCAATGCAGTGGGGAATTTAAAAGAAGGAGAACTTGCCAAATTCTTTCGAAAGATCGCTTTCAAAAAAGGCAGGCAGAAGGCAATCAACGCAACCGCCAGAAAATTAGCGGTAATCATTTGGAATATGGTTACTAAAAAGCAATCTTATCAACCAACAACGAATTATTTATTTACAGACCAAAAACGAAGACTAGTGACCAATATGAGACGTCGACTTAAAAGTTTGGGAATAGACCCTAATGAACTAGGCTTACAAAATACAAACAGGGACAGAATTGCCAAAGAAATGAGTTCTGAATATCAATCAGTTAGTTTACGTTAGTCAGTATAACTAAAAAGAAAAGGTGGTTAAGTACCACCTTTTTCATAAAAATCGATAAGAAAATTGCTTAACTGTAACAATATGCCTATAAATAAGTATATTAAGTTTAGTTTTCGACGACTTAGATTGCATGAGCTTCAAGAAAATAATAGTTGGCATCATCGCGTTCACGTTATCAAATGTCATTTATGCTCAGAAATTCACTTCTGAACAAGTGAAGAGTGCTTATCTGCTCAATTTTACTAAATACATAGAATGGCCTGGTCAGGAATCACTGGAGTATTTTCATATAGGAATTTACGGTGGAGATAATGCCGTATATGAAGAGCTCACAAATCAACAGAGCAGGCAAACCATTGGCAAAACACCGCTAAAAGTATCTAAGGTTGAACGTAATTTTAATCCTGCCAACTATCAGGTTATTTTTATTTCAGAATCTGAAAACAACAGGATAAAAAACATTGCTTCGAAATGTGTACAAACCAATACGCTGCTTGTTACTGATGAATCTAACAACATGCAAAACATCATGATTAATTTCCAACGAGTGGAAGATAGTCGAATCGTTTTTCAGATAAACAAGTCTAATCTGGTATATGAGGGCCTTAAAGTGTCCAAAGATATTTTGTTGCTTGGAGGAAGTGAAATAGATGTAGCGACTCTTTACAAAGAAACCGAGAAGATGTTGGAAGAAACCGAGAAATTGTTGGATGAAGCACAGGTAAGAGTTCAAAAACAACTAAAAGAAAAACAACATCAAAAGAAAAAAATTAAAAAACAGGAAGTAACTATTCAAAAGCAAATTGCTGAGATTGGTAATCAACAAGCCAAGATCAAAGATCAACAATTGGAAATTGAAAAAAGAACCGGATTACTCGAGTTGCAACAGGAACAGGTGCGCGAGCAGAAACTGCAACTTAAAAGGTTGGAGCACAATCAGCAAAACAAAGAATTGCTACTGTCAAGAACGAAGAATGAGCTTGAATCGCGTATTGACGAGAAGAATAACATGGAACTTAAGATTAATTCTTACAAGAGCACTTTAGATTCTTTGGCCTCACTCATCAGTGATAGCCAAAAAGAGATTTTCCAACAAAAAACAACTTTAACCGAACAAGGTTCTACTATTAAAAAGCAACAGGGAATATTATTCTTCGGCGGGCTTATTCTCCTATTGGTGATTGCATTGGTCATTGCCATATTCAGAGGTTATTACCAAAAGAAGGAATCTAATAAACAATTGGAGCAAAAGAATGCCCAGTTACATGATGCAAATACTGAATTGAACATTACTTTGGAGAAACTAAGACATGCCCAGACAAAACTGGTTCAATCAGAGAAGATGGCCTCTTTGGGTGTACTCACAGCAGGTATCGCTCATGAAATAAATAACCCGGTAACCTTTGTTTCTGTTGGGGCCCATTCTCTGAAACGCAATTATGGTGAACTCCTTAAGATTATAGATTTTTACGATAACTTAGAACTTCGGCCTGATGAAGATGTCAAAAAAATGGAAAAACTCAAAGAGGAGCATGAATATGAAGCCTTAAAAGAGAGTTTGATAGAGTTGATTGATGATATTAGCCTGGGTGCGGAACGTACAACACAAATAATCAAAGGTTTACGAGATTTTTCCAGATTGGACGATGCAGAATTTTCGGATTCAAATATTTGCGAAGGAATTGAATCGGCGCTGTTATTATTAAGAAATAAGTATCACAACAGAATTGAGATTATTAAAAAGTATCCGAAAAAAGATTTCAAGATTCAGTGTTACCCGGGGCAACTCAATCAGGTGTTTATGAATATATTACACAATAGCATCGATGCTATTGAAGGTGAAGGATCTATTTATGTTACTGTTTCCAGGCAAGGAGAGTCTGCTTTTGTTACTTTTAGAGACACTGGAGATGGAATGAGTGAAGAAGTCAGGAGACGTATATTCGATCCCTTTTTTACTACAAAAGAAGTAGGGAAAGGTACTGGTTTGGGCTTGTCTATTAGTTTCGGTATTATTGAAAAGCATCACGGAAAAATAGAAGTGAAAAGTGAAATAAATAAAGGAACAGAATTTAATTTAACACTTCCTATACATCAAAAAGTGAAAAAACTATAAGATGACCTTAAAACAATTTAGTATTCTTTACGTGGATGATGAACCCGCAAATTTACGCGTATTCAACAATACTTTTAGGTGGGAGTACAAGATCTATACAGCACTTTCTCCTCAGGAAGGTTTGGAAATTTTCAAGTCAAAGGATATCGATCTGGTGATTACAGACCAACGCATGCCGGTAATGTCAGGTGTAGATTTTTTGAAAACCTTATTGAAAGAAGGAAAGCCGGTTGATGTTCCTTTTATTTTAATTTCAGGGTACAGCGATTACGACGCCGTAATGGAGGCCAAAAACATATGTAAAATTTACAAATATGTATCTAAGCCCTGGAATCCGGACGAGTTGGGAACCACGATAAAGGAAATTTTAAACAGATAAGTGTAAGACCATGAGCAAGAAGTTTTCTAATATTCTATTTGTGGACGATGAGGAAACAAGCCTGCGCATTTTTAAAGCGGCTTACCGTGGTAAGTATCAAATAGAAACCAGCAATACGGTTGATGACGCTTGGAAAATTCTGGATAGCAAAGAAATTAACCTGATTATTTCAGATCAAAAAATGCCTAAATGTACAGGAATAGAATTTTTGAGTCAGGTAAAAGAAAAGTATCCTAAAATAATGCTCATTCTGGTTACAGGCTTTGCCGATATTATTACGCTCGAAGAAGCTATCAACAAAGTGGGTATCTTTCGATACGTTTCCAAGCCATGGAATGTGGATAGTTTGGAACAAATCATAGATCAGGCACTGGAAATTGTATCTCTGGAAAGTGCTAAAGAGCAAACCGAAGCAAAACTTAAACAAACCAATGAACGTCTGGAATTAGCGATAAAATCAGCCGATCTGGGACTCTGGGACTGGAACCTTGAAACAGGTGAGTCGTTTTTAAGTGACGAATATTATCGTATTCAAGGTTACGAACCCAATGAATATGTTGCAAATTACGATCGATGGGCAAGAGATGTTCACCCCGAAGATTTAGATAGTACCATGCAAAACTTCAATATTTTTCTCTCTTCCTATCAGGAAAACCAGCTTTGGTATGTACAGGTACGACTTAAAAAAAAGGATGGAGGGTTCATATGGGCTCGCTATCAGGGAAAAGTAACTCAAGTTAATGAAAGTGGAGTGCCGATAAGAATGACCGGTACAATGAAAGATGCAACACAAGAGAAACTCCAGAAAGAAC
Organism: Cytophagales bacterium; assembly: GCA_965230415.1. Taxonomy (GTDB): domain Bacteria; phylum Bacteroidota; class Bacteroidia; order Cytophagales; family JAAEPT01; genus CBDDKZ01. The sequence goes on from CBDDKZ010000005.1 coordinate 1,970,151, forward strand.
ATGAAATTTCACTTATTCTGACCACGGAAGATAAAGAACGACAACGAATCGCCACAGAATTACACGATAGTTTAGGACAGAACCTGACAGCTACTTCGATGTATTTAGAAGCGATTAAAAAGGATATTATGGAACTCGCTGGCGATAGTCAGGATAGCTATAATAAAGGAATGAATTTTTTGAATGAAGCTATAAACGAAAGCCGGAATATAGCACATAATCTGATGCCAAAAGCAATTAGTGATTATGGGTACGAAGTTTCTGTCAAAAGTTTGATTCATCAACTTAAAGCTGGAGCAAAGACGGAGATACACTTTTTCTGCAACTTAAATGGTGAAAGACTGGACCCTAAAATGGAATTAGGCCTTTTCAGAATTACGCAAGAGGGAATCAATAATATTCTTAAATATGCTCATGCCGAAAAATGCTTTATTCAACTTTTGAAACATGACGACATTCTGGTTTTAACGATAGAAGATAATGGTGTGGGCTTCGATCTTGGAAAAATTAATAGCCAGAACTCTTTTGGCCTGACCAGCATAAGAAACAGAACTACTTCCCTCTCCGGAATTTGTAGTATAGATAGCCAGGTTGATGGAGGAACTTCTATAACGGTGCAATTACCCCTTTGATCATATATTTGTTTGGCGAAGCCCTTTTTTAATCTATATTTGATTCAAAATCTTATTAGTATTTTAGTTCGATTGTCTATGCAGATCTCTGTTAATTTAACAAAGAATTGACCATACGTATTATACTAATCTAAACGTCTGAGTTATTTTTGTAATTATATACTAGTTTCAAATTTTGACAAAATATCTTATAATGTCCTCGCAGGTAAAGCAATTTTTTAAACTTATAAGAATAAAAAACCTGGGAATAATTGTACTTACCCTATATGTAACACGTTTGTTTGTTATAGGCCCTAAAAATGAGTATGCTACCATATTATTTGAACATGATATATTTTTACTTACGCTGGGAGTAGTTTTAATAGCTGCGGCAGGATACATCATTAATGACTACTATGATATAAAAATCGACGTGATAAATAAACCCGATAGGGTAGTAATTGACAGGTATTTTAAAAGGCGTACGGTTATTTTAATGCAGGTATTTCTCAATTTTTCTGCAGCTGTCATTGGTTTGCTATTAGGATTGAAGATTTTCACCATATATGTATTGTCTATCTTTTGCCTGTGGTTATATTCCAACAAGCTGAAACGCATGCCTCTGCTGGGCAATGTAATGGTGGCATTTCTTACGTCTCTTTCCGTATTGCTTCTTGCCATTTATTACAATAAGAACCAGGCGGTGGTTTATAGTTTTGCTATTTTTGCTTTCTTTATTTCTGTTATAAGAGAGATCCTAAAGGATTTGGAAGATATGGAGGGAGATCTTATTCATGGATGTAAAACGCTGCCAATTTCAATTGGTATTAGAAGAACCAAGTGGGTAATCTACACCTGCTCCGTAGTATTTGCCGCATGTATTTGTTTAATTTCCTTTACTCATTTAGAGTCTAAAATATTTTACCTTCTTGCGGTTTCAATATTTCCGGCGCTAATCTTTCTGAATATTAGATTATACCGGGCAGATACCAACAAGAAATATCATTTCCTGAGTACCTTTTGTAAAATTATGATGCTTTTGGGAGTTCTGGGAATTACATTAAATTAGCACGATGATTATTAAAAAGAGAATAGCCATATTTGCATCAGGTTCTGGCTCAAATGCTGAAAATCTCATCAACTACTTTAATAAAGAAAATTCGGACGTTAATGTAACTGTTGTACTCACCAATAATGCAGCTGCCGGAGTGTTGGAACGTGCAGAAAAAAACAAGGTACATAGTGTGATTTTTGATAAACATACTTTCCGCAATACCTCGAAAATTGTAGAGTTTTTGCAAGAGGAAAATATAGACCTGGTGGTATTGGCCGGGTTTTTATGGCTGATTCCGGGAAACCTGGTGAAAGCCTTTCCAAATCGCATTATAAATATTCATCCGGCTTTGTTACCAAAATATGGAGGTAAAGGCATGTACGGAATGAATGTACATGAGGCCGTAATAAATAATAAAGAAAAGGAGTCGGGCATAACCATACATTATGTGAACGAAGTTTACGATGAAGGAACTCCTATTTTACAGTCTACCTGTCAGGTAGAGGAAGGTGATACTCCGGAGTTGCTCGCTCAGAAGATTCATCAGTTGGAATACAAACACCTACCCGTAGTTGTAGAACAGTTACTCAATGAACAAAACTAATTGAAAGCTGCTATTCGCTTTCATTTAAAAAACTGTTACATTTGCGTTCTTAATAAAAACGGTCTTCACATTATGTCATTCAAAAAGATTCAATCTGCCTTAATTTCTGTTTTCGATAAAACCAACCTTGAGCCTATTGTTAAATTGCTAAACGATCAGGGTGTTACTATATATTCTACGGGAGGTACTGAGAAATTTATCAGGGATTTGGGTGTAGATGTGGTCGCTGTTGAAGACCTTACGAGCTATCCTTCCATATTAGGAGGAAGAGTTAAGACATTACATCCTAAAATTTTTGGTGGAATCCTGAGTCGTCGAGGACATGAATCGGATGATCAGCAAGTGGTGGAATATGAAATTCCGCCTATTGACCTGGTAATTGTTGACTTGTACCCTTTTGAAGCCACTTTGGCTGCGGGAGGTTCTCACGATGAAATAATTGAGAAAATAGATATTGGTGGTATTTCATTGATACGTGCTGCTGCCAAAAACTACAAAGATGTGGTTATTGTACCATCAAAAGATCAATACCAATTGCTTCTGGATGTGTTGTCCTCAAAAGAGGGATCAACGGAACTGGAAGATAGGCACTTATTCGCTGCACATGCTTTTAATGTTTCATCTCATTACGACAGTGCGATCTTTACTTATTTCAATAAGGATGCTGAAATTCCGAGCCTGAAAATTAGTGAACAAAAAGGAAAAACCTTACGTTACGGAGAGAACCCACACCAAAAAGGAATTTTCCATGGTGACCTTGAGGCTTTATTTGAGCAGTTGAACGGAAAGGAACTATCTTACAACAATTTAGTAGATATCGACGCGGCGATTTTATTGATTGATGAATTTAACGAAGAAACAGCAGTGGCTATCCTGAAACATAATAATGCTTGTGGCATGGCAGTTGGACAAACAGTAAAAGATGCTTATCAAAAAGCATTAGAAGCCGATCCGGTGTCTGCTTTTGGAGGTGTTATTGTGGCCAATAAAAATATTGATCTTGCTGTTGCCGAGGAGCTGCACCAATTGTTTTTTGAGGTACTTATTGCTCCTTCTTACGACGAAGAAGCACTAAATGTATTAAAGCAAAAAAAGAATCGAATTTTATTGAAGCGCAAAGAAGTAGTACTTCCTGAAAAACTGGTGAAGACCTTATTAAATGGCGTAATTGAGCAGGACAAAGACCTGCAAATAGAAACTAGAGATGACTTCAAACTGGTAACGAAAACAGCTCCTGACGACGAAACCATCGCTGCATTGTTATTTGCAAATAAAGTATGTAAACATACCAAATCCAACACCATCGTTTTAGCATACAATGGGCAACTCGTTGCAAGTGGTGTGGGACAAACTTCGCGTGTAGATGCGTTGAAGCAAGCTATTGAAAAAGCCAAAAGCTTCAATTTCGATCTTACAAAGGCGGTAATGGCGTCCGATGCGTTTTTCCCTTTTCCCGATTGTGTGGAAATAGCTCACAATGAAGGAATAAAATCAGTAGTACAACCGGGAGGGTCGGTAAGGGATCAGGAATCGATAGATTTTTGTGACGCAAATGGTATGTCAATGGTAACAACAGGGGTACGTCATTTTAAACACTAATGATATTTCTCACAACAAAACGTGTTTTTTTGAAACAAATTGGCGAAAAATCAGTAGATTAGTTAGATAAACAATAGCATTTAAAAGCGTAAAATGGGATTATTCGACTTTTTCACAAGTGATATAGCAATCGATCTGGGGACTGCGAATACGCTTATAATTAATAAAGACAAAATTGTTGTGGACGAACCATCCATTATTGCAATGGATAAGTTGAGTGGTAAAGTGTTGGCCATAGGCAGAAATGCCATGCAAATGCATGAAAAAACACATGAAAACATAAAAACCATACGTCCATTAAAAGACGGTGTAATTGCTGATTTCCATGCAGCTGAGCATATGATAAGAGGTATGATAAAGATGATGGACAAGAAGAAGTCGTTCTTTTCACCTTCTCACCGCATGGTAATTTGTATTCCTTCAGGCATTACTGAAGTTGAAAAACGTGCAGTACGTGACTCTGCGGAACATGCAGGCGCCAAGGAAGTTTATATGATTCATGAGCCAATAGCAGCTGCCATAGGTTTGGGGATAGACATTGAAAGACCTGTAGGTTCAATGATTGTAGATATAGGTGGTGGTACCACTGAAATTGCAGTCATTGCATTATCAGGAATAGTATGTGAACAATCTATACGTGTTGCAGGAGATGTATTCAATAAAGATATATTGGATTACATGCGTCGTCAACATAATCTTCTCATTGGAGAACGCTCAGCAGAGAAAGTTAAGATCGAAGTAGGTTCCGCACTTACGGAGCTTGAAAATCCTCCGGAAGATTATGAGATAAGAGGCCGTGATTTAATGACCGGTATTCCTAAAGTCATAAAAGTGAGCTACTCGGAAATAAGCTTTGCGCTGGATAAATCTATCTCAAAAATTGAAGAAGCGGTCTTAAAAGCATTGGAAATTTCCCCGCCAGAGCTTTCAGCCGATATTTATGATAATGGTATTCACCTGACGGGTGGAGGAGCTCTTTTAAGAGGTTTGGACAAACGTCTTGCAATGAAAACTAAATTACCTATCAATGTAGCTGAAGATCCTCTGAGAGCGGTTGTTAGGGGTACAGGTATGACCTTGAAAGACCTTCCTGGTTTTCGTGCAGTTTTGATGAAATAGTGAGAAATGCGCAAATTACTCGATTTAATTTTAAGGTATCGCGCATTTTTACTTTTTCTGGGTCTGGAAATTTTTTGTTTTGTCCTTATAGTAAACTTTAACAAGTTTCATAGTGCGGCTTACTTCAATTCTTCCAATGCAGTAAGTGGTAGCGTTCATGAAGTAACAAGTGGAATCGGCGAATATTTTTCATTGAAGAAAGGTAATGAGCAGCTGGCAAACCACAATGCTGAACTGGAAAGAGAGCTCTTTCATCTGCTAAGAGAAAACGAACATTACAAACAGGTGGAGATGGAAAACGAATTGCTACGCAAACAGTTAAACCAAATTACCAAAAAGGATTCCTCTGCAAAAGCGTTTACTTTTACCACTGCGAGCGATAGCGCATACATCAATTCTCTGAATTTTATTGCGGCCAGAGTGATAAAGAACGAAGTGTTAAAAGAAACAAATTACCTGACTATTAATAAAGGAGGTGATCATGGTATTAAAAAAGGTATGGGCGTAATTACAGATAAGGGTGTGGTAGGTAAGGTTGCTGCAGTTTCACCAACCTATGCTTCCGTAAAGTCCTTATTGCATGTTAATAACCTTACTTCGGTAGAAGTAGATCACCAGGCCTCAGTACTAATCAAGAAAAATAACATCCTGGGCTCTTTAAAATGGGAGGGAAATAATATTGATGTGGTAAGTATGCAATACGTTCCGCGGCACGCAAAAATAGCCAAAGGCGATACCATAGTGACTTCTGGGTATAATTCCGTGTACCCACCTGGATTAATTATTGGTACTATAGCTAATATTGAATTGGAAACAGGTGCAACGTTCTACGATATTGATGTGAAACTGGCCACCGACTTTTCGAATTTGTATTATGTCTATGTGGTAGATAATAAGACATTAAAAATGATTGAAAGTCTAAATGAAGAAGCCTTAGAAACAGAAAATGAATAACCAGACTATCATTCGATATATCGTTTCTTTTATCGGCATAATGCTTGCACAAGTGTTTATATTTAGAAATTTGGACTTATACCACACTGCGTTTTGCTTTATGTATCTTAATTTTATATTGATACTGCCAAAAGACTTGTCGCGCATTTATCTCTTACTCATAAGCTTTGTCACCGGCCTTATTATCGACGTTTTTGAGGATACCCTGGGAATAAATGCCTTTGTATGTGTCTTTATTGCTTATTTAAGGCCTTCATTTATCAAGATGCTCAATAATCAATCAGGTAACATGGAAGAGACCAAAGACCTTACTATGGGTGCTCTTGGGACCGGCGTCTTTATTGTATATGCTTTTTTGATGATTTTTACCCATAATGTACTTTTCTACATCATTGAAGCCTGGAGTTTAAATATGTTATCAAGGAGTTTGATAAAAGGAGTTGCAAGTACTTTTTATTCACTGGTCGTTATATTAATTGTTCAATACTTATTCTATTCGACTAAGAGGGCCAGATGAAAGATATACGCATATACATAATCAGAGGAGTGCTAATTACGGTAGCACTGTGTTATGTTGCGCGTTTATTTTATGTACAAATCATCAACGATTCTTACAAAGAGCAGGCCAAGAGAAGTAAGTCTATAGAACGAGTTAAATACCCCTACAGAGGCGCTATTTATGATAGGAATGGGCATGCTATGGTTTATAGTACTCCCATTTTTGATTTAATGATAACATGGAAAGATGCGGAAGTTAAGGATACCACCAGGTTTTGTGAGTTACTGGGCATAAACAAAGAATACCTGCTCCAATGGTCAGCGGAATTTAAAGAGGAACGCGAGTTTCAATATCGTAAGATAAAACCTCAGGTATTTCTAAAGCGTATTTCTGCTGAAAAATTCGCGCAGTTACAAGACAGCTTTAACTTTAAGGGATTTAGTTTTCAATCGCGTATGGAGAGGGGGTACCCCCACGAAAATGCAGCCAACATTTTGGGCTATATAGCCGAAATTAGCCGACGCGAACTTGAAAAGGATTCTGCAAAATATTATAGACAAGGCGATTTTTTGGGGAAAAGCGGAATAGAAGCATCATATGAACAGTTTTTAAGAGGTAAAAAAGGGACAGAATTTATACGCGTTAATGCCAAAGGTGTAGAAATAGGTGCATATGACAATGGTAAATCAGATACTGCCGCAGTATCGGGAGTAAATCTGCAATGCACCATAGATATCGATTTGCAGGCTTATGGAGAACTTTTAATGCAGAATAAAGTGGGTAGTATTGTCGCTATTGAACCTTCAACAGGTGAAGTTTTAGCCTTGGTGTCTTCACCAACCTTCGACCCTAATCTACTTAGAGGGGAGGATTATTCCAAGAACTATAAAATGCTGGAAGCCGATAAACGATTCACCCCACTGTTTAACAGAGCTATTCAAGCACAATATCCGCCAGGTTCTACTTTCAAAGTTATTCAGGGGCTTATAGCCTTACAGGAGAAAGCGATTTTACCCGGCCAGTTTATCTCAACAGTTGGCGAGGAAATCGGAGACCACGCTCCTGATGGTATGTACGACGTGGCCAAAGGTATACGCCTTTCCTCCAACAAATTCTTTAAAAGGCTTATGAGACGTGTGGTGGAAGCCGGACGCTCCCGAAATAAATTCGAAGATGCAGCGCTTGGATTGAACAAATGGAAGGAGCATATGGAAAGTTTTGGCCTTGGCCATAAACTTGGAATAGATATTTACAACGAAGAAGGAGGCCTAATTCCCGGTGCGAAGTATTACAATAAAACATATGGAGAAAAAAGGTGGCGTTATTCCACCATTTATTCATTAAGCATAGGCCAGGGTGAGGTGCTGATCACCCCGCTACAATTGGCTAACCTTGCTGTGATAATGGCTAACAGGGGTTATTACAGAACACCTCACCTAATCAGGGGAATGCATAAGTGGGAGAAGAACTTTACGAGTGTGGATCAAAAATATTTTGAATACGCCATTGATGGAATGGAAGGGGTTGTTTACAACGGTACTGCCGGCCGTGCTCAAATTCCGGATGTGGTAGTTTGCGGTAAAACGGGAACTGTTGAAAATAAAAAAATAGGTGACAAAACTTATGCGAAAGATCATTCGGTATTTATGGCATTTGCACCACGTGAAGATCCAAAAATTGCTATTTCCGTTTACGTCGAAAACTCCGGTAATTATGGTGGTACCTGGGCGGCACCCATTGCCAGCTTAATGATGGAAAAATATATAAAGGGAAAAGTGGATGTCGATGACCCTATGCGCAGATTCAAAGAACAGCGTATTTTGGAAGCAGATTTTATGCCGGATGAGGAACATGAGATAAAAGCGCAAAGTGTACCAAAGCCCAAGAAGAAACCTGTTAAGAAACCTCATACAGAGGAGACCAGGCCACGTATTCCGCTTATAAACATAGACCCAGACCACCAAAATATTTTACAAACCGAATGAGAGATAGCGATAGTATATGGCGATATATTGATGTACCTACTTTGGTAATTTATACAGCCCTGGTGCTTTATGGCTGGATCAGTATTTATGCTGCGATATACGAACCGGGTGTAGAGGATTATAACAATATATTCAGTCCGTCCATCACTTCCGGCAAACAGTTTATTTGGATATTAATAGCAGCAGTCATCGCTATATTTATACTCGTAGTAGATTTTAAGTTTATATTCTCCGTACCCTATATTGTATATGCTATTTCAATTGTTGCACTTATTGGCGTTTTACTGTTTGGACATGAAATACAGGGAGCCAAATCATGGTACAAAATCGGAGGATTTACCATTCAACCATCAGAGTTTGCCAAATTTGCAACAGCTCTGGCATTGGCAAAGTACCTGGATAATACTACCGTGAAATATGGCTTCAATTCCAATGTGATGCTTATTGTGGGGATTATTGCACTTCCCGCCCTGCTTATTCTTTTTCAGAATGAGACCGGGACCGTACTTGTATTTACCAGTTTGGTTATTGTTTTGTACCTCGACGGCCTTAATGGAATGATACCCGCCGGCGGTCTCATTCTGGCTATTCTATTCTACCTCTCAATGAAATTTGACACACTACCCATTATTCTTGTATTGTTTTGTTTACTGGCCGTACTAGGCATATATATGCTTATAACAGGGCAATTTTCGAGAAATGTGCGCCTTTTTGTTATTGGTGTGGTCGCTTTTGTGATTTTTAGTGGAGTGGTCGCAGGATCCAGGTACTTTGTAGACAACATTTTGCAAGATCATCAAAGAAACAGAATTAAAGCATGGGTAAATCCCGAATTTGATATTCGTGGCATTAACTATCAGACAAATAATTCGTTGGTAGCCATGAGTTCCGGAAGTGTGTGGGGCAAAGGATACCTTAATGGTGATTTAACACATGGCGACTTCGTGCCGGAGCAGTATACCGATTTTATTTTTACTACAATTGGCGAAGAGCAGGGATTTGTTGGTACGGTAATGGTAATTTCATTGTATCTGGCATTGATGATCCGACTTACGGTAGTTACACAACGGCAAAAATCTAAATTTGCTAAAATATATGGTTATTGCGTAATCTCTATTCTGTTTTTCCATTTTATGGTGAACCTGGGCATGACCATGGGGCTATTTCCTGTAATTGGAATTCCATTGCCATTTTTTAGTTACGGAGGGTCGGCGTTATGGGGCTTTACCATATTGCTATTTATATTCGTTAAGCTGGACATGCATCGTAGTCAAATATTGGCACGAGGATAATTTAATGTATTCAAAAAAGAATTGTTAGAAGAAAATATTTCACTATTTACTTTGCGGCATCTTTGACGTCTCTACAGTCATGGGAGGTTTCATAAATCTCTATGAAACCTGTTTTTTACTATTTTTAAAAAGAAAAAAAATGATTAATAGAGCTAACACATTATCAAAAACGGCACTTCTTACGGCTGTTTTTGCAGGCGCGCTATTTTTTAACGCGTGTCAAAAAGACGAAGATTTTTCAAATTCTCCTTCCGAGACAAACGAGGCGACCAATCAAAAAGATGAAAAATTCATTGAAATAGATGGTGAAAGTAAGCCGGGAGAGTACATTATTATTTTTAAAGAGGGATTAAACGAAAAAGGTAACAAAGCACTTGGCAAAAAAGAAAGAGAGGCGCATAGAAACGATATCGCCTTGAAATCTGAGAATACCATACAACTGGTAGGCCTAGGCAATGAAGATATTACTCACGTTTATTCTAATGCGATTAATGCCTTCCATGCTACTCACTTAACCGAAGAACAAGCACGAAAAATTGCAGAAGATCCGGCAGTGGCATATGTCGAACCGAATCGAACCTTCCAATTAGAATATGAGGTAGAAGAGGTATTACCTGCCACAAATAACAAATTGGCCATGGCAGAAACTCCTTCTTGGGGCGTACGATATACCGGGCATCAGGTGGCTACCTCAAAACGCATCTGGATAATTGATACCGGTATTGCACCGCACCCCGACCTGAATATTGATGAGCAAATGAGTAAAAACTTTGTTACCGGCGAAGATAGTTGGCACGACCTTAACGGGCATGGAACACATGTGGCAGGTATCGCGGCTGCCAAAAAAAATGATATTGGTGTGCGTGGTGTTGCAGCTGGTGCCAAAGTTGTGGCAATAAGAGCTTTAGGTTCAACAGCAGGAAGTTCCAATTCAGACTTAATAGCTGCGCTCGATTATGTCACTGCCAATATAAACGGATCTGACTATTGGAACGCATCTATATTTTCGATCGGTGATATCGCCGTGCAAATAGCGCTTAATAATTTGACAGAGAAAGCCAGAGGTTCATATGCAGCGGGCAACAATAGTCGAGATACCCGATTTTTTATTGGGGCGAGCTCATCTTCAGAACGAATTTTTATCGTCGCCAATATGCAGGAGTCTGAGGAACCCGGTCCTGGTACCAATTTTGGGGAAAGTGTAGATTTCTGGGCTCCAGGTACCTTGATCCAATCTACCTGGTTAAATAACGGTTATGCGACGCTTACGGGTACATCCATGGCTGCACCGCACGTTGCAGGGCTTTTAACCATTGACGGTATGGTTAAAAACGCGAATAATAAGTCCATAACAAAAGAAGGATTTACAGACCCTATAGCTACACGCAGAGCAAATGCCGGAAGTAATAACACAAACAATAACAATACAAACAATAACAACTCAAATAATAACAACAATAACAATACAAACAATAACAACACAAATAATAGTGGCGTTTCAGGTACTAAATTTCCTTGCGATGGAGTTAGCTATAAGGCTGCGTGTAAATCGACTGGAAATTGTTATGTTGATAAAGATCAAGCTATTTCGGGTGGTTGTCCTGTGAATCAAATTTGGGTTATTGGTGATGATAACAACAATAACAACAATAACAACAATAACAACAACAACAATAACAATAACAACAACAATAACAATAACAATAACAACAACAATAACAATAACAATAACAATAACAATAACAATAACAATAACAATAACAATAACAATAACAATAACAACAATGGTGATTTCCCATGTGATGGCGTTACATATAAAGCGACGTGTAAATCGACCGGAAACTGTTATATTGATAGAAATCAAGCTATATCAGGCGGCTGCCCTGCTGATCAAATCTGGGAAGTAAAATGATAATAACATAGATAGTATTACGAATGACCTGTACTTTCTTATTGAAAGTCAGGTCATTACTATTTTCACTAAACTCCTTCAAAACTTTTATTATTACTAATACTTCTTCGAGCGTCGAGACTATTTCAGCAGAAAAATCCATCTACTATTCTATAAGATAACTAACCCGCTTATGTGCTAATGATCTTTGTTTTTGTAAAGTGACAACGTGCTGCTAATCAGTTGTTATTAGCTTATAATGAGTGCTGGTGAAGTTTGGGAGAAGCTTAATAGACGCGGTTGTATAACAATAGTGGATAATCTTAATCCAAGACCAATTTTTGAGCTTAACTTTTCAGAATAATAGTCTCTGTAAGTACAACGTGGCGATGTTATCTGCATATACTACCTATCTAAAGTGACTAGTTTGTAGTCATTGTAGCTTATATTATGCTAAAAGGAGTTGCGCATTTCGCGCAACTCCCTTGTAAGCAATAGGAACTTGAAATAAAATAGTCTAATTCCATTCAACTCATGGTTTTAGATCCTATGCTTATTAAGCAATCAACCTTTTGTTAACTTATCTTATAATGATACGTTCCATCCTTGAATAAGCAGGAGTAATTAGTTCTACGAAATATACCCCTGAAGGGAAATTGCTTAAGTCTATATGCTCCACGGCATTATTTATTTCGTAAACGATTTCACCCCTTACATTGCTTATCTTCACTGATTTTAGGTCAAAGCCTTCTGAAACGTTAATAAGCAATTGATCCTTGACAGGATTCGGGTAAAGGGTCACATTGTGTAGCTTGTGTTCATCTGTTCCGGAGCATACATCGACAGTCACAAGTACTTCTTTGCGCGGACCTTCACATGCTTCTTCGATAGGCTTCAAAATCCAGTCGTACAAGTAAAAGTAAAAACTGTAAGGATCTGAAGTAACGTTACCAGAAATTACACTACCATATCTGCCAAGGCTGTATGGGAATTGAACGCCTTCATTGTTTAAGTATAAATTGGATTCACTGGCTACCCCAATTTGCCAGGTACCGACACCTACTTCCAAATTAAGTACCACCCGGGATGCACCGGCACCGCTTTCAACATTTACTGTTTGAACTAAATCGCCATTTTCGTTCCTAATTTCAACAGTTCTCATACCACTTTCTTCGGCATAAACCAGGGCCGATTCGATTACTACAGGCTTATAAATTTCGACAATTAAATAGAATCCACCGGTATGAAAAAAGCCATTCCCCATGGCCGAATCTGGTGCAGCGCCATGAAAACTTGTTGGTGCCATTGATTCGGCTACAAAATAGCTACTCGTTTCTGTCACATCTACATTTATAGAAGTGCCGAAACCGATGGCGTCTCCGCCAATAGCCTGGTCATACCATACAAGGCTGTCACTGATTCCGCTCGCGGACAACTCCACATTACCACCAGGGTGGCAAATTAGCTGGTCTTCTGCCTCTGGAAGCGGAGGTTGTTCGAAAATATATACTTTTACTTCTGCCCTGGGGCTTGTGCAACCATCGGTTTCATCCACAAAAAAGCTTGCCTCAGCATTCACATTCGTTACATAGGAAGCGCCACTACCGAGCACGTTGCCACCGTTGGGTACATCATACCAATTTATAGTACCTCCCACGCTGGCTTCAGCGTTCAGCGTAACCTCTCCGGGGCCGCATCTTTCCACTAAAGGTGTAACATCAATGGGTTCTTTTAATTTAAAGGTTACAACTACAGCTTGCGATTCACGCGAAATCTGGCCATTGTTTGCAACTAATGTATAACTGCCCTCTTCAGTGGCTGTATAGTCTTTATTGGTTGCACCAGGAATATCAAGGTCATCTTTACGCCATTGATAACTATATCCAGGGCCTTGCGTTCCTTCAATCGTTACACTTTCTCCGTTACAGATGTTAGTAGGTCCTACTGCGTTCACTGTAACAATAAAGCCCTCCGCGTAAAGATCGGATTGCCAGATTCCCCTTCCATAAGTTGCCGCTCTTAATTTGCGTGCACTGTATTGAATTTCAAGTTCTCGGACATTAACATTTGGCAGGCCATCCATAAAACCCTCCCATTGAGATAAATTGTCATTGGTGTAATAAACACCTTTATCCATACCTACGTAAATGCCATTTAAGGGCGTGTCATCTATTAATACACACTCGGCTGTTAAATCGGGTAGATTATTGGTAATAGCAGACCAATTGCTTCCCCCGTTCAAAGATTCATAGACACCTTCTGAAGTAGCTACAGCTAAATGTTGTGAATCATTAGGGTCTACTGAAATGTAATTTACGTTACCAGATAAACCCGAGCTAATTTTGGTCCAGGATGGTGAAGCAGCCTGACCATTACTTGTTCTCCACATATCTCCCCCTTCAGCCATATAAATGAAATTGTTATCATTGGGTGCAATTTTAAATTCATCGATAAGATCTAACTCATCGTCAAAACTCACATTGGAAGAAATATTCGACCATGTTTCTCCTCTGTCCGTGCTCTTAAATAAAAAATCGTAACCTGCATAAATGGTACTCGCATTTATGGGATCCATTTCAAAGGGAGTGACCCATTCGCCTCGTTTACCATTTGGACTTCTAAGTCTACTAAAACGAAGATCTGCGCTGCTTCTCCACAGATTGCCGAATATTGTTGTTCCATACACATAATTAGGATCGGAGTGATCAATAAAACATTCCATCGCGTCTGATTCCAGTTCTGTTGTAAATTGGTCGTTTTGGTATGCAAACATACCATTGTCTTGCGTACCGCCCACAACCATATTTTCATCAGTCTGTGAGTTTCCTAAACGATAAAACTGTGTAACGATCAAACCGTTATTTGCCAAATCTTCCATGTTATCCCCATTATCGCTACTTTTATAAACACCTCCGTCTGATCCCACATATAATATACCGTCTACAAAAAACATCACCTCAACGTCTGCATGAACATAAGAAGGTTGGCCGAAAGAAGACCAACCGGCCATGAATTCAAAGTTAGCACCACCATCTTGAGACCTGTAGTAATTTACTCCGGCAATCTGCACCTCATTGGCATTAGTGGGAGAGACGGCTATGGCCATATCACGACTTGCCTGCCACCCCAGGTAATTATCTGCGCCATTATTGACGTCACTCATTATAGTAAAGCTATTACCTTCATTGCTTGAGCGGTAAATTCTGCCAAAGCCTTCTCCTTGTTTCTGAATCAGGTAGACCCAGTCAGGTTCTGCCGGGGTAACCGCTAATTTCATGCGCTCAGAAGCGACAAAACCATTGGAAATGGTACTCCAGGTAACACCTCCATCTGTCGATTTTCTAAATTCCCCTCCACAGGCGTACATTACATTCGTACTGCCGGGTTTATAGACAATGTCCTCGGTACTATCTGCAGAAACCTGTGTCCAGTTATTTCCGGCATTGGTCGATCGATAAATTCCACTGGAAGAAACAGCAAAAATGATCGATGAATTAGCCGGATTTATCAAAATGGAACGTATTATACCGCTAGTTTGAGCGCCGGTGGCGTTCCAGGTTTGCCCTCCATCGTTCGATTTGTAAACGTCGCCTGAAGAATTTCCATGGTAAACAACATCGTTATTCCCAGGGTCAATGGCAACAGACCATATGAACATGTTTGTGAGTTGGTCTCCCACCGGAGTCCAGGATGCCCCGGCATCTGTAGATTTCCACAGGCCACCTCCCGGAGACCCTGCATAGATTAAGTTTTGATTTTCCTTTTCAACAGCAATAGAAACAATCCTTCCGGTACCGGAAGACCTGTTTCCGCCAGACAACCAGTTAACCGGTCCCAGTTCTTCCCATTGTCCATCTGTATTGCTCGATTTATTTAATTTAGGAGCGTAATTCTTACGAAACTTAACATACGCATTTTCAACTTCTGCTTCACTGCGCAGATTACCATTTGCATCCATTTTACGTTTCGCCGAATAGGCCCATCTTTGGTATAATTTATACCCGGAACCCTTACCTGTTCCATGTTCGGCAAAATGGCGCTCCGCTTCGCGCCGGACTTCATAAAAATTGGGATGCTCCTGTTGAATGAGCTCAATAAAGTGTTGAGTCTTTGCCTGAATAGTAATAATCAGGAGCCCGATCAAAAATACAATTTTGTTCATCATTAAGTAATTTAGGTTTATATTAAATTGAGTAGATTGTAGATTGATGTGAGGTCGTATGTTTTATTATGCGGGTAATATTATCCTATCTTATTTAAAAGCAAGATATCCTGTAATTGGATTCCGTCTTAAATAGTGTGCAAATATTAATTCTATTGGTCGTTAGAGTGACATTTTCATTGTTGTATTGGCAAGTAATTTTGTTGAACTGAAAAGTAAGAACATTAAATGGTATGATAACTTCATGAATTCATAGATTCCGTATACAATCATCATAGCTTAAGGAAATCAGAGGCTGGTCTGCAATTATCGAATCTAACTAGACTTAGCGTCTCGCTAAGACTAACCTGTATACACCCAAGGGCGAGCGTTTGAGAGCAACGGAAACGCGTGATCATGTATTTTGCTCACTACACTCCAAAAATGTTTACTATCCTAAACTGACGGCTATGGCGTCTCGCTAAGAATAAGCCAAAAATGACGGTATGAGCTGCCATTGACTTAAATAGACACAACAAAAAAACCCTCTCGTCTGAGAGGGTTTTCCAAATATCGTTATGTATGCTTTTTTTAGTAGTTAGTACCAGCTCTAATCATGGCACAACGGAAACCAATTGTAGCAGTACAAGAGTCCTGATCTAAGTAACGGCGCGTACCTGGAGACATCCAGTACGCAACATCTTTCCATGAACCACCTTTGTAAACACGGGTGTGATCATCAATAAGTGATTGGAAACCTTTAGTATCGTACTTGTCTTCCTCATCAAGGAAACCGTCACGGCGTAGTGGGTTTAAGTCATCCATTACCTGGTAAGATGTAGGACGGTATACGTCAAATACCCATTCGTTAACATTACCTGCCATGTTATATAATCCGAAGTCATTAGGAGGATAGTTATAGATATAGTCAGTAATCATGGCGCCATCGTTTAGCTTACCAGCGATACCTGCGTAGTCACCACGTCCTCTTTTAAAGTTAGCAAGGAACATACCCATTTCTTTTCCGTAAGGATTACGAAGTGCGTGACCATCCCAAGGGTAAAGACGCTTGTGCGTTTGGTTTTCATCTAACCATTGGTTACCGATAAGTGCTTGTGCAGCATATTCCCATTCAGTCTCTGATGGTAAACGGTAGTTTGGAAGTACAACTCCCGATTCAAGTGGAATACGACCGTCTCCACCTTCAGGTACTTCGATACCGGCGTCTTGTGCCAATTGTTTGTTTACAACTGCGGTTCTCCAGTTTGTAAAATCATTTGCCTGAACCCAGTTTACTCCAACTAATGGGAAGTATCTGAAGCCAGGATATCTTAAGTAGTGATCTACATAAGGGTCGTTATATGCAAGCTGACTGGCCCAAACTAAAGTATCTGGTAGTGTGCTTTGATAAAACTCCTCTGATGAATCTCTTCTGATGTAGAACATGTACTCTAACCAGTGTATGTTAGCGATTTCTGTTTCATCCATGTAGAATGATGCTACAGTTACAGTACGTTCAATGTTATCGTGTCTTTGTAATAAATCTTCTTCAAAAGATCCAAGAACAGTACGGCCACCTTCAATAAAAACAAGGTTAGGCCCTTCAGGCTGACCCGCATAGGCAGCTACCTGAAAACCATCTTCTTCGTTGTATGCCATCCCTGTTACGGTACTTGCTCCGCCCGGGCTAACACTTGTAGGGTTACCACCCTTGCTACACGAAGAGAAGATAACGCCGGCACCTAACACAAAACAAAGTGCCTGACAAACTCTCACAATTCTTTTCATAACCTATATTTGTTTAACAATTTTCCTAACAACAAGAACACAATATATAAATTTATAAATTAAAGTACAAGTTTTTTGTGGATAAGTATTTTTACCAGAATACCTATCCTAAAAAGCTATTATGTTCCCTTTCTTGTACTTAAACGATAATTTTTTGTTTTTGTGACTATTATTTTAATTTTTTTAAAACGGTCTCCAAAGTGCTAATTCCTTTTTCCACATTTTCGATACCAGAAAACGTGAGTACCATCTGGTTTTTCACTTCTTTACAGTTACATTTTTTGGGATGCTCCTGAATATATTCCAGTATGGCTCCGAATACTGCCGACTGAAAATAGGCGTCGTTGTTTTTAACCTGAACGAAGCACTTCATGGTCTCATTTTTAATTTTTAGTTTAAAAAAGCCCAGATCTTCAGCTCTCCAGCGCAATATTACCGTTTTTGTAAGTTCGTTAACAGATGGTGGTAGCGGGCCAAAGCGATCTATTATACTTTTTACAAAATCGTCGAGCTCTTCTTTTGTTTTAGTGTTATCCAAAACATTGTATAGACGCAGTCGTTCCGAAATGTTGTTCACATAGTCATCCGGAATGATAACTTCCAGGTCTGTTTCTATTATACAATCTCTTTTGAGTGTCGGAAGGGAGTTTTCCGGATTGAAAAGTTCTTTAAACGCTGTTTCCTTCAGTTCTTGAATTGCTTCGTCCAGTAGTTGTTGGTACGTTTCGAAACCTATATCGCTAATAAATCCACTTTGCTCCCCTCCAAGTAAATTACCTGCACCCCGAATATCCAGGTCTCTCATGGCTATTTTTATACCATCTCCCAGGTCGCTGAATTCTTCCAACGCCGACAAACGTTTTCGTGCGTCGGAACTTAAGACCATAGAAGAAGGGGTAAGTAAGTAGCAGAATGCCTTTTTGTTGGACCGACCTACTCTACCCCGCATTTGATGCAGGTCAGACAAACCATACATATGAGCATGATTTATGATAATTGTATTGGCATTGGGAATATCCAGCCCCGATTCTATGATATTGGTGGAAATGAGGATGTCAAATTCCTGGTTGATGAATTTGAGCATCGTTCTTTCGAGTATTTTACCATCCATCTGGCCGTGAGCCACTCCTACCCGGGCGTCAGGAATTAGCTTCAATATTATATTTCCAATCGCATCTATGTCCTTTATGCGGTTGTGCACAAAAAACACCTGTCCCCCTCGCTTCAATTCATAACGAATGGCATCGCGGATCATCACTTCATCAAACGTATGCAATTCTGTGCTCACCGGTTGTCTGTTAGTAGGAGGTGTGGCAATTACCGAAAGGTCACGAGCACCCATTAGCGAGAATTGCAAAGTACGGGGTATGGGCGTGGCAGTAAGAGTAAGTACGTCTACATTTACCTTTAGCTCTTTTAATTTATCTTTGGCAACCACACCAAATTTTTGCTCTTCATCTATTATCAGGAGGCCCAGGTCTTTGAACGAGATGTCTTTACCTACAATACGGTGAGTACCTACCAGTATATCAATTTTCCCCTCGTTGGTATCTTTTACTATCTCTTTTATTTCTTTGGTGCTTCTGAACCTATTTACATAATCTACTCTGCAAGGTAGTCTGCGGAGTCGATCTTTGAATGTTTTATAATGTTGTAAAGCAAGAATGGTAGTGGGTACCAGCACTGCTACCTGTTTACCATCACACACCGCTTTAAAAGCTGCGCGTATGGCAACTTCTGTCTTTCCAAACCCTACATCCCCACAAACAAGGCGATCCATGGGATGCGGGGCCTCCATGTCACTTTTAACATCGTTGGTTGCTTTCGCCTGATCTGGTGTGTCCTCATAAATAAAAGAGGTTTCCAGTTCGGTTTGCAGGTAACTGTCCTTGCTAAATCCAAACCCCGAAGAATTAACGCGTTTGGCATAAAGACCAATAAGGTTAATGGCAATCTCTTTTACTTTTTTCTTAACCTTTTTCTTTTTGTTTTCCCATTCTGCCGAACCAAGCTTACTAATTACAGGAGTTGTACCATCCTGGCCGGAATGTTTTGCAATTTTATGCAGCGAGTGAACATTTATGTATAACAAATCGTCATCTCTATAAACAAGCCTTATACGTTCCTGAATGACACCATCTACTTCCTTTTTTTCCAAACCGGCAAATCGCCCTACACCATGATCAATGTGTGTAACAAAGTCTCCCGGTTTAAGTGTTTTGAGTTCATTGATAGTGATTGCTTTTGATCTTGAGTAGCGCTCTTTCGATCTGAATTTATGGAAGCGCTCAAATAATTCGTGATCGGTATAAAAAGCAATACGTTCTTCTAAATCCAGGTAGCCGGCCCGAAGTGTAATTGGTAATTCATCGAATTGGAGAGAAGGATCATGTTCCTCTATGATCATTCGCACACGATTCATTTGGTGTAGCGAATCGCATACAATTACCGTTTGAAACCCTTTGGATTGTAGCTGACTGAGATCTTCAGTAAGCATTTTAAAGTCTTTGTTAAAAGAAGGCTGTGATTTTGTATTAAAATCGATTGTATGGCTGTTTTTAAAAGCAAATCGTTTTCCAAATTCTAAGATTTTGAAGTTTTCGATCGCAGCTTTGTACTGATTGGCTTCAATGAACAATTCCGAAGCGGTGGTTATTAAATCCGGCTCTCCTGAATGCGCTTTTATCTGTTCGAAGTCTGTTTCTATTTTGCTGTATGCTTTTTCAATGGAAGCTACAGTATGGGTATGATCTTTTTGCCAGATATAGGTATTTTCAGGAATAAACGTAAAAAAAGACTCCCTTTCTTCTTTTAATAATTTGGTTTGCAAATCGGGAATGATGCTTATTTGATCAATCGAATGTAGGGATAATTGATTATCAGGATTAAAGGAGCGAATGCTTTCTACCTTATTTGCGAATAGCTCTATACGAAGAGGGTGATCATGGGCGTAAGAAAAGATGTCTACAATACCACCACGGATAGCAAAATTACCCGCTTCGTAAACAAAATCAACTTTTTCAAAGCCGTATTCTACCAATAATTCTGTTATGAAATTTAAATCAACCTGTTCGCCTACTTTCAGGCCAAAGCTGTTTTTGACCAGTGAACGTTTATTTACAACCTTTTCAACAAGTGCTTCCGGATAAGTGACAATTAAACAACCCTTACCTTTTAGTTCGTTAATGCTGTTCAAAACTTCCGTACGCTGTAAGATATTTGCGTTATCTACTTCCTCGTACTGGTAAGGTCTTTTGTAGGAAATAGGAAAAAATAAAGCTTCTTTGTCCAGAATATCTGACAGGTCGTTTTGAAAATAGGATGCTTCCTCCCTGTCAGACAAAATGAACAAGTGGTTTGAATCGGGTATAATGGATGCGACGCCGGCAGCAATTGCCGCATCGGCCGACCCATTTAGACCTTTTAACTGAAACAGTTTGTCGGGACCTTGCATTTGCTCGCCTAGCAAACGTATACGAGCACTATTTTTTAGGTAGGTGAGTAAGGATTCTTTGTTCATAATTATTGCAGTGCAATATTACAGTTTATGTACGAAATATTAAACCAGAACGCTTCATTAGAAACAAAACTATTTTTTTTGAATGTACTGTGTGCTCAAATTAGCGTTGTTTCCTAAACTAATTTGTGTAATGGACATTGTCAATCTGTAAATAAACTCTTATCTTTTGCTATAAATTCCGTCTTAAAGCACTTCGAATCACTATATGAACTGGTCCCAGAAGAACCGATCGATCATTTTGAAGCATTTACAAGAAGAGTATTATGATTTAGTGATCATTGGTGGTGGGATTACAGGGGCTGGGATTTTGCTGGATGCTCGTTCCAGAGGCTTGAAGTCCTGCCTTGTGGAAATGAACGATTTTGCTGCCGGAACTTCTTCTCGATCTACCAAATTGATTCATGGTGGCTTACGCTATTTGAAACAGAAAAATATAAAATTAGTCGGGGAGTTTGGCAGGGAAAGAAATATTCTAGCTGCAAATGCTCCTCACTTAATTGAAAAACAACGCGTGATCATTCCTTTCATCAAAAGGGGCAGTTTAGGGCGTATTTCTGCACGCGCGGCAATGTTACTTTATGAACGACTGGTCGGCGTTGACCCAAAAGAACGGCATGCCTTGTTGTCAAAAAATGTGGCCATGAGCGCTCTACCCTATAGTGACACGGAGTTAATAAAAGGAGCGGTTCGTTATGTTGAATATAAAACCAATGACGCACGCCTAACCATTGAAGTTATTAAAACAGCTATTGACCATGGTGGAGAAGCAGTTAATTATGTGCAGGCGGCCGAATTTGAATACAATGAACAGGGTAAAATAGATGCACTAATCTGTAAAGACCTTACCACGGGAGAAAACTTTAGAATTAATACCAAATTGGTAGTTTCTGCTGCCGGTCCGTGGGTAGATGAAGTAAGCAAATTGGATCGGGGAGATGCTCAAAAAAATTTAGTGCTTACCAAAGGTGTTCACGTGGTTTGTGAATCAAAATACATACCTATCAATGAAGCCATCTATTTCGATACGCAGGACAAACGCATGGTTTTCATGATACCCCATCGCGATAAAATATATATCGGTACCACCGATACATTCTATCGAGGTGCTGAATACAACCCTGAGGTGTCGGAACAAGATGTAAATTACCTGGTAAAAGCCATTAACTGGGTGTTTCCGAAACTCAATTTTCGTCGTGAATACATATGTTCTAGTTGGGCCGGTTTGAGGCCCCTTATTTATGAAAAGAACAAAAAACCTTCTGAAATATCAAGAAGAGATGAACTGTATGAGTCTAAAAGTGGCCTCATTACCATTGCAGGAGGTAAACTTTCGGGTTATCGCAAAATGTCGGAACGTACTGTTGACTTTGCCTGTGAAAAATTAGGTTACAGTAGAAAATGCGGCACCAAAAACTTTCCGCTTTCCGGGAGCGATCTGCGTATGTCAATGAATGATTACATTGAAAAATTTACGCAAACCTATCAGCGGGAGCACTTGTCTTTGAGTGAGGTGAAATCCATAGTAAGAATGTTGGGTAGTAATGCACACGAAGCTATTTCACTACTAAAGGAACATAAACACCGAAACGCACATGATCTGCCCCTGCATTGGTTTGCCAGTCTTTTATATAGTATTGAACATGAAATGATATACACAGTTGTAGACTTCGTCAAAAGAAGAAGACAGAGTATCTATTTTGAACTGGATAAAGTCGAAGAGTATAAATATTCCTTACTTCGTACCATGCAAAAGTTCATGTCCTGGTCCAATCAGGAGTTAGAAGAGAATCAACAATTATTGGAAGAAGAGTTATTGTTGGCAAAGTCGGCTAACCTAGAAAATAATTTGGATAATCTGTAATGATTCCATCAACCCCCTGCTTTTGTAATTTTTGGGCTACCTTTTTATCGTTGACCGTCCATGGTATAATTTTTAGCCCCATGGCTTTCACCTTTTTTATCAGCGCAGGTGTTGTCAATCGATAATCCGGATTGTAAAAGGCAGGTGTAAATTGTAATCGATCGAGGTTTTTTTCGAGAGACCAGTCATTTTCTACGAGCATACTTAACTTCAGATCTGGGTACATACGATTTAAGGTGTTCAAAATAGCGGGGTCGAAGGATTGAACTATGCACTTTTTCCGAATTCTTAACGATTTAATTTCTTTACATAGGAGTTGGCAGTATTCAGTAACTTCAGGTTGATAATCACCGTACCAATCACGTTGCGATTTTACTTCTATGTTGTAATAGAAATCTTCTGCAGCAAACCTACGACTGTTGCGTATGAGGTCTTTGAGACAAGGCTTGGCGTGGTGTTCTTTGCGTTGGTCCGGAAATTCGGGATGACCAAGGCTGCCACAGTCAAATAGAGCGAGTTCATCGTAGTCCATTTCGAACAAATTATAACTTAACTCTTCGCTCTTGTCTATTTTGTCTCCATTTGGTTTTAAACAATAAAGCGAAGACATCCACGGTTCATGGGACACCACTAGTCTTTTGTCTCGCGAGACAACGACATCAATTTCTACGGCATGTACACCCATTTCCATTGCCAGCTTGACACCTGCAATGGTATTTTCCGGCATCAGCCCTCTGCACCCTCTATGTCCATGAATTTCAAACATATTTTCGTTCAAAAATGACTAATGCGCTTTTTATTTTGACAATTTTAATAACTTCAAGGTAATGAAGTTTTGTATTAGTTTGCAAAAGTTCGCAATTAGCCACTAAAACTACAAATGCAATTGTATTTAATACCATGATACCGTATGAAATAGTTATGGATAAATTGTACGAAAGTAAAAAGCTTCAAAATCTTCTTGTTACCTAGCGCATTATGGTGAACGAAATTGATACTTTAATGTTAGGCCAAACCCCCGATAATGGTGTTTTCTGTAAAAGGTCCCAATTTCAAAATGTATACAGGTGATTTTAAGGTTTTTTCCATTGATTCGTTACTTCGCGAACTAAAAAAGCTCAAAACTGAAATTATCTATGTGTGCCTTGCCTTTTCCGGGATTGTAAAAATAGATACCAAGCTCCGTTACTTTCCCATCTTTTATGTCAGGTAATTGGAAAAAGAAATCAAGGTGTTTCCATTGTGCGTTTCTATTCACAAATCCTTCGACAGAATAGCTTGTGTAAAACAAATTATCATTTTCGCCTCTTAAAGACACTACCAGCTGTATATCTTCAAGATGTTGAAAGCAGATGTCAAAACTCGTAACAATATGTTTCTTTGAAATTGCTTCCAGAACGACAGGGTCTTTTGTTTTATAAGTGAGCCCGAATTCATCACTGGTGTCTATTAAAGAAGAATATACCCCGGTTTTAGCAATAGTGTTGCTCAAACCAAATGACTTGAAATCGCTTTCTTCTATATTTTCGAAACCAATTTCTTCCTTTAACAGCGTTTTATTATCAATAAAACCCATAAAGTCTTTTAAGTTGGGCCGGTTATTTTTTTCTATTCTACAGAGACTCAGGCTACCATTACTTGCAATTACCTTAAGATCGTTTAAAATTCCCGGATAAACTTTATAGATGTAATTACTGAAAAGATCGTTTTGGAAAACCACATACCTGGCGCCCCATGTTAAAGCATCTTTTATAACCGGTTTACGTGTGTACATGAGCGCATAACCTTTTCTTTTCATGTAGATAAATGGAAGGTTTGGAGCCAGTTCGTTGATCACTAAAATTTTGTCGACTTTTTTTACGCCATTTTCGTCCAGAAATTTTAACGCCCCTTGGTAGTTCTTGTTAGTGATAGTTACAGTGTCGCCTTCATTGTCCCGGGTTCTTTCTTCAAGAATATTACGGGCATACCAAAAAGTGGGAATGAAAACTCCCAATGTTAGCACTAATACTATAGCTCTAAGCCAAATTCCTGATGGCGGCGGTATTATGGAGAGAGCTAGTACTAGTAAAAGAATAAATGGCGTAAAAAAAGTATCTATGAAGTAATAATCGTGATGAATAAACTGAGTGGCCATGAAATAAAGGAACAATAAATACCCGGTAAGCATAAGTACAATGGGTAAGCCTAACTTTCTAAGCAGATCTGAGGGACGCCAAACCTTAAACAGAACTCCTATTAAAACAAGGAGGCAAAACAAGAGAATGATGTAATGATAAATACTTAAATAATGCGTTCCCCAGGTTTCAATTGCCTGACTTAAGATTTCGCCGAATTCTTCAAAACCAGTGGCCGGTCTTAGCTCGTTGAGGAACATGGATCCATGTTTTTTACGCAAGTAACCGTTGTAAACGTAATAAGCCATTACGCTCATAAACGACATTGCTGTAGGCAATATGAGCGCTCTGAAATGTTGTCTCGATAATATTCTACGTAAGAATTCACTACCAACAACAGACAATAGCACGATTAAGAATGTGGTTCTGGTAAGTGTTGCCAGTGTGATGAAAGTTAAAGCCCAGTAATAACTTTTTTGTTGTGCAAATTTTGTGAAGTTGAAATAGTAGTATAAACCTATTATTGCGCATGAGAATGAAGGGATACCGGGTAAAAAGCTGGTTTGGTAATACAGGAATATAGGAGAAAAAAGTGCGAATAATAAGGCAAACAATGATTTGATATGATTGTTTGTCAGCATCAAGGTAAGTTTATAGAGGTATAATAGGCCGAAACAACTTATTAACAGTGTGTACAGGTGGTAAAAGAAGGGACTCTTATTACCAGTGATTTTCATCAATAGGGCAGGTATGTAGGCATGCACAGGAAAATCTACCGCAGTGATAGAAGTTTGAGAAGGTTTTTTATAATCGAAAGGAAACTGTTTGTTCATAACGAAGGTTTCCGGGGTAAAAAAATTCAGATTGTTATGTACAAATCCTAGTGAAAGAGCGTACCAATCTGCCTGTGCCCAGGTATGAATATGTGCAGGGTAGTTGTTCAGGCGTTTCGAATGGAATAGCAATCCAAAGCCGAAAATTAGCATAAAAAGAAACGTGCTGAACCTTTTATTTTCTTTAAATATGTAAGTGATTGCCGCCATATTCAGGCAGCAATATAACAGGATAATTTTTGAAGGCAATGCTAAACAAACCAGAAGGAGATGTGTGGGTACCTGGACAAGGTACCCATCTGAACCAGGTTTTTATAAGTTCTCAGCACGATTTTTAAGTGCTTCATTCATATCTTTAAATCCTTGTTGTGTATCGACACCGTGTTTTTTTATAAACCACTTTGCCAAAATGCCTTTGAAAGTTTCACCATGAACAAAACGTGTTTTGTTGTTTGGCATTGCCTCCAGGCGGAAATAATGTGTTCCGTCAAATAAGCCCGGAATAAGCAGGTGTCCCAGCCATTGAAAAAAGTGTGCTTTCTGCACCGCTTGTACCCGAGGTTTGAATTGCATGGTACCTCCATTAGCTTTTGATAGTAAGACTTTCAATCGCCCTCTTTTTTGGGCATCGCCTGAAATCTTCTTGATAAAAGGATTCCATGAAGGGTAGCTTTCAAAATCCATCAAAATGCGCCAGACCTCATTTGTGGAAGCATTGATGATTATACTTGTTTCTATATTGGATTTAGCAGCTAATATTGTTTGATTTGAAAGTGTCATAATTGAAAGTGTTAAAATGAGTATTCGCATAATGTTTTTGTTTATGACTCAAAATTAGGCCAAAACCCACTCCAAAAATTAGCGCATTATGACAGCTTTTTGACTTAAAACGACAGTTTAAAATGCTATATTTATCAAGTGGTGCATTTAGTTATTCAATTATGGCTTTTGGTGGACGTTTTGTTTTAAACCTTATCTATTTCGCTGCCGACCAGGGTGCGTCGGTAAAAGACTTACTGGCTATTTCCAGGCAGACGAGTGATTCGCTGTGTCAGGAATCATCTTTTGTGAGCGATGCTGATTATAACAAAGTTGTGGAATCTTGTATTCAGCAAACCGGCGATAATTGCTTTGGACTTCATGCCGGAGAAAGTCTTAATTTGACAGCGGCAGGTTTAATCGGTCAGATAACACATACAAGTGCTACCGTTAAAGAAGCGTTGGAATGGTGTTGTGAATTTGCCAATCTGGGATGTAGTGCACTGCCTATGAAGATGCGCGATGAGCAAGGCAGGTATTTTGTTTCTTTGACTCCAAATGAACTTTGGACCAACCAATCTCCGGAAGCTGTAAGGCATACAACTGAAGGTGTGATCGCATTTACCATCCGTGAATTTCAGTCTTTAACACGTCTCAAGCATGTTCCCCTTGCTATACACTTGACCTGGCCACGCAATGAACATAAGTCGGAACTGGAAAGGGTGTTTGGTTGCCCTGTTATTTTCGGAAGTGAAGAAATAGGCATCGCTTTGGAAAAGCCTCATGTAGAAGAAGCTGTAGTTACAGCAGATTATCATTTGTTGCGGGTTTTAGTAAAACATGCAGAAGAAAAGTCTGCAGAAATAAAAAGTAGCCAGGGTTTTTTACAGCTAGTTAAAAGATCGATAATCAGATTGGTGAAACCAAATTTTCCAGGTGTTGAAGATGTAGCTTCGCATCTCAATATGAGTGCAAGAACATTGCAACGTAAGCTTAAATCTGAAGACGCTTCTTTTAGTGCCATTATTGATGAAGTAAGGAAAGAATTTGCGCTATCGTACATAAAGCGTCCCGATCTGAATATGGGAGATATTGCTTATTTACTAAATTATACCGATTTGAGTACATTCAACCGTTCCTTCAAAAGATGGACGGGCTATTCTCCCAGCAACTATAGAAAGAATCATGTATAAGCACCTAAAACTTTTGATATGGAAAGTCTGAAAGAACAGTTTTTTAACACTGATTTTTACAATAAGATAACACTTAAACTTAAAAGTACCTATCCACAGCTTGCCGAAGAGCAGTTTTTGATACAAATACAGCTTGGAATGCAGTCCAGGGAGCTAATGGAAAGATTGGAGCATTGTTCTGAGACGCTTCATCACTTTTTGCCATCAGATTACCTCCAGGCCTTGGAAATTATTGAAGCACTCGCTCCTGAGTTTGGTGATTTTACAGGAATGATATTCCCCAATTTTGTACAGCGTTTTGGCCTGGATTACTACGAGGATTCTATACGTGCTTTACATTACCTCACGAGGTTTTCTTCTTCCGAATTTGCTATACGGGTATTCTTAAAACAAAATTTTGAAGCAACCTTGAAAGAAATGATCAAATGGGCGGGAGATGAAAACAATCATGTGCGCCGCCTGGCCAGCGAAGGTACGCGTGCCAGATTACCATGGTCCTTTAAGCTCGATGAGGTGGTTAAAAACCCCAGGCTTACACAGCCAATAATTGACCAATTAAAGGAAGAAAAAGACTTATACGTTAAGAAATCAGTTGGTAATCATATAAACGACTGGTCCAAAGACCATCCGGAGTTTGTGCTCGACTATCTTTCGAAATGGGATCAAAACAACAAAGATACCCAGTGGATGCTTAAGAAAGGAATAAGGAGCCTGGTAAAAGATGGTCATCCGGCTACATTTCCCCTCTTGGGATTTACGGCACAACCTACCATAAAAATTGAAATACCTACTATAAATACGTCCCTTATAAAGCTCGGACAAGATTTAGAATTTAATTTCATGATTCAATCTTTGAGTGATGCGAATCAATTGATAAATATTGATTACATGATATTCTACATGAAGAAAAATGGGCAAAAGCAACCAAAGGTTTTTAAGCTAAAAGAACTTAGTATAAAGGCGGGAGAAGAAGTTGTTATAAGCAAGAAGCATGCATTCAAAGATTTTTCAACAAGAAAGCATTATGAAGGAGAACATGCGCTTGCGCTCCTCATAAACGGAATACAGGAACAATCTGTGGCTTTTGAATTAGTGTTTAATTAATGAATAGAATTGTTATTATACTGCTGTTACTCGTTTTGCCCCTGAAATATGCTTGTGCGCAGGATTCTTCAGCACATAATTATACACAGCTAGATAAATCGTATTTATCCAGCTATTGGCATGGTGGGATAAATTTGGTAAAATCACCTGTTTATTGGCGTGGAAAGCAATGGATCGCACTTGGAGTAAGTGCCGTTACGCTTTACACATTGCTGGAACATGATTCGCGCATACGCAATTTTACATTCAATGAGTCAAGTGAGGGAAGAGCTAATTTTGCCACGGTATTTGAGCCGATCGGGAATAAGTATGTGCAGATAGGTTTATATGCCAGTTTATTCCTGGGTGGCTCTGTTTTCAAAAACCAGCGCTCTAAGCACCTGGCATTGCAGGGTGCAAAGGCTTTTATTTTTACTGCCGGAGCGACAAAAGTGCTTCATTTACTGACTAATAGATCCAGGCCAACAGCCTTTAATTCATCATACGACTTTGCCGGTCCCGGATTTTACAAAGACCGTACCGCATTTTCTTCGGGGCACGCTGCATTGGCGTTTTCGCTGGCTACACTTTTGACTATGGAATATTCGACTTTTAAGTGGATGCCTTATTTGGCATATGGACTTGCCTCACTTACTGCCCTTTCCAGGATTGAGCACCGTAAACATTGGGCCAGCGATGTATTTGTTGGCGCACTCATTGGCCATTATGTCACCAGGTATGTGCTTAATATAAGCAAAGGCCGAAAAAGAGACCTCACACTTTCGCCTGTACTTCATCCGGAAATTTCCGGCATCTATTGCTCCCTGCGATTCTAACCTTTAATAGGAAACTTTTTGGAGGAATTTTATAGGGTAAGTGTTGTAAAGGTGTAAAGAATTTTAGAAATCCTGTTTTGCAGTACACACCTTATAACAGAAGATTTATACGCCAAATTGACTTAAATGATGATTCAAATGTTTATAGAACAGGTTATTCCACTCACCAGCACTGAGCGGTCCGAAAGATAAGGATTCTTTATTGTCAAAATAGTCGCTACCGTGCTCTTGTGTTTTGACAATGTATTGAATCAAACGGTCCTTTTCATGATCGAAGACTTTGGAAGTTTTCTGCATGAATGCCGGGGCAGTTTGGGTGTTTCTCTTATAAGGTTTGTCGTTAGTAACCGGTCCTTTGACAAACAACTTGAGCAGGGCGCGTGTTACAAATCCGGGCTTTTTATGCTTGTCTTCAAAGGCCATTTCATAAGCCACGTTAAGATGAGCCAACATCTGGCCGGCATCCATTTTGCCCCATAAAGCGGGGGTGTTGGCATTTAACTTATTGATGCGTGTAATAAGTTCGTCTGCGACCTGTTTATTATAAACGTTTTTCGTTTCCATTTGAGCACTAATCACAGGTTAATTTACTGAAGACTCTTATCATTCACAATTAAATTAATCATTTCTATTTAATCAGCCTTTTCGTTAAGTTTATAATTCATAAAAACGGATAAATTATGACCTCACAAGAAGCTATTGCGCTCGAAGATCAGTATGGAGCGCACAACTATCACCCTATTCCGGTAGTACTGCAAAAGGGTGAAGGAGTGTATGTCTGGGATGTTGAAGGCAATAAATATTATGATTTCTTGTCGGCATATAGTGCAGTGAATCAAGGACATTGCCATCCGCGTATTGTAGAAGCTATGCATCAGCAGGCCCAGACTTTGGCCTTAACTTCCAGGGCTTTTTATTCCGATAAGCTGGGGGAGTGTGAGCGCTACCTAGCCGAACTTTTTGATTATGATAAGGTGCTCATGATGAATTCAGGCGCCGAAGCTAATGAAACAGCCATAAAATTGGCACGCAGATGGGCATATGATGTAAAAGGCGTTGCCAGCGACCAGGCACGTATAGTTGCGGTTGAAGGTAATTTTCACGGTCGTACCACTACCATTATTTCGGCAAGTACCGACCCGGAGTCACGGGGTGGTTTTGGCCCTTATATGCCTGGCTTTGATATCATACCATATAACGACCTGGATGCACTGGAGGAGGCATTAAAGAATGAAGATGTTTGTGCCTTTTGGGTAGAGCCCATACAAGGAGAGGCGGGCGTTTACGTTCCGGAACACGGCTACTTAAAAGCAGCGCGCGAGCTGTGCTCCAAGTATAATGTACTTTTTATGCTCGATGAGGTGCAAACAGGAATAGGAAGAACAGGCAAGTGGCTTGCCGCAGATCACGAAGAGGTGAAAGCAGATATCCTGATATTGGGCAAAGCTTTGTCAGGAGGGTTTTACCCGGTTTCTGCCGTTCTGGCCAATGATGAGGTAATGTTGACTATAAAACCAGGCCAGCATGGATCTACCTATGGGGGGAACCCCATGGCTTGTGCGGTATGTATGGCATCCTTAGATGTTATTAAAGAAGAAAACCTCATTGAAAATGCCGATACACTTGGTGAATTTTTCAGAGAACGGATGAATCAAATCATTCAAAAGTCTTCGAAAGTGAAACTGGTAAGAGGTAAAGGTTTACTCAACGCAATTGTAATAGATGAGCATGACGGTGTTACTGCATGGGATATATGTTTGAAATTAAAAGATGAAGGTCTGCTGGCAAAGCCTACGCATGGTGATATTATCCGATTTGCTCCGCCTTTGGTCATCAGCAGCGCACAATTGGAAAGTTGTTGTGACATTATAGAAAAGGTTGTAGTGTATTAGTAACCACGATGCTTATAGAGCTATGAACTAGACCTTTACCATCATACCGAGGTATCGAAGCATCTTTGATTGTGTATGTGTTTCAACAGATCCTTCGCTAGCGCTCAGGATGACGTGGTCTCTTCAATCTCCATTCTAAAAAGGCACAGCTGAAGTGTTCTACGAAGTTTTTGTATTGATCTGCCGTTTATCGCTAAGTACCCGGTTTGATTAGATAGAAACAAAAGGTGCCGCATCGCTACAGCACCTTTTTTAGATCGGATAATGAAAGTATTGGGTTTTTACACCCAACTCTCACCCTCTCTTATGGGTCGTGAAGAAAAAAACTATTCGACTGAAATTAAGTGTGTAAACACTTCATTATCAGTCGTTAACTTTAATAGATAAGTTCCAGAGACAAGTTTATTCAAAGTAAGATTCGAATGGCCCCCATCAATTGGAACTTTTAAAATAATGCTTCCTTGTGTATTTACCAATTCCAAATAAGCTTTTTCGTTAATCGAGTTGTGAATATGCAAATTTTCATTTACCGGATTGGGATAGAAATAGAAGCCTTCATGTAGTGATTCTATATGAGCGGTGATCTGGTATAGGAAATTTTCGGAAATGCGCTTGCAGCCGGCATCATTTGTTATTTCTACCTGATATAAGCCCTCGTCTATCGCCTGAAGTGTGCGTTTTATTGCACCGTTTATGACATCTCCATCAAAATACCATTGGTAAGAGACATTTTCATCAGTTATAGAAAGCACATCGCCGTCTATTGAAATCTCCGGAACTGCCGGTGAAGCCAGTATTTCAGCAGTTACAGCCGTGCGCTCGCTCTTACATCCCGACGATTCTATCAACATATTGTAAAAGAAGTAATAATAGTCATCGGCGCTTGATGCGCTGGAAGTTTTAATCGTTACAGGGCCGGAAATGTAGGGGTAAGAAGTTCCGGAAGTGTGCCTGTAAAGATTGGAAACACCTTCTATTCCTATGAAAATATCATTTCCAGCAGGGATAATAAGGTTTGGTTCGATTATACTTTCGCCTTCATCAATAAAAATGGTAGCCGATTCCAAAATGTTTCCACTAGGTGCATCCTTAATCACAATAAATCGATCGCCGGCTTCCGAAGCATATACACGTGCGCTTTTCCATAATACATCTTCTTCAACGTCCAGAATAATGCCAAGATCGTCGCGGTCGCCATTGAAATAATCTCCGGAACCGAAATCATTGTCTATAGGTCCTAACTGATGTAAAATTCCAGTTGAAGATTCGCCGGCTACGAAAAAGGTCGTGTTTGTTGTTAATGTGTCTACATACAAATCTGTACCTACATGGATAGCAGAAGTTCCATTTTCAGTTAAATACCAGTTCAATTCGCCCGTTCCTGTAGCTCTCAAAATAGCAGTATCCCCTTCACAAAAGGTTCCTCCCTGTACATTGGGAGCGTTTAAGGTCACCACAATTACGTCGACTTGAGTTCTTTCGCCTGTAGAACACCCTCCGGAAGCAACGTAGTAAGTAGAAGTTTGTGTGAGCGCAGGTGTCACATAGCTAGGGTCTCTTCCCAGCTCATTACCGTTTTGAGCAGCATCGTACCAAATAAAGCTGTCTGCACCCGATGCTACTAATGTAGCCGACATACCGGTACATACTTCAACATCTTCACTTTGTGGGGCACCGGCGACTTCCAAAGTAATAAAATCTGTTTTGACCTCTGTGTCCTCACCAAATTCGTTTTCAACAGTTAAAGTGACAGTGTAGGTTCCTGCTTCGTTATAGGTATGTTCAGGACTAACCTGGTTTGAAGTATTTCCATCGCCAAAATTCCATTCATAGGTGGTGGGGTTTCCTGTGGAACTACTTGCGAAATTTACAGTAAGACAATTGGTTTCAGCACTGAAGTCCGCAGAAGGTGCGCTACCTCCGCCACATTCTTTTCCTTCTAATCTCATAACACCAGTGTTCAATGGATCGAGCCATTTGGAGAACTCATGTTCAAAGCAGGTTTCGTTGGGCAGTGTCCATTTATCGTAAAATACATGAAATCGGGTGCTTTCCAGGTGCGCATTTTCACATTCCTCATTATTGCCGTCATGCGGACCTCCTAAAACGCCAATTATATATTCGTCATCATAGAAGAGACCTCCTCCCGAAGAGCCTCCACCCATATCACCAACATCCCAACGAGGCGTTGTCCACATATTATTTGTAACAATCGGATGCGTATTAGGGTCTTTTGTAGTCATGTAGCTGTGGTGTTCGCGCTCGGGTGCTATCGATAAGCATTTTGGGAGTCCTGCTTTGTGATGTATGAGCACATGTTTTTTGCTCATATGTGTCGTTACATCCGGGCCGTTGCGATCCCAGCCTGCAAAGTAAACGTTGGCATCACAGGGTATCGGATCATCCATTTCTATAAGTGCGATGTCCAATAATGGTTCCCAAACTCTCAATTTTCCCCCTGAAAGGGTAATGTAATCCTGAGGGTTGCCCGCGTCGTTACATGCCACGTTGTAGTTTATATCAATGCTAATATCTGAAGTGGCCATTACGGTGTTGTAATCGTCATTAATACCGCCAAAGCAATGTCCGGCAGTAATTACATAGGGCTTATCGTCTTCAGCTGTATTGTTAAGCAATGTAGCACTACAATACCCGTTGCCTATTCTCAGTCGAACAACAGATCTTTTAGTTTTGGGATATGGATCTCCTTCCGGGCAATAAGCATTTGCATCACAGGCATCGCGCTGAGCATATACTACTTGTGTACAAAAAAATAGCAGCCCTGCCAGTAAGGCGAAGGCCATAAATTCCTTAGTGTTTAATTTCATAGAATTATTATTTCATAATACCTTAATAGTAGATTGGGGACAAGCGTCAAAATAAACAAGGTTGTGTTTAAATCAGCAATCAGGTCTTACCAAAAACCTAATCAAATCCTTATCTTAAGCCTTGGCAGTATATTTAATTAGAAAAATCTGCTTGTAGATTTAGTTAACATTATTTCAATATAAGACTAGTTTAGATATAATAGTACTTAATCTGTGATCAAATTCAGGTAGAATTATTGTTGTAAGGCGTTGAATAAATAATTTAATATTTATTTTTACGTAACAAGTCTGATATACCCGGCAGGCTTGATGATGAAATATGAAATGGAAACTGAGTAAATATTACTTAATACTAATAATGGGCTTATTCGCCTCGTGTCATACAGATGATCCCGATCCCGTGAATAATTTCACCAATTCAGCCCTGTTCTATACCTTGATTCCCTATTTGGAAAGCCCGCAGATCATGTATTTTGATTTCAACACTTTTGAAAATGATTTATTAGTAAGGAATAGCCAACTACTCGATATGAATTCAAACTTTGACCTGGCTTATACAAATGCTGATTCCATTCAATTGTATAATTTGCAAACCAATGAAGGGAGATTGATAAGTAACGGTAGTCATTTTGTTATATCCGATCAGGAAGTGAATTTTTCCGAAGATGGGGCATTTTTTTTAAAACGTGAGAATTTGAGCGATTTCATTGTTTACGATAACTTTCAAAATACTTCGGAGCCTGTCTTTGTGAAGGATGATGAAGATTTTGCGTTGTCGTTTTACGAAATACCAACATTTGGGCCTGGAAAGGATCAAATAACATTTGCCCATTCTAACAGATCGGTTACCTACCCCGGTGACGTTGATGTCAAGACAACCATAAGAATTATGAATTTACATAACCTGAGTGTTGAAGACAGTATGTCCATTTATATTAGAGACAGCCTTACCGATGCCCCTTTTGAAGATGTTGTAAGGCTCGAATGGATCAATTCAAATGAATTGTTGTTTGCACACAGAGCTGGCTTAAAAGTTATAAATATAGAAACCAGAGAGATCAGAGAAATAATTAATAATTTTTGTGTAGAGATCTATCAGTTGAAAATCTCTAAAGACAAAAAGTATGCAGCCTATCTTCACAATTCAGCCCCTAGTATTCTTCAACAGACGATCAATAATTCAGTAAAGCTAAACATAATTGACCTGGAAACCCTGAGTGTTGTATACCATGAACCTTTTACGAAAGTAGAGGATGCGCCTAAAGAATGTGCCTGGTCTCCTACCAATAGTAATTCACTGGCTGTTTCTTTTGGCAGTTCGGTCAAGGAATTGAATATTTCTACTAAATACTATCGGGATTTAATCTTTTTATCCAATGGTGAATTTAGGGATTTGCACTGGGTAAAAACCTTTTAACCCTACTTTGTCTAAGCTATCATATTACTTTATTACCTGTTTTTGAGCTTCCGAATAGACTTACTGATGAATTATACTAATATCTCAACGTGGTATCAAGGCAAACTTTTTATATAGGGTTAAGCGCTATTCTTTAAACCTGTTAAATCGAATAGGACAGGTTTATTATGAATCTGATACTGATAATTGAGCGTACTGGCATTGACAAATGTTGTAGCTCCTTTTTGTAAAACACCATGTGCTTCGTGTATATGACCACAAATATGGAAGCACAACGAAGGCATATCCTGTATTTTTTGTAGCAAATCCGGACATCCTGCCTTTTTGCCGTGTACAGTTTGATCAAGTATACCATAAACAGGACCATGAGTTATGAGTACCTCGGTATTATTGGGTATTTTATCCCAATGTTTTTGAATTTCTGCACCAGGTCTTCTGTTAAAGGCCCAATCATAAAACCAGGGTTGTACAGGCGAACCCCATATTTTGATTCCTGCGAGTTCCACGCCACTATCGTCCAGGTAGATGATACCCTGAGGTATACTTTTCATCACCTGCTCTTTGCTTTGTTGCTCCATATAAAAATCGTGGTTACCCGCAATAAGGATTTTATATGTTGCATCCTGCTTACTAAACCAGCTCATAAAATCTTCCACTTCATCCCTGGTTCCCCTTTTGGTAAAATCTCCGGCATGTATAATTAAATCTGTTTCAGGCAGGTTTAATTGATGATGCAAGCCGTGTGTGTCTGATATGGCCAGTGCTTTCATATGTTCGTTAAAAGTACTAATATTAGAAACGCAAAGTTACTATAATCGTTTGATGAAACGACAGCAAAAATCAAAGAACATCATAATTATGAAAAGAATAGTCTTACTTGCTATTATCCATTTAATTTTGGGAGTTAATGCCTATTCACAAATACGAAATTCAGACCTTGGAGCATGGTACATGTACTTTTGGAATGTAAACTATAAAGAAACTCCTATTGGATTGCAAGGCGACGTACAATATCGAAACTGGAATGTAATGGGGGACCTGGAGCAACTTTTGTTAAGAGGAGGTTTCACTTATAAGCCAAAGCAATTTCCTGTTAAGTTCACCTTAGGGTATGGCCACATAACGACAGGTGGAATCGGTATCGATGACAAAAGTAAGAAGTATGAAAGTCGTATTTATCAGGAGGCACTATGGTCACATGCACTTAGTAATAAAGTAAAGTTGAGCCATCGCATTCGCTACGAACAGCGTTTTATTAAGAACCAGGATTTACGTACCCGTTATCGTTACAACCTTTTTGTAAATGTTTTGTTTAATAAAGCATCTTTCGAAAAAGGAGTATGTTATCTGGCATGTTATAACGAACTTTTCGTGAATGGGCAGCGGAATATCGGGAATGGCCAGGCAGTTAATTATTTTGACAGAAATCGTTTTTATGTGGCGCTGGGTTATGGTATTACGGCTAAATTAAGAATTCAGACCGGAATTATGAACCAGGTAACCAACACATTGTCCAAATCACAATTGCAATTGAGCTTACATCATAAGTTCTAATTACTCGTTTCCCGGATTCATAATAAGCTCAATTCCCTGCGAAGTGAGATAAGGAAATAGGGCAGATCGCATTAATTGGAGGTATTCTTGCTTGTGTTCGGGTAAAATTACTTTCTCAGTAATTTCAATGGAAGAGAAAAAGAAGTCGCTTGTAATCTGAATTCTTTTGTACATGAGTTCGTACTCGTTGGGGAAAGCCGGGCGGCGCATGAGGCCATCTTCAATAAGCAGTTGAAAAAGCGCTAAAAACTGCTGTTTACGTTGTTCTAACAGCACTCTGTAGTGATTGGCAATTTTGTCGTTCGTTTTCATCAGGTGTACGAAATCCAGGAATATAAAACGGTATTTATAGAATAAATCATAGATCGCACTTCCATAAGATAACATAAAGTCGATGTGTGCAGATTTTACGTCACTTTTTAGTGTAATGAGTTGATCGGACTCTTCAATGAGTTCAAAATAAAGCGTTTCTTCAATCTCCTCTTTTTTGGGAAAGTGATAAGTGAGGTTTCCAGGGCTTATGTTGAGGTGTTCGGTAATTTTTCGTTGGCTTACATTAGACAAACCAAATTGGTTGTAAAGGAGAAGTGCAGCGTCTAATATCTTCCGTTTCGTTTTATTCATGCTGCAAATTATGAAAATTTTAGTGCATTTGCACTATTGAATTAGATTTAGTACATTTGCACTAAATCAATAATTATGGTACAAGAAGAGCATATTCCGCAATCGAATGGTATAAAAGGAGCGCTTAACAGAGTTGATTTTGGTGATACATTTGCCACAACCAATCACAAAAGCACTTTAGAAGAAGTAGTATATAGCGTGTTTCACGATATTCCGGCATGGGTACAAAGAGGGCTTCATGTACGTAACTTTTTTGTACAATTTCTAGGCCTGAAGACGCGAATTCCGGCAGATTATTGTGAAGCATATCGCGTAGGGGCCTATGTACGATTCTTCAAAATCTATAGCATAGGACAAGACGAAGTAATACTTGGGTTGGACGATAAACATCTCAATTTTAGGGTTAGTGTATTGAACTCCAGGGCCAGGGAATACAACATAAAGGTAACTACACTGGTACAAATTCATAATCGCTTTGGAAGAGTGTATATGTCCATTATCAAGCCTTTTCATAAGCTTGCGCTTAGATCGATGATTAAACGCACCTATAAACTAGGAAAGAAATGAAAGTAGTAATTATAGGCGCCGGGATAGCAGGTTTGGCTTTAGCCAATTTTTTGGAGAAGTACCATATCGATTATAAAGTATATGAATCATTCCCGAACTTCAAAAAAGTAGGAGCAGGAATTTTGCTTGCTCCCAATGCGATGAAAGCCTTTAGGGAGTTAGGTCTGAGTGAGCAATTGATGAGCACTGGTTATCAACAACGTTATCTGCGTATTGTTGACGGCAACATGAGGCCTTTGTCATCAGTAAAATATGGTCAAGGCAACGATGCATTGGCAATGCATCGGGGTGATTTACAAAGCATACTGTTAAATGGCATTCCTTTGTCTAAAATTCACTTAAGAAAGGAGGTCGATGATGTGCTTGATATCGGAAACAGTTGTGTTATTCAATTCAGGGACGGTACTACCGTTGAGGCCAATTTAATCATAGGCGCTGACGGTATCCACTCTTCGGTGCGTCAACGAATTTTTCCTGATAGCCATCTAAGGGATGCTGCTCAATTGTGCTGGAGAGGCGTGCTTAGATACGACCTGCCCAAGAAATATAAATCCGGATTAAACGAAATTTGGGCAGGCGGCAAACGGTTTGGGTTTGTGCCCATTGGTCCGGGCACTGTATATTGGTATGCCTTAAAAAACGCAAAGACAGGTGATGAGCAATTATCAGGAGAAGAGCTTGCTTATCAGTTTGAAGACTATGCATCGATTGTCAGGAAATTGATGGATAATACACCTCTGGACGCAATTTTATGCAATAAATTGATCGATTTAAAACCTATACAACACTGGCATAAAAAGAGGATAGTTCTTATGGGCGATGCAGCGCATGCAGTAACGCCAAATATGGGTCAAGGGGCCTGCCAAGCCATAGAAGATGCCTATGTTTTATCCAAATGTCTATTAGAATATAACCATCATGAAAAAGCTTTTGAAAACTACGAAGGATTGCGAAAGGCAAAGGCATTAAAAGTTGTCAATTCCAGTTGGTCCATCGGTAAAATAGCTCACTTTCAGCATCCACTATTGGTAGCTGTTAGGAATATTATGCTTCGATCATTACCAAAAGGGCTAGTGGAAAAGCGAAATGCCGAGCTGTTTTCTTTATCAGGTTCTAACTTTTAGTTTATGGTTATTTTTTGTCCCAGAAATTTTGGTTGAGTACCTATTAAAAAGTCTATAAAGACCTTTGTACGTGCAAGAACTTCGCGCCACTGCATATGTCGTTTTGAGATACCGTTTACTTCTCTTGCATTAAAAGCAACAGCTGAAATGCCATTCTTCCGGGCGAGGAATACCGCCCGTTTGTTGTGAAAAGATTGAGAAATTATGGTAATTGAATGCTGGCTAAATATGTCACGTGCACGTATCACCGAATCGAATGTGCGGAAACCAGCATAATCAAGAAAAATACGATTTTCGGGCACACCCAATTTCATTAGTGCCTTTTTCATATCTTCCGGTTCGTTATAATTCTTTATTCTATTGTCACCACTTACCAGTAAAAACTTAACTTTCCCTTCTTTGTAAAGTCTGGAAGCCGCTTCCATTCGATATTTGAAAAAAAGATTGGTTCTGCCACTTGTTAATCTTTTAGAGGTACCTAAAACTAAGCCCACTTTGTTTTCAGGTAGTTCCAAGACATTATTATACAACTTCCCGCTAGCAAATTTTTCGATGGTTAAATTGGAAAGCAGCACAAACAACAAGGCTGAGAGAAAGTACCAGACAAGATTCTTTAATCTAAAAAGTGGTTTAATCTTGTTAATCAAAGTTGCTTTTAATATAAAACTATTGATTGCGTATAAATAGTATCTCCCTCTTCTATTTTCAGGACATAAACTCCCGGATCTTGATTTGAAAGATTAATTTTATTGCGTGCAGGTGACAGGTCTTTTTGCAAAATTTTAGCACCTAGTGTGTTGAGTACCTTTAACTGGACGCTAGTGCTTGATAGATCTTCCAGGTTTATTTCAAATACACCATTACTTGGATTGGGGAAGACACTCAGCTTACCATAAAGAATATCACTTTTAGCACCTACCAATTCGTTGATATAAGTAGTTTCATCAACGAGTAATTCATTGTCGTCTGCATCGCTGATGGTTATGCGGTATTGGTAAGTACCTTCGTTTATAACATAATTGGAGCGGTCGAGTACAATCTCATTCGCCCCGGAAGCATCGGCAAGTATTGTTTCATCATATAATATATAATTATCATCACCCAACAATTCAAGTTTCACATGCAGGTTTTGATCGGGATAGGTGCTGAAAAATGAAGCGTAAAAAGCTTCGGAATCATTATAATTTCCATAATCAATAAATACCGCAGCATGTTCGTTCACTTCGCTTACAGCAGGCATATTTACGGTTGGCAAATAATACTCATCCCACGTTTTTGTTTGATTGGCATAAAGAAGAGCGTCATACCAAAACTCTTCTACCGTGCCTCCCCAAAGTTCTATAAAAGGGCGGTTAATGTCGTCGAAATCATTCATATCAGCGTTGATACTTTGCTCATAACCAAATGTCCACATTTTTAGGCCTATCGTATGATTTTTATTGTCGGCCACTCTGAATATACCTGCTTCATTTTCATGATTGATTAGCCCGAAGTAGTTTTCTTCTATCGAAGGATTGGCATATGCAATACCCCATCCATCCCAATTGTTATAATAACGCAGATTGTCCCATTCGAATATATGATTACGCGAGCTGATGACATCTTCTGCTGTGCCCATCCACGACCACCAGTCGTCTTTTAATCTAACTCGTTCTATAGGTGCAATAATCTCTGAATTTCCCGGTGTTTTTGGGTCACCCGGAACAGAGCCAGGTGCAAATGAACCATTGGTCCAGTACTCATAGTAGGTGGCATCATTGTCATTAATGAGTTCTACGTTTACTTTAATCGAAGATCGCCCGCGATAGACAGATACTGTGAAGTGACAGGTTATGCCAGTTTCACCATTGTTAAAACCTCTGGGGTGAGGTATATCAATATCATCAGTAAAACTCATTTGAATGGTCACTTCATCACTTGTATTTGTGAGAACGGTGGTCTCCCATGGCAGAAACCAGGTTTTACCATGTTCGGGCTCTGGGAAAGTCGGAAAAATGCCTCCATAGACCATCAGCCAGTCAAAATAGAAATTACCTTCGTCAATACCATAAGGAACACCAATTGGATTTTGATAGAGTTGTTCCTGCCCGGTAGGTTTATAAATATAACTTAAAATTCTTCCTCCAAAATCGGGTAATAATACGATCTTTAGGTATTCGTTCTCAACAATAATTCCATCGAAATTGCTACTCACTATATTGCTGGTACTATAGTTCGAAATGCGACCATAAACATCGAGTTCATAGTCAAAATGCTGCCAGGACCAGGAGGTATCCCGAGTACTTACCTGGGAATAGCTAATAAAAGAAAAAATAAATAAAAAGGATGCAACTACGTAGTGTCTTAACATGCCAATAGGGGTTCAGTTTGAACAAGAAAGTATTTTTGTTGCGATTAATTGGGGTGATAATCCTTTTAAATTAAGCTTTTTTTCTGTGATATGAAAAAAATAACATCAATTTGTCCTATTGCTGACGAAATTTCCCGCGTGCATTCGAGATTACCCATCTAAAGTCTTCACGCGATATTAATAGTTGTTTCCAGGGGGTTTTGGTTTTGTAACAAAAGCGCAAAACAATGTAAGTGTAATGGACAATATAGGAGCAGGTAGCTGTTGTTGCGGCTCCATAAATGCCCCATTTAGGAACCAAAATGATGCAACCGCCTATTGACACCATGGCAGCTATAAAAGCGGCAAATAAATTTTCCTGGTATTTTCCAATTCCGCCGAAATAGGGGCTGATTGCCATAAGCGTTCCCATGCAAACCAATCCTATAAACATAATTTTGAGAACACTTGCAATCTTAAAATACGCAATATCATTATAGATCCATACGTATAGTTGACCTGGAATACAAATGAGTAGAATGGCTACTATCAGTGTAATCAAAAAGGTCGATTTAAACGATCGAATGGTCTCCGTAATGTTCTTTTTATCGTCTGTGGTGTTACTCACGTTGGCATACTGTACGGTAGCAAAGCTGCGGCCAATAATCCATATCGCTTCTGCCAGTTGAATTGTGACACTAAATACACCCAGTTCTTCTTTCATAACGGGGATATTCATAAAGTAGTAACTCAGTCTGTAATTTATGAATTGCAAAATATTACCTAACTGGGCCATAAATCCATAGCGTACCGTGGCTTTAACCGCATCCCACATGCCCTTGATCTCCCATCTTTCGCGAATTCGAAGTACTAAAAACAAGGTGGCAATAAATGATGTTCCCAATGATACATACATTGCTTTGATGTATCCCATGACATTTTGTTCCTTTAATACATAAAATACAGTAATGAGAGCGAACAATAAAATAAATACCTGAATGACCTGCCATTTGTTATGTAGTTCTATTTTCTTTTTTCCGAGTAGTACCATTAAGTTGTCAGAAAATAAGGCATACAGGCAGGTTATAACAATGAGGTGTGGAATATGAATAAGTGGAATTTGGCCACCCCAATAGATGAAAAGCACTACTATTGGGCTGGTTACCAGTGTCCAGATATAGGACGGGATCAACATCTTGTACAGATTCATGCGGGGTGTAAGAAATACAATAGACCCGCCACCGATGAGGTTATTGATAAGCATTGCCAATTGCATATTGGTGATAAAAATACCCTGATCAGCCTTTATTTCCGGGCTGAGACGGGCTACCATAATTCCCATGAAGAAATTTAACGTGGCTATGCCCACCTTCGAAGTAAAGGTATTGAATAGTTGCTTGATCAATAATCCTGAATTAAGTACCGCAAGATACAATCGTTTTACAATAAACGCCTGTTTTTATGAATATAGCATATA
The DNA here is from genome assembly GCA_965230415.1 of Cytophagales bacterium. Taxonomy (GTDB): domain Bacteria; phylum Bacteroidota; class Bacteroidia; order Cytophagales; family JAAEPT01; genus CBDDKZ01. The sequence goes on from CBDDKZ010000005.1 coordinate 2,013,702, forward strand.
AAAGACAGACTAATTGGAGATATCTCCTTCACAGAAATAATGCCGACATTGATTTTTTAGTTTATCTTTGATTTCCAATTTCACTAGATATAAAGTTTCCCGAACCCTGAATCTGAAATTGTCTGATATGTTTAAAGTAAATTCCAGGGCTTATCAGCTGCTGCTAAAGCCCAGAACAAATTGGTTAATTACACGCATGCTAAGGCCTTTGGGCAGAATGATTCCCTTTTTAGTCAGAATCAACGTTTTTGGTCCGTATAGATTGAGCGTACCTGGGTTTGGGTCTATTCAATTTGATTGCAACTACACAAGCATGCACGGGCGTTTGCTATTTTGGAAAGGAATCAAAGGATTTGAGTATCACATGACACGTGTTTTTTTGACATTGGTGAAAGATGCCAATGGATTTTTGGATATTGGTTCCAATATTGGCTATTATTCGCTTTTAGCTGCTAAGTGTAATGATAATATGCCGGTAGTTGCTTTTGAACCAATGCCGGCAGCCTTGGAGTATCTAAGAAGAAATAAATCACTAAATAATTTTAATAACATTGATGTTGAGGAGGTAGCTCTCAGTAATCGCAACGAATCGGTTTCGTTTTATATTCGCATTGATAATGAATTTGATGATGACATTCCACAACTGACCGGGGATTCGAGTTTGTCTAATTACGACAATGTGCCGCGTCAGGAGATAAAGGTGCAGTCCAGAACACTGGACAGTTATTTGGGTCAATGGGCTGATAAGCGATTTGACGTACTAAAATTAGATACGGAGACCACCGAACACCTGGTATTGGAAGGGGCTTCTGAGTTTCTGGCCCGCAATGAGCCGGTAATTTTTTGTGAGGTGCTCAGTGGCTTTAACGAAGACAAATTGCAACAGGCTTTGGAGCAATTTGAATATAGTTATTTTGTGTTACACAACGATAATGTGGTGCCCATTGAAGTACTAAGTGAAGTGAAGAAATACGGTGAAAAGAACGATTGCCTGTTTGTGCCGAAGTCAAAATTTGAGTTCATTGCAAAGTTTATTAAATGATACCTTGCCGACTTTTACTCCTTCCGCTCTTTTAATATAGCGTTATATAAATTAATCATTTGTGCTCTAAAAGAATCGGCGCTAAATGGTGCGAGTAATTTACTATCTGCAGCCTTATAATGATCTGCGTTGGTCATTATTTCTGCCATTGCACTTATAAGCAGTTCTTCACGAGGCTGTTCCAGGAGAATTCCCGAATGTTCATTGATCAACATAGATGCTATTCCAACATTTGTTGATATGATTGGTAATCCACTGGCAGCGGCTTCCAAAAGTACAATTGCAAAGGTTTCGAAATGACTGAAAAGGATAAAGCAATCGGCATTTTGGTAATATCGGGGTAAGTCCGATAACTTTTGCCTGCCCGTTAAGTGAACAGTACCTTTCAAATCAAGATCGTGAACCAGTTGTATGATTTTGTCCTCGTCGGCGCCGTAACCAACAATGGTCATTTCAAATTGGTACCCTTTCTTCAAGAGACAGTCAACGGTATGGATTATTCCGCTTACGTTTTTTACATCGTCGTTGAACTCTGAAATATGCAGAAAACTAAAAATGTCTTTTGCTTCGTTTTTCGGTTTAGGTATAAAATTGCGGAGGTCTACAAAGTTGGGAACAACATCGATTTGGGCATGGGATACAGCAAGTGTATCTACCATCCCCATTTTTAGTGTTTCTGAAACAGCAGTAACGGCAGAGGCGTTATTAATCACTTTCCGCATCCATTTCTTTTTGAATTTGCCCAATAGGTGACTTCGTGATTTTAAATAGACAGACCAGTGCTCCGTGATCATATATGGTATTTGAGACCGTTTGTTGAGCCACCACGCATATATTCCCATACGCAGCAAAATATGTACATGCAACAAATCAAATTCCCCATGTTTGACTACGATGCTTTTAACGGCCCGGTGCAATGTTCGGTAATAATTGATCAGTGAAATTAGCCTGTTAAAAAAGCCTCCCTCCTTTTTGCTATAAAAAGCCCTGTACTCATAGAATCCATTCACATCACTTTCTTCAAGCTTGTAAGCTTGCTTAAGCTTGGTTTCTCCATGTACAAACAGGGCTACAGCTAAGGTTTCGCCTTTTAATTGTTTAATTTGCTCCTGAACGAATATTCCAAAATGAGGATCGGCCGCATAAGGGTACCATTTTGCCAGGTGCAAAATCTTAAACTTTCTATGCGCTGCTTTTTTACTGATAGGATTCGTAATTTTATTCAAAAATACTATTATCATTATAAGCTCCAAATAGCGCTATTGTAATATGCATCCCTTAGTAACTATCATTTGCTTGTGTTATAACCATGAAAAATATGTATTGGATGCCCTCGACTCTGTACGATTACAAACTTATCCTAACATTCAGGTAATAGTCGTTGATGATGCCAGTAGCGATGAGTCTCCAAGTCTGATTCGCAATTTCTTGAAGGAAACTCCGTCATGGGAGTTTATTGAATTAGCTCATAATCAAGGAAATTGTAAGGCCTTTAATACGGCATTGAAACGTGCACAGGGCAATTATATTGTTGATTTTGCTACCGACGATATTTTGCATCCACAAAGGATATTGATGATGGTCGAAGCGTTTGAGCGCCAACCAGAATACGTCGGGCTCTTGCATAGCAACGGTTTAATAATCGATAGTGAAGGGAATTACCTAAGACATTATCACCCTATTGAAGCTACCGGGGACACTAAAAAAGCGATTCCGCAAGGTGATGTTTTTGCCGATGTTTTGCAAGGGCATTTTATTTGTCCGCCCAGCATGCTTATGCGCAAAAAAATGCTGGATGAGTTGGGAGGTTATGACGAAGAGTTGTCATTCGAAGACTTTGATCTCTGGGTACGGGCTTCACGCAACTGGCATTTTTGCTACCTCAATCAAGCACTGACATCATGCAGGAAGTCCGCAAAAAGCCTTTCAGAAACCTTTAAATATGCCGAAGTTATGCATGAAAGTATTGTTCAGGTGTGTGAAAAGGCGGCTAAATTGATTAAAAGCGAAAAAGAAAGACAAGCATTAAATGCGCGTATTAATTATCAGATAAGGGAGGCTCACAGAGCCAATGCCGACGATGCAGTGAAAAAACTCCAACTATTACTCCAAAAAAATGGACGCCTTCATTGGAAAACACGGCTTAGTTTGTGGTTTAATATTTGATCGAACTCACCGGTCTTTTGTGCGGTAGACAAATTTAAGTCCGCTCCGGTTATCATCTATGACAGCTATTTTTACATCAACGAGACTAATAGCTATCAGATGATTTCTTATGAGGTCTCTCTTTAAATCGGTTTTAATACCAGAAGTTCCTTTGGGCCAACTAATCTAAAGTAAACCACTTTTCTTAAGCGCTTTCTTGTACTTAGCAATAGCGCCCAGCAACTCTTTAAACGATAGGCAAAAAAGATGCATAAAGTCAATACTTTCGGACTGAATGGACTCTGTAAATTGAAGGTTTTCGGGAAAATCGCTGAAAAGGTCAAAATAGTGCTTGGGCTCATTGTATAATAACACTTCATAGTTTTCTTTGAGTCCCAGCTTTTTTGCCAGTGGTGTAGCGGAATATCCTGCAGGCATGAGAAAATGGTTTAAATCGATGAATGGTAATTTTAATAATATTTATCGATCCCCCCAAAACCCTTAATGAGCTTATTTTCTCTGGTTTTGTTCATGAAATTAGTTAGTCTTTTTTCGAACTCCTCGGGTCGTTTTCTGGCACTGTCAATAAATGCGATCCGAATGCGTTTGTAGGGATCGGAAAATTGCTGATAGTAAGTCCAAACTTTGCTATCTGCCTTTAGCTTATCAAGAATATCAGAGGGGAAAATGTACTTTTCTGCTACAATGGTTCTGATTTCGCTTTCCAGAGTGGTATGAATTAAGCCCTGCTCCATGAGCCATTTCAGTCGTTCTTTATTTGCTTGAGAATAAGTGGCGTTTTTTCTTCTACAAAATCGTTGTATCGTAGTTGTTTCATTTAATGACTTCACAGTGCTATCTATCCATCCGAAGCAAAGCGCTTCTTCGACGGCATCGTTATAGGCGATTCGTTGCTTCCCGGTTTTTTTTAGCGGGTATTCCAGCCAAAGTTCAGTTTTCGATTGAAAGTTTGCCGCTAACCAGGTCCTCCAGTCTTTTCGGTCTATAAAATACTTTGTATGGGGCGCATTCATTTTCTTTACTCAATTACTCATTATTTTTTTTTCAAATACACTTTATTTCCAAATAAATAGGTAATGCCAATTTCAGACTGAAAATGTATTAATGAACTGATATTGTTTGGTATTTCACAGGCGATACCCGGCCGAAAGCTTAACAAGAGTGGTATTTGCTTCTTTTTGTAGAAACTATAGCCAACACCAAAGCTGAATGATGGATATATACGATGATTTCCTGCGGCCTGAATTGTTTTTACACTACCATCAATATATTCATAAGTGGGAATATTGTTTTTTTTGAACATATACCCTAAACCTATTTCAGGTTGAATTAAGAAACCGGAGTTAAATACTTTTTGATAGCGTAAGAAAGGTGACCCGATTAATGCGGTATGATTTTTTGCCCTGTTGTAGAAAGAGAGCCTTATGCCTGCAGCTATTTCTTTGTCAATCACTTTCTCCTTTTTTTGCTTAGTAAATGATTTGAATGCATATCCATAGATAATACTCATTCCGGAATTGGAATAGTTATCACTGTAAAAGTTTATTTCTGTGTAGTTTTGAGCTCTTAGCCCTTGCGCTGAGCCGCAGAGAACTAACATGATCGCTATAATTTGGAACTTATTCATAACTTTCAATAAAAGTTTTTGCCTGTGACGTAAACTGTTCAAAATTTCCCATAGGAAAATGAGCTTGTGCAGGATAAATATGTAAATATTTGTCAGAAGCCGGGGTTGAAATAGTATTAAATCCATCTTCTGCCAAATCGGAAGGCACGAGTAAATCGTATTTACCATAAATGAAAGACGTTGGTAGTTGTATTTTTTCGAGCGCTGGAGAGTAACTTGTCAAGGGTTCCAGTATTATATCTGCTATGTTTTGTCCATCGTTTTGTGTTACTTCGAAAGAGGAATAGGAAGGATGGGCATGTGCCTCTTCCATGCTTAACCCACTTATTGTTCTATTTTCCACGATTTCACCGTCGTTTTCAAGAATTTGCATGCCTTCAACACCTTTGGTCCATAGTCGACTAATATTGTCCCAGGAAAAATTGGTAGTGTCGAATGTGGAGGCATATTCCTTTAGTTCTAACCATTTTTGTACCGAATGATTTCGATCTATTTGTTCGTTTGCAATGTCCATCAACTTACTTTTTCCATAGCTTATCATTTTTGGAAGGTCATAGGCACCGGCAACATTAATCCACCCCGCTATTTTTGATTGTAAGTCTAAATCTACCAGGTATTCTGCTGCGAGCAAGCCTCCCCAGCTTCTCGAAAGAAGAAATATACTTTTGTTACTACCGTATTTGAATTTGCAAATCTCTATGACACTATTCAGGTCATCTTTAAATTGAGAAAGGGTAATGGTATTTTCTGAAAAATTGCCTGTGGAAAGACCAATACCCCGTTGATCATAATAAATCACTATACCCAATTTTTCCAATTCTTCATAGACTACCGGGCGTGTAAGCGCAATAAGTTGAGCTCCCTGTGCGGGACCCCCATGAATATTAATAATAATCGAGTTCGTTAATTGGTTCCCCCGGGCGGTGGTATAGAGATCTGCTTTATTATTTCGTATGTAAAAAGACTCATTTACATATTCTTCAGGAACATTGACCTCGTCTTTTTGACAAGCCACAGTTAGCATCGATAAGCTTATCAAAAAAAATGGCAAGCGTATATATTTCATAAAGTAGTGTAATGTAGATTCTGGAATAGGACGGCTTGAATATGACAAAAGTTACAACGCTTAACTCAATGGGAACAAAGTTTAACAATAAATATTATTTGATGTTATTTACGTATTATGTAGCAAAGCCAAATCTTCTCGCGTATATATTTTTTCGCCGCGCATGTTTCTTTTGATATTCCATAATTTGACTCCCTCTTCCCTGCTTAATTTTGGGTTGTCAGCCAAAAAATCCCGTAGATACCTGTTGTATTCAAACTGAGGAGCAATTTCTTTAGGTTAATTCGTTTGAACCAGATTCACAAAGGGTCTGTATGCAGGCCGCCGTAGCGGGTAACTTCATAGTCAGGTACATGCCTTGGTTACTTTTAATGCGCGTTGTTATCTTTGCTAATTCAATTAATTGATGTCTCTGCTCAACATTGATTACAAATTTCTTCCCAATTCGCGCCAGGTACCATTACCAAGTGCCAACAAAGTTAGTGAGCTGTTTAGTGTTGATGTATAACCACTTAACAAATTAATATATCCGCTGCTTGTGACACCAATATTTGCATCTGCAAAAGATAAAGTAATTACAGTTCCCGCCGGGAATCGATCTGCAGTGGTGTGATTAATACGTGTTATGGCATGTGTACCCTTTATTGTAAATACGTTTGCGTCTTTAGGTAAAACCAAGAAACCTCCCGAAACCGTATCGACTTCAGTTAGTCCGGTGGTAATGGTACCCGTTAGGACACCACCAGCTGATGTAATAGGTTGTGGGTCTAATTTAACAGGAGAATAGCCAAAATTAAGTGTTGGCGTAGACAGGTAGACAATAAGATCTACATTGTGATCCACGTTAGTTATAAAAAACTTAGCATCATATGAAATGCTTTGACTTACTTGTGCACTCATTCCCACCAGGTGCCATTGATCATCACCGGGGTGAAATGGCCCTATTTCCACACCTCCGGTTGATTGACAAATTGTTGTAACGGTTTCGTTTGTATTTGTTTTGGCATAGATACCAAAATTTACCCTTTTGTATTTTTCAATATCATAAACTTTGGGTAAATACAAAGGAATCGGCCTAAGGGTAGCCGTTTCTCCTGCTGGCACTGTTAATTTGATAACTTGCTGATCATCCATTATTTGAGGGGTTTGACTTTCCAAAAGCAAGTTATTTCCTGTTAGTTCCCAAAATGGAATTTCATCATTGACTACACCTTGAAAATTGGAGTTTTTAAAGAGATTTGTATTTGAGTTAGCATAATCCAGGTTTTTGGTACTGTGAAAACCGATGTAATTATTTCCATTGTCTATTGTGAGACCACCTGAATAAATTCCGGTAATCTCCGAATTTTCGGTACCTGCATTAAACTGGATCAAAGGAATATTAGCTGGTTGTGAAGTGCCTTCTATGCGAATATTGTTGCCAATAATTTGACCAGATTCAACTAATAAATGAGCTACAGTTGAACTTGGTGGTTCCATTATCATTCCATAGAACACATTGTTATTGCCTGCCTTAATATGGATACAAGTATCAAAATCACCTCCCGATATGGCCCCATGGTAAAAGGTATTGGAGTTTACCGCTGCTACACCTTCTTCTTCTATTAGTATACCAGTACCAGCATGCCTGATTCTTAAATCATAAAATGTACAATAATAAATGCCGCCGTTGTACTGTGCTCTTAGCTTAAGGGCAACACCAGTTGTAAATCCAAAAATTAATACGTTTTGAATTATAGCACTTTCAATAATCGTATTATCAGCAAACAGCTCTATTCCTCCTTCGGCACCTGCATTGTTGGTGTCAATAATTGATAAGTCCCTTATTCCACAGTTTTGGTCAGCAATGCGCATACTAAAACTTGTTCCCGTATTTCGTATCACCGAACCATTAGATGGTGTTGCGAGTGATGTACCACCTCTGCCTTCCCCATAGATGGTGACGCCGGCGGGAATAACGAGTACGTCGTCTATATTATAAACACCCGCTGGAACATAGACTCTTTCACCTTTTATCCCTGCAGTGTCTAAAGCATTTTTGATGGCGGTAAAATCATTCGTATTACCATCTCCTACAGCACCAAAGTCTAGAATGTTTAACATAGAATTGAATTTAAAAGTTAAAATTTGTCAATAGCTAATTTCTGTGGTCGTAGTACTTATTCCGTTGTTTATTAAGTTTATTCGATCTCCGCTGCTATTAATATTGGTCAATGTGTCGTTGCCATAAATGCGTTGACAATAGGTATAAATACCCCCTGGACGTAATCCTGCGAAGACAACACGTCCTTCCTCATCGGTAATACCATGATCTATTGCCAGGTCCTCGTTAGCCTTATAACGCAATAGAAAATCATAATTATTATATAGGTACACATCAGTGTTTTTTATAACGTTTCCCTGATTATCAATTACTTTTACTAGTAATGACGTTACCCTCTTCCAAGGTAGGTATATCTTTTCAAACAACAAGGCTTGATTGCCAGTGAGAATCAAACTATCTGTCAATTCATAGTCAAATACACCATCGTTAAATTCAAATGTCGTAATATAGGTTTCGGGTAATAGAGGGCCAAAAGAGTAATAATCGCCAGTGGAATTTGATTGCACGTTGGATGCAAATTGTTTCAGAGGATCTTCAAACTTAATCGTGCTTTGTGTTTGATCGGCTAACTTTTCTTCGCCTGTTATCGGGTCGATGTACCAAATATAACCACTAATTGTTGTCAGGTCTGAGGAAACGTTGAGTTCTATAGGAATGTCTACCACGGGTTCGTTAGAAGGTATTAGAATGGTTGAGTCAAATCCGTAGAATATATTATGTTCAGAATCATTGTAAGTACAGGTTAATTCATAACTTTTTCCGGCTAAAAGTGAATCGAATTGGAATGTAGGCCCTACAAGTGTAAGAATGGATGAGTCATTAAAGCTTAGTCCTTCCTTTTGGGTAAGGGTTGTTTGAATATTCAATTGATTGCTTATTCTTTCTCCCGTAACAATATCATGGTAGAATATATTTCCACTAAGTGTTATCGTAGAGGAAGAAGGTTTAAGTTCCATCGTAAAGATATTAACTCCTTCTTCTGCAAAAATGAGCGCCTGACCGTTGTATAATTTTTTACGTGCCTCATCATAGTAAGAAGATTCAACTTTGTATTCTGAATTAGGTACCAAAGGGCCAAATTGTACGTTAAATCCAGTTAAACTATCTTTAATGGAGTTAGAAATAAACTGACCATCTCCATGTATTATTCTCGACTGTATGTGTTCTTGTAAATAATTGGTATCACCTGTGATAGCATCGACATAAAAAATAGTTCCCTGAACAAAACTCATTGAGCTGTTAAATGTAATTTCCTCCTTGTTACAGGAAAGTATACTTAAAGCAAACAAGTATATTACAAATCGACGCATATCAATTTTTTTATTTGTTAAATAATGGTTGAATCAATTTAGGCATGACAGCCAGGTAAAAGTTTGTGGAAACAAAAGCACCTATTTCCCATATTTCTTCTTTTTCAAAGGAATTGTCAAGCTGATCAAATGTATTAGGGTTCATTCGATCAACTTTTCCGGCATTAATTCCTACTATTATTTGAAAATGCCTGGCTACTTCAGCCCCAAGTCCCAAATAGAAATTATTGAAAATTTTCTGTTCGCTTATTTTGAGACCAATATTTAAGCTTGGTGAAAATTTAGGTGGTGAATTAATGTTTTGTTCTTTTAAATAGCCCGAGAAGAAAATGGCTGGATTGACGTTAGTATTGTAAATTTTGCGTTCTACCAAACGACTAAACGACGTGCCTTCTATTTCTTCAAAATTATAAGTATAATTTGGAATTATACTTGCCAATAACCCGGCGCTGATATCAAAACGGTACAATCGTTGTACTTTGTCAAGGGTATCATTGGCCAAGACAAAATTCTTTCGCATTCGAACTTGATTTCGGTTCTTTGTATTCGTTTTTCCATATATTACAATAACCGGTTTATCCTGCCAATCGTAACGAACACCGTTCGAAAGGGTGTGATCTCTGAAATTTGCGTGTTTTGGATGAATTAAATCATTGACATTGAAGTGAAAGATTGATTTTAATAAACGATCGCGTTCTTTTTTGATGGCTAAAATGTGTTTCTGTAATAAAATATCACATGGACTATTAGTGTTTAATTTAGCATCTTTTATATCCAGTATATTACTGTTATATATTGATTTATTATCTCTTATACACACGTGCATACTTGTTCTATCCAGGCTGTCCTGCGCATAATTAGAAATCTTGATAGATGACAAATCGAGGTGGGCAAGGTAATTTTTTCTATTAAAAGGTTTAATTTCGTCTACTTCAAGTGATTGTTCATGCATCGAAGTATCTCTAATATAATTTAATTCGAACGGTATACCACCGGTGATTTGGTACAATTTTTTAGGAACGTTGTGTACTAATACACCCAGGTACTCACGGTCTGTAAGAACAGGCAAAATTGGAGTATAACGCAATAGGTTGGCGTAATCAGTTTCAGCCTCCAAATTACAATTATATTCAACCAATTTCGTATTATCAGATAAGTTCAAATAACCTTCGTAGGCTATATCTAATGAAAAATTAGATAAGCCCTCCAATGATTCGGTTATGTTCAAATATTGTTCCAATAAGTATTCTTTTTTTAAAGTGGCAATTTCGTATTCAAGTTTTTTTACTTTTTCTTCCAGTGGGTTTATCGTATTCGAACGGAAGGCCAATTTTCGAGCTTCAAATTGAGTGATAAGATCCAAAGCACTTAAGTATTTCTGACGAATTTCAGAGAGGTCTTTAATGGCCATATCAGTAGTGTTAAAATCGTGATAAGATTTAATTTCCTGAAGGTAAATGTTGCGAGCAGCAATTAAACGGTGATATTCGATTTGATCTTTTCTGGAAAGGCTGTCTTTCGACTGCCTCATATTGAGTAAGCTGCCATTGGCATCTAATAAATCTAATTTCAGCTTGTTTAATTTGTCATATTGATTGCAAAGTTCTACAAATTCACCCACGGTAATAGATTTGAGGAAATCTTTAAATCGCTTTTTTCTTGCCTCAAGTAAAATATTTAAGTTTCCCAGAAGACCATTTAATAACTGGTTATATTCAAATTCAGCAGCAAGATTATCTAAGGCTAATTCTTTGGGGTATTTATAAATTCTATAGAATAGGTGATTGGCATGATGATCAATTTTTATCTCCCAGGAAAGGTTTGACACTTCCCACTGTGATTTTTTATCAGTAGTGTTTTCAGAAATTTGACATAAAATTGGCTTGGTACCAATACCGGGTAAAACATAGTTTGGAGCCTGAGTAGTTGCAATTAGAAAAACGGAATTAGAATCGTTTTCAACGACGAACTTTATTGTTTTTGTTAAGCGCTGTTTTTTGATCAAGTTTTGTTTAAGTTCTGTATATTCGGAGTATCGAAATTTGCCATCACTATCAAAATTTAGCGTGTACTGTTGGGCAGTAACAACAATGCAGACATAAATGATGAAGAATAAAGTTAAAAATACTGATCGCATAATGACTTTTGGCTAAAATTCCGTTTTTCAAGAATGTGTAACGCTCGTTATATAAAATCGTTTTCTTTATGCCTTAAATTATTGGAAATACCTGACTATTTAGGTTATATGCTTAATAAGAGTTACTATAATTCCTTAGAAAAAAACGCTTGCATGTTACCATATTTAGTTCGATACATGTCGGCATCATTTTTCAAAAAAGGTCATCCGTCCATTGAAAAAATTATGGACGGTGTTTAGTCGACTATTTGAATAATCGGCTTTGTGAATAACTATTTTTAGTTATAAATACTAGTATTTGAAAGCATTGAGGGCAATGAAAAAATGCATTTCAAAATCTTGAATAGTTATAGTTTAATTGACATAAAAGGCTATAACAAGCCTTTCGATTAAGGTTGGTTTTTGCGAAAACGACTCAAAAAAAGAAGTTATAGTAGTCTAAAGAAGCTTTAGATGACCAATTTATGCCGTTTTTTGGAAAGAAATCGATGCCGGTACCAGCTATTCCATTTTGTCGATAATCTGTTCCAAAAACGATTGTTGCAAGGCTACTTCATTAAGATAATACTCGATTGCTCTTTACTGAGGTATTTTGTACTGTTTGAAGAAGCCCTGGAAGCTTACTTCCTTCCTCCGAAAACAAGGTCGGAACTGGTGTATGTGGTCCCGTATTGTTCGGCGAGCGTTACTACCTGTTTAACAGCATCGATAAACTGATCTTTTTGAAGTTCGCCGAGAGGATGTGTGAATACCGACCACAGTATTCCTTCATTGAGTGCGTATTTGGCGTCCAGCGCACGATCAAAATTTGATTCCAATAATACAACCATTTCTTTGTTGGAAATCTTTTTTTGTTCTACTATCGGCGTCATTATGCGCATACGGTTGTGAGCTTCGTCGGTAATAATTAATACTATTTTTTGATTGTATTCAAATTGCCAGAATCCAGGGCGACCTTCTACATTTTTGCTCAGCTTTCGCACTATTGAGCCCATACGCTTATTGGTCATAGGTTCATCACTTAATTTAGGATTTTGAGCATAGGAAAAAGAGCCCAAACTTAGGGCTAAAATGGTGGTTAAAAGAACGTATTTCATGGCATCAGATATTATTGAAAAGCCAATAAAAACATTTAAAAGATTTTAAGTGTATATTACACGACAATTTATAAGTTTTTAGCAAAACCTTGGTTAATATTAGTTCTAATTTTGGCTATTATTTTGAGAACTATTCTGAAAAAAAATCGGTTAAGTGTTTTAGTATACAACTCGATTTTTACAAAAGACTAACGAATACCAACGTACTTACCTATGAAACAAGCTATATACCAGGTTGATGCCTTTACCAATCACCTATTTGGAGGTAACCCAGCGGCAATTTGTCCCTTAGAAGTGTGGTTAGAGTGTGAGAAAATGCAGCAAATTGCTTCGGAAAATAACCTTTCTGAAACAGCATTTTATGTTAAACGTGACAATAAATTGGAAATAAGGTGGTTCACACCAACCACAGAAGTTGACCTTTGTGGTCACGCAACATTAGCCAGCGCCTTTGTTGAATTTAATGAGTTGGGAAATACTTCAGATCAACTTGTTTTTGAATCCAATAGTGGACCTCTTTCCGTGTATAGAAAAGGGGATTTAATTACACTCGATTTCCCTATCGCAGACCTGGAACCAATTCCAAACAAAGAAGAGTTTTCACAAGCTTTTGGTGTTACCCCTGTAGAAACCTATTATGGAGGTGGCGATTTAATGTTGGTATATGAAAGCCAGCGGCAGATCGTCAAGTTGGCTCCTGATTTGAGTCTGGTATCGGAGCTCAACTGTAGGGGAGTGATTGTCACCGCTCCGGGTATAGAGGCAGATTTTGTAAGTCGTTTTTTTGCGCCGCAGTCAGGTATTTCCGAAGATCCGGTGACAGGTTCCGCACATACTCTTTTAACACCATACTGGTCTAAAAGATTGGACAAGAAAATACTTAGCGCACAACAGCTCTCCAAACGAAAAGGTGATTTGAAATGTGAGCTAAAAGATGACCGTGTTCTCATAAGTGGTTATGGTAAAACATATCTACGTGGTGAAATAGAAATATAAATCACAGATTATTAGTTTTTTATCAGGACTGTGTAGCAAGAAGTTTCGCAATAAAGTAAGTGCTAATATTACTTTGCTGGTTACCATTCTGTCCTTTTAAGGATATCAACAAATCACACAAGTTGTTGTGAACTCCTCAACGGAAAAAAAACGCGCCCTGGAAAGTTTTTATTCGTCTGACAGGTTTTTGATTCTACCTATATACGCGCCAATTTTGATGATTTATGGCCAAATATTAACCAGGTGAGCGCTCCTAGGCTCAAAGATGGAAATAATGTTGAACGATGAACAACTGCCAATGTCTCTATTGGCAAAAGGAGTAGTTGGAACAACTACTAGAAAAATGAAATCAGGAATGTACACCTACCACGTTCCCGAGAAAACGTAATTTTGCGACTAAGAATTGCCTCCACACAAGCCTTCAACATCGATTATGTTGAATATATAGACCAGCGCAATATTGTACCAAATTGCCACGACAGTTTTCAAAATGGGAATGAAACTGATGCAGATTGTGGTGGTGACTGCTAGTCATGTTTGAATGGACTACCAGGTCTTGAAGTGCATAATATCAAATTTTGCCTAACCCGGGACTTACCGACGGAGTAATACTTTTAGCGGATAATCAGCTATTTAAAGTGATGTCTTTTGCAAGAACAGACGGTACTGATTTTAGACCCGTAGATTGGCACCATACAATGAAAAGAGAATTTGACATTTCCTTTTTAAAAAGTAGACTTTAGCATTCCACATTTCGACAAACGATACCACATTCTTTCAGCGAATTGTAGTCAAAAAATAAATCGGGAAGGCGACGTGGTGGACGTCGTCTTCGCCTTTAATATACCTTGTTAAGCTTATCTTTCGTAAGCTCCAAAGCTTTTTTCATTTTGGCAATATGCTCATCAGCTGCTACTTGATCTTTCTTATTTTGCTCCACATCTTTTTCAAGCTGAACTTTTTGGGAAGCATTATCTTTTATCTCCTGCTCCAATTTCTTCTTTTCATCTGCATTGCGTACCAGATCACTTTGTAATTCTTCTCCTTCTTTAACACGTTTTTCTTTGCGCTTTACAGCTTCATTCACGGCCTTTTCTGCTTCTTTAATCTCAAGCTGTATTTCCTCTTTATATACTTTGACACCAAATTCCTTTAACAGACGTTCTGCTGCACTGAATTTAGAGTTTCCGGAAACAACAAAGGCATCCCCCAGATCTATGGCCATCCATACCATGGCTCCCTTACCTGAGGACTGTACGGTAGTATACACTTTTACAGGTTTTGCCGATATACTTGGAATTTTGGCCACATCTATTATCATTACCCCGCCAGATTTGCTTACTTTTCCGTATTCTTTAATCTGTTTGCGCCATAAATTACTCGTCAACTTTTTGTCTGCCTCAAGCGTTGTTGAAAGTCCCGTTCTTCTTATTTTTTCTACAGTAAGCTCTTTTTCACTGACAGATACTCTCTTTTGAGCGTTTGAAAAGTGAATTATATTTAAAAAAGCGAGCAAAATGATGATTTGTTTCATGGTATATGTGTTAAGATCTACTTAATTTAATAAAATTATGTATAATTTGCAGTCCATTCGCTCACATTTAAGTATGGCTAATGATGCTCTAAGAAGGTATTTTAAACCTTTCCATTGCTTAAACAGTTATATTATACGTAAGTGCTTGCAAAAGTTTTAATAAAAAATGGCTCAAACCATTCTGATTACCGGGGGCACCGGATTGGTAGGGACGTATTTAAGTCCCTTGTTGCTTCAAAAAGGCTACGAAGTTATTTTTCTCAGCAGGGTGGAAGATTTACACGCTTCGATTCCCAGGTATAAATGGGACATAAGTACCAAGTACATTGATGAACGTGCGCTGGAAAGAGCGGATCATATAATTAATCTGGCAGGAGCAAATTTGGGAGCCAGGCGCTGGACAAAAGCCAGAAAAAAAGAATTATACGATAGCCGGATTTTTGGAACAAGGTTGTTATTTGAGAAATTGGAGGCAGGAAATTTTACTATTCAGTCTTTTATTTCTGCATCTGCTATTGGCATTTACAAACACAGTCTGAATCATTATCTGGATGAAGATGGTGAACGTGGTGAAGATTTTTTAACCGCGCTTACTAAAGACTGGGAATGTGAAATTTTCAATATGGAAGCATTAGATATTCGTACAGTCGCTTTTAGAAGCGGGGTTGTATTTGCGAGTGAAAATAGTGCTTTGCAAAAACTGGTACAACCTGTAAAATGGGGTATCGGAGCACCCTTGGGAAGTGGAGCGCAATTTATGAGCTGGATACATATTCAGGATCTCTGTCATATGTTTATAAAGGCCATTGAAGACGAATCTATGAACGATTCTTACAATGCCGTAGCAAGTGAAGCTGTAAGCAACAAAGACCTAACGCGTCTGATAGCTAAAAAAATGCGGAAGCCACTTTTTATGCCAAAAGTTCCTGCGCCGGTTTTGAAATGGATGCTGGGTGAAATGAGCGATATGGTGCTCGTTGGCCATAAGGTGGCAAACAATCGTATCAAGCGTACCGGATTTAACTTTCGTTTCGATAATTTAGACAAAACCCTTGATGATTTGCTTTAAATAACTATTTGAAGCACAAAAACTTACAAAAACTTTTAGAAGGGCTATGAACATTTATACATTTCTAGTCGTTAATAATTATGCACGCATATAACTTTTGGTCTGTAATCTTATAATTGCGCTGTTAATCTTTGTCAACGCAACCAAAAACCCCTTTTCACATAAAAGAAAGATTTATTATGAGTGATAATGAAAGAAAAATAAGAAGAGCATTTAAGCATAAAAATTGGAACGATATAAAGACTGACGACACCTGGACTATTTTTAAGGTCATGGGAGAAATGGTGGAGGCTTTTGAAAAATTAAAAAAAATAGGCCCTTGTGTTTCTATTTTCGGTTCTGCCAGGACAAAACCGGGAACTCCCTATTACGAGCTTGCTGTTGAAATTGCAGAAAAACTCGTTGAACATGGTTATGGTGTAGTCACTGGTGGTGGCCCCGGAATTATGGAAGCAGGAAATAAAGGCGCTTTTAACAGAGAAGGCCCATCAGTGGGACTTAATATCGAATTACCTTTTGAACAAAACGGAAATCCATTTATTGATAAAGATAAACTAATCAGTTTTGACTATTTTTTCGTACGTAAAGTAATGTTTGTAAAATACTCCCAGGGATTTATTGTTATGCCGGGAGGAATGGGGACATTGGACGAGTTATTTGAAGCCATCACATTGATACAAACCAAAAAGATTGGCCGTTTTCCTATCGTACTGGTGGGTTCTTCCTTTTGGAGTGGGCTTATAGACTGGATCAGGGAAGTAGTGTTAATAGAAAAGAATATTAGCCCTGAAGACCTGGAGCTGATATCGGTGGTAGATTCAAGTACGGATGCCGTTAAACTTATTGATGAATTCTATTCTAAATACACCCTTAGACCAAACTATAACTTGGATAATACTATTTAAATATGATTTAAAATGATCGATAAGGGCGAATTATTTGAGCGATTAAAACTAGATAACGCACTACATGGTGTACATACTGGTCAAACTTCCATTATGGGGCAAAGTGCCTCTCTGGATGTGTATAGTCCGGTCGATGGTTCATTGTTAGCCTCCTTGCAACAGGCAAGTGAACAACAGTATCAAGAAGTTGTGAGCATCGCTGCTCAGGCATTTGAGCATTGGCGTACTATCCCAGCACCAAAAAGAGGTGAAATTATAAGGCAGTATGGGCAGGTTTTAAGAGCAAACAAACAGGCCTTGGGCGAATTGGTAACCCTGGAAATGGGAAAAAGTTTGCAGGAAGGTTTGGGCGAAGTGCAGGAAATGATTGATATCTGTGACTTTGCCGTTGGACTTTCCCGCCAGCTTTATGGCCTTACTATGCATTCGGAAAGACCTGAACACAGAATGTACGAACAGTATCACCCTCTGGGTATCGTCGCCGTCATATCGGCTTTTAACTTTCCAGTAGCCGTTTGGTCTTGGAATGCTATGATTGCGGCTGTTTGTGGTGACGTGGTAATTTGGAAACCTTCGGAAAAAACCCCGCTTACGGCTATAGCCTGTCAGCAATTAATGAGGGAAGTACTTAAAGACAATGAACTTCCGGAAGGCATTTTTAATCTGGTTATCGGGGATGCTACTATTGGTCAATCAATGGCGGCAGATGAGCGCATTCCTCTGGTTTCTGCAACAGGAAGTACACGAATGGGGAAAAGCGTGGCAGAGGCTACAGGCAAACGATTGGGTAAAGCGCTTCTTGAGCTAGGAGGAAATAATGCCATCATTATATCTGAAAATGCAGATATTGATTTAGCACTCAGAGCCGTCGTTTTTGGTGCAGTTGGTACCTGTGGTCAGCGATGTACCACTACCCGCCGACTTATTATTCATGATTCGGTTTATAACGAAGTAAAAGAACGTTTGCTTAAAGCCTATTCGCAACTTACTATCGGGGATCCATTTGATGAAAAAAATATGATCGGCCCATTAATAGATGAAGAAGCACAGAAACAGTATTTAGCAGCGCTTCAAGAGGTTGAAAAAGAGGGAGGTACATTAATTGCCGGAGGAAATAAAGTTCATCCTGATAACTTCGGGAATGGCTATTATGTTGAACCGGCAATTGTTGAAGCTGAGAACCATTTTGAAATGGTTCAGGAAGAAACATTTGCTCCAATTTTATATTTATTAAAATATTCGGGAGACATTAATCATGCTATTAACATACAAAATAGTGTAAAACAAGGCTTATCTTCAGCTCTATTTAGTACGAACATGAGAGAAACCGAATTATTTCTCAGTCAAAACGGATCAGATTGCGGAATTGCCAATATTAACATCGGGACTTCAGGTGCAGAAATAGGAGGAGCATTTGGAGGCGAAAAAGATACCGGCGGCGGTCGTGAATCAGGTTCCGATGCCTGGAAAATTTATATGAGAAGACAAACAAACACTATTAATTACAGCAAGGAATTACCTCTGGCACAAGGTATTCGTTTCGACCTATAACTTGTTTAAGAATACAGAACTGTATACCTTGCTTATAAGAACCGACTTTTTCTAATCAATTAGAATCACTAAAATCGCTATTGATACCTATGAACAACAACTTCAAATACTTTGCAGTCATGCTTGTCGATGACAACGAAATCGATAATTTGATTAACAGTAAAATGATAGAAAGTAGTGAATTGGCTAAAATCACCTATACACATAATACGGCCAAAGGAGCTATTGACTTTCTTAGAAACATTTCTTTACTACCACCAACCGAAAACAATATTTTTCCGGCTTACATTTTTTTGGATATTGATATGCCTATGATGGATGGCTTTCAATTTCTGGAAGAATTTGAAAAACTGGATGATATTGCCAAAAAAGACACAAAAATTGTAATGCTTACCGCATCTATTAATCCAAAAGATAAAGAGCGGGCCGAATCGCACGACAATTTTGTTCAGTATTTAAACAAGCCGTTAAAGGAAGACTTTCTTCGTAAGTTATAAACTCACTATTGACGGTGGTGAACTCCAACCACTGTCTCTACCTATTTACAACAATTCTGAATCGCTCAGAGAAAATCGGCACCTCGATTTCATTATAAGTTGATGCAATTGACTATATTTACTCATTCGAAGAATTTCTTTCAACGCATTGAGAATAATACTTGTTATACTATTAGGCTTTGGACTGGCACTATGTGGCTATGCTCACGATAAATTATCGGTGAAACAATCAGCGACCTGGGTTGAAAGTATCAATGTAGATTATAGTGAAAATTTGGATCAAAGCGGGGCTTTTTTTTACTTACTTTCCGACAAACAAGTCAATATAGATGAGGAAAGCCGGTTTTATCACTATGCCATTAAAATTAATAATGCTAAAGGTTTAGAGGATATTTCACAGGTTGATGTCAACTTCGACCCAAGTTTTCAGTTTCTCGACTTTCATTATATACGCATAGTGCGAGCCGGAAAGTACATTGACAAGCTGAACCTGAAGGAAGTAATGGTTTTACAACGTGAACAGCGAATGGAACGTTTGTTGTACGACGGTTCATTGTCTGCAATATTAAATCTAAGCGATCTACGCGTTGGAGATGTTCTTGAATATGCCTATACCCTAAGAGGTTTCAACCCTATAAACAAAGGGGAATATTCGGCCAGTTTTTACCTCGATTATTCTATAGAGGTACTTAGGAATGTAATTCGGGTATTGAGCCCTGTAAAACTTAATACCAAACAATTTAATGATGCCCAGGCCGCTAAAGTGAAAAAATCACCAAATGGCTACGAATACATTTGGGATTATGATGCCAGTAAACATACCATTTATGAGGATAAGGTGCCTACTTGGTTTATTGCAAACAAAAGAATACTGATGAGTTCATTTGGCGATTGGAAAGAAGTCGTTGATTGGGCGCTGCCATTATATGAATTTGATTCAAAAGATTTTGCTATTAAAGTTAAAGAACTTGGAAGTTTTGGAGAACCAGGTAAGGGATCTATTGAGGCATGTATACAATTTGTGCAGGATGAAGTACGGTATCTGGGCTTTGAATCCGGTATAAGTGCTTACAAACCGCATAACCCAGAACTCGTATTGAATCAACGTTATGGTGATTGTAAGGATAAATCACTGCTACTCGTTGCCATGTTGCGTAATATTGGAATAGAAGCATATCCCACATTAGTTAACACGGAAAGAAAAGAAAAGCTAATAGAGAGTTTGCCTTCATTCGGTGCTTTTAACCATTGTGTTGTAAACCTGAAGCATGAAGGAATAGATTACTTCATTGATCCTACCGTGCAGTATCAACGTGGAGACTTGCACCATATGTCCCAAGCCGATTACGATTGGGGCCTGCTAATAAAAGAAGGAGAAAGCCAACTAACAGCTATTGCAAGAGATCCACAGGATGTGGTGACTATAAAAGAATATATAAAAATTGATGAAATAGGTAAGGGAGCTACTGTTGATCTGATAACAAGTTATCGCGGGTATATAGCGGATCAGATGAGAGCAAGATTCGAAGAGAGCTCAACAGCAAATATTCAGGAAAGTTATTTGGAATATTACAGTGCCCTTTATAAAGGGGTAAGTGTTCGTGAGCCACTGAGGTGGGAAGGTGAAGATGCGCGTGATGTCAATGAGTTTGTCACACATGAGTATTATCATGTTGATAAAATCTGGGAAACAGATAGTTCTGCAGAGATTCCTTATCAATACGTACACCTCGAACCTTTATTTATTGAAGACTACATGCCTTCAATCAAATCTACCAAACGTAATATGCCGCTCTACCTTAGAAGGCCCCTGGCCATAAGCCAGGAAACACTAGTTAAAATGCCTGAGGAGTGGACCGTAAAAAGTGAGTATAACTCCATTTCGGGTGATGGCTTCTCTTATAACGTTGACAGAGGTTGTACTTTCGATGAGGTTAAAGTTATTCATAATTATGAAATTAATAAACGTTGGATTAAAGCAGAAAACGTAGCCGACCTTGTTCAAAAGCACGATCGTATCGATAATGAATTGGTATACTGGCTGACTTATGGGGACTCTGGCGCTTCGGCTTACTATGATGACCTGGAATATGACGAAGCAGATGAAACAGGTACGATTATTGGGGTTATTTTTGTACTCTTAGTTTTGGCTGGCAAAGTAGGCCTTATATTAGGTATCGTTTATTACAGCCGTCGTAAAAAGCGAAAGCGAATGGAGAACAATGATTTTGAAATATGATCATTTATTCGTCATTTCAGCATTCGAATGAGGCTTCATTCTTTTAATAAAACGGAAAGCAACGAGCGAATAAAGGCCTGAAATGACATTGTATAACAACTGCGTGGTGTGGATCACAAATGCCAATGCCACCCCGTCTTCGAGTGGCAATGATAATAAAAGTAGCATTTCGGCGATCACTAAATGAAATACACCCGCACTTCCACCGGCCAGAGGCAGAGATCGTGCAAAACTACCTACAACCATTGCCATAAACCCGGCACTTGCCGTCAAAAACGAAGATGCACTTAATGAAAAGAAACACAGATAGGTGGTGAGAAAGTATCCGGCCCATATTAAAACGGTACAAAGTAAAAATGTAAGTCTTTGCTTTAGATGCTTAATACTACTTATTCCTTTCAAAAGATCTTGTAGCAGTTTATTTCTTAGAAAACCGCTTAAACGGCGACGGAATATAAGCCCAATCAAAAGCATAAGCCCCAATGCAGATACAGCAATAAACAAAAGCGATTTATGAGTTTGATAAATGGGTATTAAGCGCTTTTCAATAAAGGCCGATAAATAGTGAGAATAGAAGACCAGGCAGATTAAAAATAATACAAGTAAGGTAAAAACATCAATGAGCCTTTCCAGAAAAACGGTGCCAAGACTTGCAGCGAAAGATGCGCGTTCCTTTCTATTTACAACCAGGCATCTTGTGGCTTCTCCCAGCCTGGGAATAGCCAGATTAACAAAATAGCCTAAAGTAAGTCCTACAAATAATGTATGTAAACGTGTTTTATACCCGGAAGCATTCAACAAAAGCTGCCACCTGTAAGAACGTACCAAATGTCCCGCGAGCGAAACCAAAATAACTAAAGAAACCCAGAATAGGTTTACTTCCCGGAGTCGCAACCAAATCGTTTTGAAATCTACCCGTTGTGCCAAAAAGTAAAACATAACCACCGATATACCCAGGTATAACACATAGGTGATTAGTTGTTTCGAGCGCGTTCTTTCTTTGATATTCGTAGCCAAAGCGTCAAAAAAGCGTTTGACGCGATGTTAACGAATTTTTATAGATAATAAAATAGAATTTGACTTATTCGTGGTGGCTCTATTTAGTCTTCAAGTGCAGGCAGCCATTTTAACCCCTTTACTTTTATTTCATGTTCAAATAACGTGGTAGTTTGATTTGTAGATGTTTGGTATTGCTCTACTTTTTGGTCTCGTGCCAGTGCTATTAAATCACTGCCACTTGGTGCCCAAGCAAAAGAAAGAATATTTTCGTATTCTGCGTTTGTTTCGCTATAAATTTGATCGCCAGACGAAACATCCAGAATATAAAAACCGAATGATTGCTCTGCCAGTTGTGTAGTAGTATCAGTAATCTCGTGTTGATCGGTCCAATAGGCTACTTTGGCACCATCGGCTGGGAGCCTCAATTTGCTGAACTCTGAGTAAGCAGGTTCCAAATTGAATAGCAGGCTTATTGAATTGTTGGTTATACTGTATTTTTAATACCATCAGAATCTGAAATCAATAATTCCGAATCGTTGAGCCATACAATTTCACCTTTGACTCTTGTAATGCTCGTTTAGTAGGTATAAAAACACTGTCTACGAGGTTTAACGCGGCATTATCAAAAATGAACAGGTAATTAATCGGCCAGGCATAATTAAGGGAATTTGTTTGTAGGCCTGAACAGCACTTAACTGGCCACCAGGTGATATCGCAACCGGGCTACTTCCCAACATGACCTCTTCAGGCTCAAAATTAATCGTATTTAAAGTTCCTGAGGCAACATCAAGGACTTTAAAATTTTGGCCGTCAGTTGAAAGTACATTAATACTACCATCATTTGATCGAGTAATATATTGCGACTAAGCTTGTAATTCAAAGGTATTTGTGTGGTTATCAACAAAGGTGGTATTTAATCTTCTGAAAATAGCGTTTTTTCTAAGCCCTCGGAACGTGGTACATCAACTTTGGATGTATTTTGAAAGCACCAATTTTGGTGTTACAACTAATAGGGTTTTAATTACGGGGAGGGAAATGCTAGCTTTTTAAGATTGCTATTCGATTTGTTAAAATAGTATTAGCTATTACTATTTTCAGTATATAGACACCATTGTTAAGAAAACTCACATCAATATGACGATTTTCACTATACAACTGGGTAATGAGTTTTCCGTGTAAATCATAAATAGTCACCTTAGCTTGTTTCTCTGGTACCATTATATGAAGTAGATCACTTGCCGGTTGAGGGTAAACTTCCAATAAGTCAATGTATTTAGTAGCTGTAATAGAATTAACACTAAACTCATCATATAATTGTTGAATCTCATTGGCATTTAATGCAACATCATAGATCTTAATTTCATCCAACGTTCCTCGAAGATAAACGGGTGATGGATCAAAGAGGTCAGTTCCTATCCTTAAGGGGTATTTTCGTACGGAAATTCCACTTGCCGTTGCAAAAGTTTTTTCAGCAAATAGTGCACCATTAAGGTAAAGTTGTAATGTTTGCCCTTTATAGACACTCACAATATGGTACCACGTTTCTTCAGTTAATGTGCTATTTTGTGAAATACAACGTTGACATAATGTCGCTCCTCCAGTGCATTGATCTGGCTCTATACATGCCCAAAGCTGATTGTTTCCCTTAAGCCATATTCCGTATCGAGAATGACCTTCAAATTCGTCGGCACTTTGTTCTAGTAGTGAATAGAACTTATCAGCAGCTTGTTGTTGATGTTTATACCACAAACTTACAGTGACCTGTTCCGAAATTTCCAGTTGTGTTGCGTGTTCAACTTGTACATAATTGTCAACACCATTTAATGCTATACCAGTGCCATTGATGCCTGTTACAAAATTAGTGCCCTGATTGTTAACCTCATGTTCATAAATGGAAATATCCCTGGTGCTACTATCGTTGAAAGGTAAATGAAGAACTAAGCGTTCTTGCGGAATTTGACTGAGTGCAATACCATAAATCAAATGAAAGCAGCAAATAGTTATAAATTTCATGTCGCAAAATTAATTTTCACTTTTGTAAAAGCACGCCGTTAAACTCCTGCCAATAAATAATTATTTAGTAGTAGAAATCAAAATCTATTGAATCTAAACGTCGGTTTCTGAACATTTTTCGTAGAACTTGTTAGCTGTTATTTACTTTCATCTTAAGGGGACGCTTGAAACGATTTTCGGATGGATTTGGTTGTTTATTTTAAATTTGCCTTATGATTAATACTTATACTTTAGAAGGTTTACTAGATTCTTTAGAAGATACCAAAAAGGAAACATTAAATTATTTTTCATGTTCGGAGAGCCAGTTGAATAAAAGTTATGCTCCTGGAAAATGGACAGTAAAACAGCTTTTACATCATCTGGCAGATGCAGAGACAGTGCTTTATGAACGTATTCGCAGGGGAATTGCACGTCCGGGTCAGGTAATTTGGGGTTTTGATCAAGACCTGTGGGCCGATGTTTTGGATTATCAAAACATGTCTCTTGATCTCCATAAAAACACTTATAATTCTGTCAGGGATAATATAATAGATCTTACGCAGCGATATTATATTTCTCATGGACAAAATGAATATGTTCACAATGAAACGGGTTTGAGAAAGGTATATGAAGAATTTGACAAGGTGGCCTGGCATAATGAGCATCATTTAAAGCAAATTAGGCAAGCGCTTGACGTACAATAAATTTTAAACCAGAGACCCAGAATTTTGTCTACAAAGCCTAATCGTTAAATTGTGTTCAATTTTGTGTTTCTTGTCCTATTTTCTAATTAACAACGTTTCCATCGTACCGATTAACCTTCACTAAATCTCAATTTTATCAAATGTTTGAATTCTTATGTCCTCATCTGGATTTTGTTTTTTTCGTGCTCTTCACATATTTATGCCCAGTATGATTTTTTTATAGTAGGTAATGACACAACTTATTGTAGTGACTTGAATTTTGGAGAGACGATGCAGGGATATCTCCGGAGGATAGCATATACCGATTTGTCAGGAACTGCTCATGAGGTAATTGGTCGTCGTGAGGTACCAGATGTAGTTTCATTCTTCATAGATAGTGTTTATTACGACAAAACACCTCAGAAACCTGCACAGCCAAACAGCTATATTAGGTATACTGAAAGAAAATTGGATGGAGCTATCATAGTTTATGTAGAGTATCAGGGTTACCAGGAAACAAGAACTATTGATCTTAGCACTGTTCCAAATGGTAATTTGAACCATCCTTCTGTTGGTTATAAGACAGGAGGTGCCGCCACCGGTACTTTTCGTTTTTTTGTTAAAATAAACGATGGCAAGGGTAAGGCCAGGAGGAGTTATATTTGGAATAAAGGTTCTTACTATAACCTACGAAAGAAGCATGACCGTGAGAAGATTATAATCCCTTATATGATGCAATGCGAGGCTTTCAGAATGGAATATGAAAGACATGGCAAGAAGTTATTGGATTCAAAAAGCAAGTACAGGGAGGTACAAGTTGAAGATGTTTGTTCAATAATTGAAAAATAAATCAATGCGTCGCTAAGTGAGAAAACGTGGGCGCAAATTGAGGTTTAGAAGCTTATCTCAAAACTGTCACGTCACCGGAATAACGTTCCGGGATTACATCCTTAAATTCAAATTCCTTACCGTAGTTTAAGTCAAGCGTGAAATAGTAGGTGCCAATAGGTAAGGGGCTACTTCGATCGTTGTTTCCGTCCCAATAGCGGAAATTGTCACCTTTCATTTTAAACACTGTATTGCCCCAACGATTGACTATTTTGAGTGTGGCATCTTTGTAGTAATCCAGTCCGGAAATTATAAATAGCTCATTGATGTTATCACCATTTGGAGTAAAAACGTTAGGGATAATAATTGGAGGTGGACAGTCGAGGTAGTCGACAAAAATATCACCAAATTCCATCGTACAATTATTTTCAGGTGTAATGATAAAGTTTCCAAAAGTACCGGACAAGACATCTTCGATACGGAAAAGACCAGGTTCCGGCAGAATAGTGTCAAAGAGATATTGGCTACCATTCTCATGTGCAAAACGGATGCTGTGGAAACCAGGGCTAAGACTTATGGAAATTGCCGCAGGGGTACTGTCACATTCCGGATTTGTGGGAATAGGTTGGAATGTTCCTGGTTCATCCTCATCGATCGGGAATATACGATTATCTAAACAGGTACCATCATCATAGCTGAATCGAATGGTATGAGTACCTGCTGCCAGGTTATCTTCACTGTTGGAGGTGGTCCAGGGGCCGAAATCGTAGCTATACTGTATGGTGTTGTTCACTCCGGGAGACGGTTGCACAATAAGGCTTACCGAGCCGTTGTTGAGTCCGCATCCCGTAGCATCGACCGGTAGGGGCTCTTGAATTACAATCGGACCACCGAGGTCCGTCAGCGTTGCTGTGGTACTGGCAGTACATCCGTTGCCATCTCTTATCAATAGTGAATAATCTCCCTCAAGTACATTATTGAAGTTACCGGTTTGATTTTGTTGCACAGTACCATCGTTGTGTGTGACTGAATAATTGATTGGGGCAGTTCCTCCGGTAGCCGTCATATTGATTTCACCTCCGAAACCATCACAATTCGGATCAATGGAAGTAAAGCTCAGGCTTGGCCCCGGGCTATCATTTAAAGTAACATCCATAGTATCTTTGCATCCGTTAATATCAGTGACAATGATGTTATACAAACCAGCACCTAAGCCCGTATACGTGTCATCGGATAGACTATCGGCATTATTAACGAGGAAATTATACGTTGGTGTACCATTTGTTACAGATATCCGGATTTCGCCATTATTTTCGCCACATGTAGGAGGGATGGTAGAAATAGTATCCAGAACAGGGACAGGTTCAAAGGCCAGAGACACAGAGGTGTCGATAATGCAACCATTATTGTCTTCAACCTGAATGGGGTATATGCCATCGCTCAGGTCCTGAAAGGTAGCATTATTACCTGTGAAATCATCGCCTTGAAAACGAATGGTAATAGGAGTTACGCCACCGCTTATTGTAATAGCTATTTCACCATCGTTACCGGCACATTTAGGGTGAATACTGTCGAGTTGGGTGATTACCGGTACGTCGGGGGAAGTTAATGTGACTTCAATACTATCTTTGCAGCCATTATCATCGCGCACCCAAAGCCAATAGGTGCCTGCTGTGAGACCCGTAAAATTATTGCTGTTTACAAAACTATTCGTATCGTTGATGCTGTATTGCAAAGGTGTCGTACCGCCGCTGGCAATTACTTCAATCGCTCCGGAGCGGCCACAGTTAGGGTTTGTGTTATTGGTGTCGGTTATTTCCGGGCCAGGGGAATCATCAACTGTGACGCTGGTATCCACGGGGCAGTTGTTATCATCCAGAACGCGAATGTCATATGTGCCAGCCGCTAGATTGTCAAAGACCCCCGTTGCATTGGTTTCATCAAAACCTATTGTATTGGTGACATTGAAGCTATAATCGGGTGTTCCTCCTGTAACTTGTACGGTGATAGAACCGTTGTTGCCTCTACATGCGGTAGGGTCGATGTTTACAGTTGTAATTTCGGGACCATCGCTGGAGTTTAGTGTCACGTCAAAAACAGTGTCGCATAATCCGGCATCTGTGACAGTCATGGTGTAAGTTCCTGAAGCGAGGTCGGTAAAGCTTCCGGTGGCATTGGTTTCATCAAAACCACTGGTATTTGTGAGGTTGTAAGTATAATTCGGCGTTCCGCCATTAAATCCATTAATTGCAATGACTCCATCAGTGGCTCCACAACTCGGTTGAGTGGGGTCAATAGAAAAGTCAAAAGGATCTATTGGGTCGATAGTTTCGGTGGCGTCGCCACTACATCCATTAGCGTCGGTAAAAGTTACGGTATACGTTCCTCCTGGGATATCAGTAAGGTTCTGAGAAGTAACCATCGGATCGTGAGACCAGACGTAGGAGAAAGTAGCAGGGTCCACACCCCCATTCAGGTTCAGACTCAGGTCTCCGTTTTCACCGGGGCAAGTGGGCTGAGTGGGTGTTAACGTTCCACTAGGATCGTCGATTCCCGTCACATCTACCTGTGTATTATTGTGACAACCGGCTGAGTCAATGCAAACGTAGTAAGTACCGGGCTGTGTGACATTGATACTATTGGAATTTTGATTCATATTGGCACCATCCTGGTACCAGGTATAAGTGATGTCGCCACTGGAATTGCTGACATTGGAATACAGGTCAATACCGGACGATATTACAGAGAGGCAGGTGTCGATCGGTTCGAGCTGCGGTTCCGGTGCCGGGCAGTTGTCGCAGGTGAGGTCGAAGCGAATGTCGTCGATGGCCCAGTCGTTGCCGACAGCAGCTGCATTTACAGCTGGTTGGATGAAAGTCATTATAAGACGAACACTGTTGACCCCATCTGGAACTGTAAAAGGTATCCCGACATATTGTTCCCAATTGTTCTGATAATTTCCTGGTATGGTGTTATCAGGTACCATTGCATCAAAAATATCTGGAAAGGTAAACGGCCCACCTGGATATTCAAGTCTAAAGCTTATGTCAGAAACAAATCCAGCTGTGTCCACATTTACAGAAGTTGAGCCTAGCGGGGCAAACCAAGAAGAAAATAGATAAGTACAATTAGGCTTTACTGGGATATCAATTGCATAAAAATCGATAGCGCCATTTGTGACTGGTATTGCATCTACCAAAAGCATAAAATCACCATCTTTTACGACTAAATCATCTTCACCCGCAGGAACGAAAGAGTTGAATTCGTCTACATTCTGAACAATGTCGTAGCTTCCTGAAAATGAACACATTCCTCCTGCGTTCATACAATCTTGAACTTGAGAGTTGGGATGATTATGATTGTCTGGAAGGAACAAATGATTTGAGATTTCACTAGGCAATTCATCACCACTCTCAAACCCGCCATTCACAATCATATTCCCTGGATCAATATCTGGTCCACAGCTCTGTGCATCCGCTTCAAAAAAAGTCAAACCGGCAATAACAAATAGTATAAGTTGGGTAATAACTAAATTTCTTGTTCTCAATTTCCTCATAATGTATAACTCCTGGACGGATTAGTTGAGACGCTATTTAAACTGTTTTGATGGATAAGAGGTTGTATAAAATCCTTTCTTTTCAGTTGCTTAGAGTAAATACGTGTATATTCCTAATAGTAACCGAAAAGACGGTGGTATCTTTCTCAATAATAATGAAAGAACCACAGAACAGCGTTATTCGTGTACTTTTTAAAGTGACCAAGCCTTTCAATGTACTTAAATTTTTAAAGAATTAAAAGTTTTATGTCTTACATTCGATTATAATATTATTTTATCTACTTCTCCCTTTTTAACTTGCATTTTCCCCTTTGCATTCTATCTTGGCATATAATTAACCTTGACCAATAAGATTATGGGATTAACTGGTAAAGCGATAAGAATGCCCCAGCATGAATTGGAAGAAATTATTCAGCAACCTCAATTACTGGAGCAAAAGATTATGCATAAAATGGACAATTTTGAGGGTTATCTAAACGTAGATAAATCTTGGGATGCCATTAATTTTGTACTTACTCAACAGATAGATGCTATTGATCATAATTTGCAGCCACTAAACAAAACACTTTTTTCCTACGAAATTGCAGATGAGCGCAGAAGTGATGCGCCGCATAAGCCGGCACAGTTTCTATCGGCACAGCAGGTGGCTGAAACTGCTGAAAAATTGAAGTCTTTTACAGATGCAGATTTTGTAAGTCGAATCAATCCCACCGTTATGTTTGAGCGTAACATATATCCGGATGTCTGGGATGAGGCTGATATACACGAATACCTCCTGGATTTTTTTAGAGATCTGAAAGTCTTTTGTACAGAAGCAGCAAGTAATGGAGAAGCAGTGGTAACCTTTGTAAATTGAAGTTGCTAATTATTAGTTAACCACTATACTGTATCATCACCGGAAGATGAATATATGACATTTAGTTGTGCCAAAATTCCTAGCTTTGGCCACATCCGGTGTCCTCAAAAGGTCGTGTAATCAATGATTGATTCTTGATTTCAGAAAAATCGATTTTTTTCAGCGCTTTCTGTAACAAACATTTTTTCATCGGTATCACTAGTGACAAAATAAATAATTATGAAAAACTATTATTTATCACTAGGGTTTTTTGCCTTGTTATTATTGATGAGTACAAAACAAATAAAGATGAAGAAAGTACAGACTTACGAAACCGCCATTACCATTGATTTGCCTGCTGAAAAGATTTGGAATGTAATCTGTGACAATTATGGAGCTGCCGCCAATTATGCCGATCAGATAGTTGCTTCTGAATACATCAATGAGCATATACATGGTGGTGAAGGGTGTGAGCGTATCTGTTATTTCAATGAAAACAAATCTACTTACCTAAAAGAGAAAATGGTTCATGTTGATCATCTCAAAAAGGAATACACAAATATAATCAGTGAAGCAAAGGGCTTGCCGATTGACGCTAAATATTCTCAAACAGTATTTAAAGTGAAGGCACTGACCGATAGTACTTGTGAATTTTCGGCCAAATCGCAATATAGAACTAAACCTGCCTTTTTGGGCGGCGTATTCAAAGGTAAATTTGCTGATACAATGAAAGATTATTTAATTTCAGTGGCCTACTATTCCAAAACCGGAAAAATAGTAACTAAAGACAACTTTAAGGAAATAAAAAAATCATACCTGACACAGGCGACTATAGCTAGGTGATTTGTATTGTGATTATGAATGAATATAATTTAATAGAAAAAGCAGTTGAGGGAGATAAGGGCTCTCTCAATCAGCTTCTTGAGTTGCATCAAAGCTTTATATTTAACGTGGCACTTAAAATGCTGAATGACATTACTGATACTCAAGATGTAACTCAGGAAGTGCTAATAAAGGTAATGACCAATTTGTCAAAATACGATCCTAATAAAGCACGTTTTACTACCTGGGTTTACCGCATCACTTGTAATCATATATTGAACTTTCGGAATTCTTGCTGGGAACGCCAAAATGTTAATTTCGAAAACTTCTTCGAATTCATGGAACAAATACCCGACCTTCCTTTGAATAACGAAGAGACCGAATTTATGGGTCGGGATATAGAAGAAGTAAAAATTACTTGTACGTCTGGTATGCTCATGTGTCTCGATCGGGAACAGCGCATGATTTATATATTAGGAGACTTATTTCGTGTGGATCAGGCTCTTGCTGCAGAAGCACTTGATTTAACTCCTGGCAATTTTAGAATTAAACTGACGCGTGCTCGCAAGGATTTACACAGCTGGATGCATAAAAAATGTGGCCTTGTCAATGAAAATAATCCATGTAGATGTCGTAATAAAACCAAAAAACTAATAGAAACAGGTGAGGTGGACCCCGCTAATAGAAAATGGTTGAGTTCTTTTGAGCATCGAATTAAGTCTAAAGTCAGTTCTCAAAAAGAACATTTCGCTTCTTCTAAAGAGCAGATTATTGATAGAATATACAGTGAACACCCTTATAAAACGAATCTAAAAGCTCAGGAAATACTGGACGAAATAACCAAAAACGAAGATTTCACCAACTTTATGAATTTATAGGATGACGAGAACAGCGGAAAAAGTAGCCAGCGAATATGACTTAAATGGTCATAATGTTGTTATCACTGGTTGTAACAGTGGAATAGGTTTTGAAACGGCTCGTGTGTTGGCAAATCGCGGAGCGCGAATAATTGGACTGGCACGCAATCGTGAAAAAGCACAGCATGCGCTTAGCGATTTTAATAATGATCCTATTCCGGTGGCTTGTGATCTGTCTTCTATCGCTGGGGTGCGAAAAGCAACAGAGGCCATTACGCAGGAACTCGACATTATAATAGCAAATGCAGGTGTGATGGCTTTACAGAAAAAAACCTTGATCAATAATATTGAAGCACACTTTTTTGTTAACCATCTAGCCCATTTTGAACTTGTAACACAACTACTTCCCCAATTGAAGCCCGGTGGCCGCGTTATTGTTGTGGCCAGTGCCGCACATACATTTTCCAGAAAACCCATAGACCTTAGCGACTTATCATGGAGTAAACGTGCCTATAAACCGTGGGTGGCTTATGGACAATCCAAGCTGGCAAATATTCTATTTACCAAAGAATTGGCTACCCGACTGCCAGCGAATCAAACAGCAAACTGCCTGCATCCCGGAATAATCGATTCTAATCTATGGAGGCACGTTCCGAATGACCGCTTAAAGTATGTGCTCAAGGGAGTTGAATATGGCGCAGCGACTTCTGTAATGTTAGCTGTAAGCGATAAATTCAATGAGGTTACCGGAGAGTACTTTTCAGGAGGTAAACAAGGAACACCTTCAAGTTTTGCACAGGATACAAAGGCGGCGTCCGATTTGTGGTATGCTAGTGAGGAAATACTGCGTACATATAAATAGTATTTTAACCCGAAATATGCATTAGAAAATCTATTGCGATCCAAAACAGCTTCAAATAAGCCGTTTCACTTACTTAACTGTTGGAAAACCGGGTGGAATTGTGAATGCAATCTTTGATGAATTCCAGTAGGTGCTGGTAATATTATGCTCAGATGCAAGAGATTTTGCTGACGAGAATGAAAAATATAACTTTCCGCTTTTACCAGCTATAAACGAGCCCAATTTCTGCACCTAAATAAGGGTATGTTTCAAGCCGATTTTCGAATGCCAAAAGTTGAACTCCTAGCCTGCATTGACCATAAAAAGTAATTTTGCCTTCGTTAAAGTGAAATTCCATTCGAAGCGGAATAGCTATTTTACTAAAAATGTTCGTTTCATATTCTTCATAAAAAGTTTCAGAAGTTTTGCTATTGACACCTGTTTGTTGAATAGAATTAAAAGTAGAGCCATGTGCTACATCATCATATTCCTTAAATTGGGATGTAAATTGATAGTTATAAAAACCCAGGTCTGCTGATAAACCGGTAGCGAAAGAAAATCGCTTTTGAACATTAGTTTGAAATAAGTGCTGATAGTTTACAAAAAACTCCTGATATTTTTTTTCTGAATCCAAAAAACCTATTCGTCCCCAATCGCTCGTATCATGGTTACCGGGATCTGCAACTGTGAGTAGATAGGATAAAGATTGGGTGGTCCTGAAGTTGCTGAAACCAAAGCCAAGGGATCGACTTGTATGTTTGAACATTTTTACCTCGTTGCGTGCCTTATTTACATTCATCCCTATCTTCCAGGCGATACCGTTTGAAAGTTGATTATATCGTACTTCTTTTTTGAAATTAGAGAAAGAGGCGGGTACTAATATGTTGTTTATTTCTTCATGCATGCATGCCGGATCCTGATTGCAATCTTTGTTATCAAGTTTGATATCATTTGTTGTTCCAATATTCAAATAAATGCCTCTGTCTATTTGTCCTAAATCTTCTGAGATCAACTTATTTTGAGCAAATAGGCAGGTATGTATACAGCTTGTTAGAATGACTAAAAATAGATTTTTCATTAAAGTTGGGTTTATTCTTAAGGTATTAACGTACTTAATTACCTAAATAGTACTTCAATACCTGCATAATCATTTTTATAGGTACTACTTTCTTGGTATTCCCATTACCAACCCAGTTTGCCTTGTGTAAAAAGTAGGTATTGTTTTTGCTTTGAATAGGGCTTATTCAAGTTAAATTGTATCCGTATAGGAATTAACAATCTTAAGAATGAGCTCCTTGTTTGACTTATATCAAAATGATACTTTTAAGGCTATCTGAATTGCAAAATGTACCTGAATATACGCTTTTATTTCCTTGTTGCTTCTACAGTCTGTTGAAACGCTCAAGGGTTGGGTCTTCCTGCAAAAGAATTTAAAAATAGCTTTTACTCATCTCAACAACGACAGGAAACCACAATTAAATAAAAAAATGTACTGGGAAAAATTAATAAGCGTTTATGAATTGACGGGAGGTTTTCCTTTTAATATTGGCGTATTTCATTCCAAAATCATAAAATCCAGGTATAATTTCATTTTTTTATAGATGTTGAAATAAGCCGATGTATTCAAAGATGGTTTTAATCACCATTGGCAACGGTATTTACTTTGATGAAATATAAAATTTAAAAATAGATCCTTTTCCCATTTCTGAGTGTACGCTTATTTTTCCTCCCATTCCTTCGACCAGAGTTTTTACAGTAGCCAACCCAATACCTGTACCTTTTTGGCAGTTTTTATCGGTGTTGGCGGTTGTTTCAAAAAGTTCAAAAATACGATCCTGGTTTGGTTTGGCTATACCGGGACCATTATCTTTTACACTAATGGTCATGAACTCCTTAGACACTTCAAAAAGTACCCAGACACGGCATACCGACTTATTATTATATTTGATGGCATTGGATAACAAGTTGATTAGTATTTGTTCCAGCGCAATTTTGTTGGTGAAGAATGACTCAGGTACATTTGAGGGTGTTATAATTGCTTCACCTGTAGGGTCGACCAAATGAATAATTTCTTCCATCATTTTGGGTAAAGCAACATTATGTCTTTTGCGAAGCAGCAGGTTGGTGCTTTGACTATATTCGAGGATACCATCAATTAACCCGGTTAATTTTTTGGAGGAATAGGAAATATCAGTGAGTAGACCTTTCCCTTCCATATTGAGTTTTTGGGAATGTTTAATATTCAGCAACTCAGAGAGCATTACAATATTATTAAGAGGGGATTTGAGATCGTGAGCGGCTACTTGTGCAAAATCCCTCAAACCTTTGTTTTGATTTTCAAGATTCTTATTCGTAATTCTAAGATTTATGTTAGTCCTGCGTAATTCCAATAACTTCATTAGCTGATTGGCCAGCGCTTTAAGGCAAAAAAGTTGCTGACCACTTAATTTTTTTGGTTTATGATCAATTACACAAAGCGTGCCCAATGCATAACCTTCTTCATTAATTAAAGGAATACCCACATAAAAAATAATTGGTGGGTTGCCATTTACCAGGGGGTTGTCACAAAAACGTTCGTCTATTCTTGTATCGTCAATTTCTAATGGTAGCTCATTGTTGTCTATGGCGTGTGTACAAAGTGTTATTTCCCGGGGAATATCACTTACTGCCATGCCATGGCAGGATTTGGACCATTGCCTGTCTTTATCAACAAGGCTTATAAGTGCTATAGGTGTTTCACAAATAGAAGATGCCAGCGCCGTAACATTGTCATAGTCAGCTTCCGGATTTGTATCCAAAATGGCATAGGACTTCAATGCCTCTACTCGATGCTCGTCGTTTGGTGGTACTGGCGGTGTTATCATATACCGAAGTTTTACATGAAGGAAAAGTGAAAATTGCTTAGCTGGTATTACATCATTTTATGAAATCATGTATATTTTATAACAGAAATAGATTCAAAAAGTTACATGATCGTATCTGTTTTCGATAGAACATTTAGGTAACCTAACAGTTTCACCGAGTTGAGCATTTAGTAGGTGCTCATGAGCGAATCAATTCTATTTTCTTCCTAATGAAAAAGTGTTCTTTTTCATTTGAAACATTGTTGAGGGCAATGTTCAATTGTTGCAAAGCCATACTATGTAGTTCCTGACGGTTATACCATTCGGCTAATGTTGTATAATAAAGGTAGTTACGCTGTTCAAGGGAATCCGGGGAAATTTCGTCTAACAATATTTTCGCTTTAGTAAAATCCTGAAGTTCCATTTTTACAACTGCAGCATTTAGTTTGGAAGTAGGTGTCTCGTAGATTTTTAATAGCTCGGTGTAATAGTGGTCTATACGAGACCAGTTGGTTTCCTGAAACGAAGGGGCAAGTACGTGTTCCCCGGCAATTGCCGCTTCATAATGATAGCTGGTATAAACTTTACTCTCTACCGCCTTGTGCATGGCATTATTTCCAAGGTTAATAAGCGGTTTATACCATTTTGAGCGATCCTGATTTTTGAGATCTATTAATTCCTGGTTTTCGTTAATTTTACTATCTGCTCTTGCCATATGAAAGCATAAGAGGGCGAATAGGGCATATAGGTCCGGGCTTCTAAAAGTCTCTTTTTTCAACAGTAATTGGCACAGTCGCAAGGCCTCACCGCACAAATCTTTGCGTACTATATTTGAAGGATTTGTGGAATGAAAACCTTCATTAAAAGTTAAATAAATGACTTCCATCACCCTGCATAGCCGCTGGCCGAGTTCTTTCTCATAAGGGATTTTAAAGTGTATGTTTTCATTGACAATCTTTTTGCGTGCTCGTGACAATCTTTTTTTAATTGTTTCTTCTTTGAGTAAAAGTGCGGCGGCGATTTCTTTGGTACTGAAACCCGATATGGTCTTTAATGCAAAGGCGATTTGTTCTCGAGAATCAAGACGTGGGTGACAAGCCACGAAAATCATACGTAGCTGGGCATCTGCGATTTCTTGGTCTAGAAAAAAATCCTCCATATTTATAACTATAGCCCCGTTATTGACCTTTTCAAAACGTTGATTCTCAGCTTTAATTTTTCTGAGCAAGTCAATGGCACGATTTCTTGCTGCTTTTGTAAGCCATGCTTCAGGATTCTCTGGAATGTTGTATCGCCACTTTAGTAATGCTTGTGAAAAAGTATCTTGCACAGCATCTTCAATGAGCTCGAGATGTGATAAACCAAAAATATTAGTAAGAATGGAGACCATCTTTCCGTACTGATGACGGAAAAGATGGTCTACAATTTTTTCATGACTCATTTGTCAAAAACCATTACTGGTCGAATTTCTACAGTTCCTCCCAATTCGAAATCAGGGAAGTCTTGCGCAACTTCAACGGCTTTGTCCATGTTTTCTACTTCTATGATGTAATAACCACCCACTAATTCTTTTCCCTCTATAAAAGGTCCGTCACTAACCGTTCTTGACTCGCCTGATATATTTTTTGCTTCAGGTTCGAGTGCATGTCCGCCTCTTAAAATACCTTGATCCTGCATTTTATTGTTCCAGGCCCACCACTTAGTCA
The DNA here is from genome assembly GCA_965230415.1 of Cytophagales bacterium. Classification (GTDB taxonomy): domain Bacteria; phylum Bacteroidota; class Bacteroidia; order Cytophagales; family JAAEPT01; genus CBDDKZ01. The sequence goes on from CBDDKZ010000005.1 coordinate 2,051,004, forward strand.
TACGATTTTGAATTTCTTCAGGTGATAAACCCAGTTCGCTGTAATCAGCTCCGATAAAAATCATCATAAATTCTTTCATTGTTATTTCGTTTTATAGTTAAAATTCATGTAAATGACGTCGCACATTAAAACTTAGGGGACAACTTAATCAAAAAAAATTCAGAAATTTTAATTACTTGTATTATTGGCTAAAATTCTCATAAAATCAGCCCTTTCATCTTTTTTTTGTAAAATTGCACAATGCTTTATCTTTCACCATTTATATTAATTACAACCTTAACAAAAGAGCATGATTTTTCAAATTTTGCTTACACCAAGATTAAGCGTAAAATTCAGGCACAATTTGAGCTTCAAAATAGTCAGGCTATAGAAATAAATGGCGTACCTGTAAATAAAAGCGATGCTCTAAAATTGTTGGAAGAGCTCAAAGATGAGTTATTATTCAATTATCATTTGCTCGTTTTTGACAATAAATCACTCTTGAATTTTTTACAGAAGGGTGATGATCATTTTTTCGAAAATGCTTCACCTTTTACCGATGAGGCTTTTAAGACTTGGATCTCACCTTATTTTGCGCATCAATATAACCACCTTCTTTATGAAAAATTAAAAACCAACAGTGTTAAAACGGTATTAATTCGGCCGCCGGAAAGTTTTATGGACATACAGTTTTTGGATAAAGCTTATACAAAGAGTTACCGCTCATTAAAAAACGAAATAGCTGAAATTAATGAGGTTTTGTCCCTCGACAGGTCGCGTTTTATCAAAGAAACCAAACGCAGGAAGACTCAATTTAATCCCGTGAGGCTAAAGGTTATTAATGCACTTCCTGATTATTTTCAGAACCTCAGAGACGATTATAGTGAGGTTTGTACTCAACTGGCTATTGAGTTAAACAATGAACATAGATTGCACATCATAGCCTTTGCTTACATAAAATTTGCCTACCACCTTAAAACCAACGAGTTTCTCAGGCAAGAAGTCAAACGTATTTATGATGATTTGTATTTCAATGTGCAAAATGTAGGCTCACAAGCTAATGGAAAGCGAATACATTGGGGGTGGGTCGTATTATTTATCATTGTGCTTGGCGTAAGACTGACACGTTGTGGTAGTCATATGAGTAGTAATAATGTGAAAATACCTGAGCAAGTCCTTACCATTCAAAAACTTGAGAAATCGATGGTTGATTTGAATCACATTGAAAAAAATATCAGGGCCTTTCATCAAATGCATACAGATAGCTCTTTAAACTACACAGCTAAAGATACATCAGCTTATAACTACAGTTTAGGGACACCATATAGCAAACGATCAAAATCGTATGTTCTGGAAAACCGCACAAAATATGATGCTGTTTTTTTTGCTTATGCCAGGGCCGACAACACTTTTTTAATGGAAATGCGAATCACTAAGGTTGAAGCCGGAAATCAAATGCATTTGGATTTACCTGCCCTTGGTGAAATAAGCACTTTGTGTTATTTAGGTGATAACTGGTCAACAGATACTTGTGCCTTTTGTTCACCGGTAGAAACTGAATTTGGGTCGGTTCTTCGTAATGTGAAGGTAGAGCGAGTTTCATTAGAAGAGCTAATGCAAATTAAAAACGGGGGCGTTTTTACCAAAAATGCACACATTGCTTATCCAACAAAAATTCCTGTTGATTCCGATGTGTTTTTTGTGATTGAAGATAAATGGGAACAGTTAACAGAAAATTAGCATGCGTTACCTCTGTCCGTATCATTTGGCCGAAATACTTGGTGTTGTCACGCAGGATTTAACAGCTTTAAGTTATCAAAAATTGAAGAAGCGTGTATTGGCACAATTTGAGCTACGTCAGAATGAGGCTGTTCAGCTCAAAGATCAGATGATTAACAAGAGTGATTTTTTAGCCGTAATTGAGGAATTAAAAAACGATGAAAAGAGCAGCTTTCACCGCCTTGTATATGAAAATAAATTATTACTGGATTTTTTGGAGTTTGGCGATCCCGATTTTCTTACCGGCTCCAAACCCATAGGTGACGATCAGTTTAAGCTATGGGTAGGGCCCTATTTTGCGAATCGATTCAGTGAATTATTAGTGAAAGCCTTAAAAAAACGAACCATTTTTTCACTTTTTGCACGTCCACTCACTGATCATATAGATATATCGTATACCGATGTCGCATATAAAAAAGGCTATTCATATTTAAAAAATCAGGTAGCAGAAATAGCACATATGGCCGAAATGGTGAATGAAGATTACTTAAAAACATGGCAAAAACGTGAAGCGGATTTTGACCGCCAGTTCTGGCGAAGCATGAATTTATTGCCTGATTATTTTTTAGAACTTAAAGATAAGCTTCAGGATGCGTGTGCAACTATTTGCAATAAAACTAAATAACGATTACAAAAAACCTAAATTGGCATATACATATATAGAATTTGCATGTCAGCTGAAATTGGGAATGCGCAAAAAGGAAAAACTCCAGTCCATTTACGACACCATCGCAAATAATTGTGGTTATTAAAACTTACTTGGCAATATTGTGCAGTACATTCTGTAATTAACTCTTAATTTAGCATTTATGTATAAATTCAATAAGGAATTAGCAGAGACAGACGCACGTTCACCCATGATGTCGTTAATAGGTTTTGTTGTTTTGTTGATAGCCGGAACTTTTTTTGGTGGGCAACTGGCCATTTTATTGGTGTTACCTTTTAGTAATGTAGGCCTCGACGGGTTATCGGAGCTACTGCGCGGAGCTGTTAACACCGACCGTGAGATATACATCATTTATGCCATACAAGGGCTTACTCATTTGTTGAGCTTTACGCTAATACCATTATTGTATTTACGTTTTTTTGAGCGTAAAAACTGGTTTGCTTTTAATGGGGCGGGAACGCTTAAAATCAATAATTACTTATCATTATTTGCCCTGACATTACTTATTTCCTATCTGTTTTTACCATTGAATGGTATGGTCATTGAATGGAACCAGGAACTGAAACTTCCGGAGTTTATGAATGGATTTGAAGTCTGGGCACGCAGCTCCGAAGACCGAATTAATGACATGATAGAGAAGATGACCATTTTCGATTCGCTTCCAAAAGTGGTTTTAGGAATTCTGGTTATTGGATTGTTACCCGCTATTGGAGAGGAGATTGTTTTTAGAGGCATGCTTCAAAACATACTCACAAGGTTTACAAAGAATGTGCATATAGCCATTTTATTAACAGGTTTTATATTTAGCGCATTCCATCTGCAGTTTTATGGCCTGGTACCGCGTATGCTTTTGGGAATATTATTTGGTTACCTGTACTTTTGGTCACAATCGTTGAGTATATCCATATGGGCTCATTTTATTAACAATGCCGGTACAGTGATTCTAATGTATCTTTACCAACAAAAGGTGGTTGATTTTGATGTTTCTGAAGAGCCAAAAACCCCTTTAATAATCTTATTATTAGTTTTTGTGTTTTTTAGTGCTTCTTTATTTATCTTTAAAAGAATTAGCGAAAAGCGTATGCTTGAACCCGAGCGATAATGAGTGATCAGTGGAAGTCTGTTTTTATTACAACACATAATCACAAAGCAGAAATTTGTAAAGCTATGTTACAGCATGTTGGAATACCTGTTGTTATTGTAAATAAGCGAGATTCCAGTTATCCCTTGGGTTATTACGAAGTGCATGTCAATCAAAACGACGTTCTTCGCGCTATTAAATTGATGAACGAAAAATTAAAATTTGAATAATCTCACTAAGCGCATTATAGTAGGTTTGTTGGGTGCCGGCTTGCTAATTTTTCTTATAATTTACAGCCAATTAAGCTTTCTGATTTTTGCCGTTTTATTAAGCATAGGCTCGCTCCATGAGTTTTATAAGTTAGTACAGCACGTCGGTATGAAGGTACAAAAAGTGATTGGCCTTTCTATTGGAGCTTTAATTACGTCGACACCCTGGCTGTTACAACAAGGTTTGATCACTCCAAAATGGCTTTTGGCATTCGTCCCGGTATTTGGTATTATGTTCATTAGCGAGTTATATTTTAAGAAAAAATCGCCCTTTCAGCATCTGGGATATACTGTTTTAGGTTGGTGTTATATATCATTGCCAATAGCTCTTTTTTATCATTTCGGGAATCCCGATGGAACTTATCATTTCATTTATGTGCTTGGCTTTTTTCTATGTCTATGGGCAAGTGATACAGGAGCGTATACTGCCGGAAAGCTTTTTGGCAAAACGAAGCTTTTCGAGCGAATATCACCGAATAAAACCTGGGAAGGTTCTGCCGGTGGATTTATATTGTCCCTTCTGGTGGCATTTTGTATTGCACATTTTTTCGATGAACAACGTTATTTATTTTGGTCTTTAGTATCAGTTTTAGTAGTGGTTACGGGGGGTATGGGCGATTTGGTGGAGTCTTTGTTAAAGCGAAGTCTGGGTGTGAAGGATTCAGGAAATATTTTACCAGGTCATGGAGGCCTGTTAGATCGCTTTGATGGATTATTCATAAGCATTTATTTCGTAGTGCCCCTACATTTATTTTTTTAAAGAGGTATATGCTATTGTAATGAAAGCGACTTTTCGGTCAAATTTGATTAAAAATAAGCTGATGGAATAAACACTTACAAAATATCATTCGTAAATTAAAAATTGAGCATTAGCAAACGTTAAAATAATGGGACATATATATAAAGAGCCGGCACCAATAGGAGGTGCTTTAAACCCTTTCGAATCCATGATGTCGCGATTCAATATTGCGGCAGATATTTTGGGACTTGATAAGGATACTTATAATGTACTAATCAACCCTGTAAAGCAGGTATTGGTATCTTTACATGTGACAATGGATGATGGCTCTTTGCGTGTATTTGAAGGCTTTCGCGTGGTTCACTCTGATATTCTGGGCCCTTCAAAAGGGGGGATCCGTTATGATATGGGTGTTAATATTGATGAGGTTAAAGCACTGGCGGCATGGATGACCTGGAAGTGCGCCGTGGTGGATATTCCATATGGAGGAGCCAAGGGTGGTATAAAATGTAATCCAAGGTCGATGTCGGCAGGTGAGATTGAACGTCTTACACGTGCATATACCCTTCAGATGATTGATGTGTTCGGTAAAGATAAGGATATACCTGCGCCGGATGTGGGGACAGGAGAACGTGAAATGGCCTGGATAATGGATGAATATTCCAAAATGCAGGGAAAAACAGAACCAGCTGTGATTACCGGGAAGCCACTGGTACTTGGCGGGTCCTTGGGACGTACTGAGGCCACCGGACGCGGTGTGATGATTTCTGCACTCAACGCCTTGGAAAAGTTGAATATGAATCCGCGCGAAGTAAGCTGTGCCGTACAGGGTTTTGGTAATGTAGGTTCACATGCTGCGCGACTACTTCGCCAACGCAGGGTGAAAATTTTAGGAATTAGCGACGTTTCCGGTGCCTATTGGAACGATAAAGGTATAGATATTGATAAGGCCATTGCCTACAGAGATAACAACAACATGTCACTGGCTGGTTTCGACGGTGCCGAACTAATAAGCAATGACGAACTGCTGACAGCCAATGTGGATATTTTAGTCCCTGCTGCACTCGAAGATGTAATCACTTCTGAAAATGCGGACAAAATAAATGCCAGGATGATTGTGGAAGGAGCTAACGGTCCGACTTCTGCGGAGGCCGATGAAATAATTCAGGATAAAGGAATTTTAGTTGTTCCGGATATTTTAGCCAATGCCGGTGGAGTTACTGTATCTTACTTTGAATGGGTGCAAAATCGCCTCGGTTACAAATGGACACAAGAACGTGTCAATCGCCGAAGCGAACGAATCATGACCGAAGCTTTTGACAAAGTTTATGAAGCGATGAAGAAATATAATGTTTCTATGCGAATTGCTGCGTATATTGTGGCTACAGATAAAGTAGCGCAAACGTTAAAGTATCGCGGAGGATTTTAGGAAACATGACTATACACAGGGAAGGTTACGGAACACTGGTTAAATTATTTATTATTTTATCATTTTTAGTGGCGGCAGCCTTATGGTATTTCCCCGGAAACACAGCTGTACATATCACAGTTATAGTGCCCAGTATTATCGTTTACCTTTTTGTATTACAATTTTTTCGTAATCCCACGCGCCTGGTAGAAAAAAATGAAAAGCACGTAATTGCACCAGCCGATGGGCGCGTTGTGGTAATAGAAAACACAGTGGAGAACGAATATTTCAATGATGAAAGGCAACAAATTTCGATCTTCATGTCGCCCAGGAATGTACATTGTAATCGCAGTCCGATGGAGGGTGAAGTGAGTTATACCAAATACCATCCCGGTAAGTATTACCTGGCAATTAACCCAAAGTCCAGCACCGATAACGAACGCAATACTGTTGTATTTAAAAACAAACAGGGAATCGAGGTTTTGTGTCGTCAAATCGCCGGAGCTATGGCACGACGCATTCGCTGGTATGTGGAGCCAACTAATACAATTCAACAGGGTGAAGAATTTGGATTCATCAAGTTTGGTTCGCGCGTTGATGTATTCGTTCCACTTGATGCCAAGATCAACGTAAACCTTGAAGAAACCACCAAAGGAGGAGTAACGGTATTAGCGACCTTGCCTTAATTCGCAATAAGGAGTAAGGGTTTCATAAAGAGGGTATTTGCAGTGAATCGGATGATTTTTCGCAGTTAATTACATGATTCGTTACGTAGAAGTGTTTCTTGGTTAATACGTAGTTAAAAAACACGTAATTTCATTTGTTCGTGAATAACAGTTTTTCTTAATTGACATTATACACGCTGTCAAAAACTGAAGATCATGAATAGTACTCCCTCAAATATTTTTGAATCCGGATCGCTTCCAGCATTAGCTTATAATGAGGTATTTTCTGATCTGATGATGCCGCGTGAACATTACAAAAAAGTGTTTGAGCACTTCAGTCGATTTAACAGCCACGATGTCGAAATTTTGTATAAGGAGGCAAAGAGTACTTTTTTCAATCAAGGCATAACATTTTCTGTATACTTCGAAAACAAGCGTCCCGATGAAAAAATCTTTCCTTTTGACCTATTTCCAAGGATTATTGCCAATGACGAGTGGCACAAACTTAAAAAAGGTATATTACAGCGAAACAAGGCCATTAATTTATTTATTCATGACATTTATCACGAGCAGAAAATTTTAAAAGACCGCATTGTTCCGTCTGAGTTAATTTACTCCTCAAAGAACTATCTCAAAGAAATGATCGGGATTACTCCACCAGGCGGTATCTATACGCACGTATGTGGAACAGATCTTATCAAACACAGCGATGGAGCCTATTATGTTTTGGAAGACAACCTGCGCTGCCCATCTGGTGTTAGTTATGTGCTTTCAAACAGACTGGCGCTTAAGAAGTCTCTTTTTGATCTTTTCGAGCAGATGAAGGTAAAGTCTATTTATGGATATACTGACAAGCAGCTAGAAATGCTCCAATCTGTGAAACCCAAAAATGTAGATGAGCCAACAGTGGTAGTGGTTACACCGGGAATGTATAATTCTGCTTATTATGAACATTCTTACCTGGCTCAGGCGATGGGCGTGGAATTAGTCGAAGGGCAGGATTTGTTTGTTGACAAAGATTTTGTGTATATGAAGACCATTCGCGGTCCGATAAAAGTTGATGTAATTTACCGCAGAGTCGATGATGAATACCTTGATCCATTGAATTTTAGATCCGATTCTGTTCTGGGTGTTCCCGGTTTGATGAATGCTTACCGCGCCGGAAACGTAACATTGGCCAACGCTCCGGGAACTGGAATGGCAGATGATAAAGCGGTATATAATTATGTGCCCGAGATTATAAAATACTATTTGGCAGAAGAGCCCATATTGAACAATGTAAAAACATACCGCTGTGAAATTTCTGCAGAACGCGATTATGTCCTCGATCATATTGACCAACTGGTGGTGAAACCTGTCGACGAATCGGGTGGATATGGAATTAGCATAGGTAATAAATTGAGTAAGGCGGAAATAGAAGAAGTGAAAAATCGCGTAAAAAGTAATCCCAGGAAATACATTGCTCAGCCAATTATGAGTCTGTCGGTGCATGAGACCTTCATAGAAGACAGCAAACTATTTGAACCCAGGCATATAGATTTAAGAACATTTTGTTTAATGGGAAAAGATATGGACCATGTGTTGAGTGGTGGACTTACGCGTGTAGCTTTACAAAAGGGAAATTTGGTCGTGAACTCATCACAAGGTGGGGGATCGAAGGATACCTGGGTACTGGAAAAGTGATTATTATGTAGAAAAAATGGATTATGTTATCAAGAGTAGCTAATAACTTGTATTGGATGGGTCGTTACCTGGAGCGCGCAGAGCATATGGCCCGCTACAGCAATGAGATTTACTTTTCGTCTCTCGATGCGCCGATAATGGAATCTTATAATCGAAATTTTGTGTTGGAATCTATGCTTTACATGGCAGGAATCTTTGACATGGAAGCTATCAAAGAGCGGGATGTTCTGTATAAGATTGGTGTCGATCCGGAAAACCCCAATTCAATGTTGAGCATAATTACCCTGGCGCGTGAAAATGCACGAGGGGTTCGCAATGCCATCTCCTCAGATCTTTGGGAAGCTATTAACCGCTTTTACCATCGTATCAACGATTATTCTGTTGAGGCTTTTGTAAGCACCGGGCTTTATCATTTTACCCAAACAATAATCGAACAGAATACGATAGTAAGGGGCAAAATAAATGGAACGCTCCTACACGATGAAACCTGGGCTATTATTCTTATGGGCATGCATCTGGAGCGGGCGATTCAAATTATTCGTATCATAAATTCTAAATTAAATGATATTAAAAAAGTGGAAGAAGCAGGATATTCTGTGAATGACTTAAGCTTTGAGTGGGCGACACTGCTACAGTGTACTGAGTCCTTTGATATGAATAAGAAATACTACGGCGCAATTCCTCATCGCGAACAAGTGCTGGAATTTTTGGTGCTGGTAGAAGAATGCCCACGTTCCATCAACCATTCATTGCAGCAGGTTCGACACTATTTATCCCTAATCAGCAATACAGATTATCGGGACCCAAACACAGTAGACTATAGTGTCGGAAAACTCTGTGCTCATTATGAATTTTTGACTATCGACGATATCAAAGAGGATATTCACTTTTTTTTGAATGAGACCAGGCAGTATATTAATAAAATTAGTAGAGAATTTGAGAAAAAGTACCTTTCCTTTTAATGCCTGTTTTTTCTATTAAATATCAGATAACCAATGATTATCAAGACCCTGTAGAACGCGTTTCGCTTCAATTGTTAGTGATTCCTGCAATAAGTGAACAGCTCCTAAGCTTAAAGATGAGCTCTTCTTTTGGACATTCTGGGCATATAAGTACTAATTGTTTTGGCTTTAAAACCGTTTGTTATTACAAGCCCAGGCCTATTATTTTCTTTGATTTTCAGTTAGAAGCTCAAGTCAAAATAGACAAAATCAACCCCTTTGATTTTCAGTACCCGGAGCCCAACCTTGTAATTCAGGAGTTGGACAATTTCCGTTTTCAGTTAAATCAACATCTATTTTTAAGCGCTACACCTTTAACATTTTTAGAAGAACACTATAAAGAACTTCCTTGTAGGAAAAACTACGAACACCTCATAGACTATTTAACGGAACTCAACAATTTTATTTATGATAAAATTGAGTATATCAACGGAGAGAGTACGATTTCTACTACAGCTTTGGATACCTGGGCACATAAAAAGGGCGTTTGTCAGGATTACGCACATCTATTTATTGCTCAGTGTAGAGCCAACGGAATTCCAGCCAGATATGTAAGCGGATACCTCGACCAAGGTGCTGAAATGACAGGAAGTGCACAGTTACATGCATGGGTAGAAGTAAATATTCCTTATGTAGGTTGGAAAGGATTTGATCCTACAAATAACTTGCTAGTTGATCATCATTATATTAAAATTGCGCATGGTCTGGATTTCAACGATTGTACTCCTATTAAAGGAGTCTTCAGTAACGTCAGTGAGCAGACCAGTAAACATCATGTCGAAGTCATAAACCAATAAAATGACCTATTGTATAGGAATTAAATGTAAAACAGGTGTCGTTGCCCTGTCAGACACACGTATAAGTAGCGGATTGGGTGTTTCCACTTCAAAAAAAATATGGACCTATCAGGATCAAAGAAATTCCATATTTGTTATGTCGTCAGGTTTGCGCTCTATTAGAGACAAGGTCATTCATTTTTTTGAAGATGAGTTTTCCGAGCATCATTCTGAAAAATTGTACAAAGTGGTAAACCTTCTTGGTGAGATGGTGAAGAAAGTTCGTGAAGAAGATTTGAAATCACTAGAGGACAGCAACTTCATATTCGATGCCCATTTCATCGTTGGTGGCCAGTGTGCCAAAGATGATTCAGCATCTTTGTTTTTAGTATTTCCGGAAGGAAACTGGGTAGAGGTATCTGACGAATCGCCTTATGCGCTCATTGGAAATACGGGTTTTGGAAAACCTATTTTGCGTAGGCTTTTGCATGAAGGAATAGATTTTGACACAGCTGTAAAAGTGGCTTACCTGTCATTTGATGCTACATTTAAGAACGCAAGTGATGTAGACTTTCCCATAGATTTTGTGTTATATAAAAACGAAAGCTTCAATTTTCAGGAGATTAGAAAATCAGAAGGAGATTTAAGGGATATTGCTAATGAGTGGAACAATCGGCTTGTGCATGCAGCAGAGACGCTTCCTAACTTCCTCGAGTTTTCCAGCTAGCGGACTTTTCTTAGTATTTTAATTTGTATTTTCTCAGGTCAAAGGTAGTTGGGTATTCGGGATCCGGCTCTATTATTGGTGGAATAGCTACAACATCGCGTCTGTTTTCAGTAGTTATAAATCGCTCGATATTGGAAGCATCTGTCTTTTTAATAATAGGATTTTGGCTATGATTGAAGTCCCAGAAGCGTGAAACGCGTCGTGCTTCTGCTTCATAGCTATTTAGTGGGAATGTATCGTAGGAGCGCCCTCCGGGGTGATAAACGTGGTAGGTGCAACCACTCACCACTTTTTTGGTCCAGAGATCGTATAAGTCAATTACCAGTGGTGTATCCACACTCAGGTTTGGGTGTAGGGCAGAAGGTGGCTGCCAGGCCCGGTATCGAATGGCTGCAATGCATTTTCCATGAACAGCTGTTTTAGTCATTGGAACGCGAAGGCCATTGCAAAGAATGGCATAACGGTCTTCATTCAATCCTGTTACCATTATCTCGAGCTTTTCGACCGAGGAGTCTACAAACCGTGAATTACCACTACTCGACATTTCTTCACCCAAAACATGCCATGGTTCGATTCCTGTTCTTAAGTTCACTACTATTTCATTGTATGCAAAGCGCCCGGTGTGTGGAAAGCGAAACTCGAAAAAAGGCTCCAGCCAATCGAGCTCAAAAGCGTAACCATCCTTTTGTAATTGTTCGACCACATCTTTCAGGTCTTCACGCACAAAGTGATGTGTCAAAAATCGATCATGTAATTGGGTTCCCCATCGCACGAGTTTACCTTTGTAAGGCTTTTCCCAAAACCAGGAGACCAGGCTACGAATAAGGAGCAACTGCACAAGCAACATTTCTTTACTTGGAGGCATATCGAAACCGCGTAATTCCAGAATTCCAAGCCGGCCGGTAGACGAGTCCGGGGAATAAAGTTTGTCGATACAAAATTCGGCACGGTGCGTATTACCTGTTAAGTCAATAAGCATATTGCGTAATAAGCGGTCTACGAGCCAAAATGGAATATGACCACCGGGTTCCGGGATTTGGTCGAAGGCGATTTCCAGCTCATACAACATTTCTTGCCTGCCTTCATCTACGCGGGGAGCCTGGCTGGTCGGACCTACGAATGTTGTAGAAAACAAATAGGACAAGCCTGGATGGTGTTGCCAGAATGTGATCATACTTCGGAGTAAGTCTGGTCTTCTTAACAACGGGGAGTCTGAGGCTTTAGATCCACCCAGTGTAATATGGTTGCCTCCTCCCGTACCAGTGTGTTTTCCGTCAAGCATAAACTTTTCAGCGCCTAACCTCGATTTTTTAGCACATTCGAATATAGTACTGTAATTGGTAATAAGTTCGTTCCAATTCTTTGAGGGGTGTACGTTTACTTCAATAACGCCGGGATCGGGTGTGACCATGATTTTTTCCAATCTGTTATCACGAGGAGGGGCATAGCCTTCTATCACGACTTCATACCCCAAGTCCTCACAAGTATTTTCGACAGCAGCAAGAATGTCGAGGTAGTGTTCCAACCAATCGACAGGCGGCATAAATACATGCAAACGACCCATACGTAGTTCAACAACCAAGGCAGTTTTAATGGTAAAAGAATTGTACAATGGCTTGTATTCAACGCTTTCCTCTTCTTCTTCCTTGAAAGGAATGAAATCTTTTAAGCTGGTTTTATGGTCCTTCTGTTCAATGTCCGGAGCTTTTTTATTAAGGAGGTTCGCAGGAATCTCAAAATCATTTTCCTGCATAAGTCTCGCCGTAGTTTTTTCATGATAGTCTTCAAGTTCTGCTTCTGCGGCAAATGGGCTTTTGTGTAATGTGGGCGTTTCTTCGAATGTCTGCACATGGGGAATAGACTCCAGCGGTAGGCGATAACCTACGTGCGAGTCACCAGGAACAAGATATAGCTGTTGACCACGGAGTTCCCATTTGCGGCTAATCCACCCTTTTTTTTCGAAGGCCCATTGCAAGGTGAGCACAAAAGCTACCGGTTTATCAAGACCTCTTTCCAGCTGTTTCATTAGCGCCTGGCGTTCCAATGAGTCTTTTGGGTTTATGCTTAAAGGATCAATATTTGCAGGAAGCTTACGCTCTGTCCAGAGATAATAAAAAACATCTTCATAAGCGGACATAATTTCTTTTTCTGATACCCCAAGATAAGGGCAAAGTGTAGCAATGAGCTTGTGTGCGTCATCAATTGAGTAATTACCTTGTTGCCCTATATCGGCAAATAATTCCTTATTTTTCCATAATACTTTTCCATCCTTACGCCAGTATAGCGCCAGTTGCCAGCGTGGTGTCGGTTCGTCGGGATACCATTTACCTTGACCATGGTGAAACAGGCCGTATTTTCCGTAGCAACGGGAAAGATGGCCGAGCAATAGCTGTGCTTTTTGTCTTTTATCTTCACCATCGGCAGTGGTGTTCCACTGAGCCGATTCCATATCATCGATCGAAACGAATGTAGGCTCTCCGCCCATTGTAAGACGTACGTCTCCTTGTTCCAGTTTGTTATCTACGATGGAACCCAGGTTCATTATCGCTTTCCACTGCTCTGAAGAGTAAGGTTTAGTAACACGTGGATCCTCATGGATTCGAAGCACTTCGTTTTTATATTCCAGGGTAGATTCACAAATGTCCAGACTGCCTGAAATGGGAGCAGCGCTCACCGGGTCGGGAGTACAACACAGCGGTATATGCCCTTCTCCCGCCAAAAGTCCGGAAGTAGGATCGAGTCCGATCCAGCCGGCACCCGGAATATATACCTCGCACCAGGCATGTAAATCAGTAAAATCTTCATCAGGCCCCGATGGACCGTCAATCGCTTTTTGATCGGCTTTGAGCTGGATAAGATAGCCAGAAACGAAGCGCGCGGCCAGTCCGAGGTGACGCATAGCTTGTACAAGTACCCATGCAGAGTCACGACAGGAGCCCACTCTTTTTTCAAGTGTCTCCTCGCAAGTTAAAACACCAGACTCTAATCGAACCGCATACTCAACATGATCGAATAAGGATTTATTAACAGCTACTAAGAAATCGACAATATTAACACCTTTTAGATGCGTTAATCCGGCAATCCATTTAGTTAGCAGAGGTCCGTTTTCAGCTAATTCGAAATAGGGTTTCAGCTCCTTAGATTCCTGTTCGAGGTACTGGAAAGGGTATTTTTCAGCGTACTCTTCCACGAAGAAATCGAAGGGATTTATAACCGTCATTTCTACGATTACTTCCACATGTACTTTAAACGCTTGTACTTTGTCATGCATCACGATACGAGCGAGGTAATTTCCGAAGGCATCTTGTTGATAGTTTATAAAGTGAGATTCCGGAAACACTTTTAAGGAATAGGAAAGAATACGACTCCTACTATGTGGTGCGGGTTTCAAACGTATCAGGTGGGGAGACATAGTTACATGTCGATCGTATTGATAATTGGTGTGATGCTTTATAGAAACTACAATAGCCATGTCGTTCAAACTTAAAGCAGGAATAACGAAACAATCTCACAGATAGTCAATAAGCGGAAGAAAAAACTGCTTTTTTTATGCCAATGCACAGGAAAATTGGCGCCACGTCAACCTGGTTCAGTTTTTTTCAAACTGTTTGAACGTAAGTACTTATTATTTAGTTATTTATGATGTTTTAGCGATAAATATTATTTCAATTAAGGCTACAGCTTTCCTTCTTTATCATCCCTATAAGGCTAAATTGTGTGCTAGTCTTGTCTTGAATTCATTACCTCGGAAGTAAAGTGAATAAAACCAAATCAACATCCACTGCAGGAGCACAAAAACAGACAGCAGCAAATCAGCATAATTCGTTTTTTAATCAGCAGGAGGATTCTTTTTTCAACAAAAACCAGGAACAGAAAGACTCTTTTTTCGGGTCTGGTGTTCAAGCCAAATTGCGTGTTGGCAGACCTAACGATTCCTATGAAAAGGAAGCAGATACCGTAGCGGATAAAGTGGTTCAAAATCTTGGCACCGATAATGCACATGCAGAAAATATTTCAGCGGTGAGTGCCGGTTCCATGCAGCAACTTCCATTGCAGCGTGAAGGGGAGGAACAAACAGATCAGGAGATGGGCGTTGAAGAAGATACGCTGCAAAGGAAACCAATATTTGAGAGCGCGTCAGATGAAAATGGTGTGCTTCAATCGAGCAGTGATCAAGCACCATCGTCGGCCGGAAGTCATTTGGAAGCTCAACTAAGTGCAAGTAAAGGAGGGGGTAGTAGTATGGATGACAATACAAAGTCATCTATGGAATCTGGTTTTGGCAGCGACTTTTCGGACGTACGGGTTCATACGGATAACCAGGCTGTTCAAATGAACCAGCAACTGGGAGCCAAGGCATTTACACATGGAAATGATATCTATTTTAATGAGGGTCAATACAATCCTGGTTCCACTTCAGGTCAGCATCTCCTGGCACATGAATTGACACATACCGTTCAGCAGGGAGGAGGTGATGTGAAAAGGTCAGTGACTCAACAACCTCCACAACCGCCTTCACCGCCGGCAGGTGTAACACCTATTTCCAATACGGCCAGTGAGTTTAGCTACAGTGAAGGAAATTATGTCACAGTCCTTGAGAATGGTAATACATTGAGGTTGCCATTTATCAATTTGCCTCAGTTTAAAGCGAGAAATTCGAGTAAGTTTACTCCGCCTTATGCTATTCCGAGTGGAAGAAATACCAATCAACGTGAAAACTGGAGACAAGCGGTTGATTCAGCTTCTAACAGACATTTAGAAACTTTAAAAAGCGAGGCCAGAGTTAGCGGGGGTACCAATAGAACCACAGACGAAGCTTCCAGAATATATTTTTTCAAAGGAAAAAGAAATCCGAATTTTACTTTATTCGCAACCAGTACCGAGTTGCTTGAACATATAAAAATTCCTATATGGGACGATGAAAACAGAGCTACTTCGTTCCAGGTTGATCATATCGTTGAGCATCAACTTGGCGGTTCAGACGATGCACAGAACTACGAGTTGTTGGAGGCTGGAGCAAATAGTAGTTCCGGTTCTTCCATTGCCTGGGAGATGAACAGGCGAATAAAAAGTGCATTTGATGTCCTGAATTCTCCGTTTTATCAAAATGCGAGTGCGACAGCCAGACCCAATTTACCTGCAAGGCCGGCACGGGCAAATCAATATGTAAATGCGTTTTCATCTTATAATGTTGAATTCCTGGCAGAGGGTTTTGACTTGCAGACTAATGGTATGCACGATAGATTTTGGTCATTTAACCAGATTCAACAAGGCGAACATGTAAATAAGATTGAACCCTTAACCGGAGATGAAGTCAGAGAGTTGGGAACAGAAGATGATCCAGCCCTGTTCTTGTCGCAAAACGGTGGTGAGCGCATGCAAATTCCTGAGGGGGATAACTATCCTGTTAATAATTGGATCACGCGTGTAGATTTATTGGAAAGACCTGACTTTGCGCAGGGACAGATGCGGGTATCGGCCTATAAAGCCAGGGATTTGACCAGAAGAACAGTCACGGCATCATACGATAATATGACCTGGTACCTGAATCAAATTCCAAATAGTTACATTTTCTATGTAGACAAACAGCGTACAATAGATAATGCCGTAACAGGTACTACCGGTGTTTTTCAAAGTTTGAGAGTGCCTGGTATGAGTCCAATACGCATAGATACTTTAGAGCTTAACGAAAACGGATTTTACGGACAAGGTAAGGTATTGCCAACAGTACCGTTAATTAGTGATGCTGATATAGATATTATAATTGATGGAGATAGTATAAGACTGCGCAAACTATTTGATGTAAGTGAATTTAGTTTCCCCGCACCTTTTGAGGTGAAAGCGGCCTCACTTGAAGTATCGTTTGGAACAGACGGTCTGGGTATGAGTGGTGATGTCGAATTCGGGATAACAAATGTAGGTGAAGGACGCATTCAGGCATCTGTTTCTTCAGAAGGTGGTTTCGGACTGGAAGGCTCTTTCAACTTCGATTCTTCACTTTTCGATCCTGCAGAAATCAACGTCTCATACATTGATAATATTTGGACTATTGGCGGAACTATTGGCATTCCGGAAGGTAAAATTAGAGGAATCAAAAGTGCTACGATTACAGCATCATATAGTGAAAATAATTTCACAGCGACCGGTGAAGCTGAATTGGATGTTCCGGGTGTTGAACAAGGCACCATGACGGTTAACTATGGAGAGGAAGGCTTTTCCATGGAAGGCACTTTTAACTTAAGTTCTGACGTACCTGGAATACGCGGAGGTAGCGTAAGCGCACGCGTAGCCAAAGAACAAGGAGCAGAAGACTACAGCGTAATGGTATCGGGCACAGCACAACCAGATATTCCGGGTATTAATAGTACCCTCACAGTGACTTATGAAGATGGAGCACTAGATATTACCGGTAGTGCAACTTACCAACGTGGTATGTTGAGCGGGTCGGTAAATGTAGGTGCCACCAACCGTGCAATAGGTGATGATGGGGAGCCTACCGGAGATCCGGACGATACCATGCGTGTATACGGTGGCGGTAGTTTGACGCTTACATTGACACCATGGCTGGCAGCCACAGCTGGGGTTCAATTTTTACCAAATGGCGAAATAGAAGTAACAGGGCGTATTGGTTTGCCTGATACAGTAGATGTGTTTGCGCGTCAGTCTTTTGACCGTACATTGTTTAATATGCCGGCCGTAGAAATTCCAATATTTGCCATACCACTAGGGCCGCGAAGTTTAGGCCTGGTAGCGCGAATTACCGGTGGTTTGGATTTTTCTGCCGGTTTTGGGCCTGGTCAGCTACGAGAATTGTTCGCAGAGGTAACTTATAACCCCGATCGCGAAGATGAAACAACCATTCATGGACGGGGTGTATTTGCTATTCCGGCAGATGCGGGACTTACACTGAGAGGCGACCTCGGACTAGGTGTGAGTGTAGGTATAGCCAGTCTGACCGGTGGTATTGAGGTGGCAGGAAGTTTGGGATTGGAAGGAGAAGCTTCTGCATCGGTAGACGTAAACTGGAGTCCGGCAACCGGATTGCAACTCGATGCAGAAGGACGTATCACTGTTAATCCTAAATTTCAATTCGATATTAATGCCTTTGCACGGGCAAGTCTTGATCTGTGGTTAGTCTCAATTTCAGAAACCTGGCGTCACAACCTGGCATCATTCTCATGGGGTCCCGATATTCAATTTGGACTTGTATTCCCTGTTCATTACAGAGAAGGAGAACCATTTAATTTGTCATTCGATGACATTGAAGTAATCTATCCGGATCTCGACGTGATTGATATGGTAGGAGACCTGGCGCGTGACATTAAAGACGATATATTCGATTAATAAAATTGTTGCTCATGCAAAACGAATCTAAACAAAGAAATAATGAAGGAGTAAAACTCCTGATGAACCGTGATTTTCAACAGGCAGAATTTAGTTTTCAGGAAGCGGTTCAGTTGAATCGTGCTAATAATACAGCCTGGAACAACCTTGGAATGACTTACCAGGCAATGAAGGAGTTTGAAAAAGCTATCTTTGCTTATCATCAAGCAATTGAGGTACAAAATACAGCAGTATATCAAACAAATCTTGCTAATACCCATATGATGCTGTCGCAATTTGACCAGGCAGAAAAGCATTATAAGTTGGCACTGGAGCTTGAAAGAAACCATGAAAGTGCACTTGTAGGCCTTGTACACTTATTTTTAAAAAATAACAGGCAGCAGGAAGCCCTCCACGTACTCTCGGTGCTTGCTTCTACAAGCAATAAATCGCTTTATTTGATTGAGATGATAAAGGTATTCCTGTCCAGAAAGGAATATAGTCAGATAATAGAAATCGCTGCGGCAATTGAAGATGAGTCGAAGGAAAAGTGGTATTACCTGGGCATTGCAGATATGTATCTTAAGAACTACGGACTTGCCGAATCCGCTTTTAAAAGAGCCCTTGCCATTGCACCCGATGATACCGGTATACGTTACATGTTGGCAAACAACTTTATGGCACAATCACAGCTTGAGCTCGGACTGGTAGAATTAAACAAGATTATTCAATTAGACGATAAGCATATAGCAGCCATAACGGATAAGGCTGTTATTTTCTTTTACATGCAAAAAAATGAAGAGGCGTTAATTTTTATAGAAAGGGCGCTGGAAATAAATCCGAAATATGAGAAAGCCGTTTTTTACAAAAAGGAGTTCTCGAAAATGATGCAGGGTGAAAAAGAGCCATTAGAAGCATCGCTTAACAATCATTAAAATTTTTTGATTATGAAACGTGTTCACAGACGAAAGCCTAATATACAAAAGGACGATGTGCAAAAGCCCTTTTTTAATGACAAAAGTGATGAAACAGCTTTTTTCAGATCCAAAAAAAAGAAAAAGGGTCCCGGCTTAGTAATGGGAAAACCAGGTGACAAGTACGAGCAGCAAGCCGATCAAATGGCCAGTGCGGTAGTTGACAGTCCGGGAACAGGAATGGTGAGCCGTAAAGAACTGGCCTCGGTCGAACAGGCCAAATTAGGAAATATGGCGAAAGAGGAGGAAATGGCGGCTCAAGCTATGGAAGAAGAGGAAGCAGCACAAACTATGGAAGAAGAGGAGCCTGCCCAAACAATGGAGGAAGAAGAAGCCGCTCAGACCATGGAAGAAGAAGAGGCTGCACAGACTGTGGAGGAAGAGGAAGCAGCGCAGGCGATGGAAGAGGAGGAGACAGCCCAAACAATGGAAGAAGAGGAAGCGGCGCAAGCAAAGACAAATGATTCGGCAAGTCCGGTGAAAGGAGAAGGAGTATCTGAGCAAATTAAACGCAGAAGGGGAAAGGGACGTCAGATGGATAAAAAGACGCAAAATGAAATGGAGTCTGCTTTTGGCGTTGATTTTTCAGATGTGAATATTCATACAGACGCAGATGCCGTTGATATGAGTAAATCACTACACGCGCAAGCATTTACGAATGGAAAAGATATTTATTTCAATGCAGGTAAATACAACCCTCAAAATAATGATGGTAAGCGGCTTTTAGCTCATGAATTAACACATACCATTCAACAGGGGCCAGGTATTCAGAAAAAAGAGGAACAAACTGCTACTCCTGCATCTCAGGTATCGGGTAACCCATTAACTGGTCTTAAAAAAGGCGATGGATTGGTTTTTGGAACATTTCATTTAAGACCCCGTGTGAGTTTATTACAGCAGAAATTGAATGAAAAAACATTCTCCGGTCTTCAGGTCGATGGTATGTTCGGGCCTAAAACTATGGGTGCTTTGCGACTTTTCCGCTCTTTTTATATGGGCAATACCATACAACAGGTGTCGGTAGATGACGCAGGTTTGGAACTGGGAGCAACACAAAGTGCACCTTCATTAGAAGAGGTAGTGGACCCGCTCACCGCCGATGCGTTATTTAGCCCGTTGAGTGATGAACATTGCAAAGACACTAAAAAAGGGCCATTTGATTTTAGTTTTGGGGCTGTGAAATTTGATACAATTGTCGATAATGAGCTATGTACCGAAACAGGCAAGATTGTAGTAAGGGGTAGTTTTAAGTGGCGTGTAAATTGGGATAAAGTCAAAGGTGATGATCCGGTTGATTTCAACTTCTTTGTAGAAGCTTTTGACACAGAAGATTTAGTGAATCCTAAAGATAAAAAGTTAATGCGAGCCGAGGATGAAGAGACTCCCATTAAGGTTGAACTGGAAGTTCCCAAGCTAAAAAATTACCTTGTACGTTTCAGAGTGCCGAAGCCACAGCATGCAAAACGTCTTTCGGGAAAAGGAATAATTCACGAGAAATAAAAATCTTTCAATGAGTGAAAGTATAATGGAAGCTAACATGTTAATGGACATCAGGGAGACACCGCCTAACAAAACCTCCTTTATTGGCACTGAGTTGGTAATGTTGCGGGACCTTATTACCAAAAGGATACGAAATAGTATGTCTGAAACTGATTTTGGTACTGATGTCAGCATTCCCGATGCCTATTCATTCCAGGGAAGTTACGCTGAATTTGTGCGCCGAGAGAAGTTGACATTGAATGAGCGATTGATACTTATATGCACTTTAGCGCCATACATTCAACCCGATTTCTTTGACGAGGTAATTCAGAATGAACTAAAATCAAACACAGATTTTTTGCCTATAGGAGGGATAAGAGGAAAGAATTTTCGCGGATTCTTACCAACCGGTGATACGGCATTATTTATTCTCGCAGGTACCGATATTAATAAACGTTTGAAGTTTCAAAACCTCTTGGGTCCGGAACATTTTTTTGCAAGAAACCAGGTACTCAGTTTAGAGAAAGCTCCAAGTGGGGAGCCACCAATGAGTGGGCAATTGATTTTAAATGATGAGTTGGTAAGTTTATTTTGTCTGGGTAAGGTTAATCCCCCCAGGTTCGATGCTCGTTTTCCTGCCCAGCGTATTGAAACAGAACTCAATTGGGAAGATTTGGTACTTCCTGAAAGCACGATGGCACAAATAAAAGATCTGGAACTCTGGGTCAACTACGGACAGCAGCTTTTGGAAGAATGGGAAATGTCGCAAAAGCTAAAGAAAGGGTATCGTGCCTTGTTTTACGGCCCCCCCGGAACGGGTAAGACGTTAACGGCTTCTTTACTGGGAAAATACACCAAACGTGAAGTATTCAGAGTAGATTTATCCATGGTCGTTTCTAAGTTTATTGGAGAGACAGAGAAAAACTTGTCTAATCTCTTTGACCGGGCGGAACATAAACAATGGATATTGTTTTTTGATGAGGCCGACGCCTTGTTTGGTAAGCGTACTAACGTAAAGGATGCACATGATAAATATGCCAATCAGGAAGTATCCTATTTATTACAACGCACCGAGAATTACAATGGACTGGTGATATTGGCAACCAATCTGAAAAGTAACATCGACGATGCTTTTAGTAGACGATTTCAATCGCATATATATTTCGCACCACCGAAATATAGCGAACGATTAATTTTGTGGAAAAAAGCTTTCCCTGCAAAGGCACAACTGGCAGAAGATATTTCTTTGGAATCCCTGGCAAAGCAATACGAACTTAAAGGAGCGCATATAATGAATGTTGTTCAGTATGCCTGTTTGCGCGTACTAGCGAGGGGCGAAACAACTATTGGTTTGGGCGATGTTGTGGCAGGCATTAAAAACGAATTTAGCAAAGAAGGAAAATCGGTTTGATACACCTATAAGGTTTATCACACAACCTTATAGGTTTTTTTCAGAACCTTCCAGGTTTTCCATTTTACCTTCCAGGTTTTTTCATCAACCTCATAGGTTTTATATTTTACCTTATAGGTTAGAATAATATCAAATCAATAATTCCAATCAACAAAGATTAACTCTTTTTTCCAGGGTAACTTTATCATCGATACATTCCAGTTGAGTTTTTTCAACAAAATATCATGTACCCTTGTTTCCATAATCAGTCGAGCATTTGTGCCTTCTTTAATTAGTTTGCCCGGGCGTTCCAGAAATTCACTTCTTAATAAGTCGAGACTTGCATTTTCCATTTTTGACCAGTGACCCAATGCAGCGTGCATCATTTCCCCTACTTGTTTTTTAAGGTCTTCTGACAAATGTACATACCTCTCTATGGGCTCTTTCATAGGCCAGTTACATAAAAATTTTTCGAACGGCATGAGGTGTTCACTTTCATATTCTTTCCCAGTAGCAATATAATGAAGCAAATGAATGGCGACTTCACGTTTGCTGATTTCCTTTGCCCCGTCGTCATAAAGATGGCATGATTGAAATAATTGTTTTAGAAAGGGGTGTAATAAGATTAGTCCTGCGTTGTCATAAATGTGATCATAAGCATCCAGGTTTTCAGTTTCAAATTTTTGATGCTGATGTGCTGATTCTTTTTTCGATTCTTTTTCATTTCGTATTAAATGATTGTTCTGAATTTCTATGCCTACATCATTTTTAAGCTCTATTTCAGATATTACTGCATTTGTTTTGTTTGATGTTTCCTGAATAAAGTGCCTAGCGTTTTTAAGAGGTGACTGTAATTTTACGCCAATGTTTTTGCTTTTCAGAAAAGAGATCCAGGCCCCGGCCTTTTCATAATCGAAGGTTTTTACTGATAGCTGAATAGTGTCAAAACCGGGTTCCACATCGATTGAATTTGGAGAGATTTTTGGTGAAATTTGTGTGTTTTGATTCAGTTCATTCAATGCATCAATTATACGTTTATATTTGGCCAGAATAAACTTTTCCATGCGCTGCTTTAGCGCATATATACCACTATTTTCAAAAGAAAGAATTATGTTTTGAGCATTGGCGTAGTGTTCTACCTCCAAGCCAAGCACTTGTTGGTTAAAAATTTCTGCAGTGCTTTCCTGACTTGTTGACCACTTAATATCTTTATGTAATTCCAATAGAATTGATTGTGTGATAATATCAACGAGAATTTTCTTTTCATCTCTGCTTGAATTACAATACAGCCAAACCGACTCCCAAAAAAATAGCCGATAATCGTAGAAATCAGGAGGAAGTTCTGTCAATTCTTTCGAATGAATAGTTATTATGTACTGCTCGACTGATTCGGTAAACTTCCTGACTAATTCGAATGACTTATCTGGAAAAAGCAGGGAGAGTAGATCCAGTATTTCTTCATTAGAGTTTTGTTTGAAGAATCGAATACGACTTCCGCTTTTTCTAATTTCATCTAATAATTGTCTTTGAGCTTTGGTATTTTCCTGTAGGTACTCTGTAAAATCTTCGTAAGCTATCGTATTGCGATTTCCCCACCAAGGTGATGTACCTTCTGCGAGGACTTGTATATATTGTTTCAAGTTTTTGGATGAATTGTCAATGAGGTATTGAGATTCGTTTTGTATTATTGATTCAGGTGTAATCCCACTTTTTTCGAACGTTTTATCTAAATTCGATTGAATTTGAGCGGTTAATTCATTAAGATTAAAGTCCGATTCTGTTGTCTTTAGATCTATTGAAAGTTGTTCAAGTCGAAGCGTTTTGCCTGAAAGCGTTTTTTCAATTTCTTCGAAGTAAAGCTCAATTTCTGCTAGAACAGATTCTTTAATATAATCTTCAATATTATTACTTATCTGATGAGCCAATTCGATATCGTTCGTGTTTATTTCGCAATATACTTTATGTATAATATGGCTCATGATGTTTTATGAAGATTAGAGGTCTTTAAAATGTTCAGCTAAAACGCTCTTATCAGCGTGTGTACTGCGATAGTTCTGTTCAAAAAGTCTAAAGGTTTCTGAAGGTTTTACCGGTAGCTCGATAAGTCTTTCACCTCTTATTTCTTTTACCAGATTCAAACTATCAATGACTACAGGATGACTAAGCTGTTCATCGCTTTGACAACCTATTGTATTATAAAATAGTTGAAGAACATATTCGAATAGATTGTATAGCATAGTCTGTTCTTCATCTTGTGTATTTTCGATGGCTTCAGTCATATCTTTTAACAATGGTTCGAATAGTTCGAGCAGGTTATTGTTATTACTACCATCAGCAAAGCGGCCTGGGTCTCTGCGTACCAGGTCATATAAATCTACAATTCGCTTCTTAAATTCTTCGAATGATGGCACATCCAATGCATTAAATGCTACCAGACGCTTGTAATCTGCATCGAGCGTTTCAGCCATGCTTTCCACACATTTCGAACTATTGCCCAAGTCAATAATAAATGAGGTGGTCGAGCTGTCTGCGCCGCAGTTGTCACTGAAGGCTGTGAGTGTAATAGTTAATTCCCTAGGGGTGCGCTCATCTATTCTTATTGGTAGTGGGTTGCCATCATTTCCTAACTCAATAGTCTCTAATTCGTCGACTTTCCACTCAAATTTTTCCGTATACTTCGAATTATTAGTGAAGATGATAAATCCGTTACTTTGGTCCACTTCAAAAGCAGCCACTGGCATAATATGAATAATCAAGGTTTCGCTTTGATCGCCCGCACTAAATTCAATTGGTGTTTCAAATAAGCTGAATGTAGGTTCAAACACTATGCGTTCACTTTCAACGCGCATTCCTCTAATACTGTCATCATATTCGAGCGCTACCGAGCTACTATTTGTTTCAAGCGTATATGAAACGATTAATTCCTGACCTTCTACGAAACACTCCGGCTCTTCTATAGTAAGTACTACATTAGGATCTGGTAGTTCAACACGAAAATCCGGAATGCGGAACGTGCTTGATAAACAGTTTTCACTTTTGGCTTCCAGTTGTATATCCCAAATAGCCGGGTCATCAGGTGAAAGTGTTATTGGCAACGGGTTTTCATCTTCACCCAGTTCTGGTGCACTTCCATTTACAATCCAGTCATAAGCATCACCACCTAAAGAGGTATTAGAAATGATGATTTGGTTTTCTACTTGTTCGACTGTAAAAGACGCCTGCGGTTGTTGATGTATAATTAGCGTTTGAGTAACATCTCCTGCGCTCATCTCAATCGCAACATCATAGGCATTAAATTGTAAAGGATCAATCGTAATTTGATTCAACTCTTCATTTATGGTAAGCCCCGGAACTTTGGTAGTTATTTCAATCGGTGTATTTGATGGTGATAGGCTATATCCGATTACAATTGCTCTGCTTCCCAGGCAGGTTTCGTTTGTATTCAGTTTAAATGAAATGGGGTCGTCTCCGGGAATTACTACACTTATATCATCACTTACTTCATCAGATTTGCACGTTTCACTATTAGCTATTAATGTGGTACTCCAAATCTCCGGAGATTCAGGTGTTATGTTTCTTATGATATCATCCGTTGATTTTGTTTCAAAAACACGGCCATTAATAATCCATGTGTAGCTGTCCGCGTTTTCTGAGGTGTTTCTGATAATGAGATCAAAATCAATTTGAGAAGTAGTGAAAGATGCTTTGGGCCTTTTGTAAACCATAAGTCCCTGACCTGAGAATTCGCCATTAATATTAAATGGAATTTGTACATCATAAGCCATAAATGCTGAGGGATCTAAGATTAGTTGATCTTCACCTATGCTTAATCCGGCTACGGCGGTAGCAGGCTCAACAATTGCATCTACTGGTGTGACGCGGAAACTCACAAACCCAAAATCTTCACCCAGGCATATGGCGCTTTGTTCCAGCTGAAGTGTTTCAAATGTTAGATCATGAGATACCGAATGTGTACACAAACCATTGCTCACCTGCAAGGTCACTGTAACGGTGCCACTTTTGTTTACTGGCAACTCATAGCGGTGTCTCGGATTACGTTCGTTTTGGTTGCCTTCATCGCTAAAATCTCCAAAATCCCATTGGTATGTTACACCGTCGGGGAGGACTTCTCCAGTGACTGTGAAATCTACGACAGCAACAGTATTTTCTTTTATATATACCGGATCACTGGCTTCGAAATCAAATTCAGGTTTCTGGAATGCAATGATCTTTGTGTTGGTGATCTGGTCGTTGACTTTGAAATAAATGGCTTCTCCATAAAGCGCAGGATCGAGTCTATTGGGGTCGAAATAGTAGCGTCCGTCGCTATAGACTACTCCACCGTCTATTCCATCATCTAAGTCAGCAGTAACAACTCCTGTTGTTGGTTCTACTTCAAACAACAAAGGCCCTGTTTCTTCGTCGAAACAAATAAACCCAACAGGAAGTCTTAATACAACTGTTTGTTTCGGAACAATAAACGATATCGGCGCGCAATCTGAACAGCACAAATAAGGCAGTGCAAAGTCGGCTACAACAGTATTTTCGGAAATGTTAGAGACAGGTACTATTGGTTCTAATACATTGATCAGACCGGATATTGGGAAAATATTCCGGTCGATTGAATTTATATTTAAGTCTCTGGTGCGATCATTAAAATCTAAGATTCTGTCACCTACAAGAACGACATCGTCGCTTACGTCCTTTGCAGTTAGCGCATTGTCTGAAATTGAAAGGTCAGGAATTTTTGCGCCTTTACCTTTATATACAAGGATAAAAGTCCCCCCTGGCTCCACACCTGCGAGGTGCTCGGCACCGGTATGATGTTCTATAAACTCGGAGAGTAATTTCTTTTTTAATAGTTCTTCCTTTCTAAGTTCGATTTCTTCCAAAAGAACCTGGATTTTTTCTGCGGCGCAACAATTAATAGCAATCTGATTGAGTAATAGCGCATATTCTTGTTCATATCCCTGAGCTTCATATACGCTACTGAAGTCTGTTACAGCGGTGAGGAATTTTTTGTGATCGTCAATTCTCGAACAGGACTGCTCAATGAGTTTTGCATAGGCGTCTACATTTTCATCATTAAGATCGCTTAATGTAACAGGTGCCAGTTGTGTAGCTGAATAGCTAAAGGCTAATATTTCAGCAGGCTGGTAGAGGCTTATTTGTTGTTGATCGGGTGTCCAAAGTCTTAAATTTACCTGATTGTTAATCCTTAATTGAATGTCGTTATAAATATCAGCGGCAGATCCCCTGGGATTTCTATCAACAGCACTTTTCACAAGCACTCCAAGTGTATGTCTGTCGTCGTTAAGGCTATCGATTACGGCATCGCCCAGATCCTTGGTTTTCACAACAAGGCCGCTTATACGCTTTCTTTTAGAAAATAATTCGTAATCATTGTGACGCCCTGCTTCCGTAATACTAAACCCTGAAAAAAATGTTGAGATGCTTTCAAACAAACACTGTTGCTCCGTTTGCCAGGCTTTTAATACGGCATTTAAATCCTTAAACTCACATTCGTACTCGCTTAAATCGATGCGCTCTAATGTTTCGTCAATGCTAAGCGCCTTCACATCAAATGCAAGGCCTTTTTCGTTTTTGATGGCATCAATAGCCGTCAGGGCATCGTTATAATCTTTACCCAAATGCCCCTCTATACGATAGAAATTATGTGAATCCAGCGAGTAGTCAAGTGGTTCTTGTATGGCAGCGCGTAAGGATAAATTAGTGCGATGGTAAGCCAAATTTTCCTTTTCCAGATACTTTTTGGTTTTGTTAAAATCCCAGAAGTTTATGAGGCTGTCTGAAGTTCTCAGGTAGTAGGGAATACTACGATCACTCAGCAGGTGTAAAGCTGTTTTGGATGGCGTAATTTTGATTTCTGTCTCCTCACCGGTGTTTACCGTGTACTCCACTAATAAGCGGTAGAATCTATTTATCAAGGACCGTACCTGTTGCAAATTTTCTTGTCCTTGCTGATGAATGGGTGTGGGATAAAACCGGTGGCGACATTCATAATAGGATGAAGTGAGCTCCAGTTCGCCTAATAGTAAATGTTTTGGGAATGATGTGTTATCGGGGCAACATTGTACGCGCAAATCAAAAAGCAGGCATTTAATTTCCTCGTAGGTGGCTACCAAATCTTTCAGCAAATCATAAAGGTATTGAATGTCTAAGGGAACGTTCAATGCATTGATATCAAATATACTTTTGATAAGATTAGTGATATCGGAAGCGTTCTTTACTTCAAGTTTTGTAGAATCAATTAAGGATTCAAAGTCACTGTACAAACTTATAATCGCAGACGTTAAGTCGCTTAAAACATTGGAGTTTATAATAGCATCGCGATAGCTTTCTTTTAGGGAGTTGTAGTTTACAGTGTTAGATAAATCGGCAATAACCTGTTGACCCGATTCGTCTAACAGGTAGCTGTTACGAAGAACTACCCTGGGCACATCTATTTCGGGAAGATTAATAAAATTACCGGTGTTATTAAATCGATCGAAGATGGGATCGAAACTGGCATCACTGAAATTTTCAACAGCTGTCTTGTCTAACAACAATATATGAATACGTGCTACCTGATCCTGTCCCTGGTTATCACAGCTTACGGTAAGGCAGGGTGTTTGCTCAGCGGCAAAGTTTTCCAGGTAAAGAACCACGACCTTGTTTTCAATACCTTCTACATCTTTTAATGCAATAGCATCATCATGATCAGCCACTTGGTCGGCGGTAATCAATTTGTCCATAGGACTCAAACCAAAAAAACGAGGATAGTTAGCGTTGCTATCTTCAAATTCAATAACATGTGTATAGGTGTGGCCCTTGTAGGCAACAAGGTCTCCGTCCGTAGTCACTCCACAACCTTTAGAAATGCTAATACTATCATCATCTGATGTAACATCCATTCCACAGAGTACCCCAACACCTATAAGACATACCCGCGTGAGGCGATGTTGGTCATCGAAGTACTTAATGATGGTATTAAGCTGATCGGCAGTCAGCACCTGATCATCCACAAATGACTTATACTGGGTGGTAATTTCTTCTAAATTGAATGTAGCCATGATCTATGCTTTTAAAGTTTTCCTATGTTCGTTCTTCCTAATATTATTTTGTTGCCTTCAGTCTCGCTGTCATCGTTATCACAGTCGTGCAGCCTTCCGGTTTGGTAGATAGTATTCATCTGATAAAGGCAATCTTTGAATGCTTTTAAAGTATCACGATAGGAGTCAAGCTCTTCTTTTGATGTGATACCGTTTTGACAAAATGATTGTCGTTTACTCAGGAATGCTTTGTATTTATCCTGAATCATTAACATATCATTTTCTTCATCCGGAACCATACCTTTTGCATGACCGATCCAGCAAATTTTCGCTTGTATGTGAGCAGGAATTTCTTCATGAATAAGTTGCTCCAGGTATTTTCTATAGTTGATGTTACTAAAGCGTTCGGTCCATCCGGGTAATAGAACTGTGACTCGGAATGAGTAAGGATCTTCTGGTCCACAACTGGTGCAATCATCATCTATGCATGGAGCCATAAAAAGTGCTGATGGAGCGTCAGAAATTGCCGGATCATCCTTTGTTGTTTCTAATTCATCCTTGTTCAAAGTATCCGGTCGAAGTAAGATATGTTCAATAAGGTACATACCCTCTTCTTCTATTTCCAGATCTGTTAGGTAGGTAATGGTGTTATCACGAGCTACCTCAACATCAGATTCCCGATCGTGTAAATTGATTTGGCGGCCTACTATCCATTCTTCGCTCGAATGGTCAGCCACCGCCGGATTTATAATATTGAAATAGAATTGAGACCCATCGTGAGTTGTTTTTATGTCGTAGTTGGAAGCCTCTTTAGCCAGTTCAAAAGCTAATGCGAGTTCTTCGTAAGCATCCTGAAATGTGTGGTAATGTTTACTGGATGATATTAAGGGCGTGGTACCATTAACAATGCGCCAACGGTATTCGGTAAGGCCATCACCATCAATTTCTTCATAGATTTCGTAATATTCGGGAAGCAGGTTTTTCCGCTTATAGTCTTTGATACCTGCAAGGCGAGCTATTCTTTTTTGAATTCCCGATACGTTTTCAGTATCCCAAATTTCATTAGCACAGTAGTCAAATCCCAGGCCACGTTCACAGCTGATATGTTGATAATCTTCAACAAACCGAGCTTTGGCTTTTAAGATTTCAGTGTTGGAACGATCACCATAAATGGTCTTCATTACAAAAACGTAATCGCTGAATTTTTCAGCAAAACGGGCAATCAGGTGGTCGAGTAATTGGTCTTTGTGTTGGAAGTATATATCATATTTGTCACTTTCCTCTGTAACTTTTAGTGCATTGCTTATAGCAATCATAGATTCGGGATACCTCGACATATCTACCAGTTTGTCCAGATCACGAACGTCGGGAACAAGCTGACTAAAATATATTTGGCGTTCCTCTTCGCTCAGCGCTTCAATAGTGTTTAGCGTATAAAGTTTTTTAAGACTTTCATCTATCGATAAGAGATCTTTAGCCTTTGACAGGTGTGCAAAATAATTTGCGAGCACCTGATCAAAAAATAAGAGGTACGCTTTAAGTTGTTTTGCTTGTGCTTTGCGCGTATCACTTGCGGTATCAGAAAGCCCTTCTGTCGAAATACCATACGTTTGAGGAAAATCATTTTGTATAGTTGTGTATTCCTCCACCTGTTGGTAAGTTCCTATAGGCATGGGAACATCTTCAGTAAGCAGGTCATCGATAATTTGTTGATCGGCCTGCTTTAATTGTTGCTCATAGTATTTTACTTTTTCCTGATTTACACCTACTGGTAATAAGCCTTTTGTATAGCTGAAAGTGCTTTTACCACAAAGTACCGGTTTGTGAAATTCTTTAACGTCAATTATCCAGATATCCGGATCAAAATCACCATCTTCTTCACAGTTACTAAGGGATATGTCTCTGATAACTTTGACTCCCTCAATATTCATGATAAGTTGTATAATATCCGAGAGCCGAATTTCAGAACGTAAATCTGCAAGGTCTAATTCTGTGGGATCTACGAAACCGCCCTGAAAGTTGTCTTCATCGACACAGCTTCCTGGAAATGGTATAGGCCCCTGAAATATTTCATCGGTGGTATATCCTTTTTCATATAGCTGTTCCAGACTGTAGAATTGAATGCCGGGAGCGAAATAGTTGGTGAGGGCATGGTTAATTTGAGCTTGGATGGACTCCTCATCGGCATTGGTCTCAAGATCGATGTAGGCACATACGCCAATCGGTTGGCGTTCTACTTCGCATACATTTATCAGGTCTTCGCACAGGTTTCTATTTTTCAGATATAATTTTCTGATCTGTTCAAAAATGGCGTCTTTATCCTCAACGTCATCTTCAAATTCCAGGTAAACATCGTTCAGACCTTTGAGCGTGAAACTCTTTTGATCTGTATTATCTATGTCTTCAAATGAATTGTAGGATAGTAATTTCTCTTTGCAGTTTAAAAATACTTGCTGTTTGTGATCGGTAATCCATGCGTTTCGGACTCCCTTTAGGTATACAAACAATTTTCTGTAATCTAGTGCAGTAACAGGCTTAGAAGGTAGAATATTTATCGCCGAAAGAAACTGCTTGTGCATGTTTTGCAAATTATCAGTTTTGCTCGCCCAAAGTTGTGCATCGGGCATTTCTATGCGCTGCGACAAATCGGTAATAGCATAGCAAAGCATTTCCAGTATGGTGATTCCCGGATCATGTACGTTGTAGTCTGTCCACAGCTTGCTGCCAATGGATTCCAGGTAAGCCAATCCTTCGGAACGCAGGAACTCAAAATCTAAATCATCATTTGAGCGGACATTTTTTGGTATGTTTAATGTTGTGTTCATGAAATTTATTCACTTATCTAATTGGCTTTGACGACATGTTGTTCCTCTGTTACAGATGTAAGTATTACCCGTGGCCCGGATGGTACTACTTTGTTTACCTTCTTAAATGAAGAGGTACCGTCACTTTTAGATTCTTCCTGAAACAATTCGAAATCTTCGATATAGTCTACATAGTTCAAACGCTCAATGTAATGAATCATAATACTTTTATGCAGGGTCACTCCAAAATTGATTTCAGCTGTTTTTTCAAAGGCCCATGGTGCTAAAAACTTGGAGATATCCTTTTTGAGCTCCTTACTATAGTAGTTCGCATCCAAACCTTCATAGAAGGAAACCTTAAGTGAGACCTTTACTTCTTCGTAAGTAGGATTGTCTACTTTGGCACTTACATGAAGTGTATTAAGGTCATTAAGGAAACCTTCGATTTCATTTCTTTTAGCTTTACTTATTCTTGGTTTATAAGCATCGAAAATATTTTGATCTATCGTGTTCGGAATTACTATAACAGTAACATGCCCTGGTGCCAAAGACGAAGTGGAGGAGGTGTGCTTTAAACAATTGACCTTATAAATTTCAGGAAATTTTTCTAGCACCAGATGTTCATAATCCCAAATAGTAATGGCGCGTTGTTTATGTCTCAGACGTTCACTCACACGACGGTAAAAAGCGCTATCAGTTTCTTTGGGATGTCCGTCGAAAGAACTATAAGGTTGAATGACACTTTTGAGCAATTTTACGCGTTCCACCGCTTTGCTTATAGTTTCAGCTGGTAGGCCTGTGGACAAATGAGACAATTCGTTATTATTATTGCTGAAGGTCGACAACTGTGCTTGTGTATGTAAATCCACTACCTGACACACAGCATCAAATGCTTTGGTGTTTATTGCTCTTAACCAGAAATAACCACCTGGTAAGAGCGTATTATCACTAGTTGCTTCTTTAGGTATTGTGAGTTTAATAATACCCGATTTTAAGAAGTTGTCAGTAGTGTCTGCAAGAATGTAATTTTCGTTGAGCGGTTTCCACTCGTTTCGACTTAAGATCTCCCATGCAATTTTTTCACCTTCCTGATAGGTCTGACTACCTTCATACTCCGGATTTTCACTTCCTTCCAGAACTTGAATTAACATCGAAATATTTTGTTGAAGCTCCGCTTTTTCCAATCCGATATATAGTTCTCCGTATTGGTGATTGGGTACGAGCTCACATGTATTCTTTACGAAATCGTGCTTGGATTTAAGATATACATGTTGTTCGGCCTGACCAAACGGCGCTCCGTGGAATAACTCAATACTACTGTCTAAATAGTCAAGTAGAATTTCTTCAGTGCTTTGTTTGACAATATCAAAAAGCTTACTGTGTTCTGCTTTGTAGCTTACGCGCAAAGAGTCTATTATAGGTATGTAAGGTTCGTTAGGAACGAGTGTTTTTTCACTATCCTTAGAAAGTGCAGTGGCATAAAGCTTTGGGTAGAGTTCGTTTAAGAACGACTGTTGCAGTGTATATCTGATGAAGCCTTCTTTTGAGCCGACTCCAAAACCTGTTTGTTCTGCCGGTGTTTTAATGTCAGAACCGATGCCTGCTTTTGGTTGGTTAGACAGCCTGTCTATTTCCTTTTGCGTTTCATCATTTATCTTTTTCGCAAATGGATCATTATTATCTTTATTGCCTTTTGGCCTTAATAGCTGCTTCTCTTTGAGGGCCTTTTCATCGGCCTTTGTGCTTTGTTGACTAAGGGTAATGGTACTCGAATAATTACCGGAATTATTGGTAAACAACTGATGATTTGTGCTTGAGTTATCCCAGGAACTATCCTTCAGCGTATGCACTTTTGCCTGAAAATAGGATTCACCTGAAACTATTAAACCACCGTCTGCAGTATCTTCCGCACCACCAGCATCAGTGTTTAAAGTGTAGTTACTTTTGCTTAACGAGGTAAGGTAATCTTTGCGGTAGGCTTTGTAAAGCTCTTTAATATGATCGCTAACTCCTTCGAATGATGGTGTGTCTTTCCAGTTGATGTCGATCTTAACTTCAGTCCACGGTTTTTGTAACGCTTCCGAACACGCGATATACATTTTAGCCCCCTTCTTTGCTTGCGTCCCGAATGCGAAGAAGGGTTTCGATATGTCCATTTTTCCCAGGTCGTTTTCTACCAGTAGCTCTTGCATTTGTTGTACATCTACATCAATGTTTACCTCTTCCACCTTTTTGCCTCTCAGAAGTTGGTAAAGCTCATACCCTTCTGATTCATCGTTGTTAAAATCAAACTTTGCCACGGCATTTAGAGTGCTCAGAGAGGCGCCCAATACCTCAGCGTTGTAGGGAAAAACAGGGTCTAATGACTCGTCGAGTTGCACAACTACCTTAAGTTCCAATTTCCTGGAATGCGTTGGATTGGCTTTCTGAAGTACAATGGATTGAATACCTGCTTCTATCCATTCTTTTTCACCACTCAGGTAGATGTTTAGTGCATCGTTGAAATTCTTAGCATGTAAACTGGGTTTATACTTATTAGCAAAGCGTATGATGAATGTAATGGTGCGTTTGCCTTCATAGAGCCGGAGCATAGGTGAGGCGAGATAGAACCCCAAGCGAGCTTTTGGCAGTGTTGGGTAATCTTTTGGAATGTTGCTATGCTGAGCAGAATAATCGGGATGCCCGAAAGGCCACCATTTTTTTACATCATCAGGAAAGTTACCTCCAATTCCGTCATAGGTATTGGCCTCGCTGGCATATTTATAAGCTTTTTCCTGCTCATCATGATGCACGATATGTAGCTTGGTTACTTGTGCCTGATTGACAATAAGCTCTTCGTCGGTCTCATAGATTAACTTATTACCCGCTCCATCTTTGCCGGCATCAAGCCGGGTGGAGGCATCTACTTTTGTACTTTCCGCCTTTTTCGCCAGTTCAAACAGTACATGAACCTGGTCGGCTTGGGGCCCTTTCGGTTTCAGCTTAAGTACTTGCGTATAATAGAAGTCCAGGTGGCGCTTGGTCAAATTATTCAGTCTTTTTTGACTATGTTCCAGTAGATGTAGGAACGCAACGAATAAGGCCAGGTGTGGACTTAATTTCCCCTGTTCTTTTAACTCATTGAGGGTTTGGGAAATGGATTCCTTTTTCAAAAAGAAGTTTTGCCAGTTGCCATCAACTTTATTCGTTGTGGAATCAAAGTAATTCACTTCGTTGGCGAAACGAAAAGCAAAATCCATCCAATCTTCAACTTTCAGGTCATGGATGTTTACGTTTTGCGGATCTAGTATCGAGATGTTACGACTGTTTTGATCGGAACCATTTCGCTGAAGTATATTGGCACTATCGTTACAATCTTTACTCATCTTAGTTGCTTAATTATTTAATGTCACTTCCTTCCTCTTTATAGAAAGGAAACACAAAATTTTTTCTTGAATTTGTAATTCGAATGAGGTAATCTATTTTGATTAATAGTTTTCCTGCAATTGAATCAGACTCCGAAATGTCAATTTTGAGTACGTCAATGCGGGGTTCAAAGTAGAGGATAGCACGTCTGATAAGGTCAACTACAAATGTTTTCAGTGTCAGGTCCAGGGGATTGAACAACAGTTCGTCAAGGTTGCATCCGTATTCAGGAACCATGATACGTTCACCCAGACGTGTGCTCAGTAGTATTTCCAGGCTTTTCTGGATATCTTCTTCATTGGAAGTCATGATTACTTCTCCCGATTTTTTATTGAATGTAGGTGGAAAACCCCAGCCTGTTCCTAAAAACGTATCGTTCAATTCCATAATTTATCCTCCTATAATTACTGTTGGACATCCAAGGACGATGGTACCTCCATGAGCCGTACTATCTCCCAAACGTGCTGCGGGCATTCCGCCTATTAAGACGGTTCCCGACCCCGATACAATGCTGTCTGGAGGTCCAGTGCATGTAGCCATGTCGCCAACCTTTGCGGCAGGTAATCCACCAATTAAAACCGTAGGTTCACCAGGTGGAAGTATAGGGCCTCCTACATGAGGTACAACTCCTGTAACCATTGGGCAAACGTGCATATCTGTAACTCTTGCTGCCGGTGGCATATATCTTTTAATTTATTTGTACTAAACTTCCTTCTACTTTTACAATTGCACTTGATGTTAAATCTGCTCCTGCAGACCCGTCTGCAGCAAATTGAGCCTGTGCGGTACAATTCACATTTACCCCTTCAATGCTTACATCCCCCTGAGCAGCAATATTGATATCGGCCGGGCTCGACATGGATATACCGTCTGCATTTAGAATCACTTCATTACCGTGATCATCGGTAAGGGTAATGGCATCTTCATCTTCATCGAGCACCAGTTTTTTACCTGCCGGCGTTTCTACCGTGCATGCTACTTTGTCGTCATCAAAAAGTACTTTGATTTCGCTTCGTGATACAAATCCTTTTTCATGGTTATCATCGCTTCCCGGAATAGGAGAAGGTTTGGCGCTGCTGTGAAGCATGCCTAGTACCACTGCGTGGTTTGGGTCATCATTGATAAAACCAACAATGACTTCGTCACCGATTTCAGGACGGAACACGGCTCCCCTGCTCTCCCCTGCATCAAAAGCAGCGAGTCGGCACCATATTCCCTGTTCCTCGAAGTTGACGATTGGTAATTGTACCATAATACGGTCTTCACCGTCCGGGTCATCTTGCAGTTGGGTAACAACACCAATTTGCAAACCCTTAACACCGGAAATAAGTCCGGACGCAGCTTGCTGATGGATATCAAAAGTTTCTGAAAACCACTCAGGGTTTAAACCAAATTGAACATTGACAGTCCAGTTTCCTTCTGTGATTTCATGACGCACTCCGCTGACAAAAACAGCTCCGTTAAACCGGTCACCAACACCCTGAAGTTCTATCATGGTACCGGGCTTTACTGCCGGGATACCCTGAAACTTGACCTGTCCACGAATTTTAGCTAATTGCTGATAAAGTAATTTGGCATCGGCCCAGCTTTGCATGGCTGTATCTGCCACCGCACCACCGTGGCGAAGTTCCATGGCTTCTAATCCAATAACATCGGCGAGCTCATCGGTGCTCAGGTTTCCGCTGCCCGTTATACCGGGGTCACTGGCTTCCACTTCAACGAGCTCCTGATCGGCCTGATTCCAGGAATATCCCATAACACGCTTCAACTGATGCCGCGCATCGATTTCAGCGTCGAAAGAAAGCATGTTAGCACCAAAAGTAAGTGTTTCTACTGCCTCACCATCTGTTGAAGGAGGGGCTATGTCGATACTGCCGTCGTCAACAAAACATAACAGGCCATTGGCTTGAGCACGTGAGAGTACAAAATCCCAATCTGAGACATTGTACTGAACCAATTCAGTATGAGTTACAGAAGTGCTTTCAATAGTGCTTTCAAGGCCATATCCATCTATTATTTCTGTAAAAACGTCGCTATCGCTGCTGTCATAAAAATAATGACTTTTACAGCCAATGGTCATTTTTACGGCTTCATCTTTACACTCAACACAGAGCATTGTAGTGTTTTCCCAAACTTTAATAGTGTGTTTTATTATAATGCCTTTGAAGATTACTTCTTCATCGTTGTGGTAACCCGCCGTAATTTCAATTTTGACTCCGGGAATGAGGAGCGTTTCATTGCTCAACGCAAAATCCCGTGTTGCCGCCTCTCCGTCCAGCAACATGATTGTAGCCGTAGGAATACGGTTCACTTCTTTGTGAATAAGTAGCTGTTTTACCTGGTATTGCTTTGACAATTCCTGGCCATCTACCAGAATTTTGTGAGTAACCAGGTCGGCACTTTTGGAGGTATTTATAACTTCACTATTGCTCATATCAGGAGGTCTTGGCTAAGGGTGGAAAATATATACGATCACCTACATTCAACTTTCTGAAATTACTCAGTTTGTTTGCTTTGGCAACCTCCAGGTAATATTTGGAGTCTCCATAAATACGATGTGACATGAGCGGAAGTGTATCTCCTTCCATGATAGTACGGTAATGCGTAAGGTCAGGCGATTGGTTGTTTTCCATAGCCACTCGCAGGTTGTCTTCCACAAATCCCTGAAGTTTTGCTTTTGCAACCGCGCGAATCGGGGCACCATCTGGTTTAAACAATTTAAACTCAATAGACATTTCCTTTAGGCTGCCCTTAAATAGGAGCGTACCCCAGGAAATAACCAGGTAATTTGGTTTGTGCTCGTCGCCATTATAATCCAGGATAACCTGTTTGAATTTTTCAAGATCATCGATAACACCGCCCTCTACGCTTTCATAATTCATTACGGTTCCGGAGCGGTCAAAAATGAAATCAATTTCAAGATCTTCGGGAAGCTTTTTGTTGAATTTGGGAGACAAATCACTTGTACCCGAAGCCTGGTCGTTGTTTGATTCTATTTTATACTTAAAAGTATATTTTTCCGGATTCAACATGGTCTCAAATTCGCCATCAGCTACTTTGTTGTTGAACTCAGGATCGCTATACGCAACTACTTTTAACTTTTTCAGTGCTCCGTCCATACTTTAAACTATCTTTCTTTTTGCATAGCTATCAAATGCATTACTTGTTCTACACAGGAACGTACTATGGAATCCTTGTCTTGTTTGGAACCCTCATCCGTATTGCCGGCACTTTTGTCGCTATCAACATTAATCTTAATGTGTAACTCCTTTATTTCTATAGGCATAATCAGAGAACGGTGAAATATTGATAATTTAATTCAAGTGTTTCAATGACCACCTTGCTTTCTTCTGCATTGAGGTCTGCAATTGACCATTTAACCGGGTAAGCATGTACGATGTTCCAGGTAACAAGCGGAGCATGCGCTTCGTCGAGCAGGGTTACTGTGATGTCGGAGGGATTGAAAACGAAACTTTCAATTGCATCGCGACACCATTGTACAACATCCGAATCGACTAACATGCCTCGCTTTAGTACCAGGTTGGGAAATTTTGATCGTACAGGTAGCGTATGCTTGAATCTATTTTCACCACCTTCAGTAAATTGTTCTGTTTCGATGTCTACAGAGAGTCCGGACACCGATTGAAAACGGTTATCTCTACTAGTCTCTGAGATATCATCAAAACTCACTTCAAATAAAAAACCGATGGGGGGAAAATATTCAGCCATACTATTCTACCAGGATTAGTTTTTCATGAACAAATTCAGCCGTTTCAATAGCAATTTCGTTCGCATCGGCTTTTAGGTCTGTAGACTGAATTTTTAGCAACCATGCATTAGATGCAGTCCATGTTACTACAGGCTCATGAGCTTCGTCCAACATGCTTATGGTCATGTCTCCTCTGTATTGCTCCCCGTCTTCCTGGAAATACACGGTTTTCTTCCACTCATCGTAAAACTGACTCTTAGTGGATTTGAAGGTCCCGCGCTTGAGGGTAATGTTACTGTATTTTTTTAAGCCTGGTTGTTTCGTTTTATGGTATTCGCTGTCGGTACCGCCTCGGTATTCGATTACTTCAGTTTCAAAATCCAAACCGGAAACTTCTGTGCAGTTAAATTCTGCATCGCCAAAAGTAACCTTAAAATGAAATTTTGGTAATGGATAATTTGCCATTATTATACTATTTAAATGTGATTAATTTTTTAAGTGTTCGGCAAAAGCCAATTTGATTAAATGATTGACATTAAGCCTCCTGCATTTTGTGAGAGAACTTAAGAATGATGAATTCGGCAGGTCTTACAACGGCCATTCCAATTTCAACGATCATTCTTCCTTCCAAAATATCAAGGGCAGTCATTGTTTCTCCAAGACCAATATTTACATAAAAAGCACTTTCTGCTGTTGGTCCGGCCAGTGCGCCAGCTTTCCATTGAAGTGTAAGGAAGTTGGTGATCATAGCTCTTACTTTTGTCCATGTGTTGGCATCATTTGGTTCAAAAACGAACTGCTCAGTTGCTTTTTTGATAGACTCCTCAGCCATATTAAAAAACCTTCTCACAGGAACATATCGCCATTCATTATCGTTACCAGCCAATGTTCTTGATCCCCAAACCAAAGTTCCTTTTCCAACGAATGAACGAATAGCGTTTATAGACTTACCGGCAGTGGTATCTACATTCAAACGATCCTGAATGTCATTCGTGATTTTGATACTTGGTTTGATCACGTAATTTACAGAAACATTAGCAGGCGCTTTCCATACACCTCTTGAAGCATCTACGCGCGCATAGACACCTGCCATTGTTGAAGAAGGTGGCAGCTGTAACGCCATATTTTGAATAGCTGTTTTGATATTGTTATAGGTAACGCTGTCGACATCTTTGATGGCCCCCATCGTTAATCCGTCTAGTTCACCTGCATCTGAGTCTACTCCCGCAGCATTAGTCAATGCAGTAGTCGCAGCCGGAATTAATGCTTCAATGGCATCGATAAGTGCGCTGATGTCGTTTGGTGAAGTGAATGCTGTATTTATTGCTGCTGAGGCAGTTTTAACAGGAGTACCCGAGCCTGCAGCTTCAAGAGCATCTATTTGAGTTTCAATGCTAGCTATTGCCGTAGCAAAGTCAGATCCATCTGTCACCTCATCGTTTAGAGCTGTACCAGCAGCAGTGGCTGCATCTGCTACCGTCGGATTTTCACTTGACTGATTAGCTGCTACGCTGGTAGCTGTTACAATGGTTAACACATTTTCACTGATCCCGCTTAGCGTATCTACAATTTCCTGAGCTGCTTCAATTACATCGTCAACATCATCAAATGCATCTGCGGCAGAAGCTGCCTGAATGGTTGTATTTAGCGCTCCGAAGTCAGTTACCTGTGTAGCGTAAGATGTCTGAGCAGCTGCGATGGCACTTGCCAAATCACTTGAATCGGCAGCCCAGGTAGGAGCAAGGTCTGAGTTGTGTGTGATAACAAGGCTAGCTTCGTCGTAAGCATAGTCCAGAATGGTATTTACATAAGGGAAGTAAACCGCACCATATTTTTTTTCTTCCAGGTTGTTGGAAATTAGCGCTCGTACTCCTGTTGCGTCATTCATTTCGACATCTTCATCATCGGTATAAGTATCGATGATAGTGAATCTGTCTTGCAACTTTTGACATTGGGCCAATGCATCGTTATACAGGCTGTAAAAGTCATTTGCATTCGACAAGTTAATGGCATCCGGAAAAAGTAATAAAGTAGGCTCATCTTCCTTTTCTAAAGTGTCCAGCCCGTCAGTCAGGTCACCCAGTTGTACCGGGTCTACCGAATTGGCGGCCAAAGCGTCCGTGTAGTTACTTACTGAAACTATATAACATGGTCCGCCGCCATTGGCAAAGTACATTTG
Organism: Cytophagales bacterium; assembly: GCA_965230415.1. GTDB lineage: Bacteria > Bacteroidota > Bacteroidia > Cytophagales > JAAEPT01 > CBDDKZ01. The sequence goes on from CBDDKZ010000005.1 coordinate 2,092,093, forward strand.
CATAGCATAATACATCAAAAATGGAGACTTTTCGTCTTCTTCCGGGACACTTACTGATATAGATTTCTCACCACCGGTTTCTGTAAGGGTGATTCCTATACCCGTTTCTTCCTGAGCAAAGCCAAAGTGCTGCTCATACTCCAACATAGAAGTAATTCGGAAAGGTGTCATGATTAAAGTATCGGTAGTGTCTTCCGATTTTTCTTTTGCTAGTTCGGTATAACCGATGAATGCAGGTATGGCTGTTTCAACCTGCGCAACCGAAGGAGGAAACTTCGATATTTCCTCGATATATACTCCGGGTGTTTTATAAGTACTTGCCATATTTATTTGCTGTTTAATTGTATTAAATGTGAATCTCAGAATAATTGGTGTCCTGTTCAGGTTTTAAGTTTTTTAGGGCCGGAACAGGTAATTTGGCACTGCTGCTATTAAATTTTTGAAGTCGTACAGCGTAGCGTGTATGTGCTTGGGGCACATTGGTAATGAATTTATGTTTTTCACTGGCATCGCCATCCCGAAGAAAAATGCCCAGGTCGGGATCGCTTACAGTTTGCTCTACTGCAAAATGGTACCTCCAAACGCTTGTTTTATTTTTGAATGCCAGTCGGAATACAGGTTTCGCACTACTTCCGGAAGCCGGATAAACCAATTGATCATCATTGTCAGGATCAAGTAATTGATAGTCTTCAAGGTCTTCCCCTGCGTCATGGTGGATGTCTATTATACCTAAGCTGGTACTTTGCGCAAAATTATGGTGCAGGTAGAAATACCAACTGTCGGAGAACCCGTCATCGCCACTTATTTCCAGTTGGTAGTAGCCTTCTTTGATGTTACTCATATCAAGCTGCTCAACAAGCAGGCTTTCATCTTCTGCTACACTGACGTTTTTTGTCAAAACAGTTTCATCTTGTACGTCTTTTAATACAAATTCAGCGTTGCTGATGCCGGCATCGCTAAAGTCATAATTTAATATACTGGATTGAAGCGCTGTCAGGTCTTGTTCATGAACATAATAAAGGTCGTGGTCCACCACTGTCCAATCTCCGCTATTGAAGCTGCTATTGTCAATTTCTGCAATGTTTTTGTTGGCCTCGTATAACGTTCCGCTTTCATATACTAGTGTTCCGACATTATAGTCGCGGTCTGTTTCATAGTCTGCAACTGATAGGCTCAATGAGGGGTATGTGCCACCATTTAGTACGGCCCTTCTATTTGAAAAGTAAAAGATTTTTTCACTTGAAGAATGAGGTGGAATGTTTGTGTAATTAGGAAACAGCGCATCCTTTAGCTTAATGCTGAATTTCATGGACAATAAAGAACCAAATGGATAGGCAGGTTCAAAAGAATCAGATGATTCATCATCGGGGTCGATCTTATTAACCTGAACACCTATGAAGAACCCCTTGTTTGAAGTTACCATTCGCATATGGTGATTTTGCATGATTGTTTTTGTATCCAGAGTGGGCTCGAAAACCAAAAAATCATGCACATTGTAATGCGCATACATCTCCCCTTGTTGGTCTTCGTCGAGGTCGTTGAAGTGCGTGTTTCCCTGGTTGAGGAAATAGTCGTGTGCAATTTCAACTTCAAACAACTTCTTATATAATAATTCGAACCCCATTTTAACAACTAGCTCGTTTTCTCCCCTAATTTTATTTCTTCAATTACACGTCCTGTGGCATCAAGCGTATCTCTTTGAAGCGATAACAGACGTACTTTGTACATTGCGAATGGCATTTGTTTACCTCCCAAAGAACCCCATAAAAAGTTGATTTGCTCAAAGGTGAGTGTGTACAGTTCAAAGATCATTTTTACGTAAGTGAGATCTTCGTCATCGCTGGACTCGTCGCGCGTAGTATTCTTAAGTGTGAAGACATTCTTACCCTGGAAGAAGCTAATTGTCTGAGAGAGCCTCTGAAGCGATCTTTCATAAGCGTTGGTAACACTGGTGTAATTGGCGCAAAACAGGATATACAGATTCAGGTGAACCGGTGGATTTTTGTAAAGTACATTTGACTGATCGATCTGGTAATTTTTGATGTTTTTAAGTGTGCTCTCTTCTTCAATGTTTACCAGGCACATCACCAGTTTATCGGTTAACTCATCAAGATCCGGTGAGTCGTGAAAAGCAATATTCCCCAGTACGACCTCTGGCCCTGATACCGGAGGAATATATTGATTTAACTCATCAAGTACTAGTTTCAATGCTTTGTCGATCATTGGTAGAGTTGGTAAAAGTAATTATGTGAATGTAGTAGTTAGCTCCAGAAAAGTTATGGAAGTTTCTGTATAGAATTTGAATTTGTAGCTTATAAACTGATTGATTAATTATCAATTAATCAGAGGTTTACGTGTTAATCGGAGAAGTGAAATTGAACTATCCGTTTTTACACATTTCAATTGAATTGATAATGACGCTCTGTTCTCAAAAAGGTCTTTCTTTCTTTTTTAAGAGTGGCTTTACTTACAAACCATTGAGCAATGTCAATGACTTCCAAACCTTGAGGAATCCATCTTAACTCATTATGATCGCAATGCAGGTTTGTGAGTTTGGTTTCTTCCAGCTTTAAGGCTTTTTGATAATTATAGTCCTCACGTCTAAGCGTACGTAGAACGTCATACAAAGCGTACCATCGTTGGTTTTGTTCCCGATTGACACTGAATAGCTTTTTCCTAAAAGTGTCGAAACGGAATTCAAACCAATCGTAATCTTTTAGTTCAAGAATATTGATAAGTTCGAGCCATTTTAAGGCTATGGAAAGTTGTGCATTTTTGCTCTTGAAAGTTTCAGCTTTGTGTATATACTTTGTGACTTCTTTGTTTTCCTCTAATCGGAAGTGAAGTGCGGCCTGGAATAGGTAAGTTAAAGGATTACATGATGAATATTCCAATAATTTTTTGCAGATGATTTGTGCGCGCTGATAGTTGTTTAAATTAAAATGCACATAAAAACAAGTTTGAAGCACTTCCTGGTAGTAAGGTGATTCTACAAGCAGGTCTGTGTTGATTTCGTTTAATTGATCCAGTGAAGAATTAAAGGCTCCACGGTGCAATTGAATTTTCACTTTTTTCAAATTGAGTAAAAGAAGTTCATCATTTGTACATATCAACTCCTTCTGGCGACATTTGGCACTTAATTCACTAGCGAGACTCCATGCCTGGTCCATTTTATGTTGCTGGTAGGAAGTCTCCACCTTCTTTAATTCATTCCAAAACAAGGTGCGTTTGAGGCATCCATGATTGTCGTTAAATGCTCCTCCCTCAGAAAATTTTGCGCTAGAACTTTGATCACGAGCTTCAATAAAGAATTTGTATTTTTCCAGTGATTGATTGAGGAGCTCATAATAGGCATGATCTGTTATGAGAAGTTCGCTGAGCTCATAACTGTACAATTGATCATATGCATTGATTAACATATTTGGTAGTTCGTATTTTTCAGCAATTTCTGCCGCCCTTTTTGCAAGAGCTATACTTTCTTCATGAACACCTCTTGCTTTAAGAATTTTACTTTGAAGCAGTAGTTTTTGACAAGTTAATTCCTGAATCTCATCATTGCTTACGGTTGTATTCTCTAATGGCAATACCATCATCAAGTCCAGAATATCTTCGCGAAGCTTCTTCTTGAGATGGCTAAAAGCCGAGTCCGGTTTCTTCTTATATATATGACTTGCAGCAGCTTCATTATCTATCGATTTTGATTTGGAAACGAAATCATAAAGTTTAATACGTTTGCTGGTGTTATTAGCTAGCTTCGTTTTTAAATATGTTTTTACATATTGTACTTCATTGGATTTTAGAGATAAAATGATGTTGGACAACTTTTTCATTGGCTACAAAAATTTGTTTTTTGGAATAAAAAAATGGAAGGCTGTTAACTGGTAATCTGCTGCCTTGAAAATTGCACCTTAGCAATAGTTGGCATGAATATAGACCGCAAGTCTTAATTGTAGAAAAAAGAAATGTTAATACTTTATTCAATTTTACTTTTGACATAGCAGCAAAGTGTTAGTTCTTCCTTTTATTTCAATCAGATAAGAGAATAAGAGCCTATTTCTAAATTCAGAAATAGCAAGCAGAATGACTTTTGATGATTACAATTCCGTATTATTAAACCGATTGTGAAACGATTTACTGACAGTCGAAAAGCTAGTCATTCAACTCGTTTTGAAAGTAGGAATTGTGAAGGCTGTAGTCAAATTAATGTTACGAATGGGCTTATAGATGGGATGAACGCTTGAATGAAGTGTAGGAGGTTTTCAGGAACTATAACAAGGCAAAAAATAGAGCGGAGTTGGGTTAAAACCTAGAAAAAAGTTTAAACAAGAAAGGTATAAATACTTGATTATTGATTAAATTTTTGAAAAAAATGCGAGTTATTATGACATAATTTTGCAGTTGTTAAAGCTTATTAAAATACTCATCCAAAAAAATTAAGCGGTCATGAATCCAGTTGTTAAGGTATTCCTGCTCTACTAACAAGTTAACATTAGTACCCCATATGCGATTTTCAGTGGCTTCTATATCGTAATCAATAATTTCTTTGATGCTTTCATCAAAACGCGCTTGAAGGATCGTTTCATTAAATTGCTCAGATCGAAGTGAAAACCACCTATCTATTAATCGTTGCTTAAATCCGTTAGGGTCGAGTGCAATAAGTCGGTCGAACAAATTATTTGAAATATGTACTTCTGCACTTTGAGGAACAGATCGGTGGTTTCTACCCCAGGTGGCATCTAGGTCCCACACCAGAATTTCAAATTTTGAGGATGAGTTTGCCTTAAAGAAGAACCAGTTTTTACCTACATTATCAAAACCATAACATAAGCTCATAAACAAATAATAGTCGATGACATTGCTAATGTCTATATGGTTTTCAATTTCATTGATAAATGTTTGGTTATCTGACTGGGCAACCAGCTTAGAGAATTCATAAAATTCATCCCAGTAGATACGTTCTTTGGGATCGGGATAATCTTGTTCCCAACCTTCTTCCCATATGGCGCTTTTAGGTTTATTTTCCGGTAGCGCTCTAAATTTGGTGTAATCGCTATTATCTACACCGACGTATAAACAAGTGCTGTTTGTAAACTGCAATAATTCCTCGGTATAGTTTTCCGAGAATCGATAAAGCCCCAAGGAATTGTTGTTTAGAAATACTTCCACATAGCGGGACTTAATACTGGTGTTGGGCAGACTATTCCAGATTTCGAATGAAGTGGTATTTCTTACTTTCGATAAGTCTGCAAACATGGCATCCATGCTCCATTTGCTGTTAGGGGCCATATCAAAAAAAGACATCATGGTCTCATCATCCATGTCTCTGCTATTTAGAGGTTTAAACCCGTATGACTTTTTATCATATCTGGCAGAAGACCGCCCTCTTATTTCAATGCCGATATAAGATTCCGCAGACTGTTCTGCTGTGGCCGGATAATTGACAATAATGCGTGCTAAATTTTTCGGTTCGTTTTTGATCTCATCGGAGGAAATGAGCTGGACCAGAGGGATTTTAGTGAATACCAGGTTTACATGTCGATTTTTACCTATGGTTTTGAATTCGATATCGTAGGGGGTGTTTAATAAGACGTCTCCGAAGCTGTTAATACTATTATTCTTCAGTGGCTCACCATTAAATTGCACTTCAGAGTAATCCTGGAATACCGTAAAAGGGGAAAAATCGCTTAACTCGTCGGCGTCGAGTGAATATTTGAGCGTATTTGTTGCCGCGTCGTAGAAACAATGCTTTCCGTTTAGCTTCAAGATAAGTGCGAGTTCATATTCTTCGGTAACTTCTCTCTCAAAAAGAACCTCCCTTTTGGTGCATGAGTTTACCAAGAGGCTTACAAATAGCAATATGAATAACCTATTTTTCATTTTTTAACTTAAACGTATAATAAACTCTACCAAAGAAGTGGTTTAAAGGGTATTCTGAATTTAATTCTCTTTCGTAACCGAACGATAAATCAAAATTGCCAAGTTTGGTTTCTACTTCGTTTCCTGCCAATAAGCGAATTTTATTAAAATGGGGTCTTTTATAGGTGACTATCTCTCTGAACAATTCAGCAGATGTGTATGCCGTGTTTTGTTTGTTAATGGTATAAATCAGCGCTATTTTATTTCTTAAATTTGATTTTATTCCTTCGGGTACCAATTCAAAGGCATTTCTGTAAGCAGACTGGAACCGGAGCCTGTACTTGATTTTCAGTTTGTCACTTAATTTTTCCTTAAATCGAAAGTCCAGGTTATACCTGAAATCCCTGGAAATGGTCTTATCTTTTTGTTTATTAAAAAAATACCTGGCGTTGGCCCCAAGCTTGAAACGTTTATCAATTTTGTAACTGATACCGATTTCAGTAATGTACTTGTCCAATTCCCTGAAGCTTTCAAAAAGTCGCAGATCCTGTGATACAGCAAGCGTATAGTTCTTTTTAAATTTGTATTGAAAAGTGGCACCCATCCATATGCCTGCATCGCGGGTTTTTTTAATTTCCTGAGCAGATGAAAAATGATAAGAAAGCATGAAGATTACTGGTAACAATAACGCTTTTATAAAACATTTTAATGGTGTTAATCGCATTCGTTGCATTTTATTTCGGGTATGATACGCTTTAAAAGCTTTCCTTGATACGAGTAAAAGTGCAAAAATAACAAAAACTACCAAATTATGTTAACACAATATTTCCTGAATAGAAAGTTTACCTTTATTAAACCGATTTTAACCTCAAACTATTAAGTACAACCGATACTGAACTAAACGCCATAGCGGCGCTGGCAATCATGGGATCTAGCAGGAAACCGTTTACAGGGTAAAGTAATCCGGCGGCAATAGGTATGCCAATAATATTATAAATAAAAGCCCAGAACAGATTTTGACGTATTCCTTTGCGAATATGACCGGAAAGCTGCCTCATACGAATAATTTTATTCAGGTCTTTAGATAAGAGGGTAATAGGGGCTACATCCATAGCCACATCGGCTCCATGTCCCATGGCGATACCAACATTGGCACTTGCGAGCGCCTGTGAGTCGTTGATGCCATCTCCTACCATGGCGACAATTTTTCCTTGTTCCTGTAGTTGCTTGAGGTAGCTTTCCTTTTTCGATGGAAACACCTCGGCTTCATAATTTTGGATATTCAGCGCTGTGGCTACATTTGCTGCGGTCTCTTTGTTATCGCCGGTGAGCATATGAATTTCCATTCCTGCATCGGTAAGACCTTTCAGTGCACTTTGGGCACTTTCCTTGATGTTGTCCTTAATAGCAATTGCAGCTAGCAATTCGTTGGCCTTTGCGAAAAAAATGACTGTAGAACCGCCTTTCTGCCATTCAGATGCTTCATTCATTATCGAATCTGATGTAGTAACCATCATCTGTTTCATGAAGCGTTCATTCCCCACGTAATAAAAGCATCCTTCGGTGTCTTGAGCACGGATACCTCGCCCGGGAATACTCAAAAAATTTTGGAAATCGGAGATGATGTGGTCTTCAGCTTTGTAATGACTAACAATAGCTGTGGCTAAAGGATGTTCGGATAGTTGCTCCAGGCCAATGAGCCAGGAAATGGCCGTTTCTTTATCGACGTCCGATTTCCAAACTTCATCATGAACCCGGGGTTTTCCTTCTGTAAGGGTTCCCGTTTTGTCGAAAACGATGGTATCAATTTTATGCGCCACTTCAAGTACCTGAGCGTCTTTGATCAGAATGTGTTGTTCGGCTCCCCGGCCTATTCCTACCATAAGTGCCGTAGGAGTTGCAAGCCCCAATGCACACGGACAGGCGATGACTAAAACAGTAACGGCACTAATAATGGCATACGAATAGTAAGAGGCTCCTCCAATCGCAACCCACAGCATTAAGGTGAGTAAGGAAATACCTAGAATTACCGGAACGAAAATGGCGGCTACTTTATCAACAGTATGCTGTACAGGAGCTTTGCTTCCCTGCGCTTCTTTTACTTTTTCAATGATTTGAGCAAGTACCGTTTCTTTGGCGCCTGATTCTACAAGCAAGACCATTGCGCCTTTCTGGTTCAAAGTTCCTGCATAGAGTTTGTCTCCGGGTTGTTTGGCTACAGCTGTGGGTTCACCAGACAACATACTTTCATCCACATAAGAGTGACCACTTTCAATACGGCCATCAAGCGGGACTCTTTCTCCTGGTTTAATCCGAATCTGATCTCCTCTATCAATGGCATTTATAGGTACCGTTTCATTATGACCATTCTTTATTCGGCTAACATAAGCAGGTTGCAATTTCATTAAATTGTAAATAGCCTTAGTAGTATTATTTTTTGCCCTTTCTTCCAGCAATTTGCCAATACTCACAAAAAACATGATAACGCAGGCCGATTCATAATAAACATGAGCGACTATTCCTTTATCCTCCCAAAATTGAGGGTAAACAGTATTAAAAATACTTACTGCAAATGCAATAAAAGTACTGAGAGCAACCAATGTGTCCATGTTGGCCCGACCATTTTTTAATTGTTTCCAGGCATTGGTGTAGAAATTTTTACCCAGAATAAATAGTACAGGAATGGTGAGTGCTAATGAGAGCCAATTGCCTGTTTTCCAGTCCATAAAAAACATACCAATACCTGCGACGGGCAGCGTGGCCATACCCATGAGAATTGTGCGCAGGCGTAAGCTGGAATAAAGTGTGCGTTGCCTTGTTTCATGTTTGTCCAGGCTTTCTTCTTCATCGACTATGAGATCGTATCCGGTCTTTTGAACTGCTTTTTTGAGGAGATCAGGATTTGTTGTTGACGTATTAAATGCTACTGTTACGGAATTGTCGGCCAAATTCACGTTAGCGTCATGTACCCCGTCAATGGCCGATAACGTTGATTCGACACTGGAAGCACAACTGGCACAGGACATACCTGTAACCGGAAAATTTTTCTTAGTAATTGCAGTCATTCGGGTTTACTATGTGCTTCAGAACGAAAATGGCAATTTAAGAGTTCCGAAATAGCATTTAATGATACTAATCAGCTCAAAACTTCCTATTGATCGTTGTTGCGCATTTGGAAACCTACCTTGGTCCCAAGATTCGCACTTCTGTTGATGCGTTTTTGTTCAACGGTTAATTTGAAGTTTTCCTGAAATGAACTGGTGACGAGATCGGTATTGATTGCTACCAGAATCGCCTTTTCTACCAGTTGCTTCAAAATCTCATCATTTAAGGTGTTTTTGGAAACATCGAGGTAAGAGAAGTTCAGGTTTGATAGTCCTTCAACGTAAAAATGATTATCAATATTTACAAACAATCGTTCTATGAGATAGCCTACATCATACATACGGTTGTATTTGATAGAATCGGCAATGTAATTATAAACCATTACCTGTCCGAAATAAGCCCTTTTACGATCTTGTTTGATATACTTCTGTTTGAAAATATCGTGTGCGGAAGGGAAAGCAAAAACGTTGGTTTGCATAATAAACGCTACAAGGTCTCCACCAATTTTTAAATGAAATTCGAAGTCGCTTTCCTCATAAATCTCTAAGGGTACCTTTTCAGAGTCAAAACCATCGCTTGCACCAATTTCTTCAACAATTTGGTCCACGTTTTTTCGAATAGACTTGAACATTTCCATCGTTAATTTATACACATCTTGCTTGATGCATAATTTGGTGTTCAGCGCATTAATGATATCCTGGATTTGACTCATGGTTTATTTACACTTAGAATTTGTTGAAGAAACGTTAATTTATACAAATAATTTCGAATGTTTCTACTAAATCGACAAAATAAGCACTACAGATAAAACAGCAAAGCGGCATTTGTCATCGATATGTTTATATTTGTGTTTGATACTTAATGAGAAAAGGTGAGCGAGACATTTAGAGAACTAGGGTTAGAAGAAGAATTGTGTGATGCCCTGGGATGGATGAACATTAAACATCCAACCGAAATTCAGCAACGTGCTATTCCGCATATTCTTGAGGGAAAGGATCTAATAGGATGTGCACAAACCGGTACAGGCAAAACAGCGACTTTTTTATTACCGGTCCTCAACGATTTGGTGAAAAATGGTTCAGGTAACGGAATTTGCGCGATTATAGTCTCACCTACCCGGGAATTGGCGTTGCAAATAGATAAACAAATTGATGGTATCGCTTATTTCTCAGGAATAAGTTCTGCGGCGGTTTATGGAGGTGGTGATGCCCAGAGTTTTTCGATTGAAAAGAAGGCACTAACAGAGCCGGTAGATATCATAACAGCTACTCCGGGAAGGTTATTATCTCACCTGAATTTAGGTTATGCCGACTTGTCTAATTTAAAATATTTGATCTTAGATGAGGCCGACCGCATGCTGGATATGGGTTTTTATGATGATATTGTGAAAATTGTCCAAAAACTGCCACGAGAGCGTCAAACTTTACTTTTTTCAGCAACTATGCCTACAAAAATCAGGCAATTGGCACATAAAGTGCTTAATCATCCTGAGGAGATCAGTGTAGCCGTTTCCAAGACCGCAGATGGTGTCGATCAAAAAGCTTATTTAGTATTCGATCAATATAAAATCAGGCTTATTATCGATATTATTAAGGATGAGTCACTTCAAAGTGTCATAATCTTTTGCTCTACCAAACAAGATACTAAACGGGTAAGCGCCGAATTGCAGAAACGGGGTTACAAAGCTAAGTCATTTCATTCGGATCTCGAACAGGAGGAACGAGAAAAGCGTATGGCCGGGTTTAAAAACAAATCTATTAAAATATTAATTGGAACCGATATTATTTCCAGGGGAATAGATATTGAAGATATTAGTATGGTAATAAATTATAATGTGCCTCAGGACGCTGAAGATTATGTGCACCGGGTTGGGCGAACGGCACGTGCCGCTTCCACAGGTCAGGCTGTAACTTTTATCAATGACATCGACCAGCGAAAGTTTGCGAGAATCGAGTCACTAATCAAAATGGATATCCCTAAATTGGCTATTTCGGAAGAGATAGGTAAAGGACCCGAATTTGATCCAGCCAAGTATAAATTCGAGAAGAAGAAATTTAAAAAGCGAAGCCCGCATTCCAGAGGTAAAGGTCCTTACAGGAGGAAATCTTAGGACAGAACCAGCGTTTCATAATATCGTATACAATATGGCTTTAATTTTTTGAAGCTGCTCAAATGGAAAGTTTTTGTGCATTTGTCGCGATCCCGACATCAAAAACTTTTACATCTTGAAATAGGTAACTAAGTAAATTATTTAGCTATATAGGAGTTTAACTTTTAAATTTTATATGATGATTAAAAAACTACTTATTATTCCCGTTTTACTTTTATTGGTAACGGTGAGCCGGGCTCAAATTAGAATTGTGTTTTTAGATCCCGTAGATAAAGCGTTTTCTTTAAAAAACTTTGGATCTACCGATGTAGATGTTGCATCACTACGTATGTGCCATAATTTTGACTATCCGGACGTGAGTTCACTGGATATTCTGGAGGGGGATTTAGTGCTGTCCGAAAATGAAGAGGTAAAGCTGTCTTTACCTACGCTGGGAAGTGAAAGCGACCTTGGTTTGTACAAATCCTCGGGTTCATTTAGCCTTGCCGAAAATTTGCTTGATTTTGTACAGTTTGGATCTGGTGGTAATGGAAGAGAAGGACTTGCTAATGATAATGGTTTTTGGTCTACCGGCGATTTCTTAACCAATGACGCTATTTGGGAATTCAATGGTGAAGTAAACGATTACGGAAAGTCTTTCTGGGCTATGGTTACCGCAATAAAACCATTTTCCAAACAATTGGATCTTTCTATCTATCCGAATCCTTCCGGACAAGGCGAGGCGATTGCCATCGAACAAATTGAATCAACTAACGGCTTAATAGTGAAAGCGATAGATGCCATTGGAAACGTTTATGAGCTTAAAACTATTGATCATGTAATTGATACCAGATCTTTGAATAAAGGTTTATATGTCATTGAAATTACAGAAAGAACAGGTAGACGCAGAAGAGCACGCTTACTAATCAATTAGTAGGATACAAGTGGAGCAACAACATATGTCGTAATTATCCTTTTTATAGTTGTGCCTGGAGCCAGATGCAACCTATTAATAATTATAAACTATTACGAAGAAATAAAAGAGCTATTAGAATGCAAATCCACTTCGCACTTAGCAATCAAAATTGTGAAACAACTTTATGAAAAATCCTTTTAATCCTATTTAATGCCATATATGGTACTAAGAATAAGATTAAATTGTTAACTTTAAATTATACTTTTAAACCCTAATATTATGATCAAAAATATACTATCGATTTTTACATTTATGCTCCTTGGCCTTGTTTGTGCGCAGGGGCAAATTAGGATTGTGCACCTGAATCCATCAGGGAAAACCTTTACATTAAAGAATTTTGGCGCAACAGATATAGATATTGCCTCATTGCGTATGTGTCATACATTTAATTACCCTACCATAAGCACTTTGAATATTGTACAAGGGGATTTAGTATTATCAGAAAATGAAGAAGTGCTTTTGTCTTTGCCTGCATTGGCAGATGAAAGTGACCTTGGTTTATATAAGGCTTCCGGTTCATTTGGCCTGGCTGAAAATATGATGGATTTTATCCAATTTGGTTCTGCCGGAAACGGAAGAGAAGGTGTTGCAAATGGTAAAGGAATATGGACTACTGGTGACTTCTTAGGCAATGATGCTAATGTCGAATGGCAATTTACAGGTGGAGTTGACGACTTTGGGAAATCTTTCTGGTCAATTGTTACTAGCACAAAGACAAAAATTGAAGAACTAGCTATTGATATTTACCCAAATCCTTTAACACAAGGTGAAAGCATCTCTTTGGTTGATATGGAAGCCGGATCTGTATTAAGCGTAAGCGCAGTGAATGCACAAGGTCATGTTTATAGCCTGGAAGCTACAGAAAATGCTATAGATACAAAATCGTTGAACAAAGGTCTTTATGTAATAGAGATTATTCAGCGTTCTGGTAAGCGCAGAAAAGCACGCTTACTGGTAGATTAAGCTGTCAAAGAAACTAACTCACACAAAGAAATGGATGTCGGGGAAAACCAGGCATCCATTTTTTATTCAATGTTTGTAATAGGGTGAGCATTATCCCCATTCCCCGAACCCTTAGCACCAGGTTTGAGTAAGTAACCAAATACCCCTCCACAAATACCACCTAAAATATGTGCGAACTGTGAAACTTGATCTTCCTGGAATATTTGAACAAGCTCTTTCCCGATATAAAGTAGTACTACTAATACAAGTGTAATCGGAATTTTGCCTGAACGAAAACTACTAAAACCACTTAGGATAATAAGCATAAAAACAATTCCGCTGGCCCCTAGTAATCCACTATCGTAAATGATGACGTTTAAAACTCCGGTGATAAATCCGGTAATTAGGATCATTAATAGCAAAGTCTTGGAGCCATATTTATCCTCCATAATAGGTCCCAGTAATAAGATAAAGGAAAAATTGCCCAATAGATGTGGCCAGTTACCATGACCTGCTATATGTGATACCAATTGAAAGTAATTGACCGGATTGCCCCAACTAAACTCATAAACCGTAAAAAGACTTCTAAACCCTGGAAAAATCCATTCACTGATCATTAATACGATGGCTGAAATAATGGTGAAGGTAAGTATGACTGGTGAGTTGTATGCTAGTTTCATAATTGTTGTATTTGCCTAATCAAAGTGTTCTAACTTGTAAAAAACGATAATGTCTGGCTCCATTTTATTCTTAAAAACTTCTTTTTTGACAGGCTCCTGTTTGTCGCTGTATGAATATTTAATGTCGTAATTCATTTCCGGGAAGTGGTGAATTTGCTTATCTCGTACCAGGTTGCCGTGCTTGTTAAACGTTTTATAAGTAACACCAATGAAGCGGTTGTGTGTAAATTCTTCCGTACGATAGTAATAACGTTTGAAGGATTCTATCAGGTAATTCTTAAATGTTAATTCGCCATAGGTATATATTTTTTTGGAGAAAATGGTATCGTGAAGTCCGTATTTATAGATTACACTATCTTTAAGGCTTTTTTGATCGTCATATGTCAATTCCAATACAACGCGGCCATATACGTCGTAATAGGTATGAATGGAATCTGAGGCGATCACTTCTTCTTTGTGTTTGATACTGGCACTAATAGGAATATCTGGTTTAGTATATTTTATTTCTTTGAGAAAGTCACCGAAATTTTCGTCTTCAAAATCTACGTGCCAATTGGTTACATTGTTTAATTCGTTGTATTTAAGATTCTCCGTACGCTCCAGACTGTCGCCGGAATATTGTTGATATTTAACTACATTACTCAAACTGTCATAGGTGTACAATTTTCGTTTACTTTCACTATCCGCGTAAGTGTTGTAAACGATTCTTTCTACTATACGCCCCTCTTCGTCGTACTTTTCGAAGCTGCTTTTGGTCCCTGCTTTTAGCATAGAGTCTGCTACGTTGAGGTTTGTTGAATAGTGAAATTCATAACCGGTAATCGACTTGATTTTGTGATTTGAAATCATATCCTTTGACCATATTTGTAAACGATCAAAAGGAGCAGACTGACCATTTGATGAGCTTGTGCAGAATACAAGCATACCAAACAGTACGATGGTTAAAACGTGTGTATTAAATTCAGTCGATGACGCTTTATAATTTATTTTTAAATTCATGCACAAATTTGCTTCAATATTGGATGAAAATAGTAGATTTGAAGTATTAAAGCCAAAAAATATGGACATTTCAGCAAAAGTCAAAGCCGCTGTTCGCGATATTCCCGACTTTCCTAAAGAAGGAATCTTATTTAAAGATATCACTCCTATATTATCTGACCCTCAATTGTGTAAGGATATAGTAAAAGCTTTTGTTGATGAAATCGGGCCATTAGGTATTGATGCCATAGCCTGTGTTGAAGCACGTGGTTTTTTCTTCGGTCCACTAATTGCCCAGGAATTGGATATTCCATTTATACCGATCAGGAAACAAGGCAAACTTCCTTATGATACTATAACATACAAATACGACCTGGAATACGGAAGCGCGACGATGGAGATGCATAGTGATGCCGTAGAAGACGGATGGAATGTGCTTATACATGATGACTTACTGGCTACAGGCGGTACTGCATCGGCGGCGGCAGAGCTAATAAATATGAACGGAATTGTGGTAGGGTTTTCGTTTTTGATCGATTTGACCTTTTTAGAAGGAAAAAAACGATTGAATGACTATTCTAACATGATTTTGAGTCTGGCAGAGTATTAATGAGATTCAATCCGCACAAATAATTGCTCCTTTAATGGTTTGTATTGTTGTTCAAGAGCTGGTATTCTGTAAAAGAGCTTTGGACAGTAATCGTTTTCATCGTAAATGAAATCGGGCATGTCTTTTTCAAAATTCTCATAAATATTGGCAATAGTGGCCATGTTATCGAGGTCATCGAAATGCCTTTTTGCAATGCGCCAGTTTAAATAAGCCGTTGCCGCAGTATTACCTTTATCGATAAAAAAATCGCGATTGTCACCTAACACAAGAATTTTTCCTTCAATTTGTTCTTCTTTTCTTTTAACATCAAGCTCTGTGGTGTCGATATGTTTATAAAAATCGAAAAGGTAATTGTAAGCGGTTGATAAAATACAGAGAACAAGAACATAATAACTCAGCTCACGTTGCCAAATTTTAGAAATGGACACGAAAAAATTGCTGAGGTAAAATGCTGCCATTGGAATAAAGACATAGAAATGGTAAGCAGATATTTCTGTAGCAAGTAGAATAGCAAGAATACCTACACCAAACCATACGAGACCCAGGCGGTTTGAACGTACCTGAAAATTAATAAATCCTGTACCGGTTGAGACCTTGAATATGGCTATGGCAGCGAAAATTAAAGGGATTATATAAATAGTAACAATAGACGAAGTATCCATATAATTATCTTTACTGAACCCGAAAGAATAGTAAAAATTGAAAAGTAAAAAATTTCTGAGTCCGCCAAACCAGTAGTACCCTGAGGCAACTAAAAGAGTAGGAAACAGACAGGTTATTATAAGTACCATGTACGATTTTAGTGGAGAACTGGTATAAAATAACATGGCACTGAAAGCCAGTAAGAAAAATGTAATGACTGGAAAATAAAATAGGGTGGCAATACCAATATAAATGCCTACCATAAATATACCTTGCTGTTGGTTTCCAAATTTCAGCAATTGCAATAGTCGTATAAAGGCCGGTATCAGGAAAGTGGTGGCCATCATTATAGGTGTCAATGTATACAAATCATAAAAAGCAGAGCCAAGTAGAATAAAGAAAAGTGCGGGTAAATAGGATTTATCTTTAAGCACATCCAGGCGATTGAGTCCAAAGGTAAAAAGCATGGACTGTAAAAATAGTAGCACCATGGCAACTATTTGATAAGCCAGTTGTGAACGACCAAACAGCAAATCAATCCCGGCATATACTATTGCCGATGCGAAGCTGAGGTTCTCGTCAAAGTCTCTGTAAATGAGATTCCCAGCATTTATTTTCTCACCTACCAACATCCAGTTCAATTGTGGAACAATTTCCGTACTTTGACTAAAAAAAACCGGGATACGAAGTACCAGCAAGAGAAACAAAATCCCAATTATCCTGAATGGATCATTTATGTTAAAAAACTTAATCAAGCCCTTTCGTTAAATTCAATTATTTAATTCGAAACATTTACTATAAACCAAAATTAAGCATAATATTGTAACTATATCATGGAAAGTAAAAGACAACATAAGATAAATCGCCTTCTCTTAAAAGAGTTGGGCGAAATATTTCAACGCGAATTGCAGGAAATTGTTGCTGGAAAATTCATTACGGTTACCGAGGTAAGAATCACTCCCGATCTTGGTCTGGCTAAAATTTACCTCAGCATGATGTTAGTTGAGGACAAAGAAGCATTCCTAAAACATGTAAACGAACATATAAGTCAAATTCGTTTTAAACTGGGGAATCGCGTTAAGAATCAACTGCGTATTATTCCGGAATTAAAATTCTACCTCGATGAAAGTGCCGAAGAAGCGGCTAAAATAGATAATTTGATAACTGGCCTCGACATTCCCGAAGAAAGTGATTTAGACGAAGACGACTACAAAGATTTGGACATTGATCAATAACACGTGAATTTTCCGTTTTTCATAGCCAGAAAGTATTTCTTATCCAGAAAGCGTAAGGCATTTGTTAACTTCATAGTTATAATAGCCATAAGCATGCTGTTGTTTGGCTGTGCTGGTCTTATCGTTCTGTTGTCAGTCTTTAATGGATTTAGCGAGCAGCTGAGATCTATCCATAAATCGTTTGATCCTGATATCGTTATATTACCTTCAGAAGGAAAAACATATCCAATTAATGATTCACTACGGTCAATAATTCGTTCTGTTGAAGGTGTAGCTATTACCACAGAGGTAATTGAAGATGACGTTTATATCACCTATAAGGGTAATCAGCGCATAGCTCGATTCAAAGGAGTGGAATCAAATTTTTTAGTACAGAATAAAGTCGGAGAATCACTGCTGATGGGCGAAGCCAGCGTCAATAAAACCATCATGACGAGAGAGCGACCAAGTGATGATCCAGAAGAATTAGTGATAGATCAGGCACTCATTGGCTTAGGAATACAGTACGATTTAGATATAGCACTCAAAGATCAGTTCAATTCGCTTCAATTATTTTATCCTAAAAGAAAGCACCTTATTACAAGCGACAAGTCACTAAATAAAGTAGGCCTGCAACCCGCAGGTGTCTTTCAAATCGAACGCCAATATGATGATCATTATTTGTTTATTCCTATAGCCTTGGCAGAACAGCTTACGGATAACGTCAATCGAAGGTCTTTTATTGAAGTAAAGGCTTCACCGGATTTTGATGTTGAGGATGTATCAAAGTCTTTACAAATGACCTTGGGAAACACCTATAAAGTGCTTAGTGGTGATGAACAGCACAACACCTTATACAAAGCCATTCAAATAGAAAAACTGGTAGCTTACCTGGGCTTTATTGTCGTCTTATTTGTTGCTTCACTTAACCTGTATATTGCTATCTCGATGCTTATAGTCAGCAAGGAAAAAGATGTGGCTATCTTAATGGCTATGGGAGCAACGATCAACAAAGTCAAAAGAATATTTCTAATAGAAAGCATGCTTATAGCTTTTTCAGGTACACTAATAGGTCTTTTTCTTGGTTGGCTTGTATGTTTTGCCCAACAAAATTACAACATAGTTAAGTTGGGTGTCGATTCCGCGGTTATCAATGCTTTTCCCATTGAATTAAGACTTCAGGATTTCATTATCACAGGTACCACAAGTTTTTTGGTTGCCTTGTTAATATCTTTGCGACCTATTCAAAAAATTGCGACGATAAGAATACAGAATCATTTATAAACAATGGCTTTAATTAAGAAAGTACAGGGCAAAGAACCCAAATTTGGAAAAAATATATACCTGGCAGAAAATTGTACGGTGGTTGGTGATGTTACAATGGGCGATGATTGTACCGTTTGGTTTTCAGCCGTGGTACGAGGCGATGTCAATTTTATTAAGGTAGGTAATAAAGTGAATATACAAGACGGAGCAGTGATTCACGGTACTTACAAAACTGCTCCAACAACGATAGGTGACAATGTTTCCATAGGTCACAGAGCAATTGTTCATGGGTGTACTATTGAGGATCGCGTGTTAATAGGTATGGGCGCCATTGTTATGGACAATTGCCAAATTGGGAGCAATTCAATTATTGCAGCAGGTGCCGTAGTGCTGGAAAATACCAAAGTTGAGCCCAACAGTATCTATGCCGGCGTACCTGCTAAGAAGGTGAAGGATCTTGAAGCCCACCATGCCAGTGGTTTGATAGATCGCATTGCCAATAATTACACCAAATATGCTTCCTGGTTTATGTCTGATGATGATAGTACAGAAGCCTAGTTGCCTGTTATTTTCATTTTAAAATACCGGCATCGGCGGGTGATAATTTGTGCTGTTTTTCGAAGGTAAGGAAGTACTAAAATTAGCCAGGTAAATAATCCCATTCTTAACTACAGCCCACTCAACAGTGCCCATACTTGTTGTAAAAGTTTGGAGCTATGATAAGTACGCGATGCGCTGTCTGTTGGCTTTTCAAAGGTGGAACAGGTAACACAACTGAATTTTTCGAGCAAAATCCTGGAGTCTTTTCAGTCCTTTATAAGAAGATATACCCCTTGCAGATATACATATTGAGCAGATAAGCTTGCCATATAACCGCGAAGAAAACATAGCTGCCGACACCTATTTTATACAACAGGGTATCTATATAGCGCTGAAGTATAATAAGCAAAACAAAGAAAAAAACTAATCCGAAGCCAAGCCATTGGAATGTAATTGCATTGGAATAGGGTACAAAACGTAACAAATAAATAGATATAATGAATAATGCTAACCATGCCAAAATGGGTTTAATAATGTCTGAATCAGCTAATTTTTTCAGTGCCATTACCACGAATACAAAACAAGGTGTACACATTGTGTATCTCGATAATGTATTTAAACTTCCGTGTCTGTATAAGAAGGTAATTAAGAACATTCCAAAAATAAATACAGCCGAAAGAAACACTACAAATTCCATACGGGAATTATCCTCATCTTCTTCCGGATATTGTGGAAAGTCGATTTTCTTTACTACTACTGACAAACCACTTCTGACCAGGTAAAAGAGAACCGGTAATACCATTATAAAAACCAGGGCATAATTGATGCTGAAACTTTCTTTAGACCAATCTGAGAACTCCTTTGGCCAGCTTAAGTATAAGTCCCAGATTTCTTTTTGAAGAGTGTAAAAACTGAAAAATTCCGGACTTCCCTGAATTTTCTGCAAAATAAGAACGGTGGTGGTACCCAATATGATGGACAAATACCTCGTCAGAAAGTCTTTAATGAAACACTTTGTACGGAAACCTGTTCGTAAAATATAAACGAGGTCTACCACGAACATAGACATGAGTAATATTTGACCTGATGGTCTTGTTGCGGCGTTTAGAAAAAAGGCAATGAAAACCACGACTGGTTTCTTTTTAACTATGCCCCAAAAGGCTATAGATAGCGTGACAAAGAATAATGCTTCGGTGTAGGGTACCATGTAAACGACATTGAGCGGTAGTAGCAACAAGAGTGCTGAGTTTATACTTGTCTGTAAGCTCGATGTATTAGGAAAGAGTGAAAATATAAAAAGCAAACCTATCACAAAAAGAGAATAGTTTAGAAAAACGATGTATTTTGGTGATAAGCCACTTAAGTTCCAGATTATCGGGAAAAGAGGGAAGAATGCATAATTACTCGACTCCTCAATACTGTACATCCCTTCTTTTATATTGTAATAACCCCATGCATCCCAGGCTAAAAAGTCCACTTTTTCGTGAGATACATATTGAAATGGTTCATTGTTAATAGTAATGCCATTTGGGCCATTTGCATAATTATAGGAAATGTCTGAAATGGTACTTTCATAGATCGATGGAATTCGCAACAGAGAAAAAGTAATGAATATCAATGCTAATACAATAAAAAAATTTCTGACGACTATTGCGGAATTGATCATGTGAAGTTTAAAAGAAAATCAAACGGCAAATAAAAAGAGTAAATCAGAGAATCCCATGCAATACATTAAAAAAAGATTAAATCAATCCGTAACTTTGATAAAAATGCCTATACAGGATTGTATTTTAATAGACAAATTCTCAGTATTGTAGCAATCTTTTTATTTATGGACAAAAAAACGATTGTACAGCTCCTGATTTCATTACTCCTTTGTGTATTAGCAGCTACCTTTTTTTACGGAGGTAAGGCGCCTGTTGTAGCTGTCAAAGAACATGTAATTGTAAAATGGGCTCAAAATGAACTATCATTAAAGCGTTCAGTAAAATTTTTTAAGACAGGCAACGACTCGTATCTAATTGATAGTACTGACATGTATGGATCATTGGGGAAATTGAGTGATTTTTATGAAAATTACAATGCGGCAGACTCATTAGTCATCTCTTTCTACGCGTTTACTGAGCAAATACAAGCGCCAATTATTTTAGCTAAAGAGTGTCGGGATATGGATAAGAATTCCAATCCTCGGTTGACTTATAAAGAAATACGGCTAGAAGATACACAACAATGGCAGCCCGTTTCTTTGACCTATAAACTCGATGATGTTGGACAAATCAATAAGCTCTACTTTTATAACCCGAACCGCACGCGTGTCTATTTTGATGATTTACAAGTAGAACTGATAAAATATTGAATGGAGTGAGTGGGTAATACTGGATTCGAACCAGTGACCTCTGCCCTGTCAAGACAGCGCTCTAAACCAACTGAGCTAATTACCCATATTTAAGTTGCCATTAATAAGTATTTCCTTATTAATTATTTTTTTAAAGTTAAGAAATTCATTACGAGATTTAAAATAATTTTTAACCGGGCGGTACTTTAAGCTTTATAAAAGTGAATTTTCGACGATTGAGCTCCTCATATAAGCGTTTTTAGGAGGCTTTATAGGGACTATGACTAAGTAGTAAACCTATCCCAGTATATATAAATACGTTATGTTTTTTTGAGACCCAAAACTCCTCATAATTCAAGGCGTAAATAAAAATCGTTTGATTAATTTTTGATGAGGATTTACTATGACAAAGGCAATAATTAGGTTGTTCATTATTCTTTTTCTGGCCAATATTAGCAGGGTGCGAGCGCAACTGACCTTAGATCAGTCGGCTAGTGTAGACACCTCTTTTTCAGCGCAAAATTTCACATTTCAATTTGATATAAACAATACGAGTGGTAGCGCCTTGAACAATATTAGTTTTTATTGTTTTTTACCGGCCGGAATTAGTTTTGCGGATGAACCTGCCAACCTATCCTCCGGGCTAACTTTTGGCGCGACAACAATTACAGATTCTAATGAGGCTTCGTTCACTATTACAAACGTACCTACAGGAGCATCAACTTTTGAAATTCAGATTAAACCGAGAGCTTCGAACACGGTTCTTAATTTGCTGAAATCTGCTTCCTACCTTTTTGACCTACCTCCCGCCATTGGTAGCGATACTATTTTTTCGGATGACCCGGCTTTACCTGGAGCAAATGATTCTACGGAAGTTTATGTAGCACCAGTATTTGAAGTGTGTGGAGACGGTATCGATAATGACGAAGATGGAGACATCGACGAAGCCTGTGCTACTTTCCCTTGCAATGGTAAATTATACCAGACTATTCATCTTAACGATACTACTACACTCTATGAAATAATATTGGAACCCCTATCATTTGAAGAAATTGGTGAACTTTATACATCAGGCTTAACAGGTTCGGCCAACAGTACGGGATACAATCCAGATGACAACCTGTTATATATGGTGAAGAATACGGAGCTTTGGAGGGTAGACGCAAATGCTGATGCAGAATTTATAGGCACTATTCAGAACCTAACAGCAGATCACAACGCTGGTGCTTTTTCTACAAACGGTACTTATTATGTTAAAAGTCAGGCCGATGACGAATTTGGTACCATCGATTTGCAAACATTGAATTATACCCTCATTTCAACAGATACTAAGTCTTTTCCAGATATAGCCTATAATCCGCAAGATGGTTTGATGTATGGCGTGACACCTCAGGATGAATTGTATACACAAGATCCTTCCGATGGTACACTTGTCAAAATTGGTGATTTAGGGATTAATGTAGGATCTGTAGGTGCTGTCTATTTCGACATTTCGGGCGTAATTATTGCATACGGGCGAGAGCAAGGAGTTGATGTAAGCGGGCAGCAGACACTTTTTTCAATAGACCCTGCCACTGGAGCGGCCACCGTTTTAGGTAAAGGTCCTACAGCAACCGGAAATGACGGAGCTTCCTGCCCTTTTGGTTTGGATCTCATAAAGATAGTATCCGATAGTGTGGCAACACCAGGCGATACGATCACTTATTCTTTCGAATTTTACAATAGTTCAGGTGAAACAGTTAACGGCATAACTTTTGGTGATACCCTGTTCGAAGGTCTTACAATTGTGGCCGACCCTGCTACGTTCGGTGGAGTTATTACTGCCGGAACCGGATCGGGTACTTCTCAAATTCTAATTACAGACATGGACATCCCCAGTGGTACTTCTACTATGTCCTTCACCGCAAAAGTTGATGAAAGCTATCTATATCACGATTGTGGAGCAGATTCTTTATCCAATCAGGCCTGGTTAACCAATTTACCAGTAGTATTTGGCGACCTTATAGCTTCTGACGACAGTGCTACACTCGCGGCCGATGATGCCACATTACATCGAATTGATGTTGTTTATTCAGTTACGGCTACAGAAGATTTTCTCGCTGTTGAGAAAAATAGCGATGCCGTTTTTGACATACTAACGAATGATATTTTTACTCAGACTACCGCAGATACGTCGAGCATTACTTTTTTTAGAAATCCGTCAAACGGGTCATTTGTGACTGCTAACAGTCAGACTACGGTGACCTATACTCCTAATAATAACTATGTAGGTCACGATACCATTGGCTATAGCCTTTGTGCAAATGAATGCGCAACAGAATGTGATTCTGCATTTATAGTGATAAGGGTGTTACCCGAACCACTTCCCTGTGATGGCGCGATTTACCTGTCACAAGACGATGGTTCAGGCGGGACTGACTTAATGGAGCTTGATGTCAGTAGTACTCCGTTTACATCAACAATGATTGGTAATTATTCACCCAGGTTTAATGCCACTGCTTATAACCCGGTAGATGGTTTTATTTATGGAATTACCATTGCCGCACCCAGACATTTAATTCTTATGGGCGATCAGGGTGAAACGATTGACTTGGGAGAAATTGCGGATAGTGTGGGCGTTACCTGGCCTACCACTTCAAGTCTTTGGTCCGGGAGTTTTGATGTCAATGGTAATTACTACACTAATAATGATTCAGACACCCTTTATGTTGTTGATATCGCCACAGTAAGTATTACGGACGCATACCGACTTGGAGACGCAACATCTACATCTTTTGGCGATATGGCTATTCCTAACGATGAGAATATGGCTTATGCCTTTGATACTTCATTAGATCGGTTTGTGAGAATTGACCTTTCTACCGGCGCCTTAACACATTTTGGTTCTTCCAAACCTTCTTTTAACCAAAATGGTGCTGCCATGTTTGATGCCTTCAACAATTTATATATATATGGTTCCGATACGGTGGGAGGTCCGGATAAGAACACGCTTTGGAAAATAGACCGCAGCACCGGAGAGATGGAATATGTTGGTACAGGGTTTGCCGCCGGAGGTGGGTTTGACGGAACATCGTGCCCTTATGGTATTCAAATGACTAAGGTGGCCGACCTTGATTCATACGACCTGGGAGATACCATTGAGTATACACTTACAATTACCAATCAATCTGCGCAATTACTTACTGGAATTACATTATCAGATACGATTACATTTGGCGGTGAAATCATTGAAATTCCTACAAATGTACTTTCTGGTAATGTTACAAACGGTGTAGGTGATGCCAAGTTGACCATTGAGCAAATGCAGATTCCTGTGGGTGAGAGTATATTGACTTTTAAGGCTAAGGTTCCTGAAAACTTCTGTTCGGATACCCTGCTTTGTAACCAGGCCTTACTTTTAAATATTCCGAGTGGGTTTGGAGACAGTGTATATTCCGATGACCCGTCTACGGCTTTACTCGAAGATTCTACCTCTACGACAGTAGTGCTTCCAACGGTAGAAAAAGGGAGCATGAGCCTCCTCTTTGATACCTTATGTATCGGCGACACGCTGAATTTTAACGTAAGCGGTCAAAATGGTACAATCGAGTGGCAACAGTCTACTGATGAACTTACCTGGGCACTGGCTAATGCAATTACTAATAGTAATGATACTTTAGCACAATTTATTAGTGCTAATAATCTTCCTGCTTTTGACTCCGTTTATTTCCGGATGCAGTCCAGTTCAGTTTGTGATACAGTATATTCCGATACCATCAAAATTTCAGAGCACCCCCAAGCCTATTCAGGTGCTATTACAGCTCAATCGACCTTGTGCCCGGGAGATGAACTAATTCTTACACCCGATTCTACTTTCGGAGATGAGCTGGCATGGTACGTGGATTATGGAAGTGGAATGCAGCTTATGGCTGGTCAAAATGACACCACTTTACAGATTATTCCGGATTCTATTTTTGATCATGATTATCAATTTGTTGCTGCTTTTAGCGGCAGTTCCTGCGCCATTGATTCCAGTAATTTGGCTGCTGTAGCTTTTAGCGACACTTCGGTAACAGGAACTTTAGATCAAACGTTGGTGCAGTACTGCTCGGGAGAACTCATAGATTTGCAGATGAGCAATGCGGTAGGCAGCTTCTCCTGGGAGGAGTCAGCAGACCAGGTCAGCTGGAGTGCCCTTGGTGAGACAGACAGCAGTTACCAGTCGAGCTTCACGGCTACAGGCAGCGTGACAGACAGTATGTATTACCGGGTTGCGATAAGGTCGACTTGTGATACCTTGTACTCAGACACAGCCTTGTTGATTGCTCATCCGGTGCCTGTAGCAGGAACGGCCGATGACCAGGTCTTATGTCCTGGTGAGTCCTTGACCATTACGTTTAACGGTACAGAAGGCGACAGCATTTACTGGGAGCGTAGCAGTGGCCTGAACAACTTCAATTTGTTGGCGGGTGCTTCCGACACCACATTTACAGAAACACCACCGGTGCCCGATACTTTGTATTACCGCGCGATTATCAAATACAGCGATGGCGTCTGTGTGGCCGATACTACCAACGAGGTGCAGGTGAGCTTTAGCGACACTTCGGTAGCGGGAACTTTAGATCAAACGCTGGTGCAGTACTGCTCGGGAGAACTCATAGATTTGCAGATGAGCAATGCGGTAGGCAGCTTCTCCTGGGAGGAGTCAGCAGACCAGGTTAGCTGGAATGCCCTTGGCGAGACAGACAGCAGTTACCAGTCGAGCTTCACGGCTACAGGCAGCGTGACAGACAGTATGTATTACCGGGTTGCGATAAGGTCGACTTGTGATACCTTGTACTCAGACACAGCCTTGTTGATTGCTCATCCGGTGCCGGTAGCAGGAACGGCCGATGACCAGGTCTTATGTCCTGGTGAGTCCTTGACCATTACGTTTAACGGTACAGAAGGCGACAGCATTTACTGGGAGCGTAGCAGTGGCCTGAACAACTTCAATTTGTTGGCGGGTGCATCCGACACCACATTTACAGAAACACCGCCTGTACCAGACACCTTGTATTACCGCGCGATTATCAAATACAGCGATGGCGTCTGTGCGACGGATACCACCAACGAGGTGCAGGTGAGCTTTAGCGACACTTCGGTAGCGGGAACTTTAGATCAAACGCTGGTGCAGTACTGCTCGGGAGAACTCATAGATTTGCAGATGAGCAATGCGGTAGGCAGCTTCTCCTGGGAGGAGTCAGCAGACCAGGTCAGCTGGAGTGCCCTTGGCGAGACAGACAGCAGTTACCAGTCGAGCTTCACGGCTACAGGCAGCGTGACAGACAGTATGTATTACCGGGTTGCGATAAGGTCGACTTGTGATACCTTGTACTCAGACACGGCCTTGTTGATTGCTCATCCGGTGCCGGTAGCAGGAACGGCCGATGACCAGGTCTTATGTCCTGGTGAGTCCTTGACCATTACGTTTAACGGTACAGAAGGCGACAGCATTTACTGGGAGCGTAGCAGTGGCCTGAACAACTTCAATTTGTTGGCAGGTGCATCCGACACCACATTTACAGAAACACCGCCTGTACCAGACACCTTGTATTACCGCGCGATCATCAAATACAGCGATGGCGTCTGTGCGACGGATACCACCAACGAGGTGCAGGTGAGCTTTAGCGACACTTCGGTAGCGGGAACTTTAGATCAAACGTTGGTGCAATTCTGCTCGGGAGAACTCATAGATTTGCAGATGAGCAATGCGGTAGGCAGCTTCTCCTGGGAGGAGTCAGCAGACCAGGGGAGCTGGAGTGCCCTTGGTGAGACAGACAGCAGTTACCAGTCGAGCTTCACGGCTACAGGCAGCGTGACAGACAGTATGTATTACCGGGTTGCGATAAGGTCGACTTGTGATACCTTGTACTCAGACACAGCCTTGTTGATTGCTCATCCGGTGCCGGTAGCAGGAACGGCCGATGACCAGGTCTTATGTCCTGGTGAGTCCTTGACCATTACGTTTAACGGTACAGAAGGCGACAGCATTTACTGGGAGCGTAGCAGTGGCCTGAACAACTTCAATTTGTTGGCAGGTGCATCCGACACCACATTTACAGAAACACCGCCTGTACCAGACACCTTGTATTACCGCGCGATCATCAAATACAGCGATGGCGTGTGTGCGACGGATACCACCAACGAGGTGCAGGTGAGCTTTAGCGACACTTCGGTAGCGGGAACTTTAGATCAAACGTTGGTGCAGTACTGCTCGGGAGAACTCATAGATTTGCAGATGAGCAATGCGGTAGGCAGCTTCTCCTGGGAGGAGTCAGCAGACCAGGTTAGCTGGGATGCCCTTGGCGAGACAGACAGCAGTTACCAGTCGAGCTTCACGGCTACAGGCAGCGTGACAGACAGTATGTATTACCGGGTTGCGATAAGGTCGACTTGTGATACCTTGTACTCAGACACAGCCTTGTTGATTGCTCATCCGGTACCTGTAGCAGGAACGGCCGATGACCAGGTCTTATGTCCTGGTGAGTCCTTGACCATTACGTTTAACGGTACAGAAGGCGACAGCATTTACTGGGAGCGTAGCAGTGGCCTGAACAACTTCAATTTGTTGGCAGGTGCATCCGACACCACA
Organism: Cytophagales bacterium; assembly: GCA_965230415.1. Taxonomy (GTDB): domain Bacteria; phylum Bacteroidota; class Bacteroidia; order Cytophagales; family JAAEPT01; genus CBDDKZ01. The sequence goes on from CBDDKZ010000005.1 coordinate 2,119,939, forward strand.
TTTACAGAAACACCACCGGTGCCCGATACTTTGTATTACCGCGCGATTATCAAATACAGCGATGGGGTTTGTTTGGCCGATATTACCAACGAGGTGCAGGTGAGCTTTAGCGACACTTCAAAGGTTGGTACAATTTCGGCGACTTCTCAAGTTTGCAGTGGTGATACAATAACGGCAATAGCGAATGATTTTTCATCTCAGATTCAGTGGGAGCAACGCTTGGGGACTGAAAGTGAATGGTCAGGTTTAGGGAATGATACACAGCAACTTGTGAATATGAGCCACGAAGAAGATGAGAGTGTACTACTCTACTTACGTGTCAGTACGCAGTCAACATGCGACAGTAAAGTCTCTGATTCAATTCAGCTATCTTTTGATCCAAAGCCGGAGGCAGGTATAGTGGCAGATGGTATTGCATGTCCTGAAGGGACAATCATAAAATCTTCGGGGCATCGCGGTAATACTATTACCTGGGAGTGGAGTTTAGACGCTCAGAATTGGGATAATATTACAAATACAGGCGATAGTATTTCGCGTACATTTTTTCGGGATCGTTGGTTTAGAGCTACCTATTCCTATGACAATTCTATATGTCCGGAAGTCAAGTCTAATGAAGCCTTTTTTCAATACATGGAAGAACCGGCACTTGATGATATCATTAGTACAGATGCCTGTACCGGAACAACAAGCACCTATGAATTAGAAGAGGTAGAGGGAGTGATAAACTGGTATCAAAAAATAAATGATGGGAGTTATGAACTTTTGAATAATGATAGTGTGACAATTGTCATTGATAATGTAGACATAGGTGTAGATAGTTATGAACAAAACTATATGGTGCAAGTGAGTGCGTGCGGAAAGATGGTTGAAGACACACTCATTTACCAGGTATATGATGCTCCGGAGGCTACTATCGATTTTGAAAGTGATTGTAATGAGCGTGCAACTCAACTTTCTGTAAGCAGTAATTCCGATTACATTATCGTTTCGTGGTATGAATCCAATGATGGAATTTCATGGATCAACACTGAAATTGCCGATCAAGTGCATGTTTATACAGGTGTTGCAAACCGATATTTTAAAGTTCAGGTAGCCAATCCGTCACTTGAGCTTTGTGTTGACTTTTCAGAGATAGCTACAGTGTTTTTAGATTGTCCGTTATTCATTCCAAATGCAATAAGCCCGAATGGTGATGGCGCAAATGATACCTGGAGAATTGAGGGCTTAGAAGCCTTCGACGATCCGATGATTGAAGTGTATAATAGATATGGTTTACTACTTTTTGAAAACAGAGGTAAATATGACCCATGGGACGGAACTTGTAATAAAGAAGTACTTCCAAACGGGACCTATTATTATAAAATCAAAACTTTACGGGATTTCGGAAAAATGTACACAGGATCTCTAATTATTCTGAAATAAACTCATAGGTAATATTAACGAAGTAATATGTCAGCAGCTATAAGAAAATACATCACTTATATATTCTTAATTTCATTGTGTTTAATGAAAGGTTATAACCTCCTTGCTCAGCAGGTGCCACAATTAACCATTGGAATACTTAACCCCTATTATCATAATCCGGCATATGGCGGTACAACAAGTTATTCCGAAATTTCGTTAGGGTCACGTTATCAGTGGCTTAGTAAGGATCTAAATGGTCAGACACCAATAACAAATTACTTGTCATTTTATAGCCCCATCAATAAGCATCATACACGAGGCAATAGTAAAAAGGGTTCCTGGAATACGGTCGGACTTAATGTAAGCCACGATAAAGCCTCTGCAAACCGACTTTTTAGTTCTCAATTTTCATTTGCTCATAACCTTCCGGTAACCGAATCGGGACGTATTTCTGGCGCTCTTTCACTCGGTTTTCTACAATTTAAAACAGATGGAACTGACTTTATATTGGCAGATGATGTTGACCCTGTTTTGAATGGAATTGGCAAAATGAGTAGTTTAAATCTTACAGCAGGTTTATGGTATTATACCAAATTCATGTATGCTGGAATAAGTATGAAACAAGTTCTAAGCACATTGAGAGTGACCAATAGTAACGGAGTTGCTCCATTAGATAAGCATTATTCGGCTTTAGCAGGTACTCATTTTCCGCTTAATGCTCATATCGATTTAATGGCTTCTATTAATACAAAATTGATACCCAATGTACCTCTTTCAACTGAAGTTGGATTTTTAACTATTTTTGAACACCGTTATTGGATTGGCGGGCAATTAAGAGTCCAAGAATCATTTGCTTTTCTTGCGGGCCTTATCGTGGCAAATAGTTTCGATTTAACCATATCTTATGATGCGGTTTTTAACGGCTTGTCTGCTTTTAACTATGGAAGTATGGAGTTGATGTTGGAGTATAAGTTTCGAGGATGGCAAATTATTCCTTGTCCGGATCAATTTTGGTAAAAAAAATCTCCTGAAGCTATTAGCATTCAGGAGATCAAGTTGGTCGGTTGGTTGGTATTGGTGTTTATTATATTAATTAATTTTGTCTGCATATATGCACATGATGATCTTTGTGCTGATGGTGAATATGTTCATCATTATGCTCTTTTCTCAAGATGATTTTTCCCACTTTGTTTTCACAGTGTTCCGAGCTGATAAATAATCCATTATCATCTGAATTGTTTTCGTCTTGGTGACTTAAATCTAAGCGGTAGTGGCCCGATCGCTGGATAGTAAACTCAAAGTGCCCGTCTGCATTGGCTAATGAATGTGCAAGTGGTCGTTCGCTGTGTTCTTCATAAAGAAATACACGCATTTTTGAAAGGTCTTCGGATTCGTTGGTTGTTTCCTGATTGTTTGATTGGGCGTAAGAAATGGCTGAAATAAGAACTAATAATGCAATAATTGACTGTTTCATGTGGTGTTTTTTTAAATGATTACTGATATTAATTATTACGGTATTCATAGTGTAAAAGTGACACGCTTCTAGATGGTTTGTGTAAAATTCTCGGCGAAATACCTAGGCGATTAGACGTAATAAATTATAAGTATTGTTCTCTTTATTGAAAACCTGGTTTAGGATAGATTAATTAGCAGTACCTGGGCGTATAAGTAAAGTCAGTGGTTGTCCTTAATGGCTTATAAAAAGTGAATCGCAGTAATACATTTTCAAGCCATGAATACTTCGATACATGGTTAAGTAATCTTGAATTTATTAAAAATAACCCAATAGGAAGTGTGCTAATATAACTAGGCACAGTAACTAAATGATGATTGTTCGTGTGCAAGTTGGTCTTTTTACATGTGTACTGTGTACTTTTGGGGCCCACAAACTTTTTTCTGTCACTATTGTTCTTCTAAAAATGTTGTGTCATTAAAAAGGATAAAGTTAGAGGATCCGTGAATTTTTTATTGGTGTATGTTACTATCCTTAAATTCAAATCGCTGTATCATGCCGGCGTCCGGCTACAGTGTTTTGGATGTATTCTACTTAATGTGCATTGTTTACCGAGAACTAATCCATAGGGGAGGTGTTGAAATCTACAGTGACTTCGTATGCGGGCTTAATTGTTGAGTTATCTATAAAAATTGAAATAGACATAATAAATAGAAAATGAGTACTTTATAGAAAGCAAAAAAGACTAACCAATCGGCCAGCCTTTTCGCATTTAGGAGTTGGTTGCTTATTGTTTTGCCCGGCATATATGCACGAAATGGTCTTTATGTTGGTGATGCATATGTTCGTCCGGATGCTCTTTGCGCAGAATAATCTGGCCTACTTTGTGCTCACAGTGCTCTGAGCTTATGTACAATCCGCTTTCAGCCTTGGTATTTTCATCTTTGTGACTTAAATCCAGTCGATAGTGACCATGTTCAAGGATGGTAAATTCAAAGTGACCTTCTTCATTAGTGTGTGAATGAGCTATTGGTCTTTCGCTACCTGCTTCGTAAAGTAAAACGCGCACTTTTGAGAGTTCTTCGACGTTTTTTTCCTTAGTGGTTTTTTCAGTGTTGTCTTCATTTGATAATTCTTGTATCTGGGCATAAGAAAGGGCGGAGACAAGCACTAACAGTGCAATTAATAGATGTTTCATGTGTTGATTGTTTAAGGTTACCGATGTTATTTTATACGCTAATAAAGGCGTGTAAGTGACACGCTTCTAGATGATTTATCTAATTCTCTCGGTGAATCACCTAGGTGTTTAGGTGTAATGAAATAAGTGAAAAGTTTAGTATGTTATTCTGGTAGCTAAATGATATGCCTAGGTAGAAGTCTAAGCCTATAAGTTTTTAAAATTGTTATAGGCATAAAAAACAAAAAAGCACACCATGTGGTGTGCTTTTAGTGGGTCCGGCAGGATTCGAACCTGCGACCCCTTGGGTGTAAACCAAGTGCTCTGAACCAACTGAGCTACGAACCCGTTTGTCTTAACGGATTGCAAAGGTAAGAGTACTTTTTAGAAATACAAAACTAATATCTAAAAAATAATATTTTTTCGTTGACGTTATTAATTCAGAAGAATTGATATTTTTGTTAATTGTGAAGAAATACCTGCGTATCTCCCTGAAAATTATCGCATCTATAGTAGTATTGGTACTACTCTCGGTATTTGCTGTGGTCTTTTTTTTCGAAGATGAAGTGATAGGTATATTCAAGAAGCAGGTCAATAAGCAACTTGCCACCGAGGTTCAGGTGAAAGATATGAGTCTTTCACTTTTTAAACATTTTCCGGAAGTGGCCATACAACTGGATCAAATTGTAATGTTTGACGCTATTGAAGGAAGCCGGGATACGCTTTTGAGAGCGGGAGAACTTTCGTTTTCATTTGATATTTTCGATTTGTTTGGAAATAGTTATGAGATAAATGGATGTCATTTGACCAATGCGAAAATTAATTTGAAAATAGATGAAGAAGGTTATAATAATTATACGATTATCAAGCCAGACTCTTCAATTCAAAAGACTGAAACGCCACTAACTTTTAATCTTTCCGAAATCACCTTTACTAACGTTGACGTGACTTACATAGATCAACGTATACAAAATAATCACCATGTCCTTTTTAATGATGCCCTTGCACACCTTGAATACAATGAAGAAAACTTGGAGATTGGGCTGAATGGAGATACCTATGTTTACCAGCTGGCATTTAATAAAAATACCTATGTGGAGGAAAAACCGCTTTCCCTGTTTATGGGGCTCAACTACATCTTTGAACAGGATAAACTTGAAATTGTGCCTTCTGAAATTCAAATTGCTCAAGCGTTGTTTGAGGTAAAGGGTAAGGTCAATCTCGGTCAAAAGCACATGGATGTAAAGGTTAGTGCTCCAAGCGGTGATATACAAACATTATTGGCTCTTTTGCCAAATACCGAATCCTTTTCTGACTTAAAAACCACCGGTGATGTCTATTTCGATGCACATATTGTAGGTAACTATGAAGCTGATAACAACCCTGAAATAAAAGTAGAATTTGGATTTAATAATGCGGAATTCTATCACAAGAATTCAAAAAGTCATATTAAGAATGCTTCTATGCAGGGAAGTTTTTCCAATGGTAAACTTCGAAATGCTCAAAGTTCGCACCTGAATATCAAGGGGTTCAAAGGTAAGATCAAAGGCAATGAATTTTTAGCAGGTATAACAATTCAAAATTTTGATGACCCCTATTTGAATGTAAATTTGTCGGGCACTTTTGACATTCATGCTGTTTTAGACTACGTGCCTATTGCAAAACTGAAGGCCAAATCCGGTCTTGTGCATTTTGATCATGTAAAGCTGGCTGGGCGCGTGAGGCACCTTACCGATGGCGCGAATTTACATCGACTGAAATCATCAGGTTCGGTGCACCTGAATAACTTTAACTTCAATATTGAGCATAACCATCTCGATTTTAAAAATTTTAATGGTGAATTCTTATTTAATCAGAGTGACCTGGGAATCACTTCGTTTACCGGGCAGGTTGGGCATAGCGATTTTAAGATAACAGGGTTCTTCAAAAATATTTTTTCCTACCTGTTGAAAAGAACGAAGTCCTTGCATGTGGAAGGTGATTTTCAGGCCAATCACATCGATTTGGATGAATTGCTTCGGGCGCAAGCAAGTACGCCCAATTCAGAGGAAAAAGGAGAAAAATATGGCTTTCGAATTTCACCTCATTTGTCTTACAACATCGATTGTAATATTAAGGAGATTAAGTTTAGAAATTTGAGCGATAAAGATATTGGAAAAAACTTGCGCGCATCGTTGAGTCTGAACGATCAAATATTGAAGTACAAACAATTGAAAATTGATATTGCAAAAGGAAACCTGCTATTGGAAGGAGTTGTAGATGCACGAAAAGAATCTACCATCTATGTCGAGAACGACGGTTTTATAAATAATATAGATGTGAGTGAGTCTTTTAAAATTATGGAAAACTTTGGCCAAACCTTTCTGGAAAGTAAGCACTTGAAAGGTAATTTAATTAGCCGCTTCAAAAATAAATTTGTGTTTAATGACCGTTTGGAGTTAGATGAAAGTAAGCTATATACCCATATCTATCAGCTTACTATTACAGACGGCTCTTTGATCAACTTTGAACCTTTATTGGAGATGGAGAAATGGCTGGGTAAAAATAAGTTGAAACGATACCTCAAAAAGAGTGATTTAAAAACGGTTAATTTTTCAGAATTGAACAACAGGATTTTAATTGAAGATGGATTAATCACCATTCCAACAATGGTAATTGCTACCGATGCGCTGTCAGACATTACCGTGAGCGGAACACATGGTTTCGACCAAAAGCTCAATTATTCAATAAGTTTTCCACTGGTAAACTATAAAAAGGAAGCAAGACATGAAAAACTGGGTATACGTACTCCTGCCGACAAAAAGTATTGGAATATTTATCTAAATATTGTAGGGACTACCGATGATTATGAAATCGTTGCCAATAACAAAGAAATATTACGTTCGGGCAGTGAGGCCGTTCGCAATCAGGTACGGGAAAACATAAAATTACATCAATACGAAGAAAACGACTATATTGAGCTGGATAGTGAGATTATCGATGAGGATTAGCTTTGTAATAGCTGCGCTGTTTCTTGTTACTTCTTGTAATTCCGATGCTGTCAATTATTATAAAAAAGAGGCCTGTAATGCAGAACATCGATTATGGGATGAGCTGCTTCATAAGCATGTCGATAGCCTTGGCATGGTTAGCTATACCGGTTTTATACAAGATAGCCTACAATTAATTGAATACCTGCATTTACTTAACGAAAAACCACCTTGTGACGACAGCGAAGAAAGTGTGAGAATTGCTTTCTGGATTAATTCCTATAATGCATTTACCGTTTACAAAATCATTAATAATTACCCCTTAAAAAGTATAACCGAATTACATCCTACGCCTTATATTCCTATGGTGAATACGGTATGGCACCAAGAAGAATTTAAGATAAACGATCAAAATATAGCATTGGATCATATCGAGCACGGTATCCTGCGTAAGGAATTTAATGAACCGCGCATACACTTTGCAATTAATTGTGCCTCTTATTCTTGTCCGTCGTTGAGAAGGGAAGCCTATTTTAGCGATAGGCTGGATGAGCAGTTGGAAGATCAGGCCATTCGTTTTGTGAATGATAGCACAAAGAATAAACTGGCGCGTGATCAAATTCAAATTTCAAGAATATTTAATTGGTTTTCGGGCGACTTTACCGATACCACTACCTTAAGTGGTTATATTAACCGCTATAGTAAAGTGGCGTTGGAAGACGATGTTCAGATTGGTTATATGCCTTATAACTGGTCGCTAAACGAGCAAACAAAATAAATGTCGCGTCGCTTGTAGTCTTTCCCACAATATTTCTAGTTTTGAGTCTTAATTATGACTCAAATCAAAATTTTATTTCTCTGTCCTTATCCACATGATACCGCTCCATCGCAGCGATTCAGGTTCGAACAGTTTTTCAGGATAATGGATGACAAGGGATTAAAATACAAACAGTATGCTTTTTTATCTCAATGGGGGTGGCGCATTCTTTATGCAAAAGGAAAGTCCCTGGCCAAAGCGGTGGCTGTGCTACAAGGCTTCCTGAGAAGAATGATTCATTTAATGATGGCTGTATCCTATGACTATGTATTAATTCATCGCGAGTTAAGTCCTTTGGGTCCACCGGTATTTGAATGGCTTTTAGCCAAGGTATTCCGCAAGAAGGTTATTTACGATTTTGACGATGCCATATGGTTGACAGATTCTGAGAGCAGGTTCATCAATCGTATGAAGTTTTTTGGCAAAGTGGGACAGATCATCAGGTGGTCATACAAAGCGAGTTGTGGCAATCAATACCTCCATGATTATGCTAAAGGATACAATTCTCGTTCTTTCATAATTCCAACCACGATAGATACGGTGTTCCAACACAATAAACTGGTGGAACATCAAAGAGATTTGCCGGTAATAGGCTGGACGGGTAGCCATAGCACCATGCCTTATCTGATGCCTATTATACCGGTTATAAAAAAACTACAGGAGATATACGGTTTTACGTTTATGGTCATATCAAATAAAGACCCAAAACCGGAACTGGCAAATTATGAATTCGTACGCTGGGATAAGCATACTGAAATTCAGGATTTGTCGCGATTAAATATTGGAATAATGCCTCTTCCCGACGATAAATGGGCAAAAGGAAAGTGTGGTTTTAAGGCACTTCAATACATGGCTCTTGGAGTTCCTGCCGTGGTATCTCCTGTTGGGGTTAATACAAAGATGATTAAAGAAAATCAAAATGGTTATTTGTGTGCTACAACAATGGAATGGGAAGAGCGACTGGAACAGTTGATTAAAGACAAAGAACTGCGCAGGCGATTAGGAGCGAGCGGACGCAAATTTGTAGTCGAAAATTATTCTACTGCAGCAGTAGCTACGAATTTCCTTGAACTATTTTCTTAAGGGTTCGTAAAGAGAAGGATGTACATTCTAGATGTGAATTACAGATTGCATACCAATTGATACTGAATAAGTAGTTACAAAACAAGTGCGTGGAAAAAATGCCGGTTAATATAGAAGGTCTAAGTCATATTGAATACCTCATTGTATTCAATACTATTCTTTTTGGGGTTGTGGCCAGTGAATTCTTTACGGGATGGGGTAATATGTTGAGATACCGCGATAGTATTAAATTTAACTTACTGCATTTTCTGTGGACACTTTTCGCTTTTTTCACCCTGATTCAAAACTGGTATGGAATTTGGCCTCGTACCAAATTTATTAATGACAGTATTATTTATTTCTTTTACAGCCTAGTACCCATGTTTATTTTTCATTTGATTACTGTGGCACTTTTCCCTAATTTGAAAGAAGGCAAATACGTAGATTTCAAAGAACACTATGAAAAGAATATAGGGATGCTATTTATTCTTTTTGCAGTATATTTCGCGTTAACCATATCAAGCTCATTTATATATGTTGACAAAGGGAATGTGCTTACGCAAAATTTGATCAGGTTTGTGGGTGTGCTCATTTCACTAACAGTGGCGTATTTCCGAAAACTGAAAATATTGCAAATAATTTTTCTGATAATCGGGTTTCTTGGGTTATTCCGGTTTGTTTTTGCTATTCCCAAATAAAAGCTATGTACGCAAATTTAAGACGTTCTAATTTTGAAATGTGGTTATTTGGACTTTTCAAAGTGCCAATGATTTTGTTTTGCCGACCACGTATCTTATCACTTAATCAGGATCATGCCGAAATCAGGATTAAATTGCGCAGAAGAACCAGAAATCATTTAAAAAGTATGTATTTCGGTGCGTTGGCTGTTGGTGCAGATATCACCGGAGGTGTCATGGCTTATCGCGCTATTAAGAATAGTGGGAAGTCGGTATCCCTTGTATTTAAGAATTTTAGTGCAGACTTTTACAAAAGACCCGAATCTCACGTTCATTTTACCTGTCTCGATGGAGAATTAATTCATCGCATGATAGAAGAAACGATTGAAACAGGTGAACGAGTGAGTAAAATCGTGCATATTACGGCCTCCTGCCCCGCCATTGATGATGAAATTGTGGCGAAGTTTGAATTGACCTTATCATTAAAGTGTAGGAATTAATTTCAAGAAATCTATTTTATTAGATAACTGTAACATTCAGATTATCACCAGTGTTTTTTCAGGTTTAACATTTTGATAACATTTATTTTGTATCCTTTTAATCCCTGGCACGTTCTTAAATTTATCTTTAACCCAAATTCAGGTAAATGCTTACAGGAACTCAAATTAGTATACCCCCTAAAAACAGGTCGGAGTGGTCGCAACTTGTTACAGGTCAAATCATCTACAAGTTTAAGAACTATGTACTACAACGTAAAACCGCGGAGTATGCATCGAAGATTACCAATGGTCAAATGACTGTTGGTCAGGCAGTCGATGAATTTTATGATCTATGTAATAAATATGCGCTGGCAGTTCAAATAGACTTTAAAGAAATATTCAAAACTTGGTAATTATGAATCAGCTTAAAATTCAACAAAATACCCTTATGTCTGTCGATGAGGTGAAAAACTTGATTAGAGAAGGACGTTCTCTTGTGCTTTCCGGTGAGGAAGAATTATTATCACAACTACCTCAGGGAAAATGGATAGGAGGAACAATCCCCTACTTTTACCTGGAAGGAGAGAATGGTAGAATGGACAAAACAATGATCTTTGTAACGGATTTTTCCGACTCAGTAAGTCAAATTGCGATAAAAACGTACGAAGAAAATGAATTATCCAATATTGCATCGAATAGCTTTGATAACGGGTTTAACTTTTTAATTCTTCCGGCTCTTGGTGATATTCATATGAGCTTTGCTATGCATTCACATGAGTATCCGGGTTTGTATAATAATCCACTGATCGGTTTAATAGCTGGTGTGGATCTGAATGAATTATCACAGGGAAAACTGTCCAAAACTTTTAACGGCCAGACAGGGAATGCTTATACAGATAAGGGTGTTGCCCTGCATGCCGAACTATCCACAGACAAGGTGGCCCGCCTCGAGATATTTAATTTATTTACACCTGGAGGAGGGCCGGTAATTGAGGTTGAGAGTGATGGTTATATAATTTCAGATTGCTTAATCGATGGTGAAAAGAAAAGTCTTTATGATTTCGTGAAAGACAATAATATTGATATTAAAAATCCGCTTACTGCAGATTACAATGGGGCAATTGCCAATGTAAGCTTTCAGGCTCTCGATGATGAAAAGAAGGAAGTAGCACTTTATGCACCGTTGTTCAAGGGCCAAAAGTATACACTTGCTGCTCCTGTTGGTAACTATGCCAAAACGTTTAAATCAAAAATTGGTGAAGCCCTGAAAGACGAATCATCTATTTTGTACAATTGCAATTGCATTCTCAACTACCTTTATGGTGAGTTAGACAAAAACGAGATCGGTTTTTCCGGACCGGCTACATTCGGAGAAATTGCCTATACATTGTTAAATCAGACCTTTACATATCTGGCTATCGACGAATACTGATAAAACCTGATTTACAAAAATTGGAAAGGGAATTTGAGTCGCAATTCCCTTTTAGTTTAAAGTAAAATAGGATATGATACTTATCATAGGCCATTTTTTGTAGATTGTAAGTTCAGGTATATTTAATTCAGGTAATTTAAAACTAGTCAGTGGAAATACTTACAGGTACTCTTGGACTTATTTTTGGGTTTTTAGTGACATGGCTCTTTTTACGCTTTTCTCAGAAAAGTGAAAAGGAGAAGCTTATTCGTTTGCAAGAGCGTATGGATCTGCTCAATGAACAATTAATTCAGGTTGAAAAAGATTATCGTGATGAACAGGAACGAAGTGAGAGAAGGTATAGCGATTTAATAAAATCGAATGAGCAGCTCAAACATGCAGAACTTAAACTAAAAGAACAAGACGAATATATTCACTCCATTCAGGACAGGTTTCAGGAGTCGTTCGAATCAATTGCCCATAAGGTATTACACCAGAGTATTGATGCGGTGGCCAATCAAAACAAAGTTAGCCTTGTTCAGACTTTAAAACCACTTCAGGAGCAAATTAAGCATTTCGAAAGTCGCATTAACGAAAATGTGAAAGAGCAAAACTCCTTAAAAGGAGCACTGGAAACGATGGTAGCCGTTCATGAAAAAATGAGCAACGAAACGGCTAATTTAACCAAAGCACTTAAAGGTGAAAATAAGCGTTTGGGGGCCTGGGGAGAAATGATTCTGGAAAAATTGCTCGAAGAATCAGGTTTAGTGAAAAATAGAGAGTATGTACTTGAAGAAGTGCACAAAAATGCCAATGGAGATCAAATAAGGCCAGATGTCATTGTTTACTTACCTGAAAGTAAGCATGTTATTATCGATTCCAAAGTGTCGCTAACAGCGTATGAAAGTTTGATTAATGATCAGGAAGGTTCTGCAAGCTATGAGCAACAACTTGTACAGTCGGTCAAAGCACATATAAAAGGGCTTGGCGACAAAAACTATCAATCTGCTCAAAGACTAACTACTCCTGAGTTTGTTTTACTTTTTATGCCTGTGGAAGGAGCATTTAGCATGGCGCTTCAATTAGATCCTTCTTTGTTTAACTATGCCTGGGACAAAGGGATTGTAATGGTGAGCCCCACTACATTGCTTGCTACGCTGAGAACCATAGCGGTGATGTGGAAGCAGGAACAGCAAAATAGAAATGCACTTAAAATTGCCCGGGAGGGGGGAAAGTTGTATGATAAATTTGTGGGTTTTGTTGCAGATATGAAAACTATTAAAGTACACCTCGACAAATCTGCTCAGGCATACGATTCAGCATTCAGTAAACTAAGTGATGGAAATGGTAATCTTATTAAGCGTGCAGATGATCTTAAGAACCTGGGAGCGAAGACAAGCAAAAATCTGGATCCATAATAATTGGGCAATACTTTCGTTCAATCAAAAATATACAATGGATGCATAATTTAAGAGTAAGCAATTTTTCATAGTTTTGTCTTATGAATAAATATTTGATTGTTCTCCTGACTATAGGCATTTTTCTTTACTCCTGTAAAAAATATGAAGAAGGTCCTACACTAAGCTTTAGAAGTAAAGCTAAACGCTTGAGCCGCAAATGGTGTATGAAGGAGGAAGTAATTAGCGATTCCACCATATTTTATGACCTCAATAAAGAACGAAACTATATTCAGTTTCACAAAGATGGTTTGGTAAACTTTAGAAGCGATAGTATCTCTTTTGATGGTTATTGGCATTTTTCTCACAATAAAGAGCGATTAATAATAGATAGAAATTGGGATTCCGGAACCAATTTTTATACCTGGAAAATAGTAGGACTTAAGAGTAAAGAACTGTGGTTGAGCATACCAAGATCCAATGGTCAAAACATCAAAACAAAATTTGAACCTGCTTAGATTAATGCTGGCTTTGAATGCAAATTGTATTATTTTTTAAAATAAATACCCCTATTTTCTCGATTCCGAAAATATGGCAACGTTTTTGCAGTTAATATAATACACTTAACTTATGTATTATGAACAGGTTCTTGTCAATGTTGTTTTCTTTTACCCGTAGGGAATTAAAAGGCGCTTATGTGCTTTCAATACTAATACTTATGGGATTAATTTTACCCTCATTTATTTCAGCCCATCGACCGGTAACTATCCAATCGGCATCTGACATACAAGAGCTCAATGAACTTGCTTTGGAGTTATCGGACCTAGATTCGAGTTATGCCCGCAAAAAGCAACCAATTTTACTAATAGAAAAGGATAAGGTCCATAATAAGTCGGTAAGGGAGACTTTTCGTGAGCCAATAATTTACCTGCCCGCTCAGAAAAAGGAACCATTCCAAATTGCAATTAATCAGGTTTCTGCCGAAGAATTAATGAAAGTCAAAGGTATTGGCCCCGTATTATCACAGCGAATAATCAAATTCAGGAATAAGTTGGGTGGCTTTTATAGTCTTGATCAATTGTTCGACGTTTACGGCCTTGATCCGGATGTGGCGCAGCGTTTAATTCAAATGTGCAAAAATGAATCGCTGGAGGTTGCCAAAATTGATGTGATGAAAGCATCATACGGACGTTTAATAGCGCATCCATATATTTCCAAAGAGCAAACAGTTCTTATCCTGAAAGAAAGGCGTAAATCTAAAAGTTTTGATCCGGAGCATTTAATGGCTTCAGATACCACCTTCAATTGGCAGAAAGTATTTCCTTACTTAGAATGGTAAAAAACAGCCTACGGGGTAGTAGGCTGTTTTGTGGATTAAACGTGCTTTAGGGATAGCACTTCGCTTTTACGGGGTATTTTTACTTGTTTGCACAACATCATTGCTTTTGTGCGATTCTCTAGCCTTTATAATTTCTTAGATTATGCTGGTAGTTATATATACGCTACTAATTACCTTTCAACTAAAAAAAATGTGGACTTTCGTTCGGTGCAGGCAGATACCGGATGAATGAGATTCCTGTACTCGATGAAATATTTGTGATACTTATGGGAGAGCCCTTGCTCATCGTTGAGGAAATTCCAAAGGCAGTCCAAAAATTGTAAGAAAATATTTAGTAAATCCCGCTTACCTACTGCCTTTGGATATAGAACCAACTACACTAGCTATACATCAAATGTCTATTATGTTACATTCCCTGGAAATTTTTTAGCACAAACTTTTAGAGAAGTGAAGAATTTCTTTTTTTAACGAAAAAAAGCTTTTAGGTAAAAAATTATTAATAAATAGTTACCATCTTTACATTAATCTAATTAATAATCAGTTACTAACGTTGCCAATCTTTGTTTCAGGCACGATTGGCCATACTTCAAAAAAGTACGAATGACTTCATACTCATATAGTTACCACGTCAAATTCATGCTCATAGCCTTTTTTGCGCTATGTACGGTTGATTTTGCGCGTGCTATAGGGGTAAAAGAGATTGATCCTACAGATGAACACCTTTCTCTGAGTTTTAACAAAAACGATCGAGGACGCTACAATAACTTTATGCGTTATAATTGCAAAGAGGAAGAACGGCTTAATATTGAACTACGCGCTGGCGAACATTTTTATTTTGGTTTTAAATTCAATCACGGTGGTACCGAAACTTTTATTGAAAATGTTTTCATTCGCAGTTGCTGGGTTCGAATAAAAGCACTCGATGGCACCGTCGTATTTGGGCCGGTAGAAATTATACAAGGGCAAAATGGTTACATTGATAACCGCTTGCAAGCCAAAGCGGGACCCGGACAGCTTGTTGGCGCCAACGGCTATGGAGCGCTGGATTTTGAGCCAACGGCAGATGGTACCTACTATTTGGAAGTGGCCTATAACGCTTCAAATGACGGTACAACAGATCAGTTTGACCTACTCGATGACATTATATTTGCAGCCTCGGAATTTGATTTCACCGTTGCAGATGCCGGGGGAAATATAAAAGGGGGGCGTGTCTGGTCAAAAGCATGGCACTTAATCTCAGCCGACGATTGGAATACTAAAATCTATAATAAGCAATATATATATTCAGACGATGGTGTTGTAACTGAGTTGAGACACAACGGAGATGCCCCTTTTCAATACATCATTATTTCTAATGCCGTTGGTGTACGCAATACCGGGAACTTACAGGAAGATAGAAAATCAATAGAAGACTTTGACGGTTCGGGATTAATACCACAATACAAATTGTTTTTCGATTTACCGGATACTACTATTTTTGAAATAGCTGATGTCGACGACTTATTCGGGGCACTTCTTGAGCCGGTGCACATGGAAATGAATTGTCCGGGAGACTTTCATTTGTACATTCGTAACTCTAAGGAATTGGAAATTACTGTTACTTTTGATTTGAATGATGTTCCAGGTTATCAGGCGGGGAGTGCGGATTTAAGGTGGAATATGCCTTTACAAGAAGGTGATCACGACATTCCATGGGATGGCAGAGATGCATTTGGAAACTACGCATCCGACGTTAAAGTTACTGTCGAAATAGATTTTATTGCGGGGCTTACTCATATGCCTATGTATGATGTAGAAACCAACTTTGATGGATTTTCCGTTCATGCAGTATACCCGGAAGCGCTGAGTGGACCGGTTGGGATTTTATGGGACGATAGCGACATTGGAGGAACGGTTAACTTAGATAACCCGTGCCAGGCTAATTGCCATGTTTGGGGAGACCATAATGTTGAACCTTACATTGACTTCGGTGATCAACGAACTATCAATTCATGGTGGTACATTCGCAAACCTTCCGAAGTGTTTAATTTTGAGTTTAACCCCATATATCTCTTTGCAGAACCAAATACCACGGTGTGCCCCGGGGAAGAAGTACAACTCATTGCCACCGAAGGCATGGTAAGCTATAGCTGGACACCAAGCGAAGATTTATCAGATTCCTCTATTCATAACCCCGTAGCATCTGTGGTAAATACCACCGTATTTCAGGTAGAAGCAATAGACCAGGATGGTTGCGTACTGAATGATCAGGTAATTGTTGAAGTTAGCCCCAATCCTGTCGCCCAAATAGACCCTGTGGTTGTTACCTGCATTGGAGATGAAGAAGTGCTGAACGCAACAAGCTCTAAATCCAACAGTTTTTTCCGCTGGTTTGGTAATACCACCGGTTTGAGCACCAATGTCGGTCCTAACCCGGTTTTTATCGCCATGGAAGAAGGTACGTATTTCTATCAGGTAGAGGTAACGGATCGTTATAATTGTAAAGATACGGCAACGGTATCGTTTGAGGTAAAACCACCGCCTAGTGCTGCAATAGTACCGCCACCGATAATATGTGTTGGAGACAGTGCTGTACTGCAAGGGAGTGGAGGCGACTCTTACCGGTGGGAGCCATCCCTGCTGGTAAGCAACGATACTGCCGCAACTACTTTTGCATTTCCTGATACTGCCACCAGGTTTACCCTTCATGTTTATACGCAAAATGGCTATTGTAGCGACACTGCTTCAGTACTTGTTGTAGTTGATTCTACTGTAGCAAAAGCAAGTATTTCTGCCGATTATATTTTTACAGGTGATGAAGTAACCTTGTTCGCAGACAGCAGGCATTATCAAATTCAGTGGCTGAACATTTACGACCAGGTTTTTTACGATGGTGATTACCTGCCATCAATAAAGGACATACCGGACACTTCAGGCACTTACAAGTTGATAGGTATCACAGAAAATGGCTGCACAGATACAGCCAGTGTTTACGTTAATGTACTTTTCCCAATAAAAGTGCCAAATGTGTTTTCTCCAAACCAGGATGGTATCAACGATTTGTTTAATGTGATTAACCTTCCAGCTTATCCCAACCCGCTTATTAAAATTTATAACAGATGGGGCAATTTGGTATACTCCCACCTTGGGCCTTACAAGGCTCCATGGAAGGGCTACGATCGCGATAATCACTTATTGCCTGTTGGAACTTACTATTTTGTAATCGAACTCAACTTTAAGGAAATGCACCTGGCCGGAGACATTACACTTCTACGTTAGACTAGTTAGACGTTTATTTAACCATTGCCATATATACACTACCATAAGTACCTACTCGATCTTGCTTATGTGTCGATTGAGTAAGTTCTTGTTCAAACTCTACATTATCAAGTACGAATTGCGGGAAAAAGTCGATTTTTAACGCAGCGGATCGTTGCAAAATCTTAGTCCCTATATTGCTCTTTTCCAGAATAAGTCTCCATTCTTCTTCCAACGCGGCATTGTCGTAACTGGCTAACCAGTCCTGGTGATCTAATAAGACGTAGTGAGAGAACTTATGTTCCTGACTTTTGAGGTAATTACTGATAGTAGTAGTATTGATATGGAGCTTGTCAATGAGTCCCTGATAAGTTTTAAAATGCGCTTCTTTCAAATAATTAGGACAACAGTCGTGTGAATATTTGCCATGAGCATAAAGTTTCCAGAAATAATTCTCGCTCATTGGCAAAGCGGTAAATATATACCTTAAATTTTCAGCAATATAGCTCGACACACCACCTTCGGGATATGCTTCAATCATTAATTGGCGCTGTGGTCGCGGAACTCCCAAAAGCGATGTAGCCAGGTGTCTGTTCATTGCCCAGCGTACAAACTTACTCATCATTTTTGGCTCTAGTTCATCATAGATATTCAGTTGAGTCGGAATATCTTTCGCATCCATTAAACGATTTACCAGGTCTCTGTATTGATCTTTACGGTTGAGGTATTTGTATAATAACCAGGCAAACTGCCCGGCGGTACCACGGAAATAAAAGGTTTTGTTAGGGTTCTTGTGGCAGAAGTAACTAATTTTTTCATCCCAGAAAGCGGCATATTCAGGTAATAATTGTTCCCTAAGATGCGTGAAATAAAACTGGCGGGCATCTGACATATAACCCTCTCCAAACAGTTGAAAGTGTCTTTCATAGTCACCGTAGCGAAACGAAGCTTGTTTCAATGCCAGTAATGCATTTTGACGTACGTTTACATCAACTGTATGTACTTCGGCAGGATTGTCCAGCAGGTAATCCAAAGCGTTACATCCGGCACTGGTTATCATGAGTACTTTACTCTTTTCGTCCAGCTTAAGTAATTGACGATCACAACGGGGATCTTCCCAACAGGTGTTGTAAACCAGGTTATTAAGGTGAATTTTTTGAAATAGCTTGTCCTTTACTTTATTGAGTGCTTTTTTCATGCCGTAGCTCTTAGATATCTTATTCGGGTAAAATTTGACGGTAATATTAAGAGGTGAGACGGCAACTTTGCAATAGTTTTGCGTAACCTTAATGATAATATAACATTTTCGAAAGATTGGACTGCTTATTATAACGTAACATAGCGCTTGTATTAACAAAACGATATGTCAGCATTCCGGATCTATAACTCCGATAATATTGATGAACTTGATTGGTCATCATATCACGACGGTATTCAAAGTCAACGTTATTTAGAACCACTGGTTAAAAACGGCGTATCCTCCTACATCACCAACTCCTCTTGTGAATTGATGATATGTGCAGGTCATCAGTTGCTATTACCCCTCGTTTTAAGCAGCAATAGCAAAAACCAAACATATGTTGTTTCAAATAACACTCAATTTATTGACTATCCTTTGGAAGAGATAGTACAAGGTAGTAAGTACCCTAAATATGTGAAAATAGGCTCCAGGCTCTTTTTTGCCTTGCTTAAAATGATAGGTCGTTTATCCCGGTTTGATAATTGTGTATTTGTAAATAACTGGTTGGTGTCCACTAATCTCTATCCGCAGTTGTCAAAAGAAGTGATTGATGATTTGATGGGCTGTTTGAGTGCGCATTTTCCGAAAAAAACAATTGTATTTAAAGGCTTGCTTCGTGAGTTTAATGCAGGGATAATGGACGCACTTGCAGAAAATAATTGTAAAGAGATTGTTACCAGACAGGTCTATATGATGGACCCAGCGTTAAAAAAATACAAAAAGAAACGTCCCTATACGCAGGATAAAAAACATGCTGAAAAATCGGAAGGCTTGCAGTGGAGTGTACAAGAGTCGCTTTCAGATGAAGAAAAGTCTAAGATCATTGCCATGTACACCGATCTTTATATTCGAAAATATTCGGTACATAACCCGCATTATACGCCCTCATTTTTGAGTTTATTACTCCATAAAGGCGTAATGACTCTTCATGTACTAAAGGAAAATGAACGCATACAGGCATCACAACTCATTTTTACGTTAAACGGAATGCTAACCACACCAATGATCGGTTACGATGCACAGGAACCTAAAGAAAAGGGTTTGTATCGCTTGATGAACATGGCACTCATGCAGGAAGCGATCGAAAAAAACTTTGTCCTGAATATGAGCTCGGGCGCATCGAGTTTTAAGAAACAAAGAGGTGGAGTACCGGTGTTTGAACACAATATGGTAAAATACAATCACGTTGGACCTGTAAGAAGACTACCCTGGCTTATATTTAAGATGCTTTCAGATAAAGTAGTTAAGCCGGGAATGGAAAAATATGAAGTATAAAAAAACGTTGCTGCACAAAGCGCAGCAACGCTTAATCAACCAAGTTTTGTAATATGTTCTTATTACAAAGTTTTCGAACCAATCATTCGATAATTACTATTAACTAAATAAAGCTCCCCAATCTTATAGACGAACTTCATCGTTGTTTACCCGACAAGATATTTACAATGTTAGATTAGGGAGAAATCAATTTACTTCATATATAATATGCATAGCGACGCTTAAATGTTACCTGCGTGGTGAAAAAAATGTACTATTTACTCCTGCCCATCAGAATTATTCCGGAAACGGTAAGCAACATGCTTATAATATGCGCAGTAGTAAAAACTTCGCCGTCGTAGATACCCCAGAGCACAGCCACGATAGAAACCACATAAGTAATTGAGCTCACAAAAACAGCGGGGGCAGCTTTTACCAGGACATTGAATAAAAATGCGGCAAATGCGGTAGAACTGGCTCCTAACAACATGGTGTAGCCTATGGACGGACCTAGCACGTCGGGGTTGGCATAATATTGAGTTACAATTCCGCTTTTGAATACATATATCCAGCATATGGGGCTCCAAAAAAACAAGGTCAGACTGGCAAGCTGAACGGTGCTGATATTTACCAGGCGGTATTTCAGGATATTCAAATTCAAGCCATAACTCATGGTAGCCAACAATATGAGTACACCTTGCCACTGGCTAAAATCCAGGTCCCCTTTTACGTTGATAAATACCAGTAAGAGACTACCAATTAAGCCGATGCTTAAGCCAATCAATTGCCTCGTAGTAGCTTTCTTTTTGAAAAACAGGTAACCAACGATCACGACCCATACAGGTGTAAGGGTGTTACCAACCCCCGAAACACCAGAGCTCACCACCTGCTGTGCCATAGCAAACATGACGGCAGGAAATACCGATCCTAAAAAACCTGTAAACGTTAAAATGGGCCAATTTTTGGCCGGGACTTTTCGTAGGTGGTAAAGGGCGAAAGGCATCAAAAGCAAGGAGCCTGTCCCGATACGCAAGGAGGCTAGCTGCAAAGGATCGAGCCCTAGCAAACCGCGCTTCATGAGTAAATAGGCGCTGCCCCAGATTAGTGAGAGCATAATGTATAATAACCAACCGATACCCTTCGATGACATCTCTATCTTGCGGTAAGTAAGAACGATTAGGCAAACAATTTTTAGCTATTAAAGATTCAGTTATGAAAGAAAGTTTCATTCGGCCACATGCGTATTGGCATAGTGGTGTTCAATTTCGTGAAGTGTATCGAACAACTCATTAGGGTCCATGCTTTCTACCAGGCGCATTCTAAATGGCTTAAAGTTGCGAAAACCTCTGAAGTAGTTGGTATAATGGCGACGCATTTCCAGAACACCGAGCACCTCTCCTTTCCACTCCAGTGACTTGGTTAAGTGCTTCCTGCATATTTCCACGCGGTCGTTGAGGCTGGGTTTAGGCAAATGTTCACCCGTTTTCATGAAATGCTTGATTTCATTAAAGATCCAGGGGTAGCCAATAGCTGCCCTTCCGATCATGATGCCGTCGACACCAAATTTTTCTTTGTATTCCAGGGCTTTTTCCGGCGAGTCGATGTCTCCGTTTCCGAAAATAGGAATGTGAATAGAAGGGTGGTTTTTCACTTCGGCGATGGGATTCCAGTCGGCCACACCCTTATACATTTGCTTTCTGGTACGGCCGTGTATGGATAAAGCCCGGATGCCCACATCCTGAAGTCGTTGAGCCACCTCCAGAATTTTGATAGAAGATTCGTCCCAACCTAAGCGTGTTTTTACAGTGACGGGGAGATCTACCTGCTTCACAATTTCTTCGGTCATGGCCTGCATTTTAGGTAAGTCCTGCAAAATGCCGGCTCCGGCACCCTTGCAAGCGACCTTTTTTACCGGACAACCGTAGTTGATATCAATAATCTCTGGTCCGGCTTTTTCAGCTATCTCGGCAGCCTGGCGCATCGATTCTATTTTATCACCAAAAATCTGAATGCCAATAGGCCTTTCCTGGTCATAAATGTCGAGCTTCTGTACACTTTTATCGGCATGGCGAATAAGACCTTCCGACGAAATAAATTCCGTAAACATGAGGTCGGCACCATTTTCTTTACATACGGCACGAAAAGGAGGGTCGCTCACATCTTCCATAGGTGCCAACAATAACGGAAACTCCCCTAACTCGATATCACCAATTTTTACCATGATTTGCTGTTATTGAGTTACAAAGATACGAAAAAAATACAAGGTGTAGGAGATCTTCTTCTTGCGAACATCGAAGACGTTGAGGTTTGCAAAACCTTCGATAGGGTTTCCAGATTACAAATCTGAAAAAGCTTTCTTAAAACTCCGATTTATAGTGGAATTCGATTTCTGTGTACTTTTCTTCGGCCTGGGAAATGGAATAACGGGACTCTGCCAGGAACACATAATTACCGTGCTTGTCCTTGGCCACAAAACGTTGCTTGCGTAGCAGAAAGTCTTTGAGCTGCTCTTCATTGTTAGACTTTATCCAGCAGGCTTTGTACAACTGGTAAGGCTCAAAACGACAAGAAGCGCCATATTCGTGCTTCAAGCGGTATTGAATCACATCAAACTGTAGCGGTCCCACGGTACCGATGATTTTCCGGTTGGAAAACTGGTGCGTAAACAATTGGGCTACACCTTCATCCATCAGCTGGTCTATGCCTTTTGCCAGCTGCTTGGCCTTCATAGGGTCGGCATTCTCGATGTATTTAAATAGCTCGGGCGAAAAAGTAGGGATACCTGTAAACTTGAGCTGCTCACCTTCGGTGAGTGTATCGCCAATTTTAAAGTTACCGGTGTCGTGAATACCTACAATATCTCCCGGGAACGCCTCGTCTACCACCGACTTCTTTTCGGCCATAAAAGCGGTAGGGTTACTGAATTTAAACTGCTTGCCCTGTCTCACGTGCAGGTAATTGGTGTTTCTTCTGAATATACCCGAGCATATTTTCACAAAGGCCAGGCGGTCGCGGTGCTTCGGGTCCATGTTGGCATGTATTTTGAAAACAAATCCGGTAAACTTGTTTTCAGTTGCTGTCACTTCGCGCTGTTCGGTTTTGCTGTTTTGCGGTTGTGGCGCTATTTCTATGAAAGACTCCAGCAATTCTTTGACCCCGAAATTGTTGAGGGCACTACCAAAAAACACCGGGGAAATGTTCCCTTCGAGGTAATCTTCCGCTTTAAAGTCAGGGTAAACGCCATCTACCAATTCGGTTTCCTCCCTAAGCGTTTCTGCGGCATCTTCACCGATGCGTTGGTCCAGTACCGGGTCATTGAGGTCAATTTCTTCGGTATCGGTCACGCGTTGCTTGTCCGATTCAAAAAGGAGCAACTGCTTTTTGTATAAGCTGTAAACCCCTTGCAGGTCAGGTCCCATGCCTATAGGCCAGCTTAGCGGGCGCACCCTAATTTTGAGTTTTTCTTCAATTTCGTCGAGCAAATCAAAGGCATCTTTACCCGGCCGGTCCAATTTATTGATAAAAACAATGATGGGGGTGTTGCGCATGCGGCACACACTCACCAGCTTTTCGGTCTGGATCTCCACCCCTTTTGCCACATCGATGACCACGATAACACTGTCTACCGCCGTTAAAGTACGGTAGGTATCTTCAGCAAAATCCTGGTGACCAGGCGTATCGAGGATATTGATTTTCTTGCCCTGGTATTCAAAACCCATAACCGAGGTAGCTACCGAAATACCACGTTGTTTTTCGATTTCCATGAAATCTGAAGTCGCCGTTTTCTTGATTTTATTCGACTTTACAGCTCCCGCAACCTGAATGGCGCCACCGAATAACAATAATTTCTCGGTGAGTGTCGTTTTACCTGCATCGGGGTGACTAATAATGGCGAAAGTTCGGCGACGATCAATTTCTTCCTGAAAACCCATATTTAAATAAATCTTTAGCGTGCAAAACTACGTATAAATATTCAATTCGAAAAAAGCTATTTTTTAGAGAACTATGGGGCTAAAATATGTCGACTTTTTAAAAGATTTTGTAAGCCTGGTATATCCGGATACCTGTTATGCCTGTGATGCACCGCTGGTAAGCGGCGAAAAAATCATTTGTCTAAACTGCCAGTCAGATCTGCCTAAAACCGATTATCACTTACATGATGACAACGATCTGAAGAAAAAGTTCAGTGGCACAGAGGTGAGTAACACGCTGGCCTACTTCCGGTTTACCAAAAAAGAACGCACGCAGAAGCTGCTGTATGCTTTCAAATATGGCGGTGTACAGCACATTGGCAGGCTGCTGGGCGAGTGGTACGGCTACGAGCTCAAACCTTATTGCAAACACTATGGTTTCGACCGGGTGGTTCCTTTGCCGCTGCACAAAAAGAAAAAGCGGAAGCGGGGATTTAACCAAAGTGAGGTTTTTGCTAAATCATTGGCAAAAGTACTGGACCTGCCTTTAGAAGTAAACTGCCTGCACCGCGTACAGATGACGCCGACACAGACCAATAAAAGCCGGGAAGAGCGCTGGGACAATGTCAAAGATGCCTTTTTAGTGGTTAACGGAGGTGCTATACAAGACCAGCATATTTTATTGGTAGACGATATCGTAACGACAGGCGCTACGCTGGAAGCCGCGGCCAAGAGTTTGTTAAACGCCGGCGCGGCGAAGGTGAGCATTGTGGCGATAGCCGATGCATAGATTTTTGGGTTATAACGGGGCTATCTTCTACGAATAGTGATTAAAGAAAATTTTGTTGGTAAGGGGATCACGCGTTACGCTGTGCTAAACGCGCGCTAGTCGACCCCCCAAGCGCACGTTTGAACGCAGTGGAAACGCGTGCGAAGTTAATTAACTCACTACTCCGGATTTGCAATCCAATGTCGTTTAGATAAGACTTATATGCTTTTGTAAGGCGGGCTGGGCTTTTTATCAGGGTATCTGTATTTCTTTCTTTCAAATTTTCTGTCTTTCCTGACGATTTCCTTTGTTTTCAAAAGTATTTCGTCAAATGCAGTTAAGATCTCTCTGGATTTTCTTTTAAGCCAAAGTGTTGACCAAGCTTCTTTTAAAGTTGATATTGCATTGGTTTTGTTAACTTGTTTAGGGTGTTCAAGGTTATTGACTTGGTTTTCCTGTCTTACTTTTTCTTCAATCGGAAATGACATGATTGCGCACATATTCATCATAAATAGCTTAGCAAAGAAATCTTGCCTTACCGAATTGGAAGTTTTGCCACTGTAATTACTCAGCTGCATCCTCACTTTTAGTAATTTATATGCCTCTTCGATATTCCACCGAAAATGATACAGGGCCTTCATATCTTCCAGTGTATATTCTTGTTCATCCAATAACGAGGTACAGAGTATTTCTTTTTCTCCTGTATCTAAGGTAATCGCAACTAACCTGCATGTCACATAATCGGTATCTGAACAGTACTTTTCCTGTAGTTTTCTATCTTTCCTTGCTAAGTGAAATACGACAATACGACTCTGTTCACCGGAATCGGCAAATTCACGTACTTGTTTCCATGAACTCCTCATGCGCATACAATAACCAACTCCTTTGTGATGTAATTCATACATCAGCGCATTAGAAGAATAGCCTCTATCTAGCAACACCATATCTGTTTGGCTAAATTTATCCAATGCCAAGTGCTTATTCAATAACGTGTTTTCTGATACGCTATGACTGTCTATTTGCGCACTTAAGGTAATACAGTTCAGCACATCATAAAACAACGAGGTCCTTGCTATACTTGTTTCTACATTACCTTTACATCCCACCATTTGAGAACCAAAATCTTCTTTGATACTGGGGTGCATAGGTAAATGAGATGTACTACCGTCAATAGCAAGTAATCTAAACCCTTTCCACGTACGAAAAGCTTCGTTTTCATAAAACTCTGATACGGCAAGATCACTCAACTCTACGAATGCATCAGGTTTTAGCTTGGCTCGTGCCTGAGTTAGTGCGCCTTTGGTTACCTCCAAAATACTATAATCCTTACCAGAAAGTTTGGCAAAAAAGGAATTAAGTTCTTTCTGTATTGATTTGGTGAGCACGCTACTAATAAAAATTATCAATCGCTTGAATGTCAGGGTCCTGTTTCTGATAAATCCTTTACAGCCGCAGGTGTTGCGGCATTTAAACTCTTCATCTTCTATCAGGTTTACTATTTTTTTAACTAATATGCCCCTATAATACTATAGCGTTTTTGTTGACTTTAATTTACAATAACATTTTTTCATACACAAACGAAAAATTCACTAACTAAACGACATTGGATTTGCAATCCGGTGCCATTATCGTAGGATCTGTGATCCTTTAAAATACCAAGAAGCAAGATTAGTTCCACGCAAGGCTTACAAAGCCTTCTATATCACTTCCGGATTATAAATTGGGAAGAGCGGGTCTAATTCGATTTAGGAATCCCAGCGTCTCACTGGCAATAGGTTGCTTATTGAAAGTTCTCTGAGTAACTTTGTCCTTATAATAATTGCATCTAGTGTATAAGCTATTTATTCGCCCTTTTCTTTTTAATTTTGACCCTGAAAAAACACATCATTTCACATTTTCCTTAATTCGAGTACTGTTCAAAATTCCGGGAATAACATTTCTAATAAGAAGCTTTTACAGTGCTGAAGATAAACGTCTAGAAAGAGAAGTGATGGGCCTAAAGTTCAAAAACCCTGTTGGTTTGGCGGCAGGATTTGACAAAAACGCAGCGATATTCAATCAGTTAGCAAATTTTGGATTTGGGTTTATTGAAATTGGCACTATTACTCCGAAACCACAAGGCGGTAACCCTAAAAAACGCCTTTTTCGAATTGTTCAAGACGAAGGAATTATCAACCGAATGGGCTTTAATAATATTGGAGCAGACGAAATTGTTAAAAACCTTAAAAGGAAAGATGGCAAAATTATTATTGGAGGAAATATTGGTAAAAATACAGGAGTTCTTTCGTCTCAAATAACTGAAGATTACTTGAATTGCTTTAAAACACTCTTTAATTTTGTAGATTATTTTGTTGTAAATGTTAGTTGTCCAAATGTTGGCGTAACAGCGCAATTGCAAGATAAGTCTTATTTGATTGAACTACTTAATAGATTGCAGGTCGAGAATAAGGCGATGCTTAGTGCTAAGCCCATAGTCTTAAAAATAGCCCCAGATTTAAACGAAAATCAGCTAAATGATATAATTGAGGTTATAACAGAAACGAAAATTGAAGGTGTGATTGCTTGCAATACTTCAACAAATAGAAATAATTTAAAAACAAGTGAACAGGAGCTTACGAAAATTGGGCAAGGTGGGCTAAGCGGAAAACCTATCACGGAAAGGAGTACGGGAGTGATTAAGTATCTGTCAGAGAAATCAAAAAAAGCATTTACAATTATTGGAGTTGGTGGAATCCATTCTTCTCAAGATGCTTTTGAGAAAATTGAAGCAGGAGCAGATCTAATCCAAATTTATACCGGATTCATTTATGAAGGCCCTGGCTTAATTAGAAAAATTAATAGAAGATTATTGAGAAAGTAGTAGATTGGGAAAAAGTAAACAATCTCAATCTAGCCTTTACACCCAATAGCGCGCGTTTGAACGCAGTGGAAACGCGTGTGAAGTTAATTAATCCGCTCTAGTATTAACATCCCGCGATGACAAAATCATTCAAATGAATTCGGTTTTAGATTCACAGTGAAACGCAGGGATTAGGATTAAACGAAGAAATCTTTTACCTCACAATTCATAGCATCGGCAATTTTTTTGAGAGTCAAAGTCGACGGGTTTTGTCGTCCATTCTCAATTGCTGATAAATTCGTTTTTTCCATGTTAATCATGGATCCCAAATCCATTTGACTAAATCCTTTGGTTTTTCTCAAATCGGCAATCTTCGCACCCAGTTGTTTCAAAAATAATTCGTCAGTCATAAGACCAATGTCATTATTTAAATGTTACCCAAGGTTATAATATATCATAACTATTGAATACCTTGAAAGAAACTTTAGTACTATGGACACACTAGCAGAACTTAAACGAGTAATGGAAATCAACGACAAATTGGTGGCATGTAATAGTGAATTGGTGGCTGTTAATGCCAAATGCTTTGAGCTAGTAGCAGGCAGGCTCCATAAAGAAGAAAAATTACTTAAACAGTGCGGCAAGGTTTGTGATTTTTTGCAATCGAAGGCGCATAAAACCTGGGAAGAAAAGAAGCTAATGGAAGAATTGTACGTGTTAATCACACATACGGAAGTCTAATCTTGTTCCCAGATTAGCCATAGCCGATGCTTAGGTTTTTAGAATAGGATTAACTTCTATAATAGCACTTAAGGAAAATCTTCTTGGGTTAATTGGTGGCGGAATCACACGTTACGCTGCACTAGACCCCCCAAAGCGCACGTTTGAGCTCAGCCAAAGTGCGTGTTAAGTTCATTTAAACAGCGCATTATGATGAAGCGCTTAGGTTTGACACATATATAGGTAGTTAAGAATAGAATTTGGCTTATTTCATAGGTATTCACATTGATAATTTCTTATTTCGGGTTAAAACTATTTTTTATGAGACTTATTTTTTCCAATCGCACATTAAGGGCTCTTCAAAGTACCTTGTTTCTGTTTCTGACACTCCATGCTGGTGCAGTAAATCTTTTTGTTTCAAATAGTGGAAGCGATCAGAATAGTGGCAGTATTTCCTCGCCTTATTTAACCATCCAGACGGCGCTGAACGTTGCTGTAGCGGGTGATAATATTTATATACGTGGCGGTACCTATGCCGAAAAAATTTGGTGGCCTGTTTCAGGTACACCAGGCAACCCAATTACATTAAGCAACTACAATGGTGAAAATGTGGTGCTGTCGGGAATAAACCCTTCTAATGCTTCACAAGGCGCTTTTATCGTTTTAAGCAGCAAGAGTTACATTCGAATAAATGGCCTCACCTTTAAAGATAACATTATGAATTATGCCGAAGGGGTCTATGCACTTGGTTCGGGAACGGATGTGCACATTACAAATTGTGAATTTGATAACATCGGTTGGACCAATAACAAATCGACTTTTCCTGCCCCCTTCAATAGTGCACACGCCATTATATTTGTAGGCTCTTCAAGTACTTCCTATAATAATATATATATAGGAAGTAATCATGTGCATGATTGTATAACCGGATACAGTGAAAGTATTACCTTAGTCGGAAATGTCGAGGTATTTCTGATCGAAGGAAATACACTTAACAGTAACACAAACATAGGTATAGATGTTGCGGGGCATTTTCCATGGACCGGCGCTCCTGCCAATGTTAATTATGCCCGCTCGGGTATTATCAAAAACAATGTGGTAAGCAATTATGCCGGGCCGGCAGGTCTGGATGCCGCAGCAGGCATTTATTCGGATGGAGCAAGTTATATTACGGTAGAAAACAACGAGGTACATGACTACAAAGTGGGGTATTCTTTCGGTTGTGAGGTGGCGGGGCATAATAGCTACGGAAATATTTTAAGAAATAATGTAGCACACGATTGTAGTCAATCTGGTTTGTTTCTTGGTTCTAATACAAGCAGTAGTGTAAATAACGCACAAGTATATAATAACACTTTTTACCATTGTGGCACTGCTTTCTACGACAATGGACAAATGGCCTTGTTAAATAACGCCGCGTGTGATATTAGAAATAACATTTTTTATCCTACTAATGGACGTTGGGCTATTGTGCAAATGACAGGAACAACTTCTACTACTGCTTCGATCGCATACAATTTGTTTTGGAGGGACAATGGAACTACTTCAAACCTATTTTTCAATGTCTCGGCTTCTAATTCTGTATTGGGAGATCCCCTTTTTACCAATGTGGCTGCGAATGATTTTCATATCTCTTCTTCTTCCCTTGCTGTGAACGCTGGTGACCCTAACTATAGCGGAAGTGGTGCATTAGATATGGATGGCGAGATAAGAGTGCAGGGTGGCCGGGTTGATATCGGGTCAGATGAAATTACTTCCACTGCGATCAGAGAATCGAATTCAGGGGGAAGCGGAATGTTAATTAATGTAGGATCAGCAACCATTGGTGTCTTTCCAAACCCTGTTTCGGAAATAATCAATGTTACAGGTTTAGAAGAAGGTGAGCTTGTTCAAATCCATGGAGTGATGGGGAATTTCTTGTTCGAGACTGCCGACAGGCAAATTAATGTAGCACACCTGGAACCTGGTAACTATTTTATAAAAACCGCCAACGAAAAAGCAATTCGATTTATAAAGCAGTAAGTGGCTGCTCAATTTGAAGAAAACTAGCTACTCCGGATTTGCAATCCAATGTCGTTTAGATAAGACTTATATGCTTTTGTAAGGCGGGCTGGGCTTTTTATCAGGGTATCTGTATTTCTTTCTTTCAAATTTTCTGTCTTTCCTGACGATTTCCTTTGTTTTCAAAAGTATTTCGTCAAATGCAGTTAAGATCTCTCTGGATTTTCTTTTAAGCCAAAGTGTTGACCAAGCTTCTTTTAAAGTTGATATTGCATTGGTTTTGTTAACTTGTTTAGGGTGTTCAAGGTTATTGACTTGGTTTTCCTGTCTTACTTTTTCTTCAATCGGAAATGACATGATTGCGCACATATTCATCATAAATAGCTTAGCAAAGAAATCTTGCCTTACCGAATTGGAAGTTTTGCCACTGTAATTACTCAGCTGCATCCTCACTTTTAGTAATTTATATGCCTCTTCGATATTCCACCGAAAATGATACAGGGCCTTCATATCTTCCAGTGTATATTCTTGTTCATCCAATAACGAGGTACAGAGTATTTCTTTTTCTCCTGTATCTAAGGTAATCGCAACTAACCTGCATGTCACATAATCGGTATCTGAACAGTACTTTTCCTGTAGTTTTCTATCTTTCCTTGCTAAGTGAAATACGACAATACGACTCTGTTCACCGGAATCGGCAAATTCATGTACTTGTTTCCATGAACTCCTCATGCGCATACAATAACCAACTCCTTTGTGATGTAATTCATACATCAGCGCATTAGAAGAATAGCCTCTATCTAGCAACACCATATCTGTTTGGCTAAATTTATCCAATGCCAAGTGCTTATTCAATAACGTGTTTTCTGATACGCTATGACTGTCTATTTGCGCACTTAAGGTAATACAGTTCAGCACATCATAAAACAACGAGGTCCTTGCTATACTTGTTTCTACATTACCTTTACATCCCACCATTTGAGAACCAAAATCTTCTTTGATACTGGGGTGCATAGGTAAATGAGATGTACTACCGTCAATAGCAAGTAATCTAAACCCTTTCCACGTACGAAAAGCTTCGTTTTCATAAAACTCTGATACGGCAAGATCACTCAACTCTACGAATGCATCAGGTTTTAGCTTGGCTCGTGCCTGAGTTAGTGCGCCTTTGGTTACCTCCAAAATACTATAATCCTTACCAGAAAGTTTGGCAAAAAAGGAATTAAGTTCTTTCTGTATTGATTTGGTGAGCACGCTACTAATAAAAATTATCAATCGCTTGAATGTCAGGGTCCTGTTTCTGATAAATCCTTTACAGCCGCAGGTGTTGCGGCATTTAAACTCTTCATCTTCTATCAGGTTTACTATTTTTTTAACTAATATGCCCCTATAATACTATAGCGTTTTTGTTGACTTTAATTTACAATAACATTTTTTCATACACAAACGAAAAATTCACTAACTAAACGACATTGGATTTGCAATCCGGTGCCATTATCGCAGGATCTGTGATCCTTTAAAATACCAAGAAGAAGCAAAATTAGTTCCACGCAAGGCTTACAAAGCCTTCGATAACACTTCCGGATTTATAATCCGGAAGTGCGGTTTTAGATGCTAAAACCTTTCTTAAAGGAAAATATAATAGCAGTTCGTGATGAAATTTCATACTTGGGAATGATGTTTGGAATCATACTTTTTATTTTGATAGTAGCAGCAATCGTAATAATCATAGTCACCGGTAAGAAGTATTTTATCAAAAAGGAAACAAAAAAATCACCTCTTTAAATAGTTATAATTAGTTTGAAATCGATTACCATAGTAGAATTTGAAGAGAATATTGGCACGTTACGAATAGGAATAAAATGCAATTTTTTGAGTATTATAAACGTAAGAAGTTTTTTCATAAAAATCGTGAAGTGTTAAATAGGGTTCAGGGCATAAAAAAATCGGCCTAATCCCAGGTCTCATCAGTTATTATTGATTCTTCACGAATATCAGAGGCAATCCGGAATCAGCAAACTCACAATTAGAAATGCTAGGCAAATTTGTGAATTTGAACAACGAATTATTGAAAATGCGGGAAAGCTTTATGTATGGAAAAAGAATAAAATCCATGAACCGCTAGCGTCGATAAACGGAACTTCCTTAGCCATCGAAACTTGGAAAAATGATGAAGTGAAAAGGCATGAATTTATAGTATGCTTATCGTCACTGTCTGCGAAAACTGTAGAGTTAAGGGGGCAGTGCTAAATATGTTGTGGAAGATCAGAAGTAAACATTTCGGGTGGTGATAAGTCATCAGTAATAGTCTACAATGAACTTTGGAGTAATGTAGCTTGCAGATACTTGACTTTGATGGAAGCTTCCATATTAACCGGAGAAATTCGAGTTTATTATCTTCTGGTGCATAAAGAATACTAGAGTCTGTGTGATTTATTTAAGTTTAGGCCGCTTATTGAAACTATTTCACGACTACTCTCCGTTATTAAGTTATCAAAAAATGGAAAATTCATGGAAGTCGCGGTTTTGTTATTTGACGATTTTGAGACATTAGATGTATTCGGACCGGTTGAGATATTCGGAAGGCTCACCGATTTATATAAGGTGAAATTTTTTTCGTTGGAGGGAGGTCAAATAAAAAACAGGCACGGGGTTTCAATATGCACAGAAAAGTTAGAAGACATAAAAGACCCGTTAGAGCTATTCCTGATCCCAGGAGGATTGGGAACCCGTATCGAGGTGCATAATGAGTTGCTTATTAAAAAGATTATAGAAATAGCTAATATAAGCAAGTACGTTTTGACCGTTTGCACGGGAAGTGCATTGTTAGCCAGAACAGGCCTACTAAATGGAAGGCAAGCAACTTCCAATAAAAGAGCATTCAAGTGGGTAACACCAAACGGACCAGATGTTACCTGGAATAAAAAAGCCAGGTGGACAGTCGATGAAAAGTTCTATACCTCATCGGGGGTAAGTGCAGGTATGGATATGTCTTTAGGCTTCCTGTCAGACAGACACGGCATTGAACTTGCCAGGAAAGTCGCTTTTGAAATCGAATATAACTGGACGGAAGATAAAGATGAGGATTCATTTAGCAGCTAGTAATTATAAGTAGAGTATTTATATTCGACCCGGTATGAGCGAAACCACTGGTTTGAGTGTCTCGCTAATATAAATTAGGATTCCCAACGAGGCGCTGGGACCAGAGTCTGCACTCGCTACTCCGTATTTGCAATCCGGTGCTATTATCGTGGAATCTGTGATCTTATTGAATACCAAAAGATAAAATTCAGCTGTAAGTAAGATTTATAAAACCTTCGATAGTACTTACGGATTAATGGAAGAATATTAAAAAAGTATTAGTTGTGTCAGTAATAATTACTACATTTGTAGACGACTGGTCTAATAGTTTATATATGAAAAAAATAACTGTAGAAAATATCCTTGACGTAGGTACCGATCTGATCCTTAAAAATGGCTATCATAACGTAGGTCTTAACGGACTATTGAAGGAGGCTAATATTCCTAAGGGATCTTTCTACCATTATTTTAACAGTAAAGAAGATTTTGGTATTCAGGTCATTGAGCATTACTCAAAAAGGAGTTTAGCCTTACTAAAAACCTACCTGACAGATGAGGGCAAAAACCATAAACAAAGAATTATCTCCTTTTTTCAAGATATGAAGCAAGCTTACGTAAAAAAGGAGTTTAAAGAAGGTTGCCTGCTCGGAAACTGTAGTACGGAACTGGCAGATTATTCAGATGCATTTAGCTATTCCATTGCCAATGAATTGACTAAATGGCAGGAAGTGTTCGAAAATTGTATCAGGCAAGGACAGGATAATGATAATATCAAAGCCGACGAGCCACCCAAGGTATTGAGTGACCTCGTTCTTACGGCATGGGAAGGTGCATTATTGCGTATGAAATCATCTAAAAACACGGATTCGATCGATAATTTTATTCTTTACCTGGAGAAATACCTGTTGTAAATTTTTTTACAAAACTAATAGTAGACTGGTCTAATTTAAATTTTAAAACAATAAACATGGAAAATTCAAAGAAAGAAAATGTTGTAATTACAGGAAGTAGCAGTGGTTTTGGTTACCTAAGTGCTTTAACATTAGCTCGAAAAGGTTATAAAGTATGGGCTACAATGAGAAACACTGGAACGAAAAACGCATCGAAAAAGGAGGAGTTAACGCTCATCGCCAAGGATGAAGGCCTGGACATTGCCATTTTGGAAATGGATGTTAATCATGATGAATCGGTAGTGAATGCCATTGAGTCTATCGCCAAAACCGACGGAAAAATTGATCATCTGGTGAACAATGCGGGTTATATGTTTGTGGGAATTACGGAAGCTTATAGCATTCAACAAGCCAAAGATCAATTTGAAACAAATTTCTTCGGCATCTTGCGCACCACGAAAGCGGTACTACCTTTTATGAGAAAACAGCAAGACGGATTAATTGTAAATGTGACCTCGCTGGCAGGAAGGCTTACTTTCCCTTATTTTGGAATTTATTGCGCGAGCAAACACGCGGTGGAAGCCTATTCGCAGGCTATGAGGTACGAGCTGGCACCTTTTGGTATAGAGGTGAGTATAGTTGAACCCGGCCCTTTTGGCACCAACTTGCTATTTACAGGCCCGCAGGAAGAAGACCAAATGGTATTTAATGACTACGGTGTGCACAAGAACGTTCCACATACCATGCTTAAAAATTTCGAAGGATTTTATGCGACTGACGAGGCTCCTAATCCGCAGATGGTGGCTAACAGCATTGTACAATTAGTTGAGACTAAAAAAGGAAAACGAGCTGAACGAATTGTGTCCGGAATTGATTATGGTGTTATTGATTACAATACAAAAGTTGCACCGATTCAAGAATCATTAATTAAAGATGCTTTACAGATGGAGCATCTTTTAACAGTTAAATTATAAAAGAATGGAATTAAAAAATGCAAATGTACTTATTACCGGAGGTAGCTCGGGTATAGGTAAAGAAACGGCGAGAAATTTAATAGAAAAAGGAGCAAGGGTAGTTATTACAGGGCGCGATGCCAATAAATTAGAAAATGTAGCTCATGAACTGGGAGCGATTCCGCTTCTATTTGATATTAGCGATTTAAAGTCTATTCCCACAAAAGCAAAAGAAGCACTCGGTTTGTTGAGTGGTAAAATAGATGTGCTGATCAATAATGCCGGAATTGGCGTTTTCCCTGTTTTAGGTGAAATTTCGGAGCAGAATCTATTAGATGTTTACAATACAAATGTTTTTGGCCTGGTCCTGTTAACGCAGGAAATACTCCCTGTTTTTCAAACTCAAAACGCAGGAAATATTATTAATATAGGTTCTACAGCAAGTACGAAAGGGTTTGCAAGAGGTAGTGTTTATGCCGCTTCCAAATTTGCACTTAGAGGCATTACGCAGTCATGGCAAGCTGAATTGCGCAAAGATAATATTCGAGTTTTTCTGGTGAACCCCAGTGAAGTTACAACAGCATTTGCTGACCAGGACAGAAAGGAACGTGAAGACGAACCAAATAAATTAACGGCTCATGAAATCGCTCATACCATTACTTCCATTTTGGAAATGAGCGATCGGGGTTTTATACCGGAAGTGGCCGTCTGGGCTACTAATCCCTTCTAAATTTTAGTATCATTGTCAGTAAATGAAAGCGACTCAGGTCTTGCCTGAGTCGTTTTTAATTTTGTTCTAGGTCCACTAGTCTTAGGAAGATGCTGATCCTATAAAATACCAAGAAGAAAATCAGCTATCCACAAGGCCTGAAAAGCCTTCAATAGCACTTATGGGAATAAATGAGGAAGAGCTAGATAATCTAGACAAAATTAACCAAAGGAAGTTGTTCCTCTATCATTTCTTTCTGCCCATTTTTTAAATACCTTGGTAAAACGCCCAAACGTTTCAGTTTTTTCAATTCCAACAATGGAGAAATGTCATAATTCCTATTTTCAGTATTTATACTAAGGTCTAAATATTCCAGTTTGTTTAATTTAGAAAGAGGATCTATACTTTTAATGGCCGTTCCTGTTCCACTCATTTTTCCGTGGTCCAGGTTTAATTCTTTTAAATTTGTTAAGGTTCCTAGTGGTGTTAAATCGTATAGATTGTTGATGCCGTAAATGTAGCGTGTTTTTAAGTTGTTTAGATTGGAGACGAAATCTATCTTTACGATTTTTTTAATGCCGCTTAACACCAATACTTCCAATGATTTTAACGGAGACAAATCCGGGATTGTTACTTGTTTATTATTAGAAATGTGCAGGTATTTTAGCTGAGTTAAAGTGGAAAATATGTTTACCAGCTGCTCATCTATATCGTTTAATGCGATGGCTTCGATGCATTTATGACCTATCAAAGAATCGTGATTGATATATTTTAGTTTAAACTTTTTTAGTGGAGTATGCATTTCTATTATTTGAGCATTTTTTGATAATTCAGAGAGGTCAAATGGACAGCGAATTGAGCCCTCTATAACCCCTAAATGAGCATAAGAAGAAGGCGATTTGTTTTCAGACAGGTAATTTTCCCAGTTCATGTTGCTTTGACTAGGATTAAAAAAATCAACAATATCATCAACTACATCCATCTAATGATTGTAAATTGAGTATTAATAGTTATTGATACAAGATCATTGGTATTAGGTTCCGTTATTAAATCATTCTATGATGAGTAAAACATTTGAAGCTTACAGCACAACAGACCTCGATCAGGAAGTCGCAAATTTAACCAGCGAAATCACGAAAGTGAAGTTACATCATTTCCAGGGTTCGTCTATAAATGCTTTGAGTAAGTGCCGGCAGGTAGAGCAGATTGAAATTTATGCACAAAATCCGCACGAGCCCATCAACCCGGATTTTACCATCGACATTTCTGTTATTGGTGAGCTACCCAATTTGAAAAGTTTCACACTTACCAGGTGCCCAAAACTAGACATAGCTCCCTTGTTAAAAACTACGCAGCTAACGCATCTTTACCTGTCAGGTTCCCATTTAGATGCTATCGATTTCCTTCGCGATTATACTAATTTGAAAAGTCTCGGTATTTCCGGGTCAACTATTGAGCGTATAGATGTAATCGCTAATTTTCCGGATTTGGACTATTTGCATCTCAGTGAAAATAACATCGTTTCCATAGCGCCTTTAAAAAAATTATCCAAGCTGACGCGTTTGTACCTTGCAGATAACAAAATCGCAGATTTTTCCCCGATTTATGAGCTAAAGTCTATTATATCACTAGATTTAAAAGGAAACGTTTCCAGCGCTTATCATGAAATTCCTTATATCGATCAGCTGGAGCAAAAAGACTTTACCCTTAGAAACTATTCAGAAGAACAATTGACCCATTGGGAGCAGGTATTTAATAACTGGGCCGAAGAAGGGAAATTCCTGGATGCCGTGCACACAGTGGTGAGTCGATTAATGGAGATTCATGAAAATGAGGAGGAGTATAAGCTGGTATTTGAAGCAGCACAAAGCGATGATGAGCCATTATACCTAATTCTTGCTAAAAACACTGCAAACGATCCGAAAGTATTTCATGAACAGGTTCCCGCAGGTACCGCAACTGTTTCTAAGATAAGCACAAAAATTTCCATATTTCCTGAAGACTACCCCAGCGTCCTGGAATGTGATTTAAGTACAATTAAAGAAAAAGAAGGACGCTTGTTTTTTGCTACAATCGGTGATCATGAAGATGATTTGGTTTGGAACACGAATAAACGTCATGGAAATGTTAATTATGCCATAGAAAGATGGGATGGCAGCAAGGGTATACCTGTTGAAGCGACTTCTTTGGGGCAGGTTATTATTGGCGTGTTGGCGTTAAATTTAACTTCGGAAAGCTATTATTTTGAAGGGCTTTTAGCTTAAAATAATACATAAATGGAAAGGGAAGAAAAACCCAGACTTTCACGACTTACAGCTATCATTACGCAACTACAGTCGAAAAGAGTAGTTACTGCGAAGTATTTGGCAGAAAGACATAATGTCAGTTTGCGCACAATATACCGCGATATTCGTACCCTTGAAAATTCGGGTATACCCATTGTCACCGAAGAGGGTAAGGGTTATTCCATTGTGGATGGTTACCATCTTACACCGGTATTATTTTCTGAAGATGAAGCCAATGCCTTAATTACAGTGGAGCAGCTGGTGCGTAAAAACAAGGATCAATCACTGGTTGAAAATGTCGCTGGTGCTATGGAAAAAATCAAAGCCATTTTAAGGTATTCTCAAAAAGGGAACGCAGATTTGCTGGCAGACAGGATCTATTTCGGAGACGTGTCACATCAAGAAAAAACCAGTGACAACTTAATGCAAATCCAATCGGCGATCATTCATTTTCAACTTCTTAAAATTGAATACCTTTCTTCTGAGAATAAACATACTACGCGTCTCATAGAGCCGTTTGCCATATACAGCATCAATGGCAATTTTTTATTGATTGCTTTTTGCAGGCTGAGGGATGATTTCAGGGCTTTTAGAATAGACTACATCGAGTCACTTGTGGTAGAGGACGAAACGTTTGAACCTCATAATATGACCTTAAAAGCGTATTTTGAAAAATATGTAAAAGACCAATAGCACCCTTGACACACCTCTGTCACAAACCCATTTTACATTTGTATTGTAAACAAAAAAGTTAAAATGGAAATTGTAAACATCATCATCCTTTTATCATCCGGTCTATTATTAATTGTTGTAGGAATAAGCAGATTAATTAATCCCGTGAGTGCCTATAGTAAGAATTCAGGCATAAAATTAACCAAGGACGTGGACTTATTGAACGAAATGAGGGGCGTAAGTGCACTTATGTTACTTGGAGGAATACTCATAGCACTGGGAACAATTATTCCTGTATTCACCTTTACATCCTTTATAGTAGCCTCATTGATTTTCCTGGGTTTTGCCATAGGTAGATTTTTTAGCATAGCCAAAGACGGGAGACCGAATAAACAATTAATTCAGGGTATCTCATTTGAACTGGTGCTGGGAGCTGGCAATGTCTTTGCACTACTGTATTCTGTCATTTAAAACATTAGGGTTTGTTTTGGTAAAAGTAATACAGTCACGCGTTGCGCTTCGCTAAACGCGCGCCATAGGCATTCGTTATAGTAATAGCGCGCGTTTGAGTGCAACGGAAACGCGTGCTGAATTATATTTGATGTTTATCAAACGATTTAGTAGGTCTAATAACGGCAAACCCAATAAAGTTATAGTTTACGAGAAGTATAAGTGAATACTGCTTACATACCTAACTCCAGGGATTCTTTAACCAGATTTGACAACGCCGCAGTTTCAATTTGATCTATATCGCTTACTTTATAAGTTCGCGCTTTAGCACCCTCTCCTGCTAATATATTGGGTGTCTTCAGAGCAGCACCTTCCATAAACAGAAGTGTTATATGAGCTTTTGCCACTCGAAAACCACAGATGTTTTTATCATTGAAAAAAGCAATGCTGCCCCATTTAATGGCTTCTTTCATACGGCTGTCTGCCCCTAATACAACTTCGCGTATGGCCATCACAATTTCTTTTTGAAAGTCAGACAAACCATTTAAGTAATCTTCGATTTCTTTATCTTTTATAGTTATCATATTATTGTTTTTTATAGTTATGGATGATATGTACCACAATTCCTTGTATGCCCCCAATGGCTGCATGTGCCGTGGCATTTAAGAAGAAAATGGTGTTAAATTCTACTTGCCAGATGCTGCGCACTACCATGCCTGTGGGTATGAACAT
The DNA here is from genome assembly GCA_965230415.1 of Cytophagales bacterium. Classification (GTDB taxonomy): domain Bacteria; phylum Bacteroidota; class Bacteroidia; order Cytophagales; family JAAEPT01; genus CBDDKZ01. The sequence continues at coordinate 2,159,867 of CBDDKZ010000005.1, forward strand.
AATGGCTGCAAGAACCACCCCAAACAAAAATGCCTTTCCCTTCGTATTTTGTTCTTTAATGTGATGGGGAAACAGGTAAACAAACCCAATTGCAAATACAACATGATTAAGGGTTAAACCCAGGTAGTTAATTTCACTTCTTCTGAAGGGAACATAATTGGCGTTATCTGTAAGCATATACCAAATGGTCGTTAATACATTGCTTACAATAAATAGAATGAAAACGCTGAGAATGGATTTTTTAATATTCATGATTAATAGTTTATGATAAAAGCAAATTTAGTGTGTATTCATTTTTTCGGATTGACATTCTGCGCCATATTTGTACTATGTATTTTTCTTCGTCCATACTAAACGATTTATTAGAGTATGCCCGGCAGCAAGATGCTGATACCGATCAAATTGCACGTAAGTTGGGTGCATTTCATAAAGACCAGTATATCAGTTATGAGCGCACCATAAAAGCTATTGATTATTTTGTTGAGCTATTGAATGACGAGCATCTGGGTTTACACATTGGTGAACAGATTTCATTAAAAGTTACTGCCTATGTAAACAGTATTATGCAGTACAGTGATACGCTGGAAGAAGCTTTCGAAAATGCTGTTAAATATGCTAAACTTATAAGCGATGCCCTGGAGTCTTCTTTGCACAAAACCGAGCGCTATTATTCCGTAGCTTTTGTCGAAAACCCCAATTGGAAAGTTTATCCGGATCACGCCAAAAAGCAAATTTTGGACCTTACCTTATTATCATGCTTAAAATCGCTGGTTGCTTACACCAACAGGGTATATTACCCTGTCAAGATTTGTTTCGAAGGGCCTAAACCTAAAATTTTAAAAGAATACTACCGCTTATTCAATTGCAGTTTATACTTTAACCAGCAAAAAACGGAGATCTTTTTTGAGAAACAGGTTTTCAAGCATGCTAAAGCAATAAAAAAGGGATTGCTTGAAAACTTAAAAGAAAAGGTGGCCGATGAAATGAGTCAGCTCAAACCTGAGAACGAGCTGGTATATAATTTAAAGAAATGCATACTGAAACATAAACCTGAGCGGATTTTAATAGAACAGGCCGCAATCGATTTAGAGATGTCAGCAAGGACTTTACAGCGCAGGTTAAAAACGCTTAATACTTCTTTTAAGGCTATTGAGTATGAGTTACAATTGAGGTTGGCTAAATCGTATCTGGAAGAAAACCACAGATCCATAGACGAAATAAGCTACCTACTCGGATTTTCGGAAAGTAGTGCATTTATTAGATTTTTTAAATCATTAACAGGAATAACTCCTCTATATTATATTAGGAGTGGAAGTACATCAGGCTAATCGATAACTGGTATGTAGGCGAAATCAGGGCATTCAAATCTTGAACCAGTTCAAGATTTTTTTTAATTCAGTTCATATTTCTCCTGTCGGGTTTTGTGCAATTTTGTCATAGAAAACAAAAAACAAAATGAACAGATTCACCATAATATTCACCTTAATAATTTTCGGAAATATGACATTTGCACAACAAAAACCTGAAATAACCTTCGATGACCATTTACAAGAGAGTTGGACACAGGAGGAAACGGATAATGTTAAACTGGTAGTCGACTTTTTCCAGCATTTAATGAACGAACATGATTTTGAGTATACATTAAATAAGTATGGTAAGGGATCATATACGCAACATAACAGAGCTATTCCCAATGAAATTCCAGGCCTGGTGATTTATGTGAAAAAACTTGTCAAACGTTATCCCGAGTATTCTTTTGATGTAAAACGGATCATTGCCAGTGGAGATTTTGTGGTGTTACATAGCCACGCTACTTTGAAAGCGAAACACCGTGGTAATGAGCAAAAAGGGTTTATAATTACAGATACCTTTAGACTTCGAAAGGGACAATTGGCTGAACATTGGGATGCTATTCAACCAATAGATGGATTTATGCGCTTCTTTTTTTGGCTTACAGGAGGCAAAGTAAATAATGATAATCCCACATTCTAAAATCGAAAATTCAATGAAAAATGTATTTCATCTGTAGTTAATCTTGCTTATTTTGACGCTTCGTAATGGTCAAAGTAAGCAGGAGTGGATGAATACAAATTGAAGATCAGAAGGAAGCTGGAGGTGTCTTTTATTAAGTTAGAAGAATCGCTTATAAATGATTACCTCAACATGCTTATTTTTAGAAATGTCAAGAAAAGACAGTTTATTGGCCAGCCTGGGTTTGCACGCAAGCACGAAACGTATGTTGTTAAAGGAGCATTCAGAGCCTTTTTTTTAGATAATGCAGGTCATGAACAGACTATTCAATTTGCCATAGACGATTGGTATATTAATGACCTGAGAAGTTATATAAGCGGAGAGCCTGCCACCTTATATATCGAAGCACTGGAAAATTCAGTTATTGCAGATATTCCTCAAAAAGAATTTGAAGCACTTTGTGATCAATATCCTGCCATGCAGAAATTGTATCGTATTAATGCGATGAGGGGATTTGCCTATGCGCAAAAAAGAATGATTTCAAATTTACAGAAGTCTGCAGAAGAGCGGTACTTGGATTTTCACAAGAACTATCCGGAGATTGAAATGCGCGTGCCACAACATGCACTGGCTTCCTATTTAAACATGAGCCAGGAATACCTGAGTAAAATTAGGAGTAAATTGGCTTCCGCTTAAATATAGCTTACCTGGATATCTTGAGTAGTTACATTTTTCCGGAATAACATGATAAAAGGAGCTTCTAAAATCAAGTTTCAAAAGATGCTGATAGCTGCCGCACTGCTTATTCTCTCCTGTGCGTTGTTGATTGCATTAAATGTTGCTTTAGATAACGATTGTTTGGCCCTTTCTGCATTTAGACTTAATTCAATCAGTGTATTTCTTTTTTCATTAGTAGTCTTAGGGGCATTTGTTATTATTCTTTTGGCTGGTTTTATCATTTATTTTAAGTATTTGACAGCCATAAAAGTAAACCTAATAGTTTATTTTTTGTCGCTATCATTAATTGTTTGCATTCCTTTAATAAAGAACATTTTCGACCTATTAACAGATCAGCATAGGGTGATTAAGGATAGTATTTGTGAAAAATCTACTGATGATGGTATGATATGTCTGATGTCAAACTTAACATATGATGAGTACTGTTATCTTTCGGATAATACCTGGCTACCTTCAATTCCTGGTTCTTCAGAAAATATAGCAATAGAATACTACAGGGATGATTTTATTGGTGACTTTAGCTTGGCCATAAGTATATGGTTGCCAAATGACCAGATACAAGACATTGATTTCGAAAAGTGGGATAGCGTTAAAGGCAAACGAAGAAATTCTTCAAAATTTGTGTATCACAACCATAGCCCTTAAAAGCAGAATGCCGCGAAATGAACAAGCATTTCGACGGCATTCTCTAACCAACTAACCAACTAAATCTTTTATCTCAAATGTTTGTACTCAACTTTTTCTTAACCTTATGATAATGCTAATTTCACACAATTCTCTGACGATTATATGACGTCAATTACCGAAAGTGAAAATTGCGTGCTTTGGCCTATTACATAAGTGTAAAAACATTAGGTAATTTCAGCAATTACCGTGTACGTTCAAAAAGAATAGAGTTTAAGTATTAGTGAATGTCTGCGTTATGACTATTTGCCGTCCACATAATCCTGCAGGTAGGCGTAAGTAGCACACAAAGCGCCGTTTTTGGTAATGGAGGCATTGGCTACAATAGTTGCGCCATTATTTTCGATCAGATCAGCAATCACATGTTCTATGAGCATGGACCCAAAGCTTTCTGATGCATCTCTTGGTAGTTCGCAGGGAAGGTTATCCACTGCCATAACACTTATGTTTTTTTCATTCGAAAAGGCCTTCTTTTCTGATTGCGATTGTGGGTCGTAGTCGTAGAAAGGCTCGTCTATCGTACTTGGCCTGATAGTACTGGCTATGGAGCCTTCAATATCGCAGGTGATATCTGCCACGATACTAATGTTAAAATTACCTGCTTTCATGGCTTCTTTATCGAATAACACCGGTGCTTTGGGGTCCCAAAAAGCCCCGGCAATAAGGATATCTGTTATGCCGGTATATTGATCAAAAGTGCCCTTGTATTCATCGGCATGGCTGTAAAAGTGCTGAAAATCAAAAGCAGAGCCATCTTTTCGTTCATTGTAAGCATCAGAATCCAGTTGTATATAAATAGCTTCTTCAATAGGTGCAAAGTACGCTTCTTTAGCCACATTTTTAACAGGAACGGCATCCAGTACCTCTTGCGCACCTTTGGTTACCCGACCGCTGCCTGTAAGTAATATGCGCAGGGGTTTTAGGCGCACATTAAATAGCTCACCTTTCAACTCTTTCATGTCGTGACATTCGTGTGCCGGCTTCAGTTTGTATAGTTCGTGCCGAATGCCATAGGCCCTTAGTGCATTATAAGCACCTACAATTCCCGCAAAACGGCCAAAAGCTACGACCCGTTTTCCATTCGCTCCTTTTAGACACTCATAATCTACAAGCTGGATGTTTTTTTCCAGAATGGTTTGCAACAATTCACGGTTATAAGATTGCTTTTTGATGGTATGCGAGAAGAAAAAATAGGTTTTATTGGCAATAAGCTGTTCCTTCGGAACTTCCTTTACACCCATTAAGATATCACAATCCTCCATATCATTAGATACAGTCAGGCCTAACTGAATGTACTCATCATCTTTAAAACAACGAATTTCACTGGGTTGAATCTGGAATTTCACCCAGGGATACATCGCCTCTATTTGTAAACATTGCTCAGGAGTAAAAGGGACGCGGTGATCTACAGGTGTTTTACCCTCTTTGATGATTCCGATCTTAATTTTTTTGTCCATATTTCAAAAAAGTCAGATTTTGAATATTAAAGTGGTTTTCCAATAGGTATTTAATCAAAATAGACACGGATATACCAATTAACGAGCCGACAACAACATCAACAAGGTAATGCTGGAATAGGTACATACGTGATATTGCTACTAAAGTGGCGGTCATAACACAAATTATTTGAGCAATAGGTTTACGCAATTGAAGAGCTATAAGGAAGAACAAGAAAAATGCAGCACTGGTATGCCCCGAAGGAAAGCTATGATCGGTATGTATTTGTACGCCTTCAACAAAGTGATGGTCTCTGCCCAACATCACCACAGGTCTCATAAAGTCAGAAAAAACAAGCCTTTTTAACAGTTGAGTGAAGAGTGAGACAACAATACCCGTGATACTTGCAATAAATGCGAAGTAGCGATTAATAAAAATAGATACCAACAATACAATTACTACGGTAATGCCGTCTGCAACGAATGTGAAGTATTTAAAGAAAAAATCTAGGATAGGAGTATGGATACTGTTTAACCAAAGAACGGTGCTGCCTTTGTCTGTGCTAAGCAGGGTAAATGTTGCGACAATTAAGAGCCCTGCGTAAATGCTAAAAAATACAGCAGATTGTGCCAGATATTTTTTCAAAATTTTGCTTTTCCTGCAAATTTACGCTTTTCATTCTTCGTGCCTAAAAAAGTGCGTATTATTTCTTTTTGGTAAGATTTAATTCCAACAATTCGTTTTTAATATTCTTTTTGTCAGAAAGGTCTATTGGTTTTTCATCTTCAATGAGTCCCTGGCTCTGAGCCATAATGTCGTACTTAGCTCCAAGTTCCAATACAATCGTAAAGTTGCCCTTGGCGTCACTGTCAAATTCTTTTATGATGTCATTACCTTTAAAAACGGCAATTTTAGCCCCGCCCAGTGGTGTTTTGTTTGCCCCATTTTGAACATATACCTTGCCACTCACAATGGCTTTTTCTCCTTTTATCCGCACGGGGTCGTTGGCTCCTGAAGCCTGCTTTTTCTTTTCCGCTTTTTCTTTGATTGCGGCATATTTAGCTTCTTTTTCGGCCTTTGCTTTTTGCTTTTCCAGCGCACGACGTTCACTACGGGCTTTTATTTCTTCCGGAGGGAAAACACCAAGCAATTTGCCTTTGCCTTTTTGTACAAACTGGTAAATATCGTCACCACCGGTTCCTGAAGATCGGTTCGAAGCAAAATAACCTTTGGTTCGTCCATCATTAATAATGAACCCAAAGTCGTCTGCTGAGGTGTTAATAGGCTCACCCAGGTTTACCACATCTTCAAAGTGGTCTTCATGAGAGTTGATAAAATCCATTCCAAGCAGGGCCATGTGTACATCTGAAAGGTTGTGGTCCATTTCAGACTCACCGCCCGCGTGGTTGGCATGGTAGATATCCAGCCCTCCAAAACCACCAAGGCCATCGGATGCAAAGTAGAGGTCGCCATCTTCCGCAACAAAAGGGGAGCGCTCGTTACCGGGAGTATTAATTTTACTACCAAGATTGATGATTTCGCCCCAATCTGTACCATCCAGTTTACACATGTACACATCTGTACCGCCAAAACCTCCAGGCATATCTGAAACAAAATAGATGGTCTTACCATCTGGAGATATCGCAGGTTCTCCAATAGAATACTGGCTACTATTGTAAGGGAATTCTTTGATTTCTGTCCATTTACCCTCTTTTAGCCGGGCTGTGAATAATTTGATATTAACTACTCCCTCTGTACTTTTTCCGGGAAATATGTAGTTGAAATTGGTACGTGTAAAATACACGAGGTCCTGCCTTTTGTTGAAACAAATACCGCCTTCATGAAACTTAGTATTAATATTATCATCAAAGAGCATAGGCTCCCGGTCTTTGTCGGTCGCATAATAGAAATCCAAAAAGCTTGAATTATCCCAGCTGTGTGTATGCTTTAGGGGGTATTCGCTTAATGCATTTGAGCTGAAAATGATGCCGTCTTTGTAAAACGTGGGGGCAAATTCGGTCCCTGAGGTGTTGTAGCGCATTTCACCAATATCATAGTCCGATTTGATGCTTATTATTTCATCAATGCGTGCCAGGCTCGCTATCAGTTGATCTGCCGTTTTATCGTTTTCATCTGACTTTTTGAAGTTATCCAGGCTATTTTTAGCGCGTGCATATTCTCCCAAAGCATACAATGCAACGCCATAATTATAATGGTATTTCCTATCGACATCTACCTCAATCATATCGTTATCAAAACCTTTTTCATACCATTCAACAGCATCTTCATAACGATTGAGTTTTAAGTAGGAGTCGGCTAATTGTAGTTTGGCACGCTTATAGTTTTTAAGTCGTACGGTATCTTTGTAACTGGAAAGTCCCTTAGCTTTCATAAGCTCTTCTTTTTCCAGGAACTGTTCGTATAATTCGACAGCCTCAGCGTATGATTTTTTGTTGAAGGATGCAATTGCTCTGCTGAGTAATACCTGCGCTTCTACCAGTTGCGCGGTAACGAGCATCGCCAATACAAAAACTATTCGATATGTAAACAATCTGCTCATTAAAAATACCTTGGTGAAATCATATTAAACTTTCTATACTTAAAGAGGTAATTCACCATTAACTCATGTGACCCTCTGGCGGCTCCCCTTAAATCATTGATTTGTGAATCATAGGCATAGCCGATACTCAGTTGTTCATTGACATCATAACGCGCAATGAAATCGAGCGATTCCAAGGAGCGGAACGATACTCCGAACCAGATTTTATCGATAAATAATACACTTAAATTGAGGTCAAGTTCGGCTTGCCCTTCTTGTACCATTTTTAATAAGAAACTTGGCTTTATTTTCCAGTTATGAAGCAGGTTGTGCACGTAGCCACCTGTTACAAAATAATGTCGACTTTGTTTGTAGCTTACTATACCGTTACTTTCAAATTCCGATTCCATTAAGCGTGGAGTAGAAATACCGAAGTAAAGAATTTTGCTATAGAAGTAAGCGCCGGCACCAAAATTGGGAACAGAACCGCTTATATTACCATAGTTTAACTGCGCGTCATTTAGATCGTCCAATGTGAGATCGTTGTAATTTGCATTCATGGAGGTGATGCCTCCCGAAACACCCAAAGCAACTTTGGATCCCGTAAAAAAACCGTCTAAAGGCAATCCCTGCGTATAACTAAAACTTGCCACCGCGTTTAAGGTACTCGAAATTCCAATTTGATCGTTTACTACATGTAAGCCTACTCCCATTTTATTGAGAGGTAATGGACTGTGAGCGATAAAGGTTTGTGTGGATGGAGCACCTTCAATACCGGCCCATTGTTTTCTGTAGAGTAATGACGTGCTAATAGCTTCATGGCTACCGGCATACGCGGGATTAAGAGCCAGCCCGTTGAACATATACTGTGTATACATTGTTTCCTGTTGTGCCTTAACTGAAACGTTAGTTATCAGTAAAAGCATAAGCCATAAAAACCGATATTTGATAAATACTTTTGCCATTAGCGAGCGTTTCTTAATTCTATACTTCCTGATTTAACAGTTTCTGCTGCATCGTTTAGTTTAATGATGTAGAAATAGGTGCCGTCTGACAAGGCCCCTCCGCTTTCATCGGTTCCTTTCCACACTTTTTCGTTTTCGTAAATGGTATAACCGCTTTGCTTGAATACAACATTACCCCATCTGTTTACAATTGTTACCTCATTGTCGGGGTAATTTTCTATACCGCGAACAATGAAAACATCATTAGATCCATCGCCATTAGGTGTAATACCTTCTGAGATGAAAAATCCATCAAAAGGTAAAATATTGATATAAACTACCGCCGTATCGCAAGAAATACTATCGCAATACAGGTAACTGAACTGATCGCTGCCTACAAAGCTGAGCGAAGGTGCGTATTCTATTTCGCCATCTTCAAGTAAAACAACCGATCCGTTTGCTGGTTCGACAAGGATGCTTGTTAAGCTCAGATCTACATCTCCATCAATGTCAATATCATTGGCTGTTACGTTAATTACAGTCGGAATGCTATTATTAGTCTCGGCAGTATCGTCTATTGCAATAGGAAGATCGTTTACAGGAATCACTGTAAAGTTAACGGTGGCAGAATCGCACATTTCTTCCGAATCACATACGAGGTACGAAAATTGGTCGGTCCCGTTGTAATTTTCATGAGGGATATATGCAAAGCTACTGTCATTGACTTGTATTAGCGTACCATTTGCAGGTTGGGAAAGAATAGAATCAATTCGGATGGCGTGCTGGTTTGGATCGAAGTCGTTGACCAGTACATTTACAATTACCGTATCATCTTCTAATACTTCCACATCATCATCCGTACCTACCGGAGGCTGCGAACTGGATGGTACAAATATGAGAGCTGTAGCCGTGTCGCAGAGCTGTCCGCCATCACAAACGACATATACGATGGTGTCTACACCTTGCTTAAAGGCGGTGTCAATCCTAAATTCTATACCAGAGTCATTAATCACTGTAGCAATTCCATTTTGAGGGCCACTAAGAATGGTCGTAATAAATGGATCGCCCTCAGCGTCACTATCATTAGCTTGTACATCCATAAACAAAGTGTCTCCCGGATCGGCAAGGTAAATATCATCCACCGCTACAGGAGCTGTATTGTCTTCGTCCAAGATGTTTAATAGTACAACAAGGCTATCACATAAATTCGGAATACCATTATCACATAATTCAATGCGTAGTGTGTCGCCGCCAACATATGATATGTTGGGCTGGTAGCTGATTTTACCGTCGCCATCAGCTAATCCGGAAACCACACCATTAAGCGGATCCTGAAGCATTGTAAGCACATCTACTTCATCAAAATCTACGTCATTGACAAGTGGCTCAATTTCGACCAGGAAATTTTTGCGTGAAGTGATAAATAGGGTATCCTGGTCTGCGCCACTCGAATCTACAATCTGAGGATTGTCATTTATATTAATAACCTCGACAGTAACCAGCGCCGTGTCGCACATCAGTGAGTTGTCACAAACGCGGTACTCAAAAGTATCTGTTCCGAAGAAATTTTCATTTGGTGTATATCTTATACTGTCTCCTAAAGGAAGCAGCACCCCATTTTCAGGAGTTGTTACTATACCATTGATAAAGATGAGCTCACCATTGGGGTCGGTGTCGTTAAACAACACTTTTATGAAAACACTTTCTTCCTCCATAATTGTAATGTGATCGTCAACACCAATAGGAGGCAATGGCTCGTTTGGTACAAATATTACGAGATAGGTGCTGGCACAGGCGCCATTGGTGTCACACACTTGATAGTGTACAGTATCGGTACCTTCAATGAATCCGGGATCAGGAGTATAGCTAATAGTATTACCATTTATTAATGATGCCGTTCCATTAACCGGATCAGCCATAATTGACAGGATCATTTCTTCTCCGTCAGGTTCAATGTCGTTAGCAAGAACATTAACTTCTACAGTGATTCCTGGATCGGTAGCTATAAAATCCGGATTTACAATAGGTGTTCCGTTAGTTATTATTTCCTGAACGTGATAGATAACCAGTAAGGTATCACAAAGCGTTGGTGAACCATTGTCACATGCAATGAAGTTTACAGAATCAAAACCGAGGTAATTGAAGTCTGGTGTATACCTTACTATTAAGTTTTCATTGTCTATAGAGTCGATCGTACCATGAGACGGTCCGTTAATTAGTTGTGCCAGACTAACAGAATCCCCGTCGATATCCAGGGCATTCAATTCAGTTACGTGAGCTTCGTTGAGGTTCACCGCAATGGTGATTGTGCTTATTGGGTTATTTAATGTGTCGACAAATTGAGGCGCATCGTTAACATTCTCTATAATAATAACCACTGCCGCCGTATCACATAAAGGGGTGGGTTGTGTGTTATCACAAACCTCATAGGTGAAAAATTCGGGCCCGAAGAAATTTTCATCTGGCGTGAAGAGAATGGAGTCGTTGATGATTACTGCTGTTCCATTTTGTGGTTCAATGATCGTTTGTGTCAATGTCAATGGGTCGGCATTCAGGTCCACATCGTTTTGTAGCACCAATAGGAAGTCTTGCTCATCTTCCACCAGATTAAAGGTGTCGTTTTCGGCTATTGGCGCCAAATCTCCTTGTGCCATTGAAATAATTACAAGTGCGGTATCACAGAGCGGTTCTGAATCACAAATTGCATAAACGATGGTGTCAAATCCTGTTGTGAAATCTAAATCTGCCTCGTACAGAATGCTATTGTTTTGCATACTAACGCTACCCCGGCCGGGGTTGCTTATTATCAAGGCAGTGATTAAGTCCCCGTCAGGGTCACTGTCGTTGGCGGTAACATCTATGAGTGTATCTATTGGTACTTCCAATGCTATTACATCATTAACCGCCACCGGAGCCTGGTTCGGGCCTCCCAAAATAGTGGCTACAACAACAACGGTATCACATAGCGATGGAACGCCATCGTCACAAGCTGTCATTCGGAAAATGTCTATACCATCAGTAGCATTGTTGGCAATGTAACTGAATGTCATGTCCTGGTCACCAATACCAGATACAGTTCCTAAATTTGTTGGGTCGATAACCGCATTCCAGCTTACATTGTCACCGTCTATATCTAAGAAACCGGCATTATAATCGTAAGTAGCTCCGATCTGCAGACTTAATCGAAGTGTGTCCTCGATAGCGTTCAAAGAATCGGTAATTGTCGGTTTGTCATTCACATTAGCAACGTTTATCACAACGATTGCCGTATCGCAAAGTGGTGTTGCGTCATCATCGCACACCTCGTAAGAAAAGCTGTCTTGGCCGGTATAATTGAGATCCGGGGTGTAGGTAATGTCATTGTTCAAAATAGAAACAGTGCCGTTTTGTGGGTCTCCGAGAGTGTTAACGGAAATAATGTTTCCGTTAGGATCCTGGTCATTTGCGAGCACGCTTATGTTTATGGACGTTTCTTCATTGGTCTCTACGGTATCATTTACAGCAATAGGAGGCAGGTTTGTGGCAGGCATTACTATAATGACAGTAGCGGTGTCGCAAGCTGCAAATTCATCGCAAACACTGTAAATAATCGTATCTGTTCCTACCGCAATTGACGGTGTATATGAAATGCTATCATCGTTAATAACAGAGGCCGTTCCATTTTGAGGTCCTGTTACGATGGTAGTAATAAGTGCATCGCCATCGGCATCGATATCATTCGCCTGAACATCTATTATTACCTCCACGTTCAGGTCTGTAGTGGCCAAATCGTCCGTTGCATTAGGTGCATTATTTACTGCGGGATCTACGATGAGTTCCAAAGTAGCAGTATCGCATAATTCCGGATTGCCATTATCACAGACAACAACATCCCCTCTAAATGTACCACTAACAGATCTCATGGATTCATAACTAATACTGAAATCGCCATCGCCGATACCGTAAATGGTACCAAGTATGTGCGTTTGATCAACATAAACGATATCAAGTGAGTCGCCTTCAACATCGCTGGCAACAAAGTTTAAAGGTATGGAATCACCTGCTGTCAAAGAAAAGCTAAATACATCCAAAGCAAATACCGGTGCATCATTAACGGAGTTAATGGTGATGTAAACGGTTCCGGTATCGCACGAAGTCCCATCACACACCTCATACTTTAAGCTGTCTTCGCCAAAGTAGTTGGCTTGAGGCAGGTAGAAAATACTGTTTCCGTTTATACTGAAGTTTCCGTTAGCAGGCGATTGAACTATTTGTCCCAGGAATAAAATATCACCATTAGGGTCAATGTCATTTGTCAAGACATCAAATGTGCCAAATTCATCTTCATTTATAGTATAAAAGTCATTACCGGCAATAGGAGGAAGCGGACCATTTGGTACGTGAATAATTACCTGGGCAGTGTCGCAGGCATTTTCCGGATCACAAACTGAATAGTACAAGGTATCTGTTCCGGAAACAAAAGATGCTTCGGGGGTATACAAGATGCTATCAGCATTTTGAACAACAGCCGTTCCCTTCGAAGGATCCTGAATCACACTTGTTATGAGCACGTCTCCGTCGAGGTCCGTGTCGTTTATTTGAACGTCAATGATTATACTTTCATTAGGGTCTGTCGCGGAAACATCGTCTGTGGCTATAGGCGCGTTGTTAGGCAATTCATTGATCGTTACATGTACAACTACCGTGTCGCACAATGTTGGGTTTCCGTCGTCGCACACCTCAGCGCTGAAAGTTTCTGTTCCAAAGAAGTCCTGATTCGGCGTATAAGTAAACTTCATGTCATTTCCTCCCAGGTTAGTAACAACACCATTGCCTGGAGCTACCGGGGTACTAACCACGTCGGTGGCGTCACCGTCTACGTCTTGAGCAAATAAGGTGATGTCAATGGCGGTATTTTCATCTGTCGTCACAAATACCGTATCTATTTTGTCAAGGCTCGTGTTTACAATTTGAGGAGCGTCATTAACTTCGGCCACAAAAATGAAGACCGTACCGGTATCACAAAGTGGTGTTGGGTTAGTTTGATCACAAACAACATAATCAAACTGATCACTTCCCGTGTAGTTTGGATTGGGAACATAATTAATCTGGTCACCCTGGATAGTCGCAACACCCTGTAAAGGTGAAATGGCTATGGCACTAATTTGCAAAACATCACCATTTACATCCGTGTCATTGATTAATACCGCAAAATTGGCAGGTATATCTTCAGTGATTAACTCAAAATCGTCACCGGCCACAGGAGGCATATCACCAAAGGCAACGTCGATAATTACCTGAGCGGTGTCGCAGGCATTACTGGCATCACAAATAATATATTCTAAAGTATCCTGCCCTTCGAAATTGCCATCCGGGATATAGGTTATACCATCACCGTCTACCACGTTTGCACTTCCGTTTGAAGGGGCCCTCAAAATAGTCGTTGTTAAATCGTCTCCATCGGCATCGCTATCATTGGCTTGTACGTCTATAAATACCGCTTGCCCGGGTACGGCATTGGCCTGGTCGTCTACTGCAACTGGAGCTGTATTTGTAGCATTTACTCTTACAATTACCACCACCTGATCACAAAGTTGAGGAGCGCCAAAATCGCAAAATAATAAAGAGAAAGTATCAATGCCAGAGAAGTCGGTATCGGGAGTATAGGTATATGCCTGATCCCCATCACTCAAGCTTCCGACTGTTCCATTGTTTGGTAAAGATAACGCTGCGGTAATATCTACAACATCACCATCAATATCTGTAAATGTCAGTGTTTCTGACAATACTTCGTTGCGATCAATGGCTCTTACTATGGTATCGTTCGGGAAAGTAGGTTTGTCATTTACATTGCTTACGGTAATACGTACAATGGCTGCATCACACAGCGGTGTTGGCACCGTATTATCACAGACTAAATAACTTAGGCTATCTTCACCGAAGAAGTCAGGATCTGGTTTGTAAGATATGTCATTTCCTGAAATTACCGCTGTTCCGTGAATAGGTGCAACGGAAATGCTGCTTAGTGTAATAGGGTCATTATTAGGATCAGTATCATTATTTAAAGGATCTATACCTGTAGAATCGTCTTCAGACATAGTGAGTACATCATCGTTAGCAAGAGGTGGTTGATCTCCCAAGTCAACAAATATCAGCACTTCGGCGGTATCGCAAGCACCTGAAGGGTCACATACAGCATATTCAAAAGAATCGCTTCCCGTAAAACCATTTGATGGAGTATAATCTATGCTGTTTCCATTTGTAATAGCAGTACCATTGCTGGGCTGTGTTACGATGCTTGTAGTAAGAAGATCTCCCTCTGGATCGCTATCGTTGTCCTGAACATCAATGGTAACAGGGGTGTTTAGTTCCGTAGATTCGGCATCATCATTGGCAATAGGGGCTCCGTTTACGGCATTAATAGTAATTGTTAGTTCAACAGTGTCGCATAAAACGGGATTACCATTGTCACAAACTAATACCTCCACATTTTCTGTTCCGACGTAATCGGCTACCGGAATATAGGTGAAGGCAGTATCACCATCGGAAATTCCGGATACATTTGCATTGGCGGTAAATAAATTCACTGCCGTGATATCAATAATATCAGCGTCGACATCTGTGGCTGAAAGAACAAATTCCAGCGTGGTGTTTTCATCCATGTCGAACGTGAGGTTTGATGTGGCCTGTCCGTTTACAGTTACGATTACCGGTGCGTCATTGATACTTTGTACCGTAATTTCCAGTTCCGCAGTCGAACACAACGTTGCCACGCTGTTATCACATACTTCGTACATCAATAAATCTATCCCATTAAAGTTCGGATCGGGTTCATAATTAATCTGATTACCGATAATCGTTGCGGTACCATTACTCGGGCCACTGGTAATGTTGTTTACACTCAGAACATCACCTATATTTTGATCCGAGTCATTACTTAAGACATCGGCAAGCACACTTTCATCTTCATTGGTAGATACCTGATCATTAACTGCCAAAGGAGCAAGCTGCGATGTTTCGACATCAATAAAAACAGTGGCTGTGTCGCACAGACCTCCCGGGTCGCACACGGCGTATACAATGGTGTCTGCCGTACCTAAGAAAGGAACAATTGAAGTGTAATTAATATTGGTATTGGCCACCACCGAGGCACTACCATTGGAAGGCCCCGAAATAATAGAAGTAATCAACGTTTCACCATCATATTCTTCATCATTATCCTGCACCGTAATAAGTGTAGCTGCACCTGGAGTAGTGGCCACATTATCATCGTTGGCCACAGGTTTGTCCGGAACCGGTGTTAGACTAATAGTCGCCGTTGCTGTTGAACAGGCGCTAGGCAAGCCATTATCACAAACTTCATAGACAAACTGATCGTTTCCATTGAAATGATTATCAGGAGTATACACGAAAGTTCCGTCATTATTGATAGTTACGGAGCCGTTTGAAGGTCCGCTGACTGCCGTGGAACTGTAGATTAAAAGGTCGCCTTCAATATCATTGTCATTGAGTGACAAATCACCGTTGACTGACTCGTCTTCGTTTCCTGCAAAGGCATCATCTACAGCATTCGGCTTGTCGTTCACGGCATTTACAGTGACTACTACATTGGTGGTATCGCAAAGGCTCGGAATACCATCATCACAAATGGCGTAGCTAAAGTTGTCGTTGCCGTTGAAGTTAGCATCAGGTTCGTAGGTAAAACTGCCGTCGGCGTTTAAAACGAGTGAGCCATTATTAACATCTACCACCGGTGTGGTGTTCATTATCAGGTTATCTCCGTCAATATCAATATCATTGGCGGTTAATGAGGTGCCCAGTGTGCCATCTTCCGAAACGTTGAAAGCATCTGCTACTGCATCGGGTTTGTCATTAACAGGGTCTACAACGATAAAAACTGTAGCTGTGTCACAGGCACTTGGCAATCCGTCGTCACATGCCTCATAGTCGAATGAGTCGTTGCCATTGAAATTATTAAGTGGAGTATAAGTGAATGTCCCGTCCGCATTAATGACCACATTGCCATTGCCTGGTCCTGAAACAGCAGTAGCGGTGTAGGTGATGTTATTACCTTCTTTATCCGAATCGTTTGGGGAAAGGTCATCATTGAGGTTTTCGTCTTCATTCACTATGAAATTATCATCGATCAAATCCGGTGCGTCATTAACAGCATTTACGTTAATGGTGATGCTTGCTGTGTCACATAGGGCTGGTGTGCCATCATCACAAACTGCAAATTGAAAAACATCTACACCATTGAAATCATTATCGGGTGTATATTCGAAGGAACCGTCGACATTGATGTTTAAAGTGCCATTGTTAACATCAGAGACTGGTGTTGTATTAAAAACCAGGTCTGTGTCATCAACGTCCGTCGCGTTTAAAGAACCCGCTAAAGTGATGTCTTCATTGGTATTAAAGTTATCATCAGCCGCTATCGGTTTATCGTTGATAGGGTTTATGGTAAACTGAACGCTAGCCTGGCTGCATTCGGAAGGAGTACCGTTATCGCAAACTTCATATATAAAACTGTCAGCACCGAAATAATCACCATTAGGAGTGTAGGTAAAAGTTCCGTTGGCATTGAGACTTACATTACCATTATCCGGGCCACTTACCGGAGTAGTTGAATAACTTAATGAATGCCCTTCGATATCGCTATCATTGGTACTTACATCATCCGATAAACTATCATCTTCATCAAGTATGTATATGCCATCATCAACCGCGTCGGGCTCATCGTTTACGGCATTTATGGTAATAGTAACGCGATTGGTGTCGCAACCCGAAGGGGTGCCATCGTCGCAGACTTCATAATCGAAAAAGTCTGTACCATTGAAATTTTGATCAGGAGTATAGGTAAAAGAACCATCGGCGTTTAGAATTACATCCCCGTTAAGAGGGCTCGCAACAGGCGTGGTGTTATAAATTAATTGATCGTTTTCAACATCTATATCGTTTGTAGAGGTGTTACCAGAGACCGGAGTGTCTTCATCGGTACTTACAGCGTCGGCCTGCGTACGTGGACGGTCATTAACAGGGTTAACGGTTATACTAACAATAGCTTCATCACAAAGCGGAGAGATATCGTCATCACAAACCTGATAGCTAAAGCTGTCGGAGCCGTTAAAATCAGGGTCAGGAGTATAAGTGTATGTACCGTCAATTTGGATCACTACATTTCCGTTATTAGGTGATGAGACCGGTGTTGTTGTATAGATTAAAACTTCGCCGGGATCGGGGTCGGTATCGTTTGTGGACAGATCGCCATTAGCGATGTTATCTTCGTCGATGGTAATCACATCGTTAACAGCGTCTGGCTGGTCATTGCTATTAGCTACAGTCCATATGATTTGAGCGGTATCACAAATTGTTGGGTGATTTGTAAAACATATTTTATATACTGCCGTATCCTGTCCCGAAAAATTGGTGTTGGGGACATAAAACAGGTACAAAGGCGGAGCGAAAGTGCTGTTTCCGGAGTTTCCGGGCTGCAATACGGTTACAGTGGTAACATTGCCCGAAGGGTTAAGGTCGTTTGATACAACATCCTGAAGTCCCCCGGCATCTTCTACTGCAAATCCAATGTCATCTACAGCTTCAATACATCCCGGTAAACTTAAACTAAACAGGTTATTGGTGGTGTCGCTGTCACTGAAATCAAAATTATAGGCCGTCAGCGGTGTGTTTATGCCTGTGCCATCATGATTTACCAGTATAAATAAATCCAGCGCATCACCATTTTGATCTCCAAGTGTTACCGTCTTGGTAATAGAGTTACCTGCCGCAATACTTTCTCCGATTGACTCCACAGCAATGAATTGTGCAGCACTATTAAAAGGATCACCATTATAATAAGAAATGTTTGCCGTTGCCGGTAATGGTACTGTACCATTATTTCCAATTGTTAAATTTAAAGAGATGGTGCCCGAACCTGTTTTACAGGCAGAAAGATCAACATCGCTCCCGCCAATCGAAGGGTCGTTGATAGTAATGGTGGCATCTGCAACAGCAAGTGGCTTTGCAGCTATGTTGTTCTCTTTAGATTGAGCAGAAACGTTGGTGGTAAACGCAATGCAACAAAATAGGAGTAATAGATTAAAAAACCTTTGTCCCATATGGAATATTTTCTTCTTTCGGTCGAATTTTCGCCTAATTATTCTAAACCCAATATGCTTACCCTCAATGTGGATAACTTCAAAATTGGTATACGTGACATAACAGGGTAGAGTTATTAAATGCAGGTAATCAACGCAAAATCTTGTAGGTATAAGTGTGGGTTGTTTTTTTAAAAAACTGACAGTCAGTTTGTTGGAATTGATTTTATGTTACTTTTTGATGGGAAGAACAGAATTGAGAAGTGATTTTATAAAAAAAATCATATTTTTTTTTGCAATCAATGTAACGATTCACCCAATTGACGCATATTATGATTAGACGGGATTATTTAGCGCTCTTTATTCGAAGAGCTATGGAAACTACATGAGAACCTACCTGCCAGTGGGTTCTTTTTTTATTTTCTTGTTATTAATTGCTTATTTTTGCTTAAACCCGATGAATAGAAGTTCGTAAATAATTTTAGCTAATAAGTATTTTTATGGATTTTAGTTTTACTGAAGAACAAATAGCTGTACAGGCAGCTGCCCGCGATTTTGCTCAAACGGTTTTATTACCCGAAGTGATAGACCGCGATGAAGAGCAACGATTTCCCACTGAAGAAATAAAACAGATGGGAGAGTTAGGATTTTTGGGGATGATGGTTAATCCAAAATATGGTGGTAGCGGTATGGATGCGGTTTCGTACGTTTTGGCCATGACAGAAATAGCCAAGGTAGATGCCTCAGCAGCAGTAGTGATGTCTGTAAACAACTCTCTGGTTTGTTGGGGTCTTGAGAAATATGGGTCTGAAGATCAAAAGTTAAAATATTTAACTCCACTGGCTAGTGGTAAACACATTGGGGCGTTTTGTTTGTCAGAGCCCGAAGCAGGTTCTGATGCCACCTCGCAACATACTACTGCCAGGGACATGGGAGATTATTACCTGATCAACGGGACAAAAAACTGGATAACAAATGGGAATTCCGCATCTACCTATTTGGTTTTTGCCCAGACTTATCCCGAGAAAGGTTATGACGGTATCAATTGTTTTATTGTGGAAAGTGACCAGGAAGGCTTCGTGGTAGGTCCCAAAGAAAATAAAATGGGCATACGTGCGTCTGATACCCATGCTTTACAATTTAACGATGTGCGTGTTCCAAAAGAAAATAGAATCGGGGAAGATGGCTTTGGCTTTAAATTTGCCATGGCCGTGCTAAATGGAGGCAGAATAGGTATTGCAGCCCAGGCCTTGGGCATAGCAAAAGGTGCTTATGAGCTTGCGTTGAAGTATAGTAAAGAACGACAAACGTTTGGTAAGTTCTTGCATGAACATCAGGCAATTGCCTTTAAATTGGCCGATATGGCCACGGAAATCGAAGCAGCTGAGCGTTTGTGTTTGAAAGCAGCGCATCTCAAAGACCAGGGTGAACGTCATGCCAAGAACAGTGCTATGGCCAAATTATACGCGGCTCAGGTGGCAATGAAGGTGACCACTGAAGCCGTTCAAATTTATGGAGGCAATGGTTATGTCAAAGAATACCATGTAGAAAGAATGATGCGTGATGCCAAGATCACTGAGATATATGAAGGTACTACCGAAATTCAACATATTGTCGTATCCAGAGAAATTTTAAAATAATACTATTCTAAGATTTGAAATATTAGTATCTTTCTAGGATAAAGTCAAAAAAGAATAGGGATACCCTTACCAATCCAAGTTCTTTTTTTTTAAAATTGTACTATTTATCGAAAGATAAATTCGAATTAACATGGATGATTATAATAAAATAATTGAATCATTAGATGTAAAATTTGCCAGTGCCAAAGATGTTACCATAAAAAGACATGTAACCGTTACCAATTTTTACGATGTTTCGAACACCGTAATTTTGTTAAATAGGGGATCAATTTCTTTTGGAGAAGATCAAAAAGAAATTGATGAGGGGGATTTGCTCATGATACCCAGTGGCAGAACCTTGAAAATCTCTTACGGTAAGGTCGGTAGTAACCGCATTGACCGGGATGAATTATCTTCAAAAATGGAAGAATACTTCAATTCCAGCCAACCCGACCCATCCAAGGAATCTTTTAGCATCTTGACATTTGATGCTAAAGTCTTTGATTCGGTAAACTTTTTCCAGTCACTGGATATACCCGCATTTAGTATTCGTAGAAATGAGCGATTAAATAAAATTTTTCAATTGCTTATTGAGGAAACACAGGCCGATCGGCACGGTAAAGAACGCCTTATTAAAGTCTATACCGAAGAATTTATGATTGAGTTGATGCGCTATATCTTAAACCACAATATGTTTGAGGAGCAATTAGCCACTAACGCAACCTATTTCAAAGACCCGAGATTACTCGACCTGTTTGGCTATATTAAAGAAAACTTAGATGGAGACTTATCCAACAAGATGCTATCTAATGTTGCTAACGTGTCTGAAGATTACGTAGGGCAGTACTTTAAAATGCTTACCGGTATAAATCCGCAAGACTATATCGAATATCAACGTATGGAACGGGCTGTGAGCTTACTCAGAACCACCAAACGTAGCATAAGGGAGATAGGGAAGATTGTTGGTTACAAGGATACGGCCTATTTCTGTCGAAGATTTAAGATGATGTTTGGCGTGCCTGCCGGTAAAATGAGGAAAAGGGAATCGCTCATGAACTTCTAACATTATAATTTAAAATGGCAGAATTTGAATCTTCTGTTGAAGAGCTGCAACACCTGGCGCTTCTACTGGAAAAAGAACGTAATGTTGCAAAAGATCAATATGAGCAGAGTATTCAAAATTCATCTCAACAGGAACGTATTAATAACGGAGTGTGCTGGGCTCCTCTGGAGCTTGTGGAGGTCGGTTTTGGCTTAGGGCAGTACCCTTTTGCGGTGTTTAAGCGTACCAAAAATCAGCATAAGCCACATCGCTTTACACCGGGTAGTTTTGTTCGCTTAAGCAATGAAGATGAATTTATTGACGGAACAGTCCAGTATGTTAATAAAGATCAGTTAAAAGTAATTTTTACTGTCAATGACTTACCATACTGGATTGAAAAGTCGAAATTGCAGTTACTCTTATTATTCGATGATTATTCGTTCAATGAGATGCAGTTTTGCCTCAAGAAGCTCATCAAAGAACCGGAGCTAGCCAAATTCAGAGACCAGATTCTGGGCTATCAGGCGAGTGTTAATGGTTCTGCGAAGAGCAGCTACCAATCACAGCTATTAAACAGCTCACAAAACGCTGCGGTAGGTGAAATATTAGCTAATAATATCGTTTCAATAGTTCATGGTCCGCCGGGCACAGGTAAAACGACTACCCTGGTAGAAGCTGTAATGGCCACTTTAAAGCAAGAAAAAAGGGTGTTGGTATGTGCTCCCAGTAATGCAGCTGTAGATCATTTCAGTAAGAAACTGGCAGCTAAAGGTTTGAAAGTACTGAGAGTGGGGAATTTGGCAAAAGTAGATGATACGATGTTACCATTTACGCTTGATTACCAACTGGCCAACCACCCGCAGGCACGGCAACTAAAAAAGTTGAGGCAGCAGGCAAATGAATACCGTCAAATGGCGGCTAAGTACAAACGAAGCTTCGGCCCGGAAGAGCGCAGGCAGCGCAAATTGCTGTATCAGGAAGCGACATCGATAAGTAAGGACATTGTGGAAACAGAAGATTACCTCGTTGAGCAACTTTTGGATAGTAGTCAGGTGATTGCGTGTACGCTGGTGGGGGCTGCTCACAAATTGATGCGTAAAGAAAAATTCGATACTGTTTTCATTGACGAAGCGGCGCAGGCTTTGGAACCCGCATGTTGGATACCCATGCTTAAAGCAAATAAAGTAGTATTAGCGGGAGACCATTATCAATTGCCCCCAACGGTTTTGAGTATGCATGAAAATAAGGGCCTGACTATATCTCTTATGGAAAAATTGGTGGAAAGGAGCCATCCATCGATACTTCTTAACACACAATACCGCATGAATAAGCAAATAATGGGGTATTCTAACAACTATTTTTATGGTGGTAAACTCGTGGCCCACGAAACCGTCAGCGATCAATTGTTAGCGGGACCAAATAACGATCCGGTGGAGTTTATAGATACGGCAGGCTGTAGTCTTGACGAAGAACGAAATGATAATAGCATGAGTATCTTCAATAAGGGAGAAATAGACCTGCTTATAAAACATCTCCAAATGAATGAAGAAAGTTATTCAGGAAAGCGTATAGGAATTATTTCCCCCTATAAAGAACAAGTCATCAGTTTAAATGAAACCTTATCGACTTTGCAGATAGAAGATTTATCCTGTAACACAATTGATGCCTTTCAAGGGCAGGAATGCGATGTTATTTACATATCGATGGTACGTTCAAACGAATCGGGTGAGATTGGTTTTCTGGCAGATTTAAGACGTATGAATGTGGCAATGACCAGGGCGCGATACAAGCTGGTCATCATTGGAAATAGCGCGACACTCGGATCCAATCCATTCTATTCGAATTTACTTAACTATACCGAAGAAATAAACGCTTATCGGAGTGCTTGGGAATACATGTATTAAAGAAACCACTATTGTTCCACAAATGTCGGATAAGAGTGTAGTAAGGTAATTGAGTACGTTTTTTTTACTTGCTACCTTCACGAAGTTTTTGCTTGTCCTTAGCTGTTAGCTTTAAATCGTGAAAGGTCATGCTATCGTCGGTTTCCTTATTTTTTAAAACCATTACATGCGTATGAATTTCTATGATCTCCATGATAATATCCTTACCATCTTCTCTACGATGTATAAGTAATTCCTTTTTATTATTCGAGAGCGACCATTTTCCAGTATAAAGTGGAACTTTGTGACCTTCAGGAAGAATAAAAAAAGTGTAATCTTCTTTAAATTCATACAAGGCATGTATCAATGCTGCTTTTCCACTTTCAAAAACATGCCATTTCTTGGCAATAAGGTGTTCTTTGTGGTTCAGATGTTCTTCACGATTTTTTTCCATAGGAGTGAAATGGACTATTGTGGTAGGGCCATCGAAGTTGCCTAAATTTAAATGGTTCTTGTCCAATTGCAAGATAGACAGCATTTTCTCCTCGTCATTTGCTTCGTCGTGTAGAATTAATCGGTTATTATTTTTGCCGCCAATACGCCATTTTCCGCTATGAGATTCTTCGTAAGAAGCCTTAATGGTATAGTCACCTGATTTTTTGAAAACCATAATTAAGTGCTCATGCTTTGGTTCAATTTCGCTTGCCTTATCAAACTCCTTAACCAGTTTCCACTTTTTAACAATAAGTTTCTCGTAACTACCTTGCGCAAAAGTGGAAACCATTGTTAGAACTACTACAATACTAAAAACCAATCGCATAATCCATTCATTTTTGTGGTCCTGAACACTTCAGCCAGCCTATTGAATCAGACATGGACCGAAGTTTCGGCATTTACAAATATACTACTTGATATCATACGTAGTGGTGAAAATGTAGGCTTTGTTATTTCATCAAACTTCTTTGAATAGGTAGCGATTTTTTTCTCCTTTTTTGATTTTACCAAATCTGTAAGCATCGATTTCAATACTTTCATAAACAAGTAGGTGTGCTCACAGTTTTCTTTGCCCATTAAACGTATTTGTCTCTGGACATTATTGATTACGAATTGCGCTTTTTTAGAATTATTTTGCAAGTAATATAAAGCGGCCAGAATCATTTTAATATCTAAGATTGCCGTTGGGAAAACCTTGGTAGGTAAACTGTCAAGAGAATCATTGATATAGTGAATTCCCTCTTTAATTTTGTTGTTTTGGAGGTAACTAATTACTCTGAAATTGACTTGAGCAATAATACTTATGTAGTTATTTTCATCATTATCTATGGTCTTTAAATATTTGTTGGCATAGCTCAGTAGCTTACGATCGCTACCCAATTGCTTGTACCTTTCCAGAATGATGGTTAGAAAGTATTCCGGACAAGTAAAAACGCCATAGTTGGTTAGCAGTAAATTGCTTGTTGGTATTAATTCTTCCAACAATAGGTCTACTCTGTTGAAGTCTTTTCTTTTGAAACTATAGACCAAGGCAAGGTATTTAAACACCCATTTCATACTATGGTATGTAATATCCATACGGTACGTTTCAATATATTCTTCGACCTGCTTAAATTGTTCATCCAGTTCATCGATTATAGTAGAATTGTTGAGGTCTACTTTTTCCACCATTAACTTATGGAAAATGAGCACACATGCATGATAAACGTAGAGGCGGTGAGAGTGGTAGAGCTTACTGTTTTGTTGAATCTGGTTAACAATTAATTCAAATTCAGGTACCCGAATCGTTTCGTATTCAAATAAAGCGGTAGATAGCCTTTTAAAGTAATCTACCACCATATCTTCCACTTTGTCCTGAGCAAGCATATAAGCCACATGTTTATTGTATAGTTGAGAATACTCAAAACTATTGGGGCTATGTAACGTGAGTTTCTTTAAGGCCTTATAAACTAAAGTTAACTCATTAGATAAATCGTAATGAATAAGCTCTTTCTCCAATTTTTTCAACGTAGCAATAGCTATAGTTTTATTTTTGGTGAGCACTATTTCATTAATTGCCGCTACCTGCTGTAATAATACCGTTCTTGGTGAATCGGATTGCTCTAAGAAGTGATTTTCGATTTTTTCGTTAAGTCGAGATCGAAGTGTGTAAAAAGCATTGTTGTTTACATTGAGAATTTTCTTAATCTCATTGTCCGTACTTTCACCTTCTCGAAATAATTTGAGTAATTCGGCCGATTTAAAGGCTTCACTGGATTCTAGATTATTGATAATGATTTTTAGGTCTTTATCAGAAAGCTGATTAATTAAACGTTTTAATTTCGACATAACAAAACTTTAAATTTCATATTCCTGCTTTTTAAACAGGAAAAGAAATGTTGATTTCCCACATATATACTGCTAAACAGTCAGGAGGTAATAATTAAAATTAATCCATGGTTTAAAATTTTATACAAACCATCAGATACAACCACCTCAAGCTGTAAAAAATGTTGACCAAATGTAATAAAATTCCATATACTACAAAATGCATTTATTACTTTTTCGGTAAAAAGGCATGTAAGAAGTATATAAATTCTTAGCTGGGTCATCGTTTTTAGAATTATAATTATCTTTGTGCTGTAAAAATACAGGGATATGCTGGCAAAGTTGGAAGAATTGGCTCAACAATTAGAGGGAGATTTATTTACAGATAACACTATACGCACGTTGTATGCCACAGATGCTTCTGTGTATAGAGAAATGCCGTTGGCGGTATGCAGGCCCAGGAATGAATCAGATATATCACGAATCTTGCGTTTTGCCAGAGAAACTAATATTCCTATAATTCCGCGTACTGCGGGTACTTCGTTGGCCGGGCAGGTAGTAGGCTCCGGTTTAGTAGTAGATGTGTCAAAATACATGACACAAATATTGGAGGTCAACAAAGAAGAAAAATGGGTACGGGTCCAGCCAGGTGTCGTGCGCGACGAACTTAATCATTACCTGAAGTCCTACGGTCTGTTTTTCGGACCTGAGACCTCTACATCAAACAGGTGTATGATTGGAGGTATGGTAGGAAATAATTCCTGTGGGTCACATTCAATTATTTATGGAACAACGCGAGATCATGTATTAGAATTAGATGCTATTCTTGCCGATGGTTCTGAAGTTTCGTTCAATGCGTTGAGTAAAGAAGCGTATGATAAGAAATGTGAGGGCAATTCCTTGGAAAGTAAGCTATACAGACACTTTAAAGAGGTCTTAAGCAATGAAGATAACCAAAGACAGATAAGAGCGGAGTTTCCGAAACAGGAAATTAATCGTAGAAATACAGGCTACGCCATTGATGTTTTGCTGGAAAGTGAAATTTTTACAGAAGGTGGAGAGGCTTTTAATTTTTGTAAACTCCTGGCCGGTTCTGAGGGTACTTTGGCTTTTAGCACCAGTATAAAATTAAATTTAGTAGATCTTCCCCCCAAGGAGAAAGCAGTTGTGGCTGTGCACTGTGAAACTTTGGAAGAATCGTTTAAGGCTAACTTAATTGCTTTAAAGTACAACCCGGGCGCTGTAGAACTTATCGACCGGTTTATTCTGGACTGTACCAGGGAAAATATTGAGCAAAGTCAAAATCGCTTTTTCGTTGATGGAGATCCCGGTGCCTTATTAGTGGTAGAATTTGCCCGTGAAACACGCGAAGAAATAGACATTTTGGCGAAGGAAATGGAGGCAGAAATGAGGGCATCCTCATTTGGCTATCATTTTCCGGTACTTTACGGAGCCGATGTAAATAAAGTATGGGCGCTGAGAAAAGCGGGCCTTGGTTTGCTATCGAATGTGCCTGGAGACCCTAAGCCTGTGGCGTGCATTGAAGATACAGCTGTAAGTGTAGGGGACCTGCCGGAATTTATGCGGGAGTTTGCAATGATTACCGATAAATACGAGCGTGAGTGTGTTTATTATGCACATATCGGTGACGGTGAAATTCACCTTAGACCGGTATTGGATCTTAAATCACAACACGACCGTGATTTATTCTTTAAAATCACCGACGAGGTCGCTTCTTTAGTTAAGAAATACAAAGGGTCGATGAGCGGCGAACATGGTGACGGTCGGGTACGTGGCGAGTTTATTGAAAAAATGGTAGGCCATCACAATTTTCAACTGATAAAAGAAGTAAAGAAAGCTTGGGACCCGCAAGGAATTTTTAATCCGGGGAAAATTGTAGATACACCCAAGATGAATGAATTTCTGCGCTATGAATCGGAGCAGCAAACACCCGACATCAAAACGCACTTCGATTTCTCTGCTACAGAGGGAATATTGCGTATGGCTGAAAAGTGTAACGGTTCCGGCGATTGTAGAAAAACACATATAACAGGAGGGACAATGTGTCCCAGTTACATGGCTACAAAAAACGAACGCGATACTACAAGAGCTCGTGCCAACATCCTAAGAGAGTTCTTGACCAGGTCTGAAAAAGTAAACCGCTTCGATCATGAAGAAATAAAAGATATTATGGACCTTTGTTTGTCATGCAAAGGTTGTAAATCGGAGTGTCCTTCCAATGTGGATATGGCCATGCTCAAATCAGAGTTTTTGCAAAATTACTATGAAAGTAATGGAACACCACTTGCTGCAAGATTAACGGGCGATGTAGCAAAAGTAAATAAAGTATTTGCCATGGTCCCATGGTTGTTCAATCTGTCTACCAGTTTGCCGTTATCAAGCAATATTATTAAGCGTGTTATGAATATTGCTCCTCAGAGGAGTATACCCAAGCTCTCAGGACAGACGCTGCGTAAATGGAACTTTAGGAATAAACGAAATCTCGTACCGCAGGAAACTAAAAAGAAAATTTACTTTTTTGCTGATGAGGTTATCAATTTTAACGATGCTCATATCGGTAAAAAGGCTTTTCAGTTACTCTCAAAATTAGGCTATCATGTTGAAATACCTCACCATGAAGAAAGTGGTCGACCCAATATCTCTAAAGGAAGGCTCAAAGAAGCTAAAAAAACCGCAGAACTTAACGTAAGACTGCTAAGTGATATAGTCTCAGGTGAAATGCCCCTCATTGGAATTGAGCCCTCAGCAATACTGACCTTTAGAGATGAGTATCCAAAGTTGGTTGCTGATAAGTTGAAAGAAGATGCGCGCAAATTGGCGAAAAACTGCTTTACCATTGATGAGTTTCTGGCTCGCGAAATAGAACAGGGTAATATTTCAAGTGAACAATTTACAAAAGAGCATAAGCAAATAAAGGTGCACGGACACTGTCATCAAAAAGCACTCTCTTCAGTAAATCATACAAGGGATATACTTAAATTGCCTCAAAATTACAAGGTTGAAGTAATTCCATCGGGATGCTGTGGTATGTCTGGTTCTTTTGGTTATGAAAAAGATCACTACGAATTATCTATGCAGATTGGGGAACTAGTACTATTTCCGGCGGTAAGAAATGCCTCACAGGATACTATTATAGCCGCACCAGGTACTTCATGCAGACATCAGATTAATGACGGTACAGGGCGTCAGGCTCTGCACCCTGTAGAAATATTACTGGATGCACTGGTATAATTATTCTCCTACATGTACCAATATCAGCTCTTCCTTATTCAACGCACATATCTGATAAAGCGTAGATTTATTGAGGTAATCAATAGTTATGGACGAAGCTTTTTTATTTACGGAATAGGTTGTGGGTAGTACATCGCAATCGGGGTGTTGATTGAAAATATGATGGAAGGTGAATTTTTTTACAACCAGCTGCCCGTTAATCGTGTCAGTATACGCAGCAGTTTTCTTCTGGTTCGAAAAAGGTAAGTCATTTTCATAGTCCAATAAATGATTGGTCTTTAATTCCAGGTTTACCGAATCTTTGAAATAAAAAGTGGAGCGTATTTTATCTATTACGGCATCATGCTTTAGACAAGTTCTACAATTTAAATCAATTATTGAAGTGCGTACCAGGAAAAGAGTATCGTTATTGGCTTCGTGAAGTTCAACACATTGAGTCCAAGAACCTTTAAGCATATTGAAGTCTATCTGCGACTGACAAAATGAGGAATAAAGTAAAATGCTTATTATAAATGGTAGCCCTTTCATTTATGATGTGATTTCAATCGAGCGCTGTAGAAAATTACAATGGAGCATTGAGCATCTTGGGAGGCTCTTCCACTAAACAATATATACGTTTTATTTGATTATTTGAATAAGGAATGTGGATAAGTTTGGTGGATATGTTTATTTAAAAAATTACTAATATTGCTCCATGGATTCCAAAAATAGTATAGAACGCTTAAAAAAGCACATTATTGAGCGTATTCAAAAAGCCTTAAAAGAAATTTCTAATAAAGAGCAAGATGAGATTTATGCCTATTCCTTATTAGTTTTTGACGAGGAAGATGACCCGAGATTTCCCTCAGTAATTTTAGGTTATAATACCGAAACTCATTTTAAAGATCAGGTAAAGGTTGCTCTTGATGAACAGGAAGCGCGTTGGAATTTTGCATTTTGGATACAAAATCAGCTGCTCGAATTGGGTACAAATAGTGACAAAGAGGGTAGCCCTTTGATTCAGGAATGGATTAGGTCGCAGGATCTGTATTATTCGGAAGAAGAAGAGAAAGCAGATTTTGAAACCTGCATGCAAAAGGGTGATGAAATCACTTTTCAATTAATTGAACTCCTTGTGGAGGTAGTAAGTAGTTTGCATGAAACTCAAATTGTAAATGTTCCGGTAATAATACATGAGATAGAATATTACGATGAAATTGCCAAACAGAATTTAAGAGCAAATGGAATTGATAAGGGACAGGGTTTTGCAGAGTGGGTTCTGGGAATGTTCAAATAAGTGTTTAATCGATTTTAATAAATCTTTTATTAATAAATCCTCGTTTTTCACTGATATGAATAGTGTAAACTCCCTGTGGAAACATGCGCATGTCCAACTCGCTTGATTGCTCGGTAATTAGTTTCTGAATAATCAATTGTCCTGTTATACCGTAAATTGAAACTGTCGCAGAAATAGGTCCTTCTGAACTTTGAATTTGTAACATTCCTTTCACAGGATTAGGGTATATATGCCAATTGTTGCTATTTTCCATGATTTCTATGGAAGCAAGCGGGTCGCCAATACTGCATATTTCGAGTTCGATATTTTCGAGTTCGCCGCCATCAAAACTTACCTGATCCTCAAACAGGATAGTCCATAAACCACTTACAGTGTCATTGATGAGTGCCGAAAAAGAATTTTGGGCCTGAAATTCACTGCCATCTATTGGAGGACAAGAAAACTGTTCATAGGGAAGTCCGTTTTCAGATAACGTGAAGTTAAAATTTTGAAGATCAAAATGAATACCTGAACAAGGTTCGGAAAATAGCAGAACGGAATCACCATGGGGCGAAATTAAAGTCGCCGTTAAATCTCCGAACCATTCATGTGTTCCTGCAATATTTTTGACTTTTATAGATTGAAGTGGCCCTCCGTAAACAGGGAAATGTGCGACAGCACTACCTACTACAGGCAGTGATAATGGAAGATTCTCCGCGGTGTAAGTTTCACAAAAGACAGGACTTGTAGTAAATGAGAATTTTTTAGATGGAGCCACGTGATTGCCACAGCTTTGATCAGAAAGTACTCGCCAGTAGTATTTTGTGCTTGGTTTCAAACTAAAATCTGCCGTATATGAGGTGTCAGTGACTATCGTAATGGCGTGATTTATGGACTCGAAAAGGCTATCTGTAGAAATTTCCAATGTATAATTAATGTTGGTTTCATCCGCGAGCCACTTGAATGTTGGCGATAAAGGCAATTCGTCTGCGTTATTCTGTGGAGATAAGGGTTGGTAACTTTTAGAACTTGAGTCGGTTATAGTTATCTTAATAGATAAAGTCCTTGTAAAGCTGGTACCGCTAAAGAACATATCAAAAGTATATTCCCCTGGTTCATAATCTTCGGGAATAATAAGCTCAAGAGTATCATCACTATTCTGATTATAGGTTCTATTGGTGAAATTGCTGCTAATATTTGTGGGTAGATTAAGCACAAGAACGTTTAGAGGGTCCAACAAATTTACGGGCACAATAAGTTGAATAGGAAAAGTGATACGGTTACCCGAACAACTAATTTGTGACGTGGTGTCCATAATCACACCATAACTTGGTTCATAGCAGAGTTTTAATCCCCAAGAGTCAATCGAATTGTTGTCATCTTTTCCTGAGTCGTATGCGCTAAAAGTCCAGGTACCATGTACATTAGAGCCTAACAATTGACTAAAACGATCTTGTGGTTTCAATACAACTGCATCATTTAGCGGACAGAGTGAATTGGTGTAATTTATTCCCAAATCCGAAAAGCTTATATTGTACAATAAAGAAGTATCACAAGCATTTTCCAGTAAAACATAAGAGGAGCCATCCGGGGCAGTAATACTGAAGTTTAGATCATTGAAGTTGGCATGTTCTCCTTGTACATTGACAAATGCTATACTCGTTAAATTGCCATATTCTTCTACATCATATGATGATTCAAAATTTCTGTTAACAGCACTAAATGTAAAGGATGTGTTTATGTTTGTTTCAAAACAGCGGGGTTCCATGGTGATAAAAGTAGTACTTTGAGTCGTAAATGCTCCGCAAACATTGCTGCCAATTACACGCCAGAAATAATTTGTAGCGGGAAGCAATGGAAAAGAATCATCAATGAGGTGTTCTTCTGTAAAAATTTGGTGTACAATATCATTGAATTGTTCGTCCCGGCTTATTTGAACTTCATATTCACCCACATTTGAACTACTGCTCCAGGCAAAAGTTCTGCTATGTGCCGAAACAGTGTCGTTGTTTTGTGGTTCTAATATCAGGAAGGGAAAAGGTTCTAATCCGCGATAATCCAGGTTGATTAGCAGTTGATGAGAAACGGAAGCTGAGTTTGCCGTGAAAACTACGTCATAGTCACCCTCGACCAATTCATCTGTTATTATCAGTTTAATTTCAACGGTATCAGGTGCTAATACCTGTTGTCGCTCAAATTGAGCTGTGAGTCCTCGTGGCAAATCAAGTAAATCGAGTGTTATAAGTTCGTCAAATCCGGAAAGAGGTTCGATGCTAACAGCCAAATTAAAAGATAAGGTATCCAAACCGCAAATATTAAATTTGTCGGTATCTGTAGAAAACACAAAGTCAGGATCGATAGGAGGGATAATCGAAAAATTTTGATTCGAAATGTCGAAAAAAACATTGTCGGATGCTTTGACCATGATCCGTGCCTCTGAAGTAGGTAAATTTGGTACGATTACGGTATCAACACCATCATTGTCCGTTCCTTGTTTAAGGAGGCGAGGATAGGTATATCCGCCGTCCGTTGACAGGTAAATATCAACATGCCGGCAGTTTATAGGGTTTTGATCTGTGTTAGCAACGTCCCACTCAACAATAATCGAATCATTAATAATTACCGTATCAGAAATGTTGGGATTGGTAATAACAAATGGTCCGTGATCTCCTGATACTTCAAAAGATAAGAGGTCGCTTGCAATACCCCCTACCTCAACATTGTTATCTCGTACTGTGAACATTAAGTTCAGCGATCGACTATTTTGGGGCAATATTTCTCCAAGTGTTGAAGTATTGTTAACGATGTCAGACAATTGGGGGAAATACCGTTTTGTGTCCAGCGTAGGAGGGAAACTTCTGAAGAGAGGTGCTGATACATCCGGAGTATCCGGATGTCCTGCGCGGCCAAGATCATATTGTTCCCAACAATAAGTAAGCACATCATCGTCAATGTCTGTTGCGCCGGCTTCTAAAACAAAAGGTGTACCCTTTGGTATGGTGAAACCTCCCTCAGGTATTGTAATCTCCGGAAGTGAATTGTTGGTTGTTATTTCTGTGCCGCAGGA
Source organism: Cytophagales bacterium (assembly GCA_965230415.1). GTDB lineage: Bacteria > Bacteroidota > Bacteroidia > Cytophagales > JAAEPT01 > CBDDKZ01. The sequence continues at coordinate 2,192,675 of CBDDKZ010000005.1, forward strand.
AGAAAGGTCAGTCGCCAACTCATACTTGACCCTGGCAATGCTGTTTATGTGAAAATAATCATCGGTATTTTCAACCAGGTTCTGTTCCTGGCATCTTCCTGGGTAAGCCAAAATCGTAGATCCGCTACCTACCTCGAATGCTGTGAGTCCAAATCTTGCTCCTACACAGTCTCCAGCATTACCATTAAATGTATGTGTGGCATTGAACTGGTGAGCGATGATATGGGCAAGAAGTTTGATGTAATAATCATCGTTATCGGGGTTTGGATTTCCTGATACACATCGGGCTTTGGAGTTGCCACACGCGGAGCCCAGTATGGTACGACCTGCGTTACCCGTACTAAATCCATGGCCAATGTCATAAGATGAACTGGAGATAAGGGATTCAATAACATCTTCTGTTTCATCAACGAACTCACCGGCATCATCATTGGTATAAGGATCTGAATCTCCATCCAAATAAATGAGCGTATCTGCCTGCAGCAGCTCTAATTCAATACCCAAATCGTTGCTGAATATTAGATTTATTCTGTTGACAGCCACAATAATAGCGTCTATAGCATCTTGTCTTGTGCCGCCGTGGTATTGTGTGAATTCACCTGTACAAGTAGCTGCTAAGCGGAATATTCGTTTGTTTTGGATTTCCTGAGGTATGTACGATTTTGCAACAGTCCTTTTTGGAAGTGCTTCCAGGTCTTCAGTATGACAAGCGCTATGAGTAAACTCTTCCGAATGTTCAAATGTCCGATTTTTGCTATATGCTATGCGCTGTTTATTGTGACTTATGGATACGGTGAAAGGTTCATCCTCATAGATAATTGCTTCCAGGCCTTTGGATGTTCTTTCTACGCTGACTTTATGTTGAGGTGCCTGTGCTACGTAGCCGCTAAAAGTCCGGAGCAGGGGGTATTGAGAAGCTAATGACTTACTTATTGTATTATTAGGAAATAGCTTAACGGTCAGATAAGTACCACCAGGTGTAGGTATGGAAAATAGAGATCCTTTTTTAGATACATTATTAAGTTCTTTTACTGTAAAAGCAAAGATTTCTTCTTCGGATACAGCAGTATGCTGTCCTATCGTCGATAGTTGACTCAAAAATAGTGAGCCAAAAAGAACCCAATATGCTAATTTTCTAAACAAAATCTCCCAAGTTATTTATTTTATTTCTTAAGTCTTTCATGAAATTCTTTTGCCTTGGTAACATCAGATTTCCAATAACTTATAAATTGTGTGGGGTTGTTTGTTAGGGGTTGTATATATGCTGATTTACCGTCCATATATATGGATGCATGAAAACCTTTTGTTGTCCATTCCAGTCTTGTAACAATTGATTGGTCATTAATGTTCACACCTTTGTATGTCTGGATATTAGGAAATTTTTTCGCTAGTTCGTCGCTCATAGTTCCTGATCGGACAATTTTATAGTTTAGTAGTTGTCCGTCGGGAAGGGGTAATTTTAGTATCACTTCAGATTGGTCTACCGCTTGATTAGTACAATTTTTTATGATGTCTTTGCAAGCAATGGTATCCAATATCCATAGTTTAAAAGCTTTTACTCCATATTCTGATGCTTTAATCTGGTTGTTTACAGTAAGTTCTTCCCATAGTTTATTAACGGTTTTGGCACTAAGTTGTTCACGGTTCTTACTGTTTGTTTGATTAGCAGGTTTACATGCCGTAAACGCAAGCAAAAAAATCAAGAAGTAGAAGCGATTTGCCATAGTATAACCTAATTTCGGATTTTAGAGCCTTAAAATGTTAATACACTTATTCCCCAATATCTTAAAGATAAGCATATGTATGTATACAAAAAAAGCCTTTTGCGCAAAAATGCAAAAGGCTTTTTCTAATTGAGGTATGAAATTTATCAATGTTGATGGCCATGTCCGTGGTCGTGACCATGTCCACTATGGTCGTGTGAGTGTCCACTATGGTCATTCGTGTCGCTATTAGACGGATCTAATATTTCCAATAATTCCATTTCAAATATGAGGGTTTCATTTGGTCCTATAGCGCTACCACCGCCTCTGGTACCATAAGCTAGATCTGATGGTACATAAAGTTTCCATTTGGATCCTACAGGCATCATTTGTAATGCTTCGATCCAACCTTGAATTAGACCTGATCCCGCGTTGGCTTCGAAAGGAACACCACGATCTACCGAACTATCAAATTTTGTGCCGTCAAGCAAAGTTCCTGTATAGTGTGTTTTAACACGGTCAGATGCTTTAGGAACGGCACCTGTTCCCTCTTTCAATATTTCATATTGCAGTCCGCTTGATGTAGTTTTTACCTCAGGTCTTTTACCATTTTCTGCAAGGAATTTTTCACCTTTTTCTTTGTTTTCTGTCGCTTGACGCTCTGCTGCAGCTTGTTGTGCTGCACGAATTTTTACAGTGAATTCCTGCATAACAGTATTTACTTCAGCTTCTGTCATACGAGAAGAGTCTGCCTGAAAATCCATCATCCCCTTTGCTATTATTTGTGGTGAAACAGAAGTATCAATACCCTGCAATTTAAAATTGCTAATCGCCTGAACTCCCACTGCGTATGAAAATTTGTGATTCTCACTGTTAGGGTCAAAATCCACCGTCTTATCGGCTAGTTTCTTTTCCAATTCAGCCACTTTGGCCTTCAATTGATCATTTTCTGCTTTTATCTCTTTTTTTGATTGAGCCATTCCAAATGTTGTTGCAAGACTTAAACAAAGAATCAACAGACCTTTGATTGTACGTTTCATTATTAAAAGTTTTATGTTAAGTTTCATATCTTAAATCACGAATATAGTGAAATTATTGTACGTACGTAAGTCTAAAATAGGCACTTTCGGCTGTCTTTAAACCCAAAGTGAATTCTTCGGTTTTAAAATCGTCCGAAATTTCACCTGCCAGGGTATTAGGAGGTGATGAACCCTCATTAACAGCATAAAAATAAATGAAATTGTCTCCCGGGTTTACTCTTATTTGAATTATTTGAGGCTCTGAAACGATGGCGAAGTTTTCTATCTCCCATACTCCGTTTACATTAATAGAAATGATGTCGCCATCCTGAGCCGCATGATCAAATACACTCAATTCAACCAGTTCACTTTGTACCTCGTACTCCGAGGCGATTTCATTTTCATTGGGCTCAGGGACCGTTGAACCAGGCATATTTACCCGAATACCTAATAGATTACTTTCTGCCCCTTGCTCACTTCTGGTATTAAAATTCATATGCACATAAGCGAGTTCGTTTTCTTGAATTTCATCGGTCACATTATAACAATAGTTAAAAGTTACATCATTACCATTCGTTTCGACAACAGGGCGCTCTATGGGCGTATCACCGGGATTGTGGACTACATCAAAAATTTCATTACCACGATTATCATAAAAGTGTACATCCGTTTTTAATGTGTGCAGACATTTCTCTTCACCGTCGTATTCAAAAGTAACAGCAATTGCGCTATCTCCACCTATAGAATCGCAGGCATTATCCACAAATGCATAACTTGGGTCGCTAATGGCAAAATCTTCACACTCTACATCAACAACTTCAATTTCCAGGGACTTTTTGTGACATCCATAAACGAAGATAATCGCTATAAATAAGAATACTTTTCTCATTATTTTTTAGGCTTATGATAAATGATTTCCAAGGCTCCACTTTGCTGGAGCGTAGATTCAAGAATAATTTGATGTTTATCTTTTCCGTCATCAACGATAACGGCTGCCGTGTTGGGTTCGTACTTGCCAAGATTTAGCGCATATAATATTAGCTTATTATGCCCTTCTTTTAACTCAACGGTAATGTATTTTTTCTTGTTTTTTAGCTCGTAATTCTGAATAATCCATTTATCATTCAGAATTAGGCTAACTATGTCCCCATCTTCCATTTGATGATCCCAAATTTCAATGGTAACCTTTGATGATTTAACCTTGACCTTGTTTGTTACTGAAAAATCTCGCCCGCCTGCTGTATGGTCTTTATCGTCGACGCTAACAGGTTCTTCCGTTTCTTTAACAGGATCAACTTTGATAGGTTTGTCAGGTTTTGTTCTTTTCTTTCGTTCTTTTTTAGGCCTGTATAAAAGTAATTTGTTGTATTGTACAACCAGACTTAAATTATTGCCTTTTGCCGTAAGCTGATCGGCTGCCAACGTAACTCCGTCATTAGTCACGTTGTAATCTGCTTGCATTAAAGGGTTATCAGCTACATGTTGGTATCGAAGCCCTACATTTAACTGGTCGCTGTTTTTTAGCAAAAATTCAAATCCTATTTCCGGACTTACGGAATAACTGGACTCGCTGTATGATGAATTTATGGTAAGCGTTTCAAATCCTTTTACATATTCTGTTGTTGCGGACTCTGCTCCACCTCTTATGATATTATAAGAGGTCCCCAAGCGAAAATATAGGTAGGTGTGATATTCTAATTTATGGGCATATTTCAGTGAAGCATAGAAGTTACTGAACCATGTAACACTCTTAATATTCACTTCGAACCCGTCCACACGATTTTCAAAATGTTTGTCTTTAATAGACAGTTGATGCCTGTTTGTACGAGCACCTGCTTCGAGCTGAATACGGTTAAAAAGCCGGTAGCCGAAAGAGCCGCCCATACTAAAAGCTGACCCGATTCCCTTAAATCTCAAAACACTGTCTGCTGATGTCTTGAAAAAAGGTGTACCATAGTTTAATTCCAATCCGCCGTAGAAATGTTGTTGAGCAAATACTGTAGTCGAAATACATAGAGCGAAAAGTAAAACCGGGATTTTTTTCATACAATAACTATGAGAGTTAACACAAGATAAATATAAAGAATAATAATTCAATTCTTGTTAATGGGGAGTATACGGTAAAAAAGAGTGTTTGGAAGTCCGTATTCTAAAAAATACAAAAAATTATTCACAATTGAATCACTTTTTGCATTAAGTTTGTATTCTATATAAACGTTCAATACCAGGAACACGTATAGTTCATAAGAGGATCATTAACAGCAATAATTCGTTTGAATAATGAACCAGCAGAAATCACCAAATCACCATATCTGTAAATTCGTGCAGGCCAATAATCTTAGCTTAATCAAGACCGCCATTGTCGTAGTGCTGTTTTTTTCTAATTATTTTAGTTATTCTGAGTTATACTCCGCCAATGAGCAGTTTTCTGATAAACTGAGAATGGTGGGTGAGTCAAAAAACGGGAAAAGAGTAGGTCTGTGGAAGTCCTATCGAGATGATTGTAAAAGGTTATATAAGTTATGGTGACGGTACCGAACTAGGTGAATACGAGTGTTTCTTCATAGAAGGAGGCTTGGAAATTAGCGGATTTTTTGATCAAACCGGTAGGAAAAATGGTGAATGGATACACTATTTTGATGGAGGAATAATGAAGTCAAAAGGGAATTTCTCAAATGACAACCCTGTTGGTAAATGGGAATTCTATTATAACTCAGGTACAATAAAACAAAAGCTTACGTATGATTCGTTAAGCCATCTCTTAAAAAAGGAAGATTATTACGAGAACGAAAAACTGGCGAGTCTGGCCACCTACAATGAATTTGGTGAGGCGCAAGGTACCTGGAAGAAATACTATCAAGATGGAAATTTGAAGGCCGAGGGCGCTGTAAACGATGAAGACAAAATGCAATGGAAAACCTACTATAAATCCGGGGAATTGCAGTCTTTGGTAGAAAAAGTGCATGGTAAAGCAAATGGTAACTGGAAAACCTTTTTTAAGAATGGAAATGTAGAGGAATCAGGCAACTATAAATTTGGTGCTAAAACCGGCACATGGACCACCTACTATAATGGTGGCAAGTTAAGAACGCGGGTAGAATACGTTGCCAACAGGCCCAATGGAATATATACTTCGTACTATTATAATGGTGGTGTGGATAGTACCGGGTATTATCGCAGTGGACTCAAAGATAGCACCTGGACCAATTACCATCCTAATGGCACCGTTAAATTAATAGGAACATACGATGATGATCAAAAAGTTGGTGTATGGAAAAGCTTTTATTCGAACGATCAAATGCATGTGGTCGGGAGGTATCACGATGGTCTTCGCGTGGGTGAATTTCGATATTACCATTTTAACGGAGATCCGGACAAACTGGAAGACTACAACCTGAAGGGGGAAGTCATTCGTCGAAGAAAATTCAAATAGTTATGAAGGAGCAACGCCCAATTAAGAGGTGGTACGTTTCAATGGTAACAAGCGAGAATCCTCAAGCGCTGCGCTGGGTGAACTTCGATTTTTAGGTAATCAGGATTCTTTGACATGCCAATAAATACCTCTTTACTTTGGTGCTTAGCCACCAGGACTAAATCACAATATACTGATTCAGGGCCTATTAAGAAGAGACCACTATTCCCTCTAAAGATGATTTTGCTCCCAATGCCATTGAGATTAGGAGTAATACTTTAATATACATATCATAAGCTTTTCGTCCCGTTAAAGTACTGCCCGGATCAAATTCGGGAAATAAAGAATAATAAGTCCTTTCTTTAAACCGGAGTAAATTTAACATAGGTATAGGACCATTTATCGGGCTTAAGAAAAAGTCTTTTCCGGCTTCGGTGCCAGCTTTTATATATGAATTAGGCATAAAATTTGTGTTCATTCTAAACCTATAAACACCTTACCGAAGACTCAGGATTCATTTGCAAGGTATAATTTTGAACCCAATTTTTAGGCGAAGTGTTACATGGTCAAACAAAAGAGCACAAGCATGTTTCAGAATGTAATTTCCGCCCTATTTGAGCGCGACTTAAAAGCATTAATTAAAGAGCTAAAAACCTATACTTCCGAAGAAGACATTTGGAGTGTTTTTGATGGTAAAATCAATAATTCTGCTGGAAATTTGGCTTTACACATTATAGGTAACCTGAATCATTTTATTGGGGCACAATTAGGTGCGACGGGTTACAACAGACAACGGGAAAAAGAGTTTTCAGAGATAGGAATTCCACGAGAGACCATAATAAATAAACTGGAAGAAACATTGGAGTTGGTCAAATCTGTATTACCTCAGGTATCAAATGAACAACTGGAAGAAATATATCCAATAAATGTTTTTGATAAAGAGATGACAACGATGCTTTTTTTAACTCATTTGGCAACACATCTGGCTTATCATTTGGGGCAGATTAACTATCACAGACGATTATTGCAATAGAATAAAATGGAGACAATAGTAATAGCTGAAGTGGTATGATATTCATACCACTTCTATACTTTAGTTATAAATAAAGTCTATACATTACATTGGGAAAGAATCCAAATTGTGTAACATAACCGACATTACCTTCTTCACGTTCATCATAAAACTCTGAAATTTTGCCCTTAGAGTTGGTGATATTGTCCAGGTTAAAGAATAACTCATGAGTGGCTTTGGGCCTGTTAAATTTGTAGCTGACAGCTATTATTATTTGGTATAAATCTTCGATCTTTTTGTCATAAGCATTATCCATATCCATTAATGGTCCATTGACAGGGTCTGAAATCGCATTCCCGTCTCCATCACGGACGAGAGGAATGATTTTTTTACCGCCACCAAAAAATACTTTTGCATTGAGCCCTAAAGTCTGATTTTTATTTTTACCCAATCCGTCAAATTCTTTTCCTCCTATTAAATTAACAAGGTAGTTTCCATTAAACCGTGTATTACGCTCTATACCATCAAGCGGCGTATATTTAGATTCATAGACGGATCCATTAAGCAGGAAATAGTAGTTTTTGTGAAAAAAACGTTCCAGGGTGAGTTCCATGCCGTAATTTCTGCCTGTACCTTCGTTTACCAAATCAACATATCGCACTTCCAAACCTTCATTGATTGTTGAATAGATACTTGTATCATTATTTTCTAAAGGTAAACTATAAAGGTGCTGGTAGTATAATTCAACTTTAGCGCGTAGCTGAGCCGAAAATCTTTTTTCATAGCCTAGAATGAAATGGTGAGCTTTCAATAAGTCCAAATCTGCATTGACGAGTTTTTCTTCACCGTTACTATTCGTGAATTTTGTATAGTAATTATGTACACTTTCCATATTACTGTGATTGCCATATCCAAGGTTCAGGCTGTTTGTCGGGTTGATAGCCCATTTAATACCCAGGCGCGGCTCAAGAGTACTTTTATTGTTAAGTAGTACATTCATATTATGAATACCGGCCACCAATGTTAGATTTTCACCATGGCGGTGCTTCCAGCTCACATAGTTTCTGACTGTTGAAATGTTTTCTTTGAAATCGACCATATTTTGAAGATTCCCGTTGAGGGCAAAATCCTGGTCTTGTTTAAACTCGTAATCGAACAAGGCATATTTGCTGCCTACTTCTATTTTGTTTCTCGCATTAATTTTGTTGCTATAGGTAAGCGCAGCCCGATAGGTGGATTTAATGAGACGACTTTTAAATGATTGTGTCTCCAAGCTGTTTTCATCGTTCAAATGTTCGGTAATAAAAACATCATCGTTTATACCTTCACCGGAATATGAAACCGATGTGCGTAGTACACTTCTTTCTCCAAATGCCAAAACGTGGCTAAGTCCTGCATTACCTAAAAAGGTTTCTTTCTCAACATTTTCTGTTAATTGCTCACTTAAGTTGGGCTCTCCAGGGGTATTCCAAATAGCTGGGGTTACATTTTCGAATCGAAAGCCCGAAGTCCCACCTAAACCATAGATATTAAATTTACCAATGTTTTTGGTTGGTAGTACAACTTTAAAAGACCCATCCTGAAAATAGGGTATGCCAACGATGTCTACGAGCCCTAACTGGTCTATTAATGAGGCATTAGAATAACGGTAATTGGCTACATAAGAACCCCTATACCCTTTTTTAAAGGGGCCTTCTACCGTTAAGTCTGTGCCTAATAATCCAATCCCAAGCACCGTTTCAAAATGTTCGTTATTTCCTTCACGCAGTTTTACGTCGTATATACCAGAGAGTGCATCGCCAAATTCAGGAGCAAAAGCACCGGTGTGGAAGTCTGATGTTGCCATCATATTATTGTTTAATATGCTTACCGCACCACCTACAGCATTTTGGTCTGCAAAATGATTGGGGTTAGTGATTTGCATGCCTTCGAGCCTCCACTGGATGTATTTGGGAGAGTTCCCTCTAACAATAATATCGTTACCACCATCGCCTGTTGTGGCGACACCGGCAAATGACGAAACGATGCGGGAAGGGTCGTTGAACCCACCGGCATAACGACTGGTTTCCTCTACGGAGATAGAACGTGAGCTGTTAATTGACATATCGTTTAAAGCTTCGCCTTTGTTTTTATTGGCAGAGATAACAACTGCGTTCATTTGCGTCACTGATTCTTGCATGGGGATGTTGAGAACAACTTCTTTGGCAGAATTAACAACAATATTTGGGATTAACTGCTCTTCATAGCCCATAAAAGAGATCTTAAGGGAAACACGTCCTATGGGTATGTTTTCTAATCGGAATCTCCCGTCAATATCTGTTACGGTGCCAATAAGCGGATCGGAGTCTAAGACAATTACGGAAGCGCCGATAAGCGTAAATTCGGCGTCGGCGTCGTAAACCGTACCTCGAATTGTCTGAGTCATTTGAGCCTTTGTCGCCAGGATGGTGACAAAGGAAAATAAGAAGGATAGTGTGAGTTGTTTCATAAGTTTCGATGTTGTGTTCTAACTATGGATTATGGAAAGTCCGCATCTAGGACGCGCTTATAAACGGAATGTTACAAGCGTTAAAAAAATAAATGCTGTGAGCACCTGGATAGGGTTGGGGAAGCACTCACCTCCTCAACCTCGTCCAGGTCTTTGAAGATAGGTGATCAGCTCATCTATGGAGTAGAAATCCAAAGATTTGATTTGCTCTCTTATTTCCCAATGAGATTCATGAACTGTAATAGAAATAGTCGATTCTTGATTGGTTTGTAATCCTATACGTTTCAGGGCGTGCATAGTCCATTTGAACCGTTGGCCACTTCCTAGCACGTTGACAGAAAAATAAGAATCAGAAATTATTGGAGAAAAAATGCCCGTCGTTTCGTCAAAAGTCACTTCGTCATTGTCAAAAGTATTACTTATTATTCCGTTTAAAATCAAATCTTCGGGAGCACCGGTATGTAAAGTACCTTTTTTGTCTATTAACCAGATATGCTTGGCCAGTTGTATGGCTAACCCTAATTCATGGGTGGATAAAAGTATGGCTTTATGTTCCTTTGTGGCAAGCCTTTTTAGAAGTACAATCAGTGAAGATCGATTGCTAATATCCAGATGTGCTGTAGGCTCGTCGAGGAATAAAAAAGGCGTGTCTTGGGCAAGCGCCTTGGCAATGAAAGCCCGTTGTAGTTCCCCATCGCTGATTTGATCTAATTTGCGATCTTTTAGATCGCCCAGGCCCACTAAATTAATACTTCTGTCAATGAGCATTTTGTCTTTTTCGCTCAGAACACCAAACCAATTGGAATGTGGGATCCTGGAAAGTGCTACCAATTCCTCAATGCTCAGATTAGAATTACTATCGTTTGATGAAGTAACTATTGAGATGTATTTAGCCGTTTCTTTAGGACTTAGCCTGTTTAGGGGTTTGTCGCCAATAATAATTTCACCAGATACTGGTTTCAAGAGTCCACATAGGGTATGAATTAAGGTAGACTTGCCACTACCATTAGGGCCAATCAGGCAGGTTAGTGACCCGGTTTGGATAGATTGGTTAACATTGCTCATGAGAGAACTATCGTATCCGATATGCAGGTTGTTTATTTTAATTGCTGTCATAACCGCCTGCCTTTCTGTCCCTTAATGATAATGAATATAACAATTGGTGCTCCAAAAAGAGCGGTTATTGCGTTGAGGGGTAGTGTTTTTTCATGTCCAGGTAGTTGTGAAATAAGGTCGCATAAAAGCATAATTATTATTCCCAGAAGTACACTTGCCGGAATAAGTATTTTGTGATTGGCCGTATGAAGAATAATACGTGCCACATGCGGAACTGCAAGGCCTATGAAAGCAATAGGGCCACAAAATGCAGTAATAGAACCAGCCATGAGGCAAGTAATTATGATGATTATCAGTCGTAGGCGACGCAGGTTTATACCCAGGTTTAAAATATATTCATCATTAAGTAGCAAGGCGTTTAAGGTCTTCTGTGAAAGCCAGGTGACAATAAGCGATACGGCAACGATAATAGATAGGATCATTAGTTGAGGGTATGATAATCCTGCAAGGCTACCGAAGGTCCATATCGTATAATTTTGTAATGCTTCTGCACTACTAAAGTGTTGTAAGACGTTTACAATTGCCCCTGTGGCACTTCCAAGCATCATTCCTACAATAAGAAGCATCACATTGCTTCGGAGGTACGAAGAGAATAATAATATTAGAACCATAAGCAAGGCGCTTCCGCAAATGGAAGCTATGATCATACTACTTGTTCCAAGGGCAATAGATCCGCTAAAAAGAGCCATTTGAGCCATAATTAATAAAGCTACACCCAGGCTTGCTCCGTTGCTGATGCCTAAAATAAACGGCCCTGCCAGCGGGTTTCTAAACATCGTTTGCATAATGAGACCCGAAACAGACAGGCCTGCCCCGACAGCGATAGCGGTTAATGCTTTTGGTATTCGAAAATGAAACAGAATTAGTTCATGACTCTCACGAGAAGTATTACTACCATTAAGGATTTGTAAAATTTCGGAGAGTTCTATAAAAACACTTCCAAAACAAATATTAAGTATAAAAACCAGCAAGGCCATTATAAAAGCTGATATAAAAAACAGTTTATATGAGGGGAATAGACTTTTCATGGCAACTTTTGATAGTAATAAAGTTGATGGCCAGGAAGTAATTCGGGGTGAAGAATTTTAACCAGGTCTTTTAGTACCAAATCTGGTCTCGACACGCCGGTTTCCCAATAGTCGCTGGCGCCATTGGCCCCCAATCGATTGGTATTGGCATAAACCTGCTTGTTCTTAACAGCATCAAACAGGGCGTATGGAGCATTTTTATTCAGTAGCCCTGTCAATTTTTGAACGGTACCAGGATTTATCCATATGGGAGCGTGCAGAGCCTTATCCATTACTTCTTCCAAACTTAGTGCCAGGCTACCACTCCGTTTGGTTTCAGACCAATAATAGGTTCCGCCGGCATCCTTAATAAATTGTGCCGCGTAGCTTTGTCCCCCCGGCATGTGCCAGGTGCCTTTAAATAAAGAACCTATCAATAGGGTTGGTTTTTCTTCAATAGAAATACAAGTGCTTTTGAGCTTGTTGTATGAATGTTCGATTTCTTTGAACACACTGTCGGCAAGTTCATCTTTGCCGGTTAATGCGCCCATAAATTTAATCCATTCGGCTCTTCCGAGTGGGTGTGTTTCCATCCATTCCACATTGTAGATAACTGGTATTCCTGCTTTTTGTATGAGTGTATGTTTTTTTTCTGTTTGAGCATAAGAAGTTACTAACAGAGCCCCGGGGTTGATATTAAGTATAAGTTCAGTGTCCAGACCCGAACCAAGGCCTGTTTCCACAACTTCTGGTTTTCCAAAATGAGACTGGATTTCAGGGTCAAATACTTGTTCGAAGTTGCCGTGACCAATAATACTTTTGTAAGCCTTTAGTGATTTTAAAAAACCTAGTTGAGGCATAGACTGAGTGACGATTCTCTCGACGGGTGTTTTAACTATAATTACACCATTTGGAATTGAAGGCATTTTTTGAATTCCTTTGGGGACAAGCGCGTATTGGGCTAATGGAGTAGATTCGTTCCAGGGATTGTGAACGGTTACTTGTTTATAGGCAGCGAGTTGTTCAATGCTAAAAAGTTTGGCATATGAATTTCCAGTATTCTTTTGAGGTGGCGGTATAGATTCAGGTGCTTTTTTATTGTTACAGGCAATAAACGATACACAAAAGCCAAGAAATATTAAATACTTTTTCATGATCAAGCGGAGGAGCGACTACCAATCGTTCCCTTTCTCCCGAAGGTTTACATCCAACAATTTGGGCTGGTATTCTGGCTTGTTCTACCACTTTAATAGCCTTCCCATGCTTTAAAAGGCACAGTGACAATTTATTAAAGGGTCTAAAAGAAACGAACTTACAGCTGCGGGGACAGCTCTCGACTTACACGAGATTCCCATTTCACTCCATATAATGGAGACCACAGCTGCAAAGATAAGGAATTTGTGAAATACTACCTGTTTCAGGCAATTACCTAAATAAAAAGGGCTGTGTTTCAAACACAGCCCTTTTTAACAATGACTATTTTTTTAGCTACTAAGCAACAGGTTGTGCTTCAGCGGGAGTTTCTTCCTTCTTCTGTGCTGCTTTTTTGTCAGATAGTTGTTTACCCTTGTTGGTAGCATCCAATACGATTGGTGTCGCGATAAACACCGATGAATAGGTACCTACCAATACACCTATTAATAAAGCAAAAGAAAATCCTCTTAGCGCTTCACCACCAGCAAATAGTAGCACTATTACCACTAATAAAGTAGTTATCGATGTCATCAAGGTACGGCTTAATGTACTATTCAACGATTTGTTCAGCGTTTCTGCCAATGCCTGGCGTGGATTGTCGCGTAAGTATTCACGAACACGGTCAAATACAACCACGGTATCGTTAATAGAGTAACCGACAATTGTCAGGATGGCAGCAATGAATACCTCATCAATTTCGAAAGAGAATCCAATTGCACGGCAAATGGCGAAAATAGACAAAACAATAAGCACATCATGGAACAAGGCAAATAATGCGCCTGTACCAAATTGCCATCTGCGGAAACGGATGATGATATAAGCAAAAATACATATTAAGGCTACAATAATCGATTTTAGCGAGGCGTCCTTAATGTCTTTTGCTATAGAAGGTTCAACTATAATTGACTGAACAAAGTCCGGATTCAGGTTGGCATATTTTTCCAATCCTTTGGAGATGGTAGCTTCCACCGTTTTACTTGCTTCTTCCGATTTATCATCGATCATAAAGCTCGTAGTAATAGCTACTTGTTTGTCACTGTCAAACTTTTTAACCTCAGCACCTGATTCACCAAGTAATGGCAAAATATTTTGCTTCACCTCATTCGGTACAACAGCTTCATCGAAACGTATTACGTAAGAGCGACCACCTTTAAAAGCAACACCCAGGTTAAGACCTTGGGTAGCCATCAATATTACTCCAACAATTATAATTGCACCTGAAGTAAGGTATGCTTTCTTTCTGTTTTGGATGAAATTGAAGTTCAGATTCTGGAATAATTTTTTAGAGAATCCAGTCTCAAAAGAGATTTTTGTGGCCGCCTGATTTTTACGCGCCATGAATTCAATAATTAAACGGGTAATGTAAACCGCTGAGAAGAATGAACAGGCAATACCAATCATCAATGTAACGGCGAAACCTTTAATAAGACCTGTTCCCATGCTATATAGAATCGTGGCTGTTACCAAAGTAGTGGCGTTGGCATCGAAAATGGTCCAGAATGCTTTATCGTAACCATTCTTGATTGCGATATCAATGGACTTACCCAGTTTAATCTCTTCCCTTATTCTTTCAAAGATCAATACATTGGCATCAATCGACATACCAATTGTTAATACGATACCGGCCATTCCTGGTAAAGTCAAAGCAGCCCCTATGGCAGGAGTACTAAGAATACCTAAAATAAAGAAGATGTTAAATAATAAAGCTATATCCGAAATGATTCCACCTTTACTATAATACATGATCATGAATAACACAACCAGAATAAGTCCAACTACCAGACTCATTAAACCTCTGTCAATAGCGGCCTGACCCAAAGAAGGACCTACTTCAATCATTTGTTCGATGTGTAGTGGAACTTCCAATTTACCTGCTTTTAGAATGTTGGCAAGATCTAAAGGACCGCGCGGGTCTTTCCAGCCGCCTGAAATTTGCGAGCGGCCACCGGCAATTTTCTGATTGACACTCGGAGCTGACATTACGCGGTCGTCCAACACAATGGCAATAGGTTTATTGTTTGCGTTCGCATATTCCTCCGTAATTCGTGCCCATACGTTGGTACCATCAGGATTAAATGCCATAGTCACTACGTATTCACCATGCGTAGGATCTGACTGAATACCTGCGTTAACAACCACATTTCCATCTAAAATAGGAGATACGTTGGGTCCTTTTTTGATGAAGTAAGTATATACATATTGCTTTTTAGCAGGATCTTCTTCCTCTTCGTCTACCGTTCCCCACATAAAGGTTACATCCGGAGGAAGTATCGCTTTGATCTCTGGGCTATTCATATAAGCATCGATTCGCTGACGGTACTTAATGTTTGATTGAAAACGGTATTGGTCGAACTGACCGTTAGCATATTGAATCGGTCTCAAGTATTCGCTTACAACAGCAAATTTGTTTTGGTTTTCCTGAGCCTGAGCAGCAGAATCAACTTCTTCCGCACCGGTTCCGTCAGCAAATAGTTCATCTCCTTCTTCACTCTTTGCAGAATCGTTTGCTGCAACGGCATTGGTATCACCCTCTGGTGAATCAGCACTGCTTAGTGTTTCGCTCGATGCCTCGCTTCCGTCAAACAGTCCCGGATTAGCATCCGATGGTTTTTCCCCTTCTTCTACATCTTCACCGCGACGAGCTTCCTCAAATTTGATGAATTGTTGTACAATCTGTTGGTATAACTGGAATGATTGCTGAGGTTCAGCCAAATCACGAAATTCCAGGTGAGCGGTCTCCGTAATCGTTCTGCGAATACGTTCTTTGTCATCCACACCAGGAAGTTCAATTTCAATTCGACCTGTAGCTTTTACCGGGTTGATAACCGGTTGCGTCGCTCCAAATTTATCAATACGTGAACGTAAAACGATAATAGAACGGTCGATAGCGTCATCTAATTCCTGGTTGATATGCTTCAGAATCTCTTCGTCAGTGGTACTGGCACTTACCCAGTTTGCATTGTTAGTAGACAGGAAGTATTCATTCAATTTATCTTTTTGGCCATTGTTCAGGTCAAGGAATTTTTGATAGAATAAATCAGGCAGACGAAGATCTGACTGGCTTATTTCCTTACCAGCCTGCTCCATGGCCTGCTTGAAAATAGGTTTTTGGCTATTTCTACCTGCAAGTGTATTGATCATTCCGGCAGGGTCTACCACTACAGTAATGTGCATACCACCTTGAAGGTCAAGGCCGAGGTTTAATTCTTTTTCTTTTACCTGATCGTAAGTACTACCATCCCAGGCAATTTCCAGGTCACGAATAGAATCTTCGTGAAGCGCTTTAATGGTGTTTCTGGCTGAATCCAGTTGTTCTGGTTTAAAATCCGGGTTTTTATGTTTGAGTGCTTCTAATTTTGAAGACACGGCCTCATTGATATCGCTTTCTACAGATCTTCCCGAGAACGTGAACGATAATTGGTAGAGGCTAAGTACAGTAATTATTATAGCCAGGGCTATAACTGCGCCTTTATTTTTCATTTTTAATTAAGAATTATAATGTTTATTAAATAAGATTTGTTGATTATTCGAGTGGTTTGATGTCAATGCAGACATCAGAAAAGCTAGGGGGCGTGTATGCAAATACTAGACGTAAAGAGGTTTACGTAGTATGAAATAAGTGCAGTACATTGTTGTACAACAGGACTTGCAGGTACCTGCTTAGGGATTTCTATGTTTTGTAAGAGGAACCAGTCCTTGTTTAAAGAAGGTGTTTGCGCATGAACAGAAGCAATATCCTGAATGGCAGAAACCGATTCCTGACCCTTTTTTTGCTCTTTTTTGCCCTCTTTTTGTTCTTGCTTAACCGGAGGCTCGTGCAATTTCACAGCATAAGCCGTAGTGCTGTATAATACAACACATGTCAAAAAGAAGAGCGAAAGCAGACGATATGTTTTTACTTTGCGATGCATATCACGGGCGGCAAAGCTACAAACTTATTCACAAAACTGAAAAATGTTTGCATTGATTTTTGAATAAAACCCTTGGTATTCACTGGAAGTCTGACCTTTTTAGGTCAAAAAAGCTACTTGTATTAAGCTAAATGCTAATAAAGGTACCGTTCAATTAATTATTAATCTGAATAAATTTGTCTACGTCGTACGTCTTACCCAAAAGAATGATAATATCTGTTTCCAGCAGTACCGTATCCCCCTTCGGAACCCCAATTATGTGTTCAACAGGGACCATTTCTTCATTTTTCTTTTCATGAAAGGTTCTTTTTATGGTAATAAGGTTCAGATTGTAGCGCTCTCGCAGGTTTATTTCATTCACACTTTTATTAGCCACTTTTTTGGGAGTATGAATTTCTATGATTTCGTAATCATCGGGTAAAGGTAAAAAAGCTTTCACATCGGGGTGAATGAGCATTTCAGCGACGGTCTTCCCAATTTCACGATCCGGCTCAAATATCTCCTTGAGGCCGACTTTTTCCAGAATCATACGTTGGTGTTTGTTGGAAGCTCGTGCCAAGATACGTTTTACCCCCATTTCCATCAGCAAAGTACAGGTAAGCAGCAGTCCCTCGAAGTTATGGCCAATTGCCACTACAACGGCGTCCAGATCATGAACGTTTTGAGCCTGGAGCGCTTTGACATCCGTGGAGTCCATTCCCACGGCGTGAGCAACTTCTTCTTTGATGTTGTTAACTTTATCGAGGTCATTGTCAATAGCAATAACTTCCGCACCGCGCTCCGCCAGGTTTTTAGCAATACCCGTACCTATAAGCCCCAAACCAATTACCGCAAATTTATCGTTCATGTTGCAAGATTTATATCATCAAAAATACGTGTCGACATTTAATAATGCAAAAAGTACGTGGGCACTATTTAATTAAGTAGGAAATCTACCAACTTTTGTACGGCCAAACCTCTATGACTGATCGCGTTTTTGTCTTCCATGGTCATTTCTGCAAATGTGACATTATAACCTTCCGGCTCAAATATGGGGTCGTACCCAAAACCCTCGGCACCACTTAATTCGGTGCGTATGGTACCGTTTACAGCTCCCTCAAACTGGAACGTTTCCCCCTGACGAATAAGCGTGATAACCGTGCGGAATTTTGCTTTTCTGTTTTTGATCCCAGCCATTTTTTGGAGTAATAACTTCATGTTGTCCCGGGCGTCACATTTGGGGCCTGCATACCGGGCAGAATAGACGCCGGGTTCGCCATTCAATGCTTCTACTTCAAGGCCCGTGTCGTCTGCAAAACAGGCCACATGGTAATTATTATAAATATAGTCGGCTTTTTCTTTGGAATTGCCTTCCAGTGTGTCCTGGTTTTCTGGCAGTTCGTCATAGCAAGCGATAGATTTTAAATCAACTATTTCATGAATGTTGCCTACTGCCTTTTTAATTTCAGCTAGCTTATTGGGATTGTTTGTGGCAAAACAGAGTTTCATACTAAATTAATGGTTTATAAGTAGCAAGTTAGCACTAGTTTTTGATCATACATATATTTATTCCAAAATGCTGTTCTTGGATATTATTATTAAGTATGTTATCTTTGCAGTCCAAAAAAATCAGCGGACGTGATCCGTAATTAAATAAAGCTTAATTAATGGCAACTAAAATTAGATTAGCAAGGGGCGGAAAAAAAAGAAAGCCTATCTACCGAATTGTAGTGGCAGATGCCCGAGCACCACGTGATGGTCGCTATATTGAAAAAATAGGAGTATTCAATCCTAATACACAGCCAGAGACAATTGTTCTTGACGATGACAAGGCGTTTGACTGGGTGATGAAAGGTGCACAACCTACCGATACGGTACGTACAATCCTTTCCAGACAAGGAATAATGCTTCGCAAACACTTACAAGTAGGTGTAAATAAAGGAGCAATTACACAAGAAGAAGCCGACAAACGCTATGAGGCTTGGTTGAACGAAAAAGCACAAAAATCTGATGCAATAGCAGCAAAAGTAGCTAAAGCACAGGAAGAAAAAGCTCAACAAGAAGCGGAAGAACGTGCTAAGATCAAGGCGGAATTAGATGCTGCCGCTGCTGCCGCAATCGTAGAAGTGGAAGAAGCTGCTGTTGAGACAGAAACGTCTGAAGAAGGTGAAGCTGAAGGAGAAGAAGGAGTAGCTGTAGAAGCAAGTGCAGAGGCTGCTGAAGAAACCCCTGCTGCTGAAGCAGAGGAGGCGCCGGCGGCGGAGGCCCCAGCGGAAGAAGCTCCTGTAGCTGAAGCACAAGAGGCACCAAAGGAAGAAACTCCTGCTGAAGAAGCTCCAGCTAAAGAAGAAAAAACAGAAGAATAAAGTTCAATGAATAGGGAATCCTGTTTCGAACTGGGATATACCCTTAAACCTCATGGACTAAAGGGAGATATCGAAGTAAAACTCGATGTTGATTATCCCGAGGCATATATAGAATTGGAATCAGTTTTCGTTGAACAGAACGGAAGGCTGGTTCCTTTTTTTATTGAAGACCTTCAACTTAAACCTAATGGAAAGGCACGTGTGAAATTTGAAGAGGTCGATACATTTGAAGATG
Source organism: Cytophagales bacterium (assembly GCA_965230415.1). Classification (GTDB taxonomy): domain Bacteria; phylum Bacteroidota; class Bacteroidia; order Cytophagales; family JAAEPT01; genus CBDDKZ01. Next base: position 2,212,117 of record CBDDKZ010000005.1, read on the forward strand.
CGGAAAAATTGAAATCTTGTCCGCTTTTCCTGCCTCTTGAGTTATTACCTGCTTTGGATGAAGGGCAGTTTTATTTTCATGAGGTTGTTGGTTATGAGGTTTTAGATACTATCCAAGGAAGTGTTGGAACGATTTCTGGTTTTGTAGACGGGAATGCCTATCCCATTATGTTATTGGATCATAAAGGAAAAGAAATTTTGGTGCCTGTAACTAATGAAATCGTTAATACGGCCAATCACGAAGCGAAAACTTTGGAAGTAACTTTGCCCGAGGGATTGATAGATGTATATTTGTCAGAATGAAACAAAAGACAGCAGTTATAATTGCTTTTTCTATTTTTGTGGTACTTTTCATTATTGGTATTTCGATGAAAATGATGAATAAGTCCAAGAAAGAGAAGGATGCCACCAAACAAACCGAGCATTCAAATTAATTATTTATTTTAAACCTTCAATATGCGCATAGATGTAATTACATGCGTACCAGGGTTGTTGGATAGCCCCTTCGCGCATTCCATTCTTAAAAGAGCTCAGGATAAGGGGCTTGTGCAGCTGGAGGTACATGACCTGCGAGACTATGCCATTAATAAGCAAGGGCAAATAGACGACTATGCATTTGGTGGTGGTGCGGGCATGGTGCTCATGATTGAGCCCATAGATAAGTGCATCTCGGCACTAAAAAGTGAGCGAGCGTACGATATGGTTATTTATATGTCTCCGGATGGGGAGCTGTTAAATCAGTCAATGGCCAATCAAATCTCGCTTAAAGGTAATATTATAATACTTTGTGGTCATTATAAAGGAGTAGATGAACGTGTAAGAGCACATTATATTACACACGAAATAAGTATTGGCGATTATGTGTTGTCAGGAGGTGAACTCGGAGCTGCTATACTGGTAGATGCAGTGGTTAGACTTATTCCCGGGGTTCTTTCTGATGAAACATCAGCCTTATCCGATTCCTTCCAGGATAAAATGCTGGCACCACCCATATATACCAGACCAGCAAGTTATAATGGCTGGAAGGTACCTGAAATTCTACTTTCAGGCCATCAAAGAAAGATTGATGAGTGGCGTGAAGAACGTGCTATTGAACGCACAAAGGCAAAAAGACCAGGCTTGCTTGATGAGGATTAGGCAGGTTCTAGGAAAAAAAATATTTTTTTTAACAAAACGAAGTGTGAATAACTATTTAATTCGTATATTTGCAGTCCGTTTTTCTGGGAGGTATAGCCATGAATAAAGAAATATTAGATATCGTATCAGCAGAATTCAAAGCAAGAAAAGCCGAGTTACCTGATTTTGGTGCAGGCGACACTTTGAATGTGCATGTAAAAATTAAAGAGGGGAACAAGGAACGTGTTCAGCAGTTTCAAGGGATTGTGATTCAGAGAAGAAACTCAAATACGGCCGGTGAAACATTTACTATTAGAAAGAACTCTGGTGGTATCTTTGTTGAGCGTATTTTCCCTGTTGCATCTCCTTCTATAGAAAAGATAGAAGTTTTGAGAAGAGGTAAAGTAAGAAGAGCGCGTTTGTTTTATTTACGTGATGCCATCGGTAAGGCAGCGAAAGTTAAAGAAAAGCGTGTACAATAAGCTCTTATAGAGAAAAGAATTTAAAAGCCGGCGTACACGCCGGCTTTTTTTGTTTATATGGAATTAACATTTTATAAATACCAGGGTACCGGTAACGATTTTGTAGTCATTGACGATCGCAATGAAGCTTTTGATCGCAATGATCACCAATTAGTAGCGCATTTGTGTAGCCGTAAATTTGGCATAGGTGGCGACGGATTGATGTTACTACGGAATCATTCGGAATATGATTTCGAAATGATTTATTACAATGCCGACGGTTTTGAAGGATCGATGTGCGGTAATGGCGGACGTTGTCTGGTACAGTTTGCTTATGATTTAAATGTGATAGGTGATTCCACTACTTTTATTGCTACGGATGGACCGCACGAAGCTCAACTAAAAGATGGTCGCGTACACCTAAAAATGATCGATGTACCCGATTACGAAATTAATGAAGGACACTTTTTTATGGATACCGGGTCACCGCATTACATCGAATTTAGATCAGGCTTGGATGAAATGAATGTCTACGAAGCAGGGCGAGAAATCAGATATAACAGTCGTTTTAAAGCAGCAGGTACCAATGTTAATTTTGTAGAAAAGATAAGTGAGAGTCATTTGAAAATACGTACCTACGAACGTGGAGTAGAAGACGAAACACTCTCATGTGGCACGGGCGCTACTGCATGTGCAATAGCGGCACATTTAGACGGCATGAAGGCGCCAATTACTGTAGATGTTCTCGGCGGAAGGTTGGCGATTGATTTTACCAAAAATGGTAAGGGATATGAAGATGTCTATTTGATTGGCCCGGCAAAGCGCGTATTTCAGGGAAAAATAGATATCTAATCCATTCTACACTGACTAACTCCCTTATCAATTTACTTTAACAAGTAGTTAAAGGGGGATTGTCTTCTATTTGAACCATATCTATGGTTATGCTGTAGTTTTTCATCTGATTCTTTATTCTTTTGATGACCGAATTTCTTTGTTTGTCTTCATCGACATGAAGTTTTATTCTGTTATAGGGCACTCCTTTTGTTACCATATTCCATATGATTACTGCCAGTTTTCTAGCCGTTGCACTAATGGCTGCGGCTCTGCCTTTTCTGAATGATATTTTGGCAAAAAAATCTTTGAGCGGTGTAGACTTCTTTTGATTTCCTATCACATTAGCAGCATTGCGTAGAGCTATTTTTACTCGATTACTTCCTTTAGGAATACGACTGGAAAGTAATTTGCCTCCACTGACTTTGTTGTTAGGAGCCAGCCTAAGCCAGCTTGTAAACTGCTTGGCTGTTTCAAACTTACTGATCCCCTCTATCCCCAATTCACTCATCAATGTTAACAGGGTTGCCGTACTAACACCTTCTATTTGAGAGAGGTCTACTCCTTCAAACATTTGATACGATAAGTTTTGAATATGTAGGTTTTTGGGATCGTTTTTATTGTGTTTACGCTTACCCTTTGGGGGAAGGTGTTGTTTTTTATTTTCATCATCAACTATGATGTAATCAAGTTGCTCTCCAATTTCAAGATCACATTGTTTAATCTTGTCTTGATAAAAATCGTAGGTATCCAACTCTTGCTTAAGGGTAAACAGATAATCTTTTCTTCCATTTCCTTTCAATGCTTTGGCTATTTCTTCTTCACTTTTCTTGCATCTTTTATCTCTGAATGAAGCTAGTTTTTTCCCATCTGTTTCTCCTTGACAAATAGCTCGGATAATTTTCATGCCTGTAGCACCACAAATGTCTCGAACCACTACATCAAGACGCAAATTGAGTAGACGCAGGTACTTTTGCATTTTATTACTACTACGGGCAGCGGACTTAATTAATGTATCTCGATGGCGACAATAGGTACGAAGAACTTCCGTTTTTTCTTCAGGTAAAAAGCTATGATTGAGAAGCCCCAGCATATGTAATTTCTGTATCCATTGACAGTCTTGTATGTCTGTTTTTCTACCTTTTATATGCTTGGTGAATTTACCATTACATAAACAGGTTTCAAATCCTGAGGCATCTAAGAGACTGTATAGATTCTGCCAATAACTACCTGTGCTTTCTAATGCCACCGTTCGTATCTGATGAGACTTAAGAAAGGAAACCAAATCCTCTAAGTCTTGATGATAAACCCCAAATTCTTTCACCTGATCAGCCCCTTGACCTACCGCTACCCAATGAGAACGACTCCCCACATCAATGCCCGCTGCATGAGGATGAACTACTTGCATCTCTACTGTATTACTCATAACTATTTACTTTTAATGAAGATATCCTTTAAGAAGATGTGCTTTTGGCTAAAATTAAACTGAACGGGGTTCATTTGATGATAATGACCACCACTGTACTTATCGCAAACATCTCAACCTGAAAACCTTTGGTGCTCTAAGCAACATTTGAAAATCGGCCTTACTTAAAGGTCTTCGCTAATTTAACAATATCTAAGTTAGCTAGAGTACTCAGTAACGACATTACATGACGAAACTGACTAACTCCCTTATCAATTTACTTTAACAAGTAGTTAAAGGGGGATTGTCTTCTATTTGAACCATATCTATGGTTATGCTGTAGTTTTTCATCTGATTCTTTATTCTTTTGATGACCGAATTTCTTTGTTTGTCTTCATCGACATGAAGTTTTATTCTGTTATAGGGCACTCCTTTTGTTACCATATTCCATATGATTACTGCCAGTTTTCTAGCCGTTGCACTAATGGCTGCGGCTCTGCCTTTTCTGAATGATATTTTGGCAAAAAAATCTTTGAGCGGTGTAGACTTCTTTTGATTTCCTATCACATTAGCAGCATTGCGTAGAGCTATTTTTACTCGATTACTTCCTTTAGGAATACGACTGGAAAGTAATTTGCCTCCACTGACTTTGTTGTTAGGAGCCAGCCTAAGCCAGCTTGTAAACTGCTTGGCTGTTTCAAACTTACTGATCCCCTCTATCCCCAATTCACTCATCAATGTTAACAGGGTTGCCGTACTAACACCTTCTATTTGAGAGAGGTCTACTCCTTCAAACATTTGATACGATAAGTTTTGAATATGTAGGTTTTTGGGATCGTTTTTATTGTGTTTACGCTTACCCTTTGGGGGAAGGTGTTGTTTTTTATTTTCATCATCAACTATGATGTAATCAAGTTGCTCTCCAATTTCAAGATCACATTGTTTAATCTTTTCTTGATAAAAATCGTAGGTATCCAACTCTTGCTTAAGGGTAAACAGATAATCTTTTCTTCCATTTCCTTTCAATGCTTTGGCTATTTCTTCTTCACTTTTCTTGCATCTTTTATCTCTGAATGAAGCTAGTTTTTTCCCATCTGTTTCTCCTTGACAAATAGCTCGGATAATTTTCATGCCTGTAGCACCACAAATGTCTCGAACCACTACATCAAGACGCAAATTGAGTAGACGCAGGTACTTTTGCATTTTATTACTACTACGGGCAGCGGACTTAATTAATGTATCTCGATGGCGACAATAGGTACGAAGAACTTCCGTTTTTTCTTCAGGTAAAAAGCTATGATTGAGAAGCCCCAGCATATGTAATTTCTGTATCCATTGACAGTCTTGTATGTCTGTTTTTCTACCTTTTATATGCTTGGTGAATTTACCATTACATAAACAGGTCTCAAATCCTGAGGCATCTAAGAGACTGTATAGATTCTGCCAATAACTACCTGTGCTTTCTAATGCCACCGTTCGTATCTGATGAGACTTAAGAAAGAAAACCAAATCCTCTAAGTCTTGATGATAAACTCCAAATTCTTTCACCTGATCAGCCCCTTGACCTACCGCTACCCAATGAGAACGACTCCCCACATCAATGCCTGCCGCATGAGGATGAACTACTTGCATCTCTACTGTATTACTCATAACTATTTACTTTTAATGAAGATATCCTTTAAGAAGATGTGCTCTTGGCTAAAATTAAACTGAACGGGGTTCATTTGATCATAATGACCACCACTGTACTTATCGCAAACATCTCAACCTGAAAACCTTTGGTGCTCTAAGCAACATTTGAAAATCGGCCTTACTTAAAGGTCTTCGCTAATTTAACAATATCTAAGTTAGCTAGAGTACTCAGTAACGACATTACATGACGAAAACCTTATAGGTTCTCTGGCTAACCTTCCAGGTGTGGCAAAATACCTGGAAGGTTAAATAATAAACCTATAAGGTCTGGCGAAGAACCCGGAAGGTAGGGTAATATACCCGGAGGGTAGTAAAAAAAACCTATAAGGTTAGCTCTTTAAATTCTGGCACGATAATTGCTTTACATTAATTACCTAGTAATTGAGAGTGAATTAGGTACAGAGAAGTTTAGTAGTATAAAAAGGAAGCGTCTTTAGAAGGTGACTTCCTTTTTTGTTTCACATTTTTACGAAGCTATTTCATCAAGACCTTATACTATTAAATGCTCATTTACAGTTTAATTTAGTATTCAAAACAATCACTTAAACGCATATCTTTTCCTCCATTAAAACTTAGTTGTTCAATTTTGGCACAGTAATTGCGTCCTTATAAAGTACCTAGTAATTGAGAGTTATAGGTACAGAGAAGTTTAGTAGCAAAGTAGGAGCACCTTGAGAAGGTGGCTCCTTTTTTTATTTGTAAAATTCCAATTAGTTCTTAGAAACCTTCATCAAAGAATTCCTTAAAGATTTAGGAGAGAACCTATAAGGTGTAAGAATTAACCTATAAGGTACAGAAATTAACCTATAAGGTGGAGAAATTTTAATACCTTTATGGAGTGAAAAATCTAGTTTACTTCATTTCGACTTTTTTGCTCTTTTTGGCCCTGAAAAGCAGTGCGGTAGTTTTATCTCCAAAAGCTCAATTTAGCTTGCTAACCTGTGGGCCTGGGCAAGAACTTTACTCTTTGTACGGACATAGTGCCATCCGCCTGAAAGATCCCTTACTCAAAATTGATGAGGTATATAACTACGGTACTTTTGATTTTAATACGCCCAATTTCTATGTGAAATTTACCCGTGGAAAGCTCAATTACAAGCTGGCCAGGGAAGGTATTCGGAATTTTATGTGGACCTATCAGCACGAAAAGCGCTATGTCGAAGAACAAAAGTTGTTATTAACGCAAGAACAAAAGCAAGGACTGTTTGAATTTTTGGAAAAAAATGCGCTTCCTCAAAATTGTGAATACAAATACGATTTTTTCTTTGATAATTGTTCTTCACGCATCGGCGATGTATTGCAGGAAGTATTGGGTGACGGATTAAAGTTTCCACCGGCACCAAGTGATTCAACTTTTAGGCAGCATACTTTTCCGTATATGGAAGAAAGTCCGTGGATCGAACTGGCCATTGATTATATTCTGGGAATAAAGTCGGATCAAGTGGCAAAAAATGGTTATGAGCAATTTCTTCCGGATCAATTGCAATTATCTTTTGCCAATGCAACCCTCGACGGACACGCATTGGTAGAAAGGATCACATTACTTTATAAGCCCGATGAGGTTATAGTTGCTCCCACTTTATTATCCCCTACTTTCTTATTTTATGCGCTGTTGATGATTGCAGTAGTATCAAGCTATTACAAAAAGGCCGGGAGATGGGCCTTTTTTCTGCTGGATATGCCCTTATTTGCAGTGCATGGCTTAATGGGTTTATTGTTGGTGTTTATGTGGCTAGGTACCGACCACCAGGCAACATATGCAAACCTGAATATGTTGTGGACTTCACCTTTGTATTTGGTATTGTTGGTGGCTTTGCTAATGAAGAAGAAAACAAAAAAAGTGCTGCCTTACTTAATTATAGCAATTTCTGCATTGACATTACTTTATCTAATTGGAGGATTGGTATTTCCTCAAAGTCCTCCAAATGCAAGTTACCCGCTCATGCTGCTTTTGGTTATAAGACTGTTTTTTTTGAGAAAGTCATTGATAGAAGATCAACAACAGGTAAATACCGGGGACACGGCTTCATGAATAGATAAGAGTTAGATGGCATTTTACAACAAAACTGAGCGCAATATGCTCAACTGGTTTGAAATTCCGGTTGTAGATTTTGAGCGCGCATTGGATTTTTACAAAGCAGTGTTGCACCTGGATAAAATTGATGTAGAATCCGGGCCTAAGCACCAGGTTGGATTTTTTACCATGTATAAAAACAAGGTAAGTGGGGCCATTGTCAAAGCCAAAGGTTATGAGCCTTCTAAAACCGGTGCCATCGTTTATCTCAATGCTTATCCCGATATGGATAAGACTATATTGCGCATTAAAGAAGCAGGAGGTACCATTGTAGTTCCCAAGACATTAATTTCCAAAAAAGCAGGCTATATTGCGAAGTTCGAGGATATGGAAGGTAATTTGTTGGGCTTGCACGGTAAAAATTAGTTGATGAAGATCATTTGCGATTTTTGATAATTACTAATACCTTTAATAGCGATTAGCAGGATATTATCTTGTCGTTCTGACGTTTAGCATAATTTATTCAGAGGAGAGTGTGGACGTGCAAGGGTTATCGAATTTTTTGGCAAAAACGTTCTAAATAATCTTTCTATTCAATATTGAGTTCTTATTGAACAAGTATTGCTATTTATTCGTTGTATTCCTAAAGCAAAAGAAGGAACATGAAAGCAATTTGGAATAATAAAGTTTTAGCAGAAAGTAACGAAACAATTGTCATTGAAGGTAATCATTACTTTCCACCTGAATCTTTAAATGACGATTATTTTAAAAAAAGTGCGACACATACTGTTTGTCCATGGAAGGGAGTAGCTTCTTATTATAACGTAGAAGTAGATGGTGAGACAAATAGCGATGCTGCCTGGTATTATCCTGAAACAAAAGAGTTAGCAAATAAAATAAAAAATTATGTAGCCTTTTGGAAAGGCGTAGAAGTAGTATCATGACACATCAGGAAACCGCATTGCACCCATGGACAAAGATCACACCAGATGATTGTACCAATTTAGTCGAAGTAATAGAACAAATTCATCGTGCCGTTCAATTTGTCGCTCTTGTGGCCAAGTCGTATTTACCCGAGAAGGAAGACGATAGTCAGGCCAACCTGGGATGGGAAAGCACAACCCACTTGTTTACTTCACGTTGGATTGAAGGAAATAGAAAGTTTCGCATCGTTTTGGAAACGACTGAATTGGTGTTGGAATTGCAGGATGAAAATGAGGAAATGTTTGCTCAAATAGTCCTGCACGATAAAAAGGTGGAAGACGTCGATAAATGGTTAAGAAGCAAGCTGGTTCGATTGGGTTTAAATCCTGAACAATTAAATTTAAAACCACATTACGATCTTCCTTTTGATTTTCTTCAAAGCAATTTTGTGTTCGATGACAGTGAAGACGATTGCCAGGAAATGTTGAGCCTAATGCGTAGCAATGCGGTATATGCCATCGAACATTTTTGGGAGTCGCTCGGCGAAGAGGTTGAAGCAAGAACGTGGCCTCACCATTTCGATTCCGCAGTACAGCTTAAAAACAAAGATGATAAATACGTGTCATTTGGTTTTGCGGTACCAGACATGCACCGCGATGTACCTTATTTTTATTGTAATGTCTGGCCTTATCCGAAAAGTGTTATTCAACCTGAACTGGATTTGGGAGTAGCCCATGAAAGTGGTTGGAAAGGTACAATTCTGGATTATAAAGATGTAAGTGTTTTGCCGGAAAAAGAACAATTAAAGGCCGTACTTAAATTTGCTAATGATAGCCTTACCTATTTGTTGAAAATCAATTGATTAGTTAGTTGTAACCCTTCCATTAAAAATGGGGGGGTGAAGCATGTTTTGATTTTTTATTTAAAATTAATCTAAATAAAGTTTGCGTAGTCATCCAGTGCTCATATATTTGCGCTACAGTTTAGATCTGATCTAAATAAAGTTTAAATTTGTAGATATATGGTATGCAATAAAAGTATTCTTGCACTGGCACTAGCTGTTACGACCTTATTTGTGTCTTGCGACAGAGATGATGATGAACCAAAAGATGATTCGGGTTACGACATCCCCTCAACTTATAATTTTGGTAATGCCAGCTATAACGGCCAATTGGAGCGTTTAGCTATGCTCGGTGAGATGACCAGCTATTTGAAAACAGCCAACTCAGGAAGTGAATTAGATCTTACTACCTTAAATAACATGTATGCTAATGAAAACAATCCGTTCGGCACTACTTACGCAAAACAGCTAAAAAGTAAAACTAATGACGAGGCTGTAGCAACGATTGAAGCTTATTTGGACTCGGCGGCCAGCGTATCTGTTCAGGGAGCAAATAGTGAAGCTTCAGACGGTGTTGCGGGAATCGGAACTACTGCAAGTAATAAATCATACATGTTTGCAGCAAATGGTTTTGAATATACACAGCTTATCGAAAAAGGTTTGATGGGAGCTTGCTTTTATTACCAGGGTACTTCTGTATACCTTGCAAGTGATGAAGGTGGTGTAGGCGCTGATAACGAGACTATTGTAGATGGTAAAGATTATACCGAACGTCAGCATCACTGGGATGAGGCTTTTGGCTATTTCGGTGCTCCGATTGACCTGACTGCTGACAATGTAAGCGATAAAATTGATGCCGGTGAGGCAAGCTACCATGCAAAGTATAGTGCTAAAGCAGTAAGTGCCGGTTTAGACGCTTTATCGCCTGTCATGGAAGGTTTCATTGCAGGTCGTGCTGCGATTGACAACAATGATGATGCCAGTATGAACACAAAAAAGGATGAAGTGATAGCGAACTGGGAATTAGTAGTGGCTTGTGCAGCAATTCATTATTTGAATGGCGCTAAAGGATCTGACTATACAGATTTGGCTGCTCGCTGTCATCAGTTGTCGGAAGCGAAAGCTTTTGTCTGGTCGCTATACTGGAACGCTGATAAGACTATGACTATAAGCCAAATTGATGAAGTGATTGATCTAATTAGTGATAATTTCTATTCGGTTTCGCAAGCTGATCTGCTATCAGCTACTGAAAAATTGGCAACAGGGCTTGGTATCGATGATGCTACGCGCGACGCACTATAATAATATTAAGTAAAGTATTGTCTGACTTTTAAACGACCGTGCCGTTAAGGTTTGGTCGTTTGGTTGTTAATAAAGTAGGAAAATGTACAGAGTATTAATAAGGGGAATAGTCATCTTAAGTTCAATCGGCTTGTTGGCGTGTCGTGATAAGAAAGATGATACCAAAGCTGAATACGATAGAGCTGCCATGTTGGAAAATATTGGGAAAAACATAATTATTCCCTCTTATGATCAACTCTCCGAATCATTATCCGAATTGGAAAATGCATTCAATGCGTTTAAAACGAATCCTGATGTTGCCAATCTGGAGACTTTACAAGGTAAATACCTTGAAAGTTACCTGAAGTTTCAAACGGCAGTAATTTTTGATTTTGGCCCCGCAGCTGACGTTAATGCCCTTGACCCCTTAAATATCTATCCGACAAGTGCGACTTCGATTGAAGAAAACATTGGTTCAGGAGATTACGATTTGGATGCCGGAAATCAACTGGATACTCGAGGGTATCCGGCTTTGGATTACCTGTTACATGGAGTTGGTGCTTCGAACACGGAAATTTTGGAAATGTACACTTCCGATAGCAAGGCTAAGGGACGGATGAACTATATCCAGGCTATTTTAGACCAGCTTAACTCGCGTGTAGCTAACAACCAAAAGGCATGGGCGGCAGATGAAGACAATTATCTGGCAACCTTCATAGCTGCTAATGGTACCGATGTAGGTAGCTCGACCGGTATAATTGTTAATCAGTTTAACTACAATTATGAAGGACTTAAGAATTTTAAAATAGGCGTACCGGCTGGCGTCACTTCGTTAATAGGAAGCAAATTTCCAGAGAAAGTGGAGGCTTATTACAGTGGTCATTCGCTAGTCTTGGCTAAGAAAAGTTTGGATGCATTATTTGGATTATATAAAGGGGTTTCTCTACTGGACGATATCGATGGTGAAGGTTTGGACGATTACCTTGAGTTTAATGAATGCAGCTATACCGGAGGGAATTTAAATGCAGGTATAGTGAACGAGTACAGTGAAGCAATTGCTGCGTTAGAGGCTATTCCTGAAACATTATCGGAATCTATTACATCCAATAATGAAGTAGTCGAAACTGCATATGAGGAGTTGCAACAAGTGGTTATCAGAATTAAAACAGACTTACCTTCTTGCCTGAGTGTGTTAATCACTTATGAAGATGGAGATGGTGATTAAGGGAGCGTAAGAGTGAATGTTTATGTTACAACGATGTTTGTGTTTTGCATGGTTATTTTTTATTCTTTTTACTGAGACTTCGGCAGCGATTGTTAGTGGCAAAGTGATTAATGCGGAAATGCAGGCTGTTCCTAATGCAAACCTGGAAATTGTTGAACTGCAAAAGACATCCAAAACGAATAAGAATGGAGCGTTTTCGTTTGATAATATACAGATTGGGACTTATAATTTTTACGTAACAGCTCCCGGTTACCTTAAAATGGTTAGAACAGTAGAAGTTTCTGACAGTGCGCTCAATTTATCTTTTCAGCTACAAAGAGATACCATTAGATTGAAAACCGTCATTGTTGAAGACGATAATCACGATGCTTATAATTGGGGTGCCGGTAACCTTCATGATGTTGATGGTACCACGATTAATGCCAACAAGAAAAATGAAGTCATTAATACGGATGAAATAGTAGCTAATAAATCGGTGAATAATGCACGCCAGATTTACGCAAAGGTAAGTGGGTTAAATATTTGGGAAGGAGACTGCGGAGGATTGCAAATTGCAATTGGCGGCCGGGGCTTGAGTCCCAGTCGTAATGCCAGTTTTAATACGCGTCAGAATGGCTATGATATAAGCGCAGATGCACTGGGATATCCTGATGCTTATTATAACCCGCCTGTTGAGGCCCTGGAACGCATTGAGATTGTACGCGGAGCAGCTTCACTTCAGTATGGAACACAATTTGGTGGCGTAGTTAATTTTAAACTAAGGCAGGGATCTGCGGAAAAGAGGGCCGAAATAACTTTTCGTGAGACAGTCGCTTCTTATGGTTTGATCAATTCCTTTAATAGTGTTGGCGGGAGCATAGGTAAATGGAACTACTATACTTTTTATCAATATAAAAGAGGGACATGTTGGCGACCCAACTCCAACTTTCATCAGCACACTTTTCATTTTAATTCACAATATAAATTGAGCAAAAAGTGGACTGTAGGTGCTGAATACACTCATATGGACTATTTAGCAAAACAAGCGGGAGGGCTTACAGATGCGCAGTTTGAAGATGACCCGAGGCAGTCGTTTCGAAACCGAAACTGGTTTCAGGTACATTGGAATTTGGGGGCGCTTATCTTCAACTACGAACCCAATCACCATACAAAATTAAATATCAGAACTTTCGGTTTACTGGCTGATCGCGCATCCTTAGGTAATTTAGATCCCGTAACGCGTTTGGATAACGATGAATCTGATAGGGATTTAATTGTTGGTACCTACAAAAACATAGGAAACGAAACGCGCTTGTTGCATAAGTACCATATTAAAAATAAAGAAGCGGTAGTATTATTGGGAACCAGATTGTATAGAGGTAATACGCTAAGCAAACAGGGTACCGGCAGTGCGGGCCGTAAAGCCGACTTTAATTTTATTTCAAGAGATGATAAGTTGGAGGGCTCTGAATATGAAAATCCCAGCGAGAATATTGCCCTGTTTAATGAGCATATCTTTTACCTTAACGATAAGTTGTCAATTACTCCCGGACTTCGGTTTGAGCACATTCGTACAGTAAGTGATGGTTATTACCGTGTACTTTTGAGGGATCGACCAGGTAATATAATTGCGGATACACTATTTTATGATCTAAAAGATAATGCCAGACAAATCGGACTTGCCGGAATAGGAATTGGCTATGATCACAGTGACAGTCTCGAGATTTATGCCAATATTTCTCAAAACTATCGGAGTATTACCTTTTCAGATCTGCGCATTGTAAATCCAAATTTCAGAATTAATGAAAACTTGCATGACGAGCGCGGGTTTAACGCTGATTTTGGACTGCGCGGACACTGGCAAAAATTACTTCACTTTGATGTCAGCTTATTTTATCTGAGATACCAGAACCGCATTGGTGAAGTATTACGCGTCGACGAGCGTTTAGGAACTGTTTACCGCGAAAGAGCAAATATCGCAGACTCCCGGAATATAGGTATAGAGCTATTGTTGGAATCTAATGTGATGAACTGGTTCAGGGACAAATCACGACTACAGCTCAACTTATATGTGAACACTTCATTTATTGATGCGGTGTATTTAAATGCAGATGAAAAGGCTTTTGAGGGAAAGAAAGTGGAATTAGTTCCGCCTTTTACCTTAAAGACAGGCGTGAATGCACGTCTGGGATCTTTTCAGCTTACCTGGCAATATAGTTATGTCGGAGAACATTTTTCAGACGCAACGAATGCAGAATTTACGTCTACGGGAACCATTGGTATAATCCCATCTTATGGAGTGATGGATTTGGCAGCTAGCTTTGATTATAAACGCTTCAGATTTGAGACTGGTATAAATAATGTTCTTAATACCTATTATTATACGCGCAGGGCTACCGGATATCCCGGACCCGGAATTTTACCTTCAGACCCTCGTACTTTCTATTTTACACTTCAGGTGAAAATATGAGTACGATACGGACGATCTTCAGCTGGGCTTAAATATACCCGTGAGCTTCCATAGATATGCGATCAAGGTAACTCTCTGCCTTGTTGATGTCATTTAGCTGAAACAATGGCATCGATGAATTGATTTGAATACGTTTGAGTTGCAGGGCCACTGCATCATTTGAATTTAAAACTTCGGCGGTTTGCAGTAGTCCGGCTTTTTTGAGCATTACTTGCATCTCTTGATGTAATTCACTCACTTCTTTGGGGTGTACCTTCATAGTGCGTGCATCTACAAGCAAGGTAAATTCCGGCACCAAATAAGAAATAGCCGTTTTGAAATCTGTGATGAAATTGGGGACAGCCGATACGCTCGGCCAATAGCCTTTAACAGTTAAATAGGCTCTGTTAATGTCGATGTCGACACATAAAGAATAATAGTCGTTATCTACGATATTTGTTTTCATGGCTAGCTTGATTTGTATGCCCTGTCTTATGTAACTTTCTTAACATTTTGATCAAAATAGATACAGATTATTAAGACTAATATAATAAAAAGTTTATAATATACTATTGATTATTAGCTAATTGTAACTTTTGTGTCCATCGCTTGACAAATGCCTTACGGCTTAAAAATTAAAAAGCGGCCTCTATGAGGCCGCTCTTCGGTTGGTTAACTGGTTCGGTTATTAAACCTGGCTGTAAGAGATGTAGTTGCTTTGGCGATTTTATTGGTGATTAGCTTTTCAAAACAACAATTTAATTGGTGACCTTATTGTCAATTACTATGCTTCAAATATAGCAGCCAATTTGATTACCATGAAAAAAATGTGATAAATAGGTACCTAGGTGTTACGAACTACAAATTTGGTGTTGTTAAAGTGTTATTTCAGGTTTTAAATAAATGAATTGATCTATTTATTACGTGTATTATTTAATGATTTTATGTCGTTGAACGATTTGTATATTTGTAAAAAATAATTTTTTAGCTGATAATTTCCTTATTGTAATGTTTTGCACTGGGGTTATATTTTTTAATAATGTGTCATTTATTACATTGATATTTTCTAGGCAATTTCTCTTAGCAATAGTAAGTGTTTTTCTATAAATAGGTCGTTATGATTCTGGTCAGGATAAGCAGTACAGCTATTCCCGAATTGTTCAAATTAGATGACCAATGTGATTGCTGTTTGTATTCAGTATTTATTCATTTGTAGGGTTTGGGGCTTCGTTTGTTGATTATACTTTTTTATTCCTTTGAATAAAGCTTGTTTTGTGTTTAGAACATCAACTTAACTTTGTATTATGAATAAACTTTTAACGTGCCTTATTGCATTGATATGCAGTAGTACGATTTTTGCACAACAGGCCTATTGGGATATGATGAATGATCCTAATGCCAATCTAAACGACATCATTACCCGGGCGGAAGCACATTTTGATGCCATGGGAAGAGGTAAAGGTATAGGCATGAAGCCTTTTTACCGCTGGCTTAATGATAACAGACATAACTTTGACGAACAGGGTAATCGCATCAAAAAGGATAATCCTTATTTGCAATTACAAAAGTTCAAAAAAGCTAAAGGCGCTCAAAAGCTGGCTGCTGCTACTACTGATTTCCAATGGCATGAATTGGGGATGAGGTCTTTTGAACGTAATGTATCTGTAAACAACTTATTCAATTTTGGGCCTGGTAATGGACGCATTACCGGTATTGCTTACGATAATGTAAACAATATCATATATATAACTTCCCCTGGTGGTGGGTTGTGGAGTTCTGCCAATTCAGGAGCAAGCTGGGAACCGGTCGATGATCAGCTGGCTAGTCTCGAATTGATGACAGTTGCAGTTGACCCGAATAATACGAATACTATTTATGTGGGTGGTAATTTCAATCGTTTGTTCAAATCTACCAATGCCGGTGCTGATTGGACAGCTCTGGATTTGGGAGTCGAGCCTCAATTCTCCGAATATTCCATTAAGAAAGTTGTTGTTAGACCTTCTAACTCCAATGAAGTGTTTGTAACATCTACTGAAGGCTTATTCAGGTCTACTAATGGTGGGGCCAGCTTTCAGCGAATTGTTGATGAGCGGAATTTTGAAGATGTTAAATTTAAAGCCGATAACGATAATATCGCCTTTGCGTCTTCCGATAGTATTTGGAGATCTACCGATGGTGGAGCAAACTGGACGTCTGTAAGTGACGGAGTGGTAGCAAGTGACCGTACCATGCTGGCAGTAACACCGGCAAATCCGGATATTGTATATGCTATTCAGGCAAATTCATCGGACGGTTTAGGGTTTTTGTATAAATCTACAGATGCAGGTCTGTCATTTGATGTAGTTGTCACCGGAGACCCGGCTAATAGTACCAACTACTTATCAGGAAGCTTTAGAAGTAATCAGGCAGGTGGACAAGCACATTATGATATGGCAATTGCGGTTTCACCTAGCGATGCTGATGATGTTTGGATAGGTGGCGTGTATGCGCATCATTCAACAGATGGAGGACTTACTTTCCCTGAGCGTGCTATAGAGCTTACGGAAAATCGTGACGTTCATAACGATCACCATGCCATGGAGTATATCAACGGTGAATTCTTTAATGGTAATGACGGTGGAATATATAAATATGATCCTGCACAAGAAGGCTTTATAGACTTAAGCGCAAATTTAGGTATTACTCAGTTCTATCGTATGGCTTCTTCTGAGGTTGATCCATACATAATCGTTGGCGGCTCGCAGGATAACGGATCGTGGCGAAAATTAGGAGACAATAACCCTGAAAATTGGAAGAAAGTAGGACCTGGCGATGGTATGGAAGCACTGGTACATCCTACCAATCCAATGACCATCTATTTCACATCACAACACTTTCAACGTATGTATGTGTCGCATGACGGGGGTAATTCCGCGGATATTATTACCAGACCTTCTGGTGACAGCTGGACATGGACACCTGTTTTTACTATTAATCCTATCGATGGTTCTAAAATTTATGTGGGTGCAGGAAATGTCTATGAATCTAGTGATAATGGTGCTTCATGGCAGAAACTGACCGATCATTCCGGAGTTATAAATGATATTGAAATTTGCAGAGCAAATACCGATGTTATTTATTATACCAATGGTGCAGGGATTTATGCTTCTACAAATGGCGGAGCTGATTTCGCAGAAGTTGATCCAACTAATACGATAAGCAGGGGAACTCAGGAAGTGGCGTCATCTCCTTTCAATGCGAGTGTAATTGCTGTTTCTACCAACGATGATGTTTATATGTCTTTTGATGGTGGTTTAACTTTTAACAATATCACAGCTAATTTGCCAGATTTGCACATCTATGATGTGGCCCTTGATGGCACAGCAAATAACGGGGTTTATGTAGCCACAGAAATTGGAATTTATTACACCAATGACGATTTGGCCGGCTGGGAAACTTTTGGTTTAGGCCTGCCAAATGTTGCTGTAAGAGAATTAGATGTCAATTACGGTGCCCAGTTATTACGCGCGGCAACTTATGGTCGAGGTATCTGGGAAGTGCCACTTTTCACACCTGCCAATGTAGATGATGACAATGATGGCTTTACAGCAGATGTGGATTGTAATGACGATGATGAAACTATAAATCCTGAAGCAAATGATGTAGCAGGAGATGGCATTGACGCCAATTGTGATGGTTTTGATGGTAATAATCCTCAACAAGCTTTCAATGGTACTCCACAAACAATTCCTGGTATAGTAGAGGCTGAATTCTACGATGAAGGTGGCGCAGGAATAGCTTACTTTGATACCGATGCCGGAAATAATGGTAATGCCATTCGTAACGATGATGTCGATGTAGAATTCGGTTCTTCTAACGGTAATGTTGGTTGGATTTTTGACGGCGAATGGCTGAAGTATACAGTAGTGGTAGAAACCGACGGCCTTTATACAGTAAATGCAAGTGTCGCTTCTATTAACAGCGGTACCAGCTTTAATCTAATGCTCGACGAACAAGAACTTACAGGTGCTATCGATGTACCAAATACAGGTAACTGGCAAATCTATCAAACAGTATCCGTTTCTGATCTTAACTTAACTGCAGGAACGCACGAGTTGCGTTTCAATGCGACTGCAAATGGTTTTAATGTAGACGAATTTGAATTCGTTTTGGATCAGGATTTAACAGATAACGATAAAGATGGTTATTTTGCATTTGAAGATTGTGACGATGAAAATAATGAAGTGCACCCATTAGCATATGAGCTTTTGAACAATGGAATTGACGATAACTGTAATGGTGAAGCAATTAATTTTGATTATACCATCAGTACTGAAACTCCATGTGTTAACGAAGCATTCTTTCTTGATTTAACAGAGTCATCTACGCCTGAATTCTACCAGAGTTTTAATTGGATTGTTAGTTGGGATGGAGGATCTGTTTGGTTAGGTTATGAAGGTGAGGCCCGTGAAGTAATTGTGCCTGTAGAAGGTGAGATTATTATTTCTTCTTCTTTAAGTATTCCAAATCAGGATTCCCCGATTATTCCGGCACGTACAATGATGGTAAGTGCTTGTGATGACAATCAACCTCCAGTAGTAGCGGCAGGTGACTTTAAGCAAATCACTTTACCTACCAATTCGGTAACTGTTGACGATGCAGTAGCTTTCGATAACGATGGTACTATTGCTTCTTTACAGTGGACACAAGATGCTGGACCTAATACAGCGACTATTTCAGGAGCTACGACTATTGAGCCTACATTCTCTGGTTTGGTAGAAGGTTTGTATGATTTCCGTTTAACAGGAACAGATGACGATGGTGCCTCTAGCTTTGGTTTAGTAAGCGTACGTGTAAATCCTGCTGAAAACCAAGCACCAATTATAGCAGCGGGTGACTTCAAACAAATCACTTTGCCTACGAACTCAGTAACTGTAAACGATGCGGTAGCACGAGACAATGATGGTACAATCGCTTCTTTACTTTGGACACAAGATGCTGGACCTAATACTGCGACTATTTCAGGAGCTACGACTATTGAGCCTACATTCTCTGGTTTGGTAGAAGGTTTGTATGATTTCCGTTTAACAGGAACAGATGACGATGGTGCCTCTAGCTTTGGTTTAGTAAGCGTACGTGTAAATCCTGCTGAAAACCAAGCACCAATTATAGCAGCGGGTGACTTCAAACAAATCACTTTGCCTACGAACTCGGTAACTGTAAACGATGCGGTAGCACGAGACAATGATGGTACAATCGCTTCTCTACTTTGGTCACAAGATTCGGGGCCTAATACAGCAACGATCAGCAATGGTACTACTATTGAACCTACATTCTCTGGTTTGGTAGAAGGTCTATACGAGTTCCGATTAACAGGAACAGATGATGATGGTGCCTCTAGCTTCGGTACGGTAAGCGTACGTGTAAATCCTGCTGAAAACCAAGCACCAATTATAGCAGCGGGTGACTTCAAACAAATCACTTTGCCTACGAACTCGGTAACTGTAAACGATGCGGTAGCACGAGACAATGATGGTACAATCGCTTCTCTACTTTGGTCACAAGATTCGGGGCCTAATACAGCAACGATCAGCAATGGTACTACTATTGAACCTACATTCTCTGGTTTGGTAGAAGGTCTATACGAGTTCCGATTAACAGGAACAGATGATGATGGTGCCTCGAGCTTCGGTACGGTAAGTGTACGTGTGAATCCTGCTGAAAACCAAGCTCCTGTTGTAGGTGCCGGTGACTTCAAGCAAATTACCTTGCCAACAGACTTTTTAGCCATTGATGATGCCGTAGCATTTGATAACGATGGTACAATCGTTTCACTTCAATGGACGCAAGACAGTGGGCCGAATACAGCAACAATCGGTAACGCCACTACCATAGAGCCTACAATATCAGGATTGGTAGCAGGTCTTTACGAGTTCCGTTTAACGGCTACTGATGACGATGGTGCTACTAATTTCGGTACGGTAAGTGTACGTGTGCATCCTGCTGCGAGCAACCAAACGCCATTTAATGGTACTGCTCAGGTAATCCCTGGTACTGTGGAAGCAGAATTCTATGATGAAGGTGGCGCTAACGAAGCTTACTTCGATACCGATGCGGGTAACAACGGTAATTTCTTACGTAGCGACGATGTAGACGTAGAAGTTGGTTCTTCTAACGGTAACGTTGGCTGGATATTTGACGGTGAGTGGTTAGAATACACCGTGGACGTTCAGACTACCGGTTCATACAGTGTAGCTGTAAGTGTTGCATCTATCAATAGCGGTACAAGCTTCAACTTAGAGCTTGATGGCAATTCGTTGACAGGAACTATCAACGTACCAAATACAGGTAACTGGCAAAGTTATCAGACGGTGACGGCTGAAGGTCTTCAAATGACTGCCGGTACACACATCTTAAGATTCAATGCATTGGCCAATGGCTTCAATGTAGATGATTATGTGTTTACTTTAGAAGCGGGTCCTGTTGACAATGACAACGATGGATTTACAGCCGATGTAGACTGTGATGATAACAACCCGGCTATTAACCCTGGTGCTACAGAGGTTTGTGACGGCGTTGATAACGATTGCGATGGCCAAATCGATGAAGGTGTACTTACCTTATTCTACTTTGACCGTGACCAGGATCAATTTGGTAGCCAAACCGAAGATCCGATCGCTGCATGTGTTTCTCCTGAACCTGCGTTCTTGTATGAAACCAACAACGATGACTGTGACGATACACGCGATGTTGACTTCCCTGGTGCACCGGAAAACTGTGACCAACGTGACAACGACTGTGATGGCCAGGTAGATGAAGGAATCGCCACTTCACAATTCTTTGCGGATGATGATAACGATGGTTTTGGTGACCCAAGTCGTCCGGTACAATCATGTGGTTTCTTTGTAGGTATATCATCTAACGATGAGGACTGTAACGACGAAAACAGTGCAGTTAACCCTAATGCAGCTGAAATCTGCGATGGCATTGATAACGACTGCGACGGTGAAATTGACGAAGACGGTGACTTAATTACCTGGTACCGTGACCAGGATAACGATACTTACGGAAACCCGGATATCACGATCGAATCTTGTACACAGCCTGATGGCTACGTAGACCGTGCAGGAGATTGTGACGATACACGTGACAATATGAACCCTGACGAGCAAGAGCTATGTGACCAAATCGATAACAACTGTAATGGTGTGAACAACGAAGGATTGTTGATCATGCAATACCAGGATGTTGACGGTGACGGTTTCGGAACTCCGGATTCAAGCTTAAGTGCTTGTGCAGTGATCAGCGGATTTGTATTAAACGATGAAGATTGTGACGACAACAACGGAGCGGTAAATCCGGATGCTACTGAAATCTGTGATGAGATCGATAACGATTGTGACGGTGAAATCGATGAAGGTGTGCAAACACAATTCTTCGCTGATAGCGACAGAGACGGATGGGGAGCTAACAACACTTGGGTGTGGGCTTGTAGCAACCCTGGAAATGTACCGGAAGCGTTTGTACTAATTTCTGGTGACTGTAACGATTCGCACTCGGGTATCAACCCAGGTGTAGATGAAATACCAGGAAATGGTTTCGATGACAACTGCGATGGTGAAATCGATGAAGAAGCCGGTTGTGAAGTTGAAGCTGCTAACGGTGAGTACACCTTATCTATTTCAGAAAATGGTAACCAATTAGTAGTAGACTGGGATGGTTTAGCCGGTATGGGCAATGGCTTTGTGTTTATGGATCAGTGGGTTGACGGTAACTACCGTGGATC
Source organism: Cytophagales bacterium (assembly GCA_965230415.1). Classification (GTDB taxonomy): domain Bacteria; phylum Bacteroidota; class Bacteroidia; order Cytophagales; family JAAEPT01; genus CBDDKZ01. The sequence continues at coordinate 2,234,099 of CBDDKZ010000005.1, forward strand.
ATTCTCTGCATCGATTGACTTCGGACAGCGCATCTTTGGACTGGATAATATAGCACAAGGATCAACAGTGGAATTCTTCTTCAAGTACGATCGTCCTGGTGGCCAATACATTGGAGCAAGAACCGACCACAGCTACACGATGGGTGAATGTGCGGGAGTAGCTAAAAAGGCGGTAACAACAGAAGCAGTGTCTTTCTCATTACTTCCTAACCCTGCATTCGATGAAATTACGATAGAAGCGCAAGGAGCTGACATCCTTAAAGCTACAATCATCGGAAACAGAGGTGTTGTTAACAGCCCGGTAATCGGTTCAGGAAATACAATGAAAGTTGATGTTTCTGACCTGGCTACAGGTATATACACAGTACAAATTGAAACAATCTCAGGTATCGAATTTGTGAGATTTGTGAAACAGTAGTATTTTAAAAAAACGAATATTGGGGGGCTGTCTCGTTCGAGGCAGCCCCTTTTGTTTTTTAGCGGCCTGACATATCCGACATGAAATTCCGGGCAGATTGAAGAGACGAGGTTTACCCGCTCAATAGATGACTACTTTTTCTCATGTAATGTTCATTTATAGGTAAAAATGGAACCTGTTGTATGAAAAAGCGTTAAATCTTCTTAAATACATGTGAAGTTATGTCATGTAGTAGCGTGATACACTTGGAGTTGGAACCTATAGATAAGCATTTTTGAGAAAACCTGGTGGGAAATAGTTGATGTTTTCTGTTAAAAAGGATTATTTTGGAGGTGTTTAAACAAGTGCTATTCTTCACTAATTATTTTACCAAATTTTTAATACCATGGAACCAATAAGTTTTAGCCTCGATTTGCTTAAAAAGGCAGGGATGTATTTAAAGGAGGTTGGAGGGCAAGAGCTGGTAAAAACAGCTGCCACACAATTATTTACCTGGATAGGTTCAAAGCTAAATCGCAAAAGTCAGGAAAATAAGATCATTGCACTAAAAGAAGATCCTGAGAGTGAAGACAATGAAGTACAGTTTAAAACGATGCTTGAAGAGGCAATTGCCGATGAAGAAATCAACCTGGAAGAAGTAGCAAAAGAAGTGTCGAATTTTGAATCAGTATTAAAGGAAAATGATCCTGTGTGGTTCGAAAAACAAACGTATATTTCAAAAACGAATACTCAAAACATCACGGGAAATCAAAACATTTCTATTCAGGATGTATCCGAAAATTCCTCGATTAACATAACTAAAGCCGAGTAACATGGAAAACGCTTCCAATCTCGCCGGCGATAATAATATCGTCTTGCAAAATATTGATGGTAGCAATATCAATATAACCATACAAGAAGGATTACCCGAAACGGTCAAAAAACTAAAGACCGAATTAAGGCAAAAAATAGGAGATCTGTCGGCACGAACGAATAAGCTGTTAGGAGATTTAAGAACTAAGAAAAGTGAAAATCAGGATTGTAGCTCAGATGAGATTAAAAAAGTGCTAAGAGCAATTAAAGCTAATAGATGCATTCTTTTTATCGGTCCCGAAATTGGTCTTGGCGAAGAAGAATCCCAATATTCGCTGCACGAGGAAAAGTATAAAGCCATGTCTGAAGATGACTTTGCTGAAGTTACGTACAACGCTAAAGATGGCTTTTTCGATCCGCATAACGACCCAATGTTTGAAATGGATATGAACGACTATTATGTGGAGCAGTTTCCTAATGAAAACAAAGTGGGGAGTCAGATTTTGTATGAATTGGCACAGCTACCGTTCAAATTAATTGTATCGACATCTCCGGATGAGACCATACGGGATACTTTTCGTACTTACGATAAAGAACATCGTTTTATGCATTTTGAAGGTGCGGGTACCAGGCTTTCCGATGAAAAGCCAGACCGGGACAAGCCCTTAATAATAAACCTCTTGGGGAGTGCGGTGTCTAATGGAGGACGTTTTATTTATACAGAAAAGGATTTTTACGAATACGTTGTTGACGCTAAAATACCGCCGGAAGTAAAAAAAGAAATACAACAGGCTGCACACCTATTGTTTATTGGTTTTGATTTGCGCAAATGGCAAATGCGCTTATTATTATTTATGCTTGACATGCACAGTTCAGAGAGTAAGTCAAACAGGTTGTTATTAAGTCATATATCCCACGCACATGTTGAAGATTTTTTGAAAAGTCAGTTTCAGGTAACACATATTAATTACAATTATTTAAAGTTTGCGAAGGAATTGTCTGCTATGGCCAGAAATCATAACCTGGCCAAAGACCTGAAAGAAACATTTTTAGAGAATCAGCTTATAAAACTGGATAAGATTGTGCTGAACACGAGTAGTGCTGAAGACACTGAGTCTTTGAATCAAATCAAGGTGAAGCTGAATGAAATTGAAACAAAATTAGGGGCACATGTCTACTAAAAACCATTTTCGTTATCCGGGTATCTACTCATTTTCTACGAAACAGAAAGATTTATTTTTTGGCCGGGAAGCAGATATTGAAAAGATGCTCACACTCATTGAGGTTGAAGAGCATGTATTACTTTATTCTAAATCAGGCATTGGTAAGACTTCACTGATCAATGCGGGAGTGGCCCCTCAATTAAGACCTGGTTATGTACCGGTTTTTGTTCGTTTTCATGCTTACAACGAGTTGGATGAAGCGGCACCATCACCAACACAATCATTAATAAATACGTTGACAAATCGCTTTAGTGAGGAGTTGAAGGAGTCTAATGCTTTATTAGATGTGCTTAATGCGGGTGAGAACACACTTTGGTTACTTTTTAAAAAATTACAGTTAAGCCTGGGCGACGAACACACATTTGTTTTATTCTTTGATCAATTCGAAGAGTTGTTTTCTTATCCTAAAGAAGCAGTTGATGAGTTTAAGTATCAATTGTATGAAGCGACTAAGGTGAATTTGCCCAATGGTATTGTATCTGAAATATCTGCCAGGCGCAAAGAAGAGAATTCTATTTATTCGCGTGAAGCACTCACAAAATTAAAGAAACAAATTCAAATTAAACCGGTTTACTCCATTCGAACCGACCGATTGGCATTATTGGATAGTTTAGTAGACCGGTTAAAAGGTATCAGGGATCATTTTATTGAACTTAAACCTCTAACCGTTACCAACGCAGCATCTTCCATTACGGCACCTGCCAGTGTAGGAGGTCAATTTTTGAGTACTTCCTTTAGTTATGCACCCGATGCTATTGATAAAATTATCAATTACTTGAGTACTAACGGTACAAAGCCGATAGAGACAACGCAATTACAAATTATTTGTGAACAGATCGAGAAAGATTCAGTTATAAAAGCAGGCTTGAGTTTGATAACGGCAACTCATATTCCCGATTTCAAAGACGTTTTCAGAAATTTTTACCAGAGTGCACTTGAACTGGTAGCGGAGGAGCAACGTGAATCGGCCGGGAGTTTAATTGAAAAAGGACTAATAAGAAGCGATCAGCGTATTTCCCTTGATGAAGAAGCGTGCAAAGATATTGATGGAGAAAGTTCTGTAGATAGGGAAACACTTGATCTCTTGGTAGATGCTCGTTTGCTCCGTGCAGAACCCAATTCATTTGGACGCATGAGTTACGAATTGGCTCATGACAGCCTCATAGCACCTGTACGTGAAGTGGCGAAGGAAAAAGAGAAACATGCAAAATTACTCGCAGAGCGTAAGAAGCGGCAAGAAGAATTAGAACAGGTGCGCCAGCGTGCGGAGTTAGAAAAGAAAGAACAACAGAAAACCTTAAAACAGCTTAGAAAAGCACGTATTTTACTTTCAATAGCCATTGCGGGTTTTATTTTGGCTATTATAGGAGGTGTTTTTGCCATTAATCAAAAAAACAGAGCGGAGGAATCGCAAATAAGGGCAATCCGACATGCTTTGAAGGTAAAAGCGTTGGCCTATAAAAGGAGAGCAAATAAATTGACAGAAAGGCATTTTAAAACAGAAGCGCTATGGGTAGCCAAAGCTGCCTATGATACTATAAACAAAACGGATGCTGAATTGCCGGGAGAGGTAATAAGTGCGTTAACTCACGCCTTTTATTCACAAAGTCCAATACAAACTGGTCGAATACAACGCAAAGGAGAAATCCGCGCAATGGCTATGCACCCTAATAGAGCTATTTTTGCCACTGCCGAGGAAGACAATAAGATTTATTTATGGCAGGTAGGAGACTCAGTACCCAATAAAGTGTTAAAAGGGCATTCGCGCAAAGTAATGGCATTGGCGTTTTCACCTAAAGGAGACTTTTTACTGTCGGGAGGAATGGATGGAAAGGCTATTATGTGGAATATACATGGGGATTCCTTATTCAGTGTAAGTCATCAACAGGGTTCTATTCTATCGCTGGGCTTTAGTTTTGATAACGAACTTTTTTATACAGGATCTTCTGCCAATGAGATTATTAAATGGACAATTCGAGGCAAAAAGGAAAAAGTGTTAGGAGGCAATAATCATAAAGTTGATATAATGGCATTTTCACCTGTTTCGAATCATTTTGTTTCAACCGCACATGATAAAATTCACCTGAGAAGAACAAATAGGAATAGGGTTCAAAGGACAATTAATGCCCATAGTGGCCAAATTACAAGTATTGATTATGCTCCTGATGGCCGGTATTTTGTGAGTGCCGGTGAAGATCATAGAGTAATTTTGTGGACTTCTACCGGTGCCAAAGTAAGAGAGTTTGAAGGACACCTAAAACCCGTTCGAACCGTAAAATTTTCTCCCGATGGAAAAAAAATCCTCGGAGGAGGGGATGATAAAATTATAATAGAATGGGATTTTAACGGAAAAGAATTGCGAAAATATGAAGGAGATATTGGTCAAATAATCTGTTTGGACTATTTATCAAACGATCAAATAATTACTGCTCTCAACGATAATAGATTGATTACCTGGAACCAAAATATGGACGCATTCGAAAAATTCTTTTTCATTAAGAGTGGCAATCAAAAAAGGAAAAAAAGTCAGGCATCGTATTCAGTGATTCTTCCTTCGCCAGATGGAAAGGTGATTTTTGTTGCAAGAAAGAATAAAACAGCCTATTTGATGGAAAGAGGCTCTAAAAAAATATACAATCTGGTGGTTTCTTCCGGTTACATAAAAAGTGCGGCATTTTCACCCAATAATGACTGTATTGTAGCCGGAACCAGTACCGGAAAATATTTTATGTGGAGCTTAACAGGTGAGCTCATGCACTTCGCCTCTACAGGATCGGCAGACCTTTGCGCAGTAGCATTTTCTAATAATGGTAAATCGTTTGCGATTGGTGCCCATGATGGATATATACATATTTTTGATAGTGGAAATAATGCAATTACTAAATTGACGACAGCTCCCAATATCAACTATTCTGTTGCTTTTACACCAGATGATAAAAAAATATTGGTAGGGGGAGCAGGGCGTATTGTCAATATTATTACCCTGGATAATTTCAAGGATAGCTATAATGGAGAATTGAACAATTCGGCCAAAGCAGCATTTAGTCCAACTAATAAACATTTTGCAGTAAGCGGGGAGCATAACAAAGTACTATTATGGGAGAAAGACCGAAGGGATCGCCCGAAAGTGATATTAAAAGGGCATCGGGCAAAAATTAACAGCCTTGCATTTTCACCCGACGGTACTAGTGTTTTAAGTGCCAGCGACGATAACACGGCAATATTATGGGACTTGGAAGGGGATATAATTTTTAAATTTCGCGGTCACGCCAAAGCAGTAAAAAATGCCTCATTTACACAGAATGGTGATACAATAATTACGGCTTCTTCAGATAATACACTCAGGTATTGGCCCACTCCTCAACTTATTACCAAGTGGCTGGACGATCGTACACGGTGTCCGGTAAGAACAATAAGTTTAAGTGAGCAACGAAACTTAGGGTTATTGGATGATTGAAAAGGCTTCTAGTAATTGTTGATTGCGTCAATGACCAGGTTTACTTCTTCATCTTCCATAACTGGAGATATAGGTAAACTCAATACTTCATTATGAATACGCTCTGTAATAGGCAGGTCCAGACTTCTATAAGCATGATATGCTATTTGCTTGTGTGGTGGAATTGGGTAGTGTATCATCGTTTCAATTCCACTTTCCTTTAGGTATTCTTGTAACGTAGACCTGTTAGCTGTGCGAATTACAAAAATGTGCCAGGCATGTCTGCCCGATTTATAAGCAAGCGGAAGCACCAACTTGTCGTTATTTATTTTGTTAATATATTGATGTGCAATTTCACGTCTCCTTTGGTTGTCTGCATCTAGTTGTTCTAACTTTATGCTCAAGTAGGCTGCTTGTAATTCATCTAGTCGAGAGTTGTGTCCAATGTAATCGTTGTGATATTTTTTTACAGAACCGTGATTTCTGAGTTTGGTAATTACCCAGTTTAATTCTTCACTATTGCTTGTTACTGCTCCCCCATCACCAAGAGCTCCCAGGTTTTTTATCGGATAAAAGCTAAAACCTGCGGCATCTCCTAAGTTTCCTGTTTTATTGGTACCAATATCTGCACCGATGGACTGAGCACAGTCTTCAATGAGCAATAATTGGTGTTCATCGGCCAGCTTTTTGAAGTTGGGGAAATCAACGGGTCTTCCATAGAGGTGTACAAGCAATATCGCTTTTACCTCTTTTGATATTTTTTTGGAAGCGTGTGCCGGATCCATATTGTAATTATTCAGGTCGGGCTCCACAAATTCAGGTATTAATCCACAGCGTGAAACAGCCATAATAGAAGCTATATATGTGGTTGCAGGAACTAATACTTTATCACCGGGTTTTAAGCGGCCCATTTCAATATATGCTTGAAAGATAAGGCACAAGGCATCTAAACCGTTTCCGACTCCTAAGCAGTAATCTGTGCCAATATAATCGGAGAAAGATTTTTCAAAAGCCGAAACACGTCCGCTAAGTATAAACTGTCCCGATTGTATAACATCACTGGTGGCCTCCAGAAGTTCATCACTGAATCGTTTATTAATTTTATCCAGATCTAAAAACTTAACTTTGTTTTGAATCATCTCCATTATTGCCTCTTGTTGTTGCGGGAAAGGTTCAGGCGAACCTACCTGGTTTTCAAAAACTACCGTCACAAAATATTTGACATGATAATCAAATGTGCGGTCAAATACAAGGTCTAACTTGCATTCTTATTTTTGTTGTTTGATTATTAATTTAATGTTGATTTTTCGTAAAGGTCTCCCGGGTTTTTGGCCAAATGAGGGCTGTTGCTTATTGTGTATTATTACAAAATTGTTGGTGACAAGAACACTTGATTGGTGTTAGTAAGATTTACTTCTTATCAAATCGTTGTAACATAGAACTTGTTTATATCGACATCAATGAATAATTTAGACTTCCTTCATGGTTTACTTCTTTAATGTTTTAAGATATTTTAAAATTATCTAGTAAACATGATCTGTAAAAAACGAAAATAGTAAACCTATACATGGGTATACAGGATTTAATAATAACACCAATCTTCATAGCGATATTTCTTATAATCGCGTACGCAATAAGGCCCGTTTTAACCGATGATGTTACTAAAAAGTACTTTATACCTGCTTTGGTATGTAAGTTTATCGGAGCAATTACGTTGGGCATTGTTTACTTTTTTTACTACAAGGGTGGCGATACAATCAATTATTTCGATCATGGATCTAAGTATATTTATGAAGCTTTTTATAATGATCCCATTGTTGGTTTGAAGCTCATTTTTGCAGAAGGTATTCATACCGGTGATGTCATTAAATATTCAAGTAAAATCTGGTTCTACCGCGATCAGGCTTCTTATTTTGTTATTCGTGTTGCCGGAGTCTTTGATTTATTTACCATACATACTTATACAGCAACGGCGTGCATGTTTGCATTCGCTTCCTTTCTCGGATTGTGGGTAATGTTTAATACCTTTTACCGCATTTGTTCCAAATTGCATAGAAGCTTTGCGATAGCCATATTCTTTGTGCCCTCTTTAATATTTTGGGGCTCGGGAATTATGAAAGACACGATAACTTTAAGTGCTTTAGGTTGGTTAACTTACGCTATATTCAACATATTCGTATTCCGAAGAAGAATAGTATTTTCCATACTCTGTTTATTGGTGTCTTTTTATGTGATATATACGGTAAAGATTTATATAGTACTTTGTTTTGTGCCTGTTACAGTTTTTTATTTGCTAACTAAGAATAGTATTAAATACAGTCATATAAGCGTTTACAAATATGTAGCAAAACCTCTTATAATTGCAATGGCTTTGTTAATAGGCTACTTTGGCGTAAGTAAAATTGGTGAAAATAATCATCGTTATTCTATAGAAAAACTATCGCATACTGCTGAAATCACCGCGCAATGGATCAATTATGTGAGTATTACTCAGGGAGGCGCTACTTATTCTTTAGGTGACACGGATTTTTCACCTTTGGGAATTATAAGAAAAACACCTTTGGCCATTTGGGTTGCTCTTTTTAGACCGCATCCGTGGGAAATCAGAAACCCCATCATGGTATTAGCGTCATTAGAGGCTACCATAATGCTTTTTTTTGCTGTTTATATATTTCAAAAGTCAGGGGTAAAAAATGTGATCAAAATTGTAAGGAAATCTCCTCTTATCAAATTTTGTCTTTCCTTTGCTGTTTTTTTCGCTTTTGCAGTAGGGATATCAACATATAATTTTGGATCTTTAATGCGTTATAAAATTCCTCTTATTCCATTTTTTTTGATAAGCTTATATTTGATTCAGTATTACCTTAAAGGAGTAAAAGGGGCAGCCAAAAATTAGCTTAAGGCTTATTGTTAGCAGGTAGTGGCTTGAAATATTTTTCACCAATTTCACGCTTGCGCACTTCTTTTGCTGGAACTCCATATGCTACCAAAGATTCCCCGATATCTTTTACTACAACAGATCCGCTACCGATTAATGTGTGTGATCCAATATAAATACGGTCATTTATTGTTGCCCCAATCCCGATTATAGCATGATTGTTTATGGTCGTATGACCTCCTATTGCTACTTTTGGACCTATACTTGCAAATGAGCCTATCGTACAATCGTGGTCTACACTTGCACCTGTATTAATAATTCCGAAATCGCCAATTTTACAACCAGGGTTGACAATCGATCCGGCCATCATAGCCACTCCTTCTCCTAATTGGACATCTTTTCCGATTTGAGCGGATGGATGAATAAGTGTCAAAAAACGAATTTCAACATTTAATTGAATAAGCTTTTTGTATAGAAGCTCTCTTTGCCAATTGTCTCCTACCGCTATAAAAAAATTGCTTGTAGAATAGTGCTTTATAAGTTCCGGTATATCTTCAATTTTACCAATAATCCGATAACCAAGTGTGTCTTCTCCTATTGTTCTGAAGTCATCTATCAAGCCAATAATGTTATAAACATTGCTTTTTTCAACAATGTCAAGAATAACCTTACAATGCCCCGAAGACCCTATAATAATTAAGCCATTATCGTCCATTTATGCGCATTTACATTCGTATAAATGTATTGATTAAATTTTGATTTTGTTATTTATTTCATTCAATTTACAATCTATACTTTATACAATTTCGAGGTGATAACAGTAACTAAACCATTTTTACCACCACAGGAAGAATACAACAAATTCGTAAACGGAATTTGGAAACGTAACTGGCTAACAAATAACGGCCCTCTTGTTAATGACTTTGAGCTTAAGGTAAAAGAATATCTGGGCTTGGACCATTTCGCTTTTCTCGCCAATGGTACTTTGGCATTGCAGCTGGCTATAAAAGCGCTTGAGCTCTCCGGTGAAATAATAACTACACCATTTACATATATCGCAACAAGTTCATCTGTTGTATGGCAATCTTGCAAACCTGTATTTGTTGACATTGAAAGTGCTTATTTCAATATTGACCCGCAAAAAATAGAAGCGGCAATCACAGATAAGACATCGGCTGTATTGGCAACGCATATATTTGGATACCCATGCCAAATTGATGAAATTCAACGAATTGCCGATAAGCACAAGCTCAAAGTAATATATGATGCCTCACATTGTTTTGGAACCAGGTACAAAGAAAAAAGTGTTTTCAAGTACGGAGATTTGAGTACGGTGAGCTTTCATGCTACTAAACTAATTCACACGATTGAAGGAGGGGGGATTTTTACAACCAAGCCTGATCTTTTAAAGAAAGTCACCTATTTGAGAAATTTTGGACATGATGGTCCTTATCATTTCGAAGGTTTAGGCATTAATGCGAAGAATTCTGAATTTCATGCTGCTATGGGCTTATCTGTTCTGCCTTATGCAGATAAAATTTTAGAAAAAAGAAAATCAGATAGCGCCTATTATGATTCCTTTTTGGAAAAATACAATCAACATAAATTGGTGGTTGAATCTGTTGTAGACCATAATTTTGCCTATTATCCATTTCTGTTTGAAAACGAGACTATTTGTATTAAGGTAATAGAAGAACTTGAAAATAACCGTGTTTCTCCCCGGCGCTACTTTTATCCACTACTGTCTGATGTGAATTATTTGAAAGGTGACTATGATGTCAAAATAGCATCAGATGTATCCAAACGTATAATTTGTTTGCCATTGTTTTATGATTTAACAGCAGAAGAAATTGATTATATCATCCGAATCATAATAAGAACAATAAAATATTTTTAAAAAAAATTGGTGTTGAAGTAATCGTAATGATGGAATTGGATATTGATATTTCTATAGTAATCCCTGTCTATTTTAATGAAGGAAGTCTGAAGCGTACTTATCAGAAACTAAAAGATGAAGTTTTTAGCCATTTTCCTCATTTAAAATTTGAAACGATTTTTATCGATGACGGATCGAAAGATAATTCGTTTGAGGAGTTAGTTGAAATTCGTGAGTGTGAGAATAATGTAAGACTTATCCGGTTTACAAGAAACTTTGGACAGGTATCAGCCATTTATGCAGGTTATAAGTATGCTAAAGGACAGGGGATTTTAAATATCGCAGCAGATTTACAGGAACCCACTACCTTGTTAATTGATTTAATTCAAAGCTTCATTTCACAGGAAGCTAAAATAGTTGCGGGCAAGAGAATTGACCGAGATGAGAGCTTGTACCGCAAAAAAACTTCACAGGTGTTTTATTTCTTCATGAAACGCCTGAGTTTTCAAAATATGCCTTTGGGGGGCTTTGATGTCGTGATCATAGATGAAAAAGTAAGAGACTTCGTTTTAGGATCGAACGAAAGCAATCCTTTTTGGCAGGGACAGTTACTTTGGTCGGGATACAGCGTGAAATTTATACCATATAGCAGGTTGAAGAGGGAAGTTGGTAAGTCGCGCTGGACCTTTGGCAAAAAGCTAAAATACCTTTTAGACGGAGTCTTAAACTATTCCTATTTACCATTGCGTTTGTTTTCGGTTATTGGAATAATTAGTTTTTTTCTGGGAATACTTTATTCAATCGTTATTACCATAACATTCTTTCTGGGATATTCACCATTTAAGGGCTGGGCTCCGCTAATGATCATTATATTATTGTTTTCCGGACTTCAATTGATGGTCACAGGATTGATTGGTGAATATTTGTGGCGCAATTTTGAGCAAAGTAAGGGGCGTGTACCTTATGTAATTGATGAAGTTAAATAAATTATTTCTTTTTACCTTTAAGTTTGATCTTATAGTCAAGCTCCAGACCTTCACATATACACTTATTCTGCCAATTATCAGGGTCTTCTGACAGTTCTGTGTATTTAAGAATATTGCCCTTACCAATTGGCATCTTGTTGAGCTCAATGATTTTGCTCTGTGGTTTTAAGTGCTGTAGGTAATCAATTCGTTCACGTTGTTTTTGTGCTAACTGAACAGTGTCGGGTACTTGTGTAATTAAGCGCTGGCAAGTTATAACTATAAAAGCCAGGCCCCCGGTTATACCTAAAAACCATTGTATAAAATTGGGAATTTGTATGGTTCGACCCCCATAAAAAGCAATAGCCACAACAAATACTATTAAAAACAATGTAATGTGATTGAGCGACCGATAAGGGCCTATTGAAGAAACCGCATAAGCCATGGGTATGAGACAAACATACAGAAAGGATAGGAACGCAATAAGTGCGAGGCTTAGATGCTTTATATTGAATTTCTTTTTGTCGAGGCTTATTAAAGTACCGAAAAAGAAAGATAGCATAGCCAGAACGGCCAGGAATTTATATTTGTCTTTCAAACTGGTCAAAAGTAAATAGTTTAAAGATTTTAATGCCGTAGGAAAAGCACTAATTAAAGACGATTCAGGGAAATGCCCTCTTCTTACATTGGCTCCCGGTGCGCTTATCATAATCAGGAATGAAACTATAAAACAGATTAATGCAATAATAATTTTAATATTGACTACGTCTTTGAATAATGCGCTGATGTCCATTTTACACTGGTAAAATCTGATCGCAATAGCCAGTCCCAATAACAAAATGCAAATGGCACTGAAATGTTCTGCAGAAGCACCAGTATAGATGCATGCAATTACCAGCCCAACTATAGACAATAGGTTTTTTGTAGGAGTAACAATAATGGCTGCTATCAGTAATGATAACCCAATTCCCAGGTAATAAACTGTAGAAGCGTTTATCCAAAAAAATGTACTAATGTCGAAACTCAATACAACAAAAAAGCTAAATATTGCTGTAGATACATTTATAAGTTCATATGTTTTTATATCAGTTATGAAACCAGATAAAGTGATTTTAAGAATTCGGGCTATGGAAAGTACATAAATACATATGAGCAAGAAGAAATAGGGAAATGCAGTTCCGGTCCATTCGTAGAACTTTAGTACCAGAGTGAGTAAGAAATAAGGAGCAAAGCGTCCTTGCCATGTCATATAGTAATGATACACATTGCCCAGCGTTCCATATTTTTTGTAGGTACCCATAAAGCAAAAGTCGTCTACAAAAATTGTTGCATGATAAGAAATGATAAACAAATGTATCAGCAAAGTTATATTTCCAACTAAAAGTATTATTTGAAAAATGCCCTGTTTATTAATGTTTTGAAACATATGAAAAGAATGGTTATCAGGATTTTTTATTTAAACGGACAAATAAAGTAAAAAAAAGAAGCTTTTTTAGGTTCTACTGTAAATATTCGATACTTCAATTTTCTGATTGTCTATTTGTGATTTTATCAAAAAAATATTCGTAAGCTTTTTTAGCGTGCACCGGACTTCTGTATTTCTTAGCTAACTGACGCCAGTTTTGATGTTGAAATAGTTGTCTTTGTAATGAGGTCCAGTTTACATGTTCTATTTGAGATGGGTCGAACAAAATACCTCCACCTTCACTTTCTATAATGTCACTATCATCTCCTACCCCTTTGGTTAATACTACGGGCAAGCCGCAAGCCCAATATTCTCCTATTTTAATGGGAGACAGATGTTTTTTTGTTTCTCCGGGTTTGTAAGTTGCAAATGCAAAATCTGCTGCATTCAGGTAGTTGGCAACCTCTTTTTGATTCACTGATTTTATAATCACAGCATCCTGGTTTTCAAATGCTGCTTTTAATAAATTCTTGATTTGTTCTGCCGGTTGTGGGCTCAAAATTACTAAGCGAAATTTTTGTCCGAAGAACGTTTGAGCAGACTTGAATAATTTTATTGCTTCTTCCTTCAGGTACATGCCTCCGAATTTACCTACATAAATGCCTACAACCTCATCTAACTGAATATTGCATTCGTTTCGAACTTTCTCTCTGGTAGCTTCACTGAAGTTGAAAACGGTCATGTCTGCGGAACAGGGTACAACATAAATACGATTTTCCGAAACGGCTCTTTTTATTAATTCTTCCTTGTAATTATTACTCACAGGCATTAAACCCGTTGCGTTTTCAATCTGGCTATTTTCCCACTTTTTCTGGAAAATGTAGCGAGGGTCTGATTTTGACCACACCCCCGAATCGAACATGTATTCGGCATGTGGCTCAAATGATTCGACTAAAAATGGGGTTTTAGTTTTTTTGTAGAGTTTGTAGGCTATTGCTCCTGCAGGCGTTCCCCGGGCTATAATTAAATCTATATTTTTTGACTTAAACCATTTTTTTATGCTACGCGGAATACGTACATAATCAAGCATTTTTTTATGAATAGAAGCTTCTACGGGGGCCGCATTAAATGGGTGATGTTCTATTTTGATATTATCAAATGGTAAATGGAATTTAATATCCTTAATCGATTCGGTTCTTTCCATTGTCACCAAAAGTACTTTAGTAACTTCATGCTTATCTTGTAATATCTGCAGGTGAGGGTATATGGTGGCTTTGGATAACCCATCGTTAACGCCCCAGTTACTAATAAAAAGGATATTCATTGCTATGAATAGTATATTTTAATGTTTTGCATCCAAAAATAACGTTTATTTTTTATGCTCGTGTTTCAAATGTAAAATGATCAATATAATTATAGCTGTTGCGGCGATTTCAAGTACATAAGATGAAAATTGCGTCCGATAATTTTAGTAATAATTAATTATATTGGCAAAAAAACAGAACTATTGGATCTCAATCAAACTCAAAGAGTACTTTGTATTGCAGGAATGCATCGTTCGGGTACCTCTTTACTTTCTAACTGGCTTGCAAACTCAGGATTATTCATCGGAGACCAGTTATTATCAGGCTACTCAGATAATAAAAAAGGACACTTCGAAGATTTGGAGTTTTTAGAATTACATCGACAGCTTTTTTTGCGAAATCAACTACACGATTCAGGACTTTTTGTTAAAAAACTACCTGTATTTGATGATGTAGCGCAACAAATGGCGCAAGAATTAATTTCGAAGCGAAGTGCCGAACATTTACTTTGGGGCTGGAAAGAGCCGCGCTCCACACTTTACCTTTCACAATGGAAAGCGCTAATACCCGATATGAAAGTACTGGGAATTTCTAGGGATGTAAATCAGGTAGTACTCTCTTTATATCGTCGTTTGAGTAAGAATAAATGGTATATCACCCGCAATCCGATTAAGAAATTCTTGTGGAAGGCAGATATCGACTGGCAACCCCTAAAATGGTTTAATCGATTTTTGGAAACAACTAACATATATAATAATGCATTGGTAGAATTCAAAAAAGCGTTTCCGGAAGACTGCATTATTGTCAAATTAGAGGATTTTATTGTGAATGATGCCAGGTTGGGATCTATTCTCAATGAAAATTTTGGTATGAATCTGGATTTTATTCCGCTAAACTCAATTTATGATAGCAAGTTGATGAACTCAGGGCAAATTATATTCGATAAACTCAACAAGGAATTGGTACATAAGTACTATCAAATTCAAGAGGAGATGGAGGCATTAGCCCCTGCTATTAAATCATATTCTGATAAGGCATTGAACTAGTTTGACCGATCCTTCCTAATATTTCCTAAGCGCACTTTATCAAGCGATTTTAGGATCAGGAATTTTTTTCGACTACCATGCTTTATTTTCTTCCAGGGAATGTCTAAAGCAGTGTATGGCAACAAATTGAGATGAATTTTCAGGAGATAGAGGTGATCCATAGCGTTTTTCTTCTTCATAATCGGAAGCAGAAAAATGCCGGAAATTAAATTGAACCAATTTACTAAGAAGAATATCCAAAAGTGTAAGTGGCTGAATTTAAGCCAATATAAGTAATATGAAAGGTGTGTTTGCTTGACCATTATGCCACTTTGGTCGCTTCCTCCTACTAAATGGATTATTGATGCCTCTTCATAATACTGAACTTTGTAGTGAACCGTTATATGCTTGCGAAACCAGTTGGTCTCTTCACAGTACATGAAAAAGTCGGGGTCAAAGCCTTTCGTTTTTTCGTATACTTCCTTTTTAAGTAGGACAAAACACCCATACAATCCACCAAGGTTGTTTTTGTTTTTGAGCGTTCTTTGTTCATCGTCCAAATAATCGTTGGAGTCTGTTCTTAATAGCTTAACCAGCGGATTACCATGCCACAATTTTCGAAGCAGTCCCGACAGTTGATGATCCTTATTCTTTGGATAGGCCGAAAGTTGATAGCTTTTATCTGCATTTAAAACTTTGCAACCTATAGCACCGACCTTTGGATCATTGATCTTGTCAAAATGGGCAATACACTTATCCAATGCCTTGTCCAAAACAATGGTATCGCTATTTAGCAGCAAAATATATCGCCCATTGCAACGTTCCATCCCAAAGTTATTGGCACATCCGAAACCAACATTCTCCTTTAATTTATAAAGATGTATTTGCGGAAATAATTGCTTAAACTCCTCCGGATCGTTTTTTGACGCATTGTCTATCAATAAAATTTCGTAAGTTACAGTCTTAGTCTGTTCAATAACCGACCGAATACAATCACAAGTGAGGTCAAAAGTATTGTAGTTAATAATTATAATAGATAAATCAACCATTTTGGCAGCTAATCAAATCTTTGAGTTAATTTTTGGCCGATTATTAATTATAACCAAAACTCGGTCATGAGGATTTCGTGTTCTTAAGTTCAGGACAGGCAAGTTACTAAAAGAAGAAAAGTATTAAACCAACTGATCCAATTTTTTAACAATTTCTTCCATTTCGTAATTCTTTATTTCATTTAAATCAGGTTTTAAATGTATACCTTCTTTGATCACTTTTAGGAATTGTTCTTTCGATTTTGAAACGTCATCCGGATCAAATATAAGTGAGGTACCGGTTAGTTGTAAAATAGCTTTTTGTGCTCCTTCGCAAACAAAAGCCAAAATGGGTTTCATTAAACTTAAATATTCATAGGTCTTCCCGGCAATGCTGTAATCCGGATCTCCGACAACTTTAGCAGAAGTTAATAATAGAAGATCTTTTGATTTCAAAAAATCCAGTGCCTTGGTTTTTGGTAAGAAACCAATATGATGAACAACTTTTTCCAACTTATGCGCGGCTACCATTGAATCGAACCAATAAGGTTTATTGCCGGCAACTATAATTTCAATTTGAGTTTCAAATTGGGGGTTGTCCTTTATTAAAGATTGTAGTGTTCTAAAAAAATAGAGGGGGCTGCGGTAGCTCCAGTCTTCTTTTCTTGGGCTATACTGAAAATATTGATAGGGCCTTTTTTGCCACCATTTCTTATCAAGAGACTCTTGGGTCTGTGGATTGTAATAAAAAGACCCGAGGTAGCCAATACTCCATTTACTCTTAGGAGGAATAGTTATTTCGTTAACAGGTTCAGATTCGTAACCCTCGAACCCATTAGGCACCAGATGAATCTTTGATTCTACATGCGATCCGTGTGTTTTGACGAGCTCAATGCGTGTCTGTTCGGAGGTGACGAGGACGGTGTCACATTCCATCAGGTAATTGTGTTCATGCTTTACGCAACGCTTATAGTGCAAAATGGAAGCAAAGGGACTAATATTCCAGTTTGACCAGGCATCTCTCATGTCCAAAAGTACCTTTAGCCCTTTAACAGACTTGAGGTAAGTCAATGTTTGCCCCATGCTAAAAGGCGGTACCGTAACTATGGCAGTATCAGGAACACCTGTGTCAAAAATTTGGGCTAGCGTTTTTAGAAGTTCCTCTTGCCACAAACTAAATTCGACATCCAGCACATTAAAATAATAGGTGCTAAGAATAGCATGTTTCTTCCCTCTTTTCTTCGTTCCTGCACGTAACACGGTAATATTATCTGGTATGGCTATGCTGTTGTCCACTTTTTGATCTCCCTGAACGGCTTGAGTGACCACCGTCACCTTATGTCCCCGTTGTGCCAGGTACTTTGCCATCTTGTACGGCCTGTGTGCTCCACCGGTGTTGAGTGGGGGAAACTCATATGCTATGATAAGAATATGTTTATTCGGAATCATCTCGTAGGATGTGTTCAATTAGTTGTTGTGTGAAATCTGATGCTGCTTTGTGTTGTAAGTGGTTACCATCGTAGCATAAACTATCACTACTCATGGAAAGGAAATCGTGAAATGGAATTTTTTGCATGGCACAAATGTGCATTATTTGGTCCGAGAATCCGGGAGCATATTCATGTTCAAGCTTAGCCATTTGAGCGGAAACCGGTAATCTTACTACATGCACCGAACCATATTTTTGGAGCCACTTAATAATTTTGGTGAAGTAAGTTATACGCAAGGGTGAAACCTGATTTGTTTGGGCCACTTTTTTGCGATAATGACTCATTTTCGCTCTTGTATGCGACATTATGAATTTTTCTGATAATGTCTCTGTATGTGAAATGCGCTGTCCACCATTGAGGTCAATTTTACCTCCATTGTCACCATTGAAAAGAAAATGATACAAAGGTCGTTTGTGAGTGGCATAGAAATAGGAAAGGTTGGGTGCAGAAGAGAAAGAGGTCATAGTGCCCAAAAAGCTATTTTTCTCTTTGAAATTTTTTGCTTCGTCCGCTACATTTTTCTTGCCCGATACAGCCCATGGGTCTATAGTAATAATAAACAGACGGTGTGAATTATTGGTCGATGAAGTGTCTACTTTGTCTCTGATGGCTTTGAAATAAGTAGGTCCGTATGGTGAAACGCCTAAATTAAAGGCAAAGTTGTATAACGAATCAAATCTGGTTTTTTTAGCGTTAAATACCGACGGTACTATTCCCTCTGCCGCTCTTGAGGTACCTGTAATGATGCTACACTTTTTGGGCGAGCTACATTTAATATAATAGATATCTTCTTTTGCCGCCTTTTGCACGCCATAATGTAAAATGACACAAGTAGCTATCATAGCAATTGAAAAAACAATGATGATTATGTGCAGTCGATTTTTCATCTCAAAATTGAAAATAAATAAACTCGTTTTGTCCTCTAAACCCAAATAGAAATATACTTAACAATAAAAAGCTTATAGCAGCAAAATACCATGTATTTTTAGATATCAGATGTTTTACCAAATTGGTTTTTATTTCAAATAGTAGGAGCATTCCTATGAATGGAATTACGAGCAGAAAATCGATACCGGTAATACCCAGATTAATTTCACCAAAATTGAAATTAATAAAATAGCTTTTTGACGAAAGCACACTTTGTTTACATACATAAAGAAGGTCGCTTAGTTGACCAAACTTAGGTGTGGCCAAATTGGTGAATATAATTTGCAGGTCACTTACCTTATTGGCTCGGAACAGAATCCAACCACAACATACAAGACCGAAAATGATTAAACGACGCGGGAGTAGTTTTAGAAAAGGTTGGGTACTACTAAGAGGTTTAATGCCAAAAATTCCTTCTGCTAACAGTAATGCTCCATGAAACAGGCCCCATAATATGAAAGTCCAGTTGGCACCGTGCCAAAAGCCACTAAGAATGAACGTAATGAGTATGTTATAATACCATCTGTATTTTACTACTCGATTGCCTCCAAGGGGGATATAAACATAATCTCTAAACCATTGTGAAAGGGAAATGTGCCATTTTTTCCAGAACTCATTTATTGAGGTGGCCCCATAAGGAGCTTTAAAGTTTTCCATGATATTTATTCCAAGAATTTGTGCCAATCCTATGGCTATATCAGAATAACCAGAAAAGTCGCAGTAGATTTGAAAAGCAAAAAAAAGTATGGCTATAAAGATGATAGGTCCCTCAAAATTACCGGGAGCATCAAAAACCGGGTCGACAAATAAAGCCAGTCGATCAGCAATGACAACTTTCTTGAAAAAACCTAAAAGCAAGCGTTGTGATCCCAAAACTACATTTTCACTCGTAATGCGGGCTGATTTTCGCAATTCCGGTAGCAGGTGACCGGCACGTTCAATAGGGCCGGCTACCAATTGTGGAAAAAAAACGACATAGGTAGCAAAACGAAACAGATTTTTTTCGGGTTGTATCCGCTCTTTATATACATCTATACTGTAGGACATAGTTTGAAAAGTATAGAAAGATATTCCCATGGGAAGTATTATCTTAAATGCAGGAAACACCTCGTCTATATCAATTAATGCTGCGGTATCATTCACCACTCCGGTGAAGAAAAGTGCATACTTAAAGAAGAACAGAATTCCCAGGTTAGACCCCAGGCTCAGATAAAGAAAGAAGCGCTTTCTTTTCGGGCTATTTTCCGCTGCTATTTTTCTGGCGCAGAAATAATCAAGCAATGTTGAGAAGACCAGTAGAAGCGTGAATTCTATTTTCCAGTATCCATAAAAGAAATAGCTGGCAATAAGCAACCAAATCCAGCGCAGGCGCAAGGGTACAATCAGGAATACAGCAATGAATACTGTGAAAAATGCGATGAATTCAAATGAGTTAAATAACATACTGTCCTTAAAATACCAGTCGTACGGTGTTATTCTTAAATTTTTTGATAGAATTTGAACGCTGTAGCTTCAAATTGACTTATCGAAAAATCTGGTGCTATTCGTTTTATGAGCTAAAGGTGGTTTTTTATTATTTCTTCATAGCAATTGACGCTTATACTAATACTATTTTGCGCTAATTTTGAATGATTTCATTTATGAAAATAGTTGTTTTTTTATTGTAAAACCATCATGCCTACATTTCCATCAGCACTCGGCTCAGAAAGGAGGAAATGGTCAACTTTCCTCCCGAATTGACTATTTTAATCATAGATGGTGGTATGAGGAAGACGAAAATAGTCGCTATATCACCATTTAAGAATTACTACTACCTTTGTGTCCCCAAATAATAATGCAATTTTTTTTGTGTGTCAGAGGTTTTTCTTCAATTATCTCAGAACCTGGAATTATATTGAGTAATTCCTCTTTTGTGTAAGATTTGAAATGTTCAGGAGATGTATCGTTGTAGGTAATATATCCTTTGCTGCAATTTAAAACCACTTTGTTTAAATAGACATCCTGAATTTTTCCAGGTAGCTCCGTAAAGGCATAATTGCTTATAAAAAGATCGTATTCTTGTTTCTCAAGTTCATTCATAGTTATGTACCTGAGCCTGGAATTCATTATATAATTATCGAGGTATCTTTGAGTTAATAAAAGTGCTTGTTTAATATCTACCAAGGTATATTCTGCTGGTTTTTCGGTACTATTTATGATTCTACATTGCCCTCCGTATCCAACACCTATTTCGCAGATCTTTAGATTATCCAGGTTACCAAAAAGATATCTTATATCGGCATATACCTTGATATACCTTAAAGTTGAAGGAGATATTTTGCCAATACCCGGATATTCAAAAACCTGGGGATTACCCCAGTAATCGTTTTCTTTAAACTTATTGATATGTTCCAGGTAATTAGGGAACGTTTTTTCTATTTCGTTGATGTAAGAAGTTCCTTGACTCTCAGTAACATGTTCCAAAACTATATTGTATATTTCATTTCGTCTGAAGTTTTGGAATAGTTCAGAAGAAATACTCGCCTTTGCGCAAAAATCCGGATATATCTGGTCGTCTGAAATGCTGGTAGACATGCGAAATAAGTGTGAATTATCATTTTTTGTATCGTCGTTTAATCCCTTTGGAACCACACTCTTTATCATTTTTTTTATCATAAATATTAATTTTTATGTAGTCACGCTAAACGCCTAAAATAAAATGCGCCGGCTTATAATAAAAATCAAATATAGTTGCAGATTATGACCAAGGCAACTTGTAAGTGGACTATTATTTGTAGGTAACAAATGCGAGTGTGTTTTTTGGTACTAATTTTTATATGGTAAAGACTCGTCAATGTTGAAGTTATGGTAAAAGGGAGTGCATACTATTTTTCCTTATAGATCACTGAAATAGTTATCAGTGAAAGACTAAATTCAACATAGGTATCTAAATTACAATTAAAGATGCTGCTGTGAATATTGCGAAGTAGATCGTGTCAAAAACAGCGCCTTAGAGGTGCTATTCTAAAATTTTTTGGTAAAAATTAAGCAAGGTAGATTCAAATTGATTAATTGAAAACGATTGTTCTATTCTTGTTCTGTTTTCTGGAGCTAAACGCCAGTTTTTCACTATTTCGTTCATAGCGATTGCATAGCCAATAGTATCTTTTTCGTGTACCAAATAGGCAAATTCATGCTTCCTGACTAATTCCGGAATTCCTGCGTGTTTAGTAGATAGTACCGGCAATTCCATAGCCATACCTTCCATTAAGGCATTAGGAATACCTTCCTCGTCTCCATCGGGTGTTGTTATACTGTGTTGCATAATTACATGCGATGATTCTAAAAGTTTCTTGGTTTCGTTCTTATCAATCCATCCATGAAATAACAGGTTGTTTTGTATCCCTAATTCATGGGCCAAAGTCTTAATTTCTTGATACAAATTGTTATTTTCATCAGCGCCGGTGAAAATAAACTCGAAACGCTCAGGTTTGTCTGTCAAAGCTAAAAATTTTGCAATGGCTTTTAAGGTGTATTCATGACCTTTCTTTTTCCGGAAAGAAGATACTTGCAAAAATCGAAACTTACTTGAAACAGGTGGAGGCGACTGTTTCCTGTTATAGAAGTCCGTATTAGTATTGGAATGTAGAATAAGATGTTCATCTATTGATATATCTTTCGATTCCAAATTATTCTTTAAATGCTCACAAACGAATAACGGGTAGACGTTTCTTTTTTTTAGTATGCCCTTTAGTTTGTTAATATATTTTTTTGAAAATAATTTATTGCTGGCGTCATATCCTCTGAAGTGTATCAGGTATTTCAATGATTCATTGAATGAATTGTCAAAGACTTTTAAAGCATCGTAACCAAACTGAATATGCATTAGATCCGGATTGAAATCACTAATGATTGCATTTAGTTCGGTTTGGAATTTTTTATCTTTGAAGCCATAATACCAATCATGGATTTCCAAAAAATGACGAATTTTTGTGAACGCTTGATTAAAATTAATTTCATGAACCTTAATAATACTTCCCGAATAGAAATTTTGTAAACATACTACTTGTACCTGAGCATGCCCGGCAATTTGTTCAATTTGGTTTACAATAAATGGCACTTTGCCAAAAATATCCACATAATACAGTACCTTGAGCTTCTTCGATTGCAATTCTTTCATAGCTTCGTTCAACTTCTTCTTTTCAGCTTTCTTACAAATGTTGCAACAATATATTTGATGTTAATGATTCGAAAAGGGCTTTTAAACCATGCATTTCTAGCATTTAAGAAACTGCTGTTCCAATGACCGTTATAGGCAGATTTGTCTGCGGCCATTCTATAAACTAATGAAACATCCCGTTCAAATGGCTCGAGTTTTTCGTGTATAAAACTTTGAATACGACTGTCTTTAAGGTCAGTAATCAATACTTTTTCATAGTCTTCCACGGTGTTTAAGTATTGAGCGAGTTCATGGCTAATAAACTTCATTGGATTTAAATTTGACCTGGAAACGGAATTTTCTGTCAGCCGCACTTTATACAAAGGTTCTTGAATAATGGCTGCGCGAAACTTTTTTAGAATACGTAAAGACCAGTCATAGTCTTCACTTAAAATCCGATCGAATAGTGTGTTATAACCACCAACGGTTTTTAGAACCTCGTCCGTAATCATAATTGTGGCACCACAAAAGGAATTTTGGGTTTTACTCTTTTGAACAATGTCATCATGCCGATGTGGGTACTGACGGGATCTGATAAAAGTATTCTGGTCGTAATAATAGTCAACATTTGTGCCACTAATATCGACATGTAGCTTTTTCATGAAATTTAGCTGCTTCATTAACCGCTCCTTGTCACACCAATCATCAGCATCTTGAAATGTAATAAAAGAACCGACACATTTGCCGAAAAGGTCATTGCATGTTCGAAGGTACCCTTGATTCGTATTGGCCCTAAAAAACTTGATACGTTCATCATCATAAGCTTCAATTAAGCTTGAAGTGGTGTCAGATGAACAGTCGTCCTGAATGAGCAACTCGAAGTTTGAATAAGATTGTTGTAATACACTATCTATGGCTTCATTTATTGTATCTTCTGCATTATATGCAGGCATTAAAATAGAAACTAGCGGATGTGATTCTTTGGACATTGGTATTAATTAAACCCAAAAATAATGAAGCTATTCAATTTTTTAAGCATTAATCTATTTTAGAGTAGTATATCATATTGGCTCTGAAATTTGCAAAGCGTGGTTTAAGTTGAAACATTTATTTAATTTTATCGCTTAATACTGTTATATGTCGCACCCAGGAGTTACTGTACTTATGCCTGTTTATAATGCAGCTACGCATTTGAAAGCGGCTGTAGACAGCATATTAAATCAAACACTTTCTGATTTCGAATTTTTGATAATAAATGATGGAAGTACTGATGAGTCTGGAAAAATTCTACGCGAATATGCTCAAAAAGACAGGCGTATTACCTTAATTGAACAAGAGAATAAAGGTTTGATTGATACGCTTAATTATGGAATCGAGCAATCGACAGGTGAATACATAGCACGGATGGATGCCGACGACGTAGCGTACCCGGAACGTTTGGAAAGGCAATGCGATTTTCTTAACAGGAACAAAAGTATCGGCGCCTGCGGAACCTGGATCAGGGCCTTAAATCACCCTTCTTTCAACATCATAAAATATTATAAAAACCATGAAGACATATGTATGCATATGTTCAAACTGGTGGCTTTTGCGCATCCTACGGTAATGATGCGACGCGATGTACTTGCGGCTAATAATATCAAGTACAACAAAAACTTCAAACATGCCGAGGACTACGAGTTTTGGCGTGAATTGGCTTCGATTACAAGGTTGGCAAACCTTCCCGAAGTATTGCTGGACTATAGATTTCATCCAAATCAGGTATCTTCTACTCACAAAAGTACCCAGGTTGATAATGCAAAAAAAGCAAGGATGGCTATTTTGGAACACCTCTTACAACGAAAGATAAGTGATGAAGAATACCTCATGCATAAGTTTATCACCCATAACGGGAAGTTAATGAAAACCGATTTACATAGCTACAAAAACTGGATTGAAGAGATCTATCGTGCAGGATTAAAGAGAGGCGGATATCATGAAGTTCATTTTAAAGAAATGCTCACTCGTGGTTATTACAAAGTGTTATTGGAGTTCACGAGAGATCACAATAAGCTACTTTCACATTTGAAGCAGATGCCTTTTTATTCAGGTAATGTGTTGAGTAAAAATCAAAAAATTCGTCTGTTCGCAAAATCATTGTTAAACAAGTGAGGAGCTATTTGTTAATTGTCCGTTCGCAAAGTATCTTTATTCTTACAAAAGTTTTTTTATGCTAGAAGGATTTATCGAGCGACAACATTGTCCGGCATGTGAGGAAAAAAAATTTACGACCATTTATGAGCTCCCCTATGAATCTCAGGTACTAAAAGCATATTTGCATGAGTTTTATGCCCACCAGGGTGGAGTGGAGTTAGACAAAGTGGCTGGTAATCAATTTGAGCTTCGAAAATGTCCAAATTGCGGATTGGTGTATCAAGGGCATATTCCAAATGATGCATTAATGGAAACACTTTACGAGAAGTGGTTAAATCCGGCACTTATTTACGAGAAATATCAACGCAAACATGGTGCGGCTTATTATTTTAAACTAATAGATGAAGTAGCCAGTTTGTTAGAATATTTCAATAAAATTCCAGACGAACTTCACTTTTTTGATTTTGGCATGGGTTGGTCTAAATGGTGTAAGGTGGTGCAGTCCATGGGGATAAACAGCTATGGTGCAGAACTTTCCGAGACGCGAATTGAGCATGCTAAAAGTGTGGGTATTAATGTTGTAACCCTGGAAGGTTTTGAAAAGAATAATTTCGATTTTATCAATACAGAACAGGTTTTTGAACATTTACCAAACCCTTTAGCTATTTTAAGAATATTGGTAAAAGGCCTTAAACCGGGCGGACTTATTAAAATAAGTGTTCCTAACGGTTATGACATAGAACGGAGGTTAAAGGCCAATGACTGGAAAGCAGCCAAGATAAGTGCAAATTCTTTAAACCCTGTTGCTCCTTTGGAGCATATAAATTGTTTTAAGCAGCATACGATAGAAAAAATGGCTTCATTGGTAGGGATAAAGAGCGTAGATTTTTCTGTAAAAAGACGTCTAAATGTTCCTGCTCCAACAACACCTAAAGATAAGTTCAAAGACCTAATGAGGCCAGCGTACAATACAATAAGGAAAGAAGAATATCCCGTTGGGTCAACTAATTTATTTTTCACTAACATGTGACGGATTTATTTTCAACCCAACACGTGCTTATCATAAAAGGAAAATATGATGTTGAAGTTAGAGCCGGTAAGGGTAAAAATACTTGAGGATAATATTTTTAAATATCGAATATTTTCGGATTATTGAAACTAATTTTTCGAGAAAGAGTTAATTCTATCAATTATCGTATATGTTGAAGCAAGCAATAAAAGGAGTTTTAAACAAAGTAGCCCCCAGTGTTCTGGAAAAAAGAAATAGTCGTCTAAGTAAGGAACATGAGGATAAGGTAATTGAAGAATGGCAAAAAAAAGGAAGCCCTGCTCCTCCGCCCCATATCGTAAAGCAGCGTGCTATTTTAGATTACCAAAAAGAGTATGCAGTTTCAGCCTTTGTTGAAACCGGGACCTATTTGGGGAACATGATAGAGGCTCAGAAGGCTAATTTTCAGGAAATTCATTCTGTAGAGCTAGGTAAAGATTTACATGAAAAAGCATTAAAGCGTTTTGAGAACGATACACATGTTAAACTATGGCTTGGTGATAGTGGTAAGGTATTACCGAAAATAGTTGCTACATTGAATAAAAGCGCCATTTTCTGGCTCGACGGACATTATTCGGGAGGTGTTACTGCTCAGGGCGAAAAAGATTGTCCAATTTATGAAGAATTGAAAGCGATCTTATCAGATAGCCCAAATAAGCACATTATTTTAATCGACGATGCCCGTTGTTTTGTTGGTGAGGGAGATTACCCTACTGTAGATGCATTGAAGAAATATGTTTCTGATAACTATACAAAAGACTTCAGCTGTGAAGTTAATGACGATATTATTCGATTAGTGCTAAAGTAAATAATTAAGCAAATCATTAACATTCAACATTAACTTAATCAAAGGAGTAGTTTAAGCGTCTAAACATACTTTCAAATCGCTCATTATATTGCTTAATTATAGTGCTGTTCAGTTCACTTTTCCATTGTTCTTTAGTCCCTTTTCTTAGAAATTTGAATTGAGTAGGATTAGAATTTTCGAACTTCTTTTTTTTGGTGTCAAAAGATTGTTCATCAATAGCTATACGTATTTCTTCATCACTTTTTTGAAGGCCTAAAAATTCAAGTAATTGAGAGGAACTCTCAAAAGTATTATCTATAAGGTCTTCATACTTCAACACAAGGGCTTGTGGAGCATCTAAATAGCACTTTACATGTTCATCCCAGGCCATGCGACACCAATAGTGTATGGTAATATCACCCTCAAAAATGGCCTTTGTCATTCGGTTTAGCCTTTCGGAATTTGATAAGTTCTCACGTTTGAAAAAGTAGTGACTCCCACTTAAGAGAATGTCTCTCGGGTCACGCACTATATAAACAATCTTAGCATTTTTCTGATCGTAACGACTTATTTCATGCAACTGATGGTGACTTTTATAGCAGCAATAATCCGAGACACGATTAAGACCCTCTATAGCCAATTCAGGATGCTCCGAATAATACAGGAATCCACCTACCGGACATTCGATAAGTTCGGCGCTTAAGCGGGCTAACCAAGTATTTCCACTTTTCGGATAACCGGCAATTATTACTTTTTGCATGACAGAGATCTGTAAATTAAGGAACAAAAGTAGCTATTCTCCTCAGAAATGAAAACTACATGCCCTGGTAATGAAGGCTAAATTATCCCAAATTTCTTTCAGGGAATTGAATTTAGAAATATAAATTATATCTTCACATGTGCTAAATTTACGCATTACACGTAGTATTAATTTATTTTGATCATTTATTGTTGAGTCTTTTTTGATGGACTTGTAAATATGAATAAGACCGTAATTGATTCCGGAAAGAAAGAGTTGCTTATTCCGGTTAAGGAACTGTTGAAGTACAAAGACCTTTTTCTCACGCTGGCTTATCGAGATTTAAGAGTAAGGTACGCGCAGACTTTTCTAGGTTTATTTTGGGCTATACTACAACCACTAAGCACATTGGTGATTTTCACTGTTGTGTTTGGCCATGTGGCGAAAATAGATACAGGTGATATACCTTATCCCTTATTTGTGCTTTGCGGAATGTCGTGTTGGACTTACTTTTCCTTTGTATTAAATCAGTCCAGCTTGTCCATAAAAAATGCGGGAGATATGATTAAGAAAATATATTTCCCAAGGTTAATTTTGCCACTTTCAAAAGCAGTTGTAGGCTTAGTCGATTACCTGATTGTAATTGTTATGTTGGTAATTGCACTTATTTATTCAGGAGTAGAGCTTAGTTCAAATATGTTGTATTTCCCTTTCTTCGTATTCGTAACCATTGTATCATCATTGACCATCGGGATTTGGTTGAGTGCCCTAACCGTAAGATTTAGAGACTTTCAACATGTAATCCCGTTTTTAGTACAATTTGGTTTATATGCATCGCCAATTGCATATCCCGCATCTGCGATTGTTAATAAGGCAGGTGTTCCGGAATGGTTAAAGGTAGCCTACTTTTTAAATCCAATGGCCGGAGCTACCGAAGGAATGAGGTGGTGCCTGTTAGATACAGATCCGCCCAACTATTTGACATATGTTTCGTTTGCCTTTGTATTGATTTTATTCTTTTTTGGTTTAAGGTATTTCAGTAAAATAGAGAAGACAGCGGCAGATTTGATATGAGCAATTCGTCAATTATAATAGAGAATGTAGGTAAGAAATATGTCCTTGGGAAAGCCAAACAAGGGGATTTGCGAGAGTTGATAAGTGCCCGCATAAAGAGTTTTTATAGTAAGAGTGAAGAAAATTCAGAAGAGTTTTGGGCCTTAAAAAATATTTCAGCTACTATTGAAAAGGGCGACCGGGTTGGTATTGTCGGTAGGAACGGAGCAGGTAAAAGCACGCTGCTAAAGATTCTCTCAAAAATTACGGCCCCAACAACAGGTCATATTGAAATTAATGGTAGGTTGGCGTCACTTTTGGAAGTAGGAACCGGTTTTCATCCTGAGCTTACAGGTAGAGAAAATATCTATTTGAATGGTACCATACTTGGAATGCAGCGAAAAGAAATCAAAGAACAATTTGATGAAATTGTAGCTTTTTCCGGTATTGAGAAGTTTATAGATACACCTGTTAAGCGTTACTCTTCCGGGATGTATGTACGTCTTGCTTTTGCCGTAGCAGCACACCTAAATTCAGAAATACTAATCATTGATGAAGTACTGGCAGTAGGAGATATCGTCTTTCAAAAAAAGTGCTTGGGAAAAATGGAAGAAGTGGCCTCAATGGGTAGAACAGTACTTTTTGTGAGTCATAACCTGGGTGCAGTACAGAATCTTTGCAATACCTCTATGTTATTACAACAAGGTGAATTGACTAATATCGGCGCGACAGAGGACATCTTGCCCATTTACCTCAATTCATTAGACGGTTCTTCGGGTATGCCTTTCATAGATTTAACGAATTATGATCTCAGAAAAGGCAATCAGTGTATTTCCTTTACCCGGGCTGAAATAAAAAACAGCAAAGGGGAATTGTGTAACCAGTTTTCTTTAGGGGAATCGGTGATATTTAACTTATATCTGGATACAAAACAGGAAATTCGAGACTTTAAAATAGCTATTAGCATACATAATTCTGCAGGTATACTTTTGGGACATTATTTGAACTCAGATTCCCATTTCGAACCTGAGGTGATCAATGGAGAAATAGCGTATGAAGTTTGTTTCGAGGATTTAAGGTTTTATCCAGATACCTACTATGTTAGTTTTTGGATTGGTGGTAAAGAAAGTGTAGACGATTTTGACTATTTAGAAAGTTGTATGCAGTTTGATATAATTAATGGAGGTAAACTCACTCCCAGAAAGCTCAAGAAAAACTCAGGCTTAATTTTCTTAATGCCCAGCTGGTCGAATCTCTAAATTCACAATGCTCAAAGATACGTTTTGTAGTAATAATTAAATTACAATATCATTTATGATAATTTCGAAGTTACTTGGAGGCCTTGGGAATCAAATGTTCCAATATGCTGTTGGAATGCATTTGGCTTATAAATTAAAGATGCCCTATTATTTAGATATTGATCAACTTAATAGAGATACACTGCGTAATTATGAGCTGAACCACTTTAATATTTCAGCTAGTATCGCTTCAGAAAAAAATATAACGTCATTTCCTGTTGGAGCCAGTAGTTTGAAGCAATTTTTCAACTCCAGAAAGTACGTTGTTGAGGAAGAATTGAACTATAATCCACATTTACTTGATCTCAAAAAACCAAGCTATTTAGAGGGGTATTGGCAGTCTGAAAAATATTTTCACGAAATACGTGAGATTATTGGCAATGAGTTTGTAATAATTTCACCACTGTCAGATCAGACTTTGGCAATTGAGGAAGAATTGCATACCAGTTACAATTGTGTTGGAGTACATTTCAGAAGGGGTGATTATGTAGCGAATGCAAAAACCAACAAAGTTCACGGAATATGTTCTTTAGACTATTATGAAAGTGCCATTAATCATTTCAGGGAAAAATATAGTAATTTGAAGCTTTATATTTTTTCCGACGATATAGATTGGGTCAAAGAAAATTTAAAGGTAAATGTACCTGTTTCTTACGTTCATCATAATGATGCCGAACATGCTTACCAGGATCTTTATCTCATGTCTCAGTGCAAACATCAAATTATTG
The DNA here is from genome assembly GCA_965230415.1 of Cytophagales bacterium. Lineage (GTDB taxonomy): Bacteria > Bacteroidota > Bacteroidia > Cytophagales > JAAEPT01 > CBDDKZ01. The sequence goes on from CBDDKZ010000005.1 coordinate 2,264,790, forward strand.
CGAATAGCTCATTTAGTTGGTGGGCAGCCTGGTTAAATAGTAACGAAAATAAAGAGATAGTGGCGCCTTCAAAATGGTTTGTAGACACTAATAGGGAAAATCAGGCCGTAGACATTGTTCCTGAGTCCTGGTTAAGGTTATAGTAAATGTGTTTAATCGGATAACAATTATTTAGTTAACATAGTTAACGAGTGTTTACGTATTATATAACTAAGGAACTAGCTTAAAACCGGAAGAGGTATGATTATTGTAACTTATAGAAAAGTTATAATAGCATTCAAGTCCTGGTTTAGGAGCTCTATTTGTACCGAAATATTGAGTTAAAGCTAAAAATTGACTTTATTTAGACTTATGAAAGTATGCTGGCTACATTGTATAATTGGTCTTTGCGTTGTTTTTGGAGCCCGCAGTCAATGCATTGATTCATTAACCAATGTCCCTGATACCGCCTGCTTAGGTGAAAAAATTGAAGTTGCGGCACCCGGATTCGTAAATGGAGATCTATTATGGGATTTTGACAGTGACAATAGTTTTTCCGAATTGACTTTAGACACCCTGGAAAGTCAAACGATTTCCAGCAATTTTGGTATTGACGTGGTTTATGATTCCACTATCGGGTGGATGTCTTTTACAAGCGATCAAACTTCTAACAGAATTTATATCATGGAGTTTGCAAACGGTTTACAAGAACCTTCTACGGCGTCATATTCATTAAACGTTCCCAATAATACTTTTGGAAACCCTGCGAGTATTGATGTTTTATCTTATCAGGGGGAGTGGTATGGCTTTGTACTATGTCGCAATCCAGCAAAGGTTATTCAATTAAATTTTGGATCATCTTTAGGGAATATACCTCAGGTACATGAGGTGTTGGGTGCCGATTTTACTTCAAGCAATTCTTATATGTGTGCGACCATCATGCACGATAGTGCTTTTGTATTTATTAATGATTTTTTTGGTAATAAGGCACGAACTTACTTTTCTGCATCGCTCGGCTCTCCCTTGCTTGAATTTTCACACGAATTTGAACTCACCGAATCTAGCGGTTTAAGAAATATGCGCGTACTACAAAAATGCGATAAACTGTACGGAATTGCAGTTTCTTCTGGAAGTAGAAATTTTCACGTCCTTAATTTTGGTGCCAGTTTTTTAAATACACCTCAAATTAATTCTTTCAACAGTATATTGTCCGATCGGCCAAGTCAATGTGATATTATAGAAGAAGGATTAAAAATATATATGACTTATTGTTCGGTGGAGGGTAGATTTTATACCGTGGATTTGGGTCAGAATTTGGATAGCATCTCGCCTGTATTGATTACACCTACTTTGCCCAAACAGGGCGGCTTGTTTAGCTTAGCTACGGCCTATGACAAGGGAAATTGGTCGATGTATTCTTACTTATCTCAAATGCTGTTTTTAAATTTTCAAGAAAGTGATTCACTGAGTATAGGTAGTTCTATAGATAACGCCAATGAAGTGAGTTACTTTACACCCGGAACCTATCAAATAACACTTAGGTATACAGATTCCGCAAATAAAATTCAACTGCTATCTAAGAATATTGTGATACGTAATAATTTGGCAAGTACCTACGAACTGGAAAGTGCCTTAAATTATTGCCTTGATAGTGCCACGGCATTTTCTGCTACTTTGATAAACGGAACTCCTGGTGTTTCTTTTACATGGAATGTGGGTGGAAGTATGTTTTCCGGAGGTCAGGACACTTCCATTGTATTTGATTCCAGTGGAACCTACGACGTAAATGTGACGATAGTAAATAGCGATAACTGTCCGTCCTTTGCTGGTAAAACAGTTCAATTGTATGAAGCTCCAATTGCTTCCTTTTCACTTGACGACACAATAGTTTGTGTTAATTCCTCCATTCCTTTTATAAATACTTCGGTCAATACTGCTGATACGCTTACTACATGGCAGTGGGATTTTGGAGACGGAAATGGGTCGACATCGTTCAACCCTACTCATCAATTTGTAGAGGCCGATACGTTTGTTGTTACCCTTACTGCTCATTTACCATCTTGTTCAAATTCTTATGATAGTACAATTATTTTAAACGAAGCACCTGAAGTTGTACTGCGTTTTGATGATGATTGTGCTTTAGATACTATTCAGTTTAACAATAATACCGATACAAGTCTTTTGAGCAGTTTTTACTGGGATTTTGGTGATGGTTCAACTTCAGATTCGCTTGAGCCAACTCATGTATATGATAGTCCTGGAGCGTACATCGTTTCTTTTAATGCTGCTGCTAAAAATTTGTGTGATTTGGTACAATTTGATACTATAACCATTTATAATTTGCCTGGGGCCAATTTTGGCTATTCTGATAGCTGTGAGCAAAATCCGATTTTGTTTCAAGATCTTTCTCTTGCACCAAATGATTCGCTTGTTGCTTGGGATTGGACATTGACCAGTTCCACAGGAATAGATACCAGTACTGCTCAAAATCCAATTTTCACCTTCAATGCAGATTCTCTGATTATTATCAATTTAAAAGTAAGTTCTGCCAGAGGGTGTGTCAATGAAGTAGTAGATAGTATAGCAATCAATGACTTGCCTCAAGTTGATTTTGACGTTGAATTGGGATGTAATAACGACAGTATAATTGTGACTACCAATTCTCAGGTTTCGTCAGAACCTTTTTCGGTTTTATGGACAGTTAATTCTGAAGAATCACAAAAACACGAATCTTCATTTGCTTACTTTGGGCAAGACTCGGTTCTTGTTTCCCTGGTAGTGACAGATGCTGCTTCTTGTTCAGATTCTTTGAGTCGATGGCAAAACTTAGATAAGCAATTTGTAATAGATTTTGATATTCCGGATAGCGTTTGTATTAACGAACGTCTGATTTTTCAAAACAATAATCTCAACTTTGATCATTATCTATGGAATATCAGCGATAATGATTTTACCAATAATGGTGTAATACAAAGTTATGCTGCTTCACTGGGACTTAATTTAGTCCGTGGAATCACAAGTTTTCAGGACCCAAATACCGCAGTCGTACATGTATTAATTGCTGATCAGAATCGAAACGAAATTGTTTGGTTGAGTTTTGACGATGAACTGTCTAAAGAACCCACAGTTCATGGATCTATAACCAGTAACCTGCTTTTACTTCCCGATGATTTGGAGTTGAGGTATGACAATGGTGAAATAATTTGCCTTGCTACTAGCAGTAGTTCTTCTAACTTAATGTTAATGCGTTTTGGTGATCAAATGAATTTGAACCCTCAAATAGAAGAGATCGCTTTTGACCTAACTAATGTCAATGCATCACTTAGCTATTTTAATGAAGGAGATACTTTATATGCGTTTCAAACAGACTTTTTGAGCGATGTCATTAACCGGATTCAACTAAATACATCTAATTATCAGATAGAAAAACTAGATACCATTACAATTCCTGATGGTGGTGCGCGAGGAATTGTGGTCGTTGAACAATGTGGTGAAGTTTACGGTTTTGGTATAAATTCCACTACAGGAGATGTTTACAAGTTTATTTTTGGTAGTTCGGTGACTAATGAACCTGAAATTTTAGTTATTGGACAATTGCCTGTGGTCTCTTCCGATATCGAGATTGTGAAGGATGGTCGGGCTTATTATTTGTTTATAAGCTCAGTGACGGGCCGTTATTATAAAATTGGTTTGGGTGCTGACCTCAATAATGAGCAATTTAATATATTGGAAGACACAAATTTTGATCAGAAATTAGCTAGTACACTGGCCTTGAACTTAGCTACAGCTGGCAGCGACTATGTTGTGTTTTTATATTCAAACGAAGATCAAGTATTACATGGTGTTCATTATTCAAATGCATCCAATGGTGTTGATCATACTTCCACTGAGGCGATACCTCTCGATTTGAGCTTAAGTAATCCAGGTTGGTACCAGGTAAGCCTGCAAACTGAAGCATTAGGACAAACCTATAAGAGTATCGATTCAATCTACGTACGTTCTGATTCCAGTTCGTTGTTTCAAATAACTTTAGATTCCAATCAATGTTTGTCAAATCCGTCACAATTTTCCTTTCAGCGTTTAAGCGATCAGGCAATTTCAACTAATTTATGGGCGATTAATGGCGATAGTGTGAGTGTTGCTGATGCATTTATGTATCAATTTGACACTTCAACAACCTATCATATTAATTTGACTGTCAATAATGAGTTTGGCTGCTCAAATACTTTGGATACATCTTATATTATTTATGAACGACCGGTAGCTCAAATTCAACTACCCGCAGAACCTTACTGCACCTTAGACGAGCTGGAATTTGAAAATGTATCACTACAGGTAGTAGATTCGATAGTTAGTTGGAATTGGAGTGTTGACACCGTATTGGATACTTCGTCGTTTAATTTAATATATTCTTTTAACAGCTCAGGTTCAAAAAATATTTCTCTGAGTGCCCAAATACCAGGCTGTACAGATATCGATACCGTTCAAATAGAAGTTGAAGCAGGTTCAGACGTGAACTTTATAAGTGAAAATCATTGTCAGAATGATTCGGTCTTTCTTATAGATCAAACCATTGGAGCAAATATAACTGATTACAATTGGATGGTAGATACTGTCAGTATACCTGGTGATTCTTCTACCTTTTATATTTTCGACAGCTCAGGGACTTATACAATAAGTTTAGAACTAACCAATGAGTCCGGCTGTAAAAATACGCTTTCGAAACAACTTGTAATTTACCCGGTTCCTACGGTCGATTTTGAAACTTCTATTAGTTGTTCAGACTGGCCAACAGATTTCATAGATCGATCAACTTTGCTTCTGGGAAGTATCGATGAGTGGGTTTGGACATTAGATAATCAGCAGGTGTTTTCCACAGCACGCAATCCTTCAATACGTATTGAAGAAGCGGGTACACACCTGATACGTTTACGTGTTAAGTCTGATCAAAACTGTGTAGACAGTGTGAGTAGAAATATGAACACTTTTGTGTCGCCACGAGCAAACTTTAGTACAGATCCCGTATGTTTTGGTGAGAGTAACCTTTTTGTAGATGAAAGTATTGATGATCAATTTGAAATAGAAGGTTGGCTATGGCAAATAGAAGATCAGGTTTATATCAATGCCGCCCCATTACATATATTTAGTACGATAGATACTTTTGAGGTGAGCTTAACAGTAACAAATGATATTGGTTGCCGTGGCGATACTATCAAACAGGTAGTGGTGCCCGAGCTACCCGAAGTAGATTTTGTTACAGGCTTGCTTTGTGAAGGCGATACTACCAGCTTCATTGATAATAGTAACGCTCCCGGCGATAGTATAATTGATTTTCAATGGATAATTGAAGGCTTTGGTTTAATGCAGGGAGATTCCATAACTGTAGTGTTTGAAACTCCGGGTACTCAACAGGTACGTTATCAGGTGTCAACGCAGGCAGGGTGCGTTTCGACAATTGTTAGAGATGTGAACATTAATTCAGAGCCAGTTGCGCATTTTGAAATGCCTGTGAGCTTTGCGGAGGCACCTTATCAACTAATACTTACCCCCACACAAGTTCACGATCAGGTAAACTGGTTTATAAATGATGTGTTGGTGAGTACTTCAAATGAATTAGATACCGTATTAACAGAAAACGGATCTTATGATATTGGACTGGAAGTTTATGATGAGAGTGGCTGTAGTAACTCCATAATAAATAACCTTTTTATTGATGATATTACATTCGATCTTGAATTAAACAATATTTGGAGAAATACGGAGGATGATCAGGTAAGCATATTTGCAGCTATTACGAATAATGCCGTATTGCCAATAGATTCTTTTAACATAGCATTAAATATAGATGGAAATACCGTACTCAGACAAGTAATACAGCAAACAATTGAAGCGGGTGCGACTCTGAGCAATTTCGAATTACCTTTTACACTAGGTGAAGAAGCTGAAAATAATTATTTGTGTTTGTATGTGAGTTTAGATGAAACTATCTATAACGAAATTGATATCAGTAATAATTCACAATGTCTATACCCACAAGAATTTGTTATTAATGAAGTAATACCAAATCCAACGGAAGGAATCGTTTATGTGAAAGGATTTTTGTCGGAAGACCAAACTTGTTATATTGAACTTACAAACATAGAGGGGAAAACATTCCTTTATACGGAAATAGAGCAGAATTCATCGGGTTTTTTCAACGAAGAAGTAGCGTTTAGCAAACTTATTCCAGGTACCTATTTTTTGAAAATAACATCAGGCACCAACCAGGTGATACATAAAATATTCAAAAACTAAAAGTGGAGTCTTGAGTTGGCTTACTTGGGTCGACCACTTTTGACTAATGAAAAACGTTCCTTCATTTTTAGGAATGGACTTTCTATGAATCGATAAGATAAATAGGATACAAGAATAGTCAAAACAAAACAGCTTATATATATGACGACATATTCTATGGATTGACTTAATTGTAACTTTTTCAGAACCGGTACAATCAAGTGCATAATGAAACCATGATAGACGTAAATTCCAAAAGAGATTTTTCCTAAGAAATTCATTACAAGATTGTCCAGGTTGATAATTCTGTATGATCCTTTACTCTGGCTAACCACAAAAATAAGTGTAGCAAGTGTTATGAAATACGGATCGACTATTGAAACGATATGGAAACGATTTATAGCTACTAATACAATAATGGAAATAGCCAACAGCTGCATATACCATGTACTTAAAATTTTGATGACGGAATGGTTTTTGAAATATAGACAAGCCACAATGCCCCCCAGGGCCATACAATCAAATTTAGTAATGTAAACCAGTTTGTAAATTTCTGTGGTACCACCAATACCTATGTTAATAGCGAGCTTGATGATGAAATAAACAGACAGGAATAAAATTAGATTTCGAAGAATATTTTTGGAATACTTAATTAAAAAAGGCCAGAATAAATAAAATTGTTCTTCAACTGCCAGTGACCAGTAGTGTCCGAGGTGGGGTAAAGGCTCTCCAAAAACAAAAGGGAAGTTGCCGAGAAAAAAAACGTAGTATAACAGATCCCAATCAAAAATTTGACGTGCTATTACCACTATGAGTAAGTAGAAGAAATATAGTGGCCAGATTCGCAGACATCTTCTGACATAAAAAGAACCTATGTTGACAGTGTTTGTCTTGTCTATTTCTTTTAGCATTAAAAAAGTAATTAAAAATCCACTTAGGGCAAAAAAAATGGTAACGCCAGATGGTCCCAACATGGTGGTGGGAAGGTGTAGGTTTTCATTCATATGAAATACGAAAACTCCTAAAGCAGCAATTGCCCGAATTCCATCAAGTCCTTTTAAATAAATTCTTTTTTCAGTCTGTTCTGCCATTTGCGGAATTTAAAAATGAAGGATAAAATAAGGCAATATTGTGTTTAAACGTATATTAATATTGAACTTTTTTTTTCCATTTAGTTCCCGGCGAAAAAAATTGTAGTTTGCGTGAAAAATGTAAAGTCATTTTATGAAAGTCAAAAAAAAGCCACATGTGCTTTTTATATCATTAGCATTTCCTCCTAAACGTGACCCTGAGTCAGTTCAAGTTGCAAAGTATTTTAAATATCTTGACAAATCCAGCGTCGCTTATACTGTTGTTACCAGTAAAAACCCCACACTTTACATGGACGAGGATCCCTCTTTGGAACATTATGGGGATGGAGCAGAAAAGAAGTTGGAGATTAAACTTTTCGAAAAAAGATTACTGAATTCTATTATTCACAGGTTGTTTCCATTTTTATTACAGTTTCCGGATCCTAAGTATTCGTTTTGGCTGAAATGGCGGCAGGTTAGCAGGAAGTTGTCTACAAAACCTGATTTAATTTACTCAAGGTCATATCCCTTGAGCTCTACATTCCTTGCTTACAAATTGGCTAAACATTTCAATATCCCATGGATACTTCACTTGAGTGACCCCTGGGCACAGTCTTCTGTGAAAAGCAAAACGCCTGCTACCTATTTTCACCCATTAGCAAGAAAATTTAATAAGAAAATGGAACGTAAGTGTTTTCAAAGAGCCAAGTGCATTTCTTTTACCTCTCAAAAGACAATCGACTTATATAAGAATGCTTATCCGGAAATGAGTGACAAATTTGTGTTGTTTCCGAATGTATATGACATTCAACAGTATAAGGAGAATGCATTGAGTTTTGATGATAAAATGCGTTTTGTATATAATGGAGGATTTGGAGAAAAAAGAGATCCGGATTTATTATTAAAACCTTTTGCCGATTTATATAAGGAAACCCCGGATCTTTTTAAAGATGTAGAATTAATATTTACAGGAGAGGCAACGCGACTCAACAATCAGAAAATTGATGCCTATAAATATTTAACTTTTTTTAAAAATTGGGGGATGATTCCTTATGGAGATCTTATAAATGTTCAACGCAAAGCAAATATCTTTTTAAATGTAGACAGTAAAATAAGCGATGAAGCAGAAGCGGTATTCTTCCCTTCCAAACTTTTGGATTATATGGTGGCCCAGAGAAAAACGATAGCAATAACCTCTAAGAACAGTACTACCTGGGATGTGCTTGAAGACGAGTTGGGTTATTGTGTTACATTTGAAGAACAAACCAGACTTAAAGAACTTATCAGGCAGTCCATTCAGGCTTATGAAGAGAAGAATACTTTGTTCTTTACCTTTAAACAAGTTCCAGTGTTTTACGCGTCAGATTATCAATCCAAAAGGTTAGAACAGTTATTTTCAAACATTTTAGGGACTTATAGCATAAATCATGAAAACTGACCATATCGACAAGCTTATTCTTGTTAAACTCCAGGAGAACGGAAAGATTACCAATTCACAATTGGCCAAAGAAGTGGGTTTGTCTCCGGCTCCAACACTCGAAAGAGTAAAAAAACTCGAAAATGCAGGACTTATAAAAAGCTATCATGCTAAGCTCGATAAAGAGCAAATTGGGCTCGGCGTTGCCATATTTTTACAGGCCTCTTTGAAGGGATCTCATAAAAAAACGGTAGGCTCCTTCCTCGAAAAAATCAATGCCATCCCTGAAGTTGTTGAATGTTATCACACCACTGGGTCTTCTGATTTTTTGATCAAAATTCTTACGAAAGATATTAAAACATATAACGACTTTATCCTGGAAAAACTCCTTGATATAGAAGAAATGGGCAATATGCAATCAATGGTGGTGCTTTCTGTACTTAAAGAATCAAATGTGCTTCCCTTAGACGGTATGGATTAAATTGGCATGTTTTTTGAATTACGTGAGAGGAATCTTTTAGGAGAGATTGCTGTTTCTTTAATATTGGGAAATTCGTTTTCTCCGGATTTTTTTACGTAAATTACTATAAGATGAAAAACGAAGACAGAATTGTTGAGCTATTGAGTGAAAGTCTGCTTAAACAAGACGTACAGGCGGAGTTAATTGTTAAAAACACACAACATATTGATGTTTTATCTGATCAGATTGGTAGAATGTCGGATCGTATGGACACGCTAATTGATGTAACCATTGATATGGCCAAAGCAATTAAGAAAAATAGCGAAAATGGAGAGGCACTACTTCATAAAATTGATTTTATGCAAGATCATGAACAGAGAATTAGTGCATTGGAACGCAAAACGAATAAAAGTCGTAAGTAAAAATAAAAAACACATGATGCAAGCACATCATGTGTTTAAATACTTTAGAATTTAAAGCCTGCGATTAAAGAGAATTGATCATTATGATACCTGATCTCATCTTTGTTGATGACCTCATGAAAATCCCCTCTGATAATATTAATTAATCCTCTATTATAATTTACACCAAAAAACGCCGCATTGCTCTGGCCAACGTTTAATTCAACACCGGCACCAAGGTGCATTCCGGCATCAAAGGGCTTAGCGAACTTCCAATCTTGTTCATCCTCATAATCAACAATTAGCTCGTTGATTTTACCTTCGATACTCCCATGCAGGGAAAAGTATATTTTTAATTTATTGGCGATTTCATTCGTGAAAAACTTTAAACCAACTGGAACTTGAACATATTGTAGGTTTACCTGTACGTTCAATGAGGTATCTTGAGTTGATTCCTGGCCTGATACTGCTGAACGTTTTGAGCAGAAAAATATACCTGTACTAAATGCTACATTATCAGTTACAAAAATGTCGGCAATTGGTCCTGCGCTAAAACGCATTCCTATTCCGTCGTTACTGATGTCCCAATCTTCTGCCTGATCCAACACTCTATTGAGAGAAAGATTAGGTGCAAACATGATACCAACGTCTATTTTTTGAGCTTGTGTCGAAAAAAGCGACACAAAAAAGGCTATTGCTAATACAAATTTTTTCATAGAGTTCAATTTTCATCTTTCCTTTGAATACGTTAAAAGTTAAAACCTTTTAACCATTCTTTTACAAAATATTCTAATTTTGAAAGATATACTGTCAAATATAATATAAAATGAAACAAGTCACGTTTTTTTTAGTACCTCTTTTTCTACTATTAGGTTGCGAAGAAACTTGTGATAATATCGATATAAGTGATATCGATGTGAAATTTGAACTCCATAGATTGGATCAGGAATTTCAAAACATCAAGAGTTTAGAAGATGCTAAGAACTATATTAGATCCAGCAAATCCTTTCACGATTATTCGTTGAACAATATCTACCCTAATGATTCCGTCTTTGCGCTTGATGTTTACCGAAAGTCTCAAGTAAAAGAATTGCAGTCCTTTGTGAAAAATGTGCACGATATTTACGGCGATTTTGAGCAGACTACTTTGAAAGAATTCGAAAAAGTAGTGCGAAGAGTTAATTTTTATTATCCTGAATTCAAAGCTCCTCCCGTAATTACAACAATTACCGGTTATGGCCAGAACAGGGATTTAATCTTCTCAGATGAGTCTTTCATTATTGGCTTGGATTACCTGGTAGGTGCTGAAACAGACTATAAAATTACTGCTTCTGGACTTGTTCCGGATTATGTCGGCAGGTATTGCGTAAAAGCAAATGCGCCTAAAAAATTCGCCATGGAGCTGTCGCGCAAGTTTAACAAATTTGACAAGAAAGATGAGTCCCTGTTGGCATATATGATTTACCATGGTAAAGAGTTGTATTTTGTGGAACAGGTTTTCCCTTGCCAGCACGATTCGCTGTACATAGAGTATACCAAGGAAGAAATAGAAGAAACTAAGCAGTTTGCGAAACAACGTGTCTGGAAACATTTTATAGCTAACAGCCTTTTTCATAGTACCGATCCCGAACATGTATCTAAATATATTAGCCCGAGACCAAAAACTTTCGAAGTGGCTGACGACTGCCCCGGACGTATCGGTCAGTGGCTCGGTTGGCAAATTGTACGAAGTTATATGGAGTCACACCCTGATCTTACACTTAAAGATTTGATGACGGAAAAGGATGCAGGAAAGATTTTTAAGCAGTCGGGGTATAGACCGCCTCAGTAGTCGCTCTAAAGTAGCTTTTCCCATCAATTAAATGGGTGATTTTACTCACCTGTATCTCTTTCGAAAAGTACAATTCTGCAGTATTTCTGGCGTTTCGTTGAAATTCTATTAGTCGCGTAGGCTCCTGTAGAAAAGGCGTAATCTGATGGTAAAAGTCATTAGTGTTTTGTGGGTCAGCATAAATACCACATCGCTTTTCTTCGATTAGTGTTCGTAACCAGCCATTAAAATTTACAATTTGCAATTTGCCGGCAGCCAAACCATCAAAGAATTTATTCGGGCTACTGGTTTCCAGGCACGCCGCATTTCTGTAAGAGGTGAATACTGCATCCGTAATATTCATTATTTCTTTAATCTGATCTTTATTTGCAAATGGAATAAAAACGAAATTTTTCAATTCCATATTGGAAGCACGTTTCTTTATTTGGCTAATGCGGTTACCATCTCCTACGATCATAAACTTCAGTTGGTATAAGCCTTTTCGCTGCGCTATTTCGGCCATGTAGAGGAGGTGATCCAGACCGTTAACCCATCCTACTGCTCCGATGTAAGATATTACAAAATTATTTTTGACATGATATTTTTCCTGAAGACGTATTTTTTTGTGCTCCATCTGGAAGAAATTCACATCGGCAATATTAGATACAATACTAATTTTACCAGGGCTGATTATCTTTTCTATATAATCCCGCATCCCTGGTGATAGAGCTATAATCTTATCTGCGTGTGTGTAAATATCTGCTTCAAGTTCACGAAGGCTTTGCTGTAATTTTTTGTTTCTGATGAAGCCTAGTTGAATCGGGATTTCCGGCCACAAGTCACGAACTTCAAAATAATAGTTCAAATTGCGGTAACGGTGCAATTTTAAGGCAACCCACCCTGTACTCAAAGGGGTGGAAGAAGCATATACTAAATCGATATGCTCCATTTTCGAAATATGTTTGTAAGCTTTTCGTGCAAACTTATAAAAAGCATAGATACGTCGCCATTTACTCATATTGGTGTTATAGCGCACAGGTAAATAGTGTACTTCAACACCATCGATAAATTTTATTTCAAAATGGGGTTTATTGTGACTCGTAACCATTACCACCTGATGTCCCTGGTCTATCATACCGGTAGACACATGATAAGAGCGGATAGCACCACCTTGCTGAGGTGTTTTGAAATACTGATGGATGTATACTATTTTCAAACTTTAGAACTTTTTGTCCAGCCATTTAGCCAGGAGCACGAGTGACCAAATTTCTTGCGAATAATCAACTTTCCCGCTTTTGTAAACGGAAAAAACATGATTTATTGTGTCAGGGTTAACTAAGGTAGACAGTGTGTCAACAGATTGCGTCCTGAATTTACAAAATAAATCGCTATTTTTCAGTAACCATTGTCTAAAAGGTATACCAAATCCCATTTTTTTTCTTGCACTAACATCCTCACAGTTCAGTGCATTCAACAATTTTTTTAAAACGATTTTAGGCTCTTTATGTTCTAAAATAGTCCGATCTAAGTGCTTACCGAAGTTTACTATGCGTTTGTCCAAATAAGGTACCCTTAATTCCAGGCTGTTGTGCATAGTCATTCGATCGCTTAACATGAGTATATCATTTATCAGATAGTTGTTTCGATCAAAGTCCAGCGCATCTTTGAAGCTTGTGATCTTATTTGCGACTTCTCGTGGTGTCATAGAACCCTTTGGAAATTGAGTAGACACAAAGTTCAGGTATGTTTGGGTTTTATCATTATCCATACTTCGTAATAATCGATCCCAGGTTTGTGGGATCACTTTGGTGGTTTTGTCAATAGATCGATGCAATACTTTTAGTGGTGGTAAAAGCCAAGATCTCTTATGGATGTTTTTCAGGTAAAAATTATACGCCTGGTGGCGTCGGTAACCACCGAATAGTTCATCGGCGCCGGCGCCCGACAACACATATTTAACGTTCGTTGATGCCCTCGCGCTGAGCAAATAGGTTGGAAGCAGCGCCCAATCCGCTATTGGTTGATCTAAAAGACCTGCAATAAGGTCTATATCCTGCAAAACATCTTGGTTCAGCGACACCGACTCATGTTGACATGCAAAACGTTGAGCAATCTTATCGGCATAAAATCCATCTTCAAAATCAGGATCTTCAATTTTTATACTAAATGTCCGAACCGGTTTATTAGTTAATTGTGCAAGGCCCGCAACCATTAAACTGGAATCAACACCTCCACTCAAATACACCCCAAAGTTACTCTCACCTTTTGTCTGATCGTTTAAGACATTCAGAAATAGTTCTTTAAATTGTTCCGTGGCAGCATTTAAATCGTTGCTATTTTCAAGGTGCGTGTCTGGCTCTTTATTGTGCCATTGTTTTTTGTTTTCTCCTCGTTCCAAATACATGGTAGTACCAGGCTCCAATTCAAAAACTTGCTCAAAAAACGTATGAGGGCGCATTACATATTTAAAACGTAAATAATCCTCAATGGCCATCAAATTAAGTTGCCTGGGAATAAGTCCTGTTGACCAAAACGCATCTATCTCTGAAGTTGCTACGAAGTAGGTATCGTTGTCGAAATAATAAAAAGGACGTGCACCACTGCTATCTCTCAACAGATGTATATTTCCGTTACTTGTTTCAATAATGGCCAATGAGTATATTCCATTAAGTTTATGCAGTGCTGCTATTCCTTTTTCTTCTGCCAAGGCCCCAATCAAAGCTATATCAGAGGGAGGAAATGAGCTATTGGATAGCTTGAGTTCTTTTTTGAGCTCCGCATCATAATATATTTCGCCATTTAACAATATGATGTATTTCTTATTGGGGCTATAAATAAGCTGATCCAGCGGGGTGCTTAAATCACGTATTTTGAGTTGGGTATTGCCTAAAAAGAGATTGAAATCAGGAAAGCATAATTGTGTGTGCCATTCGTCGTCCGGCCCCCGGTGTTTGAGGCAAGTATTCATGGCTTGTATATGATGTATTGAACATTGCTTTTTTTTGTCTATCAATATGCTGATTCCACACATATGCCCCAGTTAGGTTAGCCGTGTAACAATTTTAGTGAAGATAATTCATTATTTAACGTAATAAGCCAAAACTTTATTAGTTTTGACTTTATGTCTATTGATGCTACAGCACTTTACCTCATACCCACTCCAATAGGGAACTTAGAAGATATCACACTTCGGGCTTTACGTTTGTTGAAAGAAGTGGACCTAGTGCTCGCCGAGGATACAAGAACTTCGGGTAAGCTCATGAAACATTATCAGATAACTACACCACTTAAGAGTTATCATGCACATAACGAACATAAAGTAGTGGATCACCTGGTCGATGAAATGCTTCAGGGAAAAAAAATAGCGCTTATCACCGATGCAGGTACTCCGGCGATATCTGACCCCGGCTTTTTGATTTGCAGGGCCTGTTTTCAAAAAGGAGTACAATTTGAATGCTTGCCAGGGGCAACAGCATTCGTTCCTGCCCTTGTAAAGTCTGGCTTTCCCAGCGACAGGTTTGTTTTTGAAGGATTTCTCCCACATAAAAAAGGCCGAAAGAGTAGGATGGAGCGTTTTATTGACGAAGAACGTTCTGTTATTTTTTACGAGTCTCCTTTTCGTCTTGTTAAGCTATTAGAGCAATTCAAAGAAGTGTATGGTGCGCACCGACTGGTATCTGTATCGCGCGAGCTAACCAAGATCCATGAAGAGACCATTACCGGTACAATCGACTCGGTATTGCAGTATTATCAAACCAGGACGGTGAAAGGCGAGATCGTAGTTGTTTTGGCCGGTTCCAATTATAATCCGGACGAAAGCCAGGGAGACTTTAATTAAATTACACTTTCCCTTTGATAATTACATGGCCGGTGTTTGTTTTGCACTCAAACAACATTGCAATGAACTACGAGGAAATCTGTCAGAAACTGCAGCAGATCTGCATCAAAACCGGCGACTTTATTTACAACGAAGGATTGTCTTTCGATACTTCAAAAATCGAATATAAAGGGTTTAATGACTTGGTTTCTTATGTCGATAAAGAAGCTCAGTCACAATTAATGGCGGAGCTAAAAGCACTGCTTCCCGAAGCGGGGTTTATTGCAGAAGAAGGACATGTGAAAGAGAATGTCGAAGGCCTGCACTGGATTATTGATCCATTAGATGGTACAACCAATTTTTTGCATCAGCTTCCTGTATTTTCGGTAAGTGTTGCCCTTGCCGATAGTAGTGATTTAGTAGTTGCCTGTGTTTATGAAGCCAATAGGAAAGAATGCTTTTCTGCCATAAAAGGTAAAGGAGCCTTTTGTAATAACCAGCCTATCAAGGTGTCTGCTGTCGACGAACTTTCAAAATCGCTCATAGCTACAGGTTTTCCTTATTACGAATTTGGTAAGACCGATCAATACCTGGCTATTTTAAAAACCTTCATGCAAAAAACGCACGGTCTTCGGCGTTTGGGAAGTGCCGCAGTAGATTTAGCATATGTTGCATGTGGCCGTTTTGAAGCATTTTATGAGTACAATTTGCAACCATGGGATGTTGCAGCTGGCTACCTTTTGGTGCAAGAGGCCGGTGGTATTATCAGTGATTTTGACGGGAATAATAAGTTACCTTTAGGCGCTGAAACAGTAGCTTCATGCGCTGTTCATGCACAAGTTGTAGAAGTAATCAGTGGGCACTGGAGCAAGAAAAAGTAATCCTGAGTCACAAATTGGCATTTTTAGGCTATATTAATAAGATACTTTTAATCTTTACTTATAAGGAAAGCCCCGAGTTCTTATGAATAAAAGTCAATGTAGGAATAGTGCAATGTGCGGTGTTCATCATCAGGTTATAGATGAAAAAAAACACCCTCCCATTTATTATGAGAAGGTGTCTTTTGTGATGTGCATTGATTCTTAATTGACAATCAATTTTTTGACCGTTTTAGAATGTTGCGTTTCTATGTGTATAAGGTAAGAACCACTATCTAAGTAAGAGATGTCATAATATTCGGCATGTTCTCCGGCTGATTGATATTTATTTGTCAAAATTGTAGCAACCTTTCCACTTATATCCGTAACCGAAACCTTTATTTGCGAATCTGTTTGCATATGGTATTTAATGTTTAAATTCCCATTTGAAGGATTCGGGTATATGGAATTCTGCGAATCTTTAAACTCAGTTGTATATGAATTGCCGGTAATGTTATGATTAGTATTGTTTTTGTTGGCAATCACAAAAACTTTACTTTTACTTTGAGTGTTAGCTCCACTAAGTGTAGCATGAATTGAATATTGCCCATCTTTAAGATCAATAATATCAAAATCTGGTCCGTTAAAGCGCCATTCGTCGCCTGCACCTCTCAGTAACCATTCGCAACTAACATGCTTACCCTCTTTAGGAAAGTTTTGTATACTAAATGAGGTAGTTTCACCATGTTTTTTAATTCCTATTTCGGGACGAGCGACAAAAGGCAGGTTATTTGCCAATTTAGCAGGCTGATTACATGAGCCACTACTATTTGCAGTAGTCGCAACAAACGTTGCTCCGGCATTGATCGTTGTACCAACACCCAAGGTTATTGAATTGACTGCTTTTAGGCTTACATCAGCACCAGATTCTACTATAAAGTCGCCATTATCAATGATTTTATTATCTTCAGAGATAAAGACACTTCTATTGGTCCAAGCGGTAGGATTAACGTCGTTGCCAGTCACAATTATATCATTGGCTTCATAATCACGATTCCAATTAGACTTAACGACACGGTTTTGTAAGTACATTGCTTCGTTCATAATTTCCTGCTCAGCAATAATCAGGAGCTCATCGTCCTTTGTGGCAACTCCTACATGTGCAGAGTTAAAAGAATCTGAGTAAATGTCATCAAATAAGGTTTGATTATTTGCAATAATGTGTGCTTTTCTTCGAGTTGTGGCACCATCTTCATCATAATAGAATGCACCATCCGTTCCATTGATTAAATTATCATTAAGCGCCATTCCACTTACAGTAGGGACAAAGCAAAATTCTTCTCTGTCACTCTCCTCATCGCCGAATTCTATCCCCCCCGGAGCCAGATCCCATGGGATTTGATTGAAAGATCCGGTGGAAGAAATGTTTAGAACATCGTCCAATTTCGAGCAAAATAAAGGCCACCGGGAATCTATATCAATTTCAGATACTTGGGCAGTTGTATTTATTGGTGAGACCCAAACATTAACATCAAATCGAAGAGGTGTACAATCATTCCCGATTCTTCTGTCAACAAATTGTTCGCCGATGTCTACTTGTCCGTTAGCATCGTCTGCAGATTGAATGTCTCTTTCGTTACTTCCATTAATCAGCGCTATGTTTCTCGACGTCTGTGGGAAACCCAGTGAGTTCAAGTAACTTTGGAAGTTCTCGAAATCGGGGTTTGATCCATGGGGTGCTCTCCAGTGTTTGACTAACATTTGTCGTGCTGCTGGTGAATCATTAGCCTCGATGGCTTCGATGGCATCACCAGCCTCATTTAAATTACCGTCACCACCTATTAGCGGAATTATATTTACCAAAAGTTGTGTGAGTTCCGTATATGACGTTAGATTTAATGCATTATTACCCAGTTGCTGAATCCCTAATGGCACATTTGCTCCCTTATGTGGAGAATCAAAAGAAATGTATAAACCGGTTTGATGATCGATATTGCTATTTTCCATGCGCCTTAAGGCCACTCTGCTTATGAGTCCTCCCATACTTTCTCCAATTATGATATTCTCAAAATCCCCTTGTTTGTCTGCGTTAACATCCGTAATGAGGCTGATAAGATCTGTGGCATTGTCATTCAGAGGGTCATGGTTTCTTAGAAATGTTACCGCGACTAAGTCATATCCTGAACCTGAAAGTTCATTCCAAAATGGAAGATTGGTGTATTTATCAACTAAATCTTGAGGTCGTCGCTCCTGTAATGGATCAAAGCCCTCCACTACAATAATTGGTTTATCCAGTACGTTATCACAACCTAAAACAGTCTGGGTACGCACACCTGTGGCCGAAGTACGCATAGATTCTTTGCTCACGTTACTCGGTAAAGCAATATTTAATTTACTGAAAGATAACAAACTACCACTTTGAGTAATTAGTCTGTACCTTATGTTTTTTTCGCCAATAGAACTGTAATTTACAGGTATAATGGAACTGTTTAAATCATACATTACTTCGCCATTACCATTGTCGAAATCAATTGCTATACCTTGTACTTCTTGTGGTATGTTACTGAAATAGGTTGAAACATCCAGCACGAAGTTTAAAGTAGTAGTATATACCGTACTCTGTAAATGAGACGCAGCAAAAATTTGAACGGTTTCAAATGGTGCATCAGATGCCAATTTTTTAGTCTCAACGTCATAATAGGAGCTCATTGAAGCGGGGTCCAGGTAATTGCCTTCGATATTAATAATTCCAACAGGGATCGTGTTGTTCGAACGATAATTTATATTTTCTGTATCCCAAAATGAGGACATATTGGCTAATGAAGGGCCTTCTCCGATATACGCTTGTTGGAGTCTGTTATATAGTATTTGCCAATTTATCGGATTAGTGATGACATAGCTATTAGACCAATCTGCTGATTTAAGTTTTGAGTTTTCAAAAATCTCCGTATCCATAAAAGTTCTGTTCCATAAATAGTCGGTTGAGAATTTATGACCTTCAAACAAGTTGAAGTATTCTTTGAGAGATTCGTCATAATTTGTTTGTGCTTTGGCAACATAAGTGCCCGTTGCCAAAAAGAATAATATTATTTTTAACCATTTCATAGTTTAATATCATTTTACGCCATTTATGTAGAAGTTAATTAAGTAGTAAATTCCTTTTACAGCAATGGCAAAATTTGTGAAAATCTGATAATTAATGTTGTTTCAATTGCTTCAATTCCTCTTGCATTTGAGTCATCTGATCGCTTAGTACCTTTAGTTGTTCATTTTGTTTGTTCAACTCAGCAATTCTTTTTTCCTGTGCTATGGTATACAGTGTTAATTCTTCAATTTTTTCCAATAATTTAGCCTGCATTTGCCCCATGTTCATACCGTTGTCAGCGACCTGCTTAGCAGAAGGTATTTCAGGAAGGTGTCCATTTTCGTCGATATAATTTTCAACCTCGTTTAAAGTCCTTAAATGGTAGTTTTCTTCAAAAACGTAATCAGGTAAAACGTCCATATCTATGCGCACTTCTGTAGCATGGATGAGTCCATTAACAGTTAATTCTGAATCTGGATTGTTGGTGTTTATACCTACTTTTTCATGAAAGAGGGTTGCTGTTTTAAAATAGGTGTTGCCAGTGGAACGACTAATTTGAAACGCATCAGTATCTACAGATTGATTTGAAGGTATATTGGTGACGCCCAGTGACATGTAATTGTCTTTACTGTTATATTTTAAATAGGCACCACGATTAACACTTCCTTCTCTTATGCGGAGGCCTGCGCTATTCTCAATGTTGTCTGTGCCCTCCAATAAAATAGTAGAAGTCTCATTCGTTGCTGTAGATTTAATATGTAATTTTTCATTGGGATAGCTAGTGTGTATACCAATGTTTTCGGAGCCATTTAAAACAGTTCCAACATTTCCGTTAGGTACTGTAATTCTTTGAGCAACGCCTATAGAAGTTGTTGCAATACAGATAAAGGTTAAAAGATTTTTTTTCATAATAATGTTTATTTAAAAAGTAATAATTTATAAGAATAATAATTGCAATATGAATATACAGGAGCCTGAATGAACGTTACTTCAAAGCTCATTTTTTGTATCAAAAATTGTTAAAAGTTTATAGCGATGTATGAAGAAGGCGTATCAATAATATTTTTGATTATTACTGAAAAATAGGGGTGGGTGTATGTTACTGAAGGTGACTGATTAATAGTTTGTGATGAGCTACTCAGCTATCACATTGTGATAGCTGCTTGCATAACCTCCCCATATTCCCAGTCCCCCTTCAATATTCGAATTGATGATGGTAGGTCTTCCAAACGGGTTTCCTGTTTGTCCGCGGTCAAACTCAAGTGTATTCCAAAATTCGAAGAAATCTTCATCAATCACACTCCAGCGTACCCTTACGGTGTCGCCTTTCAAAAAGTAGGGATAATTATCAAAGTCATCGGGAGGTACATTGGGATTATGTCCTCTTTCGAGCGGAAACTGGAAGGTCTCACCATCTAAATTGATGATGGAATGGTCATCTAGTACCGAATTAAACAACGGCGGGTAGAAGGGTTCCTGATTTCGCTGACTTAAATACCTAACATGATTCTCTTCGTCCGGAATGTCTGTAAACTGTCCATTTAATACTACCATGGAATCGTTTTCTGGTTCAGGATGTGGCGTAAACCAAAGTGAATCCAGTGGAAGAGGAAACAGAATTGATGTGGAGGCTTTTAGTTGTTGACCATCGGGAGTAGTAATCGCTAAATGGTAGTCAGTGCTTACTTCACCAATTAAATTGGGGCTAAAGTACAGGTAAATAGTCACTTCACGTGCAACATCCAACAATTCATTGATCTCATTGTTGGTGATCACAATACCAAGGGAGTCTTCTATCAGATCGACCAGTGCCAACAAGCTGTCTGAATTGAATTCCTGCAATGTGTCTGTTATTTCATTATGCGTAACTGTAACTAGGGCATCATGTACAAAGGCAGATTCAATTTGTTCAAAGTTGGCTTCCGAAAAATAAGGAACAGTATTGGTGAGCATCACAAATGCGGGAACGTTTTGTTCAATATAACCTTCTACCACGTATTGTGATGGAACTGTGGGAAGGTCTAATTCCACTTCTGTTTCGCAGGAATAGTTGGTCATGCCAATTAGCGCTAATGCAGCAATTAATAGTAGCGGGCGATATGTTGTTGATTTTAATTTCAAAAGCTAAAGTTCCATGAAACAGAAGGTAAAATAGGGAATAGGTACAGTGCCCTGGGAATGATACTTAATTCATTTGTTGAAATATCCCCTTCGGTATCGATATAGATAATATAAGGGTTTTTTCTATTGTAAATATTATAAATACTAAATACCCATTTGCCATCGATTCGTTTCCAGCGGTTACTGTCATAAGTGACAGATATATCCATGCGGTGATAATGGGGCATTCTGAAACTATTTCTGTCTCCATATACATTTACAACAGCCCCTTCTATAAGGTACCTTGCAACAGGTAAGGTCAGGGGCTGTCCCGATCCAAAAACGAAATTGGTGCTTATACTCCAGCGATCATTAATTTTATAAATAGCTGCCAGTGCCAGGTCATGTCTGCGATCAAAGCGATAAGGAAATGTATGGCCTTCATTGATGTCGTCAAAATAGCGCTCAGATTTAGATAAGGTATAACTGAGCCAGGCGTGCAGGCGCCCGGCTTTTTTTTGAAAGAACAATTCCAGACCATAAGAAGCTCCTCTGCCAAAAACAATGTCGTGTTCAAGTTCACCGGTTAATGTAGGTACAAAATCCTGACGGTATTCACTTTGATTGATCATGTCCCGGTAGTAGACTTCAATAGACGATTCGAGTCTGTTATCTAAAAAATTGCGGAAGTAGCCAATGGAATACTGGAATCCACGTTGTGCTCTGGTAAGCACCGAGCTGGGAACCCAAATGTCAAATGGTAAATTGTTACCGCTTATGGAGAGCAGGTGCAGGTATTGATTAGTGACGTTAAAAGCTGCTTTTACAGATGAGCTCGAATCTACGGTGAAACGAAAGAATATTCGGGGTTCCAGGCCGTTAAAGCTACTTACAATATCGAAATTATCGTGTGCGGTGGTATCTATGGCGTTACCGTTGGCACTAATTTCATCATAGGGCCCAAGCTGTTGAAAGGTGCTGAAGCGCAGACCTAGATTTATTTCAAACAGTCGATGAATTTTCCATACGTCATTAACGAACAGGGCACTCTCCTGTGCAAACTTTTCCTGATTGATGACTTCATTAGTGATTTCTACATCGTCTGCTTCCGCATCAAACTCACGTGGTAAAAATTGATGATAGATATATTCTGCCCCTCCTGTAAAATGATGTTGGGCATTAGGATACCAATCTAATTGCCATTTGATACCATAATCCTTTATATAAGAATCTACATTGGTCTTGATATTGTCAAATGCTGTTTCGGTATGAAATTGGTAATTGTTTATGTGTAGCTGTGTATTCCAAAAGAGTTTATCATTTGAAGTATGTTTCCATTGTAATATGGCAGCATTATTGCCCCATTCTATGTCCGCAATAAATCGTCCGTCGAGGAGGTCGAATGTTACCGCATCTCTACCTGTGTATCCACTTAAGAATAAGCGGTTTTTATCATTCAGTTTAAAAGCTACTTTTCCGTTGAAATCATAAAAGTAGTAAGGCACACCTCTCGATGTTGCTGTTTCAAAAAAGGGTCTGGACAATATGTCGATGTAAGTACGTCTACCCGAAAGCATGATATTACCTTTCTCTTTGGCGAAGGGGCCATCCAGCGTCAGGCGTGAAGCAATAAGGCCAATTCCACCGTTTCCTTTCCATTTATCGTTATTACCTCCATTCATCTTAAAATCAACAATGGAACTGAGCCTTCCTCCAAATTGGGCAGGCATTCCACCTTTGTAAAGATCGAACGACTCAATGGCGTCTGCGTTAAATACAGAGAAAAAGCCAAATAGGTGCCCGGTATTATAGAGGGTAGCTCCATCTAGTAACACCAGGTTTTGATCGGGCCCACTGCCTCTTATAAACAGCCCGGTGGTACCTTCTCCTCCTGACTGAACGCCTGGCAGCAGCTGTAACGATTTTAATATATCTACCTCTCCCATAAAAGCCGGAAGGATTTTGATGTCTTCAATTGCGACAGAAACACGTCCAATATCTACTCCGGAAATATTTTCGTCTTTCCGTGTGTCAGTGATGATTACCTTTTCTGTAATTACATTTTCGATGTTAAGAGCAAGGTCCTTTTCAAGCTTATCAGCCAGGGTAATACTATCCTCATAAGTCTGAAAACCTATGGCCTGACATTTTATGTTGTACCTGCCGGTTGGTAATTGAAGTACATACTTTCCATTTAATCCTGTAAGGGTACTTTTCTGAATCCCTTTACCCTTTATTGTAATGGTGGCGCCTATTATTACCTGTCCATCTCCGGCAGACCTTACGATTCCGGAAAGCTGGTGATGCTGGGCAAACACGGCACAGAAGTTGCATAACAGTATAATCAACACACAAACCTTCTTCCTTCGCATAGGTCTAGAATTACTTTTTTGGCTCAGGCATGGATAGTATCAAGTTTTTTCGTTGATAATGTACCGACCACATGCCTTTAAGTTCCTCATAATAATAATAGGGTAAGTTGATAATTATTGTCTCCCCGTTGTCATCACTTTGAATATTAAGTGTATTTGTGTTACTTTTTTCAGCATCAAATAAATAAGCTTCGAAAACTTTTTTTTCGATAGCGTGCTGAAAATCTACTTCTTTACCGTCAACCAGGTATACTACAGGCCTGCCAGGGTATAATGAATCTGACGCAGCAATCCACTCAGTTAGTGTATTATTAATAGTACTTATAGATAAACTGTCTTGTTTAGGCATTCTTGAGAGTTGTGACTCAAGCTGTTCAATAGCTGATTTACCACATTGCCTGGCATAAGACATAAGCTCACCTTCTTTTACGATTCTGGGCTTGCGTTTTTTCAATTCCTCGAGTGCTTTTATCGTATCGGGGTGCGGTGTGATGTCACAGGCCGAGAAAGAAAGTACTGCCAGAAAGAAAAGCAGACATAAATAGTTCATATCATGGAGTATTTATGTCAAATATACAAAGCTAAGATCATTTCTCCACTCCGCTAATTCTATTATCTTTGCAAATCTATGCTTCATGATCAAGGAACTTAAAAGACTTGAAAAGCGTATTTTAGAGGAAAGTTCATGATATAAGGTTCATAGATTGCAACGAAAGTGAGATGAAAGAAAAGTTAGAAGAGATTGTAAGAAGGTTTGACGAGGTTGCAGACTTAATTGTGCTGCCAGATGTTATCGCCGACGTTAAGAAATATAGTACACTTACCAAAGAATATAAAGACCTTGAAAAGGTTGTTATAAAGTACAACGAATACAAGGAGGTAACAGAAAATATTTCAGGAACCAAGGAGCTGCTGAGTACCGAGAAAGATCCGGAATTTCGGGAAATGGCCAAAATGGAGCTCGACGAACTGGAAGAGCGGGAAAAGGCATTGGAGGAGGATCTGAAGCAGGCACTGATACCTAAAGATCCAAACGATGGCAAAAATATAATCCTCGAAATAAGAGCAGGAGCGGGAGGTGATGAGTCCGCACTTTTCGCAGGAGACTTATATCGTATGTATCAGCGCTATTGCGAAAAACAAGGCTGGAAAATAGCTATTTCCGATTTTGTAGAAGGTACAGCAGGCGGATACAGTAAAATCGTCGCGTCTGTTTCCGGTGAAGATGTTTACGGCCAAATGAAATTCGAATCGGGAGTGCATCGCGTACAGCGTGTTCCGGCGACAGAGTCTCAGGGACGCGTCCACACCTCCGCAGCTTCAGTTGTTGTATTGCCAGAAATGGACGATGTGGAAGTGGAAATTGATATGAACGAGGTGAGAAAGGACCTCTATTGCGCTTCAGGACCTGGTGGTCAGTCTGTGAATACCACGTATTCTGCCGTTCGCCTGACGCATGAACCAACAGGTATTGTCGTTCAAAACCAAGACCAGAAGTCTCAAATAAAGAACTTTGAAAAAGCCTTAAAAGAGCTTAAATCGCGTATTTATGCCATCGAACTTGAAAAGCATAATGCCGAAGTTGGAGCTCAGCGTAAAACAATGGTCGGAAGTGGAGACCGCTCCGACAAAATCAGGACATACAATTTCCCTCAGAGCCGGGTTACTGATCACAGAATTAATAAAACTGTTTATAATTTGGATACGGTACTCGACGGCGACCTTGGAGAATTTACGGATGCCTTGCGTATTGCAGAAAACGCTGAACGTATGAAAGAAGGAGAATAATGATCATACCTCACAGGTTTTTATAAGCTGTGAGGTATGATTTTTGACCTTCGACACTATTTTTTTATCTTTGCCCCATCTTTAAACCATTTTATTAAAATTATGAAAATTGCAAAAATGTTGTGTTGGGCAATGCTTGCCCTCATGACCACAGTTATGTCCTGTAAAAAGGATAAGGACAATGATCCGGACTCTAAAAACGAAGAAAAGAAAGCAAACTCTTTTAGTGCACAGTTTGATGGCGACCCGTTTTTGTCTACTGCCGCTGAAGCTTTGGTGGAGATGGACTATACGGTTAGCGGTTCAGCAGCTATTGGCGTTAGTGCAGCCGCAATTACTGAAGGAGGAAGCTCTTTGAGTGCTACTATTTCTTTCGTGACCGAAGATTTTGATGCTTTAAAAGCCGGTGATACCTTCACAGCGGCAGATCAAGCCAATGCGGCCAATGGTGCATTTGTAAACATATTGACATTCGAATCTTTTCTAAGTTTAAACACAAGCACGATGGAAAACGATGCCATTGTTACTGTTACATCAATTGATAAGTTAAATCAATCAATTTCAGGGACATTTTCTTTTACAGCATATAACTTCGAGGAGAAGTCAGTAGTTGTTACAGATGGTGAGTTTCACAAGGTAAGCTATCAGGTACAATAATCGCAGTTTAGTTGTAAAATAACAAAGAAGAACGAGCTCGTTCTCCTTTGTTTCCTATTATTGCCTAAATAATATTCTGTAGTTGAAAATGCTTACAAAATGGCATTCAAACCTGTTTTTGTAAGAGTTGATAGTTGGATGATGTAATTATTGAAAGGGTAATTATTTATGTTCTTTAGCTATTAGTTTTAAACGTCTTATATAAGAGACACAAAGTTCATAATTCTCTTCAGCCTCGTAATGACTTATAAGTGTAGATAAGAAATCTTTGTCGTCTTTATACGGATTATTCTCGTCGAGTTCACCATTGTTTGATATTGTGAGATACAGGTAGAAATTAAAGGGGTCGGGGTCTACCTCAATTAGTTGTGATAATTTACTTACATCTATCCTTGCCATACTATAAATTACGTGAATCTTAGTGTAAGATTTACATCAATTCGACCAACCTTACATAACCCAAGACGAAACAATGTGAATTTCATATGAATAAATAATTAAAAAATTGTCACCGCGAAATAAAACGATAATAGAACCTGTTTTCTAAGAATGGTTCCAAACAACATGCTGTTTGTAATTGTTTTTTTTGGGGGCATTGGGCCAACTCCCTTTGGGTATACCTAAGTAAAAGAAACCGAGTAATTTATCTTCGATATTTAAACCAAAAAAACTTTTGGCCTCTTCGTCATAAGTAATGCCTCCACTCCCCCAATAAGCGCCTATTCCTAAAGCAGTAGCAGTCAAATGCATATTCTGTACCGCGCAAGCTACTGCGGCTACGTCTTCTATCATTGGAATTTTGCCGGAATTTGACCTGTTTAAGCCTATGCTAATAACATGCGAGCACTTCAGTGGATTCTGAGTGAGCTTTTGATATTTACCTTCATTATATTCCGCTCCGGCATTTTTCTTGTATAGCTCTGCCTGAAAAGTGGCCAAACGGTTTAAGCCTTCATCACAAAAAACCTGAAAACGCCAAGGTTGAGTTAATCCATGTGTTGGTGCTTCGTGGGCATTTTGGAGTAACAGATCCACCTGCTCGTCGTTAATGCGTTCGTCGCTAAACTGTGGTATATGAACCGATCTTCTGTTTTTGATAATTGAGTTCAGCAATTCTATATTCATGCCTATGACCTTTTATTCAATGAAAATTATTGCAAATAAATGATAAAATATTGATATAGCATATTAGAATAATTTTTATGCGAGCATTTTGGCTTATTGTTGTTGTTACTTTTGCCTTAATTACCAGTGGGTGTAGGGTAGTGGGTACCGTAAATCAGGAGTATGCTCCATTGTTGATTTTTACCTTTCCATTTGTGCTCATTGGAGCCTTTGGATTATTATTGTATCGCTCTCACAGGGATGATCGAACTAAAAAGAAAGACAGCCTTTTCACTTGGCAAGGATTACGGCGTCCGCTGCTGTTTATTGCGACCATTTTTGCTACGGTATTAATTGTAAATGTAATTCCTGAACAAGACCTGAATGATCCTCAAAAAAAATTGAACTATGCTATTGTAATGCAAGATGAGGATTACGAACTGGAGGCCTATAAAAGTGCGCTAATAAAATACCCGGATTCCATAGATGTCCATTTTCACTACTTAAGCCTTTTTTTAGAACACAATAAGTCCACTTCTGTATGGTCTCAAAAACTTTTCGATTATTACGAGGCTATCAGCAGGCATAAAAGCCCCGAACGTAACAGGATTGGTTTGCTCGGTATGACCAGTTATTATGTTAAAAGCAAACGTTTTGCAGAGGCAGATGTAATGTTAAGGCCACTGTGTGAGAGTGGTATGAAGTTTTCAAACTTTTTGATGGGCAAAACACTTAAAGGCCTTGGCCTTCACGCCGAAGCTATGAACTATTTCTGGACTGAGATCGCTATAGATGGGTTTAAAGGAGGCGCATACAAGGAATTGGCAAACTATTATTACCTCGAAAATGACATTGATGGTTTAAGTACATTAATACGCTCCGATAAACATATGCATTATGTTCCCAGGGAAATATTAGATTATTATTTTTATAACTATACCGGCTTATGGAGCTATACAAAATACAATGTTGTTTTTCTGGCGAGACAAACACATTGGACCGGTTTTTTTGCGGCTTTTCTGATAACCATAGTCTGGTTTTTATACCTTAAAGGAATAAGACCCCAAAGCAGGCATCACTGGCCTTTTTTAATAGCTACATTTATTGTAGGAGGACTTGTGCCTTTCTTAGTACTCAATTTTGGAGGTGTACAGAGGTATACACTGGGAGTATCTGTGAACGGAGGTTTTTTTCAACAGTTGTTCTTTTATGTTTTTAGCGTTGGTTTGGTGGAGGAACTGGCTAAGTTTTTGCCTTTTGTGTTTATATTACTTTTTACAAAACGTCTAAAGCAGCCATTCGATTATTTACTTTATACTTGTGTGGCAGCACTCGGCTTTGCCTTTACCGAAAACCTCATATATTTCCAGCCCTCACGTTTGGAAATTATTCACGGACGGGGTTTTGTCTCCGTAGTCGGACACATGACCTGGTCCTGTTTTATTGCCTATGCCATTGTTTTGTGCAAATTCAGGTATAAAATAGCCAACTATTGGCCTTTTGTACTATTGGCACTAATAGCCGCTTCATTCGCTCACGGATTATTCGATTTTTGGCTCGCTTCTTCCTATCAGTTTTCTTTTTTCGCGTACTTGATTTTTTTGGCGGGAATCCAGTTCTGGATCACTATGCAAAATAATGCACTAAATAATGATTCACATATTAGTCATAAGTTGCTTCCACGAATCAAAAAGACACATTTTAATTTGGTCTACAGCCTCATGGGTATTCTGCTTGTACAATACTTATTAATGGGGATACAAGAGGGACCGGTAATTGCCAATTATGCATTATATGGTTCTTTTCTACGTGGAGGGTATTTAATTATTTATTTATCACTGACGGCAGGCAATTTCGATCTATTTCCTCGTTATTGGCAATCTATTAAAATTCCGTATAGACTTAGTGACATACTAATTCCTCAGAAAGTTTTTACACTCACTTATGTAGGAGCACAGGTAGAGGTCTGGACAGATGGTAAAAAGAGTCCTTTAACTCCTTACTTACCATTTAAGGGAACAATAATTGAGCGCAAAGTAGTTAAAAATAATAATGATTGGTACCTCATAAGGCTCAACCACCCGCTGCCTATTGGAAGGTATCATAAAGAATATGTCCTTATGAAAATGGAAGAGGTGGAGATGGAACTTGAAAAAGGACAGTTCTATTATTGTACCTTGAGATTGTTGAAGTTAGATCAGAAAGTTCAATCTGTGAAATACAAAAACGATACTACCAGTCCTGAAGTACGAGCGATATTAACATGTCATAAGGAAGCGATTGACGTTGAAATATAAATCTCAGTATAAATCTCAGGTTATGAAACTAAAATTCTTTACCATGTGCTGGGTTTTCATCGTTATCGCAGGGTGCCACCCTTACCAAAGTACGCCTGGTAAAAGTAAATCTTTAGGAAACCCGGGAAACGGTACACTTGTAAATGGGGTAAAACTGCCTTATAAGTACAAAAATTTCAAATATTTTAGTCCGTTTAGCTATTTTGTGCTCAATCGCGCATATGTAAATGATAAAGTGTACAATACCCTTATGCAAACATACGCGCAGTGCGAAAAGGAATTTCCACGTCGGAGGTTTGGGGTCATGGAATGTTCGAAGAAAAACGGAGGCCCGATCGTCCTGCATCGAACTCATCAAAATGGTTTGAGTGTAGACTTTATGACTCCCTTTAAACGTAAGAATAAAGAATTTAAACTTTTTAATAAGATGGGCATCTGGCATTATACCTTGCGTTTTGATCAAAATGGCAAGAATAAGCTTTTTAAAAAAGTTGTTATTGATTTTGAACTACTTGCTAATTTTATATTCATTCTTGAAAAGAAGGCCCGTGTTAATGGCTTGAAAATTAAGAAAGTAATTCTAAAAACAGATTTAAAGGATGAAATAATTGCTACGGAATACGGGAAAAAGCTAAAGAAAATGGGTGTTTATTTTGTCATTAAACTGCCGAAAGTAGTCAATAATCAGCACGATGAGCATATTCATGTCGATTTTGAGGAATTGTAGTTAGCTCTTATCAGGATTTTTTGTCCATAATCGATTTTACTACTTCTTCCATTTGAGTAGTCTTTCCGTCTTCGGAAATACGCGAGCTACACTTATAAAATAATAAGCTACAGGCCAGTAAAATTACCAAAAATGCGCGTTCTAAGTTATCTATCATTAGAAAATGGTTAATACGATATTAAAATTGTGGTGAGTGAATGTCATCAAATTGTTGGTTATTGATTAATTTCCTTCGCCTATATTAATTTTTACGACGCATATATGGTACTTGTTACACCATGTTGTTGATTTTTGATGAATAGTTATTAACATAATTGGGTAGGATGTAAACATTCAATGTTGATTATAACCATTTAATTGTTAATGTATTGTGGAGATTCTTAAATGGCAACCGAACTGGTAAATCTCCCATAAAGAAATCGGTACTATTAGTTTCCGGTGTACGTTCTCGCAGGGCTCGCAAATGCTTAAGGCTGTAAATGTCAGATGGAAGTCTATTCGAATTTTGATTGTATGTTTTTTGACGGAAGCACATTTAGAGATCCCTAAATAGCTTTAATAGTGTTCCTGAGTGCATTACGTGATGGTCATAAAAATAAGAAGTGATGTAAGCCTTTTTCTGCAATGAAAACTGAATAGACCTTTGTCGTACTTAGAGTGCTCAATAGAAATGTGGATGGCATGTTTTAATTATTACCTGTATCAATGGCTTAAATGTATACCTGCCATAAATGATGTTCCCATCAAATCTGTGGCCATGCCTTCGGGAGCCGTTTGATTCAAAATATTTCTAATAGTTAAGACAAAGGTTAAGTTATTCAGAACTGTATAAGATATCGTAGCATTTAATAGGTTTTTTGAAGCAATTTGAGATCCTTTTTGA
The DNA here is from genome assembly GCA_965230415.1 of Cytophagales bacterium. GTDB lineage: Bacteria > Bacteroidota > Bacteroidia > Cytophagales > JAAEPT01 > CBDDKZ01. The sequence continues at coordinate 2,295,887 of CBDDKZ010000005.1, forward strand.
TTAACAATATTACCAAATGCAAGATCAGTTTCCAGCGATGAGTGCAAAATGTAATCAGAATAGAAATAATCTGAAACATTAATAGATAACTGCTTAATCGCTTTAACAGTAATGCTTATTCCACCGTAAATTCCAGGCGTAAATTGTTCTTCATTGCTGTAGGTGCTATCTCTGTGACCTTGCAAATAATGTCCGATTATGGGAACGTCGTACGCTTCTTTTTGATTGTAATAAGGTGAATAATTTGAGGCCATAGTGTGCTGCCAGCTTATATTAGGTCTGACCAGAATGCGTTGATTTAAAAAACTCATGTTGGCAGAGACAGTTACAGCATTTTGACTAAGTTCTAAGGGTATATTTTCTCTATACAGGCGGTTATGTTGTATCCAGTTATCATCAATATTGGGGATGTGAAGTATTAGGTTGCTAAAACCCTTAAACCGCTGATGGTAATACGCCAGGTCAAAATTAAGAAATTTGCCTGCTTTAACCCTATACCCTAACTCAAACATGGTGTTATTCAATAAATCGAGGTTCATATTACCGTTTAGGTGTATAATTAACCCCGGTATTATTCCGTCACGTTCACGCACCTGTTCTGTAGAGTTAATGAGCGAAGGTATCATGAAGGATCCATTGTAAAATTTTCCTACAACTGCTCTGAATAGGTGAAGCGCTTTGAGATTGTAGTTTATGATGCCCTGGTAGGAAAAAATGCCTTTTTCAGGAAAGTTGAATTTATCGTATCTACCTGCAAAAATCAGACGTAGACTGTTAACAGGTCTCGCATCAATTTTTAGCGATCCCGCCAAATTGTTAAGGGTGCCTTCACCGTTAAACCGACCACTCTTGCCAACGTCAATTGTATATTCTTTGTCATTAATGTAAGCACTTTGATAGCTTAATGCAGGTCTGATGCCGATTTTATCTTTCCATAAACCAAGATTATAATCGGCGTAAATATCGGTGTTAGAGTAGTTGTAATCATTGTTGTGTAAGTTGCCTGTTAAGCCCTGTACTCCATAAAGATAAGAGGCCTGAAATGTGAAGTTTTTCACGTAAGTTGCGGCCTCAAAGTATTGCGATTGGTTAGTGAAATTAGACAGGCCTATCCCTGCTCTGAGGGGCTGTAAGCCCATGTTCTGATTTAAACCGCCGCCTAACTTGAATTGTATGTTTTCGTTGTAGTCATAAAAGATATTTGCGGTGCCCGAAAGTTTAACAAGGCTACGATCTAAATTGGGGAAACGTTCTCCTAATTCGCTATGAACGATTTCCGAGTCTATCGAATCCATAATAATATACGATTCACTAGTATAGTCGTAAAAGCGCTCATCAAAGCGGGTTCTGTATTCGTAACTCAAACCTGCCTGGGCATAAAGCTTTTCACTGATTTTGATTCCGGTATTAAGCGACATTAGGTTTGTGTTTGGCCCACCAAAGAAACCTCCCGATATACTACTTTTTTCTTTTGCATCCTGCTTTGTTATTATGTTGATCACTCCGGAAACCGCATTTGGACCGAAAAGAGGTGAAGATGGTCCGTAGACAATTTCGATACGTTCAATATCATTGATGCCAACCGGTAAATTTTGCCAATAAGTTCCTCCTTGTAAACTGCTAAATACTGGTCTGTTATCGATCATAGCCAGAATGCTTGTATTTACAAAACTGTAGTTATAAGCGGGGTAGCCATCTATGCCTCCTCTTATGGAAACATCGTAGGTTCCATTGGCTATTTCTCTTACAATTATACCCGGGCACAAACGTAAAACATCGGGCACTGAAGTAGCGCCACTTTGCAAAATTTCATTTTTTGTTATAGCATAAGAAGATACCGGAGCGTCAAAACTACTTTCTTCCTCTCGTGATGCCGAAATTATTTTGACAACCATTAATTCTGCCAATGTCAGGTCCAAAATGTCCGCTATAGTGTCAGGTTGAGCAATGTTGTCGAAGCAAAAAAGTAATAAGAACTGAACCAAAAGGATCGAGAAATGCTTCATATATTACAAGACATTAGTCGATCCTTTTTACGTTGCAAGAAACGGGCAGGTTTCATGACATGGCCTGCTGTATACTAGTAGGTGCAATGCTACTTTCAGGATTCCGCCTGAAACAAATACATCATGTATTTTTTGTATTTCTTGAAATTAGGGCCATTACGCTCTCCCTTGAAGTGCTTATTTTCGAGCTTATCGAGTTTTTTCTTGAACTTCCATTTGATGAATTTCATTAATCTCGGATACCGGTCGTCTGCCAGCATCATACCAAGGCGATAGGAAGGTTTCAAAACATCCATAGTAAAGCTATTCACCAACTCAAGCGTTGGAGCGGTTTCTTCTGTGATATCTTGTTCAAATAAGGTTTTGACAGGAAAAGTCGGTTTTTTGGCATCCCATTCAGTCCATTTGTGTCCTCCTCCCAGAGGTCCACGTTCTTTTTGCTCGTGATCTCGCCTGAAAAAATCCGCTACCAGAATATGTCCCTTTGGTTTCAAAAATTGTAATGCCCGGCCGATAGAATCTTCAATAGGTATATACTGAAAGCTCTCACTGAACATTACCAAATCAAATTTTTTGTCAGAAGTAAATTCCTCGAACTTAGTAGTATGAACAGGTGTTTGTTCCCCCAGAAGATTACGAGCATATTCATTGAGCAATCGGCTTGGGCTCACACATTCCACTTCATAACCCAAACTCGTAAGTTTTTGAGCCGTTTTACCTGATCCGCATCCCACATCAAGTATGGTCTTTGTGCCCTCAGGAATAAGCCCCAATAATTTTTCGGCATAACGTTCCTGCGCTTTACCCAAATTCCATATGTCTACTTCAATATCTTTTTCGAAAAAACCGTAGTGTAAGTATTCGGTTTTCATGAAATATTTACAGAAAATTAGTCCTATTTCCAGCCCTACCTCCTGTGAATTGATCTTTTTTACTCTTGCCATCTCACAATAATTAATTCGGCTGCAAGTTATAAATAAAAATTCTTAAATTCGCTTCGCTAAATTTTTGAATTGACATGTTTAGTTATAAAAGAATAAACAACTTAACCGGATGGCTTACTTTCTTAATTGCAGCCATCGTTTACATTTTAACACTTGAACCTACAGCAAGCTTTTGGGACTGTGGTGAATTTATTGCCGTTTCGCACAAGTTAATGACGCCTCACCCTCCGGGTGCGCCTCTTTTCTTGTTACTGGGACGCCTGTTTTCACTATTCGCCGCCGAGCCGGAACAAGTAGCTTACTGGACCAATATGGTTTCAGCTCTTTCAAGCGCATTTACCATTCTGTTTCTATTTTGGAGTATAACCTATATTGCAAGAAAACTCTTAGCGCTGGATCCGGATGCGGAACCCGAAAAAGGGCAGACTTTTGGAATTATAGGTGCGGGATTAATAGGAAGTTTAGCTTACACATTTACCGATTCATTTTGGTTCTCAGCAGTAGAATCTGAAGTATATGCCTTATCAGCGATGTTTACCGCCGCTGTTGTTTGGGTAATGCTTAAATGGGAATCTGTAGCACATAAGCCTGGCGCTGATAGATGGTTATTGTTAATCGCCTATTTTATGGGCTTGTCCATAGGCGTTCACTTGTTGAACTTAGTGGCTATTCCTGCACTCGCTTTTATCTACTATTTTAAAAACTACAAGTATACAATCAACGGTGCGATTTTGACCTTTGTCATCAGTTTTGTGCTATTATTCTTCATTCTTGTAATTGTGATCCCTGGTTTACCTTCAATTGCCGGATGGTTCGAAGTGAAATTTGTGAATTCACTGGGAGCGCCATTTAACACAGGTAGTATTATTTTTGGAATTTTGCTGCTGGGAGGGCTCATTTTTGGAGTGGTTTATAGCCACGGAAAAAAGAAGCATGCGTTAAACTTATCCTTCCTAAGCGTACTTTTCATACTCATTGGCTATAGTTCATACGCCATAATCGTTATCCGCTCAAACTATGATCCTCCTATCGATGAAAATAACCCGGAGGATGTCATGAAATTCGTGTCTTACCTGAAGCGTGAGCAATATGGAGATCGTCCGTTATTCTTCGGTCCGCAATTTACTGCCGGACGACCAAGTGCAGGTGAAGGTAAAGGAGCCATTAAATACAAAAAGGGTAAAGAAAAATATGAGCCTTATGCCTATGAGCAAAATTTGGAATATGATCAGGAACATGTAACCCTGCTTCCGAGAATGCATAGCCAGCGAGGGGACCATGTTCGTTATTACAAATACTTATTAAAGGCCTATGGTAGTTGGTCTGATGGTGAGAAACCATCGTTTTCAGATAATTGGCGCTTTTTCTTCAGTCAACAAATTGGCTTCTATTACTTGAGATATTTTGGCTGGAATTTTATTGGCCGTGAAAGTGACGAACAGGATCTCGGGGTTTTATGGCCAGCGGAGAGTAAAGATGTTCCGTACCTGTTAAAAAGTAAAGCAAGAAATCAATATTGGGGAATTCCCTTAATTATTGGATTAATTGGTCTGGTGTATCATGTCAGGAAGCATAAAAAGGATGCATTTGTCATTGGCTTACTCTTCTTATTCACCGGAGCAGCCATTATTTTCTACCTCAATGCACCACCTCATGAACCGCGGGAACGGGATTATACCTATGCCGGTTCTTTCTTTGCCTTTAGTATTTGGATAGGACTCGGCGTACTTGCCATTATCGATGCATTCAAAAATGGTAAAATTGTACTGATTAGTGGTAAAAAGCCCGTTGTTATACCATTTTTGAAATTAGATGACATGAAAGGTGCAATTGTCGCTACTGTCATTTGTTCTATAGTACCAATTATCCTTGCTGCAGAAAATTGGGACGACCACGATCGCTCAGGTAGGTACTATTCAGTAGATTCGGCCAGAAACTTATTGGATTCATGTGCACCTAATGCCATCCTGTTTACAGGTGGAGATAACGACACTTTCCCACTGTGGTATGTACAGGAAGTGGAGGGTTACAGAAAAGATGTGCGTGTATGTAACTTGAGCTTATTAAATACCTACTGGTATATCGATTTGATGAAAATGAAGAATGGTCCTTCAGAACCGTTGCCAATTTCATTTACCCAGGATCAATATTTTGAGAATAATAGTGATTACTCTTATTATGTGAACCCGGAACGTCAGCGTGCTTCAGACCCTTCCACGATTGTAGACAAACCAATGAATGTGGCCAAATTTGTTGAATTAGTCCAGCAAAATAATCCACAGGTGAGACGTTCTTACGATAAGACTATTGATGCCTATCATACCTTATTCCCTAGTAAACACATGGTTATTAAGTTTGATTTGAATGCTACTTTGGCTCTTGATGAGAATAAAGGTCGTACAGAAGGCGATCAGGCTATGATTCCTAACGACCCTGAATTAAAAGCTAAATTGGTGAACAAACTCGATTGGCAGTATACCAAAGACGGTATGGAGAAAAAACACCTTATTATGCTTGACATGATTGCCAACATAGCCAAAAATAACTGGGATCGACCTATTTATTGGTCTACAACTGTTAGCAGAGACGATCAGATGGGGCTAAATGATTACATGATAATGGAAGGCCTTGCTTACAGACTTACGCCAATTAAACATGGTGGTGTAAAAACACTCAAAGAAGAGAAAAACGGGACCAAACAGCTGGCGCGTGTAGGAGATGTAATAAACACGGAAATCATGAAACGTAATATGGTGGAGAAGTTTCACTGGAGAGGGCTGGATGATGAGAACGCATTTTATAATGAAGACTATTATCGTATGGTTCGCAGCAGTAGAGACCATTTTTATAAGTTGGCTAAATATATGTTGCTCTTTGAAGGAGACAAAGAAGGAGCAAAAGAAGTGGCTGATTATGCCATGAAGACACTTCCGGAAAAAACATTTAAATGGCGTTATAATATGATTGGAGCATCAGAAGTCTATTACGACTTGGGCGAGACTGAGAAAGCGGATGAAATAAGTGAAAGAATTATGACGACAATGCAGGAAACAGTATTGTATTTGGAATCAAATCAGAATTATCACTATGCGGTACAGTATAAGGAAAATGACTTGAAAACTCAATATATGACTACTGCCTATCAGGTGCTTCAAATCTGGAAAGTGAAAGAACGTGAAGACCTGGTTAAAAAATATGAATCTTGGGTGAAAGATTATATGTATATTATTCAGCGTCCAAGATAATTCCTACACAGAATTGATCGTTAAAAGCCGCTTGTATTCAAGCGGCTTTTTTATATAAAGTGCTAGTTAATTACGTAATCGCAAACATGCTTAACTACTGCATCATCTCTAAGAATCCGTGTGTGCCCTAAAGCTTTTGTCTTGATAACATGCGCTTCGGGAAGCAAATTTTCCAACACTTCTACATGCGCTATCGGAATTTCATAGTCATTAATGTCGTGCATAATCAGGGTTTTTGGAATATTAATTTGCGGCAAAAGCTGTCCGGCAAAAATACTTTCGAAGTGCAGGTCGTATTTTTTTGTTATCGAATCGGCAATATAATTAGTTGTTTTTACAGATGCTTTTAATATTTCCCTGAATCTTGATAGAATCTGATCAGGAATAGTGGGTATACTTATGAGCACTATTTTAGGAACTTCCATTCCCCTTGAGAGCGCATGAATGATGGCTGCACCTCCCATGGAATGTCCTATTATGGCAGAGACATTGCCCTGTTCTTCTACTACATCTTTCATTAGACCCGAAAATTGCAGCATATCGCTGGTTTTACCGGTAGATTTGCCGTGAGCAGGAGCATCAAAGGCGACTACCCGGTAGCCTGCTTTAGTCAGTGGTTCAACAAATTTATAACCCTGAGTTGCCCTGCCAGACCATCCGTGGGCAAACACGATGGTTTCAGGTCCGGTTCCCCATGAATAAACACGTAATGTTTCGTTATACATTTGTTTGTAAATGATATTGGCCTCTGAAAGCACTTGCTCCTCATCTTCAGGATAAGGAAATCTGATGGGTTTGTAAAACATGGAATTAGCCCATTTATAGGCGGTTTTTGGGAGCATGGCTTCCACTTTAGGATATACAAAACCAAGTAGTTTTACAGCAGGAGGTAATTTTTTATTAGTAGCCATTATATTAAAGTAATAGGGTGTTCTTAATGTGTTGTCTCAGATGCTCGGCAGCTATGTGGATATGTGTTTCGTCCTGACTGAGGCGAGAAAATAACAGTGCCCCTTCCAGGGTTGATACCATTAATGAAGCAAATTTATCACTATCTATTAATTCATAGAATTCGCCGGCACTTTGTCCTTCTTTAATCTTAATTTGAATGTAGTTTCTAAGCATATCTACAGCGTCCTTTGCCTTTTTTTGTAGTTCAGGTAATGATTCGGTAACTTCAGCGGCTGTATTTAGAATAGGGCAGCCACCTGCAGCGATTGGGTCGTTGTGAAAGCTGATAAAAACAGAAATTATAGATTCCAATTTATCGGTTGGGGACTTCACCACATCCAGTTGCTTTCTAAAACGTTTTAATATTAAGCCAAAAGAGTGATCGAACGCGGCACAGGCAATTTCATCCTTATTTTTGAAATGATTGTAGATACCACCCTTTTGTAATTTAGTCGCTTTCATAATGTCGGAAAGTGAACATCCATAGTAGCCATGTGTATTAAAAAGGTCAGCTGCTTTGCGTATTATAAGCTCTTTCGTATTAAGTCCTTTCATATAAATTAGTATGAGACCGACCGGTCGGTCTCAAAAGTAGTTAAAATTCCTGAACCTCCCAACCATTCTTCATGTTATATTCAGACTTTGGTATATTATTCGGTAAACGGTGAAAAATGCTGGACGAAAGAAAAACAGGGTCGCCTTTTGAGGAGCAAAATGAACGGGAATTGTTCCTTTCAAGTCTGATACCCACATTAGTATTTGTAGTGTTTATATGGTTTGTACGATTGTTGGAATTTTCCTTCGATGCAAATTTATATAGAATGGGTATTTTGCCCAGAACTACGGAAGGCCTGGTTGGTATTGTAGCCAGCCCACTGGTACATGGTACTCATAAGGGAAGCTATTTTTCGCACATTATTAATAATACCATTGCTATTATTCCGTTGATGACTGCCCTGTTTTATTTTTACAGACCTATTGCACGTAAAGTGTTTGTCTTATTATGGCTTGTAATTGGGTTTTGGGTCTGGTGCTTTGCGAGATCAAGTTACCATATTGGCGCAAGTGGATTGATATATGGCTTGGCAGGCTTTCTTTTTGTAATGGGTGTAATGGCTCGTAAACGCGAAACTTTGGCACTTTCTGCGATTATAATTTTCACACATGCAGGGATGCTGCGTTATGTTTTTCCAGGCGAAAAGGGAATTTCCTGGGAGTCACATTTAATGGGTTTAATAGCAGGTATTGTAATTGCAATAAACTATCGCGGTTACCATAAATCTAAAATATTGCCAAACTCACAATCAAACTACAATTTTACCTTTGATCAGGAAGAAGAAAACAGTATACAGATAAACTATACCTACAGAGAGAAAAAATAAGGGCTGGGGGTATGAAAACCCAGTATATCAAGAATCAGCCGCCCCGTAATGTCGACCTTCCACTGTTATCCTGCTCATAGAACGAGGTGCGTAAACGCATGAGGCCTGCTCTTCAAAACGGTTTAAGCCAGTATATAATTTGATGTTAGTTTCATATATGCCCAACCCTATTCTAAAAGTAGTCAAATTTAATAGTTTATTCAAGTCAAAAGCTTATTTCGAACGAATCGTAATAGACAGGGTCTATATTAATTAAGTTAACTTCTTTAACCTTGGATAAGAGCGGACCTTTTTTGCAGGCTGTCATTAAATGGTCGATTTGCCTTTGGTCGCCAGTAACTTCTATCAATACATTTCCTTCACTAGTATTCTTTACAAAACCCTTTAGATGCAGCTTTTGAGCCTCTTCTTTTACAAAAGCCCGGTAGCCTACACCTTGTACACGCCCGCTGACTATTATCCTAAAAGTGTGTTGTGTCAAAACGAAGCGTATTATTTTTTGAACTGTACAGCGGTGCCGTATGCCAGAATTTCTGCTGCCCCTTGCATAAGTGTTGATGTGGTGAAACGAACATTTACGATCGCATCTGCACCGAGTTTCCTCGCCTCATCTATCATTCGTTCCAATGCCTGATCTCTAGAATCTGATAGCAATTTGGTATAAGCACCGATTTCACCACCTACAATATTTTTTAATCCGGCGAACAAATCGCGGCCTACATTTCTGGCTCGTACCGTGCTACCCTGAACTAGGCCCAAGGTTTTTTCAATTTCTTTTTCTTCTGCGTTTGGTGTGTTAAGTATAAGCATTTTGATGTGTTTGGTGAATTAATTTAAACAAGATGATCGTGTCAGCGCATAATTTTTTTTACCATTACTGTGTATTGACAACTATTTTATCACTATTTAGTAAAAAAATCGATTACTTGTAAAATATTTTTAATCGGATATCGTCCATAAGCATGTATGGAAACGATTCCAATTGTACATATGTCGCCAAAAGACGAAATGACCATCGATAAGATGGTGCGCAAGGAACGTACGCGTTTGCTGAACTTCATTAAATCGAGGGTCAGAAATCAAGACGATGCAGAAGATATTTTACAGGATGTCTTTTATCAGTTCGTGTCGGGTTTCAACGCTATCGAATCTATTGAAAAAGCTACGTCATGGTTGTTCCAGGTGGCAAGGAATAAAATTATAGACCGTTATCGTAAAAAGAAATTACCCGAGGTTTCGGTAACCCATGTCACAGATGATAACGAATCAATCGCCTTAAGTGACTTGGTTCCGGACTTTGACGGGTCTCCTGAAAACATCTACCTGCAGACAATTATTTCCGAAAGAATCGAAGAAAGCCTGGCAGAAATGCCCAAAGAACAAAGAGATGTTTTTGTAGCTCACGAATTCGAAAATAAAAGCTTTAAGGAAATTGCTGAAATAACAGGCGAATCTGTAAATACCTTGCTATCAAGAAAACGATACGCGATTTTGTTTTTGAGATCTCATTTAAATGAACTATACGAAGAAATTATAAAGGATTAGTGCTATGAAATCGAATATGAAATATATTTGTTGGAAATTTGTATTTATTATCCCCTTAGCCATAGTGTTATTTACCTTTGCCGTGCAATTGTTATGGAACTGGCTTGTACCTGCGATTTTCGGCTTTTCTTCTATCAATTTTTGGCAGGCAATGGGACTGATTGCTCTTTCAAAAATACTGTTCGGGTCACATTGGTCTAATCATAAAAAGCATCACACTTCAAAGTATCAGCGTTGGAAAAATATGCCGGAGGAAAAGAAGCAAAAAATAAAGGAACAATGCTGGAACTTTATGAGGCACGAAACGGATAACAAAGCTAAAGAGGATGATCATGATCAATAAGGATATACAAATCGAAGGCCAGAATTTTTCTGTGCCACAAGAGGTCGCCGAATACATTGCCTGGTTGGAGAATTTTGTCGATAGCAAAGACGCACAATTAAAAGCAATCGTCAACAAAACAGAACGATCTATTGCTAATTTTCAGGAACAACTAAATGGGCTGGACATTGAACTATATCAATTACAGGGACAAGGGATAGTAGATTCGGAGGTTGAAAATTCATTTTAGTCAACTTTTACGGTCTTTTATTTAGGCGTCTTGCGACTTTTTTGAGGTTGAATAATGTTGTATATTTCCGTCTGATGAGGAATGTACTTTTAATAACATTATTATTTTTTGTTAAAAACGTAGTAGCTCAGAACTACTATTCAGATAAATTATCAGCTGAAGCACTTAAAGAAGATTTGAAAATGCTTCACGAAGTATTAGCAAAGAACCATCCAGGTCTTTATGATTTTCAAAGTCCGGAGGAGTGGACTTCTTATACAGCAAAGCTTACGAAAAGTATAAAATCTGATACTTCCAGGGCGGATTTTTACAAATTGGTTGCCGATGTAATTACTCATATTAAGTGTGGACATACGATCCTGGAACCTGGTGAAGATTTTCAGAAGCACCTACGTTACAATGGACGCCTCTTCCCGTTTCAGGTTAGCATTTATGATAATGAGGTATATGTGAAATATAACCTTTCGGATCATGCATCGATAAAAACCGGCTCACGTATCGATTCTATCAACGGAATGTCTCTTGCTGCAATCTTACCACAGCTCAAACAATTTATTTCTGTGAATGGCCACGAAAATCCACGAAAGAAAATACTATTAGAGCATCATTTTAGCTATTATTTTGCGCTTTGCTTTGGTGAGTTTTCTTTTTTCGAAATCACGACACTCAACCCTCATACGGGCCAGAACGGAACAATAATTGTTCAGGGTGATAATAAGGCAAATTTGGACGCTATTCAGAATATTAGATACCCCGAATCCTTTATTAGAGACTTGCCCCTAAGTATGGAAATAAGCAGCAAACTTTCCACTTGCATTGTAGATATTGAGACCTTCAATCATCATACAATGCAGCAGGCAGGCATCAACTTTGTGAGTAGTATCGATAGTATTTTCCGTGTAATAGAAGAACAGCATATAGCGCATTTAATTATTGATTTGAGAAAAAATAACGGGGGCGCAAGAGCGTATGTAAATCACCTCTTGTCACACTTGATCGAATCTGATAAAGAGGCGAGCGGAGTTGCTTATATAGCTTCAAAGCGTCCTTTAATTGATAAGTGCGATCAGGAAATAAAAACCTACTTAAAGGGAAAAAAAACACCCTTTCGGAAAAATAAATGGGTGCTTAGTAATGGATTCACGAGTCAAGTTATTACAGCTAAAAAGCCAATGTTCCGTGGGCACATTTATGTGATGGTTGGCCCCGAAACATTTTCGGCGGGAACGCATGTCGCGTCTTTTCTCAAGAGAGAAAGAAATGCCATATTGGTTGGTGAAACATGTGGTGGATTTGCCAATTACTCCAATGCCGGATATTACTTTTCATTTTTACTTCCCAACAGCAAATTTTTGATAAAAGTACCATACGTTCAAAACTGGTATTTTCCGGACAAAGAACAGGGACATGATTTACTTCAACCGTCTGTTTTCATTACACCGCATTTACAAGATTATTTACAAAATAAAGATACTGTACTATTAAAAACGCTCGAAGTCATTCATTCTCAAAAGTAATTGCTTATATTCAGTATAGAAATAGTTCAAATAGTCTTTATTTATTCTTTTATTAAACTGAATGCTATGAGCGATGCACTAAAAGAGGCAATGGAACGAGCCAACAACCTGCCTTCAAGACCTACTAATGAAGTACTTTTGCGTTTGTATGGATTGTATAAACAAGCAACCGTAGGAGATGCCAACCCGGATGATCGACCTGGTGGGTTTGACTTCAAAGCCATCGCCAAGTTCGATGCATGGCTTGATTGTAAAGGATTAAGTAAAGAAGAAGCCGAAAATGCATACATTGATAAAGTAAATGAAATAAGTGCTTGACCGTTTCGGCAAAAATCGTTAATTCGCATTATCTTACTATTCTAAAAACATTCTGCCTCAATAATCCGTATTATACTGGTGAAATCACCTAAGTGTTATTTGTATACTAAGGTGTAACAACCAAGGGATTACTGGGATAATTGCCTTACCATTAGTTAAACATTCATACCCAAAACGACTAATTTTAAGCTAATTATTTTGATTTCTTTAATATTAAATACATTTTTAATATTGGGGAGTTGCCCGGTTTACTTAACAATATGTGGGTTACCTATCTAGGTATGTTTACATTAATTAATATATCGGGTGTGAAAGTGCATCTTCGAGCATAGAGTGCACAGGTGTCTATTGCTTTGAGCAAGGCATCAGGGAATTTTCAACAAGAAACCCAATAGAGTATGAAAAAGTTTTACGCCTTCCTGGCATTTTGTTTAGTTTTTAGTATTTCTGGAGTTCGTGGTCAGATAGTTTATAATGGCACAACTATCAATAACCTTATTGCAGATATGCAAAACCCGAATCAGGTATTGGAGTTTGGTGACGTCCCGGCAGGTACATATAACCTCAATGCAGGTGCTATTACTGTTGGTGCCGGAACCACAATAGATGGGACAACCATTCCCGTGGGAGTTCATATTGTTTTGAATATGACGGGGGCAATCTCTTTTGCTAACAATACACATATGAGCGGACTCATCGTTGATGGAAACGGATCAGGTTCTAACGGAATTCAGGTACTCGGATCGAGTAATGTTGAAATAGGTAGCAACAATGCACCCAAAACCATTATAACCGGATTTAGACAAAATGGTATCAATATTGACGAAGGAGCTGATGATGTTGAGGTAGTAAATTGTGTAATCAACGATAATGGTACCATGAACGGAGGTGGCCAGACGAATGGCGTTATTATTTGGCATGATTCTCACGATATTTTAGTGTCGAATTGTTATATAGGTACGGATTCTACCGGTATGAACAGAGTTGCTAACAATGAAAACGGGATGAGTATCACAGACGATGCTTTCGACGTAATTGTTGAAAACTCCGTTATTTCCGGAAATGGCCCAAGTCAAAACGAATTTTCAGGAATAGGTATTGCAACTTTTTCAGGACAAAGACCACGAAATATTACTTTGAGAGGTAATTATATCGGGGTAGCTGCCGATGGTGTGACCTCTTTAGGGAATTATCGTCTGGGTGTTTGGTGCCATAATGCCGATGATCTGTACTTCGGTGGACCTAATCCCGGAGATGGGAATATTATTTCAGGTAACGGAGATATTGCTCATACCAATTCAGATAATCCTACCGCAGGCAGAAGCGATCATGGTACGGGAATTTACCTCGACAATATAAATGGTGGTTACATTCTTAATAATTATGTAGGCCTTTCTTCAGATGGCTCTTCGTCAGTAAAAAACTGGGGATCCGGTATTCAGGTAAATGGATGTACCAATATAGAAATAGGTAGAGTGGATGCGCCAAACTACGTGGCGTATAACGGAAGAAATGGAATATTTATAGAAGAAGGTGACGAAAGAGGCGGAACAAATTCAGGAATTACAGTTATCGGAAACTTCGTAGGTCTAAGCACTTCGAATGCAGATGCCGGTAATAGACACGCGGGAATTGAATGTAATTCCCCCGGAACGGTTGTAGAAAATAATACGGTTTGTAGTAATGAACGTGTAGGTGTATTAATCGCACCGGGAACAGATGGTTCTACAGCCAGAAATATTACCGTAAATGACAATTACATTGGCATACTAAACGATCTTACTACGGTTCGTAGTAATGTAGAAGGCGGTGTAAAGATCGTTGATTACGATAACGAAGGTTCGCGAAGTGTAACGCGTGATAATACTATTTCAAACAACTTTATCTACCTGCATTCCGATCAGGGAAGTGCCGATGGCGATGGTTATGGTGTTTATGTGGGAGGTAGCGATGCTTACAATAACGATATCACTCAAAACGAAATAGCATGTAATGATGGTCTACCCATAAATCTTGGAACAGCCTTTGGTGGAAATGGCAGAGGAAACAATGACAAACCGAGACCCGAAGTGTCTATTTCTCTTTCATCGGGTAGCACGGTGGCTGGTTATGGAGCGAATGGAGATCGTATCGAAATTTTTGCCAAATCTATTGCTGAGAATGTAAGTAATGATTGTGGTTGTGACGCAAGAACGTATTTAGGTTCTGCTACCGTAGTTGGTGGCGAATGGTCATTTAATATTCCTGCTAACTTAAATTACACTTACGATGATATTTCAGCTTCTGCAACGAATACTTCAGATGGAACATCGGAATTTGATTGTGCAAACATTGAACCACCGCTTGTTACTACATCTAACGACTGCCAGGAAAACGATATTCAATTTGTGTTTTCAGGCCACGAAGCAGAACAACTTTTCATTGAAATTAGCGAGACCAACTTCGGGACCGCGATTTTTACCGAAACCATTAATGTGACCGATGGCGATGATATTAACTGGACTTGGACACCTGACAGGGCCGGAACTTTATATATCCGTGTAACATCATTGGCTCCGGGATATACAAGTTCACCTTCATCGGTTGAAGAATTTCAGGTTTATTCTTCTTCTGTAGATGCCAGTATTGTAATTGACCCGAATGTAGTTTGCCCTGAAGATGTGAGCACCTTCACCTTAGAAGATGTGGTGCCTGGAAGTACAGTGCAGTGGTATTGGTCTACAGATGGAAATAATTTTACGGCAATAACAAGAAATGCACCGTTTACAGCTTCACATGGCCAGGATACCTGGTATTTTGTGGAAGTGAGTCAGACCTACGATGGCGGTGCAGTTACATGCTCGGCAATTTCAGATACGGAACAGGTCACCATCAACCCTATTGTTGAGCCCGATGGCGATTGGCTGGTCACAAGGGATGGTAACTGCGAAGATGACGAATGGACATTTATTGTTAATACCATTAATTCAGGTGAAGATCCAACATTTGCGTGGACAATTAATACGAATCCGGTTGCAGGTGTTACCGGAAACCAATTGGTAAGAGACGACCTCAATAACGGAGATGTGGTTGAAGTAACTGTAACGGTAGATGCTGATACCGGTTGTGTGAATAGACGTGACTTTATTTTAGATACTATTGTATCCGGTCTAATAGATAACGAATCGCCTACTTTAAGCATTACAGGAGACTCCATAATCTGCTCCGATCAAAATGCTTGTTTTGATATAGCAGACTCATCTTTCTTATATGCAAATCCTAATGACTTTCAATGGTACTTGAACGGCGCTCCGGTTGGTACCGGATTTGAATATTGCGATTCTACATTGCAGCAAAATGATCAAATACACCTGGAAGTGTTGTCGAGCTATGAATGTGTTAATTTTATACAGGTAGTTTCTAATGTTATTTCAATTGATATTAATAACACCGTTCCTGTAGACATCAGTATTTTACCTGACTTTACTACAATTTGTGCCGGAGACGACTATACGGTTACCGCTACATTTAATCCGAGTGATATGAATGTGACCAGGATATACTGGTACTTAAATGGAAATCCGCAAACGGCATTAAATAATATAAACCCTGTGACATTTAGTAATTTATCAGACGGTGATTACATTCAGGCCTTTTTGGGTACCGACTTGGAATGTGCTGCGATAGACACTGCCCTGTCTAATGTCATAAATGTAAATGTAGACGATTTGGAACCAACCGTTATTACCCTTAATGCCGATTATTCCGATAATCGTTGTGATGGTGATTCAGTTACAGTTACAGCTACACATTCTAATGGCCATTTACAGTGGTTCCTCAATGGTGCCTTCCAAGACTCAATGACGGTAAGTGCCGGTACTACTCAATTAACATGGAATGACCTCCAAAATGAAGATACCATTCGTGTTATAATTACTTCTACCGACTCCTGTTTCACGGAGGCTACACTCGATACTTTTATTGTAATACAAGATATTAATCCTAATGAAACGCCAACCCTTGATTTGAGTTCAGATGTTGACAATGCCTGCCTAAATGATACGGTTACCTTTACGGCAACATATACATTTGGTGGTACAGATCCTCAATTTATATGGTGCTTGAACGGAGATACAGTTTTAGGACCAACATCACAAGATGAATTGGAACTCGATACCTTGAGAAGTACTGATGTTGTTTCGGTTAAAATGATCTCTAATTTTGAGTGTGTGACCGATTCCGTAGCTGCCTCAGACGATGTGAGCGTGGTGATCAATACAGTTGATCCTGTAATTACGCTGGAACCGGATGTAGATACAATTAACGCTTGTTTGAACGATACACTTACTTTTACCGCTACCTTTACCGACGGTGGCAACAACCCTCAAATTCTTTGGTTTGTAAATGATACTTTGGTATTTACAGATTTAACCGATGTATCTACAATCGCTACTGATAGCTTGGTTTTAGGAGATAATATTTATGTGGTAGGTATTTCTGATTTGCCTTGTGCTGCCGATAATCCAACTGATACCTCTGGTGGTATTTATTTGAATATCGATGAGCAGCCTGCCGAAATAACGATTGATCCGACTTCTGCTGACATATGCTTGAATGATACGCTTTGCTTTACGGCAACAACACAATTTGGCGGGGATAATCCACTGGTAGATTGGTATGTGAATGGTAATCTGGTACAAGCAGATGTTGGCGATGATGCTCCTGTTTATTGTAGTGCAGACTTTAGTGACGGTGATACTATTTATGCCATTTTAACTTCAGATTTACCTTGCGCAGCCAATAGTCCAATAGATACTTCGAATAGGGCTCCGATAAATGTAACTACTGAAAATCCTACGGTTACATTGGAAGCAGATACCAATTTTGCTTGTTATGGAACTTCGGTTTCGTTTACTGCAACTGGGAATAATTGGGGGCAGGATCCTATTGTAATATGGCAACAGAATGGAGATACCGTTCATATAGATACAAGCGTTACCAGCCCGGCAAGCTATTCATATGATAACTTCTTGAATACAGATGTAGTTTGGGTTACGGTAATTTCAAGTTTAACATGTGCAGGAGACCCTGTTACTTCTGATACTGCTGTGACACCAACAATAAATACAGATACATCTGCAACTGTCTCTATCGACATTGACGGTAATCCTCAATGTGCTGATGAAACGATTACTATTTGTGCCACTACAACTAATGCAGGTGATGATCCAATATTTACCTGGTTCGTAAATGGTGATTCCTTAGTACAGGGACCTGATGAGTGCTTTGATTTTACACCGAACTTAATAGACAGCGGCGATGTAATCACTGTTGTGCTCACTTCTTCAGCAATTTGTGTAGTAGATCCTGCATTTAGCGAAGATACCATCACTATTGATGTTGACCCGGTCATATCTCCCAACTTTAGTTTAATTGGTCAAGACCTTTATTGTTCCGACTCGCTGGCAACAGTAATGGTGGATACAAGCAGCATTGTGGATGGTAACGATGGACCACGTTCATGGACCGTTATCCACACTTCGGGTACCACGATCGATACGCTCTATGAAAATGTGAGTCCCGATCCTCCGGTGTTTGGACCACAATTGGTACAGGATGGCGATCAGGTTACTTATGTAATGGAAAGTTCATACGCTTGTGCGGATCCTGTAAGAAGAGTTATTACGGAATTAATTGATGTAGAACCAAGTGGCCTGTTGGATGTGGATCTTTTTACCTCTGCAAATGATACTTGTTTTGATGCGGAGAATACCGATTTCATCTTTACAGCAGTAGGGAGTGATCAACTTAATACCTCACTCACATCCTATTTTTGGTATGTAAATGGGGAGGAAGTAGCAATCACCGATACTAACAGTTATTTGTTAAACAATCCGTCTTCCGGAGATAGTGTTGGCGTAGTGGTGGAGACCTCACAACGCTGTGTGGACATTGTGGGCGACTCCGATGTAGTGGTGCTTAATTTCAGTTACCAACCAACAGCGGTTATTCAGGGAGAGTTGTCTTTCGATGATTTAAAAGCGGGTGAGACTTTTAATTTGATAGGAATTGGAAGTACCACGCAATTGACAGATCCTAATAACGAAATAATTCGCTACACCTGGTTACAAAATAGCACAGGAGACGATGGACGTGTATTAACAACAGGAACGGATTCTGTAAGACATTTGACTTATCAATTAACGAATGAAGACCTACTCTATGTAGATTATGATATTATTGAAAATAATCGCTTCTATTTGGTGGTTGAAAATGAACATTGTGCAGATACGAATGTTATTTTCCCTACCGAAGATTTCTTCCTGATTCCTAATATATTCACGCCAAATGACGATGGAGATCATGATGAATGGATTATTGTGAATGCCGGAAGATACCCGAAAATGACAGTTCATGTCTTTAGCAGATGGGGACGTGATGAAATATACACACATGACGGTTCTGTGCCATACAAAGGAAACGAATGGGATGGAAAGTTAGATGGGAAAGCGGTTCCGGCAGGTACTTATTATTATGTAATCTATAAGAACCCTACCGACGGATCATCTAATGAACCGGTAGACGGGCATGTGAATGTTATAAGATAGCGTGAGGAAAAAATAACGGAGGAACGATGAGGAATTTAGTTTTAATACTGAGCTTTGGACTTATTTTATGTTGTACCCTGAATGTAAGTGGACAACAAAATGAACAAACTACTTTGTCCCTGGCAGATAATTTATTCATGTTAAATCCTGCAGAAGGCGGAGCGGAGCGGTTTACCGATTTCAAATTGGCCTATAGAAATCAGTGGTTACAGCATGAAGGTGCACCCGTAACTTATTATATTAGTGGACATCACCCAATTAACAGAAATCCACACGAACAACCCGATGCCAGTATCAAGGACTTACCTCATCATGGTGTCGGAGGTTTTATCATGCGTGATTTGACCGGGGTCATTGCACGGACTTCGATCAACGCTTCTTATTCCTACCATGTGCCTTTGACTCCGAAATTAACTGTTGCTTTGGGGACGTTTGTGGGTGTTAAGAATTATGGGATCGATAATGATGCACTTATCTGGCATGATGGTGAAGGATTAGCTGTAAATGATGGAATTATTGCACGACTGGATAAAGGGTCACTTTGGATTCCCGATGCCAGCGCCGGACTTTGGGTATACGAAAAAACATGGTATTTCGGTGCTGCAACCTATCAGTTGATTCCAAGTCAATTAAAATACTCTGAGAAAGAGATTACCGATGGTAGTAATCAACTGAAAATGCACCATTTTGTGACCGCCGGTGCTAAAATTCACATTTCTAAAGAATCACACTTTTATGTGGTGCCTTCGTTAAGTTATAAAGGGGTTCAAAACTCCAAAGACCAAATCGACTTTAACGTGAAAGTACGTTATGATTTAAAATATTGGGGTGCTGTTTCTTATCGACACGAGGATGCCATCGCCCTCATGGGAGGAATTCTTATAAAAGATCAATTTGAACTAGCTTATGCGTACGACTGGAATATTATCGCAAGCAGCGACAGACGCCAGACAAACAGCGGATCGCATGAAATTATGCTGGGTTATCGTCTACATCATGAAGATGAAATTCCTCCGGCACAGTTCTGGTAGCATTTTACTTAATCAAGGTATTCATGAAGGAACTCACAGCGTTCCTTTTTTTATTTATACCTTCCCATTCTTTTGGTGAGTTGTCTTGGAGGGAACGTTAATAAATAGCCCTGCCATGTCGACTGAAGTGTAGCGAAAGTAGGTGGACTTTTTTAGTAAATTGACAGATTACCCCTGGCTCCGAGGGCAGATTGTCTATCTAATCGAATGGCTCATTAAATGTGATTATTTGGAGAAAAAATTAAATTTTTTCAGTGTTTTTTGCTTACAATTCCGGAACAAGTAGTATAAATAGGATACAAGCTGTATCCAAATTGAGCAGGAAATTGAAGAACAAATGGAGAATTGTGGATAACTTTGGGTACCTTTGCGTGTTTATTACATTAATAAACAATGAAGTAATCTTACATTTTTCATGCTGAGAGTATTTTCTCTGTGGTATAAATATAACCCTACTCGACTATGAGAATTTTGAAAATAGTATGCATAACTCTTGCTTTGCTTTCGGTTAATAGCGTAATGGCCCAGACGGTTGTCACTGATGCAAACATAGATGATCTTTTTAATGTAAATGCCTTGCAAGCCGGAGGTGATTATGTACTTTCAGGCGTTACACAGAGTCGTACATTTACTATTGGTGGTGTAAATATTAACGCACCGCTGATAATAGATGGTTCACCCCTACCCGATAATGTAACTGTTATTGTTCAATTTCAGGGAACTGTACTTTTTCAGGGTGGTGCAGCAGGCAGTAGCATCAGCGGTATTACTATTCAGCCAAGTGGGCATGCAGGCAGTGGATTGAGTTTGCAGGGTGTTACTAATATTGTAATTGGAGCTAATAATGCAAAGAGAACGGTGATTAGAAATTTTAATTCCAATGGTATTGAGTTAAACGGAGCTAGTAATATCGACATTATCAATTGTGCGATATACAACAATGGAAATCAGTCTAATGGTAATACGAATGGGATTTTGGTTTTTGAAAATTCCAACAATATAGATATTGAGAATTGCTATATAGGCCTCGATGAAAATGGGAATCGCGACGTAAATAATATCAGTAATAAAGAGAATGGTCTCACCATATCGCGAGGTGCTAATAATGTGAATATTATTGGTAATGTAATATCAGATAATGGCCCTGTTTCAGCCGCATGGAATGTTTCCGGATCGGCAGAATTTGCCGGTGTAGGGATATCGGCTCAGGGAGGTGGAAGACCAAATGCGATCGTTTTACGTGATAATATTGTGGGTCTAAATATAGATGGTAGCGATGATAATTTATATGGTAACCACCGTTTGGGAATTTGGTGTTATCAGGCAGACGATCTGACATTTGAGAATAATGTGATTTCCGGAAATGGTCGCGGTGCAAATGCTAATTCCGACAACCCGCCAGACGGGAGAACAGACCATGCAACGGGCCTTTACATGAGTGAAGTTACCAGTTCCACAATTAGCGGTAATATTGTTGGTCTCGATGCTTTGGGATTACAGGCAATGCCTAATAATGGAAATGGGATACAACTGGATGGATGTACAAATATTACGGTCGAAAACAACACTATTGGTGGAAATGGACGAAACGGCGTATTTGTAGAAGAAGATGAAGATGTTGCAGGAGGTTCAGGAGCTTCTGGTTCCAATATTATTGTAAGAAATAATAATATCGGTTTGAATGTTAACAACGGCCCTGTTGGTAATGGTCATGCAGGTATTGAGTCCAATTCCAATACCACAACTATTGAAGGTAATATAATATGTGCAAATAGTCGTTTGGGAATTTTATTAAGACCGGGTATAGAAGGTGGCAACGGACAAGGAGCGCCTAAAGCATTTAGTGGAAATAACATTACCAATAACCATATTGGGGTATTAAGTGACCTTACAACTAGTTATCCCAATGAAGAAGGTGGTATTAAGATTGTCGATGTGAATGCAAATGGCCTTAATGCAGCAAACAGCGGCCATACTATTGCAGATAATGTAATTATGCAGAACATAGATGGAGCATCCAACGATGGAGACGGATTCGGTATTTACATTGGTGGTACGGATGCTAATTTGAATCTTTTGAGTGAGAACATCATTTCGTGTAATGATGGTGAACCCATCATATTGGGTACTACTTTTGGCGGTGACGATCCGGGCAATGACGACAAGCAGGTGCCTGAAATTTCGATTTCCGCCTCCAATGTCAATTTTGTCAGGGGTTACGGTGAACCCGGAGATATCATTGAACTCTTCCGAAAATCGGAAGCTTTTGATCCGAATAATACCGGTTGTGGTTGTGATGCAAGGGAGTTCCTGACTTCAACCACCATCGATAATAATGGGGAATGGGAAATAGTGGCTAATGGTTTTCAGTACGATGAAGTATCGGCCACCGCAAGAACAAATGCGCAGCCCGGACAGAATAATACATCACCACTGGCATGCAAAGAGGTGCGACCGGCAATTGTTACTACTGAAGATGTATGTGAGGGTGAAGTGGTAGATTTTATCTTCGATGAGCATGAAGCACTCCAGCTAATCATCAACATTGGTACTCAGGATTTAGGAAATGCTGTTGGAAACATCATCTTTACGGATCAAATAAATGTTGTAGACGGTCAACCTATCAACTATCAGTGGACATCCACACAAAGTGGGACTTTGTATATTCAGGTTACTTCGGTCGAAGGTATAAATACAAGCAATTCTGTTGTTTATCAGTTCGAAGTATACCCACAGCCAACTTTCGGAGTTACGAGTGCTGCTCCTGATTTGGTTTGTCCCAATTACGATACTTCAAACGTGCAAATAAGCGGTGTGGATGCATCTCATACCGTTCAGTGGTATGCTTCTACCGATGGCGTTAATTTTACAGCCATGAATCCAAATCCGGGTAACCCTTTTCAGGATACACACGATGTGCAAACCTGGTATTACGGAGAGATTATAGATGATACACCAAATGCCTGCGCTGCGAATAGTGATACCGTTATGATTGATGTACGGGATATTGTTGAACCTACAATCGACCTCAATATTGATAACTCCGGAACGTGTTCGGGGGATGAATGGAATTTCTCTGTTTCGTTAACCAATGCCGGACCGAACCCTACAATAAATTGGTTTGTAAATACAGACCTGAGAAGTAACGACCTTAATTTTTCACCAAATGATCTTGTTAACGGTGATGAAGTAATTATTGAGGTCGTAATAAATGATACCGGTTGTGTGAACAGTACAGTATTAAACGATACAGTAGAAATAGATGGGATTATCGACGTAGAAACCCCTATGGTAACTATTATTCCTGATCAATCGTCAATATGTCTCAATGATACCGCTATATTTACCGCAATTCCGACCAATGGTGGTGACTCACCTTTGTATAACTGGTACATCAATGGAAATTTGGTGGTGGGGCCTACCGCCGTTGACACGCTGGCAATAGATACATTGAGAAGTGATGACGTGGTCTCGGTAGTTATGATATCCAATTTTGTTTGTTTAACAGACACCGCATCCGATGAAGCAGATACAAGTATAAATGTGGGAGTTGTAGAAGTACAGGTCGATATTACACCAACTTCAGCAGACATCTGTCTCAATGAAGAAGTATGTTTCTATGCAACTCCGGCAAATGGAGGTGCCAATCCTGTTTTTACCTGGTATTTGAATGGAAATGATATTCAAAGCGGCCCTGTCGATTCGCTTTGTTCGAATACTTTTCAGGATGGGGATGAATTATTTGTAATGTTGACTTCTGATCTGGCATGTGCACAAGATGACCCTTTTGACAGCTCGGAGGTAGTTGTAATAAACGTTTCCACGCAAGACCCTACAATCAATGTGGTAGCAAGTACAGATTCGACGTGCCTTGGCGCTCCTGTAGATTTTGTCGCCAGTGGTAACAACTGGGGGCAGGATCCGGTGTTTTACTGGTTAGTAAACGGCGTAATAACTGATACAATTACAGGGCTTGATGCACAGCCTCCATTGACTTTGACTTTAACCGACTTTAATACGGGTGATGTCATTTCGGCGAGTGTTACTTCAAGCTTAAGTTGTGCCGGAAACCCGATTGCGATTGATACTGCTGATCCTGTGGTTATTGATACCAATATCAATGCAGGTTTAACGATGCAACTATTAAATGATGCCACATGTAGTAATGATGATGTGGTTATAGGGCTGACTCCTTATAATTCTGGTGATAGTTCCAGAATGGTAGTTTATGTAAATGGATTACCTGTTTTTAATGTGGATTATCCCGATGGTATTTTAACTACCTCTCTGTTAAATGATGGAGATTCGATTTCAGTAGTGCTTTATCCAACAGGCGAGTGCGCAGGTGATAGCGTAATAATAGATACCTCATTAATTATTTCATTAGATCCTTTACTAAGCCCAACATTTACGCTTGATAAAAGTGTAGATGTATTCTGCGAGGATTCCAGCGCTACTTTTTGTGGAATAGATACGGCCAATCTGGGTAGCGCGCCAATTTGGTCCTTTTATTACAACGGCCAAAAAATTGATGAAGAAATTGACCCTGATACGACCTATTGTGTGACTTTAGATGACATTAACGATGGCGATGAGGTAAGTATGGTTGTACATGGTTCTTATCAATGTTCACGTGCTGATAGTGTGGTAAGAAGTGAGGAAATTTCACTGCAACCAGGCTCAGCAATTAATTTAAACTTGTCTTCGAATATCAATGATACTTGTTATTTGGAAGATGAAATGAGCTTTATCTTCACGGTAACTGATGATATCGATCCAGATGCAAATACCAACTATCAGTGGTTGGTGAATGGACAGGAATTGGATCATGATGATTTGACCTATACGCACGAAGATCCCTTATCGGGTGATGTTATAGCTGTGATGGTAACAACGGATCAACGTTGTGTCGATACGCAGGTTGCAATAGATTCTGTTACGCTAAATTTCAGCTACCCTGTGGAAGCAGAAGCTAATCAAAGTGATTTTGATCAATACCAGCTCGGTGAAGTGATTGTATTGGATGGCACCGGAAGTACCACCATAGATGATGACCCTAATGAAGAACCCATTTATTATTTATGGTCTCATTTCATAAACGATGAGCACGACACACTGCAATTTGGTGCCGATCCCTTGGTTCATATCGACTACGAACTTAATGATGAACAAATGAATGAATTCATAGTGAACGAAAGCAGGTATCGAATTTTAGTATCTAACGCTTTTTGCTGGGATACTGCATGGGTTACCCCTGTTGTGGCCGATACTTTTGAGATTCCAAATATATTCACACCAAATGAAGATGGTCAGCACGATGTATGGCAATTCAGAAATCCTCATATTCATCCTGAACTGGAAGTACATGTATTTAGCCGATGGGGTCGAGAGGAGTTATTTACGCACGATGGCAGTAGTCCGTATGAGGAATACAATGCCTGGGATGGCACTTATGATGGAGAACCGGTTCCGGCAGGAACTTACTATTACATAGTAAACACGGACCCTCATAATCCTGAAAAAAATATCGTTCGGAAAGGCCATGTGAATATTGTCAGATAAATGGCAATCCATGAATGCATACATTTAGTTTCACGATTTTTTGAAAATTGGAACATTAATACCTAATTTTATTAAGTGAATTTCGAAGATGCTAAAGCCAAATACATTGATGCCTGGGGTACATTAGGTACTAGTTGGGGTATCAACAAAGCAATGGCAAAGATACATGCTTTGTTACTTGTTTCGCCACGAGCGCTATCCACAGAAGAAATAATGGATGATTTACAGATTTCTAGAGGCAATGCCAACATGAATATCCGTGCGCTATTAGACTGGGGACTTATATATAAGACGTATCGTAACGGTGATAGAAAGGAATATTTTGCTTCCGAAAAGGACATATGGGCTGTTGCTAAGCAGGTAATACGAGAAAGACGAAAGAGGGAATTAGAGCCTGTAATTAAAATGTTGGACCAGGTCAGTCGTATAGAAACCGGACGTAGCCCTGACGAAAGGGAGTTTAAAAAGGTAACTAAAGATCTGAAAAAAATGGCCAACAACTCAGATAAAATGCTCGATGCGGCTATCCGGGCCGAAGAAAATTGGTTTTTTAGCAATATTGTTAAATTGTTTAAGTAATTTTTTCGTATAATACTATGACGTTCCCATAGTATTCTGTAGGTCTGGAGCGTTATTACTTAATAAACTGCATTTATTTATGGAACTAACCCGGTTATTTGATATTATATATCATCAACAAGCTACTTTTCCGCAATCGGAATGTCTCGTTAAAAAAGAAAATGGTGAGTGGATTCCTTTAAGCACCCAGGAAGTTATTGACAAAGCAAACTTGGTAAGTATGGCTTTGCTTAAACTGGGAGTGGGTAAAGGAGACAAAGTAGCTATTATTTCCTGGAATAGACCGGAATGGAATATTGTTGACCTGGGAATTCAACAAATTGGGGCGGTAAGTGTGCCCATGTATCCTACTATTACTGTTGAAGACTATAAATACATCTTTACAGATGCCGAAGTTAAAGTGGCCTTTGCCGCAGATGAAGAGTTGTATCAAAAGGTGAGTGAGGCCGTTGCCGATTTGCCACTCAACGAAATATATACTTTTGACCGGGTAAGTGAGGCTCCAAATTGGGAGGGCCTGCTGGAAGGTGCTCAAAATGAAGATCAATCGGTATTACCGTCGTATAAAGATGCCGTGCAGGGAGAAGATTTATTTACCATAATCTATACGTCGGGAACCACGGGAAACCCAAAAGGGGTGATGCTTAACCATCGGAATGTGGTAAGTAATATTGAAGCTTGCGCACCGCACCTGCCTATTGATCACACTAGTAAAGCATTGAGCTTTTTACCGATGTGCCACATATTTGAACGTATGCTTGTGTTTCTTTATTTGCGTGCGGGTGTTTCGGTATTTTATGCCGAAAGTATGGACACTATCGGTGATAACCTGAGAGAAGTCAAACCACACTTCTTTACATGTGTACCGCGTCTACTCGAAAAAGTGTATGATCGAATTTACGCAAGGGGTCAGGCACTATCCGGAATTAAAAAGAAAATGTTCTTCTGGGCTTTGAAGCTTGGAATGAAGTATGATATGCATAAAAACCAGGGTGGTTGGTATAACTTTCAGCTGAACCTGGCTAATAAGCTAATTTTCAGCAAATGGCGCGAAGCATTAGGCGGAAATGTTGTGGCGATCGTTTCAGGTTCGGCGGCACTTCAGCCACGTCTTGCAACCGTTTTTTGGGCTGCAAGAATTCCTGTATTACAGGGTTATGGCCTTACCGAAACATCTCCTGTTGTAACAACCAATAGATGCGAAGTCGCAGAACATAAGATTGGCTCTTCAGGCACGGTAGTTGGGGATGTGGAAGTTAAAATTGCTGAGGATGGTGAGATCTTAGTAAAAGGCTCCAATGTAATGATGGGATATTACAAAAACCAGGAAGCTACAGATAAAGTCATTAAAGACGGCTGGTTCCATACAGGAGATATCGGGGAACTTGACAATAAAGGTTTTTTAACCATTACCGATCGTAAAAAAGAAATTTTTAAAACTTCCGGAGGGAAGTACATAGCTCCTCAAATAATTGAAAACAAGTTCAAAGAATCGGTTCTAATTGAACAACTAATGGTAGTAGGAGAAAATCAGAAATTTGCAGGAGCCCTCATCGTTCCGTCTTTTGAGGCACTTCGCGAGTATTGTAATTCAAATAATATCGATTACACCAGCGATGAGGAGATTGTTAAAAACCCACAGGTGATTGCGAAATTTGAGTCTGAGAAAGATCGATTAAACGAATCATTTGCACAGTGGGAAAAAATTAAACAAATAAGACTTCTACCAAACTCCTGGACTGTAGATACCGGTGAACTTACACCAACTATGAAATGCAAACGAAAAGTTGTAAAGCAAAAATACGGTTCTTATATAGACGATATGTATAAAGAATAATCTTTTGATTATCTTACAGGAAAATAATAGCAGAAGAAAGTTTCAATTAAAGAATATTCAAAAGTATGATCGCTCTTATATCGCCCGCTAAGAAGCTGAACTACGATAAAGAACTACCAACAACCGAACATACAATTCCTGATGGTCTTGAGAATGCAGCATATTTGATAAAAAAACTAAAGAAACTTTCCAAGAAGAAAATTATATCCATAATGGGACTTAGCGAAGCATTGGCCTCGTTAAATCACGACCGTTATCAACAGTGGGAATTGCCCTTTACTCCTGAAAATGCCCGTCAGGCTATTTTGGCTTTTGACGGAGAAGTATATTGGGGAATTGAAGCATATAAATATAGTAATGAGGATTTCGATTTTGCACAAAAGCGATTAAGAATTCTTTCAGGCCTGCACGGCCTTTTGCGCCCCCTGGACCTTATTCAACCCTATAGGCTGGAAATGGGTACCAAATGGAATATTACCCCTAAGATTGATACGCTATATAAATATTGGGGGAATCAGATAACAGATCAACTAAACGATCTTTTAAAAGAACAACAATCAGATACACTTATTAATCTGGCATCAAATGAATATTTTAAGTCGGTAAACCAGGAAAGACTAAACGCAACTATTATTACATGTCATTTTAAGCAATTAAAGAACGGAGAGTATAAAGCTTTAATGACCTATGCAAAAAGGGCAAGAGGGTTTATGGCTTCTTTCATGATTCAGAATAAATTGGAGTCAGTAGATGATTTGAAATCATTTGATACGGCCGGATACTACTTTAATGAACAATTATCTAAGGAAAACGATTGGGTTTTTACACGCGATTCTTTAGCATAAATTTATAGGAACTCAATCAGCTCTTATTTGTTATATTAACAAAGTATGGTATAATTTTTGATGTTACATACAACGATAATAGTACATTAATGCCACAATTATTATTACAATATTAATATAATCGCTTATATTTAAAATATGATGAAGAAACGATTTTATCATTATTTTGGGAGTGCCACTATTCTTGTGTTATTCGTTGCGCTTACGCCAATTGTTGCTGATAAAGGAAGTAATAACGGTGCGTATTCGGAAGACCCCCTTAGCAAAGAGGAGGTTTTGGTTAATGTAGTAACCAGTATATTAAACAACGGTCATTACCAACCTCAGGACATAAATGATACCTTTTCATTAAAGGTTTATGAAACCTATCTGGACAGGCTTGATTATAGTAAAAAGTTTCTAATTCGCGAAGATTTAGACGCGTTGGTGAAATTTAACAAACTTATCGATGATGAAGTACTGGGGGCTAAGACAGCATTCTTCGAGCTATCTTACAAAATTATTGTAAAGCGAATAGAAGAAGCTAAATCCTATTATGAGGATATTCTTTCTGAACCATTTGACTTTTCAAAGCATGAAGATATTCAACTGGATTATGAAAAATTGGACTATGCCAAAGATCAAACGGAGCTAAAGGAACGCTGGCGTAAGTATTTGAAATATCAAACATTAGTAAAACTAAATAACAAAATTCGCAGCCAAGAGGAGGAACTGGCTAAATCAGATACTGTTACTGTAAAATCGGAGGCAGAATTAGAAAAAACCTGTAGAGAAAAAGTACTTAAAGACCATGAACAATGGTTTAAGCGTATGCAACGTCTGGAACGCCAGGAACGTTATTCTTTGTTTATTAATACTATTGCCGCCGTATTTGATCCGCATACAAACTATTATCCTCCAAAAGACAAAGAAAATTTTGACATCTCCCTTTCGGGAAGACTCGAAGGAATTGGTGCCACTTTACAAGAGTCTGATGGCTATATAAAAGTTACGCGAATAGTTCCGGGAAGTGCCAGTTCCAGACAAGGTGAACTGAAAGCCGGTGATTTTATATTGGCGGTAGGTCAGGGAGACGAGGAGCCTGTCGATATCGTTGATATGCGCCTCGATGAGGCCGTGAAATTGATTAGAGGCAAGAAAGGAACAGAAGTACGTCTGACTGTGAAGAAAATTGACGGTAGTACTAAAGTCATTTCAATAATACGAGATGTGGTAATATTAGAAGAAACCTACGCGAAATCAGCCGTGGTTAAAAATAAAGAACAGGGTTTGCGTATCGGTTATATTTACCTACCAAAGTTTTATGCCGATTTTAATAATCGTGGAGGAAGAAGCTGCTATAAAGATGTCAAGAAGGAAATTGCCAAACTTCGAGACGAGAATATTGAAGGACTAATACTCGATTTAAGAAATAATGGTGGTGGTTCTTTAAGCGATGTTGTGGACATGGGCGGTTTGTTCATAGAATCTGGTCCTATTGTTCAAACAAAGAATAGAAGAAGTGCTCCTGCCGTATATCGCGATCGGGATCCATCTGTGCAATATACAGGCCCATTAGTGATCATGGTAAACTCGTTAAGTGCATCGGCATCTGAAATTTTGGCTGCGGCAATGCAGGACTATGAAAGAGCAATTATTATAGGTAGTACGTCAACTTATGGTAAGGGCACCGTGCAAAGATTCGAAAATCTGGATCAGCACTTATCCGCCGATTACCAATACCTTAAACCACTTGGTTCCGTGAAAATTACAACGAGCAAGTTTTATAGAGTAAATGGAGGAGCTACCCAATGGAAAGGAGTAATTCCCGATATAAAATTACCGGACACCTATGCTTATATAGAAGTAGGCGAAAAAGAACTGGAGCACTCGATGCCCTGGGATGAAATTGAGCCTGCTGACTATCAAAAATGGTCCGATAATAAGAAGTTCAAAAAAGCAATTGCGAAAAGTGAGAAGCGAATTGCCAAAGATTCGAGTTTTGTATTAATAGATGAGAAAGCCAAGCGATTCAAAGAACTTAGAGATCATAATATCTATTCATTAAACTTAGAAACTTATAGAAATGAACGTGAACGTGAAAAGAAAGAAGGTGCTAAGTATGACAATATTATGGAAAATGAAATTGTTTCACTCGAAGTATATACGTTAAAAGCCGATCAAGAGGCATTTGCAGGTGATACCACCAAGATTACCCGGAATGACGAATTCCAGGGTAAATTGAAAAAGGACATTTACCTGCTTGAAGCTATGTCAATAATCAATGACATTAAATAATGTTTTGAAGTTTACTTATGGTTCCTTACGGATTTTTCTCTTCCTCTTCCTATGCCATTTTGGACAATCGGGCGTAGCTCAGGAAACTAATCCCGCTTCAGAATATGTCAACCAGGATTTGTTGGTTGATCTCATTCATAAAGGAATTAACGATCTTCGAAAAGAAAAAAAACTCAGCCCTTTAAACAAAGATTTTGTACTGAACAAGGCAGCGCTCTTGCAAAGTAAATTTATGGTGAAAAAAGGAGAACTTACTCATTTTCAACCAGGCAATAAATTGAAGAACCCGGCGAAGAGAGTTCAGTCATTGAGTAAGGATTTTTTGGATATTGCAGAGAATGTAGCCTATCAATCCATTATAAGTAATGAACCGGTAACAACGGAATCTATAAGCCGTTATACGGAAAAAATTGCGAAAGCTTTCGTTAAAAACTGGAAGGAGTCCCTGGGACATTACAAAAACATAATAAACAAAAAGTATACCCATACCGGTATAAGTATAAGAATTGATGACGCTACAGGTAGGATCTATGCTACCCAGGTTTTTGCTTCTAAGCAGGAAGAGGGGCAGCCCTTTTTAGTGCCTGAAGATATTTATGGCATAAAGTACCCGGGTAAAAACGAACAGAAATATTGTGCTGATTGCAAATACACTTTTAATAAAATGCCTCAATCCGTTCAGTTTGGAGTTGAAGAAGTTGATGGACAACTTTTTTTCATGATAACCGATGTGGAATGGTTTCGGAAAATTTTTAGGAATAATACAGATGGTATCGCAGTCGACGTGATTACCAAGGACATGTACCCTTGTGATAAAAAGAATAGAGAATCGAAATCCTGGGCGCACAAGGGCTGGCTCCTGCCTCCTGTTTACTTAAAAGAAATTCAGAAGAAAGCAATTATAGATGATAATGGTGTCGTATATGTACCGGTCGGTGTTGTACCAAACGCTTTGTCAAATAAGATTAAGGAGTACAATATCCTCTTTCTTCAAAAAAAACACCTATGCCGCTATCAGTCCTTTTATAATATAGAAAGTGGGAAATGGGGAATGCTCGAAATGGGAATGTATATGGATACTATAAGTACCAATACCTCTGCGCATGAGTTGATAATGTTACAAGATAAACAGTTCAAATTTGTTATTCCGTTTGAAAAGAACAAGTTTGAATATAAAAGTGATGACATTAAGCCTATCTACGACTCATTAAAACTCACCAAATTTAATATTACCGGTATTACAATCAGAGCTTATGCATCGGTAGAAGGAAGTACGGAGCATAATTTAGACCTGCAGCAAAAAAGAGCAAACAGTATTGCACGTGTCATGGAAGAATTTCAGGGCGATGCTATAAGATCTGAAGTTTTTGCCTCCGAAAACTGGGTTGAATTTTTGAAAGACATCAAAGGGACTCCGTATGAGGGTTATGCCAGACTATCTAAAGCCGAAGTCAAACAAAAACTTTTGAGTGCTTCCGTTTCTAAGGATATTGAACCCCTCCTTGCCAAACATAGGAAGGCCATTTTGTACTTAGAGCTTGAAAAGAAAACGAGATTTATTGAAGATCCGAAAGTAGCCAAAGCAATGTTTCACAAAGCTATTGGAGAAAAGGACCTCAGCGAAGCAATGGAAATTCAACAGATAATTTTTGATAATATAGGTGACAACACGTTCCCGGCAGAAACGCTCAATGAATTGGAGATTCCTGAAGAGCTCGAATATGGTTCTTTATTAAACAACAGAGCAGCTTTTAGGTATCAGTTTAGTGGTGAAACACTCTTAGAATCTATAGAAGCATTTGAACGTTTGCTTGAAATGATGCCGGAGAATTATCATTTAATGTACAATTTATGTGTGTTAAAAGTGAAAGCGTGGCTCTTGGATGAGCTGGTCATGGAACCTGACGATCTTTTGAAGGAAATAGAGGTACTTAAGAATACAGGACTACCGCAAGTGCTCTACCAACGGCTAATTATAAACTTTTATATCATATATAGTGAATACCTACTATTGCACCGAAAGTATAGAGAAAAAGACAAGGCATTGAGGTACATATACAATAATTACAAATCGATGGATCTAAAAAGTAGTGATATGCTCAACCTAGCCAGGTATTTTGTGAGTTACGCTAAGTATGATTGGGCAGAAAAATTGTTAAAACCGTATATGAACAATGTAGATGTCGAAGAAGATTTACTTTTCTATTACCTGAACCTTACTATTGTTGATCAATCTTTGACCAGGAAAACAGCATATAGAAGTATCATGCTGAATGCCATTAATATTAATAAGAAACGGTATTGTGACCTTTTCAAAGTAGGAAGCGATGGAGGTATTACCATTCAATTATTGGAAAATAATTTTTTAAAAAAGACCTACTGTGAAAATTGCGAACGGACTGAGCATTAAGAAATGGCCCTGCTTTGTCGCCCAAATTGTAGAGAAAGTAGATGAGCTATTTTAAAGATGAGCCAGGGGGGAAACATTGAATCCGGGTAACTATTGAAAGCAGGAGCGTAAACCATTCGAAATGGTAGCATATTAGAACCACTTCGAATGGATTATAGCGCTCAGCAATACAATTCAATTATTCTATAACAATCTTTTGATGTAAACTATCAACTCCGTTATTAACAATTAATATATATACTCCTTTAGAAATAGAATCAGGGAGATAGATTGGCTTATTACTTCCGATAGATTGTCTCCCAAAATCATGTATCATTGTACCGCTTGTTGAGTGTAAGCGCACATTTGCTTCTATATGGGCAGGTGAGTTTAAATGAAAGCGGTGCCTCACCGGATTTGGATATATGAACACGGAAAACGGAACATTTTTATGGGGGATGGCTTTTTCAGTTAGTTCTGCCTCGACTTTAACATTAGTAGTGGTTTTTACCAGAGATGAGCCTGTCTTTCTATTTTGATTACGCAACTGTACAGCTCTTTCCGGAAAATCAGTGGCTATGCCTGCCTGTCCGTTTTGAATAGCCCTGAGAATATCTGATTCTGAATTAATAGTATAGGAAATGATCCCAAGTCCCCGATCTTCAGCCTGGCGTACCCTACGTGCGGAAGCAACACCATAAGGGCCGATAAATTCTGCACCGATACTGCGTGCCTGATTCATTTGGCGTGTCCACCAAAAAAAACCTAGCAAATATTTTACATCTATTTGTGGATTAAGCATTTTAACTTGTTCCAGGTGGTCTAAGTCAAAAGAAATAATACTTACTTGATCGACCATGTCAAGTTGTTCCACCATAGTTACGATGTCACTTACCAAACCGTCTTCTTTGAGTTCTATTTCTACCTTAATCTTATTTTTTGCCAACTGAAGTACGTCGAGAAGAGAAGGGATACGTTCACCCTGAAACTGATTGCCAAATCGATCCGGATAACCCGCGTCAATTGTGCTAAGCTGCTTGTAGTTGTAAGTGTTCAAGCGACCTGTGACATCGGTAGTTCTGTTAAGAGTGGCATCGTGCAGCGTGACTAAGACTTGGTCCTTTGTTCGCCTTACATCGCATTCAAAATAGTCAGCACCCACGTCAATAGCCGATTGAAAAGCGCTAATGGTATTTTCCGGTGCTTCACTAGAATTTCCTCTATGTGCACTTATGAGAAAATTAGCTTGTGCATGAATTAAAAGTGAAGCAAATAGTAATGTAATTGATATAAAAGATTTCATAACAGTAATAAAAGTTAAACACACGATATTAAGCATTGATTTTAATATCGAGGTCTGTAAATTATGAACCTTCTGTTATGATTCTGTAATCACACTGTTTAATATTTCCACGAAGTAAAATGAAGAATAAATTCGATTACATGATGTCCACTAAAAACAAGCTAAACAGTTTGAATAATTGAGGAAAACTTCCTTTTTCCAATTTATCCGGAGTATCGTACACGTTATGATACCCTCCTACTTCGCCTAACGAATAAATGAAAAATGAAGGAATTCCGGCTTTGTAAAAGTAGTAGTGATCTGAATTGGCTGCTGCGCCGCGTTTTTTTATTTGAGGAAGTAATTGTTCCTGTTCATTTATAAGGGACAACTTTTCGAATTGATCATTGAAAATACCACCATTTACGACCGTGGCACCTTTACTTCCCGCACCAATGAGGTCCAGGTTTAATACAAATTTCGTACGGTTTAGTTCGGCCAAAGGATGCTCGACATAATAATGAGAGCCAATGAGGCCCGCTTCTTCGGCTCCAAATGCAATAAATACCATACTACATGCGGGACGGTTTTCTGCTTTGCTAAAGTGTTCTGCCAGGCACATAATCATGGAGGTGCCACTTGCATTGTCATTGGCTCCGTAGAATATAACATTATCATTCATTTGACCAATATGATCATAGTGTGCAGAGACAACGATAAACGAATCTGCTACTTCTTCACCAGGAATATACGCTACAACATTTTGAGATTCATAAGTAGGTATCAATTTGGCCTCGATAGTCAGGTTTACTTTATGACATTTCTCGGGGAATGCGCTTTCTTCAACATATAACATAGGCAGGTTGTTTTGACAGTCTGAAAGTACGGCCAATGGAGCTTGTTTTCCCAGTACGATAAGTCCTTCACATCCGAAAATCTTTTTTTGAACAATTTCCGAAGAATTTTCTACTTCTTTTAATTCCTGCTGAGTGAGTGCGATTACAAATTTTGACAGGTCACACTTCATGAAACCTTTTTTACCTCTTTTAGAGACGAGGTCAAAGTTAGCATACCTGATGATATCAAAAGTTCCTGTTGTAGTGGGGCAGTCGGGGTATGGTATAAAATCATGTCCGGGAATTAATTCCTTGTCATCTACCGTTAATGCTATAGTGCCGGGGAAAGTATTTATAGGTAAGTTAAAATGTTGGTAATAAGAACTGTCAAAACTTTTAAGTCCTAATTCTTCAAAGCGCGTCGCAATATAATTGGCAGCAATACTATCGCCTTTTAATACGTAACCTCTTCCATGAAATTGAGGTGAACACAGGTCTTCAACGTATTTCATAAATGTATCTTCAGTTTGACCCTTTGTATTAAAAAAAAGAGTCAATAGAAGGAAAAAGAGTGTGATTCGCTTAAAAAACATGATGTGCTTAATTTGCCTGCAATATAAAAATTGTTCATGAATGAAATAACTTTGAATTAAAATCTTTGTTTTGAAAAATCAAACTTGCTATTTTTGTCATTCAAACAATGTTGAGATTAAACTTAAATATCAGACCATTACCTCTTCTTCTGCTCAAATTGAGTTAGGACGAAGATGGTTTGTAAAATAATATTTATAAATTAGCGGCCATTCTTCACAGAGGATGGCCGTTTTTTTATGTTATAGATTGTTAATTTAAAATAAGCGTCATGAGTAATACGTCAGAAGGAAAAGTATACATTTTTGATACGACCTTGCGCGATGGAGAGCAGGTTCCCGGTTGTCAGTTGAATACCGTTGAAAAAATTGAAGTGGCGCTGGCACTCGAGGAAATGGGAGTTGATGTTTTGGAAGCTGGCTTTCCAATATCTAGTCCCGGCGACTTTCAATCGGTAGTAGAAATATCTAAGAATGTTCGTAATCCTACAATATGTGCGCTCACAAGAGCTGTGGCTAAAGATATTGATTGCGCTGCCGATGCATTGAAGTTTGCCGCTAAGGGAAGAATTCATACCGGTATAGGTTCTTCCGATGTGCATATTGAGCATAAATTAAAAACCACGAGGGAAACCATTTTGGAGAAAGCTGCTTGGGCAGCAAAATATGCTCGTAATTTAATTGACGATGTAGAGTTTTATTGTGAAGATGCGGGAAGAGCAGATGTGGAATTTCTCGCTCGCATGGTAGAAACGGTTATAGCTAGCGGTGCTACTGTGGTAAATATCCCGGATACAACAGGCTATTGTTTGCCAGAACAGTATGGAGCCAAGATTAAATATTTGTATGATAATGTCCCTAACATAGATAAAGCAATTATTTCATGTCATTGTCACAACGATTTGGGAATGGCCACTGCCAACACCATTGCCGGTGTTCAAAATGGTGCCCGCCAAATTGAAGTCACTGTAAATGGTATAGGTGAACGTGCTGGTAACACCTCATTGGAAGAAACCGCAATGATTATCAAATCGCATGGTGAAAGCTTGGGTGTGCATACTAATATCGACGTAAGCAAAATTTATAATGTCAGTCGCATGATTACCCGTTTGATGCGCATGCCGGTACAACCTAACAAAGCGATTGTAGGGCGAAACGCATTTGCTCACTCTTCGGGGATTCATCAGGACGGTGTATTGAAAAATCGTGAGAACTACGAAATAATAGATCCGAAGGAAGTAGGATTCCCGGAATCGTCAATAATTCTTACGGCCAGAAGCGGGCGTGCTGCTTTGAAACATCATATAGAGCGCTTGGGGATTATTATATCCAAAGATGAGTTAGATGAGGCTTATCAAAAATTCTTGAAATTGGCCGATGGTAAAAAAGATATTTCTGATGAGGATATCATGGAGTTGTTAGGTAAGGAAGTGACAACAAAAAAGTTGGAAATAGAACACTTACATGTTACCTGTAGCAATGAACAAAAATCACATGCCTCGATACGTATAAACCGTAACGACGAAATATTTGAAGCCGAGGCTGATGGCAATGGTCCTTTAGATGCTGCCAAAAAGGCAATTGACAAGGTGATGAAGAAGCCTGTACGTTTGGAAGAGTACCTTGTTCAGGCCGTTACCGGTGGTAGTGATGACTATGGTAAAGTGCATATTCAAATTTCCAAAGATGGTATTTTCAACTACGGCTTTGGGTCAGATACCGATGTTATTTATGCCTCTGCACAAGCCTACCTTGAAGCTGTTAATAAAGCATAATATTCCTTACATTTGAATTAAATTATTAAGTATTACAACATGTCAGAAATAAACAAGTTTAGCAAAGCTATTACCTTAGATGAGTCACAGCCGGCCTCTCAGGCTATGCTTTATGCAGTTGGTCTTACCGAGGAAGATTTACAAAAAGCTCAGGTTGGGATTGTAAGTACCGGATACGAGGGTAATCCGTGTAATATGCATCTCAATGACCTTGCTACGCTGGTGAAAAATAGTGTGCAAGAGGCAAACCTGGTAGGTCTCATTTTTAATACGATTGGTGTTAGCGATGGTATTTCCAATGGTACGGTTGGAATGAAGTATTCGTTGGTATCGAGAGATATTATCGCTGATTCTATTGAGACTGTTTGCAATGCACAGTTTTATGATGCTGTTGTACCAATTGTTGGTTGCGATAAGAATATGCCCGGAGCTATGATTGCCATGGGACGATTGAACAGACCTGGTCTTCTGGTCTATGGAGGAACTATCAAAGCAGGACAATGGAAAGGTGAAGACTTAAATATTGTTTCTGCATTTGAAGCTTACGGTTCCAAGCTGGCCGGTAATATATCAGAAGAAGATTATAAGGGTATTATAAAAAATAGTATCCCTGGTCCGGGAGCTTGTGGTGGCATGTATACCGCAAATACCATGTCGTCGGCGATAGAAGCATTAGGCATGTCCCTGCCATTCAGTTCTTCAAATCCAGCCGTTAGCGACGATAAGAAAATTGAAATAATGAAGGTGGGAGACGCTATTCGCAATCTCATGGAAAAAGATATAAAACCCAAGGATATCATGACGAAGAAGTCGTTCGAGAATGCGCTACGACTTATCATGATTACCGGGGGTTCTACCAATGCGGTTTTACATATGATTGCTATGGCTAAGGCTGTTGAAGTTGATCTGACGATTGATGATTTTCAACGCATTTCTGATGAAACACCTTTTATAGCGAACTTGAAGCCTTCCGGTAAATATTTAATGCAGGACCTTCACGAAATAGGGGGAATACCGGCAGTAATGAAGATGATGCTCAAAGAGGGCTTATTGCATGGCGATTGCTTGACGGTAACTGGTAAAACCTTGGCAGAAAACCTGCAAGATGTTCCGGGTTTACCCGAAGGTCAGGATGTTATTTATCCACTGTCCAACCCTATTAAACCTGAAGGCCACCTTCAAATTCTTTACGGAAATCTGGCAAGTGAAGGATCTGTTGCCAAAATTACCGGTAAAGAGGGGGAACGTTTTGAAGGTCCCGCACGCGTTTATGATGATGAATTCGCCGCTATTCATGGCATTGGAACAGAAGTTCAGCCTGGTGAAGTAATTGTTATCAGACACTCCGGACCTAAGGGCGCGCCCGGAATGCCTGAGATGCTCAAACCTACCGGAGCAGTAATGGGAGCCGGCCTGGGCAAGAGCGTTGCTTTAATTACAGACGGGCGGTTTTCCGGAGGATCTCACGGTTTTGTAGTAGGGCACATCACACCTGAAGCTTATGAAGGTGGGGTAATAGGCCTTATAGAAAATGGCGATGTTATTACAATTGATGCCGTAAACAATCGCCTCGATGTGAAGTTAAGTGATGAAGAAATCGAGGAGCGACGAAATAAATGGAATAAACCCGAGCCGCGTCATAAGAAAGGGGTTTTATATAAATATGTTCAATGTGTAAGCAGTGCTTCCGAGGGCTGTGTAACAGACGGAGTTTAAGTTCGTCAAACTATCAACCAAATGACCTAACCCATGAATGGGAATGCTTGGAATTTAATCTAATGTTATGAAATTAAGAGGTGCTGAATATATCGTTCGTATTTTGGAGTTACTGGAAGCAGATACCTTATTTGCATATCCTGGAGGAGCTATCTTGCCTATATACGATGCCCTGGCAAACACAAGTCTAAAGCACGTACTGGTACGGCATGAGCAAGGAGCGTCTTTGGCTGCAAATGCTTATGGCCGTTTGAAAAACAGACCAGGCTTTTGTTTGGCTACGTCGGGTCCGGGAGCTACAAACCTTGTAACAGGAATTGCCGATGCTTATGCCGATTCCGTGCCTATGATCGCTATAACCGGGCAGGTTGCCACTACTCTTGTTGGTTCCGATGCCTTTCAGGAAACTGATATCACGGGCATTTGTATTCCTATAACAAAAAAAACCTACCTGCTCAAAGATTTAAAAGATGCTGTCGATATCTTCCTCGATGCTTATCGCATTACAATACATGATCGTCCGGGGCCGGTTCTTATCGATATACCGAAAGATGTACAAAATGCAGAGATCGAGCTGCCGGCAGACTGGGAATCGAAGATTACCCCACCGACTAAGAATCAGCCCTACCGCGTACATCGCGATGAGCTGGAAGCAGCACTGCATTTAACACAGGATGCTCAAAAACCGTTGATTTTGGCAGGCCATGGCATTTTGATGGCAGAAGCCTGGGATGAGTTAAGGGAATTTGTTGCAAGAGAACAAATTCCGGTTATTTCGACTATACTGGGAATTGGAGCAATGGAGCATGACAATCCCTTGTACTTCTCCTGGTTGGGAATGCATGGAATGAAATATGCCAATGATGCCGTGCAAAACTGTGATTTGTTAATTGCCCTTGGCGTTCGTTTTGATGATCGGATAACAGGTAAATTGGAGACCTTTGCTCCGAATGCTAAGGTTATTCATGTAGATATCGACATAAGTGAAGATAGCAAGAATGTAGCAGCAGATGTATTTTTACATGCCGATTTAAAGCGATTATTAAAAGAATGCCCGGATGCCAGAACTTCCGAAAATGAGTCTACCAGAAAAAAATGGCTTCATACGCTTAACATGGAACGTGAAAAATATCCTTTACGGGAAGCAGATTATAAACACTTTAATGAGGTTTCGGTTATAGCATCAGTTGAAAGAGCATTACCCGATAATGCTGTCGTCACCACAGATGTAGGTCAGCATCAGATGTGGTCTGCGCAATATATGAGACGTATGCAACCCAATCACTTTGTGTCGTCTTGCGGATTAGGTACGATGGGTTTTGGCCTGCCGGCGGCAATGGGAGCGCAGGCAGCAAAACCCGATCATGAAGTTTGGTGTGTATCAGGAGATGGATCATTCCAAATGAACGTACAAGAACTGATGACCTGCGTACAGGAAGGCTGGCCCATAAAGGTGTTACTTGTCGATAATACCTACCTGGGTATGGTACGTCAGTGGCAAGAACAATTTTATGAACGCAATTATTCAGGCGTAGTGCTTACCAATCCTAATTTTGTGCTATTAGCAGAATCGTTTGGAGTGCAAGCCGTGAAAGCAACTAATCTGCAAGAACTGGAAGATGCAATTGAAAAGGCTCAATCTACTGATGGTCCGTTTTTGATACACTGCCCGGTAGAACGGGAAGAGAATGTATTTCCTATGGTGGCACCACAAACGAGCCTTTCTGATACTATTTATTATCCGGACGAAAAATCTAAGTAAACACCTTAGAAGTATTTCAGGAGTTACTGAATTGCATAATAAAAGGTTCATAAAATATTTGTTGTGTAATAACTCAACAATGATTAAAATAGTATAATAGATACTTTGTTTGTTGATCTATCAGATATATAAGAACATGAGCCGGCTTAAACTGTGTTATTATATCTTCCTCATATTTCTATGTTCTGGTCTGGCAAATGCGCAGCGCACCGGAACTTATTTATTTAATGGAACCCTGGAAGAAAAAGACAGTCTTTTACCGCCTTTGACAGTATTAGGAGGAGAAGGATCTTTCGTAGAAGAAAAGCTCATTGAGTTAGGTAACGACTCTCGAACAGTATACAGATTTAATAAAAACAGCGGGCTTCGATTTGATAACCTGGCTGCGGAGAATTTTTTTAAGCGTTCTTATACCATTGAAATGTATTTTAAAGTAGACAAACTGTTGAAATGGATACGGGTTATTGATTATAAAAATAGAAAGACAGATACCGGTTGTTATATTCTAAATGGTAAATTAAACTTCCATAAAATAGCCTCTAGCGACTATTCACCAGTAAGGGCCGGAGAGTATACACATTATGTGGTGACGCGCGATTCAGCAAGTAACAGAGTGTGCATTTATACAGACGGTGAAAGTAAAATTGAATTTGAAGATGTTGCCGATCTTGCAGTCGTTGACGACGATAATTTCATTCAGTTTTTTTATGATGACCTCATTTATTTAAATGAAACAAGTAGCGGTTCTATGGCGCTTATGCGTGTAAGTGATTTCGCTTTTACACCAGGACAAGTGAAGGCCAGTTACGACAATTTACGTAATGACGTTTTTAATGGAAATGCATCAACGCCGGTGCGGAAATTTAAGGTAAGACTTATCGACGAAGATACGCAGTTTGCACTGGATGGTGAAATAGAGCTCAAAGACGAAAAAGGTAAAGTCATTTGGAGAAGGAAAACAACAAAGGGCACTTTAACAGATAGTATTACCTCAGACAATTTATCATTTAAATTACAGGCAAGTGCATCGGGTTATCATGTGGTAGGTGAAAAAGTGGTATTTGAACCGAACGATTATGAGTATTCCGTAATTTATACCATGAGGCCGTTTAAGTTAGGTGAAAAAATTAGACTTAATAATATCCATTTTCTAAGAAGTCATTACGATTTGTTGCCCGAATCGTACGATGAACTCGATAAACTTGTGAGTATGATGAAGAAAAATAAAGACATGCGCATTGAGCTTCACGGTCATACCGATAACACGGGTAGTGAAGAATTGAATGTTGAATTATCAGAAAACAGGGTGCAGTCGGTTAAACAGTATTTAATAGATCACGGCGTAAAAAAGAACCGCACATCCGGAAAAGGCTTTGGCGGAGCTATTCCCATTGCATCCAATGAGCAAGAAGAAACAAGAAAGCTAAATCGAAGGGTCGAATTCATAATTACACGATTCTAACTATGAAATTGATAAAACTACTACTGATTATTCCAATGTTGTCTTTTATATCCTCTCAAGGGACCTATCAAGTGAATGACACCGTTTTGGTAAAACATGTCGATGATTTATTATATCCTGCGCGCATCACCTATATCAGAGGTAACAGGCTAACTGTAGAGTTTTTAACGGACAAATCGAAAAGGAATATCAATTTGTCAGCTGTTAAAGAACTCAGTTGGAAAAGAGGGCAGCGTATTAGTTGTTTTTGGGCTAACGATGGAATGCATCAATGGGGTATGATAAGCAAAATGATGCCAGACAGCACTTTTTGGGTTGTTTATGATGAAGGTGACGTAGAGCGAACGGATTACAGCAAATGTCGATGTCTGGAGTAGTATTCTATTTCGCAATAACTACCCATCCTTTTTTATGATTGCACAATTCTTTGGTGTTCACTTCATAAAGTTCATAGAAATAATTGCCAGGTGAAATGGATGCTCCGTCCCACTCATTTTGATAGTCCGTATTTTTATATTGCAACTGCCCCCAGCGATTGTACACTTGAAGAGTCCAGGTGCCATCACGCAGGCCACGCACTTTGAAGGTGTCGTTTAAACCGTCGCCATTTGGTGTGAAGATGTTGAACGTTTCTATATCCCAGGAGCCAATATTAAAAGTTGTACTATCCGACCCACACGCATTGAATGCAGTTACATAATAATTGCCGCTATCTTGAATACTGATGGAAGATGTGGTGTCTCCGGTATTCCACAGGTAATGCGGAAAAGTATCTGCAACACTTAGAAGCATTGGCATATCCGGGCAAATTATGCTGTCCAAAGGAGCAGGAAGTTCGGGAGTAAACGTTACGTTGAGCAAGGTAGTACTGTTGTCTTGACACCCTTCATTGGTGCTAGCCAATACGGTGTATTCTCCTGCCGTAGCCACATGGATGGAAGGTGTAATTGCTCCATTACTCCAAAGGTATAAGAGCGAGTCAGGCCCCGCTGTTAACTCCACAATGTCTCCGTCACATATGTCAATTGAAGTAGGTAAATGAATGTCTATGCCTTGTTTAATTGTCAAATCAATGGTGTCGTAAGCGGTACAATTGTTCAGTGTAACTTCGACGTAATAGGTGCCTCCGGAGTCTACTTGTATGGACGGGTTCGTCGACCCCGTATTCCATAAATAGCTGTCCTTGTCGTTCCCTACAGATAAAGTATAGCTTTCTTCCAATAAACACACTTCTCTATCGGGGCCAAGGTCTATAGATCCATAGTCAGAAAAATACCCGTAACTTGTGCCAAGCCCATTCCAGCCTGCTGTAATACTCATTTGAAACAAGTGGGAACTGTTTGTTATATTCGCTGCTTGTCCTATTGGTATGGTTGATATGGAATCGCTGATGTCAAAAACGGCATAAAGCCATTCCCCGTTGGTTTGTTCAATGACTTTAAATTGATTCGGATCTATAAAACTGCTGTCCCCATTCACAATAAAGCTATCCTCCCCTCCTTTTTCTACCAGTATACTTATTTTGTATTGACTTGTTTGCAATCGGGTAAATGTAATACCAGATGAACC
Source organism: Cytophagales bacterium (assembly GCA_965230415.1). Classification (GTDB taxonomy): domain Bacteria; phylum Bacteroidota; class Bacteroidia; order Cytophagales; family JAAEPT01; genus CBDDKZ01. Next base: position 2,340,466 of record CBDDKZ010000005.1, read on the forward strand.
GGCACATTGATGATCTATAGCCGGAAGTACCGCGCCTGCATACTCCTTCGCCTGGAATTCTATGATTCCATCCAGGCTTACCAGATGCCAAATGCATACTTTTTCGTTTGACTTTATATAAGCTATTTCACTACTGTCAATCGTGTAACTTAATTGCTCACCTTTGTTCAAGAGCATGTCTTGTGTATTGTTAATTGTTATTTCCGTATTGTCTTCAGTGCCTACTATTAGCACTATTCCTTCACCGGCGATGTACTCTTCGCCTAAGGAGCTGACTGGTACGAGTTGATCACCTATTAGATCCCAGCCGCCATCTAACACAGAGTCGTCTTTAAGTGTTACTGCGATAGGTTTATTACTGGAGATTTCAGTTCCCGCTGGATGTTGATTACCGCGTTGAGATACTGCACGTGCTGAGTAGGTTTGCCCCTTTTGGAGTAACACACTGTAGGTAATTGCGGCTTGATGCCCAACCAGGTCGGTAGTTGGAGTTATCTGAATGAGCGTCTCGTCTTCAGAAGCTACGATATCTATGGAAGAATAAGCATCATAACCAAAATAGTTATTGTAATCTGTTTGAAAGGGAGTAAAAAAATGAGTTCCTAAGGCATTATTTCCTTTTAAGGTGAATATATCCGGATTATTTCGTCTGCCTACCACTTCGTAGTAAGCCGATATGGGGTGGTTAGAAGCTATTCTCAATCCTTTATTTTGAACGGCATTTGGACTGTGATTTTCGATCAAATTTTTAATAGAGGCCAGGCTCAAACGCCATGTGGCGGCACTGTCCAGGGAGTTGGTCAATGCTTCAAAAGAGGCATTGGCAGGAATAGATACGCTCACGTCAGTTTGATTTTCCTGAGCCGTAATATACAGAAAGATTGGTTCGTCGCCATGTTCTGCAGTTACCTCAGGAGCGGCAAACCAAAACAAAGTGTCTACCTGTGCAAAAACGTAATTGCCAGACCACAGAAGTATGAGGCAAAGTACAACTTTACCAACTATTTTAAAGTGGTTTAAATGTGATGTGGCACTCCTCATAATTATTCTAGCTGAAATACAGTATAAAGTAACCGTAAATCAAGCGTTTTTCTTCATAATACCTTATTTTAATGCACTTCGCAATAGGAGAGGTCGCAATTAATGTGCTTCGAGCCAGTTATTTCCAACACCCATTCCTATTTCCATAGGTACTTCCAATTCGAGTGCGTGCATCATTAAGTGTTCAACTTTGTCCTTCAGAAGGTCTATTTCATCCTTGTGTACATCAAATACCAATTCATCATGTACCTGGAGAATCATTTTTGATTTTAGCTGCTCTTTTTTCATCCAATCATGGATATTGATCATAGCAATTTTAATCATATCTGCTGCCGACCCCTGAATTGGAGCGTTAATGGCATTTCTCTCTGCAAAACCCCGGTGCGTGGCATTCCGGGAATTAATATCTTTGAGGTAGCGCCGTCTTCCGAGCAATGTTTCTGCATATTCCAGCTCACGCGCCTTATTGATCATGTCATCCATACAGGTTTTAATGGCAGGAAACTCAGCGAAGTAATCTTCAATTATAGAAGCTGCTTCTTTTCTTGGAATACTTAGATTTTGCGAAAGCCCAAAAGCTGAAATCCCATAAATAATTCCGAAGTTAACAGCTTTTGCTTTTCTTCTTATATCGCCGTCTACCTCTTCAAGAGGCACCTTAAATACTTTGCTGGCAGTAGTAGAGTGAATGTCTCGTTTATTTTTAAAAGCGTCAATCATGTGCTCGTCTTTGGCTATGGCAGCCATTATACGAAGCTCTATTTGTGAATAGTCAGCGGAAAACAGGGTAAATTCATCACTTCGAGGCACAAATGCCTTCCTTATCGCCCGCCCCATCTCCGTTCGAACAGGTATATTTTGCAGGTTGGGGTTATTAGAGCTAAGCCTTCCTGTTGCTGCCACTGCCTGCCGGTAATCGGTGTGAATGAGTCCGTCAACCGGGCTTACCATCTTTGGGAGTGCATCCACATAGGTCGATTTTAGTTTCTGATACTCACGAAATTCTAAGATTTTTCGGGCAATTTGGTGTTCATCCGCCAGCTTGGATAGGATTTCCTCTCCTGTAGCGTATTGACCGGTTTTTGTTTTTTTAGGCTTTTCTACCAGCTTTAGCTTTTCAAATAAAATTTCCCCCAGTTGCTTAGGGGAGGCGATGTTAAACTCTTGTCCGGCGATTTCAAAAATATCGTTTTGAGCATGGAGGCTAAGACCCTGAAGTTCTTCGCTCATCTCTGCCAAGACCTCCGTGTCTATTTTGACACCGTTGTATTCAACATCGGCAAGCACTTTTACAAGGGGGATCTCAATTTCTTTTAAGAGCTTATTGGCGTCTCGCTTTTCGACTTCTTCTGTTAGCACATTTTTTAGTTGCAATGTGATATCTGCGTCTTCGCCTGCATATTCTGTTACTTCTTCAATGGCAGCATCACGCATATTACCCTGCTTACCTCCTTTTTTGCCGATAAGTGTTTCAATAGATACCGGTTGATATTTCAGGTACTTTTCAGCCAAAATATCCATATTATGTCGCGATTCGGGATCAACCAGGTAATGTGCAAGCATGGTGTCATAAATGGGCCCTTTTACGTCTACACCGTATTTTTTGAGTACTTGTATATCGTATTTGAGGTTTTGACCTACTTTTTGAATTTGCTCGTTTTCTAACAGGGGTTTAAAGCGATCCACAATCTTCTGCGCCTCGTCCTTTTCTTCAGGTACAGGAACGTAATAGGCTTCGTTTTGCCTGTAAGCAAAAGCAATGCCGACTAGCTCTGCCTGAATGGCATCCAGGCTAGTTGTCTCTGTATCGAAACAAAATTCCTTTTGACGTTCCAAAAATGATAATAATAGCTTTTGTTCTTCAGGCGATTCAACCAGGTGATACTGATGTGGCGTATTACTTATGGTTTTAATTTTTGCTTCATCAGCGGGTTCGTTTGACGCGCTTTCGGTGGCAGTTGCGGAAAAAAGATCCATTTGGCCATTGCCGGTTTTTGCAGGGGCTGCATCTTTTTTAGTTTCTCCTTCTCCAAAAACACGTTTTTTTAATGTCCTGAATTCGAGTTCATCAAAAATTGGTACTACCTGCTCTTTAACAGGCCCTTCATAGATCATAGAGTCCAAATCAAAGTCGATGGGCACATCAGTAAGAATGGTAGCGAGCCTTTTTGATAAGATGCCTTGTTCACCGAAATTGGTGACATTTTCTTTTTGTTTGCCTTTCAATTGATCGGCATTGGCTACTAAATTTTCAACAGTATCAAATTCTTCCAGTAATTTTTTGGCAGTCTTCTCACCAATTCCGGGAATTCCGGGTATATTGTCAGAGCTGTCTCCCCACAAGCCAAGAACGTCGGTAACCTGATCTACCCTGCTAATACCCCATTTTTCCAATACTTTCGGAACATCAAAGATTTCGGTGCCTTTACCAAAATTGGAAATTTTATAGAAATAGACCTTGTCTTTAACCAATTGTGCATAATCTTTGTCGAGCGTCATCATATACACCTCAAAGCCATCTTTCGCTGCTTTGTGAGCTACAGTTCCTACCACATCGTCTGCTTCATAACCGGGAAGCTGTAAAACAGGAATACGCCAGGCCTCCAATAGTTTTTTAATAAAAGGAACAGCAAAACCAATGGCTTCAGGGGGTGCATCTCTCTGGGCTTTGTATTCAGGAAACTCTTCATGCCTGAAAGTGGCTTCCGGCGTATCGAAGGCCACAGCGATATGGCTGGGTTTTTCCTTGTTAATCACTTCCAGAAGAGAATTCATAAAACCTAAAATGGCTCCGGTATCTTCACCTTTGGTATTCAGGCGTGGGTTTTTACTGAAAGCAAAGTGCGCTCGGAAAATGAGTGCAAAAGCATCTAATAAGAATAATTTCTTCTTGCCGCTATCCATATATTATTTTTTAGAGGTTCTGGTGAATTCGTTAGAACCAATTATGATGTTGTTAAAATTAGTCATTAAATAATGAATTCTGAAGTTAATTTTTTGAATCTACAATACAAAATCGCTGAAATCCCGGTCCAAAATTCATTGCAAGTACGGGTCATCATTGGCATTGTATTTTTTTTATTAATTAGTTGTTTGAAAAGCGATGTAATATAATCTTAAAAATAATGTGATAAGTTACACGAAATTGATTGTTTTTATTGGGAGTTTAGATAGATAAGCCATATATTTATCGCTCATTTTTCGAAAAAATGATAGTATCAGCAAAAGAACCATTTCAGCTAATCTACTCCCTGTACGCACATGAGTATTTGGGTTATTTGTTTGAATCTTTCGTTGTACAGTTGAACGACAGCGGAAAACTAACATTCAAACATCAGAACGTATCGCATAAGAATGCACAGGAATTCTCCTCTGGGCTTACGCCATCGGATTTCGAAATAATCGAATTGATGGATGCCATTCAGCAGGATGTGATAGTGCATAAGTTTAATAGCAAAAAACTTACACCGGCAGAATTCTTTCTCAAGGTATATGATAAAGAAAAAGGAGATAAAGCTGTTCAGGCAGCTATTTCCAATTACATAGATGGCCGTAAGTCAAAAATTCTTCCTTTACTGCATGAAAAGGAAGTCTATATTATGGGTAATGATGGCGAGCCTGCCTGGAAAAAAATTGGAGTGCCGGAAGAAAAAGGAACAATACTCTTTCACTTCCGGAAGAACGAAGATAATACGCATTACTTTCCTACCATAAAACACCTGGAAGAAAAGGTAGAGTTTCAATACAATAATTCACAGGTGATTTGCAATGAACCTGCGTGGTTACTGGTGGGGGAAGAAAAGCTAATTACTTTTCATAAAAATGTGGATGGTAAAAAAATAAAGCCATTCCTCAACAAGAAGTTTATTGTGATTCCGAAATCAGTGGAGGAAAAGTACTACAATAACTTTATCACCCAGCTTGTTGCCAATTTTGATGTTTATGCAAAAGGATTTACTATTAATACGGAGACTTATGATCCGGTTCCTTTGTTAACATTCAAAGAGCTGGTGGGAGGAAATGCCACTATGAGTCTGTTCAAAGAAAACAATACGGGTAAAGAAGAAGAAGCAGAAGGCAAAATCGTATTTGATTTATCGTTTAAGTATGGTGAATTCAAATTTTCAGCAGGGTCTAACGTTGAAAATAGCGTTAAACTGGAAAAGATTGATGAAGAATATATTTTTCATAAAGTAAAGCGCGTACACGATTGGGAAGTAAATCAATTGCTTTGGCTGCGTGATATTGGTCTGGAAATTAGAAATGGTAAGGCTACAATGCCAAAACCAAAAGCATTTGCATGGCTCACAACACATCAATCTCAATTGAAAGAAGCGGGTTATGATACTTATCAGCATCATTCGGATGTTAAAAAATACTTTCTCGGCAAGTCGAGCATTAATATTGAGGTGCGCGAAAACAACGATTGGTTCGATATTTTCGCAGTAGTTAAATTCGGAGAGTTTGAAATTCCTTTCATTCAATTAAAAGACCTGATTCTTTCCAAGAAGAGGGAATTTGAGCTGCCTAATGGTGAAATAGCAGTAATTCCTGAAGAATGGCTTGTGCAGTATTCAGAATTGTTTGCCTTTAGTGAACATAACGACGGGGAAGGCTTACAATTGCAAAAGCATCATTTGTCGCTGGTACAAGACCTTGACACCAATAGCCTTGCCAAAGTGAGCATGGATAGGAAGCTGGAAAACTTGAGGAATTTTGACCACATAGACGATTATCCATTACCCAAAAACCTCAATGCCACACTTAGACCTTATCAACAAGCAGGTTATAATTGGCTTCAGTTTCTAAATGAGTACAATTTCGGGGGCTGTCTTGCCGATGATATGGGACTTGGAAAGACCTTGCAGACCTTAACCTTGTTGCAAAGAGAGAAAGAAAAAGGAGACAACAGTGCCACCTTGTTAGTAATGCCTACTTCTCTTGTTTATAACTGGGAAATGGAAGCCAAGAAGTTCGTTCCGGAATTGAAGATTCTCCTTTATACCGGTACTTACAGAGAAAAGAACGTAGAACGATTTGCCGATTATGATGTGGTCATGACTTCTTACGGAATTACGAGGATAGATGTAGATATTTTGAAAAAATACCACTTCAACTACATTATTCTTGATGAGTCACAGTCTATAAAAAACCCGAATTCTAATATTGCGAAGGCGGTGAAACAGTTGAAGTCAAAATACAGACTTATACTTACTGGTACGCCTATCGAAAATAGTACACTCGATTTATGGTCTCAAATGTCTTTCATTAATCCGGGTTTATTGGGCTCACAGTCGTTTTTTAAAAATGACTTTTTGACAGCCATCGAAAAAAAGAACGATGAGACCAAGAAAAAGAAGCTCTATTCAATCATTAAGCCCTTTATTCTTCGACGTAAAAAAGACCAGGTGTTAAAAGAACTTCCTCCTAAAATAGAACAGGTTTGGTATAGTCAGATGTCTGGCGAACAGGAGAAAGAATATGAAGAGGTCAAATCTTATTATAGAAATAAAATCCTGGAAGAAATTGATGCCAAAGGGATGAAAAAATCCCAGATTTTGCTGCTCCAGGGTTTAACCAAACTAAGACAAATAGCGAATCACCCCTTACTGGTAGAACAAGACTATCAGGGGGAATCCGGGAAAATGGAAGATGTAACCCGTATGTTGCGTACAGCCATTTCAAAAGATCACAAGGTGCTTGTTTTTAGTCAATTTGTGAAGCACCTGGCGCTGTTTAGAAAGCAGCTACAAGAAGAAAGTATTGACTTTGCATACCTTGATGGCTCCACTAAAGCGAGAAAGTCACAGGTAGAATTATTTCAGGAAAACCCGAATGTACGCGTATTTCTTATATCATTGAAAGCAGGAGGTTTGGGGCTTAACCTCACCGCAGCTGATTATGTCTTTATTTTGGACCCCTGGTGGAATCCGGCCATTGAATCGCAAGCGGTAGACAGGGCGCATAGATTTGGTCAGAAAAATACCGTACATACTTACAAGTTTATTACCAAAAACACCGTTGAAGAAAAGATTCTCAACCTTCAAAATAGCAAAAAACAGCTAGCTAATGAATTAATTACAACTGAAGAAAGCTTTGTGAAAAACTTGAGTAAAGAGGATATTGAAGAAATTCTTAATTAATAGCGTCTTAACCGGCTTAATTGGTCTACTATTTACCTGCAACCAAAAGAAATATCCGGACAATGGGTATACCAAACAAACAAAAGCAGATACGATTACATTAAGGAAAGATATAACCAGGGAATATGATAGCTTGATAGAGCAAGCTCGAAAAGACTTGTATGGTGATACCCTAAGTGCTAGGCTTTCGAAATAAGTTTTGCATTCGCTTCCGGTATTAATAAAGGGTCAAAATAATTTGATAAGGTATCCGTTAAATTAAAAGGCACTTTTATTTGTAAGATAAGATAGAAATAATAGGCTTAAATAATTATCTTTAGATAGCGTTAAACAAAAAAATGCTTTTTTTTGTTTAACGTGTTGATTGTAGCTGTAATTATGGAATATAACAGGGTAAAAAGTGGCAACATTGAGCGGAAAATATATTGAGGCATTAACGGGAAAGCCACTACAAAAATTTTTCAGATTACTTTCTCTGGAAAACAGCGATATACTGCTGGTCTATTCTTATGCAATTTTTAACGGGATTATTAACCTTTCACTTCCATTAGGGATACAGGCAATAATGTCGATCGTACTTACCGGGCAGCCGACAGCTTCCTGGATTGTACTGGTTGTCATTGTGATACTTGGTATCTTATTTTCCGGAGGTTTGCAGGTAATGCAATATTCTATTATAGAACGCTTGCAACAAAGAATATTTACGAGAGCATCTATAGAATTTGCTTTTCGCGTTCCGCGAATGAAGCTGGAATCAAAACTAAAAAATTACGCGCCGGAATTGATGAATAGATTTTTTGATATCATGACTATTCAGAAGGGATTACCGAAGTTGCTTATCGACTTTTCGGCTTCGTTGCTTCAGATAATTTTCGGATTAATGTTATTGGCATTTTACCACCCATTCTTCGCTTTTTATGGTATAGTAGTAGTGGGTATTGTTGCAACAATAATTTATATACGAAGCAAAAAGGGGATGGAGACTAGTTTAAAGGAGTCTTCCTATAAGTATGAAATGGCTCACTGGCTTGAAGAATTAGCCAGAGCAATGAGTATCTTTAAGCTTGCCGGCTATACCGATATGCCTATCAAAACTACAGATAAAGCCATTGTAAAGTACCTTGAATTTAGAAAGCAACATTTCAAAGTCCTCATAGCTCAATACCGGTATATTGTAGGGTTCAAAATTCTCATTACCGGTGGTTTGTTAATGATTGGTAGTCTGCTTGTTTTTGGTAACGAGATAAACATTGGTGAATTTGTTGCCTCTGAAATTATTATCATTTTGATATTAGGTTCGGCCGAAAAGCTATTTGCAGGCATCGAAACCATTTATGATGTACTCACAGGTGTGGAAAAAATAAGCCATATAACCCAGCACCCGATCGAGGGTGAAGAAGGAATTGACTTCGAAACCGTTGATGATGGTAAAGGAGTTAAAATTGAACTAAGAAACGTTTCTTACACCTATCCAGGTAATCACCATGAGGCTTTGTCTAATCTAAATTTGAAAGTAGGAAGCGGAGAAAAGCTCTGTGTAATGTCGAAGGAAGGGTCGGGAGCTTCTACTTTTATTAATTTAACGGCCAGTTTGTTACATGAGTATAGTGGTAATATTCTGGTGAACGACATTACCATGCGTAATTTGAACCTCATTAGTTTAAGGTCATATGTAGGGGAAAATTTATACTTCAATGAAATAATGAACGGTACCATAGCAGAAAACATAAGCATGGGGCGTGAAGATATTTCCTTTGAAGACGTGGTTCGGGTAAGTGAAGTGGTAGGTCTTAAGGATTTTGTACAAGGGTTGCCGCAAGGTTTTAACACCGAAATTATTCAGCATGACATGACTATTCCTTCGAGTATAGCTGCCAAAATAAACATAGCAAGATCTATTGCCGAAAATCCAAGACTTTTTGTAATGGATGAACCATTTGTTGGTATCGGACAAGAAGATAAAGATGCCGTGTGTGAATTTTTGACCAGCAAAGAATCTCAATGGACGCTGATAATTGCCACAAATGATTACTCAATGGTTTCAAGATGCGACCGGGTAATTATTATGGATAAAGGTTTGATTCTGGTTGAAGGAACCCCCGAAGAAGTTTCAAAACACCCGGCCTATTTAAATGTCTTAAACCGATAAATATGGATAGCAGAGAGTCTTTAAATCGCGGCATTAGCTTCGAAGAACTTGAATCCTTCAAGCAGGTAGCTACTATTAAAGGTATCCGTAAACTGAATACATGGATATTTGCATTTTTCGGATTGATGTTTCTTATCTTGTTTTTGCCATGGACGCAAAATGTGGACGGCTCTGGTAAGGTGACTACTTTGAGGCCCGAACATCAGCCCCACACACTTAATGCCGTTGTTGGCGGCCGTATAGAAAAGTGGTGGGTCATTGAAGGACAACATGTGAAAAAAGGAGACACACTGGCCAAACTGTCGGAGGTGAAGTCAGACTACATGGACCCTAAAATTCAAGAAAGAATTCAGGAACAAATAGATGCCAAACAGTCAGCTGTGAGAAATTATGAGTCTAAGGTGCATGCACTAAGTATGTATATCAACTCTTTAAAACAAGAAAACGACCAAAAACTGATTTTTTACTCCAATAAAGTAGCACAATACGAACAAAAGGTAGAGGTAGCCATATCCGATTATAAGGCGGCTCAGCAGAAGTTTATGATTGCGCAGCGCCGGGTACATCGTGCAGACTCTTTGTTTAATATGAATATCAAGTCTCGTAAAGATTTGGAATCGGCTCAATTAAAATTTCAAGAGGCCGAAAACAAACGAATTGCCACAGAGCGGAAACTTTCAATCAGTCAAAGCGAACGAACCAATGCGCAGGTAGAATATGACAATTTGTCGAATACCTTTAATGCAAAACTGTCTAAAGCACGTTCTGATCAATTGTCGGCCCAATCGCTGCTAAATGATGCACAGAAAGAGTTTGCCATGCTTCTAAATAAACGTTCGAATATAAGAATCAGACAAGATAACTATTATGTGCTTGCCCCTCAAGAGTGTTATGTGGTGAAAACATATAAAAAAGGCCAGGGCGGTGAAATTGTGAAAGAAGGTGATAAGTTAATAAGTCTGGTGCCTATTAAGCGTGAGTTAGCCATAGAACTTTATATAAAACCGGTAGATCTACCACTTATAAAGATCGGAGAACGCATGCGTATTATATTCGACGGATGGCCTTCCTTGGTGATCAGTGGGTGGCCCAATGCATCATCCGGAACTTTTGGTGGGGAAGTTTATGCCATAGACAAAGTAATATCTGAAAGCAAAGGCAAGTATCGTGTATTGGTAATACCTGATCAAACTGGTAATGAGACAGATTGGCCTGATGCTTTGCGCCTGGGTAGTGGTGCACGAGGTATGTTTTTACTTAACGAAGTTCCTGTGTGGTACGAATTGTGGCGTCAAATTAATGGATTTCCTCCGGAATTTTATGATGGTAAGAAAAGTCATTATAGTATTGACGAAGATGTAGGTAAGGAATTAAAGACTGGTGAAGAACTTTAAAATTGGAGAATGAAATTAGTCTATTTCCTAATATTTGGTATTTCTCTTTCCATAAATGTTTTTGCACAAGACACTTTATTATACGACGACTATATAAACCTTGTCAGGTCTATGCATCCTGAAGCCAAGCAAATTGAGCTAAGCAACGACAGGGCCGAACGTGCTAAAAGAGGTGCGAGAGGCACCTTAGACCCTAAGCTCTTTGTGAAGTATAAAAATAAAGAATTTAAAGAAAGCGGGAAGAGTAAATCGAAAGAATATTATTCCATATTCGATGGTGGTGTTGAACTTCCGACTGCAATCGGTGTGAAATTTAAGGCTGGTTATGAAAAAAGTCATGGTGCTTTTTTGAACCCCCAGAATTCTGTCCCGCCGAGTGGCCTTACCTATGTTGGTATATCCGTTCCACTAGGAAAAGGTATGCTTACCGATGAGAACCGCCAGGCCATAAGACTGGCAAAAATCAACGAAAAACGTATTAACGAACTAAATAAAATTGAGTTAAACGACTTGTTGCTACAGGCCACGATAGCCTACTCCGAATGGTATTTTAAGTATTATAAGATGAAGGCAATCGAAATTAGCTATAACCTGGCATTGGAGCGATTCGACTATGTGAAAAGTTCGGCCTTACAAGGTGAACTGGCCATTTTAGATACCATAAAAGCGTATGTACAAAAACAAGATCGCTTTATTTTATTAAGGGAGGCTTATGTAGATTGGACAGTTAGTGCTTATCATTTAAATAACTACCTGTGGGACTCTACTTATCAGCTTAAAAAGGAAATTATTCCTCCATCAACCATCGCCGATCAGTTAAAAGATGTATCTATTGATGAAAATGCACTAGACTCTCTGGTAAATAATTCCCCGTTCATCCTCAATTATGAGTTTAAACTGAATGCTTTAAGGACGGAAAGGCTCTGGAAAATCGAAAAGCTGAAGCCTAAGTTAAATGTTGAATATAATAGACTATTTACAGGCCTGAGTACAGAAGTGCCTAATGATTGGAGTACGAACTACAGGTGGGGCATTTCGGCTAGTTTGCCCTTATTTCTAAGAGATGAGCGTGCACAACTTAAGATAAACAAGTTCAAAATACAGGATGCCTATTATCAAATTGACTTGAAGCAACGTGAGCTTGGCAACAAAATTAAAGCGACTGCCTACGAATTTTCGAACGTTTCCATACAATATTCATTGCTTGCTACGAATGTAACAGCATATGAGCGATTGGTTGCGGCCGAAAGAATAAAGTTCAACATAGGTGAGAGTGACCTTTTCAAATTAAATGCCTGGGAAACGAATTATCAACAAGCCCTGATTAAAAGAGCTAAAATGGAAAGTAAGCTCTTAAAAACTAAATCTAAATTAGATTATCTTTGCAATGACTTTTAACCTTGTCTAATTGGCGACATAAATTTGGTTAGAGTTTGTGTGAATCTCAATAAGGGACTGATTTTCAATAGAAATTGATTATTTTTGTCCTACGGTTTCGCTCTTATTATGGAAGATCGATTGATTGACGTCAAAAATAGTATTATAAATAAAGTACTTTTATATGCTGCTTTATTTTCAAGTTTTCCTTATGTCATTTCTTTGATAAAGGTCTTTTCTTTTGAGTGGCATCCGGTATTCCTGGCCTATTCGGCATTTTACGCGTTGTTAATTTCTATTACCTTCTTGCGAAAGCGTTTGTCTTTTTCGTCAAAGACCCATGTCTTTGGAATTGTATACACATTGATTGGGTTGTTATGTATAGACGTTTATGGTATTGGTGCCGGATTTCCATATTGTATTGCAGGTGTAGTTGTTGTGGGAATGGTATTGGGCAAGCGTTTGGCGTCAATATATTTTCTATCGTGTATGTTATTTGCAGTCGGTATTGCTGTTCTTCATCTGGGGGGGGTTCAAAAATTCATTGTTCCGTCCCCTAGTTTTGAATATGACATGATCTCATGGGCAACTATGATCACCTCTTTCGTTTGCAACTGCTTTTTTATCTTGGCCGCAATTTATGAGTTCAAGAGTTATTTCGTTACAAGTATTAGAGAAACGGAGGACAATGTACGTGCCTTAAGTCAAAATGAAGAAATGTTTAAAACACTCTTCGAAAAATCTACAGATGGTATCACGCTTCTTACCAAAAGTGGATTCATCGATTTTAATGAGACAATCATTAAATTATTAGGGTATAATTCCAAAAAAGAACTGTTAGGGAAACAACCATGGGATTTATCACCCGAATATCAACCCGACGGCAGCAACAGCAGGGAAAAAGCAGCGGAGATCATTTCAAAATGTAATGATCAGGGGTTTTACCGATTCGAATGGCTTCATAAGAAGAAAAACGGATTAAATGTATACTTCGAAATTATGCTAACGCCAGTGATTTATAATTTTCAGGAAATAATTTATTGCATTTGGAGAGATATTGATGATAAAAAAAGAGCTGAGCTTGAATTGGAGAATTATCGAAGTAATTTGGAATTGTTAGTGAAGCAACGCACCGACTTATTGGAAGACACTAATAGGGAACTTTTGGCTACTAATGTTAAGTTGAATGATAATTCGGAACTTATTAGGTTGCAAAACGCAGAGTTGAAAAAGACACTTAAAGATTTAAAAGAAACGCAGGCGCAACTGCTTCAATCTGAAAAGATGGCTTCCCTTGGTGTATTAACAGCTGGTGTAGCACACGAAATAAACAACCCTTTGAACTTTATTATGGGAGGGTGCACGGGGCTGGAACGTTATTTGCAGGAACATCATTTTTTAGATGAGCATGTCAATGTCTTTATAGATGGCATAAAGTCGGGGGTTACCCGGGCAGATAGCATCGTTAAAAGCTTAGGACAATTTAGCAGGAGTATAGATTCATTCGACGAGCAATGTGACTTGCATCGCATTCTGGACAATTGTTTGGTTATGTTGCAACATGAGTTTAGGAAGCGTATCGAAGTCATTAAGGATTACGCCTCACAAGACTTAATAGTCTCCGGAAATTCCGGAAAGCTGCATCAGGTGTTTATCAATGTCTTTAGTAATTCTATTCAGGCCATTGCAGATAGAGGTACTATAAACGTATTGACCTATTTGGACGAGAATCAGGCTTTTATTAGTATCACTGATGACGGTGAAGGAATTTCCTCTAAAAACATAAGTAGAATTACAGATCCTTTTTTCACAACAAAAGAACCAGGTAAAGGTACTGGTTTGGGATTGTCAATAGTTTACTCTATAGTAAATCAACACGGCGGAACAATTGAATTTAAGTCCAATGAAAAAAAAGGAACAGAAGTAATTGTGCGTCTGCCACTGGAAAAAGAAGAATTGCAGTACAAATAAAGGTGTTCGTATGCGTATTTTGAGTTAACTTCCATAAAAAAAGCCCTGTTAAAGGGCTTTTCAGTTAATGATTTTTAAAATAAGTACCTGACCCCGAGGCCACCCTGCCCCCAAAAGTAAAAAGGATCATCCACCAGTTCGGCAAAAAGTACAAGATCTACATACACGGAAATGGGAATATCGTCAAATAAATATTCCACTCCTGCTGCAAAATCAGCACCAAAATCAAAATCCGTAATTCGCTCTTCTCCACGATACCAACGTGTATCACCATGAGGCCTGAAATCATAGGTGTAAATGATGCGCTGAAAACGCAATTGAGCACCAACTCCGATGTACCATTTTAGTTTACCCGGAATATCGACATCAATCTTTTTGTCAATGAAATTATAGTGCAACTGAATACCCAAAGGAGTACTACTTCTAAAAGAAACATAATTAATATTTGCATAGGCAAAACGATTGTCAATGTACCAATCATTAAACCTGTTACTATAGAATCTATTCCTTGTTAAGACATGAGAGCGACCTACTGTCAGTTCTATTGATCGGTCACCCATATAACTTTTTACCGTAAGACCCAGTGGGTCACCAAGATGAATACCAGCACCAATATCTTGTGCTTTTGTCGATAAAGCGCTAAAAACTAATAAAACGTTAATTATTATATAAAACCTTTTCATGAATAATTGAGTATTGACTTCCTAATCTCTGATACCAATGCACATAAAGTGCTTGTAAAGCCTACTAATATACCACTTTTGAAAATTTATTCCATTGACTAAGGGTTATCATGAAATATATTTGTTATTTTTCAAATGTTGCAAACGTAGTTATTGGCAGGCATTTTTTCCTTAAAACATACTTAATTAGAACAAAATTGAAAAAAACGGTCATGCTTTTAACAAGAATTATAAGTTTATTATTTGTTTATCTACTACTGAGTACATCCTTTTCTCTTGCTCAGGATACAATAAATAATAATGGGATCGAAGTAGGACAATATGTAAAAGATTTCAAAGCACTTGATGCACATGGTAAGCAGTTTACATTGTCAGAAAGTTTAAAAAATGGGCCGGTGGTTTTAATCTTTTACCGCGGTCACTGGTGCCCGTATTGTAACAAACACCTCAGTGAATTTCAAACGCATATAGAAGAAATAATAAATCTGGGAGCAAGTGTGATTGCCGTTTCCCCGGAAAAGCCGGAAAACGCCCTTCAGATGGAGCGAAAGACAGGCGCTACTTTTCAGCTACTTTATGATGAAGCTTACCTCATAGCGAAGCAATTCAATGTTTTGTTCACTCCGGACGAAAAAACCGTGCAAAAATATAATAAAATGTTAAATGCGAATCTTGAAGAGGCACATTCAGACGGTAGTAATCGACTACCTGTTCCAGCTACTTTTATTATTGATAAATCGGCCAAAATTACCTGGAGACAATTTGATCCAAATTACAAAAACAGATCAACAGTAGAGGAGATTTTGAAAGTATTGCGTCAATAAAGTTTATAAACGATTCGGGGTATTATTCTTTAGCTGATAATTGATCCATTCCAAAATTTCCTGAAGTACTATTTCTTTTTGGATTTCATTATGTAATTCGTGCTTAAGACCAGAAAATGTCAGCAGCTTATGTCCCGATAGAAGTGCAAATTCCCGGGTGGCAGCGATTGAAGTGATGGAATCTGCTTCACCATGTAGTAGCAGCGTTGGTGTTTGTAGCCGATGTGCGTTATTTAGGGCCCATAATCCATTTTCCACAATCGAAAAATAGAGCTCTGTACCCACTTTATTATTGATTAACGGGTCGCTTTTAAATGCGGCTCCAATTTGCTCGTCGCTAGATAAAGCAGTACTGTCCAAAGGTTCGTATTGCGTAAACGAAGGCCAGATTCTACGAATGAATTTACCAATGGCAATTTTGATCCGTGGGGGCTCGAAGGCTAACTTGAACCATGGTGAAGTAATTACACTGCTAAAATAGGGGTGGCCAGCATACTTAATGAGGTAATTGGCAACAATATTGCCTCCCATACTCTGTCCGTACAAAATAAGTGGCATACCTGGGAATTCGTTTTGTGCATACTGGGTTAGTAAATGAATGTCGCCCAATAAGTGCTCATAAGATGGTATATTTGCCCGTTTTCCTCCTGAGATGCCATGTCCTCTCAGGTCTATTGTGATGACATGTAGGTCTGCCTGGTTAAAGAACTCAAAAAAATGCTCGTAACGACCCATATGTTCCCGAAATCCATGAACCAATACTATTGCCCCTTTTGGATTTGTGGAAAGGCTCACCCTTCCATTTAATGGTAACTCATCAACAGTACTTAGCTGGAAATTTTTGATCATTTAAAGCTATTGAAAAGAAATCATAGTATGGTTATGGGTATTCGGGCTACAGTGTTTTCCCATCCAATTACCATTTCACAACCTTCTTTGGTAGCTTCAAAGTAAATACCAAGTGTTTTGATGATGTCATTACTTTTGGTAATAGGAACTTTGATTTTAGTAACCGTCGTTTTCTCAGGGTTATTAACCAGATTAAAACTGCCCCAGCCATCGAGTTCGTTACTGATATACACCATCCAGTTATCTATATGAGGAATCACATGAATAGTATATCTACTACCTGCTTTTAACTTTTTGCCACCTATTTTGACGTCAGTGAATAAATCGAGCTCAGTAGATTCGTTGGCTCCCATCCTCCAGAGTTTTCCGTATGGAATCAGGTCACCGAATATTTTTCTTCCTTTCACTGAAGGTCTTGAATAGATGACTCTTAATTTTTTTTGTCGTTGCTTACGTTCGGTATCATCTTTCGAGAAATAGTAAAAAGGTGCCTCACCAGGGAAATAGGCCATGTCCATAGGACTAATATCTGATTGAGGAAATGTCTGTGCATTTATTGACGTGGAATGCAGCAAATTGAAGGTTAAAAACAAGGCACTTAATAATACGAATCTCATATGTTTATAGGATCAGGATGACATGTTAAATTTAAGCTTTTCTAATGAAAAGGAGAATAAAATTTTGGATGAATAACAAAAGGTCGTAGCATAGACAATTAGTTATTCTATTTTAATTATCGGGCTTTCGTTTTCAAGTGTCTCTTCGCAGTATAATGTGTGCTTGCTAAAGCAAAAGCGACGATACTTATAGAGCTCAATGGCATCAGGATGGCCGATATAACAGGGGATAATAAACCCTGAACAGCAAATAACAGGCCAACAATGTTGTAAGCAAAAGACAGACCGATGCCAGTATATACTAATAACTTACCTTTTTTAGCTACTTGCAGGAAATGAGGCAGCATATCCAGGTTTTGCGCATATAAAATGGCATCTGAAGCAGGTGTGAAGTTAGAAGAGTCTTCTGTTATGGCAACACCAACGTCACTCTGAGCAAGGGCACCGGCGTCGTTGAGCCCATCGCCCAACATCATGACACAGTCCTCTTCCTGCCAGGATATAATGGCATTCTTTTTGTCGAAAGGACTTTGTTTGAAACGAATTTCTGCTTTTGAGCCAAAAAGATTTCTGAGCGCTGACTGTTCTTGCTCATTGTCTCCGGAAAGCGTTGATAGCTTGTATTTTGAAGATAAACGGGTTATACTCTGTTGCAGTCTTGGTCGGTAGGAATTACAAAGTTTAAAAGCACCTGTTACTTGTTGGTCTACCAGAAGAATAACACTTGCGTTTTCATACTTACATTTTATGCCCAGTTCGCTTACGTAAGCTTCTGAGGCCAATAATAAATGTTTTCCATTCACAAGGCCTTCTATCCCTCTTCCCGGATATTCCTTAAAATTGTCCAGTGGATAGACAGGGGCAGGCAACTGATCTTTTATTCCTCGGCTTATAGGGTGGTTTGATTGATCGCATAGACTCGATAAGGCCAATTGTAAGTCCTTGTTAAGCGGAGTCCCTTCGTATTTTAAAACGTTTTTAGCGGCATCTGTCAACGTACCCGTTTTATCAAAGACAATCTGAGTAATGTCTGCCATTTTTTCTACTACCTCTGTGTTTTTTATGAATAGCTTATTTCGCCCAAATATCCGGGTTAGATTTCCGAGGGTGAATGGGGCAGCGAGTGCCAGTGCGCAGGGACAGGCGATTATGAGAACTGCAGCAAATGAGTTAACGGCAATTTCTGTGGATTGAGGTAACCAATAAATAAGTGTCATTGTCGCAATGGTTAATACAACCAACGTAAACCACTTACCAATTTTATCAGTTATTCTTTCAAAACTTTGCTGGTTTGAATTAGAGGCCCCATAATCGTTCCATAGTTGAGTGAGATAACTCTGAGAAGGCTTTTTGATGACTTCCACTTCAATGGCATTTCCTTTCAAACGGCCTCCGGCGTATAATTTCTCACCGGCAACTTTTGGAATTGTTCTGGATTCACCTGTCACAAAACTATAATCCAGTAGTGCATTGCTGGTCAATAGTAAAGCGTCGGCGGGAATAAGCTCTTCATTTCTGATTTTAAGGCGATTGCCGGTTTCTACCTTTGTAATTGGTACGCTGAACTCTTTGCTTCCTTCAATCTTACTGGTAGAAATAGGAAAGTACGCTTTGTAGTTTCGCTCAAACGACATTTGATTGAACGTCTTTTGCTGAAATATCTTACCGAGCAGGAGGAAAAAAATCAGCCCGCTTAGTGAATCCAAATAACCTTCTTTATGCTGGAAGACTATTTCACTTACACTTACGAGTAGTAATGTGACCATTCCAAGTGCAATGGGGACATCTATGTTTAAGCCTTTGTTTCGTATACTCTGATAAGCCGAAACCAGGTAACCTTTACCCCCAATGAGGAGAGCAGGTAATGCTAGCGCAATGCTCAGCCATTTGAAAACCCCATAAATAGCAGGGTCTATATTTGTTGTATCGTTAAAGTAAGACGGGAAGCTCAATAACATGATGTTGCCAAAACAAAACCCGGCTACACCAATTTGAAACGATAGTTTATTGCTTAGTTTTGGCTTGATAGTTTTGTCAAGATTTTCAAGTCTTATGAGCGGCGCATACCCAAGCCTATTTAGTAGATGTACAATTTCTTTTAAGTTAATAACACGCTTGTCGAAGGAAATCAGGACTTCCTTTTTCATAAAAAAAACACGTGTGTTTTTAATGCCCTTTTCCATAGAAGGCATTTTTTCCAATAGCCAAAGACAAGATTGGCAATGGATTTGAGGTATGCTGAATCTAACCTTGCAAAAGTCTTCTTCCTGAAATTCTATAAGCGCATTAATAACGTCAGGATCATCCAGGTAGGCCAGATCTGATGGTGTTGTTGTTTTTTTAAAAGAAATTCCCGGTGTGTTTTCCAGGTCATAATAGGTGCAAAGGTCATTTTCTTTTAACAGATCATATACGGTAGCACAGCCCTGGCAACAAAAGGATTTGTTGTCGTGCTCAATTGAATCGAGATCGCAATCTGCACCACAATGATAACATTTGTTCTCATTAGTGACTTTTTTGGCTACACCCATATTACAAAGTACGAAAATGATGTAGCTGAAATTACTGACATTTGTCAGTATTTGCTTTGAGTTTCTTCATCGTGAGCCAGCACTTAAAACTCGTTATTGCAGTTATTATGGCAATACAAATGGACAAATCTCTTTTTGACAAGTATAATATTCCTGCGCCCCGTTATACCAGTTACCCCACTGTTCCCAGTTGGGAAAACACACCCAACGAACAGCAGTGGAAAGAAAGAATAAAAAATCAATATGCCAAATATGGGCATGAAGGAATAAGTATGTATGTGCACCTTCCTTTTTGTGAAAGCATATGTACCTATTGCGGTTGTAATAAAGTGATTACAAAAAATCACAGCTTTGAGGACAACTATATTGATGCCTTATTGCAGGAGTGGCGCATGTATAAGAAATTATTTGGTACAGCACCTTTGATCAAAGAGATTCATTTGGGAGGCGGAACTCCTACATTTTTTAGTCCCGATAATTTAAGAAGGCTGATTGAGTATATAAAAGTAGGTACAAAAGTGGCGGAAGATGCAGTTTTAAGCGTGGAAGTACATCCGTCATATACCACTGAGGCACATTTAAAAACCTTAAATCAGTTGGGTTTTAATCGGATAAGTGTGGGTATTCAGGATTTTGATCCCATAGTACAAAATGCGATTAGCAGAATACAGACTTTTGAAGAGGTGGAAGAAAAAATGAAACTCATAAGACACTATGGATTTGATTCTGTAAACTTCGATCTCATTTTTGGATTGCCTTTTCAAACGCTTAATAGCATTGAAGATACGCTTCAAAAAGTGGCGATATTAAATCCTGACCGTATCGCTTTTTATGGTTATGCGCATGTGCCCTGGACGAGCAGAGCTCAGCGTAAATTTTCTGATGATGACATTCCTCAAGGCGAAGAAAAAAGAAGATTATACGAATTGGGGCAATCCATTTTGCATGAGCAGGGTTATTCGGAGATAGGGATGGATCATTTTGCGAAAAAGGAAGATGAGCTTTATAAAGCATTCGAAAATGGTGAATTACACAGGAATTTTATGGGTTATACCACCGCTAAATCCAAATTTCTGATAGGACTGGGCGCTTCATCGATCAGCGATTCCGGAAATGCATATGTACAAAACGAGAAAAATTTTTTGCGTTATCAGAAAGCAATAGCCGAAGGTCATTTCCCAATTATTAGAGGCCACTTGCTCAGCGAGGAAGATCTCATTGTTAAGCATCACATTCTTAATTTAATGTGTCAGTTTAAGACGCGATTTGTGCAATCACCACTTGAGAAAATGGTACTTGAAGGCGTGAGTGAACGTTTGTCTGCTATGGAAGACGACGGTTTGGTAGCCTGTTTGAATAATGGAATCTTGCTTTCGGGAAATGGTCGCCCATTTGTGCGAAATGTTTGTATGGCCTTGGATCCCTATATACACAAAAGAAAAAACAACAGTCAAAAACCCAGGTTTAGCAAAGCGGTATAAATATTAATTGACAGGCAACTGAAAGCCTGCCTTATATAGTAGTGCCGGAATTCAATGATTCGATACTACTATTGGCAAAAAGCTTAAATACCTGATGACAGGCAGTGCTCATTTATTGCAACAATCGATTGGTGATTTAGAATTGGCAGTTGATTATACTATTCGATAATAATCATGCGAGCAAAAGACTTTCCTGAGTTTTGATCGAATAGATGTAGCATGTAGTTACCTGTGGGTATAGACTTACACTTGATTGTTGCCTGGGATGCACTCGAAGAAATCAGTTCTATATTTTGTGCTTCCCCTAGCAGATTATGTATTTTCATATTACAGTTGCTCAAGTCAAATTCACTGGACGAAAGAAATAGCTCAGAAGATGTTGGTATAGGGTAAACCTTTACCGCTTTATTTGATAAATGTTCTGTGACATCGGTGGTCAGATCTCCGACCTGGAATTGTTTATTTACTGTTTTGCCATTAAACGTTACTTCAACAGTCCACATACCAAAAGGTGCGTTTGATGGTAATACTCTGCTATGCCACCACCAACTTCCTGAATTCCACTGGCTGTTTTGATCAATAAATGACCATTCCACCGTTCCATTCGGTTGTTTTACCTCAATGGTCGCATCATAGCCAGGTTCATGGTGATGAGCATAGAATCTGGTAAAATAAACCAGGTCACCAGGCATATAAAATGGCTCTTCGTTCAATTCTTCAGGCACAGGACATTGTGCACCGAATTCAGCAGAACTAATTAGTATATCCAGCACTGCTTTTTCCATATAAGCTTCCTGATTTACCCATAAACTTTCGTCTATTGTATTGTCAGGACCAAAAAAGGGGTCAATAACATTGCCGGCTTCGTCATGAATTTCAAAATGCAAATGAGGGCCTGTTGACCTTCCGGAACTGGCTACCACCCCCAAAACTTCTCCGACCTCTATCGACTCGCCAATTGATTTATTAATAACAGTTCCGTTTTTCAGGTGCCCGTAAATACCCAGGGAACCATCAGCGTGCCGAATATAAACGGCGTTCCATCCGCTTGGTTGATTCCAATCGCAATGATTATGTGGGTTTCCGTCAATTTTATCTTCAAGGATTCCCGCAGCAGCAGCAATTACCTCCACCTGATTTTCTTCTACCCGTTTCCATTCATAAGGCCAAATAGCGTAATCCGTTCCCAAATGGCCGTTATAAGTGAAATCTCCGTTATTGTAATCGCTTATGCCACCGCCGGGATCAGAATCTACGTAACCTGAGAAGAACCAATATTTAGCCATTTCTCGTGCCGTTCCGGTGACCTGAAGCGGAAAATGAAATTTGGTTTCAACCTTGCGCGCCTTATCAGAACGTTCAACCAGGTTGTACTTAGTGTCGTATTCCGGATGTTCATGGTCTTCTATAACAGGTGAATGTCCAAAGCCATAATTTCCCGTCTGTTGTTGAGCAAAAGAAATTTGTAATGCTACAAATGATAGCGTTAAAAAAAGTCCGTATATTCTTTTCATAATTTATGTAACGATTTTTTACAGATCGCGGGATATTAGGTAAACAGTTTATCGCATTCAATAATAATAGATTCATGAAAAACGCTCAAACCTCTGATGAAACTCATGAGAAGTTCTTAATGCCATCCAGAAAGATAGGCGAAAATATGATTAATGAAAATAAACGTACAGGTAATGTTGCCTTATGAGAAGGATTGTAAAAAATCCAACCTTATATTGATTGACATTCCTTTTCAAGCTGATACCCCAAAGGAATTAAAACGCGGTCCTCAATAAGCGCATGTATTCTCAAATCCCTGTTGAAATCGCTTAGTTGCTTTATTAGTACTTCAAATAGTGTGTGATGTTCCAGCTTTGACCGGTAATGTTCCAGGAATATAATTACCTCTTCTATATAACTTTCCACTTTATCGTTATGCATATTTTCAAATTTTTCAACAGAAAATGTAAGCTCCAGAGGCTCATATTCTAATTCCTTTGCGTGAATTAGCAATGCTTTGCGCAGGTTGGCGATATAAGGGAATAAATGACATTCTTCCAGTAAAAAATGTCCTTCTAGTTGCTTTTGAATTCGTTTTATGAAAAAGTTTAGATAGTCATAAATAGTATCGTGGTTGATTTTTTGCAGGTTTGTAATGGATAATTCTATTTCCGGAAGTTTGGTTTTTTGATAGTATCTGTGCGTTTCTAACAAGTAATCAATAATTATTGATACAGGATAGGACTTAAGTTTGTCTTCCGGAACATAGCTGCTGTCTTGAAACATATTTAATAATTCCACAAAAAAATCTGGGTCGAGATCTTTGTTTTCGCATAATTCAGCGATGGAGATTTCACCTGATGAGGAATTATTCTGGTATCTTCTAAATAATTCAGCTATTCCCTTATCCAGGTCTATCAGTGCGTCTACGGCTTGTTCTTTGTGGATCATTCTTGAATTGTTTATTCTTTCAATAAAGAAGGGCTATCTTTCGGATAGCCCCTCAGTACAGGTATAAGTATATATAAGGATTAATTAATTGTTATTGTCTTTGACTGCATAGATTTTGCATTTGTCTTGGCTATAGTAATGTTCAGCACTCCATCATTATAATTTGCTTTTATCGAATCTTCATCGATGTTGTCTGGCAGATGGAACGAGCGCTGGAAAGAAGAATAATTAAATTCTTTTCTGGTAAATTTGTCGTTTTCTTCAGCAGTCTCTTCCTTTTTTTCGGATGCTATCGTAAGAATTCCGTGTGTAATTTCAACTTTGATGTCTTCCCTTGTGAGTCCGGGAGCAGCAACCTCAATGGTAAATTCATTTTCGTTTTCCTTTACATTCACGGAGGGTAGTGTGTTTGTCGCAAATTCAGTGTTGATAAACCGGTCGTTAAAAAAGCTGTCAATCATAGAGTTTAACGCCGGTAAACCTGAGTTTCTTTTAAGTAATGACATAATTTAGCGTTTAAAAGTTATATATGCTTGATAATTAACTAATTTACAATGTGCGAAGGCTTGGTGAAATGAAAAAATTCAATGCTAAAAGTGATAAAGATCAGCACTTATTCTTTGTATAGATTGGCCAGGGTGTCACTGTCCAGTTCCTGAATTTTGAACATACTTTTGTCGAAGTGAAGCCCCAAAATGGTAATATCATCGATTTGGTCTTCATCTTGTCTCCACCTCATATATTCCTTATCTAAAAGCAGGTTTTGCTCGCTCATGGAGAGGCTGCTATTCTTTATAAGAAGCTCCTTAAATCGTTTAGAGCTAAATTTTTTGTTTTCAGGTCCGCCAAATTGATCAGCATATCCATCACTAAAAAGGTAAACCCTATCGTTACTTCTTAATTGTATACGATGATTTTTGAATTCATGAAGTGCTTCATCTCCATAATAACCTATCGGATGTCTGTCTCCTTTAAATTCCAGGAGTTGTTCGTTCCTTATCACATACAGCGGATTAAATGCACCGGCATACTGCATTTCCATGGTGAGCATATTCACCGATATGAGGGATAAATCCATTCCGTCTTGTACGTTCTCACCATACCCGGTGTTGAGGTCGTTTTGAACCAGTTCATCCAGTTTTTCCAATATATCGGCAGGCCCTGTGAGCTGAAATTCTCCCAAGGCCCTGTTAAGGCATTGATAACTTACCATACTTACCATTGCGCCCGGAACACCGTGCCCTGTACAATCGATTACGGCTATGATGAGCGTTTTTTCAATTCTTCGGATGAAGAAAATATCTCCCGATATAATTTCTAGTGGTTTATATAAAATGAAAAAGTCTTTGAAGTAACAGCCTATATCCTCTTTTGTAGGTAATATGGCATTTTGAAGTCTTTTAGCATAACTAATACTACTAATCAATTGCTTGTTTTTTTGTTCCACCATCTCTTTTGTGGAAGCGATTTCTTCTTTTTGATGCTCCAACTCAATTTGAGATTGATAGGAGTTTTTAATAGACTTTTCCAGCGATTGAATGAGAAGAAAAATGATAAAGGTAAAATTAAGAGTCACCAATACTATGACCATTATGTTGTTTTCAAGATATTGGTTTGCAGAAACAAAGGAATAAACGATTGTATAAATACATATAACCAAACCGGTAAATATGGCGTGATACTTATTAATTATGAAGCCCGCAAGCGGAATTATACAAACCAGGAATAATGTGTCTCTGAAGAACGAGTGTACCAGATTAGGGTCATCATTGGCGAGAAATACAATGCCGTTAAAAACAATGTTCACCAGTGTACTATAACCAATAATTGCAAAGCCGATTTTTTTGTTCAGGATTTTTAAGTACACCAAAATCAATCCAACGAGTGCTGTAAAAATGTTTAAACAATTACCAATAACCAGTCGCTGATCATAATTGTTATGGACGTATATGTAAAGGTCGAGTGTGTTGCCTACGAGTACCAGAAGCCCGGTATAATAGTAAATTTTAGTAGAAACGGTATTGAAAAATTTGACAATAGAAGGGTTTTTATCTTCGTTATTAGTATAGAAAATATGGTCTAATCCTTTAAACATGCGGAGCAGTTACAGTTTAACCCTTGGTTTCTTGTGTAACGTGATTTTTTTTAGTTAAGTTGTCACTGTAAAATAGTCTTTAACGTAATCTTGTATCTTGTTGTTGCTATTTATAAATTGTCACTTTTACTATTTATTTGGAGATTATGATTTTAGGTATAGATGTCGGCGGAACTACGGTTAAGTATGGTGTGGTGGATGATATGGGGAACATCGTTGAGAAAGAGGCACATGATACGCACTCCTGGGAAACCAACGGCGAGGTATTTATAGAACGCATGATGGAGGTTGCCAAAACCTTTATCGATAAGTACGAAATAAAAGGTATGGGAATTGGCTTGCCGGGCCTACTTTCTATCAACAGAAAATCAATAATACGACTACCCAATATTCCTATTCTTAATAAAACACCAATTGTAGGTATTATCCAAAAGTTTTTTCCTACCCTTAAAGTAAGAATCGAAAATGACGCAAAATGTGCGGCACTGGGTGAAATGTATTATGGTGTTGATAAAGATTTGGATAACTATATGCTTATAACCCTGGGGACAGGGGTAGGAAGTGGATTAATTATCAATAAACAACTTTTTATAGGTGGTCGTGGAAATGCCACAGAAATAGGACATATACCCGTACATACAGGAAAAACATTAGAATCACATATCGGACAACTTAAAATTGCGGCTCATTGTAAGGAATTATTAGAGAATACATTGTATTCAGATTCCATATTAGGCGATCAGGATATTACACCAAAGTCCATTTATAATGCGGCTTTGGAAGGAGACAGATGTGCAAAAGCTACTTTTGACTTTGTTGGTGATCTGTTGGGAGAAGCAATGGTCTCAATAATTAGAATACTGGATATCAATACTTTTTTATTTGGCGGTGGCGTGTCTGGAGCGTTTGAATTTATAGAACCTGCAATTACCCAAAAGCTTAACGAATTTTTGCCTAATTATTACCTCGATGACTTGCTTATCAAACAAGCCACGATGAAAGGTGAAGCCGGAATTTTAGGCGCGGCAAGTTTAATTAACCATTTACGTTAAGCTTTACAATTATGAGATGGAAGTGGAGCGCGGCAATAGTATTTCTGATAATTGTTTCATGTTCAGAACCTGGCGATAAGCGCGGTTGGAGTAAAAGTGAAGACAAGGTACGAGAGAGCATTGAGTACAGCGAAACGAAATTTGCGAATGCTAATGACACGTTTTTCCAGGTGATTAAATCCGTTCCTGTACCGGCAGAACTAAACTTTGCAGGAGAACGTGTGCCACTCGAAAATCCCGATGTTTTGGAACGTTTGGAATTTGAATTGTTTAGCAATTGCTTTAAACATTCGAAAACGGCTGTAATTATTAAAAGGGCATATCGCTGGCGAGGAACAATAGAACAGATTTTAGAGGAAAAGAAAATCCCTAAAGACTTTTTTTACCTGGCTATCGCAGAGAGTGAATTGTCCAACAAAGCCAAATCGGGCGTAGGGGCTATGGGCATGTGGCAGTTTATGAAAAGTACGGGTAAAGAGTATAACTTAAAAATTAACAATTATATAGACGAACGCAGACATCCGGAAAAGGCGACTTATGCTGCTTGCCAATATTTAGCAGACGGCTATAACCGTTTTGAGAACTGGACCCTTGTTGCAGCTTCTTATAATATGGGGCGTGCAGGTTTGTCCAAGCGCCTTAAAGATCAGCAGGTGAATAGCTTTTATGATACCTATCTTTTTAACGAAACAGCACGTTACGTTTTCCGCATCTTGGCGTTCAAACTTATATTGGAAAATCCGGAAAGGTATGGCTTCTTCATTGATAATAATGAGTTGTATGCCCCTTTTAAGTACCAGGAAGTGGTCGTTGAAAAAACGATAGATGATTTAGCTCAATTTGCTAAAGATCACGGAACAAATTACAAAGAATTGAGAAGATTAAACCCCTGGTTCAACAACACTTCAAATTATAGATTACATATAACGAAAAGTAAGCCATTGACATTAAAAGTGCCAATTACAAAGTTCGATCATACTCAAATGGCAGACACTCCGCATAAAGATACATCGCACAACGATACAATTTATGCAGATTCGATACCTGCACCATAAAATCATTTATTGAAAAATATTCCCAGAGATGCTTCAAAGGAATTAAGTCTGGCCGACTGACCCGAGAGGAAAGGACTATTATAGGTTATACCAAAGTTAATTTTTCCTAAAAAGTCATTGTCATAGCTTAGTGCACCATAAAAAGATAAACCTCGCTGGTACCTGTAAGAAACTGATGAACTCATAATTTTGCGGAAATCCGCTATTATGGATAGGACATGAATATTGGGTATATCGTTGAAAATCCGGTTGTTGATGTGAATGGCGTAATGCCAACTATTAATTTCTTTCAACTCATAGCGACCAAATAAGGTTACATACCTGGGTAATTTGGACACACTGTTAAACGGTGAAATAGAAGTGTTGAATAGTTGGGGTACACCAAGCCCCATTTCGAGATTTTTATAGGAAGAGACAATACCTAATGTTCCGTCTAAAGTATAATCAGAATACTGCGCGTTGGATCTACTATCAAAATTGCTTCCGGCGATCCCCATACTGTAACCAAGTGCCAACTTAATTTCACTACTCAATGTTAGTCTATAGGCATAATTCAAATAGGCCCTGGGCCTCGAAATGTACGGACCGTCACGTTCATTGTGTGCCAATAAGCGAAACAGTTGCTGCCGCTGATCTCTTTTTAATGTATAACTTAGTAAAAAGTTGTATCCCGAAATGGTGTTAAAAGCGCCTGTTTTTTGTCGATAATTAAATATTGTTTGAATATCATGATCACTGGGGAAATGTGCCGGATTATCAAAAGCTATTTGATTGAAGTGCACATCCGAAATCTCCGGATAAACACTGGATACTTGCCCCATAATTGGGAAGGACATGCAGAGTAAAAGGATATATTTGAAGAATTTTGACATTCCAAATTAAATTTTTCCATTATTTCATTACTTTCCAATTTTTTATTTGTTTTATGTTCAAGAATATGAGTATTAAGGATGAAAAAATCTTGGATCTCATCACAAATGGTGAGGATAGGAAAGTAATTCCCTTACTCTATGAAAATGTATTGCCAATTGTAGAAAAGTACGTGTTGCGAAACAATGGTAATAAAGATGATGCTTTTGACGTGTTTCAGGATGCACTGATGGTTTTCTACAAACAAGTTGTCAATGGGGTTTTTGATCCTAAATACAAAGTATTCGGTTACTTGTATAAAGTAAGTATAAATAATTGGATTAACAAAGTTAAAAAGAACAATCGTCTGGTACTTGTGGACGAAACCCTTGAAGTAGAAACAGAAGATTCTTCAGAAAAAGTGAGCGTTCCGCGTAAAAATGACGCAGATATTTTGGACGATCTTTTCAGCACAATTGGAGAAAAATGCATTGATCTATTAAAATATACTATCTACAGTAATATGCTTTTGGAAGATATCATGCTAAGAATGGGGTTTCCAACGGTGAGTTCTGTAAAGATGCAGCATAAAAGATGTAAACAGAAACTCCTAAAATTGATTGATGCCAATCCGGAATTAAAACAGAAGTTACTTAGAGATTTATGATGAATGATCAGACATATGGACAAATAGAAAGTTACCTCAGCGGTGAAATGACACCGGATGAAAAGCGTTCTTTTGAAAGCCAATTGTCTGTTGATCCTGAATTGAAGCAACAGTTTGAACTGATTTCCCTGGCAAATGAAGCGATTTTACAGAAAAGGTTGGTGGACGTATCCAGACTGGCTCAGGAACATCACTCCAATGTGAAGAGAAACAAGCTCAGAAATAATAGATTATTACTAAGTGGTGGCGCAATACTCATAATAGCCTTATCGGCTTTGTTTTTTGTCAATTTATCAGACGATAATACCAATAATCAAACAAGAGCCGCGTTAAAAGAAGAAAAAGGCATTAAGTCGGTCTCTGGAAGTTTGAAAAGTACAAAAGAAGAGCTACAGCCCAAAAAGAAAATAGCATCGAAAGTAGAAAGTACTGCAAGTATTCCGAAACCATCACCAATCGAAAAGCAACAGAATATTGATTTAACGGGCACTGAAGAAAGTAATGAACATCCACGGATAAGTATCGGATCGGAATATTCCATGTCCTCACTAGAGGTAAAAAATAATGAACAGGAAATATCCTTTGAAGATAATGCGGTCATTGAGAAACCCGATCCTTGTTCATTGAACGTTCCGGAACTTATTGTGTCCACTACTTCCGAGTGCCTTGGGTCGAGTAAGGGTTCAGCAGCCATAGAGTTATCCGATGGTTCTGAAATCCTGGACTTGCAAATATCTGACCTTAGCGATATGAGCCCGGTTGATGACTTGCAAAGATTGGGTAAAGGTAATTATCAAATTCAGGCCATAACCAGTAAGCATTGCAAGTTGGTACACAAATTGGTAATTGAAAGAACATTATGTTTGGAAGACCGTTTTTCCCCCGGAATGGATCAGCAGTGGAAGGTACCGGCAATTGGTAGTGATGCACAGTTAGAAATTTATGATCCTAATGGTGTACTCTATTTCCGGACGAATTTAACAGCATTTGATGTGTATCGCTGGAATGGGCAAGGAATTAAAGGAAAATTAGTAAAAGGTTATTACATTTATCGTATACTAATTCCGGATTCAGGCGAAGAGTTTAAAGGGGATATTACAATTGACTGATGCGTGGCTTATTCTACATATTGTCCTTATTAATTGCAACTAACTTTGTGTTCGGGCAAATTGTCATTCCGGATGATAATTTTCTGGCACATTTGAAGGCCTTCCATCCGCAAGTAATTGCCGGTGAAAATACCATCAACGCCGATTCCGCCGCTCTGGTGCCCATGTTAAATTTACAGAATTCAGGTATCTCAGATTTGGAAGGTTTACAATACTTTACTGACCTGTTGATATTGCAAATTGGGAATAACCCCATAAAACATCTACCCGATATATCAGGGTTAGAACTATTAGAGAGTTTGGACATGAGCTATTTGTCCATTTCTTCCGCGGAATTCCCCGATTTTTCCAATTTTTTGAATTTAAGACGTCTAATCCTATCTGGAAATGACCTAGAAAATGTAGAAGGTCTGGTTGATTTGTTGTTGATGACAGAGTTAAGGTTAGACAACAATAGAATTCAGGAGCTCCCGGATTTAGATCACTTATTGAATCTGTATTTGATCGATCTATCGGATAATAGGCTTGTTAGTTTACCCGCTTTTCCCAGGTATCGGTCATTATATCATATTTATGCTTCCGACAATAATTTGAAAAGTGTACCGCTGAATTATTTTGTTGGTGAACCTTTCGATTCTGTACGTCTGGACAATAATTACCTCTCCTACGAATACCTTTCAGTGCTAAAGAGCGATGCCCATGAATTTGATGAGGTTTTCACTTACAACCCGCAAAAGAATATTAAAGTATTTGAAGATAACTACGCGTACAGGGAAGGAAACGAACTAAACGTTTCTACAGACCTGGATGAGGAGGTGCCCGGGGTGAAGTATCAGTGGTATCATAACAATCAGGTTTTAGATGGTCAAACTGACCGTTTTTTATTCTTAGACATGTTGACCAAGGAACATGAAGGTACTTATTTTGTTGAGCTGAGCCACGATAGTTTTTCAAAAGATTTTGTGATTCGTAGCAATTCGTTTATGCTGGAGGTGAAACCATGTTTAGTGCTCGATGAGCTGGTTGTGACGGTGAACGGTAGTTCTTGTATGCAAAACGGAGTAGTAGTCGTCGAAGCGGAAAGCTGGCCTGAGGAAGATGTAATATTTGAACTAATAGAATTAGAACCAAATGCGGACAATGAAGTTTTAGTCTCACCTCATGGACAATTCAGCGGTTTAATGGGTAATTCCTACCAAATGGCTGTAATTACAGCTGATATGCGCTGTAGAGCAAATTATGACCAGACTATTAACCTGCCAAACGAAGGCTGTGCCGAAGCGATTCTGACTCCAGATGGGGATGGAATAAATGATGAGTATTACTTTGAAGGTTCCGGGGAAGTGACCATTTATGATAAAGAGGGCAATTTTGTTAATTCCATCCTTCTTCCTGCTGTTTGGGACGGACGATCGCAAGGAGGGCAATTAATGCCTCCAGGTTATTATGTGACGAAAAGAAGCGATTCGGAAGAAATTATTAGAATAAGCCTATTTTATTAATCCTCGTTTAGATAATACTCCAAATTCTCCTTGAAAATAATATCAATTGGCATATTGATTTTATCCTGTTCCACGGGCTTCTTAGAAATAATGTTACGCAGGTAATCGATAGCTCTTGTTATCTGTCTTTTAGGACGCTGGCTAATTAAAAAGGTAATATCCCCTTGTTTCAACAGTTCAATATTTTTTTCTAATAAGTCATAACCAACAATTTTAATCGATTTCAACT
This sequence comes from Cytophagales bacterium, assembly GCA_965230415.1. Lineage (GTDB taxonomy): Bacteria > Bacteroidota > Bacteroidia > Cytophagales > JAAEPT01 > CBDDKZ01. Next base: position 2,372,529 of record CBDDKZ010000005.1, read on the forward strand.
TTAGTTTTGTAAGCAGCTGTGCCACAAAATAACTCCTGGAATTAGAAACAAAAATTGAGTGTATATGGTGTCCTTTTGTTATCAAAAGTTGTAACTGATCTTCTATTTCATCGTCAGAATCCAAATTAAGCTTTACTACTTCACTGTTTTCGTATTCCGGAGCCTGTTTTGTATACTCGATAAACCCCCGAGCACGTTTCATGTAATTTACATGCTCATCTTTATCTCTCGATACATTGAGAACAACACAGGTTTGTTTGGCTTGTATGGAGAATCCTAACATCCGAGCTGCTAATATTCCGCTATCCGAGGCATTTTGACCTATATAACACACCTCTTCTACATGTGGAATATCGGTATCAATAAACACAATTGGAATATTGGTATTATTCACAAACCATCTTGTCTCTTCGGAGAAGATAGGAACCATGATTACCCCGTCAAATTCCCCTTCCATTATTTTAACAAGTTGTTCTTTAAACGATTTGGCATTTCCTTGTTTGAAATGGTAGTAGGAGAATTTTATTCCGAAAGGAGCAAGTTGCTTTTGAGAAGACTCCAGTGCGGCAACGTGGCTTTTCCAATAGGGCGTTTCGCTATCAATAAACGGAAGCAAGGTTGCTAAATGTGTCTTTTTAGAAGAAGCAAGACTGCGAGCCAGTAGATTTGGCTCATAGTTCATTTCTTCAACAATGAGGTTAATTTTTTGCTTTGTCTTTTCAGAAACACCCGGTCTGTTGTGTAGAACTCTGTCAACTGTTCCTATCGAAACACCGGCTCGGCGTGCAATTTCTTTAATTCCTGTAGGTTTTCCTTTTGGTCTGATAATAATAAGCTTTGGACTACGACTTAAGTATTCTTAATAATTTTATACGTCCTGATTTCTCCAGTGGACAGTCGGGCCATTACCAAATATACACCTGTTAAAAATTGCTCACCTAAATGAAGTTCATTGGCATAAATGGATTCATTTTGATAGACAATGTCTCCCAACAAGTCTGTAACGATGACTTCTGTTATAAGCGCATCTTGGGATTCAATTTGAAAATTATGCTGAAAAGGATTTGGGTAAATATTGAGATTTACCAGTCTGGGCTTGATATCATTGACACTAGTAGTCGTTTGATCTTGTCCGTAACAAGTACCAAATAGCATTAATAATATGATTATGCTGATAAAACGCATTGCAACGATAAAGATAACGAATTATTATGTCATTTTCAGGAATATTTTACTTTTATAACGATTTTCTACATTGTGTACCTTATTTAGATACAAATCGTAAGAGCGATTCGTGATGTTCATAGTCCTGTATACTTACGAAGTGCTCTCCGCTTTCTAAAAACGAAGTGTTAATGAATATGTGTTCATCATAATTAAGCTTGCCAATAAACTCTACTACACCGTCTCTATTATAAATTTCGACGGTATATTGCTCCAAATGAATACTATCTGAAGGCATTATATCAAGTTCATCGTTCAATTCATTATATGTCATTGACATGCCTAAATGGTTTAATTTAGACGAGCGGTCATTTTTATGATCCTCAAAATTGCCTGTCAAGGATACCAGAGAATCTGTTTTATTATTAACCTGTACATGCGCATGATTGATTATTTTCATTAAATCCGGGTGTTTGGGCATCACGTCGATTGCGTATTTGATATAACCTGTCTCATTCTTTTGGTCCGATCGGTCATAGAATACCCAGCAAGCTACATGATCATCTATGAACGAAAACTTATAGGGATGGCTGGCTCCGCTTAATGTGAACGTATTCGTATTCAGGAATGTAGAAAGGGTGTCGATCACCACAATAGTTTTTAGTGTGTCTTTGTTATGACTTTCAAACGAAATGGTATAGTGCAGTGTAGAATCGTCTGCTGTCACCATTTTTTCACTTTGATATTGCGCTATCGTATTAGAAAATATAAGCAGCAATACCCCTGATTTAATCACTGGTATTATCTTCATTGTTTTACTGAAAAGGTGTTTAACTAGTTGAATGCTGGGTTGTTACAAAATTAACATAAATAATTTAAAGCCAACTGTTTATGTTTCTGTTTTAAGCTGATTGGGAGATTTGCTCGGTGGAAACACGTATACGCTCGGTGAGTCCTAATTTACCTCCAGCGACCAACCATCGTATTCACCGCCATATTTACCGGATAATGAAATAAGCAGGTCTGTGGAGTTGCATAGTTGCTTTAAAGTTAATGCCTGATATTTAATAATTTTTAGGCCGAAGGGTAAAGTACTTTCTTGTGCATTGAAAGTGCCGGCTATTTCAAAACCTTCGGTGACAATTTTTTTGATGAACTTTTTGCGCTTATTGCTATCGCTAAAATAGATCCAGTGTGCTAGTTTCTTCAAATCATTGTCTTGCTCAACAGATAGTAATTGCTTTTCATTATACAAACATTGTAGTGTTTGTGGGTCGGGAAACAAGACATAAGCATATACCTCCCAAAAAGGATCAGTCATTACAAATGTACGGATATTGAAGTAAGAAGTATCTACAGTTAACTTTTGCATATCGGAAGCAACCGTATCATAGCTCTTTACATAATAGTACGCTTCGAAGTAATTGTCAAAAAGAATATTGCCGACATGAGATATGTTGGTATATTCGCTTATTTCATTAATTATTGAAGCGCTATGCTCAGCAAAATGATCCAGAGCCTCACTTCTATTGGAAGCGATAAGCGAACTTTCATAATAGAGGCGAATGAGTATAGGAAAACTACTTGTTGAATCGTGGTTCTTAAAGTCGAGATTTACCTGTACAAGTGCTTCTTTATTGTCTATATTTTTTGAATGAAATGCCCAGTTTTCAATAATTTGTCCCTGAACCTGCCAGCACGCTGCCATGAAAGCTAATATAAACAGTACTATTTCTCTCTTAGTCATCATTGTATAAAGAAGCAATTTCCGTGGCACAAATCCAGGAAGTAGTCCAGGCGGCCTGAAAGTTAAATCCACCTGTAACACCATCAATATTAAGTACTTCTCCTGCAAAGTGCAAGCCTTGGTGTTGTGTGCTTTCCATATTCTTTAAATTAACAAATTTTAAGTCAACACCGCCTGCTGTAACGAATTCTTCTTTAAAAGTACTTTTTTTTGTTACCTGAAAAGAAGCATTGCATAGATCTTCACATAATTTATTAATATCCTTTTTTGATAGCTCGCCCCACACTTTATTATTTATTTCTAAGAACATGGTAAGTTGATTCCAGTAGCGCTTAGGCAGTTCTACCGGGCAATTGGTTGCCAGTTGCCTTTTGGCATGTTCGTTCTTATAATTAGTAATTGTTGCTTTAACTTCGTCCTGACTCATAGCAGGGCAAAAATTTACGGATAAGGTGAATTGATAATTTAAGTCATGGAATTCGCGTGCTCCAAAAGCAGAAAGTTTAAGAATTGCGGGCCCGCTTAATCCCCAATGAGTGATTAATAGCGCTCCTTCTGTATTTAAAGAGCTTCCTTGAAATTTACATCGAACATTTTTGAATCCTATGCCAGGTAGTCCGTCTAATCTGGTATCCTGAATATGAAAAGTGAATAATGATGGAACTGGTTTTACAATTGGGATACCTAGAAGTTGTAACAGGTTCCACATGCCCATAGCACCTCCTGTTGTTACAATCACATGATCGAATTCTTTTTTGATGTTATCATTGATTGTAACTATCCATTTCCCATTATTAGTTTGTTTAAGACTGGTCAAAGTCGACTGTTTGTTAATATTTACTTGCCTTTTTTGGGCTTCGTTCAGAAAACAATCGATAATACTTTGAGAATTATTAGAAGCAGGGAACATTCTGTTGTCAACTTCTTTTTTGATGGGTACGCCTCGTTTTTCGAACCAATTTACAGTGTCTTTTGGTTGAAACCGTTGAAATAGTTTTTTAAGTTCTTTAGCACCTCTGGGGTAGTTCTGAGCTAGTAAATTGGGCGCAAAACAGGCATTGGTAACATTGCACCTGCCTCCTCCCGATACTTTTACTTTACTTAATACTTTTGATGTTTTTTCGAAAATTTCTATCTGAGCATCTGGTAAAAGTGTTGCTAAATTGATCGCGGAAAAGAAACCTGCTGCTCCCCCTCCAACAATGGCTATATTCATACCGTTTTAATAATCCTTACTCCGGCTACTAATATATCATCAATTTGCATTTCATCTCCTTTCCAGGAATGAAAATTATTTTCCAGCAGGCTTTTTTGTCTCGTGCCAGGTAGGTGACTAATATCTTCCAGGTATCTCTTGAACTGTTTTTCAGTGAATTTTTTACCATCACTATTAAACTGATCAGTATAACCGTCAGTAAAAAGATAAATCATATCACCATGTGAGACATCTACATCGTGTGTTTTGAAATGTGTATGCCCCGTTCGCATTACATCTCCGATAGAGCACTTTGTCCCCTTAATTAATTGAGCTTCCCCATCTTCAATAATGACCAGTGGCCTCATAGATCCGGAAAAGAGTAACGATTGGCTCGATTTGTCATAAACTATCAAACAAATATCCATGCCGTCATACAAATTCTTGTTTGATGTTTCTTTCCGCAAAGCCTTGATGAGACGTATATGCACTTCGTCCAGAATAGCTCCCGGATCCTCATAGTGCTGCTCCAGTATTACCTCATTTAGAATCGAGAATCCTAAGAAAGACATAAAAGCTCCGGGAACGCCATGTCCGGTGCAATCGGCAACGGCCATATATATCTTCGATTCGTCTTTATGACACCAGTAGAAATCTCCGCTTACAATGTCTTTTGGCTTGAATAAGATGAAATAATCACGCATGTTTTCATCGAGCTCATCTACCGGAGGTAGAATGGCCTGCTGAATACGTTTTGCGTAGTTTATACTATCTATAATTTGTTTGTTTTTTTCTGCAAGTTCAGCCGTTCTCAGGTTAACCTTTAATTCAAGTTCTTTATTTGACTCTTCTTTAATGTCTCTAAGTTCTTCGAGGTAAACAATTTGCTTCTGTTGAGCCAGGTTGCGTTCCTTTTGCAATAGACGTATTTCATAACTTATACTAAAAGACAACATAAAAGTCTCTCCAAAGGCACCTAACAACACACTATTGGTAGTGAAGAAGTTGCTATCAAGAATTAATGCACCTCGTAAACCGTAAACGATCACACCGGCAAGCAAAACCGACCAGGCGCACAGAAAGAAAACGGCAGGCTTATAACCGTTTCGCAACGATCTTACACCAACGGCAAGGTAAGGTAATGTTACTAGTAGTGGTCCGTACGTTAGTATTTTCTTATAAGTAATACTGAGTTCAAAAAAGAAGGGGTAAATGGCTATCAAAATTCCGAATGCGATGATAAACTTTAGGGCCTTGTCGTAGAAAGGTAAATTAGCCTTGGTTTTGAAGAAGTCTTTAATGAAAAGTGCCGAAGCAGCATAGGATAATCCTGCAAACACACTGGTCGAAATGTTGGGCCAATAAACACTATTTGGGTATAAATAAGTGATATCTAAGCCGACAAGCATCGCATTGTAATACCAAAACACCAGGATGTAGCCAACATAATAAAGCGAAGAAGAATTTTTGAGTAACAAAAACAGCAATACATTGTAAAGACAAACTAACAGGCAAAGCCCGAAAATGAACCCCAGAAATAACTGCATATTACTCTCACGCTTGAATATGGTGGATTTGGATTCAATGTTAATAGGTAAGGAAATAGTATACAGGGACTCAACCCTCATTATGCACGTGAATTTTCCGGTTTGCTCCGGTAGGTCAAAAATAAAGGTTTTAGTTTGGTGCTTACGTTTGTTAAATGCCAAGTGTCGCCCTGTGCTCTGAGTATCAATCAACTCACCCTGTTTGTATATTCGTAGATCTAATTTATTGAGAAGCGGGTTGTCAATTGTAAGTGCGTGAGCCTCATCGTTTTCAAGAGTGACGTCAATTTTAAGCCAATACACAGCATCAGATAGCCCAAAATTTACCATATGAGATGATAATGGGATAAAGTCTAGCGGTTTTTTCCGGATTGAATGGAATGTTTCCATATGCTCGCCGTCTTTAATATAACTCATACCATCAATTCGACTGGCTTGAGCATTGGCGAGTAGGCATGACAATACCGCAACAAATATATGTTTTGAGATTGCTCTCATTGGTTTAAAGTCTCCTTGCGAAAAACGGTTCGTTAGTTAGAGTCGATCTCGGGTTCATGCTTAGTGTATTTTTTACACCGTCACTATTATTACGTAATTTAAAATTAAAAGATTAAAAATTTTACAAATAATATTTACTAATTGGCTAAGGTAGATTTGGAGGAAGACTGGGTTTTGTTATCACTATTCTTTTTGGGAACAGGGTCATAACCACTGGTACCCCAAGGGTGACATTTGGAAAAACGTTTGATCCCTAACCATGCACCTTTCAGAGCTCCCCACTCTTTAATAGCTTCTATGGTATAATTTGAACAAGTGGGTACGTGCCTGCAAGAAGAAGGTGTTAATGGTGAGATTATTAATTGATAAGTTCTGATAAGAAGTAAAAACAACAGTTTTAACATTTAGTCCGTGTTAGTGTCAAACTTTAGTACTTTGTTTTCTAAATCCAGTTTCCTGTAAAAACAGGCTAATCGATGTTTATTATCCGGTCCTGTAGTATGACAAACCCCGTTACCTTTCAATTTTACAATATACACCAATGCATCCTGGTCACAATCGGTATATATATCCTGAATTTCAAGATAATCACCGGATGTTTTTCCCTTCGTCCAAATTTCTCCCCTGCTTGTGCTCCAGAATGTCGCCAGACCGGTCTCTAAAGTGGTCTCAAGCGCTTCTCTGTTGGCATAGGCCACCATAAGCACTTTTTTTGATTCAACATCCTGAACTGCTACCGGAACCAGACCTCCACGTTTATCGAACTGAATGTCCAGATTACTTCCTTCTTCTAATTGGTTGATCATACCATTCGTGTTTTAACGAAAATTAATCAGCGCTTTCACCGGTGATCAATTTTCAAACTGGAACAGATTTGCTCCTCAGCTACTTTTTCTGTCCCTATAAGGTCAGAAAGATAAAGCTTAATTAAAACATTGTCAATTCCGCTTTGAACTACTTTCCATAACGAACGAACAGTACAGTCAACATTGTGAGTGCAAATATTTTGCTCTCCTGAAAAACGATGACAAAAACCTTCATTGTATAAAGGACCGCCCAAAACATCTATAACTTCCTTCAGAGAAATTTTATTTGCAGGCCTGGCGAGAGAGTAACCGCCATGGTGTCCTTTGGTACTTTGAATTAGTGAAGCGATGCGTAGAATCCTGCATATCTTGGCGACATTTGCATGGGTGAGGCCTTCTTTCTCGCTAATTTCGGCAATACTCAGCCCATCCTCATTGCGAGCCAGTCTAATTAAAATACGAATGCCGAATTCTTCTTGGGATGTGATTTTCACGGGGCAAATTTACGATATTTATTATGCAGGTTGAAGTGATTGGGTATTTTCTTTGGCTAAATAAAGCCTTAGTAATTTCTTGGAGCGGTGCAACCAAATTTTTACAGTACCCAATGGTAAACTATAAATAGAAGCTATTTCTTCATATTTATACTCCTCGACGTACTTTAGGATAAAAACAGTTCTTAAATTTGATGGTAGCCTCTGTAATGCACTTCGGACCTTATCATCAAAATGGAATAAATCGTCATAAAGGTCTTTCGTCTTCTGTATATACTTTGTAAAAGAAATATCTGAAATATCCAGAATAATCGGTTGACGATTTTCTTTTCGGTACTCGTTGATGTAGATGTTTTTCAAAATACGAAACAACCACGCCTTGGAGTTTGACCCTGGTTCATAATGCTTAATGTAACGAAGTGCTTTTAAATATGATTCCTGTACCAGATCCTCAGCATGCATGGCATCACCAGAAATCCATTGGGCATAATTGTAAAGCGAATCAGCATGTGGTGCAAACTCCTGGTTGAATAATTTGTAGTCACTTTTAGTTAGCATGTTTTGCACAACTTTTTAGATTTTGCAATGTGAAAATGTAAATATTTTAATTATTGACAAAAAAGTCAATTATAAAATTGATTATTTTGTCAACAAACCCTGATGAAAAGCGTTGGGAAACTCAATTTATTTTTTCAAAAGCCCTATTTCTTCCAGTCGTTGCTTCAAAAATTCGCCTGCAGTAATCGGTGCATACTTTAAAGGGCATTGCTCACTTACACATGTTTCCAAACAGCTTAGGTCCATTTCCATTCTTGGATGCATGAAAAAGGGGATAGAAAATCGTGATTTTGACAAATCTTCGTTTTCAGGATTAACAACCCTGTGAATGGTTGATTGTAGCCGGTCATTGGTCAATCGTTCAAGCATATCTCCAACATTGACGATTATTTGATTGGGAAGAGCAGTAATGGGAATCCATTTTCCGTCTCTTCGCTGAACTTCCAATCCGGCGGCACTAGCCCCCATTAACAGTGTTATGAGGTTAATGTCACCATGTTCAGCAGCGCGAACGGCACCACTTGCCAGTTGTTTTTCCTCAATAGGGTAGTAGTGAATAGCTCTTAATATGCTATTACCGTTATGAAGCGATTGGTCAAAGTGGTTTTCATTTAAATCCAGATGTAGTGCAATAGCTCGCATCATCATTTTACCCGTTTCTTCCAGTTGCTTATACGCCTCTATTGTACTGCGTTCGAATTGAGGAATTTCAACAGGCCATATATTCTCCGGGTAATCAGCGGCTATTGGGTCATTGTCGCTTACTTGTTGCCCGATATGATAGAATTCTTTTAAATCACCAATGGATCGGCCTTTGGCATGTTCTTTTTCTTTGCCGGTGTAACCTCGTTGGCCGTTAAGGCTTGCCCCGTCATATTGATCTTTTTCAGCTTGGCTCAATTCGAAAAAAGAAGTAATTGCATCATATAATTGTAACTGAAGCTCATCACTTAATCCGTGATTTTTAATAGCAACAAAACCAATATTTTCGTAAGCTGCCCCCAGGTCATGGACAAAAGTATTTTTTTGTTCAGGTGTTCCACTGGTGAAATCTGCTAAATCGAGTGAAGGGATCGTATCGTATAATTGACTCGTCAAAATCTTAATATTTAATAATAATAATGATATATTCGTACAACAATATTTATTTGCACATGAAATCTCAACATTTAATTGAGAATTTTTTATTCTTTTCGATATTAGTATTGCTTTTGAGTTGTGCCAATAAAAAGGGGACAGAACCTGAAATTGAAAAAATTCAGGATGAGTATCAGGAAAGGGATACAGAAATTAACGATTCAACTTCTTTGGTTTTAACAGCTTGTCATTTATCTTACTAAAAATTAAAAATCATGCAAAAATTATTATTAAACTCACTTTTTTTGGCCATAGCTCTTGTATTTACAATATCCAAGGCAAATGCACATTGCGAAGTTCCTTGTGGAATCTATGACGACTCAGTTCGTGTAGCACTTATTAAGGAACATATAGGTACCATCGAAAAAGCCATGGTCAAGATTACGGAAGAATCGGCTAAAGAAAAACCAAATTACAATCAATTGGTTCGTTGGGTAAATAATAAAGAAGAACATGCAAAAAAAATTCAGGAAATAGTTAGTCAGTATTTTCTTCATCAACGCATAAAATTGGTAGATCCGACAAATGCGGCGGCCTATAAAAAGTACCAGACACATTTGGAGCTATTGCACAAATTGCTTGTATATGCAATGAAATGTAAGCAAACCACCGATAAGAAATACATTGCTGATCTTAGAACGACAATAACTGCATTTGAAAAGGCTTATTTCCACAAACACTAGAAAGAGTTAAATTGTATGAATGAGAAATTGATGAATCATATTTTAAAGGTAATAGTAGCAATTTTGGTTGTAGGGCTGTATTCGTGTGGCGGCGATTCCGATCCGGAGTCGTCTTTGACTGAAGACCCAGTGGCCAACGAAAATAATAGCAGTGAGCAAAGCACAGAGGACAAAAAACCAGTTGAAAAAGAAAAAATAGCAGTAGTAAGCACTTGTGAAACTTCATTGAGAGAGTTGAAGGATGGTAAGCTGCAATGGACTTCCCACAAAATAGTATATATGCAGACAGGCTTTTGGAATGGAGATACCCTGACCGAAAAAAAGCGTGAATACAAAATGATAGAGCTTGCCGACGGATCTAAAGGATGGGTAAACGACTGGTGCTTGGCAGTTGATGCAAAAAGAGCTGTTATCACCTCGAAGGTTTCACTATATAAGGAGCCGGACATCATGGCCATTTCCGATATGAAATTGGATGAGGGTGTTTTTGTAGCCGTTACTAATGAAGAAAAAGGTGGCTATAAGGAAGTCACCTATAAAGATGCCAACGATAAGAAAAGAAGTGGTTGGTTAAAATCAACCAGTACATCTATTTCTTTTGAAGATAATGATTTGGTGGTGGCCAAGTTATTAAAAAACGCCAACAAACTGGAAGGAGATGCCAGACAAAATGCCATCAAAGAAATTCTGGAGAACACCGATTTCCAGTCATCAATATTGTACAAAAAATTACAAATGGAGCAATCTCAACTACCGGAAGAAGGGAGTGAGACCGCACTTCCGGCTCCTGCGGTAGAGGAAGCTTCTGAGCCTTTAGTAGAGGAGGTTGAGGCAGCAGGTGGCGATGGACTTTAATCAGTCAATAACAAAGAAATGAGATGAATGGAAAAGGGGCATACTATATTGCCCTTTTTTTATTTATAAGTTTACCTAAAAATGATATCCTTTATAACACCGCTTCCGATTTGCTCTTCGTAAAGTCTTATAATCTTTTCTTTTGACAATGTTAATTCTTGTTTAAGGGGGGCAGAATTTAATCGCACAAAAAGTACCTGGTCTTTTATGTATATCTTTTCAGTTCTGTTTGCAATTGGTGCACCCATAATTTTAGGCCACATTTCAACCGCTTTCGTTGCATTATACTTCCCGCGTAATTTATAGCTACGCAAAAGTGCTTCAATACCTTCTTTTACAGATATCGTTCCTGAATTTCTTTCCGATGAATACTTTTTTTTCATTTGCAGAATTGGAATTTATACACCAGGGAATGAACATGCTCTATGCCCCAATAATCAATAGTATAATAAAACTGGTAACGAACTTTTAAGCGCTGGCCATACCCTCGTTTACCTCAAAGATACGAAACTCTTTTGTTAGTTTACTCATAATATCTTTGCATCTTGTGTTGTTGGTGTCTGTAATAAAAACTTGCTCAAAATCTTCACGGTCTATCATTTTAAGCAATTTTCCGACTCTTTGTTCGTCCAGTTTGTCAAAAAGGTCGTCTAAAAGTAATAAAGGTTTAATTTTTGTATTTTCTTTCAGAATAAAATATTTAGTCAGTTGTAAGGCTATAACAAAAGATTTTTGTTGCCCTTGCGATCCGTAGCGCTTTAAGTTCAAATCATTCAATTCAAAAATAAAGTCGTCTTTGTGGATACCACAATTGCTACGCTGTGTGAGTAGGTCCCTGTCATAGGATTGTTTAAGTAGGTTTTCGAACGAATTCTGGTCAAGTTGAGACTGGTGCTTCAAATTCACAGATTCGCTATCATTGCTAATTTCTTTATATAACTCATTAAAAAGTGTTAAGTATTGAGCAACTAATTGTTTTCTTTTGGCATAAATACGATCACCCAGGGGGGTGATTTGTAAATCGAAAGATTCCAGCAGCGTATTGTCAATACCGCGTGTACTGGCGTTCTTAAGCAATGCATTTCGGTGTTTCATAAGCTGGTTGTATTTGATGAGACTGCTAAGGTATTCCTGATCAAACTGGGATAATATATTATCAAAAAATTTTCTTCTTATTTCACTTCCTTCACGAACAAGGTCCGTATCATTGGGAGCAATGAGTACTACCGGAAATTTTCCTACATGCTCGCTCGATTTTTCATATTGGTAGCCATTGTTTTTTAAGATTTTTTTCCCCCTTTCTTTTAGCGAAAAGTGAATGTGAAAGTCTTTATCGGGTTTGTTAAATATTCCTTCTACTACAAAAAAGTGTTCCTCATGACAAATTAAAAATTGATCTGAATGTACAAATGCGCTCTTACTGAGGCATAAATAATGTATGCTGTCCAGGAGATTTGTTTTACCACTGCCGTTTTTTCCGGTGAAACAATTGATGCCTTTACAAAAAGTCAGGGCCTGCTCTTTGTAGTTCTTAAAATTTATCAGATTGATTTTTTTTAATATCATTGAACATAAATGTAATGTTTTATTAAATTTGCAGACTAATTTGAAAAGGAATTTGTTATGGCGAGTACAAAGGCACCTGCAAGAAAGAAAGCAAATAATAAGGTACAGTTTCCCAAGGAAACGTATTTATATTGGTATGAATCAATGCTTTTGATCAGAAAATTTGAAGAAAAATCTGGTCAGTTATATGGTCAACAAAAAATTAAAGGATTTTGTCACCTATACATCGGGCAGGAAGCTTGTGCGTCTGGAGCAGTAACAGCATTACAAAAAGGTGATAAATGGATTACCGCCTATCGTGATCATGGCCAGCCCTTGGCTTTGGGAACCTCACCAAATGCAGTAATGGCAGAATTATTCGCAAAATCTACTGGTTGTTCAAAAGGTAAAGGTGGATCAATGCATATTTTTGATAAAGATGTAGGTTTCGTGGGAGGCCACGGTATTGTAGGAGGACAGATTCCATTGGGTGCTGGTTTGGCTTTTGCTGAGAAATATCGAAAAACAGGAAATATTTCTATTTGCTTCATGGGAGATGGTGCTGTAAGACAAGGTTCTTTTCATGAAACCTTGAATATGGCAATGACCTGGAAATTACCGGTTATTTTTGTAATAGAGAATAATAGATATGCAATGGGTACTTCTGTTGAGCGTACCTCAAATGTAACCGAGCTGTATAAGCTTGGTTTATCTTACGATATGCCATCTGAGCCCGTAGATGCAATGAGTGTTGAAAATGTGCACGTTGCTGTTGAAAAGGCAGCAGAACGTGCAAGAAAAGGAGATGGCCCTACGTTATTAGAATTCAATACTTACCGTTACAAAGGACATTCAATGTCTGATCCGGCCAAATACCGTACAAAAAGTGAATTGGAAGAGTACAAAGCACAGGATCCGATAGAACAAATAAAAAAGAAAATATTAGGTGAGAAGATAGCAACTGAAGACGAGCTGGCAGCAATTGGTGAAAAAATCAAAAACCAGGTGGCTGAATCGGTGAAATTCGCAGAAGAATCTCCTTATCCTACAATAGATGAAGTTTACAAGGATATTTACATTCAGGAAGATTATCAATTTACAACCGACTAATCTTTGCTGATAAAGCAAATAAGAAGATGAGCACAGATACTAAAGAGATTGAAAAGAAACCGCAGCAAACGCAGGGAAATGCAGATAGTTTGTTAGAAAATCCGGAAGCGATTCAGGAGCAAATATCTAAGACCGAACAGCTTATAAAGAATAATTTTAAGCTTATAATAGGCGTTGCTGTTGCTATTGTTGGTGTAATAGCGTTTTTCATGTATAATAATAAAAGTAGTTCGGAAACGGAGTTGGAAGCAGCCAACGAAATTTTCAGAGCTGAATATCATTTCAGAGCCGATTCGCTCGAATGGGCACTTAATGGAGACGGTAATCAGGGAATGGGACTACTCGAAGTTGCTTCTAAGTACGAAGGTACTAAAGCTGCCAATAGAGCAAATTTCTTAATTGGAAGCACCTACTTAAAGCAACAGAAATTTCAGGATGCCATTAGCTATTTGCAGAAATTTAAAAGTGATGATTTATTTGTGCAAGCACGAGCATATTGTCTGACTGGTGATGCATATATGGAAATGGAAGATTATGCCAACGCTATTAGTGCTTATACCAAAGCGTCAGAATATAAACCGAACGATCAGTTTACTCCTGCTTATTTAATGAAGTTAGCATTGGCATATGAAATGAATAGCCAAATGGCCAATGCAGTGCAGGCGTACGAACAGATAGTGGGAAATCACCCGGGAGCTTCTAACATGAATGAAGCGAAAAAATACCTTGCACGTGCGAAGGCAATCAATGCCAGCGCATCTACAGCAAAATAATTAGATCATGGCTAGTTCAGAAAAGAATTTAAGTGATTATTCAATTTCAGGACTTGTTGATATTTCTGATAAAAGGTTTGCCCTCGTTGTTTCTGAGTGGAACGAGGAAGTGACGGGCTCTCTTTACAATGGCGCAATAAATACTTTGCTTCAACACGGAGCAAGTAAGGAAAACCTAATAAAAGTTGATGTGCCCGGGAGCTTTGAGCTTACATTAGGCGCACAGAAAATGGCCCAAAAAGAGGAGATCGATGCCGTCGTTTGTATAGGCTGTGTAATTCAGGGTGATACAAAACATTTTGATTTTATCTGTCATGCGGTGGCGCAAGGGCTTACCGACGTGGGGCTGAAATTTGATAAACCAGTCGTATTTGGCGTTTTGACACCAAATACGATGCAGCAGGCAATGGATCGTGCCGGGGGGAAACATGGAAATAAAGGTGATGAAGCAGCAATAACAGCCATTAAAATGTTAGCTATATAGATTTTTAGGCATACTTTTAGAAAACAACAAATACACTTATTATGAAAGTATTAAAGTTTGGAGGAACATCGGTTGGTAAGCCTGAACGCATGAAACAGGTGGCTAATTTAATTACTGCCGATAACGATAAAAAAATTATAGTACTGTCTGCCGTATCTGGTACAACCAATACTTTGGATGAAATTGGTAATAAGCTGTACTTAAAGAATAAGAACAATGCCGCGACTATTATAGATGACTTATATGCCAAATATGAGGTGTTTGTAAAAGAACTTTATGAGCTTGATGAGTTCTATAGCAAAGGTAAATCTGTAATTGATACACATTTCGGGATTATTCGCGGAATGCTTGAAGTAGACTTTACGGATGTTGAAGAACGCCTGCTGTTAGCCCAGGGTGAATTGATTTCTACCAAACTATTCTACAATTACATATGTGAAATTGGCCTCAATGGAAATTTATTGCCCGCTTTGGATTTTATGAGTATTGACGATAACTCAGAACCCGAATCGGAAAAGATTTCGTCGAAAATAAAGATGCTTATCAAAGAATCGGGTGATGCTTCTATTTATATTACTCAAGGGTATATTTGCCGAAATAACGAAGGTGAAGTAGATAATTTGAGAAGAGGTGGAAGTGATTATACCGCATCATTAATCGGAGCAGCAATAGGAGCTCAGGAAATTCAAATTTGGACCGATATCGATGGTATGCACAACAACGATCCAAGAATTGTTGATAAGACACACCCGATTGCAGAGTTGTCTTTTGATGAAGCTGCCGAATTGGCCTATTTCGGAGCAAAAATTTTACATCCAGCTACTATTATTCCTGCTAAAGAAAAGAAAATTCCGGTACGCTTGCTCAATACCATGCAGCCTGAAGCAAAGGGTACCACAATATCTAATAAAACAGGGGAAGGTGATATCAAAGCCATCGCAGCTAAAGATAATATTACAGCGATCAAAATCAAGTCCAGTCGAATGCTTTTGGCGTTTGGCTTTCTTAGAAAAGTTTTTGAGGTTTTTGAAAAATATCGCACACCTATTGATATGATTACTACCTCGGAAATAGCTGTTTCTCTAACAATAGATGATGATACAAACCTAAAGTCTATCAGAAAAGAGCTGGAACGTTTTGGTTTTGTAGAGATAGATGCAGATCAGACAATCGTTTGTATTGCAGGTTCATTCCCCCCTGAAAATGCCGGGACATCGGCCAAAGTTCTTGACGCACTCAAAGATATTCCACTTAGAATGGTATCATACGGAGGGAGCAAATACAATATATCCGTGTTGATTGATACTGAGTATAAAAGCAGAGCACTCAATGCACTCAATGACACTTTATTTTAATTAATCAAACTACCGAATAAGCCGGTCGATTGTCGACGAAATATCTGTAGAATTGTATCCTTTTCCTTGTAGGTAACGGTAAAGTTTACCTTTTTTTTTAAATAGGTCCGGTTCATTGAGCTGATCCCACTTCGTTTGTGCAAGATTGTACAATTTGTCAAAATATACTGCTTCAGGAATGTCCGAAAGTACCTGTTCAATAATCTCAGGTGCGATCTGATGTTGTTTAAGGTGATAGGAGATTTTGGTTTTGCCCCACTTTTTAATGCCGAATCTCCCCTTGGCAAATTGATCCGCAAAGCGCAGCTCATCAAAAAAATTCTCCTTTTTTAAATAGTGTAAAATCTCCTGCTTTTCATTATCATTTAGCTCAAATTTCTCCAATTTGTTCCTGATTTGGAAAAGACTCCTTTCTTCGTAGGCGCAGTAACGGCAAATTTTTTCCTTTATGGCATCAAAATCAGGACTTTTTGGCATTATGTGGAGTTTGATCTCTGATATAATAGAGAGGTAGCAGTATGAACAGAATAGATAAATTGTTGCCAAGTTGTGTTTCCAAAGTACCTTCGAACAGAAACGAAATGCTCACAATAAGGTATTGCAAAAAAAGCATGTAGTTGTGATAGCTTTTATTTAGAAATAATGGGGCATAGAAACAAATAAGAAATACACTCATCCCTATTATTCCAAAAGCTGTCAGGTATCTGAGGTATTGGTTATGAGGCAATAAACGCTTGGACTCATTGATGAGGCCATAATCTTTAATGTACTCCAGCGAAGTTTGTTGTTTAAGATTGCCAATTCCAACACCAAAAACCGGGTTTTCCTTAAAAAGACTCCATCCCACTTTATACGAAAATATTCGCCCGGTTAATGAGTGGTAGTTGGCCATGTATTGATCATTAAGCTGGGATAAATCGCTCAGGGAGTTTTCAACTTTGTTTTTGAATGTAGGAATAGTGAAATAACATAACAGCGGCATGAAAATGCAAACAATTACTACTATTATTGATTGTTTTATCTTTTGCTCTTTTATGCCTACATAAAAGCTAGATATTATGAGTATAAGGTAAAATGCAAACAAACCGCTTCGCACAGACATAAGATGAAGGAATAAAAACATAATTACGGTGATGGTAATGATGATTGCCCGTTCTATTCGATGGAAGAGATGAAATTTTTTAATAGAAAGCCATATACCAATAAAAATCCCGAGGCATACCATTAAACTGTAACGCACATGATTTACAATGACAGGAAGGGTTTTAGAACGATGATACGCTTCATTAATAGCTTCGAAGTGTTGAATGTAATTTGCCAAAGCCATTATGATAGTAATGAATAAAATAATGAAATAGAAGTAATAGATAAACAAGTATCTTTTTTCAGATATCTTTGGTAAGAGAATGAACGAAATACTTAGAATAAGAAATGGGAGCTTTATTGAAATACGTTCCCAAAAGTAGTTCCAATTCTCGAGATCGACATTAACAACATATATTAAATGCAGGAAAAAAACTCCCGAGAATATAACAAATGGTAAATTTTGTCTCTTTTTTAAAGATTCTTTAAATAGACTATAACTAAATCCAGTTATGCTTGTTAGAAATAAAAGCGCAAGCCCGATACCCGGGAGGGCTCTAAATGAATTGGCTGTAAATAAACCAAGAACTACTAAGAGAAGTGAAAAAAAAGAGAGGTTTTCCTTTTTATAAATTTGTTGTTCAAGTCGATTAATCCAATGCATAGGCCAAGCAAATTTAGGAAGAAATATCAAAAATGAAATTTCAAATCTGCTTTAATGCCATTGACTTGAACTTGCTTCCGGATGCAATTATCTTTTATTTGCAATTTATGACGAAAAAAATCAGTTTAGAATTAATTAAATATCAACATATAAAGACGAGTAAGTGATTGCATTTTCAATAAACGAAGTAGCAAGAATACTATCCTGTCGAGCTCTAATCGATGACAATGAAGCTGTCGTGGATCAAATAAGTTTGGATAGTCGGTCTATCGTCAACAAGAAAACCACCCTGTTTTTTGCTATTAAAGGACCTCATCACGATGGGCATAATTTTATTGCTGAATTGGAAGGATTAGGCGTCCGGAATTTTGTAGTTCAGGATGAATTAAAGTCAATAAATTCCAATGCCAATTTTCTTTATGTAGATGACACTTTAAAGGCATTGCAACAATTTACTCAACATTACCGGCGTATGTTCAACTATCCGGTAGTTGCCATTACCGGGAGTAACGGTAAAACCATTACAAAAGAATGGTTGAGTTATTTGCTTCAGGACCACTATAATGTGGTTAAAAGTCCCAAAAGCTATAATTCGCAGGTAGGAGTACCTTTGTCTGTTTTGCAGATGAGTGAAAGCCATAATATAGGAATATTCGAAGCAGGAATTTCTACAAGGGGTGAAATGGAGCACTTGCAAAAAATTCTGAGCCCCACTTTTGGTATATTTTGTAATATTGGGTCCTCTCATGACGATGGTTTTAATTCCAGGCAGGAGAAGGTAAAAGAGAAATTACTTCTTTTTGAGGGATGTGAAAAGATTATTTATTGCGCAGATCATAAAGAGATTGCAGAGATGATCCGGCAACAGTATCCAGGAACATCTTTAGTGTCGTGGGGAAAAGTAGCAGGTAGTAACTATCAAATAGTACATTTGGAGAAGAAATTCCGAAAAGCACTTGCTATTATTAAAAACGAAATTCGTCAGTATATTTTCGAAATACCATTTTCCGATGATGCGTCCATCGAAAACATCATGCATTGTATAGTGCTCTCGCTGCAATTAGAGGTAGATTATTCCAAATTGCAAGAGCAGGTTAAAATGTGCAGTCCGGTGTCAATGAGATTGGAGTTAAAGGAAGGAATTAAGGGTTGTAAAATAATTGATGACTCGTACAATTTTGACTTGGCCGGATTAGAAATGGCGCTTAATTTTCAAGCTCAACAATATCATTTTTTATCCAAAACACTTATAATTTCAGATATTTTGAGCGGAGCGGCATCCATTGAGCATAGGTATTCAAAGGCTTGTGAACTAATAAAAGAACATCAAATTTCGAAATTGATTTGTTTGGGAACTGAATTTGAAAAGTACAAGAAAAATTTGCCGGCCAATACCTTTTTTTTCAAATCCACCATTGATTTTTTAAATAATTTCGATTGGTCAACTTTCCAGCAGGAGTTGATACTCGTGAAAGGAGCCAGGACTTTTAAATTGGAAGACGTGGTGAATAAATTACAGCAAAAGTTTCACCGTACGAGGTTCGAGGTAAACCTTTCCGCTTTGACGCATAATCTGAATTTCTATAGAGAACAACTTGATTCACAAACAAAAATAATGGTGATGGTCAAGGCTTTTGCGTATGGAAGTGGGAATGCCGAAGTAGCGAACTTACTAGCGTTTAATAAAGTAGATTATCTTGCTGTAGCTTATGCCGATGAGGGTGTTGAATTGAGAAATAAAGGAATTCAATTGCCTATAATGGTGATGAACTGTACAGAAGAAAACTTTGATCAGCTGAGGCTATATAATCTGGAACCGGAAATTTATAGTTTTCGAATATTGAATAAGTTGGTGGAATATGCTGTTTCGACAAATACTTTTTTTAAAGTACATATAAAAATCGATACAGGAATGCATCGTTTAGGCTTCATGCCTCAGGAAATACCGGAGGTCTATCAAAATTTAAAGGTCGACAATATTAAAGTAGCAAGTGTGTTTTCGCACCTGGCGGCTGCAGATGAGACCGAACATGATCATTTTACTAACGAACAAATAAAACAGTTTGAAAAATGCGCTATGCAACTGGAGTTGCAATTGGGGTATAAAGTTTTGAAACATATATTAAACTCCGCGGGCATCATACGTTTTAAGCACGCACAATTTGACATGGTAAGGCTGGGTATAGGGCTTTACGGTGTAGGGGTGAATACAAAAACACAAAATCAACTAAAGACCGTAGGGACCTTAAAAACTATTGTATCACAAATAAAGCAAGTACCCCAAGATGATACGGTTGGATACGGAAGAAGGGGACAAATTACGAGAATGTCTAAAATAGCAACTTTGCCTATTGGCTATGCTGATGGCTATGATCGTCGTTTTGGAAATGGAGTGGGAAAGGTTGTTATAAATGGGCAGCTCGTACCTACTGTCGGAAACGTATGTATGGATATGATTATGGTAGATGTTACGAATGTAGAGCTTAGTGAGGAAGATGATGTGATTATATTTGGAGATGAAAACCCCATTGGCCTGGAAGCACAAAAAATAGGGACTATTTCTTATGAATTGCTTACCGCAATATCTGAACGTGTGAAGCGTGTTTTCTATACCGATTAGTATTATAAGTGCAAAAAAAGAGCGCACTTATAATACTATTTCTACCATTGCTGTTGTTTATGCGGCCACAGGAACCATGCTGTGCTTAACCATAAATTTTATCAGTCCGACGGTGTTTTTGACTCCGGCTTTTCCGATTAAATTTTGGCGATGCCCTTCAACGGTTCTTACACTAATATTGAGACGATCTGCAATTTCGGTACTTGTTAACTCTTGATAGATCAGAGTTAATATTTGGTATTCTCTTTTGGTGAATTGAAAGGGAAGTGTGATCGATTTCTTGACACTGTTTACAGGTACATTCAAAGAGAAAAGTGCCTGAGCAAGAAAATCAGTTATATACGGATCTTCATGATTATAGATGAAGTTTACTGCATTTTTTAGGTCTGCAACATTTAAATCTTTAATTAAATAACCAGAAGCCCCCGCTCTAATTAAATTGACAGCGACGTGATTATCCATATGATTGGTTAAATATAATATTTTACAGTTGCCGGCAATTGATTTCACCTTTGTGGTAAGCTCAATGGCTGCCTGTGCACCGGGGAGGTAGTCTGTGAGTAGAATGTCTGGTGTTTCCTGATAAAGTTTTTCTAATAAGGTTTCAGGCTGGTCTGTGTGCCAGGATATCTCTATTTCTGAATCATGATCATTTTTGAAATAGGTACTCAGAATTTCTCTAAATAATTGGCTCTTATCTAATATCCAAACGTTCATAGTGGTGGCGATTTTTGTGATTATTGTTGCTATCTGTTATTCAATGAGTTTTTTACCTAGGCGAAAAACATTAATTAAAAATACAACAGGTAGAACTACGCATTTTGAGTTTGGGACGAACACTGTTTCTCGTGGGACGAACTGGTAAAAAATGGGATGAAGTTAAAATTTGGGTAGTCTATTTAGTACATCTTCTTTATAAGAGTGCCCAATTGGAATTTTGGTTTGCAATAAGTAAATGTAGTCCATGTCCATTTTTTTTACATGTTCCAGATTTACAATGTAAGAACGGTGCGTTTGCACAAAGTTTCCTTCAGGTAGTTTATCTAAAAATTCTTTAAGGCTGCTGCGCATGGAAAACTTATTGTCCGTGACTTCATAAATGTCCAGGTAATTTTTGTCAGATTTTATGTATGCAATATTTTCAGCTTTGATCTTAACAAATGAATAGCCATCTTTTACAAAGAAGAAGTTATTATCATTGGAGCTTTCCTGAGGCTGGGACAATCGCTCAAATTTGGTAATGGCAATTTCGATTGAAGCCATTAGTTGTTTGTCTTCAAAAGGTTTTGTAATATATGCTATAGGTTCTGTGGACGCGGCTTTTTGTATTGTTGCACTATCTGATTGGGCTGTTAAATAAATATGAGGAACAGGCTGAACCATATTCAACATACTCGAAAGAGTGATACCATCCTGGCCATCTGATAAATTAATGTCCAATAATACTAAATCAGGTTTGTTTTTAGTGAAAAGTTCTAAAGCCTGCTTGGTATCCATCGCGTGTCCGATTACTTCATAACCACAATTTGTTAATAATGAACGTATATGTTCACCTATGATTACTTCATCCTCGACTATGAGTACTTTAAGAGACTTCATTCAAGTATAGATGCTTATTTGGAATGTCTTTCACTAATAGGACTAAATTTAAGTAAAAAAAGCGTTCCATCATCATTAATAAAGGAGAAATCTCCTTGTAGCTGCCGCGAAAGCATATTGATTAATTTCAGTCCCAGGGAATCACTTTTTTGAAAATCAAAGTCTTCTTTTAAACCAGGGCCGTTATCCTTTACTTTTAAACATAATCGACCTTCGTTATTGTTAAAATTTATATTAATTATGAGCGGGTTGATATTAACACTGTGTTTAAAGGAGTTGGATACCAATTCATGTATAATTAATCCAATAGACAAGGCCGTGTCAAGATTTAGTACAATTGGGTCTATATTTAGTTTCCACTCGATCTTTTTATCGGTCGTTTGGTAAATGCCATCAATGGACTGGCATAACTTATTGAGGTAGGTCGTCATATTCGCTTCACCAACATTATCTGTTGAGTAGAACTGCTTATGGATAATTGCAATGGTTTCTATGCGCTTTCTGCTTGCGTCCAGTGCGTCTTTAGCCTTAACATCATTTATCATAGATGATTGCAAAAAGAGCAAGCTTGTAATCTGTTGGAGGTTGTTTTTTATTCGATGATGAATTTCCTTCATCAACATTTCTTTTTGTTCGATAGCTTCTTTTAAGTTTTCTGTAACAACTAATAATTGCTTATTAGTGGCCTTGATGGTCTCTTTTTGTTTTTTAAGTCGGGCAATCAGAAATAGTAATATGCCACATGCAATGAACAATATTATGGCAATTGTTATTACTGAAAATGAGATGCTCTTTTCGACTACAACCAATTCCTGATTGTTATGTTCTACAATTTTGAGCAATTCGTGTAGGCGTGCTTTGGTATTAGTCAGCTGCTCCTGAAGTATTTTGAGATTGTGCTTTTGAGGATCAGTTAGAAATATGAAATCATTCTCTTTATTTTGTATAACCGCCTCTAATTGTAATATTCGATCTTCCAGTGCAAGTACACGTTCTTTGATTAACTCGAAATTGGCTAGTTCATTGGTCGTCGCTATACGCAGTTCAGTCACCTCTGTGTTGATTTCTGCCAACTCAATGTTCCAGGTATAAATTTCATCCAGAAAAAGGTTGTGTGAATCGAGTTGCTGTTCCGCAAGTAAGAGTTGATTGGTGATTTTTTTAAGGGAGTCGTTCAATAAAAAGCTTTTAGCACTAAAATTGGGGGGGGAGATCGTTTCGTTCTTAACAGAAGAACCATCATTAGCAGGAGGGACTTTTTGTGAACTATCGGCTTTTAACTTGTCTTTAACAACTTGAGGTACAATTTCTACTTTGGACTTATCAATATTTTTCTTGTTCCAGTTAGGAATAGGGATTTTTAATTGAATGAAACTTCTGTTGGGGTTAATTTTTACTACAGGTTTGGCCGGAAAACCGGGTATACTCACTTTCAGTGATAGTAGCTTCAGTTCTAATAACGAATCAGGTATAATTAATGTGAAATGACCGCGGTAGTTAGTTTTAAAGGTCTGTAAGGGATATGCTTTCACTACTATTTCCGCATGCTTAATGGGGCTCATAGTGGCTTTTTCAAGAATCTCTCCCTTTACAGTAGTAAATTGGCCAAATGAGTTTTTAGTTGAGAAGAAGCAAATTAAAACTATACAAAGGTAAACAGCTTTTGATTTATTGTTTACTTGAATCATTTGGACGAATAATTAGTAGGTTTTCGGAGCGTTTATCTTCTTTTATCGTTGTAATAATAGAAATATTATTCGGATCCATACCAAGGTCAGTCAAGTATTTTTTAGCAGATTCTCCCATTAATTGGCCATTTTGCTGTTCACTTTCATTGATGACCAATTCAAGTATAATTTTAGTGTCATAAAATGGTTTGAACAATCCTTCGTATAGATTTAGGAGTTCGCTTTTTATATCTTCTGATAGTGTGGCGTTTATTGTTTTATCAAGAGATAAGGTGTCAGCATTAAAATCTACCTGCGTTACCAATTGCTGTACCGCCGGACCTTTTTTGATATTTTTGGTTGATTTTTTTGCGTTAGCCATGTTAACGCTTAACACCAGTTCTATAATATTATTTCGGTTTTGGAGGTCTGTTTTTTTGAATACCGGGGCATGAAAACCAAAATCAAATCGATACCTGTCATAGTTAATGCCCAGTGAAGAAAAAACGAAACCAGGATCTTTATACAAAATACGACTGCTTAGAGCAAATTCTTTTTGTGGCCTTTGTTTGAGACTTTTTAATGAATAACTCAGTTCCGGGCCATAGCTAAAAGCGCTGTAATTTGGGGAGATGTTGCTCCGGAAAATTCCGTTTAATGCTAAATGACCCCATTTATGAATTGGAGTATTGATATTGGCCGCGAAGGAACGGTTCAATTGACTTTTAAGCTGATCACTGAATGAGAGAGTAGGACGGTTTAGGGTGAATAGAGCCACTCCTATTTTGGTATTTTTAAATCGTTCGGATTTTGTCACAACCATTTGTATGCCACTGGAAATAGAAAAGTAGTTAATTTGAGTTTGTTGAATTATTTCACCATTACTTGCCAATGCGTCAAAACCGAAAAATGAATCAAACTGTGTATCTGTTGTATAAGTGCCCGGTTGAAGACCAAGGATAACATAATCACCTTGCATAGCGAAACCCAAATCAATAAACCGGAGCGGTACCTTATAACCAAAAGTGAACTGGACACCGGTGTGAACCAATTTATCAGCGAGTTCATCCCTTAAAACCGCCATAGAAACATAGCCTAGCGCCTGTTGATCGTCTTTAAGAGAGAAAGGGGTAATCAAGTTGGCATAAGTGCTTCTAAATCGTTGTAAATTGAGCCATTGTTGTGTTCTAAACCCTATAGTAGTACTTACCGCCTGATTGACCGTAATTCCGGCAGGATTAACCAGGGAATGAATTTCTTTGCTTTGAAAGTAACCGTTAATTTGGGCCTTAAGGCAATTGCATGAAACTGAAAAGTTAAGGACCAGGAGACAGAAAAATCTAATTGCTAATGTATTAAGGTTATTACTCCTCGATCTGCTTGTTCGCCACATCCTTCCATAGATATT
The DNA here is from genome assembly GCA_965230415.1 of Cytophagales bacterium. Taxonomy (GTDB): domain Bacteria; phylum Bacteroidota; class Bacteroidia; order Cytophagales; family JAAEPT01; genus CBDDKZ01. The sequence continues at coordinate 2,397,521 of CBDDKZ010000005.1, forward strand.
TTATAGTTCCAAATAAATGTACCTGGTTCAGCACTTTCTCCATTCCAGCCGCTTTGAAAGGCCTGATCTTTATTGTCAGTTTCAAAAATGATGTTACCCTCTCTGTCGAGTACTTCAAAATGTACTTTTTGTACCAGGTTTTCACCAGTACTTCTTATTCTGAATTGGTCATTTACACCATCATCGTTGGGGCTGAAAAGTGTAGGTGTGAAAACTTCATGCTTAGTAACATTGAATGTGGTGTCATGAACAGAACAGGCGTTTTTTAGTGATATCGTATAAACTCCTGCATCTTTAATATAAACAGACAAATCGGTACTCAAAACCGAGTCTTCAGGATTTATCCATTCAATGGTTGAGCCTGCAGACAAAGAAGAACATTGCACTAAAACACTGTCTTCACATAAAACGATAGGATCTGCATCAGGGGTGAGGCTTACGGGAGCCAATGGTTCCACGTTATACAATTCATAATGTCTTAAAGTATCCACATCCACAAAAAATATATTTCTTTTAGTGGTGTCATCAGACACTGTGATACTTATCTGATCGGGATGGACTTGAGTAGAATCAAGTTTGTTGTAAGCCCAACTAAAGCTGCCTAGATTTTCATATTCAAAAATATGTCGATTATTAAACTCCAAGCCAAGCAAGTCTAAATCTCCATCTTTGTCATAATCTATGAGTTCAAGGTCATTTAAAAGCAATTCATATTGCACATAATTAGCATCCCAACTTTCGATTCCATTTCCTTTTACGAGCACCAACTTTTCATAAGTAGAATCAATGGTAGATCGGTCTTTTTGTACAAAAATATCCAGGAAACCATCGCCATTGAGGTCACCAATGGCATTAGAGTATGGTCTAACGTCATCATCAATTATTTTAACTGCTTCTAAGAAGCCATTACCAAGATCATTTTCATACCATACTAGGGAGTCAGATGTTCCCACGAGTATATCCAAATAGCCATCTTCGTTTAAATCTTGAATTTCAAAAGAATTGATAGGTGCTAAATCTACGCTTCCAATAGCTTCATAGCTGTTTAGCTTGCCTAACTCAAGGTCTTCACAAATATATAAGCGCTGTACTCCGGTTGGGATTAGTGCATCCCAAATTTTGAATACAAATTCATTAGCAGGATTATTATTTAACTGTTCAAATTTGATATTAGTACAACTAACAAGTGAGTCTTCAAAATTAAATTCTTCGTATACCGCATTGTTGACATTTTCCGCGCTATCAAAACTATGTATGACTCCTAAAGGTACTCCATCATAAGAGGGAACTATGTCCATAGTAATTAAGGCAATGGAATCACCGACCTGAGAAGCTTCTAATACCAAATCTTTGTTAAGAACAGCTGGAGAAAATGTTGGGAATTCGACAACAGTGTCCAATTCCCCTGAATTCATTTTTTGATAGAGTAGATGATGTAAATTAAGATCCCTCCTGATATTGAAGTATATTAAATCTTCAGAGTTTTTTATGTTGATATATTTTTTAATACTACTTACAGAACCTGGCGAATCAATATGATTGATTTGATTTCTATAATTCAAACAAGTTTCAATTTGGGAAAATGATTCAAATCCAAATAGTACACATAGTAATAGAAAAAAAATCCTAATATTCATCATAACTATATAATTTAATCAACTTTAGCTACTCGATGCCGGAAAAAGCTCTAAAACATCACTTGAACTTGAGATGGTGATATTTTCATTGTAAACTGCATAATCTTCTTCACTTCCTATCTTGTATTTCCATCTGTATGTAGATGCATCCAAGCCAACTGCCGCTCCTGGTGAAACATCAGAACCTAAAACAACACTTGGAGAGATGCTATAGGAAGAGGGTAGATAACAGGATATAAAGTTAATAACTTTTCCGTAACTTAAAAATTGACTATAGGCATAATCGATTAAACTTTCTGTCACAGGAACTTTGCTCTCTGTTTCGGATATCGCTTGATTCAGTATCTTATTTAGTCTGTAGGTACCGTTGCCATAGCTTAATGTCTGTTCTACAATTTTTGTATTTCTACTCGAGTCTGAATAAATTTTTAAGATCATAGTAAATAGGTTTTTGAAAATATTCTGTTAAAATATCACGTCCTTATTATGACGTTTGTTAAATATAATATAAAAATCTCATACGAAAAGAGTTGTTGGGATGTTTTCAATTTGTTGTAAATGGCAGCATTTTGCCCCTATTGATTTGAAAATCGTGACTATGCTCCTGATAAATCTCTTTAAAAAAACGAAGTTTATTACCCGCATTAAAAAGTTGTAGGAGTTTATGGGTTTTTGTATGGAGTATTAGTTATGAAGTATTGTTTGGGTTATAAAGTGTACTCAAAAATAGAGCACAATGCTAGGGCAAAATGCAGAAGGCAGTTGGCCGGGTAGTAGAAATAAAAGGGGATGCTTTTAAACATCCCCTTAATAATTAGATACTGAAGGCTTGTTTTACCTTGTCCACATAATCGAGTTTTTCCCAGGTGAAATACTCTTTCCCATGATCTTCAAAGTTGTCGCGGCCCATATGTCCATAGGCGGCCGATGGCGTATAGATCGGGTTTTTTAATTTCAATCTTTCAATTAAAGCTTTTGGGCGCATGTCAAATACTTCCAATACTTTCGAAGCAATTTCTCCATCATTTAGGTCAACCTTGGCAGTCCCGTAAGTATTAACGGTTAGCGAAACCGGTTTGGAAACACCGATTGCATAAGCAACCTGCACTAAGATTTCATCAGCAACGCCTGCCGCTACCAGGTTTTTAGCTATATGACGTGTCGCATATGCAGCGCTACGGTCTACTTTTGAAGGATCTTTGCCGGAGAACGCTCCACCGCCATGGGCACCTTTTCCACCATATGTGTCAACGATTATTTTTCTTCCGGTTAGCCCTGCATCACCGTGAGGTCCACCGATCACAAATTTACCCGTTGGGTTGATGTGGTATTTAGTATTTTCATCGATTAATTCCGAAGGAATTACCCGAGGGATGACAATCTTAATCATGTCATCTTCGATTTTTGATAACATGCTTTCTTCTGTATCGAAGTCGTCGTGTTGCGTTGAAATTACAATAGCATCAACACGTAGAGGTTTACCTTCATCACTGTACTCGATAGTCACCTGCGATTTGGAATCCGGTCTTAAATAAGGAATAAGGTCAGATTCATTTTTTCGTATTTGAGAAAGCTCTTTTACCAATCGGTGAGAAAAGGCGAGAGCCATCGGCATGTACTCAGGAGTTTCTCTATTGGCATAGCCAAACATCATTCCCTGGTCACCTGCTCCTTGTTCGTTATCAGTTCCCGTACCTTCATCAACGCCTTGAGCAATATCCGGGGACTGGCTGTGTAGAGCGATTAGTACCCCGCAAGATTCGGCATCAAATTTATAATCCGAGGTATTATAACCTATGTTTTTAATGGTATCTCGTACAATGTCCTGATATTCTACCTTGGCGTTTGTAGTGATTTCGCCGGCTACTACTACTTGTCCTGTCGTCACAAGCGTTTCACAGGCAACTCTGCTTTGGGGATCTTGTGCTAAAAGTGCGTCCAATATGGCGTCTGAAATTTGGTCACTCACCTTATCCGGATGACCTTCAGATACTGATTCAGAAGTAAATAAATATGACATAAAATTTTTATACAAGGTTAAGTAATGAACAAATTTAATAATCCATTAATTAAAATCATTATAGTTTGCATTTATTATAAAAATACAGGGCTTTTTGTGGAAGTCGTATTTTACCTTTCGCCATTCATTGATGGTCCCTGTGTAAATAAATTCATCTGGCGCGGTTAGGTTACAGGAAACAGATAAGGTAGTATTTCTGTTACAGGTTTCAAGTATTGTTTGAAACAACTGATTGTTACGATACGGTGTCTCTATAAAAATCTGTGACTGGTTTCCCTGAAGTGAGATCTTTTCATAATGAACAAGGGCCTTTTTTCTTTTTACTTTGTCAATGGGTAGGTAACCATTAAAGGCAAAAGACTGACCATTGAGTCCGGAACCCATTAGGGCAAGTAAAATTGAAGAAGGGCCTATGAGAGGTATTACCCTCCAATTGTGTTTATGTGCCCATTGTACTGCCATTGCTCCGGGGTCGGCAATTCCGGGACAGCCGGCTTCTGAGATCACACCTATACATGTATGCTCCGAACCTTTGAGGTGAGCAGAAAGTGTATCATACGTTGTTTTTTTATCGAGCAATTCAAAAGTCAGCTCTTCAATGGGCTTATTTATGCCGGCGGCACTTAAAAAACGCCTGGCGGTTCTAATGTTTTCGACTAAAAAATGGTTAATTATATTTAATGATTCTAATACCTGAGCGGGCAGTATTTTTGCAGCAGTTCCGGATGCTAACTCAGAAGGTATGAGGTATATTTTTTTCTCAGGCATCCAAAAACGATTTGACATGATTGAAAAATGCAGCGGGAGCTTCAGCATGTACCCAATGCCCGGCTCCGGATATACTTACAATTTGTGCCTCCGGAAAGTGCTGTTCTATAAGTTCATGGTCTTCTTCTAATATGTAATTAGAGTTAGCGCCATCCACAAATAATGTGGGATTATTAAATAATGCCAGATGGTTCAGGGCTTCGCCAATGTTTTCAATATTAGACTCAATATCTTTTAAGTTCATTTTCCAGGAGAATCCCTCTGAAGTACGCATCAGGTTTTTTAATAGAAATTGCCTCACCCCGGGTTCTTCTATATGTTCTTTTAGTATCAAATCTGCTTCTTGCCTGGATTGGAGCATAGCCGGTTTAATGGCGTTCAAACCTGCGAATATTTTCTCATGATGTGGAGGGTAGTATTTGGGCGCAATGTCTACGATAATAAGCTTTTCAACAAGATTAGCATATAAACAAGCAAAATTCATTGCTGTTTTACCCCCCATGCTATGGCCAATCAAAATAGTGTCGCTAAGGCCCAAATCTGCATACAGTTCTTCTAAGTCCTCTGTCATGTTATCATAATCAAAATGAACGTCATGAGGAGATTTACCATGATTTCGTTGATCTACCGTTATTACCTGATATCCGAGTTCACTCAAATTTTTGGCGTGCGTAGCCCAGTTATCAAGTGAACCTAGTAATCCGTGTAAAATGACTATGGCTTTACCTTTCCCGTAACTCTTATAATTTAATTTCATGAAACGTCTAGTTGTCTTAGGTAGAATTGAATCGTATTAGCAAGGCCCAGATAAATAGCATCACAAATAAGTGCATGTCCGATAGAGACTTCTTTTATTGTAGGAATACTTTCTACAAAATAGCTCACATTGTCCAGATCAAGGTCATGACCTGCATTAATATCCAGTCCGGCTTTGTGTGCCAGGGCGGCGGTTTCAATGTAAGGAGCAATCGCTTCTTTCTTGTTCGATTTATAAAGACTGGCATAAGGCTCGGTATAAAGTTCAATGCGATCCGTGCCACATGCCTGTGCAGAATCTATGAGCTTCGGAACCGGGTTAAGAAAGATGGAAGTACGTATTCCATGACTTTTCAATTCACCGATTATTTCACTTAAGAATGACTGATGTTTAACCGTGTCCCAACCTGTGCTGGATGTAATCGCTTCAGGGGGGTCCGGAACCAAAGTAGCCTGATCTGGCTTAACTTCCTTGAGCATATCCATAAAACGTTGGTCCGGGTAACCCTCTATGTTAAATTCGGTAGTTACTACTTCTTTTAAATCATAAACGTCTCGCTGCGTAATGTGTCGCTCATCCGGCCTGGGGTGTACGGTTATTCCTTCAGCACCGAATTTTTCACAGTCTTTCGCTACTTTTACAACGTTGGGGTTATTGCCGCCACGTGCATTTCTTAAGGTAGCAATCTTATTAATATTAACACTTAACCTGGTCATAGTAGTGAAAATCTTCTTAAATTCGCACACAAGATAATCAATAATTTAGCATAAGTACATTTCCTATTAAAGATATGAGTTTAAAAAAGACAATCGAAGCGGACATAAAAACGGCTATGTTGGCCAAAGAAAAGGAAACTTTAAGAGCATTGAGGGCTATTAAGTCTTTAATTTTGTTAGCTGAAACAGAGAAAGGCGGGCAGGAAGAGCTTACAGAAGAGCAGGAAATAGCATTGTTGATGAAAGCTGCCAAACAACGTAAAGATGCTGCTGATATTTATGAACAGCAAAACAGACCCGATCTTAAAGAAAAGGAAATAGAAGAGTACGCGGTAATAGAAAAATACCTGCCGAAACAACTCTCGGAAGATGAAGTGAAAGATATCATTCAGTCGGTAATTGATAAAGTAGGAGCAGCAGGGGCTTCTGATATGGGTAAAGTAATGGGACCTGCAATGGCAGAACTGAAAGGTAAAGCCGATGGTAAACTCATTTCAAGCCTCGTAAAGGAGTTGCTCGCATAAAAAAATACTAGTGAGTTTAGCCGTAGATATTATTATTCTCATTCCGCTCGCCTGGGGCGGGTATAAAGGATATAAAAAGGGTCTAATCGTAGAGTTAGTCTCATTGTTAGCATTTGTCCTGGCTATAGTTTTAGGGTTTCAGCTCATGGACTTTGCTGTGGGATTGCTACAGCCTTATCTCGGTAAGGACAATAGATTGGTGCCCTTGATCGCATTTGTCGGTGTATTCATTTTGGTCTTATTGCTTCTAAACCTGATGAGCCGGTTCATCAAAAAGCTCATGGACAAATCCTTTTTGGGAACGTTCGACGATATAGCAGGTGCTATTTTAGGGGTTCTTAAGTGGGCTTTTGCATTTAGTGTGCTTTTATGGTTGTTTGATAAAGCCCAGGTACCTATACCCGAGGAATACACAAGAGATGCAGTCCTATATCCGTATTTGCTGGTTTATGCGCCTAAAATAATTGAAGTGGCAGGTTATATCCTTCCTTTTACCAAAGATCTGGTCAATTCCATTAACGATTTATTTAGTTAATGATATTAATAATTGATAATTACGACTCCTTCACTTACAACCTGGTCGATTATTTTAATCGATTGGAAGTTAAGAATGAAGTAATGCGTTGTGATTCCGAAATGTCAGAAATTGCCACAAAACCTTTTGATGGTATTGTGCTTTCTCCAGGTCCCCAAAAACCAGCAGATGCATTTAATTTGCTTCAGATCATTAAAAAATATCAAAACGTGCCCATGTTGGGTATTTGTCTGGGGCATCAGGCTATACTGGAGTTGTTTGGTGGTTCTCTAAAAAAAAGTAAACCACCTTTTCATGGCCGTGTAAGTCAGATACAACATACCGGGCAAGGTTTATTTAATGCAATTGAAAATCCGATGAACGTTGTACGCTATCATTCCTGGGAGGCTGATCAAATAAATGATTCTTTTGAAGTACATGCTCAGACTAAAGATGGAGTCAACATGGCTATTAAAATGAAAAACAAACCTATCTGGGGCCTGCAGTTCCATCCGGAGAGTATTCTAACAGAAAATGGAATTGAAATATTAAAAAATTGGTTGTATATATATAACTTATTGTAAACGTTTCGAAGTAAAATAGATAGATTAGAAAGGAAAATTGAGAATTTAGTAATAATTTGCGCTTAAAATAGAGAGCCAATGAAAAGTAACTTTGAGGTAAAAGAAGAAAACGAATTTAAATATATAGAAGAAGGAGAAGGTCAACCGCTAGTTTTACTTCATGGATTATTTGGTGCACTTAGCAACTGGGAAGGTGTAATTAATGCGTTCAAAGGTCGGTTTAAAGTAATTATACCGATGCTTCCGATTTACGAAATGCCCGTAAAATCTGCAGGTTTGCCAGCATTGGTAAAGTTCATAGAGCAATTTATATCCTACAAAAAATTAAGCGACTTAATTTTAATGGGGAATTCGTTAGGAGGGCACGTTGGTCTTATTTATACACTGAATCATGCAAAGAATGTTAAAAAGCTAATTCTAACCGGGAGTTCAGGCTTGTTTGAAAATCAAACTGGCGGCTCATTTCCAAGAAGAGGAAGTTATGAATTTGTTGAAGAACGTGTGAAATATACCTTCTTTGATCCGAAGGTTGCCACGAAGGAATTGATCGATAGTGTTTTTGAAGTAACTAAGAGTATCCCTCATTGCTTGCGCATGGTTTCAATAGCAAAATCGGCTCAACGTCATAATATGGCTAAGGAAATTACCAAAATTGCCGTCCCCACATTATTAATTTGGGGACTTAACGATACAATAACCCCTCCTATTGTAGGACATGAATTCAACCAATTATTACCGAATTCGCAATTGAGTTTTATTGATAAGTGCGGACATGCACCAATGATGGAACACCCCGATAAGTTCAACGAAATTTGTGAACCCTTTTTAACGGACTCATGATAGTATTAAACTATATTAACAAATCAATACCTGAGCTGCAAAAAACAGACTCTATTCAGAAGGCTATTGATTGGATGGAAGAGTTTAAGCTATCTCAACTTGCTGTTGTTGAGAATGGTGACTATAAAGGAATTGTTACTGAAGATATACTTATGAATATCCCTAATTGGGATTTAAACCTGGAAAACGTTATTCTGGAACATCAATCTAACTACATCTCAGGTCATAAGCATATCTATGAAGCACTAAACTTCCTCGTCGAAAACGGTACAGCTATTGTTCCGGTTGTTGACAGAAATGAAAAATATGCCGGCCAGATTACCGCGACAGATTTAGTAAATGTCTTTTCCGAACTGGCTTCTGCCACCAGTCGCGGTGGGGTAATGGTATTGGAAATGAAAGAAAGAGACTATTCGCTGAGTGAAATAAGCCGTATAATCGAATCTAACGGTGGCCGCATTTTAAGCAGTTATGTGAGTAATAATGTTCAGGATCATACCATTGTTCAGGTAACAATTAAGCTTAATAAAGAAGATATATCAAGTATAGTCGCTTCCATGGAACGCTATCAATATAAAGTAATAGCAGGGTTTCAGGAAAGTGAATCTCAGGACGATCAGTATGATCGCTTAAATATGCTCTTCAAATACCTCGATATGTAAAGTAGTTTCTATGAGAATAGCCGTTTTTGGTAGAACTTTTTCTGACTATTGTACTTCATTTATTCAGTCTTTTATAGATGAATGTCAGAAAAAAAATGTAGAACTGGTCATTTTTGAAGAATTCAGAAAGGTATTAAGAGATAAACAAATACTATTAAATTCTGAGATTACTTTTAACAAAACAACTGAATTAGAAGGTTGTAAGGTTGTGGTTTGTTTTGGAGGTGACGGAACGCTACTTGAAACAGTTACTTATGTACGTGAATTGCAATTACCAATTTTAGCTATTAACGCTGGAAGGCTTGGCTTTTTGGCCAATATTCCAATCGAACGTGCTCCGGAATCTGTCAATTACCTTATTGATGGAGCTTATAAGTTAAACGATCGAATATTAGTACAATGTAACACTCAGGGAGAGTTGTTTGGTATAACTAATTTTGGATTAAATGAATTTGTGATTCAAAAGCGAGATACGTCTTCAATGATAGTGGTTCATACCTATGTAGACGGTGATTTTTTGAATGCTTATTGGGTAGATGGAATTATCGTTTCAACACCAACAGGCTCTACAGGTTATTCTTTGAGTTGTGGAGGGCCCTTGGTTATGCCTCAAACGAATAATTTTGTAATAGCTCCCGTTAATCCTCATAATCTTAATGTTAGGCCAATTATTGTGCCCGATACAAGTGTGATATCCTTTAAGGTAGAGGGGCGTGCCGATAACTGTTTGTTATCGCTCGATTCACGTTCGGTTACAGCGAAAATGAATATTGAACTTGAAGTATGTAAGTCAGTGTTTAAAGCTCATTTAATAAATTTACCATTTACCAATTTCTTTAATACGTTGAGAAGTAAACTTAATTGGGGGATGGATATTAGAAATTAATTAAAACAAATAGGGTACTTACTTACGTATAATACCATTGTGGTTTATTATAGAGGGAATATCCTTAATTTATGAAACCAGTATTTTGCAAAATAGCTCTCTTAATTGTACTTCTTTGCTTATTTCAGGTAGTATCCGGGCAGCGATTCCCGAAAAAGGCCAGATATGCCAGTGTATCAATACACGCCGGATCTGCTAATTACGTAGGAGATCTGGATCCTGGTAATGGCTTAATTGCACCTGCAATCAGTTGTACAAGACCTACATTGGGAATTGGTATTAACCAAAGATTAGCCCCTAGAATGACCGCCAGAGCATCTTTGTCCTGGGGACGTATAAAGGGATCTGATGCGGAAAACTCAACTACTGAAGGAGATGATATTTATAGGTATCTAAGAAATCTGAGTTTTAGAAATGATATAACTGAATTTAAGACAGATGTAATGATCGACCTGTTCGCCAACAGAAGAGGATTGGAGCGAAGAGCTCATTATACACCTTATATTTTTATCGGGATAGCAGCATATAGACATAATCCCAAAGCTTTGTTAAATGGCGAATGGATTAGTTTACAACCCATCGGTACCGAGGGACAATTTATTGATGGTGTGGGACGTGATAATTCTTATAATAGACTACAGGTTTCAGTGCCATTAGGCATTGGCTTTCGTTACAAGTTAAGTATGAAGTTTGATTTAGCCGTTGAAATAGGCTGGAGAAAGACATTTACCGATTATTTAGATGATGTTGGAGGTACCTATGTCAATAAATATGAATTTGAAGAAGGATCCCCCGGCTTTTTGTTGTCCGACCGTTCACCGACACCCGAACAAGGACTTCCGGAAGGAACACCAGGACACATTTTTTTTAGAGAAACACCCGAAGGGCAAATATATCTTAATGGATATGGCGACGGCGTTTCTGCCAGAGGGGATCTGGGTAATAGAACCGACTGGTATATTTTTACTGCAATTCATCTGTCATATATCTTTCATCCTAAAGTAGTTTCTCCTAAATTTAGGGGCTAAATAAAAATCATAGATAATAAAGCCAGAATAAAGGCGTTAAAGATTAAATGTACATTATGTGCCGGGGTATTTATGTGTTTCTGATGTTAATTCTTAGCTTCGTCAGCATGGGGCAATCAGATCAGGAAATAGTAAGACATCATGAATTTGGGTTTTCTTTAGGTGGTTTAAACTATACTGGAGATGTATCTCCAAATTTCAGATTGAGCTTTCTTAGGCCGGCTGGTCAGGCATTTTATCGCTATAACTTCAATGATCAGGCTTCTGTATTAAGAGGGAATATTTTAATAGGTCAGCTTGTTGCCAAGGAAAGTGATTTAAGTAATCCGCTTCCTGCTGCACGACAAACTAATTTTAACACGACTATTATTGAGATAGCAGGTATTTATGAGTACGACTTTTTCAATTACAGGGACTTAAAGAATGTATTCTTCATGAGTCCATATTTATTCGGAGGATTAGCCGGTGGTATAGCCACCGAAAGTGATCCTTTTATCGCAATTCCTTTTGGTATTGGATGTAAGTTGCGAATAGGTGATACCCCTTACAATACAGGGCTTGAGTTCGGAGCAAGGAAAACCTTTACGGACAAAATTGACGGACAAAGCAATGATGAAGCATTTTCCAGCTCAAATAGAACAGATTGGTACTATTTCATAGGAATCACTCTCAGTAGAACTTCTTATAACATCATCTGCTCGGGTGATACTAAAAAATCTACTTACGGTACCAAATAGCTAAAAGCAATTCTATAGGATATATTTTTTTTGTACCTTCGCATGTTTTGTGAAAAAATAATGAGTTTTAAAGAAAAAATAGATAAAACAAATATTCCTTCGCATATCGCTGTTATCATGGATGGCAATGGGAGATGGGCAAAGAAAACCGGTGAAATGCGTTCATTTGGGCACCAGAATGGCATCAGGTCAGTAAGAGAGACTGTGGAGGCATGTGTTGAAATGGGGGTGCAGTATTTGACTCTATATGCTTTTTCTACGGAAAACTGGAACAGGCCTCCTGAAGAAGTTGCTGCGCTAATGCAGATACTTATAAACAGTATTACCAATGAAAAATCAACTTTTCATGAAAATGGCATAAGGTTAAATTCTATTGGCGATATAGCCATGTTACCTCAAGAATGCGGGGCCACTCTTAGAAAAACAATGGAAGAAACTGCTCAATATAATAATATGACGCTTACTTTAGCGTTAAGCTATAGTGGGAAATGGGACATTGTAAACGCTGTGAAAAGTATTGCTTCCGATGTGAAGAATGGAACTATTAAGATAGATGATATCGGAGAAGAGCTTTTCGCATCACACCTTTCCACAGAAAATATGCCGGATCCGGAATTAATGATAAGGACTAGTGGGGAAATGCGGATTAGTAATTTCTTACTTTGGCAACTGGCATATGCTGAAATATATATAACTGAAACATTGTGGCCTGATTTTTGCAAAGAAGATTTCTATAAAGCGTTGGTAGAGTATCAGAAAAGAGAAAGAAGGTTCGGTAAAACAGGAGATCAAATAAACAGTACTACGACGGGATGAGAATTATCATAGTTTGTATGTTGATGGTGGTGGCAGGAAGTGTAATTGCTCAGCCTTTAAAAGATAAAATTGAGCTGGATTACGTTTATCCTAAAACTTACCAAATCGAAGAAATTAAAGTTGAAGGTATAGAGTTTTTAGACCCACAAACAATAATTTCAATTACGCACCTAAAAGTTGGAGACAAGATCGACATTCCTGGTGAGAAAATTACCAAAGCTCTCGAGAATATTTGGAATCAAAAATTGGTTGGCGATGTCGCTATTTACGCTGACAAAGTGATTGACGATCGCATATACCTTAAAATAGTACTCCAGGAGAGACCCCGCCTTTCTAAATTGCAATTTGCCGGACTCAAAAAAACAGAACAAAAAGATCTTGAAGAGAGTTTGGGGCTCAAAAGATCGCAGGTTATTTCAAAGGCATTAAAAAAGAATATCTTATATGAAGTCGATTCCTATTTTAAGGAAAAAGGGTTTTATAAGTGTAAATCAACTGTGAAGGAAGCAGACGACAGTTTGCTACTGAATCATCACCGTTTAATTGTGAGTGTTGATAAAGGGCCTAAAGTGAAAATTTCGGACATAAAACTTAGCGGTAACGAAAAAGTTGAGGATAAGTTCGTCTATAAAAAAATGAAAAAGACGAAAGAAAAGAAGCTCTATCGCTTTTGGTCCCGATCCAAATTTATTGATGAGGAATTTAAAAACGACAAACAAACTGTTATAGATTATTATCATAGCCTCGGAATGCGTGATGCGAAAATTGTCTCTGAAAAATTGGTCGAGGACCCTGAAAACCCGAAAGAAGTTGTTCTTGAGATTGAAATAGACGAAGGAACAGTCTATTATTTCAGAAATATAACATGGTCCGGAAATTATATCCATAATGATAGAAAACTGAATAGAATTTTAGGCATAAAGAAGGGCGATATCTACAACGAAAGACTCCTCAACGAAAGGCTTAATTTTAACCCAACTGGTCCGGACGTTAGTTCGTTATATCTTAATAATGGTTATTTGTTTTTCAGCGTAAATCCGGTAGAAGTACGCGTAGAAAATGACTCTATTGACCTTGAAATGCGCATGCATGAAGGAGATGTAGCCATCATCGGTGAAAATAGAGTAGAAGGAAATACTAAAACGAATGATCATGTGATACTGCGGGAAATTCGAACCATTCCGGGTGAACGCTTCAGCCGTGCCGATATAATCAGAACACAAAGAGAACTGGCACAGTTGGGCTATTTCGATCCTGAACAAATAGGAATTGTACCTATTCCCAATCCACAAAATGGAACTGTTGATATAGAATACACAGTAGTGGAAAAGCCTAGTGACCAGTTGCAATTGTCCGGTGGTTGGGGAGGTGCCGTTCGCTTCGTCGGTACCTTAGGTGTCGCATTTAACAACTTCTCGATAAGAAACATTACCAAGTTTAATACATGGAGTCCGCTACCAACCGGAGACGGTCAACGACTTTCTGTAAGAGCGCAGTCCAGTGGTCCTCGTTATCGCTCATTTTCGGCCTCTGTTACAGAACCCTGGTTAGGTGGTAGAAAACCAAACTCATTTACACTTAGCGCCAGTATATCGCGAATCAGTGATTTGGATAACAGTTTCAACGAAAGAGGGTTTTTGAAAGTAGCCACTTATACTATGATGTTGGGTAAACGCCTTACCTGGCCTGACGATTTCTTCACCTGGACCAATTCGATTTCATATAGCCGTTATACTATCGATAATTACCAGGTGTCGCAACAAACTTTATGTGAGACTTGCGATTTAGCGAATAAATTTGCCTTTAATACTACTATTGCCAGAAACAACTCGGGCGATAATCCTCAATTTTTAACTCGTGGTGCCAATGTTTCTTTAAGCGCCACCTTTACCCCTCCATTTTCATTAATTAATAGAGACCTTCCTGAAGCCCCTGATGCGCAACGACTACGAAACATTGAGTTTCATAAATGGATGTTTGATTATTCACGTTTCATCCAGTTAACAGGGAACAGGAAAAACGATTTGAGTGGAGATGCAGAAAAGAAAAGTAAGCGTCATTTTGTATTGAATACCAGAGCGCATCTGGGCTTTATAGGTAGGTACAATAAAAGAATGGCAATAGGCCCTTATGAACGTTTTTCTCTTGGAGGTGATGGATTATCTGGTTTCAACTTTGTATTGGGAACAGATGTGATTGGACTTAGAGGTTATGATAATGAGTCACTTGGACTAAGAGACGCAGGCCAAGGTGGAGGTGTGCTATTTAATAAGTTCGTAATGGAACTCAGATACCCGATAATTACAGAAGGCGTTGCGACTATCTTTGTGCTTTCTTTTCTGGAAGCAGGTAATAATTGGCTGACTTTTGATGAGTTTAATCCTTTTAACCTTTATAGATCTGCAGGGGTTGGAGCACGTATTTTTATGCCGGCATTTGGTATGATCGGAATCGATTATGGCAAAGGATTTGATGAAGTACCAGGTAATTTAGCCGCCAATGATGGTAAATTTCACTTTAGCATCGGTCAACAAATTAGATAAAAAAATGGTTATGAAGACGATAATCCCAATTCTATTTATCATATTTGCAGCCTGTTCAGGTTTCAGCCAAAAATTTGGGTATATAGATACTGAGTTTATTCTCAAGAAAGTACCGGAATATGCTGAAGCTCAAAAAGAAATTAGCAAACTTTCCGTAGAGGAACAACGGAAGATCGAGAAAATGTATCTCAGTCTTGATTCTATGTATGCTGCTTATCGCCGCGATGAAATTTTGCTCACAGAGGAAATGAAAGATAAACGCCTCAAGCAAATAGATGAGGAAGAAGAAACCATAAAAGCTTATCAAAAGAAAATTTTCGGAATAGACGGAAGAATTTTTCTGAAGCGCCAGGAATTGATTAAACCTGTTCAGGATATGGTTTTTGAAGCAGTAGAAAAAGTGGCTCAGAAGCATAAATTGCAAATAGTATTTGATAAATCGAGCGACGTAAATATGATTTATGCAAACCCCACACATGATTATACAGACTACGTGCTGGAAGCGCTGGGGTTAGGAGAAAAAGAAAACCAAATTGACAACGAAAGATATCAGGAAAAATAAATGAGAATTATGAAAAATATAGTAGCGATATGTTTAGTAGTATTGGTAGCCAGTACTACTTTTGCCCAAAAAGTGGCTTACGCAAACTTCGAATATATTTTAAGAAATATGGATTTGAAAGCAGTAGAGTCCGATGTACAGCTGTATACTCAACAATATCAAGCACAGCTCCAACAAATGGGACAGGAAATTCAGGCTTTACAGGCCGAATTGGAAAATGCTTCATTGCCTGCTCCGATTTTAGAAACAAAAGGCAAAGAATATGAGACTAAAGTACAGGCCTTTCAAACTTTGCAGCAGCAAGCAGAACTTGATATTATGCAAAAGCAAGATGAGCTTTTAAAGCCATATATGGAAAAAATCCAGAATGCGGCAAAGGAATTGGCAAAGGAGAAGGGATATAGTGTTGTATTGAATGAAGCCGGAGCTTCTACGCTTATCATCATTTATGCAGACGAAAAAGACAATTTGACCAAAGCAATCTTTGGTAAACTGGGCATTGAATGGAAAGACCCTAAAGCAGAAGTTACTGCAGGTGCCGGTAATCAATAAATCAAAAATTATTACAACTGGAAAAAGGCTGCCCCAGGCAGCCTTTTTTATTTCATCAATTTAAAATGCTTAAACCTCAGGCACTCAAAAGTGGTGATATTATTGGAATAACTTCATCTGCCCGAAAAATTGCTCCGGAAGAATTAAAACCGGCTATCGAACAGCTGGAGTCCTGGGGACTTCAGGTTAAATGTACCGATGAGCTTTTTAGCGCCCATCATCAATTTGCAGGTAGCGATGAAGTACGAGCCCGTAGTTTACAGGGCTTAATAGATGACGATAACGTTCGGGCAATATTGTTTGCACGTGGAGGTTATGGAACAACCAGGATCATAGATAAGGTTGATTTTTCCAGGTTGCAGACCAAGCCAAAATGGCTTATAGGATATAGCGATGTGACCGCTATTCATGCACACCTTTCCTCACTCGGAATACAATCCATTCATGCTACAATGCCTATTGATATAGGGCAACGTGCTAGTGTTGCATCATTGGATTCCTTAAAAAAAGCGTTGTTTGGTGAGGCGCTTTCTTATAATTTCGACGGGCACCCTCTTAATAGGTCAGGAGAGATGGCCGGTGAACTTATTGGAGGTAATTTATCCTTGCTTGCACACCTGACCGGAACCAGGTCCTTACCCACTACAAAAGGAAAAATATTATTTATAGAAGACCTCGACGAATACTTATACCATATCGATCGAATGATGATTCAGCTAAAAAGAGCAGGTCTTCTTAATAAATTATCAGGGCTATTAGTAGGGCATATGACAGCTATGCACGACAATAAAATACCTTTTGGATATAATGCATGCGAAATTATTCATGAAATGGTTTCGGAATATAATTATCCTGTGGCATTTAATTTGCCGCTAGGTCACCATAAAGAAAACTGGGCTGTAGTTTGCGGGTCTTCTGCAAAGTGTACAGTTGCTGCTGATTTTAATCAGAAATCCACGTTATCTTTTCATAACAATCATTGACAAATTTGGTTTAATCGTATAAATCCATTAGTTTTGTGGAAAATTCATGCTATTGCAACACATGAAGGGGACAAACGTCCCCTTTTTTCGTGAATCGAATGGAGAAACAGGTAACTGAAGTAAGAAAAATAGTCGAACATTTACTGGAAGAAGAGGATGTTTTTATCGTTGATGTCGAGTTGAAAGGGATTATCAACAATCAACGGCTTTTGATTACAATAGATTCGGGCAATGGGGTAACGATTGAAGATTGTGTGCAATTAAGCAGAGCGCTGAGCAATGAACTGGAGGAGTCAGACCTCATAGAAGGCAAGTACAACCTGGAGGTTTCTTCTCCTGGGGCCGATCAGCCGCTGACAGACAGGAAGCAGTATAGCAGACACCTAGGCAGAGAGTTAAAAGTGTTTTTGAACAACGAATCTGAAAAAGAAGTAAAGTTGGTGAGCGTTGAAGAGAATTTTATAGAAGTAAAAGAATTAATGAAAACTAAAAACCCTAAAATCAGACAGTTTAAACAAAAAACTACCAGTATTGATTTTAGTGATATAAAAATGTCAAAGGTTATAATAACATGTTAAGAAACCATGGATAGTTCAGTATTAATTGAGTCGTTTGCAGAATTTGCGAAATTCAAAAACATAGATCGTCCTACCATGATCAGGATACTGGAAGATGTCTTCCGTACAATGATCAGAAGAAAGTATACTACAGATGAAAACTTTGATGTGATCATCAATGTAGATAAAGGTGATTTGGAGATTTGGCGTTATAGAGAAATAGTGCCAGATAATGCAGACGTATTCGACCCTAATGATAAAGATGATGATTTTGAGTTCGATGAGAACCTTCATATAAAAATATCTGATGCAAAGAAGATTGAAGATGACTTTGAAATAGGTGAGGAAGTAGCCGAAGAAGTTAAGCTGATTGACTTTGGTCGACGTGTGGTGATGACAGCCAGACAAACACTGATACAAAAGGTGAAAGACCTGGAAAAAGATATTTTGTTCCAACAGTACAAAGAACTTGTTGGCGAGATCATTACGGCTGAGGTTTATCAGATATTGAGCAGGGAAATTTTGTTGGTAGATGACGAAGGCAATGAACTTATTCTACCTAAGAACGAACAAATTTCGAAAGACCGTTTTAGAAAAGGTGATGCGGTACGCGCTATCGTTCATCGTGTGGAAATGAACAATGGAAATCCTAGAATAATCATGTCACGTACTTCCCCTGAATTTTTGGAGAGACTCTTTGAGAGTGAGGTGCCGGAAGTATATGATGGTCTTATCAATATCAGAAAGGTTGTGAGAGAGCCTGGTGAACGTGCTAAAGTTGCAGTAGAATCTTTTGATGACAGAGTGGATCCTGTTGGCGCATGTGTAGGAATGAAAGGGTCCCGAATTCATAGCATTGTTCGTGAATTAGAGAACGAAAATATAGATGTAATTAATTATACTGATAACCTCGAGTTATATATTGCCCGTGCTTTAAGTCCGGCAAAAATATCATCTATAAAGATGGACGGCGATAACGGCCGTGTTTCCGTATACCTAAAACCAGATCAGGTTTCTTTAGCAATAGGAAAAGGTGGGCAGAATATCAAATTGGCCAGTAGACTTATAGGTATGGAAATAGATGTGTATCGCGAACTAGCTGAATTTGAACAAGAGGAAGATGTGAATCTTGATGAATTCGTAGATGAAATAGAAGACTGGGTCATTGATGAATTGAAGCGAATTGGTTTGGATACCGCAAAGAGTGTACTTGCGTTGACCGCAGAAGATCTCGTACGTAGAACGGAGCTTGAAGAAGGTACCGTTGAAGAAGTATTTGAAGTTTTGAAACAAGAATTTGAATAAATAAGATAAAAAGTCAATTTTCGTAATTAGAAAAGGATCGTATGGCAGAATACAAAGAAATGCGACTAAGTCAGTTGGCCAGAAAACTAAATGTAGGCACCTCTACAATTGTTGAACATCTGGGTGGCAAGGGCTTTGAAGTCGATAATAAACCAAATACAAAGATTACCTCAGAGCAAGTACAGCTTCTCATGCGCGAATTTCAGGATTCGGCAATGGATAAAGAAGAGGCGTCTGAATTGACTATTGGAAAAAGTCACGTAAAAAACGTAGTGATCGATTCTGAAAATGCCAACGATCCGATCGATGAAACTGCTGTGGTCAGTGACAATGTTGCAGAGGTGCCTGTAACCAATAAGACTGAAGAATACGCCGAAACTGAAAAGCCGAAACTGCAAGGTATAAAGGTTGTAGGTAAGATTGATCTGGAGAATAAAAAAGCTAAAGATCAAGAAGAAACCAAACAAGAGGAACCCGAAGAGCCTAAGGCCGAGCCTGTAAAGGAAAAGGAGCCTGTGAAGGAAGAGGTTGTAGAACAAAAGGTAGAAAAAGAAAAAGCACCTGTTCAGAAACCAAAACCTGAAGTTAAAAAGGAAGCAGTTAAAGAAATCAAAGAAGAAACTCCGAAGGCGAAGAGCGAGCAGAAAGAGAAAGAGGTAAAACCTCAAATAGCACCACAGGTAAAGAAGGTGGAGGATAAACCTAAAAAAGAGGAAGCTCCGGTGGTAGTTAAGAAGAAAGAAGAGAAGAAGGAAGAAGTCAAGAAAGATAATTCCGTTATAAAAGCTGAGGCCGAGTCGCTCAAAGGATTGACTGTTCTGGGAAAAATAGAACTGCCACAAACAAAGAAAAAAGACAAACCTGTTGCTTCTTCAGATAAAGGAGATGCCAACAAAAAGCGTAAGCGTAAACGCGTTCGTATCGAAAATCGTGTTGACGTAAATAAAGAAACTCATAAGAAGGGTGGACAAGGTAATCAGGGACAACAGCGCCACGGTGGAAAAGGCGGGCCGAAGAGAGGACAGAAGAGGGCTGAACCTGAAAAGCAGGAAATTTCTTCTAAAGAAATACAAGATAAAATTAAGGCTACAATGGCCCGCATGGAAGGGCAGCATAAGTCTTCAAAAAGGTCTAAGTACAGAAAAGAAAAACGTGCCGCTCACGCAGAAGCTTCTGAAGAAGAAAGAATGCGTCAGGAGGAGGAATCAAAAGTACTTCGCGTAACGGAATTCGTTTCTGCAAATGATTTGGCGTCCTTAATGGAAACAAGTGTTAATGAGGTAATATCTATGTGTATGGGATTAGGCATGTTTGTGTCTATCAACCAACGCCTCGATGCGGAAACCATCACAATAATAGCCGATGAATTTGGCTATGAAGTACAGTTTACCACAGCTGAGGAAGAACAGGAAACCAATCTTTTGGAAATTGAAGACGATCCTGAAGATTTACAGGAACGCGCTCCAATTGTAACTATCATGGGACACGTTGATCATGGTAAAACGTCTTTACTCGATTATATTCGCGACGCAAAGGTCGTTGATAGCGAGGCCGGTGGTATCACCCAGCATATTGGGGCATACAGCGTGAAAACAGACAGTGGCAAGAAAATAGCATTTCTCGATACACCTGGTCACGAAGCTTTTACAGCGATGCGTGCACGTGGAGCGAAATTAACGGATATAGTAATCTTGGTTGTTGCTGCCGATGATCGTGTAATGCCACAAACGAAGGAAGCAATAAACCATGCGCAGGTAGCAGGCGTTCCAATTATTATCGCGATAAATAAAGTGGATAAGTCCACCGCAAATCCAGAAAAAATTAAAGAAGAACTTTCACATGAAAATATTCTTGTAGAAGACTGGGGAGGTAAATATCAGTGTCAACATGTATCAGCAAAATCAGGTGAAGGTATCGATGATTTACTTGAGAAGATTTTGCTAGAAGCTGAAGTGATGGAACTTCAGGCTAACCCGGATCGTACGGCAATTGGTACAGTGGTTGAAGCTTCTCTGGATAAAGGTAGGGGTTATGTGACCAACATTTTGGTGCAAACAGGGACCTTGAAAATTGGTGATATTATTGTTGCAGGTGCACACTACGGACGTGTTAAAGCGATGCACGACCATAAAGGTAAAAACCTCAAAGTAGCAGGCCCTTCTACTCCTGTACAGATATTGGGTATGGATGGCGCACCACAAGCAGGTGATAAATTTGTCATCGCCACAACAGACCGGGAAGCACGTGAAGTTACAAGCAAACGAGCTCAATTGCTGCGTGAACAGGCAGTACGTACTAAGAAACACCTTACCCTGGACGAAATTGGCCGTCGTTTGGCAATAGGAAACTTTAAAGAGCTGAACTTAATTGTTAAAGGTGATGTGGACGGATCTGTGGAAGCATTGACAGATTCACTATTGAAGCTATCTACAGAAGAGGTTCAGGTAAATATTATTCACAAAGCCGTAGGACAAATTACAGAATCAGATGTGTTGTTGGCAACAGCTTCAGACGCCATTATTCTTGGGTTCCAGGTGAGACCTGCTGCCGGTGCGAAGAAACTAGCGGAAAATGAAGAAATTGAAATCAGACATTATTCGGTAATCTATAAGGCTATCGAGGAAATGAAAGATGCATTAGAAGGATTACTTGAGCCAACAGTGGAAGAAGTGATTACTGCTAATGTAGAAATAAGAGAAGTATTTAAGATTTCTAAGATTGGTACTGTAGCAGGTTGTTATGTACTTGATGGTACCATCAAAAGATCTGATAATATCCGTTTGATACGTGAAGGAATCGTAATTTATTCAGGAGCTATTGGGGCCTTGAAGCGTTTTAAAGACGATGTTTCAGAAGTGAAATTTGGTTACGAATGTGGTTTGAGTATTCAAAACTTTAATGACCTCAAAACAGGCGATATAATCGAAGCTTACGAAGAACGTGAGATTAAGCGTAAACTTTAAGTGCTTTTGCAGTAAAGTATAAAAATGAAAGTCGGTCTTATTTCAAGGTCGACTTTTTTTTTTTTGGCTATTCGATTCTTAATGCCTTTAATAAACTAGGTTTACCATTTACTTGACAGGCAATCAAATAAAATACTCCTCCGTCTTTTAGCTGGTATTTTTTCTTGAGCTGCTCTGGTGAAAGTGGGTGGTTTCTGCTAATAACGTTGGCCTTATGGCCATCAAAGGCAGTTTTAATTTTCTTTTTATTAGGAGCTAACTCTTGTTTGACCTCAAAAGCACGTCCGGGAAAGCTTTCAACTAAATCATTACTGGTATATAAATGAGTATTGTGGTCGAGTTTATTTAGCTTAAAACGTTTGGCAAGGGTTTTATAAGCGCCGGCTTTCATTAGGCTACTATTGGGTTCATATAAATAGTTGCCAATAGAGGATTTAATCTGTATAGTACACTCCGATTCTTCAGGGTAGTTAAATTTAAATGTTGATTGTGCTCCCGATTCATTTAAGTCAATGGCTTCTATTGTTGGTATATTGTTAAACTCGGAATTAATTTTGAAAAGTAATTCTTTGGTTTCGTTTTTGAAGCTTACGACAATCACGCGCTCGACATATTTTAGCTCACCGAGGCTTTTCTTTATATCTAACATTGGAGAGGCCTTTATAAACACACGTTTTGTAGACTTCAATAAAAGGTCCAGGTTGTTAACAACGTCCGGAGTACAATCAGTAAGGCTTACCATTTTACGGTTGTGAAGATCTCTGCGTGCAGGATCAACGTATATGAGGTCCCATTTTTGTGATGTGTTTTTAAGAAAATCTAAGGCGTTTGTATGGTGGCAGTTGATGTTTTTGGCTCCCAGTGCCAGGAAGTTATGCCTTGCTATGTCAGTAAGGTCTGCATTTTGTTCCAGGTAGTCTGCGTGATCAAAATTTTTGGCTATAAAATAAGTGTCTACCCCAAGACCACCTGTTAGATCTAAAAATGATTTGCCGTATAATAGCTGCTGTTTGTAACGAGCCGTGTATTCAGAAGAGCATTGCTCCATGGATAAAGAGGGTGGGAACCAAAGCCTTTTTAAATTATACCAGCTAGGAATTTTTTTTGATGCAGTTTGCAGCCCTTTAATTTGATCAATTATAATCTTAAAATCGATATCAGGAAATGGGCATCGTTGTAGAGCGAGCTTATATACGTCCTTATTTCTATTCTCAAAAATATATTCCTGAATGTCCTGTCTATGAAGAATAGTATAATCCATAAAAAAAGGGGGCTGATTAAAGAAGCCCCCATTTACATATATACTTTTAAGAGATGTAGCAACGCGATTAAGCCTCTACTTCTGCTCCAACCAGTTTATTTTCGAT
Organism: Cytophagales bacterium; assembly: GCA_965230415.1. Taxonomy (GTDB): domain Bacteria; phylum Bacteroidota; class Bacteroidia; order Cytophagales; family JAAEPT01; genus CBDDKZ01. The sequence continues at coordinate 2,420,842 of CBDDKZ010000005.1, forward strand.
TAAGAATTCAGCAATTTGAACCGCATTCGTTGCAGCGCCTTTTCTCAAATTGTCAGCGACACACCAGAAGTTAAGCCCATTTGCAATAGACTCATCGCGTCTGATTCTTCCAACAAATACCTCATTTTTACCATGTGCATCTTTTGGCATTGGATATATGTTATTTACAGGGTCATCTTGTACTACAATTCCTTTTGTATTTGCCAGAAGGTTCACCACATCGGCCAAGTCATAGGCTTGTTCAAATTCCACGTTAATGGATTCGGAATGTCCACCCATTACCGGTAATCGAACTGTAGTGGACGTCAATGCAATAGAATCATCAGAAAGAATTTTCTTGGTCTCATTAATCATTTTCATTTCCTCTTTGGTATATCCGTTTTCCTGAAAAACGTCGATATGAGGTAATACATTTAAATCAATATCGTGAGGGTAAGCTTTTTCACCTTCTACACCCTTTCTTTCATTCATTAATTGATCAACAGCAGCTTTACCTGTACCTGTTACAGATTGATAAGTGGAAACAACTACCCTTTTAATTTTGTATTTGGCGTGTAATGGTGCCAAAGCCAATACCATTTGAATGGTAGAACAGTTAGGGTTAGCTATAATCTTATCGTTGGCAGTGAGCTCTGTTGCGTTAATCTCAGGAACTACTAATTTTTTTGTAGGATCCATACGCCATGCCGAGGAATTGTCAATAACAGTTATTCCTGCTTGTGCAAATTGGGGAGCCCATTCCAGTGAAGTACTTCCTCCCGCAGAGAAAATAGCTATGTCTGGCTTCATGTCAACCGCTTTTTCAAGTGTCGTAACCTCATATTCTTTACCCTTAAACAATACCTTTTTACCTGCAGATCGTGCAGAGGCTACAGGTATAAGTTCACTAACTGGGATATCGAATTCTGCCAAAACTTTCAGCATCTCACCACCAACAAGCCCGGTGGCTCCAACAACGGCTATTTTCATTTTGTTATGTATTTTGTCAATTAGATTGCAAAGATACGTAAAAAATGTCAAAATTAGCCAAAATGACCTGTTGAGGGGGGAGAAAAGAATTTGAGAATTAATTTTTTTTCCAACATAATGAGCATTATGATAAAAAGCAGGACAAAAGATTACGTGCAGGTAATGAAGCAATTACAAAATATTTCTATTTTTACGTTTTACAAGTCGCAACCTTTCCAATAATTGGAAGTAAATTAGATTTAAAGACCCTAATAAAATAAAGTCATGAGTGAAGAAAGTAAACTGCGTTATTCCTCTGAAGAATTAAAGGAGTTCGAGGACTTATTACTTAAAAAGATTGATGTGGCACAAAAAGAGCTTGAAGTATATAAAAATGCTTTGAGCAGAAAAAATGATTCAGGTACAGACAATACTACCGGCGCTCTTCATAGTCTTGAAAATGGTGCGGATAGCTTGGAAAAAGAAAACCTCAATCAATTGGCTGCTCGACAAAGCAAGTACCTTAAAAACCTGGAAGATGCAATGGTTCGTATCAAAAATGGTACCTATGGAGTTTGTAGTGTTACGGGGAAATTAATCTCCAAGGAAAGGTTAAGAGCAGTTCCCCATACAACACAGTCAATTGAAGCAAAGAAAAACCAAGGTAATTAATAGTAGATGGATTTTCTCGTTAATCATGTGGAAAGTCTTATCTTCTGCGCAAATGATCCGATAAGTACTGATGATATACAAGAATGTTTGTCAGAAATGTTCGATACAAAAGTACCCGAAGAAGATATTACGCAGGCAATTGAAACACTTGAGAAAAGGTATTCAGATGAACAATTTTCATTTTCTCTTGTAGAGATTGGAGGCGGAATGCAATTTTTGACCAAACCCGCATACCAGGCAAGTATTAGCATTTTATTGAAGCAAAAATCAAAAAAGAGACTCTCAACTTCGGCCCTGGAAACTTTGGCAATAATCGCCTATCGGCAGCCAATAACGAAACTCGAAGCGGAACAAATACGTGGTGTTAATTGTGACTATTCTATTCACAAGCTTTTGGACAAGGAGTTAATAGAAATAAAAGGTAAAGCTGAAACGGTTGGGAAACCGCTCTTATACGGAACCAGTCAGAAGTTTATGGAATACTTTGGAATAAATAAGCTAGAAGAATTACCGCAGCTTAAGGATTTTGTGACGAACGAAAACGAAATAGGGGAAATTAATGATCAATAAGACATTAAGAGATTTAGATGAAGAAAGATAACCAACGCCCAACAACAAATAATAAGAATAAGAAGCCACCGGTTTACGACCGTGAAGTGATGGAGCAGCGTACTTTTGAAGGTGATACGATGCGATTGAATAAGTTTATTGCTAAGTCAGGTGTATGTTCAAGACGCGAAGCAGATAAACTAATTGCGGAAGGGAAGATTAAAGTAAATGGTAAGGTGCTTACCGATTTGGGCGTTAAGATTAATATTAATGATAGCGTTGAGTATAATGGAAAACTTCTGAAAAAAGAGCAGTTTGTTTATATTTTATTAAACAAACCCAAGGATTTTATTACTACTGTAGATGATCCGCAAGATAGAAGGACCGTAATGGACTTGATTAAAGGTGCGGCCGAGGAACGAATTTTTCCGGTAGGAAGGCTCGATAGACATACCACAGGCTTACTTTTGTTAACTAATGACGGCCAGCTGGCCGACAGGCTCGCTCATCCGTCAAACAATGTTCGCAAATTATATGAAGCTACGCTCGATAAACCACTGGATCCTGATCATTTTCTTGCAATCAAAGAAGGGTTTGAACTGGATGACGGGCCTGTGAGGGTAGATGATATAGCCATTTCAGTTGAAGATGATCGAAAAATTGGATTAGAAATTCATATTGGAAGAAATCGGATAGTAAGACGTATATTTGAGCACTTCGGTTATCATGTTATTAAACTTGACCGCGTACTTTATGCCGGTTTGACTAAGAAAAATCTCGCAAGAGGACAATGGCGTTACCTTGAGGGACGTGAGTTAATAAGCCTGATGTCCAAAGGAAAAAAGAGGTAATTCCCTTTTATTACAATACGATTGCGTGTAAATTATAAAAAGTATTAATAGCTTACTTACCAAATTGATTGTCAAAGATTTGTTACAGAAAAGGTTTTTGGTCTCGATTAATGCCTATAAACAAAAAACAAAAGTTTGCGTTAATAAAAAAGGCTCCTGTGTCGAACAGAAGCCTCTAAGGAGTGGTGCTGAGTGGATTCGAACCACCGACTCACGGATTTTCAGTCCGATGCTCTACCAACTGAGCTACAGCACCCTCAAATGGGAGTGCAAACATATGACAATAAAATTAAAAAGCAAAAAATAATATGCAGTTTTTGTCACAAGTCGTTTTTTTTGTGCTACTATGTACAGCCGTAGTGTTATTCTTTCGTAGCTCCAAAAGAATTTGGAATAATATCAAACTTGGAAAACCATTTGACAGATCTGATAATAAATCAGCACGATGGAAGACCATGTTGCTGGTAGCTTTTGGGCAACGAAAAATGTTTAAAAGACCGGTTCCGGCATTTTTACACTTGTTGGTTTATAGTGGGTTCTTACTCGTAAATATTGAACTCTTAGAAATTGTATTGGATGGTATATTAGGAACACATCGTTTATTTGAAAAACCATTAGGCGCTTTTTACGTTTTTCTTATTAATTTTTTCGAATTTTTCGCTGTTGCAGTATTGGTTTCCTGTGCCATCTTTTTTGTAAGAAGGAACTTTATCAAAATTCGACGTTTCCATTTAAAGGAAATGACAAAATGGCCTAAATTGGATGGAAACCTCATTTTAGTTTTCGAAATAGTACTTATGTTGTTTTTGCTTAATATGAATGCAGCAGATACAGCGTTACGCAAATCAGACGGTTTTTTCTTTAGTAACCTCTTCCTGCCAATTTATGATGACGTATCACCTGCCAGTCTTCACACCGTTGAACGGTTTTATTGGTGGGCACACATCATCGGTATATTCTTTTTTGCCAATTATGTTCCTTATTCAAAGCATCTGCATATATTTCTGGCCTTTCCAAACACCTATTTCTCAAACCTGAATCCAAAAGGGAAAATAGATAACATGGACAGCGTAACTAAGGAAGTGAAATTAATGTTGGGTTTACCTGTGGAGCAAACAGAGCAAGCTGCTGAAATAGCACGCTTTGGAGCCAAAGATGTACTTGATTTAAGCCAGAAAAATATTCTCGATGCCTATACCTGTACGGAATGCGGGCGCTGTTCGTCCAATTGTCCTGCCAATATAACCGGTAAAAAGCTATCTCCACGTAAAATTATGATGGATACAAGAGACCGGGCAGAGGAATTGGGTAATTTGAAAAGAAAAAATGGAGGTGAAGCCCTTGACGATAAATCGCTCTTGGGAGATTATATCAGTGAGGAAGAAATTTTTGCCTGTACATCATGCAATGCCTGTACAGAGGCTTGCCCCGTTAATATCGATCCATTAAATATCATCTTGCAGTTAAGAAGGTATAAGGTAATGGAAGAAGCACAGGGTCCACAAGAGTGGAATGGCCTGTACCAAAATATAGAAACGAGCTTTAATCCCTGGAAATTTCCGCCAACGGATCGTTCTAAGTGGACGGAAGCTTTGAATAAATAATAATTAGAGGATTTAGATGGAGTATAAAGTGCCAACCATGGCCGAAATGGCCGCCGCCGGTAAAGTACCTGACGTATTGTTTTGGGTAGGCTGTGCAGGATCTTACGATGAAAGGTATAAGCGAGTAACAGTAGCTTTTTCGCAAATACTTCTTGAGTTAGGAATAGACTTTGCCATTTTGGCCGATGAAGAAACTTGTACGGGAGATCCCGCAAGACGCGCAGGAAACGAGTTCTTATTCCAGATGCAGGCGATGGCCAATATACAGGTGCTGGATGCCTATGGTATTGGTAAAATAGTGACGGCATGCCCTCATTGCTTCAATACCATGAAGAACGAATACCCGGATCTGGGAGGAAATTATGATGTGGTACACCACGCAAGTTTTCTGCAAGAGTTAATAGATAGCGGAAAGCTCAAAATAAGTGGTGGAGCCTATAAAGGAAAGAAGATCACTTATCATGATTCTTGTTACCTCGGACGTGCCAATAATGTGTATGAAGCTCCTCGTAATGTAGTAGAGGCCCTGGATGCCGATCTCGTTGAGATGAAAAGCTGTCGTACCAAAGGTTTATGTTGTGGAGCCGGAGGTGCTCAGATGTTTAAAGAACCGGAAAAAGGAGAAGAAGATATCAATGTTGCCCGAACAGAGGAGGTAGTAGATTCTGGTGCTGAAGTGGTTGCGTCGGCTTGCCCGTTTTGCATGACTATGCTTACCGATGGTGTAAAAGTCAAAGAAAAGGAAGCACAAATTAAAGTATTAGATATAGCCGAATTGGTACGTGAATCTCTTAATAAGGATAAGCATTGAGGCGAACAATCATAAAAACTTGAAAAATTCTTTTTTGATGTCTTGTATATCCTCATTATTAGTTACATTAGACCATATAAAACTTTATCCGAGCATTAGCTGTTATTAGCGTATGATTTCTACCCATTTAGATATAAATAAATCCAGAGTTTGGATATATCAGTCTTCCCGCACATTTACTGATGATGAAGTGAGTAAAATTGAACTTATGTTACAGGACTTTGTCAGAAATTGGTTAAGTCACGGGGCTCCGGTACACGGCAACTTTGAAGTTAAAAAGAATCGATTTATCGTTTTAATGGCCGACGAGTCAGACGATCGACTTGGTGGTTGTTCTATAGACAGCTCTACGCATATTATTAAAACTATAGAACAGGAAATTCAAATCAGTTTGTTAGATAAAAGTCTGCTGGCATTTTTGGTTAATGACGAAATAAAAACAATTCCACTAATTGATATAAAGAAAAGTGTAGAAAAAGCAGAAATTAGTGAGGATACACTCTATTTTAATAATTCCATTACCAGCTTGAAAGAATATGGAGAGTCCTGGCTTACGTCGGCTTCGCAAACATGGTTATCTCGCTACTTTTAATGCTCAAAATCAAATATTAGAGCATTTTTGTACGTTGAATTAGAAATGACATAAAATTTACTTAAATTCCTATTCGATTCATTTTAGGGCGTATGAGATTTATATTTCCATTTATTCTGTTGGTTTTACTTTGCTCCTCGTGCGTAGATAAGGCTACGTCTTATTTGCAAAAAGGAAAATTGGAATTTAACAGGGCAGAATATGAACCGGCCATAGAGCACCTAAAAGAAGCATTGGAGCATGGAAAAAAGCAAAATGTTTCAAGGAGTTTCATCGCTGATGCAAACTTTCATATTGCCGAATCTTATCGTCGGTCTAATCGAATTAACGAGTCTGAATACTTTTATAAAGACGCTGTTAAAAATGGATACATAGATGAGCATGCCGATTTTTGGGTGGCTTACGCTATGAAAGTGAATGGCAAATATGAAAGTGCACGTGTTCAGTTTCGGCGTTACATCAAAATGGGCACTAACGATGCCTACGTTGAACGGGCAAAGCATGAGCTTAAAAACTTGGATGAACTGGCTAAGATCTATTATAAGAGAGCACAGTTTAAGGTGAAAAATATGGCAGAGCTAAACACCGATGGCGTCGAATATTCACCTATGATGTACAACGACCGCACCATGTATTTTACTTCTTCACGCGGTGAAGGGCCTGTTTATCAAGGGCACGGAACTCGTTTTACCGATATTTTTGAGTGGCGATTCGATGGTGCAACATCGACTTCTGGCGTTGATGTTCCTCTTAATATATTGGTGAATGATCCGAAAAGACATGAAGCGACGGTGACCTTTTCGCCGGATAAGCAAACAATGATATTTTCCAGAAGCTCCAATGGAAAAGCAAATGACATCACACAAGAAATAGACCTATTCGAATCAAAACTAATAAATGGTGATTGGTCAGAACCTAAGCGCCTGCGCTTTTCATTGAGCAATTATTGGGATTCTAATCCTTTTTTAAGTCCTGATGGCAAAACACTTTATTTTGCTTCGAACAGACCAGATGGCTATGGGGGGGACGATCTTTGGAAGGTAAGCCGGGAATCGGACGGAACGTGGGGCGAAGTCAAGAATTTGGGCAAAAATATCAATACCGAAGGCGATGAACAATTTCCGTATCTGGATAGGCGCGGGAATTTTTACTTTGCTTCCGATGGACACCCGAGTTTTGGGGGGCTCGATATATTTGTCTATGAAAAGGATGAAGAAGGACATCGACATGTTCGAAATATTGGTTTATCGGTGAACTCTAAATGGGATGATTTTGGCATTATTTTTACAAAGCGTGATCAGGGATTTTTCTGTTCTAACAGACCGGAGGGCAAGGGAAATGACGACATTTATTACTTTGAGTACGACTTTGAGCCTAAATATTACCTGGAAGGATCGGTGAAAGGAAAAACCCTGGGTAAATACAATACGGTTACAAATACGTTGAAGATCCTCCCTAATAGTTTGATTATTCTTAAGGATGCAAGAGGTATGGAACTGGAAACAGCAATATCCGATTCGCTGGGTTATTTTATCTTTGAAGTGGAACCTGAGAAAAATTATAACCTGCACGCGGAGCATGAAGGTTACCTGGCTCGTGATCAGATTTTTTCAACAATGGGAAAATCAGTTGCTTCGTCACATAATGATGACGTTTTTTTCGAAACGGAATTAATATTAGACCCGATTGGTGAAAACGTTGTGGTGGAGTTTCCTCCTATATTTTACCCTTACAATAGCTGGGATATAACACCCAAGGCCGAGGAAGTACTCATGGAAATGGTAGATGTTATGAAGAAGAACCCTACCATACTTGTGGAACTGGGTTCGCATACCGATGCCAGAGGTACCGCAGAATTTAATAAAAAATTATCGCAGAACAGAGCAGAGTCGGCTGTTGAGTGGATAATATCGAAAGGGATAGCTAAAGATCGACTCACAGCAAAAGGATATGGAGAACAAGAACCTCTCCGTTTGTTAAAAGATACCCTCATGTTTACACAGGGTATGGTTTTAACGGAGCTTTATCTGGATTCATTGCTACAGGTGGGGGATACGCTAATAGCCGAAACCGGGCATCAATTAAATCGAAGGTCAGAATTTAAGATTGTCGGACAAATTGAAAAACCGGTAGACCTGGAAAATATTGAAGTAATTGATTCGGGGAAGAAAGAAGCTATTATAGAAAAGCAAAAACTCAAATATGAACAAGTGATAATGAACAGGTACCTGCAAAAAAACAAGATTTTGGAAAACGAAGCTGACGCAGGTGAACCTGTTAATGATGAATTGCAAGCTCCGGATTAATAATTATGGCTTATGACGAATACCTGGTGGAGCGAATTACCAGGGTTTTACAAGATAGAAAGGCAAATTTTTTTTCTAAGAACATGATGGGCGGCCATGTATTCATGGTTGACGATAAGATGCTTTGCGGAACACACCTGGATAAAAAGTACGGAGCAAGTCTATTAATGGCGCGTATTGGTGAAGCTGCTTATGAAGAAGAAATTGAGCGTCAGGAATGCCTGCCTATGGACTTTACCGGCAGACCAATGAGAGGTTACATTTATATTACACCAGATGGTTTCGATATGGATGAAGATCTTGAATATTGGATTGATAAGTGTTTGCACTTTAACCCCTTGGCTAAGGCCAATAAAAAGCGAAACCCTAAGAAATAAATCCTAATTTCAGAATAAATAGTAGGGAGAAGACCAAAAAAAAGATGCCCCCGCGAAGGAAGGCATCCATATTACAACCCCAAAAAATCTACTTATGAAATAATTTGAATCATTAAGAGACCTATTACCCATTAAGAGGATACACTTAAATGATTCATTCCAACTAAGTATTACTCTATCATCGGAAAAACGGTACTGCGGTATACAGGTGATACAAAAAAAAACGAGTTGTTTATTAAACAACTCGTACTGCTACTCTGGATAATTGGTGATTTTTGGGTTTAATATTTGGGTTAGCAGAGTAGTTCAGGTTTGTATTCAACTCCCAGTTTATGTCTATACCATTTGTAAGCTTCCTCGGTTTCTTTTTGATTGGGCTTCTTTAGGTTTTTTTGAGTTTCATTGGCTTGTTTTATGTGCTTATTATTCGTAGCACCCGATGTTTTTGAGTTGTTGGCCAGGCAGTTGAAAGAAACGAATAGGGTTAGGGCTACGATTAGTGGTTTCATTATATGATTATTTTAATGTGATGTTATATTATTTTACGGGAGAAGAAAGGGTGGGTTAGTGTTCAAATGACAAAAAAAGCTGAGTGTGTCAAAAAAGTAGTTGAATCATAAGGAAAACCAGATGAAATTGACTCTGAACGTTATCAAAGCTTTTTAAGGGTTGAATACTGACTTTTGTCATGGTATACTATATATATTTATATAATCTTATAGAAAATAGTTGCGGCTTTTCTGCAATATTTTTTTAAGATTCAGTATTTAATGGGGGAATTAAAGTTAAGGTTACGCTTTGATGTTGATGTTGAAATGAACATTGCTGACGTACGTAGTTTATTAAAAGCTCGTTTAACGAATAAAGTTGATCAGATTCACGGACACGTTTCAAACAATCATTGTACTATTAAATTACCGCTGCAAGACAGAAGTTTTTGGTCTCCACAATTAGAATTGTCTTTGTACGAGCACGATGGTAGAACGAACATTAAAGGCGTATTTGGTCCACAGACCAATTTGTGGTTGTTATTTATGTTTTGTTACATGGTATGTTCTTGTGTATTACTATTTGGGCTCACCATAGGCTTTAGTCAGTTGACTATAGGTAAGAGCCCTTATGGTTTTTTGGGCATAATAGTATCATTGGTCAGTATTATGACGCTTCATCTGACTTCAAAGTATGGACAAACCAAAACCAGGCATCAAATTGACGACTTGATGTTTTTTTTAAAGAATGCCCTGTCGTTAAGAGATATTAGTGCGCCGGAATAGTTTCTTGAACCCCGTAGACTGTGAAAATGTAGCTTAATAAAGCCTTTAATTTAATAACTGGTGAAATTTGCGCGTCTAACTTTTCCGTGCTATGCAACTGCACTAAAATCGAACTGATCTAACTTCGATGTGAGGTAGATGTTTCGAATACCTTCGAATTGAAGAGATCTAATGAGCTCATGCCCAATATCATCTGTACTATAAAGGATAATCGGAAAACGCAATAAAACTATTTCCATTAATAGATCTGATACACCCATTCCAGGAATTCCAGCGTTTATTAAGAGTAAGTTTGGTTGTTTATTTTTAATGTTTTCAAGTACCTCTTCTTCATTGTCAAAATAAGACATGTTATCAAAACTGAATTTCTGCAATTTGCCCCATGTATTATCGTCAATGCTGTTTTGATCGATAACAAAAACTGATTTCATCATAAATATACGTTTAGTAATATCTTGTCGGTTGCCCAAAAAGAGCAGGCTAATATGTATTTTACGTAAATAAGTGAGCGGGAGTTATTGGTCATTTCTTAGTGCGTTAAAAAATGTTTGTATTATCTGCTCACATTCTCTTGCCATTATACCCGATTCTACCTGGGTTTTGGGGTGTAAAAGGTGTTTTCCTATTTTTGAGTACCCTCGTTTTTCATCCGAAGCACCGTAGACGAGTTTTCCGAGCTGAGCCCAATATAAAGCACCTGCACACATGTTACAAGGTTCTAACGTAACGTAGAGCGTGCAATCGTTTAGGTATTTACCATTTAGGAAGTTTGCTCCGGCTGTTATCGCAATCATTTCTGCATGAGCAGTAACATCGGTCAGTCTTTGAGTTTGGTTGTGAGCACGGGCAATTATTCTGTTTTTGGAAACAAGGACAGCGCCTACGGGGACCTCTCCTTCTTCCAAAGCCTTGTGCGCTTCGTTAATAGCTTGCTTCATAAAATGGTCGTCGCTATAAACAGAAAGTTCCATTAATCTACTTCTTCATACTCAACGTATTCTCCCCCTTTGTAATCGTTTGCTGTTTTACCAGCTCCTTTTCTACCCTTCGGGCGAAAACTTATATAAATATTACCAATACGGGTGCCACGCTCTCGTTGATCGTTACTTTGGTAACTATTAGTGTTGCGTTTTTGTTGGTTACTGGCAGCCTCATTACCAGTCAGTGTCTTATAAAAAAACTTAAAGACTCTGGTAATGAGGAAATAACCAATTATTACTACTAAGAGGAATTTTAACCACATAATTATCTACTCAGATAAAGGTTTCTTTTACTATAAATGTCCAAGAAGAACTCATCCTGCAGATCATCTATGAAATAGATTGCCTCACCGGTAGACTTCATTTCCGGCCCCAATTCTTTGTTTACGTTAGGGAATTTATTAAAAGAAAATACCGGAATTTTGATAGCGTATCCCTTCTTTACAGGGTTAAATTCAAAATCACCTACTTTCTTTTCTCCCAGCATAACTTTGGTGGCGTAGTTCACATATGGTTCTTGGTACGCTTTTCCTATAAATGGAACAGTTCTGGAGGCCCTTGGGTTCGCTTCGATGATATAAACTTTATCGTTTTTAATTGCGAATTGAATATTAATTAAACCAACGGTATTTAGGGCCACCGCTATTTTTTCAGTATAGGTTTCTATTTGTTCCATTACAATGGCTCCCAAGCTATAAGGAGGTAATACAGCGTATGAATCACCAGAATGTATTCCTGCCGGTTCTATGTGCTCCATTATTCCTAAAATTTGTACACTTTCCCCGTCGCAAAGTGCATCAGCTTCAGCTTCAATAGCTCCATCGAGGAAGTGATCTAACAATATTTTGTTTCCGGGGATATCTTTGAAGATGTTAACAACGTGCTCTTCAAGTTCCTTGTCATTAATAACAATTTTCATGCCTTGCCCTCCAAGTACGTATGAAGGTCTAACCAGCATCGGGTACCCAATTTTACTGCTGATTTCCAGCGCCTCATCAGCCGTTTCAATAGCGCCATATTCCGGATATGGAATTTCGAGCTCTTTTAGCAAGTCCGAAAATCTACCCCTGTCTTCGGCTAAGTCCAAAGAATCAAAGCTTGTTCCAATTATTTTTATGCCGTACTTATCCAGTTTTTCAGCCAATTTCAAAGCCGTTTGACCACCCAGCTGAACAATTACACCTTCTGGTTTTTCATTAAGTATAATGTCGTAAATATGTTCCCAGAAAACAGGTTCGAAGTATAATTTGTCAGCGGTATCAAAATCTGTGGATACTGTTTCAGGATTACAGTTGATCATCACAGTTTCGTAGCCACATTCTTTAGCAGCTAGAACACCATGTACGCAGGAATAATCGAACTCAATACCTTGGCCAATGCGATTAGGTCCTGAGCCTAATACTAAGATTTTTTTCTTGTCACTTCTTATGGATTCATTTTCACCGTCAAAGGTTGAGTAGTAGTAGGGAGTTTTAGCTTCAAATTCAGCCGCACAGGTGTCTACCAATTTGAAGACCCTTTTTATCCCTAATTCGTGACGGCGATTGAAGACTTCGCTTTCCCAGCAGTTGACCAAATGTGCTATTTGGCGGTCTGCGTATCCTTTTTGTTTCGCTTCTCGAAAGAGATCTTCAGGCAGATCTTTGATCGTGTAATTGGAGATTTCTCTCTCCAACATCACTAACTCTTCCAGTTGGTTCAAAAACCAAGGGTCGATTTTAGTGATATTTTGAACAGTTTTTGTGGGAATGCCCAAAGCAAGCGCATCACGCAAATGAAACAATCTGTTCCATGTTGGATTGGCCAGGCTTTCAAGAATTTGTTCTTGATTGCGCAATTCTTTTCCATCTGCACCAATTCCATTTCGTTTGATTTCTAGAGACTGACATGCCTTTTGAAGTGCTTCCTGGAAATTGCGGCCTATACCCATTACCTCACCTACAGCCTTCATTTGAAGACCTAAACGCTTATCAGAACCTGGGAATTTATCGAAGTTCCAACGTGGAATCTTCACAATTACATAATCCAATGTTGGTTCAAAAAATGCAGATGTGTTTTTTGTGATCTGGTTTTTCAACTCATCTAAGGTGTAGCCGATAGCCAATTTAGCGGCAACTTTTGCGATAGGATACCCGGTTGCTTTTGATGCCAGTGCCGAAGAACGTGATACCCTCGGGTTAATTTCAATAACTATGATCGACTCATCTTCCGGGTTAACAGCGAACTGAATATTACATCCTCCCGCGAATTCACCAACCGAGTTTACTATTTGTATTGCCTGATCACGCATTCTTTGGAAGCATGTATCAGAAAGTGTCATTGCCGGAGCAACAGTAATGGAATCACCAGTGTGAATCCCCATTGGATCGAAATTCTCAACGGTACAAACGATGATAAAGTTTCCTAAATCATCACGCATCAATTCGAATTCATATTCTTTCCAGCCCAGAATACTTTGTTCGATCAATACCTCGTGAACAGGAGATTTATGCAGTCCATTATTTAATGCTTTGTCGAATTCTTCGGGTTTATTAACAAACGCGCCACCTGCTCCACCAAGAGTATAAGACGCTCTGATAATCAACGGGAATCCGATTTCCTGGGCAATCTCTTTACCCTGCAAAAATGATGTTGCCGTTTTTCCTTTACAAACACCTAGTCCTTTTTCAATCATCAGCTGCCTAAATACTTCGCGATCTTCAGCTGTTTCGATGGCTTTAGTGTCTACACCTATCATGCGGACATTGTATTTTTCCCAAATACCCGCTTTTTCACAGTCCATGGCAAGATTGAGTGCCGTTTGCCCGCCCATAGTCGGCAAAACAGCATCAATTTGATGCTTTTCAAGTACTTCTATAATCGACTTCTTTTCCAAGGGTCTAAGGTAAACATTATCTGCTGTGACCGGATCGGTCATAATTGTCGCTGGATTGGAGTTAATCAGCGTAACCTCAATTCCTTCTTCCCTCAAGCTTCTTGATGCTTGTGATCCGGAGTAATCAAACTCACAAGCCTGGCCAATTACAATTGGGCCACTTCCTATAATTAATACTGATTTTATGCTATTGTCTCTAGGCATTTGCGCTCACCAAATTTTTGAAGTTCAAAATTCCACAAAGATAGATGGTCCAGCTGTTTTATGCAAAATCTTTATGCTGATTGATTAAATAAAACGTAAAGGCTCCCCTGAGGAATTAATTACAGACCTTTTTTTAAAAAATGGGCTTTACGAAAATGTTAATTTAGTGAGAATTGAGGGATGTTCACATTTACCCCATCATGGAATGCCAACGGAAATATCTCGAATTCAATATGGTTGAATATGGGCAATTTTAATAAGTGCTCTACCACATCTTCTTCCGTTTCGGCGTAGTATACAATCCAAAGCTTACTACGATCTTCGGCAAGAGTGTAGTTCAATATCAGCCCTAGTTGCATTTGTTTTTCAACTTCCTTTCGTTGTTCCGGAATAAGCGATTCCAAAGCCTCGTCAATTTCTAAAGGCAAGTTGATGTCTACCATAAATTCGTACATAGAAAGATGATTTTTGGTGTAATGTTACTGCTGCAAATTAAAAATAAGGACGATTGATCAAAGAATATCTTAGAAATTTTACCTAACAAGTTATCTACATTTTTATGTGATTAACCTGCCTTAGTATTTTAAGTTGTAGGTAAATCGTTGATAATCTACATTTTGTATGATATTTTGTAGTAATCTTTGTTGCTGTCCGGAATCTGGACGACCGTATCAACTTTAAGAATATAATACGCATTATAAAAATTTCTTACCACAAATTCCTCTCCACCTTCCAGTTTTGAGCTTGTCCCGGCTACAAGAACCCCTTTATTAAAAGCGTCTTTCACATCGAATTTTCTTTCTACACTGTCGTAACTAATTCCTGGTGTCCTTAATTCTGAACCAGGCATTGGGGCTATTTTTTGAAACCAGTTTTCACCAGTGGCGATGAGGGTATCAATGCCGATATCGTAAATTTCAGCGACTAAAGTATCTGTTAAATCTTTCGTAAGCCCCAGATCCAGATCGAGCGCTCCTGTATCGGCAATGATAGTATCTCCGGAGTTATAAAGTACGGCCGAAAATAGCTCTGCAGCCTCAATCTCAAATTTAAGAAGCACACCAATAGTTTGATTGTTTTCATCGCTTATATTTATTTCCAGATCATCACAGTAATTTCAGATTGCATGATGAAGTAGAATAGGTATTCCCCTGATTCAAATATGCCGGTAGCGTTTCCAATTACAGGAGTCAGTGAGGAGTCCAGAATACGATTAGCTAATTCCTCTGAATTGTTGATTTTGAATTGAATCGAACTTATGGGGTAGTTACCTTTATTTATACTGAAAGTGAAAGCCACTGTGTCTTCCGGCTCTCCTACTATAACACCATTTTCCATGTCTGCGGTAACTTCTATTCCAGGACCAAGAGGCGAGGCATCGTCTTTGTCTTGTGGCGTACAATTGTCTAGAAAGATGAGTACGGAAAAGGCACAAAAAAGTAGCAGAATAGGTCTCAAAATGGTTTGATTACTCATACAGTAAAATTACAAAGAATCACCTAAATAAATGCATCTTTAGTTTAGCCAATTTATAAAAAAGAGGCTGACCTTTTCGGACAGCCTCTTTTTATAGAATGGAATAATTTTGATAATTATTGCTTGATATTAATTACATATTGGTCGGCGTTGTCAGTTGTAGTTACAACTACATCGTCGATTTCTATTAAGAAGAACTCGCCACCTGAATTCTTTACAACAAAGACTTCACCACCAGTTAATTTACTTGTAGCTCCACTAATTGCAGTACCATTATTAAATGCTTCTTCAATCGCCTCTTTAGTGCTTACGCTTGCGTAAGTTACTGTTGTTGACTTTAGTTCTGCTCCATTGATTGCTGAAATCATTTGTTTCCAGTTTGTTGCATCTGGCTCTCCAGCGTCAATACCTTCATCCTTAAGTTCAGATCCTGCCTCGCTTGAACCCGTTCCAGTACCGCTATTTAAATCGATACCCCCCGTTCCAGCAGGACCGGCAGAGTTAAGTAATGCTCCATCAATCTCAGTAACGGCAGTACCTGCTTCTTTGACTTCCACCGTAAATTCGATGCTTGTACTTAAATCATCTTTGTCGAATGCACCGATTGTGTAGTTATAACTGCCTTCCGTAGTTGGTACCTCAATAACCACATCAATGATGTCATTAGAAGTAACTTCATACTCACTCTGTCCGGCAATGTCAGTACCATCCATCGTTAATTCACGGCCATCAATAATATTTCCGTTTTCACGTAGAGTAACATGAGTTAATTTTTTATCTCCCTGACGAACATCAACAGTTACAGTGATTTTAGATCCAGGTGTTACTGTAGTGTCAATTCCTGCGAAGTCACTGGTAATACTTGGTCCTACCGGTGCCGGATCATCTTCGGTACTACAGCTTGTGAAAAATACAGCCGAAGCAACAAATAATGTAAGTAATAAAAACGATAACTTTTTCATTTTGTGTTTAATTATAATTGTAATAAATAATTCAGTTCGAGAATATTTTAGTAGCAAAAATCGTTTATGATCTAACAATAATACGTTTTTTTCTAATTCTTAACAAGCTTCTTGTACGAAGTACACTATTGTAAAGTTGCCACGTTTCTTAGATGAACGCAAATGAATTGTATCATATTGTCCAGTGTTCAATTTATTATGTATTTATAAAGTTTTACTTTTAACAATTCAATTCGAAATTTGTTGAATAGCTGCATAAACATAGTTCTAATTAAAATTAATCATGTTAAAGATTAACAGTCAAAAAATAACACGCTTCTACGTCCTCATAGTCTTTATGATAAATTCATGTTTTTTGGGAGTAGCAAGCGATTCTATAAGTAACACCATTGATTTGGCCGATATTTGGCTCAATTATAATTTCTATGGTAAACATGTGCAACAAATCAATTGGTTGAACGAAGGGGCTCATTTTACGAGCCTTTCAAAAGTGAAGGGAACACGAAGCAATGTCTTAATCAGAAGGGATCTTGCACTAGATCAAGTTACAGATACCTTGGTTCCTATTATTGATGATCCATTTACAAATCAGATAGATTCGCTGGTATTTGACAGTTATCAGTTTAATAAAGAGGAAACCAAACTGTTATTGTCTACAGGAAGGGAGATGCTATTTCGGCGCTCAAGTATAGCCAATTATGTGTTGTACGATTTAAAAGATCAATCGGCTAAAATATTATCGGCTAACGGAAAAGTTTCCAGCCCAACTTTTTCTCCTGATGGATCGAAAGTAGCATTTGTAAGGGCAAATAACCTCTATGTCGTGGATATTGCCAGCGGTGAAGAACGGAGAATTACCAATGATGGTAAAACTAATTTTATTATTAACGGATTGGCAGATTGGGTCTACGAAGAAGAGTTTTCATTTACAAAAGCATTTTTTTGGTCTCCGGATAGTAAACAAATTGCTTATTATCGTTTTGACGAATCCAAAGTTCCTATGTATGAAATGCAATTATGGGGCAATGGTTTATATCCTCAAAACAATTCATTTAAGTACCCCAAGGCAGGAGAAGACAATGCCAATGTTCAGGTGAAAACGGTAAATCTGGAAACGGGAAAAGAAGATTTAGTGGTTGAAGTAAACGGTAAGACAGATTATGTCCCCAGGATTAAATGGACAAAATCCAGGCACCTGTTATCATTTATTAAAATGAATCGACATCAGAATCTGCTGGAATTATATCACTATGACCTACTTTCAGGTAAAGATAGATTGGTGCTTAAAGAAGAGTCAGAGTCATATATTGATATTACAGATAACCTTACTTATTTCGATAATGGTAAGCATTTTCTGTTTACAAGTGAGAAGGACGGTTATAATCATATTTACATGTATAAGCTCAATGGTAAACTGGTACGCCAGTTAACAAAAGGAAATTGGGAAGTAAAGGAATTATTGGGATTAGATGAGGAGAAAAAGAAAATCTATTACAGTTCAAACGAGGGAAGTCCTTTCAATGTACTTGTTTATGAAGTGACCATCAAAACCGGTGTGAAAAGGCTTGTAAGTGCTTCAGATGGTTTTAATAAAATTCAATTCAGCAATAAATTTGATTATTATATTCAAAACACATCAAAATTCGATGAACCTAATGTTTATACTTTGCATTCAATAGATGGTAAGTTAATACGTACATTACAGGACAATGAGGAACTAACTAATCAACTGGATAGTATCTCACTGGGAGCTAATGAATTTTTTAGTTTCACCACCGGCGATCAGGTTGAATTGAATGGATGGATGATAAAACCACCAGGATTTGATGAAAGCAAGAAATACCCTGTTCTCATGTATGTTTATGGAGGTCCGGGTTATCAAACTGTGCAGAACAATTGGAAAAGCTTGTATTACGCCTGGTTTCAACTATTAGCACAAAAAGGGTATATCGTGGTTTCCGTTGATGGAAGAGGTACGGGAGGTCGGGGAAGTGCGTTCAAAAAGTCTACTTATGGCAAGCTCGGTGAACTGGAAACAAAAGATCAAATAGCCGCCGCCGAGTTTCTGGCTCAACAAACTTACGTTGACGCTCAAAGAATTGGAATATTTGGTTGGAGTTTTGGTGGCTACCTGTCGTCTTTGTGTATCACCAAAGGGGCTCATATTTTTAAGTCGGCCATCGCCGTGGCACCAGTAACTAATTGGCGTTTTTACGATACCATTTATACGGAAAGATACCTGAAAACCCCGCAGGAGAATGCCAAGGGGTATGACGAAAACTCTCCGGTAAATTTTGCCAATTTGCTCAAAGGTAATTTCTTGCTTGTACATGGTACAGGTGACGATAATGTACATGTGCAAAACAGTTTTTTGCTCCAGAATGCCTTGATTAAAGCCGGAAAGCAATTTGATTCGTTTTATTACCCTGATAAAAATCATGGTATTTATGGCGGAAATACGCGTTTTCATTTGTTTACTTTGATGACCAACTTTATCCTGGAGAAACTGTAAATGACAAAATATGATTAAGAAACCTATAAATTTTCGTAAGTGGATTGATGATAATCGCCATTTGTTGAAACCTCCTGTTGGGAATCAACAGGTATATTTACAGAATGATGATTTTATAGTTATGGTTGTTGGTGGCCCTAATAAAAGAAAAGACTATCATTATAACGAGGGGGAAGAACTGTTTTATCAGGTGGAAGGAGGTATTGTCTTGAAAATAATCGAAGATGGCAAACCGGTCGATATTCCGATCAATGAAGGAGAAATGTTCTTGTTGCCTCCAAAAGTACCGCACTCTCCACAACGACCTGCGAATACTGTCGGTCTCGTCATAGAGCGGTATAGAAATGAGCACGAAAAAGACGGGTTTCAGTGGTATTGCGAAAATTGTAATCATAAACTATACGAAGAGTATTTCGAATTAACAGATATTGTAAAACAACTTCCTGTAGTAATGGAGAAATATTATAATTCTAAAGCATTAAGGACATGTGATAATTGTGGGCATGTTATGGACGATCCGAGGAATTGATGGAGCTGGAAAAAGCAAATAGGTATGATCAGGAAGATGCGTTAAGCGACTTGAGGCAAGCGTTTTTTATCCCAAAAGTTGATGAGGAAGAGTTGGTGTACCTCAGCGGTAATTCCTTAGGGCTCCAGTGTAGAAGTACAAGTGAATTTGTTCAGGCTGAACTCGATGCATGGGCTAAGTACGGAGTAGAAGGGCATTTTACTGGGGCAAAACCCTGGGTTAGCTATCATGAACAATTCTCAGTGCCACTGTCGCGCTTGACCGGCGCAAAACCAGTAGAGGTTGTTGCCATGAATAGTTTGACAGTGAACCTGCATCTGGCTTTAAGCTCCTTTTACAAACCAAAAGGTAAAAAATCAAAAATCTTGATTGAAAGAAGTGCTTTTGGCTCTGACATTTATGCAGTGAAATCACAGATAAAATGGCACGGGCTCAATCCGGAAGAAGAATTACTGTTTTTGGAGGAGGACAGTCAGCAACTGCTAAGTACGGTTCACATTTGTGATGTCATTGCACGGTCCAAAGAAGAAATAGCATTAGTACTTTTAGGAGGAGTAAATTACCTAAGTGGGCAGTGTTATGAAATGGAAGAAATTGCTCGCTGTGCACACGAAAACGACTGTTTTTTTGGAGTAGACCTGGCTCATGCGATTGGTAATGTGCATGTTCCTCTTTCTTTAAATAAATGGGGGGTGGATTTTGCTGTTTGGTGTAGTTATAAATACCTGAATTCGGGACCCGGTGGCGTAGGAGGGCTGTATATACACGAAAATCATCATGGGCAAGACCTTACACGCTTAGAAGGATGGTGGGGGACTCAACCGAAAAATCGTTTCAAAATGGGACCAGACTTTGATCCTATTCCCACTGTCGAAGCCTGGCAACTAAGCAATGCACCTGTTTTATCAATGGCTGCTCTTGCGGCTTCTCTGGCCCTATTTGACAGTGTTGACCTCGAAGCTTTGCGCGCCAAGAGTATTCGTTTGACTACGATGCTCTTTGAAGGATTAAGCAACAATCCGAAAATTAAGATTATAACGCCACAGGATTTTGGACAGCGAGGAGCGCAATTATCTTTATTTATTCCGGGTACCGATGAATCTCTGATTCGGGAATTAAGAAACAGAGGTGTAGTGGCCGACTGGCGGAGCTTTAGTAGCGGTGGTATTTTGAGAATGGCCCCTGTGCCTCTTTATAATTCCTTTAGCGATGTAAAATATGCTGTGGAGTGTTTAAATGATCTGGTAAAATGAAGCATGTTGGGATTATTGGCGCCGGACTCGTAGGAAGTTTATTGGCGAATTTGTTGAGTAAAAAAGGATTTCGTGTCACCCTTTTCGAGAAACGTTACAATCCACTGAAAACACAGGTTTATGCGGGTCGCTCTATAAATCTGGCATTGAGTGAACGCGGATTGAAGGCATTACGTTTGCTAGGGCTTGACCAGGAGCTCCTGAAACTGGCCATTCCAATGAAGGCGCGCGTAATTCATAGCCCTTCCGGTGAAATAAGCCTGCACCCTTATCATCCTGATGCAAAGGCTATCTATTCCATTTCGCGTGGTGAACTCAATTTGTACTTATTAAAAAAGCTCAATCAGCAAGTTGCGTTAAAATTTAACCATGACCTTACTACCTGGGACTTTCAATCGGCGACCTTTAGTACTCCGCAGGGTATGTGCAGCTACGAACTCGATTACCTGATTGGTTGCGACGGTGGTTTTTCGGCGGTGCGCGATTTTATAGAAAAAGATAATTTTGACCGTCGTCCACTTACACATAGTTATAAAGAGCTTGCCATTCCTCAGGATGCTTCGGGTAATTTGGTTTTTCCTAATGAAGGTCTGCATATCTGGCCGCGCAAAAGCTTTATGTTTATTGCACTTCCAAATTTAGATAATACATTTACAGGAACACTTTTTTTAGCCAAAGAGGGAGCGCCTTCATTTAACTCCTTCAATGAATACGAAAAATTTGATACCTTTTTTAAAAAGGAGTTCCCTGATGCCTATAAGGTGATACCTGAGTTGGAAATGGAGTATTCCGCAAATCCTGTGTCGAGTTTGTCCACTACCATTACAAAAAAGTGGTCCAAAGGTAATACGATGGTGATAGGAGATGCGGCTCATGCAATTGTGCCTTTTTATGGCCAGGGGATGAACGCAGGTTTTGAAGATTGTTATATTTTAGATCAGATGCTGGATAAATCAAACGGTCAGTTAACGCTTGTATTTGAAGAATTTGCTGCAAAGCGAAAGAAAGATGGCGTAGCTATTGCTGAAATGGCACTTGCGAATTTTATTGAAATGCGCGACCTGATAACTGATCCTGCCTTTTTGCTGAAAAGAACTATAGACAATTACCTTTATGCGCATCATCCCGACAAATGGATGTCTCAATATGCGATGGTAACGTTTGAAGATGTAAGCTACAGCTATGCCTGGCAAAAGGGTAAAGAACAGGATGATTTATTAAATAATATTATAGCAAACTATGGCGAAGGCTGGCGTAATAACCTACAAGACATACGCACATATTTAGCGCTATGAGTGAATTTATTTCAACTATTTTTTCTTTTTGAGCAGGCTTCTTAGTGCCTCCATTTCCTCTTCCAGTTTGTCAAGCCGCTGCTCCATTAAAGAGGCGGGTTCCAATTGTTTGGTGAAACGCCCTACCACAAGCCAGCATTCTTTAATTTCGGAATCATCGAATTTGAGCGTCTGAAAGTTATTATTGTCGGCCTGCCACTCAATGCTTTTTCCTTTGATACTGGCGCGACGGCATAATAGCTGCTTCTCTGTTATAAGGATATAAGACTGGTGGTTCTTAATCTTTTTGTAAGTGGTTTGCTCACCTATCAGGGTGTCGCCCTCCTGAATCCCGGCGTTTCCACTTGTCATGGCGGGGTCTATTATTTCAAAAGCACGGTGTTGTGGTGCGTGAAATGCTGACATGACAAGCCGAGGCTGTACTGCCATAAAGTCTTTGTTCTGAAAATGTGTCAGGTATTCAATGACTTTGGCATTTTTGATATGGGCAATGCCTTCCTTAATCGTCTTTTTCGGTGTACTGGTCAATTGCTTCTTTCCGGCCTGATCGATCTCTTTGAAAAGGTCGAAATGGTACAATTCATTGATAGTTAAGTCTTTGGTTAATAGCGTGTCAACCGATATGCCAAAATAATTGGCAATTTGAATAATAGTGTCAACTTTGGGCTCGGCTCTTTCTTCTTCATAAGCACCCACACTGGTTCGGGATAGCTTAAATAGCTCTGAAAAAGCAGCTTGAGACAGTTTTTTAACTGTTCTGATCTTTTTTATATTTTTACCTATCAAAGACATTTTTCGGAAATAATTGCCAATAATTTTGGAGTTTCTAATATTTTTGGTATAATTGTTGTATGGTATTTAAGTAAAGACAGCAATTATGAAGTATCAAACATACAATAGTCAACCTCCATAGCCAAAATAATTGGCGATAAGTATATGAAAAGTATTCGATTTAATTAAATTTACTACGAATCTTTTAAGGAGTTTTTCGACTACAATAAACAACAAAATAAAATGAACGAACAATTCATCAAAGTTAGAGACTACGTCCTGGAACTGGGATATAACATTGCATCAGAGAGTGAAGAAGACGGTATCATCATCGTAGAAAACGAAGAAGCCGGTATTATTAATTTAGTATTATTGGTAGCAGATCCAATCCTACTTTTTGAGCAGTATTTGTTTGATGTACCGGCAGAATCAGCCAGCATATACAAAAGCCTTTTACAAAAGAACAGAGATATCATTCACGGAGCTTTCGTGTTGGATGAAACGGGCAATAGAGTGATTTTCAGAGATGCATTGCAACTTGAAAATTTAGACCTCAACGAAGTAGAAGGGTCATTCAACTCACTTAAATTATTGCTTGGTGAGTATAGTGAAGAATTAATTGAGTTTTCAAAATAAAAGTATTAAACATGAGTATTTTCAAAAGATTATTTAAAATAGGACAATCGGAGGCACATTCTGCTATCGATAAATTAGAAGATCCAATCAAATTAACCGAACAAGGTATCAGAGATCTTAAAAAAGACCTTGACAAAGCCTTACACGCTTTGGCAGAAGTGAAAGCGTTGGCAATACGTTCAAGAAACGAAGGTGAGACTGAATCGGCCAAGGCAAAAGATTACGAGAAAAAGGCCATGCTTTTATTGCAAAAAGCAGAAAAAGGGGAGATTGCTCCCGAAGATGCCGATCGTTTAGCCAGTGAAGCACTTGTTAAAAAGAGCGAAGCAGAGCAACAGGCTGCACGTGCAAAAGCCGATCAGGATAAATTTGACAAAAACGTCGCTCAGCTTGATGTAAACGTGAAGAGTTTGAGAACAAATATTTCCAAATACGAAAACGAATTACGTACGCTTAAGGCACGAGTGAAAGTAAGCGATGCCACTAAGAAAATCAATAAACAAATGGCTCAAATAGATGCTACCAGTACCGTTTCCATGTTGGAGCGTATGAAAGAAAAAGTAGCTCAGGAAGAAGCCTTAGCTGAATCTTATGGAGACATTGCCAATGAGAGCAAAAGTGTGGACGATGAGATCGATAAGGCCCTAAATACCGGAACAGCACAAACAGCTGCTTCAGACGACCTTGCGGCTCTTAAAGCCAAAATGGGTATTAACAAAAGCGACTCTGCTGAGTAAGCTCGTTCTAAATGGTCTTTGAGCCTTTGGATTAAGCATAAATTCGCCGGTAGCAATTTTGCTACCGGTACCTAACCTAAACAACTATTATTACCATCAATGATTATATTATCTGTAAGCCAAGTTATTCAAGAATCCTTCTCTGCTGTAAATATTGTACCTACTACCATGCTCTGCCTGGCAGTGGTCTACTGGTTTACAGTAATTTTAGGTGCACTGGATATGGGCTTTCTCGATTTTGATCTTGATGTGGATTATGAAGCTGACGTCGATATCCAGGTAGATGTAGATGCCGAAGTCAGTGCTGATGTAGATGGTGGTGCAGAGCCATCTATGTTTATTAAATTACTATCTTTCTTTAACCTGGGGAAAGTCCCTTTCATGGTGGTCTTCACAGCCGTTGCTATTCCTATGTGGTTTATAGCTACAACAACAAATAGCTGGTTAGGTATTCATCATCTAGGAATTGCATTACTGCTTACCATTCCTTATTTGTTTGTCAGTCTACTGCTTAGCAAAGTAGTAACACAGCCACTGGCAAAACTCTTTCACAAAATGGAAAAAGATGAAGTACATGATACAGATCTTATAGGTAAAATTTGCCGCGTAAAATATGGTATAAACGATGAACGAACCAGTCAGGCAGAAGTAGATTATGATGGACGTTCTTACCTTATTAATGCCAAGGCTACCAGTAATAAATCACTAGCCAGGGGCGAAACAGGTCTACTCATCGATTACATCAAAGAAGATGATTATTACCTGGTAGAACCCTATGCTAACCCTACTTAAAAAACTGAACTACTCTGAACACAAGCTAATTACTATTATTAATCTATTGTTTAATTCTAACAACCACAATTACATATGATAACAAAAACTATGATATTAGTTGGCATTATTGTCTTTGTGTCAATTGGCCTAGCGGCCATGATACTCAAAATGTACAAGAAGGCCATTCAAGGTTTTGCATTAGTGCGAACTGGTTTCGGAAACACCAAGGTATCCTTTAGCGGGCTATTTGTAGTACCAATTATCCATAAAATGGAAACAATGGATACCACCGTTAAAACCATTATGATTGAACGTTCCGGGAAGGACGGCCTTGTTTGTAAAGACAACATGCGCGCCGATATTAAAGTGACCTTTTTCGTGCGCGTAAATCCTACTACCGAAGCAGTGGCCAAAGTGGCTCAATCCCTTGGTTGTTCTCGTGCGTCCGATCAACGCGCCCTGGAAGATCTCTTCGATGCGAAATTTTCGGAGGCCCTTAAAACAGTCGGTAAGCATTTCGATTTCGTAGAGCTATACAACTCACGTGCCGCATTCAACGACCGGATTGTAGAAGAAATAGGTAAAGACCTCAATGGTTATGTGCTCGACGATTGTGCGATTGACTACCTGGAGCAAACACCGCTCAACAACCTGGATGAAAAGAATATCCTCGATGCGGTAGGTATCAAGAAAATTATTGAGCTTACCTCAGACGAAAAAATTAAGTCCAACCTCATTGAGAAAGAAAAGGAAAAAGTAATCACAAAACAGAATGTGGAGGCTCGCGAAACGGTGCTTGAACTCGAAAAGCAACTTGCCGAAAAAGAGGCCAAGCAGAGGCGTGAGATCGAAACCATTCGTTATACAGAGAATGCCGAGATTGACCGGGTGAGAGAAGAGGAGCGTGAAAAAGCGGAGCGTGCACGCATACAGGTGGAAGAAGAGCTTGAAGTGGCCGAACAGAATAAATTGCGACAGGTAATTGTTGCCAAAAAGAACAAGGAAAGAACCGATGCCATAGAAACGGAACGTGTGTTGAAAGACAAGGAGCTTGAAGCTACCGAACGTCAACGGGTGGTAGAGCTTGCTCAGATTGAAAAAGAAAAGGCACTTGAAGAGGAGCGTAAAAACATTCAGGATGTGATTCGCGAACGTGTGTCTGTAGAAAAGGCAGTGGTAGAAGAAGAAGAGAAAATCAAGGATACGAAGGCGATAGCTGAGGCAGATCGTGAGAAGACGGTCGCAATTACCAATGCCGAAATGGAGGCCGAAGAAGCTTTGGTAAAAGAGATCAAAGCTGCCGAGGCACGCAAACAAGCTGCCGAACACAATGCACAACAAATGAACATCGTTGCCGAAGCGGAGCAACAAGCTTCCGTAAAACGTGCCGAGGCTAAAAAGATTATGGCCGAAGCAGCCGCAGCTGAGGTGGCTTCTCGTGGTATGGGTGAAGCACAGGTGATTGAAGCGAAGGCCGAGGCGATGCAGAAACAAGGTGAATCTGAGGCTCAGGTCATTGAAATGAAAGCAAGGGCAGAGGCCAAAGGCTATGAAGAGCAGGGTTTGAGTGAGGCTAAAGTGATACAAGAAAAAGCGGTTGCCATAGAAACACGCGGTAAATCGGAAGCAGCAGTTATCGCTGAGAAGCACGCCGCAGAAGCCAAAGGTATTGAACTTAAGGCTGTGTCGGAAGCTAAAGGCTTAGAAGAACAAGGGTTAAGCGAAGCCCGTGTCATTCAGGAAAAAGCATCGGCGGAAGAAGCTCGTGGTATGGCCGAAGCGAAAGTTACTCAGGAGAAACTCGCTGCAGAAGCCAAAGGTATCGAAGAGAAAGCGGAAGCGATGCAGAAACTCGATGGCGTTGGTCGTGAGCACGAAGAGTTTAAGCTACGCCTTGAAAAAGATAAGGAAATCGAGCTGGCGAAAATTAGTATACATGAGGTGGTTGCCCAAGCACAGGCGCAGGTAATTGCCGAAGGATTGAAAGCTGCCAAAATAGATATCGTAGGTGGTGAAACCATGTTCTTCGATCAAATTGTAGGTTCTATCGCAAATGGTAAGAAAATTGATCGAATGGTCGATAACAGCCATGTACTGGAACAGGTAAAAGACACTTTCTTCGGTGGCGACGGCAACAACGGCGATTTTAAAGAAAACCTGCGCAACTTTGTCGATCAGTTTGGTATTAGCATGCAAGATATTAAAGATCTCAGCGTAGCAAACCTACTGAACAAAATGGCAGGTCAGACAACTGACAAGTCGATGCTCGCCAAAATTGGGCAGCTGCTCGGTGTTGCAAACCTGACAGGAGTAGCCGATAAAGGTATCGACTCATTAGGTATCTTCAAATAAACACGTATTTAACTAAAATTAAACTTAATCTGTGAATCCATTTTGTTGACTTAATCATGGTCAACAAAATAGGATTAACGGAAGCATAAAATTCATCAATTGCTGTAAACTTACGCTGATACCATATGCTCCTCAAAACGAGGATGACTAAAACTTAACGCAGTAAAAAGATGAAAAACTTAAAAGAATTTCCCAATACACCAAAAGACGTAACCGTGGAAGCAAAGAAAAATGGTTATGTATTTACCATTGATGAACGAAAACCCTTGTGGGCGCTGATGCATTTTGCCTTATTTCTGTTTGCAATTGCTATAGTGGTCAACTGGGTACTGTCCGATGAATCTTTCCCTACCAGTCAGTTAATACTGATGAGCATTGCCTCTCTTTTTGGCTTATATGCCGGGTTTAGATTTGTGCACTTTTTTACCAAACGAACTATTGTGATTTTAAATGCAAATGAAATGATAAGTTATATCCGGTCGGTACTGAAATTTCAAAAAAGAAAAGTGGATTTAAGTGCTATAAAAGGAGTGCATATTACTCGGAAAACAGGGCAGGGAAGCGTAAGTGAAGTTGGGGCCGAGAGAAATTATATACGAGAAATCCTGGAAGTAGATTTAGGGACTCGTCGTTTTGCATTAGCGAAAGATGCGTCGTCTCATGCGCGTTATTTTCTCAAAGCCAGCCTCAATAATTACAGATATCGAAACAATCAACAACTAGCGGCTTAATTAACTATGCAGGAACACCAAGATAAAGAAATAAAACTGGAAGGAGATACCTATGAGGTGCTTCGCGGACGATTACTCAAACATATTGACGATTTACAAAAACGTCTTGGTAATTTAAATAAAGCGAGAAAAGAAGTCTTTGGTTCTATAGAGACCAGCCTCTTATCTACAGAGCGCATTACCACCGGAAATAACTGTGTTTCCAGGGACATGATACCCATAGGGAATTCTTTTATTCTTGGTTATAATGTGCATATTGGACTACGCATGGAAACTAATATTGCCGATGTTTTCAGCATTTATAAATATGAAAACCATCAGTTTCATGCGCAGGATCTTACACTCGTTAATGACGCCCGGTTTGAAGAAGACTTCAAAAATCTTTATAAATACTACAAACAAACAGAGTTTGTGAAGTTTGCACGTGTCGGTACGTTTTTATACATGGTGTTTCGTATTGGTAAGAGTGTGAACGATATTAAGGTTTTTAAATGGGCGATTAATGAGGACAAGCTCGTTTATGTAGATGCGCGAAGTGAACACGAATTCAAGTATCCGGAACAGCATCAATTTGAATGGAAACGTGTAACCCGGGACATGCAGCGCGACGGGGCTAATGCACATTTTAGTATTGAAGATTTGGTCTTTGTCGAAACAATTGGTGGCGACCTTACTATTAAAGTCGAAGATAACACTGACACGGGACAGGGTATTTATAGCGAGCCTGTTGAACAAGCCGATCAAACACTCGATGATGCTGAAATACATTATGCCATTCTGGGTAACATTATCCTGCTAAAAGTTAAGCCCTATCAGGAACGTGATTTCAGGTATATCGTATTTAACTCAAAAATTCAGGAAGCAAGGCGCATAGACGCCATAGAAAATGCCTGCGTTCTACTACCAGATGATCACGGGCTCATATTTCCCGACGGCTATTACCTGCAAACGGGAGAATTCAAATTATTCGATCACGACCTGAAAGACCTTCTTTATGAACGTCGTCTCCTGTCTCCGAATGGAGAAGACTACTTGTATGTATTTTTCAACAGAGCAGAAGGAATCTACTTGTTACTGTCTTATAACTTAATAGAGCAAACAGTCGATACTCCTGTGATCTGTTCGGGTTATTCCATTTTTGAAAATGGAGAGATGTGCTATTTCAAATCGGATGGAGAACCTAAAAAGCACCATATAGTGCAAATTTGGCAAACCCCTTACGTAGGGCCTGATTATGAAATTCAGTCTGTAAAAGATGACTTTTTATATAAAATAGGAAATAAAGACATCGTGAGAGCTATGGCGGGATGTCATGAAATAATGTACCTCATGCACAAAGGGGAAGGTTATGCCGGGCTGTATTTGGAGATCATGAAAAAGTCGAGCGACTTGTTAGATACCTACTATTGGTTGGATAAAGAAGAAACCTATGAATTGCAGATACCTATTCTGGCTATCAAAGAAACAGCATCACTGGCAATCGATGAGTATGAGAAAGTCCGGAATATTAAAAGTAGTACGCGTCAGCAACTAAATTTAGTTAAGCAAAAGAAAGAAGACCTTACCAAGCAGATAGGTAGGCAGAAACCGAAGTCGGTCAATGAATTTGTGAAGTACCTGGCCGACTTACGTATACTTCGTGGAGAGACAATTTCGCTTAAAGAGTTGCGCTACATAAACCTGGAAAGTGTTGAGTCGCTGGAAGCGGAAATTGAAGCTATCAACGATGAGATGGCGCGCGACTGTGTTAAGTACCTCGTCAAAAAAGAATCGTTAAACCCTTATGAGCAAAGAGTTCGTGACATCGAAGCATCGATTGATGGCCTTAAGAAAGTAGTTGATGCCAACAAAGTAGAGGAGCAGATCGACCAGACTTCATTAGAGCTGGAAATGCTTATCGAAATAGTGAGTAATTTGAAGATAGAAGATGCCACGCAAACAACCCAAATAATAGATCATATATCGGCCATTTATTCGAGCTTTAACCAAATCAAAGTGGCGCTTAAACGAAAGCGCAAAGATTTATTGGCAGTAGAAGGAACAGCGGAGTTTAATGCACAAATTAAACTAATAAGTCAGGGGCTTATTAACTACCTCGACATGGTTACTACTCCAGAGAAATGTGACGAGTTTTTGGCGAAGCTGATGGTACAGCTGGAGGAATTGGAAGGTAAATTTGCCGAGTTTGATGACTTTATCGAAAAAATTTCTTTGAAACGTGAAGAGATTTATAGCGCTTTTGAAAGTAAAAAAGTAGCACTGTTGGAGGCGCGAAACAAAAGGGCTAATACCTTACAGGCCTCTGCCGATCGTATTATAAAAGCCAGCCAGGGACGGGCGTCCAAATTCGATTCTGTAAATGAAATCAATGGTTACTTCGCTGCCGATATCATGATCGAAAAGGCACGAAATATAATTGATGAGCTTATAGAAATGGGTGATACGGTTAAAGCTGATGACATCCAAAGTAGGCTCAAGACTGTAAAAGAAGAAGCAATAAGGCAACTAAAAGACAAAAGTGAGCTCTTTGTCGACGGCGAAAACACCATTAAACTGGGTAATTATTCCTTTTTGGTGAACACACAGGCGCTGCAATTAACAATCGTCAATAAAGACGATGACCTGTATTTCCATTTAACCGGCACCAACTTTTTCGAACTCATTCGCGATCAGAAAATGAATGACTATCAGCGTTTTTGGGATAGGCCACTGGTGTCTGAAAGCAAAGAAGTTTACAGAGCAGAATATTTGGCCTATAAGTTTTGGCATTATATTAATAATGCGGAGTCCGATACGCGCCAAAAAGGGGAAGAGATCGCTTTGATGTCTCTTGAGCATATACAGGAGCAGGTTTCAGAATTTATGGCTCAGCGCTTTGATGAAGGTTATGTCAAAGGTGTTCACGATTACGATGCATCGCTTATCTTCAGCAAGCTCAATGCGATGGTTCACGGAACCGATCTGTTACGTTTTAGCTCTTCAGCAAGAGCAATGGCGGCTTATTTTTGGCAGGTATGGCTGGATGAAGACTTGCAAGCAGACCTTGAAAAGCGTTTAAAAGGTGCAGGTATGATTCTTAAAGTTTTTCCAAAAACCAAAGAGTTTCATGGTCTCAAGCTGGAACTGGTGCAAGCTATAAGCAATTTTCAGAAAGAGTCAGGCCTGTTTAGTGATGAATTAGTAGAAGAAGCAGGAGCCTATTTATTTATTGAAAAATCGAGGGGAGACCACTTTATTATCGATGGGGAGGCAGAAGTATTGTATAAAGGATTTCTTGAATTCCTCAAAAAATCTAAATCCCACAGTGGTTTTCGAACTTCCGTCGATGGTTTAAACAAGTCGGCTGCCTTTAAATTGATTTTGAGCTGGTTACATGCTTATGAAGAGCAACAGGAGCAAACGTTTAAACCTTACCTGGAAGAAGCGGCATTATTGATTCTAAATGAAAATTATGTGGCCAATCATGTGCTGCGCACTAGTCTTAAATCAAAAATAAGTGATTTGAGGGGGGCTCACAGCAGTATAAAAGAACAACAGTTCAATTTTGATCTCAATGAATTTATGCTCCGTTTGCACCATTTTGACTCTTATGAAGTTCCTGCTTATAGAGATTATACCATTTATAAAAAGAAGCTTGCGGAGCAGTTTAGCGATGAGTTACGATTGGGAGAGTTTAAACCACAAGTCATGAATTCATTCGTCCGTAACGAGTTGATAAATAAGGTTTATTTGTCATTGATAGGTGCAAATTTGGCCAAACAAATTGGTGCCGCTGGAGAGGGGAAAAGAACCGATTTAATGGGGATGTTATTACTGGTTTCACCTCCAGGTTATGGTAAGACCACTTTGATGGAATATGTGGCCAATCGATTGGGGCTTATTTTTATGAAAATAAATGGTCCGGCTATAGGTCACGAAGTTACATCAGTAGATCCTGCTCAAGCTACAAATGCCAGTTCGAGGGAGGAACTTGAAAAATTGAATCTTGCCTTTGAAATGGGTGACAATGTGATGATCTATGTGGATGATATTCAGCATACGAATCCGGAGTTTCTGCAAAAGTTTATTTCCCTTTGTGATGCACAACGCAAGATTGAAGGTGTTTACAAGGGACGAAGTAAAACCTACGACTTCAAAGGAAAAAAGGTGTGTGTGGTAATGGCGGGTAATCCGTATACAGAAAGTGGTGCCCGTTTTCAAATTCCTGATATGCTGGCCAACCGTGCCGATATTTACAATCTTGGTGATATCATCGGTGATCAGGCCGATGTATTTAAGCTAAGTTATATTCAAAACTGCGCTACCTCAAATGCCGTTTTGAGCCAACTTGCGGGAAAAAGCCAAAAAGATGTGCTTACCTTAATAAAAGTGGCCGAAACCGGCAATCGAGATGAACTTTCATTTGAAGCGAACCATGCTGTAGAGGAAATTAATGAGTATGTGTCTGTTCTTGGCAAGATATTAAAAGTGCGTGATGTCGTGCTTAAAGTAAACGAGCAGTATATTCTCTCAGCAGGACAGGCTGAAGAATATCGAACCGAACCTGCTTTTAAGCTACAGGGGTCATACCGTAATATGAATAAAATTGCAGAAAAGATTGTGCCGGTAATGAACGATGCAGAGCTGGACGTACTTATTGATTCACATTACGAAAATGAAGCACAAACCCTTACTAAAGGTGCTGAGGCCAATTTGTTGAAATTCAAGGAAATGATAGGTGCGCTCTCCGATGAGGATGCTGAGCGTTGGGAACAAATCAGGCAAACATTTCAAAGAAATAATAAATTGAAAGGGCTCGGTGGTAATGAGATGGGGCATGTACTTGCTCAAATGGAGTCTATAACAGAAGGGCTTTTTGGGATTAAACAAGCCTTGTCACCAACTGTTGGCGATAATGTGCCTGCTAAGGTAAATACGCTGCCTGCCAAAGAGCAGGTAGCGCCGCAAGCTGCTGTTACGAATAGTGGAAATGATTGGAAACAATATGGAGACAGACTCGATGAAGTGCTGAGAGCTTTGGCAGACAATCAGTCTAAAATCATCACAGAACTGAGGTTGCAGCAAAAAACAGATCGCGCATTGCTCGATGCCGAAAATGAGCGTGAACGCCTGGCAAAAGAAGAACAAAAACGCCAACAAGAACTAGTGGCCAAAGCAAAAAAGAAGAAAGAAGAGGAAGTACGCCAAATGCGTGAGCAGGTGGAGGTAGCAGTGATGGAGAAAGGTTTTTTGGAAGAAGATGGCAATGCTTATATCACATTTAAGTTTGCTTTTCAGAGCAAAGTTGAAGAAGTTATAACAGCCTTTACCGGCATGCTTGAGTTCAAGGATCAGTTCGAGAGTCCAATACACTCCATTAATATATCATATGAGGATGGTATCCAGCCCAACGAATTGATTACATGGCCTGCTCAAATATTCTATAATCAATTTTTGGAGAAAGACATTGCACTAAGAGAACTAAATCTGGAACAGCTGAGAGTGACCTGGGTTCCGCAGAAAGTGATGCTCGGAAAACAAGCTAGTAAGTAAAAGGTAGGAATTAAGTGATAATTTGTGCGGTATAATGCATTATTGAGCTTGTTTTGAAATTAATTTGTAGTTTTGCAGACCAAATAAAAATAGTCGTATGTTAAAATCCATGACGGGATACGGCGTTTCCCGCTTCGAAAACGATCTCTTAAGAGTTGTCGTAGAAATTAAAACACTAAATTCTAAATTTTTAGACGCTAATGTTCGTCTTCCCAAGGCCTTTAACAGTCGTGAAGTAGAAATTAGAAACGAGCTGACCAATAAACTTGAGCGGGGAAAGATAAGCCTGACCCTCGAATATGAGTATTTGGGTGAAAAGCCACCCAAGGCCGTTGTTAATAAAGAACTGATAAAGAAATACTACATTCAGCTCAAAGAAGCAGCAGAGTTTGTTGGTGTCAATGAACCCGATCTTTTTAAAATAGCCCTTGGCATGCCTATGGCTGTCGAAAACCTCAGCGATGATGGTGATTATGACGAGGAATGGAATATCATTAAAGAGGTGGTTGCAACAGCTATTTCAAAATGTGATAATTTCAGAACTCAGGAAGGAGCTAAGTTACAAGAGAAGCTGACTTCATATATCCAGGAAATTGACAAATTGCTCGAAGAGGTTAAGAAAAGAGATCCGGAACGTTTGAAAATGGTAAAAGAACGTATTAAAGCGCATGTCAGTGAAAACATCGCCGAGGATGTTATCGATCAAAATAGGTTGGAACAAGAGCTTATCTATTATGTGGAAAAACTCGATATTGCTGAGGAGACGGTGCGACTGAAAAGCCATCTGGATTACTACATTGAAATCCTTAAATCGTCAAATAGCAGTGGTAAAAAATTAGGTTTCGTTAGTCAAGAGATTGGTCGGGAGATAAATACAATTGGTTCAAAAGCAAACGATGCCGTATTGCAACAATTGGTCGTGAAAATGAAGGAGGAAAACGAGAAGCTAAAAGAACAGATTCTAAATATTATTTAAAGGTGCTGTTTTCTCCTTTTCGGAAAAAGTACAATCGGAAATGACTTTATTGAGGTTTACGTCGATAAATTACATGAATTAAACTTTAAAATTCTGTTTGCTTCGAATAAATTCCGTGGATGAATTCTATTTGCAGACAATGCATAATACAAGTTCGTTATATCTATGTGTTCTTTTTGATAAGATTTGTTGATTTATTACATAAATAAGTGTGTTAAATGGGTGCTTTTGTGATGGTGTAAATCCGTGTTTTTTAGGACTTGTAGCGGAGTTAAAGACCACTCCAAAAGGTGAAATTAACGCACTTTATATTATTTTGAATGAGCTTATTAATCGATTAATGATTCATTTATTTATACGAACCTATTGAATAATTCTATGAATATATGATGGTGTTTTTATGGATATCCCTCTATACGAATTATTTTTTTGGGAATACGCAATAAATTTTTCCAAAAATCGTTTTATCGTACTTTTTTATTCCTTTCCTTTGTCATGGTAGAACACTGGGACTGTTTATTTACTTTTATTTTGCATTTGAAAAACAACATTCTAAATCCAATTAATCATGAAAAAGCTATTATTGGCTATAGGATTTACTATATGCCTTAATTTAACTTCAGCTTATGCCACTACCCCGCATAGTGAGCAAAAATTTAAAGCTTCTTGTGACGAGACCGGCCCTAATGGCGAGTATACAATTGCCCTGCAGGAAAATGCCAGCGAACTTGTTATAGACTGGGATGCCCTTATAAGTAATGCCGGAAATGGCTTTACCTATCTGGATTACTGGGTGAACGGTTCTTATAAGGGATCATACCCCGCATCGATAAATTATGATGAGCGTATATTCGGTATAAACAACATTAGTGATGGCGATGTTATAGAATTCTTTTTTAAATATGATCGTCCTGGAGGTCAGTACATTGGCTCCAGAAATGATCACAGACACGTATTCGGAAGTTGCACAGCAGATCAGGACGCTGATGGAGATGGCTTTACTGCCGACGAAGACTGTGATGATAATGATGCTTCTGTTAATCCTGATGCCGTTGAAATTTGCGATGGTATTGATAATAACTGCGACGGTCAAATAGACGAAGGTTTGCTTTCGGAGTTTTTTGTGGACGAAGACGGCGATGGATATGGTGATACCGACCAACCTGTAATGGCTTGCGAATTAGGCGACGGTTTAGCATCGGTAGGTGGAGATTGCCAGGATCGTGACAGTAAAGTGAATCCGGGAGCAGAGGAACGTTGCGATGGCTTTGATAACAACTGTGATGGTCAGATTGACGAATCGGGAGATCCTAAAACATGGTATGCCGATAATGATTTTGATGGATACGGAGATCCTGACAATTCAGAGTTTACCTGTAGACCTCCATCTCAATTCCATATTACATTTGGAGGTGATTGCGATGATAACAATAATTCAATTAATCCGGGAGCATCGGAAGTTTGTGATGAACTGGATAATGATTGTAATGACCAAATTGATGATGGTTTGCCAACACAAACGTTTTATGCAGATGAAGACGGAGACGGCTTTGGTAAATCTGATGATGTAGGGGCGGTGCAGTCTTGTCTGCCGGAATTAGACGGTCATGTTTTAAACGATGATGATTGTAATGATGCTTCTGCCGCTATAAACCCTGATGCAGAAGAAGTTTGTGATGAGCTGGATAACAATTGCGATGGTCAAATAGATGAAGGTGTACAAACACAGTTTTGGATAGATGAAGACCGTGATGGTTGGGGTGGCTCTGACCAATGGGTATGGGCTTGTGAAAATCCGTCTACCACTGGTTCATTGGTAGATCGAACTGGTGATTGCAATGATGACAATGAATTTATTAATCCGGATATGGATGAAATTCTTGGAAATGGAATTGATGATAATTGTAATGGTGAAGTTGACGAAGGTAGCGATTGTGTAGTGGAGAACCCAAATGGCGAATACACACTCACTTTTTCAGAACTTGGCAATTTGTTAATTATTGACTGGGATGCACTTATTCCAAATGCCGGTAATGGCTTTACCTATCTTGATTATTGGGTAAATGGTACTTATCAGGGATCTTATCCGGCTACTGTTAACTATGCTGACCGCGTTTTTGGTATTAATAATTTAAATATGGGAGATGTAGTAGAGTTTTTCTTTAAGTATGATCGTCCTGGAGGTCAATATATCGGAGTACAGGGTGATCATACATATACTATGGGGAGTTGTGTTCCGAACGTTGCGAAAAATAGGTGGGAAGAAGGTTTTGTAGAGGACTTGACTAATACCAGACTTTGGCCTAACCCTGTAACTGAAGTATTATATGTTGAAACTGATTCGAAATTGATTAGTAACATATCAATAATCAGCAATACAGGAGTAGAGAGTATAATGGAAACTATCAACTCAGTAGCTGCTTCAGTTGATGTGAGTGCACTTCCGGAAGGAGTTTATACAGTAAAAGTTGAAACAAATTTCGGAGTTCACATGGCGAAATTTGTCAAGCAGTAATGATAATGAAAAAGGGAGGGATGCCCCTCCCTTTTTACTAGTTAAGGTGGTAAGCCTTGAGTCGCGATTGCAGGTATATTTTGTCCGTTTTAGCCAACTTAGCTTCATTAAATACCATACCTACTCCTTTTCCGAAATATTGGTGGATATAATTAGGCTTGTTAATGGCAGGATTCTCAGGGTCGGTAAAAACTTCACCCCTCATATCAATGACTTCAAACGTGCCTGCTTCGTTGGTGTATTTTTCATCCAGGCAAATTGCCTGAACTTCTGTCCAGATGCTGAATTCAGGATCACTGTGACCGGTGTCAACTCTTACAATCTCATTAAATAAGCTTGTGGAAAGTATTATTTTACCCTGATGATCAACGATATAATCAAGCGAGTCTCTCCAAATATATTTAATCTTATCGAAAGGGTAGTAACTTCCTTCCAATACGTAATACTCATTATCGTTAAGCATAGTATCTGAAACGACTTCAATTGTATCTGTTCGTCTGTATTCTTCTGTCGAATCAGTTACATAATAACCATCGTAAACCCAGTAGTTGCCAACCTTTAGAGGAAGATGTGAGTTTGTTGATTCGGAAGTTTGTTTCAAATCAGGGGCTTTTTCGGGGTTGTCATTCTTTTCACATGAATACAAAATCGAAATTACCATTAAGTGTACAATGAACTTTTTCATTTTATTAAAGTTTAGTTAAGAAAATGTATCATTTGGTCATAAGAATAATTTTGTGTTTTTGAAGTGGATCGTTAAGGTTACCGTCTGCAATTGTCACTTTATGTATCAGTTGTCAACAAATAAATACATGTGATTTTTAATCAGAATTTTTAAAATTGGACTAATAGACTTCAAGAGATGTCTCATTAATAAGCGATCGTGATTAATTGCTTACTCTAAATGATAATCAATCAGGTGCGATTGAATGAGTAATTCGTCATCGCTCAAATATTGGCTTTCTTTAAATACAATACCTACATCTTTTGCGAAGTATTCATGTAAAAAACGAACTTCTTTATTATGAGGATTTTCGGGTATTTGAAATACTTGTTTCTCCATATTAATAATGTTGTTGTAAACAGTCCCATTATTTGAATACGAAGCTTCCAATTCTCGGGCTCTTGTGACATACCATGCGCTCAGATTTTGCTTCTGCATGCCTCCATATTGTTCCAATATATGATCGAAATCACTCGTGGAAACAATAATACGTCCCTCACTATTTATTACGTAGTCGAGTGAATCCCTCCAATAATATTGATAAGTACGTTTTCTGCTTTCATGCGGAAAGTAATTACCTTCTAGTATGAAGTAGATCCTATTGTTAATAGTGGTGTCTCCAGTTACTTTTAACGTATCCGTATTTCGATAAATATCATTGCTATTTCTAACATAATAACCCTCATAAACCCAAAAATTACCCACTTTGAGTGGTAAATGAGTATTGAGTTGACGAGTGGGTGATTCAGTTATTTCATCTTTTTTGCAAGCGCAAAAAAATGAAAACGTCATTAGATATACTAAGGACTTTTTCATTTATGTGAAGTTTAGTAAAACAAAAAAGTACCGATGTTAGCATAGATTTATTTTTTAGGTTCTAAAGATTGTAACGAAATAAGGATATGTTTATTGTATCAATTGGCTTTTGGCTGTGAAATCGCCTATTTTCAATAAGTGACACGTCACATCAAAAACTGCGGCTTAAGATGCAGTATGAAAGGTTTTCGGTTGGAAACCAAGTATTTACTTAGTTTTTTGTAATAGGATCTCTTACTCAAAAACAAGGAATTTACTCAGCTGGATTTAAGGATTTTGCATAAAATCTTACGGTTTGTATATAGTAAATTGCAATAAATCAAATATGGTATCTACCTAATTCAGTTAGCTATGGAAAAAGTTATACAAGTAAATGTTTGTTTGCTGGTCGGCCTCACCATTTTTTTAAGTCAACCCTTATTGGCTGGTAATGATGTTCAGTTTCTTGCAAAAGCCCAATGGGGCGATGGTTTGCTATTTGACAGATTATCTGAGATAATAGTAGACGGGCAAGTGGCTATTTCATTTATAGATGAAGATAGTAACTCACAAACAATCGAGTGTTTTGTAATACCACCTGCTTTTAGCAAGTTTGAAATTGCAAAATTTCAGTTAAAAATAGACAGAGAAACGATGAGGGTAATCAAATTATCTGCTGATAACTCTGCACGAAACAACAATCCATTATTGTGGGAATATCAGGTAGTCTTTACAGCCGAAGAAATGCACGACATTGAACAAAATATTCCCTCTTTGACCAACTCTGAGTTGGAAGAGTATTAAATTCTTATATATTGGATGAACGCAAAAGGTGATGTCAAATAGCTATTTTTTTAAGAATATTTGATTATCACCTTTATTTTTCTGGTCAAGGTGGCGCATCTCAGACTTTTCCTCTTATTGCGGTATTACCCTGTTTGTGCAGGTATTTTAATTTTGTAACTTAGTCTTGTTAAGAGTTTAGCTCATATGGTTTTCCTACTGAAGAAATGAAAGCTGGTTTTACACCTTACAAATAGATTTCCGAAATAGAGATGATCACAAATAAATTTATTGCAGGTAATGAAATAAAGTGAAGATTAACAAACTTTTATTAGCAGGTTTACTCACGCTTCTGGCTTCTTTGTTACACGTGGCCATAATAATTGGCGGGGCAGATTGGTATCGTTTTTTTGGTGCCGGAGAGGGTATGGCTTATTTGGAAGAAATAGGTAGCCCTGAACCAGCAATAGTTACTTCTTTCATTGCGCTTATGTTGTTATTTTGGGCATTGTATGCATTTTCTGCCCTTGGTCGATTTCCGAAATTGCCTTTTACAAAAATAGTCTTGCACCTTATAGCGTTTGTCTTTCTTGGGCGTGGTGTACTAGGTGTTCCTCTCGTTTATTTAATTGATGCTCCTTATTTATTGGAACTAAGAGCAAGACCGGTATTTATGGTCAATAGTTCTTTGTTTTGTCTGTTTTTAGCTTGGCTCTATTTTATAGGAATCAGGCAATATTCAAAAACGACTAAATAGTGGTTAGCACCCTAAATATGGTCCACAGTACATAAGTGAAGAAAACTATTTCACGCGGTATTTTTCCTCTACCTTTTTCTTTGACCACGGACTACTTGTGCGTCGCATAAAGTCGAGTGTTAATAAAAGCACAATGGCAATGAAGACTATGAATGCGATTTTGAAAATTTTTTTCTGACGGTTCATTTACTTCCTGTTAATAAAAGGCTCTGATCTAAAATTAGAAAAAACTACAAAATACATCAAAACTGAAAGTAAATAAATGGTTGCGCACCTGCCACCTTAAATTGGTATAACACTAGAATCACAGTAGCAATTAAAAGTGCCTTTATAGGATCTGGGAGTGCCGCAAAGAATTGTAACCAGGCGGACTTTACAGGCTTACCTATCCAGTGTATACCAAACCCAAGCATCAACAGGAAGCATATGAGGTTATAACCATCAAAAATCTCATAGCGCTTACCTAGGAACACTAAAACAGCAAAGGGAATAGCTGTCAACAGAAATGTTCTGAATGCTTTTGTGCCTTCAGTGCTACTTAAAGTTCGGCGCAATTTAACTTTGAAACGCTTATTGAGCATTCTGAAAACAATGAAAATAGCAGTAATACTCAAAAATGATCCCGCAAGAAAAGGGAAGGCCGGTACCATTTTTGTGATAGCCCCTCCTTTGAAGTTGTAGTAAATTTGGTGTATAACATGCGTTACAATGCTTACATTCCCGGCTCTGAAAAACAACCAGCAAAAAATTACGAAATGAAATGTAAACAGTTTTGAAGCCCAATTATAAAGAAAAGGTTGATTGTTTTTGAGAGTCAATTTTAGAA
Organism: Cytophagales bacterium; assembly: GCA_965230415.1. Taxonomy (GTDB): domain Bacteria; phylum Bacteroidota; class Bacteroidia; order Cytophagales; family JAAEPT01; genus CBDDKZ01. The sequence goes on from CBDDKZ010000005.1 coordinate 2,461,821, forward strand.
GCATATCGATAAACCACGCAAGAAGCATTATTGCTAATACTATTTTAATTCCCAAATCGAAAATTACTATCGTATCAAAAAATTCCGAATGGCGCTGTTCTTTGCTCAGGGACAAGGTTCCAAAGTGAATTAAAATGATGGTACCCAGTATAGCATAATAAGAAGTGAAAATCCCAAAAACAGACCAGGCTCTTTTGACATAATTTTGATTTTTTAGTGCCTGCCACCATTTGTGATAGGCAAGAGCTGTTCCGTGAAGACCTCCCCATATGATGAATTTTAAGTGTGCCCCATGCCATAGCCCTCCCAGAAGCATGGTAAGAAAAAGATTAAGGTAGGTCCTTATAACACCTTTTCGATTGCCACCCAGGGGTATGTATAAATAATCTCGAAGCCACGATGAGAGCGATATGTGCCATCTGCGCCAAAAATCGGTGATGTTCGCAGCAATATAAGGTGAACGAAAGTTTTCCGGTAAGCGAAAGCCCAGTAAAAGAGCAACACCTATAGCAATATCACTATACGCGGAAAAATCGCAATAAATCTGAATGGTGTAGCCATATACACCCATTAGGTTTTCAAAACCGCTATAACGTAACGGGTCCTCAAAAACACGGTCTACAATATTTACCGATATGTAGTCTGAAATGAGAATTTTTTTTATCAATCCTATCAAAATCAGAAATAAAGCACGGTTGTAGCTGACCTTGTTTAACTGGTATTCTTCATAAATTTGGGGAATAAACTCAGAAGCTCTTACTATTGGTCCTGCCACAAGCTGTGGGAAGAAGCTGACGTAAAAAGCAAAATCCAGGATATTATTCACTGGTGTTACATGTTTCCGGTATAAATCGATGGAATAGCTGATAGTTTGAAAAGTGTAAAAGGAAATACCGACAGGCAGAAATATTCCCGAAACATCAAATGACGTTCCTATGATCATGTTTGAAAGGTCAGCAAATAGGTCATATGCTTCGAAGTTAGTACCAAGTGTTTCGTTAATCAGGCCTGTAATGAAAAAAGTGTATTTGTAATAAGCAAGCATGCCAAGGTTTACGGTGACACTTAATGCGACCAGTAGCTTTTTAACCAAGCGGTCTTGCGATTGATATATTGCCGCGCCGATGAAATAATCAACTACCGTCGAGAACAACAATAAGAAAAAATACCACCCGCTCGATTTGTAATAAAAGAACAAACTAAAAACCAATAGAAACATGTTTCTAACAATGATCTTGGTTTTTTTGCCTTTGAGAAATTGTATAAGTTGTAGAACGAATAAAACTGCTGCAAACAAATACCAGAATAGTGCAACTGAAAAATTCAGCGGTGTATTGTAGGTAAATATGTCTTTTAAACTAAGCATATTAGTTTCCGGTACTAATTATTTTTTGATACTCACCAAAATATTTATCTAGTATAAGTGCGTTAAAGAGCAATTCTCCCTGAAGTCGATAGCCAAGGCTGGTGAGGTGGATGTAATCACGTTTTCCTAAACCGTATTCTCGCCACTTTTTCATGGAGTTGAGTCCTCCCATAATGTTATAAAAATCCCAAAGGGCAAATTTGTTTTTCTGGGCTATTCGCCCGAGTTCCCTGACAACCTTGATATTATCGTTATTTGTGTAACGTCTCCTGCGTAAATTGTCTCCAGGAGTGGTGATAAGTACTGAAGTGTTTGGTGCTGCCTCTTTTATCCAAGACACAATTTTTTGTACGTGCTGTTTAAACTCTTCGACGTTAAAAGGACTGTTGTAGGCATCATTAGTGCCTAGTGATAAAACAATTAAATCCGGATTTAATGATTTAAGGTGGTCTATAAATCGCCCGCATTTGAGATAGGAATCATATTTTGCTCCATTAACCCCAATCGATGAATAAATAATACCAGGGTCATTATTGTAAAAAGATAAGCCCTGAATCAGGAAGTGATTCTGATAGGGTTTCGTTTTGAGCAATTTGAAATTAAATTCTTCATAATTGCTGTCTAGTTGAAAGGTGACAAACCCATTTGAATCAGGGATGCCTTGTTGCAGGCGATCCTCTACCAATAAGCGAAGCTCATAGCTCGTACTGTCTTCTGTAGGATAATAAACACGTACTTCTCTCGCCTCGTAAAACTGATGGCTATCCTTGAGGCCATTGAGTTTAATGGTGAACTTTGCGGAAGGATCATAAGTAAGAGCTGTAACTCCGGCCAATCCCCAATCACTTTTGTATTTATTTAAAGAATTACGGAAACCGGTCCATTTACCCCGGGATAAACTAATGTAATTAGAAGGGTTATTGGTTTTTGCGACTGAATAAGGGAATAAGAACCCCCTGCCTCCGTTCCCAAAATAAGGTACATCTATCAACTTATCTCGTACATGATTTGTGAAAAAATCTGCCTGAATATGTGAATCACCAATATGTACTACATGTACTTTGTTTTGTTTTCCATGCGCAAGTCCGTCCAGAGCCTGAAAGAAGTGCTCCAGCGCGGCGGGTGAGTTCATGATGATTTTGTTCTTGTTGTAAGAAACGAAATTATAATAATCGGGCTCGAATATGCCATCCGGTATGTTTTGTGATTTTAAAACGGAAAGACCGCTAATACATATGATTAACAGACTACAAATTTTTCTTATAGACTCCATATTCATGCATAATAGCGTTAAACAACAATTCAGCCACGAAGCCGGCTCCTTTATTAGTGAAATGTGTATAGTCCTTTCCCGCAAGGGCCGGAGAGTGGTTGACCCAGCTTACCATAGCATTATGCCCGCCCATCACTTCATAAAGATCCCAAAATGCACAACCGGTTTCGAAGGCAGCTTCTTTTTGGGCGTCTCTTATCATTTCAATGTTTCCGTAACTTTCATAGTGATCTTCTACCAGCTTTGACATGTCTGAAACCCCTACTACTAAAATATCCAGATCCGGCATCAAAGACTTAAGAAATTTGAGTTGCTGAATGTACCTCCTTTTCAAGAAAGCATAATTTTCAAGCTCTCCAGGTACTACATTCACTCCAAACTGAAAAATGATCAATCGAGGGTTTAGTTTTCGAAATTGTTGTGCCAGTATATTGCCATTCATACGCGTAAATTCGGTGCCCGAACTACCCCTTAAACCTATATTGTCAACAGCAATACCTTCGTTACAATCAAGGGCTACGCCATAGAATTGCGGACTCTCCTTAGCTTCGAAGTGAAAATGTAATTCGTCAAATTCTCCTTCAAAATTTGTGTTGTTGAGTCTAAACGCATTTGAAGGCCTTAATTGAGTGCTTTTAAGGGTGTCTTCGCCAGAAACCAATGTAAACAAGGTTTCACGGGCAGTCGGTCCATATAGTAATTTGATGCTTTGAAAGGTCTTTTTTTGTCTGTATTTTTTGTAAGGCCTTTTAAGGGTAAAAAAGGCCTTGTAGAGAGTGGTGTCAACAATTAAACTATCATTTACTACCAGGCTGTCAGTTACATGCGGAATGGTGTCATTGATCGTTAAAGGTGTAAAAGCAAAATAACTTCCCAAGAGACTGAATTTTCGATCGAACTTTTTTTCATATTTTGGCCCATAAACAGGGTAGCGTGTCCAGTTACCGTCCTGTTCACTAAATAGTGTACGTCTAATATTTGTAGGTTCAAAAACAGGAACTATTCCCACTCCGCATCCTCCAAAACGACTCTGAAATTTATTTCTAAGGTAAGAAGTTATTCGGTCTCCTTCGAGTTGAGAGTCACCATAATGAAAAATGCGTACAAGGCCTTGTGCCGTTTCGTTATTTAGGCTTAAGAAAAAATTTGCAAGTGCTGTGCTATTATTTTCAGGGTATTGAATTCTGAAATTTTCGTGAAGAACTTCTTCTAAAGATTTAATCTCCGGTTCTTTTTCAATAACAGTCGAATCTAAAGATGTCGTGGAGTCAGCTTCCAAATGTGGGAAGTCCTGCAATTGTTCTACAGTGGACAGCACCTTGGAAATATCCTTCTTTACTACCTTTTTTTGTTTAAAAACATCAGTGTAGTTGAATTTTTTCCACGTACTTCCCGCTATGATCTCTACTTCGTTTTGAGGGTAAAGTATCATAATTACACCTAAAACGGCGAAAATGTAAACAAGGATAAGTAAAGGCCGATAGGGCTTTATCATATTAATTAAAGAAGAACGTGCTAATTTAAATGAATATGATCAATCATAAAAATCGATAAGCAGGGGAAATGGAAAATAAATCTGATTGTGCGTGTGCCGTTGGCACTTAAATTAATCATATTGCGCATGGTTTTCTTACAGTTAAATAGCTATATTGGGATATACTTTTGAAATGCAGGAGAAAAGAAAAATACCTTATTACTGTTTTTTTGTACTTATATTTCTATTGGCAGGATGTTTTTCACCTGTCACCACCGAAAATGAATTTCAGAATCAGGGTTCGGAAAATGATCCATTGTTGTTAAGAACATTTGATGAATATGATGAGCGCCTTCAGAAAGTGCTGCTAAACTCTACTGATTTTTTTAGAGGTATTACCCCCGGTATGTCCAAAGCCGATGTTCGTGGAATGGAGAAGGCGCAATTCGAAGAATTAGAACTGGACTCGCTGGGAAAAGAGATCTTAAGATATTCACTAAATTTTAATTTGAGAGAGAATGCGGATATAGAGTACTTTTTCGGACTTGGCGACAGCTTGAGTCTTATTCAAACAGTGATGTATTTTAGTGCTCAGGAGACACGAGATTCTGTTCAAAACGATTTTATAGAGTACTTTGATAATCAGTATGATATTGTAAGCGAAGACCATAAAATCAGACAATGGCAGATCGATTCCGTCTTAAATTTGGTTATATACTCAGAAGGTGATTTACAGCACCCCAATTTGGTGTTGAAAATTGGCGCTGAGAATGAGTTAATTGCCTCTCAGATGTACTGATAAACTAAAAGTGAAATTGGTTTCTAAAAACTGAGGGGCTATATTTGGGATAAATAAAAACAGAGATACAATGTCAGCAAAATACGATGTAATTGTAATAGGCAGCGGTCCTGGTGGATACGTAGCCGCTATTCGTGCCTCGCAATTGGGGAAAAAAGTGGGAGTGGTAGAAAAAGCCGAGCTGGGAGGTATTTGCCTTAACTGGGGCTGTATTCCTACGAAAGCTTTGTTGAAAAGTGCTCAGGTATTTGAATATATTCAACATGCTGAAGATTATGGGATTGCTGTTTCGAAGCCTAAAGCCAATATTGGTGATATGGTAAAAAGAAGCCGCGATGTAGCGGCCGGTATGAGTAAAGGTATTCAGTTTCTTTTTAAGAAAAATAAAATTGACCACATTCAGGGCTTTGGTAAGTTAGCTGGTTCTAAGAAAGTACATGTTACCGATGAAGAAGGGACAATGACGGAGTACACCGCCGAACATATAATCATAGCAACGGGAGGAAGATCACGTGAACTACCAAATTTACCAATAGACGGTAAAAAAATTATTGGTTATCGCGAAGCACTTGTACTCGATAAGCAGCCAAAAGAAATGGTCATTGTTGGTTCAGGAGCAATAGGTGTAGAGTTTGCTTATTTTTATGCCGCAATAGGTACGAAAGTTACTGTCGTCGAATATTTGCCAAATATTGTACCTAATGAAGACTTGGATGTTTCGAAGGCGCTGGAAAGAAATTTCAAGAAGCAGGGAATTGAGGTCATGACTAATGCTTCTGTGGAATCTGTAGATACAAAAGGTAAGCGTTGCAAAGTGAATGTTAAAACAGCCAAAGGAGATGTAACCTTAGATGCAGACGTGGTACTTTCAGCAGTAGGTGTTTCAACAAACATTGAAGGTATAGGCCTTGAAGACGTTGGAATTGCCACAGACAAAGGAAAAGTGCTGGTAGACGATTATTATCAAACGAATATACCCGGAGTATATGCTATTGGTGATATAGTACATGGTCCTGCACTGGCACATGTTGCTTCTGCCGAAGGAATTATCTGTGTGGAAAAATTCTGCGGAGAGAATCCTGGGCCATTAAACTACGGAAATATTCCTGGTTGTACTTACTGTAGTCCTGAAATAGCCTCAGTAGGTCTAACGGAGCAAAAGGCCAAAGAGGAAGGTTACGAAGTGAAAGTAGGTAAGTTTCCGTTCTCGGCATCAGGTAAAGCGAGCGCTGCCGGTGCAAAAGACGGATTTATAAAAGTAATATTTGATGCGAAGTATGGTGAGTGGTTAGGTGCTCATATGATTGGTGCAAATGTCACTGAAATGATTGCTGAAGTCGTTGTTGCCAGAAACCTTGAAACTACTGGGCACGAAATAATTAAATCGGTTCATCCGCATCCAACCATGTCAGAGGCAGTGATGGAAGCTGCAGCCGCTGCATACGATGAAGTTATTCACATATAGTTACTCTATTAAAACAATCATTAAAACCTTTCGTTTTCTTATTGAACGAAAGGTTTTTTTTATATATTTCTGAAAATAAAACATCCTTTAAATGACACCACGCAAAAAAAAGGTTCAGCGTATATTTGTTTTAGACACGTCTGTAATTTTACATGATCATAACGCTTTTCAGGCGTTTGAGGAACACGATGTTGTTATTCCCATATCTGTTCTTGAAGAGTTAGATACTTTCAAAAAAGGGAACGACACAATCAACTTTGAGGCGCGTGAATTTTCGAGGAAACTCGACGCTTTTTCCGAGGGAGCAACTTTGCACGAATGGATGCCTATCGACGGGGACAAGCTTGGTAACTTTAAAGTAGAAATGAACGAATCTGCTGACCCGAATGCATGTGAAGTATTTGGCGAAGATAAAGCAGACCATCGGATTTTAAATGTAGCACTTCAACTAAAAATTGATTATCCGAAAAAAGAAATTCGATTAATATCTAAGGATATCAATCTGCGAATTAAAGCAAAGTCACTCAATATTAAATCCGACGATTACAGAAAGGGGAAAATCAAAGACGTTTCTTCTTTATATAAAGGCAAATCGGAGGAAAATAACGTGAACAACGACATCATAGATAAAATCTATGATAATGGATCGGTGCCTTATCAGGAAGTTTTTGAAGAACAACCTGTACCTAATCACTACTATATTATCAAAAATGGCAAATCATCTGTACTTACAACCTATAATCACGAGGAAGGTAGTGTGGAACGAGTGGAGAAACGTAGTGCTTATGGAATAAAACCAAGAAATGCGGAGCAGGTCTTTGCTATGCATGCCATACTTGATCCCAAAATTAAATTGGTTACACTCTCCGGGGTAGCGGGTACAGGAAAGACGTTATTGGCATTATCAGGTGCTATTGAGCAAAAATCTAATTTTAGACAGATCTATTTGGCACGTCCAATTGTGCCTTTAAGTAATAAAGATATTGGTTATTTACCAGGTGATATCAAATCCAAGTTAAATCCCTATATGGAACCCTTGTGGGATAACCTGAAAATGATTCAGAGTCAATTCAAGGAAACTGACAGGGATTACAAAAAAATCACCGATATGGTAGAGCAGGAGAAATTGGTTATAACTCCTTTGGCATACATTCGCGGTAGAAGCCTTTCGAATATTATTTTCATAGTGGATGAAGCGCAAAACTTAACACCACATGAGATAAAGACGATTATTACTCGTGCGGGTGAGAATACTAAAATAATATTCACCGGCGATATATTTCAAATAGATTCCCCCTACCTTGACTCTCAAAGCAATGGCTTATCTTATTTGATCGATCGTATTAATAAGCATGAGTTACATGCTCACGTTACCCTTGAAAAAGGTGAACGTTCAGAATTGGCGAATATCGCTAATGACCTATTATAAAATCTAAATTCGTTCTGTACATAATGAACAATTACCTATACCCCGTTCTACTATTGTTATTGGTAGTCTCAGCGAAAGTGCATGCTCAGAATAATGATTCGAGAAGTGTATTAATAAGTAAACTTAACTATTGTTCACAGGAAGTTGAAGAGTTGGAAGGGAAAGTACAGAAATATAAACAGTTTTTAGACCTTCAAACTAAAGAGGTGCAGCACCTCAAGCAACAGCTTCTGGAAAAAGAAGAAGAGAAAACCAAAGTTGAAATTGAGAAAAAAGAACTCGTTGAGATCTCTCTTGATATTTTGGAGTTAGCTAAAAAATTTGAGCGTTCAGGGCAACCCGAAGCAGCGCTGGAAGTGTATAAACTCTTGATTAAAGTTTATCCTTCCAGCTTGGAAGCTGCCTCGTCTCGTTTAAAAGTAGATGAGATAAATGAACGTAATAAGATGTCTTCTACCGGAAAGAAAAAATAATGCCGCTAAAGTTAGCATTACCACCCGTTAAACCTCTTTTTACCACTAAAATACGTGTCAGAGTTTCGGAAGTAAACTATGGAGCTCATGTTGGAAATGAGTCTTACCTGGTATATGCTCAGGAAATCAGAGTGCGGTTTTTGGAGTCTTTTGATTGTAAAGAGACGAATATTGGCAATCAGCTTGGGCTTATCATGTCCGACGCACAACTCGTTTATAAGTCTGAATCTTTCTTGGGAAATGAACTTGAGGTAAGTCTTTATGCAGATGAGGTTTCTAAATTTGGATTTAACTTTTTCTATCGAATCTTCAATTTAACTACAAGCAAAGATGCCGCAATAATAGCCACCGGGATGATTTGTTTCAATTACGAAAAGAGAAAAGTTGTTTCATTACCTGAAGCATTTGCTATTAAGTTGAAAAGCAACGATTTGTAGGGAATTGGATAGTGCTTATCTGGAATTTTTAATTAAACGGCGTTGTCAAGTCGAGCAAAATAAAGCCTAAAGAGTAATGATTAGTATTTGGTTCTTGCGTGTTCCGGGCGGTGGAATTTGTATTCTACGCCAACAGCCACAGCCATTGTTGTATTGTGCGAACCTTTTCTACTATCGTTACCTTCCAGGTTATAGGCACCCAAATCACCGAAACTACCGATGTCTTCTACAGAACTAACACTCCAGTCACTTCGTGCTATTACATAAAAATTGAACCATTTGGTATATTTGAAATCTAAACCAAAACCCAGACTTGCGTCAAATAAATACTTTTTCCAATAACTGTCGTCTGCTACAGGAAGGTCATAAAAGTCGTGATCTGATCTTTTTTCCCATGATACAATTCCACCATCTGCTTTAATGAGGTAACTCAATTGAGGACCGGCAAATACAATGAAATTGATGTGGCGTTGAATTGGCATACTATATTCAGCACTTACAGCAAGTTTTCCATAAGTTAGGCGCTTTTTACCTTCATGTTCACCAAATTTCCCTCCTGGTATTCGGTATCTGGATTTGAATTTTTGGTTATGAGCTGAATAAATAAGGTCTCCACGTATTCCGAAACGAGGCTTGGAGTCTTTTAAGGTAAAACCATACCGCATACGATTACCCGTACGATTACCATTAAAAAAATGCACTATAAATATTCCTGCTCCTCCGGACATCGTTGGCACGTGCTGATAAATTTCGTCATTTCGATTTTCCTTATTATGAATAGATGTTACTTGTGGAAAACCGTATATTCCAATCTCTTGCCCTAGAACAAAGAATGAAGAGCAAAACAATAATATAGCTGAGATCAATAATCTATACATGACTTCTTTTACGTTTATAAAGATTCAGAAGTTTGCCTTAAGCTCTGAAATTTATCAACAATTAATTACAAATAAAAGCGCTAATTGAATTGTTTTACTCTCAGATGTTCTGGAGATAACAATTCGGTGATGTCTAATAGTCGAGAACATGAGGAACAATAAGCCGATTCGGTTCTTCATATTTAAGTAATTCCTTGTAATCGTTTCTGGCCGAACGATAATCTTTAATATTCATATAAGTGCGGGCTCTCATTTTATAGGCATGATAATCAGGGTTTAGTTCGATAGAAGCATTAAAGTCGCGAAGTGCATCATGATACCTGAATAACTCGAAATGAAGTATTCCTCTGTTTAACCAGGCGTCTGCATTATTGGGGTTTAATTCAATAGCTCTGTTATAGTCGCGCATGGCAGCAATATTTTCAAATTCGAAATAATGACAAATACCTCTGATACTATAAGCTTCATCTGAGTTCTCCTCTATCGTTAATGCCTTATTACAACTTTTGATGGCCTTTTTATATTGTTCGAGACGCAAATGTACCTGGGCTTTGGCCAGATAAGCTTCAACAAAGCCAGGTTCAAGTTCTATGGCTCTGGAAAAGTCCTTAATGGCTGCGTTTAACATAAAAATCTGGTATTTGTAATCCCCTCTTTCCTTATAATAGGTGGCATTGTTTTCACTTAATGAGATGGCCTTATCCATATAAGATATTGCATCTGCATACATACCAAATTTGCTCAATATTTGAGCGTTTTTATAAAAATATTGAGGTTTATTTGGGCTCAGAGAAATTGCTTTTTCGCAACATTCAATAGCATTATTATTTTCACCGTCTGAATAGTAGAGCACCGCCAACTTGTAATGCAATTGCGAATTGTTAGGGTCTGACTTCAACTTTTCAATGATAAGGTTTATTTCTTGTTTGTTATTGGAGCAGACCTTACCGTTATTCTGTGCCAGAGACTTGTTTGTAATCAATGCGAGACAAAGCAGAAGAGTAAAGCATACCTTTAACGTTTTCGGATATTTGAGTTTAGTATTCATAATTGACTGGTGATAAGATACGATTGTTCAGTTCGGAAGGGTTGGTATCTTAAGCGCAAGATAAGAAATAAATATAAATTTTCCAGATATAGCGTCATACGGGATAACACCTTGTGCTTTATTGGTTTTTATTCAAAGAATACTGTTTCATTTTGTATTTTTGTTGCTATGCAAAAGAAGGACATCAGGAAATTGGACCTGGAAGATATAAAGGTGTTTCTTATTGAAAACAAAGAGAAGGCATTTCGAGCTAAACAAATAATGGAATGGCTATGGAAGAAATCTGCCGTTTCTTTTGAGGAAATGACCAATTTATCATTGGCTACAAGAGAACTTTTGTCCCGGCATTTTGAAATTTTGCCTGTACAATTAGGAAATCAGCAGCAGAGTGACGACGGAACAATTAAATACCTATTTGATCTACACGATCAAAATCAGGTCGAAGGGGTGCTTATTCCTACTCCTGACAGAGTTACTGCTTGCATATCGTCGCAAGTGGGGTGTTCGTTATCGTGTAAATTTTGTGCAACCGGTTACCTGGACCGTAAAAGGAACCTGGACGGTGCAGAAATTTACGACCAGGTGGTACGTCTGAGAAATCAATCTTTGGAACATTACCAGATGCCCCTTACCAATATTGTGTATATGGGTATGGGCGAACCTTTACTTAATTACAAGAATGTACTCGATTCGATAAAGTATATTACTTCTGAAGTAGGATTGAATATGTCCCCTAAACGCATCACAGTTTCTACTGCCGGCATCTCAAAAATGATTAAAAAGTTGGGAGACGATGAAGTGAAGTTTGGACTCGCCCTGTCTTTGCATGCGGCAAACGATGAAAAAAGAAATCAGATTATGCCCATAAATGAGACTAATAGTCTCGAAGTATTGAAAGAGGCATTGAAATACTTTTACCAAAAAACCAAAAATAGCATCACCCTCGAATACATTGTTTTTAATGGTTTCAATGATAAAATAGAGGATGCACGCGAGTTGTATGATTTCGCAAAGCACGTCCCCTGTAAAATTAATATCATTGAATACAACCCGATTAGCAATGCGGAATTTTTGAACGCTGAAGACGATGCCATTGACCTGTTTAAAGAATTTTTGGAACATAAAAAGCTTACCGTGAATGTTCGTAGAAGTAGAGGGAAAGATATAGATGCTGCCTGTGGCCAACTGGCAGGGAAGAAAAAGACGGCTTAGCCTGTAAGGTAAGCAATTAGTTTTAGGATTCTTTTGGCCTTCGTTTCATCTCTTTTCGCAGCATCTATTGACCGGATGAATTCGTTTTTGGCTGAGGATGGTAAATTTTCAAATTTTTCGAGTGTATCCTGATTAACATCAGCCAGACATTCTTTGATGTATTTTGGTGTTTTCAGTGTGGTGTAATCATCATATAATACAATAGATACGGTGTCACCAGCCTCTTTTAGTATGCTTTTCCTTATAGCACTCTTAACGGGTAAAAATAAGTGGCCGTTTCCCATAGGCATAAGCTTATATTGTTTGAGCGAATAGGAGTCAATGTTTCCCATCACCTGTCTCCAACCGAATGGATTATTGTTATCTGAAGTAACTCCTGGTAGTTGAGCGTACGTCCAGCCTCCTTTGCCCGGGAATTTCTCCAGCAAAAATTCTCCTTTAATTATGGGTTCTGTTTGTGATTTCATCCGATGCAAGATAAAAAATATCTGAGAAGTGCAACCTGTACATTTTTTCTTTGTCATTGAAGAAAAAACACCATAAGATCATGAAAAAATTAGTATTATTAACAACACTTCCGGCAGCACTTTTTTTCAGCTCATGTGAGAAAGACCGTTCGTGCGAAAAAGGAGATGGCCCTATTGAAACAGCCGAATTGAACATAGCTGATTTTCATTCCTTTTCTTTAGAATTACCAGCAACAGTCTTTTTGACCCAGGGTAGTGAGCAGAGGGTGCTTGTTGAAGCACAGTCTAATGTTATAAACGACCTCGAAGTAGATGTTCGTAACGGTCACTGGGAAATTGAGCTCGACGAATGTTACAGAAAGTACAAAGACGTTGTTTTCTATATCACCATTCCCGAAATAGAAAAAATAGGCGTGGCTGGAAGCGGAGAGGTGATAGGTGAAAATACCATTTCAGAAGACAATGTTGAATTAAGCATTGCCGGAAGTGGTGATATTGATTTGTCACTACACGTTGAAAGACTTGAAACCAAAATTTCAGGTTCCGGGGATATGAAGCTGGAAGGCAGCACCGATTTTCATGAAGCAGCAATATCCGGGTCTGGCGACATAAGTGCCTATGATTTGGAAAGTGAAGTTACTGACGCTAGTATCGCAGGCTCCGGTAGCTGTCGAGTTCATGTTAATGATGCTTTGGATGTGACAATTTCTGGTAGTGGTGATGTCTATTACAAAGGAGATCCTTCTGTGAATTCCGTTATTTCCGGTAGCGGCGACATACACAAAATAGATTAAGTTTCGGTTATACAATAATTCCCATGAGTAAAATAAAGAGTCTGCTCTTCCCTTTGTGACATATTTGTTAACAAAGTCAAATAAACGTAATCACCAGTAAAAAGTACTTGTTTGGCAGTAAGGGGATTACATGGTGTGAACAGAGTGGAAGAGTAGCTCTTTTATAGGTAGGCGCCTTTTTCTACCTCCGGAAAAATTTCCGACATTTGCATAGACCTGTTATTTTCACCCGACCACTGATAGATAGCGTCACGTCCCAGCTGATCAAAGTCGGTTAAGCCCATTGCAGCAACTATTTCTACCGCAGATTTAATGGTGTTTTTGTGATAATTATATACTCGTGAAGATTTGTGCTCTACATGCAGCCCCTTTGCCAGATGCCTGTTTTGTGTGGCTATGCCCGTCGGGCAGCTATTGTTATGACAGCGCAGTGATTGAATACATCCAATAGCGAACATCATCGCTCGGGCAGCGTTACAAAGGTCGGCACCAACAGCGATGGCACGTACAATATCAAAACCGGAAACTACCTTTCCGCTATAAACAACTTTTATCTGGCCCCTTATATTAAACCCATTTAAAACATCGTGTACATAAGCTATAGCCTCGTGGCCAGGCATGCCAATATGGTTAGAAAACTCAAGAGGAGCCGCCCCTGTTCCTCCCTCCGATCCGTCTATGCAGATGAAATCAGGGCATATTCCTTGTATTGACATTTGTTTGCTCATGTCGTAAAACTCTTTCTTGCTTCCTATGCACATTTTTATACCAACGGGCTTGCCTCCACTCAATTCCCTAAGTGTTTGTATGAAATGTAATAGCTCTTCGGAATTTTTAAATGCCGAGTGGTAGGGAGGTGAGTGTATTGTTGTGTGAGGTTCTATACCTCTTACTTCCGCTATTTTGGGTGTGTTTTTGATAGCTGGCAGTATTCCCCCGTGTCCTGGCTTTGCTCCCTGCGAGAGTTTTATTTCTATCATCTTAACAGCTTCTGCGCTGGCTTTTTCAGCAAAGGTATCAGCGTCAAACTGACCGTCGCTGGTTCTGCAACCAAAATAGCCGGTTCCGATCTGCCAGATTATATCGCCGCCGTGTTTCAGGTGGTATTTGGAAATAGCTCCCTCCCCGGTATTATGAGAAAAATGTCCTAAGGCAGCTCCTTTATTTAAGGCCATAATGGCATTTGAACTTAGAGAACCATAACTCATACCAGAAATATTTAATAGAGAGGAACTATAAGGTTTTTGGCAAGAATCACTTCCAATTAATACTCTTGGGCTAATTTTTGAGGCTATAGTAGGGAATTGAGAATGAGAAACCCATTCATGCCCGTCTTTATAAATGTCCATTTCCGTGCCGAAAGGATGATTTTCATTTTTCAGATTTGCCCGTGAGTTGATGAGGTCTATCTCGTTTTTATTGAAGGGCTTGCCATCGGTGTTATCTTCCACAAAGTACTGATGTATTTCAGGAGCAATTTCTTTCATTATATACCGAAAATGTCCCACAAGAGGATAGTTTCTCAGAATACTGTTTTTGACTTGAAGCATGTCGTAAAGCCCCAGGAAGCCAAATACTCCGAGTATTCCCAGAAACCAGTAAAAGGCATATTGATAAGTATTGTGAAAAAGCGCACCCAGTGTTAACAGGCTTACTATGATGAGAATAATGTTTCGTCGCATTCCGATTACTTTTCGATAAAAAAGATTTCTCTTTTAAATTAATCAAAAAAGGAAGCGCAACGAACTTATCTATAAAATATATTACAGTTTCATGATTTTGAGTAGACCGCCAATGAAACGTTGATAATATACAGCCAGGAAATAGATCAGCACAAGTGCGATGAAAGCAGTAATATAAGATGGTATGCCGGGTAAAAGAGTCAACCCGATCTCAAAAACCAGTGTGTGCAACAGATATACCGAAAAAGAAATTTTCCCGGTAAACAAAAAGAAGTTATTTATGGGTTTTAGATTAAGTTGATAGATCCAAATGGCCAGGCACGAATAACCGATTAATGCAGGGATGTCATTAACAACCTTACCCACATCTTTACCAATAAAAGCAAAAGCGGCATAGATTACGCAGTTTACAAGACCAATAATTAAAATATAGATAGATTTAATGGGGATGGTCGCATCGCCATTCTTTTTGAATATGATTTTAGCAATTATCATTCCCAGAACAAATTCCCAGAGGTATTGTATAAAACAGCTATTCCATACACGTAATAGCTCTTTGTTCATTGCAATAACCACAAAAGCCCAGCTTAAAGAAATTATTACTGACAGTATCAATGCAAGCCTGTCTCCCAGTTTTTCCAGACAAAAGGCAAGGACAAGAAATACAAAATAAAATTGGAGAATCATTGAAATAAACCATAAAGGGTATCCATAGGATCCAATGATAGATTCATCGAACATTTTGTAAAGAAACAAATGTCCTCCGAGTGCATACAAGGATTGATCAAAAAGTGGGAGCATAAAAGATAGGAGAGCAGAAATAAGCACTATAATAATATAGGGAACATATATTTTGGCAACTCGCTTTTTAATAAAAGGCAGAAAGGTCAACGCTTTTTTCTGATGTGATAAATAGAGGCCAAGACCAGATAAAAGCACAAAAAGATGAACCCCCGTTCCTCCAAAGCTAATTAAATGATTGAATGGATATGGTAATCCAATAACCTGTAGGAAGTGAAAGATAATTATCGTAAAAATCGCGTAACCCTTTAGAAATTCAATAATTTCAAGACGATTCATAATAAAGGTTTAAGCAGCTATTAAGCTTTATTCAAAAAGGGGTTTTACCAGTGAACTGACCATAGTCAGAAATTCAAGGCAATATAAGTTCATTTTAAATGTTGGCCAAATCACGTATGTGTTTTTTGCGTCTATTGTTTTACGTAAAAAATGGAGTTGAAGGCGTTTTTTATATCCAATTGTTTTAAAAAATCTATTCACTAAATTTGTGATGTTTGTCGTATTTTGATCAAATAGTTTCTGGAACCCAAAAAGTTATTCCCCATGAA
The DNA here is from genome assembly GCA_965230415.1 of Cytophagales bacterium. GTDB lineage: Bacteria > Bacteroidota > Bacteroidia > Cytophagales > JAAEPT01 > CBDDKZ01. The sequence goes on from CBDDKZ010000005.1 coordinate 2,477,967, forward strand.
TAAGATTATGCTCTTTGTTTGCTTGGCACTAGGTGTATCTGTGTCAGGCGTTTCACAAAATTTTAAGGTCCTCGTTTTTTCTAAGACTACCGGTTGGAGGCACAACTCAATACCGGCAGGTATAAGTATGGTTCAGCAGTTGGGTAATGAAAACAATTTTGAAGTACATCTTACCGAAGACGCAAATCAATTTAATACCAGTAACCTGGCTCAATATGCCGTAGTTATATTTTTAAGTACTACCGGCGATATTCTTGATAATAACCAGCAAGCCGCGTTTGAGTTATACATTCAGAATGGCGGAGGGTTTGTTGGTATTCATTCGGCTTCCGATACCGAATATGATTGGCCCTGGTATGAGGATTTGGTAGGGGCTTATTTCCTTGACCACCCCAGTGGAACATGGAATGCAGATATTATGGTGTCAGATCACATCCATCCATCTACAGCAAATTTACCTTCTATATGGAATAGAACAGATGAGTGGTATAACTTTCGTACAAATCCAAGGAGCGATGTACATGTCCTGGCAACTTTAGAAGAGCGCGACTATACAGGAGGTACATTAGGGTGGGATCACCCGATAATCTGGTGTCATGAATACGATGGTGGTCGTGCCTGGTACACCGCCGGAGGGCATACCAATGAGGCTTTTTCCGAACCATTATTTCGCGCACATGTATTGGGAGGGATTCATTACGCGGCAGGCCTGGTTGAGGGTGATTTTGATGCTACTGTCGATGCTAACTTTATCGTCGATGAGATGGCTGCCAACTTAAAGCAACCAAGAGCATTGGCAATCTTGCCAAATTTAGACGTAGTCCTCGCCGAAAAAGAAGGGGAGATTTTATTAATTGATGCGCAAACGCACCAAAAACAATTGCTTGGTTGCCTGGATGTTTATTCTCAGGATCAATTCGGTCTTTTGGGGCTGGCCATACATCCTGATTTCGAAAATAATAACCTTGCATACTTATGTTACTCACCAGCGGGTGACAATGAAATAATCAGAGTATCTGAATTTAATCTACAGCACAACTATATTGATTTAAAAAACGAGCATGTCTTGTTGGAAATACCATTTGACAGATCAGTGTGCTGCAATGTGGCTGGTGATTTGGAGTTTGATAGCCAGGGACTCCTGTACATTTCTATCGGCGATAATGTAGATGGAACCGCGTCCAGTGGCTACGCTCCGGTAGATGAACGTGCTGGCAGGGAACGTTTTGATGCGCAATCCACTTCATTAAACTCCAATGATTTTAGGGGGAAAGTATTGCGTATTAAACCTCAGAATGGTGTTTATACAATTCCCGAAGGTAACCTCTATGCTACAATAGCAGATCCGGGCACTCCTGTTTTATTTGAAATCTATTTGATGGGGCTCAGAAATCCCCAACGAATAGCTGTCGATGCAGCGAATGGCAATTTATATGTTGGGGATTGGGCACCAGGTGCGCTTAATGACGATGCAAGTAGAGGACCTCGTGGTTATGAAGAGATAAACAGAGCGACGCAGGCCCTCAACTTTGGCTGGCCCCAACAGATGGCAGATAATAAAAGCTATCGAAATTTTGATTTTGCCACTTTTACCCCTGGCGATCATTTCAGTAGCGAATCACCTTCTAACATTTCTGTTAATAATACTGGTATAGAATGGGTGCCACAAGCGCAACCTGCATGGTTTTGGTATGATAACAATGACTCTCAGGAATTTCCTGAATTTGAAAGGGGGCATCAAAAAGGTGCTATGGCCGGAGCTGTTTATAATTACGATATGAATCTGAATGCTAAAGGAAAGTTCCCGGAATACTATGACGGCAGCTTGTTTTTGTATGATCACCAAAGGAGCTTTTTTAGAGAAGTTAAGCAAAACAGTCAGGGTGAGTTGATAAAAATTAACCCATTTTTCAAAACATTAGAGATTAATAAACCCATGGACATTGATTTTGGCCCGGATGGGAATTTATACCTGCTTGAATGGGGAGAGGATGGATCTTCTTCCGGGACCTATCTTAAAAAAATTGGGTACTACAGTAATAGCAAAGAACCAGTAGCCAAGGTACAAGCCTCTGTAACGAGTGGCACTCTCCCACTTGAAGTGCAGTTTGATGCGTCCCTTTCATATGATCCGGATATGGAAGCACTTAGTTATGCCTGGGATTTTGATGCAAACGGTACAGTAGATGCCACCACTTTAAATCCGTCGCACAGTTTCACTCAAGCCGGAATATATAATGTCGTACTAACGGTAAGCGATCCCAATGGCTTATCTTCTTCAGATTCTGTTTCAATAATTGCAGGAAATACAAGGCCAAATGTGAGTATTATAGCACCTGTTCATGGTGGTTTTTATGGTTATGGCGAGTCCATTTCCATTGAAGCTACCGCAGAAGATGCCGAAGATGGAATGGTCGCTTGTGAAGACCTTGGCATAATAGTCAAGCACTTTCTTGATGGTGATCTTAATATGGTTTATCATATTGATAGTTGTGAAGGAAATGTGGAGTTAGCGAATATTGGAGTAATTGGACGCGACAGGACCATTCTTGTGGAAGCCTCTTATCAGGATCAAATGCAATTAACTGGTAAAGATAGCGTCATGCTACAACCCAAACTAAAACAAGCTGAACACTATTCGGAACATAGTGGAGTATCAATTGAGCAATCAGATGATCCGCAAGATAGTTCTTTACAAGTAACTCATATTAGCAATCTCGATTACCTGGTTTTTGAGCCGGTAAATCTTTCCGGAATAACTCACCTGTCTTTTCGTCTTAAAAATAATGGAGGCGGTGGCCGCATATATATTTATTTGGACGACTTAAACTCAAACGCTATAGGTCAACTTTGGGTAGAAGGTGGAGGCGATTTTTGGGATGACTACATAGTCCCCGTCTCTGAATATGCCGGTACTCATAAACTGTACATACAGTTCATCACCGAATTTAAATCACAGCAAAGCATGTGCAAACTAAACTCCATTTCATTTCATGGAATAGGAATTTCAGATGAAGATGCCTGTGCGCTTAATGGACTCAAAGGGCATTATTTCAACAACACAAACTTTGCAGGGCCTGCCGAAGAAAGAAAAGATCCGTTTATTTCGTTCAATACCTTCGCCGCTTTGCATCCATCCATCAATAACGACCAGGTAAGCGCACGTTGGACAGGTTCTGTCAAGGTAGATAGCAGTGCCACCTATTATTTTACGACAAGGCATGAGAATGGAACTGTGAGGCTGTCATTGAACAATGAGTTGTTGATCGAATCTTCCGAAAATGGTGTGCATACTGCCGATGGAGTTGATTTGGATGCGGGAGAATCTTATAACATTACACTTGAATATATTCATACCTCAGGTAAAGCACAAATGGTACTGGCGTGGAATCCGCAAGACGCGATTGATAAAGAAAGTCTGTTCACCGAAACGGCGGTTGTTACAAGATCCGAAATTATTACCGAGGAACAGGCACCATCGGTATTTCCCAATCCACTTGTACATTCAATGCTTATTAAGTCACAAAACGTGAATGAATATATTAAATCGGTGAAGATGTTGAATGCGGCAGGAATTATCACACTAAATGAACAAGCAGAGAAAGCGACAGACCTCACAAAGGTGTCTACTAAAGAATTAGAAGACGGGCTTTATTACTTACTTATAGAGACCAATAAAAAGGTGTATACCATGAAAGTTCTTAAAACGACTAAGTAGTTGGTAGCTAGTAGGTAGTGTTGCCATAGATGCTGCGTTTTTTAGCGTTTTGTGGCTTAATTAATAAGGGATTGTTCAATCAAACATTCCCTTATCATTTTTGACTCTTTCTTTTATCATGCTGGTTATTAATTGGTTGTATGATTAAATTCTGAAATGGTTTCTATTGAAGATTCCATGACTTGGGACGAACACTTACAACTTATGAAATTATTATCCTGTTTGTTTATTGCCTGTGCCTGCACGAGTTTGTTGGCACAACAGACGGTTGGAACTTTTGTGAACACGCCTGATGCAATGCATTCACTCACCTTTTTCTCTGGTTTTTATTCTTCAGACTGTTACCTGATAGATAACTGTGGAAACGTAATTAACCACTGGGACCGGAATCTGCATACCGCCAATTCTGCCTATTTTTTAGAAAATGGCCTGATGCTGAGAACCTATGACGTTGAAGATGAGGTGGGCCCCATTGAAGCCCCCAGTAGTGCAGGTGGTTTGGAGCTGGTGGACTGGGATAACAATACCGTTTGGCAGTACGAAGTGAATACCACAACTTATATAAGTCACCACGATGTGGCCGTTTTGCCCAATGGCAATATTTTAGTTGAAATTTGGGAAATTAACGAAGACTTGCCGTCCCCTTTGAATACAAGATGGTGGGAAGGGATTCTGGAACTGGAAGTTCTTGGTACCGATGAAGCTAATATTATATGGGAATGGCACCTCTATGATCATTTGGTGCAGGAAGAAGATCCGCAGGGTCTTTTTTTTGGCGAAGTAGCAGGACACCCTGAATTAGTGGATATCAATGCCCCGGTTCCATCGGGTAGCGATTGGACTCATATGAACTCACTCGATTACCATCCGGAATTTGACCAGATATTGATGAGTGTTCGTGATTTTGGCGAAATCTGGATCATCGATCATAGCACCACCACGCAACAGGCTGCAAGTCACGAAGGTGGGAATTACGGAAAAGGTGGAGATTTGCTCTACAGGTGGGGGAATCCTGAGATGTATAATCGAGGAACAGACGGTGATCGACATTTATATGGGCAGCATGGCGCTTTTTGGATTAAGCCGGGATTTAAAGACGAAGGAAAAATAAGTTTGTTTAATAATGGCAACGGAAGACCCGGAACAGATTATTCCATTGCTTCCATAATAGACCCTCCTGTAGATGCGCAGGGTAACTACATTATTGATGGAAATAATGCTTACCTTCCTATAGATCCATCTTGGTCCTACACGGCAGCCAATGAACCCGATTTCTTTTCCCGCTTCATGTCCAACCTGCAACGTCTTCCCAATGGCAATATGCTTGTTAATGAGGGAACCAAAGGTCACCTTTTTGAGTTGGACGAGCATGATGAAATCGTTTGGGACTATGTAATTCCCCTTGACCAGGATGAACCGGTAAGGCAGGGTGGTTTTACTTCTTCCAATTGGTGTTTTATGGCTTTTAAATACCCTCTTGACTATCCGGGTTTTCAAGGTAAAGACCTTAGTCCGGGCGACCCTATTGAACTCGATCCGCTCAACAATTGTGAGCTAACTACCAGTATTACTACAAAAGAAGCAATTAGTAAAGCAAGTGTAACTTTGCTTGATGGTGTTATAAAAGTGGAACAGCACGAAGGGACATATATGAAGGTAAGATTGCTATCAGCAGACGGAAAAGTGTATTATGACGATGAAACTTATAACAACCAAATAGAGCTATCATCTTCTCAACTCAAGCCTGGATTTTATTATGTGAATGTTGTTTTGGCAAATGGAGCTCCAACAAGTGAAAAACTTTTTCTTACATCAACGAAATAAAATATGAAAGTAAATTTTATCAAAACATTGGCACTTGTAGTTAGTATTATCGGTGCAGTATTTAGTTCGAAGTCTCAAAATACGGTCGGCTTGCTTAGCATTGAACACGAAGATGTTTATGAAGGTTATAGCTTATTTTTCCCGCACAACCAATCATCTGTGTATTTGATTGATAATTGTGGTGAAATAGTTCATGAGTGGGCCGATAGCAGTAATTTCAGACCTGGTAATATTGCTTATATAGATAATGAAGGCAATTTGACAAAAGGTAAACGCGATGCTGCCCTTGCCGGTGACCATATTTGGGCCGGTGGTGGAGGTTCAATTATCGAAAGACGTAGTTGGGACAATGAGCTTATTTGGGAATTTGAAATGAATGATTCCCTGCAACGCATTCATCACGACTTCTCTGTCATGCCCAATGGAAATGTATTGGCTATTGCCTGGGAATTGAAATCGGAGGAAGATGCACAGGCAGCCGGACGCGATACCAGCACTACAGCTCAGGATAAGTTGTGGCCCGATTTTATTTTTGAATTAAATGGTGATGATGGTGAGATAGTCTGGGAATGGCATGCCTGGGATCATTTGATTCAGGATTTCGACAGTAGTAAAGCTAATTATGGAAGCGTGTATGACCACCCGGAGTTAATAAATATCAATTATGATAATACCAAGGGGCATCCCGATTGGTTGCATGCCAATTCAATTGATTACAACGAAGATTTGGATCAGATCATGATAAGCGTGCCTACATTCAATGAGATATGGATCATAGACCATTCAACTACTACTCAACAGGCAGCTGGCCATTTGGGAGGATTTGCCGATAAAGGCGGGGATTTACTTTTTAGATGGGGAAACCCGCTCGCTCATGCAGCAGGCGATTCAAGCGATCAAAAATTATTCTATCAGCACGATGCACATTGGATAAATGATTTTCTCGATGATTCGCACAGTGAGTACGGAAAAATAGCCGTGTTTAACAATAGAGTAAATGAAAATGTGTCAACTGCTCACGTAATAATGCCTGAGTGGGTAGACTATGAGTGGGCTTATTCATCCGATGATAATGTGTTTCTTCCCAATGACTTTAGCAAAACCTATAGGCACCCAGTGAGTGATTCATTGATGTATTCTAATATATTGTCTAGTATTCAGCATTTGCCAAACGATAACGTTTTGTTAGGAGTTGGTAGACCGGGTTATGCTTTTGAACTAAACAGTGCTAATGAAGTTGTTTGGGAATACCGTACTCCGCTGGTTGCCGGGTCTCCTGTTAATCAGGGCGATGCAATAGCGCTAAGCCAAAACCTTACTTTTAGAATTAAAAAATACCCGCTTGACTTCGAAGGGTTTAAGGATCGCGATTTGTCCCCAAAAGGCTATATCGAACTAAATCCGGATGTTAATTTTTGTGAAGGGCTAAATACGAGTGTCTTTGATAATGAAGATAAAGGAGACCTGATTGTTTACCCTAACCCGGTATCCGATATTTTGAACATAGAAGGTTTAAACGCAGAAAATTTGTCGCTTGCTGTTTATAATGCACGCGGTATGAAGATCGGAGATTACGAATTAACAAATACTACATTGAGAATAGCTATTAAAAACTGGGATCCGGGCGTTTATTTTGTAACAGCAGGAGCGTTTAGTCGAAAAGTTTATATAAAGCCGTGACAAGCTATTATTAAGAACGGTATTTTATATAGCCGCTTCCAACGTTATACACCTTCGTTTTCTCTAAGCGGAGGTGTTTTTTATACCTTCCTCATTAAAGCGCTCGTAAAGGTCTATGTCAAAACGGGCAATTGTAGATATATCACCCAATTTTATTACGAGATCAAAAGGGTGCTCTGTTGTTTCGTTTTGTTTGTGGGTATCAATAATTTGTTTGTAAACGGAGATGTACTCGGTTGTAAATATCAGGCGCTTTTCGTCATCCCGGTACCCACTAAAAGCTGGAATAATTCGTACATAATTGGCCACATGAGGTACTGGTAAATCTTTTACCCATCCTACATAGAATTTGCCCGAACCGAGCGTGAATTGTAATAAATGATGGTCTTTGTTAGAAGATAATAATAGCATTTCCATTTCATTACCTACTTTTTTGATGGCCTTTTCTACCTGTTTGCTTACATCCCGGTAAATAGTTAGGTTTCCAAGTTTGGCACCCGCAAAAGCAAGAATGAGGGTGAAAGAAGTAGTACCGACATGTGGTATGTCGAGTGGGAAATAAGAATAAATCTTGTTAATTAGGGCCGGGAAAAAATAAACTGCCAGATCTTTGCAGGCTTCTGCAATTATAAGTAATGCTATTCCAACGACAATAGTGTCAAAAATTAATCGTTGGCGATCGAGGCGTTGTTGTCGAAATTTGAAACAGTTGAGACGAGTCAACAGGTAATAACCCGCTGCAATAGGAAAAATAAATACGTTCCAAGGCATGACTTATGCAGCATTTTGAGCTGTTTTATTCTCATTCACAATAGAATGAAATACCTGCGATTTTTCCAGCTTACTAATTAAGTCAATTACTTTTTTACGCTTAAAAAAGTCTGAAGTCGTATAATACATACGCCCGCCTTTTGTCACCTTTCGTAGATCTTTTTGCTGTGCCTCTTCTTTCATACTAATAAAATTAAGCGCAATTATCTATCTTTCTTAACGAAGCATCTATTTTTTTTGTTCCTTCTCTATTTTTTTACATTGAGTTAAAGATAACTAAACACAAGTCTGGTTTTCGAATAGTGGGGCTTAATAGGACATCAATAGTTGTAATAGCTTTTGTCCACCGATGCGAGTACTAGTTTAGGCGGGCTTATTGGCGTTTGCTGTTGATATTGGCATGAATTGACACTTATTTAATCTCAAAAAATTATCGCTGTCAGTAAATCTGTCATATTGACAGTGAAATTTGTCCGGAAATGCTCTGGCATGCTGCTTGATAGAGAAAAGATGTAACAAGAAATTTAATGGCTCTAAGTATATAAATAATTATGGGAAAAATTATCGGAATAGACCTGGGAACCACCAACTCCTGCGTTTCTGTCATGGAAGGAAACGAACCGGTGGTGATTCCAAATAGTGAAGGAAGAAGAACGACACCTTCTATTGTAGCGTTTTTAGATGATGGTAAGGGAGAGCGTAAAGTGGGAGATCCTGCAAAGAGACAGGCTATCACGAATCCCAAAAACACCATACAATCTATCAAACGATTTATGGGTAAGAAGTATTCGAATTGTAGTAAGGAGAAAGAATCTGTTGCTTACGATGTAGAATCGGGAAACAACGATACACCTCGTGTAAAAATTGGTGATCGTAGTTATACACCACAAGAAATATCGGCCATGATACTTCAGAAAATGAAGGGTACGGCAGAAGATTATCTGGGTACGTCAGTAACTGAGGCTGTAGTCACAGTACCTGCTTATTTTAATGATGCAGAACGTCAGGCAACAAAAGAGGCTGGGCAGATTGCAGGTTTGGACGTGAAACGTATTATCAACGAACCTACCGCTGCAGCTTTAGCTTACGGATTAGACAAAAAAGATCAGGATATTACTATTGCGGTCTATGACCTTGGTGGTGGTACCTTCGATATATCTATCCTGGAGCTGGGAGATGGCGTATTTGAAGTGAAATCCACAAACGGAGACACCAGATTAGGTGGTGACGATTTTGATCTGGTAATCATAAACTGGTTGGCGGAGGAGTTTTTGAAAGACGAAGGAATAGACTTACGTAAGGACCCAATGGCCCTTCAACGTTTGAAAGAAGCTGCTGAAAAGGCAAAAATCGAGTTGTCAAGTGGTACTTCCACAGAAATCAACCTGCCTTATATTATGCCTGTTGATGGTATTCCTAAGCACTTGGTACGTTCGCTTTCAAGAGCTCAGTTTGAGCAATTGGCCGATGATCTGATAAGAAGATCTTTAGAGCCGTGTAAACAAGCAATTAGCGATGCCGGTATTTCAGTTTCTGAAATCGATGAAGTAATTTTAGTAGGAGGTTCTACACGTATCCCAAGGATACAGGAAGAGGTAGAGAAATTCTTCGGTAAAAAACCTTCTAAAGGAGTAAACCCGGATGAGGTTGTAGCTATTGGCGCTGCAATTCAGGGTGGTGTATTGACTGGTGAGGTTAAAGATGTCTTACTACTAGACGTAACGCCTTTATCTCTTGGAATTGAGACAATGGGCGGTGTGTTTACCAAACTAATAGAATCAAACACAACGATTCCTGCTAAGAAGTCTGAAGTATTCTCTACGGCGGCAGATAACCAGCCTTCAGTAGAAATTCATGTGTTGCAGGGTGAGCGCCCTATGGCTCAGGATAATAAAACAATTGGTCGTTTTCACCTGACGGATATTCCGCCGGCACCACGTGGCACACCTAAAATCGAAGTAACTTTCGATATCGATGCTAATGGTATCATGCAGGTTTCTGCCAAAGATCAGGGAACTGGTAAAGAGCAACAAATTCGAATTGAAGCTTCTTCCGGATTGACAGACGAGGAAATCGAGAAAATGAAGCAGGAAGCAGAAGCCAATGCCGATGCGGACAAAGCTGCTAAAGAAAAGGCCGACAAAATAAATGCTGCCGATTCTTTAATTTTCCAAACAGAAAAGCAACTAAGCGAATTTGGAGATAAATTGTCTGAAGGAAATAAGACGGCAATTCAAGGGGCTTTGGACGAATTGAAAGAAGCACTTAAATCGCAAGATACTGCTGCTATGGAGGCCAAAACAGAAGCTTTGAATGCTGCATGGCAGGCCGCTTCACAAGAAATATACCAGGCACAACAAGCAGCAGGTGGTGCAGAAGGAGCAGCTCAGGGACAACCTGAAGGTAATGCTTCCGATGCTGGTTCTGCTGAAGATGTTGACTTTGAAGAAGTAACAGACGAGAAAAAATAAGCTAGTCTCTTTAAGAGAAATATAGAAGTCCGTCATCGATTCGATGACGGACTTTTTTTTTGATTTTTGTGGCACTTCGACCAGGTGGAAGGGAGGACCATACCTCAACGAGGTGCCTACCTGCTCTATCTGAACCAGGTGCTAAACTTTAGGATGTCATAAAATGGGCCGTCCTCACAACCATCTCTGGCGTGCAGACATTGTGTTTCCAATAAAATTAATTGATGTTTACTACTATACCACATAGCTGTCGGCATAGTCAAACAGGGACACGACTTTTCCCCTGATTCATCGTCGCAACAATAGCTCGACAACATGCTCAAAGTACGTTCAAAAGCCTCTGATACATATAATGAATCTTCAATTTTGAATTTAATTTGGCTTACAAGGGATGTGTCGTTGAGTAGCTCCAATTCCTGTGAGTTAAAGTACTTTAAGGAGATGTAATTTTCTCCCTCTATGGCCTGTTTTGTTTTTTTGAAGGCGCTTTCGGTGTCTGAATTGCTTCTTGTTTCTTTTTCACCGTGCGATAATATGGCTACCGATTCCTGTTCGCCCGTGCCCAGGTGGTGCCTTATGAGGACCTCTTCATACCCCAGGCAACAGGAAGCCTTGGAGTAAGAATATAATATCAAAGTACCATCATTGTTTATAAGCGGAAGCTGGTCAACCAAAATCGATAGCCCGGATTTCGATATTGTTGGACTCGACTGACTATAAGTATGCCAGCTTAATATTCCAGTAAGTATTACTATTAAGTAAACTTTGTACATGGAGCCATAGTTTAGAATACCTCACTAAACTAATAACTATTGTGATAAAGTGGTATGCCACGGGCAATTATAAACCATTATTAATAAAAAAGTAATCGTAATAAGGAAAGCATGTATTAATTTGATAAATTTGGCGTTTGGAAATTTGATATATGGCAGATTCTGATTCGCTTAGAACAATAAATATGCTGACACTTGTTGTTTCAGTATATAATGAAGAAGACGCATTGCTTGATTTTTGGAAAGAGGTTTCTTCAGTTGCGCAGTCGTTGGCATGTGAGGTGGAAATCATTTTCGTAAACGACGGCAGCGTTGACAATAGCAGAAAGATTATTGACGAATTGGCAGCCGAACATCAAACGGTACGAGCGTTACATTTTTCGAGAAATTTTGGGCATGAGGCTGCAATGCTTGCAGGTATCGACAAATCACAAGGTGATGCAGTAATTTGCCTCGATGCCGATTGCCAGCACCCTCCGTCTATTATACCAAAGATGGTGGAGGAATTTCAAAAAGGATCGGATGTTGTAAACATGGTACGTACTTTTCGGGAAGATGTAGGTTTTGTGAAAAGAGGCTTATCTAAGCTGTTTTATAAAATGTTGAATAAGTTGTCGCCGGTTAAGTTTCATGAAAGTGCCAGTGATTTTTTCTTGGTTTCCAGAGCCGTTGCCAAAGTATTGAAGAACGAATACAGGGAGCGAACGCGCTTTTTACGCGGGTTTATTCAAATTTTGGGTTTTCAAAATAGTACGCTGGAATTTGAAGCTACAAACAGAATAGCGGGAGAAAGCAAATACTCTTTATATAAGCTGTTTGTTCTTTCCATTGGAGCGATTATATCATTCTCAAAAGTACCTCTGCACCTGGGATTAATTATAGGTACGATATTTAGTTTTGTAGCGCTGGCGCTGGCGGTATATTCTGTAGTATTTTACCTCATAGATGACGTGCCTCCCGGTTATACTACGCTGGTTGTCTTTTTGGCCTTTTCATTTGCCCTCACATTCTTCCTGATAGGTATTATTGGGGTATATGTTGGTTATATGTTCGATGAAAGCAAAAAACGCCCCATATATATAATAGAAGAAGAAAAATAAATCTCCGGAATCGAAGTCTACCTTTAATAAACCAGGTACTCCATGGTGATTTTTAGGTCATCCACGAGTATAGATTCTTTTTTTGGATTAAAAAGGTATACAACCATCTCATTTAAGCCCTTAATAGTAGCTGGTGCCTTGAAGAATAAATTGACCTGTTGCCAATCCTTTACATCAGGGTTTAGATTTAAGAGTTGATTTTGAAGTATTTTTTCACCATTCTTTTTCCTGAATTCAAGTACAACTTGGCAATGTTCGGTAGCTTTGGATTGTCGGATCTTTCCTGACCATGCTATGTTTTTTAGTGTGGTGCGTGCATCTCTTAAAAGAGCGGTAGAGTCGGCAATTAACTTGAAATTTAAGTTATAATCGCTTTCTTCCACTATTTTGGCTACATGTTGCCCCTCTATATCAATAATTTCTCTTTCAGGAAGCCATTGCCTGTCGTTTTTGTCATCGAAATTATATTCATAGACTACCTGCTTTTGTTTGCTTTCAATGGTCTCAAGTTTAATGTCCTTACTTGCCACGCGGTGATTATTGTAGAATAATAGATTTTCATTTACAGGGAAATAAACGTCGTTTGATACGGTTTTGATTAATAAATCATCAATAGTTAATGGGAAAACTCTTGTGTTGTTTACAAGGATTTTGAAATGTGAATTGCCATCTTCGATTTTGAAACGATGATTTACCAATGTCCAGTCTCCGTTTATATAAAAAGACGACGGCAAGGTGGTGCCGGGGTGCCATATTCCACGTCCATCCGGTTTTACCTCTTCCACAAACACAAAGCCTTTTGCTTCAGGTACGTTATTGTAATACCAGAAACTGACTTCATAAGTTTCTCCGGTAACAAGAGTTCCAGGAGCCCATTCGGCGAGTGTGTTAAGATCATTAGTTGTTTCAAAAGCTCCTGCTCCCCTGAATTGTACTTCACTTTTTCGATCATCGAAATCGTTAAACTCCACCAGTTGATCTACAGTAGTACATTGCATAAAATCAGAGAATTGGAGCTGATCTCTTTTGGCCAGGTATTCCGCTACGACATTGTTTTTTGTTGATAATAATTCTTGCCAGCTTAATTCGTAAAGATCAAACTTTGCAGATTTATAGATTTGTTTGGATCGTTTTAGAAGATCTATTTCAGATTCAGTTTTTTCTTCCCAGGTGTCAATAACGAGTATTTTTTTACTGGTGATTTCTTTTGGGTAATTGGGCTTAGGGTAATAGGGTGGAGCAATCAGGTCAAAATGTTCTTTGGTACTTTTAATAGAAGTACGCCCCATGGAGCACCCTATATTTTTTAAATTGGAAAAATAGGTGAATATGAGCCCACATTTAAATGAGTTTCGTAAGTTTGGTGTACCGAAATATTCGCCACCTACATGAAAATAGGGCATAGGAAGTACTGAACCAAATTCTTCGAGGTTCAGTGAATCCAGTGATTTTTGGATCTCGACTGTATATTCGTCTTTAGAATCTTCTTTAAGGACGTTTTCTCCTTTGGTGATCATGTGACTGGTAAAGGACTGTACGCCCTGCACTTCAAATGCATAGAGGTAGATACCCAGGAGCAATACAGGAATTGCTATCCAGTATTTTTTATGTCGTTTCCAGTACCTCAGCAGCCTGTCTATAATGAAAAATGCAAGAATCGTACTGCAGTAATAAAAAATCCAGGCAAAACGTCCCAAAGCCCTGATTTGTTTGAGTGGACCAAAGTAATGGGTGATGAACTCTTCTCCAAAGAGCATATGAAACCATGAAAATGCTAAAATCAACGTGATGATCGAGGTACAAAAAAGGCTTCGCACTTCTGAATGCATATGCTTTTTTAAACGTATTTTTTTAGGTGCTTTTATATATTTTCGGGCTGTTTTTGAAAAATAAAACAAACCTATAATGATTGTAAATGTTCCGATGAATGCATAACCTTCATAGTAGTCCTTTTTAGTAACAAAAATATCGTTATACATGTTAGCCATTTCACCATATCTGGCGTAAAGGATGGAAGAGAAACTGGCAACGTATTCAAAAATACCAAAAGCATTTGCCGGGCGATCGTTATAAGGGTCAAGGACCGAGAAAACTACTTGAATAAGGACTATGGGAAGTATGATAGAGGCAATGGATAACAGTACTTTTTTCCACGAGTAGGCATTGCCATAAAAAAGGCGATAGAACAATTGATACAGGGCAGTAAATGCCAGACAGATTACGCCAAAGTAGGGGTGGAACAGGCTTAATATAAGGATGCAAACAGCATTTATTAGATAGAATTTGTACTTGGTGTCATTCGCCTTAGTAATGCAAAAGTTTAGCCAGATTTGAAGCGGAATTACAAATTGCATAGATAATGAATAATGTCCTGTTAAGCGTATCCATGTCGGCGACATAAAGGTGATCACAAAGGCGCCAATTACGGCCAAAACCTTATTAACATTAAGTTTTATTAAGATGTTATACAATAAAACGACTGCTATTATCGCAGTAAACAGGTAAAATAGGTTGAATAAACCTATTGCATTGTTTCTGACAAATGAGTGTTGCGGAAACAGACGAACAAATAATGTAAGGGGGAATGAACCATCGGTATATACATGTAATTCTTTGTCCGGATAGTTTAATTGATCAAAGAAAAGCAGGTTTTCACTGTTCTTGACGTGTCCGGCGTAAACGAAATAGTTTTTGACCCCATCTCCTTCGGTCGACATCATATGGCTGTTAGCGTGCAAAATAAAATTGCCATAGTTAACAAAAAGATAGCCGATGCTTACAGCCACTAAAATTATTATCCCTAAATTATTCTTAAAAAGAGCTTTAAGATTGTTGGAGTTCACACGCTTATCTTTTATTACAGATCAAACTATTCTAATAAAATAGTATTTTGGCTTATGAGTAAGGCTAATTACGCATTGTTTTTGCACTTAAACGACTGTAAAGATATTTAGAATTACCTTTTATTCAAAGAAACGCCTTTTGTCACTTTTATTTAGGATTTGCACTGGCTATTCATGCTTTAGGTTTTAGCCGTATTTTTGTAAGAATATCACTTAGGTGTTAGCCTTATTTATGCCTTGGCAGGCATTTAACGGAAGATTTGCCCTGTTCTGGGCTTTCTCATTTTTGAACAAGGCTTAAATGAGTATCGTAATTAATCGGGAACCAGATTATTTATTTTAAACCAGAACTGAGCTATGTACTTTAAGATTACCAGACTGAATTTAGTAGGGGTTTTTGTGCTGTTAAGTTACCTGACATACGGAAATGTTATTTATGTGAACGATAATGCTTCCGGAGCCAATAATGGAATGTCATGGGCTAATGCGTACAACGATTTACAACAAGCATTATTAAATGCCATGGCAGGTGATACTATTGTTGTCGCTGCCGGTATTTATAAGCCACATGCGAGTGACAGAGAGGTGGCGTTTGAATTGAAAGAAAGCGTTGTTATGCTAGGTGGTTTTAATGGCAATGAATCACCAATTGATGCCAGCACGTTAACTAATCGTGATTTTGAAAGTAATGCCAGTATATTATCCGGTGACTTATCTGGTGACGATAACAACAATATTCGTATTGACGAGCCTTCCAGGAGTGAGAATAGTCATCACCCCGTAATGGCAGTAGGGCAAAGCACAAATTTGATTACAAGTGCTACTGTGCTCGATGGGTTTACGCTTACAGGAGGGCACGCCGATAATAGCTCCGGTGCCAATGATTTGGGTGGCGGAATTTACATGATTTATGCTAACGCTACATTGAAAAACTTAAATGTCCACAGCAATGTGAGTCTTGATCAGGGTGGAGGTGTTTTTGTGGCAGCAGCAGATCCATTAATTGAAAATTGTACTATTGAAAATAATACCTGTCAGTCTATAGAAACGGGAGGTATTTTATACGGAGGCGGTATATCCTTGAGTAATTCATCGGCCACCATAAGAGGGTGCGTTATTAGAAAAAACAAATTGTTAGGTGGCGGAATAATTAATGGAGGCGGACTGTATGTGCGAAATTTAACACCATTAATTGAAAACTGCGTGTTTGAGGGAAATTTGGCTTCAAATACTTCGAGCAATTCAGGAGGAGCTATTTATACCAGAGATGCACAAACAACCTTCAGAGATATTTTAGTGATAAATAACCATACAATCGATTTCGATTCAAGTGCCGGTGGTCCGGCGGGTCTCTATGTGCGTGATGGATCAGCAGTAATTACGAACGCGACATTTACCCTTAACAGTGGAGCTTCTGTCGGAAATGGTATTTACCTTCGAGATTCTGATGCAGACCTTACAAATGTCCTGATATGGGGAAATGAAGGAGAACAAGCACTTTACCCTCGTAATGACGGTGATACGGCTCGTGTAAGCCATTCTTTAATTGCCGGTAGTGGTGGGTCTGCAAACTGGACACAAGATGGAGGTGTAGACCTGGGCAATAACTTCGATGAAGATCCCTGGATACTTACAGATGCAGCTAATGGGAGCGCCGATTTAGTAACGGGATCAGTGGCTTTGGGAAGTGGCAATGTGACCTTCGGAACTAATATCGGATACTACCAGGGAAGTGGTGTCGCCAGTCCAAGTACATTATCGCACAGCCTTTCTAATGACAGTTTTGGTTTGGTCTTCCTGGGACAATCATCGGGAGAGCAGACTTTAACAGTTAGTGGTGCCGATTTATTTGGTGCTATAACATTCACTGCCCCCGACGGTTTTTGGCTATCGACAAGTAGTGGCGCAGGTTTTAGTGGACAAAAGACGCTGGTATTAGATGCTATTGATGGTATAGTAGCAACTACCGATATATATGTGAAATTTGTTCCGGAAACGGTTCAAATGTACAATGAAGAAATTACGATTAGTACTCCAACTATTGTTAGCGAAACCATTGAGGTAAGTGGTGAATCCCAACTTCCTCCTTCTGTTTTAACCATTTCTTTAGATACCCTGGACTTCGGTCCTGTGCAGGTAGGGCAAGCTTCTCAAGAATTGAGCTATACGATAGCTGGTGAGAATTTGCTTGAAAATGTGACAGTAACTGCTCCCGAAGGCTTCGAGATTTCTTTACAGAGTGGAAATTTCAGTGCGAATAACCTGGAGTTGGAACACGACAACGGTGAGTTGAGTGTGACAACCATATTTGTGCGCTTTACACCTCAAGATACATCGCATGTACATGCTCCCTTATCACACCTAAGCGGGGTTTTAGAAGATAGCGTTGTACTTTTAGCCGATGGCATCAATCCTGTAATAAACGCTAATGTAAACATGCTGGATTTTGGCATTATAGCTTTGGGAGATACTTCTCAGGCGCTTAGTTTTGACATTTGGGGTTATGACATTTTTAATGACATTACTTTTAACCTCAGTTCTTCGGAATTTTATATGAGCAGCGATGGGGTGAATTTTGGCTTGTCAAATGCTTTTTCAATAAATGCTCCTGGTGCTGTTTTGGATACCACTACTTACTATGTAGTGTTCAATCCGCAGGATGGCTTAGACGCCACCGAATTACTCTCTGTGATTTCAGCTGGAATAGATGCTCCCGAAATTGAATTGAATACACAAACTTTTGAGCCTCATATTGAACTTGCGCCGGCTGAGCTGGATTTTGGTTTTTCTTATATTGGCGTTACGAGCCCCGAACAATCATTGGAAGTATCTGCCTCCGAGCTGGTAGGAGGCTTAATGCTAATAGCCCCGCCAGGCTTTGAACTAACGCAAACAGCAGGAGATTATGGTGGTAATACGGATACATTAATCTTGTCACCTGCTATAAACGGTGACCTCTCAACTACGGAATTGTTCGTTCGATTTACTCCTCAGAGTATTCAAAGTTATGATGCACAAATAACAGCTGCCAGCCATGCAGTAGCGCTCGCATCGCTGCAACTTTATGCACGTGGCGGAGATCCTCAATTGGCTTTGAGTAGTACCTTACATGATTTTGGAGATGTGCCTGTAGGTGCCTTTTCAGAATTATTTAAAGTAAAGGTATCTGGTTCGGATCTTAAGGATACCGTATGGGTAAATTTCCCGCCTCATTATCTTACAGGTGATACAGTGACTCACTTAATTCCGGGAATGAAGTATTTTGTTCCGGATGAAAATGGTCGGATTAATGATAGCTTATGTATAAGGGCAACACCAATGGCTGAACTTCTCTACATGGATACTGTTGTGTTTGGCGACGGTGCTGCCAATACCGACAGCCTTTTTCTACAGGTCAATGGTGTGATAAGTTCATTTTTACAAGTAAGTCCACCTGCTCTTGTATTTGATGATACTGAAGTGGGAAGCTCAGATAATCAGTTAGTGTTTAACCTTAAAGGTGATTTCTTAAGTGATAGTGTATTCGTATATCCAAGTACAAATTTTGCGCTGTCTTTGACCGAAGGAGTTTTAGGTGAAACCATCGATCCATTAAAAATAGCTACTAATAATGGAGCTGTTGATACAACGGTTTGGGTGACTTTTATGCCCGATGACGCTGTTTTATTTACTGAAAATATACTTATTGTTAGCAGTGATGAGCAAGATACCGCAGCGGTTGATGTATCGGGTGATGCTTACCATAATTCGGTAATTACGGCATCCGTTGACAATTTGGATTTTGGGAATGTTGGTTTGGGTACTTCCAAGGTGCTTTCTTATACTTTTAGCGGCAGTTCTTTAAGCGCCGAACTTACTTTAAGCACGCAGGGAGTCTTCGAAATTTCACTGGATAGCGCTAACTGGGTTGGCAATGGACAAACATTGAGCGTTCCCAATGCAAACGACACCATCATCAAAGTATGGGTGAGTTTCGAACCGCTTTCGGCTTTTTTCTATAGTGAAAATGTGGTGCACATGAGCGATGGAGCCAATACTGTTATGGTTGCTTTATCGGGGCAGGGTTTGCGCCGGCCACGTATCTATGTTAAAGAAGCAGCTTCAGGTGCAGAAACAGGATTTAATTGGACAGATGCATATACTTCCCTTCAGGCAGGAATCGCTGCCTCCCGTTTCGGTGATACTATTTTTGTTGCTCAAGGAGTTTATACGCCCTCGTCCAATGATAGAACGGCTACTTTCGAACCTAAAAATGGCGTGAAAATGATAGGAGGGTTCGTTGGAGACGAGCCTATCAATAGCGATGTCATTGCCAATAGGGACATGAAATCACATGCGTCTGTTTTATCCGGCGATTTAAATAATGATGATCATATGGATGTCCATTCAGACAATAGTTATACAGTAATTTATTTTGAAGCACTTAATAGTGGGTTTTCATCCAATACAGTTCTTGATGGATTTACCGTTCGTGGTGCTTATGGTGAGGGTATAAGGCCTGAAGAATACCGTGGTGGAGGTGTTTATATGGGGGCATTTGCCGAAGACATTACAGTAGTCTTTAATAATATATTATTCGAAGATAATGGAGCACGTGAAGGAGGTGCGGTTTACATTACGCATGCAGCGAACGGTGCTACTAATGCCTCACCATCGTTCTACAATTGTGTATTCAAACATAATTACAATTTTACGCCGGCAAGTGATATTTTAAGAGGAGGTGCGGCGTTTTTCTCAGGATTCGATAACAATATTACCGAACCTTATTTTGAGGCTTGTACCTTTATTGGCAATGAATCGAGCTATGGAGGCGCGTGTTATTTAAGTGGTGGTTATACAGGCAATGCCGGAACGTGCGAGCCCGAATTTGTCAATTGTACCTTTACGGAAAATCATTCGACGCTCTTTGGTAATGCAATCTATTTTAGCCCGCAAGATGGTACTGCAAACCCTTCATTCGTGAATGTCATCATTCATGGAAATACTAACGATAACAGTGGTAGTTTTTATAGACAGGTACAAGGGCATGCCACCGTAGGTTCATTTGCACCAACATTCGAATTTTGTTTGTTGGAAGAAACCATAGATAGTGACCCTTCTAATACCGGGTATGGAGTTGACTTAGGGAATAACATTTCCGGCGATCCCATGTTCGTAAATCTCGATACTTGTGATGTGCGCTTGATAGCTGGCTCCCCGGCATTAGGCACCGGAAATCAAAGCGATGGTGTGAACATCGGGGCATGGCAGGGCAGCGGCGTTGTGCTTCCTCCATCTATTGATGTATCTACTGATTCACTACACTTTGGTGCTATTTCTACCGGAAGTACTTCGGTTCTTAGTTATACCATTAGCGGTGTACATTTAACAGAATCAATTATTGTAAATGGTTCCGCTACATTTATGGTTTCATTAGATAATGTGACATTTTCAAACGGGCCTTTGGAGCTCGTCCCCTCAAACGGAGCATTAAATCAGACGGTATTTGTACAATTTTCACCCGAAGAGGCCATAAACTATATAAGTGAAATTACACATAACATAAGCGATGCAGTAGTTCCTTCGGTAGGAGTGGGTGGAGCAGGTCTGGATGTTGAACCCCCCGTTGTTTATTTTGAAGAGGACACCTTGTTCTTCGGAAACGTCGTGAATTTTGATCAATCTGATGTACAGGCTGCTGTTCTGATTGGTGAGCATGTGGTAGATCCGCTTACTATTTCCGTAGGAAGTGCTTATTTTGCCTCTTTATCCCCTTCAGGGCCTTTCACTTCAGATAATATTGTGGTGACTCCAAACGCTGATTCTACTGTGATGACGACGATTTATGTGGTGTTTGTACCAACAACCCTGGGCTACCAGGAAACACTGTTGGAATTGGAGACTACTACGTTACCAGATGCCTATGTGCTGCTTACCGGAACCAGTATAAATGCACCTTCATTTGAAACAGATCAAACAGTGCTGGAATTTGGTGAGTGGACGGCGGAAAATTGTTCAGATGTAATGTCACTGGAATTCTATGGCACCGATTTGATAGATGAACTTAGAATAAGTACTGAAGCACCATTTGAATTTTCGAATTCACCCGATGGTCCTTTTACTACAGAGATGACAGCTTTCCCGGATTTGAATGGAATGGTTAATGAGGTCATATACGTACGTTTTTGTCCGGAAGAGGGCGGTGACTATTTGGCCGATTTATTCTTTAGCGCTTCGGGAGTAACACATTATGTGGGCTTATTGGGAGAGGCTGCCGGGCCTAACGTGGTTTATGTCAATCAAAGTGCTACCGGTAATGACGATGGTAGTTCGTGGGTCGATGCTTTTACCAGTTTGTATGACGCATTGAATGTAAGTTTGACGCCGCCGGTGTATATCGCCATAGCAAAAGGGACCTATATTCCAGATAATGATGAACCCTTCTTTGTTCCTGCCGGTTATGAATTATATGGCAGTTTTAATGGCGATGAAATAGAAATTGATGACGACGTGCTGGCTAATCGCGATTTTGTGAATAATGCCACGATTATCAGTGGGGATGTACTTGGAGACGATGATGGTTTTTCTAATCAGAGCGACAACGTTTATGGGCTTATGGTCGCAAATGCATCATCAGATTCGGTTCATCTTGACGGATTGAAGTTTGTTGGCTCAAACAATAATTCAGCCGGAAACTCGGAGCAAGGGGCCTTGTATATTTCAAATGGAGGTTTTAACCTGAAAAACTTAGTGTTTGAATATAACACAGGAATTCTTGGAGGAGGGATGTATGCCGAACGTACGACCTTGGAAATGGAAGAGGTGAAATTTCATCATAACAGAGCAGATGATGGTGGTGGTGCATTTATTCGTGAATCAGAAGGAACTATTTTTTCTTTAGTATTCACAAATAATGAGGCTGAGCTTGGTGCCGGAGGATTATATCTTCAAAGCAGTACGTTTAACACCTGGAACAGTACTTTTGCAAATAACAGTGCCGGTGCCGAAGGAGGAGCCATTGTATATAATGGTAGCGAAGGGAATTTTGCCAATGTTATTATGTATTTCAACACAAGTCCGAATACAGACGACATGCAGATACGTAATGGTTTTGACGGTGATATAGGCTACCAATTTTGCAATATTCAGGGAACGTCCAGCGATAACTGGAACAGTGCGCTCGGAAACGATGGTGGCGGAAATGTTGATGGCGACCCACTCCTGTATAGCGCAGGTAATAATAATGTGGATTTATCTTTTGGCTCTCCGGCCTTATTCGCCGGTGGATTGGATCTTGGACAAAATATTGGTTACTATCAGGGTAATGGCGTAGAACCGAATGCCATAGTTCGTTCGTCTGCGAATCCTCAAATAACTATTTATCCTAATCCTGTTCAGGATTTATTAAGAATTGAAGTACTTGATAAGAAGGCAGCGCTTGTAACAGTTAAAACACTTGATGGATACATAATAAAAGAACAGTCATTACGAAATGCACCGACATTTGATTTGTCCGATCTTAAAGCTGGTTTTTACCTGCTACAGGTATCAGACGAAAACGGAGATGTGTATAACACCTCATTTATAAAAGAATAAATTAGTATAGTGGTAGGTATATGGAGCAGGTGGTTTTTAATTGTCTGCTCCTATTTTTTTGCCATAAGTTTTGCGCAGATGATGGGGAAGTCCTGAAGTTCCATATTTTCAAGTTGCGGGTTAAAAAAAATACGAATACTATCGGTAGGTACTTTGGAATACGCTTTAGGGTCCAATTGTACCAATACCATTTCTTTTTGGTGTTTGATGAATAAAGACTGGGGGTATATCAAACGATAATACAGGTGTTTTTCTTTTGTTTGCACAATAGACTGCATCCATACATCCGGATGGTGCTTCTCAAAGCCGGAAAAGCTTATAACGTCCACAATGGTGTCGTGTAAGGTATCAGAAGTCAGGCCTCCCAATTCATGTAGGCTTTTTTGTGTTAAAGCTTGTGGTGCCGGGCTACAGGAATAAACCAATATTGTTAGAAGTATAAGCGAAAATTTTTTCATTTTGTAAAGATACCAAAAAGTATGGTAGTACGTTTTTAGTATTCAAAACATCAAAAATGGGAATAGAAAATGGCTAAAATCAGTATTTTCCCATACGAAGAGATTATTAGATGTCATTTATTTGATGTATTTTTGAACGCTAAAATACTTCTGGATGCAGCAAGCACTAAAATTCAAACCTAAGGAAAAGCAACTTTTTGTAGGTGTACTTAGAGAACGAATCAATAATTATTTCAAGTCTCAGAAATATTCAGTCCATGCCAATGTGGCTATGGTTTTGCGAACCTTGTTTTGCGTGACCTTGTGGGCCGGTACTTATTGTCTCCTGATTTTTGGGGGCTTTAGTGTAGGAGTAAACTACCTGCTTTGGGCAGTTTTCGGCGTTTCAGTAGCTTGGGTGACCATAAATGTAGGGCACGATGCCATTCATGGTGCTTACTCCAAACGTAAATGGGCTAAAAAACTATTGTCGCATACTTTTAATTTAAACGGAGCGAGTGCCTATATGTGGGGAATTATGCATAACGTGGCTCACCATACCTATACCAATGTTCAGGGCTACGATGAAGATATTACGCCGATACCTGTTTTGAGATTATCTCCGTGGAGTGAATGCAAAAAGATGCACAAACATCAATATTGGTATTCTTTTTTCTTCTATGGCTTGGCTACTTTATCGTGGGTGTTTATTAAAGACTATGTGAAATTCTTTAGTAGCGATGTCGGAAACTATAACGGGAGCAAACACCCCAAAAAAGAGCTGTTTTATTTATTCTTTTACAAGTTTGTTTTCTATACGCTCATATTTGTAATACCCTTTATTATGATTGAGCACGCCTGGTATTATATATTAACAGGTATCATATTGTCGTATTCGATTTCAGGAGCTTACTTAGCAATCGTATTTATGATGGCTCATGCTGTAGAAAGTGTGCAGTTTCCATTACCCAATCAGGAAGGGGATATCGAAAACACCTGGGCTGTTCATCAGTTATATACTACAGCTAATTTTCAAGGTAGGAGTATGTTAATGGGCTTTTTAACAGGAGGCTTAAACACACAGGTAGAACACCATTTGTTTCCACATGTTTCGAGTATTCACTACAGACACTTATCCAAAATCGTGGAAGATACAGCCAAAGAATTTGAGCTCCCCTATTTCAATTACCCTACATTTTGGTCTGCTTTTAAGTCGCATATTCGCTTTTTGAAGAAGATGGGGCGTAAAGAAAATTATAAACCTGTTTATGTGCCTTGATGTTAAGGGTTAAAAAGGGTAAACACTCAATATACGAACCTTTGAGTAGTACAGTGTCGTGTCTTTAAATACATAGCAGTCCCTCTCAACTTATCGGCAAGCTTCAGAGTGATGCGATTTTAAGTAACAAGTGACGCATTTATGAGGGTCTTTGAGATTTCATCTCTAATATTGAAAGCTGATTATCTGCGAAGAAATGATAGCTTGAAATAAGTGTTTCCTTTTCTTTCGAATCAGCATTTGCTAACATTTCAATGTATTGTTCTTTTTGTATTCCTTTCTGGAAGTCTATTGGTGATAATCGATGTTTCATTAGAACCTGATTAGTTAGCATTCGGCCAATTCTGCCGTTACCATCAACAAAAGGGTGGATTTCCATGAATCTTTGATGGAAATATGCTGCTGCTTCGATCCCATGAAGTTGTTGGGCGCTGACGTTTAGGTTTACGCTTTGGCAAAGCTTATCCAATTCGTTTTTTGTCTCTTTGTGATCAACATATATATGAATGGAACCATCTGAACGCATGGTTCCATTGTTATCCCACTTTAATTTGCCAGGGCTATAGTTATCACCGGTGCCATGAGCCCATTGAAGGATATTCTTCATATAAATTTTATGAAGACCTTGTATGTATTCGCTCGTGAATGGTTTATTATAGGACTTGAAAAGGTGATCAAGGAACTTCTTATGTTGTTCAATCTGGTATATATCCGCAATCGATCCATTTTTTGGTTGAATGCCTTTTTTGAGAAGTTGAATGGTCTCTCCATAGTTTAGCGCATTCCCTTCAATTTTGTTGGAATAGTAAGTGAAATCTATTTTGATTTTTTCCAAAATGTCCTCATCCCAATCTTTTCGGTCCGGATTTAAATGATCGATTCTATATAGTTTTTCCTTCAGTGTCATCTCCTAAAAACAAATCCTTGAAACCAGCTATAGAAATCGATGTAGGGAAAAAGAAGTTTGCCCTCAACAATGGTAAAGGTCTTGCCCACCATAGATTTTTTGAAACTTTCTCGGAAACTTTCCGGAATTTGACTTACTTCCACTGGTCTTTTTTCCAGAAATAGATCAGATAGTGTGTCGCAATCTTCTAAAAAAATGGTTTCGTTCAAAAATGTCGACTCACTATTATTTCCCAGTGGTTCAACCTTAAGTTGGTATATAATTGGATTGTCTGATGTTTTATTAAAGGAAATGATGTGTCTTCCATTGGTTTTTTCTTTTATTGTTTCTTCCAACCAACATGAATACTCATATTCTTCCTGACTTGTTGTTGGTGCCCTTTCGAAATACTTTTCCGTCCAGGTCCAATACATTTGGAGGTTGTTAATAGGATTTATTGTCAACAGATAAGTATCGTAATCTGGAAATTCTTCAATAAAATTAATGGTTATCATAGCAGGTTGCAATATCCATTTGGAGTCTAAAGCTATTGCGAGTTCTTCTAAGATTTTTGTCCCCGGTTTCCGGTTGCCATTGACTATTTCAGATATATGCTTTTGTTGGATATTATCAGGCAGTTTGCGAGCAAGTTCATTTTGCGAAAACCCTCTCACTTTCATGACCTTTTTTATGATATCCTTTATTTCCATATCCTAAATATAGGGTATTCACTGAAGTTATCCTAAATTTAGGGTAAAAGGGAATTTGTTCCTCTGCAACTCATGACTTTAATTTCATATATCCCAATCACGGATCATCAAAGACCAATTGCCCGCCTACTTGAACAAAAGTACTATCTCTATATTCGAAATAAGCAGTGTCGGCACCGTAGTTGGTAAGAATCAGAACCTGTTTATTGATCGTATCCATGATGGTTTTGCTCATGCGTGGAGGAAGGGGTTTTTCATGCTCAAAAATACCTTTTTCCGGGTCGAATAAATACCGTTAATCGTCAATCCATCCATGGCTGATAAAGCTATCGTCCGTTAACATCAAGTCCATATAAGCATCGAAGTTGAGATCCGCGAAACACAGCCCCTTGCGACTATCAGTTTCAGTGGTTTAATTAATTTCTCATAGTAACGAATCTTCACAACCTGGTGCAAAATATCGTTCAGGCTTGTGTAACCATTTAATGGGGATGGTGTCTAAAAGCGTGTCTGCATGGAATATAGTTAAAATGTTGTTACAAGTTAATAGTGCATGCATTGCCGCCGTATCAAGCAGTTCGGGAACTTGTTCAAAAGACAACGCGGTATCGGGTAAATCTCCGTAATGTTCAG
Organism: Cytophagales bacterium; assembly: GCA_965230415.1. Taxonomy (GTDB): domain Bacteria; phylum Bacteroidota; class Bacteroidia; order Cytophagales; family JAAEPT01; genus CBDDKZ01. The sequence continues at coordinate 2,504,667 of CBDDKZ010000005.1, forward strand.
ATGATATTGGCGTTAAAGTAGCTTCAGTTGCTGCTTTCGTTTCTTTTCGTAGTACTACACGAGGTTGGTTGCAGGAATAAAGAAAGCATGCAAAGGTTCCTATTCTTTGCATGCTTCGAATTTGCTTACCTGCCAAAAGAATCGTAGTAAATGTCGGCGTGGTTTTCATAACGCTTGATGAGGTCGATATTCTTTATTTCGATGTCCGTAAGTGACTCTCTCACATCGGTATACATTGGCGTGTACCAATCCACGTGTCTGTCGAAAAAGTAGCGCATGCGCCGGGTTTTGAAGGAATAGCCATGACGGGCATAAATGGCGTTTCGTATCACTTCCAAATCTCCTTTGAAGAGGTTTTCAACTTCTTTGGGTTCCAGTTTGTGATCCGATGCATTGAGTGAAATGCCTTCTGTTAGAAACTCTCCATCGTGAACATATTCATTGTAGTCCGGTGCATTTTCTTTGGAATATAGAATGTAACCATGAATAACAGGTACTTTTAACTCTGAATCGTAAGAAAAAGTGGTCTTTTCGAGCTCAAATTCACGCTTTGGTACACGCAGCTTTTGATTATTGGCGATCCATTCACCTATTATAGATTTGCCATTAATATGCGAGCGGAAAACAAAGGAACCATCGTACTTATCATCTCCCGGTTCTTTTACATCAATGTAAATACTGTCTTGTTTTAATTCATATACACCTTCAAAAGGGCGGCTGTTTCCGGCAACAACACTGTGTCCTTTGACTTTCCCATTGGCAAAGCTTTCCAGTGTAATGTTTATTCTGTTTACTAATGAAGCTTTACTGATTTCGTTTATCGTAACAGCTTTGAAGTCTCCCACGTAGATGCCCAACAACTTTTTAAATGTACTATTTTGGTCTGGCTCAGTGGAAGTCTCCGACTCCGAATTTGTTTTAGATGCGTCTGGTTGTGCGTTTTTTTCTGCCGGAGCTACGCTGGCAGCATCAGTTGTTTCGTTTTTATTGCTTGATTCACCACAGCTGCAAAGCAGAATGGTCATGGGAATAATAAAAAATAATAGGCGATTGATCATGTTCATTAAGATTTAGGTTAAAGGATAATTTCGTCAAAATAGTTTTGAGTAATTTAGAATCAAGTGCATAGTCAAGGTTTCCGTTTTTTGTAGATGATTAGTTCGGCAACAGCCAGGTTTAATACCCAGCCAAGCCAGGCAATTACCTGATAAACATCAACTGGTCTTGGGTGGAAGAGGGCCACAAGTACAAACTTCCACCAGCGCAAAGTAATAGCAGAAAGACTTAAAGCAAAACTTCTGCACATGAAATTACGGTGCGCTACAAAGTTTTTTTGTTGGGCATGTTTATAGGCCATAAAAGTGGTGTAAATCCACAGTACGGCTAGTAATGTAAAAGCCAGCCGGGCACTCCAGCCACCAAAAGCATGGAAGCCAATGAGCAAACCACTTGGAGCACTCAACAATAATATAGATGCTATATAGAGCCAGCCTGCATAGCGATGTACTTTGGGCCACTTGCGAAGTAGGTTTGTTTGGAATTGTGTGAATCCGGCTAAGAGTATAAATCCCGAAGAATAGACATGAATGTAGAAAGCAGGCAGGTAATAGGGGATGTCAACAAACTGCTGTTTGATTCTGAGAAAAGCTACATCGGGGTGGTAAGGGATATATTGAAATATAATTACAAGTAAGAGGTAGAAAGAGTAGAGGTATAATCCGTAAAATGCGAGACGAAAAGCATTTTTTAGGGTCTGAGCAGGGCTGGATTTTGTAAAAGTGTTCATGTGTTGCGCGCAATTTACGCATTTTAAAAAAGTAAGTTTTAAAGATTAAAAATAAAAATGTACATTTGCGGCGCATTTGGTTTCCGGTGTGTGCCGGGATTAAAAGGGAATCCGGTGAAAAACCGGAACTATCCCCGTAGCTGTGAGCTTCGTTAAAGTGCTTTCTTAGTAACCACTGTCATTTGTTAGACGGGAAGGATAAAGCATGTTGAAGTAAGTCAGAAGACCTGCCAGTTGTATTTAAATCATTCAGGCTTTCGGAGGAAAGGTCCGGGATGTAGTGCGGATAAATTTCCGTTTTTCTACACACCTATACCAAAATCATCGGAAGCTCATACATTAAAACCTTAAGGATATGAGCAAAAAATTGATTTTCGCATGGTGCTTACTACTAACTTTGACAAGCTCCATTGCACAAGACAGTACACAAATAACCAATAATTCAACCTTATCATTAGATTCACTACGTATCAGCCCGGTAATAGTGACATCTTCAAAAATTCCTTTGGAATCCAGAGAGAGTTCTAAGCCCGTCACCGTAATTAGTCGTGCGCATTTGGAAGCTAACAAATCCAAAAATTTAGCACAGGTGCTTAATGAACAGGTTGGCATTACAGTCGCAGGGGCAGGAGGAAACCCCGGGCAAAACAAAAGCATATTTTTGCGCGGCGCGACTTCAGGATATACGCTAATACTGATAGACGGGATTCCGGTTAATGACCCTTCGGGCATAGGTGGCGCATTTGATATTCGCCTTATTCCAACTAACCAAATCGATCATATAGAGATCCTAAAAGGAAGTCAATCTACATTATATGGTACAGACGCTATTGCTGGTGTAATAAATATTATTACTAAGTCAGGGTCAGATAAACTGGTGAATTTCGACGGAACATTCACCTATGGTTCTTTTAATACACGCAGCGGCCAAGCCGATATACACGGTAAATTTAAGAAGAATAGCTACCTGCTAAGTTATGGGTTTTTGGACACTGAAGGAATCAGCGAAGCTTATGATGAAATAGACACGCTTGATTTTGACAAAGACGGCATGCGCAATCAGAACGTAGCAGCAAAAGTAACTTTTAATCCCTATAATGGTATTCAAATAACACCATTTGTACGTGCCTCTTTTTTTGATGGCGATTATGACAATGGCGCATTTGCGGATGGAGACAATAGCTATGAGTCACAAACCTTTCAGATCGGTACAACCGGTCAGTATACTGCAAAAAAGCTGAAAGTAAACCTGAATTATAATGAGGTGTTCAGCGAACGAAAATTCATGAGTGCTTTTCCATCCGAGTTCAAAAGTAGAATGCAGAATATAGAAGGTTTTGCAAGTTATGATGTCACCAAAAATATTACACTCCTGGGAGGAGCTCTAAATCAAAAGCACATTATGTTCGATACCAATTCGACCATTGTAGATCCTGATATCAATATTTATAGCCCCTATGCTTTGTTTATTTACAAAGACAGAGAAGGCTTCAATGTGGAAGGTGGCGCACGTTTAAATGCGCACTCAAAATATGGTAATAATTTGACTTTTACTTTTACTCCATCTTATTGGGTCAACGACCAGTTAAAGGTATTTGGGGGTGTTTCAAGTGGGTATAAAGCTCCTACTTTAAGTCAACTATATGGCCAATGGGGAGCAAATGAAGATCTGAAGCCAGAGGAAAGTTTGAGTATGGAACTGGGTGCTGGGTTTTACCACTCCAATGAGAAGTTGCAAGGCACTGTTTCGGTATTTAACCGAAGTATTGAAAATGTAATAATATATTATACCGACCCCACTACATTTGCCAGTAGTTATTTGAATAGGGACGAACAAAATGATTATGGAGTTGAGCTGGAAGCGCGTTATACACCTATGGAAAAATTGGCGGTAAGTGGTGGTTATACCTATGTAAACGGAGAGCTTTCGACTAAAACGGATGGCAACGAGGATACATCCTATTATAACCTTATCCGCAGGCCGAAACACAAGTTTTCACTTATTGTTCAGTACAGCCCCATAAAGCATCTTAAAATTGCTGTTGATGCTCATTTTATTGGCGAGCGGTCCGATCTGTTTTTCTTCTTTGATGAAACAACTTTCTCTTTCAGTTCCCGGGAAGTTAGTTTGGAATCCTATGTGCTGTTAAACGCTAATATTTCTTATTCCTTCCTCAAAAATAGTATGGAAACCTTTCTAAGTGTTGGAAATATTTTGAATACCGATTATATGGAAATATATGGTTTCGCAACGAGACCTGTCAATTTTAACCTGGGGCTAAGCTTTAAACTATAATAGAGGCAGAGCCCTCTTTTTTCTGACTAATGGCAGATTTAACAGCATTTGTATCCTGGAGCGGTGGCAAGGATTCTTGTTTCGCCGCAATGAAAGCTTTGGAAGCTGGTCACGAACTTACTGTTTTGCTGAATATGATGCATGAAGAAGGTCAGGTTTCCAGATCGCATGCCATTCCAAAGTCCGTCCTTGAAGCGCAAGCCAAGTCCATTGGCATGCCAATAGTAACTTGTTCTTCTACCTGGGGGGCTTATGAAGAAAATTATATCAATGCCTTAAAAAAGATTTGGGAGGAGTACAAACCGCCTTACGGAATTTTTGGCGATATTGATATTGTTGCGCATCGAAAGTGGGAAGAAAAGGTTTGTGAAGCCGCACAAATGACTGCAGTACTTCCTCTGTGGCAAATGGATAGAAGAAAGCTTGTTTTAGAAATGATCGAAGCAGGAATTAAAGCTGTTATAGTTTCGTGTAATAATAAACTTGGAGCTGATTTTCTGGGAAGAGAGATAAGCCTGGGGCTGGTAGATGATTTAAAAAGGGCAGGGGTGGATGAGTGCGGTGAAAATGGCGAGTTTCATACCCTTGTTTTGGATTGCCCCGTGTTTAGTACCGAAATCGCCATCAGGGAATTGGGATGTCATGAACATGGCGATTATCATTTCTTAGATTTTGAATTAGATGAAAAAAACATGCCCTAATTGTAGTAAGGTATTTAATTGTAATACATGTTCCGGTGGAGGGTGCTGGTGCATGGAACTGCCGGCAATTTTACCCGTGAGCTATGATGAGGGTTGTATGTGCCCTTCTTGTCTCAAAGAAGTTATTATTGAAAAAATTAAAAAATATGTAAAGGAATTTCAAAAAGACGGGCTGGAAAACGAGGTGTTATTATACGATAGGAATAGGAAATCTTTTATAGAAGGTATCGACTTTTATATTGAAAATGATAATACGGTATTGACTGAATGGTACCATTTGAGGAGAGGGAATTGCTGCGGAAATAAGTGTCGGCATTGTCCATATAACCATAAAAATGTGAAAAAATGATTTATTATATTTCTGGTGGTGCCCGTTCAGGAAAAAGTAGTTATGCTCAAAAGCTTGCTTTGGAATTGAGTGACAGCCCGGTTTATGTGGCCACAGCACGTAATTGGGACGGTGATTTTCAAAAGCGAATTAGTCGTCATCAAAATGACCGGGATGAAAGATGGGTATCGTATGAAGAAGAACTATACCCTTCTCAATTGCCACTGGAACACAAGGTTGTTGTAATTGACTGTGTAACATTATGGCTAACAAATTTCTTTGTGGATCATAACCAGGAAATAGAGAAAGTGTTGGAACTATTTAAGCAAGAGTTTGAGCGTTTAATAAAGGTAAATGCTACATTTATCATTATTTCCAATGAATTAGGTATGGGGGTACATGCGCAAACCGAGTCAGGAAGAAAGTTCACGGATTTACAGGGCTGGGCCAATCAATTTATAGCAAAAAAGGCAAATGAGGCAATGTTTATGGTGTCAGGCTTACCTTTGAAATTAAAATAAAGATATGACAAAGAGTTATTTTAACTGGAGTGGCGGCAAAGATTCTTCATTGGCATTATATCATGCCATGAAGGACCCAAAGTTGAACATTGAAGCTTTGTTAACAACAGTTAATAAGACTTATCAACGTATTTCCATGCACGGGGTGCAGGAAGCGCTTTTATTCGAACAACAAAAGCAGATTGGTCTTCCTCTTCATACGCTTTATTTAAATGACCAGCCAACAATGGCAGAATACGAGGCCAAAATGGCAGCTATGCTGAAATCACTGGTAGGCGACGGTTTTAATAACTCAGTATTTGGAGATATCTTTCTGGAAGATCTAAAAGAATACAGGGTGCAAAAATTGAAAGAAGTAGGAATAACAGCTTCTTTTCCTATTTGGAAAAGAGATACCAAAGAGCTTATTCATGAGTTTTTGGATCTTGGCTTCAAAACAATTCTGGTTTGTGTGAAATCTGAATTGTTGGATAAAAGTTTTGCCGGTCGTGTGATCGACAGAGATTTTTTAAAGGACTTGCCTTCAAATGTTGACCCATGTGGTGAAAACGGAGAGTTTCATACTTACGTTTTTGAAGGGCCAATTTTCAAGAATCCCATTCCGATTAAAGTCGGAGAAACGATACTTCGCACTTATGAAGCCCCAAAAGTTAAGGACGATACATGCAATGGAACAGCACCCTCAAGCATGGGGTTTTGGTTTACTGATATTATGTTGGACAAAAATTTAAACGAATGATTTCTGGAAAGGAGATCCAAAAAGCTATTGATATCAAAACAAAGCCCATTGGGGCACTGGGGGATTTGGAGAAGCTTGCTCAGAAAATTTGCGCCTTACAAAAAACGACTACACCAACATTAATAAATCCACATATGCTTGTGTTTGCTGCTGACCATGGAGCCGCTGTGGAAGGCATCAGCGCTTACCCTCAAGTGGTGACTCAACAAATGGTGCGCAATTTTGTAGATGGTGGTGCGGCCATAAACGTGTTCACCAGGCAACATGATATGAAACTACTTGTTACTGATGCCGGTGTAAATGGAGATATAAGTAACCTTGCACATATTAGACATGAAAAAGTGGCGAACGGTACACGAAACTATTTGTATGAACCGGCGATGACCAAAGACGAACTGAAGAGCTGCTTTCGAAGAGCGCGGAAATTGATCGATGAAATTGCTGCTACCGGTTGTAATGTCGTTGGCTTCGGTGAGATGGGGATCGGTAATACTTCGTCGGCAAGTATCATCCAACATAAGCTCACCGGAATACCGCTGTTCGACTGCGTTGGTTCCGGTACGGGTTTAATGGGAGAAAGCTTAACTAAGAAATATGAGTTACTCATGCGGGCTTGTCAACGGTCCGGTGCTAGCTCTCCGTTAAATGTGCTTCAGGAATGGGGTGGTTTTGAAATAGCCATGATGGTAGCAGGGATGTTCCGCGCTTTTGAAAAAAAAATGCTCATAATCGTCGATGGGTTTATCTCCAGTGCCGCATTCCTGGTGGCAATTGCTATAGAACAACCAATTATTAAAGCAACAATATTTAGCCACTTGTCAAATGAAAACGGACATAAACACCTACTTTCATTTTTTGGAGAGCAGCCCTTGCTAAAACTCAACTTGTGTTTGGGTGAAGGAACAGGATGTGCGCTGGCCTATCCTCTTATAAAAAGTGCGGTGGCTTTTATGAACGAAATGGCTACCTTTGAATCGGCAGGTGTTAACAATCGGGAATAGCATGAGAAAACACCTGGCACCTTTCTTCACCGCACTCATGTTTTATACACGCATTCCTTGTCCGAAATGGGTAAGGCATGACGATGATATGATTCAGCGTTCTACCATTTATTTTCCAATAATCGGATACATTGTCGGTGCCCTAAGTGCCATCATCTTGCTGGCTTTTCAGTACATCTTCCCACCTTTATTAGCTGTTATTTTTTCTGTTGTAGCTTCTGTACTTGCAACCGGTGCTTTTCATGAAGACGGTTTTGCCGATATGTGTGATGGATTTGGAGGCGGTTGGACGAAAGAAAAAATTCTCAGCATCATGAAAGATAGCCGACTGGGAACATTTGGTATGACAGGCCTCGTTTTGTTACTTTCTACAAAGATTTACACCGTCTATTGTCTGGTCATTGTGCTTGATAAAACTTCCATTTTACTTACTTTGATAAGTGCCCACGCCATAAGCCGATCCATTGCGGCAAGCACTATATTTACACACCCTTACGCACGGGAAAGCCTCGATAGTAAAGCTAAACCGGTATCCAAAGGGATTAATGTCAGTCAATTACTACTGGTAATAGTTGGCGGTCTCTTTCCTTTGAGCATATTATATATTATAAGCCCTTCTTATTGGCTCACAGGTATTCCCGTCATATTATATGTTGTGAAAATCTTCCTTACAAGATTTTATGTGAAATGGATAGGCGGTTACACCGGTGATTGTCTTGGAGCCACTCAACAAATAGCTGAAGTGGTTTTTTATTTACTCGTATACTTGATTTTCAATGGCCATTTTCTTGATTAGACATACCCGGGTTAATGTTTCAAAGGGGGTGTGTTATGGGCAGGCAGACGTGGAACTTGCACCTGACAATATCACTGATTTTGAGCAAATAAAAGAAAATATTCCTTTAGGTGATCATGTGGAGTATTTTTCAAGTCCCTTGAAGCGATGTGCGCTCTTAGCGCAGTATTTTTCCAATCAAGTATGCTACAGTGATGATCTGAAAGAGTTGAATTTCGGTTCATGGGAATTAAAAAAATGGGAAAGTATTCCGGAGTCAGAGCTAAATACCTGGATGAACGACTATATTAATACTGCACCGCCCGGCGGGGAGAAGATGGCCGATATGATAAGAAGGGTGCAACGCTTTATGTCAGGGATTAATAATAGCGATTCTCATAAAGTCATTGTTACTCACGCCGGTGTGTGTAAAATAGTACTGGGGATGCATCATCAAAGGCCTGTTAAAGACTGGATGGATATTAGTGTAGATTTTGGAGAGGTAATTCGATTAAATGAGCCCGATTTTGCTTGATAATTAAACTGATTCTTGATAATTGCCAGCGTTGAAATAGGGGGATGATTATTTGCAGCGTATAGGTAATATTCCTATTTTCGGATTCCAGAATTGTTACCCAACAATTTCAGACCATGAATGGGACCCTAATACGCGTTACTAACGGTGATTTACTTTCTTTTTTGGAAACTCCTGAGCTTTTGGAGCACCATATCGATGAACGCTATTTGTCGATCTCAGAATGGCGACTCGCATTAGACGATTATTGGGATGGCATTCAATATATCTTAACAGGTAGAAATTACAATCAAGTACAGGACGATCCGGGTCCCATTGAAAGGGCATTGCTAAGTCTGCAATTTGTGGATATATACCAAAATTTTGGTTACGGACCGGCACATTTTCTAAGCCCTGATCAGGTAGTGGAATCATCAAATCACCTGGAGCGCATATCTGTTCAGGAATTGCAACTTAAAATTAGTGGTATAGAATTAAATATGCAGGGCGTATATCCCGGAAATTGGGAAGATGAAGGACGTATAGAAGAATTGTTAAGACTCTTTAAGCGTATGAAAAAATTCTTTCAATTTGCAGCATTCAATCAAGATGCTTTAATCACTTACCTTCATTGAGCTTATCGTGTTTCGAATAAGTTATTTGCAGTGAATCCAATCGGTGATAACACTCTATGAAGTTAATGGAGTCAATGATCAAATCATGTTTTTGCGCATATTTTCGAAGTTCCGCATCCACCGTTGAAGCTACCATCTCGGCTTTTTGAGCGCCGCTAATTCCTTCTTCAATAACAAAAGTCTTTGTTTTAAATTCCGGACTTAAATTAATTTTGGTGTCAGGAACATGTATTCCTATAAATGCCTCCACTTCTTTGTTGTCCTTGGTGAAGTCATTAAAATAAAATGCACAAGTTGGGTAGCTGTACCCTTTTGCATTCTTGAGAGAATCGACATAGTCGAATAAGGCGCCAAACTCCTTACGGTCTACTCTGCCCTTGTAATGTTTTCCATGAATATGGTACGTTTGTTGTTCTACAATTTCAATATGCACTTCGTTAAATCCACCCTTTCGATACTTGCCAAAATAGTATAAGAATGCAATGAGCATTACTATAATAATACCAATCAGTGCTTTTTTGTTCATGACTTATGAGGCGTTTTTATATTGGAGTTGGTGCAGTTGCCAATAATAGCCCTTCTTTGCAATTAATTCATTATGGCTACCTATTTCTTTAATTTCTCCTTTATCCATCACAATTATTTTGTCCGCCTTTTGAATAGTAGAGAGTCTATGAGCGATGACTATAGAGGTTCTTCCGTCCAATAGTTTTTCTATTGCCTGCTGAACGAGGTGTTCTGTTTCTGTATCAATGGAAGATGTAGCTTCGTCTAAAACCATTATTTGAGGGTTGTAAACCATTGCCCTTACAAAGGAGATAAGCTGTCGCTGCCCGACAGATAGGCTTACACCTCTTTCTTTTACATTGTAATCAAGCTTACCAGGTAATTTTTCAATAAAATCGCGAGCTCCAACCATGTCTACTGCATTCCATATTTCATCGTCGGTAATGGATGTATTACCAAGCGTGATGTTTTCTCTGATACTGTCTGAAAAGAGAAAAACATCTTGTAGCACAACACCAATATTCTTCCTTAAGGATTCCAGTGTGAAATTATTGATGGAACCCCCATCAATTTCGATACTACCCTTGTTTATTTCATAGTACCTGTTCAATAGGTTAATAATCGAAGATTTTCCAGCTCCTGTTGCTCCAACGAATGCAATCGACTGCCCTTGTTCTACATCAAATGTGATATCTTTCAATACATAATCTTCATCCTTATAGGCAAACCATACATTTTTAAATGAGATCTTTCCATTTAGCTTTTCAGCATTCACAGCACCTTCATTACTTATGTAATCCGTATTATCCAATAATTTAATGATACGTGAAGTGGAAATTATACCCATTTGTAGCGTGTTAAAACGATCGGCAATCATGCGTATAGGTCTGAAGAACATATTTAAAAACATCATGAACATCACTAGTTCTCCCGGCCCGGAAACGAAACCACTTATCATTTGTTGCCCGCCAAACCATACAACCAACCCTGTCCCAATAGCTCCTATTACTTCCGCAACTGGAAAATAGATGGAATAGTATTTAACTGATTTTAAATTCGCCTTGCGGTGAGCGTCGTTTATCTTATAAAATTTTTCATATTCCCGGTCTTCAGCGTTAAAAATTTGAACGATGTTCATTCCTGTTACGTGTTCCTGAACGAAGGTGTTTAGATTAGAAACAGCGGTACGTACAAGGTTGTAAGAACTTTTGATTTTCTCCTTGAAAATATATGTACTTATTAACAACAGAGGAAAAGTAGACAGACTTATTAAAGTCAGTTTCCAATTCAAAAAAAACATCGTGCTCACTATTGCAATAAGCTGTAGTATTTCTGCACTCAAAGCTGCCAGTCCCTGACTGAAAACTTCTGCGAGTGTTTCAATATCAGATATACACCTGGTTACCAACTGACCGATTGGGGTTCTGTCGAAGAAAGTAAGCCTGAGTTTAGCAATATGGCTGAACAGTTGGGAGCGGATATCGCGAATGATCATTTGACCTAACCAACCGGACATATAGGTGTTTGTAAATTGTAAGAGTGCCTGGCCAAGAAGTAATGCAATCATGAGCCATAGCATATTCAACATGCCATGGTAATCTTTTTCTATAAGATGGGTGTCAATAACTTGCTGAATGAGTACGGGAAGTAATGGAGCGATAAGTGCTGCGGCTAAAATTGTAAAAATTAATAGCCTGAATTTATTTTTATATGGCTTTACGAATTGTAATAATCGCCTTAATATCTTGAGATCAAACTTATTGCCCTGTACTTCCTTATCTGCCATAGATCGCGTAAAGTTACGAATTGTATCGTAATAACTACTTATTATTTATTATTGTTCATTCTTAACATTTTCATACAAAACTTCGGTGAGATATAAGCCATGGGCAGGTACCGCCCGACCTGCTTTTGTGCGATCTTTTGATAAAATTATTTTTTCAAACTCGTGCAGATCGAGTTTTCTTAAACCGACATCCAGGAGTGTACCAACTACCGCTCGTACCATGCCCCTCAAAAAACGGTTGGCACTTATATAAAAGAGCAATTGCTTACCGTCTTTTGTCCATTGAGCCCGGGAAATATGGCAATCAAAGGTTTTTACATCCGTTTTTATTTTACTAAAACACTCATAATCAATGTGTTTGTAAAGTATTTTACAGGCGTCATTCATTAAGTCTATATCAACTTTTGGTTTGAAATAGTAAGACCAGCCGTCCAAAAAAGGATTTTTTTCAGTATGTATTTGATAACGATAAGATCTTCTGCTTGCCGAAAAGCGTGCATGAATAGTTTCGTCTATGACGGTAATAGAATGAAAAGCGATTTCCTTGCGTGTGAAGCTGTTGAGCTTATCCACAAGTTGTTTGTCCAGGGCCGAGGGACCTTCGAAATGAAGGTATTGTTGTTCGGCGTGTACGCCCGTATCTGTTCTGCTGCTCCCTGTTGTGGTAACTTTTGTACGCAAAATAGTACTCAGCGCATCTTCAATTACTGCTTGAACGCTCAGGTGATTGGGTTGTATCTGATAACCGTGGAAGGGACTGCCGTTGTATGAAAACTCTAATAAATACCTCAATACTTAAATATTTTGTTCTTACCTTTGCGCCCGAATTTATAATAAGCAGATCATGATTCAAAGACCACAGACATTATTACTATTGGGAGCTGTTATTGCTTTGACACTTACCTTATTTTTTCCATTTGTGAATATGGTAACTGAAAATTCAACTATTCATGTTACAGCCCTGGGAGTTAAAGAACTTAGCAAAGCAGGAGAGGTTCTCAAGGAACGATCTATGTTTTACATCGTGTTATTGCCCATCATATCCATAGGTATGGCTTTGTTTACAATTTTTAAGTACGACAACAGATTGTTGCAGATGAAATTATGTGCAGTTAATAATCTGATAATGGCAGGTTATCTTATTTTAATATCAATTTTTGCAATGCCAGAGGCAGAGAAATTATTAAGTAGCAGGGTTGTAGGTATATCGTATAATTTCGCTTTTTTTTTACCGGCAGTAGCTGTTGTGTTAAACATTGTTGCCAAGTGGCTCATTAGAAAAGATGATAAATTAGTGAAATCTGTTGATAGAATTCGTTAAGATTCAACAATCACCGTTTTTTTTCGTTATATTTTAAGTTAGGATAACGAAAAAAGCGTTTTTTAATGACAAATTTCAGCAGGAAAGGTGTTACTACTCTATTTCTCTTTTTATTGATACTCATTGGAGCAAATGGTTCTTTTGCACAGCGAGCACATAAAAAGGCCGATTTGCTTTTTGCCAAAGGGTATTTTCACAGTGCATTAAATCACTATTTGGAAGTGGAAAAGGCCCACCCTAAAGATGCTAAAGTAAAATTGCAGATTGCCAGATGTTACGTAGCCTTAAATTATGCAGAGGAGTCATTGCAATATGCTTTGAAGTCGGAGGAGTTGGGTTTTCATGATGAAAAATTGCTGAAATATACATTGGCTCGCGCTTATCATATTTCTCATAAATTTGATAAGGCCAAGGAACTTTATGTGGCGTCAGATCCGGCAAAAACAAACCATAAAGACATCAGCAAAAAGTTGAAAGAATGTGATTACGGAAAAAAGTACTTTGCTTCCCCAAGAAAGGTGAAAATAACAAACCTCGGCAATCGCGTGAATTCGGATAAGAACGACTTGCTGCCAAAACCAACAGCAGATTTACATAAGCTTTATTTTACCTCTCACCGAACGGGGGCTACCGGAGGTGCCGCTAATCCTGAAGACGTATATGTGTCCATTAACCAAGGCGGAGCCTGGACAGAACCAAAGCAACTTAAAGGGCCTATCAATACGGTTGCAAATGATGCCTGTGTCGGTATTAGCCCCGACGGCCAAACGATGTATCTTTTTAAAGGAGATAATGGAGGGGATATCTATTACTCAAGCTTAAGAGGTGAGGTGTGGACCACACCTAAATCGATGCCATTTAACACCGCACTCAAAGAGACCTCCATTACAATTTCATCCGATGGCAGGGAGCTCTTCTTTGATCGCATGTCGGAAGGAGGGACTTATAATATATATACTTGTAAAAAAACGGCTGGCGGACGCTGGTCAAGGCCTCAATTAGTGAGGGGCATACGTTCAAATTATGATGAGCGAGCTCCATTTCTTCACCCGGATGGCAAGACACTTTTTTTTAGTTCGAAAGGTTTTAATTCCATGGGAGGCTACGATATTCTGATGAGTAAACGTGATGAAGCGGGTGCATGGGGTAAACCTACCAATTTAGGCTATCCGATAAATACCTCAGGAGATGAGCTTTCTTTTACACTTTCAGCAGATGGATTGCTGGGCTTCTACTCTTCTTCAAAAAAAGGTGGGTACGGAGAGCAGGATATCTATTCCATTAGAATGCCTAAGAGTAAAAAGCCGAACCTGGCATTACTTACCGGTAAGGTGGTGGAAGAAGCTACCAATAAACCAGTTGAAGCTACAATTTATGTGATAGATAACGATGCCAATGAAGAGGTCGCCCGATTTAAATCGAATAGTAAATCAGGAGAATACTTAGTTGCTCTACCCGCCGGTAAAAACTACGGAATTAATATTGAAAAAGAAGGGCACCTGTTTCATTCGGAAAATGTATACCTGGAAAAAGATGCTAGTTATAAGTCCTTAAAAAAGAATGTGAAACTCATGAGTGCACAACCTGGTGCTAAAATAGTATTAAACAACATATTTTTCGAAACGTCCAAATACACATTGACACAATCTTCAAATGCCGAACTAAAAAACCTGGAAAAGCTGTTAAAAAAGAACCCGAGAATTCGAGTGGAAATTTCCGGACATACCGATAATACGGGAAACGCCCAGGCCAATCAGTTATTATCAGAAAATAGAGCAAAAGCAGTAGTTGATTATTTGCTTGCGCAGGGAATACCTACTCAAAGACTTGAATATAAGGGCTATGGTAGTACACAGCCTGTGGCAGATAATAACTCAGCTGCCGGACGTCAAAAAAATAGAAGAACAGAGTTTAAAATTATAGAATAACTTCACTCAAACAATTTTTAATGACGAATTGGGACTTCGATAACAGGCAGCAAGCAATATTGGTAATATTATTGTACTTGTGTTTTCTTGTGCCCACCAGGGTTCAATCTCAAATCGTAGTAGAAGAGTCTGATATTGAGGTTTTTGAGGAGTTGTTTGTTTTGTACAGCGATTCTTCATTGAATATTACTAATGTAAGCATAGATTGCGCGGAGGAAAACCCTGCTTTTGGTCTGTTTTTTCATGAAAAAAACTTTTTAGAAATAGATTCCGGTTTTGTACTTACAACCGGGCTACTGAGCAATGTTACAGGACCCAATGATCAACCCGATATATCATTTGCACAAGATGGCCTTGATACGGATATAGAGTTGGAGCTCATACAAGATCAATTTCCTATTTATGATAAATGTGCAGTGGAATTTGATTTCGTCAGCGATTCGTCATTTGTGTACATCGATTTTCAAATTGGTTCCGATGAATACCCTGAGTCTGTAGGACAACCGTATAGCGATGTTTTTGGCATTTTTATAGAAAATATACGCACCGGAATAGCCATTTTGTCGGTTTATCACCCTACCGGAGCACCTGTAAGTATAAATGAAGTAAACCATAAAGATACCCCCGATTTTTACCTGGATAATGGAGATGGTACCAGTAATGATGTGGAAGAATATCCCAATGCACAATATGATGGTTTTTCCAAAATGTTGATCGCCGGGACAAACATTGAACCTGGTGAAATGTACCATTTCAAAATTGCAATTGGTGATATAGGAGACGATACCTACGATTCAGGGATTTTTTTTAGTGGTCTGCACGATGCTTCCTGTGTGTCACAGTGCATAGCCGTGCTGGGCAACAACGAGTCGGTATTTAATGTGCCATACCAGGTTCTTCATACTGAAGACCAATTGAATGTTATTCCCAAGGACGGATATGAAATCGAAACTTTTTCTATATATGATGCCAGTGGAATTAAGCAATTACATACAACGCAAAATAAAGAACTACACCTTAACTTTTCGGATCTTCATTTTACTCCCGGCATTTATTTTTATAAGCTGGAGGTGGGGGGAGTGTCCGTCTCCGATCGATTTATTGTATTTTAATTGTCATAATTACTGTCATGATGTCAGTAAAACAGCGGTTGGAATAAATCTTGTACATCCAATTGCTAATGCAAATGATAATTAGATAAAAATGGAAGAAAAGGGAACCATATCTATACATTCGGAAAATATATTTCCAATCATCAAAAAGTTTTTATACTCAGATAATGAAATTTTTCTGAGAGAGTTGGTCTCGAATGCGGTAGATGCTACTCAAAAGCTAAAACATCTTGCTGCTATTGGTCAGTTTAATGGAGAGTTGGGTGAAGAGAAAGTAGCAGTTAGTTTCGATAAGGAGGCAAAGACTATTACTATTAGTGATAATGGTATAGGGATGACTGCCGAAGAAATAAAAAAATACATTAATCAGATAGCTTTTTCGGGAGCTACTGAATTTGTAGAGAAGTTTCAAAAAGAAGGTGGTAGTGACCCTCAAAATATTATCGGACATTTTGGACTTGGATTCTACTCAGCGTATATGGTAGCTGATAAAGTAGAAATTCACACCCTGTCTTATCAGGATGGTGCAGAATCTGCGCGTTGGACCTGCGACGGATCTACTGAATTTGAAATTACCAAAGGTGAGAAAAAAGAAGTTGGAACAGATATTATACTTTATATATCTGAAGAAGGTGAAGAGTTTTTAGACAAATTCAGACTTCAGGGAATACTGAATAAATATGGTAAGTTTTTACCAATTGAAATTTCCTTCGAAGAAGAAGTGATTAACAATACGCGGCCATTATGGGTGAAGACTCCAAGTGATTTAAAAGACGAAGACTATTTGTCATTTTACAAAGAGTTATACCCGATGGCAGAAGATCCGTTGTTTTGGATTCATTTAAATGTGGATTACCCGTTTAATCTGACGGGGGTACTCTATTTTCCTAAAATGAAAAATGACATCGATCCTCAGAAAAATAAAATTCACCTTTATTCACGTCAGGTTTTTATTACAGATGAGGTAAAAGATGTAGTACCTGAATTCTTAATGCTACTTCATGGTGTTATCGATTCACCAGATATCCCGCTAAATGTATCGAGAAGTTTCCTTCAGGCCGACTCTAATGTGCGTAAGATCAACTCGCACATTACAAAAAAAGTAGCAGATAAGCTCAATGAGCTGTTTAAAAATGATCGCGAAGCCTTTGAATCAAAATGGGACGATATTAGTGTTTTCGTTAAATACGGCATGATCACTGATGAGAAGTTCTACGATCGTGTAAAAGATATATGTTTGCTTAAAGATGTTGATGGTAAATTCTATTCAATTGAAGAGTATAAAGAAGCGGCAAAATTGAATCAGACCGATAAAAATGATCAGATTATAGCTCCTTACGCTTCGCATACTCCTACTCAAGACGCTTTTATTCAATCTGCCAAGAATAAAGGTTACTTAGTATTGGTGCACGACGGACCTATAGATAGTCACTTTATTGGTCAGCTAGAAAATAAGATTGAGAAATTTCAGTTAAAGCGAGTAGATTCCGATTCTATAGAAAAACTAATAGAAAAGGAAGAAACCGTCGAAGCAATTTTGTCTGAAACCGAATCTGAAGAGGTGAAAAAGCTTTTTGAAGCAACTATAGGGGATGAGAAACATGTCGTAAATATTGAATCACTATCTCCCGACGAAATGCCGGTAACTGTCACATTGCCGGAATTTATGCGCAGAATGCAAGAAATGCAACGAGTATCAGGAATGGGGATGATGGGAGATTTACCACAATCTTATACCATCGTAGTGAATGGCAATCATAAATTGATTCAAAAGATTCTGAAATCAGAAAGCGAACGTGAGGATCTGGCCAAACAAGCTTATGATTTGGCATTGTTATCACAGGGACTTTTAACCGGTCCGGAACTCACTTCATTTATCAAAAGAAGCGTAGAGATTACTACTAATTAAGATTAAAGGCGAGCTTAGGCTCGCCTTTATTTAATTACGTCGTAATTTTTTCTCCTGCCATATTTTTATATCTTTATATGTATGGTGTTGTAAAATATTGATAGTCTAGTTTTTAGCAGCGGCTTTGTGAGCGTAAAAATTGCTTTAAATAGAAGGTAAAGAAATGATAAAATTTTTTCTTTTATTAATTCCTTTTATTGCAAGTTCAACATAAAAAAAAGAGTTATATTCATAACAAAAAATCAAATTTTTCTATTATAATATTGATTTTGAGCATTAAGGTTTTTTTCTAAAAGAAAATGAAAAGTCTGGACAAAGAAATAAATAATTCGTTTGTTGAGGTTTTTATGGAAAACACTCACGATGGTATTATGGTACTTGATGAGCGCTTTCACATTAAACAAATTAATTCCGTTGTCGGTAATCTTCTCGACACGGACAAGGAGGAATTCATTGGGAAGTCTATTCTGGACTATTTATCAATTCACTATCAAAATAAGTTTGCTCAAATCAAAAATGAGTTGATAAATGGAAACAAAGTTTCCAACCACAAAATTCTGCTTAAGAAGGATAATAGGCAATTTTTTGGTGCTTTGAATGCCTCAAAGATAGTCAATGACCTGGACGTTCACTATCTGTTTTGCATACGGGATGTCTCCGAAAGTCAGTCAATAAAAAGGGAGCTTAATTACAAGTCCAAAGAACTGGAAACTTTTATATATCGGTCTTCGCACGATTTAAAAGGGCCTTTGGCCTCTATAATGGGAATTACTGATATCGCAGAAAAAGATATTGATGATCAACTTGGGCGAAAATATTTCAAGATGATTAGAAGTAGCGCAGAAAGACTCAATCATATCTTGGTAAGTCTAAGTGATCTGGTCCGTTTGAGGAATTCGAAAATTACCTTTGAATTGATAGATATAAACGAACTGATAGAAGATCTAATTATCAAATTCAAGCTGCCTAGCTCAAAAAATCGGGTTGATATTGAGGCTTCTATTGAACCCATTGAAGGATTTTATAGTAATAGAACGCTTTTAACTTCCGTACTGACCAATGTAATAGACAATTCGATTCAATTTCGAAAAAGGAATGAGCGTATTCAGTCATTTGTCAAGATAAACGTGAGAAATATGGAGAGCGGCTTGAGCATTACCGTAGAAGATAATGGCCTTGGTATACCTAAGAATTTGATAAATAAAATTTTTGATATGTTTGAAAAAGCCAGTGTTCATAGTACAGGTGCTGGATTAGGCCTTTATATCACGAAAACAAGCATAGATCATTTAAAAGGAGCTGTTGCCGTTGAAAGTACAGAAGGCGAGGGGACCCGAATGAAGCTTTATTTTCCCAACCAATCAACAAATTGCTAATCCAAGTCCTTAATGCTATTCATCTTATTCATTAAGTTGTTGAAAAGTTGACGAATAAAATAATTTATATCATTTTTACGTTCTTCTTACAGTCAATGGCACACGCATGAAGTATGTTTTATTATTCGTATTGATTCTTTGTTCTTGTAAAATTTATGCTCAGGAAGGGGAACAACCGGCAACTGTAGTGAGCGATTCGGGACATGTAGACCTTACCGATACTTCACGCTACCAACATTTTTTTAACCTTGACGATCCACTATTAGAAGTAGTTGAGAAAGAAGAGCCTAAAGAGTTTAAGAAGAAGAAACCAAAACGTAAGGTCTTCTACGGTGAGAAGACCAAGCGTGGATTCACACGATTTGGCGTTGGGAAAGGACAGGTATTGGAAATGTTCTTTTACATGAAAGAATGGGAAGAACCGGATAAATATGTGCGACGAGTTTATTGGTTTGATCCCGTGAAGCAAAAAATTATGCATACAAGAAAATATGATCCGGCTACCTCCCGGCTCTTGCATGGCCCTTATGAGAAGAAAAAAGGTGGGAATACAATAGAAAAAGGAATTTATTATAAAGGAACAAAACATTCGAGGTGGGTGTATTATGGGAAATTTAAAACAGAAAAATATTTATTAGACACCTTGCAGGTCGAAATAGATCGGCAGGACATGAAAAGAAAGGAATATTGGAGTAAAGGTTGGCCTCGTAGCTCCGAACTTACTTATTACGGGTCTGGAAAGGAAGATCTCAAAGAAGTAATACCCTATGATAATCAGGAGCGTCTGACCGGTAAATATTTCTACTTTTTTAAGAATGGAAAAATTAAAATTGTTGGCCAGTATTACCACAACGAAAAGGTCGGGGTTTGGACTGAATATCACGCAAACGAAAGGAGACATTTCAAAAAGACGGTAATGGTCTATCCGGATCCGAAAAAAGAAGAGACTTTTGAGCCTTATTTAAAAGAGGAATATGATGAGAAAGGCCATAAGACTTTTGAGGATACTGAACATGCCGACCTGAAGAAGAAAAAGATAAGGCGGCATTAAAAACTATAATCACACAAAAAATAGACTCAATGGAATGTAGGCGCTGTAGAAATTGTACTTTTTACCATTCCGGCATATTTGAAAGCCGCTTTTTTTCATTGTTGAACTCTTGAAGTAATTCTTCAATTATTTCCCCGGCAGGTTTTACCTGTTCGAACAAAGCACTTACCTGGCCAATTTCCAGTTCGCCGTTATCAAGGTCTCCCTCATACATTCCCTTCTTTGCTCTTCCTTTTCCCAATAGTGTTCTGAGTTCCTCTGCCGAAGCCCCTGCTTGCTCCGCCCGTTTTATTTCGTCATAAAAAGCATTATGCATCAGTCGAACCGGCGTCAGCTTTTTTAATTCCAGAGAGGTGTCTCCTTCTTTGGCACCCAAAACCATGTTTTTGAAATTTTGGTGTGCACTTGATTCAATACTGGCTACAAAACGGCTTCCAATTTGTACCGCATCGGCACCAAGTGCCATAGCTGCAAGCATTCCCGCTCCGTTGCCAATACCACCGGCTGCAATCAAAGGTATTGAGAGTACTTTTTTGACGAGTGGTATCAGGCAAAATGTAGTGGTTTCTTCTCGTCCGTTATGTCCACCGGCTTCAAAACCTTCTGCGACTACAGCATCTACACCAGCCTCTTGTGCTTTTAGCGCAAATTTTGTGCTCGACACTACATGTACGCTTATAATGCCTCGCTCCTTGAGCCAGGAAGTCCATGTCTTGGGGTTTCCGGCAGAGCTGAAAACAATAGGCACTTTTTCTTCTGCAATGATATGCATATGCGCTTCTATTTGAGGGTATAAGAGCGGGACATTTACAGCAAACGCATTGGACGTGGCAGCCTTACACTTCCTGATATTTTCTCTCAGCATTTCAGGGTACATGGATCCCGATCCTATTATTCCAAGTCCTCCGGCATTGCTCACAGCTGCTGCAAGCTCCCAGCCACTGCACCACACCATTCCTGCCTGAATTACCGGGTAATGAATATTAAAAAGTTTACAGATCCTATTGTTGTTCATAAATGCTTAGTTATTAGTTAAATAAGTGTAGTTGCTTTGTCGTTTGAATATCGTAATTCAATGGCTACATCTTAATATTTATCGAATATAGGAATTTTTTTTACCTCTTTTGCTGCCATTTTTGAAATGGATTTCTCACATTTACGCCATGAAAGTGCAAAAGGTCATTTCAAGATTTTTGGTATGGCGTGTTAGACACCTTTCAGACCGCAATTTTGTGTTGATATTAAGTGGTGTTGTAGGTTGTATTTCGGGCTTGGCGGCGGTATTCCTAAAGTGGAGTGTTCATAACCTTGATCATGTTTTGAGAGGACACCTGCCTATGGATAAAAAACTCCATTATTTGATGATGGGAAGCTTGCCTGTTGTGGGGCTGTTTCTTACCTATTTATTAGCCAGATTCGTTTTTAAAGAAAAACTTGGCCATGGTGTTACGGCAATCTTATACGCTATATCCAAGGGTTCGAGCAGTATTAAAAGAAGGAGAATGTTGTCCAGGGTTTTTACAAGTGCTGCAACGGTTGGTTTTGGTGGTTCCGTAGGATTGGAGGCTCCCATTGTAGTGACAGGTTCGGCAATAGGCTCGAATATTGGCCGTCAAATGCATTTAAATTACCCAAGACGTACCTTGTTAATAGGTTGTGGAAGTGCAGCAGCTATTTCCGCTATATTTAATTCTCCGATCGCGGGGGTTATTTTTAGTATTGAAGTTCTTTTATCGGAAGTGAATATCAATAAGTTTATACCACTATTAATAGCTTCGGTGTGTGGTTCTATAATTTCATTGCTCCTTCTCGGCGAAGGTATCTTATTTACGTTTAATCCCACCTATTCAATTCAGTTTGCCCACGTGCCGCATTTTATATTACTAGGTGTTCTTTGTGGTTTGGTTTCGGTATATTTTACGCGAACCCATTACTATGTTGAAAGTAAAATAGCACAGATTACCAAGCCTGTTCCCCGTATCTTAACGGGGGGGCTTTTTTTGGGGATCATAATTTTTGTTTTTCCTCAAATGTATGGTGAGGGTTACAATACCTTAAAACTTCTGCTGGCCAACAATGAACCCAACATTTTAAACCAAACGCTCTTTTTGGGGAAAGCCGATCCCATATTTGTTATTCTTTTCGTACTGGCAATGATATTAATAAAAGCCGTAGCGTCAGCGATTACTATCGGTTCTGGTGGAAGCGGAGGGGTGTTTGCCCCGTCCCTGTTTTTAGGTGGTATTTCCGGTTATTTGTACTCCAAGATCACGGCTTTCTTTGGTTTTGCCAGTGATATACACCACAGCAACTTCACCCTGGTAGGCATGTGTGGAGTTATGAGTGGAGTGCTTCATGCTCCACTAACAGGTATTTTCCTTATCGCCGAAATAACGCAGGGATACGTCTTGTTTGTGCCTTTGATGATCGTTTCGGCAATTGCTTACAGTACCATTTATTACTTTGAACCACATTCAATTTATACCAAGCACCTTATAGAAAAGGGAGATCTCATAAAGAATGACAGAGACAAGGAAGTGCTTAGCCTGTTGGATATGCGTAAAATGATTGAGAAGGATTTTAAAACTACGCACCCTGATGCTTCTTTAGGTGAGCTCATTGAAGTAGTAAAAGAGTCGAGAAGGAATATATATCCCGTAGTAAATTCCGAATGCCGTCTTGTTGGAATAGTATACCTCGATGATATACGTAAAATTATGTTCGATGAGAAGAAACACGCCTTAGTTTATGTTAAAACAATCATGCACATTCCTCAGCGTATTATTAAGGTCGATGAGGGGATGAGTAGCATTATGGCCAAATTTGAACAAAGCAACGAATGGAATCTCCCGGTAATAAACGGCGATGTGTATGTCGGTTTTATTAGTAAATCAAAGATTTTTAATGCCTACCGCAATCGCCTCATCAGACAAAACAGGGAGTAGTAATTCATTGTTTTCATCCGTTTCTAATGAAGGACAAGTGGTCATAGCCTCTTTGAACGTTTACCTTAATACACCAATCATTTCTAGGATACTATCTACATGCTTCCGGTCGTTACATAATCTCGGTACCTTATTTTGACCTCCCAGCTTGCCTTTTTGACGCATCCATTCATAAAAAGTTCCTTTTTCCAAAATAGTGACTACCGGTTGTTTCAAGGCAAGATCCTTGTATCGTTTGGCATCATAATCACTATTAACTTCTTTTAGGCGCTTGTCCAGGTGGTAGGAAAAATGTTCGATGTCTTTAGGTGCTATTTCAAATTCAATGAGCCATTCGTGTCCGCCAAAAGATTCGTTTTCCGACATATAGCGTGGAGCAGCGGTATAGTTATTTAGAACGCTGTTTGTTTTTTCACATGCATACCTTATGGCTTCATCGGCATTTTCTACAATAACTTCTTCGCCAAAGGCGTTAATAAAATGTTTGGTACGACCTGAAATTCGAATACGATAGGGGTTTAAACAGGTAAATCGGATCGTGTCACCTATCTTATAGCGCCATAGACCAGCGTTGGTTGTCATGATTATGGCGTAGTTCGTGTCCAGTTCTACTTCGCTTAGTGTTAATGCTTTTGGTTTTTCTTTTGACAATTCATCAATAGGGATGAATTCGTAATAAATTCCATAATCGAGCATCAGTAACATGTCGTTGGAATCTGGCTGATCCTGAATTCCGAAGAAACCTTCTGAAGCGTTGTATGTTTCCAGGTAACTCATTTGATCACTGGGAATTAATTTGTGGAATAGTGCCCGGTAGGGGTCAAATGAGACAGCTCCATGTATATATAATTCCAGATTAGGCCAAATGTCCAATAGGTTGTCTTTATGATGTTTTTTGAGGATGCGCTGTATGAGTACGAGCGTCCAGGTGGGAACACCGGTTATACTCGTTACATTCTCACTTTCTGTCTCAAGAATCATGCGCTCTATTTTTGTTTCCCATTCTTCCAAAAGAGCGGTTTTCATACTGGGAACGCGAAGCAGGTGCATCCAAAAAGGCATGTTTTCCATTATGACGGCAGAAAGGTCACCGTAAAATGTTTTCGGATTCTGTGGGTTGGGTTGGTGTGTTCCCCCTATTAATAATCCTTTTCCTTTAAAAAGGTTTTCATTAGGGTAGTTGTTAACATATAGCGACAACATGTCCTTACCTCCACGAAAGTGGCAATCTTCCAAAGCATCTTCGGAAACGGGAATAAACTTACTCTTTGCATTGGTTGTACCAGACGATTTAGCATACCAGTCGATATGACCTGGCCAGAGTACATCGCTTTCACCTTTCATCATGCGATCGATGAGCGGAAACAGGTCTTCATAACTGGATATAGGGACACGCTCCTGAAAGGTCTCCACATTATTTGTAGAGCGGTAATCGTATTTGAGTCCCCATTCGGTGTCTTTGGCTTTTTTTATTAAACCCTGCAACAGTTCATCCTGGACATCGTGTGGGTAACGCATAAAAAGTTCCATTTGATGGAAGCGTTTTTTCATTGCCCAGGTCAATATCGTGTTAAGAATGATGATGGCTGATAGGAGTTTTATGCTTTTACAGGAATTTTTCTTTTCAATTCAAAATTTTGCCCTAGATAGACCCTTCGCACCTGTTCGTCAGCGGCAAGTTCTTCTGCAGTTCCTGATTTTAATATTTTTCCTTCAAAAAGTAAATAAGCTCTGTCTGTAATAGACAAGGTTTCCTGTACATTATGATCGGTTATGAGGATACCAATGTTTTTGTCTTTTAGTTTAGCGACAATCCCCTGAATTTCTTCTACTGCAATTGGATCCACACCTGCAAAAGGCTCATCGAGTAATACAAATTTAGGGTCTACTGCCAGGGCACGGGCAATCTCCGTTCTTCTTCTTTCACCTCCTGATAATACAATCCCTTTGTTTTTTCGCACATGTGTAAGGCTAAACTCTTCCAGCAACTGCTCGGTACGTTCCTTTTGCTCCCTTTTAGACAGCTTGGTCATTTCCAGCACAGAACGAATATTATCTTCAACAGACAACTTTCTGAAAACCGATGCTTCCTGCGCCAGGTAACCGATACCTAATCTGGCCCGCTTATATACCGGGAGCGAAGTTATATTTCTGTCCTCAAGGAATATATTTCCACTGTTGGGCTTAATAAGTCCAACTATCATATAAAATGACGTAGTTTTTCCAGCTCCGTTGGGACCAAGTAAACCTACTATTTCCCCTTGGTTTACTTCCACAGAAACTTCATTCACTACCGTTCGTGATTTGTACTTCTTAACTAAATCCTCCGCCTTTAGGATCATAATATAAATTTAAAGGTTGCAGCAGTTTTTACCAAAAATAAGCTTTTTTGACATTAGTATGGATAAAAGCATATTATATTTTTAACGAATCAAAATTCTTATTCTTGCACTGAAGTTGGTTTAATATCTTTGACCATTAATTGAATGGTGCTTTGTCCTCTGAAATGATTTTCTTCCAAGGTATAGCATATATCTATGGCTTGCCCATTTTCAATGTATTTGTAGTGTGCAGCCATTCCAAATGCAATTCCACCCATTACGATTCCATTTTTATCATAAAGTTCTAATTTCAGGTGTTCACTTTTTAATATTCTTGTTTTTCCGGTGTCTTTCAGGTACCTGCTTACAAACACGGGGCGCATATTTCCGGGCCCAAAAGGTTCCATTTGTTTTAGAATATTAATGAATCGATCGTTGATCGCTTCCATTTCGATTTCCAGGTCTATTTCTATTTTGGGTACTAACTGTTGGGGAGCTATTTGATTACTAACAGCAGTTTCAAAAGCGTGTTCAAAGTCAGGTATTTTCGCTACTTCTATGGTCAATCCGGCGGCATATTTGTGGCCTCCGAATTGTATCAAATGTTCGCTACAGGCATCAATAGCCTTATAAACGTCGAAGCCCTCTACCGAACGCGCCGAACCGGCTGCAACTCCGTTGCTGGAAGTGAGTATGATCGTTGGTTTGTAGTAATGTTCTATGCACCTTGATGCTACAATCCCTATAACGCCTTTGTGCCAGTTTGTGTTAAAAAGAACATTAGATTTGGCGTCATCAGTACCTGACTTATTCGCAATCATTTCCAGGGCTTCTTTTGTAATGCTGCTGTCTAAATTCCGTCTTGTAAGGTTATTAGCATTGATGAGTTCTGCGAATGCCGCTGCTTCTTCTTTGTTATTTGATAAAAGCAGATCCACTGCGTCCTTTGCGTGATCAATTCTGCCGGCAGCATTGATACGTGGCCCCACACCGAAAACGATGTCCGTAATGCCGATATGTTTCTGAAAACCACAGATATCAAGTAGCGCCTTGATTCCCGTACGGGGTTGATTGTTTATTTGGTGAAGCCCAAAATAGGTTAGAATACGGTTTTCGCCTGTAATAGGAACGATATCACTGGCTATAGCAATGGCTACCAGGTCCAGAAATGGTATCAGTTGATTTTCGGGAATTGCTTGAGAACTACAAAATGCCTGTAAAAACTTGAATGCCACTCCACATCCACATAGTTCTTTGTAGGGATAGTTACAATCATCACGTTTTGGGTCTAGTACAGCGATGGCCGGAGGAAGGCAGGGACCAGGTTCATGGTGATCACATACAATAAAATCGATTCCCAGCTCTTTGGCATAGTTAATTTTTTCAGTGGCTTTGATGCCGCAATCAATACTGATAATAAGAGTAACACTTTCTTCATGTGCTTTTTCAATACCTTGCTGAGATACACCATAGCCTTCTTTATAACGATCAGGTATATAGTGCATTAAATTTTTATAATGCAAGGATAAAAAGCCATAAAAAAGAGATACAGATGTTGTACCATCTACATCATAATCCCCATATATCATGATTTTTTCTCCTTTTGATAGCGCTTTCGAAAGTCGCTCTACAGCTACCTGCATACCTGCCATGGTAAAAGGGTCATGCAATTGATTGAGTTGAGGCCTGAAATAAAACTTTGCCGCTTCAAAATCCCTGATACCTCTTTGCACCAGAAGGGATCCTAATAAATCCCGTACATTTATTGCCTTTGACAGTGTGCTTACCTCTTTCCGGTCTGGAGTTGGTTTCAATACCCATTTGTTTTCACGCATGTGTTACTTTTTATTCTTATTGAGCAATTAATGTCTAAGCTTATAACATTAACAAAAATAAAGAAAAACTATATGTTAGCACTTTTGTTTAGATGCAGTAACAAATTTAATGCCTGTTTTTAATGGCGATGCGATTATCGAAAATAACCAGGGTATGTGATTGATTACCTGGTGACTTCACATGAAACAACTATGGTAGAATCCAGTTCACCATCAGCAGTTCTACGACTATGGTATTCTATTAAAGCGCATGCATCTTCTGCATCTTCTTTAGACCCATTTTGGGGGAATACGCGTTCAATGTCTTCTTCACTGCGCACTGTTTCATCATAATCGTAGCTACATACGCAGTCATATTGTTTGTCACAACTTGAGAAAAAAATTAATGAGGATAGAAATAGGAAGGTGTAAAGTGTAATTTTCATATCAAGTAGGTATTTATTTTACTATTAATATTCAAAATTAACAGCAAAAAGTAATCATTTTTGGGTATTTATTTTTTGCATATCGCAAAATTATCCATGAATACTTCACTGTCAGTCAGGAAGTAATCGGTATAATTAATTGATTTTACCAATTCATTGTCAACATTCAGCAATTTCTGCCTGTTTCGTCTGTTCATATATTCATAAGGCGCCCGGAGCCAAGAAGCAGGTACGGCATATTGAAGTCGCAGGAAATCAAATTTCATGATTTTTTGCACTGACCTCTTGTTTTCTTCATAATACTCCATCACCTTTTCATTACCGGCAATTCCTTTCATTTGAATATCATTAAAGCATGTAGCTAAGACATCACGAAGTTCGTTTCTGGTGTATTCACGTACATGCCATGGGTTTCTGGCCAGTCGTATCTTTTTGTTTGGAGTGGTTACAATTGCAGTCCCTCCGGGTTTCAAAACACGGTAAATCTCACGAACAAAGGCTTTATGATCCTTGATATGTTCAATTACGTGAAAAGTAATCAATGTGTCTATGCTATTGTCTGCAACTTCCGGAAAAGGAGGAACACTGCATTCTATGAATTTTGATTCAGGATACTTATCACTGTGCTCTTTGATTAAACCACCATTCTTGTCCAAACCTATATATGAATTGCTGCCATTGAGCAAAATCTCCAAACCTCGCCCTGTACCACAGCCTACTTCCAATACATCCCCTTTTACGAGATCTTTCACGGCATAATAACCGAAAAAAAGTCTTTGATGTACAGGGTTGTCAGAAATTAATTCCGAAGATGTTATCTCGCTCGTATAAACAGCCATTTATTTTAAATTATCATTGAGATCGGATTTGAACAAAGAACGAACATTTAGTTTTTTTTAGTATCGCTCAAGCATACAAAAATAAGCATTTTGATTTAATCTTGCTACCATATTTCTTCGAACAAGCCTTTATTTCTTAAAAAAAAAGGAAAACCTTTGATGTGTTCAGGAAATTAAAGTTTTGAAGGAGGCAAATGCGCCTTTTAACGGACTTATCATCACGATCATATGAATAGTCGTAGCGAAAAGGTATCTTTGTGCCAATGAACAGACAAGCACAGAAGAATAATGCAGATGTGGTTTATGGTATCCAGTCTGTATTAGAGAGTTTAAATGCCGAGCATGATATAGACAAACTGTTCGTGCAGAAGAACTTAAAATCAGATCAGCTTAAGGAAATAATGAGGAGGGCAGAAGAGCGTCAGGTTCATATCAATAAGGTACCTGTTGAAAAGTTGAATCGGATAACAAGGAAAAACCATCAGGGAGTTATAGCCTTTATTTCAGCCGTTAATTTTGCTTCTCTTGAAAACGTAATAGCTGCTACATTTGAGTCTGGCAAAACACCATTAATTCTAGTACTTGATCAAATAACTGATGTGAGAAATTTTGGAGCTATTGCGCGTACAGCCGAATGTACTGGGGCAGATTGCCTGTTGGTTCCGGAGCGTGGCAGGGCTCAAATAGGCAGTGACGCCATGAAAACATCGAGCGGAGCCTTGAATTATATTCCCGTGTGTAGGACAGGTGACCTGAAAAAAAGTATACAATACATAAAAGATAGTGGCATAAACATCGTTGTAGCAACAGAAAAGGCTGAAGAATATGCCTTCGAACATGACCTTACTTTGCCAACAGCAATAGTAGTAGGCTCTGAAGAGTACGGCGTTTCAGAAGATATTCAGCTACTGGCCAATGCCAGTGTGAAGATTCCTATTCATGGACAAGTAGGATCTATGAATGTATCTGTTGCGGCGGGCATAGTTATGTATGAGGCAATTAGACAGCGTAAATGAAACCAGATATATGCAAAAGTTGTTATATTATTTAGTAGCTTTGGTGTTCAGATTTAAGCAAAATGTACGGACTTAAGAACTATATCAATAGAGGGATGCTTATGGCAAATAATAATTTGCGTCCCGGTAAAAAGAAATTGGCCACGTTGATGTTTTATGCGACAGACCTCTGCGATTCTGCCTGTAAACATTGCCTGATTTGGGCCAAACGTC
The DNA here is from genome assembly GCA_965230415.1 of Cytophagales bacterium. Lineage (GTDB taxonomy): Bacteria > Bacteroidota > Bacteroidia > Cytophagales > JAAEPT01 > CBDDKZ01. The sequence continues at coordinate 2,534,547 of CBDDKZ010000005.1, forward strand.
CGGTTAAGCATATGCCTTTCGCCAAAATCAAAGAACTGATGGAGGCCAGGTGCGTTACCAAACATACAACAATTGGTTTGGAAGGTGGTGAATTTCTGCTTCATCCCGAAGCACATGAAATCATGTCCTGGTTAAAAGCCAATCACCCCAAGTTTGACCTCCTGTCAAACTGCCTCAAGCCCGATAGTACCATTGAGGCTGTAAAAAGAAATACGCCGGAACGTTTATATATTTCCCTTGATGGAAGTAAGGAGACTTACAAATACATGCGAGGAAAAGATGGTTATGATAGCGTGCTCAAGGTTATCGAAGAATGCCATAAAGTAGTACCAATTTCACTCATGTTTACCCTAAGTCCTTATAATAATTTTGAGGATATGAAGCATGTGGCAGAAGTGGCAAAGCGCTTTGGTATTGACATGCGCGTAGGAGTCTACAATGACATCGCATTCTTTGATACGGTGGAAAAAGCGCATGAGACAGATATCGGTACCGCCAAAACAGACGAAGTGCTGAAGTTTAAGGATGTTAAGAAAGCAAAGGAAGAAGGAACTTATACTAAAAATGAAGAACTGGCTGTGCTTGAAACGGAAAAAATAGAGACGCCCAAGCACCAGGCAGATTTAATTGAATCGGACTTTAAAGGAAGAATACCACAGAATATAAAAGAGTTTGAAGAGAACTATGATTTCTTAGTGTTATATGATGAGTGGCGTAAAAAGAATTTAAAGCTCAACTGCTATAGCATTCTCGATAGCTTGGTAATATTACCTGACGGTGATGTGCCTATATGTCAAAATCTGGATCTCAAAATAGGTAATGTATATAATAATACACTGGATGAGGTTTTTAATGGCCCTGAGACACAAAAAATACATCAGGAATACGTGCACAATTGCAACCAGTGCTGGATCAATTTCCATAGAAAATATGACGTTGTATTATATCGCAATTTGGAAAAATTCTTTCCTAAAGCTGTAGTAAACAAAATGATGGGCTACTATCAATGGGAGAGCGATAAAAGTTCCACTTATAAGAGCTACATGAAAAAAATGGAGAACACCTATAAGTAGCAGCCATAAACGGGATTAGACAAAATCCTTTCTCAAATAAATTATTAGTTTTTTCGAAAACTGCTTAGTTAGACAAAAAAAGAGAGCCACTGAACGTATCATGTGACTCTCTATAACCAACTAACCAACTGTTTTTAATGTTTTTTTCCTGAAGAGGAAGTAATACAAATATCATATAATTTGGAGTATGAAACATGACGTAAATTGCTTATTTTTGTAGTAGGAGAATTTGCCTAGCCTTTATAAGTAAAATAGGTTAGATACTATCGTTCTCATACGCAAATCTACGTTAACACACCTAAAGTCATTTCATATATTTGCCTTCATGTGAAATCAATAAGCACTTTTTAGTATATTCGCCTTTCTATTTGATAAACATACTATAAACGTGAAAAATACCTCTTTAATTCTGAATGGAGTACTTCTGGTAGCGGTGCTTGTACTGTATATTCTTCATTTTAATGGACCCACTGTTGAACCGGCGGTAGCATCGCAAAATCCTACCTCTGTGCAAGCTGGTGAAAATGAAAAAAGTACTTCCGCCAGGGAAAAAGAAATGACAGACGAAGCCCATGAAGGAATAGATACGTCAGCTATCGCCTCCGGCCTCGTGCACACCAATTTAGGCGCTTCTTCATTTCCGGTAGCTTTTATTGACGTCAATGAACTGAATGACAAATCGGTTTTTGTTCAGCAACAGAACAAGATCCTAAAAAATAAGCAGGCTAAAATTGAAAAGAGAATGAAAACGAAGCTTGAAAAGTTTCAGCAAGATGCTTTGACATTCGAAAATCAGGCTAAAACAGGGTTTATTACCAGTGAGGCAGAGTACAAGAAAAAGCTTCAGGAGCTTCAGGAAAAGGAATTGGCTATTCAACAAGAGCACCAGGATGAAATGACCAGTCTTAGCGATGACCAATATCGAATTCAGAATAAACTAAAAGAAGATATCACCAAATACCTGGAAGACAATGCCGCAAGGTACAAATATGAGCTGGTTGTTGGCTATCAGGATGGGCTCCTCATGTTACTCTATCAAAATAAGCAGTTTGAGCTTACTCAGGAAACGATTAAGGCATTAAATAAAATGCATAAAAAGTAAAAAATGAATTTTCTTGTATACATATAGTTGTGCATACTGAAGTAAGGGTAAGTAAGAAAAAAGAACTATGTGTAAGTTCCACATAAATAATTTAATTCAAATATGCTTGTTGTTTCTGGCAACATCGTTCACAGGCAATGCGCAAAGTAGTGCCGGTAATCAGCATTCGATGTCAAAAATTGTTACTGAGTATAGCAATTATGAAGTCACAGTTGACCATAATTCTTCGAATGAAGTCTATAGCCTGTGGTTTTTAAACAATGAGCGATTAATTGAAGATTCGCTGGTAGCAATAAATGGTAAAACGTTGAGTATTTCCAACATTCAATTAAGCCATGAAGGAACGTATTCGCATTTACTCTATGATAGCAGTGATGCCGTAATCTCTACGTTTGAGTTTTATTTAAGCGTGGAACCTTGTTCACGTCTGTCGCCGGGTGAAGCCTTGATCACTACTATACCTTGTATGAGTAATCAAGCCGATTCCGTAAATATCTCACTTGCACAGTACGATACCGTTAATTATCCATTAGATTTTTGGTTGGACGATAAGATGTATACAGCTGAAAATGGAGCAGAATTTGTAATAGAAGACCTTAGTCCAGGAGTTTACGATCTTGTCTTTAGAGATGCTAAAGGTTGTGAAGGAACTGTGCAGAGGTATTTAAGAATCGAGAAAGAAGAGTGTGATTTTGTATTTACCCCAAATGGAGATGGCCTGGGAGATACATTTTTTATTAATCTGGATGGTAAATTAGAAATAGTAAACCAGGCGGGTGAAATTATCAGAGAACTGCAAGGCCCGGTTGAATGGGATGGGCAGGACGAATTGGGTAAACTTGTGGTACCGGCCCTGTACTTTATATGGTCTGAAGATCATACTCAGTTAAGTGCGTTAACAGTGCTAAGATAGCTTTTACCTACTTGCAAGACACATCATATTCAGCTTGGATGGCGCGTAATTACCATGCTTCAGACTATTTTTAAGATCTTTACAATAAGCAGCATTACTTTTACCTGATTTTTGATAACAATATGCGCGTATTGATAGCTTACCGGGCATTTAGGGTTTCTTTTAATGCATTTGTGAGTTGGAAAATGGCTTTCTTATATGCCCGCTGTGGTAACAGGTGAGTGCTCATCTATGGAAACCTTCAAATATTTCAGGAAATAGAGCTATCATTTGCTCATACTCTTTTCGGGTAGGTTTAGTCCAATGTATGCATGTCCTATAGCTGCCAGGCGCCTGGCTTTATTTGCTAAAAGCAAATAGTCAATTGCTTTGGGGTACATGCCTTCTTCGTTGTATGCGCATCTAATGTTGTACATGGATACATAATCTAACATGGTAAGTGTGTCGGGGTTAATTTGTAAAACCGTATTTCAATATTCGAAACCAGGTCCGAACATTTTTAAATTGTAACAGGCTTTATACGTTAATAAATAGGCTTTTCCATTGAGAGAGTCTTTGTCGATAATCGCTTCTCCGGGTTCTATCCCTTTTATATTATTATTGCAGCAAGGGTGTTTTCTGCCATTCATTCTAATATCCTCAATTATTGTCAAGTAATGCACAGAATACTATTTTCTGGGGCACTTCGGATGTCAAATGTAGAAAATAAAGACGATGCATTGATGTATTCGGTATTAAGCAATAGCGCGGATAACCCTCAATTTGTAACCGCTGATCGTTATTACATGAATGCCCAAATGGATACCTTACTATTGGATACCTTACTATTTTGGTGGCGCCCCTAAAGTCACTGCTTATTATAGGGCTATATTTTAGCCAAAAGGCCTTAATGGCGATTAGCGCAATACCGCGGTAAAATGGAAAAAGCTGCCCAAATTGGACAGCTTTAACGGGATAATCAACTGTTGATAATCTAACTATTAATTATTTTTTGATCATTTTTCCTGAGTAAGAGCCATCTATAATTAAACTATAGATGCCTTTTTCTAAGCGAGAGATATCGATCATATCTTTACTTAATTGCTCACTAATAATTTGTCCTTTGGCATCAATTAACTGAATGACAACTTCTTTGTCGAGGCCTGAAATTTGCACAATATCATCAGCCGGGTTTGGATAAAAGCTGAATTTAGTTTTTGTAATAGTCCTGATTCCTACGTTTAAGACATTTACTTCGTCTGAGAGCGTAGAACAATCGCCACCATTCCCAACTTCAACGCTATACAAACCATTTTCTTCGGCACTGTAGGTTGGTCCCGTTGCACCAGGTATCTCTTGACCATTAATGTACCATTGATAAGTATCGTAATTGTCCGGAACCGAAAGGTTAGAACCATTATTTGTAATGGTTGGGGCTGTTGGTGAGTCAACAACGTCTACACTTACTTCGGTCTTACCGCTTTCGCAACTTGCACTTTCAAATTCATTGTCATAGAAGTAATAATAAAATGTTAGCTCTGAAGAAGCGTTCGTTCCGGTTATGGAGACACTTCCGCTAGGTGTAGTGTATGGATAATCGTTTGCATTATGATCGTTATCTCTCCATAAATTAAGGGCTTGACCGTCACCTTCTATGGCCAAAAATGCACTGACACCGGGCTCAAGTGGCAAATTAAGTTCCACACGACTTTCACCCTGAGGTACAAATACAGTTACCGATTCAATAACATTACCATCATCATTGTCACGAACCGAAAATACTCGGTCACCTGCATTACCTGCATCTACTACAGTGCTTTTCCAGATTACCGGTTCGTTTACCTCAATAAAGAGGCCTCTTTGGTCGTTATTGTCAAAATAACCACCGCTTGAAGGTATACTGGTCGGGCCAGCTTTTTCAATTACAGAGGCACCTCCGCCTGACACGTAGTAGGTATCAGATTGTGTAACGTTTGTTAACTCAAGGGTTGCTCCTTCGCCTGCGACCGTTGTGCCATCGTTTTCATACCAAACATAACCATCGCTTCCGGAAGCAGTAAGTGTAACATCACCACCGGCACAAACTTCTACATCATTGGCATTTGGTGCAACAGGGATATCTATAACGATTTCTTCCGTTTTCGTGTCATCACCAAACTGGTTCGTTGTAGTTAGTGAAACGGTATAAGTGCCGGATTGAAGATAAGTGTGCGTAGGATTCTCTTCACTGGAATTCGGAGAACCATCGCCAAAATTCCATTCAAAGGAGTCCACCGTATTCAAAGATTTGTCAGTAAAAGTTACCTCGCCACATTTAATCTCAAAGCCGAAGTTGGCTGTAGGTGGTTGGTTGTTACTTCCTGGGTTATAAGTTCCTTCTATGAGGTACTCTCCCATAGAGAAATAGTCGTCATAATCATAACCACTAGACCAGTTTCCGCGACCCTGGCCATCTACTTCTATAAAGTAGGTTCCGGCATCTAAAGTGGTGTTTATTCTTGCCGCAACGGCCCGGTCGGGGTTTACCGTTTCCAAAACGTTACCGGTAGCGTCCATTAAACGTGCCTGAATATCCAAATTAATATAACTGATGTCAGTGTTCTTGACTGTAATATCTATGTCACCACCTGCCGTTATGAATGAAAATACATCAACGTCGGTATTTCTTCCAATAAGTCCGTTGTTCAATTCCGGGTCAATGTTTCCGTTACTATGTACAATTTCAGTAGCGTTATTGAGGTCGTCTCCATGGTCGTCCGCTCTGTAATCGAAGTTCGTATTGTTAGAGATCACATTTATATCGTTTTGCTGGTTATTCGCCCCTCCGTAATCACCTTTACTCCAGTGTTTGATGTCATCATCAAAACAAGCTCCCATGGTAGGGCACCAATAACCGTCTCCCGGATCATAGTTCGCGCTGGTGTTACCACCATCATGCTGCAAATTTAATGTATGTCCCACTTCATGTGAACAAGTAGTACCACAACTGCTTACCTGACCATTACTGGCACCGTTGAATGTCCAGCACGGTTCGTCTCTATTTCTCGAGAATTCACCAATGTATGCCACTCCTCCTGCACCAGGTGCCGCTGAAGTTGTTGGTGTGATGATGCACATAATTCTGCTTCCTGTGCGTGCGGCATCGTAAACCGCTCTGTCTGTAGTAACGTTTACTATCCATGGTCTGAAATCTTCTGAGACCTCTTCCCATACTTGTCTGATGCCATTATCAGAAAAACCGGATGCAGCGGCGTTAATGGTACCGCCATTAGCCCAGTTTGTATTGCTAACCGTTTCTCCGTCGAAATCTAAATATACGACAGCAGCTGCACCAGGTAAACTTTCGTAAGCGGGTTGTTTCCATCCAGGTTTCCTTTTCGTGGTAGAAACTTCTGTTTGAGGCGCCACATCAAAATCTACACACAGGATCTCGTTTTTATCGATGGCTTTTGCCTGCATATTTCCCATGTCGTCTTCCTCAATTTTCCAGGATGCATTACTGTTAGGGTAATAAATTACGCCATAACTGCTTTTTGCATCACTTAAAAAGCTGAAAGTTCCTTCTACTTCTCCTTGAACAATTCCGGTAAAACTCGTTTTTTTGCCGTTCTGTTCTTGTATGACCATTTCCACATCTACCGAAGCGTTTGGTCCTAAATGTATGGTTTTTATACCACCTTTTTCTTCAGCTGTTAAACTGTTGATAAATGCGTCTTTAGACCCCAGGTTATAACTTCCTGTCTGTCCAAATGTTTGATTAAGTGTAATAAAACTAATAAGGCAAATGATTAGTGGGTTTGTAATTTTCTTATTGTGCCTTATCAAGGGATTTTTTCCAATAGTAATAATTCTGTTCATGTCTAACTACTTAAGGGTTTGCTTTAGTTTAGGTGTAGTTCGGGCTTAACAGAGATTGATACTTGTACTTAACTATAATACCTATGCAGTATACAACTAGTTACAATAAATATATAAAAAACGTTATTTCGAACTATACCAATTCAGAAATTACTATTTTATTCGGGTAACTATTGGCTAATTATTTAATCAAATTTTACCCATTTGGCTTTATCTTACTGCCTGGGGTTAATTTCCATTATATTTAAGAAATCATTGATCGTTACGGTTATGAAAAATACATTATTACTCATTATTATGCTCGTTGGTGTTTTAAATACAGGACAGGCACAAAATTTACTTTCAAATCCGGGTTTCGAGAATGGAAATAACGCGTGGAATGTTTGGGGCGGAGCATCTGTTGTTACTAATAACGCTCATGGCGGAAGTGCGGCAATTCATGCCACAGGTAATAATGGCGCTGAATATAGAGTAAGCGGGTTGAAACCCAATACAACTTACCGGTTTAGTGGGTGGATCAAATCAGCAAATGGCGGTAATATGAGTATGGGGGTTAAGCGTTATGGCGGTAATACTTCCAAACAATTTAATGCAAGTAGTGCCTATCAATACTTTACAATTACTTTTACGACCGGTGTAAGTCATACTTTTGCAACTGTCTACACCTATGCTTCTTCCGGAGTTAGTGGCTATGGTGACGACTTTTCTTTAATAGAAATTGGAGGGAATCCCTATCAACTGATATGGTCTGACGAATTTAATAATAACGGGCCTGTGGACGGCACCTATTGGAAGTTTGAAAAAGGCTTTGTACGTAACAAAGAACTTCAGTGGTATCAGGAAGACAATGCCTGGTGCGAAAATGGTCTTTTAATTATTGAAGGAAGAAGGGAAACGTTTCCTAACCCCAATTACGATCCAAATTCTGATGACTGGAAGAAAAGCCGGCAATATGTAAATTACACATCTTCCAGCATTAAGACACCTCAAAAATTTACTTATCAATATGGTAAGATGGAGGTCAGAGCCAAGATTACTAATCTCAAAGGGACATGGCCGGCCATTTGGACATTGGGCGAAAGCTGCGAGTGGCCATCTAATGGTGAAATCGATATAATGGAAAACTACGGAGGTAAAATCTTGGCTAATTTTGCTTGGGGAACGAATACGAGGTGGCAGGCAAAATGGGACGGTAGTAATAAAAAGGTAGCTGATCTTGGCGCAGGGTGGGTCAATGATTATCATATATGGCAACTTGTTTGGGACGAACATCGCATGTCTATTTATGTGGATGACGTATTTTATAATGATGTGGATTTGAGTGAAACAATCAATGGTTCTGCTAAATGTCCGGGTCAAAACCCCTTTCATCAACCACATTATATTTTATTAAATCTGGCATTAGGAGCAAATGGTGGGGATCCATCTGATACCTCGTTTCCTACCAGGTACCTGGTAGATTATGTAAGAGTTTATCAGCAAAATGTACTTGATTGTAATGGTGACGCAGGAGGAAGTGCATATACCGATTTATGTGGCTCATGTGTTGGAGGTAACACAGGAGAGGAGCCATGTCGCAATGCATACGACAATACGCCCGCTACAATTCCTGGGGTAATAGAAGCAGAGAACTATGATATAGATGGAGCAGGTATCGCTTACGACGATAATGATGCAGGAAACAACGGAGGAGTTTACCGGGAAGATGATGTGGATATCGGAGAACGAGGGGCAGGATTTGTTCTGGGTTGGACAGAACGGGGAGAGTGGACAGAATATCAGGTCAATGTGCTTAATAACGGTGAATATACGTTTGAACTGGAAGTTTCAAATGGCAACCAGGAAAGCGCTTACTGTAGTATTTTGCTTAACGGTGATCTGATAATAGATCATCTGGAAATACCGGGAACGGGATCCTGGGAGAGCTATGAAAAAGTTCAAATAAACAATATTTCTTTGACAGCTGGAGAGGACCAAACGTTAAGAGTTATACCCGAGGGATTTAATCTCGACTATGTCGAAACGAGGCTGGATGTCATTTCGAACATTGAGAAGTTTGAGCCGGGTATTATAATACACCCGAATCCTGTTGAAAATAGAGTGGTGATTTCTGGTTTGCCCTCAGTTTTTAGCTACCAGATTAGGAACCCGGAAGGAAGTATAATAAAAACAGGAGAAGGTGCCTTATCATCAATTGACGTTTCGGAATTAAAAGCAGGTTTGTATTTTATCTACTTTCCGCAGCAAAACATTATCCGGAAACTGGTAAAAGAATAACTGTAATAGTACCTTTTTTTTGCCGATAACCACTTTTTGTAATTAATGATGAACCGGAAGGTGCAACAATGGACGGACATACAACGACTTTAAACGCTTTATCGAAAAGTGATTGAATTCAAATCTATCGGTTGACATTTAAAGCAATAAACAAAGTGAATTCAATAAGTTCTGCCCTATAGGGTTTATTTGGGACGTTAACAGGTAAGTAATAGTTTAACAAGAAACGCATTTCATGATTGTTAAATGGGAAATTTGTTCCTCCACAGAGTGAAACTCCCATTCGTTCGTCAACTCCTATGCCGGCACTCAGGTATTGATACCAGGTAAATAATGTATTCAGGCGCATCGTGCTTTCTGATAAATCCTTACTTAAGCGACCAAAAAGAACATAATAAGATTTAATGTCAGGTGTTATTTCAAGTTGGTATTTCGTTAACAACTCCAGGTTACTTTTAAAGGTTATTGACGGATCGTTATCTAAACTTGTCAACAGATGCATTTTAGGGTTGTTAAACTGGTTGAGTGATAAGCTTATAGTCAGAGAGTTGCTTTGAAAAGCTAAGTTCATTTTTGAGTCTAGTACGGTGCCTGAAACGCGTGGGCTGGACAAGGATGCACTGTAAACCTGGTTAATAGCCCCCAGATAAATTCCCAGGTTCAATCGGGATTTGGTGTTTAAAGAGATAGATACCGCATGCTGGGCTCCTATTCTATTTCTTGAAATATAGTCACCTTCCTGCATGATAATAGCGACTATACCTGTGCGGTTTTGAGGGTTGACAGCAAATTCGAAATTAAAATAAAGGTCTCTGATTTCTTTAAATAACCCTGCTCGACTCTGGTAAGCACTGTAAAGGTTGTGTCCTTGGTTAAAGGTGGCTGCCGATGGATGATAAGCTTCATTGTTGAAATGATAGCTCTGAAACAGTGGCCAATAACTATTATTTTGTTGGGCAAATGCAGCACAAGGTAATAATAGTATCATAAAAAGCAGTATTATTCTATGACAGTCCAAGTGCTAATCAGATAAAAGTTTCAGTTTTATTTTAAACTAACCGAAAATTTAGCGTTTTTTTTTCTCATCAACAATTATAAGCGCGACCTTCAAACAAAAAAATGTAAAAATCGTGTATACCTTTAGACAATTTTCATGAAGAGTTAGATGAATGGCCAGAAATAACGACCGTGATCGTAAAATACTGGAGAGTATCCGAACAGGAAATCAGCAAAATGTCCTTGAAATGCTATATGATTCCGCATTACCTAAGGTAAGTAGGTATGTTCTTCGCAATAGAGGTACAATGGAAGATGTACAAGATGTATTTCAAGATGCGGTATTAGTGTTTTATACAAAAGTCAAAACAGGACATTTTAAAGAAGGCTTTGATATAGATGGTTTTGTTTATATAATCGCCCGGAATATGTGGGTGAATAAAATGAAAGAGAATTACCGCTTTCAAATGGAAGAGTATCCCGAAATAGCTGATCACGGTAATTATGTTGAGGCCACGGAAAAACAAGAAGTGATAGATGCGGTAAATGCACTATTAGCGGAACTTGGAGATCCATGTGAGAAATTATTAAAATATTCTGTATACCAGAGCTTAAGTTTGCAGGAAATAGCAGACAAAATGAATTATACTACCACTAACGTGGCTAAAACGTATGTATACAGATGTAAAAAAAAATTAGTTAAACTGATAGAAAATAAACCTTCAATAAAACAGTTGTTAAAATTTTGAATCCTGAATATAAACCATACGAACTTATCGACAGGTACCTTAATCAGCAGTTAAGCGGGGAAGAGCTACGGAATTTTGAAAATAAAATTGCCAGTGAACCCGATTTTGCTGAAAAGGTAGAAACACAAAGAATAGCCAATGATGCCCTGCTTCTAAGTGAACTTGTCGTGTTAAAGTCGAAAATGAAACAGGATTTCGATACTCGAAATTTTGAGCCAGGGAAGGGAAATAAAGGGAAGTACTACTTGTTTGGAGCTGCGGCTGTGTTTTTAGGCGCGGTTTTACTATGGGTAAATCATTCCCGCGTGTCTGACGATCAGCGTAATACTTTGACAAAAAGGATTGAATTGAAGCAGGATAAAAAAATAATTGCAGCTAATGACAATTCAGATTCACCTACAAATGCAGTGAATAATACAATAATGGTAAACCAGAAGCGTTATAATCAACCACAAGAACCGAAAGTGAGTGGTAATGAGGTTACGGGGGGAGTGAATGAAGTGGAAAGTGGAAGGCCGGTACAAGCAATTAATGAGGAGGTGAAAAACGAAGTGAAACCTTTAGAGCCTGTAATAAGTAAAACAGAGCAGCGTGAGTCACTCAAGCCAGAGAAGAAAGAGCTTGTAATTAATTGTGAAGATTTTGTAGTCGATTTTTCAAAGTTGAAAGTGAAACATTCAAGTTACGATACCGATAATGGTAGCATAGAATTACCTTCAAATGCAGTAAGAGGAGCAGCGAAACCATTGTATTATCAATTGGTGGATGAACGAGAAAAGGGTTATTCTAACTATTTTGAATATTTGTACCCAGATTCATATCTGTTAAAAGTCTCAGATAGTGAGGGTTGTAATAAAAGTCAAAACGTTACTATTTCAAGATCAAATTGTATATCTTTGTACAAAGAAACCTATAGTCTTTCAAGAGAAGAGCGTTGGGATATTCCGGTAGTGGATGGGTTAAGTGCATCTGTTCGAATATTATTTAATAAGAACACTGTAGTTTACGAATCCGATTATGATGGTTATTCCAATCTTAGTTGGGATGGTAAAGGCATTAACGGAAGTGCGGCATCTGTAGGTTATTATGAGTGTTTAATTGAATACGAAGATGGTTCTGTTTGTAACGTGAAACTATCTGTATTACCTTAAATGAAACTTATTAACTATTATATCATCCTCATTTTAGTTTTCGTTTTAAACGGATACTCGAAGGCGCAGTCGACTACCAATCAAAATGTTAATGAAGGGGGGAGTTCAGTTGTGAAGTTTGCAAGTTCAACTAGCCCTGATCATACTTATTTTTGGGTTTATGAAGGTGAAACGCTGCAAAGTACCAATGATTATACTGTGTATCAGGATAGTATAAGTTTCCATTATGTGAAAATGGAACACAGCGGAGAATATACCCGTTATGCAATTGATGGTAATGGAGATACTATAAGGATTGATATAGCAGTATTAAATGTAATAGCGTGTACGAGCTTCGATGAACTGCTAAGTAAAATTTATGAAGTGGAATGCGATGAAAGTGAATTAGCATTAGCGGATGTCGATTTGAGTATGTTGTCAACAGTTCATTTACCGGTCACTATGCAACTTGTAGATGATCTGGGTATGGAGATTGATGGTGTAAATCAAACTTTTTCAACTATCCCTTTAGGCAATTATAACTTACACATTTTAGATGATATCGGTTGTGAGGCTATCATATCTAACTTTATTTCTGTTGTTCCAATGAGTGGCTGTGAAACCGAAAACGTCTTCACTCCAAATGGAGATGGGGTGGCGGATGAGTATTTTATTGATCATAACGGGGAGGTGCAAATTATCTCCAAGTCGGGTCAAATTTTGAAAACCCTCGACTGTCCTGCTTATTGGGATGGGATGGATAATAGCGGAAATCTGCTTTCTGGTGGCTTATACATCATTTATTCTGAAGGCGGAGAAAGTTACCAGACAGTAACGTTACTGCGATAGTTATAAAGATGGCGGTGAATGAAACTCCTCTGAATAGTTGACTACAGAAACTATTTTATGTACGAGAAGTACTATTTTTTATCGAAGCGAATTGATAGTCAATGTCAAAAAACCCATGAATGGCTTTGTTTTTTCTATGAATGTATAATATGGTGTTCGTTGAATAAAAACTGCTATTGAACCTTTCAAATATTCAATACTTAGAAATTATTTTTTTGTTAATGGAATAGAAGGTTGTTTTGTGCTGAATTCTTTTTTTCGGCTGCATACAAAAACGATGTTTTAAGCCAGGAAGATTTTGGAGTGGGCCAATGACGTTCATTAAACCATAAATAGCAATTCATTTTTAGAACTCAGATTATTCTTAAGGGTCACCAAAAAAAGGTGACCTTTTTGCTTTCTTAAAACCAATGAAGGTTATGTGTTGGCTCAAAAGACTTTGATTCTAATGATGTTCTAGTTCTTTACTTTGTACGCCGGAATTAGAAGGGCGCTTTTCAGTAGTATGATCCATCGTTTTAATACGCTTGAATGACGATTCGGTGAATGGGGTTTTGATCCATCGTGGTCTTCGTTTCTTTTTTAACTTCTTCTTTCTTTTACTGGTATTTGTTACTTCACGTGAAGTTGAGAGGTCATTTTCAGCAGTTTTTATGACAATGTTCTCTGTTTTGGTTTCTTTTTCATCAATTTTAAAGAAAGATATAGAATCAGTTAGTTTAGAGGATAAATCGAGCAGTGTCGATGAATTGGCTTCTGTTTCTTCAGCAGAGGCGGCGTTCTCTTGTATGCGGCCGTTTAAGTGTTGAATGGAACTATTTATCTGGTCTGTTCCTGTGTTTTGTTCGATACTGGCAGTAGCAATTTCCTGAACAACAGCTGTTGCTTTCCGGATTTTTGGCAATGCTTCGTTTAACATTTCGCCAGAATATTCGGCGGTTTTGACACTTGAGGCAGAAACTTTGTTGATGTCAAGCGCAGCCTCGTGACTATGTTCTGCTAATTTCTTTATTTCAGCCGCTACCACAGAAAAACCCCGACCGTGCTCTCCTGCACGAGCAGCTTCAACAGCTGCGTTTAGGGCGAGCATATTAGTCTGTCTGGAAATTTCCTCAATAATAGAGATCTTTTTGGTAATAGTACGCATCGAATCTACAGTCCGCATTACGGCTTCATTCGTGTTGCTAATACTCTTCATAGCTTCATTTACAGTGCTTTCCGCACTTTTGGCATTGTCTGTATTTTGAGCAATATTAGCAACCATTTCTTCCATAGATGACGATACCTGCTCAACTGAAGCGGCTTGTTCCATACAGTTGTGGGACATGGTGCTGGCCGATTGGTTAAACTGCGTTGAACTAGTTACTATTTGCTTGCTGGCATTGTTAATGGTGCTAATAGTGCCCTTGAAATTAAGGATGGCCTTATTCAGTGCATTGAGCACGTTTCCAATTTCGTCATCTCTGTCTGATTTTAGGTCTATTTTTAAGTCTCCTTGGGCTAAATGCGTAGCAGCGTTATTCATTTTTTTCAAGCCACCTACGATGCTTGTGATAATGACGTAAGCGGCCAAAATAGCAATGATAATCGAAATTACGATCGCGGTAATCACAGAACCTTCAGATTGAGCCTGCTTGTGTTTACTTGTGGTATTGATTTGATTTACCATGTGCGTTACTGCGGGCTCAACCTGATGAATGGCCGACCGTAATTCTCCGATAACACCTTTGTCAGTGGAAGATCCAATAAACTGCCATTTTTCAACAACAGAATTGAAGGATTGCTGATAACCTTCTAATTTTTGAACCAGAATTTGGTTTTCGCCGGTGTCAAAGTGAAATTTATTGCTGCTGAGTTTTTGGATCAGACTTTTTACAAGCTTGTTAAGTTTACGCTGATATTTGAGGTCCTTACGTAATAAAAAATCTTTTTCATGGCGACGCAACATGAGTACATCAACCATGAGTTCGTCCTTATTTTCAAGGCGACCTATTACTTGCTCAACCTGGTGTATAGAGGAGCGCATATCCCCAATGAGACCATAGTCCTTGAAACCCATTATTTGGTACTCATTAATAAGTTTTTTAAAGGAGGATTCGTAGTTTACAAATAAGCCCTGAATTTTATCAACGTGTTTAACCAGGTTAAGATTTTGACTCGTTTTATTATTTTTGATTTTAGTTAAAAGCGCATTATTCTCTTTGCTGAGGCGCTTGAATATGTTAATGTATTTACTTTTGCCATGAAGGAAAAAGAACTCATCGTAAAGCGCTCTCATAATAAAGTCTTTTTCTGCACGACGCATTTGAAGGGTGTTGACCTGAACCTGATCAATGTCTTTACGCAATTTGTTGTAATCGCCAATAATGTCCATAGCACGATAAGAAAGAATACCACTAATTAACAATGCTGTGATACAGGCAGTATTGGCCAGGATAATTTTGTTTCTAATTGTAAATTTCATGTTGCCACATTGGTATGTAAAGTATTTGAAGGTATTTTGGGGTAGTTTTTTATCTAGTCACTTATAATGATTCAATCGCTGTTCAGTCTTATGCTGTTTAGTACGGAGACTTCCAAGATGTGTTGCCCGATTTTTGCTGTGATTTTTGTGTAAATAAAAATTTAGGTAAAGCACGTTGTAAGGATAGGCGAAATTACTTATAAGGTAAATAATTACAAGTTTTGACTGATGCGTAATAGCGCCTAAGTAAATAGCTGGTTATTTTTTATAAGTAAGTAAATTAGTTAATCTAATGTTTTTTAAACGTTTATTTAATGTTTCTGTTTGATGTGTATATGTCTTTATTGTGATGTGTAACGTAGGTTGAATATACGTTATAATATTCTTCTCTTTTTTTAAAAAACTTACCCATTCGGAATTGCAATAATAAAGAGAAGGTGATCACCCCTCTCCATCCATCAAAAATTGTAGGGATGACCTCAGTTCTTCAGGAGCGGCGTACCTGGGATTGCTCTGAAATAAGGCTACTTCGTTTTCCAACGAATCGATTTGATGAATAAGGTTTTGTTGTTCCTTTGTGACAAAAAGAAGATTGTTAGGGTTAATTCTTCGTTTTTCAATCGCGTGATCTACTTTTTTGTGACATCGGCATGGTGCTTCTTTACTTATCAGGCCACAATTTTGACGTACAAACTGATGCAAAGTTGTTCGCGTACGCGAAAGCTTTTTTCGAAAACTTTCAGGACTAATACCCAGAATGTGTGCTCCTTCTTTACTATTAAAATCTAAAATTTCACCAAGTATATATACCAATCGGTTTTCTCCGCTAATACATTGCAGCATAGCCTGCGAACAGCCAATTTTAGCTTCTTGGATTAAAAGATTTTGTTCTGCTTTATTACTTGTATAGCCAACAGTATCCTGAAAACCTTCATGCAATTGTTGCTCAAACTCACTAAATGAAGGTCCTCCCTGTTGCTTTTTGCGGAAATTGATCAAACTGTTTGCCGCAACACGGTAACTCCAGGTCTTAAACGAACTTTCTTGTTTGAAGGTGCTCAGTTTGGTCACAATCCTAATCAGGATTTCTTGTGTGGCATCTTTAGCGTCCTCAGGATGCCAAAGCATTCTGAGGGCTAAATTGTAGATGGGATCCTGAATTTTCTTAACAAGTTGATTCAAAGCGTTTTTATCTCCGTCTATCGCTTTTTTAACTAACTCTTCCATTATTCGTTCAACGTTTAATATATGCTATAACTATGCCCGTTGCTACCGGTGCCAGGCAATCCAGTATCCCTGAAATGAGCATGGCACCCGGAGGTATTATCGACCATCCGGCAACTATTAAGTGTCCTGCTACGAATATACAGCTACCTATTAATAAACCATATAATGATCCGTTTACGACCCAGCTAAACTGAGGGTTCGGTTTTCGATAAGCAAGCACCATAATGACTGTAAGTAGGAGGTAGCCACCAAACAAAGAGGGGGCGTGCAGCCCTTGCTCTTTTGTTCTCACAGTTCCATTGAATGCAGGGTTAAGAAAAGGGTTTAAAATGGCAACGGCCACTAGTGTAGATACGATCTGTTGTGTGACGAAGCCTGCTGTTATACTGATAATATTTTTTTTCATTATTTTTCCATTAGAGATTTTAACTGATTTAATTCTTCCACTAAACCAGGTATTCCTTCCTGCTCCCAGGCTATATCGGGCATATCTACAGGTTGCTTAAGACTAAACAAATATTCACAACCATCATCATTTTTGATAAGCCTGGTCGGAACCGGTTCACCATCACCAAATATCAGGTCGATAGTTCCGGTGCGATAGTCTGAATCTATAGAAAAAGGAATAGTTCCAAATGGTGTCGTAGCATAGTACGTCCCATCTTCGATTTTCACCTCTTTAATGAAGTTTATGGCCCACTCTGTTTGATTTAAAGGGTCTATTAAGTAAGTGAACACTTTGTCGTAATTAGCATTTATTGAAATGCTTTGCGTTGTTATATTTCTCATAATTGATTTGTTTTTCTTCTTTAGACAGCAAGCAGATTGTGAGTGTGACAACAATGGTTAAAAAAATTATTTTTTTGAGAATATTGTAGCCTGTCTGGAGATTAATGAGCGTTTATACCCTTGTAATGAATTGTAAACCATGTATATAGAGGGGTGTGCAACCTTTGGCTAAAGATGTAGTCTTTGAAATAAAAGTCAATCATGAGAGTTATTGTTGTTGTTTACCTGCTTAGTCTGACGGTATTTTCCACTGCCCAATACAAAAGGCAGATTTCTGTTGCCGTACAAAGTGAAAGTACCGCCTTTCCTTTAACAAGAATTGCTCCCATTCATCCCGGGGTTGATGTCAGTATGCAACTCAGGAAAAAGGAAAAGTGGAATGGCCAATTGGCATATAACGTAGGTATAGGTTGGTACTACCATAGACGTATTTCCAATGCTTTTTATGTGAAAGGAGAAGCGCTATATAGTCATCAACTTTTTAAGCAATTGAGTGTGGATGCACTGGCAAGTATTGCTTACATGCATACCTTTTATCCTGCGGAACTATATCGTCTGAATAAAAAGACAGGGGAGTACGAGAAAATTAGACAAGCAGGACGGCCACATGTTTTGGGCTTGATAGGGATAGGGTTTACCTATCAAAATGAATCTAGAATTGAACCTTTTATTAGGCAGGAATTTGGAGTGGAGACTCCCTTTGCCAATGGTATTCCCGTTATGATGCATTCTTTTTCAAAATTTGGTGTAAACATTAAAATTTAATCTGA
Source organism: Cytophagales bacterium (assembly GCA_965230415.1). Lineage (GTDB taxonomy): Bacteria > Bacteroidota > Bacteroidia > Cytophagales > JAAEPT01 > CBDDKZ01. Next base: position 2,552,723 of record CBDDKZ010000005.1, read on the forward strand.
TGAACAATAGATGGATATTCTTAACAGCGCTCATAGCCATTGTCGGAATGGGCTGCGAAAAGAACGAGGTACGTAATGAATCCTATTACTCTTGTAATTTGCAGTTTATAGATTCCAGTTTCGCTCATCCAAAAGCGGCTTTGTATCAAAATATTATTGATGAAAACCGAAAGAAGGGACTTGTTGGGGTTTCTGTGATGATTAAGGATAAAGAGGGGGTTTGGTTAGGTGCTAGTGGAAAGGCAGATCTGGCATCTGGAATTGATGTGGCGCCGTGTAATCAGTTTTTGATTGCCAGTATTTCTAAAGTGTTTACAGCAGCAGCTGTTTTTAAGGCGATAGATCAGGACCTGTTAGGTATAGATGACCCTGTGACAAAATGGGTGGACGAGAAAGTAGCTAAGAAATTGAAAAATGTTGATGAAGCTACTATTGCGCAACTTTTAAACCATACAAGTGGTATTCCCGATTATTACACTTTACAATACGAGTTGGACAGGATCAACAAAGTAGACAATGATTGGAGTATGCAGAAGGTGCTTGCTTATGCTTACGGCAAAAAAGCAACACATAACACAGGCGAAACCTATTACTATAGTAATTCAAATTATTTGCTCTTGGGCATGATTTTGGAACGCGTTTATCAAAAAAAGCTCGAAACAGTTTATCAGGAACAAATTTTTGATCCTTTGCAATTGGCCAGTGCCTATTTCAGCGAAAGTAAGCCGCTTCCGGACGGATTGGTGAAGGGTTATGTCGATATTTATGGGAATGGACAGGTGGCAGAAAGTGAGTTTCTGTACAAAGATGAACTCAATACTGCTGATGGTGGTATAGCCATCAATGCTTACGACCTTGGTTTATTTATCGAATCGTTGATGAAAGGAGCACTGCTTAGTGAAGAATCTTTGAACTATATGAAAGACTGGTTTGATCTGCCTGCTGGCTGGGAAGACGATGATTTCGGACATTTTCAAAATGGATATGGCTTGGAGCACAACAAAACTCCATATGGAAATAGCGTTGGCCATACAGGGGGGATTGATGGTTTTCTTTCTATTCTACAATATTTTCCAGAACATGATGCCACATTTATTTTGTTTGTGAATTACGCTTCATACGATAATAATGCCCGTAAGAATATCTACGAACAATGTTTGCACGAAATGTTTGATGAGCAATGATCGCACCTGGTTCAGGTACCCACAGGTAGCTCCTCTACCTCGTCGAGGTGCTTAAAATACTATTTTCACAAATAAACTCGGGGTCAAAGGTATTCCCTTTGAGTAAGCGCGTTGGCTGTTAGGAATAAAGGAAGTACCACTTAATCCGATGTTATCTCTGTTGCTGAGGTTGAGTATGGAAAGACCGGTGTTAATATCCAGTTTTTGTTTTACGATATGGTACAAAATGGCCATGTCGGTACGCGAATACGGAATGGTATTGCCATCGTTAATCTGAGCTGTGTATGCCAGTCCTGACCCGAATATATGGCTTATTGAAAAATACCATGGTTCAAAATTAAACATCGCCACACCCTTTACCTCATGGCGTTGATCTTGCCGCGCCAATCGGAGTTTTTCTTCCTGTTGATTGAAATCTTCTTCTACTTTGCCAAAGGTATAACTTATCCAGATTTCATGTTTCCGGAGGTTCTTTTTGGCATAAAAATCAATGCCCCTTATAATACTGGAGCCAAAACGACGTTGTATTCTTTCCGAATTTTGGTCATACGAAATCCGTGCCATTTTGTCGCTAAGCTTGCGATAGGCTTCTACATTGATTTCCAGACCCCGAATCTGATATAGTAGTCCCAAAATTTGATGTTCTGAACGTAAGTTTGGTAGTAGATTACCGTCTGTTATACGCCAGAAATAAAACACATTTCCAAACTCATCAAACAAAGGGATTTCTGATATATATTGTTGGTACAGGCCCCAGGCTCCTTTTAATTTTAAGTGGGGCAAAATTTGGGCAGTTGCATTAAGTCGTGGTTGGATAAACAGCTTCCCAATATTGTTTGCCACATCAAATTTAATCCCTGGCTTCAATTGTAAAAAGCTTTCCAATTGCCAGGTAGCTTTGACCAAATAACTCAAGCGATTTGAGCGCTGAATAGCACCACCTCTCGAAATGTCATTGCTTGTCTGTGAAAATGTAGAAATATTATTGACATAATTTATTCCCATTTTAAGCGAATAGTGCCTGTTACTGGGAAAAAGGTGTTCAGTTTTTAGGGAAAATTCGCTCAGCCTGTTTGCTCTGTTAGCTGTTAAAGTGGAAAAAGTGTCGTTTCTTATTCTAAAAGCGTTCGTTTGATCAAATGTCGTGGTGTTCAAAGTAGAATAACTGATACTCGATTTTGTGATGCCGGCTTTTTTCCAGTTCCTGCTATAAACAATACTCGACCCATAGTTATTTCGACTCACTTCATTTTCCCAAGAACGGTTCCTTAATCGTCGCTCGTCCGTTATACTAAAGGTAGAAAAATCTCCTCCGGCAATAAAATTGGCATTAACAGTATGTCCTTTGTCATTATGGCTTAGTTTAATGTTTACATCTCTAAATGTGTTTTGCGGTACATATGCGGTTAGTTGCTCGTTGTTGCTATTGGGGAATATAGAATTCCAGTCGAAAAGGTTGTAGTAAGATTGGCGGAATGCGAATTGCATGGCAATCTTTTTCCGTATAGGAATGTTTATATGTGCATTGAAAGTCTCGCTGTTTAAATTTGCAGTTCCGCGGAAGTTTTGCTTGCTCCCATTCATTCCTGTAATACGAATGATTCCTCCTACGCGATCTCCTCTATCTACCTGATAACCTCCTTTGTATACTTCTACGTCTTTGACGATAAGGGGATTAATTACGCCTACCTCTCTATTTAATGCGGTGGTGTTAAACAAGGGTATTTCTTCAAATGTGATCATGTTTTGCCCTCTATAGCTGCCCCATATGCTAAAATCGCCATATTGTTCGGCAGAGGCCAAAATTCCTGAATGCAGGTGTAAGAGGTTAAATAATATATTGTTATTGTTGCCGGGTAAAATATTAGTGGCTTTATGGTTCACTTTTAAAACTCCCGGGTCTTCACCTGTATGGGCTTCATATATAGTATTTTGATCAAGTATAACCACCTCTTTTAGTGCGATAGGGGCTGGTCTCAAAGAAATTACCTGGTGGTGTCCCGGAAAAATGGTGGTGTCCAGTTCGAAATAACCCAGATGATAACCTTTTACATTGATTTGTTGCTCTTTCGACTGGTAAGTAAAGTTGCCATTGGCATCTGCTAATAAATTAGCGTTGTTTAATTTTATATAGGTATACGGTAGTGGCTCATTACTTTCAGCATCGACCAATTGTCCATTGTAGCTGTACTTGATTGCCTTGATCTTGTTCCTGGAACTATCTTTTGTTGCTACATGACTACCTGAAGGTATTGGGAAGATGACGTATACCCCATCACTTTTTTCATATGACATTCGACATTTCTTGAGTAAAGAAGTTAGTGTACTGTCTAAATTTGCATAATCAGAACTGTCACTTATTACGCACTGTGAGGCAGCGTTGTGATTAAAGGATAATTGAAGTTGATATTGGTTTTTAAAATCCTCCAATATAACGCTTAGGGGAGTTTTATCATAAGTGGTTTTTATATTTTGAGCTACTACTTGGTTAAAAGTGACGAGTATCCAAAAAAGCAGAAAAACTTTAGACAATTCGACTAAAGTTTTCTTCTCAGAAGACGCTATGTGCTTAATGTGGTACTTCAAAATACTTACACGGATGAGCTAAATTTAATCTTTGTCAGTGATTACATAATGGATATCGTTAATTTTTTTATAGTTAAGATTAAAAGTCTTACAAAGGATATTGATCGTTTTTTCAGGTGATTTGTTCTTTTTGAAATACCCGGAATATTGATACGTGTCGGGACTTCCGACCTTCAAGTCAATTTTTATGGCATATTGCCTGTTAAGCACTTCTATGACTTTGGCAATATTCTCTGAATTGAAAGAAAAGGTATGGTCTCTCCAGGTAGAAACAATATCGTGGTCTAAGTTTTTGATACCAGAATCATCGGTTTTATCAATAAATGCCATTTTTCCAGGTGTGATAATGTATGCCGTTCCTGTTTCCTTTATGCTTACCTGTACTTTTCCTGTTTTACAATAAACTCGATATGCGTCTGGTCGGCTATACACATTAAAGCTTGTGCCAAGTACCTCTGCAGATCCTTTTTCCGAATTTACGGTGAATGCACTTCCCTTTTTTACTTCAAAAAAGGCTTCTCCATAAAAATTGACGTCACGGCTAATATACCACCACAGCGGCTTATAGCTTATACTGCTTTCAGCATTGATCGTTACTACGGATTTATCGGGGAGCAGGACTTTTTCATGACTACCAGCCATTGTTTTTATGCTATTGGTATATGAAAATGCAAAAATAAATGCTCCGGCGAAGATCAAAACAAGCGCAGCTGCCGCATAGCGAAACCATTGTAGACTTATAATTTTGGCTTCCTTCTTTTCGATGGTCTGTGCGGCTATTCTATGCCATAATGCCTCCTCGTCCTGCCCATATGGGGTCTTTAGTTTTTCAAAGTTGTCCGGTTCTATATCATGCTGTTTCATTTTGACTTGATTTAATATTCTTTAAGGCATTGCTCATTCTTTTTTCTACGGTCTTAACGCTGATCCCCAGACACGCTGCAATTTCGTTATATTTCATCCCATCTTTTCTACTCATTAGAAATACTAAGCGCTCTTTTTCAGTTAATTTTGACAAGATGAAATTACACTTTGTCAGCATAGCTTCTTTTTCTCCATCATCTAAAAAAATCTTTTCTTCAAATTCGAATTTCAATTGCTCCAGGTAGTTGAGCTCTACCTTGTTTCTCCTGATGTAGTCCAGAAATAAATTATTAGCAATTTTATAAAGAAGAGATTTGTTTTTTTTAGGATCATACCTGAATTTTTTCTCCCACACTTTTATAAATGCTTCCTGCGTAATGTCATCTGCGAGTACAGCATTGCCGGAACGATAGTAAATGTAGTTCCTAATAGCATTTACATGCAGATCGTAGATATTTTTGAATTCCTTTGCTGTCAATTAATTCTTGTTAGAATACCTTGATCACCTATACGTAAGCGCGCGATAGGTGATTCAAGATATGGAGGATTAGGGCTATTAGTGGCAGCTTTTGCGCAATTCTTTCAATTGGTCTTTATCGCTCACTTCTACCGAGCTACCGTCTTCCTTGGTCACAGTGATCGGGTATTTAATTGCTGCTCGCTGACGTACTTCAGGGTTGGCAATGTGCCATGCGCGGATTAGTTGGCGGTCTTCCCTGGAATTAATAACGATTTCGGAATTATCTGGCATGATAAATGTAACTGGGAAGGCAAATTCAAAACACAGACGATGGTGATCATCTCTGCAAGCTTCTTTTAAGCCTTCTAATTCCTCCTGAGTATTTATAGTGACAATATCCCCGTTTTCTTGTGCTACTTCAACTGGTAGGACAATTTCTGGCCGTCCTTCAGCATCCGGGTTTTCCTGATACCATTCTTTTATCAGGTACCAGCTACTATCATTTTCAATGCTAAGTGCAGATCCGTCGGGCATGGTAAAACTTACCGGGAGAATCAAATCAAAACAATCGCGCATATGACGTATTTTGTGACGTCTTCTACGATGTAACTCACGACCTTCTTCGTCGAAGTAGCTTGTAAGCTTATCACCAACTCTACAACCATGACGGGCACGTAAGTGAATTGCATAACCTAATTCTTGAGCGTGAAAGGCCTGATTGATGAAGCTAAAGTCGTGCTCGGCTTTCAGGGTGTTTGAAGTGCCGTCTGGCAAATCTTCTTTGGCAACTTCAACTTGCTTGGCATTTTCGATTTCATCGATGAGTTGGGCATCGTCACCGGCTCCGGTTTCCAGGTGTTCTTTATTACATGAACTGAAAGTAATGGCAGTCACCATACCACAAACTACCATTAGTTTTAATTTCTTTAAGTTTTTCATTTGTGAAGTTTGTTTTGAACTATATATGCTTAAACCGCATGGCCCTCGGAAAAACCCTACCCAAGTTTTAATTATTTCAAAAATCAACGTACAATAAAGGTTTATTACACTTTATTTATTATCAATAATTGCCTATATTAATTAGTAATCAAATACTTAACCCTATGTACAAAAATCTACTTTTAACGTTTATAATCCTTCAGATATCCGCAGCAAAAGCTCAAATAGGAGTTAATATTAGTTTGCCTGAAAGAGGAGGTACCTACATTGATTTGGCGAAAGAAAACTATCGCTGGACAGACTTTGACGGTAACTCATTAGACCAAAGTGAGGTAGACGATAGCGGATGGCCAGAAATAGATGCACGTTTTGTTATCGACTGGCGCCCCGTTGCTGAGTGGGCCAATTCCATCGACGATCCGGAAGTATACCGAATTGACGTAAGTGGGACCTATTCCTGTTCATTTGAAGGGCAGGGCGATGTGAGTGGTTTGGTTGGAGGAAGTGTACAGGAGCTGACCTACGACGAAAATTCGAATACGACAAGTTTCGATTTTGTAATTCCGCCAGCATCCAATGGCTTTGTTTTAATCGATTTCACAAATACCCAAAGAACTAGTTTGTCAGATGTAGGGTCTGGTTTTACAAACTTTAAAATGTTAAGACCAGGGTATGTGAATGACGATCAGTTGTTTACTAATGACTTTCTGGATTTGATAAATATGGTTGGGTTTGAGTCCATTCGTTATATGGCTTTTTCCGGTACCAATGGCACCGATCCTGACTACCCCGCGCAATTGGAGTGGGCCACCAGGAAACTACCTACAGATGCAGGGCAAAACAGCATGTCTGTAATAGGAAAACCTTATGGTGGATGCTGGGAACATGTTATCAGGCTTTCCAATGTTACCGGCACGGACCCGTGGATTAATGTGCCCATATCAGCATCTGATGACTACGTAAGGCAGTTGGCCGCACTATTTTTAAACAATTTGGACCCTGACCTTAACCTTTATGTGGAAAGTAGCAACGAAGTATGGAACACAGCACCGGGTTTTGAACAAACGTTTTACAATCGCGATGAGGCAGAGGACCTCGGGATAAGCGAAATTCAAAACCATGTGCGCAGAAGTGTCGAACTGGCGCAGTTGTTTGAAGAAGTATTCGGGCAGGGTTCGCTAAATAATCGCATTCGTGTGATTCATTGTTACCATCGACCTATGCTCAAGTGGTCGGTAGAGCCTATGTTGCAATATGTAGATGATAATTTTGGTCCTCCTTCCAACTATTTGTACGGTCTAGCCTGTCAAACTTATTTTGACGGTGGTGACGACGCCGGAGAATCTGTCACAAAAGTATTAGACGATTGTGAAGCAAATATACGGTCGCAAATTGATGGTGCAGGTACAACAAATGAAGCTGGAAACATGCAGTGGGTTGCCAAAGCTACGGAGTGGAATTTGCCTGGCGGTTTCTTTTCATACGAAGGTGGACCCCATCATGGTGGAGGTACTACCAATAATATGGCTAATCGCATTAGCGCCGAACGTAGCGAACGCATGGGAGAGTTACTGACTTTAAATTATAAGGAAGCGTTTTTGGATAATGGAGGTCGTATGGCCATGCAGTTTACATTGACCAGCAGTTACAACAGGTATGGATACTGGGGACTGACAGATGACGTTTCAGTGCCACACAGGAACTATAAATTACAGGCCATAATGGATATTATTGACGTGATAGCAGCCAATGAGGTTGTCGAAGATATTCAAAATTCGAGTTTGATGATCTCTCCAAATCCTGTTTTACAAAATACTTCCATTCAGTTTTACCTGGAAGAAGCTGCGGAAGGAGCGTTCGAGATTTATAATTTGACCGGCTCAAAAGTTCATACCTTTGGAGAAGGTTTTTACAGTGAAGGGATGCACCATTTGTTCTACCATTTACCGCCGTTTGAGCAAGGCGTGTATTTGTTGAAGGCTAACTTTAAAAATAAGGCCTTATCCAGGAAAATAGTGATAAGCCAATAAATGTGAAATTAGTGCAATAGTTTATAAATAAATAGAGAGGCCTGAGTTTTGAAACAAAACCAGGCCTTTTTTGCGGCGCTATATTCAAATCATTAATAATTAGATTCAAATTATACAAAGCCTCTATTATTTGCCTAATTTAGGGCATGGATATATCAAAAAAGAAGCCACCCTATCACATAATCGAACCATTAAGGAAGTATCTTTTAAAGTATTCCAGAGAAATTAAAGTACCAATAAGTTATCAGGATCTGTTGCATTTTAACTACTCATCACCTATTTACGATAAAGATGGTGAAGACACACTTTGGCAATCTGTTCTTTACGATCAGGCAGATATGAATGAGATATACGCGGGACTCAAGCGCATTTATGCCCTCTTATATACAGATGGCGACATGAGTGTCGTGGATCACCTGAGCGTGGAGCGTGTGGAGTATTGTACATTCGGTAATTCTCGTCCATTTAGAATTCGTTTAAAGAATACCATGAACGATAACTACGGTTATTACTATGTGAAATCTGCCGATGCCAGTAGGGTGTATGGCCTTGAACTGGAACACATTTTGTCACCCAACAAAATTAATTTCATCTCAGACGATAATACTCTAATTGAAGACCATATTGCCGGAATTCCGGGCGATCAGTTTATAGAAAACTACTTCACTGACAACAATATAAATATGGTGCGTATCGCTAAAGAGTTCATCAAGTTTAACGAGCGTTGTTTTGTACGTTTGTTAGGCGATATGCGCTCATACAATTATGTAGTCGATATCACTCCCGATTTTGAGGAAGCTCAATATCGCATACGGGCAATTGATTTCGATCAGCAGTCTTATGAAGGCAGAAAAACCATGTACCTGCCCCAATATTTTAAAGAGAATTACCCGGCTGTTCGCTTATGCCTTCAGCACATACCTAAAGAAACGGCTTATCAATATCAAAAAGAAGAACGTTTTTTGATAGCTAAGAGATTGAGGTCCAGCAGGTATCGCGTAAAGGATATGATAGATATTATGAGTCGCGATGTTATTAGTACAGACCAAAAAGTATATCAACTCAAATATGAGCTCGCCGAACACTTTGGGGATAGCTCCTTCGAAAAATGCAAAAATATGGGGGAAGTGTTGAAGAAAAACTTAAAAGTTACGTTATTGAAACCTATGCAGTCCCTTGATAAATTAAGGGCGAATAGTTCATCTTTCTAATTTTTCAATAAATGCAGGTATTAAAAGATTTTAACCTTGGATTGTCCACTTATGGGCAGGCGCTCAAGTTTATAAGCCGACATAAAATGGGGAAATATTTTATTGTACCGATTATGTTTTCAATAGTGATCGCTTTTGGAATGTATTTTCTGGTAGATGGATTGAGGGACCTGGCGCATGAATGGCTCAATGGCTATACTGCTGGCCTGGGAGATAGCACCTTTGAAAATATTCTCAAAAAAGTAATCAATTTTAGTATAGCATTTTTGAGCTTCATCATTTTTATCGTACTCTATAATTACATTGTGAAATTTGTGGTACTCATATTAATGTCCCCGATTTTGTCTTATGTTTCTGAACAAACAGAGAAAATAATCACGGGGAACGATTACCCTTTCGAATGGAAGCAGTTCATGAAGGATATAATTAGGGGTATAAAAATAGCAATAGCTAATATGTTTAAGGAACTCGCTTTTACTATTCTGCTTTTAGTGCTTCACGTGGTACCTTTGATAGGGAGTGCATTATATACAGCCTGTGTCGCTCTTATTGCTTGGTACTATTTCGGTTACAGCACGCTAGACTATGTCAATGAGCGCCGAAGGTTGAGTGTGGCCGAAAGCAATAAATACATTAAATCTGTCAAAGGATTGGCAGTAGGGAATGGCATGGTACTGGCATTGGCATTGTATGTGCCTTTTCTAGGTTTTATTTTTATGCCTATTATTTCAACGGTGGCTGCTACTTTGGCTATGCATGAAAAAGTAGATCTAAATACAAACACCCACGCTAAAAAGGTGGAAATATAAAGACTCAAACCTTTCTCAGGTGAAAGGTTTGAGTGCATAAATATTTTAATATTCTTCTGTCATAAAGATACTGAGTTCCACTCTTCTGTTCTTTTCACGGGCATCGTCGTCGTTATTCGGAATTGCCGGTTCGGTTTCACCCAATGCTTTCAAGTCTATTTTTGATTCCGATATTCCTAAGTTGGTGAAAATAGATTTTACTTCAAGTGCTCTTTTTTCTGAGAGTGCCAGGTTGGCGTCGTCTGACCCTATATCGCAGGTGTGAGCTTCTATGAGTAGTTTTGCATTTTCATTTTCTGCCAAAACATTGATGATGGAAGAAATAGCAATGTACTCGGAAGTATGGCAAGAAGCATCTCCTGTTTTGCAATACATAATTACTCTGTTTTTGATTTTAGGGTCATGAACTACATCCGGTTGCGCTGATGTAGCAACAACAACATTACTTGCTACTTCATTATATTCGGTAGCAGCAGCGGTAGAAGTTTCGTTTTCTTCTTCATTCGAAGAAGCGAAAACAGGTTCTTCAATTTCCTGATAGGCAATGTTCAGAGGTAAATTAATAGATTCATTATATGACTTGGGTTGAGCAAGATGTAAATCGATCTGATCTATTAATTCACCGTTACTAATTACATCGACATGATAGTCGTTGTTTCCAATTAGCTGAGCTTCGATATTACTACCGCCGGTGCATGCCGATGCCTCCCAGGAGTAGTTTGCATCATTCATACTTCTAAAATACAATTCGATATGATCGTCGCTGATAAAATCATTGGTAATAGAAGATTTTAAAATGATGTTGACATGTACCAGAAATTGTGGTACGATGGAATATAATTCCAGATTTCCATTTTCGCTGCGATCACTGGAAAAAAGTGAAAAATGACCACTTGGAGTAGTACGAAAATCGAGATCGTTTTCAGTAGAATTAATGGGTAGCCCACAATGTTCTATGGCTGATGAAGTACCAAATTGGTCTACTCCTACTTTGAATACGTCGAACCCGCCTATACTTTTGGGGCCGTTGCTGCTAAAATACAGCGTCTGACCTTCTGCTGTGATAAAGGGAGATGCCTCGTCAAATTTTGTGTTGATATCATCTAATGGCATCGGAGATCCCCAAATCCCGTCTCCGGCATAGTCAACATATAGAATGTCGAGGTTTTGTCCTTCGCTTAGTATATCCGACGAAAAATAGATGCGATTACCATCCTCGGTGATGGTAGCGGCCGATTCGCGGAACTTACTATTAATAGATTCGACTGGCTTTGGCGTACTCCAGCCAGCTTCCTGTAATTCTGAAATGTAGATGTCACCCTTTCTTTTGTTTTTGTGTAACAACATTTTGCTATCGTTATCAAATAGCTGTAAACACATCATATCTCCACTTTCGTTTAATTTGCCGGGTACTTTCTCTGGTGCAGTCCAATTGAGGTCGCCTAATTGAATAGATTCATAGATCACCAGATTCTGTCCTCCTTTTTTGTTTAATTCCAAAGAGGTGAAATAGAGTTTATGTCCGTCTAATGAGATCACTGGAGTAAATTTTGTGCCACTACCGTCAAATTTTTCCATTTTATTGAGAATAGAACTCTCATAAGAGTCTTTAGCATTCATAGCCGCATCGATTTGAGATAAGAGACGTTCCGCATCGTCTTTGTGATAATGGTGAACCGTTTTATAATATTGCTTATAGTGAATTACAGCTTCTGCATATTGCTGCGTGTGGTGTAGGGCATTGCCATACCAATAGTGAAATTCAGGATTGTTAAGCATTGAACTGTCAGCTTCTAATTTTTTTAGATGACTTATGCACTTTTCGAATTTAGATGTCGAAAAGTAGCAGATACCTAATTTTAACAGTATTTCAGGGGTTTCGTTTTGAGTGATTACCTGCTCAAACATGCTAGCTGCCTCTACATAATGACCAATATTGTATAACTTATTACCTTGTTTTAGTACTTTTTCGATGTTCGCAGGAGTATTGCCACCAAACACCAAATTTTGGAAAAGCAAAAACGATATCGAAAGGATATATAAGATAAGTCTCATATGCTGTCTTGATTTGGTTACACAGGTAAAAACGGGCAAAATGTGCACCTAGTTAACTAAATTGGGATAATCTAATCAAAATTGGGTAATCGACTTATAGATTTGTGAGTATTCGATTAAAATGGTATAGGTAATATTGTAAGTATTTGTGAGTGAAATTCTTAGGTTTATGTAGTTGCCTGTTTTATGGGGTTTACTAACTAATACGCCCCCAATTGACAGCATTTTTTGTTAAAGAGTTTATATGTTGCCTCAGGTTGTAATTTTTAGGTGAAGATAAGGTCATATCTTCTGCTAGTACTTCCTGAGCCATAAGTCTGGCCTCTTGAAGGATTGCGCCGTCTTTAGCGAGGTCTGCAATTAAAAGATCTATTACCCCGCTTTGTTGTGTGCCGGAAAGATCACCGGGGCCCCGAAGTTTCAAATCTACATCGGCAATCTCAAATCCGTTATTCGTTCTAACCATGGTTTCCATGCGGGTGCGCCCTTCTTTGCTTAGTTTTACGCCGGTTATAAGTACGCAGTACGACTGTTCGGCACCTCTTCCAACGCGCCCTCTCAGCTGATGCAACTGCGCCAAACCGAAGCGTTCTGCGTTTTCTATAACCATTATTGAAGCGTTGGGTACATTGACACCTACTTCAATTACTGTCGTAGCTACCATAATTTGGGTTTCTCCTTTTACGAAGCGCTGCATTTCATAATCTTTGTCCTGAGACTTCATTTTTCCATGAACGATACTAATATGGTATTGGGGAAATGCACGGCAAACACTTTCATAGCCATCCATTAAATCTTTGAGGTCTAATTTTTCCGATTCTTCAATTAAGGGGTACACAATATAGGCCTGGCGTCCTTTTTTGATTTCTTCATCCACAAAACCAAAAACGCGTAAGCGGTTACTGTCATATTTATGAATTGTTTTTATCGGCTTTCTGCCGGCAGGAAGTTCGTCAATAACCGATACATCGAGATCCCCATAAATAGTCATTGCAAGTGTTCGTGGTATGGGTGTGGCCGTCATAACTAGCATATGAGGTGCGACTCTGGGATTTTTCTTCCATAGGCGGGCTCTCTGTGCGACCCCAAAGCGGTGTTGTTCATCTATAACGCATAGGCCAAGATTTTTGAATTTAACGGCGTCTTCGATGAGGGCATGAGTACCTACCAGGATATTCAGATCACCACTAAGGAGCATTTCGTGTAAGATCTTTCGTTCACTTTTTTTGCTAGATCCTGTGAGTAATCCAATTCGTATTCCAAGCTTTTGAGCATACTCCTTGAGCCCTTCATAATGCTGGTCTGCCAAAATTTCCGTAGGAGCCATAAGACAAGCCTGGGCTTCATTGTCAATGGCCATAAGCATGGTTATGAACGCCACAATTGTTTTACCACTTCCCACGTCCCCTTGTAGCAGGCGATTCATTTGTTTCCCGCTATTAAAGTCCTTTCTGATTTCTTTAATAACTCTTTTTTGAGCACCGGTAAGGTCAAATGGTAAATGGTTATTATAAAAGGTGCTTACAGATTGAATGTTTTTGAAAACCAGGCCGGGGTAAGATGCTTCGTGATGACTTTTCTCACTCAGTAGCTTTAATTGTACATAGAACAATTCTTCAAACTTCAGCCTTGACAAAGCTTTGTTGAGTAATTTCTGTTCTGCCGGAAAGTGCGTGTAATACAAAGCCAGTGCTTTACTTAAAAATCCATATTTTTCCAGGATGTAGGTAGGTAGCGTTTCCGGAATTTTGTCACTGATCACTTCAAATAAACGGCGTTGCATTTTTGAAATTGCCTTGCTGTCGATGTAGCGTTTTTTCAGTACTTCGGTAGTATGATATACGGGGTTGAGACCACCTTTTTCGCTTTGTTCGCTAATTGGTTCGAGTTCGGGATGCGGGAAGCTTATTTTGCCTTTGAATATATTTGGTTTGCCATAGAGTAGGTAAGAAGCACCATTTTTTAGCTGGTCGCGCATCCATGCCGCTCCCTGAAACCAAATAAGCTCAACGAAACCTGTTTGATCCTGGAAGGTGGCCGTTAAACGCTGTTTTCTTGCCGTTCCGCTTAAACCTAAATTAGTTAAGGTTCCTCTGATTTGAATATAGGAGGAATCGCCCTGAATCTCGTTAATATTATGAAATATGGTCCGATCTTCGTACCTGAAGGGGTAATGCTGAAGCAGGTCACCATAAGTGAAAATAGCAAGGTGTTTATTGAGAAGCGCGGCTCTTTGTGGGCCCACACCTTTCAAAAATTCTATTTTGGTATCGAATATTGTTGCCATATTCAGTAGCATTTATGGCTTTAATCATTCCATTCGAGTGTTTCGATAAGATGGTCGATGTCCTGCTTTACATAATCGATGATAGGAGCCAGAGAATCGTTTTTATCTGCGACTTGTAAATACAACGCACCGCGCAAAAAGTGTGTAGAAGTATCATGTGTGCAAAATTGATAAGTGCTGGGCACTTCACCTTCCAATTCAAAGAAAATGACCGGATGTTTGCCGATAGTTTCGGCACGTTCTTCTATCGAATGTGCTTTTTTGTTATGGCCATCCATTAATCGGAAAGATTCTTTTAAAAAGCTGTATAATGAATCCTCATTATTATGAATTTCTTTATAAGTAATATGAATTTTGGAATCAAACTGAGGGTAATCTATTATTTTATAATATTTCTTCTTGTTTTTCCAATTGGTGGTGTCGTCATAAACTTTTGCCAGTGTTGACACTTCAAAAGTGTATGGCAGACTTTGCTTAGCGTCTTTGATAGTAACGTAGCTATGTTCCGGAAGGCTAATGTGGTTAAAACCTTTCGGTCTGGGTACATACGTGGTATTTTCACCACAAGAACAGGCTATGATTAGCGTAATTAAAATAAATAAGTTTTTTACTAATTTCATGCTACTATTTCGATGCGTACTCGTTTTATGCGTTTGGAATTTACCGATTCAATGGTAAATTGAAATTTTTCGTAACTGATATTGTCCCCGAATTTGGGCATTCCTTCATTGATCTCGAGCAGTAGCCCTCCTAGTGACTCGCTTTCACCCTTTACTTCATCAAAAATATCTGTTTTTACATCTAAAATTTTTGTAATATCATTTAGCGATGTTTTTCCCTCAAAGATAAAAGTGTGTTCATCGATTTGGGAATAATCGATTTCTTCTGAGTCAAACTCGTCATTAATTTCACCGACAATTTCTTCAATAATATCTTCCAGGGTAATGAGTCCGGAAGTCCCTCCGTACTCATCTACAACAATAGCCATGTGCACATGCTTTTCCTGAAACTTTTTAAGTAAATCATCAATCATTTTACTTTCAGGAACGAAATAGACATTCCGCAACAGCTTCTGCCAACGGAAATGCTCATCCTGATCTATAAATTGTAATAGGTCTTTTACATAAAGTATACCCTGAATTTTGTCTATGGTGTCTTTATAAACAGGAAGCCTGGAGTAACCCGATTTATTGATTTTATCCATTAGTTCATGGAAGTTCATTTTATAATCTATGGCTTTAATATCAAGCCTGCTTCTCATGATTTGCTTAACTGATATGGTACCAAAGTTTACAATACCTTTTAGAATCTCTTTTTCCTCTTCCGAAGTGTTGTGATCGGTAGTCATTTCGAGGGCTTCATGCAATTCATCAACGGAAATATTGTAGCCTCTCTTACTAATTCTACGTTCAATGATGTTGGTGAGCTCCATTAGAGGAACAGACAAGAAGGTGAAAAACCGATTGAATATATTGATGAAAAATGCTGTTTTTCGCGCAAAATTTAAACTTTTTTGATTGGCATACACTTTGGGGATCACTTCTCCGAAAAAGACGATCAGGATGGTACTTGTAATGGTAACAATAAGCATTGCCATGCTTTCGGAATTACCATCACCCAAGGCGTGCCAGGAAGCAAATGTAGACAGAGTGACAATAGCAACATTGATCAGATTGTTAAAAATGAGGATCGTTGCCAGTAATTTTTTAGGGTTTTGGAGTAGTTGTGTAATTGCTTTATCACTTCTGGTGTTGTTTTTTTCGCATTCCTCTCTGTCTTGTGGTGATAGGGAGAAAAAGGCAACTTCCGATCCGGAAATTAGTGCCGACATGAGTAAAAGAGCCAAAAGACTTAGGGCGATCAACGAATAGTACCAAATATCACCTTGTACTGTGTTTAGCAGCAATGAGTACCTATAAGGTTCGTCTACATCTAAGTTTATTTCCAACTAAATTAAATTTGGTTGCACATTAAAAAGGCAGATCATCGGTTTCTGTATCTGCGTCTGTATTAGAGGGTGCCTGACTTTGTTGACCGGCATTTCCTGCGTTCCCACTTCCTCCGGAGTATGATTGATCGCCGTTTTCTTGCCTGCCTCCCAGCATAGTCATGTTTTGGGCAACAATTTCTGTGCTGTATTTTGTAATTCCGTCTTTATCTTCGTAAGATCTTGTTTGTAATTTACCCTCAATATAAACCTGGCTTCCTTTGTGTAAATAGCGTTCTGCAATTTCTGCCAGCCCTCTCCATACTACAATGTTGTGCCATTCGGTTTGATCAATTCGTTCCCCCGTATTGCGATCTTTGTATGATTCGGTCGTAGCCAATGAGAAGCGAGCCACTTTAACGCCGCTTTCCAATGCACGTACCTCGGGCTCACGTCCCAAATTTCCAACAAGTATTACTTTATTTACGCCAGCCATAGGTGTTATTATAATTAAAATTGAGTAAGAGTATTTGTTCGGAAATACTCAAGGTGTATTAGATGCTAAATTTAATTAAAAATAAAACTCCTTCAAATAATTGTTGATTAAAACAGGCTTTGGTAAGTCTTTAATAGCATCTAAATCCAAATATGAATAAGGTCCTTGGATTTTGATCTGATCATCGGTTTCGATTGTCCAGAATGTAGCAAAGATCTTTTGATGTGATAAAATATGTTTAGGTGCTTTGTGAGGGGGGCGAAAAAAAACATTTTTATTAGTGTCTCCTATCAATTTGTGCACTTCGGTCATCATCTCCGACGTGCTCAGCTCTTTGTCACTTTCCACTAACGGGAATTCATACATGTTCTTCCAAATATCATTGGATGTGCGTTTGTTCATTGCTAATTGTGTTCCTTTCCCAAGTAGGAGGTAATTAAAGTGCCTGGTTTTAACCTTGACTTTTTTTATTTTGACCGGTAATCGATCTTGAGCATTATGTGCAAATGCGTAACAATTGTTGTTTAAAGGACAATTAATACAATCCGGTTTACCCGGAGTACACTGTAAAGCTCCGAACTCCATAATAGCCTGATTATGGAGCGCCGCCTTTTTTTCTGGTAAGATCGAATTTGCCAATTGCTCGAATTCCTTTTTGCCCCTTGTGGAGGCTATATCCGTACTAATACCAAATAAACGGGATAGTACTCGAAATACATTACCGTCAACAACGGCATGAGGCAGATCAAAAGCAAACGAAGCAATTGCAGCAGCGGTGTAGGGGCCAATACCTTTGATTGTTAGTAAATCTATGTAAGAATTTGGGAAAAAACTGTTGAATTTTTCAGCAACAATTTGGGCTGCTTTATGGAGGTTTCTAGCTCTGGAATAGTAGCCAAGGCCTTGCCATAAGCGTAAGATTTCTTCTTCACGGGCATTAGCCAAATCATCTAATTGAGGGTATTTTTCCACAAAATTCATGTAATAAGGCAGGCCTTGTTCAACACGCGTTTGTTGAAGGATTATTTCAGAAAGCCAAATTTTATAAGGGTCTTTTGTGTCGCGCCAAGGCAGCTTTCTGGCGTTAATCTTATACCACTGAATCAATGTGTTAGATGTTAAATGGCTGTTCATCGAGCTTTTTAAGGTCTTCGTATGATATTGAGCAATTTACAACATATTTTCCTGCTTTTTCTTTTTTCTTTTCAAATTGACTCCTAAATTTGCAGCCAATTTCAGCTCTACTTAGCTGATAATCATTGGTAAAACTAAAATCTAAACGAAGTGACAAAAGCGGAAGTAATTTCTGAGATCGCCGATAAAACAGGGATCGAAAAATCAGATGTGAGTGCAACTGTAGAAGCGTTTTTTCAAGTGGTAAAAGACTCTTTAGCAGAAGGAGAAAACATTTATGTTAGAGGTTTTGGTAGCTTTATTAACAAGAAAAGAGCGAAGAAAGTAGCTCGTAATATTTCTAAGAATACTGCTATTATTATCGACGAACATTTCGTACCAAGTTTTAAGCCTTCGAAAGTATTTATCGAAAAAGTAAAACTTAGCCCGAACGTTGGCGATAACTAATTCAAGATAATTAGAATATGTCAAAATCTACAATCACCAGAATTATTCTTGCAGCGGTAGGGATTGTTTTGGTGATTTTTTTATACAGTTTGCCCAAATACGTTGTGAAAAACGACGATGAGGTTGGTGAAGTTGGTGCTTCGGAGAATGAACCCAATAAGAATGGACACGATTTATCCGAGATTAAAGTATCTAACGAGGCGCAAATCCGTATAAATAAATTAAGATCTTCGTATAATAGTACAGAAGATAGAGAAAAAAAGCTTATATTTGCGGACTCTTTGGTGAACGCCTATATAGGAACTTATCTTTTAGATAGTGCAGAAAGTTATTTAAAAGAGATGTTAACCATTGGAGGAGAGCCTGTTATGTCTGTAGTTATAGCAGAGTATTACCTCAAAATGCATAAGGTTGCTCAAGGTTCCAGCAAAGAGAAATCACTATCATATGGCGAAAAAGCTATAGCTTATAGTGACCAAGTATTGAAACAAAATCCTGAAAATTTACAAGCTCAGGTCATAAAGGGAGAAGCTATTGTTTATGTAAATGTGGCAAAAGGACGTCCGCCTGTTGAAGGTTTAATGCTACTAAAACAATTAATAGAAGCCCATCCCGAATTTGTTCAGGCTCGACTGGCATTAGGTAGTTTTTACCTGCAGAGAGGACAAATTCAGCCTGAGTGGTTAGAAAAAGGGATCGTACAGTTTGAGAGTATTCTTGAATATGACTCTCAGAATATAAATGCGTTGATCTATTTATTGGACAGCTACGCATTAAAACAGGATAAAGATAAAATGCGTCTTTACCTGAATAAATTAAGTAAAATAGCTACTGAAGATGATCCTTTCTTAAAGGAATACATCGAAAAGTGGCAGAAGGAATTGAATTAACATTAAAAATTTAAGTGTTATGCCTTGCGGTAAAAAAAGAAAAAGACATAAGATTTCAACTCACAAGAGAAAAAAACGTCTACGTAAAAACAGACATAAGAAGAAGTAATTGTTAGCCACAAATGTGGCTTTTTTCATTATCATTCGTTTTCCCCAGTCTTATTGTCTGTCAATTATTGCAGACATGTAGTTTTATCTTAACTATTGGAGAATTGAGTAGTGAGTTAATAATTAATTCCCACAAGGACGGGACACGCATTGCCTTAGTAGAAAACAAAGAACTCGTTGAGTTTCACTTTGAGAATGGCAAATCAGAATTTAATGTAGGAGATTTATACCTTGGAACGGTTAAAAAAGTGGTTCCGGGATTAAACGCAGCGTTTATTGACGTTGGCTACGAAAAAGATGCATTTCTACATTATTTTGATTTAGGGCCAAGAATCAGATCGTTAAATCGATATGTGAAAAATGTTCAAAATAAGAAGGACATTTCGCAAAAGTTGAGCGGGTTTAAGTTTGAGCCTGAAATAGATAAACACGGCAAGATTACACAAGTACTTTCAAAAAATCAGAAGATGATGGTTCAAATAGCCAAAGAACCAATATCTACGAAAGGCCCACGTTTATCATGTGAAATATCACTTCCAGGTAGGTATATTGTATTAGTCCCTTTTTCTAATGTGGTTTCGGTGTCAAGAAAGATTCCTGACGCCGAAGAGAGAAGACGCCTTAAGCGTCTTATAGAATCTATTCGTCCCGAAAATTTCGGTATCATTATTAGAACAGTTGCCCGTGGCAAAGATGTTCGTGAGCTCGATAAAGACTTACGCACACTCGTAGATCAATGGCAACTGATGGCTAAGAATTTGAAGAAAGCTAAACCTCGTGATTTAATCCTTGGCGAAACAAGTCGCGCTCAATCGTTGATCAGAGACATGATGAACGAGAATTTTGACAGCGTCATTGTTGACGATAAGGGTATTTACGAAGAGGTGAAGAATTTTATAGCGAAAATCGCTCCTGACAAAGAAAAAATTGTCAAGCACCATAGCAGTAAGTCAAAGTT
This sequence comes from Cytophagales bacterium, assembly GCA_965230415.1. Lineage (GTDB taxonomy): Bacteria > Bacteroidota > Bacteroidia > Cytophagales > JAAEPT01 > CBDDKZ01. The sequence goes on from CBDDKZ010000005.1 coordinate 2,573,108, forward strand.
ATTCGAAACGAAAGGTATCGAAAAACAACTGAAAGCTTTATTTGGTGTATCTGTAAGCTTGCCAGATGGTGGCTATTTGATTATCGAACACACCGAGGCATTGCATGTTATCGATGTTAATAGTGGCAATAAATCTAATCAGGAATCAGATCAGGAAGCAACTGCTTTAAATGTGAATTTACAAGCAGTGCACGAAATGGCTCGTCAACTTAGGTTGAGAGATATGGGTGGCATTATCGTAGTAGATTTTATCGACATGAAAAGTGCGGAAAATCGCAAAAAAATCTACGATAAAATGAAAGAAGAACTGAAAAAGGATAAGGCCAAATCCGTCATTCTTCCCCTTTCAAAATTTGGCCTTATGCAAATTACACGCCAGCGTGTTCGCCCTGAATTAACCATTAAAACTACCGAAGTGTGTCCTTCATGCAATGGTACCGGTAAAATAGAAGCGAGCATCAATATTGCTGATGTCATTGATCGAAATATCGAACATATTTTGACTAAGCAAAACGAGAAAGGTTTAACAATTCACCTGCACCCTTACCTTTATTCGTATTTCACCAAAGGACTAATTTCTATTCGTGCAAAATGGTTCTTTAAGTATAAGAAGTGGATTAAACTTACAAAAGATACCTCTATGGGTATGGTTAAATTTGCTATTACGAATAAGAATGGTGAAGAAATAGAAACTTTGTAATAAAGATTTCAAAATGAATTTTAAGTGTGTTCTCCGAAAAGGGGGACACACTTTTTTTGTGTTATAAGACCAGTATAATAGAAGAGGGCAACTCCATCGTCTTTTATGCTTGCCCCAATTTCATTATACTTACAGTGATTTTGATTATGAGGAATAAAATTCATTTTCATTCGATAGATGCACTACGCTTTTTTGCCTTTTTTAAGGTATATCTTCTTCATCTGCCACTTCAGGGAGATTTCCCCATCTTTGCTTACCTAAAGCAGGGAGGTGGTATAGGTGTCGCATTTTTTTTTGTTCTTAGCGGCTTTTTGATTACCTATCTACTATGTCATGAAAAGAACACTACAGGCAAAATTGATCCCAAAAGGTTTTTTATAAGAAGGTGTTTGCGCATATGGCCCTTGTTTTTTTTGGTAGTCATTATCACTTACCTGCTTCCATTCAATTTTAAACAGCATTATGGTATGCACATGATTGGCGGTGGTTACGAACTCGACTGGCGCTACTCTTTTACCTTTCTCGAAAACTATAAAATGCTTCTGGAAGATAATTACCCAAAAACAAGCCCCTTGTCCGTATTTTGGTCTTTATGTATTGAAGAACATTTCTATATAAGCTGGTTGATCATTTTTTATTTGTTACCATTCAAACATATTTTTAAAGCCTTGTGTGCATGTGTTCTAATTTCCTGGTTGGCACGTTACCTCGATCCATTTATTTTTAATAATCAGGTAATAGTAACTAATGATTTGTTTACAAACCTCGACTATTTCGCTATTGGTGGCATGTTGGGCTACGCCATCGAAGCTCAAAACAAGTTACTCTCGACAATCTCCTCAAAATTATCAGCGAGAATTAAGCGACTGTTTGCGTTCTTTGTACTGCTGTTTGTGCTATTTATGAAAGAAGTGTTGCCATTTGGGACAGGGACAATTTTTGATGTGTTTTCCCCGACGATATTGGCTGCAATTTTCATGATGTTGGTAGCTGTTTTTACGATGTCTGCCAATACCTTCGTGATAAGAAATAAACTATTGAATTACCTTGGTAATATTAGTTATGGACTTTACATATTTCATATACTCGTTATTCACATTTCTTTTCAGTATTTAATCAATAAGGGTATCAAATTAGATGATTGGAGGGTGCTGAGTGCCTACATCTTATTTACACTCGGAGTCTCTATCCTCATGGCGATGTTGTCTTTTGAATTTTTTGAGAATTACTTTTTGCGCGTACGCGAACGTTGGAATAAAAAATAATGTAGCAGTAGGCTATTGTCCAAATCGGTATCCAAATTCCAGCTGTATGGAGTTGTTGCGGATTTTTAATTCATCGTCGTTGGTCTCGTAGCTGGCAGTTACGGCATTGTTTAATGCGGCATAGTAGTTTATTGATACGTTGTAAACCTGATTACTTCTCGATTTAAATTGAGCCCCGAGTCCGATTACGATACTGAAGTCAATTCGATCTAAATATTCGAAGCCGTCGGGAGGGTTAGTACCTAAACCACTTGGAGATGAATTGTTTATGCGCAGATCTACGCTAGTGCCTAACCTTCCAAAAGGTATTAAATTAGGGTTCTCAAAGAAATCGTGATAGTACTGAAAATACAAGGGCAGACGCAGGTACCAGGTTTTAAATATTATTCGTCTATTCCAAGCAGAATCGAGTAGAGGATATCCGCTACTATCAACTGTTTCATAGTTTACACCTGTACCTTTGTTTATGAGACGAAGGCCTGAGCTCAGTATCATGGATTCATTGATTTTATAGTCCACCGAAGCTCCCAATTGGATGCCTGTAGGGTTGGAATAGCGCTCGAAGATTATTGCATCATTGCTTAGTTGCTCCTTGATTGTTGTTAATGAGGGCCCGGCTCCTACATCAAAGCCATAGTTCAGTTGGCCATAACTTTGAGAAAATACAGCTGTTAAAAGTAAGAATGGTATTACTAATTTGATCATATCTCTGTTTCTAAAGACAACTTTCGAATTAGTTTACGTTATTTTCGGGTATTTGGTCTAAAATCATCCCAATCTACCGGTGCTTGCCATGAAAATATCTGCCGTGTTTAGTTTTTCGATCTTTGCCAGCAATTCACTAAGCTTAATGGTACCGATAATGTAGTTGTAAGCTTTGCTCGTGTATCGTGCACTAATGTTGCTAAAATTAAAATGATTGACGTTTTTTTCGTCGTAAAACCTTAAGTAGACTTCAATTTCGAAATCGGTACTATAACTTAAGTTTTGTTGATTGACGAGTTTTTTATATTCATACTTATAATCATAGCATAAAGCGGAAATGTCTGCAAACATGGCAAATCCTGTTGGGTGTCCACCTGCACCTTTTCCCTGGAAAAATTGGTCCTGAGAAAAGGCAGCTTCGATTTTTACGGCATTGTCTTCAAAATTTACGTCATAAAACTCGTTACCGGGAAACACAAATTGAGGGATAACATAGATGGCTATTTTATCGTCTCCGATTTTTCTGATGGTTGCAATTTGCCTTACCAGTGCACCACGTTCCTGCGCATATTCAATGTCATATTTGGAAATATATTGAATTCCATGAACTACCACGTCCTTTGGTGATACGATAATACCGTAGGTGTGCGTGGCGATAATTAGCAATTTGTATAGTGCGTCATACCCCACAATGTCGAGCGTCGGATTGTTTTCAACAAAACCAAGGTCTTGTGCTTGTTTGAGTGCCAGGTCATAGTCTTTGTTTTCACTGAAAATTTTAGTGAGAATAAAGTTGGTAGAGCCATTAAAGATTCCTGAAACTGAATTCAGGAAATCATTATCATAAAACTCTTCTAAAGTTCTAATGATAGGTATGCTGGCACAGGCAGATGCTTCGTAAAGTAAGGAAGTTCTGTTGACTTTTTGAATTTCAATCAATTCTTCCAGGTGTTCACTTACCATTTTTTTGTTGGAGGTGACAACGTTTTTGCCATGTTCCAGTGCATATTTGCAAATGTCAAAAGCAGCATCCGCATCGTCTATAGCTTCTACAATGAGGTTGATTTGTGTATCATTGAGTAAATTGTAACGATCAAAAGTGAAGCTATCCATGGCTAGGCTCCTTTTTTTGTCTTTGTGTTTAACACAAATGCCACTTACTTCAATGTCTAATGTATTGTTAGAAGAGATGATTTCGTATAAGCCTTGTCCAACTATGCCAAATCCAAAAAGTCCGATGCGTTGTTTTTTTCTCATTCTAGCTTACTTTTACATTATTAGTCTTGTAGAACTCGGTGATGTGAGCTGTAATTTCCTTGGTTTCAATTAAGAAACCATCATGTCCGTAAAAACTGTCTATTTCCACATATTTGGAATTAGAGATTAATTTATGAAGTGTTTTTTGTTCTGCTATCGGGAATAAAACATCTGAGGAAATGCCGATAATAAGTGTGGTGCATTTTATTTGAGACAGCGCATTTTCTATGCCTCCCCTCGATCGCCCAACATGATGAGAATCCATCGCTTTGGACAGCAGGTAGTAGCTGTGGCAGTTAAATCTGCGCACCAGCTTATCTCCCTGATATTGCTGATAGCTCTGAGATTTATAGCGATCCAGCTTTTCGATATCAGTTTCCGATTGCGTATTGTGATAGGCATCGTAGTTTCTGTAAGAAAGTAAGGCTATGGAGCGTGCTGCACGCAAACCGTCTTGTCCTGCATCGGTTCGTTTGTCTTGCCATGTAGGATCTGCTTCGATAGCCATGCGCTGAGACTCATTGAAGGCAATACCCCATGGGCTATGCTGTGCATTGGTTGCCAATAAGATGAGGTTGTTCATTAAATCCGGCCATTGAATAGCCCATTCCATGGCCTGCATCCCCCCCATAGATCCACCAATGAGTGTGTGAATTGTTTCAATATTAAGCGATTGCCTTAGCAAATCCAATGTGGCCACTATATCACGAATTGTGAATGGCGGAAAATCCATATAGTACAGGCTCTTCGATTTTGGATTGGTATCCAGGGGACCCGATGAACCATAACAAGAGCCAAGTACATTGGCACAAATTATGAAATGCTTTTCCGGATCAAACATTTTTCCTTTTCCTACCAGCCCCTCCCACCAGTCGTCTGGCTCTGCATTGGCCGTTAACGCATGACAAATCCAAATGATGTTGTCTCCGCGCTCATTTATTTTACCAGCCGTACAGTATTCCAATTGGAAACGTGGCAATATTGCACCACATTCCATTTCAAAAGCCTGATTATGTTTAAATAGATGTGCTTCCAATAGTTTCTCTCAAATAGCTCGCAATTTAACAAAACTTCCCATTTTTTTGGATTTATTCACAATAAAACGAGAAGGGTGAAATTTGTGTTTTCAACATCGCCTAAAAATCTAAAGTTCGTCAGTAACGACAAAGAGTCGAGATTTTCAGTATTTATGTGTATAACTAACAGTGGCTTAATGACTAAGTTTTTAACGAATTTAATATTTTTGTTTTGGTAACCTTCGGGGCCAGATAATTCTAAAAAATCATTCGAATTGAGTAAGTCAACCAAAGAAACACCTTTAATGAAACAGTATTATGTCATTAAAGGGAAATATCCTGGTGCCATGTTGTTGTTTCGTGTCGGGGATTTTTACGAGACTTTTGGCGACGATGCCGTTGCTGCAAGTAAAATACTAAACATCACTTTAACGAAAAGAGCAAATGGGTCGGCCTCTGAGGTGGCTTTGGCCGGATTTCCACATCATGCTTTAGATACCTATTTGCCTAAATTGGTGCGATCAGGGCAGCGTGTGGCTATATGTGATCAATTAGAAGACCCCAAACAAACCAAGGGTATCGTGAAAAGAGGTGTTACCGAATTAGTAACACCTGGAGTGTCTTATAATGATAATGTACTGGATGTCAAAAATAATAACTTTCTGGCATCGGTATATGCTGAGAAAGACCATTTTGGTATTGCCTTTTTAGACATATCAACCGGTGAATTTTTGACATCGGAAGGTAAGAAGTCATATATCGATAAACTACTTCAGGGTTTTCGTCCATCGGAGGTGATTTTTGCTAAAAAGCACCGCGATTTATTCGTGGAGAATTTTGGTGAAGATTACAATACCTATTTTTTGGAAGACTGGGTTTATACCGAAGATTTTGGTAAAGACTTGTTACTTGGCCTCTTCAAAACGGCAAACCTCAAAGGTTTTGGTATAGAAAACTTAAGTCTTGGCATCACCGCTTCAGGAGGGGTATTACAATATTTGAAAGAAACAGAACATAATGAGACCGATCACATTTCAAAAATCGGTAGAATTGAAGAAGATCATTATGTGTGGTTAGATAAATTCACCATTCGGAATTTGGAATTGGTGAGTCCACAGCATGAAACAGGTGTTCCGCTCATTGATGTACTAGACAGAACGCTCACACCTATGGGAGCCAGAATGCTTAAAAAATGGGTTTTGCTGCCTTTGAAAGAAATAGAGCCCATTCGTCAACGGCATTCCGTGGTTCGCGCGCTGTCAGACGAAGAGGAGGTATTTGATAAAATAGCGCAAAATCTGAAGCCCATTGGAGATGTGGAACGACTTATTTCAAAAGTTGCTGCGCGACGCATCAATCCGCGTGAATTAGTACAGTTAAAACGGGCGTTGGAACACATTAAACCAATAAAAGAAGATCTTGGAGTGTGCGATGACAAACATCTCAATCAAATTGGTGACGTCCTTAATGAATGTACAACGTTAAGGGAACGCATTGAGCTGGAGCTTCAGGATGATCCACCTCTGCTGGCTAATCAGGGTAATGTAATAAGAGATGGTGTTAATGAGGAACTCGACGAATTACGTAAGATAGCCTATTCCGGTAAAGATTTTTTGATACAGATTCAGCAGCGCGAATCTGAACGAACAGGCATACCTAAAGTTAAGATAGCCTATAATAAAGTTTTTGGTTACTACCTCGAGGTATCAAATGCGCATAAAGACAAAGTACCGCCCGAGTGGATAAGGAAACAAACACTCGTAAACGCCGAACGATTTATTACCGAAGAACTGAAGGTCTATGAGGATAAAATTTTAAATGCAGAAGGCAGAATTCATGTGATCGAACAGGAGTTGTATACCGATTTGGTATTGGCAGCAGGTGATTATGTGTCGCAAATTCAACAAAACGCTCAGTTGTTGGCAAAGCTCGATTGTCTGATGTCATTTGCTACAATAGCACAAGAATACAATTATTGTGAACCGGAAGTAAATGACACAACGGCCATATCGATAAAAGAAGGTCGTCACCCTGTGATAGAACGGCAATTGCCGGTAGGCGAGCAATACATCCCGAATGATACTTACCTGGACGATGAGTCACAGCAAATAATTGTAATAACCGGTCCGAATATGGCGGGTAAGTCTGCGTTATTGAGGCAGGTAGCTCTTATTACCTTAATGGCGCAGATTGGTTCGTTTGTGCCAGCCGCAGAGGCATCTATAGGCGTTGTTGATAAAGTATTTACGCGCGTCGGAGCATCCGATAATCTTAGCCAGGGAGAATCCACGTTTATGGTTGAAATGACTGAAACAGCGAGTATTCTCAATAATTTGAGCGACAGAAGTCTGGTGTTGATGGATGAAATTGGGCGTGGAACAAGTACCTATGACGGGATCTCAATTGCCTGGTCTATTGTGGAATACCTACATAATAATCAGCACGGTAAAGCCAAGACCTTGTTTGCAACACATTACCATGAGTTAAATGAGTTAACCAATGACTTTCCGAGAATAAAAAACTTCAATGTATCTGTGAAGGAAGTGGGGAATAAAATCTTGTTTATGCGTAAGCTAAAAGAAGGTGGTAGTGAACATAGTTTTGGTATACATGTTGCACAGTTGGCGGGAATGCCTAATCAGATTGTGTTGCGCGCCAATGAAATCCTGACACATCTGGAAAAGGATAAAATGAAAGAGAAGACCAAGGAGCAACTCGATAATGTGCCTAAAAATAATTATCAATTGAGCCTTTTTGAAGCAAGTAATCCTTATTTCGACAAAATGTTGGAAATGATGGGGGAGGTAGATATTAACACCATTTCTCCGGTGGAAGCACTTCTTAAGCTCAATGAAATAAAATCGCTGGCCGACACCGCAAAGGAAAAACAATAAGCAACTTTTCTGTTTTATGAAGTAATAGTCCAGGTTTGTGCTATAAAATGTGCTTATAATAGTTTATCGTACTACTGTTAGCCAATTTTTACATTCATTGCCATCGGGCGAGGTTATTAAAAAATAATAGACACCAGGATTAAGCCCTTCTGCATTCCAACTATTATCATATCGGTCATTGGTATATAATAATTGAGACCAACGATTATATATCTCTAACTTCCATGGCCCTGTATTTTCGATGCCCTCTATCACAAAGTACTCGTTTTTTGTATCTTCATTAGGAGTAATAACGTTAGGGAAGTGAATATCAAAAAGTGTGATTTCGATACTTTCTGAAGCGTTACATTCTTCTACAGCAGCATTTAAGGTAATAGTGTAAGTGGCGCCATTTGTAAAATAATCTATTGGCGGAGGCACCTCGTCAAACTGTTGTATACCGTTTCCAAAGTCCCATTGCCAATGTATGGGGATACTGCCGGGTACAATAGTAGAGGCGTTGCTAAAAATTACTGTTGGATTATTTTTACCATGAGGATTTATCGATTCACAATTGCCTTTAATTTCATAGTCAAAATTGATATCAAATTGTGGTATCGTAATTTCATATAAATAGTCTGTTTCACATAGTAAGGTGTCTATGTAAGTAATAGTGTAGGTAATAGACGAGTCGCTTCCGAGAAAAAGCGGGTTTAAAATATTGGGGTCGTTGAGGTGTATTGGTGGTGACCAGGAATAAGATAAATCCTGTTCATAAGCGTTTAATTGATCCAATAATTTGGATTCTCCATTGCAAAGTGTGTCTCTGAAAGTCTCACTGAAAAGTATGTTAGTAACTGTAGCCGTTTCCATTGTGGTGTCACTGTATTTGCAAGTAGTGGGGTTTACAGCTATAAGAGTCACTAAGTAATGTCCCACAGACGGGAAAGTGTGCGTAATGTCACGGTTATCTAGCACGTGGATGGTGTCAGTCCCGTCACCAAAAACCCAAAAGAACTCGCTGCCTCCAATACTGTTATTCTCAAATGTATGGGTGATGTTTATACAGTTTTCAAAGCTTTCGGTATTGGCAATGATACTTGCCAGGTCGAATTTAATAACACCATTATTACAGTTGTTGCTTCTATTGGGCTGAGGATACGTTCCGGGATTACGGTCAGGTTGTGGAGCATAATAGAGAAAATCTTGGCTTTCTGCATCACATCCAGCACATACCGACTGGTAAACAATGCCTGATTTATCAAAGCGGCTCGTTCCTCCATCGACATGTTCATTGGTTCGTGGCCCTCCGAAATAAGTGCCGTAGGCAAACTCTTCGAAATTTGCGGTGAAAAGGGCAAAGTAAAAATCAGAACCATCGGTGGTGGATTGAAATGCGTCACCTGTTATGGGCATGTCATAAGTGTATTGATTGTTAGTATAACCACTTCGGTTGTTTATATTTCCACCCCAGCCCGAAATAAGTATACTTTCACAAGAACTGACCAAAAATGCAGTAGGAGAAATATTAGGTTCTATATTGTTGGAGTCGTTGTCTGACCCAAAAACGGTGCTGTATATGGTGCTGTCTAGTGAAGCATTTAATTTATGTATAAATTGGCCGGCATATTTGTTGGCATATACATTGTCACTAACAGGGTATATGCCGGTTGTTTGACCAAAGAGGTATATATCATCATCTTCATCAATTTGCAAAAAATAGACCTGGTCTCTTTTAGCTGTTCCTATATAGGTGCCCGCGTTTTGTAAGTACTGGCTACTGTCTTTTTGATATTTAAGTACAATGCCATCGTTTTGCCCATTCACTTCCCTGTGTAATCCCGTCATGTTTAGATTATTACTTCTTGTTCCTCCCGCTACATACAGATCACTTAAAGAATTGAGTTGAATGGAATAAAGTGCGTCTGCACTTCTTCCTCCTGCATAGGTAGACCATAATAGCTGGCTTAGGTTTGCATTCATTTTAAATATACATCCATCCGTAAAGCCACCTCCATAACTTGTTTGAGCCGCATTTACGAGTGGGAAATTTGAAGAAGAAGAAGTTGTCGAAGCCACATAGATATTTCCGTCCGCATCTATATTGATGTCACCACGCAGCTGATCTCCATAATTATCAACCAAAATGTTGCTTTCAGACATTATGCCGTCGTTATTACTACCTCCGATATAGCTTGAGGCAGTCATGCGGGAACCGTTTTCATTTAATTTAAACACAACTATGTCTGTACCTCTGAAATAGGTGTACCCTCCCACAGGGGCGATTTCGTTACCACCGTTGAAGCTGGCGTCGTAAGCAACATCGGGATCAATAGGGAAGTTATTGGAGCCTGTTGTTGCTAAAACTACCAATTCACGACGTTGTTCATCGTACACAAGACTTGTGGGAACTTCTGTATCATTGCCGCCTACATAAGTGGCATAAATTAATCTGGTACCGGCAGAATCTAGCTTCAATAAGCCTATGTCGGTATGCCCACCCTGGAAATTTACCTGGAAAGCACCAGGTGATGTAGGAAAACTGCCTCTTTGCCCTCCGTTGGTTCCGGAGTTAAATTCGAAAACAGTGCCTCCTGTGAATAAATTGCCATCTTGATCAAAACATGCGGTGTTTCCCCAATTGTCAGCTGTGGAACCCGAGTATGTCGCAAAGATAAATAAGGGGTCTATAACCAGCGGGTGCGTGTGATCATAATTTCCCAGGTCATAAGTCAAAATATTCCCCAATAAGTTAAATCGACATTCCACTACTATGGTGTCTTTTTCAATAACCTGATAAGCATAAGGCTTTTTCTCTACTAAATGTGTTACTGAAGTTATTATATGTAGATTTTCATTGTTGAGGTACATCGCGTCGGCACCTTCAATTGACAATTGAATCTTATTAGGGTTGCCTTTAGGGCTTACGATGAACTCGTGCTTAAGGGTGCCGTGTGATTCTTGTAACCTGAAATCTATATTCGGATAGATCGATTGGTAATGGACAACCCGGTAAGCGGGTACATCTGTCGCCCAGTGTTCAGAATTGTTGCCCAAGAAGTAATTTCTTCTTTCACCAAAAGGGTACATGCCGTTGAGTGTCGGAGCAATGGTTTTACTAGTTGCAGGCTTGACAAAATTGAAGGTTACATATTGCATTTTCAGACTATCGTTGTCAGAGATATGTCCATCGTGATTCTTATCAAGTAAATAACTATAGGCCTCTTGGTTGTATAGTAGCATACCAAACCCTTGTGGGTAGATGGCTATACGGCCTTCGGGAATATCGCAGCGAAATGATATATTGTTGCTCCACTGACCTTTGTTTTCAATAAATTTTAGTCCATTATAAGATGCTGATCCGGAAAACGGAAGTTGGCCATAGCAATGTGAAATGGTATGAGACGCAAAGAGAACAAATAAAAAAAGATATGTAAGGGACCGTGTTCTCATAAATAAGGAAATCGTCCAATATTAAAGTATAATTCTTTTTAATATAATTATTATTATTCGTAATTTCTATCAACAGAAAAGCTTCTTGCTTATGAATTTCGTCAAAACTTTTATACACGAATCGGGAATGCCATCTTTTAAAGTCCTGATAGCTGTTCTTCTTTTCTCGCTTTATTCATGTGAGCCAAGTACAATGGAGCCTATTGTCAGCAAATCTCCTGATGGTAGTAGTATTGTAACAGTTACCGGTGTACAACCGGAGCCTATGGAACCCTGGGAAATAACCGTCGAGCTCGAAAAAAATGGCTCTCAATATAAAACAATAAGGCCGCTTTGGGTATCTACTCCTTCAGGGGAGTCCATTAAAATTGAATGGGAAACGGATAATTCGGGAAGTGTAACTTTGATTAGCAGAGATGGTGGCGAGGAAGTAGTACCTATACCCTGATTGTTTAACTATGATATACATCGTGTAAAACCTCCAGCGACTTTACAAAATGTAGTGATTCTATATTTATAGCCAAAAAATCAATAAGAACCTGAAGTATTTTTCTTCTTTGATCTCCCAATAGGTCTAATTCACTAATTCCTGATTTAATGAGCTGGTTCATTTTCTGAACTTCCACATCGCTCATTTCATGTGTAAATCGTTTTTTATAATGTGAGGCATACTGAGATTCAAGCTCTTCCAGGTTCTCAGGATAAACACCGAAATGCCTGATTAATATTAAAATTAAATAAATGGGAAAGTTGATGGTGTGGTTCCCGGCACCGTCAAGTTCGATGATGAATCTGTAAAGATCACCAAAAAGCATTTCATCCGGGTGTTCGTCGTTGATGCATTTACTTAATATTTCAGCAGTGAAAATGGCTACGGTAGTCTTATGGAAATTGAATGGGATGTCTTTAAATGGGTAGGTGTTTTTATACTCGGAAAGGCGTTGTAAGCTGTTGTTACTTTTCCTGTATATCACCATGTCCAGTAACGTGAGCGGCTGAAAAAAGGCGATTTTACCTTTCGATTTCTTACTTCTAACTCCATTTACGATAAAACTACATCTCCCAAATTCTTCCGTGAAAACATGTACGATTATAGAGGTATCTTTATACTTGAGATGCCCTAATACGATACCACGTGTTTTGCATAACATTATCGAATGATGGAGACTTTACCGATGAGTGCTTCCTCCCCCTCTTCAGTTGATGAGAAAACCAGGTATATTCCACTGCTAACTTGAGCGCCATTGATATCGAAGCTATCCCATGTAGCCAGGGAGCCTTCGGCGTTGGTTTCGTATACCATATTACCCGAAACGTCGGTGATTTTTACGCGGGCATCGGTTGCTAAGCCAGAAATTCCTATCTGACCGTCGAAACCCGGAAGGACAGGGTTGGGGAAGATGCCCACCTTAGGTTCTTCATCTCCATCGCCGCCGTTATCCGGGTCAGCAGCATCACTCCAATAGGAGATAATGCCTTTATCTGTGCCAATAAACACTTCACCGGTTTTTGCCTGTATAGCTATATCTTTGATGTTGTTAGATGGTAAGGGGCTATTGTCAATGTTGAAATTCAAAAGTGCTTCGGTTCCGTTTTCATCGAACAGGAATATACCATTTGTTGTACCTATCCATTTTCTGTTTCCTCCATCTACGGCAATACAAGTGGCGATTTCGTCCTGAAGTAATGGTCTGCCTTCAACAATGGGCAGACTGGCATCCACTATCTGATCGCTAAAAATACTTCCGGGATCGTGGAAAACAGCTACGCCCTCGTTGGTAGCCAGCCAAATGGACCCATCTTTGTCTTTAACCACATCGTTAACTACATCAGAAGGCAGGCCACCGCTGCCTGAGTTGGAAGACAAGCTCTTTTCTTCGCTTATTTCGTCGTTAAAAACTGAAAATCCCCTTTTCCCACCATTACCGGAGAATATAATCCATTTTGTGCCGAAGTTGTCGATAACAAATTTAACAGGAAATTCGGCAATATCTTTTGATGGTTTGGTTAAGTGATAGCCAATCGTGTCTTGATCAACGGTTATTTCGTGCAGAGAGAATATCTTTCTGTTACCGTGATTTGCAATCCAAAGACTTCCATCATCGTCTACTTCGAGATGTGTAACCCTCACGTAACTGGCGTCTGTGAATTGAGGAGCATTAGATACCAATGTGCTTCCGGAGGTTGTGTCGTTGATGTATTTGTAAGTCCCAGGATCTGCGTTTCTATTCCATTCCATTAAACCTTCCAGGTAGGAGCCAAAATAGTAAAGGTCAGTGACAGGGTTATACACTGCGCTAATAACATCTATGAACCTAAAGTCATAGGTACTACCGGCTGTTCTCGATGTCCATGTTTCGTCTTCAAAGTAATAAAATCCTCCGTTACTAAAAGTAGGTACAAATTCAATATTGTAACCTCCACTCAATCCAATTACCGTATTTTCAGTACTGTAAAAGGCGAACAGGTTAGGTGTATTAGGTCCATTAGGGGCATGGCCCGTGTAATTATCACCATTTATATGTATAATGCTATTGACACGGTCTGCATACCAGATGTCTTGCGACGAATTCAGGCGGGCATCCCTGGGGTTAGATATAAATTCGCTACTGTGCTCTACAAAGCTCTTGCTAGTGGAAAGACTGTAGATTTTACCCTGAAACCCGTAAACAATCAGACCATTGTCCGATTTGAAAAAGTTCACATTAAAGTCCCAGTTTACAGGTAAACCTGTTTGAGAAAACTGGCCATTTATATATCTAAATATTCCTCTGTCTTTGCGAACAACGTAAAGGGTGTCTTTAAGAGTGGCCTGAAAAGTTACATCGTTAATAAGGCCATCGTTGTCGGAAAGAAATGTCCATGATTGAAAGTCCAGTAAATTATACTCAGGACTAATTTCAGCGGCAAGCCATCCCCTATTAGTGATCAGGTAGATGGAGTCGTTGTTTTCGGCGATAACACTGGCATTAATACTAATTTGTTCACCATTTTCACCGATATTACCGTATGTTTCCTTAATCTCCTTTTTTTCCAGATCGAGTAATACCAAACCGAAACCGCAGGAGAGATAGGCAAATTTATCTCTGAAAGTAATATGGTTTATTTGTTTAGAACCTAAAATCGATGCTCGCTCAATATCGTTAATGTTAAAAATGTTATTACCGACAATAAGGTCCATATTTCCATTGGTATATCCTATGAGTAACGAATTAGTTTGAGCGTCATAATTCATCGCAGAAATATTCACCTCGCTCAATCCGTCAATTTTACTCATTCTGTTCAGTGAACCATCTTCCATGTCATAGTAGAAAATACTGTTTTCGGAGGCCCCATAAACACGTTCTCCCACTACAGCTACATAGTTCATCCTGTTATAAGGAGAGTGCACCCTCCAGTCTCCAATACCAAAACTATTTCCACCTGCCAGTGTTTCTATCACTTGCCAGCAAATGAGCATAGTAATAAATAAAATTCTTTTCATAATTGTATAACAATATAGATGCTTAATTATTGTATTCAATGAGCGTTTTCATAGCAAATAGCACATCTTGCCTCATACATTTCTGCTCCTCCAATTTCTACACGTGTTGTAGATTTATTCGTTTTTTTAAAGGTTCTGTCGGCCTTAGCATTGCAAACAGCACAGGTGGCTAATAGTTGAACACGCTCGTCGGCAAATTGATTCAACTGTTCTACTATTTCGAACGGTTTGGACAAATAGTCCAGGTCCAGTCCACAAGCAATAATATGTACACCTGAATTGACACTGTCTTTTATGAAATCGATTATATAATCGTCAAAGAACTGTACTTCATCTATACCAATGGTTTCGGCTTCCTCACATACTGCTTTCAATAAATTTACGTCACTCACTGTAATTGCAGGATAATTTTGTTTGTCGTGAGAGTTTATATTCGTTTTACTGTAACGAGTGTCAATCTTTGGTTTGAGGCAAATCGTAGGCCTTATTTTTTCTATGTTTCTTAGTTCATGTATTAACCGGGTGGTTTTACCACTAAACATCGGACCGGTGATCAATTGAAAGCTTCCTGTGCGTAAATTATTGATATCTTTATTGGGATGAGTTAGAAACATCCTTCAAAAATATATAATTTCGTGTACAAATTTTATTGTTGTACCAATTTAGAGTAACTTTTGTTAAAAATAGGGATAATGAGTGATCAAGTAAATAGACAAGGACTGGATAATTATGCTCAAGTACTGGCAGAAAAGACCTTAACAACCTTTTTTAATCAAAACGAGGCTATAGGAGGTAAAGAAATAATGACTTTTACGCCCGTTGAACAAATTAATGTTTTTATTCTTCAAAAGTTGTTTGCCAAATGGAAAGAAGAAGAAAATAATATTAAGAGTCCCTATTTTGACTATTCGCATGAACAGGTAAAGGAAGTGATGCAACAATTAATGGAAATGCTCTCCCATCATATACGTGTGAAGCGTGATGACTTTTTTCCCTTACTCAAGAGTGCAATTGAAGATATGTTTGAATTGATTTTGGAGCCGGTCAATTTCATTAAATACAAGTATCTCAACTATGAGGAAATAAAGATCGAGTTTGATCGTATTATAACAGATACTAAATATATCAAGCTTAATAGGTTTCTTATTGACGATACCATTGAGTCATTCAATGCCATCATATCAAATGAAGTAAACGTAGAAGATTTTAATGATAAATTGGTTCAGGTTTACCAAAATAATAAAGATCAGTTGACCGATATTGCTGACATTCTTGATCAACTTCATGGAGTTTGCCCGGTTAATAAAGATCAAATTTTTGCTGCAAAGGAGGAATTGACCCTTCCTGTTTTTGAAACGGAAACTGCAAAGGTGGAAGAGGTTATTGATGAAGAACAGACCACAGTTGAAGTCCAAGAAGAAGAGGATTTAAGTGCCGATCAGAGCGAAGAAAATAAGCTAAAGGACCTCAGTATCGAAAATGACGCAGATGTGGAAGAGCCCCTTAGTGAGGTTATAGAAGAAGAAAAAGAAGCGCTTGATGAGATCTTAGAGGAAAAAGAAGCAATTGGCGAGGACGAATTATCAGGGCTAGATGAAGAAGCTGACGTGCCAAATGTAGTGGAAGGTGTACAAGAAAGCGAACAATCTAAAAAAACACTGAACGATGTTTTTAGCGCAGAGAAGAAGACTCTGAATGATTTGCATAGCAATAAGAATAAAGAGTCATTGAGTCTGGGATTTGCAGGCAAGAAAGTAACCACCTTGGAATCAGCGATGAGTATCAATCAAAAATATTTGTTTATCAATCAATTATTTGAAGGTAGTAAGAGTGAATTTGAAGAGGCAGTGTCTGAAGTAAATAAACTATCAGATTATGAGTCTGCAAGTAATTATCTCATAGATAACTTCGCCAAAAAATATAACTGGGACAAAAAAGAAGCTGAAGTTGAAGGTTTATTTCAATTACTAACAAAACGTTTTTAACTTTATAATTCAAATCACCAAGTATACGTCACTGGAGTCATGAGAAGGTTCATTTTTTTACTTTTATTAGCCGCATGTTTGATATATATGCCGGTTCATGGGCAATCTGTTCAGGTTGTTAAAGGGCGGGTTATTGACAAAGTTTCTCAATACCCTATAATAGGAGCGTTTGTTGAATTGTTGGACTCTAATTTGAAAATTTCCACCGCTACTGATGTTGATGGCTACTTCAAATTAAGGGAAGTACCCGTAGGTCGCCATACACTGCGCGTTAGCAGTATTGGATATAATCCGGTTATAAAAGCCAATATGCTCGTTACCGTAGGTAAGGAATTGTCTTTAAACATCGAAATGGAGGAGCAGGTTTATGAGCGTGAAGCAGTTGTCATAAAAGTAAAGAAGAATCAAATTGAAACTAACAATATGAATTTAAATGTCTCTGCGCGTTCTTTTGATGTGGAAGAGACGCAGCGATTTGCAGGTAGTTTCAATGATCCGGCGCGGTTGGCGCAAAGTTTCGCCGGTGTGGGTGCAGGAGATGATTCCAGAAACGATATTATTGTTCGCGGGAATTCACCCTTAGGTGTGCAGTATCGTATGGATGGAATTGTAATTCCAAACCCAAATCATTTTGGCACTATGGGAGCTACAGGAGGAGCCGTGAGTATATTGAATAATAATATTTTACAGGATTCGGATTTCATGACCGGTGCCTTCCCTTCAGAATATGGAAATGTATTGGCAGGGATGTTCGATTTGCAAATGCGTTCCGGTAATCACGAAAAATATGAAGGTTTGGGACAGATAGGTTTTAATGGTCTGGAAGCGGGGTTAGAAGGGCCGTTACACCTGGGCGATCGTTCTTCTTTTGTGGCTAACTATCGCTATTCTACCCTGGAAATATTTCAGTTGCTTGGATTTAGTTTTGGAACTACTGCATTACCTGAATATCAGGACTTATCTTTTAAGCTCAGCATCCCTACAAAGAAAGCAGGGAAGTTTTCGGTTTTTGGAATTGGAGGCTTGTCTTATATAGAATTTCTCGGTAGTGAGCTCGAAGATGATGATCTGTATGGTGAATCGAATGAAGATTTGGAATTTGGTTCAGACGTTGGAGTTGTGGGACTCAATCACTTATTTTTTCATAACGATAAAACATTTTCAAAGACAGGATTAGCGGTATCCGGTTCGCGACAGAGCATTTTGGTGGAATCCCTAATTTTTAGTGATGATAATAGCAGAGTCATAGATAAGTTCATCGATTACGGCAATGAATTCTCTCAGGTAAAATATTCCCTGAATTATTCATTAAACAAGAAGTTTAGCTCAAGGAATAATGCGCAGCTGGGCTTCATTGCCGATGTTTACAGTACATTGATGCAGGATAGTACTTATATGAGAGATGTTGAGCGTTTCATTAAGTTGCGTGACTTTAAAGGTAATACAGCAATGCTTCAATTTTTTGCCCATTGGCAACATAAGTTTTCTAAAAAAGCGACTCTTAACAGCGGTTTGCATTTTCAGCAAATACAGTTAAACAATTCGTGGGCGCTGGAACCAAGGCTCGGTTTTACTTATAAATACAGACCAAAACATCATTTTAGTGTTGGGACCGGACTACATAGTATGACCCAGCCCTTTCAAACCTATTTTGATGAGACAGAAATTGAACGTGATATTTATTTCAAAAGTAACGAACACCTGGACTTCACCCGTAGTGCACACCTGATAGGTGCATACGACTGGTTCATAACGGAACTGGTGCATCTAAAAGCAGAAGCTTATTACCAGTACATCTTTAATGCTCCGGTTTCCAATACACAACCAACGTTTTCTTTGTTAAATGCCGGAGCTGATTTTGGTATACCGTCTGTCGACAGCTTGGTTAATGACGGAATTGGACGTAACTATGGTATGGAATTTACCTTGGAGCGGTTTTTCCAAAAAGGCTTTTATGTACTTTCAACGGCGTCGTTTTTTGTTTCCGAATACCAGGGACAAGACGAGGTTTGGAGAGGAAGTGCATTTAATAACAATTTTATGATTAATGCTTTGGCAGGAAAAGAGTACAACATTTCCCAGAAAGTTGCACTCACCCTCGATCTTAAAGGCACATGGGCCGGAGGTAAACGTTATACACCCATTGACCTTGAACAATCCAGAATCGAGCGTGAGGCAATATACAATGATGATCAGGCGTTTGCACTTCAACATCCCGACTATTTTAGAGTTGACTTTAAGGTAGGCCTAAGACTTAATGGCAAACGTACAACACAGGAGTTTGCCATAGATGTAAGAAATATAACTAACAGAAAAAATGTCTTTGCGCAGGAATACAACTTAAACTCCGGAGAAGTTGATATTACCTATCAAATGGCCATTTTACCTGTAGTTTTTTACCGTGTAACTTTTTAAACAGCATAGTATTAAACGCAATTTTTGAATCTGTAGAAACGATTCATTAACAAAAGACGTTTATAATAAAATGTATTCGCCGGAGTGCAACTGCTGAGTTGTTTCTATGAATAGAAGAACCATTATATTAATTTTCTTAGGTGTGACGGCTGCGGCGACTTATTTTAAGTTTCAACGCAGGCAGAGAGCAATCCCTTACAACTATCAGGGTATTGCCCATTATCAGAAGTATGCCCTTAATAAACCTGATTCAATCTTGTTTTGTGGAGAAATTGTTCCTGTTAAGGATAAGATGGTAGAAGACCGGCTAAACAAAGAAATGTATCTGGTGAATTATTATAGGCATAATACAAGGATACTGATAAAACGAGCCAACCGATGGTTCCCTAAAATAGAACCTATTCTGAAAATGCATGGCATTCCTGAAGATTTCAAATACATGGCTGTAATTGAAAGTAGCTTGTCAAATGTCGTTTCTCCAAAAGGTGCGGCTGGTTTTTGGCAGCTGATACCTGGGACCGGCCAAAACATGGGGCTCACCATTAATCACGAAATTGATGAACGCTATGATCCTATAAAATCAACGCATGCTGCTTGTAAATACCTGAAAATTGCCTATAAAAGATTTGGGAACTGGACTAATGTAGCAGCCTCATATAATATGGGAATGGGGGGGATGTCGCGACAGCTCAATGCGCAACATCAGGAAACGTTCTATAAACTGAGTCTCAATAAAGAGACCGCCAGGTATATCTACAAAATAATAGCTGTCAAGGAGGTAATGGAAAATTATGATAAGTACGACTTTCCAGCCCTAAAATCTTCTCATTATCACGAAGAAAGATTAAAGCAGTTGCACATTGATTCTGCTGTAGTGGATCTAAGGGCTCTTGCGAGGGAGAATGGAATATCACTTGATCAAATCAAAAAATACAATCCATGGATTAAAGGAGATAAATTAACGTCTGAAGAAAGGTATGTATTACAAATTCCGCTTTCAAAAAAGCAATCCGTAGAAATTGTAGAAGAGAATGATTCAACTACTATTATTAAAATTTCAAAGAATAAATCCGACGAGCCGGCTCCTGGTTTCGATTCTATAATAATAGATAGCAATTCGCAAGATAGGACTCGAAACATTGAAGAAGGTGAAAAAAACGACCTATATTTGAATTCTGATTCTGGGAAAGTAGCAAAAGAACTCTAATGTCGCATTTAGATAAGCAAGAATTCATAGAAGTGTTTGGCGCTCGCGAACACAACTTAAAAAATATTAATGTAACCATTCCAAGAAATAAGCTGGTCGTTATTACAGGGATAAGTGGAAGCGGTAAGTCATCGCTGGCATTTGATACCATTTATGCCGAAGGACAGCGACGTTACATGGAGAGCTTTTCTGCTTATGCACGTTCCTTTATTGGAGACATGGAAAGACCCGATGTCGATAAAATCGAAGGACTGAGCCCTGTAATTTCTATTGAGCAAAAAACAACTACACGCAACCCACGTTCTACAGTTGGCACACTAACAGAGATTTACGATTTCTTACGTCTGTTGTATGCGCGCGCGGGAGAAGCATTTTCCTACAACACAGGCGAGAAAATGATCAGGCAAACAGAAGACCAGATTATTCGCCTACTCTTAGAAGATTATCAGGGAAAGGAAGTACTTATTCTTGCTCCGGTAGTAAAGGGAAGAAAAGGACACTACCGCGAACTTTTTGTGCAGATCAGGAAGCTGGGTTATTTGAAAGTAAGGGTAAATGGTGAAGTAAGCGATTTAGTTCCAAAAATGCAGCTCGACCGTTATAAGACGCATGACATAGAAATTGTTGTAGACCGGCTGCTAATTACAGATCAGGAAAAATATCGTTTAACACAATCCTTGAAGGAGGCGATGAAACAGGGGAAAGGCCTTGTGACAATACTGGATAAAGAGAATAACGAAACACGTAATTTTTCGAAGTATTTGATGTGTCCGACTACAGGTATATCTTACGAAGAACCAGCACCCAATTCATTTTCGTTCAATTCACCATACGGCGCCTGTCCAACTTGTAACGGACTGGGGACGGTTGAAGAGTTTACCGAAGATAGTATTATTCCCGATGACAGCAAAAGCCTGTTTCAAGGAGGTATAATTCCTTTGGGTGATTATCAGCAAAACTGGATTTTTCGGGAAATAGAGAGGTTGCTGGGCGTATATGGGGCTAAAATTACTACTCCTATAAAAGAATTAAGTGAAGAAGCACTTAAAGCGCTCCTTTATGGTACCGAGTATGAATATACCATCAAAGAAGCAGGTGGGGGCAAAGTGAATTATAAAGGACAGTTTGATGGTGTTTTTGACTACCTCAACAAATTGTATAATGGAGGGAACGAGAAGCAGCAGCGTTTACTCAAAGACTATATGAAAGTTAAAGTTTGCCCTACTTGCAATGGCGACAAACTTAAAAAGGAGTCACTTCATTTCAAAATTGATGGTAAATCTATTTCGCAGTTGGCTCAATTTGATATTAAAAGCCTTTCTGCCTGGTTTGAAACGCTCGAAGAACGCCTGAGCGAACGGCAAAACAAGATCGCCAGGGAGGTGTTGAAGGAGATACGCAAGCGCATACACTTTTTGCTTGATGTAGGTTTGGATTATCTGACGTTGAACCGTTCTTTAAGAACCTTATCCGGTGGTGAGGCACAAAGAATTCGACTTGCAACCCAGATCGGCACACAGTTAGTAGAAGTTACCTATATTCTTGATGAGCCTAGTATTGGTTTGCATCAACGCGATAATGTTAAGCTTATTAAAGCTTTACAAAATTTAAGAGATATAGGTAACACGGTATTAGTAGTCGAGCACGACAAAGATATGATGCTGCAATCAGACTATATTGTCGACATAGGGCCTGGTGCAGGTATAAAAGGGGGCGAGATAGTCGCCGCTGGAATTCCCGACGATTTTGTCAACCAGGGCAGTGCTACTGCTACTTACCTGCTTAACGAACAGACTGAAAAACGCGTGTTCAAGAGAAGAGAAGGTAATGGTAAACAACTGGTATTAAAAGGAGCAAAAGGACATAACCTCAAAAATGTTGATTTAGTATTACCTCTCGGGAAAATGTTATGTGTAACAGGAGTATCGGGAAGTGGAAAGTCAAGCCTTATTCATGGAACTTTACATCCTGTATTATCAAAGCACTTTTACAGGTCTTTAAAAGATCCACTGCAATATGATGAAATTTCCGGCCTGGAGCACCTTGATAAAGTAATTGAAGTCGATCAGTCACCAATAGGGCGGACTCCAAGGTCCAACCCGGCAACATATACGGGTGTATTTGCAGATATAAGAACACTGTTTACTCAACTTCCTGAAGCTAAAATTAGAGGTTATAAAGCAGGAAGGTTTTCTTTTAACGTGAAGGGTGGGAGATGTGAAACCTGTGAAGGAGCTGGACTCAAAGTGGTAGAAATGGACTTTCTTCCCAGCGTACATGTTCATTGTGAAACCTGCAAAGGTAAGCGCTATAACAGAGAGACATTAGAAGTACGTTTTAAAGGAAAATCGATTTCCGATGTGTTGGAAATGACCGTAAATAATGCGGTGAAATTCTTTGAAAACCAACCTAAGATCTTACGGAAAATACAAACCTTACAAGATGTAGGGCTTGGCTATATTACGCTGGGGCAGCATGCAACGACTTTATCAGGAGGCGAAGCACAAAGGGTGAAATTGGCCACAGAACTTTCCAAAAGGGACACCGGTAAAACGTTTTATATACTCGATGAACCCACTACAGGGCTGCACTTTCAGGATATCGTACAATTAATGGATGTACTCAATAAACTCGTTGACAAGGGAAATACTGTTCTTATTGTTGAACACAACCTCGATGTGATAAAAGAAGCCGATTATATAGTAGATTTGGGCCCGGAAGGTGGGAGCGAGGGTGGCACTATTATAGCCGAAGGTACACCGGAAGACCTTGCTTCCAAAAACGTTGGATACACCTCGAAATTTCTTAAAGAAGAATTGAAATAAAGGTTTACTGGAAGTTGCGTGCCAAAAAGTTAAAAACAATATCCTTGTTCTGCTTATTTCTGGAGACTAATAGGTCTTTTAACTGAATAAGCTGCCCTTTAATCATTAATGGATCATAAAGGCTTATACGCACTATTTTGTAGTCAAATAATAATGGGCTGAAATCGGCCAGGTAGTTTTGAAAAGCCCTGTACTTCCACCCGGAAGACCCCAGTGATCCCAGATCACCAGGTGGTTCGCTGTCGCCGAACTCAGTCTTGGAGACTTTGTTATGCCAGGTACGTGCATTACTACCTGCCTTCAGACATTCTTTCTCAAATTGACGGCAATAACGAATGTGATTGGGAACTTTGAAGAAATCATAATCCTGGTAGAGGGAAGACCTTAAGGTTATTGCTCTGTAGCGGTTGTAATCAAGAGCTAGGTCAAGCAATATACCATAACCGGGAAGCTCAATGTCAAATTTCCTTGGGGATATATCCCAGTTTTCACTGCAACCGCCCAATTCCTCATAAACCTCAAACACATCGCTCAAAACGTTGGTTGATTCCAACTTCTTTTTTGATACAAGTTCAAGCGAGTCTGCTGTATGTCTAAAATCGTGTGATTCAAATAAATCGATCAGGTAACCTAAATGACCACTCATAACATTTAATATATTAAATAAATAGTTCAGATGCGATCTGATCAGCAAATAATTTTCCGGAATTAGTCAAAGAAACTATTTCATTTCGGATTTTGATCCAATCATTATTTATTATCTTATTTAAGTAATCTCCCTGTTCATCTACGAGATTATAATTAAAACGGTTTTTTAGGTGATTCAGATCACATCCCCATTTGGTACGTAAAGAGGTCATAATATATTCATTTATGTGGTCCCTTTGTGTCAACTTTTCTATATCAAAGTAAGTGTTACCGGCCATTACCTGTTTGATGTATTTTGGGTTGTTAGCAACATTAACCCGCCGATTGTGATCACCATCAAATGAATGTGCTCCCGGGCCTATTCCAAGGTATGAAGTGCCTTTCCAATAATTGCTGTTGTGCTGTGAAATGTAGCCTTCAAGCGCAAAATTAGCTATTTCATAATGATCGTAACCACAGGCGATTAACTCTTTATAAAGCATTTGAAATTGTTCAATAGCCATTTCTTCGTTAACATCTTTCAGTTTTTTGCTTTGATTCCATTTTCCAAAAACGGTATTGGGCTCTATTGTAAGACAGTAACAGGAAATGTGAGGTATATTAAGTTCAATAATTCCATTTAGATCTTTTGAAAAACTTTCTGTAGTTGATTCCTGAATGCCATATATTAAATCGGCAGAAATGTTTGTTATACCGATGTCCTGAGCCGTTTTTATACAATATATGCCCTGAGAAGCTGTATGGCTGCGATTCATGAATCGTAAGAAACGGTCGTCCAAAGACTGTAAACCGATGCTCAAACGGTTTACTCCAATGTTCTTTAACTCATTTAGTTTGCTTTTGTCGAGATCATCGGGGTTAGCTTCAATGGTAATCTCTGCACTGTCATTAATATTGAAATGCTGCGCTATGGTATCTATAATGTGATGAATGGAACAGGTCTCTATGTAACTTGGCGTACCTCCGCCAAAATAAATGGTATCTATTTTTTCCTCGGTGTAGCCTTTCCTTTGAACAATTTCCATTTGGATAGCTTCAATCATTTGAGATACATTTTTCGTGCTTGTACTAAAATGAAAGTCGCAATAATAGCATGCCGTTCGGCAATACGGAATATGAATGTAAATACCAGCCAATAATTTCTTATTTTTGCGAATATATCACCTTCTGAATGCTTATTAATTTCTTTGAAAGAAAAAATTGTAATATTTCTTTTTTGTCTTGTTTTCTGGCAGGCAAATGCTCAATCCCCTAAACACTTATGTATTAAAGAAGATCGAGGTGGCTTCTCAAAAAATACCTATAAAGTAAATTGTGAAGATTCTTTGCAGGTACATAAGCACCTGAATCGTTATTTGCATAGTTTAAGAGGTAAAGGTTATTACCTTGCCTCTATTGATTCTATTTGTTATAAGCAAGATTCCGTACATGCCTTTTTATACAGGGGAAAGCGCTATAAATCGATCAAAATATTAAATGCACCTCGTGGTAAACACGTGTTTAGTCAATTCAGGGCGTATGAAAAGTATAGAGAGCGGCTCCTAAAAGAGTATGAGGATAATGGTTTTCCATTTGCAAGCATACAGCTCGATACCTTCGTTACACACAAAGATGAACTACATGCCTCGATTTTAATCAATGAGGGAAAAAGAATAATCTATGACTCCATAACAATTTTTGGAGACGAGGTTTTCGAAAGGAAGTTCTTACATCAAATGCTTAAAATACAACCAGGTAATGCATTTTCAGCGTCCACTATTAAAAACCTGGATCAAATCTTAAAAACACTTCCGTACATTAAATTGAAAACTCCGGTTAGCGTCATATTTGCAGATCACAAAGCGCTTGTTAAACTACACATTGAAAAAAGAAAAAATAATGAACTTGGAGGAATGATTGGCCTGGTTCCTAATGGTTCCAATAACAACCGTGTTGATCTGGTCGGAGAAATCAATACGCATCTGTTTAATCTGTTTAAACATAGTCATGAATTGGCTCTTAATTGGAAAAAGCCCCAGGGAGCAAGTCAACATTTTGATGCTAATTATGATTATCGTTTTTTCTTAAAGAGCCATACACATTTAAATTTTAGTATGGAGATTTTGAAGCAGGATAGTTCTTTTATATGGATAGATCGGGCTTTTAAAGTCTATTGGGATATAAGGCCAGGTATTGAGTATGGCTTGCTTACCAGTTTAAAAACCTCCTATAAGTTAGAAGGAAATGTAGCATTCCCAGATAATGCAGGAGTTGGCAATTTTAGACTTAACTACTATGGAATGAGCGTGAACTGTAATCGTTTGGACGATATAAAGTTCCCGCGAAGAGGCGTTTTTGGAGCTGCAAGAAGTGTGCTGGGCAATAAACAGACAGATAAGGGGAATGGGGAACAGGAAAAGACATTACAGCTTCAATTGGAGGGGCAGCTGATCGGAGTTTTACCTCTGTATAAGAATTTTGTGGGCTATGCCCGGGTTAAAGGTGCTATGGTTTCAAATCAAAGCGGGCTGTTTATTAATGATTACTTTAATGTCGGAGGACTAAACTCTTTGAGGGGATATTACGAAAATGAATTCAAAAGCGCCGCTTACCTCACCATTACAACTGAATTCAGGTGGTACATGCAAAACGATCTTTATTTCAATGCTTTTTTCGATCAGGGTTTTCTCGACTCCATTAACGGGAAAATAGTACCAAAAGGTATCGGAGTGGGTATATCGTTTGCAACAAAAGGTGGCCTGTTTGACTTCCAATATGCTTTAGGAGGTAAGTATCCCAATTGGAATAAATTAAACCTTTCCAGAATTCATTTTGGTTTCCGCAACATTTTTTAAGTAGATTTACATGAACAAGTAGGTATGTATCAGTATCAAATTCAATTTTCTCAGGCCATTTTGGCTTTTGTGTGGGCATTTTTGCTGGCGGTTTTTGCTATTCCCTCAATTATATACATGGCCCATGTGAAAAATCTATTGGATGAACCAAATAAAAGGACTGTTCATGTCTCAAAAACTCCGCGTTTGGGCGGTATGGCAATTTTTGCAGGATTTATGTCTGCGCTCACTATTTTCGGAGATTTTGGGGCCGATAGTAAAGGGATTCAACAAATACTGGCAGGTTGTGTAATTATATTCTTTATTGGCTTAAAGGATGATGTGGTACCTGTATCGGCATTCAAAAAGTTTTTTGTTCAGGTCCTTGCAACAGGTATTGTGATGTTCATCGGTGATATCCGGATTACAAGTCTACAAGGTTTAATTAATGTTTATGAGTTGGATATAGGAATAAGCTATACGCTCACGTTTTTACTCATTGTTGGAATTACAAACGCAATTAACCTCATCGATGGCCTTGATGGCCTGGCAGGAGGGATTGTGCTAACTATTTCCTGTGTCTTTGGCACATTCTTTTTCCTTGAAAACTCACCTTATGCCATCATGGCATCTTGTTTAATAGGCAGTGTAATGGGGTTTTTAAGATACAACTTTAGAAATGCTACTATTTTTATGGGGGATACAGGGTCACTTGTATGTGGCTTTATTGTAGCAGTGATGAGTGTGCGCTTAATTGAGCTGAGGCCTCAAGTTATTGAAAATCATACAATCGTGCTGTGCCTGGCTACACTATTGATTCCAGTTACCGACACCCTTAAAGTATTTGCAATGAGAACTTTGGCTGGAATATCTCCTTTCACTCCTGATAGGAATCATTTACATCATCGATTGAAAGACATGGGGGTGAAACCAATGTATATTGTTTTTATCCTAATTGGTGTAACCTTATTCGCCGTTTCCTGTGTTATTTACTTAATTCACTTAAGTCCGAATATTTTATTACTTCTTATTGTAACAATTGGAGTAACATTTAGTATGTTAATTGAAGTAATCAATAAAAAACGAATCAAAAAAGCTACCAGTGAGAAATTGGCTTAAAAGCATTTTTTTCTACTTGCTGATGCTGTATTCCTTTTTGGGGATATCAGAACGGCAGGATTATTTAGTTAGAGATCTGGGCACAGAGTGGATGGTTTATAGTAGCAAAAACCAAGGATATATTCCTTGCCTGGATAATAAGGTAAATAACTATAAAGCGTTAACTATTTTTGTGAATCTCGATTCATATACGACTTATTACCTGCAGTTTGAAGCTAAAAAAGGTTTGAATCTATTCGTTAACAACCGGTTTTTGGAACGTTTCGATAGAGATTCAATAATCAATATCCCCATCAAAAAAATACTTCAGAAAACGAAAGGTAAGACCAAACTCACGTTTTACCATATAGAAAAGCATCTTCCATTCAATAATATTGCAATTGTTCGATTAAATAAGCATGGGTTAACGATAGGCAATAAAGGCAAAAATGATAGCAAAGAAATAAAAGGCATTGTACGTCCCGTGCCAAAAAATAAAAACCTGTTAAATGTAAGTTTCTTATTTTTAATAACAGCGATAACCTACCTGAAACGCTCTAAAAAGGTGTTATTAGATGCTTATTTTAATATAGTTAAGTTATTTGATCGCTCTCAGCCTGATAATTATGTACTTTACAATTCTCTAAATATTACAACGATAATTTTATTACTTGTGACATCATTTTCAATTAGTGTTGTCATATCATCTGTAGAATTGGGAATACCCTGGTTAAACTTTAGTGGTTTGCAGGCTACAGCAGGCATGCGTGTGGTAGATCATATCCTATTGACTTTATTATTCTTTGCTGCATTCTTATTGAAATATTACTTTTTACTTATTTTAAGCAACTTTCTCAACCTTTCACAATACTATCGTGTGCATTTTTATGAATTTACAAGGGCAGTTATTTTAGGTGCGCTCATAATTCTTATTTTATGTCTTGTTTGCGAATATTACTTTTGGAATACAAAAGAAATAATTGCTGTTTCTGTGTTTTTATGGGCGATTTTCTGGAATTTGCGTATAGCATGGGTTTGCTTAAAGTTAGTAAAGCTTCGAAATTTATATTTTTTTTTCTACCTTTGCTGCTCGGAAATACTGCCTATAATTCTGATTCTAGGTCAGTTGGTATCTTACTAAAACCAAACCAATTTAGTATACGATGAGTGAGCTTAAGGTACAGGAGGATCGTAATAATCAAGTAAAACGGATTCTTATTTCACAGCCAGAACCAAAAGATAGTAATTCTTCATATCACAAATTAGCTAACAAATACGGACTACATATAGATTTTAGGCCGTTTATTCAGGTAGAAGAAGTCCCATACAAGGAGTTTAGAAAGCAAAAAATAGATATATTATCCTTCACTGGTATTATATTTACCAGTCGTAATGCAGTAGATCATTTTTTTCGTATTTGTTTGGATAATAAGCTGGAAATGCCTGCTGAGATGAAATACTATTGTATATCTGAACAGACTGCAAATTATTTGCAGAAATACATCGTTATAAGGAAACGTAAAATTTTCACAGGAAAAAAGACGGCTTTAGATCTTATTGAAGTATTAAAAAAGCATGCTAAAGAAAAGTTCTTGTTTCCATGTTCTAATATTAGGAAAGATGATATACCTAATTTTTTAAAAGAACAGAATTATGACTTTGCAGAAGCAATTCTTTATAAAACGGTAGCAAGCGATCTCTCAGACCTGGCCGAGGTAAACTACGACGTGCTCGCATTCTTCAGCCCTTCAGGTGTGAATTCCTTACTAATTAATTTTCCTGACTTTGAGCAGAATAATACAAGGATAGCGGCCTTCGGTCCTACAACGGCAAAGGCAGTCAAAGACGCTGGCCTTGAATTAGATATTCAGGCACCGTTGCCTAATGCCCCCTCCATGACAGGTGCTTTGGAACTTTACATCAAGGAAGTTAACAACATAAAATAATATACTACGTTTAAATAAAAGAATGGAGGTTTTATTGGTGAATTCAATAAAATCTTTATTTTTGAAAAGCGGTCTCTGTTTAATGGAGCTGTAAACGTAGTTGAATGATAAAAAAGTTTAGTTTTTTATTTGCGCTTATTTTATTGATAATAATGAATAAGGCGATGGCTCAGCAAGATGCTCAGTTCAGCCAATTCATGTTCAATACTTTATATTACAATCCCGGGGCTGCCGGTACCGAAGGAATAAGTCGTGCTACTCTGATTAGTAGAGTTCAATGGCTAGGGTACACAGGAACCACCGACCCGGGAGGAGCTCCCACAACTCAAACATTGTCTGCAGACCATCCTCTTAAGTTGTTTAAGTCTACCACGCCAAACAGTGGTGTTGGTATTAATTTAACAAACGACTGGATCGGGCCTTATAGACAGTTTAATTTTAAACTCGCGTATTCTTATCATATAAAACTCCAAAATGGAGGAGTACTTGGTGCTGGACTTAGAGCGGGGATGTTTTCGCAAAGAGTTGCTTCAGTATTAAGAGCTTCCGATGGGGGAGATGTAGTGGTTGACGGATTGAATCAAGCAGGTTCGCAGATAAAACCTGACTTTGGTGTTGGAGTACACTATTCCACCACAAAGTATTGGGGAAGTATAGCTTTATCACATATAAACAGAGCAGAATTTGATTTTGGAATTGATAAAACACTGATTTCCTCAAAGCTGGCGAATCACCTGTTTATTAGTGGTGGCTATAATTTACAGGTGAATCCTGAACTAGTAGTTTCTCCTTCACTCATATTTCAAAGCGACTTTGTTAAAGCGAGCTTTAATTATGGGGCAATTGTATCGTTGAGCGAATATAAGTACTGGGGAGGACTTACAGTAAGGCAATCAATTGCAGCTCCCGAATCCAATATGGATAATGGGCGATTTTCGAACGATGATATCATATTTATAGTAGGGATGAGTTTTTTGAAGAATAATTCACTAAGAGTAGGTTATGCTTTTGACCTTGTAACCTCTGGTGTGAATGCGAAAGAACTTACATCTCATGAGTTGATGGCATCGTATGTTTTACCCCTTGATGGCAGTGATAAATACACGCGTGTAAGGACGCCTAGATACAGAAAAGAAAATTAATATTTGTTTGCATTTATCATATTATTTTAACATCTTGTATCTCTCTTTGTGAAAAGTATCTATGCAAAAATTGTGTTATCTACTCTCTTTTTGCTTAGGTTTAGAATAAAGATTTTGTAACTGTAAAGCAGTTATTTCGTGTTAAAAAAGGAATTAGTATAATTAGGAACTTAAAAATTAGGGTCATGAATAAAATGAGTGTGTTTCATAAGACTTTTGGTGTTCTCTCATTTCTTTCAATTGTTTTCTTGACAAGTTGTGGAGGTGGTGGCTACACTGGTAGTGGCGATCTTATTGGTGTGCCAGACCGTGTAGGTTGGGGACAAACATTGCCTTATGGTATGGTTGTTGCACCTTCGGGTACATTCCATATGGGACAGGCAGATGAAAATGTGCCGGCATCCCAGACAAACCACAACAAACAAGTTACGATTGGTGGTTTTTATATGGATGATACAGAGATTACCAACAATGAATACCGACAGTTTATGTTGGTAATGCTAAACGATTCAATTGATGTATTGGGAGAAGAGTATGTAATGACAGAGTTGTACCCGGATACAACAGTTTGGGTTCGTGACTTTTCTCACCATATGGGAGATCCAATGATGGAGTATTATTATATGCACCCTGCATTTGATGATTATCCGGTTGTTGGTGTAGATTGGTTCGCAGCAAAGTATTTTTGCAATTGGAGAACAAACCATATGAATGAATGGAGAACGAGCAATGGTATGTTTGCCATGCCGCGCTTCAGACTTCCATCGGAAGCTGAATGGGAATATGCAGCGAGAGGTGGTAGAGATATGGCCAAATACCCATGGGGTAACCCGTATATTCGTAACGCCAAGGGTTGTATGTTAGCAAATTTCAAGCCTGGACGTGGTAATTACTACGATGATGGATTTATGTATACATCACCTGTAGCTTCTTACTTCTCAAATGATTACGGCCTCTATGACATGGCTGGTAATGTATCAGAGTGGTGTGAAGATGCATTTTACGAAGCAGCTGTTCCTGTCGTATGGGATTTGAACCCTACTTACTTTAACGATGAGGAAGAGCGTAAAGTAATTCGTGGTGGTTCTTGGAAAGATATAGCATATTATTTGGAAACTGGTACAAGAACTTATGAGTATCAGGATACCACAAAATCTTTTGTCGGTTTTAGATGTGTAATGACATATTTGGGTCGTTCGTCTGGAGCTGAATTTTAGTAGTTAAAATTTTTATAATATTGAATAACCGTTAAACTTGTTCTATTTCACTTTAAATTATTAGAAAAATGGCAGCAAAAGGAGGATTTAAAGAAAAATTCTATCATAACATCGCACCTGTACTTACTGGTGTAGGAGCATCCGTAGTAATTGTAGGAGCCCTTTTTAAGATTCAGCATTACCCGGGTGCAGGTATTATGCTAGTAGCAGGGTTGGGTACAGAAGCAGTTCTTTTCTTAATGTTTGCATTCGCTCCGCAACCAAAAGAAGAGGTTGGCCTGGATGATTGGGCTAAAGTTTACCCTCAACTTGGTGATGAGTACGATGACTATGAAGAAGATCAAATCCCTACTGGTGATGGTCTCACTAAGAAACTTGACGATATGATGCAAGATGCTAATATCAATCAAAATACAATTTCTTCTTTAGGAGAAGGATTGAAAAATCTTGCTACTAATGTTGGTAGTATGAGCTCTTTGTCTGATGCTTCAGTGGCTACTGAAGAGTACGCACGTAATGCTAAGACAGCTTCTAAATCTTTAGAATCTATGAGTAAGTCTTATGCATCTACAGCAGAAGCAATGTCAGGAATGGCTAACGCAGCTACAGATGCTCAGGAATACCACGCTCAGGTACAAAACATTACTAAGAACTTAGGTTCTTTAAATGCAGTATACGAGATGGAGCTTCAAGATGCTAATAACCACTTGAAAGCTATGAATAAATTCTATAGCAACTTATCTACTGCAATGGACAACATGTCTGAGGCAACAAAAGATACTGAGCAATTTAAGAATAACTTACAGTCACTATCTAACAACTTGACAGCATTGAATCAAGTTTATGGTAACATGTTGACTGCGATGAAAGGGTAATAACTCTTACGAGAATTAGAATTAATTAAATTATTATTTAAAACATTAAAAATTGATAAATTATGGCTGGAGGTAAGGAAACCCCGCGTCAGAAATTGATCAACCTGATGTATCTCGTGTTATTAGCACTTCTCGCATTACAAGTAGGTGCTGAAATCATGGTGAAATTCTTACAGCTAAACAATAGTTTAGCGCTTTTCACTGAAGACTCAAAACACAAGTCTGCAGATTTGATCGAAACAATAGCTACCAAGGTAGCAGAACGTGGAAACAAAGAAAAAGAAGTTAAGGCGCTTGAAGAGGCTCAAAAGCTACACAAGCTGTCAAGTGACCTAATCGCTTACATTGATGAACGTAAGCAGGAGATGATTGAAAAGTCTGGTGGTATGCTTGAAGATAAAGTGACACCCGTTGGTATGAAAAACGTAGATGTTGCTAGTGAAATGTTTCTTGGTGACAAAAAAGGTACTGATGTAGGTAAGAAATTGGAAGCGGAGATGGATCAATACATCACTGAGCTTAACAAGATCTACAATGAAGTAAATCAACACTTAGGTGGTAAAGAAGATAAAAATCACTATCCGTCAATGACTATGGATGGTAAGGAAGATCCTAACTTTGCTAAAAATCCTGAGCAGAACAAAAAGTCGTTCCTTGAATTAGCTTTTGACCACACTCCTATGATTGCAGCACTGGCATTTATGACAGAGAAGCAATCAAAAGTTGCTGCTTATGAAGCAGAAATTTTAGGTAAACTAAAAGGTATGGTTGGTGCTGCCGATTTTAAATTCGACAAAATCGAGCCAATGGCGACTGCAGATGCGAAAGTAGTAGCAGCAGGTACGAAATATAAAGCTCAACTATTCGTGACAGCAACTTCATCGGCAAACAAAGATGAAGAAGCGAAAATGTTCAAGGATGGAAGACCTATTACAGTAAAAAACGGAATGGGTCAAATCGAATTTAAAGCGTCAATTGGTGGTAAGCCAAATAAAGACGGTCTTTATAAACGTTCATGGAAAGGTACGATTAAAATGAAAGATCCTACTGGTGAAATGAAAACATTTGAGAAAAATTTCGAATATTTCGTTTCCAAGCCTGTTATTCAGGTGCAGTCTGCTGCTATTTCTGCTTTATACAGAAACTGTGGAAATGCCTTGAATATTCAGGTGCCCGCTTTAGGATCTGACTATAACCCGTCATTCTCTGTAAGTGGTGGTTCTTTAAGAAAAGGTAAGGATAAAGGTAAAATTATCGTAATCCCTACTTCTCCTAAAGTAGCTATTACTGTAAGCAGTGGTGGGCAGAAAATTGGTACTGAAACCTTTGGTGTGCGTTTGGTTCCTAAACCTGATATTATGGCGACTTACAGAGGTAAAGAAGTGAACCAAAAGACTGGTATGACTGCTCCTGGACCAAGAAGTATTAAAATGGTAGCCAAGTCATCAGATCAAACCTTTACACAGAACTTACCTAAAGATTCGAAGTATAGAGTTACGAAGTGGGAAGCTATCTTGGCAAGAGGTAAACGTCCTGTTTCTCGTAAGCAATTTTCGCAGCCGGAAGGTAACTTAACAGCGTTCGCTTCACAAGCAAAGCCTGGTGATCGTATCGTTATCGAAGTAAAGCAAGTAAGACGTAGAACGTACCTTGGCGGTACTGAAGAAGTTAAAATTGGGACAACAATTATGACTGTTCCTTTGAACTAATAAATTATGCTTCAATAGGAACACAATTTTACATTGTGTTCCTATTGTACTTTAGCACTAATATCTATTAATAAGGTACTGCCCTTTTGTACAAAGCAGTAAATAACAAAAGATGGATGGTTTAACGAACGTACCTGATTGTTATTTTAAAGAGTTTAAATTTTAGTATCATTTAATGATACTAATTACTGCCTTATTAAGGCAGAGATGTTAAGTAGGAAATGTGAAATATATTGTGCTGATTTATTAAAGGCACTGTTAATTTGTTAGGATATGAAAAAGTTAAGTTTATTATTATGCGCTTTAATCGTAATGGCGGTTACAGTTGTGGCGCAGGAGAGATTAGACGAAAACGGATACGATCCGCTATCTAATAAGAAAATACATATTTCTGATATTATGTATCAGAAAACGATTACTCGCGCGGTTGACTTACGTGAGAAACAAAATCAGCCCTTGTTTGCAAGAGAGCACGAGATTAGTAAAATTATGATTGAGGCGGTACAAAGAGGAGAAGTAAAGCCTTACGATAATGATTCATTACTTACTGAAATAACACTCGAAGAGTTTAATAAAAGAATTCAAATACCTTCTACCGAAGCTGAAGTTTCTGAAGAAGATTTAGCTTTTATGGCTAATGAAGATGATGATGGCGGTTGGGGTGACGACGACGGAGGAGGAGATGACTTCGGTGACGACGAGGGAGGAGATGCTCCTGTACCTTCGACCAATGTTGATTATTTCTTTGCAAAAGATTTGTATCAGCTGGAAATAAAAGAGAAAATGTTATTTGATAAGCAGAGATCAAGAATGTACTATGATATCTATTGTATCAGCATGTTCGTTCCTGCAGATCACCCAGATAACATTAAAGGTATTCAAATACCAATAGCATCTTTCAAATATTCAGAGTTGCTTCACGGGCCTTTTGAAAATAATCCTGAAGCGATATGGTACAACCCATTTAACGAGTCAGAACACAGATCGCTTGCCGATGCTTTTGAGTTGAGATTATTTTCTTCATACATCATCAAAGTAAGCAATCCAAACGATGAGTTTTTGGTTGACATATATGGTGGAGATCCTCGTGTTGGAATCATGGCTTCTCAATGGAAAGCATTTGAGCTTCTTGAGTATGAGCACAACTTGTGGGAGTTCTAAAAAAAATATTTCATATTTAGAAAGGGGTAGCTTGGCTATCCCTTTTTTTATGCGCTAAAAGTGCTTATTCTGAAGAAGCATTATTATTAAAATAACTAATTACCACCTGTGCTTTTGCTTTACCAATACAATCGGTGAGTTCCTGTTCACTTGCATTGCGAATGCCATTCACTGTTCTGAATTTGGTTAATAGCTTTTTTTGAGTGCTGGCCCCAATTCCGGGGATTTGTTCTAATTCTGAATTTATGAAATTTTTGCTTCTCAGGTCGCGATGAAAAGTGATTGCGAAGCGATGGGCTTCGTTTCGAAGTTGCTGTATAAGCTTAAGAGAAGGAGATTTTTTACTAATCATCAGTGGGTCATTATCTCCCGGTGTGTATATCTCTTCAAGCCGTTTGGCAATGCCAATAACAGCTACATCCTTTTCTATTCCCAATGATTTAATAGATTTCATAGCGGCTCCTAATTGCCCTTTTCCTCCGTCTATAACTATCAGTTGAGGTAGTGGTTGATCTTCGTTGAGTAAGCGTTTATACCTTCTGTGAACAATTTCCTCCATAGAATCAAAATCGTTGGGCCCTTCCACCGTTTTTATTTTGAAATGTCTGTAATTTGATTTTGACGGTTTTCCCATTTTGAAGCAAACCATAGACGCTACGGGGTTGCTACCCTGTATGTTTGAATTGTCAAAGCACTCTATATGAATGGGCAACTCCTTTAGTCTGAGGTCTTCCTGAAGAATTTTTAAAGTTGGAGGCTCCTTTTGGCGAGTAGTGTCATATGAGCGTTCTTTTTTAAACTCGAGGACATTTTTCAACGATAAGTCAATGAGTTTCTTTTTATCACCGATTTTAGGAACCGTAATTAAGACATCGTCATTAGGATAGGGAAATTCGATATTACTTATAATTTCTTTCACATCGCTGTTCGTTTCTTTTCGAATGAGCTGAACACCATTTGTGAGTATGTCTCCGTCATCTTCATCAAGATTCTTATTTATCTGGAGGTTTCTACTCATTATAATTGTACCTTCTTTAACTCTCATAAAATTGAGATATACTCTACTTTCATGAGCGGACAATGTGAAAACCTCAAGATTAATTAATTTTGGATTTGAGACAACCGATTTGTTTTGAAATTTCTCTAATCGGTCCAGTTGCTCTTTAATCTCTTGAGCGCGCTCAAAATCCAGATTTTCTGAATAGGTTTTGATCTTATCTTTAAAATAGCTTCTTACTTTCGAAAGCTCACCGGTGAGTAAGTGTCTTGCCTGCTGAATATTTTCAAGATGATCTGATTCACTTTGCTTTCCTTCGCAGGGG
This sequence comes from Cytophagales bacterium, assembly GCA_965230415.1. GTDB lineage: Bacteria > Bacteroidota > Bacteroidia > Cytophagales > JAAEPT01 > CBDDKZ01. Next base: position 2,610,224 of record CBDDKZ010000005.1, read on the forward strand.
GCGAGACAATTTCCAATATGGTATTCTAAACAAAGTTTGAACTTTTTGTTTTCAATATTTTCAGCACTTAAAAGTAGTTGGCAGGTTCTTATTTTAAAAAGCTTATGTAATAAGTCCAGTACCACTTTCATCGCTTTAACATTAATATAGGGACCGTAATAATCTCCCTTTTTGCGATTAATTTCTCCTCGTACTGAAATAATTCTGGGAAAAGGCTCCTTGGTGATAACGATAAACGGAAAAGACTTATCGTCTTTTAACTGTATGTTATACCTGGGTTGATTTTCTTTTATAAGTGCATTTTCTAACAGCAGTGCATCAAATTCACTATTTACAACAATATATTCCAGGTGCGCTATTTGGGCAACCAGACGCATTGTTTTGCGGTTGTGCTGGTTATCTTTTTGGAAATAACTACTTACACGGTTTTTAAGGCTTTTGGCTTTACCCACATAAATTAGTTCTCCTTCTTTATTAAAGTATTTGTACACGCCTGGCGAGCGTGGCAGGTTTTTAATTAGTTTGAGTAATGATTCTTCCTTTTTTGCTGACATGAAAGTTTAAAGTCCGTCGTCGTCGTCTGAAGGTAGCAGGTTTAAGTTTAACTGTGTGTTAGAGGTGCTGGTATCTCCTTCACAGGTAATGTTTCTACTAATATGAGCTTCTGTTAGTTCTTTGGGTACATTAAACGGTCCGGGTTTGATATTTAAGTCTTTATCTTTATAAGTTTTCTGAAAAAACTTGGCCACAATAGGCAGGGCCATAGATCCTCCTGTCCATGCTCTTGATGATCTAAATGAAATTCCATAATCTTCAAATCCAACCCAACATCCGGCTACTAAATCTTTGTTGATGCAGAAAAACCAGCCGTCCTTAGATTCCTGAGTGGTTCCTGTTTTTCCTCCCAGCTGGTTATGTTCTTTCAGGAGATTGTAACGATAGTTTAAAGATCGACCGGTTCCTATCATTACACCGGCTCTCAGCATTGATACCAATTCGTAGGCATGAATGGGGTTCATGATGTTTTTTGGAACCGGATTGTTTTGGTAAATGACATTGCCATTAGCATCGGTGATTTTTGTAATGTAATAGGGCTTAATGTAGTCGCCATTGTTGACTACAGTGGTGTAAACAGGGATCATGTCTAATAGGCTCAACGAGCTTGTTCCTAAAGCCATAGAGATTTTGAGATCGAGTTTACGCCTCGGAATACCAAACTTCTGAGCCTGATCAGCGATATTTGAAGGTCCAATTTTATCAATAAGATAGGCAGCACAATTGTTTTTTGAATATGCGAGACACTCTTTTAATGTAATGGGTTCGTTTGTGGGTTTAACTTTAGGTTTCCAAATTTTGCCATCAGGCATAGTAATAGACACTGGCACGTCCAAAATTTCAGAGCAAGGTGAATAACCATTTTCTACAGCCGATGCATAAACAATAGGTTTAAAAGTTGACCCCACCTGCCTGTCGGCTTGCATTACATGATCATAAGCAAAGTGCTTCTGATTTAGACCGCCTACCCACGCTTTTACTTGCCCGTTTGAAGGAGATACCGCTAGGAAACCACTATGAAAGAACTTTTGATAATATTCAAACTCTTCTTTGTAGCTTAATGTGGTGTCTCGTTCTCCTCCAAAGGTAAATACCGTTGTTTTTCTTTTTTCGTTTAGCACAATATCTATGGAATCAGGATGTTCTTTGAAGCGGTCTGCCAGTTCCTTGTAAAATCCTCTTCTTTTGATCTTTCTCTTGATATAGTTCTTTTTCCATGGATTTCTTTTACCACATTGCTTTAAGAATTTCGTCTGTATTTGTTGTAAATGTTCTTGCACAGCCGCTTCGGCATGGATTTGCAAACGTGAATCTATCGTTGTATATATTTTAAGACCGTCGGTATAAAGGTTATGACCATTTTTCTTACATATTTCCTCAAGCTCACTTTTAATTTGTGCTCTAAAATAAGTAGCAAGACCCGTATTATAATCTTGCACTCTGAAGTCAAGGTCTATTGCTTGCTTTTTCAAAGAGTCGTAAGCTGCTTTTTCCAGGTAACCATACTTAACCATTTGGTTCATAACTACATTTCGTCGTATTTTAGAATTTGCAGGGTTCTTGACAGGGTCATATTTTGTATTCGCTTTTAATGTGCCCACAAGTACTGCTGCTTCCTTCGTATTCAATTCTATTGGGGCTTTGTTAAAGTAGGTCTTAGCAGCTTCATTGATACCTGTCGATTTTAAACCAAATTTCACCGTATTTAGGTACATGGTAATAATCTCGTGCTTGGTGTAGGAGCGTTCCAGACGGGAAGCAATTATCCACTCTTTGGCTTTCATTACCAGACTATTGGGACTCCGGTATTTTTCCAGATCACGCATACGGAAAAGATTTTTTGCCAATTGCTGTGAAATAGTACTGCCACCACCTTTCATATTTCTGGTTAGCACACCTACTATCACACGTAATGTGGCACGCATGTCAATACCCGAATGAAATTCAAAGCGTTCATCTTCAGTAGCAATTAAGGCTTTAATTACACTTTTATTGATAGCATCGAAACCTACTTTTGTTCTGTTGGTACTGTAGTATTTTCCCAATTCAACTCCATCAGATGTATATAAAACCGAAGCAAGCTCGCTATGTGGGTTTTCTAATATTTCAAAATCCGGAATTTCCCCAAAAGCATTAAACCAGTTACCTTTTACTGCATATACAAAGAGTACGAAGGTGAGAAAAGAAACTCCAAATCCTATCCAAAGTGCTTTTACAGCTATATTAATTAGTTTGTTAGATTTTTTAGCCATTATTCAAAATCTTCCTCGTCAGTATATTCCAGTAAATTGCCACTTGATTGTGCCTCTTCAATGTCTTCTTCACTCAATTCTTCAGCAACTAATATGTCTTGCTCCTTATCACAATCGATAATTATTGAGAAATCTATATCTGGTTTTTCGAAAGGTCCCATTTTAATATCTAACTCTTTGTCTTCATAAACGCGCTGCATATAATTGGCCCATATCGGCATAGCCATACGGGCTCCCTGTCCATATTCCATTGTTCTGAAGTGTATTGCTCTATGTTCACCACCAACCCAACATCCTGAGACCAGATCTTTAGTTACGCCAATAAACCAGCCGTCACTGTAGTTTTGAGTAGTACCTGTTTTTGCACCAATTTCGTTATCTTTATCTAAAAGTCCATACTTAAAGAGCCCGCGTCCGGTTCCACCTCTTTCTTGTGTAGCTCCCATGAGCATGTGTAACATTACATAAGCGAGCTCGTCCGAAAGTTCTTTTTTTCGTTCCAATTGGAAGTCTGCAATCACATTTCCAAATCTGTCTTCGATACGTGTAATAAAGTGAGGCTTTGTATAATAACCCCTGTTCGCAAAGGTAGAATAGGCGCCAACCATCTCATATAACGATACATCGAATGTTCCCAGGCACATCGCTGGAACGGGTTCCAGGTGACTGGTAATTCCCAAGCGTTGGGCATAATCCTTTACCTTAAATGGTGTCTGGTCCCCCATAAGTTTCATCATGTAAGCTGTAATGGAATTGACACTTCGTGCCATCGCTTGCCTAAGAGTCAGCGTGTCTCCCGAAAATTTCCCATCGGCATTTTTAGGTGTCCATGTGGGCTTGTCTTCATCTCCTGTTACAAAAGTTACCGGGGCATCTACTACTTTGTAACAGGGGGAATATACGGTGCCCGTTTCACCCAAAATGGTGGCGTAAACGATAGGTTTGAATGTGGATCCCGGTTGTCTTTTACCTTGTTTTACATGGTCATATTTGAAGTATTTGTGGTTAATACCTCCTACCCAGGCCTTAATTTCCCCCGTTTTAGGATCCATGGAAACAAAGCCGGTATGCAGGAAATGTAAATAATAAGCTAGTGAATCTAATGAACTTAAAGTAGTGTCTATTGGTCCGTCGTAGCTAAATACGCGCATTTCTTTTGCTTCGTTTAAGTCACGATTAATAGCTCTTTTATTTCCGTTGTGTTTTCGTTTAAGTACTTGATAGGTCCACGTTTTTTTAATTTCTCTTTCCAGAAACCCTTTCATCTCTCTGAAGGCCCCCCATTCGTTTTCAGTGCTCCATGGTTTTCTACCCTTCCAATGCTCAAAGAATAAGTTTTGTAAGGAGTCCATATGCTCATTTACCGCTGCTTCGGCGTGTTTTTGTAAGCGGGAGTCAAGCGTCGTATAAATTTTGATGCCACTTGTATACAAGTCATAATTAAAATGCTTATCGATTTCTCTTCGCTTTTTCAAATATTGCCCAACATGGTTGAAGACTACTTTTTTGAAATAGGTTGCATATCCTGAATTTTGATTTTCAACACGATAATTCAAAGCAATTTTTTCTTTCTTTAGCTTATTACTTTTTTTTCTGGAGATAAAGTGATACTTCTGAAGTTGGTCCAGCACTGTATTTCTTCGAATATGCGCGTTTTTTGGATTCAAAATAGGACTATAAGCGCTGGGAGCTTTTAGTAAACCAGTCAACATCGCTGCTTGCTCTATTTTAAGATCCTTCTGTGCTACGCCGAAAAAAGTTTGTGCGGCTACTTCAACGCCAAAACTGTTACTGCCAAAGTCTACCGTGTTGAGGTACATGGTTATTATTTCATTTTTGGTATATGAACGTTCTATTTTTGCCGCAGTGATCCATTCTTTCGTTTTAACAATAATTTTGCCCAAAGCTCCTTTGGACAGGGAGCCTTTAAAATTTTGACCTCTGGTTTTATATAAATTTTTAGCCAGCTGTTGACTAATGGTACTGGATCCCCTCTTATCCCCTTTCAATAAATACCAAAGAATGGCAAACGAGCCCTTCATATCAATCCCGCTGTGCTCATAAAAGCGGATGTCTTCTGTGGCGAGAAGCGCATTCATCATGTTTTTGGAAAGGTCATCATATTTTATGGCTGTTCTGTTTGAAAGGAATTTTTTACCCAATAATTCTCCATCTGCAGAATAGAGCTCGGAAGCCAGGTCACTTTTGGGGTTTTCCAAGGATTCGAATGTAGGCATTTCGCCATAGAACTCCTTGTAATTAGATACCACACCCTTTACATATAGGTAAACACTTAAAGACACCCCTAAAAAAACTATCCACAGTCCGTAAGTGACTTTGGTGGGGGTAGGTTTAATGAAATTCCAAAAGACGTTTAGCGGGTTCGTTTTGTCTGTGTTTGAATGTTGGTTGGGTAATTGAATTCTATTTAAAATGCGCTTTATAAAACTCCTGATATCCATCCAAATTCCGTGTCCTTAGTAAAATACTATAATTTTTTGGACTGATAATATAATAGGAATAATTGAGATTGTCCAAATCTTTTTTGAAGTCGTCGTATTGGTTCAATCGTTTAAGGTATGCATTAGCGGTTTTTTCATCTGAAAAGTCTTTTACTGTTACAAAAAATAGTTCTTCGCTGAATTCAACCCTTCTTGTTTTTAGGCTGGAATTTTCATAATAAATGTTGTGGAAATCGTAATACCTCGGTAATATTTTCTCGAATGTGGTCTCTGCATGTAGCATCGTCGCTAAAAGGTAATACTTGTCAACAGGATTTTTTACATATGCCGTATCATTGTTATTGAGAGTCGCCTGCCTGGTAATAGCTACATTTTCTTTATTCTTATCGATTAACGATTGAGCATAAGCTACCAATTCACTCGTTTTATATTCCTGAACGAAATTCCGCAGGAATTTGTCGTAAGATATCCAATCATCAGTTTTTGCATATGTCAGTATTCTTAGCAATTCGATATGATCTACAATATCGTTATTAGGATAGGTTTGTTGTGTATGAACAGTCTTTTTACGTGCTGACATATAACGTCCTTTTTTGTATAAACTGAAAGCTTCTTCATACGCAATACGCGCTTTTTGATTTGCTGAGTAGTTTGATTTTATATAGTCCGGGTCTTGCATGAGCTTTGCATAAATGGAATGAGGGTATTCTTTTAACTCGGTGCTTTTGTAGTTTTCCGAATTACAATGCCCTGTGCTATTACATAACAGAAACTGCATATACAAAATTTCAGCCCTGTGCTCACTTTTAGAGAATCTGTTGAGATGCTCGTCAAAAGTTTCGATTGCGTTTTGGTACTCAAATAATTCAAGGTTATAGATTTTACCCAATCGATACATCGCGTCGTCAATTTTCAACAAGGCCGCTTCTTTTTCCGCATCATCACTTGGAATATCCTTAATGTAGTCTTCGATATTCAGAACAATCTCTTCTTCTTGTATTGTATCGTTATCGACGATGTCCAGGTCTGTACTATCTATTTGATTTTCATCTTCTTCATCGTCGATTGAAAGTTCTTTGTTAATACGGCGCCAATTGTCTTCGAGCTTCCGGTTTCCCCAAATCTCTTGAAACTTGTTTATCCCCTGACTCACTGCCTGGGAGTCGTATAATTTGAAATTCGAAGAGCCCAACACCAGGTTTTGTTGAGGGGTTGATGCCTCTTTTAGTGCTCTTTTACGTTCCAACTCACGCTCTTTAATTATGTTTTGCTTATCAGATTCCATACGTTGGGCGATGAGCGTATTACGCTCATCTTCGGACATATTACTCATCCGAATCAAACTATCTTGCGTTTGAATAATGACTAACTGGTTAACAAAGTTGGTTAAAGTTTGTTGACGTTCGGTGATTTGTTCATAATTTCTGAAAGTTTCATCCATATTCGCAACAGTACTGTCGTAGTAAAGCTTAGCATTGGTGTATCTTATCGTTTTATCCGTTATGGAATCTGCCCGCTCGTAATACACCTGGCCGGCGAGTAAATAAGAGTACGCTTTTTGGTTTGGATTTACCCCATTTTCACGTACCGATCTGTTCAGGTAGTAGAGGCACATGGTTATATTGTTCCTTTTAAGATGATAGCGTGCCATTTCGTAGTAAATACGGTCTTTGAGCTCTTCATTCTTCAAATCGGCCAGCATTTTGCGAAAAGTTTTATTGGTTTTAGCTACGCTGCTGTTCTTCTCCACAGATGAAACGTGAGACATATTTAATTTGGTGTGGAATTCAAGCTCATAGGGAGGTGTACGTTTCAGAGCTAGTTTATACCTTTTATAAGCGTCTTCTTCGTGTCCTATACGCTGATGTATTTGTCCGGCAATGAAGTTCGCCCTCGAACGTTGGTCATTATTTTTTATAAGAGGTATAGCCGCTTCAATATTTTCGAGCATCTCAGGCAGGTTTTCGCCATGATACCTGTGGTATTCGAAAGAGGTTAGGAAGAAATCCCGTTTATTAGCCTGGCTTAATTTTACATCATTCAAATAGCTGTATACTTCATCGGCATTTAGCTCCTCACCTAAGATTAAATAGGTGCGTAGTAACCATAAAAGGGCCGTATGCTTGGCGTTTTCGTCCGGTCCTTTGGTGTTTACATAACGAAAAACCTGCGCAGCAGAGTCAAATTTCCCTTCCTGGAACTTACATTTGCCAATGAGAATATAACTGTCGTCTACCCAATTGCTGTTTTTATGTTTATTAATGGGAAGTTTACATTTTTCGACAACGTATTTGAAATCCTGGCTAAGTGATTGCGCGTAATTCGTGTCTACATCAGGGAAATAGGGGAGTATTTGGTTGAAATCGTCTTTTTGATTTTTCCATATACCTTCGTCAACAATATCATATCTTTCCTGAGCAAGGTAAAAAGCGTTATACCGCGCAGTGGTATTGTGATAAGTTCTGCTTACGAACGAATTGCTCTCCTGACTACATGAGTACAGTATCACCCAAGTAAATAGGGACAACATAAAAAGCGCAGCGCTACTACTTACCTTTTTCACGAATAGTTTTTTTGTTTTAAAACTTAAAATTGGAAAAAATATTTTATTAAATGGAACTAATTATGACCTATTTGGTATATTTGTTAAAGGTAAAGAAATAAATTCACAAGAATTGAAGGAAAAAAAGCGGAATAGGTTTTACGATTGGTTTACATATAATTACCAAATGATCATTCGTAATGAGGAGAACTTTGCCGAAAAAACAACCATAACATTCAACTATGCAAAGGTTTCTTTGTTGTTAGCGTTTATATTTACAAGTGTGTTTGGGCTGGGCTTGTTGTTCGATCGTCTGGTAATCGGTACAAAATCAGAGGCTGAAGACGCACAAATAGAAGAAGAGGTTATCAACCTTTCTCAACAAATAGATTCACTGGAAAGTGCACTCGACCAAAGGCATAATTTGATTTTAAGCCTTAAAACCATGATAAATGGAGGAGAGCCAGCTTATGATAGTCTGGCATATTCGGGCTATTCGTCGTTTGAAGATGATGACGAGGCCTTGACTCAGTATGAAGCTGAACAAGAATCAAATTCAGGAACAATGCGTGTTTTGCCAGCAAGTAATTCATCACAAGGTAAAATAAATATGTCTTCAAAAACCTTGTTTTTTCCACCTCTGCAAGGGTATGCCATATCAGAATCATATAATCCGAAACAAGAATTGTATGGTGTACGTATAAAGGCCAAGGAAGACGAACCTGTTACAGCAATTGCCGACGGTACTGTGATTATGGCAGCCTGGACTAGTGAAGAGGGATATGTTATTGCACTTCAGCATGAAGATAATATCATTTCAATTTATAAACATAGTGCGATGCTTTTGAAGAAGGTAGGCAATTATGTGAAAGCAGGAGACCTAGTAGCCATAGTGGGGAAAGGAGGCGATCACATTGAGGTACCTTATTTGCAATTCGAGCTTTGGCAAGAAGGCTATTCGTTAAATCCCGAATATTTTATTTCATTTTAAAGCATTTAAGCTATGTTTAGCAGCAATAAAGAAAAATCGAAAACTCAGGTGAAAGAGCAAAGCCCGCGCAATAATCACATTGAACAGGGAACCAAGATCATAGGCAACGTGATAACATCAGGAAGCCTTCGACATGATGGTGAGATGGAAGGTGATATTATTTCAGAAGCTAAGGTCGTTTTAGGACCTACTTGTAAACTTACAGGAAATTTAAAGGCAGTAAGTGCAGAAATCTCAGGAGAAGTAAATGGAACCGTTGAAATCTCTGACATGCTAACAATTAAACCTACGGGTGTTGTTAATGGTGATATCATTGCTTATAAGATGAATATTGAGGCTGGTGGAATATTTAACGGTACCAGTAAGATGGGAGCTACTGTTAAGAATTTATCATCCAACGAAAGTAAACCTTCAACTCCACAACAAGCAAATCAAAATAGACAAGAACAACGAAGAGAAAAATCGGCCTAGTCGATTTTTGAAATATACAGGTTTTGGCTTTCAAATGGCTGTGATAATAGCATTGTCTGCCTGGGGAGGCCAAAAACTGGATGCGTATTATGGTACAGAAGAAAATAAAACCTGGACCATAGTATTGTGTTTGTTAGGTATTTTTTCGTCTTTGTATCTGCTCATTAAAAGTGTTATTAAAGACTCAAAAGAGGAATGAAGAAATTTATTTTGCTGTTACTGCTACTTACAGCAGTAATATGTGTCCTTTTGCTAACACTTCAGCATTATTTTGGACAAAACCTAGTTCATCCCTGGTCTTTTTTCTTTGTTTTATACTTTTTTTTATTTACTTTAACTATACACTTCTTCCTGTATACTAAAATTCCAAGCGGGAATTTAGTAGGTCCTTTTATTGTTTCCGTAGTTTTACGGATCGTAATTTCGGCAAGTTTGATCATGCCGTTACTTAACGCACAGGTAATTTTACCGAAAGTTTTAATTTCGAATTTTTTTATAATTTATTTATGCTTCACTTGGTTTGAAATTAGTGTGCTTATGGCTAACTTGCGCGCACATTTCAAAAGGAAGAAGAACCGTGATAACAATTGGCAATAAACTCTCAAATTACGTATTAGAATTCAAAGCTCTTTTAGCTGTCAGCCTTCTTTTTTTATTATCCTTCGGTAGTTATGCTTCAGATCATACGGCAACTCATGAAGCAAGTGCTGATCACAAAACAGAGAATCACGAAACTTCATTTGATGCACTGGGACACACTCAGGATTGTTATTTTTGGGAATTCACTCATTCCGATGGTAAAATGATCGGCTTACACTTACCCGTTATTTTATTTGTTAAGGGAAGTGGTTTGGAAATATTCAGTTCTTCTAAGTTTTTCACAGAAGGTAAAGAAGTACATGAGCACGGGCATAGTTACTTTGAATATAAGGGTTGGAAAATGGATGGCCACGGACATCACATAGAAGCACTTAGCGAAGACCTTGAATTTTACGATTTCTCGATCTCAAAAAATGTGGTAGCAATGTTCTTAAGTGTATTCGTAATGCTATTGGTATTTTTCGCCGTTAAAAAAGGTTATAAAAAGAACGATGGAAAAGCGCCTAAAGGTATTCAGAGTTTCTTCGAACCTATAATCATATTTGTGCGCGATGAAATTGCAAAAGCAAATATTGGAGAAAAACACCACGCTAAATTCATGCCCTATTTGTTGACAATTTTCTTCTTTATTTGGTTTAACAACTTATTGGGGTTGTTACCGGCAGCAGCTAACGTTACAGGGAACATTGCAGTTACCGGTTCTCTTGCAGTAATGACATTAATTATTACAGTAATAAATGGTAAGAAAACATACTGGAGCCATATATTTAATCCGCTGGGCAACTCGATGCCTTTTATTGCTAAGATTCCATTATACATAATATTAATCCCGATCGAAGTAGTAGGTATCTTTACAAAACCTTTCTCTCTGACTATTCGTTTGTTGGCAAACATTACTGCCGGACACGTTATTATCTTAAGTATTCTCGGGCTTACCTTCGCTGCACAAAATTATTTTGTGGGAGGTGTAGCTTCATTGTTCTCCGTCGCTATGTATATGATGGAGTTATTTGTGGCCTTATTACAAGCCTATATCTTTACATTGCTTTCAGCTATGTATTTCGGATCGGCGGTGGAAGAAGGTCACCACTAAAAGTTGTATTTAATTGTTGTTAAATTTATAAATAATAGAAAAATGGGTGCATTAGGAGCAGGAATGGCTGTATTAGGAGCTGGACTAGGAATTGGTTTAATTGGTTACAGTGCAATGCAAGGTATTTCGCGTCAGCCTGAAGCTGGTGGTAAAATCCAAACTGCAATGATTATCGCTGCTGCCTTGATTGAAGGAGCTGCTTTATTCGGTGTCGTTGTTGGTATGCAAGCTAACGGATAAGAAATTTAATTTCTTACGAAACACACACGCTGCGATAGGCAGGTGTGTGTTTCTCTAACAAACAATTGAATAAAAGATTTAAATAGATAAGCATGTACTTAAATTTATTACAACCGAGTGAAGGTCTTTTGTTTTGGCAGTCGCTTACATTTCTAATTGTACTTTTAGTACTGGCAAAATTTGTGTGGAAGCCTATAATGGCAGCTATCAAAAAGCGTGAAGATTCTATCTCTGATGCCTTATCTGCAGCAGAAAAGGCTAAGGAAGAAATGGCTCAGTTGTCTGCGGATAATGAGAAATTATTGGCAGATGCCCGGTTGGAGCGTGATAATATTATAAAGGAAGCTAAGGCAGCAAGTGACAAAATGGTTACAGAGGCAAAAGCTGTAGCGGAAACAGAAGCAAAAGCATTGATCGAAAAGGCACAGGCGACTATTGCCGGAGAGCGAAAAGCTGCTATTGCCGAGATCAGAGAGCAGGCGGCAAACCTTTCCGTTGAAATTGCAGAAAAACTATTGCGCCGCGAGTTGCAGGATAAAGCAGCACAAGAAGAGTTGCTTAACAAATTTATGGACGAAGCTAATTTAACAGTCGCTTAATTATGCCAGCAGTATCATCAAGAGTAGCCATTCGTTACGCCAAGTCTTTGTTAGGACTTGCCGATGAGAAAGGACTATTAGAAGAAGTCAAAGACGATATGCAGGGCTTTGTTAAGATCAATGATGACAACCGTGATCTGGAATTGCTGATGCAAAGTCCTCTGGTTCCGCATGTAAAAAAAATGGGAATCCTGAAAAGTATATTCGAGGGGAAGGTAAACGAATTAACATATGCCTTTTTTCATTTGATTACCAAGAAGAACCGGGAAGAAGCATTGTATGCGATTGCAACAGCATTTCTTGATCAGTACAATGAAAAGAAAGGAATACAAAAAGCTTACGTATCAACTCCAGTTCCTTTATCTGAAGTTGCTAAGAAACAGATTAGTGATACAGTTCTAAAAATGACAGGAAAACAATCTGTTATTTTAAATGAAGAAGTTGATGAATCGCTAATAGGAGGTTATATTCTACGTGTAGAAGATCGACAAATCGATAGCTCACTTAAAAGTAGCCTGATTAATATCAAAAACAGTTTAAAAAATTCTAATTAAAGACCGATTTAATAATGGTAGAAATAAAACCAGACGAAGTCTCCGCCATCTTGCGCGAACAACTGTCAAACTTCAAGTCAGAAGCAGAACTAGAAGAAGTTGGTACTGTGCTACAAATCGGTGATGGTGTAGCCAGAATCTATGGATTAACAGGAGTTCAGGCGGGAGAGTTATTGAAATTTGAAAATGGTACCGAGGCCCTTGCGTTAAACCTTGAAGAGGATAATGTAGGTGCGGTATTATTAGGTACGTCAGAAGGCATTAAAGAAGGTGCTACTGTTAAGCGTACAAATAGAATTGCTTCGGTAAATGTAGGTGAAGGTATTGTAGGTCGTGTTGTCGATGTACTAGGTAAACCTATCGATGGTAAAGGACCCATTGAAGGTGAAACATTTTCGATGCCTTTAGAGCGTAAAGCTCCGGGGGTGATCTATCGCCAGCCTGTTGCCGAGCCACTTCAAACCGGATTGAAAGCGGTGGATTCTATGATTCCTATCGGTAGAGGTCAACGTGAGTTGATTATTGGTGACCGTCAGACAGGTAAAACCGCAGTGGCAATAGATACCATTCTAAATCAAAAAGAATTTTACGATAGAGGAGAGCCTGTTTACTGTATATATGTTGCGATGGGACAAAAGGCTTCCACCATAGCACAAATTGTAAACGCGCTTGAAAAAGGCGGAGCAATGGCATATACCACTGTAGTAGCTGCTGCAGCATCTATGCCAACACCAATGCAGTTTTATGCGGCCTTTACAGGTGCAGCAATCGGCGAGTATTTCCGTGATACAGGCCGTCCGGCATTAGTTGTTTATGACGATTTGTCTAAACAAGCAGTAGCTTACCGTGAGGTATCTTTATTATTGAGACGTCCTCCAGGACGTGAGGCATATCCTGGTGATGTATTTTACTTACACTCGCGTCTCCTTGAACGTGCTGCGAAAATCAACGAATCGGATGATATCGCTTCTCAAATGAACGATTTACCGGAATCACTTAAAGGTAAAGTGAAAGGTGGAGGTTCTTTAACAGCACTTCCAATTATTGAAACACAAGGTGGAGACGTTTCCGCATATATTCCTACCAATGTAATCTCAATTACAGACGGACAGATTTTCCTTGAAACGAACTTGTTTAACGCAGGTATCCGACCAGCCATTAACGTAGGTATCTCTGTATCGCGTGTTGGTGGTTCTGCTCAGATCAAATCAATGAAAAAAGTGGCAGGTACACTTAAATTGGACCAGGCACAGTTTCGTGAATTGGAAGCGTTTGCAAAGTTTGGTTCAGATTTGGATGCTGCAACGAAATTAACCATTGATCGTGGTCGTAAAAACCAGGAAATATTGAAGCAGGCTCAATTCTCTCCGGTACCGGTAGAGGAGCAAGTAGCGATTATCTATGCTTCTATTAACGGTTGCCTCGATAATGTAGCAGAATCAAAGGTTAAAGCTTTTGAAGTCGAGTTCTTGGATTTATTAAGAGCTCAGCATGGCGATTTATTAGCTTCTCTTAAGTCAGGAAAGCTGGAAGAATCTGTTACATCGAAGTTAAAAGAGCTTGCAAAGCAATTAGCTCCTAAATACGCATAAATTTAATTATAGAGGTCGGTATGTGATATCGACCTTCTTTATATCATATACACATGCCAAATTTAAAGGAAGTACGAAACCGGATTAACTCTGTTCAATCAACTCAACAGATTACAAGAGCCATGAAAATGGTTTCTGCAGCAAAGTTGAGAAGAGCTCAGGATGCCATTACTCAAATGCGTCCCTATGCCGAGAAATTAGAGGAAATATTAGGTAATGTGTCGGCTACCCTCGATGGTTCTTCTGACAATATATATGGGGAAGAGCGAGAGCAAATTCAGAATGTACTGATCATTGCGGTTACTTCTGACAGGGGATTATGTGGTGCTTTTAATTCCAACGTAAACAAAACAGTGGAAAGATTGCTCAAAGGGCAATATGCTTCTGTGGACGCGACTGTTCTTTGTTTAGGTAAGAAAAGTAGAGACTTTTTTGCCAGCAGACCTTATAACGCAAACAACGACTACTTCGAAATTTTACAAAATGTAAACTTCGATAAAGTGAAAGATGTTGCGGAATTTGTTATGCAGGCCTTTGTAGAAGGTACCTACGATAAAGTGGAGGTCGTATACAATGAATTCAAAAATGTAGCTACACAGATTGTAAGAACAGAGCAGTTCTTACCTTTGATTCAAAAAGAAGAGGAGGTAAGTGCAGAAAATACCGTTGAGACCGATTATATATTTGAACCATCAAAGCAGTATATAGTAAAGGAACTTATTCCTAAGTCCCTTAAAATTCAATTATACAAATCGGTGCTTGATTCTCAAGCCTCTGAACATGGAGCCCGGATGACTGCCATGGATAAAGCAACGGAAAATGCCGGTGAGTTACTGAATGAATTGAAATTGACATATAACCGTACGCGTCAGGCGGCTATTACTACCGAAATTTTGGAAATTGTAGGTGGTGCCGAAGCTTTAGCGTCGGGTAATTAAAAATAGTATTATTTCATTGGAAAGCTCTTCAAGAAATTGGAGAGCTTTTTTTATATTTAGTCTACAATAATACTTGCCTGAATTGTTTAGTATATATAAGAAAATCCAGGTATTAAGCCTGGATGTAGTAGGAGGAGCATGCCTCATGTCATTCATGTTGGCTCAACTGCTCGAAACAACCCTTTTTTGGAGTCATTATGTGACCTTGGGAGCATCTGTGTGGCTTATTTATACTATTGATCATTTAATGGATGCGCAGGTTATAAAAATGCCGGCGATTACTATGCGGCACCGCTTTCATCAGGAATATTACAGACCCTTATTAGGTATATGGGTAGTTGTGTTCATGATGACAAGCATAATTACTTTTCTGTATTTACCAGTGGCTACCATTAAAATGGGCTTATTAGGCACTTCTCTTGTTGTGGTACATCTAGTAATGTTGCGTTTATTCAAGAATAAATTGTTCGTGCTTTTCAAAAAGGAGTTGAGAATAGCATTAGGTTATACTTTTGGAGTTGCAATAGGACCAATAAGTATGTCTGAAAACTATTCGGGCTTCGTTTGGCTCGTTTTAACCTTTATTTTTGGCCTTGCTCTTTTAAATCTTATCCAGTTTTCGCTATTCGACAGGAATGTAGACGTAAAACAAAATCAAAAATCCATAGCAACGGAATTATCAGCGCTAAGGCTTAGCCGCTTAATCATTATCTTGAATTCGGCACTCACCATTTTTTGGTCGATTCTTTTGGTGCTGGGTTCAATTCCATTTTCGATTATAGCGGTGTTGGGAATTTCCTTGCTTGTTCTTACTTTAATTAGTCTTTTTCAACCTTTTTTCGAGAAGCACGATCGTTATAGAGTTTTAGGAGATATGGTGTTTTGTTTTCCAGTCTTCTTACTTTTTTAACTTCACCTTTAATGCGAAAGACAAACTTTGATAAAGTAGCCGGGGTTTATGACTTGCTGACATATGTTGTTTTCTGGGGAAGGATTCAAAAAGCGCAAGGTTGTTTTTTGAATGAAATAGAAGAGAATCAACGTATACTAATTGCAGGAGGAGGTACAGGCAATATAATTAAACAGCTATCAAAATTGGACATTGCACTTCATGTTACCTATATCGAGCCCTCGGGTAAGATGATCACTAAAGCGAAAAAAAGAGTAAGAGGAAAATTGGAGGTGCAGTTTGTTCAAAACTTTTTGGAAAATGTAAGGCTCGCACGTGAAAATTATGATGCCATAGTTACCCCTTTTTTTTTGGACGTATTTGATGCAGCACAGTTAGACCTAATAATTAATCAATTAATAGTGGCAAAGACGAAAAAGGGAATTTGGCTTCTTAGCGATTTTCATCACTCTATGTATCGTAGTACCTGGAAGAGGAGACTACTAAGCACTATGCTACTATTTTTTCGTTATACTGCTTTGCTACCCGCGACTAAACTCTTGAATTTTGATGAAATATTCCATCAAAAGGGGTTGAGCAAGCGCAAAGAAAGGTTTTTCGCTTGTAAAACAATCTATTCTTCATTGTGGATTTAACAGCAAACTTTGACTAAGTCTTAATACCAATTCCCTCAGTTAAGGCTTTGGTTAACTAATTTTAACTATAAAATTGACGCTTAGTGTAAGATATTTGGGTATGTCTTTCACTCCGGTCACCCTACTAAAGCTCACTTTCTGGATTATTGCAGCTATACTCATTGCGCTGCTATCATTTAATGCCTTGCATTACTATAACTTTGATTTGTCCTATGGCATACTGAAAGAAAAAACGGAAGAACTGGAAAATGTGTTTTGGGCTTCCAGTTTGTACGCACACATGTTTTCCGGTGTCATATGCATGGTCATACCTCTGTTATTATTCAATCAAAATATTTTTAGAATAAACCCCAGGTGGCATCGAATCCTGGGCAAAATTTATGTGGTAGATATTATTGTTGTTGTAGTTCCTTCTGGCTTTTATATGGCCTTTTATGCCAAAGGTGGTTTTTATGCTCAATTGGGGTTTATAGTGCAAGCGCTGGGTGCTTTCGTATTTACCTATCTGGCATTCTATTTTATTCGAAAGGGCCATTTAAAAGAACACATATCCATGATGAAAAGGAGTTATGCGGTGGTAATGGCTGCGCTTACATTTCGCCTTATCCATATTATTTTATATGAATTAAAAGTCCCTTATGAGATTAATTATGCCACTTCACAATGGCTGAGCCTATTCATTAATATGTTCATTGCCGAATTATCAATTGTAAAACAGATCGTTAAATTAAACCTTGTAAAAAAATGAAACCTTATGTCTTAGTTGCACTTATGTTTGTGCTAGTAATGGGTACGGTGGTAGCCATTGTAATTCCCAATGCCGGTAAGGCTCAAAATGAAGTGCTGGTTCGCACATGGGTCGAAGAGAAATCTTTGGAAGGGCCTGCAACGGAACACCCGGAGTCCGATAGCCTGGCCAGTAAGAAAGATACACTTGCAGAGCTTGCAGCTGCACCCGACAAAAAAAGTGAGAAGAAGCATACAAAAACAGAAATTCAACCAAAAATTAATAAGAAAAAGGTAAAAGTCATTCACCATGAAAAATTGAGTATGAAACCACTCAAATTCAGCAGAGGAATACAATTTGAACCGCAAGAGGAGGTACAGATTGTGGAACAAAGCAATACTACGAAGAAAGTAAATTGGAAATCGAAAGCCGAGAGTTATTTTCAATCTCAGACCAAAACAGAAAGTAATAACGATTCCACTTTCTTATCAAGAAACTGATGCTCAGAATAATGGCTGGTGATAAAACTTAGTTGCATTAACAATATTTTTTGTATTAAGGGGTTACTAAATTGTCTTTACCGTAATGACTATTTAGTTAACCTTAATTTTTTGTAATGAAAACACCATTGCCTGGTACTCAGAATACCACTGATAAGTCATTATCATGGCTTATGTATGCGCTGTGTTTAGTTACCCCCATTATTCGATCTTCATCTGTTTTCGATCCGGAGATGGTGCCTCAATTTCTCTTGGGAGGAATATGTATTCTATTAATTGCCGTCGTTGCCATACGCAACAAAAAATTAGCACTTACCAAAGTGCAACTTCTCTTTTTCTTACTACTAATAATCTATTGGCTCTACTTAGGTTATACCACTTACCTGGGGCAAATTCCTGCAGATGCCTTATTTGAATATGCCAAGATAACATTATTCCTATGTGTAATGATTTTATTTGCATCAATAAATAATATAACTTCTTTGATAAAAGCCCTGGTGCTGGCAGCGGTATTTCTTAACGTTGTTATATTGGTTCCGGCTTTATATCAACTTTTTGAATTATTGAATGCGGCAGACTTTACTGTTCCATATCATACCTACGAAATCACCTCGTTGTTTGCCCACAGGAACATGTTTGCCCAGATGCTGGTTTTAACCACCCCTTTTTGTATTTACAGCGCACTTAGAATACCTAAACTAAATTATGCTATTTTACCCAATATTGGTCTGAGCTTTTTTTTCATAATCTTATTGTTTAATCGCAACAGTTGGATAGCGCTAGGATTTAGTCTTTTGTTACCATTTATCTTTTACGTTGTTCAATGGAAAAGACTACCATCAATGAAGCCGGTTCGACCTTTTGTAATAGCTGTTTTATCCGGAATACTATTGGCTGCTATAACAATTTATAGTAAAGCCGATATGGCTTCGGTACAAAAACACACAGCCGGAGTAATTAATGTGGACTATGGTTCATCGAAAGATCGTATCGAGCTGTGGTCAA
This sequence comes from Cytophagales bacterium, assembly GCA_965230415.1. Classification (GTDB taxonomy): domain Bacteria; phylum Bacteroidota; class Bacteroidia; order Cytophagales; family JAAEPT01; genus CBDDKZ01. Next base: position 2,628,890 of record CBDDKZ010000005.1, read on the forward strand.
GAAGTATTGATATAATTAAGGAATCCCCGTTTTTTGGGCATGGTCTGGCTAGTTGGAAGTTGGAAGTAATGAAATATTCCAATACTGGACTGGTTTCTGAAGACAATGTAACTTTTTATCAACGACCTCATAATGATTACTTGTGGGTACTGAGCGAACAAGGAATTGTAGGTCTGCTTTTATTCTTAAGTATATTAAGTTTTGTTTTTTATAGTATCGTGAAATTTTTCCGAAACAAGAATGAACATGCTCATTCAGGATTTTTTCTGTGCTTGCTGGCAGTTGTTATTGCTTATTTGTGCCTGGCAGTATTTAGTTTTCCAAGAGAGCGTATTGCTCAAAATATATATTTCTATGTTTCGCTGGGAATTCTTTTTAACCTGAGTCAACATCAGAATAAAACAAAAAACTTTACCTACTCAACGGTATTAGTTTATCTGCCTCTATTAATAATTATACCTGTTTTATTGTTTGTGGGGTATTATCGTTTTCTCGGAGAAAAACACACACGTCTGGCTATTCAGGAAAGGAAATTTTCTCATTTCAGGGAGTGTATTAATGAAATTGAGCGCGCCGATAATAGGATGTATACCATGGATGCAACTTCAACTCCCTTATCGTGGCATAAAGGGCTTTCATTGATGTATCTTAAAAACTATTCAAAAGCCGAAAAGGTATTGCAGTATGCATACAAAGTAAATCCATATCATGTACGTCTGCTAAACGATCTTGCCGGTTGTAAATATAGGCTCGAAAAATTTGATGATGCCGAATCTTATTATAAAAAAGCCCTGTCTGTAGCCCCTAACTTTCAGGAAGCACATGTGAACTTATGTGTGATGTATTATAAAACAAATAAGCTTGACTTGGCATTCGAAGAACTTAAGACGATAAACATAGGTGGAAATAGTTCGGTTCAAAATAAAAAAATATTTATGGCGGTGATGACTAAGGCTATACATCAAAACCGAAAGACTTTTTCTCAAAATGCTTATTTAAATCAATTGAATAATAAACAGTTGTTTGATTTCGAGTTGTTCAAAAAGTTAATTGAAAAGGCTCGTAATGAACAATTGAATATAGAGCAAACCTTACGCACCTATACGAATAGTTAAGGAGCAAGCTTTTTACGTCAATTATATTTTTACCCTTAAAACCATATATTATGAAAACTATACTACGCTTTTGCCTACTGCTTCTGGCGACAGTTTCAGTAATAAGGGGAGTTGGTCAATCTACGATTGACAGCATTACCCCAAGGTCCACTCAACGTGGAATAACCACTGAAGTTCTCATCTTTTGCTCAGGTACAAGTTTTACATCCAATAATGTTGTGAGAGCTTACATGGAAACAACAATTATTATCCTAGGATCCACTGGGGCCAATAGGGTTTACGCGCATGAAAATGAAGTGCTTAACGACACAACACTAAGGACTTTATTTAATTTTGATGATTATGATCAGTTAGGAGAGTTTAATGTAACTATCCAAGCTGATAATCAGATCATAAATGGAGAAGAGTCGATTAAGTTTACCCTTGAAGACGGAGGAGTTGCTGTACCCAAAATTCTGGAAGTAACACGCGATACCATATACCAGGGTGAAGATATCGATATTTCATTGACTTCTGAATTTATTGATTATCATCAAGCCACTACCTATATCAACATGGTTAACGGATCAAAGTATTTTGTGGAGCATGACTATGATGTACACGTACCTAACGACGTGAGTTTTAATTTTGTGGCGAGTCATGATATGCCAGCAGGTGCTTATGATTTGGAGATTAGGTATGGTAATCAATATATTGCCGAAGAAGCAGTAATTGTAGTTCAGGAAGCACTTAATGATCCGGTATTGTTAAGCATGGATCCTGATTCGGCAACACAAGATGACGGAATTATTACAGTCACAATTATTGGTGGGCATACACATTTTGGAGCAGATAGTGAGGTGGTCGCCTATTTAGATGCTAATGCTGCAAATAGAATTAATGCCTCAAATATGCAGTTCCCGAGTCAGGATACGATCATCGCTGAGTTTGAATTTTCCAACCTGAATTTACCTGCAAGTTATGATTTGACGGTAAGAACAAAACATGACGGTATTTTAGAGTTACAAGATGCATTTGAACTATTACCTGGTGAACATCAGGGGCAAATTGTTAATGTAGATCCCGACACCGTTTATATCGGTCAGGAACTGGAGATTACAATTACAGGTCAGGATGTTGACTTTTTACAATCATCTCAGATAATTACCCTTTCTAGTGGTGGAGTTGTCGAAGACTATAATACAACTGCAATTAATGAATCTACGCTGAAGTTTAATTTGGATGTAACTCCAAACTTATTACCCGGTCAGTATGATATTTTTCTGGATGTATTAAATGGCGAGGGGGACATCATGTTGGAAAACGGTATAACTGTGTTAAACGATCCCGATATGCCTTATCTGGTTTCGATATTCCCTACGAGTGCCAGACAGAATACTGAAAACTTTGTCATGTACTTGGACACTAAAAATTTGCATTTAACGCAAAAGACGAGTGACCTGTATTTGATAGGAGTGGGAACAGGAGATATTATCAAGGCCACATCTACCAATAGCGTAAATGATGATCGCCTGGAAGCATATTTCAATTTTAGTCTGGATGACCCGGGCTATTATGAATTATGGTACTCGTCAAGTGATGGAGATACATTAGAATTATATGATAAGTTTGACTTTCAACTTAATGTTAGTCCTAACGGTCAAATTGTTGGAATCGATCCTGATAGTATTAATTATGACCAGGATATAGATATTACCATAACACTATCTGAAATAGATTTTACTTCCGGTACGGAGATTTTTACCTTGACCAATATTCAATCAGGGACAGAAATAGTGCTTCAAAATGGAGCAGTTAGTAATGACCAAACTAAGGTGAATGCATCCTATCAGTTGGGAGCAGGTGAGGTCTTTGAGCCAGGTATTTATAATTTGGACCTGTTTATTCCTTCATTTGGAGCTGAATATACATTGGATAGTGCTCTGGTAATTTTGGGAGACGCGGAAACAAAACTCATCGGTATTACCAATGATATAATTTCACATGACGAATCGTCCATTTCCATTAAAATTATAGGGCAAAATATGGCGTTTTTGACCAATGAAGTAGAACTTGCTTATTTCGTTCAGGATACTATTCAAATTGACCCAGGTAAATTAAAGGTCTTGCACGATGATACCTTGCTCTTTGAGTTTGTATTGTTACCTGAGCATCGAATCGGAGCATATGATTTGAGGGTGTCTTTACTGGGGATTGATAATTACTGGTTGTATAATGTGCTTCATATTGAGGCAAATGACGATTACCCGTTTGTTGATAGCCCATCTGATAATGAGGTAGTTGGTGCCAGTAATGAAACATTTACAGTACCTGTAAATGCTTATAATTTGGATATTAGTAATATTGAGAATGCTACCATTTATTTGGATCATTATGGAGAAATACTGGAAGCTAATGCTATAAATCAGATTAGTGATGATGAGTTTGAAATCACATTTGATGTACCTGAGGATTTAAATTTTGGAGAAAAAGTGTATGATTTAATTATCGTTGATGACAATTTTGATTCTCCATATTTAAGCAATGATGTTACAGGAATAAAAGGTGCTGTTACTATAATAGGACGATTAGTACCTGTTTTTGATATACAGGAGAACATTACCGTGAATGTATATCCGAATCCTTCAAAAGGGATTGTTAGTCTGTCAGAAAAAGTAGAGCAAGCATATGTATATAATTTGCTTGGAACCCTTCAGTTTTCTGAGAAGAATACTTCAAAACTACATTTGGGTACTTTAAATCCGGGTAGTTATTTGTTACATGTACTTATAGATGGCCGTGTTGAGCTAAAGCAAATATATTTGGAGTAAACCTTTGATTTAGAGAATATTGAAAAAACTGTTTAGAAAGGGGCTGCCTTAAAAGCAGCCCCTTAATGAAATAAGTTGTTTTTTGCTTCAAATACTTTTAGCGCTTATAGATTTTTCCAATTTTCCGGCTATGCGGACTTATTAGTTCGATATAATAAAGGCCAAAGTCTAAGTCTGATAAGTCGATGGAAATCACCGCTTCCGTGCCCAATTTCTGTGTGCGTAATTTCACGCCATTGCTATTGAATATGGAATATCCAAGATCCATTTGATCACTATTGGTGATAAATAGGTGTCCATTGGTTGGGTTTGGATACATGTACTCTTCAAAGTCTTCATAGCCCTCATTACCACTAACAAGGTCCGGAATAAATTCTGCGCTGAAAACACCGTTACCATGCGTGGCTACAGCAACGGTTCCATCTGATCGCGCTCTTACCATACGAACAGCTACATTACCAATTTTATTTGTAGCCTGTTGAACCCATACAGTATTTGTACCATTCAATTCATTTGTAGCATATAAGCCTGTACTTGTACCCGCAAAAAAGACCTCACTGTTTCCAATTTTTAAATTCTCGAACCAAAAAACGATAGGTCCGGCTCCTGAACCATCTTCATTTTCTTCCAAATTACCACTGATGTTTGTCCAGGTTGTTCCGGCATCTTCTGTCATAAATACACTGGGAACACCGAAATTTGAAAACGTGATAAACCAACGGTCACCATTGCTAGGATCTACCTTAACACAGCTGATCCAGGCGGATTCGGCACCGACTGCGGGTGTAAATAAATCTGATGCCGTTGCGACTTTAGTAAAACCGGCTCCTGCACTATTGCAATCTTCACAAACAAAAATATTCCCATCCCGAGTTCCTAACACCACTTTGTTCGCTGGTGTTACACAGACATCAAAATTGGAAAATGCCGGTACATCAGAATCACCTAATACTTTTTCCCATTCGAATCCGGGTTGGGCAAGCCAGGGTATTTCAGTGTTGCCCACAGGTAATGATGAAGCATTTGGCAGATACCAGAATTCATTGCCGTAAATTGTATAAACCATATCATTATCATTGGGATCCAATCGCATTGGATTTACAAATTGCGAATTTGGATCCCCGAGCTGCCCCCTGTTGAGAACCGTAACAGAAGAACTAATATCGTTATTGGAGTCTAATTCAGTTCTGATGATATTAGAAAAGATTATTGACGTATATATGACAGTACGGCCGGGAATATTGGCAATTTCACCATATCCGCCTTCATTGACACTGGCTTCGACCCAATTGTGTTGAAAGGTTGTATCCATTGAAACCCTAAAACTATTATCCATAAAACCGGCAACAATTTCTGGTCTTCCGGATTCAGGGTGTAGTGATACGCCAAATGATTGACTGCTTATTAAGTTATAATTGACAGATTCCCAATTAACCGGTGTTTCATCCATTTCATTACCTAAATTGTTGGAAGTAACATGAATTCCACCGTCAGATAATGAAAACATACGATTAGCATCATTTGGATCAAAATACAGCGCATGTATATCCGGGTGGTGATTTTCGTAGATCTCAAACCTATTAGCCGTATTGAATCCTCCAATTTTAGTAGTGCTGGAATTGTCTGTAAAACCTGAGGTTGATCGCCACAAATTTGCTGCTCCTACAAACACGGTGTTAGAATCGTTAGGATGAATTGCGATACATAAATTATAGCCTATTTGAGGATTAAAGGTACCTATCGGCGAGGCGTTTTTGGGTAAGTTTTCCGATAAGTCAGTCCATGTGCCTCCATGGTTAATGCGACCACTTTCATCACCAATACCGGCCATATAGTTATATCGAAGTAAGTAGTGTTGTGATTTACCCGAGGCAAGGAAATATACGGATGGATTTGTACCATTTCTGGAACCAATTACCATACGTTGGATATCATTTTTGTCAAAAACAGTAGGTGCGCTAATTTCTGTCCATGTGATGCCGTTATCAGCTGAACGATAGATCCCTGTTAAACTATCAGGTAAAGCATCGTAACGATTACCTATTGCCGCGTAGCAGGTACCATCTTTCGTGATATATACGTCAGTGTCGGTGGTAGAAAAGATCGATTCAGCACCTAATAATACTGTCCAACTATCTCCGGCATCACTTGATTTTAGAATAGCACCGCTGGCTGCAACGTATAAGTCTCCCGTTTCGGGATGAATGACAATTCGCCATGTTCGATCAAAAACATTGTCTACACGTGTGGAAATACCCTCTATAGTTGCAGGAAGCACGGCCCATGTACGTCCGCCATCTTCTGATTTGTATACACCATGTCCGCCATAGAAACCATCAACAAAATCAGCCGTATGAGTGACTGAAGCTGTACTTCCCACCAGTTCGCCGCCGGTGTAATACCATACGTCCTCAAAGCCCGGCCTGGTATCCTGAACAATGGATGTGACGGATGGATTTTCGGCAATAGTTGAAGTCTTTTTCCACGAAGCACCTCCGTCCTCGCTGCGCCAAAGTCCTCCTGTTACGCTACCTGCCACCATCACCTGGGGGTTTCGTATATCGATCACCATGGTTCGCATACGACCACCCAAATCAAATGGCCCACGATGTTTCCAGTTTACGTTGTTCACGTCTATTCCATTAGACTTTAAGCGTTGTGAAGTGCTCTTTTTTTTATTCGCAAAGGTTAGCGCTTTGTGATTTATGTTTTCGGGTATTTCTCCCGTTCGTGGATCAGCATAGCGCTGCCGAAAAAAACCTTCCTTTTTGGCAGGGTCGCCTTCAAAATTTAGTGAATTATCTTCGGCTTCCAGAGTTGTTTGTCCAATTCCTGAAAAGGCCCGTAATAAAATTACAAGTGCCAAAATACGTTTTTTGTACAGATTTGTCATTGAGTAAATGGATTAAATGTTTAAAAATAGAAAAGTAGGAAGAATTACCTACAGCGTGTTAATCACATTTTTCGGGGAGGAATTAAATATATATATATTTGATTATGTTTCAAATAATTCAAAGATAAATACTGTTAATAGCTGTAAGTTATTTACTTTTTTAAATTAGGTAAAGTAATCCTAAAAACGAAAAAAGGGGCTGCCTCGAACGAGACAGCCCCCCAATATTCGTTTTTTTAAAATACTACTGTTTCACAAATCTCACAAATTCGATACCTGAGATTGTTTCAATTTGTACTGTGTATATGCCTGTAGCCAGGTCAGAAACATCAACTTTCATTGTATTTCCTGAACCGATTACCGGGCTGTTAACAACACCTCTGTTTCCGATGATTGTAGCTTTAAGGATGTCAGCTCCTTGCGCTTCTATCGTAATTTCATCGAATGCAGGGTTAGGAAGTAATGAGAAAGACACTGCTTCTGTTGTTACTGCCTTTTTAGCTACTCCCGCACATTCACCCATCGTGTAGCTGTGGTCGGTTCTTGCTCCAATGTATTGGCCACCAGGACGATCGTACTTGAAGAAGAATTCCACTGTTGATCCTTGTGCTATATTATCCAGTCCAAAGATGCGCTGTCCGAAGTCAACCGATGCAGCAAATGATCCACGGTAGTTGCCGTCAACCCACTGATCCATAAATACAAAGCCATTGCCCATACCGGCTAAACCATCCCAGTCTACTACTAATTGGTTACCATTTTCTGAAATAGATAAGGTGTACTCACCGTTAGCAGCTTCAACTTCACAACCGGCTTCTTCATCGATTTCACCATCGCAGTTGTCATCGAAACCATTTCCTGGTATTTCATCTACACCTGGGTTGATACCCGAGTGCGAATCGTTACAGTCACCAGAAATTAGTACAAACGCTTCCGGTACATTTCCAGGGTTGCTACAAGCCCACACCCAAGTGTTGTTAGCTCCCCATCCGTCTCTGTCGCTATCAGCGAAGAATTGTGTTTGTACACCTTCATCGATTTCACCGTCACAATCGTTATCGATCTCATCACAGATTTCAGTAGCATCCGGATTTACCGCTCCGTTGTTGTCGTCACAATCTTCATCGTTTAATACAAATCCGCTGATCACTGCACAAGCACTTAAGCTTGAATCCGGAGTTCCGAAACCGTCACCGTCAACATCCTGGTATTGCATGATCAACAATCCTTCGTTGTTCACACCATTACAGTTGTTATCGATTTGGTCACATAGCTCTTGCTCGTCAGGGTTCATATTGTCACGTGTATCGTCACAATCTCCTGCACGGTCTACATAGCCATCAGGCTGTGTACAAGATTCGATCGTGATATCCGGGTTTCCGTAAGTATCGTTATCCTGGTCACGGTACCAGGTAATTAAGTCACCGTCTTCGTCAATTTCACCGTCGCAGTCGTTATCAATGCCATCGCAGATTTCAGCTGCATTAGGGTTAACTGCACTGTTTTCGTCGTTACAGTCCTCATCGTTAGATGATATACCTACAAAGAAACCACATGATTGTACCGGACGACTTGGGTCACCAAAACCGTCGTTATCATCATCCGCAAAGAATTGTGAAGTGGCGATTCCTTCATCTACCTGACCATCGCAGTCGTTGTCACGTTGGTCACAGTTTTCCGGTGCACCAGGGAAGTCAACATCGCGTGTATCGTCACAGTCATCGTTGTTGGTTTCATACAAGAACGCAGGTTCAGGAGAAACACATGCAGCGATCGGATCTTCGGTTTGGCTACCAAATTGATCCTGGTCACGGTCAAAGTAGAATAAGGTAAGTACACCTTCATCGATTTGACCATCGCAATCGTTATCAACGCCGTCACAAACCTCTGTAGCACCAGGGTTAATAGCCGGGTTGTTATCATCACAGTCTACATCGGCTGTAAATCCATCGTTGTCATTGTCAACAGGACCCGCTTCTAAAGTAAACACATAATCATCTACATTGAAGCCATTGGCCAATGCATTGAATCTTAAGATGTGTGTACCGGCAGTCATTTGAAGACCTTCAGCCGTCACCGTCTGATAACTTTGCCAGTTACCTGTATTTGGTACGTTGATAGTTCCTGTCAACGAATTGCCATCAAGCTCTAAGTTGAAGCTTGTACCGCTATTGATAGATGCAACACTTACAGCTACACTGTATGAACCGGTAGTCTGAACGTCCACGGTGTATTCTAACCACTCACCGTCAAATATCCAGCCAACGTTACCGTTAGAAGAACCAACTTCTACGTCTACATCGTCGCTACGTAAGAAATTACCGTTGTTACCCGCATCGGTATCGAAGTAAGCTTCGTTAGCGCCACCTTCATCATAGAATTCTGCTTCCACAGTACCAGGGATTACCTGAGCAGTACCATTAAATGGCGTTTGGTTGCTCGCAGCAGGATGCACACGTACACTTACCGTACCGAAATTAGTAGCACCATCGTCATCAGTAGCCGTTAAACGGAACTCGTAAAGACCTGCTACCAATCCTGATATTGTAGGCTCTATGGTAGTGGCGTTTCCGATTGTTGCTGTATTCGGCCCACTGTCTTGCGTCCATTGAAGTGAAACGATTGTACCATCGTTATCAAATGCTACGGCATCATCAATGGCTAAGAAGTCCGTTGGCAAGGTAATTTGCTTGAAGTCACCAGCACCTACAACCGGAGGCTGATTTTCGGCAGGGTTCACACGTACACTTACCGTACCGAAATTAGTAGCACCATCGTCGTCAGTTGCTGTTAAACGGAATTCATACAAGCCTGCTACCAAACCTGATATTGTAGGCTCTATTGTAGTAGCGTTACCAATTGTTGCCGTACTCGGCCCACTGTCTTGCGTCCACTGAAGTGAAACGATCGTACCATCGTTATCAAATGCTACTGCGTCGTCAATGGCTAAGAAATCCGTTGGTAAGGTAATTTGCTTGAAGTCACCAGCACCTACAACAGGCGGTTGGTTTTCAGCAGGGTTTACACGAACACTTACTGTACCGAAGTTCGTGGCACCATCATCATCAGTAGCTGTTAAACGGAACTCGTAAAGACCTTCTACCAAACCAGAGAATGTAGGTTCAATAGTAGTACCATCAGTGATCGTAGCTGTATTAGGTCCTGAATCTTGTGTCCACTGTAATGAAGCAATAGTACCATCGTTATCGAAAGCTGTTGCATCGTTGATAATTACTGAGTTGGTAGGCAAGGTGATTTGCTTGAAGTCACCAGCACCTACAACAGGTGGTTGGTTTTCAGCAGGATTTACACGTACACTTACTGTACCGAAGCTCGAGGCACCATCATCATCTGTCCCTGTTAATCGGAATTCATACAGACCTTCTACCAAACCAGAGAATGTAGGTTCAATAGTAGTACCATTGCTGATCGTAGCTGTATTAGGTCCTGAATCTTGTGTCCACTGTAATGAAGCAATAGTACCATCGTTATCGAATGCTACCGCATCGTTAACAGTTACCGAGTTCGTAGGCAAAGTGATTTGTTTAAAATCACCTGCAGCCACTACTGGTGGTTGGTTTTCAGCAGGATTTACACGTACGCTTACTAAACCAAAGCTAGAGGCACCATCGTCATCTGTTCCTGTTAATCGGAAATCATACAAACCTTCTACCAAACCAGAGAATGTAGGTTCAATAGTAGTACCATTGCTGATCGTCGCGGTGTTAGGTCCTGCATCTTGTGACCACTGTAGAGAAGCTATCGTACCGTCGTTATCGAAAGCTACCGCATCGTTTATAGTTACCGAGTTGGTAGGTAAGGTGATTTGCTTGAAGTCACCGGCTGCCACAACAGGTGGTTGGTTGTCATCGCAAGTAGTTATGTTAACTATTTGCTGAGGAACTTGTATTACGTTTCCATCTACGCGAATATCAACTAGAACACTTACTGAAGTTGCTACGTTATATGTGCGAGAGATTGGTGAGCCGTCATAAGCTAAAAGCTCAGTAGTGATACCGTCTCCAAACAAAGTGAAGTTGATAGCATCAATATCGCTAACAGTAGTAGCAGAAGTAACATCAATGATTAACTCTTCACCTATACATAATTCGTTAGAATTAACAGTGTAGTCAAATTGAACGGCTGCTCCGTTACAGTTTTCATCAACATCATTGTTAATGATTTCATCAGCATCAGGATTGATGTTTGGATTATTGTCATCACAATCATCTTCCACGAAAAAGCCGTCATTATCATTATCAATTAGCTCACGGTCTAGTACGAATACAAATTCATCTACATTAAAACCGTTTGCAGTTGCATTGAAACGTAGAACGTGTGTTCCTGCAGTTAAATTAAGATCAGAAACAGATACTGTTTGATAAGTTTGCCAGTTACCTGTGTTTGGAACGTCTATTGAACCAGTAAGTTCTTGTCCGTCTAGCATTAAATTAAAGCTTGTTCCGCTGTTGATAGAAGCGACACTTGCGTTTACCGTATAAAGTCCGTCAGACGCAACTACTACTGTATAATTCAACCACTCACCATCAAAAATCCATCCAACGTTACCGTTAGAAGAACCAAATTCTACATCAACATCATCGTTACGAATGGCGTTACCATTGTTTCCGGCATCGGTATCAAAATAAGCAACGCCTGCGCCACCTTCGTCGTAGAATTCAGCTTCTACTAAACCAGGGATAGCCTGTGGAGTGCCATTGAAAGGTGTTCCGCCGATAATTGAAGCATCCTGACCGTCACAATCTTCATCGATACCATTTCCTGGTATATCAGTAGCACCCGGGTTAATATCAGGATTGTTGTCATCGCAATCAACTACTGCAGAATATCCATCATTATCTTCATCACCAATTCCCTGAAGATTGATCGTTGCTTCCCACATACCACGTCCATAAGTTGCAGCACGTAGTTTAGAGGTGGCGTAGTTGATTTCCATTTCGTAAATAGGGGTATTTGGAAGACCATTATCCATTTTTACCCAGTTACTTGTGTTGTCATCTGTAGTAAACAAACCAACTTCTGTACCAACATAAAGTGTGTTATCCGAATCGTTTGCCCAAAGTACACATCTCACTGCCACATTTGGAAGGTTGTTATCTATGTTTGTCCATGTTACACCACCGTCTTCAGAAACATATACAGTATTGCTATAAGCTGCAACAACTTTTAATGGATCCACTGCATTAACGTTGAAGAATGCATAACCTCTGATAGTTGTCATTTCAGTCCATGTAGCACCTGCGTCATGTGAATAGTAACTAGCATTTCTGGTACTTAGATAGATGTAGTTCGGATTTTGAGCAACATCAAAGTGTTGTAACTCCTGACCGCTAAATGTAGTTAGTGGAGTCCAGTTGATACCTGCATCTGTTGACTTATACATTTGATCTAAACCTACATAGATCGTATTGTGATCAACAGGGTCCATTTCGAAAGGAGAAACCCATGCGAAGTCACCTGAAACAGGACGATTAATTGGGGCGAAGTTTTTACCAAAATTTGTTTTCTTTTGGATGTATCCCCACTGTGTTGTAGTATAAACGATACTAGGGTCTTCATAGTCGATGAATGTTTCCATTCCATCACCGCCATTGATTTTATACCAAGAAGTAACATTGTTTTCTTCCAATGCCCATGTACCATTATCCTGTGAACCTGCCGTGATAAAATAAGGCATGCTTTCAACACCACCCATACGGTAGTACTGTCTGATACCTAAATTACCTGTGATGTCATCCCAGTTACTTGTGAAAGTCTCTTTTTTGTAGAGTCCTCCATCAGTAGCTAAATATACTTTACCATTGATGATTTCAATATCAACGTTGTCATCATGTAAAGTGCGATTTCCGTTTACGGTTCTGTCCATGGTAAATGAAGCAGCACCATCTGTTGAGCGGAATAAGAATATACCACCGATCATTACATCGTCGATATTTGTTTCTGATACCATTACGGCGTGGTGTACCCAAGACTGTCCACCAGAAGAAAATGATCCTCTTCCAAGGTAGTTTGTACCGTTAGATGGTGAAGCAGCTAAACGTTGCTCGAATGTGTCTCCACCGTCCATTGAACGATAAATAGCACGTAAACCGTAATCTGATGATGATTGGAAGTGGTATACTACTTCAGGGTTAGCAGCAGTAACAGCCACTTTACCGTCATTAACAGCTCCTGTAGTAATTTGAGTGAATGTTGCTCCGCCATCAGTAGAACGATACATGTCACGATCTACAGCATATACCACAGACGGGTCGCCAGGCTTAAAAGTAGCATCTTCAAATGTACCACCAACTCGAGGTCTGGTGAAGCTTGTTCCACCGTTTAGTGATCTGAATATCCCCTGACTTGTAAATAACAACACGTTATTTTCATCCTGAGGGTGTACAAGAATACGATTTAATTGCATTCTGAAATTTACAGAATGGTATGAAATGGTTTGCCAGGTATTTCCACCATCAGTTGATTTGTAGAAATCTCCAAAGTCAGTACCACCTGCATATATTACAGAAGGGTTTGACTGAGCAACTGCCACATCGTTAAGTACCATTGAAGCAAACTCATCGCCAAGAGGTTCCCAGTTTTGGCCCTCATCGCTTGAACGCCATAGTCCCCCTCCTCTTGAGGTAATGAAGAACGTACCAGATTGGGCATCATAATCGATACCTTGTATACGTCCGTTTCCATTTCCATTAGAGGTATTAAAAGGTCCTGTTTCACTTGATCGAGGTCCAAGTTCTGACCATACCGGGTTTTCTACAGCTACTTTTTGAGCTTTAGCTGATTTGCGAAATTTGGCCAGTTCCTTGTTGGTGCTTCCGAATTGAATTCGGTTTCCGTTTTCGTCGAAGTATGGACGATTATCGTATAACCATCTGTTATACTGCTTCCACCCTCCATTCTTTGTCCCGTGCTCAGCAAAAAACTCGCCTGCAACACGTTCGATGTCATGAAGTGTGGCATTTTCATCCCACAAAATGTCAGGAAAAGTCTCCTGAGCCATAGTAACTAATGCTGCTGTATTCAGAAACATTAGAAGTAACAATTTTCTCATAACTTTTAAGTGTATTTTTAAAAACTGAGCAAAGAAAGAACTTCATTTTCCTAACTAAAAAAGTATTATACAAACGACTACTTAGGCTGTATTAACGGGTGCTCAGACTGTACCAACGAATATTAGTTGTTTATCGGGTAAAAAATGGTGTTTGTCGGGTAAAAACCAGCGTTCATTGTATTGTGATAAAGTCCGATGAGTCTGTTTCGATTAAATAACAAGCATTTTATCAAATGCCAATACACGGAACTGGTTTGTAGGCTGTATAAAAAAGTATTATTTACGGTAGGTGGAAGAATAGTAATATTTAGGTGTATTACTATTCGTATTCCATTATTTCGTTGTCATGGATAATCGTCACTTTTTTTCCTGAAAATGCTTCCACCTGTCCAACAATTTGGGCATCAATACCAAACGATTTTGAAATGGCGATTATGGATTTTGCATGCGCTTCGCTTACATAAAGTTCCATACGCGATCCCATATTAAACACCTTAAACATTTCTTTAAGAGGTGTGTTGCTCTCTTGGCGTATCAACTCGAATAGTGGTGGGATAGGGAATAAATTATCTTTTATAACATGTACATCATTAATAAAATGCAGTGCTTTGGTTTGCGCACCTCCACTACAATGAATGATGCCATGAATTTCACTACGATCAATATCCTGTAATATTTTTGCAATAACTGGAGCATAGGTGCGTGTAGGAGATAGTACCAATTTGCCTGCTGTTAGCCCGGTAGCTTCATTTAAATCCGTCAATCCCTTGCTTCCCGAATAGACGAGTTCAGAAGGTATTGTATTATCATAACTCTCGGTAAAACGCTGCTTAAGGTCTTTGCCAAAAACGTCGTGCCTAGCAGAGGTGAGCCCATTACTGCCCATACCACCGTTATATTCTTCTTCATAAGTTGCCTGACCATAAGAAGCCAATCCAACAATAACATCCCCTTCCTGTATGTTTCCATTGTCGATTACATCCGACCGGCGCATACGGGTTGTAACCGTGCTATCAACTATTATCGTTCTAACGAGGTCACCCACATCTGCAGTTTCACCGCCTGTACTATAAATTTCAAGGCCATTCTCGCGAAGCATACTTAGTATTTCTTCGGTACCGTTGATAATTGCGGCAATGACTTCACCGGGAATCAGGTTTTTATTACGTCCTATTGTTGATGATAACAATATGGGGTGAGTGGTAGCACCTACGCATAAAAGGTCGTCTACATTCATGATTATGGCATCCTGAGCGATTCCTTTCCATACATTTAAATCTCCTGTTTCTTTCCAGTACATATAGGCAAGTGAAGATTTGGTGCCGGCACCATCTGCATGCATAATTGTACAAAAATTAGCATCTCCCGTTAACAAATCAGGAATAATTTTACAGAAGGCACGAGGGAAAAGTCCTTTATCTATGTTTTTAATAGCGGCATGTACGTCTTCTTTGGAAGCAGAAACTCCGCGTTGCATGTAACGATCACTCATGATGCAAAAATACAGAAGTTCGAATATTTATATAACTTTAGCTCCGAAAATTCTGATAGGAACTAATCCAGGCTCTCTTGATCGCGTACAAGCATTAATATGGCACTTTGAGGGACTATCACATATTTTTCACCTGCATATTCTATTTCATAAGCATTATTTTGAAGATAAATCGCCAAATCCCCTTCTTCAGCCTGTAAAGGCATGTACCTGATCTTGTCTTCACTGGGTTTCCAGTCATCGCCGTCATCTGGAGAAATTGGTAAAGGGTAGCCTGGGCCCACTTTCACAATATACCCACTTTGTACTTTTTCTTTTTGCTGAACACCCGGAGGTAAGTAAAGCCCTGATTCGGTTTTTTGGTTAAACGATTTAGGCTTAATAAGTACCCTGTCTCCGACTATTACAATGTCTTTGATTTTGTTTCCTTCTAAAATTTGCATGTTATATTGAACTCAAGTCTTACAAAATTAATTTTTTTTTAAAACAGAGGTAGCACTTTTTACTTTATGCGCATATAATATATAGGAATAAAGAAAATTATAACTAATTTAGCTTGCTGAAATCTTTTAGTTTTAAACAAGTTACTTCCTTATCAGGTAGCTGCATATGATGATTTGTATACCATATGTTGTGTATTACGATGTAAATCATAGCGAGCATTTCAAAAATATAGTACTATGAGAAGATTACGAACTCTTCTGACTTTATTGTTTATAGGATCATCATTAGCTGGTTTTTCGCAAGGTAATTTACCAGATTACCTGGTGTCGGCGGATCTGAGTTATGAAGCAAATGGAAATAAGACCTATACCTTTACGCTTACCGTTTATACAGAATGTGGATCAAATTTTGGTTTAGATGCTAATATTGGCTTGCCTCTGGACATCAAATCCGAAAAGCTGGGTGAAGAGTTTGAAGTCTCAGCTACAAAAATTAACACTGGAGAAGAAATCAAAGTCTTATGCGACAAAGAACAATCGAATTGTTCAAATTCCTCCAATCCGAACAGAGGAATTAAAAAATTTATTTTTGTAAGTGCACCCGTGAGCTTAGCAGCATTCGATGATACAGATGACTGGCTCGTTTCATTTGTGGCCAATTTCCGTTCATATGCTTTAAATACCATTTCTGGTGATCAACAGACCTATTATGTAGAGGCACTAATAAACACACAAGACTTTCCGGACAATAATTCGCCGGTTTTTTTAGGAGGGTCAAAAGGTCCCATAGTTCGTGTTTGCGTTGGAGAAGAATTTGTCTATAACCCACAGGCTTCGGATGCAGATGGAGATGAATTACGTTATTCTTTAATATCCCCTCAACAAAATGCCTCTACGGCTATTAATTACCTCACTGGTTACAGTACACTAAAACCAGTCTCGATGTCAAGCAATTTAAGTGTCGGGTCTGACGGCGACATTGCTATCCTGGCGACGCAGCCCGATGAGCTAGGGATTACTGATTTGGTAGTAGAAGAATATGAAGATGGCAAATTAAAAGGAAGAGTAGTCAGAGGTGTGCAGATTCATACATTTGATTGTGAAAATGAAGCCCCTCTTTTAGGGACTTTTAACCTTACCGGAGAAGAAGACACAACTATATGTGCCGGAACTGAAATTTTAGATTGGAAAGATGCTTCTGATCCGGAAAATGAAGGTACCATTTTTACCAATGTGGTCGTGACCAAAGAGGGCGTTCCTGTAAACAATGGTGTAGAGCGCTTTTTTATACAAGGTATTGTAGGAAATAATGGACGTTTGTTTATCCGTGGCACCCCAACAGCCGATCAGGCTGGGACATATGTGGTAAGCGTTACAGTAGAGGATTTAGCGTGCCCTACGCCAAGAGATGCCACGTTTTCTTTTGAGCTTACTATTGTAGAACCTCCACAATTTGAATTGGGCGATAACGACACATTAAATTGTACCGAGCACGGCAATGCATGGGGCCCGCAGATTACAGTAGCTAATCCACCTGCCACCTATTTATGGGAAGATACTTTGACGGGAGAAGTGCTTTCTACAAGCGAAACAGTTAATTTTGATGAAGAAGTTTATTTAAGGTTAACCGTCATAGACGCCTTGGGTTGTGTACATAAAGATAGTATTCATTTTTATGATCCCTTCGATATCAGGTATCACCAAAGAGATTATTGTGAAGGAGATACCACTATTCTTGTCGATTCTTCCAACTCTGCTAATGGTGGTATTGTAAATACGACATGGATATTTACAAATCCTACAAACGAAACCCTGACAGGAACTCAGGTGGAATACAAATTTCCTACAACCCCTGGTAACTATCCTTTTCAATTGATTGTTGAGGATGCTTCAGGATGTATAGACACGGTAAATAATATAATGACAATATGTGCTCCACCAACAAATTTAAATATTGGTTGGGTCGGTACAGATATTCAGGATCCCCTAAAACCCATAATTTGTACAAGCAGAAATGGTGATCCCGATGAAATACCACTAATGGTTGATAGTACGGCTTACGTTCCCGGTTGTGAGATCAGAGAAAGAGAATGGAATCTATTTCAACTTAACGCAAACGGAGATACTATTGCGGGGCCTAATTTGACGAGTTACTGTGTGGATGATCCTTTGAATTTCCCACTACACGATGCTTGTGAACCAGGTAAATTAAGTGGGGAAGGGGACCCCCATCCATTTGAATTTCCTGTAGACAGTATTTGGTATGCGACTATGGAAGTTGTAAGCTGGGCAGGTTGTACAGCCGATACCATAGAAAGCCATATGGTTTTTGAAACCCCGGAGTTTACAACAGATATAGAAAATTTTGTGATCAACTGTAATGATCCTGACCAGGAAGTTGTTCTTAAATTGGATACGACATTGGGGATACCGACCTATACCTGGACATTGCGTCAACCACCTTCGTTAAGTGAGGATGTAATTGCAACGATAGATGATCCTTCTGTCATAGATTCTGCCGTATTAGTATTGAATCAAGTAGGCAATTATGAAATAATTTTGCGAGATGAGAACGATTGTAATTACAGAAAAGAAATCATAATAGCTCACCCATTGGAAGTGACAGGAACTGCTAGTCAGGTATGTAATTTTGGAGATTCGGTTGAATTCAATGGCACTATCTTGCATTTTGATGAAAATAATCCAAGAACAATTGTTTCCACCACCTGGAGTTTTGGAGACGGTAATAGCGCCGACTCTTTAAATCCCTTATATGCTTATGGAAGTCAAAATGAATACACAGCAGTTTTTACTGCGGTTGATTCAACAGGTTGCTCAAGTTCATTCTCTGTTCCGGTATTTTACACATTCCCTGTAGTGCGTATGGAAATAGACCCTGATCTCAATGATAAACCGGTATGTGTGGGTGAACCTGTAACACTAAAAACCTATTATTGGCCAAGTGGGTTTACGCATCACTTTGATACAATCAATTGGCTTATAGATTATCAAACTCCCGGTTTTACCAATCGATCGGAATCCTATTATGACGATCCGGGTATTCCATTAAGCGTAACAGATGGGTATACTATCAACGAAATATTTACCGAAGCCAATAGTGCAAACGGCGTTGTAGTTTATGCTTCCGGAACTTATTACGATAATCAATGTACATTTAATGATTCTTTGTCAATTGATATTATTTATCCGGAATTGGACATTGAGTCCTTTGTGATTAACAGATGTCAGAATGATAGCATGCGCTTGTGGTTCGAACGAACTATAAACCCTGATATTGACATCGTTTCAGCCAACTGGACTATAACCAGACAAACAGATATAATTGCCGAAGTCGAAGATTTGAATCCGGTGCTATTTGTAAAACCGGAAACATTCCCTGTCGGAGGCGATTACCTATATAGCGTAGAGGTGGTCGATGAAAACGGATGCGAAACCGAGATCAGGAACAGACGTTTTACCGTATCTTTTTTGCCTCCTCCATTAATCAGGTATGAAGAGGATATTTGTCCAGGACAGGAAATGTTTATCGAGCTTTATTTTGAAGATAATGGTATAATACAGCCATCACAGCTAGACGGTGTGAACTACTTAATCAATACGGAGAATGGGGATACAATTTTAGATCCTGTGAAAAACAATCCGTTCGATAATCCGGATCCAAATGCTCCTCTCAACATGGGAAGTTACATTTTTGCCACCGGAGGGGATCATCGTGTCTTCGCCTACGTTGGCGATGAGCGAGATGATTGCAGAGCAGTATTAGATACGATCATATCAACCAAGGATATTGGAGATCCTGATTTTATTACGGATACTGTATGCGCCGGACAAGAATCAAGACCAACTAATTTTGAGAACCTGACCAATGGTTTGGTGGAAGATCCAATAATTAGCTGGCTCTGGGACTTTGGTGATGAAAACTCTTCCGATGAGTTTGAACCCAGCCATATTTATGAACAAGGCGGTGTGAAGACTGTTACGCTCACTGTTGAAAGTGAGTCAGGGTGTATGAGCTCAATTAAAAAGGATATTTTTGTTCAATACTCACCGCTTGCAGATTTCGATGCTGATACAGCGAACTGGTTGATTGGGAATGATATTGACTTTAGAGATTTAGAAAAGTGGATTACCGTTGATGTTCCTCAGAATATTATTTATCATGAATACTTCTTTGGGGACGGTAATACCGAAACGGAAATTTATAGTCCGACGCACAGTTACAGTTTTGCAGCAGAAGACAGTGTCTATAAAGTACTGCGCATTATGGAAAACGATGAGGGCTGTAGAGATACATTTCAGGTTTGTATTGATTTGAAAACCTACCTTGAATTACCAAATGCCTTTACACCGAACGGAGATGATAATAATGATATTTTGTTGTTAATTAAGAAAAATGTCGACCTGGAATACCTAAAAGTATTTAACAGGTATGGTGAAATTGTTTATGAGACTTATGATGTAAGTGATGACGATATTGCCGTGTTCTGGGATGGTAAACACCGGGGTGTGGATCAGGAAATAGGTTCTTATGTGGCTGTGGCCGTAGGAACCGATGCTTACGGTAGAAAACATAAACTAAAAAGAAATATTACGCTTTTAAGATAAGTTAGATGATGACGAAATTTAATCGAATTCTTGCTGCCTTATTACTATGGGTGGCAGGAGGAGCGTGTTTTGCCCAAGACATCCATTACTCACAGTTTTTTAACAACCCCATGATGTTAAACCCTTCTCTTACGGGGCGTTATAATGAAGATTGGTGTTTTAATGCTATTCACAGAAATCAATGGTCTACACTAAATTCTACCTTTCAGTCTTCTGCTTTTGGCTTCGATATGAATTTTGTAGAGGGGATATTTGGGCACGATAAATTAGGCGCGGGTGCTGTTTTCTATCATGATGAACTGGGAGAAAGTGTTTTTAAGAATAATTCTTTCTTGTTGTCATTAGCTTATCATAGGACATTAGATCTACACAAAAGACATCATATTTCGATTGGTGTTCAGGGTGGGTACATCACCAAGGAAATTGATTATAGCTCCCTCTATTACAACAACCAATATGGGCCTTCTCCATGGGTACTGGACAGGGACCTCGATCATGGTGAGTATGACTTGGACTTGAAATCTGCTAATGCGGCACATTATGACTTAAATGTAGGGGTTTTTTATTCCTATAAAATCAATGAAGGAACCAGTCTGAATGCCGGAATCAGTTCGTTTCAAATAACGACACCAAAAGAATCATTCACGGATGTTATTAATAACAACGATGAAAATGAACTGGGAGCACGTATGGCTTTTGATATAGGAGTGCGACACCGGCTTAATAGCCGGTTTGAGCTACTTCCCCGTATCTTAATTATGCAGCAATCAAGAGCCAGAGATATTCTCCTCGGAGCCCTAGTAGGAACAAACCTGGGGAAAACACGTGTGCACCTGGGAGCCTATTATCGTTGGGCAGACGCAGCCATCTTAATGGCAGGATTAAAGTACAAAAGTGTTAAAATGATGTTTAGCTATGATATGACAACCTCATCATTAGCAGATATCAACGAAAAAGCCTTTCAAGGTGTAACAGGTTCAGGGTTGGTAGGCGCTTGGGAAGTGTCACTACGCTTGTGCGGTGTACTATCAAGGGCTGTACCTGGAGACATAACAATACCATGTGGAATTTTCTAAACCTCAATTTTAATGAAGTTAGGATATAAATTAATTTGTGTCTTAGTGTCTGTACTATTTATTATCGGACAATCAAAAGCACAAAAACAGCCAGAAAAAGAAACCGAAGAGACGAAGCAACCAGCAAAAGATTACAAGGATTCACATCATGGAGTGGAGGGGCATACCGATTGGGTGCAGGTCAAGATTGCTGATAACCTTTTGGAACAACATAGCTATTACAATGCTATTGATAAGTATAAAGAAATATACGAGCATGATAAACAAAATCCCTATGTAGTTTATAAATTGGCCTTATCATATTTCCTTGCTCGTGATTATGCACATGCGGAAGAGTATTTCAAAAGGTCTGCTTTTTTTGAGGACAAGAAGAAACCTGACAATCCAATGTCTTTTTTCTATTATGCCGAGACATTAATGATGAATCGAAAATACGAAGAGGCCAAATTAATGTATGTCCAGTTTTACAAGCTCAAAACAAAGGATTTGGAGCAAAAACGATATGCTAAAATCGCTAAAAGTCAATTTAAGGCCTGTAGTTTTGCTCAGGAAATGATAAAAGGAGATACCTCTTTTACAACTGTGGCCTTTTTGGAAGGTGATGTCAATCATGCTTATACCGATTTTTCACCACACCCTATAGGAGAAGATACCTTGATGTTTGCTTCCCTTCGCGTGGATAGCGTAATTAGCGTGGATTATGGTGATGAAACTTTCTATCCCGTGAAACTATATACGAGCGTGAGAGAAGGAGAAAGCTGGGGTACTCCTAAAGCCTTAAACGCTAAAGTAAATCACAAATTCGAACATACAGCTAATGCAGTTATAACAAGTGATGGTAAACGCATGTATTACACGCGCTGTGTTCCGGATAGAACGAACAAGGTGGTCTGTTCCATCTATTACGCGGATAAAGAAGGTAAAAGTTGGGGTAAAGCTCATAAGTTGCCTATGACAAGTCATGGGAACATATTTTCAGGAACCTACACCTCTACTCAACCCACTATTGGTGAATCGACTAAAAAACGAAGAAGAAAAGTAATTACACAACGCGTTCTTTATTTCTCTTCAAATCGTCCGGGAGGATTAGGGGGTAAGGACATTTGGTACATCCTGATTGACGAAAAAGGGAACCACGGTGATCCAATTAACTGTGGTCGAAGAATAAATACTATCAGGGATGAAATAAGTCCCTATTACGATAGTAAGACCAAGACATTGTATTTTAGCTCTAATTACCATCATGGTTTGGGAGGTTATGACATCTTTGAATCTAAAGGACATACCAAGCGCTTTTCGAAACCGGTCAATAAAGGGATACCTGTCAATTGTTCCTATGACGATACCTATTTTACACCGAGCAACGAAAAGGATGGTTTAATGTATGGCTACTTAGTGTCCAACAGGCCAGGAGGGATTGCACTTACAAGTGAGACTTGTTGTGACGACATCTATCGTTTTGAGGATTTTGAACCGCCAATGTGTCACCTTACCGGGTTTTTAAAATTGAAGTCTTCTCAAAATGAATCAAGTAATGCGACTGTTCCGGATTCAGCGGCAACAGCATCGATAGACTCCACTATTACAGCGTCAATAGACACTACTATTACGTCAACAAATATTACCGGTGATGACGAAACGAAATGGACACCATTGGAAAATGTTAGTGTAGGTTTGGTTAAACAACGACATGTGGATGAAGCGGAAACGGAAGGTAAGTCTAACTACAAATTTTATGAAAAGTGGATTACTTGGGTAGACACAACCGATGCAAGTGGTCAGTTTGATGCGGATGTAGTTATTGGTAAACACTATTCCATCGTATTTGTAGGCGATACTACATTTGATCCTTATGTTGAGAATTTAGATGAGTATATGGCAAAATGTCCGTCGTCGGAAACGATTGTAATTGGTGTTGAACCGAAAAGTAAGAAGGAAACTACAGATCCTGCGGATTCAACCGGTGGACCCAAAGATGGTGAAGTTGAATTTAGAGAAGCACTTAACCTCGATGTAGAAACGGAAGATATAAAGAAGGATACAAAATTCATTCTGGAAGATTTATTCTTTGATTTTGACAAAGATGTTGTGAAAAAAGAATCTGAACCTTCAATACAACTATTATTTATGTTCCTGGAATCTCATCCTAAGATTAAGATTGAAATTGCGGGACATACCGATAGCAAAGGTAATGATGCTTACAATGAAGATCTTTCTCAACGCAGATCGAATACAGTAAGGCAGCTAATGATCGATCAGGGTATTCCTGCAGAGAGAATGGTAGCTAAAGGTCACGGAGAGAAAGAGCCTATCGCTCCAAATACCAAACCTGATGGCAGCGATAATCCGAAAGGCAGAGCACTTAACAGAAGAACTGAAATTGTGATCCTTTCAACAGATTATAAATCTAAAGGAAGTTCAAAAAAGAAGAAAAAAGGCAATAAAAAGTAAACTGAACGTGGCTAGGTGCTATACTTAATAGCTCCTAGCTGCGTTTACTATTAATCTTTTTTATTTATTAACGATACGGCATACGCCGAAACCCCTTCTTCTCTACCGACAAATCCTAGCTTTTCAGTGGTTGTGGCTTTAATAGAGATGTCATCTTCGTCTATTTGCATTACCTTTGCCAGTACTGATATCATTTCAGGAATATGCGGGTTTATTTTGGGTTTCTGCAAGCAAATAGTTGCATCTATATTATTGACTTCGTAACCCTTATTCCGGATGAGCTTCATTACATCTTTTAACAGAATTTTACTGTCTATTCCTTTAAACGCAGGGTCTGTATCAGCAAAATGATAACCAATATCACGCAAATTGGCAGCCCCTAATAGCGCATCACATATTACATGAATTAAAACATCCGCATCAGAATGTCCTACCGCACCCTTTGCATGAGGTATATTAATGCCGCCAAGCCAAAATGGCTGACCCTCTTTCAATTGGTGTACGTCGTACCCCATTCCTACTCTAATTTTCATGTATTATTAGCTTTTTGCGTGGTAATAAAGAGTTGAACAATTTTCTTTTCTTAGAATTTTTTGTGCGTTGACAATAATATCATCTTTTTTTACTGATTCAATTTTTTCCAACTCGTTGGTTGCCAATGTGAGATCACCGAGTATTGATGCGTAAGCCAGCGAAATGCATCGCTCTAATACATCTACCTGTTCAAAAGCAATGGTTGATTCTGCCTGATTCTTAACTTTTTCAAGTTCATCGTCGTTTATTCCATCTTGTAGCAGTTTATCGAGTACATGGTCTATTGATGCATTAGCATGTTCCAAATCAATACCATCCCGAATGTGACCACTAATAATGAGAAGACCAGGGTCAAAGGAACTATTAATATATGCTGAAATCTGATTAAATAGGGCTTTATCCTGTACCAGTTCCTGGTGCAAACGAGAGGATTTACCACGGCCAAGGATATCACTTAATAAATCACAAGAGTAATATTCCGGTGAGGTTCTCCCCGACATATGATATGCTCTGAAAAGGGCATCTGAGGGGACGGGAGCATAAACATGTTCTTCCCTTGCTTCGTTTTGTTTGGGTTCGCTTGGTAATTGCCTGCGGTAAGGTGTACCGGAAGGTATTGGTTCAAACCACTTTTTGGCGAGGCGTTCTACCTCATCAATTTCTACACAGCCACCAATCACAAGAACGGCATTATTTGGAATATAAAACTTTTTGAAGAAAGCCTTAACATCTTCCATCGTTGCATCTTCAATATGTTTTATTTCTTTCCCAATAGTAGCCCATTTGTAAGGGTGTTGCGTATAAGCCAAAGGTCTTAGTTTTAGCCAGGCGTCTCCATATGGTTGATTTAAATAGCGTTGTTTGAATTCTTCGATGACTACTTTACGCTGTACCTCCAGTGGTTCGCTTTTGAAAGATAATCTTAACATCCTGTCAGATTCGAGCCAAAAAGCTGTTTCCAGGTTGGGAGCCGGTACCGTAATATAATAATTGGTAACATCGGGAGAGGTAAATGCATTGTTTTCACCACCAACCCGCTGCAGTTCTTCATCAAATTCTTCAATGTTACCGGAGCCGCCAAACATGAGATGCTCAAAAAGGTGTGCAAATCCCGTTTTGTCTTCATCCTCGTCGCGCGAACCAACATTGTACATAATGTTTAGTACGGCGATTTGAATAGATTTATCAGGATGAACAATTACTTTCAGTCCGTTTTTTAATTCAAATGTGTGAAATTTCATGGGATGCACTTTATGTGTTCCACAAAATTAAAAAAATATCTCATTTTGCGGATCAAGCATTTAAGCTATATTTACACTTCGAATGAAGTTTGATAGAAAGAATTACTCAAAAAAGCTACTAATTAACCTTTACAGGCAACTAATGATTCCTCGTCTCATCGAAGAAAAAATGCTTCTTTTATTGAGACAGGGTAAAATTAGCAAGTGGTTTTCCGGAATAGGACAGGAAGCTGTTTCTATCGGTGCTGTGATGGCTCTTGAAGATGATGAGTTTATATTACCCCTACACAGAAACCTGGGGGTATTTACTGCTCGTGATATTTCACTCGAAAAGTTATTTCAACAATTTCAAGGGAAGCCCGGAGGGTTTACCAAAGGACGCGATCGTTCGTTCCATTTTGGATCAATGGATCATCATATTATTGGTATGATTTCTCACCTGGGACCTCAACTTTCCCTGGCAGGGGGATTAGGTCTTGCTCATAAACTCAACAAAGAGAATAAGGTTGTGCTGGCCTTTACAGGTGATGGGGGAAGTAGTGAAGGTGAGTTTCATGAGGCTTTGAACGTAGCATCGGTTTGGGACTTACCGGTTATTTTTTTGGTGGAGAATAATGGCTTTAGTATCTCTACACCAACTTATGAACAATATGCGATCAGTGAATTTAGTGAGAAAGGTGCGGCATATGCCATCGAGTGTGTGCAGGTTGATGGTAATAACATACTTGAGGTATATTCTGAAGTGCTGAAATGGTCACGTAACATTAGACGAAATCCCCGGCCTGTAATGATAGAGGCAGTAACCTTCAGAGTTCGAGGTCATGAGGAATCATCAGGTGTAGATTATGTTTCCAAAGAGTTAATAGAAAAATGGCAGAAGAAGGATCCAATCAAGAATTATGAGTCCTTTTTGCTTAAAGAAAAAGTACTTGATCGATCAGAATTTGATGATATACAGAAATCGATCAAAGCAGCAATTAATGAAGCCCTTGATCAGGCTAATAAGGCCCCGGTTGCGGTGCCGGATCCACAAAAGGAACTCGATGACGTTTACAAAGAGTATTTTAAAGTAAACGATATTAATGCTCCGGGAAGCAGTAAGTCTATGCGCTTTGTAGATGCCATTCGAGATGCGCTGGAGCAGGCAATGTCCAAACATGAAAATTTAATTTTGATGGGACAGGATATTGCCGAATACGGTGGAGTTTTTAAAGCTACAGAAGGTTTACTGGCTAAGTTTGGGAAAGAGCGTGTGAGGAATACCCCCCTTTGCGAGTCGGCTATCGTCGGAATTGCCTTTGGCGCATCAATCGCGGGAATGAAAACGGTTGTTGAAATGCAATTTGCCGATTTCGTGAGTTGTGCATTTAACCAAATCGTAAATAACCTGGCCAAGAGTCATTACAGGTGGGGGCAAAATGCAGACGTCGTTGTAAGAATGCCTACAGGTGCGGGTGTCGGGGCCGGTCCTTTTCACTCACAGTCGACCGAAGCTTGGTTTTTTCATACGCCTGGTCTAAAAATTGTCTATCCATCCAATCCGCGAGAAGCTAAACAATTATTGCTCGCCGCTATTGAAGACCCGAATCCCGTTCTGTTTTTTGAACATAAAGCATTATATCGATCGCTGGAAGGTGAAGTGCCTGATAATTATACTATAGGAGAATTAGGAAAAGCGAAGGTTGTTCGCACTGGCGAAGATTTAACTATTGTAACCTATGGTTTAGGCGTTATTTGGTGTCAAGAATACCTGGATGAGCATGGTGAGGCGGATATTGAATTGATTGATTTACGCACACTTATCCCCTGGGATAAAGAGGCTGTGATGAAATCTGTAAAAAAAACGGGGCGCCTGCTTGTTTTGAATGAAGATAATGAGACCGGTAGCATAAGTGCCGAAATTGCTTCATGGGCCGCTGATGAATTGTTTGAATTGCTAGACGCTCCCGTCAAGCGATTAGGGAGTCTGGATACCCCAATTCCGTTTGCCAAAGACCTCGAATCAAATTATTTGGCAAAGAACAGATTAGCAGAAAAAATAGAAGATCTCCTTTCATATTGAGGCGATTGAACAAATAGAAGCTTTGTTCCTTGCTTTTATTTTGTTATTTTTGGTATATGCGCATATTCCCAGTTAAAAGTTTGAACCGTTTCGCATTGCTTGTCGTAACTCTATTGATGTCTATGACTTTTGCTTGTTCAACCAGCTCGCCATGCCCAGGTTCAGGTAAGGTGTCTTCGTCTGACTTAAGCGCTTTTGACGAAGGAGGCAGCCCTAAAGGACGTAAATCCGGAAGGAAAAGTGATAACGGGCTGATTAAAAAGAAACAACCTAGGAGACTAAATGCAAGGTGATTTGTTGATGCTACAAAAAATATCTTACATATTTCGCGATGCTTTAGGAATAAAAGCAGTGCTGCTTTTTGTGGCCTTATTATTGTGTTCTCAGATCTTTGCCCAGAATAATGCTCATAAGAAAATTGAAGGTGATAAAAAGCATACACAAAAAGAATTAAACAAACAGGGAGGTAAGAAACCAGGTGAGAAGTCGGTTAAGGCGCAACAACATAATGAGCGAAAATCGAGTTCCTCCATGAGTAAGCATGCCAAACATGAGGTCGCACCACCTCCAAAGCAACCACATTCTAATGTGAAATCGTCTGGTGGGGCCAAATACAAAGATCTTAATGGTGGTAAGATTAAGAAATCAAAGGAACTAAAACACGCTCAAAATAAAAAACCTGCGAAGTATTTTGATAACAAAAAACAATCTCAGAGCACCTCTAAGAAAATGGCTAAAAAGCCCGGCAAGGGGAGTGTAGCCACAGAACATGGAAGCGGTGCCTCAGGTCCAAGGTCCAAAACTCCTCAAGCCGGAGTCTCAGGCGGACATCGTAGCCCCAGCCAAATACGATCTAATGCCGATAAGAAACCAGTGAACTATGGGTCGGCAGAAAAAAGAGCAAAAAATACCTCTTCAAAGATGGCTAAGAAGCCTACGAAGGGAGGAAAAGCATTTGAACATAGTAGTGCTGCTTCAGGCCCAAGATCCAGGACTCCTCAGGCCGGAGTTACCAGTGGGCATCGTACTCCTTCGCAGATAAGACCAAATACAGAAGCCAAACCGGCCAAATACGGAGATGCTAAGAAGCGGGCAAAAAATACCTCTGCACAAATGGCTAAGAGCCCCACAAAGGGAGGTAGAGTGCATGAGCACGGTGGGTCTCCGCTTGGTCCAAAGTCTAAAACTCCTCAAGCCGGAGTTACCAGTGGGCATCGTACTCCTTCGCAGATAAGGCCAAATACAGAAGCCAAACCGGCCAAATATGGAGATGCTAAGAAGCGGGCAAAGAACACTTCTGCACAGATGGCTAAGAATCCTACGAAGGGAGGTAGAGTACTTGAACATGGGGGATCACCACTTGGCCCAAGGTCCAAAACGGCTCAGGCTGGTGTGACCGGTGGACATCGTACCCCTCAACAGATAAGGCCGAATACAGAGGCTAAACCGGCAAGGTATGGCGACGCCAAAAAGAAAGCCGAGCTTAGCTCCAAACAGATGGCGAAAAATGCGACGAAACCCGGAAGAGTGCTGGAGCATGGTGGGGCCCCATTAGCGCCGCGAGCAAAAAATAATTTTCAATATCCCGACCATGCCGCAATGAGAGCTGCGAAGTCACAACAGCTAAAACGGGAATTTGCTTACCAGACAGGCCCTAAACCTAAAAAGAAGAAGACAGAACTTGGTCTGAAAGATTATAAGGGGGCAAGTAGAGAACAATTACAATCGAAGTCGATTGCCAAATCCAAAGAGATGGGGAAAGCAATGGCTCGCCAAACAGGGCCAAAGCCTACCAAAATTAAGACTGAATTAGGGCTGAAAGACTATAAGGGTGCTACAAGGGCTCAATTAAATGCACGTGCAATTGCCAAATCCAAAGAAATGAGCAGAGCAATGGCGCATCAGACCGGACCTCGCCCTGATAACAGAAAACCTAAGGTTGAGAAGGTGAAAGGTGCGACATACGAAGATATTCATGGAACAAAAATTGCAAAGTCTAAGGAGATGTCACGTGCTATGGCTCATCAAAGAGCTCCTGATAAGAAGGAAGGACCTGCAGAAACAGGAGCGAACATGGAAGGTGCTACATACCTTGATATACATGGTCGTAAAATTGCCAAGTCGATTGAAATGCAGAATGATATGACCAGAGGTAGTGAAGTTAGCTACAAATCATTGCATAAAAGAGAGCAGGCAATCAGAGCCAAGAACAAGGAAATATCGGAGAATACAGGCGCTATTGATGCCAGAGACCTGGAGAAGAAAGCTAAAGAAATACGTAAGAAAGACAAAGAACAAGCCAGGTATAGTGGAAACCTTCCGGTTAATGCCCTTGAAGAACGTGATAAGATGAGGCGAGAAAAAGATAAAGAGATCGCTTCCTACGAAGGAGATATCCTTGTGAAGACCATACGACAACGCGAGAAACAAATGCGTAAGAAAGGTAAGGAAATAGCTAATTACTCAGGGGATATCGTAGTAAGAAGAGCCCGGAAAGGCTTGCACCCTAGCTCTGTTTATTCTGGTGGCGTCGTAAAGAATTCGTATAAAGCTAATGAACGTTACCGTCAAAGAGTGCTACGGAAATCTCGAAACAATGGTAAATACTATAATCCGGTTGAGCACAAACAAAAACAGAAAAAACTTAAGTACGACAAACGCGAAAGTGAAATTTGGTACTAATTATACTGACCGTAAACTAATTTCGGTTATTGTCTGTTATTTTTGAAAAGAGATTTAATTTTATGGCATTATTTGGTGGCAAAGGGAAGCAGGAACAAGCTGTTCCGTGGGTAGAGTTGAGGAATATCGGACAATTAAATGATATTGTTCAGGACTCAAATACTGTGCCTTGTATATTATTTAAGCATTCTACACGTTGTTCTATTAGTAGTACAGCACTTAGCAGGCTCGAACGCTCTTGGATTAGCGATGAGATGAAGGAAGTGAATACCTATTTCCTGGACTTGATTGCGCACAGAGATATTTCGAATGCGGTGGAATCAAAATTTGGCATTATGCACGAATCACCTCAGGTACTGGTAATCAAAGGAGGTAAATGCGTGTACCATAATTCTCATATGAATATTAATTACAGCGATATCAGGAAACAGACCCTTGCATGATATAAATGACATGGCAGTTTAAAATAGTGATCTTAATGCTGTTGGGACATTGCTTTTTGAGCAATGCCCAAAGTGAAGGTGACTCCCCCGTAAAAAAGGAAAAAAAGACCTTAGAACCGGGTAGTCAGGAATTAGCCTTTGGTATTAATTTTAATACGAATGCATCTTTGCTTGGAGGAATTGAAATTAAATATGCACTGAAATACAAGCCCAAAACGTTTCATAATTTCTCTGTCGAGATTGTTAATGTGAAACACAATAAGGAAGAACGGTTTTCGAGCGCCATAAGCGGTAAATCCTTTATTCGTGGTAAAGTCAACTACCTTATATCTATACGGCCCAGGTATGGACGTGAAATAGTGCTGTTTGATAAATTTCCCGAAAATGGTGTAAGATTAAGCGCTATATTTGCCGGTGGTCCCTCTATTGGACTGGTTAAGCCCTATTTTATTGAGTATGCGCTTTCACCTTCAGATACTAGTGCTGTCGTAGTGGTTCCCTTCGATCCTGTAGAACATCACGACGGATTGATAGTAGGAGGAGGCGGCTTCTTCAACGGTTTCGATCAGGCCAAAGTGAGAGTAGGGTTAAACATAAAAGCAGCGCTGAATTTTGAATTTGGTCGAAATGAAACTTCATTGGCGGGTATAGAGACTGGTTTTACCATAGAAGCATATAACCGCAAGATAGACCTTTTCAGCTCCTATGACGATCAGGCTATTTTTGGAGCACTATTCTTCACCTTGTATTACGGTTCACGCTATTAGTGGCAGTTGAATTTCTTTTTTTACAAATCTAAGCTTAATTTTGCATTATGATAGAATTACCTGTTGTCCCTAGTGGAGATAAGAAAATAAAAAGAAATAAAAAGCCAGATTGGTTGCGCGTAAAATTGCCTATCGGTGAAGATTACAAACGCGTACGTAAACTGGTAGATGAAAATAAATTACATACCATCTGTGAAAGCGGAGCATGCCCCAATATGGGTGAGTGCTGGGGGGCAGGAACGGCAACTTTCATGATTCTTGGTAATGTATGTACAAGAAGCTGTTCTTTTTGTGCTGTTGCAACAGGTCGTCCGCCGGAATACGATGAGGATGAACCAAGAAGGGTGGCTGATTCTATCTTTAAGATGAAAGTGAAGCATGCTGTATTAACATCTGTGAATAGAGACGAATTGAAAGACCGGGGTGCGCACATATGGCATGAAACCGTAAGGCTTACGAAGGAAAAGTGTCCGGATACTACTATCGAAACTTTAATCCCGGATGTTAAAAGTAACTGGGATGCTTTGATCACTATGATAAATCCGGGCCAGGAAGTGGTTTCGCATAATATGGAAACAGTCCGGGAATTGTACCGTGCCGTAAGGCCTCAGGCAAGATATGCCAGAAGCCTGGAGCAAATAAAGCGTACGAAAGAATTCGGTAAGCGTACCAAGTCCGGGATTATGTTAGGCTTGGGTGAAACAGAAGATCAGGTATTTAAAGCGATGGACGATCTTGTTGAAAGCGGCTTGGATATTTTAACACTCGGGCAATATTTACAACCGACGCGTATGCACCATGAAGTTATTGAGTTTATTCATCCCGATCAATTTAAGAAATATGAAGAGATTGGTCTTTCCAAAGGTTTAAAGTACGTAGAGTCCGGTCCTTTGGTCAGGTCTTCTTATCATGCCGAAAGACATGTTAATGTTTGATATGATTTGGCTATAAATAAAAGTGAAAGCCCTGGAGTAATCCAGGGCTTTTTTGTTAAGATTGAAGTGCTGCAAACGCTTCTATCGGTGTGCATGTACATATAAGATTGCGATCGCCAAAGGCGCTATCTATTCGGCTCACTGCCGGCCAGAATTTATTGTCTTGAAGGTAGGTAAGTGGAAAAGCGGCTTTTGCACGATTGTAAGGAAAAGTCCATTCATCGGCCGTTACAAGCGATGAGGTGTGTGGGGCGTTTTTAAGCACGTTATTTGTTTTGTCTGCGATGCCATTTTCTATTTCCTTTATTTCTTCTCTTATTTGGATCATTGCCTCACAAAATCGGTCAAGTTCTTCTTTCGATTCGCTTTCTGTGGGCTCGATCATCATAGTTCCTGCCACAGGAAAAGAGACCGTAGGCGCATGAAAACCATAATCCATTAATCGTTTGGCTATGTCTTCCACTTCAATGCCTGCACTTGTTTTGAACTGCCTGAAGTCAACAATCATTTCGTGAGCACATCTGCCTTTAGCCCCTACATACAAAATAGGGAAGTGATCTTTTAATTGATTCAACAAGTAGTTGGCATTGAGGATGGCAATTTCCGTTGCTTTTTTCAATCCCTTAGCTCCCATCATTCTAATGTAGGCATAAGAGATAGGGAGAATAGAAGCGCTTCCCCAAGGCGCAGCAGCTATGGCAGAAATATTCGAACTTCCCTGGGATTCCAGGTGTGGGTGACCGGGAAGGAATGGTGTGAGGTGCTCTGCCACCCCGATAGGTCCCATACCAGGACCTCCTCCACCGTGAGGTATACAAAAAGTCTTATGCAAATTAAGGTGACATACATCGGCGCCGATAGTTGCCGGGCTAGTGATACCAACCTGGGCATTCATATTCGCACCATCCATATATACCTGACCACCGTTACTATGAATAATAGCACATATTTCAATGATAGATTCTTCAAAGACACCATGTGTGGAAGGATAGGTGACGAGTAGAGCGCTCAAACGGTCTTTGTGTTCTGTGGCCTTTTCTTTCAGGTCTGCTACATCTATATTGCCATTCTCATCACATTTCACTACTACCACTTTCATTCCTGCCATCACGGCACTAGCGGGATTTGTGCCATGGGCCGATGCCGGAATTAATGCAACATTCCGATGTTCCTGCCCTCTGCTTTTATGGTAAGATCTTATGACCATTAGCCCGGCATATTCACCCTGTGCTCCTGAATTGGGCTGAAAAGAAATGTCGTGGAAACCGGTGATCTCGCAAAGCCAATTATTTAGAACGTCAAATAACTCCTGATAGCCCCCTGCTTGATTTAAGGGAGCAAAAGGGTGGATGTTTCCAAATTCCGGCCAGGTGATCGGAATCATTTCTGCCGTAGCGTTGAGTTTCATAGTACATGATCCCAATGAGATCATGGAGTGTGTGAGTGATAAATCTTTATTTTCCAGGCGCTTTAAATAACGCAACATTTCATGCTCAGAGTGGTATTTATTGAACACTTCCTGTTGTAGAAAAGTGGTTTGGCGTTTAATGTCGGGAGCTATTTCATGTTCAAGGGTGGGTGATGAGACAATTGTCTTATTCGCAGCTCTTGCAAATATGGAAACAATATTTTCAATATCCTGGAGGTTGACCGTTTCGTCCAGGGAAATGCATACCAGATTTTCTCCGATATACCTGAAGTTAATTTGTGTGTTTTCTGCAATATGCCTTATCAGGTCAACATGTTCGACTTCTACGCAAAGTGTGTCAAAATAGTTATTGTTGATTTGTTTGTAACCCAATTCGCTCAAAGCTTGTTCTAAGGAATAAGTCATACAATGGATTCTCCGGGCGATGTCTTCTAACCCTTTACTTCCGTGATAGGTCACATACATTCCTGCAAGCACTGCCAAAAGTACTTGAGAAGTACAAATGTTGGAAGTAGCTTTCTCTCTGCGGATATGCTGTTCACGAGTCTGCAATGCCATTCTATATGCGATATTTCCATATCGATCTTTAGAAGCACCGATAACCCTACCGGGTATTTGTCTTTTGAACTCACTACGTGTGGCGAAATAAGCAGCGTGTGGCCCTCCATAGCCTAACGGAACCCCTAATCGTTGTGTGTTACCTATTACGACATCGGCCCCCATTTCACCGGGAGGCTTCAAAAGTGTCAAAGCCATAATGTCGGCAGCACAAGCTACGAGTACCTGGTTTTGATGTGCAAGCTCAATTATTTTGCTATAGTCCAACGCATTACCGGTGCTTCCCGGGTACTGAAGTAGTATTCCAAAGAAACTGGTCCCGAATAAGTTGGCATCGCTAAAGTCGACCTTTGTTTCATCACCAATCACCAGTTCGATGCCGACAGGTACTGCCCGGCTCTTTAAAACTTCTATGGTTTGGGGGTGGCAATTTTCAGAAACAAAAAACTTGCTAGCATTTTTTTTGGCTCCTTTCCTTAAAGCAAAAAGCATTTGCATGGCTTCAGCCGATGCCGTTGCTTCATCGAGCAGTGAAGCATTTGCCAGTTCCATTCCTGTTAATTCACAAATGGCCGTTTGATAATTAATAAGGGCTTCAAGTCTTCCTTGTGCAATTTCAGCCTGATAAGGCGTGTAGGCGGTGTACCAGCCGGGGTTTTCTAGTATGTTTCTTAAAAGAACCGGAGGCGTAATGCATGCATGATACCCCATTCCGATATACGAACGAAATAGCTGATTATGGTTGGCCAGATTTTTGAGTTCGCTTAGTAGTTCGTATTCCGATATAGCGTCTGGCAGTGGTAGCTCGTTCTTAAGTTTAATCGAGGCTGGTACAGTTTCTTCGATAAGTTGTTCTATGGATGAAACACCTATCTTGTTTAGCATAGCTTCCTGTGTTGCATTGTCAGGACCTATATGTCTGTCAACGAATTTATCAGTGTATGATTTGGATTTCATTCAGAGGTGAATTAGTATTATTGCAAATATACTTAATAGCTTGTGTAAATAAACTGAATGTGAATAAGAAATGATCCGAAAGTTATTTGAATTAAGATTGGCCTAAAATAAAACTTGGGGCCTGAGACGGGGTGTCTCGCTTAGCGCCCCAAGATCTTTCAACCAGCTATGGAAATGAGAGCTAAATAACTCTCATTTCAAAGGTAGCAAAATAATTTTGATTCCAAAAATTTTGGAGCGAAATTTTAATAAAAATCAATAAAATACCGTAACGAAATCTAATTTCGTTTAATAATAAAAGGTGAAGTTTATCTTAATTATATGTTAAATTTTTCCTGTCTAATGTGGTATAGAAGCTATTTTATGCTTTTTTCTATATTAAATATGCTTATATGAGACTAAACGTTACGTGGCATACCAAAAAAAGTTTATTTCTTTCTTCGATTTCTGTTTCTGGAGTTGGCTCCTTTTGATGAAGCGCTCTTTTTATTTCCGTTTTTAAGTAGTCTCTTTTTTTGATGAAAAGCCCCCTGGTAGTCTGGGTTTTCCATCCTTTTGAGTGTATCAATAATACGCTCGTTAGTAATAATCTCTTCTTTAGGTGTTTCTTCTATGGTGATATCCGAAGGCAATGGTGCCTCTTTTACCTTCAGCTTCATGAGCTTTTCGATATACTTAAAGTGCATACGTTCGGCCTTATTGAGGAAGGAAATAGCCTCACCAACTTCATACGCACGACCTGTACGCCCTATTCGATGTACGTAATCTTCATACCTCGACATAGGTATTTCGAAATTAATAACATGACTCACCTTAGGTACATCAATACCACGCGCCGATACATCGGTAGCCACTAATACTCTTATTTGTCCTTCGCGAAATTCATTGATAGCATTAATGCGTGCATTTTGTCCCTTATTAGAGTGAATTACTTTTGCTCCTCCCTCCATCTTGCGTTCAATGAATTTCATAATATCATCGGCACTCTTCTTCGTATTGACAAATACGATGACCTTATTGTAGGTTTCCAGGTCCTGGAGCAATGAGCTCAGTAAATCAATTTTTGATTTAAAGTTAGGTGTATGGTAAAAATATTGATTAATACTTGCTGTTGGTGTGGCTTGTGGAGCAACTTCAATACGGTTGGGGAATTCGAGAAATTCTTCTGCCAGGGTCTCTACTTTTTCCGGGAACGTGGCCGAAAAAAGCATGTTTTGACGCTTTTTAGCAGGTATGATCTCTAACAACTGCCTTATTTGAGGCATGAAACCCATATCCATCAGTTTATCTGCTTCATCCATCACCATCGTTTTGATGGTTTTACAATTGATCACACCTTTTTTGTATAACTCGATGAACCTGCCCGGTGTGCTTACTATGATGTCTGTCCCTTCTTCCAAAGCCTTTATTTGATTCTTTGGGCCAATACCTCCAAACAAACAAGTGGTTCTTAAATCGCAATACGTACTTAATTTGCCAATATGCTCACCGATTTGAATGACCAATTCTTTCGTCGGAGCTAAAATAAGCGCACGTGGATCTGCACCTTGTGCAAACTTAAGTTTCATAAGAATCGGTAATGAAAATGCCGCTGTTTTTCCAGTACCGGTTTGCGCAATTCCTATTACATCGTTACCGGCAAGTAAAAGTGGTATTGCTTTTACCTGAATTTCAGTCGGGTGTCTGAATTCCTGATCTTCGATCGCTTTAATAAATTGACGGGTGATCGTCAGTTCTTCAAAAGTATTTTTTGACACTACCATAAATAAGATTTTATTATTTGAATTTCAGGGTCTATTTTTGTCTTAAATTAAAACGAGTATTATGAGCACGTACCTGATTACAAATGCAAATATAGTGAATGAAGGGAAAGTGACCGAACAGGATTTGTTAATCAAGAATGGTCGCATTGAAAAAATAGCTTCTTCTATCGATCTCACACCAGAAATGGAAGTACTGGATGCGAAAGGAAAATATTTGCTGCCCGGGGCAATAGATGATCAGGTGCACTTCAGGGAGCCGGGACTTACACATAAGGCTTGCATTGCTACCGAAGCGAAGGCAGCGGTTGCCGGCGGCATCACTTCTTTTATGGAAATGCCCAATACAATTCCTCAAAGCCTTACTCAGGATTTATTGGAGCAGAAGTATGATATTGCCCGACAACAGTCATTGGCCAATTATTCATTTTACATGGGGGCTTCTAATGACAACCTCGAACATGTGCTTAAAACAAATGCCGAAAATGTTTGCGGCGTGAAAGTATTTATGGGATCTTCTACAGGAAATATGCTCGTGGACAACGTAGATACCTTGTCCAACTTATTTTCGAAGGTGGAGATGCTTATCGCCACACATTGTGAAGACGAAGCGACCATTACGGCAAACTCCCAAAAGTTCAAAGAAGAATTCGGTGACGACATGCCTATCAAATATCATCCCCAAATTCGTAGTGAAGAAGCTTGCTATTTGTCGTCATCAAAAGCGGTCGAATTGGCTAAAAAGAACGGTACCCGTTTACATATTCTTCATATTTCTACCGCCAAAGAAACGGCACTTTTTGACAACAAACTCCCACTTGAGCAAAAAAAGATTACTGCAGAGGCTTGCGTGCATCATTTGTGGTTTAACGATAGCGACTATGATGCAAAAGGCACTTTCATCAAATGGAACCCGGCTGTTAAAAAAGCAAGTGACCAAAAAGGTATACTCAATGCCGTACTGGACAACCGCATCGATGTGATTGCTACTGATCACGCTCCCCACACACTCCAAGAAAAACAAAACAATTATTGGAATGCACCATCCGGAGGTCCACTTGTGCAACATGCATTACCAGCCTTATTAGAAATGTCCAGAAGTGGGAAAATTAGTATCGAACGCGTCGTAGAGAAAATGTGCCATGCTCCGGCCATTCTTTTTCGGGTTAAAGAACGAGGCTTCATTCGCGAAGGATATTGGGCCGATCTTGTTTTAGTGGATCTTGAAAAACCCTGGACAGTAGAAAAGAGTAATGTGCTTTATCAATGTGGATGGTCTCCTTTCGAAGGCACAACTTTTAATTCGTCGGTAATAGAAACATTTGTATCAGGTCACCGGGTATACAGCCAGGGAACGTTTGACGAGTCAAGGAAAGGACAACGGTTGCTGTTTAATGTGTGATAAATTACCTTTTTGTGAGTAATAATGTAATAATCGACCTCCTGTAAGCATAATAGTTTTAGGGAGTATTATGCTATTTATGAAACAAAAAGTTAGGTACCGGGATATGGCAATGGGTTTTGGTGGTTTTGTAGTTGCATTACTTTTGGCAATTATTATTCTGGGAATAGTAAACAGTTTTGGACCCCTAATGTTGCCATTATTCGTTTTTCCCCTTGCATTAATGACTGCTGCCGATGATCGGGTTGTAGATATTGAAAAAGGGGTTTACAGGCAGAGTACCGTCTTTTTAGGGTTCATATCCTTTCAAAAATGGGAGGAGATTAATGAGCGATGCTTTTTAAAGATAGAGCCTCTTTCAAGGACAACATCAATGGGGATCGGTGCAGTACAGTCTACCGTGGGGCCTCTTTGAGCACCGTACTTTATTTTGTTGATCCGATAAAAAAATGTAAAGTCTATTTGACGGAGTCAAGTTATAACTCGATAAAGAAACTTGCTGCCAGGTTATCAGGTTCATTGAATATGAGGGTGGTCGATTACAGAGAAAGGAGCAGGCAGGGCTAGCTAATCTTCCAAAATCCTGAATTCAACACGCCTGTTTAATTTCCGGGTGCTTTCACTGTTATTACTAGCTACAGGTTTTGTTCCACCATATCCTTTGCTGGAAATACGGGAAGCTGTTACTCCTTTTTTAATTAGGTAATTCGCTACCACTTCTGCACGCTCTTCCGAAAGTTTTAAGTTGAGTTCGGGCTTACCTACGTTATCGGTATGACCTTCGACTAATATTTTCATATTAGGATTTTCGTTTAGTTGCTGTACCAGTTTGTTTAGTTCCGGGTAGGAGTGCGGTTTTAGCACGTTTTTACCCTGTATAAAAAAAATATTGTTGAGCACAAAGCTTTCCCCTTGTTCCAGCGGTGCCAGGCTTAAATCAAAAGTCACTTCCCGGTAAGCTTCCAGACCCGATAAATCTTTTGCTTCCCTGAGCGAGTGGTAGCCTTTTTTTTCTGCATAAAAGCTGTAATTCCCTCCTTTTGGCAGTACAATCTCAAAACTGCCGTCTACGGCATTAGAAAGGGCTTCGGCGACTTCTATATCATTATCTAAATCGTAGATAGTAATTTTAGTGCCTATTCCCTCGTTGGTTTTTTTGTCGCGTACAACACCTTTTAAAAGCATTACCGCATCGGGTTTGGCAGCATCGTGAATTTTTATCTGAAAAATATCTGACATACCGATACTATTTGTATAGCTGGCCAGATAGGCATAATCGCCCGAGGCAGGAACACTGTAATAACCTTCCCATTCATCTGTATTTACTTCCGGACCTAAATTTTGAGGAATACTCCATCGTGTCCAGCTATTGTCTAATCTTCTCGAAACGAATATGTCATTGCTGCCA
Organism: Cytophagales bacterium; assembly: GCA_965230415.1. Lineage (GTDB taxonomy): Bacteria > Bacteroidota > Bacteroidia > Cytophagales > JAAEPT01 > CBDDKZ01. The sequence continues at coordinate 2,669,046 of CBDDKZ010000005.1, forward strand.
TACCCAGGCCATCCGTTTGAAGAGAAATAAAGAGTCCTGTTGTCTGCGGCAAGGAAAGCAGTGGATTCAGAACCGCGTGAATTTAATTGCGGCCCCATATTTATGGGCTTAGACCAGCTACCATCTTTTTTCAGCGTGCTGATGTACAAATCAAGGTCGCCATAACTGTCATCCTGTTCCAGCGACATAATGAGGTGTTTGTTGTCTGATGATAAGAAATAGCTAACGAATTTGTTGTGGTTATAATCGTTTTCGATGGCCACCTTTTGAGGAGTTTGCCAGCCTTCAGCCGTTTTTCGGGTGAGAGAAATGCCGTCGCCGCCGGGTTTACCATCAGGTAGGTATTCGTTAGCAACTAAGAGTTGGTTGTTGTCAGGAGAAACGGATATGACAAAATTGTGTCCTTCGTTGTTTAACGGAGCGCCCATTTGCTGTGCATTGTTCCAGGTACCATTTTGTTTGTTAGCTACCCAAATATCGTTTGTATATATGGTTTTTTTATTTCCTTCTCCCTTTTCGTTCATGCTAAATATTGTTTTAGTAATATTCTCAGGATGTTCGTCCCTTAATATATAGAGCGTGTTACCATCAGCTGAAATAATCGGGCCAAGTTCTTCGTAAGGAGTATTAATAGCACCACCAAGGTTCTTTTTGGCATAGCCTTGTTTGGAATTGCTTATCAGCTTAATAGCTACATGTGGTATTTTAACACTGACCTGGTACACCCTGTTTGCTGAAAAACTTCCTACATTTAAACCAAAACGATGGCCAAAGAATTTACGATGATAGTCGCTGTGTACAAGCTTGTTATTTACAAAGAAGTGGATATGAGTACCTTTTTTGAGGATGGTAAGTTTGTTTTTTCGATTAACAGGATTAATAATATCTTTGGCCACCGACCATTTTTTTAGTTCAAATAAATACCCGTTTTCCGAACCATAAATATGGTAATATCCATCACTACTAACGGTGAAGGTATAATAGTTCAACTTGTCTTTCATTCCATAAATAATGCCATATTCACTTTCTGAACTTCCTCCAAGCTGATCGATGGTGGCGCTAAGCTGGAAGCTTTCAAATTCGTTAAAATACAAATACTGCGTACTGAAGTAGTTTCTGTGCAGCGCGTTGTGTTTAAGGTAATAATATCCTTTGCTATTGATCTCTGCCTTAGATTCTTCGGTCTCTTCTTCTATCCAGCGATGTCTGTTATCTTTAAAACCATCCGTGTAAAGTACTTTGTCGATATCATCCTGATCAAAAGACCGTACTCTTGGTACATTGATAGCCTCCTGTTCAATTTTAAGGAAATCGGCAGCAATAGTCATTTTATTGTTTAAAATAAAACCATAATGGTTACTATAATAATTACGTCCCTGCATGCTAAATACTTGTGTGCCGTTAATGTAGAAGTAAACCACTCCCTTTGTTTTGGAGATTTTCAATACATTGTAATTTCCTGTCGTATTAATAGCACTGCTTTCCTGCCATTCGGTTAATTTTTTTATATGCCCTTTATTATAAAAGTAGACCAGGTAATAACCACTTCCTGTTACCGTAAAGGCGAAAAAATTAGAAGCATCTTTGCCTCCAAAAATCAATCCGTAGCCAAAGTTTTCGACGCCTTTTGTTTGTTTTATACTCGTTTCGATGCTGTAATCCATAAACGGGTCCAGGCTTACGGGAAGTGTGGCGTTGAATATGTTGCTTTCATTGCTATTGTCGAGGACATAATGTCCATCGACAAGTTGAGACCCGTTGGCCGCATTGGAAGAAATTGCCCAATCGTTTTGATTATCCGAGAAAGTCTCGTTTAATAGCGTTTTGGGTTTAGCAAAAGCAAAAAGTGTGTAAAACAGACAAAAAGCAACTAGTAATTTTTTGCACATATTTCTACGTCGGTTGAAATTTTAATTCCGGTGCTAATATAAGCACTGGAATTCCAATATCTAAACGCTAATATCTCTTACTGTAAAAAATCATTATTGATTAACAGTCAATACTTCTTCGTATAGATTGACATACATTGGCATGATTTTATTGATATCAAATTGTAGTGCTCTTTGTAATGCCGCATTTTTAAACCGAGGTAAGTTTTCATCCTCAAGTACATATTTGGCATTTTTAACCATATCCATTACATCTCCCGGATTGCTTAACATTCCCGAATCATTGTGGATGTTAAGTTCTGGAATTCCCCCGACATTAGAAGATACAACTGGTACTTCGCAAGCCATGGCTTCCAGTGCTGCCAGTCCAAATGATTCAGACTCAGAAGGCATTAGAAACAGATCGGAAACGGAGAGTACTTCGTCCACAGCATTTAATTTACCCAGGAAGCGGATGTCACTGCAAATTTTCAAGTCACGACACATTTCTTCCATTTTCTGGCGTTCCGGACCGTCACCAATTAAGAGTAATTTACTAGGAACTGTTTTGCGTAGCTCGTGGAATATTTTGACAACCAGGTCCACACGTTTCACTTTCCTGAAATTTGATGTGTGCACAATGAGCTTTTCCCCCTCGGTACAGATGGCTCTGCGGAAGTGGTCCTTTTTTTGTTTTTTGAACTTATCAAGGTCAATAAAATTAGGGATCACATCTATACTTCTTTCAACCTCAAATTCATTAACAGTGTCCTGTCGCAGGCTTTCGGAAACCGTTGTAACCCGGTCAGAATGGTTAATACTAAACGTAACTACCGGTGAATAGGAGGCGTCTTTGCCGACGAGGGTAATATCTGTACCGTGTAAGGTGGTAATTACAGGAATTTCTAAGCCTTCGGCTTTTAAAATTTGAGTAGCAAGGTATCCCGCAGTAGCATGGGGGATGGCGTAATGCACATGAAAAAGGTCTAATTTTTCGTGTTTTGCCACGTCTACCATTTTACTCGTTAGTGCCAATACGTAAGGAGGGTAGTTAAAAAGCGGATAGTTCGATACATTGACCTCATGGTAGTAAACATTTTCGGTCAATGTACTTATTCTCGCAGGTTGTACATAAGTTATAAAATGAATTTCATGTCCCTGACGCGCGAGGGCTTTGCCCAACTCTGTTGCTACAACACCACTACCACCATAAGTTGGGTAGCAAACAATTCCTATTTTCATTTTAGTTCATTTTTACCTGCTCTTGTTCTAGAATTGCCTCGTATATAACATCCTGAACACGTGTGCGAACATCAGTTTTCAATAATTTTTTATTGTTGGCATCCGGGTAAACCCTGTTGGAGAGAAAGATGTAGATCAAATCGTAATCCGAGTCAACCCATACCCCGGTACCGGTAAATCCGGAATGTCCGTAAGTATTGAGCGAACAATATTCTCCTGTGGGGCCTTTCCCTTCAGGTTGGCATTTATCCCAACCTATGCCTCTTCTATTTTCGTCATACTGTCGTTTTGTAAAAAACGACAGAGTTCCAGTATTAAAGTATTTTTTTCCTGCATAAGTTCCATTCCATAGGTGCATTTGTAAAATTTTTGATAATTCTCTGGCATTGCTGAAAATTCCGGCATGCCCTGCTACACCGCCCATCATGGCTGCACCAGGGTCATGTACATAACCTTGTAGAAGTTGTTTGCGAAATAATTCATCGTTTTCTGTGGGGCAAATTAGCGATTTGTCGTAATGTAGAAGCGGTAAATAGGTAAGTGTTCGTAAACCCATCGGACCATAAAAGTGCTTGCGAAGGTAGTCTTCAAGTGGCTCTCCGCTAATTTGCTCTACCAGTCGTTTCATGATGTAAAAGCCCAGGTCGGAGTACTTATAAGGATATTTATTGGTCTTTTTATCTTTTTTAATCAATTCAGAATCCACCGTCCACTTCCATATGGAGTCCCGTATGTCGTTGCGTACATAAAGGCTGTCTGCAACTTTGATCTCAAATTGCCCGCTTATAGTTTCTTTTCTGAAAAATAAACTATCCAGTGCTTCTTTTTCCGTATCCCAACCCCTTCGCCAATGTACGAGGTAAGGGTATAATCCTGCCTGATGCGCCATTATTTCCCTTAAGATCATGTTTTCCTTGTTGGAACCTTTAAGTTCCGGAAAATAATCTTTCATTTTTTTATCGATATCCAGTTTTCCTTCTTCATATAGTTTCATTACGGCCTGCATTGTAGCCACTACCTTGGTTACCGACGCGACATCATAGATGCTCTTGTAGTCAATTTTTTTGGTCCTGTCATAGGTATAGTGCCCCATATTTTTTTCATAAATGATTTTACCTTGCCTTAGCACCATAATCTGGCATCCGGGTGTGGCTTCGGTTTTTATAGCCTCAAATGCTATTTCATCTATTTTCTTGAGCATCGATGAATTCACTTCTACCAACTCCGGGGGAGCGAAACCTACCCTGCCTATTGCCTGTTTTGTAAGGCCTTCGCCCGCTTTGATACGATTTGAGGGGCTCACCGGTAGGCGGCCATTGGCTCCTATAGCACCAAAAATGAGCTGGGGAACAATAGCTAAGGTGTATTTATTATTTTCATAGGCACAAATGACGGAAGAAAAATGTTGTACACTCTTAAGGGCGTAAGGGTTGCCAAATAATACGAACGTCATTTTGGTGGTAGGAGCTATTTTTTCCACCACCCTCGATTTCAATAATTCTAATTCACGCTGGTCTTTAGACTTTCTGCTCGTTCCGTGCCAGGTGATAATGATATGTTTTTTATTTTTCACCTTATTCAGAAGTTCGTCGAGTTCTTTTTCATTGATAAACTTTTTGTTCACGTCGTAGTGCTGAAAGGGCGCATAAAAATCGAGTTTATCGCGCATCAATTTTAATTCTTCCTGTTTTCCCGGCGCATAAAATGACAATGAAGCCAATGTGTCATTACTTGTTTCTTTGATAGGCAGCCAGTTGTGCTGGTCTTTTACGACGGTAAGTGCGCTTTTGTAGAGGTCGTAGATTAATGCTTCATCGTCGGCGCTGTTCAGTTCTTGATACAAATTCTTTGGGTTCAGGTCCTTATATTTGGCCAGACCTGCCTTGTGTTTGGCATAAAGGATCTTTCTTACATGGTCGTCGATATCAGCACTCGTAAGTGTGCCTTTGCGTAAGGCCTTCTGTATTTGATGCACGGCTTTACCAACATCCAGCGGAAATAACAGTACATCATTTCCTGCTAACAGTGCTTTGAGGTCTGTTTCTCCAGGTTCATAGTACTTGCTCACCCCTTTCATGTTGAGCGCATCGGTGAAAATGAGCCCCTGAAATCCCATTTCCTTTTTTAATAAATCTGTTACCACATTGTGCGATAGGGTAGTAGCCGTGTTTTTGGCGGTGTCGTACGCGGGAATGTGGATATGTGCAACCATGATACTTGCAAGGCTATCGGCAATAAGTTGCTTGAACGGATATAGCTCAATGGAATCCATGCGTTCGCGTGAATGTAAGATGGTAGGCAGGTCCTTATGTGAGTCAACATCCGTGTCGCCATGTCCGGGAAAGTGCTTGCCACATGCCAAAACCCCATTATCCTGCAAGCCGTCCATGTAAGCCATTCCTTTGTCGCTGACATTGTATTTGTTTTCACCAAACGAACGCATCCCTATGACGGGGTTGGCGGGGTTCACATTAACGTCTATTACCGGCGCAAAATTAACGTGAATGCCCATTCTTTTGCATTGCCTGGCAATGGCGGCTCCCATCTTATATATGTGCTCATTATCCTGAATAGCTCCCAAAGTCATCTGACGAGGGAATTTCTGTGTGTTTTTTAGTCGCATGGAAAGGCCCCACTCACCATCAAATCCGATTAAAAGTGGTATCTTTGCCTGGTGCTGATAGCGATTGGTTAGTTCAAGTTGCCTGGATGCTACATCCTGGAAAAAAATTAACCCGCCTATATGATAGTCCCGAATGAGTCGCTCTATCTCCTTATAGTGCTTTTCGTCGCGGTTGGAATAGGCCGCAACCATAAACAGTTGACCAATACGCTCTTCAGCAGACATCTTTGCCAATGTCTCTTCTACCCACAGTGCAGCCTGGGCAGAGGGAGCAAATGGTTCTAATGAGCTTTGTGCATGGGTACGAATACCAATGGCTGTTAAAAAAAGTGTGAGCGTTAATACAAATGTTCTTATAGTAGATGTCATAGTTGATTATTTCTACAAGTGCAAAAATAACATTAATTTGTAGATCGTTAAGATAATATTAATTGTTGTTCCATTATATTGATTTAACGCAGACAGGTATAAATTATTCGATGAAGAGAAAGAATTCAAAATTAGCACGTTATCGCCGGTTTCATTACGAACCACGCTTCTACGATGAGGTAAAGGATGACATAGCGGCACGCAGACAGCGCATCCGCGAGCAGGTGAAGTCGGGAAAAACACGTGGTTTTGATAGTAGGGATGAGACGTATAAACAAAATAAAAAACTAAATATTATTCAGAAGAAGTTGATACTTTGGATGATAGCTATACTTTTTATTGTTGTGTGTTACTTTACGGCTAGCACCTACGATAAAAACGGGGGTAACACCAATGTGATATTAGGCGTAAATTTGGTACTTTTGCTCGTTCTGTGGCTTGGGTTTATTCGTTTAAGTAAAAGAAAATGACATCTAACATTATTCAATTATTGCCCGATGCAATCGCTAATCAGATTGCTGCAGGAGAGGTTGTGCAACGACCGGCCTCTGTAGTGAAGGAGCTGCTTGAGAATGCGATAGATGCCGGGGCAAGCTCCGTTCAACTGATCGTTAAAGATGGTGGTAAAACGCTTATTCAGGTCATAGACAATGGAAAGGGAATGTCTGAGTCAGACGCGCGACTTTGCTTTGAAAGACACGCCACATCCAAGCTGAGAACAACAGAAGACCTTTTTAATATCCGTACACTTGGTTTTAGAGGGGAAGCCATGGCTTCTATCGCCGCGGTTGCCCAGGTGGAGCTGCGTACCAAACGCCCGGAAGATGAAGTGGGGCAATTGATAAAAATAGAAGGATCGGATATTCTGACACACGAAGAAACGGCTTGTCAGGATGGAACCTCTATTAAAGTGAAGAACCTCTTTTTCAATGTGCCGGCAAGGAGAAATTTCCTGAAGTCCAACCCTGTTGAATTGAAACATATCGTAGAAGAATTTCAGCGCGTGGCACTTGCCAACCCGGACATCACCTTTTCAATGATGCAAAACGATCTGGAAACATTTCGTTTGCCGGCGGCAAAACTCAGCCAGCGTATTGTGAATATATTCGGCAAAAGCTATCAGCAACAGCTGGCAGTGGTAGACGAAGACACACCACTTGTTAAAATTAAAGGTTATGTGGGCAGGCCCGAGAGTGCTAAACGTACACGTGGAGAGCAGTATTTCTTTGCTAATAAGCGATTTATTAAGCACCCTTACCTGCATCATGCGGTGACAGATGCCTTTCAGGGTATGCTGGCAGAAAAGACCTACCCCTTTTATGTGCTGTTTATGGAAATAGAGCCGCGGCATATCGATATAAATGTGCATCCAACCAAAACAGAAATAAAGTTTGACGATGAACGCTCGGTATATGGTATTATGAAGTCTGCCGTTAAAAAGGCCTTGGGAGTACATAATATTGCACCCAGCATTGATTTTGAACAAGACATCAATTTTGGTATATCAACTATTGGCAAACGCGATTATGGTAATGAAAAACCGCCTTTCGAAGTACCTCCTATCAATAATATACCTCAAAAAAATACAACGCCAAGAGAAAAGCATAATCAGGACAACTGGCAAAACCTGTATCAGGGTTTCGATAGTGGTTCTCAGCCATTGAGTCAACCTCCATTTGAGCAAAGCGACTTTGAACTAACATCACCTCAAAGTGGTGATGAACCTCAGACAATACGGGTAGCAAGTGCGATGAACAATCGCGAGGGTGAAGTGCCTATGTTGGAGAAACAGACCGATAATACCTTCCAAATTCAGCAGCGTTATATTATTGCGCATGTTAAATCAGGTATTATGATGATAGACCAGCAAGCGGCTCATGAGCGTGTATTGTACGAAAAATATTTAAAAGCGCAGGAAAATAAGCGCACAGCTTCGCAGCAATTTCTCTTTCCGCAGCAGTTGGAGTTAAGCGTAACAGATTATGCATTGGTTCAGGAACTGACCGAAGAAATTAAGAGTCTGGGTTTTTCATTTGAAGATTTTGGACGTAATACGATTGTACTAAATGGTATTCCTGCCGATGTTCCAGCGGGTTCCGAACAAGCCTTATTTGAGGGATTTATCGAGCAGTTTAAGTTAAATAAATCAGAGTTGAAGCTCGAAAACAGCGAAAACCTGGCTCGTGCCCTGGCTAAGCGATCGGCTATCAAAAAAGGGAAAAGTTTGAATAGAGAAGAGATGAATGGTCTCATAGATGAGCTATTTGCCTGTCGGCAGCCAAATAATGCGCCAAACGGGAACCTAACCTTTGTAATATTGGGTTCAGATACTATAGAAAATTATTTTACGCAACGTTAGAAAATATGATGAGATTAACACCGGTTGTAAGAAACCTGTTGTATTTAAATATAGGAGTTTTTTTAATTCAATATATTCTTCCTGAGTTTTCAGGCTATGGAATTTTATTTCCTCCAGGCTCAGGATTATTTATGCCTCACCAGATTATTACTCACATGTTTATGCATGCGGGGTTTTCACATATCCTGTTTAATATGCTTGGACTTATCTTTATGGGGCCAATACTGGAACAGACGATAGGGGATAAACGATTTTTAATATTGACAGTGGTTAGTGGCTTAGGGGCAGTGTTTTTGCAATTAGCATCTGGTTATTTATTAGGTAATAGTGCCCCGATGCTTGGTTTTTCAGGTGTCGTCATAGGTATTGTTGTTGCGACAGCCATTTATTATCCCAATATAGAAGTAATGATTTATTTTCTATTTCCGGTAAAATTGAAATATTTGGCTATATTTTACGTCATTTATGATTTGTTTAATGGCTTAACTAATCATTCTTCAAATGTGGCACATTTTGCGCATTTGGGGGGCGCATTATTTGCAGTATTACTGTTGAAGTATTGGCGATCAAAAAATAATTTTAGATGAGTATTTGGGAGGAATATAAAAATTCATTTCGCAGACCCGGAAACATGGTCATCAAATTGATGCTGGTCAATTTGACCATCTTTGTGTTGGGCAATATCATGCTGCTCGTTTTTGGGGACAGCGGAAATATGATATATAATAAACTTTTTACTATCCCCGGAAATCTGAGGTCCTTTGTGTTTCAGCCCTGGTCTCTGGTAACATACGGATTTGCACAGCTTGAATTTATGCACTTTTTGATGAATATGATTTTCCTTTATTTCTTTGGTGATATTGTAAGCAAGCTGGTTGGCCCTGATCGGGTGCTGCCGGTATATATTTTAGGTGTACTGGCCGGTGGCATTTCCTTTCTGTTAGTGTTTTCCATTGCCGGTCAGATGGGCTATGCTACAGGGGTGATGTTAGGTTCTTCGGCGGCTGTTTTTAGCTTGGCAGTAGTGGCCGCATTGCAAGCTCCTAATCTGGAAGCACGATTTCTTATTTTTCCAATCAAACTCAAATTCATTGTAATTGTATTTATACTACTGTCTTTCACCAGACTCAGACAGGGTATGAATGTTGGCGGCGAACTGGCTCATCTCGCCGGGGCATTTGCCGGTTATTATTACTTTAACCAGTTGAAAAAGGGGAAAGATATAGGTGCTTTTGTCAATAATTTTATCAACTGGGCTCAAGAGTTGTTTAAACCGAAGCCAAAAATCAAAGTATCACATAAGCGCGAAGGAGCTTTCAAGTCTGCTAAGAAAAGTGAATCCGCAAGTACTTATGCCTCATCCGAAAAAGTAGATCAGGAAGAAATTGACGCCATCCTTGATAAAATTTCACAATCGGGATACGAAAGCTTATCCAAAGAGGAAAAACGAAAACTGTTTTCTGCCAGTCAAAAGAAATGATTCGAAAGGGAGTATTGTCTATTGTTTTAGACGTTGCTACTTCATTTGAAACTCTCTAAATAAACGCAATTGTGGACATAAAGGACAGAAAGGATATAGAACATCTTGTCAATAGCTTTTACGTTAAAATAAGAGCGCATTACCTCTTGGGACCTATTTTTAATCGCGCTATTTCAGACTGGCCACATCATTTAAGCCACCTGTCCGATTTTTGGGAAACCAATTTGTTTGCTGTACCCAAGTTTAAAGGTCGTCCGCCGCTTGTACATGCCGAAGTTGACAAGCAGGAAGGTTATTCTATTACACAACAGCACTTCGACGAGTGGTTGCTACTATGGAATGCTACAGTAGATGAACTCTTTCAGGGAGAAACAGCTAACAGAGCTAAGCAACATGCTGCGGGAATCGCTGTTATTCTGCTAAGCAGAATCATATATATGCGCCCGAAAGGAGAGGGGTGATTTGTGTTTACCCTTTAACTGGGTGATTTTGACTCAACCAGCTTTTAAAAGACGCTGTATCCTCAAATATTAAACTTTTTGCTTGTGGAAGAACGGTTGCTTTAACCGGAGGGCCCAACTCCGTGACCTTTTCCAACAATTCATTCAGCTGTGTTTGATGGGCTTCCCAAAACACCTTTTTATCTCCAAAATAGTCTTCACCGAAGAGAGAAATGATTTCTCCATTGTTGAGTGTGATGCTATGTTTAATAGTAAACACTTTTATACTTCAATAATTAATTCAGGCATTAATGTTTATTCGAGAATGTTGGTAGAAAAATGTCATTCATAATGGCAAAAGCCAATTTGTCTTCCTGTGAATTGTAGGCACCTCCTGTAAATACCGCAACCAGGTCTAATTCCGGAATTACCATTATATACTGACCGCCATTTCCCGTTGCAGTTTTGCTCATAATCACTTTATCATCGATTTTGTAGGGAATATTCCACCAGAGATAACCATAGTCAATACCGGTGATTTTTGTTTTCGATTTAGTAGACTCCTCAATCCATTTCTCCGAAACAATTTGTTCGCCTTTCCACACTCCTTTGTTAAGTATCAATTGACCAATCTTCGCCATATCACGGGAAGTCATGTAGAGTCGCTTTGCCGATGGTATTACTTCTTTGTTTGAAGTATGCCCCCATTTTACCTTATTAATTCCTAGAGGACCGAATAAGTACTTTTCGGCGAATTGGTCGATGGACATGCCCGATGATTGGCTAATTATTTCAGCAAGCAGCACCGTTCCCATTGAACAATAATTTGATACGGTTCCGGGTTCATGGAGCATGGGTAAGTTGAGTGTGTACTGAAGCCAATCGTCTTTTTTATAGACCTTATCTTCTTGCCCTTTTGATTTTTGATTCCAGTCGTTACAGTCAAGTCCACTAGACATGGTCAATAGATGGTTGATGGTGATTTTTTCCTTTCTTTGATCTAGATTCTTTTTGGGTGTTGGGTTCTTGAGGTAGTTCGATATTGGGTCGTTAATGCTGGCTATAAAACCTTTGTCGATTGCTATTCCCATTAAAATAGACCGGATGCTTTTGGTGGCAGAACGAAGGTCGTGTGTGTTATTTGCGGTGTGTCCGTTGAAATATTCTTCAATAATTAATTCCTTATTTTTTACCAACAAAACGCTATGAATTTGATGTTCTCCGTTTTGTAGTTGATGGAAGAGCTTATAAACCAAAGTAGTGTCTATTTGCTTTGATTTCAGATTGTTTGTCACCCATCCGTCTTGAAGTACTTCCGGTTGTGTATAGGTGTAAGTTTGTCCATAGCTGAGTGAATTCATTAACAGCACTAAAATGCTTAATTTAACTGTGTTTTTCATAGTGTGTGGTCGGCTTTCATTTTTTCTTCATTAATCCAAACCATTTAAATAATTGTTCAGCGTACTCACTTGCTAATAATTCAATTTTCTTGTGAACAACACCTTCTCTTGTGATTTTTAAGGTGTTTCCTGTTATTGACACTCGTCCATCTTTCGTAGGTTTAGAGATCAATTTCTTTTGAGTAAAATGAGAGTTAGGACTTATTTGATGGTATTCACACATGCCTTGAAATTCATTTAATTCTCTGCTCTTTATTGTGAATTTGTATTCGATACTATTCACTTGACCACTTAATTTTGAAACGGTAAAGCCTCCATTTATTTGTTCCACTACGAAATTTCCTCTAGGGTCTTTTTGAATCTTGTTTGGTTCAATAATTAAAGGATTAAATGCAAATTCACCAAAACCAACATCTACTAAATATTCATTTTGGTTCCACTCAACGATGATTGCCATATGGTCATATTCTTTTCCAAAATCTGTCTTTTTACTGTCGTAAACCCTTGCTGAAATTATTTTGGATTTGAAACCAACTGTATTCAAAAGATGGTGGAACAAACCATTTAGTTCGTAACAAAATCCTCCTCTTTTTTCGATTACTACTTTATTGTAAAATTTTGCGACATCTAATTCAATTGGTCGCTTGTTATGAATATCCAAATTCTCAAAAGGAACATTCAGAAGATGTTTTTCTTGCAGTTCTTTTAAAACTTCAAGATTTGGCTTGACATCTCCTTTGTAATTAATCCTATTTATGTATTCCTTGACATTCATTTTTTTGCTTGCCACTAACGTTTTGGCTAAGCTGCGTTTTAATGCAGTTTAGGTTTTGTTGTACCGCGTTATAGTTTACTCGCTGTTTCTTTGTATTTACCGTTAATTACCTTTAAAACAGGGAACTCATTTTGTTTGGCTAATTCTTTTAATTCTTCAAGCTTTGGATTGTCTTTTACATCTATTACCACGTAATATGATTTGTTTGTGCCCTCTGCTAGATTATAAGCCTTGAGTTGTTTAGTATATCCGTCTATTAGTTTATTGTTTGAGGTGAGTTTTAATTCAACATTAATCTTGACTGCATTACCCCTTGAGAACTTAAAATCAACAGAACCACTACCCGAGTTGGTTTCGGGGCTCACATCTAAATCATTCGCAATGCAATAGATCTGAGCAACCGAAAAGAATAGCTTTTGACTCACACTTTCATGTTTAATCGTCTTTTTGTCCTTTTCATAAAGTAACCTGTGCAATCCGTTATATTCAACCTGCGTCTTAAATTGATTACAGATTTCATCAATTATCTGATTTTCCTCTTTCTCAGCCAGTTCAGAATCACCGGTATAAGGAATAGAAATATTGTTTATTCTATTACCAACAATGGTAGTTCCTCCATAGATATGAACTACTTGTTCTTTTTGTTCAAGAATAGATTCTTTAAAATGGTCATCTTTACTTATGACATGTTCATCAGTTTTGGTTCTTAAGGGAATTCGAGAAATCAATTCGTTCATTTCAATTTCAACATTGAAATGCAACAAATAAATAGCGTTATATAAGTCAAGAAAGTATTTTTCAGTTAGCTTTTCTCTTATATCTGCAGACACGTCCTTTACAGAGAACAAGGATTTAAAATATGTGTATTCAGGATTGATTTTATGTACGCTTTCAGGCCCCGTTAAACTTAAATCAGAGTATAGTAAGCGGGACTCTTCTCTGAGACGATACAAATACAAAAAGTGACTGTCATCATGAAGAGTTTCAAGATTCTGGTCGATTTCATCAAAGGCTTCTACAAGATATTTATCGTTTAAATATCCACGAATATCAGTAATATCATACAGTCTATCCTCTAGTGTATAAAACAGGGCTTGTTTTATATCAAACAAATTCCAAAGCTTAAGCCATTTCTCTTCTTCTATTTCTTGCATCTGTCTTTTATGCGGTACAACGTTTGAGTAAAGTACATATGTACTTTACTCCCATTTTAGAAACCGTAGAATTATCCGTATAATTCTACGCTTATGGTTTATTTTTCAGTATTAATACACATAAACTTTAGAATATGTTGCACTAAACCGCTTTCGCGGTAGTGTGTGGTGAAAAATACGTCTAAGAATTGATAACTAAAAAAAATACCGTTATGAATTCTAAAAACAGTAAAGGAGGTGTTCTTTATTACCGAGATCGCAGAGCTGGTGATAAAAAGAAAGTGATGGCGCTGTCGGTAAAGGAATTTATAAAACGATTCTCTTACCATATATTACCAGCTGGTTTTGTGAAAATCCGGCATTATGGTTTGTTCTCTACCCGTGTCAAACAAGAAAAACTGACTCAGGTACGTAAAGCCTTAGGCCAGCAAAGTAGTGAAAGGGCAAAAAAGCGCAGTGCAGCCGAGGTGATCTTCATAACCACCGGTGTGAATATTTACCAATGCCCTGTATGCAATGAAGGAGAGCTGGTGGTGGTGAAATTGATTCCTTCGAGTAGAGGTTCACCCAATCGATTACCGACTCAAATTAAAACAATAGGTAGGGGGTAGTTTATCAGTGCTTTATGGGTATAGAGCGACAGGGAGGCTATTATCAAAAGTAAAATAGAAGTAACAAAAAATAAGATAACAAGATAATTTTGAATGATAACGACCAGAAAGAAAGAGTTGAGACAAAGAAAATAGCGCTAACGTACATAACGATAAAGCCGAGAATATACGCCAGAAGAAAAAACGAAGGATTGAAATTACACAGCGAAAAATAGCAACGATAGCTGCCGAATGAACGGGCAGCTTACTGCAACAGTTAGAAAAAATCAAGTCCCCTGGACCCACTAGATTTTGGGTTCTAATTGTATAACGCATATAAAATACATGACACATTTTAATTACTAATACGGTTATATTGAAATAACGGCAGCATCAAAAAAATCTTCTGACTCGGAGGTCATTTATTAAATGCTTGTGGAATGGGTATCAGAAATTTAAAAATTCATTCGTGTCAATACGGAGCAAGAGCCTTTTTTCTCCACTTGCTTCAATCGTAGGGCTGCAATGTACAACAGGGTTTGATTCCTCTTGCGGGTATAAGGCTCCTTTTAAGATGACAACCGATCCGGTAGCTGCTTGTCTGATATTGTTTTCGTTAATTACTATACATTCATTGTCACTATTAGCGTTTAATGATCGTCGGTTTATATTTTCTTCTGTTAACCATAAAGTTCCTGGTCCGCTATAAGTGCAAAGTAATCTTAAATCATTGACGTCTGTATGGAATTTTCTGCACATATTATCGTTTATGGTAGCTAACAATAAGCGAAAACTTTGCGCTTTGGTAATTGCTTCGAAATGGTTTAAGAGTTCTTTGATATCTTTATTGATTGCCTGGAATTTATGTGGATCAATTACCTTGTTAATAGCGTTTAAAATAACATCGATAGTTCCACTTAGTCTTAATTCAATAGCTTGTTTTAGCAGGTTGTTAATCTCATCATTTAAGAAGTTTATTTCTCGATTATAGATAACTATGTTTATAGCACCCTGATGAATGTTTTCCAATACTTCAGGTTTAGTAGCTATTGAGTAATTTTTAGTGGTAGTGACTGTTTTCATAAAGAAGAATTAGGCCTGGTACATTTTTAACAAATTAGAACAGTGCTATTGATAAATTTATTACGACAATCCGTCTTAGTGAAAAGTCCCATGATATTATTGGGAAATGGTTAAACATGTTGAATGTTTCTTTGATTAACCTCATTTCCGGTTGCCTATTTGCTTAAAGTTTTATATTTTAATTTACGAACGGACCTGTCCAAATGCAACATTGTAGCAGTAAAATAGAATTATTCTTGAAAAGCACCTATGTTGCCGGTCCTGATTGATGGAGATAATAAATGCAACTCTGCTGCGTTTTCAATAAAAAATCTTATTATTGTACTGCAAAGTTCACCAAACATAGCGCGGTTAAATTATTAGTTTCGTTCTGTTGGTTTAATTTAAATCTTGCTGTTTATGCTATGAAAAAATCAATTGCCATATTATTATTTCTTTTTCCTATTATGGTTATTGCTCATCCAATAAAAATGAGTTTGATTTACATAGAATACAAGCCGGAATCTAAGACTGTTTATGTGGAATGCCGAATGTTTGCAGATGATCTCAGTTTGGCCATATCTCAGGAAGTATCGAAGAAAGTAAGCGTTGGTTATTGGGACGATCGTGAACGTGATATTGTGAATGAGTTCATCAAAAAACATGTGAAAGTGAAACTCGGAAACAAGACCTTAAACCTGGATTTCAGTGAGCAAGATTTCGATCGATCGCAAAATGTGGTGACATTAAAATATGAATTTTCATCCATAACTTTAAAGGCAGGGGAAAAGGTTACTATGTCTAACAATCTGTTTTTCAAGCAATTCAAATTTGCTCAAACAAACGTTTTTCAACTGGAGATACCAAGAGTGGCACAAACTACCTTACAATGTTACATGGATGATTACTCTAAAACCTTTACTGTAAAAAAATGAGTTCTACTTTCTTTTCTTTTTTTCAATCGGGATGGCACCACATTGTAGATATTAATGCTTACGATCACCTGCTCTTTGTCATGACACTTTGTGCAGGCTTTAAATTCCATCAGTGGAAGCAGATACTTGTCATTGTTACTGCTTTTACCATAGGACATAGCGTGACACTGGCATTAAGTGCATTTGGCTTTATTCCAGGGAATGCTTACGTTATCGAACTCCTTATTCCTATTACCATCATGATTACGGCAATAAGTAATATCAGAAACTACGAAAAAGAGGGGAGATTCTCCAATAAAAAGGTGAAGTACCTCATTGCCTTGGCCTTTGGTTTGATTCATGGCTTAGCGTTTGCTTCGAATTTCAACGTCATGATGTTCAATAGCAATATCGTTTTCCCACTATTCGCATTTAATGTAGGTATAGAAGTTGGACAATTGCTTATTGTTGCTATATTCCTGGGTATGTTATACGTCTATTCAAATCTTTTGAAAGGCGTACATTTGAAATGGAATATTTTCATTTCGGGAGCCGGGTTTGGTATCGCTGCTACCATTTTCTTAAATGCACTTCAATAGTATTTCACCTGATTTATCGTCGGTAATTCATATTGTTGCTTGTTGAACTGGATACTATAATTATATCTGACATTGCGAACAACAAATGTCATGTTTGTTATAAGAATAAATTCATTCAGGATAGCAAACTATTAGCTTAATTCATTTACTGGAATTCTGAAGGAAAAAATAATTAATCATTCGTTTTGTACAAGTTCCAATACCATTTTGTGTCGAATTCAAGTTTACTATTGTCTTTCTCTATTTATATCATTAAAATAGACGATCAGAAAAGCGCAAACGCATGGGATTCGAAAATATAGAGTTATCGAGTGATGATCAAATTTTAATTATTACCATCTCACGTCCGGAAAAATTAAACGCACTTAGTTTAGCTACGCTTTCGGAATTAAAAACGGTAATTGAGCAGCATTATGACGACGGGGAAGTTGCCGGTATTATTATCACCGGTAGTGGCGAAAAAGCATTTGTTGCCGGAGCAGATATCAATGAGATTGCCAACCTTGAAGAAACCACAGCACGTAAGATTTCTGAAAATGGACAGGAATTATTTTTTCTGATCGAAAATGCGAATAAACCCATCATAGCTGCCATTAACGGTTATGCGTTAGGAGGTGGTTGTGAACTGGCTATGGCCTGTCATATGCGTGTTGCTTCAACGAATGCACAATTTGGCCAACCGGAAGTGAACCTGGGGATTATACCCGGATATGGAGGAACGCAGCGGCTTACGCAACTGGTGGGAAAAGGGAAAGCCATTGAATTAATGACAACAGCAGACATGATTGGTGCGGAAGAAGCGAAGCAGTTGGGACTTGTGAACCACGTGGTAGAACAGGAAGAGCTGCTACCAAAGTGTAAGGAAATTTTGAATAAAATTGCGACCAAACCACCTATTCAGATCGGCATGGTTATCGACTGCGTAAACGCTGTTTACCGTAAGGAAGAAGACGGCTATCAGAGCGAAGCCAATGCTTTTGCACGTTGTTCTCAGTTAGAGGACTTTAAGGAAGGGACGCAAGCCTTCATTGAGAAAAGAAAAGCCAATTTTAAAGGGCAATAAGAGAAACTTGAGTAGCTTAAAAAAATTAGCCGGAGATACTGCCGTTTACGGATTGAGTAGCATTTTGGGGCGCATGGTCAATTTTTTGCTGGTGCCGTTTTATACAGGTCTTGATTTTGCAGATCATCCGCGTGTTACTACCGCTCAGTTTGGAGTCATCAATGAGTTTTACAGCTATGTAGCCTTTTTAAATATTATTTATCTCTTCGGAATGGAAACCGCCTTCTTTCGTTTTGCGGAGAAGTCTAAAAGCCAGGAGGCATTCAACGCTGCCCTGAGTCAGATTTTTATTGTAGCCATTGGCCTTTCAAGCTGTTTCTTAATTTTTGCAGAACCGCTGGCCAACTTGTTAGATTATCCCGAAAAGGCGAATTACATTCGCTATCTGGCCATCGTGTTGGCCATAGATGCTATTGTTGCCATTCCCTTTGCCCGATTGCGGCGCGAACGCAAGGCCAAAAAGTTTGCGCTGGTAAAACTGATAAACATCTTTTTGAATGTCGGACTGAATATCTTCTTTATAACGATATGTTTCGATATTTTTCATGGGCAATACCTTACCGGTTTTCAGACCTCTGTTAGAGCATTTTACAATCCGGAATTGAAAGTAGCTTATATCTTTCTGGCCAATTTAATTGCTAATGCTTTTATGATAATTATGTTGATGGGTAGTTACCGGGGTTTTCGTTTTAATTTTAATCGCCAATACCGCATACCGATGTTTCGTTATGCGTATCCACTTGTTTTTGTAGGTTTGGCGGGAATGGTAAATGAAGTTATAGACCGGGTTTTGTTAAAAGAGATCACGCCCGGCCATTTATATCCCGGTAAGAGCAATCAGGATGTCGTAGGTGTTTACAGCGCAGCTTATAAACTTTCTATATTTATTGCCTTGGTTAATCAGGCTTTTCGTTATGCCGCCGAACCCTTCTTTTTTAGCAAAGCCAAAGACCGTAATGCACCTGAAGTATTTGCCGCTGTAATGAAATGGTATATCATTGCCTGTGTGTTAATGTTGTTGGTGGTTAGTGTATTCAGAGATGTAATAGGCTTGGCGTTACTGCGCGACGCTTCATTTAGAGAAGGGCTCTATATTGTGCCCATACTCTTGTTAGCACAGGTGTTTTTAGGGATATACTACAATTTAAGTGTTTGGTATAAATTGACAGATAAAACGAAGTATGGTACTTATATAAGTGTGTGGGGAGCAGTGGTAACGCTTGGTTTAAACTACCTGCTAATTCCTGTTGTCGGATACCTGGGTAGTGCGATTACAACGCTGGTGTGTTATTTTAGTATGGTAGTGGTTTCGTATTATTATGGACAAAAATATTTCCCTGTACCTTATCAATTGAAATCGGCGCTTTTTTACCTGGCTTTGGTTTCAATGCTGATTGCATTGACTTATTTGGAATTAGCTGAATCGTTCTGGACGAACCAATTACTAAATGCAGCCATCGTATTGTTTTTTCTGGCCTTTGCCTATTTGCGTGAAAGGAGAAATTTACCAACGCGGAAAACATAATTTTTGTACTTTTGATGAGGGAATAAAGAAATTATATATGCAACTTAAAATTATAAATCGCTCAAGACACGCTTTACCGGCTTATCAAACAGAAGGCTCTGCCGGGATGGATCTTCGGGCAGATTTAGACACAGGTATAGAGTTGCAGCCTCTGGAAAGGAAATTAGTGTCCACGGGCTTGTTTATCGAGCTTCCGGTAGGATACGAAGCACAAATAAGGCCACGCAGTGGATTGGCATTTAAACACGGAATTACGGTGCTAAACAGTCCGGGTACAATTGATGCCGATTATAGAGGAGAAATAGGGGTATTATTGGTGAACTTGTCTGATTCACCCTTTAAGATTGAAAATGGCGAACGTATAGCACAAATGGTGATAGCTGCTCATGAACAGCCCCAATTAATAGAAGTACAGGAATTAACAGAGACCGATAGAGGTGCTGGCGGCTTCGGCAGTACCGGAACTAAATAAATATTATGAACATTATTATTCCAATGGCGGGCAGAGGGACCCGACTTAGACCACACACGCTTACGGTGCCAAAACCCCTTATTCCTATTGCCGGTAAACCAATTGTACAACGTCTGGTTGAAGATCTCGCCAAAGTTTGCAATGAGAAAATTGACGAAATAGCCTTCGTAATTGGCGATTTTGGAAGTGAAGTTGAAAGTGAACTGAAAGAAATTGCCGCTTCTGCCGGAGCAAAATGTAGCATTTATAAACAAGAGAAAGCCTTAGGTACTGCACATGCCATATTGTGTGCCAAAGAGTCTTTGGAAGGAAATGTTATTGTTGCGTTTGCAGATACATTATTCAAAGCAGATTTCACACTGGATTCCGCTCAAGACGGGATTATCTGGGTGCAGAAAGTAGATGATCCTTCGGCCTTTGGTGTGGTTAAAATGAATGATAATAACGAAATCACAGATTTTATCGAAAAACCTAAAGAATTTGTATCAGATTTGGCCATTATTGGCGTTTATTATTTTAAAGACGGCGCATTCTTGCGAGATGAACTTCAATTTCTGATTGATAATGATATCAAAGGTGGGGGAGAATTTCAATTGACAACTGCTCTGGAAAATATGAAAGTTAAAGGTACCGTTTTTGTGCCCGGACAAGTAGACGAATGGCTTGATTGCGGTAACAAAGACGCTACGGTGAATACAAATCAGAGGTATTTGGAGTATATTAAAGACACAGATCTGGTTGCTGATTCTGCACAAATAAACAACTCAGTAATCGTACAGCCATCTTATATAGGGGAAGATGTAATTATTGAAAATGCAGTTGTCGGGCCTCATGCTTCCATAGGTAATGGAACAAAAGTGGTGAACAGCATTGTTAAAAACACAATAGTTCAGACAAAAAGTGAAATTCGGGATGTGAGCATTAATAACTCTATGGTTGGAAATTTCGTTTACTTGGAAGGTGTTTGCCAAAGTGTGAGCATTGGAGATTACAATAAAATTGAGAAATAATTGATATACAGAAGTGTAGTTATATCCTATTTATTAACGACGGTGTTACTGTTTAGCTTAAGCGGTAACACTATTTTTGCACAACGCAGTTTAAAAAGTAATAAATCGGCAAAAGCCAAGGCCAGGAACGATAAAAAAGAAGAAGAAAGCCAGGCCGAATACTTATTTATAAAAGCAATGAGCGCCTATGGGCTCAAAGAATATAATGAGGCGATCAAACTTTTTGCGGATGCGGCACATAAATCACCAAAGAATGCTGCTATTTACTATAAAATGGCAGAAGCCTATCACCAGCTGGGTTATAAGGATGAAGCGCTTAATAATGCTAAAAAAGCGTTAAGCATAGCTCCAAAAAACAAGTACTATTACAGTTTGTTAGTAGAGCTTTACATGAACGACAACCGCTTGAATGAAGCTGCACAGGTAATGGAAGACATGATAGAGCAGATTCCTTCTACTTCAGAACATTTGATTGAGTTGGGTTCTATATATGAGGAATTAGGGAGGTACTACATGAATTTGCGTAGTACCACGCTAAATGATGTTGATGGCAAAACAAACAAACGTAGCAAAAAGGCACAAGAAAAAGCGATTCAAAATTTCAATAAAGCATTAGATACCTACGAGCGATTTACCAAAAAATTTGGAGTGATTGACAATGTTATAGCGGTTAAACAACAAATTTACCTGGGGCTAAACAACGATGCTGCGGCAATAAAGGAAGGTGAAAAATTAATTGAAGCGCATCCCAACGAAGTGAACTATAAATTGGCTCAGGCCGAACTGTTATTTAAGCTTGGAAAAATACAGCCTGCGATAACATTGCTGGAAAAAGCCGGTGAACAACATAGTAAAGACTCGGAAATATTTTTGGTGCTTTACGAATATTATAACGAAAATAATGAAGCGCAAAAAGCGAATGAAGCACTTGAAAAAGCCTTTAAAAATCCGCGGATGAGTGTGAATGATAAAGTACGACTGATCACCGGCTATTTGCAATACTCTTATGATGATACCAAACGACAAACGGCGCTTCAATTAGCTATTCATACGAAAGAAACTCATCCAGATCATGCACAGGCGCATGCAGTATTGGGAGATGTTTACTTGGTCATGAATAATAAAAGTGAAGCACGCAAAGCTTACCTGAAAGCCATTGAGTTAGATGATGCCGAACCGGCAGTATGGCAGCAAATAATTTCTATAGACCTCGATTTGGCACAACACGAACAGGTAGTGAGTCACACTGGAAAGGCATTAGAAAGGTTTCCCGATCGTCCTTTATTCTGGCTTTACCAGGGTATATCCTATATGATTCTTCAGAAAAATGAGCAAGCGGTAGCTTCTTTGGAAAAAGGGAGGGAATTAGCTTCACATGATTATAACATGGAGAGCCAGTTTAATGCCAATTTGGGTGACGCTTACAATGCGGTTGAAGCTTACGAAAAGTCTGATCTTGCTTATGAGGCCGCGCTGGAATTTGATCCAAACAATGCGCATGTATTAAATAATTACAGTTATTTTCTTTCTTTGAGATCAGAAAAGCTTCCCGATGCCAAAAATATGTGTGAGCGCCTTATTTTGATGCACCCCGAAGATCCGACCTACCTGGATACATATGCCTGGGTTTTGTATAAAATGAATGACTTGAAGGGCGCTAAAAAATACCTGGAGAAAGCATTGCTCAAAAGTACAGATGGAACCATAATAGAGCATTATGGAGATATTTTATTTCGTCTTGGTGATAAGTCGGCAGCAGTGTCCACCTGGAAAGAAGCCAAACAGGCCGGGGGAGCCAGTGATTTAATTGATAAAAAAATTGAAGAAGAGCTCTTACATGAATAGGCTTTTAAGCTGGGGTGTTGTTGTTGTGCTAATTTTTAGTGGCTGTAAATCTCAACAGGTGAGCAAGCGGAAAGCCGCAACAATAGAAAGTAGAGACTACGACTATTTTTCGGCGCGCACAAAGCTCTCCTTTTCAGATAGTGCTACATCGCTTCATGCTACAGCTATAATAAAAATGAAACACCGTGACAGCATCTGGGTTTCACTGTCAAAAGGAACCCTACCTGTTGCAAGGGCTTTACTTACCAGAGATTCAGTTTATTTCCTGAATAAGTTCAAAAAAAACTATTCTATTTACTCCTATCAGGAATTTAGTGAAATGGTCCAGGTCAACCTTGGTTTTGATCAGGTGGAGAATTTGTTGCTGGGCAACCTTATTACACCTCAGCTAAACAAAGACAAAGTTGAAAAAAGAGCCAATAGAACGCTAATAAGTCAAAAAAGAAATGGATATAACCTAACTACTTTTGTTGATAATAACAGTCGTAAGGTCAATAAATTACAAGTGATTAAAGATGGGAGTATTGATTCATTATCGGTTAATTATGCTAACTTTGAGGAAGTAGATAATCATTTGTTTGCTAAAGAGCAACAGATTGAAGTGACATTACATGACGGGGCTCATGAAAATCAATTATATCTTATTTTAGAATATGCCAAAGTTAAATTTGGGACGGAACGTCAAAATATGCCTTTCAAAATTCCAAGGTCTTACAAGCGCAACTAAGAATTTGTTGTTCCTGGCGATTTTTTTGATCATAGGAACTAAAGCTTACGACCAGTCCAGAGCCTCTCTGGAAAAGGAACAAAAGAAAATTGAGAAGAATATCAAATTGGCACAGAAAGCATTGGATGCTGCCAGAAAAAGAAAAAAAGGTTCGATTGCTCAACTGAATGCTACCAAACAACTTATATCAATGCGTTCGGCATTAATAAGGTCTTTAGAGAAGGAAGTAGCTGTTTTACAAAGTGATGCCAATGAGCTTTCAGATATCGTCCAGGCCATGCAAAATGATCTGGATAGCTTGCAGGCAGAATTTGGAGAAATGGTTTATCAGGCTTCTAAGGTAAATAATAATTTAAATCACCTCACACTCGTGTTCTCCTCTAAATCATACAATGACCTGACGATGCGACTGAAATTTTTGGAAGAAATTTCGAAAATGAGAGAGACACAGGTCAGAAAGATTAAGCAGGTAAAAATGTCTCTTGAAGAACGTAACCATACCCTGGCACTTAAATATGAGCAAAAGAAAGAGACCCTTGATAAATTAAAAGACGAAAAGCTTAAGCTCAATAAATTAAGATCAAGTCAGCAAAAGCTGGTGAATAAACTAAAAGGTAAGGAGAGCGAACTTTTACAGCGTATCAAAAAACTCCAGAGAGATAAGGAGAAATTACAGAAAATAATACAACAAAAAATCGAAGAAGAGAGAAGAAGGTTTAAAGTTGACAAGAAGCTATCGGCAAAGTTTGAAATGAACAAGGGCAGGTTGCCAAAGCCCATTGCAAACTCTTATGTGGAACACAAGTTTGGCAGGCAACCACATCCCAAATTTAAGAGCTTAATGATCAATAATTTGGGTATAGGCTTACAAACACCTACCAAAAGTGCGAAGGTGCAAGCCGTTTTTGAAGGTAAGGTAATCGCTGCCGAAGAAATGCCCGGAGTTGGGCTCTACGTGGTGGTGAGTCATGGGAAATATAACAGTACGTACGTAGGACTGGCAACAATTAGCGTAAAAGTAGGTCAGGTTGTTTTTACGGGAGATAAATTAGGCACAGTACGTGCCAATAGAAACGGTGAGTATATCCTGGACTTTCAGATTTTCGAAAAATCGAAGGCCGTAAATCCGGCACCATGGCTTAGAATGTAAGATTTACTTCAAAATTCGCCGAAATCATTGGAAATAAAGCACTTTGTTTCGTATCTTTGTAGTCTACACAAAAGTGCACGTTTATGCTTTTAAATTTATTCGCAATAAGCTTACCAGGTGGCTGGGAATGGGTTTTAATCATTCTAGCCGTTTTATTACTTTTTGGAGGTAAAAAAATTCCAGAACTTGCTCGCGGAATGGGAAGAGGAATTCGCGAATTTAAAGATGCTACCAAGGAGGTCAAAAACGAGATCAACAAAGGTGGTGAAGAAGTGGCCAAAGGTGAATAAGTAGCTACGGCCTCAGCTGAAACCAGCTTTTCTACCTATATTATTTTCTTGTACTTTTTACACTTTATTGATCAGCTGGTAAACTATATACTTGGGTTTTACGTTTGTTTAAATAGAGTAGGTTAAGTCGTTTCAATCTATCTTGTTTATTATAGTGTGTTTTTCTTGAAAATAAAGAGAAGTACGTGCTTATCTATTTAATAAATAAGGTGATTTTTAGTTATGAAACCGAAGCATTTTATATGGAGAAATGCGTATATTACAATTTACTTCAATCGTTTAGTTAGTTTATTGTTAGAAAATATGAAGATTAGATTCTTTTGCTTAATACTATCAGGTCTGGTTGGTGTAAGTGCATTGAAAGCCCAGGTTAAAAATAATGACCTTGCATTTGACTATGCACCAGATGTAGAAGACAGTGTGATCATAAAACGAATAGCAAGCCTTAATCCGGATATACCTATTACATTTAACGATAAGGTGCGGTCTTTTATAGATTATTTTTCTATAAAAAGAAGAGACTATACACGCTTGATGATTGCTCGTCAAAAAACTTTCTTTCCGATGATTGAATCTTATCTGGAAAAACATGATATGCCGAAAGATTTAAAGTACCTGACAATTGTTGAATCGGGGATAAACCCTAAAGCTAAATCACGAGCCGGTGCATTGGGTCTATGGCAATTTATGCCGAGTACGGGTAAAATGTTCAAATTGAACTATGACTATTACGTGGATGAGCGTATGGACCCCTATAAGGCAACTGAAGCGGCATGCCTTTATTTAAAGGAGTTATATCGCATGTTTAATGACTGGGAACTGGCGCTGGCTGCTTATAATTGCGGACCGGGTAATGTGAGACGTGCTATCAAAAGATCGGGCTATAAAAATGGCTTCTGGGAAATATATAATTACCTGCCAAGAGAAACGAGAAGTTACGTGCCGCAGTTTATGGCGGTGCATTATGTGATGGAGTTTAGTGAAGAACACAATTTGTACAATAACAGAATGGAGGTTATTCCGGAGTTTAAAGAAATTGAGGTTAATCAATATTTCAACTTGGATGAATTTTCCAAAAAGTCTCAGGCTTGTATGGACGATTTGTTAAAACTCAACCCGGAGATAAAGCGAAATGTACTAACAGAGAATCACAATAATTACAAATTAAGAGTCCCTCTTTATGCTTATGAAAACATTGAGGAAAATAAGCTGGCTTATTTTGATGCAGCGAAGAAGAAGGGTAAGGAAGAGTTAAATTATAAGCCTAAATATAGCAAAGGGAGTTCTACGGCAGGAAAAAGTAAAATTGTTTACACTGTAAGAAGCGGAGATGTATTGGGAAGTATAGCTCAAAGGTATCACGTACGTTTAAGCGATTTAAGAAGGTGGAATGGTATAAGTAGTAACAATATGATTCGTGTGGGGCAACGCTTGGCTATTTACAAAAATCCGTCCTATTTCAAATCAAATAAGCCTGTTAAAACCAGTGTCGTAGCAAGTAAACCTGTCGATTTACCCAAGGGAAAAGTATATACGGTTCAGGAAGGAGACACCTTGTGGGGTATAAGCAAAAAATACAACGGTCTTACCGTTGAAGCTATTAAAAAGCTCAATAACTTAACTAATAACAGTTTAAAACCTGGGATGAAATTGAAATTGAGTTAACCCTACATAGTTCTATTAGAAAAAGTTTACCTTGATACCCACTCAGTTGTTAGTATAATACATCAGTGAGTATATTCGGAAACTTAAAAACAGGCAATAAAAGAATATGTTAGCTTAATATGACAAAGTAGAGTTAAGCATAAATCATTTTCCGCTACATTTTTTAACAGTCTGTTGCATTCGAAACTTTTATGGGTAGATGTCAAACTTCGTTATTAAACCTTTTATTCAGTAAGTAATTATGACACTTGCATGGGACGATTTTCTGAAAGTAGAAATGCGCGTAGGTACAGTTCTGGAAGCTGACATTTTTAAAGAAGCTAAAAAACCTGCATTCAAGATGACCATAGATTTTGGGCCCCTGGGTTTACGTAAAACTTCTGCTCAAATAACGGTGCTTTACAATCCAGAAGAGCTTATAGGAAAGCAAGTTGTAGCCGTGGTGAATTTTCCTCCTAAGCAAATAGCCAACATCATGAGTGAGTGCCTGGTTTTAGGGATTTTGGGCGAGCAAAATGAAGTCACCTTGCTCAGCCCTGATAAAAAAGTTCAAAACGGAGCCCGTATCGCCTAGGAAGACTTTATATCTTTCGTTTTAAACAGTGTAGTGTTTCTTTAATTGTGAAAAGGCAAAAATAAGCAATGCCTATGGAGAAGATGATGTCACCGGCTATACGCATCCATTTCAGTGTTTGAACAGTCGGAGAATATAATAAATCTACATCTCGTGCGTAGAAGTAACCTTTAGTGATAGAGGTGTATGCCTGAATAATGCCTATCGGAAGCAGGCTTAAAGCCACCATAGCTATCAAGCCTATATTCAAGCCCCAAAAAGCTTTTTTGAGCATACCGGTATTCCACTCTCTTTTGGAGTAAAGCCGCAAGCACATAAGTATAAAACCCATACCCAACATACCATATACACCAAATAAGGCAGTGTGGGCGTGTACTGCTGTAGTGTTTAAGCCCTGAATATAGTACAAAGCAATAGGTGGGTTGATCATAAAGCCAAAAACACCGGCTCCCAGCATGTTCCAAAACGCCACCGCCATGAAGAAAAATATAGGCCATTTGTATTTTTGTATCCACACGCGTGATTTCAATAAATTCCAGTTTTCCCTTATTTCAAAGCCCATTAATGTAAGCGGGACTACTTCCAGAGCGCTGAAGGTTGCCCCCAGAGCAATGGCCTGTGTGGGGGTGCCGCTGTAGTAAAGATGGTGCAGCGTGCCAATAATTCCGCCTGTAAGGAAGATCGTTGCAGAAGCAATAGAGACGCGTCCTGCGGTTTTTGCGGACAATATGTTCATTTTTAGAAAAATAAACGCGATGACCACTGTAGCAAAAACTTCGAAAAAGCCTTCAACCCAAAGGTGTACTAACCACCAACGCCAATAATTAATAACGGGTAATGTACTGTTTTCACCATACATCAATCCGGAAAAGAAGAACATACCTATAGCAACGACGGCGATGAGTAATATGGTTAACAGGTGTTTCGTATCGTCTTTTTTGCGAATACCGAAAACAATGTGTCGTCCCACCATTACTACCCAGATAATGAGACCCGCTGCCAATAATAGTTGCCAGAAACGGCCCAAATCCATGTACTCATAACCTTGGTGACCAAAGAAGAAATTGACGGTAAGGGTTAAAAATTGATGTACTCCCAGCCATTCACCCAGCATAGATCCTAATACTATAATAAGCAAAGCAATAAAAAGGAAGTTGATTCCAAGTAATTCATGCTTGAACGAACGGCCACTTATTATGGGGGCAAGAAATAATCCGGTTGCCAGCCACGTGGCAGCTATCCAAAAGACAGCCAACTGCGTGTGCCATGTCCGGCTGATGGAATAGGGAAGTATTTGCGATAAAGGTATACCGTAAAAATCCTGACCTTCCACGGTATAATGGACAGTAATAATTCCAAGAATGATCTGAAGGCCAATAAGAAGGGAGATTATTACAAAATATTTGAGCACGGCTTTTTGAGCGCGAGTAAATGTCAGTTTCGAAATAGGGTCTTCATTTGGGTAAGTAATGGCATCTCCCTTTTCATGATTTCTGATATAATAATAAGTGAGCAATCCGATAAACAGAATAAGCAGGATAATGGAAAAACCAGACCATATTTGAGATTCGGCCGTAATAGTGTTGTCAATAAGCGGCTCGTGAGGCCAGTTGGAGGTGTAAGTATAGTCTTTTCCCGCTCTGTTTGTACTGGCCGCCCATGAGGTCCAAAAGAAAAAAGCGTTGAGTTTAAATAGTTTTGTTTCGTCTTCAAGCGCACCTTTTGGGATGGCATATTCCTCATTGCCGTGTTTAAATAAATGAGCATAGTAATTCATGTTTGACTGAATTGCTTTAAAACGCGCTTCTGATATTGAAATACTGGCATTATTCGAATTATAAGTGTTAATTTTTATTTCATCAATCAGTCGTGCTTTTAACTGCGCTTTGGGTTCAGAAGGCAGCTCTTCATAACTTGATTTGTAATCCTTATGAGCCCAATGGTCTAATAAGAATAAAGCTTCGCGATGAATCCAGTCTGCCGTCCAGTCTGGTGCTACATAACTACCATGCCCCCAAATAGAACCCAGTTCCATACCACCGATAGATTCCCATACATTTTGTCCTGTTTTAATATCCTCGTCGGTGAACACCACTTTGCCTGATTCTTTGATCAGGACATGTTCGGGTATTGGGGGTTGTGTTTGATAAATAGCTGTACCTACCCATATTAGTGTAGCAAAAGAGAGTGCTACAACGCTTGAAAAAGTGATCCAAATTTTTTTCATCTTATCGGTCGTTAATTTAGTTTATTGTTGAGTTCGATTGCCTTCTTAAAAAGCACGTTGTTTTCCAGGTGAATATGTTTGTGCAGGTCTTGCTCAAATTGGTGGAGTTCCAAAAAAGTGACCATATAAGAATTACAGGCATTTTCAGGAGGAGTGTAATTATTACTCAATTTGGCAATTTGTCTAAAACGTTCTCCTTCGTCATCGTGATCAGACTGCATAACGTTGATCGGGTGTTCTACAGAAGTAAATTGCGTCGAAGGTACAGGGGTGTTAGTTGCTTCTGCTTTTGCAAGCATTTTAAAAAAAGGAAAGAGAATGAGCTCTTCCTTTTTCATGTGGACGATAAGTTCATTAGCACTGGTATGAAATAAACTTTCAATGATCAATAGCTCGGGGTGCGAAGAGCCATGTACCTCGCATGTTTTTCTTAGATAAGACTTTATTAGAGGTACTTTTTCTTCTACAAATTTATGGTGGTGTTCGTAGATGTAATCAGCCAGCTGATCCAGTGGCCAGCTACTGTAGTCATGTTCATCCTTGTTTTGAACTAAACAATCATTGAGTTTATCAATGAGTTCTGATGATACAATGTCACGCTCAGCGCATACCTTTTCAATGCTTCGGTTGCCCTGGCAACAGAAATCAATTTCATGTTTATGGAATATTTGAGCGGTGTTAAAGTTTTGAGCTACAATATCACCGATAATTGTTTTAGTGTTTATTTCCATTTTTTGTTATTTAATAGTTTAAGTCCATTGGCTGAAAGGCAAATGACTTTTAATAGCTCCAAGGTCACATAAAATAGATGGGAGTTGCTGGCTGGAGGCATGTTGCCACTTATAATGAGCTCGGCACGTTGGTTTAATGCGGGTAGTAGCCAGCAACTTTGTAAGCTTAGAATGACAAATACAATTAATAGAAAGTGAAAATTGTTAAAGTAAGACCTTATACCGGAACGAAGCGAAAAGTATATCAATAAAATACTGAGTGTTATTTCCACCTTATTTAGCGCGTTAAAAACCAATTGTCCTATGCTAAGTCCAATGGGGCGGGTTACACCTGGAGCCTGAAATTTCAGCCATGCCTCCATAAAACTAATGGCACTGACAAATCCGACCCAGAAGAAACAAAGTAAAGCAATGGTATTCTTATGCCTGGAAATGGTCATGTCTGTTTTGTGATTCGTCATTTTGGCTCATTAGGCTTTTTTGTATAGATCGATGATGACCGAATTCTGGAAATGGTAATCATATTCATTAGTCTGCCTGCAATTTTATGGGCGCGCTGTTTAGCGAGTTCTGCATTACGCCCCTTGAAGGATCCATCTACAGTTTCTATCCACAATTCAATCCATCTGTCGAAATGTACAGTGTCAAGACTGTTTTGCTCTTTATTATCTAGTTCTAAGTGCGCTTTAATAGGGTTTCCTTTGTATCGAGCCACAAATAACAAGTTGGTTTCCCAGAAGTCGCACAGTAGTTTTAAATGAGAACCCCAATCTGTGATGGCTCTGTTGAAAATAGGGCCAATAAGCTCGTCTTTACGCACTGTACTGTAAAATGTGTGTACTAACTCTTCTACTTCTATGCGACTTCGTAAGTGTTTTTTCATGGCTGTTTTCAAAGAATTACAGGAACAGAATTCCTAGATTATACAAATTCATTAGCAGCAAGAAGAAAGTTGATGCAGCAAAAACAGGGATTGTAATCTTTGTCGGTAATGCCGCCAGATTGGTAACAATTATGGTCATTGTTAATACCGTACATATAAGAAATTGTGTGCTGCTATCGCCTGTGAGATGTATTGTCCAAAGGGTAAGTGGGCAGGTAATATTACCATGAATCATGATCATTGTAACCAGTGCCGGCAAACGGTAATTCTGCATGGATGCTGCCTTGTTGAGAAGTATATTTAATGTATTCATAATTATATATTTAAGTTATTAAGACCTTTATATCCTTTATTAAAGTAAATTTTTTATCGTTTCAGGAAGCTAAGTCCATTATCCAAATCCATAGATAACTCTTCCAGGTTAGTGGTTTCCAGCATTAGCATAAGTTCGTTACGTATGGATATAAACTTATGATGAAGGGGGCAGGGTTTTTTGGCATTACACTCTTTGAGCCCCAAACCACAACCGGTGTATAATTCATCCCCGTCTAATGTTCTTACTACATCAATTAAGCGTATTGTTTGAAGGTCGGCGCGATCAATTTCAAATCCTCCATTCGGACCTTTAATTGATTTGATGAGCTTATTTCTCGCTAATTGCTGCAAAATTTTGGCCGTGAACGCTTCCGGAGAATCTATTTTTGCCGCAATAGATTTTAAACTTATTCTATCTCCCGCCAACGACTGCGACGCGATGAATAGAATTGCCTTTATACCGTATTCACAAGTTTTGGAAAACATATTTTGGGCCTTTTGTTTGATACAAATTTAGTAAAAAAATAATTTCGGACAAATTTATCCGAAATAAAAAATAAATTAATTTTGTACGATCATTTAGTACTACTTAAGTGAACGGAATCTTTTGTGAACAAACTATCGGTTCGAATTTTGCTCTAGGAAGTTTTGAGCAATGCGGTCAACCACGGCATGGTAATTATGCCAGCTCTTGTAAACGGTTTTAGCCCACTCTGTAATCAGCTTTTTACATTGAGTGCTACGATGAGCACTTTTCTTTATATCTGAGGAAGTAATGGGACCTCTTTGAAGAACCGCGGGAGGATTCAGGTATTCGTTTTGTCTATGAATCTTGTAATGGTTAAGAATAGCACTCAATTGAGGTGATAATTTGTAGGTCCAGCCTACGTCATATTCGAAAATTAAATGCAATCGACTTAAATGAAAATGGTTGTTCCACCTTCCATGTATTTCTGGGTGTTGCAATGTGTGTGCGTCTACCATTAAAAAGCGGTAAATATGATTTTCAGTTTTCGAAAAATCCATATTCTCAAACCCAATGCTAAAAATTTCAAGGCACTCATGAATACCTCTTTCTACCTTTGCACCACAAAATTGACAGGGCCCTGTACTTTTAAGGCTTACACCGTTTTTTTCAGCCAATTGGATGTAGTCTTGCATTTTTTCGGTAGATAGGATTAAATGGATTTTGTATCGATTGTTTCGCCTGGCTATTGTAGTAGCCACTTTTTACCTTTGTCGAGATTATAAAAAATTTTTACGTCAAAACCTTTAGTGTTCAGCACATACTCCACAAATTCGACACGATCTACTGTTGCTTGAATTAGATTGACCCAGGCTAGTTTAAAACCTTTGAATCCGACGTCCTTGAAAACACTGGCCAGCTCATAATTCTCTTCTGTAGAAAGTACATTTTCGAGGCGTGCACCTATCATAATACGCTTCACACCATGGTGCTTCGCCGCCTGTATGCTCTGACTGAATATTTCAGTCGCAATCTCCAGCGTCGATGGACCGTTGTAGGTGGCATACACGTAACCATCTCGTTTTTCAAAGATTAGTTTGGTCATCTCGTCGGTTTTATAAAGAACACCTTTGAAAAGGACTAATATAGCGAAAAAAATGCAAATATTAGATTGCACAAACAAACTTGACAAAATAGTATATAATGAATGGTACTTATAGCCAGATTACAAGCAGGTTTCGGGCATTAGAATAATGCTTACCTCATACCCGAAACCTGCTATGCATTAATGATAATGTGGTAGGTGTGTACTATTAATTTTTTACAAAAGTAGCACTGTATATCTTCCCATTCTTAATTAATTGCAAAGTGTAGATTCCTTTGCTAAGGTCGTTAACAGCTATTCTTTCATTATTAGAGACCTGTGTTTCTTTAATAATCGCACCTTTGGCATCGACAAGTTTTATCAAGGCTCCTTTCATACCTTCCAGGTAGAGAAAATCATTGATTGGGTTAGGATAAATTTGAAACCTGGCAGGCTTGCTACTTTCAATTGATCCCACATTTGTACAGTCATCGAAGCCTGTATTTCCGCCAACACATTCATTGCATTCCGGGTCGATAAAGGCTGTGCCACCCCAGTCTCCATGACAATCGATTTCGCAGTGTTCCTTACCTGTATTACCATCAACGCAGGTATTGCAGTTATCGATAAATGCAGATCCGCCTATATCACCGTGGCAATCGACCTCACCACCCGGCGTGAAGCATCCGCTTGAATCACCTAATATGACATAATCAATGTAAATATCACCGCTAAATGCTGTCGTGCTTCCCAATGATGCCCAGGTCTCACCATAAGCCTGGTTTGGCCTGAATAAAATGGCTACCACATTGTTTTGGTCAAAGTCGCCTGTGTTGGTCCAGCCATCGTTAAGATTGTTGGTATAATCTATTTCAAACTCTTGCCAATTGGTACTAAGCGGAAGGTCAAACTTCATGGTGTTACCTCCATTATTTTCTCCGGCAAGATTATCGTTTTGAACAATAGAACCATCCTGGTCTTTTAATGAAACGCGGAGCGCCATATTGCCCGATGCTTTCACTTTTAAATAAATCCTGTTGTTACCAACTATGCCGGCACTTGATGCATTCGTTCCGTCATTGATAAGTAATTCGGCATAATCGTATTGATTGTGATCGGAACATGAGATTTTTAGTGTGTTATTTTCGTGCGCAAAGCTAAAAGTGTTGATAGTCTGACCGAATGTAGGAGAATTAGCATCACCATCCCGTCCCTCACTAAAGTTACTTGGGTCACTTTCTTCGAAATGTGTAGCAAAAGAGGCATTACAATTTCCTGTTTTACCCACTACCGTAATTTCTTTACTGTAAGTTTCACTACCAAAATTATTAGAAACAGTTAGCGTTATTGTTTTTACTCCTGCGGTTGAGTATCTTACTTGTAATGGTCCAATGTCACTTGAATTTGCAGGTGTAGCCCCATTTCCAAAGTCCCACTCAGCAGTTTCCATGCCTTTACTTTTGTTGATAAAAGCAACTTCTTCTTCTACTGCAGCAGATTCCTTGTTGGTTTCAAAAAGAGCTTGCAAACAAGGTTCTTTTCCGGTATTGCCGCCGACGCAAAGGCCGCAAATGTCTTCAAAAGCCGTACCCCCCAAGTCGCCGTTGCAATCTGCTGTACACGGCTCTTTTCCGGTAGAACCACCGACGCAAATCTGACACTGGTCGAGGTAAGCGCTACCTCCCCACTCTCCGTTACAATCTTTCTCACAAGGATCTTTTCCGGTTGTTCCGCCAACACATTCATCGCAGTGGTCGATGTAAGCAGTCCCGTTTTCAACACCTGCACAGTCTGTAGAGGTTATTTTATTGGTGAGTATTACAATGCCATCATCAGGTCCTAAGAATGTACAACCATCCGAGAAACGTATTTCCTGGTCCCCATCTCCTGGTGGTATAAAGGCTACGTAAGTTTTCTGGCCATTTTTTTCGAACACGGCTGTAGAGGGATAATCAGAAGCAATGTCTGCCTGAAGTTTACCATAGTCTTTAAAGCTATTGATCCAGTAGTAACTATGTACTTCTGCCTCATATTCTCCCTGATATTGAGCACCCTGATCGAAGTACGATAGTGCATTATCAGGGTCGTACAGTGCTAAGTAAGGAAGCAGGTAGTTTTTCCAGATGGTGAGAAAGTTACCACCGGCTGTTTGTTGGTAAAACTCAAAATTTCTTTTACAGTAGTTTGGGTGACGGCCCAGGTAAATAGAACCACCTGTAAATGGTAAAGTGCAAATTCCAAGAATGTACTGTGCATCTCCGGACCACCACAAACTGTATTGACCGCTTCCTGAGCGTAAAAGTCCGATCATTGTAAAGTTGAAATCATTTGGGAAAACCTGATCGTCTACATCAAACATGTATTGTTCCGTTCCTAGTACTTCGTTGGTATAAAGCCATGTTCCCCGGTCTATTAAATCTTGCTGACCGGTAATTTGACCATAGTACAGGAGTGCGCTGGCGAAATTAAGCGATTCGCTGGTCGATTCGATATCTGCTCCATCATGCAAGTTCGAAAACCCGGAAGCCCAGGAATGACCCGCATAGACATCAAAATTACGCATAAATGGAAACATGTTGCTACTTCTATCTACATTGGCCACATCATCGATATAGAGCCTTACAACCTCATCCCAACCAGAAGCAGCCCAACCAGGGTTGAAGTGCTCAACATAAGCGGCGGCACGCACATAATAACCAAATTGAATACTATGGTCGTTGAGGGCATTCTCAGAGGAGTGTTGAAGTACATCGCTCATATTAATGAGACAGTCCCAATTGGTGTTGTAGTAGATATACTTTGGCGTGCCGTCTTGTTTTAAGAAATCTTCTACCCAACCACGAATCCAGGCTACAATTTGATCACGTTCGTTGTTCATTCCAATTTGATCAGCAATTAAGGCTACCTGGCCGGCTTGTACTAGTGCACGGCCAAAGTTGTAATTCCCATAGGAGTTTCCGGGCTCTGCCGACCATGTTACCCAATCCTGATTCATAAATGAGCTTACCAAACCACGCATGCGATTGTCGTCGTGACTATTGGGTAATGGCATCTCCGGAAGCGCATGTGCGCGAGGTACGTTTATAGAAAAACCGCTGCCTTCTACTACTTTCATACGCCCTCGCATACATTGGTATTCATAGGAGGTATTGACGTCGCTCGAGTTCAACCACTGATGGCGATATAAGGCGAGCATGGTTTTATTAGCGTTGCCTTCCTTGTTGTCAAATTCAACATTAAAATTTGTGATGACATTGGAACCATTAATTTGATAATCCACCTCGGTTTTAGTGATGAAAGCAAAAGCGCAAGCGGCATAAGCATTTAATGTGGATTCCGAATTGTCTGGCAAAAGCGCCACAGACCAATAGTCTTTTCCGTTTAACGAGGAGCTATAACTTAATCCACCACCTTGCCATGTTGATCCTGTAGGAGCGAATACGGCATAATAGTGATTATTAATACTTACTTTTAAGACATTGCCTGCTACTGTAGCACTTCCTCCGTTTAGGGTAATTTGTGCATCGGCACTACCTTCCTTTGTAAAGTAGTTAAAAGCAAAGCCGTGTCCCATTCGCGCTCTCATACGGTTATTGCCACTTTCCCAATGAGCAAGTACATCCCAGTCGCTGTAGTCATCGACACTTGTACTGGAAAAGTTCACATCTTTCAGGCCAGAGATCACTTCACTATTGTTACCAACAGCGCCTGTAATTGAGTAAACATATACTGTGTTCGCATTATATTGACCATTTTCAATGGAATGTTCACTGGGGTAGCCCATGCTCAGTCCATCAGCAGTGCACTCTACCGCATAAGGGTGTGGCTGCATGGTAGTGGAGTAATTGAAATTATTGATGTCGGCCCAATTATCGTGGTAATTCCACATGATGGAAGTCCACCAATCATTGGTTTGGGTAGGCTTTCCGGAGTTGCGCAAAGCATTGGTGAACTGGATGGGTTCATCGGGACCTCTATCCGTACCACTTTGGTAAGAGCCTGCTCCCAGGTTGATCACTTGTGCCTGCGTGAGATTCACAAATGATGAGACAACAAAGACGTAAACCATACACCTGATTACAGATGTATTCAATAGTGTTTTTTTGTACCTAATATTCATTCTTCGGGCATTAAAATTAAAAATAAAAAGGAGGGTTCTAAGGTATTTGGGTTTGTATCATTTGATGACACAATTTTGAATATACAAAAAATATGTGACAAATTTCCGGATTAAGGAGCTGAGAGTATACTGTTTGGATGAATTAACGACGGATGTTATGAATTAATCGATAAGTTTCTCTGTATTTAGTCGCGCAATAAAGATGTCGTCTATTTAAGGTAATTTGAATGAAAGTCTTTTGGAAAATGTGATTTCAAATCGTTTAAAAATTAGCATATTTCGCATAGGATACCGAATGGTGGGTTAAACAGAAAAAATGCACGTTTAAAGCTTATGGAAAGTACTATAGCCAGATTAATACACTATTACCACGATTGTTATCAGGCCGATAAACGCGATCTGGAGATTTATGATTTTTTGGACCGTAAAATTCAGCACAAAATATACTTCGAAGAACGAGAAGAGCTCGTGACCAACGAAGCACCAAAAACTGCTGTTGCTTTCGAATCTGCAGAGAAGCTATTGAAAACATACCAACTTTTCGAAAAAGAAAAAGAATTGCTCTATGGTACATTTTTCTTGTGTGGGCAATACACCAGTGCCAAAGGAGAATCAAAGCGACTTTGTGCACCTTTGTTTTATTACCCTGCTAATATTACACTCGAGGATGATATCTATTTTTTAAGTTTGAATACCGATGATTTACGTTTTAACTATGCTCTTTTGAGTCTTTTATCTGATGGTAAGGGAGGTGAGGTTTTTAGCGATCCATTATTCACGAAGTTGCCACAGGAGTACATAACTTTTGATCATATTAACGTTATTGTGCGATTTTGTGAGAAATACTTCCCGCAAATTAACCTGGAAAATTGTTATGCCTACCCCAATAATGCAAAGATAAAGAGCCTGAAGTCCAAAATTGCCAAAATAGTAAAGCAGCAGTCGGATGAGATTCAATTAATCCCTGCCGGGATTTTGGGACTTGTACATAAATCTACAAGTGCACAGGGTTTATTGGACGAATTGAGTCAACTGGCGAACAAGAAACAATTTTCTCCACCTTTACAGAATTTATTGGGCACTCAAAACATAGGAACGCAGAACAGTGAATATTTGAAGGGTGAAATACCCTTGGTATTGAGTCAGTCACAACAAGCCCTATTGGAGTCTGCCTCAGTTAACCCATTAACAGTGATAGTCGGACCTCCGGGAACAGGTAAATCCTATACCATTGCTGCCATGGCTATAGAACATATGAGCAGAGGGGAGTCTGTGCTCATTGGTTCGCGTACAGATGAAGCTGTGGATGTTATTCTTGAGAAATTGCATGAGCAACTTGGGTTTTCTCAACATATTGTGCGGGGGGGTAGCAAACGTTCATATGCGACTACTTTGAGAAGATACCTCAAAAGCCTGCTAACTAGAAATAACGTTTATGCTTATTTGTGTAAAGAGCTGGGGATGGATTTGGGAGCTGGAGATTTGAATGAAAAGATCGCTGAGCTTCAAAAAGTGATCGATTCACAATTAAAAACGACAGATAAGTATGAAAGGAAGTATATGGAGGAAGTTGAGACCGAAATGGATTGGGGAGCCTACCTGGCTAAAGAGGAAAAGGGCTTGTGGGCGAGGTTAAAAGAACGTTACATGGGCTTTAAGAATAAGAGGCAAGAGCCACTTTGGAATTTGAGCCACAAAATGTTTGAAATCGATCATGAACTCAGAATTAATC
Organism: Cytophagales bacterium; assembly: GCA_965230415.1. Classification (GTDB taxonomy): domain Bacteria; phylum Bacteroidota; class Bacteroidia; order Cytophagales; family JAAEPT01; genus CBDDKZ01. The sequence goes on from CBDDKZ010000005.1 coordinate 2,707,800, forward strand.
TATTGCGCAGAATAAGGCTTCGTTATATTCAACGTATATTGAGTGCCATTAAATATCATCGTGATGATTTTGTGAAGTACTACCAGCTTCTGAATACCTTTGGGCAAACCGAGAAACTTAATAAAATGCGGGGAATCAATTTTCAGAATTTGGTATCCACATTCCCCGTATGGCTTACCCGTTTGAGTGATTTAAATGAATTATTACCACTACAAGATGAACTGTTTGATGTCGCAATCATAGATGAGGCTACTCAATGTGATATGGCAAGCTGCATTCCATTGATTCAAAGAGCGAAAAGGGTAGTGTTTGCCGGAGATCCAAACCAATTGAAACATGTGTCTTTTCTCTCAAGGAGTATACAATCGCTATTTAAAGAGAAGTATGCATTAAGTAACGTTGACACCAATTCATTGAATTATCGGGATAACAGTGTGCTGGATTTGGCTATTAATGCGCTACAATCCAACAACCAGGTCGCTGTTTTAGATGAACATTTTAGAAGTAAAAGCGCCATTATAAGATTTAGTAATGAGCAATTTTATAACAGGGAACTTCAGATTATGACAAGCAGACCTGATGAAAGGGAACAAGTGATTCATACAATTTCTTGCAAAGGCGTGAGAGATAGCAATGGTGAGAATGTAAAAGAAGCAGAAAGGTTGTTAGAGGATATCAGTCGATTAATTAACGAAGAGCAGCAGCTGGAGGAAGCTTATGCTACCAGTGTTGGCATATTGTCTCCTTTCAGAGCGCAGGTAGAATTGATGAGTAGGCTGCTCATTGAACGTTATAGTGCTCAGGACATTACTAAGCATAAAATTCGGGTTGGTACTGCGTATAGCTTTCAGGGAGAAGAAAGAGACATCATGTTTCTGTCTTTTTGTGTCGATGCTCAAAGTCACCATTCAGCATTTAACCACATTAATAAAAATGCTGTTTTTAACGTGGCTATAACTCGCGCGCGCATCAAGCAGTATGTGTATCTGTCACTGACCACAGAACAATTAAAAGGTAATAGCTTGTTGAGAAGTTATCTGTCGGATATAACTATAAACCATGAACCGGAGTTTTCAGCAGAAATACATGATCAGTTTTTGAATGAATTGATGTTAGAATTGGAAAATATGAAAATACGGGGAATATGGCCGGCATTTGGTATTGCAGGAACACAAATCGATTTGCTTATTAAAGTAGGAGGTAGGTATTTGGGTATAGACCTAATTGGGTATCCGGGTGAATTTCGCGAAGCATTTAACCTTGAACGAATTCGTGTATTACAGCGTGCTTCTGTCAAAATGTTCCCAATCCCCTATTCCGATTGGTATTTTGCCCGGGAAGAGGTAGTGTGTGCTTTGCGCAAGTTCCTGGAATTAGATAAAACTGATAAGCTAAGTAGTACTGCTTAATGCTTCTTTTTTTGATAATATTAAGGTCATGAGCGCGTACAATGGCTTCTGTACGGTTTCTGGTGTCCATCTTCGTATAAAAGGCGGGTGAGTTTAGTCTTCAGCAGCTTACGGGAAAGCAGGTCATTACGATATGCAGTATTCTAAAGCTTCGTAAATCTTTCAGACCAAATATGGTTGGCCCCTATAAACTGAATGAGGTAGGATCCGGGTTGTAAATTGTCCAAATCAATTTGTTTGGCGTCCGGATCAAAAATTGCCAGCGTGTTACCCTGAATATCTACCAAACGAAATTCCTGTATATTCGGATTTTGTGTGCCTAAAAAGAGGACTTCTGAGGCGGGGTTCGGATAAAGAAAGCCATTGGCTTGAATTTTGGAGACAAGCACACTGGTTGTAATTTGATTAGAGACCATTTCACCTGAAATCCCGGCGGCAAATGCTGCTACGCCATTATGTGTAATGTCATAGAAACCATAGCTGCCGGAAAAGCTGCCATAATAGCCAGAATCCCAGCTGTTCCCGCCATCACTTGTGTGCAAAATTAGGCCGCTTCCTCCAACTGCAAAGCCTTCTGTCGGGCTAACAAATTGAACCGCTTGTAAGAAGTCGGAAACACCAGTAGATACTGGGGTCCAGGATATGCCGGCATTGGTAGTTTTTACCATAGCACCATTGCCTCCAACTGCATATCCGGTGTTTTTGTCGCTGAAAGCAATACCAAGTAATATGGCGTTTGTGCCACTTGAATAGCTGGTCCAGGTGTCGCCTCCGTCGGTGGTTTTATAAATACTGCCATATTCAATGGGCGCGTAACCGGTGTCTGCGCTCGTGAAATAAATCGATCTGAAATTTTGAGTGGTACCGGTGTTGAGGTTTTGCCAGGTCTGCCCCCTGTCTTTTGTGCGAATGATATACCCTTTATATCCTACTGTAAACCCCACCGAATCATTAACAAAAGTAATCTCAAACAGGTAATTGGCTTCAGATGAATGTCTGGATTCCCAATTTTGACCACCGTCGTTCGTATAAAAAATGGTACTGGTACCATCGCCACCAACTGCAAAACCTTCCAATTCGTTAAAGAAATAAACATCGAAAAGATTTTTTTCAGTATCAAAACTAATAGATGTCCAGCTAAGTCCTCCGTCTGTTGATTTAATGGCAGTCCCTGCGCTTCCTACCGCATAACCAACCTGTTGGGTAGGGAAATGCACACCGGAAATTTGGGTACCTATATTCGTTTCTATGGATTGCCATTGTGCATAAATAGCTGTGTTGAACACCAATGCAGCTAGTACAAATAAAAAAGACCTCATGTCTGTATATGGAATTAATACAATCTAACTATACGGAATTAAGTACTAAGTGTTGATAAAGCAAAAAAAAGGGTTGTTCTGACAAACAACCCCCTTTCTATCCATAGCTGCATATTTTACAATGCGTGTCTAAAAAATACAATTACTGATATGGTGACCATTACTGTTGTCAGGAATATGATGTCCATAGAGTGATCTGAAATAAATTTCTTGATGTTCATAGCGATACTGCGTTTTTAGTTCAACATAATTCCATAGCTAGCTGAAGAACTATGCAGTTATCAAATGACCCATATTTCATTTAATTCATTCAATCTATGAAAAGCAGATCTGACAAATGGCTTTGAAAGGGTAGCTAAAGTGTTGTCATGGAAATAAACACCGGTATTATTTTTAATAATCGATTCGCTTGTACTTTCCGGTATTTGCGTTTCCTCTTCTAATTTACATACCTCAAAAACATCCTCAATTTTGGTTTCTGCTTCATTACGCTCGCTTAACGAGGAGTAAGGTAGTGTAAGAACCAGTGAGAAACTGAGGACTATTGATAATATGTAAATCAAATGTCTTTTCATTTTTGATAGTTAAGCTATTATTTAGAGTAGCTTTACTATCTTATACGCTTGTTTAACTTTGAAGTTGTGTTTTTTTTAAAAAAATATATTGTACAATGTTACACTCATTCATCTCCTTTAGCTTAACAAATTTTTTATTATTATTTTAGCAAGAACAAGTTGAATTATGTCGGTAGTTGTAAAAGACCTTTTAAAAGTTTACGGAAATCAGCATGCCGTAAATAATATATCGTTTTCGGCACAGAAAGGTGAAATTCTTGGTTTTTTGGGGCCAAATGGAGCGGGTAAGTCTACGACAATGAAAATTGCGACCTGTTTCCTTCCGCCGAGTGCCGGAACCGTGGAAGTAGTGGGGTTCGATGTGTTGAAAGACCCCATATCGGTGAGAAAGAATCTAGGTTACCTACCAGAGCATAATCCTTTGTATCTGGATATGTATGTGCACGAATACCTTCAATTCATAGGTTCTATGCACAGTCTCAAAGGCCGGAATTTAAAATCCAGGGTAGGAGAAATGGTAGAGCTGTGCGGTCTTGTTGTGGAACAGCACAAGAAGATAGCGATGTTGTCAAAAGGGTATAGGCAACGCGTTGGTCTTGCTCAGGCCTTAATTCACAATCCTTCAGTCCTCATACTTGATGAGCCCACCACCGGCCTCGATCCGAATCAAATTGTAGAAATTCGAAACTTGATTAAAACCATTTCTGAAAATAAAACGGTGATATTCAGTACGCACATTATGCAGGAAGTGCAGGCCTTATGTGATCGGGTAGTGATCATAAACAAAGGTGATATAGTGGCTAATGATCTTGTAGATAATATTAAAGGTATGCAAGCTAAAAGCATTTTGGTGCTGGAGCTTAGGCATCCTATTGATTTGTCAGAATTGAAGGCGCTCGACGGGGTTGAAGAAATAAGAGAAACTACAAGCAATACTTACGAAATAAGTTCCACTGCAGGTAACGATTTACGCTCTGCCGTTTTTAAATGCGCTGCTGCTTCCAACTGGGATGTGTCTCAGATCTACGTTAAAGAATCGTCATTAGAAGAAGTTTTTCATCAATTAACAAAATAAATGCTTAGTATTTTTCGAAAAGAAATTATCGCATTTTTTAACTCACTAATAGCCTATATTGTGATTATTATATTTCTCACGGGAATAGGTTTGTATATGTGGGTATTTCCACCCAATGTATTTGAAATAAAAACAGCTGATATGAGCCTGCTGTTCGATGTGGCGCCTTATGTTTTTATGTTTCTTATTCCGGCTATTACAATGCGTAGCTTTGCTGAAGAAAAAAAAACGGGTACACTTGAATTATTGTTGACCAGGCCAATAACAGAATGGAATTTATTATTGGGGAAATACCTCGCTTGCTTTTTGTTGGTATTTTTGTCCGTTGTTCCCACACTAGTCTATTATTTTTCCATAAGTAGCCTGGGTAATCCTCCAGGAAATTTAGATACGCCGGGAATTATGGGGTCTTATATCGGTTTAATTCTACTTGGGGGGGTGTATACATCCATTGGCTTATTTAGCTCTTCTATTACAGAAAATCAAATAGTAGCGTTTATCGTAGCCTTGTTTATTAGTTTATTATTGTACGTAGGATTTGGTTACCTCGGAGCTATTTTTGAAGAGAGCTCAAATGCCTTTTTCATACAAAGGTTGGGCTTGGCATATCATTATGAATCGCTTAGTAGAGGCGTGGTTGATTCCAGAAATGTAGTTTATATGCTTAGCGCAATTGCATTTATGTTAACTTCAACCAAGTTGGTTTTGGCAAGTAGAAAGTGGTAGTTATGAAAGGACGCTTACAAGATATTAAACTTTTTGTGGTCGGTGTGTTGGTGATTTTAGTGGTCAACTACCTGGCTTCATTGAAATTCTGGCGTTTGGACTTCACGGAGGATCAGCGTTATAGTATTTCAGAATCAACGATAAAACTGGTGAAAACTGTTCCCGATTCTATTCATGTCGTGGTATATCTGCATGGAAATATTTCGTCGGAATATCAGCGTTTGGAAAAGACAGTAAGTGAAACGCTGGATGAGCTACGTGCCTATGCAGGAGATCATTTTACTTACGAATTTCAGGACCCTCTTGACGTAGATACAGATTCGATGAGGACTGCCAACCTGAGGCAGTTAAGTGGGTACGGTTTGAAAGTACGAATTCAAACCAATGAAGAGACTGGCGCTCAAAAGATAAAATATGTGGTGCCAGGTGCAGTTGTACATTTGGGAAACCGTATTGTGCCCATCAACTTTATTAAAGATGGGGCAAATGGAATGGATGAAAATTTTAATCAATCCTTAAGCGAAGTGGAATATGAACTGGCAGCCGCTATAAAGGTGATCACTTCAGAAAGAAAAAAACGAATTGCATTTATCGATGGCCATGACGAGGCCAATGCTTCCCAGCTACAAAGTGTCATTGAAGAATTGTCCGCTTTTTACAGAGTAGGCTTTTTGAATTTGAAAGATGTGGAGGAGATTAAAGATGTGGAAGCTGTGGTCATAGTACAGCCTAAGAAAGCATACAGTGATGAAGACAAGTTTAAGTTAGATCAATTTGTGTTAAAAGGTGGTACTGCCATGTACTTTATTAATCCATACAAACTGGTTCCCAGCGATTCTTCTAATGCACTGGTAGGCTTGCCCTATGAAATAGGATTGGATAATCTGTTAAGACAATATGGGGCGCGTATTGAAATGAATGCTATCCAGGATCAGCAATGTGCGCTGGGACCTATGAAAAGAGATGGTAAAATAACGCTTGCCCCCAATAACTTTATGCCCATCTTCGATACTTACACCAAACATATTATTACTAAGAACCTCAATCCAATTTTGTCAAGAGATGTGAGTAGTATCGATACAGTAAGTGCTGCCGGGGTGAGAAAGATACCGCTGGTATTTTCGAGTAAGTACACCCGGCAACTAAGAGGTATGATTCAGTACTCATTTGCAGAGCGGCTTTTTATGGATAGTGCCTATTTTCCGGAACGTCACTTACCGGTAGCGTATCTCATGGAAGGTCGATTTAAATCAATGTTTATTACCAGACCGGTACCGCCGTCTTTGAGACACTTGAATAAAGTTACCGAAGGTGATCAGGGTAAGGTGTTTGTTTTTGGCGATGCCAACGTGATTATGAACGACTACAATGTGCAGGCCAAAAGAGGGATGCCTATAGGTATGAATAAATACGACGGTACACGCTATGCGAATCTTAATTTTATTAAAAATACCATTAACTATATGCTCGGAGAAGAGGGTATCGTGAATTTGCGTGCCAAAGAATACATTATTCGTGATCTGGACGTTAATCTGATAGATGAAAAAAATGAACAGCTTAGCTGGCAAATCATTAATGTGATAATACCTGTGCTTATTGTTGTGCTATTTGGGATAGGCAGGTATTATTGGCGAAAGAATAAATACGGTAAACAGTCTCGCTAAATGTTATTTCGACTGAGATAAAGCCAGCTTCCTACGTTTCTTTCTTCGTCTCCTCACTACTATAAGTGCGATAAATCCTCCTGCAGCGAGTGCGTAAGCAATTCTTTTTCCGTAGGTGAACAGGTTCTTTTCAAATGCACGTCTTTCAAGGTACTTAAGCACTTCCGGATCATTCGGAATGTTTAAAAGAAAAGGGCTTTCAGAAGTAAAGTTTACAGCAATAGAGTCTTTTTTCGTTTGGAGTGCAGGAGATTCATAATTGACTGCATAATACGACTGTATTTGTTTACTGATTTTCGCATAAATTTCCTGAAGTTGGTCAGGATCATCGGTATGGTAGAAATCTCCGTTGGTCGAGTCTGTAAGTAACAATAGTGTGTCTTTTTGTACATTACCTAAGCCAATAGCATAAATTGGTATGTTGTATTTCCTTGATTTGGCAATTACTTCTTTTGAGGTAGTTTTTGAATTGTTTTCGGCTCCATCGGTTAAGGCAACTACTATGTTAATACCAGGTAACTTCTTAAGTTGATCCATACCGGCATTCAGGGCGTCAAAGTAAGCGGTAGATCCTTCAATTTTTATACTATCGATTGTGCTAAACACCACACTGGTGTCATTGCCAGTTTTCAGGTCTGTATCAACCACACTTCCAAATGATACAATACCTATTTGATCCTTGTCCATATTGAAGGATGATACAAATTCTTTTGCGCTCTTCTTGGCGTGATCTAATGGCGTTACATAATCATCTCCATCCTTAAAATAGTTGTAAAGTTCCTTGAAAGATAATTTTCCCCTCGACATAGAGCCAGAGTGAGCGATAACCAATGTAATATGTATAGGGCTGTTAGACGAGATTTTTTCCAGGGAAGTGATTTTACAAGATTGTGTGTCTTCGGTAATTTGTAAATCTTCTTTGTTCAAATCCCAAACAGGTTCCTGATTTTCGGCATGCTGCGCACGAAATATAAGTGCTACCTGCTTTGGTGGCAGGGGAGTTACATGCATGATGTCGAGGTCAACAAGTTTTGTCGTTTTCAGTTCTCCCTTTGTTTGGGCAAGAATGAGATAGCTAATGAGCATTAAGAGTAAAGAAAGTAAGCCGCTTTTCAGCTTTTGATTAATCAAAAGTAGATCCATTAGATGATTGATTTACCAGATTGGGTTTAAGATGTTTTTGAAAGATGATGCAAAATATAAAAAATAGCTGAACTACATAGAGCGGGGCTGTGCAAATTAATGTATGGTATAGTTTCGATATTGGTCTGTTGTTGTCAATCAACTCTTTTTTTTGATTCGTCTTGAAAAAGTGTTTAAGTTGAGGAGTTTTTAATTTATGAGAAAGGAATTAAGTGATGGATCTATCAAATTGTCATTATATAAGTTGTTGGGTGGTTCCTGATGGAGGCAGTTTTACTTATAGCTATGAAAAAGATGGTGTGCGAATGGATGTATTGGTTTGCCAATGGGTGGATTTAGGTGATTTTTTGCCCGAAACTATACCCGGACGTGTATATGTGAATGAGCAAATCATGGAGATAGGCTCGGCTGAAGAGACTGAACAAATTACCTTGCTCAAAAGCTTTATTCCGGCGATCAAAAAAAGTGGGCATCCTGAAAGTATTAATGTGGTAATTGCAAAAAGAGTGATTGATTTTTTTGAATCGGGAATGTACTTGTCGGTACATGAAAAACTAAACACCTGAACCAGGTCGAGGAGTTGTACAACTCCTCGACCTGGTTCAGGTGCAAAAATAAAGAAGTAACAGGCAAATGTCTGTGTGGGCCCTGTCATGGGGGGAGTTGCACCCCGTCCGGAAACTCCGGACCCTGCCCTTTAAGTGGTGACGAAGTAAGACATTTTTACGACATTCTTTATCTGCTTTCCATAGCAGCTGGATCTTAAATTAAGTAGGTAACAAACGACAAGTCAACATAATGTGCTCTAACCAACTGAGCTATCCCTATGTTCATAGGGAGGGGGACTCGAACCCCCGGCCCCATCGTCCCAAACGAAGTAAGACTTGTCTACGACACTACTATACTTTAATGGTAATGAAGTGGTAACAGGCGAAAAGCGAACGTAACGTTTTACCATTTTAAACTACCACGCAATGGTTATTTTGTTATAGCTGCGTGGGCAGGACTCGAACCTGCAACTTTCGATTAAACTCGGGTTATGTATTATAACTTCGTGATGAGAATCAAAAGAGCAAAAAATCAGATACTTGGGACCGAAAAGCATAGCAAGGCTATGGTTACAGGGACTAAGTATATATTATAATTCTGATTTGCAGCTATTTTTGAATCACAATAGATTTTTTAATGCATAATGCGAGTTATGAGCCGAAGTAAGGCTAATCTACGACAGACTTCAATATCTTTTTATTAAAAGAAGGCAATGGACAAGAAGACGATATTGGATTTTAAGTCGAAGTAAGTCCTCTCTACGGCACTCCTTTGTTTATTAGCGCCGGGAATGCTCCCGGCGCTGTTTGTTTTTATCAGATCTCTATTCGATCGATTTCAGCAAGTGCGCTGGCACCTTGTTCCATAGCTTCAAGTATGTCAAATATTTTATCTGACCAACCGGCTATTAAGTGAACATCGTCGCGTTCACTTCTTAGTGGTACCTGTCCGTATCCCATAAGGTCGAACAAATACAATTTGGCATTCGGTGCGATGCGCTGTTTGTAGTTATCCCAGGATCTTTGCAGTGAGTTTCCTCCATAGCGACTATCCCAAAGTTGTAAATCGGTAAAGAAGAATACCTTATCCATTACTCTTCTATTTGAGATAAGGGCGTCGATTACAGTGTAACCGTTAGTGGCGTATCCAACCGATCCCTCCATACGATTTAGTTCCGCAATGTTTGGGAGAATCGCCGATCTTGACATATTCACTTGCTTCCATTTATTTCCGAAGATACCTGTAACTACGTTATCAGACCTTGAAGCCAAGATCATGCTCAGCACCAAGCCGATATCATAGCAACGTATTTTGCTCTTTCCGCTTATATAGCTAAACATAGAGCCCGAAACGTCGGCAGCAATAAGTGCACGCGTTGAAAGATCAAATCCTTTGATGTTAACTGCACTCGCTTTAATTGCATTTTCCAATGCGTCAATGATATAGTTAACATAAGGTACTTTCAATGGCAACAACTCGTTGTAAGCAGCCAGGAATCGAAATGGTAGCTGCTTTGAGCGTTTTACGGCCTCTTCGTCTGATAACTGACGATAGACCAATTCAATGGTACTACGTTTCACTTCAGCTTCCAGTATATTTCTCAGGTTTCTTAACAGAGCCATGTACCCCAGGCGCTTACTGGCTACCAACTCCTGCCACTTTTCACGTACAGCAACTTTACGCGCTGTATTTGATATATAAGTGTCCTGTCCTATTCTCGACAGTTCAACTTCCCAGGTGTATGGCGTTTCCAAATTGCCGTTTACAATTTTATTAAAAAGAGCTTGTTGCTCTGTTGAGACCGCTTTTGGGTGCGTAAGAAATAAAGCATCTTTCAAGCTAACTGCCGACTTTCTATCATATTTAGCAAACTGATATTCGTCAAATTTGTTGAAAGAAGCAGCGATTCCTTTTTGAAGCTGCTTAGAAAGCTTATTCAGCTTTTTATTGTACTTACGCTCATTCGACAATTGGTAGTATGCCAACAGTTCAGTGATTTCATCCGCACGTTGAATGATGCGTTCGGTCGTTCTTTTTACCAAAGAATCACCATTATGAACTTTCGATAGCTCCGTTACCAGCACAATTGGCATGGTACGTAAATGCATTTTCTCACGTGCATAAATGGCTAGTCTTGCCACAAAAACAGGATCAGTGTTTTTTATTAATTCGATGATTCGATTCAAACGCTTGTCCTCTTTTTCATAGAATGTATTAGAAAGACTTGATGTTACCACCGCGGTATACAATTCCATTTCAGGAGAGAGCTTGTAAGCATTTGCTCCTTCGTGGTTTTTTACCGTAACTCGATTTTTTATTAGTCTATTGAATTTCATCACTTGATCGTTTTGGTGTTTGAATCAATTAACAATTCAAAGTTGGAGACTAATTGCGCAATGGAATTGCGTAGCTTGGAAAAATTTAAAAAAAATGAACTATTGGGTGTGGTGGTAAATAAATTGGGATGTCAAGACTTGTGGAAAAGCTAAATCCTCCTAGTTAGGTAATCTTCCTACTAATTATTACTTTCATTCAAACGTTATTTACGGAATGATTCAGGAAAACATTCAATTACAAGCTTATAATACTTTTGGGATACCTGTTTGTGCCAGGTATTTCGTGGAGATCAATACACATGAAGATCTCGAGCTGGTACGGCAATGGCATTTGATTGATAAAGTACCCAGGCTAGTTTTGGGAGGCGGGAGTAATATCTTATTTACCCAAGATTTTGGCGGTTTAGTAATCAAAGTAGGTTTGAAAGGGAAGTTGGTATCTTCCTTAGATGAAAATTTGTCATTTTTAAAGTTAGGAGCCGGTGAAGTATGGCATGATACCGTTTTATTTACTATCGAAGAGGGTTTGGGAGGAATAGAAAACCTGAGTCTTATTCCAGGTACTGTAGGTGCTGCTCCAATTCAAAATATCGGTGCATATGGGGTGGAACTTAAAGATGTATTTGAAAGCTTAGAGGCCTACGATTTGCTTACTGGCGAATTTCGGACTTTTAACCATGTAGATTGTGAATTTGGGTACCGGTACAGTGTGTTCAAAAACAGCTTGAAAGGACATTATATTATTACTTCAGTAACGCTCCGATTAACTAAAAAACCAGTAATTAATAGCTCATATGGCGCCATTCAAGAGGTCTTGGATGATGCAGGTATTCTCAATCCTGGAATTAAAGATGTAAGCGATGCGGTTATTCAGATAAGGCAGTCCAAGCTACCGGACCCTGGGGAGCTTGGTAATGCGGGAAGCTTTTTTAAGAATCCTGAAATCTCAGAAGAAGCATTTCAAAACCTGAAAGCAAAATTCCCCGATGTAGTTTCTTACCCTGGTAATAACGGTTTAATTAAAGTTCCTGCGGGTTGGCTCATAGACCGGGCCGGATGGAAAGGCAAAAAGCAAGGTAATGTTGGTGTGCACAGTAAGCAAGCCTTGGTGTTGGTCAACCACGGAGGAGGCACCGGCGAAGCAGTTAAGGAACTGGCTTACGCCATTAAGCAAGATGTGTGGGACAAGTTTGGGGTGGAAATTGTACCAGAAGTCAATATTCTTTAATTTCAATGAACAACCTGAACCGTTCTTGTTATTATTTGACTGCCCGTATCTATTTTAAAAAGGTAGATTCCCTGTCTAAGTTTCGAAATATCAATATCCTCTTTTGAGTAAGTTATTTCTTTGCTCATTACGATTTGCTGTAAGCTATTCATTATTTCCAGTCGGATGTTAGTGCCGGAGTAATTTTTCACGTTTATCAAATCGGACGCCGGATTGGGGTACAGTGCTATTAGAGTCTCGGTCCATTCATCGAGTCCGTCCGGGTCTGTACAAGACAGGTCTAATAAGAACCCGCTGTTTTCCCCTGTTTCATTGGAGATGAACTTCATCGTCAGGGCGCCTTCGATATTAGTGGCAGTAATAACTACATCAGATAAACTTCCAGTATAAGAGCCAATAAGCGTTGCGTTTTCATCAATGCCGTCATAAACTAAAAACATATCACCATCTGAGCTTAAGTCAAATTCGCTAAAGGTAACAATGACTTTAGCATTTTCCCGCTCGGGCAAAATGCTTAATAGCGCATCGTTTCCCGGGTAATAATTATTGTCGCCGGCAGCATCGGTGATTGTTCTTTCGCAAGTTCTTACGATTCTCTTTCCTGAATAAGGGAATGCATTTTCAGCAATATTTAACAGATCTATTTTGAGCCATTTGAAGTTGTTGCCTTCATCGAGTTCTATGTTAGAACTATCTGAATCACAATAGGCGATAATGTAATATTCGCCGGTGCTTATTGTGTTGGGTATGGCAATATAAGTTTGCAATGGAGCAGAACTATTAGCAGAAACAACTTGCTCCTGAACTTGTGCTATAAGTATATCATTCGCGTCGAGAGTAGTGTCATCAGAAAGGTAGAAAGTGGTAACGGAGGAATCCGCTGGTTCCTGTCCGGTATTTAAGATGTTGTAAAATAAATCGATACTTTGGTTTGTTTCTATCCGTGTAACAGCAACGCTATCTAAGCTTAGCTGTAGTGAATCAATGCTTAAATCTGCAAATTGCTTGGTAGAGTCAGAACAGTTGACTGTAAATTCAAACCCCTGAAGCGTTCCATAGCTATCACTTCTGAATCGCAAAGTTAAGGCACCACTTTCATTATTTAATGTCGCCGATTGATTAAATGGAGCATGCGTCCCCGTCAATACGCGCAATAGGTTGGAATTTGTATCGGGGCCATCGAATATTTCCAGAAAGTCAAAATTATTCTCCAGTGACAACTGGGTGAATCGAAGATTGATTAATTTGGAAGATTCTTCCGGGAATATGGTTAAAATACCGTCGTTATAATTGGGGTAATTGATATGTTTACCCGCGTCCGTATAGGTGCCAAAACATGTGGTGTCGGTTTTTGCGCCAAAGTAAGGTACTTCATTTCCTGTAAGCTTAATGCAATGTAAAATAGATACAAAAGTGTTTTCCTGATAGTGGGGTTCCGCTATTACCGAATCGGCGTTTATATGTGTAATGACGAAATAGTTGCCCGTTTCAAGATGACCAGGTAAGACGAACGACTGCCAAGAAGTGTCGCTACTCAAGCCGGCTAATTCTGCGACATAATGTTCGCCCATCAGTAAGTCGTCAGGACTTAAAATATTGTCATCAGATAAATAGAAGCTGGTTTTGCTCGAATCTGTTACATCGCGTTGACCTACATTCTTTCTGACATAAGCAAGGCTAAAGGTGTCTCCGGAGCTGATGTAGCTATTTTCTACTCCCCTGTAATAAATCGACTGGCTGTTTATTCTGAGTTCTGTCTGAAGAATGCTGCTGTCACTACAACTGGTCAATAGCTCGAAACCTGCCCGGTTATCAGAACCATTTGAGGTGAATTTCAATGTCAGGGCACCTTCGCTGTTGGTGGCACTGAGTTTTACTGGTGCTTCATTTCCACTAAGGGAAGTTATCAAGGGCGCATTTTCATCACTTCCGTCATAAATGTCCAGAATGTCAAAGTTCTGTTGGCTTATAAACTGATTTATAAAGATACTCAGGTATTGGTCGGGATAGGCCGGGTGGAGCACCATAGTGCCTTGTGTGTTGTGAGGGTATAATTTATTGCCGCCGGGATCAAAAATAGTGTCTGAGCAAGTATTAATGGTCAATGTGCCATTTATGGGCATAAGTAGCTCTCGTTGAAATACGCATTTCGTTTCAAAGGTAAAACCAGTATCGGCTATTTGTTCATCTGTTTCCATTTTTAGGTAAAGCGTGCCTTCGGGTGTTGAAGCGCTCAAGGTAGGAGGCAGGTCATTGCCGCTTAGTATAGCCTTTAAAGGAGAGCCAGGTTCATCGTTTTCATAAATATATAGAAAGTCCTTACCTTCTTCCAGGTCCAGTGATGTGAAATTGATTTCTACATAAGCACCTTCCGTTTGAGGTACCAGCAATAATCCACCATCAATATTATTGCTATAAACGCCATTGATTCCGCCGTCGTCACTATAAGAAGCTGAACAAATAGTATCAATCCTCGTTCCCGAGCTTGGAAAGAGTTGCGCACTTGAATCTAAATAGAGTAAAGTGCAAAGGGAAATGGTAATTATAAGTTGCCTGTACATAGAGTGCTATTAATTTCTTACCCGGTAGTATAACCTAATAGTACTACGAAATTAGGCGTAATAAGATTACTATAGTTCTATGAAAGAAAGCTATAGGAGGGTTAGATCTTGAAACCTACACCGATTTCGGCCCAAAATCCGCGTCCCCTGAGTGGTACACCCGCTTCGAACCAAACACAAAAAGAGCTTCGGAAATAATACCTGGACCCCAGGTATAAGCTGGCATCTACACCACCAGCTCCACGGTTAGTATAATCCGCCTGAGCTTGTTCTATAGGAATATAATCCCCTTGATTTCGTCCTTTACTTCTGTAAAGGCGTGTTCCAAGGCCAATGCCTGCATAAGGGTCCCATTCGTCAACAGTTCCCAATAAATCCCCGAAATGAAATGATCCTCTTAAACCGATCAATGTCGTGTTGTGAGTTTCTTTAAATTCCCAATGTACTACGGTAGGGTCGTTACCAAAGTAATAAGTTCCGGTATGATTGGAAGTGTGATACCAACGGTGAAATCCAAGGTATGCTCCAATGCTCACGTATTCGTGAATGCCATGTTCGAAGGTTGCTACCATAAGAGGAGTGGATCCTGAGCGTGAATTGTTATTACTATTCACTCCCCAGCCGTTGAGCCATCCCATTCCAAAATGGAGCAGGTTGTCGCCTTCACTATATGCTTGTGACCGGCTTTCTAATGACATAAAACACAAGCATATTATGATTAACAGTTTAGTTCTAAACAAAAATTTCATATCCTGTAAGTCTGTACCACACCAAAGATAACGAAATTAAGTCAAAAATGCTCGTGTCATTTCTCTTTTACCGGGAGGTCCCGGGAGCTCTTCCAAAGTAAACTCCAAAGATTTTAAAAGACGTTTAAATTTGCCCTGAGAGCAATACGTTACCAGGTGGGCATTGGGTTTCAGACTTTTTATCAAATGCTCAAAAGTTTTAGTCTCCCACATATCTGCTTGTTTATTGGGCGCAAATGCATCATAATATACAAGGTCGAAAGGGCCTCCTGTAAAATCTTGAAGCTTGATGTGGTATTTATTAAATACAAAATTGTTCAATAAGGACTTTTGAGTTATTTCCTTGCTTCTATGCAGTGTTTCGAATAATATTTTGCTATTGGGGATCGCTATATGATGATGATAGTTGAGCTGTGCAGCCTTTTGCCAATTAATGGGGTGAGCCTCTAAAGTATGGTAGTTGATGCTTATGTGCGGGTTGTTAATGGCAAATTCAAGTGAAAGCATTACATTTAACCCGGTACCCATACCAACTTCAAGCAATGTGATGTTTGTTTGCTTTTCACAAAGGTATTCCAGGCCACTTTTAATGAAGACGTGACGAGACTCAGCCAATGCTCCGTGGACAGAATGGTAAGTCTCGTTCAACGATGGCAGGAATAGTGATTTCGAGCCATCGCCTGTCTCAATTATTTCTAGCTCATTTAAATTACCCAAGACAAAGGAAACTTCCGTTCAAAAGATTCTCTTTGTTGTATCTGAAAGGTTGCTCACCATCTGATACGGAACCGCCTGCAGCTTCCACTACGGCTTGCCCAGCTGCGGTGTCCCATTCCATTGTTGGGCCGTGGCGATAATACACGTCGGCTTTACCCTCTGCTACCATGCAAAATTTAAGCGAACTGCCCACAGAAATGGTGTCTGTAACATCAAATTTCTGTAAGATTTCTTCTTCTTCCGGGGCTGCATGAGATTTGCTTCTTACGGCTATACGACCCGCATTCTTTTTATTAACTTGTATGTCTTTTTTGGCTTCGCCTCCCTGTTGCATCCAGGCTCCGCTTTCTAATTCCCCAATGTAAAGTGTGTCAATGGCCGGAGCATAAACTACGCCCAGAACCGGTTGGCAATCCTTTATAAGTGCGATGTTTACGGTGAATTCCCCATTTCTGTTTATAAACTCCTTGGTACCATCGAGGGGGTCTACACACCAATAAGTATCCCATTGTGCGCGTTCTTCATACGGAACACTTGCCCCTTCTTCTGATAGAATAGGTATTTCCGGAAACTGATTTTGAAGGGCCTCCTCTATTAATTCATGCGAAGTTTTATCGGCTATGGTAAGAGGGGAGTTATCGGATTTGAAGTCAATGGTTTTTTCAAAGTCCTCTCCTTCATAAATATCCATGATTCTTTTGCCTGCATCGCGGGCTATTTTTTCAATACTTTTTAAATCCATCTAAATATAAATTATGTATAATAAGGTGACACATATTATTCCGTAAAGGATGGTCAATGGAAAGCCAATTCGGAAAAAATCTTTGAACTTATAGCCGCCCGGTCCATAAACCATGATATTCGTTTGATACCCGATTGGTGTGGCAAAGTTTGCAGCGGCAGCGAGGGCTACTATTAGTATGAATGGTTTTGCCGGAGCTCCAAGTGAGCTTGCCAGTTGTAAACTTATAGGTATAATAACGGCAACAGAAGCAGCCGATGTTATAACGGAAGAAAGTATATTTGATACTACAAACAGGAGAGTCAATAATACAAGTACGCCATGCTGCATTCCCAGTTTTACCACATTTTGAGCGATAAACGCAGTGGTGCCCGACGATTCCATAGCCGAACCAAGGGCAATTCCAAGTCCGATAATTAGTATCAGGTTAAAATCGATGCTGTTTCTTACATCTCGTGCTTTCGCTAATTTGGTGAGGATACTGACAATAATGAGTAGCAAAAGCGAATTAAATAATGGGAATAGGTTTAACGCAGAGAGAGTGATAGCTGCGAGCATACCACCAAACAGTAGCAAAATTCGATTATCGGGTATTTGCTTTTCTTTGGTGATATTTGCTATTCGATAAAAATCCTGGCTATTTTCTATGCGGGTACGAAAGTCATCTCCTACCAAAACCAACAGTACATCCCCTGAACGTAGTTGAATATTACCCAATTGTCCCCATACGCGCTCACCGTTGCGATGAATTGCCACAACGGCACCATTATATTTAGATCTGAAATTAACTTCTTTGATTGTACGTCCATGGAGAACGGAGTTGTGCGAAACGACGACCTCTGCAATATCCCGGTCATTTTTCTCCAAAAAATCGCTTGCCTTTGGCAATGAGATACCCAGGGTTTCTGCATTTAAATTACTGATGGTTTTTACATCGCCGGCAAAAAATAATAGGTCCCCTTCCTGTAATATTTCATTGGGACTTACTGGTCGTATAGCTGCATTTGCTCTGATGATTTCGATGAGGAAAAGCCCTTCCAGGTTCCTTAAACCCGCATCTTCTATTGTTTTTCCTATGATAGGAGAGTCCTTTTCTATTAAGGTTTCCATAAAGTATTGACGTTCCGAAGCATCAGAAGAATCGCTTTTGTGTTGATTGTCGGGTAGCAATTTGTTGCTGAAAAGGATCAGGTAAAGGCCGCCAAGTAGAAACATGGCTCCCCCGATAACCGAAGGGTCGAACATTGTTAAAGAGGGAGCTCCCAGCCGTGTGGCTACGGCATTAGCTATCAAAATTGTTGAAGTACCGTATAAAGTTAAACAACCACCAAGTATACTGGCATAAGACAGCGGAATGAGGAATTTGGAAGGCGAATGATTATTATCTTTACTCCATGCATATACGTAAGGCATGAGCATGGCAACCAAGGGTGTGTTATTCAAAAAGGCCGAGAAAAATCCGACTCCTGCGGTCATTTTCGTTAAGAATAATTTGGGACTATCTGTTTTTTTAAAAAACGATCTGAATATAGATTCTATCGATCTGGACTTTCTTAAAATATTACTGAGAATAAGCAGGAAAACGATAATAGCCAGCTGCTCATTTGCAAATCCATTGAGCGCCTGTTGTGGTGTGATAATATTGAAAATGAGTAGTATAACAATTCCAATAATAAAAGTAACACCTGGTCTTAACCACTCTTTGAATAGCGATACTATAATGAACGTAACTACGCCTAATACTAATGCAATTTCAAAAGTCATATAACCTTTATTATCCACGAATATCAGATTAATTTAGATTTTAAGCAACTATGCGACTTTTTTTGGTGTCTTAAGCTGTGAAACCGGATTTGCAGACTTAATGTTTAGTAATGTAAACCCATATTAATTAAATGTGAAATTAAGTGCGAAGGAGTCGATTTAATAAGTTTTATCTTTAGGCAGAATTATTAACTTTGCACTGTAAATTGAGTGATTTGGATAAAAACGAACATATACATCCGATTTTTGATACAATTTTGTGTAAGCAGGACAAAGAAAACCTGCTAAAACAGAAGGGTTTAGTGATATGGTTAGTTGGATTGTCCGGATCTGGTAAGAGCAGTTTGGCCCGGTCCATTGAAAACGAATTGCATGCTCGTAATATTCTTACGATGTTGCTTGATGGAGATAATTTACGTTCGGGTTTAAATAAAAACTTAGGATTCACTGACGAGGATCGTGAGGAAAATATCAGAAGAGCAGCTGAAGTGTCAAAGCTTTTCGCACAATGTGGCGTTGTTACCATATGTTCGCTGATAAGCCCTACAGAACAGATTAGGAAAGTATCCAGGGAAATTATTGGTGAGGCCTACCATGAAGTATATGTGAACTGCCCTTTTGAGGTTTGTGCGGAAAGAGACGTGAAAGGTCTGTATGCTAAAGCCATGCGTGGAGAGATTAAAAATTTTACAGGGCTCGATGCTCCTTTTGAGGAACCCGTTGACCCTTTTCTTAATATAAAAACAAATGAGCTTTCTTTGGAGGAAAGCAAGGAAATATTGCTTCAGGCAATACTTCCATTGGTCACAAAAACTGATACATAAAAATTTATGCAGTCATATAATCTAACACACTTAAAACAATTGGAAGCAGAAGCGATTTATTTATTTCGCGAAGTAGCTGCCCAATTTGAAAAACCCGTGTTATTATTTTCGGGAGGAAAGGATTCTATTACATTGGTACGCTTAGCTCAAAAGGCTTTCTGGCCAGCCAGGGTTCCATTTTCTCTCTTACATATTGATACAGGTCATAACTTTCCGGAAGCAATTGAATACAGAGATTGGCTGGTGAAAGAATTCGATCTTAAACTGGAGGTAGGACTTGTTCAGGATTCTATTGATAAAGGAACAGCGGTTGAAGAAAAGGGATTAAACCCAAGTAGAAATGCATTGCAGTCGGTTACATTAATGGAATCGCTGGAAGAAGGTAAATACGATGCCGCTTTTGGTGGCGCCCGTCGTGATGAAGAAAAGGCACGCGCAAAAGAACGTTTCTTTTCACATCGTGATGAATTCGGTACCTGGGACCCGAAGAATCAAAGACCTGAATTATGGAACCTTTACAATGGAAAGAAATCTATGGGAGAGCACTTCCGGATTTTTCCTATAAGTAACTGGACCGAAATGGATGTATGGCAGTATATCAAGATGGAAAAAATTGACCTTCCTAAAATCTATTTTACCCATAAGCGTAAAGTTGTTGAACGAGATGGTATGCTATTAGCCGAATCACCTTTTATCACTTTGCTCGACGGTGAGCAGTACGAGGAACGAGTTATCCGTTACCGTACTTTAGGAGATATGACTTGTACAGGTGCCGTGGAATCAGATGCTGCAACTGTAGATGATATTATTCAGGAAGTGGCTGCAGCTCGTGTAACTGAACGTGGTGGGCGTGCAGACGACAAACGATCGGAAGCCGCTATGGAAGAACGTAAAATGCAAGGATACTTCTAGAAGGAAGCTTAAAAAGAATTTGACATGGAAGAAACTAATATAGAAGGATATTTGGATATGGATCTCCTGCGTTTTACTACAGCAGGAAGTGTTGACGACGGTAAGAGTACCTTAATTGGTCGTCTAATGTATGACACCAAAACGATTTTCGAAGATCAAATGGAGGCTATCGAGCGCTCAAGTGAAAATCGTGGGGACGAACATGTTAACCTGGCATTATTAACTGATGGTCTTAAGGCCGAACGGGAACAGGGAATTACAATTGATGTGGCCTACCGGTATTTTGCAACGCCGAAGCGTAAATTTATCATAGCAGATACACCAGGACATATTCAATATACCAGAAATATGGTGACAGGTGCTTCTACTGCCAACCTGGCAATAATCTTGGTAGATGCACGCAAAGGAGTAATAGAACAAACTTGTAGACATTCTTTTATAGCATCCCTGTTACAAATAAAGCACGTGGTTGTCTGTATCAATAAAATGGACCTTGTTGATTACAAAGAAGAAACATTTGAGCAAATCAAAAAGGATTACAGTGATTTTGCTTCCAAATTAGATATTCCGGATGTACGCTTTATTCCGATTTCAGCACTGTTTGGTGACAATGTGGTTGATAAGTCTGAAAAAATGCCTTGGTATAATGGAGCTACCTTGCTTTATACACTTGAAAACGTGAAAATAGGTTCAGATTTGAATCATGTTGATTCTCGTTTTCCGGTGCAATGGGTAATCAGACCTCAGTCTGATAAATACCACGACTTCAGAGGCTATGCTGGTGAAGTAGCAGGTGGTGTCTATAAACCAGGTGATGAAGTAGTAGCACTACCTTCGGGTTTTACTACAAAAGTAAAAGCAGTCGAAACCATGGACGGACAGCTTGAAGAAGCTTTTGCTCCTATGTCTGTTACATTGACGCTCGAAGACGAGATTGACATTAGCAGAGGGGATATGATAGCCAAACCAAATAATCAGCCTCAGGTAGGTCAGGATATCGAATTAATGATATGCTGGATGGACGAAAAAGAGTTGACTCCGGGCGGAAAATACCTTGTCAAACATACTACAAGTGAAGCTCGTTGTATGGTGAAGGAAATACAATATAAAATAGATATTAATACATTACACCGCGTTGAGGATGACTTGAAAATCAACCTTAACGATATTGGTCGTATAAAAATAAAAACAGCCAAGCCCTTGTTCTATGACTCTTACAAAAAAAATCGAACTACAGGAAGTTTGATACTTGTTGATGAATTTACCAACAAAACAGTAGGCGCGGGAATGATCATTTAAGAATGAGCAAAATAGTATTTGTTATTGAGGGTTGAAGGTTTCTTTTACGGGAATTTTCAACCTTCTTTTTATAATAATGAACCTAACTCCAGCTCTGTTGTACAGCTATATAGTTAAATAATTATAATATGATGAGATATATAAACCTGGTATTTTTCTTTTTGATTTGTGTGCACGCAGTGGCACAAAATGAACCCACAATTTTTAATGTAGAAGATTTAAACGGAGCTAATGGCTTTAAGATTGAAGGCTTGCAACAGGGTTCACAATTTGGTGCCGAAAGCAAATTTATTGGCGATATTAACAACGACGGACTTGAGGACATCGCATTTGGCGTTAACAACGCGGATATAGATACTGTGGAGTTGGCAGGAGCCACATACGTCTTATTCGGAACTCGCAATGGTTTTGCCGCGGAATTTGACCTAAATAGCCTTGATGGCACCAATGGGTTTGCAATTCATGGTGATATTGAAAATCGTAGATTAGGAAATTCTGTTGAAGGAGTTGGAGACATTAATGGAGACGGAATAGACGATTTAGTTGTCGATGCTCAGGATGTCATGGTTTTGTATGGGCGTACTAATGGATTCTCTGCCGTAATGACCTTTGATAGTGCTGATTTTAAAATCACGGGACACAGAACTAGTAATGAAGTAGGTAGACTAGGAGATGTTAATGGTGACGACATCAATGATTTTGTGATCAGTAATTCCAGTGGTGGTGATGCACGAGTGATATTTGGACAGGACACCGATTTTCCGGAGGAAATAAATGGGACGTGGTTTGATGGTGAAAAAGGATTTACGACGCAGAGGTATGGAAATTCTTCAAGATCGGCCTATTTAGCTGGAGGGGCCGGAGATGTTAATAACGACGGATTTAATGATATATTTATAGGAGATTGGAAATTAACGAGTGGAGACGATACAGCCAGAACACACCTGTTGTTTGGTAGGCCGTCGTTCACAGGATCTGTCGATTTGGAAGCACTTGAAGGAAGAGCAGGCTTTACAGTAGATCACACCGGCGGTAACTTTTTAGCCTTTACAGGCTCTCTTGGAGATATTAACAATGACGGTATCAGTGACTTCTTTCAGGAAAGAAGTATGCTCTTTGGCAGAGAGCAACTGGATTCTTTTCCGGCACATATTCCTTTTAGTAGTGTTGAAGACGGCACATTCGGTTTTACAATTCCCGGAAACATGGTGTCTGCAGCTATTGGAGATATAAACGGAGATGGAATCGATGACTTTATAAATTATGGAAGCAATGTGTATGTGATCTATGGGAGTGAAGGTGGTTTTCCCAATGCCATCGTTGACTCTGTTGTTACCGATGATGTGGGCTTCAAGGTTGAAGAAATACGTTCGAGTAATATAGGTAGACCGGTTTCTGGTGGAGGAGACTTTAATGGAGATGGTATTGATGATTTTGTGGTGGGAAGTCCTGGTTATCAGACCTCACAAGGTGCCGCCTATGTGTTTTTCGGAGGTTCGGAGGTTATTACGGGAATTCCCGGTAATGAGGACTTTGGAGAAAATAAAGATTTGTTTCACTTTTATCCCAATCCGGTTACCAATGGCGGCTGTATTCACATAACCAGCGAAGAGGAAGTGACAGTTACTGTAGATGCTGTTGATGGACAGAATCATCGGTCTGCACGCTACCATTCCGGAGAAAAGGTTTGTGGTCTGAGTCGTGGTATGTATATTATTTCTGCACGTTCCGAAAAATATGTAACTATCGAAAAAATAATAGTTAACTAATACTTTTGTAATCAGGAGCACAAAGTGCTCCTGATCTAATTATTTAAAAGGAATACTTAGGATAGGCACTGTTGACTGATTTGTTAGCAGCTCGGCTGTTTCTCTGTAGTAGGTGTCTTTATCATTGGGGTATCCAATGGCAATGAGCTCAGATGGAATGTCAGCAATGACTTCCATAAAACCTTCATAGAAATTAGTACTTTCATGTAAAATGATCTGGTAATTTTCCAGTTCCCAATTCAGTGCTAAGCGTTGCATATTATCAGCATGTTTGTCTTCATGGTAGTTGGAACTATCCAGAATATCGACGAGGTAAATTTCGGCATCATAAAATTTGGCCAACTTAGCTACTACATCAAAAGATGCGTCATTTTCAGCTAAAAAGTTGGAGGTAAAGATGATACGACTAATAGCAGTGTCAGAATCATAATTCTTTACGGCCAAAACAGGACACGGCGCAACGTGAACAAACGATGAAGAATTTGATGCTTGATCGAAATCATGAAAAAGCGTTCCTTTTGTGCCGGTAATAATTAACTCTGTATTATTCTCTCTTGCCGCCTTGGAAACAGCCTCGTTCAGTTGATTTCCTGATTCAACAGTCAATTGATTGATCCTTATGCAGGTGTCGTCAAATTTTTTATGGACAGCAATTTCATCCAGGCGCTTCCAGCTTTGTTCTTTCAGGTCGCTAACTAACTTGGTCCAGTTTTGACCTGACTCATGATTTTGTTCAGGAACCCGTGGCTCTTTTACAACGTTAAAAAGATCTACAATGCATTCTGTGTTTTTAGCGAGATCGTGTGCAAACTTTAGCGCATTATCTGCTTCAATACTAAAATCTGTCGGAACTAGAATATTGCGAATTTCCATCCTCTTAAAATAAAATGCTACATGTGTATGTATTGTTTAACGACAAAAAAGGAGTTGACGGTTCGTTGGAATCAGTGTATTTGCCATTAAATGACCAAAGTCATATAAAGTACTGGGAAAAAATTAGTTGTATGGAGATGCCTGCCGAATTAATCGGCAGGCACTTCACTTATTTTAAAATATTTAACAGGTATTTACCGTAACCACTTTTTACAAGAGGTGTAGCAATTTTTTCTAATTGTGCTTCATTTATATACCCCATTCTATAGGCAACTTCTTCTATACTGCCAATTTTGAAGCCTTGTCTTTTTTCGATAACCTGAATAAACTGAGATGCATCCATTAACGAATCGATTGTTCCCGTATCCAACCATGCTGTACCTCGGCTCAAAACACTTACACTTAACTTACCTTCCTCCAGGTAATGTTTATTTACATCGGTAATTTCGTATTCTCCGCGTGCACTTGGCTTCAGGTTCTTGGCAATTTCTACTACATTGTTATCGTAGAAGTAAATACCGGGAACGGCATAGTTAGATTTGGGATGTTCAGGTTTTTCCTCTATTGAAAGCACCTTTCCCTGCTTATCAAATTCTACAACGCCATATCTTTCAGGGTCGTGAACACGGTAAGCGTATACAATTCCACCATCAGGATCGTTGTTGTTTTGAAGTAGTTTTCCCAGTCCTGTGCTATAGAAAATATTGTCGCCCAAGATAAGAGCGACTTTGTCATTACCTATAAATTCTTCGCCTATAACAAATGCTTGTGCCAAACCGTTTGGCTCGGGTTGCTCTGCGTAGGTAAACTCACACCCCAGGCCTTTTCCATCGCCTAACAGTCGTTTGAAGTGAGGAAGGTCATGTGGAGTAGAAATGATTAAAATTTCTTTGATACCGGCAATCATTAATGTCGACAAAGGGTAGTAGATCATAGGTTTGTCGTATACAGGCATCAATTGTTTGCTCAATGCAAGTGTCATTGGGTGGAGCCTTGTTCCGGAACCGCCAGCTAAGATTATTCCTTTCATGGTGATTTTATCGTTTGTTTGGTGTTATTTTCCTGCGTATTGAGTGTCGTAATAATTTTGATAAGCGCCTGAAGTGACATTATCCATCCACTCTTTGTTATTTAAATACCAGTCTACAGTGATGTTCAAGCCTTCTTCAAATTGCAATGATGGTTTCCAACCCAGTTCATTACCAATTTTTGTGGCGTCTATAGCGTATCTCAGGTCATGTCCTGCTCTGTCGGTGACATATGTAATGAGCTTTTCATTCGTCCCTACCG
The DNA here is from genome assembly GCA_965230415.1 of Cytophagales bacterium. Taxonomy (GTDB): domain Bacteria; phylum Bacteroidota; class Bacteroidia; order Cytophagales; family JAAEPT01; genus CBDDKZ01. The sequence continues at coordinate 2,733,324 of CBDDKZ010000005.1, forward strand.
GTCTGCCGAGCTTTTCGTCTAAGATGCTACAAAGCAATTTTACCAGGTCTATATTTGTCCATTCGTTAATACCTCCAATATTGTAGGTTTCACCATCTTTACCATTATGGTAGATGTCGTCAATTGCCCGGGCATGATCAACGACATATAGCCAGTCTCTGATGTTTTCTCCTTTGCCGTAAATAGGAAGTGGTTTGTTATTACATATGTTGTTAATACATAATGGTATCAACTTTTCAGGGAACTGGTTAGGACCATAATTGTTTGAGCAGTTTGATATTACTGTTCTCATTTTGTACGTGTTTCTGTAGGCGCGTACAAAATGGTCCGAACTTGCCTTTGATGCAGAGTAAGGCGATTGAGGGTCGTATGGTGTAGTTTCCAGGAAGAAGCCTTCGTCCCCTAAAGAACCGTATACTTCGTCGGTTGAAACGTGATAAAACAGGTGGTCTTTTTCTTCCCCTTTCCAACTATTTTTAGCCGCATTGAGCAGGTTTACAGTCCCTTCAATATTTGTTTTTAGAAACGCTAGAGGGTCTGTTATTGAACGGTCTACGTGTGATTCAGCGGCAAGGTGTATCACACCGTCAAATTGTTCTTCTGCAAATAAATTGTTGATGAAATCGGCGTCTACTATGTCTCCTTTAACAAATACATAGTTATCCTTATTCTCGATATCTGCCAGGTTGGCTAAATTTCCGGCGTAGGTTAATTTGTCTAAATTATAGATCTTGTAATTGCTATATTTTTCTACAAATAGACGTACGACATGAGAGCCGATAAAACCAGCCCCGCCAGTAATAAGAATTTTTTTAGTTTGTAAGCTCATTTAATTGATCTTTAATTGCCAGCTGCCAGTTCCAGGCATCCAGCAGTGATTGTTCTAGTGATAATTCGGTTTGCCAATTTAGCGAATTTTTACTTTTAGTAACTTCTGCATAGATTTTTTCTACATCACCGGCTCTTTTAGGGCCTATTGTATAATCAACTTTTACACCGGTAATTTTTTCGAATGATTTTATCACTTCCAAAACGGAGTTCCCCTGGCCAGTACCAATATTAAATACTTCGTAAAAGGATTTTTGCGTTTTTTGACTTGCAAAGGTCAATGCCTGTACATGGGCTTTGGCTAAGTCTACCACATGAATGAAATCACGGATGCAGCTGCCATCAGAGGTGTTATAAGTATCACCAAATACAGTTAATGGTCCTCTTAGTTTGGCTGCTGATTGAGTGATGAATGGTATTAGATTGTTAGGAGTTCCAATGGGAAGTTCACCGATTTTTGAACTGGGATGGGCACCGACAGGGTTAAAGTAACGCAAAGAAACGACTTTAAAATCCTGGTAGGCTTCCACACTTTCTTTGAGCATTTCCTCACAGATCTGTTTGGTGTTACCGTAAGGCGAGCTTGCAACCTGAACGGCAGAATCTTCATTTACCGGAAGGTGATCTGGTTCACCATAAACGGTGCAAGAGGAAGAAAAAACGAGGGTATCAATTCCCTGCTCACGGGTGGCTTCAATGATTTTTATCATCGAACCAACATTGTTTTTGTAGTACTTTATGGGGTTGGCAACAGACTCTCCTACCGCTTTATTAGCGGCAAAGTGAATAATGCCTGAAATATTCTTTTCTTTACTGAAAAGTGCTTCCAAATCATGATAACTATTACAATCCGCTTCGTAAAAGGTGAGATCTGTATCCGTTATTTCACGTAGACGGTCAATGACAAAAGGATATGAATTGTCAAAGTTATCGATTAGCACAGGTTCAAATCCGGCAGCTATTAACTCAACGACCGTATGAGAACCAATGAAGCCGGCAGCTCCAGTAACCAGTACTTTAGGTTTCTGATCCATTTTATAAACTCCAATAATTGAGTGTTTTTATTTTGTCACGGTAAGTACCTTTTATATCAGCAAAGACAGCATCGGGGTGGCACAACTCTTGGAAGTAGGACTCTTCGTAATTAACATAATCAGTATGGTTTACGGCAAAAATTATGGCATGATAAGGCCCTTTAGCACCCTCGGCAAGGGTGAAGCCATATTCTTCTTCGAGTTCTTCCGAAGAAGCATATGGGTCAATGATATCAACATTTATTCGGAATGATTTCAATTCATTATAAACGTCGACTACTTTTGAGTTACGTATATCTTCTACGTTTTCTTTAAAAGTTGCCCCCATGATAAGCACTCGTGCACTTTTTAACGAAACATCTTGCTGAATAATAGCTTCAATGGTATTGCGGGCCACATATTGCCCCATACCGTCATTTATTTCTCTACCACTTAAGATAACCTTTGGGAAATGGCCTAGTTTTTGGGCCTGGTAAGTTAAATAATAAGGGTCAACACCAATACAATGTCCTCCGACTAAACCGGGTGTGAACTTCAGGAAGTTCCATTTCGAACCAGCGGCTTCCAGCACTTCAAATGTATTAATGTCCAGTTTATTACAAATAACCGATAACTCATTCATCAATGCTATGTTCACATCCCTCTGCGTGTTTTCTATTATTTTAGCAGCTTCTGCAACTTTTATCGAGGACGCTCTATGTACACCTGCTGTGATGATAGATTCATATACAGAGGCTATGATATCACTAGATTCGTCATCAGAACCAGAAACAACCTTAGTGATTTTAATAAGAGTATGTTCTTTGTCTCCCGGATTAATTCTTTCCGGGGAAAAACCAACTTTAAAATCTTCATTAAATTTTAAACCTGATAATTCTTCCAGAATAGGGACACAGTCCTGCTCAGTACAGCCGGGGTAAACGGTAGACTCAAATATTACATAGTCTCCTTTGGATAAAACCTTACCCACAGTTCTTGTAGCCCCTAAAAGAGGCTTTAAATCTGGTAGTTTATAAGCATCGATTGGAGTAGGTACGGCTACTATATAGAAGGACACATCTTCAAGATCCTCCAGCTTATCGGTAAATAATATGTCGGTATTTTCGAATGATGAACTTTCAAGTTCTCCGCTGGGGTCAATCTGGTTGCGCATTAATTCTACACGCTTACTATTTATATCGAATCCAACAACGGACATTTTTTTAGCAAACTCGAGTGCAATTGGTAGTCCTACATATCCCAATCCTATTACGGCTAATTTTTTCTTTTTTTCTAACAGGTCTTCAGTCACGATTTTCTATCTTCAGTTGTTTTACTTAAATGTATGGTTCAATGTAATTATGGCTCAATATAATTATTATTCCTTTTCCACAACAGGTCTTCCGATGCTATGGTAATAATACCCTTCTTCTTTCATCTTTAAGGGGTCATATAAATTCCTTCCGTCAAAGATTACTTTGTCTGTTAATCTTTTCGAAAGTTTTCTGAAATCAGGGGTGCGAAACGCTGACCACTCGGTTATGATTAAGAGTGCATTTGCTTCGTCAAGAGCTTCATACATGTTTTTTGCATAGCTTATACTATCGCCGAGTAAGGCTTCGACATTTGGCATAGCTTCGGGATCATACGCTTTTATTGTAGCACCGGCATCCAAAAGTTCTTTTATCATATACAGGGAAGGAGCTTCCCTGATATCATCAGTATTTGGCTTAAAGGCCAATCCCCAAACGGCAATTTTGATGCCATTTAAATCATTATTGAAAAAGTTGGATAAAGGAGTGAATAATTTCGTTTTTTGTTTATTATTTACATCCATTACCGCATCCAGGATTTTGAATTTATAGTCGTGCTCGGCAGATGTTTTTGAAAGTGCAAGTACGTCTTTTGGAAAACAGCTGCCGCCATATCCTATTCCCGGAAAAAGAAAACGCTTTCCTATCCTTGTATCGGTTCCGATTCCTCTGCGCACCATTTCAACATCTGCACCTAATAATTCACTGAGATTAGCCATTTCGTTCATGAATGTAATTTTGGTTGCGAGCATCGAGTTTGCAGCATACTTTGTTAGCTCTGCAGAGCGCACATCCATCACAATAATAGGGTGTCCCTGACGTACGAAAGGTGCGTATAATTCCTGCATTACACGTTCTGCGCGGTCTGAGCTTACTCCTATTACTACCCTGTCGGGTTTAAGAAAGTCATTTACCGCAGCTCCTTCCCTTAAGAATTCAGGGTTGGAAACAACATCGAAATCAACCTTACAGTTTTTAGCGACCGCTTTTTCTACTTTTTCCCCGGTGCCCACTGGGACGGTACTTTTGTCAACTATAACGGTATATTCCTCTAAAAGAGGGCCCAACTCTTCTGCTACCTGAAGCACATATTTTAAATCTGCAGAACCGTCTTCTCCAGGCGGAGTTGGCAGTGCTAAGAAAATTATTTGTGCTTCTTTAATGCCTTCCTTGAGAGAAGTCGTAAACTCCAGTCTTTGATGTCTTATATTTCGTTCAAAAATAACCTCAAGACCCGGTTCATAAATAGGGATTTGTCCGTTTTTTAGTTTTGCAACTTTCTGTTCATCAATGTCAATACAAGTGACATCGTTTCCAGATTCTGCAAGGCATGTTCCTGATACTAGGCCAACATAACCTGTGCCAACTACTGCTATCTTCATATGAATAAAAAATCTCTTGCTTAATTAGTAATACTCAAAATAGAGATTAATTAATTACGCGTGTAAAACTATACTATTATGATATAATTTGCCAATTTTTAATAGTCAAACTGGATCATATTTCAAATGTGTACGGAAAGTAGCAATTTTAGGTGGTCTAAATGCGATGAAATTATAACTAAATCGAATATTTAGTCGTTGAATTAATGTATATTATAATTATTATATGGATTTAAAACGCAGTGAAACGCAAAAAATGGTGGCCGACATGGTGCGTGATTTTGCGGAGAAAGAGATAAGACCTCATGTAATGGAGTGGGATGAAAGTCAGGAATTCCCAATTCCGCTTTTTAAGAAGTTAGGAGAAATGGGACTGATGGGTGTACTGGTACCAAGCGAATATGGTGGCTCTGGTTTTGGTTATTATGAGTATATAGCCGTAATCGATGAAATTGCACAAGTGTGCGGTTCCATAGGCCTTTCTGTTGCCGCTCATAATTCCCTCTGTATTGGACACATCCTTCAATTTGGAAGTGAGGAGCAGAAACACAGATGGCTGCCCAAATTGGCTGGAACCGAATGGATTGGGGCTTGGGGACTCACCGAACCTAATACTGGTTCGGACGCAGGAAATATGAAAACCGTAGCTCGCCGTGATGGAGATAAGTGGGTTATAAATGGTACGAAAAATTTTATAACACATGGAAAGTCTTGTCAGGTTGCTGTAGTGATGGCGCGAACGGGGGAGCCTCGTGATTCTCATGGCATGACGGCCTTTGTCATTGAAAAAGGGACTCCGGGTTTTTCGGGCGGAAGAAAAGAGGATAAGCTGGGTATGCGCGCTTCTGAGACCACAGAGCTACTTATGGATAATGTGGTGGTGGATGATTCGGCTGTGCTTGGAAAAGTAGGTGAAGGATTTATCCAGGCACTAAAAGTACTGGACGGGGGAAGGATATCAATTGCTGCACTATCATTGGGAATTGCAAAGGGAGCGTATAAAGCGGCCTTACAGTACACAAAAGAAAGAGAGCAATTTGGGAAGAAAATATTCAAGTTTCAGGGTATTTCTTTCAAGTTGGCTAAAATGGCTACCGAGATTGAAGCAGCCGAACAAATATTATATAAAGCGGCATATATGAAAATGAAAGGTGAAGATGTGAGTAAGCAAAGCGCAATAGCAAAGTACTATGCCTCTGAGCTGGCCGTTCGATGTGCAAATGATGCTGTTCAAATATTTGGAGGCTATGGTTATACAAAGGACTTTCCGGTTGAGAAGTATTACAGAGATGCAAAACTATGTACGATAGGAGAAGGAACATCTGAAATTCAAAAAGTTGTGATTAGCAGAGCCCTGGTAAAAGAAAGTGTAAATTAATTGAGCTCTTTTTTGATATAGTCCGATTAATGGATATCTTTGCAAGCCCAAAATTAGAAATGGTATGATTATTATAAATGTAAAAGAGAACGAATCAATTGATAAAGCACTTAAAAGATTCAAGAAGAAATTCGAAAGAACAGGTGTTTTAAAGGAACTTCGTTCACGTACTTTTTATGAGAAGAAATCGGTTCAAAGAAGAGATGAAATCATCAAAGCAAAGTACCGTCAAAAAATGAGAGACGGATCTGTACTTTAATCGGTGATCAAATTTCCTTTTTGTTAATATTTTGTTATCTTGAGTAATACCCTCCTCTACGGATAATATTAGGGAGTATTACTCAATGACAATATCTTTTTTTACATATCTGGAATATGAAAAACGCTATAGTGAACACACACTAATAGCGTACAAAAAGGATTTAGATCAGTATGCCCAATACCTTGACGAGGTATATAATATTCAGAATCTCTCTGAAGCAAATCATAGTATTATTAGATCATGGCTGGTCAGTTTGATGGAACAGGAATTGTCCACCCGTACCATTCATAGAAAAGTTGCGGCACTTAAGTCTTTTTACAAGTTTTTGCTCGCTAATAATCAGATCAAAAAAAATCCTACCTTACGTATTCAGGCACCAAAAAATGCCAAAAAACTACCTGTATTTGTAGCTGAAGAATCAATTAGCCGTCTTTTTGAAGAGTTTGATTTTGGAGACGGTTTTGAAGCTTTGAGAGATCGACTCATGCTTGAATTATTATATGGTACAGGGATTCGTCTTTCGGAACTTATAAATTTGAAAGAACAGGATGTCGATTTTAATGATTGTGTGCTGAGAATCAAGGGGAAGGGAAATAAGGAAAGGATCATACCTTTTTACCATGAATTAAAAGAACATTTGTCACTTTATTTAAGTCATAAGAAAACTGTTAATAGCAGTAACAAATCGACTTTTTTAATCGTTACAAATAAATATGACAAATGTTATCCGATGTTTATTTACCGCACTGTAAAAAAATATCTCAATCAAGTAACAACAGTGGAAAAACGAAGCCCGCATGTCTTGCGACACACGTTTGCCACCCACTTGTTAGATAAAGGTGCAGATTTAAATGCCATTAAGGAATTGTTAGGGCACAGTAGCCTGGCCTCCACTCAGGTGTACACCCACAATTCATTAGAAAAAATAAAGCAGGTATTTAATCAGGCACATCCTAAAGCGTAAGTTTAACTATTAAATTTTAAAGCTATGAGACTTCAAATGAGCTCTAATAAATTCGACGCCGATCAAAAATTGTTAGATTTTATTCAAAAAAAAGCTGACAAGCTAGATACTTTTTACGATCGAATTATAGATGGTGAGGTACACCTTAGCCTTGATAAAAGCGAACAAAAGGCAAATAAAGTGGTTGAAATGAAAGTTCAGGTTCCTGGAAGCACGCTTTTTGCCAGTCAACAATCTAAATCCTTTGAGGAAGCTACAGACTTAACCATTGAAGCACTGCGCAGACAGTTACGTAAATACAAAGGTAAGCAGGTGCAAAGATAATAACACTTAATTATACCGTTATAAAAGGGGCTTCGGCCCCTTTTTTTGTGGATTCTTTTTTCAAACCCAGCCCTATATAGATGAATACCACGCAATATTCCAAAAGAATAATCCAGTTGTTTTGTGTGTACATCTCAGTTTTGTAAGTAATATAAGTTAAGGGAATAATAGCGGCCCATACATAACTGAATTTATAGTTTAATAAAATGCCACAAAGAATTACTGGTGTAATATACCAGGGGTGTATGGAGCTCGCAAAAAGAAAATAAAGGACAAAATAAACAAGTACATCTTTAATAATGTGCTTTTTGATTTTATCGCTGTACATCAACCAGTAACAAATAATTGCTATTATGAAAAGCGCTTTAACTATGTTGACAAAAAGTGGGCGATGTTCATAAGGAATGGTATAAAACCATTGATATATACTGGAATTGAATTCAAAATGCCCAAAATATAATTGCATGCTTGCATAAATATGTTCAAACATCGTTGGATCCCAAAAAATAATTGTCATTGGTAGGGTGATCCATAGCATGGAGAATAAAAAGAGAGGTATTTTACGTAAGGGTAATTTTTTAAGGAAAAATGGTAAAAGTAAGAGCGGGGTTATTTTTACAAATATGGCCAATGATAATGATATACCACTCATGGTAATCCGCTCTTTGATAAAGAACAAAAAGGTTAAAACAAGAAAAGAAATGAGCAGGCATTCAAAATGAAGATTACCTACAAACTCCATAATAATAAGAGGGTTGAGCAAATAGTGAATTACGAGCTTAGGACTCCTGTCTAGCGCCTTCAGCAGTTTAATTAATCCCCACGTTGTTAATAGTTCAAAACCCAGGAAAATTAGCTTCATGAAAAAAGTGCTTTTTGAAATAGTACCCTGTCCCAGGTAAGTGCTTATTGCATATATAGATTGATTTATTGGCGGGTACACCGTGTAATATGTCGGAGAGTTTAGCTTATGGTACAATCCTGTATCAAGGAATCCCATTTGCATTAATTGTTGAGGGGTATATTTATAGGGATTAATGGTTTCATTACTGAGATGTCCGTCCCATATGAAGCGATAGAAGTCGTCGGAAAGCTCAGGTGTTGAGAATAACAAGCAAACTCTACATGTTATACCGATAATAATCAGTGTTTTGATGCTTAACTGATTTTCGTTTTTAAGGATTAAGAAATAGAGGATAAAAAGGGTGCTATATATGCTGAGCGTAGCTATTGCGTTTGTTCTGGGGATAAAATATCCGAGGATGACAATACCCGCACCAAACATTAAAAATAGAATGTAAGACAGGGTATAGCCCCCTTTAAGTTTATTTTGTGGCCGAAACAACATGTTTAACCGATGTGAAAAAAACAAAGAAGAAACCGCAGGTTAGCATTAGGTGAAAAAACAAGAGTACAAAGTCACCAAAGAAAACGGCACAGGCTATCCCGGTCAGGAAGTAAATGGCTAATAAGAGCTCCACATAAGCGATTGCAGGCACTTTTCTGGTAATGTATACATTGCTTTTCCATGCATCACTTTTATTATGGATGTTGAACTTTGGAGTTCGGATGAATGCCGTTTTTTTGCCCATATAACCCTCAAGGACGGCAAGAGAATTGTGGAGTGACATGCCCATTGAAACGGCTAAAAACATGGGGAAGGAATAAATAAATTTTAATACGTTTTTGGCGTTGCCGCTGTGATCTTTGAAATAGGAAATGCCGTAAAACACAATAAGGGTCAGAAGGCTTAACAGGAAGACAGAAGCAATGTGGAATAGAATGTCAATCTGCAATACCCTGTTTTTGATAATAAGAACAGGTACACTTGCCAGTCCGGAAACGAGTATAACAAGAAATATACTACTATTTAGCAGATGAGCTGTAGCATGAATTTTAGAACTTAGTGGCAGGTCTGTTCTAAATACTTTTCCTAAGTTTTTGACGGCGCATTCGGCAGCGCCCTTGTTCCATCGAAACTGTTGCGATTTTACTGCGGGCATAGTGGCCGGTAGTTCTGCCGGTGAACAGACCTCTTCCAGGTACTTAAATTTCCATCCTTTTAATTGTGCCCTATAACTTAAATCAAGATCTTCTGTAAGGGTATCACTTTGCCAGTTGCCTGCATCTATAATTGTTTGTGCCCTCCAGACTCCTGCTGTTCCATTAAAATTAATAAAGTGTTTACCCAGATTTCTGCCCGTTTGTTCCACTCTAAAGTGCGCATTGAGTCCAAATGCCTGCATCTTGGTTAAAACTGAATATTCTTCATTGAGGTGTCCCCATCTTGTTTGAACCACGCCTAGTTGATCGTTATTTTCAAGGTGAGGAATCGTTCTTTTTAGAAAATCGGCTTTAGGCATGAAATCAGCATCAAAGATGGCAACATACTTACCACGTGCTATTGATAGTCCGTATTTGAGTGCACCCGCTTTGTAGCCACTTCTATCGGGGCGACGGATTAAATCGATGTTAAATTCCCTGAATTTATCTTTTTGTAACAGGTTTGTAATGATATCTGTAGTTTCATCGGTAGAATCATCGAGAATTTGAATTTCAAACTTTGATTTTGGATAGTCGAAAGAGGTGACACAGTCAATGAGGCGTTCTACCACATACTTTTCATTGTATAAGGGAAGTTGTACCGTAACAAACGGAAGGTCGCATTTGGAATCAGGTAGTGCTGACGAGGTCTTTTTGTTTAGTTTCAGGTACTTTTGAACGAGATTGAGTTGTACCATGCTGTAACTGAATATAACACTAAGAGCTATAAGGTAGATGATAACGACGGCCCAGCTCAATATTGAAATAATCATCTTTTATAAATATTTAAATATTGTCCATATAATTTTATATCCGGCAAGTACGGTGCCCTTTATGGTACCGGATATTTTAGAAGTACCTATTCTTCGCTTATAATTCACAGGCACTTCTACGCAGTTTAATCCATGTTTGGCTGCTTTAAGTTGCATTTCTACCGTCCACCCATAGGTGCGGTCCTGCATGTTAATTTCTTGCAATTTAAAAAAAGATATGGCTCTAAACGGACCAAGGTCCGTAAATTTTACATTGTAGAATAACTGTAGTAAACTTGTGGCTAACCAATTGCCAAAGCGTTGAGGGAAGGTCATGGATCCTCTTTCTTTGTTCCCCAATGCACGCGAGCCTATTACCAGATCGTGTGTTTCATCGATTATAGGCTGGCAAATTTCCGGTAGGTGTTCGGGGTAGTCACTGTAATCGCCGTCCAGAAAAACAACAATGTCCGTATTTTTTTTGGAATTAGACAGGTATTCAATTCCCTTTAGGCAGGCATTGCCATAACCTTGTTGTTTTTCGCTTAGAACAGTGGCTCCGCATTTTGTGGCTACTTCAGCAGTTTGATCCGTTGAATTATTGTCTACAACAATGATTTCTTCTACCCAGTTTGCCGGAATATCATTTAATACTTTGTGTATTGACTTTTCTTCATTATATGCCGGAATGATCACGCGTATTGATTTATTCAAAGGTGACTTGCTTTAGTACTTCTGGCACAAATTTAATCCTTTTTAACAGAAGGCAGGTCTATAATGTCAATATTATTATTGCCTAAGACTATTGGGGCTACCTCTGTTCTGTCAATATCCGGTCCGTTTTCAAGTTTAAGAACGCCTCGTGGGCATACTGCAGAGCATATACCACAGCCCACGCAAGAAGCTCTTACTATATTTTGTCCCTTTTGTGCATAGGAGCGAACATCAATACCCTGCTCGCAGTAAGTGGAACAATTTCCGCAAGAAATACACTGTCCTCCATTGGTGGTAATTCTAAATCTCGATTTAAATCGTTGAACCAATCCCATATAGGCGGCTAAAGGGCACCCGAATCGGCACCATACCCTATTACCCATAAATGGATAAAATCCTGTGCCGACAACTCCGGCAAACGCTGATCCTATTAAGAAGCCATAAGTTTTTTGAATGTTGTAAGTTGATATGCCCATTGGATTCCAATTACCACTAAACATGGTAGTAACTGTAAGTGCTGTCATAATCAACGAAAATGCTAATACACTATGAATCATCCAGCGTTCGATTTTCCATGCTTTCATAGATTTATCCGATAGTTGTCTGTAAGGGTCTCCCAGTGTTTCAGCTAAGCCACCACAGCCACATACCCAGGAGCAATACCACCTTTTACCATACAAATAGACAAATAACGGAACAATGATAATAAATAAAGCAATGCCCCAGAAGGCCATGAAGACTCCTAACTTTCCGCCGTTGATGGTGAAACCACCTCCATCCTGGTAGTTGAACAGACCATAACCGTTCCAAATGAAATCGTAATCCAATGGAAATGAATTCTTAAAATCATAGTATGGGTATTGAAAGCGTACCAATATTTCGGGGATTATGAAAGCGAAACTCAATTGGAAAAAAACCACAGATGCTGTTCGTACCAATTGGTAACGGTTGTGCCTGTATTTGATAGCCATACGTACCCCCATAACAATCATTGCTACACAGTACAAGGTGCCATATAAAAACCATTCTGAGGCTTCATTCCCACTGAGCGACTTACTTAGAGGGTCCAGCATTATTGTCCAGTTAGTGATATAATAGGGGAACCAGTACAAAAGAATATAGAATAGAATGAGAAATGTGCCAACAGAGATCCCGATCCAGCCTCTATTGGTAGCAGGATGATGGAATATACCATTGTTTTTGATACCTGGATTGCCCTCAAATTTTTGTGGGTATATGTAAAGTAAGGCACCAAAACACGAGATAATGAAGCTGATGATTGCGAGTGGAACAGCCATTTTCCTGAATGAGCTCGTGGTGGCCTTTTTTGTCAGCTTGAAGCGTTCATAACTGTTAGCATACAACATGTATTCTTTGGAGAAGTCGTTGTTTATTTCGTCGATTTTCGCTGTTATGTCATTTTTGAAATTATTTTCCGAATCGTATGCTCTTCCATACATCCAGCTTGTACGTTTATCCAGTTCGTTAATTTTACCTTCCTGGTTTTTGAATGTCTGTATGAGTACATCTTTGGAATAAACAACTTTGCCCGATTCGAGCGCTAAATGGAGTAAGTGTTCGGTTTCACTAGCACTTACACCTTTATCCTTAGTTATTTTGTCACGAATATACTGATTCGAAGTCTCGAATAGTGTAGGAATTACGGCATTAAATGCAAATTGTGACTTATACGTTTTATTGAGAATGTGTAATTCGTTAGCGGCGTGAATAAGTCCTTCCATTAACAAAGGACGATTATCATCGGGGTCATAAGTTGCCTTAAGCGTGTTGTTGTTAATTTGATAACTGCTTAATGTAAGCGTAATTATGAAGACTAAAAAGCAAGCTACAAATAGTCCCAGTCCTATTTTTTGAATGAGTTTCATGAGTCGGTTAATTAGCGGATATATTTAAGATTCTCTTCCAGCTTTTAGCTTTTGGTTTAATATTTGTTTTGTTTTCCCGATTGAACTTGGTGATAATTTCATTTTCAAAAGTCCTATAAAATTCCGGGTCAAAGTTTGCGTCCTTGAGGTGTTCAAGTACATGTTCAATACTTCGCTCTTCTGTTAGCCAGCGGTCAAAACGTTCATGTCTCAGTCGTATTCCGAAGGTGTTTATCCCTATGAATTTTCGACTTTCCTTTTCATAAACGAAGTGCATGCACATTCGGCCTTCCTGGTGTTCCCAGTAGAAATCGGTTTCATTATCCCTTAATTTGGGCATTACAACCCCATAAGTTTGGTATTCTATATCTATAAACTTGGCAGAATTAAACCAATGTCCCGGATTATATTTTAGGCGCTTCCCACAAATAGTCTGGCTTACCGTTTCACCCATAATTCGTCCGGTATACCAAACCTGTTCAATCGGTCTGCGTCCCGGTAAAGGTTCTTTAAATTGAGCACAGTCACCAATGGCATATACATCTTCAATATTCGTTTCGAGGTAATGGTTTACCATAATTCCGCGTTGTATTTCAAGATCGCCATTCTTTAGAAAGTCAACGTTCGGACTCACGCCAGCAGTTAAACCAACAAATTGGCACTCAATTTCTTCACCCGATTTTGTGATCGCTTTGGAAGCCCAACCTTCATCGTCCGAAACGATTTCCAGCAATTCATCTCCAAGTCTTAAATCAATATGAGATTCGAGTATATGTCTGTTGATGAGTTCTGATTCCTGTTTTGGAAGCACGTTATTCCAAAAGCTTGGCTCCCTCACGAGGAAGGTAACTTCAATGCCTCTGGAATGAAGCATTTCGGCAAGCTCTATTCCAATGAGCCCTCCGCCCACTATAACGCCTCTTTTTATTCCGCGTTCTGTGGTTAAATTCAGTGATTGCAGATCCTGATAGCTATAAAGGCCCTGAACTCCTTTGAGATCCTGGCCTGGCCATCCAAATTTATTGGGCTTGGATCCAAGTGCCAAAACTAATTGGTCGTATTGTATTTTTTCTCCGTCGCTCAGAACAAGTGTTTTTGAATCAAATTCGATATCGTTGACGAAGGCTTTTTTCAATTCGATTCGATTTTTTTTCCAAAAATAAGGTTCGTAAGGCTGCGTATGCTCAAACTTCATATGGCCCATGTAAATGTACATGAGTGCTGTTCTTGAAAAAAAGTAATCGGTTTCAGCAGAGATTATCGTAATCCTTTTATCACTCAATTTACGAATGTGTCTGGCAGCAGTGACACCGGAAATACCATTTCCAATAATAATGATGTGTTCGGTATTCATAAAGTAGAATTATTACACAGTGAATTAGTGACAACTATTTACTTGCGAGATTATAAAATAAAAGTTTAATATACGATTATATTGCATACAATAGACCTTGTTTGTCAAAAACTAGACAAACAGATACTGTTAGTATCAATACGCTATTTTTTTGTTGATCTAATTAAGATATTGTAGCGTAAATTAAAAAAGGCTTCAAAATACATCGTTTTTATTTAACAAAAAGAAATGGTGTTATCTTGGGTTTTTTTTCTATCTTGTCGGATATTTTATGCTTATGCAATTAGTTGAACCTGCTAAATCGATATTGTCTCAGCTCTCGGAAGTTATTTTTCAGCTGGACGAAGTGGAATATGCACGCACACTAGATGTGTTTTCCGGTGCAAGCGTCGGACAGCATACCAGGCATATATTAGAGTTCTATGAATGCTTGTTAGATAATATTGAAAGTTCGGAGATATCCTATGATGAACGTAGTCGTAGTCTAAGTTTGGAGGAAAATCCTGAAGTTGTTCTTGATACTATAAAAGAACTTAATTCTAAGCTTGATAATTTAAATGCCGACAAGCAAATTATCCTGGTTGGAATTCTGGGTAACGTCAGGAATGAGGTGCCCTCCAGTATTTCAAGAGAATTATTGTATGTAGTTGAGCATGCCGTACATCATATGGCTATTATAAAAATAGGATTACTGGTTAATTTTCCGAAAGTTAAAATTGCCGAGAATTTTGGTGTTGCTGAATCTACAGTTAGATATAAGCAAACACAATGTGCACAGTAACTTATGCTCCGAAGTATCACAATTGTTTTTTATTAGTTTCTAATCGCGATGAAAGCGAAAAGAGAAGAGATGTCATTTTTCCGTATGAGGATGCTCATCTTGAGGCTGTATATCCCAAAGATGTACAAGGTGGCGGAACATGGGTGGCTTCGAGTAAGAGGGGAATCACTTTGTGCTTGCTGAATGGCGCATTTAAGAAGCATGAGAGGGTCCTTCCCTATAGAAAGAGTCGTGGCTTGTTGCTGTTGGAGGCCTTGGAGTACCGAGATTGCAACCAATTCGTTTCGTCATATGACTTCACACAAATTGAACCGTTTACCTTGGTGATGGTTTATCAAAGTGCATCGTCTGTGAAACTTCATGAGGTACGATGGGATAGCCAAAAAATACACAGCAAAGAGTTGGATAGTACAGTAGCGCACATATGGTCTTCCTGTACTTTATATAAAGACGATGTGGTGCTAAAACGGCAGAAGTGGTTTAAAGAGTGGTTTCAGGAACGTGACTATTCCATTGATAATCTATTGGATTTTCATCGCAATGCAGGTGAGGGAGTAGCAGATGAATCTGTTTTTATGAAAAGACCCGGTGTTGGTACAATTAGTATAACCGGGATAGATGCACAGCTTACAGAAACCGAAGTTTACTACAACGATTTTGAGGAACTTCGTAAATTTAGTTTGATCCGATTAAATGAAGTCTCTGTTTAAGAAAATATTTAATTGGGAGTATTGGCCTTATTGGGTGTTTTATCTTCCTGTTTTACCTCTTTATTTGTGGTATGGCATTCGTAGTCGCTCTTTTGTGTTTTTTAGCGCTGCAAATCCGGTAATGGAGTTAGGAGGTTTTGCAGCCTATTCAAAATTTCATAGTTTAAAATACCTTTCAAACAAGTACGCCCCGAGTACATTTTTACTAAAAAGCGCTACTAAAACCGAAGATGTTGTCAGGCTTATGAAAGAGCAAGGCATGACTTTCCCTGTTATTTTAAAGCCCGATAAAGGTGAACGTGGGCTACATGTTACAAAAGTAAACAATGAGGAGCAACTCCAACAATATTTATCGTTAGATGTCGGTGATATTCTGCTTCAGGAGTTTATTCCTTTCGATTTGGAATTGGGAGTTATGTATCATCGTATACCCGGTGAGTCAAGCGGGCATATAACATCGATCGTGAGAAAAGGGTTTTTACAAGTTGTAGGCGACGGTGAAAAAAGACTGGAAGAATTGGTTTTGAGTCAGGAGCGTGCTATGCGCCAATACGCCAGATTGAAAGAGGAATTAAGTGCAAAATTTAATATGGTACCCAAGAAAGGGGAGAAAGTATTATTGGAGCCTATCGGTAATCACTGCCGGGGAACTATTTTTTATGATGCCAATTATATGATACAACCTGTTTTGACGCCTATTTTTGATGCTATAAGTAAACAAATTCCAGGGTTTTATTTTGGCAGGTTTGATTTGAGAGTGTCATCATTGAAAGATTTTTATGAAGGAAAAAATATCCGGGTGATGGAAATAAACGGGGCCAATTCGGAGCCGGCGCATATTTACGACCCATCAATGAGTTTATTTCAGGCCTATCGCGATTTATATAAACATTGGGGCTATCTTTATAAAGTGAGTAAGGCCAGTCACAGACAGGGGCAGACTTTTGTAGGACTTTCGGAGGCCTTAAAAAAATTGAATGCACATAGCAAAGTGAGGCGCAATGCACTTTCTTAAAAATAGGGATAGAAGTTATGGCTTCCCAACTTCTCTTTTATATCTTTACTTTTAAATATTAAAAAAATTATGAGTCTTTTAGTTGTTGGTTCTGTTGCTTTTGATGCAATAGAAACACCTTTTGGTAAAACAGATAAAATTATTGGCGGTGCTGCAACATACATATCGATTGCATCATCCTATTTTACGAAAAATATTGACCTTGTTGCGGTTGTTGGTGGTGATTTCCCAAAATCAGACATACAGATGCTTCAGGATAAGGGTATAGACGTAGAAGGTCTTCAGGTTAAAGAAGATGAAAAATCTTTTTTTTGGTCGGGTAGGTATCACAACGATATGAATTCACGCGACACTTTGATTACAGAATTAAATGTACTGGAGAACTTTGATCCGGTGCTTCCTGAGGCTTATCAGCGTTGTGAATACCTCATGTTGGGTAATTTAGCACCTCAACTTCAATTGCAGGTAGTAGAGCGTCTCGACAATCGACCTCAATTGATTGTGATGGATACGATGAATTTTTGGATGGATATAGCCCTGGAAGATCTTAAGAAAACCATCGCTGTGGTAGATGTGCTTACTATTAACGATGAAGAAGCCAGGCAGTTGTCAGGGGAGTATTCATTGGTGAAAGCTGCCAAAAAAATTATGGCGATGGGTCCTAAATACCTGATTATTAAAAAGGGGGAGCACGGAGCTTTGTTATTTCATGATCATGAGGTCTTCTATGCGCCTGCGTTGCCCTTAGAAGATGTTTTCGATCCAACCGGGGCCGGCGATACATTCGCGGGTGGCTTTATAGGTTACCTTGCCAGTACTGGTGACATTTCTTTCGATAATATGAAAAGAGCAATTATTCACGGCTCGGCGATGGCCTCTTTTTGCGTTGAGAAATTTGGGATAGAGCGCATTGCAGGATTGAGTGAAGAAGATGTGCGAAGCAGAATTCAGGAATTTGTAGAGCTTGTACAGTTCGAAATCAGGTTAGACTAATCTTACCCGGTAAATAAGCTTATGATCAGGCTGTCTTCTTTTGATGACAGCCTTTTGTTTTTGTATGGGGGATATTTCGATGTTTCAGATCGTCCGGCCGTCGTGTTTTACTTCAATGGAAGCATGAACATTCAGTTCCTGGCTATTCTTAATTTTATGAATAGTAATTTCCAAGTCGTAGGAAATATGATGCTGACTTAAATGTTCATCAAGGCGGTATTTTTGTCTGCGCATTACCGCCGTCGCTTTTCGGTTCTTCCAAATCGGTGTCAAAGCCAAGGGCGAAAGTGCCGCTCCAAGCATAATAAGGAAAATTGACAGTACAACGAAAAAGCTATTAGACCAGGGCTGCCCCCAAATCCATATACCCACGAATAGCATGAGCAGACCCAGTATTCCGTAGCGCATTGAAAATAAAAGAGCCCTTTTACGATTAAAAAGGACCATCTTCAGGTCAATATTTACATCCTTGATTCTTTTTATAATACGGTTCTTGTCTTCAGGGTCAATATCGTTAAAGTTGGTATTTTCATCGATAAGTTTGTACTTAAAACCAGGGGTATCTGAGCTGTTTTTATCCGTTGCGCGATGTCTTATTTTGTAAGTAGTAGGCATCCTCGTAGTCTTCTGTTATTTATATAATTACTTAGTTTTTTTATAATATGTTTCATTGGTTAATTAATGTCTTTGCATCGTTCAAAATGGATGTTGCTATCGAGCATTTTTCGATAAGTATGGTGTGTTTTTACGACATCTCCAACATCGCTGCACAGCTTGATCATTGGTTTGTTAAAGTCACCAATCCAATTCATTTCAAAAGTTTTATACCTTCGTTTAATTTGATGATGCACTACGTCAGCAGAGTAGTTAACGATGGCACCTTCTACCCCTTTTCCCTGATGCTCGGGGATAATCCCAAACCCTCGCCCTACAATTTTATTAAAGCGGTTAAATAACTTATAATATAGGTAAAGCAAAATGCCTTTAGGTGTGAAGAGGTTTCCATGGAGGCGTTTCAAAATTTGGTTTATTTCAGGAATGATAATAAAAAAACCAATCGGGTCCTTGTCGTAATAAGCAAAATAAATAACCTTTGGATCCATAATAGGCTTTATTTGTTTCATTACAGCTCTTGCCTGCACCTCACTCATCCCTTTCACTCCTCCGTGGTTTGCCCAGGCCTTGTTGTATATTGTTCGAAAG
Organism: Cytophagales bacterium; assembly: GCA_965230415.1. GTDB lineage: Bacteria > Bacteroidota > Bacteroidia > Cytophagales > JAAEPT01 > CBDDKZ01. The sequence continues at coordinate 2,752,239 of CBDDKZ010000005.1, forward strand.
TCTTCGGTGAATTTATCCAGTTCTTTCAACTCCAGGTAGCTAAAATGGTAGTTGGGGTCACGCATGAGCCGATCTGCTTTTTCCTGGTATTTTGGTTTCAGCTTTTCACTGACACCTCTTCCAAAGGTGAGTTGTTTAAAGTATATCTGGAAACCATAATTTTCAAAAAAGGGCAGGTAATAGGGGTGTGTGTAGGGCATACGATAGTTAGGGTCCCTGTCAAAGCCTTCTGCCAATAGTCCCCACCAGGCATCACGCTCACCAAAATTTATGGGACCTTCCATTACATTGCAATTTCTTTCCTGCAGCCATTCTTTGGCCTTATCAAAAAGAGCAAAAGCAGTTTCCTGGTCATCTATGCATTCAAAGAAACCCATGCCTCCAACAATCAATTGTTGGTCCAGGGAATTCTTTTCTTTCATCGTTCTTCGATTGATAAAAGCGGCTATTCGTCCAATAGTCTTATTGGAATTGTCCAGTAATAGCCACCTGGTGCATTCCCCGTGTCTGAAAAATTTATTCTTCTTTTGGTCAAATACTTCTTCTATATCCCTGCTCCAGGGTTTTACCCAATGTTTGGAGCTCTTGTATAATTTATCCGGAAGTTTTAGAAATTCTTTTACGTCTTTTGAACTGCTTACTTCTACAAATCTCATTTGGTACTGTTAGAAATTCTCAATGACAATTGTGCATGATTTGTCAAAGGGAGCATTATTTGTCTTTTGAGGATGTTGAATGTTCAAAAATAAAGATTTCTTGTCAGGTGATAAAAGAATTCCTGTAGATTCTGCACCTTTCGGTGCAACTAATAAACGATCAATATCATTTAAAGAGCAATTTTCAGTAACAGGAATGCGATAAACTTCATTAATAGTGGTGCCAGTGCTTTTGTTTTCTGCTGATACCTTGTCGAAATCAAGACTGGTGATGTCTTCACAAACAAATAAATAGGCTTGACCATCTATCGTAGCGGAAGTGAGACCATCCGGGTTGGAGAATAAATACCCTGAATCGTTGGCTTTACCCCCATTGAGGTATACTTGCATGGAGTCTGTAGAAGGGTCAAATACGAGGATGCGTCCATAAGGATCGTTGTATTGGTGGCTTTCATGCTTCAACTGTTCAAAATAACCAGCCGGTTTACCTCCATTGGCAATTTCGTCTTTCCAGTCAAATGTATCTTTACCGGTTTCTGTAATGTAGATTTTGCCACCTATAAAGGTAAGCCATTCGTGGCGTTGAAAAAGCGTGGCTCCCATTTTAATGGCTACGGCAGCTATATCCATCAGTGCATTAGTGTCCCGCGGCAGGGCTATCCAATGCTTATTGCCTTCGGAAGCAGTTTCTGCATATGCATAAAGTTGACCTTTGGTATAATCATTGGCTTTGTCTGCAATGAATTTGAAGAAGATAGCGGGGTCATCATCATTAGTGAGGTAAACAGTTTTGCCATCGGGCATTGCCAATGCGTCTTCATGTTTATAGCGGCCCATACTTATTAGTTTGTGCAATGCCTTTCGTTTTTCCGGATCTATTTCGACCATCCATCCCAGGTTTTGATAAGGCTCGAAGTCAGGAGAAGCCAGTTTTTTGTAGTCATAGTTGATAGTCAGGTCATTTTTCGATCTTGGCATTATTTCTTCTGCACTCAATAAGGTCTGGTGCGGTGTCGTTTTTCCACCGCAGTTATTGGCGGTAAACCCCACTTCACTATAGTCTACGTTAAACGGAGAAGATTTAGTTTTCCATGTGTTATCATATTGCAGGTGAACTATGGTGCCTCCGCCGCCATCTCCCAATAAACTGTCTTTTACAACAGTTTCATGACTTACGAAAAGCGTGAAGTCCTTAGGGCTATTTTCAAAAAGTACAATACAGTCATGATGGCCTTTGGCCGGTGCTTTAATAGCTGAACTGCTTACAACACTGTCTCCTTCACTGAAAAGCACGGTAATAGTGCCCTTGTTCATTTGAAGTAAATGCGCCAGGCTGTCAGTTGTCGTTTCGGGTTTATCCCTTTCTCCGGGTAGATCATTTTCAGATTCCCTGGTGTTGGGGGTGCAGCCAAAGAAGAGGACACAAATAGTGAGTATATAGATAAATTTTTCCATAAACGAATTTAATCATGTCGTGTTAAGATAATGTTAATGTCAGACAATTCTTGAATGATTCAAATTATTAATTGCATGAATACATAAATGCCAGATTCCAATAGAGGAACTTGGAAGTATAAAATACTAAAATGTAATCGCTTGGGGAATTTTGTTTTCTATCCGCAGGAAGTATTAATTAAATAACGCCTACTTTATTCCAATGTGCCAGCAGTCCTATCAGTAAAAATAGGAACAAGGAAAATGAGACCATTGCAATAACAGTACGTTCGTTTTGTTTATTGGAAAAATATTGTCGATTGAGGAATTTTTGCTTTCGCACGAAAATAATGTAATTAAAAATGCAGCTTAATATCCATAATCCGACAAGGGCCGTTTTTTGGGTGTTTATGGAATAAGTATTTAAAAGGTCAAAATAGTTGAGCATTAGAATAACACTTAAAAGGTTTATCATCCAAAGTGCACTTGATGCCATAGTAACGTTGAGTAAAATAAGACTGGAATCAGAAGGTTGTTTTTTGTAGAACCAATAAATTTGGAATAAAAGGTAATAATACGAATTCATCATAATGTAAAGCTTAAACATCAGGTTCGGCAGAAGGTGTCTGCTATTAGAAATTCGGATTAAAAAAGACCTGTTAGTGGTGAGTTGTTCGCAACAATAAAGGTATTGTATAAGGTATATACGAAACTATACTAAAAAGTAATCAAATAATGACGGATTTTCAAATTTTTTGTTTTTAAATAATGGGTTGTTTGTATTGATTATGAAATCTAAGCGGTCACCATTTGCTTGTGTATTTATTAGCTTGCCTTTGATTTGAGGTGCCTTTATGCCTTCGTGAAAGCGCTTTTTCGACGTGAATATCCGTGTTTCATCCCAGATACCCTCTTCTATAAACTGATTCAATGTGTAGGCACCTCCCTCTATAATTATGGATTGTATGTTTCTGTCATTAAGATCTCTTAGTAGCTCATGAACAAAGGATTTGCCGAGATCGATCTTTATCCATTCTGTTAAACCTTTTTTTTCAGTTTGAAGGCTGTTGTAAATGAGTGTCTGTTGTTGATTACTAAAAATGTTGTGGCTTTCAGGGATTCTCAGTTGTTTGTCAATGATCACTCTTAGCGGATCATTCCCGCTTCCGTTGCGCACATTTAAGGTGGGATTGTCATGAATAGCAGTAGTAGTGCCCACCATAATAGCATCTTCATGAGCACGCCAGGTATGTACCAGGTCTCTCGAAGCTTCGTTGCTAATCCATTTAGAATCATAATTAAGTCTCGAAATATAGCCGTCTTCGGTTTGTGCCCATTTTAAAATGATATATGGCCTGTTTTGAGTAAATCGAGTGAAAAAACGACGATTGAGCAGTTCACCCTCATGCTGCATGATACCTGTAGTTACTTCAATATTCGCCTCCCTGATTTTTTTAATTCCTCTTCCACTCACTTTTGGATTGGGATCAGTGTTACAAATTATGACATGTTTTGGCTTGTGTTCTGCAATAAGGTCAGCACATGGAGGCGTTTTACCATAGTGGGAACAAGGCTCCAATGTTACATAAATGGTGCTGTCTTTTATTAAGGAGCGATCAGCTGGCAGAACGCTTTCCAAGGCATTAGGTTCTGCATGATTTTGGCCATACCGTTCATGGTACCCTTCCCCTATTATTCGATTTTCATGTACAATTAAACAAGCAACCATGGGATTAGGACTAACCGTCCCGTTTCCTTTAGTTGCCAATTCAAAAGCATAACGCATGTAATCCTCGTCCGATTGCAATTTCTTTAGTAATTTTAAGTTTTGATGTTGCTAAATATACACTAAATACCACTTGTTTTGAAAAAACTGAAGCGTTTAAGTCCCTTATATCAGCATTTGATGACAGAATTGAGATCGATTTACGATGAACAAGAAGCATCATCAATTTGTTTCCTATTGTTGGAAAAGCGCCTCGATGTCACAAAAGGAATGGTAGTGGCAAATGAACTATTTGACAATACGAATGCATTGCTGTTGTTAGAAAGAGATTTGCAGCGTTTAGCAGATAATGAGCCTGTACAGTACGTGTTGGGCGAAGCTGACTTCTACGGCCATCAATTTTTTGTGAATGCGGCAACATTAATACCCAGGCCGGAAACAGAAGAACTCGTGAATTTTATACTCAATAATCACGACAACTCTAAGTTGAAAGTATTAGATGTCGGTACCGGGTCGGGATGCATCCCAATCTCATTGAAAAAGGAGCGCGCAAATTGGGATATGCAGGCCTTAGATATTTCCAAAGAAGCACTTAATGTAGCCACTAAGAACGCACAACGGTTGGAAGTCTCGATCGACTTTCATTTGTGTGATGTGATCAATGAGGAATTGCCGTCAGGTGCTTATGATATCATCGTGAGTAATCCGCCCTATGTGCTGGAAAGTGAAAGAGCATACATGAGTGCTAATGTGCTTCGTTATGAACCGGAGAGGGCATTGTTCGTACCTGATACTGACCCACTGAGGTTTTATAAACGTATAGCGCGTTTAGCAATGGTCGGTTTAACTAATTCGGGATCATTGTATTTTGAAATTAACGAACGTTTTGGTGAGCAGTTGATGAGGCATTTGGAAGAGCTTGGTTTCCAGAAAGTAAGCCTGATAAAAGATCTTCATGGTAAGAACAGAATTGTGAATGCTGTATTTAATGTTGCGGAGGTATAGTTCAGGGTAGTGAGTCAAAGGTATGTAATAAAAAATGTAAAAATGTATAAAATTCAGATTTGACTTGTGTCCTTAAATTCCTGATAATTGTAACATCACTGATGAGTTATTGAAAGGGTATTCTCATTCAGTATTTTTTAGAGTCTGTCGTGAGATAGGCGTTTGCAACATTAATGCTCATTTTTTCATCAGCTGTAAGGGTGTACTCTTACAGCTTTTTTTTGCTCTCTATTTAACGCTCCGGAATGTGAATGAATGTCTCTGATAGTTTTAGTACTGTGATTGATTAGTCTAAACTTCTGTTAAGCTTAGCCTTGTTGTATTGGTCTCGTGTTGTATCTGTAAATGGTCGGTGGTTAAGCAGTTCTGCTTAGTTTATCTTGAACTATCCATGGGCTAAAGCGTAGAGCGTTTATTCATGGGTAGTTGAACAAAAGGTGTGGATTTTGATTTAAGCGCCAGGAGATTGCTCTTATTGTCTTGATAAATTTGCAATAAAAAAGGCTGATTGTTAAAAATATTGAAAAAATATAGAAATATTGTTTAGGTTAAGGATACTTTTTTGCCTGATTTACATGTAAGAAAATGTTTGCTCAATTGGTAGTTTTTTCGATTAGCCATATGTTTTCTGTAATAGACGGCAAGAAAATCTCGATTAATCCGTTCGATCTTGTCGTTAAAGTACACGGAATCAGCGTTTCTGTCAAAAGATCTGTGTTATCTGCTTCTTTGATACCAATATTGATAGGGGTGGAGCTTTCTATTCGTAAATTGGTATTGGAAGGATAGAATTTGGAAAAAGTTAGCTGCTTGAGAGGAAGTGCATAATAATCAGTACCAATTATACTGCTTATATGGTGGTTTGAAGAACTCGTACATAACCTGGTGAAAACGGCTTCCCAATTTTCGTTGGTGATTAAGTTATAAGGTTTTGGTGAACTACCGGCGAAAGTTTCAAATCCTAAAATATCCTTTTCAATGATATCGATAGGTTGTTGAAATTGAATAAGGTGTTGTAAGTCTTCTACTTCTTTGTTGCTACACCAGATGGCGTCAATTTTGATACCCCAGCTGTTTAATTTTTCTGCAGCAGGTTTAGAAACTACCAGCTTGGGAGACCATTCCAATAAAGCTTCCAGCATGGGCCTTTGTAGGTCCTCTATATATTCAATTAATAAATCAGGCTCCTGTCCTTCTTTTACAAAATGATGTGAAGACATATTCTTTTGATTATAGTCATCAATTGGTTAAATATACGATCATTATTTCGAAATAGAACAGCTATAATTGAAGAATGAAATTTTGTGTTTAGCGAATAAACTGCTAATTTTGGACCAGTGACTTTAGGGGCGTCGTAATAAACGACTGAGATGACACCCTCAGAACCTGATACAGTTAGCACTGACGTAGGGAAAAGTCGAATCCTGCCTATTCGATTTTCAACAATCAGTGCCATTCTTATGTTATGACTAAGGTAATTGTAAATAATGATGAGACCTTTTTGAATAAAGGCAATTCCATAAGTGATCTGATTACTCAATTAGGACTTAGTTCTGGTAAGGGTATTGCAGTGGCTGTTAATAATATGGTGGTTCCAAAAGTAGATTGGTCTCAACATGAATTAAAGCAAGACGATAGAGTCACATTAATAAAAGCTACCCAGGGAGGGTAGTTTAACACTGAACTAATTCGATATTATGAAGAAAGATCGTATACCTTCGCAGTCATCTGTGACCCGGGATGAATTTCCTGCCTCAAAAAAGATTTATGTTCCTGGGGAAATCCACGATATTAAAGTAGCAATGCGTGAAATTTCGCTGAATGATACTGTTAAGAAATTTTCGCCAAACGAGCCCGCTGAAAAGAATGCTCCGGTAACTGTTTATGATACAAGTGGGCCTTATACCGATCCGGATATAGAAATAAACCTGCACAAAGGCTTGCCACGTCTGCGTCAGGAGTGGATCGAAAAAAGAGGAGATGTAGAAGAACTGAAGGAAATTACTTCTGATTTTGGTCGTGAGCGTCTTTATAATTCGGACCTTGATTACCTAAGGTTTGATCACTTAAAGAAACCCCTGTGTGCGAAGGCGGGTAGTAATGTGACTCAAATGCATTACGCCAAGAAAGGGATTATTACTCCTGAGATGGAATATATTGCCATTCGCGAAAATCAGCGCATGGAGGAAGTGATTGAAATTGCCAAGCAGCATCCCGGGGAGAATTTTGGGGCGTATAAACACCTTAATGCGATTACTCCCGAGTTTGTACGTGATGAAGTGGCTCGTGGACGTGCCGTAATTCCTAATAATATCAATCACCCTGAAAGTGAACCCATGATTTTAGGTAGGAACTTCCTGGTGAAAATTAATGCCAATATAGGTAACTCGGCCGTAACATCAAGCATAGAAGAGGAAGTCGAAAAAGCGGTATGGGCCTGTCGTTGGGGGGCAGACACCATTATGGACCTTTCTACCGGTAAAAATATTCATGAAACAAGAGAGTGGATACTCAGAAATTCTCCGGTACCAATTGGTACGGTGCCAATATACCAGGCGCTTGAGAAAGTAGATGGTAAAGCAGAAGAATTAACCTGGGAAATTTTTAGAGATACTTTAATAGAGCAGGCAGAGCAAGGCGTTGATTATTTTACCATTCATGCAGGTGTATTATTAAGATATGTGCCAATGACTGCCAAGCGTGTAACCGGTATCGTTTCGCGCGGTGGTTCTATTCTTGCTAAATGGTGTCTGGCACATCATAAAGAAAATTTCCTTTATACCAATTTCGAGGAGATATGCGAGATCATGAAGGCTTATGACGTTTCGTTTTCATTAGGAGACGGATTGCGTCCGGGTTCTTTGGCAGATGCTAATGATAAAGCACAATTTGCCGAGCTGGAGACCTTGGGTGAGCTTACTGAAATTGCCTGGAAACATGATGTTCAAACCATCATTGAAGGACCAGGTCACGTGCCTATGCATATGATCAAAGAAAATATGGACAAGCAGTTGGAAGCATGTAAAGAAGCTCCTTTTTACACTTTAGGGCCTCTTACAACAGATATTGCACCAGGGTACGACCATATTACTTCAGGCATAGGTGCAGCTATGATCGGTTGGTACGGTACTTCCATGTTGTGCTATGTGACACCTAAGGAACACTTGGGGCTCCCTAACAAAAAGGATGTAAAGGATGGTGTTATCACTTATAAGCTGGCTGCTCATGCTGCTGATTTGGCTAAAGGACATCCGGGAGCTCAGCACCGGGATAATGCATTGAGCAAAGCACGTTTCGAATTTCGCTGGGAAGACCAGTTTAACCTATCCCTCGATCCGGATACGGCACGTGAGTACCATGATGAGACCTTACCTGCTGAAGGAGCAAAGGTAGCTCACTTCTGCTCCATGTGCGGTCCTAACTTCTGTTCGATGAAAATTACGCAAGATGTGCGAGACTATGCTGCCAAAGAGGGCTTGGATAATGAAGATGCACTCGAAGAAGGAATGCGTAAAAAAGCGGAGGAGTTTGTAGAGTCAGGAGCCAATGTTTACGTTCCTGAATAACATTTTATTGCGCTGATAGCAGTATGAAATTGATTGTGATTTCAGCTCCCGGACATATGATGGGAGAAAAAGATACTTTGTTCCAACTCTTTGAAAAGGGGTTGGAACATTTTCATTTGCGTAAACCCGGATTTGGTACGGAAGAGTTGCAAAATTGGCTTAACCGCTGGCCTATAGAGCTTCGGGAAAAAACGGTAGTACACAAAGACGCAGCCACAGCTGTAAAATACAAGCTTAAGGGCTTGCACCTGGGTAGTGATCAAGCTTTCCTGGATACTGATTTCTACAGCGGTTTGCAGCAATCGAAGTCATTTCACTCTTTTGAGGAAATAAGAAATGACATTGCAGCCTATTCCTATCGATTTATAAGTCCCGTTTTTAACAGCATTTCAAAAGAAGGATATAAATCAGCTTTTGTCAATAGAGATCTGGAGTCGTTTGTCAAGAACTATGATGGCGAGCTGTACGCACTAGGTGGTATCGATTCAAAAACAGCTCTTGAAGCTAAAAGGATAGGATTCAAAGGTATAGCCGTTCTAGGGACGCTTTGGGGTAAGATAATGCAAGCCAAACTGATGGCTGAGTTCGATCGTTTAATGGAAATTTGTAATGGGACTTGAAATTGAACGCAAATTCCTGGTTAAGGACTTGTCCTGGAAGGACGGAAAGACAGGTGTACCTTATAAACAGGGGTATATAGAGAGTGTCCCAGGTAAGGTGGTGCGTGTCCGCATTGCAGGTGACAAAGCTTTTTTGACACTTAAAGGTAAGACCGAAGGTTATAGTCGACTGGAATTTGAATATGAAATTCCGGTAAGTGATGCACAACAACTATTGGAAACCTTGTGCAATAAACCCATCATATCAAAAACGAGGTACTTGATTGAGCATAAAGGGCACACCTGGGAAGTGGACCTGTTTCACGAAGAAAACGATGGGCTGTTAATAGCAGAGATAGAGTTGCAAAGTGAAGACGAAACATTCGAAGTACCAGCTTGGATTGGTCGAGAAGTATCTCATTTGAAAGCGTACCGTAATAATTTTTTAGCTGTAAAACCTTACTGCACCTGGGAGCATGACTATTGACAGGCCATATGTGCTTACTATTGCCGGTCACGATCCCTCTGTCGGTGCCGGGCTGGGTGCTGATTTAAAAGTATTTGAACAAAAGCGCGTTTATGGTCTCTCGGTTTGTACAGCAGTGACCGTTCAAAATGATGCGCTTTTTAAAACGCCGAACTGGGTTGCCGAAGCTATCATTTTAGCACAATTGGAACTATTGCTTTCAAAATACGCAATCAAAGTGGTAAAGGTAGGACTTATTGAAAACCTGGAAGTACTTCATCACCTTGTACTATCGCTCAAAGATTTTAATCCCGATTGTGAAATCATTTGGGACCCAATACTTAAGGCCAGTGCCGGATTCGTTTTTCACGAAAAGTTGCAACTGGATTTGCTAATAGCCATTTTAAAAGAACTTTGCCTTATTACTCCAAACCTTACGGAGTTTAATGAACTAAAAGAAGCTTTAAACCTGGAAGATAAACCTTCTTTCGTCTCGCAATATTGCAATTTACTACTCAAAGGAGGGCACGCCGAAGATCATGCCAACGATGTGCTTTATACCAAAACAGGGCTTGTCAAAACAATAGCGGGAGAACCCTTCAAAGGCTTTGGGAAACATGGGACAGGTTGTGTGCTTTCGGCGGCAATTGCGAGTGAAGTCGCTTTGGGTAAATCGCTGTCTGAGGCCTGTGCGTTGGCCAAACGCTACACAGAAGACCTGATAAAAAGTAATGCTTCAAATCTTGGATACCATAACTTATGATACATTTTAACGATACTTTGCGATTACTTCATATCACGCAGGATGATCTTAATTTATCCCCGATAGATCAGGTAAAGGCAACGGCACAAGCCGGAATAAAATGGGTGCAATACCGAAGTAAAGGCACAAATGATGAAGTGTTGCTTTCAACAGCTTTGCAACTAAAAAAGCTGTGTCAAGATTACGGCGTTAAATTGATAATCAATGACCGTGTAGCCCTGGCCAGGGAGATTGATGCCGATGGCGTGCATTTGGGGAAAGAAGATATGCATCCGGCGGAGGCCCGCTCTATTTTAGGTAGTGAAAAAATAATTGGGGGAACAGCTAATACCATGGATGACATTGTGCGCATAGCAAAGGCAGTAGATTATATTGGCCTTGGCCCTTTTACACAGACTTCTACCAAGAAAAACCTGAGCCCGGTTTTAGGCTTGGCTGGTTATGCCAAAGTACTGAAGGACATGAAGGATCAAAATATTAATCTACCTGTAATAGCTATTGGTGGCATCTTGCCAGGTAATATTGCATCTTTACTGAAACAGGGCGTTTATGGCGTTGCTGTTGCGTCTTATATCAATAGGAGTGACGATCCCGTAACGAAAACAAAAGAATTAATAAAGAATATTAGCGATTATGTTAGCGTATAGTGAAAATGGTAAAGGAAATACGGTTGTGCTCATTCATGGCTTTTGCGAAAATAGATCGATGTGGGATCATTATGTGAAGGCGCTTGTTAAAGAGTACCGGGTTATTTGTGTCGACCTTCCGGGCTTCGGTGAAAGCGAAGTGCAAAGTGATATCAGTATTGACGATATGGCAGCTGATATTAAAATATTGCTCGACGAATTGGGTGTGGAACGTTGTGCCATGATCGGTCACTCGTTAGGAGGCTATGTTACCTTATCATTTGAATCACTTTTTCCACATATGTTAGTCGGTTACGGATTATTTCATTCAACTGCTTATACGGATAGCGAGGAGAAGAAAGCCAGCCGTCTCAAAACCATTGAGTTTTTAGAACAACATGGTATGGAGCCTTTTGCTGAGCCTTTTGTAATCGGTTTATTTCACGAATACCGCAAAAATGACCCTAATCATAAGATGGTACTCGACATGGTCTTAGCTACCGATGTACTTGGAGCGATAGAAGCGTCAAAAGCGATGCGTGAACGGGAGTCACATATCGAAACCTTGACTAATACGGGTAAACCGGTTTGGTTTGCGATAGGTAAGCAAGATGGGGCCGTACCACTGGACTCGAGTCTGGAACAATGTCACTTGCCCTTTGAGAGCCATGTACATATTTTTGATAACATGGGACACATGGGTATGATCGAACATCCTCGAGGTACCTACAGAGCTATGAAAGCATTTTTAGATGTATTGGAGTTTGAAGCGGTGAGCTATTAACAGGAAGTTTTGGCTTAGTGCAAAGCGTTCTGATCGAATTTTCCATTCTAATGCATAAGGTATTTAGGTGTTTTGGTAGCTTAAAAAGGATGACTAAGCTAGTACCATTAACAACTAGGGTACCAACATTCCTCTGTGTGGTTTCAAGCTATCCCTTACGGTGATCATTTGAGCTTCATTCACAACCATGAAGGCGGAAGTATGTGATTCATTGACTATTTCTTCGTCAATACCACCGTGCTCGATGTGGTTCTTTTCAGCGAACTCTCGCAGGTGTATGATGTGATGTGCTGCGGTATTCTTACTGTCAGGGCCGTAAAAGTCCCAGATTAGTTTGATGTTACGTTGCATAATTGTTGTTAAAGTTAATTAAAACAGGCTGGAAACAGCAAGAATCTCCCTTAAGACTTTGGGTAATACTTCTTATTCCTTTTTTTAAATTAAGGACTATTTAAATACGAGCTAATTAATAGCACCAACACCTTTTCAAAAAGGAATGACTCATAATTATGCTATGAGTCAATTCCTTTCATTGAAAACTACTTCACTGAAATAGTGTATTGACCTGTTGGGTTTAGCGGGCAGAAATAAACGTATTCTCCTTTTTTCAATACTACTTCACCTTTAGTAGGCTTCGTTTCGCCATCTTTTACCGTTGATGTTACGTAGGCATTGGTGATGTGATCTGCTTGTGTTATATGGACTTTCTTAGGGGCTAAGACCAAGCCTACCTCATGACCAACGCCCGTGTTTGTTACTTCAAATTTGTACGTGCCGGGAGCTAAGGTTAAATCTCCGTTGGTGAATTTGCCCGGAATTTGATTTAATTGAATTAAATGAGGCTCACCGTTTTTCCCTGTTGAAGCTGACTTCTTGCTTGCAGTTTGAGCAAGTGCATTGGCACTTGAAAATAATAAAGTAATTACTGCTAATGTTCCATAAAGTAAATATCTTGTTTTCATCTTATTGCTTTTTTTAAATTATCAATGACACAAATATCTGCAGGTTTATACTGCTTTGTGTTGTATACTTATCCTGATAACTTGTCAATGTTTCCTTTTTTACTTTAAACATCTCTTTGAGATGAAGCAATGTATGGGAATGATGTGCAGATATTTGTTTAAATTGTCATGATACTAACTAATTACAAGTATGAGACTTACACCTATCAACATAAAATATAAATCTGCGACTATTCTTTTCTTGTTATTTCTTGTCGGAGTAGCTGCAAAAGCACAGTTGCCTGATAAAGCTTCCCCTTTTACTGCCGTGAAGTGGGAGGACGAAAAGGCTATCGTGCGATTTGAAGGGCAGTGGTATACTTTTCAATCAATAAACGGAATTACATCTGCCGCTATCTTCGATTTTTGTAAAAAGGCCTATGAGGACCGTTGGAAGAAACGTTTTTCAGAAGATTTGGTGGAGGTGATGACAAAGATGGGACATACTCCAACAGAAAAAGTTAGGCTTGTTTTGGAAAAAGGTGGCGATAAATTTACGAAAACCGGCGTCATGAGTAAAGAGAATAGAAATCTCGTACGCGATTATAACAATGGAGAGGTAGCGGGAAAAGTAGGCAATGATACTGGCGTAAATAATCAAAATAATGACTTGAGCAGTACTGCAGCTCAACAGAGAATGGCTGAACAGATGGCAGAATGGATGGATATGGTTTGGGAGCAGGATCCGCCAAAGGAGGCGGCTCATCTGCGCTTCGAATTCTATAAAAACGGGAAGCTATATGCAGGTAAAATCTCTATTCACGGTGATTTTACCTTTTGGGCGAGAAGCAGGGCTCAGCATACCCAAGCCTTTAATCCCAACAAAAACGGGCGTTGGGTTTATGAAGATTTGGCACCTGGTACTTATGAAATAACCATTACAGGGATCAATGAATTTGAAGGTTTCTCGTGGAAGAAAGACGCTGTGAAAGTAGAGGCAGGCACAACACCCTTGTTTAAGGTGAATTTGGATTAATTATTATGATACCTAGTTGATTTATATGGTTTCAATAGCTCGACTTAGTTGATCTACTAACTTCAATATGGGTAGGTATTCGGAATTCACCATGCATCCTTAGTACCTGTTTACTAACATATTGAAGGTTGATGCCCATGGAGGTAATGTAAAGAGGTTTTTTGCTTTTCCCCCTGTAGCGTGCTACTTTATTTCTGTTTGAGAAACGAAGTTGTTCTTAGCAATGCCTACTACAGGGATTTTTGAACCCAATTCTTCATAAAGATAGCCTCCAAGACCTAATTTGCCTTCATCAGATAATGTCACGTAAGCATCTATCACTAAGATAATTGAGAAATGGAAAATCTGGTGAAAAATGTCAAAAAATAGTGCTCACAATTGACAGATTCCTAAGAAATTCCCTTATTGGTTTTTGGACAACTATTCTTGGAATGAAAGCAAACAATAATTGGCTTTACGACGAATTTCAGCAAATTGGGAAAAACTATGCCGATAAATCGGAAGTGGAAGTATATGAATCGAGTTATGCGCAATTTAGAGATATCCGACAGGAAAGTAGGGACTTGATCAATAAATTAAACCTTAACGCAAAGAGCATAATTATCGATTTTGGTTGTGGGACAGGTACTTTTGTAATTGAAGCGGCCAGCGTATGTCAGACGGTATATGCTGTAGATATTTCCATTGAAATGTTGGCATATGCACGTAAGCGAGCTCATAAACAAAATCTGAGTAATATTAATTTTGAGCATTCCGGGTTTCTCCACTTTGAATGCGAAATGTCAAGTATAGACTGTATCACTTCTACCTACTCCTTTCATCATTTGCCCGATTTTTGGAAAAAAGTAGCATTGGAGCGTATGTTTGAAATGTTAAACCCCGATGGGAAATTATATATAAAAGATGTGGTGATTCAGGAGAAGGATGCACTAAGAAATATCGAGTATTTTATAAATCAGCAAGAGCAACTCGGAGGTGATTTTTTAAAAGAAGATGCCTTGCAGCATTTTAGAGAAGAGTTTTCTACTTACGACTGGATTATGGAATCGCTTTTTGAACGGACAGGCTTTAAAATCATAGAAAAGGAGATGGAGGAGGGTTTGCTCGCCACTTATTTGTGCATAAAGGCATAATTGCCACCACTTAGTTGCCTTGTTTAGTTCGTTTGGAGTTGCGACGGGATCAATTAGCCTGCGATTATGTTGTTTGGAAAAGGTAGGATTATACTTGCGGGCCAATTAAATTTGTGATATGCAAGTAATTCAACTTTTGGAACAACTGAGAAAAGGGGCTACAACAGGAAAAAATTTTGCCAATAGCCAATACGATGTAGTGCGCTACCAGGAAATGCTTACGTTGCTTGATCAATTATATCAACATGTATCTTCTTTTGATATGTCAAAAATAGATCCTGTAGACGAGTACGGTTATATAACTCCCAAAGTGGGGGTCAATGCCTTAATAGAGCGTGAAGATGGTAGTATCTTGCTCGAACGACGGGTGGACGATGCGTGTTGGTGTATCCCGGGCGGATGGTCTGAAGTGGGGCTGACTGCTGAAGAGAATATTGTCAAAGAGATTAAAGAAGAAGCTGGTTATAATGTGAAAGTGGAACGACTAATGGGAGTAATTAGCCGCAAACCGAATCAAAAATTCCCTTATACTTCTTATCACCTGTTGTTTAAATGCCTAATTACAGGTGGTGAATTGCAGCAATCATACGAAAGCCTGGATGTGGATTGGAAGCAAGTCGACGAAGTTGATAATTGGCATTATGACCACTTATCGTGGGTGGAAAAGTATCGTACGGTCACCAATTAAGAACTTGTCGTGTTTCGTTAAATTAGTTGCTGTTGAGATAGCTTTTGCAACGTTTCAAAAGACGAATTACCAAAAAGCAGAAGCAGGTCAATACTAACAATACCGGTATGAACCAATAGCCCATAAGCTCGGTGTGGCCCTGCTTATTGAGCATAAATCCTAAAGACTGAAATTCGCCGTTTTTTGTGAACACACCTACTTGATCAGGAAAAGCCACTTTAGTTACTGTGAGCATTACCAACAAACTTGTTAAGCTATAGATGAAAACAAGTACTGTCGACATGAAGAACTTGGCAGTAGATGTAAGCCCCTTTTTTAAGGATATAAGTGTATTGAAATTTTGGAGGCACGTTTTTTCGATGTTATTCATATTCCATGTTTTCGTAATGATGGCAATATGATCAAATAAGAGCTTGCTGTCAAAAAGTAATGACAAGCAGTTCGTATTTGTTGATCAAAGGTATATAAAACTACACAGCATAGGAAGTTTTTTGAAATTTACTTGTCAGACTTAAAATAAAAGAGGCTGAACGACGTAGCGCACAGCCTCTGTTTGTTATTTTATTTCATTTAAAACCTAAATTCACCACCAATGCCAATCATACGGGCAGTTTGGCTCGGGGTGGCAACCCCAAACTCTATTGGTGTTTCCACTTTGCCACCATTTAGCAGATCGGAACCAAAGAGGTATACATTCGCTTTACCATCCAAGAAATCTTTTCTAACTTTAATATTAAGAAAATAACGTTCCACATTGGAGGAGATATCGATACCAGGAGCTGTCGTAAAGCTGTTAGCGTTTTGAGTTTCGAAACGGTATCGCATTTGAGCATTATAATAACTAGTGGCTATAAATTGTGCCATAATAGTAAGATCTGTAATTGGTTTATAGACGATTTTTAGCCGCATTATATGTTCAGGTATCAAAGGTGCGCTTGGGATCGTATCTCGACTTTCCAGCTCATTGACATCCCAATCATCATTTTCTTGAAATTCTGATTTGGTTTTCAGCCAGGTATGAGATAATTCCAGGACGATTTTAGGACTTACCTGTCCTTTTATGATGGTTTCGGTACCAATATTCGTTGATTTAAGATAGTTTCCGTATAGCGCATAACTGGCAATTTGTCCAGGAGTATTTGGGTGGGTGGATGCAACATTCGGTTGCACAATAAAATTATCTCCGGAACTTAGCGCAATTCCCTCGGTTACCTGATTAAAGAAGAAATTAGTCTCAAGCATAAAATTGGAAATCTTTTTTCGGATGCCTATTTCGTAATTGATAAAACGTGTTGGGGTAACATTAGGTCCTGACTTAGTACTAAAAGGGTTCCAGTAGCCCTGTGGGAATTGCTGCAGTAATGCAGGTTCAATAAGACCGGGTGTCGCCGCATTGGCCAGAGCCGAGTCACCACCTACAGAAGCAAGCACAAGCGGGTAAGCCTCCCAAAATGCCTGTTGATAGATGAAGTGGTTGGGACTAAGAACATTGTCATGAATCCAGTTGGCTTCACTACCTACGTTCACAAACCCCGGAGTGGTGTAAGACTGAGATACTCCTCCCCAAATGGTAAAATCTTCATTTGGTATGATGGAAAATTTAGCACTTGGTGAAATGTAGAAATTATCATTTATGAGTGTGTATTGTTCAGCTTTAGCACCTAAAAGGATATTTAATTTATCTTCAAAGAAAGTCAATTTGTCCTGTATAAAGACGCCAAACAACTCCTTTGTAGTTTGATGATTTGAAAAAGCAAAAACTTCTGGCGCATTTGATTTATATACGTCCAGATCAACTAAGCGGAAATTTGCACCAAAAGATAGGCTGTTGAAGCCAATCTCAAAATTATCTTGTGCTTCGAAATCATAGATGCCATTCCGAGAGAACGCGCCTCCTGCCCATTCAAGGATATCTGTTTCGAAATTATTTGATAAACGCAGGAATAAACGGTGATTCTCACTAAAATCATGATCGAAGCGAAGGTTTTGTGTGATTCTTCGTTGTTCCAGGTCGTTTAAGAAAATTACTGGATTTAACCCGGAAAAAGCACCATAGTCGGAATTGGGAATAGTGGTGTAAATTTTTCTGTTTAAAGTTTCATTCCAATGGAACCGATACGATAACCTTGTTTTTTCACTTAGCTGATAGGCTGTTTTAAAGCCAAAACTCATATGAGATTGATTATCAAATTGCTCTTTGAACACATTGTTGATAGTGACATCTCTGGTATCGTCATCACTTCTTACAGTTACTTGGTCACCCTGAAGACCTTCCAGGTAACCATAACCAGTATGAATTCTGGCCTGGACGTAAGCACCGATCGATAATTGATCATTAATTTGGTGACCGCCAGTTATACTCAATGCTCCAAATCCCGGGTAAGCAGCATCCATTTTTACTTTTACTCCGTCGTATTTATCTGGATCTTTAGTGAAGATGTTAATAACACCGGTTGCAGAATTGGCTCCATAAATAACTCCTCCCGACCCTTTTATTATTTCAATCCGAGCTATGTCTTCCAGGGGAATGACAAAGTTATCAAACGACATTGAAGAGGTCATGAGCTCTTGTATGGGAGTACCATCTAACAAATATAATACGGAGCCGATATCACCTAGTGTAGGTGCATTTCTCATAGAAGCAACTGCATCTGAGTACGAGTATTGTACTCCCCAATATCCGGGTGCAAGCATGAGTGCTTCATGCAAGCTTGTTGCCGTAGAGTTTTTAATATCTTCGGCGGTGATCACGTATATGGAGGACGATACATCCTGAATACGCTCGGCTTTTTTAGAAACAGAAGTGACTTCCAGATTCAATAAAGATTCAAGGTCCATTTCCAAAAAGTCAGTGTCGTTGCTTTCTTCCTCCTGTGCATAGGACGCTCTAAGACTCAGTAGTAGAATGACACTACAAATTAATTTCGTGTAATGTTTAAACATTTGTGGTTTCTTTTTTGTGATGTGTTTCAGTCAAAAATTTTAGATGATCTGTTCGTTTTAACTGATTTCAGGGTCTTAGCTGTTGGTTCAATAGCAGCAAAACCTTAACTAAAATGAACGTGTTTTTTTTTACGAAGTTTCATTATTTAATTCAGGGTTGGTCTATATTCGATGAATGCAGGTTTATGCTACTGTTTTTCATATTGTAAATTGGGTGTTTTGCCGATTGGCGCTTTAATGCAAATTTGAACACTTTTTTAGGGAATACTATACGAAGCCTTTCTTGTCAGGTTGTGTTTGGATCATTTCCTGTAGTAGTATAAGCTAAGCTTATTTTATGAATGTTTGCCGGTATTTTGAAAATGAATATTGGTTTTATCGGCCGCAACCGAATAGCAGATTTTACGTTTACCTCGACGAAGTACCTGAAAATAAAAAGGCTATGAAAAATGTATGTTATTTTATTGTCGTATTTACAGTTTTGCTTAGCTGCATGTCTTCTCAATCAATATTCACCCTGCAAAATTCCAAAACTATTTTACCAGGTGCCGTCGATAAACAGGTTTACTTCGGTATGCCGCTGGAAGAATTTCGTGCGCTGAAAAGTGTTAAAAATCTTGATGAAAACGATGAAGATTTCAGAATTACCGTTCTGGAGACAATAGACGACCCTGATGTGAGCTATTTAGGCTATTATTTCGATAAAGATGAAGCACAAAGGCTTTACGAAGTGCTGATAATATATAAGGTAGAAGAAAAACCGGAAGAGGAGGCTAAAGCACTCTTTGGTGTACCCAATTATGACGAAAAAGAATGGCGTGTTACCCGGCCTAAAAGCTTTAATGTATGGGCATGGACCTTTAAAAAGAAGCTAATAGTAGTCGGAATGATTCCGGATACCGAATGGTCTGAAGAAAATTGGTAAGAGATGGTAATACAAAAAAGGAAGTCTATGACTTCCTTTTTTTGTGATTAACTACTTAATAGATATTAGTTAGTATGAGTCATTTTTATGGTTTCAGACAAGCCTGATGCCGTATTCATATGAATCATATAAATTCCTTCGGAAAGTCCGGTACCATCCAAAACAATTTCCTGAACTGTACCACCGTTAAGCGACCCATCATATAACCGGGCTACTTTGGTACCACTCATATTGTAAACATCAACAGTAACGTAATCGTCTAACTGTGTGCTAAAGCTTACTACAGATGTAGTGCTGAAGGGGTTAGGTGCTACAAGAATTTCAGCGGTATTAAGTGACTTGTTGTTCGCATAGCCGTTGAATTTGGCCATGCTGCAGTCATCACCTAAGATGTACTCAAAAGACTTGGTGTCGTACTGTCCCTGACCTTGGGGAGCAATAGTAAGGAAGAACGTAGTTTGGCCACTTCCTGCGCTGTAGAACGACGTGAATGTATAATTACCTTGTCCGTCAGGCTGTAATTGGTAATTGTTATCCCAAGGGTTGGTGCTTCCACCGTTTGAGTAGTGCACATAGATAAAGTTAATAGGGAATTCAGGTGTCAAGGTGAATGTGATTTTTCCACTTGCATCTGATTTTACTGTTCCAGTAAAGCCATTGTCTTCGAAAGTACAAATAGCATCACTTCCACCTGTATTGTCATCATCAATGAATACCAGGTTCCATTCTTGCCAATCCTGATCTACAAAATTTTGCTGGTGTAAATTAGCATCGTTGTAGTTGTTTAAAGGATCAGATCCAAATGCCAAACCGCTATGGTTAAAGAAGATGTTGAATAAATCGTCTTGAATATGTGCAATTTGAAATTCTTGATTGGCCACATTGGCAGGAGTAGCTTGCACAGCAAATGCACCTGCTTGTGTTGAAGCACCCGCTACATCCAAACTTAATCCTGAGAAAAGGTTAGTAATCGAATATAAACCGTTGCCGATGCTCTTTATTCGCCATTTCAGGTAATCGAAGCCGTTGTCTGTATATTGTTTTACGTGAACTCCCATACCATTTGAAGAGCTTGTTGGAGCAGCTAATAAATTACTGTGATTGTTAACAAGTTGATATATCCCATCTTGTAATACCAATGGCGTATCAGGTATGATTTCTGTAATTGGTGACTCATTTCCTGCGGCATCAACAGCAGAGACCCCTAAAGTAACTCCTGGTACTACATTGACATTATCGAAAATGTACATGAGATCTGTAACCTGTGTTACGAATGCACCGTCCAAATAAAGATTGTATACTACAACTCCGATATTATCTGTAGAGGCATCCCAGGTAGTTGCATAAGAATCCGCACCAACTGTCGCTTCAAAATTAGTAGGAGCTGTTGGAGCTATGGTATCACTTACTGTAACAGTGAACAAGCAAGCTTTTCCGTTACCATTCACATCGATTGCCGTTAGTTCTACCGAGTTGTTTCCTGCATTTGATGAGTTAAATACGGTTTGTGAAATTAAAATATCCTGAATACCACAAGCATCGCTTATATTACCCGAAACATCGTCGACAGAAAGTGCTGCCAATCCATTTTCATCAAAGTAAAGTTGGAAATCCTGGCAAACCAGTTCCGGTGCATCAGCATCAACTACAGTTACAATTGCTTCGTCGCTATTAGAGTTACCGCCGTTATCCGTTACTGTTAATGTAACTGTATTCGGGCCAACGTTAGAACAGTCGAAGCTATTGATGTCAATTGATAGGGTGGGATTACCACAAGTAAGCTCGCTATTATCATCGATATCTTCCGGAGTGATCGATGCCTGACCATTTACATCAAGTACAACAGTAATATCTTTCGCAACAGCTATAGGTGCCGGAGCACCGATCACAAAAACAGAAGCTTCACAAGTGCTGCTGTTACCGGCAGCATCAGTGGCGGTAAGCGTTACCGGAGTAGAACCAATGTTGGAGCAGTCAAATTGTGTCTGACTTACCGTAAGACTCGCGATACCACAGTTGTCCGCAGAGCCAGCGTCTACATCCTGAGGGCTAAGAATAGCGTTTCCACTGAAGTCGAGTTCTAAAACAGTGTCATGGCAAAGTACAGCCGGAGCAGTCACATCCACAACAGAAACTGTCGCTGTTTCGCTTGCGGTGTTTCCACCATTATCAACGATAGTTAAAGTCACTTCGTTTGTTCCAGCATTCGAGCAATCAAAAGTGTCAGGTGTCACTGTCATAGAAGCAATACCGCAAGAAACCAGGCTGTTGTCGTCCACGTCTGCCGGCGTGATAGTAGCAGTACCGTTAGCATCCAATTCAACAGTGATGTCTTTTGTTACAACGATAGGTGCCGGAGCACCGATCACAAAAACAGAAGCTTCACAAGTGCTGCTGTTACCGGCAGCATCAGTGGCGCTAAGCGTTACCGGAGTAGAACCAATGTTGGAGCAGTCAAATTGTGTCTGACTTACCGTAAGAGCGGCAATACCACAGTTGTCCGCAGAGCCGGCGTCTACATCCTGAGGGCTAAGAATAGCGTTTCCACTGAAGTCGAGTTCTAAAACAGTGTCATGGCAAAGTACTGCCGGAGCAGTCACATCCACAACAGAAACTGTCGCTGTTTCGCTTGCGGTGTTTCCACCATTATCAACGATAGTCAAAGTCACTTCGTTTGTTCCGGCATTCGAGCAGTCAAAAGTGTCAGGTGTCACTGTCATAGAAGCAATACCGCAAGAAACCAGGCTGTTGTCGTCCACGTCTGCCGGCGTGATAGTAGCAGTACCGTTAGCATCCAATTCAACAGTGATGTCTTTTGTTACAACGATAGGTGCCGGAGCACCGATCACAAAAACAGAAGCTTCACAAGTGCTGCTGTTACCGGCAGCATCAGTGGCGCTAAGCGTTACCGGAGTAGAACCAATGTTGGAGCAGTCAAATTGTGTCTGACTTACCGTAAGACTCGCGATACCACAGTTGTCCGCAGAGCCAGCGTCTACATCCTGAGGGCTAAGAATAGCGTTTCCACTGAAGTCGAGTTCTAAAACAGTGTCATGGCAAAGTACAGCCGGAGCAGTCACATCTACAACAGAAACTGTCGCTGTTTCGCTTGCGGTGTTTCCACCATTATCAACGATAGTCAAAGTCACTTCGTTTGTTCCGGCATTCGAGCAGTCAAAAGTGTCAGGGGTCACTGTCATGGAAGTAATACCGCAAGAAACCAGGCTGTTGTCGTCCATGTCTGCCGGCGTGATAGTAGCAGTACCGTTAGCATCCAATTCAACAGTGATGTCTTTTGTTACAACGATAGGTGCCGGAGCACCGATCACAAAAACAGAAGCTTCACAAGTGCTGCTGTTACCGGCAGCATCAGTGGCGCTAAGCGTTACCGGAGTAGAACCAATGTTGGAGCAGTCAAATTGTGTCTGACTTACTGTAAGAGCGGCAATACCACAGTTGTCCGCAGAGCCGGCGTCTACATCCTGAGGGCTAAGAATAGCGTTTCCACTGAAGTCGAGTTCTAAAACAGTGTCATGGCAAAGTACTGCCGGAGCAGTCACATCCACAACAGAAACTGTCGCTGTTTCGCTTGCGGTGTTTCCACCATTATCAACGATAGTCAAAGTCACTTCGTTTGTTCCGGCATTCGAGCAGTCAAAAGTGTCAGGGGTCACTGTCATGGAAGTAATACCGCAAGAAACCAGGCTGTTGTCGTCCATGTCTGCCGGCGTGATAGTAGCAGTACCGTTAGCATCCAATTCAACAGTGATGTCTTTTGTTACAACGATAGGTGCCGGAGCACCGATCACAAAAACAGAAGCCTGGCAAGTAGATTCATTATCCGCTTCATCTGTAACTGTTAGCGTAACGGGATTTGGACCTACATTCGAACAATCAAAAAGCGTCTGATCAATTGATAAAGTAACCGATCCTTCGCTATCGGAAGAACCGGCATCAATATCAGCTGCATTTAGTAGGGCCTGGCCACTTAAATCCAGTTCCAATACCGTGTCATGGCATAGGGCAATAGGCGGTGTAACATCATTTAAAAGAGATGCCTTTGTGGAAGCATGTGCAAAGGTAATGTGTGCTATGACACACCAAAGCAGACACAAGAACTTCTTGTGGGTTGTTAGTTTTAGCATAATAAATTGTTTTTTTTTGAGATTGTAATAGGATTAATTTGATGCCTTAAAAGTAGATTAATAACAAGCATTGGGGAACAAAAAAAAGGTGTTTTTGAACATTTATATTATCGTAATAAAAAGGAAATAATGGGGTGATTTTCTATGGTGTTTTTTGCTGTTTGGTTTCAATATACAGCCCTGTTTGAGGTGTAAAAGAATGTTTACTTAGAAAATTGCACTTCTTCTGGTATGAGGTTGAACATCAACTGTAAAATCGAATTGTTAGTGTCTTTGTTTGACTACAGTCTGGTTTTTGTTACTTGAATTTTGTAAACCGTTGCTAACTAAGTCTTGGTTGTGAATGGATTTTTTAGAAGGTAAAGTGGTCGCTTCTTTTGGAGGAATAATAATTGACAGAAGCGTATGAAAACGGAATTAAACAGCTGTTGAAGAAGGTTGTATAAGTAACTATGTTATATGCCTCGAAATCAGTTGTTTTAAAGCACTCCTATTAGCTGTTGTTCCGGATATAAAAAATGGGCGACTTTAGAAAAGAAGTCGCCCTGTTCCGTTTTTTCAGTAGGGATTTTATTTTGGTGCTATCGTAATAATTACATCTTGTGAGCCATAGTCATAACCAGTTACATTACCGTCGTTAATTTGAATAGGGTACACCAGTGATGTTTCTGAGAAGGTGTCGCAAGCACCTGCATTATTATAGAATGAATTATAAGTGATGGAAGTTTGTGTAGCATTTTTGTCTATGTAATAAGCGTTGCTGCCACTACCAAATATTTGTCCGGGTGCCGTAGCACCTCCATTCTCTGCGGGATTATACCATGCATAAGGTGTTCCTGAGCAATCTCCTGATTCGAACACAGGATATGCAAAAGATAAGGAAGTGCCGACAATTTCGTACAAATAACCTTCTTCGGTTAGTAGTGTTTTTGAGCTTGAAGATACTCCTAGCAGGAGGTGGTTGGTTGGTGAATCAGTTACTACCGTTCCGTTTATGTTTACTGATAGTTGTGCAAGGTTACCACCTGCATTTGAAAGCTGAAGACCGCTTCCCCATGCTCCCGTAGTTTTTGGTCCAAAAAGCGTGTTTTCATCAGTGTTGATATAGAAATCTCCGTCAACGCCCGTACCTGATCCGGGATCTGAGGTTCCATGTAAAATGGTATTGCCATCGTTTCCGGCGCTACCTTGAAGTCCTTGTTCGCCCTGAATACCGGGTTCTCCCTGTGTTCCTTGAATACCCTGATCACCCTGGTCACCTTTGTCTCCTTTTAAGGATGCCAAGAATTCACTTTCTGATCCTGCATTCCCGGCATTGATCCAGACCTGGTAAGCCGAAGCACCAGCAAGACCTTGTTCACCCTGGAGCCCTTGTTCGCCCTGAATACCGGGTTCTCCCTGCGTTCCTTGAATACCCTGATCACCCTGGTCACCTTTGTCTCCTTTTAAGGATGCCAAGAATTCACTTTCTGATCCTGCATTCCCGGCATTGATCCAGACCTGGTAAGCCGAAGCACCAGCAAGACCTTGTTCACCCTGGAGCCCTTGTTCGCCCTGAATACCGGGTTCTCCCTGCGTTCCTTGAATACCCTGATCACCCTGGTCACCTTTGTCTCCTTTTAAGGATGCCAAGAATTCACTTTCTGATCCTGCATTCCCGGCATTGATCCAGACCTGGTAAGCCGAAGCACCAGCAAGACCTTGCTCACCCTGGAGCCCTTGTTCGCCCTGAATACCGGGTTCTCCCTGCGTTCCTTGAATGCCTTGTTCACCCTGGTCACCTTTTGGACCTGGAATAGAACTACCCGATGTTTTCGCATATAAGGCGTAAGGTACGCTTAAAAGCTGCTGAGTACCGACTATATCTAAATTGCCACCACCGCTTGGGTCTGTTTCAGTTTTAATGAAATAAGGTCCTTGTGTCCAGTCAATTGTAGCAAAATCATCTGACGTGGTGCCCGTTCCTATCTCCAGGCTTAATAAACCATTTTGATTGCTTACTGCATTATGGGTTTCGCTATAAACAACAGTTCCGTTAACAGACCCTTGCAAAATACTCACCTGAGTGCGAACAGTACCATTTACCACGAGTTGATTATTGGCGTTTCTTATAACGGCCTGATAGCTCATTTTTTCCGGCGATTGTGCCTTTATCATGCATGTGTGCACTATTAATAATAGCATTAATTTTAGCTGCTTCATGTTAATTTTTGATTATTTTTAAAACTTTTAAAAGTTGATTTTTTTCTTTGACGCGAATGAGATAGAGACCATTTGGGTAATTTTCCATATGAATAGTATTCTTCGTTTCCAGAATTAAAGATTCATGAATAAAAACTCCCTGTTGGTTGTAAATTTCTGCGATTAACGTTCCGCTATTAGCTTGGTCGATCTGCAGAATTGCCACTCCCGTAGTTGGGTTTGGGAATACATCAGCCTGAACATAGTTGATTTCAGGCTTATTCGTAGCTGTAATTACAGTAATTTCGAAAGGTTGTTGAACACCTTCGGTTATACTGCCTGTTGCATGTGTAGTGGCATCTGTAAATAACTGACCTACAGAATAGCTTACTGTACCACTTAATGACTCCGCTTCGCCCCCTGCAGAAGATGGTGCTCGTTGGCCATATAAATTGAGGCCGCAAATGAATAGACCTCCCAGTAGTAGAATTTTTTTTCTTTGCATATAAATAGAATTACATAAATAGTCGAAATGCTGTTTGTCTGGCTTGACTAAACGAAAATTGGAAAGAATAGTTGGGCGAATTAATCGAATTAAAATCCGTTTGCAATCGGGTTCCAAAAAATGGTCAAAATATGCGCGGATGGGTGTGTTTTTATAATGGGAATAAGGTAAACTTTATAGCTGTGGTGGCGTATAGGTGAATTGATTAATTTTTTCACCTATTGTAATGGCTTTTACTATATTTAGGGCTTAAAATACAGCGGATTATGGCATATAAACAATTGATGTATTGGCACATGGCGACCGTATTGCCTTGTGTGGTGATCGGGGCTATGTTGTTATTGCTAAAAAAGGGCAAAGGGTTTCATAAGTATTTTGGCATTATTTATATGATACTCATGTTTGCAACAGCGCTTATTACATTGTTTATGCCAGCTTTTGTTGGTCCGCGCTTGTTTAATCATTTTGGTTGGATCCATTCATTTAGCGTGCTCACTATTTATTCCGTTCCCACGGCTTACCGGGCCATAAAAAAAGGTAATGTGAAGAAGCATAAGTCAACTATGATAAATCTGTATTTCGGCGCAATTATTATTGCAGGAGCATTTACGCTCGTGCCTGGCAGGTATTTGCATCATTTTTTGTTTGGGGGCTAGTTGCTTTATAAAAGAAGATAGGATAGCAAACCACCTAAGTAACAAATTAAAGGCTAACGATTAAATGATGAAACCGAGTTGCGTAATCAATGTTCCATGGTTAATTTTAACCAGCAATTTAACTAGTAGCAATAGGAGGCCTTTAGTATACTTCCAGATCTTAAATAGAGATCGAACTACCTATTTTAGAACCTTAAAGCTTTAATTATGAAAATTAAATCAATGCTTATTGTTATGTTGCTAATCAGTGCGGGATTTGGACGTGCTCAATTTTATGAATTGCAAGTCTCATCGGGTACATATGCGCCGCTTAACGATGCTGTTTCTCTGAATAATGGCATGACCTGGGATGATCCTCATTTTACCATACCCCTCGGCTTTACGTTTAATTATTTAAACAGCGAAATAAATAATATTTATATCGTTGAATATGGCTATGGGGCTCATTTAGGGACATCGGAGGCGTTGAGTGGGACCACTGATGCACTTATTGCTTATAGCCCTGATTTAGTCGATCGTAATTATAACCTCGATTTAGATGAGCCAACGACAGGGGCCTTGTCCGATATTTCTTATCAATTAGAAGGTGCTTCCGGGGATCGTATATTAAAAATACAGTGGGAGAATGCCGGTTTTTATGATGAGATTGCTGAAACGGGTGAATCACAGAGCTATATGAATTTTCAACTTTGGTTGTATGAAAACGGAAGTGCTATTGAACTTCATTTTGGACCAAATAGCATCCAGACTCCTGGTTTAATTTACAGTAATGAGAAAGGTCCCGTTGTTGGTTTTATAGAAGATTATGACATTGACGAAGATGAAATGCGTGGTGAAGCCTGGGAGCTCAAAGGTAACTATAATGAGGCCACGATGAGACAGGTAAACAATATTGATAATTTTAAAGGGATGAACAATAGTATAGTTGACGGAACGATTTATCGCTTTTCAAAATTGGTGTCAGGTATTGTTAAAGATAGTGAATTGCCAACCAATGGTCAGTTATTCCCCAATCCGTGTACAACAACATTTAATTTGACAAGCTCCCCGGATAAATTATCGACAGTGTTAATCTATGATGCGATAGGGCAAAGGGTGCTTACAATTCCTTATACAGGTGAAGCTATTGATGTGTCTGGTCTGGAAAAGGGGCTTTATTTTGTGGAGTATTTAGAGGGTAATAAGCTGGTAAACAGTAAGTTAATTAAAAAGTAAGGCTTTCCGGATAGTGGTGCTTTTTACGCTTGGCCAAGAGAACTTTTAACAAAGGATAATTGTTTGGATTAGTGGTTTGATTAAAAGTTTGATGAAGAAAGCACAATATGAATCTTGAAACAGTAAAAAAAATCTTTTTTTGCCTATTCTATTTATTGATAGCTTTTTGCAATATAGCTCAATACACTAGCATTAATAAAAGTGCTTATACACGTGATTTATTAGTTTTTAAAAAAGTACTTCAGGAAGCGCATCCGTCTTTGCATCAATATTTGCCCAAGGAAGAATGGGAAAGCCTATTTCATCAAGCTCATGAAAAGCTCACAAGGGTTCAGACAGATTTAGAATTTCTGCGAGTCATTATGCCTTTGGCGCAACGCATTGGCGATGCCCATATGGATATAAAACTAAAGAAATCCTTAGAAGAGGATGTAGGGCGCTTTGTGGTACCTGTTCATTATATGGAAGGAAATTTATTGGTAGCAAAGACTTATAAGGGAATTCCTAAAGCCGCACGAATAATAAGAATTAATGAAATCCCAACATCAGAACTTATGGCACGACTTGTTCCCTATGCATTTACCGATGCTAATAACCCAGGTATAGCTAGGCAAATTGTAGGTCTTTTCTTTGAACGTTTCATGTATTATGAGTTTGGGCCGCAACAGACATTTGATGTGGAATTTATTCCATACGGTGAATCTGCTTCCAGCACTGTACGAATACAAGGGTCTGACGAAAGTTATGCTGACGAAAAATACTGGGATGCTTACCATGAGGTGGAGTATGACCATAACGAGCTGGGATCATATCCAATAAATAGCGTTCCGCATCTGGATATAATAGAAGACCCGGAAATTGTTCGATTGATCATACCAACTTTTAACGTGCCAACATGGTTTTTTGAGCGCATGCTAAAAAAACAATTTGAGGAGATTGAAGACCTGGGAGTGGAGAACCTGATTGTTGATGTGCGTGACAATACTGGTGGCATTATTTTCAATGCAGTAACTTTATTTTCCCTAATCTCCGATGAGACGACCCAATGGTGGGAATCTTGTTTTGTTCGTACTATGGAGCTACCGGAGTTAAATTATACCGGAACCGGAAGGGTGCTGAGCGAAATGCTGACACGTAAGTTCAAAAGAGCAACATCCATAGACGGAAAGAAAGTGCTTTTTGGCGAAGAAGCCAAGCTCTATAATGATGTGCCTGAAGTTGAACATCGGTTTGAAGGAAATACGGTAGTGCTGTTTAATGGGCGAAGTTGTTCAGCTGCTTCTGCTTTTGCACATTTCGCAACCAGAAGTGAAAAGATTTATACCGTTGGGTCTGAGAGTGGATCGAACCAAGGTCTGCAAACTGCCGGCTGGTTTGCAGATTATATATTACCAAAAAGCCAAATACGATTACATTTCGGGCTCATTTCCTTACAGTCGCGTATGGAGACTGAATCGATTGACAAAAGAGGTGTGATGCCCAAAGTGCTAGTCGAAAATAACCGGGAATCTTTATATTATAATACCGATGACCAGTTGCAGGCAGCACTGGATATTATTTATCAATTAAGGTAAGGCTAACAAAATACACAATCCGTTTTTATTTATAATTTCTATATTTGTAGAAATAAATCATTCGTTAAAATTAATTGGTTTGAAAGTCCTTTCTGTTGTTGTACCTATTTATAATGAAGAACAAATCATTGATGAATTGTACCGTCGTATAGTAGAGACTGTAAAAGAAATTACTGATGACTATGAAATCATTTTTGTAAATGACGGTAGTACAGATCAGTCATTTGTCAAATTGACAGATATTTCGAGCGAAAATAACCGGGTTTTTTACATCGATTTCAGTCGTAATTTTGGACACCAAATCGCCATAACCGCCGGAATAGATATGTCTCAAGGGCAAGCGGTGGTGGTTATTGACGGTGATTTACAGGATCCTCCTGAGCTAATTTTAGAGATGTATAGTAAATATAAGGCAGGAGTTGATGTGGTTTATGCGCGGCGCAATAAGAGAAATGGAGAAAGTGTTTTTAAGAAAATAACCGCAAAAGTATTCTACAGGCTATTAAAAGCAATAACATCTATTGAAATACCAGTGGATGTTGGAGACTACCGCTTAATGGATAGGAAAGTGATAGCCTACCTGAAACGCATGCCCGAACAAAACAAGTTTATTCGAGGGCAAATTGCCTGGTTGGGCTTCAAGAGTGACGTGGTTTACTTCGATCGCGATGAACGTAAGTTTGGCAAAACAGGTTATTCGTTCAAAAAAATGCTCAAATTTGCCATGGATGGTATTACCTCGTTTTCAGACAAACCCTTAAACCTGGTAAGTAGGCTGGGTATTTTATTTTCTATCGTATCACTCGGGATAATATTATATGCGCTCTACTCTCACTTTATGTTGAATAGAACAATCACCGGGTGGACATCATTAATTATTAGCTCTACATTTTTTGGCGGAGTTCAATTACTGTCTATTGGATTAATTGGGCAATATATTAGCAGGATTAATAAGAATACACTTAACAGGCCGTTGTATATAATTAATCATTCAAATATTAGCTCAGACAATGAGACAACGGTTTTCGATTATAAACAGCCAAAAGGGTGAAATAACTGGGATAAAAATGATTGGGAAAAAGATTTTTGCGGGTGCTAATAGTAATCTCTTAATTTTGATTCTTTATATACCATCTTTATATCTAATATATAAAATTTGCTTTTTTCTTGGTATTGTTGATGTGGACTTTAATGCAGCAAATTTATTGCAATGGGATACCAAATGGTACCATTCTATAAAAGAGGAAGGTTATCAATTCTATCGGGATAAACAATCCAACTTGGCTTTTTTTCCCTTGTTTTCATATATGTGGAGGTTGTTTCATGTATCTATTGAAGTTATTTGTTTTATAAATGCGATTATCTTTGGTCTCACTATTTGGCTGTTTTCTAAAAACTTCAGAGTCAATAAACAAAAGTTTTGGATGTTAATGAGTACACCTGCTTTTGTGTTTTGCTTTATCCCCTATTCAGAATCGCTTTATATGCTTGGTGTTACATTGTTACTGATCGGGATCAGTAAGCAAAAACTGGTTTGGGTCTTTTTGGCCTGTCTAGTTATTGGTTTAACTCGCTCTGTTGTAGTATTTTTTATTCCAGCCGGAGTCATTACAGTTTTGTATTATTTTAAGGCAAAACGATCCGTTTTTAAAGTAGTTATGGTTTTATTTGCGAGTACCATATTGTCTTTCGTAATAGTGCAAATTTGGCAATATTTGGTAACAGGTGAATGGTTTACTTTTTTCAAAGCACAAAGACATTGGGAACACTATTTTAGACTTCCTCAACATTTAATTACAAGTTGGTGGCGGGAAACTCTTTGGGAAGATATGAGAGCTATGGCGATTGCATTGTGCTTTGCAATTATTGCGGTCATATACCTTTGGAGAAAGTTTAATAAGAAAATTAGTGAGGATTTGTCTCCGGAGGTGTTATTTTCTCTATTGAATATTGCAGCAGTTGGTTTGTTTATCCTTTTGTTTCAGGGAGGTGACTTTCACAGCTTAAATCGTTATGTATTTTGTGCGCCATTCTTGTGGCTTGTAGCTATTAATATCAGGCGACTTGAAGTCAAATTGCCAATTTGGTTTTGGTACGCAATGATGGGCTTATTATTTCTCTTGTGTATAAATGGACCTTTAAATCCTGACTTTAGCCCGGCAAAGTTTCTGAATTATATGATTTTTGTAGCATTACTTTACTTTAGATGGATGTTTTGGGTGGTTGATAAATTTCCACGTTGGTTTTTTATAGTATTGCTCGCGGTTGGATTTCTATTTCAACTACATTTTTTGCACATGTTTCTTAGTGGGAAATGGATTGGATAATAAGTGTAGAAACTACATTGACTGATATGGGAACATGCCCCGTCTATAAAGTGAGTTTTATTCTAAAAAATAAGTTTGAAAAAAATAGTTCTTGTTACAGGTGGAAGCAGAGGGATAGGAAAAGCAACATCAGTTGCGTTGTCCCGCCAAGGGTATTTTGTTTGTATAAACTATAAATCCGATACAGCTTCAGCAGAAGTACTCCGAAATCAAATAAAAAAAGAAGGAGGACAAGCCTGTATTGTTAAAGCAGATATTTCCGTTGAAGAAGATGTAATTAAACTTTTTCAATACCTGGACAGTCTGGAGGGGGAATTGACAGGCCTTGTTAATAATGCAGGAAAATTGGCAGAGCAGGCATCTCTTATCGATATGACCGCAGCACGAATTAAAGACATTTTTGAAACGAATATTTTGAGCGTATTTCTGTGTTCGAGGGAGGCTGTTAAAAGAATGAATGTAAATGGTGGGGCCATTGTTAATATTTCATCGGGAGCGGCAAAGTCGGGCTCACCAAATGAATACCTTGATTATGCGGCATCTAAAGGAGCTATCGATACCTTTACCTTGGGATTGGCGCGTGAAGTTGCCCATTTAAATATCCGCGTAAATGGTATCCGTCCTGGATTTATTGAAACCGAGATGCATACTATCCCCAATAGACTAGAGACTATAAAGTCAAAGATTCCGATGAATAGAATTGGTAAACCGGAAGAAATTGCCAAAACAGTAGCCTGGTTGATTTCAGAAAATTCGAGTTATACGAGCGGGGCAATTATAGATATTGCCGGGGGGCGTTAATGATAGTTTGTTCTATTTATGAGGCAGTTCTCGTTACATGGTGCAGTTAAGCCATAATGTCATAAGTAAAGACTTGGTATTATAATTGAATCAGTAAAATCGAAAGTATATCGTTCCCGAATGTCTTATGTTCAGGAACATTGGTTTAAACACAATTCAATGAATAAAACCGAATTGATTTACCTCGTAGTGGCAGTACTGGTCTGGCTGGCCGGTTATTTTCACAATGGTCGTTTTGTCAGACCAAAATGGAAAATCCCCGGAAAGTTCCTTTTCTATGTAGGGCTTGCTTTTCTTATGACACATTGGTACTTGCACTGGGCGCTTCTGTTTATTATTGGACATCCTTTAATTGGTTTGTTGTTCCATTATAAAGTATGTAAGAAAAACCAGATCAATTGGCTTACTTGCCAGCCGAGGGATAAGTATTTGGAGATACAGGAAAAGTGGGCCAAAGGTAAGTTTAATACCGGAAATCCTATTGATAATGACTGATTTTTTACTGATGCGCTAGGCCTTATTTTTAGAATTCCACTTAAATTGCTAAATTGCAACCTTTTAGTTGCTAAAATGAGACCTGTGAACGACAAAATTGTAAAAACACATCAGTTTAACTATCCCATCTCCAGAGTTTGGGATGCTATTTCCAAGGAAGAAGAGATCTCTGCCTGGTTCATAAAAGCCGATTTTAAAGCAGAACCTGGTTATAAATATACCTTTACAAACGAACAAACAATTATTGAAGGAGAAGTACTCACAGCTAATCCGGTTTATGAATTGGTTTACACCTGGATAGTGCGGGGAACAGGAGTGGAGACGGTAGTTAGTTGGAAGTTGGAAGAGAAAGGTGGGGCTACATTTTTGACCTTAGAACATAGTGGTTTAAGTAATTATCCAGGAGAGACTGCTATCGTGATGTTTGAGAACTTTGAAGAAGGATGGCGCACTTGCCTCGATAATCTTCAACAACATTTAATCACAGCGCATGTCTAAAGAGAAAAATACCAATGCTGTATTTAAGGCAATAGCGGATCCTACACGTAGAGAAATTTTTCATATGTTGATGGTGGCCGGAGTGGCGCTTTCACTCAGTCAGATTGCTGAAAAATTCGACATCAGCAGACAGGGTGTGACTAAACATGTGAAGCTATTGGAAGAAGCAGGGCTCATTAAAACAAAAGAGAAGGGAAGAGCGCGTTTTTGCGAACCAAATCCAACACCGCTGTCAGAAATTAAAAACTGGTTGGCTGTTTACGACAAGTTCTGGACTAATAAATTGAATGCCCTGGATAATTATTTAGACTCCGAAAGTTAAACGAACAGCAAATGATCGCTTTTCCCAAAGCGAGTTTTACCCAATCGGAATCACCTGAAAGGGACGCTGAGTCTAATAAAGTACCTCAGCGTCTTCAGAGAATGACTCGGAAGGATACGAAGCGGAGGAATACCAGCTATTTCCATTTGCGTTCACAGGCGGTTATGACGGCACTCGGATTTTTAGCAAATTCCTTTTGTACTTCTTCCGATGAAAATAAATACAATTTACCTTCCAGAATACTAAATACAGTAGGGGCTGACGGTGCGGCAAAACCAGTGCTGATGGCCTTACCGCAATATCCACCAAATTCGGGTACAAATTTTTTGGGATTGGATTTAAACAAGTCGAGGTTTTCTGGTGTGCTGAAATACCAGTCGTTATCCATGTAACGAAAAGAATAAGCAGGATTTCCCTTTTGCAGTTCTTGATCAAAGTAGCTAGTTACATCGTAACCATTCAGCGCTATTTTATCTACTGCGTAGACTTTGTTGTGTATTCCGAGACTTAAAGGAATGATTCTTTTTGTGCTAAGAAATAGTGCAATAATTATAATTACGGCAATAATGGACAGACTTGTTATTATCATGATCTTTTTCATTTTCTTGTTTTTTAGTTTGAACAGGGGTACTTGCAAGAGTCTCTGATTCTAATATGCTTCCCTGAAATTGAAATAAAGAGCTGGTAATTCAGGCTTGGTGTTTCGTTTTTTCGGTGTCATTTGATTTTTATTTACGCAACCGTTTGGTTGTTTAAAGTAATTGTGTTTTTAAATAAATGCAACTATTTGGTTGCTTTTTTGATAAAATAGTTAGATTAACTCTTCATTTACTGAACTATTGTTGGTATAACGCAGTTAGAAGCTGTAGAAAAAATGCCATCGAAAGAAAAGTTGTATTTTGGTACTTTCAGAATTAGTGGAATCCAAAAGGTGTACTATTTTAACTATGGAAAAAGAAACAATATGCGTGCAGGCATATGCTCGCGACGAAGGTGGTCCAACACCTATTAATCCGCTTACCTCTACAAAATATATTGATCAGGATGAACTGGTTTATCCCAGGTATTATAATGTTGAAAATCAAAAAGCAGTTGTGGAGAAATTGGCAAAGCTCGAGAAAGCTGAAGATGGCCTGGTTTTTAGTTCGGGTATGGCAGCTATTTCGCACACTTTGTTGGGATTGTTAAAAGCGGGGGACCATGTAATTTTATCCAGTGAGATTTATGGCGGTACTCATAAATTTGTGGTGGAGGAGTTTGAGAAATTTGGAATTGCCTTTGACTTTGTTTTCGGAACTGAAGTGCATGATTTCGAGGCACTGGTAAAAGCCCAAACCAAACTTATTTACATTGAAACACCTTCCAACCCATTGATGACGGTGCTTGATATCCGAAAAATTGCCGGTATAGCTACAGAAAAAGAGATTTTAGCGGTAATTGATAATACTTTTGCTACACCTATAAATCAAAATCCCATCGAATTGGGATTCGATGTGGTAATTCATAGTGGCACCAAGTATTTAGGTGGACATAGTGATTTGTGTTTTGGGGCTGTACTCTGCTCCCGGCCATTAAAGCAGCAGATTTATAAAAGTGCTTTAAGTTTCGGAGGAAGTTTAAACGCCCTTGATTGTTACCTTATTGAAAGAAGTTTGAAAACACTGGCCTTGAGAGTGAAACAGCAAAATGATAATGCGATGGAAATTGCTCAGTTTCTTAATGCCAACGATTTGGTGTCTTCCGTTTATTACCCCGGACTGCCTTCTCATAAGAATCACGAAATTGCTGCAAGTCAAACCAACTATGGTTTTGGGGCAATAGTTTCTTTTCGGCTGGGGGCAGCGCAGAAGACGAGTTCGTTTATCAATTCGCTGCAACTAATTAAGCCCGCTGGAAGTTTGGGGGGGACAGAGACTATTTTATGTCAGCCCGCAAAAACTTCACATGAGAAGATGGGCCATGAAGAAAGAATAAAACTTGGTATAACCGATGATCTCATACGACTCTCCGCAGGCATTGAAAATCTAAATGATTTAACAGCAGACCTTAATCAGGCTTTACAACAATTGTAATCTTAAATGGTAAAAAGAAGTATCCTGCCGGTCATCGTAATTAGTCAGTTTTTTTGTACTTCATTGTGGTTTGCGGGTAATGCTGTTCTTGGTAACCTGGCCGAAAATTTCGATTTCCCCATAAGTGCGCTCGGCTACTTAAGTTCCAGCGTGCAATTGGGCTTTATTATAGGAACGCTGGTTTTTGCTATTCTTGCCATTGCAGATCGTTATTCTCCTTCTAAGGTCTTTTTTGTATGTGCATTGCTTGGAGGGCTTTTCAACCTGGGTATCGTTTGGGATGGCAACAGTTTTGCTACGATTCTTTTGCTACGCTTTGCAACGGGGTTTTTTCTCGCAGGAATCTATCCTGTGGGTATGAAAATTGCTACCGATTATTTTGAAAAGGGTCTTGGGAAATCACTGGGCTTCCTGGTGGGGGCATTGGTATTGGGGACAGCGTTACCCCACCTGTTGAAAGTGCTGACGATGGAGTTTCCCTGGATCGGGGTTATAATCACAACTTCTTCGCTCGCCACATTGGGAGGGTGTGCTATTTTTGCTTTTGTACCCGATGGGCCCTATCGTAAACGCGCTCAAAACCTGCAATTAGCTTCTTTTTTCAAAGTATTCCGGGACAGCGATTTTAGAGTGTCGGCTTTTGGATACTTCGGCCATATGTGGGAACTTTATGCCTTCTGGACTTTTGTGCCTTTAATGCTGGGGACGTACCTGGAAGCACACAAAAGCACTTCCCTTAATACTTCATTATGGTCTTTTATGATTATAGCCATAGGTAGTGTTGCTTGCGTAATTGGCGGGTACCTTGCTCAAAGATTCGGAAATCAAAAAACAGCTTTCACTGTGCTCGTTATATCAGGATTGTGTTGTGTGCTTTCTCCATTGGTATTAACTACTAATAACGAAGTGCTTTTTCTGGTATTTCTATTAGTTTGGGGTGCGTTTGTAATAGCCGATTCGCCACTTTTCTCAACTATGGTGGCACAAAATGCTCCCGCCGATATTAAAGGAACCGCGCTTACTATTGTTAATTGCATTGGTTTTTCCATCACTATTGTGAGTATTCAATTGATTAATGAATTGAGTACAGTTACAGACTCAAAAATGGTTTATGCGCTTTTAAGCATAGGTCCCGCCTTGGGCTTCTTACACTTCTACTTCAAAAAAATAACTGCTAAAAAACGAATGTCATCATGAAGATTAAACGCTTAC
Source organism: Cytophagales bacterium (assembly GCA_965230415.1). GTDB lineage: Bacteria > Bacteroidota > Bacteroidia > Cytophagales > JAAEPT01 > CBDDKZ01. The sequence goes on from CBDDKZ010000005.1 coordinate 2,789,533, forward strand.
TAACAAATATTTGCTCTGACAACCTGGAATTAAGCAAAGTGTTTTATACCAGTTTGTTCGACTTTGATGTTGACTTTGACAGTGACTGGTTTATTCATCTCATCTCAAAAGATAAACAATTAGAGTTGGGAATTATTGATCGAAAAAACGAACTGATTCCTGCACCCTACCAAGAACATCCGCAAGGAGTTTATATCACTTTTGTAGTCGAAAATGTAGATACTTTGTTCGAATATGCCCAAAATAATGGCATTGAAATTCTGGAGGAACCAGGAGATACCTTTTATGGTCAACGACGTATGATCTTAAAAGATCCGAATGGGGTATTAGTGGATGTGTCTTCTCCGATGCAGCATTTTGAAAAAGAATAGTTGCATGTTACCCTACTTAAATCAGAAAGACCTAAAAAGCGCTGCTTCAAACAATAAGATCTATGAAAAAAATAAGACGTGTTGTAACAGGACATAATAAAGACGGGCAGTCAACTATTGTGAGCGATGAGCAAATAGAGTCTGTGAGCATTGGCACAGGTAAACATTTTATACAGCTCTGGGGTAAGGACTCGGTGCCTGTTCATCCCGATGAAGGAATGATGCCTGGTGGTATGGAATGGTTTCCCCTTGCCGGTGGTCATCGCTTTTTTGTTTGGGTAGTGCCTCCCCAAACGCAACGCAACGACGACCCAAAATCAAAAGACGAAATGGAAGCATTATTGCCAGGTTTTCTACAATATTTTGAAGCCGATAATCCGGGTATGCATACAACTAATACCGTGGATTGCACTTACCTTATTTCAGGTTCCATTACACTTGAACTTGACAACGAAGAAAAAGTGACACTTGAAAGTGGTGACTCCGTGGTTCAGAATGGTACAAGGCATAAATGGTACAATGAAGGGACTATTCCTGCTGTGCTCATTACCACGTGCGTCGGTGCGGAGCGTATTCCTTAGCTTTTGCAAGTAATTAAAACCAATTACAAAAAAAATCTCATAAACTGTAACAGGCTCTGTTGTGATGTGTCTAAGGTGTAAATGATGATCAAAATGATTCAATTTAAATCTTTATTTACTACCGCATTACTACTCTCTGCAACGATTGTAGTACATGCACAAACACACAAAAAAATGGAAAAAGTTCAATTTAATGAAGATCAACAAGCTGTTTTAAATGCAGTAGAAAAAATGACAGCCGCATTTCACAACAAGGATATCGAAGGTGTGATGAAAAGCTACGAGAAAAATGCACTGGTAGTGTTTGAGCCGGAAACTCCTGTAAGCGACCCTAAAGTATTAAGGGAGATGTTTATGAACGCGTTTATGATAAACCCCCATTTTACATATAGCGGTCACGAGGTTTTTGTAAATGGTGATATTGCTACTCATTTTGCGCCATGGCTTATGACGGGGCAAGCCCCGGACGGAACAAAAATACAGCAAAGTGGTTTATCTGTTGCCGTTTTAAGAAAGCAGCAAAATGGTGAATGGTTAATGGTTTTTGATGATCCGCACGGGCAGCATTTAATGAATAAATAAGATAATGGGCAATTATATATACGATATATCATCACCAGATAAGGTGTTGATTGAAGCAACGATTTCCGGAAGCAAAGAGGCATTGGAACTCTTGATCAAAAAACACCAGGACTGGGTTTTCAACGTAGCTCTGAATTTCTCTGGTGACAGCGACGAAGCCGCTGATATTATGCAAGAGGTTTTAATAAAAGTAGTGACACAGCTAAGCTCATTTCAACAAAAGAGCAATTTTAAAACCTGGATGTATCGCATTGTAAAAAATCATTTCTTAAATATGAAAAGGGGCAAATACGAAGTAAATGCCCCTACTTTTGACCAGTTTGGGATGGGTTTGGATCAAATACCCGATGAGTCCCTTTCCAATTACAACTATGACCCTGATAACAAATTGCTGGTAAAAGAAGCAAAGTTAAGTTGTATGAAAGGTATGCTGCTTTGTTTGAATAGAGAACAAAGGTTGATCTACATTATTGGCGAACTCTTTGAATTCAATGACGAAATCGGAAGTGAAATTATGGAGCTGTCCAAAGCTAATTTCCGGGTGAAGCTACACCGTGCCAAAAAACAATTGTACAGTTTCATGAATAGTAAATGTGGATTGGTCAATAAAAATAACCCTTGTAGGTGTGCCCGAAAAACTGCAGGATTTATCAAAATGGGCTTCGTCGATCCCGATAAACTCCATTTCCAAAAAGGCAGAATAACAGAAATTAATCAGGTAATAGAGCAACGGGTTGACGCCTATTCAGAAGTTGTTACCGAAGCATATCAGGCACTTTTTCAGGTGCATCCATTTCTTGAAAGTCCCGATAAACTCACTTCAGTAAAGAAATTACTTGATTCGGCGGCTATAAAAAAAACCTTTGATCTGGGTGATAATTAATCAAAGTATATGCGGATATAGCAGTGTTTTGATCATGTACAAACAATGGCAAATTATATAACAAATATTGGAGCTTTTTTATACTATTTGATTTTGTATGCGTTTTTTTTGATAAGCGGTGGATTGAAGACCGAAAGAACATGCAAAAGACCATTTATTTCTTGATTTCCATACTTTTTTAGCAATATGTTTCCAAGGTGCTTCAGTATGTTTCCTTATTTCAACGTGGAAATGTGGAGTTTTGAATTGTTAGCAAGTATACCCCAAAGTATTGATGCTGGCAGTGTTAGAAATTTTTAATGTTGATAAATAATTGATAATGATGGAAGCAGTACAAACAACCGCATTTTTGAATGGTTTAGCCTATAGTCTGGCAAAACCGGCAAGAACCCCGATACTCCGCAAACCAGATGAATATAATATGCAATATGAGGAAATTACCTTTTTTGCTTCAGATGGATTGGAACTTAATGCCTGGTTTATCCCCGGTAGTTCCAATAACTTAATTATTCATAATCATTTCTCCCCCGCAACACGCTATGGGTTTCCGGGACACATGAAAAATTTTGAAGCATCGGGAGGCTTTGAAGTAAATTTTCTGCCGAAATATAAGGCGCTCCACGATGCTGGTTACAACATTCTTACCTACGACATGCGTAATCACGGTCAAAGTGAATCTTCTACCAATGAAATTTGCGGCGTTGGCTATTGGGAGTGGCAGGATGTAATTGGCTCCCTTGAATTTGCGAGGAGTTGGGAAAAAACCGCCGGTATGGATATAAGTCTGCAAAGTATGTGTATGGGCGCAAATTCGACCTTGCGTGCCATGGAAAAACAGGCTGAGGTATTTAATGATATAAAGTGCTGGATATTGATTCAGCCATTACACGGTCAGACATGCATAGAGCGTAGCTGCGAAGCAATGGGTCTAAATGTAGAGGAAGGGATCCGTGAGTTCGCACCTATAAATAAAGCACTTACCGGTTTGACATTTGAAGATCATAACATGCGACCATTAATGAAATATGTGAAAATACCTACTCTTATGTTGCAGGTCAGGCAAGATATGGTGTCTCGCGAATCAGACATTCAGGAGTTATACAGCATGCTCGATGTGGCAGATAAAGATATAATCTGGGTAGAAGACACGCCATGGAGGTTTCATGGTTACACCTATTTCTCAGAACACCCGGAACGCATGATAGATTGGTATAACAGGTATATGAAATAGAATTCCGTGATTCGCATACCTATGGAGAACGCAGTACCGGCAATAGTCCCGGTACTGGTTTATAAAAGCACAATCAACTCACGAGCGTAAATAATTTCATCTTTTATTCCTAAAACTGATAAATCCAAAATATGAATTTAATTAATGGAAAAAGAAACCAAATTCGTACATTACGTAAGCCTATGAGTGAGAATATTAGGATAAAATCAATTAGCCAGGTTCATGATTTTTTTGGCTTACCGAAACCAAAACATCCTCTTGTTTCTGTGCTGCCCATAACAGATGAAATGACCAATTTTGACTATGGTGATTTTAACTATGTGTTTGACCTCTATCAAATAAGTTTGAAAATGGGCATAAGTGGTTCAATTACTTATGGCAGAAATTCATACGATTTTCAGGAAGGCACCATGGTGTTTACAAAGCCGAATCAATCGTTGAGGATTGAAAACGCAGAAGATTATTCGGGGAGCTCCGGGTGGACCATAATATTTCACCCCGATTTAATCAGGAAATCTGAGTTGGGAGAGTCTATCCGGAAGTATTCGTTTTTCTCTTATGAGGTGAGTGAAGCACTTCATTTGTCAGAAGAAGAGCAAAAAACGCTCACTGAGTTAGTAGAGAAAATCCAAAGAGAGTACGACCAAAATATAGATAGATACAGTCAGGTATTGATTGTTTCCAATATAAAGCTATTGCTCGATTATTGTACACGTTATTACGACAGGCAGTTTTATACCCGAACAAATCTTAATAAAGATTTTGTGACAAGATTTGAAGGGCTGTTGAAAACGTATTATGATTCTGAAAAGCCCCTGGAACAAGGTGTGCCTACTGTGAAATATTGTGGTTCCGAATTAAACATGTCACCACATTACTTAAGTGACTTGTTACGTAAAGAAACGGGGCGCAGTGCTCAAGAACATATCTATTATTTCCTTATAGACAAGGCTAAAACATGTCTGCTAAGTTCAAAAGAGCCTATTAGCCAGGTGGCATATAGCCTTGGATTTGATTATCCCAATCACTTTAGTAAACTTTTTAAGAAAAAGACTGGTTTGAGCCCTGCTCAATATCGAAAAGAAAATGAGAGCTAAAGCAAGTTTGCCCCCTTAGTCGGCACTTTGTGCACGTGCAGCATTTTTGCCTCCAAATCGATAGCTGACACTCCACTCTGTTAACATATTTTTTAATACGCCCATCCCCGGAGCACTGCGGTTAATATTTGACATCCCGATTTTTGTGGTCGCATAAAACAGGAAGCGCCACATAGGGAACCCACTACCTATCACAATGTCATAACTGAATTGATTGAGTTGCCCGTCTATTGACTCATCATTTTGTTTCGCAGTTAGAAGGAAAGACGGTTCTACACCTGCGAATAAATCAAAGGTCATGGGCATTTTGAACAGGCGATAGCGAACATTGTAGATAGCCGTTGCCGGAATATCAAGGTAGGATAACTTGATGTAGGTGTCTGCATTGGAGTTGAAACCACCTCCACGTGAGGTGTAATCGGCTTCCAGTTGAACAGAAAAACGTTCAGTTACCTGATAGCGGGTAAAGAAACCACCCATTAATGACCATCTGATCATGTCGCTCTGAAGCTCTTCACGATCGGAAAAGACCATGGAAGTAGTAAAGCCAATTCGAGGTCCATATTCGAATGTCTTTGGTGTAGAATAATACAAAGCTTTTTGAGCATTTGTAGTCTGTGTATAGCTAATTAAAATAAGTAATGTAATAAAATATCTAATCATAACTCAATTGTTAAAAGTTTAAAACAGAGACCTTTTTCAAGATCAAGAAGGGAATCTTGTGTACGACTTGAGTGATAAAGGCGTTACAAGTGATTACATGAAAGGACTAATAAATCGATTCGTAAATAATCGAATGAATTACTATTAAAATACATGTAATATTTTGTTATCCTATTAAATTTTAATCTAAAGGGAGTGTTTGTCGGCTGTCTTACTTATTTGATTTAAGCAGGTTTTGCAATATTAATACGCATCCATAGCACCGGTTAGAAATACAACCATCTCATTCGTGTTCCATCAATGCGATTGAATTCGATAGCAGGAAACGGGATTTTCAGGAGGTTAATGTGTCGGTATAGTGTGTTCAGCCAGCGATGTTTGGAATGAAATTTAGTGAAATCGATGTCCAATGATAAAACCCACTGACGATATCGCTCGAAATCCGGAATCGGTTTTCCGCGATAGTGAGAAGGATTATCAAATTCTTTGATCATGCCATTGGCGCTATAGCCTATGGCCAGATTCAACCAATTGGGAATACCTTCCAGAGCAATAATGCTCCTAAGGTTTAGAGACAGCCAGTATGTGTGTGCATTATAGTCCATGAAGAAACTTTGTAGGTGGGTTTCACCCAAATGAGGGTGATAGCCACGGTATGTACTTGGGCTGTAAGAGAATTTGAGTTTGGCAATTTGGTCATCAAAAGCCATCTCCTGAATAACAAAAAGTGCAGAACCAGCTGTGTTCGCGACCATGTCGGGCCAGGAAAACCCCCAGCCTTCATACAAGCCATCAAAAATTTCGATAGGTGTTTGGAATATGAGACCCAAAGGTCCGCCAAATAGCAGCGCTCTTTTTTTATCCAGTCCGGCCCAACGAAGTGAGTAATAGGCGTTGTAACTTTCATAATAGGCGCTATAGGCATGGCCTGCTTTGTCCATTTGCAAATAACCTTTAGCGTCGTTGTAATAATGAAACGGAACACGGTCGTGATCCTTGTACCATATAAAGCTGAGAAACGAAAGGCCGGCTACATAAGTGCCTACTTCAGTTCCCACTACAGAACGAAGCCTCTTTTTGTTGATAGAGTCGGGGTAGTGCTCCATAAAAGCGGGTTGAGCACTCAACAAAGAGGAGACCAAACAACATAATCCAAGTAGTAGCAATTTCATAAAAAGGTAAGTTTACAATTCAGTTGTAACTGACATGTTTTGAAAGGCTACTAATTACTAATATATGAATTGTTTTGAATAAAATAAACCCCAAAAAGGTACACAGTTGAAAGGAGTGCTAATTGTAATGTTAAAGAACATGAATAGTCAACTTTTTTCTATAATAGCTATTATGCAATAAAAATGTTACCCATACAACAAAGAGTAGTAAAAAGAATTTGTTAATTTTAGGTTAATTTTAATCAAATATGTAAAGTGAATTTAGAACCCATGAAAAGAATTTATTTATCCCTGGTTGTATGTGTGTTATTGCTTAACACCTATGCCCAACAGTATCGTCTAAAACAGGTAATCGCACAGGCCGATTTCCCGCTTACCAATGCAACTTTTACCAATAATCTAAGTGTATACGGGAACTCATTAGCTGTTACAAGCGATCAAGATCGCACGGTATTAATTTATGAATACATAGATGATAACTGGCAGTTTGTGCAATATATCAATTCAACGGATACTTTGCCTACACCTAATAACTTTGGAATAAGTTTGGCGATGTTTGGCGATGACCTGGCTATTAGTGATAATTATGTAGATGACAATGTTGGTGCTGTCTATTTTTACAAGAAACAGATCGACGGGTCATGGGAAGAGACTAGTAGGGTCAGAGCGCCATATCCGCCAAGTGCGAGTTCCTCTCCTTATTGGGGAGTGGATCTGTACATGTCTGATAAATACGTGGTTGCTGGTCGCAATAATGGTATTAACAGACAATTTCATGTGATGACCCAAAATGAAGATCAAAGCTGGCAACTTACGGATACGATACCAACGCCAGACGACATTACCTGGAGGTTTTTGGCAACAGAAAATGAGGTGGTGGCAATAGGTCATTCAAGATTTGGCAAACCTGAAGTGTATATTTACAAGCAAGATAATGAGGGGCAATGGATGGATCCTGATATTGTCGCTATTCCCTTTCCTGATGCCTCGGGGAGCGGGCTTCTTGGATTTGATGTAGATACACATGGTGATTACATGTTAGTAGGGTCTGCTCGTGAAAATGTGGTCGTTGGTGAAGATACCCTGGAAAGGGCCGGAGCCGTTTACCTGCTCCAGAAAGAGCAGGGTGTATGGGTATATAAACAGCGCGTACAATCATCCAGGCCAACAGCTCAGGCAAATTTTGGTGCATCGGTGAGTATCTTTAATGAGGAATTTGTTGTCGGAGGTCTTGATGCAGCTGACCCGTCAGTGCATGTTTTTGCCAAGCAAAATGAACAGTGGGAGCTTATACAACATATCGAACACCCTGCACTGGAAGGTGTGGTGACAAGTAATTTTGGAGCGAATGTCGAGTTGACAGCGGAGCAATTAGTAGTGAGCAGTGTATTTGGAATCTATGCTTACAGTCGCATCGAAGACGATTGCCATGGCGAGACAAACGGAGATGCATTTATTGACCCCTGTTATCATTGTGTAGAAGGAAATACCGGGAATGACTTTTCACCGAATACTAATAATTGCCCGGTAATTACATCGGTCTCAAACAAAGTGCCGGCAAAGGATTTACAACTATATCCAAACCCGGCAAGCGAATTTATAGAAGTGATCGGAGAAAATGGAGCTGAGCTACGAGTGCTGGATGTTTTAGGTAAAGAAGTATTTAAGACTAACATGGAATCTGGGGGGGCTAAAATAAATGTGGCAGGATGGTCAAAAGGAACATATACTGTAATAATCACAAATGGTGATTATACTTACAGCGAGTTAATTGCAGTGGAGTAAAAAAGTAGTAATTGAGGTGAAAGTGTCAGGCTACTTTTCCTGAGAGCAACTTTCACCTCTTTTGATTTTATTACTAAAATTGTGTTCATTTTTTTAACTTCATACACCGTACTTATCACCTACTATTATCTATTTGTATGAAGAAGTATTATATACATTTAATTGTACTATTGTTCAGCTCGTGCACAAGCTATTCCCAGGATGAACAGTGGTATTGCAAAGAACAGAAAAATATAAAAGTACATTGGATCAACACCGATATTGGTAAAATAAAAACGCTTGTTGTATTGCCGGAAATGTTAAATGAGGACACCAAAATGCTTGTTTACCTGCATGGTGATGCTCCATTTAACAAACCTGAAGGTCAATATTATATGGCAAAGGGCATTTCTGAAACTAAAAACTATATCAGTGTAGCAATACTCAGGCCGGGTTATGAAGATCATTGTGGTGATAAATCAGATGGGGAGCGAGGCAGGACAATGGGAGATAATTATACCAAAGAAGTGGTGGAATCTGTTGCCACCATCATCACTGAACTAAATAAGGAGTACAAACCGTCTGCGTTAGTTTTGATGGGCCATTCCGGTGGCGCAGCTTTATCGTTATTACTGCTGTCAATGCATCATAACCTGGTTGATGAGGCCTTTGTTTTTTCATGTCCTTGTAATCTGCCCTCATGGCGCAATCATATGTATGAATTTCAAAGTGATGCAAGTTGGCTGGAGGACATGCCAGGTTTATCACCGCTGGATTATGCTAACAACCTGGACCCTCAAATACCTATCACTTTTATAGTTGGGGCAAATGATACGATAGCTCCGCCTTCAATGACCCTGGAGTTTGTAAAGGCAGCTGAACAGCACAAAAGCATCACTGTGGAAACCTGGAAGGAGCACGATCACAATTCCTTACTCTTTCGTGATGGATTTAGAAGAATACTCAAGCTTTTGAATTAAGTCTGTTGCTTTGAGAATTTATCAACTTCGCATTATTTTTTATCAGAACCGGCTATGCCGATTGGTAATAGCGAAACAGTTTGAGGTGTATTATTCCATGGACCTCATGAGTACAAGCGACATTTACAGGCATAGTAACGTGGGCAGATTGCGTACACATGAAATTATGTTAGCCTAGTTCCATGGGTAGGTGTTGTATGTGTCTCCATTGACGGTAGTGAAAATGAGGAAAGAAGTGCTTATCTTAAAGCATGGAATTTAAAACGATATATACCTTCGATTTGCCGCACAAGGCGCATACCCTTAAATCTAAATTGGAATATGAAGGTATCACTGTGTATTTGAAAGACGAGCTTACTGTTCAATCTCATAATTTTCTGTCTCAAGCTGTTGGAGGTGTTAAAGTACAGGTTAGATACGATCAGGTAGATGAGGCCATTCAGGTTTTAAAAGAGAGTGGTTATAAACTAAATACGGAAAATGGAAATGGTGAAGGTGTTGTGGGTTTATTGGGGCAGTTTAGAAAGAACTGGAAAATGTTGGCGGTAGTACTAATTCTTTTCATAACTGCCATTCTGATTTTTATAACGACTCAGGATTTTTAAAGTGAATCAATTAGACTAAGAAAATAGGTTATTAGCTTCTTGAGTGTTAAATAACAAAAGTACAGTTGCCAAATGTCAGTTTTAGTTCCTGATATTCTTAATGATTTGACTCCTGGTTAATACTTAACTTGAGGGAAAGTGTTGAGAAGGAAAGAAATGGACAAAGCCCTGCAATTAAAACATGCGATGAAAGATGGAACGCTTACTTCTTTCGAAGCAGCAAAACCTTATTTGGATGGTTCGGAGCTTTTTCAAAAGCTATTGAAGGAATTCGAAGAAAACAACCTGAATCTTTTGCACCGCCTGATCGAATTAGCTGAAATTCCGTTTTCTTACAAGTATAAAAAAGTGCAGAACTGGAGAGATAAGCTGGCCGAACTTACCTTTTGTGGTGAAGGGTTCTCTCTTAGCGGTAAAAAAAATGATTTGTTGGCATGTTATAACGCCATGATTACCACAGTGCTAATGAAACTAAACTACCCGGATTATGAGAAAATAGAAAAGGGAATATGGTGGATAGTGAATTATCAAAATACAGCAAGAAATATTGAAAACAAGTGGCCTGGTAAGGGAATACAAAAATATGGAGGGTGCATGAAATCTACTCCGTGTTATATTGGCGTAGTTAAATCGATGGTTTCATTAAGTGAATTTAGGAAAAACTGTGACGCCAAGAAATCAGCCATTAATTTGAAGTTAAGTCAAGGCCTGGAATATATTCTTGAACACAAGGTATATAAGCGAAAACGTACGGATATGCCTATCACAAAAGATATGACCAAACTAACCTACCCATTCACTTACAAAACCAATGTAGTTGAAATTTTGGGTCTGTTGGGTGATAACCAAATGCTATATGATCAACGCAGTGGTGAAGCCCGAACTTTGGTGCTTCAAAAAAGAAAAAAAGAGGGCTGTTGGCGAATTAACAGTCATTACAAACCCAAGTACTGGGTGGAATTTGACAGCTTAAAACAACCGGCAGAGTGGCTTACCTTCAGGCTGAAAGAAATTTTGGGATAAAATTGCTATTAAGTTCTTCCCTTTAATCAGATTGTAGTGATAAAATGCTAATTTCAACTTTATAAGCAGGGAAATAGCAATAAAAAAGACATGGCACATGGAAGAAATTGTATTTTTAGAAGCGGTTGGCGAGGATTTACAATATTTGGAAAAAATAAGGAAGAGGGCCTTTCAACCAATTTTTGATTCTTTTAGAAGCATACTTGGAAATACGATCTATGAGCATGCACAATTGCCGGAGGATATGGCGCAGAAAGAGCTGCTTATTTCACTGTTTGAAAAGGATACTGTTTGGCAAAGTTGGAAGGTTATCTATAATCATAACATTGTAGGTTTTGTATCATTGAGGCTGGATGATAAAAATAAAGTCGGTGAGATTGGGCTCAATGCCGTAGATCCTGATTATTCGGGCAAAGGTATCGGTACAAAAATGTATGGTTTTGCTATTGAAATCATGAAACAGGCAGGTATGAAGGTGGCAACAGTCGCCACCGGTGGTGATCCCTCACACCTGCCTGCCAGAATGGCTTACCGTAACGCCGGATTTAACGTTGAAATTCCCGGTGTATGGATGTGTCAGGAGTTGGAGTAATTCCATTCTTAAAACGAACATTATGCTGGAGAAATTAGTAGAAAGGTCCGCTTGCTACTATACTTCTGTAAAACTAAAGAGCAAATCCCCTGCATGGCATACTTCAAATTCACCTTTATTATTGCCTCTAACTTGCACGCCCTCTTTTTGCAATGCAGCGATGCCTGTTTCCAAATTGGGGTAATTAATAAGCTTGTGGTTATTACGGGTTACTCTCCAAAACGGTATGGGATCTGATTGTACCCCGGAAGTACTTTCAGCTATGATTTTTTTAATGAAGTTGGTGGTGCGCATGGGGCAGCTTATATTTGTGCCATGGTCCTCAGCCATTTTTTTGCATAAGGTTTCAATAAAAACTATTCGGCCCTGCGGAATTTTCCGGATTAAATCTTCGACCATAAAGCGATCGGGGTGTAGCATGGAGCCGCTACCATAAAACCGCTCCATTTTTGGTGGTATAGAAACTATTTTCATTGTAATTCAAGTTGTTGACTAAACAACGCACTGTCATAGAAACTTTGAATGCTGGAGATCTTATCAGATTCGCACACGATGTAGTCCAAACCCCTGATTTCAATTTTTTTGCCTGTTGGTGCCGCTCCGAAGAAACTTCCTGTGTTGGTTCCGGTCATGAGCCATTCTAAATAAAACTCATTATTAGAGGCGGAATTTAGTTTTATTATCTTAAAAAAGATGTCCGGAAACGCTTCGTGGGTAGCCAATATGCTGTTATGGATAATTTCCAGGGCTCCTCCGTGCTGCGCTGCATCCCAATAGTTAGACGATTCCTTAAGTACGCCTTCAAGATTAGAAACATTCTTATCGTTCCAGATCGTAACATATTGTTCTAAACATTGTTTCATGGCTAAAATTGAGTTGAGTTAATAGTTTGTTTTACTGCCTTTAATAATTGAGGTGGTGCTTCTGACACAGACACCGATTTAAATACACTCAATGTATTGTTGAGTGTGCTTATTTTATGCATCATGTCGATACTTTCTTCATTGTGTTTGGCAAATTGTAATGACTGCGGATTGATCATACCTTGATCTACCAGGAAGTCGATTTTTTTGCGACACCTACATGCGTTATTTTCATTTACAAGTCCGCATTTTGTTGTCAGGAAATTTTTTACTTTATCCCGGGAACGTGATAGTTGTTTTCGGAAACTTGCAGGAGAAATTTCCAAAATCTCCGCGGCTTCGGTACTGTTGAAGTCCAGCACAGCACCCAGTATAAAAATGAGTCGGTTAGAGGCGTTGAGACAATGCAAGAGCCCATGTAAACAACTTATTTTTACTTCCTCTTCCAGCAACCTTGTCTCACCTTCGTTTTTGGAATGGAGGACCTGTTCAGATTGTCCGGTGTCTATTTGAAGGGCGTATTCTTCAAACGAAATGAGTTGTGTTTTACGACTCTTTTTAGATCGTTCGGTAAGCAGGTAGTTAGAGGCCACTTTATAAGCCCAGGTTTTGAAAGAACTTGTTCCCTTATAGCTGCTAAGGTGTGTTATAATCCGGATCAATATTTCCTGAGAAGCATCTTGTGCGTCTTCCGGAAAAAAAAGCATTTTAAGAGCCAGGTTGTAAACAACATCTTTAATGGTTTCTACCACCAGTTCCAGTGCCTGTTTGTCACCCTTTAAAGCTTTTTCAATGAGCGAATTTAAATCTTTATTCATAAGTTTGATGCGGTCTCTATTTAATTAGACTATTTTGAATTTCAAGTGTGACACTTTAGAAGGAATTCTTTATGGCTATTTAACGCAAACCATGGAAAAGAGTGGTGCTGAATAAATAAACTAAAGCTATTGGGACTTTATTATTGCGAAGTCATAGGCGTCGGGTAAATTATTTTGGTAAGCGTTGTTTTACATCTTCACAACCTTCTTAATCCAACTTCCAATTTTTATGAAATAAATACCGCTTTCCAGATCAGGAATATTTAGCTGAAGGTGAGGGCTTATGAGCGCTTCTTTTAATAGAACCTTACCTGTCATATCTGTAATGAAGAGGATAGAAGATAGGCAGGACTCATCGCTACAAGAAATGGTAAAACTTCCTTCATAGGGCTTCGGAAAGATTGTTATACCGTCTTCTCTGGAAATATGCGTTATCGAAACGATAGTACAAGGTGTTAATCCTGTGTTGCCACCTACACATACATTACATTCATCAATATAAGCTAAACCGCCCCAGTTTTGATTACAATCTTGCAAGTATGCCTCCAGACCTGTTTCACCGCCTACGCAAACACCACAATTATCGTAGGATGCAGTGCCACCGGCATCACCATTACAGTCGCGGCAGGTACCGCCTCCGTTAATACCTTCGATGTCATTAGAGGATAAACTCTCTATGCAAATATTATCTTGATCTTCGGAATGAAAGTCCCAGATATCCAAAGGGGTCATAGCTCCGCATATTTTGGCATGGCTTGAATTGCGCGCTCTGATGCGGTGCGTGGCGTCACCATCGAGAAAACCACCTTCCATTACTGCGGTGGTAGATCCTGTAAGTTGCATCGTGTTTGTTTGAATACCTCCCCTGTATTCTTGTTAGCAAATATTCTCCCTCAGGTAAAAATACGATCCCTCCATAGCTATCTCCGGCACTATTTAAGGCGTTTTGAATAGCTGTAGAAGCGTCAATGCTTCCGGTATTATCAGCACCAAATTCTGTGACAGCATTTACCGTGTGAATGGGTGTGTCATAATCTCAATACTTAACATCCGCAATTTGAAAGGCATAGATAGAGCTTGTGAGAAAGCACGCGAAAATGCTACTCCAAAGGAGGCATGGGTACAATTTGTTTATAATGGTATTCTTTGGGAACATGTAATAATTGAAGGTGATTAAACGCTAATCGCCAAACTCCTCGAGGATATGGTAATAAGGTCTGACAGGTTTTAAGAAACGTTTAAATTACCTTCTATGCCGGATAATTGAGGTAATATAAAACCAAGCAATTAAGTAAAAACCAATTTTCTTGCTCTTATTTACACTAAATATACAAAAATGTTATTTATTTATTGATAAAGGAGCGATAGTTCATTTTGCTTGCTTCGGGGAGATCGCTAACTATTAACCAAATTGGAGGAATTAACAATTATGAGGATAGAAAGAGCTCATAAAGAAGACGCACAGACTTTGTCTGATTTAACATTTCGCGCCAAGTCTTATTGGAACTATTCAAAAGAACAACTGAAAAGGTGGGAAGATGATCTTACTATATCAACAGCTTATATCGACCGGAACGATGTGTTTAAATTAATACTGCATAACAAAATAATAGCCTACTATTCTTATCAGTTTATCAATAATAAGGTGCTTCTTCTGGATAATATTTTTGTTGACCCGGAATATATAGGTAAGGGCTACGGTAAAACTCTAATGAATCACCTGATCAAAGAAGCAATACAAGCTCGTAAAGAAAAAATAAAACTTGAATCAGAACCCAACGCAGCAGCGTTTTACAAGAAAATGGGATTTAAAATTGTTGGGCAGCTCGAAAGTTCAATTAAAAATCGCTATTTACCCATCATGGAATTGGATATTGATGCCGATCTTTAAATAAATGTGTGCTACTATTTTGTTGAGATTATTATGGAACTAATAAGTACAAATGGCGGAGTTAATTTTGTGTTGTATAAAACATTCAACAGCAGCTTATTTTTGCCCATCGCCAATTATGTGAACTGGAAACTCCAACATGACTGGGACGATTACAATGAACTCTATCACGCTATACAATATATAGAGAAGATCAAAAGGATTGATGATGTTTGGTTTGAGGTACATACCTTAGAGAAAAAGGGTGAAATTAGAGGTGTGCTTACAATTGTCGGTGGAGCCATCGCTCAACTTGAAGGAGGGGCTTTTGATCCTGAAAAAACAGTGTTGCTGAAGTACTTTCATATTGTGGAAAAGGGAAAAGGTTATGGGAGTCATTGGTTGAATAAGGTGGTCATGCCCTATTATTCTGAAAGAGGTATATTGGATATTATTGTTACCAGTAGTCACCCTAAATCGTTTAATTTTTACGGTAAAATAGGTGTTGAAATTAGGAAGTATAGCAAAAAAAGCGATAATGAGCTCTATGATAGATTAGGTAAAGCTTTTCTGGTTCCGATCAAAGCTCAGCCTCGTTTTGAAGATGAATCAAAGCAAGCATAAACAACAGATGAGTGTAACTGAACAAATAAAACAGGTGTTTGATGTTTATATCAATGTTCCTATTGAGGCCTGGCAGTCGTTTACAGATTCAGGAACCGTAGTTAGCGTTGAAAAAGACCAGGTAATAAAACAAAACAACACCATTGAAAAATATTTGTACTTTATTCTAAAGGGCTCAGGAGGCATACTGTTATGGAATAAAAACAATTTTATATGTATTGATTTATGCTATGAAAATGAATTTTTTGGCGATTATATGTCCTTTCTCTCAGTGCAGTCTACCCCTCTGGAAGTAATAGCATTTGAGCGAACGGAATTATTCAGGATTTCGAAGCCTGATTTTGATAAACTAAGCATCGATAATGAATTCGGAGATAAAATTTGTCGCTTTGCTTCCGAAGGGCTTTTTATGCACAAGCAACAACAACAAATCGAGCTATTAACAAAGACAGCCAAAGAAAGGTATGCTGGCTTATTAAACAAACAGCCAAGTATCATTCAGCGCACCCCGCAAAAGTACATTGCCTCTTACCTCGGAGTTACACCACAGAGTCTCAGCAGAATTCGAAACGATATAAACTAACTTACCATAGGGTAATTGTAGTGTAGCGCATTGATGGGATCTTTGTCATAAAAAGATGCCTATGAAACCTATTTTAACAGTTTTAGGAGTGTTAT
This sequence comes from Cytophagales bacterium, assembly GCA_965230415.1. GTDB lineage: Bacteria > Bacteroidota > Bacteroidia > Cytophagales > JAAEPT01 > CBDDKZ01. The sequence continues at coordinate 2,805,930 of CBDDKZ010000005.1, forward strand.
TCACTTCAGGTTTGTTAGTTTTTTCCAATAAATTGCTACAAAACCTCCCTTTATCCTTAGTACCCAATGCTTATATTAACAATTTGTTAAAGTATCAAATGAGGGTAATGATCATAGCATTTATTGTGATGGTCATCACATTGGTGGTGACCCCGGGAAGCATAGAACTCTTAAGGCTTGGAGATCTCGAAGAGTTAGCGACTAAAGAAAGGTGGCTCGGGATAAACGGTCGTACAAGTTGGAAAAGAAATGGGCTGGAACTACTACTCTTTATTAGTTTGGCAACCGCGGTATTTATGTTTTTTGTTTTGAAGCAAAAAGGAAGTGTATTCCATTTTAATTGGTCCTTTTTGCCCCTGATTTTGCTATTAGCCTTAAGCAATTCTTTTGCTGAAGAAATTATCTATCGATTTGCTATTAATGGTAACCTGACCGGGCTTGTAGCTAAAAATACCCTATTTATTCTTTCTGCAATTTTGTTTGGCTTACCTCATTTTGCAGGTTACCCTTCCGGTATTCCCGGAGTGATTATGGCAACAATTTTGGGCTATGTGCTATCGAAAGCGTCTTACGAAACAAGCGGGCTGGGACTAGCCTGGGGAATTCATTTCGTGCAGGATGTGATCATATTTACAGCCCTGTTTATGCTCCCCACACCTATAAGGTAATTTCAAATACCTATAAGGTTGTTCAAAATACCTATAAGGTTTTTTTAAAAACCTCATAGGTTGTAAGCGTTTTATTCGAACCAAAATGAATCAAATGGCGTTTTGCTTAGTTGTTAAAAAGCATTTAATAAACATGATTAGGCCTTCATATGACATAAAAGAACTCTTAGCTGAATTGTTGATCGAGATTCCGGGAGGAGAAGTGTTTTTAAGAGATGACCGTACAAAACGGGAATGGACTGAGAAAATAGCTCCTTTTTATTTGTCAAAATATGTACTTACTCAGGATTTGTATTTTGAGGTAAGCAAAGAAGACCCCAGTACATTTAAAGGAAGCAAAAAACCGGTAGAAACGGTGTCTTGGTTAGATTGTATCAAATTTTGTAATACACTTTCTCAAAAAACAGGCTTAGAGGCTTATTACCATATTGATGTTGAAAAAAATGAATTTAGCATAAATGCAGCAGCGAAAGGTTATCGGCTTCCTACAGATGCGGAGTGGGAATATGCATGTAAGGCCGGGACAAGCAATACCAGATATGGGGAGCCCGCTGCCATTTCCTGGTATAAGGAGAACTCCGAAGGGCAAACGCACGAAGTTGGTTTAAAAACACCCAACGCATGGGGACTCTTTGATATGTTAGGGAATGTTTGGGAGTGGTGCTCTAATAGTTACGACGAAACAGTTTATGGTACTTACCGCGTTTTTCGCGGGGGTGGCTGGAACGATGAAGAACGCGGTTGCCTGGCTACGAACCGAAGAAGAAGTCACCCTGTGGCCTTTGCAATTGATGATCTTGGGTTTCGTGTTGCCAGAAATAGAGGCTGAGACCATTGAGTGTATCTAAATTGCGTGGTATTAGCCTGAAAATTTGGAATCTCTATATCCTTAGTATCTTGCAATTGCGGCCCGGAGCTTCGTTTTTATATACTTCAATAAATAGAGATTCCTTTAAAGAATTTTTGATGTACTTCTAAATTACACTCAGCTATTATTTTTAATCCAATATCCAGCGAATACCTATTTGTCCACTAATACCACCAATGTCTCTGGCGTTTACATTCTTATAGTCGATATTACTCACAATGCGGTAATTATAGCCCAACGTTAAATGAAGCACACGGTGAACAGGAATATCGCATAGAACACCCAGTTGCCCATAGGAATAAAAAGCCCTTTCATCAGGAACCACTCCTTCCTGATCAGCTACTATGTCTATTAACCCACCACCTAAAGAAGAGGTGACGAAAAATTTATAGGTATCATAGTTCAATATCATATAATCAAAAGAAAGCCCTCCCCAACTGCTTGTTAATCTCATGCGCGAATCTTCTTCAGTGAGTGGCATAAATCTGTTAACAACATGATTAAATTGGCCCCCAACGTAGAAATTGTTGAAGATGGAGTATCCACTTGAGGCTCCCAAAACTATAGCTGTTTGACCTGTTTTGGGTACAAACTGTACGTTAGGTTGAATGTAGAATTGAGGCTTGTTGGCCTGAACGTTAAATTGGATAGCTAAAAGCACGAACAATGAGAAGAAATAGTTTTTTTTCATGGCGTTACTATTTGTTTCCCTTTTAAACAGCTAACAGTGCTTTTATGTTTATTAATTAATGTTAATAAAAGTAATGATTTGCATAAAAATATTTTATGATATGTTGCGATATTTTTTCAAATCCTTCATTGATGTGTTTAGCGACCTATCTGATACCTAGCTTCGCACTATACACTGAATGTTTTACTTTTGAAAGTATAAAATCTACTAATGCAATCTGTAAATTGAAATATTATAAGAGGGAATTATTTTATTTTCAATAAAAAGTGTGAGGGGTTGAGGCTTAAAAGGCATTAATTTGAACGTTGATTCAATAAATAAAAGACTTATTAAAAACAACTGAATGAGTATTACTATAAGAAGTGCATTTCCCGAAGATTTTAAAGATGTTCACCGACTTATCGTAGCATTTGCCACTTTTATCAAAACCCCGGAAAAAGTACAGGTAACACAAGAACAAATGCTTGAAAGCAAAGACTGGTTTAATTGTCTTGTTGCAGTAGACGGGAAAGAAATTGTTGGTTTTGCTACCTACTTTTTTGCGTATTATTCCTGGACAGGAAAAGCGATTTATTTAGATGATTTGTTCGTTTTGGAACGTTGTAGAGGTCGGGGAATAGGTGGGGACTTATTTAATAAAGTGCTGGAAATGGGGAAAAGCGAAAAATGTGTTAAAATGAAGTGGCAGGTTTCTAACTGGAACAAAAATGCACAGGAATTTTATAAGGCTAAGGGGGCAATTATTGATGATGTTGAAATCAATTGTGACTTATCTTTATGATAAGCTTATTATCGAGGGCGCTTAATATACCCTCAAAGTTTTGACTAATATAGGATTAAAGGTGATTGAACAAGCACTTGAGATACTGATAGATATTCAGCGTAAGGCCAACCGCGATTACTACCATGAGGGGATTTTTCCCTCAGAGCGGAATTATGGTTTATTAAATTTATCGCGACCTGACGATAATGTGTATTTTACGGCTTATATACTCCATATTTTAAAGACTTATAAGACGCAATGGGAAAACACTTCTTCAGCTGATCGGCTGTGTGATTTAATTGCCAAAGCTGAAAAAGCCTTGGAAGTCTATCGCCATGGTAACGATAATGTGTCTTTTAATTATTACCGGGCACATGGCTATTTTCCTAACGGTAAAATTCTGAGCAAATTTAAGCACTTCAAACCTGCCAATGATGCCGATGATTCTTCTGTCGCTTTTTTGGGGCTGGACTTCGAACGGGTTCAGGCACAGAGGCTCAGGGAAAGATTTGCCTACCATGCCAATGGTGAGAGAGACCGATGGGTGAAGCGAGTTCCCAAAGCTTACAGGCAATTCAAAACCTATAATACCTGGCTAGGAACAGATAAGCTATACGTGGATCTCGATTTGGGTGTACTTTGTAACATACTACAATTTGTTGCCAAGTATCGTTTGCCAATAAGCAATTACGAATTAGAAGCGGTAGGTTTTTTAGAACAGGCAATCAGTTCTGGTGACTACCTTAATAAATCGCACTTAATTGCTGCCTGGTATCCCGATAAGTCCGTCATTGTGTATTTTATGAGCAGAGTCCTCAGGACGGGTTACTATAACTTTTCACAAAGCACAAAAGATCAATTGAAGTCTGATGTGTTCAATCTGCAGGCACACACACCAACTCCTGTACAAAAAATGTTGTTAGAATCTGCTCTTTGCCACCTGGGGTACTTTCAAAGCAAGCATACAGTAAGCCTGGAAGAAGTGTTAGCACAAAATGGTTTTTCGATTGGCGTGATCCCTGTACTTCATCCGTGGAACAGTGAATTGGCACAAAAACTGGGTAAATACAACAGTCTGAGAGTCACATATACCTGTAAGGCCTTGCAGGTAGCACTTTGGCTGGAACGTGTTTTTTTGAATGCGGGAAATAGCTGAAAAAACCTTGCCTGCATGTTCCCGGTAAGGTTTAATTGAAAGGTGAATTTTATGGCTCTTTCTTAATGTACCTCATTTGAAGTAAACACATATAAACCAAGAAGGATCGCTTTTGGAAACGATCCTTCTCTGAACTGACTTGCTTTTTCTTTAAAATTTTATCAGTCGCCGACTAAATGTAGATGTTCCTTCTGTTACTCGTACCTGATAGACTCCTTTAGAAAAATTTAAAAGGGAAATATGTGCTTGATATATGCCATTGCGGCGCTTCATCATCTTTTCGTATACTAACCTGCCTCGTGCATCTGTTACCTGAATTTTTACCTGAGATTGTTCAATGGTTCCATGCTTAAAAGAAACATCAAAGTGCCCTTGCGTAGGGTTAGGTGCTATAATGAAATCCGATTCATTAATGCCTCTTATGTCGTTGGTGTTAGTGATGATAGCTGGGAAATCAATCACTACCGTGTCCAGATAAGCACGGCAGCCTCTGGCATCTTCAATTACACTTATGTAAGTGCCGCTAGCCACATCTTCAAAGAATGCTTCTTCTTGAAATGTTGCTCCACCGTCAATACTATATCGAAATGGAGCTAATCCATTAGCAGGCGTAAATAGGATATTCCATTTGCGTGGTGCGGACTCAATGGCAACGGCACCGCCCTTTATGTTACAATTTGTATCGCCCGGTACGCAGAAATCTACGCGTTCTCCTCCTCCGAACTGACCGTCGCTCGTTGTATATACAAAATTATCGTCACCTTTTATTTGATAGGACCCGTTTCCCCGAACGCAACAGATGCCATCTCCCAGACGGGTATCCAAAATTTCAAAGGTATAACACCCTTCTGCAAGACACATTTCCTGTTTTATTTCAGAAAATGCTAAATCATCAGAATAGGGGCCGCCTTCATATATTGGCTCGCTACTGTTTTCAGGAATTAGTGCCCAGACTGTTTCAAGAGCAAACTGATCAGTATGCAGGCTAAGTATAACTCGATTCAATACAGGATCTATTAAAACGATAGTGGTAGTTGTAACCGCCTCTGTCACCTCCATACCTCTTGCTTTAATTAAGTGGAGTTGGATCGTGTAATTGCCCGGAGCAGGTAAGTCTAATTCAATAGCGGCTGCACCCGACACTTCTGGTATTTCTATGGCGAAAGTGTCGGAAGGCACACCATTTATCTCAATGGCTATCTCTATTGCGTTTAAATTCAGCAAGCCTGCGTTTATTACGTTTACTGGTAAGGTAGCTCCGCTTCCACAGGAATTTATTGTCGCCTCACTTTCAATAGAAAGGTCCAGCTTGTTTTCGATAGTAATAGTGTTAGTGAACATACATCCATTTAAGTCGCGTATTGTATAGGTATATGCACCTTCTGTAATATCATTAAATGTTGGGCCATCCTGAAAAGTTGCCCCTCCGTCAATGCTATAACTAAATGGGGAATTGCCACTTTTTGTGACGATGTTTACCTGATATAGTTCCAGGCTGTCATTTTGTAACAATACTTCCGCGTCGGCGCTGCATGATGTGTCTTTTGGGCAAAAGGATTCTGATGCCTGCTCCCCAAAATTTCCTCCTCGATCAAAGAAAGTATAAGTATCCGAACGCATGAGTTTGTAGGAGCCATTAACAATTCCATCCCCAAATCCATCGACAATGGTAAAAGTATAACAGTCTTCGCTGAAAATACATATATTCTCTGTTATGAACCCAAACGTTTGTCCGGGATAAGGGCCTCCCTCAATTAAGGTGTCGCGCACGGAACCAGGATCGGAAGCAATTTGCCAGCTCGTTTCCTGCGGAAAGTTATCCAATTGAATAGTTAGATTTATGGGAGTAAAATCTTCTGAGTTTTGAGATATTGTTAACTGAGTACTGTCATTTTGTTCGTTTAAATCATCCTGATCATTTACTTCAAATACCGACATTTTTGCAAGGTATGTGGCATTATTCGCCGGAATTGATGCTTTGATACTTATTTGTGCTGAGTCACCATTTTTTAGTGCTCCGTTCCACGTAAGGGTATCAGGAAGGTTGTTGTCTACCGTTAGTAGTATTTCAACTTTATTAATAGTCTCGACCCCTTCATTCTTTATCAGAACACTCAGCGCTGCATTGGTGTCACAAACGGATTGCATTGAATTTAAGGACCATAAAGCAATGTCTCTTTCCAATCGATTTTGTACATCGATGTTTAGGGTATCATTAATTTTATTGTCATCACTTGCTAAGTGTACAAAAGCTTCGAGTTCGTAATTCGTTCTTTCAGATAAATCGATGTTTACAGGGAAAGTATAACTTAAGCTATTGTTTGGAAGTAAAGTGTCAGAAATCAGCTGTTGGTCTATCAATGTCCCATTCAGTGAAAAACCCACTTCAAATCCTGCCGCAGATTGTGAACCAAAGTTTTCAATTTTGATAGTCACTGGTTCTGCTGTACCGTAGTTACCCAGGGGCGTAGGATTAATGAAGGACGTAATTCCCAAATCTGTTGTATCCCGCAGAATCTTAAAAGAGGTGATTCTTGTTTTTACAATATTATTGTCGGCCACGTATTCTGAAGTATACCAAAATGTGCGGCCGTCCACAGGGTCTACCGACAGATGTGAGTAGTCTCCGTAACGTGTGCTAAAGTTGGAACCTGTTCCGTCTACTACCTGAAATTCTTCAATATTCATGGTTCCCAAAGGCGCATCTGCCATGCGTCCGGTATAGCGAATACCTGCATACACGTCTTTACTCACTACATCGAAGCCCATTCCAATATTTCCGTACTCGTCTATAGCAATAGATGGCATGAAACGGTTTACGTTATCTTCCGGTGCATAAGTGCCTTCCTGATAAATACCCCAGTCAGAACCTGGTGTTTTTCGCAATTCCATCCAGCGAATGCCGCTCAAATTATCGCCATTCGTCACATCTGTAATGAAGCACAATACGATTGATTCGTGTGTATCGAACCGCCGGTATTTGGGAACATTCATAATGTTTTCGGCCTGGGCATCCAAGAGTGGAGCGTTACTGTCAGGTTGGACAAGGCATCCAAAAACGGATGCCCCATCGGCACAAGGAAAACCGTCGTAAGGTGTTGTCTCCATGCTAATGACTTCTACGGTAGTGGCGTCCGGATTATCCAGGTCAACATTAAAACGATAGAGGTCTAGCGCATCGGCAGCCACATCACCCCAGGAAGCGTCATTAAGTCGCATGACCATAGGGCGGGTATCTGTCGGATTTGCGTTCCCGTCTATATCAATCGGTGTAGACACAATACGGCCATTCTCCGAAAAAATTTCCCCCTCGGTTTCTATACGTTGCATGCTTACCTGTGCATTTCCGGAGTATAGACTGTTTTTATCCAGAAAGTATTGCGTTAAAACAGCGCCTGAAATTTCATTGGTAGTTATCACCAGGTGTTCGGGCCATATGCCCAATTTAGGAAAGTCGGGTAAGTAGGCCGTCTTGAATACATAAGCAAAATAAGCACCCATTGGGTCTGGTGTTTCCGAAACGGCAATCGCAATGGCACTTTCCTGTTGTGGTAATAATGCGACTGCAATAAAAACCCAACGGTCTAGTTGTTCATCGTAAAGGATTATAGGGTCCAATAACAGACTATTCTCTGGATTCAGATCGGGCCAGAGTTGGTGGAGTGCGAAGTTATGCACCAGTTTACCGTTTTTGTTATAAATGCCTACATTTTTTGGGTCTGGTTCATTAAAGTCCGGATTGATGACCTGGATATAATAACGCAAACCGGCTTCTCCGGTTGGATCGTGCGGCGGACCAAATCCCGATCGTAAACCGTCTACATTGACAAGTGCGGATCGTTGGAGCGCAGCGGCTCCTTTTTGATGATTATTCAACGCGCGTAAAGGATCCGGGCCCTGATGCTCTAGTTCAGGTAACACAGCATTGGACTTTCTTCGCCCTTCTTTGTCTTCATGTTCATGCTCGCTTTTCAAGCGCTTAGCAACTTGGCTTTTGGTGCTTTTGGCTACTTCAAGTTCATCAACACGCTTCGATTTTCCTAAAAAAACAGCTTTTGAATTGCTGACCTTCGACGGAACAATGCGGGTACTGACCTTTTTAGATTCTGACTGGCTGTATACTATCAAACCTGTCAGGCAGCTTATTGTAAGTAAAAGTATTTTTTTCATATCTAAATAAATTGGTTGTTTCAAAAATAGTTGGGAGCTAGCAAACTCCGTAATTAAAAATCTCATGATAGTACAAGACGCGGTAAGTAGACGCACATCTACTCAGAAAGTAAAGGGTAACTGTGAAAAAAGATTTATATCCATTACATCAAAAAGCTACCTGTAAAAAGCCCATACAATTCAGGAATTGCCTTTCACCAGATCAATAAAGTTATATTGAGCTAAAAGTCATATGCGGATTTAGTATAGTTCTATTATTTTTTTCATAAACATGACGTTTTAATAACTGAATATCATTTAATTATAAGACCGTGATAGTAGCAATTATCGGTAGCAGTATCAAAGTCAGTCATAAGCAATTTGATCAAATGTCGTTGTAGAGACATGATTTGATGCTTCCTGATTTAGCGTAATTTGCAATGTTAAAATACCCTTTAAAATAAGGTGGTTAATGGTTTTGGTACTATTTTTACTACTTGATGCCACTTATGTTATAGCAAAAAAAGGACCGTTTTTTAAAAACGATCCTTTTTTAATCGAAATTACTTTTTGTTAGTTTTTTATCACACGTTTGCTAAATGAAACTTCGCCAGCCGTTACGCGAACATGATACATCCCTTTTGGGTTATTTGACAGAGAAACGGGAGCACGGTATAAACCATCGTAAGGACTCATCATCGCTTCATATATCAATTTACCTTGTGCATCCATTACCTGAATTTTTACCTGAGGCTGATCAATGGCGCCATGCTTAAACGAAACATTGAAATAACCCTGAGTAGGATTAGGGACAATGGCAAATATTGATTCGTCGATTCCATCGGCATCATTGGTATTGGTGATAAGCGGAAAGTCAATCACCAATGTGTCCAGATAAGCACGACATCCTCTGGCGTCTTCCATAACTGTTATGTAAGTACCACCTGCCAATCCTTCAAACAATGCTTCTTCCAGAAAAGTAGCCCCGCCATCAATGCTGTATTGAAATGGGGCCAGGCCATTGAAAGCTGTAAATGAAATGTTCCATTCGCGTGGTGCTGACTCTAAAGCAATCGCTGTGCCCTGGATGTCACAGCTTGTATCGGACGGTACACAAAAATCGGTGCGTTCTCCGAATCCATACTGGCCGTCACTCGCTATATATACAAAATCGTTATCATCCATAATTTGATATCCGTTTTCTAAACCACAACATATTCCATCTCCAAATTCATCAAATATTTCAAATGTGTAACAATCTTCAGTAAGGCACATCTCTTCTGCTATTTCTGAAAATGCTAAGCCGGGATATGGACCGCCTTCAAGTAACGGCACAGTGTCATTTTTCGGAAATAGTGCCCAGGTTATTTCACTCGGAAAGCGATCAGTTGCTATTGTCAGTACAATTCGCTCTAATGTGGTATCATTTGAAATCGAACTTATTGCGGTATCTGATGCTGCTACTGTTGCCCCTCTTGCCTTGAGCAACCTGAATTGAATCACATTATCTTGCAAAGAAGGTAAGTTAATTTCAATTTCTGCCAAACCAGCTACCGCCGGAATTTCACCGGTGACGACATCAATATTCAGGTCATTTATATCCACGGCAATTTCAACCTCATTGAGATTGAGCAGGCCCCGATTGATCACATTTACGGGTATGATTACACTTTCCGTACATGTAGAAATGACAGTATCGCTTTCCAGGATAACATCAAGATCTTTAATAATGAGCGTGTCGGTAAATGTGCACCCGTTTAAATCGCGTATTGAATAGACATATTCGCCTTGGTTAAGGTCGCTAAATGTTGAACTATCCTGAAAAGTCAAACCTCCGTCAATGCTGTAGCTAAATGGAGCACTCCCGCTCAGAGCTACAACATCTATCTCATATAGTCCCAAACTGTCATTTTGCACAAGAGGAAGGGCGTTGGCACTACACGTTGTGTCTTTGGGGCAAAAAGATTCTGAAGCTTGAAAACCAAAGTCGCCCGGTTTATCGAAGAAGAGATAACCATCGCCACGCATCAGTTTGTAGGAACCGTCACCGAAGTTACAGCATATGCCTTGTGTTATAAATGCTTGTGATTCATCGAATATATTGAAGGTATAACAGTCTTCACTGAAAACACATATGTTATGTTCTACTAATTCAAACGGCCGGCCGTTGTAAGGCCCTCCTTCAATAGTGCTATCCATCACAGAGCCGCTGTCGGCTACAATTTGCCAGCTTGTTTCTTGCGGAAATCGATCCAGTTGAATACTTAGAACAAGGGGAGTATACTCTACTGAATTTTTGGTGAGTGCTATTTGTGTGCTGTCATTCTGCCTATTTAAATCATCCAAATCATTGACTTCAAATACGGACAAAGCTGCCAGATACATGGTATCATTTGCCGGAATTGCTGCCTTGATATTTGCCTGTGCCGTATCACCATTTACTAGTTCTCCGTTCCATACGATGGTATCAGATACTATATTGTCTATGGCCAGCAGTAGTTCGATTTTATTAACGGTATCGACACCTTTATTTACGATCAGCACATCAAGGAAAGCGCTTGTATCACAAGCCAATTGCGCTGACTCTACAAACATTATAGCGATGTCTCGTTGGTGTCGATTTTGAATGCTACGATTCAATGTATCATTAATGGTATTGGCGTCATCTGCTAAGTGGACAAATGCTTCCAACTCGTAATCGATTGTTTCGGACAAATCGATTGTTTCAGAGAACGTAAAATTTAAACTGCTATTTGGAAGTATGGTGTCTGAAATGAATTGCTGATCTATCGGTGTACCATTCAGCATAAAACCAATCTCAAATCCTGTTGCGGCCTGCGAACCAAAGTTTTCAATGTTTATAGTAACAGTTTCCGCAGTTCCGTAGTCACCCAGTGCAGCCGGATTAACGAAGGAAGTCACCCCCAAGTCAACTGAATCCTGCAAAATTTTGAAGGAGACAATGCGTGATTTTACGACATTCTTCGAAGCATACTCCGAAGTATACCAAAATGTGCGCCCGTCCACGGGATCTACCGACATTTGTGAATAGTCGCCGTATCTTGTGCGTGAATTGACAGCTCCCTGTCCGTCTGCCACGCGAAATTCTTCTATATTCATGGTGCCTAAGGGTGCATCGGCCGTACGTCCGGTATAGCGCATACCTGCGTATACTTCCCTGCTCGCTACATCGTAGCCCAGTCCGATATTTCCGTGTGCGTCCATGGCAATGGAGGGCATAAAGCGGTTTATACTATCCGACGGGGCATAAGTACCCTCCTGGTAAATGCTCCAATCCGAACCGGGAGTCTTCCGTAGTTCCATCCACCGAATACCGCTTAAATCATCACCATTGGTCACGTCTGTAATAAAACACAACACAACGGATTCATGCGTATCAAAATTGCGGTATTTGGGTACGTTCATAATAATTTCAGGTAAACCGTCTAAACCAAGGGCGCTGTCCGGCTGGGCAATACAGGCAAAACCTACTCCTTCTTCCGAACACGGATAGGCATCATAGGGCGTTGTTTCCATTCGAATCAATTCTACAATAGTGGCATCTGGGTTTTCCAAATCGATATCAAAGCGATAGATATCCAAAACGTCCTCAGCTACATTGCCCCATGAGGCATCATTGAGGCGCATAATCATCGGACGCGTATCTGTTGGATCTACCATTCCGTCAACATCAATGGGTGTCGCGGTCAAAAACCCGGATTCTACAAATAGCTCTCCTTCGATTTCCACGCGTTGAATGGTTACCAGCGAATCGCCGGCATATAAACTTTTTTTATCCAGAAAGTACTCCGAAAGCTGAGCAGGTGAACTTTCGTTGGTGGTTAACACCAAGTGTTCAGGCCAAATCCCATACTTGGGGTAGTCCGGAAAAAAAGGCGTATTAAATTGATAAGCAAAATAAGCACCCAACGGATCTGATGTTTCTGAAACAGCAATAAGTACGGTGTTTCCTCTAGGGAACTCTGCCATGATCCAGCGATTCTCTCGCTCATCGTAAAGTACAATGGGGTCGCCCGCAGATTCCCTACCCAGGTCTGCCCAAAAATCTTCCATGGCAAAAGCATGTACCAAAGCACCATTCTTTGAATATACGCCGACAGATGTAGATATCCCATTAACGGACTGAACATAATGTTCCAGACCAACATCCCCGGTTGGATCGTGTGGAGCTCTGCCAAATTGTTGGCCATCGATGTTTACTAATGGACGTCTTGGCAGTGATTGGGCATTTTCTAAACGATTGTTAAGCGCAAGCAAAGGATCCGGTCCCTGATGTTCCAGCTCAGGCAAAATAGCATTTGATTTCCCACGTCTGTTTTTAAACGCGCCGTGCTGTTCCTTGCTAGTAGGATCACCGAGTTCAACATCCTTATCAATAAGCTTTTTGAACTGTCTAACGGGCTTTGTTTTACCCAGAAAGACAGATTGTGAATTGGTAACATTTGATTGAATAATCTCTGTTTTGATGGTATTAGATTTGGACTGGCTATAAACAGTTAAGCCTGTCACATAACTTATTAGTAATAGTGAGAAAAGTTTTTTCATATCTAAGGTATATTGGTTATTTAAAAATTGAGATCGCATAAAAGATATCGTCTAAAATGTCTCGATAGTATAAAGTAGAGACGAATAATTACTTGAATGGTCAACTACACTACTGGAATTTTAATCCACAGCTTCGAAAAACGTATTATCTACTTAAAATAATTCTGGGGATACTTCTTGAAGTATCAAATAACATTTGTTTTTTAAAAATTAGATGCAGCGTCAAGTATAATTATATTCCTTTTCATACGCGGGGACGCTGCACGAATGATCGTCATTCAATTATTCAGATGTGATACTAATAATTGTCTGCTTCAGTAACAAAGCAATCGCTAAGCAATTTAATTAAATGTCGCTATGAAGACATGCTCGTTTTCTTCCATACTGGTAGAACTGAGTCAAATGTTGCCTATTAAGTTTCTACAAGGAGTTATGCTTAAGGCCGACTTAAAATTCATGCAAGCTCCGGAAATTAAAATCTGTTCTTTCAATTTTTGAATAACAATTGAAATATTGATATTAGATAGGTGCAAAAATAAATAGGGCTCTAAAATGAGGAAGAATCTCAACTACCTGCTACTGTTAGCCTGTGAAGGTTTGGCATCTTAGCGTGGCATTTTATAATATAGTATATGGTTTTATTTTAACATACGAAAGTGTAATTAGTATTAATCCTTAAAACTTAAGAATTCTTGTAGGACACATGAAAAAAGTAATTATTGCAGGCGCCTCAGGAATGGTTGGCGGCTTGGTTCTTGAGCAGAGTCTGAATTCAAATGTCGTTGAACAGGTGATAAACCTCGTAAGAAAACCAACGGGTATAGAGCACGAAAAATTGGAAGAAGTGGTGATCAACGATTTTTTGAGCTACACAGAACACCAATCATTTTTTGAAGGAGTAAGCGCTGCATTTTTCTGCATAGGTGCATACACAGGGCAGGTGCCAGACGATCTATTTAAATTAATTACAGTTGATTATGCGGTAGCGTTTGCCAAAGCACTTCAAGAAAACAGCCCGGAAGCAAAGTTATGCCTGTTAAGTGGTGCCGGTGCCGATCGTACGGAGAAAAGTCGTATGTCTTTTGCCAAATACAAAGGTATGGCAGAAAACCAAATAGCTGATCTTGGCTTCGAACATTTTTACTCATTTAGGCCATCCTATATCTACCCGGTAACTCCAAGAAAGGAGCCTAACTTTGGCTATAAAATTTCCAGGTTACTGTATCCGCTTATTAAACTTTTTGGTACTTCATATAGTATTAAATCTACCGAGCTGGCGGAAGCTATTTTTCAGGTTGGAATAAATGGGACAGCGAAGAGTTTTCTGGAAAACAAGGATATTTTAGAGGTGATTGCCGGTTGATTTGAAATTAATGCCCTATACAGGTGGTGAGTAGTATCTTAGCCTTGTCTTAAGTCGCGTAATTTATACAAGAGACAGACGTTAAAAGATGATGTTATTTAGACAAATTCCTGTTAGAAATGAACTGAAACAGCTAGTGAATTCAATTTTACAAATTGAGCTTCATGCTGCCGATTTTCTATTTCAGAATTTACCAAGTTCCAACCTTAATCTCGTCCTTAATTATAAGGATAACGCCATTGAAAAATCCGAAAATCAGGAGTCTTTGGCTGTACGCATATCACTGGAAGGTTTTAGAAATACGCCGGTGCAATATAAACCGTTGGGTGAAATTGGCTTGGTCATTGTGACACTGAAGCCATTTTCGAAATCCTTATTAAAAGATCTTGAAGGTGATTTTGCAGTAAGGAATAATTGGGATTTAGAAGACATCTATTATTCACATACAAAAAATGTGGAAGAACAACTAGGTAATTCAAAAAATCCGGACGAAATTATTCGGCACTTAGCGCGTTACCTGTTGAAAATATTTTCGAATACATCTCCCGATGTATACGCTTCAGCAGCCATAAACTTCGTTCGTGATACCTTCGGGCAAATTTCAATTAACGATCTGTCCCATAAAATCGGCTATAGCAGAAAGCAGCTCGAACGAATTTTTATGAAGCATATTGGTATTAAACCAAAGTACGCGCAGATTTTTGAAGTGTGTAGTTCGAAGAATAAAACACTAATCGAAGGGCTCGGTGTTGGCAATGTATTGGCTTACGATGGGGCCAATTATCAGTACGCCTTAAGGGAATTATATGGGAAATTTGATCTTGTTTTTGACTTTGAAGGGGCTGGAGAAATTGCTTCAAAACTATTCTAGCAATAATATGCTCTTAGATATGGAATTCCCGGCCCTGAATACTTTGCAGAAAAGGTGAGTTTTTCTACCAACTATTTAAGTGATTTACTGAAAAATGAAACAGACAAAACAACGAATGATCATATAATTGGACTAGCTAAAACTGAACTCATAGCTTCGAAGAATACGGTGAACGAACTAGCTTGTGATCTTGGTTTTAATTACCCCCATTATTTCAGTCGTATGTTTCAGAAAAAAGCAGGGGAGTCACCTAGTGTTTACAAGTCGCAACTATTGAATTAGGTATTACTGTAAATAATGGATGTATAGCTATTTAAATATTTTGAAACAGTTTTTTTGTGCCTGAATATTGTGTTCAACCTTCAGGATATCGCGCTCAAAAAGCGCTTTGTGAATAAGGGTATTTGTACTATGAATAATTTTTCAGGCAAATTCTTACATAGTTCAGATAGTATGGCTAAAAAGAGCTATGTGATAGCGCTCCGGTTTCTCAATCTGGGAATATTGGCGAGTGCTCAGCAAAAGTAAACAATCTAGTGGTACCGTAGCTGATAAATCTAATGGTGAAACAATTATTGGAGCCATGGTTGTTTTGAAGGAAGTCGTAAGTGGGGCGGCAACTAATACATTGGGCCAGGTCTAATAACCAAATGAATACACAAACTAAATTCCTGACTATTTACCATGATAGTTTCAAAATAACGGAGGCAGAACGGGTGAGCCAGAGTGCCTGTGTAATTGTAAACGAAAATGTGGCGGTGAGTGGTGAAATTGAGAAGACTTCAATAAAGGCTGGTAGAAATATTGTGGGGAGTTTTGAAATTAAAATTTCGGAATTCGAAAAATCCTGGACAAGTTTATTTTTGTGGATGAAAGAAAACGGGTATGAGCAAACCGCTTAAAGTCCGTTTGAAGTTTATCACAACAATTTTAATGAACATCCCCAAAAAAGGGTGATTGTAGATTTTTATATACCAGTTATATAATCATTTATTTATGCGGAATCCTTGATAAATAGTTGCTATGAATGCTGTAAACTGTCGTTTGTTTTCCAAATTATCATACATTAGCAATCTTTGTGATAAATTTGTGATAATTATTCGCTAGTTTCAACTTCTACATGAAGAGTATACTGGTCATAGAAGACGATCCGGAAATTGTAAAGTTGCTCGAGATCCATCTCAGTGACCTGCCTGCTAATGTAATTACTACCAACGACGGCCAACAAGGTTTGTTTATGGCCATTTCAAATCCACCTGACCTCATAATCCTGGATATAATGCTTCCCGGGTTAAACGGATTAGAAGTATGTCGAAAATTAAAAGAACATCAGGTATTTAGCCCCATAATAATGTTAACGGCAAAGTCTGAAGAAATTGATCGTATTCTCGGGCTGGAGATGGGAGCCGATGATTACATAACCAAACCTTTCAGCATTCGCGAATTGCTTGCGCGTATAAAAGCCGTATTCCGCTTCAAGAGAATGGTTGTAGAAAGTATGGTGCGTCAGGAATCTTCCGCACTTAAATTTGAAAATCTGGAAATAGATATTCAGAAGAGAAAAGTAGTAAAATCCGGAGAGAAAATTGATCTGTCACCAAAAGAATTTGAGTTATTAGTGCTATTGGCATCAAATCCGGGGCGCAGCTATTCAAGGAGTGAATTGCTCAATCTTATCTGGGGTTATGATTTCGATGGTTACGAACACACTATCAACTCTACAATTAATCGACTACGCGTAAAAATTGAAACAGACATGTCTAAACCATGTTACATCCTCACAAAATGGGGCGTCGGTTATATGTTTAACGAAGATCTTAACTAATTACAAAATGGCTAACAGGGCTCTGACCAACCGTTTGATTAGCAAACTGGTTGTTACTTTCTTTTTGATATTAGTATTGGTAGGAATTGCTTATACTTTCATAACCTTTTATTTTACACAGCGTTACTTTCAGGAAACCACTCAGCAACTTCACAAAAATGTGGCCAACCACCTTATCGATGAAAAGTTTAAGGATCTTTCTCCATTTACAGATTCAGGAACGGTGAATAAAGCACTGTTCGGAGATATAATGCACGATATGATGGCTGTAAACAGAGGTATTGAAGTGTATTTGCTCGATAAGAAAGGTAGCATCCTCTATTCGGTTGTCTTGGACCACAGCAATCCGGATAAGCCGGCTTCACGCGTAGATTTGGAGCCGATAGTCACCTTTATTAGGACAAAAGGAACCGAATATCTCTTAGGCGATGATCCGCGCTGTCCCGGGAAACGTAAGATTTTTTCAGCTGCAGAGTTTGAGAAGGACGGCCACCAGGGTTATATCTATATAGTACTTGCAGGTAAAGCACTCGATGATGTAACAGGAAGTCTTTTTGGGAGTTATTTTATGAGGCTTGGGGGAGGCGCATTTTTAGCCACCATATTATTTGCTATCGTGGTAGGTATTGTAGCTATACTATACCTTACTAAAAACCTCCGGGAAATAATTCAGGTGGTACAGCGATTTAAAGAGGGAGATGCCAATGCACGTGTGAAGGTCACCGCCAATACAGATTTGAAAATTTTGGCAGACACCTATAATAATATGGCTGATACTATTGTAGAAAATATTGAGCAAATAAAATCGGTAGATCGTCTGAGACAAGAATTGGTTGCCAATATTTCTCATGATCTCCGGTCCCCTTTAGCCGTAATCCAGGGTTATATCGAAACGCTTCAAATCAAATCAGATTCTTTGAATGAAAAACAAAGACTAGATTACCTGGAAACGATGCTCAATAGTACCAAAAAACTGAACCGTCTGGTCAATCATTTATTTGACTATAGTAAATTGGAAGCCAATCAGGTGAAGCCTGAAAAAGAACCTTTCTTTATTAATGAACTGGCTTCGGATATTTATGCCGGCTTCAAGATTCTTACCGATCAACGGGCCATTAGCATGGAGCTTAAAATCGACGAAAACATTCCTCTGGTATTTGCTGATATTGCTTTGGTGGAACGTGCTATACAAAACCTGTTAGATAATGCATTGAAGTTTACCCCTGTTGGTGGTACTATTTCGCTGAGTATTTCAAATAACCCAAAAGGCATACAGGTTACCGTTAATGATAGCGGACCCGGAATACCGGAAAAAGACCAGCTTTATATCTTTGATCGTTATATTAAGCTCAGAAACCAACAACAGGTCACTAGTGCCGGACTTGGGCTGGCCATTGTGAAGAAAATTATGGATTTACACGATTCTACCGTTAAAGTGGTGAGTAACCCCAGTCAGGGTACAACATTTCAATTGTTGTTTCCGGCATATAATGAGTGATTTTTTGTTTCCGGTGAATGAACGGAAATGGAAAATGTATATTTTTATCATTGGGATGTTCGGTAACACTTAAGGCATAACCCGTTTGTGGATTAAAATTACCCCATTGAGAAGGTGATGAGGGTAAGTTCGAGGTTAAATCAGTCCATTTACCCCCATTTCCTGTCGTAACGTTTCCGATACCAGGTGTATACTGGTATTTAAACAGGTAATTGTTGAATAATCTAAATGCTGGCGAAACTACTGTTTTTCCGGCACCTATCAAGTAAATAGCTGGGTTTTCACCATGTCCACTATTGATGATAATTCGAAAAACATCGGTTTTATCAAAGAGGTCGGGTGCACTTATTTCCACTCAATTCAACCCATCTGTTGAACGGTAAATTCCCAGGGAACGTGGATCCAGTGCATTATCCCGATTACCTATTGTGGCATAGAAATGCCCTTCTTCGGTAATGAATATGACTGTATCCTTTGATATGTCAAGAGATTCAGCACCAAGTACAGCACTCCATGTTTGTCCCTCATCTGTTGATCTCAAAATAACGCCACTGACAGCAATATATAGATGCCCATTCAATGGATGAACCGCAATTCTAATCGCTCTGTCGAACGTATTATCCAGAAGCTTGGACGAACCCTGAACTGTTGTTGGAATTGGCGACCGCGATAAGCAATTATCTGTAGATTTATAAACACCGTTTCCAAGGTAAATTCCGCCGTCAATGAACATTTGCAGTGCTATACTTCTTGTAGTAATTAGTATTTAGGTTGCCTTATTGCTGCTTCAGATATGCGCTTTGATACTTAAAAGTGCAAAATTCTTCCTTTTTTAGAAGAAAATGTGGAGATGCAATTATTGAATTCAGGTTAGGGAGGGGAGAGAAAAAAAGTTGTTAGGATAAAAAAATTGAACAGAGCCTGCCCCAAAAAAGGTCCGCCTAAGGCTCTGTTCTGATCACAACATGAGAGGGGGGTTATTTTAGAAGTTGAATAATCGCTGTTTGTCCATCTAAAAGAGTAATGTGAGCGAGGTAAATCCCTTTCGGTAGATCCGAGCTATTAATAGTCGAAAATCCTTCGCTAACACTTAAAACCTCTATGCCATTAACATCTATGAATCTGATACTTTGTATTGGAGTACCTTCAAAATTAAGGTGGTCTTCAAATGGATTAGGGTATACATGAATACCCAGATCAATTGCATCATTTATTGCACTTATTACCGTTCTTCTTACCACAATCCAATTCTCAGAAAGTTCGTAACAACCACTGGCACTTAAATCAGCTATGTTTACAGCACTGGAATCCAGGTCGCCGTTGTAAGAGAAGCCATAAACGTAGCAAGTACCTGCTGGTGCTCCGGCTATCATGATGGAGTCGCTTGGAGGAAAGCCCAAAATGTTACCATTATCGTCTGTAATTACATAGGCATAAGGGTTGGATGAACTGGAATTATTTTCCGCTTTGAAGTTCAGACTTAAATCACCCATTGGTGCAGTAATCGTATCACCACCATCAACAATAGTTACCATACCTCCTTCAGCATCATCGCGGTAAGCCGTGATGAAATTATCCGATAATTCATATTCATTGTCAGAGGTAAGTGCTGAAATGGTGGAAGCAGTACTGTCAAGCATTCCCGTGTAAGAGAAGCCGTAGATACGGCAAACACCGGCAGGAGCACCCGAAAGGTCCATCGTGCTGCCCATTGGTAAACCAAGAATATTGTCCATGTCATCGGTGATTACATACGCATATTGTGCATTGGCTGCAGAATTATTAATCACGTCGAAAACTAATTCATCGCTACCAGCACAAGCCATAACATAATCCACTTGATCATCGGTATAAACAGAACCACCATCGACAGTTGGAACGCTACGAATAACCACAATCCAGTTCTCAGAAAGTTCGAAACAGCCATTAGCACTTAAGTCAGCAATATTAGCGGCACTGGAATCCAGGTCACCGTTGTAAGAGAAGCCATAAACGTAGCAAGTACCTACCGGCGCTCCGGCAATCATGATCGAATTGCTAGGTGGGAAGCCTAATATGTTACCATTGTTATCGGTAATTACATATGCATACGGATTGTCAGTAGCGGAGCTTGTTTCCACCTCAAAATTTAAGCTCAGGTCACCCGCCTGTGCAGCAATCGTATCTCCGGCACCGATGATGTTTACCATACCACCTTCTGCATCCTGGCGGTAAGCCGTGATGAAGTTATCCGATAGTTCATATTCATCGTCAGAAGTAAGTGCTGAAATAGTGGAAGCAGTACTGTCGAGCATTCCCGTGTAAGAGAAACCGTAGATACGGCAAACACCGGCAGGAGCACCTGAAAGGTCCATAGTGCTACCCATTGGAAAACCAAGAATATTGTCCATATCATCGGTGATTACATAGGCGTATTGTGCATTGGCTGCAGAATTATTAATCACGTCGAAAACTAATTCATCGCTACCAGCACAAGCCATTACATAATCCACTTGATCGTCGGTGTAAACAGAGCTACCGTCTACAGTTGGCGCAGTACGAATTACCACAATCCAGTTCTCAGAAAGACCGTAGCAAGCGCTGGCACTTAAGTCAGCAATATTAGCGGCGCTGGAATCCAGGTCACCGTTGTAAGAGAAGCCATAAACGTAGCAAGTACCTACCGGCGCTCCGGCAATCATGATCGAATTGCTAGGAGGGAAACCTAATATGTTACCATTGTTATCGGTAATTACATATGCATACGGATTGTCAGTAGTGGAGCTTGTTTCCACCTCAAAATTTAAGCTCAGGTCACCCGCCTGTGCAGAAATTGTATCTCCGGCACCGATGATGTTTACCATACCACCTTCTGCATCCTGGCGGTAAGCCGTGATGAAGTTATCCGATAGTTCATATTCATCGTCAGAAGTAAGTGCTGAAATAGTGGAAGCAGTACTGTCGAGCATTCCCGTGTAAGAGAAACCGTAGATACGGCAAACACCGGCAGGAGCACCTGAAAGGTCCATGGTGCTACCCATTGGAAAACCAAGAATATTGTCCATATCATCGGTGATTACATAGGCATATTGTGAATTGGCAGTTGAGCTATTAATCACATCGAAAGTGAGTTCATTACTACCAGCACAAGCCATTACATAGTCCACTTGATCGTCAGTGTAAACAGCACCACCATCAACAGTTGGAGGAGTGCGAATTACTACAATCCAGTTTTCAGAAAGTTCGAAGCAACCACTAGCACTTAAAGTGACGATATCGGTAGCGCTGGAATCCAGGTCGCCATTGTAAGAGAAGCCATAGACGTAGCAAGTACCTATTGGTGCTCCGGCAATCATGATCGAATTGCTAGGTGGGAAACCTAATATGTTACCACTATTATCAGTAATTACATAAGCATATGGATTGTCAGTAGTGGAGCTTGTTTCCACCTCAAAGTTTAAGCTCAGGTCACCCGCCTGTGCAGTAATTGTATCTCCGGCACCGATAATGTTCACCATTCCACCTTCAGCCTCATCGCGATAAGCTTTGATATAATTTTCTGAAAGTTCATATTCATCATCAGAAGATAAACTAGCTATCGTTGTAGCCCCAAGGTCTAGCGTACCAGTGTAAGAGAAACCGTATACACGGCAAATACCTGCCGGTGCCGCTCGTAAGTTTAGCTCACTTGTTGATGGAAATGCCAGGATGTTACCCATATTATCGGTGATAACATAAGCATAGGCAGAACTGGAAGTAGAAGTGTTCTTTACTATGAATTCAAGCCTGTCTCCTCCGGCGCAATCTCTAACGAAATCTTTGTCATTAAGTGTTAGCACATGACCTCCATCTACTGCAGCAGTAGTACGTGTAACAAGGATATAGTTTTCAGAAATATTGCTACAAGCGTCTGAACTCAAATCGTTGATGTGATCTACATCAGTATCAAGATCACCAGTAAAGGAAATGCCGTAAACACGGCAAATTCCTACCGGTGCACCTGAGATAGATATTTCATTTGCGGGGGGAAATCCTAAAATATTACCATTATTATCAGTAATCACGTAAGCATAATTGGAAGATGCCGTAGAGGTATTTTCTACTTCAAAATCAAGTGAAGCATCTCCGGCCGGTGCACTCACTTCAGTGCCGCCGCCAATTATACTTACCATGCCACCTTCTGCGCCATCTCTCACAGCAGTGATGAAGTTTTCTGAAAGTTCGAATTCATCATCAGAGCTTAAAGAAGCAATAGTTGTTGCTCCTAAATCCAATGTTCCTGTGTAAGAAATACCGTAGACACGGCAGGTACCTGCGGGAGCCCCACGAAGATTTAGTTCGTTGTTAGTTGGGAATGCCAGTATATTACCCATGTCGTCGGTAATAATATAGGCGTAAGCAGCACTTGAAACGGAGGTGTTTTTCACCGTAAATTCAAGTTCATCGCCTCCGGCACAATCACGAACATGATCCATGTTATTGAGCGTAAGTACACTGCCGCCATCTACGGCTGAGGTGGTGCGGGTCACGGTTATGTAGTTTTCGGAAATATCACTACAGTCATTAGAAGTTAAGTCGTTGATGTGATCTGTGTCTGTGTCAAGGTCTCCTGTAAATGAAATACCGTAAACTCTACATATACCTGCCGGGGCACCGGAAATGGAAATTTCATTTGCAGGGGGGAACCCTAATATGTTTCCGTCGTTATCTGTAATTACATAAGCATAATCTGAAGTTGCTGTTGAAGTGTTTTCAACAATAAAGTCGAGTGCGGGGTCGCTGACCGGAGCAGTGATGGATGTATTACCACCTAAAATCCGGACGCTGCCTCCATCGCACTGCGCATTTGCTTTCCCCACTATGAGGAGTAGCAAGAGTGCTAGGACATAAAAGTTTTTTTGCATAATCATAATTTTTGGTTAGGGCTAAATTATTGGTCATTTGTGTCATGGAAGTCATGGAAATATCACAAAAGTATCACAATGATGATATTGACGCACAGCCGACAGTTTTGTTGAATGCCTCCAAATCGGGTGCACCGGTGAAAAATAGTTGCCCTACGACATCATTTACAGTGAATACGGCTTTATAAAATTGTATTTTAGAAGAAATTGAATCAGGTAAACTTCAATAAATGAAAGATATTTTTTCAACAAAGCCTAAAGAATATACCAGGTATCGTCCAGGCTATCCGAAGGTTTTTTTTGACTATTTATTTGGGATGGTTCCGGCCAACTTTCAGGCGTGGGATTGTGGAACCGGAAGTGGGCAGGTAGCTTTTCAATTGGCAAAATCATTTGATCAGGTTTTTGCCACAGATATCAGTCAATCTCAAATTGATAATGCGCAACAGGCCAGGAATATTAGTTATTCAGTCCAACCTGCCGAAGAAACGAATTTTGAAGACAATCAATTCGATTTAATCGTTGTAGCGCAAGCCATACATTGGTTTGACTTCGAGAAGTTTTACGGGGAAGTGCGACGCACGGCAAAGAAAGAAGCCTTAATTTGTATAGTGGGGTATGGTCGAATAGTAGTTTCTGATCAAATTGATACCCTCATTACAGCGTTTTATTTTAAAGTTTTAGGAGATTTTTGGGATAAAGAACGGACTTATATCGATGAGGCATATGAAACGATCCCCTTTCCTTTCGATGAAATAAAAACACCGTCCTTTGATTACAAACAGGAGTGGGACTTTGAACATTTAATTGGGTACCTGAATACCTGGTCGGCCGTAAAACATTTTATAAATGAAAAGGGCTATGATCCGGTTGAAGAATTAAAGAAGGAAATAATGCCATATTGGCCTTTGGAAGAGACTAAAACGGTTAATTTTCCTGTTTTGTTGCGGATTGGGAAGGTGTAAGCAAGTGAAAATGGCTCAGGTGTAAAATACATGAATTATTTGTAGTAGTATTGTGTATTTGGAAATTGCTGTATTCCCCCTTCAGTTTCATTCTTCGAAGATGCTGAGGTAATCTAAGAAGATTACTATTCGTTTAAAAGGAATAATCGTCCTCTTTGAGTGATTGGGATGAAGTCTAAATCTATAATAATCTTCCAACACTACTATTCTTTAGGGTAATTTATATTTCAGAATTTTTTGTTTATCCTATTCATCAAAAGCGCTTTTTATGCCCGCTTTTTTTCAAGATTTTTAACATTCCTTTTCATTTTTAATCGCTTGTTAATGGGCGAATGATCGTTTTCATGTGAAAAATGTGGCTATTGGTTTGCTCCCCGACAATTTATCCGAAAAAACCCAATTATTTGTATACCCGATTTTTTTATCCTGAAGTACCTACATTAAAAAAATAGCTTAAAACACAGAACTAAATCAATTACTTTATGAAAACTATTATCCAATTAATCTTAATCTTAATGAATTTTTCCTTGTGCGTGGCACAAAGTTATGTGCCTAATCAGCTCATTGTAAAATTACCGGAGGTCAATACTAAAACGGAAGAAAAATCACTTCATGCCCGCTTCGAAAGTTTTGTTCAAACGCAACATGTTATTAACAAAGAACGTGTGGCCGAAAGACTACTTCATCTAGTAGATTTCCCGGAATACTACGTGTTGACATTTGATCATCAACAGCCTTTGGCTGCTTGCCGAGCAGCAAGTGTGGAAAGCGGACTTTTTGAAAGCGTTTCTTACAATCACCTCATCACTATCGACGATATGCCTGCATCGCAATCCACCACAAGGAATACAGGGAAACCATTAGAAAATACATCAACGAAATTGCAAGTTGTACCAAATGACTCTGGTTTTTTTGCCCAGTGGTATCACCATAATGATGGAAGTTTTACTTACCCTGAATGGAACATATTTAATGTGAAGGCAGATGCTGATATGGATTCTGACCTGGCCTGGGATATCGAGCAAGGAAGTAAAGATGTAATCATAGCCGTATTGGATGCCGGGTATGACTTCGACTTTCCCGACCTAAAAAACCAATATTGGATCAATGAAAATGAAATTCCCGGTAACGGCTTAGACGATGATAATAATGGGTACATTGATGACTACCGAGGATGGGACTTTCATGCAGAGGACAATGATGCTACCGATGAATTTGGACATGGCGTATTGGTTTCCAATCTTTTGGGTGGTGAAGCCAATAATCAATTTGGCTATAGCGGAATGGCGCCAGGCTGTACCATGATGCCCATTCGTGTAATTGATGCCGAAGGTTCCTTTGATAATGTTGCTGAAGGCATGTTATACGCCGCCGCCAATGGCGCAAAAATAGTGAACCTGTCTCTCGGTAATACTGTTTTGGAACCACTTTTAGAAGACGCCATCAATACTTTGCATGATATGGGTGTGCTTATGGTGGCTGCCGCAGGAAACAGTGCCGTTGAAACCAAAAATTACCCGGCTGCCCACCCGCATGTGATGGCTATTGGCGCATCTAATGCTTATGACGAGCTTGCCATTGCATTTTCATCGGGGTCCGGGGCAGGAAGTAATTATGGGGAACATTTAAGTGTAGTCGCACCCGGAGATGGTATGTGGACTTTTGCGCATCCTTTTATGGACGAAGGGGTGTTGAATGGTACGTCTCTGGCAGCGCCATTGGTTTCGGGAATAGCTGGTCTGTTGCTGTCTCAGGACAATTCCAGAACGGCAGAGGATCTTCAATTTATCATCGAATCTACCGCAGAAGATCAGGTTGGGCGCCCCTTTGAAGATACGCCGGGATTTGATAAATATCATGGCCATGGAAGGGTCAATGCCTTCAATGCACTGAATTTAGTAGTCACTGGAGCAACATCTGCAAGCGATGCTCAAAAAGCAATGAAAATTTACCCTAACCCGGCCCGGGAGCATATTTTTATTAGTGTGGAAGGACAAGAAATAGCAACGCTGAGTATAGCAAACCACATCGGAGTTAAACAGGTGTTTGAATACAATGAGACAGCAGATGGGGTCTATGTGATACAGACCTCTCACCTGGAACAAGGTGCCTATCTTATTAATGTTACCACGGGATCAGGTGTGCATAGCCATACATTTCATGAACTGTTTATCAAAAAATAAGGCCATCTATTAGCATAATTTTTTTTTGTCGTTTTGTTGTTGTAAAAAAGAGCAGTCCGGGTTATAAGATGAACACCCGGACTGCTAATTAAGATGGAATTCTTGGAGTTGTAATGTAATTATTTAATACTCCTGTGCCCTGTTTTACTTCATTTCCAGAGACTAATGTTACACAGAAAAGTACTTACCTAACCTGAAAGATTTGTGCAAAGTGTTGTTTATGGCTGAGCACTTCCAGTGTGTAGAGTCCGGGAGGCAGCTTGTGAGCCAATTGAGTGCTAGTGCCCCCCTTTACATGCTCGGTACGTACTTTTTTTCCCTGATTATTAAAAATGTTCAATGTAACTTCATAGTTAAACATGCTCAAATCGATATTTAGCTTATTTCCGTTTGGGTTAGGCCAAAGTGCTGAGTGCTTTCTTTCAGGGGTTTTTGCCAGTCCTACAGGAACAGACTCATTGATGAGCAGGTTTTGATCTGCTGCAACGTTGACAAGTGTTGTTTTATCGCCCGAAGGCCATGTTACTTCCACCGTATCTACTATACTTGCTCCGCCCAGTCCGAAATGAGCGGTCAGTGAATTCATAATCCCGTAGGCTTCCCCGGATCTGATCTCGCGCAATTGCTTACCCCATGGGCCACTTATCCGTATTTGAGCACCTATACCATTTGGATTACTGGTACCTCCTTTAAGCGCAATATTTATATAATGATTGTCGCCCCCGGAATTAAGTAACAATTGATCGGGTTCAGTAGCTACGCCAATAGTTAGACCCTGATTGATACGTAAAATGGGGTAAGTGGCATAGATATCGACATAGCCATCGTCGTTGAGGTCCCCTAATGCGTAAGAATTCAGGCTTGAAGAAGTGTTAATGAATGGGCTATTGACTTTAGTGAAGGTACCGTCACCATCGTTATGGTATAATGTTTCTCCTTGTCCGCCGATTATTAAATCCAGGTAAGTATCGTTGTCAAAGTCTCTAAATGAAGCCTGTAAGTCGACTTTAGTAATGTCACTTGAAATACCGCTTTCTGTTGTTATTTCTGTAAAAGTGCCATTCCCATTGTTTTGAAATAACTGACTTTTGGCAGAATGGTTTACAAGGAAAAAATCTAAATCGCCATCATTGTCAATATCACCAAAATCGCTAGCCCAGGATTGTAGACCAATTTGTACACCGGCAATAGCACTTACGTCAGAATAGTTGCCCTGCCCATCGTTTTGGTAAAGACGGTTTAATCGTTCATCGGAATTGCGGTCATTGGAAGAAGCAAAACATTTCGAACTGTACATGTCAACATCTCCGTCGTTGTCATAGTCAGTCCAGATAGAAGAGTAATTTCCCGCTGCCTGGTTGGTTTGAATCAGGTTGTTATTCATGGTGAAGTTACCTTGTCCGTCGTTCTCAAATATGCGGTTGTGGTCAAAGTCGCTATTCGCAAATAGATCTACATCGCCGTCGTTATCTATATCGACAAAATTGGACCCCTGAATGATGAATTCTTCAAAAATAGTACTTTGACTAAAAGAAGAGCCGTCTATAGATGCTTTGAATAACTGGATGTTATCTTGCAGGCCACCAACTATAATGTCTTTGTAACCGTTTCTGTCTACATCTGCAATGGAGATGGTCCATTGGTACTGCGCTACGATTTTGCCAAGTGACAAAGCGTCGAAACTGCCATCTGCCTGTTGATATGCTATGACAAGATTGGTGCCCTGATCGAGATGAATAATATCATCAAGTAAATCGTTATTCATGTCTGAAATAGCCACAGGCACAGCACT
Source organism: Cytophagales bacterium (assembly GCA_965230415.1). GTDB lineage: Bacteria > Bacteroidota > Bacteroidia > Cytophagales > JAAEPT01 > CBDDKZ01. The sequence continues at coordinate 2,834,171 of CBDDKZ010000005.1, forward strand.
TACTGCATTTTGTGATGAGAGTTGATGAGAACCATCGCTAAAGGAGATTTGTGTATATCCATTTACGAGCGATGCAGCTACAAAAACTGATGTTAAAAAAAGTAACTTGTACATTATTCTTTGGTAATAATTGGAATGTATGGTATACAATTGTAGTATTTAGAAGTAACGATGTATCAATGTTATTTTCTTTTTAAAATAAACCGGTTTTTGCTATAAAAAGAGGAGTCGAATTTAAAACTCAAAATAGGTGATTGGCAGGGATTCGTAGTTTGTAAGAATTAATGACAGCTATTGCTTATCTTGAGAAGAAATTAAGCGCATAATATCATGGGGTTTCAAGAGCAAAACGGTGTTATTGAATGGAAGGTGCATTTTACATCCTCCATCTCAAAGGTTTACGGAATGTTGACAAGCGATGAAGGTCGAAAACAGTTTTGGGCGGAAGAAACGAAAGAAGCTAATGGAATTGTAGAGTTCCATATTCTGAATTATCCAAAATATCAATCGAAAATAGTAGCTAAGGAGGAACCACATTTATTTAAACTGGAATATTTTGGTACTACCGTCACTTTCCATTTAAAAAAAACCGATGATGGAGGTACCGACTTGCAACTTATTGCAGAAACTCCAAATGAGCAAATAAAGTTGGAGATGACCTCAGGTTGGGTATCCGTGTTAATGGCGATGAAGGCTGCTGTTGATTTTGGCGTTGATTTGAGGAATCACCATCCGGATAGGGTATGGGATAATGGTTTTCTGGATAACTAATACTCTAAACGAAAAAGGGATAAAATAAGTAGGGTTTTGTATATTCCAATGGAATTGAATGGCAAAACCAGAGATGCTTCATTGCTTTTTAGACGGGTAAAAGAAATCCCCACTTCTTTTTTTTACTGTACTATCAGGCTTGGTAGAACATAGTGATGACTATATCGTTATAAACAAAACTAATTCCATAGAAGAAAAGAAGTAAACAACATTACTTCATTAGCTAAGAGTTAGTGGCTATAGTTGAAATAAGTTTGTGCTGGGCGCCTATGAAAATAAAAAAAGAATTAGCAGAACTGCTCGAAGCCAATGTCATTACAAAGGGTACAGCAGATCGAATAAGCGACTATTATGCTAAAAATGGCAATGATTCCGGTAATCGGCTCATCATAATTTTTGCGGTGTTAGGGGCTCTACTTGTCGGCTTAGGCATTATTTTAATTGTTGCTCATAATTGGGATGAATTGGGAAAAGGAATGAAAACTGCTTTTGCTTTTCTACCGTTGTTACTGGGGCAAGGGGCATGTGCATACGCCCTACTAAAGCAGGAAAGAAGTAGCGCATGGTCTGAAGGCGGTTCTACATTTTTATTTGTGGCAATAGGAGCCTGCTTGTCTCTGATAAGTCAGATTTATAATATAGAAGGGGAGTTGAGTGGTTTTCTATGGACCTGGTTGTTTTTGGGCTTGCCAATCATATATGTCATGCGCTCATCAACGGCATCAATATTATACATTATTGGAATTACCTATTTTGTATTGGTTTCCGGGTCCCGGTATACCTATTTTTCAAATTCAAACTGGTATTGGCTGATGATTGTCTTAGTACTGCCCTACTACATTATGCTATTCAAAAAAAAACCGGCTAGTAATTTTCTTAACGTTCACAACTGGTTGATGCCCATTTCTCTTTCATTAGCCTTAACTACTTTAGGACATGGGCAGTATGAACTTATGTTTGTGGTTTATATCAGCCTATTTGGCTTGTTTTATGTTTTTGGTAATTCCGGATTTTTCAAAGATAAGGCTGTTCTAAAAAACTCTTACCGTACCTTAGGGTCGTTGGGGACCATGTTTTTATTATTTCTATTGAGTTTTGAATGGTATTGGGAAGACCTTGGGAGTGTACATTATTATGACATAGGTGAAGAGCCGGCAATGTATATGGCTATATTGGTGACCCTACTGGCAATGACGGGCGCTTTTATTCAACAAAAGATACATGGACGTAAGCTATTGCCGCCGATTACTTATGTACATGCCTTGTTTCCAGCGCTGTTTTTTATTGGTCAAGAATCTTTTATACCTATTGTAGTGATTAATTTGCTCGTGCTGGGGCTCGGTATAGCCAATGTGAACAGTGGGGCCAAACATAACAATCTCGGATTTCTTAATTACGGAATGGTCATAATATGTACACTGATTACCTGTCGGTTTTTTGATCTTGACCTGCCCTTTGTATTAAAGGGAGTGATCTTTCTGTTAATGGGAGTAGGCTTTTTTGTGTTGAATATAGTGGTGCTAAAAAAACGAAAGTCAAATGAATAAAAAAAAGGTATTTGTTGTCGCTTTGGTTTTGATGATTCTTGTTCAGCTGCTGGTTCCCGCAAGCATGATCTGGGATAGCGAACAGGTATTAGAAGAAGGGGAGGTGATAAAACTTAAAACAAAACCTATTGATCCAACCGATCCCTTTCGTGGCAAGTACATAACATTAAGCTTTGAAGAGGATTCATGGTTTGTAGATGATAAACGACATTGGGAGCGCGATCAGACTATTTATGTTTCTTTCGTGCCAGATCAGGATGGATATGCCATTATTGATGCTGTGTCGAAATCAGTACCTGTGAGTGGTGTTTATGTGAAAGCGAAGGTGAGGTATAGTTTTAGGTCACAAACAATACGTATAAAATACCCGTTTGAACGCTATTATATGGAAGAGTCCAAGGCCTATGATGCTGAGCGGGCCCATCGTAAGGCTCGTGCAGATACTTCTCAAGTGACTTACGCGTTAATAAGTATACATAAGGGGGATGCAGTATTACGCGATGTATTAATCAATGATTGTCCTATCCGCGAAATAGTGGAAGATATGCATCGGGAGTCATCTTCTGATTGATTCGTTTTTGCTCAAGTAAATATTTCCTGTCGCCTTGATTTTATTTCCAGGTATTTTGTTCTATGGTGACGTTTGCAAGATTAGAACATAAGGTTTCAGAAGTACCCAAAAAAAGTTATTTTTGGGAAGTTATTTAGTCGACCAAGAAATCTTTCTACCAGAGAAACCAGACTCAAATGCCTTTCATAAAGCGTATACATCTGATTTCAATATTTTTTTCTTTAGTGAACTTGTGTAGCGCACAGGATAGCACTCGCTTTGTTGTTTTCCAAAATATACAGGCGGTAAAGGATGTGGTGAAAATACCCGATGGCTATTTCATTACAGGACGAACATGGGATATTTCGGGTTTTCACTCGCCAGGTGTTTACCGTAATATTGTGGTTGCCCGCCTCGATGAGCATATGACTCCGGTTTGGGCCTACCAATACGGGGGAGCTTATTCTGATTCGCCAAATCAGTGTATCCTGACAAGTGATTCTGGTTTGATTGTTTCTGGTTCCACCAGGTCTTTTGGCTCTTCGCCTACAGATTTATATATGAATTTGTTTATGATGAAAGTAGCGAAGGACGGTGAATTAATATGGTTTAAAACCTATGAACATGATGATTCCCTCAGAAGTTACATCAATGAGGGTTACCACCTTTATAGTAGGGGAGATGGCCATATTATTGCAGATGGAATTGTAAATACTGATGCCAATTCAGGATCACGTACCGATCGAATTATTTTGAAAATTAAAGAAGATAGTGGGGACTTGATAGATGTATTTAGAATTGATTGTCAAAACGCAGATAATCTGGGGAAAGGTTTTGTGCTCACGAACGACAATGGCTTTTTATTAGGAGGCGTGCGTGGATTTAAAGAACGAGGCGCAGCTACATGGGAAGGGGAGTTGATCAAAGTGGATGCATTGGGTAAAGTAGCGTGGGCACGATCAGTAGGGACGACAGGCGCAGAATTAAACGTATATGGAGGGGAGGTGTCTTTAGTTGCCGAGGTCGATGGCGGTTACGTCTATGCTACGTGTACGCAAGGGGCGGTAATAGATGGAGTTGATTTACTCTTCTCTAAATTTGACCCAAATGGCAATTTGCTATGGGCTAAAATTTACGGTACCAACAACGATGATTTAATACAGCTTCGTGAATTTATAGAAGGCCCAAATAATCATTTGTCCTGTTACATTAATGCTCAAATACCCAATGATACGGCCATTAATAATAATACCTTCCTGATCGAAATTGATACCGAAACGGGATCGCTTACCCAACAATTGAAAAGTAATTATAACCCAAATATTAGTATTACAGGTCGTTGTGCTGATACGCTCTTAAGCGTAGTGTCGGGTTTAAGTGCTTTATTAAGCAACGATCAAAATGGGTTTTTACTGAGTACAGAAAATGGAATGGACCTCTGTGAAGGTTATGTCGATACACTTTATTTGCGGGAGGATAAGGAAACAACAATAGGTGTCAATTCTTACGCTTGTACTTCCTCAGAATTTATATACGCTTTTGATAAAGTGCCGATGAAGGATACCATTAACCTTAATCCTGTCACAATTTGCAGCAAATATATTGCGCAACCCAAAATAACAACGGGTTTTACCAGTATTTGTCCAGGTACATCTGTTACAATGACCTCCTCATTAGATGATGTATGGTGGTCAGATGAGCATGCTCCAACGGCTGTGCTGGGTACGGGTAGATCGATTTCAGTGGAACCAACACGTTCCACCATGTACTATGTTACTGCTAGCAGCGAAAAAAAAGATTCGGTATTTATAGAAGTCAAAGCGGTAAATGATTTGTCGTGTGTTACTCTTGATATCGTGGAAATATTAACGCCGAATGGAGACGGTAAACATGATTATTTTTTCATTGGCGACATTACCAAATTTCTGGATTACGAGGTGGCGGTATTTAATCTATATGGTGATCGTGTGATGCATCAGCTAAATTATCAAAACGACTGGGATGGCGATGATTTGCCTGATGGCCAGTATTTCTATTACATAAAAATTCAGGACGTTAATATGGAACTTAAGGGGCCATTGTTAATTCATCGATAGGTGAATTGAGCAAATGAATTGGTATATTTACGTGACCATATTTATGGAGAATAATAACATTCAATGCTAGCGCTTAGATTGACTATAAACTTGTTAAGTCGCAACTGTAAGCTATTGGTGATCTTGCTTGTGGCTGTTCAATATAGCTATGCTCAGGACAGTATTTTTTTTGCCGTATACGAGGATGTACGCATTTTTCGAGATGTTGCACGCGTTGGTGATAATTATTTTGTAGTAGGCGATACACATACTTCAGCTGACACCGACCGTGACTTCGTAGTCGCCCGGCTCGATCGTAATTTCAATAAGGTCTGGGCCTTCCGCGTAGGCGGCCTTTTTTTTGACGTAGGACTTAAGTGTGCATTAACCAAAGATACCAGTTTGTTAGTAACGGGGGCAACACGCTCCTACAACCTCTCACCCTCCGATCAAACACTGCAGTTTTTCGTTTCAAAATTTGATAAAACGGGCAATTTGAAATGGTTTAAAACATATAACCAGGAAGGGATTACAGTAAGTTATGTGAATGGGGCATATCACATAATAGAAAAAGAGAACGGAAACTTTATTGTAGAGGGAATAACTAATACGGATGCAAATTCGGGCTCCAGCACCGATAGGCTTATCTTAGAGATTGATGAAGATGGAGAGCCGGTGTCCACAACACGTGTTGATTGTCAAAATGCGGTTAACGAAGGTAAAGGTTTTACGCTAATAAGCGATGGAGGAAGTGTTGTTGCCGGTGTGCGAGGCTTTGACAGCAATAGTGGCGTACTGGAAAATATTGATGGAGAAATTATAAAACTCAACTCCGAAGGGCAGGTGACTTGGGCCCGGTCCATAGGTACCTCAGAAGATGAGTCGCTTACTAAAAGCAGTTTCCCGGCGGCAGTTGCTGAAATAGCAGGTGGTTATCTCATGGCAGTTGCAACACAAGGAGGGAGTATTGGAGGGGTTGATCTTCTTCTGGCCAAATTTGATGATGAAGGTGATACCGTTTGGACAAAAATTTATGGAACGCCCAATGATGATATCATCAATTCTAACGAGTTAATAAATGTTTCCGAAAATGCCATTTCGTTTTTCCTTACCTCCCGCTCTACAGGGAATACCGGTCAGAGTAGCCTACTTACTGTTACCATCGATACCAATGGAAACATTATCGAAGAATCTCAATTTTCGGGCGCGGACTTATTAAGTGTTTCCGGAATGGATTACCGTTCATTAATGCAAGTTGCAGTAGGGAGTACCAATTTGCTTTCACAGAATCCTAACGCCAGCATTTTTAATACAACCACCTTGGGTTCGTTTTGTAGCAACAATACAAAAGGACAATTTCTGGAAGAAGATAATGAAACCTCATTGCTTGTAAGTGAATATTCATGTTTTAGCGGAGGTTCTTTTGAGGCCAAACCTCATTTTCCGATAATAAATAATGCGGTACTTATTAAGACCGCCATTTGTGATGAACTCATAATAAAGCCGGTAATAGCAATAAATGATACCATAATTTGCCCCGGAGAGGAGTTGGAAATAGCAGTGGATTTAGAAAGCATACAATGGTTTGATGACCAAAATCCCGGCCTGTTGCTGAGCGAAGATCAGAGTGTTTTTGTGCGTCCTGAGTCGACTGTTACTTACTATGCACAGGCTTCAAACGGCTATGAAGATTCTGTGCAGGTTCAGGTCAGAGCAATCAGTGATGAGCTCTGTATAGCACTCGAAATTTATGAACTTATGACACCAAACGGAGATGGCGTGCAGGACTATTTCTTTATAAAGGATATAAACAGTTTTAAAGACTATGAAGTCTCGGTGTTTAATTTGTATGGTGACGAGGTGATGCATATTCATAATTATGAAAATGATTGGGGAGGAAACAATGTTCCAGATGGCCAGTATTTCTATCATATACTAATCAATGATATTAATAAAGCGTTTAAAGGCCCTTTAGTTATACAGCGATGAAAAGAATTGTATTGTTCTTAAGTAGTATTTATTTGCCGTTTATGTTGGCAGCTCAGCAAGATGTGTTGTACTCTCAATACATGTTTGGGAGTACGATGGTCAATCCGGCAGCGGCAGGCTCGAGAAGAGGAATTGATGCAACACTTTTCTTCAAAAATCAATTCAACGGCCTGCGCGGGGCCCCCGAAGCACGATCCTTTCAAATCGCATCACCATTAAAACATGGTCAGCTGGGGGCAGGTTTTGAAATTGGTCAGCAGGAGGCAGCAGGCACAAATACTTTTAAGTCAATGCTCCACATGAATTACAAGATAAATGCTTTTGGAGGTGTTCTGGCTTTTGGTGTCAGTAGTGGGCTGCGACATTATAAGGTTGATTTTAATTACTTGAATATCATGGATTATTCAGATCATGTTATTACAAGCGGAAGCTCGGCATTAATCCCTGATTTTGGTGCCGGTATTCATTTTAATAAGAAGCGTTACTACCTGGGGCTGGCAACCCAACATTTAAATCAAAGTTCATTGCGGCTCGGGAGTTTTGAAAATAGCCAGGCAAAACTCCGTCGGCATTATTATTTGTTAGGAGCCTATAAAGCGTCTCTATCGAATAGCATAAACTGGAAGCCCAGCATGTTGATCAAATATGTGCCTTCGTCTGCATTTCAGGTCGACTTTAGTAGTCATATTGACTATAAAAATAAAATATGGGCAGGCTGCTCCTATCGGACCAATCATGAATTGGCGCTGCAGCTAGGTGGTGACCTTGGAGCTGTTTCCAATAGAATAATACACTCGATTTATATTGGTTATGCTTATGAATTACCTTTAGGATTGACCCAAAAAATAAGCCTGAATACCCAGGAGGTTTTCCTGGCTTTACGTTATGTGCCACGTCCGGCACTAAGCAAGCTTAAGAAAAGAAATGTAGTTGAATCGCCTGTAATCTTCTAGAATGAAACAAGTTATTTTCACATACCTGCTATTGATAAGTGCCTATTGCTGTGCTCAGAAGTCTTTCGATAAAGACCTTGGCGTAGCTACACATTATTTCGAGTTAAAAGAATATGCAAACGCTATTTTTTACTATGACAGGTGTTATCAAGTCAAGCCTAAACCGGAAATTGCCGCTCAGATTGCTATGGCATACAGCTTGATTCGTGACTATAAAAAAGCAGAGATTTGGTTTCGTATTGTAGTGAAAAAATATCCATGCGAGAAATACTTGCTTGAATATGCAGAAGTGCTACGCATAAATGGCAAAACAGAACAGGCAATTACCACACTTACCAAATATATCGGGTGTTTTGGAGATGATCATGCTGCTGTTGAGCTACTGGAGAGGTGGAAAGAAGTGGCCTCCTGGAACAATGATGAAAACCACTTTAAACTAAATAACTTAGCCAGGTTAAATAGTGCTTATTCGGATATTTGTGCGGTAAGACATGCAGGAGGAATCGTTTTTTCTTCAAGTAGGCCGGGTGTACTTATAAAAGAAAAATATGGAAGAACCAACGGTCCTTATTACAATTTATACTATAGTGAAAAAAGAAATGGCAAGTGGAACAGGCCGGGCAGTTTCTCTTCAATGATCAATACATTGAATCATGAAGGAGCTTGTACTTTTAATTCAAATAATGATACCATTTATTTTTCTAGGAGTAAACGCGCTTCGAAAAATAACGTGAATGAAGTGCTTGTGAATCCGGTGCAATTGTATCAATCCCACAAGACGTCAATAGGTTGGGATAAGGTACAGCTATTTGTCTTTAATGATACACTTAAGTCGTATGCACACCCGAGTATTTCAGGAGATGGAAATACCTTGTTTTTTTGTTCCAATAGAGAGGGTGGTTTTGGTGGTATGGATATTTATATGTGTATAAGGAAAAGAGGCCTGTGGTCCGATCCTATTAACCTCGGGCCCGGCATTAATACGGCAGGAGATGAATGCTACCCCTATTTTCATCCCTCTGGTATGCTTTATTTTTCTTCAGATGGCCACGCCGGTTATGGTGGATTGGATGTCTTCAAAGTAGATTTAGCAGGGCAGGCAATGGGTGAGGTAATAAACCTTAGGAGGCCAATAAATTCTTCCGGAGACGATTTTGGGTTTTCTTTCAATGAAGATAAAAGCGAAGGATATCTCACATCAAACAGACCCGGAGGTAAAGGGATGGAAGATGTTTACCTCGTGCAAGATCAATGATCTTTCTCTTTTTTCAATTCTTTTTTATACTTGAATAGGTCGTTTTCTGCGTTAGTGGCATTTCGAATAGAGTCCATAAAGCTACTGGCGCTCTTGTTTTTTGTCGTAGTGCTGTTCTCTGTAGTCGGGGAGTTTTGCACTACATTTTCTTGCGTTCGTTGAATTTCAGGATCAGGGCTATTGTCTGAAGAATCAATTTTATGTTCCATGCTGAGCTCCTGATGCTTAGCAATAGTGGTGTCGGCTTGTGTTACCGGCGGCTTCGAATTTACAGCTGGAATGGTTGTTTTTTTGGTATTTTCCCTGGTCAATGAAGGTTGCTGCTTTTGGAGTCTATTATTTATGTCGTCTTCAGATGTTTGTTGTTGAATAGCCGCAGGACTTTTCTCCACAGTATCTGTACGCTCAACAGCCTCTATGCTTTCAGGTAGTTTTTTTGCAGGAGTGTGTTCCCGGTTTCGAATAATAAAAAATAGGATGGTAGCTATGAATAGCGCAATTAAAGAAATGTATAGAAAGTAAGGCCTGGCCTTTGAGCTTTGAGCTTCAGGGGCTTCGTTTGATTCATTGACCTTTTCCATGATGTCGCCGAGGAAATCCTTTGAAGGACTCGCTTCATAGTTTTCGTACTTTTTCTGAAAGTACGATTTCATCATATCGTCATTTTTTTTAGTCAACAGGTTCTATTGTCTTGTTTATATTAATATACATATTCATTAAGGAACGTTTTGCTCTGGATAACCTGGTTCTTGAATTTTCTTCGCTACAGCTTAATAATTCACTAATCTCATGATGCGAATAACCTTCAATAGCGAACATATTGAATACGATGCGTTGCTGTTCAGGTAAGCGATTAATCAAGCTATTTATCATTTCAAATTCCAGATTGTCGGGCAGTGAGAAAGGGACATCAACGTTGGTTGGAGAATCTTCAAAGGAAACCTGTAGTTTATCCTGCGTTGTTTTTTTCCAGTGTGCTATAGCAACATTTACGGTTACTTTGTATATCCAGGCGGGAATATTGCCGTTCTTAAGATCTATAGTGCCAAGCTTTTGAAAAATACGTACAAATGCGTCCTGAAAAGCATCTTCAGCAAGATCTTGATTTTTGAGATAACGCAAGCATATACCCATTACTTTTTTTTCGAAATGACTATAAATTTCCCGAATAGCCCGGTTGTCTTTGTCAATACATCGCCGAACTAATTCTATCAATTCATCATGTTCCGGATTTATTGGTTCTTTTTCCAAATGGAAATATGCTAGATAGTTTCGTTGATTATGTCCGCATAAATTTAAGTAATTATTCGTGAATATTAAATACAGCTAGGAATTATGAGTTAGAAGGAGAAGACCGGGCTCATACCGGTCTTCTCAGAGGTGTAGCCCCTATTGTTTAATAATACGTGAAGAGTAGATGTTACCATCCCGCGTGATACATTCTATAATATAGATACCGGATGGCAACGAAGCACAATTCCAGTTTAAATTTTGATGAGCGTTTAGCTCTTTTTCTTCTTTTATTAAAATTCCCTTCCCATTATATATTCTAAGGTCGTAGCCTGATGTGGCTCCATTCAAATGAATAGCTAAGTTTTCGGAGAATGGATTAGGGTACGTAAGTAGTTCCGTAGCAATTTCAAGGTTCTTAGGTGAGTTATGAGCAGTTTTCGCTCCTGCAAGTGCGCAATCATTAAGGAAATAATAAACTAATAAGCCTTTTTCCGGGTTTGGACTCGATGTTAAAATGTCCAAACCCCCATCTTGATTAAAATCGGCAAGAACCAATTTATAATAGGTGTTAAAAAGCAAATCAACCCCTTGTGCATTGGCGGGGTCTTCGAGGTGTGCGTCATGAGCAGTATACCTGAAATTAGCTAAGTTAATACTGGCAGGAACTTCATTTTCATAAATGATATAGGAGTACGGATCTGTAATTTGGTTATTATTGGCATGGTAGTTTCTGAAAATTATATCGTTGCTGCCATCGCCATTCATGTCGCCCACTGCTATACCAAAAGTTTGAGAAATCTCCAGGCTACCTTGAAAACCAAATGACAGGTATTGGGGTGTGGAATGGTTGCGATATACACGTAATTCTTCGTTGCTACCATCTATTCTGTTTGCAACTAATAAATCTTCTTTACCGTCGCTATCGATATCACCAAAATGAATGCTTGCAATACTTGTAATTGAGCTTCCTATGTAAAATGGCGCATCGAAACCATACGTGTTATTTTGGAAAGTCCCCGGGTGTATAATCACCGTTTTTCGCGCATGATCACTGGCAACGAAATCAGTAATATGATCACCGTTCATGTCATGGAAATGAATCTCACCTAGTTTGAATTGGAAAACGATCGCCTGCGCATTCTCAAATTGAATATTTCCCGGAGTACTACTGTTTCTGTATACATAAATAATTGTTTGAAGAGGTTCGTCAGACGGGATCACCAAATCTTTCTTACCGTCGCCATCCCAATCTACAAGTGCGGAATAATGAGAAATATAAGGGGCTACGTTGATCGGGTTTGCAAATGAAATAGTTCCGGGAGAACTGGTGTTTCTTGAAATGATGGTATGTCCATCTGTAGCGTTACCTGCTAACAGGTCTTTTTTGCCATCTCCATCCACGTCTTCGAAAACCAGAGCAGATATATCATGATTATAGATACTAATGCGGTTATCGAAAGACGATTCCGTAAAAGTCGTTGAAGATTGATTCTTGTAAGCGTAAACCTGGTCATTGACATAATCCTGAGCAATAATATCTGTTTTACCGTCAGAATCTAAATCTTCAGCAATCACAATTTGTTTCTGCCCGTCGGTGTCATAAACGGTATGCACCAGCACCTTTTGCTCTTTGGCAGTAGTTGTACTGCTGATTCCGGTAAAAGGGTTGGCACAAATTTCAGCGGAGGTCAGCCTTTGAGTATGTGTATAATAATCAAAATTTGCTTCTACTTCCAAGCTGTAAGGGATGGTGACTGTCGCTCCTGCTGCGATTGATAGGGAGTTTATCACAGCATACCAACCCGAGCTTCCGGAAAAAACAATTTGAAAATCGCTGCCTCCTACCAGTGAAAAGTCGTGTGCAGAACTCGTTGACAATGTAGCATTGGTAACAGCTCTGTTTGAAGGGTTATGAATTGATACTTCATAATTAATGATATCACCGACGCAAAAACCATCGCTACCATTAACAATAGATGTATTAATTTCTAAATTGGCTTTACCATTTACCGTAGTGCTCGTGGAAACTCCGGTAAACGGGTTCTCGCAAGTATTGTAGGAAGTGACGCGTTGTTTATGTGTATAGCTGTCAATGGGATTTTTTACTTCCAGACTGTAATAAACTATGACATAATCATCGTATTCCAATTCAAAAGCATCTGTCCATTTGCTCCATGATTCTCCAATGGCTATCCCTCCGTCAAAAGGGTTGTTTCCTGCCAATTCAAAGTCTGTACTGGATGAAATACTTAGTTTGACATCGGGTACATCTCTTCCTGGGTTCGAAATCCGAACTTTAAAATCGATGATGTCTCCTGGACAGTAGCCTTCCGGGCTTGGGTTGAGGATCTCTGTAGTCACATCTAAAGAAGTTTTACCCAAAACCTCTGTATAGGTTTGATAGCCGGAATAACCATTACAGGATTCAGAAGAGACTACGCGTTGTACGTGTGCATAATGCCTGAAAACGTTTTGAACTTCCAGGCTGTAGTGGAAAGTTTGGGAAGAACCCGCCGCTAAGGTTAAATAAGAAGTAGAAGAGCCCCAGCCTCCGGCTGTACCGTTTCCATGGACGAAGGAGTGAGGTCCCGTTAATGCAAAGTCATGACTTGAGGATATAGATAAATAGGTGTTGTGGATATCAAAGTTATTGGGGTTGCTTACGACCACTTCAAAATCAATGATATCTCCAGGGCAAAATCCTTCAGGATTTTGGTTCAGGATCTGGCTTGTAATTTGTAAGTCACCACAACCGGATGTTTGACTAAAGGCCTTCCAGTTTGCCAGTGCTGAAACTAGAAACAGAAACATAAATTGACGAATTGTTATCATAATTTTTGGAGATTTATAGTAATGGGAAATTTGTGCTGTCAGGAAAAATGAGAAGACCTGAAAGGTTTGGCCTTCTCATTTTTGTGTGAAATTTACTGGAGATTACAATTTACTTACTCGAGATCTGGCTATTTGACCATCCTCGCTTATACATTCAATAATGTAAAATCCTGAGGGGAAATCGGTGCTATTCCAATTTCCGGTTTCATGAGCGTCTAAGTGTTGTTGTTGCTCAATAAGGTGTCCTTTGCTATCGAATATTCGGATTTCGTAAGGGGAGCTAGCTCCATTAAATTCGATGGATATACCATCTGTAAACGGATTTGGGTAACTCCTAATTTCAGAGAGATTTGTTGCTTCATTAAAATTGGTTACAAAATTGTCAGACCTTTCCAAACTCAGAGAACAATCTTCAATGAAATAATAAATCACGATTCCGTGCGTAGAGTAAGGGGTGATAGACACTATGTCGGCACTACCATCCAAATTATAATCATCGATTTCAAGCGTTTCGGCATGAGCGAAATCTAAGGTGCTTCCGGTGCTGGCCGGGTCTCTTCTATTCGGATGTTCCGACAATGTGAAGTTTTGCAAATCAAGTGAAGCAGGGTCGGTGTTTTCATAAACGATGATGGTGTTCGTAGGAACCGTCGGGTTGTTGACTTGTGCATCTGTTTTGAAAACAATGTCGTTGTTTCCATCATTGTTGATGTCACCAATCGCAGTTGACAAGGAATTTCCTGCAGGTACCTGACCAACCTGGTTAAACGATATAGTGCCGTTTGTGGTGTTTCTGTGAACTGTAATTTCATTAGACGTGGCTACACTATTTGTGACCAGCAAGTCACTGTTGTTATCACCATCAATGTCTCCGGTGGTTAAAGCAATGGCTGCACCGGAGTTGGCAAAAGTAGCTTCTGTTCCAATGGAGAAATTACCCACTGTTGACGTGTTTTTGTATACATAATATTCGTTTTGATTGAATACGTAGCTGTATACAAAATCGTCCAGTCCGTCATTGTCAAAATCACAGAAATCGATCAGGTTGATGCCATGGTTAAGTGATATGGTTTGACGCGATTGAAAGCTTAAATTTCCCGGAGTACTGAGGTTCCTATATACATAAATTCTGCCGTTTGTGTAAAGCCCGGTTAAGACGATGTCTTTTTTGCCATCGCCATCAAAATCCGGGAGAGCGAGCACATTATCTGCAAAATCAGTAACTATATAAGCATTGTCAAATTGGACGTTGCCCACCGTACTTGTGTTTCTATAAATTAAGGTAGGGAATGTGGAGTTACCGGTTAAGACGATGTCTTTTTTGCCATCGCCGTCCATATCATCAGAGCGCATGTCAAACACTTCACCGCTGTGCAGTTCTACTTTGTTGCCTATGGACAATTCATCGATAGCACCATCCGATTCATTGGGGTAAAAGAACGTTTTTTCGATGTCATCGTCATATACAACTAGGTCTTTTTTGCCATCGCCGTCGAAATCTTCATAACACAAAATCAGTTTTTTACCATTGTCATCATAGGAAGTATAAACCAGCGCCGATTCAGATTCCAAACCATCAATGGTTGTAGAGGATGATATTCCTACAAAAGAAGGTGCGCAGATGTAATCGGAAACCACACGTTGATAATGTGTAATGCTTTCGAAAGCATTTTCTACTATGAAGCTATAATTGTAAGTAACAGTTTCGTTTGGAGCAATAGTAAGGAAGTCGGTCCATTTACTCCACCCCGATCCCATATTAATACCTCCGTCAAAGGGGTCATTACCAAAAAAGGCAAAATCGGAATTGGACGAAATTGAGAGTTTGGCGTCCGGGATTTCAAGCGAAGAAGGGTTGTGAATAGTAACTTCAAAATCGATAACGTCACCAACGCAATAGCCATCAGCTTGTGGGTTGAGTATGTTTGTATTGATCTCAAGTTCTCCTTTACCATTCACAGTTGTGATTTCTACTAAGCCGGGAATTTCTGCATTACAGGTATTGTTAGCATAGATGCGATGAGGAATGCTGTAAGTGGTAAAAGAGTTGTTAACAATAAAAGAATAGTCCAGGCTTAAATTAGTTTCACCCCCAATGTCGATGGGGTTTGTACTGGCAAACCACCCACCGGGAAAGCCATTTGTGTTTACGAAAGGATTCAGTCCTGTCAGGCTAAAGTTGCTATTTGCATTGATAGACAGTGTGAGATCTTCTACTGTCGTTGACGATGGGTTGCTTATTGTTGCTCTGAAGTTTATTATATCACCTTCACAATAACCTTCTGCGGATTCATTGAGAATCTCCACTTCGAATTCAAGCTCAGGCATGCCAAATACGGTTGTGCTGGTAGAAACGCCGGAATAGGGGTTGTCACAGGTTTGAAAAGAGGTTACACGTTGGATATGTGTGTAAGAGTTAAAGCTGTTTATTACCTCTAAGCTGTAGTTGAGTGTAATGGTTTCTCCGTGTTCAATGGGAAATGGAGAGGTCCACTTGCTCCAAAAGTTTCCAAAACCGATACCGCCCGTAAAAGGATGGCTGCCAACTAATTGAAAATCAGTGCTCGAAGAAGTGGTTAATTTGGCATCGCTAATGTCAGGTCCCGGATTGGTGATTTCTACTTGGTAGTTAATAATGTCTCCCGGGCAGTAACTTTCCTGAGGATTCATGATTTCCGTGTTTACCTCTAACGAAGATTTTCCTTGTACATCAGTGTAGGCATAATAACCTGAATATCCATTGCAGGATTCGGGAGAGACTGCACGCTGTATATGCGTATAGTAGTCAAAGGCACTGGTTACTTCCAGACTATAGTGGAATACCTGAGAAGCACCGGCTGCTAATGTAGTGTAACTCGTATAAGTACCCCAGCTACCACTGCTTCCACCGCCACCAACGAAAGGATTGTTGCCAGTTAGTGAGAAATCGTGACTGGATGTAATAGACAGACGCGTGTTGTTGAGTGGAAAGCTATTAGGGTTGGTAATCACTACTTCGAAGTCGATAATGTCACCTGGGCAGAAACCTTCAGGCTCCGGGTTGAGCACTGTTGAAGTGATGAACAAATCACCGCAGCAGTGCCCTACGCTCAGATTTGCAGTTGAGTTCAATGGTAAAGGCTCACAACTATTTTCACCCGAAATGACTTGATGCAACAATGTCAGATCACTGACAGGCAAGTCTGTAACCTCCATTTTGTAGACCAGTACCACTTGCTCCCCAGCTGCTAAGTCCAAAGGGTTTGTTTCAATAAAGTCAAGTCCTGCATTCACAAAATGGCCTGGAGCAGATACCGCAAACCCTTCAGGAATTTGTGCTTGTGCAACTAATGCGCTCATATCGCTATTGCCATTGTTTGTTAAAATTACTTCCAGGGTAATTTCATCTCCCGGGCATAAATCAGGGCTGTCTTTAATTATGTGTGTGTTAATGGATAGCGGTGAACAACATTCGTCTTCACCAATAACGATATTGGAATTACCGTTTTGACTGGTAGGGTCTATGCACAAAGAGCCTGATGTCGTCCCCTGAATCTGAATAAGCTGGCTAAAGCCACTTATAGCAGTTGATAAGGCCCTGAATTGTGCGATAAAAGTCATAGATTCGCCAGGCGCCAGCGCGCCCGCAGGTATCGAGTTGATCAGTTGTCCGGCATTATTGAATACACCATTATCTACTATTTCGATTTGTTTTGGGTTGATATTGGTGAGGTTATCGCTGATGTCTATTTCAATAGGATGCGGGTTGCTTATGGAGCCATTATTAGTAATGGTATAGGTAATGGTAAAATAAGCTCCGGGACATGGCTGGTTATTACTGACATCCATCGAGATGTCTATCGGTTCAAAATTATCAGGGTACATTTCAACATCATCTATGTATGCAGTCATGCTAAAATCAGCTGGGCGCTTAGGAGCGAACAAGATGCGATCTATTCCGTCAGGGAAACTTCCGGCAGGAATATTGATAGTATAAGTTACAAATCCATCATTTTTTAAATTGGCAATTTGAGCTTTCCCCAAATAATTTAATACGTATGAATCTGTTCCGTCGGTAGCAGTTGTTGGAGTATTGAACTCATCGGGAATAACTAGCCCTATGTTTTGATTGTCAGGACTTTCAAAAGACACTGGCAAATCGCCAATGCCACCTGCAACGAGTACATGGCCCAATTCATTAATAGGTGCTCCGTAATTTGTAGCATAGGCTTTAAAAGATAAGGTATATGCCAAGGTGTTGTTTAGCGGAGAATTTAACTGTAAAATGATACTTTCCCTGAATCCGTTCATAGTATTGGCCATTCCTGTGTATTGAGTGTTACCGGGTGATTCACCAATAACACCATCCGTTTGAATTAAGAAAGGTGAGTTGGATCCGATAAAGTCAGGAGTTACATTGTCTGCTAAGTTGAAGTTATTCAGAGGCATCATGGCAATAGATAAATAGCTGCTCCTGAAAGGAATGGCCTCAAAGTCTCCATGACATACTAAATTACAGGAATTGTTTTGGCACCCGGGAAGTGCAGCCGCTTCAACTTCAATGAATATATAAGTGATATTTCCTTTTACACCCGCAGCATTAACAGGCCGGTATCTAAAGATAGTCATACCTATAGCGTCTGCCGGTGCTCTATATGTAAATCCTGTGTGGATGTTATTTTCATCATAAAGGATGGTGTTTGCTTCATTGTAAACATCATTCATTGTGCCATAACCATATAACATATCGAGGCAAGACAGATGTGTAGTATTTACGTCATTTTTCAATATATCGTCAAAGTCCAGCGTAATACTTTCCCCAGCTACAACTTTAAACTCATAATCACTATTATTGCTGACATGCCATGGCGTGAAATCGTTAATACCAGCGACATTTTGCGTATTTGGATTATCCGGACTGGAGCTACTTTGTGTTGAATAAGTTATTTGCCCTTCACCATTTCCATTTAAATCGACATTTACTGCGTTTTCGCCATAGATATCAGTTATGTAAAACCCTAATGCCGATAATACTCTTAATTCATCTGCATGTGGGAAACGTTGTACCCAATTGGGGCCAGGTCCGCTTGAGTGATTCATGACGAATCCGTTTCCTATGTAATTTGAGTTGTTGTCAGTGGATTGAGGGTCACAATTGAAGTGACTCAGGCTCGATCCAGGCTGGTAATTACTTGGTGAATAAACAGGTAGTATTACAAAAGGAGATGAAAATTCTGTGTGACCACAGCCCCCTGTAGTGCTTTCATTTCCAAACTGCTGATCATAACAATTGACGCTAGTAGAAATATAACTGTTGCCATTGTGTGACAAAAAAGTGTCATAAAGTGAATACAAACCATCCATTCCATTAGTACCATTATTGTTCAATTCACTACGTCCGTTCTCATCTATTACTGAGCTTACACCGAGCATATGTATCGCTTCATGTAAAATGGTAGAATAGAGGTCGTTTTGGTTAACCGGGATAGTCGTTGTAGAAATGTCCGTGTTCCAATTTACGTTATTGAAATTGATAAGTAACATGCCATGGTAGATACCGTTTTCAGATTGTAAAACAGTTTGATAGAGGTTTTTGTAGGGATTTTCTCCGGAATTAATTGTTTTCCATACAGTACCATAAGTAATTCCGCTTACCAGATCATCATAAAATTGAGAGGCGCCTGCCAAAGCGTTCGAAGGCATAGGAGCACCGTTTGGCAAGGTGTTAGATCGAACCATAACCTCAACATAGGGGTCATTATTGCCATCGTTGGGGTATACCTCCGGTAACCCGCTCGGCAGGCCATTAGTAGAAACAAGAATGGATAGGTCTCTGAATACCTGTTTGATCGTTTCAACACGTTGCCCTTGGGCAGTGCCGGCATTTTCATCCAGAGGGCCTCCATTGGCCTCGTCTGTATCTATAAAGTGCAGTCGAAATATTCCTGCAGTAGCCGATTGTAATTTGTGCGATTGCCCTTTACCCGTATCGTTGTTTTTAGATACCGCTAAATCGTTAAGACTGTAATGGTTTCCCCACTTATCCATAATGTATTTATGTGATGATTGAGCTTTAGACTCAACATCGGAATCGTCGTGACTAGTGGGAGGTAATAGAGAGAATACATTACCTGGATGTGCAGGTAGTTGCGTAGTTGTGTTTTTTTGTGCATACGAAAGCACGGTTGTTAGTGTGCATGCCCAATATAGGACTTGCCGTAGTAAAAACTTCATGATTTAAGGTTTAAGTAATATGTCGTTGTTAAGTTAAAAGTAAGCACCTGTTAACAGGTGCTTAGGGGGTGTTTAGCGCTTGTTAACGCGTGTTGTAGCCATTTGTCCATTTGCAGTGATGCATTCGATGATGTACATGCCGCTGGTGTAAAGTTGTGTGTTTAAGATTATTGGTGCGTCAGTACTTACGTTAGCGATACTTTCAATTAATGATCCATTATTATTATAAATGTTCATGTGAAAGTTTTCGACAGTACTATTTAATCTGATATTCAGCTGGCTGTTGAACGTTGTGGGAAAAGCATCAATGAACAAGTCGGAGATGCTACCAGGGGCGTTTTCAGGAATAGGGTCGGGGTGTATTTCTACATTGTTGATTTTTAGAGGAACAGTGCCCGGGCATGTTTCAACAGAACGGAACGTTTTGATGTATTTTGACCTGTTATTGTCTTTCCATGATTGTGTACTATATATCTGAGCCATTCCATATCGCTTGTTCATTCGGAGTGGGTAATAGTTCATAGCTGTTTCATGCGCATCAACAACGCGTAGATTCATTTCTCCCAGCCATCTGATTCCGTTATTTCCCCAATTCCAGGTCCAGTTACCTGTCGATTCCGTAAATGTATTGGCAGTGGCCCAGCCCGCTTCCTCTGCGACCTGAAAAAGTAAAAGTTCTTCTTTGGCATCGCAATCCAGTTGACCAAACATAAATAAATCGGGGTGCTTGCTGTCATTATGGTGATTCATCGGTTTGTAGAATTTGTCTCCGCTCCAATCGGTGACCCAGACGTGGTGATTGTCAATCCATCTCAGTTCACATAATATGGCTTCAGTTCCGTCAGCATTCCATCCCATTATTTCATCGCGGCCATCATTGTCTACATCACCGGCTATTTGATTGTTAGAGTAAGTCCAGACAAGGTTTGGTAATCCCGAATTACTTGTTAGCCACTTAAAGGTGCCATTGTCATAATTGTCAGAATTGAAATAGAAAATGGTTTGCCATGTATTGGCAATGTTTCTGCCGATCACTTCGTCCTTACCATCACCATTTAGATCAGCAGCGATAAGCTTGTCCATGTAATTATTGATTTGGTCGTTAGCATTAGAGGTCCATAGGTGTTTAAATGATTTGATCGTATTACCTGTGAATTCATAGAGGTGTACACGGTGGTCGTATATGCTGTGAATCAATAATTCCTCTTTACCATTTCCATTAAAATCACCAGCTAATAACCTGGGAGCATTACCGTTCCAATCACTGGGGTGGGGGCCGATGACCAATTCGTTGTTTTGTTCCCAATGCCAGGTGCCACCGTAATATTCACCATAATGCACTAAGAAACGATGATTGCCAATAAATTCGGTAAAGACGAGTTCGTCATAATTGTCGCCGTCGAAATCCGCGAATATGATATTATGACGATGTTGAAAATCGTAATATTTAGTGCCTTCCAATTCCAGCTTCTCTGCTTTGAACTTTAAATAAAGAGTAGGGCTGGAAACGTTAGTAAACACAACTGACTGATGATTAACATTAGACGGAGGTTTTTTGTATTCATACGGTTCTATTTTGATCTCAAAAATGTCATCAATGTTTACAATTGGGTATGTTCTGGTGATTTCTTTGAATGCCTCTTGCAAATCAATCTGACCAAATTCGTCCTTTTGAGCAATCATCCAGTAGCCGTCAAATGAAACTTTGAACTGCGACATGTAATTCAGTTGATTACTGCCCCATAATGCCACTGAAATAGGGGCTGCAATTTTTCTTTGAAGAGCGGTAGAAGCAGACTGTCCATTGTTTGCACCGTCACCTGTCTGCCAGCCAAAAACTACGCTATTACTGGCATTTAATACTTCAATAGTATTAGTGGTTAATTCTTTATATCCAGATTTTTCAGCACCGGAAATAGAAGCGGTTGGATATATCCGAATGCGGGTGTGATAAACACCGGGAGTGAGGATTAATTCTACCTTAAGTGTTTCATCATCAACGCCGTCTCTAGGGTCAACACGGTTGGATACAAATGTTTTTAATACTTCGCCGTCTTTTATGATGGCCCATTTTATTCTGTAATTTCTGTTGAAAGGCCCCCAGTTTAAGTTATCATGATCTGGTAAGTCGTCTACGTGGTATTGAATGTGGTAGAAGGGAACATCATTCGCCGTATTAGGGTTGATGATTTCTTCGTTGCCACAATTTTGACATTTCATTGTTGCCCAGTCGGAGGCAACTAATTGTGTGCTCAGCATAAGAAGGCTAAGCATGAATAATGCATTGAAAATTTTCATGTTCGATTAAATTAGTTTTACTGAGTTATGGTAGAAACAATCCGCTTTTATACTTCGGTGTTGTTTCCGATTCGGTAAATTAAGGTTGTATGTAATAGTTTGATCTTTTTCCCGTAAGCAATCAGCGAATGATGCGCCGGTATATTTTAATAGTTAAGATTGAATGTTATTTCATGTTTTTAAGTGCACTCAACTAAAACGATAGGAGCAGAAAAGGAAACGTGACAAGGTGATGAAAATCTTTTTTGAGTTAAAGCCGTACTTTTATTGTTGCCAATTGACATAACTCAGGAAACGCCGCTTTAAACAGGCTTATCTCGCCTTTAAATCAAAAAATAACTTTGTTAATAATTACTCGGAATAATTAAGCGTTAATGTAAAGAGACTGGTGTTATCCACTAAAGTCTTCAGGTAATAATTGCAACTAACCACTTTACAATTTTGAACAACACAATACGAATTATTTTCTGTTTAAGTACGGCTTTGGTTTTCTCCAGCTGTTTGTTAACCCATGGTGATAGTGTCTCGGTAAGGTATAAAGCGATTAATGAGCTAGAATGTGATAAAAAGGCAGAAGCTATTTATACTTTTAATGCCGATGATCAAATTGATTTCGAATATACAGAGCTGGGAGAAGTGCGTATTGAAGGTAGTGATCGATCATCGGAGGAGGAAGAATTTTCAATACTAAAATATGAGTCATGGAAGCACTGTGCCAATGGGGTTATCGGAATTGATGGTTTTATTGAAGAGAAAGAATCGGGTTTTGTATTCACTTCAGAACATGATGAAATTTACGATGCAAGGTCATTAAAAGGGCTCGCAGTAAAAATTGAAATAGATTCTGTGTTTCTGGATAGCTATGGGAGCGGAGTAGATACGTCATTTATAGCATCTGCTACCAAACGACAGCGCAGAGATTCCGGCAGGGCAGGTTTTCAGGTAATAGGGTCAGTAGTGTTGGGAGTTACCCTATTGGTGTTATGGGTCGCTAATCGCTCGAATTAGAAAGGATTAAAACAATAATCCATATTATATAAGAACGATTTCCATGAAAAATATGTATATTTAGTAAGTATGAAGAAGGTTTTATCTCTATTCCTGGCTTTTTATTTCCTAATCACCTACGTGGGGTTTGGAGTAAATACGCATTATTGCGGAGGGAAAGCGGTTA
Organism: Cytophagales bacterium; assembly: GCA_965230415.1. GTDB lineage: Bacteria > Bacteroidota > Bacteroidia > Cytophagales > JAAEPT01 > CBDDKZ01. The sequence continues at coordinate 2,857,061 of CBDDKZ010000005.1, forward strand.
AAAAGCAACTTCAAATAACCCAGGCCGAGCTGGACTGTGGCATGCGTTTACAGTCATCAATATGTGGTGAATATCCAGAGCTGAAAACAAAAAGTTGTTGCCAAGATCGTTACGAACACTTTCAGATCGATGATGACCTTGAACAGCAACAACTGCCATTTGAGTTTGATGCTACAATTGTTGAACTTTTTATAGCGACGTTGTTGCTCCGCTCTGTCGAAAGCGAATTAGTAGATTGTTCTGTTGAATATATACCCCCATTAATCACCTGCAACGTTTATAAGGTGAATCAGGTTTTTTTGATATGATACCATAAGTTCGTGCCGTAAGGCTGCTTTTACGCTTATGTTGTATTTCGTATGTCTATAAGAAAACGGATCTAATAGTAGTTCATCTAAGTTAATATTGAAATTACTTCTATGTAGGTTTCATTCCTATTTAATGTGTTTTCCAACAGGCATCTAACTATCATTTATGAAAAAAAACTTATTAAGCTTCTTGCTACTGATAATCGCAATGAAGCAGTTGTATGGACAGGGGCCTCCGATTACTTCAGACAAGCCCTTAATGTTGGGGGGCAAACGTAAAGTACTCAAGACCTTGGTCGAATACCGCGAATTCGATGGGCAGGATGTTATTTATGCACCTTTAATGATACATTATTTACCTAGTGCGAAGACATTTCTGGCGGTACATACACCGCTGGTGTTTAGTGATGAGGCCTTTTTAGGCGATGTTAGACTCATTGGTAAATACCAATTCTATCGCAAAGACACAACAGGGAGTACCATACGTATGGCCTTGAAATTGCAAAGTACGCTACCAACAGGGAAAGCTATTGAAATTCCTGATTTTAGTTATGGAAAGCTTCAAACATACCTGGGCTTCATTGCAGGAAAGGAAAGCCTCAAACATGGACTGCTTGCTGAAGTAGGTTATAATTTTGTTCCCGGCGTTGATATTGATGAATTGAGGGCTCGTTTGGGCTTCGGACTACCAATATTAAAACCTGTATATCCTGTTAAACAAGTAAATTTGTATTTCGAATATGCCAGTAATTGGTTGATAGAGCAGGATAAATACGAGTTACTGTATGCACAAGGTATACAATATGCCAGAAATAGTTGGACATTGGAAATGTCTGTTCAATTCCCTTTGATTCAAGCAGGGGGCGAAAGTAAAAGAGGTAAAAGTCTATTTATCGGGTCCCGTTATGTGTTTTAAACTGAAAAAGAATGAAAAATTTACTTATAGTAATAATCTTGATTGTAAGCACTATGGCTTATGGTCAAAAAGAGACAAACGACCTGTTCACAGTGAAGGTCGATGGATTGGGGTGTGCTTTTTGTGCCGTAGGGCTTGAAAAAAGTCTGCAAAAAAATAAAGGCATCGAAAATATAAAAATAGAATTGGAGACAGGTACATTGACTTTTGAAACGGCACATACCAGGCGATTACAATCAGCAGATGTGGTAGAGTTGGTGGAAAAGGCAGGTTATACCCCTGTAAACTTTCGGGTGAAAAGAGCGGATGGGAAAGAAGAGCGAGAAGAATTTGCGGAGAAGAAATAAAAGACAAACACCTATAAGGTTTTTAAACCAACCTTATAGGTGTTTCAGCTAACCTTCCAGGTATTACAACTAACCTTATAGGTTCCTTATTTTACCTTATAGGTGTTACATTATTTTTAAAACCTGAGAATTCAAAAAAATAGCAGGAAAGTCCGTCGTTATTAAATAATCTTATTAGATTTGTGCCCAGAATTAGAGCTTGTCTATTTTCCTCAATTCATCTTTCACCACCGCACTAAAATGTTGGCTTAATTGATGTTTGATAAATGAGTATGAAAAACTTTTTGTCATGTATACTTTCAGTACTTGTATTGTTTAGTGTAACTGCTCAAGATGACTTACCGGAGTTCATCGAAGTGTCTTGTAATGGTACCGTTGAATTTATGGACGTTAAAGATGGCGCTATATTGAGCTTTTTTAATGAAAATGCTTCTAATCCTGTATGGGCCGATCCTTTTGTAAATGGTATTTTGAAAAATCCCTTAAAAGGAGGTCCTCAACAACGGGTTGAGTTTAGTTTCCCAAAACGTGAAGGAGTGAAACCGGAGTTCTTAGATTACATTTATAAGCAAGGAAAAATCTTTGTCGCTTGTAGTTATTTAAAGAAGTCTACCGCAACAACGGTGGTGCTGTATGAAATGGAATTGTCGGGTAAATTAGTTAATTCTTACGATATGTTTGAAGTCGATAATTTCTTAGGAAATTGGCTTTTTCAGGTGGTGAAAGGAGAAAATAAACTACTTTTTTCACATATGAACGGAAAACAATTGACTTATAGCGTGTTTGATATTTCGAATAACGAATTTTCTCATACCTACCAGACTTTTCTTCCACATTTAGCAAAAGATTATAAGATGGTTTTACTGGCTAATGATGATTTATTAGTTGTAAACAAGCATAAACAAAATTTGGAGATTTTGTGTATCAAAGAAGGTTTATTATATAATACAGAGGTTATAATTGACGATAGGTTCGAACCGGTATCTTTTGATTGCGAAGTCGAGGGTGATGATCTCTATATAATAACACATTGGCAATATCGTCATCTCAAAGGCCCTGTTAAAATTAGCTATTCACGATTTGAAGTTAACAAGCCGGTTCAAACCAAATCTTATGAATATACAGATGCGGATTATGAAAAAATGGGAATAGAATTTTCGGATGACGAATTTAAGTCATTACAAGTAGAGTTGAAATCGGAGTTTTATGTTGTAAATGATTATATTTTTTATATCGCTGAAAGACACAGTAAATATTATTATGAGCAGGTGATATTTTACACTTTCGATAAAAAAAAATTGGAGTTGATTAACATGGATGTTGTTTTGAATAAAACCAGGGTATATAACTATAGTACTCAAAAAGAAAGGGCTTATGCGTCCTATTTAGATGAAGGTAAGGTTGCGGGCTATTATTATACAACACCGGAAACTTGGTCTGCTAATAATATGCAAGATGCAGAAACTATTTATAAAGATAAGAAAGGAATATTTGTTGATTATACATATGATGAGCGTGGTCTCAAGAGGAATAATAGGGGTAAACAAAAAATATTACCCATGACTGATAAAGTTTATTGCAAAAATGGACGCGTATTAGCGCTTAGTGTTAAGGGTAAAAAGAAGTATTGGAAAATAATAAAATAATTGAAATATGAGAATCTGTCTATTTGTTGTTTTATTGAGCTCTTTATCCGCATTTAGCCAAGATAACGAGTTGAGTCGCGCCCAGGTAGATGAAGTTATTGAAAAGAATCATTATAATTCTTTTTTGAAAACATATGCACAACAGTTTCCTGATGAACCTGTTATGATTCGTAATAAAAGCGTAAACTACAAGTTTGAAATAGGTGAGGAATCCGGTAAGTTAAGAGCAGTTAGAACAGAAAGTAAAGAATACTATACTTTTTCGGAACAATATTTTTCTATACCATTTTCTGTAGAGCAAGATGAAAACTCTAAAGTCAATTGGGTCAAAATAGATGGTGATACCAAAGATCTGAATTTTCAAGACGTAGAAGTAGGGGGTGTGTTTTACCATGACGTTAAAAGAGCAAATTTTAAATTTACTTTAGGACGTTATCGGTACGGATATATAACGTATGGAAAAAACGCCATTAGTACTTCCACTTCTAAAACCTATGAGGATGCTCGCTACATTTCTAAGGAATTAATCTCCGATTTATACCCGACTTTATATCAGGAGATTTCTTTTGAAATACCTGAAGGGGTTGACATAAATTTAAAGCTGTTTAATTTCGAAAATGAAGATTTTGAAAAAGAGGAGGTTCAGGGAAAGGCTGGGGGAAAGGTGATTACTTATAAGGTCTACGCCTCGCAACCATTCGAAAGAAAGTTCAATAATCAACGAGGATCTTTTATTTATCCGCACATCTTAATTATACCCCAATCTTATACTACCAATGGTAATGAAACAAAAGTATTTGAATCTTTGGATGATTTATATGGCTGGTATCGTACACTCGTATCAAGCATTGAACAAAACAAAGAGGTGCTTAAATCTACTGTTCATTTGCTCACAAAGGATTTGACAAACGATGAAGAAAAGATAAAAGCCATCTATTTCTGGGTGCAGGACAATATAAGGTATGTTGCTTACGAAGATGGTTTGGCTGGTTTTCAACCCAAACCTTGTGAAGAAGTTTTTATGAAACGCTATGGTGACTGCAAAGGGATGGCCAATTTGCTTAAGGAAATGCTGGAAATAGCAGGTTTTGATGCCAGACTTTCTTGGCTTGGAACAACTATTATCCCTTACGATTATGATGTACATTGTTTGGCTAGTGATAATCATATGATATGTACACTTATAAAAGGTGATAACAAATTTTATTTGGATGCCACGGAAAAGTATGCGGCCTTAGGTGAAAATGCAGAGCGAATACAAGGGCGACAGGTTTTGATAGAAGATGGAGGGAACTACATTTTGGATTCGATACCACGTAGCAGTGTCTTTGAAAATGGCATATCCAAGAAGTATGATTTTACACTGGAAGAAATGAGCCTTAACGGAAAGGTTCACTTCGAATACCAGGGGGAAGGAAAACGGTATTTTCTGAATAAAATGAACAATTTAAAAACGCAGTATAAAAAGCGTGCCCTGGAAAACTTAGTAACCGGTGGCTCAGATAATATTGTTTCATCAAATATCCATACTTCTGACTTACAGGATCGGAAGAAAAATATTGCAGTTTCGGCTGACTTAAAAATTCAAAATCAAACGTTGGCATTTGAGGACGATATTTACCTCCTTCAAGACTTATTACGGTCTAATTTTGGTATGGGCGAGATAGACTCAACGAGACGATTTGGGTATAATTTCGAAGTAAGAGGAGCTTATGATGTGCAATTAAAAGTGAAGATTCCGAAACATGTGCTTGTGAAAAATTTACCGCATTCGTTTACGGAAGATAATGAAGATTTTCGTTTTGAATTATTTTCTAAAGTGGAAGGAAATGAGATCAGTGTTACGAAAAAAATTACCCTTTACGATTCTGTCCTAGACAAAGATCATATTAAAGTTTGGAACGCAGCAGTCGAAAGAGTTGATACCGAATTGAAAAAAGTTATTATTCTGAAAGAGAAAATATGAAATACCCTTTTGTTATTTTCGTAATTATTCTTTGCAATCTTGTGCATGCTCAGAACGAACTAGTAGACATACAGCGCGAAATTTGGTTACATGGAGCATATTCGGATCAAATACCATCCAAGTGGCAAAATGAGTCTTCCGTAATTATTTATCAGCGCTTTTATAATGAGTATACCAAGATTCCACTATCCGGGAAATTGGAGCATATTAATATTTCAAGACGAAGAATTAAATTACAAGATCGAGCTGCGGTAAATGAATATTCATTTTTTGAATATAATCAGACAAAGCTGAGTCGAAAAGGCGTGGAATATGTGCTGCAAATAAAGTTGATTAAGCCAAATGGATTTGAAACAATTATTGATACCTCTTATGCCGAGAATATCATTAAAGATAATAAAGTAGTCGGTAAGAAGCTTGCCGTCCCAAATTTGGCACCCGGAGATATCATTGATTACTTTGAAGTTGAACGGACTGTTCAAAAACAAGTCAGACAGTATTTCGAATTTCCGATTGAATACCATACGCTGGCATGGGAACGGCCTGTTATGAAACAGGAAATTGAGTTTAAAATATTGAAAAAATGTAGAATAAACGCTCGCTCGTTAAACGGCGCTCCCGAATTTGTTGTGCACGACGAAAATGGAAATCATAAATCGTATGTGTTGATAGACGAGATGCGGGAAAAAAGAGAAAAGACAAAATGGCTTAATAGATTGTCTAGTTTACCTTCCATAAAATTCAAAGTGATTTATGCAGGTTCAGAGATTGATATTCGAAGCGCAAATTTTTATGCGGGCGATGGAATGATTAAAAAAACAGTTACGAAATCTGATGTCTTGGTGTTAATTAAAAAATACATGCCAGTTATATTACCCATGACAGTTAGTTTTAGAATGTACCCTGCCGTAATAAAGGAGATAGAAAATGATTATATTTTTAACTCTGCTCAAGAAAAAATAGTAGCCTATTTTCAACGTGGAATTTCAAACGCTCGTGCTTATTTCCCATCTTCCGGTAAGTCTTATTTTAATTATGAAAGTAATTTTGCTTTTGAATTATCGGTCTTGTATCACGTTATTTATTATTGCCGGGAAAATAATCTTAAGTATAAGTTATTACTTGCACCTAGTAAATATAGAGGGGCGATAAAAGATATAATATCTGTAGAGGAATTGGATATTTTGCTAGAAGTGGACATTAATGGGGAATCATTATTTATCAGTCCGAAATTTCGAATTATAGCCCCAGGCGAAATACCTTATTATATACAAGGTGTTGATGCTTATACTGTAACATTCAAAGGGAGCACAGTCAGTGGGGTTTTTGAAACGAAAATACCTACTCAAAAAAATCATTGTGATATAACCAATACAGAAGTATTAGTAGATGTTTCAAAAGATCAACTTTCCGTGGTTAATCATACAACACTGAATGGTTATTTGAAATATATAAAACTAAAAAACTTTGATTATGATTTGCAAGAGCTAAATCGGCCAATTGAGTTAATTAACATGATGAAAAAGAGACGTGGGTTAGCGGTCTATGGTTCTGGGCATAGCCTGTATTTCTACAGTCAATCCCAAATCACTCCACGGGTCAGCCAGGAAGCATACGCTAGTGATACATACAATTCAGAATTTGAGGATTATGACTATGATGTTACCTTATTAGGAATCTCTTTTGATGACGATACGATGCGTTTCCATGAACGATTTGTGTTAGGAGATAAACTCAAAACATTGGGGAGTGAAAACTATTTTTTACAATTAAAGGAATTTTTACCCGGTCAGGTGAAGATACCTGAATATCAACGAAAGGAGCGTGAAGAAAAAATTGAAATGCCAGTGGAGCGAGAATTTGTTACGCATATTAAAATTGTGGCACCTGAAAATTACAAATTTGAAGGAATAGAATCTCTGAATTCAAGTTTTGAGAACGAAGTTGGTAAGTTTACCGGTGTAGCTAAACTTGACGATGAAGTATTAAAGCTCTCCATCAAAAAACATTATAAAAAGCCAAATTGCGAAGCTTCGGAATGGCAGAAAGTTATTGAATTTACTGATTTCGCTTATAACTATCATTACAAAGGACTGGTATTGAAGCATGAATAGTTGTTTTGATATTATACTTCGCATTTTTGCATAATTTGAGGCTTTAGAGAAAAATCAGGAAGGAGAACCGGTCATCTCATACTTATTTTTATAAGAGATGCCGGATTTGCTTAGAATTTAAAGCCTATAATTATAGCACATTAACCCAACCAATATTCCCCTTTTTCAACCTGAAATACCATTTGCTGCATAGTGATATCCATTTTGATTTCCGTATCATTTAATACAGCAAAGCAGTCTTTTGCTTCAGTTACTGACTTTTTCTTCAATAACTCTTCCATACGCTCCAATCGCTTACATGTAGATGCATGTAAAGGGTTCTCATTGCTCAAATCGGCCCCTTTAAAACACAAGTAATTGTTGGTAACCGCGACATAACCATCCTTAGCCCATCGTTGTCTGGCCTGTGAAGGCGTTCGTTCAATTACGACCATTTCACTGTTCTTGCATCCGCTTAGCAACAACAAACAGTCCGAAAGTATAGGCTCTGAAGAGAGTATGTCTACCGCCTCTGTGAAATTTTTGGCGTTTTGTAATACCTTTCGGATTAAGAATGTAACCGGAGGGGCAAGCCCTGGTTTTTCATGACTGGAAACGGCATTCAAAGTAATGGCGAATTTGCCTGGAACCATGCCCGACAAAGCACCGATAAACCCGGGCCAGCCTATAGTCAAATAATCGTTTTTACCGTTTTTGAATCGCTGAATACAGGTGAACTTATCCAACATTCGGCTGTCAGAATACCAGTCCAGGTTACGCGCATGCATAGGGCCAAGCGGTGTTTCAATGGCAAATGTGCTACAGCCAAGAATTAGTTTTAACACATCATAGTATAAATTGGCCAGTAAAACGTCATGTCTTGTGAAACGTAAAAGTTTGGCAATTCCTGTAATTTCTTTTTGGATCTCAGTGTCGATGAAGTATTGTTCATATTGTTTCACTATTGATGAATTAAATGTGCCTGTACCTTTAATATCATCTAAATAAGTACGGATTAAGCTCCTTGCTTCTTTTTTAAAGCGCGTGATTTCATCCCACCGTGCAGTGGCCTCGTACTTCATATCTATGTCAATAATCGGTTTCATTTTTGATGTATTCAGCTTTAGGGTTTTATAAATAATTGTGTTGAGTGAAGACGGAACTCGAAGCCTGACTACCGGCGCCACTTCGCATTTGCAAAGCTTCAGCGTTGTAAAATAAACCCTCCATCTTCACCATTTTAGAGGAGAGCAACGTAATCGAAACGTAATCGCCACCAGACGATCCTACCACTTAGCAGGTGGAGCCTCAGCCTTTGAGGTTTACTCTCCGGGAAATTTCAACATAGAAAGCATGTGTGTTTAATAATTGCCTCCTGTCTGGCACTTCACTTCTATTCCATATTGAATTGCGGAGGGAGAGAGAATCGAACTCTCAAGTCCTTTTACGGATCGATGGTTTTCAAGACCACTGCCGTCGCCTGTCGGCTTGCCCCTCCGGGGGTTAAAGAGGAAATGGAAGGACTCGAACCTTCGACCAACTGCTTAACAGGCAGCCGCTCTACCACTGAGCTACATTTCCAAAGTACTTCCGGCAAGATTCGAACTTGCACCCGCAAAGGCGGAACCGGGCTTAAACCGGCCGTGTATGCCATTCCACCACGGAAGCTTTTCTGGTTTACACCAAGGTTAAGTGTTTATTATTATTTCGTCGGCTCACCGGGATTTGAACCCGAATCGTTACCTTATAAGAGTAATGCTCTAACCATTGAGCTATGAGCCGAATTTAATGGCACTTGTTGGCAAGCTTCGAAATTGTGATAGCAGCGTCAAAATCTGTCCTATTGCCGTTACAGCACCGAAATAATTCTCACCGAGTTTGAAATTGGAGAATTGAGTATGCCTATTTCTCACTCTGTTTTGTGCCCTTGGCAGGATTCGAACCTGCAAAATCTCCTGAGCCTAAATCAGGCGCCTTTACCAGTTTGACCACAAGGGCTTATTTCTGTCGTTGCCCGGCCAGGATTCGAACCTGGAATAGCAGCATCAAAAACTGCCGTGTTACCGTTACACCACCGGGTAATTTTTAGCAAGCATATTGTGAGATTAGTTTATAAGCTCATCTCAATACTCAAGTCTCACACTCCAAACTGACTTGTGGGGGTAGTAGGATTCGAACCTACTCAGTCGAAGACAACGATTTTACAGACCGCTCCAGCTCTCCAGCGCTGGCGTACCCCCGGTTTTAGAAAATAAAAAAAGCCCGGCTCTTTTGGAGCCGGGCTTCATGAGTTGTGAAGTTTTTTAGATTAAGAATTAATCTTCATTCCGGCTTGCGTGTAGTTATGACTATATAAACTGTTATAGTTCAGCTGTACGTGTATCGTATTGTATATGGATAGTGTGTTTGTTTGGTGTTTCATCGTAATCGTATTTAAATAAAAAGACCCGGACAATGTTGCCCGGGCCTCTATATTAATAGCTTAAAATAGTCAAGTTAACATAGTTCTTCCGAGCTCATCAGGATTGGATTTTCCTGTAGCGATATGTGAAGGTAATAATGTAAACTTAAATTGTTCATTGCTCTGATTTCTTTAATAACGATACAAAGATAAATGGATTAAAAGCACAGCTGCAAGGTATTGAATGATTTTTCAAATCTTTTTATGCGAGCGCTTCGATTGTTGTCAATATGCTAATGAAATCATTAAATATTTGCAGTATTGGTATTTATTGAGGATTGAAAAGTGTAATGGTTGCGAAATTTTGAAAGAGGTGCGTTTAAAATTCACAGAGAATCACATGGGTGTAAACTATTCAATTAGTTGCTGACAGCAAGGTGTAGCTGAATTTATTACCCCATTCTGCGGCACTTAACCGACACAGTTTCATGAAGGTATCAAAACTTTCAGGGTCTGCTATGACCTGGCAACCAGCAGACCATTTATTAACAGATACTGATTCTCTATAAGAAGATGCTCTATGAATATTTATGCCAAAAATTCCGGTATATTTCTTCGAAGCTTTTATATCAATATAATTGTCTTTGTTATTGTCTCTGGCGATGGTCATAGCACCTATTTGTCTTAAGGCGGCATACTTATTTCGGTGTAATCCTATGGCGTGGGAGCGTCGATACTGCCCAGGTAAAAGTATGGCTGTGCCTCTTGAGTTCAGAGGCGTGTTTAGATAATATAATCCAGGATCTGTTGTGCCTTTAAACGAGTATACGTGCCAAGTGCCGTTGAATTTGTAAAAACAATTAATAGAATCATCAAATTGTTTGGATTCGCGATTTGCTGAACGGATACCTACAATATTTAAGTTGTAAGGACGATGGTCTTTGGAAAAAATGACATGCCCGTTTTTTTTCATCGTATTTTGAACAGTATTCAGGTCCACAATTTTATTGGTATGATAGATCACTTTATTTGAATTACCTATGTGGACGGTATTATTAGAATGATTATTCTTTTTAAAAGAATTTCGTAGCAGGTTCATGTCAATACAAGGGCACTGTTTCCATGAGTAACCGGGGAATTCCGAATGTCCAAGAATGGCATTACTGTCAAGTTTAAGTTTTTGAAGCAGGAATTTGACAAGTTTGTCCAACGATTCTTTTTGCGCAGGCCTAGGGTTTTGGTCTGCTTCCCGAAAGTCGCCCGTCAGACAGATACCTACAGCTATCCTATTACTATTTCCTACGTGATACGATTTTACAGTTAGATCATGGCACCATTTAACAATTCCGTTTTGCTCAATTACAAAGTGGTAACCTATTCCTGGCCAATTGTTGTGATTGACGTGGTACCTGGCAAAACTTTCGGCAGAACCTGTTTTGGTTAAGCTGTGATGAATAGCCAGGTACTTAATTTCATCCAGTGATCTGTAAGAATACTTTTTGACAGTATGTGTTTTTAAGGTATGTCTTACATCCCTGGCTTTAGCAATTGGCAAGGTGTTCATAGCTTACCTCCTCATTGTTAAGTTTTACTTGTGAAGTTAGTTGTTCGCCTTCATGCGAAAATTCCACATAAACAGCTACAGCTTTCCGCGTTGAAGGTTTGGTTAATTTATACCTTGTTTTTGTCCGTCCGAAAAAGGAAGGGAAAAGGCTTTTAATCCAACGAAAGAGATTGAATTTTTTCTTTAGATAAAATTCAAAAGTGATTTTTTTCCAGTCAAGCCATCGGTCTTTTTCCCACTCATCCGGATAGCCGGGATGTACGTTTATATGCGGTTCCGGGATGTGAAAATTTTCCCAGATAGCCTTCTGGACAGTTACTCGGTTTGCGTGCATTTCATGCACTTCTCTTTTAATGAGTTCTATCCAAAAGTGTATGGAATATTTAAGCAAAACGACTATTTTAAGCTTCTATTCTTCTTTTTCACGTTCGTTATCAACGCCCTGGAGCATCCATGTCATCACTTTACGTAAACCTTCCGGTGTTCCCGATTCACTGGCGTTCAATCGTACCGACATGCTTCCTGATTTGTTAACCGAATAATCGGTTGATTTTTTAGAAGAGAAAGAGCCGGATAAACCAATAGATCCTAAACCTCCGAAGATTCCGGCTTTGCCTTCAAGGCTCGACCCTGCTTCACGTTCTTTCTTTTCATCAAATACCTGATTGATTTCATACTCAAATTCAACGGACAGTGAATCAATATTCAAACCTGGTACGTCAGTTATTGCTAATAAAGGAACTGAAACTTCCCTTTTAGAAGTGTTTTTTTTATTGGCGGCTCCTTCAGTTTTAGTAAAAACTTCGCGTTGAAATCGTTGGGGTTCTGCGTTGTTAAGTTTTTCAATGAAATCCAACCTTATTCCTGCAGCTACCTTTTGAGCATCTATAACTGCTGTTAAAGGTGCTGCAAGAATTTCTTTAAAAGGTATTTGTTTAAATTCGGCTGGTGTAAAAGTAATATCACGTTGTTTTGCCATAATATGATTGATTTAGTTCAAAATATTTATTTTTCTATAATTCTTGCACTCTGTGTAAGTGAGGTCAATAAGCTGGATAGGCCTTGCGGTATAGGTGCGGCACCGACCTCTATATGGATTTTAATTCCTTTTGTTTCCTTGGTACTTTCTCCTGAGTCTATTTGTCCACTGATTCGCTTCCCATCTATAAATCGCCAGGGTGAATCAGACTGGCCAATTCTGTTCTTCTGCTTAGTGGAGTGTTGCTGGTTTTGGATTTCTGCTGACATAGAGAAGTCAAAAGTAGCTGCATTAATGGCCAGAGGTTGTACCGGGACAAGAGCCAGAGCGGGAATTTCTATGCGTTGTTCCACACCATTGCCATCTTTATATTCGAAGGGGATTTGATACAAATCATCTGTAAAACCAGCTTCTTCCAGGTCTTTTCTTAATTCGATTAACTCTTGTTCTTCATCGCTTGTCATGTCTGTTTGCTCTTGAAGTTCATTTCTTCTGAGCTTTTTTTTCATCAATGACCTAAACTTTTCTAATTTGTCAAGTGCAGCTTCTTTGTCTAAATCGTTCAGATTGTCTTCGTTTTTGATGAGGCGTTTCTCTTCTTCATCGATTTCCTCTAAGCTCATATGTTCTTTGAACCCTAACTGTAAGATAAAACTCAAGAATGAGCGCGCAGATTGTACTTGAGCTTCAAAGAGGCTATTCAGGGGCGCAAGTATTGCGGTCGACAATGTGAATTTTTTATCGGATGCATTAGCCATAACAAAAATACAAAAGTTTAGTATTCCAAATAAGTTGAAAACTGAAAATGAAAACAAGTATATGTATTAAAAAACCTAAAAATCAGGTATTTATACCTGGTTTTTTGGGCGTGATAATTACTTGTATCCAGACTCTTTTTGTCAAAGGTCAATACTTAATGTGCGGTAAGAACGGCTATTTTTTCGAGCATACTTTTCCAGGCATCAGTACGTGTTTCAAAGTCAGGGGTGGGTGCTTCAAATTCCTGGACCATTCTTAGTTCTGATTGGTCATTTTGTATACGGCTTATGGAAAATGTGACTGTACTTTTGGGACGACCAGAGAGCCCGAGGTACTCATAGGAAAATTGTAATAAACTTGGTTTTTGAATAGCCAGGTAGGTACCGGTAATGGAAAAAACCGCTTCATTTTCTTTAAGCATTTTGATGCAATAGGTGCCGCCTGTTTTTAATTCGCTTTCCACGCTTTCCACTGTCAGGTGCTGCGGTCCGAACCATTGAGCGATTAATGAAGGTGATGTTAAAAAATTGAAAAGTTGTTCAGGTGGACAGTTAAACAAGCGTTTAAGGTAAACTTTATTTTGGTTCATGCGGATTAATTTGCTTATTGATCAAGTGGTCCAGTTTGTCAAAAGATTCGTTCCAAAAATCGGAATAGTAGGAAATCCATTTCAGAGAGGTGTTAAGGCTGGCTTTGTTAAGCGAACAGATCATGAACTTGCCCTGACGTCTTTTGCTAAGCAGTCGCGCCTCTTCTAATATTTTAATGTGCTTACTAAGAGCTTGGAAAGAAATAGAGAAAGACGAAGTCATCTCGAGGATGGATAAGTCTTTCTCATGAAGTATTTCAATAATTTTGCGCCGGTTTTTGTCAGCCAGTGCGGCAAAAACCTTATCTGTTTGTTCTGTATTCATTAAATGATGTCATAACCAGCATCCACAAGCGTTAGTTTTTCAGATTTCGGCGGAGTTATCGGGGCGCTATCTTTTAGTGCTGCTCGAAAAACCTTGAATTCTGGTAAATCTTGTAGTTTGGCCATGGTCTTTTCGTCTCTTGCGAAATTAAGATGCACAAAAGTTTGCTCATCTTCAAGTTGAAATGTCGCGTATTTCATACCTTCAATAGGATTCTGTTTTAACTGAGTCATTACTTTGTTGACGTTTTTTTTATTGGTTTCAACGAATTCGGGCTTAACGGTGTATTGAACTTTTACAGCTTTCATAGTTTATCATTTTTGTTATTCAACCGTGTGGTTGAATGTTTCAATATTAAGAAATAATAATCATTCAACCAAAAGGTTTAATGAATTATTATTTGAAAAGTGCCAAATTTTATCAATAACCTTATAGGTATTTCAGTTAACCTTCCAGGTATTTTGGCCAACCTTCCTCATATTGCAAGCAACCTTATAGGTTTCTTAATTTACCTTATAGGTGTTGAAAAATCAGGTTTCTGAGGTTTATTCAGGTAATTCTTCTATTGTAATGTCTTGAATGTTAATGTCTTTAATCTCATCATCCAGTGCAATGGTGCATACGGTGCTATTGTTAAATAAATACAAAGTTTTTAAGAAGTAGTTGGTACCGTTCATCATGTATTTTCCGTCGTTTATAACTTCGGGATGATAACCAAGACTGCTAATACCATTACCATCCGCTTTGAGTACTGATTCAAATTTTGTCCATAATATGTAAAATTCAATGTTGGACAGAGGGAGCATGAATCGCCTTGAAAATATTCTTGTAAGCTTATAATCGAAGCTTTTTCGAATGATTTCTATATCTACCCCAATATTTCCCGTTTCGTTAAGAACAAGCACAAGCTTGTTTGCACTATAGCTCAGGTTAAAACTGAGATTATTATCTATATAAGGTTTACCTTTAGCTTTTAGTTTTATGGCTTCCCGATCGATTTTTTTATTTAAATGTTTTTCAATTACATATTTCAGCAATGACCTACCTATTTCTTTGCGCATTGTGTATAATTGCGGGAACTCTCCTTTGCTAAGATAATCTGGATTATGAGTTAATTCTAATTTGGGTAATTCCAGGGTATAAAGGTATATCATAGTTTGATAAAGGGGGGGCATGCAAAAAAGTTACCCATTGGGGTGCTTAAAAGGTCTAAGCAATCCCCATGAATAAAAGTAATAGATTAGCAACCACATTCCAATGGAATCAATTCTTCTCCGGAGTACGCTCCGTTGAGAACAGTCGGGTGTCCGTCTCGCTTCCACCAGTCAAGTCCTCCTAACAATTCCTTTACCTGAAAACCAAGTTTGCTCATATTTAATGCACCTTTTGTGGATGCATTGCAACCGATTCCATCGCAATAGGTGATGTATAGTATGTTTTTATCAAAATCTTTGGTGCTTTCTTCGTTCATTTCTTTGTGTGGCAAATTAATAGCTCTGGGAATATGTTCTTTATCGTAAGCGCCGGAGCTTCGTGCGTCAATAACAACGATATCATCTTCCGCCTTTAATGCTTGCGCGAGGTCCCATGAATCCGTTTCAAAAGCCAGTTTTTCGCTGAAGTGCTGTACCAATTGTTCCTGTGTCATCTTCATATGATTTTAATTTAAAATTTACTCTTTAGTCTATCTGCGACAATCAGGTAAGTTTCTTTTTGAAAAAAGTGCCTACATACTGAAAAATTGGGCAGATCGTCTTCGTTGTTTAAAAAGTTTCCTAATTTATCTCATTAAATAATATTTTCATACTTTTTAACATCTGATTAAATGCTTTTTTACAAGCTTTAATTTTTCCGGCAAATAAAAGGAAGTTATGAGGTAAGCTATCAAACTCTTCATATATAACCTTCTTGTTGTATTTTTTCGAAATTTCCAGAAACTGTCGTGCTTCATCGCGTAAAACATCGCATCCTGCAGCCCCCAGGTAAACCGGAATGTTTATTCTGTCGATGTCGTCGTTTAAAAACGACATATCTTGTATATTTTTTTCCCTGTTTTCACCAATAAACAGGTTCAAAAACCATTTCATCGTATCTGTATCCAAAAAGTAGTCCTCACCAAATTCTTTGTAAGAGGGAAAACTAAAACTAAAGTCCAATACGGGATATATAAGGTGTATCAGCTGCGGCTCTATTTCCAGTTTCCCATATAAATATAGTTGAAGGCATAAATTGCCTCCCACGCTATCGCCGCCTATTATGATTTTACCATTTGCAATGCAATGAGTGTTGCCACTGTTACAAATTAGCTTATACGCCGCTAATGAATCCTGAAAAGGAACGGGTGCAGGGAATTCGGGTGCTTTCCGGTACTCAACGGCTATTACATGACAATCGAGGTGAAGTGCAAGGTGCTCGCAAATGGTGTCATGCGATTCTATGTTATAAAGCACATAGCCACCTCCATGGAAATAGATGTAGATGGGTTTTTCTATGCTAAAGTCAGTTGAAAAGTACCTTGTTTTTAAAGTGTCTGCTGTTTTGTTAAAGAGTACTTCTTTGGATTTTACGCCTTCTAAAGGGGGTAGTTTCAGTAATTGTGCCATTTTCTGGGCGCTTTCACGAGCTTCAGTAACTTCCAAGTCATGAATTCTTTTGGTGTTTTTTTGCTTACTGAGCTTCACCATCATTTTTAGCTGGCCATCGAGTTGTTGCGGTGTCTGGGTTTCCATAATTTAGGCGCTTATATTGTTAGTCGGGGCAAAATTTTGCGCTTCGTCCATCATCCAGCATGCAAAAGAAGATTCTTCAACTTCTCTATTAACGAATGCCAACGGACCTAATACGGTATCATATGTTTTGTTTTCGCTGATTTTAACTTCACTGCCTTCAATAGACTGGGATATTACTTGCAAGGCAGCAAATGTTTCTCCATAATATGTGCCGTAGCCTTCAGGGAACCTGGAGCTAAATAGTGCTGCAATTTCACTTGAATGAACCCTGTCCAAAAATGGTTTGTAACCATATACTTTGCACTTAAATGGCCTGTCGAAGTAGTTTTTGAATTGTTGATGAACGACATCGTCTGTGAAAACGAATACTCCCGAATGTGTATTTTTATGCTTTTCAAAGAAAGAAAGGCTGTTTTTGAAATTTCCTGAATATAATTTGATGTCGGCGACGGCGTTCTCTTCCACCTGTTTTAAAGGACTGCCTTCTAAATAACTTTCAATGCATTGTACCATGTTTATTCCGTGATCCGATAAATCATGGTGAAGACTTATCGATTGTTCATAACCCGAGAGGTCATTCACAATAAATCGGGCAAGTCTCGAATCTTTACTGCATATTCTGAAAGTGTGAGGGTAGATTTTTGGTAGATAATCGGCAGTGGCGGCTGGTAATAGAACCGGAAAATGGTGTCCTGCATAGGTTTGTAATGCGCCTTTTGCCGCTTCCGAAGCAAAATGTCCCACCACAGCTTTTACATTTTGTGCTAGCAGAAAGTCCGCTGCTTTTTTCCCTCCGGCATAGTTTGCTTCATCATTGCACGATACAAGTTCAAAAGAATTGTTTTGTGTTGCGTTCCAATGTTCTACTGCGCCGATAAAAGTGTTGGTGTGTACGGAATATTGATCACCTTCGATTTTAGCGGAAATACCAATTTTAATTTTTTGTCGGTTCATGGGTTATGCGTTTGTTAACTGCTGAGCAATATGCTTTCCATACGCCAAGGCATATTTATACCCTCTGCCAGACATTCCCGATACGGAATATACTCGCTCGGAACGCTGTTGGAACTCCGGCCTGAAAGACGAAGAGTAAGAGTCGTATCCCTGGAATCCATTCACCGGATTGGAATGGAAATTTAGCAGTGTGTTAATTCTACTAACGGCATCTGACACTTGTTTGTCTCCATAGGGTTCAATCTCTGAAACATAATTACAATCCTGTATTGCACGGCTGCCACAGTATACTCCGAGGCTTTCTTCAGGGCGCAAATAAGTAGCTATTTCTTCGTCGATGATAGGAGCCTTTATTCTTGCGGTGTTTTTAACCAGGGTGAGAGGAATGGTTCTTACAAAATTGTCAGTTTCAAAATAGTCTCTTGTGTAAGCACCAAGTGCAAATACTACTTTGTCGGCACTAAACGATGATGAATGCAGGTGTACCAATACCTCATTTGATTTTTCCTCGTATGATGTTACAGGGCAATTCTCCAGGCACGAATTACCCGAACTACGGACTCCTTCAGCCAGTCTTTGCGCTGTTAATTTCGGGTTTCCATATCCTCCCAGTGGCTCATATAATGCAATTTTATGCTGTGTATTGTTTAAATATGGGAGTTGTCGCCGTATTTCCTCTTGGTGAAGGATTTCCAGTGGATAATCATCTTTATCAAAAGATTTAATTCGTTTTTTGATGTCCTCTTCTTTATGCTTATTCATCAAATAGTAACATCCTGATATTGTGAAAGGGCTCGGTCCCACATAACGTGTATCCCAGTTTTTGATTTCCTGATACCCTTTGTAGTTCCAATCCATAAGCACGGGGTCTTCGTCGTAGACTCTGACGATGCCCCTGGACCTTGAGGTGGCGCCACCACCGCCAATGGTATTTTTTTCCAATAGTAAAACTTTGGCGTTCATTTCAGCTAAATGAAAGGCGATGGCACTGCCTATAATCCCTCCACCAATTATGATATAATCCATGATTTATTCGTTTACTGGAATTCCTGAATAATGAGTATCGAGTAGTTTCTTCGAAAGTTCCGGGTGAATGACCGCAGCCAGGTTTAGGTATTCCTGGAATAGGTGATAGACACTCCACATGTCTATGTCGCACAGCTCTTCTGTGTAGCTCAAAAGTTCCTGAAGACATGCAGCGTATTTTTTTACGGAAAAATTGTCGGGATCACTGATCTTGTCAATTTTGGTTTTGA
The DNA here is from genome assembly GCA_965230415.1 of Cytophagales bacterium. Taxonomy (GTDB): domain Bacteria; phylum Bacteroidota; class Bacteroidia; order Cytophagales; family JAAEPT01; genus CBDDKZ01. Next base: position 2,875,893 of record CBDDKZ010000005.1, read on the forward strand.
CCTCTTTTAACAGGTCATTGCGAAATTCCCTTTTTGGATGAACTTCGGGTAATGAATAATAGGATAAGGACTTCTGAATTGTTTCTATAGTTTCGTTGAACCATTCTTTCCATTTTAAGAATTCCTTCATTTCAAAATTACATACCTCTGTCTCCGGAGCATTTAATGCGATGTAAAATCGGGTAGTCCCCGAATCGTGATGTGCTAACATTTCGTCTATCCAAATAGCGTGTCCTCTGCTGGTAGAAAAATCGCCACCTTCCAATTTGAGGAATTCGTTGGTTACAATGCGTGTATTGTTGGTGTAATGCGGTGTACATGCAAGTAAAGCAGGATAAACTATTCCGTGACTGTATGAACAATCAAACCCCAGAAAATGAACAATCTGGGTAGATTTGTCGCAAAGGAAATTTTTAGACCATTGTTCATTGTTGTTATGGGCAGCCCATTCTTTAATGGCAGCAACATAACCTGCTATTCCACTAAACCAGGTACTTATTCTTGTTGATCCGTTCTGGTGATTAATGTCGATTCCCGATTCCTCTTTTCTGTCAAAAAACCATTCCTTTACATCAGATTCAAGTACAGATTGAATAAAATCCTGGGTTCTTCCTCTTAGCTTGAACTTTTCATATTTTTCTTTAAGTAGCGGGTAAAACTCGGATATTTTTATGAATTCACGTTCCACATTTTTCCATACTAAAGGTTTTTTACTAAATATCGATGTGAACACGCCCATTTTTTGCATTACCGGCGTGTTGGCACAACTTTCACATTGACTGGCGTCTGATTCTGCTCCGCAATAATTACAAGTTGCTCTGGCAAAGGCTTCATATCCATAAAGTTGATCTTCTTCACTGAAAGGAACAATGTCAGTTTTTATCCCGATTTTGTTTTCTTTCTTCAGTGCCAGGTAAAATTCTTTCACGGCATCATAATAAAATTGATTTCCGTAGGACTTCAGAAACCAATCCAGATCAACGTTTACTTTTTTAAGCGTTTGTTCTATTCGTCCTGCGAAATGCTGTGCGACTTCAGGCCATGGTTTTTCCAATTGCATCGCTTTTCTTTCCAGGTAACTTTGGTAATCGTCTGAATAGCAAACTAGTACTACGTCATGCCCCTGGGCTTTTTTTATGCGTGCAAAAATATCAGCAGACAGAATAGGTCCTGATAAATGGCCTAAATGCAAATCTCCGTTGGGAGTTGGGGGCGCAATGGTTACTATAAATTTTCCCATGACCGTATGAGTTAAACGTTGGTTACAGCTTTCGTCTTAAAACTTTTGTAGTCGTCAAGAATATCGTCGTTCCACCACAGGGCGTATAAGTGAAAAGGTTCGTCCGTATTATTTTCTATATAATGATTAGATCCGGCAGGCATATAAAATACATCACCTTTAGAAGCTTCGAAAGTGTCCTTATCGACGTGAACGAGCGCTTTTCCACTGATGCATATGAATAACTCTTCTTCTCCGAGTGGTTCATTTACATGCTCAAGTGATGAGCTATGCGGCCTTACCACACAATAGGCACCACCAAACGGAAATACACGTCCTTCCCAGGGAAGTAATCGTTTACCGTCAAGTCCGTATTCGTACTTTAACTCATTCCAATTAATTTTTTCTACTACTTTCATGATTTTGGATTTTATCGTTGAACTATTTCAAATGACTTTTGTAAGATTTTACAAATACAGTCTACTTCATATTTGCCAATATTAAGCGGAGGCAAAAATCTGATAACAGTACCGTGGCGACCTCCCAGTTCAATAATGAGCCCTCTTCTTAAACATTCATGTTGAATTCTTTGAGCTAACTCTTTAAAGGGAGCTTGGGATCCAAGGGCATTTGGCTCCGACTCCGGGTCAACAATTTCCACACCAATCATAAGCCCCTTTCCGCGCACATCACCCAGAAAAGGAAAAGCCATTTTCATCAATTCCAGTTGGTGCATGAAATAGGTTCCGAGCTCAGTTACATGTCTCAGGATATCGTATGTCTTCAGATAGTTAATTACTACCGAAGCGCTGGCCATAGAAAGTTGATTGCCTCTAAATGTTCCGGTATGGGCGCCAGGTCCCCATTTGTCGAGTTTTTCGTTATAAACCAACAGAGATAAAGGCATACCACCACCAATACCTTTGGATATTACAATAGCATCGGGAGTGATACTCGCATGCTCGAATGCAAACATTTTTCCGGTGCGCCCCATTCCTGCCTGAACCTCATCTACAATTAAGTATATATCATGTTTTTTTGTGATTTCACGTATGCCTTTCAGCCAAAATTCAGAGGCAGGAATTACACCTCCTTCACCCTGTACGCACTCTAAAATAAATGCAGCAGGTTTGTCAATGCCGCTTTCGGGGTCTCCCAGTAATTGATCGATATAGTGCAGGGAAATTTCCTCCGCTTTTTTCCCGCCAATACCAAAAGGACATCGGTAATGGTAAGGGAAAGGAAGATTGACGACATTGGGCATTAAAGAGGCCACTTTCTTCTTTGGAGAAAGGTTACCTGTGAGGGCCAACGCACCATGTGTCATGCCATGGAAACCACCTTGAAAAGAGAATATATTTTTCCTTCCTGTAGCTGTTTTCACAAGCTTTATTGCCGCCTCAATGCCATCGGCACCCGAAGGGCTACAAAACTGAATTTTTGCGTCCTTAGCAAATTCGTTAGGCAAAATTGAAAACAAGTCCTGCACAAATTGATCCTTGATTGGCGTAATCAGGTCTAATGTTTGTACCGGGTGGTTAGCGTTAAGCACCTCCTTGATTTTTTTGGAAATATTGGGGTGGTTATGTCCTAGAGGTAAGGAGCCTGCCCCTGCCAGACAGTCAATAAAAATTCGTCCTTCAAGATCTTTGAGGTAAATGCCTTTTGCTTCCAGAACAGTCATGGGGATTTGTCTGGGGTACGTTCGCGCACTGGATTCGTTTAAATCCTGCCTTTTGTTATAGTCATTAAGAACAATTTCGTATGGGTGTTCCAAAACATGCTCGCTCCAATAATAATCGTAATCAAACGAATAAACATCTGAACCTTGTTTAAGAAAATTGGTGCTTCCTTCGCTTATCATAGTATCGTGTCTTTAATGATGAAAAATAACTTTATTTGCTTCCTCTTTGTGGATGTTTTTTCCGGATTTCAATGCCTTTACTATCGCTTCTGCTCTTAGAGACAGCAGACTGAACGATCCTGCGTCGCCCATACCATGCGAGGACTCGCAAAGGCCGTTTACTATGCATTTGGCATAAGGGGCGACATGAGGTTTCATTTTGACAGAGTAGTCAAAGTTGACATCAAGGCAACTTTCTTCATCGAAATGCATATGCTCTTTTATTCCGTGAAAGATGGAGTGGTAGGATTCCTCGTTGATCTGAGTACCGAAATTTTTAAATCCCGTAGCTAAAATGAGCAAATCTATCTCTTCGGTTAATTCTTCTTTACTTTCTACTTTTTCGAAATGAATGTTTAAACGTTCAGCCGCCGTAACGCTCGTGATGTTAGAACTTCTGTGAATAAAAATGCTTTGTGAATCCGTTATTTTTTGTTGGTAGATGACTCGGTACAATTGATCCAGCACATCGGCATCTGCGGCCGAATAATTGGTGTGATGAAGGTCGTTGATTAATCGCCTTTTTGTAGACTTGTCTACTTTGTAGAATAATTCGGCAAATTCCGGGAAATATACTTCTCCCGTGAATGGACTTACATCTTTCATTTTGTAACCGTATGGATTGCAGAAGCCTGTAATTTGAATGCCGGGGTAATTGGCGTTGGCGTGTAACATGATTTCGATAGCGCTCTGACTGCCTCCAACTACTGCTATTCGGTTTAAATTTCCTTCTTCAAATTTCCGGCTGATAGTTGGCAGGTAGTCGTTGAGATGTATGATGTCATCTGATTTGGCAGACTGGAAAACAGTCGGGATATTAGGCGTCCTTCCCGGGGCTATTACCAACTGCTTACAGTAATAACTATTATTGTTATTGTCTATAAGTTTATAGCCAGTACCATTGCCCAGCTCATCTTCTATAAGATCAATACTACTTATTTCTGTGTTATAAGCTACGAGATGATCGAAGTACGCGGCCACCCATCTCACATATTGTTCGTACTCTATACGAAAAGGGAAATTCATCCCCAGATTGAGGTGTTCAAACAGTCGTCCTTTTTCAAAAAGAAAGTTAGTAAAAGTATATTTGCTTCTGGGGTTCCTTGGCGTTACCAAATCCCGAAGTGGGTGATTTTGAATATCTGAGTCGGGGAATAACATTGAAGGTTGCCATGTTGCTTTGCTTCTTTTTTCAAGGAACAGGACTTCCAGGTCGTTTTCAATTTCTTCTAAACCTATCGCCAAAGCAATATTTGCAGGGCCAAAACCGATTCCAATGACATCATATGTTTTTTCGTTTTCCATTACTCTTAAATTTTAGCTTGGCTTAATTCATCTATTATTTTTAATAATTCCCCGACAGTTTCAGGAGCTTCCAGGTCGTCGCCTAGTTCGGAAATATCTATCCCAATAGCGTCTTCCAAGCCAAAAAGGATAGTGATAAGTGCCATAGAGTTGATCCCTAATTCTTCCATTTTAAGCTCAGGGCTAAGTTGCTCTATTGTTAATCCTCCATGAGAAGCTTCTACAAGCTCTTTTAATATTATTTTGTGTATATCTACCATGATCATTCTTGTTCAAGTAATTCAACATGCTCGTCATTTAGACTGTAAAATTTGTCTGACCTCTCCATTACAGCTTTAAGAAAAGGTTTCATGAGTGATTTTAGGTTGTTTTTTCCTGTCGATGATAGTACAGCCTGTTCTGTACAGGCATAGTAGGAGGGGACCATGTATGAGGGTAATAGTTGCTTCAGTTGCTCGTCCAGCTCGGACAGCTTTCGAAAAGCATTTGCCGTTTCTCCTACTACAATTGCAAATAGTTTTTTTTGACCATTTACATTTTGTACATCTACAATGCCACTTTCGAAAATTGAATTACTTAACAATTCATGTTGAATTTCGAGGAGATTTACGCGTCTGCCAAATAGTTTAATTTCGTCATCGGTACGTCCAACAAAATGATAATTACCTTCGTTGTCCTGAAAACACAAATCTCCTGTACGGTAATAGAGGTTACCATCAATTTTTGTAAGTACATTTTCTGTTTCCTGTTGCCTGTTGTAATAACCTTTCATAACTTGTGTCCCTCCTATAAGAAGCTCTCCGGTCTCACCGGAATTAAGTATGATTTTGCCAGTATTGTCGAGTAGAATGGAAGTGTTATTGCGTAGGGGTTTTCCAATGGGGTAAAAAGTGTCCTTATCTTCTTTATACCTTTTGGGGATCGTATAACAATGTGAAACGATGGTTGTTTCAGTAGGTCCATATGCATTGATTACTCGAAGGTCAGGGAAGTTGTTGTTCCAGAAGTCAATGACATATGTATCACAGACTTCAGCTCCAGTCATTAGTAATTGCAGGTGGCTTAAATCGGTGTTCAGAATTTTATCTTTGTCCGTTGTCATTATGGTTAGTATCGTGGATACGGCAATGACATGTGTGATTTTATTTTTTGCCAAAGCCTTTAGAATAAGAGACTGAATTGGCAGGCCTTTATAAACGTAAACAGAAGCACCGTAAGCAAGGGGCAGAAAGGTGTCTTCGATAGATACGTCAAAGTGAAAGGGACTAAAACTGAAGCAAAAAGAGTCTTGTTTGAAGTTGAATATTTCATTATGGTTAGCGAAATAGCTTCTCAAATTTCCATGGCTAATGCAAACCCCTTTGGGTTTTCCTGTTGTTCCCGATGTATGAATCATGTAAGCGATTTCATCATCATTTGAACAGGCATATGCTGCTATGGGACTTTCATTTTCGTCACTTTCGGCAAAGGCATCAAAAGCTATTAATGTTAATTTCGTAGCTGGAAAATCTGCTATATTTTCAGGTGTACCTATTAGAACTTTTGCTTCTGTAGTAACTATTATTCCGTTCAGTCTGTCATGAGGACTATCGCTGTCTAATGGAACGTATATAGCGCCTGCTTTCCAGATTGCAGGTGCTACCAGTGTCATTTCTATTCTTTTTTGTGCCAGGACAACTACGCGATCGCCAGGTTTTACGCCAGCGTTTATTAGCATGTTGAATAAGCTATCGCTTTTCGATTGAAGCTCCTGAAATGTGTAACTTCTTTTGCCATCGCTTACCGCTGTTTTTTGTGGTGTATTTGTACAGCCTTTTGAAAAAATATGACTGATTGGCCCGTACCTGTCTTGTTGTAAAGCTTCAGTTCTTTCGTCGGTTAATAGCATAATTCTGTTTGTTTAATTTCTAATTCCTTGATTCTATCATCGGTAATTGGTAACCTGGATTCTGATAAAATATGCCGAATAAGTCTCAATAAGTTTCGTGCCGATTGTTCAATTAAATAATGTCCCGTACCGAATATTTCAAAGATTTTGAGGTGTGTGAAATCTTGACATACATTTCTTGTGAACTCGTTGGATATGACATCGTCTTGTGCGCCCAATACAAGTATGACTTCACTTTTTACTTCCTTTATTACTTTAGATAAATTGAAGCTCTCATCACCTTTGGTTCGCTTGGCGTAGTTAATCAGGAATTCTGGTTTGGACATAGGAACAATAATGGCTTGTTTTCTATTATCATCTTTAAATGCCAATAGTTCGCTTGTTTTCAAATTTTGAGCATCGGCGGTTTTTGAGCTGTTTTTGACGAGGAATGATGAAAGTATCAAGCTCTTCTTTTCTTTTTTGATCACCTGGTCAAAAACGATATCGAGTTCTTCTTCAAACTTTGAGTCGCTGGGCTTTACCGTCGAAAGCCCTTTGAACACAGGCGCGATCAGGAAAAGATGAGTCACCAAATCTGTGCTCTTAGCAAGAAGTGTACCTATTCTTCCTCCGTTGCACCAGGCTAATACATCGATGCGTTTTGTTTTTTCATGTTCAAGAATTTCGTTGATATCGGCAACATGTTGCTCTAGAGAAACTACATCATTCATTGCGCCTATATCTAAATTACTGCATCTTGATTCGTAAAGAATGATCTGATGGTCTTCAATGAGCTGGCTCACAACCTTATTCCAGAAAACGGCCGGTAAACCAAGCGCATTGATAATCAGCACCTTGTTTTTTTTCTCTTCTGAACTGAAATACCTGATTTCAGTACCATCAGAAGAAACTGTTAGTTTTTTGGGGAGACAATAATGGCTCCATGGTAAGTCTTTATTGAAATGACTTGAATTTAATTTCCAGCTATCTGTAATGTACTTATCCAATTCAGGTGAAACTGCTGCAGTGAGTATCGTAGTATCTGCATGTTGCCCTGTTGTTTTTAGAAGTAATTCATCCAGTTCGTTCATTGGCTTTTCTTCGTCAAACTGCATGCCCATGTCTTTGAGTAATTCTATTATTTTGTGCCCCCATTGTCGGATTTCAAAATCAAGGTTTGCAATTTCAAGAAGCGATTTTCGATTAGTATCCAAAGGTGCGTAACACAAGCCGACCCTTGATAACAAGGTGGGGTTAAAAGTCTTCTTGTCAAGAAAGTCACTGAATTTAGCATTGAATTCCATACAGAATTCTTCCAGTGTTCGCTGCACATTTTGCAGGTAAGAAGAAAGAAATGGATTCATTTTTATAACTGACAGGTTTAAAGGGAATGCTTTGAAATTTATGTTGTAAGCATTGTATGTTGTATTACCCTTTAAGTAGTTATGATTAAAAGTAAAGACTATTATTTCATTTGAATAAACTATGTTTTTTTGAATCAAATCGAGAGTTAATCCTAAATCCTGATGATAAGTGTCAAGCACAAAAACCTGATCGAATACTTCCGTTTTCCAACTGATTTTTGAGTTGAAAGAATTTACGCTTTCAGTAGTTATAACCTGGATTGATGTGGTCTTATGTCCCGTCAGCTCCAGAAAGTTTCTGAAGTATTCTTCTGACGCTGCAACGATTAACGGTTTGTTTAAATCTACCATAGTTTTTAGGTACTTAGAAAGAACCTGCACTTTTCTTTCATGCCGGCTCCCAGTTTATAATAGAATAATATGGCATCTTCGTTATCAAACGGTGTTTGCCATTGTATTTCTTTAATTGCCATCTTTCTGGCATCGGAAGTCATCTGCTCGATAAGCTTTTTGCCCAAGCCTTGTCTTCTTACTTTCTTAGAAAGATAGAGGCAATCCATATGAAGGTAAAAGCGCAGATTCCAGGTAGAGTATTCTTTTGTATAAGACATATACCCTACGAGTTCTTGTTGCTCCGGTTCTTCTGCTACGTATATTGTAAGTGGATGATCCGGGTCTTCAAGGGCTTGCTCCAGTTGCTGTTGTTTACCGGTTTTGTCGTAGCCGGATTTTTCGAATAGCGCATGGTCATGACATAGTTCAACTAGTGCTTTTGCGTCCGCTGTTACTGCTAATCTTATGCGGTATTTACTTGCTTCAGACATCGATATTAAAGGTGCTTTTCAGGTATTTTTCGAATGCTATTTTTCCGGGCTTCTTCAGAATATGATCGACCCAAGCCTTTTTTTCAAAGTATAGAATTTCAAGTTCCCAGACACAAGTGACAATTGATGAGGGCGAAATCGGCTGGAAATCTAGTGGGTTGTCCGGGTTCGAATAATAAATGATCAGGTCAATCATGTTTTCTTCAATCCAGGTACAAAAAACGATGTAGTTTCCGTCATTACCTTCATGAATAATGCCAAAACCACATTCGTAGTGAGTCAGGTTATCCGGGAAATCATGTATTCTTTTGTTGAACACTCTTTTGGAAAGATCTATAAGTCCAGGTTTAAACTGATCCGACTTACTTGATATACCATAAAGTTTAATTTGCCAGTTTTCGATTTCCAGCAATTCCAGGAAGCGAACGGGCCTTGTTTGATATTCCCTCAGAGAGTGACTTAGCTCTTGTATTTTATCTAGTGCTATCATGTTAATTCAGCGTCTAATTTTTTGTTTTTTTGCCTTTGTTTGAAGAAAAAGCTTTGGAATTGATTCGGTGTTATTAATCTTCCCGTAAGTGATAAAAATTTTTCTTTTATGCTTTTGTCCTTTATCAATTCGGCGTAAAAGGCCATTTCATTATCTCTGTTGGGTCTGATCCTTGAGTCGGCAGCAATTCCTTTAATATGTGGCTTCATCCACTTCGAATGATAGGATGCATATTCTTCCAGTGCTTGAGGTAGTTCGTTCAAATTGGTGATTAGGCTATTGGCAGTATGATCGACCAGCCAGGAGGCCCCCATCATTGCAAATCCACACCCAACACCGCTTGCCGGGTCCAGTGCTGTGGTAGCATCTCCGATAAAGGCAACTTTGTTGACAACGGGTTTTCTGATGAGTGTATCTATTTTATTCATTCCGTGGAATGGTGAAATGCGAACTGCATTGGACATATCAGGTGCGTCAGGTAAAGTCTTAATAGCATTTTCAAAAATGGTGCTTACATCCCCGGACCAGTTTGCTTTTTTTCTTTTATCTATATAGATGGAAAGTAGTGTCGTGTCGTTAGAAAGAGGATAGATAAATGCCATGTCTTCCCCCAACATCCAGAATAGCGAATTGCTGTTGTTGTTTTTTAAGTCTACCCCTTTATAATAAGCGAAATAGACAAAACGATCATTTATTAATTCTTCAGCTTGGTTTTCCAGCTTGCCTGCCATTTTGGAGAACCTTCCGTCGGCACAAACAATTAAATTAGCTGATTTCGAAATACTTTTGTCATCAAAGTTGTAAGTGACGGTTTTAGCGTTTACAGTATCAATGTCTGTTGCTACGGAGTTGTAGAGTAATGTGATATTCGCTGTTTCCGCTGCTGTTTTTTTGAACAAAGGATCCAATTGTTCACGGCTTATATTGATGGCATAATCTCCGTTTTCATAAGTTGGTAGTTCGGTTTTGATCCATCCGGCCTCTGTCCAAAATTCAGCTTTGGTTTCTATTCCGCCCGCTTCAATAATTTTGTTGTAGAGGCCCAATTCTTTCAGTATCGGGACGCAACACGGTTGTATGAAATGAGTGCATATCTTTTTATAGGAATTTTCGTCAGATGCCTTTTCCAATAGCAGGACGCTTAACCCCTTTCTGGCATAAAATATGGCAGATGTACAGCCCGCAACACTAGCGCCTATTATGATTACATCGTAGTCTGTTTTCATAATTTTTGAATTAAAAATGTTCCCCATCTAAAGTAGCCCGTGGTGAAACAAGCGAATAAATTACTTTTGGTTTCTGTTCTGTTTTTCAGATAATCTAAAAGGTTAACCAGTACATCAATGGAAAACAAATGACCTACCTCACTAATGTTGTCCATGAATAGTTGATCCTTTTTCAATTGAAGCTGACCTCTGAATCCTCTTTGAGCCAATAGGTTGTAGTTACCAAAGAAAACCTTCTCAACCTCGTTGCTATCAAATTTTTCGTTGATTTCGCGCCAAAGATCTTTTAAGTTTTCCGTCGCATTTTTTAAGAACTCCAGGACATTAAAATTTTTGGTCAAGTGTTCCAAATCATTTCTAACTGACAAGTGCTGCAATTGAAATTCACCGCTCGATTTACTCAGGATCAGAGCGGCTGCGCCATCACTCAGAATTGACTCGTTAGACTTCATAAAGCGTTGTTCATCTTTCCTGAATTTGTCCCCAACAACTACTAATGCATGTTCGTATTCCGATGTGCTGAGTAGTGCATTTGCGACTTGTAGACTAGTAGATAGATTTGAACAGGTGGACAGAAAAGACCCGTAGACATATGCGTTTTCCAGCTCATTTTCATGAAGGATCTTGTCTACTTTTTTGTAGTCAAATCCACAAGAGGAAATAGTGTCGCTTGTAGTTGAAAATACCACCGGTCCAATTTCCTTGCGATTGCCTGAAAATTTGGATAAACAATTGCCTGCCACTTGGGCACACATTTCTTCCAGTTCCAATTCTGTAGCACAATAATTCTTAATTCCGGTTGTTTGAAGTAGCTCAACTTGCTCTTCATCGGCTCCTTCAATGGTGCTTAAGGGGAACTGTTTTCCTTTGTAGTATGCGATATTTGAGATGTAAGAAGTATTCATTGGTCCTGCATTTCTAGTTTTTGTTCCAGAAGTGATTTGATCTTAGTTACAGATTCAAAGTTTTCGGTTGTATATTCTTCCATGTCATATTCTACATCGAAAGTAGTTTCCAGATCATTGATCAGTCGAAGCAGTTTCATGGAATTGAAGCCCAAATCAACACTTAGGCTGGTTTCGGCGTGAATAGCAGTTGCTGATGTGTTGTCTGCTATGTTTGCGATTACTTTTTTTATTATTTCCTCCATTTCAATTTACTACTTGATAGTGGCATGGATTTTTTGTTGTCGTACCAGTATGAAAGTCCAATACTGAAAGTGAGAATGACGAAAAAAACCATACTTGCCTGTACACTTAAATAATCGATGGAGAATAAGGAAGCTATTCCAAGGAAAGGCATCAAGACACCTAAGATCCAAAATACAGGCAATGGTGTTCTGGTTTTGTAAGACCTTTTCTTTTGAGCCTGTTTTTTTCTGAGAAGAGGCAGAGACAGTAACAACATGCCATAAACGATACACACGATAGCCGAACTTACTACAGCAAACAGTAGATCCAAATTGAAGATGTTTACCAGTACGGCGGAGATAAATGAAATGCTTCCAAGAAACAATATGGCGCCTTTTGGACTTCCGCTTTTAAGAGAAACGGAAGCACACAATTTTATGAAGTTGCCTTCTCTTGCCAGTGCATAAATAAACCTGGAGCCACCTAGCAGACCGGCATTAAAGGTAGATAGTATAGCCAATACAGATAGCGCTAATGCTATGTGTTTTCCGCTGTTACCAAATAGTTTTGCCATGTAGAAAACTTGCGGAATAGTACTCGAAGAAATTTCTTTCGATGACATTAGTAAACCTATTCCCAGGCAAAAAGAGCTGTAAACTATCACATTGATCCATATAGAAAGCGGCATGGAAACCGGAATTCTTCGCTTATAGGAGTCTTTGTTTATTCCTAAAGGCGTTACCCACTCAAATCCAATGTAGAGAAAAATGGCAATACCAATAACGGCAGGTACCGCATTAAGCCCATCGCTTAAAAGCTTCGGAAATGCGAGCTGTGTACCTGATTCGGTTTGTGCTACATACATCATTATGCCATTGATGCCTATGAGAAATATTCCTAAGAGCAGTACAGAGGTCATAACTATTTGTATGATTCTTGGAAATTCTAAACCTTTGAGGTTAACAAGCACCACAAATAGGAATACCAGAAAAATGAGTATGAGTGTATTTGTTTCCGGGAATATTTCGGCCACTACCAGGGAAAATACATGACTCTCAGCTCCGGCAACAAAGACCAACATAAAAATATACAGATATATTGATGACAGAGATAATTTGTTGTTGATACCGTGTTTAATGTAAGTTCTAATACCCGGTGCAGAAGGGTAGAGGCCTGCCATTTCTGCTACGGCAGAGGCAATTAAGTGACAAAGAAAACCAGCCAAAACTACACCAAGAACCACGCCTATGAAGTTGGAAACTTCATAGAGACCGGATATGAGCAGGAAAGAACTGGTAGACAGCGCCAAGCCGGCCCCGACCGAAACGTAATAACTAATTTCGAATGACTTTTTCATTTTACATCCCCCAGATTACTAATGTGATGGCATCTAATTTAATCTGGTCACTATCAGACCCGAAGACCTGCATCATGCCATCTAAAACCACTTCAGAAGGGTTGGCCTGGCCCGTGAAAACCTCACTTAAAACCTCTTCATCTGCTTCGATGAGTATTTGGTGCTTACTATTTTCTTCGCCTTCGTTTATGGAGATTTTGCTATTGTCTACCTTAATAGTGAATTTCTCCTCCGTATCAGACGAGGTGACGATAATATGAGGGCTCCAGTCTTTTAACAGTTTGTCCAGATTGTTGTTGGAATTAAATTCGGTTCTGAAATTTTCCAAGGAATTATACAGCGTACTCATGTTCTTTTTGTTTTATGTTTTCTTCATTCCAGGGTAAAGGGAGTCCCACCATTCTTTTACCAATAAGCATTTTAAGAATATCGTCACTTGGTCCCATGAGCGATCCGGCTCTGGCATCTCTGTAACATTGCTCCACGATACTACCTCTTTTATAACCTGTTCCTCCGTGTACTTGCATGGCTTTATTGGTTACACTAACAGCCGTCTCACAAGCTTTGACTTTGAGTTGGGCCAGGTGTAATAAAAAGTCGTCTTTTTGTGCATTATCTAAAAGCTGTTCAAGCATGTCCGCTTGATAGAGCTGATCAAATACATTGGTTATCTCAACAGCCATTTTAGCTACGTAGTCCTGGTAGGCCTTTAAGGAGTCAATTTCTATCTTCATTTCAGACAAATAGCGTTGTATGACTTCTACTTGTCCCAGTGATTTGTTATCGTTAGAATAAGTTCTTTTGTGTACATATTCTGTGACACAGTTCAGTGCTTTTTTTGCTGTTCCCAGATAGACTGCTGCCAAACCGATTATATAGGAAGGTAAAGTGTATGCCATCAGTAAATTATAACCGCTGTTTTTGCTTCCGAATAGCCGATCTTTAGCTACTATAATATCCTCAAAATGAACAGGGGTACTGGCGTTTCCCCTTAACCCCATACCATCCCATTTTCCAATAATCTTAATATTAGGGTCCTTGGCGTCAACAAAGAAAATACTGAGTTCGTTTGGCGATGAATTTTCGTCACCTCTGACTACAAGCATGTATGCGTCGCAATGACCTGAGCTTGTTGCAAAGGATTTAAAAGAATTTATCACATAACAGTTTTCCAGTTCCACCGCGCAGCTGTCCATATGCCATAGCCTGGACCCGGTTCCTTTTTCACTTTGAGAGTAACTTACCAGGCACTCACCGGCAATGATTTTGGAAATGTATTTATCATATTGTGGATCATTAGCGATTCTTGATAGAAGCGGTAATGTGCTAACATGCATGAGGTATGCCATAGCTGTTGACGAACAACCCTGAGCCAACTCTTCGGCTACAATTGTGGAAGTGAAAATATTCCCTCCGGAACCTCCTCTTTCTTTGTCGATACCGATGCTTAGAAAGCCGTGTTCCCCCAAAAGTTTGACATTTTCTTCCGGGAAAATACCTTCTCTGTCAATTTCGACTGATTTTTCGAGGAAAGTTTCTTTTACCAGTTTTTTGGCAATATTTCTCCATTTGCCATCTTCGTATGAAATACCTATATCTTTAATAGCCATAAACAGTCATGTTATCGTTAGAATATCTCTTCTAATTTTGGTTTTAAAAATTTGAAATTGTGTCTTTTACCTATTCGTTTTATTGCTTCAATTTGCTCAGGAATCAAGTTTCCGAATGAAAAATTACCATTGAAATTCTCCATGCCTAAAAGAATAGTTTCTGAAATGCAGGCAAATGATTCCCCTTTTCCAAGCGGATAACCTTTCATTGGAAACAGTTCTTTGTTTGGCAGCTGAACAATCCCGCCAAGAATTACCTTGATGTTTAAGTTGTTATTTATTAGTTCTTTGGTGCAGTTTACAGGTACCGAAATATCATAAACCACTGATCCCGGAGAGAAATAATCTGTTGTCAAAAAGGCATTGGCGCTGTTTGTGGCAACCGCAGTGACGTCACATTTTCGTAGTTCCGTTAAATCTTCAATGAGCTTAATTGGGTTTTTGTCGCCTAGTTCCTTACAGAAATTTTCCCACAATTTCCCTTCATTGAGACTTATTTCATTATTAAGATATGCCTGAAAAACGTCAGTAGATGAAACAATAGCTCGCAGGTGATTTGATATTTTGTCCGGAGCATCCTGTAGCGATTTGAAGATAAATGCTAAAAGCTCTTTGGCAAATCTTGTCGTTTTGAAAAGACCAGATTTACTATCGCTTCCTTTCAGCAATACTTCGGAACAAAAAGCAAGCATACATTTCGTATAAACTGATATGATATTACCACCTGCACCCAATAAGCCCAATGTGATTTTCTGACCAGCGTTGATTTTTGATTCAATTTCTGTTTTAACAGCATCAATGCCTATACTCACAGTAAAACTGTTACCGGTTGTGAGCTTAACATGCGGATTACTGATCGTTTTTCCGTTTTTCGTGATTACAGAAGAATATTGTCCGAGCCCGATCAATTTGCAGCCGAACTCTTCTTGTGCCATGTTGATAGCTTCGTCACAAATGAATTCATAATGCTCAGCATTATTCTCCAATAGCATTTTTCTGGCCATGTTAGCTGTAAACAGAACACCAATGAAATGCATGTTGATTTTGCTTCCGTCGGGACTTTCGATATCCGTGTTTCCCAGAATTATAGGGGTAGCAATCTCCATAACATCTCCAAGCATTTGATTAATGGAATTATCGCTCAATATTTCAGTTGATTCGTCGCCGGCCCTCGCTCCATTTTCATTTATATAATGAGTTATAAAAGCGATTTTTGGATAAGGGCTATTGGTGCTCAGAGGGACAGCCTTTCTTCCAAAATCTTTCAAGTCCCGTTTTCCTTTTTCTTCTTCCGGTAAGAGGTGTTCTATGAATTTGTAGAAATCTCGGTAGTCCATAATTTGACAAACAGCACGCAGCCCCGCGATTAATTGATCGATTTCCTCTTTGGTGGTAACCAGAGAAGGTTGGATTCTAATAGTAGATTTGTCAGACAAGGTGGGAGCAATTCGGACTTTATAATTATTCAAGAGGTAAGAAGCCAGAAAATAGTTTAGGAATCCGGTTCTTGATATCATCTGAAAAGAATAACCATTACTATAGTCAAAGTCGTAAAACTTGACACCTACCATGAGGTGACACCCTCTAATTTCTTCGACTACACCAGGGTATTGTAACTTCAGTTTTTCCAGTTCAGAAAATAAATACCTGCTTATGAAATCGTTATTGGGTAAGAGCTTTTTTGCCTCATGATAAGCCGCAATGGATACCGCGCAACTAAATTCATCTTCAGCGAATGTGGAGGTGTGATTGTATCCAAAATCTTCATCGTAGTGGTCTGAGCTTACCAATAGTACAGCGTTTTTAACGATTCCTCCTCCTAAGGATTTTGCGAGTAAATAATAGTCCGCATATACTTTGTGGTGAAATGAGTGGAATAACTCACCAGTTCTGAAAAAGCCACATTGAATTTCGTCAAACACTAATGGTATGTGCTTATCCGAAGTGATTTTTCTACTGTAATTCAAAAATGATTTAGAAACCGGAATAACTCCCCCTTCTCCTTGAATGGGCTCCACAATTAAACCGAGGCAGAGACACAGCGGACTTTTCTGAATTTCTATCTTGAAATCAAGGGCTATTTTTGGAATGTCAATGTAGATAGTAGCGTTTTCCAATGCCTGGTCCAAGGCTTCTTCGGTGCAATCGATGAATTTCGTTTTTTGCTTATCGTATTTATTGAGTTGATAGAATTTTCTGAAATTTTCATTAAAAGTGATATCCAAAGAGCCTGAAGTTTTACCGTGAAAAGCTTTCTTGATAGCAATGGTAAATGGAATAAGTTCTTCTATAGTCCGGTCAAATTTATTGATTAAAGACCACTTGAAGGTTTCAATGTTAGCATAAATCTGATCATCTACTTCAATAGAACCTTGGTAACCCTTTTTGACGAAGAAATTATCAATAGCGTGAAATTGCTGAATGAGTTTCTTTCTAAGATTGTCCACTCTTCGATAATAGGAGAGTTTAAGGTGTTTTAATGCTGCTTCCGTAGCTTCTGTTCCTGTATTTGCAAATGTTGAAATATACCTCGACCCTGTCTTCGATTCGAGTTCGGAACTGAGTATTTTGGCCAATTGAGCAGGGTAGTTCTTTTCGGAGAGCTGAGCGTGAATAGGAACCTGCTCCTGCAACAAATCTATAGCCCTTTGAGCGATATTCTCATTATTATGACCAAGTAAAAGACTACCGTAACCGGATATGAAATCAATTACTTCTATTTCCTGGCCACCTTCCTTGTAGTACATCTTGTTTTTAAAAGATCGATGGTAATTCTTATCAATTTTGATTTTTGATAATAATCTACCTACGAAGGGCTTGACATATTGGGCGTAATCCATAAAAATTTATATTTAAAAATCTTAGAGTATAACTATTTGAATATAAAAATCCCGTTCGGGGTATAACATATACTCCGTTATGCTTAGCGAGATAGCTTCCGGGGATCGACAGTTTAGTGAAAAGTCCTATTCATCCCATTAGGAACATAGACTTAACATGCTTAATCCCTCAGATATCAAATAATTCCTTCAATCAATGTTTTGACGTATTTTTTAAACAGGTCTAAAGAGAATAAAGCTTGATATTAAGTATTAACAGGCCTAACCTGTTGATTTAAGAATTTCTTTAGAGCGTAAATTGCGTACGAAACTAACTTTCTCGTAGAAAGTTTTTTTAATAGGGCATTATTCATAAAAATCTCTTTTGTAAGTTGCTAAAAGTATTTCAGAATGAATTATAACTATGCATTGTCCCTGTGCTTGTTATAATCATATTCACTGTAAGAGTTATGCAAATATAGAATTTAATAAAATTCGCTCATAATCTGCCGGAGTAAAATGTGTGGAAAGTTATTGAGTACAATTTTTGATCAGTTAAAACTCATATAATCAGATATTTACGTAATATAGTGTTGGTGATTTTGCTTCAATTACAAGCTCTATTGACAGGCAAATTATAGGATTTACCAGGGGTTTCTACGTGGTTTTATTAGTAGCTACTACTATCCAATTTTGTTTTACCCCTGAATATGCGATAAATAATTAGGGTGTAGGATAAAACGAAAGGTATGCCTATTAATGCCAGTATAAACATGGTTTTGAGTGTAGAAACGGAAGAAGCAGCATTATAAATATGCATATTGTTTAGCGGGTTTGTTTTGTTGAAAACCAGGTTAGGGAAAAGCCCCAAAGCAAACAATGCGATTAATCCGGCAATGAGCAATGACGAAGACAGAAAACACATGAAATAATTTTGCTTACGAAACATGCGTGGAATGTTTAACAATGCCAGGAAATTGAGTAGTACAATTAGCCATCCCATAACAGATACCATATGGTGATGCTTCAGAACAAGTGTGTGCTGAGGACCATGTGCATCAATTAATCCGAATGAGAAATTGGCCATTAAATTTGGGTGCAGTTTAAATGTATAGATCGTAACAAAAACAAATAAAATGGTAAAGGCTGCGTAAAACCACCAAAACCAACGTCGCGTCATGCTGTAAAGTACGCCTTCGGTTTTAAAGCCTAAATAAATAATACCGTGCATGGCAAACATACTCACAGTAAAGAGCCCGGTAACAGTGGAATAAGGATTTATCAGAGACCATTTGTCTCCTGCAAACTCAAATTGAGCGTCAAGTTGTAAGCCATTAACAGCATTACCTATTAAAAAGCCAAAAAGAAAAGCGATCATGACCGATCCGAGGAAAAAAAGGAAGTCCCAGGATTTTCGCCATGCTTTTGCGGGTTCCTTCGAGCGAAATTCCAGGGAGACGGCTCGAAGTATGAGGAATACCAAAAGGAGCATGAATGGAAAGTAATAAGTAGAGAAAACAGTGGCATATACTTCTGGAAAAGCAGCAAATAGAGCCCCGCCGGCGGTAACAAGCCATACTTCATTACCATCCCATACAGGACCAATTGAATTCATTAGAATGCGTCGTTGCTCGTCGCCGCGGGCCAATAAATGTACTGTGCCAACGCCCAGGTCAAAACCATCCAAAATGGCATATCCTATCAAAAGAAAACCAACTATGAAATACCAAACGAAGTTATAATCCATTACCCCAGGTGTTTTAATAAAACATTCATTTTGTCACGACGCTGATCGTATTTAGACATCAAGGTTTTTTCCGGAGCATCGGGTCCGTGTTGTATTTCTTTATTCAACACATACAGCCAAACCAGAAAAAGAAGGAGATAGACCACAGAAAATAAAATAATAGATCCAAGTATTTCACTGCCGCTCACTGTTTTTGAAATGGCGTCTTCAGTGCGCAGCAAACCATATACCACCCAGGGCTGACGGCCGAATTCTGCTGTCATCCAACCTGTCTGGTTTGCTATAATTGGCAACACGACAGCAGGTACAAATAATTGAAGTAGCCATTTGGTAGAAAAGAGTTTCTTTTTAAGCGCAAACCACCCTACTAAAAGTAATAATCCGAGCATGGCCATGCCGCAGGCAATCATTAGATGGTAAACCTGAAATACCCTGTTGACAGGAGGTTGTTCATTTTCAGGAAAACTATTAAGACCTTTGACCTCATAATCGAAGTCTTCCGCTACTAAAAAGCTCAGCATTTTCGGAATAGCAAGGCCTTTCGTTTCCTGACTTTTTTGGTCGCTATAACCAAAAATATACAAAGGTGCTCCCTTTTCATTTTTATAAATACCTTCCATGGCTGCGAGTTTCGCAGGTTGGTGCGTTGCAACCATTTGAGCACTTTGGTGGCCGGCTAAGAACTGCGCCAGGAGAACAACACCAGAAACAAACACCCCGATAATGAAAGTACGTTGTGCCAATTCCAGGTGCCTGTTTTTCACAATGTAGAAGGCCGAGATGCTAAGCACCAGAAATGAACCCTGAAGTAAGGCACCCAATAGTACGTGTACAACCCGCGTATTGGCAGAAGGATTAAACACCATTTCCCAAAAACTGGTGATCACCGCACGCATTTGACCGTTTTCTGATACAAGTTCGTATCCTGCCGGTGTTTGCATCCAGGAATTGGCTACGGTGATCCAATAACCGGAAAGCATAGAGCCCAGAAAGACCATACAAGCGGCAAAAAGGTGCATTCTTGATGAGACTTTGTTCCAACCAAAGAGCAATACAGCGAGAAAGCCAGACTCAAGAAAGAAAGCAAATATTCCTTCAGCAGCCAGGGGGGACCCGAAAACATCACCGACGAAACGTGAGTAGGTGGCCCAATTAGTTCCAAATTCAAATTCCATCACAATACCGGTTGCCACACCAACAGAAAAGTTGGCAGCGAATATTTTTACCCAAAAGCGAGCGAGTTTTTCGTAGGCAGGATTCTTGGTACGTACATAGAGCGCTTCAATAATTACAATTATTAACCCCAACCCAATACTAAATGGAGGGAATATGTAATGAAACATAATGGTTAACGCAAACTGAATGCGGGCGAGTATTTCGACGTCAAGATCCATTGTTTTTTCGGTTTTGCTGAAAGAAGAAGACTGTAAAAGCACAAAAGAGGATACCTATGCCGACTTTAACAAAGCGTAGTGTTTCATGAGAAAAGCCAGTTTTTTTCAGGATTAAATAGCTAATCATGAGGGTGATAGCCAGTGCATATAAGCTTTTTTGTGACTTTTGCTGTGACATGTGTCAAAGTTAATTATGATTTATTTAATTTTCAATAATTATTGAAAATTAAATAACAAAATCGTGAACAATCACCTGGAAGAGGACCCTGGTTAAATGCCTTCGGAGTTATCTTGGTCGATTACCGTTTTAGTCAACTGGAAAACCGTTCCAAAAGTAAAGCTGTACAAATAACCCGGTCGAAATAGGTGTTAAATTTCAGGTAGTATGTTGGGTTTTCGGCGTCAATTATAAGATGAAACACTTCTCTAAGGTATTTCAAGTCAAGCATATTCTTTATTTTGTCATTCTTCTCCCAACGTACGATGGCTTCATCTATTTGCTTTTTGTCTCTTACAATCCGTTGCCAGCCGTCGATGCATTGGTAGCCAAACTTTTCATTAAGCCTGATTTTGTCTGGCAGTCGTTGTTTCATGGCTTCACGAATGAGTTTACGCTTGTAAGTGAATTCATCGGGTAGCGCAAAACAAAATTCCAATAATCGTAGATCTGAAGTTGGATCGATGATGTTTAGGTTAAAATGCAGCGCGTTGCTTTGCCAATAGTTACCCGATTCTGTAAATTGTTGCAGGCTTCTTTTTCTTCGTTGTACGGAGGAAAGTTTTTTAAGGCTTATGTTATAATTTTTGGTTTCGCGCCTGGCTTTTTGCGCTTTGGCAGAGGATCGAATTGGAGGAGCCAGGAACTTCAAGCCCTCTATCGTTTTTTCATAGAATATACCATCTAAAAATGGGAAGCTATACTTTAAGAGCTTCTTCACGCGCTGAATACCACGGTAATTTTTGAGGATTGAAGCGATATTGTATTTAGGCCAACTTTTCCACGATATTCCTAAATTCCCATATTGTCCTGTTAGTATGGTATTGGTGCCTTGTTTTAGCGCTTGTTGGTAAATGTCCTGAAACCAATGTGCATTACTTGGTGTATATACAAGTCCGCCTGAAATAGCTATACACAATTTTAAGGCTTCCAGGTAAGTATAATTATTGCCATTTACGAAATTGGTCTGCATATTGCCATTGTAGTCTGCAATCTCCTGAGCAGGTTTTTCTTCGTTATAAATGCATGAATCTGTGGATAGGGGGCCATAGTCGTAAGCCGGAACAGCAGTGTATGTTCTTAAGACCTGGCCTTTATTTCTTAACATATCTGCAGTAAGAACAGCAACTGAAGAGGAATCAAGGCCACCGCTCAATGTACTCCCAAAGATTCCGGTGTGCCTCTGACGGTCTTTTAGCGCGAGTGAGAAAAGTTGTATCAACTCTTTATATGCTTCTTCTTTGCTGATTGATTTGTTAATGGGAATCGTTTCCGGAGACCAATACTTCGATTCCGTCAATTGGTTTTGGCTAAACTCGAGATAACTCGAAGGGTAAACGTAGTCGATGCCTTTGTATAAGAATTTTCCTTTAAGCTGAGCTGCGCCGATACAGTAGCGCATTAGGTAATCGTTATTGAATTGTGGGGTGTATGATGTTAAGCCTAAAAGACCATGAAGATTAGAGCAAAATATAAGGGAGTTATTTTTGCGAAGGTAATAACATGCAGTACCGCCAATATGATCTTTTGCGAGAAGTAGTCGCTTTTGATTATTGTCCCATAGTGCAAAAACCCAGTCACCAATAAGGTGTTTTACACAGTCCTGCCCCCATTTTTTGTAGGAGCAGACTATGAGTTCAGAATCCGTAATGGCATTGAGCTGCTGTTGAGGTATTTTGAGTTTGTCCATCAGCTCCTCACGCCCATCGAGACGGCTCGAAGCAACCAGAATGCATTCCTTGTCTTGATAAGGTTGTTTTTCGTTTTGTGATTGAAAAGTGGTCTTTCGATGCAAACAGCCTATTCCAATGTCAGATTCCAGTATTTGATTATCAGCATCAAAGTCGTATTTAAGGCCTGTTTTTTTGAGTTCATCCAGAATCGTTTGTTTGTTTAGCTGCTTGTCAAAATCTACTACTCCGTAAATGATACTCATAAGGAGAGAATAAATTATCCTACTTTTTCCAGGGACAAGGCGTTAATACAAAATCGTAGTCCGCTGGGTGGCGGCCCGTCGGGAAAGACATGGCCCAGGTGAGCGTCACATACATTGCAAATGACTTCTACTCTTATCATGCCATGACTAGTGTCTTTGATATAGGCTACGTGCGATTCGTCAACAGGCTGGGTAAAAGAAGGCCATCCCGTGCCGCTGTCAAATTTTTCCGCAGCATTAAAAAGTGGCGTTTTACAACATGTACATGCATAGATTCCAGGTGTGAATAAAGTGCACATCTCTGAACTGAAAGGTCTTTCCGTACCTTTGAGTCTGGTAACCTGATATACTTCCGGACTGAGCAATTGCTGCCATTCTTCTTCGCTTTTGATGACTTTTTTAGGAGGTACAGGGTTTCCTTTATTGGTGAATGAAATGATTTGATTCCAGTTGAGCATAAGTTCTTTGTGTTAGTGATTGCCAAAATAATAGCATAAGATTAAATCAGAGCTCATTTCCAATTAGCTAATTTTGAGTGCTTGTTTTTTTAGTCTTATATTTTGAGTCAAACTTAATGAATATATTTATCCAAATAAGGCGAGAAAGACGGAAGTTGAATGGTGCAAATAATATGGCGGCGATTACTCCGGTAATAAACATCCAATTAACAGAAGGGTCCTCGCTTAAGACATTAAAAGCTACAAAAGTGCTCACAACAATAGCTACCGAAAAAGCATATTGAACATACATTGCTCCGGTATAAAAAGAGGGCTCCGGTTCAAAGTATTGGCCACAATTGTCACACTTTTCATGGATATGGCTCATTTTTGAGAGCTTTAACACACCATGTTTGAAAATTTTACTTTCCTGGCACCTCGGACAGGTCCCGTTGACTATACTGTAAATTTTCGTGCCCTTTTTCATTTACACGAAAATAATAAAATATTAGGAGACAATTGTAGTTTAAAAGAATTGTAACTGGTTTAAAAATGAAGCACATTCGGGTTTTAAGCCCGAAGGTGCTTGTTTCAGCGTTTTTATGCAGGTGTTTTTCCTGCTTTTATATTAATTTTTACGTATTCAATAGCGTCTTTTGGAGATTTTCCTTCTAATAAATACTTAACTACCTCACAAAGGTGGTAAGAGTGAAATCCTAACATAGATCGATGCAAGGGATCGTCCATAAATTCAGCTTTTAAATACTCTTCTTTTAGTTCAAATTCGTTGTCGTTATGCTTATGTGCAAGCATATCTCCAATTTCCTGGATTAAGCTACCAATTTCTTTCGCATCGCCGGTATCTACATGGTCTAATTTCGTTAATCCTAAGTATACTTCGTTGCCATGATCGGTGAAAAGTTTACCAACTGCTTTTTGTAGTCGCACAAAGCGAGTTTCTTCTTGTGTCATTTTGGTATAATTAATAGTTCAATTTTCTTAAGCAAGTAATGCTTTCGCACTAGTACAAATTTCAATCCAGAAACTACTACTTTTTTTCACGTCTTCCAAACTATTTTAACGTGATGTAGTCTGGCATTCGATGAATAAGACGTTTGTTGTAGGTGAATACTGGTTTGATTTTTAGCATTAATCGACTCATGTGTCCATTTTTTTCTGCCAGGTCTATTCCAAATTGAATAATTGATTTTTGTCCCTGTTTATTTATGATCTCCATTACGTTCAGTTGTATTGAAATAGGTACGGTGCTAATCCCTTTTGCGGGGATTTCATAAATACGGTTTACGGCGCCGGTAGCAATTTTTTCCTCATCAATGTAAGCTTCCCATTCAAAACTGTTGAGCAAAACTCTTTTGTCGTTACTGTTTTTGAAGTCGATGGATGATTCGATACGCAGAGGAAGGTTTTTACGAGCATAACCCTTCATTAAAATGGCTTCTTCGGAAGGGTTGAAGTCATTTAGTGACGAAACCTCACTGATGTTAACATCATTCATGTAAATATTGTCGATAGGACGCAGGCGCATTTTACATATTTCGATTTTTCTCGATGCGCATGACGTAATAAGTAACAAAAGGATGGCTATTGCCAGTATGTGAGTGTATTTCAACATTTCTTAATTATTGTCTTAGAAATAATACCCCTTCTTCTTCATCAATTAAAGGATAAGGGTTATTGTTTAACATCATAAATCCATCCAGGTCCAGGTAATCGGCAAGTCCTGAGAGGTGAAAGGCCCCATAAATTCCAAGGCCACTTTCTATCATGCAGCCCAGTAAGGTTTTCATGCCCAGATTGTGCGCCGTATTTAATTGGTCAATCGCATGAAGATAAGTACCCGATTTCATCATTTTTACGTTGATGGCGTGGAATTGTTCTTGTAATTCATTCCAATCAGGGTTATGTAATATTGATTCATCTGCCATGTATTCATAGCGACCCTGGTCTTTTACCCATTTCATTTCTTCATTCATTGGGGCCGGTAATGGTTGTTCGAAAAAAATGATTGGAAGGTTTCCGAGGCGTTCTTCAAAAAGTAAGAAATCGTCAGGATCGGACCAACTTTCATTGGCGTCAATAATTAGGTAAGCATTGCCCAAAGAACTAATTACCTTAATAGATTCGATAGCTGTCGTTTTTTCTACTTTTAACTTGAGGTACTTAAAACGATTGAGTTCCCATTTTTTATAAAAAGCGCCCAGCATGGATGGTTCCATTATTGGTATCGAACTAAACGTATGACGGGGAAGTGGAGTAGGAAGGTTATAGATATGATTAATAAAGGTGTTTTCCTTGTCGCACAACAGTTGGGTATAGGCAGCGCACAAACCAAACTTTAATGATTGGCAGTAGGCAGGATTATTCAATAATTGGTCAAAATGTTGTATGCTCAGGTAGTCATTGGGAATGTTTTGAAGAAAATATTGAAATTGCTCTTCAACGAGCGCCTGCGTTTCCCCATAACGTAAATTTGGAGCAATTTCGCCATGCCCTCTGAACTCGCCGTCGCTTACTTCAACAACAAAGTTTGTTTTCGATTCATCGCTCGACCGCGAAATTTTCCATGTGTATTTGAGTTGTAGTGGTAGTTTTTTAATCGTCCATTTTAGTCCACCCATTCAGTCAATTTCTGGTTTTTTGCATAAATCCGAAATTCTACACGCCTGTTTAGAGCGCGGCCTTCGAAGCTGTTACTCGAAGTCTTTGGTTTGAGTTCTCCCTTAGAGGTCGTGGAAAGCCTGTCTTTACTAATGCCCATGTTTAGAATGTAGTTATAAGCTTGTTTGGCTCTCTTCTGTCCAAGGAGGCTATTATACGCTTCCGATCCTAAATAATCGGTATGGCCTATAATTTCTACGTTTAACTCCTTATTTGTGTTCATTATATCTACTAAACTGTCTAGCGTTGCCCTTGATTTGGGATACAGGTTTGTTTTATCGAAGTCAAAATAGATGATATAGTTATGCTTTGTGTTATGAAAATTAGCGGTATTCTTTAAGTGTTGGGTATCGGATCGCTTGAGGTTATTTAACGAAGAGTCGTCAGTTACCAGAGGAGCATCAGATGCCTCATGTGTTAAAACAATTTTAGGTGGTGGCTCATAATATTGTGGGTCTGCAAGCAAACCAAATTTGAATTCAGGGTCTTTGTGGCTGTTAAAGGAATGTGCTTCTAAAAATACCCCGGAATCTAAAACACGATCGCCTACATCGGCTATCGCTATTTTAATGCGGTAACTTTTTCCAGGAGTAACTTTTGCTATGGCCTGCAATAACTTCGTAAAACCATCAAATTGGATCGCATATTTAGAATTGCCTGATTCGTATTTGATTGCCGATCCCGACTTTTCAGAAAGTAAATTACGATGGTCATAAGTCTCATTGTCTACATAATAGTTCGTATTTCTTTTGTGGTTGACATGATCAATAGCAATTGGAATGTCGGAATTAGGAACTTTAGCCAGGTTGGTCCGCGTTAGACCTGGACCTTCAATAAACAAACCAAATACGTCGTTGAAGGACTTGTCTACATATTCTTTGTATTCTTCTGATGCAAATACATAGTTGAATGATAAAAATTCGTGTTGAGGAGTGATTTTTAGTTCTATTACTGCCGCGTCATAGGTGTCGTGATTTACCAGTCTTTTGAGTTGTTTGTCTCCAGGAGTGCCAATGGATTTACCACTCGTTTCGCTATTGTTGGGTCCTGTTACTTCAAAAGCCAGGCCTGTTGATAAGATGATACCTTGCTTCATGCCTAAAGTAAGACTACTGTCTTCAAAGGATGCTACGCAATGTCCTCCACCGATGTAATTAACACTTTCGACAAGCACCCCTTTTCCAAATAAATTTTTTCGGGCATAAAGGTTCACGTCAATAATTCGTTTAACTATGAGTTGAGCCATGACTTCATTACTCAAGAAAAGAATTGATGCGACCGTAATAAAAACATATTTAGCAGGGTATTTGAACATCCTATAATTAATAACACCTTTCTAAACTATTTATTCTTAGCGGTTGTTTACTTTTACTGTTGACAGAATAATTTAATTATATTGCTAGCTAAACGTAAAGTTTGAATAGAATGTTTGACACCGAAGTTTTGGTCGATGCTCGAATACACAGACGCAGAGAAGCTGTTTTTTTATTATTAGCAGGTATATTTCTGGGTTCCTTAACGATGCTCAATATATTGGGCGTTTCAAAAATTATTTCTATAGATATTTTCGGCGTGCCCCTGGTGATGACGGTAGGAGTATTGCCCTATCCGATAACATTTTTATGTACCGACTTCATTAGTGAATTGTACGGCAAGCGTAGAGCAAATTTAGTTGTCTGGGTAGGATTATTACTGAATATTTGGGTGCTGTTTATACTATGGCTGGGTGGTGTAATGTCTCCGGTGCCGACTTTTCCCAGCGATGAGTTTGGCGATATATTGCCGGTAATTAAAGATGGAAAGCTCGATCCTTCTTATCCTTACGTTTTCTACAAAATAAGGGAAATGACAACTGCTGTGACAATTGCGTCTATGCTGGCCTATTTAATCGCCCAATTTTGTGACGTACATATTTTCCATTTTTTGAAAAAGATCACAAACGGAAAACACCTTTGGATAAGAAATAATGGTTCCACTTTAATTAGTCAGTTGGTAGACTCTTTTGCAGTGATCATATTGGCGCATTGGTTTTCCAATGCGTTTCATCTTAAGGGTAACGACGATGCATATGCTGTTCTCATGAGTATAATTTTTGGTGGTTATGTATTTAAATTGGTAAGCGCCTTGATTGACACTATACCCTTTTATCTCGGAACAAAATGGTTGTCTAAATACCTGGCTATTAACCCAAATGCAGCTTATGAAAAGAAAGATTGAATTTTTATCATAAAAATTCAGGGTATCTGTTTTTTGATCACTTTTTTTTAATGATTAGAAGTAGTTTGTAGTCTTATTTGATTCCTGGGGTTTGTTTGTGAAGTATTTTGTTGAATCGTTTGAAGTCTTAAACGCAGATTTATAAATAATGCTTATTCAATAAATACAAACCGGTCAGACAAGCATAAACTGCGGCCAATAATACTGCGCCTGCTGCAATATCCTTCGCTTTTTTAGCAAGAGGGTGAGCTTGTGTGCTAACTAAATCAACACAAGATTCGATAGAAGTATTGATCATTTCACATATCAATACGAGGAATATTGCTGATAATGATAGCAAGCAATCTGTGGCACTAAAGCCGGCTATAATTGCCCATGCCATTACGGCAAGGGCAATTGCAACATGTATTTTTGCATGTCTTTCCGAAAGAATGAATAAACGTATGCCATTTCCGGCATGTACAAACGAACGTATTTGTTTAATACATATTTTGAGGAACCAAGGGACGTGGGTCATATTGTAATCTGTTTAGTAATTTGCGTTTCATTTTCTGCATATTCGCTTCCATTTCATAAATGCTTACACGATCATAGATATTTAAAAATTGGCGAAAAACAGCTTTATTAAAAGACCAAAAACCATGTCCCCCTTTTTTCAAAAGCTTATAATGTTGCCACCAGACGACTTGCGCTGTTAGCGTAGTAAATAAGCCATGATAAAATTGGTATAATAAGCGTGTTATTTTGCTTTTGGAAGTATTGAGTTCCTGTAAAGTGAATGCCTGAAAGTTGAGATGCTGTTCTTCATCGGTATTAATTTGAGTACAAATTTGCTGTAGCAATTTTGATGTTGTAGCGTGTGATAAGGCCGGGTAATAAACGGCAGCAATTATTTCGGCTGTGGATAAAACCATGATACTATGGTAGTGGTTTAAACACTTTCTAATCAACCGGAAGTAGTTGTCAATCTTGTCTTTTTTCTTTTTCGGAATTTGATGTTTGTCCATGAACCTTCCCAGTACTATGGCATGCCGTTGCTCTTCGCGGATAAATAATTTGATAGCCTGCTGGTAGGAATCGTCATAGCGCTGCTTATCAAATTCAATCGCAAAATTCATCAGGTGTTTACCTTCGGAGTGTTCGCCTAATTGAAATTGGGCAATGGAGTTGGCTATAAGCTTATATTCCTGATCATTTAGCCGGTCCTCACCATTCCATTCAATATGTTCGAAATGCTTCGTGTTGTGTTTAAAATAATTAATCCATCTTCTAAAATCCATAGTTTTTTGAGTTTATTGTTTTTTAATAGATACCTGCCCCGTTTACTTTTTCGTGCCTAAAGGAATTTGAGCTAAACGTTGATAATTAAGGTAATAGTCGGTTGTACCGGCAAGGAGTACCAAAACTCCTATGCCGTACAACCACCAGTTGAAAGACCCCGGTTTGTAAGATTGTATAATGCCTTGTAACTGCTCATGGTTGAGTGAAAATGACAGATAATCCCATAGATTGAACGCATTAAGGGCGTGTATGCCAAAGTCCCAGGTAAAGGCCATAATCGATAAAATTGCTCCTGAGATTAATAGAAACCACTGCTTGCGCATTACTCTGGGGTTGGTGTGTGTCTGGTTGAAATAGAGTATCAACAGCGCCATGCCTATCATGATTAGGGCAATAATAATAGGCGTGATTACCGGTCCGGTCCATGTTACTGGTAGTAGAAATAACAAATCCCAAGTGAATATATTTGCAGGCCAGTTTAAAACGGCCTTAAGAGCGACATAATAAATAATGTCCCAGATGGCAAAGCTTAGTATAAAATAAGCGAAACGCTGAGACGAGTTTTTGCCGGCTAGCATACCAACTGCTATAAGCATGATTAATGCAGCCGCTTCGCGAATGAGTTCGGTCACTCCCAGGTAGGCAGGGACGTCTGCAAACATGGGAAATTGAAATCCTTCAGGGAAAAATAAGGCGCGTGCGTATATAACTACAGCAGCTTCAAGAAAGCCCATAGCGATACTGAAGAATAGTACCCACTTCATTTTGTTAGTTATTGAAATAGTTTTCATGATGATTTTCCTTTCCCCTTTAGTTGATAATAACCTACTATGCCATGATGATCGGAAGCAGTGTTCTTTAATGTTCTAAAGCCAGAACAACTAAACTCTTGTGAGTGCATGATATAATCAATTGGGATGCGTAGGTGTGGGAAAATAGAAGGATAGGTGCCTGCGTAATGCATGCGACTGTCTGTGAGCGCTCCCTGCTGTTGTACGCGCCTTATTTGACTGTCCCAGGGAACGGTGTTAAAGTCTCCGATGGCTAATTTAGGGCCTTCAATGCTTTTAATGTAACTTGCCAGGGCCTTTAATTGTTCATTTCTCACTTTTAATTGATAAGGGCGTATAGGAGAAACCGTGTGCATCGTGACAAAGCGGATTTTTTGCTTTTTGTAATTAAGTGATCCAACTATATGCTTGTGATTCCCCCATTGTTTTAAGCTTACATTGCTGAGCGGGTATTTGGAAAAAACGGCGCTTCCATAGCAGTCTTCCTGTGGGTTTATAAAGGAGTAAGGGTATTTTGCGGTGAGCTCGTTCTTGAGCGATTTTGCCCATCCATTATCTACTTCCTGAAATGAAAGAAAATCTGCGTCTACATCGAGCGCACTGTCTATGGTCTGTTTATACTTTTTGTTGTATTTCAAGACATTGTAATGTGCTACCGTGAGCCCCTTGTGTTTAGATTCCACATAGTGACCGCTTTTTACATAAGGGTAGAAGAACAACAGCAGTATTATAAAGGAAACTAAACTACTTAGTGCTGTGGGGATTTGTTTGATAAGCACGGCCAAAATACTTAATGCAACGTATCCAAAAAGGAGTTGTGCCCCCATGGACTGCATGAGTACCAATGGAAATGCATTCATTGGAAATACGATGAAGAGTGCACTCAGTAATACCATGGCTGGGATGAACCACCTGGTGGCGATCGAGGTTTTTTTAGTGTTTTTATTCGTTTTCATAGCTAAAAGAGTTATTCAATTTATTAATGTTGTTTAATGCTTGTTGTTCGGCGAGTGAGAACGACTTCCAACTTTCTTCAGATTTTCTCTTTTTAAATTCCTTGAGACGATAGTGGAATAAGGTCAGGTAATTGTTTTCGGAATGATGCCAGTCTGATTGTTGCGGCTGGGAGTTTATGGCTTCGCTCAACTTTTCATATTCTTCAGCCAGAACACCGAGTGTTTTGTCGGAACAGCTTAATACGAAATGAATATCGAGATCTGCTGGTTTGCTATGGGTGAGGTTGTAGCGCACGATTAAATTATCCCAGTTCACCATGCTCATGGCAACCAGTAACGCCATCCAGCACCAGGAATTGCTCATTGCCATGAAGTAAAACGACTTCTTGTAGCGTATTTTTATTAATAAGGATATTAAGCCAAATAAGGTAGCTGATAAAAAAATGAAGACTCCAACTCTGTTGTGAGCAAGCTGGTAATTTTGGACGTAATGCCAATTTTTTAAAGCTACGGAAATAAGCAAAATTCCATTTTGAACAATCCAAATCAAGGCAAGAACCCGGATGCGCTTTCCTTTGCTGTAAAAGTTTTGATTGGCTCTGAAAAAGTAGAGTAGGAGTCCAATGGAAAGAAGAATGCTGAAAATAAGCAGGTAAGTACCTTCGTGCACTGTGCTGGCATGTCTGGCAGCCGACCAGTTGTTGCTTTCGTACGAAAACCAGACATGTACAATGTCGATACTATTTACCAGTGCAAGCAATAAATTTACGCATATGAGCATGAGGAGCGCCGAGCGGTTTTCGTTGCGGAGTCCGAGTTTATTAAACTTTCTGATTTTGGAATCACGTCGTATTCGTATAAGCGAAGTGTTAGAACCTAACTGCCACTGTGTGATTGATGCAAGTCCCCGGCCATAATGAAAGATAAGCCCTATGATTAAACCCGGAATAATGAAAAGTACCTGCTTGTAGGATATAAAGTGAAGGTGATTGGAGATGTAATCAAAGAATGAGCTTACATATTCATCAAACGTGGCATTGGCACCTTTGTAAATAAGGAAAAATAAGCATACAATGAGTAGCGGGATTATGCTGAGCTTGATGTAGTTCCAGTTTAAATAAGGGAATTTTGTTTTTTGAAGTGCTTTTCGCTCGTTGACAAAGTATTCAATAGTACTCACCCATTTCAACAGGGCGTTTACAAAGCTAATATGAATCGATTTTAGCAGTGGGCTTTTAGCGCATCCAATGGTAGCGATCAGGCATATAATATAAGCCAAGAGCGCATTATAAGAATCGTGCCAGAATACAGCGAATGAAGTGATAATACATAGTGTAGAAAGTATTGTTAAAGTGCGACTTTGTTCTTTTACAGGCGTAGTGCTGTAGAGTCCGCCTAATACAATACTGGTGTATATGAGGAGGTTGATTCCTGCTCCGTCATTACTAAAGAAATAACTAAAGGCTATGGCGGTAATTAGTATTATATATTTTTTCATAATTATAAAGTACTTTGTATTTCAAAGTTAAATTTCAAATAAAAAAGGTCTAGTCCTTTTTCTTTATCAATGCTTCGAGTGCATCGAGGTGCGCTCTAAAGGCATTTTCTCCTATTTTTGTCACCGAATAGGAAGTGTTTGGTTTTTTTCCAACAAATTTTTTGATAACGGCAATATATCCGAGTTTTTCAAGGGATGCCAGGTGACTCGCAAGGTTGCCATCTGTAACCTGAAGACTTTCCTTCAGGTTAGTGAAATCAACGCTGTCGTTAACCATCAGCACAGACATAACTCCCAGTCTAATTCTGTTTTCAAATGCTTTATTTAAATTGGCTATTATTCCCTTCACCTTTCGTATTTATAATACATCGTTATACCATATACAATGTGCAAGATACCAAAGCCTGCTACCCAAAACAACAAGCCGTAGCCTATATATATAGCGCTAATCAATCCCAGAGCCACCTGCAACATGCCTAAATAGCGTACATCTTTAAAGGTGAATTTACTGGCGTTAATGAGTGCCAATCCGTAAAATATCAGTGTTGCCGGTGCGATGAATATCACATTGCCATGATACATCATGATCAGGCAGAACAACCCGCCTGTTGCAAGCGGGATAGCCAGGTTAATAACGGCATTTTTAGAAGCGGAACTCCATATATTTGCCTTTTCACGCTTTGCTTTTCGATAAGTAAAAAATGCGCCCGTACCTAAGGCCATTGTCAATATACATATGGCGTCAATAAATAAATAGTGTGTGATTTTAGCCGTATAGTCGATGTGGTATAAGAAATATCCAATATGAAATCGCGGATGAGAATATTTGGTGTATTTTAATAAAAGCTGGTAAGCGATACCTGCGCCCACAATCGCATAGATGCCCGCAAATACACCTGAAAGACCACTCAGAGACAGGAATCGGGTATTTCGATTCATGATGTCTCTTATTTCGGCAATTTGTTCTAAATGTTTTTGTTCTTCATTCATGATAAAGTACTTTGTAATTCAAAGTTATAATTAAATAACGAGAATAACAAAAAAATGTTGTGCACCCGGATCAGGTTTATATCCGCTCGGCCTCAACCAGGTGCATTGATATGTTGCGCAGGAAACCTTATCTTTATAGATGTTTAGCTCGTAGTTATCAATAAAGGCAGTAATATGAAACAATTTGTGCTATTTTCATTAATAATTACTTTTTCAGGTTTATCGGTCGCCCAGGATGGTGATGCTAATAAATCAGAACGCTCCAATGCGTGGCAGGATCGTATTACCTTTGGTGGTGGCGGTGGTTTTAGTGGTTCAAATGGTGTGACTGTTTTAAGTCTCTCTCCGATGGTTGGTTATCGCATTACGGATGAGTTTATCGCCGGAATACGCCTCAACTATATTTATTACCACCAAACGCGACCATCTTTCAGTGAATCCAGATACGGTGGAGGTTTGTTTGGACGCTACTTCTTTTTTGAAAACTTGTTCGCTCATGCTGAATATGAAGTGATGCAGGGCAGCTTTTTGGATACAAGTATTGATCCACCGGCTTATAAGAAACAATGGGTTCCCAGTTTAATGATAGGCGGAGGTTATGCTCAGTCCATCGGATCTTCCGGAGTCAATATAACGGTACTTTATATAGTGAATCACGACCCCGATACCTCCCCATATGGTGCCAGTCCGCTGGTTATAAGAGCTGGCGTTATGTTCTAAGACTCATTTTACAAGTTTTATTTTACATTTTATAGAATAAAGCCTCGTGCTGTATTAGCTTGGGAATTATTAAGATTTTCCTGTTGTTTCATCAAATACATTGTTCTAAGGCCTTTTATCCCTCGTTCTGCTTTGAAAGAAATCATCGTTGTCTTTAATCAGACAAACATTTTGTTATCTAATTGTTAATTTTACTTCCGAAAATTCAAACCTTCGGATATATTTGGTTGTTAGACAGAAATAAATGCAAATGGCAAAGACTTATTATAACGACGAAGACTTATCGAAATTTGGAAATGTAAAAGACTGGCAACCAGAATTAGGTGAGAAGTTTTTCGAATGGTACGGATCTGTGTTTAAAGAAGGGGCACTTACAGAACGGGAAAAGTCCTTAATAGCACTGGCAGTGTCTCATGCCGTACAGTGTCCTTATTGTATAGATGCTTATACCAAAGATTCTTTACAAAAAGGTGCAGATGAAGAGCAAATGATGGAAGCAGTACACGTAGCAGCTGCAATCAAAGGAGGCGCGGCAATGGTACATGGTGTACAAATGATGAATAAAGCTAAAGACTTGATGATGTAATGAAATCATTAAAACGCAGTGATCATGAGCTGGCTAGCGCTGCAGTTCAATTAGAAGTTCTGGAAGGGCAAAAGTCATCTCAGGCTGGTATTCCATCTTTTGAAGAGCAATTGAATAAAGATGGTCTGTATCCATTAATTCCTACAGCTATTGATACAATTCAAATAAATGTGGGGAAAATGTGTAATCAGGTGTGTAAGCATTGTCATGTCGATGCCGGTCCCGACAGGAAGGAGATCATGACACGTGAAACCATGCGGGATTGTCTGGACGCCATTGACAGATCCAACTTTAAAACCGTTGATTTGACGGGTGGTGCTCCAGAAATGAACCCTGATTTCAGGTGGTTTATCGAGGAACTTAGTTTCCGCGGTTTGCATATTATAGTTCGTTGCAATCTGACGATTATTTTGGCGAATCCTAAGTACAATGATTTACCGGTGTTTTTTAAAAAGCACCAAATCGAAGTAGTTTCGTCACTTCCCTATTTTAATGCTGGCAGAACAGATGCACAACGAGGGGAAGGTGTGTTTGGGAAATCGATAAAGGCCTTGGAAATGCTTAATGAGATAGGCTACGGACAAGAAGGAAGCGGTCTGACCTTAAATTTGGTGTATAACCCTTCCGGGGCATTTCTACCTGCAGCACAGGAAGGTCTTGAAAAGGAATTTAAACAACGGCTTCAATCAAGGTTTGGTATTTCTTTTAATAAGCTGTTTACGATTACCAATATTCCGGTGAGTCGATTTTTGGAGTATTTGATACGTAGCGGGAATTATGAAACCTATATGCAAACCCTGGTCGATTCTTATAATGCGGCCGCTGCCGCAAACGTTATGTGCAGAAGTATGATTTCAGTAGGGTGGGATGGACAGGTATATGACTGCGACTTTAATCAAATGTTGGAATTAAATAGTGATGTGCGCGATAGTCATATTTCACGATATGATGACAAGGAGTATGCTATACGTTCGATCAAGCTAGGTACACATTGCTTTGGTTGTACTGCCGGTGCAGGATCAAGTTGTGGAGGAGCTACAGCAGAATGAAAAACGAAGCTTTGTTGATGATATTTGCCCGGAATCCTGTAAAAGGGAAGGTGAAAACCCGTCTCGCAGCCGATCTGGGTGAGGAAGAAGCGCTTGTTGTTTACAAAGAACTGTTAAAACATACCAAGACGGTTTGTGAACAGGTAAGCGTAGATAAAATAGTGTTCTACTCAGATTTTATTGAAATGGAGGACGTGTGGACCGGTGAGGGGTTCTTCAAGGTTGAGCAACATGGTGAAGGTCTGGGAGAAAGAATGAGGAATGCCTTTTTTGCTGCCTTTGAAGCAGGTAATTCGCCAGTCATTATTATAGGTACAGATTGTTTCGAGTTGACATCGGCAATAATTAGCGAAGCCTTTGAAAAATTGAAGGAAAGCGATGTTGTTGTTGGTCCAGCGCTCGATGGAGGGTATTATTTGCTGGGGATGAAGAAATACCTGCCCCAACTCTTTGATGGTATACAATGGAGTACGGCAACTGTATGTCAGGAAACGCTTAATAAATGTCATGAGCTAAATGCATGTGTGACAAAATTGTCAGTATTAGCAGATATTGACACAAAAGAAGATTTAGAGAACAGTAAAATGATTTATAAAGCATGAGTGTACAAACATCTTATTTAGAGACAACTAAAAATGTATATAAAGAAGCAGCACTTACTCCGGATGTTGGCTTATGTTGCACTACTACGCCTGTTTGGCAGCTGCCGGGACTCGACGTGCCGTCTATAATGCAGCAAATGAATTACGGTTGTGGAAGTACGGTGCATCCTCGCGATCTCGTAAATGACCCTACAATATTATATGTAGGCGTTGGAGGTGGAATGGAGTTGTTGCAATTTGCCTACTTTAGCAGGAAAAAAGGAGGCGTTGTAGGTGTAGATGTGGTCGACGAAATGCTGGAAGCCAGCGCGAAAAATTTTCTGGAAGCAGAGGCATGTAATCCCTGGTTTAATAAAAATATGGTCGATCTCAAGAAAGGAGATGCACTTGATTTGCCTGTTGAAAATGAATCGATCGATGTAGCTGCACAGAATTGCCTCTTTAATATTTTTCATGCTGAAGACCTGAGAAAAGCGCTCAATGAAATGTACAGAGTACTGAGGCCTCATGGGCGTTTGGTGATGTCCGATCCTATTTGTAATCAACATATGCCTGAAAACCTGAAAAATGACGAACAGTTGCGTGCACTTTGTCTAAGTGGGTCTATACCAATGGATGAATATATAAAAATGCTTACCGATGCCGGTTTTGGTACCATTGAGGTGCGCGCCAAACGCCCTTATCGCATTTTGGATCCCAAGAATTATAATACAGACGATCTTATTTTCATTGAAAGCCTTGAGGTTTGTGCCATAAAGGACCCAATGCCCGAGGATGGTCCTTGTGTGTTTACAGGTAAGACCGCAATTTATTATGGGAATGAGGAGTATTTCGATGATCAGAAAGGACACGTACTCATGCCGAATCAACCATTGAGTGTTTGTGATAAGACAGCAGGAGCATTGGCAGCACTAGGAAGGGGTGATATCTTTATTTCGGAGTCTACCTTCTTCTATGATGGTGGTGGTTGCTGTTAAATTTCACGCTTAATTAAAGAGTGCTCACACATGCACTCTTTAATGAATGAATTGCTACGTTCTTATTTGACTAAAAGTGAAATTTTGCTCCGTATTTGGCGGCCCTGTGCCATGTCTCCCTTGATTTGGCTTTGTCATACGAAAGATCTGAGGAACTTACCTTCACAGGATGTCCTTTTCCTTCATTTTTTCCATCCGGACCGTAATAAGTCCCTCCTTCTGCATTAGGGTCGCTTGCCGCTCTTAAGAAGGGCAAGGCGGCCATATCTTTACTTTGAAAAAGTTTGAATAAAGCTGCTAATTTTAACATGATGCGGTACTTGAATTTTTTGCGTAATTCAATAACCGCGTTAGTGAAAGCTCCTCCGGGGTGCGCCGCCAGAGCTATTGTATGCAGACCGTTTTCTCTCATCCTTTGGTTTAGCTCATAAGTGAAATGCAGTAGTGAAACCTTTGATAAAGCATAAGCTTTCATCATTTCATAATCATCTTCCGACAAGAAGTCGTCGAAATTAGGGGTGAATTGCCTTTCGGCAGAACTGCTCATGTTGACAATTCTCGATTCTGGCGTTTGCATCAATAACGGAAACAATTCGGAGGTAAGTTTAGCGGTACCCAAAAAATTGACACCAACAGTATATTCCAGTCCGTCTTGTGTTTCTTTACGTGAAGCATTGACCCCTCCTGCATTGTTTCCAAGTATATGCAGCTGCTTATAGTTATTTCTAAATGCTGAAGAGAAATTTTCAATAGATTGGAAATTAGAGAGATCTAGCTCCATGAGGTCCAGTTTGGCTTTTGGGTGAATTTTTAGAAGTTGTTCTTTTGCCATAGCGCCCTTCTCTTTACTTCTGCATGCCATAACTACCTGGGCATTGTTTAGGCTCAGGTGTTTTGTGATTTCAAATCCAAGTCCTGTATTCGCGCCTGTAACTATTGCTGTTTTGCCCTTTAAATCAGGAATGCTTTCGTGAGTCCATTGCTTTTCCATATATTAATCGATTATTGTTTTAAATGCATCATTATTCATTATTTGATGGAAGATTTCTTTGTCGCGTTCTATTCGCTTTACCGGGTGCTCGCTGTAAATAGAAGCTATTAGTTCATCGTAAGCATTACTCAGCTTACTTATTCGCTTGCCAACCATCTGTGAAATTTGACGCTCTCGATCTTTGGTCCAGAGCATGTTATCAGGGTCTACCCATCCGTTTTCAATAAAACCTTTTGTCTTTTTTTTACACCTACAGGGGTTGTTTGCATTGACTAATCCACATTTTTTTGTCATCCATTGGCGCAAATTGTGACGTGCTCTTGAAAGGCGCTTCCGGAAATTTTCAGGTGTAATCTCAAATACCTCGGCCGCTAACTGATGGTTGATTCTAAACATGTCGCCAATAATGAACATTAATCGTTCTTCTCTGTCTAAACACATTAACATGCCCGTGGTGCAGTTAATTTTGGCTTCTTCAATAGTTTGTCCCATGATGAGCTCTTCTTCTTTCGAATAGCTGTGGTCTTCGACGTTTTCGAGGAAATCGAAGAATTTTGAAAACGTCACCTTATTTCTTTCATAAGGATTATCCTTCATGTTTAATAGATGATTGAATGCCAGACGGTAAATCCAGGCCCGTACACTACCTTTTTGTTCGTTGTATTTTGATAATTTGGTTACAAGCCGCAGTAATATTTCTTGGGTAGCATCTTCTGCATCAGGAATATTGGCCGACATTTTTAAGGCGATATTATAGATAAAACCTTGGTGACGTTTTAGAAAAGTGTTAAGACTTTTTGGGTTGCCATTAAGGATGTCAGTAATTAAAAGCATTTCTGTTTCCTGATGATCTTCGTTTTGAGTTAAAGTTGTTCGTTTCATAAGCCGCATTTCTAAAAGTATAACAGGTGTTTTGATGAAATGTGACAAAAAAATAAAAAAATGTAGGTAATGTTTGGTAAAAAGTGAATCTAAAATCAGGTAGTGAAGATGCGTGGTACATGACTAACGTGGAGCTTTAAATAGGAATTGGTAAAAAGAAGCAATCTAATCCAATTATTAAGTAGAATTACCTGTGTTTAAGTGATATGTGATTTTCGAATTTGTGATGGTTGGTCTTCAAAATAAGGCTGTTCACCTATAAAAATCACCTGTTCAGGCGAGGTGCTACGTAGTTGGTCTAAAAAAGTTTTTTATCTACTCTTCTAACATTTTTTTACCTAGCTTTGTACTCTCAATTAATGTAATTACCAGATGAACAAACCAAACAATATACCTAAATTTATTGCATTATTAATGTTTTTTTTAACATTTATTAATGTAAGTAATTCGTTCTCGCAACATCCGGTGATAGACCCAAATGATCCGGTTATTAACTACGATCCTAACAATCCGCCGCCAACTCCCGCCTGGGGGCCGGTTGTGAAATGGATTCGTACTCCTAGAATGTCACAATGGAACACGGAATCTTATAAGTGTTATTACTACCGTGGAATGGTATTTCGTATCAAATTCCCTGCTAATTATGATCCGCAAAGGGAAGAGAAGTATCCTATGATAATTATGTTGCACGGACGTGGTGAACCAGAATGGATTTACGATAACGAGCACCAACTGGCAAACTTTGGACAAGATCATTTGCAACGTATCGAAGAAGGTACATTTGATGGTTTTGCGGTTTTCCCGCAAATGCAGGTAGGCTTTTGGACATCAGAAGAAGTTGATCGCTTACATGAACTCATCAACTATGAATTCCCCTTGTTGAATGTAGATATCAACAGGGTTTCTTTACACGGCCTGTCTTCAGGTGGTATGGGTGTTTGGGATTGCCTGGAGACTTATCCGGGTGACTATGCCGCAGTTATACCGATGTCGGCTGCCGGCGAAGAAACATTAGACTTTGCACAATCTATCAAAACAACTCCTATCTGGTTGGTGCAGGGGGCGCAAGACGACGCCCCGTTACCGGTAACGGCATTTAACGTTATAAATGGATTGGCAGATGTTGGTGCTAACGTGAAGTTAAGTCTTTATCACCAATTTGGGCACCACGTATGGTATGAGTTTTATGACAAACCAGACTTTTATGAGTTTATGATGAATGCCCATCAGGCAAACCCAACAGTTTTGAGTGGTGGCCTGGTGCGCGTATATGAATCCAATTATTTTGATCAATATGAGTTCATCACCGACGATGAAGTATGTGAAAGCGGTGAATTATCTATTTTACTCGGTTTAGATAGCGGTTTTGAGGCTTATGAATGGCGTAAAGATGGTGTATTAATAGAAGGTGCTACCGGCAACGAATATACAGCGACCGGATTTGGTGTATACGAGGCACGTATCAGACGTCACGGAGAATGGTCTTCATGGTCACCTGCACCTATAGAAATTAAGGCCAAAGGCTCAACGCTTACACCTCCAATAGAAGTAGTTGGTCTTGGTAGCAGTGTGTTACCTGCACCAGATGGAAGTACTTCGGTAAAATTAGAATTGCCACAAGGTTATACCAACTACAATTGGTACGATGCAGAATCAGAAGATTCTATATATAATGGTCGCATATTTACAGTTAGTGAAACAGGTATTTATAAGGCCAGAGTTGAAGAATTAACAACCTGCGGTAGTTTCTTTTCTCCCGATTTTTACGTCGTTGACGCCAATGGACAGGGAGCACCTCCCGCAGCCTTTAACCTGAGTGGTGTTTCATCTAACGAAAACGGAATTGAATTATTCTGGGGGCAGGTTGCCTCTCCTCAGTTTAATGAAACAGGATTTGAGGTCTATAGAGCAGAGGGGCTGGATGGCGACTATCAGTTTGTAGGTCTGACAGCTGCAGATGCTAACGGATTTGTGGATGCAAGTATCGAACCTTTCAAACACTATGTTTATGTACTGCGTGCAGTAAATAACAACGGGGCATCGGATTTGTCCAATACAGTTGAGCTAATTAGCCAGGAAGACTATGAAGCCCCGTGTGCTCCTATGCAATTGGAGCTGGTTGAAACCCTGGAAACCGGCGTTCGATTGTCGTGGCTACCAGCCGACGATAACCTCGCTGTTGACCATTATCAGGTATTTCGCGATGGTAAACGCGTACTTACAACGAAAGACACCACTATTGATGTATATAACTTAAGTTACGGTACATTCTATCGTTTCTCTGTTAAAGCCATTGATTTTGCGGGTAATATATCAGTGCAAAGTAATGAAGTGGCGGTAGGCTTAGGTGCCTCCGGATTGAGCTACAAGCTTTACCATGGGTCTTGGAATGTATTGCCTAATTTCAATAACCTCCAGCCTGTCGAGGAAGGTACAAGCAATAATATTGATATTGCCATTGCAGGTCGTACAGATGATTTTGCAATTGTATGGGAAGGCATGATTACTATTCCAGAAGCGGGTAGTTATACATTCGAAACCTATTCGGATGATGGTAGTCAGTTGTTTATTAATACCTTCGATCAAGATGGTATGGTGGTGAATAACGACGGGATTCATGCTCCACAATATGCAGAGGGGACCTTTAATTTTGATCAGGCCGGTGTTTACCCTATTTATATCACCTTTTTCGAACTTGGTGGTGGTGAAGCGATGCAGGTTTACTGGAAGAATACAGCGCATGGCGTAAGTACAAGAGAGCTGATACCTTCTTCTGCTTTTCAGACCGACGGCCAGTTAAGCGGCGTAGCCCCTGAAGCACCTTCTGCTATTACAGCTCAGCCAACGGGTTATTATTCCATTGATGTTAATTGGCAGGACGAATCTACTAACGAATTGGGTTTTCAGGTGTTTATCTCCGAAAGTGAACACGGACCTTTTAAAGCGGTGGCCACCGCCGATTCTAACGAGACAAATGTGAGTGTTGATGGCTTAAAAGGAAGTACACCGTACTTTATACACGTTGTTGCATTAGGACAGCAAGGAAGTTCGGCTTTTGGAGTTCCGGTAACTGTGAGTACAAATACCTTGCCCTCTGTACCGGCAAATCCGGCAAATTTAATGGCAAGCACTGGTTCTTCAACGGAAGTTGCTTTGCAATGGGATGACCTTTCCAATGACGAGGAAGGTTTCATCATCTACCGTTCATTCGAAAATACACAGGTGCAGGTCGTAGTAGATACGGTGGCTCCCGATACGGAAAGTTATAACGATGCGGACCTTTTTAGTGGTTCTTCATACCATTATACAGTAACTGCTTTCAATGAAGGTGGCGAAGCTGCCAGTAATGTCGCTTCAGTAACTACACTTAACACAGACCCGGATTTTCATGCGATCGATAACATCTTTATTGCAAAAGGAAACGATTTCTCTTTACCATTATATGCTACAGATCCTAATGGTGATGCTATTACATTTGAAGCAAATGGACTTCCGGATTTTGCTACATTTCACGATTACGGCGATGGAAGTGCATTGTTGAGTTTCTCCACAACAGACGATGATGAAGGTGTTTACCCAGGCCTGAGTGTTACTGCATTGGATGGTAAGGGTGGAAGTACCGCACATACATTCTCTGTTACAGTAGGCACAAATCAGCTTCCAACTGTTGACCTGGAGGTTTCTTATAGCCTGCTAACTTTTGAGCAGCTAACAGTTAATTTGACCATGGAAGATGCAGAAGGAGAAGCTGTAGTAGCAAGTAGTACAGATCTGCCTGAGTTTGCTCAACTTATCAATATTGGAAATAACACAGCAGTATTGGAGTTGAAACCACTTAAAGAGCATGTAGGTACTTATCCCTTTACCTTAAAAGTGCAGGACTTAACAGGAGCATTCAGTATTTATAATAGCGAGGTAGTAGTAAGTCCTTTACCTGAAAGTTCTACGGTAATGGTTAACTTTTCGGAAGGTACAACGGCATTATCTCCATGGAACAATACCGCAATAAATCCGGTTGCAAACAGCACCGTTAGTGGCCTTTTGAATATTAAAGGAGAGCTTACATCTGTAGGATTAGAGTTCTTACACGATATAGAGCCTCATCAATTAGGGGCAATAACCTGGAACAATACAGGTGTCTATCCCGATGATGTTTTACGTGACTTCTATTTCTTCGGAATTAATGGGGTGGTAGATGCACCTCAGATAAGAGTAAGTGGGCTCGATCCAGACCTCGATTATGCGTTTACCTTCCATTCGGGAAGTGCCTGGGATGGAAATGGACCCAGTGAAATAACAAACTTTACCATTGAGAGCGAAACAGTCTCACTCGAAGCGGTGAATAATACATCCGAGTTGGTGACTATTGACGATGTTTATCCCGACGAAAATGGGGATGTGCTTATTACATTAACCAAAGGAGTCAATGCCAGTGTAGGTTACATAAACGCTTTGGTTATCGAACATATTGTTGAATTTGATATTGCACCATTTGCTCCGGTTAATTTAACGCTGAGCCCAATAGAAAATAATGTAGGGCTGAGCTGGGAATCAACGTCGGCGTTGGATGCCGGTTATAATATTTACAGATCATACGAAGCAGATGCCAATTTTGAGTTGATAGCAAGTACAGCTGCCACCTCTTATACAGATGAGTCATTAACATCTAAGCAAGAGGTGTTCTATAAAGTTAGCGCGTTTAACAACATCGGTGAATCACCATTCTCTGAAACGGAAAGTTTCATGCCTCAAAATGCGAATCCGGAAATACAAACTGTATACGATATAGACTTACAGGCAGGAGAATCCATGGATGTGCAAATTGTGGTGAACGATGTAGATTCAGAATCTATTGATGTAGCACTGACAGGACTTCCGGCTTTTGCATCTTTCGTTCCATCACAAACGGGCGGAACATTATCTATAAATCCTACATTAGAAGATGCGGGCAATTACGGTCCTGTTGTAGTGGTGGCTGAAGATTCAGACGGAGGAACAGCGACAGATACCTTTAATATTGCTGTTTGGGGTGTGAACTATGAGAAAGTACTTGTTAATTTTAACAGATGGTCCAATGCCGGTGCGCCATGGAACAATGTTTCGGCCGATCCGGTGCAGGGAATGGTAATAGATAATCTGGTAAATACCAATAGTGAAAACAGCTCGGTGGCAGTAGAACTGACTTCAGGTGTGGGAGGCCTTTGGGACAAAGGAGTGGTGACAGGGAATAACTCAGGTGTGGTTCCCGATGCCGTAATTAATGAGTGTTACTGGTTTGGAACCTGGCACGCACCAACGGAACTGGAATTAACGGTTACGGGTCTGGATCCTGCTTTGTCTCACCGAATATCGCTGTTCGCAAGTTCCAATTACGATCACTATCCTGACAATGGACATACCTCTTTTACCATTGGTGATGAAACCAAGTCGGTTTATGTGCAAACGAATAATACGGAACTAACCGTTTTTGAAAACGTAGTACCGGATGCGAATGGTAATGTTGTAATTATAGGAGCAAAAGGTGAGGGTGCTGAAATGGGTTAT
This sequence comes from Cytophagales bacterium, assembly GCA_965230415.1. Taxonomy (GTDB): domain Bacteria; phylum Bacteroidota; class Bacteroidia; order Cytophagales; family JAAEPT01; genus CBDDKZ01. The sequence goes on from CBDDKZ010000005.1 coordinate 2,920,504, forward strand.
GTGAACGCCTTAATCATTGAAGCAGATGTTGTAAGTGCAGATGATGGCGACGGTGACAATGGTGATGGCGATAATAGCGGAGATGGCGATGATGATGACAATAACAACCCGGAATTGCCGACACCTCAAAACCTGGTAGCAACAACATTGTCCGAAAATACGATCGAATTATCTTGGTCTGATATCGATGGAGAATCTGGTTTTGAATTGTATCGAGCTACATTTCCTTCGTCTACATTTGAGTTGCTCACAACCTTGGATGCAAACGCTACATCATATACTGATGAAGGATTGAATTCAGGTACCGTTTATTCTTATTCAATTAGAGCTTTTAACGGTGACACAGGAAATAACAACAATAACAACAATAACAACAATAACAACAATAACAACAATAACAACAATAACAACAATAACAACAATAACAACAATAACAACAATAATAATGGATCTTCATGCAGTGCAGACGGCCCTAATGGAGAGTATACTATTACCATTGAGGAAGAAAATGGGCAGCTGTTGATTGATTGGTTACCAAACGATCCGTCTTATGGTACAGGTTTCCTTTACATGGACCACTGGGTTAACGGCAGCTATCAGGGGTCTTATGGGAGAAATAACGGTTATTTTGTTGTAAATAATGTGAGCGATGGTGCTGTTGTAGATTTCTTCTTCAAATATTCGAAGAGTGCAGGTCAGTATGTAGGGGTACAATCGGATCATTCGCATACAGTTGGTTCGTGCGATGATAGTCAGGCAGCACCGCAACCACAAGCGGAACCAGCTCCTGCAGAGGAAGAGGGTGTGGTTTATTCGGAATTTTCTGAAGAAGCATCTTCCGGAACAGTGAGCTATCAGATTAACTTAAGTTTAAATGGGGAGGGTGAAGTTCCATACCCATGGAATGCATTTAATCAGGTTGCTCAGGAAGGTGCAGGCATTGTAGATATGATCGCCACCGATGGAAGGCCGACGGGGATTGACGTTTCTTTACCAAGTAACTGGAGTGGTGTATTTTCAAATGGCCCTGCTACCGGAAGCGAAACAGGAATGTTCCCAGATGTGGTACTGCGCGAATTCTTTTATGTAGAGCTCAACATTGAAGGTTACCTCTTATTTGAACATATGGATCTGTCTAACGAGTATAATTTTACATTCTACGGAGGTGCAGGTATTGTTACAACGTCTGAGTATACGATCAATGATGAAACAGTGACGCTAGTCAATGGTTGGAATAATACAAATACTGTTACAATATTCAATCCTGAGGTAAATAGCGATGGAACTTTGGAAGTACTGACACATAACGCGCCAAATATGAAGTATGGTGTTCTAAATGCAGTAGTAATAGATGTATATCCAAGTGCTTCGTTTTACCAGGCTCGACTTGCCGAAGAATTGTTCCATAATGATGCGCTTGAATGGAGTGTGTTTCCAAATCCGGCTAACTTGGCAGACGGTACTTTGCAATTAGAGGCCCCCGCCAATGCTTATGAACTCAATAACCTGGCAGCTATCAGTTTGGATGGATCGGAATACCCATTGTCATTCGTGAAGAAGGATAATAAAATAATTGCGGATATCAGTTCGCTGAATCTGGGTTTTTACTTATTAAATCTTGAAACAAGTGACGGTAATTCTCAGGTATTAAAACTTATTGTGCAGTAAGCTACTTATTGTAAATCTCAATATTATTCAAAGGCTGTCCGGTATTCCGGACAGCTTTTTTTATGTCTTAATCCTGGTATATCCCTAGTCCGGGAGGTTTTGAACGATTATGGTCCTGTATGCCTGCGAAATCTTTTGATCACAATAATATATATTACGTCCCTATGTATGGTAATTAGGTGAAAAGGACTATTAAGGCTTAAAAACCGGGTGATTTTACGTAAGTTATTCGCTTTCTGATAAGTAATAAACACCAAATTTAGTGTTTTAAGTGGCCAATTTCAATAAATAAAATACTAATTAATTCTTACGTGTAATTATTCAAAAAAATAGGTGAATTATTCATTATTAAGTGCGTAATTAGTGGCGCAATCAGAGCTGAAAAGTTCATTTTTGGAACCTTACTACAGATATGAGCATTGAGAGAGATCTCGACGGTGGAACAGAATTGGCCCGTTACCATTTCTGTGATATGTAATGTAACGATCGATATTTGTCGATAGAATGAATGTAGACACAAAGAATATGGACATTTAAAATCTTTTATATGGTTTTTTCATCTATTTTTGAAGAAGAGGGCTACTTACTTTGTAAGTCCTTAATTAAACCTGACTTGTGCGATCAGGTGAGAAATTCATTTAAGAATGAAATTAAACCCTGGCCGGGAGCATTGTTGAGGCAGCGAACCGTAGCATATGAAAATCACCGTTTTTCAAAGAACGGAAATATGGTAAATCCGCTGTTAGACGTTCATCGAATGGATCGTGATCTGTTTGACGATTTTACCTCTGCCGTATATCGTATGTTTTCAGATATAGGCTTGAATTTTACCCTGTCACAGATTATGGGGAATGACCCCGTTTTGATACAGACTATGTATTTTGAGAGCAGCAAGGGTACTACACCACATTTCGACCATTTTTTTGTTAGTGAACAAAACAACGGGAAAATGTTTGGTATTTGGGTGGCTTTAGAGGATATTAAACCCGATGCGGGCCAGTTTTATTTATATCCAAAGAGTCATTTGCTGGAAAATGTACCTTCAACTTCAAAGCTTAAAAAGCTTTTTGACGAATACACGGAGCTAAATGTTAACAATGCTAATTTAAAGTACAATCATAAAACAGCCGAGTCATTTAAGTTGGTGATGCGTACCAATTATTTAAGAGATGCGATTATTGAAGAAGCGGACTGGGAAAAATATCAGCCAACAATAAAGAAGGGAGATGTCCTTATTTTTGACTCAAAAATACTTCATGGCAGTGACAGGCCTATAGGTGCGCACTCCCGTAATTCAATTACTGCGCATTTCATATCTTATAATGAGTCAGCCGTAGTTCGTTATGGAGATAAGTATGAAAAGCTAAACGTAGAACATATAGGACCTTTAATGACCCATATGTCTAATCGTTATCCGATAGCTCCGCAGATAAGTATTGCCAGTCACTAAAGCTTTACCTGCAATGAGAGAGGAGATACAGGCAACTTTTATTCACAGTACCGCATTACATTTCGGTGATGTTCGCATCGGAAATAATGCGTCACTTTGGCCCTATAGTGTGATTAGGGCAGAGATGCATCATGTTCAAATAGGTGCATATACCAACATTCAGGATCATGTGATGATTCATGTGGGAGAAAAGACCCCCACTGTAATTGGCGACTATTGCTCTATTACTCACAGAGCTGTTATACATGGAGCTAATATTGGTGATTGCTGTTTAATTGGTATAGGCGCAATCGTGATGGATGGTTGTGTTATTGGAGAGAATTCGATAATAGATGCAGGAGTCATGTTACCTGCCAATACAATAATTCCTCCCAACTCTATTGTAAAAGGAAACCCTGGTAAAGTGGTACGCACCAGGAATAATTTTGTGAATAATAAATTTAACGCGATGATGTATTATCACAATGCCGAAGCGTATAAGTTAGGTAAACATGATTTGTGGGGAGATGAATCGTTTAAGATGGAAGGCAGGAAATTATTCAAATCCATCATGGATGAAGCAAAAAAATAGCTACCCGGAAGAGCTATAAGAAGTAACACCTCCTACATCCCGCCCGGGTATTATTCTTACTGTTTTTTGATAGTAGAAGTCAAAGTTTCTCCACTTGTTAGTGTTAATTTAAGCTGATAAATACCAGCACTTAAATCTGCCATATTCAAAGTTTGAGCATTGCCTTGAAAGTTATTTTCTGCTACCAAAGTACCAAGCAAATCATAGACGGTGATGGTCTTGATATTAGCTTGCTGAGATTCAATAGTTATTGAAGTTGATACCGGATTAGGAAAAACGGCCACTTGATTGTTGACCAAATCTGATACCGAGGTTAGGTCATTTTCAGGAAGTGGTACTAATTCACCGCCTGTCCCAAGAGCTACAAATAGACCGAACTCGGCTCCGTTAGTGTTTGCCGAAGGATCAAAGAATCCTGAAGCAAGTACTACGATTGCCTGGTTGTCCAGGGAGAGCTGCGATAAAGGCGCTGCGTAACTCTTAACAATGGTAGTTCCCGTTTCGTCTCTCACTTCTAATGTGTAATTAGCAGTTGTTAACTCCAGGTAATCGTCCGAAAATGCGCCGAAATCAAGGTCGTTGATCAATTCTCCCGCATCCATTTCGTAAACATCAACTGTCGGTGCATCGGTGCTTCCGTGGTAAACAAGCACGTCTGTATTACCTCCCTGACTTGCTGATTCACGTCCCATCGGGTAAACGGCAATGTCAAAAGGTGTTGCCGGCGTATAACCACTTGGGCTTACAATGCCTCCGGCGATGAGGATATAGGTTTCGCCAATAGCCAGGTTGTAATCAAAGCTCAGTCCCGGGATCGTGTCAATAACCGAATCGCTGTTAGCCGGAGCAATAGAAACGGTAATATCTTTAGTGGCCGGAAGGTCCACGAAAGGCGTTGCGGTTCTGAAAGCAAAATCGTCTAATAATAGCTCATTGTCTAAATAGATATCCACTACTTCAGCAGCAGCATCTGCCGAATTATGAATGACCTGAACACGAGCAGTAGGCATGTCGGCCATAGGTAAGGCAACCAAAGGGCCACCGGCAGGTAACGCTACATAGATTCCGAAAGCAGGTCCGTCTGAATTTTGTGAAGGATCCAGGAATCCGGAAGCCACAGCAACCACAGCGGCATCGTCCAGGTTGAGCGTAGCTAACGGTGCGCCGAACGAAGCAACTGTGTACATACCCGTTTCGTCTTGTACATCCAAGATGTAATCGGCCGTCGGTAATTCCAGGTAATCGCTAAAAGCACCAAAAGGCGCATTATCGACCAGAATACCTGCTTCGCGCTCACGAATGTCGACAGTAGGTGCATCGGTACTTCCATGATGCACCAATACATCGGTGTTACCTGTTTCATTTGCTGCTTCTTGTCCTAAGGGGTAAACGGCGATATCAAAAGGTGTTGCGGGCGTATAACCACTTGGGCTTACAATGCCTCCGGCGATGAGGATATAGGTTTCGCCAATAGCCAGGTTGTAATCAAAACTCAGTCCCGGGATCGTGTCAATAACCGAATCGCTGTTAGCCGGAGCAATAGAAACGGTAATGTCTTTAGTGGCCGGAAGGTCCACGAAAGGTGTTGCGGTTCTGAAAGCAAAATCGTCTAATAATAGCTCATCGTCTAAATAGATATCCACTACTTCAGCAGCAGCATCTGCCGAATTATGAATGACCTGAACACGAGCAGTAGGCATGTCGGCCATAGGTAAGGATACCAAAGGACCACCGGCAGGTAACGCTACATAGATTCCGAAAGCAGGTCCGTCTGAATTTTGTGAAGGATCCAGGAATCCGGAAGCCACAGCAACCACAGCGGCATCGTCCAGGTTGAGCGTAGCTAACGGTGCGCCGAACGAAGCAACTGTGTACATACCCGTTTCGTCTTGTACATCCAAGATGTAATCGGCCGTCGGTAATTCCAGGTAATCGCTGAAAGCACCAAAAGGCGCATTATCGACCAGAATACCTGCTTCGCGCTCACGAATGTCGACAGTAGGTGCATCGGTACTTCCATGATGCACCAATACATCGGTGTTACCTGTTTCATTTGCTGCTTCTTGTCCTAAGGGGTAAACGGCGATATCAAAAGGTGTTGCGGGCGTATAACCACTTGGGCTTACAATGCCTCCGGCGATGAGGATATAGGTTTCGCCAATAGCCAGGTTGTAATCAAAACTCAGTCCCGGGATCGTGTCAATAACCGAATCGCTGTTAGCCGGAGCAATAGAAACGGTAATGTCTTTAGTGGCCGGAAGGTCCACGAAAGGTGTTGCGGTTCTGAAAGCAAAATCGTCTAATAATAGCTCATCGTCTAAATAGATATCCACTACTTCAGCAGCAGCATCTGCCGAATTATGAATGACCTGAACACGAGCAGTAGGCATGTCGGCCATAGGTAAGGATACCATAGGACCACCGGCAGGTAATGCTACAAAAATACCAAAGCCTGGTCCGTCTGAATTTTGCGAAGGATCCAGGAATCCGGAAGCTACGGCAACCACAGCGGCATCGTCCAGGTTGAGCGTAGCTAACGGTGCGCCGAACGAAGCAACTGTGTACATACCCGTTTCGTCTTGTACATCCAAGATGTAATCGGCCGTCGGTAATTCCAGGTAGTCGCTGAAAGCACCAAAAGGCGCATTATCGACCAGAATACCTGCTTCACGCTCACGAATGTCGACAGTAGGTGCATCGGTACTTCCATGATGCACCAATACATCGGTGTTACCTGTTTCATTTGCTGCTTCTTGTCCCAAAGGATAAACGGCAATATCAAAAGGTGTTGCCGGGTTGTATCCGGATTGGCTAACAATTCCTTCAGCGATAAGGATATAGGTTTCACCACTCTCCAGATTATAATCAAAGCTGAGACCAGGAATAGTGTCGTCAATACTTTGGCTGTTCTCCGGCGCTATGCCCAATGTGATCGGGATACCTGCTGGAGCATCGATAAAAGGACTTGCCGTTCTGAAAGCAAAATCATTGATTAATAGATCGCTGCCAAGCGGAGTTGTCAGGTAAATGTCAACAACCGCTGCGGCTTCGTCTGCAGAGTTGTGGATGGCTTGCAAACGCGCCGTTTGCGCATGGCTCCAAAGTGGGATTAATGAGAGCAGAAAAGAAATGTAGGTTATTTTTTTCATTTTGTTTAATGTTTGATTTTAAAAATTAAACAAAATGGTTTCGATTTTGTTTAAATTTTTTTTGTTACCGCCTCAAAACAGTTCAGGTATGGATTTCATTGTTCGTTTAGGCGCTGTTTGTGACTGCCTTGATTTTCGGTATGTGCACCCTGATACGCAAGGGTGGGGCGTAGCCTTGGTATTGTTAGGTGCCGTTAGCTCAGAGGCAGGGGAAAAGCTAGTGAGGTTTGATATACTGAAGCGAGTATCACCGCTTTGCCTTTTTAAGTAGAAAGGATTTTAAGTAGTGCAGGAGCAAAAGGTGATAAAGGCGTTTATCGTTAAAGAAATATAAGCTGCAATACCTGTTATGGTAGTGTATGTGTGCATTAGAGACTGTGTAATATTTTGCTTGTTTTTCAGTAATTAAGTTTATTTTATAATGCGGAGCTGAATTCCCTCATTTTTAATTTTATTGAAGTTTTTCAGTGGAAAATAGGCTTTGCTCATGCCCTTAGCAACCAATGGGATAGAGGTAAAATTTCCTGACTTATAGATGTGTTTTTTTTAGTAAAAAAAAGAGCAATAAAGCTTGTTCTTTTAGCTAAAATACACGACATTTGGAGCATCCCTTGAGGGTAAATCAGCGTTTGGTTTTAGGTCTAAATGTTGATGGGCGACTTTAGTTATTAAACGTATTTGCCGTGATTTTTATGTCAATGATGATGTTGACACAAATAGTTTTGATAACATGCTTTGAACGCTTTGAAGGGCTTATTGAAATAGAAAATAGAATCTAAGAGAACTAACAAAAAAGGAAAAATTAAGAAGTAAAATTCAAATACGGATAGTTTCAAAATAGGGTGCCGTTTATTGCCCCCGCTTGAAAGTATTATTGGGCTGATAGTGCCTTTGTTGCTTTAAATAGGAAGCAGGAGGTGTTGTTAGTAGTATAAGAGAGTAGATATAGTATTTATTTACTTTTTTATATACAGGGAGTTATTTGTCTATTCCGAAAAGGAAAGGACAGTGAAAGGTGTCGTTGAGGTGCTTACTTCCTGCTGAATTCCATTAAAAAAATAGAGTGCTTCAGCGTTAGTGAACCTTGTAAAACTTATTAATGGGTACGTAGGCTACCGGAGGATGATTCAAAACAACTGAGTCATGTTCGAATAGCAAAATAGTGCGCAATTGTTAATGTAAATGAGAGTTAATTAATTACAATTGAAGGAGTTTTAATAATTATCAATCTAATAAAAGCTTTCAAAACGAATTCATTATGAATAAGATATTTGTTTATTTAATCGCATTTATGCAGTTATTAATTCAGGGAGTTGTAAGTAAAGCACAAGAATCTCCTGTTAATTGGCTGGGAACAAACGCAAATACAGCAATAAATGCAGAAGGTGTATTATATAAGTCTGCAAGCAATACGCAATGGAATGCAGGGGCTTATTCTGAAGAATTATTACCCTATGATGAAAACGGTTGGGTGGAGACTCAGTTAACTGTAACTAACAAAGTTTGGACATTTGGCATGTCTCGTGAAAAGCATCCGGTGAGTTTTGGAGGTAGTTATATTGAATATGCAATTGATTTTAAGTTAGATGGTAAATATGCGGTGAGGGAGTTTAATACAGTATTATACAATTCAGCAGATAGCAATTTATTTGCCAATCTCGGAGACCGTTTCGCGATTCGCAAAACCGATGGTATCATCGAATTTTTAAGAAATGGTAATGTATTTGCACAGGCTACTGAGCCATGCAATAGTGATTTAGTGGTAGATGTGAGTTTTTATTCACCAGGAGCTGCTGTCGGATTTGTTAAATCGTCTTTCGGTCTGCCTTCAAGCATTCTCAATTCGCCCCGTTTAGTTGCCTACTGGCCGCTAACTAATAACCTGGAGGATAAGAGTGGCAATGGACACCATTTAGTGGCTAATAGTGGATTTGTACCTGTTGTTGATACTCAGGGAGGGGTACATTTTAATGGTATAGACCAACATTTAAGTGCTTCGAATTTGCCAGAGATCAAAGATGGGTTTACCTTTTCATTGTTTGTGAAACCGGAGACAGAAAGCAACTATCAATCTTATTTGAATTATTTTAAAGAGGATGCTGGGTTGATATTCCGAAAATTACCTACCAATCGGGTGCATTTGTATAGTGCAGAAGCTTGGCCGAGCAACGATGTGACAAGTGAAATAATCCCCTTATTAAATAACTGGCAATACCTGACTGTTACCTGGTCCTCTTTGACCGGCCACATCAAATACTATGTGAATGGACTCTTAATTAGCTCATCAGCATACAGTTATAGCGGCCAATTAAACAATCTTGCCAATGGAGCGGGTGTCAAGTTGGGAGCAAAGGTAGCCGTTACAAATGGAGTGGTTTATGATACTGCGCACTATTTCCAGGGATCAATGAAAGAAGTAGTCGTATACAATTATGAATTAAATGCCGATGAGATTCATTCGCTCTATTCTAGTGGAGTTCAGATAGGTATAGGTGGAACTGGTAACTTCTGTTCGTCTATTACCTGCGATGGCGACCATGTAGGTATCAATAATAGCAACCCCACTGAAAAACTGGATGTGAACGGAGCGGTAAAAATAGGAGCATCTACCTCCAATGACCGCGGTGCGGGCACCATAGAATACGATGCTACAACAGGATTCCGCGGTTGGCATAACAATGACTGGGTATCATTCTCAGAAGGCGGCAGCGGTAGCTGGACCACCAGTAATAATGTCATGTACACCGGGCAGTCGCAGGTAGGCATAGGCGTTACCGATCTGGACCTGAGCGCACACCCGAACTATCAATTGCTGATTAACGGGCAGATAGGAGCTAAAAACCTGGTGATCAAAGCCGACGGCGTGTGGCCCGATTATGTGTTCGAAAAAGGCTATGAACCGATGAGTCTGCAAGAGATCAGGGAATACATTGGCACCAACAAGCACCTCCCTGGTGTGCCTTCGGCTCAAGAAATAGCTGAAGAAGGCATCAGCGTGAATGAAATGATGCACGCTCAAATGCAGAAGATCGAGGAGCTGACGCTATTGTTAATAGAAATGGATGCGGTCAATCATCAACAAGAGCGCCAGTTGCAGCAGCTGCAGCGTGAACTTAAGTCACTGAAGCATTGAAAAAAATAATTTCCTAAATGTAATGTTTTGTGATTTTATGCATATACTTAATAAAGGGCTTTACAAAGTCGAATTAGTGTGCGTGACCACACAAAAAAAAGTATTCAAGAAAGAAAAATGAAAAATGAAAAATTTTATTAAGCAATTTTCATACTCCATCGCCATGCTACTTTGTAGCATGGCCGCAATGGCTCAAGTAGCTTCCCCAATCTCGTGGCTGGGGACAAACGCAAATACAGCAATAAATGCAGAAGGTGTATTATATAAGTCTGCAAGCAATACGCAATGGAATGCCGGTGGTTTTTCTGAAGAGTTGTTATCTGTGAATGAAGACGGGTGGGTAGAAACGCAACTAACAACAACCAATAAATTGTGGGCATTGGGAATGTCCAGGGAAAAAAGCTCGGGTAGTTATGCACTCTCAAATATTGAATACCTGATTTACTTTAATGCCACAGGAGCATATTCGGTTCGGGAATTTAATAATCAAATCTATAATTCGCCTACAGGTGTATTCGCAAATCTCGGCGATCGTTTCACGATTCGTAAGACAGATGGGGTGGTAGAATTTTTGAAAAATGGGATAGTGTTTGCAACGGCCACAAACCCATGTAATAGCGATTTGGTAGTAGATGTAAGCTTTTACTCGCCCGGCGCTGAAGTAGGACATGTTAATACCTCATTTGGTATACCATCCATAGAACCTCCCATATCGAGACCTATAGCATACTGGCCTTTGACGAATGATTTCGAAGACAAAAGTGGGAATTTGCATCACTTAACTAATCATAATACAACGATAGATGCCGAGGGTACTAATTTCAATGGTACAGATGCCTATCTGGAAGCATTTAACATGCCGGCTCTTACCGATGGATTTACCTTTTCAGCCTGGGTGAAACCTACACGTCATGATGTTTTGGAAGCTTATGTCCAATATTATAAAGAAGGTAATGGGCTTCTTATGCGTGAGCACGCGGATGTTTTTTATGTATATAATCAGGAGTCTTGGGGCTATACCAGTGATGCTTTAAGTGATATAACGCCAACGCCAAATACCTGGCAGCATTTCACAGCAACGTGGTCTGCAAATTCCGGGAAGATTAACTACTATTTTAATGGGCAACTGTATTATACCTCAGCTTTGGATTACAATGAATTATTAGCTACCATTGGCTATGCGGCCAAAGTAAAAATTGGGGTTATAGCTAACAATGGATCGGAAAGTAGTTTAATTCAATATTTTCAGGGACACTTAAAAGAAGTGGCCTTATACGATTTCGCTTTAACTCAGGCAGAGGTGGCAACGTTATATGGCGAAGGTATACCTAACAACACAGGGGGGGCAGGCTCTGGCAATGGTGACTGGGTTTCCTCTAACGACGTGATGTACACGGGGCAGTCGCAGGTAGGCATAGGCGTTACCGATCTGGACCTGAGCGCACACCCGAACTATCAATTGCTGATTAACGGGCAGATAGGCGCAAAAAACCTGGTGATCAAAGCCGACGGCGTGTGGCCCGATTATGTGTTCGAAAAAGGCTATGAACCGATGAGTCTGCAAGAGATCAGGGAATACATTGGCACCAACAAGCACCTCCCTGGTGTGCCTTCGGCTCAAGAAATAGCTGAAGAAGGCATCAGCGTAAATGAAATGATGCACGCTCAAATGCAGAAGATTGAAGAAATGACCTTGCTAATGATCAAATTAGAGAAGGATTATCAAAAACAACTGGCCCGGCAACAGGTAAAGATTGAAACACTTGAAAAAATTATTAAAAATAACCCAGGATCAAAATAAGCTATAGGAAATGAAGGTAATGATAATGGCAGTGGCGGTAATCGCCGCCACTGCCCTGAGTATTAGTATTTATTTGTTCAGCAACAAAGCCAAGGTCGCCTATGTGCACAACGACCGCCTGATTACGGAATACCACGGCTTCAAAGATGCACAGAAAGAGTACCGCCAGAATGTGGAGGTGATGCAACAAAACCTGGACTCCCTGACCACCGATTTTAATCAGAAAGCGCAACAGTACCTGCTCAACAAAGATAAGCTGAAGGAAGCACAGCGCAAGGAACAGGAAATGTTGTTGCAGCTACAGGAAAAAGATGTACAAAACTACAAACTGTCGATCGAGCAAACCGCCAGTGCCAAAGAACAGGAGATGAACACGGCGCTTTACACACAAATCAACGAGTTTGTAAAGCAATACAGCAAAGAACAGGGCTACGACTATGTGTATGGGGTGACCGACTACGGCAACATCATGTATGCCTCCGAAGAAAACGATATCACAGAACAACTGTTAGAAGCGATCAACCAAAAATACGAGGGTGAGCATTAAGAAATGGACATATGGCCTGTTGGCATTTGCCACGCTGCTAAGCGCCTGCTCCAATAGCGAGCTGTCTCCGAAGACCAAGGCGGAGTACCTGAGCTGGTACAACAACCCGGAGCATGGCTTTGTAAAGGCCAAGGAACTAAGCGGTCTGGAGTTTAGGGTGCAGTACCGCCCCAATGAATTCCTGGCCATGCGTGAGCTAACAGCAAACAAAAGCTACCCACAAACGCAGGTGGACTCCATCATCAATAGCTACGGTGAAGGCAGCTGTTTCATGCTGGAGATCGCCTCGACCAATCAGGCGGAGAACCCTTTGTTTCGCAACATCCGTGATGTGAACGAATACCGGGAGCGGCTCACCAACTTCGCCTTTGAGATGAAAGAGCATGTGCTACTCAAAGTGGGAGAAGCGGAGTACAGTCCTTCCTTGTGGCACCACGAGCGTGGCTACGAGCTGGGCAGCCGACAACGTATACTGATGACCTTTCCGGTCAAAGTGGAAGAACACAAAAAAGTGGTGTTTGAATACCACGACGAACATTTTAATGCCTTTTTGCTGAAGTTCAGCTTTGGGCTTCAAAATAAGCAACAACCATCATTACCAAAAAGTATAAAGACAATAGCGGGATGAAATCGATCAGAAGACATAGCAAGAAAATAGTGGCCTTACTGGTAGTACTATTTATAAGTCAGGTAGTAGAAACGCCGGTGGCTTTTGCCATCACCGGTCACGACAGTATGCCTGAGTACCGTTCGTTTGAGCCGGTGTCGACGACCAATATGGTGAATCCGTTTACGGGCGACTTTACTTATAACATACCACTGATGAACGTGCCCAATGGCTACCCGATCAACTTGTCGTACCACAGTTCGGCAGTGAACAACGAGGCCCAATCGAGTTGGGTAGGCCTTGGTTGGACCTTGAACCCTGGGGCGATAAACCGCTCCAAAAGAGGTTTTCCCGATGAGTTTAATGGCGCAGAAGTGACTTACCATAACCGGACTGAACCCAATTGGACCGTAAGTGGGAATTATGCGCTGAGCAAGGAGTTTTTTAGTATTGAAAAAAATCAGGGAAGTGATAAAAAAGACCTGTTCGGAGTCAGTTTTGGAACAACCCTTGCTTTTAATAACTATACCGGTTTTTCCAGAACAAGAGAGTTGGGAATACATGATCCCAGAGGTATTTCAAATTTAAGCATTTCTTACGCTAACGGACGTTTCGGTTTTAGCCCTTCCATCAACCCAATGGCCATTGTCAGCAGTATTAACCAGCGATCAATATCCTCCAATGCAGAGAATAATAATCAAGCATCATCTAAAGTCGATGCTCCTAAGTCATCTGCTAAAAGAACTATGAGAAACTTCTTAAAACAAACGGCAAGAAGTGTAGGGTATAATTTTTTGACATCAATTCGAATAGGCCTTCCTTCACAGCCGAGTGGGTTCGCGGTGAACTCAACCAGGTATACTGGTAGGAACATCAGTTTAAAAACAGATATAGGGCCAAATGCATTGAACGTGCCCGTTGAGTTCGGGGAATTTACCGTAGGTGGGAACTTTGCAATTAAGAATTTTGAAGAAGACCGCAAACTTAAAGTTTACGGCTATATGTATAACGAGTCGGCTGATGAAAATTCCATGATGGATTATACCACCGAAAAAGACCAAATGTATGAAAAGCGGGATCGTTACCTGGGAATTCCTATTGCCAATAATGATGTTTTTATGATGACGGGTCAATCTTTGGGGGGCTCTTTCAGGGCCTATCGCTCAGAGTTGGGACATTATCACAAAAATGCTACTGAAAACCATCTTACTTCGGAATCGATTAGTGCAGATATAGCTCAACCGATATCGCCAACCCCTTGGGCTTTGTGGTCTGTTGGAGGAGATGTAATGTCGGTATCTCAAAATACAATTCTGTCTGATTGGACAGAAGAGAATAGAAATAAAGGATCATACAGCGAGTTCACCAATGGCGAAAGCCTAAAAAGGAAGTCAAATGAGAAGTTTGTGTTACGTTTTACAGGTGAACGCGCATCCAATTTTGATCAGACCGGTGATTCGGATGCTGCTATGCGTGCACGACTAGAAGGGAAAGAGTTTGGTGTGGATATCGGAAATTATTCTTATGCCGTTAGCAAGGCAGCAACACTCGATCTTGAAATTCCGGCTTCCTTGCATCATGGTGATTACAATGGGCAGGCACAGAGTTTGTTAGAAGAACGTCAGGTCCGTTCCAAACATATCAGCATGCATACCAATCAGGATTTAGGTGATGAAAACAAGGTTTTGGTAAATGGTGCCGATGTGGCATACCTGGCTGAGGGACACGGAGTATATTTTCTTCAGAATGGCGTAGCGCAGCCTTTGCAGTTAAGTGCCGAAGAAGCAACAAGTATCGGTGAAGTGGCTACTTATAGTGAGTTGGGGGAGCAATATATTTATGGTTTGCCACTTCTCGCTAAAAATGAAAAAAGTTTGTCTTACTCCTTAAAATCGGGTGAATTTGAATTTATTGATGGAGATGGTATGGTAGTACGATCGACCAATTCAAAACTTGATGAGGAAGCAAAGCGCAAAATGGGCTATGAGTCTGCGACACCTTATGCTTCACAACTATTATTGACACAAATTTCCAGTCCCGATTACGTGGATCGTACTTACAATGGACCTACGCCCGACGATTTTGGCGCTTATACCCGTTTTAATTATGAAAAGTTCACAACAGATGATGATTTTTACGCTTATAAATCACCCTATGAGGGTTTGAGCTTTGACCTGGGATCACTGTCTGATAAAAAAGACAATATGGGTTCTTTTAGTTATGGGGAAAAGGAATTGTACTACCTCAATACAGTTGTTTCTAAAACACATATTGCCGTATTCACCACCAGCGACCGCCATGATGGTATCGGCGTTACTGCTTCAAATAGTGCGCAGATCATACTAAATGATCAAACAGATGGGCATCACCTTCGAAAGTTAGACCGCATTGACCTTTATTCTTTGAAAGATTGTGAACTGCACCTCGATGACCAGGGTAATGAAGTACCCGGTATGTTTAAACCCAAGGAAGGTGCCGTCGCGATACAAACGGTACACTTCGATTACAATTATGAGTTATGTAAAAACTTGCCCAATAATAGTCAGAATGAAGGCAAATTAACATTGAAACACCTTTGGTTTGAGTACAATGGGGTGAAATCAACAAAGATTAGTCCATACACTTTTCATTACAACTACCCTAGAGAAGGCGATGGGCAGGATGTGGTATTTCCTGCGGTGTATCAGGACGCGTCTAAAAATATAGCCAACTATGGAGTGCATTACCAGGATGCGCAAGCACAGCAGGACTTGGAAAACCCCGATTACAGTGTGGTAAATACCAGTCGATGGGGTGCCTATCGCCATTACCAGTCATTGAAAGACAAACTGGGGGATTTGGCACGCTTTTTTCCATTTACCAATCAGGATCCGGACGATAGTAAATATGATCCGGCGGCACATTGTTTAAAGCGTATTGAGTTACCCAGTGGCGGGCAAATTCTGGTACAATACGAACAGCATGATTATACCCATGTGCAGAATAAGCCAGCCATGATGATGGTGCCTTTGTCATCGAATACCGAAATAGGGGTTGATAATGGTGCTAAAAAGAAATATTACCTGGACCTCAATAAAGTGGGAGTCGATCAGATAAACATGTCTGTTCTAAATCAACTATTCCTTCCTTTTGTAAACGGAGAACGTCTGTATTTTAATTTTTTGTATGCGCTTACAGGGCTATCACCCGTTGATTATCGCGAACTGCGTTCGGAATACATCGAGGGATATGCCCGTATTGGTGGCTATGGCATTAAAGATGGAAAGGCCTTTTTTGTGTTTAAACATGATCAAACCCATGGCGCCGAAGAATACACAGAAGTTCAAGGTGATTTTGAGCGTAAGGAAATCCCTAGTAAAATTTGTAAGGAATATTATAATAACATGAGATCCGGTTTGGTGAGCAAACAAAGTAATGGTTTGGGCAATCCGGAAGATGATAATGTCTTAAAAAATTTACTTCGCCAGTATATACAAATTTTGGGTGTCGAGCAAAAGTGCAAACGTATGAGTCCTACTATGAGCTATGTACGTTTGGCCTTGCCTGCTCTTAAATCGAAAAAAGCAGAAGGTTGTCGCGTGAAAAGGTTGCTCATGTACGATCAATCAGGAGCAAGCTCCCGAAGTGCGGTACTTTATGGGAATGAATATGAATATACACGTGAGGTGACTAGGGGGGCAGGTGATGCAATAACGGTAAGTAGTGGTGTAGCAACCTTTGAACCTGCCTTGGGGCGTCGGGAAAATAGCCTGGTATATCCCCTGGATCGCAATGAACAATCGAAGCTGGAAGCAATACTTTATGGCCGTGATATTCAAAAGCAGGAAGGCCCTTTAGGTGAAAATTTATATCCGGCACCTTCAATAGGTTATGAAAAGGTGACAGTAAGAAATATTCATAACGGTGCGACCGGTAGCGGTTATACGGTGCATCGTTACCTCACTTGTAAGCAATTTCCTATGCAACGAGATGTAAAGCCGATGGAGCAAATTGGTGGTGATCAAATTGGGACTGGAAATCTGCTAAATCTAAATATTGGACATAGTGTTGGTATTCAATATTCACTGCAGGATGTAAGTCTTAGTCAGGGTTATGCCTTTGTATTTAACGAAATGCATGGACAGCCCCTGAGTGTGGAGCACTTCGCTGAAGGTTCGGAAACGCCACAGTCCGGCACCTATTACGAGTATTTCGATTATAAGGAGAAAGTACCGGTGATGAATGCCGATGGTACGGTTACAAGCGATTACCTGGGAAAGGTGAGCGAGCTTTTTGCTGAGTCACGAGAAATACAGGATTATGAAGACGGGGGAAGTGTCTCATTCGATTTTTCTCCTGGTTATCAGGACTTACCTCCACCAGCTTACCCGGCAAAAGTCCCATTGTTCTTTGGGTCGTATGTTCGTGGTACCAAAATTAAACGAGAAAAACGCATGCGTAGCCATGTCATGACTAAATTGATATCTTATCCGGCGGTAGTGCATAAAACCCGTTCTTTAAGCCCGGATGGGGTGGAGCACATTACCGAAAATCTCATCTTCGATCGTCAAATGGGAACGCCTATTGTCACCCGTTCTTACGATGATTTTGATGCAGTGTACACCAATATCAACAGCCGTGCGTCCTGGCATTATCCTGAAATGGGGGCAAAAAGTGTGAACGAAGGTATGGAAACCGATGCCTTATTCCGTAAGTCGGGCGCGACATCCTATTACCTTGATTTCAACTTTGACAATGCAGAATGCGATGCCCTGGACAAGTTCTATCGTGGAGACCTGATACGTGTAAGCATCGATGATGCGCCTTATTTGTTTTATGTAGATGAGGTGGATCGTTTACATAACCTCGTACGTATGGAGAATACGGTGTTTGTAAACGAATCATTGCCACCGTATTCAGGTGTTGTTGCACCTATAAAAGTCATCAAAAGTGGTCGTACCAACCAATTAACTGTAAGTGATGGCAGTATCACCTTGCATAAGGCTATTAGTACGGAAGACTTTGAGTCCATATCGACGGATAAACGTACTGCGAGTCATCCTTTTACTGACGATTTAAATGCGGAGTTAGATGAGGTCGTTACAAGTGCGGCTATCAGCTCTCAACCCATTGTCTTAAACGGGCCGTACACAGGGCTTAATTTGGCTAATTTAGGTACAGGGCAATCATTATGTGAGAATGCAGACCCTGATCTTAAAATATCAGATATAAATCTACAGCTTTATTATGATGTCGGTGCTCAGGAACTTATAATGCATCTTACTGAATACAAAATTTTAGATGACAACGGGACTGAATTGCAACATGTAGTATGTGATGATCCGGGATTACAAACTGACCATTTTAGTGTAAGTTTATCTAATAATTATAATTGCAATGGAGTAGCTGTGCCAGCCGATCATAACCCTAGTAGTCAAGATGAAAGTGGGCTGCAAGCTATTTTAAGATATGCTGAATATGACGCTTCTCCTCAAGTAGATTGTCAGACTAATCCTATAGATTGGCCAACAGGAAATTTACAAGAAATTAGAGTTCAGGCACAAGGTGGTGCTTCCATAGACTTGAATAAAAGTTGGCCACACCTGAATTTAACAGCGATTAGAGGAACGCAGTTATTACAAAATATTAGATGTGGACAGGTCGCAGTTTTTGATGGAAATAATAATCGCTGGGCAAATCAGGAGCAGGTGATTTCATCATCTGGCAATGTACCGGAAATAAATACATGTCAACCTGTAGAGTATTTAGATCTTTTTAATAATCCACGTTATGGCTTAAACTCATTTGAGTTCGAAGTACATGCAGGATCTGATGCTGCTGATTGTGATGGTGGTGATGAGGAAATTGCTAAAGCTTATTTTTGCCTACAACCACCAAATTTGAATTTTCAGAATAGTTATGAGGATGTGATTTGTAATAAAACTTCAGGATCTATTAGTAAAACAATTTATGTGAATCTTCAGGGGTATGAGACAGACTTTTACGGTAATTCAGGCCCACTAAAATCAGTTCTCTGGGAGGATGGATACAATTGGATTCACGCTCCGGGAACAAATTGGGATCGTACTAATCCCTGGTCAGCTACATCAAACTCCCCGGAGATTGCAAATCCTGTTGTGGAAGTGATTCCAGGCCATGAGTTTGAACAAGCCACTTTTACCTACCCGGGTGCCGGTATCTATACGATCAACTACCATGCTGTTGAACAAAATTTTGGACAAACATTAAATGCCCAATTTCAGGTAGAGGTGTTGGAATGTGAAAATTATGAATGTCAGTGTGAATCGGTTTTCCCTGCCGATCAAAGTAATATGCTGAATATAATAAACGGTCAAAAATTTACCGATGTCGTCGGTAAATTCTACAATGACCTGGAAACCGGTACTTTGTATTACAAACAGCACTCTTGTCCGAAGCAAACCATCTTTGAGTGTATTCAAACCTGCTCGGCAGCTGTTTCTGTAACTGCCGGACAGGGTTTTGAGCGTGTGATTGCTGCCACAGCCAGTACCTTCACCGATAATTGGGATTATGACGATGACAACTATCCGCTTGCCGATGCCAGTCTCGATGTAAACGATTTCAGTAATTATGAACGCGGCAAAAAAGGACATTGGCGCAGCAAGCAGTCTTATGTATACCGTTCCGAAATCAATGAAAGCAGGGTGGAGGATTATGCCGAATACCGCAATTACAATGACGGGACGTTCTCTATGAAGTTATTCAACTGGCGCGATCAAAACCTGAACGATTCCAAATGGTTGCTTACGGCTACTGTTGATAGTTATACGCCTAACGGACAGCCGGCACAAGATCATAATATCCTGAATATTTACAGTGCCGCGAAATATGCAGAGAATGGTACGCAGCTAAGTATGGTTGCTCAGAATGCACAGGAGGATCAGGTCATGTTCCAGCATTTTGAACAGCTCTACGATTCCAAATACTTTGATGATGGATTGGCCTATGATGCAGCAGCGGCGACATGGACACAGCAACGTGCCCATACCGGTAAATCATCGGTATTACTTAAATCCGGAGCTCGCTTTGATGTGGGTAGTATAAATGCCGCTGCCGGTTCACAAAAAATGATGATGCGACTTTGGGCCAGTAACGATAAAGGGGTAGATGCCCTGAATAGGGTCTTACAATTGGTCGAAAGCGATGTGCAGGAAAGCACCAATGCGCATTACTACTACCCTAAACGTATCGCAAGTTCCGGGCATTGGCAATTATATGAGTTTGAATTTACGCATAGCAGAGATTCGAAGTTCGAAATAGTTGCAAAAGAGGGTTTTAAAGGTAAAGTCTTCCTGGACGACCTTCGTATTCAGCCTTATGAAGCGGAAGCGGTATGTTATGTATACGATGAAGCACAGCGACTGATTGCGCAATTCGACGATCAGCATTTTGCCTCTCTTTTTGAATACAATGCGGAAGGTGCGTTGATCAGAAAGTCGAAAGAAACGACGAGAGGGATAAAGACTATTTCGGAAACGGAATACAATAGCAGGGGGCAGTACAGAAATGACTTTGTAAATGAACTTAACGACTAGTAGAGCTATCAAGATGATGAAGGTATTATTCTCAGCGTTTTGCCTGTTTTTCACTTTCGCCTCCAATGCACAATGCATGGACAAGGTGAAAGGAATGTTTGACCGGATGAATCAGGATGGTTATTTGAAGATTAAAACCTGGTCGGCACCGGTTGGTAAGGTAGGCCTGGAGTCAATCACGGAGTTTTGGGTGTATGAGCGTGATTTCAAAATGATGCATGAGTTGATGGAGATCTACTCAGATGACCAGACAGTGGTGATTATCTACCCCGACAGGAAAGCCATTGCTTTATTAGATCAGGATTCTGTTTTGAAACATCCGGGTTCAGACTGGAACTGGTCGGGTATTGAAAAGTACCAGGGCACAGTAAGCTGTGAAAGTGGTAAGTTGACAGTAAGCTACCCGGAAGCAAAATGGCAAGAAACGAAGTCTAAAGGCTTCGAAATGTTCTACGATGAAAAAGAAGGACGCGTGAAGGAATACCTGGCCACTTTTTTACAGGGAGAAAAGTGGTATAACGACTATACGAAGTACCTGGCACACGCCCCCCTTCAAAAACGCCTGTACCCCGGTGGAGTACTAAAATTGTTCTTCAACGGCGATCAACTAAACAACCAATACCAAAATTACCACCTAACTGATAAACGCACTAAAACATCGAAATGATCGAGAATATGAAAAGTAGGAATCCAATTATAAAACGAATAGGCCTCAGCTTAAGCCTGTTTATTTTAGCTGTATTTTCTGTGTCAGCAGCCGATGTTTTGTGGACCGGAGCGTCAGGAGACCACTATTGGCACACAGCAGCCAACTGGCAGGGGAATCAAGTGCCAGGCAAGGACGATCGTGCCGTATTCCGGGGAGCTGTGAGCAATATCGATTGTTACCTTTTCCAACAGGTAATTGTCGGTGGACTATTAATCGAAGCGGATTTTCAGGGCGAACTCTACCAGGCAGGTGGCGATTGCCACGACCTGAGCAATCCCAACGAACAGGCAGCCATTTATATAGGGCCTCAAAATCTGGAAATACAAGCAGGAACCTTTCACGGTGGAAATGGTGAAATTATCTATTTCGGAGACCTGCTCATTAGTGGTGGTTATATTCAAAGCTGCCAATCAGATATGATTAATGCCAATACACTGGGATTGCATTGGAATGAATTTAATTTAGGTTTGGAAATACTGGAAGATCCATGTAACCAAATCAGTGAACAACTTCATTACAATTGGTCGGATATAGGTTTTGGCTGTGCATTTGCACACCTGATTACGCCGGCTATTTATGGCGATTATCAGCGTGTCAGCTTAAGGGAAAGATGGATTGAAATCACCTTTAGCACGGGAGACTTGCACGATTTATATCATGACGAAACTTTTGACTGGGGCAAGCCCCTTTCATTGAACCTGCGAGCAGTTAATGAAAACGACGAGGTGCTTAAAACCTACAAGCTTGACTTTGAGCTGAACAAGGACAAAGCACTGCAGCAAATATTGATCAATTACGCCGGGCTGGGTGAGGAAGTAAGTGCTTTTTATGTAGCTGGACGTGATTATGAATCGGGTGCGGTAGAAGCAAACGGACAGGGGTATACAATGGCGCTTATTGAATCACAGGTGAAACTCAATTTCCGCTTCAATGATAATTACCGGTATGATGTAGTGGATAATGGAAGAAGCGCTATTCAAATTCCTGCTTCCAACCTGAAAACCACACTTGTGGGGTCCAAAAGCAGTAAAGCACAATTTTCATGGTTATTACCACAGCCAGATGCTCAACAGTTTGAATATTATGACCTTCAGTTACTTAAGCTGGAACCTTACATGTTTCATAGTGCATCTGCTAACATTCAGGCGCAATTGGATTGGACGAAAGCCGCAAGCTACGAAGTGCGCGACCAAAATTTCAATAACCCTGCGAACGATACGGTGAAGTATGAGATGACACTCGCCAAAGGCACGGGCTTTTATGTTTGGCGTGTACGCCCCATCGGAAACTACTACGAAGGGGGAAAAGGCGATTTCAGGAATTACGGACAGTGGAGCGCAATCACTGCCAACAATAGCTTATATACTGCCAGTGGTGAGCACGATGTGATCGAATCATATAATTCAAGTCAGCATTTAAATGAGGCGCTCCAGGTAATGGGCGATGTATTTTATTATACACAGTTTGATGAGCAGCATAACTGGATTTACAATAAGGTGCTCACCGAAGGAGCCAAACAAGCTGAAACAATGACTTTTGCCAATGGACTTTCACAAGTTGAGCAAACACAAACGCATTTATTTTCCCAGAAATCGGTATTGGCTACACAAAACGCCTACGACTATTCGGGCAGGCCGGCAATAAGCTCCCTGCCTGCGCCTATAGGCAGTGACGAGTTAGGTTTTGATGCACATTTATTAGTGCCGCAAGGCCAATCTACTTCACTTGTCGCCAGTGATTTTGATACCTTGGAGGTGGATTTTGTGCCTGTTTTGGATGCTACCGGTGTTGATAAAGTCAATAGCTATTATTCTGATGCGAATAACGATAACCTGTCTTACAAAGGTAGTTTGATACCAGATGCCGGAGGTTACCCTTATGTGCGTAACCTGTTCTATGCTGACCCGACGGGCAGAACCAAAAAAAGTGCCGGTCCGGGTTCGGTTATGCGTTTAAAGTCTGGTGCGGAAGGAAAAAATACCACCACACTGTTTGGCGCCACACAGCAAAACGAACTGGATCGTTTATTTGGAAACGAAGCACCACTTGCTGCAACGGTGGTGAAAACCATTACCATAGATCCCAATGGAGTGATGTCCATTGCCTACATGAACAAAAAAGGAGAGGTGCTCGCTACCTGCTTAAGCAATGCAAAGCAACCGGATAACCTCGAACCTGTAGAAGACAGCCCGGATACTACTTCTCCCTTCTTTGCCAAGACTGATTATTCAACGCCATTATTCTATGAAGAGGATTTGGTGATGTACACACAGACCGTGATTAATGTTGAAGATGTACTGACACCTTACAAGTTGGAATATGCATTGTATCCTCAAAATTTTACCTTTGAAGATAGTTGTATTGCTCCGGAAATTTGCGAGACCTGCGATTACGAGGTTACTATTTCTATTCATGGCGAGAGCGACCCACTGACAATGGGTGATAACCTACGTTTTAAACAGGTTTTTGAAGGAGGAGCGTGTGTTGAACCAATCGAGCGCGAGTTTGATTTCAACAACACAACAGAGCAGCAGGTCAGCTCGGTGAATATGATCAATTATACATCGGGTACTCCGGGAGCTACCGAAATAACCTTTCCTGTCACAGGCAGGTATGTGATTTCCAAGAAGGTGCGAGTTATTAATTCGGAATTAGACAGTGCTCAGCAGCTCATTACTGATCATATAGCAGCGCTACAGCTAAGTTTTGATTCGGTTTATGTAGATGCCACTGATTACAATAGCATTGACCATCCCTTTAAAGATTTATTGGACTGTATAGGCTATGAGCATCCCGATTTTGAAGATTGGAACTGTAACGACCTGCCGATTTGCGATGAAAATGGCGGGTTTAGTGATGATGAGATGTATGATTTTTACCTCGACATCATTGAAAGCAATATCAACAAAGAAGCCGGGTTTCCTTACAACAACCAGCCCAATGAATCTTACATGTCTGGTAATGGCACAGGCCTGATCAGTGCATTTGTGAAAGACGGAGTAGAGAATACGGAGTTGAGCACGAAAATCGATCAGTTGTTAGATCAGTTAATCGGGAAAGACGATCCTTTATATCCGGGCTCAACGATCACTTGCGAACGTATATACCAATGCTTTGGCGAAAGTGAAATGTTGTTACGTGGAAATACCGGTTTGTTTTTTGCCGACAACGACCTCGATCAGGTACCGGTTCCATTGGGGCACTCGGGAGGTTCCAATGCGCGCTATTACGATTCAGAGTTTGATTACCTGCAAGAAGCTTATGCCTGCCTGGGTTTTGAACATGGGCTTTCGGGAAAATATTATGTGCTGAAAGAAGGAGTGGATCAGTCAGAACTGTCAGGTGATGAGTTGTTGAATCAGGATTATTTTGAACTATTTACCCAGCGTGTTGATCCGGTGATCGATTTTAAGTGGTATAACGAATCTTACGAATTTGCGGTTGATTATAATGATGTGCATGATAATTACCGCGTAGTATGGAACGGCTATGTTCAACTACCGTCGGATGCTTCGAGTAGTGTGAATTTCAAAATAAATACAAATGCCAATCAGGGGGTTCGGTTTTTGATAGATGCGGATAGAGATGGTGTGTTTGAAAATGAAAGCGGAACACTGGCAGATTGGCATAACAACGAGCAAGTGGTGGCAATATCGGGTTTAACCGCAAATCAATATTACCGGGTGAAATTAGAATATTATACTAGCACCACTGAAAATAGGGAAGTGCAATTGCAGTGGGATGCCACCGGTAATATGCAAACCATTCATTTTACCAACTTATTTGCCGATGCTTCTATCGTCGATAGTGTAGCTATTTCAAAAGTTCAAGGTGCGACCTATACTGATTATCCGCTGACCGAATATATTTATGTGCCGTCAGTTTCTGATACAATTAATAATTACTTGGTAAGAAGTTGTGTAGATCCCTTCTTTCATGTGGACTGGGATGCATTTTGGCAGGGAAGTGACGAAAAGGTCCTCGTAGAAGAAGACATAAATGTCCTGGCGGTTGATAGTTATGAAGAAGCTGTGCTTGGTGTTTACCAATGCAAAAAGGCGATAGTGGAAGGTGATAATATAGTGCCATTCGACACAAGCGTTGCGATTGATTTCAGCTTTATCCAGCTAAACCTGCTTCAAATGAAGGCTCGATGCGAAGCACATTGTGAGTCTTCGGGGAGTGATTTTAACGAAGCGATAGCAACGTACATCACCGCACAAAATGCCAAGGTAGGTGTTACTTCTAATCCGCAATACCTGACTAACGACCAGGGACAGCTCATTGACTTAAGTGGAAGTGTGATCAATCCCGGAGTGCAGCAGCCCGTAAATTTATGGAATTATGAAGGGATAATTGATATAACAGGTGTAGCCTCGTTTCCGGGCGTGGAATTGGGAATAGACCCCAATGTAATTGATGATCCAAACAATTGTTATGTGCAGTCTATGATGGCGCAATGCAAAAGTAAGTGTGCTTTAAGTACACAAATTAAATACACAACGAATGAATACATCCATAGCTCAAATATCAATCCGGATTGGGGTGGTAATTATGAAAGTTATGAGGAATTGGTGAATAGTGAGGGATACCTAAACCGTATGCGTGCCGAAAACCAGGATTACGAAGAGGTGATGCATTACATACCTCAGTTCGCTCCATATGTCACCGCTGCTAATGACTTATACAGTGGGTTTCCTGATAGTACGGAATTCAAAAAACAGTTGATCGAGCATTTATATGCGCAGCTGAATGAAGGGATCCGTAATCCGCAAAATAACCGTAGTAGTGTATCTCACACCGTTTATTCTCAGTTGTTTGGTACAGACGTACCAGTGTTTAGCACAGAAGAGCACTTCATTATGGAACTGATAAAGGAATTTGATTTTAAAGTAGCCGATGTATACACCAATGTGTTTTATGATGACAGTCTGAAACATGTAATAGGGCTTAACTTTCAAATAGTAGATTGCAATGAGGGACCAGGGTCAAACAAAGGCGAATTCTTTGAACTGGATTTACGTGGAAATGGCTGCAAGGTGGAATTGCCTAACCCTTCCTTTATGAGTGTGGAAGAACAGTTATTGACAATCCATTATGACGAACGAGATTATTTACACGTATTGTTAGCAGACGAATTAGGTAGCTGTGGTGCCAACATTTTCAGAGGTACCTTTGAACCATATTTGGCTGAAATGACCATGAGGTTCAGAACGGTAAATAATTCATGGAGTGCGGGCGATCGCATGAATTTTATCCTGGTACATAAGAGCGATCCTTCCAAAACTATTCCTTTAAGTGCAATTTCCTTAGCATGGAAAGAGGCATATACACAGAGTGATACATTAATTGCACACGATGTATATCACGCACTCAAGGGCTACAATCAGAATATAGAAGTCGTTAGAGGTTATGAGGCATTTGAAGTAGGTTTGTTATTTTACAAGCAGGACTTCAATCCATTAGATTATGAGTTATTAATAGAACCGGGATCTTTGTTGGCAGATGCGTTATCAGGTACCGGATATTCTGTCCTATTTCCTGATGTGAACTACGGAGATCGATCGATGGGAGTTAGTTATTCTGATGGCAAAACTTTATTTGAGTTACTTCAAACAAGGTTTAGTGACGATGCCTGTGTAGTGCCATTTATTCATCAAGGTTACCCTTATGGGAATTGTCCATTGGGGTATGAAGAGTTCCATTCGGAAGATATTGTATATACTAAAAACCCTAGTTTTGTCTATGCATCTGAATGTTTGCAGGAAAGCCCAAATACGATTACAAGTGCAGAGACTTGTGAGGGAACGTATGACTGGGTGGCAAGAGAAGGAGTTATTGAAGTTTCTGAAGGGGCTGGTTTGGGTGTGAATAATGATGGTTTTGATGTATTATATCAGCATTTTCAATCGTTGGATTCCAGTGCAGGCTATATTTTTGATTTTGAATTATATTGTGAGTCTGCTGTGACATGCGATTTTGTGGTGTTATTGTCCGATCAGGATTTATACACTCAAGGTGGAATTAATTCCTTATTTGAACTGGTACGAAAAGAGCGTCTCAATGGAGAATTTCCTCTTTATGATGATGTCAGGCAGAATTTGGAACAAAAAGATATCCATGTTGAAGTTTTAGGGTATGAAGAGGACGGTTTAACACCATTCTATGACATTACATTTAGCGCTGGTACGCAAAGAGTGGGGCAAGCTAACGTAAAAGAAAAAAGAAACTGGTCCCATATTTATGTTACAATAGCTAACTGGGATAATGATACCGCAATATTTGACTTGAGACAAGCACTTATTCTAAGGACTTCAGGAAACTGTGAAGTATGCACAGCTTGGGAAGAACCGCTCACCTTCATAGAACCGCCACTAGTAGAACCAGAACCTTTTACCTGTGCAGAAATACAACAGTCCATTGTTGATAACCGCATGGATTTGGCTATTGAAACTTATAAAGAGCAGGCCATTACCGCATTGCAGGAACAGCATCAGCAGCAATGCCTCTACCATATAGTAGACAGTTTGAATACCGAGTACTTTTTGGATTACCACCACTACACCCTTTATTATTACGACAGAGCGGGCAACCTGGTGAAGACGGTGCCGCCTGAGGGGGTGATAGTACATGACGATTCCGTGCTTGCTACTATGGATCATCGAGAAGATCCCACAATGTATCCCGAAGTTCACTGGCAACACCACTACGAAACCTATTATGACTACAACAACCTGGGGCAAAATATCAAAACTACCACCCCGGACGGAGGTACTACCCGCTTTTGGTACAACGATAACAGCCAGTTGGTACTTTCGCAGGATGCGGCGCAACGCGCTCATAAAAGTTTGGTCAATTACAACGATGAAGACCACTTATGGTTGACTCCGAAGTATTCTTTCATGCTTTATGACTATTTGGGTAGAATCGTTGAAGCCGGTGAAATGTTAGTTCAACCTGCTTATTATGCCATTTTAAATGCAGGTGGCGTAGATCCATATGCAAACCCAACAACTATGGCAGATATGGAAGCGGGCTTAAAAACAGCATTTAATAACGGATCCAGGCCAGGGTCAAATCCTTCTCGTATCTATAATTATTCTGAAGTTACAAAAACAACTTATACAGAAAAGCAAAGTATTAGTTACAAAGGCCAGACCCAACAACATACGCGTAACCGCATCACCAAAGTAGCACGCGATGTGGATGATGACTGGTCTACTCTCAACGATCAATATGTTACTTATTACAGCTACGATCCGCATGGTAATGTGGAATGGTTAATTTGCGAAATACCTAACCTGGGAAGGAAATCGCTCCGTTACGAATACGATCTGGTGAGTGGAAATGTAAACAAATTGTACTACCAGGAAAATCAAGCCGATCAGTTTATTTACCGCTACGAATACGATGCCGATAACCGCATTTTAGCGGTCTTTACCTCAACGGACGATTACCTGTGGACAAAAGAAGCCTCATACCAATTCTATGACCACGGTCCTTTGGCGCGAACTGAAGTAGGACACGACAATATTCAGGGTTGCGACTATGTTTACACCATAGAGGGGTATTTGAAGTCAATCAACCAGGCCGATCTGGTTCCGGAACACGATCCTGGTGCTGATAGCTGGTCTGACGGGCAGCACTTCTTAAATGATGAGTTTGCGATGGAGTTGGGTTATTATACCGGTGATTACGGACGATCAGGAACAAATATAGGAGCAGATAACGCAGCAAGTCCGTATTCATTGAGCAGCTCGCTGTATAACGGCAATATCAGCTATTGGATGAGCAATACACGAGCAGGTCAGGATCCTGCGAAAGTGGGTAATGCCTTTGGTTTAAGCACCCGCGTGTTCCGTTATGATCAATTGAACCGCTTGCGAAAATCAGACTTTATTGTCTGGGATAATGGGAACTGGAACAATGTATCAGACTACGATGAAACCTTTGCATACGACCGCAACGGGAATTTGAAAGAAGTAACGCGCCATGGTTTTGGTACACAGGGCATAATAGATCGACTTTCTTACAGTTATGATTACCAGGATACTTTTGGCAAACCCAACAATCGCCTGAGCAAAGTGGTTGACAGTATTGGCGCACATGAAGCTATGGGCGATTTAGGTGAGTTGCCGGAAGAAATTGCGGGTTCGCTGAAGGCAGCTCGTAATGCTCAAAAAGATGCCAATTACGTTTACGATGCCGAAGGTAACCTGATCAAGGACGTCACCGAGAAATTGACCATTGATTGGAATGTATTGAATAAAGTAGCGACTGTACATAAATTTGAATATGCGGATGCCAATGACAGCCTGATTAATGAATTGGAAACCATTACTTTTGAGTACGATGCTTCAGGCAACCGGGTGGCTAAAAACGTGCATCACGCAGCAACGGGAAGCACGAAACGCACTTTTTACGTGCGTGATGCTTCGGGAAATACACTGGCTACGTACGAACAGCAATCAAACGGTGGTCAACTGGTTACCACACTGGTAGAGCAGGGGATTTATGGTTCAGACCGTCTTGGGCTATATACGCCAAACCTGATAGTGGATGTAAAGGATGTCAGTCAAACCGAAACCGTATACCCACTACCATCTACAGACTTTGCCATGTCATCAACGTTGATTTCTTCTGGTGAGCAGTTACATGAGCTCATCGAAACAGAAAATGGGAATTATGTAAGCCCTGCTGTTTACGAAGTGGGAGATGGTAACGAGATTAGCACTGTAGCCAATATGGTAGATTCCAGAGATAATACTATTTTATCGGCTATTGCTGTCACTGATGCCAACGGTACCTACTTACAGCTACTCAACGGAAGGTTTGAAACAATTGATTTGGGTGACCCCCACCGCCCTGAGTTGGCGACTTTGAAGTCTAGTGATAACGCGGCCATTTATATTGTGCCGGTTCCCGGTAGTCTTGATCGTTATATGGTTTTATATCCGCAGGGCAATGGAACTAACTACGGTACCTGGAATTATATTCAGGTCGACTTACGTGCCGGTGAAGGAGATGGTGCCGTGGTAGACGAGGTACATAAGTTAGTAGCCAATGAAAATGCCGTAAATATGCATTTAGGTAACAACCTTACTTACGTCACTTTCGATAATGGAACGCGCTTCTATGGTCACCTGCAAGATGGAGATACACTCCAAATTTATAAGTTTGAACTGACTCGCGATGGTTTTACCTATCCTCAGCTGGTAACTACTTACGATTATTCAAGCCAAAGCCCCACTACCAATGAGTTGCCGGGTGCGCAGTCGAGTATTACACTTTCTAATGATGCAGAGGAACTATTCTTGGCTGCATTGTGTCAAAACACGGATCAGATGATTGTGGGTGATGCACCCAATTTATATAGGTGGGATGTGGATGTAGTTACAGGGAAACTCATTTCAAATCCCAGAGAGCATCGAATGGATGGCGTGCCACTTTCTGTGGTAGTTGACAGAGGTAATACCACTTTTTGGGTGGTGTCAAAAGATCCTCAAAGCGATGCCATGTCTATAAAGGGTTGGTCGTTCTTCCACCCATACGGCATTGATGATTTGACAGCTTATGACAACCCGGATAATTTCAGGCAGGGTCTTTTGCGTCAAACTTCGATAGAAATTTTGGTGGGCAATTTGCAGGCAAGTACAATTGATCAGATAGGATCGGGTTTAGGTGGTAATTTTTATGATAGCGATGTGATTGATTTTAATGATCATGCCATTACAAGTACCATTAGTTCGGGCTTTTCTCCTCAGTGGCTAAAAGTGAATAAACGCATGTTGTCAGCTCACGACAAAGAAATTGTACAGACCGGACTCAACAACTGGATTGTTGCAACCAATGGCGTTGATGATGAACAAAAACCTTTTGAATTGAATTTTGACGGCGCTGTTGGAAAGGTGAATGAGGCGGGTGAATTCCCATATTATGTAAACTTACATACCAACATAGCAGTGGCCGAAGATAGATCAGGCGAAGCGGTATATAAGTTTATGGTGACGGGTATCGAAAAAGATACGCAGCTAACAGTAGCTCAGAACACAGGCATGGGAGAACTAGCATTCATAGACGATGCGCGTAATTATCACTTCTACACACGTATTGGTAACCTGCAATATCAACATGCGGAAGATCGATTGATTACCTATTCAGGTCACGGAGCTTTAAGTCGCGTGCTTACGGCTAATATCGATGATTATAACGGTTCGGGCTCAGAGATTATAGACTTGGTCTACAACACTGATGGTAGTTTCCAAATGAAAGTGAATGCACCGGATAATGAGCTGGACGAATTTAATCACCGTAGCTCTTTTAGTGGTTTTGATGCAGATGGTGCTGCTAACTCAGCAGATGTGGTTAAAGTGTTTTTCGGAAATCCATATGTTAGTAATGCGCTTGAAGATATGTTTATATTCACCAGTGAACGTTTTGGTGATGAATACCTGCAACGCTTTTATTATGTAGAGAACAATGATAATGGTACATTCGATTATGCTAATAAAACAACACTTATTACGTGGGATACCAGAAACCAGTCATTTATCCAGCACCTAAATGAAGATTTTCAACCTTTGTTTATTCAGAATTTCCGCTCGGGTTACCTGTGTGTGGCCTATTACGAAGGGGAAAACAAAGGGCGCATTTTCTTTGATCAGGTATCGACGCATCCTGTAGGTGGTGGACTTAACTTCGAATCGTTGGATGATTTGTTTGGAGCGAATAAGCAGTTGTTGGTGGATATGGAAGCACAGGGTTCAGATCCTCAGTGTGAATTTATGTTACAGGATATGAATGAGGATGGTTTGGAAGATATCGTCTTATACCGGGGTAATGGAAATATAAATGTAAGGTATAGGGTTCCCAATCAGGTCGGGTTGCAGTTTTCAGAAGTCGTGAGTTATTCTATTGCGAGTGACTTAAATGGAGTAGATTTCATTAATGACAGACATGTCATTGCAGGAGACTTTCTGCAATTTCAGGAAGGAACAGCTGTAAACTCAGTAGACATCGCTAAAGTAGAAGGGACGATTTTAGAGGTCGAAAACGAAACAAATGGTGTGATCGTGAAGTATTTTGACAATACAAATCTGACACATAACAACGCGGGGTGGGATGCTGATAAGGCTTATTACCAAAATTTAGTGCCGACGATTAATTCCCGAGACTTGTCAAACGATGGTTGGATGCCGGGAGCGCAGCCACCATTGCTGGAAGGACGCGGTGCTTCAAATTACAGTGTGCAGTACCTGGCCAAATTGAATACTAATGTGGCTGGAGCGCACTTCTTTAAATTGTTGTATAGTGGAGCGGTAATATTAAAAATCGACGGGCAGGAAATTGTGAATACGGCTAGTGGTATTGAAATAGAACAAATGGCACTGCTGGAACCGGGTTTGCATGATTTGGAGCTGATTCTGAATAAGACAGGCAACGATACGTATGTTGAGCTACAATGGAAAGAACCGGGGACAGGTGAATTTGTCTTGATACCAAATGAACGATTGGTTACTACTACAAACGACTGGCAAGATAAATACGAAAATTATCCCTTATTGACTAATGCTTCGGGTAGTGCTATCCTCGATGGGCAATACCGCATCGATGCCGATAAAGAAAGTGAATCTGCATTCATTGAATTGCGCGACGGTAAATATGCCCTTGTATACGGTAAAGGAAATTACCTGTATTACAGCATGCTCGATCATGAAGAGCAAGATTTGTTTGAAGAGATCAATGAACAACTCGGTTTTTCTTTGGGAACCTCACATAGCGAAGGGAAGTACCGACTGGCGGTATACAACGACCTGGTAAATGGTGTGAACAAATGTTTTGCTTTAAAAATCAACAGTGGTAATCAAGCTTCATTTGTAAGTGTAGTATTTGACGAAAACGGGCTGGTGCCCGTAGATGAAACACAGGACGGGGCCGTTTTGAAGGTGTTTCAAGATGTTTCTGAGGTAGCCGGTATCGCTATCAACAAAACCGGAGATAAAATGGCCTTATGCCTGCGTTTGACAAATGACAGTGAAACAGATTATGCCTTCTACGAATACGATTTGGTAGATGGAGCAGTGATCGTGTCGAGTGAGCAGGAGGTGAAATTGGATCCGATATTGGACAATGGTGATGTGAATTACGTAACAAGCATCGATTATGGAGGCGGTGTTGACTATGGAAAGCTACATTTTTTACATTATAACAAAACGGAAGAAAACCGCATCATGCGCACTTTGGACTTTACGAATCAAAGTATATTGAGTATAAGTAGTTCATCGGACTTGTCATCTGTAATTAAAACAGGTGCAGACGGGCGCCTTTACTTTTCAAGAGACGGCGATTTATTTTCATTTGAACGTTATGGTAATCCATCGTTTGAGTTGTATGATCAAGATAGAATCGGTACCTTTGCTTTACCGGTGCAACCGTGGAAGCGTTACTACCCCGTGCAGGAAGATCCGGGTATCACCTTTGTGAGCAGTGAGCGGGTAGTAGGCAAGCGCATTTACGAGTTGAAAGATCACCTGGGTAACGTGCGGGTTACTTTGAAGGACCTGCGTTTGACAAGTTGGAACAGCGGAATAGTGAGTCCTAGTGAGGTTGCAGGATATGTGTTGGGCGTCGATGATTATTATGCATTTGGCTGGGGTATGCCCGGACGTTCCTACTCTAAAAAAGACGATTACAGGTATGGTTTTAATGGAAAAGAACGCGATCCCGAATGGAAAGCCGGAGCCATCTACGACTACGGTTTTAGAATCTATGATCCACGAATTTCCAAATTTTTATCTGTTGATCCGTTGGCACCTGATTATCCTTGGTATACTCCTTATCAATTTGCTGGTAATAAACCAATAATGGCAATAGATCTAGATGGTTTAGAAGAGTTGATAGTAATAGAAGCACCAGCGGTAATGAAGGCTATAGATGGCTATATTAAGAAAGGTGATCATTCGTCTGTTAAGGGAGCTTACAATTATGCTAGTACTCATGAATGGCAAGATGATAAAGGAAATCCTTCAACTTGGTATCAAAACGAAAATTCAACTCACCGAATACCTACTTCATATTCAGCATGGTTTGATTATCAAAGACAAACCTTACCAGAGAGTAGAACTGGCTCTGAATACATGTCTTTGCTTCAGGAATATGGAGATATAAAGAAAGGCGGCGGTTGGGTCGAGTTTATGTATCATGATCTTGATATGAATGGAGGAAAGGGCGGTTATCGGTCGATCGGTGTAACGCCAAAGGCTCTCTTTATGTTAGATCCTATGAAGAGAATTTCTGGTAGAGAATTGGACCGTGTTGACCCTTATGATGGAGAAATTGATTATACTGAGAGAACACCCAAAACTACATGGAAAGAAGATATGAAAACTATATCTGATAATCATACCGATATACCATATCCAATTACAATTTATAATCACAGTGTTACTTACTATAATTCTAAGTATAAAAAGGAAGTGTTTAAACGTCTAAAAAGTCTGGGGCCTAATTCAATATTTCAGACCCCTATTACTGAAAAGTCTGTAGATGGTGGTTTACCAATACGTGTTGGAACAGCTACGTTTATTTATACATTAGATAAAAAGGGTAATGATAAATTCCAGTATATTGAAGAACCATATGATCCTTATCGAACTGAAAATAATGGTGGGAAATCTAATAAGACTTAGTAAATTATTGATAGTTGTTTCGTTATTGCATTCCTGTAATTCTTCAAAAGAAGAACAAGACAATTATCCACTTGAGTTAGTTGATTTTGTAGAAAGCTATTTAGATACTGTTAATTGTGGTCTTCGTGGAGCTTACACGTATAAAGTAAATAGTCATGAAGATGTACTGCCAAAACACGAGTTTTTGAGAGTACGAGCTTTACAAGACGATTATCCGAAATGCAACATAGTATTTAGCTTTTATTTTAAGGCTAATAGGGTGCATGTAGCTCGAAAAACAGATGATTATGATCAGGAGATTATTTATGATCTTTCAAATAATAATGCAGTTGATACAACTTATTTGAAAAGTGATAAATATATCATTAAAAAATAGTGCCCGCTATGCCCCCTCCCCCGCTGGCGGCAGCAAATAACCACTATCATGCTGCCCCAGCTCGCGCGAGTAAACCGTAAACCGCTGGCGCGACGTTTTCAACTCGTGCCTACATTACACAAGAAATAACTATCGGAAAGGGCATTCCGAGGTAAACTCGTAACAGGCAGTAGAGGAATTAGGAAAGTTTATTCTTTTTTGTCTCCCTTCCATTGTCTAGTCTTTTTAAAAATATTGTCCCAATCTTCAGCTGTTAAATCTGTATCAAGCAACGCTTAGTTTTTGGCCGTTGATTGTTAAGGTGGTATGCCTTAGTTTCTTCGGCTTGTTTTCAAGAGCTAGTTTTTTATGCAAAGAGATAGAATCTTTAACTAAACGGTACAGCTGCCAATGTTCATAATAGAAATAATCCCCTTTATTAATAGTGTGTTTTTTATTCCTTATGATATATTCTAAAGGCTCTTTCTTGTCCCATTTAGCGTTGTTGTGAACAGTGTTACGGAAATTTCTTAATAAATTATAAGATTTACCCAGATTAGGGTACTCTTTAGTTAGGTTGTCGAAGTAGTTTTTCTTTGCAATAACTTCCCGCTGGCGCGACGTTTGCAACTCGTGCCTATATTACACAAGAAAATAAATAAAGAAAAGACCTGTAGTGGGTCTTTTTTAGTTTGGGGGATGATCAAAGAAATTAAATACAATAACGGCAAATATACTTTTATCAGTTATTATATTTTGCTCTACAAGTTGTTCTGAAACGAATTTAAGTGATCAGCAACGCGAAGAAGAGATTAGTGATTTTCAAATTTTGGATAGTTTGGAACTCTTTAATTTTTTTAGAGGCTGTAGTATCATGTATATACAAAATGAATTAGTTTCAATACAAAATAACTGCGAAGAAATTAGGGTTAATTACCACCTTTCAGATAATCACATTACTTTAATAAGGTATGACGAGGAAAAAAGTGGAGGATTTTATTACGAGCAATCTCAAATAGATTCGATTTTAAGGACTCATGAAATCTCAAAAGATGTTATTTATGGAGTGCAAACTTACTTCAATAAGTATAGTTATAAAGAGATGTATAGTGAATGTCAGGATACTAACTCTATGATATTTAATGTTCAAGTAGGTACGGGTGAATCAATACTAATGGCGTATATGATGGATACTAACGAGTTTGTTTCAATGTATAAATACGCAATTAAAAAGAAATATAAGGAAGATTGGTATGAATTAGCGTTTTAATGTGGTAGTGCTATCAAATGGTTTACTCTACTTTCCCACATATCTCGCCCGATCATTTGCAATACCGTTAAGAAACAGCACCATCAGGCTGCTAATAACTTAATAATTCGTCTTTTAAGGTTATCAGGCTCAAAAGGTTTTAGAATATAGGCATCCATGCCCACTTCCTTTATTTTCTGCATTACGTCGGGAGCAACCGATGCGGTAAGCGCAATGATAGGAATACATTTACCTGCTTCCATAGTTCTAATGTGCCTGGTCGACTCATAACCATCCAGACGTGACATATGTATATCCATTAAAATAATATCAAATTCCGAAGCACCAAAACTATCAATTGCTTCTACCCCGTCATTCGCAACAACAACATTGAGTCCCCAGTTTTTAAGAAACTGGCTGGCAATCATAACATTCACCATGTTGTCTTCAACCAACAACACTCTTTTTGAGGACAAATCAAATTCTTCTTGTTTAAGATCTGTCAATTGATTTTGTTCCTCGTTAACCTGGAATTTCAGGTCAAACGAAAAGGTGCTTCCTTTGCCTATTTCACTCTCCACATTAATAGAGCCGCCTTGCAGTTCAATGAGTTTTTTACAAATCGACAGTCCCAATCCTGTTCCTCCATACATTCTGGTGGTGGAGTTATCAGCCTGTGTGAATCGGTCGAATATGTGTGTTAACATTTCATCCGCAATGCCAATTCCTGTGTCAATAATTTTAAACAAAACTACTACCTGATTATCTGGTGCCATATTGTAGTCGATTTGTATCGTGACACTTCCTGTATTGGTGAACTTGATTGCATTACCGGTTAAATTATTGAGGATTTGGGTAAGCCTGGTGGGGTCTCCTTTGAGGTTTTCGGGCATGCCATCCGGAAAAACAAGCCGTAGTTTAATATTGTTTTTTTGTGCTTGTATGGAATAGGTGGCCACTAGATGGGTGAGGATTTTTTTGATGTTAAATTCCACACATTCCAGGCTGATTTTCCCCTCGCCAATTTTATTGTAATCGAGAATGTCATTTACAATGCTTACCAGATGTTCGGCAGAAAATTTTAAGATCTCCAGGTTTTGGTGTTTTGAACCTTCATGGCTATTGTCCAGCATCAGATTGGTGAGGCCTACCACGCCATTTAGTGGGGTTCGTAATTCATGGCTCATGGTAGAAAGAAAATCGGTCTTTGTTTTCGATAGTTGCTCCGCTCGTTCCTTTTCTTTGATCAGCTGCTGCTGATAATTCTTTAATTCAGCATTTTGGGTTTCTATTCTGTTTTTTTCTATCCAGTTATTCTTTTTAATTAAGCGCATTATCGACCAGGAACCTAAAACACATAATGAAGAAACCAGTATTGAATCAATGGTTCGTGCTTCCATAGAAGGCCAAGGGGTAACCGATTGAGGAAACAGGTAGCCGCTAAGCACCAAAAGGCACCAAAAGATTATAAATAATACTGTATAGATTGCTTCGTGACGTTTGGGTAAAATTCGGACGCAAATCACAAAACTGAACATATTGCAGAATGCAAGATTGGAATCGATTCCACCAAAAGTAAAAAAGGCAGTGCCGGCAGCAATCGGATAACAAATCACAAACAGGTATGAAGCATATTTTTTTCTTTTGAACCTGGATAAGTAGAAGATCGATACGAAAGCGAAAGCCGCGACCACAATAAATACCAATTCCGGGCCGAGGCCCCAAATGGCGGTTACCTGTCCAATAAAAAGAACTACAACGCATGCAGCAATGAAGCTGGTGCTGTTGAGAATGCGCTCTTCGAATGTGATTTTTTCTACATCACCTATTACCCATTTGACAATTTTTTCCATTGGTTTAATTTAACGCTTAACATGTTTAGGGTTTTATCCACTATCGATCTTTAAGGTGCTTTTGATCATTTAGTTGTGTTGAGGTGTGATTGCATTTTATAATATATACGTATAATTTGAGTGATGGTGAGTCGGTGAAATGCTTACTTTTTAATAAGTATAATCATAATTTTGGAGCAATACCTCTAATAGATTGGTCTTTCATAGCGGTGTCGTAAGCGCCAGAACTTACTTCGCTTGTACGTGGGTGGGCGTAGCAGGTTCGATTTTCCGAGTAAAGAAAAGGAGACCTGGAGCGGTAAAGTAGTTGAGCAAACCTATAAGGTTTTTTTACTAACCTTATAGGTGCGGGAAATAACCTTCCAGGTTTTGATTACAACCTTCCTGTTTTTTAATCATCTGATAATCAGTATTTTTTGTTGTAAATCTGTTAGTGTTTCGTTATTTTAACGAACATATGTAGCATTGAAGGTAGTTTATTTGATAAAATTTAGGTTACCATTTTGCACAAAAGCTCATAAATAGAAACCCCGACAGTGTATTTTATTTCACCCCAATAAAATACCTGAAAATAGGTCGTGAATCAAAATCCTATTACCCATGGAAGTTCTGCGGACTATTTAGTTATTAAGGTTATAGAGGATGGGTACTTAAGGTTTTTTTGTACTGTTTTGATAGTGAGTATATGGAGTAGGTAAAGTATGAACACTATTTTTTGGTATAAAATGTTGAATTACAACGCGATACCTGGTTTTGACTATTCTTTAAGGACTTAATAATGTGTTATATGACATTGTTTTACGGATTTTAGTAATTCGTCAGACATTGTTGTGCTTATGTAAAATTTAATTCCACATTATGTCGGTATTTCTTAATTTGGTATGTTCATTTTTAAAACATACACTTTTTTTAACATGGCTGCTTATGTCATTATTGTCATTTGGGCAGGATGTTTGTTCTGATGCACAACCTTTTTGTACTGATTTGAGCTATAATTTTCCTTTAGCCACAGATAATACCAGCGAGGACGGTCCTTTTTACGATTGCCTGGCAACGCAGCCTAATCCGGTTTGGTATTTTTTGAGAATTTCGGAAGCGGGTGATATAGATATTGACATAAGGTCGGCTCCGGGTGAGTTTGACGTCGATTTTATATGTTGGGGGCCTTATGACCAGTATCGCGACATGTGTTCGGGATTAACGGAAGATAAGGTGATGGATTGTAGTTACGATCCCAGGTTTGATGAGGAATGCAATATAGAAGATGCTCAGGTTGGAGAATTTTACATGCTTTTGATTACTAATTTTTCCAGGCAGGAGACGGATGTCGCATTTTCGAAAGTGGGCGGTGAAGGAGAAACTGATTGTTCAATCGTTGAACCTTGTACGACCCCCGATTTTTCAATAGCTATTACACCTCCTACCTGTTGCGGTGATAATGCGGTACTATCTTACAATGGCCCAGGAGTAGGAACTAATACAATGACAAATTTGGTTGACAATACTTTTGAATGGAACGTGCCGAATGGTGTCACGGTAGTGAGTGGAACGCTTTCAGGGACCGGAGTACCGGGTGATATTGTAATTACAGTTCCTTGTAATGTTTCGTTGCCCCCTATTAGTCTGACAATAATGAACAGCTCCATAGATTTACCTTGCGATCCTAAGACTGACACTGTTGTTATAGATCAAAAAAATGATTTGCAAGTGGCATTAACACCACAAAACGTTTCTTGCTACCAGGCTAATGACGGACAAATTACTACAGTGTTGAACAACTTTAACGGACCTGCGTCTTATGCATGGTCTCCAACCGGGACCGGAGCAAATCCAAGCGGCTTGGGCCCTGGTCAATATATTGTTACTGTTACTGAAGATGAGTCGGGTTGTAGCGTTTCTGATACGGCGACTATTACCGAACCAGGTGTACTATCTGTTCAGATTACCG
Source organism: Cytophagales bacterium (assembly GCA_965230415.1). Taxonomy (GTDB): domain Bacteria; phylum Bacteroidota; class Bacteroidia; order Cytophagales; family JAAEPT01; genus CBDDKZ01. The sequence goes on from CBDDKZ010000005.1 coordinate 2,960,788, forward strand.
ATAGACCTGTCGATTGTAACGGAACTATTGATGGTTTAGCCTTTTTAGACGATTGTGGCACCTGTGTAGGAGGAACAACAGGGAAAATACCTTGTACGCGTGATTGTAACGGAGACTGGGGCGGTACGGCCTACCTCGATGACTGCGGTGACTGCGTTGGTGGAACCACGGGTAATGATGCTTGTATTTACCTGGAGGCTTCTTTTTTGGCTGACAATTGGTTTATCGTGGAGGATAATGTTATAACCTTTGTTGATGCAAGTTTTGGTAATAATATTGTTTCATGGGATTGGGAGTTTGGCAATGGGGCCGATCCCGCTGTGGCTAATACTCAGGGGCCACACGTCGTTACCTATAATTTAGCAGGAGTTATCCCGGTTACACTTACTATTACAGATAATCTTGGAAACATAAAGACTTTCACGCGGAATGTAAATATTATCTCCGCTGCAGGAGATGATTGTAAAGCGGCATATGTTGATGAGTTTAATACGATGCCTGCAATAAATCACTATGAGGAGTTTGTACGTGATGTGCAAACGAACAGGGTGGTCAATTCAGATGCGTTAACTTCCAGTATTGTAAACGGAGCATTACATGTGGACTCTGACGGTTCGGAACATACAACGGCAAGTTTACCTTTAACAGGCGCCCCTATTAATTTTGCAAACGCACGATTTATTACCATCAGGATTAGGGCGTCCGAAGCTATGGGTATGCGCGTAACACTGCGGGATGGTAACCTGACACAAGCGCAAATGGACCAGCTTCAGCCTCAAACCGATTTAAATATTACTACCGAATGGCAGGAATTTGTGATCGATTTAGGCGTTGTCGCTCAACTTCAGGATGGATGGATTTTCCAGGGGAATAATTTCAACGAACAAGTATTACATCACTTAGTTCTGATTCCAAATCCGGATGAGCATGACATTAACCCCTATACTGAACCGCTGGACGGTTGGTTTGAAGTGGATTACTTTTTATTGGGAACTAATACTTCGGAAGGTTGTGTGAGTTTGAGTGCCGATTGCTTTGGCGTTGGCGGAGGGACTGCAATTATTGATAGTTGTGGTGATTGTACCGGCGGTCTTACAGGTATTGAAGCCAACGATCTATGTGAATTTGACTGTAATGGCGACGCCAACGGAACGGCATTTACAGATAGTTGTGGAGTGTGTGCCGGTGGTAATACCAATATAGACCCTAATAGTTCCTGCACCATAGACTGTCACGGTGATATTGATGGAACAGCGTTTATTGATAATTGCGGACGTTGCGTAGAAGGATTAACCGGTGTAGAACCTTGTGAGCAGGATTGTGAAGGAAATTGGGGTGGGACGGCGTTTGTTGATAATTGTGGCGACTGTGTTGCTGGAAATACGGGTCTTGAACCTTGTTTCAATAATTGCGTGTCTTCGCCGATAGACCTTAGCGTTGCGATCATTGGAGGAACCCCTCTTTATACCCACGTTTGGGACAATGGTTTGGGTAACGATCCGGTTTTGAGTAATGTGCTTGCCGGAACTTATGGTGTAACTGTAAGCGATAGTAGTGGTTGCGATGCTTACGATGATACAACTATTGTTGTGGCTGTGCTAGTCGTGGACGCAGGTGAAGATCAATCTTTTTGTGAAGGAGGTAGCGGTGTGCAGCTAAACGGCACCGGTGGTGCTACTTTTGTATGGAGCCCGGGAAGGGGATTGAGTGATAGCACCGTTGCAGACCCCATTGCTACACCAGACAGTACAACTATTTATGTGCTGACATCTTCCGATGGGAGTTGTGAAGGAACAGATACAGTAGTAGTCACAGTCCATAGCCTGCCCGGTATTGAAGCAGGAGCTGATTCATCGATCTGCCTGGGAGATTCGCTAGACATTACCGCCACTGGCGGCGTGCGCTACTTTTGGGATAATGGCCTTGACAGCGGAGCTACGCATTCCGTTGGTCCAACGACGACCACAACTTATAACGTAACAGGTTTAGATACCAATGGCTGTGTGGATACAGCTTCTATTCAGGTAAGCGTGGACCCACTGCCAAATATAACAAGCAGTGACGCAAGTGTATGTAAAAATGATACGATCTCAATAGTAGCTACTGGAGGTGGTGCCTATAGTTGGGTGTCACTGAACCACGGTATTATCCTTGCTGGAGCAGGTGATGGTCGCCTGACGGTACAAACAGGTTTACCAGGCAATACGGTCGACACGTTGGCCTGTTTTGAAGTCACAGGTAGTGATGCCAATGGTTGTGTGAATAAAGATACTGCTTGTGTGAATTTTGAGGCTAATTGCGGTCCGATTGTAGAGGCAACAGGCGATACCATCTGCGAAGGGGAATTGGGGAACCTGAATGCCACAGCGCACGCCGGTGCCGGCGATTATACCTTTACCTGGAACGGGGGTAACCTGGTCAATGCCACCGGAGCAACGCAAACAGACAACCCCACTGCCACGACAGACTATACGGTTATTGTCAGCGACGGTAACAACGATCGCGATACGGCGATTGTACAACTAGTGGTGTATCCACTACCGACAATAACAGCGTTAGCCGATGATACGATCTGCAGAGGGAGCAGTGATACGATTTATGCCACCGGAGCAGCAACTTACCAATGGGACAACGGCCCGACCGATAGCAGTCAGCTAATTACTCCTACAGTGACAACCACTTATACCGTAACAGGCACCGATACCAATGGTTGTGTGAATACGGTTTCGGTGACCATCACCGTAGACCACGTAGAAGCAGAAGCAGGTGATGATATCAATATCTGTGTGGGTGGTCAGGTGCAACTGGCGGCCAGTGGTGGCGATACTTATCGTTGGACGCCGAATGACGGAACACTTAGTTCCACAACGATAGTGAACCCCATAGCCACCCCTACAGATACCACCACTTACTATGTGGAGGTAAGAAGTGCCATCGGCCATTGTGTGGCTTACGATTCCGTAACGATAAATACGGGTGGCCTGGTAGTAGATCTTGGCCCCGATGACACCTTGTGCCTGGGCGAAAGTTACCAGTTCAATGTAGGAGTGGTAGGAGATTACAGCTGGCAATCGGACAATGATACCTTGAGTAGTACCACCGTTTATAACCCGCTGGCCACGCCAACAGTGACAAGTATTTACACGGTTCACGTGTCAGATCCTGATATAGCAGGTTGTGAAGACCGCGATTCGATTACTATTTATGTAGAAGATGTAACAGCAGGCATCATCACGGCCCCTCAGATTATCTGCCGGGGCGATGAGCTGTTATTAACAGCAACGGGAGGCGGTACTTACCAGTGGACCGGAACACCATCAGGTACAAACATCACCAACCCGACATCAGCAACGCCGACAGTCGCCCCGCTCATACAAACGACTTACACGGTAACGGTAAGCAATAGTAGTGGTAAGTGTAGTGACACGGCAGAGCTAACGATAGATGTAGACAGTATAGTGGCATCGGCAAGCGCCGATTTCTTCATGTGCCTGGGGAGCAGCAGTAGCCTGTTGAATGTAACAGCTCCCGGAGCGACAAGCTATAGCTGGAACCCAACAACCTATCTGGACAATGCCACGATAGCCAACCCTCAGATAGTGAATCCAACAGTAGCAGGAACCATTTCGTACGAAGTAAGTGTGAGCAATGCCAATAATTGCGTCGATAAAGACACGGTGGAGGTGACAATAGGAGATGTAATAGTAAACGCGGAAGCATTAAGTCCGAGATTCTGTGTGGGCGATACAGGTCAGGTGCGTGCAACGACAACGACAACAGGTGCGCTGTTTAGCTGGCAGAGCGATGGAGGTATATTGATAGGCACTAGCAGCCAAACCCCTGGCTTCACAGCAGCAGATACTGGAACGTATATTCTCACAGTAACAGCTACCGACGGTAATGGTCAGTGTCCTGATGTAGACAGCACCACGATAGAAGTGGCAAACGTTTATGCCGATGCAGGGGTAGATACAACGGTATGTAAGGATGATGAATTGACACTAAATGGGGCTTATGGCCCCAGTTATAGCTGGTCTCCTACAGAGCAGCTACTAGCCAATGCAGATGCATTTAATCCTACGGTGAACACTTCAGGCTCTGGGATACGATTGTTTGTCCTGACAGTCACTGACAACTCTTTGGCCAATTGCGAAGCAACAGATACGGTGGAGGTAACGGTAGAAGAAGTGACAGTGACCGCTCAGGTAGGTCCGGATAATATCATGGAAGGTGAAACGGCAATTTTGAATGCAACGACGAATGGTACCTATGTGATTTGGAGTGAAGAAGAGTCGGGTGAATTGGTAGATGAAGGAGCGTATCCTGGAATAAACAACCTGGCGGTAAGCCCGACAGAGAATACAATCTATATCATAGAATCGATTAATGACAATGACTGTCGGGATACAACCAGTGTACACCTTCAGGTAATTAATACGATAAAGATTCCGAATGTGATTACACCGAATGGAGATGGTATAAATGATACCTGGGTAATAAGAAACATCGAAGACTACCCTGATGCAGAGATCAAGATAAGGAACCGTTGGGGCAATATAGTATGGAAACAAAAAGATGGTTACAACAACAGTTGGCCAGGAGGAAACGAACGTCAAGTAACATTGCCTGTAGGCACCTACTACTTCGAAATAAAGCTTAACTATCGGGGATTGAGGTATAGTGGCGATGTAACAATATTGCGTTAATAATCTTTTAAATAATTACTACTATACCTATAAGGTTTTCGTCATGTAATGTCGTTACTGAGTACTCTAGCTAACTTAGATATTGTTAAATTAGCGAAGACCTTTAAGTAAGGCCGATTTTCAAATGTTGCTTAGAGCACCAAAGGTTTTCAGGTTGAGATGTTTGCGATAAGTACAGTGGTGGTCATTATCATCAAATGAACCCCGTTCAGTTTAATTTTAGCCAAAAGCACATCTTCTTAAAGGATATCTTCATTAAAAGTAAATAGTTATGAGTAATACAGTAGAGATGCAAGTAGTTCATCCTCATGCAGCGGGCATTGATGTGGGGAGTCGTTCTCATTGGGTAGCGGTAGGTCAAGGGGCTGATCAGGTGAAAGAATTTGGAGTTTATCATCAAGACTTAGAGGATTTGGTTTCCTTTCTTAAGTCTCATCAGATACGAACGGTGGCATTAGAAAGCACAGGTAGTTATTGGCAGAATCTATACAGTCTCTTAGATGCCTCAGGATTTGAGACCTGTTTATGTAATGGTAAATTCACCAAGCATATAAAAGGTAGAAAAACAGACATACAAGACTGTCAATGGATACAGAAATTACATATGCTGGGGCTTCTCAATCATAGCTTTTTACCTGAAGAAAAAACGGAAGTTCTTCGTACCTATTGTCGCCATCGAGATACGTTAATTAAGTCCGCTGCCCGTAGTAGTAATAAAATGCAAAAGTACCTGCGTCTACTCAATTTGCGTCTTGATGTAGTGGTTCGAGACATTTGTGGTGCTACAGGCATGAAAATTATCCGAGCTATTTGTCAAGGAGAAACAGATGGGAAAAAACTAGCTTCATTCAGAGATAAAAGATGCAAGAAAAGTGAAGAAGAAATAGCCAAAGCATTGAAAGGAAATGGAAGAAAAGATTATCTGTTTACCCTTAAGCAAGAGTTGGATACCTACGATTTTTATCAAGAAAAGATTAAACAATGTGATCTTGAAATTGGAGAGCAACTTGATTACATCATAGTTGATGATGAAAATAAAAAACAACACCTTCCCCCAAAGGGTAAGCGTAAACACAATAAAAACGATCCCAAAAACCTACATATTCAAAACTTATCGTATCAAATGTTTGAAGGAGTAGACCTCTCTCAAATAGAAGGTGTTAGTACGGCAACCCTGTTAACATTGATGAGTGAATTGGGGATAGATGGGATCAGTAAGTTTGAAACAGCCAAGCAGTTTACAAGCTGGCTTAGGCTGGCTCCTAACAACAAAGTCAGTGGAGGCAAATTACTTTCCAGTCGTATTCCTAAAGGAAGTAATCGAGTAAAAATAGCTCTACGCAATGCTGCTAATGTGATAGGAAATCAAAAGAAGTCTACACCGCTCAAAGATTTTTTTGCCAAAATATCATTCAGAAAAGGCAGAGCCGCAGCCATTAGTGCAACGGCTAGAAAACTGGCAGTAATCATATGGAATATGGTAACAAAAGGAGTGCCCTATAACAGAATAAAACTTCATGTCGATGAAGACAAACAAAGAAATTCGGTCATCAAAAGAATAAAGAATCAGATGAAAAACTACAGCATAACCATAGATATGGTTCAAATAGAAGATAATCCCCCTTTAACTACTTGTTAAAGTAAATTGATAAGGGAGTTAGTCAGTTTTTTTACCAACCTTATAGGTGTAAAAAATAACCTTCCGGGTTTTAACCGCAACCTACCCAAAATATAATAGCAAGTGTTGCAAAAATGTAAAGAGTTGTTTGTCGAATTGGAATGATTATTTTAATATCCACGTTTTTTCGTTTTAACTTTTTGTGGTGTACTTGTACTTTTAGCTGAAAATTGATGCTTGTCGTGACGATGATAATTTCGTGATTGATTAAATAGGTCATTTTGTGTATATTTAGCCATTATTTTATGCTTATAAGGGAGTATTTTTAGAATCAATATCAAAAACCTCCAGGGTATACAATAGTGTAAGACAACACCCAAAGAATCAACTCCTTCAATAAAAGGGTTTTGAAGGCATGAAGTTAATCATCTAAAATATGAAGCAATTTATATTAGCAATAGTTGTGTTTTGGTGTGCATTGGCCTCTGCACAAGAAATTTGTAACAACGGTTTAGATGATGACAACGATGATCTCATTGACTTAAATGACCATGAAGATTGTACTTGTGAAGGACAAATTACTGATAACTACATTGCAAATCCTTCTTTTGAAGATTATGACTGTTGCCCGGCAGAATTGTCATTAGTTAATGAATGTTTATCAGGATGGATTCAACCTTCGAGAGGTACTTCTGATTTTTATCATAATTGTGACTCTGATCAATTTACAGCCGTTTTTGTCAAACCCGACCTTCCTTATCCTGACGGTGATGGAATTGTAGGGTTCTGGAACAACGATCCGTCAAAAGAATATGTAAGTTCTTGTTTAAATAATACCCTTGAGTCTGGTGTAGAATATGAAATTAGCTTTTATGTAAGCGCGAATGATAATTTTGAAGATATCAATATTTCCATTTTTGGGAAAACCGATTGCAGCGATCTGACTTTTGGTGGAGACCCGGGAATAGAATGTCCGGAAGGTGTCGATGGTTGGGGCTTTTTGGGAGAATTGGAATGGAAATTAGCGGGACCCAGAGGGGAATGGGAGCAGGTAAGTATAACCTTTACGCCTACCTTTGCGGTTAATGGATTTATGATAGGCGCTACTTGTGGCGTGCCTCCCAATGGTACGGGCTATTATTTTATTGACGATCTGGTTCTCACTCGTACAGACGGTATAAGTGGAACTATTACTCCGTCCGGGTCGATATGTAGCGGTGACCTACGCTTAACAGCATCCTCGATACCAAATGCTACTTATCAGTGGTACTTTAATGGCGAAGCCTTAGTCGATGAAGACGATGTCACATTTAATTACAATGCCAACGTTCATAGTCCGGGAATGTATCAGGTAACTATTATTGTATCAGGCGGTTGTGAATTGGTGGAGTATGAGGTAGAAGCAGAAGATTGCGGTTGTGATAGCACATTAACGATAGGCGGCCCCGTAGGGGCACTAATACCCAATCCCTCTTTTGAAGATACACTTTGCTGTCCTGTTTTTGAAGATAATGGTTTTAAAATGAGCTGCGCTGAAAGCTGGTTTCAGGGAACCAATACATCGAGTGATTTTCATCATACTTGTAATGAAGACGATTTTAATCCAGCCCCGGAACCAATTCCTGATGGTGAGGGCGTACTTGGGTTTATCATTGCAGAGGATTACAGTGAATACATAAGTGCCTGCTTAAATGGTGTGATGCAAGCCGGTGAAACTTATACCATTACTTTTGATTTGGCTCATGATAAATTTTCAGGTAATTATCCTCCGTTTAATTTTACTTTTTATGGTCACACTAATTGTTCAGAATTAACCATAGCTACTGAAGAATCCTGTCCGAGTGATCATTCAAACTGGGTAGAAATAGGTTCTGTTGAAGTAGATCCAAATAACATTTATAATGCCTGGGGTACTTTTACTGTCACTATAACTCCGAATTTTGATGTAGCCGCATTAATGCTTGGATCTCCTTGTGGGTTACCGGCAAATTCTGGTTTTCAGACCGACGAGCGTTCTTATTTTTGGATAGATAATATGCTGATAGAAGGTGGTACATCTGCCGAAGTTATGCTTGATACAATTGGTAGTTTCTGTACCAATGACCTATCTGTTTTTGTCAATGGAATAGATGGCGCCGTTTACCAGTGGTACCTGAACGATCAGGAATTACCAGGCGAGACGGATACCATTGTAAATGTATCTGCTAATAGTTACGGTCCGGGAACGTATTCCGTGGGGATTAACCTTGATAATCAATGTGCGAAACTGGACATAGATGTAGAGGAAGACTGCGATTTAACAGTAATTGCAGTAGCAGATACGATCTGCCCGGGTGAGGCGGTAAATCTTACGGTAACAGCATCGGGAGGCGATGGCAACTATACTTACACCTGGGATGGTGGTGGACTTGTGAATGCCGATGGTCAAAATCAGACAGATAGTCCTATCACTACCACAGACTATACGATATCTGTTACAGACGGATCGGGTAATGCCGGAGATACAACTATTACCGTTGTGGTGCTGGAGAATTGCGATTGCGACAGTAGCCTGGTAATAGGAGGCCCGGGAGGCTCCTTGATACCCAATCCGTCATTTGAAGATACCTTGTGTTGTCCGGTATGGGATGGCACTACTGGCTCTTACACATTGGAATGCGCGGTAAGCTGGCAACAAGCCACCAATAATACCAGTGATTTTATGCATTTTTGTGCCGAAGATGATTTTCCTACAAATATACCACTCCCGTTTCCGGATGGCGATGGGGTTGCACGTATGATATGGTCAGAAAGGACACGTGAGCTTATAGGTGCCTGCCTTAATGAACCAATGTTAGCCGGAGGTGAGTACGAAATAACCTTTCAGGTAGCTTTACCGATTAATGGAACCGGTGGGGAAGATGTTCCGGTGACTGCCTTTTCATTTTATGGAACACCCAATTGTAACGAATTACCTATACCGGAGTGGAATGTATGTCCTCCCGAACACGGCAATTGGGAACTTATTGGTACGCTGGATATTGATCCAAACGCTATTGAGGATAATTGGACAGAAGTAAGCATTACATTGAATCCTACTTTTGATGTTGAGGCCATAATAATGGGGCCACCATGTACTTTGCCTTTGTCTGGTTATGCCAGTAACAGGCTTGTTTATATAGATAACCTTCAATTGCAAAGTACCGTTTCGCACAATGCTCAATTAGACACCCTTGGTAGTTTCTGTACCAATGACCTATCTGTTTTTGTCAATGGAATAGACGGCGCCGTTTACCAGTGGTACCTGAACGATCAGGAATTACCAGGCGAGACGGATACCATTGTAAATGTATCTGGTAATAATTACGGTCCGGGAACGTATTCCGTGGGGATTAACCTCGATAATCAATGTGCGAAACTGGACATAGAGGTAGAGGAAGACTGCGATTTAACAGTGACAGCAGTAGCAGATACGATCTGCCCGAGTGAGGTGGTGAATCTTACGGTAACAGCATCGGGAGGCGATGGCAACTATACTTACACCTGGAATGGTGGTGGACTTGTGAACGCCAATGGGCAAGACCAAACAGATAGTCCTATCACTACCACAGACTATACGATATCTGTTACAGACGGATCGGGTAATGCAGGAGATACGACTATTACGGTTGTGGTGCTGGAGAATTGCGATTGCGATAGTAGCTTAACGTTGAGTGATTCAGCAAGTACCTTTATTCCCAATCCATCGTTTGAAGATATGTCTTGTTGCCCTCCGGGCGTTAACAGAACGGCTTGCGTAGATGACTGGGTGGGGAATTGGTCGAGTGAATATTTTAATACCTGCGGTTTTACTGCCATGCCAGTAGGAGGCCCTGCGATGCCGCCACCAGATGGAAACGGTTACGTAGGAATGCTTCGTAACGAAAATGTATCCGTATGTTTGTCAAACCCTATGCGGGCCGGCATCAATTATACGTTGGGTTTTTATATTTCTGTACCCAAAGAATTGGCTGAAGGTGATTTATTGGAGTTAGCCATCTTCGGTAGTGGAGATTGCAATTCCATTAACGTTCAACAACTGGGTAATAAAGCGTGTATGCACGAGTTTTTTGATTGGCAGGTGCTGGAATCCATAGAGGTGGCTTATGATCATGGCGATGCCAGGTGGCAATTTGTAAGCATGAGTTTTACCCCTACAAGAGATATCTATTCAATCGCTCTTCAGCAAGGTTGTTTTAGCGATAGTCCATGGACCTATTACGTTTATGCAGACCACTTTAGTTTGCAGAGTAGTGGTACTTATAGTCCAGGTATTCAATTGTTGGGCACACCCTGTACCGATGATCTCCAGTTGTATATTAACAATATCCCCGGAGCTATTTATCAGTGGTACCTGAACGATCAGGAATTACCAGGCGAGACGGATACCATTGTAAATGTATCTGGTAATAATTACGGTCCGGGAACGTATTCCGTGGGGATTAACCTTGACAATCAATGTGCGAAACTGGACATAGATGTAGAGGAAGACTGCGATTTAACAGTAATTGCAGTAGCAGATACGATCTGCCCGGGTGAGGTGGTGAATCTTACGGTAACAGCATCGGGAGGCGATGGCAACTATACTTACACCTGGAATGGTGGTGGGCTTGTGAACGCCGATGGTCAAAATCAGACAGATAGTCCTATTACTACCACAGACTATACGATATCTGTTACAGACGGATCGGGTAATGCCGGAGATACAACTATTACCGTTGTGGTGCTGGAGAATTGCGATTGCGATAGTAGCCTGGTAATAGGAGGCCCGGGAGGCTCCTTGATACCCAATCCGTCATTTGAAGATACCTTGTGTTGCCCGGTCTGGGATGGTGATCGGGGTGCATATCCTTTGGAATGTGCAGTAAGCTGGCAACAAGCCACTAATAAACCAGTGATTTTATGCATCAGTGTGCCGAAGATTATTTTCCTACCAATATACCACTCCCTTTTCCGGATGGCGATGGGGTTGCACGTATGATATGGTCAGATCGGACACGCGAGTTTATAGGTACTTGTCTCGATGAACCAATGTTAGCCGGAGGCGAATATGTGATTACTTTTAGTGTAGCGTTACCAATTAATGGAACAGGAGGAGAAGATATTCCGGAGACTGCCTTTTCATTTTATGGAACACCCAATTGTAATGAATTACCCATACCGGAATGGAGAGTATGTCCTCCCGAACATGGTAATTGGGAATTAATAGGTGCGCTGGATATTGATCCAAACGCTATTGAGGATAATTGGACGGAAGTTACAATTACATTGTACCCTGCATTTGATGTAAGAGCGTTTATGATGGGGGCTCCATGTACATTGCCGGCAACAGGCTATGATGACAGCCGTTACTTTTATATAGACAATCTTCAATTGCAAAGTACCGTTTCGCATAATGCTCAATTAGATACAATTGGTAGTTTTTGTAGGAATGATTTACAGGTGTTTATCAGCGATATTCCCGGAGCTGTTTACCAGTGGTACCTGAATAATCAGGAGTTACCGGGCGAGACAGATACTATTGTAGGTGTTTCAGACAATAATTACGGTCCGGGAACGTATTCCGTGGGGGTCAACCTTGATAATCAGTGTGCTTTGCTGGATATCGAAATTCCGCTTCAGTTTTGTAACCCTCAGGTTACCGGCTTGGGCGATACGATCTGTATTGGAGACACTGCCACTTTGCTAGCTTGGGGAGCGGGAGGCGATTCCAGTAGCTATACTTTTGATTGGGTGGGTGATGGCTTGATCACAAGTACCGGTGATACGGTTACTGCGGTTCCTACTACAAGTGGAATCCTTATATATGATGTTACTGTTACGGATGCAAGTAACAATTCACACGACACTGTGGTAATTTTGGTGGTTCATGAGCTTCCAGCGGTCACCGCCGAGACAGAGACAACTATATGCCTGGAAGATACGGCTACAGTCCGGGCCGGAGGGGCCTACACCTATATCTGGGATAACGGGCTGCCAGGTGATAGTATACACCAAGTGACACCTACAGTAACAACCACTTATACCGTGACAGGCACCGATACCAATGGTTGTGTGAATACGGATTCGGTGACTATCACCGTAGACCATGTAGAAGCAGAAGCAGGCAATGATATCAATATCTGTGTGGGTGGTCAGGCGCAATTGACGGCCAGTGGTGGCGATACTTATCGTTGGACGCCGAATGACGGAACACTGAGCTCCACAACGATAGTGAACCCCATAGCCACCCCTATAGATACCACCACTTACTATGTGGAGGTAAGAAGTGCCATCGGCCATTGTGTGGCTTACGATTCCGTAACGATAAATACGGGTGGCCTGGTAGTAGATCTTGGCCCCGATGACACCTTGTGCCTGGGCGAAAGTTACCAGTTCAATGTAGGAGTGGTAGGAGATTACAGCTGGCAATCGGACAATGATACCTTGAGTAGTACCACCGTTTATAACCCGCTGGCCACGCCAACAGTGACAAGTATTTACACGGTTCACGTGTCAGATCCTGATATAGCAGGTTGTGAAGACCGCGATTCGATTACTATTTATGTAGAAGATGTAACAGCAGGCATCATCACGGCCCCTCAGATTATCTGCCGGGGCGATGAGCTGTTATTAACAGCAACGGGAGGCGGTACTTACCAGTGGACCGGAACACCATCAGGTACGAACATCACCAACCCGACATCAGCAACGCCGACAGTCGCCCCGCTCATACAAACGACTTACACGGTAACGGTAAGCAATAGTAGTGGTAAGTGTAGTGACACGGCAGAGCTAACGATAGATGTAGACAGTATAGTGGCATCGGCAAGCGCCGATTTCTTCATGTGCCTGGGGAGTACCAGTAGCCTGTTGAATGTAACAGCTCCCGGAGCGACGAGCTATAGCTGGAGCCCAATAACCTATCTGGACAATGCCACGATAGCCAACCCTCAGATAGTGAATCCAACAGTAGCAGGAACCATTTCGTACGAAGTAAGTGTGAGCAATGCCAATAATTGCGTCGATAAAGACACGGTGGAGGTGACAATAGGAGATGTAATAGTAAACGCGGAAGCATTAAGTCCGAGATTCTGTGTGGGCGATACAGGTCAGGTGCGTGCAACGACAACGACAACAGGTGCGCTGTTTAGCTGGCAGAGCGATGGAGGTATATTGATAGGCACTAGCAGCCAAACCCCTGGCTTTACAGCGACAGATACTGGAACGTATATTCTCACAGTAACAGCTACCGACGGTAATGGTCAGTGTCCTGATGTAGACAGCACCACGATAGAAGTGGCAAACGTTTATGCCGATGCAGGGGCAGATACGACGGTATGTAAGGATGATGAATTGACATTGAATGGAGCTTATGGTCCCAGTTATAGCTGGTCTCCTACTGAGCAGCTATTAGCCAATGCAGATGCATTTAATCCTACGGTGAACACTTCAGGCTCTGGTATACGATTGTTTGTCCTGACAGTCACTGACAACTCTTTGGCCAATTGTGAGGCAACAGATACGGTGGAGGTAACGGTAGAAGAAGTGACAGTGACCGCTCAGGTAGGTCCGGATAATATCATGGAAGGTGAAACGGCAATTTTGAATGCAACGACGAATGGTGCCTATGTGATCTGGAGCAAAGAAGAGACGGGTGAATTGGTAGATGAAGGAGTGTATCCGCAATTGAATAATATAACAGTTAACCCAACGGAGAGTACCATATATATAGTTGAGTCGATCAACGACAATGACTGTCGCAATACGGCTAGTGTATACCTTCAAGTAATCAGTGCGATCAGGATTCCAAATGTGATCACACCAAATGGTGACGGGGAGAACGATTCATGGGTGATTACAAACATAGAAGATTACCCGGATGTAGAGATCAAGATAAGAAACCGCTGGGGAAACCTGGTATGGAAGAAAAAGGATGGTTATGACAATAGGTGGACTGGAAACAGTGAACGCGGAGCTTCTTTACCAGTGGGTACCTACTACTTCGAAATCAAACTCAATTATCGTGGTTTAATATATAGTGGTGATTTGACGATATTACGTTAATAATAGCCTTCCACCTATAAGGTTTTTTTACCAACCTTATAGGTATATGGAGTAACCTTCCGGATTTTGAGGGCAACCTTCCTATGCCCCCTCTACGTGGTCAATACAAAAATAATTTAGGATGTTAGCAACAGGAATTAGTACATTATTTTATTTATAGTCTTCAATTTGCGCTATAACTCAAGGGAATAAAATTTTGTCCACCGGTTTACGCTATTCGTTTGCCAGACTTTGCATCTACATAAAAAAACCGGTTCAAAGTAGTTTGGGGAATTAATAAAACCCAGTTGTCTTTTAACAAAAGACGACTCATAATATTGAAACAATTTGGTCTCAAAGGTTTGTTGGTCAATGTTTAAATTGCGTAATTGAAACATGTTTTGGAACCTATTAATTTTTAATTATACAAAATATGTCCAAGGAAAAGCCGGAATACCGTTACATGATACATGTGCAACAAGCGTTGAATTTTGCGGTGAACTTTGCCAATCCGGGTGAGCCCATAAATGCAGCGCATATTCTGCTGTCGATTTTAGTATATGACTTCGAAGAAAAATCAAACGCTTTCGATAAAATTAAAAGCATCGTTAAGCTCACCAATAAAAACAATGATGAAGCATATAAGAGGCCACGACCCAAAGCAATGAAAGTTGATTTGGGTGAATTGGACGGCGATCGATTTAGTGAAGGAATTCAAAGGTCGTTTAAAATAGCGCGCTCCTTTTGGGAAGGTAATGAAATGGTGTTCGGACGTGAGCTTATTACGTTGGTATTATTCTCAGATGACGATTCACTCAAAAAATTATTAAAAGGCGATGAACATCTTTCTAAAGTCCAGCTCGCCTGGTACAACTTTCTTGTAGCATCGCAGGCCTTAGGGCGTACAAAAGAATACTGGGATTCCTGGTGTGAAGCGGCGGGTTTTACTTTTCGAAAAGATTATCAGCATGTTCCGGCCAGTAAAATGCCCGCGGCTATCAATGTAGTAGAGCTTGCTGCCGAATTGGCAAGGTTTCTTTATAATTTGAAAGGAGATGCGGCAATGTTGATAGGGATATTTGGAAGGTGGGGCAGAGGGAAAACTTTTTTGTTTAATCAAATTTGGAGAAAATTAGACTCAGAGGAAATATACAATAGCCATTTCTATCGCGTAGATTTTCATGCGTGGAAGCATCAGGAAACGCAAGCTTCGTGGGGTTATTTATATGAGGAAATCGCGGCTAAATACTATAAACAATCGAATGGATGGCTAGGAAGGCAATTAAAGATTTTGAAGTTAAACTGGAATCGTGGCCTCCGTATTGAACTTACATTTTTTATAGTCGGTTTGGTGTCCGCATTTTCCTTCTTAACATTTAGTGCTATAATGAGTCTTTTACAAAATGGTAAGCAGCTATCAGCATCAGAAAAGGCAGGCGAAGGCCAATCATTTAATTGGTGGTTTATTTCCATTCCTTATACCCTGATTGTTTCATTGAGCGGATCAAAAATGATGCAGTTATTGAAGTCTCACTCTTCAGAGGCCAGAAAAATATATCAGAAGTATTCCAAAAAACATTCGTTCAAATCGCTCTTAGGAACGCAAGCAGAAGTACAAAAAGAATTGAAAACCCTCTTGGAAACCTGGATAAAGGAAACGTCGAGAGAGGAAGAAGCAGGAGATGTGAATCTCAAAAATCGTATATTATTATTCGTTGACGATGTGGATCGTTGTTCAGAAGACCGTATCATTCAGGTGGTAGATGCATTACGTGTAATGCTTGAGGACGAAGCTATAGCGAAAAGGTTGGCAGTGGTGGTAGCCGTGGATGAGAGGATATTACGCAGAGCTATTCATTACAAATATGATAAGTTACTTTCCGGAATTGAGCATAGTGAAAAGGTAGAAAAATTGGGGCAGCTCACTCGTGAATACCTGGATAAATTGTTTATAGCCGGAATTAAATTAGGGGATTTGAACGATGACGAAAGAGCCTCCATATTCGATGCACTAACGAAAGAAAAAGTTGATAAAAACCTGATCGATCAGGAAATACAGGTAAATCAAGCAATTCTTGACGATGATTTTGATAACCCTGAACAAAATCCGGAAATAACAGTCGCAGAATCTTCCATAAATGAAGGTATAAAAGTAAGTATTGAAATTGCGGAAGAGCAGGGTGCCAGAGAGTCTGATTATGAAATATTACCCTGGGAGTATAGTGAGCTAAAAAAAGTGATTGGCAAAATCGATCATATAACAGCACGGCAAATACGTATTTTTTACCTCAGGTATTTGCTGGCCAGAGATTACTTCATGCTTTTCAAAGGACGTGCATCCTGGATCAGGGAGCAATGTAAGGCATTGGCATGTTCATTACGATTTCTACATAATAAGAACCTGTTTGAAGAAGGTTCTATAGCGCATGAGTTGGAATCGGAGGAGTTCTTAACTCAGTGTGTTCACCTGAAAGAAAACCCGGTGGAGCGAAAACATTTTATCGAAATTTTGCAGATAGTAGTACCTTACTAATAGTAAGGAATCAGATTCGAATAATTTTGAATCAGGTACCTTATAGGTTTGAAATGGCGTAAAAAGAATGCCTTCATTGGATTATAATGTGTTTTTCGCCACCTATAAGGTATTTCCATAAACCTATAAGGTATTTCCATAAACCTATAAGGTATTTCCATAAACCTATAAGGTATTTCCATAAACCTATAAGGTATTTCCATAAACCTATAAGGTTTTCGTCATGTAATGTCGTTACTGAGTACTCTAGCTAACTTAGATAATGTTAAATTAGCGAAGACCTTTAAGTAAGGCCGATTTTCAAATGTTGCTTAGAGCACCAAAGGTTTTCAGGTTGAGATGTTTGCGATAAGTACAGTGGTGGTCATTATGATCAAATGAACCCCGTTCAGTTTAATTTTAGCCAAAAGCACATCTTCTTAAAGGATATCTTCATTAAAAGTAAATAGTTATGAGTAATACAGTAGAGATGCAAGTAGTTCATCCTCATGCAGCGGGCATTGATGTGGGGAGTCGTTCTCATTGGGTAGCGGTAGGTCAAGGGGCTGATCAGGTGAAAGAATTTGGGGTTTATCATCAAGACTTAGAGGATTTGGTTTCCTTTCTTAAGTCTCATCAGATACGAACGGTGGCATTAGAAAGCACAGGTAGTTATTGGCAAAATCTATACAGTCTCTTAGATGCCTCAGGATTTGAGACCTGTTTATGTAATGGTAAATTCACCAAGCATATAAAAGGTAGAAAAACAGACATACAAGACTGTCAATGGATACAGAAATTACATATGCTGGGGCTTCTCAATCATAGCTTTTTACCTGAAGAAAAAACGGAAGTTCTTCGTACCTATTGTCGCCATCGAGATACGTTAATTAAGTCCGCTGCCCGTAGTAGTAATAAAATGCAAAAGTACCTGCGTCTACTCAATTTGCGTCTTGATGTAGTGGTTCGAGACATTTGTGGTGCTACAGGCATGAAAATTATCCGAGCTATTTGTCAAGGAGAAACAGATGGGAAAAAACTAGCTTCATTCAGAGATAAAAGATGCAAGAAAAGTGAAGAAGAAATAGCCAAAGCATTGAAAGGAAATGGAAGAAAAGATTATCTGTTTACCCTTAAGCAAGAGTTGGATACCTACGATTTTTATCAAGACAAGATTAAACAATGTGATCTTGAAATTGGAGAGCAACTTGATTACATCATAGTTGATGATGAAAATAAAAAACAACACCTTCCCCCAAAGGGTAAGCGTAAACACAATAAAAACGATCCCAAAAACCTACATATTCAAAACTTATCGTATCAAATGTTTGAAGGAGTAGACCTCTCTCAAATAGAAGGTGTTAGTACGGCAACCCTGTTAACATTGATGAGTGAATTGGGGATAGAGGGGATCAGTAAGTTTGAAACAGCCAAGCAGTTTACAAGCTGGCTTAGGCTGGCTCCTAACAACAAAGTCAGTGGAGGCAAATTACTTTCCAGTCGTATTCCTAAAGGAAGTAATCGAGTAAAAATAGCTCTACGCAATGCTGCTAATGTGATAGGAAATCAAAAGAAGTCTACACCGCTCAAAGATTTTTTTGCCAAAATATCATTCAGAAAAGGCAGAGCCGCAGCCATTAGTGCAACGGCTAGAAAACTGGCAGTAATCATATGGAATATGGTAACAAAAGGAGTGCCCTATAACAGAATAAAACTTCATGTCGATGAAGACAAACAAAGAAATTCGGTCATCAAAAGAATAAAAAATCAGATGAAAAACTACAGCATAACCATAGATATGGTTCAAATAGAAGATAATCCCCCTTTAACTACTTGTTAAAGTAAATTGATAAGGGAGTTAGTCAGTTTTCCATAAACCTATAAGGTATTTCCATAAACCTATAAGGTGTTTTAGTACCTTTTCAGTATCTTATTCAAATCCAGCCAGAAAATTATTATTTTGATGGCTACCAGAAAAGTGGTCAATAAAAATGGGATGGTATGTACAAAAGTATCCAATTCATAGCCGAGATGGTTGCTTAAGTAAGCATTGAAAAAACTATTGAAGGTGATAAATATTCCCATTGTAAAACTTACTTCTATCGCCACAAGAATGATCAAATACCTGACAAAATAGAAAGCAATTTTGTTACTGGTATAACCAAGTTCCAACAGTAATTTGACCTCGTTTTTGGCTTCTGAGATAAGTAGTGAAAAGAAAAGAATAATGTTAACGATAGAAAGTGTGAGGAAGAATAGCCCGAAAATCAGTAATATGAGCATAACAATACTCACTATTAATGCCGCTTTACCGGTGTTTAGTTTGTCGTTATTGGTCTGGTAGTTTTTTTCCTTTAGAAAGTCTTTAAGATCAGGATTACTTGGGTTATTTACTTCTAATAATACACGCGATGTAATTCCCCGTTCGTCCGGGTTGCCATATTTTTCATTGGCATATTGATTGAAACGCTCTGGAACGAGAATGGTGGGGATGCGATCCGAAAACCCAACCAGTTTTCCGAAATAAGTGTGCTTTTCGCCATTAATATCTTTAATAACGATATTAAATTTTAACTTTTTTAACATCGAGGCGGGAATTTGAGGCAGGTTTTGGCTCTGCGCAAAACCGAAATTGTATAGATGAACATAGTCGCGCGGTATGATCACGGGAACTATTTCGTCTCCCTCTTTCCATTTGAAATCACCAGGTAAAATATCCAGGTATTCCGTTGCAATACTTTCAAAAAATGCGTCGGTACGAAAACGTGCTCCCAAATAATCTACTATGACCGTATTGGAGTAATTGCTGGATAGAATTGGACTGGCACTCCTTATAAACGACTGCTCATTAAGTTTTTCGAGCTCATCGGAACTAAATGACGTTTTAGCATTTAAAAGCGTATTGGCCAGCAGCGAAACGCGTTTATTAACGATAAGAACAGAGGTGGTTTGCTTGCTATTGAGAATTTTGTCGGTTTTGATATAGACTTCTGTGGCTATAAGTACTAATGTCATGCCGATTATGAAGCCAAGAATAGAAACGATTAAAGCCCCTTTACCTAGTTTTCGACCAAAGATCTTATCAAATAATTTCTTCATTAGATTTTAAGGTGGTTTTCGAAGTGAATGAAGTTATCTTCACCAAGCGTCGTGAGAATTATACCTGCGCCTTGTTCACCAGATACCTCTCTAATAAGTTCAAATGAGTTCAAAGTGTTTTCTTTGTCGAGATGACTAAAAGGCTCATCTAATAGAATCCACTTGTAGGGTTGTACAAGTGCGCGTATCGTAGCAATACGTTGTCTTTCACCATAGGAGAGCAGGCCTGCCTGTTTTTCCAACACGTGAGTTACTTTAAGCCTTTCAGCCAATTCATCAACACGGTCGGCGTAGTTGTTAGATGCTAAGCGACTATTTAAGGTGATGTTGTCTCGTGCCGATAAGTTTAAGAATAAACGTAAATCCTGAAACAAGATGCTTAGTTGCGATTGTCTTAATAAGGCTAGTTGTTTGGTGCTGAAATTGCAAATGTCCTTGTTGTCGACTAAAATACATCCGCTATAGTCGCGTCGTATGCCATAGATACATTGTACAAAAGTAGACTTACCTTTCCCTGATTGAGCATCTATTAAGTAGTGTTTGCCTGGTTCAAAGTGTTGGTCGACATTCCAAATGTCAGATTCAGGATTTATGGAGGTTTTTAAAGGCTCCGGAATTACGTGTTGAAAAGTAATAGTCATAAATCTAGAAATATGCAATCGATTTTAGAGCCAGGAATAATATTGTCGATTAATTAATAAAGCTCTCCATTTTTTCTTGTAAAAATATAGTTAATTTTATCAATCCAAAAAAAGAGCGGCGAATTGAAAAGAATTTTATATGTAATACTCGTTTTGGCAGTGGTAGCGGGAGCTTATTTGGCTTATGTATTCTATTTTAAGGCGGAGAAGGTGAAAAGTGTCTGGGCATCAATACCTAAATCTGCCTTTGCGGTGATGGAAGCAAAAAACATAGCGCAAGAGCTCGAAGTGCTTCAAAATGCCGGAACGATTCAATTTTTAACTAATTTTCAGGCGATAGCTAATCTCCGCTCTTCCTTGACATTTGCTGATTCGGTGCTCAAAAAGTCAGTATCCGGCTATTCAGTGTTGGATCTTATTGGTGATAAGTCTGCTTTTTTGTCTTTGCATTTTGTGGATGGAGAGATTGAAGTAATGTTTATGATTGACCTGCAAGAAAACGATGAGTTATTTGTGCAGGCATTAAAGAAAGAGGTTAGCAGTATAAACGGCTTAGAGATTAAGAAGAACAAAACCTCAGGAAAGACTTACTGGGAGATAGATAATGTCTTTCAGAATATTTATGTGGCAGACCTTAACGGTACCTGCTGGTTTACTTTTTCAGAGAAGCTCATGTTGGAATCCTTAAAAAATGGTACGGATCAGCAATTAGCAACCTTACAGGAAAAATATGAGACCGATGAAGTTTATGATGGTTCAGTACGTGTTTTTGTAGATATTGAGGAGTTATCTGAGGGAATGGGAACAGTGATTGATCAATCACTTATACCTTACGTAAATATGCTGTCGTACTTTGCCGATGATGCTTTTCTCGACTTTTCATTCGAAGAAAATACCTTCAAACTTACTGGTTTTACACACGTTTCGTCAAAAGACGTTTCTTTTCTGAATAGTTTCAAAGATCAGGTGCCCAAAGACTTCCGCCTTGCCAATTACATTTCAAGAAATGCCGTATCATTTTGTTACATGGGAATGGACGATGGAGGCCTTCTTTTGGAAGAAATGGGGAAAGACTGGTATGCACATAAAAAGGAAATTATTGAAAAGAGAGACCTTGTATTTGAGGAACATGGATTCGATTTTGTAGGCTTTTTTAATCAGGTGAATCAAACGATAGGCTATGCGATTAATGAATCTGAAGTAGGAGGCTATGACCGGTTTTTATACGTGCCCGTAAAAGACGGTGAAGTAGCAGCCAATAATCTCACGGAACTGGCCTCTTCTTTGCTAAAGGATGGCGATACCCTCAATCAGGTGGCATTCAGAGATTATCAATTGGTTGAAATGGGGATGGAAGACTTTCCGGAACTTTTGTTGGGATACTATTTTCAGGGCTATGGAACTTCCTGCTTCACCCGTATCGATGATATGATCGTCTTCGGAAATAGCATGCAGGCGCTGAAGTTATTGATTGATGAGATAGAAAATGACCACGTTTGGGGATATTCTGTGCATTATAGCCGCTTAATGGACGAGTTTTTTATCGCATCACATTTTGGCGTTTATTTTGATATGCCACGTGTGTTGAAGTCGTTTGAAGGTATTTTGAATGAACCGGGCAAAGGGCTGGTAGAAAAATACAAATCCATATTCGAAGATATGGAGTTGATGACCATTCAATTTAGTACCGGAAATAATAATTATTATACAGATGTAGCCTTGAAAATTGCCGGTAATAATTCATCAGAGGTGGTAGAAGAACAAGTTGTGAACCACAATGTTTCGATCAGTCCTATCTATCAATTTGATTTAGGCCAAGTTATTATATCCAGGCCACATATCGTGAAAAACCACAATACCAGAACCCTCGAAACCTTAGTCCAGGATGCCGCATTTAATATCTGTTTAATAGATAATAAAGGTAAAAAGTTGTGGAGCTATCAGCTGGATACCGCTATTAATAGTGCCGTTGTTCAGGTGGACGTTTATAAGAATCAAAAATTGCAATACCTGTTTACCACACAAAATAAAGTCTACTGCATAGACCGTAATGGTCATGATGTAGCTAACTATCCCTATTCACTACCAAAAGGAAAAAAGATCAATACTTTTTCATTGGTAGATTATGATAAAAGTAAGAAATACCGGGCATTTTTATCTGATCAAACTGGAAATCTCTTTCTATTTGATATAAAAGGTAAAGCGTTGAAAAGGTGGGATCCTTTAAAACACGACATGAATACCTTAGCAAACCCGTGTAGACATATTAGAGTACGTGGAAAAGACTATATGTTGGCTATTCAAAAGGATGGAATTGTAAAAGTGTTTGCACGAAGCGGAAGAATGGTCAAAGGATTTCCTCTTGAACTGGATGCAGAGGTTGTTTCTGATGTATTCATAAAAAAAGGAGAGAGTGGTAAGAATAGCGTCTTGTATGTGTTAACAGCAACGAATGAATTGGTAGGATTTAACCTGAGTGGAGAATTGTTGTTTAGAAAACTTATCCCACTGAGAGATCGGGATAAGAGTGCTGTGAAATTGGTGTCGGATGCTTATAAGAAGGAAATCGTATTATGTGTCAATGATGACGGTCAAACCAAAATATTTGATACTAAATTGAACGAGGTGGCGACATTCGCAACGCCTATTTCACAGGATTTCAAATGCCAGCTTTATCATGTAGGCAGCGTGACCTCTTACTTTGTAACAGACCTGAAAGAAAACAAACTAATGGTGTTTGATGAAACCGGTAAGTCGGTTTATGCAGGGAAATCTATAGCTAATAGTAATGAAGTTGGCGTATTGTTTAGAGATGGTTTAGATGAAATAAATATCTATAGTACTGCCGGAACTAAATTGAACTTTGTGAAGGTAATCAAAAACTAATAGCCTGCCTGAGCAAGGCTATTAGTTGAATATTACTTCGATACTTCGATCATCCTGTCAATTTCTGCAATGATGTCATTTATATTCTCAAGGCCTACGGAGACTCTGATAGATCCGGGGTAAATACCTACTGCAGCTCGTTCTTCATCGCTTAATTTGGAATGAGTGGTCGATGCTGGGTGTGTTACAATAGTGCGAGTGTCTCCCAGGTTTGCTGAGAATGATAGGGAGTCGGCACTGTCGAGAAACCTTCTTCCACGTTCTATTCCCCCTTTGATAATAAATGTAACGATACCACCGCCCGCTTTCATTTGTTGCTTTGCCAGCTGGTACTGTGGGTGACTTTCCAAAAAGGGATATATCGATTTTTCTACTTCAGAATGATTTTCCAGGTGTTGCGCTAATTTGAGTGCGTTTTCACAGTGCCTGTCCATGCGCACCGCTAACGTTTCCAGACTTTTACTTAATACCCATGCGTTAAATGGTGACATACATGGGCCGGTGTGACGAGCAAAGAACCGTACTTTTTCTATGAGTTCCGCCCTGCCAACAATTACACCACCGATAACTCGTCCCTGTCCGTCCATGAACTTAGTGGCAGAATGCATAACCAAATCGGCACCATGAACTATAGGTTGCTGTAGATAAGGAGTGGCAAAGCAATTGTCAACGTTTAATAGCACGCCGTGTTTTTTTGCCAGCTTTCCCAACCAACTTAAGTCAATAAGATCTAAAGAGGGGTTTGATGGCGTCTCCACAAAAATCATCCTGGTGTTCGGTTTGATGGCCGCTTCCCATTCCTCGGGATTGTCCATATCAACGTAGGTGAAGTCGATTCCCCATTTAGGGAAAATTTGGGTGAGAATCTGATGTGTGGAGCCAAAAACGGATCTTGAAACTACCAAGTGATCTCCCGAAGC
The DNA here is from genome assembly GCA_965230415.1 of Cytophagales bacterium. Classification (GTDB taxonomy): domain Bacteria; phylum Bacteroidota; class Bacteroidia; order Cytophagales; family JAAEPT01; genus CBDDKZ01. The sequence goes on from CBDDKZ010000005.1 coordinate 2,985,213, forward strand.
CACAAACGGCGCGATGCTGGTAAAAACAGCAGACATCCCTGATGAAGTAGCAAAGCCGTCTTCAGCCTTTTCAAGTAAACAAATTTTATTGATAAATTCAGAAGAGTTGGGGTTAGAGAACCGGGTATAAATATTTCCACCTTCTTCATCAGCAAACATAGCTCGTGCCTGTTCTGCGTTTTCAAACATAAAACTTGATGTAAGGTACAAAGGAACAGAATGTTCCCTGTACTGACTTCTTTCCAGTTGAGCCCGAATTGCCTGCGATTCAAAATTCTCTGATTCCTTCATGCTTCTATCCTTTTTTATTAAGTGAACGAAAATACAATAAATTTACAAAGGTTTAAATGCTTGTATTAGAATTGTGGTTCTTTAAACATTTTGAGGAAATTTAAGTTCCTGAATTCAACGCTTTTTTGATTCGAAGCGCTTTGTTATTACAAAATTGATTTTTGAACTATGAAGACCTACCTAAGGGAAATAATTAAAAATTACAATTATATAGGTACTTAGCGTAGGAAAAATGAAACTCCCTATAATTGAATTCGTATCACAAAAGTGATATGAAGTATATTGTTTGTATTTTTACCGTTCTATTCAGTACTGAAATAGTAGGGCAGTATAACGTTTTAAGGTGGTATCAGGGGAAAAGTGCCGCTGTTTCAATAACGTTCGACGGTGATTTCGATATTCAATACAAATATGCACTACCAACTTTAAAGAAAAGCGAATTGAAGGGGACTTTTTTTGTTAGCGCGCAGAATATCAATTTCAAAAAATTAAAAAAACTATTAAAATACGAACATGAACTGGGTAGTAGAACGTACTCAGCGAAAGATTTATCCACTATTAATCCGGAAGAAATTGTTCAGGAAATAGAAAAAAATAAGACGGAAATCAATCAGGTTTTTCCTGATGTAGCCTTTGATGTTTTGGCTTACCCTCTTGGGATGGGCGCAAAAGTAGGTTCTGAAAATGACAGTATAAGAGCGGTCATTTCAGAATACTTTATAAGCGCTCGTGGCGAAGGACGAGCTGGTGGGTACCTGGGGGAATTTGAAGAATTTGATGCTCATGATGAATACCTGAAGGAGCAGTACGATGATTACTTTTATCAGATAGGAAGTTTTACTATTTTGGGCGATTTGAAATTAGGTAAATTCAAAACTATAATATCAGACGTTATAGATGAATATGGTTGGTTTGTGCCGCGCTACTGCAATATTGAATCAGGTGAAGCACTTAGTGTTTCGGAGGAGGCGTTTAAAGAACATATGGTTTACCTGAGTGAGAACGAAGAAAATTTATGGATAGCCCCTTTTGGCGATGTGAGCAAATACCTGAAAGAAAGGAAGAATGCAGTGCTTGAGGAGGTATCTCAAAACGAAACAGAATGGCGATTGGAGTTGAAAGACAGTCTGCCTGATGATGTTTACAACCATCCGCTGACCTTACAGTTGAGGATACCTAACGGAATGCGTGTTAAAGAAATGAGTCAAGGAGACAGAAAACTCAAGGAAGGTGTTGATTATTTGTTGGGATACAAGGTGTTACAATTTAATGCTATTCCAGATGCAGGAGAAATTGTAATATATAAACTTCCCCCCTTAGAAGAAGATTTTTAATTATTTCCGGTGTCGGATATTAATTTTTTGGTCTTTTCGAACACCCCTGCCTTTGGGTAATGCCAGTACAATTATCCCATTTTCCTCTATAGCCTCTATAGCACTCACTTCGGTATTGTTTGGAATGTTGATCTTGAAGGTGTTTGCTGTAAACTCTTCATTCATATACAAATGAGTATTCGTTACATACAATTCATTCCCTTTTATTTCTATATGAATACGCTCAACGCTTACTCCTGGAATTTTAACCTTTAATAAGTAATGTGATTTTTTCTCTTCGAAACTACTGAAAACAGGAGAAGAACCTCCATTAATACTGTTATAATGAATGCTCTTTATAAGTGAATTGCGATCTATGTTCAATTTCATTTTTATTATCATTTAGGTTCCTGAATATGTTTTAATGCTCAATTCCGATGCCAACTACTAATTGTTGTGAAAAAACCTCATAAACACATGTCAACATGGCATCTGCTTAGTGGTTGTGATTAAATAGTATGTCTTTTTGTCACAAATAGAGCCACCCGCATCGTTAACTAAATAGTATTATCTAGGAAATTCTGTTAGAAAGGCCTCAAGATATTAGGGTATTTCCTGCTGTTAGGAATGGAGGTCTACATTAGTAGTAACGTAAAAAAACGAAAAATAGTATTAAATGATTCAAGGGATCCCGACAGATCCTGTTCTAAAAAGTTCTTTTAAAGGCTTAACAGATTAATCGTTATATTGCTTTATCTTTTAACTTTATATATTTCAAATATGAAAATGGAAAAAACCTTTCCAGTGGTCTTACTTATAGTGCTGCTTAATATATTAGCTCAAGCACAAGTAGATAGTGGAATAATTAATAGGAAATTTATTAATGGTTCTAAAACAGAATCACGACTAGTTATTTCTTCCAATAATTTAAGCGGGGAAAAAACTGTTCGACTTGATAGTATAACTATCGAGGAGGAAGAAGAAAAGTATACAAAATGCCGGATTTTTCATGAAGGAAAAAACGGTGGTACTTTCACCGTGGAGGATGTAGAACTTATTGATGAACAGATTTATGATGGGTTTAAGTACTTTACAAAATTAAATGAATTTGGGACCTGTGATGAATATGCCTATTATGTGTATTCAGTAGCGGACGAAATTTGGGTTCCGGGTGATCGTTATGTAAATAAACATGATGAAAATGGATTTGTAATAGAAAGCTTACAATATCAGGGGGGAGCAGCGACAGATGATTGGAGGCTTGTGAGCCATGAATTTTTTACGACTAGTGCGGATACCAATGCAGAAGGAACTTATATTGAGCACATCCAACAGGTATATGATTCACTTAACTCGGGTTGGGTCAACGATTTGAAATATGAATATGTGTATGACCTGAGTGGAAATTTATTATCAGAAACTACATGCTCTTTTGATGATAACTGGGAACCATACACAAAATACGCTTATGCTTATGATCAAAGTGGTGCATTCACGAAAATTACATCGTATAGGGTTAATGATCAAGGTGATGGATTTGAGGAGGAGCAAGTGATTTCCTTAACAAACAATAACGAAGGTAGGCCAATAACAATCCTAATTGATAAATGGGATTATCAATTAGGAGAAATGGTAACGAACAGTGAATACAAGGTTACATATGACGAATACGGTAATTTTACAGAAATTATGGTCGAGTACTTCGTTGATCAGTACAAAGAAAAATGTTCCTATGCGTATTCGGCTGATGAAATGTGGGATAATATTTGTGAAGCCCAACTAACAACTTCTTCGTTAGACCTTCATTACAGATTAGAATTAATCCCTGAACATCAGATGGTAGCTTCCAAAAGTTATAGCTGGGATGAGGACCTGAATAATTGGGTCGAAGATGCCAGTCTTACCTATCATTATTCAGGTAAAACACTAAGTGCACTACCTGTCGATGAATTAGATGATGGTATTTCAGTTTATCCAAACCCTGTTCGTAAGGAAATTTATATCACTTCGGATTTTGATCGTCTTAAAGGTCAGCCAATAACAATATATGATTGGTATGGTCACGCTCTATTGAAATCAAGATTGGAAGCAGGTAAGGTAAGTGTTGAAAGTTTAGAGGCTGGTATTTATTGGTACAGTTTGCAACTTAATGGCCAAACGATGTATGGTAAATTTTTGAAGAAGTGATTAGAAATAAATTTATTTGCAAAACCCTATAAGGCCCATAAGGCCTTATAGGGTTTGAGCATTTAATTAGTGTCCTTCGAGGAATCCCAGTAAATGAGCTCTGTAGTCGTAATAATCCGGGTGTTCAAGAACCGCTCTTCGGTCCCTCGGGCGGGGCAATTTAATGTAAGCAGTGTCACCAACAGTAGCAAAAGGGCTTCCGGTCATCATAACAACGCGATCGGAGAGAAATATCGCCTCGTCCACATCGTGTGTGACCATAATTGCCGTGATCTTTTCGGCAGACCATACTTCAATTAACACATCTTGAAGTTCTCCCCTTGTTAATGAGTCGAGCATTCCAAAGGGTTCATCAAGAAGCAGGATTTTGGGCTTCAGCGCAAACCCTCTGGCAATACCTACGCGTTGTTTCATGCCTTGCGAGAGGTCTGAGGCTTTCTTGTCAAAAGAGTCTCCGAGTCCTACCTTGTCGAGGTAATATTTACAAATGTCCAGACGTTCTTGTTTAGTGCCATGGGGAAAAACTTCTTTTACACCTAACATCACGTTTTCCAATGCGGTCATCCAGGGGAACAAACTGGGAGACTGGAACACTACACCTCTGTCAGGTCCGGGGCCGCTTATAGAAGTACCATCGAGTACAATCTTGCCTCCGGAAGTGTCGTTTAACCCGGCAATCATAGATAGTACAGTGGATTTGCCGCAGCCTGAATGCCCTATTACAGAAATAAACTCTCCTTTCTTAATGGCTAAATTATATTTTTCGAGTACCGTAAAATCACCTTTTGGTGTGGGGTATACTTTTTTAAGGTCTACAATGTCCAACATTACTTCAGTTGGACTACTTGTTTCTGTGTTTGTTGCAGTCATAACGAGTTCTGTTTTGAAATCTTTTTCTTTGCGTTCGGATCTTTAGGCCTGATCGTCGGTAGCGTGTATACTTTAGATCCTCCCGTTTTGCCTCTTTGCTGACCAATTTCAATAAGGTATTTGTTTACCTCGTTTCTGAGTTTTTTGAAATCATCATTCGTGTTAAAGTTTTGTTTATCACGTGGACGCGGCAAGTTTACTTCAAACGAGGGCCCCAAAGTTGCGTTAGGTCCAGGTTTGAGAGGAATTATTCGGTCTGCAAGATAAATGCCTTCATCTACATCGTTGGTAATGAGCAGGCAGGTCTTTTTATCAGCACTCCATATTTTGCCTATTTCGTCTTGTAAATTTCCTCTGGTAAGTGCATCTAGGGCACCCAGCGGTTCATCGAGTAGTAACATGCGCGGGTTCATGGCCAGGGCACGAGCTACTGAAACACGTTGCCGCATTCCGCCCGATAGCTCCTTGGGACGTTTGTCTGTGGCGCTGTCGAGCGTAACCATTTTTATGAACTTCATGGCTATTTCCTTTTTTTCCTGCTTCGATGCTTTAGGGTAAGCCGCATCTACTCCAAGTAGTACGTTTCCATAAACGGTTAACCAGGGGAGGATAGAGTAGTTTTGAAATACCACTCCGCGATCCAGACCTGGTCCGGTAATAGGTTCACCATTGAGTAGCACTTCCCCTTCGTCGGGCACGAGTAAACCATTGATCAAGGATATGAGCGTGGTTTTTCCACTTCCCGTAAATCCTACTATCGCAATAAATTCGCCTTCTTCAATAGATAAATTAATATTGGTAAGTACCTCCGTTCGATTGGTGCCGGTACCATAGCCTTTACTTACATTCTTTAATTCTAAATAAGCCATTTCTTTCCTGTTAACGTGATACAATTGATTTATTAACCTGCAACAGGTTCCTTCGAAAAGCTTACTAATTTTTGAAGCATGATCATCATACGGTCAAGTGCAAATCCGATAATTCCTATGACAAACATGGCAACTATGATTTTTGCATTGGACTCGGTAGCACCATTTTGGAACTCTTCCCATACAAAAGATCCCAAACCAGGACTTTGAGCCAAAAGTTCAATCGCAATAAGTACCATCCAAGATACTGAAACTGTAATTCTTAATCCGGTAAAGATTAGTGGTATAGAAGCAGGGAGTACGATTTTGAATATTTTCTTCCCAACATTCAATTTCAATACACTTGCAACGTTGAGGTAGTCTTGATCTACTGTAGATACACCTACGCTGGTATTTACCATCGTCGCCCACATAGAGCAAAGTCCTACACTAATAAATGAGATAATAAAAGATTTATCAAGGTCGGGATCTTCGATCACCGTTTTGATGACCATGGAAACTAATAGTAACCAAACAACCGGAGATACGGGTTTGAAAATTTGAATTAACCAGTTTGTAGAATTTCGTAGCGTTTCACTGAGTCCTAAAGTGATACCTACCGGAACAGCAAGAAGCATGGCAAGTAAAAATCCGGCAAATACAGTTTTTAAACTGGTGAAAATTTGATCAATGAAAGAAGGTCTGCCTGTATAAGTAATAGCTTTTAGCCCCTTTTTCTTTCTTTTAGCATTTTGTTTGGCAACTTTTTTGTTAAAATCTTTTTTCTTCTGAGCTATTTCTTCCCAGTCTTTTTTGAGCATTTTATAGGCGTCCCATACCTGAGCCGGAGCGGGTAAGGTCGCCACCTGGCAGTCATTGTTGCCCTTTAAGCGAAGTTCTTCCGATTCCGGATATAAACATTGCCTGGCTTCTTCTGCGGCTTCTTTCCCCCGTTCGCTAAGTGCTTTTTCGATTCTGCGCTCGGCCTCTATATCGTAGCATGCTTTGGCACCAATATCCCATAACCATATGAATATGAGAATTGATAAAATAGGGAAAATTAATTTCTTAACGGCTCCTATAGCATTTTTTTTCGGCTCTTCTCCGCTGATTAGTCGTACTAGTGGTTCAAAAAAACCAAGACCAATCATCCTCAATATTTTTATAACATTGTCTTTCATCTGTGCTAATGATTTGTTCTGTGATGCTTATTTATATTCTGTGTCGGGTCGGTCAGTTGTTGGGTTGTTTTCTGCGATAAAGAGGGGAAGTCTGCTGAACAGAATACAGACCTCCCCATACTGCATCACAGAAAACAGAAATGTTGAACTATATATAAATTATTCGTCTTTAAGACCTACTTGGAATTTACTGATATATTCAAGTGGTTTTTTGCCGTCGTATTCAACGCCGTCGATAAAGTCTGTTGTTGCTGCTTTATAACCATCAGTTTCCGGAATTTCTTCTTTTGTAAGGTGTCCTTCAGCTAATAGCATGTCGGCCGCTTTTTTCCAAATATCCGGGCGGTATACATCTTTGATTGTAGAATGATACCATTCTTCCGGTTTTGTTTCCGGAATTTGTCCCCATCTTCTCATTTGAGTTAAGAACCAAATTCCGTCAGAGTAGTAAGGATAAGTTGCGTGATATTTAAAGAATACGTTAAAATCAGGCATTTCGCGTTTGTCACCTTTTTCAAATTCGAATGTACCTGTCATAGAGTTTGCGATAACCACTGAATCTGCCCCTACATAGTCTGATTTTGATAAAATACCCACGGCTTTAGCTCTGTTTTCAGGTTTGTCTAACCACTTACCCGCTCTGATTAAAGCTTTAGTTACCGCAATAGCTGTATTAGGGTTCTCATCAATGAATTTCTTGGTCATTACAAATACCTTTTCAGGATTGTTTTTCCAAACATCGTAGTTGGTACAAACCGGCACTCCAATTTCTTTAAAAACAGCTTGTTGGTTCCAAGGCTCTCCTACACAGTACCCGTAAATAGTTCCGGCTTCAAGTGTGGCAGGCATTTGTGGTGGAGGCGTTACAGATAGTAAAACATCTGCATCAATTTGACCCTGGATATTGTCGGCAGAGTAATAACCTGGGTGAATACCAGCTGCTGCTAACCAATAACGGATTTCATAGTTGTGAGTCGATACAGGGAATACCATACCCATTTTAAAGGCCTTACCATTTGATTTATACTCTTCAACTACAGGTTTGATAGCGTCTGCTTTAATTGGATGTACTGGTTTACCACTTTCATCCATTGGTACATGTGGTTTCATTTTAGACCATATTTCGTTGGAAACAGTGATACCGTTACCATTAAGATCCATAGAAAATGGAGTAACCAAATCGGCCTGACGTCCGAATCCGGCCGATGCGGCAATAGGCTGACCCGCCAACATATGTGAACCGTCCAGCTCACCATCAATTACACGGTCCAATACGTTTTTCCAGTTAGATTGTGCTTCAATAGTTACAAAAAGACCTTCGTCTTCAAAGTAACCCAGTTCCTTAGCAATAGCTAACGGAGCCATATCTGTAAGTTTGATGAAACCGAAAGTCAACTGAGGTTTTTCGATTTCAAGAGCTGTTTCACCTTCTTCTTCGGTGGCTTCTTCACTGGATTCTCCTTCTGCCGATGACTCTCCGCCACCACAGCTCTGAATGAATGCCAGCCCCAGAATAACGAGGCTGATTTGCATAATTAAATAGACCTTTTTCATGATTTAATTGTTTAATGTGATATCAAATTTTATTGTACTTACTGAAAATTTTGTCAATAAGGATTCTATCAGAATCAAAATTGATCTGTGAATGTTTGTATTAAATTTAATGTGAAATAACAGTGGCGAGAGCTTATCTGACGATAGTCATCGCCACTGATGAAATTAACCTAAACTACTTGTTCCTGAGGTAGATGCTCAATTATAAGAATTTTGGTTTGAAGTCGATCATAACCCATGCCCAGCTGTTGAACCCTGATCCGTCATCCGGGTTTTGACCTTTTACATAATTCATGCTATCCGTACCGAATAGTTGTGAATAACCGGCTTTTAACATCACTCCCTTTGTCAATGGCTGTACATAAACTAAGTCCAGTTCCGTACCCAGAAAGCTTCCTGCTTCTTCGGTAGTACCTGTTTCATAAACCGTTGTTGGAGACATAAAACCGTGAAGGTGAGCTAAGAACTTGGCTTTGCCTCCTGTTTTAATAACTCCTTTGAAGTAGATGTCCAGCAGACCTCCACTGGCGTTATTTCCACCTCCGTTGTGACCGTTGCCTACATAGAAGTAGTCCATCAGACCATAGAATTTGTGGTGTGTACCATAAAGTGGGTTAAATCCTTCAATTTTATCTGCAGTGCTTTTATCGTCACCACTTAAGAAGTCAAAACCAATTGTCGGAATGAATTTTTTGCTTCCGGTGTAAGTGGCCTGTACACTTGCAAGTAAACCATTTAAGTCTGTGCTGTCGTTTGATTGTCCAATTTGATAGTAGAAAGACGCAAATAGTTTAAAGTTTCCTCCAACGATGGTAGGGTTAACACCTATTGTTTGTCTCCAGTGTACGGTAGAGTCGCTCGTTTGTGTACCGTCATTTAACAATAAAGCGGTGATGTTAGACTTACCAAACGTTTTTTTGTACCAGGCAAATTGAGATGTTTTAGGATTGGGTAATTGGAAGATGGTATTTGCATTACCACCACCACCGGTAGTAAAGCTGTTACCTATTAGTTTAGCCGGTTCCGGAGTGTTTCCATCCTGGTTCCAGGTTAATCCCAGGTGAAAATCAGAAGTAGAATCTTTCAGCATAAAACGAACCGCATCGTGACTACGAGCCTGAGCAGCCCACCCTAAGCTACCAAATACTCGGTGATCATCGTATATTATTTCCTGTCGACCAATACGTAAGGTGATTTTTTTAGAGGCCAGATAATCAGCATATGCTTCATGTACTGATAATAGCTGATCTGATTTGTTGATTTGACCGGTCTCACCCCAGATTCTAATGTCCTGGATAGATAATTTGGTGTCAAATTTTTCACTTTTATAACCAGCAGTTAGTCGTGTTCTTTGTTCAGTGAACAATGCCGGATCATCTCCGTCTATGGCTGGTTTTTTGAATCCGTTTCTAAATTCAGTACGTGGTCTGAACTGGCCACTTAGACTAAATTGAGCAAATGAATTCACTGAAGCACATATTAGTAATGCTAAAATGAAAGGGGATAGTAAGCTCTTTCTCATAATCTTTGTTTTTTAATTTAAGCTTTCTGCTGTTGCAGTTATTTCAGTGTTATTTTGATCTCGTAAAATTACTAATTGCTGACTAGTAATTATACGTACAAATTTAGCGGCTGAAAATGAGAGCTCCCATGTCGGCACACAGGTTAAAACAAGTTTTTATCACGTTTGCGATGACGGGTATGGGGTGAAAAAAACTGCCATTTGGCAGTTTTTATAAAAATATTTTGCTTAATTTAAAGATAATCAGCTGATTATAATTTAATAGTAGTAATGTTCTGAAATCTCTTTTTGGAGGGTTTCTTCATTGGTTACACCAATTTTTTTACCTTCTGTTATCAGTGATTTTTCTTTTTTCAGACTTGAAATTACACGGATTACCTGTTCTTCCGTAGTTCCCGCAAAATCGGCAATGTCTTTGCGTGAAAGAGGAGCGTCTATGAAGCCATTCTTTTGACCGAATTTTTTATTGATATAAAGGAATGCGTCTATAACTTTTTCACGCACAGTCATTTGTGCGAATTTTCGCACTTTTGTTTCGCTTTTATTCAGCTCGTCGGCATAAAAAAGCATGAAGTCATAGGTGAGGTTAGGTACTTTTTTTAGCAAATTGGTGAGCATGTCGTTCGAAAAGTTGCACAAAATAGTGTCTTCTAAAGCTACGGCGCTTATGGGATAGAGCTGTCCGGAGCCGAAACCACGATGACCAATGATTTCTCCGTCCTTCGAAAAGCGAACAATTTGCTCTCTTCCGTTGATGCCCGTCTTAGCTACTTTTACCTTGCCCTTATAAACGAAAAATAATCCATGAACCGGAGCTCCTTCTAAAATGAAATGCTGAGATTTTTTACAGTGAAAGGTATGTTTTTGTTCAATTAAAGGTAAACCAATAGGGGTCAGACAATTTTTTTTAATGAGACAGTTTGTGTTATTACAATTTGTACAAGAGGCTTTTATCATCGTCATAACTAAGAAAGGCTTATTTGTTATTGTTTTGTTTGTCGAATTCTTCCTGACTCAGCGGGTAGTATTTTTTCTTATCGGCATAGGGGGATTTGCCACCATCAAAATAAGCTTTAATGGCTTTTATAGGAATGGTATCCTTCATGCTGGTTGCAGCATGATAAATATGGTTGCCGTGAAAATCGTGACATTGCAAACAGGTATTCCATTGCTCATTTTTGATAAGTTCTTTGTGAGAAACCTCCAGGGGATCGTTATTCATTTCGGTATCTTCATGACAATTTTGACAATACCCAATTTGAGTTTGTGTGATTCTCACGCCATTGTGTTCGGTGTGACAGGATTCACAATAAGTAACACCTAAATTTTTTCGTGCTTCGGCAAATCGAGGTTCTGTGAAACGATGTAGTGGGTGGCGATCGTTATCACGTTCGTGGCAGGCCAGGCATTTTGTATTGTCAACATTTTCAGTACCAAAGTCTGCTTCTGTTTTTCTCATACCAAATGTATGCATAACATTTGCCTGAAACTGCTGCCACACGGTTCCCTTGGCGGGCGTATGACAAGATACACAATTCAGGTCTTCGTGCCCGGTGTTCATTGGGCCTTTGGAAAGGTATGACTCGTATTGAGGTAAGCTTAAGAACACATAGCCAAATGATGTGGCTAGAATGCCCATACCCATACCAATCCATTGTCTGCGTCTTTTTCTGCTTATTTTCATTTTTAGTAGTTCTTTAGTGTTGGTTTGCAGGAACCTTTTGCTCTTCATTGTGATCACTTGAGTGAAGCGCAATGACTTTACCTGCACCATTTAATATTTTATCTCTTATCGATTGTGTGATGCCTAAGCACATGATCAGCGTGCCAATCCAAACGAAACTGATAAAGGGCATTTCCAATACTTTTAATGTTATCCAGTCGCGCTGGGAACTACTGATGTCTAATTTGACTTCCCCCGTTTTAGGATCGATATTATTGAAACCCACCTGGACACCAAGTGCGCTTACTTTATCAGGGTATATCCTGACACGATCTCCTTTGATCGCAAAGGTGGGTTTACATTTGTAGCTTCGTTCCTTATCGTTGATAGTAAGTTGTGCCGTAAGTGCGAAATCGGCCTCTTCAGGATTAAGGTGAGCAAACTCGAGGCCTTGCTCAATTTTGTCAAGAGTTACGATTAACCCTTTATAGTTAAATGACAAACCTTTGTTTATGGAGAAATGCTCAGGCGGGCTCCATTTTACTTTCGAAGGATCCGGGAAGTTGCTGACATGTACATAAAGATCTTTATTCAAAAAACTGGCAATAGATGGGGAAGCGATATAACCCATTTTAGGATTGTTTTGCATTCGTGGCCACAAATGCAGGGTGTCATTGCCTTTTATTACTAAGAGGTGATAAAAACGATTTTCTTTGTTAACAGTAACGATATTCCCCTGTTTTCCAACAACGTTATCGGCTGTTAAGTCGGCTTTAGCTATGTATTTATCTTCATGAGAGGTGGGGGATAATAAGTCGATATTGTATTTGAATTTTTTATCGACAGACTCCAGGTAGACCCCCTCAAATACAAAATTGTAATTTTGCATCTTAACTCCAATGTCACGGTTCAAAAGCATGTTTTCCTGAACCGTATGAACAGGTAAGTTACTTTCAGGGGCGTTTAAACTCCTATTCTGAGAAAGGATTTTTGATTTGCCCGAAGACAAAACAAAGCCTATAATCATGACACTAAAACCTAGATGCGATAAACTTCCTCCCCATTTTATGTCTTTGGATTTGAGGGGTTTATATAGCATGGTGGCGGCAACGGCAAAAGCAAAAAAAGCAGATATGAGTAGTACGATATATCGCAGGTCCTGGATACGTAAATAGAATACAAGCAGTGATGCAGCCAAAAGTGCAAACAACACAGGTTTAAACAGATGTTGTTCGAAATTTTTCCAATTTTGTATCCCCTTGAAATAAATGATTTGTGCAATACCAGCCGTGATACCTATACCAACTGCAAACCACAATTGAAATTTTGAGTAGAAGATTACCTGATCGGAAGGGGTGGCAATTTTTTCCGTGGCTCCCATTAGTGCACTAATTTTATTAATCACGGGAAATGATGTGGGTAACAAAACCTGAAAAGCAGCAAGACATAAGATGGTAATTCCACTTGCAACCCAAAATGAGAGGTCAATACTTTTTAATGGTGATTGTTTATTACCGCTGATCTTTTTTCTATTGTAAATCAGCAGTCCAATACTGACACATAGTGTGAAGAAGAGTAGAAAAAGAATTTGATTGCTTAAACCGTTGTCGGTGAAGGCATGAACACTTGAGTCTCCCAGGATACCGCTCCTGGTTAGGAAAGTGGAATAAATGACCAGAATAAAAGCGCTTATCACCAGGATGTTTGTAAGTAATAATGCCTTTTTACGTTTTCTAAAAAGTAGTGTGGCATGAACAGCAGCAACGAGAACCAGCCAGGGGATGTATACGGCATTTTCTACAGGGTCCCAGTTCCAGTAACCTCCAAAATTAAGTGTTTCGTAAGCCCAATAGGCTCCCATCATTATGCCTAGTCCCAGTATTCCTGTACACAATAACAGCCATTTTTGTGCCTGTTTGATCCAGCCCATTGGGTTTTGCTTGATGAGGCCGGCTATGCAAAATGAAAATGGTACGGAGCATAAGGCAAATCCCAGAAAAATAATTGGCGGATGTATAACCATCCATATATTTTGTAATAATGGATTGAGCCCACTTCCATTTGCAGGAATAAAGTTTGGGTTCGACTCAAATAGGCTGTTGGCGCTTGTTTCGTTGAGTAACATAAAAGGAGACGACCCCAATTGCCAGGTGTTTCCGATATATGATCCCATAATCATGGTAATAAGAAGAACCTGTAGTCCCATAAATACAGTCATGACACGTGTTTCCATAATTCGGGCACGAAGCATTAAAACCAAGCCTATAAAGGCGTTCCAGGCTATCCAGACTAAAAAACTTCCTTCCTGCCCTTCCCAAAAACAGGAAAGGAGGAAATACCAGGGCAGCTCATTCGAACTGTGTTGCCAGGCGTATTGGTACTCGTAATGATGATTTTTAAGAATTAAAAACAGACAGGTAAAAGCAGCTAAAATGGAGACAAAGTGTATTTTGAAACAAATACGTGCATTTTTTAACCAGTGCCTATTGGGAGAGGGAAGCAGCAAGCCTGCTTTTACATAGCTGAAAATGCAAAGCAAACTTGCTACAAAACTTATAATAATGCACAAATGTCCAGCGCTGCCTAACATAAATTAATTGAAACTAAGTTCTACATCGTCTGTAAGTGGTTTGCAAATACAAGGCAATATGTATCCTTCGCTAAGTTCTTTTTTTGTAAGTACGTGCCCTTTTCGCATAAATACTTCACCACTTGTTTTTTTTGCCTTACAGGTACCGCATATACCGTCCATACACACATAAGGCAATTTTAGTTTTTTATCGAGGGCGGCGTCAAGTATTGTTTTGTTAGCTTTGACAGAAACTGTTGTAGTTTTACCCTTGTTCGTAATTTTAACATCCTGGTCCACGATTTTTCCGTTGCCTTCGGCCTGAAGTTCTTCTTCGCTTGGCGGTGGAGCAGAGAACTTTTCTATATGTATCGCAGCAGGGTTAACTCCTGCACTTTTCAAACCTTCTTCGGCTTCGATCATCATCCCGGAAGGGCCACATATGAAGTACTCGGTGTCTTTTACATCGTGCTCAGGGAGTTGGGCGAGTAACTTTGGTATTTGACTGCGCTCGACTCGACCTTTATAACACATAAAGTCACCAGGTGTTTCCAAAATATGTACCAGCGACAAACGGTAGGGGTATTGGGCCTTGTAGTCATTAAGCGTGTTGTTGAATATGATAGATTCAACATCCCTGTTTCCGTAAAAAAGGGATACTACACTTTCGGGTTCCTGTGTAAGAATCGTTTTTAGGATTGAAATGAGTGGTGTGATGCCACTTCCGGCGCCAAAAAGTACAATATGACGTTTGTTTTTAGGGTTTGGTTTAATCGTAAACGAGCCCATCGGATAAAGTACCTTCATGGAGTCCCCTTTCTTAATATTTTCGAAAAGGTAATTGGATACTTTACCGTCCTTAACGCGTTTGACGGTTACACTCAAATTGCTCTCCACGTTTGGTGCACTGTTGAGCGAATAACACCTTCTTTCAACTCTGTCGTTGAGGTTAATTAATAAGGTGAGGTACTGCCCGGAAGTATATTTGACTTTCTTAAGTAAAGGTTTTTTGAAATGGATACTTATGGCATCGTTTGTTTCTTTAACAACGTCAGCAATTTTTAGTTTTAATATTTTTTCCATGATGCATTTATGGTTTATTCATAGTAGAAAACAACCCAGATATGATACAGAGTAAGTGTTGAGATAAATAGTGAACAGGCTACATGCAATATCATCCAGGCTTGAAAAATAATCTTTGAAGTAGACTTAAGCACTTCGAGGTTGAACATACCCAAAAGGAAATTTCCGAAATAAGTGATGCTTAATAAGAATAAGTAAGCATAGCCGAATTTTGTGGAATGAATATAAAAAAGTAGTGGCGTAAAGGCACCTACCCAGTTGTGAATGTTTTTGAAAATCAGTGATTTGTCTTCCCATCGGGGAACTACTCTTACTAAACTGAGAGACCATTGAAATAAGATAACGATTAGCACTCCCAGACCACTCCATCGTCTATACATTTGCTCTGCCTGTAATTCTTCAAGATAGGTGATTTTGAGCTGCAAGGAGTCTTGTAGAATAAATGCTACAAATAGAATGGCACTAATCGTAAGGAAAATAGTCTTATTCATAATTATAGTTTTTGCGAAGCAGGTTTAGTTAAAAAAGGGACCTCCATTGTCTGGCCATGGCTCGCTTTTGACAAGACATTTTTTATTGTATGAACTATTTAGTGTAGAGGCCCCTTTTTCCCTATTAACCCGTTTTTAAGCCCTATTTGAAAATACCATTGAGTGTATGATACGCGGTGAGTGTACTTACACTATCAAGAAAGATTTCCGATGTTGGAAGTGTGTATCCCGAAGAAGGCCACGTTTCACCCACGCCAGGTATTTCATTTTCCTTGAATGTTTTAATTTTTTCCAGGTATGAATCGAAGGTAGCAACAGCTCCTTCACGATATGCCATTACAATACCCTGAAGTTCCTCAAAAGATACGGAGTCGCTTGGGTAGGTCCATGTAGTAGCTCCCTGAATGTCACCCAACTTCCAATCTGTTTTAGTGGTTTCCGGGTGATCGTTGTGACAATTAACGCAAGGTGCGGCAACAGCAAAATCAGGAAACATAGCCGTGTAAAGTTTGTTTTCTTCGTCGTAGAAAAACTTTGGTTTGGAATCTTTTCTGATTGCTGCAAAGAGTTCAGCCTGCTTTCCTTTAAATTTATTCGATTTGCGAATTGGGAAGTCGGAACCCAGAAATAGCCCTAGAGGAATTTCCCCTTTTTTACGGATATCCCCTGCAATTCCTCGGAGGAAAAGAGCAGGAAGAGGTCCTGCCTCAACATCGTCTTTTTCCCAGTCCTCGTCAAATTTTAGCCCCTGCTTTTTGCCGGCACCAACTATAGCCTTTGTATATAAAGTACGTGCATAGTCATTTTCTTTGGCGACAATTTCGAAGGCTTCTTCGATGGAATATTTTTTACCGCTGGAAGCGCTTGCGCTACTGCCGCCGGCCGTTTCTTCTTCGGGTAATGAACTGCATGAGTAAACCGTCGCAGCACCCAGTACTACTAGTAAGAAGGTTTTAATGGTGAGTTTTGTTTGAGTATTCATTTTATAAAGTTTAAAGGTGCTATGGAATTAAACGGTAGCTGCGGCATCTTTCATAGTCGTAGCCAAAACGGTATATACGGCTACCCATGAGTCTTTAACCTCATCGGTCCATGCGTCGCCAAGGCCAACTTCAAGTGTTGATAGCAGGGCCGCAGCAACTGTATCATAATGTGTGTCTTTAACGCCATACCCTACATGTCTCTTTCCTAAATCCTGTACAACAGGAACCAATGCATCAAGATCATCAAGGCCCTTCACTGCGGCAGCAAGCATGGTCATCAATTTTTTACCCTGTTCTTTGATGTCTCCTTTGAACATGGGTTTCAGTTGTGGGTCGAGTTCAAATAGTTTGTTGTAAAATATTTCAGCTGCCTGTTCGGCAATTGGAGCTACCTTGGCAAAGGTGCTTTGTACCAACTCTTTTTGCCTGGCAGTAATTGGTCCCTCTTCTTTCTTTTTTCCGAATATTGATTTTAATAGGCTCATATTAATCTACTTTAAATTGTTGCTCGTTTGTTATATCTAGGTTGAATAGTTGTCTTAAAGGCTCGCTTAAAGTTTCTACATCACCACGCTGACAGGCAATGCGGAGCTGTATTGCTGGAAGCTTCACAATTTTTTGAACTACAGATTCTGTTAAATCATCAATTAGTGCATGGTATTTTGTGTCAATTTCTTTTAGATAAGGCTGGACAGCTTTTTTACTCAATTCATTAAGGGCTTTCTGAAACTCTTTTACTATAGGCGAAAATCTCGTGTCGTTTTGCCACTGCTTAAATTCTTTGAGCGCTTTATCTATTATATTAGACACTTTTGGTATTTCATTTTTTCGAGCTTCTAGTGCTTCACCAACAAGTAGGCTGATATCGTCGAGGTTAAAATAATGGTTCAGATTCTTAGTTATAGCGGCAGAGAACGAGGGGTGTGTGGAAAGATCCAGCAGGTTAAAAGTAGGTCCTGCTGGAATGTTGTCGGGATTATATAAAGGTGATTGTACATCGATGGTACTGATGATTACATCGAATTGATTGAGTGCAGTATAATGGTCCTCGTAGGGAATAACGTTGTATGAGTATGCACAGGCTAGTTCCGCTGCTTTGTGCGCTGTTCTATTGGTAATTGTTACGTTTCCAAAATCTCTTTTATGCAGATAACTGCAAACATCGGTTCCCATTTCACCGGCGCCTATTACCAATATTTTTGCTGTTTTGCCGGCAAGCTCATAGGCTTGTAGTACTTTAACAGCATTGTAAGATACCGATGCTGCGCCTTGTTTAAACTGGGTGTCCTGACAAACCATTTTATTAGTAGCAAAAGCAGCATGCAAAACACGATGTAGATATGGACCTACTCGCTCGTAATCACATGCCAATTGATAGGCTTGTTTAAGCTGTCCGATGATTTGCTGGTCGCCAAGTACCTGCGATTTCAAACCTACGGAAACTCCAAACAAGTGCTTGATCGCCAAGTCATCGGCGTATGAGTCGAATGAAGCCAAGAACTGACCGTGATTGAATATACCCTTATGGATACAGAGTAGTTTTATGATTTCAGCATCATAATTGTCGTTTGCACAGTAATAAATTTCGGTTCTGTTACAGGTTGATAGTATGAAAGATTCATTGATGTTCAGCAAGTCGTGTAGCGTATCGTAGAAACTGTATGTTTCTGCTTCGCTTAATGTGAATAGTCCTCTGGTGTTTAAATCAGCTTTTTCAAAGGAAATGCCAACTATACGTAATATAGAATTCATTCTTCTACAATATTTGCTCGTTTGATTCACGTATCTTTACTTAGCTTCGTGTATTGATTACTAAGTTTGGCTACGTGATTATACTTACAAATTTAGGCGGGTAATTCGACTTATTTTATGAAATAAGGAGGTAGATTATAATCTTTTGTACCTTTATTTATTTGTAAATTACTAGTGAAAAACCTGTTATAGTACATGAAAAAATAATAGCTTATAACATAAATCGCTTTTTTATTCCAGGACAGGGTTTTCAATTGTAAAAGACCCTTTGAAAAATAAATTGACTTTACAACCCTGGTTGGTGCTAGTATTGTTGATCGCAGCATGACCATTGTATTCTTTCATGATATCCGCTACCTCAGATAAACCCAGTCCGTTACCATTGAGTTTGGTGGTGTAAAATGTATCAAAACTGTAGTTTTTTTGATCTTCACTGATTCCTACGCCATTATCTGTTACCTCCACTAATAATTGATCTGCTTCTGTTCGCTTAAATACAATTGTAATAATTCCTTCTCGTGGGTCTGTTCTTTGGGTAATAGCCTGGTAAGAATTGTTCAAAAGATTTAAGAATAATTGTATTATTCGCTGCTTTTTACCTCTCAATATTATATTGGGATTGAGGTCACCTGAATCTTGACAAATGTATACGTTTAAACGACAACTACTTCATTTTAAAAGTAAATCTGAGATACAAAGAAAGTTTTTATTAAATATCAAAAAAAGTGAATTGTTAAATCAAAAAAAATAGCGTTTACTCAAGATTAGCTGCGTTAATCAATTTACGGGTTCAGATAGTAGCTCCATCCTCATAATAAAAATATAGTGTTCAACACAGACATTAGATTTTATTATGGTACTCGAAACGAAAAAAAAGGGAAGGGGTTTAGTAAATTTTTGGAAGCAAATGCTACTCAGGGTTCTATGCTGTTGCTGCGTTTTTAAATCTTATGGACAAATTGTTTTTCCGGTGTATGTGCAATCATTACTTTACCAACCGACTATTGCTCTTAGTGATTTTCAAACCGCTACCGTAGACAAATATAAATCCGTAATTGTTCTTACCGACTTTACACATGTTAATCTTCATGTTCGCTTAAGGCTTCATATTAAAGGTCCCGGTGCGCTATACATGAGGAGCAAAGAATCGTTCGTTCATAATCAAATGCCATACGTTTTATCTCCGGGTGCTCCTTTGGTTTTAGGGAGTTCTTCCGAGCTCAAAAGTTTCTTCGACCCAAAGAATATAGACCTTGCTGGTATCAAAGCCACCGATCTGAATAATTTGCCTGATGGAGTGTATTCATTTCAGCTTGAAGTAATAGATTTTTACACCGGCAGAACTATTTCTAATCAATTTACAGGAGCGGCATTTACTACCTTACTCAAAAGTGATCCTCCCATACTGTTAACACCACTGAACAATACGGTAATCGATCCCTCAAATACATCGAATATACTTTTTACCTGGATGCCAAGGCATGTTAATCACACTTCCTACAAAATTGAACTGTTTGAAATGGATGACCCTAATGAAAATCCAAACTATTCAATTCAAAAAGCCCCTTGGGTTTTATTTGAACAGGAACTGGACGGAAATAGTAAGCATTTTAACTATACGGTGCACAATAGTTTACTTAGGGAAGGTAAACGTTATGCCTGGCGCATTCGTGCTCAGAACAGTGGAACTTCAGCTAGCAGCTACTTCAAAAATCAAGGTTATAGCGAGGTCTTTAGTTTCTATTACTCAAAACCATGCCCCAAACCCAAGCTAATAGAAATGGACACTTGCGGACCAGGCAAGGTTCGGGTTTCTTGGACGAGTAATTCGGCTCATACCGCTTACGAATTAACCTATAACAGATTCATGAAAAACGATCATAATACGGTGGTTTCCAGTCAGCCTTTGATCGTCTTGGAAGATTTGGAACCTGAAAATAGATATGAGTTTAACGTAAGTGCTGTGTGTGATGCAGTCCGGACGCCGACAAACTATTTGGGTACCATCAAAACGTCAGTTGATGAAGGGCTTTCCTGCGCAGCTCCGCAGCGTATTGAAGTGAAAAAAGCCGGAGCCGACTTTACTTTTGAATGGGAGCATTTCAACGATGCACGGAGCTTTATTGTGAATTACCGAAGGCAGGGTAATGCTGATTGGCTTTCAACAGAAGTAGATGAAAATAAGGTCACATTGACCTTGCCACTTGAAATGCTTAAGGCCGAAGTGAGAATTGATGCCTGGTGTAATGATGGCAGCACTCAAATGGGAGAAGTATTATTAATTGATCGTTTTACAGAGGGGTTTGTGGGGCAGTGCAGCGTGCCTAAACCATTAGTGGTTTTGTCACAAGTTGATAGTTCAAAGGCTACTTTGTCGTGGAACTCTTTACCGGAACATCAAGCATTTGCAATTAAGTATGCAAGCCTAAATGTTAAAGATCCTGTGCATTATTCAATCCCCTCTTTTAACGAAAGAACTTACGCTTTTCAACTTCCTGAGCAAATAATACCAGGTGTTCGCTATAAATTTATGATTGATTTTTACTGCAAAAATGGGAGCACTAGTTCAGCATGGCGCTTTATAGAATTTACTCCTCCGGATCAACATTTGATAAGTGGGGGAGATTGTTTTCCTCCCGTTGGAGTCATTTCCGAGCTGGTTGCAAAGGAGGAAGTGAAGATTTTGTGGGATAAAATGGAAAATGTAAAATCCTATGAAATCCTCTATAGATTGAAAAATAGTAATAATGAATGGCAGGTAGCTGAAACCCGTAAAACGGAACATCGATTAACAAACTTGCAAGCCGATACCATTTATGAAGTAGAAATAAGAAGCCTTTGCAGCGATGGAGGTAGAAGTATTCATAGTAAAATACACTTTTTCAATACTGATACAGTGTTGTTTGCTCGTAATTGCCCCGATATATCTGAATTAGAACTTTTGAATAATGGTAAGAACCATTTGGAACTGTCGTGGAATACTAAAGCTAAGCATAAAGGAGTGTTGGTGGGCTATAAAACCGAACAACAAGATGTATTGAGCTGGAACTCTAAAGAGTTATGGTCAGGTGAGCGCAAAAAGGAAAAGGATACTTTAATGTTAACGGGATTATGGCCCGGTAAAACGTATCATGTAAGAGCTCATGGAATTTGCGGAAACGGAAGATCGATACCTACACGAGTATATTCTTTTGAAACACGACCAAAACAAATTGATTCCGCATTTATTTGCCAGACTTCAGGTGTCAATTGTAAACCATCGGCGCTTCCTTTAAGTGCTAACCTGCTTATGGGCGACCATTTCGCCGCCGCTGACTTTGACGTTGAGGTGAAGAAAGCACAAAGAAAAGGGGATAGTTTTTTTGGAGAGGGAACAATGGTAGTGCCTTACATGGATCATTTGCGCGTGGGTGTGAAATTTCGTGACCTGCAATTAGCAGGCAATTATTGTGCAACAGACGGAAAAGTTTGGGTTACTAATGCCAACATAAATGTTTTAGGTAACTATAATCCGCAAGAAATAATTGACATCATATTATATGCCGACAGTCTAATTAATTCTGGTATGGATTTCTTAAATTTTAGTTCAAACCTTTTGCAGGTGCTGCAAAATTTTGGAGGGCAGCCTGATACCTCCTCATATGAAGATTTCACATATACGCAGGCTCTGGAACAAGGCATACAAATGGTAAATCAACTGGTAACAACTTCACACAAATTGTTAGATAGTGACTTTGATTTACAAGATTTGTTGAACGACTTGACTAAGGCTGTGGGGCTCATCAATTATGCCGCAGAACTTGCGAATCAGCTCGGCGTGGACTTAAAAGCACTGGATGCAACTGAAAACTATAAAGTGAATTTCAAAGCACTGAATTCAGCTGATTTGTATTTTGACGAATACACCAATAAGGGCTTGTCCGGGTTTTATGAGCAAGTAAAAACAGCAGACAATAGGATCTACTTCGTTCCTTATGTAGCCATTGACAAGGGAGGCAAAAAGAGGATCAAAGCAAAGATTAATATACCTCATTTTGACGAAACAAAATTGAGTTTTGTAAGCAAATCGTCCTTATCTAAAATTGACCGAGGTATCAAACAGGCCTTGGAAAAACATAAGTTGAGTGATGGTCTTTATGAGCTTATAGTACCTTCCAACGCAGAATGTGTTTATGCTGTATATAATAACGATAAAGGGGAGGTAGATAGAATCGGAAAGATAAAAGTTGTTGAGATAAGTGAGATAAATAAAAAGGTTTATATAGTCCCTTTTGAAGAAAGGACGATGGCTTCTGCCACCGAAATTGAGACAGGACTAAAGAAAATATTTAAGGTGGCAGGGGTGAAATTTGACGTGGAGATCTTACCGGCATTTGCAGCTGCGGCCACTGCAAGTCTTCAAATAGATGAACATAAAATAATGTCACGTTATTCACAAGACATGATGAATTTGGAAGATGCTTATTTTTTAGAAAATGTACAAGATGCTGATGCGGTATACTTGTTTATAGTGGCGGGAATTTATGACGAAAGTGGTAAAAGGGTAAGTGGTTATATGCCTCGAAACAAAGAGATCGGGTTTTTAAGCCCTGGCCCCTCAATTAAAACCATTGCGCATGAGTTAGGACATGGAGTATTTACTTTAGCACATACCTGGGATGTGGATGTGTCTCAACCTCCGGCCAGCACCGATAATCTAATGGACTATAAGACAGATACTGCTGCTGTTACCCTGCTCGGGGCACAATGGTTACAAATTCAAGATCCTTCGTTTGCAATTTATGGATTGGATAAAGTTCGGGATGCGGCTCTTCTTTCTGGCGATACCACTTTTAATACACCAATAGGGCGGGATGTGAAGCGTGGAGATGTCGTTTCTTTTGGCCCTATTAACGTTGAAATGAAATCTAAAGTTAAAAACGCAGAATGTCAGCATGGGGTGTGTCAATATAATGTCGATAAAGTTAAGTTTGGACTCGATTTTAAAGATAAATTCATTGGCGATTATCACAAAGAACTAAACCTGGGTACACTTAAATATAGCGTACGAGAAAGTACAGGAGCGCTCATTGCTGCTAAAATCTCATGGCAGCGAACATCTGGAGGAACTATAAAAGACTTGGGATTAATTGACGCCAATATCACACAGGTCGACTTATCTGTCGATAGTACCGGCGCGGTTAATGGTAAGGTTTATTTCACCTGCAACATGATGAAAGATAAGGTAATTAGTTCATTGTTGACGGTGAAAAAAGGGGCAGTTGGTGATTTTAATTTTGAATTCAAAGCCTCATCAAAAGAGCTCAAGGGGCAGTTTGACCTGAAAGGGCTTACTAATATTAACCTCGAATTAAGAAAAGGCAAGCAGGTATTGGCAACCCTGGTAAATGGAGAAATCGATTCAGCAGGGTATCTAACCGGACATGTTTCCATGCGGCAGGTAATCTCCTATCAGGAGCGTGGTTTTGATTTGGAACTACACAAGTTAGAAGCCAATATTCGCCTTCATTTTGGGAATTATGATTTTGAGTTCGACTCCATATTAGCAGAAGGACAGGTAGGAAAGTTGCCCGGATTAAAAAAGGTTTTTAAGTTTGAGATAAGTCATGCCAGAGATGCATTACGTGCCCGTATTTCTGAGGTAGATTCCCTCGAGTTGTTTGGGTTATCTATGAATGTGGATGCTCTATTTTTATTTTTTAATGACCAGTTTGAACTTACGAAAATCTATGGGCAGAATATTACCGGACAATACAACCGGTCAATACATCAAAATCGACTTGAGGGAAAATTCGACATAAAAAAAATCGAAATAAGAGATGGAAAACTGAGCCTGTTTAAGGGACAGGGTGTGATTAGCTACGAGCCATATACTTTCATTAATATTACCAATGGTAATTACAATGAACGAGAAAAATGTTTGTCATTTAAAGCGGAATTAGATTTAGATGCGGGAGGAAATACAAATATAAATTCTACCATAAGTGGAATTAAAATTTTTCAAAACGGTGATTACGAAATCGCTAAAGTGAATCTGGATGCAATGTTTAATCTAGGGCCTGTTACGATTGAATTTGACGGTGCATTGAGCATCGGTAATGATACAAATTCTGTGAAAGCTACACTTCGGACTAAGGTCAAAGAAGGCAGTGTTGATCAAGCCATAGTTGTTTCTGGCCATGTAAAATATTTGCACGCCAATGATACGTCGGGAATAACTTATCTCCAGCTTAAAGTAGACAAACTGAACTTGGAGTTTCCTGAGGTCTATCATTTAAGGACCGAATTGCAAGCACTTGATTTTAGGTATTCAAAGACTTGGGAAGCAGGTGTTGCAAAGGAATCGTACAGCGGTAGAATCGAGTTGAGTCCTCACTTAACAGAAGATGTTTTCGTTTACAAAAAGTTAATAAGACTTAGAAAAGGAGTTGAAGGTACATTGTCTTATGTGTTTGATTCTGAAGATCATGTTCATCCTTTTGGGGTTTTTGATTTAAGTGAACTCAAAAAAGTGTACCTGGAAATACTCAGTGAAAATTCTAGGAAACAAGAAGTAATAGTTGCGGAATTAAATGCAACTATTGATAAATCGGGTTTGGCGAGCGGAAGTTTTAAAGTAAAGGAAGTGCAGGAAATTGAATCCAACAATTTCTCTTTAAAAGTCGAAAAGTTTGATATGAATGCCAGTTTTCATTTGAAGACCAATGAATACAAATTGATTTCAGGAGATGCTAAAATTTTACTGAATAAAATAAAAGGGCTGGAAGGAACAGTTGTACTGGAAGCTACTTGTAAAGATTCTTCTTATTTGGCTAAAGTAGTGCTTAGCAATCAAAAGTTAAAAGTTTGTAATGTTGAGTTGAAAGAGCTGGCATTGGAGGTAGCGCTTGATGAGGAATTTAACCTTACAAAAATTACTGGAGGATTCTCCTTGCAACATCAGGATATGGAACAGGCTTTGATTGTAAATGATGTGCTCATTGAAGATGGACAACTAAAGTCTTTTGACGCAAGTGGGAAGTTTTCTTATAAGCAGTTTGACGTGGACGTATCTGGTGTAGCCTATCTTAATGATACCATTAAAATAAATGCTTCCCTACGCCTGGGACCTTCATATGTTACAGTGAAAGGCTTCTCTATAGCTCCGGACGGTACCATGCATATTGATAGTGCCAGTGGTGCATTTGATAAAGGATTGGTCGAATTGGAGTTTAGGGTTGCTTTTAAGGAGAGCAGGTTTTATGGTGATTTTGAGGCTTTTTTTGGTAAGAAGTTTGGCTTACAGGGCACAGTTGACATGGGAAGTAGGGCCTATAGTAATGGTAAGTATAACTTTGGCTATTATGCCTTGAATCTGCATGGCAATATCCCTATTTTTCCAGGTATTTCAATTTCTCAGTTGGGAGGGAGGTTTGGCTATAACTACCATATCAATTTCGATAAGGTAACAAAACCACCAGGGTTTCCGAGCTTAGGCGAGTACAGCGCCGGATTTTCATTTGGCTTATCTGATAACGCACAATTGATCGAACTGGCAATTGACCCTGCAATATGTCAATGGGGTGGAGATCAGACTTCACTTTCCGTAAGTGGTACGCTAAAGGCACCTAAGCAAGACCCGATAATAAATGCACAGGTAAAGGCCACACTCGATATCCCATCCTATAATTTTTATGGCAATTTGAAAACTAATGTCAATATCCCAGCTTCTTCGGGATCAATTTTTAAATCCAATACAGACTTTTCGTTTAAGAGAGACTCCGTGTTAATGGAAGTTGAGAGTAATGAGATTTCCGGTACATTATTAAATGCATTAATCTATAAAGGGAATTTTTCCTATCGGAGGTATTACAACAATGATGGAGACTTTTTGAATGCGGAAGGTCGACTAAATGGTCAGCTCAGCTTTGGTTTTCACGATGATATTGAGTCAAGAGGAACGCTGTTGGGCGAGGAGCTATGGAGCTTGAAAGCAAAGCTGGATTTTGATTTTGAAGCAGGTCTGAATTGTGAGTTCAATGAAAAGAACCTGAACGTTTTTTACATAGCAGGATCTATAAAAGCGGTGGCTACTCTCGATGTAAATGTTATAGGATGCAGTCTTAAGGCCCTGGCAGCGGTTCAGGGTGAGGCTATAATAAAATATGAAAACAAAGTGTGGTTCTTAGCATCAAATTATGCGGTGTCTATTCAAGCAGATGATGGGGAAGAATACGCTATTGAAGGTGATTACCACTACAATTTTTAAGATATGAAAAAGATAGGTTTATTAATGTTGGTACTTGGTGTTAGCACATCAGTAATCGGCAGGGAGAAGTATGGAATTAAAGGAGAGTATAAGACTGCCGTGAGGCTATTATGGCAAGTCGATAGCTGGCCTGCTAGGTTTGAAGGTGTGCACATAAAAAGAAGGGAAATTATAGCAGGAAATAGAACAGAATGGTTGCAGCTCACGAAGCAACCTATCAGAGTATACAATGATTTGTATAAAAACCTTGAAAATGTATGTGGTCATAAGCAACGGCGAGACCAGTTAGAAACCAAGCGTTTTAAGTATATGAATAATACCGAAGAGGGAAGTACCCGCCTGGTACCTATTGCAGAACAAGAAGTTCGGGGCTACTTCAAAGATAGCAAAACATTGAAAATGGTACGATTGCTGTTTATGGCTGATTTTGATATTGCGCTTATGTTTGGTTTCGCTTTCGAAGATCATAGCATACTTAAAGGAAAGAAATATGAATATGCGCTGGTTGAAAAAACCGCTGACAATGACAGAAATACTATTGTGGCTACCTGCGTGGTGTCAACAGTTTCCGGAAATACCTTAAGGCTTGAGCCACAAAAGACGCATATAGAACGAAAGGCTAACGACGTTTATCTTTCCCTACAGTATAACAAGGAAGAATTTGATGCACAAAAAAGGCTCGCTGGTTTTAACATTTACAGAAAGGAATACAATGGAGATAGAACAAAACTTAATGAGCAGCTTATATGGATAGATAGGTCCGGGGAAAAAAGAGAACTGAATTACATAGATAACCGGTTTAATGAAGAACCCTTCGAGGCATATGAAATTTCACCTGTTTCCTTTTTTAATAATGAAGGTCTTGCAACCGTGTTGAAGTGGAGTGAAGAAAGTGCTGTTCCTATGGAATCGGCACAGCTCTTTTTAGATCAATCTAAAAATGTAGACTTGATAAAAGAAGGTGTGAAGTTTAAGTGGTATTTCAATGAGAGCCTGGAGAATAGCATCAAAGGCTTTGTACTTC
Organism: Cytophagales bacterium; assembly: GCA_965230415.1. Lineage (GTDB taxonomy): Bacteria > Bacteroidota > Bacteroidia > Cytophagales > JAAEPT01 > CBDDKZ01. Next base: position 3,012,792 of record CBDDKZ010000005.1, read on the forward strand.
AGCGTATGGATAGAGGCGATCGGGATTACCAGGTAATTTCAGATACACTCCCGCCATCATTACGTGATTTTCACGATCGCTCATTAACTGATAGCGATGGTAATAAGTTTTATTACCGACTTTTAACTATTCCCCATGATTCTTACGTTAGGTGGAGTAATTCAATAACAATTGATTTTGTAAAGCAAGCAGCAATCCTGGGACTTAAACATTTAACGGGTATTGCAGAAGTAATCAATGATCAGGTACTTATTCATTTAAAATGGGATGCCGATCAGGAATTTATAGATCAGATACGATCTTTCGTTATTTATTGTGACAGATCTGGGAGTGAACTGGCCCAGGAATCTATGCTTGGAACAATTAAAACAAATACATATGATTATAAGGTTCAGGGTGCAAATGGTGTGCAGTATCGTTTTGCGATTAGCTATAAAAGTGGAACGGGATATCTGAGGAATTATAGCGATACAATTTCAGTGACAATTCCATCTGTAAAACTGCCTTACATGTTGGCAGGTGATTATGAATTCAATGCAGCGAAAGATTTGGTGTATAGTTGGCAATACAAGCATGATATCATTGATCTGGCAGGTTTCAGAATTTGGGTGAATGGTAAACTATATCTTGATGAGCATGAAGTGGGGGCCAATCAACGGTCTTGGGTATTTGAAGGTTTGAAAACCGGAAGGTATAAGATTCAATTGCAAGCGATATCGCACTTTGGTGTGCTGAGCAACTTGTCGCAAGAAGTGAGTGTTTTTATAAGAGGCGATAACTAGGTAGATAAAACAGGTAAGGGATAAACCCTTACCTGTTTGCAAATTATTCGGAAATAATAAATTTTGAAACGCTTCTAAAGCTGTTGTTGTTTCGGTTACTTACAATTTCGCATGTATACATACCCGGAGAGTAATCGCTTACGGGTATTGTAATATTCTTTTTACCCATATGCACTACCTTGGCTGTATTATATAGTTCAATACCATGAATGTCGTAAATTTTGATTTGTGCATTTCCGTTAAACTTACTGTCAAGAGCCAGGTGCAGTTCATCTTTGACAGGGTTTGGGAATACATTAAGTGTGGGTTCAAAATTGGCTACATCGTTAGTTCCTGTTAATGCATCTCCCAGTTCAATAATCACAGGTACGGTAGAAATATCTATTGTCATATCTCCGTTACCCTGGTCGTATGCCGGTAGTCCGACTTGCGTACCGTCTGCATTCAAGCCTTCTATTTTGACAGCAGAAACCGGGCTATATCTGACATTTACTTTTACGGAATTGCTGCGAGCGTCCGATTCATCGACAGGTAGCCAGGCAGCAAGGTGTGTTGGCGTTCCGTTTTCATCGCCAAGCAGGTATACCCAGCCATCGTCGTCTTCTTTAAGTGCGCTCAGGAAACGTTTTCCTCCTATGTTTCTGTGAAGGGCCTGAAAAGCAACAAATGACTTTTTAGGTGCAAATCCAACACTCGATGTTCCTGTAAGTCCCGATCGGGTAAATAGCGAGGATCCTTCATCGGAATTAGCATAAAAGTACCAGGTAGCTCTGTCCACTCTGAGTCTGTTAAATAACAGTGCTCCACGTACGGCATACAATGCCTGGGCACGTTCATTCACACATTCAGCATGAGTACAACTTTGCCCGGCGCCATCACTGTCCCATCCCCATTCACTTACATAAATTTTTGATCCCGGCATGTTGTGGTCACGCCATCTTATTTCGTTTAAGATACTCAGCAATTCCGAAGCACGATTTTCCGGGAATGTAAAAGTTCTTAGCCCCGTTTCATCGTTCCAGAAAGTATAGTGGTGCACATTTAGACCGTCGAGATAAGGTGCGTGCGATTCAAGCATACGTGCTCCCATATAATTGTGGAACAATGCGCCTGGATCTTCGGCACTGGGGTCGTAGGCCTGTAAAGCACAAGAGTATACTTCCATCTCCGGGTCTGCAGCTTTCGCTCCTTCACTCATCCCGGCCAGTACATCTGTATAGAAGTCGGCTTCATAATGCCACGGTTCGTTTCCAACTTCCATGGCTGTGACATTCCCTGTTCCGTGCGTAGGGCCAAAATGCCTCGCGAAGGCATATCCATAATTGTATGCAGACTGGTAGGGGGTGTTCCATACGTTTGCTGGGTATACTTCACTTCTAAACTGAATAGTAGCCTGGGTCGGCATACCGGCGTCTTTCCAGGCTCCGTACTCACGATCCCAGTCCAGCCAGGTTTGAGCAAGTGATCCCGGCATTCCGTCAAAGTTAGGTGTGATGTCTGGGTCGGAAATGTCCCAGTCCAGGTCATGATAATTACGCCCGTGTGTGCAGAATTCTTTGTACTTGTTAATGCCTTCATTTGCGCTGTGGTCATTGGTATATTTGCCAGTTGCCCAGCCCCAGATTCCGTTTACACCGAGCATTTCGTCAAGTGTGTGCGTAGCCGGTTCCTGCTCGGGCATTGGTCCAAATCGGCCGTGTTCATAGACCACAATCTCACGAACACTATTGGTCTTATAATCACCATTCACATCACCAATACGCACACGTACATAACGGGCTTCTACCGGAGGATATACCGTATGACCTAAGGTAGGGAATACAGCAGGGTCCACTTCTTTTACAGTAACCCAGTTTGAGTTGTCTTCACTCAAATCCAGAAATACATAACTGGCAGATTCATCCGATGATGAAAGCGAAAGATCAATCATTCCTACAGTATGAATAGCGCCGAGGTCGAGTGTCAAATACTGTTCCGGTTGACCGGCGATGGCAGACACATCTAAAATGGAGAAATTAGCAGGAGCGCTCACTTTTATTGCTTTTACGGTGTGTTCCTGTGCATAGCGCTTAAATGAATAGTTTTCTGCCGACGAGTAATTGGCGATGTTGACTTCAGAATCATTCTCCAGAATGGCCGTTATGGCTATAGAGCCACTTCCAATAGCGGCATTTAGCGAGACATTGCTGACCAGTGTGGGGACATCAAAATTAAACTGAAAGTAGCGCTCTCCGTCAGGAGCGTTAATTTCAATACTCGTTCCGAAATTTCCATCAGTAGCAACACTAACGTCATTCGAAGATGAGGTGGTGACAGTTCCAAGATCCGTTCCGTTAAGGAAGGCGTTTTGGTCAGGGCGACCAACGAAGCCATTAGGGAATGTCCATCCTGATACCCAGCCGGTATTTACGGTGTTAATACCATCAATAGCAAGGGTAGGAGGGTTATCTTGGGCAGATGAAGTGGCAGTGATTGTTGCGCCTTCACTCAGAGGAGATAGCAAACCGGCGTCAGGGTCCCATTGTCCCAACAGGCAAAACGTCGAAATGCTCAATAATGCTGTTATGAAATGATTTTTCATATTATTATAGTTATTGAGGGTGTGAAATGTACACTGTCAATATACGTGATCTATAATTAAAGGGATAAAATATGTGACGAAATCGGTAAAAAAATACGATAAAAGGAGAGAAATGTGGATGAATTGTCGCCTAAGGTATGTGATATTTATAGTTTATTCCATAAAAATAAAAATGCCGTCTTCCGATTCATTAACGGCAAATGTGTGATGGTCTTCACAATTTTTGGTAACAGCTTTTCCTGTCCTTAAGTCAAACAGGTAATGGTGCCAGGGACAGATGACATAACCATCGGAGCGGCAAATACCTTTACCAAGAGAAGCCCCTTCATGGCTACAGGTGTCTTCTATAGCATAAAAACCATCGCTAAGGCGGCCTAAGCAAATACGCTTTTCGCCGATACGGATGGTTTTTACAGCGTTGAGTGGGAAGAGTTTCTGAGCTTCCTTCGAAGAATCAAAAATTTTCACCCACTCGCCCATTTTATAGTCTTTTAATTTCTGCGCCTAAATTATTTAGTCGCGTATCAATATATTGATAACCTCTGTCTATTTGCTCCACGTTGTGGATTATACTGCTGCCCTCAGCAGATAATGCGGCGATTAAAAGCGAAACACCTGCCCTGATATCGGGAGATGTCATCGTTATTCCTCTTAGCGAAACCGATCGGTTCAGACCTATTACATTAGCACGGTGTGGGTCGCATAGAATAATCTGAGCACCCATATCAATGAGTTTGTCTACAAAGAATAATCGACTTTCAAACATTTTTTGATGTATGAGTACAGATCCTTTTGCCTGTGTGGCTACAACCAACACGATACTCAATAGGTCAGGAGTGAAACCGGGCCAGGGAGCATCGGCAATCGTGAGGATAGATCCATCGATTAGCTTATCAATTTCGTATTCTTTTTGACTGGGTACACGTATGTCGTCACCGTCTATTTCAAGTTGTATTCCTAGCTTTTTGAAGACACGAGGTATCATTCCAAGCATGTCTACGCGGCAGTTTTTGATGGTAATCTCGGACTGAGTCATGGCGGCAAGCCCTATGAAACTACCAATCTCGATCATGTCTGGCAGGATGGAATGTTCGCAACCTCCTAATTTTTCTACCCCTTGAATTTTGAGCAGGTTTGATCCCGTTCCTTCAATTTTTGCGCCCATGCTGTTGAGCATACCACATAATTGTTGAATATATGGTTCACACGCAGCATTGTAGATCGTTGTTGTACCCTTCGCCAATACGGCAGCCATTAAGATATTTGCCGTACCTGTAACCGACGCTTCGTCGAGTAGCATGTAAGTACCATTAAGGTCGGTAGCATCAATTTCATAAAATGCCGCTTTGGTGTCATAGTTGAATTTGGCACCGAGCATTTGTAGCCCTTTAAAGTGAGTGTCCATTGGGCGTCTGCCTATCTTGTCGCCACCGGGTTTAGGAAGTTTTCCTTTTCCGTAACGCGCCAGAAGTGGTCCCACAATCATTACCGACCCTCTGATAGAACTGGCCTTATCTTTAAAGGAGTCCGTCTCCAGGTATGAAATATCAACGTTTGAAGCATTGAATCGCGTAGCATTGTCGTCTATTTTATCGACTTTTACTCCAAGTGCAGATAATAACTCAGTTAGTTTTACCACATCGCGTATGTGTGGGATATTTCTGATTATAACGTCTTCCTCTGTGAGCAATACAGCACATAATATTTGTAGCGCCTCGTTTTTAGCTCCCTGAGGTGTGATCTCACCGCTTAGCTTTTTTCCTCCTTTGATCTCAAATGAAGCCATTAGTTGTATTTGGTTTTTTTCTTTTTCTTCTTTGGATTATTCTGAAAAGTATTACCGTTTTGTTTATTGTCTTTGATATTTGATTCGAACAGTTTGTGCTCTCTTACTTTCTCAAGGTCAATAGTTAACTTGCCGTTTGATAATCGGTCTAACTGACCAATTATTAAAGAATCATCAACAGCATCTTTATTCCAGGTTTGGAAAAAGCGTTTCATTAATCTTCCGATATGAATTATTGCCGATTCACGTTCTTCTTCGTCTTCGATATCTTTAGACTTTTCGATCAGAAATTCAATGTTTTTACCATAATGTCTGAAAGCAATTCGGGAATCATGATAGTCTACCGGATTTGGCTTTTTAATACGCATGGTAGGCTCCGGAACCGGGAAAGGAGGGTTTTCCAATTCGAGCTTGTAATCGGATATTATATGGAGATGACTCCAGACTTTTTGATTAACGTCCTGATTGGAGTCTTTTAAGTTTGGATTTATTTGTTTCATCAGATGAACAAGTGTAGTTGCCATTGCCAGCTTCTTTTCCTGGTCACTTTCTTGTTGAACTACTTTGGCCATCTTTTGGATGTTTCTGCCGTATTCCCTCAGGATAATGTCTTCTTGTTGTGTATTGTAATCTGCCGATGTGATATTCATATGGTTTCCATTTTTGGATAACTTTTCAATTTAGGAATGTATGTGCAATTTAGCAAAAGACAAAAGCAATGTTTTTTCGCCAATGAGGTCAAATTTTATTTTCGCCTTTCTATTTGTGCCTTCTGCATCTATTTCCAGCACTACACCATGCCCAAATTTAGGGTGCTCCACTTTGTTGCCTACCATTAAATTGGAGGTATCGCTGGCTTTGAAGTTCTTAGGTGCCTTGTAGGCACTTGCAGCCTTACTTTTTTGGTTATTGGCTTTTACACTTTTGATAAGTTGGCTGTAATTACTGCTGTAACCACTCTGTTGATCAATTTTTGCAACGGTGCGGGAGTTTGGATTATTAAACGAACTGGTCTGATTAAGGAATTTGGGGTCTATCTCTTTCAGAAAGCGGCTCGGTTCGCAGGTTTTAGGTCTTCCGAACCGATAGCGATTATAAGCATAGCTTAATGTGAGCTTATTTTCAGCACGGGTAACAGCAACATAAAACAGGCGTCTTTCTTCCTCCAGGTCTGCGCGACTACTAAGCATCATTTGAGATGGGAACAAATCTTCTTCCATACCCACAATGAATACATTGCCAAACTCAAGTCCTTTTGAAGAATGTATGGTCATTAAAGTGACATAGTCTGAACTTTCGTCGTTAGTGGTATCCTGGTCCGTAAGGAGCGCCACATCTTGTAAAAAGGCGGGTAAGGAACTGTCTTCTCTTTCCGGACTGTCCACAAATTCTTTAATACCATTTAATAATTCCTGTACATTTTCATGTCTGGCTATACCCTCTATGGATTTGTCATTGTACAACTCTTTGAGAATACCGGTCTCTTTGGCGACCTGGGTGGCCGTGTCAAAAGCATCTTTACTCTGTGCCGCCATACGAAAGCTTTTAATTAAAGCCACAAAGCTTTGTATGGCTCCGGCGGTTCGCGCGTTGAGGTATTCCCTCGATCGCATTAAAGCATCCCAGTTTGATATGCCATTTTCTTGTGCAAAAACGAGAATTTTAGCTACAGAGGTGTCTCCAATTCCCCTTTTAGGGTAATTAATGATCCGCTTAAAGGCTTCTTCATCATTGGGGTTAAGTGTGAGCCGCAGATAAGCAATTACATCCTTGATTTCTTTCCTTTGATAAAATGAAAGCCCTCCAAAGATTTTATAATTGATATTGATTCTTCTGAGCGCTTCTTCTATAGAACGGGATTGTGCGTTTGTTCGATAGAGAATCGCAAAATCTTCGTTTTTGAGTTGCTTTTGCATTTTCTGCTCGAAAATAGCGTTAGCAACAAGCTTTCCTTCTTCATTATCTGACTGTGCGGCAATAACATCAACCAACTCACCCGATTCGTTACTCGTCCAAACATCCTTTTTGAGCTGAGCTGTGTTTTTGCTAATAACACTGTTGGCCGCTTCTACAATGGTGTTGGTGGAACGGTAGTTTTGTTCCAGTTTAAATATTTTTAGCTCAGGGTAATCTTTTTCAAAATTCAATATATTCTGAATATCTGCTCCCCGGAATGCGTAAATACTCTGAGCATCATCACCAACAACAGAGATATTTCGATTTACTGCTGCTAATTTTCTTGTGATATAATACTGAGACAGGTTCGTATCCTGAAACTCATCGACCAATACATATTTAAAGCGCTGTTGGTATTTGTTAAGCGCATCTACGTGTTCTTTGAACAATACACTTGTGTTGAACAAGAGGTCATCAAAGTCCATGGCATCGGCTTTGAAACAGCGTTCTTGATAAATACGGTAAAGTCTGCCAATTTCAGGCCTCATTGCAGCCTCATCATCTGTTTTGTAGACAGGGTTCGAATTATACTCAATAAAAGATACCAGCCTGTTTTTTGCGGCAGATATTCTGTTCAGTACGACATTCGCTTTGTAGACCTTATCATCAAGGTTTAATTCTTTAACAATGGTTCTTATTAACGATTTTGAATCATCTGAATCATAGATCGTGAAATTGCTTGGAAAACCCAGTTTTTCACTCTCAGATCGTAAAATTCTGGAAAAAACAGAGTGAAAAGTACCCATCCATAAGTTGCGCGCTTCTGTTCCCACAACAGATTCTATCCGATCGCGCATTTCGCGTGCAGCCTTATTAGTAAACGTGAGAGCCAGGATATTATATGGGTCAACGCCTTGTCTGATTAGTTGGGCTATTCTGTAGGTAAGTACCCTCGTTTTACCCGAGCCGGCACCGGCGATGATCATACTTGGCCCCTCTGTTGATAGTACAGCCTCTCTTTGTGGTGGATTTAATGAATCTAGGTAATCGTTTTTGTCCATCTAAGACTTACTCACTTTTAATTTTGTAAAGATGTATAGTTATTAGCTGAACCAATAGCATGGCCTATGGTTCCTAACATGCTAACAGTACAAGTCTGATTTGAATTTCTTTCAGTTAACCTGACTGTTAGCAATATACAAAACTGCTCTCTTTAAATTTACCTTAATGACTGATAATTCTCCACAAATAAGCTGCCCGAATACTTATAGTGGTGTTTTCATCTTCAAAATGCATAACTCAACTTAATACCAATGTCTCCCATGGCGCGGAAATGGTATCCGGATTGTGGCGATTCGGTAATTATTTGTATGGAGCCCTGCCTGTAGCATTGATTAAGGATATATTTATTTAGCCTCAGGCTCATGCCAAGAAATGCATCTACGGTGATGTATTGTAATAAATGTAATTTGTAACCTATAGAGACTTTAAGGTCGTTATCAAAGCGTCTATTGGTGTAGTTCTTTCCGAAATCAATCCCGGATGTACAACCATCAATACTGAGTCTATACAAACGATGCATAAGTCCTATACCTCCATACCAGCCGTGATGTGCAGGTTTGTATGGTATATAAAATTTTACCCCCATCCTCAGGCTATAACCCAATAGCGATTTATAATTGTTAGTTTCGGTAATGTTATTAGTTCTCAGGACTTGATCTTCGGTAGTTAATCCAAGGGCTATTTCATAACACGCGCGCTGAGAAAACGTGCGCTCGAAAAATAAGGCGTAATCTCCGTTTAAGAGTAAAACCGGGTTAACCCCTATTGTTTTCGATGTGCTATAGACTTTTTCGAACAATCCCCGGTCGGTACTATCTGCTGCATGTTCCTCATTTTGAGCGGTACAGCAATTAGTAATGAATAACAAAAGCAAACAAAGTGTGAAAGAAAGCCCTTTTCTCATCGTGACGATTTACAAAGGTAAATTACAAAATTTGGTGAAGATTTCTGTTGGACTGTCTGTTAAAGAATATTTATGTGTTAAATTCGTAACTTATTTCCTGATGTATATCCCGGAAAGGATCGATTAAAGTATAAGTAATGGTTGAGTTCAAAAATACCCTCATAACTGAAGGCGTCTACAAAGAACAATTTGTTTGTGATTTAAGTAAATGCAAAGGTGCTTGTTGTGTCGAAGGGGATCTGGGAGCCCCTTTGGAGCTTGATGAGCTGGACAAGCTCGAAGAAGTATACGATCGGGTAGCGCCGTTTATGACAGAGGAGGGACGTAAGGAAATAGAAGAACAGGGCTTATACGTCAAAGATTGGGAAGACGATTTTTCTACCCCTACCATAGCAGGAAAGGAATGTGCTTATGCTATTTATGGCGATGAGGGAATCTTAGGGTGTGCCATAGAGAAAGCCTATAAAGAAGGGCTTATAGATTGGCAAAAACCCATTTCTTGTCACCTTTACCCAATTAGAGTGACCCAATTGTCGGGAGGCGATGCACTGAATTACGATGAATGGTCGATATGCAGTGATGCCTGCGTGCTCGGTAAAGAATTAAAAGTACCGGTATATAAGTTTGTGAAGGGAGCTCTGATACGGAAATACGGAGAAGAGTGGTTTCAGCAGCTTGATGAATTTATTGCTGAGCAGGTTGATTAACACGATGCGTTTCCGGGCCTTTTTTATTTTTACTCCTTATGGCTAAACCAACTGCTAATCGCATGTAGAAAAGATTGTCTTTCTTTTCAGATCTGCCAAGAATAGATATGTTATCGATATAGTCAGAGGTATTGTTTACATAACCGGTCTGAAAACCTAAGCTATACTTATGCTTCCAGAAGTAGTTTAAACCAATACTAAGTGGGAAATAAGGAGAAATAAGATTGTAATCTTCATTGATGAATCGTGTGGTAGATTGGTCAAACAGGCTGTTCCCCTGTTCATCGTTGGGAGAAAAACGCATGATTCCCAGTCCGGGAGCGAAATAGACCTTTAGGTTTTCTTTGGCAATCAGGTTTATTTGAATTTTATAATCGAAGCTAATGAAACTTGTTTTAAAGTAGTTATTGGGATAATAGTTGTTGCCGTCATCGTCTGTCAGGAAATAAGATGTTGTTTGCCCGGAGAAGCTTCCAAAAGAAAGTGTAAGATGTCCATTGATTCTTTTACGCCTGTTGAATTGGGTAGAAAAAGAGTTATTAATGCCAAATTTTTGATAACTGCTATTGAGGTCTCCTTTATAAGCGATAGGCCCCGTGCCGAAGGTAAAATAATAGGGTGTCGACTCGGATTGAGCGAAAAGACCGCAGTAACAGAAGAACGTGATTATAAAAAGCAAAAAACGCATAATGAAATATAAAAACAAAATCCCGGTTTTTCATAAAAACCGGGATTCGATTAACCTTTTAAAGCTATATTTATGATTAGTCCTCAGTCATTTTAAAAGTATCCATAAACGCAGTTGTGAATACACCGGATTTAAAATTGACATCGTCCATCAATTTAATATGAAAAGGGATAGTTGTTTTAATTCCTTCTATTACAAACTCTTGCAGTGCACGTCTCATACGAATCATCGCTTCTTCCCTGGTTGGGGCACGTACGATGAGTTTTGCGATCATAGAGTCATAGTTCGGCGGAATACTATATCCGGAATACACATGCGTATCTACCCTGATACCTTGTCCTCCCGGAAGGTGTAAATCGGTAATTTTACCTGGAGAAGGTCTGAAATCGTGGAATGGATCTTCGGCGTTGATACGACATTCTATCGAATGCCTTTTTGGCATGTGATCTTTACCATCAATTTTTTCTCCTGCAGCAACACGAATCTGCGCCTTTATTAAATCGATGTCGGTAACTTCTTCCGTGATAGGGTGCTCTACCTGTATTCGGGTATTCATTTCCATGAAATAGAAATCGCCGAACTTATCTACAAGAAATTCAATAGTCCCTGCACCTTCATACTTGATAGATTTGGCACCTTTTTTTGCTGCCAAGCCCATTTTCTTTCGAAGTTTATCCGTTACAATTGGTGAAGGGGTTTCTTCTACCAGTTTCTGGTGGCGTCTTTGAATACTGCAATCCCTTTCAGAAAAGTGAGAAACGTTTCCGTGTTTGTCTCCAACAAGTTGAATTTCAACGTGTCTGGGTTCAACAATGAATTTTTCCAGATAAAGATCTCCATTTCCGAATGCTGCTTCAGCTTCTTGTCTACAAGAGTTCCATGCCGCTTCGAAGTCTGCTTCTTTCTGTATGACGCGCATACCTCGGCCACCACCACCGGCAGTAGCTTTTAGTATTACGGGATATTTGATCTTTTTAGCTAATGTTTTCCCTTCTTCTATTGTAGCCAGAATACCTTCTGACCCAGGAATTGTAGGCACTCCGGCCTTTTTCATGGAAGCTTTGGCAGTAGCCTTGTCTCCCATACCGTTAATCATTTCTGGAGAGGCTCCAATAAATTTGATATTGTAATCTCTGCAAACGCGCGAAAATTCGGCGTTTTCAGAGAGAAAACCGTAGCCCGGGTGAATGGCATCTGCATTTGTGATTTCGGCAGCAGCAATAATATTAGGAATATTAAGGTAAGAATCTTTACTTACCGGAGGTCCTATACAAACGGCTTCATCTGCAAATTTTAAATGTAGACTATCTTTATCAGCTGTTGAATAAACAGCAACTGTTTTTATGCCGAGTTCTTTGCAGGCGCGAATGACACGCATGGCAATTTCTCCTCTGTTGGCAATTAATATTTTTTTAAATAACACAGTAAGTCAATTTCGGTGAAACTGAAAATAATGTTTTAAGTTTTTAAACTTAAAAACGAATGAATTAGGAAGGATCAACCAAGAATAGTGGTTGGTCGTACTCAACAGGAGTCGCGTTCTCTACAAGAACTTCTACTACAGTACCTGAAATTTCCGCCTCTATTTCGTTAAATAACTTCATGGCCTCAATTATACAAACCGTTTGGCCTTCTGAAATTTTGTCACCAACGTTTACAAACGACGGCGTCTCGGGATTAGAGGCTCGGTAGAAAGTACCGATCATAGGAGATTTAACAGTAATGTAATTGTCTCTCCCATTGGTAGGAGCAGCAGTTTTAGCAGCAGGTTCTGCTTCTGCCTGAGGTGCCGGAGTACTCGCTTGAGGTGCTGCTGCCTGTTGCACAATAGGTGTTGCAGCTACAGGCTGAGCAGCAATCATTTGTGGCTCGTTTGCACTCGCAGGTCGTACATTTTTACGAATACTTAGTTTTATTTCGTTTGTTTCAACTTTTACCTCTTCCAATCTCTTTTTGGAAATAAAGTCGATTAGCTCTATTATCTCTTTTACTTTCATTCCAGCTTAATTTTAGTTCAATTCAGAACTGTATGCTTGTGTTGTGATTAGGATTTAACGCGTTCTACGTACTTTGAAGTAGTAGTATCTATTTTAATTTTTTCTCCATTGTTTATGAACAATGGTACCTGAATTTCGGCGTTGGTTTCCAGGGTGGCAGATTTTGTGGCGTTAGTTGCCGTATCTCCTTTAACTCCCGGTTCTGTATAATTAATTTCCAATTCAACAAACTGCGGTAATTCACAATTTAAAGTTTGCTCGGTTTCTGCATGGAAAATAACATTCACTTCCTGTCCGTCTTTTAGAAATTGAGGAGCATTAATAAGGTTTTCCTGAAGAGCAACCTGTTCGTAAGTGCTGTTATCCATGAAGTGGTAACCAATATCGTCTTTATATAAGAATTGATGTGGTCTGGTTTCTATACGGGCAGTTGTTACTTTAACTCCTGAGTTGAAGGTGTTATCTATCACTTTACCCGAAGTTAAACTTTTTAGTTTAGTGCGTACAAAGGCTGGGCCTTTACCTGGTTTTACGTGTTGAAACTCAACTATTTGATACAAATCGTTATTGTATTCTATGCATAAACCATTTCTGAAATCAGCGGTGCTTGCCATACTATTTATAAATTTTAGGGCCTCTAAATTACAAACGAATTACTAAAAAGCAATATAATTATTGGGGGTCGTATGCCCATTTAAGGTAAATTGATCCCCATGTGAACCCTCCACCGAATGCTGCAAGTACCAGGTTATCACCTTTTTTTAATTTAGGTTCATAATCTCGAAGGCATAAAGGAATTGTTGCAGCAGTGGTATTACCATAATTTTGGATGTTTAACATCACTTTTTCGTCCGATACTCCCATCCTTCTGGCGGTCGCATCAATAATACGCTTGTTAGCCTGATGAGGTACCAGGTAAGCGACATCGTCACCCGTTAAATTATTACGGTTCATTATTTCTTCGGCGACATCAGCCATTCGTGTTACCGCAAATTTGAAAACAGCCGAGCCTTCCTGGTATAAATAGTGTTCTTTGTTGGCAACGGTTTCTGCCGATGGAGGTTTTCTACTGCCTCCGGCAACCTGGTGCAGGTGTTTTAGACCCGAGCCATCTGTCTTAAGGATGTGATCATGAATGCCGAGCCCGCTATCATTGGGTTCAAGAAGTACGGCCGCCGCACCATCACCAAACAATATGCATGTAGTACGGTCTGTATAATCGGTAATCGATGACATTTTATCTCCGCCAATTACAATGACTTTTTTGTAAGTTCCGCTCTCAATATATTGTTGTGCCGTGGCTAGTCCAAATAAAAAACCCGAACACGCCGCAGCCAGGTCGTAACTAAAGGCATTCGTAGCACCTATCATCTCTGAAACGATATTACCTGTGGCCGGGAAGACGAAGTCACCCGTAATTGTGCACATGATAATCAAATCGATTTCGGTAGCTTTGGTGTTGGTTTTTTGTAACAATTCTTCGGCGGCTTTCGCTGCCATGTGAGAAGTGCCCAGACCTTCACCCTTTAGAATTCTGCGTTCCTTGATTCCCGTCCTGGATATAATCCATTCGTCATTAGTATCTACCATGGATTCAAGCACTTTGTTTGATAGTACGTACTCAGGGACGTATCCCGCTACGCCTGTTATCGCGGCTCTTGTTTTACTCATAAAACTTGATTGTAAAAACTTTTGATTTTTTCGCAGACGTCAGATTTGACAGTTTGAACTGCGAGATTCATTAAATTTTTTATGGCCTGTGGCGAGGAAACTCCATGTCCAATGATCACATTACCATTGACTCCCAAGATGGGGCTTCCACCTACACTTTCATAGTTGAACATCTTTACGAAATCGTCTACCAGGTTTCTTTCGCTCATTGTATCCCAGAATGATTCTCCGAGTTTTAAAACTACATTTCCGGTAAATCCGTCGCAGATGATAACATCAGCTTTATCGGTAAGGATATCACGTCCTTCAACGTTTCCTATAAAATTTATATGCTTGTTTAATTTAAGTAGCTGGTAGGCGGCTAAAGTGAGCAGCGTGCCTTTAGTTTCTTCTTCACCCAGGTTTAGCAGTCCAACTTTAGGTTTATCAACATTAAAAATGTTCTTGTAATAAATAGATCCTAAGTCAGCAAACTGGCCCAAAACATCTGGTTTACAGTCTGCGTTGGCACCTACGTCCAGTACGATACCATACCTGCCATGAGTTTTTGGGTAAAAACCTGCAATTCCCGGTCTTATTATACCTTGAATAGCTTTAATGGTAAACATGGCCCCAACGAGCATGGCACCGGTATTGCCCGCACTGCAAAAAGCATCAACTTTTTGTTGTTTCAAGAGTGCATACCCATGATGAATGCTGGAATCTTGTTTTTGAGATATTGCCTTGGTCGGGTGTTCTGCCATATCAATGACCTCCGACGCATGTACAATAGTGAAATCGCTGTGTGCTGCCCCTAGAGCGTCAAGTTGCGACTTTATTTCTTCTTCTCGTCCAATGAGAACAAGCTCTGCCTCATCCTTTAGTACTTCCTTTTTAGCAAGTACTGCTCCTTCAACAATAGCCTGGGGAGCGAAATCGCCCCCCATAGCGTCCAAAGCAATTTTCATGTGCTGGTAATTATACCAATACTTCTTTTTCCATTACAACTTGCCCTTTGTAGTAGAGCTTGCCTTCGTACCAATGAGCACGGTGATATAGGTGTGGTTCGCCCGTTGTAGGACAGGTAGCTATTTGTGGAGCCGATACCTTTACGTGTGTTCTTCTCTTATCTCTTCTTGTCTTTGACGTCTTACGTTTAGGATGTGCCATATCGCTATTTAATTAATTAAGTTCTTATTTAAAGTTTTTAAGACCTTCCCATCGTGGGTCAATCTGGTTTTCTGTTTCTTCATCTTCCCCTTCCTCATTTGATGAATAGATCATCTCATCATCGTCATCTTCACTATCCGCTTCATCTGCATACCTTGGATGTAGCTTCTTCATGGGGATTTCAATTCCTATAAGCTCGTAAATATAGGAAGCAAGATTTAAATATTCCCATTCGTAAGGGATTGTAATTAAATCTTCTGAAAGTTCTTCGTACTGATCGCCATATTTAAATATGATCACATATTCTAAGGCAATCGGATATTCAAAACGATCACTACTCCTGTCACATTCCAATTGCACAAATCCTTTTATGGCAAATGTACAGCTTATGTGACGACTGTTTTTTTCAAGCTCAACCTGAGCCTTTAAAGCTCCTTTTTCTACTAGCGCTTCTTCATACTTAGCGAAAAAGGATTCCCCAATTTCATATTCAAAATGGTGCGTACCATCCTTCAACCCTATTAGTAATATGTCGAATATGTCCGAGGATCTTCTCTTCATCCCATTTTGAATTAAGACGGCAAAGTTACTATATTTTTAACTTGAATAAAAGAATAATGATACTTAGTGTTTAAAATGTTTGTTAATTAAGTGTTTTCAGTGATTTTTTTCTCTATATCCAGGGTGCTTTCACGATGTTTGAATACATCACACGCCAAATAAATTGCTTCTCTGAAAGAGGAGGTGTTCGCCTTTTTTTTGCCTACTAATCCATAAGCTGTTCCATGATCCGGAGATGTTCTGATAACTGGTAATCCCGCTGTGTAGTTTACACCGTTTTCAAAAGCGATGGTCTTGAAGGGGATGAGTCCCTGGTCGTGATACATGGCCAGTACGGCATCAAATTTTTTGAACTCAAAAGATCCGAAAAACCCATCTGATGAATAGGGGCCAAATGCCATACAGTCCTTATTTCTAAGTTTTTCTATAGCGGGAACGATAATGTCTTGCTCTTCATTGCCTAACAAACCCTGATCTCCGGCATGAGGGTTTAGTCCCAGCAGCGCGATTTTTGGTTTGGGAATGGCAAAGTCCTCTTTTAACGTTTTATTGAGAATTAGCGCCTTTTCTTCGATTAGCTCTTGTGTAAGTTCCTGGCTAATTTTTTGAAGAGGAATATGGGCTGTAACGAGTCCGACCTTCAGGTCTTCTGTAGTCATTAGCATAAGGAAATTAGAAGATTGGTCTGCTAGTTTGGCTAAATACTCGGTGTGTCCCGGAAATTGAAATTTCTCCTGTTGAATATTGTTTTTGTTAATAGGAGCAGTCACAAGTGCATCTACAGCGTTTGAATACAGGTCTTGACAGGCTGCTTCCAGGGATTCAAAAGCTTTGTGTCCCCCCAGCGGAATTTCTTGCCCGGGTTGTAATTCAACATCCTCTTTCCACACATTTAACACGTTTACCCGGTTTTGTTTGACCTCTTTCACGCTGTCTATTTGAGTGAAATTGAATCGGTCTGCACGTAAGATCTTACGGTACTTACTGAATAGCTTGCCAGAACCATAAATTACAGGAGTACAGATACGTAACAGACGATTGTCGGAAAACATGCGTACTATTAACTCAGGGCCTATGCCGTTAATGTCTCCGGTGGTAATTGCCAGTGTCGGAAGCTTACTTTTCTTTTCTTGACTCATTCATTTCTTGTTTTAGGAATTGGTATAACAATCTGATACCAACGCCGGTGCCATATTTACCCCGGTAATAATCTTCCGAGCTTAAATAGGCAGGACCCGCAATATCCAAATGTAACCAATCATAATCAATAAAATGGCTCAGGAATTTTCCAGCGGTTATAGCTCCGGCTGTCGGACCTCCCACATTTTTTAAGTCGGCAATATCCGATTTTAATTGTTTGTCGTATTCGTTCCATAATGGAAACTCAACTAATCGTTCATGTGTTTGATAACCACAGTCCAACAATGAATCTTTTTGCCGTTTCGGGGCATTTCCCATAAATACTATTCCTTCATGACCTAATGAATTTAATGCAGAACCCGTTAATGTGGCAATGTCTATGGTTAATTCTGGATTAAGTTCGGAGGCATAGCATAAGGCGTCAGCTAAAATAAGCCGACCTTCCGCATCGGTATTCATGACTTCTACACTTTTGTAGTTTTTCATAAAAATTACATCACCGGGTACGAGTGCCTTATTGTTAATAGCGTTATCTGTTACAGGTATTAGGCCAATAGTCCATAAGGGGAGTTTCGTTCTGGATAAGCTGTATAACGTACCGACAACGGTAGCACCACCGGCCATATCACACTTCATGATATCCATTGAATTGTGTGTGGTTTTTAAACTCAGCCCCCCTGTATCATAAACTACTCCTTTTCCGACAAGAATATAGGGCTTTTTGTTAACAGCATTGGTAGGTTTGTGTTCAATAATAACAAATCGCGGAGGGGTGTTGCTGGCTTTGTTTACTGCCAGCAATCCATTCATCCTGTTTGCTTTTATTTCTTCTTCATTCCAGATTTGAACATCGAGGTAGGTGTCCTTAGCGAGCATATTTACTAGATTGGAAAATCCCTGCGTAGTTAAATGGCTGTAAGGGTCATTAACCAGGTTTCGGGCGTGGTAAACGCCGGCAAGTACTCCTTCAAGTTCTTTTATTGCTGTAGTATCAACGTTTTCTGAATCGATGTTTACCCGGATAGCATAGTCTATATTACCTTCTTTGAAACGATTGTATTTGTAGTTGCTTAACACAAGTCCTTCTATGAAAGCGTAGCATTGCGTTTTATTTTTTGTTTTGTCAAGCAGATTCAACTCCGCAGATTCACCCATAGATTTACGGATATGGGAAGCCATTACTCTCAAATCTTCGGCTACGGCATTAGGAGCAGCATCGTTGTCGGGCTTTTGGTAAACGACGAATATTTTATAGTTATACCTGTTGATTTCAACAAGTTTTTTCTCTTCTTCAAACTGATTGATAACATATTCATACTCCTGTTCATTCAATTCTTGTAAATCATCGCGTAGTACTTCCTGTAACAAATAGACAATGTGAACATCCTCATCATTAACAGGTTTTGCGAATAAGCTAAACCGACTCATGTTTCCAATTTTTGTTAACAAAGTAAATCATTCAGGTGCATTCATAAAACAATCATGGATAACTTTTAGTATTTTGCGCGTGGTGGGAATGTAAATTGAGTTGTGACTATGGCTAAGATGGACAATGTGCGGGCTAAGAAACATTTGGGGCAGCATTTTTTGAAGGATGAAGAGATAGCCTTTAATATAGTGAAAGGGCTGAAAGCCGAATTAACTCAAACTGTTCTGGAGATAGGTCCCGGCACAGGTGTATTAACAAAATACCTCTTAGAAATACCTCAAATAAATCTTGCATTAGCGGAAATTGATGTAGAGTCTATAGCTTTCCTGCTGGAGAAGTATCCTCAATTAAAGGACTCTTTTTATGGGGATTTCATGCGCATGGACCTGGCGCAATTGTTTAAAGGAAAATTGGCCATCATTGGAAATTTCCCCTATAACATTTCTTCGCAAATTTTCTTTAAAGTTTTGGAAAATAGAACGCAGGTTAACGAAGTTGTCTGTATGCTGCAAAAAGAAGTTGCCGAGCGTATAGCCTCACCTCCCGGAAGTAAAAAATACGGTATACTGAGTGTCCTTCTACAAGCCTTTTACACTGTAGAATATCTCTTCACAGTGAATGAAGATGTGTTCATACCTCCTCCGAAGGTGAAGTCTGGTGTGATACGCCTGAAACGCAACAGTGTTCAAAGACTTTCGTGCGATGAACAACTATTTAAGAGAATAGTAAAACAAGGTTTTAATAATAGACGTAAGACATTGCGCAACGCATTAAAAAGTCTAAATTTGCCCTTGGATAAAATGCCTGAAGATTTGTTAAATAAAAGGGCCGAACAACTGTCTGTTGCGAACTTTGTCACATTGGCGGTAGCGGCTCAATAGCTATTCTAAATATGCAATTTGAACTTACCAAAGCATTTATTGAACAAATTGAAACGGCTGTAGCGGCTTCAGATCAACAGTTTATTCGCGATCAGCTGGATGGTATGCATGCTGCTGACATCAATTCTATTTTGATGAAGCTGGACACTGAACAGTCGAAGTTCATTATTCAACTACTAGATGATATCATTTGCGCTGAAATTCTCAGCGATTTGGATTCTGATATCAGAACAAAGTTCCTCAAATCATTTGAACCTCCCGAAATAGCCCGTTACATCTCTGAAATGGATTCAGATGATGCTGCCGATATAATAAACGAACAAAAAGCCAAAGTCCGTTCGGAGATAATTAAGGAATTACCAGACGACAACAACACGGAAAATATTCTTGATTTGTTGCGTTATGAGGAAGATACGGCAGGTGGGCTTATGGCAAAGGAGCTTATAAAAGCCGATTATGACTGGACGGTAAATCAGTGCATTGATGAAATCAGAAAACAGGCAGAGAACGTAGAGAAAATTTTCTCTATTTATGTTGTTGACGGTAAAGACCGCCTCAAAGGAATTGTCTCATTAAAAAAGTTAATTCTATCGGTGGGTAGTTCCAAAGTGGCCGATATTTTCGAAGATAGTATTGTCTCTGTAGATGCATTCGATGATGAAGACCATGTATCCAATGTGATGCGTAAGTACGATCTGGTAGCTGTTCCCGTTATCAATTTTCAAGGTAAGTTAGTAGGACGCATTACAATCGACGATGTCGTAGATGTAATTGATGAACATGCCGAAATAGAACGTAATTTAATGGGGGGTATGACCGAGTCCGTTGAGTCGAGCGATACGGTGTGGATGCTAACTAGAGCACGTTTGCCTTGGTTGATTATTGGAATGGCAGGAGGATTGTTAGGCGCTCAGCTTATTGGGCTCTTCGAAGAACAATTGAGAATAATACCCACTATGGCCTTTTTTATTCCTCTTATAATGGCAACGGGAGGTAATGCCGGTATACAATCATCGACAATTGTAGTACAAAGTCTGGCAGGAGGAGATACTTTTAGCAAAGGAATTTATCGTCAGTTTATGAAATCTTTAATCGTTGCAGTAGTTAATGGCCTTGCCATAGCAATATTAGTACTCATTTTTAATATGATATTTAATGCTTTTGATATTTCACTGGTAGTAGCTATATCACTTTTTTGTGTGGTTGTTTTGGCCTCTCTTGTAGGTACGGTAACACCTCTGGTACTGGATCGTTTGAAAATTAATCCAGCCCTTGCTTCTGGTCCGTTTATTACTACATTTAACGATTTGTTGGGAATAGCGGTTTATTTTACGATTGCAGAACTATTGCTTACGAATTTAAATGTTCAATAAACAGACATGGATAAAAAGTGCTTAATCATAGATGATTTGCATGAGTCTATTATTCCGATGTTGGAAGGTTCGGGATTTGAAGTTAATTATCACCCCAAAATTAAACGAGCCGAAATTCTTCGAATTATACACGAATATGATGGATTGTTGGTACGAAGTAAAACTTATATCAACGACGAAATCCTGGATGCAGGAAAAAAACTGAAATTTATTGGCAGAGCAGGGGCAGGGATTGACCAGATTGATATTAATGAAGTTGAAAAAAGAGGAATAGCTTTAGTCAATGCTCCAGAAGGCAATAGAGATGCGGTGGCTGAGCATGTAGTCGGTGCCATATTGAATTTACTGAACAATATAACCCTTTCCAACGAACAGGTGCGCTCTTACGTTTGGGATAGAGAGGGCAACAGAGGTCATGAATTGGGACCTATGACTGTTGCCATTATTGGTTATGGCTATATGGGTAAAGCAACTGCGAGGCGCTTAGCGGCTTTTGGTTGTACATTATTGGCTTACGATAAGTTTAAAACAAACTATGGAGATGAATATGCCAGGCAGGCACGACTGGAAGAAGTTTATGAGCAAGCCGATTTGGTGAGCCTGCATTTTCCACTTACTGCCGTCTCACGTGGAAGTATCGATTTGGCATTTTTCAGAAGTTTCAGGAAACCTATTTGGTTTGTGAATTCTGCGCGTGGAGAGTTGGTGAGTTTTGAAACTATTAACAGCGCCTTTGAGGAAGGGTTGTTACGAGGAGCGGTCTTGGATGTTATTGAAAATGAGAGATTTGATACTTATAGCGAGCGTCAAAGAAAAGAGTTCGAATTTTTGGTCCAGAATAAATCTGTACTGTTTACTCCTCATGTAGCCGGTTGGACATTTGAATCACATGTCAGAATTAATGAGGTTTTGCACAGCAAGATCAAAGGCCTTGGTCTTTAGACTTATTAAAAACTGTTGTTGCTTCTTGTCCGGGTATCAATTGCGATTTATATTAAAAATACGTATGTTTGTAAAACTAACTGAACGGACATCAAATTAATCATTTGAGTCCGTTCTTTTTTTATAGCTAAAAACAAAAGAGTTCTATGTCAAAATACACTTATTTTACGAAAGAGGGTTTGCAAAGAATGAACGATGAACTTCGTGAATTAAAGACGAAAGGACGTGCCGACATGGCTAAACAGATTGCAGAAGCGCGTGACAAGGGAGATTTGAGTGAAAATGCAGAATACGATGCCGCTAAAGATGCTCAGGGCCTGTTAGAAATGAAAATTTCTGAATTAGAGAATAAAATTGCTAATGCACGCATTATCGATGAATCAAACATTGATACATCGAAAGTGGCGATACTTTCCATTGTAAAAATTAAAAACAAAGCCAATGGAATGGAATTAACTTATACCTTAGTTCCTGAAGAAGATGCCAACTTAAAAGAAAATAAAATATCAATTAAGTCTCCTATTGCTATGGGGCTTTTAGGAAAGAAAGTGGGTGAAACAGCAGAAGTTAAAGTACCTGCCGGCAAGATGGAATTAGAAGTAGTTGATATACAAAGATAATGGCATCTATATTTAGCAAAATTGTAAATGGAGCTATTCCCTGCTTTAAAATAGCTGAGGATGAACTCAATTTCGCTTTTTTAGATATTAGCCCGCTTCGTGCCGGTCACGTTTTAGTAATACCTAAGCGCGAAGTGGACTATATATATGATCTTGATGATGCAGCATTAAGTGCTTTGAATATTTTTGCAAAAAAAATCGCTGTAGCAATGAAGAAGGCTATTACTTGTCGTCGCATCGGTATCACTGTAATTGGTCTTGAGGTTCCGCATGCTCATATTCATCTTATTCCAATCGATAACATAGATGATATGAACTTTTCCAAACCAATATTGGAACTTAGTGAAGAAGAGATGTCTTCAATTCGCGACTCTATAACTCAGTATTTATAAGTGCTACCGGGTTAATACCGGTATGAGTGTAGCGTCCGCATCTAAAAGTTGAAAGTAAAACGATTTTAAGTTTTCAAATTCCTTCCCGCTTACAAATTGCTGGTTAAATAACTGTGTTTTTTCAATTTGTAAACCTGAATTCGTCGGTTTAAAACTTACTTCATAAGATCCTAAAACATTGTCTATTGAAATGTCAGCAGGTGTTTTTGCTAAATGGTAATTATCCGGGAAATTTAAAGTAATAGTTTGATGAGTAGGTTGTATTTCTGTGATTTTACCGAGGTCTATACCGTTAATTCGGTGCTCGCTTGAGAACACCGCATTATATTCGGTATTGGTAATATAAGGAACCGGAAAAACGATGTAATCCAAAACCCGCTGCGTAAAAGCTTTCGCTTCAAATTTATAGTTTATATGGAGTGGTGTGGATATATCTTCCAGGTTTTCGAAACTGTATGAAATGAGTTCCTGGTGATCAAATTTTCCGCTACCTGTATGATCTATGATGAAATTTTTGCGTTCTTCTTCATTTAAGCGAGTCAAAGTTTCTCTTAGGTTACCACCCGCGTAGCCAGGATAGATAGCTTTGACATCAATTAGAATACTGCGGTCTTTGTTTAGAGAAGCATCAATTTTTAGATCGATTAAATTTTTGTTTTTGTCCAAGTGGTCATTTGGTAGTCTGAATGTTTTGGTAGTTCCTTCTTTGATTTTTAATCCTACGGCACCGACGTCCGTGTTTAGTAGTACCTGATGAGGGAAATAATCTGAAGTAAGGTCAACAAAATGAGTTTTTCCATGTAAATCGTACCCTACAATTACATGATCGAAGTAAATAGAAGGTAAAATTTCTGCATGATCGTAGTGATTTGATTTTACTAATACGTAATAAGCTTCATAGCCCAGGTATCTGAGCATAGTGATCATCATGGTGGCAACATCTTTGCAGTCTCCGATTTTTGCCGAACAGGTGAGGTCAGGAGCTTTTGGTGTAAAATTAGACTGAAGAAACGATACATAGGAGTATTGTATCTCAGAAGTTATATAATTGTATATTGCTTCGATAATTGCTTCGTCGTTCATAGCTGGTTTTACTATGGAGTCTATGATTTCTATAATTTCATAGTTGCTTTCCAGTTTCTTGTAAGTTTTATCAGCATACCATTCAACCAAAGGGCTCCAGTCTTTCATGGTGGAGTTCATAATGTAATTGTAAGTATCTAATTCGTCGATTTCTGCCTCTTCATTTACTTTTGCAGGAAGGTTGACCATATCCCATCTGTGGAAGTGATAGCCGCTGTCTTTTCGTGTAGTGTAACTGACATTGACACATTTTGTTAGAGAGCCGAGGTATTGTCCTGTAGGAACAGCTATTTCGAGCTTGGCTTTGTAGATAGGAGCACTAAAAGTGAAGTAGTGCATATATGCTTTTTCCATTCCCAATTCTCCGAACTTAAGTTCGTCTTTACGTGTACCTTCAATTTCGATGAGATCGCCGGGGGCCAGGTTTTTGCAAACAACATAGGAACCATTCACATCAGGACGTATCTCAGCTCCGTTTGGTTTAATTACTTTTACATGTCCCAGTTTGCCCATGAAACTAAGGTTGCCTTCAGTCCATTCTTTTACACCGTTTTTTGACAGAATTTTGATCAGCATTTTTTGATAAATTTCATAATGCTGTGAACTATCAATGACAAAATCTTTCGCATAGAGTAATACTACTGCATCTTCATTTTTGTAGATTTTTTTCCACCCGGTATCTATTTCCGTAAGATGAGAAAATTCAGGGGTATCGAATAAGTGTTTAAACTTTTTTTGGCCTGCCAATTTCTCTATTTTGTGAAACAAGGAGTATTGCCCACCAAAAGAATACTTTTTTGCCATGGAATATGCATTCAGGGCTTTCTGTTTATTCTGTCTGTCATCTTCTATGTCTCCGATCATTTCATAAGCTTCATAATCAAATGGTGACACCTTTAAAAGCTTACTCAAATTTTGAAGGGCTTCATCATACATTTCTTTACTATATAGAAACTTAGCCTTATCCAGGTAATGCTTAGATTCATAAGGTTCATATTTAATCAATTCATCGTAAAGAAACAGGACTTTATTCTTGTTGTCGCTTTTCTTGTAGTGTTTTAATAGTGTGAAGTAATCGCTGTATAAAAACCGTTTATGAATATTACTTTTAGCTTCCGAAATCGTTTTCTTTTTTTCTTTATCTGATGTAGCTTCTTTTGGTTTGTTCGATTTTTCAAGTTGAAACTCCAAATAGCGTTTATGTTCCGGGAATTTTTTTATACACTGTTTAATGTAAGACTCACGTTCATCGGTGAGATTCTTGTTTTCGTAATATTTTAAATAGCTCTTTATCACATCGTAGTTAGCAGGTGTGATTGTTTCCAGTTGTTTTAGTTTAGCTACCCATTCGTCTTCTTGGTTTTTCATGTCAAGCTCCTCAAATTCTTCGAGAAGAATATCGAAAAAAGGTGTTTTTTCATGATCAATATTATTTAAGACTTCATAAACCCGTTCTATTTTTCCATTGCGGGCATAGATTTTGGCGGCGAGGTATTTAAAAAAAGATTTCTTGGGGTTTATTCTTAGTTGCTTGACAAAATAAGCCTCTGCATCTCGAAAATTACCATCTCTAAAAAGGGATTTGCAATAGGCATAGTAATTAAACAACTGTTCGGGACTGGCATCGATTTGAGCGCTGAAATAATTAGATGTTTTATTCTTGGAGACTACAGGCGTGTATTTTGATTCGACTGCGTATTCTTTGGAGGCAGGTGCTTTAAAACGTATAATCGTTCCGTTTTCTTTACAGATACGGAAATAGAGGGAGGCCTCGCTGAAGTTTTTTATGTAATCATAATGGCTAAATAGATAATACTTTCCTCTGCCACTGTTCATTTCAGAACTTTTTACCAAAAGTCTGTGCACTCCTTTTTTCAATACCAGTGTTACTTGTTCGTTGTCCCATATCTTTTTAATAAGCTCGGGATCTTCAAAAATCAACTGATCATCCAACCATATTTTCAGAGGGTGTCTTCTTGTAATTCGGAATGTGACTTTTTGATCCACTTCACATTCAAAGAAAGAATTGGCGTAGTAAGTATTAAGCCCTTTTTCGGGTAGGTGATTTTCGAAATAAAGGCCTCCATCGTCTTGTTGTTTATCAGGAGTGACCCAGTTTAAGTCAAAATGGCGTCTGGTGTCATATTTTTTAAGGTCGTCAAATGGTTCCAGCTCTGGTAAATATTCCTTTATGTGACCACTACCGGCAATGTTTTTGAAAGGTCCCAGATAACTCCACTTTAGATCACTACTAATAGAACTATTGATTTTTGCGGATTCATTAAACTTTCGTTGTTCTTTGCGCTGATTTCCTTCCAAAAATTTGAAAAAGGAATAATTGGGGTCTTTGGTAGTACTTAGCTCGATTAATTGCTTGAGTGGGATTTCACAAACATGGCCAAATAATGCATAATAATGTGGCGAGTAGTGGTGACGCAGAAGCGTATTAATGGCTTTTTTATAACGATGTTTGTCTTGCTCTACCTCCGAAAGGTATACTATTCCTAATAGGCTGTGGAGATCCGTACTATCTTTTTTGAGCTTAGCGTCAAACGATACCCGTGCTTGTTTGTTGTCGTTGTCTTTTATATAGTCCCATCCCTCATCACATTTTGAAATTACAGAGCTGAATAAGAAAATACTTAATGCTACATATTTTATGTATTTCAATAGGCTAGTTTTAGATTTTTCAGATATTATACGCCTTCGGCAACAACTTCGGTTACTTCGTCCGGCATCATGTTTTTCAGGAGGTTTTCAATACCCGATTTTAATGTAACTGTGCTGGAAGGGCATCCGCTACATGCTCCCTGAAGCAATACTTTTACAATACCGTTGTTGTATGAGTGAAATGAGATCGCACCGCCATCACTTTCAACAGCAGGTCGTACATACTCATCAAGCAGCGATTTGATTTTTTCAACTATTTCCTGATTTTCGGTGTTGCCTTCTTCTATAATACCCAGGTCTTTGGTAATAGAAGCACTGAATACCGGTTTTTCTTCTTGGAAATATGCTTTCAGAAAGTCGCGAATTTCCGGGCTGGCCTCATACCAGTCAGCGTCTTCATTTTTTGTAATGGAAATGAAGTTGGCAGCAATGAAAACTCCTTCTACGTAGTTGAATTGTTTGAAAAGGTCGTTTGCAAGTGGACAATTTTTGGTGTCCTCGATACTTGGATAATCGATGCTTACATTTTCTAACAGGTTAAAATTAAAAACAAATTTTATCGTGTTAGGATTAGGACTGCTTTCGGTATATATAGTTATTATTTGTGTCATTATTAGCTTTTTTGTTCTTTGATAAAACAAAAATTCTGTGTTAATGTTCCGTATATTACGTATTAAATATGTGCAAAATTACGAAATAGTAATTTAAGTTTATCAGCTAAGGGTATTTATCTCATTTTCCTGAGAGGCAATGATTGTTGTAACAGCAGTGTCTCCGGTTATATTTACAACCGTACGAAACATGTCTAATATTCGGTCAACAGCAAGAATCCCTGCCAACCAGTAGGCTGGTAAGCCCAATGTTTCGAGTACAACTAAAATCATTACCAATCCTGCGCCTGGTACCGCAGCTGTGCCAATAGAAGCAAGTACAGTGGTAATTGCTATAGTGAATAAGTGTGAAGCGTTAAAATCTACGAAGGCACTTTGAGCCATAAATAGTATGGCTACGGTTTGGTAAAGGCTCGTGCCATCCATGTTAACAGTAGCTCCGATTGGTAATACAAAACTCGATATTTTTTTAGATACCCCCAGGTTGTTTTCGACGCAGTTCATCGTTACCGGAAGTGTAGCTGCACTGGAACTGGTAGAAAAAGCAAGTATTTGCGCCGGGTTGATGGCTTTTAAAAATTTGAGGTAAGATATTTTTTTAACCAAAATATGAACAAGGAGTGGGTAAATCAGGGTCATGGTCAAGAGACCTGAAATTACAACCAGTGAATAGCTCAATAAAGGCTTGAGCATGGTAGAAACCTGGTTAGGGTCGTCTCCTGCCGTTTTGGCAATTTCACCGGCCATCAAAGCAAAAACGAAGAAGGGAGCTCCTCGCATAATGATATTTACCATTTTTAGAAATACTTCATTGGCACTATTTACAAGATCATTCATGGGTTTTGCCTTTTCAGGGTCTATGAGAAGTAGACAAACGCCTATAAATACACTGACAAAAATGACCTGAAGTAATAGCTTGTTATTGCCCATTGCTGCGAACATATTGTCCGGAAAAATTTCTACCAAAGGGTTTAGGGGACCTGTGTCAGTTGCTTTACTTTTGTTAGACAGTACCTTTTGATACTTGGCGTTTGATGTGGCAGGCAAAGCTTCGTTTGGCTGTAGTTCTTGAAGTAATTGCTGGTTTTTAGGGTCTTCAAGGTAATTTTTATCGTCAATTAGTGTTCTGTCTGCCGATTCCTGAACCCAAAGTTCATAATGCAAGCGGTTTTTAGTTCTTATATTCTTTTCCGTATAGTTCCCAGGGTTTATCAGGTAACTGCAAACCATACCTACTCCAATGGCGATAAGAGTGGTAATAAGGTAGAGACTTATTGTTTTTGCAGCGAGTCTGCCCAGGCTGGTAGCGTCAGATAAAGAGCTTACCCCCTTTATGATGCTAAAAATGACCAAAGGTACAGCTATCAATTTCAAAAGTCGAATGAAAATTTTGCCAAAGGGTGCAATCCATTTTATAACCAGTTCACTCATTTGGAGAGAACTTGCCAGAACAGCAACAAGTACACCGGCTACAATACCGATAATAATCTGAAGATATAGTGGTGTTTTTTTAAGCAAATCAAACATAATTGCTACCAGTTTTTGGCGCGTTGACGCATGTAAAAATCAAGAATAACAATGGCCGACATAGCTTCAACGATGGGGACCGCCCTTGAAACGACACAGGGGTCGTGTCTGCCTTTTCCACTTACTACTACCTTGTTGCCTTCAGTATCGATGCTCTCCTGATCGTCCATGATGGTAGCAACAGGCTTAAAGGCTACATTGAAATAAATGTCCTGACCGTTGGAAATTCCTCCCTGTATGCCTCCGGAGTAATTGGTTTTGGTACGAACATGACCATTTTCATCCGAGAAGAATGCATCGTTGTGGGCCGATCCATTCATTTTTACACCTTCGAATCCACTTCCATATTCGAATCCTTTAACGGCATTGATGCTTAACATGGCTTTACCCAACTCTGCATGTAACTTATCGAAAACGGGTTCACCAAGCCCGGCTGGACAGTTTTTGATAACGCCGGTAACTACTCCGCCAATGGTATCTCTGTTTTTTCTGGTTTCATCGATGAGTGCGATCATTTTTTCGGCGACGAGAGTGTCGGGACACCGCACAATATTGTCTTCTGTTTTTGAAAGATCGAGCTCGTCGTAGTTTTTGTTGAGTTTAATGTCTCCGACCTGTGAGACATAAGCAAGGGCATCAATACCTAATTGTTTAAGGGCTAGTTTAGCAATTGCCCCTGCGGCAACGCGAGCGGCTGTTTCACGTGCCGAGCTGCGTCCACCACCACGATAGTCGCGATTACCATATTTCATATGATAGGTGTAATCGGCATGTGAAGGACGGAATTTTGAAGCTATATGTGAGTAGTCTTTGCTTCGCTGGTCCTGATTCCAGATAATAAGGGTAAGGGGGGTACCCGTAGTTTTTCCTTCGAAATCACCGCTAACGATTTGAAATTCGTCATCTTCTTTGCGTTGAGTAGTAATTTTTGATTGTCCGGGTTTACGTCTGCTTAGCTCATTTTGGATGAATTCTAGGTCTAGTTCGATTCCTGCAGGGCAGCCATCTATAATTACACCAACTCCCTTCCCGTGCGATTCTCCAAATGTTGTAATCTTAAATAGTTGACCGTATGAATTATCCATTATCTTTTTCCTTCCTTCTTCTGAAATATACAAAGGCCAATGCTCCAATTGATGCACATGAAATAGTGATGAAGCTATTAGCAATTATCCGGGTATTTCCCTGACTGGTATTTGAAATAAACTGATTATTTTCACTCGTGATAATATCATAAAAATCATCGTGCCTGGTATTGGCAATTTGTTTATTTGTTTTACTTTCTCCGGTAATGGTAATATCGGCACGCGGAATTAAAGTGTCGTATCTTGCTTTTTTTGGATCGAAGTAAATGAAAATTAATGAATTCCCAATTTGATGTGTTCCGGGTTGTTCTGGTAAAACGTCGTAGGTGAATGTTTTGTAACCTCCTATTCTACCGTTTCTTTTGAGGATGTTTCTTCTGATATCGGGGTCGTAAAATGTGAATAAACCGTCGTCCTGAATCAATGGTTCCTGAATCATGTTCACGTTACCCTGACCTTTTATTTTCACAGTATAGATAAAACTGTCATGTATGTCTATTTCTTTATCACTTATTTCTTCGTCCAGTGAGTACCTTCCTACGGCTACTACATCTTTAAGCGGATGCGGAGGTAGTGGTTTGACCTTCACCGTTTTTGGCTGTGAATAGAAGGTCTTATCCGCTCCTTCTCCTTTTACTTCACGCCCGAAGTAATCTTTGACACCGGCAGATTTGTACTTGGTCATTTTTAATTCCAGTGATGGTATTTTTAGGTCATCACTATTTTGAGGAAATACTAAAACTTCACCGAGGTGCACTTTAAAATACTCTTTTCCGTTTAATTCTACTCTTACGGCTTTCAATTCAATCTGAGTTTCAAACTCCTCGAACCAAGTGTTGGGAAGTTTCAGATCCTGGAGCATGTCTCTTATTTGCAGGGAAACATCCCGCTTAAAATCGAGGTATTGATAGTCCGCTCGTGTAGCATAAAAAGCAAAGTCAATGTGCAGGCCTTCTCCCACATAAATTTCTTCTTTGTCACAAGTGATCCCCAAAAAGGCATTGTCCTTCACGTCTTTGAAATCGTATGACGGCCCCCTTCTTCTTCTGTTGAAGTAATCGTCAAATGGATCACGGCTACGTGCTTGTTGCTGTTTCTTGGGTCCTACTTTTATGGTGGTTCCCTGAGAAGAAGCACTTAATACTCCCGATTTTATTGTAAACCCGGCCACTTTAAAAGTACCTTGTTTTGTAGGTGCATAGTTTTGAGTGACTGACTGAGAGGAAGATGCCCGCCCGTTGATCATATTATAAGAAGAACCCGTACTTCGGCCCTGTTTCTGAAAACCCGGTATATTGGGGAAACGAGGAGTTGTGCGAAAGCTTCCTCCTGTGATACGAGCAGTAATTTGAAAAGTCTCATTAAGTGCAATGTTCTTCTTTCCAAATTCAATGGTCATTTTTTGTGCATGAGCCAGAGAACTTGATAATAGTAGTATTGTTGTTAATAAGTAGGCGTACTTCTTGAGTGTAAGCTTCATATTGCTACAAATTTAATCGAAAATTTCAAAGACGACAATTAAGCGTACAATTTCGCGATAGTATTCAGTATTAAATTAAAATTACTATTGTCAGATTTTAAAGAAACGAAAGAAATGGATGAAGATTGCTGAATATATAAGAAAAGATAAATGTTGATAACTCACTTTTTATTGTGAATAATTTGTTGAATTAATAGCTCGCAGCACTCAACTTCCGTAGGCGTTTTAACGTAAGTATATATAGATTTTTTTAGTTATGGGTTCTTTAAATATAATTTATGTTAGAGTTTAAAAAAAGTGTATTACAGGGCGTAAGCTTTGATAAACACTTATTTGTAAAGGAATTGTTGAAAGCTTCTGAGTGGTTGATTCCTTCTGAATGGGAGGAATTAAAAGCATGGTGTTATGAAACCTTCAGCCACTTGTACAAGGAAGAAATGGACAATTGCTTTGAAAGTGCCTTAGTAGAATAATATCAGTTTACTCACTATTCTTCTTCAATGAAGCGTACATTCCGTTTTATACCTTCAAGCTTTGTTCGTTTTATTGGAGAAGATAAAAAAACCTTATCAAATACCTCTTCCGTGATTTCCATTAAATCATTATTAGTCATTTTTTGAAGCAAATCATTAGGTTGAAAGTCGGTTTCGTTATGTGTTTTTGAAAACCTATTCCACGGGCAAACATCCTGACAGGTATCACATCCAAAAATCCAGCCTTCAAATTTACCTTTAACTTCATTGGGAATTTGCTCTTTTAGTTCAATGGTGTAGTAGGATATGCATTTGCTGCCATCTACTACAAATGGAGCCACAATGGCGTCGGTAGGGCAGGCATCGATACATCTTGTACATGTACCACAATAGTCATGTGTGGCAGGAGCATCGTATTCGAGTTCAAAATCGACGACCAGTTCTGCTAAAAAGAAAAAACTGCCACTTTTTCTGGAAATGAGATTACTGTTTTTACCAATCCACCCCAGACCACTTTTCTGGGCCCAGACTTTATCCATGATGGGGGCAGAATCGACAAAAGCGCGTCCGTTGAAATCACCAATTAATTCTTGTAATTCCTTTGTAAGCCTTTTCAACTTTTTCTTCATCACTTTATGATAGTCCCGTCCATAGGCATATTTGGAAATTTTTAGGTCTATTTCTTTTTCGGGAAAGTAATTTAAGCTAAAGCTAATAATTGATTTCGCGCCCTCAACCAATTTGCCCGGATCAATTCTTAGGTCGAAATGATTCTCCATCCATTTCATATTCCCGTGCATTCCTTGATTTAGCCACTTTTCGAGTTTGTGGGCTTCTTCGTCTAATGGCTGGGCTTTTGAGATACCACAATGAGTAAAACCAAGCTCAGAAGCTTTGTGTTTAATAATATTGCTTAATTGATGCCGGTCCAATTTGTAATCAATTAATCGAAAAGGGTGCCGTCTCTACCCGGAATGGGGATTTTTAGGTGCTTATAGGCCAACTGTGTAGCTTCACGTCCACGGGCTGTTCGTTTTATATATCCTTCCTGAATAAGGTATGGTTCATAAACTTCTTCTATAGTTTCAGCCTCTTCACCACAGGCAGTTGCAATCGTAGAGAGTCCTACAGGTCCACCCTTGAACTTTTCAATAATAGTCGTCAAGATTCGGTTATCCATCTCATCGAGTCCATGGCTATCGACATCCAGTGCATTTAAAGCAAGTTGTGCGATGTCCATACTTATAGTGCCATCTCCCTTTATTTCGGCAAAGTCACGGGTACGTCTTAACAGGTTGTTAGCAATACGCGGTGTACCACGACTTCTACGAGCTACTTCATACGAAGCATCTTCGTCAATAGGCGTATTTAGAATGAACGCAGACCTTCTGATGATTTTAGATAATAAATCGGAATTATAATACTCTAGTCGTGCATTAATTCCAAAACGAGCTCTCAGTGGCGAAGTGAGAAGCCCCGAGCGGGTAGTAGCACCGATTAAAGTAAAAGGGTTCAGGTTTATTTGGACTGTACGTGCAGAAGGACCGGTATCGAGCATTATATCAATTTTATAGTCCTCCATTGCCGAATAAAGGTATTCTTCCACCACCGGATTCAAACGATGTATTTCGTCAATAAACAATACATCATTTTCTTCCAGATTAGTAAGTAAACCTGCCAGATCACTGGGTTTGTCCAGCACCGGTCCCGAAGTTATTTTGAGGTTTGAACTCAATTCATTGGAGATAATATTGGCCAGGGTGGTTTTACCCAGCCCGGGAGGTCCATGCAGTAGTACATGATCGAGTGCCTCTTCACGCTTCTTTGCCGCACCGACAAACACACGCAAATTTTCAACGATTTTATCCTGACCTGAGAAGTCTTCAAAGCTTAATGGTCGTAATGCTCTTTCGAATTCCTTTTCTTCCGGGGTGAATTGATGATCGTCGCCTGTTAAATAGTCTTCCCTCATAATGTACTATCAAAAATAACAATAATAAGGCAATGGATCATCATCTGTTCTGAAAATGATAGGTTTCCTTTATAAATTATTCGATGTAAGCGGAAAATGATAACTTTGCCACCTTAAAAGAGTTATTCTAAATCATGAGTAAAGTTAAGTGGCTGAATAAAGGTGCATTGTATCCGCTTGTGTTGATAGTTGCAATGTACGCTGTGTATGAGTGCCGGGTACGAGAAGCAAAAGAGCTTGGGGTAAGCAATATTGTTGAAGTAACCGGAACAACGATGGGAGTGATACCCTATCAGATTAGGTACACCGATACGGCCGGTACAGACCTGAGCGTTGGGATAGACTCTGTTCTTACGACTTTTAATCAGCTGATGTCAACCTATATTGACGATTCGGAAATTAGTGCATTTGGGAGAGTAGAAGCTACTATGGTGGTGTCTCCCTATTTTCAGAATATAGTAAAAAAAGCCAGAGAGGTGTATCAAAGAACGGGAGGTGCTTTTGATCCAACAGTTGCCCCATTGGTTGATTTTTGGGGATTCGGGAAAGATAAAACGAAAAGAGGAGGTACCCAGCAAGAAATAGATTCACTGCTCAGTCTGGTAGGTTATGATAAAATAATACTGAGCCATGATACACTCATAAAAAGAGTACCCGGAGTACAACTTGATTTTAGCGCTATAGCCAAAGGATATGCTTGCGATCTGGTGAGCGAATACCTAAGTAATAGGGGATTTCCCAATCACTCCATCACGATAGGTGGGGAGGTAACGACCAGTGGGTTAAGAAATGAAACGAATAAGTGGAATATTGCCATAGCCTGGCCAAAAGAAAGTGCTGATCTACAAGAAAAAGCATTGCTGCCAATGTCGAACCAGGCAATGGCGACCTCAGGTAATTACATGAACTTCTATAAAAAGGACGGTAAGAAATATGTGCATACAATAAACCCGGTGACAGGAAGGCCTTTCCAGTCGGATGTTTTAAGTGCTTCTGTAATCGCTGATGATTGTATGACTGCAGATGCCTTTGCTACGGCATTTATGGTAATGGGTGCCAAAAAATCAATAGATTTTTTGAAGAAATCGAACGATTTGGCAGGATATATCATTTATGAGGAGAATGGTCAGATGATTACCTTTATTTCTGAACAAATAAGAGCACAAATTAAAGAATTTGAAAAAGAATAATGATTGGTTCGAGACCTGGTTCGATTCCAGGTACTACCATATTCTCTATAAAAACAGAGACTATAAAGAGGCAGAGCGCTTTATAAACAGGCTTTGCGAAAAGAATAACATTACAGAAAGTATGCACATACTTGACCTGGCCTGTGGCAAAGGCAGGCATTCAATTTTTTTGAATAGCCTCGGGTACCGCGTTACGGGTATGGATTTGTCTCCGCAAAGTATTGCGTATGCCGGGAAATGGGCCAACGACAAGCTTGATTTCGAGGAACACGATATGCGTGAGGCACTAGCGCCTTCTAAATATGATGTCATACTTAATTTATTTACCAGTTTCGGCTATTTTGAAGATGAGAAGGATAATGAACGGGTAGTACAAGCCATGTATACAGGACTCAAACAAGAAGGAATAGTTATCATCGACTTTATGAACAGTGTAAAGGTGTTGGTTAATCTTGTAGAAGCGGAAGAGAAAGTCGTTGATGATATCGTATTTAAAATCACTCGTGAACTAAAAAATCGATTTATTGTGAAAACGATAAGCTTTGAAGACGAAGGGAGGCAATATCAGTTTACAGAAAAAGTTAAGCCTTTGGATAAAGCTACATTTTTGCAGTATTTTGATAAAACCGGGTTCGAAGTCAGTCATATTTGGGGAGATTACAATCTCAATGACTATGATGAAGACCACTCCGACCGATTAATAATTAAGCTGAAGAAAAAATAGTGTGTTAAATAATCTATTGGTGCTCTTTTTATCTGCATTTGCAGGTTCTCAGCTGGCCTATGTGTTAACTGCGAAAAAAAAATGGTTAGATGCCATTTGGATGTTTAGTAGTGCTTATTTATTGACTATCACCATTACCCATTTAGTACCCGAATTGCTTGAGCTGTCGGGTGTTGCTACTTTCCACAGAGGGCATGTGTCTCACGTACATGAAGAAGCGCACGGAAATCCTTACCTGGCGCTGTTATTAGTTATTTTGGGTTTTTTGCTACATCGTATCCTGGAAATATTTACGAAAGGAATCGATCATGGTAATGTGCCGACAGGCGTAAGAATCAATCCATTAGTATTGTTATTGTCTATTTCCATTCATGCTTTTATAGAGGGTTGTGTGCTATTGTTTAACTCAGAATGGAGCGTTCTGTTTGCAATAATAGTTCACAAAGTGCCTGCCGGTTTTATATTGGGTTCCATGATTTTTATGAAATATAAGTCTTCAGTAAAGGCCTGGCTGCTTATGGCCGCATTTTGCCTGGCCTCGCCCATGGGGTATTTATTAACCAATTGGGGCTTGCAGCAACCCGGATTAGGCGGGATGGAACCCTATTTACTAGCACTGGTTACAGGGACGTTTCTTCAATTGAGTTTGGTGCTGATTTGGGAGCGATTTAAAGAACGAAGCCTCGGGTATAAAGAATCTGTATACATAGGCTTGGGTGTGCTGGCCGCTCTTCTGCTTATAGTTGCTGAATGAGTTTATTTGATAACTTCGAGTCTAAATACGAATTTTCGAAGTTGTTTAATCTTATTTACCTGCTCCAGTTGCTTGAACTTTTGGCTATTATATGGGTTGCTGCTGATTTGCAGACTGTCCGGGGTATTGTTCAGGAAAAGCTTTATAAATTGTGGTTTAACTGCATAGGTACTTGCTACATTATGAGGGTGCCTGGCAGTAATAATTCCTACAATCTGTCCTTTTTTGTTAAAAATAGGACTTCCACTGTTGCCTGGATTTGCAGGTATTGATGTTTGAATACTTAACGTGTCACCATTATGTCCGTTCTCAGAACTGAGTACACCTTCGCCATATACAATGTCCTTTTTAGGAAAACCCAGAGAGTATAAATCACTGCCTAGTTGTTCGTTTTCATCCGCAATTAGCGGAGTATGTTCAAAGTATGCCGAGTCAATTATTTGAATAAGAGCAAGGTCAAGTATTGGGTCTTCATAAATGGGGCGTGCCTTCCATACAATAGTAGAATCGGTTTTATTCACTATGTGTAGTTCTTTAGCATTTTTTATGATATGGTGATTGGTGATAAAGTACCCATTTTGAGAAACCAAAAAACACGAACCGAACGACCCGGTATAAGTCTGCGGTACATGATGCTTTATAGAGTCCAGGCTGGTTTTTAAATGACCAAAACTCATATTTAATGAGTCAAGATTTCCTTTCAATTGATAGGTGACGGAATTTTCGCGCACATTTATCTTATAAATGTTACGCTTCATTACAAAAAGTGTGCTTATAAATGTTAAAACAGATATAGATGCTGCAATTGCCAATGTAGAAAAAAAACGCCTTCTTTTGGTTGTATTCACTCTTTTAGAGGCTTTGGCGTTTGTCCCTGTCATATCGTTATGAATGACATCGAGTTCCCGACTCCAGTTCTCATGATTATGCTGCTCTTCCAAAGCAGTGAAAATTTCCTTTGCTGCTTCATATTCTTCACGAATTCCGCTTTGCTCTTCGAGCAATCGTTCGAATTTTTCCTTTTCCGCATCACTTAAAGTGCCTAGTAAGGAACGGTCTATTAAATCTGATATGTGCTCGCGGTCGTCCATTAGAAAATTACTTAATCGCTAAAGTATAATTTTTTTAATCTTTTGAAACACTTATACTTTTGATTTTTGGCGTTTTCTGCATTGGTATATCCCATTTCCTGAGCAATTTGAGACATAGTTTGTTTGTTTAGATAAAACCTCTTTATAATACTCATACATGGGTCTCCCATTTCTTTGATCACACTGTACATCCTGCTTATGCGCTCTTTGCGTGCATCCAATTCATCCAGTTCATGAAGTTCAAATTCGAAATAATCTTCATAATCGTCAAAGTCACTGATGTAGTGTTTCCGTGAATTTAGAATTTTTAGCCACTGACGTCGGCAAATGGAATAAAGGTAGGTTTTGATTTTACTTTCCTCTCTAAAAATATCTTTTTGAATATTTTGAATAAGAATAATAAAAGCTTCCTGGTAAAGGTCTTTCGCATCCTGAATCGAACCACTGTTGTTGGTGATAAAGTGTTCAATTCCAGGATAAAACAAACTATAAGCTCTTCTCACCACTTGATGATTGTTGGTACGAATTCCTTCTATAAGGTCTTCTTCTGTGAGGTAGAGCTGCTTAGCCATGGTGTTTGGAAAAACTTAAAGGGCTTTTACTTCTTATAAATCTACTCATTACCTTAATGAATTAAAAGGAAATCCCTCGTTTAGATTGAAGACAGAGTGTGGATAAGTTCTATAGTGTAAAAAAAACATTATGTCCTGAGCTACGTAAATATAAACGTTTTTCATTTGTGCGCGTTTTGAGATTTGAATCCTTGTTATTAAGTCTCTTACATGCGACGTTTTTGAGACTCCTTCGGGTGTTTTCAATCGAGCATTTAGGAGCAGTGATCGAATTTACTGCTCTTTTTTTATGCAATTTCCGATCGTAATTTGGTAAAAAACGTACAATAAAGTAGATTGTGTACATCTTAAGTGTGCAAGTCAGAGGGTTTTATACAATTTACAGCAATTATTTGCGTAGGTTTTGAAACATTCTGTGCAGTCTAAAAAGAAAAGAAAATGGTTGAAAAAGTTGTCATAAAAAACAGAGGACGAGAAGATACCTCCATACCGGTAGATACTTTCGGTAAGTTGGAAATGTCTCGTAGAACACAATTGATTATTCAAAAGCGTGTCGACTTCTATGATGCTGCAGGAAACAAAGTTCCTACTTTGGAAGCAGTGAAAGATATCGGCAGGATTTCGATGATTTAAAAAAAAATGATCGAATAGGGTTGCCTTTTTGAAGATCCGGTACTAAGAGTTAAATAATTGATAAGTTAAACTTTAGTACTATGAAAAATTTCTCAAAAGCACTCGTTTTAATCATTGTAAGCCTTTGCTTCACTGCTTGTTTTGACACGAAAGAAGATGAACAAGTTAGTGGTGATCCTGGAAAGGAACAGGCCCAAAACGAAGTCTTAAAAGACACGATTGAGGTCATTACGGGCGAACAAGAAAGTGTAAAAGATACAATAAGTAATTAATAATCTGATAAGGTCACTTTACGAAGTGACCTTATTTTATTTGTACCAGTAAAGGCGATTGATAAATATCTTCCGGTGACACCACCGTTTCATTATAGGGGATATGCTCGCCATACTTAATAGCCAGCTGACGTAAAACCACAGGGTGTGTGAGGTTAAAACTGGCGAGCTTTCGGGTTGCACATAATTCTAAATTAAAGGCATTTTTGTAAATCTTCCAGACCAATTCTGAGCAATACATTTCTTTGTCGTCCCAGGCAAACACCAAATCGTAATCTTTTGACAAGTGTTTTTGGGCTTCGGCTAATAATTGATTGGCTTGGAGCGTGTGTGCAATAGAATCGTTTTTCAACCTTTTTACTGTAAACTGATGATTAATACCTCTATCGATGAATACTTGTAAAGGTGTGATTTTGACCGGCTGAACGGCTTCTATTACACACCATTCCCCTTCTGTGTTTACTATTATTCCAACGTGGCTAAACGAACTTTTTGTTGCCAATTCAATAGCCTTACTGTGTTCTGAAGGGGTGGATTGAAATATAATATCTCCGTTTTGATAGCGTTGTGCTAATCCTGAACAGGCAATTAATAGCAACAAGGCTAATAAGGGAATTTGATACATTTTATTGTTGTTTTATGCTGGCTTTGTATAACCTACGATTTTCGTTAGCAATATAAAGCGAAGAACCGTCTTGATTCCAACTGATCGCTTCTGATTGACCTGCACGCTTAAAATATTGACATGTCAGGGGTTTTTTGAAGGAAATACCATTTGAAACATCAAAAAAATAGATAGGCCCATAGCTTAAAAGAGCCATCTTGCCTTTGCAAACAGAAGCACCTGTTATGTGACCTTGAATTAGAATGGAATCTAAGGGATACGCTGTAAATGTACCCTGTTTATCGGGTACCGAATAAATTTTGACCCACTTTTGACCCCTATTTTTAGAAATGAGGTAAAGCGAGTCTTTATAATGAAACATAGCTTCGCAATCAAAATTCCGTTTTTCCTCAGCCGGAGGAAATGCTTTTTGATCGCTATAATGAATGTTTATTGTGGAAACGGCTCCATCAACAAGGTCATATTTGTAAATGCTCAAATCCTTTCTGTCATTGTTGTTGTTACCAACATCACCTATGAAAATGGCATGTTGGTTAGTAGTAATTGTTTCCCAGTCGGTATTAGTGACCGGGGCTAGCTGTTTAATTCCTAAAATAACACCGTTGCTATCCAGTTGAAATAATTCTGCCGGCGATCCACCATCGTTTAGCGTGTAGAAAGAATTTGTTAGCTCATTAAAACACAATCCCGAACATTCAGGAATTTTATTGCTGAAACGTGTAATCTTTTTAAAAGAATGTGATAAATGCATACGTTTGAAGTTGTTTTCTTTGACATCCTGATGCAAAGGAAAAAAGAAGGCCTTCAAAAAAATATAGGCAGTGAATAGTTTGAGCTTTAACATGACAGTATCAAATAAAGTCCTGAATTACATACTTCGTATTGTTAAAAATGATTTCATCTTGTGTTTTTCGCTGTAGAAAAGTCTTGCCTAAAGGGGTTACCGGAGAGATTATCAGAATATTGCGATCCATAAATTTAGTTGGTCCAAGGCTTATAGCGAGGTAAATATGAACCGAAGATGTTTTAATTAGTGTGCCGGGGGCTACTGATTCACTGGTCAGGTGTGGAGGCATTTTGTCTAAAGCCTGTTTGAGTTTATTGGCTTCACTCAGTTGACTTAGGAAATTATTTTTTTGTTGTTGCATCATGGCTCTACCTGTTTCGTATTTGTCCCCGACACTACTTTTGGTCTCCGCATTGGCAGCAGCTTGTGTTTCGGCAATTTGAGTTTCTATTCGATTAATACGTTCCTGTACAGTGTCCATACAATAGTTGTAAAGTGCTTCTTTGAGTTCTGTAATGTTCATTTGGCTTTTGGGAAATGCAGTGGAATTTGTTAATAAAAAGAGACCTTATACACAAATTACTAATTATTCGTTAATTTATGTGCCGGCACGAAAAAATAACGTATGAATTATTATCCAACAAAATACCTAAGTATGTCCAAGCTGCTGTATCTCTCAATATTGTATAGTTTTTCTTCATACGGCCAGATTTTTGCAGGGCAGGAAATTGCTGTGTCCAAGCTTAATTCCTGGGAAGAAAAACGGATCGAGGGTTATGAAGGTATTTATGCTTTTGGGTTTTCGGAAGCGGAAACCGAATTTACTATTGCCGTAAATGGAAATAATGTAAATGCACAATTGAAGTCAGGATACTGGAAGGAGCAAAACGGAAAACTAATAGGTTGGCAATATGTATATAGCAATTATAGCAATGTGCGAATAGAAGGACGGTTTTTTTATTCTGATGAGTCAAATGGAGAATTTGTCCTTTTGGAAAAAGAGGGGGGATTTATCAAATGTTTAAAATTGAACAAACCACCTGTTCAAACCGGAGTAGAAGGGCAATTTGAAATAGCTGAGCGTATAGAAGCGACGTATGAAGATTTGATCGGCGGTAAATACCCGGAAACTAAATTTGAACTATTGTCAGAGCATGAATTAAAGCAAAGGACTCCGGAGGAGTTACGTATTATGCGTAACGAAATATTTGCGAGATATGGCTATATATTCCGTGCCGGGGGCGAAATGGAATCCTACTTTAAGCGACAGGCATGGTACAAGGGAACAGAAAAAAGTGTTGATTCATGGCTTACGACTATTGAAAAGGACAACATTAAACTTATTCAAAAAGTAGAACAGTTGAAAAATAATTGAATAGTTAGCCATAAAAATAGTGGAGAATAAACTTTTTGCACAAGAGTCGTGTTTTATATTTGTTTGAACAAATAAAAAGAAAGGAGCCAAAATGAAAACCAGGCTAAGATCGATTAAAAAACATATAAAGGCCCAAAAAGTGAATATGGGTGGTATTATACTTGATCAGGCATTACCCGTCAGGGGAATTGATCAAATAGACCCGTTTTTGCTGGTTCATCATTGGTCAGATACTTTAAAAGGTGGCAAAAAACAACAGGATGTTGGAGTAGGGCCACACCCACACAGGGGCTTTGCTCCGGTTACTTTCATCTTTGAGGGAGGTGTGCATCACCGTGATTCTGAAGGACACAACAGTGTTATTCAAAAAGGGGGCACTCAGTGGATGAATAGTGGTAAGGGAATTGTACATAGCGAAAGGCCAACCCATGAGTTGGCACAGAATGGCGGTGATTTTGAAATTATTCAATTTTGGGTCAATGCACCTTCTGAGAATAAAATGGACAAACCAAGTTACCAACCGCTTTCAGCCGAAGATACTCCCTGGATAGAAGCGGACAACGGCAAAGTCAGAATCGGATTAATAGCCGGAGAAATGAACGGCGTTAAGTCCAAAATAAGCACGTATTCGCCTTTATTCATCACCCGGCTGGAGTTAGCATCTCAAGGACAAGTTACTGTTCCCGTTCCGGACAGATATAATGGCTTCATTTATGTGCTGGACGGCGAATTGGAAGTGAATGAACAGGCCACCATTATGGATAAAAACCTGATTCAATTTGAAGATAACGGAATAGGGGATGTACATATCAAAGCCAAGAGGGATACAAGGGCCATCCTTTTAAGTGGACAGCCAATAGGAGAAAAAGTAGCCACATACGGACCTTTTGTAATGAATACCCAGGAAGAAATAATGCAGGCTATACAAGATTACCAGTCTGGTGAAATGGGCGTTCTAGTTGAAAATTTCGATTAAACTCAAAGTCTGGTTCTGATGATTACTCATTTTATCAGGACCAGATTTGTTATGCATGAAACATATAGTTTGCGATAAATCCTTTCACCTATTATGAAAAGAAGAAATTTTATCAAAAATGCCGGGATTGCGACAATAGGTCTTAGCATTGTCCCTTTGGAAGTATTTTCTGCAGATTCCCGGGTGCAAATGACTGATTTTGAACTAATGGAAACTCAAAACCATGTGAGACATGGAAGCTTTAATCAGCAGGAAGGAGGAGGGGTACAGCGTTTGGAGCAAGGGCCAAAATGGTTCAAAGGGCTTGAAATACATCGTTTTTTTGACAATGGCTATGCGGAGACTTCAAAAGACCTTCTTAATATTTCGCTTTTATTGAACGCTCAATCCCCGGAACTTTACCAGGTTAGTTGCTTACAAGATCAACTATTGATAACGTCTGACGATAAACAGGAGTTAGTTAGCTTTGCAAAAAGTGGCGTGAAAAGAATAAACAAATCTGTTTCGATCATTCAATTACAACATGCCGAACAGATGGATTTTAGTAGATTTTTAAAGCAAGAAGGGATTTTCTTATTATTGCGCGGTGAGGCTCACATAAATGATTATGAATTGAATATCCATCGTGCGGCCTGGCAAAAAGGAGATGGCAGCCTGCGAATCAGAAGCCTAAAGACTCCGCTTATTTGTTTATACCTGTCTTCCGGTTTTTAAATTAATACCTTGGAAAGGATTTTAATTTAAGTGAGGCTGAATCGCAACTTAACTCCAAAAGCGGTTGTTGCACGTCTGAAAGAACTGGTGACATAAGGGTCGTTAATACTCCTTTCAAAATATAGCTGGATATTTAGTCGCTTGCTATATTCATAAGTGATATTTGGCCTTATCTGTATATTCAAATTTCCTGCCGTTACTTCGTTCAGGGCATTGTTAGTTTCAGTCTCTAAAGTTCTTTGGATAGTTTTAGCATCTCTAATGGTGAAATCAGCCTTAAACGTAATGTTATTTGGAAGTTCTATCGCAACACCTCTTGGTTTAATAAAAGGTATAACGAATTTTTTCTTGGTGTAACCGAAGCCAAATACAAAGTCGTTGTTTTTCACTTCGGTTATTTGAGCATTATTTAAGTTAAGTGTGACGAGTCTGGATTTTTTGAACTCCACACGTATGTTAATTTTACTTTTTGTTCGAACGTTTATACCTATCAAAGGTGAAAATCTTTCCTGGATGCTCACTTCATTGATAACAAAGATCGGAATAAACTCACCTTCATCATTTGTGGCAAGGTTTTCGTCAGACCGTGTATTTATATTCATTGAAGGGCTAAAGTTTTCATATTCCAGTGAGCTGGTATAGCTTGTAATCCCATAGCTTGAAGAATAAGCGTGATTAATGTTGATAGAAGAGAATTTCTTTTTGAGTTTTGGCAATCGGGAAAGCCCGGCATAATCTACTCGCCAGTTGGGTAATGGAATGTTTGGCGCTTTTTTCGATAATTCGGTGCTTATGTCTCCGGATGAACTGATTTCAATTCCGGAATAAGCAGCGATGAACGCAGGAATGAGTACATCCTGGCTATTAATTCCATAGATTCCGTTTTGTCCTCTTCGTGCTGCTTCACTGTTGAGAAATTCCTGGAAAGCAAACCTATTGCTGCTGAAGTTCTCAAAAAGTGGACTCACATTATTCCTTCCATCATTAATAAATGCTGTTCTGGCGGTAATATATGACATTTCCAGCCCTCCTGATATTACCGGATTAAATACTGCATACCCTGACTCGGTGGAGTCACTGGCTCTAAATATTTCTGAGTAATTCTGACTTTTCTTGTATTTTAAATCTACCTGTATCCGGAAGTTCTTAAATGGCTCTAAGGTACCTTTTAGGTTGAGGTTTTCAGCTCTAACCTGCAAGATAGGATCGTTGATAAACTGACTTTGCGATACCCAGCCATTTTTTACGGCTTCGGCTTTATAGCTGGCGATACTTTGATCCCCAAGTGTAAACAATAAACCTGGTGCTCCCTGATTACTTCCAGCCATACCCAGGAATTCGGGTTCGGGTAGGAAT
This sequence comes from Cytophagales bacterium, assembly GCA_965230415.1. Lineage (GTDB taxonomy): Bacteria > Bacteroidota > Bacteroidia > Cytophagales > JAAEPT01 > CBDDKZ01. The sequence goes on from CBDDKZ010000005.1 coordinate 3,057,323, forward strand.
CCGGGGACTGTTAGATTGTTATTAATGGAATACTTACCGTTAACATTGCGCACTAGCATTAAGGCTCTTAAAGTATGTTTTACGGCTTTAAATTCACGTTCCTTTTTCTCTTCCTCTTCCTTCTCCTTGTCTTCATCACTTTTCTCGCCATCTGCATCTTTCTTCTTTGGTTTAGGTTTGCTTTTTTTCCTTTTTCGGGAAGGTGAATTAATGGATTTCAGGAACTTAGATTTATTATAGAGCTTAACAAAGTTTAGTTTACCGTTAAAAGAAATATTGTTATTGTTAGATATGAGATGACCAAAAGGTTTTCCTTCCGAATCGACTAAATTAAAAGCGGAGGCTGTCCAGTTGTAGCCTGCTTTGTAATTGATGTCAGCATTAATCCAGTTTATGAGAGGAATTTTGCTGAGCGGAAGTTTGTAGGAGGCCGTAACATTTTGTTGATAGCCTTTCATTCTTCCTCCGGACAGCAGATTTTCTCTGATTGAATCTTTATATTCTTCTCTACTGCTTACATATCCCTGGTAAAAGGAGTTGTTTACTCTTTCCGGGTCTCCGTATTTATCACCAAATGGTTCATCAATAAGCGAGTTTGCTGTTGCTGTAAAGCCTAGGTTGATACTTTTTGTTATTCCCCATCTTACCGAGTAGTTCCGGTCAAAAGTAAAAGATTTTTCATAGTACGAGGTGAACCCCGTAGTAGAAAACTCGTCCCGGTATTTCGATTGGATGTAGTTTCTGTTGATATTACCCTTAACGCTGAAGCTGCTGGGTACCGGATTGAAATTAAAGTCTTTGATTAGTTTTAAATATTTAGCCTTAAGCAATTTTGATTTCTTAAATGGGGTAATCGATTTACTTTTTGTGGTATAAGCGTAATTGGCGGTACCCTGGTAGTTTTGTCTTAAATAGGAGTCCAGTGAATTACCATAACTGCCATTGTTACCGGCGCCATTTCGGGTTTCTTCCGAGTAGCCTGCAGATACGACAATATTGTGTGGATCGTAGAAGTGTTTTTTAGGGTCTTTCTTGACCTTTTCCAGTTGCACCCCGGTGAGGTTAATACTACGTACTGTTTTTGTATATACTGTTTGTTTTTTGAATTCTTCCCGCTCGGCACCTGGTTCCTGGAGGTCGATGGCGTCAGACATTAAAACGTCGGGATCAAAAGGATTGAATCGTGGAGAAATAATTTCTTTATCCAAGGATGCAAAAAGAGGTAGTTTGATGCCAATTACTTTATTCTTAGGTATGAATTTGTCTAGTGCAATATTTGTTTGCACACCATATCCTATGACATTCTCCCTGGACCGTTCGGCAATATTTGATTCAATATCACCGTAGCCGGCACCACTATAGTTCAGGTTGCCATTTACTGTGCCTAAATCGGCCAACTGAGCGCGTAACCCACTTGTAGCGGCATAACCCGAAAACTTATCAAAACCGGTCACACGTAATTCGTTGAACCAAACACAGGCGCTTTTGCTCATGCCATCATCGCTTTCGCCTTTTTTCGCCGGGTTTTTAATACCTAATAACCAGGTGTTGAATTCTGCCCGGTTTGGTCTGCCTTTTATATAAATGGTGTAATTACCATAAGTTGAGGAATACCGTTCTCCCAAAGCAATTCTATTTCGGTCGCGTTCTAACTTAAGGTCGCTGAGTACTTCTAATGGGATATCAATCTCATTTTCTTCACGCCAAACTACTTCTGGGTCATTACTGGACAGGTCTTCTGTAAACTGGAGTGGTACTTCTATTTCATAGTAGTTTTGATTATCGTCTTTACCCAACCTGATAAATGCGGTCATATCGTTGTGGCTGGTCATGTCATCAGGCGATTCCGCGTGGATAAAGAGATTGAGGCGTTTATAGCTTATGAGGTCGCCATAGTTGGCCAGTTTCATTACCGCACGTCCTTCCCCGTCTTCCAGGTCATCGACACATACTTGTAAGGCCTGCTCATTGTTTTGCTTGTTATTGGTCGATGTTCTGTCTATATCTCTAATAACGCCGGGAGGAAGCACATACGGAGATTTTTGACCTTCAACGCCCGCACTGTTTTCTTCTATGCTCACTGTATTGAATACAAAGTTTTTGTAATCTTCTTCATCTAACTCCGAAGGGGCGTCATCTTTCAGGCTATTGAATGTATAGCGTTGCCACTGGCTTCCTATTAGTTGAAGGTGGGCCATTCTCAAAACGATAGGGTGTTTAAACCCGGTCATATACATACGAAAGAATTTGATCGTTGTGAAATCGGAGATAGAGCCTATTGGAGTACCTCCGTTGCGTACAGGTATTCGTACCTGGTACCATTCAACAGCCTCCTGGCCATCTCCTGTAGATCTTCCTGTTATTGTCCCAACAATGAATGGGTTGTTTTCCGGGTTAAGCCCCCATCGATTGTTATCATCCAGTGAGGGTCTCAGGTCAAATTTGTATTCAAAATAATTATCGTTGGCAGTAACATTTTTATCATTATTCAAATCTTCGTTATCAGGAGTATTATAATTCGATTCGGTAATAGAATTGCCACTAACCGGTGAATTATTTTCTGTATTATTGAAACGCTTATAGCGCGTTAAAATACCTATTTCATCTTCACCAAATGAATTGTAATAGGTAAAGTTATCAGAAGAAGGGTCATCGAGGAATGAGTTGATATTTTTTTGCTCAGCTCTTTCGAGGTAAGGTTGAAACCACTCGTCACTTCTTTCGGCGTTGTCGTCAATGCCATCATATCCCACATCCTGGATTGCTCTGTTATCTGCCGATTCATCAAAAGCATTGGTAATAAAACTTTCGGTGGTAACCTGACCCCAGGTTGTTCTTTTGACATTTTCCCCAAGGCCATTTTCAAAACCATGTTCGCCATCTCTAATTACATCTTCAGAAACATCCCCTAAGTTGAAGTAAAGCGAACCACCCATTTCTGGGATTGTAAAATCCTTATCGGTTTCATCTGGTAATACTTCAACTAGATGCGGGGAGGCACCGATGCCGCTTTCATCGGAGTGGAAGGGGTTCATTACCCAAAATTCAATGTATTCTATGTTTGCTTTGGTGAAATCTGTCTCAAAGGTAATGGGTCTTGTTATTGCTGCCCAGTTATTTTCCGGGTTAATAAAGTGACCGGTATTATCTTCTACCTCACTCTCGTTCATGTTATAATTGTAGGGGCCTCTTTCTTCGGGGTAGTAGGCCATATCAAATAAAGAAAGCTGGGTGTTAATCGGTTGTGCATTTTGGAATGGCGGAAAAATTTCCTGAGGCTGCACCGTGCGCACGTAATGGTTGATGGCTTCGTCATTCTCTCCGCTTTCATTCGACGGAAGGTTAAACCCGTCTGACCCTAGTTGGGGGTTATAAAATGTATTATCTACTACATACCATGATAATAAAGCGCGATGGAAATTGTATTGTAGTGAGTCTGAAAACTCGTCGCGCGTTGCCAGTCCTCGCGGTGTACTACCCAATCTCCAGTTTTGCGGACTGCGTGAAAAGTCGTATGGAGTTTCTGCGCCCTCAAAATCATCGAGGTAGGCAGTACCCTCGTCACCAAGGAACCGTGAGTTACCTGGAAGCAGGGCTGCTACTTCTGCATTAAATTGTACGGTTGACTTGGCCTTAGTTTGAATAACAGGGAGAAAATCTACCATTTTAGTGAGAAGGCGGGATTCATCTTTATAGTTGATGTCGAAACCTATTTGTGTGTTTTTAGTGGGCTCGTCGCCAATATTTATCCGGGTAATTTGTGGCTGTTCGTTCATGTAGAGGAGTGTACCTCCAAGATTGAAATCTTCTCCCACCTTGTAGTCCAAACGTGTACCCATGAGCGATTTTGGCCTCGATTGGAAGATGTCCCCTTTTTCGTACCTGATCACAATATCCTTCCCGGATGCAAGGGCTCCGGTATTGGTGATTTTTACACGACCAAGGCTATAATCTACGGTAAAGTCTGATCCTTCCCGCAGTGGAATGTTTCCTGCTTTTATTTGCACAGAGTTCTCAGCTATATTAATTCCGGGCAACATAATATCCTGGGTAGAAGCAGACTGATAGGAACCTTTGATAACGTATTTGTCTTTGGCGGTAACATATTGTGCGTTACGTTGCGTTTCAGAATACAAGGCATCATATATATATAGCGATTCCAGCAAGTTGACCTGATCGGGTGCGATTTCTTCGAATGTGTTTCTCAAATCACTGCCAAATGGCTCCGGGCTTGGGAAGATGATATATCCGCGTTGCAGATTGATAGTCGCATCCGGTAAGAAGTCAAAATTTCCATCAGGTGCTCTGTCACCGTTTCGGTTGAAATTATCAAGTCCCAGGTGACTCACAATAGGTATATTCTTTATGAGGTTTCCACCTTCCTGAAAATTAGGGTTGTCCTGCCCGGAATAATCGTCTCGATAAATTACCCGCATTTGAAAGCCCTCGCGTTGCAGGTTTCCGGAATTAATGGCATAGATATTTTTCATCATCAGGTCCCATGTAGGCACGGTAACCGGAACGGAAGATCCGAAAGGTGTGATTTTAGGTTGAAGGCTCAAAGGTTTTAGCAATTTCAGATGCAATACCTCTTCGTCGGTAAAACTGGCATAATCTTCACTTAATTCACCAACCTTAAAGTTCTGACCGTTATAAGTGTATTCGAAGGCTACAGCCAGCCCTTCATTATTTTGAATGCGAGATGTTAGTGATATATATCCAAGATCGGGGTGGAAACTAAAGTCTTTCCCTTGTTCAAGTTGACGTGCGTTTTTATTGAGTTCGAAATCTAACCCCGATTCCAGTCCTATACTTTCAAGCGCGCTTTTAACCTGATCTGCGTCACGAAAACGATCAGGTTCTGCATTGAGGCGCTCCCACAGCGAGTTTGCTTCATTATTTGGTAACGGCCCTACAATATTTGTATTTAGGTGATTAGTGATTTGATCCTGTTCTATCAGGCCGAGTTTAAAGATATGTTCTTCCGCTCCTTCACCCAGATCCATTAGACCTACAATGTTACGTAGGCCTTCGGTCGTGGAATTGGTATTTGTTATGTAAACTTCCACACGAGTGATACGAATTCCATTATTAGGTCTGTCGGGACGTGTGTTGAAGGCCTCGGCAAAGTTGTCTCGAAAAAACTGACTTAAAAAGAAGTGCCTGTTATAGTCGTACTCGCTACTTTTTTTCTCAAATTCTCTGTTTTGAGCACCTCCCCGTATGACCATAGTCTCTGTCGTACCTCTTTGACTGGCAACAACCGCCCGAACGCTTAAGCGGCCAAATTGCAGGTGGGTTTTGACACCGAAAAGGTTCTGAGCACCTGATATTAACTGACTGTTTTCTACCGGGAAGCTAATGTTACCAACCTGGATATCTTTGATAATGTCTTCCTCTTTACCTAAGAAGCTTACTTTAATATTATTGTCAAAGTCGAAGGCAGCCTTAGTATCCCAATTCGCTGTGATACTTACGCGGTCGCCAATATTTCCCAATAGGTTAAGGGATATTTGCTGGTCAAATTCAAAACCTCCTGTACGTCGGAACCGTTCCTGTATTGCGGGATTGTCTATATATTGCCATTTACCTCCAAATTCGAGAGTGACGTTACCTGAAGGGCGAATTTCTACGAGAGGTTCTTGATTTTTGCCTTTTACAGAATAGACCAATTCTGTTTCCTCGGCTTCTGAATTGTCTTCATGGGCAGTGGCTTTATCCCAATATTCACGCATTTGTTTCTTACGTTGGTATTCAGCAAATTCCTGAAAATTCATTTCGGAAGTAGGCTTATATTGCAGAGAATCACCAACAGTAGAAGAAACTTTGTATTTATCTAAGGTCCGGCTAATTTCAACATCTTCCTTGATGTTGTCGGGTTTTGCAGCCTGATTCCATGAGTTGCTAGAACCCGGATCAGCAATACTGTTTTCATAGGATTGCCCCATTCCTTTAACTTCATCTGAATCTTCCTGCTCGTTTTTAGGATCTGTTTTTGTTTCCTGTTTGCTGGTATCTGCGGGCATCGTAATGGTTGAAGCCGGGCTAAGGGCAGGAGCATCTGTATTTAAGGTGTCAGGTGTTTGAGCTAATGTGCTAAGCAAGCATGTGATTAACAATGCAAAACTTAAAGTACTTTTAGCTACAATATTTGAAATATAAAATTTTAAACTACTCAATGCTACTTAAGCACTTTTAAGTGCCAATTTTATCAGGTCCTCCAATCCAATCTCAGGCCCTTCTTTACGAATGATTCTATCGATACTCTTTTCGGCAGCAGCCTTATTGATGCCTAGAGTTGTCAAAGCTGTTAACGCCTCATCTCGCATACTATTGTGCGAAATATGATCATTTAATTGTAAATCATTACCAGAAAGATTTTCTTTCTTTAACTTATCTTTTAGTTCAAGCACTATTCTTTGAGCGCTCTTAGCTCCAATTCCCTTTACCTGCTGAATTGTTTTTACATCTTCGGCAACTATAGCTTGCTGAAGTTCGGCAGGTGCCAGGGTAGAAAGTACCGTTAACGCCGTGGAAGGACCGACACCGTTAATAGAAATTAAGTGTCTAAAAGTGTTTTTTTCACTTTCTGTACTAAATCCATACAAGGTATGAGCATCTTCCTTAATGTGTAAGTGCGTAAACAACTTACACTGTTCCTCGTTTTTTAATTGCGAGAAAGTGTGCAAAGATATATTAATTTGATAACCTATGCCAGCGGCTTCAATAATTACGTAAGCCGCTTCCTTGTGGGCTAGTTTACCACTGATAAAAGCAATCATTTGTTGTTTCTTTTTTCGTACTCTTGTGCATCTACCACCGCAATTGATACCATATTGGTAATATCACGCACAGAGCTGCCCAATTGCAATACGTGGACAGGCTTGTTCATTCCCATCAAAACCGGTCCTATGGCATCTGCACCTCCCATTTCCATCAATAATTTATAAGCGATGTTTCCTGCCGAAAGGTTTGGGAATATAAATGTATTTGCACCATCGGTGGCCAGATCGCTGAAAGGGTAAAGTTCGCGTTGAAGTTCAATATCTGTAGCGATATTTGCCTGCATTTCTCCTTCGACCTTTAAGTCAGGGAAATTTTCTTTTAGAATTTCCGTAGCACGGGCCATTTTTACTGGTTCATCACCTTTTGACGAACCGAAATTAGAATAAGATAATAATGCCATGCGTGGCTCGAAATCAAAGAATCTAACTGTACGGGCAGTCAGGGTTGCGATGTCAACCAAATCGTTTACATTTGGATCTGCATTCAGGGTGGTGTCTGCAAAGAAAAAGGTACCTGTTTTTGTGAACATGATGTACATACCTGCCACTCTGCTTACTTCAGGTTCACAACCTATAACCTGTAGCGCAGGAGTAATTGTAGTTGGATAGTCTTTTGTCAGACCTGAGATGAGCGCATCGGCTTCTCCTAATTCGACCATCATGGAACCGAAATAGTTCCGGTCTCTCATCAACTTTCTACCTTCAGTACGTGTGACTCCTTTTCTCTTTCGCTTTTCATAAAGTATTTGTCCGTAACGCTCACGTGTCTCTACTTCTTTCAATGGATCTATTATTGCACAACCTTCCAATTCCAGGTTATGTTCAGCAATAATAGCTTTTATGCGTTCTTCATTACCAAGTAAAATAGGTATGCAAATACCTTCTTCCTTGACGATTTGGGCCGCTTTAAGGATTTTATGATGATCTGCTTCTGCGAAAACGACTCTTTTGGGCTCATTTTTAGCACGGGCGATAATGCGCGACATTAACTTTTGGTCAATACCTATACGCGTCTGTAGCTCATGCCTGTAGTTTTCCCAGTCTCTTATAGGTTTCCTTGCGACACCCGACTCTTCGGCGGCTTTTGCCACTGCCGGACAAATCGTAGTAATCAAACGTGTGTCCAATGGTTTGGGTATCAGGTATTCTCTCCCAAACTGAATGCTTTCTCCACCGTATGCTTTTCGAACCATGTCCGGAATATTTTCCTTGGCAAGGTTTGCCAGTGCATATACAGTGGCCAATTTCATATGCTCGTTAATCTCGGTTGCCCGGCAGTCTATGGCTCCCCTGAATATAAATGGGAATCCAAGCACATTATTTACCTGATTGGGGTGGTCTGAGCGACCTGTAGCCATAATAATATCATCCCTGCTTGACATTGCCAGGTCATATGCAATCTCCGGGTTGGGATTTGCAAGTGCAAAGACTATTGGATTACCGGCCATAGATCGGAGCATGTCTGTATCCATGACATCACCGGTAGACAGTCCAAGAAATAGGTCAGCACCTACCAAAGCATCGGCCAGGTCATGTAAATCTTTATCTGTGGCATAAGTCGCTTTTGACGGAGGCAGATTTTCCCTGTCCTTACGAATGACGCCCTTACTGTCGAGCATAACAATATTGTCTAACTTAGCTCCTAATGATACGTATAGTTGTGTGCACGATATGGCCGCTGCGCCGGCGCCATTAACCACAATTTTTATTTCGTCGATTTTTTTATCGGCAATTTCCAGTGCATTCAAAAGTGCCGCTGCAGAAATGATAGCAGTTCCGTGCTGATCGTCGTGCATCACCGGAATATTCAACTTTTCTCGCAGTTCCTTTTCTATTTTAAAACTTTCGGGTGCTTTTATATCTTCCAGATTAATTCCTCCAAAAGTAGGTTCGAGTGCTTTGACGATTTTAATAAATTCATCAGGATCTTCACAATCCAACTCTATATCGAAAACATCTATACCAGCAAATTTTTTGAATAAAACACCTTTACCTTCCATTACTGGTTTTGAAGCGTCGGGTCCTATGTTACCAAGGCCTAAAACAGCTGTGCCGTTTGAAATTACAGCTACAAGATTCCCTTTCGAAGTATATCTGTATGCATCTTCTTTGTTGTCAGCGATGCGTAAACATGGCTCTGCCACACCAGGAGAATAAGCCAAAGCCAGGTCTCGTTGTGAATTTAAAGGTTTTGTAGGTACTACTTCAATTTTCCCGGCACCGCCACGTTCGTGATAACGCAAGGCATCGAGTTGTCTCGATTTTTTACTCATCTGATAAATATTATTCTTAAATAACTTTTGAAAATCTGTGCAAAGTATTCAAATTTTACGCTATATATTATAAAAAAATCAAATAATTTTCGCTCGTTGCAGAATAGCGTCTAAATGTCGTAAAAGATTCATTTTTTTGCGCATAGGCGCATTGATGAATCCCTCGAGGTAAATCGCTTCGTCACTAAATTCCGAGAGCAAAATATAGGCAATGTATGTACCTGTAGTTTGCCCCTTGTTTACTTCCCAATTACCTTCAACTTTAAAGTAAGGAATATTATTGAAAAGTGGAGTCGATTCGTTGATTATATGAAAGTCAGTAGTTTTAAGATACCTGTTCGTGTCTTCTTCATTAATCCAGTGCGCTTTTTGTAAAGAGTCCCGTACTGTTTTAAACTGATTAAGAATTTGTGTTTTATTCTGTTTCAAAGATGTTAATACAATGTTCATATGTGCGGTATAGGGAACGTATTCTGCTATTGGGGCCAGCAGTGTATCTGCCCGTGCTTCTGCAACGACTCTTTCAGTATGTTGGGCAACCAGCCATTTAAAATCCGAAGATTCATATTTGGTATTAAAAGCTGAGGGTGAAATCACAAAAACACCGGAGCCATTTTTTGTTCTGATACCTACCGTGTCCATCGAAAGATTGGTACGATAGAAGTTATTAATTTGACTTGATAAGGCGCTTTGGTAAAAGGCGGTGATGTGTGGTAGTACATCTGCAATTATCAACAATAAGTTAGCGCTGGTGTCTGTTTTGAGGTATAAGGATGTACTATCAGTTTGAAATAAGCTCCAATTGGAGGTCTTTTTCAGAACCTTGCTTTCTGGTGTGCTTGAACCTATTGTGAATTTAAGAGGTGTATCGCCGTCTTTAGTGTAAGTGAAGTTTAATACAGCTTCTTTTGGTATAAGGTGATTGTTTGGTTTGCGTAAGTGCTTTAATACTTGTCGTTGTTTGCGTGAATTGATCCTAAAATCATCGTATATTATTAAAATTTTATCCGAATAAAGGTAGAATTCCGTAAGGACGCCATTGTCCTTTTTGCTGTGGATTACAAGATCTTCTACAAATTTTTCAGCAAAATCCGGGTTTTCTTTGTTTGTACATGAAAAGAATACAATGGAAGCGAATATAATAGCTAAGAACCTCATATGATTTTTTCGAGAACGGTATCAAAGGATTGGCATTTGGACCCAAACTCTTCAGATGGTAATGATAAAAGCTTTTCTCCATGGACCTGATGAAATTCGATAAGGTGTTTCTTAGTTTTAGTATATAGGTGTGTGCTGTAAGACTTAGTGTGGTCGGCACTTTGCCTGTGTATTGAAAAGAAATCGATTGCCTCAAAATAACCAGTTGCTTCGCATGCAGGAATAAATACCTTTTTCATCCACTTTAACCAGTTTTCGTTAATGTCTTCATCAACGACAAATGTGATGTTGTACAAAACCATATTGCAAATCTAAGGATAATGCTTAAGATTAGGAATCAGAAGCCCAAAATGTATCATTAGGTAAATGCAAAGATTTTTGGTGTATATCCCGTTCTGTATTTAAAATGTTCGGATTACGTAAATAGGGTAATAGTAGAAGGTCGTAAATTTCGTCTACAGAAGTTTTGAACTCGATCTCTCCTACAAGCGATTTACTTGGAATGTGAATAACCTTTATGCCGGCAAAATTAGCTCTTTCACCAAACGGTAGTTTGGCGAATGTAGAAGAGTTTTTGCGTAGTTTAGACATACCTACAAAGGCGTATTCTCCGGATATAGCCAAGCCACGGCAAAAGCCTTGAAGTTCTTTGATGGTTTCCAACTGTTGAGTTTCCAAATCGTAGGCAACAAAAGCCCCACTTGCAGAAAGCAAAAAATAAATTTTGCTACCAATAAGTTTTGGAGAGTGAGGCATGGGCAACTGGTCTAAAATAATTTTGTTTTCAGTGACATCCATGAGTATGCCGCCAGATATGATGTTTGTACGCCAACCCTGTCGTGTATTGGTGTTTCCCAGAGCCGTGACGTACTTTGGGACTCCTGACTGCATAACCAGGCCGTTGAGGTGGCAGCGGTCTTCGTGAACCAGACGGTCAATAAAATGAGGTTGCCACTTCGGAGTAAAACTATAATCATCGTTAATAAGGCATAAAGAAGAAAAAGAGGTGTTAACAGCCCATAGCCCCTCATTTCCCCATGCAATATCGTGAATGTCTACCATTCCCGTATAATAGGTAGCCCTGGGAACGTAAAGACCATCATAGGTCGATTTTTTAACCGGGTAATGATTGGCTAACTCCGTAGAATTTCTAAAAACATGAACTTCGCTTTTGCAGGCAATTGCTAATTTATCACCTTTCGTTGTAACCCCCATCGGTTTGTTAAAGTTACGGCCTAAAAGACTAAGTCGTTCATCGTCGGGAGCCGTTATTAAAAGCAACTTGCCCGCCTGATAAGTACTAATGGCAATAGTGCAGTTCAACGCACCAATTAGTTCCGGTAATTGCGGGTTGAACTTTACAGAAAATGGTGGTAATGGAGATGTTGGGTTTTGATCCATCGCTGTACTTTGAGTTGTATGTAGTGGATATGAGAAGGGGAAAGAATTGGGAAGAGAGGGACTTTAAAGTCCCTCTGGATCACAACTATAATTTTGTAATTTTATGCACCAACAATATTCCCTTTTTTGAGTGCATATTTAAATGATACACTCCTTTATTTAAATCAGAGAAATCGATCGAAGATTGCATTCCGTCAATAATCTGGCTACTCACTTTTGTTCCCATGTTGTCAAAAATTTCCACCTTATTGATTTCTATGTTGTCTGTTGAAATGGTAAGTTTATTTGAAACAGGGTTGGGGTATGCACGAAGGTCATTTGAGCTTACTTCGCCAACAGCAACCGGAACGGTTTTGTTGCAATAGTAAAGTAATGTACCGTCGTTTGATCCAACTATTAATTCGGTAAAACTATCACCGTTTAAATCTCCAAGCTCAGGAGAAGCAACATCAGCAACTGCTGTGCCGTGTAAGTTGTTTAGTGTTTCGTTTAATTCGAAATAAGGTTCTTGAGGTGTGTCTCCAGTATTTTCGTACAAATAAATATTGCCTGCCAAATCACCAACAACCATGTCTGGGTCATTGTCATTGTCGATATCCATAAATGTAACTCTCATTTCATCAGAATAATCGATGTTTGCAAATGGCCCGTCATTGTAATCTACCAAAGAAAATGTAGCTTGTGCTGGAGTTCCGGTGTTTTCGTAGTAGATTAGTCCTTCATTGTAGTGGCCTATAACAATGTCATAGTCACCATCAACATCTACATCACATAGGCTTAATTTGCTATATCCATATATTTCCTCCGAGTCTAGCCATTCACCGTCATATTCGAAAGAAACGTTGGCAGAATCACCATTATTCTTATAATAGTTGAATTTTGTTAAGGGCCCTCCATAATCGGAGTCGTAGATTGAACCTGATATTATGGCATCGAAATCTCCATCGTTATCCATGTCTGCGAATACAATATGAGCGTAATACCCATGAGATTCATATGCATCTGTCAGTGGGTTGTCGGTGCCGGTTTGTTCTGTGAAAACTGGGCTGCTGGAATCACCTTCGTTTTTGTAGTAGTGGTATTCTCCACCTGCATTTGCTATGAAAAGGTCCAGATCTCCGTCAGCATCAATGTCTACCAGTGTTGGAGAACTGTTATTACCCACATCTATGCCTAGAACTGGATTCAAAGAATCCGGAACTTGTTGCCAATCGATTTGTCCCTGCGATTCTGTTGCGAATCCCAGGCCAAGTGTCAAAGCAGCGCCAGCTCCTACTTTCTTTAGCAATCCGGACAATTCCAGCACTTTTAAACGCAGTTTGTTGATTCGTTCTATCAGTACGTGTTTTTTGTTCGCAGAATGGTACTTAAACTGCCCCGACTTCATGCCTTTTAAAAGTCGCTGTTCATACTTTTTTAATTGTTGATTTGCTCTTCTTAATTGAAGTGCAATCATAGATTGATTATTTGTCATGGTAAACGGGTGTTTCCAGTATATAGTTAAATAAATACGTAGACCAAAGTAGGTGATTTTTCTTAGAAAAACAACGCGGTCATTTTACATGTCTAATTCAATTTGATTTCGGAGAAGATCATTAAATACTTCTCTTTGGCGTATTAAATGTGCTTTGCCATCTATTACAAGTACTTCTGCGGGTCTTAATCTGGAGTTGAAATTAGAACTCATTTCAAAGCCGTAAGCACCGGCATTTTTAAAGGCTAAAACGTTACCCGTATGCACCTCGGCAATTTTGCGATCACTTCCAAAAGTGTCTGTCTCACAAATGTTACCTACCACAGTATAAATTTTCTTTTCACCATATGGGTTCGAGATATTTTCGATATCGTGATGCGATCCGTACATCATAGGCCTTATTAGGTGATTAAATCCTGAGTCTACTCCAAGAAAAGTACATGCCGGAGATTCTTTTACAAGGTTAACTCTTACCAGAAAACGCCCTGATTCGCTTACAAGAAATTTTCCCGGTTCAAACCATACTTCCAATTTTTTACCGTATTCTTCAAAGAAATTATTTAATGCTGCACTCAGTTTAGCACCCAGCTCCTGAATGTCGGTGGTGTTTTCTCCTTCTTTGTAAGCTACTTTAAAGCCGCTGCCAAAATCCAAAAAGCTGAGGTTTGGAAAGTTTTTAGCTGAATCAAAAATTACTTTTGCTCCTTTGAGAAATACATCTGTGTCTAAAATGTCAGATCCGGTATGAATGTGCAAACCATTTATATTGATATTATATCGGTTTACGATTTCAATTGCCTGTGTGATTTGAAGAATGGAAATACCAAATTTGGATCCCACATGACCTACTTGTATGTTACGATTACCTCCGGCAACAATATGTGGATTTATGCGCATGCAACAAGGAATGCTGTCACCATATTTTTTTCCAAGTTCTTCCAGGAATGGCAGGTTGTCGATATTGATTTGTACGCCTAGTTTAATACCCTCTTCAATTTCTTCGAAGGCTACACAGTTAGGAGTGAACATGATTTCAGATGGGCTGAAACCTGCTTTAATAGCTAAATTTACCTCGTTGACGCTTACACAATCACATCCTGAACCAATGCTTCTCATTAATTTCAATATGTTGATGTTAGTCAAAGCCTTACAAGCATACTTTAATTTAACAGTTAATTGCTCATCAAATACACTTATTAAACCGGTGTATTGTGATTTGATTTTATTAGCATCATATACGTATAAAGGAGTACCAAATTCGTGTGCCAAATTTTCCAGAAGTGGATTTGATAAACTGTTATCTGTTGTGCTCATAATGTTCAATTTTGAATAGCTCCGCAAATATAGAAAATTAAACTTCTTTTAATGTATTTTCCATTCGACAGAATTTAGTGCGTACAATTGTCATCGTAGAATGATGTGCTTTATCCGGTTCGATGTGTCAGTTGGAAGTCAATGGGTGAACTTTAATAGAAAATTATTGGCACAGATAAATTTTGGTTATATATTTGGTACATGAAAACAACGCAAGCAATTATTAAAAATATGCCCCTACGTTGGTGGCGTCTGTATATCAATAATTAACTGAGAACAGACGTAAATTAATTTGTATCCAATTTGATTTAATATATTAATAGCCTACTGTTCACAGTAGGCTTTTTTTGTAAAAAATGGAGAAGTTTCTATTAAAATCCACTTATAAAAAGACGCTGGCAGATACCAGAACGCCAGTAGGAGTTTACCTTAAAGTAAGAGATAAATTCCCGAATAGCATATTGCTTGAGAGTTCCGATTATCACGGCGACGAGCATAGCTATTCCTATATTTGTTGTGACCCGATTGCCTCATTTGAATTGAAAAACGGGTCGATCAATAAATCATTACCTGATGGAAGTAAAGAACACGTTGAAATACTTCGAAGAGAACAGGTAATTGAAGAATTAACAGCATTTTCCAATAGATTTGAAGGCGAAGATTACGGTTTCAAATTTGTTACCGACGGTATTTTCGGGTATTCCAGCTGGGAAGCAGTTCAGTATTTCGAAGACCTTCATATCGAGAATCCGATGAGTGAAAGCAGAGAGATACCTGAAATGATTTACCAGGTATATCGATACATAATCGTGATGAATCATTTTAACAACGAAATGCATTTATTTGAACATGATTATGACGGAAATGGTGTGGGACTGAAAGTCGTCGAATCTTACATAAACAAAGGAAATAAGCTCGGTTATAAGTTTAATGCGCTCGATGAAGAAACTTCTAATTTTACCGATGAAGAGTTTATGGAGATCGTGCAAAAAGGTAAAGACCATTGTCAACGAGGTGATGTTTTTCAAATTGTACTGAGCCGAAGGTTTGAGCGCCGTTTTGAAGGCGATGAGTTTAACGTATATAGAGCGTTACGTTCAATAAACCCTTCTCCTTACCTGTTTTACTTTGATTTTGGAAATTTCAAAATATTTGGATCCTCTCCGGAGGCTCAAATTGTAATTAAAGATAATAAAGCAACCATTTTCCCAATTGCAGGAACATTCAGAAGAACCGGTAATGATAGTAAAGACTATGAACTGGCTTCCAAGCTATTCGATGACCCTAAAGAGAATTCGGAACATGTAATGCTTGTGGACTTAGCCCGAAACGATTTGAGTAGACATGGTTTCAATGTAAATGTGGAAGTATTCAAAGATATCCAGTTTTATAGCCACGTTATTCATTTGGTTTCAAAGGTTCAGGGTGAACTTGACAAATCTACGTCTACAATACAGTTGTTTGCAGATACATTTCCGGCTGGTACACTATCGGGTGCTCCTAAACACATGGCTATGAAATTGATCGATAAGTATGAGAAAGATGCCCGGGGGTATTATGGTGGTGCTATTGGGTTCATGCGTTTCGGTGGAGAATTTAATCATGCTATTATGATCAGAACATTTCTGAGTAAAGGTAATAAGCTGTTTTACCAGGCAGGAGCCGGGGTGGTGGCAAAATCGGATGTGCCCAGTGAGCAAAAAGAGGTTCGTAACAAACTGGCAGCACTTAATAAAGCAATTGAATTAGCGAACGAATTATAAGAGGGTGTTATGAAAATTTTGGTTTTAGATAATTACGACTCATTTGTGTACAATCTGGTACACATAATTCGAGAACTGGGTGTTGACCCGGTGGTTAGGCGAAATGATAAAATTACACTTGATGCTGTTGGTGACTACGATAAAATACTACTATCGCCAGGCCCGGGAATTCCTGATGAAGCAGGTATTATGAAAGACCTGATTCGTAGATATGGGGATAGCAAAAGTATATTTGGTGTTTGTCTTGGCCATCAGGCAATAGCCGAAGTATACGGAGCTACTTTGTCTAACATGGATACTGTTTTGCATGGATTGGGAACAATTACCAAAGTGATCGATGAAAATGAATACCTGTTTAAAGGTGTTCCTGCGGAAGTGAAAACAGGTAGGTATCACTCATGGGCTGTAGACAAAGAATCTGTGAACGATCAGTTGCATATTACGGCACTGGCTGATGATGGCAGAATAATGGGAATAAGACACAAAACATATGATGTCCACGGTGTTCAATTTCACCCAGAGTCTGTGCTTACCGAACATGGTAAAAAAATGGTAGAAAATTGGTTGGAAAATTAAGGTGCATTTAGACCATGAAAACAATTCTTAATAGATTATTTGAACAGGAACAGTTGTCCAGAGAAGAAGCCAGACAAATACTCAATGATATTGGACAGGGTAAGTACAATAACAGTCAAATAGCATCTTTTGTTACCGTATTTGCCGTGCGTGGTATTACTGTAGAAGAGTTATCTGGTTTCCGTGATGCAATGCTCGATCTTTGCATACGCATAAACCTCTCTGATCACCATATTATCGATATCGTAGGTACCGGAGGTGATGGAAAAGATACCTTTAATATTTCTACAAGTTCTTGTTTTGTAGTAGCAGGGGCAGGGTATAATGTAGCCAAACATGGTAACTATGGTGTGTCGTCAAGTTGTGGCTCGTCCAACGTACTTGAATATCTGGGAGTTAATTTCTCTAATAATGAAGCACATTTGAACAAAGCCCTTGATACGGCAGGTTTTTGTATGATGCATGCTCCGCTTTTCCACCCGGCGATGAAATACGTAGCACCAATAAGAAAGGAACTTGGTGTAAGAACCTTCTTTAATATGTTAGGGCCTATGGTTAACCCGGCAATGCCCAAAAGGCAATTTCTGGGAGTTTTTAACCTGGAATTAGCGCGATTGTATGGTTATCTTTATCAAGGATCAGAAGTGTCGTACGCAATTGTGCATGCCTTGGATGGTTACGATGAGATTTCATTGACCAGCTCCACAAAAGTAATTGACAATAATGGTGAATTTCTGTTAAAACCAAATGACTTTGGCCTGGAGTACCTTGAGCAGCAGCAGTTGGCAAGTGGGAGTACAATAGCGTCTTCAGCAGAAATATTAACTAATATTCTCGATAACAAAGCCTCAGAGGCTCAAAAAGCGGTGGTGCTGGCAAATGCAGGAATGGCTATACGTGTCGCTGAAGACAATAAGATTACTATTGCCGAAGGTGTGGAAAAGGCTAAGGAATCATTAGAATCCGGAAAGGCCAAAGATGTGCTAAAAAAATTAGTGGAATTATAAACTTTCACGCAATGAATATTCTAGATGAAATAGTATTGAATACCAGAAAAGAGGTGGAATACCGCTGTGAACAAAGAACAATTGGTGCCCTGGAAAATGAACCACTCTTTGATAGAACACCACTATCTTTGGTAGATTTTATTCGCGATCCTTCAAAATCCGGGATAATCAGTGAGGTCAAAAAGAAGTCACCGTCAAAAGGAGTGATCAACGACTTGATTGAAGTAGATGAGGTGGCTGAAGGGTACGAAACAGCAGGAGCTAGTGCAATATCCATATTGACAGACTTCAAATACTTTGGTGGTAAAATGGAATACCTCACGGCTGCCAGAGCCAAAGTAAATGTGCCTATTTTGCGCAAAGATTTTATGATTGATGAATATCAGGTCTATGAAGCAAAGGCAATAGGAGCAGACGTGATCCTGTTAATTGCGGCATGCCTTACGCCAGCTTATTTGGAACACCTGGCCAAGTTGGCTAAAGATCTTGGTTTGTCTGTACTATTAGAGGTGCACGATGCGCATGAATTAAACGAAACGTTAAACTCCTACGTTGATGCGGTGGGAGTAAATAACCGGAATTTAAAAACTTTTGAGGTAGCTATTCAGACTTCATTGGAATTAGCACCTTTGATTCCGGATCAATACCTCAAGGTATCTGAAAGTGGTTTAAAAGACGGAGCAACTATACGTCAGCTGAAAAGCGCTGGTTATGAAGGGTTTTTGATAGGTGAGACATTTATGAAGCAAGCAAACCCGGCAAAAGCACTTCATTCATTTATTGAAGATATAAAAAACGATGGATAGTCAAAAAAACGATCTCCCTAAAATAAAAGTTTGTGGCATGCGTGATCCACAAAATATTCAGGAGGTCGGAACCTTAAATCCAGACTTTATGGGCTTTATCTTTTATGACAAATCCAGGAGAAACGTGAAAGATGTGCTGGACCCTGAAACCGTGAAAGGACTTAATCCTTCAATAAAAAAAGTGGGAGTATTTGTCAATGCGGATTTTGATGAATTGAGCAAACTTGTTAAAATGTATTCGTTCGATGCGGTACAGCTTCATGGAGACGAAAGTGTTCAATACTGTATTCAATGCAGGGCATTGGACGTAGAAATAATAAAAGTATTTGGGGTGAGTGAATCATTTGATTTTGCCCAATTAATCCCTTATGAAGGTAAGGTTGATTATTTCTTATTCGACACCAAAAGCGATCAAAGAGGTGGGACCGGACAAACTTTTGATTGGTCTGTACTTAAGAATTACTATAGTAAGACCCCACTTATTTTAAGCGGAGGGATTGGCCCCGAAAATATTGAGGAAGTTTTAATGTTAGATAGTATTGATATATATGCTATTGACGTAAATAGTAAATTTGAGAAAGAACCTGCATTAAAAGATGTAGGACTACTCAGAAAACAGTTAATGAATAAAATTGTTATAAGGTAATGAGTTATTTAGCAGATAAGAACGGATATTATGGTCAATTTGGTGGGGCATATATTCCAGAAATGCTCTATCCTAATGTCGAAGAGTTGAAAGAGAACTACCTGCAAATTATTAACGAAGATAGTTTTCAAAAGGAATTTAATGCCCTTTTGAAGGATTATGTCGGACGTCCTACCCCATTGTATTTTGCAAAAAGGCTTTCGGCATACTACCATACCAAAATTTATCTTAAGCGTGAAGATCTAAATCACACAGGGGCACATAAAGTCAATAATACCCTGGGTCAAATATTACTTGCCCGACGCTTGGGAAAAGAACGAATTATTGCCGAAACCGGGGCAGGGCAACACGGTGTGGCAACCGCCACTGTTTGTGCCTTGATGGGGATGAAGTGCATTGTGTATATGGGGGAGATAGATATGCAACGTCAGAAACCTAATGTAGAACGCATGAAAATGTTGGGGGCAGAGGTTCGCCCGGCTACCAGTGGAAGCAAAACATTAAAGGACGCTACAAATGAAGCTATTAGAGATTGGATAAATAACCCGGTCGATACTCATTATATTATAGGTTCTGTGGTAGGGCCTGCTCCTTATCCGGATATGGTGGCGCGATTTCAGTCTGTTATAAGTGCCGAGATGAAAAAACAATTGCTAGAGCATGAGGGGCGCGAAAACCCTGATTACATAATAGCGTGTGTTGGCGGAGGAAGTAATGCAGCAGGTGCGTTTTATCATTACCTGGACAATAAGGAAGTACAACTTATCGCTGTAGAAGCGGCCGGGCTGGGTGTGGATTCGGGAAAAACAGCCGCTACAACCTATGCAGGTACACCAGGAGTAATTCATGGAAGTAAGACACTTTTGATGCAAACAGAGGATGGACAAATTGTGGAGCCTCATTCAATAAGTGCAGGTCTCGATTACCCTGGAATTGGCCCTATACATGCACATTTATTCGATTCGGGGAGGGGACAGTTTTTTAGTGCCACCGATGATGAAGCTTATAAAGCGGGTGTGTTCCTCTCGCGACAGGAAGGCATTATACCTGCATTGGAATCGTCGCACGCTCTGGCCGTTTTAGAACGACTAAATTTCAAAGAAGATGAAATTATCATTGTCAATTTATCAGGAAGGGGCGATAAAGATTTACAAACATATATTGACAGAGGAGATTACTGATACAATCATGGAAAATAGAATAACGAAGCTGTTTGAGAATAAAGACTCCAACATTTTAAATATATATTTCACTGCTGGGTATCCCAGTTTAGAGGATACTGTGCCTGTATTGGAATCATTGGAAAAGTCGGGCGTTGATATGGTTGAAATAGGTATGCCCTATTCAGATCCAATGGCAGATGGCCCTATCATTCAACAGAGTAACGATCAGGCTATAAAAAACGGTATGAGTATAGCTAAGTTGTTAGAACAACTGAAAGGTATACGTGATAAAATAACGATCCCGATTTTATTGATGGGGTATGTGAACCCTGTGATGCAATATGGTATCGAAAAATTTTGTAAAGATATCGCCTCTATAGGAATTGATGGGTTAATTTTACCAGATTTACCATTTGCCGAATATAATGACCTGTATAAGAAGGTATTTGAAAATAATAATTTGTCCAATATTTTTCTGATTACTCCCCAAACAAGTGTGGATCGATTAAAACTAATTGATGGAAGCTCAAAAGGTTTTCTCTACATAGTGTCGACTCATAGTACTACCGGTAATGCATCTAAAGATATTGGAGAGCAGGAAAGTTATTTCAAGCGGGTTAATGATGCAGGGATTACGAATCCAACACTTATAGGTTTCAATATTAAAGATAAAAGTACATTTGAAAAAGCTTGCAATCATGCCAATGGCGCTATTGTAGGAAGTGCATTTGTGAAATTGTTGGGAGAAAGTAAGGATTTAGATAAGGATATTTCTGAATTTGTAAAATCAATAAGGTCTAGTCAAAAAGCTCCTTCCTTGCAGTGAGTTTGAACATTTTGAATAATCTGATCATTATGGGGGAATTTGTCCAACGCATCGCTCCAAAGTGAGCATGCTCGTTCGTGTTTACCTTGTTCTTGATAGCATTTCCCAAGAAAAAGCCAGGTTTCCGCAGCAGCGTCATTAATACTAAGAGACCAGTTAAGAGCTCTGGCACCTAGTTCATATTTGCCTAGATGAAAATCGTTTATTCCCTTTTCCCTGAATACGTGTTGATGAAATTTGGGGATGTCAAGATTTCCCGGCATTAGAAAATAAGCTTCTCCGAAGCGTATATGGTACCAATCTCTTACAATAGCCATAGCCTTCTGAAAGTAGTCATCAGCTTTTTGATAATTGTGCTTATAATTTTTGTAAAATAATGCCAAAGCGAATTGGGGTTCATAATCATACTTGCTACTTGGCGTGATCTCTAGCAGACATTTTAACGCACTGTCATACTGAATTAAGTGTAGGTGACATCGACTTATTAAATAGTTTAATTCATTATGTCTATTCTCTTCAATTAAATAAGGGTTCAATTCGTTGAACAATTTAATTGCGCGCTCATATTCATGATTGTTATAATATTTTAGGCCTTCTTTTTTTAAAGCCAAAGTGACACTTGTATATTTTTTATTCAAAAAGTCATTGGTAGGATAAGCTAAATTCAAGGCATGTAATATTTTGAGTTGGGATGTCGTTTTTCCGTTTTCTCCTGCCAGCTCGGATTTTTCATATTCACTGCGCACAAAATTCATTTCATGACTGTAAGATTTAGCCTTATTTGTTATTTCTTTGATGTTGGTTAGATTGAAAAAAATATTGATCATAAATGTGATTAAGATGCTTATTCCAAAGGACATCATAAATCTATTTAACTTTTCCTGAGAGGTTTCTGGTTTTTTCTGAGGAGGACGTTTAGGGGCGTATCTAAATGGTTCCTGATAAGTATTGCGCCCTCTTATAGGAGATGTGGTTGATCTTAGCGTATCATATCTTTTTCTTTTAACAGGATCAGACAGAACCTGATAAGCCGTGTTTATTAATTTGAATTGCTCTTCGGCGTGAATATCTCCGGGGTTTTTGTCCGGATGGTATTTGATGGCCAATTTTCGGAAAGCAAGTTGAATCTCTTTTTTATCAGCATCTTTACGAACACCTAATACGTCATAATAGCTTTGACTCATATGAATTGAAACCAAAATAAAAAGGCCTTAAATAAAGGCCTTTCTACAATATACAAAATATGATTTCAATTTGTTTAGTCAATTTGAGTAAAACCCGTATATGGGTGCAGGACTTTAGGAATGCTTATACAGTTTTCCTCTTGATTGTTTTCTAAAATGGCAGCCATAATTCGAGGTAGAGCCAATGCACTTCCATTGAGCGTATGCAATAACCGTGTTTTTTTATTTTCATCTTTATAGCGCAATTTTAATCGATTTGCCTGATACGATTCGCAATTACTTACAGAGCTTACTTCCAGCCATCTTTCCTGAGCAGCCGAATATACTTCAAAATCAAATGTTTGAGCAGCAGTAAATCCTAAATCTCCGCCACATAAGTTTAGAATACGGTAAGGCAACTCCAGTTTCTCTAATAATTGGGCTACATGCGCTTTCATTTCTTCGAGTAACTTGTAAGAATCTTCAGGTAAGCCTATCTGAATGATTTCGACCTTGTCAAATTGGTGTAAACGATTCAAACCACGAACATCTTGTCCCCAACTGCCTGCTTCTCGTCTAAAACATGGTGTAAAGCCTGTTTTTTTAACCGGCAGGTCTTCGGTTTTAAGAATAGTGTCGCGAAATATGTTGGTGATTGGGACTTCCGAAGTGGGGATAAGAAAGAAGTTTTCTTCAACTATGTGATACATTTGCCCTTCTTTGTCGGGGAGTTGTCCGGTACCGTAGCCTGAGTTCTCATTGATAAGCAAAGGAGGGATCACTTCCTCATATCCGGCAGCGATAGCTTCATCCAAAAAAAAGTTTATCAATGCACGCTGTAAGCGGGCACCTTTACCTTTATAGAGTGGGAAACCGGCTCCCGTAATTTTGACGCCAGTCTCAAAATCAATGATGTCATAGGATTTGATAAGATCCCAGTGCGGGTGCGCATTGGACGGTAATTTTATTTTTTTATTAAACTCGGCAACCACCTCATTGTCTTCGTCGGAATTACCTTCGGGAACATCACTGTTGGCAACATTGGGTAGCTTGAATAATAATTGCTTTAAGTTAGTTTCCTGGTCATGAAGCTCCTTTTTAAGTGTGGCACTTTCTTCTTTAAGTGAAGTGGTTCGGGCTTTTAAAGGTTCCGCTTCTTCGCGTTTTCCTGCCTTCATTAAAGGCCCTATTTGCTTGGCAATTTTATTAGATTCTTCCAGGTTTACTTCCAGTTTTTGCTGAAGCTCGATACGCTTTTTGTCTGCCTCTAAAACATGGTCCAATTCTTGCTCAACATTGCTTACTCGCTTCTTTTTTAAGCCGGTAATTACTGCCTCCCTGTTCTCTTTAATGTAAGAAACCTGTAACATTTTTGTGCCTTATTTTTTTTTGCTCAAAAATAGTGTAATTTTGCTCATACGAAAAATATATTTTTGAATCAGCCAAAAAAATAGAGCTAAGAAATAAAATCATTAATTTAACTTGTATTATATAAAAGGAACCTGTATTATTGCACAGCAAATTTCATTGCAAAACACCAATTACCAATTAAATCATATCCGAACTATATCATTCATTTAAGTAAATGGTGATACTATCTGATTAAATTGATTTCTAAAATAAATGTGGTATACTAAATCTGTATTTTTTTATGTACAGTATTGAAGAACTTGAGATGAAGCTCTTAAGTGAGCTTAAGGAGATAGCAGAGCGTCTGGACCTCAAGAAGTTTAAAAAATTATCGAAGCAAGAGCTTATCTATAAAATCTTGGATGAGCAAGCTATTTCACCTGCAAAGGTGAAATTAGAAAAGGAAGAAGAAACGAAACAAGAAGTGAGTAAGGAAACTAGCCAAGAAGAGTCTCCGGCGGAAAAACCTGCGCCGGCAGCACAAACCGAAACCAAACCGGAAGGTGCTGAAGCGCCTAGAAAACGTCGTCGCATTAAAAGGGAGAATGTTAAAGCTATAGAAGATCCTCTAGTTATAACGGAAAGTAAGCCGGCTAATTTTCCACAAAAAGAAAGCAGACCTCCAAGAGAAAACGGAAGTAAGGATCGCGAGCCACGTAAACCAATTCAGCCTAGAGAGCCTAGAGAACCTAGAGTTGCAGCTGTGGAAGAGAAACCTGCAAATATGTACCCCGTTAAAGATTTCGATGGAATGATCGAAAACCAAGGAGTGTTGGAAATTATGCAGGATGGCTACGGCTTTTTGCGTTCACCTGATTATAACTACCTGGCTAGCCCTGATGATATTTATGTGTCGCCGTCTCAAATCAAACTTTTTGGTTTAAAGACTGGAGATACAGTTAAAGGACAAATTCGTCCACCAAAAGACGGTGAGAAGTATTTCGCTCTTTTAAAAGTAAGTTCTGTTAACGGACGTACTACAGAAGAGATTAGAGATCGTGTGCCTTTTGAATACCTTACTCCTTTATTTCCCGACGAACGTCTGAACCTAAGTACACGTGCAAATCAATATTCAACAAGAATTTTAGATTTGTTCGCTCCAATTGGTAAAGGGCAAAGGGGTATGATCGTAGCACAACCTAAAACAGGTAAAACAGTGTTACTTAAAGAAATTGCCAACGCAATTGCGGAAAACCATCCGGAGTGTTTCTTAATGATTCTCCTGGTTGATGAAAGACCGGAAGAAGTAACGGATATGGCGAGGAGTGTACGCGCAGAAGTAATTTCATCTACTTTTGATGAGCAGGCAGAACGCCATGTCAAAGTATCAAGCATGGTTTTGGAAAAAGCGAAAAGGATGGTGGAATGTGGGCACGATGTTGTTATACTTCTCGATTCAATTACGCGTTTAGCAAGAGCTTATAATACGGTAGTTCCTTCTTCAGGGAAAATACTTTCTGGTGGTGTTGATGCTAATGCTTTACATAAACCAAAGCGTTTCTTTGGAGCTGCACGTAATGTGGAGAATGGAGGGTCATTGACTATTATCGCTACAGCACTTATCGAAACAGGTTCGAAAATGGACGAAGTAATATTCGAAGAATTTAAAGGAACCGGTAATATGGAACTGCAGTTGGATAGGAAACTGGCTAATAAGCGTGTTTACCCTGCTATCGATGTTCCTGCATCCGGAACACGTAAAGAAGATCTTCTGGTTGATAAAGAGGAACTAAAACGTGTTTGGATACTTCGTAAGTTCATGTCAGATATGACATCGAACGAAGCGATGGAGTTCTTGTTGAGCAAAATGCGTGGTACAAAAGGAAACGAAGAATTTCTTATTTCCATGAATGGTTAAAAAATAATTGTAATAGCACAAAAGGCACTGTCTTCACGATAGTGCTTTTTTTATGTCCAATAATTTCTCGGAGGTCTGTATTTACTCGCGGACTCTTTTTCCTGTAGCCATTTTGTTGCCGGTTGTTCATCCTTGAATAGCTGCGCCTTGATATTACACTTGCTTTCATTTATTCTTTCAACGAAATAGTCCATGGCGCGCTCACCAAATTGGTTATCCGGATAACGTATGGCTATTTTTGTTACCCGATGTTCGATACACGCAGGCATAAGTTCTTCCATAGCCTGATTGAGATCCTTTCGGTTAACAACCTCAAGCGTTTTGGTGTCAACGTATATACCGTAATTTCTATGCGATGTTTCTTCGTCGAGCTGTATAACGAGACTCGACATTAATACAATGCCTTTTAAGAAGGTTTTAGGCATTATAAATCCACGCCAGGAAGAGTAGAGTATTCCTGCCGCCGGATCGGGCCTGAATTCTAGACATTTGTCCACTTGATACCGTGTTTTCATAATCGTAGCTGTATGTTAAGTTGCTTATAGTGTAGTAGATACACTAAGCGGGTATCTATTTATTACGTAAGAAAAACGGGTGTAGATGAAAAATAATGCATTCTATCGATGAATACTTATTTAGTATCGGTAAACTGCTTAAAAGATTCGATTAAATTATGATGGGTGAAAATGGGATGTGAGAGGTCCGTTTGATTGTAAGTATCATATAATCAGTTGCTTGTGTCTGATTCGGTCTGCAAGGAAATGAATGGGTTGTAATTGTATTTTAAAAAGCATGTAATAAAAAAGGCCGCAAAGCGGCCTTTTTTATTACTAGTGGTTCCTTTATAATTATTTTAATAAGGCTTCAAGTTCTTTCGCCTTAGCTTTGTACTCCTCTTTTTCGATACTTAATCGTTCGTAATAAATTCTCAATCCAGAAATAATGTCTTTATTGTCACTGGCAAGTTGATATGCTTTTTCCATATGAGGTAAGCCTTTTCGAAGTAATGACATTCCTTTCTCCTGAATGATTGGACCTTTAGTTTCAAAATCTTTTAGGCTTAAATTGTTGTATTCCTGAAAGAAAATGTTGGCTTTGAAATTAAGCATGGCAGCATAGTTGAAATTGGCGGTTAAGTCTTCTGGTGCAAAAGTGAGGATGTTAGCATAGGTCTCAGTGGTTTTGTCCAGAAATTCCTGCATTTTATCATCTTGTTTTTCATTGTAGTAGAAAATTCTGTTGCCATCATAAATTTTTGCAAGCTGTAAATTGAGTTGCAGGTTTTGAGGGTCTTTTGCAAGTCCTTCTTTAATTTGAGCTTCAGCTTCTTCTGCCTTATTTCCAAGTATTAAACCTGCTATTTTGTGTTCCTGAAATTTCGGTTCATCCGGAAATTGTTTGATTAATTTTTCACAAGCTGTAACAATTTTTTCAGGAGCAACATCTGCTTTAAACAAACAAGAGATATATGCTCTACCGATTTTTGCATTTTCAAAACCCACGCGTTCTACATCTTTGTAATATTCAAGTGCTTGCGTATACTCTTGTTTCATTTGTGCGGAATGAGCACGTAAAAATACAGCTTGTGGGTCGTTAGGTTTGTAAGCTACTGCTACATTAAAGTCTGAGATTGCTTTGTCGAAATTATTATCATTATATGCCTCAATTCCCGGCTCTACAGATGTTCTCCATTTGTCTTCGGTAAGTTTGCTCGACTCTCCATAAAAATAGCCCGATTCATTATCCAGTTCCATTACTTTGTTGAAGGCTGCTCCTGCCTGAACGTGGTTGTCTATGGCTTTTCCGGACCCACTGTTAGCAAGATCCATGTAAACTAATCCGCGATAATACCAAGTTTTTGCTTTTCCCTTTGTTTTTTCATGCTCAATGGCTTGATCAACCAATGCTTTTGCTTCACCAAGGTTGCCGGATTTTCTTAACTTATCCGCTTTGGTTACACTGGGAGCTTTGTCTTGAGCAAAGGCTGTAATACTTAATACAAGCAATATAGGTAACAGAAACTTATTCATAATTTTGATCATTTGAGCCGCAATTTCAACATCTTATTAGACAAGGTCAACTTTTTGTAAATAATTTAATAAATATCGGATTATATCTATGTTTATTTTGAAGATTTCTTCGTTATTTTATTGTCTAAATAATACTATGTATGAAAAGGTTAATTTATTGGTTCGCGTGTACAGCTATAACAGTGAGTTTTTTCGTTGCCTGTAATAAGGACGATAATGACGAAAGCTTAATCAATAGATTGCTCTTTCCGGTAGAACAAGACGTGGCGCTCGGGGCTCGTCTCGATAGTACAATAGAGGCAAGTCCTTCTGAATACAATATTCTATCAGAATCGGAATATCCGGAAGCTTACGGACATATAAAAAGATTGCGAGACTCTATATTAAAATCGCCCGAGATTCGTTACCGCGATGAATTTGAATGGGAAGTACATATAATTCACGATGATGAAACCTTAAATGCTTTTGCGGCACCAGGTGGATTTATATATGTGTATACCGGGTTAATAAGATACCTCGAATCTGAGGATCAGTTGGCAGGTGTGATGGGGCACGAAATTGCACATGCAGACAGAAGACATTCTATCAACCAGTTAAAGAAGCAATATGGCGTGCAAATTTTACTGGACGTGGTATTAGGTGAAAATCAGGGTTTATTAACTGAAATGGCTGCAAATTTAATTTTATTGAGTAATAGCAGGGAAGATGAATCTGAGGCAGACGAATATTCTGTCAAATACCTTTGCTCAACACAGTACAATGCTGCCGGAGCTGCTGGTTTCTTTGAGAAAATAAGTGCAGGTGGAAGTAGTAAGGTGCCTGAGTTTCTGAGTACACACCCCAATCCAGATAATAGAGTGGAGAATATTTATGCGCAACAATCCGATTTAAGCTGTGATGGTGAATTAACAGATGCGAGTTATCAGGCTATTCTTAATAGTTTGCCATAATATTAAATCCGTCATCCAGTCTTTCAACAGCCAATTTGTCCTTGGTGTTTTTAAGGAGTTCTTTATTAGTAGCTCCGATTAATGGATGCGCATAGTCGGGAGAAATTTCACATAATGGGACTAATACAAATCTTCTGTTTTCAATTTCAGGATGTGGAATGGTCAACTTCGACGAGCTGAAAATGTCTTCGTTGAAGTAAAGGATGTCTATATCAATAGTTCGGGCATCCCATTTCTCAAATCGCACTCTTCCCAATTCTTTTTCAGTTTTGAGGCAATAATCCATTAATTCTTGAGCATGTAATGCCGTTTCAAGGCGGATAACCTGATTAATAAAGTCGGGCTGATCTTTTTTTCCCCAGGCTTTAGTTTTATAAAATGACGAATGACGCGTAATTGTCCCTATTTCTTCCAGAATTTTGGAAGCCTGATCCAGAATTTTAAGTGTGTCTCCAATATTACCGCCAAGAATTATATATGCACTGTTCATGATAGATGATTTGGATTTGATGACAAAGGGAAAATCACCGCATACAAATATACCAATTTAATTGAAAGTAAGGAAATGATTCAATCCTAAGCTTCGTTAGTTTTGGTGAAATAGTAAATTAATTATTTACGCTTTTTTTACAATATAATATTGCTGAAAACGACCTCATTAATGGGATGCCGAATCGTCACAATAGTATATTTCAGCTAACAGGAATCGTATTTGAGTGAGTTTATTTAGTGCATTCATAGTAAGCATGTGTATCGTTAATGTAAATTTTGTATTTTTGCTTAATTAAAGTCTGTCATGAAAAAATTCTTTAATAATGTATTATCCTCTTTGCTAGGAACAATTATTGCCCTTGCATTCTTTTCAATGGTGGTTTTTGGTATTTCCATAGGTCTTATATCCAGCTTGTCTTCATCGTTTAGTGATGAAACCGAGATTACCCATAAAACGAATATCCTCCATCTGAAATTAAACAGAAGAATTGTCGAAAAAGGAGATGACAATCCCCTGCGCGAACTGGGTATTCCGTTGGATGGTTTTGAGGAGCAGTTAGGCTTGGTAGAATTAATCGATATGTTGGATGAAGCATCAAATGATAATGATATTGATGCTGTTTTGATGGAGTTATCAGTTGTTCCTGCCGGTTATGCTGTAGCAGAAGAGATTAGGAACGCATTAGCTGATTTCAAAGAAAAAAGCGGTAAGAAAATTTACGCCTATTCGGAATCGATGACAGAAAAAGCTTATTTTATTGCCTCTGTAGCCGATGAAATCTATGTTCCGTCTAGTGGTATGATAGAGTTCAAGGGACTTAGAAGTGAGATCATGTTCTATAAAGGTTTATTAGAGAAACTTGAATTAGAACCAAAAATCTTCCGAGTGGGGAAGTATAAAGGTGCTGTGGAACCTTTTATGCGCGAAGACATGAGCGATGCTAACAGGGAACAGATTCTGAGTATAGTAGAATCAATGTACGCGTATAATTTGTCAAAGATAAGTGAGGCACGAAATATCGATTATGAGCATTTAAGAGCACTGTCTGATTCATTAGTTGTAAGGAATGCAAATCAGGCCAAGGCACATGGTTTAATCGATGATGTTTTCTATTGGGATCAACTGGTAGATAAAATAAAGACAGATTTGGAATTGCCTGCTGAGGAAAAAGTCAATTTATTAGGTTTTGGCAAATATCATAAAAGCAAAAGAGGTACGGAATTGGATCGTGAAAAAGGTGATAAGGTTGCGGTTGTAGTTGGCGAAGGTGAAATTATGTCAGGGTCATCAACTGGTTCTACCATGGGATCGGCCACCATCATGAAAGCTTTGAGAAAAGTTCGTGCAGATAGCTCTGTAAAGGCGGTCGTTTTGAGAATTAATTCACCAGGAGGTAGTGCTTTGGCGTCGGATCTCATGTGGCGTGAAGTAATGTTAACTAAAAAGTATAAACCGGTTTATGCTTCCATGTCTTCTGTTGCTGCTTCAGGAGGATACTATATGGCAATGGGATGCGATAAGATTGTGGCTCAGCCAAATACAATAACGGGATCTATAGGTGTATTTGGTATCTTACTCAATGCAGAAAATTTCCTGAAAAATAAGCTGGGGATATCTGTTGATCGCATCAAAACGGGACCATTTGCAGACATAGGAACAACGACAAGGGATATCACGCCTCAGGATAGCACAATAATACAAGAAGAAATTAATCGTATATACGAGACATTTACTCAGAAGGCCGCAGATGGAAGGTCTATGGAAATAGCAGATTTATTGGAAGTTGCAAGTGGAAGAGTCTGGACGGGTCTTCAGGGATTGGAAAATGGGCTTGTAGATACACTTGGAGGTTTGAACGAGACTGTTGAAATGGTAGCCCGGGATGCAGGTATTGAAAATTATAAAGTCGCGTATTACCCTAAATCTACCGGCTTTTTGCAACATTTGGATAAAAATGATCTCGTAAAAATGCAAAGCGAAATGCTTACCTCCGAATTGAGGATTTATTACGAGACTTTACATAAATTGGAACGAATTACTCATCTGGAAAAATTTCAAGCAAGATTACCCTACGATATGGTGATAGAGTAGGATACCTTTAAATTTAATCTGAATATGACTGAAAATAGAAGCGGTTGGACTCGTGACGAGATAAAAGCGATACACGACATGCCATTTATGGATTTAGTGTATAAAGCAGCAACGGTACATCGGGAAAATAATGATCAAAATGAAGTGCAGGTATGTACACTTTTGTCCGTGAAAACAGGTGGATGTCCGGAAGATTGTGCTTATTGCCCGCAAGCAGCCAGGTATCATACCAATGTTAAAGTGCACAAACTGATGGAAACAGAGGAAGTTTTGGATGCAGCTCAACTGGCAAAAGATAATGGAAGTACACGCTTTTGTATGGGAGCAGCCTGGAGAGAAGTAAGGGATAACAGGGACTTCGATCGTGTGCTGGAGATGGTAAAAGGAGTCAATAAGATGGGGATGGAAGTTTGTTGTACGCTGGGCATGCTTAGCGATGAGCAGGCAAAGAAATTAAAAGAGGCAGGTTTGTACGCTTACAATCATAACCTGGATACTTCAGAAGAGCATTATGATGATATCATATCCACACGTAGCTATGACGATCGTCTAAAAACCATAGAAAACGTACAGAATAATAAGTTAAAAGCCTGTTCCGGGGGTATTATAGGAATGGGTGAGTCAATCAATGACCGCATCGGTATGTTGCACACCCTGGCTTCACTACCGGTTCCGCCTGAATCGGTGCCGGTAAATGCTTTAGTACCTGTTGAAGGAACACCTCTGGAAGATCAACCTGTAGTACCGGTTTGGGAATTGGTGAGAATGATAGCGACGGCCAGAATCGTGTTTCCAAAAGCAATGGTAAGACTCTCGGCAGGAAGAACTCAAATGACGATAGAGGGGCAGGCATTGTGTTTCTTGGCAGGAGCAAATTCCATATTTGCCGGTGAGAAGCTTTTAACCACGCCAAATCCCGGCGAAGATAATGATAAAAAATTATTTCAGGTTTTAAATATCAAACCAAGAGAGGCGTTTAAGGACGAAAAAGAACCTAAAGTAGAGTTCGATCAGATACCATCTGTTCAGTAAACTCCAAATTGAATGAAGTACAAATGCTCTAATTTTTTCAGGGCATTTGTATTTTGTGCCTTCAAAGGGCATTGGGTAATATAATGCTATGGAGTTAAATGAAAGAATCAGAAAAGAACTGGATGCAAGAAAATCTGCGAATACATTCAGGCAGCTCAAATTGCCTTCCAACCTTGTAGACTTCGCTTCTAATGATTATTTAGGCTTAGGGCACCATCAACAATTCAGGGCAATTATTGCTGAGCTTCAGCGTAATCATACAATAAGAGGAGCAGGGGGATCAAGGCTTTTAAGTGGAAACAGAGATGAACATGAATGCCTTGAAAAATTACTTGCGCATAGACATCGTGCTTCCGCAGCTTTACTTTTTAATTCTGGTTATGTGGCTAATTTGGCTCTATTTTCGACTGTACCAAAAAAAAATGATACCATATTATATGACGAAAGAATTCATGCTTGCGTTAAAGATGGGGTACGTCTCAGTCTGGCAAAAAGGTATTCTTTCAAGCATAATAACCTGGAAGACCTTAAACTGAAAGTTAAGAAGGCTGTCGGCAATGTCTTTATTGCAGTTGAAAGTGTTTATTCAATGGATGGCGACGAGACTCCTCTCAAAGCAATTTGTGCTATAGCGCGGGAAACCGGGGCATACGTTCTTGTGGATGAGGCCCACAGTACTGGTATATACGGTGAAATTGGTGCCGGCCTGGTCTGTAAATATGGTTTAGAAAACCAGGTATTTGCCCGTGTTCATACTTTTGGAAAGGCTATGAATGCACATGGTGCCGCTGTACTTGGAAGTGATGATTTGGTGCACTACCTGATCAACTTTGCCAGATCGTTTATTTATACTACTGCGATGCCGGCGCTACAAGCCTTACATATTCATGCGGCATACGAGTTTATAGAACATAATGAATATTTGATAGATGAACTTTATGATAAAATAAGTTTGTTTAAGAATAAATTACGTACAGAAACAAGTAGTAACTCACCTATACAACCTATTATTGTGGGTAATGTAAATAAGGTAAAGGAATTAGCTCACTTTTTGAGAAATGAAATGTTGATGGATGTTTGGCCCGTGTTAAGCCCCACAGTAGAAGAAGGGAGTGAGCGTCTACGCATTTGTTTACATAATCATAATACTCATAGTGAGATTGAGAAGTTAGCCTGCAGTATAAATGAGTACATAGAAACAGTTTCTGAAGAGAATTCGGGATTTTGATAAATACGATTATGAATAAAAATCTTATTATTTTACTCTTATCAGGAGTATGTGTGCTGACTATTCCTGTGATAGCCCAACAAAAAGAACATAATGCTGCAGTACAGAAAGAACATGGTCTGGTTGAATGGTTGGATATTGAAGAAGCTTTGAAAAGAAGAGCAGAGAATCCCAAGCCTTTATTGATAGATGTTTATACTGAGTGGTGTGGATGGTGTAAAAAAATGGAAAAAACAACTTACTCAAGTCCACAGGTAGCCAATTACATCAATAAATACTTCTACCCCGTTCAATTTGATGCGGAGAGTTACGATACCATCAATTATTTGGGAAAAGTATATGTAAACCCTGGAGCTAATAAACCCGGAGCTCCCCCAGCGGGTAGCAGGGCCCGGAAATCCAAACATCAGTTGGCAGGAATGTTTGGAATACGCAGCTTTCCTACAACTATTTTCATGAATCACGAAATGAAAGCATCGATAATAGCTCCTGGTTATCTGGATGCGCAGAATATAGCCCCTTTTTTGGTGTTTTATGTGGAAGGTGTCTATAATTATAGCGATATAGAATCCTTTAGAACTGCGTATCAAAACACGTATAATCCTGCGTTTAGTGTAGCAGATACTTTAAAAAAAGAAAAGGGACAAGTTCAATGGCTTGGTTTACAGGAAGCCATTGACGCCAATGAATCTAAGCCCAGAAAGTTATTCGTCCACTTTGTTAACAGCAATTGTGTGAGTTGCAAGATCATGGAGCATGAATTATATAGTAACAAAGTAATAGCCGATTACCTCAATCAAAATTACCACTGTGTTAGATTTGATGTGAATAGTAAAGACAATATTACTTTGCATGGAAATGTTTATGGCAATACGGGTAATAATACCTATCATCAATTTGTGGTGGGGGCAATGAATAATAAGCCAAAATTTCCAAGTGTGCTAATCATGAATGAAGAAAATCAGGTAATAAGCCCTGTACCTCAATACTTAACGACAGAGCTGGCAGAAGCCATGCTGAACTACTTTAATGCAGAAGCCTATAAAAAACAGCAATTCTCAGAGTTTCTTAAAGCATTTGAAAGTAAGCTTAAAGCTAATTAATCGACTACTCTTATCACTTTTATATCAAAGCAGATTGGCGCATAAGGTGGAATTATGCCTTCTTTACCCCGGTGCCCATAAGCCATATGAGAAGGAACAATTAGTTGAGCACTCATTCCAAGTTTGAAATAAGCAAGTCCCAGATCCCAGGCCTTGAGTACATCACCATTACCAATCTTAAAAGATATCGGATGTAGTGTCTTGTAAGAAGATTCTATTTCCGTGCCATCCAGTAATTTAGCAATATAATCGATTATAACGGTTTGCCCTTTCCGGAGTGTTTCTCCCTCACCTTCCTGAAGCACATTTAGGTACATACCTTCATCTTTCTTTACAATTTCATCTGTCATGCCCATATTGGAGAGGTATTGTTGGATTTGTGCGTCCTGAATTTTTTTCTGTTCTTCAATTTCATCGTGCTTTTCTTTGAGCTCACTTTCATATTTTTTTGTCAGATCATTATACCTTGTTTCCTGGGACTGAATATTTTTTACAGCTATAATAAAATGTAGAAAAGACCCTGTTTTAACATCTTGAGGTAATGGTTGCTTAAAAATTTTGTAGTACATGGAGTCACTGGCTATTTTAAATTCGGCACTGTCACCCACCGACATTAAGCTTACCGCCTCATAGATGTCTCCATCAAATGCGGAGTGCTTAATAGGAAACAGTATGGGTTTTCCTCCTTTTTGTCTGTAAGAATTTCGTAATTCTTTACCATTTTCTGTTTTCATAATCATGTGAAGCGATGTAAAGTCACCAACTTTTCCGGTTGCGCCGGGCTCATCAACAAAGAAGTGAAATTCCAAGCCACTCGCTGTTTGACGAAAAGGTCCCTGAGCTTTTAACAGAACGGGGAAGCTAAGTGCACAGACTAATAATACAAGAGGTCTCATAATTCGTTTAATTTATTGTAACATTCGATCAATTCAGCTTTGTTTTCATTGATGAGTTGATCGATTTGCGAAATGGTGTCCTTAAAAGAATGATCAGATCGTCCGCCTGCTGCATTTTTGTGCCCACCTCCATTAAAATATTTACGCGCGAATGTGTTTACATCAAAATCCCCGACAGAACGGAAAGACATTTTTACCAGATTTTCCTTTTCCAAAATTATAGCAGCGAAAATTATGCCATTTACAGATAAAGCATAATTGACAATGCCTTCGGTATCTCCTTGTTTATAATTAAACTTGTTGAGCTCAGATTGGCTTAATGACAAATAGGCTGTATGTGCTTCTTGATTGATAACTAGTTTTTCTGATAACGAATACCCTAATAAACGCAGTCGGCTTTCGGTGTTATCATCATAAATTTTTCTATGTATAGAGGAGTGATCAATGCCAAGGTCCATAAGGTCTGCAAGTATTCTATGGACTTTTGGACTGGTGCTTGGGAATCTAAATGAGCCCGTGTCTGTCATTATGCCTGCATATATACATTCCGCAATATCAGTGTTAATGACGTTTTCTTCTTCAAATAATTGAATGAAATCAAAGATTAGCTCAGCAGTGGAAGAAGCTTTTGGGTTCCATAGTGCAAAGTCGTAAAAGCTTTCGGGTTCCAAATGATGGTCAATCAATACTTTTTTTGCAGCGGAACCAGAAATAGAATCACACAAATCGCCACAGCGGTTCAAGGTGGAGAAATCAAGACAATAAACTAAATCTGCGGTGTTTATTAAATGCTTCGTGTTTGCTGCGTTGCTCTCGCTGTAAATATGTACATTCTTATTTCCTGGCAGCCATTTAAGGAAGCCCGGATAATCTGTAGGAGCAATTACGTTTACATGATGCCCTTTTGCTTGCAGGAAATGATAAAGTGCTAATGAAGAGCCCAACGCATCGGCGTCCGGACGCATGTGCATGGTAATGACAACGTGTTGTGGAGTAGTTAGTATATTTTTTAATTGATCAAAATTTACCATAGATATTTGAAGCATAAATTCAGACAAAATTAGAATTAAAGTCCAAGTATTGAAATTTACCGGAGTGATAATTTGCTAAGAAGTTATAAAATATGGCAATTTATAACTATATTCACGTTAATAAAGGAGGACTGAACGACTAAATCTGTAATGGTAGGCAATCGGACATTGACAATGATTAAGCCAAGAGTGGTTGAAGAAGGGAAAACCGGTGAAATTATTCAGCTAATTGAGGAGAATGGCTTTAAAATTGTTGCGATGAAAAAAATACTTCTTACAAGAGGTCAGGCCGCAGCCTTTTACGAAATTCATGAGGGAAAGCCATTTTTTGAGGATCTAATTGATTTTATGACCTCTGGGCCTATAGTACCCATGATTTTAGAGAAGGATAATGCTGTGCTGAACTTTCGTGAGTTGATAGGTGCAACCGATCCGATCAAAGCAGAGGAAGGTACCATTAGAAAGAAATATGCCCATTCTGTAACCCAAAATGCTGTACATGGTTCTGACTCCGATGAAAATGCATTAATAGAATCTAATTTCTTCTTTTCTAAACTGGAACGATTTTAGATGTGATCACGTAAAAGAATTCAAATTGTCAAAATTTGCTTAATAGAGCAGTACATATAGTCTTCTTTTTTGTTTTTTCTGTTAGCAATATGCTAATAGCACAAGACTTTGCCACTGTTGAATCTTCGGTAGAAGAAAAGAATGGTTCACCTCAGGCAGGGTTAAGGCAGGAAGAGTATAAAACTTTAGAAATTCGTTATAAAAGACTCGAAAATATCAAAGCTTCGGAGGTTGTTGTAGATGATGTAGAATACAAGTGCTTTAGAAGTAAAAGGGATGCCGTTTCTTATTATTATGTAGTAAAGGAGAATAGCCCAAACGTTGTTATCTACTATGTACATTCTATTGAAGAAAAACAACCGGAAGTATTTACCTTCAGAGTTACCACCAGATAAATCAATGGTTTAAATTCATGCTTATGTTGAAACTCCGTTTTTGGAGTTAATACGTTTGATCCACTTTGGTAATATATAGGAACCGAGTGCCAGATAAGCATAGAATGTCATGATTCTCCAGATAAAACCTATAGAGTTCAATAGTAAATTGATTTCTTCTTCACTTTTATTTCCAAAAATTTCATGGCTGCCGGCAAAAGTTTGCTGAAAGAATACCAGAACCAGACCAGCACCACCGGGTGTCGGCGAAACCAGTTGAGTAATCCAAAGAATTACCTGTTTTCCCAGGGCATCACCATGTGCATGAATGTCCATTACTACGAATCCGGCCAACAGGCAGTTGAGCAAGAAATAGCGCGATGTCCATACAAAAATGGTAGAAACAATTGCTTTAACCCAATACAGCGCATTGTTACCCTTAATTTCTTGTGAGGCTGTAATTACGTCAACAGTCATTCGCATGGCTCTGTTTTTCCACTTTTTATTAAAGCGAAACAATTTGGCAATGAAAAGGACAATTTTCTGGAAGACAATAGGACTTATTAAAACACCAAAAGCCATAAAAATTGTATAAAGAGCGATTAAACCGTAACTAATCCAGAAAATGTGACCAAGTGTTACTGTCCAGCCCATTATTTCTTTACTTTGAGCCATGAATTCTGTAGAGACCAGGGTTAACGCTAAAGGAGCTGCAACTATAAAGAACAGGTTGTCAAGCATGGCAGTAAGCGTCACATAGGCAACAGACTTTCCACTACTGATACCTTCCTTGTTAAGGATAAAGATAGCCACTGCCGTTCCGCCCACAACAGAAGGTGTTATTGCTGAAGAAAATTCCCACAAAAGAATAGTGAAAATACTTCCATTCCAGCTGAGGTGATTATTTGTAAGATGCTTAATGCGATACATATAACCGGCATCACGAATGAAAAGGACAATAATCGCTGCGATAATCCATAGCCAGTAAGGATTGCTGATATTGTATAAAAGGTCGCCAAAAGTAAGGTTACTTTTGCTCAGGTTGTTATAAAATAGAAAAGTAGTACCTCCTAAACCTAAAAAAATAGCCAGGTAAATTTTCCAGGGACGAAAAGTTTTAAGCGCATTCGAATTGCTACTCATAGTTGTTCCGACGGAATTTTCTTGATCCAAAAATTATTGTACCCTTCTCCCACATGAATGTTAACAAGTTTTAATTGTAACAGTTCAAGTATGGATAAAAAATTAAATATAGTAGCAATTTTGCTATTATTTTCAAGAATCAGATCCATAAACGATAATTTATCGTTGTCTTCCAATCGTAGTAATATGATCTTCTTTTGATCTTCAATGGTATATTTATATTGAACTACCTGATGCGTTGGTTTGGCCTTTTCATATTCGTAGCGCTCCATTACTTTTTGAAATACCTTAAGCAGCTTGTATAAATCCAGGTTTTGTAATTCAGCTTCTACATTATTTATTTCAGCTAGTTTTTTTATTTCGCCAATAATGTTTCCTCTCTTTTCACGGAGCATTCTATTGGATTCCATGTCTTCCAGTTCCTTTAAGACGGATTTGTAACGTTTATATTCTATTAATCGCTGAACTAATTCTTGTCTGGGGTCAATTTCGTTGCCTTCATCATCAATTTCAGGTCTTGGAACAAGCATTTTTGCTTTTATTCTCATAAGACTTGCCGCAACCAGGATGAATTCACTGGCCACCTCAATATTCATTTTTTCCAATTCAGCAATGTAGTCAAAAAAATCTGCTGTAATTTTGGATATGGGAATGTCATGAATATCGAGCTCGTCACGTTCGATAAAGAACAATAATAAATCAAAAGGTCCCTGAAAGAGAGGAAGTTTGATTTCAAATCCCACCGTA
The DNA here is from genome assembly GCA_965230415.1 of Cytophagales bacterium. Lineage (GTDB taxonomy): Bacteria > Bacteroidota > Bacteroidia > Cytophagales > JAAEPT01 > CBDDKZ01. Next base: position 3,096,634 of record CBDDKZ010000005.1, read on the forward strand.
AATAATGCTTATTTGGATAATAATTACACATCAAAGATATTATTTATTAACGAATTAAGCGCTGTTCATAAAAAAAATGTAACTTTGTTGGATCCAGACATGCAACATAATTAGGCATTTAGCTGTTTAATTAGCAAAAGTAACAAAGAAATAGACATTGGATTTAATCAGCCAAGGCAACTTATTAAAAAAAATAAATGTACCAGAAGATCTACGTGAACTTACGCGAGAGGAACTTCCGGTATTATGCAGTGAGCTTCGTCAATTTATAGTTGACAGTGTTTCTGCATACGGAGGGCATTTTGGTGCGAGTTTGGGGGTAGTTGAGTTAACGGTAGCATTGCATTATGTCCTTAATACTCCCGATGACCAGTTGGTATGGGATGTTGGGCATCAGGCATATGGCCATAAAATTCTCACCGGAAGAAAAGATCGTTTTCATACCAATAGAGTGCTGAAGGGAATATCAGGATTCCCTAAGCGTGATGAGAGTCCTTACGACGCTTTTGGTGTAGGGCATTCATCTACATCCATATCTGCAGCCCTTGGAATGGCCGTTGCTTCGCAGTACAAGAATGAAACAGATCGTCAACACGTTGCAGTTATTGGAGACGGTGCTATGACGGCAGGAATGGCTTTTGAGGCAATGAATCATGCAGGTGTCACCAATTCGAATTTATTAATTGTTTTGAATGACAATTGCATGTCTATAGATCCAAACGTAGGAGCACTTAGAGATTATCTTACCGATATTACTACTTCAAAGACTTATAACCGATTCCGTGACGAAGTATGGCGTGTCCTGGGGAAAGTAAGCCGCTTTGGCCCAAATGCACAGGAGATTGTTGCGAAAGTGGAAAAAAGTGTGAAATCGTATTTACTGAAACAAAGTAATTTGTTTGAGTCACTCAAAATGAGGTATTTTGGTCCGGTAGATGGGCATAACGTAGATCATTTGGTGAGTGTGATGGAAGATTTGAAAAATATTCCGGGGCCGAAGATTTTACACGTTTTGACTACCAAAGGCAAGGGATATTCGCTCGCCGAGAAAGATCAGACCAAATGGCATGCTCCCGGTAAATTTGATAAAAACACCGGTGAAATAATTAAAAAATTGCCAAATAACCCTGAGCCACCAAAATATCAGGAAGTATTTGGCCACTCTATTGTAGAGCTCGCCGAGAAGAACGAACTTATCATGGGGATAACCCCAGCCATGCCTTCCGGTTCTTCCCTCAATATTATGATGGAACAAATGCCGGATCGGGCCTTTGATGTTGGTATTGCAGAACAGCATGCCGTTACTTTTGCCGCAGGGCTGGCAGCGCAGGGTATGATTCCTTTTTGTACAATCTATTCATCCTTTATGCAGCGTTCATACGATCAGCTGGTACATGATGTCTGTTTACAAAAACTTCCTGTAGTGTTTTGTCTTGACAGAGCTGGGCTTGTTGGTGCCGACGGCGCTACGCATCATGGTATTTATGACATACCTTTTATGCGATGCATTCCAAATTTAGTGATTGCTGCACCATTGAATGAAAAAGAGTTGCGGGATTTAATGTATACCGCTCAGGATAATTTTCAATTTCCTATCTGTATTAGATACCCGAGAGGAAAAGGTGTTATGCCCAAATGGCGTACCAAATTTGAGAAAATGGAAATTGGTAAAGGTCAGGAACTAAATAAAGGAGAGGAGCTTGCTATTTTAACTATAGGACATATAGGGAATAATGCGATTGAAGCCTTAAAAGCATTAAAATCTGAAGGATTAAATCCAGGTTTATATAACATGCGATTTGTTAAACCTCTGGATGAAGAATTATTACGTTACATTTTTGAAAACTACAAAAGAGTAATAACTGTTGAAGACGGTGCATTACAAGGTGGCTTCGGGTCGGCGGTGTTGGAATTTGCCGCAGAGGAAAACGCACTAATTCCAATAAAAAGACTGGGAGTGCCCGATAAAATAATAGAACACGGCACTCAATTACAATTACAAGAAATTTGTGGTTACGACGCCTCTTCGATAGTAAGCGAAGTGAAATCCCTTTATGGCGTAGCCGTTTATTGATATGAAAGCATTGAAAATTGCAAATAAAACCTTTAAATCAAGGTTGTTTACAGGTACAGGTAAATTTAGCTCCAGCAAGTTAATGGAAGAGGCTATTGCTGTATCTGAAAGTGAGCTGGTCACCATGGCCTTAAAGCGTGTTGATATTAAAGATTCTGATGATGATATACTCACCCATTTGCAATTAGATCATGTTAATTGGTTGCCCAATACCTCTGGCGTTCGGGGAGCAAAAGAAGCGGTTTTTGCTGCGCAATTGGCAAGTGAAGCCTTGGAAACTAATTGGGTAAAACTTGAAATTCATCCCGATCCTAAGTATTTATTACCCGATCCGGTAGAGACATTAAAAGCGACCGAAGAGTTAGCGAAAATGGGCTTTATTGTACTTCCATATATTCATGCGGATCCGGTTTTGTGTAAGAGACTAGAAGAAGCAGGAGCAGCTGCGGTAATGCCTTTAGGTGCTCCTATTGGGTCTAATAAAGGTTTAAAGACCCGCGATTTTTTAGAAATAATTATTGAACAAAGTAAAGTGCCTGTGGTCGTGGACGCAGGAATTGGGGCACCGTCACATGCCGCCGAGGCAATGGAGATGGGGGCTGATGCCGTTTTAGTTAACACCGCCATAGCCGTATCTCCACAGCCCGTCCAAATGGCTCGTGCGTTTAAGATGGCAGTTGAATGTGGCCGCATGGCCTATGAAGCTCAATTGGCTAGTGCTGTGAATCATGCCGAAGCGAGCAGCCCGCTGACATCATTTCTCGATGACCTCAATTAAAAAGGTGTATAAGCCCTGAATTAATGCATTTATTTATTGCGAGTGAGCCATTCTCATAAAATACTCGTATTTTTGCATATATGAGTTTTCAAGAAGTATTTGATCAGTACAGTTGGGACGATCTTAAACAAAGTATATACGATAAGTCGTCAAACGATGTAATAAATGCACTTAATAAGAAAAATACCAGGGGGCTCGAAGATTTTAAAGCACTAATTTCCCCGGCCGCGGCTCCTTTTTTGGAAGAAATGGCTCAATTGAGCCATCAATTGACTCTTAAACGCTTTGGAAATACCATCCAACTTTATATACCCTTGTATTTGTCCAACGAATGCCAAAATATATGTACCTATTGTGGCTTTAGTATGGATAATCCCCTAAGGAGGACTACCCTGAATGATCGACAGCTATTAAAAGAAGCAGAAGTAATAAAATCTCATGGTTTTGATCATGTGCTATTGGTGACCGGTGAGGCTAACAGAATAGTAGGCGTAGATTACCTGGAGAATTCCATTAAACTTATTAGAGATCAATTTTCTCATATTTCTATCGAAGTACAGCCTTTAAAGCAAGAGGATTACGAACTGCTTATTAAGCAAGGGTTAAATACTGTTCTTGTATATCAGGAAACTTATCATAAAGAAGATTATAAGAAACACCACCCTAAAGGAAGAAAATCCAATTTTTACTATCGTTTGGATACACCTGACCGACTGGGGCAGGCCGGTATTTATAAAATGGGCCTGGGTGTACTTATCGGCTTAGAAGATTGGCGAACAGATTCCCTTTACTGTGCCATGCATTTGAATTACCTGGAGCGTACTTACTGGCAAACCAAGTATTCCATTTCTTTTCCACGATTACGGCCATTTTCCGGTGGACTTGAACCAAAGGTGGAAATGAATGATCGCGAACTCATCCAATTGATTTGTGCTTATAGAATATTTAATGAAGAAGTAGAATTGTCGCTTTCAACGAGAGAGCATGAATTTTTCCGGAACCATGCTATGAAGTTGGGAGTTACATCAATGTCGGCCGGTTCGAAAACAGACCCCGGAGGCTATGCATCAACTCAGGAAGAGTTGGAGCAATTTGAAATATCTGATGACCGCACACCTGAAGAGGTAGCGCAGATGATTCGTCGCAATGGTTATGAAGCCGTTTGGAAAGACTGGGATTGGTCCTATGAAACATATGGTGTTCAACTGAAGGAAAATAATTGATAATGCTCTCAAAAGAAGAATTTTCCAGGTATAATAGGCATATAATTCTCAGCGAAGTAGGGCAGATTGGGCAAGAAAAGCTTAAAAATGCGCGCGTACTTCTCGTTGGAGTAGGAGGGCTTGGGTGCCCTATAGCTCAATACCTGGTTGCCGCAGGCGTCGGGACTGTTGTTCTTGTTGATGGGGACCTTGTCTCTGAAAGTAACCTGCAAAGACAAATACTTTTCAATTCGTCAGAGGTAGGAAAACCGAAAGCAGCCATAGCGCAACAGAAATTAGCTAGTCAGAACCCATTAATAGCAATCAAAGCTCATGTTGCAAATGTGACTAAAGAGAATGTGCTGGAATTAATTAAGGATATTGATATTGTAGTAGATGGTACAGACAATTTCGCTTCACGTTACCTGCTTAATGATGCCTGCATTTTAGCTAATAAAGTGCTGATTTACGGTGCTATTTATAAGTTTGAAGGCCAGGTGTCGGTATTTAATTACAATGATGGTCCCACGTATCGTTGTCTTTTTCCCGAACCACCCTTGCCTGGAAGTGTGCCAAATTGTTCTCAAATTGGTGTTTTAGGAGTGCTTCCGGGTGTAATTGGTGCAGTGCAGGCCAATGAAGTTATAAAAGTTATTTTAGGGAAAGAAGGCGTACTTAGTGGTAAGTTATGGACAATAGATCTGATGACTATGCAAAGTCAGATTATTGGCTTCAAGAAGAATAAGGCAATTGAAATAAAGGAACTTATTGATTACGACATTTTTTGTGGTTTTGAGCCGAAGAATGAATTAGTACAGTCCATTTCATGCGATGAACTTAATGAATGGATAGAAGAGGGGAAGCCATTGCAGTTGATAGACGTGCGCGAAAACCATGAACGTGAGATTAGCGATATTGGAGGTATTCATATCCCTTTAGGAGAATTGAGAGATAGAATAAACGAAGTATCAAAAGAATTAACCTGTGTTGTTTATTGCCATTACGGTCATAGAAGTAAAGAAGCAGTAGAGTTATTAGCAGAAGAGAGTGACTTCGACAAAATATTTAACTTAGAAGGAGGCATAGATGAATGGTCTCAGGAAATCGATTCCGGAGTAACCAGGTACTAAGCACTACACACTAAGTAAATTAATCTAGTATTAGTGTTTTATGGCTAGAGTAGTTGTGAAAGAATGCTGTCTACAGGTATGGACTCGGCTTCGGCTTTGAAATTTCTAATAACCCGATGTCTTAAAATCGGCAGTGCAACATCCTGAATGTCTTCAATATCCGGAGAGTATTTGCCTTTAAACAGCGCATTGCATTTTGCTGCCAGTACCAGATTCTGAGAAGCTCGGGGCCCCGCTCCCCAGTCGAGGTAATTTTTGGTGGCATCACCAGTTCTCTCCTGATTGGGCCTTGTTCTGTGTACCAGGCCTACAGCGTATTCTACAACATTGTCGGCGATAGGTACTTTTCTTACCAGGTTTTGATAGTCAATAATTTGTGTAGCACTTAGAATAGCGTTTAGTACTACTTCTTCATTTGATGTGGTGCTCTTAATAATGTCCAGTTCCGCATCATACGAAGGGTAATCTAATATAATGTTAAACATAAACCGGTCTAGCTGGGCTTCAGGAAGTGGATAAGTACCTTCTTGTTCGATGGGGTTTTGAGTGGCGAGCACAAAAAAAGGCTCTTCCAGCTTATAGTTATGACCAGCTATCGTAACCGTTTTTTCCTGCATTGCTTCGAGCAAAGCTGCTTGCGTTTTAGGTGGTGTACGGTTAATTTCATCAGCCAGAATAATATTAGCGAAAATTGGTCCCTTAACAAACTGAAATTTACGATCTGAATCCAGTGTTTCAGACCCCAAAATATCCGTAGGCATTAGATCCGGAGTAAATTGGATACGGTTGAATTTTAAATCCAATACAGAGGCTACAGTTTGTACCAATAATGTTTTTGCCAGGCCCGGTACACCCACTAACAAACTATGACTTTTGCAGAATATAGAGGTCAGGACTAATTTGATGACTTCTTCTTGCCCAATGATCACTTTTCCGATTTCCGACTTTAAGTCGCTATATGCTTGTGCTATTGAATCTGCTGTCTGTACGTCGTTTTTTGATGTGCTCATAGCTTTTAATTTACTAGAATTTCACAATGTGAATAATCCTCATCTACATGAATATATACTTCGTCCTTGGTACTGTTAAACCATTTGTCCAACGCCTCGTTTTTCTTTTTGGTTAGTGCCGCATTATAGATTTTATGATAATCGTCCCTTAAATTGGCTTCGTGTGCCCGTATACTTTTTTGAAGATAGACGATGCGTAATGCTTTTTTCTTATCTCGCGTAGTCATTTCAACTACTTGCGATATTTCACCTTCTTTCATTTTATTTACAAGAAAGAAAAGGTCTGGCCCAATTAATTCTGTCCTGTTTGCAGCAACGCGTATACTTCCTGTCTCATCAGCAATAAAGCCTCCGTTAGTTTTTGTTGCGATGTCATCGGAATATTTGTTAGCAGCTTTTTCAAAACTAATACTGTCGTTCATGATTTTTGTACGCAGGCTATCCAGGGACTTTCGTGCTTTTAGAATATCCAAAGCACCACTTTTTGGGGCTATAAGAATATGTCTTGTGTTGATTTCGTTGCCTCGTACATCCAATAATTCAATAATATGATACCCAAAAGGGGATTCGATTACTGGTGAAATTTCCCCTGGCTTAAGTACAATAGCTGCCGCAACGAATTCGCCGACCAAATCTGTTTTCTTAAAATAGCCTAATTCACCTCCCTTAACAGCCGATAATGGGTCTTGGGAGTATTTTTTTGCAAATGTAGCAAAGTCTGCACCGTTTATGATCTGCTTGCGAATGTCTTCAAGCTGATTTTTAACTTTGTCCTTTTCAACGGAACCTGGTTCGGGAATTTTAACTATTTGTGCTATTTCCAATTCTGAAGAGAAAAAAGGGAGGCTGTCTTTAGGAATTGCATCAAAAAAGTCCTCGACTTCTGAGGGCGTAACTTCTATTCCTGAAGTTATTTTTGATTGCATTTTTTGAATAATCATTTGATTTTCCAAGTCTGCTTTGAATTCCTGTTTTAACTGTTCAATGGTCTTTCCAAACTCTTCAATAATTGTAGCTTCGTTGGCACCATACGCAGTTAGAATCTGGTTCATCCGTGCATCTAACTGTTGTTCCAGCTCTTCAGGGCTAACCACAACCGAGTCAATTACAGCTTTTGCCAGTAAAAGTTTATTAATAATCAGGGTTTCCAAAACCTTGCACTCCAAATTTTCAACACCGGTGACCTGATTAGATTTCTTAAATTGCAAATGAGCCATTTCAAGCTCAGATTTAAGAATTATTTCATCATCTACTTTGGCAACGATCTTTTCCAATACCTGCCCGGTTGAATTGAAAATAGTGAATAGAGTAAGTAGGTTTATTAATATGTATTTATTCAAAGCGTTCAATTTCTTTAGCATTAACGGCAGATTCGAATAGTTTATTTTCTAAATCTGTTAAAAGATTTTGTTTGCGCTGCCCAATAATAGACTTGATTATATCATTTTTCACCAATTCCATTGGAACCACGTCACCCGGAAGCTTATAGTCAACGAGCCGCAGGTAATAACGGTAGCCGTCCTGTATACGTTCCGTATATTTGTGATTTTTTACTAAGACAATTTCATCTTTATCAGAAAATGGCGAATTGGATACCACTTTATTGAGGTATATCCAATTGGTGTCGCTATAAATATAGTATTCTGCAGTATTAGATGCTATAAGTGCGAACTCACGAATTTTTTCATCATTGTAAGATGAATAAAAAGCACCACTAAGTTGGGATATATTTGGATTGGAATTGGCAATTTTGGCAAAAGCGCACTTTACAACGACATGTTGAAGCATAAAGTCTTCTATGTGAGACTGGTAAAAATTATTGATGTCATATTTGTCTACAACAGTGTCCAGTTGATCATTGATGTAGTGCTTCTGAAATTCGTAGAGTAAAAGTTGGTGCTTGTATTCCTCTGCTTTCTTATGGATAATTTCAAGATCAATATTTGAATCTTTTTTAGCGGCATGAAGTACCGTATGTTTCTTTAACCAATTGGTAACATATTGGTCAATAATAGTAAGACTATCTCCTGAATCGGAACCTGAAGGTACCAAGTTTTCTAGTTCCTGAAGATACAGTGAATTGTCATAGGCTTTAGCAATAGGGGAAGCAATTGCTTCCCCTTCTGTTTCTTTTGAACTGCTACAGCCGAATAATAAGATGCTAAAGACTGTAATAAATATGTTTATTTTTTTGTAAGTCAATTAGCTTCTTATTAGTCCCTTAACAACCTCGTCGTTTACTTTAGCAGGATATTTCGTTTTAAGCTCTTTCAACCATTCTTCTTCCAAATGATTTTGGTAGTCAGAAATGATCAACCCTCTGGCTTCTTTTAATTCTTTTTGACCGGCAGGAATCACTTTTTTAATTACAACGTAGTAGAAACGATTATCTTTTTCAACTTCGCCACTTCCTTTTGTCCAATCTATTTTGTCTACAACATCGTTTTTACCCGTTTCAAATGTTCCTTCATCAATTTTAAGCGCCAATGCACTTTTTTCGTTGTAAGTTTTCAAAAGTTCATCGTGTGTCTTTCCTGCTTTAAGGTCCTTTTTTAGCAATTCAATTTGTTCTTTAGAGGCCGCATTATATACATTTGCTTCTGCACGTTTTTTCCACTGATAATCACTTTTATGAGCTTCATAAAATGCCCGGAGACCAGCTGTATCTTTAACCGCTTTACTCCAAACGTTTTCGTCCATTAGCTGGAATAGTAAAATACCGTCTCTGTATTCTTTTACAAGCATTTTGTAATCGTAATATTTACTTTCTAAATGATTTTCCTCGTATTCCACTACTGTTTTGTCAACAAATTTCTTGTAGTGTAACTCCATAGCATATTTAGGAGATAAACCGGGTTTCTTGCGACCGTAAACTTTTAAATACTCATAAAATTCCCTAATGCTATAGTTGTTTTCCTTGACAGAAAACAAAGTAGTACTTAACGATTGATCAGCGGCATCATATTCCCATTTACCTTCTGTTAAGCTAGAGTCGGCTTTGGATAAAGCTTGTTCTTTGGCTTGAGGGAACTCCTTGAAGTTGTTTTCTTTTTTTAAGCGGGCAATAAGTGCTTTTTGACTCTGCTGCGCTCTTGGCTTTTTAGAAACCTTCTTTTGTAGCGCATCTTTCATTTCTTCGTAGGGATCGAGCATTTTTATTTCGTGTAATTTAACTATATGCCACCCATATGGAGTTTTTACCGGTTTTGAAAACTGTTCAGGCTTCAAGTTGAAGGCCGCATGTTCGAAAGCGGGCATACCCATTTGACCATCTAGTCTGAAGGGTCTCATTTTTCCCCCTTGTTGTTTGGTTCTGTTATCATCACTGAAGTTTGAACACATTTCGTTCCAGTCCGAACCTGCTGTAAGTTTTTCGTGAATCTCATCTATTTTGCGTTTAGCCTCCAGCGAATCGCTTTCCTCCATGCCGTCAGCAGCGCGAATCATGATGTGGGAGGCAAGGGCCTCGCCTCTTGAATTACGTTTGTCATTCACTTTTAAAATGTGGTATCCAAATTGAGTCCTGAAAATTGGAGAAACCTGACCTACAGGGGTATTATACATGGCGTTTTCGTATTCGTAAACGAGTGATAGAGCGGTGAAGTAGCCTAAATTGCCTTTGTAGCCTACGGGTGAGTTTTCCATTTTGGCAGAAGGGTCTTCTGAATGAGTGAGTGCCATTTCACCGAAATCTGCACCTTCCGCTATTTGTTTTCTGATATCGGCTATTTTATTGTATGCAGCTGAGGTATCTGAAGGATCTGCTTCAGCAGCTACTTTTATTAAAATATGAGATGTAGAAACCTCTTGTTTGTAGCGTTCGTAAGCTTCCTTTGTGAGTTTTTCAATGTAACCTTTTTCAGAGAGATATGGCTTTGCAAGTTGCTTTTTGTAACCGTTGAGCTCTTGAATAAATGAAGTTGCAGTGTCCAAATGTTGATTTTCGGCTTCGAGCACTTTCAACTTAAACTTAATAAACAAATCGAGGTATTCCCTGATACTATTCTCAGAATACGCACTTTCTGTTTTATTATTGTTTTTATTATAAATGTAATCAAACTCTGATGATGAAACCCTTTCTTTTCCAATTTCCAGAATAATTTTTTCCTCTTTTTTCGGGGCAGAGGCTGTGTTGGAAGATGATTTACATCCAAAGGCAAAAATTGTGATGAGTATTAATGATTGTCCTAAAATTTTCATGTTTCTTTAGCTTTGGTATTGTTTTAAGAAAACAGCATACAAGTTTAATAAAAAAACTTGAGAAACATGAATAAATCTAAGCGATAAGAAAAGTAATAAGTTAAGATTTAGAATCTATTCGTTTAAAAAGACGGCAAATGTTAACATCTCCTTCCGATATGAACTCTATATGGTCCATAATACGGCGCACTAACATGAGGCCTATACTTCCTCTTCTTTTCTCCTTAATTATATCCTCTATCTTAGGTTCTTCATAGGTGGAGTAGTCAAAGGCCAGGCCGCTGTCAACTATTTCAAAAAGCAGTCCGTCGTCGTTTTTTTCGATCTTAATATTTAAGGTAAGGGATTCGTTTTCGTTTTCTAAATTGGAATGAATAATTAAATTCGAGCATATCTCATCTACAGCCAACACAATCATGTTGACTTGCTGTTCTTCTACTTTAATCTGTAAAAGCGAATCACTTACGAATTTTCGGATTGCTTTTAAGTTATTGGTAGAACAATTTACTTTAAGACTGTCGATAACTTGATGCTCCATTTATATTAAGCAGAGTGATTAAGCGCCTCTTCTTTATTATTGACAATTTTTAACAAATTATCTAATCCCAATATTTTGAATACATTTAATACTTTGTCACTTAGTCCATAGAGGACTAAAGAAACCTGACGCTCCTCAAAATCTTGCAGGTAAGACATGAATACTCCTAATCCGGCAGAAGATATGTACTCTAGGTTAGTACAATCAACAACCATCTTTTGCTCATTATTTTTCAAAGCAATTTCAATCTCCTGGTCCAGCAGAATAGCGGAACTGGCATCGAGATCTCCGTCAATTTCGATTACCAGAATATTGTCTTCCTTATTTGATGTGATTTCCATCTCGAAATTTGTTTTACGTAAATAGAGCGTATAAGGTTTTAAATGAATTTTATTGCTAAACAAGTGTAGTCGTCATCTAGTTTTTGGTGCCCACAAAAATCGTATAAATTGCTGATAATGTTACGTATTATTAAATTGGGGTCGTGTTTTGTGTTTTGGCCAAATGTTTCTCTTAGCCTTTCATATCCGTATTCTTCAGCTTGACTATTCTTAGCTTCAACTATGCCATCGGTGTATAGCAACATGATATCATTAGGTTCAAACTTCTCTTCAAGGATCTCAATATAGTTAGAAAATTCATTACTACGCAATATTCCCAGTCCTAAACCTTTGCTGTTAAATTCTTTTAACTCTTTTTTCCGATTAGAGTAAAAAAGTGTAGGGCAATGGCCTGCGCGTGCTACACTGATCGATTTAGCCTCTGAGTCAATCACATACAACGAAAGGGTTATGAATGTTTTTTTCTCCAGACAACGGCTTAGTGCATTATTGGCGCTAATTAAGATTTCATCTACCGGAAGGTCAAGCTGTATTAATCCCTGAAAAACGCCTTTGAGTTGAGCCATGTTAAACGCCGCACTTGTCCCATGTCCCGAGACATCTGCAATTACTATGGCTGTTTTTGTACGGGAGATAGTGAATGTATCATAATAATCACCACCAACTTCATCTGCCGCCTTACTAAATGCACTGATCTGAAAGTAACTACTGTAGTCTAATGAATTTGGTAATAAACGTTGCTGAACGTTCTTGGCAATTTTAATTTCTTCTTTATAACGTTCATGTTCTAATGCCTCTGACATAAGGCGAGAGTTCTCTATGGACACACTTGCCTGGCTTACAAAGCTCGATATGATGTCTATCAATTCTTTTTCAAATCCGTCAGGAATATTTTTTATTAAACCCAGTTGTCCCAGGTATTTATTTTGAAATAGTAAGGGAACAACAAGCACTGAGCGCGCCTGTAAGGAATTAATAGATTCGGACTGTTTGAGTTTCCTCACATCAGGGAAGTGTAAGACGGTAGACTTTAAATCGTATTTGTTACGCTTTATTAGTTTTTTGATTTCAAAAATGTCGTATTTTTCTATTTGTTCGTTGATAAATGCACTGTAATTTTCTTTATTATCAACAATTTCCAACCATGCAGCATCTGCCATTACTGTACTGAAACAGGTTTCAAGCAGTACATCGTATATTTGCTCCTCCTTTTCGGTCATTTGTATTGACTGGCTTAATTTTTGAAAATTAAACACTTCGCCTAACTTCTGTTCAAAAACAGAGGACGTGGGAAAGTTGAATAAAATGACCAGCATAGAACTGATACAATAAAAAAGAATAAAGATAAATACCAGAATGATAAAAATCTTTTGAGTCAGGTCATTAACAATAAAGTGTTTTTCGAGGCTGATGTCTCCATACTTATTAGACTTGTCATACATATAGTATATGAATGTTGCTGCCATAGCCAGAATAAGAAAGATGAGTAATAGGTTGCGCCACTTTTGTTTAAAGTTAAGGTATGCAACCCACTTCATATTTAGTGATAGAATGAGTCCAATAATGGAGTAAGAAGTAATAACTGCCAGAATTACCGGGTCCTTCAGGTGTATATTAAAGAGGTTGAGTATAAGGCTTAAATAGATGAAGTATTCATATACCTTCCAGAATAATGCCAGATTTTTGGATTTTTGATATAAAATCATGCGCTTGAAAACATAGAATGTCTTAGCGGAGAATACAGTAATGAAAATAATGTTGAGGTTGTTAACAAAATCAATAAATACAGCGCTATTGGTAAATCCTGGTGTGTTTCTTGGGTAGATTGCCTGTGTGGTGAGCATATGTGCTACAAACATAAGTGCACTGGAGATAAAGCCCTGCCATATTAGATCGTTAAAGTTGAATCCTTTGAGGAGCTCTGTTTTAATGCGGTAGTATTGGAATATGAAAAGAAAAAATAGTGATAAAAAAATGCTGTCGAGAAGCGGGTTTTCAATTTCTGAAGGGAGCTGTATTTCTCTTTGTAACGCGGTGTCTTTGCTGAGGAAGGTAAAAATTCCCCAGCAAATGACACCAGAAATCAGATAAATTCTCGATATACTTTTAGTATTCAGCATTCTCTGTTTTAACGAGTGTAGTTAGGTGCTTCTCGCGTAATTTGAATATCGTGCGGATGACTCTCAGTAACCCCAGCAGATGTGATTTTTACAAACTTCGCCTGTTTTAGTGCTTCAATATCGGTAGACCCGCAGTAACCCATTCCTGCTTTGAGACCACCAATTAATTGATATAGTACCTCGGAAACAGCACCTTTAAAAGGTACTCTGCCTACTATTCCTTCCGGAACCAATTTCTTTTTGTCGTCTTCACCAGCCTGGAAATAGCGGTCTTTGGAACCCTCAGTCATGGCTTCTAATGAACCCATTCCCCTATATGCTTTGAATTTACGACCTTCATAAATAATTACTTCTCCAGGTGCTTCTTCGGTTCCCGATAATAGTGATCCAATCATAACACTGCTGGCTCCGCCTGCAATTGCTTTTACCACATCGCCCGAAAAACGAATACCTCCATCGGCAATGACAGGAATATCACTGCCATGAAGTGCTTTGGCAGCTTCAAATACTGCAGTAAGTTGAGGCATGCCTACCCCGGCGATAATTCGTGTGGTGCAAATACTTCCGGGACCTACACCGATTTTTATCGCGTCAGCACCTGCATCGGCCAGTGCTTTAGCGGCTTCTGCGGTAGCTATATTTCCCGCTATAACATCCAGATCGACATAGTTACGCTTGATTTCTTTAAGCATATCAATAACTGCTTTTGAGTGCCCGTGCGCCGTATCTAAAGATACTACATCAACACCAGCATTTTTAAGCGCTTCAACACGTTCCAGTGTATCATGAGTCACTCCAATGGCCGCTGCTGTTCTTAAACGCCCCAATTCGTCCTTGCAGGCAAATGGACGGTCCTTTTTCTTAAGAATATCTCTGTATGTGATTAATCCTGTAAGATTATAGTCGCCATCAACAATTGGCAATTTCTCAATTTTATGTTTTTGTAATATAGACTCAGCTTCAACAAGATTAATCCCCTCACGTGCGGTAATAATATTTTCTTTAGTCATTACCTGATTGACTTTCACAGATAGGTTTTTTTGAAACCTTAAATCCCGGTTAGTTAAAATACCCGTAAGTTTACCTGTGTTGTCAGTAATAGGAATACCCCCGATTTTGTTTTCCTTCATAATATTTAACGCATCTTCGAGTGTGGCATCCTCGTGGAGGGTTATTGGGTCGATAATCATACCACTTTCCGAACGCTTTACTTTTCGTACTTGTTCCGCTTGTGCTGCTATGGACATGTTTTTGTGAATAACGGCAATTCCGCCCAAATGAGCCATTGATATGGCTAATTTATATTCACTCACCGTATCCATCGCCGCTGAAACGAATGGAATATTAAGCTTAATATTACGAGTTAAATAAGTGGAAGTGTCTGTGTCTCTGGGTAATATCTCAGAATAAGCTGGAAGTAACAATACGTCATCGTATGTTAGTGCTTCGAAAAGAAATTTTGAATTATCTAAGGTCATGGCAAATAGAATTAAGATCAACTATTTGCCGCACAAAAGTACGGTTAATTTTTTAAGATTTCAGATTTGCTTAAAGTATTTTTTACAAAAAAAGATTTTCTATTAATATATCCTTCATTTTGAGGATGTTTGTTTAAAATACAAAAAAAAATGTGATTAGAAAAATAAAAAATTCGTCACAGTTTTTGCCGATTTCGTACTCAAAACTTAGGTATTCGTGTCAAAGTTGATTAATCCATTGATTCAAAGTTGCTTGCTTGGATTAGTTTTGTTTAATTTGTCCTTAGATATTTACCAATTCTAGCTAACCGTATTGTAATTGCTATGTATATTTCCCTTTCTCAAAAACAGAATCTGTTTCTAATAATCCTGTTTGTCTTATTTTCCCGAGGACTTCGTTCTCAAGATTGCCACCCCGATTGGGGAGTCGGTGCCGGGGCTCAACAACAGAACTCCCAAATATACGGTATCGAACGGTATCAGGGAGGTCATGTCATTGTAGGTCAATTTGAAGATTATAATAATAATCCGAGGTTAAATATTGCCATGGTCGATGAGACAGGCAAGGATATGGGCTTCAATCTTTTAGGTTCCTTCGATCCTCAAATTAATACCTTTTTCGATGTAGCGGTATTATCTACGGGCGAACTTATAGTTGTAGGTGATTTTGTACTGCACGGTAACCAGGAGTATAGAGGCGTGATAAAAATTAGACCCGATGGCCAACTCGATGAAAGTTTTCATGTGCTGGCATCAGATACTTCCAATCCCAGTAATATCTATGATGTTGATATTACTGCCGTGGATGTTGATAACAAAGACAACATTATAATAGGCGGAGATTTTGATTTTGTAATGGGAAGTGACCAGCAAAACTACCCCAGAAATGGTGTGGCACGTATCCACCCTGATGGTATAATTGACGAAAGTTTCGATCCTCAACAAGGTTTTGAGGGAAGTACACAACGTATCATATACGATATTAAATTAGACCTTGATGAAAATATTTATTTAGCAGGATTTTTCGATAGGTTTCAAGGTCGACCTGCTGAGTCGCTTTTGAGAATTGAGGAATCGGGTATTTTAGATACGCGTTTTCAATTGCACGATTTTGAGCCGAATCCGAATTTTCAAACCGGAGTGTTGGGAGTGAAATGCCTTGTTAGCCCTGATAACGGCGTTTTCTTCGGAGGCGCATTTTCTGCAGTAGACAAGGAATCTTATAATGGTATTGTTAAGTTTTTGGATGACGGTTCATTGGACCCGCAATTTGACCCCGGTACTGGCATTGATGGTTTGTATGTAACAGGTCTTGAATTTAGCGATGATGGCAGCATGTTAATGGTTGGTGGTGCCTTTACATCTTACGATGGAAGATTTCACAATAATATCGTACTAATAAGACCAGATGGAAGAGATTTAGGAATTCAGGGTGGTAGTGCCTATAATAATTATGTGTGGGATGCGGTAGCTATGCCCGATGGCTTTATCACAGTTGGACCATTTCAGCAATTTGGATGTAAACCTGCCGGTGGTATTTTAAGAATTGTTCCAGAAGATGCCCAGCCAATTGATATTTCAACAACTTATACAGCAAAACCGTTTTATTGTGAAGGCGAACGGTTCACTGTTCCTTATACCGCAAATGGAGAGTTTTGTGATGGAAATGAGTTTAGAGTACAATTGTCAGAACCAGATGGGAGCTTTAATGTGAATTCCCCGGTTATCGGTTTTGTCCAGTCGATAGAACAAAACGGCGAAATTGATGTGGTAATTCCATTTGTCCCGTTTTCCAGTAACTATCGATTACGTCTTACATCAACATTAAATGCCGGATTTAGCCCTTCATCTACACCTTTTTCAATAGAGACAGCCAACACAACTGCGATAATCGTTGGAGATAGCCTGGTTTGTAGAGATGAAACGAGTGTTACATATAGCCTGTTTCCGGATATGAGCGGTGCTGATATCAATTGGTCGGTAGATGATGCACTAGGAATGAATATAACCTCAGGTACTAATGGCAATGAAGTTGTGGTAGACTATAGTAATTACAACGGAGGGGGAAATGTGTATGTAGACGTTACAAGACAGTGCTATGATGATTTGACAGATGACCACCTTATCGGTGTTGAGACACCTCCAAATTACCCAAGTTCAAGGGGGTTTGTAGGTTCCAGGACTGTTTGCGAAGGCCAGACAGTAACTTATTATTTGGATGATCTTTCCGGTGTAACTTATTATAACTGGAATGTTTCCGGTGGTAGCATTATTAGTGGACAGGGAACTAAAACAATTGATGTAATTTTTGGTGCTCCTGGTTCCGCTACAATTACCTTAGTAGGTGAAAATGATTGTAATGAAGGTGGTTTTCCGATAACTGATGCCATATCTATTGTAGGTGAACCTGTTTCTGCCATTTTTCCTGCAACGGATTCATTAAAATTATGCGACGCAGATACACTTGCTATTTATGGTAATGCACCGCTAAGCGGGCAATCCGGTGTATGGCTTTCCATTGATATGGATAATCCTGGCCAGACCCAACCGGATACCTTGTTTACCGATACCCTCTTCGCAATTTCTGACCCCGGAAGTGGATTTGGGTTGTTTATATGGTCTCTGCAAGAAGTAAATGCAGGTTGTTTTTCTAACGATACCATTTTTCTGATGAACTCGGAAGCTGATGCAGGTGGGCCTGAGTATGGTTTTTGTAGTTCTTATTTGCCAGATAGGTTAAGCCCGGATCCGTTAAATATTCCTTTCGAGACCGGGGCATGGAAAGTGTTACAAGGAAATGTGGAATTTGATAATATAAATTCAGATACAGCCAGCGTTACTGATGGAGATATTGGCGAGAATATTGTTTGTTGGTCCGTAGACAATGGCACCTGTGTTTCTTCAGACACTGTAAGCGTATTCATCGATGCAGAAGTTTTTGCAGGAAGTGATATGAATGTATGTGGAGATAGCGCGGTGTTGAATGCTACTCCTGTTGGTAGTCAAAACAATGGTGCCTGGGATGCGGGAAATACAAATTTATGGTTTTCTGATATCAATGATCCGAACGCTACCGTTTATGGCTTGCAAACCGGTCCTAATTTATTGGTGTGGAGCGTGACAATATGTAATGATCAATATTATGATACCATGCTGGTCAATGCCACTCCATACATTAATCCGAACGCCCAGATAAACTCACAGCAAAATGTGATATGCGAAGGTGAAGACTTTACGATAGAACTTGAAGAATACAGTTCGCAAGGATCTCCTACATTCCAATGGATTTTGGATGGTATACCAATTCCTGGTGCTACCGGATTAACCTATAATACTAATAGCTTAAGCCCCGGAACTCATGAATTTCAGCTGGAGTTAACTCAAAACTACACTTGTTCACTAAGTGAGACGGCATTATCAAACACCTTCGAAATGACGGTTCAACCACTGGTTAACACTGCCATTACCATTGGTAAGACCCCCGCCGGATTAATATGTCCGGGAAGCCCTCTTTCAATCGAGATTGTAAATATGCCAACATTAAGTAACTACAACTTGGTATGGTATGTAAATGGCAACCCTGTGGCCGGTTTCAGTGGTACGAGTATTGACGCTACCAATATGCAACATGGTGACCGTGTATATGTCAACCTGAGAACCTTTGATAATTGTGTGACCTCTGATTCTGTCGTTTCTAATGAGACTGCCATAAATCATATACAGCCAATAGGTAATATTGGCGCTGTGCAAGGAAACTTTAGCCCTTGTATGAATACATCCGAAACGTACAGCATTAATCCGGTCGCAAATGCAAGTTCCTATCGATGGTATATAAACGGGCAGTTGCAAAATTCTTCAAATTCTACTTCAATTCTGGTGAGCAACATCGCAGGTGTTTTTGACATATATGTCGAAGCTTTGCACCCATGTTCTCAGCCACTTGCTTCCAATACTGTAACGGTTTCTCCAATTGACATACCTCTGGGTACATTAAGTTACGAAGGACCGAGTGTGGTATGTGAAGGTGCTCAGGATATAAGATATGAGGTCGATCAACTTACTGGTGCAACTTATTATGATTGGACATTTACTCCCGGAATTATTCAAAGTGGTGGGGGAACAAGCAATGACATTACTGTTAACTTTTCTAATCAATCAGGTAGTATTCAGGTTGCAGCTGCAAATGATTGTGGAGTAAGTAATAATCCGCTAACAATAGCTATTGAAGTATTGCCAGAAGTACTTCCGACTCTTACAATATATAACTCTGCCAGCAACGGTACTACAATTTGTGAGGGAGATGAAATCACTATTGATATTTTAAATGCCAATGACCTGGGAAACTCTCCGGTATATCAGTGGATAATGAATCAGGATATTTTGCCTAACGAGACTGCGCCATCTATCACACTATATGAATTGGAAGACAACGACCGTGTTGAACTTCAAATTGAAGTTTCATCTGAAATATGTACTTCCTCACCGATTGTATTATCCAATGCTTTGGTTTTTGATGTGGAGTCCGTTCCCGATAATGCCGGATCAATTTCAGGGCTAATCGAGGTTTGTGCGGCTAGTGAAGGTGTCGCTTATAGCATACCCGTCGTTGCAGGTGCCAATAATTACTTTTGGAATGTGATGGGGGCAAACCTGGCAAATGGACAAGGTACTAATAGTATTGAAGTTGATTTTATGACCAGCGATGCCCAAATTGAGGTTACTCCACGCAATACTTGTGGCGACGGAGGAAGTGCAGTAATATCCATTCCGGTTTTCAATATCAATACCGGTGCAATTAATGGCCCCGATTCTGTAATATGTGGAGCCGATGCGGTGAGTTATTCCGTATCCGGAAATGCGCAGTCTGCTTACTCATGGTCTCTTCCTAACGGAGCAGAATTTGTAGGAGACAGCACTGCTCAGAATATTACAGTGAACTTTGCAGAATTTAATGGGTATATACGTGTCAGAGAGCTTTCTGATGGATGTGTGGGGACTGTGAGCGAATTACGAGTAACACAAACTAATTGCGATTTAGGCGCATTTTATACATCAAGTGATGACTCCGTATGCATTGGTGATACCATCTATTTCACTAATCTGTCGACAGGGGTAACTCCAAATTCTACCTATAATTGGGCTTTGGGTGATGGTGCGATACCTGCGAATTCAGTGAATTTTGATCCAGGGCCGGTGGTTTATAATACAGCAGGAGTGAAACAAACGCAATTGACGGTTGGAGAATCTTCTTTGTCAGATGTATATAACGCTCAGGATATTTTGGTTTTCGGCTATCCGTCTGATCCTGTGATTGAAGGGGCCGATTCTGTTTGTGCTAATGATACAATACTTTTCACCCATGATAGGAGCGGGATTCCGGGATTAACTAAATTCTGGCAGGCACCGTCCGGCGCTCAGATTATTGACGGACAAGGTACCGATACTGTATATATAGCATTTGGAGCACAAGGAGGTGCTGTGAACCTCGAGTTAACGAATCAAGGAGCCTGCTCAAGTATCCCGGGAATTTTAAATGTAACAGTCATAGGTTCACCAAACGATGCTTTGTCAATTCAGGGGCTTGTTAATTTCTGTGAAGGTGACACGGTAACTTTCACCACTAATAGGGTACCGGGAGCCACGAATTATAGTTGGTCAGTACCAGCAGGATGGACGAACCTGAATGACGCAGTTGATACCGTTCTTCAGACTTTAGTAGGAAATGATGAAGGAATGCTTGCGGTTGTACCTGAGAATCAATGTGGGGAAGGTGAGGCTTTTGTAAGAATGGTGGCTCCACAGGTATTGCCTGAAGCTATTTCGTTAACGATAGTTGATACTGCAGTTTGTTCAGAGGCTATTAATGTAGCATATGAGTCTACCGTTAGTAATAATGCCGACAATTATGTATGGACTTTGCCTGATGGTGCTGCGATATTTAATAATGCGGATTCAAATAGTGTATTGGTGACATTCGCTGCCGCTGAAGGTTATATTTCGGTAGCTCCACAAAGCAATTGTGGTTTGGGACCCGGGGATTCTGTTTATGTTTCTTTTAATCCTCTTCCCTCATTTAGCGCCATAGACGGACCAACGGGTGTATGTACACAAGAATTTGCTTCATATAATCTGGCAGATCTGGCGAATACCGATTCTGTATTGTGGGAAGTACGTAACGATGCATTTATAGATTATGCGTTTTATTATGCTGCTTCTATTGAATTTGGTTCTAACAACGAATGGGTGGTCGTCACTGCTTATGGGGAATGTGGCAACACAAGTGACTCATTAGCTGTTACAGTCAGCGACGCTATTGACCCGATTGCACAAATCTTGTGGAATGGAGATATAGCTGATGATACCTTGTTTTTATGTCCAACAGCGCCATTGACCTTGTCCCTTGATTATAACAATGCCGGTGATCAGCCGGTACTTAACTGGCTAGTTGTAGGAACGGATTTTTACATTGGTACCGAAGATACACTTACTTTAACACCTCAGGAAATAAGCACCTTACCTGGCAATGGCATTGTAGCCCAAGTGACTTCTTCTTTAAGTTGTGCAGTCAACCCTGACGCCTTTGATACAATCTATATGGAGTTTGGAGGTGGTTTGACAGGCGTGCAACCAGGAGCTATTTCAGGAGATACAGCGCTTTGTTTAGGTGTGCAGACCGCCCAATATCAAATTCCGGAAGTAAATGGGGCCCTAGACTATGTTTGGACAACTTCTGATACATCAATAGTTGATACTATTATATCACAAATGTATATGGCAACGGTATATTTCAAGGATACTGGTTATGTGGACCTGAATGTGTATGCCGTCGGTGAATGTGATAGTTCTTTAAGCACATCCTTGCAAGTTCACGTAAATAATTTAGCAGCGCCTTTCGAGTTGACCGGGCCAGAGATTGTTTGTAGTGACGAAACTGGTGTGACTTACAATTTAGTAGGATTGGGTGCTGTTGATTCTGTTTCATGGCAGGTGCTGAATGCAGGTACTGTAGATTCCTATGATTTAGGAAATGCATCTATTAGTTTCGGTGATACCAATGAGCTTATAGTAGCAACTGCATACAGTACTTGTGGTAGTTATACCGATTCCCTCAATGTTACCGTTTCCAACGATATTCAGTTAACCGTTGATATCTTATGGAATGGCATGGTAGCAGGTGATACACTTAAGCTTTGTTCGAATAGTAATGGTATACTTTCTACAAGTATTCAAGGTGGCGGTGATTCACCGATTATCAATTGGTGGATAGTCGATACAGACAGGCTTATACAATCTGGTGACTCTTTAATTTTGGATACTACTATGATTACATTACTCAATACGGGTGGAATAGTAGTAGATGTTCAATCCTCATTAAATTGTACCGCTGGTCAATTTGCCTATGATACGCTGTTTCTGGATATTGGAAATGGTGGATTAGGAGGAATAAACCCAATAACCGGGGCCGATGAGTTATGTCTTAACCAACAGGACATGGCTGTTTATCAAATACCAGCAGTAACGGGAGCTGTGGATTACGTTTGGAGCGTATCTGATACCACTATTGTCGATTCCATCGTTGCCGATATGAATACTGCTACGGTCTATTTCAAAGGTTCCGGAAACGTCGCGCTATCGGTGGTGGCTGTTGGTAATTGTGATACTTCTGACGCTTCAATATTAAATGTGACTATAAACAATCCGGTGATTGATGGCATTGACGGATCTGCAGTAGTATGTTATAATAATTACATAGGATATGAAAATTACTACCTGAACACACAAGCAGTCAACTATACTGCCACATGGAATGTGACGGGTGCATATAATTATTACCCTCAAAACGATTACGTGGAAGTTGAATACGAAGAATCAGACTTTGTTGTGGAGGTGAGCATTGAACAGAACGGATGTGTAAGTGAAACAGTATCATTGGAGGTTGCTGTGGAAGACTATTTCTTATTCGATCTATATACTGATAAAGATTCTGTTTGCAGTGAAGAAATTGTAACGATTTATACAGAAGTTTATGGGCAGGGCATGGTATGGTACAAAAATGGAGAGCGAATCGACGGCATGGATGATGTCGATTACATTGAAGTGACAGGACCGGGTGTCTATAGCCTTTTCGTTCCTAGCCTTGGATCATACGGCTGTGATGGGCAGTCAAACGAATTGCTTATTCATGAAAAAGCACCTTATGACCTGGAAATTTTAGTGGATACCACTAAACATTGCGATTCTATTACGATTAACCTGAATCCGGGTGTGAATCCTTTTGAAAGTTATGAGTGGTCTATAGAAAATAGAATCCTTCAAGAGGGCGCAGATACTTTTTATGTGGCCACTGAAACGGCAACATATAACGTATCAGCCAGGGATACGAACAATTGTCTGGGAGAGGGAAGTATTCATTTATTAATTAACCCTTCTGAACACGTACAAATAGATCCGGTTGATATGATTGCAAACGAAATTCGTGTGGTTAATTTGGAAGATGAATTGGGTGCCGATTTTTTCGAGGAATTTCAGATAAGTTACGTGTCACATGATGCCGGTGTATTGGGGGATGTTGAATTTGATGTGGCGAATTTTCAATTCGAATACGAACCGCTACCTAAGATTACCGGTGTAGAAACTATTAACTACACGATGTTCTCCGATCAGTGTGGTACCTTGGAAGGTAGCTTCATTATTCAGGTAAGACCAGAAGCGAACGCCGATACACTGGAGACGCCGCCTTTGGAAGAGATAAAAATTGATATTGAAAGCCTGCTGGAAAATGATTCCTCTGATGTGAGTGTAGAACATTTTGTGGTTGTTGATTTAGGACAAGCCGATTCGGTATTTATTGATACAACAAGAGGTCTTTTATGCCTATTCTATCAACAGAGTGTCGTAGAATCGCTTGAAGAAGACATCATTTATTACCAAACTGTGAAAGACGGTGGAAGTTCTGATCTAACTCCATTGCGTATAAGCTTTATTGATGATGGTAATAATGACTTCGCTGATCCTGAGGACTATGACGGTTGGAACATTGGAGAACTCATACCTGTTAATTTACTTTCTCCAGCGCGCGGTGGTGTAGGAGGGAATGGAGTTAATGACTATTTCCATATTATAGGTATAGATGAACCTGATAGCCTGGGAGAACCATACCATAAAAATACACGTGTCGTTGTTTTTGACAAATTAGGTAAAATCGTTTTTGATACCGAGGACAAAGACGGGATTCGGTATAGTAATAATGATGAGTCAATTTTAGATGGTGTTGGGATTCGTTTTACCGGTCTTGATATGTTTGGAGGAGATAAAGAACTACCTGAAGGGACCTATTATTACGTGATTAACGTCAAAAGGGCAGATGCTTCGGGTCAAGAAAATGACGATGACAAAGTAAATGAGAATAGTAACTACAGAACTTATTCTGGATTTTTACTTCTCAAGTGGGAATAATATGATTAAGTAAGCAATTATAAAGCATTAAAAGTTGTTAAAAGTGAAAAGATTACTACCAATAATTACCCTGTTATTTGCTTTGTTCGTATCTGAAATCAAAGCACAGAACGCAAGATTGTATACACAGTACATGTTTATGCCGACATTATATAATCCGGCCTACACAGGTTTTAACGATATGGCCATGGCAACGATGACCGTTCGTCGTCAATGGGCAGGTATTCAGGGGGCACCATTCTGGGTGAACTTTAATGCCCATAGTAGCCTTCCCATAGATAAAATGGGAGCAGGGGTTTCGATATACAGTGAAGGTTATGGCGTAAGCAGAGATACGGAGATCACTTTATCATATGGCTACCGGCTCAACATAGGGGAAAACAAACTGTCTTTTGGCTTACAGGGAATGCTGGTAAATCACCGGGTGGACTATTCGAGCGATAAATTAATTCACCAGCAGTACAATAACGGGACTGTTGTAAACGACGACTTGTTTCAGGGAACCGACTCCTATGCAGATAGTCATGCCAACTTTGGTTTGGGAGTCATGTATGGTACCCCGAAATATTTCATAGGTGCAGCGATACCTCGATTATTGAAAGATAAGATAGAAGATGGAACGCCCACCGGACTGGAATATGGGCAATACTTTACCTTAAATGCAGGAATGATCAAAGACCTGTCGAATGAGTTTAAGTTACGCCCGTCGATTTTACTTAAAAAAACCGCGGGATTTCCATTGAATATAGACTTTACAGGCGAGCTGTTGTTTAATGAAATGATATGGTTTGGAGCTTCGTTGCGCACAAATATTTATGAAGAAGCACTCAAGAACGCTGCTCTATTCAGCGATTTTGGATTGATATTTCAATACCAGGCCAACGACTATCTGAAAGCCGGTTTTGTGTACGAAATTCCAATGAATGGATCCAAACTAAGGGCTACAAAATTGGGTATGCCGACATTCGAATTGTTTGCCAATATCAATTTCAAATTATTTGACGAACATGCCATTCAGACAGTGTATTACTAGTCGATTAAAGATAAACCGAAAAGTACTCATTGCGCTACTTTTAAAGGCAATCCTTGTGCCTCAAGCTGAAAAGTCGTCTTGGTGCTTTTATTGAATTTAAACGTTTGAGTGGTCTCAAATACATAAGAAATGGCACTTAAATCTTCAGCGTCATTTTTTAGAGAGACTGTCGTTTTTTTGTTGGTTTGCTGAAGTAGGTTTTCCAATTGAGTAGAGTAGTCCAGTTGTATCAGCTTATCATTTATGACTTTTTCGATGAGCGTATCACCCGCATGAACGAAAAAATGAAGATATCCATTTGCTGTTTTTGTACTAAGATCAGGTTCAAACGTCAATTTTGTGAAATTAATTTTAGAAAGAAAAGTCAATTCTTTCTTCCAGTTAATAGCACCGTTTTGCACAATAGAGTCGCGTTGACGCTGATTGATACCAATGGTCTTTTTTAGTATGAAATGAGGATTGAGTGAATCTAATCCCTGTACAAAATTATAGGAATGCACCGGGAATGCATCCTTTGAGGTCGTGTCAACAGATTGACAGGCTGCACAAAAGAAAATAATCCCGATGCTCAAAAAGAAATTCTTTGATTTATCCTTCATTAAATAAGAGATTCTCCAGTCATATCAGCAGGCTGTGCTATTCCCATCAATTTAAGAATTGTAGGAGCCAAATCGCCAAGTTTACCATCATTGATAACTCCGTTAAAGTCGTTATCAACTAAAATACAAGGCACTAAGTTTGTGGTGTGTGCTGTATTTGGAGAGCCGTCAGGGTTAACCATTAAATCACTATTTCCATGATCCGCAATAATGATGACGCTGTAGTCGTTTTCAAGTGCAACTTCAACAACCTCTTGCGTACATTTGTCTACAGTCTCACAAGCCTTAACTGCGGCTTCAAAAACGCCTGTATGGCCTACCATGTCAGGGTTAGCGAAGTTTAAACACACAAAGTTCGGTTCGCCGCTTTTTAGTTCCGGTACAATTTTATCACGAATATCGGCTGCGCTCATTTCAGGTTGCAGATCATAAGTTGCAACTTTTGGAGAAGGGCAAAGGAGCCTTTTTTCGCCTTCAAATGGTTCTTCCTGTCCACCGGAAAAGAAAAACGTAACGTGTGGGTACTTTTCGGTTTCGGCAATTCTGATTTGCTTTTTACCTGCTCTGGCTATCGTTTCACCAAGTGTATTTTTAAGATTTTCTTTATCAAATATAACCTCCACACCTTCAAAGGTGTCGTCGTAATTAGTCATTGTGAGGTAACGTAGAGACAATTTTGACATTTCTTGTTCAGGGAAATCCTGTTGAGTAAGTGCCATGGTGATTTCACGCCCTCTGTCTGTTCTAAAGTTAAAGCAAAGTACGACATCTCCTTCTTCAATTTTCGCAATAGCCTCACCGCTGTCATCAACTTTTACAACGGGCTTTATGAATTCGTCGGTAACATCTTCTCCGTAGGAATCAAGAATAGATTTTTGTATATCTGTTGTTGTACTTCCTTTTCCGTTTACCAATAGATCATAAGCCAGTTTAACTCGTTCCCAGCGTTTGTCTCGGTCCATCGCATAATACCTGCCTATCAAAGAGGCTACCTGTCCGGTTGTGTTGGCCATATGCGCTTCCAGGTTTTTAATATGATCGATGCCACTTTTAGGGTCGCAGTCTCTTCCATCGGTAAATGCGTGTACGAAAACATTTTTGAGTCCCATATCAGCACTCATGGAGCATAAGCCCTTTAAGTGATTAATATGTGAATGAACACCACCATCAGAGACTAAACCAATAAAATGAACTTTTTTATTATTGTCTTTAGCATATTGAAGTGCGTCGCTCAATACTTTTTCGTTTTTAAGTGTACCTTCTTCAACCGCTTTGTTAATTTTTACAAGGTCTTGGTATACAATTCGTCCGGCACCGATATTCATATGCCCAACTTCAGAATTGCCCATTTGCCCCTCCGGCAGCCCGACCGATAGACCCGAGGCTTCCAGTTTACTGTGTTTGTACTTGCCGTATAGAGAATCTACGAAAGGCGTTTGAGCCTTATCAATAGCTGACACTTCCGGATTGGTTGCTATGCCCCAACCATCCAATATCATAAGAATTACTTTTTTTTCCATGCGGCAAATATAAAAAAAGGTACGGGGTCATCGTAATTTTAATTGACAAAAAGTGCCATTTTTGATAGGCATAATAGGTATTTCTGCATATGTGGAAAAGGGAGGTTGACTATTCTCGATAATTAGTCTATATTAGGTGTGCTCTTTAGTTGAAAAGCGAAAAAAGTAAAAAGTGGAGAGGGTTTTGGAACGATTTTTGCGCTAAGGAAAGTAATAAGATAACTGAGAGATGCTGAAAAGAATTCAAACGATATTGGTTTTATGTGTGATGTTAGGTCTGGCCTCCACGGCTTTTAGCCAGGCACCATCACAGGATTTAGTCATAAATAACGTACGAATAGCCGTTAAATCAGGAGATTCACGTACTTTGTCGACTTATTTTAGTAATATAGTTGAATTAAAAACAGACAAAGAAGCCGGAGGGTATAGCAAAAATCAGGCAGAATTTGTTTTGAAAAATTTTTTTAGGAAGTATCCCGCAATCAGTTTTATGTATAATCATGTAGGCAGTTCGGCTAATGGTAGCAAATTCACCATAGGAACTTATCGGCATGCTTCAGGATCTTTTCGAGTATATACCATGTATAAAAAAGTGGGAGAAACTTTTTTAATAGATACCATCGAATTCACCAAAGAGTAAAAATAAATATATTTAGTGATTTGTTTCCGTTTCATTTCAGTTGAATAAGAAATGTACTATTTTTGCGGGCATGTCTCTAGAATATTTGTCAGAAATATCATTACGAAACTTTATTCATTTGGCACTGGCCGAAGATGTGGGAGAAGGAGATCACTCTTCTTTAGCATGCGTACCCCCTGAAGAAATAGGTAAAGCGCAACTTATCATGAAAGGGGAGGGTGTTGTTGCCGGAGTTAACCTGGCGGAGAAAATTTTTCTGGAGGTTGATCCCAATATAAATTTCAATTTGCATATTCGCGATGGCAAGCAGGTTTTCTATGGTGATGTTGTATTTGACCTGGAAGGGAGTGCGCAGTCGATACTCAAGGCCGAGCGCTTGGTATTAAACTGTATGCAGCGTATGAGCGGTATCGCCTCTTGTACTTGTAAAATGGTGAAATTGATAGAAGGAACTTCTGCACGATTATTGGATACACGGAAAACTACACCAAATTTCAGGGCAATGGAAAAGTGGGCGGTAGTCATTGGTGGAGGTTATAATCACCGTTACAACCTGGCGGATATGATCATGTTGAAAGATAATCATGTGGATTTCGCCGGCGGTATTAGAGAAGCAATTGAACGCACCAGGAGCTATCTGGAACGGACAGGTAAGGATTTGAAGATTGAAATTGAAACACGTAATCTGGACGAAGTAGGACAAGTACTGGATGTCGGTGGAGTAGATCGTATTATGTTAGATAATATGAGCCTGGAAGACATGGCAGAGGGAGTGCAGATGATTAACGGTCGTTTTGAAGTGGAAGCATCTGGGAATGTAACCGAAAATACCATTCGCCCTATTGCAGAAACAGGTGTGGATTATATATCAGTAGGTGCGCTTACGCATTCTACTTCGAGTTTAGATATGAGTTTGAAGGCAATTGATTAAAAATGATAGTAAAAACTAGAAAATACCAATTAGAATCTAAAGTTTACAGAAAATTAGCCATGAAAAATATTATTGTTTCGTGGTGGTGGGTGTTTATGATACCAATAGCATTAGCAGCCTGTACTGTTTTTGTGCCCGATACCTTGTGGTTCATTATAAGTGCGTTGATATTGACCGTACTCTATTTACTGTTTTGGTTTATAATGTTTTCAGGGATTCCGCAACTCGAGCAATTTAAGATTTTGTTCGAAAAGTATGCTTATGAAATCGACAGCAGGCAGATTCTTATTAAAATAGATGCAAGGCAGGGGATGCCTATAGCTTGGGATAAAGTGAAAAAAGCAAGGTTGAACAAAGATGGCTTCTTATTTGTCGTTTCTAATGCGCAATTAATTTATCTGCCATTTAAAATTTTTAACAATCAAAACGAAATAAAATTCATCGAAACTATCCTGAAACGCAAGGGGTTCATGAAAGATGACACCATTAAACAATAACTATAGTGTTAACTTTAATTGTGATCGGAATCTTTAATTAGGTATATTTGTAATTCGCTTTTGATAAAAGAACTTATATGGCTTGGTTTACGCGAAAGGAAAAAGGAATTGTAACTCCAACTGAACTTAAAAAAGAAGCTCCTGATGGATTATGGTATCAATGTCCTGAATGTAAGAAGGTTATGCAGTCAAGGGAACATGCTCAGAATCAGTATGTTTGCTTAGAATGCGATCATCATAGTAGAATAGGCTCATCAGAATACTTTAGTATTTTATTCGATAATAATGAGTTTGAAGAGTTGGATGGTAATTTGGTGTCTGCAGATCCTTTACAGTTCGTAGATTCAAAACCATATCCGGAACGAATCAAAACTTCACAGAAAAAGGTCGGCTTAAATGACGCTGTAAGAACTGGCGTAGGTAAGGTGCACGGGCAGGATTTGGTAGTTTCCTGTATGGACTTCAGCTTTATTGGAGGTTCTATGGGATCGGTAGTTGGAGAAAAAATATCTAGGGCAGTAGATTACGCCCGGAAGGCTAAAACACCATTTTTGATGATTTCGAAATCTGGTGGAGCTCGAATGATGGAAGCCGGTTTTTCCCTTATGCAGATGGCCAAAACATCAGCAAAATTAGCGCTCCTGGCTGAAGAAAAGATTCCTTATATTTCACTTTTAACAGATCCAACCACCGGAGGGGTGACCGCTTCATACGCAATGTTGGGAGATTTTAATATTTCCGAACCAGGTGCCTTGATAGGCTTTGCAGGACCGCGTGTTATTCGCGAAACGATAGGAAAAGACCTACCGGAAGGATTTCAAAGTGCAGAGTTTGTCTTAGATCATGGTTTTCTTGATTTTATCGTAAATAGAAAGGAGTTGAAAGATAAACTTTCTACCCTGCTCAACATGATTAAATAAAGTCCTTTTGTATATTAGTGCATTAACTTATGCAACTAATAACTAAACCGGTTCTATGTAATTATTATGTGACTTATCGTTGCAATGCCTCATGTCATTTTTGTGATATTTGGGAAAAACCCTCTCCTTATGTTACTTACAACCAGGTTGAAGAAAACTTAGTAGCACTTAAAGAAATTGGCGTTAAGGTTATTGATTTCACTGGTGGAGAGCCACTTTTGCACGGAGAGATTCATCGTTTTTTGAGCCTGGCCAAAGATTTAGGCTTTATTACTACACTTACAACCAATTGTTTATTATATCCCAAAAAAGCAGCATTCTTAAAAGGTAATGTCGATATGCTTCACTTTTCTTTGGACGCATTCGATGCAGAATTACATAATAAAGGACGTGGTGTAGCTTGTTACGATTTTGTTTTAAAGTCAATAGCTATTGCAAAGTCTTTGGGTGAACGACCAGATATCCTGTTTACGGTGTTAGAAGATAATAAAGATCAAATAGAGCAGGTTTACGAGGAAATTTGTATGCCCAATGAACTTATGCTTATTCTCAATCCTGCTTTTGATTATGCGAATAAAAATGTAGATAAGTGGAATTTAGAATTAGACAAGGAATTAAGAATGTGGAGTTCTAAAAAGTACGTATACTTAAACAAAGCTTTTTTGGATTTAAGGAAAGACGGCGGGAATAACATCAAAAAACCGGTTTGCAAAGCCGGAAGTGCAACAGTTGTAATAAGTCCGATGAATGAATTGATCTCACCTTGCTATCACTTGTCTAAACATACTTTTAATATCGATGAGAATGATGGCCTCGTCAATCTCTATGAACAACAAGAGGTGAAAAGTGCGTTGGATAAGGCGGGGAAGTATTTGGAGTGTCAGGGCTGCACCATTAATTGTTATATGCAGCCTTCTTTTGCTACAAACTTAAACAAATATTGGTTTAAATCGTTATCAAGTACTATCAAGTATAACTTGATTAAAGATACCTGGAAGCAACTATTGCCTTCCGGTATTAAATAGTCTAAAAATCAGGTTAGTTACAGTTAATGATTGGATATTGTTAAAAAATTTTAATCTCATACTTCCTAGATTATGGATTAATAGATATATTTGTATCCATTGCAGATTAAATACATTAAAATAATTAATATATGCTAGTTACTGCTGCTATTGTTGCTTTTACCCTCGTTATTTTATTATTGGTCTTCATGCTTTTATTTGCTCAGGCCAAATTAGTAAGTAGTGGTGATGTGACGATTAATATCAACGGAGAAAAGGACATCACTGTGTCTGCCGGGTCTACATTGTTAAATACACTTTCCAATCAGACTATCTTTTTGCCTTCTGCCTGTGGTGGAGGTGGTACTTGCGCCATGTGTAAGTGCGTTGTTGAAGATGGAGGTGGTGATGTGTTACCAACGGAAGAAGGCCATTTATCACGTACTGAGAAAACAGAAGGTGTTCGCTTGTCTTGCCAGGTTAAGGTCAAACAAGATATGAAGATTCGTGTCCCTGAAGAAATATTCGGGATTAAGAAATGGGAATGTGAAGTAGTTTCAAACTATAACGTGGCTTCATTTATTAAAGAGTTTGTTGTGAAACTACCGGAAGGTGAAACGTTGGATTTTCAGGCTGGAGGTTATATCCAGATAGATGTTCCGGCAGTAGAAGTAGAATTTAAAGATATTAATATCGATGCGCACCCGGATATGCACGGAAATCCAAAAGAATTTCAGGCTGAATGGGACAAATTCGGCTTGTGGGATTTGAAAATGGTAAGTGACGAACCTATATACAGAGCCTACTCAATGGCCAATCACCCGGCAGAAGGTGATATTATCATGCTTAATATACGTATTGCTACTCCACCTTGGGACAGAGCAAAGAATGCCTGGATGGATGTTAATCCTGGCATATGTTCGTCGTACGTGTTTTCACGTAAACCAGGTGATAAAGTGATGATTTCTGGTCCTTACGGAGAATTCTTTATTAAGGAAACAGAGGCCGAAATGATCTATGTAGGTGGTGGTGCTGGTATGGCCCCTATGCGTTCTCATCTCTTCCACCTGTTCCATACGGTGAAAACTGGACGTAAAGTATCTTATTGGTATGGAGGACGTTCAAAGAGAGAATTGTTCTATTTAGAGGATTTTGCGAAAATAGAACGCGAATTTCCTAACTTTAAATTCCACGTGGTATTATCGGAACCACTACCCGAAGATAACTGGACTGCAAAATCATCAGTAGATGATACAGAAGGTGATGGGTTTACTGGTTTCGTTCATCAGGCCCTTATAGATAATTATTTGAGCAAACATGATGAGCCTGAAGAAATTGAATTTTATTTCTGTGGCCCTCCAATGATGAATCAGGCCGTACTGAAAATGGTAGATGACTTTGGCGTTCCCGATGAAAATGTTTCGTTTGATGATTTCGGAGGGTAGTTGAATTTTAAATAAAGTAATTATTAAAAGGGGCTTTTAAGCCCCTTTTTTTGTGTTCATAAATTCGATTAAAAGCGGCTACTTTTTTACTACGTCTTTGTGGATATAATTCCTATTTGTATAAATAAAAGTCATGTAATATTTTTGTACTTTTGTAAAATAGAGAAGAGAAGTTGAGATTGAAGTTTACAGCTATAAAATTGTTAGTGGTTTTATTGATAGGAGGAAGCCTGTTTTCTTTTTTTTTACCATGGAATTCCAACATTGGTGGAAGTAAAAATGGTTTTGAAACAGATCAACTTCTTTGGTCTTTTGTAGCAATATGTCTGAGCATGTTAACTTCTTTAACCTTGTTTTCATCAACAACCTTGAGGGTTTTTATTTCGCACATGTTGGTATCTTTATTTGTGTCTTTAAATTTATACCTGACAGGTAAATTTATTTTAGATTTTTTGGAAAAAGATAATACTTCATTAATAGAAAAAATAAATGCACATCTTATTCAGGGACAACTTGAAAATGGTGCCTACTTATCTTTTGGGCTCGCGTTTATTGCGCTTATGTTTACTTGGATAAGTATGTATCAATGCCTCGTTATTAGAAAATAAGATACTATTTGATAGAACGATCATAATATAGTACGCACTTAGTGCAGCAAATAAATGTTTGATGGGGTGACCAGGAATTCGAATTTGGGTATAAATTAAGCAATCATACATTTCAAAAATTTTTGCAAGGGCGTATGAAACGAATATGATAATAAATTCTTTTTTGTGATTTAGCAACTTCCAATTTTTAAGGTATAAGTAGAGTATTATGGGAATAGGGGTGAATTGGACCAGGCCGTATAGACGTAGGTCACCAGCATTATAACTCTCTGAAATAATCCAGTATAAAACACTTACAATACCCACAGGAACAGTGACTACAATGAGCTTGTATAGGTCGCGTGCAATGAAATAACCCAAACTCCAGGTAAAATAGCTCATGAATATAAGCGTCATGGGAATTCTGTCATAAACCAGAGATATATTTGTTGGATTATAATGGTAATAAGCAGAGCCTAGGCCGGTGAGTAATATCCCTGAGAAATTTATGAATGAAATTAAAAAGCTATATTCAAATGGATTGGATAAATTTCTTTGTTTCTTTAATCGGATTAATCCAAGAATACCAATAAATAGGAAAGGACTGTTACTAATTACATTCCAGAAATTGGTGACGTGCAAAATTTTATGATCTCCACAAAAAAGATGGTAAGTGGCATCTTGTGGTAGTGGAGAACTCAATGTCAAGATTAAGCATAATGAAATTAAGCATACTGAGATTATCAATAATTTTTTCATAGTGGTATTCCGTTTTCGAATGATACAAAAATGCATTAGAAGGCAATGGCTGTCTTTTGATTTTTTACGGATGTTATATTCGACGAGAAAATGCTTATATACGCTATTAATAAAGTTTATTCTGAATTCGGCGTACTTTATTAAATTATTGATGAACTAAAGAATTGTCCTTTTTTCGAAATAGCGTATTTTTGTGTAAATGCTAAGTTATGGTTCATCTATATTTAAAAGCAATTCATATCATATTTGTAGTAAGTTGGTTTGCGGGATTGTTTTATATCGTGAGATTGTTCATTTATCATGTGGAAGCTTTTGATAAAGAAGAACCGGAATCGAGTATATTACATAAGCAGTTTGTGATTATGGAACGTAGGTTAATGCATATCATTACTACACCGTCTATGTTGTTAACCATATTCACCGGTATAGCGATGATAGTAAATACTCCGGGAATTTTGCAGGGCTGGTTAATTCTAAAAATATTTATAGTGTTTTTAGTAGTCCTTTTTCATGTTATGTGTGTCTTATTAATGAGGGGGCTCAAAAAAGAAAAAGTGTTGTTGAGCTCTACAAAATTGAGAATGTTTAACGAGCTGGCAACGATTTTATTAGTTGCAATAGTTTTTCTGGTTGTTTTGAGAACAACTCTTGATATGTTTTGGGGCGTTTTGGGAATTGTAATTTTAGGTGTAATAATGTTGATAGCTGTTAAACTATATAAAAAGAGACGTGAAAATGGCAACTGAAGTGTAAAGAACACTTTTTTGTGATAATTCTTTTATCCTAATTTATTTGAAATCTGGAAAAGTATATGAATATTTATGTCAGATTGGAGTAATACCTATAATTATTTATTTCATGCGTACAATTAATCTACTATATACATTTTTTGCTGCAATACCTTTGCTTTATACAATAAATGGGTATGGTCAGGTGATTGAGCAGTTAAGTAGTCATACAGAAATAGAATTAATGAATGCCCCTATTTGTGGGCGTCAGGAATTAATAGTTAGTATGAGTGGTGCGGATAGTGTACAGTATGATATTGAATTTGCCTGGAACCCCAGTGGTATCTGGACAAAGTTAGATGCGGTGTTTCAGGAAGACTCCTCGTGGGTTGTGGGCCCTTTAGGGCCAGGGCGCTATCATTTGCGTGTAAGGTCTATTAACTCCGAAATCCATGATACATCTAACATAATAATTGCAAGGGTGAGTCCCGAAATGACTATCGATAGTATGAGTATAGTAGATCCACATTGCAATGAAAATAATGGTGAAATTGAGTTTTTTTATACCGGTGGTATAGAACCTATGATGTATTCCGTAAGTGGAATACCTTATGATGCCGATGGCCCTATTACTAATTTGAGATCTGGAATTTATGATGTGAGAATTGTTGATTCAATAGGTTGTTTTAGGGAGCGTTCAATAACCTTGACTCAAACCGGAATACCTTTGTTTGAATCATTGACAGTTGAACATGCTTCCAATTGCCAGACAAACGACGGGAGTATAACGGGTGTAGTCGTAGAAGGAGTGCCTCCTTATTCTTATAGTCTAAACGATTCTATGTGGGCCGATTCTTTGCTGTTTGATTCACTTTTTGGTGGACAAATGTACACAATAAGTGTTAACGATTTTATGGGTTGTGTATCTGATACCGCTTTGTCTTTAGAATGTTCAATTACTTCTCTTGCTTCTCAATTATTAGAAGAACTGGCTGTTTATCCTATTCCCTTCAATAATGAATTGAAAATAGACAATATTGCTTATCAGAATGTACAAGAAATAAGCCTGATTGATACCCATGGAAAGGTTCACGAGCTTATTAAGAAAAAGGAACAGCAAGAATTTACTCTTGAAACAGAAAACCTTGCAGATGGCGTTTATATACTTCGGATTTTGACAAATAAGGAAATTGTTGAAAAGATGGTGATGAAATTCCCCCGCTAAGTGCTGATTAAAAGGGGTAAAAGCTCCTTTAAACGACTTATTTCAAATGTTACCGGTTCATTATGTTTTGTGCGATCCGGATTGAAGAAAATCTGATCTATTTTGGCATGTTTTGCTCCAAGTATATCTGCTTTTAAATTATCTCCAATAACCAGGCATTCGCTGGGTAAGGCCTTTATTTTTTGCAGCGCATATTGAAAAAAACGAATATCTGGTTTAGTACACCCTGCTGATTCCGAGTCAATAACTTCATTAAAATAACTATCAATGCGCGAAGAGCTTAGCTTGACATATTGTGTTTCTTTAAAGCCATTTGTTA
Organism: Cytophagales bacterium; assembly: GCA_965230415.1. Taxonomy (GTDB): domain Bacteria; phylum Bacteroidota; class Bacteroidia; order Cytophagales; family JAAEPT01; genus CBDDKZ01. The sequence continues at coordinate 3,133,168 of CBDDKZ010000005.1, forward strand.
TTATATGAAGGTCATAATGACGCTTTAACAAGTTTAATACATGTATAGAATCTTCAATTAATCCTGGTTTTTGAGGACATCGCTTAATATACTCCCTGTCCAGATCTAAGGCCAGTTGGTAATTGGATATTCCGAAGGATTGAAAAACAAGGTTAAATCGCTTTTCTCTCATTCCTGCTTTGTCAATATTTCCCTGGTTATACAGATGCCAGAGGTACTGGTTGACATGCTTATAGGAATGAATAAAATGAAGTGATGAGGTACGTAATTCTATGTTCAGTTCGAATTCAATAAAAAGCTCGTTAAGAGTAGCGGAAGAGTTTTTTTCGAAATCCCAGAGTGTGTGATCCAAATCGAACAAAATGTGCATATATGCTTTTAATCCAGGCACACTCAACTTAATTCAGGAAGATTATAAATGTTTTTCTTATTATGAAACTTTCGGATTGCTAAAACATTATTGGCGTAAAGTGTGTTGAAGTTGTTTAAATCCTCCAGAAGTACATTGTCCTTTTCCAGATAAGAAAATAGGTGCTGTGCAATGCCCATGAACTCCTCTTTGATTTCAAAATAGCGCCATTGGTCTCTTTTTTTAGTATTAAGTATGCCTGCATTTTTTAAATAGGCGAGATGTCGTGAGGTTTTTGTTTGGGTGAAGTCCAGAATGTGCTCTAAATCAGATATGCACATCTCTCCATTTTTGTATAATAAAAACAAAATTCGTACTCTTGCCTCTTCACTGAAAGCTTTAAAAATAGAAGCTCCCAGCTCTAAACTAAACGACTTATACCTCATGTTTTTTCGTTTGAGAATACAAATATACGAAAAGCATAAAATATTGGGCTCAGTTTGCAGTTATTGTGTTATATTTAAGTCTTTTGAGGATCATATGAAGAGAATAACTTACCTGCTACTTATAGTAATATTTGTAGTTGCTGCTCATGTACAAACTTTGGCACAGGACAAACAGGAGCAACAAGAGAAAGAAATAATACAGGTTTCCGGTCTGGTTGTGGAAGGAGATAGTATGTTGGCTATACCAGGGGTTCATATTTTTTCTCCAAGAACAGGTACAGGGGCAAGTACTAATTTGTTAGGTTTTTTTACGGTTCCCGTTGAAGCCGGAGACAGTCTGATTATTGCGGCAGTGGGTTTTAAAAAGCAGCAAATAGCTATTCCTTCAGATACGTCAGGAAGTTATAACCTAATTATTCAAATGCAGAAGGATACATTGTTTTTGCCCAGGGTTGAAATATCTACCTTTCCTACACAAGAATTTTTTAAGCAGGCATTCCTTGCAATTCAACTCGATAACCAGGATGATTTAACAAATATGAATAATAACCTGAATGATCAGATTATGTCACGTTTACTAGCAACATCAGAAATGGACGGGAGTTTGAATCATACTTATTACATGCAACAACAGGTTAGAGCATTGGAAAATCAATATATGCGAACCACCGTTCCATTTTTAGACCCTTTTGCCTGGTCTCGTTTTATTAAAGCAGTAAAAGCTGAGCAAAAGAAAAAGAAAGAGAAGAAAAGAAAAGAACAAAATGATAGTCCCTATTAATTAAAATATGTCTTTTCAGAATTAATTAGTAGATTTGGCATCGTTTTCTGCATAGCACTTATTCAGACATTATATCTTTATGAATAAAATCGATTCAATTCCGTTTCTAAACACAATCCTAAAATTCAAAAAAACTATAATCATTGTTGGTATCGCTGTAGCAATATTAGTGGCTGCGGCTATCAAGATTTTGATTAAACCCAAGTATGAATCAAAGTCAGTTGTATATGCAGCCCAGACCTATACAGAGAGTTTGATTATGCCTCCTCTGGAGTTTGGGTATGAACTTCATACGGAGCAGTTTATACAGTTGATGAGGTCTTCTATTGTCAGGGATTCCATTTTTGAAAAATATAACCTCGTACATCATTATAAAATTGAAAAGGAAGAAAATATTCACTGGAGAGATGAATTGAACCAGACTTATTTGAAAAACATTTGGATAGACAAAACTGAATATGAAGCTATCGAAGTGACAGCTATTGATATTAACCCTGATACAGCAGCCTTAATTGCTAATGATATTGTAGAGTTTGCAGCAAATCTGAAATTTGGCCTTTTTACAGAATATGTGAAAAAGTCATTAGCAGACAGGCAACGAGAATACAAATCTAAGAAAAAGGAAGTGGATTTGTTGGAACAGGAATTGACTAAATACTCTGAAAAGATTGATAAAAGAGATCGCTTTAATATCAATAATATGCGTTTCGAAAGAACAAGAAAAGAATACTTATCTGAACAAGGACGATTAAATGATCTTAAAGGAAAATATGAGACTATTTTGAATTTTCTCAATACTAACAAACCTTCGCATTATGTTATAAGTGTAGCCGAACCAAATTATAAGAAGATTAGTCCGAATACGATATCTCTTACACTAATGATTACCATTTCGGTAATATTTTTATTAATCGTCATAATAACCTTTAGAGAAAAATTGAGGACTATTTGATCTTGTGATTAGATAAATATGGCAGTTGGAGTATACAGACAGAAACTTGTTTTAATTTTTTTAATTCTAGCTGCATTTTTGCTTGCTTGTATAGGAGCGTTGTACTTTGAACAGGAGAGTTTTTTTTATGGGCTACTGGTGTTACCTCTGGGTATTACAGTTATTTATTTATTTTTATTTCATTTGGAGTTACTCCTTTATATGAACTTATTTGTAATGCCCTTATCGCTCAATTTAACTGATATTGGGGCTGGTGTTGGTGTAAGTGTACCTTCAGAGATATTTTTGGCTTTTTTATGTTTGGGGGCCTTCGTGAGGGTGTTTGACAATTTTAAAGAGTATAAGTCATTTCTCTCACATCCTGTTAGTTTATTCGTCTTTGCTCATCTTGCCTGGATGGCAGTGACTTCATTAACAAGTTATGATGTTATTGTTTCTATTAAGTTTTTGATAATGAGAAGTGCCTTTGTGCTGGTATTTTTTGTTTTCACTTCAGAGTTTATAAGAGACACTAAAGGAATGAAACGTTTTTTTGTTTTATACACAATGGGCTTAATGATTGTTATTGCCTATACTTTAGGTGTACACTCTACAGATGGATTTAGCTATGATTCATCAAACCGTATTTGTTATCCGTTTTACAACGATCATACAATATATGCAGCGGTCATTGCTATGATAATACCTGTTTTTATAGCTTACACAAATATTAGCCTCATAAAAAACCGACTCGAAAAAATTGTCTTCCCGAAATATTCATGGCTTATTTTGACCGTGTTATTCATTGCTATGTTCTTTTCGTATAGTAGAGCGGGTGTGCTAAGCTTGATAGTAGCCTTTTGTGGTTGGGGTATTATAAAATTGAAAATTTCATTCAAAATTCTAATGAGTGTTTTGATGTTTACCACCCTAATAGGACTTGTTTTTCAGGACGATATTGGCGATCTGCTCAACTCTAATGAAAGTGTATCCGGAGGGAGTGTAGTTGAGAATTTACAATCTACAACTAACGTTTCTTCTGATGTGTCCAATACAGAACGCATTAATCGTTGGAATTGCGCGGTACGTATGTTTAAGGACAGACCTCTTTTCGGTTATGGTCCTGGAACTTATATGTTTGTCTATGGACAGTTTCAAAAAGCAGATGAACGTACGGAAATTAGCGTTGATGATGGGTCTTTAGGTGGGGCTCATTCCGAATATTTAAAACCTTTATCAGAAAGCGGTCTTATAGGGATGCTGTTATTCATAGGTATAATTATTTATGCAGTAAGAGCAGGCCTGGTTATTATATATTCAGAAAGAACAGAAGAAGCTGACAAAATGTTAATGACCGGTGTCTTAGTAGGATTCGGTACTTACATTGTTCATGGTGTTGTTAACTTTTTTCTGGATACAGATAAATCTTCAGTATTGTTTTGGGGCATGTTGGCAATAATCGTTTCCCTGGATATAAAATACAAATATGCTAACAGCAAAATAAAAGAACCGAGCATTGGTCAACAATTAAAACAATAGAAAGGCTGAACAGAAGGAAATTGTTAGGTCTAACCAGAAGTTATTCTATTTTGAAGATTTTTCTTGTGTTGAAGCCTCTAAATTGAAAAGGTTGTTAAGCACATCAATTAGCGTTTCTGCTTCACCATCATCACGTTTACAAGCCGCCTTGAGCTGAAGAACAGGTAGCTTAATTATTTTTTGCATGATGTTTTTGGTGATGATCTCAATATTTTCGGCTTCCTCGTTACTTAACTTCTTTATATGGCGATTTATTTCATCACGTCTGATTTGTTCAAGCGCATTTTTTAGTTTATGGATGGTAGGGGATACCTCCATTTCCTTGGTCCAATCAGAGAAATCATTGATTGCTTCTATGACTATACCTTCTACCTGGGGTATTGCCTCTTTTCTTTTCTCTAATGTCAAAGAAGCTCTGTTCTTTATTTGATCAATATTATATAGAGCAACTCCTGGATTTTGTTCTACTCGTTCGTCGATACTTCTCGGAACCGACATGTCTATCATATGCTTGATAGATAAAAATTGTTCGTTTTCAATTAATTCAAATGAAATAACAGGATCGTCGGCCCTGATTGAGGATACTACTACATCACATTCGTAAATGATTTCATGGAATTGATCAAAGGCTATGGTGTTATAACCATATTCTTTAGCGAGATTCAGTGCTTTGGAGTGCGTACGATTACAGATATATACTTCCGCGTCTTCTATATGTGTAAGGTTTCTTACTACATCAGTCCCCATCTCTCCCAAACCCAGGATTAATATTTTGGGAGTAGCAATATTTTTAGTAAGGTCTTCAATAAGTTCTACAGTAGCATATGATACCGATGCTGCTCCATCTCTAAATGGAGTTTCCTGTACCACACGCTTATTACTAAAAAAAATGGTATGCATAAGTCGATGTAGAAACGGACCCGCCATGTCGGCATCTGCAGACCACTGATAAGCATTTTTTACCTGGTTGGTAATTTGCATATCACCTACAACTTGTGCTTCAAGCCCCAGCGAAACTCGGAATAATTGCTTAATAGCCTCTACTGAAGATTGTAGGTGTCTGAAGGAGCTTTGAAACTTTTTTACCGGAATATTCTTGAGAATACCCAATAATTTTAAAATATCAAGGTTAATATCTTGTAAAGAGGAATAATAAATTTCCGTCCTGTTACATGTGGATAACACAAGGACATCTTGTGCCTCAGTGAAATCATTAATTTGTTCAATTAACTGTTTGCATTCTTTTTCATCAAGTGCGACCTCTTCTCTTAATTCCAGAGGTGCAGTCTTGTATGAAAGTATGAGGGCTTGAAATGAATATTGTGTCATATATCTACGCGGATTATACGAAATTAACTTGTAATAGATTAATTTTGAAGTAAGAAGAAAAAAAAGTGGCTCTATTTAGAAAGAGTATAAATAAAAATAGTGAATGAATATTTATTCAAGAAAACAATTATGGAAATGGGGGCTTCTGATTATTGCTATATTGATATTCTCTGCTTCCTTGTTGTATACGAATCGTTTAGTTAACAAAATTGAAAAAGAAGAGCGAAATAAAGCTCGTTTATGGGCAGAAGCGATCCAGAAAAAAGCAGACCTGGTTAAGTACACAAATGAACTTTTTGATGAGTTGAAGGTCGAAGAAAGAAAAAAAGGGGCATTATGGGCCAATGGTATCAGACAACTAATGAATGTTAATTCGAATCAGGATCTCACTTTTATCTTTGAAGTGGTAAAGAACAATGAGACTATCCCTGTTATTTTAACCAATGCTGAAGGAAATATTATTAATCATCGAAACGTTGATACGGCAATAACCAACTATCCACTTTTGCTTCGTCAGGAATTGGAGCATATGGGGGAGTGTTACCCTCCACTTGAAATAAGGGTGTCAAATACAACTAAGAATTTTCTGTATTATAAAGACTCCAGACTGTTTACAGAGCTAAGAGATGTGATGGACGATTTAATTCAGTCATTTATATCTGAAGTAGTTACTAACTCAGCTTCGGTGCCGGTTATATATACAGATAGTAGTCAGACTTATGTATTAGCGCATAATCATCGGGGGGAAAATGGCGAAATTGTTGATGCTAATAACGAAGGTTTATTGACTTCTCTTGCTGAAATGAAAACCGATCATGTTCCAATTAAAGTAGAATTGAAGGACGGACATTATAATTACATCTTTTACAAGGAATCATTTCTACTGACTCAACTGAGGTATTATCCATATGTGCAATTTGCAGTGGTAGGTGTATTTTTGATGGTCGCCTATTTTCTTTTTAGTGTTTCACGCAGAGCTGAGCAGAACCAGGTTTGGGTGGGTATGTCAAAAGAAACAGCACATCAATTGGGCACACCCATCTCTTCGATGATGGCATGGATGGAACTATTAAAATCGAAGTATGGGGATGATGAAGTGATCGATGAAATATTGAAAGATGTAAGTCGCCTGGAAACCATTGCAGAACGGTTTTCAAAAGTAGGCTCCGTTCCTGAACTTAATAACCATGATATTCACCAGGTATTAGTCGAGTCTGTATCTTATATGAAAACCAGATTGTCAAAATTGGTTGAATTCAAAGTGCTAGAGCCCGACCAACCTGTAGGAGCTGTAAAAATTAGCATCCCTCTATTTGAATGGGTGATTGAGAACATTACGAAAAATGCAGTAGATGCTATGGAGGGTAGAGGACGGATCAACTTTGAAATACAACAAAAAGCCGATAAAGTGTATATTGATATTACAGATACGGGTAAAGGAGTCCCTAAGTCTAAATTTAAGACCATTTTTCAACCGGGTTTTACAACGAAGAAACGAGGGTGGGGTTTAGGCCTGTCACTGGTGAAACGAATAATTGAAAATTACCATCAGGGAAAGGTTTTTGTTCGAAACTCAGAGCCGGATAAAGGCACGACTTTCAGGATTATCCTTAATTGTGAATAAAAGCGTCCTGTTAGCTTTACTTAGACCATATATTGTTTGGAATATGTGCAGAATAGGTCTAACTTTGCAGCCAATTCAAAGACTATTGTATTATACCGCATAATTAGATCATTTTATAATGGCAAATAAAGGAAAAATCACTCAGGTAATCGGTCCGGTTGTAGATGTGAGTTTTGAGCAAGAGGGGGCTAAAATACCAGATATTCTGGATGCACTTGAAGTAAATAAAGAGGATGGGACTAAAATCATTCTTGAATGTCAGAAGCACTTAGGTGAAGATCGTATTCGTACTATTGCCATGGATAGTACCGAAGGCCTTAGAAGAGGGATGGATGTATTTGATCAAGAAATGCCCATATCTGTTCCTACCGGAGACGAAATAAAAGGACGATTGTTTAATGTTGTAGGTGAAGCAATTGATGGTGTTGAACAACCAAATTGTGATAAAAGATTGCCGATACACAGAAGCGCTCCTGCTTTTGAAGACCTATCTACTTCTGCAGAAGTATTATTTACCGGAATTAAAGTAATTGACCTCATTGAGCCCTATGTAAAAGGTGGTAAAATTGGTTTATTTGGCGGTGCGGGTGTAGGTAAAACGGTATTGATTATGGAATTAATCAATAACATCGCAAAAGCTTATGAAGGACTTTCGGTATTTGCCGGTGTAGGTGAACGTACTCGTGAGGGGAACGACTTATTACGCGAGATGATTGAATCAGGCGTAATTAAGTATGGTAAAGAATTTGAAGAAGATATGGAGAAAGGTGGTTGGGACCTTTCTAAAATTGATAGAGAAGAATTAAAGAAATCACAGGCAACGCTTGTTTTCGGGCAGATGAACGAACCTCCGGGTGCTCGTGCACGCGTAGCTCTTTCTGGTCTTACTGTTGCCGAGTATTTCCGTGATGGTGATGGTGAAGGTGCTGGTAGAGATATTCTTTTCTTCATAGATAATATATTCAGGTTTACGCAGGCAGGTTCTGAAGTATCTGCTCTTTTAGGTCGTATGCCTTCAGCGGTAGGCTACCAGCCGACTTTGGCCTCAGAGATGGGTGCTATGCAAGAGCGCATTACGTCGACTAAGCGAGGTTCAATTACATCTGTACAGGCAGTTTATGTACCTGCGGATGATTTGACTGACCCCGCGCCGGCCACTACTTTTGCCCATCTGGATGCTACAACAGTATTATCACGTAAAATTGCCGAACAAGGAATTTATCCTGCGGTTGATCCACTCGATTCTACATCGCGAATTTTGACAAGGGAAATTGTAGGGGATGAACACTATGATACAGCTCAACGTGTTATTGAAACAATTCAACGTTATATTGAGCTACAGGACATTATTGCAATCCTTGGAATGGAGGAACTTTCTGAAGAAGATCGATTAGTAGTACATAGAGCTCGTCGTGTACAGCGCTTTTTGTCTCAGCCATTCCATGTTGCAGAGCAGTTTACTGGTCTTGAAGGTGCGCTCGTAGATATCAAAGATACCATTAAAGGTTTCAATATGATTATTGATGGTGAATTGGATCACCTTCCTGAAGCAGCTTTTAACCTTGTAGGAGGTATTGAAGAAGCTATAACCAAAGGAGAAAAATTATTAGCTGAAGCCAAATAATTATGTTACAGGTTAATATAATCACTCCCGATAAAAAAGTTTTTGAAGGTGAGGCTGTATCAGCTTCTTTTCCCGGTTCCAATGGTGCATTCGAAGTATTGAATAATCACGCACCTATTGTAAGCTCATTGGAAGAAGGTTTAGTTTCCGTTAAAGATACTAGTGGAACTGTATCATCTTTCAAGATTTCCGGGGGCGTTGTTGAAGTATTAAATAATAACATTGCAGTTTTAGCTGAAAGTATACTTCCAGAATAATTCACGCAGTTAATTAATATAGATTAGTTAAAAGGGGGATCATAAGATCTCCCTTTTTTTATGACATTTTTACGATGTTTTCTAATACACCTCATTTAAAGATAATTCGGCGCTGCGATACTGAAAAATGGCAAAAACAAAGCCCCTATTGTTAACAATAGGGGCTTTGTTTTGTCTTCAATGGGTTTTAATTAACAGCTGTGATTTCTACGATTTTGAATTCAACACGTCTGTTTTGGGCTCTACCTTCTGCTGTTCTGTTAGAAGCAACCGGTACTGCTTCACCATATCCTTTTGCCCGTATTTTTTCATTGCTAATTCCTTTGCTTACTATATAATCAACAACAGATTGTGCTCTGTCCTGTGATAGTTTGAGGTTGTAAGATTCTGATCCCTGATAATCGGTGTGTCCGCCAATTTCTACTGTAATCGTAGGTGCTGTTTCCAGTATTCTAACAACTTTATCCAGTTCCTCAAATGACTTTGGTAAAAGTTTCGACTTGGCAGTTTCGAAATAGATGTTTTCCAGTTCAACTGTAAGTAAGGATATTGGTACCAGGTAAATATCTTTTTTCTCTTCTTTATGTTCCTGTAAGTTTCTCAGATCGATATTTTCAACATGCGATAAATAATCCGGTTGTTTTTCCACCATGAGCTGATATTTGGCGCCGGCAGGAAGTGAAACCTCATAAGGGGTTTCCGGATCTATGTCTGCTTCATAAACAACTTCACCTGTTTCCAAATTGGTAATTACCATATGTCCAACCATCAATTCTTCCGTACTTTTGTCATATACATAACCAGACAAGACAAGTGCTGGCTCTGGTGGTAGGTAAATGTCCATACGTCTTTTAGCAGATTTTTTCAATGCTGTAATGTCTAATTGTCTGACTATCGTAGGGTATCCGGCTTTTTCTACCGTGTATTCATAGACACTTCCGGTTGGAAGTTTAACCAAGTAACCTGTGTCCAGTGACGCAATTTGTTTTCCAAAAATTTTGCCATCACTTAATCGTTTAAAAGAAATCTTTGCATCGATTAGTTCTTTGGTGTATTCATCAATTATGTCGCCGAATAATGTTAAAATTGATTCCGGCTCAAGTCGTATTCGTACAATGTCTGAGTGTTCTGCCGAATCGGTGAGCGTTTTAAAGTGATGTGCTAAATACATGTAATCCCCTGAATGAGGGATTGAGAAATAGAGTTCATCATCGGGAGTATTGAAGGGGGCTCCGATATTTTTGGGTTTGGTCCATTTGGTGAAAGTAGAATCTTTACGCTCACATTTGTAAATATCATATCCGCCCAGACCTCCTTTGCGCCCATTTGATGAGAAATAGAGTGTTTTGTTGTCTGATGCAAGAAAAGCGGTAGCCTCGCTTCCTGCAGTATTAATTATTGGCCCCAGATTTACAGGTTCCGACCATCGTGTATCGTCACCGCCTATGCGGTTTGAAATATATAAATCCTGATGACCGTAAGAGTCCTTATAGTGAATAGCCATTATCAGTTTATCACCTTTGTCATTCATGTAAAATGAACAAAGCTCGTCGTTTTTATAGTTTTTGATGTGTAGTTCTTTTGGAAAGCTCCAGCTACCATCTTTTTGTTTATAAGAAATAGATACACCATTCTCGACCGTCTTGTTTTTTAGGTATTTGTTGTGGAGTAATAATTTCTTTCCGTCCGGTGAAATCCAGTGAACGGAATTGTCACCAAAATTATTAATAGGTTCGGGCATATGCTGGGCCGCTCCCCAGCTCGAATCTTGTGCGTTAAATGTTGAGTACCAAATATCCCTGCTTTCTTCAGTTTTATTAATGTTTTGTGGATGGCCAACACGGAAGAAGTACAGGGTGTTTCCGTCCCATGAGATGCGGGGGCCGGATTCAGCATGAGATGAATTGACTTTTGAACCTAAATTTTCAACCTGAAAAACTTCAGAAGAATCGACTCCATACACAGTGGTGTCGTGGTCGTAGATATAATGCTCTTTAATAGCTTGTTGAGCAAAAGAATAATTGAAAACTGTCAGGCATACAACAGGAATTACCCAGTTTTTCAAAAAGGTCGTAATAGTCATATCGAAATTATTTTCAAGGTGTTTCACATAGACGAACTTAGTAAATATAACCAAAATTAATTGTAATTGAAATTAATAAATGGTACTCCTGCTTTAAAAAAAGAACTTATAATAAGGAGACGGGTATCTTTCTTTAGTATTTTTATGATGTAAAATGGAAAAGGTAACCCTGGTTGCTAATTCTTAATGAAGCGCTCTGTAATAACTTCTAACCCGTATTCAAGGCGAATAAAATACACACCTTCGGTCAGTGAATTGGTGTTGACTGTGTTGGACTCCGGGTTGGTAATTTCAATTTGTTTGTTGCCTATGGCATCAAATATTTGAACTTTTGAAACTTTATGCCCGTTGTTGATTTTTTTGAAGTACAATAATTCCTGTACCGGATTAGGGTATGTGAAACCGTCCGCTGTAAAGGTGATTTTATTGTCTTGAAGTTCATTGTCGAAGTCAGAACTGTCCTTTGAAATTTTCGGATTGATCGACTGGCTAATTTTTGGAGCCTTTTTAGCAGGTGCTTCAACAAAATATTCACTGTAGTAAGTGTACTCCATGTAAATAACACTCTGATTTCTGTAAAAACGGGTTTGAGCAAGGCTGTAAAAACAGCTCGCAACTAATAGGCTAAAACAGATTAATGTTATTCTTTTCATGAGATTGTGTAAAGATGCCTACAATTTACGTATTGTTGGCCCATTATTCAAATTTATGATGTTAAATATATGTTACGCCCATTGTATGAGTGTGTATTTTATGAATTCATTAAAAATTAGCGATTAATCTGCTAAATTTGGGAAACGTGCTTTTGGTATATGACTATTTTAAATGCAGAGAATATTTCCAGGTCTTTTGGTGATTTGCAGGTACTCAAAAATGTGAGTATTACTATTGAGTCCAAAGAAATCGTGTCGATAGTAGGTGCTTCCGGAGCTGGTAAAAGTACATTGTTGCATATTTTAGGTACACTTGACAGACCAAATTCAGGTAGTATTCAGATCAGCAATAATGCTATCCTGGATTTGAAAAAAAGAGAGCTTGCCGCATTCAGGAATAAAAATCTTGGTTTCGTTTTTCAGTTTCATAATCTTTTGCCCGAATTTACAGCCTTGGAGAATGTTTGTTTACCCGGATATATTGGGGGTAATACCAGGAACGAAGTGAACGGAAAAGGAAAAGCGCTCTTGAAACTATTAGGACTGGGAAAACGCATGGAGCATAAACCTGGTGAGTTATCAGGAGGTGAACAGCAGCGGGTGTCCGTGGCCAGGGCGCTAATTAATCAACCTTCAATAATTTTTGCTGATGAACCAAGTGGCAACTTGGATACAAAGAACGCAGAAGAATTACATCAGCTATTTTTTAAGTTGAGAGAGGAAACAGGGCAAACCTTTGTGATCGTTACTCATAACAACATACTTGCAGATATGTCGGACAGGAAGTTGGAGATGCGTGATGGTAAAATGGTTTAATTAAATACCGTTTATACTTTCCATTTGATATTGCATCCGAGGCTTGGTAACTGGTGCTCGTCCACAGGTCTTCCTGCCAAAATTGAATCTATTGCAGATCGTAAATCGCTACCTGTAACGGGAATTTCGTTTCCGGGTCTCGAAGCATCAAATTGACCTCTGTATTTACATTTAAGTGCTCCGTCAAAAATATAAAAATCAGGGGTGCACGCAGCTTCATATGCTCTTGCGACCTCTTGTGTCTCATCGTACAGGTAAGGGAATGTGAAGTCCAATTCCTGAGCAAGTAGTTTCATTTTGTCAGGACTGTCTTGAGGGTAATTATCAATGTCATTGGAGCTGATTGCGATAAAGGAAACACCTTTTGCTTGGTATTCTTTTACCATACTCATTATTCCATCATGCAGATGAATAACAAAAGGGCAGTGATTGCATATAAACATGATTACTGTACACTTGTCAGATTTTAATGTTTCCAATGACAAGGCAGATCCGGAGATACTATCCTTCAATTCGAAAGAAGGAGCAACTGTATCCAATGCCAACATATTTGAAGGTGTACGTGCCATAATAATGTTTGCGTGTTTATTATTAGAACAAAAAAAAGGGATTTCTTTAAGAAATCCCTTTTTTTATGGATTTAATAATTTAATTAGTCTTCTCTATCCATTTCGATTACGCTAAGGTTGTCAACTTCAGATCCGTTAGTTGTAATTGACATAGCGTCGCTTCTGTAGTCAACCAGGACATCAAAGTTTTGGCGCTCTTCTGTAACAGAGATTTTACCCGTTAATTCTCCTCTTACTCCTTCAGGAAGGCCTGTTAGAGTGAAATCTCCTGAAGCATCTGTTGTTAATGTGAAAACATTTGGCTCTATACTTTCGTCGTATTCCAATGTGATAGATGTTGCTCCTGTTACATCGTCACCATCTTCATCGTTATAGAAGAATTTACCTGAAATGGAACCATTCAAACGAGGCATTACTTGCTGAACGCGACCAAAGAATTCGTGCTGACTATCATTACCGAAATCATTATTGATTTGGCTGTTAGTTAACTCATCGATATCAACAGGGAAGTTAACAGAAGCATGTCCTTCTGCCTTGATGTAAACAGAAACTTGACCTTCATCAAGGTTGCTGAAAGTTGCGATTCCATCAGGACCAACTGTGATCGTAGATTCATCGCCGTGCTGGTTAACAGTAACTTCAGCACTTTCTAATCCTGATACTTTAGCAGCAGTTTCAGAAGAAGAAAGTACATGTACTGAAAGGGTGTAGGTAGTAGTACCGTCAGGTACGTTATTTTCTTGTACAACTGGTTCTACAGTGTCCTCGCTGTCACAAGAAGTAAAAAGAACAGAAGTCGCCATAAGGGCGATCATTGCAAAATTTGAAAATTTCATAAAATTACTGGTTTATCAGTTAGTAATAAACAAAGATTAATAATGCGACGAAACTAGTAGTACAAAATGTAAATTCCAAGGAAATAAAGTAACATTTGATGAAAATCATCAAAAACGGCCTATTTTCATCGTAAAATTGTACGACCAGGTATTCTTTAATGCGTCATCAAGCAACTGTGAGCGTAATTTATCATGATAAGAATACGTTGCGCCAACACCTAATCTCAGGAATTTGGTGAGGTTAAATTCGAGGTTTACACCGGGTTCTACAATAAAGAAAGCTTCTGAAATAAGTACATCATTGTTATCATAATCGTCATCTCCAAAGACATGATCATTGTCAACAATTGCTGCTCCACCGACGCCAATTAGAACGGGGAACGAAACGTGTATGGGCATTCGAGAACCTATTGTTGGTTCAACATATACTCCGCCATAACCCATTTCGAGTGTATAGTCATTGTTGAGGTTGTCAAAATATACCGGGGTGGTAAGGCCGTAACCGCCGATACCAAAGGACATATTGTGGTTGATGACGAAACCACCGCGTCCTCCGACGAGAAGTGCTTCCTGGCCGTTAATGTCGGCAACGCTTAACATAAAGGCTCCAAAGCCACCTGTGGATTTATGGCCATTACCGAATATAGTTTTTATCTGGTAATCATCAGTTGTAGTTGAATTGGAGACCTCTGTGCTGTCTTGTGCAATTGATATGCTTTGTAAGCAGCTCAACAAAGTGAGTAGTAACAGTAACTTTTTCATAATGATAGCAATTGTTGTTAAATTATTTTTTGAAAGTGTATTTTATCGATAGAGCGATGTTTCCAAAGTCGTTGTTAAATTTTCGTCTGTTAAAGAATTCAATGCTTGGTTTGTATTCAATGCCTGCAGTAAGGGGTAATGAAACGAAGCGGTATTCGAGTCCAAGTATCACATCCATTCCAAGGGACAGGTAAGCTCTTTTGGGAATGTCTTTCGTTTCCGTAATAATATGCCCTTTATCTGTTGTGATCGTATCAACTAAGAGGCAATTTTCGCAAGCATAACCTCTATTGTATCCGATGTGAGGACCAAAGCCATAGAACCAGTGAAATCCATTCGTGCGATTTTCCAGGGCATTGCTGTGCATTTCATATAATCCCGTCCATTGCATGCCGTCGTTACGAAACGACCAAATCAGTTCCATGGCGTTGTTTTCCATTACGAACCCTTTAAAAGTTAAAGCAGGGCTACTTAGCGTTCTGATTCCTCCTGCCATAATATAATCCTGAGATTTAGCAGCTTGACAGCATGTTATTAGGGCAACGATTAAAATAAGTTTATTATAAAGTGAGTTCATTTTAGTTGAATTTATCTTTATGTTTAGACAGTATCTCTCCTTTCAGAGTCAGAAAAGAGTTCTTTTCTCTGCTTTCATAAGTAAGACACGTGGTGAGAAGAATACCCTATGTCTCTTATTAAAATTTTTGCTACTTAATTTCTGGAGAGGGTCAGACTGCAGTTTTGCGCATCTATTTCTACTATTCGGCCGGCAGGGTTCGGACCAATTTTTCCTTCTGTTAGCAGGAGTTTTTTATCATCCAGTGTTTTAGTTGCTAAACTTGAATAAACAGCTGGTGCTTCGAAATCAACATCTTTGTGTTGTAGCGAAAACTGATGGTCACTGTTGTTGTCAATATTCAATTCAATATCGGTAAACTGAGAGGTTATTTTAATAGACTTGAAAGAATGTGCTATTTCTTCAACCTCTATAGTACCTACATGTTTTGAATTGATATTTAATTCGTCATTAAGTTTTTCTATAACAATTTCGGGAAGAGCACATTTACCTACCAGTTTGTTTATGGATTCGATTTCTATATCGTCTTTTTTGGAATTTATTTTCAGGTAATTTACTTCTTCAATAGCTATTGATGAGAACTTGCTTTCTATTTTTAATTTTTTGGCTTGCTCTATTCGGCACTTGTCTACATGATTTAGTGATAATGTAGCCTCTTTTGCCCTTTTGATGTTACATTGACCATAAGCGTTTTCAATCTCAACGTCGTCGAAGAAGGACGAAGCCCTTATATTTCCATGTTCAACCTTAATAAAGGTCTTGTTATAGCGGTCATTTATGAAAACGTCACCAAATTTGTTTGAGACCTTCAGTTCGGTATCCCTGGGCAAAAAGACTTTATAATTAATGGTGATGTCATTGCCCGAGGCTGAACTAAACGCCTTTCGGATATTTTCAATATCCTGATGTATGCCGGTGGTAGGTCCTAATTTCGTGCTGGCACTGATATAATTGCCTCCACTGGTGAAGTCGAAATCTACTGAGGCCACCAGTTTGGCTAATTTTTCCTCTGTCTTGGAAAGCGCCGAAAATGATACAACAATCTTAACAGAATCTGTACTTGAATTTTCTATCTGTATTTTACCATGTCTATTGTTGATTTCTACTATATGTTGGTCGGTACAATAAAAGGACTTAACAATTTTTTCGTTATGACTAACTTGTGCATAAGTTGCATTCATGCATAGAATAGTCAGTATTATTGCGGATAATATATACTTATAAGTGATCATGCTTCTACGGGATTATTAGACGTTACTGGTTGATAATTGGTGTCTTTTATGTTGAAAGACGGCGATTCTTCTTCCGGTTGAATGGATTCCAGAACCTCTTCAAGTATTTGTAGTCGTATTTGATAGTTTTCGATCATAGCCTCAATGATTTCCTCATTGGCCACACCGGTGCTTAGCTCTTCTTTTAGTTCAGCAAATTCCTGATCCAGGTCATTGAGGTCGGCGGTGAGCTCTTCTTCCAGCCCGGGGTAAGAACGGGCATATTTCCTGAGCTGAACTAATTGAGTATGAATTTTGGCATCATAAAATGCTTCTGCTTCTTTGAGCTCAGGTATGATGGCTTCGGAAGTAATCGTACGCTCTTCGTTATTAGATTGCTCATTTGCGGCCACAGTAGCGGTGTTATCTTCATCAAAGTATTCATATATAAATATAGATCCCAGTGATATTAAAATTGCCGCAGCAGCGTTAATGAGAAACTTGTATTTTTGATGTAACGGTATAACAGGAGTATGATCACTTTCGGAGTTCCGGGAGTTTAATTCGAGATTAATTCGTTCCCAAACATGCACCGATAATTCGTTGTCGTCAAAACTAGCCCTGTTCTTAATAATAAATTCTTCTAATTTGTCTTTAGGCATGGCTTAATTCTTTTAAAGTTTCTTGAATCTTCTTTTTAGCACGATGATATTGAGATTTACTCGTGGACTCTGAGATATTTAAGACGTCGGCTATTTCGCTATGATCATAACCTTCAAGAAGGTACAGAGTGAAAATCACTCTGTATCCTTCGGGCAACCGAGTAATGGCCTTTTTAACCAACTCTAGCTTTAAATGTTCGTCCTCATAGTCAATAGTTTCATCTGTTTGCTCTTTATGATTAATATCTGTATTGTAATCAAAGTCTATTTTTCTCTTCTTGAGATGGTTGATGCATAGATTAATCATTATGCGTTTAAGCCACGCTCCGAATGAAGATTCATAGCGGAATGATTCCAATCGTTGAAAAGCGTAGACAAAGCCGTCCTGCAATAGGTCTTCTGCTTCTTCAGGATTCTTAACCATGCGAAAACAAATATTATACATGGCTTTCGCATAATTTTTATATAACAGGTACTGAGCCTGCCTATCTCCTTCCTTACACCGCTCTACCAAATCGCGGTGAATCATGTGATACTCGGTTGCCAATTTGAGTTCTTTTTCTTTTAATGACAGTGGGAAAAATAAATGGTTGCAACTGGCGTTGCTTTATTTAGTATTTTTTTTGAGCGTTGTAGTTATAAGTGCTTAGACCGATCACATAAAAAGCGATCAGGACAAAATTAATACTTAAACCAATAACAAAAGAATGGCCGGTAGAAAACTCTTTACCTTTAAACAATGCATATAAACTCGCTAACAAACTCAATGCAAATGTACTGAACATGGCATACCGGAAAATATTGATGAAACGATTAAGCTTTTTTTGATAGTTGCAAAAATTCGGATCTTTTCGAATAGGTTGTGACTTCTTTTTCCGCATTTCGTGCATCCAGTCTCTATATTTCAAGGGATCGGTAGGCACATGGTAATACTCGAATTTATGGGCAGATGTGTTATTTTGTGCTTCTATGCTTGATTTTAATAGTTCAGGATTGTGTTGAATCAGGTAATTGTAGGCCTGGTTGAGTTCTAAAAAAAGCTTTTGACTATTGGGGTCGGTATTTAAGTCGGGGTGCCACACTTTAGCAAGTTTTCTATATGCTTTCTTTATTTCCTGATGACTGGCGCCTACATTAAGGCCCATGAGGTTGTAGTAGCGGTGAATCATAGACAAGTGTTTTTAACTATCAATAATATAATGAAAATTAAAAGAATAGTTACAAATGCCTTTTTGCTAAGTTAAAATCTTGTTAAAATTCTGTTTCGGACGTTTATTTCATTGCGGAATTTATAAATTGCAAGCAGCTTTTTAAGAGATTAGAATTTTTTTTTAAAAAAATGATCAATCGGTAAACCAAAATATTTTAAAGCTTGTTTAAACAAATATTAATGAAAAACTTATTTGAAAACCTAAATTTACGAACCATGAAAATGAAGTATTTATTACTAGGACTTGTCTCAAGTGCAATTATGGCATCTTGTGGTGGTGAAAAGCCAGCTGAAGATACTGCAGATGCAGCTACAACGGAGGAAACTACAGAAACTACTGCTAGCGAAGAAGCAAAAACTTATAATGTTAATGCGGAGTCCTCGAAAGTGGAATGGAAGGGATCGGCGATGGCTGGAGCTTATGCTCATACAGGTACGCTTAACCTTAAAAGTGGAAGTCTTATGCTTAGTGGTGAATCTATAACGGGAGGATCTTTTGAGGTAGATTTAACTTCTATGGCTGCAACAGATGAAAATTATACAGAAGAGAAAAAACCTGAAATGTTAATTGGGCACTTGTCATCTCCAGACTTTTTTGATGTACCAAATTTTCCTACGGCGAAGTTTACAATTAAAAGTGTAGCAGGTAATGAAGTTACCGGTGATTTGGAAATAAGAGGAAAAGTGAACGAGGAAAAAGTAACTATTTCTAATGTAATGGTAGAAGAAGGTATGGTGTCTGCTGAAGGCTCGCTTACGTTCGATCGCCAAAAGTATGATGTTGCTTATCAAAGTGATGCAAAAGACTTTGTGATAAGTGATGATATTGAACTAAGTATTGCTATCAGTGCCGCTGCTGAATAGTGAGTTCTTATAGTTCAACAACCACAAAGGCTGCATTTCAGGTGCAGCCTTTTGTGTTTTTCTAATGAATATTATTATAAAGTAGTCTTGTCGCTTATTCACTAACCTTTTCGGGAAGGTGTTCATCGCGTAATAAATCTTTTACAGTTTTTACAGGGTTAAAAGTAATTACAGGAACTTCTACAAAAAGCGTAATCCAATTGGCCATAGCACCATTCCATAGCCCTGGCAATTCTTGTGCCTTAAGTGTTTTTCCATCCTTCGATTTGTTAGAAATAAACCCCGTGGATGGGTCTGTATATTGTAGCAAATCAAATTTTTCTCCTTTATAATTTTTTGTGGCACAAATTAGATCTACTGGATTGAAATGTGTAGCATGTTTTACAATAGCGGCCTGCTCTTCGTTATTCAGGTCAATTTGAGATGTCTCTACAACCTGAAGGGAGCAGTTACCATTTTGATCTTTTATCCAAAAGGGTCCACCACCGGGTTCTCCTTCATTTTTAACCATTCCACAAATGCGTATGGGTCTGTTTAGCAAAAGTTGATAATGTTTCACCGGATCATGACCTGTTTCGGGTTCCACTATGCCTATAGAAGAGGCAAAGGCTTTTAGTTCGTTTAACTCTTCATCATTGATACCTTTATCCAGTTCGCCCAGGTAATAGAATACTTGTCGTTGAACTACCGTTAGATAGCCTGCCAGCGCTTTTTTATACAAATAAGTTGTACCTTTCAATCGATCAGGAACAACATTGTCAATATTTTTGATGAAGACTATGTCTGCATTCAGATCATTCAGGTTGCTAATTAATGCGCCATGGCCGGCTGGTCTGAACAAGATGCGCTCGTCCGGGTTTCTGAATGGTTCATTATGTTCGTCAACTGCCACGGTGTCTGTTGCTTTGGACTGTGTGGAATAACTAATATTATAGTTAACACCGAATAAACTTTCGTAAAACGGTATGACACTATTAATGTGTTCGCTTATCGCTTCCTGATGACTTGGAGATACCGTAAAGTGAATCAAAACGTTTCCGTTGTCGTCTTGCGAATAATGAGCCCCTTCAACTAAATGTTCTTCAAAAGCAGTTCGACTTTGGTCAGCATACTGATGAAATTTTATCAAACCTTTAGGTAAATTCCCATAATTTAATCCTTTTTCGGTAAGAATGAGTTCCGCAATTAATGCTGGGTCTTCATGTTCATTTTCTAAAAGTTGGTTGATGTCATCGGAGAAGGCGA
Organism: Cytophagales bacterium; assembly: GCA_965230415.1. GTDB lineage: Bacteria > Bacteroidota > Bacteroidia > Cytophagales > JAAEPT01 > CBDDKZ01. The sequence continues at coordinate 3,153,536 of CBDDKZ010000005.1, forward strand.
ATTGAGTGAAATTTGTCACCAGTTCGTACATAGGTGAATCCTTCGAAGGATCTTTCAAAAAATTGAAAAGTTCTTTGAACATGCGACTTGCCGCACCGGAGGCCGGTACAAATTTTAAAACATGGTGCTTCTTCGCATATTGTTCGAACATTGCTTCAAAATCTTCCAGTTCATCTTCTGTTAACGAAACGATACCGTCGTCAACAGTTGCAGCTCTAAGCAATGAAACAAATGGAAATCCATTTACAAAATTTTGAATTTGTTGTTCTACAATTTCCGGCGAAATACCGATCTCACTAAATTGTATAAGGTCTTTTTCGGTGAAGCTCATGTATTAGTTCTTTAAAAATGTTTTAGTGTAATTAATTATCGCATGGTAATATGCTTTAGCTACGTCCGTAGTTCTTTTTGATGAATAAAAAGAACCAACTTTTAGCGACTTATCACTCAGCTTATATACTTCGCTCTTATTGTCCTGGCATAGGGATTCCCCATAACATAGCACGCCTCTGGTGGCCCTTGTCATGTAAAGGTTTCGACAATAAACACCATCTATGGCTGTTTTCAAAGTGAATTCATTTAAATAAATTTCGTCGTTATTTGTGGATACGATAGGTACATTGGTGTGTTTCAAAATCTGTTGGTTAAAATGACTGCATAACTCAATACTTTCTTCAATTTCGGTTGATGCCAGTAAACGTAAAAAATCCATTCTTGCATTACGTGTTCTTAATTCGTCATTTGCAAAAGAACCAGCAACGAAAGACATATTGAAATTTTTTGTTGCAGGTTTAGACCATTCATGATTAGATGCGTTCACATTATAATGTAAGAATATGGTGAGGTGTGGTTGGAAATCATTGATTTGTCGTGCTCTGCACCTTAATTCCAGTCCATTGTAAAACCGGCCAAATATATATTTCTGTTTCCATTCGGCCGATTCATTCCGGTACTTTTTACAGGTTTGGGCAATATCAGGTTTAAGCCAGCCATCTTTGACAGCTTGTTTGAGGTCTTTGTGAAAATGAGCACTTTTCAGCCAGTTTTTGTAATGGATGGGGTAGCATTGATCTCCCGGTTTTTTTCTGGTAATTAGCACGGTAGCCCCAACATTTTCCAGCATCTCCTTCAATTGAAGAGCTGTAGCAAGCGTAAGATTAGCTTCATAAAATGCAAGAGTGCTGTCAATTGCTCTCATATCTATATATTTGCTTTCCAGTTTTGCTTCTTCCAAATTAGAGGCAACATGTCCCGGGTCGAGAGCAATGCGCAGGCCTTTGAGTGGGTGAAGCAGTTCGTAAGCAGGAGTAAAAGTGCTTTTCTGGTTAATATCTAAGGCATAGTTGCTTACTCCCTTTGTTTTATATAGCCACAAAAGTGCTTCATTACTCAGTGTGCAATTGGAAAAAGTATGGAACAATCGAAAAGGCAGTTCAAACTCCAATTTTAACTTCAGCTTATCAGCCTGGGATGCAAATAGCTGAATGCTGGAATCTGTAAGTCTATAATGATTGCTTAGCGAAGAGTCATTATCCAGGTAAGTCTGGATTTTATACTCAAGCTCGTATACCTGTGTCAGATCCCGGTTTAAAAGCTGTGCAGAAAGGGCTAATGTGAGAAAACAAAAGAAATGGCAAAGTAAAATTCTCATAGATTTATTTACTGAGTCATAATAAACACCCCCCAATTGATAGGGTCTTTGTACTTTTTACTAATTTCTTTTTTTGTGGCTGTCATTGCACTGACATAATCCATATCCTGTCCCAATTTTTTCGTGAATGTAATCATAAATTCATCAGTGATTTTATCAGAAACTTTAAATTGACTGATAATAATATGTTTAGCACCGGCAAGAAGGAAGGCGCGCTGTAGTCCATAAACGCCTTCACCCGTTTCAATATCACCTCTACCTGTTTCACAAGCACTGAGTATAACAATATCGGTGTTGGGTAAGGAAAGGTTTTTAACTTCTTCTGCTGTTAGTATTCCGTCTTCCTTGTTATATTCGTAGATATTGTATTTTTCAACAATTTCTCCGGCGCCGCTAAAGAACAAACCTGACTTAAGAAAAGGGTTTTCAAGAGCCAGGCGATTATCAAATTCTTCAGATAAACTACTTATGGCAATGGCCTTTTTTTGAAAATAACCATGTGTTGCGATATGGATTATTTGCGGACTATTAGCTGTAGATTTTTTGAAAGATTTTTCTGTTGCTTCTGAAAAAATCAAAGTTTTAGTATTCCAGTTTTTATCGTTCCAGTGCGCGGCTATCTGTCTTGTTTCATGTTCTGCGTGGTCCAGTTGTTTTACCTTTTGCTTCGAACTTACGTTATGATGATCAGAGTTGCTTTCATTGACTTTGTAAAAACTCGGATTTCCTACACCAAGAAATGTCTTTGATTTATTGGTGTTGTTTTTTTGCTTTTTTATTCGAATAAGATCTCGGGTGTTTGAAACCAGAATAATATCATTTTTGTCCAATATATATTTTCCTTCATCGTCCCTAAATGTTTCTACGTTCAGCTGATTATATACACCATCTATGGAGAGAAAAATAGTGGCGCCATCGGGAATTTTCTCATCTATTTTTTTCCAGTAAGTTTTGTACGACTTTTTATCTCTTACTTGATTAATAGTCGTATTCCGGTAATATTTATAACCTTTGCCTTCCAGGCGATTTCCATTTTCGAGTAATACAAGTTCTGGTGTTTTCGATTTTTTGTTCGTAATTAGTGCGGCATATATTACGGAGTCAGAAAAGTCGTTTTCAAAAAAGCGATATTTTATAATTTCTATGGCATATTCGTTAGAACCAAGTACATCCCTGATGTCTTTCCATGAGACCCCATCGTTTGATTCCAAGTCTGCCTTAAATGAAGAGGATCGTTTACTTAATTCTTTCTCCAGATTTTTGATGTCACCTTCTAATTGAGGCAGGTTTATATCGTTCTTTTTGAGCTCTTCGATGGATAATGATATTGATGAGTTGTATAGTTCTGATTTTTCCTTGTATTCGTTGTAAATACCAATAAGAGTGGAATCTTTACTTTTATATATATTTCGTCTTGCACTTGCAGATGATTTGAGCAACAAAGCTTTGGTATTGAGTCGGTTATTAAGCGCTTTTTGGATAAGTTTGGGTTTTTTGATGTTAAAAGCAAGTGTGTTATAAAACTCAAAGTCTTTTCGTATCTTTTTCCAGAATGTGGCTTTTTGCCGCTCGTCCTGGTAAGGGAATATTTCCCTTATAAACCGGTTATATTCATCGATTGAAACGTCTAATAAGTTTAAAGCGTCCTTGGTATCTCCTTTCAGGTATTCCGTTTCTGCAATTTTACTTCTTACCTGCATCGATTTAAAATGGTCGGTGCCCAAATGGTGATTATAGGTGTTTTGAGCTTCCCTATAACTGCCCAAAGCTTTTATGTATTTACCTTCGAATTGGTAAATTCTACCTTTTATCATAGAAAGGTCTGCAATTTCCAGTGCCCGGTATACGTCTGAAATATGAGCTATTTTTTTCCAGTAGCCAATTAATTCGTCCAATTCATCACGGGCATTATCATATTGTCCTTTGTTTAGGTAGTATAATGTTAAGTTCTTATGTATGTTGATACCGTTTATGTCAACATCTATGTCGTCGAAATGTAAAAAGTACTGTTTAGCCTTTTTTAAGGCATAAAGAAGTTGATCTTTTACCGCCAACGAAAAATCCCCTGTATACATTTTACTCATTGCCAAATCAGACATTCTGATGGCATAAAGAAGGTGATTTTCTCCATATACCTTTTTAGTAATCTCAAGCGCATTTTTGCAATTGATAATGGCATTTTTGTGATCTCCGTAAATAACATTAAGATCTGCCTGAATCGTTAATGCTTCTGCATAATAAGTGGAATTTTCTCCAAATGTAATTCTACAGGTTTTAAGTGCGTGGGTGATTAAAGAGTCACAGGTATTCAATTCCCCTTTTGCTAATTTGAGGTTAGCAAGTTTAATAAATACAGGAACCAAATTTCTATTGTTAATAGATGAAGAAGCAACGATCTCTTCAGCGCGGTGTTCCAGTGCAATTTCTGTATTGAAGTAAGCTCCTTTTAAAATATAAAATGTAGCAAAATCTACCAGGTCGTACCGGTTATAGAATTCAAGGTTGGCGCTTTCTTGCCATTTTCTGAGGTAACTATTAGTAAGTTCCGGTTCTGAAAGGGCCTGGTACAATAAAGCAAATGTTCGATCTATAAACCCTTTTTCACGATAATGTAATTTGGTTTCTTTGTTACTTTCAAAAAGTTCCGTGGCCCTATGAAGCAACTCCTGAGCTTCAAAGAGTTTGCCTCTTAGTATATAAAATCGTGCTTTTTCCGTAAGTTGATGTGGCCTGCGCCAGCCAACAGAGTTTTTTCTTATTGAGATTAATTTGGCGTCATCTAACAATTGTGAGACATTTTTTTCTGCCGAATTAAGGTCGTTCATTAGCTCATACAATCGTGTGAGTGCATTTCCAAAATAGTAGTAGTCCTGGTGATAATTAGTGTAGTGCTTTTTGAAAATGTCGTTATAACTGTTTTCAAATATTGGCAGGGCTTCCTCAAAATTATTTCCAAATTGGTAATTGACAATGGTGTGGTTTAAAAGGGCTCTGTGGTATTCAGGACAATCTTTCGGATAAAACTTTTTTATGAGCTCAAACTTCTCATTAGATGCCAGCAGTACTTTGTGAATTTCATCTTCGGCTCTATGTACTTCTATATATGCATTCAAAGCTTTTATTCTTTTGGGATGATCAACAGGTAGCATAGTTTTGTCATCGAGAAGGCGAGTAATGATACTCCTCGCTTCATGAATGTACTTTTTATATTGCGATTTCGAATCGATCCGGTACATGCGGTGATAGGTACGCATCACTTCAACATCAGAGACTTCTATACTTTTATTTCCAAAGTATATTTTCATTGTGGAAGCGTAGTCGCTAAATTCTTTTTCACCTTCCAATTGCGCATTGGCGGCCCAACCTCCACGTGCCCATTTTGAAATAATCCAATCTTCTGATATAGCTCTTCTCTGACTACTTTGACGCATATACCTGTCACTATTATTTATATGGAGAATGTTCTTTCTCATGGCTTCATTAATAAGCTGCAATGGTTTTTGTATATCTCCTATTGATTTGTAAAGCTTATATTCAAGGTATATTAAGTCAACATAAACGATGTCATTCTTACTTAATTTTTTATCAAACAAATCCCTGTTGTATTGGATTTTGCTCTTGGCTTTTTCAACTTCACCACGATCAATTAATACTTCCGTAATCAGGTTGAGGTGGTCCAGGTAAACGCGAATTCTGTTTTTGTGCTCCGATTTTTTTAGTTCAAACCTTGCAACTTTGTTATTGCTGTATTGATACACTTCTTTCCATTCCTCCAGGTATTTTTTCATATAGGGAATGAGTGATTCTCCTAATTCAATAGCTTGCGGATGATAGCCTGTTTTATGAAGGTATCGTACAACATATCTTTTGACTTCATTGCTACAATTTTTATCGTCGCCAGCAATTCGGGCTATGCGTTCTGCTTCAATCTTGCGTTCTTCGGCTTTGATGTAGTGCCCGTAGGTCAAATAGGGTACAATAGCCTGTGCGTTTATTAGTCCGGTTTCTGCAGCATCTTTCCCGAAGGCTTTTTGTGAGATCTCTATAGCTTTTTGTACATTTTTATCTATTTCTCTCAAATTTTTGGCATCCATGTAGTACTTCAGATTCGCCTGTTCAATGTAAAATTGAGCTAACAAAAAACGGTTTTGTTTTGCTGAGCCAGCTTGAAGTTTCTTAATCAGTTTTTGCGTTGTCTTTAAAGCTTCCTTGAAGTATCCTTGCCTTATTCGTGCTTTTACCTCATAATAGGCGGCATACTCTTTTTCCAGTTCAATTGCAAAAGTGCAATAGGAGGTAATTAAGAAAAGAAAGATAACGGTTAAAACTCGCATGATTTACTAAGTGGTATATAACTGATTACGCTTCGCAAAATTACAATAAGATTGCTTAATGTAAATGAGTTACCAATATAAGGACTTCGTTTTATTTATTAAAAAATACCTATTGAGATTATTCTGTGAGTTTGGAAAGAATTAGAGCTGCGGCTTCAATAATATTTGTTCCAGGTCCAAATACAGCAATTACCCCCATATCATAAAGTTTTGGGAAATCGTTTTCAGGAATTACTCCACCTGCCGTAACCAAAATTTCAGGCGCATTTTGATCTTTTAGAATAGCTATTAATTCACGGGTAAGTTCCAGGTGTGCACCTGCCTGTGACGATATTCCAATAATATGTACATCATTGTCAATCGCTTGTCGTACAACCTCAGAAGGTGTTTGGAATAAGGGAGCGAGGTCTACGTCAAAGCCGAGGTCTGCTAGGCTGGATGCGACAAACTTTGCCCCTCGATCATGACCGTCTTGCCCTAATTTTGCAATTAAAATACGAGGCCTTCTACCAAAATGAGTGGCCACTTTGTCCGAAAGCGCTAATACCTCATTAAACTTCAGATTTGTCTCGTTTTCTTTCAAGTATATTCCGTTTAATGTAGTTGTTTTTGCTTTATACCTGCCATATACTTTCTCCAGGGCGAAAGAAATTTCTCCAAGTGTAGCACGTGCCAGTGCTGCATCAATTGCTAAAGATAGTAGATTCTGTTTGTTGTTTTGTGCTGCTAATTCAATTTGAGCTAAAATGTTGTTTACTTTATCTGTGTCGCGTGTTGCCCTAATGGACTCCAGACGTTCAAGCTGAGCTTTCAAAACGGCTTCATTATTTACTTCCAGAAGATTGAGTTCGGTTTCGAAGTGATTTTGATAACTATTCAAACCTACAATTGTTTCTTTGCCCTGGTCAATTAGTGCTTGTTTAATGGTCGCAGCCGCTTCAATTTTTTGTTGGGGGATATTAGCTGTTATTGCGCTAGTCATACCTCCTTCTTTTTCAATATCTGCAATAATTTTCCAGGCTTTGGTTATGAGATCCTTTGTGTGAGATTCAATGATAGGAGATCCGCCCAAGGGGTCAATAAAATCGCAAATTCCCGTTTCTTCCTGTAAATGTATTTGTGTGCTCCTGGCGATGGCTGCCGAACTTTTGCTAGGTAGAGCAATGGCTTCGTCTAATGAATTGGTGTGTAGAGATTGGGTGTGGCCGAGGGTGGCGCTTAGCGCTTCTAAACAAGTCCTGGTCACATTGTTAAAAGGAGACTGTGCCGTAAGGCTCCAGCCAGATGTTTGGCAGTGGGTTCTCAATGCCATTGATTTAGGGTTTTTTGGCTCGTATCTTTTGATGAGATTTGCCCATATTACGCGTGCTGCTCTGAGTTTGGCAATTTCCAGATGAAAATTCATGCCGATTCCCCAGAAGAATGACAAACGAGGGGCAAAATCATCAATATTCATTCCATTATTTATCCCTGTTTTGATGTATTCGAGCCCATTTGCCAGTGTATATGCTAATTCCAGGTGAGCAGGGGCTCCAGCTTCGTGCATATGGTAACCACTAATACTTATTGGGTTAAACTTTGGTAGGTGCTCACTGCAGTATTTAAAAATATGAGCAACTATATTCATGGAAGACTGGGGGGGGTAAATATAGGTGTTTCGTACAAGGAATTCTTTCAGGATATCATTTTGAATAGTACCTCGCAGGTCTTTTTTTGATACTCCTTGCTCCAAAGCTGTAGCTATGTAAAAGGCCATAATGGGTAATACCGCTCCGTTCATTGTCATAGAAACAGACATTTTGTCCAAAGGTATGCCATTGAAAAGCATTTTCATGTCTTCAACAGTGTCGATGGCTACTCCTGCTTTACCAACATCCCTGGTAACTCTGCTATTATCCGAATCATAACCTCTGTGTGTTGGCAGATCAAAAGCTACAGACAAACCCTTTTGTCCTTTCTTTAAATTTTCCTTATAAAATTGATTGGATTCTTCAGCAGTTGAAAACCCTGCGTATTGCCTAATGGTCCAGGGCCTTTGTAGGTACATACTGTGATAAGGTCCCTGAAGAAAAGGTGGTTCTCCAGGTAGTGAATAATTTTTGTGATCCGTTTGTGTGTTAGGTTCTTGGTTTACTTGTAGTGTGCTTTCAGTAAGGAGCTTCTGTTTTGCCAGGTATTTTGAGGCTTGAGCTAATAATTGAGAGATAAGCGCGTTTAGGAGGTGACTTTGGATGGTGAAAGAATTCGTGTCTCCCAATTTTGCTTCTTCAGTAAGAATGTAATGTGCACTTAATGAAAGTAAATTATCTTTTAATTTTTCATTGTTTCTATAAATGATATAATCTATTCCGGATAAGAGAAGCGATAAGCTCTGGTACGATGTTTCTATTAAATTCTTATCACTAAATCTGTTTGGTCTTGTAAAGTTAGTAGAGCCAATGATAGCAAGTTTTGAAGCCTTCTCTTTTCCCTTTTCGTTTGTTGTTAAATTCCATAAGATTTTAAGCGTTTCGATGAAAACTATATTAAGAAATATATTATTGTGAGCTTTATAAAAAAAGCGAACAATTTCAGTTTCCTCCTCATTGGTAAGGAGTTCTGTAATACAATTTCCCAATTGGGTCGATAATGCCTGGTCTCCACTCGTATCTATGCTGAAAAAATCATCGATATACTCAATTTTTCTGTTATTTGACGAAGTAATATTTTTTAGTGATGATTCGGTAAAAAACGTGAAATCTTTCGAGGCAGCCGAATGCTTTATAGCGGTATAAAGTGCTGCGTGTTGCTGCGTTATATAAATGTCTTTGCAGTTCCATTTGAGTAATTTCTGTAAAGTAGATTCTATTTCTCTTTCTTCTTTAACATCGGGCCAGTGAAAAACTGCCTTTGTTGATTTTGGTTTGTGCTGATATTCAGCATTATATAATATTGAATTAGTGTTATCTAGATATAAAGTTTGTGTGTCCAGCCCTAAGTCGTTAAAAATAGTTTCCGATTTTATCTTGTTTTCATCACAAATTAAATTCCAGTCTTTCTTGTTAAAATTCCGAAACCCTTTAAAAAATGAAGCGTAGTCCATATTATAAAAACGTAAGTTCGATTAATTATTGTTACGTAGAGGAGATTTTTGAGTTATTGCATGTAATAAAACTTGTGTTAAGTAATTATTTAGAAAATAAAAAATTCTTGTTATGAGAAGAGATAATGTACAATCAGTCCTGAGATTTCAATTGGATTATATGAATAACTTTTTGTTATTTTTGAAGAATTTTTTTGTGGATAACTTCTTGTACTCACTCCGATTTAGGGAATTAAAAAGTCAAGAAAATTTCCGTTTTTTTGTTTAAAAAGTTTTTAACAACTTTGAATTCGCTGCCGTTGAAAAAAGCGGGTAAATCACGAATAAAAACAATTATTTAAATTTCTTATATTAACCGATGGTAAAAGATTGTAAATCAGTCTGGTATGACTGTTTGGAGTACATCAAAACGAAGGTAGGGGAACAAAGTTTTAATACTTGGTTCAAGCCTATCGTTCCTTTGAGATTAGAAGGCGATGTTCTTACCATACAGGTACCCAGTCAGTTCTTTTATGAGTGGCTAGAAGAACATTATGTAAATGTACTTAGAGAGGCCATTGATTTAGAATTGGGCGTTACCGGGAAATTGGAATATTCTATTATCGTAGATAGAGGCAATGAAGCAAATAAACCCTACGTAGTAAATATTCCCACAAATAGATTTTCAGGTAATATTAACAACCAACAACAACCAAAAAATATTCCTACCAATCCTTTCGAGTTACAAACTTCCAGTGCACTATCTTTCGATTCCCAGTTAAATATTAATTATACTTTCGAAAACCTTATTGAAGGAGATTGTAACAGATTAGCTAGATCAGCAGGTATGGCTGTGGCCAATAAACCAGGCGTGACATCCTTTAATCCTCTAATGGTTTATGGTGGTGTTGGTCTTGGAAAGACACACCTGGCTCAGGCTATAGGTAACGAATTGCAAAAAATTTCTTCTGATAAGCTGGTGTTATATGTTTCTTCAGAGAAATTTGCTAATCAGGTTATTGAAGCGTTCAAAAATAACAACATACAGGAATTCGCAAATTTCTATCTTCAGGTAGATGTATTGGTTATTGATGACGTTCAATTCTTAGCTGGTAAGGAAAAAACACAGGAAATATTCTTTCATATATTTAATCACCTTCATCAGTCTGGTAAACAGATTATCATGACCAGTGATTGCCCTCCTAAAGAACTGAAAGGTATGCAGGAGCGACTGATTTCACGTTTTAAATGGGGTTTGTCTGCAGAATTGACACAACCCGATTTTGAAACGCGGATGGCGATTATACTTCATAAAATGGAACAGGATGGTATCGAGATTCCTAATGAAGTAGTAGAATATTTGGCTTACAGCGTTGAAACAAACGTGCGTGAATTGGAAGGTGTGCTTATCTCACTAATAGCACAAGCTTCTTTGAATCAAAAAGAAATTGATCTGGACCTCGCTAAAAAGGCACTTCATAGTATAGTTCAAAATATTGATGTAGAGGTCAATATCGATTACATCCAGAAATATGTGGCAAACTATTTTACAGTTACTGTTGACTTACTTAAAGCCAAGACCAGGAAAAGGGAGATTGTGGTAGCCAGACAAGTAGCTATGTTCTTAACTAAAGAATTTACCAACATGTCACTTAAATCTATAGGGTATCACTTTGGCGGAAGAGACCATAGTACAGTTATTCATGCCATAAATACTGTAAACGATATGATGGACACAGATCAGCAATTTTATAATATGATGCAAGATTTACTTAAGAAAGTAAAAATGAAAGCTAGTTAATAACAATAGTTAACAACCTTAATTCCTAACCTTCTGCAAAAACACGCAGGAGGTTTTTTTGTGTTTTGAATTTTACAGCTTTCGACATCTCCGATTGAGCTATCAATTAAAATAAAAGAGTGCTAGGTCATAAACGCTAATTTTACTTATTTTACTTCTTATGGGAATACGTGCTGTTCTAAGCAAACCTTTTGCCTCTTATGTGCATCGACAGACTCAAAAGTGGGCATCTGATCCGGTTAATTCACAAAAGAACGTGTTAGAAACTATTGTTGGTCAAGCCAGCAATACGGCATTTGGCAAAGATCACGCTTTTAGTCACATCAAATCAGCGTCAGACTTTAAAAATAATGTCCCGATAAGTGACTACGAAGGCCTGAAAAAATATGTGGAAAGAGTTGTAGCGGGTGAATCTGATATTTTGTGGCCGGGCTTACCTATCTATTTTGCAAAGACCTCAGGAACTACTTCCGGAGTAAAATATATTCCCATAACAAAAGATTCTATTCCCAATCACATAAATAGTGCACGTAATGCCCTGTTGAGCTATGTGCATGAAACAGGAAAAAGTAAATTCCTGGATGGTAAGCTGATATTTTTGTCCGGTAGTCCGGTGTTAGATATGAACGCAAAAGTTCCTACAGGAAGACTTTCCGGGATCGTAAATCACCATGTGCCCGCTTATTTGCGATCAAATCAAAAACCGACCTATGAGACCAATTGCATCGAAGATTGGGAACAAAAACTGGATACGATCATAGATGAAACCTTAGGTGCTGATATGACTCTCATTTCCGGAATTCCACCATGGGTACAAATGTATTTTGACCGCATTATCGAGCGTACAGGTAAAAGTGTTGGCGATGTATTCAAGAATTTCTCTGTTTTTGTACACGGTGGAGTGAATTTTGAACCATATAAACAAAAAATGTTTGAGTCTGTTGGGCGGTCAGTCGATTCTATAGAAACCTATCCTGCGTCTGAGGGCTTTATCGCCTATCAGGATACGCGCAACGAAGAAGGCTTGTTGATGATGCTTAATTCTGGAATTTTCTTTGAATTCATTCCGGTAGAAGAATATTTTAAAGACAATCCAAGGCGCTTAACTATAGGAGAGGTAGAGCTTGGAGTCAATTATGCAGTGATTATTAATAGTAATGCCGGTTTATGGGGCTATTCGATAGGAGATACTGTGAAATTCGTTTCCTTAGACCCTTGTAGAGTGATAGTAACAGGGCGCATTAAACATTTTATTTCGGCATTTGGAGAACATGTTATTGGAGAAGAAGTAGAAAAAGCGATGAATGCGGCCATTTCAAAGTTCAAAGAAACAGAATTGATTGAGTTTACCGTTGCTCCCAGTGTGAATCCGGAGAAAGGAAACTCCCGTCATGAGTGGTTTGTGTCTTTTGCCACACCTCCAAATAACCCGGAGGCTTTTGCCAGCGAATTAGATCGACAGTTGACAACCTTAAATACTTATTACGACGATCTGATAAGTGGAAATATATTACAGCCTCTTCGGTTGTTTCAGCTTACACCAACGGCTTTTCAAGATTACATGAAGTCTATCGGGAAGTTGGGAGGACAAAATAAAGTACCGAGACTTTCCAATGATCGAAAAATTGCCGATGCATTAAAACCATATATATTAGCTTAATGGAAATTGCCAAACGTCATATTGCTATTTTGGGCTCAACAGGGTCTATTGGCACTCAAACGCTCGATGTTATACAACGACATACCGAACGTTTTCAGGTAGAAGTACTAACCGCTCAATCCAATGCTGATTTGTTAATTAAGCAAGCACTGGAATTTAGACCAAATGTGGTGGTAATAGGCCAGGATGAATTGTACCAACAAGTATTTGACGCGCTCGATCCTCATATGATTAAGGTGTATAGTGGCGAGAGTGCTTTATGTCATGTGGTACAAATGGAAGAAATTGATGTGGTAGTCACCGCTTTGGTGGGTTATGCCGGTTTGAAACCAACCATAAAAGCTATTGAGGCCGGTAAACCGATCGCATTGGCCAATAAAGAAACGATGGTGGTTGCAGGTAGTTTGATTACTACTTTAGCACAACAATATGGCGTAAATATTTATCCGATAGATTCAGAACATTCAGCTATCTTTCAATGTTTAGTAGGAGAATTTCATAACCCTGTAGAAAAAATAATACTGACTGCTTCAGGAGGCCCTTTTAGAGGGAAGACACGTGAAGAATTACTGCATGTTACGAAGCAACAGGCATTAAAGCACCCTAACTGGGATATGGGAGCGAAGATTACGATCGATTCAGCCACCATGATGAATAAAGGACTGGAAGTGATTGAAGCAAAATGGCTGTTTAACCTCGAAGTTGAGCAGATAGAAGTAGTGGTACATCCGCAATCAATAATTCATTCAATGGTTCAGTTTCAAGATGGTTCCATAAAGGCACAAATGGGGCTGCCCGATATGCGCATTCCTATTCAGTTTGCCTTAAGTTATCCCGATCGCTTAAACGCAGACTTTCCAAGGTTTGATTTTAAAGATTTTCCTCAATTAACCTTTGAGCAACCAGATAAAAATACCTTTAAAAATTTACAACTGGCTTACGACGCGCTTGAACAAGGTGGTAATATGCCTTGTGTGCTCAATGCGGCAAATGAAATTGCGGTTAAGGAATTTTTAAGTGAAAATATTGGTTTCTTGGAAATATCGGATATAATTGCGCAATCTATGGCAAAAGTAGCGTATATTGCCATACCGACATATGAAGATTATGTAGAATCAGACGCCGAGGCGCGTTCTTTAGCATTAGAATTGATAGATTAGATGGGTACAATAATAATGATAAGTCAGTTGCTTACTGCACTGGCTATTTTAGTAGGGGTGCACGAGGCCGGGCACATGATTGCAGCGAAGTATTTTGGAATGCGTGTGGAGAAATTTTCTATCGGCTTTCCGCCAAAGTTGTTGGGTTTTAAAAAGGGGGAAACAGAGTACTCTCTTGGGTTGATTCCTCTAGGTGGTTTCGTGAAAATATCCGGCATGGTAGATGAATCTTTCGATACAAAAGACCTGGATAAAGAACCCGAACCATGGGAATTTAGAGCAAAGCCAGCTTGGCAGCGCCTTATTGTCATGCTCGGAGGAATAATTGTCAATGTAATTACAGGGATAATCGTGTTTATCTTAATTTATTTGGTCTGGGGCAAGCCGTATGTGCCTAAAGATGCCTTGGCTTACGGTGTGATTCCAAGTGAGTATGGTGAAAAGCTTGGGTTTAAAAATGGGGATCAAATTTTAAAAGTCAATGGGAACGATTATGTAAGATACGACGAGTTATTTGCACCTGAAGTTTTATATTCGGATAATCCAGAGTATATCGTTAAGCGAGAAATTGGAGGTGCAATAGATACAATCGTTTTTCCTGACAACTTTTTAGACGAAATGGAAGGCGGTTTCATAACTCCCTCGTTCGAATTTACAGTAGGTAGCTATGAAAGATTAGAATTACCTGAAGATACTGCAACCAATGCTCAGAAAGCCGGAATTAAGGAAGGTGATCAGATAATAGAGGTCGGTGGAAAAACAATCAAAGCTTTTCACCATTTGTCAGATGCCTTAAAGGCCTATTCTGATGAAGTTGTGACCATGAAAGTGCAGCGAGGAGATTCGGTGTTAGTAAAGGAAGTGAAAATAGACACTATGCATCATATGGGTATATACCCTAAACCAAAGGAATTTGATCACGACACCACCACATTTTCTTTTGCTGGAGCGATTAGTCAGGGAGCAAAGGATGCATTTGCCACTGTAACAAATAACATCATTGGGCTTGGTAAAATTATCACAGGTAAAGTTTCAGCATCAAAGGGACTGGCCAGCCCAATACGTATAGCTACATTCTTTGGCCCTACATGGGAAGGTTATAATTTCTGGCGATGGGTCGCAATTCTTTCTATGGTATTAGCTTTTATGAACTTATTGCCTATCCCGGCTCTGGATGGTGGTCATGTTGTATTCTTGTTGTATGAAATGATATCTGGAAAAAAACCTTCCGATAAATTTATGGAATGGGCTATTAAGGTTGGTTTTATATTGTTGATAAGTATCATTATATTTTCATTTGGTAATGACATTTATAGAGCCGTCATGGGAAAATTTTAATCTATGAAAAAAGGTATTCTCTTTCTTGTATATTTCTTAGTAGTTGGTTTCGTTGCAAAAGCCGATTTTAATACCATAAAATCCATTCAGGATTCAGTAAGAACGGTTGAGCAAGACGGAGAAAAATTCATTGAATACCTGGTGTCTCCCGGCGAGACATTATACCGTATTTCTACAAAATACCAGATCCCCATAACCAGATTAATGGAGATCAATCCGGAATTAACTGAAGGTTTGAAATCAGGGCAGGTTCTATTAATCCCCTTGTCTGAAGCTAAAAAACAGTCGAGTAAACCTCAGGTGGCAGCGGTTTCCCAGAAAGTTATTACCGAAGGTGATAAAAAGATTCATGTAGTTGAAGCCGGAGAAACACTTTATAGTCTTGCCCGCGTATATGGTGTCACCGTGGGGGATTTACTTAAATGGAATGGGATGGAGCTCAAGGCCGGTCAGAAATTGGTAGTGGGTTATCAGGCTGAAACAGAAAATGTGGACGGCCCTATTGATCAACCGATAAAAGCGGATAAACCTAAAGATGAAACCAGGGCAGATGTTCATATATATACTTCAACAGACCTTCAGGGTGACGAATATACCGTTTACGATTATGATACTAATATGAAACAGGTGCTGATAGTACCGTTCGACCCGCACTTGTATTTTTCGGACGCTGATGATGAAATTGCCAAAGTATCACGTATACCAAGAGTAAAGGTACGTGAGGTCTTTCGAAAGCGACTAAATGCATTGTTGGCTCCCAGAGGATATGAAAGTATCTATCTTTTAGGAGGTAAATCCAAGGATACCTTGACGGATTTGAATAAAATTTATAGTTCTGTCACCTATAATTACCAGGACATAATCTATTCTGACAGCTATTTGGAATCCATGGCAAGAACAGAGAAGGAGTCAAAACCCGATACGGAAAAGAAAGAAACGTTTAATATGAAGTCCTGGATCGATAAAACACGAGAAAAGTTGGTTGATCCGCAGAATGACAAGCAGGCACACCGCGAAAAGTTTATGGGCAAGTATTTCGGCGTTCGTGTAACCGATCCGCGATTTTGGGATTACTTTGGTCGTAAATACAGTGTGGACTATTATGTCTTCATCAATCAGTTTGAGGTAATTACAGATTATGAACATTGTCTGGACCGTTCTTCAGGTAATTATCAGCGTTATTTTATTGCTCATTTCTCTATTTTTGACAGAGAAGGAAATCAGATTGCAGGAAATAAGTACAAATTGTACTACGATTCCAATACCAACAATATTAATAAGATTTGTTCTGATAATATGCTTAAAATCGCCGATAGGGTGATGTTGGAAATACCGCCTTCAAGCGATTAGTGCCTTAAGTTTCTGTAAGGATCGATAGTTGAAAAGAATAATACTAAAAGGTATTAGCACTCGATCCCGAAAATCAGTGTGCTTTGGATATACTAAAAAAATTGATTTTAGAACATTGATAGGTTCCCGAATACTTTAATTTGAAAATTACCATTCATCATCGTCCGTAACTTCAAATTGTTTTTCAAAATCTTCGTCACTAAACTTGTTTGAATCAGCATTTCCATTGTTGTTAATTTCAAATTCGACGCGACGATTTATGCGTTTGTCTTCATCTGTGACTTCGGGAGTCCTGATGGGTTTGGTGTCACCATAGCCTATCGCCATGATACGATCACTTGAAACAAAGCCTTTTTCCACAATGAATTGCTTGATCGCGTCTGCTCTGTCTTGAGATAATTTAAGATTCGATTTTGGATCACCATCTGAATCGGTGTGTCCACTGATAACCAGGTTGAAGTTGGGATTGTCTACCAGAAAGTTTACCACATCCCATAAGTCGCCTTCCATTTCAGGCAATATTTCTGAACTTCCATTTTCAAATTCAATGGAAGCAAATCTTAATTTCCTGTTTTTTACAGATTGTGCCTTAGCCTCTATCGTTGTATCACCGTTCAGTTCGAATAACTTTTCTATTCTAAAAAAGTCATCTCCCTGAATTACCAGCAGGTATTTATTGTGATTAATTAGATCAAATTCATAGGTGCCGTCTTCCCGGACGTTTTTTGGAGCTACTTCTATGCCATTTTCGAGATCAATGATTGATACAATACCCTGATAGGGGTTGCCTGTTTCTTCATCGACCAATGAGCCTGAAATTCTTGTTGTGGCATTGGGCTGTGCCTCCATAGGTACCGGAAATGCAAACAAGTCTGTTTGGTATTTATCATCGGTATTTTCCTCTGTCCGCGCGTAATATAAATTTTTCGATTTGGAGTCTATGGTAAAATAATATTCGTCTCCGTGACCATTGACCAAGGGACCAATGTTTTTTGGTTCCTGCCATTTTCCACCTCTTTTGTAGGCCTTGTATATGTCGAGCGTACGATGTTCTTTGTTGTTTTCAACATCGTCGAAATTAAAAAGTTGTCCGTTTGATGAGAAATAGAAAACGTTGAATTTTTTGTTCATATAAGGACTGTATTCATTTCCTCTTGTATTTATTATGGGTCCCATGTTCTGGGCAGGAGCCCATTTATCGTCTTTTATGCGATGGGTGAAGTAGATGTCTGAAACGCCAAAGCCTCCCGGTCTGTCTGATGCAAAGTAAAGCGTGTCTTCACTGGAAGACAAAGATGGATGTGAATCCCAGGCTATGCTATTAACATTTTTACCCAGGTTTTTAGGCTGCGACCAGTTATCGTCAAGGTCTTTGTGTGAAACGTAAATATCACAACTTCCCAGGCAATCGCTACAGTCCAAAATATTGTCTTCTATCTTGCATCGGGTAAAAAATAGTGTTTTTCCATCGTTAGAAAGGCACGCAGAACCTTCGTTGCAAGAAGAGTTTATAGGTTTGGGGAAAATTTGGGCTTCGTCCCAAAAATCGTCATAGTTTTTGCTAAAATAGAGGTTTTCGTTATACCTGGGGGTGGCTCCGATATGCTTTTTATCTAAAGTTCTTTTAGTGAAAATCATAAAACTATCATGTACATTGATGGATGGTCCGTAGTCCGGAACAGACCGACTATTAACCAGGTCTCCCATGTTTGCCAAGACACTTTTAGGAGGTCTTAATGTGTCTATAAGCCTGCGGTACTCTACCAACTCATAGTAGTATTCCAGTGGTACATAATAATCCTGATCCAACTCGGTAATGTCATCATAGTTGTTTTTTATTTTGAAATATTGCCTTATCTGATCGACACTCTTGGTAGGGTGGTGTTTTAATACAAGTTTGTACGCCGCTTTTGCCTTGGCCATGTCCTCGTTTTTCTCGTACAATTGAGCCAGCTTCCATAATAGTTCATTGTTTTTTGAGAAATTACCTATATGAAAGTGCCGGATGTAGTCTTCAAGAGCCTTAATCAGTTCAAACTCATTGTTTTTTTCTTCCAGGTGCTTGATATGATCCAACTTGGTTTTGTTGTAGTATATTCCGTGCTTATTTACGTGGTTAAAGCTAAAATAATAAGTTTCCTCATCCGAGTCATCGAACATATTGTCAGTAATCTTCTCTGAAACATAAGACAATTCGTCTTGTGCGTTTGAGTTCTCTTTATTTTTTTTTTCGCGTTGCGCAACAAGGGGCTGTTGCATTAGGAATAGGGTGAAAATGCTTGCAAATATGACTGTAGGGGAAGTTTTCAGTTGTCCTACTTTCATTAAATCAATAACTTTTTTCAATTGAAATAGCATAAAGTTATAAATATAAGATAAATGTGAAAGTTTTGGCACAGGAGTTGTGTTTTTTAATAGTTATTCCTAATAATACGGGAAAATGAGGCATTAGTGTTAAGTGTCATGTCAAAATGACATAGAAATCCAGGGATATGACAGAATTCGATGATCAGTTCTTAAAAGATATACGTGTTGAATTGCTTACTGAAGATAGTGGGGGAGAAATGATACCTTTATTATCTCCGGAAGAAGAGGAAGAACTCAACAGTGAAGGGGTACCGGAGGTATTACCTATTTTACCATTAAGGAATACAGTTCTTTTTCCAGGAGTAGTCATACCTATTACCGTTGGTAGGAAGAAATCAATTAAGTTAGTAAAGACCTCTTACAAGGGGGATCGCATTATAGGTGTTGTGGCACAGGAAAACTCTGAAACAGAGGATCCGACTTATGAGGATATGTATCGTGTAGGCACAGTGGCTAAGATTGTTAAAATGCTGATTTTGCCTGATGGCAACACCACCATTATCATTCAAGGAAAACGGCGTTTTGAAGTAGAAGAATTTCTGGAAGAAGAGCCTTTTTTAAAGGCCAGTGTTTCCGTAAAATCGGAGAATTTCCCCGCTAATAAACAAAAGGAGGCAAAAGCACTGGTGCAGTCGCTGAAGGAATCGGCAACCCGTATGGTTAACCTGAACCCAGAGTTGCCACCCGAAGCAAAGATTGCAATCCAGAATATTGAGACGCCTGGTTTCCTCACACATTTCTTGTCTTCCAACTTAAATGTTGATGTGAGTGTCAAACAGAAAATTCTGGAAATCGATAGTGGAAACAGGAGGGCTACTTCATTGCTTGAATATATGGGCAAGGAAATTCAGATGCTGGAACTAAAGAATGAAATCCAGAACAAAGTTCACAGCGATATTGATCAACAGCAGCGTGATTTCTTTCTGAGACAGCAAATGAAGGTGCTACAGGATGAACTTGGCGAAGACGGTCCTGATAAGGAATTAGAAAGGATTTCGTTAAAAGCGACCAAAAAAATATGGCCCGAAGCTGTAGCTACGCATTTCATGAAGGAAGTGACGAAAGCACAGCGTATGAACCCCGCAGCAGCAGATTACCCGGTTGTAATGAATTACCTGGAGTTTTTTGTGGATTTACCGTGGGGAGACATTTCAAAAGATAATTTCAACCTGAATCGTGCAAGTAAGATACTGGACAAAGATCATTATGGGCTTGAGAAGGTGAAGTCAAGGGTTTTAGAATACCTCGCTGTTCTTAAACTGAAAAATGAAAAGATGGGTGAGGAAGGTAAGATGCGGGGACCTATACTGTGTCTTTATGGACCTCCGGGAGTTGGAAAGACATCTTTGGGACGATCTATAGCTAAGGCGCTTAATCGTGAATATGTACGTATGTCTTTAGGAGGACTTAAAGATGAGTCTGAAATCCGTGGGCATAGAAAAACCTACATTGGAGCCATGCCTGGTAAGGTTATTCATAATATAAATAAGGTAGGAACATCCAATCCGGTATTTATATTAGATGAAATAGATAAAGTGGGAGCAGACTTCCGTGGAGATCCTTCTTCGGCTTTGTTAGAAGTATTGGATCCTGAACAAAATAGCGAATTTGTAGATAATTACCTGGAAGTAGAGTATGATTTATCAAAAGTGCTATTTATAGCCACTTCTAATAGCCTTGAAACCATTCAGCCGGCATTACGAGACCGGATGGAGATAATCGAGATAAGTGGTTATACACTGGAGGAAAAAGTGGAAATAGCAAAAAGACATCTCGTGCCCAAGCAAATTGAAGAGCACGGGCTGGCACCAAAAGACGTTACCATTTCTAAAGCCGCTTTGGTCAAATTAATAGAAGGGTATACAAGGGAGTCGGGGGTTCGCGGACTGGAAAGAAAAGTTGGTGCGCTCATGAGGTATGTAGCCAAATCAATAGCATTAGGAGAAGCGTTTAATGCTAAAATAGGCCCGAAAGAAGTAGTGTCAATTCTGGGGGCAGAGCGTTTTGAAAAAGAAGCTTATCAGAAAAATGATACCGCAGGTATAGTTACCGGTTTGGCCTGGACTTCTGTTGGGGGTGAAATTCTTTCAGTTGAATCAATACTTACGAAGGGAAAAGGTAAACTGACACTATCAGGACAGTTAGGAGACGTAATGAAAGAGTCCGCAGTGGCTGCTTTGTCCAACTTGAAGGCTAATAGTGCGGAATTTGGAATCGACTTTCGTTTATTTGATCATTTTGATATTCATATTCATGTACCGGCAGGTGCAGTTCCCAAAGACGGACCCTCTGCAGGTATAACTATGTACACTTCATTGACATCTGTATTTACACAGCGTAAAGTGAAAGAGAAGTTGGCTATGACAGGTGAAATAACACTTTCGGGAAAAGTACTGCCTGTAGGAGGTATAAAAGAGAAAATCCTGGCAGCCAAGCGTGCCGGAATAGAGGAGATCATTATGAGCACAAAAAACAAAAAGGACATAGATGAAATAGAATCAAACTACATAAAAGGTTTAAAATTTAACTTTGTATCTGATGTTCGTGAAGTAATAGATATCGCTTTATTAGATCAAAAAGTTAAGCGTAGTTACGATTTAAGTATACCAGAAGAAAAAAAGTGACGTTGTTTAAAAAGAATTTAATAAATTTATAATCTTTGAATAAAGCAACGCTATGAAATATTTTAGTGTTTTCTTGCTTCTTTTCTTTGCCTTAAGTGCTCACGCACAGGTGGGAGGCTTAGCATCATTTGATTTCCTTGAACTGGCAACTAATGCACGTATAGCCGCGAATGGTGGTGAAAATATATCCTTTCAGGATGATGATGTGAATTTGTTTCAATACAATCCTGCGGCGCTGAGCGATGACATGAAAGGAAAAGTAGCTATTAATTACTTACCCTTTTATGCAGACATAAAGAAGTCAAGTGTCAACACCGCACTAAAGATGGGGAAGTTGGGTCTGGTAGGACTTGGTGTTCAATATGTTTCTTATGGAAGGATGGAGCAACGTGATATAAATAATCAGTTGCTTGGAGAATTTAATGCAAGAGATTACGCTTTTACTGTGGCCAAATCTCATGAATCAGGGCCATTCAGAATAGGTGTGAACTGGAAAGTTGCGGGTTCGCAAATCGCAGGTTACAATGCCTTGGCTACTATGATAGACATTGGTGGGCAATGGAAACACCCTAAACGAGAATTTGTAATTGGAATGTTAATGAGAAACCTGGGCGTAGCTATATTAAATTACTCTTCCACAGAAAACAGTATAACCCCTTTTGATGTATTGCTGGGAGGAAGTTACAAATTGGAGCACATGCCTTTGAGATTCTCAACTACAATTCACCATCTCTTTCATTATGATGTTCAATACCTGGACCCGGTAAGAAATGCCGTTACCGACGAGAACGGGGATAAAGTTTTAGCAGAAAAGTCCGTTTCGGAACAAATTGCAAGACATTTCGTTTTTAGCGGTGAACTGTTGTTAGCCAAGGGCTTCAACGTTCGTTTTGGTTATAACCACATGAGAAGAAAAGAGCTGTTCCTGGAAGATAGAAAGGGTACAGCGGGATTTTCTTTTGGATTTATGTTAAAAGTTAAAAAACTAAGACTGGATTATACCAGAACAATTTACCATATTTCGGGAGGCTCTAATGTGTGGTCTCTCACAATGGACTTAAATAACGGTTTTAAGAAAAGGACTATAAGCGAACCGGCTCAAGAAGAACAATGGTATTAACCCTGTAAGTTAAAAAGCAGGGAAAGTGCTTACAAAAATAAAAAATGATTGATCAAAATTACCTTACGCCTCGTCAAATTGTAGCTGAATTAGATAAATATATTATTGGTCAGCAGGATGCCAAGAAGAATGTAGCTATCGCTTTAAGAAATCGATGGAGACGCTTGGCAGCTCCGGAAGATATAAGAAAGGAAATTGTACCTAACAACATATTAATGATAGGTGCGACTGGCGTTGGAAAGACAGAGGTGGCACGTCGTTTGGCAAAAATTGCGGATGCACCATTTACAAAGGTAGAAGCCTCAAAGTTTACGGAAGTGGGTTATGTGGGACGCGATGTAGAGAGTATGGTGCGGGATTTGGTGGAACAGGCCGTCAATCTCGTGAAAAAGCAACGTCAGGTAGAGGTGAATGAAAAAGCAGCTGAAGCTGTGGAAGAAATAATCCTTGATTCTTTAATCCCTCCAATGAAAGGGAATATTTCCAGCGACCATGGTAATAATCTTGAAAATGAACCCAAATCTGATCACGAACTTAATTATCAGACAAGGGAGCGATTTCGGGAGAAAATTAGGAATGGTGAACTGGAAGACCGAAAAATTGAAATAGAAGTAAAGCAATCACCTTCAGCAGGAATAGGTGTGATGGGGCCTGGTATAGACGAAGCTTCCATGATGAATATTCAGGAAATGATTGGGAATATGATGCCTTCGAGGTCTAAAAAGCGAAAAATGACCATTGCCGACGCCAGAAAGGTATTGATGGAGGAAGAAGCTTCGAAATTAATAGATATGGACGAAGTGAAGGAAACAGCAATCAAGAAGGCGGAGAACACAGGTATTATTTTTATAGACGAAATTGATAAAATAGCTGTAAGTCAACAAAAAGGCGGAGGGCCGGATGTAAGCAGAGAAGGTGTGCAAAGAGATCTTTTGCCTATTGTTGAAGGTAGTGCTGTTAACACAAAATACGGAATAATAAATACAGAACACGTGTTGTTTGTAGCTGCAGGAGCTTTTCATGTGTCGAAACCCTCTGACCTGATCCCGGAATTACAAGGACGATTTCCGATTAGAGTAGAGCTTAATTCTTTGACCAAAGATGACTTCCTGAAAATATTAAAACAACCTAAAAACGCACTTACAAAACAGTATCAGGCATTGCTTGAAACAGAAGGTGTTACCCTTGATTTTAAGCAAAATGCGCTTGAAAAAATAGCGGAAATTGCATTTAAGGTTAATCAGGAAGTGGAGAACATTGGGGCAAGAAGATTACATACCGTTGTGAGCAAACTGCTTAACGATGTTTTGTATGATGTGCCTGAATTACTGGGAGCGAACAGTAAAATTGAAATTACCGCAGAGTTGGTTGAAGAGAAACTTGCTGGAATCGTAGTCAGTAAAGACTTGAGCGAATATATTCTTTGATAATAAAGGCTCCTTGAGTGCTATTTTATCTAATGATCATAATAATGAATAAGCTATGATCAACTTTTGAATTTTTTTGAAGATCCTATACCCTTATATTTCTATTGTACTTAGTTGACTGGTTTAGACAAATGACTAGTGAAAGTCCATTGTTCAAACTGAAGAATTTATTGAAAATAACGCTGTTAGTTTTTTAATTTTCACTAAGGTCTGTTAACGTGTATTAGTAAAAAGTATTTTTTTAGTGTTTACCTTCAAAACGGAGGAGATCAGGGCGGTTTCCTCCTTTTGAATACCATTTACAAAGCAAAAAATCTGAGTTCTTACGGGTTTATGATAACTTCAAATTGCTCCTTCATGTGAAACTGATCATTATTGCTTACTTTAGCGGAAAAATGCGGTGAATATGGATATTAAGATTGGTGTTGTTACTATTTCGGACAGAGCGAGTGCGGGCATATATGAGGACTTATCAGGTAAGGCCATTATCGAGACATTCAACGATTATTTAAAATCTGAATGGAAACATGAATATATTGTAATTCCCGATGAACAGAAATTGATTGAATCGACACTTATTTCTCTCGTTGATAATAAAGGTTGCTGCCTTGTGGTAACTACTGGAGGAACAGGGCCTGCTGTGAGAGATGTTACGCCAGAAGCGACTGAAGCTGTTAGCCATAAAATGATGCCCGGATTTGGTGAGTTAATGAGGTCGGTGAGTCTACAGTATGTACCAACAGCTATATTAAGCAGGCAGACAGCTGGTATACGCAATAAAAGCTTAATACTAAATTTGCCCGGTAAACCTAAGTCTATTCGTGAGTGTCTTGACGCTGTATTTCCCGCTATTCCTTATTGTATTGATCTTATAGAAGGGCCTTTTTTGGAGAATAAGGAGGAGGTAATAAAGGTATTCAGGCCTAAAAAGAAGTAAGGTGATTTTTCATGTTTTGGGCGGAGCATGGGCAACAAAAGATGTCCATGTGGAGAGCTGTATCAGATTAATTGTGTCGACGTATTAATACATACGTAAAAATACGCAATTACTCTTGTTAATCTCTTTAGCTATTCGTAAATTTGCTGATGTGGTCGACGTTGTATTTGACATATGCGGTGTGGAATATAGCTGACCTGAATTTGAAGTGTGAAAAGGAGTGCTTGACATTAATAAGATAGTGAAGAGTCTTTGAACAATTAATTCCTCAAGTAATTTGGCCCCTTCGTGAAAGTCATGGCAGTTACAAAAGCGAAAGAGTTAATGAAGTCAGTAAGTCACTGACTTCCTCCTTTTTTTTAAACTAGTGAACAGATTATGAATACCCAGACCTTTAAAACAACATGCTCGTATTGCGGTGTAGGATGCGGAATTGAAGTATCAAAGAGCCAGCACGGACAGTTATCGGTAAAAGGAGACGAGTCCAATTCTGTAAACAGAGGAATGTTGTGTTCTAAAGGGCGAACAATTCATCATGCTGTGAGTAACAAAGAAGACCGCTTGCTTTATCCGCAGATGCGATGGGGTAAAAACCACCCGCTTACCAGGACTAACTGGGATACAGCGCTGACACGTGCAGCAAAGATGTTCAAAACCATAATTGATAAATATGGTCCCGATGCGGTAGGTTATTATGTTTCAGGACAATGTCTCACAGAGGAGTATTACCTTGTTAACAAGCTTACAAAGGGGTTTTTGGGTACCAACAATATAGATACGAATTCGAGATTATGCATGAGTTCTGCAGTGGTAGGTTATAAACTGGCACTTGGGGAAGATTCCGTGCCTGTGGCTTATGCAGATATAGAACTTGCAGACACGTTTTTTATAACCGGAGCAAATCCTGCCTGGTGTCACCCTATTCTATTCAGGCGCATTGAAGCACATAAAGAGGCCAATCCCGATGTGAAAATAATCGTTGCCGATCCTCGTAAAACAAACACTTGTGCCTTAGCTGATTTACATATACAGCTCAAACCAGGTACAGACACTACTTTATACTTGGCTATTGGGAGAGTATTGATTGAAAACGGGCGTATTGACACTAATTTTATTGCAGCATATACGGATGGTTTCGAAAGTTATAAAGAAAGTGCTTTTCAACGTACGTTAGAAGAAGCCGCAACTATTTGTGATGTGCCTGTTGAACAAATCATTGAAGCTGCCCGGCTTATTGGCGATGCACAAGGATTCATTACCATGTGGGCAATGGGCTTAAACCAAAGTGTGGTAGGGGTGAATAAAAATTTGGCCCTGCTCAATCTTTCCTTAATAACGGGGCAAATTGGGAAGCCTGGTTCAGGTCCTTTCTCTTTAACCGGACAACCCAATGCGATGGGAGGAAGAGAAGTAGGAGGTTTAAGTAATATGTTGCCGGCTCACCGTGATTTGGCAAATCCGACACACAGGAGTGAGGTGGCAAATTTTTGGGGCGTTCCTTCTGTACCTGAAAAGCCCGGATTTACCGCTACAGAAATGTTTGAAGCGCTAAGGTCGGGCAAAATGAAAGCAGTGTGGGTTATATGTACGAACCCAATAGTAAGCTTACCTGAGGCTCGAAAAGTAGAAGAAGCGCTTAAAGAAGCCAGCTTTGTAGTAGTTCAGGATATTTCATCGAAATCCGATACGGTAAAATACGCAGATTTAGTACTTCCGGCAGCGGGATATATGGAAAAAGAAGGTACTATGACCAACTCAGAACGCAGAGTAAGCTACCTGCCAAAAATTGTGGAAGCACCGGGTGAGGCACTATCCGATTCAGAGATTTTGATACGATTTGCTCATAAAATGGGCTTTGGCGATAGTTTCAATTATAGTACACAAGAAGATATTTATAAAGAGCATGCTCAGTTAACAAAAGGTACTAATTTAGATGTCAGCGGGCTGGATTATACCACCTTAAAATACAAAGGCAGTGTACAATGGCCGTTTACAGAGGAGCAAAAGGTAAGTACTGAGCGTTTATTTGAAGATAAACAATTTTTTACACCGAATAAGCGTGCTCAAATTCGTACCGTACCAGATCAAAACGAGTCTGAAGCTATTTCACAAGATTTTCCCTTTATTTTAACCACCGGACGTATTCGCGATCAGTGGCACACTATGACACGTACCGGAAAAGTAAATAAGCTAAATCAACACATAGACAAGCCGTTTTTAGAGATTCATCCCGATGATGCCAAAAAACAAGGTGTTAAAGATGGAGACGTGGTTCGTGTTTACAATAGTCGCGGGGAAGTGCAGGTGGAAGCACGAATAACCGATAATATAAGACAAGGAGTTGTTTTCTTACCAATGCACTTTGGAAGGAAGTTGAATAAGGATTTAGGGCGCGCAAATAATATCACCAATTGTCTGGTAGATCCTAAATCGAAAGAGCCTGATTATAAATTTTCTGCTGTTAACGTGGTGAAATTTACAAAGCCCAAACAAACCATTTGTATAGTAGGTGCCGGTGCTGCGGCATTTCAATTTGTGAATTCCTATCGCGAAAAAAATAACCGTGATATAATCAAAGTGTTCAGCAACGAACCGGTGGCTTTTTATAATCGTGTAATGCTACCTGATTATATTTCAGGAGAAAAAGAATGGGATAACTTGTTGAAGCATAATCCGGAAGAAACGGCTATGGATTGTGATATTTATGACAATAATGGCATTGCACGAATAGAGCGCGAGCATAAAAAAATAGTGGATTCAAAAGGGATCGCTCACGACTACGATGTGTTGATATTGGCTACCGGAAGTAGAGCTTTCAGGCCACCAAATCTGCCTGATGTTCAAGGTATATTTACTCTTAGAAAACGAAATGATGCCGACACTATCAAACAGTTTAGCCTTCGTCAGGGGCATGCGGTAATTGTCGGTGGTGGACTATTGGGAATTGAATTGGCAGATTCTCTCGTGAAAATCGGAGTGGAAGTAACCATGATTCAGCGTTCTAATAGACTTATGGAACGTCAGTTGGATAATTTGGGGAGTGAACTTCTTGATTTGGAATTAAAGGATCGCGGAATAAATATTTTATATACCGATGAAGTGAAGGATTTCATTACAGACGGATCTCTCAAAGGTATTGTACTGAAAAGTGGTCGTCGAATAAAATGTGAGGTCTTGGTTTATGCTATTGGAACGCGTCCAAACGTGGAAATAGCTCAGGAGGCAGGAGTTAAAGTAGCTCGTGGAGTTGTTGTGAACGATTACCTGCAGACTTCCGATGATGCTATTTATGCGTTGGGAGAGATTGCAGAGCATAAAAATAAATTATATGGAATAACTGCCGCCGCCGAGGAGCAGGCAGACCTCCTTGCAAAATACCTGCTGGGAGATACGTCTGTGCAATACAGAGGATCACTTCTGATGAACATATTGAAAGTAGAAGGAGTGCAGATTTGTTCTATTGGTGACGTGGAAATCCCTTCTGATAACGATGATTATGAGGAAATTGTCTTTATAGATCGAAAAAGAAGGTACTATAAAAAAGCCCTGGTTTATAAAGACCGTATGATTGGGTGTATTTTGATTGGAGACAAATCGGAGTTCATTGAATACCGCGATCTTATAAAAAATGAAATTGAGTTAGATGAAAAACGTAAGGAAATTCTTATCAGCAGTGGCGAAGCAAAAGAGGTGATAGGGGAATTGGTTTGTAGTTGTAACTCAGTTGGGGAAGGTAATATTAAACAAGCGATTCAAGGAGGGTGTCACGACTTAAAATCGCTTTGCCAGGCAACAGCAGCAGGTACTGGCTGTGGTAGCTGTAAGCCCGAAGTATTGCAGATATTGGAAAAAGAATTAGCAGCAGAAACGGTAGAAACGAATTAAGGTATGGTTAACGTAAAAGTATTTATAAAAGGAGGGGCTTTGGCGCCCACAGACCTTAAGAAAATTGTAGATGTCGCTTTTTCGTTGAATACTGTTCATTTTCAGTTTGGAGAAAGACAGGAGATTATTTTCCGAATACCGGATCAAGGTATTCCGGATCTGGAAAATTTACTCAAAGGTTACGTGTATGAGGTGCTGCGAGATGGAGACTATGAACAGAAAAACATTGTGTCATCGCTGCTTTCAAGTAATATATTGCCAAGTACTTACTGGGTGAAAGATGCAACCTACTATGATATATTGGATACCCTGCCAAAGAGCCTTCGACTTAAAGTAAATATCACAGACCTTAAACAGGATTTGGTTTATAGTTTTACAGGTGATATTAACTTCGTGCCTTCTGAAAATACCAACTACTGGCACGCCTATGTTAGAGCTCCAAATGAGGATTTTCAACAGATTTTGCCATTTACCGTTCATAGCGAGAATATTGCCATGCTGGTGGAATACCTGGAAGTAATGCTGCTCGATGAACAAAATAGCTGGGATATACTCATTGAAAAAATAAAATTCAAAATGGGAGAAAAGCTACTTGATAGTTCAATGAATCCATTGGTTCGGGTATCAGAGTTTTTCAACTATGAAGGCATCCATCAGTACGATGACCGTAAATATTGGCTGGGCATATATAAAAGATTTACACGTTTTAGCTATAGCGAATTAACAGCAATATGTCAGTTGTGTTTGCAACAAAGAATTGGGCGTATATTTATCACTCCATGGAAATCCTTATTAATTAAGAATATTGATGTGGATATGCTCACAGATTGGAAGTTTTTCCTTGCCTACTACAATATAAATAACGGTCATGCTCAATCTGAGTTGAACTGGCAACTTAACAATTTTGATGAAGATGCCCTGGAGCTGAAAGCTTATTTGCGTAAGAATTTTATTAGACATGATATTAATTCCAATGCGGTAATTCTGGGCATAAACTCGAAAGCAGCGTATTCTTTTTCACACATCTTGATTAAACAACGTGCAGCAGGCTTGTTTAAATCTTATGATGTGATGTATCGCAACGAATTTAATCCTACCTGTACTAAATTTGTTACATATGCCCAGCATGTGCGTAAATGGAAATTACGAGCCATATTGCAGGAATTAATCGGTCAATATAACAATAAGGCCTTTAAAGAGTTTGCTACATTTAAAGCAAAGACTGAAAAAGCAAAGAAAATTGAAAATACAGAGAAGGTAGTCGAACAGGTAATTTTACACCAATGTCCTAATTGTATGACCGTATATGATAAAAAATATGGGGATCCGCATCAGCATATCGGGGCGGGTGTTTCCTTTGCACAGTTGCCCGAACAGTATTGTTGCCCAATGTGCGAAACCCCTAAAGAGAAATTCATACAGATTAAGGAAAGTGAATTGGTGCTTCAGTAATTGTTAATATTAGTGATGAATCGGGAAGGTACTTCTTTAGTCAGCCAAACCCCGTTTTCCGAACAATAAAAAGCATAAGTAGCTTCGTGCATTTGGCGTGCATTAATTTCCAAAATAACAGGTTTTCCCCGCCGTGATCCTACGGTAGTCGCTGTGGTTTTATCCGCAGATAAATGTACATGTTGCCTGCTCATTTTGATGAGTCCCTTTTCCTTAATACCAGGTAGAAATTTTTCAACCGTTCCATGGAATAGTATGTCGGGTGGTGTCTGTGCCTGAAGCTCCAGGTTCACCTGAATGCTATGCCCTTGATTGGCCCTGATTTTACTTTTATCCGCGTTGAAGGCGTAGCGTTTTTTATCATTCGTTTGTACAATGGTATCCAGCAATGTGTGATCCATTTCAGGGTAGCGTTTTTTTATACGTTCTATAAGTAGATCGGTAGCTGTCCAACCATTTTCATCGAGTTCGATGTTTAATGATTCGGGGTTATGCCTTAGGGCGTAAGACATAAGTTTACCAATGGATTTGAGTAAGGTTTTCATGCTAGTTGCAGTTTTTCATTTAATGTTTCATCTTCAAATTTTAGAATGGTTTCCTTGGGGGTCAGTAGCTTTTCTAGGTCATTATTTAAAACATGTTTGTATTGCTCTTTTACAAAAGAAGAAATGTCTTCAATTTCAATAATGTCTCGATTGGCGTAGGCATCAATGAGCGTACCTTTAATACCAATTTGTAAGGCACGACGAGCTTCTTTCTCTCCATTTGGTGCATGGTCCGGGTCCCATTGCAGCCGACAATTTGTATTCGATAGTTTGTTTTTCCAAGTGTCATAATTAGCATGAGCAGATGCTCCAAATGATGAGTACTCGGCTTCCTTTAGATAATTAATGAATGCGTCTTTTTTGAGTCGTATGGCAAGGACTGTTTCTTGTCTGGGTTTAATAGCCCAACCACATCGATACATCATCCAAAGAAAATTGGGTTTGATCTAGGTCATGCGCTCAAGTTTGAATTCGCCACCAAATTGCTGGTGTTTAGCCGCATATAAACCTATAGCCGGTCTATATGCCTGGTATACTATTATACTGTGCTCGTCGTGTTGTGCTAAAATGTGTCGCCCTCCCTTGGGCCAACGTGTTAATTGATCTATATATTTTTCAGTTTTAAGTTTCATTTATTTGTTCTTTTATGCGAAGCATATGCTTATAATCTTTCTCTGAGAAAGCCACAAGGATTACTTCTTGTATGTGGTCGTTTTTTTCCAGAAACAGTTCTATTTCTTGGAGCGCAATGCGAGTGGCTTTGTCAAAAGGAAAACGGTACGCACCTGTACTTATAGAAGGAAAGGCGATGCTTTTTAGCTTATTTTCCGCTGCTACCTCCAGCGATCGTCGGTAGGCAGAGGCTAAGAGGCGCTCTTCCGAATTGGTGCCATTGTTCCAAACCGGGCCAACGGCATGTATGACAAATTGAGCGCTTAGCTTAAATCCCGGGGTGATTTTGGCATCGCCCGTATGGCACCCCCGCAGTGGTCGGCAGGCTGCTACCAATTCCGGACCTGCAGCTTTGTGAATGGCATGATCAACGCCACCGCCACCTAATAATGAAGGATTGGCAGCATTAACTATGGCGTCCACACGCAAAGTAGTGATATCGCCTTTTAAGATGCTGATGCGTTCATTCATAAGTGTTTGTGTCATTAAGTAAATCGTCCCTTAATTGAGTTAATACTTCTCCCAGCCAGTTTTTACCACGCCATTTTGCTCTAATTTGTGCTTTAGGGTCGTTTTCTGCCAGCCCAATGCCCCAAATGTTATCTACCGGACTCGCTTCTACGAGTGTGGTTCCTTTGGTACCTAATAAATGTTTTAATAAGTGCTCATTTTGCAGAAACTTGGCTCTGTTGCCCTGGTATACGATTTGCTTACAGGAAGAATCCCATACTTCACTCCGGAAATTACGCACCTGTCTTCCCAATGCCTTTTGTTTGCCTGGGTTTGGTGTTTGTAAAATTTGTTCGGCAATGTCATAATCTTCAAAGAGGATTGCCTTTTGATGCATCATGTGTTGCTCGGTGCAGTTATATTGATGACCATTCCATTCAAATGATGCTTTGTACCAATTGGAGAATGGTGATTTGTTGGTCCAAAAAAAAGTGAATTTCTCCTTTTTCATAGCTATGGTGTCTTACCGATTCTAAATAGTGTTTTATTTACGCAAATATAGTAGAGTGTTTTGGAATAAAAAATAATTAATGTAAAAAATACGCTAAATATTTAACGTGTCTTCTCTTCCAATAAAAAAATACCAAAAAGAATTAAACGTTCTTCAAATCAACGTGTATTACTAATACAACCTGTAAAACGCGTCTGGGTTTTTGATTAATGAAAATTATTATGAGAACACATATATTAGTATCATTCTGGCATATTTGTATGTATGCCTTTTTAATATTATCTGTTTACAAGGTAGATGGACAAAACAAACCGGTTCACATTTATTCTATAATAGACAAGAACCTTCCCTATGATTTTTACACGCATCAGGCCCAGTTATGGTGGGCAGAGGTTCAAAAAGACCAAAGAAATGATGAAGCATGGTACAATTATTATAAAGCGTGTCGCTATTCCAAATTCACATTTAACGAGTGTCAAACACCTGAATGTACCAAACTCAATACTTGGAATGAAGGGAACGAATTATTAAAAAATGAAGAAGATATTATCGAATTGATCAACAAACATGTACCTAACACCTTTATCTTTTATTATGTACAACAAAGAGGACTTCCCCATAGCAATGAACGCATAAAAGCAATAGAGAAAGCATATGCACTTAAGCCGGAAGCGACAGAATTGTTTTCAGATTTTACGGTGTACTATGAGGTAGAAGGAGACGTTGCCAAGCGTAAGGTTTACAATACACGCTGGTATAACTCTCAGGAATTCTCCCCGGGTTTGTTACATTATAGTTATAATGTGTTAATGAGCTTAAGCCGAGGTGGTGTTTTGTTAACATTTGGTGATAATGACTCTTTTCCCATATGGATTTTGCAAGATGTACTAGGCATAAGAACCGATGTTACTGTTTTTAACGTTCCTTTGCTATCTATACCAACATATCGTGAGCGTTTATTCAATAAGCACCAAATAGCGCCATTGAATAAGGAATTCCCAGATGGAGCCACTGAGCACAACCAAAAGGTAATTATTGATCATATTTTGGATAACAAACCTGAAGCGCTGCCTTTATACGTTGGTATACCTTCCTGGAAACAACTTGCCGAACAAGATGAACATCTCTATCTGACAGGACTGGTACTTGAATACAGCAGTGAAAACCTGGATGACATCGCGCGATTACGGTATAATTTTGAACAAGCTTATGCGCTCGACTACCTGGAAACTTATTTCACGCCCGATATAAGAAGAAGTGTGGTAGATCAGATCAATATTAATTATTTACCTGGTATGATTAAGCTCTTTGAACATTATAAGCTGGCGGGAGAAAAAAGTAAGGCGCAGGAAATGAGCCGGCTGGGCATGTTGGTAGCAACACGAGCAGGGAAATACTGGAAGGAAAAGGCTATAGAAGCATTTAAGGAATAATGAAGGACTTAAGTGATGAGGAACTAATTAAGGTTTATAGAGACGAGGATGGAATTCGAAAGCATCGTGCTTTCGAATTGCTCTACAAGCGTTATGTGGAGCTGCTCATAAATTACCTCTATTTTTCCCTGGACAGGGACAATGATAAAGCTTGCGATATAGCTCATGATATTTTCCTCCAAATTTTGGAGTCTCCGGAGAAGTTTAACTCGAACCTGAACTTCAAACCCTGGTTGCTTAAAGTGGCTTCTAACAGATGTAAAAATGAGTTTCGTAAAGAAAAAACAATCAGGAAATATGAACATTTCAGTCGTTCATTTGCTACGGAGCGCATGGAACTTAATGAAAAAGACGAGCATTTGCGTTTGAGTTTCAGAACATTGGATGCAGAGCACCGTTCGCTACTCACCTTAAGGTTCAAATTGAAAATGACTGTAAAAGAAATTGCCCGGATTTATGATTGCCCGGAAGGTACTATCAAATCGAGGTTGTTTTATGCGACCAAATCCTTAACAAAAAACTATAAAACTATTGCTTATGGAAGCGATTTATGATTGGTTAGAACATTACGATTTTGATGAACTGACACAAGCTCAAAAAGATGTCGTATTATCAGAAATGTCTACTCGCGAATATAATGATATGCGTGAAACACTGAAAGATACGCAAACACTGATGAACAAAATTCCCGGAAAAGTGCAGGCGAGGAATTCTGTTGTTTCGAGGGTGTTCCATTATCAAATAGCGCTTTATAAAGTAGCGGCAGTGGTAGCAATATTGATAGTAAGCGCTTATTTAGCACTTAATTGGTCTGGTAATAGTTATAAGGAGTCGACCGAACAAATCACCATGGTCGATACTGTTTATGTTTCAAAAACAGATACGGTGTTTATCGATAAAGTAGATACCATAAAAGTCAAAGAAGTGATTTATAAAGAGCGGGAGAAGGATCGCGAAAAAATGAAAATACCTCAAAAATCATTACCTCATCAACAATATGTTCCAATCAATTTGGAGAACAAAACAGGAAGCTGTTACTACGATTTTTGTCCAGATGATATTAGTGAATTAAAAAAAGTGAACAAGGAAAATAGTCTTAGAAACGATTCCTCATTATTTACGTTTACGTCGAATTTGAGGTGATATTACCGCTTTTTTGAAGAAAAAGATTTTTCATATTTGGTAGAGATAAAGTAGTGTTGTTTTTGTAACTGTTTACATTTGAGCGGGTTGTAGTATTTATAAATACCTAATATTACTTTCCCATGAAAAATGTATTTTTATCTTTAATTTTTGTGGGCGTCTTTTTACCCACGAAAGGGGCCACATTTACGGTAACAACAACGGCAGATTATTGGAACGAACCCATCGTGCCAAACTCTTTGCGTTGGGCCACACAAATGTGTGCTTTTAATCCGGGACATGACATCATTGAGTTCAATATCCCCGGAGCGGGCCCTCACACTATTACCCTAAAAGAAAATTTGAAGCAATTTGGAGACGGCGATGTACCAGGTGTCGTTTCGGCCGACTGGGGGCCAGGTATAGGAAATGGAGGATCTGTGTTGATCGATGGATGGTCCCAACCGGGTGCTTCGCCAGGAAATCCCAGAATACATATACAGACACTTGTGGGCCAGGGAAATGACGTTTTTCAATTTGTTCAGGACGATTTATACAATGGACGTGATGCTTCGGGCTCAGAAGTTAGAGGTATTTACTTTGGACCGGTTGTAAGTTTCCCTATTTCGATATTAGGTGCTGATGATATACTGGTTCAAGACTGTTATATTGGCTTTCTTCCCGATGGCGATGTCGGTACAATAAGTCAGAAAGGAATAACCATTACCGGGAATAATGGACAGCCTGCTACAAATGTCGGCCTCGTGTGCAGAAATATTACAGTACGTGACTGTTATATTTCGTCTGCACTACAAATGGCAGTTGACGCGGCCAGCTGCGACAATTTGCTTATTGAAAATTGCATTATCGGTACAGACCTCTCTGGAAATGCTTCTCCAGTTGGATATGGGAATGGTAATTCAGGAATTTTTATGGGCGATGTTCGAAATAGTTTGATACAAAATAATTTTATATGTAACAGTGGTCGAGCCAATATAAATGATCCTGCAAGAAGTGAAGACGGAATAGAAATGTGGAATTGCTACGACAATGAAATAGTGAATAATGTAGTCGGGGTAGGTACCGGAGGAATACCACTGGGTTGTGGTCCGGACGGACTTGCTATTCATGGAGGGTCAACCAACAATTTTTTCAGGAACAATGTGATCGCTTATAGCGATGTTCATGGGATAAGTATGTTTGGCGGTGCCAATGCCAACTATTTTTATAATAATGAAATTTATGAGAATGGAGATAACGGGATGGATTTGCGTGAAGATGGTACCGAACACAACATAATTGGCGTAAACGCGGTAGGTATTGGCGAGCCAAATGAAATTTATAATAATGATGGAGATGGTGTTACTATTTATGGACCGGCACATAAGAATACCATTCGCGAGAACGCCATTTATTGCAACGGAGACAAAGCCATTGATTTGGACTATGCCGCTACTAATGGGAATGATGGCTATCCGTACCCTGTAATTGACAGGACTGTAAGCACAGAAACTCAGATTATAGGAGTGCCCAATGTAGCGCATGCCAATGCAATAATCGATATTTACATGATGAGCAACTGTACCGAATGTGCCGATGATGGCACAACTCAAGGGGATGGGCTCATGTACTTAGGTCAAACTATTGCCAATGGGGCTGGCGCATGGACTTATAACGGATTGTTGCAAGGGAATGTGGCCGCAAAAGCTACAGAAGGTACGGGGCCGGATAATGAACGTAATTCCTCTGAGTACTCTACTTGTATGTTCACCATAGAACCTTGTGCTGATATTACACCCCCCAATGCCGGAGATGATTTGACACTTTGTGCGAACGATACCGTCTTAAATGCTGACCCGGTGACAGATCCTGGTAGATTTGGAACGTGGACCGTAATTTCAGGTACAGTTACAATTGAAGATCCGTTGGATCCTAATTCTGCGATTAGCGATTTGGTAAATGGTACTACAGTTACCATTCGATGGACGGTAGGTGGTGACGCTTGCCCGGAGGACCATGATGATGTGATTATTGTTGTGGAAGAACTGCCGACAATACCAGAGGCTGGTGAAGACAGGTCCGTGTGTATAAGTGATGGGAATTTTAGTTTGCAAGGAAATACTGCGTTGATTGGAATAGGTACCTGGACACATAATGGAGGAGGTGTTTTAAGCAATGATAATGATCCTAATGCTACCTATACTATTGATCCTTCAGATACTATGGTCACTTTTATATGGTCAATCGCCAGTACCAGCGGTAGTTGCCCGGGAACTTCTGACACGGTCGTGATTACAGTGGACCCAGAGCCTGGTCCGGCCATTGCAGGTGATCCGGAAACCTATTGTATAACAAGTCAGCCATTTAATTTAGCTGCTACAGCTCCGGCTAACGGAACAGGACAATGGTCTGGTCCTGGGACGATAAGCACTACCGATTTATTAAGTCCTCAAGTCAGTGATTTGGAGCTTGGGATTCATACTTTTACCTGGTCAGTTTCCAATGAAGGACTGTGTCCTGATGTGACCGATCAGGTACAGATAACCATGGAAGCCGGACCCGATTCAGCTAATGCTGTGGATGATATGACTGTTTGCCTGGCCGATCCGGTAAGTGTAAGTGCAAATAACCCTTTAAACGGAACAGGGATTTGGTCCTATGGCCCTGCAACTACCGGCGGTACGATAGATAACCTTACAGACCCTAATTCTTCTGTTTCCGGAATGGACGATGGAGACGTATTAGTGGCTATATGGACCATAAATACTAACAATAGCTGTCCTCCTTCCGATGATACATTAATAATCACTGCTACAGGTACTACCGACCCTCATGTGAATTTAACTGTGGATAAACCGATAATTTGTGAGGGCGACAATGTGACTTTTACAGCTATTGGTAGCACTGCGGGTGATAATCCTCAGTATACATTTTATAATCTTGTTGACGGCAGTATTATGCAGGGGCCTTCTGAAGTTGACACTCTTTTTGTCCCTTCGCTAAATGATTCAATAACAGTCGTTGTTCACTTACTCAGTGACTCCCGTTGCCTGGCCGATACCCCGGATGCTTATGATACCCTGGGCGTACAGGTAGATCAGCACCCGAGTGATCCCAATGCCGGTTTAGACTTAACTGTGTGCACTGATGTTGCCCCGCTTAATGCCGATACTCCTATAATTGGAACAGGAATATGGTCTGTAGTGAGTGGAGCGGGTACTATCGATGATCCCCTGTCTCCGAACACACAGGTAACTGGGCTGGATGCTTCTGACGCTCCTTTTTTGGCAACCTGGGTAATAACTAACGGGGTTTGTCCCGATAAGACAGATACAGTGGGAATTACAAAGTTGGGAGATATGACCAGTCCAGATGCTGGTCCGGGAGGTGTGTTTTGTGAAAATGTATCAGAAATTAGTTTAAATGCTAACTCCCCTAATGTTACGGCAGGAGAAACTGCGATATGGACTACCTCAGGTAATGGCACTTTTGTGGATGATAACGATCCTTTGACCAGCTACACCCCCGGAACTACCGATCTCAACGATGGCAGCGTGGTATTGACATGGACGTTTTCTAACGGTGTGTGTCCGGAAGCGAACGATACCTTGTTGCTCACATTCGATGAGTTGCCTGATACCGCAGATGCAGGTCCCGATCAAGTTGTTTGTACCGATATAGCCAATCTAACAGCGAATATTCCAGATCCAGGGGAGGGAGCCTGGAGCGTGATTTCGGGCACCGGTACCGTAATTCCAATCAATGTCCCCAATAGCCAGGCTATAGGCTTAGATGAAAATGATGCTCCTTTAATTTTGAGGTGGACCATTTCAAATGGAGTTTGTCCAGATTCTCATGATGATGTTGAAATTACCCGTGTTGGGGTAATTACTACCCCCAATGCAGGCTCTGATCAAGTGTTGTGTGAATCGGATTTACCATTTAACCTAAGTGCCAATGCCGTGAATACGACGAACAATGAAACAGGTATTTGGACTACTTCTGGTAGTGGCAATTTTGGGGACGCTTCTCTACCGAATACAATTTATACCCCTAGTGACAATGATATAGCTAATGATCCTGTTGTTTTGACTTGGACAATAGCAAATGGATTGTGTCCACAAGCCAGTGACAGCCTTTTGATTACTATTGGGCGTGAACCAACAATAGCAGATGCGGGTGCAAATGTAGAGCAATGCGATAACCCAGTTCAATTAGCAGCAAATACACCTGTAAACGGAACAGGACGATGGACAAGCTCCTCTGTTGTTAACTTGTCAAACGACACTGTTTCTAACGCCTCTGTATCGCTCATAGGAAGTTTGCCTCAGGAAGTTACTATGACATGGACTATAAGTATGCCAGATCAGATATGCCCGGAGTCAAGCGCTGATGTGCAAATTAGGGTCACCGGAACACAGAAACCACAAGTGACGCTCGAAGCAGTACCACAACCCGCTTGTTTGGGCGAAAATGTTACCGTAACAGCTTCGCCTGTTTTTGGAGGCAATGCCCCTACTTTTGAGTGGTATATAAACAATCAAATACAACCTGAAACGGGATTGAGTATTACAAGGAACGATTTTATAGATGGCATGCAAGTAAGCGTGATTATGTTGAGTGATCTCGTTTGTGCCGATCCAACCGCAGCCAATGCACAAACAGCATTGGAAATTGTGACTCCACCAGCGCCGGTATTATTTGACGACGATACTGTTTGCTATGGCTCTGATGTACTATTAACTGTGGAAGGTGAGCAGATGACCAATGTTTTAATCAGTTGGTATGTGGATGATTTGCCACTGGACGAAAACTCTACTACTTATTTAATTGATGGTAGTTTACCGGGTGGAACAGGGAGTTCAGGAACATACCATGTTGTGGCTCACGATCTGCTTGGTGTTTGTGAAGCTGTAACTTCCAATGCTGTTTCTGTATTGATTTATGGTGAGGTTGGAGCAAATATAGTACCGGCAGCTTCCAATAATGAACAGGTAATATATGTCGATGATCAGTTACAGCTGAATGGTGAAGTGATTAATGCTGATCAATTTGGTTGGGGAGAATCGGAATTTCTTTCGGCAGATAGTGTGTTGAATCCCTTGTTTATGCCCGTCGGTGATGTATCGGGGTACCATGATATAATGCTCTTTGCCAGTAACAACAATGGGCAATGTGTAGATACGGCAATGATTAGAATTTTAGTTCGTGTTCCGGTTCGTATTCCGAATGTATTTACTCCAAATGGAGATGGTTTGAACGACTTGTTTGTAATTAAAGGTTTAGAGACCTATCCCGATGCAGAGTTGAAAATTGTAAACAGATGGGGGAATGTAGTATTCAAAAGTCAAAACGCCTCCAAATTTTGGAATGGTAATAATAATCGGGGAAATAGTTTGCCCGTAGCTACCTATTACTTCGAATTGGATTTAGGGGAGGAAGGAAACAAAATTTTTAAGGGTGAAGTAACTTTGCTCAGATAATCAAATTTAAACACGGAAAATAGAAGGTAATCCTACCTTCTGCGTTTTGTTCTTCTCTGATGATTGTGTTTTACATGTCTGTGGCGATGAGCATGTGATCTGTTCGCATGTTTAATACCATAATCATTTCGTCGGTGTACGCGATGCAATCGCGCCGCTCTTGCACTTCTTCTAACCGTAACACGCGTATAGCTATGTTTAATATTAACTCTTAGTGCAACGCGTTTGCGATAGGTGACTATAGGATAAGGTTTGCGTATGGCAAAGTGTTTTGGATAACGTCTCCACCTGTAGGGAGAACGCCAGGGTTTATAATTTGCCACCCAAAAGGTTTTGTAAATCGGTGGGCGTACCACAAAGGTAGGCTCAATAATATAATAAGGCCCATAAATGTATTCGTCGCCGACAATTTGGATCTGTGTGTTTCCTTGAGCGTCTTTTTCAATTTCAATAGTTGCGACATCCTGATATTGATCTTCACCAACAACAGCTTGGATTTCTGCCAGGTGTGTACCTTCTTCCACAACTTCTACTACTCTTAAGTAGTCTACTTCTCCGTCTTCGTTTAAATCGAGGTTGGAGATACTGGTTTCAGTATCGTTTATACGTTTTTCAAAATCTTCCAAATCTTCAGATTCGGAAAAAATGGATGCTATGGCTTCCAAATTCAGATGGTCGCTCAGCTCTTCTGAGTTAGCTACAGGAGTGTTTTGACCAAATAAAGGAAAAAACAATAAAATGGATGATAGACTTAAGTAATATTTCATGAGCGCTTCTTTCTTTAAATGATATACCGGATTGAGCGTCAAATTACCCTACAAAACCAGTTACTTTAACTCAATAAATCTTACGGAAATTTTGGGACAGGGTACGCAGGATCAATTCAACTTATTGCAATATTTTTTTTTCATTGCTTTGTACCAGTTAATTATTCAGATCGGGCCCGGCTTTTGAATTTTTTAGCAATTGAAACTTCAATGTGTAATAAAAAATCAGAGAAATGAAATATCAGATTAAGCTTGTAGTTTTATTGTTATTGTGTTTTGTGATTAGTAGCTCTTTGGCACAAATTGATAGAAAATTTATGGGGAATTTACATTTAAGCTATTCCGGTTCTCAATATAATAGTGGCCTGGGTGATTTTAAGACTAAAGGAGGACATTATTTCTTAAGTATATCTCCTCGATTGGGTTATCAAATTAAGGGAAATAATTTTATCGGTTTAGGTGGCAGGTTATTTGTAAATATAGAGGACAATGTAGATGAAGATCCTGTTAACGATAGAAACTGGACCGGCACGGCGTTTTATAGGTACCAAAAAGTGATTTATGGGGATTTTTATGGTTTTACTCAGCTTGAAGCTTCTTTAACATTAGACAAGGATAAAGAAAATAATGGTATTGAACAAAAACAATCGAATAGTTTAGGTACGTCATTAAATTTGCATGTTGGAGCATTTTACCTGATCAAAAGATGGTTGTCTGTAGAGATAGGCCTAAATGTCGGTGGATTAAGTTACAGCAGATATAAGCGAGAAACTCAGATGAACGACCTCAAATATACACAAATTAGGAACAACTTTTCT
Source organism: Cytophagales bacterium (assembly GCA_965230415.1). Classification (GTDB taxonomy): domain Bacteria; phylum Bacteroidota; class Bacteroidia; order Cytophagales; family JAAEPT01; genus CBDDKZ01. Next base: position 3,195,504 of record CBDDKZ010000005.1, read on the forward strand.
TTAATGAGAGCTTCAGACCTGGTAACAGGAATAAATTTTTATTTTTAGTAAAAGCGAGAAGGGACACTTATCAGTTGAACTGAACAGTGTTCCTTCAATTAATATATTTCATTAAGGCGTTCTTTTTCCTCTAATATTAATTAATTGTTGATGCCATATTGCAAATGTTATTTTTTCGTTCTCATTAACTTTAAAACAATTTCAACACTTAAAAGAGTGTTCAGTTGCCTTGTTCGTTGTTATTTCTGGAATTAGAGCGTCCGGCAAGAATTGTATAATAATAACTTAACGCATGATTGAGAAAATAGCTTTACTCATAACAGAATACTTAGCATAGCATATTAAGTAACTTTTAACAAACGCGAAAAATGAGGACTAAGCTTAACTAAATCATTATTTACTTCTAAGATTCCTGCAAAACAGTAGCGCTATTTTTAGCTAACTATTTGCATCGCTATGATGCAGTGAATTTAAACGATTAATTAATTCAAACTTTTATGAAAACTTTTCACAAATACCTGACAATTGGAATTGTAAGCCTCTTTTTTTGCTTGGAGGTAAATGCCCAATCGAATTATTCATCTAATTTAAAGAAGTATGAAAAAGCTGGTAAATCTGCGAAGCAGGCTGGTAAATCTCGTGCTTTTTTGGTAGGGCATGCTGTGCTGGATGCGGCTTCTTTTTCGGCAGGTCCAACATCTGGAACACTTATTGGCGAAGGCCCTATTAATGGTCAAATAGTTCCATTTGAGAACAAACAACCTATTCAGGGGTTTTCCGCTGTTTTAAACAATAAAAATGGTACGTACCTGGCGCTTTCAGATAACGGATTTGGGAGTATTGAAAATTCTGCTGATTATGAGTTAAGATTATATACCATTCACCCGCGTTTTGAAACTCCTTTTGGAGGACCGGGCACGGTAGAAATTGTAGATTTTATTCAATTATCTGATCCTAATGGTTTGATTCCTTTCGCTATTACAAACCACTTCACAAGTGACCGGATTTTGACAGGAGCCGATTTCGATATTGAATCTGTACAGCGCGATGCAGATGGTACGCTTTGGATTGGTGACGAGTTTGGTCCGTTTTTGTTACACTTTGATAATAATGGTATTTTATTAGATGCTCCTTTTGCGCTACCTGACTTTGATGAAAGTGGGAAAGAAATTAGAGCACCGCAAAATCCTTTTAGTGAAGAATACAGTGCGCTGAGAGTGATGAATGCAATGCGTGCTCACGCTCAGGCCAACGGTAGTGCTCACGTTCCGGTTATGTCTCCTTGGTTTGTAATGCTCGACGATAGTGATAGCAACACTTTTGTAGGAAGTCGTAAAACCCCTCCTGTTGATTTAACGGAAGCATCAAGCGAACTATTTAATGTAAGATCTTTGAACCGTGCAGGCTTCCCTGTAGTCGTTTATACAGTAAATGATACTGCTTCTATGAACAAGCTGTTGAATTTGGGCGTACAAGGAATAATTTCAGATCGTCCTGATTTGTTGTTGGAAGCTGTTAGCCTTTTTGATGGTGACAACAATGGAACACCAGATTATATAGATGCTGACGGATTAATTGATGTGAATTTATTTGATGCGCAAGGCCATCGCGGTGCTCGTAACCTGAGACCTGAAAATACATTACCTTCAATGGAGGCGGCACTTGACTATTTGATGCCAACGCTTGAATTGGATTGTGGAATCACAAGCGATGGTGTCCCTGTTTTGGATCACGATCCTTATATCGAAGCATCAAAGGCCCGCAAAGCTGACGGAACGCCCTATGAACATGACGATGAAGTATTGGTTAAAAACCTTACTTTGGCTCAAATTCAAAGTATGTTTATCGCTGATAAACTACTTGCTGGTCGTCCCGCTCAGACTAACGATTTGATGCTGTCACCGGTATCAGTGGATTTTGCAGCTGCAAATGGCTTTATAGATCCGTATATAATGCCTTCTCTTCAGCAGGTTTTCGATTTCGTAAGCGCTTACATCGATTACTACAAAACAGGGGCAGGTAATGCACATCCCGATGCAATGAAAAGATGGAAAAATGCGGAACGTGTACGCTATAATATTGAAACTAAAATAAACCCGCGTACGGATATGGATAACAAGGGGAATGTGTTCTCATCACGTACTATCGGTAGTGAGTCTTTTGCGCAGGCGGTAGCAAATGTAATCGTAGCTAACAGCCTGGAGTCACGTGCAGATATTCAGAGTTTTGATTTCAGTACATTATTGATCGTGCACGAACAGTATCCTGCCATTCGCACAGTATGTCTTTTCGGTGATTTTCCTAAAGTTGGTGATTCAGGAGACGGAACAAACTTACAGGATCAGGACGGAGCTAACACACCATGGTTGGCGGGAATGTTCTGGCCATACAGAGTTACAAAAATGCAGAATGAGTTTAAATCCAAATCAAGCGGAGGTTTTGAAGGAATGGGTGTGAGCCCTGACGGAAAAACACTTTATCCGCTATTGGAAAAACCACTTACAACTGAGATGGACAATAAGCTGTTAATACACGAGTTTGATGTTGATGCTAAGATGTATACAGGAGCCCAGTACTTATATCCTATGAGTCCGGAAGCCGGTGCAATTGGTGAATTTACCATGTTTAGCAAAAACAGAGGTGTGATTATTGAACGCGATGGCTCTCAGGGTGATTTAAACGGATTCAAGAGAGTATTTGAAGTTCAGTCTCAAGGCGAAGGAAATGTAATGATCAAAAGAGAAGCCCTTGACTTGATGAACATAAAAGATCCATGGTTATTATCGGGACCTGTAGTTGCCGGAGATGTGGGTACAGGTAAAGACTTTGCTTTCCCATTTGTAACTATAGAAAGTGTGGTAGTATTAAATCCTTACTTGCTATTGGTTGCCAACGACAATAACTACCCGTTTAGTGTAGGTCGTCATGTAGGTTCAGGAGCACCTGATGATAATGAGTTAATCGTGGTGTGGATGAATAAACCTTTGGGATACCCAATAATGGAGAACCCTTTTGACAAAACGGCAGCACGTGAAATCCGGGAATGGGAAATGATTAATGAAGCGATTTCGGTATATCCAAATCCTTTTGCAGCACAAATGTCATTCAATGTCTCATTAACTGAGCCGCAAGAACTAAATGTGACCGTTTATTCAACTACAGGAAATGTAGTGGCAAATGTGCTAAGTAATGAAATGTCTTCAGGCAATACTTCGTTTGAATGGAACGGAAGAAATAACGAAGGGGAACTTGTTGAAAATGGCCTTTATATTGCCATAATCCAGGTTGGAGATCAGTTCTTCAAGAGAGAAATAATGAAAGCAGAATAATTCGATTAATAGAGGTTCAACATAAAACCCTGATTCTTGAAAGAGAATCAGGGTTTATTTTTTATACTGTTTTTAATGGCCCGGGAATTATTGATATTATAATCGACGTTCGCCTTCATCAATTGGTAAATCATTAATGCTCGCAAATCGTTTTTTCATGAGTCCATTAGCATCGAACTCCCAGTTTTCATTACCGTAAGCTCTGTACCATTGCCCCGAATCGTCGCGCCATTCATATTCAAAGCGAACTGCTATACGGTTTTCGCTATGTGCCCAATACGTTTTTTTAAGTTTATAGTCCAATTCTTTATTCCACTTACGTGTTAAAAAATCCACTACGGCTTCGCGACCGTTTATAAATTCAGAGCGATTTCGCCATTCTGTATCCAATGTATAGGCCTTGGAGACTTTTACAGGGTCTTTTGAGTTCCAGGCGTCTTCTGCCGCTTGTATTTTTTGTTTGGCTGTTTCTTCGGTAAATGGTGGGAATGGTGGTTTTTGTTCCATTGTATAAGTTTTTCGTTACAAACAAATTTAAGAAACAAAAAGTGCACTACAGAGACAATTTTGTGAATGTCAAAAAAGTGCTGCTCATTTTTCTAATGATAACAGCGATGTCTGTGCCAATCAAAATGTGTTTTTAAATGAAATCTTGATTATTTTTAGCCAGGTTGGATAAATTATACTGAAATAGAGAGCTGAAGAATAGCCACTTTTAGAAGTACTGACCCAATCCAAGAACAAGACCATGTTGATCACGATCCAAAAGGTTTACCCCATAATCTAATCTGAGAATTGCTCCATATATTTTCTTATAAATAATTCGAATACCGCTTCCTACAAAGGGTCTGATTATTTGTCTTTGTGTTAAGTCCGAAAAGTCTCCACCCGCAGTTCTCCAGGTGCCCAAATCGGTAAAGGCTACTAATTGACTTGCCCATTTCTTTTTATCTAATACTGTACGTCTGTATTCAAAGTTAAATACTATTTGCGCCGTTCCGCGATCAATTTTGTTACCCGCACCACGAATATTTACATGGCTGTCTACTACAAACGGCGCGAATGGAGTATCATTATTAGTAGAAATAGCCATGCGGAGACGCATGGCTAGATTTGTTTTTTCCTTGACGCGAATAAATTTTCTACCCTGAAACCGGAGGCTATTAAACCACGGGTCTTTGTTGATATTGTAGACGTTTTGATAAACCAATTGCCATGCCAAACCATTTAAATAAAAGAAATGATAGTTCAGGAATGTAACATTATATTCCAATTTAGTCATGAACTTTAGCTTTTGCTCTACCGCAGGCCCGGGGGCATTTTCCAAAGGTTGTATTTCGCTTTTGGTGTACTTCTCCCGGAAAAAGTTACCACTAAGTGTGATGTTTTTATGGAAATCAAAATGTTTTATTAAGCTTAATTCGGCACTGTGGTTATCATAGTCGTAATTGACACGTCCTTCATTGAAATAGAGCGGTTCAGGTGAAGACCATTTGCTCAGATTACCTGCTACTCCCCAATTACCACCTTTGATTCGAGGAATTCTGTAACGAATGCCACCTGCGTGCATGCCATTGTTATTTTGATAATAGGCAGCAAACGATTGACCAAGCCCTCTCCAGTTGATGTCTGAATAACCAAGTTTAAACCAAATGTTGTTTTTTATGCCTCCAAAATTGAATATTGGAAGCCCTGTTCGCACTTCCGAAACTTCATATGTTAAATGTAATTCATTGTTTACCGTGTCAATTGAATAATGAGCGTCACCAATACCCGGAGTGTTTTTAAGGCGTTGTATATCTGATTCAATCCGCTCTAATTGACATGAATCTCCATCTTCCAGTAGAATAAGCGTTTGAAGAAACGACAATTTACATTTGGTGTTCTCTTGAAATTTTACGGAAGTAATGACCTTATTTGAACTGTCCTGGGCAAATGAAGTCCATGTGAGTACCAATACTAAGGTGTTAACCAGTAGTATTTGTAGCCCGGTAGACCGTTTTTTGAAAATGTATGTTTTGTCAATTGCCATTGACATTCGTGATAGATTATTAAACTTCTAACTGAAAGATACTAATCTTACATTTAATCTCTCTTTAATGATTGTATATTTGTTCGAATTCCTAAATTATAGGTCGCAGCCTGACCATTATTGTCAGCAAGGAATTTGTTCGTGAAGTCTGTAAATAACAACTCCAGCTCAAAATTTGGAGTAAATTGGTATTTTCCACCCACTCCTATTTGGTAGAAATAATCGAACTCTTCCTGCCAGTATGGCGAAAAGCCATTTAACACATAGAGTGATATTTTATTAGTGGGTACATAACTGAAAATTAATGTTACAGGTGTCGAAAGTCGATTAATACGGTTCTCCGATTCCGGGCCAATATCCTCAATCCATAGATCTATTTCTGTGAATAGTGAAAATTTATTGCCTATAGAGAAATCATTGAATACCTGAGTGACCCAGGTAGGGCCATTCCAATCGATATAGGGCTCGTTGGCATTTCCTGTTAATTCTTTGCCCACCGCAAATGTAAAAGCACTTTGAATGGAAAAGTTACGCCACTTTTTTATCGGTGCGACACGAATTTGAGGCCCTATTGCTGTAATTCCTCTCCTGGTGGTTCCTGGGTCCCCGGAACCGAAAACACTAAAAGGAGAAGAGGGCAGATTGTTATTTCGAACTTTTCTATACCTGGAAGCGATGCCAATATTAAAACGGTTAGTGAGACCATAAAACAAACTTAGAGATGAGGTGAAAAAAGACGAACGATTTAATAATTCAGTACCGTCTCCCGTTTTTTGAGAGTATAAATTATTAAATAGTTTAATCTCCATTGATCCCTTTCTTATTGTGGAGGAAACTATATACCGGCTGGAGTTTGTGCCTTCTATTAAGACAGATTCTTTAACATTAAGACTCCAGTCGTAGTTGTAATAGCCGATTTTTGTATTTTCGGAAAGGGGATTTTCACGATAAGCGTTGATAAAACTGAGTATCGATTTTTTGTTTCCTCCAAAATCTGTTGCATACCAACTGAACAGCTCTGAAAGTTCAACCTGATCTGAACTAACCTGAATAAAGCTTTCATCATTTAATGCTTTTTTCGTTTGCCCGGTCATTTGTGCATCAAGTTGATCCGGAGTGTAGGCAAAATTAGTTATTGGCGGACATCCTAGCGCGCCACAAACCAAAACGAAATGAAATCGGGGATCCTGGTACTCCTTGATCAATTTTTGCGTTTCTAATTCATTTAAAGTCATAGTTTCTCCCGCTACTACAATTTTAGTTCTATTAAAGAAACCATCTACTTCCTGAACAGACTGGAGGGGGTATGATTGTACAATTTGATTAATTACATGTAAATTATAAGCATTGATGTATAAAGCCTTGCTTTCTGCGTCAGATGCTTGGGATAAATCAATATTTTCCAGCGCATCAATTAAGCCTTTGAGCTCGCTACTATTGGTAGACAATGCTTGATAATCGACCCTTCCATTGCTAACGGTTTTTTGGAGGAAATGGTCTATGTCTTTGAAGATTGAAGGATTACTGATTTGCGCACTGGCGGTCAGAGAAGTAATGATAATTAGGAATAATAAATGCTTCATGGATGTTTAAATAGGATTAATTGGTTACCTTACTGTTGCTTAGTATAGCGAATATGCATAAATACTTTTTTGAAAAGTGTCACCTACCGACATTTTGTGAAAATAGTAAGATGGCCTTACTAAGTGAAGTTTTTTGTTACTCAATAAATTCTTGATAAAATATTAAACTAAAATATTCTAATGTCGCTATGTTAACAATGAATCTTTCCGAAGTTAAAGTATATTTGTAGCAAATATAAAGATTGAAAAATGAAAGTGCTAGCCACCAATATCGCTCAACCTCAAACCATTATTGTTAACGGAAAGGAACATGAGACCGGTATATACAAATTTCCGGTGGATCAACCGGTACGACTCGAGACGACGGATGTGAAGGGTGACTATGTATCGGATAGAAAAGTACACGGTGGTATGGACAAAGCGTGTTATATATATTCCGCAAAGCATTATCCCTATTGGCAATCACTTTACGAGAACTTAGAATGGGATTATGGCATGTTTGGAGAAAATTTGACAATTGAAAACATGGACGAGCGGAATATGATTGTGGGAAGCAAATACCGTATAGGGCAGGCACTGGTTCAGGTCACTCAACCAAGGCAGCCTTGTTTCAAGTTTGCGTACCGTTTTCAAGACCCTGAATTGCCAAAGAAATTTGTAAAGATGCCCATGTCCGGAGTTTATCTTCGTGTGCTTGAAGAAGGAGAAGTGCAGGTGGGCGATCAAATGATTTTAGATTGGGAAAACCAAAATGGATTGAGCATAGCTGATATCTGTCAGCTCTACTACATGCCACAGGAAAATGATGACAACGCCAAGCTTGCAATGGAAGATGAATTTTTACCTCAAAATTGTAAAGAAAAAATTGGGAGGAAATACAAGTTGTTAACCTGAAATTAACAATAGAATAACACAGACTATATATACAAGTTTTTTTAGAAAGTCTAGGTGCTTAAATACGTCTTTTTTTGTGCCGTATTTCCTCGAAGAATACATTGAACCCATCTTGAAACCTCAGTAATACGTCGAAAAAAGATGTTTGTGTGGCATATCTCATATGGATTTATGCAACTCCAAATTCGTTTTAACGCTACAACTAATAACACTCAATCTTAACATTTTACCGAAATTCAATACTGAAATTATATATGCTCTTTTGGCTACTATGAAGTAAAGCTTTACGGGTAATTGATTAATCAGGCATAAAATAATAAGAATATCTATGGCGAAAATTCTCGAGTTATTAGAACTGAGGTATAAGATATTGGTCATGTTAATACTACCAATGTTTACACTGACCTTTTTTTCCTTTCAGAAGATACATGAGGCCTATAATGTTTCCAAAGAAATGGAGGGACTGGACGAAAAAATAAACATTGCTGTGAGTATAAGCAATTTTATCCATGAAAGTCAAAAAGAGCGAGGTAATACATCCGGCTTTTTAAGTTCAAAGGGAGAGAAGTTCTATCAAGAGCTTAATGATCAAAAGATGCTCACTGATAAACGATTAAATGACTTGTTGCCAATATTAAAGCAAGCCGCCAGTGATTATGATGGCGAGCTTCAGACCACTATTGAAAAGGCATTGATAGTTATGACTCAGGTTTCAGCCAAACGCATTGAAGTAACTTCTTTTAAAATAAGTGTAAATGATGCCGTAGCATTTTATACAGGCATGAATTCCGATTTGTTTGAAGTTATAAAGGTCATCAGTAAGTCATCTTCAGATGCCAGAATAACCACTCTTTCCGGTGCTTATTTAAGTTTATTGTTGAGTAAAGAACGGGCTGGAATTGAACGCGCTGTTCTTGCAGGTGCCTTTTCCAAAGATTATTTTCCTCCCGGGCATTATGAGAAATTCATTCGGTTAATATCAGAACAAAATGCGTATGCGGAAATATTTATGACTTATGCTGTGCCAGCGCAAAAACAGCAGTATAAGACTATGCTCGGTAGCCAACCCGCCATAGCAGTAGCAAAAATGAGGACTGTCGCGAAATCTCATGCGAAAGAAGGTAGGTTTGGCGTTGATCCTTTATTATGGTTTCAGACAATAACCAAGAAAATTAATATGATTAAAGCGTTAGAAGATCATTGTGTACAAAATCTAACAGCCGAAACCGCTCGAATTAGCGCTTATCATAGTGCCAGTTTAACCCAGGCAATTATTATTACCAGTCTTGTATTATTCATGGCAATAGGGCTTTCCGTGTTCGTTGCCAAACGAATTATGCGTAAGGTAGATTCGATAAACCTGATTGTAAATCGGGTAGCTCAAGGTGATTTGCGCATAAAAGTGGATGAGACAGGGAAGGATGAATTTGTAGAAATATTACATAACCTGAGTTCGATGGCTGGTAATTTGAAAAATACAATCAGCCAGGTGGTTAAGGCCTCAAAAAGTATTAGACATGCCAGTATGGAATTGAGCGTCTCCTCACAAAAGATGTCTGAAAGAGCTACAGGACAAGCAAGTTCGGTGGAAGAAATATCAGCTTCTATGGAAGAGATGGTAGCAAGTATTCAGCTAAATGCTGATAATTCCAGAAAAACAGAAGAAATGACACAAAAGACCTATAAGCAAATAGTACAAGGCAATCAGTCTGTAGACAAAGCGATAGGGTCTATGGATATCATCACTAAAGAGATTGTTATTATTGGTGAAATAGCCAGACAAACCAACTTGTTGTCCTTAAATGCAGCTGTAGAGGCTGCCAATGCCGGAGAGAGGGGAAAAGGGTTTGCCGTAGTTGCTGGTGAAGTAAGGAAATTAGCAGAACGCAGTAATGAGGCCGCCAACGAAATAGATAAAATTTCATCCGAGAGTATGCAAACAGCACGCCAATCAGGTAAAATATTTGAAGAAATTGTTCCAAGCATTCAGGAGGCTTCTGCTCTTGTTCAGGAAATAGCCAACTCAAGTTATGAACAAAATTCCGGTGCCATGCAAATCAATGAATCCATTCAACAAATGAACAATATGGTTCAGGAGAATGCAGCAACTGCTGAAGAGTTAGCATCAAATTCTGAAGAACTAAACTCACATGCTCAAATGATGATGCAATCTATGCGCTTTTTCAAAGTGTAATTCTTAACTTGGTAAAGGCTGTAAAGTTTGGTGATTCGTATTATTTACAACCAGTTGACATTTGAAGAAAAGAAGAGATATAAAGTTGCAGGTATAATGTGGCGATTCGCTTTTCTTCGCGGAAAATAACTTTTAGTAAACTCGATCCACTTGTCCAATTTTAATCAGGGTATAATCGTACAAATAATTTAAGAAAAACTGGTGTAATAGATTTAATCTATTTGATTTCAGAATTTTTAAACCATAATTTTGTGCATAATTGTTTAATGAGAATACAAAAAAAGACTTGAGCGCCCTATTAAAAAGGAATATGAAACTTCTTCTATTGGCACTCCTTATGATCGGGGTACATAATACAAAAGCTCAAAAAATCTATGAAAAGGATTGGCGAGTGGCTATTGCATTCTATGAATTGGAAGAGTTTTCCAATGCACTTCCTTATTTAGAACTCTGCTATAAAAGAAAAGCCGATTTTAATACAGCTGCGTGCATCGCCGATTGTTATTATCAAATGCGTGACTTCTCGCAAGCAGAATATTGGTATTTATTAATTAGAAGGGAATACCACGTTGAGAATTCTGAACTTATGCTTGCCAAAGTACAGCGCAGTAATGGTAAGTATGCAGCAGGAATTAATACATTACAGCGTTTATTAGAGAAAAATCCAACGAATAGCGAAGCCAGCGAATTGCTTCGCAGATGGGAGGAAGTGGCTAAATGGAAAGACCTGGAGAGCGATTATTTGCTTCTTAAACTCAAAGGCCTTAATACATCGTATTCTGAGATTTGTGCGGTGGATTATAAAGATGGTATTGTTTTTAGCTCTAGCCGGGAATCCACCTTTATCAGGCCCCAATATGGACGTATTAATACGCCCTATCTGGATTTGTATTATTCAGAATTGAAAAAGAAACATTGGAAACGACCCACTTCTTTTTCGTCACTCCTTAATTCGCACCATCACGAAGGAGCGTGTACATTTAGCAACGATTACCAATCGATCTATTTTACACGGAGCGAGCGCGTGGAAAAGAGTCATAAAAATGAATCCAATGTAAACCCAATCAAACTTTACAAATCGGAGATTTCCATGTTAGGATGGACGTCCCCATTACGGTTTGTGTTTAACGATTCGTTGAAATCTTATGCGCATCCATCTATATCTGAGGATGGGAAAATATTTTACTTTTCGTCGGATAGGGATGGCGGGTACGGTGGAATGGATATTTATTTTTGTGTTCAAATCGACAGTTTGTGGTCAGAACCTGTTAATCTGGGCCCGGTGGTGAATACAAGCGGTAACGAATGCTACCCATTTATTCATCAGAATGGTTATTTATATTTTTCATCTGATGGGCACTCCGGGCTTGGTGGGCTAGATGTCTTTTCTGTAAATATGAAAGAAGATCAGCCTCAACATGTCGAGAATCTCAGGGCACCCATCAATTCATTTGCGGATGATTTTGGCATATTTTTGAGTAAAGATAAAACGAAAGGTTATTTGACTTCCAACAGACCCGGGGGAATGGGAGCGGAAGATATTTACATGATTGTAAGAAAATAATTCATTATTTTAAGCTTACCTTTCCATAACTATTACTGTTTATGAGTTCATTGTACATTTAAGCATGCGTGTATTTAAATTGTCACATGTGCATTTTTATAAGAGGGTTTCATCGCAAAATGTGGTGCTATTCATCTTGTTTATGTTGAATAATTCGATTGCATACACTCAAGATTCGTTAAGGAGTATTTTTGTCGAAGGAGTTCAACGAGTTATGGGGATAGCAAAAAACGATGATGGTTTTGTGCTGACAGGTTTTGTTGAAAACGAAGAAGATAATTTATTACTACTCTTTGTGGATAAGCAATTCAATGTTCAAAATAATATACTTTATGGACGACACTCAGATATATTGGTGACTCAGGATATTATGGTTTCTTCGACGGGAAATATCTATGTGACAGGCTATCCGAATAATAGAATGTTTGGATTTTTTGTGCTTAAATTTACTTCCACAGGAGGTTTTTTGTGGGGTCAGCGCTATGAAAACGAAGGGGATTCAGGAGTGGGTATGACTTTAAGAGAGAAAAAGAACGGTAATATTATTTTAAATGCAGGAATAAAGTATGATCATGAAATAGAAAAGTATGCAGATCGCTTGCTGGTGGAAATTGATGAAAACGGTTTAATTCAATATGCACGACAATTGAATAGTTTAGATGCTACAGAGATTGGAAATGGTTGCATTGTGACAACAGATGGTGGCACGCTTTTAGCCGGTGCTATTATTGAGCATCCTCAAAATTTTGGAACGAGCGATTTGGAAATTTTAAAGATGAATGATCAGGGAGAAGTTGAATGGGCTAAGATTATAGGAAGGTCGGGTGCTGAGTCAGATGAACGTCCTTTTGGAGGTATTGCAATTACAGAAAATCAGGACGGTTTTATAGTTGCAACCAGTAGTTCACAAGTCAATGGTGTTTATGATTTGTTAATTATCAAATTGGACTCAGGTGGTGATACATTATGGACGCATGTATATGGTTCTGAAAACAATGACTTTTTGCAATTGGGAGAAATTATTGAGAATGAAAATAATGAGCAATGGTTGTTTACCGTTCAGGTTTTAGATTCAACAAAAAGTATTTTAAATGCGCTGAAAATTAATGAGGAAGGAAAAGTATGTTCTCAGTTTCGTTATAATCCAAACGGTCATATATGCATTGAAGGCAGCGTGGTGGTTGCAGATAAAATATATCTGACCGGTTATGTAACATCTATAAGTGATGGACAGCAGGGAATTGTTTTGATCATGGATAATGAATTAGGTTTTTGCGAGAATGATACCAATGCCATAGATTATGTATATAAGTCTGGCGGGCCTGTTTTTTTCGATAATTTGGATATGACTGCAAGGGAAAACCTGGACGAGATTGCCTGGAGTGTACGCCAGTCCCAAAAAAACTTTCATGCACGTCAATTTTGCACCTCATTTAGTGGAGCACCTGAAATTAATTCTTCGGATACATCAATCTGTCTTGGCGATTCTATCACCTTGCAATCTTCAATAGACAACGTTCAGTGGTACCTCAATGGTAAGGAAGGGGAAGTTATTAGTGAGTTGTCCTCAATCATTGTTGTGCCCCAAGAAACTTCGACTTATTATGCGGTACATTCTAATGGGAAGTGGGATTCAGTTATGGTTTATGTGAAAAGTGATACCGATCGCGATTGCGTTGCAATTGACGTTCGACAAAATCAAAATACCTATTGCCCCGGAGATACTGTCAGACTTTCCACTACATTAGATGATATCTGGTGGTCTAATGTAGCTCATCCTGAAGATACTGTAAGCGTGTCCCCGGTTTATGAGTTTAAAGCGGATAGTACTGAAAAAATACTACTTAACCTCGCTAATGGTAGATATGGAGAGGTTGATGTTGAAGTTTATGATATAGGTGATCCAGGCTGTTTTAATATCAATATATATGAATTAATAAGTCCGAATTACGATGGCGCAAATGAGGTGTTTTATGTAGAACCTTTAAATAGGATTTACCCTATTTATCTAAAAGTATTTAACATAAACAATGAGCTGGTTTATGAAAGTGAAAACTATCAAAACAATTGGAACGGCGAAAATTTAGCCGATGGTTGGTACTATTATTTTATTTCAACACTCAATAACGATAATGAATATAATGGCTACTTATTAATTCAACGTTGAATAATAGCAGGTATGTGTTTTTTCAAGAGAAAATGAATTGTAGTGTAAATTAATATAAATTGTTTTAATTTGGTGTTTTAAAGCCGTACTGAGTCTGAATGAAATGAAAGAATTAACCTGGAAATTGTTTCTTAAATCGTGCTTGACAATTTGTATTTTTTTTGCTGCTAAATGTTACAGCCAGCTAGATAGCTCCAGGATTTTTGCTTTTGAAAATGTCGCTTCTTTAAGGCAAATAATACCAATTGATGATGGTTATTTATTTTGTGGTCAAATTAAGGATACAGGCTTTGGGGCAAATGATGCACTCATTGCAAGATTAGATAAAAACTATAAGCAGGTCTGGTGTAAAATCATTGGAGATGAAATTAACCAATTTGCATTTAAATTTGTATTAACAGATGATGATCATTTGTTAGTATTATTTACTTCCACAGATGATTTTTCCTCTATTAGTCCGGCAATAATGAAGATGTCATTAGAAGATGGTGAGGTTAAATGGTATAAAACCTATCAAAAAAAGGACTATAATTTTGTGACTTTTTGGGCCTATAAACTAGAAAATGCAAGTAACGGGAACTATTTTATCCATGGGACGGACTTCTTTGATCCTTCGGAAAATTATAATCAAGCGATAATTGAAATTGATAATGATGGTAATATTGTTAGGTCTGTTTCAGTAGATTGTGAATTCAGTGGAGATTTATCAAGTGAAGCTATTGAAACAAAAGATGGAGGGTATTTATTGACAGGTGCAATAGCTTTTAACGGTGCTAAAAATGAAGGTGAGACCGATGCAGAATTGATTAAAGTTGATAAAGACGGAAATGTAGAATGGGCCAGACTGTTTGGCAGTAGTGAATCGGAATTAGTAGGTGATATAAGAACTTTTACTGCAGTAACAGGTGTAACTGAGATTGATAATGGCTATTTGTTTTTTACAGCTACCCAAGGTGCAGAAATAGGCGGGATAGATATAATACTAGCAAAATTTGATTTAAAGGGAGATACCGTATGGACCCGGGTATATGGTACAGATGCTGATGATGTTGTCTCTAGTCGCACAATTAATGTTATTGGACCTAATGAATTTGCATTAGCAATTGATGCAAAAATAAAGAACGGCTTAAATATTGTGTTTACTTTTGACAGTTTAGGCAATGTATTGGATCAATATTTATATGGTGGCGATTCATTTTATAGTATGGGATATATGTATCAAGATACGCAGCGGGTAATGACTGTTGGGGTAACGAGCCCTACAGGTTTTAACGAGGCCTATTTTATGGAATGCGAGACATTTTTGGACTTTTGCATGCCACGGGTAACTGATTATGAGATGACAGAACAAAAAGGTTTGGAGCTCTTTCTTAAAACATTGGAATGTACCACCACCGTTTTCGATACAGTGTTAGAAATACCATTTAATAGCAATGATTTTACATTAAGTCCAAGACTATTATGTAGTAAATACACAGGGAATCCCACTATTAATAGTACTTCTAACGCGATATGTTCTGGAGATTCTGTAACATTAAGTTCTTCTATAACGGATGTTTATTGGTCGAAAAGTGATCAGCCAGATAGACCTATTTCCTCTCAAGATACCTTATTAGTAAGCCTTCAGGAGCAGACGACCTATTACTTAACCAGAAACGATAATGGTAAAAGGAGCTCTATTGATATTGAAATATTGGATGATGACCACATCGATTGTGTTTCTATAAGCATTTTCGCTAGTGATACATTGCTATGCCAGGGGGATACAGTTGTATTGTCAACAAATGTAATAGATGATTATTACCAATGGAGTGCTGAACCGGCAATTGACAACCAATTTATAAATGACCAACAGGAAATAGCCGTTTCAGTAGATACTACTCAGTTGTTTACTTTGACATTAAGTAACGGAAGAAGTCAAACCAAGGAAGTGAGCATATTACCCGGTACGGTTGAAACATGTATAAATGTCAGTGTTTTTGAGCTCATAACTCCAAATGGTGATGGGGCCAATGATGTATTTTATATTAATCAGATAGATCAGTTTAGCAACACGTTAGTACAAATATTTGGCATTAATGGTCAACTTGTATTTGAGGACAACGATTATAAGAATAACTGGGATGGGGGAGGTCTTCCCGACGGGGAATACTTGTACCACGTTTATGTGGAAGCAATAAACAGGCATTATAGAGGGGAGGTTATTATACAACGATGATAAAATGTATAGCCGCAATTATCCTTTTTTTTACATGGATATCTGCTTTTGCACAACAAGATATCACTTATGCGCATTACATGTTTAGTCCTGTGTCGGTGAACCCGGCAAGTGCCGGTTTAGAGGATGGACTAAGCACTGCGGCATTTCATAAAAGACAAACGTTTGAGACAGGAAGAATACTTGTAGGGAATTTGTTTCAGGTAAGTTCACCATTACGTTATAATCAGATGGGAATTGGGGGCTCTTTTTCTTCTGTACAAAGCAGAATAGCTTCAGTCAGAAGTCTGATAATCCATTATAATTACAGAATTAACGCGTTCGGAGGCATTGTTTCTTTTGGGATGTATGGTGGAATTAGAAGCTATTCGGTAGACTTTAATTCCTTGAATGTCAGACATAACTATGATGTAATAATTTCGCCCGAGGGGACTGGTATTATACCGGATCTCGGTGCGGGATTACATTTTAACAAGTCCAATTACTATTTGGGTTTGGCGGTACATCATTTGAATGAAAGTGCAATGCGATTGGGGACTAATACTGCCAGTAATGCAAGTTTGAGCAGGCATTACTATGCTTTGAGTGCTTACAATATTCAACTAAATGAAAACATAGTATTCAAACCAAGTGTTTTACTAAAATGGGTGCCGCAGTCGTCTTTTCAAGCCGACCTGACTGGTCATCTCTTTTTAAAAGACAGCTATTGGTTAGGTGTTCTTTTTAGAACAAGTAACGAATTGAGTATTCAGGGAGGTTTGGATGTGAGTCACTTTATGAAAAAATCCAGACATTCTTTTAGAATTAGCTATGCTTACGAAGTTCCATTTAAACCTTTAAATATTATAAGTACTGCAACGAATGAAATAGCACTTTTGTGGCGTTTTGTTCCGCGACCTGTTGTGGGTAAGTTGAAGAAGATGAAAGTAACAAAATACCCGATTATTTATTAATGGCACAAAAGAAATACCGATTCAATTGTTGGTGCAGCTCTTAAACTAAAGAACTTGATGAATCAGGTTAACAAATAATTAAGTATTACCATTTTTCAGTAGTGAAAATTAAAGCATTCTTAAACTGCCATTCACCTTCAGGCCTTTTTGTAGAGATAGCTTTGTCGTAGTAAAATTTATTACCAAAGTACTAAACAAGCTCTACAATGTTTAAAAACTCCTTTCTTATTGCTGCGTTAGCCCTTTTTATCACCGGGTTGGCGCAAGCACAAACGACGATTGATACCCTTTCGGTATTGACGTCAGACGATGCAGAGGAACTATCTTCTGCAGAACTAAACAGCTCTTTAAATCCAGGAGACCTGGATATAGGAAGCTCAGACCTTGAAATGGTGGATGATTCATCATGGAACGGTATTGGTCAGACAATAGGTATAAGATTTGAAGAATTAGATCTGCCTGTTGGAACAGTTATTCAAGAAGCATACATCGAATTTCAGGCAGATGGCAGTCAGTCAGCTCCTGCATCTTTGGCTATCGTTATCGAAGATGTAGATGATGCGGAAGCATTTGAAAATACCCCTTTTAATATTTCATCGCGCACAGGTTCGATTGATACGGTGCTTTGGAATGTGACACCATGGACTAGTGGTGAGCTTTACCAAACTCCTGATTTAAGTACACTAATTCAAAGTGTAATTGACCGTGGTGGATGGGAAGCATTGAATGATATTGCTTTCATAATTACAGGTGAGGGTCAGCGTCGTGCCGAATCTTCTGACGGATTGCAGGCTCCGAGATTACACCTGGTAGCAGAACGTCCGATTATCATACAAGTACCTGAACTGGTAGCAGAAATACCGGATGAGGAATTGCTTGTAAATTGGGAATTTGCCGTAGATGTGAAACCTTACTTCATTGATAGAGATTCTGAGTTATCATTTGCTGCTTTCGAAACAGGCACCAATGTGTTACCGTCATGGATGACTTTTGTAGATGGGGTGCTTTCCGGCGCCAACGATGTTGTAGGAACAACATCAATCACCATTGAAGCAAGTAGTGAAGGCGAAGCTATTACCGATACTTTCGAAATTGTTTATATACCCGCTTCCGGCGACTTTACCTTAGCTATATTTCATAACAATGATGGTGAATCTGACCTATTAGCAGATTCTGTCGTGATTAATGGAGAAACGGTTGCTGCTGGTAGTATTTCACAATTTAAGTTTACTTTAGACAGCTTACGTGATCAGGCTTCTGACAGAGGCTACGAGAGTATTATGCTTTCTTCAGGAGATAACTTCCTGGCTGGTTTGGAATACAACGCTTCTCAAGCCAACGGTGTATTTTATGACGCATTGGCATTAGATGCTTTGGATTACGACGCAATTGATTTAGGTAATCATGACTTCGATTTCGGAACGCAGGTGTTAGCTGATTTGATTAATTCTTTCACAACCAATTTAGCTCCTTACCTAACCTCAAATTTAAGTTTCGAAAACGTTCCTGAGTTACAGGCCTTGGTTGATGCTGACAGAATCCTTCCTTTTACTGTTGTTAATAAAGGTGGACAGGATATCGGTGTGATAGGTTTAACAACGCCAATTCTTGATATCATCTCCAGCCCGGGGCAAACTACTATTTCCGATGCAATTGCCGATTCAGTTCAAAAATATGTTAATATTTTAGAAGGTCAGGGAATAAATAAAATTATCCTTATTAGCCACCTTCAGGGTATCGATGAAGATTTAGACTTCGTAGATGATGTAACGGGCATTGATGTAATCATCGCCGGTGGTGGTGACGAACTATTGGCTAATAATCCTTTCTTGGGTGATCCTTATGGTTTACCAACATTTGATTCATATCCTATCGTTGCACAAGACGCAGACGGTGAAGATGTTTATATTGTAACAACACCTGGTGGGTACCGTTACTTAGGAAATTTATTGATCGATTTTGATGCTTCCGGAAATGTGACCAGAGTCTACAATTCAGATCCTGTATTTATTACCGGGCAATCAGACCCTTCTTGCATTGCTTCTATTGAACAACCCATCATCGATTACATAGGTAACCTTTCGACTAATGTTGTAGCAACTGTTGAAGATTCTCTGGATTTCAGAAGAGAAACACTTCGTGTTGGCGAAACCAATGGCGGTAACTTATTTGCTGATGCCGTTCTTTGGCAAGCGCAACAGAATGCTGCTTCATTCGGTGTGAAAGTTCCGGAAATAGCTATGCAAAATGCGGGAGGTTTGAGAATTGAATCTTATGTTGGTGAAGGGGATTTTACGGAAGATTTAACTTACGAAATCGCTGCTTTTACTAACATCGTTTCTGTAGTGGAAGATTTGACTCCTGAGAAATTATTAGAATTAATGGAACATGGTGTGGCTTCTGCACCTGCAGCTAATGGTCGTTTTCCTCAAATTGCAGGGTTTACAATGGTCTACGATCCATCTCAAGAGGCTGGTAATAGAATTCAGTCTATAATTCTTGACGATAGTACCGTAATAGTAGAAAATGGTGAAGTTGCTCCTGATGCTCCAACTGTATCAATGGCAACTATCGATTTCATTGCTAATGGTGGTGATGGTTACCCATTTGCCCCTTTTGGGTTCACCACTTTAGGAAATACTTACCAACAAGCATTGTTGAATTACTTAACGGATCCGTCGGCTTTAAATGGTGTAGTTACAGAAGCACAATATCCGCTGGGTATGAATGAGAGAACATTAGTTGAAATAGCTCCTTCAGATGTATTAAGTGCTATACAAGTAAGTGAAGACTTCAACGGATGTGAAACAATTGGTTTCCCAACAGACTGGACAGCTTTCAGCGTGTCAAGTAATGCAGACTGGACTTGTTCTGATGACACAAGAGGGGCCAGCGGTGAAGCCGGTGATTATAGTGTTGAAATGAATGGCTTTGGTGCAGATATGGCCAGCGATGACTGGTTGATCACTCCAAAATTGACATTTGAAGCTGATCAGGAATACATCTTTAATTTCAATTCAATGTCTCGTTTCTCCGGTCCACATATTGAAATTCTTTACTCTTCAGACTATAGTGGTGCCGGTGACCCTAATGCCGCTACCTGGACAAGAGATTTGGATGCAGAAGCTGTTGCTGCACAGAATGATTCATGGGATTTCGTGAACTCGGGAGACCTTATCCTTTCTGGTTTGGATGGCGAATACTTCTATGCCTTCCGCTACACTTCTACCGGTACAGGTGGAGGAGACGGAACTTACTATCGTGTGGATGATGTCGTTTTCAGAAATAAGTGTCTAATAGCTGAAGATTTTAACGATAACTGTGACTTAGGCGACTGGACAACTTTTGAAACGCTAACCCAGGGTTTGATCACTTGTAGTTCAACAGGATTCAACGATGATGTAAATGACTTTTCTTTACAATTCAACGGATTTGGAGTAGGTGATGGTGAAGCATGGTTAGTTTCTCCAAAAATGGCCTTAGGTGAAGCATCTTATGCGCTTTCATTCGCTTCAATTGGTCAGTTCAGCGGCCCGGCAGTTGAAGTACTTTACTCAACGGACTATGCTGGTGTTGGTAATCCAAACGATGCAACTTGGACGAATATACCAGATGCAGAAGCTGCTATTACAGGAAGTTTTGCAAAGTCAGGTGATATTGACATCGCATTTATCGCGGCTGACGCATATATAGCATTTAAATATACCTCTTTAGGTACCTCTGGTGGCCAAAGCTTAAGATTCCGTTTGGATGAGATCAAAATTCAGGAGCCTGCTGCTATCGTTGATTTGGGCGAAAAGAGAATTTATGAAATTCAGGGTAGCGCTGCTGAAACACCATTCCCGAACGGTATTGTTCAAACAGGTGGTATTGTAACCGCAGTGTTTGACGAAAATGAACCATATACGGGTGCTGGTTTCAATGCTAACTTGGGTGGATTCTTCCTGCAAGATGCTGAAGGTGATAGCGATGCGTCTACTTCTGACGGTATTTTTGTATTCACGGATGCAACGGTTCAAGTTGGTGATTCGGTAACATTGACTGCTCAGGTAACTGAATTCTTCGAAATGACAGAACTTATAGAGGTAAGTGATCTTCAGGTTGTAAGTAATGGTAATGCGCTTCCTGCTGCTGTTCAGGTTGAACTCCCTGTTTCAGATTTCGAACCATTAGAAGGTATGCTGGTTGAATTTATTCAGGAATTAACAGTGACTGAAAACTACAACTTAGGTATTCATGGTGAATTAATGCTGTCATCAGGAGGAGTACTTTATCAACCTACTCAGTTGGTGGACGCTAACGATGCTGATCCAAATGGAAATACGGCAGATGGAACGTCAAACGTTGCGGCTGTAACTGCTTTGGGTGATGCCAATGATGCCAATCAGATTATTCTTGACGATGCGCGTTCAGGAAACTTCCAAACACCTGTTCCTTACCTGGATCCTCTTACAAACACCGTACGTGTAGGGTCTGAAGTAAATAATGTTACAGGGGTACTTGCTTACTCGTTTGGAGCATATAGAGTACAGCCTACAGCAGCCCCGGTATTTACTTACGATGCGCGTCCGGAGGTTCCTGAGTTCGAAGAAGCAACTTTAAAAGTAGCGGCTTTCAATGTATTGAACTACTTCAATGGTGACGGTCAAGGTGGTGGATTCCCAACATCTCGCGGTGCTGAAACAGAAGAAGAGCTGGCGCTACAAACTCAAAAAATCGTTGCCGCTTTAGTTGAACTAGATGCTGATGTTGTTGGTTTGATCGAAATAGAGAATGATGCGGAAAATGGCTTCAGCGCAATGCAGAGCCTGGTTGATAGCTTAAATGCGGCACTTGGTGCTGCCGTTTACGATTATGTCAAAACAGGAATTGTGGAACGTGCCGATGCTTCTGCCGATGAAATTAAGAACGGGTTTATCTTCAAAACGACAACAGTGGCACTGGAAGGTGATTATGCTATTCTAAACGATAGTTATGATGTGAATTACTTCGATAGCAAGAACAGACCGGCAGTAGCGCAGTCGTTCAAAGAAGTAGCTACGGGTGAAGTATTCACGGCGGTAGTTAACCACTTCAAATCGAAAGGTAGTGGTTGCGACGACGTAAATGATCCGAACTTAAGCGATGGTCAGGGTAACTGCAACGGAACGCGTACATTGGCGGCCGGAACCTTAGCGAGTTGGTTGGAGACAGACCCTACCAATAGCGGCGATGAAGATTATATCATATTGGGTGACCTAAATGCTTATGCACAAGAAGATCCGATAGATACTTTAAGAGCGCGAGGATATATCAACTTGACTTCTGACAGTACAATTTCTTACGTGTTTGAAGGAGAAGTTGGAACATTGGATTATGGAATGGCAGATAGCTCTATCATGGAGCAGATTGTTGGCGCGGCTGTATGGAACATCAATTCAGTTGAACCAAACGCCTTAATATACTATCAGGCAGGAGACTTATTCGAAGCTAACCCATTCCGTTCATCAGATCACGATCCGGTTGTAATCGGTTTAAAACTACAGTCAGATCCTTGTGTTGACAGTGACTTAACGGTTGATGCCGGAGAAGATCAGACGGTGAAAGCAGGATATGTTTATGAAGAGTGCGTCGAGTTGAATGCAAGTAGCGAAGGTGGTGAAGGTACAGTGGCTTTTGAATGGAACACGGGTGAAACAGGAAACGCTATTTACGTATGTCCTTCAGAGTCAATGTACTTCTTCGTGACAGCTACGGATGCATTAGGCTGTGTGGCTAGTGATTCGGTTCACGTATGCGCACAAGATGTGTCATGTAGCTACGGCGGTGTAGAAATTTGCTGGACTTATACCTACAGAGGATATGTGCTAGCACAACGTACCTATTGTGTATCTTCTTTTGTGGCTTACCTACTAAACAACTACTATAACACGTCAAGAAGTTCATGGTCTATAGGTGCTTGCGATGACGCTACATGTGAAATAGCCAATGCAAAAGTGGCGAACGGTGAGTTTGGTTCGGAGGAATACCTGACAAATGAAGAATACTCATTGATTTATGGAGCTTCTTCAATGGAAGTTTACCCTAACCCTGCCGAGGGTCAATTTACCTTAGCATTGAATAACTTAAATCTGGAGTCTGGAGAAGTAACTGTTCAGATAGCAGATGCTGTTGGCTATGTTGTATTAGAAGAAAGCTATTTAATTTCCACAAATGCAGTTGAGCTTCCAATCGAATTTGGAAACCAATTGGCTGCGGGGGTATATACAGTGATAGTTAATACCGGAGCTAAGAAAATAAGCAAGCAGCTTATTGTTCGCTAATAAGGTATTTTTTATAATTTTTTATCGGGTAAAAAGGACGGCACTTCTGTGTCGTCCTTTTTTGTTTTTCTATGCTTTTGAAAAAAAATACAAGAGAGACGTAACAAATGGTTTTATAAGGGTATAGTGAGAATACAGTTTTACAAATAATCTTTCAAATTAAAAAACTATGGAAAACTTATTAAATTCAATCAAAAAAGGAGCCCAGGTAGTAGCTATTGCATTGGGCGCTACAACAGTGGCCTTTAGCCAGGATTATCAGGCAAACAACTCGTTTTTATTCAAAGACAATGGAGACCTGATGATGAAACGTGGGACAAGTGAATCGGTATGGAAACGTGCTATGGTTTCTTATGCACAACCTGAAGGAAGCGAACTGGTACTAAATTTCGGTAACGATTATCCTGCCGGGACGCGCATAAGTAGTAAGCTAACTGTTTCTGATGAGCTGTTTTTAAAAGCAGTAGAACCATTATTACATATCGACTGTAACGATTCTGATGTTGATGGTGCTAAAATAAGAATGACGGAAAATGGTTCTAAAAGAGGGGCTTTTTTACATTACAACAGTCTTAACAATGTTTTGAATATTGGTGTTTCTAATGAATCAGGTGGTCAGTATAGTGATGTCAATGCCGTGAGCATTTCTCGCTCCAACGGAGACGTTGCCGTAAATACTCCTTTTACACTCAATAGCAACGAATCAGGAGGGCACGCAAGACTGAATTTAAGTCGTTCAAATACTACCAGAATTGCTGCAGTATCTTTTGGCGAAGGTAGCAATCACAAATGGCATACCGGCTTGTTGTACAACTATGGAGCACAAAGTGCGAACTTCTATATCTGCCAGGAAGATTACGTTAAAAATGCTTCCACGACTCCCAATTACAGAGACCCGGAATTTACTATTTCAACTCATGGGAATGTTGGAATTGGAGTGTTAAGTCCAGGTGCTAAGCTAGATGTTGACGGAAGTATTCGAGGGAAAAGTATGGTAATAGATGGCAAAATAGAATGTGAAGAGGTAGAGGTGAAGATGATTGATGCTCCGGATTATGTATTTGCAGCCGATTATAATTTAATGTCTTTGAAAGAAACCAAAGCGTATATTGAATCCAATCAACACTTGCCAAATATCCCGGCAGCAAAAGAGTTAGCCAAAGGTGTTGGCTTAGTTGAAATGAACCACAAATTATTGGAAAAAGTAGAAGAGCTCACCCTTCATCAGATAGCACTTTTGGAGCAAATGGAAAAGCTTCAAACACGTCTTTCCGAATTAGAATCTGAATGATTTCTTTTTGATAAGTACAAATTTTTGATAGGAAGTAAAAGCCTTATTCGGCTAAATGCTTCAATCAGAAAAGTATGCTATAGGATTTAAACAGAATACGAAAAAATCTTAAATAAAAAGTAATGAAAAAGAAATTAATAATAGCAGTGAGCTTAGCTATTTTAATTGCGCCTGCGATGCAGGCACAATTCAACTACTATGCCTCACCTGCGGATTTGGAAAAATATCAGTTCTACAGACAACGTTTTTGGAATAAGTTTTTGGATCCCGATGCGTTTGGATTGGTTGATTTAACGATGTCTGATAAGACTCAGAATCCTGAGAAGTGGTGTGTGCCAATGGAGCTGAAAAATGGTCATTGGGGAGCTGATTTGGGGTATAGAGAACGTGGTGAAGCAGGTATTCGCCTGGGTTGGTACATGGCTGTACTGGCTACAGAATTTAAGCTGTTGAAATTGAGTGGACAAGCTACCGACGACGTCAAACGAGAGTTGTATTACGCTATGAGAATGTACGAGTCTATGGATAAACGTGCAGAGTATTTTATGCTCTTTCGTGATGGTCCTCTACCGGCAAATGCTCCGCTCAACGGCATATTTACCAGAGTAACCTATTTTAATGGTCCAGAACCTTGGGATGAGCATTTTAATGATACCGACCTGGCAAATAGAACGCAAACATACTATAATTCAGCCGATCAAATGTCCGGATTACTACTTGGCTTTTCATTAGTAAAGAAATACATGAGTGGCGAGAAGTATGTAGGTGTTGATGATGCTTCAACATCAGGTTTTGATTTTGGAAATGCAGCAGCTACCTATGTTGATGCCTTGGGTGACTGGCTGGATAGAAATGATTTTACCGGTAGAATTAGTAATGCCAATGGAACACAGAGATTTGAGCCTCAAGGAGACATAGGTAGAGATGATATTGCTGCCATAATGAGGGGAAACTTTAAAAGAATATTTGACGTAACTGAAGACGATCCGTTTAGCAATTTCAGATATAGAGCTGTTACCGGTGAGGGAACGGGATACTTGCTTGGTGCCGCAATGGAGAAAATCACCGGGGTTAACTACTTTGACAATAAAGATGATTGTCACCCTGAAATGGTCACATCGGCACTCGTTTTAACAGGCCTGGGACAATTCGGAACCGCTTATGCAACTTGCGATGGTCAACAACGCTATCAAATGCGGATAGAAACAGAACGTATTCACGATTTAAGATTGCTTTTTGGTTCTATTCCCGTTTATCAGGCCTGGGATACTTACTGGAAAAACCGTCGTTCTTTTGGTATTGGATACAAAATGACGGATATAGCAGTAGGTAACCAGTTCAAACAATTTGGCTGGGAGAATGTGGCTAGTCGCTATAATATCGATATGTATATCATGCTTGCAGATTTACTTCATAGTGATTATACACCTAGCTCTTCTGTTCGATCTAATCAAAAAAAGAAGGATTATTACCTGCTCAAATGTGCGAACCCACTTGGCGCCATGTGTCGTCCGGAAGATTATCCCACCGAATATACGAGGTATTGGATAAGCAGGCGTTTTGCAAGACCTTTACCAGGCGTCATGGATGATAATGGACATGATGTGAGTGCCGAAGGTGAGGGGCAACATTTTGCCGGACTAGATTTTATGCTGTTACATAATTTATATTTATTGGACCAATATGATAATATTCATGATCACTTGGATTTGTCTGGTCGCGGCGATAGAAATGGTGTAATATTCAATCGCGAAGCTTACGAATCGAAGGAATTAGGTTCCGTTGATGCCAAGATATATAATGAGCGAATCGGAGATGAAGGTAGCGATGGAAGAGGTGTTTATGCCGATGAAGTGGCCAAAGAAGATATACATTCTATTGAGCATATCGAAGCGAAGGACAAACGTCGCTATTATGCCCCTTTAATAAAGTTAAATCAAGGGTTTCATGCCAAAGCCGGCGCACATTTTAAGGCAAAGGCGAGTGACTTAAAATACCGTGTAAATAATACGTTTGTTTCGCAGATACCCGATGCTTCCGAAAACAACACCGCAGGATATTTGGATATGAGTGTTGCTCATCTGAAAAAAACAGAGCAATATGAGGGAGTCGAATGGAATTCAAACACAGAAGTAATGCAAATTTACCCTAATCCGACTGCTGGTGATTTGATCTTAAATTTACCAAACGAAATTCAGGAAGTTCGTATCTACAACTCGCTGGGTCAGTTGGTGATGGAAGAAGAACTGGATGGTACTTCCAAAACCTGGTATGAGGATCTGTCGGCACTCAATAATGGTATTTACCTTATAGAAGTAAACGACGGAACGCAAATCCATCAATCAAAAATACAATTGGATAAGTAATCGATTTCAAACTAATAACTAAGAGCTTTTGCCTTTTCAGGCGCTCTTTTAAATTATTCATTTGAAGTTAAAAGGACGGTGCATTAGTGTCGTCCTTTTTTGTCTTAAATGGCTCTTTGAGATTTTAGCATTCGGAATTGCTTCGCAACCAGTTTAAAATTTTTATATAAAAAATCAGTCCGGGGCGTAACGTACTTCTTCTTATATGTATAGTTATATCGATAATAGAATTTTAATCTTTCAATTTTTAATCTTTTAACTTTTAACAAACATGAAAAACTATTTAAAAACTATTAACAAAGGATTAATCGCAGCCGCAGTTGCTGTAGCTTCGGTTTCTACGGGTCTCGCGCAAGATTACCAACCAAACAACTCATTTTTATTCAAAGATAATGGAGATCTGATGATGAAACGCGGTACGAGTGAATCGGTGTGGAAACGTGCCATGGTTTCTTATATACAACCCGAAGGAAGCGAGTTGGTACTTAACTTCGCTAACGATTATCCGGCCGGAACACGAATAAGTAGTAAATTATCGGTTATTGACGAGATTTATTTAAATGCAACAGAACCATTATTGCAAATCAATTGTGGTGATTATAGTGCCAATGGAGCTAAAATGAGAATGACGGAAGCTGGTTCAAAACGAGGTGCATTTTTACACTATAATAGTAATGACAATGAATTCAATATTGGGATCTCTAATGAGTCAGGAGGGCAGTATAGTGATATCAATGCATTAACGATTTCTCGATCAAGTGGAGATATTGTGGTTAATACTCCTTTTACGATTAATAACAATGACCAGTTTGGTCACGCCAGATTAAATTTAAACAGGTCTAATGATACGAGAATTGCTGCGGTATCTTTTGGCGAAGGTACTAATTACAGATGGCACTCAGGTTTATTGTATAACTATGGAGCGTTAAGTCAGAATTTTTATATCTGTCAGGAAGATTATGTCAAAAATGCTTCCACAAGTCCAGATTTCAGAGTGCCTGAGTTTACAATCACTACTAGTGGAAATGTAGGAATTGGGGTATTGTCACCAGACTCTAGATTAGTAGTAGATGGTCGAATCAAATGTGAAGAAATTCGTGTGGAAATTGTTGATGGAGCGGATTATGTTTTTGATGATAGTTACGAATTGATGCCACTAAGTGAAATCAAGACCTATGTTGATGCCAACAAACATTTACCTAATATCCCTTCTGCCAAGGACATGGAAAAAGGAGTTGATTTGTCTGAGTTCAACAATAAGCTTTTAGAAAAAATCGAAGAACTAACTTTGTATACCATTCAGCAACAATCGGAAATTGCCGAGTTGAAGAAAATGTGTAATGAGTTGGCGGAATCTCAAAAAGAAGTAGTTGATAAACAATAGGGCCTCATAAGTTCTTAGTGTAATCAATTAGTAACGACTACTTATGAAAAGATTCTTAATCGTTTTAATAATGCTCTTAACCATTCATATAAGTTGGTCTCAGAGTATTAGAAAGGATTTTCACGAAATGACAGTATCGGAAAAAGATGCTTTTGTGGATGCCTTGTATGCAGTACGTCAGGGACCAGATGTTTTTGCTGACTTAGCTAATTTTCATGCGAATAACTTTTCGTCTATTCACTTTAACTCACCAAGTCAGGATGTGTTTTTGGCATGGCATCGCCGTCAGATTCTTGAGTTAGAGCAAGCATTACAAGAAGATAATCCACGGGTAAGTATTCCGCTATGGAATTGGGTAACAGATAATAGTTCGAGTGATCCGATGTGGAACCATAGTTTTCTGGGGCAATTTGTGAGTGCGTTTGGTATTAGCAGACCATTTAGCAACGGGGTAAACCTGCCAACACAATCTGAAATTAATAATGTACAAGCAATTACCAACTGGGATAATTATGTCTCGACATTGGAAAATGGAAGTGTACACGTTGGTGGTCATGTGTGGATAGGTGGGACTATGGCTTCGGGGAATTCTCCGGCAGATCCGGTTTTCTACATGCATCATGGTATGATAGACAAACTTTGGCAAGATTGGGTTGTAGCCAATAACATTACACCTTCGAGTAATTTGTATATCAAAACTGATATGCCTCGTTATGACGGAACTTATTCTTTTAACGGACAAGTACTTCCTAGTGTGAACCCGGATGATATCGTTGATTCCAGGGATTTAGGAGTGTTTTATGCAGCTAATGGTTTGGCTGTTCTGGATGAGTATTCTGTACAAAATGAATATCAAAATAGGGAACATTTTTATTATCAGTACAAGATAGAAGTGGAAGATTTTGATGTGCCAAATGGGAAGGCTGCTACCATTGAGTCTGTTAACGAAATTGTGATAAAACCAGGATTCGTCGCTGAAGATGGCTCCTCTTTTATTGCAAAAATTGATCAGGATAATGACGCGGCAACGAGTGCTAGAATTACTACAGCACTTAGTTTTGATCAGAATTTTGATTCGGATAATAAGAATGTTTATGAGAATAATGGCCTTACTCATTTGGAAATGACTTTATTGCCAAATCCTGTTGTAAATGACTTACAATTATCTTTAAAGGAAATGAAAGATGCTTATGACGTAGAGGTGTTAGATTATATGGGTAATGTGGTGATTCAAGAAGAAGGTATTACCTCGCCAATAACAAATCTTAACCTTAGCACAGCACCAAATGGTATGCTTTTGGTAAAAATTAAGCAAAAAGGTCAAATTTTGGCTATTGAAAAAATAATCAAAAAATAGTATTAAGGAACCAATTTTTGGTTTTTAAATATATTGCATGCTATGGGAAGGGACTACCTCTGAGGTGGTCCCTTTTATTATATTCTGCGTTTACCCCAATTATGAAAAATACTTAAAATATTATCAAAATAAACGTATTGAATGTCTTAGTGGTTGATGTGAAAAATTCATTGCCACAGGTATTTTTTTAATAGAACAAAAATAGACGTTGATCATTTTGAAAAGATTGGGGTGAAATATAATGGGAATAAAAAATGACGGAGAAAAATGAATAGGGGAGATCTTTAAAAAAAAGGGGATTCTCTCTTCGAGAATCCCCTCTATCTATGCTAATAGAACGTTTAATTAAATTTATTCGGAATTAACTTCCGCATGCCTCACAACCATCCGGGTCATCAAGAGAGCAAGCCATGTCGCTCGCATTTTGTTCTTGAGATTGGGCGTAAGTCTTTACTTCAGACTGTGTTGCCTGATCTACGGTAAACTTAATGGCATCGGCCGCTGCTTTCGTACGTAAGTAATACATACCGGTTTTTAAGCCCTTTTTCCATGCATAGAAGTGCATAGATGTTAACTTACCGAAGTTTGGATCCTGGATGTGCACATTAAAGCTTTGGCTTTGGTCTATATAAGCACCACGATCGGCTGCCATATCGATAAGCGAGCGTTGCTTAATTTCCCATACCGTTTTATAGAGATCCTTAATGTTTTGCGGAATTTCAGGGATGTTTTGAACCGAGCCGTTGGAAGCAATCAGTTTTTGTTTCATATCCTCATTCCATACTCCTTGTGCGATTAAATCTTTTAAAAGGTGTTTGTTTACTACAATAAACTCACCTGAAAGCACCCGGCGTGTATAAATATTTGATGTATATGGCTCGAAACATTCGTTGTTTCCTAAAATTTGAGATGTAGATGCCGTTGGCATCGGAGCTACCAATAAGGAATTGCGTACACCGTGTTTTTTCACATCTTTTTTCAGGCTGTCCCAGTCCCAACGTTTTGATTTAGGTGTTACACCCCACATATCAAATTGGAAAATACCTTTGGAAACAGGAGAACCTTTGAATGTTTCATACGGCCCGTGCTCCATAGCCAGGTCTTTGGAAGCACTCATGGCTGCAAAGTAGATGGTTTCGAAGATGTCTTCATTTAGTCCTGATGCTTCTTCAGATTCAAAAGGCATGCGCAATTTAATAAAGGTATCGGCAAGGCCTTGTACCCCTAAACCAATAGGTCTGTGTCTTAAATTAGACTTTTCAGCTTCAGGAACCGGGTAATAGTTTACATCAATAACTTTGTTTAAGTTTTGTGTAGCGTGGTAAGTGATTTCATATAACTTATCATGATCAAATTTACCATCTATTACAAATTTAGGCAGCGCAATAGAAGCGAGGTTACATACAGCCACTTCATCAGGAGCTGTGTACTCCATAATTTCGGTACACAGGTTGGAAGAGCGTATAGTTCCTAAATTCTTTTGGTTTGATTTTTTATTAGCATGGTCCTTATAAAGCATGTAAGGAGTGCCTGTCTCTGTTTGTGATTCGAGAACGGCAAACCAAAGATCCTGTGCTTTTACCTGCTTTCTGTAACGACCTTCTTTTTCGTATTTTTCGTATAGTTTTTCGAATTCTTCCCCGTAACAATCACAAAGTCCCGGAGCTTCATTTGGACAGAAAAGTGACCACATGCCATTCTCTTCAACGCGTTTCATGAACAAATCCGGAGTCCAAAGGGCGTAGAATAGATCACGTGCACGTAGCTCTTCTTTACCGTGGTTTTTCTTTAATTCCAGGAATTCGAAAACGTCGGCATGCCATGGTTCCAGGTACACTGCGAAACTACCTTTACGTTTACCACCACCCTGGTCAACGTAACGAGCAGTCATATCGAAGTTTCTTAACATAGGAACAATTCCATTAGAAACGCCGTTTGTGCCTCTGATGTATGAACCTGTAGCGCGAACATTATGTATGCTCAGCCCGATACCTCCTGCAGATTGAGAAATTTTAGCACATTGTTTTAGTGTGTCATAAATCCCATCAATACTATCGTCTTTCATGGTAAGTAAGAAACATGAAGACATTTGCGGTTTAGGTGTGCCGGCATTAAATAATGTAGGCGTTGCATGAGTGAACCACTTTTCAGACATATAATTATAAGTCTTAACAGCAGATTCGATATCATCCATGTGGATGCCTACCGCCACACGCATGAGCATGTGTTGAGGGCGTTCTACAATTTTACCGTCACATTTCATGAGGTAAGAACGCTCCAATGTTTTAAAACCGAAGAAGTCATAGTTAAAGTCGCGGTCATAGATAATGCTCGAGTCTAATAGAGCCGCGTTCTTTTTGATAATACCATAAACTTCTTTTGAAATTAAAGGGGCGTTTTCACCGGTCTTAGGGTCTACATAAGTATAAAGACGTTTCATAGTATTTGAAAACGACTTGCTTGTTTCTTTATGCAGATTTGAAATAGCTACACGCGCGGCAAGACGAGCATAGTCTGGGTGTTTTGTTGTTAATGAAGCAGCTGTTTCTGCTGCCAAACGGTCTAACTCAATAGTGGTAACTCCATCGTATAATCCGTCGATTACTTTTTTAGAGACTTCAATCGGATCTATGAAGTTAATATCCAGACCATAACAGAGCTTTTCGATCCTTGCCGTGATCTTATCAAATTTGACCGTTTCTCTACGTCCGTCGCGTTTAACTACTAGCATAGGTGGTACTTATTATAAAGGTTAGTATTATTTAACAAATATTATTTTATAGTGGTTCTATCCGTTACCAATTATAAGTAACGGTAGAATTGTTTTCTCAATTACTTTTTGTTAGAAATCTTCGTCTAAAGAGAAACTGTTGCGTTCATTTTCTTGCTGCATTACACCAGATTTTTGATATTCTGCAACTCTTTTTTCGAAGAAGTTTGTTTTACCTTGTAGCGAGATCATTTCCATGAAATCGAAAGGGTTCTCGGCATTGTAATACTTATCACAATCGAGAGCTACAAGTAAACGGTCTGCTACAAACTCAATGTATTGAGACATTAAGCGTGCGTTCATTCCTATCAGGTCTACCGGGAGTGCATCACATACAAACTCTTGCTCTATTTCTACAGCATCTGTAATAATTTGTACTACGCGCTCTTTTGGAATTTTATTTTGAATATGTTTTGTGTACAAGTGGCATGCAAAGTCACAATGCAAACCCTCATCACGGGATATTAGTTCATTGGAAAATGTAAGACCGGGCATCAAACCTCTTTTCTTCATCCAGAATATAGAACAAAAGCTACCACTGAAGAATATACCTTCTACTGCTGCGAAGGCAAGAAGACGTTCAACAAAACTGTCACTCTCTATCCATCTTAAAGCCCATTCTCCTTTTTTCTTTACACAATCAACCGTTTCTAAAGCACGAAACAGGTGATTTTTTTCGTCGTTGTTCTTGATATAAGTATCAATTAGCAGCGAATAAGTCTCTGAATGGATATTTTCCATCATGATCTGAAAACCATAGAAAAACTTTGCCTCTGCATATTGCACTTCGGATACAAAATTTTCTGCCAGGTTTTCGTTTACGATACCATCACTGGCTGCGAAAAAAGCAAGTACATGAGAAATGAAGTGACGCTCTCCATCATTTAGATTTTCCCAATCCTTTAGATCTTGACTTAAATCAATCTCCTCAGCTGTCCAGAAACTGGCTTCAGCTTTTTTATAAAACTCCCATATGTCATGGTGTTGAATAGGGAAAATCACAAAACGATTCGGATCTTCTTTTAATAATGGTTCGTCAATCAATTCTGCCATTGGTATCTAATAGTTACATATTATTCTACTAAACCTACTTAAATGCGTTGTTTAGGCCCACTTTCAAGATTTAATTTCTTTACGATATGTAAAGGAAATAAAAGACTTAATAGTCTGGTGTTTTGTGGATAGTGCCTTCTTTGATATTGAACAAATATCCCCAAAAGACATTAATTATCAAAGAATATCTTATCCACATTTCCTCATTGTTAATTAAATGATTTTGTAGTGTTAATTACGCGTTTAACTACTTAACTGATAATTGTTTGTGTTCGTTCATTTAAATTATAGCTTTTATTCAATTATTCAACCTAGATAGGTGACATTTTTACGTGAAATGCTTAAAAAACTTATCCACATGAAAAATATTCTAAAAACATAAAAAACAATGAAGGAAAGCTTTGATAATGAATAAAAAGTTTCTAAATTTGCGGTCCGTTTTAGTAAAAATAGTTAGCGATGTACGCCATAGTAGAAATTGCTGGGAAGCAGTATAAAGCAGAAGATAATAAGTTCCTATATGTTGATAAACTAAGTGGAGCTGAGGGAGATAAGATTGATTTCGATCGCGTTCTACTTGTAGATAACGATGGTAAAATTAACCTGGGAACCCCTGTAGTAGAAGGAGCGAAAGTATCCGGTAAAATTTTGGCACAAGAGAAAGCTGATAAAGTAATCGTATTCAAAAAGAAACGTAGAAAAGGTTTCAAAAAGCGTAACGGTCACCGTCAGCAGTATACAAAAGTATTAATTGAAAAAATTTCTGAATAATATAAATCATGGCACATAAGAAAGGAGTAGGTAGTTCGAAGAACGGTCGTGAGTCGGAAAGTAAACGACTTGGAGTGAAAATCTATGGTGGTCAGACTGCCGTAGCGGGCAATATTATTGTTCGTCAGCGAGGAACTAAACACCATGCTGGTGCAAATGTAGGTTTAGGTAGAGATCATACATTATTTGCACTTATCGATGGTAATGTTCAGTTCAAAAAAGGACTTAAAGGAAGAACTTACGTTTCTGTAGTACCAGCAGAAGCTTAATTCTACAACGCCTTAATAAAATTTTCTTGAAAGCATTAATTGCTTAGTTAACATTATGTGTTGATTAAGTGATTAATGCTTTTTCTATTCTATACTTCTGAGTTTTCGTCTTATAGCAATAAGCTATTACTCTTTTCAAAATAGAATTTCAAATCATTTAGCATAATCTTAATTTCTACAATACATCGGTCTCGTTTCTTCGCGGTAAATAGTTTATAACAATTTACCCATAATAAGATGAGAAAGATAATTTTTATTTGTGCGTTGACAGTACTTTTTTATGGCTGTAGCAAGCAAGAAGCAGTCAATCCAAAAGAAGATCAGATCCCGGAGGAAGCGGCAAGTTCAAAGTCCAACTTTTACAAAAACCTGGCCTTTCATCATGCGCCTGTCCATTATCAGGATGTTGACCGTACCGGTTCGCACGGCTTAAAAGGAAAAGCCGATTATGTGACCGCTTATGACTTTGACGGTGATTTAGACGCAAAAAACAATTGGAGTAATAGCGCGTCAGCTTCCTATAGTAAAAAGGCTGTTGCTTATTATTCGGTAGTGGAGACAAGTACTCATTATTTTATTACCTATGCTTTTTTTCATGCACGTGACTGGACAGATATTTGGTTTTTATATTCCATTGATGAACATGAGAATGATTTGGAAGGCGTTTTGACTATCGTTAAAAAAGATGACTCTTCTTATGGAGAGGCTTTGGGCATAGTTACCGTATTTCATTCAGATTTCTATTCTTTTAAAGCACAGGGATCTGGGTTGACAAATGGTAATGAAGATATTGATGGTACTCTAAGTACTGAAACTCATAATAATGTGACTCGTTTTCAAACAGCGGCCGAAGCGAAGGGACATGGAATTAAGGCACGTTCTAAATTGAAACCGGGAGGAAGTGATTACGTGGTCTATTATCCAAGTAAAAATACCAGCGAAGAACCCGAAAATATTTATGATCGCCATGTGAAGTACAAATTAGTAAACATTTTTAAAGCGGGGGGAATGTGGGAACAACGATTTAATGAAATGCTTTTTAGTAATGCCAAGTCGTTTCAGAAATCTTATGGAAGAGGCAGTGCCAATGCGCCGTGGAATTGGGATGATAAGGACGATGGAGGGGGGCAAGGCTTATTAGACGGAGGAATAGCTTATTATCCTGCGCATCTCGTAGCTGCGTATTTTAATGGTTTAGGTAATTTCAGTAAAAAATACATTTATAACCCCTATTTGGGGATCGAATAGCATGGTATTTTAATCAGTTACGTAGCAGATTTAATTATTGTAGTTATTCCAGGAGCATTAAGAGAGGAGTTTGGTGTATGAAATATGAACCAGATCCCCTCTTTTTTTATTTTGAAAACGATGGATGATGATCGATTGGTAATTAAATCAATTATCTGAAATGTAAAAAAGGAGGGAAGCATAACACTTCCCTTCTTTATTCGTTACTTGGTGACTTAAATCCCGGACTTATTTGAATTAGAGATGGTAGCAAATTAATTTTTAAAAGGCCTTTACCGGTCGAACAAAGTAAAATCTGTCTTTTTCGATCGACTGAAATAGAGGGTCATCGTCATTCATTCTCACATAATGAGCATTGAGATGCGTCTGTGTTGATTCAGAAGATGTCCAGTAACGGTCATCCTCTTTTAGTCGTTCTCCTGATCCTAAAACTAAAACATCGTTAATTTTATCTCGTTCCTTTCTTATTTCATCCATTTCATAATAAGAAGGAAGGTACCAAGGACCACTACTCTTGGATGGCATATTATAAGCAGCAGTAGCAGCCGTCTTTTTTTCAAAACTGTTTCGGATAGGGCCAAGCATGAGTAAGGTGTTGCCGAGTCCTGCATTCATAGCCTTGGCAACGGCATGAGTTTGCATGTTTTCAAATCCTTCTACTGTCCAGGGTAGTTTAATGGGCAAGTCTTCAAGTGCGCATACTAAACCATGTTGCCCACTATGATCAACATAGAAAACAATGCCCCCAAAAGCTCTGTCACCAACCTTATAAGTCCGAGGCAGGTCGTCCTCTAAATCGTTCAATTCCTTTTTTGTAGCCAGCTTACTTAAATCCTGATCGCCGGTATTTGTACCCGACAGATTGCTCAGTTTTGCAATGTCATCGGAGGTGATATCCTTGGCTGGACTTCCATTAAAAACAGGGTCAGTTTCATTGATCCCACCAAGTACTGTTTCGGCAGTTGTAGCATGCTTGGCATACTCAGCATGTTGGGTATGCATGGAATAAGGTACACTTAGTAATTCAGTTACACCTACAATATTATAGTTTGTACCACCCTCAGGGTCTGCCTCCGATTTGATGAAATAAGGGCCATTGCTCCAATCGATATCAGCGAAATTTCCCAATACTGCCGTTCCCGTTCCAATTTGTAGACTTACAAGTCCATTAGTATTGGAAACAGGTGTATGTGTTTCTACAAATACTGAAGCTCCAAATTCTGAACCTTGTAAAATGCTGATACGCATACCAATGGATGAATTGGTAATGAGTTGATTGTTATTGTCTCGAATTACCGCCTGATAGCTCAATTTATCCGGAGACTGAGCATGTACATAAGAGATGCATGCCAGGAAAAGGCACAATGTTTGACAGATTATAAGTTTTAATAATTTCATGGTTTAGTATTTAATAATTGCTATTGATTTTAGTGTTTTATTTTGATCAAGAATAGTTAGGATATAAGAACCAGCGCGAAGGCCTTCCATATCTATTTGAGTGTATTCATTATCGATAGGGGTGTTGTTATAGGTCTCGCCAAGTACGTCTGCCAGTCGATAACTTAGATTTCGTTGTTTAGCATCTTCGATGTGAATGGTTAGGTTTTCTTCGACCGGGTTTGGGTAGGTCGAAATGGTTTCGTCAATGGTTCTAAGCAACTCAGACGAAACAATTAAATTTTCGTTTGGTTGTTGGACTCCTTCCGCTACGGAACCATTTATACCCATATGGGTTTTGTAAACAACCTGGCCAACAGAGTAACTAAGCGAACCTTCATTACTTGAGGCATTAGCACCCGCGGCAGATATAGTTTCTTGTGCTCGTAGTTCAGATATACCAAAACCTAACAAAAGCAGTGCTCCTAATTTTAGTTTACGATATTGCATATTATTTAATTTTATAATTTGTGTTTATTGAACTTTTAATAATGTTTGAAATATATATAATTAACTATCAAGTCAATCTTGTAGCACCCTACGGTTCAGGTGTTTGATGCATAATCTCTTGCCGCAATATTTGTGCTGTCTTTATTAATGAAACATCAAATTGATTAAGTGTAAGTAGTGTTTCAGTTAAGGCCATTTATTACTTTTGACAAGCATACATTAAGAATATTTAAAAAGAAGGTAAAAGAGATTTTTAGCATAGGATGACTTAATATTTTTATGTGTATTAGATCTTTGGTTTTGAGCGTCTGAAATTAAGACTCTTAAAAGTCTTGTGCGAGCAATTTGTGATGGATGGTTCAGTTGATGATAAACGGTTTGAAAATAGTGATGAAATGTTGAGAAGAAATGTAAGAAGTTAGATTTTTTCCTTTTTAATCGATTTAGGGCGAATGAGGGGTGTTATTGCTTGTGTTAAGTGGTTTACTGGTAAAAACCGCCCTGTCACCTTTATAGGTGAGAGGGCAGCATTGTATTTGCAGGTTTGAAAATTAGATATAAATGAGAGGTTTAATTAGATGGTATGTTTGAAAAAGTAGACATACCATCTAGTTATTGGTAGACCCTAATATTCGAACGGATATAATCTTACTTTCACTTGGCAGCAAAATCAAAATCATGGTGCCCATCAGGTGAATATTGCCATGCAGGAGCTCAATAAAATAGTACAGCAACATGCGGTATCTACAGAAGAACTCGCGAGCAGCGCCACGGAATGAAGTCATCATGCTGATGAGTTCAAATATGCAGTGGAATTCTTTAAGGTATAGGAAAAGTGTTTGGCTCCATGATAACTTTAGAA
This sequence comes from Cytophagales bacterium, assembly GCA_965230415.1. Taxonomy (GTDB): domain Bacteria; phylum Bacteroidota; class Bacteroidia; order Cytophagales; family JAAEPT01; genus CBDDKZ01. Next base: position 3,233,998 of record CBDDKZ010000005.1, read on the forward strand.
AATTCAGCGCTAATATAAGTAGGCAGAGTGTCGCAATACCCCCTCCTGTGCGTATAGAATAGAGAATCAATTTCCTAACACCGCTTTCTTTGAATGCTTAAATGGATTTATTTGCGCAAAGACCATGAACCTAATAGTAAGGGAAACGCTGAAATTTTTGCTATTGTTTCCGGATTACAGAGAGGACCTAATCAAAGACATGTTGCTCATGTCGAAGTTATAGACATGCCATATCTGGATCATGATAAGAGAAGCTATTTTCCGAATCAAGTCCTCGTTAACTGGGATGATTTTTATTATAAGGCAGTGAATATTAATCTTTTTGAGAGAGATACAGGAACGGACTATAAAAAATTGGCGAAGAACCTTATAAACTCGGCAACTGAAGTGCTAATAGGTGCAGCAGGAGGGTCGGCTGGACTTTGGGCGTTATCGTTAAACAAACTAGCCAATGCGATTCTTGATGAAGTAGGGCGCGGAGGTTTTTTAAGTGACGGAAATGACTATGTAGATTCTTTTTATACAATAAGAAGTGATCATAACTATCATAAGTTATACGGAGCCAGGAACAATGCTTCAATGGGTTTTGAACAAGTTTGGATCCCTGCTTATCAAGTAATTAATTAGTGATTTATTTTGAATGAACCAATCAATGGTGAGGCCTTCATTACTCACCATTGATGGTCTTTATAATAAGTTAGTTAAACAGTCATGACACACTCAATTTATAATTACTTCATGTTGTGCCACGTTTTATGGAATAATTAAATCATCTGTTATAATGGATATTACAATTGCTTTTAAAATGAAAAAGATACTTTATAATAGTCTTATAATACTGTCGCTCTTCTCCTGTCATCAAGATGATGAGGTGATTCCCGAAGAGGTAGGTGCTTTAGAAAAACGTGCCGAATCACGTTTGGGTTTTTATAGTGACCTGGCGTTTCACCATGCCCCCATAAATTATCAGGATGTTGACCGTACCGGTTCACATGGTTTGCGAGGGAAAGCCGATTACATTACTGCCTATGATTTTGACGGCGATTTAAATGCAAAAAACAATTGGAGGAATATGACATCGTCATCCTATAAGAAAAATGCTGTGGTTTATTATTCCGTGGTGGAGACCAATACCCATTTTTTTATTACTTATGCTTTTTTTCATGCCCGGGACTGGACTGATATATGGTTTTTGTATGGCATTGATGAACACGAAAATGACCTGGAAGGAGTATTGGCCATTGTTGAAAAAGATGGTTCCGAGTACGGAAACGCTTTGGGAATCGTTACCGTATTTCATTCCGACTTCTTTTCCTTTAAAACACCCGGATCCGAATTGAGGAATGGCAATCAGGATATCGATGGTACTTTGACATCAAAAGAGCATAATGGAGTGCAACGATTTGAAACGGCTGCCCAGGCAAAGGGACACGGTATCAAAGCACTTTCTAAGTTGAAACCGGGAGGAAATGATTATGTCGTATATTATCCCAGTAAAACCAGAAGTGAAGAGCCTTCTGATATTTATGATCGCAAAGTACATTATACATTGATAAATATTTTCGAAACCGGTGGTATGTGGGAGCAACGGTTTAATGAATTATTGTTCAAAAATGCCCGATCTTTTCAAAAATCTTACGGACAGGGTATTGCCAATGCTCCCTGGAATTGGAATGATAAAGATGACGGCGGAGGTACAGGGTTGTATGCCGGTGGAATGGCTTATTATCCTGCTCATTTGGTAGATAACTATTTCAATGGCCTGGGTAGTTTTAGTAAAACATATACGTACAATCCATTTCTGAATATTACACAATAGTTGTTATATGGCTGAAGCGATTTTCGGATGACCTATGAACTACCAAAGTTGGGTTTCTCGCCAAAGCGTTCTTCAAACAGCTGTGTCAGATGTGAGGTATTTACGAAACCAACTTCATGTGCGAGCAATTTTATTGAATTAGCCTGTTTATTGTCCAGAAGCTGTTTGGCTCTTCGTAATTTTAATTCTCGTATCAGGCCATTGGGTGTGAGTCCGCACCATGATTTTACTTTTCGATTCAGTGTGCGTTCGGATATGGATAGTAAGTTGGCCAGGTCCATTACTTGGAGCGATGGCGATTTAATTTGATCCTCAATATAAGATTTGATCATATTTAGTTCTTTGTTGACGATATGTTCACCTTCCCGTTGAGTATCAGGCTCTTCTTTAAGTAACAGGCGACGCTCAGTATTGTTTTTGACAATATGTTTGATACGAATAATTAATTCCTGTTCATTGAATGGTTTGGTTAAATAGTCATCAATACCCAGGCGCAAAAAATCCAATTTACCTTCTTGATCTACACGTGCTGTCAACACAATGACAGGCGTGTCGTTGCCAACTGAACGAATGCTTTTAACAAAAGCATAACCATCCATTTCGGGCATCATATAATCCGTGATGATCAAATCTACATGGTTCTTTTCCAATATACGCAATGCTTCCAAACCATTACATGCTTCATGAATTCGTGTACCCGGCAAAATACTTTTGATATATTGACGCATTTCATAGTGATCCTCCACCAATAAAATATCAATAGATTCAATAGGTTCTGTATGCTCAACCGGATATACGGAGCGTTGAGGAAGTTCTTGTACAATCGGTAATTCTATTGAAAACCTGCTCCCCACTTTTTCTGTACTGGTTACATTGATGCTTCCTTCATGTAACTGAATCACTTCTTTGGAGAAGGCTAAACCCACGCCAGAACTTCCTGCTTCATTACCGGCATTTTTTGCACGGTAGAATGAATCGAAAATATGCGGAATGTCATCTGTAGGGATTCCACATCCATTATCTTCAATATGGATACTCACTTTTTTATCGTCATTGTTTAGTCTCATACATATATTCCCGGCTGTTTGGGTGTACTTAATAGCATTAGATAATAGATTCCCAATAGCGCGTTCAAGGTAGACTGGGTCGGCATTAATTGATACCTTGTTTTCCTTACATTCATTGACAAATGTTAATGTCTGGCTTTTAATCGTAACCATTCGCTGGAAGTAATCCTGAATTTTATGACAGACTTCAGAAGGGTCAAGGGTTTTACAGTTTAATTGTAGCTTGTGTGATTTCATTTTAGCGAGATCCATAATGTTGTCCAGCAGCACTTGGAGTTTCCGGGAATTAGCATCAATACTTTCATAACATTCTCGAGATTCGGATGATATGTGTGCTCGTTTCAATAAGCGCCGGGCATTTCCCTGTATTAGTGTAAGTGGGGTACGCATCTCGTGGGACAAATTGATCCAAAAATGGGCCTGGAATTTGTTTAGTTCTTCCAGGTCTTTACGCTGTTCTTCTATTTTAGCATTCGCTTTTACGGCTTCATGATGCTTGTGTTCAAGTGATTTTTCACTTCTCAGATTCAATGATTTGAAATAAGCAAATGTTATATATATAGCAAAAAAGAGACCGAAATTTGCTAGATGCTCTATGTTGGTGTTTGGATAGTTGTTATAGTTTACTAAAATAAAAGTAAAGCAGCTGTAAGCTACTAAAAGGCTAATTACGCTTAACCAGCGATTATTAAAGTATATGAGCACAAAAATTGGGATCAGTAAAAAGTAGAATTCCAGAAATGAACTAACTACTGTATAAATACAATGCAGCGAAAAACTCATAAGAGCCATGGTAATAATTACAATGCGTGCAGTATTTTGCCAGTTGTAATATTGCAAAAAGAGTATGATTATTAGAATTATATTTGAAAGTACAAGTGTAAGATATTCTCCTTTATATTGAACACCACGAATTGCATTTGAAGTGATAAATATAATATTGAGAAGAAACCAGATAATACAGCCTAAGTTTAATAATTTGATGGTTTTTATTTCTTGGCTGGGAGTGTCTTTTAGAACGCCAAGTAAAAGTAATTTGTTGAATAGTTGCTTCATTGGGATTAAAATACACTTGGTTTTTATGAGTAGTTACAAAGGAGTTGACAAATTGTAGTCTAATAATGTGTTGATGGCGAATTAAATACCAGGTCTTGCCCCGAATCGTTTTTCATAAAGTCCGGATAAATGACTGGTGCTTGTATAACCTACCCTGGCAGCGAGTTCTTTCATTGAATGGACCGCGTTGTTTTCTAAGAGCGTTTTGGCTTTCTGTAGTTTTAATTCACGAATAAGACCGTTTGGTGTCAGTCCTGACAAGGATTTTATTTTTCGATGTAAAGTGCGTTCGGACAGTGCAAAATGCGTGGCTAATTTGTGTACACTAAAGGTTGGAGAATGCATGTTTTGTGAAATGTACGATTTTATGCTATTAAACTCATCATCATCTTGAATGGTGTTATTATCAACGTTTAGTGGAATGGTTTTATTGTTAGTTCGTTGCTGTTCGCCATAATTATCCATACAATGTTTAATGCGAATAAGCAATTCCTCTTCATTGAAGGGTTTCGTCAGATAATCATCAATACCTAACCTCAGGAAGTCCAGTTTTCCTTTACGGTCGATGCGTGCTGTTAAAACAATAACCGGTATATGGATGTTTTTTTGCCGTATTTGCTGAATAAACTCGTAACCATTCATCTCCGGCATCATATAATCTGTAATAATCAATTGGGGGCTTATTTGATCTAAAACATCAAGCGCTTCTTTTCCATTTGAAGCGGCATAAATAGTTGCCTTATCGAGCAAGTCGATTATGTATTGTTGCATATCAGTATTGTCTTCGACAAGCAAAATATCCGTTTGATCCAGGTTTATAGTAGTTCGAACAATTGTGTCGCTTGTTAAAAATGTCTCGTTGGATTTTAAAATGGGGAGTGTAACCTGAAAAGTACTGCCTTTATTTTCAGCACTCTCAACTGTCAGTTCTCCTTTATGTAGTTCAATGACTTCTTTGGAGAAAGATAAGCCTACACCCGATCCGCCATTCTCATTGGTAGAGTTGCCGGCGCGATAGAAAGATTGGAAAATATAGGGAAGGTCTTTTTGTGGAATTCCGCGTCCTGTATCACACACAGCTATAGAGCATTTCTTTGGACCTTTGAGGTGAATATGGATGCTTACCTTTCCTTTTTCCGAAGTATATCTTATAGCGTTGAGAAGCAGATTAGCAATCGCTCTTTCCAGATACAGTTGGTCGGCCTGGACGTATATATTGTTGAATTCTGTTTCATTATACAGATTGTATACCAGTTGTTTTTGGGTAAGTAATGGCTCAAAATAAGTCAATAATTGCTTACAGAATGATACGATTTCTAGTATTTCAAGCTTTAAATCCAGTTTGCTCGCTTTAATCTTTGTTAGTTCTATAGTGTTATCGATGAGAGCCTGGATTTTATGAGCATTTTGGTCTATTCGTTGGTAATGTTCTTTGATGTTTGTCTGTTCGCTTCCGGATTTTAGCAGTTTATTGGTGCTACCTTTCATTAGAGTTAGCGGGGTACGTATTTCATGAGAAATATTAATCCAGAATTGCGATTGAAAGTTGATAAATTCTTTCAGTTCCAGGCGTTGCTGTTCAATTTTTGCCTTGGCTGTTAATGCTGCCTTATGCTGATGTTCCAGGGCCAGTCGTTGTTCTTCAATTTTCTTTGCTAATTGTAATGCTTCATTGTGTTGTTTTTTTAATAATCTTTCATTTTTAACATTTAATGATTTGAAATAGGCAAATGAAAGGTAAATACCCAAAAATAAGCCAAAGTATGCCAGGTGTTTGAAATCGGTTTTCGGGTAGTTGTTAAAGAAAATTAGAATGAATGTAAAACAACCATAAGATACAATAAGCGAAATGATACTCAGAAGGCGATGATTAAAAAAGATGAGTGTAAATATAGGGACTAGTAGAAAATAAAACTCCATAAAAGCGCTCACCTTTGTTTCTAATGAATACACCCAAAACTCAGAAAGGGCTACTAAAAGAATGAGTAAGCGGGCAGGTCGGAATTTTTTATTGGCTTGTAAGTAAAGAATTAATACTAAAATAGCAGTAATACTTCCTAAAATAAGTGTCACATCAATAAGTGCGCCATCAAATAAGATGTTCTCAGCGATGAAAACCAGGTGAAGAATAATCCACACGATACATCCCAGATTCAATAATTTGATGATTTTAATTTCTTGACGCAATAATGATTCTCCGACTCCTAGGGTTAATAGTCTTCGAAATAGATTCATGATAGGTTAGGGTTATTGGTATAGGTATATGAGCAATGAAAATAATGGTTTTACATTACAAGAATTAAGTTTGTTTACGGGTAGTAAGGCTTTAAAAATACTTAAAAAGCTTGATAATTGTTTACACAAATATAAGCTTTGGATTCAAAGGTTGCAAAATGAAGATGAAAAGAAAATTGAATATTTTTAAACTAAGAATATCTGGAAAGTTGTGGTTTTTTGCCGTAGCGTTTTTCATAAAGTTGAATGAAATGGCTGGTATTTGTAAATCCACATGCTATGGCTAATTCTTTTATGGAGTTAACAGAAGCATTCCGGAGCAACAATGCTGCTTTTTCCAGTTTTACTTCCCGGATTAATTCCAATGGAGTAAGGCCACACCATTGTTTGATTTTACGGTGTAAAGTACGTTCAGAAATGGAAAGTTCATTGGCAAGATCAAGTAGTCTGAAGTCCGTGACATGCAAATTAGCCTGAATATAATCTCTGATGTCATTTATTGAGAATTTATTCAGGCTGACGTCCTTATTTTCGGTGTAATTTTCCGTAAAACGCAGTTGCTCCTGGTAATTGTTTAGCCTGTTTTCTACGCGTATGATTAATTCATCTGCATCAAATGGTTTTATAAGATAATCATCAATACCTAATCTTAGAAAATTTACCTTCCGTTCTTCATCATTTTGCATGCTGAGTACAATTACCGGAATATTGATGCCTTTTTTTCGTAAGGTTAATATCCATTTGTATCCATCCATTTCCGGAATCATATCGTCTGTAATAATCAGTTGTGGTTTAATTTTGTCGATGATCTCCAGGGCTTCGTTACCACTAGTCGCTTCATGAGTTTGATAGGAATTTAATAACTCTTTTAAATAAGTACGCATATTCAAATTTTCGTCAACGGTGAGAATATTGGTGTTTTTGCGTAGAGCATACATTGTTAGGAGTTTTTCTTGTGTAGAATGCGGTTCTTTTATGCATTCAATTACTTGAAACATACATTCGAATAAACTTCCTTTATCGGTACTTTTTACCTCAATGGTGGCTTTGTGTAATTGCAATATTTCTTTTGTAAATGCGAGCCTTATTCCGGTTTTAGCATTTCCACCCTGAAATTGTATTTTGTAAAATGGATCAAATATAAATGGTAAATCTGCTTTTGGAATTTCAAGGTTTTCATCTTTGACTGAAAAAACTAACTTCTTACTTTCGAGCATGTCCATCTTAACAAAGAGCTGTTGACCGGGCTGTGAAGTATCTATCGCATATTTTATTAAATGGATGAGTGCACGCATTAAATAAAAGTGATCTGCTTCAATATATAGGTGTGCATAATTAGATTTATTTTCGACCACACATGTTACTTGCTTTTGCTCAATTAATGAATCCAGGGATGATGTTAATTGATGAAACAATGAAAGAAAGTCTGTTTTTTTAGTGTCTAATAGCAGTTTGCCTGCTTTTATCTTTGCCAGATCCATAATATCATCCAGTACTCCTTTCATGTTATCAATGTGGGTATTTATAGATTGATGAATATTGTTCTGGTCATTAATAGCAAGTGTGTTTTCATGGAGTAATACACCTGTATTATTTTTAATGATGGTTAATGGAGGAGTGATTTCCTGAGTGAGGTTATACCAGAATTGAGACTGAAACTTGTTCATTGATTCTAGTTCTATACGCTGTTGTTCTATTTTTTTTGTGGTATTTTCTACCTCAACACTACGTTGTTCCAGTTCTTTACGCTGCCGCTCTATTTTTTTTGTGGTTTCTATTGCTTTGTTACGTTGTTCCTGAAGGTCTTTTTCACTTTTGAAATTTAATATTTTGAAATAAGCATAGGCGATATACACGGCACAAAACAATCCTAATCGTGTGAGTGGCCTGAATTCCATCCATGGGTAAAGGTTTCCTGAACTTGGGATGTATACAAAGCAGGCATGTGAAACGAAAAGAACAACAATGCTGATGATTAAGTGGTCAAAAAGTATAAGAGCCACTATAGGAATAAGTAGGAAATAGAATTCAAGAAATGAAGCAGCACCAAGGTGCCTTGCAAACAGATAGCACTCATACCAGGCCAACGTGAGTACTATCCAGCGTATCAATATATACATTTGCTTAGTATGTAAAAACACAACGCTAGTTAAAATCAAGCTTATTATAGTGAGTTGCACAATATAGAAACCATCACGATTGTATAACATGTTTTGAATTATAAGGGCAGCATGTATTACCATCCAAATGATACAACCTCGAATGATTAGTTTATTAATAGTGGAATGTTCCGCAGTACTATATTTACCCAGGTTTAATCGGGCTACCAGTTTACGTAATTTCATTGTTCAATTAGTAAGTTACGCTTATTCTGTGTTTAATATGGCGAAATTTTGAACTAGAAATCAAGCTAGTGGCAGTTTTCGTCAATATTTGTCAGTTTTGAGTCTTTTTGTCCGAAATCGTGAAAAATAGGCCAGTATCGTGATTTAAGACTGGTTATATTTAGATGTAATGCAATCTGTACACAGCTTTTTTAATTCGATAAAACAAAATGGATGGTCAAATCGCTTTAATCCGGTCACTATTTTTGAACCAGTGATTGTTCATATTTCGAAGCAGTTAAGGCGTGGCGTATATACCATATTTCCAATCTTATTTGGTGTGTTTATCATATTATATGCTTTTGTGATCAAATTGAATTGGGTATCCAATGAACCTATTGCTTTGGGAAAAATGATTCGAACCATACCTACATTCATTTTATTATGGTTTCTGGCTACTCCATTGATTATATGGATAAAACAGTGGTTGTACAAAGGTTACAGCAAATTTTTGCAGGTTCTGTGTCATTTACTGATTAGTATCATACTCGCAACTTGTATTGATTTGCTCTCCGAAATATTGACTTTTAGTATTGAATATGTGGCTGCTGATGAAGGTATTGTTGACCACTACCGCGGAGCATTTGGTAAAAATATCTTTCTTATACACCTGCCTTTTGTGGGAATGGCCATTTACGGGCTCATTCTTTTTATACTTTTCAGCACCGATTATTATTTCCGTTATAAGAATGAGCAAATAAGAAGAGCACAAACCGAACGTCGTCTTAGCGAGGCTGAATTATTGGCTTTAAAAATGCAATTGCACCCTCATTTCCTGTTCAATACATTGAATAGTATTTCGGCTTTAATGACAAGAAATACTGATGAGGCACAGGATGTAGTAGGACGCTTGGGTGACTTATTACGTTATACGCTTAATCACCATGAAGATTTCGTATCTCTAAAAACCGAAATTAATTTTATAAAGAATTACCTCGAAATAGAAAAGTCACGTTACCGGGAACGTTTACAGGTAATTTATAATATTGACCCTCAAAGCTTATCGGTTCCAATTCTAAGTTTTCTGTTACAACCACTCGTTGAAAATGCCATTAAACATGGTTTATCACCTTCTAGGGGACAATGCACAATAGAAATTTATACCAGCATGCAAGATGATCAAATGTATATAGTTGTACGTGATAATGGGAGGGGAAGTAAAGATATTAAACTTGGAGTAGGCTTAAGCAATATTCAAAAGAGACTTTTGAATGCCTATGGGAAAGATTACCAATTTCAATTTCAAAACTGCATTTCAGGTGGGTTTGAAGTTATTATTTATATACCAATAGGACCTAAAAATGGACAATACAACAATTATAAAATGCGTGATTATTGACGATGAATTTCTTGCTAGATTGCGAATTAGAAATTTATTGCAAAAGGATGAAAATGTGTCTATCGTAAATGAATTTGATTGTATATCAGAAGCGATTACCTTTTTGCAACAACATCCCGTTGACCTTTTGTACCTGGATATACATATGCCAGAACGAAATGGCTTTCAACTGTTAAAGGTACTTCCGGATCGTAAGATCCCCTACATCATTTTTGTTACCGCAGATGAGGAATCAGCCTTAAAAGCATTTGAGTTTAATGCAATTGACTATTTGCTTAAGCCATTTCAGAATGAACGCTTCCAAAATGCACTGAATAAAGTGAAGAACTGCTATGAGATGAACAAAAAAGCAAGACTGAGCGATCAATTTGCTCAATTAATGGGTAAGTACAACCATATGCAACAGCTGCCTCATGCAAAGGAAAACAACCACTTTGAAGAGCTCATCTACATTAAATCGAGTGGGAATTACCTGGAGTTGCATTATGATAAGTTTAATTATGAATTGATGCGGAAAACGATGAAGGAAATTGTAATGGAGGTTGATAGTACTTTCTTTATTCAAATTCATCGATCTATAATTCTGAATCGTTACTTCATTCAACAGGTACGTTATATCGGGAATAATGAGTATGAATTTTTAATGGAAAAAGGCATCCGTCTGAAATCGAGTAGAAGTTTTAGATACCAAATCGAACAGTTAGGTTTGAATACGAATACAGAGAAGGTCATTAAAGAATTAAGATGAAGTGATATGGGATATGAAATGTACGTTGATTTATATTGTTGTACACAAAAGCTCCTAATGCAAAGCAATAGGATTTGAGTGTTTTTAAAGTGGCTCTGTTATGATGATTTAATGCGAAATATCTAAATAAACTCATTAAATTATAGGCTACCATAATAAACCGAAAAGAGGCTTCTGTAGCCCAGAAGTCTTTTAAGCAAAAATTATCTAATCCAAAATCACTTTTCAATTCTTTGATTCTATTTTCACAATCAGCTCTTGTATTGTAAATGTTCCAAATTTGGTCAAGTGGCAAATCCATATTCGTAACATAAGTGCTAAATCGATACCCAGGTAAATCTTCAAATAATTCCTTTCCACCTGCATGAGGACGAATATCGACTTTCTTTTTTATGATGATGTATCGACGAGGTTTACCGTTTTCATGACTGAATCTCATTTCACTCAGCTCAATTCCTTTGGCAATTTCAATCCAATTTTTGACTCCCCATACCTCACTTTTAACATTAGGGTACATCTTTGCTGATATTATATAGTTAAGTTGATTGTCCTCTAAATAACTCATCAACTCTTCGGTATAAAACCCGCTATCAGCACGGACTAAGCCTACTTTTTTACCTTTTAAGGCTTCCTGAAAGGTTTCTTCCATAAAAGCCTTACAGCTACTATTGTCAGCAGTGTCTCCGGGTCTAAGCCAAGCATTAGCTACCATTTTTGTTTGGCTAACAAAGGCCATCAATGGATGGTGTGAGTTACGGCCTCTTTTGTTAGGATTATATCCTTTAGCACTTCCTTCCTGTTGCTCTCCATACCTTGTTATGACTGTGCTGTCAAAATCGACCGTGGGTGTATCTACATTAAGTTGATTAAAAAACCAATTTTGTAATTCAGGAAATACTTCTGTGTTTTTTGCTTGTGAAAACTTTCCGAAAAATCTACTGTAAGTACTTTGTGATGGCATTTCATCCCAACCAAAAATGGACTGTAATACTTGATCATTACGAAGCCAATCACAATGAATATAACGGCTTGCTCCAGTCCAAATACTTAGCCAAAAAGATTCTATCACATGTTCTGGCGCATAACCTCTATTAGAACCTGGTTGCGGTAAGGATATATCTTGTAAATATTCTCTGATTTCTGTTTGATCAATAAATCTTTTCATCAAACTCATACCTCCAAAGGGAGTTACAGCCTTATCAGAATACTCTATTGGAAGATTAACCATTTTGGTGAATTTTGATTTACTTCAAAAATTTGCTCTAAATACAAATATCACCCTTTTTTGACCTTTTCTAAAATCCTAATGCATAATCACGGTTAATCGAAATTAGAGTCATTATTTTGAGGTATTATAGCCATTGAATTTGGGTGATACACAAAAATTAGTGAAAGATGGTATCATTAAAAACATGGAAAAAGAATAGTAAAAAATGAATTTTTCACAACAATTCTTTATAAAACGGAACTATTGATTCGCACATTTAACAAATGGCAATGACCGCATGTCGTCTTTATCAATAATAATTAACGATTCAAAGAACTATTAATTAATGACAACTAAACTAAAACCAAAAAAATGAAAAAGTATTTTAACATATCAATTTTAATAGGGATATTCTTTTTCGGTTTAACCTCCTGTAAAAAGGATGAAACCGAACCGGCTAATGAAGAAGGTTTAAAAAGCAGCACAGGCGATTTGGAAACTCCTTCTCCGCCAGAGGCAGAGGACGCTATAGCTTCGCGTGCTGAAGTGGTATTTCACAAAAGCTACGATGCTGAATTAAGTGAGGAGGAGGCAGCAGCTTTATGGGAAAGAGATGTGAAACAATTTAAAAAGGAATCGGCTCAAAATAAGGTGAATGGAGTTAGTACAGAGTTTTTCTTTGGTCTGGAAATATGGTCAGGTACACAAACACATAATGGAACGAATGGTTATGCAGGTTTTTATGGTGCTTTTGAAACAGATCAGGGCTTAGTTATCAGCCAATTCGTAGAGTTAAATACAGAAGGAGAGTTGGGTGATGATGCAGGGGGGATATCTGATTTTTATCTTGTCAAGGTAATCATAGAAGAACCAAACGATCCTATTTCTTTTGTAAGAGCTCAGTGGGCTAATTTATGGCTTCACGGGACTGACGGGTGGTTTGTGAAGCGTTTTTCAGTGTACGTCGAAGATCAATTACAATCCGTTCCCGCGAGCGGAAGAGGTTCGCTGATTGTGCATAGAATAAATAAATGGCTCGACAATGAAACCTCTGATGGTTGGGATTTATATATTGCCGACCCTATCAATGATAGTCAGGTATGGGTTGAAAGTGATGGCCTGAGGTTTTAATAAAAAACGAGCAACTATCAAGAAGATATACTGAAAGCGAAAGAAAAGGGACTGTCTTAAATACAGTTCCTTTTTCTATTTCGTTTGAGGCGGGTATCTCGTTTATTGGCGATGTATATTGATTTTTGCTTGTTTTGCTTTGAAAATAGTTAAACACAGTGTGTTTTTTAAAGGTTTTTAAACAATCAAAACGCTTTATGAGATGCCCCCTTTCTTTTAGAGTTTAATCGAAAAGAATTCTCCGCCGGCGGCTCTGCCTTGGGGTTTCCTATGAAAAATGTCATTCCCGTGAAAAGGGAAACTTTTGCTAAAACGACTCTGCGAGAACTATAATTATTAGCCCAATGAGTCTTGTTTTAGGTGGTTATTGACAATAATAATCGAAATCCGTACATGTCAGTGAGCATGGTATACCTATTTATCATATTGTGATTTAACCGCTCGTCACATTATTAACCGCTCATCACAAAGTGTTTGTTATGCAAGTGTCCTATAGTTTCTTTTGCGTTAGGGAAGTTTCATTAAATACACACACACACACATGAAAAATTCAAAAAAACTACTATTAATAGTTATATGTTTTGTAGGTCTTTTTGCTTGCGAAAAAGACCTGGAAACAAAAGAATTGGCCGACGAAGGTAAACTAAAAGAGGCAAATGGTGACAGGCATTTAATCGAAGCTGCCGGCTACGACATAAGTAACCTTACTTTCAACGAAAAAGAAGACGAATACATAGCTGAAGGAGATATTGTAATAACCCGTGCACATTTAGATAGCTGGAAAAAACAAGCCAAAGGCACAGGGCAAAAAATAACAAATACGTATTCCAAGGATGGTTTTGTGGACCAGGAAAAGGTGAAGAACGTAGTTGTTGGTTTTAGTTTCCCATATAATCGACCACCTAAAATTTGGCGAGAAGCAACTAAAAAGGCTATTGAACGCTGGAACGCTATACCTGAATGTAAAATTCACCTTATTTGTTCCGAACTTGGTGATGGTCTTTCTCCTGATGTGATAGTGTCGTTTCATCCTAAAAGTGTATGGTGTGGTGACGATCCGGATTGTATAGGGCCGGCTGCAGATGCCCCCTTACCTCACAATGGTGAACCTGGAAAGTATATCCGAATAAATGCAGATAACCTTGATACAGATGATACGAACTGTAAAGAAAGAACGATGGCACACGAGTTAGGGCATATTTTAGGCTTTGGTCATCTTAATTATTTAAATGTTCCGGACCAAAATAAATTCGATTATTATCGATACTTGGTTTGGCCTTATATGATATTGCCTAATAAATCGGAATCATCTTTAATGTATGGTGGTGGAGCTTCTTCTTTTTTTGAATGTTTGAGAGATAAAAATCTCAAACACGTAGATTATCGAATGGCACAAATTGCTTATCCACGTGAAGGTATGTTTTTTACCATGCACCCAAAACATAGTCATTCACGCTTTGGTCCATTATATGCATTTTTGAGTGACAACGGACAATTACAAGATGTGGAAAAAGACTACACCAAACTAAACTATAATCCCGAAGATATACATGTTATGGGCTATATTTCACACATTCAACAGACTCTTGATGGAAAAAAAGCCTATAATGCTATTTATAAATACTTTAAGGCCAGCAAGGTCAGGTACTCCAAAATCTATAAGGATCCTGATCTGCTGGATCAGGGCTTTGTTTATAGAGGCAATGTAGGATTTTTAGAAAAAAAAGATTTTCCACAATTTCCAATGAACGTTATTGCGAGGTACAGGCACAAAACAGCTAATAGTGACCGTTTGTTTAAGGGGTTTGTCTATAATAAGAACTGGGAGTTTCAAGAGATTATGGGCTATATCTATACGCCTTAGCGTGAGTCTTTATAAGAATCAATTATAGAGGTCTTGTACATGTCAATGAACCTTGGAATACGTTCATCGGCATGTACGGTCTAACCGCTCGTCACATTATTAACCGCTCATCACAAAGTGTTTGTTATGCAAGTGCCCTATAGTTTCTTTTGCGTAAGAGAAGTTTCATTAAATACATGCACATGAAAAATTCAAAAAAACTACTATTAATAGTTATATGTTTTGTAGGTCTTTTTGCTTGTGAAAAAGACTTAGAAACGAAAGAATTGGCCGACGAAGGTAAACTAACAGAGGCAAATGGTGACAGGCATTTAATCGAAGCTGCCGGCTACGACATAAGTAACCTTACCTACAACGAAAAAGAAGACGAATACACAGCTGAAGGAGATATTTTAATAACACGTGCACATTTGGATGATTGGAAAAAACAAGCCAAAGGCATCGGACAAAAAGTAACAAATACTTATTTGAATAGTGGTTTTGTTGACCAGGAAAAGGTCAAGAATATAGTTATTGGTCCAAGCATTTACCCAATAGATCGACCCAGTAAAATCTGGTTAGATGCACTGAAAAAAGCTATTGAACAGTGGAATGCAATACCGGAATGTAAAATACACCTCATTTATGCTGATTATAGTGAGGGTCTACATAAAGATATTAAGGTAACAGCCCATTATAAAAATACATGGTGCGCTGATATAGATTTAATTTGTACTGGACCAATCGCGGATGCTTCCTTTCCAAGAAATGGCCAACCTGGAAATAAAATCAGAATTAATAAATCTAGCAGTAGGTATAGCAGTACTGATATAAATTGTAAAGTAGAAATATTGATACATGAAATAGGGCATACTTTAGGTTTTGGACACCTGGGCAAAGGAGGCGGTCTTGGAGATAAATTCTTCAGATACCTAAAGTGGCCCTATGTTGTCGAACCATATAGTTCAGACCTGTCTATTATGTATAAGGATATAAGTAATAGATGTAATTTAAGTAGAAGAGTATTAAAACACTTAGACCACCGCATGGCACAAATAGCCTATCCGCGCGATGGTATGTTTTTTAGCATGAGTCCGACCCATAGTCATTCACGCTTTGGTCCATTATATGAATATTTGAGTGACAACGGACAATTACAAGATTTGGAAAAAGACTACACCAAACAAAACCATATTCCCGAAGATATACATGTTATGGGCTATATTTCACACATTCAACAGATTCTTGATGGAAAAAAAGCATATAATGCCATTTATAAATACTTGAGGGGGGGCAAGGTCAGGTACTCCAAGATCTATAAAGATTCTTATCTGCTGGACCAGGGCTTTGTTTATATAGGCAATGTAGGGTTTTTAGAAAAAAAAGATTTTCCACAATTTCCAATGAGCATAGTTACAAATTACAGGCACAAAACAGCTAATTGTGACCGATTGTTTAAGGGCTATGTCGATAATGATAACTGGGAATTTCAAGGGGTCATGGGCCATATCTATACGCCTTAAAAGAGTACAATTAAAAAGCAGTGAATTAAATTTTTACCAAAAACAAAACGAAATGAAAAAGTATTTTAACATATCAATTTTAATAGGGATATTCTTTTTCGGTTTAACCTCCTGTAAAAAGGATGAAACCGAACCGGCCAATGAAGAAGGTTTAAAAAGCAGCACAGGCGATTTGGAAACTCCTTCTCCGCCAGAGGCAGAGGACGCTATAGTTTCGCATTCAGAAGTGGTGTTTCATAAAAGCTACGGTGCTGAATTAAGTGAAGAAGAAGTTGACGCTTTATGGGAAAGAGATGTGAAACAATTTAAAAAGGAATCGGCTCAAAGTAAGGTGAATGGAGTAAGTACGGAATTTTTCTATTCTGTTCGAATCTGGACAGGTACGCAAACAAATAATGGAACCACGGGTGAAGCATATTTTGACGCTATTTTTATTACAGATATGTCGAGTCCACCTGCTGGTAGAACTACGCTGAATATGAACGGGGAATTAACTGATCTAAATGGCGGTGATGATAGATACTTAATGAAGTATGTTATTGATGAGGGGATATACCCGATTTCCTTTGTGGAAGCAGTATCAGGGAGGTTAAGTTTAAAAGGAACAGACGGATGGTTTGTAAAGTTTTGGGCTATTTCTCTTTTTCCTGATCAACAGTCTGTCCCGGCAACAGGATTTAGTCAACTGGGTGCAAAAGTGAATAAATGGTTAGACAATGATACACCTGAGGGGTGGGACCAACTTAAGATACCTGGAAGTGATGGTGTTTTTGACGTAAGGCATTATGGTCAAGGTCTGAGGTTTTAAAAATAAGTAAGAACAGATTGTACATACCAGCGAACAAAAGGAGGGTAATATACCCCCCTTTCCTTGCTGGATTGTTTTTATATAACAGCTTTTTGAAAAGTACTATGATCCATTCAAATACATTTATATTTAATAATTTGTTGACTATGGAAGACCATTTTATAATATGCTTTGAAGCAATCTTAATTATAAAATTATACCTGTTACTTTAATAAAATGTAATAATGAAGATAAGAAACTAACTCAATTTTATACGGAATGCTTAAACTTAAATTTACTCCCTTAATTCTTTGTTGTCTTTTGAGCCTCTACAGCTGCGAAAAAGACGTGGAAATGCTTGTGAAAGATAATAAAAGTAAACACTCCGGCCTTGAAAATGAAGGCGAGCTGACAGAAAATACAGCAAGGAACAGTAGGCAGGTCAATAAGATACCGGAAGCCTGGCTTCGTGGTATTGATGAAATAAAAAATGTGAAAGAACGCGGAAATAAAAACGCGGAAATCCTGTTTATCGTATCTTACCTGGAACAATTTCCCAGCACAGGAGGTGCTGTTCGTAATCCATTATTAGCACGTGTACAATTAATTCGAATGAGAGATGATTGGGTTCATAGTGGTGACCGATTTGTTTGGGTAGATAAACAGTTGTTTGTATCATCATTTGATATTTTGCAAACTCAACCCTTTGTAAAGGTGTTACCCAATATTAATATACATGTGATAGAATTAGATACTGATCACAATTTATTCGCTCTTGAGGATAAATTATTAACACTTGAATGTGCGCCACAGTGTGATGGGACCATCAATACCACGCAGCGTTTAAAAGAATTATCAGCCAACATTGATTATGTACTGAAAAATGACCCCACTTTTTTAAAGGATGACTTTCTGGACAAGTTTATAAATATAGAGACCCATAAGACACACTACGTCTCTGGTACGGAAGACAATGTTAGATTGTTGATTTCGCCAAAACGTTTTGGTAGGTAATTGAATGGGAATGATGGTTATAAGCTATATCTGCACAAATGAAAGTTCCTTATGACATTTAGCCAGCGGGTAAAGGTTGATTTTATAAACAACTTGAAAGAGGATAAACTTGTTTCAATACAGGCTTAACTCCTTTTAGTTTAGCTAGCATACACCTTAGAACGTTTTCCTAATTTCGAGGCAGGTGTTCCGAAATTAGGAAAGCTGTTCGTATAAATGATAACTAAAAGCTCGTATTCCGGTGTAAACCATCCGCAGTGTTCTTTTTTAATCACCTTTATCGCTTGCTGTGTGCTCAATTGATTCCGTTAAACCATTTGTCACATTTTTAACCTCCTGTCACAAAGTGCTTTAATATTAGTGTCAGGTATACTAGATTGCGTCAATAACAGCGCATTTGCATCAAATTAATTTCATCATAAATAAACTAAAAAATACCGTGTCTACAACTTTATGCATTTTGGGTCTATTTGCTTGCGAGAAAGGTTTGGAAACAACGTGTCATACAGGTGAAAATAAAAGGATTAACTATTTATGTTGATTAAACGCAATTCTTTACACAATCCTTTCCATGTCGAATTGTAAAACAAATTGATAAGAAGAATTGATAAAATGAAATTTAAAGCTAATAGCATATGGCTGTTTGTATAAATAAAAACGGGGGTATAATAATTCAGCACTATTGATGTCTCAATAAAGTACATGTAACATTTGATTACATAAAAGGATTATCAATTTTAAATCGTTAAGAAAATGAAAAAAATCAGAAGAATTACAGTAAAATGTTTCTTGGTGTTAGTGTTTACTACTATTGTGACAGATTGTAAGAAAGACGAAACACTTGATGCTGATGTGTCATCTGACCTTAGTCCATCCACTATCAAATTAATAGAGGACGCCGGATTTAATGCAGAAGGGGCCTATTTTTCCAAAGAAGAAAATGCCTACGTAGTTGAAGGAGATATCCTTCTTCCGCTTGACTATCTGGAAGAAATTACATCTGAAGAATTATCAAGAAAAGGAACATCGCATAGAACTAGAACTGGAAATGGTTGGGTGTCAAGTGCATATTCGAGTTATGAAAAGGACAATGAAATACGAGTGGGGATAGATCCGGATAATGAGCCACCCCCCAATTACTGGATAGATGCATTAAAAGATGCCATCAAGGCCTGGAATGCCATACCAAATACCCGCATAAGACTCCGGTATGTGGGTGCTTCCCGAAACCGCCATACTCTAGTAAAAGCAATTAATTTTAGTGAAAAAAAAGGGTATCCAGACAACTTTATAGCAAGGGCTTCTTTTCCCAAATGGGGAAAACCGGGACATGAGCTATCAATTAATAAAGATTTTAGAGATTACCCAAGGAGTCGAAGAAATCATGGTGCCAAAGTAAGGGTTATGATACATGAGCTGGGCCATATTTTAGGATTTGGTCATTCCAACGTTGTAGAAGGGGGTAGTAAATTAATCAATACTTTAAATACAAGAGGAGCGCTTTCTATAATGCTTGGTGCTTACTCTGGAATTGATCGAACAGAATTTGATCATCAGGATATTCGGGCGGCTCAAATATTGTATCCGCGTGAAGATTTGGATGTTAAAATAAGTCCCGATGACATTTCAGCTCGTCTGACACCTCTCTATAAATACCAAATACCCGGTGAAGGTCCCCGATATACGACAGATTTTACCGAAAAAGGGCATGAGCATTATAAATATACCGTTGCCTACATTTCGAGTGTTCGACAAAACGACGAGGTTCCTATATATGAGTACGTCAAAGAAAATCACTCCGTCTTTTACCAAAATAAATGGGTTTATGCACGAACTGCGAATGACAAAAGTTTAGAGAAAAAAGGATATCGTTATAACCGATTTGTTGGGTTTATGTACAAACCTTCCTATTTCACTAATCTTGGCAATCACGTCTTATGGAAATATAGAAATGTTATTTCAGGGCAGGAGGTGCTTACTACAGACATAAAGCAAGAGTTTCCAAAAGGGACGAGCGGTTGGAAGCAAGTGTTCTTTGGGCGCGCATTTTTTTGATGATGAGGTACTAGCTTTGATTCCTTTGTGTAAAACAGGTAAAAGAGTAGTTCTGTTATACTGAGTTAATAGTTTTGTCATCGCCGGAACATTGGCTTCAGTAATAAAACGGCAAAGTATTTAGTAGAATAAATAAATGGAGGGCTTGATTTGACCGCTTTTGATTGCATTCCGTCAGGTCAGGTCAAGTCCTTTTCCTAACTTCCGCACTTTTTAGAGTGTTTAATCTAAAACAAGGAATAGACTTAATTAAGGTTGATTTTTGAGGTGTCTTGGGTGTCCCAGCATCAAAACTATTAGCTTTAAGGATGTTTGTACGTAAGAAGAAAAATGCAACAGGCTTAACTCCTTTTAGTTTAGCTAGCATACACCTTAGAACGCTTGCCTAATTTCGATGGCAGGCGTTCCAAAATTAGGCAAGCTGCTTTGTAGGTACCTTCGTATAAATGATAACAAAAGCTCGTATTCCGGTGTAAATCATCCGGAGTGTTCTTTTTTAATCACCTTTATCGCCTGTTGTGTGCTCAATTGATTCCGTTAAACCATTTGTCACATTTTTAACCTCCTGTCACAAAGTGCTTTAATATTAGTGTCAGGTATACTAGATTGCGTCAATAACAGCGCATTTGCATCAAATTAATTTCATCATAAATAAACTAAAAAATACCGTGTCTACAACTTTATGCATTTTGGGTCTGTTTGCTTGCGAGAAAGGTTTGGAAACAACGTGTCATACAGGTAAAAATAAAAGGATTAACTATTTATGTTGATTAAACGCAATTCTTTACACAATCCTTTCCATGTCGAATTGTAAAACAAATTGATAAGAAGAATTGATAAAATGAAATTTAAAGCTAATAGCATATGGCTGTTTGTATAAATAAAAACAGGGGTATAATAATTCAGCACTATTGATGTCTCAATAAAGTACATGTAACATTTGATTACATAAAAGGATTATCAATTTTAAATCGTTAAGAAAATGAAAAAAATCAGAAGAATTACGGTAAAATGTTTCTTGGTGATAGTGTTTACTACTATTGTAACAGATTGTAAGAAAGACGAAACACTTGATGCTGATGCGTCATCTGACCTTAGTCCATCCACTATCAAATTAATAGAAGACGCCGGATTTAATGCAGAAGGGGCCTATTTGCTCGAAGAAGAAAATGCCTACGTAGTTGAAGGAGATATCCTTCTTCCGCTTGACTATCTGGAAGAAATTACATCTGAGGAATTATCAAAAAAAGGAACATCGCATAGAACTAGATGGAAAGGTGGTGTGGTATCAACCGCATATTCGAGTTATGAAAAGGATAATGTAATAAGAGTTGGAATAGGTCCGGATGATTTGCCAAACAGCCAATGGATAGCAGCATTAAGAGATGCCATCAGGGCCTGGAATGCTATACCAAATACCCGCATAAGACTCAGGTATGCAAGTACTTCTAGAAATCGTCACATTACTGTAAAAACTGCAACGCTAGCCGAAATTAAAGAAAAAAATCGTTATGCGAATGAGTTTACCGTCGCCTTTGGTTCCTTGCCTATACGAGGAATACCAGGTCGTAGGATTTTAATTAATAGAGATCATGTCTTTTATCCAAGCAACGCGGGAGAGTTTAATTATAAATTATATATTATGATGCATGAACTGGGCCATAATTTAGGATTTGGTCATTCCAATGTTGTAGGGGATGATTTTCAATTAATCAATACTTTAAATACAATGGGAGGACGTTCTATAATGTTTTCTCATGCTCCCGCCCCCAATTCCCGTTTAGTACCGGAATTTGATCGTCAGGACATTCGGGCGGCTCAAATTTTGTATCCGCGTGAAGATTTGGATGTTAAAATAAGACGGAATGACATTTCAGCACGTCTCACACCTCTCTATAAATACTATATACGCGGTGAAGGTCCCCGATATACAACGGATTTTACAACATATAGGTATGAAGATTACAAATATACCGTTGCCTACATTTCGAGTGTTCGACAGAGCGGCGAGATTCCTATATATGAGTATGTCAAAGATAACCATTCCACCACTTACGAAGATAAATGGGTCTATGCGCATACTGCCAATGACGAAAGTTTAGAGAATAAAGGGTATCGCTATAACCGACTTGTAGGGTTTATGCATAAACCTTCGACTTTCAGTCGCTCTGGAAATCGCGTGTTATGGAAATATAGAAATGTTATTTCAGGGCAGGAGGTGCTTACTACAGACATAAAGCAAGAGTTTCCAAATGGATCAAGCGGTTGGAAACGTACAGAGATGTTTGGACGTGCATATTTTTGATGATGAGGTACTACTTTGATTCCTTTGTGTAAAACAGGTGAAAGAGTAGTTCTGTTATACTGAGTTAATAGTTTTGTTATCGCCGGAACATTGGCTTCAGTAATAAAACGGCAAAGTATTTAGTAGAATAAATAAATGGAGGGCTTGATTTGACCGCTTTTGATTGCATTCCGTCAGGTCAAGTCCTTTTTTTTACAATGAAGCGGTTTTCAATAACTCATTGTGTCAACATGATTCACACTACATGCACTCTTAGCAAAGCAATAGGGTTTGAGCGTTGAAAGTGTTATGTTTTTATTGTGAAAGAATAGTACCTGAATTTTATGGCCTGGGATTTAAGACCTAAATATGAATTTAATTACGGTCATAAAGGAGTTAATCAAAAATGAAAGGCCTGAAACCTACCACGTGATCGCAATTGATAATTAATTATCTAATGCATTTTTTTCCACCAGCTATTAAAATCCTGAACCAGTTGCTTTGTATCTTCAAACTTATACTCATTAGCTTGAATACGTTCACATAGTTCTTTGTTGATATTAAAAAGAGCCATCATGTCTTTTTTGAAATACTCTTTATGAACGCAGTGTACTTTTTCCATCCCTTTTATGACCAATACATAACCTGTGTCCACAGAAATATAGGGTCCATGGTCATTAAATTTGGTAATTAAGGTGTAATGTTCCAATAATGAAACTTTCTGGTCTTTTATAACCACCTTACAAAGGTCTTCTTTATAATTAAGACCACTGTTAAATTTAAAATTTTTAACAACGATAAAAGAGTCCGATTCCTGAGTGAAACCCGCAATTTCTCCCGGGCTTAAACGAATGGCATTTTCTTTTTTTTCGGGTTTATAATAGATGTAATTATCCGCGTGTGTACTAAAGTTGTGGGGGAGGTACTCGTGCTTGATAAGCCCTTGCGTTTTGCTGCCTGTACTATCGAAATAATAACCACTTTTAAATTGGAAGTGTTCTTTTTTATAAGCCTCTATACTTTTTTGAGCGAAAAGCAATTGACAGAAAAAAAGGAAAAAAGTAATTGATAGATAGCGTTTGTTCATTACTTAAAAAGGTAACATTTCACTTACTTTACGAATAAAAATTCCTAAAGATTCAGGGTGCATAATGATTATAAAGAAGAGGCCAAAAAGCCCTCCCCACAGATGAGCAGAGTGATTTATTCTTCCACCACCACGACGGTCGGCATAGAATGAATAAGCCAAATACCCGGTAGCAAAAACTACCCCGGGAATGTCAATAAAAGGTAAAAATATAAATTGAATATCAAATTCAGGGAGTAAAATTACAAATGCAATGACTATGGCTGAAACACCACCCGATGCTCCAAGTGAATTGTAAGCCGGGTTATTCTTATGTCTGAAATAGGTGGGGATACTCGAAAATACGATAGCAAGTGCGTAGAGCATAAAAAAGTAAAATGGACCTGTCTCTCCATAAAAACTTCCCAACCCTAATGAGCTGCTGTGTTTATCGCTGAATATAGTTTCTATGGGACGGGCAAAGGAATGAAAAGCAAGCATATTAAATCCCAGGTGCATGTAATTATCGTGGATGAAACCGCTGGTGAAGAATCGCCAGTATTCTCTTTGCGTTTGGGTGACATAGGGATTGAATATGAATTTACGCATGATATCATCACGTTTCCATGCGTATAATGTAATAGCAATAGTCGCTACAGTAATTATGTTGGTAATGGAGAGGTTATTTATCACGTTTTATCAAATTATGCGAAAACTCCAGAAGGGCCTTTTTTCGATCTTCGTGGCAGCTTAGGTGGTCCAGGTAGGATAGTCCCTTGTCGAAGTAGTGATTCATTAATTGTTCGGTCCGTTCTTTTATAGCTAATTGGTTGTAAACGGAAGTCACTGCATTTACTTTCTCTTTATGATCAAAATTTTCGAGTGCCAGCCAGTAATCCAGTTCTTTGCGTTCCTCGTCATTGGCTAAATTTAAGGCATTAATGAGCAGGTAGGTTTTTTTATTGGATATAATATCACCACCTACTTGTTTGCCGAACGCCTCGGGGTCTCCATAGACATCCAGCAGGTCGTCTTTGAGCTGAAACCCAATCCCGATGGTGGTGCCAAAGTTGTACAAGGATTCAATGTCCTTTTCGGGAGCATCGGCCATTATGGCACCCAATTGTAAGCTAAAACCGAGTAAAACGGCTGTTTTGAGACGAATCATTTCAATATATGCTTCTTCACTTACCGTATTACTGGTTTCGAAATTCATATCTAACTGTTGCCCCTCACAAACTTCTACAGCTGTTTTGTTAAAATTCCTTATAACAAACCTCAAGTGCCTGTCCGGACTTTGAAGTAATAGTTCGTAAGCCTTTATAAGCATTGTATCGCCTGATAATATGGCTACATTCTCATTCCATTTGTTGTGAACGGTAGCTTGCCCTCTCCTTAAAGGGGCTTTATCCATAATATCATCATGCAGTAAGGTGAAATTATGAAATACCTCTACCCCTAATGCCGGCTTAAGAGCCTGCTCTATGTCGTTCTTATACAAAGAGTAAGCAAAAAGTGTTAATAAGGGGCGGAACCGCTTACCCCCCAATTGAAGAACATAAGAAATGGGGTCGTACAGCTCCTTGGGCTTGTTACCAAACTGGTACGTTTTTAGTGCTTCGTTAATCTTATTTATTTCTTGCTGAATATTCATTACGTCAATAATTCCAGGTCTATGGTGCGTTGCTGTACATTAGCGTCTGTTACGCGTACTTTTACTTCATCGCCAAAGGTAATCATCTTGCGGTTGTTTTGCCCGACCACGCAGAAATTATCAGGGTCATATTCATAATAATCATCATCTAAATCGGCGAGTCTTACCATGCCTTCGCATTTTGTAGCAATGATTTCTACAAATATCCCAAAGTCTGTAACACCACTTACAATACCTTCAAACTCTTCTCCGATCATGCTGTGCATGAATTCTACCTGTTTGTATTTTATAGAAGCTCTTTCTGCTTCAGCGGCAATTTTTTCCTGCTCCGATGCATGTTCACACTTTTCTTCCAACTCTTCCTGATCGGGATCCTTACCTTTGTCCAGGTAATGTTGAAGTAAGCGATGTGCCATCATATCAGGGTAACGTCTGATTGGAGAAGTGAAATGTGAATAATGATCGAAGCCCAGGCCAAAGTGCCCGATCGGTTCACAAGTATATTTCGCTTTGGACATTGCCCTTATGGCCAGGCTTTGTAAGATGTTTCCTTCAGCAGTGTTCTCAGTTTTTTCCGATAGCTCGTTTAACGAATCGGAAAGTTGATCCGGGTTGAGACTTACGTTGTGTCCAAATCGTTTGGCAAAATTGGCAAATGCTTCCAGTTTATCAATGTTAGGATTCTCATGAACCCGGTAAACCATCGGTTTGGGGTTGTCCCCCTTACGTTGGTTGAAAACAAATTCGGCCACCTTTTTGTTGGCCAGCAGCATAAATTCTTCAATCAATTTATGTGCGTCTTTTCTAATTTTAGGTACAACTTCAATGGGTGTTCCGTCCTCGTCAAGTTTAAATCTTACTTCAGGTGTCTCAAAGGCTATTGACCCGGCTCTGAATCGGTCCTTTTTGAGGACTTTGGCCAGGGTGTTTAATTGATTCACTTCGTCAAAGAAGGGGCCTTCTTTACCTTCTATTAATTCTTGTGCCTGCTCATAAGTGAAACGATGATCGGAGTGTATTACCGTACGCCCAAACCATTGTTTGAGAATGCCACCTGCCTCGTTTATTTCAAAAACGGCTGAAAAGGTTAATTTGTCTTCTCGTGGTCGTAATGAGCACAGTCCGTTTGATAATTTTTCAGGAAGCATTGGTATCACTCTGTCAACCAAATAAACCGAGGTGGCTCGATTAAGTGCTTCTTTTTCCAGTGCGGTGTTTTCCTGAATGTAGTGTGTTACATCAGCAATGTGTACACCAATTTCCCAGACTCCTTCCTGTATTTGTTGAAAGGACAAGGCGTCATCAAAATCTTTTGCATCTTCAGGATCAATAGTGAAGGTGGTCACACTTCTCATGTCCTTTCTTTTGTCTATTTCATGTTGTGGAATTGCTACCGGAATTGCTTCCGATTCCCTGATTACTTTTTCAGGGAATTCAGTAGGGAGATCAAATTCAGCAATAATTGCATGCATTTCCGTACGATGTGAACCTGCCTCACCTAATACTTTTATAATTTCGCCTTCTGGCTTTTTTCCTTTTTTGGGCCATTTGGTGATTTTTACAATCACTTTATCACCATTAAAAGCGTTGCTGTGCTTACTGGGAGGGATAAAGATATCGTATTGCATTTTGCGGTTATCGGCTATGACAAAAATATTATTTCCGCTACGCTCCACAAGACCAACATATTCATCTCGCGCTCTTTCCAGAATTTCTACCACAGCGCCTTCCGGGTTATTTCCCCCTTTCTTAGGAAGAGAGGTTGTGATACGTACTTTATCACCGTGCAAGGCACCATTGAGATCGTCACTTGAAATTTTTACGTCGGTTTCCAATTCATCTGTTATAACAAATGCAAAGCGCGGATTTACATGATCAACTTTTCCAATAATCGTATTTTCAGTCTCTATGATTAACTGATACAGATCACGGTCAATTTTTTCAATCGCACCGGCAAATATCAAATCGTTTAGTGCCTGCTCTACAAATTCGAAACGTCGTTTTCCCTTCAATTGAAGTTTGCGTACTAAAAGTTTAGTAGTAAAAGTTTTTCCCTGGTTGCGTTCCAGGTAATGAATTATTTTATTGCTTAGTTGAGTGCTTGTTGGTTGGTTGGTTTTTTTCTTTCCCTTCTTTCTCATTTCTTTCTTCTTTATTATGTAATTGGGTTAAAAGAGTATATCATGTGGGGGGATATTAATTGGTCGAAATGTAATTAAATAAATTTAATGATATACAAAATAGTTGATTTAAGTTATATACTTGTATGTATCTGAAAACACGGTTTGAAGGCCTCAATGTTAATTGCGAACTCTTTTTCTAATGGCTTCAATAGCTCCTTTAGGAATAGCTTCAATAAGTTTTTTTGTATACTCCGATTGTGGGTTTCTATAAATAGCCTCTGCTGACCCTTGCTCTTCAATCTGTCCTTTTTGCATGACAATTAATCGGTCTGCCATAAATTTGACTACTGACAAGTCGTGTGAGATAAACAAATAGGTAAATTTAAAGCTATCCTTTAAGTCATTGAGCAAATTGAGCACCTGAGCTTGCACCGAAACGTCCAAAGCGGATACCGATTCATCGCAAATGATGAATTTAGGATTAAGTCCCAATGTGCGGGCGATGCTAATTCGTTGTCTTTGCCCGCCTGAAAATTCATGTGGGTATCTGTTAAAATGACTTTCGTTTAAGTTTACCGTTTCCAGTAATTCTATGGTCTTTTTCTTACGCTCGCTTTCACTACTTAGAATACGATGAACGCGCATAGGTTCCATTATGGCTTCACCGATACTTATACGAGGATTTAAAGCAGAATAAGGGTCTTGAAAGATAATTTGCATTTCACTCCTTAATGCTTTCATTTCTTTGTCCGGAATATGTAAGATATTCCTGTTACGGTAATAAACTGCTCCGCCGCTTGGATCAATTAATCTTAATACGGTACGTCCTATGGTTGATTTTCCACAACCCGACTCTCCGACTAAACCTACCGTTTCTCCATCATGAATTTCGAAAGACACCTCTTTTACGGCATCTACATGTGCAATAGCTTTACCCCAAAGATTTCTTTTAAGAGGGTAGCGTTTTGAAAGGTTTTCAATTTTTAACAGGGGTTCTGCTCCCTTTTTAACAAGTACTTTTTTTGCTGTTTGAGTAGGATTTGGAGCGTCACTCAGAAAATCGGAAACCGTAGGGAGACGTTTACTCGTAGTTTCCAGAGTAGGCCTGCAGGCCAATAGACCTTTGGTATATTGATGCTGAGGTTTTTCGAAGATGTCCAGAACAGGTCCATATTCTATCACATTTCCTCTGTACATCACCAAAACCTGATCGGCCACCTCCGCAATTACTCCCAGGTCGTGGGTTATAAATATGATACTCGTGTCATGGTTTTTCTGTAGCTTGCGCATAAGCTCCAGAATGTTTTTTTGTACGGTGACATCGAGCGCAGTGGTAGGCTCATCTGCAATGAGTATTTGTGGATTACAGCTCATGGCCATCGCAATCATTACACGCTGCTTTTGCCCACCCGACAGCTCATGGGGGTAGGCTTTGGCTAAATCTTCCGGTCTCGGTAAGTCTACCAGCTCAAACAATTCGATGGTTTTCCTCCAGGCACTTTTTGAGTCCATTTTTTGATGGAGTCTGATGGCTTCGGCGACCTGATTTCCACAAGTATATACAGGGTTCAAAGCTGTCATGGGTTCCTGGAAAATCATGGATATTTCGTTGCCCCGTAACGATTGATAGGTCGATTCTCCTTCTTTAACAAGGTCGATTAAACCAAATTTTTTGGAATTAAATTCAATGGAGCCTTGGCTTACTTTACTTATTCCTGCGGGTAAAAGTCCCATCGTTGCAAGTGAAGTTACCGATTTGCCAGAGCCAGATTCCCCAACAATACCCAATACCTGCCCTTTCTTAAGCTTTAGATTTAATTTGTCAACGGCTGTAATTAAACCATTGTCTGTCTTAAACTGAATACTTAAATCGGTAATGTTAAGTATGGTATTGTTTTGTTCGCTCATTTAGGAGAGAATGTTCTTAATATTACTTTAATGCTTGGTAATCTTATTAGTGCCTATTCTATAGCTACTATACCGTACATATTATGTAAATATAAGACGATCTGCTCAAAGTAAGCAATTATTCATGAAATCATCAACTCATAAGCAGTGGTTCAGAAATTAAACCTCGATTCATGATAGTAAATTTTTACATTAGTCTTGACTTGGGGAGAGGGAGATTGACTGTCTGTATTCATTCGTCTTGATAGGACGAAAAATATGACAACCATTATGGTGATGATAATGTAAGTGAGAGAGGCGACAATTAGATTAGTATCTGATCGTTGATTCATGATGACTAGAGGGTTATGGGTTTGTCTATACTTCACTGATTTGCTATGTAAGTATACACGAAAAAGGTTATTTTTTTAATTTAATTTTTGCGGGCATAAAAAAACGGACAAGTGTGAATACCTATCCGAATTTGTAAGAGAAGCGTATAAAATTCTGGCTCTTTAGCTTATGAGACCAGCATGAATAAGGTGAATAAACCGCTTAGATAAATGCTAGTAGCCAGTAGTAAATAATTTGCTACATTTTGGTTCATAATTAATACTTTAATGACAACAGGTGACAGTGCCTTAGACTTTATTGGTGATTTTATGGTATATTCTAAGGACGTTATTTATAATGGATACCTTTCAAAACCGAAAGGTAACTTGAGAAGTTAATATTTATATATTTTACTTTATTTTAAACTTTGATGAGGTTCTGAGTAGCCCCCTGATGCAATTTTTGTTAAATTAAGGTATATGAAGATTATAGGTAGCTATTTTAGTTTTTTTGTATTGTTCATTGCGGTACTTTCTGCTTGTAAAAAGGAAGATTTAAATACCCGGCAAGAGGCAGAGCCCGTCCAGGAAGAGACAAAGGAGATTTTGAAAAATGATTCTCCAGACGAGCTTACGCTTTTAAATCATACCATAGCTGAAGAAGAGTTCATGGATATGTTTTATACCGTTCAATTTGCAATGGAGATGAGTGCAGATAGTAATTTATTATTGCAAAAAATAAAACCTTATCAAGCAGCGCACCCTGCCGACTGTTGGCAACAAGTAGTGGTTGATAGCCTGGAACCTAAGATTAAAATTTATTTTGACAGCACAAGATGTTTGGAAGACCTGAAATACAGGCAAGGCGAAATTGATATCGTTTATAAGGGCGCATTTCAGGAAGAAGG
Organism: Cytophagales bacterium; assembly: GCA_965230415.1. Classification (GTDB taxonomy): domain Bacteria; phylum Bacteroidota; class Bacteroidia; order Cytophagales; family JAAEPT01; genus CBDDKZ01. Next base: position 3,264,460 of record CBDDKZ010000005.1, read on the forward strand.
CAGTGTTATTGAATTTAGTTATGAAAATTTTGTGGTAAGCGGCCAACTTATGACTGCTCGTCATAAGATTGTTAATATAGGTATGCCCAATGATTCAACCATGAATTTTCGTCATGAGATAATTGGTGGCGTATTTGTTAACCGTGAGGGGAGCCGCTTTGAGTGGGACGCAGATATGACTGTTTCCTGGGTACATGGAATAGATACAAGAGGGGTGCACCCAGATGACGCTTTTACCTGTTTCTATGATACTATTATAGGTGTAAATAGTGAAAATAGGTCTTTTGGGATGATTACATTTTGTAATAACCCCAGTTTTAGAGACTATCAAACCAATTGTGCTTCATTATTTGAATATCGTGTGCCATCATCAGGACAACTACATATTAAGGTAGAGGGTTACGAGGATCACTTTGTTAATTATGGTCATCCCGACACCTGTGATAAGTTTATGCAGATTACAATCGGAGCTAATACCTACGATCACGGGATATTTCAGGGGCACAAATAGTAATTGCATAATAACCTCACTATTAAAAATCAATTCAGAGTATCACTTTTTCACTATTACACTTTCAAATTGACGCTTTGATCAGGATAGCAATTTGTGCTCAAAAATTTTGATCAAACTTTGGGCAGATATGCGATATGATCAGGTTTTGATGAATGAATTGGTCGTTTTTGACTTGTTCTGAGCTCTTTATGTGTCTAAATTCAAAGAATATGAACTTTTGAAGAAATCATTTTTTGTAGTGATTGATTCATTAAAATACCTGTTTAGACTATGAAAAATGCTAAGATCACAACCTTAACTCAACCCTACAAAATACACTTTGTATATGTTGTTTTGTTACCACTTTTAATGATGGTAACGTCAGTATCCGCCCAGAATTTTGGAGTTACCTTATTAGGTAAGCTAAATGAACATTCATCAAAAGGATACAATGATGTTTGGGGATATACTGCTCCAGATGGGAAAGAATATGCGCTTCTGGGTACACGTCAGGGGATGTCTGTTATAGATATTTCTGACCCGACAAATCCGCGTGAGGTGGATTTTTATCCGGGTTCCCAGAGTACCTGGTACGATATGAAAGTTTATCAGCACTATGCTTATTCATGTAATGAAACTTCTGGTTTACAGATTGTAGATTTGTCTGGTTTACCTAATTCAACATCATTGGTACAAACTTGGGGAAGCCAGGCTTCGCATAATATTTATATAGATGAAGATAGAGCATTATTATTTATGGAAGGCCCCGGAGGTTCGAGCGCTCCTACACAGATTTATAGTCTGGATGACCCCGAAAATCCGCAATATATCACAGAATTTGGAGGAGAAACGCACGATTTTTATGCGCTTGGAAATGATGTATATGTAGCTGAAGGAAGACAAGGGCGAATTTCACGTTACGATTATACCAATGAAGGAAATGTGTCACTAACAGGACGATTCAACTTTTCAAATCCGGGTTATGTACACAATTGCTGGACAACAGAAGATAAAAAGTACATGCTTACTACGGAAGAAACTGCTGGCAAAACTGTGAAATTATGGGATATATCTGATTTTGACAATGCATTCATGACAGATGAGTATTTAGCGGCTGACGATGACGGATGTCGTTGGGCACATAATGTACTTATACATGGTACTACCTGTTATATATCTCATTATTGTGAGGGATTGAGCATCCTGGATTTTAGTGATCCTAATAATATAGTTGAAGCCGCTTTATACGATACGGATGATGCCTGGGGTATTTATGCCTTCCCTAATTCGAATACGGTACTTATTTCTGATATCCGTAGTGGTCTTTGGGTATTTGAGTATGAAAGGCCAACCAGTGGTCCTAATGCAACATTTAGCACTAGTAAAGAATGTGGTGAGGTTCAGTTTAATGCTAATGGAAGTAATATAGATTCTTACGATTGGGATTTTGGTGATGGAAATGGTTCGAATATTGCAAATCCTTCACATGTATATACGGCTTCAGGGACCTATACAGTTACTTTAACGGTTACACAAGGTGGAGAATCCAATTCTTCCGATCGAACAGTTAATATACAATTGGCTAGTAAACCTCAAGGGGATGATGTAACAATTTGTGCAGGAAATACGGCTAATTTGGAAGCTAGCGGCAGCGATGGCTATGCATGGTATGCAAATGCAAATGGTGGTGACGCTATAGGCGTCGGACCCGAATTTGAAACTCCGGAATTGGGACAGACTACCAGTTATTTTGTTGCAGGAACATTAGGTGGTGGTACTTTTAACGTGGGACCTACCGGTACAAATATTGGAGATGGTGGTTATTTTGGAGAGGAAAGAGGTTTGATTGTAGACCTATACGCTGATATTATCTGGAAGTCGACAAAAGTAACTGCCGAGACAGCAGGAGATAAAACCATTGTTGTAAAAGAAGGATCGTCTCAGGGAAATATTGTAGTTCAAAAGACGGTTACAGTGCCTCAGGGGGAAAGCGTGGTTGATTTAGATTTGGAGATACCTGCCGGTACCAATTATTATTTCTCACTAGACTCTGATGGTCCATATGATTTATTCAGAAACAACGATGGTGTGAATTACCCATACGAAATTGAAGGTGTGATGAGTATTAAAGAATCTACCGCTTCGACACCAACAGGGTTCTACTATTATTTTTATGATAACGTCGTAGAGTCGGCAGGGAGCTGTGAGTCAGAGCGGGAAGAAATTGTTGTTACAGTAACGGCAGCACCCGACAAACCGGTCATAAGCAGAGTAGGGGATGTACTGTCAGTAGATGATAATTACGTGAGCTACCAATGGTTTATGGACGGTCAGGAGATACCTGGTGCTACTTCCAACTCTTATGAAGCTACCGAAGACGGGACTTACCACGTTGTGGTTTCCAATGGTGGAGACTGTGAAGCGGAATCTGATGAATTATTGGTTGGTGTAACCAGTTTGACTGCTTTTCTGGAACGCGAATTTATCAAATTGTACCCAAATCCTACAAGCGACTTTATTGTGATAGAGGTTGGAAAGGAAGAACTGGACCTTAAATACGAATTAATGACAAGCAACGCTGTGCTAATAGATGAGGGAGATGTTGGACCTTCTACCCGCTTGGATTTAAGTAACCTTTCAAAAGGTATATATCTGATAAAGCTGATGAGCAACGACGACTCGATCGTTACAAAAATTACCCTTAAATAACAAAAAGGGAGGCGTTCAAAGAACGTCTCCCTTTTCTTTTAATAATCCTTTTAATTAAGAAGCTACAATTTCTCCGCTGGCAATTTTTGCATGATAATCGCGCTTGCTTTGTTCCACAATTTCCATTGCAGTGCCTTTAGATTGAAAGTCTTCTACGATTACGGTTTTGTTTTCCAGTTTTTTGTAGTCTTCAAAGAAACTTCTTAATTCCCTCAGGGAGTGTTTTGGAAGTTCTTCAATGTCATTAAGATGAGCTACGCTCATATCTCCTTGGGCTACGGCAATGATTTTATCATCTTTTTCGCCGTTATCGATCATTCGCATTACGCCTATCACTTTTGAAGGAACGATACATAGAGGTACTACCGGAATCTGAGAAAGGATCATAATATCCAGTGGGTCGTTATCGTCGCAATAGGTTTGAGGAATGAACCCATAATTGGCAGGATAGTACACAGCTGAATAAAGAACTCGGTCCAATATTAACAAGCCGGTTTCTTTATCAATCTCGTATTTTGCCCTGGAGTGTTTAGGGATTTCAACGATACCGTTTACTATTTCAGGGCTGCTGTCGCCTACGGGTACCCCATGCCAGGGATGAATTGCATTCATGATTTTAATGGTTTTTTAGATATACCCCGCGAAAGTATGACCTTATCATTTTACAAACAACTTTATATAGTAAATTATACCGCTGAGGAGTGAAAATTATCGAGTTTTCCTAAGAATTACTTTCAATCGTCGGAGTAGAAGACGAAAGGGAGAGAATAAATTGCCATTGAATGTATTAAAGGACTTCTGAGCGTCTTCATCCAGACCAAACTCAAGTTGTGCTACTCCTTTAGAACGTTCAAGGGTTCCAAATAGGTAATCCCATATTGCTAATTTTGCTCCGAGGTTTTTATTGTAGTGAGCCGGGTTTTTACTGTGATGAATTTGGTGCTGGAATGGGCTAATGAGAATTTTTTCAAGTGCATGAAAATATTTAAGTGGTACATGAGAATGCCTTAAATTTGCGCCGAAAGTTAAAAAGGCAAAGCTCAACACATTTACACCGTAAAATTCAAACTCGGTAATGGCATGACGTGAAAGGTAATCGAAGATGCCTGTAACAATGCCAAAAGAAAGAATGTTTTGTGCAAAGTTATTGATAATCAGTTCTACTGGGTGTATTCGATATTGTGTGAAAGGGTTGAGGACGGTAGCTGAATGATGTGTTTTGTGGAACTCCCATAGTGCAGGTATTCGGTGAAATGCCAGGTGTGTCAGGTAGCTGGTGAAATCTTTGAAAAGAATAATGCAGATTGTATAAGCCACAATGGTGGAAGTATGACTTATCCCCATGCGATGAAAACCAAAGAGGTAATGAAGGAATTCGGTCATGTAATATGCTAAATAACGACCATAGAGCATGAAAGACCCGAAGAGAATTACTTTTAGAATATTGTTGAAAATTATAAAAGTGTAATCTATAAACGCCGATTTACTAAGCCAATATGATTTTTTGAAAACAAAAGATAAAAAATTTCCCTCCTTTTTGGTGGTGAGGTAAACGTATATCGCTAGTATTAATGAAGTGCAAAGGTAAAACCAATGAACTCTTTTCTCCGGATTGAGGACCAAATGCAGTGACTCATTTATTCCGTTTTTGAATGTGTCGAATAAAGAGAAAATGGTATCCATAATGCAAGATACTAAAAGTTGAGATCTTTGTTTTTCTATGACAGTCAAGAATCCGCCAGGATCCTTTCCCGGAAAGTGGGTTTTGTTGCTATCTTTGTCTTTAAGAATTACTTATTATGTCCGAAAAAATATATGGTATCTCTAATGACGATGGAATACAGAGATACAAAAATCTCACTTGGAAACGTGTATTGTTGGCGATGACTTTTGCCAGTTGTACACTTCTTATCTGGAAATACTTTTCTTCAGAGTCCATGAATTGGGGGCAATATGGTTTTACTTTGGCATTATTAACTCCACTAGTAGTAACAATTACCTTTGTATTAATAAGAAGGCAGACTAAAAGTCTTCAAGGGCTTGAATATAAACTCAGTGATACTAAACTTACTTCTATGAGTAATGCTATTTCTGATAAGGAAATCAATTTAAAGAAAGTCCGTAAATTTGATGTGAATTCTTCCGGAATATTTATAGCAGATGATCAATCGAAGCTTACGGTCTCCGTGTATGTTGATGATTATGCTGATTTAGCAGAACAGCTTGCTTCTAAAATCTCTAAGGTATAACTACTAATTTACCTGTAGCCCTGTTTGCTTCCATGTATTCATGAGCTTCAACTATTTCATCGATCGTAAAGGTTTTGTCGATAGCCGGTTTAATTTCACCCAAAGCTACTTTGTCGATGAAGCGTTGAAATAATTCAGGGTTGAGATTTTCTGATTCACCCATATAAGATGTGAGCCTAACGGTTGAAGGTAATCTCCCATTGGTTCAAACTGTTGCAAGGCCCAGGAGTTTCCTAAAATACCTGTCATGCAAACAATTCCTTTGTGTCTGGCACAGTGCAGTGAATCTTTCAGTGTAGTGGTACCAACCAATTCCAATGTTTTGTGTGCTCCATCAGGAATTAGTTCTTTAACAGACCTAGCGATGTTTCCCTTGTCAATTACAACATGGTCGGCACCGTTCTCTAATAACAGTTCCTTTTTTTGCGGGTTCCGTGTTGTAGCTATTACCATTAGCCCTTCAGATTTGGCTATTTGACATGCAAGCATACCTATTGAAGAGGTGCCTCCTCTTATAAGTAATACTTCCTCCATTTTTATTTCCAGTGCTTCGTACAGAGAACCTGCAACGGTTTGAAACATTTCAGGAAGTGCACCCAACACCGGCCATGCCAGGTCACTTTTGAACGGAATGATACAGGAAGATGGAACGCAGCAATATTCGGCGTAGCCACCATTAATAAATCTTCCCATTCCTCCCATAATAGCCGCTACTTGCTGATGTTTTTGCCATTTATCGTTAGTACTTTCAACCACTTCTCCCACACATTCGATTCCTTGAATGATAGGGAAAGTAACACCCGGTGAGTGCCCTTGGCGCGTAAAAAGTTCCGCTCTGTTGAGCCCAAATGCTTTGACCCTGATCAGTACTTCGTTTTTTTGGGGTTTCGGGATATTGATTTCTTTGATTTCAAGCACATTAGGTGATCCTGCTTTGGTGGTTATTACTGCCTTCATGTTCGGGATTCTTATTGGAAATGACCTAATATACAGTATAAAACTATTCGCGACAAAAGGTTTTGTTGTTAAACAAAAAATTAAGCAAACCAGGTAATTTATGAGGTGTCTGGATGACACTTTTGATTCTTATACCTAGGAAGAAAACCGAAATTCGTTTTATCTCATCTAATAAGCAGACAATCAGTATGTAATTGTCGTAAAGAAATAGTGATTGCAATCTGAGTCAACCCTAAAATTTGATAATTAAGAAACCAGTAAACTTCAAAAACTATGTCATTTCAAAATTACTTCAAACCGAGAGAACAAGGGAATATCAAAGGACACCGTTCCTTAAATATTTTGATTGTTGATGATGACCCACTCTTCGGTTTTGTGTTTGATAAGCAAATAAGAATCATTAATAAAAACCATAAAATTGTTGTAAAAAATAACGCTCGATCGGCAATAAACTTTTTAAAAGAAGAGGAACCGTTGCCCGATATTTTATTTGTCGATGTGCACATGCCGGGAATGGATGGTATCGAGTTTTTGGATTACCTTGAAAGCGTTCAGTCCCCTGTATTAAAGCTTAGTGAAATAGTTGTTATGACTACATCAATATTTAAATCCGACGAAGAACGCGCTAAGCAAAAGGCATGTGTTAATCAGTTTAAAATTAAGCCTTACAACGGAGAAGAATTAGAAGATTTTTTGCAAACCATTCAGGCCAGAAGCAAGTTTGGGAAGGCGTATCAATTGTAATATTATAGCAAAAAGAATGCAATCTTAATTATTAATTTACATTTAATTAAGATTAAATGCGTATGTTATGATTAATAAAAGTACCAGAACATGTTAAGTGTACTTTTATTAATCATAAGTAAACGGTAATTATGGTTCTTTCTCAATCAAGGTCAGGTATAAATGTAACAACCCATTCTAAGCTCCCAGGATTAAAAGTGTTAATTGTGGATGACAATCCTTTATATCGTCTTGCTTTTGAAAAGCAGGTAATGGTTGTAAACGATTTACATAATGTAGAGACTGCCCGGAGCATGGAAGATGCAATATCAATTATAGGAGAAGACTATTATATTCCGGATGTTTTATTTCTGGACGTTAATATGCCACTCAACAGTGGCTTCGATTTTTTAGATTATCTGGAAAATTCCGAATCAATAATTCTTAGTGCATCAAAAATAGTGCTCATGACAACACCTTCTTATGTAGAAGATGAAAACAGAGCTAAAGAATATGAAAGATATTGCTCTTTTAAGTATAAACCATATACTACCAATGAATTACAAAATCTATTTGAGAAAGTTGCAGAAAATAGGAGCGCTTTGACAAGCTATCAATAGGTTTAAAACCTGTAGAGGGCGTAAATTCAACTGCTATTTGACAGAGACACGTAGGCATATGACCTATATTTTTTTTTGTTGGTCTAAAAAGTAGGTGTTTTCTGTACACAATAATAAAAATTTGCGTATCAATTAGTAACACATTAGTAATTCACACACCAGTCAAACACCATGAAACTACCAGACTTATTTATCTCCGAAAACGGAGATTTTCAGATGAATATTGCAGGTTTAAATATATTAGTCGTCGATGACGATCAGGTATTTAACGTCGTATTCTCCACTAAATTAGAATCCATTAGTTCTACCTATCGAATCAAAGTGAAGACAAGTGCTCAAAAGGCACTGAATTTCTTAAAAACACAGGAATATTTACCAGATCTTATATTTTTGGATATTAATATGCCATTGGTAAACGGATTTGAATTCCTGGATTTGCTTAAGACTCGTCGTCCTGAAGTTTTGGAATACTCGAGAGTAGTTATGATAACTACATCAGTATATAAGACAGACGAGTCCAAAGCTTTGGAACATCCTAATGTTTACAGGTTCTATAAGAAAAATTTAGATACTAACGAACTAATATTATGCCTACAAAGGGTGTATTTTGAAAAAAAGAGAAGTTCTTCGGTTGGTTACTTTGATCCGAAGAGGAACTCAATGAAAAGCTAAAAGCTCCATTTGACTCTTAGAAAGATACTGTTACCCGCATTGGTATATTTTAAGGAATTGTGCAAAAAGTAGAGCTGACCAACCAGCGAAATATCCCAATTTGTATTGATAGAATAAGCCAGCGATGGCATTAGAAAGAGCAGGTGAATTCCAGAACCATAAATAACCGAAAGGCTGGAGTTTACCAGTGGAGAGATGTTGTACATACATTGAACAAACCCGGACCACCGGGTGGGCATCAGGTTCTTGGCTGTTATATTATTAAACAATAAGGGATTTATATTAGCAGTGTTTTTGCTTATACCATTGCTATTGTATAGTACTGATGCATTAATGTAAGTGCCATTATCAAAAGAGTAATCAAGAGATACTGAAGAGCTTAATACTGTTACAGTATCCTGTTCACGAGGAATAAACAAGGTGCTCTCTCCTTTAAAGCCTAAGGTGTACAAGTTTCCGGCCCAGCCTAAACCTATGGCGTAATCGCTGTAATACCAACCTCCTAAAAGCTGGATGTCATATGCATGGGTATTAAATTGATAACGTAGGGCAGTCACGCTTTCGTTTAATTCTTTGCCAGGTTTAATAGCAGCATCGAGCACGGCCATACCTCCTTGTAAATAGTGTTGATAACGAATTGCATCGTTTCCGGGTCTTTCTTCGTAATCAAAATCTACAAAGTTGTAAGTATTAAAAAGGTCGTTAGCGTTCCAGGCCAGGTTCATGCCCCAGTTAATGCGCTGTCTACCCAGGCTTATTTCTCTTTTTGAGTCGGCCCAGTTAATATACGCTCGATCAAATGTTGTGTGGGCTATGACCGTATTAGAACGGTACCATGAAAATGTCAGGTCTGCCAGGCCATTATCCAATTCAAGCATTTCTGCGAAGTTTGGTGTGAAGACCACCTGATCACCATAGAATACGCGGTTACGCATACCAATTTTCAGTGTCCACTTTTTAGTATGTGCCGAAAAATTAAATCTGTTGTGTAACAGATTGGTTGTTTGCATGGCTTCTGTTGTTACAAAATTGGTGCTGTGCAGGTATTTAAGGTAGCCATTAAAATCGGTATGCTCAGACCACTTTGTTCTTGTAGTATCATTTTCGCTTTTCTGTGCCAATAATGGAAAAGTGGATATTACGAGAACAATAAATACGTAACTGATTTTAATGTATGTTCTCATTTTTCAATATCCGAAACAATAGCACCATCTACTAGGGTAATAACTCTGCGTGCACGGTCAATAACACGTTGGTCGTGGGTGGAAAATATAAATGTCGTATTTTCTTCCCTGTTCAATCGCTCCATTATATCCAGTAAAGTATTTGTAGAGGCAGAGTCCAGGTTGGCGGTAGGCTCATCGGCTAAAATAAACTTAGGTTTGGATGCCAAAGCCCTTGCCACAGCTACACGCTGTTGCTGACCACCGGAAAGTTCATTGGGTCTCATGTTTAATTTGTCGATAAGGCCGACTTCCTGCATCAGCGCTTCCACACGTGCTTGTCGTTCCTCGGCAGACTTTTTTTGAAGCAGCATGATAAACTCCACATTTTCTTTTGCAGTGAGTACGGGGATAAGGTTATAAGCTTGAAATACAAAACCAATATTATGCATGCGAAAATCAATAAGTTGGTTTTCCGACATTCCGTTAAGCTCAGTGCCATCAATTAATATGCTGCCTTTAGTAGGTCGATCAAGACCACCGATCATATTTAACAGTGTCGTTTTTCCAGACCCCGACGGACCGACTACCGCTGAAAATTCACCCTGTTGAATAGCCAGGTTCACACCTTTCACAGCATGGACTTCCTCGGCTTTACTAATGTAGGTTTTGTGAAGATCTTTTGTCTCAATGATGTTCATATGGTCTGCAGTTAAATTTTGCGAATAGCATTAAGGGCATTTAAACGCAACGCTTTAATTGCCGGATAAATAGAGGCTAGTAAGGTAAAGAATATAATCATACTACCAATGTTAATGTATTTCTCCATTTCTAATGTAGGGTAAACCGTACTTGCAAACCCCATCTCTGCCATCCCTTCACCAAAAGCGCCAAGTGGAATACCAACATTTCCGGTGTAAGTGATTATCAAGTAACCGAATAGAATTCCTGTTGGTCCACCTATTAGAGCAAGGTAAATTGTTTCAAATACTACAAGACCAAAAACCTTGAATTTATTCATTCCTATTGCCATAAGCATACCAAATTCTTTGGTGCGTTCCAGCACCGCCATAAGCATGGTGTTTACTATCCCAAATATCAGTGCTAACATTATTATGATAACGATGACATATAAATTGGTGTCCATACTATCAAGCATTACTTTCATATTGGGGCTTATCTCAATCCAGTTTTTTATAGCGTATTTTGGGAATTGACTTTGAAGGCTGCTTTGAACAGAGTCCACCGCTAAATTGTCATTTAATAAAAGGGCAATTTCATGAGCATTTTCACATCCCGGAATGCCCTCAATTTGATCCTTGTGCGCAAAAATAACACGCTCATCCAACATGCCGTTCTGAGACTTGTATATTCCGATTACCTTAAGCCCTAGCTCATGGATGTTTTTATTAATATCTGTGAAGGTAATATTCGGTTTGGATTTCAAGTGTAGTTTATATTTGTCTGCTTGTCTCTTACTAATTATAACCCCAATGCGTTTTCGCGGTAATTTTTCGAAATAACTTCCTTCTACTAACTTTGATTTTAACCCGGTTACCGCATCTTCATTTTGGGGGTCGATGGCAAGTAAATTGATCGCTCCCGTCCCGGCGGTAGACTTAAAAATAGCATCCGAAATAATTCTTCTGGATGAGTAGGCTTTAACTTTGCTCTCGCGCTTAATTTTTTTTATTAATTGATCTTCGTCTTTTAAATTGAATTGTAGCTTTTCAACATCTACTTCTTCAAAAGTAGGATGATGTATTTGAATATGGGATATTTCGTCTTTTATAACAGTGTGTATGCGTTGGTTTAACATGCCATTGTAAAACCCCATTATGAAGGTTCCTGCAAACATTCCCAGAATAATGGCAACAATCACCACAGTGCTGCGCAACTTACTTCTCCATATGTTCTTCCAGGCTAATTTTAAAATCATAGCTCTACAATTAACTTCTTATTGCTTCTATAGCCTTAACTCGACTAATTTTGAAAAAAGGATAGAAGCTTAATAGGGCAACGATAAAAGCGATAATTATAACTTGATTTATAATTATAAACGGATCGATTGAAGCTTGTAATACCGGTTCAAATCCCATGTCTTCATAGATTTTTGCGTACTCACCGGTGAATTTTATAGGCTCAAAATGCAGGTAAAGTAATACCGGATAACTTACCGCTCCTCCTGCCAGTACACCCAATATAGACATCATCATTAACTCTATCAAAACAATAAAAGCGAGACTCCAGCGCTTTGTACCTATAGCTATTAATATACCAATTTCGCGCATACGTTCAGCTAACATCATTATTAGTGTGCCAAATATTCCAAAGGTAATAACCATATAAAGAATAGACATAATAATAACTCCTTCTCCACGATCACCTTCTATAAGGCTTTTGAGTTCTGGGTGCATTTCTTCCCAATCGAGTGTTACTAATTCTGAGTTGCTCAGGAGTGTATTAATTTCAGCGGCAATTTGGGGTGCTAAATCCGGGTATTTGATGCTGATTTGATAAGATGTAATAAGGTGCTTCATACCAAGTAGCGTTCTTAATTCTTTTATAGGGATGTAGATTAATCTTTCGTTAAATTCCGGCGATCCCATAGAAAAAATGCCTTTGATTTTATATATAGCATGAATCATGTCACCGTGATAACCCTGTCCACTGGTGAATGTGATTTCATCACCTACTTTTAAGTTTAAAATCTCCGCTAACTTTTTACCTATTAGCACCCCTTTGTCGTTTTTGTCTAAATATGATCCTTCTAATACCCTGTTGTGGATTTTAGAAAACGTTTGCTCAGCATCTGGATCAATTCCAACCAGTGCACACATTTTGAAAACATTATCATCATTTATTACCGGTGTTCCTGTTTGAAGGCGAGGCACTATAGATGTAACGCCTGAAATAGATTTGATTTTTGAGATAAGGTCTTCGTTATTGGTAAAGCTGTTGTCTACTGTCTTTTCATTCCAATAATCTTTTTGTTGAACCTGAATGTATCCGCTATGGGCTCCCAAAATATTTTCCATCATTTTATTATAAGAGCCTTCTTTCAGTCCCTTCATTGCGACAGAAAGTACTACTGCAAAAAAAATGGAAGCCATCGTAATAAAAGTTCGCCTTTTATTACGCCAGATATTTCTCCATGCCAGTTTAAAAAGCATCATTTGATTCTTTTCATATTTTGGATAGTAAAAAAATCTTCGTTCATGGGTTCATCAAAAACTATGGAATTGATGGTCATTACTGTTTTATGCCCCTTTTTATCCATGGGGATATACTCCATTTTAGTGGCTATTTCTTTATTTCCCATTTTTTTGATAGCAGAACTTTTTATGAGAGTTACCAATTCCAGGTCCTCGTCGTACATTTCGGCACGCCTTTGTACAAAATTATTTTTGTCAACAAAAACAATGACCTTTTCCCATATTACCGGAGCGTCTTCTTTAGGAATCATTTCAATTTGATAGCACTTGTTTCCGTCGATAGCCCTGTCGGCCAGAAATTTGTGTTTGTAGTCTGTGACATTGGAAGATTCTCTAACCATATCGTCATTAGTAAGGTCGGTACCCATCCACGACTGAGACATCATTGATGGGGGTAATTTGATAGTTCGTTCAATCGAAGGTACCCAGTTCCAAATTTCCTTTTTTCTTTTGAGGAAAGTAATACCTTTATCTTTTGAAGGAGAGGTTATGAGTGATAAGCTAAAGTCATTGCCAAGTGACCAGCTTTTTAACGTCATGTCACGAGTCCACTTAGGACGTACAGTGCTAATGGTCATGGAAGATTTTGATGACTTTACCCCTCTGGTCTTATCCTCGGCTTTTTTAATCACTTCCTTAGCGCTTAATTGTTGAGAATATACCGGTGCAACGCATAGTAAGAATATGACGGTAAAAAAGAAAGAGTGTCTCATGACGCTAAAGTATAGGTTCGATGAGCTTAAAATATGAAAAAAATCAGTTAATACTATGAGAAATTGCTGATATAAAAAAATAATGCCGACGAAGACAAATGACTCGTGAATAGCTGGGAATTAAAGTGTTGTAATAGAGTTGGTTGGTTTGTGAAGAGGTGGCTGGATATCATGCCACCCCTGCAATCAAATTCCTTAGAAGTAAATTTCTATTTCCTGCCATCCGCTGTCAGGGTCATTTCCCGATTTATCCAAACCAGCAAATACTTCCCAAATATGACCAGCCATAACACCCTTATAGGTACCATGCATATTCGGGGGTAATGGGATTTCTGCAACCCAATCATAATTTTGATTGGCGGCTAATGTCTGCCCTTCGGCGATAATAGCCTTGTGTCTGAAAGTTTCATGCTCGCGATATATTGTTTCCCTTCTTGCAGACCCATCACTCGCTTCATAATCAAAATCTTCAACAGATACTCGTTCCTCCGATTTAACTATGATATAAACATTGTTTATATTAATATCGGCGTCTTTTATGTAGCAAAATACTTGTAGGCGCAAAAAACCTTCCTGTACCGATTGCGGTTCTATTTGCTGTACTTCTACGGTTGCTCCGCCACCTGTTATAAAATTCGTAGCTTGTTTGATTTTATCAAAAAATCCCATTTTGTTTTGTTTTAAAGTTCATGTTCATGGTAAACAAAAAATGTGCCATAAATGACTTTTTAAAAGTGGTTGATTTACTTCCACCTAACATATTTTGTATGGAATTGGGTTTAAACCAATGACTTTTGCAGCTACAGTTTACGAAACAAATTAATCTTCTAATGTCCGCAATATTATCAACTAATATTGCTTTATCCGTTAGTAGTTTAACTTGGGTAAGTTACCTATTTTTTAAATTTTTATTTAAAACCACCTTTCGAAATTTAAAATTGATGCTTCAATAAAAAGTTGCTCTAAATTTCTGCAATCAGGTTTTTAAAAAAAAGTGTAAATAAGACATTATCATCTTTTTTGGTTTTTTACCTATAAGTTTCTGATAAACAATTGTCTAGATAAGGACGTATTTCAGATTAAGTAATCAATGTATAAAGATCAATTTAAATAATTTTTGATTATGTTTTTAAAATCAGCTCTTTACGTTTCTAACTTAAAAAATCTTTTTCTGATAGTATTATTGCAAGCTTTCGTATTGTCGGTGGGGACTGTTTTTGCCGATAGTACTTATGTGTTCAAAGGAAAAGTTAAAAACTACAGTACCAATAATTCTGTAGTTGCACAAATTTGGGTTACTGTGCTGGGCAATGATGAGCATATTGAAAGCATAAGGTTTGAGACCAAAAATGATGGATCATTCGAGATTCCTGATCTTCGTACAAAAAAAGACTACGTCTTTCAAGTCAGAGCTAAAGGGTATTACGCTAATATAGATACTATGCGTGCACTTGCTCCTGTTGTTTTTGTATCACTTGAAAGCAATTTTGTTTTAAAGCCATTGAAAAGTGGGAAAGTCGAAATCTTTCAGGGAGTTACATTCGAAAGTGGTACGGCAGAAATTGCCGAAAATTCTATTTCGGTTATGAATGAACTAATTCATACCATGCAGGTAAATAAATCAATGAAAGTTGTAATTAATGGTTGTACCGATTGCTCAAGAGCGGATCATATATGTCATTGTCATGTATTGCAGAAGAAAAGAGTAAAAACAGTAATGAAAAATTTGGAAGAAGCGGGTATACCCCGAAGAAGAATAAAACAAGGCAATTATAATTTGTGTACGAATCTTGTCACCGAAAATCAAGAAGGATTGCACAATAAAAGACTTGATTTCATAGTTCTAGCGAAATAGCGTTTAAGGTTAACAAGTTATTCCCTATTTTCTTTTTAGAGCATAGGAGCCCCTTAGTAGGGCTCCTTATTTTTTTGTAGCAAAGAAATTGTCGTAGTGAATGAAAGTATTAATTGTGCGCACGATCGAAGACTTATTCTTGCCGCTATTGAATTAATTCGATGAAATTTAATAGCAGACCTTTGATTGTATACAATTAATTAGATAATTTTCGGCGATTTATTTTTGTGTAGGAATCCGGCAGATGTTAATTCGTTTATATTCAGCTTTTTATAAGGGTGTTTATGCTTTCGAACCATTAGTTTTTTTGAAACTTTTATATGTGGGGATACTGCGCAGCAATAAATTAAACTAACTAACATAAAACTAAAACTCAACAAAATGAAATTTTTTAAATTAGCTATTTGCCTGGCTGCGCTAACGACTTTTATGGCTAAAAACAAGTCTTATGCACAAATTGAACCATTATCATGTGGGGTTGAAAATAAAAGTTCGGAAGCTTGGGAGCAGGCCTTTAGAGCACATCGGAAGGCCCGAAAAAAAGCGGGCTACAAATTGGAACACCTTGACATTCCTGTAGTACATCATGTAATCAGGCTTTCTGACGGGTCGGGTGGTGCCTCCCCCAGTGAAATAGCACAAATGATGGAACGTATTAATGCGGCATTTGAAGCTATTGATGTTTCTTTTTATGATTACATGAATATTGATTATATCAATGACACGGAACTGTACTTTTTTACACAAAGTGATGAATCAAGAGTAAGGAAGTTTAATTATGTCGCAGGTGTTATTAATGTTTATTACGCAACTTCTAATCAATATTGTGGTTATGCATATATTCCTTCAACGGTAGTTCAACGGACCAGCGCTTTTATATTTATGAACGATGGTTGTCTCGATGGAGAAATAGGAACACATGAATTTGGACATGCATTTTCGCTTTACCATACCCATGGGAAAACAAATAATGGTACAACAGATGAACTGGTAAATGGTTCCAATTGTGAAACTGCAGGAGACAATGTATGTGACACACCTGCAGACCCGAATCTTGCGGGAGTCGTTGATTCGGAATGCAATTATACGGGGACTGCAACAGATGCAAATGGTGAATTTTATTCGCCGTTTACCAATAACATAATGGCTTATACAAATGATGTTTGCCGCGAAGAGTTTACGCCGGGGCAGTATGAGCGTATGGAGTTTAGTTCAAGAAGTAATTACACTTTTGTTACCGGCACTTCTGTGAAATATGTAGATGGAATTCCTTACAGAATGGGATTTGAGCAACCAAGCTTGGATTGGAATTGGCTCGATATGTCTACAGAAAACGGTGATGTATCAATAGAAGGTGTTATAGGTAATGGCTCAGGTCCGTTTGCAGGAGCAAATCAGATGGTTTTGGGGTTTGAGGTCGAAAGCACGGTAGATGAAATAAGTGCCGCGGCCTTACATATCGATTTGTCTAATGCCGTTGCCGATGTTGTTTGTTCATTCCGGTGGAAAGATTTTAGTGATGTAACCGATGCGCAAGACGGTATTTATGTAGCAGATGATCCGGAAGGTGATTTTGTTAAAATATTTAGCTTCAACCCTTCACTTCAACCCGATCAGGAGTGGAAAAAAGAAGAATTAAATTTAACGGAACTAATTACAAATGCTGGATTTGAGCAAGAAAAAGTAATTATTAAATTCCAACAAATGACTAGCGTAGGAGACCCTGTCGGGGGAATAGCAATTGATGAAATTAATATATTTCAATATGTTAATAATTTTCCGTATTCAAGGAATTTTGATACGGAAACCGACAATACGATAGCGTCTGCGGTTTGCCAGAATTACCATCAATTTTCTACATCCGATTGGTTTAACGCACGCGACGATGACGGGCGTGATTGGTTTGCCGATAGCGATCATTACAAAATAGGTGCTGATCATACCAGTGGAGAAGGTAAATATGTATTTTGTCAGGCGGCATCTGATTGTGGATCAAAGGTGGCCAGTCTCGAAAGTCCGGTTTTTCATTTACAGGGAATGGACGAGGCAGAGATCGATTTTTGGTATTACATGACTGGTGTTGATGTTGGCACAATGAGCCTGGAGGTGAAAGAATTTGGTACAACTAATTGGACAAATCTTTGGACGACGTCAGCGTCTCCGTCACAATTTTGGCGCCTGGCACGTGTGGATATTACGCCCTATATAGGAAAGGAAGTAGTCTTTCGAATAAATTATATCAACAAAGATGGTTTTGACGGTATAGTTGCCTTAGACGATATTTATATTGGTTGGCCGCTCATCTGGCAATTACCATATCCCAATATAGACGAACCTGGAATATTTCCTGGTATAGTAGAAAGTGTAAATTATGATTACGGTGGCGAAGCAACGGCTTATCATGACAATGAACCACAAAATATTACCGGAGGATCGCGTCTGGAAGGTGTGGATACACGCGCAGGTGATGGCGGCGAAGTAGTAGATGCTACCAGGGCCGGTGAATATATGGAGTATACCGTGTTTGTGGAAGAAAGCAGGGGCTACGATTTCGATATACGGGTGGCGATGGCAGATTCATATTCGGGGCAAATTAGATTATCAATGGACGGCGTTCCGCTTACCGGTGTGCTAGATGTACCTCAAACTGGTGGCTACAACAATTTTGTGACCATGCGTATTCCGAATGTAAAACTTGAAACAGGACTGCAGGTGATGAGAATAGAAATTGTGGAAGGATATTTTGCAATGGGGCAAATAAGTACACAATTTGCCTATTCGGAACTCGATTTATTGTTTATGTACAACAACGACTTGATGAGCGTTCCAAATGTACAAGGCATGGGTGATGAACCGGTTATTACCAACCTTTTTGATGATTACACCTGGACTTCGGTTTTTATTGATGAGCAAAATTCACAAATTACCATGTCGTTTGATCGACCTGTAAAACTATGGGGGGCCCGAACCACTTTGGCAAAGTACGACAATGTACCTATGAACTGGACGCTTGAAGTGGCTGATAATGAAAATGGTCCTTTTACTACTGTGTTTAGTAAGGCTGAGATTAACGGCCAATATTCTACAACTCACCAGGAAGATTTTGAGGAATTGGTGGAGGGAATGGTAGTACGGATAAGTTATCACCATCCATCAGCAGAACCAACAATTTATTTATACGAGATTGATTTGTTGGGAGCGACGATTGATTTTGCTTCTATTCATGTAAATGGGGGTGATGCTACTTTAGTCGAGAATACTACCACTATATTTACAGGAGCCGGTTACGATGAAAATGGTCGTTTGTGGCCTTTACCAAAAGCAGACCTTGCCTGGTCTACCGAAGATCCTGATGTAGCTACAGCAAGCGCCTATTCTCCCGGAAGTGTGTATGCCGCAAATATAGGACGTACAAAACTATATTTGTCGTATCAGGGGATGGAAGAGTATGTAAATATTACGATAATTGACGATGGGATTTGCTACGAATACCACGATAATTTCTACTACCGGGTTCAAAACTCACTCAATAATTTAAGATTTGAGTTCCGTTCTTATGTAGAATCTGAAGACGTAACATTGTTTTATTCAATAAACGGGGCTCCTTATGAAAGCATGACTTTAGATCCTGGTTATTTATTCACAGGAGAATTAGCAGATTTGTCTGAAGACGACGAGATCGATTATTATTTTGTGTATGACCTTAACGGAATAAGTGTTGCAACGTTAATTGACTACTATTTGTTTGGGGCAGGTTGTGAATTTCCTCCAGCAGCTAATTGCGATATAGATGTTGAAGATTATACCGTTACCACGGAAGAAGATGAAAGCAATCTTTTGCTACAATTTACTTCCAAAATCCATTCGTCCTATGTAACCATTCACTATTCAGTGAACGGTGAAGCTCAGCAAAACTATTTCATGGCAAACAATGCAGGTGTTTATGAATGGACTATCGGTGGATTAAATGATAATGATATTGTAAGTTACTATTTTAACTATCAGGATAATCCACAATCGCAGTCCGGAGGATACGCTTATGAATTTGGCGTTGGCTGTGTAGAACCGGATGAGGCTTGTGTAACAACGGCAGAAGACTTTAGTTTTAGTACTCAGGAGTTATTGAATCAGCTTCAGTTTAACTTTGAATCGTTTGTGAATTCCACTTTCGTTACAATTCATTACAGTATTAATGGTGAAGGTCAATTAAACTATTTCATGAACAGTGTAAACGGAACATATGCCTGGGATATTATCGGCTTAAATGAAGGCGATGTTATAAATTTCTATTTCATATTTGAGGATAACCCGCAGACCCAGACCAGCTGGTACAGCTACACTTTTGGATCTTCGTGTGAAAATGCTAATGTGAAATTTGTTAAAGAAACGGAAGTTGAAGAAGTACTTGAGTTTAGTGTCTGGCCAAACCCCGCCAACGATGCCTTATATATGCAAGGTGTTGAAGATGGCAGCACTGTTATCGTCAGCGATTACATGTCGGTTCCGCTTTTAGAAGTTCGGGTAGCAAATAGCTTTATTGATGTAAGTAACCTGGTTCCAGGTATGTATCTGATTACTTCTGAGGGCAGAACGGTTAAGTTTTATAAGAACTAACAGTTTGTCTTAAATATACAAGGTACAAGGCGGGCCAAAGCCCGTCTTGTTTTTAAATCGCCTTTCAAGTGATTGAAGGTGGAATTTGCTGGGCGGAGTAATCAGTTCTTACTCCTTTTATTAGTAAGCAGAGCATGGTTGAGAAATAAATAGACCCTAATAGCTTACTTAAGAAACGGTAAAATATTTGATGTGTCAGAGCTTAGAAGCAGTAAGGTGTGCATCATCGGGGACGATCAATTCATAATTGAGCATGAAAATTCCAAAGACGCCTGTTAAAAACATGCTTAGATAGAGTATACCAGCTACATGTGCTGTTTTTTTATTGCATTCATTGGTTCGGAATTTTTCAATGAGACCTTGTAAGTGGCTATAAGTTACAGGGATCTGGTGAATAGTCGAGTGTGCATATAAATTCGAAAGTAAACTTTTTGTGAAAAGACTTCATTGCTTACAATATTTTTAGGATATTTCTGTTTGCACTTAAGATACATTTATCTTTTAGAACCAAATTATTAGAACCAAATTAATCAATCATGAAGTATTTAGGAGGACTATTAACTGGTCTCATCCTTTTAGGAATTAATCTAAAAATCAACGCTCAAAATAAATATACCATTAGTGGTTATGTACGAGAACAGGGAAGTGGTGAATTGTTACCGGGTGTTTCGATTTATGTACCAGACCTTGGAGCCGGCGTATTTAGCAACGCTTACGGTTTTTATTCACTAACACTTGATAGCGGAACTTACGTTGTGAAGTTTTCTATGATAGGATATAATACGTATGGCGATACCATAAATTTAAGTAAGAATATTGAAAAGACCGTTGAGCTGAGTCCTTCAAACATCAATCTTGAGAAGGTTGTTATTAGCGTTGAAGAGGCGGAGAGTGAAAAATCTCAGATGAGTACGATAGACATACCTATATCAAACATTGAAGATATTCCTGCTTTTATGGGGGAAAAAGACGTGTTGAAAGTTATTCAATTAATGCCTGGTGTGCAATCAGGGTCAGAAGGAAGTACCGGATTTTATGTTCGTGGTGGCGGTCCCGATCAAAATCTCATCATATTAGACGAAGCACCAGTTTACAATGCGAACCATTTATTTGGTTTTTTCTCCGTATTTAATGGCGATGCCATCAAATCTGTGGAGTTGTATAAAGGAGGCTTTCCGGCAAGATTTGGAGGCCGTTTGTCTTCCGTTGTTAAGCTGGACATGAAAAATGGAAATAAGGAAAAAATACATGGTAAAGCATCTATTGGACTTATTTCTTCGTCTCTGATGGTTGAAGGTCCGCTCAAGAAGAAAAAGACTTCTTTCTTAATTAGTGGGAGAAGAACTTATATAGATGTGCTGACAACTCCTTTCGTGTTGGCTGCGACTGCGGGTGAAGCTATTGGTGGATATTACTTTTATGACCTGAACACCAAATTGAACCACGAATTTGACGATAAAAATAAACTTTACTTAAGTGGTTATTTTGGGAGAGATAATTTCTATGCGCGTTCAAATTATAGTGAGTTTAGGCTTCGGTCTTCATTGGGATGGGGAAATTATACGGCTACCACCAGATGGAATCATCAGGTCAATGAAAAAATGTTTTCCAACTTATCGCTGATAACGAGCAGGTTCCGGTTTCGGATTAAGTTGGACGAGCGCAGTCCGGATTATGATTTTCAATTATCCATTTCATCAAGCATTAGAGATATTGGCTTAAAATATGACTTTGATTATTACCCACATCCGTCTCATTCCATTAAATATGGTATTGCTACAACTAACCACTTATTTGTACCAAGTGCCTGGGCACTAAGGGGCGATTTTGAGCGCGATCAGGAAAGTGTTGTGAAATACAATACAATGGAAAGTGGGGTTTATATAGAAGATGATATGCGTCTTTTTGAGCGATTAAAAGTGAATGCAGGATTTCGTTTGAGTCACTTCCTGCACAAAGAGGTTAACGTATTGAGGCCTGAACCCAGATTGTCTATGGCTTATCAGTTAAAGCCTGATTTTTCAATGAAAGGAGCTTATAGCACTATGAATCAGTATATACACCTTTTATCTAATTCAGGAATAGGTTTGCCAACGGATTTATGGGTTTCTTCAACAGATAACGTGAAGCCGCAATCATCGCAGCAAGTGGCCTTAGGTGTAGCCAAGGACTTCAAGTCTACAGGATTACTTTTAACGGTTGAAGGCTACTACAAAGACTCAAAAGATGTAATTGCTTATAAAGAAGGAGCAAGTTTCTTAATTCTGGACGATCCGGAATCAGGTTCCGAGATCTCCTGGGAAGATAACGTAACATCGGGAAGATCCTGGTCACAAGGAATTGAAATTTTGTTGCAAAAAAAATCGGGTAACCTTTCCGGTTGGTTGGGTTATACATTATCTCGTACTTACTTTAATTTCGACGAATTAAACAACGGCAAAACCTTTCTGGCCAGGTATGATCGTACGCACGATGTTTCACTTGTGCTCATCTATAAGTTTAATGAGCGTGTGACCTTGTCCGGTACATGGGTATATGGTACAGGAAATAATTTCACGATGCCGATTGGGACTTACCGTGCATATGGTTCCGAATTGGGAGCAAATTTAGGTTCCGGCCAGGTGCTATATGACTTTGGAGGTAAGAATAATTTCCGTGCAGAGGCTTATCATCGCATGGATATCGGTGTGCAATTTAGCAAAGAGAAAAAAAGAGGCGTGCGTACCTGGGAAATTGCATTTTATAACTTATACAATCGAAGGAATCCGTTTTACTATTATATAGGTTATGGTAGACAGGATTATTGGTCTCAAAAGGCCTTGTATCGCGTAAGCATGTTCCCAATTTTGCCTTCATTTAAATATACCTTCAAATTTTAATAGTACTGAGATATGAAAATTAGATTAATAACAATTATATGCTCGTTACTGGTAGTAGGATACATGAGCTCTTGTATTGAGCAAGTGGATTCAGGTCTTTTGAATGCACAAGGGGGGAAGTTGGCGGTGAGCTCACTTATATCCCCGCAAAGTCCATTTATAGAAGTCGAAATATACAGAACTAAGTCGAGTCTGGATGAGGATGAGTACACGCATGATGAAGTGGAGGATGCACAGGTTTTGATCATTCATGGTAATGACGAGATGATCGTTCCATTTGATGCGTCTCTAAGAAAATACGTTTTAAGTAGTGAAGACTTTCCTATTGAAGAGGGGGAAACTTACCACCTGAAAGTCAATCATGGATCGGATGAAGTGAAGGCCCATTGCACAGTGCCTACACACTATGTAGATAATGTGGATTTTGATCTTGTGGACCGTGGGGAAGAAGTTGGTATATTTCTTAATTGGACAGCGGGTCCAAATTCTGTTAATTATTACCGCATAGATTTTGAAATGTCTTTTGAAGACATCTATGGGGGGTGGGAAATTTATGGATCAAATGTTTTCAAATCAGGAGGTGAGGGTCAGGAAATATTCGGTAGCGATTCTTATTACTTATATGATGAAGATCTAAACGATTTAACTATAAACTATGATATTTTTACCTATGACGAAAACGCTTATCTCTACCAAAAGAATGTAGATATTCCCTACTATGAAGATCCGTTTTCAGAACCTGTCATTTATCATTCTAATATCGAAGGTGGAATCGGAATTTTTGGAGCTTACCTGATCCGGGAAAATTTACAACAAACGGTGAACCTTTAAATGGGGATCGAAGTGAGCAACTATTCCTTCTTCAGGTACTAATAAGAGGAACTTATAACTAAAATTAAAAAGGGATTTTAGCCCTTTTTAATTTTAGCCGTATAGTTTTAAGGTATATGAATCAACTGATTGTGTTGTGTCGAATCGCCTGCCAGTTGCAGCATATATAGACCACCGACTCCATGAAAAGGTATCGTGTGAGCATCTTGAGATCCTTGACGTATTACTTTCCCGTTCATCGTAATTACCCTATAGCTAAATGTTCCTTTGAAACCTTTTACAGCAATGTGGTCCGATTTCGTTTTTACAATTATTGCATTGTTGTTGTTCCTGTTCGAAATATTCGTAGGTTCCCATATTGCGCCTATTGCAACATTATTATCATTACGACATTCAAATTCCTCATCTGCGTAACGTGGCTTAATATGTACCATTAGAACGTCCATGGTATCGATATCAACTTCATTGGTGTTAATATAAGCACTGTATTCCATTGTATATGTAGCTCCCGGTTCTACGTCGGCTTGGGTATTGTTGAAAATTGATCCTCCGGCAGGAATACCTTGGGGAATGCTATCTCCGAAAGCGCCAATATAGTTTTGTCTTATAAACCTACTGAGTTTTAAAGGTCGATTACCTTCATTATCGATTTCAACGGTGTAGTCTATTCTGTCTTCTAGTACCTGGATAATAGTAAGACCATAGGTAAAAGCATCCTGGCAGGGAATATCAACATGAGTCGTATTGTTATCCATATCACATTCTTCCCAATTATCAGGACTTATTGGCGCTATTTCGATGGTGAGGTATTTGAAGTCGGTAACATCTATGGATGAAGGAGTGACACTTCGGCTGATTGTGTCTCGTTCACCGGGGGATAAAGCAGCCTGATTTGGGTTAAAGACGGCTCCTCCCGCTGGCTCAAGATCAACCATGTCGTTGGATACGTAACTTTGCCAATACATTTGACTAAGCGGTAGATCTGCGTTGCCTTCGTTGGTTACAATTATACTAAAGTAGATTGCTGAGTCGTCTATTGCTGTAATCTCCAGCGTCAATGCAGCGTCAGGAAAAGGGCAAGCCTGCCCGACTATTTTTTTTGGTAACAAAACGAGTAGTAGCGTACCAATAAAAAAGTAATGTTTGTTCATGATAGTTTGGTTTATAGTTAGAACGTTAAGTTAACTTATTATTAACAAAAGTGCAATTGCTACGTTATGAGGTGGGTATTAGCTATAAGAGGAGTATAGATGTGCCATCTTAGCTTAAAATATGCCGAAGAATTTTGGCGATGTTTTTTGCATCGTCTATTCCTCTGTGATGTGTGCCTTCCAGTTCCAAATTCAGCATTTTTAGCGCTCCTGCCATCCCAAGTTCATGTCCCAGTTTGTTTTTTAAAGCAAATAAAGTTTTGACATTTATGTGTGAAGGTCCGAAAGGGTAGCTTCTTTCCAGAGCCATGCATTGTCTTTGGAATTGTTTTAAATCGTAAGCACCATAGCTGGCCCATGGCCGGCTTTGTGCAATGTATTTATCTTTTAGTAACTTCAGTGCTTCTTTGAATGTAACGCCTTCCTTATCTATAGAGTTCCTGAGTGATGGTTGTTAGTTCTGTACAAAATGGACTTATAGTGGATCTTTCGGGCCTTACTATAATGCCGCGATTATCCGATATTTCACCGGTGTGAATGTCCAAAAGGCATATTCCTATTTCGATAATATCAGATTCCATACCTTCGGGTACTTTGTTTTCCCAGCATGTGGCTTCAATGTCCACAACGATAATTTTGTCTAATTTTCTCGCCATTGTTTTAAGTTGGTTAATGAAGTGATTGAAAGTTGTCAGAATGGGAAAGAGTGTGAGAATCAGGAAAAACAGTATCTAAAACTTCGCTTTCATACTACACACTCACTCTGAGCTTGCTTTGCTCGCCGTTTGCATGTCACTATAGCTTTTTCGGCCCCTCTGCTGAAGCTATTGAAGGATTTTGAGAAGGAGTAAGCTACTCGGAAACGATGCGAACCGGGGGAGATTCGAACTCCCGACTTACAGCGTGACGGGCTGTCACTCTTCCTCTGAGCTACCGGTTCGATGTTATTTGTTATCTATTTTCGTCTGAATTTCTCATTCTTACACTGCACACTCACTTTGAGCTTGCTTTGCTTCGCTGTTTGCATGTCATTGTAGCTTTCTCCGACGGCCCCTCTGCTGAAGCTAGTGAAGGACTTTGCGAAGGAGCAAGCTTCTCGAAAGCGATGCGAACCGGGGGAGATTCGAACTCCCGACCTACCGTGTGGTCACAGTCACTCTTCCTCTGAGCTACCGGTTCGATGTTATTTGTTCACTATTTTCGTCTGAATTTCTCATTCTTACACTACACACTCAATCTGAGCTTGCTTTGCTTCGCTGTTTGCATGTCATTGTAGCTTTCTCCGACTGCCCCCTCTGCTGAAGCTAATGAAGGACTTTGCGAAGGAGCAAGCTTCTCGAAAGCGATGCGAACCAGGGGAGATTCGAACTCCCGACGTGTAGCTTGGAAAGCTACCACTCTTCCACTGAGTTACTGGTTCGGTATTATTTTATTTGCTGTTTTCATCCAAATTCCTCGTTCTCACTCTTCATACTTACTCTTAGCTTGCTTTGCTTCGCTGTTTGCATGTCACTGTAGCTTTCTCCGACGGCCCCTCTGCTGAAGCTAATGAAGGACTTTGGAAGGAGCAAGTATCTCGAAAGCGATGCGAACCGGGGGAGATTCGAACTCCCGACCTACCGTGTGGTCACAGTCACTCTTCCTCTGAGCTACCGGTTCGATGTTATTTGCTCACTATTTTCGTCTGAATTCTCACTCTCATTCTACAAACTCACTCTGAGCTACTGGTTCTACCATTCTTCAATTTCGTAATTTTTAAACAATTTACCAGCGACACCAAAATCTGTCTCAAGTTCTTTAACAATTGGATGTAATATACGTGATGCACCGTCCACCGGATCCAACGGTGGGATATATCCTTGTTCAAATTGCTTTTTTCTCAGCGTTTCAATAGCGCCTGTTGATACCCAGCCAACATCGACGGCATTCATGTAAATAGTTGACTTTTTGTATTGCTCACCACTCGTTCGGGTAAGCATATTGAGTGCGGCCTTTGTCATATTAGTATGTGGGTGAAATGCTGATTTATTGGTATAGCTAAATTGCCCTTCCGATGAAGTAACATTAATAATAAAACGCTTGGCATGATTAGAGTTTCTCATTAAAGGGCCTAATTCTTTGATGAGGTAATAAGGAGATATGTGATTAATAAGATTTACTTCTAATAATTCAGGCATACCAATTTCTTCAAGTGTAGAATTCCAGCTATTCTTTATACGATCATCTACCGGCAAATCAAAGCGATTTAGTGCCTGTTGTTGATTTTGACCTTTTGTTGATGTTAATAGGTGCGCTTGTTCCAATAAGGAATCCGGGTTAGCTCTTAGGTAGTGGTTATCCCGAAAAGTTTCGAGCAGTTGTGTCTCCTTTTGTATTAATGGGAGGTAATAATTGTCAGGATATTTGATTGTTAGTGCAGCATTATTGACAAGAATATCCAATTTGCCGATTTGCGATTTATAGAAATCGATGAATTCGGTAACCGCGTTTAAATTACGCAAATCCAAACCGTAAATACGAAGGTTGTGACACCAATCTTTATAGTCCGCTTCCTGTTGAAAATTGTTTAGTGCAAGCGCCGGTAAGCGCGTTGTTATTGTGACATGAGCATGGCTGCGTAAGAACTTTAATGCTGTTGCATAACCGATCTTAATACGTCCTCCGGTGAGTAAAATATGCCTTCCTTTAAGGTTGGGTTTAAGAAATCGATTCTTATAATTGATATCAGCGCATTTTGGGCATAAACGATTATAGAAATGGTGCATCAGATCAAATGAAACATTGCAGCAGTAACAATTTTTGGGCACGTTTAATTGCTTATAAGGTACTTCTGAAATGATATGTTCCGATTGATATTCAGTACGGTTATTCAAGGCCATTTGAGATATATGACTTTCTTTTATGATTGATATGTCCAGATCTTTTTTCTGCTTGTATGATTGCTGTCTATTTGCTTTTTTGGCCGATTTATAAATACTACTCACTAGTCCGCCGAATTGTTCATTATTCGGATTTTGGAAAGGATCTTTTTTTAGAATGCGCAATACTTTTATACATGTATCCCATTCTTCCTGAGTAAATTCAAAGTTATTGTCCATGGTTTGTCGTATTTATAATGAATGGTTCTAAAAAACCAATCAGTTGCGTACCTTTATAATTCCAGCGAATACCATGCCCGCTTGCAATCCTTATTTCATATACCAGCGCATGCTTGTAATGGTAAAAAGTATTCCACCAGGTTTTATCATTAATAATATCAATTAAAAGATTGCGAACAAAGGCTTCCTTTTGATTATTATTTCCCTTTTTTATTCCCCAAAATTGATCATTGGATCTCCCCAGGTGTTTTTCCCAAGCCCGTGTTGCCTTACTAATTTCAGTGTTGTATGCCTGGAACGCACTTTGAAGTAAGGTTTTTTTTAGGGGAGGAATTGCATGGGCATCTTTAGCACTCGCCGGTGTTAGTCGTTGCCCTAAAACGAGTAAAATAGTTTCTAAGCCAATTTCTTCTAAGGTTAGAGCGACGGTATGAGCGTTTATATTTGGGTGTTTTTCAAACTCCTTTATAAAATGATTCTTCAGCCCTAATAAGTCAGGGGTGATTTCATCCTCACATGGAGGTAACCGAGGTGTTTCTAAATGTTCTTCATACAATAATTGCCAAAGTCGCAAGGCGAAACAATTCCAATGCTCCGGATGCCATAATGCCTCATGCTTTAACTTCCATTCCGGAGAGAAATAATTAGAACTATTTAATATGGTTTGCAAGTCCAAAGGCAATTTCATTTTCATTATACATTACAAAAAAAATAGCAATCTGCGAAATCTATTTGCGCAGTAAAATTAATTAATCAAAAAATTGGAATAATTAACAACTTCATTGAATAAGAGAAAACGTTAATCAGTAATTCACCTAATAAACATTTTGATTTTAGGCAAAAGACCTAATTTTTTATAATCCTTTATTTTAGAGCGTATGGGTACAAAAGCATCGTGCTGAATATTTGCATATGTAATTCTTTTTACGGGTGATGGACACAAGAATTCTAAATGAATCATTTCGGACAGAATTGCGTATTGCACATCCATGAACAACCAATATAATTACAATGAATAAACTAGTTTACTTTTTTTTGCTACTCGCCCTGGGGTCAGTTAATAGCTGGGCACAGTGCGAAGGTGGAGAAGTATTCATCATGGGTGGTGCCACTGAATTAACTGCACCCGCCGGTGATGATGCTCTTGATATCATTATCGAGACTAATTCCGCCTCCAACGAGCATTATGTGCTTGTGGTTACAGATGACACAGATTCACTCGTCTTTATTACAGATGAAGATTTTCTGGAAGCATCTGGTGCACCAGTAGGAGTTTTCAAGATCTATGGCGCTTCTTTTAGCGGTGATCTGGATTCTAACGCTGAGGTGCTTGGTGATTTGACAGCAAGCGGTTGCTTTGAACTGTCAGAGAACAATATATTGATTACCGTTACAGTACCTCCGGTACATGGTTCGGAAATTTATACCAGTGATTATGAAGATGAGATCCATGCTTGTGCCGGAGATGATCTTCTCAGCTTTAATGTGATGAATGAATCGCAGGCTGTTGCTCCATATGCCTATATCATCACAGATCCACAAGGTAATATTTTGGGAATGCCTCCTGGCGATCATATAGATCTCACTGCTGCTCCTCCGGGGCTGTGTTTAATTGTAGGCTTTTCTTATACGGGAGCTTTAGATTCCAGTGCCACGCACATCGATGATTTGACTTCTGATGGTGAATACGATTTTTCCGAAAATGAAATAGAAGTGTACCGAGATGGCGCCGATGGAGGCGAAATTTTTGTCGATGGTGGTGGAGATACGCTTATGGGGGTTGCCGGTTCACACGAACTTAACTTCTATGTTAGTAATACATCTACATCCCCAAGCGATTATGGCTATGTAGTTACCGACGATGAAGGTAATATTATCGGCTGGCCTCATGATGATTACATTGAGCTTAGCGATGCTCCTGTAGGAATGTGTTATATATACGGCTTTTCTTATACAGGTGAATTAGACTATGATGCTGAGCATATTGATGATTTGGATGCCTGGGGTTGTTTTGAACTCGCTGATAATCATATAGTAGTTATCAAAACTCCTCCTTTGGTAGAAGGTGGGCATATATGGGCTAACGATGATGACGAACATGTTCAGGATTGTGCAGGCGGTGCTCGATTAGTTTTTGATGTACATACCGATTCTCGCGCTGATGCCCCTTATGCTTTTGTGATCACAGATGATCATGGAAATATTGTTGGTTTTCCGATGGGCAATGAACTGGATCTTAGTGCTGCGCCTCCGGGTGTTTGCGAAATTCACGGTTTCTCTTATCGTGGGGAATTGGATTCAAGTGCTACTCATATCGATGATCTGTGGGCAACGGAGGATTATGAAAGATCATGGAATCGTATTACAGTATATCGCGATTCGGTAGCTGGTGGCATGGTGATGACTGAGATGGGTCATGATACAATTGTAGCACCTGCCGGAGATCCCATGCTTCGCTTTAGAATGGAAAGCGATGGTTGGTCACCAGAAGATTATGTGTTTGTTATTTTAGATGAAGATGGTGTTATTATAGATTTTGCTCACGACGATTGGGTTGACGCAAGAGAAGCACCAGTGGGTATTTGTTACGTCATAGGTGTTGCTTATACCGGTGTGCTCGACACTACGGATCATATCGACGATCTGAGTGCCAGTGGGTGTATTTCTTTTTCAGAGAATATGGTCGTAATTGAAAGGATACCACCACTTGTTGAAGGTGGAGAAGTAATGACTGTTGAAGGTGATGATTGGATAAGAGACTGCTTTGGAGGAGATAGACTCGAATTTGAAGTAGACAATACTTCCCGTTCCGAATCTCCATATGCTTATGTGATCACTGATGAGGAAGGAAATGTGCTTGGGCTACCTCCTGGCGATGTACTAGACCTTACAGGCGCGCCTCCGGGAGTTTGCCTTGTTTATGGCTTTTCTTATACAGGTGCACTGGATTCTGCGGCTTCGCATATTGATGATTTAAGTTCTGATGAAGACTTTGAACTTTCATGGAACCATATTACCGTTTACCGGGATTCCGTTGCTGCAGGAGAAGTGAATGCCATTGGCAGACCAGATACTATTGAAGGAATGGCCGGGGATCTGGGGCTGAATTTCTTAATGGAAAATACTTCTATGGCCCATGCGCACTATGTCTATGTCATTACAGATGAATTGGGTGAAATCTTTGGTATAACAGATGATAATGAAATAATAGGTGCCGATGGAGAAGTTGGTACTTACCACATATATGGACTTTCATTTACCGGTGAAATAGATACTAATGCACTTTATTTGCAGGACTTACAGACTACAGGTTGCTGGGAAGTATCAGATAATTATGTAGTAGTTATTATTCACCCTCCTTTGGTTGATGGTGGTGAAGTATGGACCGGTGACGATCGAGATTGGGTACGCGGTTGTGCTGGCGATGATGATCGTCTGGTTTTTGAAGTAGATAACGATTCGGAAGCACAGGGAGCATATGCATACATTATTACCGATCCACAAGGCTCTATCTTAGGAATGCCTCCGGGTCATGTTATGAACCTGCAAGATGCTCCTCCGGGAATATGCTTCGTTTATGGTTTCTCATATACAGGTGACCTGGATTCTGCAGCTACTCACATAAACGATTTGAGCTCTTCAGGTAATTATGATCTATCGGATAACTTTATTACTGCATATCGTGATGATGTGGATGGAGCTATGGTTTCTATCGTGGTGTTGGGAGATACCTTAGTAGCAGAAGCAGGTGATTCTATATTGGATTTCCATATTCAAAACTCAAGTATGTCGTTTGCAAATTATGTTTACTTCGCTACAACGGCAGATGGTGAGATTATTGATTTGCTAGAAGAAGAGTATGTGGAAGCAGGCGATGCTCCTCCTGGTGAATATCATATTTATGGGTTTTCTTATACAGGAATGATCGACACAAATGTTACTTATATTTGGGACCTCTACAGTGATGGTTGTAGCGAATTGTCTATGAATCATATCGTGTTGATCGTGACCGAACCTGAAGTAGAAGGTGGAGAAGTATTTGTAGATGACCACCAGGATTGGGTGCGTGGCTGTGCAGGTGACGATATGTTACGTTTCTATGCCTGGTCTACAACACGTTCAGAAGCGCCGTATGCTTACATCATTACCAATGATGAAGGCGACATTTTAGGAATGCCTCCAGGTGACTTCATGGATCTGTCACATGCTCCTCCGGGAATTTGTTACATATATGGGTTCTCTTATACCGGGGAATTAGATTCATCAGCTACACATATCGATGACCTGACTTCTGATGATGAATATGAGCTTTCGGAAAATGCAATTACAGTATTCAGAGATACTGTTCATGGAGGAATGGTTAGTATTGTTGGTGGTGGTGATACAATCATCGCTCCGGCAGGATCACCAGATTTAAATTTCTTTGTGGAAACTACGGCAGATTTACCTGTCAATTATCAATATGTAATTACCGATGATGAGGGTTATATCATTGCATATCCACCTGGAAACGAGATTATGGCTGCCGATGCTCCTGTTGGAATTTGCCATGTGTATGGTATTGCCTACACAGGAATGTTGGATACTAATGCTCATAATATCTGGGAACTATATGCTTATGGATGTTCAGAGCTGTCAGATAATCACGTGACAATTGTGCGCACAGCTCCTCTGGTTGAAGGTGGTGTTGTGTTTACCATGGATAATCGCGATTGGATAAGGGCATGTGCAGGTGATGATCGATTGGAGTTTGATATCTACAATTCTTCAAGATCGGAAGCGCCTTATGCTTATGTACTTACAGATGCTGATAGCAATATCCTGGCCTTCCCTCACGGAAATTTTATGGATTTGAGTGATGCTCCTGTTGGTCTCTGTTTGATATATGGTATTTCGTATGTCGGAGATCTTGATTCCTCGGCTACGCATATCGATGACTTAACAGCTGATGGCGACTACGAAATCTCGGAAAATTATATTAGAGTTTATAGAGATACGGTAAGCGGAGGCATGGTAGGTGTCATTGGAGGAACAGATACCGTGGAAGCTCCGGCTGGATCACCGGATCTGATGTTCGATGTTGAAACAACTTCAAACTTACCAATCCCATACAGCTATGTAATTACACATGAAAATGGAGATATTGTAGGTTTTGCCGAGGGTAATACCATCGACGCTCAGGATGCACCTCCAGGTATTTGTTATGTATATGGATTCTCTTATACAGGACGTTTGGATAGTGCTGCGCAAACAATTTGGGATTTATGGTCTGATGGTTGTTATGAATTATCTGAAAACAGAATAACAATTATTCGTGTGCCCCCTATGGTAGAAGGTGGACTTGTTATGACATGTGATGATGAATTGGACTGGGTGCGTGCCTGTGCAGGAAATGATGACTTACAATTTGGTGTTATGAATACCTCACGATCAGACGCTCCTTATGCTTATGTAATTACAGATGCCGATAGTAATATTCTGGTATTCCCACAAGGAGTGTTTTTAGACCTAAGCGGTGCTCCTGCGGGGGTGTGCCGTGTATTTGGAATTTCGTATACAGGTATGTTGGACTCATCGGCAACTCATATTGATGATTTAAGTTCCGACGGTGATTACGAGTTGTCAATGAATCAAATTACGGTTTATAGAGATATGGTTGATGGAGGTGAAGTAAGCGCAGGCGGAGGAGCTGATTCCGTAACAGCTACTGTTGGTGATCCTTCATTGGACTTTGAGATTCAAACAACTTCAGACATATTGCCACATAAGTACGCTTATGTAGTTACAGAACCAAATGGAACAATTATCGATTTCCCTCCTGGAGAAATGATATTTGCTTCAGAAGCGCCTGTAGGTGTTTGTTATGTTTATGGTTTTGCTTATTCGGGAATGCTTGATTCAAGCGCAACTACTATTTGGGATCTGAGTTCTAGTGGTTGTTACGAGTTATCGATGAATGCGGTAGTAATTACCAGACAGGCAATTGTATCTGTCGTTGACCTTGTGGCAGATAATTTATCAGCCTATCCTAACCCCTTCACTGATGTGATAGCATTTGATGGCAACGCTATAGAGTCTGTTGTTGTGTACAACATGATGGGTGATCAGGAAAAAGAGATCAACGAAGATTTTGAATCTGTAGATATGAGCGATCTTCGTGCAGGTATCTATTTATGCGAAGTGCAACTAACAGATGGTCGGGTTAGACTACTGAGAATTAATAAAAACTGATAATTAAGCAATTATTGCTACTAAAAAGTCGCTGCCGTTTTGGTAAGCGACTTTTTTTTGTTTTTTTTTAAGAGGTGAAAAAACACTTTATTGGATTTTAATGAACCACTTACCCCTTGCTTATTCAAGCTTACTGTGATGTTTTATGGTATATTCATAACCTAAGCTTTACCATTCTGAATGGGATTTCTAGAGTATGTTTTTTATTATTTATCTGGCCACTGACATAGTTAGAGCTAAAAATTGAAATCGCGGGTCAAAAAATAGTTGTTTATGTGTACCAACAAAACGCATTTAATTGCTCATACCTGATTTTTGCAATCAAAATTTGTTTAGTCTGTTAATGAAGTATTTTATCGAGAGTATAGAGCAACGGTTTAAAAGAATACTCAACTGATTCAGTTCTTCATAAAGTGACCCACATAGACATCATTACTAGTTTCATATCGTAAGGAGTAAAGGCCATTAGAGAAATCAGACAAGTCGAAATAATCACCATTTTCACTATGTATAATATATTGTTTACCAGTGTGATCATAGAGTGTCATAGAAACAGTTTTATCTTTTATATATAGTCGGTCATTAACCGGGTTTGGGTAGAAGTTACCTGGTGAGAAGCTAATCTCGTTATCAAGGCCGGTTAGTAAATCAAAAGTGAGTTTATAGGCATAGGCATAAGATATATCTATAATATCCATTGCAAATATTACATTTTCATTCTCACTCGCAAACAAACGAATGCCATCTACAATGTTAACACTTAGATTTTGAACGTCGTAATCTTTTATTTCTGAATTTGTAAGATTGTATGATCTTATAACTGAGTTAATGGACCTGCCATCTATTTTTCTACTAATGTAATAATATAGTGAGTGATCGAATTTATTGTACGTAAAAGCTTTGATATCGAATATTATTTCTTGTTGATCGCTGGACTGCGTTATCGTGTCAATAGGATCACCATTTTTGGAATACACTAATGTTTCATTCGAGTTGTTCAGAAGGTATAAATTATCATCCGCATCGAAATACATATGTGATCCTCTGTGCCCTTCCAGTGACCAAAAGTCATTATAGGCTCCATTGCTATTGTATATTAGTACTTTTTCAGTGCCCAAGTCCCAAACAAAAATATTACCGTCACTATCAATAGCAAGCTCTTCTGTATTGGAAAATGAATTTATTCTTAACAGTTCATTCAGAAGTGTGTCATATATAATAACAGCATTGCGTGCGGTAGCATATAATTTACCTTGGTAGTATTTAATCGAAATAGCATTAGCGGCGTCTACTTCATTGATAATGTCTCCATGCTTGTCAATCTTGTATATGTCGGAACCACTCATATAGATATTCCCATTGTTGTCTTCACAGGCGCCCCACGCAAATATCTGCTTACTTTGTTCATTGGGAAGGGTGTCTAGCAGAAATGGTTGCGCATAGGCGAAATGCGAAAATATGCATACCACCAAGGCAAATGAAAACTTCATCAATTTGATCATCTGATCATGTGTGTTGAAACGATGATTAAAATTAACATATCTTAAATAAAGTTCCTAAAGTTAGGCTGTATTATATCAGAAAGGGCAAAATCGCTTTGAATCAAATTAGAGAGCACTAAGAATAAGCACATAGTGTGTTTGTTGTGATTCTCATAGTATAATAAATCAAATCCTAAATGTATCTAATAGCTTACTTGTTTATGATTGGATTGGCCTTTTTGTATTATCGAGGTTAATTCTTTATTGGGGTAGACCTGGATTTAAGAAGGCTATTGATAATGATTTGATCGAACATAGCGTCGAGCTCTATGTTTGCGACTTCTGCTTGTTGTGGGATCACGCTTTGTAAGGACATACCCGGTGTAGTATTTACTTCAAGTACAAAAGGTTCGTTATCTACAATGATATAATCTACTCGTACCACTCCGTTTAGGTCCAGTAGGTGGTATATTTTTTTGTTTAACTCCTGGATTTTGTTTGCTGAATACCTTGATATCTCGGCCGGTGTAATTTCTTTGGAGGCGCCCTCATATTTAGCTTCGAAGT
Organism: Cytophagales bacterium; assembly: GCA_965230415.1. GTDB lineage: Bacteria > Bacteroidota > Bacteroidia > Cytophagales > JAAEPT01 > CBDDKZ01. Next base: position 3,300,681 of record CBDDKZ010000005.1, read on the forward strand.
CGAAGAAATCGTTATTAGTCCTTATTTCTGTGATAGGTAAGACGATAATTTCTGTTCCATTGAAGTACGAACCACAAGTTACCTCTGTCCCGGTTAAACACGATTCTATTATTACTTCTTTACCATGTTCAAACGCGTTTTTTACTGCGGTGGGTAGCTCAGAAGCCTTTTCAACTTTGGATGTGCCAAAGCTCGAGCCTCCGTCATTAGGTTTTACAAAGCAGGGCATACCCAGTTGATGGCTTATGGTTTTAGGGTCAAGGTCGGTTTCAGATCTTAATAATACACTATCGGCGCAATTGATACCCTCGCTTTTTAGGAGTTGGTTGCAAGCCCATTTGTTAAATGTAATTGTTGAGGCCAGGTGTTTGGGAGTGTTGTATGGAATGCTCAGCAGGTCGAAATATGCTTGCAGTAAACCGTCTTCCCCCGGAGTCCCATGAATGGTGATGTAAGCGAAGTCGAAGCAAACATGATCATTGTCTATTGTGACACTGAAATCGTTTTTGTTTACTTCTATTTGTCCTGTTTCATGTTGGCAATGCCAACCTTTTTCATCTATAATGATTCGGTAAACTTTGTATTTGTCAGAGGAGAGGTTGTTAAAGATGGTATCTGCGCTTTTCACAGAGATTACCTTTTCGTGTGAATAACCGCCATATACAAGTGCTACGTTTAACATTATTTAAAAATTAGATGTCATGCGAATTTAATTAAAAATAAAATTAATTAAAGCCAATGTGGCTTAAGAAATAGTAAGTGAGCTGTAAAAGAGGGTAAATGTAGCAGAGAAAGGCTTATTCGTAAAAAATTAAAGGCAGTGCTTGATTTATAAAGCACTGCCTTTTTGTTTTTTATTCCGATACGCTAGCGTTCGATTCCTTTTCAATTTGAGCGTTGCGAGCCTCTTTTAATTGACCTAAGTAATTTTTAGCGCTTTCGTAATAATTTTTAGCAAAATCAAGACTAGGTTCGTTTTGGTTAATTTGAAGAACGATGTCTTTAAACGATTTACCGTCAAAGCTTAATTCTCCTTCACTAACAAAGTGTTTGTCAAAATCCCTGATAATACCTATTTGTGTGTTGCAACGAATACCGGCACCTGTCAAAAGTGCTTTTGCTCCAACAATGAACGTGTTGTAACAATGGTAAATAGCGTCCTGCCAGTTGCCTTCGGCGAGTGTCTTTTCTGCAAATCCGAATTTCTCTTCGGCTTCGAGGATTAAAGTGCCAACCAGGTCAAGTACAACACCCGCACATTCTCCAACACCTACAGCTTTTATGTATTTATCTTCATTGCCCCAGTCTATGAAGAATTCCTGTGGAACTTCGTCGGGAAGTGCAGTAAATGGCTTCAGAAGTGTGAAGAAATACAGCTTGTCTGCTGCTACTTGTCTTTGATAATAGTTGTTGAAATATTCACCTTCTTCGGCATGCTGTTCGTAGTCCTCCAAAAGGGCTTTAAAAGCATCTGGCGCCTTTTTCGAAGGTACCTTTACTACTTTGTCTCCTATGCTTGGTGTGCCGTCTTTATCGTAGCCTCCTCCTAGCAAAATCTGAAGAGCCGGAAGTACCAAAGCACCTTTTTTGATAGACATTCCCTGAAAGCCAATGTTTGCTGCAGAGTGCCATCCACAAGCGTTCATACAACCCGAAATTTTAATCTTGATATCGTTGTTGTATATAATGTCTTTATACTCCTCACGCATTAGGCGTTCTAGTTCTGCCGCAATTCCAGTGCTACTTGCAATACCCAGGTTGCAGGTTGTGGTACCTGGGCAGGCAACGATATCTGCAGTACTATCAAAACCAGGTTCACTAAGATCCAGGTCGTAGAGTCTATTGAAGAGTGGTATGAGCGCATCTTTCGTTACATAACGCAAAAGGAATCCTTGGTTTACTGTCACCCGGATATCATCTGCCGCATAGCCTTCTTCAACGATAGCCGCCAGTTGACGCGCGGTCTCATTAAAGATGTTTCCGAGGGTCAATTTAATATAAACACCATGATAGCCTTCTTGCTTTTGCTTGAAAACATTGGTTTTAAACCAGCGGTCGTACATTTCAGCATCCTTAGGTTCTTCCACAGGAAAGGTTCTTTCCTCAGCAGGACCGGCAAGGTTGCCTCCCTTAGGGTCTATTTCATAAGTTTTATTGATAACCGCCGTTTTCTCCTCTTCTACTAATTGCATGAAAGCTTCAAAACCTTCCTTTTTAACTACGAATTTCATTCGTGCTTTACCACGTGAAGCACGCTCGCCATGTCTGTCAAAAACACGAATTACTGCTTCTGCAAAAGGAATAATTTGGTTGGCTGGTAAGAACTCATAGGCAGTGTGTGCTAACATTGGTTGAGATCCCAATCCTCCGGCAATTACTACTTTAAATCCTCGCTCATTATTTTCTATTCTCGGAATGAACCCTATATCGTGCATCCAGGTATATGCAGTATCTGCATCACTGGAGGAAAAAGCAACTTTGAATTTTCTACCCATTTCCTGACAAATCGGATTGCGGAGGAAATATTCGTAAAAAGCAAAAGCATAGGGTGAAACATCAAATAGTTCGTCCGGATCAACTCCAGCTTTGTCTGATGCTGTTACGTTTCTTACGGTATTACCGCATGCTTCTCTTAAAGTGATGCCTTTTTCTTCTAAAGATGCCCACACAAGTGGTGATTCGGCCAACTTCACATAATGTATTTGAATGTCCTGACGAGTAGTGGCATGCATTTTTTCTGTTGCATACTTGTCCGTAGTATCCGCGATCCTTACAAGTTGTTCCGCGCTAACCCTTCCAAAAGGAAGTTTAATACGAATCATCTGTACACCTTCTTGACGCTGTCCATATACCCCTCGTGCCAAACGAAACGACCGGAATTTCTCTTCATCTCCTTCACCAGAGTTGAATAATGCTATTTTATCATGTAGTTCAATGATGTCTTCCTTCGCTCTGTCCGAGATCTCCGAAGATAGGTTTAACTCGCTCATAATTCTATCATTAAATCTTTTTTGCTCATTTCTATTATTAAACAACCCAAATTGGGTAGTTAAAGTTTGGCAAAAATAGGTTTTATTTTAAAAATATGCCGCTTTGTAAAATAAAATTTTACGGTAACTGGCCGAATAGCAACTGAGTCGAAATATTATTTTGTATTGTGTTATTATCGTGAAATATAATTTCGCTTCATTTGAACGGTGTCGTTTTATTTCTTAGTAATACGTATCTCTACACGACGATTTTTTTTTGTTTCACTTTTGTTCCGGGCGTTTGGGTAGAGCATCTTGCTGTCTCCAAAACCTTTGCTGGAAAGTCTGGCGGAGGCAATGCCATTATCCATAAGGTAGTTTTTTACTATTGCTGCGCGTCGCTCTGATAAGTCTTGGTGCCATTCGGGAGGGTGGGAGGATCTTACACTATTAGTATGTCCTTCAATTCGAATGTTAATTGTAGGGTTGTGCGTCATAAAATAGAGTAGATTTTCCAATTCAGGGATCGACTCTTCAAGAACGCGGGCTTCGCTCGGTACAAAGCCAATGTGCTTTAGCTGGTATGTTTTATCTATTATTATGGGGCTTAACTTCACATCGAGTACTTGTTTTCTGTCTATTTCAAAATTACCGGAGCGATAAAAGTGGTCCGGGCTGGAAAAGGTGATGTTGTATTTGTGTTGCGGCTGTAGTTCAAAGGTCATTTTACCTTTAGTGATCAGGATGGTCGTTTTCTCACTTGAGTCAGCGCTTAGGTCGTTGATAGTTACCTCTCCGTCTAGCCGTTCGTTGTGCTTATTGGTGAGCTTGCCCGTAATAGTAATTGCGGCGGGGGAAGAATTTGCCTTTTCAACATTGATTTCTACTCTTCTGTTCTTGCTTTTCCCTTCTTCACTTTGTTTAGTTGATGCCAGGTTGTCATAACTGTGTCCCTGGTACTTTATGATGTGATGTGGGTTCAGATTAGTAAGGTATGCTGCCGCAACTTTAGCGCGCTTTTGAGACAGAAAAAGGTTGTACCTGTAATTCCCTGTTTTATCGCAATAGCCGTCTAAAGTGATGCTGTAGTCAGGTGTCAGTAATGTTTCACTCAACGAGTCCAGCTCCTTTTGAAATTCAGGTAACAGTTCGTAACTGTCGTGCTCAAAATAGATGACGTGTGTTTGTGAGAAAGCCACTCTGAGTGTTAGTGTCAGAAGAATAATGAAAACTTTCCCCAAAATAGGGGATTTGCTACCACAAATGAGCTGCATTTTGAAAAATATCATAGTCTAATATAGTGAAAAGTGCTCTCAATAGCTATGCGGGCTGTTTTTTTAAATTTTTTAACCCATTGACCATTCGGTGGTTGTCGGGAGAGAACGAGGGCTAAAAGTGTAATAATGTGGGGTTTGTGGATAACTTTTGTCTTGATTTTTGCGTTAAGTGGGATGAAGTGGTGGAAAGTGGGTGAAAAAATTGTATTTTTGTTTAGGTTAAAAATGAATTTATCATAAGTGTCTTATTTCTCAGGAGAATATGAATGCAAAGTAGATGCCAAGGGGCGAATGGTATTGCCTGCCAAAATCAAGGGCAATCTACCCGAGGTGCATACTTCTGAGTTGGTGATAAAGAGAGGTTTTGAACCTTGTTTGGTATTGTATCCTATGTTGGAATGGAAAAAAGTATTTTCCAAAGTGGCAGGTCTCAATGAGTTCAACAAGGAATACAGGAACTTCCAGCGTAACTTTCTTAGAGGAAGTACTGAAGTGGAAATGGATGCCAATGGCAGATTGCTTATTCCAAAATCCATGGCACGTTTTGCAGGCATCGAACGAGAAGTGGTAGTTGTTGGGATGGGGAACAGGGTAGAGATATGGGAGCCGGAAAAATACGATGAATATTTAATTAAAGATCAGGATGAGTTTGCTGATTTAGCAGAAAAATTCCTTACGGGAGATGAGTAATAACAATACATATCATGTGCCGGTACTTCTGGAGGCTAGTGTTGATGGCTTAAATATAAAAGAGTCGGGTGTGTATGTGGACCTGACTTTCGGCGGAGGAGGGCATAGTAGTGAAATTCTCAAAAGGCTAAATACAGGTAAACTTTATGCTTTTGATCAAGACCCAGACGCGGAAAAAAATGCGATTCATCTCGAAGATGAGCGTTTTACATTTGTGCCTGCCAATTTCAGGTTCTTAAAACGCTATTTACGCTTGTATGGAATAACGCATGTAGACGGCATATTAGCCGACCTGGGGGTCTCCTCTCATCAATTCGACGAGGTAGAAAGAGGTTTTTCCTTCAGAGGTGATAGTGCCTTGGATATGCGCATGGATCAGCATTCTGAATTAACGGCAGCCAAAGTGTTGACTTCTTATAATGAGAAAGACCTTCAAAATATGTTCAGCGCCTATGGTGAGGTACGTAATGCGCGCAATTTGTCACAAGCGATTGTCAAACAAAGAGTCATTCAACCCATTAATACAACAGGTGAGCTTTTGGAGATTTTGAAACAGGTAGCACCAAAAGGAAAAGAAATGAAATACTTTGCGCAAGTATTTCAGGCATTGAGAATTGAAGTGAATGATGAAATTGCAGTAGTAGAAGATATGTTGAAGCAATCAGCCGATGTGCTCAGTGAAGGAGGGCGGCTTGTAGTGATTTCTTATCATTCCCTCGAGGATCGTTTAGTAAAGAATTACATGCAAAAAGGTGCTTTAAAAGGGGATGCGGAAAAAGATCTGTACGGAAATGATTTAAAGCCTTTTGATATCATAAACAGAAAGCCCATTGTTCCTGATGAAGATGAAGTTGGACAAAATTCTAGAGCCAGAAGTGCTAAACTAAGAATAGCTAAGCGAAATAATTGGCATGAGTAAGGAAAAGAAAAATACAAGCTTAAAGACGAGCGTATTTTCAAAATTAGAAAAAGCGCTGAATGTAGATACGGTTTTTGCAGATGGACTTCCGGTAAAATATGTTCCTTACATACTGTATTTCACTATTATGGGCTTGGTGTACATTGGAAATACACATTATGCCGACCGTTTAACTCGTCAGCATGATCAATTGAAAAAAGAAGTTCAGAGCCTTAGGTACGATTATACGACCCTCAAAGAAGGGTATATGTTTGAAAGTAAACAATCTGAAGTGGCAAAACGCGTGGCAACTTTGGGATTAGTTGAAGGAGTTAAACCACCTCAAAAAATAATGCTGAAAGAAAGTGAACATTAAAAATAGCATATTATTACGTGTTCGAATCGCTTTTTTAATGATTATGATATTAGCCGTCATGATTATTATCAAAATAGTGAACATACAATATTTTGCTAAGGCCGATTGGAAACAAGTCGCACTTAAAACTGATGTTCGCCTGAAAAAGATACCGGCAACGAGAGGTAATATTTATACCGATGACGGCAGTCTTTTGGCGACATCCTTGCCCTTTTATTACCTGGCTATTGATCCTTCGCTTTCCAGACGTAGTAAAGAAAGAGAGGCTGTATATGAACAAAATATTGATGCCTTGTGTGATTCGTTGGCTAAATTTTTTGGAGATCGATCGGCACTGGGCTATAAAGATTATATTCAAAGAAAAAGAAGAGAAAACAGGCAATATGCCCGCTTAAATAAACGCCTTGTTAATTACCACGATAAAAAAAGGATGGAAAAATGGCCACTTTTTAAGGAAGGAAGAATGAAAAGCGGGGTGATTTTTGAAAAACACGAACGCCGCTTTAAGCCGTTCTCTCATCTTGCATTGCGTACCGTAGGATATGCCCGCGATGAACCGAAAAAAAATGGTGAATTACGACGTATTGGCGCTGGTTTGGAAAAGAGCTTTGATTCAACTTTAACAGGAGAACAGGGACAGGCCTGGTTCGAAAATATTGGTGGGGGTAAGTGGAAACCAATACACAATCAGGAAGAAATTGTGCCAAAACATGGTTACAATATTCATACCACATTAGATATTAATTTGCAGGACGTTGTACAGGTAGCTTTGAAAAAGGCACTGGAAGCTAACGAAGCAGATAATGGTTGTGCGGTTGTAATGGAAGTAGCTACGGGAAAAATAAAAGCGCTTGCCAATCTCGACAAGATTACTAGTAATAATGGCGAAGTTTACTACAGCGAATTATACAACTACGCGGTAGGTAAGCGTTGCGAACCAGGTTCTACTTTCAAGTTGGCATCTATGATGGCTATACTCGAGGAACGTGATGACCTGAGCCTTGACGACAGTATTGAAGTAGGGCGTAAAGGTTACTGGAAGTTTCACGACCGTATTTGTCGCGATGCGCATGTTACCTCCGATGGTTATTTGACATTGGAAGAGGTGATGGCGCATTCTTCTAATGTAGGAGTAGCTCGTTTGGCTTATGATATCTTTTATAAAGACAAAGTATCGCAACAGCGTTTTATAGATTATTTCAGGTCGTTTAAGTTAACCCAAACCTTAGGTTTTCAGCTGAAAGGAGCAGCGGAAACGAAAATTAAGAACCCCCAAGATCCGTCATGGAGCGGTATTTCAATACCCTGGATGTCACATGGCTATGAGCTCGAGATTTCACCACTGCATATTTTAACATTGTACAATGCCGTTGCTAATAATGGGAAAATGATTCAGCCAATTTTGGTAGACAAAATTTCCGATGCCAACGAGATGGTCGAAGAATATGAAGCGCGTGTATTAAATAAAAAAGTGTGTTCTGAAAATACATTAGAAATGATACAAAAGATGCTTGTGGCAGCAGTAGACTATGGTACTGCCAAGAATATCAAAACTAAAAACTATAAAATTGCAGGTAAGACCGGGACTGCGAAACGCCTTGTAAACGGACGGTATTCAGATACCTATTATACCTCTTTTGTTGGCTACTTTCCGGCTGATAAACCTAAATATTCTTGTATTGTAGCGATAGATAATCCTACTAAAGGGAAGATTTATGGTAGTCAGGTAGCTGCACCTGTGTTCAGAGAGATTGCTGATAAGGTCTATGCACGTGATATGGATTTGCACAATCCGCTTCCTCATAAATTTGAAAAAGAAGAAGGAGTGTTTCCGGTAGTGCAAGCTGGTAATATCGAAGATTTAAAGTATATCACTGCCGAACTGGGACTTAAGGTCTGGAATGCACCCGGTATTATCGATGAGTGGGTTCAGGCCAAACGCGATGATGAATTTAAGCAAATAAAATGGAAAGGCAGGGAGCTGAGCAAAGGTGAAATGCCTAATGTAATTGGTATGACACTGCGCGATGCATTACCATTGCTCGAAAATATGGGACTCCGGGTGGAGTTTAATCAACTCGGTGGTCGCGTAAAAAAACAATCGCAGATTAAGGGTAGCAAAATAATTGTAGGAAGCAGTGTCAAACTTGAATTATCCTGATGAAACAATTAAAGGACATATTGTATAACGTACATCTGGAATCATCATCCGGAGATACTGGCGTTGTGGTAGCTCAAATTGCTTTCGATTCAAGAGTAATAGAGCCAGGAACCGTGTTCGTGGCTGTTAAAGGGGTTCATAGCGATGGACACGATTTTATTTCCATGGCTGTGGAAAAAGGTGCTGCTGCTATTGTTTGTCAGGAAAGGCCTGCAAGCGATTTCGCCATACCCGTAGTGACAGTAAAAGACTCGGCCGAAGCCTTGGGTATAATGGCATCAAATTATTACGATAACCCTTCCAATCAATTAAAATTAGTCGGAGTAACCGGTACCAATGGAAAAACAACTACTGCCACACTCTTATTTAACCTTTTTAGAGAATTAGGCTACAATACCGGGCTTTTGTCTACTGTAGAGAATAAGATTAATGAGAAGGTAATCCCTTCTACGCATACCACTCCTGATGCCATAGGTTTAAATGCTTTAATGCGTAAGATGGTTGATTCGGGTTGCACACACTGTTTTATGGAAGTAAGTTCGCATGCCATTGTCCAAAGGAGGATAGCAGGTCTGGACTTTGATGGTGCGTTGTTTACTAATATTTCGCATGATCATCTCGATTACCATAAAACATTTGATGAGTATATTAAGGCAAAGAAACTATTCTTTGACAAGCTGCCAAAAAAGGCTTTTGCGTTGATTAACGGTGATGATAAGCGTGCTAATGTGATGGTTCAGAATTGCGCTGCCGAAGTCAGGTTTTACGCCTTGAAAACGATGGCAGACTATAAAGCCAGGATATTATCCAATACCCTTCAGGGACTGGAGTTGGAAATAAATAATGTGCCCGCGTGGTTTAAACTAATTGGTCATTTTAATGCTTACAATTTATTAGCGGTTTATGGTACTGCTATCGGGTTAGACGAAGAAGAAGAGCAGGTGCTTACGGCTATGTCTTTGCTAAACACAGCCAGAGGACGTTTTGAGCAGGTTGTTTCACCTTCAGAGATAATTGGAATAGTGGATTATGCCCACACACCCGACGCATTAGACAATGTGCTCGACACTATTAATGACTTGAAACCGGGTAATGCTTCAGTAATTACTGTAGTGGGGTGCGGAGGTGACAGGGATAAAGAAAAAAGACCCAAAATGGCCGATATCGCCTGTAAGAAGAGTGACCGGGTGATAATTACCAGTGATAACCCCCGCTCTGAATCACCTGCCGATATCATTAGAGATATGAAAGCAGGAGTAAATGCCGCTTATGCCAGAAAAGTTTTGGTGGTAGAGGACCGGAAAGAAGCTATAAAACTGGCCTGTACATTTGCTAATAAACATGATGTTTTATTGGTGGCTGGAAAAGGTCATGAAAATTACCAGGAAATAAACGGTGTGAAGCACCATTTTGATGATAGAGAAGAGTTGTTGAGTTGTTATCAATTACTTGAAAAATAAGATAAAATGTTATACCATCTGTTTGAATACCTCGATAAGCATTTTGACGTTATAGGTAGTGGCGTATTTCGGTACATATCTTTTCGCGCTGGAATGGCTATTGTTACCTCGTTGGTTATTGCAATGCTTTTTGGTAAGTCTTTTATCAGGTTCTTACAGAAAAAACAGATTGGAGAGAGCATTAGAGATCTGGGCTTGCATGGCCAAATGGAGAAAAAAGGAACCCCTACGATGGGAGGTGTGATTATACTTACCTGCATTTTAATTCCGACATTACTCTTTGCACGCCCCGAAAATGTTTATGTGCTTCTGATGGTAGTGTCAACCATTTGGATGGGTATCATTGGCTTCATCGATGATTACATAAAAGTGTTTAGAAAGAACAAGGAGGGGCTTGCCGGGAAATTTAAGGTAGTGGGTCAGGTAGGCCTCGGGGTCATTGTAGGATCGACACTCTTTTTTAATCAATATGTGGTAGTCAGAGAGTACCATCATAGTGGTGATATGGTTTATAATGTTACTACAGAAGATCCTTCCGAATTGTATTATTTTACCGCAACAGGTGAGCATGGGGAGTTTATTAACAGAAATGTGGAGCATGCAGATGTGAAATCGACCATAACAACTATACCGTTTCTGAAAAATAATGAATTTGATTATGGGGTCATTTGTGAATGGCTCGGTCTGGAGGGACAAGCGGCCAAATGGTTTACCGCTCTGCTCTATATAGGTGTTTGTATTTTCATTGTCACAGCAGTTTCTAATGGTGCTAACATTACTGACGGTATCGATGGTTTGGCAGCAGGTACCTCTGCTATAATTGGCTTAGTACTGGCTATTTTAGCTTATGTATCTGGTAATACCATTTTTGCGGACTACCTAAATATCATGTACCTGCCTCATACAGGAGAATTGGTAATCTGCTGCGGCGCTTTTGTAGGGGCATGTATTGGGTTTTTATGGCATAATTCTTACCCCGCGCGCGTTTTTATGGGCGATACCGGCAGCCTCGCAATTGGTGGAGTTATAGCTGTAATTGCATTGGCAATCAGAAAAGAATTATTAATACCAATTTTATGCGGAGTCTTTCTTATTGAACTACTCTCAGTAATATGTCAGGTCAGTTACTTCAAGTATACCAAAAAGAAATATGGCGAAGGTCGCCGCATATTGTTAATGTCTCCGCTACATCATCATTATCAAAAAAAGGAAATGCATGAGGCAAAAATTGTAGCCCGATTTTGGATAGTAGGAATTATTCTGGCTGTCTTAACACTTGCAACACTTAAACTTAGATAGAAATTTTTAAAAGAAATCGTTCAATGAATTCGGAAAATCTACAGACTGCTAAAAAAATGGTTGTGCTTGGCGCTGGTGAGAGTGGTGTGGGAGCCGCGCTTCTCGCTCAGGCTAAGGGCTGGGACGTCTTAGTATCTGATATCGGTGAAATTGCCGATAACTATCGAAAGGAACTTAAAAAGAACTCGATCGATTTTGAAGAAGGGCGACATAGTATTGAGCGCATTTTAGATGCGCACTGTATCGTCAAAAGCCCTGGAATACCAGAGAAGGTAGAAGTGGTGCAGGCGGCTTTGAATAAAGGTATTGAGGTGATTTCGGAAATCGAGTTTGCCGCGCGCTATTCCAACGCAAAGTTCATTGCTATCACTGGTAGTAATGGTAAAACTACCACTACTTTAATGACTTATCACCTGATAAAAAAGGCTGGTTACAAAGTAGGTCTTGCAGGGAATATTGGCGATAGCCTGGCCAGGCAATTGGTTAATGAAGATAAGGAATATTTTGTGCTGGAGCTGAGTAGTTTTCAGCTCGACGGAATGTATGATTTTAAAGCACACGTGGCAATCCTGCTAAATATTACTCCAGATCACCTCGATCGCTACGATAATAATTTTAATAAGTATATCGATTCTAAGTTTCGAATAACACAAAATATGACCTTCGATGACTATTTCATCGCCTTTGGCGATGATGAAGTCATCAAAAACGCCCTTATGGAAAAAGAGGTGAATGCATTTAAATTAAATGTTTCACTCGAAGACCGTGTATTGAATGGTGCTTATATGAAAGCTCATAATCTGATGATCAATATCAATAATCATATTACGAGCGTTTTTAGCATAGATTCTAATATTTTACCGGTTGCAGGAAAACACAATATGATCAACACTATGGCCGCTATAATGGCCGCTTTAGCTGTAGGTGTTAAAGAAGAAGCGATTAAAAAATCTATAGGTACGTTCAAAAATGCGCCGCACCGCTTGGAAGAAGCGGGTTTTATAAAAGGTGTCAGATATGTGAACGATTCCAAAGCTACTAATGTCGATGCGGTGAAATTCGCGCTCGATAGTTTTGATCAGCCGGTTATTTGGATAGCAGGTGGAGTAGACAAAGGAAACGATTACAAACAAATCGATGAACTTGTTTATGAGAAAGTGAAAACACTGATTTGTATTGGTGAAGATAATAAAAAACTAGGAGCAGCTTTTAGCGAGCACTTACCCATGATTCTGGAAGCTACCGATATGAATGAAGCTGTTCGTTTATCTAATGAACTGGCCCAGTATGGTGACTTAGTATTGTTATCCCCGGCATGCGCCAGTTTCGACCGTTTCAGAAATTATGAAGATCGAGGCGACCAATTCAAAAGTGCGGTCAAAAGTCTGGAACGTAGTCAGAAAAAATTAAACCTATTATTGAATTTAGCATGGTAAAAGCACAGGAATGGGTTAAACGTAATTTGACAGGAGATCCCTATATCTGGGCGATTGTTATAGTATTATCATTACTAAGTATATTGGTAGTGTATAGTGCTATTAGTGCTCCGGCTTTTAAGTTTCAGCAAGGGAACACAGAGCATTACCTGTTACGTCATTCCATTTTGGTATTTGTAGGTCTATTGGCCATGTGGCTGGCGCATAAAGTAAATTATAAGTACTATATGCGTATTTCCAGGTTACTACTCATTATATCTGTGCCGCTATTAATTTATACTTATTTCTTTGGTGAAGAAGTGAACGGAGCAGTGCGTTGGGTGCGTGTTTTTGGGGTGAGTTTCCAGTCTTCCGATTTGGCAAAATTAGCGCTCATCTCCAATATGGCCAGTATGTTGGCAAAAAGACAAAAAAGTATTGAAGACTTTCAGAAATCGGTATTTCCTTTAATACTATGGAGTGGAGTAATATGTGGTTTGATAGCGCTATCTGACTTTTCTTCGTCTTTTTTATTATTCTCTACCTGCCTGCTTCTCATGTTTATGGGTAGAGTACCGCTAAAATACTTGTTTGGCCTGGTAGGTATTGGTATTCTCTGCATTACCATTTCATTGATGCTCGGTAATAGGGGACAGACTTTTGTTAGCAGAATTGACGATTTCGTAGCGATAGTGAATGGAGATGTCGGTGCTTCGGAAATACCCTATCAGGTGAAACGTGCCAATATGGCTATTGCCAGAGGTGGTTTTATGGGAGTGGGAGCGAGTCATAGCCTGCAACGCTATTTTCTGCCCGAGGCTTTTTCGGATTATGTTTTTGCAATTCTCATTGAAGAGCATGGTTTGAAAATGGGGGTGCTGGTTATTTTCCTTTACCTGGGATTACTGTGGCGTGGAATGTATGCAGTCTCTAAAGGAGATGGAGCTTTTGCCGGCCTGTTAAGTACGGGTTTAAGCTTTAGTCTGGTACTACAGGCTTTTGCGAATATGGCTGTCGTTGTTGGTTTAGGGCCGGTAACAGGATTGCCTCTTCCCTTCGTTTCGATGGGAGGGACTTCTCTGGTCTTCGCAGGAATTTCTGCTGGAATTATACTAAGTGTCAGCCGCTCCTTTATGGACGAAAAAAATAATGTCAAAGAGCCTGAAAGTACAGATATATCAACCGTAAACGTAGAAGAATCCATTGCCTGATCAAAAAACATATCGAGTTGTAATAAGTGGTGGCGGAACCGGAGGGCATATATATCCGGCCATCGCAATAGCAGGAGCCCTTAAAGAAATGCTGCCGAGTGTGGAGATTTTATTCGTTGGAGCACTTGGGAGAATGGAAATGGAGAAAGTGCCTAAAGCGGGATATGAAATTATAGGTTTGCCAATAGCCGGAATTCAACGTCGCCTGACATGGAAAAATCTACTATTCCCTTTCAAATTATTCAAAAGCATGAATAAGGCGCGGGCCATTATTAAAGATTTTAAACCAGACGTCGCTATTGGGGTAGGAGGGTATGCCAGCGGACCTTTGTTGCGTGCAGCAGCTTCGATGGGTGTGCCTACTTTACTACAGGAACAAAATTCATATGCCGGTCTTACCAACAAATGGCTGGCAAAAAAGGCCACTACCATATGTGTGGCTTACGATCAGATGGAAAAATACTTTCCTAAAGAAAAAATTGTATTTACAGGTAATCCGGTCCGGAAAGATATTCTGGAGATCGATAACAAAAGAGAAGAGGCGCTAAAACATTTTGGGTTAAACGCTCAAAAACCGATAGTGCTGGTTATAGGAGGTAGCCTGGGAGCACTTACTATTAACGAAAGTATCGGAGCAGACCTCGCCAAATTTGAAGAACAGGGAGTGCAGGTGATTTGGCAAACAGGAAAATCGTTCAAAAGTAAAGCACAAGAATTAACCGCCCCTTATAGTGCAGAAGGTATTAAGGCTTATGAATTTATATATGAGATGGATCTGGCGTATGCCGCAGCCGATTTGGTGGTATCCAGAGCAGGTGCTTTAAGCATTTCGGAGCTATGTTTGGTGAGGAAACCGGTTGTACTGGTGCCGTCGCCTAATGTGGCAGAAGACCACCAAACCAAAAATGCCAACGCGTTGGTGTCTAAAAATGCGGCTATTATAGTGCGCGATGACGAAGCGCGCGATGTGCTGGTAGAAAAGGTGTTGTACCTTTTACTCGACAGTGAAAACTGTCAGGAGATGGTGGATAATATAAAAGGTATGGCGAAGCCTGAAGCGGCGAAATCGATAGCTGAAGAAGTAAGTAAAATACTGGAATGAGTTTGAATGATGTACATAGCGTTTATTTTATTGGTATCGGTGGTATCGGTATGAGTGCGCTTGCCCGCTTTTTTAAGAGCCAGGGTAAGGAAGTACTAGGCTATGATAAAACGCAAACCGCTCTTACAATGGAGCTCGAAAGTGAGGGGATAAGCGTAGTTTATTCTGATGAAGTGAACTTAATTCCGCAAACAATTAAAGAAAAGAAAGAAGAAGCGTTAATCGTATATACACCAGCGATTCCTGCTACCCACCTTGGACTTCAATACTTCATTGATAAAGAGTTTCGCATACTCAAGAGAGCGCAGGTATTAGGGCTTATTACCAGAGAAATGACAACACTTGCTGTTGCAGGTACGCATGGTAAAACTACAACAAGTTCTATTTTGGCACATTTGCTACATGAATCAGGGGTGCCATGTACTGCTTTCATTGGGGGGATAGCCAAAAATTTCGATTCGAACCTATTGCTAAGTGAGGAGAAGAATGCTTATGTGGTTGTTGAAGCCGATGAATACGACCGCTCCTTTCTGAACCTAAGTCCGGATATGGCCATTGTTACCACAACAGATGCGGATCATCTGGATATTTACGAGAATCAACACGACTTCGGAAATACTTTCATAGAATTTTGTGCTAAAATCGCTGATCAGGGGCTCCTGGTACGCAATGAAAATGTAGATGTATTTAATGTGAACTGTCGACAATTGAGTTACGGTAAAAGTGCCGAAGACGTACGCATTGAGAATGTTAAAGCGGTTGATGGAGAACAGCGTTTTGATTATTTGTACGACAGCTATGAGTTAAGGGGTTTGTCCTTGAAGTTACCAGGGAATCATAATGTGGCCAATGCTGCCGCTGCAATAACAGTAGCATTAAATATTGGAGTTAGTGCTGAACAGGTTTCTCGTGCATTAGCAAATTACAGTGGCGTAAAACGCCGGTTCGAATACATCCTCAAAGAAGAAGATCTGGTTTATATTGATGATTATGCGCACCACCCTACGGAGCTCAAGGCATTCATCGAATCTGTTCGCCTATTATTTCCGGACAAGAAATTTACCCTCATATTTCAACCGCATTTATATAGCAGAACGAGGGATTTTATGAAGGGGTTTGCTCTGGAATTGGCTAAAGTGGATGAATTAATTCTGTTGGATATTTACCCGGCACGGGAGTTGCCGATTGAAGGCGTTACTGCTGCTCGTCTATTGGATGAGATAAATTTGGAAAGTAAGTCCCTCGTGTCAAAATCTGAATTGATTGATGAGTTGGAAACAAGAAAGTTAGAACTTGTAGCCACAGTTGGTGCCGGAGATATTGACCAGATGGTATCGCCAATTCAAACGCTGTTGGAGGGGCGGCAGGATGTTTAAAAAAGTGAATCTCAAAAAGCGCCTAAGAGACCTTCTAATGGTCTTGTTTGTCATATCTGCCATTGGGTTTGTTGAAAATCATCACCGGGGCAAAATATGCGAGAACATAATTGTGGAATTCAGAAATGATAATGAGCACAATTTCCTGATAGAAGATGATGTTATAGCAGATCTGACCAGAGGTGGAAATGACCCGATAATTGGTGGAAAACTTATCAACATCGACTTAAAATCGCTTGAAATGAGCCTTAAAAAGAATAAATTTGTTGATGGAGCGCAGATAGTGAAAGATTTGAAGGGTAATGTGATTGTGAAAGTGTCTCATGTACGAGCAATTGCAAGAGTAATACGTTCCGATTCGTCTTTTTATATAAGCGATCAAGGGGTCAAATTACCATTGTCAAATCGTCGGTCAGCGCGCGTATTACTCATTTCCGGTGAAGGATCGAATGATATATTCAAAGGTTCTACACTGAATTCTTCTCTGGATTCCGCATTATTTGATGTGATAAAATATATCAATAACGATCAATTTTTGAAGGCTCAAATTGCAGAGATTGAGATAGATGAGTTTAAAGAATTAACACTTTATCCACAAGTTACCAAGCAAAATGTACTATTTGGTGATTGTGAAAATTATGTGGATAAGTTCGAAAGACTTGAAATAGCATATAAAGACATTCTTCCTCGTAAAGGCTGGAATGTATATGAAAGTATAAACCTGAAGTTCAAAGACCAAATTATTTGTAAGTAAGATGAACGAAGAAAAAATTGTAGTCGGTTTAGATATAGGGACAACCAAAATTTGTGCTATTGCCGGGCGAAGAAATGAATTCGGGAAACTGGAAATTTTGGGAATGGGTAAAGCCGTATCAGATGGTGTTATCCGTGGAATGGTAACCAATATTGATAAAACGGTTAATGCGATAAACAAAGCCCTTGCCGAGGCGGAAGCTCAGGCCGGAATTTCCATCGGTCAGGTGAATGTAGGTATTGCCGGTCAGCATATCAAAAGTTCCACACATCATGGAAGTATAATCCGTGAAGATTTGGACGGCGAGATTAGTTTGCATGATGTTAACAGGCTGATAAACGATATGTATAAAATCGTGACCCCTCCGGGTAACGAAATTATTCATGTGATGCCTCAAGACTATACAGTAGACTACAATGGAGGTATCAAAGATCCAATAGGTATCGCTGGGGTGCGTTTGGAAGCAGATTTTCATGTTATTACTGCCCATACCAGCGCCATCGCTAATATTAATAAATGTGTTAAAAGAAGTGGTGTCTCAAAAAAAGAACCACTTGAAATCGATAATTTGATATTGGAACCGATAGCCTCAAGTATGGCAGTGCTGTCTGATGAAGATAAAGAAGCAGGTATTGCCCTTGTCGATATTGGTGGTGGTACCACCGATGTGGCCATCTTTTACGACGGTATTATCAGGCATACTGCTGTAATTCCTTTTGGCGGAAATATCATTACTTCAGATATCAAAGAAGGTTGCCTGGTTATGCAACATCAGGCAGAACAGTTGAAGGTGAAATTTGGAAAAGCATTGGCCAGTGAAGCCAGAGACAATGAAGTTATTGCCATTCCAGGTTTACGAAACAGGCCTCCGAAAGAAATATCGGTGAAGAACCTTGCTCATATTATCGAAGCGAGGATGCAAGACATTATAGAACTCGTTAACGACGAAATTGTTCAATCGGGTTATAAGAATAAGTTGGGAGCAGGAATGGTTATTACTGGAGGCGGCTCTCAGCTACAATACTGCCAACAGTTATTTGAATACATTACCGGACTGGATGTTCAGGTGGGATTACCAAACGAACATTTGGGTAAAAGTATGGTAGAAAAGGTGAAATCTCCAATGTATGCGACCGCAATTGGTTTGGTACTGGCAGGCTTTAAAGCACAAGAAGATTACGACCCAAGTCACCATGCTGTTGAAAAACAAATCGCTGGAAATAAGCTCGTGAAAAAAGACAACGGAAGAGAATTCTTTAGAAGAATAATAGACCGTACAAGGGGCTTACTCATCGATGATGACAGCGAGGATACAAAATTTAGTGATTAATAAAGCAACAAAATAGGAATAGACATATGGATAGCACGTATCAATTTGATCTCCCAAAACACCACAAGTCGATTATCAAGGTGATCGGTGTTGGTGGTGGCGGTAGCAATGCCGTAAATCACATGCATAATCAAGGTATTAAGGATGTGGAATTTGTAGTTTGTAACACAGATGCGCAGGCACTGAAAAGTAGCTCCGTACAAAACAAATTACAAATAGGTGTACACCTGACAGAAGGTTTAGGAGCTGGTGCCAACCCTGAAGTGGGTATGAATGCCGCTTTGGAAAGCAAAGAAGACATTCGTGAACTTCTGGGTACGGATACCAAAATGATATTTATTACCGCCGGAATGGGTGGTGGGACCGGTACAGGAGCGGCTCCTATAATTGCCAAGGTAGCGAGTGAACTAGACGTACTTACTGTGGGGATCGTTACTATTCCGTTTTCGTTCGAAGGTAAACGCAAAATGCAAGCGGCACAAACCGGACTCGATGAACTGAAAGAAAATTGTGATACCGTTTTGGCAATTTCTAATGATAAACTCCGTGAAGTATATGGCAACTTATCTATTAGAGATGCTTTTGCACAGGCAGATAATGTATTATCTACCGCTGCGAAAAGTATTGCTGAAATTATTACTGTTACCAGTGAGGTGAATGTCGACTTCCAGGACGTTAAAACAGTAATGAGGAAATCGGGTCCCGCAGTAATGGGATCGGCCACTGTGTCTGGTGAAAATAGAGCGATACGTGCAGTAGAAAGTGCTCTTGCTTCTCCATTATTAAATAATACTGATATCATCGGCGCTCAAAAAATCTTGTTGTCTATTACCTATGGAGACGCTGCTGAATTGACTATGGATGAGTTAACGGAGATCACAGATTATATTGAAGAAAAAGCAGGTGATGGTGCCGATGTTATTTTCGGTCAGGGTCTGGAACCAGGCTTGGAAGACAGTTTACGTGTGACTGTCATTGCAACAGGTTTTGCCGATTCTGAACTCGCACAATCGCCAAGAAGAAAGGTATATGACCTTGAATCTAATAAGGAGATTCGCAAAGAGAAGACGCCAAATATAGATGTTGATAATGTCGCTCCTCAACAGTATAAAACAGAGCCGCAGGCACCTAATTCTATTCAAGAGGAACCTCCGGTTGCTCCATCACAAAATGCCTATGTTTTTGAGAATCCGGCAGATAGTTTAGAGTCAATTTCGCCTGTTGAACCCATTGAAGAAAAAGCCCCCGTGTCGCCGGTTTCGGATGAAAGTGACGATAAAAAGGTTTTTACGCTTGATGGCGGTTACGAAATTCAGGAAAAACCTGTTCAGCAGGAGTTACCATTATTTGCAGATGAGAAAAGTAATGAATTGTCGGCTCAGGAGTTAGAACTGGAAGCAAAGCGCAGAAAATTAATTGAACAGTCGCAAGAGCGTATCAGAAGATTACAGCAATTGAGCAACCAAACTTCAGAAGAAGTAGAAGACTTCAAGCAAAAATTGGAAGTACCTGCTTACAAAAGAAGAAATGTGAACCTTCAGGATGTTCCTAAAGCAGAAGATCAGGACATTTCACGTTTTAATCTGGATGATGACAATGATATCCTAGGAAATAACAAATTCCTACATGATAATGTAGACTAATAGATAAACAAGTTTAACGGTAAAAGAGGCCGTCTCAAAAGTAAAAAGAGACGGCCTCTTTGTTTTTTAGCTTTTCTGGATTACAATAATTTTGATTCAGTCTATTTTTGTGAAGTGAAGTTTAAAGCCTAGATCTTTAAGCAACCTTGGCTAAATTATGGGCTACTGCCATTAATCCAGTTTCTATTTCTACTTTTTCAAGGCCTTTTAAGCTAAATCTTGTAAACCTTTTGTTTTGCTTCAGGTTGCCAAAGACAGCTTCAACATCTGCTGGACGTTGTTTTCGTCTTTTGATTCCTTCTTCTGATAGAAGGTTTTGTTTTGCCTTGGTTTTCAGTCTGTTAAGACTATGGTTTACTTGTATCCTTCTGTTGTCCTTTGACTTATGGCAACTTCCATTTAACGGACAAGTATTACAATTTTTAGCTTCATAAATATCTTTTTGCTGGATATATCCATTTGCTGTTTTTTGATGAGTTTGTCCAACCTTGCTCATCCTTTGTCCCATTGGACATACATACTCGTCTTTATCTGGAATATAATGTAACTTACTTGTATCCTTTAGGTTATCTGTTTTTTGTTTGGTTTCTTTCTGTTCTTTATGGAAGTAATTATACTTTACAAATGGAATTATTGATTCATCTTCAAGGTATTGATAGTTTTCATGGCTTCCATATCCTGAATCTGCTGTTATCGTTTCTGGGTTTTGTTTTAGGTATTTTTTAAAACTCTTAAAATGAGGTATGAAGGTTGTGGAGTCACTAGGTTTTTGATGCAGGGTGTAATGAAGAATAAATTGCTTGTTGGTGCTTATCTGTAGGTTATATCCAGCCTTGAGCTGTCCATTTTGCATATGGTCGTCTTTCATGCGCATGAAAGTAGCATCTATATCAGTTTTTGAGTAACTATTCCTTTGCCCCAAGATAGCTTCCTTCTGTTGATATTCACGTAATTTGTTAGGCCAATTACGTTTTCCATAGTTTACCTTTTGTTGTTTTTTCTTGTCTACCTTTTGTGGTGTTGATGAAAGGTTTGAGGATATTTTTTCTAAGGTTTGCTCTACTAATTCAGGGGTAATGGTACTTAAATCTAAATCAGGCTGTGGCTCCTCTTGCTTTGCAACTTGCTGGCTATAAGACCATAGCTCTTCTAGTTGCTTAACCATTTTCTCTTTATTTGTTTTTATGCCATTCCCCCAAACAAAGGTGTATTTGTTAGCATTTGCTTCTATTTTAGTGCCATCATTAAAAGCATCTTTTAAATCAAGATGTCCACTTTCTGCTAAAAGCAAAACTACCTGACTGAATACTTCTTTGAGCACATTTTTAAGTCTATCACTGCGAAAACGATTAATTGTATTATGATCTGGTTGATTCATGGCTGTCAACCACATCATTGGTATATTTTCTTTACAAAGCAATTCTAATTTTCTACTCGAGTACACATTACTTAAGTAAGCATAAACCAGTAATTTAAGTAGCATTTGTGGGTGGTAAGAAGAGGTCCCTCCTCCCTTGTATTTATCCAAAAGTAACTGCAAATCTATTTGGTCAATTATATCATTTACGACTCGTACTGGATGGTTGGATGAAATTAATTCATCTAAACTTGGTGGTAAAAGCATGATTTGATTGCAATCATACTCTTTAAATTTTACTTTCATATTAGGCACAACTCAATTTACTAAAATTGAGTGCACTAAAAAAGGCGAAGTTTCAAACTTCGCCTTTAGTGTTTGTAATGAGACTTTTGAGACAGCCTCTTTTTTGTACCTGAAACCCTATACATAATTTCTGTTGTTTTAGATAGTTTTCAGTATTATCTTCGTTTTGTGGTAAAATTACCAAGCATATTGTCATTTTGTCTCTTGGTACTTCTGGCAGTATCCATATTGAAGGTGCCATTGATATGCCTTGAGTATAAAATAAACAAGCAGTTTATTGCCGAGAACCTTTGCGAGAATAAGGATAAGCCTATAGCAATGTGTAATGGTAAATGTTACCTTAGAAATCAACTTGAAAAGGTAGGGGAATCAAGTAATTCCGAACAGAATCACGTTCCTCAATCAAGAAAAGTGAATTTTGAAGAATATTGCCTACAGGAAATTTTGGCTATTGATCCATTTGTGAAAGCTTCCTGTGAGGGAACAAAGGTGCCTCCGTGCACTGCTTATTACTACTTAGCTGATCGCTCTATTTTTCACCCCCCAGCTGTTTAAATAGCCACATTATAGTCCATTTGCATTTTTTTGATCGTTTTACATTTTGTATGATGCATGCATCTACCTCACGAAATGAAGGTTTTGTGTATTTATAGATCGGAATCAGATGCTTTTAATCTCATTAAACTATTTATGTAGACCAGTGCGTTTGTTATGATCCTGGTTTTGCATACAAACTAAATTTTTGTACGCAGTGCCATAGAAGTTTATATGGTTTTGAGAATAAGTTGTGGCTTGTCTTTAATTGAATATTGCTAGTTCTCGCAATGTTTTTAACAAAAAAGTAATTCTTAACAAAAACTAATCTAATAGCTTGATATGTAGTGATTTGTCCTGCTGTAGGTTAGGCTAATTTTATACACATGAAACTTAAATTTATAATTATAATTTTTCTTTTGAATGCCAATCTATTATTGGCACAGTCTCAAATAAGCGGAATAATAGTCAATCAAAGTTCCCAGGAGCCCCTTCCTTTTGTATCTGTCACGAATTTAAGCACAGGTCAATCAACATTTACTAATGAGGACGGAATGTTCACAATCGATGCTGAAATTGGCGTAGACTCTATTAAGCTTAACATGGTAGCTTATGAGTCATTGACTTTTATCGCCGCAAACGAGTTGTTGCTGTCAATGGAACCTGCGATACTTAGTCTTACTCAAGTGGTTATTAGTAATAATCGCGAGTTGGAGAAAAGGTCTGAAGTTCCGTTGGCTATTTCATCCATCTCACTAAGCCAAATTCAGCAAAATAGGCCAAATTCTATCGATCAAATAGTAAACCAAATTGCTGGAGTCAATATGGTCGACCTGGGTAATGAACAACATACTATGAGTATTAGGAGGCCTATCGATTATGGAGCTTCTTATTTGTACTTAGAAGATGGTGTGCCTATTAGAGCTTCCGGTGTATTTAACCACAATGCATTGCTTGAAATGAATATGGCGACCGTAAGTCGTATAGAGGTGATTCGTGGGCCGGCATCGAGTATGTATGGAAGTGAAGCAATAGGTGGTGCCTTGAACTTTATAAGTAGATCGCCGGGAAATAAACCATTAGTATCGTGGAGTGCAAGAGGAAATAATATAGGCTACAAACGCACAGACTTTTATGCATCAAATACATTCAAAAATTTGGGAGTATCTGTTGGAGGCTACTATGCACTAAACAATAATGGAGTGCGTGAGCATACCGATTTTAATAAGTTGGCACTAAGCCTGGGATTAAACTATTCGTTAAACAAAAACACGAAGATCAATTGGTCAAATACTATTATCGATTATTTCTCCGATATGACAGGGTCTTTAGATAGTACCGGCTTCTTTGAAAAAAGGTATAACTCTAGTCAGACTTTTACTTACCGCGAGGTGGACGCATTACGATCGAAATTATCTATTAATCACTATTGGAACGATTTGACCAAAACAGTTTTAACCACATTTTTTCGATTGAATTCGATCAAACAAAATCCTTCTTATCGTGTAAGAGACGATTTCAGACCATGGATACCTGCTGGCGATCGTAATTTGGCACACGGTGAAGAAAATGACAATAGTTTCGCTAGTTATGGGGCAATATTACAGCACAGGCAAGAGCTTCCGACCATTCACGGCGTGCTGATAGGAGGTATATCACTCGACTTAAGCCCTAATAATTATGAAGCTAATTACATCCGTATTTTTAAAAACGACGAAGGGGTGTATGAAAGTTTTACAACGACAGATAGCTCATTAGCGCATTATGAGACCGACTTAGCTAATGTGGCGGCTTATTCTCAGCTGAAGGTCTCGCCATTTAAAAAATTGAATGTGATTGGAGCGTTGAGATACGATCATTTTAGCTATAATTTCAATAACTTTTTAGGGAGTAACTCTTTTACTTCTGTATTGGATGGTACCAACCGATTTTATCAATTTACCCCCAAAGTTGGTGTGACATATGACCTCAGCAATAAAGGAAATCTTTATGCAAATTATGCTACGGGCTTCGTTCCTCCACAAGTGACAGAACTTTATAGAGGAAGTGAAGTACCAGAACTAAAGCCTGTCTATTATTATAATTATGAATTTGGCGGAAAAGTAGCTCTTATCAAGGAGAAATTAATCGTTGAGACCAGTTTATATAGAATGGATGGAATAAACGAAATTATTTCTGTACAACAAGACGATGGCTCTTTAATAAAACAAAACGCGGGAAGAACAAGGCACGAAGGGATAGAGTATGCCGTATATGTGATTCCTGTTAAATCGTTGTCTTTCAGGTTGAGTGGAACGAATGCACGCCACCTTTTTGAGGAGTATGTGGCAGAAGGACAAGACTATTCTGGCAACGAAATGCCGCAATCACCTTCCTGGATAGCCAATGCTCAGCTAAGTTATAAACCGGGCTTTGTGAAAGGTTTACGAATGAGTTTAGAATGGCAGCATGTGACGTCCTATTTCATGGATCCTGCTAATGAAACGACATATGATGGCTATCAGGTATTTAATTTCAGAGTCATGTATAATTTGAAAGGGTTTGATCTTTGGTTGAATGTTATCAATCTCACCAATGAACATTACAGTACCGTTGCCCGCGCGACTAGATGGGGACAGTCTTATTCACTGGGCAATCCAAGAAATATAAATGTGGGTATTGCATACACATTTAAAGGGAAATAAATGATGAGTAATAGAGAAAGCATACATCGAACATTACGCAGGTGGCATATGTTTGGAGGGTTAATCGTAGCTCCTTTTGCTATTTTATTGGGCGTAACCGGAGCTATTTACCTATTCTATCCGGATACTTTGATGGACATTGGAATTATCGAAAAACAAAAGTCTCATAAAAGAATATCCTTGGAAGAACAATTGAAGAGCGCTAAAAGTAGTTGGCCAAAACCTATTGAGGGTGTTAGGTTGGACTATGAACCAGGGAGAGCGACTGAGTTTGTCTCCGGTCGCTTTTCGGGTAAAGCGAGCCTGTATATAAATCCTTATAACGGGTCCAGAGTGTCGAATTTCGCTGTGAATGAATCGAAAATGTTTAAGGTTAGAAAGTTGCATGGTGAGCTGCTTCTTGGTGCATTTGGTACAAAAATAATTGAATTGGTAGCTTGTTGGATGGTAGTTCTTATAATAAGTGGCTTATATATTTACTGGCCACGCAAAGACACCGGAGGAATAGTTAATTTGTTTCGAATAAGAACCCGAAAAGGAAAAGAACTGTTTATGCGTGACACTCATGCTTTTTTCGGTTTTTGGTGTTCCATTTTATTACTCCTCATTCTGGCAGGAGGCCTCCCTTGGACCGATGTCTTTGGAGGCTTCTATAAGAAGGTGCAAAAAGAACTCAACGCTGGCTACCCCAAAACCTGGTTTGCGCATGCACATCAATCAGGGGAAGGTGACGACAGGCTGACATTGGACCAAATGGCCGCAATTGCCACTAAGCAAAATTTAGCAGGGAACGTGTTTTTACACCTGCCCAAAAACGATAAGAGTGTATTTAGTGTGAGTAATGAAACATCGCAGTTGTCTAAGCTTAAAATGATGCACTATGATCAATATAGCGGGAAGCTCATTCATGAAGATAGCTGGCAAGATATCGGAGTCATGATGAAATCCAGATTATGGGTTATGGCTTTTCATCAGGGACAATTTGGTCGCTGGAACTGGCTGCTGGTTTTCTTCGTGGCGCTCGCTCTGGTGTTTTTAAGTACTGCTGCAATAATCTCGTATTTGCCATCCAGGCGTAGAAGAATTGCATTAAATCAGTCTTATAATATTATTGATGATAGTTTTCAATTTCCATTGATAATGAAGTTGATTGTTGTGGTATTGGGGATTTTTTTACTGCTCTTTGGATTGAGTATCGTGCTCATTATTTTGTTAAGAAGCTTGATGGCCAGAAAATACTTGAGCATTTGAAAAAAATAAAAACACGGTGCTAAATGCACCGTGTTTTATAACTATTATTATTCGTTCAAATCCCACTTGTATTCAAGGTAGCTTACTTTTGCGCTGCTACTCACAGAGGAATTTGCATATTTTTTTACGAAAGCGGCTACACCACCTGCGCTTTTGAAATCAACGGCGTACCACTCAAAAATTTTCGAAACCTGAATACTGTTTTGCGACAATTTATTTTTGGAAGTATTGTTAACAAAATATTTCGTCTGTTTTGTGAGCTGACTTTCCAGTTTGTCTGCCACGAATGCTGCGTTAAGTATCTTAGGGCATGAAACGGCAGCACAATTAACGGCGAAGTGTATACGAGGCTCTTTAAACGTTGGCCTGATAATTTCATTTTCAACCTGGTTTAATGAATAGGTTTTTGATCCTATTTTTATAAACTTTCTGTCCCAGGGCTTTCCGTTATCAATTTTTGTAATGCTGCTAATTGGGTAATTTTCCAGTATGAGCTGTATAGTAAAGGCGTTATAAACATTGATCCAATAAGCCAGCTTTTCATTTCTTGACCAACTGCTTGCAGGAGGCGTAGCAGTAAGTTTGGCGGTATAACTTTTAAGCTTTGAAAATTCACTTTTAAAACCTTTGTAGTTTACTTTTCCGCTACTGCTTACATATTTTTTCAATAGTGCATCAAAAGCAGCATGGCTTATCCCTTCAACTTCTTTTACCACCTCAATTGCTGATTCTGCTTCAATTGACTCAGGCTTTACATCTTGTTTAGCCGTTGTAGTTTCAGTACTCGTTGCGTGGGTAGGTTCAGGAGTAGATTCTTTCGTTACTTTTGCCACTTCCTCAGGTATCGGTTCGTCTGCAGGTGCATTGATTACTTCTGATGTGTTTTCTACAGTTGCCCTTACTTCTTCATTGAGTTTTTCTTCGGATACGGGCTCCACTGATTTAGTTTCTTCGCTGGCAAACGTTGCCTGAGCCTTTTCATTCGTGGTATCTTTGGCTTCTGTACAGTTGACTAGCAAAATCCCTGCAGTCAGTAGCGTTAAAAATTTCGGATATGTTTTCATAGTTGTTAAATTGCGATTAATTCATCAATTAGTTGATTTACCAGTTTATTGGTAGTTTCGTCGACTATTTTATTGTCGCGGAAGTTTTTTTCAATACGTCCAATTCGCGGTTTATTGGGTAAAACTAAGCAATTCAGGTAATTTAAAATGTCGGTGAAGTGACTCAAGGCTAATGCCCCCCCTTGTGTACCTGATGAGATTCCAATTAGTCCGGCTATTTTGCCATTCACAGCGCTGGGGTACCTTAGCCCGTCAATGAAAATTTTCAGGGCACCGGGAAAAGACCCGTTATATTCAGGAATAACGAATATTAATTTCTCCAATTTATCGACCTGATCAATTATTTTGTTAAAGCCCGTATGTTTTCCTGTGTTTTTATAAAGGCCGCTTACCAAAAAATCGGGAGGTAGATTTTGCAAGTCAATTACCTGGTTTTCTACTCCTTTAGAGTCTATTTGCAAGCTTAAATAATGTGCAATTTTCGAAGATACAGAGTCCGGTCTGTTAGTTGAAGCAATAATGCCGATCATATAATCATGGTTTACACGTGCAAATTAATAAAAAGATCGACAATATGATGATAAGCTAATGCTACAACGCTTTAGAACATTTTTTTTAGATCAGCAAGGACATTGAAATCATGCCTGATTTCTGCAAATAAAACAAATAATATAATAAAGGCTATTATAAAACCTATAAGCGCTCCGAGAGAGCTGTTTTTAGTCATTCTTTTACTTCTGTTAATGTACTCTGTGGAGAATTTTTTGATGTATTTGCTCATGAAATTCACCAGAGGAACGAATACAATAACGGTCATAAAAATTCCAATAAATACCGAAAGGTAGTTCCTGCCTTTGTAATGTTCGATAATAAGGTTCACAACAAATTCATTAAGCAATGTAGCGGTAAGTACAGAAATAGTTATTACTGTGTATTTACTTAGAAATTTATTCATTTTGATGACAGTGTATTGTTTTGTAAGATGAACTCATTCCTATTAAAATAATTAAAAAAGATCGTTTTAGGAAGAAATATTGTTTCAAAAATGATTGTGATTAATTTTGTCATTCACTTAGATCATAAGGAATATTCATGGAGATTAAACTAAAAAGAATTAACGAAGCTGTTCACCTGGTGGCGCAAAATGAGGATGGAAACGAAGTTCACATCGATGGTGCTGATAAAATAGGGGGAGAAGGTAAGGGAGCAAGGCCCATGCAGTTATTAATTATGGGCTTGGGAGGCTGTAGCTCTATGGATCTTTTAAGCATACTCAAAAAACAACGTCAGCATGTAGTTGACTATGAAGTGAAAATTAAAGCAGACAGGGACCAGGAAAATACACCCTCTTTGTTTACCGATATACACGTTCAGTTTATTTTAAAAGGTGAAATTGACGAGGCTAAGGCCCGGCGTGCAGTGAATTTATCTATGGAAAAGTATTGCTCTGTTACAAAGATTTTGGAAAAAACCGCCAATATAACTTATGATATTGTACTGAACGGTGAAGAGTTGGGGTAGAAGGGTTCTGAACTTGTGAAAATATTAAAAGTCGGGATCGGATTAGATTACCCGACTTTTATTTTTTATCATGCGCCTTTTAATACTTTTAAAACAACACCTTTTTTCCTTGTTACACCTTCAAGTGATCTGCTTATTCCGGAGGTATTCTTTTGAACTAATATTACCTTGATTTTATTGCCGGGGACTTTTTTCTGTTTCATATACCTGTTGAGGTTTTTTTCCCATTTAGGCGTGAGGTCATTATGATAGGTATAATTGATTTTTTCAACTTCAGTTTCTACCGAATCAATGATTTCTGTCGTAATAACGGTGTCAGCAATTACTTCTGTGAGCTCTGGCCGTTTTATGGTGTCGCTTTCAATTTCGGTGTCGAAACAAACAAGTTCATAATGGAAGTTTGGACTCTTTTTAACCAAAGTCAACAAACGTTTTAGTTCATATTCAGACTCAGGTGTTATATTGCCTTTAGCATCAAAGGTAAGGCTGTTAAGAAAAAGTTGTTCCCCTCCATGAACAGGGTGCATTTCTATTTTTAGGCGTTCCCGCTCAAATTTGGTCATGCCTTTTGTACTAATTCTGGTAGAATAAAAGGTGTGTTTTTTGTCCAGCGTGTTAAAGGCCACATCGTAATCGTTTCCTTCAATCAAAAAAAGCTCAAACCGACCATCTTTCTCAGTTAATACTTTAAAATCAATGGCTCCTGTTTTTAAATTGGTAGCCGTAGCAATTACTTTGAGCGGTTTACCAGTTTTGCTGTCTTTGGCAATACCTTCCACTTGTTTTACTACAGAAGGTCGCAAATTAGCAGGTAACTTAGCTTTATATAAATCCAGTGTTTCTTCACCTTCGGTACCGTAAAATACGAGATTATTGCGTGCTGTCATAGATACATATTGATCGTCTTTCGAAGTGTTTAAGAATGACGCTGGTACCGGTTTTGACCAGCTGTTACCATTTTTCTTAGACATATAAATGTCGAGATTTCCTTTTCCACCGGAACGCTTGGAAGCAAAGAATAGCGTTTTTCCATCGGCCATGATACGTGGGGTGCTTTCACACCCGGTATTAATTGGTGCAGGAAGTGCCACAGGAGCCTTCCATAGGTCTTTCCCACGGCTTTCAGAGACATATATTTTACAACATTCTGACTTATCATTAGATAGTGAAGAACATCTCATGAAGTACAAATACTTACCATCAGGAGATACTGATGGATTTCCGTCATGCATGTCGGAGTTTACAGGCATTGCCAAATTTTTGGGTTCAGACCAGGTGCCACTGGCAGGATTACGACGAGTGACCCAAATATCTGAATAGCGAACACCTCCATATTTACGAGATGTGAAATAGAGCGTGTTGCCATCTGCGCTGAGACAATAACCTCCCATTTGATTATTCCTTTGCGATTTATTCACAACATCTATAGGCTGAGATCGTTCCCATTCCGATCCTCTTTTTCTGGAATATTCAATTGACCATACCCCTTTGAAATTGTCTTTTAACATAAAAACAATTGCTTTACCATCGGCACTTACATAAGGTGCTTTTTCATCATCAGTTGCAGAACAAATATTTCTGTAAAGTTTTTTCTTCGCCTGACCGAATACTAATAAGGGGCAAAGAATAAGCAAAAGGAGAATATTTTTTTTCATAGTTTGGATAGCTCAAAAAACGGGCCAACTTTTTATCCATAAAATAAACGAAAATTTAACCAATCGGTTTACGAAACTCACGTAAAGAACATTTTATTTATAGTATAGAGTGGATCCTGCTACTAAAATAAAAAATTGACGTACATTTTATTACAAAAAAGCATATTTTATTATCTTAGCGGCCTTAAATTAAAGAACAACTATGATTGAGAAAATGGATATCAGGGTCCAAAGGGTGGAGAAGTCAAGGGTAGGAGAAGTTGATTTTGATAGTCTGGGGTTTGGAAAAGAAATCTCCGATCATATGTTTGTTATGGATTATGCCGATGGTGAATGGAAGAACCCAGAAATTGTTCCGTTTGATGCCTTGCATATGCATCCGTCCATGTCGGTATTTCACTACGGTCAGGCAGTGTTTGAAGGACTAAAGGCTTTTCGTACTGAAGAAGGAAGCGCCCTCATGTTTAGACCGGATCAGCACGAAAAAAGGATGAATGATTCGGCAGCTCGCTTGTGTATGCCCTCTTTACCAGAAGGTGTATTTACAGAGGCAATATCAAAATTAATAGATATTGACAGAAATTGGATACCCAAAAGAGAAGGTGATTCATTGTACTTAAGACCACTAATGATTTCCACTGATCTTACACTGGGGGTACAACCTTCCGATAATTATAAATTCATAATATTGGCTTCACCCGTTGGAGCCTATTATTCAGGTAAGGTAAAAGTGTTGGTTGAAGACCAATATGTGCGAGCAGCAGAAGGAGGTACTGGCTATATTAAAGCTGCGGGTAATTATGCGGCGTCTCTGTTACCAGCAAAAAAAGCTATAGAAAAAGGTTACGATCAGATTCTTTGGACTGACGGTAAGACCCAGAAGTACGTGGAAGAAATAGGTACCATGAATGTTATGTTTCAGGTTGGTGATACTATCATTACTCCTAAACTTACGTCATCTATTCTTCCTGGAATAACTAGAAAAAGTGTCATTGAACTAGCGCATAAGTGGGGGCAAAACATTGAAGAACGCAAAGTCAGTGTAGAAGAAATTGTGGAGGCACATAGGAATGGTGAATTACTTGATGTTTTTGGAACAGGAACGGCTGCTACCATAACACATATTAGCTCAATAGGTTATGAAGGTGAGGATTTTACAATCGGCGATGATGCTCCTAGAATATTCTCTACCAAAGCTCAGGAGTACTTAAGTAGCTTAAAAGTAGGCCGTGCAGAGGATTATATGAACTGGATGGTTAAAGTATGATATTTTGCAGGCAGGTACTTGCTATATGTTATTGTTTGATAATTCGACCGGACTTATTTTGCGTGCCTTCCAATTGATCTATATGCATAAGTTATGCGTATAAATGTAGAGATAGGTAATTCTTGCGGTGGTAAATTGTGTATCTTTGATTGAAAATTGGATTTTATTTGGAAACGAATGATTGATAGGCTTTTGTCCATAATTAAATTCAAGAAATATAAACTTTAATGGTAGAACTATTAAAAGGAATATCAACAGGACTTGTTCTTATGCTCATGATAGGTCCTTCCTTTTTTTATTTGATAGGCGTTGGAATGCGAGAAGGTTTTTTTAAAGCTGCCGCATTCGCATTGGGGATATTGATTAGTGATACAGTCATCATTTTAAGTATTCAATTTGGGTTGTCATCAGTATTTAAACAACCATTATTCAAAGAGATTTTTGCATTAGTTGCTGGTATACTTATGGTTTATCTGGGGTACTCGTACATAAACAGGTCGGCCAAAGCAGTCGATTTTACAGAAGTGAAAGAGAATTCGAGTGAAGGTTTTTTTTGGTACATTTTTAAGGGAATTGGGATTAATATCGTAAACCCTTTTAGCATTATTTTATGGTTGGGACTTTTGGCAGGGGTTAATGCCAATCAACATTTCACGGACAGGGGATTACTGATGTATTTAACGGGGCTTCTGGGCACGGTAGCCACTATGGATCTTCTAAAAGCCTTTCTGGCTAACAGGCTCTCCAAATTACTTAATGCACGGAGGCTTCAGATGGCAGATCGTATATTAGGAATTGTGTTTATAGTTCTCTCGGTACGTTTTATTTATGTTTTTATCCGAGATATTCATGTTTTACAAGCGCTGTTTGCTTAAAACATGTTCCTGGAGGTACGTATAACTTTCAGCGATAGCTTGCAGGGGAGGAATGTCATAACATAAGTCCTGTTCAACAAAAAAGTGTTTCATACCTGAAGGTTTTGCTAAGCTGAAAATAGCGTTCCAATCAAGCTTTCCTTTTCCTACAATTTCAAATCTATTCTTGTCGATGTGCAGATCTTTAATGTGCCAAATGGGAAAACGCGGCCCTTGCTTTTCGATCCAGAGTACTGGGTTTTGATTGGCAATGGCCATCCAGTAAAAGTCGATTTCGAATTGAACAAGATTCGAGTCACAATTGTCAAGTAATATTTCGAAAGGAATTTTGTTGTTTAATTCCTCAAATTCGAATTCGTGGTGATGATACAAAAAGCCTATTCCGGCTTTTGCACATTTTTCAGCACACTTGTTGATCAGATCACATATATTAAAATAATCATCCATTGTTTGACGTTCCTCGGGAAAAAGATAGATACAGGTTATATACTGTGCACCGAGGCTCAAGGCATCTTCAATCGCTTGCTCAAAATTGTTGCGTAACGTACCACCGCTGCCCCGATTGTGGATACCACTAAAAACATCAAGTGCTACTACGTTAATGTTTAGCTCATCTAAGATTTGTTTGCTGTCTTCTATGGTGTTGTTAAAAATGGCACCGTTTTCGTAGCCCATGAGTTCAATCTCCTGGAAACCGATATCCTTTATTGATTCTAATGTAGCCTTAAAACTATTGGACAACTGCTCACGAATGGTGTAAGTTTGAAGTCCTATAGGAGGTAACTTGTGTATCATAGCTAATTTATAACGCCCGAACCAATTAATTCATCATTAAGATACCATGCAGCAAATTGCCCTTTGGCAATGCCCTTTTGCAATTGGTGAAATACGATATAAAGACCTTCTTCTTTACGGTATAAAGTGGCTTTTTCCAGTGGTTGACGGTATCGAATTCTGCATTCATACTCTTTTTGTTCACCAGGCATTAAACTTAAGTCGGGTCTTATCCAATGTATGTCTTCAGTAGGGATAAATAGCCCTGGTCTATTCAAACCCGGATGATTTTCTCCCTGTCCGGTATATACGATGTTTTCTTCAGTATCTGTTTCAATAACAAATAACGGGTCGGGAGTACCTCCGACAGCCAGTCCTTTTCGTTGTCCTACAGTGAAATAGTGAGCGCCATTATGTTCACCAACGATTTTGCCATTGTTTTTTTTATGTTTTACAGCAGTGGTTAGCTCTTCCAAATGGCTGTAAGTATCGGCTACATATTGATAATTGGTATAGATTGACGCTTTTGCCGGAACCTCAATGATCACACCTTTCTTGGGTTTAAGCTGTTGTTGTAAAAAGTCGGGTAACCTAACTTTTCCAACAAAGCATAGCCCCTGTGAATCTTTCTTTTCAGCAGTTACCAACCCTTGTTCTTTTGCAATTTCACGTACTTCTGGTTTTGTGAGATCCCCAAGTGGAAACAGTGCTTTGGAAAGTTGCTCCTGGTTTACCTGGCATAAAAAATAACTTTGGTCTTTGTTTATATCTACACCGGCTTTAAGCTGGTATACTGTTTTTCCGTCTTCATTGGTAAATGAAGATCTCCGGCAATAGTGCCCCGTAGCGACATAATCTGCTTTCAATGAAAGTGCTGCTTTTAGAAAAATGTCAAATTTTATTTCTCGGTTACAAAGTATATCAGGGTTAGGAGTACGTCCATTTTTATATTCATCGAACATATAATTGACTATACGTTCTTTATATTCGGTGCTTAAATCTATTGTCTGAAATGGGATGTTTAAATTTTGGGCAACAATCATGGCGTCATGACTATCTTCGAGCCACGGACATTCGTCACTAATAGTCACCGAATCGTCGTGCCAGTTTTTCATAAACAAACCAATTACTTCATATCCCTGCTCTTTCAGAAGGTAGGCCGCCACACTGGAATCTACCCCTCCTGAGAGTCCAACCACTACTCTTTTCGTCATATTGCTGTTTGTTGCATTAATAATTTTAGCCTGTTGGCAAAAGGTATTGCCTTAATGCCTGCAAATTTAACAAAAAGTAACCGGAATAGGTTTGTTTATTATAGGGCGTTGCGCGCGAAATCAATTTCAACGCGTCTGTTTTTTTGCCTTCCCTCTTCGGTCTCGTTATTGCCTATTGGTTTCGTCTCTCCCATCCATTTCATGGAGATTTTAGCTTCGGGAATGCCTCTGGATAGTAAATATTTTTTAGAGGATTGAGCGCGCTCTTTTGACAGATTATCGTTGTAATCGTGTGTGCCTATATCACATGTATGACCTATTAAGTTTACATGAAGTCCTTTGTCATTATTCAACATATGTACTACTTTACTCAATACCTGTCGGTCTTCTTTGTCTAGTTGATAAACATCCAGGTCAAATTTTATATTCACTGACCTTGGAATGATCTTTAAACTGTCAAACTCTTCCTGATCAAGGTGCCTTACTTCATCTTTATGTAAGTCAACAACTTTAAATCCTTTGGCGCGGTTTACGGAGTCTTTGAAGTCCAGTGCATTTTCGTATAGCAAAGAATCCAGGTTTACGGTTGGCTTCACTTTCATGTTTGGGTCCACGATATCTTTTACATGTACTACCGTATCCAGGTTTACAAGCTGCTCCAGGTTTACAAACGACTTCGGGTCGAGTAAGGAACTTAATTTAACAAAGAGATCTTCTAATACTAAGGAATCTATTTGTTCATGCGATGGTTCCACAATATTGGCAATAAAAATATCTGCTGTAAGGGTATCCAGGTTTCTTATAAACAAAATGTGATTGTCATCGCTGATGCTAAAGTAAGCATCAAATCCGGAAGAGTTAATTTTGTCCCCCATGTTTACCGGTTCGGACCAATTGGTCCAGGTGTCATCTAAACGGGTGGAAAAATAAACATCGCAGCTACCTTCTCCTCCAGGCCTGTTGCTGGCAAAATACAAGGTTTTTCTGTCATTGCTTAGAAATGGTGATATTTCAAAGCCTGTCGAATTAATAACATCACCCAAGTGTATAGGTTCGGTCCAGTTATTACCCTCTTTTTTGAGACAAACATACAAGTCTTCAAGACCGAGTGAGTTTACGCTATTCTCTGAAATGAGCAATATGTCTGCGCTGGTATTCATAAATAAGCCATAATGCTTACCCACAAAATCTAATTTGGGATTAGCCATTTCAATGGGAGCAGACCAGGCGGTGTCTTGCCAAACTGCATATGATAAACCAGGTTCCGTTTTTGCGTGGTGATGAAAGTGATGCTTTTTATGATGATGGTAGTGGTTAAGTAAATAAAGTGTATCTCCATTCATGCTTACACCTACTACCGCATTATTATATTCATCGTTAATATAGTCGTCCACCATCATGGGCAGTTTATTGGTAGCAGTAGTCCATTCGCCCAAAGAATCCTTTTCCGTATACCAAATATCCTGGCCAGCCCAGGTACCGCCGGTATTTTCAGGGTGTAGCGTTCTATTAAAAAAAAGCCTTTTACCATCATGCGACATCAAGGGGAAATCCTCCTCGCTGGGCGAGTTTATATGCACATCCATTTTCACAGGATCATCAAAATACAATTCAGGATTCTGTGAATAGGAATTATTAATAATACAGAAAAAACTTAAAAGGGATACAAGTACTACGTGGTTGTTCCTACACATATCTATTTAAATCGAACACCTAACATAATTTCATGACTCCCACTACTGTATTGTCTCACACTGGACGTAGTGAAGTCATAAGAATAACTAAGGTTGTAATGGTTGTTAATTAAAAATCCAACGATACCAATAATGGCATCTCTGTGTCTGTAAGATACTCCTCCGTAGATGAAATGATGAAAATCGGCGAGGATATTGATGTCGTAACTTGCAGGTGCCCCAGAAACCATTCTCAATAAAATGCTGGGTTTAAATATAAGCTCGTGGGTAGCGTTTATTTTTAACCCGGTTGAAAGGTAATAATGTGCATTTAAAGGAACATCGAAAGAAGACCCGGACAGTTGAATGCGGTTAGGGATAATGCCATCTGAGGAAAGCCCGAAGTAGAAGTTATGCGAGTAGATCATTAAACCGAGGTTCATATCCAAATAATCAGTTCTTTGTTTCTCATCTACGTAGCTGTGATATAATTCATCCGGGTTAGGAGTTTGAACCGTATAATCTGTTCCTAAATTCATTCCGTTATAGCCCAGTGAGATACCTGCCGATATGTTGAATTCCTGTACGGGGTAATGATATGCATAACTTCCAAATATGGAAGTGCTCGACCAATAACCCATTTCGTTATTAATAATGGATCCGCCAACGACGTGTTTTGCCGAACTGGTACTATCATGCATTTTGAATAAATCGGGATTACTGGTTCGTATAGACTTATCCGCATAACCAATTTGGTCATGGCTTGGACCCAATACGTAGCTTCCAGTGAAGAAGGCAGCTTTCGGTTGAACACCGTTATCCAGGGCAGAATTCTGTGCAAACTGAGCCCATTGTTCACGATATCCAAGAACCATGTTTAAGCGACTATTCAATCCCATGGCAGCAGGATTAAGGAGCGACTTGTTAAGAAAGTATTGACTAAATTGATTGGTTTGTTGAGCAAGGCCGCAATAACCAAAGAAAAGGGTCAATATAGCTATTAGAAGTCTTCTCATATTATTTTCTTTCTTTTAATATGGTTACCGTACCATTGTATTTTAAAGAATTATTGTCTTTCAGATCAATAATGTAATAGTAAGTTCCAAAAGGTAATTCATTGCCATTCAAAGTAGTACCATCCCAGGCTTTGGGATAACCGTCATAATTTTGGAATACATATTTGCCCCATGAATTATAGATTTCTACATGCGCATTTTCATAGCGTTTGATGCCCCTGATGATCCATGTGTCGTTGATCTCATCATCATTTGGTGTAAAGGCATTTACAATTTTAACACCATCGTTCACAATTATTATTGTATCAGCCATGTTTGTGCAGCCCCTTGGTCCTGTAATAGTGGCAATGTATTCTGTTGTACTATCAGGGCTTACACGAATTAACGATTGATCATCCAAAAGCAATTGCGAAGGTAAAATTTCAGGTTCCCAGCTAATGTCATAGTCAAGATCGTTATCCCACGAAATCCCAATGTCCACTTGTTCACCAAAATAAATCTGAGCGGTTGTATCCACCGATATGGAGACCTGAGGCATCATTCGTACGAGTATATTTACAGCGTCAGTATCCGAAGGACAAACTCCATTCTGCGTGATCCATTGAAGCACATTAAGCCCTTCTTGTAGGTCTGAAACTGTTGTGTTAGCATCCGTAGAATCTTGTAGATTGCCACTTCCTGAAGAGAATTGCCAGAAACCGTTTCCAACATTCACCGGGGTGGCTTGCAGGCTTGTCTCAATTTCATCACATAATAGTATATCATCTCCTGCTTTGGCAGTGTCCGGGTAATCATCACGTGATATAATTAAAGTATCCACTTTTACATCACATGATCCGAAATCATATTCCCAGCCTAATATTGTTTGCCCTACCTGAATGTTGTTTACTGTCGCATTCGGACTAAGAGCATTTTCTATCTCAGCACTGTCGCCTTCTATTACAAACCAGCGGCCAGTCGTAGCAGGGTCGATGCTTGCGTTTAATGTTATGCTGGTAGCACAAATATTGGTGTCGGGACCGGCGTTTGGTGTTGCAGTGGTGTCAAACACCGTAAAGGATATCGAGCAGGTCGAGATATTTCCACTGGAATCGATGGCTTCAAAAGTTATATCATGATCTCCAATCGGGAATACGGACCCTGATGCTAAACCGGTTGTATTGACAATGATGTCATCTATTTCCGTACAGTTGTCAGAAACAACAGGGTCATTGTAGAATACTGCCGCAGGGCTGCATAAATCGTTAAATGGTCCGTCGCAAGTAATGGCAGGTGCTTCCGTATCTCTGACAACGATGACTACCTCACATGTACTACTTACATTATCTGAGAGATCGATGGCTCTGTATTCAATGACCGTTGTATCTAAAGGGAAAATCGAACCACTATTAAAGCTGAGGTTTGTGAGTTGCTCGATAGTACTATTGGTGTCGCAGTTATCTGTAGCAATTACATCAAAAGTAACACGAGCGCCACAAATTCCGGGATCAGTATCTACTACTCTGATGGCACCACAATCTATTTGTGGAACTTCATTATCTATTACCTCCACAGTAAAAGTACAAGTTGCTGTATTACCAGCTCCGTCTATTGCTTCCCATACTATGGTGCTGATACCTACGTCGAAAATTGAACCACTCGTTGGTCCGGAAACCCAGTTTACCGTTGGTGATGGCGTACAGCTATCTACCGCTGTTGGTGTTGGATAATTGAATACCGCAGAACACAAATTATTAGAAGAATTTAGTACAGTATCAGAAGGGCAGAGTGTAAAGCTCGGAGGATTGTCGTCTTCTACTATAATATTAAAAGTACAAGTAGAATCGTTACCCGATGCGTCTACAGCAGTGAAGCTTAAAGTTGTTGTCCCGGTCGGGAATGAGCTACCCGAAACCAAGCCCGTCAGATCACTTTGATAAGCACTGTCCAGGGAACAATTGTCAGTAGCACTTATTATCGGATCATCAAATACAACCGTGTTAGTACAAATACCATCCCCAGTAGATGTGGTAATGTCTCCCGGACAGGTAATCGCTGGTTTTTCCAAGTCCTGAACGTTGATAACCAGGTCTACCGTATCGCTGGCATTATCTTCGGCGTCAATGGCTACAAATCTTACCGTAGTTGTTCCCAATGGAAAAATGGTTCCACTTTCGGGGCCGTCAACTTTAACAACTCTAACACTATCACAGTTGTCAGAGGCATTTGGTACCAGGTAATTTACCAGTGCCTGACATTGTCCTGAGTCGGTCGGCACGGTAAAGCTTGTAGGTGTGTTTATGACCGGAGCTTCAATATCTTCTACTGTGACAATAAACTGACAAGTAGCAGTGTTGCTATCAGAATCAGTCGCCTGGTAGATTATAGTAGTTGAGCCAATAGGAAATTGGGAACCACTGGTTAGTCCCTGAATAATCGATACGGAAGGAGTTCCTGAACAAAGATCTGTGGCGTTCGGAGTATCATATGCATAAGTGGCAAAACAATTACCGCTTGAATTACTCAATGTGGTATCTCCAGGGCATTCTATAATGGGGTCTACAATATCCAGCACTGTAATATCAAATGAACAACTTTGGCTATTACCTGCTACATCTTCTATTGTCCATGTTTGTGTGGTGGTTCCTACAGGGAAGGTGTCGCCTGTTGTTAAAAGACTATTGTCTGTTTGTGTAATAGAAGCGATGCCGCAATTATCACTGGCATCTGTAAAAGCGGTTGGATAGTTGACTATAGCACTACATTCGGAAGGAGAGCTGTTTACTGTAATGTCATCCGGGCATACAATTGTTGGCAATTCATTGTCAACGACCCTTACTTCGAAACTACATGTAGTTGCGTTATTCACAGCATCCGTAGCCGTATAAATGATGGTATAATCGCCCGATGGTATTGAATCTCCACTTGTAAAGCCTGTCGTGTCGGTTTGTACGACAACTACGTTTCCGGAACAATTATCTGTAGCACTCGGTGGATTATAGTCTAATAGGGCATTGCAACTTCCAGGAGAGGTTAGAAGCGTAATGTCGGAAGGACATTGTATTACCGGAGAAACCTGATCCACAACGTTGACAATTACAGAGCATGTAGCAGAATTTCCACTTGAATCGGTGGCTTCCCAAATATTTTCTGTAATGCCAACGGGAAAAGATGATCCTGGTGTAAGGCCCGAAGTAAGCATGAGATCAGCCCCGCATAAATCGAATACAGTAGGTTGAGGATAATCTACTATAGCAAAGCAGAAATCATCAAGCGTACTCACTGTAATGGTATCATTGGCGCAATTAACTTCCGGAGTATCTATATCCACAACATGTACATCGAAAGAGCAAGTGCTTCTATTTCCTGTAGGATCTTCAAGTTCAAAGGTATTGGTAGTTGTTCCGATTGGGAAAAATCTTCCGCTGGGAAGTCCGCTGGTTTGTGTAGGAGCAATTATTCCCTGACAATTATCTATGCCTTCAGGAGCATCGTATTCGAAGAATCTGTTACAGGTACCCGTAAGGGCATCAATTGTGGTGTCGTTTGGACATAAAGTAAATACAGGGTCTTGTAAGTCTTGTACTTCTATATATGAGTTACATGTAGCATTGTTTCCTGCATCATCGATGGCTTCATAAGTAAGTATGGTGGTGCCTACCGGGAAAAAGTCTCCAGGCTCAAGTCCTGTATTGTCTGTTTGTGCGAAGGAAAGTAGTGTACAATTATCACTGGCTCTGGCGGAGTCAAAATCTATTGTTTTCCCACACGAATCAGTGGATGCAACTTGAATAATGGTATCCAGACAAGTAATTACCGGGTCTTCATTATCTACAACAGTAATATCAAAACTACATGTAGCACTTAAATTGACCTGGTCTACTACCTGATAGGTGATGGTGGTAGTTCCTAGGCTGAAAGTTGCACCCGACGTAGCGCTTAGCGGAGATAAAAGGCTGGTAATTGCTCCTTCACAACCTAAAGTGTCATACCCTAGAGGTACATCGTAAGTTACAACGGCATCACAGCTGCCAGGAGCATTGGATACAATGGTATCATTAGGACAATTGATTATTGGTGCAAATCCGTCTCTCCAAATTGATATAGTATCTCTTAATGGTTCGCAACCCAATGACGATACCGTCCAGATCAACTGGTTTTCTCCGATATGCATGTCACTGAAAAAACTATTGTGACGTGTTGAATCTGCAA
Source organism: Cytophagales bacterium (assembly GCA_965230415.1). Lineage (GTDB taxonomy): Bacteria > Bacteroidota > Bacteroidia > Cytophagales > JAAEPT01 > CBDDKZ01. Next base: position 3,342,024 of record CBDDKZ010000005.1, read on the forward strand.
ATGTTCCAACATGTCCTGATGTATCAGGAATAGCTGTCCAGAATTGGACAGTGGCATTTACACTGTCTGCATACAAAACTATACCGGGAACATCGCACAAAATAGAATCTTCTCCGGCTTGGACTGGAGAAAGACTATCTTTGACTTGTATGGTCACAACTTTTACAGGAAAAAAACAAGAAGGTCCATTTCTTACTGACCATTGAAACGAAGTACTTCCAATCTGAAGGTTGTAAATTTTTGTGTTGGGATCATTAATATCTTCAATAATGACACCTGGGTCTGTCGAAATCCAAGTCCCTACTGAACCAACAGGTAATTCAGCAGCCATTTCAGCAGAGTCTACGCACAGAATCTGGTCTGGTCCGGGATCAATATCATTGATTACTTCATAACGTGTAATTATTACGGTGTCGGTTTTAACGTCACATACATCGTTCTCACTGTGAATAGACCACATAAGCACATTGTCACCATAAGCTAATCCGGAAACTACAGCCGTAGGGTCATTGATATCGGAAAAAATAGCACTCCCCGATAAAACTTCCCATTCGCCAATTCCTATAATTGGAGCTCCTGCTTCCAGCGTATCAAAATCGATTTCACATAAAGGGAAATTTGAACCTGCTCGGGCTGTTGATGGCTCCTGGTCACCAAATACCAATAAAGTATCGCTCGTCGATGGGCAAACACCATTTGAGATAGTCCAGACAAACTCATTGTCGCCAAATTGGAGATTGTTTATTATTGCTTCTGCCTGATTCTCTGTACCTGGAAAGAGGGTCGCCGGACCCGTGATAACGGTCCATAATCCACTCCCAACGGTAGGTACGTTGGCATTTATTTCAACGTCTCCAAGTGGGTTAACAACACATACGGCCTTATCATTTTCAGTTAGGGCTTCATCCGGAAAATCGTCTCTGCTTATATCTACCTGGTCTTGTGATGAGCCACATACGCCATTGGTGACAGTCCAAACAAATCTGTTAGCATTAATTCCAACATTGAGATTTCTGACCATTGAGTTGGGGTCGTTGATATCGTCTATAGTAGCATTTCCCTGAATAATAGACCACTGTCCGGTTCCTGCGGAAGGAGTTTGTGCGTTAAGCTGATAAATTGAATCACAGATATGGTCATTCTCACCAGCACTGGAAGAGGGCTCTTCCAGTATAATTACATCAAAAGAACAGGTGCTTTCATTTCCTGAAGGATCGCTAACCGTATAAGTTTCCGTTGTTGTACCAAGCGGGAAAGTCGCACCGCTACCCAAAGCGAGATCGGAGTTGACAATTGCAAGGCAATTATCTGAAGTGTTGACAGCATAGGAAACAATTCCGCCGTCATCACTTATACATTCTTCAATATTTCCGGGACAAGTTATAACAGGTGGAATAGTATCCAGCACTGTTACATCACTTTGACAAGTAGAAGAATTGCCGTTTAAATCTACTACCGTTAATATTACAGTACTTAAACCTGTATCGTCACAATTAAAATCAGTAGTGTTCAGGGACATGCTGTCTATTCCACACGCATCGCTGCTCCCATTATTGATGGTATTAACAGTAATTGTTGCGTCGCCGTTCTCGTCCAGGTATATAGTAACATTACTACATTGAGCAATAGGAGAAATCGTGTCAGCAATGGTAATTTGGGTCTGAGATGTATTACTATTCCCAGCCGTATCGTTAACAGTAAGTGTTACAGTTGTGGTTCCTGTATCGTCGCAATCGAAATTAATGAGATCCAATGTCATTGAAGCAATGGCGCAGTTGTCACTGCTAAGGCTATCAATGTCAGATGGTGACAATGCTAAATCACCATTAGTGTCGAGGTAAAAAGTGCTTTCAACAAAACTTTGTGCATCAGGTGGGTCGTTGTCTACGGCGGTTCCGCCTAAGCTTACCGTATAAATGCTTTCATCAGAATCGTCCGATTCAAAGCTGAGTGTTTGGGCCAAATCCTGATTGGAGGTACACGAAGGGATATAGCGTATGGTGAAGTTTGTGCTATCTCCTGAAATACCAGAAGGCATCAGCGTGTCGTTACCTATATTAGAGATTATCGATGAGGAACCACTGGATAAGGAGGGCTCCTGGGTTATAAATAGCGTGTCGCTATCAATGTTTTTTATAGTGAATATGTATTCAACCGTATCGTTGATGTTTACACTGCCAAAATTAAAAGCGCTGTTGTTATTTATTTGATTGCCGGATTGAATTAATTCAACTTCTTGTGCAAAGCCACAAATAGTTAGCAGACTTAGAAAGAGAATGGCATACCAATTCTTTATCATGTTGATCTGTTTTCAATTTTATTGAAAATCGTACGTTTGAAGATTAAAAGAGACATGTTGAAATATTTTCACTCTTTCGTTCTTTTTTGGGGTATTTAATGAACATTAATACTGAAAGGGAGAACGAAGAATAACTCATTGTTGGTGTTTGATTTATCGTTCATAGACCTTAAGTTTGTTCAAATAACGCAAAATATAAGAAAAAATAAAAATAGAAAATGCCTTTTTGAAGAGGCAATGTAGTTAAATTATCTTTTCAAGGTATATAAAAATGCATTATTTAAGCGATGGTAACCAGTTATTTCCGGTTTTTTTACGTGTAGATCGATTACATATTCTTATAGTAGGAGCCGGAGAAGTAGGTTGGGAAAAAGTGGGTATTATGTTTAAACATACTCAGAGTGCGCAATTGAAAATTGTGGCTCCGGAAATAAAACCGGAGATAAAAACGTTGAAAGCAGACTTTCCGGATCAAATCACTCTGGAACAGCGCAAATTTCAACATAATGATGTCGAAGGCGTTGATATTGTAATTGCTGCTACCGCTGACAATGAACTTAACAGAGAGGTTTGGAGAGTTGCTAAAGGGAAGGGTAAATTAGTAAATGTAGCGGATACACCCGATTTGTGCGATTTTTATTTGAGTTCAGTGGTGAAAAAAGGTGATCTGAAGGTCGCTATTTCTTCAAACGGGAAATCGCCCACACTTTCGAAAAGGATGCGTGAATTACTTGAAGATGTATTGCCCGAAGAAATCGACGATCTCTTACAAAACCTGAACACAATCAGGGAAGAATTAAAAGGTGATTTTGATGATAAAGTCAAAAAATTACAGGAAATTACCGAAGTATTTAAGAACGAAAAATAAGTTATGAAAACAATATCAGTTGATGAATTACAGGATTTGATCAATGAAGCTGCGGATTTCCAATTGATCGATGTGCGTGAACCACATGAATATGAAGCGGCCAATTTAGGTGGTGAGTTGATTCCTTTACAAACAGTTCCTCAAAACGTGGAAAAAATTGCGAAGGACAAGCAAGTGGTAATTATGTGTCGTTCCGGTAATAGAAGCGGACAGGCGGTAATGTTTTTAGAGCAAAATTTCGGTCTGGAGAATCTATATAACCTCGAAGGTGGGATTTTGGACTGGAAAGCGGAGATTGACAGCACATTGGATGTGGATTAATTAGATTACCGATACTAGCCGATATAACTAATGAGACGAATATTCTTGACTATGGTAATTATTGTGTTGTTTATTTCCTTCGAATCGAGAGGGGAAAATAACACCAATAATAAAACGCAAAATTCAACAGTAACAGAGCAAATTTATCTTCGAACACCCCAACAATGTGGTAATCACCTATTTACTTATTTAAATGCAGGTAATTACAGGCCTGAAGTAGCAGCCAAATGTTTGGATTTAAGTGCTGTAGATAAGAAAGATGGTGCCGCATTAGCAGTGAAATTGCTTCAGATCTATGACGGCCTTGGCTTTGAAGTACCCACAAATCTATTCCCTAATGACCCTGATTACACAGATTCAACAAGAACAGGAAAGTCTGTTTTTGTATTGGAACGTGCATCAGATAATGTTCCCGAATTAATTAAGAATAAAGTCGTAATTGAAAAGGTGGATGGTAAATGGCTTTATTCGGCGGAATTTGTGAGCAGAATAAACGATTTACACAAAAAGGTGTATCCATTTGGTACTCATAGAATTTTAAACATGGTGCCAAAATTTGGACACTATCAATTTTTGGGGCTTGACTTGTGGCAATATACAGGTATATTGATCCTGATAGTCATGGCCTTTATTCTTCATAAGGTTTTGACTATTCTAATTGGCAAAATTCTTAGCAAATTAATGTTACGATTTGGACAATTGCGAATGGCGGGAGAGCCGATTATAGCGGTATCCAAACCTTTGAGTTTATTAGTGATATTCGTTCTTTTGTCCATTTTTGTGCCAGTGCTGCAATTACCGATTGTATTTGGTAAATATGTTATCATTCTATTAAAGGCGTCTGTACCACTTTTTACAATGCTAATGGCCTATAAAATGGTAGATGTATTAGGCATCTACCTGATGAAAATGGCAGAACGTACGGAAAACACCCTGGATGATCAATTAGTACCACTACTTCGTAAAGCTTTAAAGACTTTTGTGGTGATTATAGGTATCGTTTTCATATTACAGAACCTGCAGTTCAATGTTATGGCCTTAATTACCGGTATTTCAATTGGTGGTTTGGCTATTGCATTTGCAGCTCAGGACACCATCAAAAACTTCTTTGGTTCTATCATGATATTTATCGACAGGCCGTTTCAGGTAGGGGATTGGGTGGTAACCGATGGAATTGATGGTGATATTGAAGAAGTAGGATTCAGATCTACAAGAGTACGTACATTTCATAATTCTATCGTCTATATTCCAAACGGAAAGTTTGCCGATATGACTATTGATAACATGGGTAAACGAAAGTACCGTCGTTACAAAACGTATCTGGGAGTAACATACGATACCCCTCCGCATTTGATAGAAGGTTTTATAGATGGTATCGAAAAAATAGTGCTGAACCACCCGAAAACAAGAAAAGATTATTACAATATCTTCTTGAATAATTTTGCGGCATCTTCATTAGAAGTATTACTTTATATTTTCTTTGAAGTACCTAACTGGACAGAAGAACTACGCGTTCGCCAGGAAATAAATTTAGAAATCATTAAGTTGGCAGATAAGCTGGGAGTACGTTTCGCGTTCCCAACACAAACACTACACATCGAGGATTTTCCTGAGAAAAAATCATTAACTCCCGATAGCTATTTGACAGAAGAAGATATTAGAAAAGAGATGGAGCAATTCGGTGCTGGTAAGAGCTAATTTTACCGGTACTCAGTCATTTCTTTTAATTCCTGATCGAAACTACCGCTTAAAATAGGAAAACGGCACCAGGTGCGAGGGTCTACATTAAAATCATCTAAGTGAAATGAAGGAGCCAGGCGTTCACGTTTCCATTGATTACGTGCCCACAATTGGTAAAATCGATTGATATAAACCTTTAAATCTTCTAAAGAATAAGCTTCAGTCTTATTAAGGACTTTTAATGTTTCCAATGGACTTTTGTGGAAATGAATTGCTTGTTTTTCAATAGCTGCCAGTAATGGGTAGGGCATCAGATCATCCTCATCGGTTTGCGTGGTATCCAGAGGGCGAAGTTCGGCACTTGGTGCCAATTCATTTACATAATTCAAACCTGTATATCCCAGTTTTTTTTCCGCCCATACGAGCCAGTTTCTGATGAAGTGCTTATCAACTCCGGCAATAGGGGATATACTTCCGGAAGTATCCCCGTCCATAGTGGCATAGCCCACATCTCCTTCGCTTCGGTTTGAGGTTGTAATAAGCAGGCCGCGGTGAATGTTGGTTAACATCCATATTATTGGTGAGCGACTGCGAGCCTGGATGTTTTGCAATGCCAGGTCGTCATTTTCCCAGTTTAATTTTCTATTGAGCGCACTTTCAATTTTTGAGGTGTATAAGGCCACCTCTTCATCAATCGACCAGTGGTGAAATTGTGCGTTAATAGAACGTGCAAGATATTCGGCAGCTTCGAAAGTTTTATCCGATGAATTCTTGGTACTTTGGTAAGCAGTTATGAGTAGTTTATTAGTTAATAGATGTATGGCATCTTTGGTAGTTAATTGTTCGGACTCTTCTAAAGGTAGGTGTAGTTTTTCACAAAATGTTATCATGCCCAATTCCTCAATACCCCTCCTTACCATCTCGGCTACAAGGATTGCACATGTTGAAGAGTCTGCTCCTCCGCTTAGCGATAGAATATAGGAAGTAGAAAAGCTTTTTCTAAGGTAATCAAAGAGAGCTAGACTTACGGCTCTGGTAAATTCTTCTTCTTTGGACAAATTTTGTGCTTGTGAGATGGCTTCAGTAGTAGAAACCACATTGAAATCCTGAAATGAGAGCAGCTTGTTTTGAGCGAGCAAGGTTCCATTATCTGCTATGAGAATTTCTCCATCATAGATCATTTTACCAGCTTCGTTTCCTAATAAATTAGCGTAGACATAGGTGCAATTAAAGTCTCTCGAACTGTTAACTACAAGTGTTTGTCTGGATAAAGATTTAGCAAAAGCGAAGTGGCTGGCACTTGGATTTAGAATTATGTGAACATCTCTGTTCTTATGGTGATATGCAGGACGAGTTTCGCGCCAGGCGTCTTCACAAATTTCAAAGGCAACCCTTTTATTTTTGACTTCATATACAAGGTCTCCGATGGGGACCATTACACCATTTAGTGTAATTGTGCTAACAAACCCTGAAGGCCATGGGGCGAACCAGCGTGTTTCGTAATGTACCCCGTCGTTTGCAAGGTGTTGTTTTGGTGTAATTCCCAATATTTTGCCATCAGAGGCCAAACAGACGCAGTTATATCTTTTGTTATCAAAAACCAGAGGGAATCCAAAAGAAACAGTAATATTGCTTGTTAGCTGTGTTAATTCAAAAAGGTAATCCAAGCTCGTATCATATAACCAATCGCTTAAGAATTGATCTTCACAACCGTAACCCGTAATGCATAACTCCGGCAAACAAAGTAAGTCTATATTGGCAGATTTTGCCGATGTAATGGCTTTCTTTATGTTGTCAATATTATTTTTCCAATTGAAAGGTATTTGGTTGAGGGCCGCTCCTCCGAGTTTAATTCCTTCGTGCATATCACAAAGGTAGTGTATAAATTAGCTCAATTCGAGCATTTTACATGATTTTTCAGCGGCAGCTTGTTCTGCCTTTTTCTTACTGGCTCCTTGGCCTGTGCCAATGGCTTCATTTTCAATATGAACCTGTGCGGTAAAGACTTTGGAGTGGTTATCGCCGGTTTCATTTATAATGTCAAAACGAATATCTTTGTTATGCTTTTGTGCCCATTCAATGAGAATACTTTTGAAGTTGGTATTTGTACTTATTACCGAGTCTATATCAATGAATGGTTGAATGAGTTTTTTAATGACAAATTTAGAACAAAATTGATAGCCTTTGTCCAGATAAATAGCACCAATAAAAGCCTCTAATGCATTTCCATAAATCGATTTGTGACTGTTCGTATTTTTTTTCTGATTGGACTGATATTGAATAATCTTGTTTAACCCTATTTTTACGGCAAGCCCGTTAAGTGTTTCCCTTTTTACAATTCTTGATCGAATTTCCGTTAAGAAGCCTTCATCTTTATAAGGGAATTTTTTGAAGAGATAGTCGCCAACAATGGCGCCCAATACGGCGTCACCTAAAAATTCAAGTCGTTCGTTGGAATCTTTACCAACAGACGAGTGGCGCAAGGCTAATAGGTAAAGAGCCGGATTTCCCGGCTTCTTTCCTAAAATTCCTTTAATTATTTTTTTAAACTTTTTGTCTTTGAATGACCTTTTTGAGAAGAGATTAATCATCGAGCTTTTTGAAAATCACTGAAGCATTGTGACCCCCAAACCCAAAGGTGTTACTTAAAGCAACGTTAATCGTTCTTTTCTCAGCCTTCATAAACGTGAAATTTAGTTTAGAATCAAAAGCCTCATCATCTGTAAAATGATTAATAGTCGGAGGCGCCACTTGATTCTGAATAGCCAAAATGCAGGCCAGGGACTCAACAGCCCCGGCAGCACCAAGAAGGTGTCCTGTCATGGACTTTGTCGAACTTATGTTAATAGCATAAGCATGTTCGCCAAAGACATCCTGGATGGCTAAAACTTCACTGTAGTCTCCCAGAGGAGTGGAAGTTCCATGTACATTTATATAGTCAATTTCTTCAGGTTTCATGTCTGCATCGTTGAGCGCATTGATCATCACATTCTTTGCGCCAAGTCCTTCTGGATGGGGTGCCGTCAGATGATGAGCATCTGCCGACAAACCACCTCCCACAAGTTCAGCATAAATTTTCGCTCCGCGAGCTTTTGCATGTTCATACTCTTCGAGCACAATTCCACCAGCTCCTTCGCCCATTACAAATCCATCTCTGTCTTTGTCAAAAGGTCGTGAGGCGGTTTCAGGAGAATCATTTCTCTCAGACAGGGCCTTCATGGCATTGAATCCTCCAATACCAGCTTCGGTGATAGCAGCTTCTGAACCACCGGTTACAATTGCATCGGCTTTATTTAACCTGATGTAATTAAAGGCATCGATCAACGCATTTGTCGATGATGCACAGGCAGATACTGTCGAGAAATTTGGTCCTCTGAATCCATATTTCATAGATATGTGACCAGCACTAATATCTATGATCATCTTAGGAATAAAGAATGGGTTAAAGCGAGGAGTGCCGTTACCAGCTGCAAAATTAGATACTTCATCCTGAAATACCTTAATGCCTCCTATGCCGGCTCCCCAAATTACACCAATACGATCCGGGTTTACACCTTCGGTGATGCCGGCATCTTCTACCGCTTGCGTAGCGGCAATCATACCAAATTGCGCAAAGGGGTCTAACTTTCTCATTTCTTTCTTCTCAAAATAAGCCAGTGGATCATAATTTTTGATCTCACAAGCAAATTTCGTCTTGAAAGCACTGGCATCAAAATTTTTAATACCAGCAGCACCACTTACACCACTTACCAATGAGTCCCAAAGCTCTGAGACATTATTGCCAATTGGTGTAAGCGCACCTACCCCAGTTACAACTACTCTTCTTAATCCCATAAGATAATTTAGATGGAAAATAACATATTAAGCAATGAATTACTTAACGTTTTGCTCTAAGTAGGAAATAGCTTCGCCCACAGTTGAAATGTTCTCCGCTTGTTCGTCAGGAATAGAAATATTGAATTCTTTTTCGAATTCCATAATTAATTCAACGGTGTCAAGTGAGTCTGCACCAAGATCATTAGTGAAGCTCGCTTCCGCCGTTACTTCAGATTCTTCAACACCTAGTTTATCGATGATGATTCCTTTTACTTTCTCTGCAATTTCAGACATAATCCTAAAAGTTTATTTGTGAACTCTTAAAATTTCAGCTGCAAAGATGTGTAATTATTGCTTAATGTCAAACTATTTTTTATTAACATACTGAAAAAAAAGACTCAGGTACTTGAAATTGAGGCGCTAAAGTACTCTGAAAAAAAAATAATGAATAAAATGGCCTGGGAAAGTGCTCTACGTAATTTTACGATTTTTTTTTAGAACTTATCAATAAATAAAGTTGATTTCCGTGTATGGAATATAGTATATTCGCATCGGCATTTTGAGAAAAAGAGATTATGAGCACTAAATTGATATTGGAATATGATTATGATTTCGATCTTTTTGGACTCATTTCATCTGTTAAAGCATATAAAATGGCCTGGGTGATAAATAGCGTACTAAATATCGATTTGGAAAGTAAAGAGGAATTGGTATTCACATTTCCAAAGAGTGGAAATATGAACATCGGCTATTTTTCTTATGAGACCGACTACAGCTCACTGAGACTATATAAAAATAAATCAGTCGGGTTCGAAGAAGTTTCAAAACCCTTTCTTGTTCCCGAATTAAAAGAATATGATTACTTGTTTGTTTACGAAGGAGAATCAGATACTTTTACAAGTGAGGAAATTAAAGAGCGTTTAAATGAGCATAAGCTCGTTCATTACATAAAACCGATAGAGGTAGATTCACTGCCTTCAAAAGAAAACCTAATTTGTTAGAACATGATTACCGTTAAAAAGAAGGTAAAGATTATTGCAACGATTGGTCCTGCAAGTAGATCTAAAGAAATGATATGGAAACTTCACCAGGCGGGTGCGAATATCTTTCGATTAAATTTTTCCCATGGTTCGCACGAAGATCACATTAAAGTGATTGACTGGGTGAGAGAACTAAATGCTGAGCACGGAACGAATATTTGTTTGCTTCAAGATTTACAAGGTCCAAAAATTCGTACCAACCAAATCGTTGATAATGGCGTTCAAATTAATCCGGGAGATAAAATAAGAATAGAAGCGGGTGATTTTGAAGGAAATGCTGAACGAATTAGCACCACTTACAAAACCATTGCTCAGGATGTAAAAGTAGGAGATCCTATTTTAATTGACGATGGTAACCTGGAATTAAAAGCTGTTGAAACCGATGGGACAGCTGTGACTGCCGAAGTGATTTATGGTGGAATACTAAAATCCAGAAAAGGAATTAACCTTCCTGAGACGATCATTTCAGAGCCATCTTTAACTGAGAAAGATAAAGCCGATTTAATGTTCGGTATAGAACAGGGAGTGGATTGGATCGCTCTTTCTTTTGTACGTACGGCCCAAGACTTAATTGACCTTAAGGGCATTATTGAATCAAAAGGCAAAGATATTAAAGTAATCTCCAAAATAGAAAAACCGGAGGCTATTGAAAATATGGATGCGATCATTGAAGCAACTGATGCATTAATGGTTGCTCGTGGTGACCTTGGCGTTGAAATTGACATGGCCAAAGTACCGATGATTCAAAAAGAATTGATCGAGAAATGTAATATGGCATGTAAACCCGTCATTGTCGCAACACAAATGATGGAAAGTATGATCAATAACCCTCGTCCAACACGTGCTGAAGCTAATGACGTTGCAAACGCTATTACCGATGGTGCTGATGTTGTCATGTTGAGCGGTGAATCTGCTGCCGGTGATTACCCTGTTCAGGCGGTAAGTGCAATGGCTCGTATTATAAACGAAGTAGAAGACAGTGCCGCTCATATCTATCATAAAAATTATGATGTTGTGAAAGAAGGGACTGAATTAAATCAGGGACTAATAAGTAGTGCTTGTAAATTGGCAGAACAAGTGGGAGCAAAAGCTATAGTGGGTATGACTCAAAGTGGTGCTACCGCATTTCAAGTTGCACGTCACAGACCTGGAGCTGAAATATTTATGTTCACAGACAATAAGCAATTAGTTACCCGTTTGAATTTGGTTTGGGGCGTTACCGCCTTTTATTACGATGGTAATAAAAATACAGATGACACCATGGCTGATATTCAAAAGGTATTATTATATAAAGGACTAATTCAAAAAGACGATGTGGTGGTGATGACTGCCAGTATGCCTGTTTGGCATAATAATAAGACAAACGCGCTTAAGGTTGTAACCATATAAGTGTAACTAATAATTTTTGATAAAGGCTGTCCCCTTCAGGGCAGCCTTTCTTGTTTTAAGAACTTAAATCCACCATAATGAGTATAGATATTTCATTGCTAAAAGAAATTTGTGAAATAAATGGAGCCCCTGGTTTTGAGAATAAAATTCGAAATCTCATAATGGATCAGGTTCGGCCGCTGGTTGATGAATTGTCTGTCGATAACATCGGAAATGTAATTGCCATTAATAGAGGAAGTAGCAATAAAAAAGTAATGGTTGCCGCTCATATGGACGAGATTGGCTTTATGATAAAGCATATAGATGACAATGGTTTTATTCGTTTTACGACACTCGGAGGGTTTGACCCAAAAACATTAACTGCTCAAAGGGTAATTATTCATGGAAAGGAAGATGTTATTGGAGTAATGGGTAGCAAACCTATACATGTAATGTCTCCTGAAGAAAGAAATAAACCAGCGAAAATCGACGACTTTTTCATAGATACTGGCAGAAGTAAGGAAGATTTGGAGAAAATCGTAGCTATTGGCGACCCTATAACCAGAGAACGGTCATTAATAGAGATGGGAGATTGTGTGAATTGTAAGTCCTTGGATAACAGGATTTCTGTTTACATTTTGATACAAACACTAAAAGAATTGCGGGGAAAGGAAATTCCCTATGATTTTTACGCTGCATTTACCGTCCAGGAAGAAGTGGGATTGAGAGGGGCTAAAGTGGCTGCACAAACGATTTGCCCGGATTTTGGATTAGGTTTGGATACAACCATAGCTTACGATGTACCAACTGCTGCTGCTCATGAATACGTTACGTCACTGGGAAAAGGTGTCGCTATTAAAATTATGGATGCTTCGGCAATTGCAGACCAGCGGATCGTACGATACCTCAAGGCTCTAGCACAAGATAATAGCATCAAGTGGCAACCCGAGATTTTAACAGCAGGTGGTACTGATACTGCCGCAATTCAGCAAACCGGGCAAAATGGAACCATTACCGGTGCAATTTCCATTCCAACCAGGCACATACATCAGGTTATAGAAATGGTGCATAAGGATGACGTTTTAAATGCGGTAACATTACTTACACTGGCAATTCAAAACTTCGATCAATTCGATGTTAATTATTAGGTCATTGATATTTTAGAAGATTTTATTTAAAAAATCTGCGGTTTTGTTACAGGCCTCATTCGTGTGATCGGGTAGAGTAGGATTGTGCCAGGGGTGTTTGCCTCCAAAGGAATGATCAGCACCTGAAATATAGTGTTGCTCAACATTCGAGTTGGGGATATGCTCACAAACGCTGGTTTCTTCTATGGAAACGGAGCTGTCGTTAGTTCCATGTATTTGAAATAGGGGTTTATCTAATTGGGAGATGTGATTCTTGATGTCATGCAGGTCGCGGTTATCCAAGATGGAGGAGGCTAATTGAAAGAACAGTGGCATTTCCTGATTGGTACGGCCATTGAAAATGTATTTAACACCATCGTTTCTCCATTTGTCAATTTCATGCCCTGCATATCGATCTATTATATTTGTAACACCTGCCCAGGTAATTACAACTTTAATAGCTTCCAATTCTGCACCAGCTATGATTGCAGTTGCCCCGCCTTTACTATGCCCCAGAATGGCAATTTTGTCATAATCAACAAATTCAAAACTTTTGATCTGTTGAAGTACAATTTGAATATCTTCTAATTCAATCAGGAAATTGTTATTTCCGAAAGCTTCTAAGTCAACAAAGTCTCGTGGCTGATTTGGTATTGTTCCATTATGCGAAAAATTCATTTTTAGAACGACAAATCCTTTAGAAGCTAATTTTTTCATTGCCATAGGGAAATGCCCCCAATCTTTGAAACCCTTAAATCCATGCAAAAAGATAATACAAGGCAATTGGGCAGTTGTCTCCGGGTAGACTATATCAATTGAAAAATCCCGTTGGTATTTTGGGTTTGTCAAAATTATATCGCCACTTTCAATTAAATTAATCATAGAAATAAATGCTATAGACAAATAATATTTTTTTCAGAACGAAAATACGCTAAATTTGGCTTACGATTGGCAATATGGCTGTAAATATTAAAGATATACAGGCTCCTATCAAGGGTGAGATGGCAGATTTCGAAAAGAAATTTCGATCTTCTATGAAAAGCAATGTAGTACTTTTGGACAAAATTATGAACTACATTGTGAAGCGGAAAGGCAAGCAAATGAGGCCCATGTTTGTTTTCTTAACAGCTCATGTATGTGGAGGGATTAGTGAAAAGACTTATAGAGGGGCAGCGCTTATTGAATTATTACATACCGCAACACTTGTACATGACGATGTAGTTGATGATGCAAATTACCGACGTGGCTTTTTTTCCATTAATGCGCTTTGGAAAAATAAGATTGCAGTTCTGGTAGGGGACTATTTATTATCACGTGGATTGTTACTTTCAATAAAGAACAAAGACTTCAAGCAGTTGGAAATTGTGAGTAAAGCAGTGGAAGACATGAGTGAGGGCGAATTGCTGCAAATTGAGAAGGCCAGAAAATTAGATATAACAGAAGAAGTATATTTTGACATAATAAAGCAAAAGACAGCGACATTGATTGCTTCTTGCTGTGCGGTTGGTGCGGCATCCAGCGATAGTGGAGAACATCAAATTCAACTTTGGCATACGTTTGGTGAGAACGTAGGCATGGCCTTTCAAATTAAAGATGATCTTTTTGATTATGGTACACAGGAAATAGGTAAGCCTTTGGGTATTGATATTAAGGAGAAGAAAATGACCTTACCATTAATCTACGCTCTAAACAATGCTGGCTGGTCAGAAAAAAGACACATTATCAATATTATAAAGAATAAGAGTCATAAACCTGAAAAGGTACAGGAAGTGATTGAATTTGTTAAAAAATCCGGCGGGATGGAATATGCGATAGAAAGGATGAAAACATTTAGAGATAATTCCTTTGATTTGCTCAACCAGTTCCCAGATTCTACGTATAAGTCTGCTTTGAAAAATTTAGTTACCTATACTATTGACAGAGACAAATAATTTTTTTATATTTATCTTCCCTATCTTTTTTCTTTTTAAAAAATGCATTTAACTTTGCATCATGTGAAACAAAAACCAGTTATCCCATGATCGGATTTCAAGTAAAAAACCTAGCATCATACGCGTCTATGTTCGCGTTTTTTGAATCAAAAGAAAAAAAGGTGGTTAAAAGCCATATGCGTCATTTGGTGCGCCTGGCCAATGCCGATGGTGTGCTTCATAAAAATGAAGTAAAATTTATCAAAAAAATAGCGTTAGCAAATGGGCTGAGCGAACGTGAAATTAACAACATTATTGAGCGTCCTACCGATGTAGAAATCGTTATTCCGGAGTCTCGAGATGAAAAGTTTTACCAAATTTTTGATTTGGTACAGCTTATGATGAAAGATGGTGAAGTGAACGATGCAGAAATGGAGTTCTGTATGGAAGTTGCTAACCGTTTGGGATTTAAAAGAGTAATTGTAGGAGTTCTCCTCGAAAAGATTTCAAGAGGAATTAATGGCGGATTGACAAGAGAAGAGCTAAAAGATGAAGCTGCTCCGTTTATCAACTATTAATTAAAAATTTTTTCCTAACACATACTAATTCAAAAAAAGCTGTCGGGCGATTGCCTGGCAGCTTTTTCTTCTTTATAGACCTTAAATTGTACAAAATGGCTATATTTGGATTGTAATCAATTGTACAAATGAGATACTTTAATTTCTTTTTAGTTTTTAGCATGCCCATTTTATTATTGGCATGTAATACACCGTCACAAAATGTCTCTAACGAAAGCCACGATTTGGTCGCTTCGAAACAAAATCAGCCAAAAGATGAATACGAGGTTGTTGTTGTAGAACTAAATGATGATGACTATCCGGATAATCCTGATATTGGATACACGAGTGATATGTACGGGAAAATAGCGCACTCAGACTTGATCCTGAAAAAGAAAGGAAATGGCCATTTCGAAATCACCATTCTTCCGGGAAATGCCCAAAGTGATACAATCATAATGAATGATGTAGATATTGATTCCTATTTACCAAATACCCCGGAGTGGGTGAGAAAAGATGAGTACTTGACTTATTTAGGGATCATTAACCAGGAATGGAACAGGCAGCAAGTAAGGTATCCAAAAGGTAAAGGATATTGGGAAGTGAAAGGTGATGGCTATGAAGCTAAACATTTAGTGCGTCTGGATTTGGCAAGGAACTGTCTGAATTCCGGCTTATGGGAACTCATTTTTGTAGCTGAAGAAGATAATGGAGAGAAAAAAACATATTATCACGGTTGGTTTACTTTTCCTATGGATTTATATGCTTCATTGTTTGAAGATGAAACAGGTTTGAAATGGACGGATTATCAGGACGGAATGGTTGATTGGAAGGAGCCTGAAAGAAAATTTATCAATTTTGATGTCCTAAGATCAAGGATGGCTGAGATGGAAACGGGTGTCAAAAACTTAAACGATCAATATTATCCCCTTACAGGTGCAAGGGTGAAAAAGGAAAAAAATATTATTCATCCGCGAAATCATCAAAAAATTCAGGATTTCCTGAGCGATGAAACCGTTTATGCTACCTTTTCTCCTCCAGGTTTTTACAATACCAAGGATCCAAGAAAGACATTTCTTTCTTTATTGAATAGATTTAATGGAGGAGCAATTTTTCAGGTAGAAAATAACAACGCTTCTTCAGATTCAACTTTAATAGAAATAGAATTAAGGTTCTCTAATCCGGATGGCTCAAAGAAGCATCGAATAGTTTTTGGGGGTATAGACTTGGCCTTAATACCCACTTTAAGTATGCAAAATCATAATGGTGGTTTCAAGATGCCTATGGGGATTGCTAACCATGCATTTTATGAGACTTATGAAAGATGTTTAGATAATCAGGTTTTAAGAAATCCATACTATGCGCTCGTCGTCGATGATAAAGACCTGTGGTTAGATAGTCATAGTCTGGGAATTGACGGACCTTTAATTTTCTGGGATGAGGAGTATCCCGGATTGTTGCACGTAATGATATTATCATTTGAAAGACATTCTTTCGTAGGGCATTTTACTTTTCAGTTTTAATCAACTTAAAAAACTTCATGGTCAACTCCATATAAACTCAAATTATATGTTGATGCCTAAAACCGTAATATCATCTATTTGTTCAGAATCACCTTGCCATTCATGAAGCTTTCTGGTTAGTAGTGCTTGCTGTTCTTCCATAGGGTGCTTATGAATTTCTAAGAGTAATTTTTTGAATCGTTTGATCATAAACTTACTCTTTTTACTACCACCAAATTGATCCGAAAATCCATCGGAGAAAAGATAGATACAGTCTCCTTCATGAAGGTCTACACCTACAGTATTGTAGCCATAGTTAATTTTTCGTTCTCCACCAATTGAATATCGGTTGGCCTTGTGTTCAATGATTTCTTGGTTGCGGATAATGTACATTGGTCTGTATGCTCCGGAATAAAAAACCCTGCTCAGGGATTTGTCAAACGCACAAAGGGCAATATCCATACCGTCGGAAGTAGACTTTTCTGCATTAAATGCTTTTTTTAGTCCGTCTTCCACTTCTTCCAATATTTTTCCTGGTGTTTTAATACCCTTTTCATTAATCACCTCATTGAGTAAGCTTGTGCTAATCATTGACATCAATGCTCCCGGAACCCCATGTCCCGTGCAATCTGCAACTGCAATGAAATTTAAGTCTTCATGTTTTTGGGAGCAATAATAAAAATCACCACTAACGATATCTCTGGGTAAAAATAGGATAAACGACTTTGGAAAAGCCTGTTTTATTGCTTCTAAGGCGGGCATCACCGCTTCCTGAATTCTTTTAGCATAAGCAATACTACTGGTTATTTGGAAATTTTTGTTTTCAATGATCTTTTTTTGGTTGGTTATTTCCATTTTAATTCGCTCTTCATTGCTCAAAAATTTAAATATTGCCCGGATAATAATAAAACCCGAGAGCGCAATGAAAACGGATATGTAAGCTACTTGTTTCAGGACAGAAAGGCGGGCCTGGGTGATAAATCGGTCAAAACGTTGATCAACCTGAACAACAGATACTACTTCATGGTAACGATTGTATATTGGCGCAAATGCCGAGATCCAATAACCGTGTTTGTCTTCATAGGGTTGAATAAAACCTCCCAATTCATAGTCAGTTTTTAGTTTTTCAGGGTAGCTATTGTATTCATGGTTGTAATAAGGGGTCTCGGAACTGGTGATGCCAAATAAAAAATTATCCTTACTTTTTTGATAGCATAAAGTGTAAATATCAGAATGAATGTTATTCTTGTCTTTTATTTCCTTAAATAGTTGGTGTATTTTGTTGTAAGTGCCATTTGCGTAATTAGTAGTGAGGTGATTTTTGCGGGGATACCTTTTTAATAAGTAATCTAATTCATGCCCGTCAATTTGTAATGCAATTGTATTAGCAATGGTACTTAGTCGTGCTTTTTCTATCTCTTTGTAAGATTTTAACTGATAGAAATAGAAAATAATCATATAGGCAATCGAAATACCGATAAAACCCAGTAACGTGTACAATAATACGCGGGTATAATTATTGTGAAGTACGTCTTTAAAACTGAAGCTCATGAGACTTTCGATTCTACATTCAATATACGAGATTTCGATAAAAATTTGGAGCAATCATACATATTTAGATGCATAAATAACTGGAAGTGTTGTACGATGTATAATAAAGGAATAGCTGCAGAGGTAAGGATTATTTTGTTTTGAGAAGGTGTTTTTTTTAATTTAATAAAATCCATTATTTGTTATATTTATTTACAATTAAATGTTATAAAGTATTTTTCAGGTAATTATTAAAGTCCTTATATCAGGAGAAGACCTTTTGGTGTTGTTACGGAATTTGTCAACTTGGAATTAAGCTATTAAACTAAATAATTGAATTATGCGAATCTTAATAAAAGTAGTTGTTATGGTTTTGAAAATCACCATAAAAATAATTGCGTATTCAATTTTCAAGATTTCAATAAAAGGAGGGGAAAATATTCCTCGAAAAGGAGGAGCACTTATTGTGTGTAATCATGTATCGTATTTAGATACGTTTGTAGTTAATGCGGCAATAAAAAGAGTAGTGGGGTTTGTGACTATACAAAAAGTGTATATGCACCCACTTTTGCATTGGTTTTTTAAGAGGATTCATATAATTCCGATCCAACCAGGTAAAGGAAAGGCGAGTTTAGAAGCGTTTAACCGAGCTTGTCAGGAAGCAATCAATAAAGGGGAAATAGTATGTATATTTTCAGAAGGACAAATATCCAGAAATGGGCATCTCTTGGGTTTCAAAAAAGGGGTGGAGTATATCGCCAGTGGAATTGACGCTCCCGTTATTCCTGTTCATATAGACGGATTAATAGGTACTCCTTTGTCTTATGACAATTTACGCAACGAAACGATTAATTTTAGCTGGAAACGTTTAAGAAGTAGTATACGTGTTAATATTGGTCAACCTATATATGATGGCAATGCATTTGAAATATGGCAGGCAATGAAAGAATTGGAGTCAGTCAACTTTGAACAGCGATGTGAGCAACGACCAGGTTTGCTGCAAAGGGTTAAAAAGGGGAGAGGTGATAATATGCTGAATGGAGATGCGAAATTAAATTATTACAGGGCAAAGAATCTTGGATTAATGCATGAAGGGCTGGTTGCTGTGATCTGTGATAATGAGAAAATAGGAGTGCAACTTAATTGGGAACTCATTGATCTGCGTTTTGTGATTTTAAATTTGAGTATGGCAGAATTGAAAGGATTACAGATCGTTCCTCAGTATATAGTTTCGGACATCAAATTAGACTTAAACCAGTTTGCGAAAATCGAATGCCTGCCTAAACCGACCTGGGAAGCAGACACTTCGAAAAAGAATTTGGCAGCTTTTTCGGATGAGGGTTTTTTGATTAAGTATTCCGAAAAACAATTCGTAGCTTACTGGGAGTCTATTAGTCAGTTGTTTATGTTTAAAGATGGGTTTAAAATTTATTCAAACATTCCATTAAATACACCATTGGGATATTTAATTAAGATTTGGTTACCACAGATTTATAAAACCGAGCTATTAGATGAAAATAATATCAATGAAGCGGAACTGCTTATTTTTAATAATACAATTGAGCTCAATTCATACGATCTTTTGCTTATGAAAGACCTTAAGGCAATTTCACTTCTCGACAATCATACCATTGATTTAAAAAATAAGGTAAAACCCGATGTCAAGGTTTTCAATGGACTAAGCTTAAGTAAGCAGTTGCCTATAATTGCGATAAATAGTCCGGATTATATCGGGAAAGGAATTGATGGTCGCCCTCTGGAACAGCTTGGGACAAAAAGTCTTAGTTTTGGCCGGTTTTTGCCAGGTTTATCAGGTCGTATATTAGGTACGGATGGACTGGAAAAAGGAGCCAATGAGCTTGGCGTGTTACATGTTAAAGGGCCTCATCTTCCAGAAGATACCTGGCACAATACACAAGTTGAAGCGCTGATAGATGAAGAAGGGTTTCTTAGGACAAATAATGTCTAATTGCGATTGAGCATTGAAACTGTAGTCTTATAAGGACTTTCTTTAATTGCTTTTGATTTGAGCCAGGCATAGAACGTCATGTACTGAATATCCTCTATTGCGTAGCTTTGAAAAATAAATGCGTTTTCAAGTTGATCAATGAAATCTTTGGATTGAGCGACGAAAGGGTTGTTATTGAGCTTTTTGACAAAGTTCAGAAAGGTTTCTACCTGTTTATAAGTGGGACGTTTAAGGAAGTCAAAGAAATTTTTATCAACGAGACGGATACGACTTTCCACGATATCGCTGTTTTCAAGCTCGTATTGTATGAGAATTTCAACCAAAAGCTTTTTTAACACCCATTCTCTGCCCATAATTTTGGTGTAATAGGAGTCACTGTGCTGCAATCGATTGAATGTTCTAATAGCTCGACCATATTTTTCGTTATAAAAATAGTTAATAGTGAGGTTGAAAAGTGTGTTATTATATTCTATGGGATTTGATTGAGCCAATTTATTTTTGATGGAAGTCTCTAAAATATCATTTGCCTTATTGATTTCTCCTGAATAGGTGAGAATATTAGCGATCAAAAGGTTATATTTCTGGTAGTAACGTTTGTACTCACTTTTATTGTAAGCTAACAAATTATCCATCCAGGTTTCGGAGTATGATAAGGCTTCTTTGAATTTTTTATTGCGATAAAGTACATGCGTAATCATGTAAAGCATGCGAACTTTGTATTGGTGCGTGTATTTGTCAAATTTATTAGTGGATTCCAACTTATTGTATTGAGCAATAACATAAGGTTCGAAAGAGTGGAAATCCTTATTGTTAAGAGCTGCGGATCTGGCCATTGATGTTACCTCAAACACTAGTTTGGGATCGTCAAACAAAGACGGATCCAGACTTGTTTCTTTAAATGTGTCTATTACCAGCTGTACAATGTCTATTTCCTCACCATTCTGTAAAGCTCTTTTTAGCTTGTTTCTTATGAGGTAATTGGCCAAAGTTGCATCCTCCTCCTTTATGGCCATGTTTTGAGCTTTTTCTTTTAACTTAATCAGTTCCTCTATAGGAATAGCCTTTTCGTCAAGCGAATTTTCGATACCTAATAAGTAGGCTTGCACCAGGAGTTGAAAGTGCTGTCCCTTTTTTGCTAATTCAATTGTCTTCTTTAAGTAAGTCCAAGCCGTGTCCTTCAGGTTTTGTTCGAAAAGGTGCTTGCAAAAAGAAAGCATTCCGGTCAGTTGAGACTCGAGCGTACTATCTTCATGAATACGTTTGATGTAAATAAATTCTTGTATCTGCTTGATCAATCGCTTTCGTGTAGCGTGGTAGGCTTGCAGGTTAGCATCTTCTGGATAAAGCTTTCGTAATAATTCCTCTCTGGAATATTCTAAGTTTTGTATTAACAATAAAAAAAGATCCAGGTCCTTTCTACTGTTTTTTTTACGCATCCTGTTTAGGAAATGCTTAAATTCTTTAATGTCTTCATCATTAAGAGTGTGTATGATCTCTCGTAAATGATCCATCGCTAGCAGTTAAAGTAAGTTCATTTCTTCATTTAAGGCTTTTATGCTTCGGTTTTTTTGTAAATTATCTATAGCTCTGGCTATAATACCTGCACATGAAACGATACTGATTTTTTCTGATTCTTTAATTCCCGCTACTGAATTTGTGATATATACTTGTTTCATTGGAGACTGTGCTATTCGTTCCCTCGCCTGTCCCGACAGTAATCCGTGTGTAGCGTAAGCCTGAACAGAACTGGCACCTTTGGCAACCAAAAGATCAGCAGCTTTGCACAAAGTCCCAGCGGTATCTATCATGTCGTCGATGATTACCACATTTTTGCCTTTGACATCACCAATAATTTCCATATTTGTAACTTGGTTGGCTTTAAGACGTTCCTTGTGAATAACGGCCATTTCACAATTTAGCATTTTTTTATACTTTTTTATGCGTTTTAATCCTCCGAAATCAGGACTGCATAAGCATAATTGCACCAAGTTTTGTCTGTGAATATGTTGAGCAAAAGTGTTACTCATATCAAGGTGATCAACAGGTATTTTGAAGAAGCCTTCAATAGAGCTGGAATGAAGGTCCGTTACAATAACCCGGTCTGCACCACTTTCCTGAAGGAAGTCTGCTACCATGCGAGCTGCGATTGATGTTCTTTCCGCATCTTTTCGTTCCTGTCTTGAATGGGGGAGGTAGGGGATGATAACGATTATTTCTTTTGCTGATGCCCTTCTTGCGGCATCTATTGCTATGAAAAGTTCGAACAGGTTCTCATAAGGCATATTGGCCTGTCCGATGAGTATGATTGTTTGTCCGCGTATAGATTCGTCGTAGCGCAAAAATAACTCACCGTCAGAAAATTTTTCCGTATGCAGCATCCCAACCTTCGTATCCAGAATTTTTGCGACTTCTTTTGCCAGGTGTTGCGCATTTGATGTTCCAAAAAGTTTGTAACCATTTGCCATAAGTAGGACTCAATAATTGATAATACCAATGTACCAAATTACAATAGATAGTTAGTATGTACAATAATTGTGAATAATATATAGGCACGTTGTTGTTTAAAAAGACGATGAATAGTACTTTTCATCTTTTAGCAATTAAAAGGGGGACTTTTGATGATTTTTTCATTAAGAGATATAAATATTGGAAGTTTTGCAGAAGAAAAAGGTCAGAGCTTGCGATTGTTTGGAAAAAGTGTAGAAAGTACGCTTACTTTTAGCAAAGTTCGCGTATTTAAAGTAAATTAGAGATCCTGTTAAAATATATTTAATGATGAATAACCTTCATATACGATTAAGATATATACTTTTGTTGGCCTTTGTTGTGATTGGTTTCCGGTCGTTCGGTGCAACTTTTACGGTAACAAATAACACCCCTATTTCAGTTGATGCGGCAGGTATTGAAGGAAGTTTTGTGTGGGCAATCGTTCAAGCTGCGAATGATGGAGCACTTACCCTGGATGATATTGTTTTCGATATTCAAGGCCCACTTACAAATGGTGTTCATGTTATCAATGTAATTCAACCGATTCAAATAAATACCCCAGTAAATATCTTGGGATATTCACAGCCTGGCGCGAATATAGGACTACCTAAAATATATATAGAGGGAAGTGACGCAAATGATGGATTACAATTTTCTTTGGTGCAACCCGGTACTGGGCTTGGAAGCCAAAATGATGGTGATCCTTCTGGATCATCAGTAACGGGTATTATGATCGGTAATTTTTCAAGTTTTGGACTTTCAATGTCAGGCTGTAATGACATGACATATGAAGACGTTTGGATCGGTTTTGCTACCAATGGAACAACCGCTATTAATTCTGGAGCAGGTCGGAAAGGAACCACCATCACTGGAGTAGCCGGGAATAATTTAAATCAACCAAATGGAAACGTTAATGAAAATATTACCTATCGAAATTGTGTTATTTCCACTAACTTATGGATGGGTATGGAAGTTTACAATATCAACAATTTGGTGGTTGAAAATTGTAAATTTGGAACAGATCAAGATGGGTTTAACACAAATGACTTCGGTAATGGTGGAAGTGCCATACAAACCTTTTCATGTGATGGGGTTTATATAAGAGATTGCACATTTGGAGGTAATTCAAGAAATGCGGGCGTATTAAATCAAAATGGAGGATCTAGTATTGGAACGATCTCTATCGGATCAAGCATAAATGTTGTAATTGATAATAATAATATAGGGGAGGCACCAGATGGTTCAACTGATGATATGTGGAATGGAGCATATGGTATTTATATATTTGGAACACCAGCAGCTCCAAATAATAGATTTGCAGGAACTTACGATGTGTCAATTACTCGAAACCGAATTAATAACACACGTGCCGTTGGAACTTGGCCAGGACATGGTATTCATAGCCACGATGTTGAAGGTCAAGAAGTACATGATATCACTATTCAATCAAATGAAATTACTGGAAATGCAGGTGATGGCGTTAACATTACAGGTAATGTTAACGATAATATTATTGGTTCTCCGCTCGGTACAGATAATGAGACGTTAGGCAACAATATTTCGTCAAATGGCGGCCATGGTGTTAACATAGAGAATGGAGCACTCCGAAATACTATTCGTCAAAATCAAATATACTGTAATGGTGCAGTAGGAAATGCCCCTCCGGGACCAGGAGCCCCGTTAGAGATAGAGTTGGAATCAGGGGGGAATAATGAACATCTAGAACCCACGTTTACTTCGGCACCCGGAGCACAACCAATTACGGGTACTTGTCAAGCAGGAGATTGGATTGATATTTATGCAATGAGTGATTGTAAAAATTGTGTACCTAGTGAAAAAGGGGATGGCGAAAATTGGTTGGGAGGCGTTGCCTGTGCGGGTAATTCCTTTACATACAATGGAACTACTTCAGATAAAGTTTCGGCTACGGCCACAGACCCTGATGGAAATACTTCAGAGTTCACTTCATGTATTGAAAATATTGATGAATGTGACCCTCCTACGGTATGGGTGGGGGACGATTTTGGGATGTGTGGTACTGATATGAATATAGCTAATGTTAGTTTAACAGGCAGTGCACCAAATGGAAGTCAGATAGGTACGTGGTCTGTTGTGAGTGGGCCTACTGCTGCGACTTTTGTATCTCCAAATTCACCTTTTACCATTGCAGAAAATCTTGCGGGAGGTACTTATGTGTTCAGGTGGACTGTAGTCGATAGCGATGACCCTTCTTGCTCTAGTTTTGCTGATATAACTGTTGAAGTGGATGAATTGCCTACACCGGCTGATGGAGGAGAAGTTACTTGCTGGTCTGAAGATGAAATCGAATTAAATGGTAATGTTCCAACAAGCGGTATTGGTCAATGGTCTGTTGTTTCCCCAAATAATTTAACGATCCAAGACCCAAATTCGGCTAATACTATAGGAGGAAACTTACAGTCTGGAGAAAATAGATTCAGATGGACCATAAGATCTGCTAATGGTCACTGTATCCCAGAACAGAATGATTTTGTAGTTATAAAAGATGGTATTTATTCAGGTGGATCAGATCAAACTATATGTGCAACTTCCTGGAACGGTACGCTTACGGGAGATGTTATTCCCGGTAATTGGAATGGGGATCACCATCTTTGGCAATATCATGGTGGAGGAAGTACCACACCGAATATTTCTACTTACTATTCGAATCAGACTTCTGTAACAATTCCAGCTACAGGTAGTGGTACCTATTTGTTTACTTATGGTACTCCTGACGCAACTTGTCGAGATACAGTGAAAATTACCCTTGGTGGTGGTGACCCTGAAGGTTCAATTGATCTTGATCATAATACCTGTGATAATTTCGCAACATTAACGGGTAATATTATAAGTGGTACTTCCGGGGAGTGGAGTGTAACGCCAAATATTCCTGCCGGAAACGGTTTTGATGCAAATAGCTCCGTTTTAAATTTAACAGATCTTGAGCCGGGTACATATGACTTCACGTGGACTGTTAATTCTGATTGTGGAAGTTCTCTTGACGTTTCTAATCAACAATTGGTAATTTTAGCGACTCCGGACTCGGCGATTGCAGGTCCAAGCCAGGAAATATGTATTTCAGACTTGGGAGTAGGTGTAAATATGAATGCAACAGCTGTTACAGCGCCAAGTGAGGGAACCTGGACGACAACTTCAGCCGGAGTAAACTTTGGAGACGATAATAGCCCTACCACAACAGTAACAGGATTAACAATAGGTGAACACTTATTCACCTGGACAGTAGGAGTGCCTCCATCGAATACATGTGGAACAAGCGTAGATACGATGATGATCATCATAGATGCCGCACCAACAGATTTTCCTGACTTGGATACGGCTTTGTGCGACGTGAACCTGGATATCGATTTGGGGACCTTAAATACAGGTATAGGAGAGACAGGAACGTGGAGTATAACAGCGGGAGGCGGCACCCTGACGCCAAACGATAATCCACAAACGACAGTTACAGGTGCAACTATTGGAATGAACACCTATGTGTTTACCACCAGTGTGCCAGGTTCGGTATGTCCAGCCGATGAAGCTACGGTAAATTTTGAAGTATTAGGCCAGGGCGGCCCTGCCAATATCCTAGAAGAAGATACGCTTGAAATCTGCATACTGAGCGATACGACATTAAATGCTGAAGATCCTAGTGCCTATGGAACAGGAATTTGGAGCGTAGTAGGAACATTGACAGGGGCAGGCGATCATATAAATAACCTAACAGGCACATCATTAGGCGAGGGAGTTACCCAGGTTAACTGGACAGTTACTTATAACACGGGATGTGATCCTCAGACAGATTCGGTATGGATATTGGTAAGTCCGGAACCGGATGTACCGGAAGCCGGAGAGGATGTAGATCTATGTTCAACAGCAGGAAGTTACCAGCTGTCCGGAAATAATTTAGGCAACGAAGGCTACTGGGAAACGAGTGGCAATGGTACATTTGACGATAATACCTTGTTTAATGCGACCTACACTTTTGGCACGTCCGATACATTAAGCGATCAAAATGTAATCACCTTATACTGGAATAGCGAAGGAGGGGGTTGTCCGTCGTTGGTGGATTCAATGACGATCACGATAGACAAGACTCCAATAGTTGAAGCAGGAAATGATACTTTACTATGTATCACCCAGCAGCCATACACAATGACGTCCTTAGACAATGTTTATGGTACAGGGGTATGGACCACCACGAGCACGAGTGCAAACATCACAGATGATGGCTTATATAATACCACGGTAGATGGGATGGCACCTGGTGATCACGATTTCACCTGGACAGTGACCAATGGGGAGTGTAGTGGACAGGATAATGTGACTATAAGCGTAGAAGATACTGTTACGCTGGCTAATATCCCACTGGATAGTTTGGAAATATGCTTAGCGGGAGGAGGAGAAATAAGATTACCAGGCAACGATCCTTCGTCAGGCACCGGATTGTGGACGACAGTGCCAGTAACTACAGGAGGAACGATAGATGATCCAAGCTTGTACAATAGCTTAGTGCTGAATTTAGCAGATGGTAATATAATGACCGCCGTATGGACGATAAGCTCAGCAACGGGAGTATGTCCACCGTCAGACGACACGATAATAGTAACGGTGGTAGATCGTGTATCTCCTTTTGTGAGATTAGATGCGGCCCCTCAAGACATTTGTCTGGGAGATGAGGTGGTGTTTACAGCGACAGGAATCAATGGTGGAGATGCCCCGGTTTATACCTTCTTCTATGCTGACGGGACACAAATTCAACAAGGTCCGGGTAATACCTTAACGTTATCACCGACCCAGGATACGACGGTTTATGTGACGATGTTAAGTAATTCTCCCTGTGTAGACCCCTCAGATGTATTGGCCACTTCAGATTCAGTAACGATTCAGGTAGATACACCACCAAGTCCAGCGGTAGCAGGAGATGATGAAACGGTATGTACCGATAGTTACACCATGCAGGGAGTAGCACCGGTAGAAGGATCAGGGGTATGGAGCATTGCTTCGGTAACACCGGCCGGTTCGGTGGTAGGAGTAACACCAGTGACCGATGCGAATGGCGTATTAGCGACCCTGGTGTCGGGCATGGAAGTGACGCTTTACTGGACGACAAGCAGTGATCTGGGAGTATGTCCAGCAGATACAGATAGTGTGACAATAACTAGGGTTCAGGATATCACGATCCCAGATGCAGGCCCAGATGCGGTAATCTGTGCAGGAAGTACGCACCCATTGAACGCGAATAGTGTAGGAGCAGGCGAAACAGGGGAGTGGACAAGCTCTGGAACCGGAACGTTTGGAAATGTAAATGATCCCAATACTGTTTATACACCAAGTGATGCAGATACGACCAATGGCGAAGTATACTTAACCTGGACGATAAGCAATGGCTTATGTGAACCACTAAGCGATTCGTTGCGTTTGCAGATAGACCTAAATCCAACACCCGCCGATGCAGGTCCAGATCAAATAGTATGTTCAGATGGAACACAACTGGAAGGAAACGAACCCTTGATAGGTAGCGGAGTATGGACGACAAGCTCGGTTAATGCAAGTATCCAAAACGATACGTTGTATAACACAGCGGTAAATAATTTAGATACCTTTGCGATCACAACCTTTACCTGGACGATCAGTAATGGGGTTTGTGATCCGGTAAGCGATGCAGTAAATATCGATGTACGTGGAGCGATTAAGTTCCCGCTCATTGATGGTCCATTAGATATCTGTGAAGTGGAGACGGATGGCAGTGCTAGGATCATATCGTTATCGATAGACCCAAATACACGTCCTAATACAGCAGCCGATGAGCAAGGAGAATGGACGATCACCAGTGGATCGGGCACCTTTGGGATCTCGGGTTTAACGACCAGTGCGGAGTTTGAAGAAACGTATACCGTAGTTCGTCCGGCTGATGTGACAGCCGGGGAGTTAATTTTTACCTATACGGTGACCAATACGGCAGTAACTACCTGTACTCCGACCACCAACAGCTGGACGGTCAACATTCAGGAGCTACCAAGTATCGCCTTAGGAGTAGATACAATGCAATGTGAAGGGCCAGATATGACAGTAGTAGGAAATGAGCCGACTTCTGGTACAGGAAGCTGGAGTATATCGAGCTTTATTACCCCATCGGGATTATCTCCAACGATTAATAGTCCGAATACAGCAACCACAACGGTGACCTTCCCTGCGCCAACAGACGAGAACGCCACAGCGGTATTGGCGTGGACGATCAGTACAGGACCTCATTGTCCGGCGAGTGTAGCCGAGGTGAATCTGGAGATCATAGGGACAGACAATCCATCGTTTGAACTGGACGAAAAAAGTCCGGTATGTGCTGGAGACGAGGCAAGGATAGAAGTGTTGAATGTGGCTAATGCCGGATTGACACCAACATTTGTATGGAGCTTAAACGGAGTACCTTATACGCCAAGTAATCCGGACACTGTAGACATACAAGTATTTGAAGATGGTGATGTGGTGCAAGTAGAAATGACAAGTAGCATCCAGTGTGCGACAGAACCAACGGCCGTAGAAAGTGTGACGATAAGTGTGATTACCCCACCGGAAATCGCGCTGTCATCAGATGATACCTTGTGTTTTGATGAGACTAAGTTGTTAGAATTAACGACAGTAAGTCCTACGAACGGATCATTTAGCAATGCCTGGTATGTGAAAGAAGGAGGAGGTATAGACTCGTCTCAAGTGGCCACGTTGGTAACGAATTATGTGGCCAATGAGACTCCACGACAAGCTGGTACGTTTGACTATTATGTGATAGGAAGTGATGCAAGTGGGGTTTGTCCGGATGTTCAAAGTAATACAGTGACAGTGAAAGTGTTGCCAGATTTGTTTATTACAAGCATCTCAGCCAGTCCGGAGAATGTTTACACGGACGATCCGGTAACATATGTAGGAGATGTAAGTACGAGTGATAATATCACTTACAACTGGTATGTAGGAGAAGATGCGTTGGGCACAGATGCATCGGGGATATTTGTACCTCAAGATTATGAGAGTTTGTCCGGCGTAGACCAGGCAGATGTGTGGTTGGTAGTAAGCAATGAGCTAGGGTGTGGAGATACTGCGCGCACCAGGATCTACATATTCCAGCCGGTACGAATTCCGAATGTGTTTACTCCTAATGATGATGGGGTAAATGACTCATGGCAAATAAGTGGGATAAACAACTACGAAGGCGCGGAACTACGCGTGTATAATAGATGGGGAAATGTGGTTTATAAGTACACACACGAGAATCGAGACGACGACTTCCAGTTCTGGGATGGGAAGAATAACCGCGGATCGAACTTCTTACCGGTAGGGACGTATTATTTTGAGCTTGATAAAAAGATAAAGATCCGGGAAGACGAACCGATCAAGATAAGTGGAGATGTGACGCTGTTGCGTTAATCGACACATAAAGAAAAGCAATAAAACACAAAAGGGACTACTATTTAGTAGTCCCTTTTGTGTTTTAGGGTAAAAATATATCAAAGCAATTTAATGAGGGATATTCCTTATCTTTGTATTTATAAAGATTAATAATGTCTGCTAGAAATCTTCAATTATCAGATTGGCTTCCCACTACCAAAAAGGAAATGGCTATTAGAGGGTGGGATGAATTAGATGTAGTTATAATATCAGGAGATGCTTATGTAGATCACCCTGCTTTTGGCCCGGCGGTTATAGGAAGAATTATTGAATCGGAAGGCCTTCGGGTAGGAATTGTACCACAGCCAAATTGGCAGGACGAGTTACAGGATTTTAAGAAATTGGGTAAACCAAAATTGTTTTTTGGAGTGACTGCCGGTTGTATGGATTCAATGGTTAATCATTATACAGCGGGAAAAAGAAAGCGATCAAATGATGCATATACTCCTGGAGGAGACAATGGATTTCGTCCTGATTACGCAACAACAGTTTATACCAAGATATTAAAAGAACTATATCCGGAGATTCCTGTGATAATAGGAGGTATTGAAGCATCGCTTCGTAGGGTGACTCATTATGATTATTGGAGTGATGAACTCAGACCAAGTATATTAGCAGATTCCGGAGCAGATATGTTGGTATATGGTATGGGAGAACAACCTTTGAGACAGATCATTGGCTTGATGAAGAAAGGCGTTGCGCTGCAATCGATGAAAACGATTAAACAAACGGCCCTTTTGATAGACGCAGACGATGAATTGCCTAAAGGTGTGCATTGGGAAACTAAAGAGTTAAATTCTCATAAATATTGCCTTGCCGATAAAAAGGCTTTTGCTTCTAATTTTAAATACGTAGAGCAAGAATCAAACAAACAACAAGCAGATCGCCTTACGCAATTAATTGAAGAAAAAAGATTGGTGATTAATCCGCCATTCAAGACAATGAAAGAAAAAGAGATTGATGCTTCCTTCGATCTGCCATACACCCGATTACCACACCCCCGGTACAGTAATAGAGGAGCTATTCCTGCATTTGAAATGATTAAATTTTCAATTAATATGCACAGAGGGTGTTTTGGAGGATGCAGTTTTTGTACTATATCCGCTCACCAGGGGAAAATGATTGCAAGCCGTTCAGAAAAGTCCGTACTTCAGGAAGTAGAGAAGGTAAAAGCGATGCCAGGTTTTAAAGGTTATTTGAGTGATTTGGGCGGCCCTTCAGCTAATATGTATAAAATGAAAGGTAAAATACAGTCCATTTGCGACCGTTGCGTCAGTCCTTCTTGTATACATCCGGTAGTTTGCAGTAACCTGGATACTTCACACAAACCTTTAACCGAATTGTATAAGAAGGTTGATCAAATGCCCGGTATTAAAAAAGCCTTTGTAAGTAGCGGTATACGTTATGATTTACTTGTAAGTGAATATAATAAAAGCGATGAAACAAAAAGTCTTACCCCCTACATGGAACAGTTGATAAAAAGACATATTCCAGGTAGGTTGAAAGTGGCGCCTGAACATACATCAGATCCGGTGTTAAAGATAATGCGCAAACCGTCATTTAAACATTTTCACAGTTTTAAGAAGAAATATGATCGCATAAATAAAGAAAATAATCTGAATCAGCCATTAATTCCCTATTTCATATCAAGCCATCCGGGTTGTGAAATGCAGGATATGGCTAATTTGGCAATAGAAACGAAGGATATGGGGTTTCAACTGGAACAGGTACAAGATTTTACACCAACACCTATGACTGTGGCGACAGTAATTTATTACAGTGGTTTGCACCCTTATACGCTGAAGCCAATTTTTACCCAAAAGGATCCTGTTCAGAAAAAGAATCAGAATAAATTCTTCTTTTGGTACAAAAGAGAAAATCATCAGTGGATAAAGGATACGTTAAATAGGGCACGTCATCCGGAAATGATTGGTATGTTACTTCAGAATGGCCCTGTTCGCGAAATGCAGCCAAAAGACAAACGTGTAAAAACAGTCAAAAAAAGTAAGAAGAAGGGTTTTAGTCAAAAGAAAAAGCGCTAATGCATACCGGTATTGAAAACCTTAAAGTCTTATTGATAACTCCTCCTTTTACGCAATTAAATACGCCTTACCCGGCTACGGCTTATCTAAAAGGTTATTTGGATACGCTCAAGGTCGATGCTGCCCAGGTAGATTTAGGGATAGAGGTCGTGCTTCAGCTCTTTACAAAAACCGGGCTTCAGGCGCTCTTTGGCGAAATAGAATCTGTTTTTAGTCAAGATTTATCACTAGATCAACAAAAAAAAATAAGCCAGCAGGAAATTTATATAAATACTATAGAAGCTGTAATCGGTTTTTTGCAAGGCCGCGACGATATGTTGAGCCATCGAATTGTGGCCCGTGATTTTTTACCGGAAGGTAAACGCTTTCAGGAAATTGAAGATAAATTGCTTGCCTTTGGTACAATGGGAATTAGGGATAAGGCGCGCTACTTAGCTACAATGTATTTAGAAGATCTGTCTGATTTGATCAAAGAGACTGTGGATCCACATTTTGGCTTTAGCAGATACGCAGAGTCCTTAGGACTTAATGCGCTGGATTTTGAACTGCTTAGTCATGAGTTGGAGGATGAGCCTACTTTCGTTGATGATATATTGTTACAATTATTAGATTACGAACTGGAGCACTTTGATGCCGATTTGGTATGTCTGACCGTGCCTTTTCCAGGGAATTTGTATAGCGCATTACGTTGTGGGAAACATATTAAAGATAATTATGAAGGAGTGGCAGTAGCGATGGGCGGTGGGTATGCCAATACCGAATTGAGAAAATTGAAGGATCGACGGGTATTCGAAATGTTAGATTTTATTACGCTCGATGATGGAGAAATGCCTTTACGTAATTTGTTGGAATATTTGGCGGGGAATAGGACTTTAGAGGACTTGAAAAGGTGTTTTACTGTAGAAGATGAGGTGGTAGTTTATAGCAATGGGTCCAAAGATACGGATGTAACTCAAGGAGCTTTGGCTGCTCCAAGTTATGAAGGGTTAAATCCTGTTAATTATTTGTCAGCTATAGATTTAGTAAACCCTATGCAACGATTGTGGAATGACGGTTGGTGGAATAAACTGACTATGGCGCATGGCTGTTACTGGGGGAAATGTACTTTTTGCGATATAAGCCTTAGTTATATAAGAGATTATGAACAAAACTCGGCACGGGACCTTTGTAACCGGGTTGAGTATTTAATAAAACAAACCGGTAAAAGTAGTTTTCATTTTGTAGATGAGGCTGCACCGCCGGCTTTAATGAAAAAATTTGCACAAGAAATTCTACATAGAGGCTTGGTGATTTCATGGTGGGCAAATATTCGTTTTGAAAAAAGTTTCAATGCTGAATTATGCAGTTTATTAAAAAAGTCAGGTTGTGTGGCAGTTTCCGGAGGCTTGGAAGTGGCATCGGACAGGCTTTTGAAGTTAATAAACAAAGGAGTAACAGTGCAACAAGTGGCTCAGGTTACTTCTGCTTTTTCGAAGACAGGAATAATGGTTCATGCCTATTTGATGTATGGCTTTCCTTCACAAACGTCACAGGAAACTATCGATTCTTTGGAAATGGTAAGGCAACTATTCGAAAATAAGTTTGTGCAATCAGCTTACTGGCACAAATTTACAATGACCGCTCATAGTCCCGTTGGGATGAATCCGGGAAAATTTGCTGTGAGTGCTCTCGATGATTATGAAGGCTCTTTTGCAAATAATGATATTCCACATGTAGATAAAAGTGGCGCAGATCATGAGTGTTTTGGGGAAGGTTTAAGGGCCTCTCTTTACAATTACATGCATGGCATTGGTTTTGATATTCCACTTAACTATTGGTTTGATTTTGAGGTGCCGGCAACTACAGTTGACAAAAAGTATATAAAATTGTGTGTCAGCTGAAAATATGTCAAATGTCTTTCAAAAGATTTATTTCCTTACTCAAAAAATGACTAATATTGCAGGTCTCAATAGAATGAAACGAATAGGGTAGGTGAAAGAAAAGCAGAAGAAAATTCTTAAAAACAGTTTGTTTGTTCTGATAGCAATTGCGGCTATTGTTTATGGGAGTAGAAATATAGACCTACAGAAGAGTTTTGAAGAAATAAAAAAAGCTGATTTTTTTTGGGTCATTGTTTCCTCGGGAGCTGGTATTATTGCATTTGTGTTACGCGGATTGAGATGGAAAATGATGCTGTCGCCAATGGGGTATGAAGTGAAAGCAATTAACAGTATTTCAGCAGTTATAGTAACTTATTTTACAAATCTTTTTGTACCTCGTGCCGGGGAATTGGCACGTTGTACAGCCTTATATCGCGTAGAAAAGGTGCCGGTTGAGAAATCTATAGGCACGGTTATTCTTGAACGTGTGATAGATTTGATCATGCTGCTTTTCACAATGTTAGTTACGTTGATAGTCAATTTTGAGTTACTAAGCAACTTCATTATAGATAACCTGAATTTGAAAAATAAACATGGGGCGACTGATGGAAACGTGGTGCTCTATGTTGTCTTGGTATTGGGCGTTTTAGGTTTGGTCATAGTTTGGCTTTTTCGAAAGCAATTGATGAAAATTGGTTTTTTAACCAAGATGGTAAATGGGGTAAAAGAAGGGGTATTAGTAATATTTAAAATGAAGCGTACCTGGTTGTATATTTTGTACTCGGTGTTAATATGGTTATGCTACATTAGTATGATATATATGTCTTTTTGGGCGCTGGAGTCTACAAGAGAAATGACCATACAGCAAGGGCTTTTTGTCTTTGTTGCTGGTACCATGGGTTTTATTTTACCCGCTCCCGGAGGAGTGGGGACGTATCATGCTGCTATTATTGCGAGTTTTGTGTCACTAAAACTCTCAAAAGAGGTGGGGGCTACTTATGCGGTTATTGTCCATGGCGCTCAAACGGTATTATCTTTAATTGCAGGTGGCTATGCATTTCTTCAATTATATATTTACAGTAGAAAGTGATTTTTTCATGTCATAAAATGAAAAAAATATTATTTTTTTTAATGTCTAAAAATCCCTGTTTTTAGTATTTAAGTCCTGTTTTTTAGTTATTAATTGTCTTTTTTACACTAAGGTTGTTGAAACAAATGTGTTGTAATTTATGTATAAATAATTGTGAATTACTAATGTCTGTTTTGTTTAGCAATGGTATGACAGTGGCTCGGATTGTGAAGAGCGATGTGGGCATGAATAGACTAGCTAGTGGGTGCTAAACAAAAAATCATGAGAAGAGAAGTTGTATTGAGGGGGAGATAAGAGGGGTTGGTTGTGTGGTTAGAATAATAAAAGGAACTACTTTGGTGGTTCCTTTTATTGTTTAAGCGTACCTGGGGTCTTCTATGTATTTTAATTTTTTCATATAATTAACTTCTATGCTCAAAAAATCAAACTCTTCTGTTACTATTCCAATGAGTAGGTAAACTCCTTTGCCTCTAAAAGGGTACTTTCGTGCAGAGGGAGGGAAGTGTACAGTATCCAAAAAGTCCCCGTTTTGATCTAAAAAAGTTCCGAATTGCATATTTTGTCCCTTGCTTGTGGATGTGTTTTTTATGGAAGTTAAGTAGCCGTAAGTTTGTATCGTTTTATTTTTTAATTGTGAAAGATCAATTCTTCCCTTGTTATAAGGGATTTTTTCGGCTAATAAATTAAAAGGATTACACAGAGGGAATCCCAGTAACTCCATTTCTTCAAAAGCGGATTCGAATTTTTTAAAGCTTAAGGGTGGTAATGAGTATTGCTTGGTTTTAATGTGAAAAAGTTGTTGTGGGAGTGTTGTTTTTCTTTTGTGATATAATTGATGTGCTTCCCAAAGCAAAACCTTCCTATTGGGGTTGATTGAACGGAAACTATTTATTCGAATTAAAAGAGCTAATTGTTCAAGTGTAATGCTGATACGGCTCGTAAAATCTTCCAGAGATCTAAAGGTTCCTTGATTCTTTCTGTTTCCTATTATTTCTATGATGATTCTTTCGTGTACTTCCTTAATTAATGAAAAGCCTAGAAAAATAGTTTCTTTTATGATAGTGTGTGATGATTGGCTGGTGTTGATGCATGGAGCTTCTATTTTTGCACCAAGCATACGTGCTTCATGGATGTATAATTCTTTGCTGTAAAAACCTCCGCCATTGTTGAGGATAGCTACCATAAATTCCAGTGGGTAATGCACCTTGAGGTAGAGACTTTGAAAGCTTTCGACGGCATAAGAGGCTGAGTGTCCTTTTGCAAATGCATATCCGGCAAAGCTTTCTATTTGACGCCATATCTCTTTGGTGTCTTTTTCTGGGTGGCCTTTATTGTTGCAATTGTCGAAAAAACGTTGTTTTACTTTATTGAATTCATCGCGAGACCGGTATTTGCCAGACATGCCTCTTCGTAGTACATCGGCTTCTTCCAGTGTAAGGCCAGCGTAATAATGAGCCACTTTTATGACGTCTTCCTGGTAAACCATTACTCCGTAAGTGTCAGGCATTATTTGTAGTAGTATAGGGTGGGCTTGTTTGCGTTGCTCAGGGTCACGGAAGCGAAGTATGTATTCGCGCATCATTCCTGATTTGGCTACCCCGGGTCGTATAATTGAGCTGGCGGCAACTAAGCCTAAGTAATCATCGGCTTCCAGTTTTTTTAAAAGCATGCGCATAGCTGGTGATTCAATGTAAAAACATCCAATAGCCCGGGCTTCGCGTAGCGCTGTTTTAACTTTGGGATCGTTTTTGATAGATTCGATGTCGTGAATATCTATGCTAGTGGTTGTGTGTTTTTTTTTAATGGATTCTAATGCATCTTTTATTTTGGCAAGGCCACGCTGTCCTAATATGTCAAATTTATGAAGGCCAATATCTTCCGCTATAAGCATGTCAAAATGTGTTGTGGGGAAGCCTTTGGGTGGTAAGAATGTGGAGGTGAAATGACTGATTTTTTTTTCGGATATAAGTATGCCGCCAGCGTGTATGCTGGGGTGACTGGGTAAGCCTTCTATTAACTTCGCGTATTTAAGTGTTAATAGTTGTAATTGATCGTGTTCGTTAAAGTATGGTTTGGTTAGTTGGTCTATTTCATGATTTGGAAGTCCTAGGACCTTTCCTACTTCGCGTATGGCTGCCCGGTATTGAAATGTTACATGTGAGCCAAGTAAAGTAACGTGAGGAAATCTGTGGAATATATACCTGGTCACATCTTCTCTGTCTCTGGAGGAAAAATCGAGATCAAAGTCGGGTGGGTTTTTACGGTAAAGGTTCATGAAACGTTCGAAATAGAGGTCGAGCTCTATAGGGTCGACATCGGTGATGTACAAGAGGTAGGCAACGATGCTATTTGCACCGCTGCCTCTACCTACATAAAAATACCCTTTACGTCGGGCGTACTGTACAATGTCCCAATTGATCAAAAAATACGAAACTGCCTGCTTGGAGTAGATGGTTTCAAGCTCTTTTTTAAGCCGGTCCTTTATTGTTGTTGAAACATGTCGGTATCGTTTTAATAATCCGCTGTAGCAAAGGAAGCGCAGTTGCTTGAAATCTTCTTCCAAAGTGTTGAGGTAACTTTTCTGGTTTTGAATAATGCTACCGTCAAACGAAAAATGAACAGTGCAGTTTTCCATGATTTGTTGAGCATTGTCAATTAAAAAATGGAAATCCAGATAGGATTCCTGGAGGGAAGTTGGGTGTCTAAAAATGTGATTGGGGTTTCCTTGTTCACCCTTATCTAATTTGCTTAGGAGGGTGTTGTTGTCTATAGCACGGAGTATCCGGTGTCTATTGAAGTCTTTTTGATGTCTGAATGTACAGGTGTTGAATGCTATTAATCGTTCTTTGGGTAGTTTTTTTTTAAGAAAGTCTATGTGTAATTGATTGATTTCATAAGGGTTAATGCCTATGTATTCATTTAAGCCAAGCTTGAGTGTTAATTGATGTTTAATGGCGTGTTTATAGGGGTAGATAACTATGACGTTTTTCCAGTTGGGGGCCGAAGGTTTAAAATCTTGGTTCTTATGTAAGTGCAGCGAAAGGTGTTCGTTAATCTCTTGAAATCCCGTGTTGTTTTTTGCGATACCTATATACTGCTGCGAAACGTTGTTGCGGAAATCAACCCCTAATAATGGAGTGATTCCTTCCTTTTGAGCAAGCCTGGCGAAGTTAAGACAGGCTGAGGTGTTGTTGATGTCTGTAAGGGCAAGGTGAGTTATTTGCCTGTCCTTGGCTTCTTTTAATAGCTCTTTCGGGCTCATAATTCCGTAGCGGTAACTATAATAAGAGTGTGTGTTTAGGTACATAACGCAATAGAAATGAGGCAAATTATTGTCTTCGATTTGCAAGTAAAGAGGGTGGTTCGCCGGTAAAGGGATTAACTCTACCTATCGTGCGCGCTTCAGAACCGTTAGCGCGAATAAGTGAACGATCTCCGTATTTGTTGCGTATCCGATCCATGGCCTGGTATAGTTTTATCTTTTTTTCTGAATCATTAAATAGGTGTATTTGTAAATTCCCCTGAGCCAAATGACTGAAATTGACACCTATAAGTCGTACTAATAGACGTTTGTTGTGTAGGTTTTCAAATAATTGTAGTGTATAAGAAATGAGTAAACTGTCATCTGCTGTGTGTATGATCTTCCGCTGAGACGTGTAAGTGTTGAAATCTGAATAACGTATTTTGACAGATACGCATGCGGTGACTTTGTTCCCTCTTCGAAGTTGAAAAGCCAGGTTCTCGGCCATAGCACTAAGGATACTTCTTAATTTTTTGACATCAATAGTATCTTTGTCGAAGGTACGTTCTGTAGATATTGATTTGCGCTCGTGATAAGGGGTGACTGGCGAGTTGTCTATGCCCCGGGCTTTGTGCCATAATGAAATTCCATTTTTTCCTAATGTGTTTTGCATGAGTTCCATAGGCATGTTTTGAATAGTGTGTATTTGTCTTATACCAAGGGAACAAAGTGTTTTGTAGCTTTTTTCGCCGACCATGGGGATTTTTTTTACCGATAAAGGACCGAGAAATGATTTCTCGGCCCCATAATCGATAAGTAGTTGGTTGTTAGGTTTCGCTTCTCCTGTGGCAACCTTGGAGACGGTCTTGTTCTCCGATTGCCCAAAAGATACAGGTAAGCCGGTTTCCTTGATGATGCGTTGGCGTATCTCACGCATCATTTTAAAGCTGCCAAAGTATTTATCAGTGCCGCTGAGGTCAATGTAAAATTCGTCAATAGAGCTTTTTTCAAAAAGTGGAACCGATTCTCTGATGATTTCAGTGACTTCATCAGATTTTTTTAGGTAGGTGCTGGAATTACCCTTAATGATAACAGCTTCCGGACAGAGCTGTCGGGCGATTTTCATGGGCATCGCAGAGTGGATGCCAAAAGAGCGAGCTTCATAGCTGCAGGAAGCAACTACGCCTCGATCTGTAGTGCCGCCAATTAAAACAGGTTTGTTGTATAACCGTTTGTCTATCAGTCGTTCACAGGAGACAAAAAAAGTGTCTAGATCGATGTGTGCTATAGCTCGTTTCATGTTTGTAAAATTAGCAAAAACTAAAATAAATAGCAAGAATTACTCTAAAAAATCTGTTGCCAGTAATGTTTTTTTTTGATAAGTACTTTTCACATTTAAAATGCTAAAAAAATTAGTTTTTTCAACTAATGGAATTAGCTTCAGCATCTTTGAAAAGGAACGGTTAAAATGAGTAGAACGATACGGTGCTTTGGTGGCTATAAATGGATGTGTCTAAGACCAGATTTACTATTGAAAAGCATGCTTGTAAGATGGAAGATGAGGAATAAAAAAATCCCGATGCACAGGAGAGGAGTACATCGGGATGGTGATTTTAGGCTGGTCTAAATGTTTATTGGATAATAACCAGGCGATCGGTTAAAATTTGATCTTCCATTTTTATTTGATAGATATAGGTGCCGCTTTCAAATTCACCGGCATCAAAACTGATGCTTTGCGCACCTTCATGACATACGTCGTTGAATATTGTTTTTGATTGCATGGTACCGGTATTGGTTAATTCAATGCTTACATTTCCCGTACCGGTACAATTGAATTCGATATTGGTGATACCGGTAGCAGGGTTAGGGTAGCTGCTTGTTTGAGCAACTTCAGGCGCAAACATATTTTCGGAACTTTTGAGACTGATAGGTAGTCCGTTAAGACTCCAGACGCTCAATTCCAGTTGTCTTGATGCATTGGTATATGCAGTGACAAACCGGGTTCCTGATAAATAATCCAAATCTACCTGGCCAATTTTTTCTACCGTTTTGTATCCGGTATAAACCAACTGCCCCTGGTTGTAGTGCTCATAAGTGCGTAGCGTAAGGAAACCCGAACTGTAGTTTTTATTGCCCGTGATGGAAAGCAGGTTGCTGTGACGAGTACTATTAATGTCGTAAATATTACTTGAAGTACGGTCGCTCATGCGTCTGATAGTTCCGCTTGGACAAACTTCCCATAAAATGGATTTGTGCAGGAGGTTCCCTTGTTGCAGGTGCGTGATAAATTGACTGCTGCTTGAATTGTTGATTGCTATCTTGCCAATGGCACCTGCTGTTTTGAATCCAATAAGTACCGGAGTTGCAGAACCACTTATTGACCAGCTGTATACTTTCAGTGTACCAGTATTCAGGTCTCTGCATGCGGTTGCAAATCGAGATGATGAAAGTCTGGTACCAATGAGGTTGCTGGCATCGTCTAATACATAGGTGCCCCGTCGTGTAAGAGAGCCACTGCCGTTAATGTCCCAAACTATATTGCGTTGGTTTTGGTCGCTGTCAACCAGACACGTTACTACACGGGTAGAGCTTAAACGTACCAGTGAAACTTCGTTTGTCGTTCCTGCATTGCCCGTGCCAGCCAGTGTAATGTCTCCTGTTCCGTCTACATCCCACACTCGAAGTTGCAGGTTTCCGTTTCTTATGGCAGCAGTGATGAAACGCGAAGACGTCAGGCGTTTATTGTCAATCATCATATGATTGCCCCCTGCATAATAATTGTCTTTGGCGGTAATAGTGTTGCCGTTGTTGGTGATGTCCCAGACAGTACTTTTCATCAGGCCTGTAGTGGTGCGGCTTGAAGTGGCTACTCTGCTACTGGTTAGTCTGCAAATGGATAATACGTCCGTTAATATTGGTAATTCTGAATTAATGTATTCGCCTACGGTTGAGCTGGTTATGTTGCCTAAAAGTGCGATGTTAGAACCTTCGCTTTTCCAGGTTTGCAATGCAGCCTCTATTTGATCTCTCAGTACTTGTAAACTTAGCGTTCTTGAATTTACATTTACAGCGCTTACCTGATTAGCATATACACCAAATACATATTCTTTGTTTGTAATGCTATAATAACTGGTTTTAAAAGGTAAGCGTATCCAGCCTGCATTTGAGCGCCAAAGGTTAGCCCCGCATCCGTAGCTACCCCCTTTGTAAGCAATCCTTATTCGACTTTTGAAGTCTGCGATATCAGAAGCATCTATTCCCAGGCCAATGTTGAGTTGGTCTACCAGGTTATCTACCAATGTGCCCATATTGTTGGTTTCTTGCAACATGAGCTGATAAAATGTGTCTCTGGATCCGCCGCTAAGGTATCCTGTAGCAACCTCTTCGTAGATTCTTGCCAAATCTCTCAACGTGGTGTTGTTGCTGTTGAGGTTATTACAAAAGCAACCGATGTTGTGATTTAGATCGGTATTTGTTAATCCAAGAGCGTTCGCTGTATTAAGGATGTTTCCATCACCATAGAGGTCACGAATGGCTTGTGTATGGCGGTTATCAGATTGTTCCATCATACCTTGCAATACAGTGCTTAACTGATCCAGTTCCCAGTCCGGGTTACTCGGAGTACAGGTACTGGATCGTGGACGGGCTCCTGGTCTGTCGTCGTTGAGGTCTCTCTCCCAAAATACGAGTGAGTTCAGACTGCTAATGCCCAACTGTACTCTTCTCATGGCATGAGCATGAAATAGTACTTTAATGGCACTGGCAGGCTCAAAAGTCGTGAACCCATTGTTATTGGCAATTATGGGTCCGTTTACTTCTTTCAAATAATATCCGTAGGATCCTCCTGTGATGTTATTATTAAAATAAGTGTTGAGAGTAGGTTCGAGGTAGCAATCATCCTGTGCTTTTGATACAAATGATAAGACCAAACTAGCGATGATAATAAAAGCGGCTTTGATTCCGGTTTTTTTGTTTAATGATGATAAAAAGTTATGTGTCATTTTTGTTCAGATGTTTTATAAAATTTGATACCCGAATTTCTAATAGCATCTGAAGACTTGAAAATATATGTGATGAACATCAGTTTTATGTACGCGTTTAACTGATCTAATAGTTTTTGATATTTTTTTGTGAATAAAGCACTGTTAATGTACTTAAGTGCTTGTTTTATCATCACTACCGGTACATTCGTAACACTTTAATGAAATTTTATCCCCTGCCAATTCTATAAAGTAAAAGAGCTGTTGATAACTTTGAATATTAAATATTTAAAGCTAAATTTGCAGTCCGTTTGAGTGAACGGCGTTTTCTATTTTTCTTTCGGAAAATGGATGTTGTATTTAAACCTCAGTGCCTGAGTTGATTACTGTTAATAGGCGCTGTTGTATTCTTTATTAAAAAATAGCATGAGTAAAGAGTTGGAAGAAGTTGGCTCAGCCGACTTTAATTGGGATGCTGCCGGTGAAGGCGGTGTTGGTGGTGGTTATTCTGACGCAGAGCGTTCGGAATTGGAATCACTATATGAAGGAACTTTGAACGAAGTAACCGAACGTGAAGTTTTGGAAGGTACCGTAGTTGGTATCAGTGAAAAAGATGTCATTGTAAACATTGGGTTTAAATCCGATGGTATGGTGCCTTTGTCAGAATTTCGAGATGTTGAAGGACTGAAAATCGGTGATTTAGTAGAAGTTTACTTAGAGAATCAGGAAGATGCCAATGGGCAATTAGTACTTTCTCGCAGAAAAGCTAAGATTGTTAAAGCGTGGGAAAACATTCAGGGGGCACATGATGGTGATGCAATCATTGATGGTTTTGTTAAGCGTAGAACAAAAGGTGGATTAATTGTGGATGTATTTGGAGTGGAAGCATTCTTGCCAGGTTCACAAATTGATGTGAAACCAATTCGCGATTTCGACGTCTTTGTTGGAAAGAAAATGGAAGTGAAAGTTGTGAAAATCAACTACACTAACGATAACGTTGTTGTTTCTCATAAAGTATTGATCGAGAAAGATCTTGAGAAACAAAAAGCACAAATCCTTGAGAACCTTGAAAAAGGTCAGGTATTGGAAGGTGTGATCAAAAACATGACTAACTTCGGTGTATTCATCGACTTGGGTGGTGTAGACGGTCTTCTTCACATTACAGATATTTCTTGGGGTCGTATCAATCACCCGGAAGAGGTATTGGCATTAGACGAAAAAGTGAATATCGTTGTTCTTGACTTCGATGATGACAAGAAGCGTATTTCTCTTGGTATGAAGCAACTGACTCCGCATCCATGGGATTCTTTAGAAGGTGGTGTTGATGTTGGAAGCCGTGTGAAAGGTAAAATTGTTAACGTGGCAGATTACGGTGCATTCTTGGAATTACACCCAG
This sequence comes from Cytophagales bacterium, assembly GCA_965230415.1. Taxonomy (GTDB): domain Bacteria; phylum Bacteroidota; class Bacteroidia; order Cytophagales; family JAAEPT01; genus CBDDKZ01. Next base: position 3,385,564 of record CBDDKZ010000005.1, read on the forward strand.
GTGTAGAAGGCTTAATTCACGTTTCTGAAATGAGCTGGTCACAACATTTACGTAATCCTCAGGACTTCCTAAGCGTAGGAGATGAGTTAGAAGCAGTAGTACTGACTATCGATCGCGATGAGCGTAAAATGTCTCTTGGCATTAAGCAATTAACTGAAGACCCTTGGACGAAACAGGATGTTCTTACCAAATATGCTGTAGACAGCAAGCATAAAGGTGTGGTGCGTAACCTTACAAACTTTGGTTTATTCATTGAGCTCGAAGAAGGTATCGATGGTTTGGTGCACGTATCTGATTTATCGTGGACGAAGAAAATCAAGCACCCTTCTGAGTTTGTAAAGGTAGGTGAAGAGTTAGAAGTTGTTGTACTTGAGCTTGATGTCGATAATCGCAAATTGGCATTGAGTCATAAGCATATCGAAGAGAATCCATGGGATACTTTTGAAGATATCTTCGAATTGGGTACAGTACACAAATGTACGATTTTGAATAAAACGGATAAGGGAGCTGTATTGGAGTTACCTTACGGTATTGAAGGTTTTGCTACTACTAAGCATTTGACCAAAGAAGATGGTACATTAGCGGTAGACGGAGAAACTTTGGATTTCGTAGTACTTGAGTTTTCTAAAGGAGACAAGCGTATTGCATTATCTCATACCAATGTACATTCAGCTCCAACGAAAGAAGAAGGTGCGAAGAAAAAAGGTTCTTCAAAATCTGCCATCAATAAAGTTAACCGTGATGTAGAGAAATCTACGTTGGGTGATTTAGAAGGTCTTGCAGCAATAAAAGAAGCTATGCAAGGTGGTGGTACTGAAGCTAAAGAAGAAGCTACTGAAGAAGAAGAAGAAAAATCAGAAGAATAAGCTGATTCATTATAATTTAAAGGTCAGCAGGGATACCTGCTGACCTTTTTTTTATTCAAAATAATTTAAAAATACGGTGGTTTGATGCAGCTAACCGACTTCCAAATAGCACACACAAATTTGTTGTTAGATTCGTATTACAGTACGGTCGGCGATTTATTAATGCCAGATGCAGGTTCTCCGGACGCCAATGCCAGATTGGTATGGAGTGCCGATTTTGTTTTAGTATCTCACGGAACTCAGGAAGATCCTATTTTTAATTTTGCCAATAAAAGTGCATTGGATCTATGGGAACTCGATTGGGAAACTTTTACCCGTATGCCTTCGCGAAAGTCGGCAGAACCTGTTCATCGCGACCTAAGAGCTCAAATGTTGGAGCAAACGAAAAAATTGGGCTATAACCCCAACTACAGCGGAATACGAATATCCAGCTCCGGAAGGCGATTTAAGATTGAAGAGGCTATCGTTTGGACGGTTTTTGATCAGCAGGGGATATGGAAAGGCCAGGCAGCCACATTTAACAAATGGACCTTTTTATAGGCCCACCGCCATGCGTGCATTCTTATAAACTTCTATCGCTTTTTTCCTGGTTTCGTCGAGGCTAACAAGTGGCTTTATATAATGCGCCGGATCAAACTCAGGAATCCATTTTTTTATATACTCAAACTCGGGATCGTACTGCTTTTGTTGCCTGATGGGATTGAAAACCCTGAAATAGGGTGCCGCATCGCAGCCACAGCCTGCAACCCACTGCCAGTTCCCATTGTTAGAAGCCAGATCAAAATCTAATAACTTTTGTGCGAAATAATATTCCCCCCAACGCCAATCGATGAGTAGGTTTTTAACCAAAAATGAAGCACAGATCATTCGTACTCTATTGTGTATGTATCCCGTTTCATTAAGCTCTTTCATGCCAGCATCTACTATGGGATATCCCGTTTCTCCCTCACGCCATTTTTCGAAGAAGAATTCATTATTATCCCACTCAATAAGGTCGTATTGTTTTTTGAATGCTTGTTTTTCTACATACGGGAAATGATATAATATTTGTGAGAAAAAATCCCTCCATATCAGTTCATTAACCAACGTTTCGTTTTTTGATGATGCAATTTTTAAAGCCTGTCTTACACTTATTGTACCAAAGCGTAAATGTGGCCCCCAATAAGATCCGGTATTTTTTGCCGGATAATCTCTTTGTGAATGGTATTTGTGTAAGTGTTGTGTTTGATACGCTCTGACCTTTATGTTGGAGCTTTTTATCCCAATTGTTGCCCGGTTCGGGAATATAAGTTCACATTGGTGATAATTGTGAAAATCTTGGGAAGGAAAACAGTTTATAGTTGTTTGACACTTTTTAAGCCATATTTTTTTGTAAGGACTATATACAGTGTATGGGCTTGAATCACTTTTTACAATTTCTTCTTTGTGAAATACAACATGATCTTTCGTTAATTCAAAATCGATATTTTCATGCAGTAATAATTGTTTTATTTCGAAATCTCTTTTGATAGCCTGAGGTTCGTAATCTTCATTTGCGAATACTTTACCTATATCATATTCTTGTATTAATTTCCGGAAAACTGTTTTTGACCTTCCATATTTAACCAGTATTCCCGAACCCATAGCTGATAATTGCCGATGTATTTTCTCAAGCACATCATAAATGAAATTCGTTTTGGCATCGTTCTCATCAAATTGTTTTAATAGATCAGAATCGAAAATGAATATCGGAAGAACAGGCTGCCCGGTCTTCAATGCATTATATAGAGCGTGATTGTCTTTGAGTCTAAGATCACGCCGAAACCAGTATAGATTTAACTCCATTTACTCTAAACAATCGGGGTTTTGTTATGTTTAGAATGGTTACATTTTTTCTGCGAAGGCAAAGTAAAGATACAATGAACTCAAAAATCAATTATTAAAAATTATGAAAAAGTACTTATTATGTCTTGTTTTTTGCCTTTTGGGAGGAATATATCTTTCCCAGGCACAGCAACAACCCTGCGGCGATATTTTGCCTCAACTTAACCTCCCCTATCAACTTCTCGCTTGTGAAGAAGATGATGCTGTCCCCATTGTCGACTCCGTTGACCTGGGAGAATTTTATATCGTTTCTGGTAATTTATTCCTGGACGATGATTATGTATACAAATTTGATGCAACTCAATATCCGCTACATTCTGAACAGTATGTCGTTTTCGCAGGTTATGGAGATGATTGTCCTAATGGCTTTTACGATACTCTTTCTGTCGTAATTGACACATGTGGTAGTCATTGTGATCCTATTGATTTTGGAGTTGAGATACCTGTGGAACCATGTCGCGACGGTGGCCTTGTTTACATTATTGATTCGGCTCGTTTGGACGAGAACGACTGGATGATTAGCGGTACATCTTTGCTTATGAATGATGGAGCTTATTATTTTGATCCCTCATCTCTACTTACTGTAGTTCATTTTGTGGAATTGACCGGGTACAATGATTGTCAGGAACTAAGTACCAAACGCTTTGATATCACCATTAAAGATTGCGATAGTACCTATTGCGATTCGATCGATTTTGGTGTTTCCCTACCCACAGAAGTTTGTAACACAGACGGTTTGGTTTATATCATCGATTCGGCAAGTTTGGATGCCAATGGATGGATGATAAACGGAAGCGCTCTGGTATTGTCTGATGATGTGTACTTTTTCGATCCCGGATCAGAAATAACGATGCCTCATTATGTGGAGTTGTCGGCATACAATAATTGCCAGGAGTTAATTGCTGAACGCTTTGATATTACCATTAAAGATTGTGATAGTACGGATTGTGATTCGATCGATTTTGGTGTTTACCTACCAACAGAAGTTTGTAACACAGACAGTTTGATTTATATCATCGATTCGGCAAGCTTAGGTGCCAATGACTGGATGATTAATGGAACTGCTCTTGTTATGCAGGATGAAGCGTATTATTTTGACCCCTCTTCTCTACTTACCGTAGTTCATTATGTGGAATTATCGGGGTACAATAATTGCCAGGAATTAATTTCCGAGCGATTCAATATCACCATTAAAGATTGTGATAGTACCGATTGCGACTCTATCGATTTTGGTCTTCACCTTCCGGAGAAAATTTGTGATACTGATTCGTTAGTGTATGTGATAGAGACGAGTACCCTGGAAGCCAATGGTTGGACGATTGAAGCATCTAAGTTAATACTTGAAATTATTGATGAGGTTTATTTTATCGATGTTCAAAAAACATTAAGTTCACCATTCCCGCTGGATCTTTCTCCTAGTGGTATTATTCTTTCAGGGTATAACGATTGTGGTGAGTTCAATCAACAGCAATTCAATGTATATATTGAAGATTGTGATAGTATGGGTTGTGATTCTATCGATTTCGGTATTCACCTACCTTATGAAATATGCGATGACGATTCGTTGTACTACCTTATTGAAGCGGCAGAAGTGGAAATGAATGGATGGTCAATACAAGGAACCGGGGTAGTTTTATTAGACGGTATTTATTTTATCGATATTGATTTGCTTTCGGCTCTTATGATACCATCTCACTATATAGAGGTTAGTGGGTATGACAATTGTGGTAATCACCAAAGTCAAACTTACAACTTTACAATTATAGCGTGCAATGGTTGTGATTCTCTTGATTTTGGAATTCAATTCCCGAATTTCGTATGCGCGGAGTATGGTCCAGTGTTTATTGCCGACTCGATATATATTGATGAGCAAGGATGGTTCTTGTCCGGAGATGGTATTATTTTGACAGATACCGGTGATTATGCTTTCGATCCATCGCGTGTCACTCCTGAACAATATCATTCATTCGAAATAAGTGGGTACAATGAATGTGATTCACTGGTAAGCAAGGTGTATACATTTTATGTGGCTACATGCGACTCCTGTGCCGGTATGGAGTTTCCAACCAATTTGCCAGACTTAATCACAAATGCCACTCATAATTACTATTTGAATACTCCGGAAGGAGGATCTTACAGCGGCGATGGTATTTTGGTAGATGATCAGGGGCAATATATATTTGTGCCTTCTCTAATTACCAGCTCTGTAGCTTGTATTACATATAATGGTGCTTTGGGTTGTTCTATAGATAAATGCGTAAGTATTCAACAATGTTATGATAGTACATTTTATATCCCGGATAACTTCCCATATGTTGCTTGCTTGACTGATGATGCTACTTTCCTGAATTTAGAGGACTTTAATGGCCGTTTTTATATTCATGGTCAGGGTATAGTTCATGAAAGTGGTGAATATTATTTTAGCCCTGGTATGTTTAACGAAGCACAGGAAATACCAGTTTATATTGGCCAACAATTATGTAGTGGAGGTTACTATAGCGCTGAGTTAAAAATTACACTGCAAGATTGTAGCTCAGATTGCCACGATGTGGAGTTTCCATTAGAAATTCCGGATGAAATTTGTTTGGATGATTCCATTCACATAATTCTGGGAAGCGGTGACGAAATCAATACCTATTTTACGGGTGAATATGTTCAATATGCTGATGCTGAAGGAGTATACTTCTTAGATTTGTCTAATGCTACTACAGGATATACCACAATATCATATACTTCCACAAACGATTGTTGTAAGAGTCAAACTGTTACAGTTGAAGTTTTGATTAAGAGTTGCCTTTGCGGGGTTTACAATTTTCCTGAAATTCCGAACAGCTTCTGTGTGGAGCAGGGTCCATATAAAATAGCAGACTTTTCTCATGATTTAAATATATATGGTCCCGTAGATCTCATTGAAGGGGCTTATTATTTTGCACCGGATAGCATAGGTTTAGGAGAGCATACTATTCATATGTATGCAGCAGATCCTTGTGGAGATACGCTGTATAAAAAGGTTGTTGTAAACGTACATGATGAATGTGTAACCGGTATCAAAAAAGATGATCTTAAAATCCTTGATGTTGTACCAAATCCTGGTATTGATTTAATTGCCGTGAAGAATGTCGATGATTTGGTTTCATATGTTATTTATGACCTGGCCGGCAAGACTCATCTTCGTGGAAAACTAAACGGGCCGGAGCAAATTTCCATAGCAAATTTACTGCCTGGGACTTACCTTTTCGAAGCTTCTGATATCAATAATAAGAAGTACCTGTCTCGATTCGTGAAACAGTAAATCTATTTTTTAGTTAAACAGCGTTAAAGGCTGTTCCCTGTCCCGGGGGACAGCCTTTTATTTTTGTTTGTTATAGTAATCTTTTTTGTCCACTGATGTTTCAAAATAGAGCGGTTAATATTAATTAACATTAGCTTGAAATTCATTATATAAATTAAATCAAAAAATTAGATCTAGTTAATGTACCGGTAGTTCCTTTGTTTTAATTCTCTTACAAATAATCTCTCAAGATGAAAATTGAATCAATACTAAAACTACTTTTTGTGGCCTGTGTCTTTGCACTGAATGCTGCAACTTCTTTCGCCCAGCAAGTCTGGATCAACGAAATTCACTATGATAATTCAGGAGCAGATGCCGATGAGGCAGTAGAAATAGCCGGAGAAGCGGGAACAGACCTGACAGGCTGGAGTTTACTCTTGTACAACGGTAACAATGGAACAGTTTATGACAGTATTGCGCTTTCAGGAATGTTGACAGATCAAACCGATGGTTTTGGCTTTAGCACCGTTTTTCCAAGTGCTGTACAAAATGGCGCTCCCGACGGAATGGCTCTTGTAGACAATAATGGTCTGGTGATACAATTCCTAAGCTATGAAGGAACGTTTGATGCGACAGAAGGAGCAGCCAATGGCATGACCAGCGAAGATATTGGTGTTAGCCAATCGAGTGCAGCGCTTGGGTTTTCAATGCAGTTAACCGGTACAGGTAGTAGTTATGCCGATTTTATGTGGGATGCCAATCTAGCAAGTACCTACGACGCAGTAAATGAAGGGCAATCATTCTCCGGGAGCGGAGGAAGTGGTGAAGTCTGGATCAACGAAATTCACTATGATAATTCAGGAGCAGATGCCGATGAGGCAGTAGAAATAGCCGGAGAAGCGGGAACAGACCTGACAGGCTGGAGTTTACTCTTGTACAACGGTAACAATGGAACAGTTTATGACAGTATTGCGCTTTCAGGAACGTTGACAGATCAAACCGATGGCTTTGGCTTTAACACCATTTTTCCAAGTGCTGTACAAAATGGAGCTCCCGACGGAATGGCTCTTGTAGACAATAATGGTCTGGTGATACAATTCCTAAGCTATGAAGGAACGTTTGATGCGACAGAAGGAGCAGCCAATGGCATGACCAGCGAAGATATTGGTGTTAGCCAATCGAGCGCAGCGCTTGGGTTTTCAATGCAGTTAACCGGTACAGGTAGCAGTTATGCCGATTTTACGTGGGATGCCAATCTAGCAAGTACCTACGACGCAGTAAATGAAGGGCAATCATTCTCCGGGAGCGGAGGAAGTGGTGAAGTCTGGATCAACGAAATTCACTATGATAATTCAGGAGCAGATGCCGATGAGGCAGTAGAAATAGCCGGAGAAGCGGGAACGGACCTGACAGGCTGGAGTTTACTCTTGTACAACGGTAACAATGGAACAGTTTATGACAGTATTGCGCTTTCAGGAACGTTGACAGATCAAACCGATGGCTTTGGCTTTAACACCATTTTTCCAAGTGCTGTACAAAATGGAGCTCCCGACGGAATGGCTCTTGTAGACAATAATGGTCTGGTGATACAATTCCTAAGCTATGAAGGAACGTTTGATGCGACAGAAGGAGCAGCCAATGGCATGACCAGCGAAGATATTGGTGTTAGCCAATCGAGCGCAGCGCTTGGGTTTTCAATGCAGTTAACCGGTACAGGTAGCAGTTATGCCGATTTTACGTGGGATGCCAATCTAGCAAGTACCTACGACGCAGTAAATGAAGGGCAATCATTCTCCGGGAGCGGAGGAAGTGGTGAAGTCTGGATCAACGAAATTCACTATGATAATTCAGGAACAGATGCCGATGAGGCAGTAGAAATAGCCGGAGAAGCGGGAACGGACCTGACGGGCTGGAGTTTACTCTTGTACAACGGTAATGATGGATCTTCTTATGACAGCATTGCGCTTTCAGGAACGTTGACAGATCAAACCGACGGATTTGGCTTTAGCACTGTTTTTCCGAGCTCTATACAAAATGGAGCTCCCGACGGAATGGCTCTTGTAGACAATAATGGTCTGGTCATACAGTTTTTAAGTTATGAAGGTACGTTCGATGCAACAGAAGGAGCAGCCAATGGCATGACCAGCGAAGATATTGGTGTTAGCCAATCGAGCGCAGCGCTTGGTTTAACATTGCAGCTTATTGGAACAGGAACCGAATATAGTGATTTTACGTGGTCTGAAAATGTTGCCAGTACGTATGACGCTGTTAACAATGGTCAGAGCTTTGGACAGGTAGTGGGAGGAGACTCGGTTTTTATACATGAAATACAAGGTGCGACTTTGGTAAGTCCCCTGGAGAATCAAACAGTTACGGTAGAAGGTATTGTGGTTGGAGACTTTCAGACTACGGTTGATGGCTTCTACCTACAGGAAGAAGATGCTGATGCCGATAGCGATAGCATGACATCTGAAGGTATTTTTATTTATGCCCCTTCAGCTGTTGATGTAAGTGTGGGTGACTTGGTATCAGTTACAGGAACCGTAACGGAATTCTTCGAATTAACGGAAATTAATAATACAACGTCAATAAATGTGGTTTCAAGTGGTAATCCGTTGCCAACTTCAAGCCCAATACAATTACCGGTAGTAGATACAAACTACTTTGAGCGATATGAAGGAATGTTAATTCATGTTGAGCAGGAATTGGTAGTAACCAATGGCTTTTTGCATGGTAGGGGAGGAGAACTATGGTTATCAGGCGGTGATCGATTATTTCAGCCTACTCAACTGTTTCGTCCCGGAGCAAGCGCAGATTCCCTAGCATTGGCTAACGAGCTTAATAAATTGATAATTGACGATGCCAGTACAGCGCAAAATCCGGATCCGGTTATTTTCCCTGCACCAGGTTTGAGTTTCAGTAATTATGTAAGAGGAGGGGCAAGTGTAAATGGAATACAGGGTGTGATGACTTATGCATGGTCTGGTTTCAACTTAAGTGGTAACAGCACTAACGCCTATCGTGTTTACGTTACTGCTGATCCGGTTTTTTCCAATGCACCCAACCCAAGAACATCCAAGCCTAATATAAGCGAAGAAACATTCAAAATAGCGAGTTTCAACGTGTTAAACTACTTCAATGGAGACGGACTTGGAGGTGGATTCCCTACTGCCCGTGGAGCTGATAACCTGGATGAGTTCAATCGACAACGCGACAAAATAATTCATGCAATTGATTCTATGGATGCCGATATCGTTGGCTTGATGGAAATAGAAAATGATGGCTACGGAGCGCAAAGCGCAATACAAGACCTGGTAAATGGCTTAAATGCACTTGGTGGTGCTACCTATGCGTTTGTAGATCCAGGTGTTGGAACTATAGGTACTGACCAAATCGCCGTGGGTTTAATTTATAATACCGCAACTGCAGGTTTGACAGGTTCGGCTGCAATACTTAACAGTATGGTAGATCCGCTTTTCAATGACGATAAGAACAGACCGGCATTGGCGCAGTCCTTTACAGATTTAGCTAGTGGTGAAATTATTACCATTTGTGTTAATCATTTGAAATCTAAGGGTTCAGATTGTGATGATTTGGGTGATCCGGATTTAGGAGATGGTCAGGGCAATTGTAACGTAACGCGTACAGAAGCGGCTCAGGCACTGGCAGCATGGCTTGGTACAGATCCAACGAGCAGTGGTAGTCCATACAATATGATTATTGGCGACCTGAACGCTTATGCCCAGGAAGATCCAATAATCGCACTTGAAGATTCGGGTTATACAAACTTACTTGTAAATGAAGCAGATGGACTTAAAGAATATAGTTATAGTTTTGACGGACAGTGGGGAACACTTGATTATGCGATGTCAAATGCGGCACTGGAGGAATTTGTAGTTGGAACTACTTCATGGCATATTAATGCAGATGAAGCTACCGCATTAGACTACAATACCGAATTTAAATCTGCAGGTCAAATCATTGATTTTTACAGTACCGATCCTCATCGTGCATCTGATCATGATCCTATTATAGTAGCATTAAATTTTGAGAATACGCCCGAAGACATTAATCAGGACGGAGTGGTAGATATAGACGATTTCCTTCTCTTATTGGGTAAATTTGGTGAGGCAAATTGTAATTGCCCAGAAGACATAAACCAGGACGGCATCGTTAATATCGACGATTTCCTACAGTTACTGGCCAAAATGTAGACGAAAATCTTTAATTTTTTGATAATTGAATGAGAGGCAGCCTTATATTAGGCTGCCTTTTGTTTTTAATTTCTACTTAAAGAAGATATACTTAGGAGCTCCAATTTACGTTCTTTTTTAAGTATATTTGTTCCATTCAATAAGTTCAGATCTTAAATAAGGATTAGTCTCTGCTTAAATTTCAAGGGGATTGTATGAGGATTATATTGCTGGTATTTCTATTTATTAACCTGGTATGTACGAGTTTTTCGCAAGACATAATGGCTTTTGGCAGAGTGCAAGGAACTGCAATTAAGGTTTTTGACAGCGGTCAAATTCGTTCATTTTCCTGGGACGGCAGGCAAAATATTAGAGGAGGAGGTACCGGCGTCTTCTTTTTCGATAATCCGGGTTTTTTGAGATTGTACAGTAATGGTGAATTTTACAACACCAAAATTAATGTGAATCAAAGCTTTTGGGCAACCGATTACCTAAACGTTTATAAAAGCGCCCAGGGTTTGCGTATATTAGAAAAAAAGCAGTTAAAGGTATTAACCAATTGGGCATCCAAAGTGGTGGTTGGTGATTCACTTCTTGCGTATACAGAGCCAACAACAAATGAGTATAACGTATACTATCAGAACAATCTGATAAATTTAGAACCTAATATCGGTGGTAATTTATTATGGCAAAACGCTACGGATAATATACTGGCATATGTTGATGTGAATGAAAATCTTAAAGTGTTCTGGCAGGGCGAATTGACAGAGCTGACCATGCAGTATAAGCCGAGATCTATCAAAATAGGACTTAACACACTGGCTTATTTTGATGATATCAATAGTGTATTTCACCTTTTTTACAAAGGGGAAATGCACGAATTGGAATCTTTTGAACCACAAAAATTTTATGTTGGTGACGACTTCCTGGCATATGTGGACAATGATCAGAATTTCAAAGTATATTATCAGGGAAAGTTGGCTTTACAGAAAGAAATTCTGCCTATGCATGTCCGTGTTACCGATCATATAATGACTTTTTCATTCCTGGGAGATTTTTACGTGGTTTATAAGGGAAGATTACATTTGCTTGAAAAGGGCTTTATTCCTGAAGATCTTAAAATTGATTATAAGCAACTGGTGTATAAAGATCGCTATGGCTACCTGAAGCAATTTATAGGAGGCGAGTTAAGCACTATACTCAATAGTGTGGTTGAGAGTTTTGACGTGAAGGGAAATGTGGTGGCAGCCAATTTTGGTATGAACTATGTTGATTTTTATTGGAAAAATAAGTGGTACAAATCAGGTTATTGACTAATTTTATTTGAACTCACCGTTGATACTTATCAAAAGCATCAAGTTATTCCTTTTTATTGCAATCATTTTTTCTTTTTGATCGTTAATAATAATTAGGAGTTATCAATGATTTTATGTCTACACTTAAACAAATGAATGATATGGGTCATGAGCAGGTTGTTTTTTGCTCAGATTCTTCACTAGGCTTAAAAGCAATAATTGCGATTCACAATACGAGTTTAGGGCCATCTCTGGGAGGGGTGAGGATGTGGCCATATGAAAGTGAAGAAAATGCGCTGAACGACGTGCTGCGTTTATCAAAAGGCATGACTTATAAAGCGGCTGTTTCAGGTCTCTCACTTGGAGGCGGTAAGGCAGTAATAATAGGAGATCCTCGGCAGCTGAAAAATGAACAGTTTATGAGGCGTTTTGGCGAGTTTGTGGATAGCTTGGGTGGAAAGTATATTACAGCCGAAGATGTGAATATGACAGTTGCAGACATGAAGTGGGTGGCTCAGTCTACCAAGCATGTAACAGGTCTCCCCGAAGAAGCAGGCGGAAGTGGAGACCCTTCACCAGTGACAGCATATACTACTTATTTAGGTATGAAAGCCAGCTGTAAGAAAGCTTTCGGCAGCGATTCCCTTCATAATAAAAAAGTGTTAGTACAAGGAGTTGGTAATGTTGGTAGCAATTTATTAAGCTTATTACATCAAGAAGGTGCTCAATTGTATATTTCGGACCTCAATGAATCCAAAGTCGCGTCGGTATTGAAAGCCTATAATGCTAAGTTCGTGAGCTTGAAAGAGACCTATGAGGCCGATGTTGATGTTTATGCTCCTTGTGCCCTGGGTGCAACAATTAACGATAACACAATTCCGGTTTTGAAGTGTAAAGTAATAGCGGGAGCCGCTAATAATCAGCTTTTGGATGAAACTGTCCATGGCAATATGTTATTGCAGAGAGGGATTGTGCACGCTCCGGATTTTCTAATAAATTCAGGAGGGCTGATAAATGTATATGCGGAATATAAGAAGAGATCTCCGGAACAGGTCAAAGAAGATACGCAATTTGTTTACAACAAAACACTTGAAATATTGAATGAAGCAGAGCGATTAAATCAACCTCCTCAATTAATAGCAATACATCAAGCAGAAAAAAGAATAGAAGATTCTGAAAATGTCTCAGCGAGTTAAAATAGTAGAGTGTCCTCGTGATGCTATGCAGGGAATAGATCATTTTATTCCCAGCGATACAAAAGTGCAATATATGAATGCCTTGTTGGAAGCCAATTTTGATGTGTTAGACTTTGGGAGTTTCGTATCACCAAAGGCTATTCCTCAAATGAGCGATACGGCAGAAGTGTTAAGTAAACTTGATTTAAGCAATAGCAAAACCAAATTACTCGCCATTGTGGCAAACGAACGCGGAGCATTGGAAGCTATTAAGTATCCCGAAATAAAGTATTTAGGATTCCCCTTGTCAATTTCGGAAACCTTTCAAATGCGAAATACCGGGAAATCAGTAAGCGAAGGAATTGAGCTGGTTCGACGCTTACAGGAATTGGTACATGAAAACAATAAAGAGCTAGTGATATATATATCGATGGCTTTCGGAAATCCGTATCAGGAAGATTATAGTGTTCAGAAGGTTATTGATATGACCGGGACATTACAAGATTTCGGTGTCAGCATAGTTTCTATTTCCGATACGATAGGTAGTGCCAGTCCACATGATATTAAACATGTTTTAGCTGAAGTATTACGTACGTATCCTGATGTTGAAATAGGTGCTCATCTACATGCAAATCCTATGAACGCGAAAGCAAAAATACAAGCCGTTTTCAACGCGAACTGTTTTCGCATTGATGGCGCTTTAAAAGGGTATGGGGGTTGCCCTATGGCAAAGGACGAACTCACCGGGAATATTCCCACAGAGCTGATCATGGAATGCATAGCAGGAAACGAGCTGCTACATGACGTCGACGTTGATAAGTTTCTACATGCTATTTCTCTTACCGATGAGGTAATGAAGGGGACTTAGTCAAACAAACTTAAAGTTTCACCCGGAATATTTGTGTTTTCTTCTTTGATGACGTTGATATTATTAACCGTTGTATCATTTACGAAATCAGCTACTTTGAAAATCTTTAATTCTTCCGGCTCATAAGGTTTGAGCAGTGCCGAAAGTTTTTCTGGTTTAACTTTATCTTCAAGCCATTTTTTTTCAACAGAGGGAGCCAGTATGGCTGGCATGCGGTCGTTAAAAGGACTTACTACCGAATTGGCATCGGTGGTGATAATTGTAAAAGTCTTAAAAATTGATGATTCTTCTTCTCCTTCTACCTTCCATTCGTCCCAGAGACCGGCTATTGCAAAAGCCTGACCACTTTTCAATTCAACTCTATATGGAATATGCTGTCCATTGCTCGAATCCCACACAAAGAAACCGTCTGCAGGAATAATACATCTCTTACTTGCCAATAAATCACAGAAAGGAGATTTTATGTGCAAGGTTCTTGCTCGTGCATTAATAAGCTTGTCGCCGATAAGTGGGTCTTTTGAGTTATATGGTATTAAGCCCCATTGATATAAAACAATCCTGTTTTCATTTTCATTGGTAATCACCGGCATTTGTTGCCCTTGAGAACCATTGTAAATAGGAGTATAATTAGCTGGTGCCGCAGCTTCAAATCTTTCTGATAATTTAATTTTTGGTAAGCAGATAGAAAATCGGTTTATCATATATCACGGTAATATTTACTCAAATATACGATGTTATCGCCTCATTTTTTTCTAATTCATAGAATATCTGTATTGCAGGTATCAAAAAATACACTTGAAAGATATTATTGAAACCATGATCCGGGCATTTATAAAACCCGGGTTAATCACAAAAAGGCAGGATGTCCGATGTGTTTTTAAGGAATATAGAAGTCGAACTCGATATCTTTCATACATTTAAAATGTCCTTTTGGGCATTTATCATGACCTATTTTGGAGCAAGGCCTGCACCCTAATTTATTGTTTTCGAATATGGTGAATTTAGTTTGATAGGGATACATGCCGAAATAAGGAGTTGTGTTGCCCCAAATGCTAAAAGTATTCTTTTTAAAAGCAGCGGCAACATGCATTAATCCTGTGTCATGTGTAAATACAGCAATTGAATCTCTAATGACAGAGGCACTTTGATTAAAATTAAATTTTCCTACGCCATTAAAAATAACGGCCTTTTTGTTCAATTCTTTTTTAAGCTCTTCCTCTGTAATACGAGACTGTTGAGGTTTAAAGAAAGCTTCAATCTCTTCGGCAACTGCAGCATCTTCTTTTCCTCCCAAGAGAACAATAGGTCTGTTAATTCTGTCGCAAAGCTCAATCAACTTCTCAGTAGGCAGCCTTTTTGTGAAGAGTTGCCCACCTATTGCGAGTGCTACATATTTTTTTCTATGAGTTTCAGGTAGCCAGCTATTTTCAACTTCATCTTTTTCGGGAATGAAATAGTCCAGGCCTTCATCGTCGTTAACCACACCAAGCTTTTCTACCGTTTGCATATACCTGTCCACAATATGAATGTTAGGCATGAGGTTAATTTTGAATTTTACGTAAAGAAATTTTCTGAAATTTAGCTTATTTAATGTGAAAGAGGGAACCTTAAGGGTTCTTTTGATAATGAGCGTTTTTAAGTTGTTGTGGAGATCAATGACATAATCAAAACCTTCTTTTTTTAGTTCTTTTTTGAATTTATTAAGGTCATTCTCCAAGTACCAGCGGCGGTCTATATAGGGATTGTTTTCAAGCAAAAAACGGTTGTTGATTTTTGTGGCATAGTGTATTTCAACATTTTCGAGTTGTTTCTTAAGGCAACGTATAACCGGACTTGTTAACACAATGTCGCCAATAGAAGAAAATCGAAGGATCAGTATTTTAGTCATCCGGATTATGCGGGGTTCAGGTGTCTTTCTTTTCTTTTGTTTAAGTAATGCTCAAACTCTTTCAATGTCAGGCTATTTAGATTCGACTGCTTGGTGAGTCCCCCTTTGCGGCCAGAAAAAACACCGTAACGCATATCCAGATAACCTGCTTTTTCATGAGCATCCGGGTTAATACTCAGCATCACACCTTTTTCAAGTGCATAAGGGACCCATTTCCAATCGATATCCAGGCGCCAGGGGTTAGCGTTTATTTCAATGGCAACGCCATTGTCCGCGCATGCATCTATCACCTTTTTGTGATCTACCGGGTAGCCTTTTCGCCTCAAATGAAGACGTCCGGTTATGTGACCTAATATGGTCGTGTAAGGGTTTTCAATGGCTTTTATAAGCCTTGCAGTTGATTTTTCCACATCCATGTTCAGATTGGAATGAATGGATGAAACTATAAAGTCAAATGAAGATAATATATCGTTGCTATAATCTAGTGCTCCATCGTTCAAAATGTCAGACTCTATTCCTTTAAATATTCTAAAAGGGGCCATTTTTTTGTTGAGCTCGTCAATTTCGAAGTGTTGACGTTCAATACGGTCTTCATCGAGGCCGTTTGCGTAAAAAGCACTCACAGAATGGTCGCTGATTCCTAAATATTCATACCCGAGCTCTTTACAATAAGTAGCCATTTCTTCCAGGGTATTCTTGCCGTCGCTAAATGTACTATGATTGTGAATGATCCCTTTGAGATCACTGTCTGTTATCAGTGCTGGGACTTCATTTTCAATACGAAATTGATCTTCTATTAAGCCTTCTCTTGTTTCAGGGGGCATGTAATGCAGGCCAATACTTTGATAAAAAGCCTCATCATTTTTGGAGGAAGCTTTTTGGAGCATTTCATAAATGCTGGTGTTGTTTGATAGAGGGTGTCCGAGGTGAGCGCCCGATGATGTGAGCTGAATAGATTTTTTGGTGAAATCCTTGGGCTGACAGATGTGTATTGAAACACTGACCAGCGGATTTTCTAGCTTGCCTCTTACACAATACGGACCAGAATCTTGAGGGTGGTAAGTGAACTTATTTATTCGCTCAAGTAATTGATGTGTTTCTTCCAGATCATTTGAGCTCACCAAAAGGGCAATTTCCTCAATTATGTCCAACTTTCTGGCTATTTCTCCAACTAGTAGAACTGGGGTGTCATGGAGTATCTTTTTTAGATCATTTTCCAATCCAATAGCGCTTTCCTCAATCTCGGCAAAGAGGTATTTTCCTTCCTGTTCCTGAGAGAATTTGAGCGCTTCCAAAATACTTTCTTGTGTCTTTTTTCCAAACCCTTTCTGATTGGAGATAATATCACGCTCACAAGCTTCGAGCAAATGTGGTATGGAAACTATTTCCAGTTCTTGCCAAATAATTCTAATCTTCTTGGGCCCCAAACCAGGAATTGATAGCATTTTAATCACACCTTCCGGCGTTTCATTAATCAGCTGATCGAGTTCGTCGAAACTACCTGTAGATACAATTTGTATAATTTTGCCGGCCAGACTTTTCGAAATACCATCAATTTCACAAAGTTGCTTTTCATCCATATCAACTAAAGGAGTTGCTATTTTTTCTAGTTTAAAAACAGCTGTATTATAAGAACGGACCTTAAATTGGTTGCTGTCATGCAATTCCAGCAAACGTGCCGTATCCTTTATTACTCGAACAATTTCTTTATTTGTCATAAGTTCAGTGGGGAATTTAAACTCAATTTACAAAATTGTGAGGATATAGTCAGTGTGGAGGAAGTAAAGAATATTAGCCTATGGCGTTTTCTATCTCGAAATCAGTTTCGTTAGATGCCTGTGAATTTTCTATACTAGAATTTTGCCTTGTACTCATCTCCGCTTTCTTTTGAGCTTTCTTTTTGTCACTGTTTGTGACGTGATGCATTACTTTACTTCCAAAATAAAAGGCAAGCATGATTTCAAAAGCTTCAACAAGCGTTTCAAATTGTCCTCGAAATTGAGCAACTAATAATGACATAGAAATAAGTACAATGACAACAACAAGAAGTGTTAATGTTAATATTCCTCGAAATGTTCCTCTGGGCAATCCCAATGTTTCCCATAAATAGGGGTTTTTTAATTTTGCATTTTCTTCATCTTTTCCCTGTCCCTGGTAAGTGAACTTTTTTAAAAGTCTTTTAACAAAAAATATGCATATGCACATCCAGGTCAGTAATACAATAACACCAATAGTGAAAACAACATAGTCTGTGGTGCTAAACGCTGAATTAGCCAGAGAATTGTCTAGAACTTGTTCGCTTATATTTGCCATGATCGTTAATTATCCTACAGTTGATTCGTTAATATCAAAATCGCTACTCTCGGGAGTAGTATTCTCTTTTTTTGTTGCGTTTGCTGAGGCACGTCTGGACTGAATGTATTTGTAGTCCAGTGTTTTGTATTTAATAATAGCTTCGTTTTCCTCTTTTTCCTCCTTCTTCGCAATATATTTGTTATAAAAAAACTGAAAAGGCCCTCCTAACGCAGCGGCCAGTATAGCCATTTGTTTCCATTTCCATTCTACCAGATCGTAAGTTTCAATGAGACCAAAAGCCACCAGAATAACGATGGCGATAAGAACAACTATTAATACATTTTTCATAAATCTATGTATTTACCATAAACCCATCCTTCAATCTCTGTTTTAACCCGATACCATCCGTTTTGGGCCTCAATAATGGATACATTTGCTCCTTTTTTAAGAGGTAATGCTACTTTTGTAGCGTTGCCATTACCGGCGGCACGAATATTTAAATTATTGGTATTCACTATACCAGTATTTACGGTGGATTCTTCATCTTCCGGATCATCGACACTTCTGTTGTCCAGGATTTGAGCTCTCAATGCGTCTATTGGAAAACAGGGGCCTGGATCTTGTTTGCGTCCCGGAGATATTTCATCATGCCCTACTACATATTTTATAGGAAATGTAGCCTTTAACGCCAGGCAAATTTCACGCACAACTTCCAATTGTTGTTCTTTATAAGAGTGCCAGTACTTCGGTGAGTGTTCGTTCTTATGAGTAAGGAATTGGGCATCGTTTTTAGCCACTGTTTGTCCCCATTTGGTCTTAATATTCCCTTCGGCGTCCTCGAACAAATAACCGGGGTTTACAATTTCTATGCCTATGGCGTATTTGTTAAGCCTTTCTCTTCCGGCATATTTACTCGATCCGGCATGCCAGGCTATGTGTGTGAAAGGTACCAGCTGTTCGATAATATAATTCTCCTTTTCTCCACCAACAACCAGGTGTGCCGATGCTTTTACTTGAGGGTTTATTAAAGTACTGACGGCACCTCCAAGCGTTGTGCCTCCTGTGTAATGAATAACAATTGTATCGGGAAGTCCGGATTTAAAGGCACCACTGGTCTTACTTGTTCCCATCCTTTTAGTTTCCATACTCCAGCTATGAGATTCTGGTAATTCCAGAATACTTTTATCTTTTATATTCATAATTAAATTGGTTCTTCTATAACTATATGGCGTTTATCAAAATACCCTGTTACCCAGATACTCCATTCTTTACAATTATTATGGTCTTTCGATTTCTGGTACAATGCCTTTACAAACTTGTCCAACTGCTTCTGCTGATAAGCTAAAGTTCTGTGTTTAAAAAACGCAGAATCCAAATAAGAGAGGTCCGTTTCTGCCATTTCGTTGATGTACTCAAACTCCGATTCATCTATTTCTCCGTCGTAAAGAATATGTTGCCTGTCATAAAAATATTTAGAAGGAGAGATGATTACTCTTTTTATCTCTTGCCCAGGTACTAAAGGCAATAACTTGAAAAAACCCAGCAGTGTTTCCTCGGCATTTATTCTGGCGTGCTCTAAAATGTTACGCTCAAGTGCTTCTTCACGCAATTGTTTGACACATGCACTTTTCACTTTCTGAATGTCGTTATAACTTAACTTGCGAGCTTTTTGTGCATCGATTAATTGAAAACCTAAAATAGTATCCTGTCCGATCGCCACCTCACCCAAAGTGTCTTTGCCGTCATTAAATCGCGGCAAATGGAAATAAGGGTTGATGCTAACCTCAAATAAGATAGGATTGAGGTCTAGCAAGAAAATGGTATCCTTATTACCTGAAAGAAATATATTTTCCTGATCAATACCAGCCAGATCAAAGCCTGCTCTCACACATCCTCTGCCAATATAAATTAAGTCTTGCTTAGCAGTTTCTTCTTCAGCGATGCTTGTTAATAATTCATTGTATTTAGCAAAATGTTTTTGCTTAAACGAAGCCCATTGTTCATTCAAAATTTCGTCAAAGGCAGCTTTGCTGTTTCCTTCAGCTATCTTTCTGATAGTTTTGAAACCTGTTTCTTTATGATCAATCTTCGATTTTCTTATCGCCTTGAAAAAACGTCTCTTTTTTCTTCTTTTTAGGCGTTTTTGAAGTTTGACAAATTTTAGTGAGTCTTTGAGGTCAGTTTTTCTGTTGTCGAAACGTCTGTTTAGTTTGTTAAATTCTTCTTCATATTGTTTTTGTAGCTGATCTTCTATAGTGGCGATGTTATTTTGAATGTCTTCGTATTGTTTTTGTAGTACAACTCCTTGGGAATCATAGGAGATCTTAGTTAAGCCTTCTATCACCTCTCCATAATACTCGGCAGTTATCAATTCTCCAATGGATTTTACTTCCTGAATTGAGACCACTGTTTGATCTAATTCATTTATTTTTCTTTTACAGGAAGTAACTGTTAGCGCAAAAGTTAATAGAAAAAAGAGAAAATAGAATTTCATTATTGGTTTATTTCAGACTTGAATTTAATGGTGACCTTGTCGTAATCGAACTTGAGCAGGAATTGATGAAGGAAATTTTTCGTTTTGATTTCAGCTTGTTCTTTAACGTTCAGAATTCGAATCTTGTTAATTATATCTCGTTCTGCCAATCTGAAAGCCTCATCGAGATCTTGTACTTTGTGTCTGGATTTTCTGTTATCAAATTTTGAGAGTGGGTATATCTGTTTCATTTTGGTATGTGGATAATCGAAGCTTATCAATTCTATTGGTGGTAATAAAAGGGTTATGGAATCACCGTTCATTACAACACTTTCGCCATTAATTTTGCGCATATCAATCCCGTACTTAGCGGTGGCTTCTGTGTCGAACAATAGACATCTGTTTTTTGGGTTAACAATCCGGAACCTTCTTTTGCCTTTGTTGTTATCTATATAGTTATAAGATACGATTTTATTCAATACTACTTCCGTTGTCGCCAATTTAGCAGCAGATTGAATTTTAGAAACTAAAAATCGTTTTTCTTCAGATTTGTTACATCCAAAAAGTAAAAGACACCATGTGCAAAATACTATCGGTCTCATTTTTCGTTAATAATTAAAGCGCCAAATCTAAAACTATTATTCACATGTCCAAGGAAAAGAATTACAATGTATGATCCGTTTTTAGTACTTATAAAAATCCTTTTAGTCTTTTAAAATAGTACAAAGCTCGAATTATATAGTGTGCAGATCGAAACTTCCTTTTTTTAACTCTTATATTTTATAAATTCATATTGTCTTACTAATCCCTTTAACACCAATAATTACCAAATTAAATCACAAGAGAAGTGGGAATACGCGAAGAACAGTGGATGCAGAAGTACGATCTTCTGAAAGAATATTACAAAGAACACGGAGACTCAGACGTACCTAGTCACTCTAAAGATTACCCCCAATTAGGGAGATGGGTATCTAAGCTGAGAATGAATGAACACAAATTGAGCGCGAAACAAATAAGTCTGCTCAATAAGCTAGATTTTAGCTGGTCCAAAGATGTGCAGGAGAAAAAGCATGCACGTTTTATGGAACGGTATCGAGAACTATTAGCCTACAAACGAAAATATGGTACGGCCAATGTCCCCTCGAAAGTCAAAGAAGAAAAATACCGCCAACTTGGTAGATGGCTGGAGGTATTGAGAGTATCAGAGCGCCAGGAAAAATTGGAACCCTGGAAAAAAGAAATGCTGACTAAGGCCGGAGTATTATGGTCATCTCAAATGAAAGATCAGGAATCGGAACGTTGGACCGATATGTATAAACGTTTGGTGAACTTTGTAGCGAAATACGGACATGCAAACGTCCCGGAGAACTGGGAGAATGATATTGAACTGGCAAAATGGGTGGTAGCTCAAAGAAGGAGAAAAAGACCCCTTGATGCCATGCGCAAGAAGCTATTAGAAGATCTTAATTTCAGATGGAACAATGAGCCTTTAGAAAGATCCAGGGACTCCAAAGGAAGGTATAGAGCAATTAGCGATGATTAATAGCGCTGAAACATTTTTGAGTAAATACGTACATAAAAGTAGTGTCTATCCAAAAAAATGACGAGTGAGCCTGTTTTAATGACCGAAGAGGATAATGATGGGATTTTACTGTCATACAAAGGACCTGTTAGTTCTGATGTATTAGCGGATCTTGGCAGTAAAATTGACAAAAGCGATCTTTTGGACGAAAGGTATACACGTAAAGTATTCAAGGTATTTATGGAAATGGCTCTGAATATTTCCTATTATTCTTCTGAGTATTATGATGAGGAAATAAAAAAGAACCTGGATAGGGTAGGGAGTTTATTAGTTCAGGCTCACGATTACGTCATTGAAGTGATTTCGGGTAACTTGCTTAAGAATGATGAAGTAAACGAACTCATTGAAAAGTGTAAATACATCAACTCATTATCTCGGCGTGAATTAAGAAACTACAAAATTTCACAGAGATTGACTCCTTCAAATAATGGGTTTGGAGGAAATATTGGATTAATTGTGATGGTTTTAACATCTAGCAATCCAATAGCATTTGATATAGAAAAGGTCGACGAAAGCTTTTCATATTTGACATTAAAGGTTACCTTAAATAGGTGAGAGATTATGGAGGATTTATTAATAGAAGGTTCCAAAAGTGTTTATTTTGTTCCTACTGTAAAGTTTGAGGCAGCTACCGGAAACTGCGAAATCTACGGTGAATCATACCTGGAAGATACTTCAGAGTTTTATACGCCGGTATTTCGTTGGGTTAAAGAATACTTTAAGTATAAATCTACAGGTTCACTTGAGCTTAAAATCAAGTTGAGTTACTTTAATACAAGCTCTTCCAGAGCTCTCAGTGTTCTTTTGCAAATTCTTAAAGAGTACGATGATCAGGGTAAGGATGTATCTGTCGTCTGGTATTATAAAAGTAACGATGATGATATGGTTGAGGAAATCGAAGATTTCATGGACGAAACCGGATTGGATATAATTACTTATCCAGTGGACGAATTTTGATTATTATTAACCAACACAAGTATGCACAAAGAAATACTTAAAGTTTTACTCCAAGTACGGTGATGTCATCTCTTTGTTCGGTACCTTGCATATAAAGTGCTAACTCAGAAGATAAACCGGCGAATTGCATAAATAATTCATTTTGATTTTGTTCTTGAAGTAATTCGAAAAACCGTGTTTTACCAAATTTCTCCCTGTCAATATTATTTTGATCCTGAAACCCGTCTGTTGTTAAGTAGATTTTGGTTGATTCCTCCAGTATTAACTCGTATTCTTCAAATTTTTTGTCAAGATTTTTATACCCGCCTATGGATTTTCTGTCGCCTTTGAGGACGTGTAATTTCTCCTCATTATCTATGTAAATAAATGGGCGCTTAGCACCTGCAAAGCAAATCTTATAATCATCTTCAAACTGAGAAATACGAATAAGAATAACATCCATACCATCATAATTACCCGTGCTTTTTTGCTTGAGTGATTTTACAATTTCATCATTTAATTCATGAAGAATTTCTGCTGGAGAGTCCATTTTTCTTTCATTGATAAGAAAATTAAGTGCTCTTGCCCCAATAAGAGACATAAAAGCCCCCGGTACACCATGACCGGTACAATCTACAACTGCAAGAAAGTGATTCAATGTACCGTTAATAATACGAGAACCATACCAATAAAAATCACCCGATACCGATTCTCTTGGCAAAAATAGAATTTCGGCTTCGTTGAAGTGTGCTCTTAACGATTCTATATTAGGAAGAATAGCCTGTTGTATTTTTTTACCGTAATTAATACTATCTTCAAGTTGTTTGTTTCTGATGGCTAATTCTTCGTTTTTAAACTCAATCTCTTTGTTTTTAGAAATAATCTCTCTTGTGCGGTCTCCTACTTTTTCTTCAAGCACCTGGCTACGTTTTTCGACAGAATTCACACGAATACGATATGCTGTCCATAGGATTAACGCTAATATGCTGACTGTTAAGGCTTTGAACCAGTTGGTTTGCCAGAAGCTAGGTTTTATGATGATACTAACTTTAGAACCTTCAACATTCCAAACGCCATCGTTGTTAGATGCTTTTACTTTAAAAGTATAGATTCCCGGATCGAGATTAGTGTAGGACGCAACACGATTGTCCACAGCCGTATAGATCCAGGTCTTGTCAAAACCTTCCAACATGTACTGATATTGACTTTTTGCTGCGCTTGTAAAGTTTAGTGCTGAAAATTCCAAGGTAAACGATCGTTGGTCACTGCCTAGTTCTATATTAAAGCCTGGGGTGTTCGCCTTATGTAGAATATTGTCTTTGAGTTTCTCTTCGGAATTTCTCAGGTTAAAAGACGTAATATATACCGGAGGTACAAATGGGTTGTCCCTCAGTTCAAAAGGTTTAAAATAATAAAGCCCCATAATACTGCCAAAAAACAATTCGTTTTCCCAACTCTTACAATAGGCTCCAAAATTAAATTCATTATAGATGATACCATCAAAGATGTCATAGTTTCGTACATGATTGTTTTCCGTATTGAGTGAAGTAATGCCGTAGTTGGTACTGAACCAAATTTCTTTTTCGCTAGATAACACACCGTATATGACCTCGTCGGCAAGGCCTTCGTTTTTTGAGTAAAAATGTGTTTCCTTGGTGTCTTTATTAAAACTGATCAGTCCACGGTTTGAACCCAACCATAATTCGTTGTCCACCTCCGTAAGTGCTCTAATTCCATAGTGAATTTTTGAATAGTTTTGGTCATAATCACCAAAGTCGATATTTTCAAAGGTTCCGGTCTCAGGTTCATATAAAGAGAGTCCGGTAAGTGTACCTATCCATATCCGGTTTTCACTGTCCTGATAAAAAGCATGTGTCGCATCAGATTGGATACTCTTGGGGTCGTTTGGGTCATATTTGTACGATACGACACGGTTTTCTTCGGGTATAATACGAACAATACCTTCTATCCAGTTACCTAACCATATTTCTCCATTATTCATTCTTTTTAGTACCCGCCAATCGATAACTGGTATAGCTCCGCTGGAGTCTAAATCAGGAAAAGGCCTGAAGGCTTCCCCGGTTTCCGTATTTACCTGAAACAGCCCGCCATGACCCCCTATGAGTAAGTCACCTTTGTAAGTGTCCAGACAAAAAACCGGGTTATTGTTGATTATTTCTTTAAAAGGGCCTGTTACTTCGAAAGGCTCTACACGGTTATTTTTCTTGTCTAGCCTGATAAGCCCGAATTGGGTTGCCAGCCAAAGATAACGTTCTGATTTCTGTATAATCCCAAATACGGTTTGCCCGCTTCCAAATTGATCCAAAGGAAATGAATTGAATTTGAAATAATGTGCGTCATATTTAGCAATTCCACCATGCCAGCAACCGAGCCATATTATATTCCTGGAGTCTTCATACATAGTGAATATGTTATCGCTGATAAGGGCATTGGGCTCTGTCTTATTCTCAAAAAAGCTTCTCGATTTGTAATTATCAGGATTGATCACTAATAATCCGTTTCTGGTACCAATCCATATATTTCCTTCGTGATCAGCTATTATTTTCCAAACATATGGACTTGGGGATTCAAAATAACCGTTTTCACCATTAATCTGTTCTAATTCTTTGGCCTGAGGGTTAAATAAGAAAATCTTACCAAAGCGGCAACCAATCCATAGATTGTTGTTTTTGTCAAGACAGACAGCGCTTGCTCCTTCACCTACCTGTTCTTGCTGAGACTTGCTTAATGCAGGGTGTAATTCATCGCTATCAAGCAAGCAATAACCCACACCTCCATAAATGGCGGCAACCCAAACGGTGTCCCCATGTATATGCATGCTCTCAATAAACTGCAGGTCCCTATTTTGAGGGCCTTTGTCTCTAACTAGCAATTGCGTGAATTTTTCCGTTTTGGGGTTGAATCGATATACACCGGAGCCGTAAGTTCCTATCCATACCATCCCATTTTTGTCGACACCCAATGTGCGTATGGTGTTGCTGCTGGTACGATGATCATTATTATAGCGGATAAAGTTATCCGTTTCAGGAAGGTATTTGTTCAAACCGCCTTCCCAGCAAGCAACCCATAAGCCTCCGTCTTTATCTGTACATAAGTAGCTTACATCATCCCCGCTGATGCTGGTGCTATCTGATTTGTCTGAGTTATAGTGTTTAAATTGATAGCCATCATACCTGTTTAATCCTGATCGTGTACCTACCCATAGGAAGCCCTTATGATCTTCAACTATGGCATTTGGTCTGCTATTACTTAAACCATTATCTACCGTAATATTCTCAAATTGAATATTATTGTACTGAGCTACTCCAAAAAATGGTGTTTGGAGAAGAAAAAGCATTAAAAAACTAATGTAATGTAGTTTCGGGTTCTGCATCTTTTTCTTAGAACGGTCCGGATTAGGTTTTAGTTACTTACTCTTTCAATATGTTTATGTTATGATTTTGCACCTAATACATGGTTTTATGACTAATGTGCCTCAATTCGGGTGGAATATTCTCAGGTTAATTTTTAATACTCCCATTAGCCTTATTGCTGCAAAAATAGTGAAAAAACATGGGGCAACGAATTTATTTGTCTAATATAAAGCCTGTACGTCGAAAAATGACAGTCAATGAGGGGGAGTAAACTAATGTGGACTCCGCATTGGTTGTCATTCGTTACATCAAGTTAAACCTAGGTATATTTTATTATATGAAGAAGTAGAACAAACTCAATCGATCCGGGTTTTTGGACAATTAAGAATAGGTATCTCCGATGTCGTTTGTCAACTTAAATTACAAATCGAAACTAAATCCCTTTTGACACAACTGTTGATATACGTTTTGATCAAAACTGTATAATTTAGCAGCACGGTGAGAAACATTTTGTTGTTTTTCTTCAAGGTCTATTAACAAGTTCATTTTCGCGAGCTTCTTTCGGAAATTTCGCTTATCAAACTTCGTTTCTAATGTAGCTTCGTATAATCTTTGTAATTCAGTAATAGAGAATTTTTCAGGTAAAAGGTTGAAACCTACCGGTTCGTGGCGTACTTTTATCTTCAGTTTCTTAAATCCGGTATCGAAAATTTCGCGATGATCAAAAGGCAACTCAGGGATTTCATCTACGGGAAACCATTCTGCCCGTTTGGCGTCACTATCAGGTTGTGTCTCCAAATTGTAATCGTCTAACTTGATTAGTGCATAATAGGCGATTGTTATCACTCTTCGAAGAGGGTAACGTCCAACGGAACCGAAAGTCTTAACTTGTTCCATATAGATTTCGGATACACCGGTAGATTCTTTTAATATCCGGTCAGAAGCATCGTCCAGCTCTTCATCCATATGGACAAATCCACCGGGAAGTGCCATCATTCCTTTTTGTGGGTCCGTGTTACGTTCAATGAGTAGTACTTTTAATTGATCCCCTTCGAATCCAAAAATTACACAGTCAATCGAAAGGTTAGAAATGCGATTAGATGTCATCTTATTTGCTTATTCAAAACGTAAATTACGCCTTTTATCGGAATTATTACACGAAAAAGTATTGTAATTTTTGAGTAATACTTTCAAAGGTATACGAGTACAGGGTATCCTGGTTATATTTTTCATTTACAACTAGCTGATTTTTGTCAACGATTGCGTCACAAATAATCAATGAAATAAAAGGATAATACTTCAAAATTGTTTACCTTCTAAGTTCTAAGTGTATTAACAACAGTAAGTTGTTTACTTGTTCATTTGTCAATTAGTTTTTGGGTGCCTAAATCCCAGACTTTAAACCAATTATCCGACCGGGCACTTTATACTGAAAGGAGATACTTAATGAAATACCTATTACCCGTATTGTTTTTTTTATGTTTTGGACTAAACCAGGCATTAGGTCAGCAGACATTTACCGTTACTCAAGGTGCTGGAAATGGAAACGGTTCCTTGTTCTGGGCAATTCAGCAGGCAAATAATAATGGCGTCGGAATGGACAATATCAGGTTCACGGTGAACGATGTTACCTGGGATGGAAATATTGATATAACAAGTAATATCAATATTGACGGAGGCGCCAATAAAGTTCAAATAGAATCACAAGGGAATGGATTCGAGATAGCAAATGGAGGAGACGGTACAGAAATAATGAATTGTGTTATTACAAACTGCGGAGGGAATGGTATTGAATGCAATAATGTACAAAACATTTCCATTCATGATAACTGTATTTATGGTAATACCGGTGCAGGAATTTGGATGCCTAATACCGACCTTAGTACAATTGAGTCAAATTTCATTGGATGCGATGAAAACGGCATCCTAAACGGTAACGGCGGAAGAGGAATTGACTTTGACCAGGATGTAGGAAACAGTCATGATAATACTATTGAAGATAATGTTATAGTAGACAATGGTAGAGGTTTTGCCAATCAATTCGATGGTCATGGTATATATATAGTGACTAATTGTAATCGAAACACAACCATAAATAATTATGTAGGGATTTTACCTGGTGCCAAAGTTGGTGGTGCTGATCGAATGGCTTTTAACGCCGGAAATGGTATCACCTATGCCAATAATTGTATTGGTGGGCTCATTGAAAGAAATGTTGTTTCATCTGGTTTACGAACAAATACATCCAGCATAACTCTATATGGTGTGAGCGATATAATCGCAACAAATAATTGGGTTGGTACAAATGACCTAGGGGCAGTTTTTAATAGTTCTGATGTAGGTATTTTTGCTGCGGCAATCGAAAATTGTGTGATTTCCGACAATGTAGTAAGAGGTACCATAGGGCCGCCAACTCAAGGTAGAGGGTATGGTATTTATGTTCAAATGGGTTTTTGGAACAGTCAAATAATAGATAATCAGGTATTTCAAAACGATAGCTATGGTATTTTAATAGATAATGATACTCCATTAGGTTTTACTCCGGCAGGTAGAGATTTTAACAACAGAATAGACTCTGAAGGGTCTGTTATAAGTGGCAATAACGTGTATGAAAATGGAGCTTCGGGACAAGCTGGTGGAATTGGGACGATAAACTCTGATGCTGTAACAATAACAGGAAATACTATTGATAACAACACCGGTAACGGCCTTTCCCTGATAAGCAGTGGAAATAATACAGTAGGAGGAGGTGACGTTGGCGACAATAATTCCAACACCATTACAAATAATTCTGAAAATGGAGTGCTTATTGTTACTGATGGCGGACTAACAAACAACCCCTCTGAACAGAATGTTGTACAAGGAAATACGATCGCGGAGAATGATGGCGACGGTGTAAGCATTGGTGAAGGTGCAGGTAACGACCTGTCTATCCGTAACTATATAACTGAGAATAGCATTACCTGTAATGGTACTTATATTGGTATAGATTTGAATGGAGGTCTTGGTAATGATGATTACCCCGTTCCCACCATCGACCCTGTTTCTACCAGAGCTGAATTTATTACCGGTACCGGAATTCCAGGTGACGAGGTGGAAGTATTTGATAATCGTTGTGACTGTGAGGGAGAGATTTACCTCGGTACTGCGGAGGTACGCCCCGATGGTACATGGGAAATACCTGTTCCGGGAACTTCACCTGTCATTGACAGCTCTCATGTGACAGCAACACAACATAGCCGTTCAAACACAGCCGATCCTTACAATACATCTCCTTTTACTTCTTGTTGCCGTGTGAATGTCGATTCTATCTCGCCCACAGAAGTGGCAGCATGTGGAGGAGACAATATAACCATAACCATTTGGAGGCATGTTGGTATGCGTTTTCAATTGCAATGGTCCAATAATGAAAATGGTCCCTGGAATGACGTTGCTGATGCTGATGTGCTTGATGGTAATAGCCTCCACATTGGTGAAGGAGATTCTACTTGGGTCGTCGGCCCTCCTGGTATGGGGCAAACCATATTTTATAGAGTTTTTGCCACATCCGATGGTTGGGTAACAGATGGAGTTGTTAATAACGATGAGTGTACAGCAATCTCTCAAATTGTGGAAGTTACTTCTTATCCGGAAGTAGATTTGAGTACTGATCCTACTCCTCCGACCTGTGGAAATGAAGATGGTGAGGTTACAATAACGGTGTCTTCGGGTACGCCCAATTTTACCTTTTTGATAGATACAACAGGCGCTACCGCGGTAACCAATACTGCTAGCCCTTTTACCTTTACCGGTCTCGGTGGCGGTACTTACCAGTTTTTTGTAACCGATGCCAATGGTTGTATCGATAGTATCACTCAAAGTCTTAATTCTGCGCAAGGTCCCCGAATACTGGCCCTTGATTTTGCAAACGATAGTTGTGATCGTGACCTGGGAAGTATCACTGTGACTTCCACCGACCCTACTACCGGCTTACAATATGGAATAGGTAATCCTCCTGTGTTTGGTACTAATAATAATTTTACAGGACTTAGTGAGGGGGATTATTTAATAACAGTTCAGGATGCCAGCGGTTGTAGTCATGATACGCTGATAAGCTTAAGCGATTCTCCGATTCCTCGGTTTGATGTCGCCGATACCGTGAATACAACCTGTGGGTTAGAAAACGGCAGTATCACAATTGGCGCCACCGGAGGAACAGCACCTTATTTATATAGTGATGATAATGTTGATTTCAACAACGTGGTTCTCTATGATAATTTAGACGACGGTACTTATACTTTTTATGTACGAGACAGCAAAGGCTGCGAAAATGATACCAGCGTTACCATTATAGATGCTCCGGGCCCTGAATTGTCTGTTAATACAACAGACCCTACCTGTGGTGCAAGCGATGGTAGCATAGCGGCTTCTGTAGGGACAGCTGGTACACCGGATTTTACGTACAGCCTTACTGGGCAGCCAGACCAGGTAAACGATGGGGATTTTACTAACCTTACTTCAGGAACTTACCTGGTTTCCGTAACAGATGCAAATGGATGTATGGATACGATGACCGTTCAATTAAATAGTGCCGGAGGACCTTCCTTTACCATCGATACTATTCATCCAAATTGCGGAAATGCCGATGGTTCTATAACCTTTACCGGTGCAGGAGGCGTCAGGCCATTAGTTTATAGTATCGATCTAAATGGTACGGTAACTACTTTAACAAATGATAGCGTCTTTGATGGTTTGGGCCCGGGTACTTATGATTTAACCGTAAGTAACAGTGATGGTTCCTGTCCGTCTACCGGACAAGTGACTTTAACGGATTCTGAGAATCCGTCTGTTAGCTTTACAAGTGTAGACCCTATTTGCGATAGTGCTAATGGTTCGTTCATTGCTATCGTAAGTGGTGGAACTGCTCCTTACACCTATTCAACGATAGGAACAGGTGCTCAAAACGATTCTTCTTATACAGGATTGTCGGACGGTAACTATACGGTAACAATTGTGGATGCTAATGGCTGTGAAGTTACAGGAGACACTACGCTGTCGCCCAATCCGGGGCCCGATATTGACACTGTAAGTACGACTAACCCGTTGTGCGGTCAGAGTGACGGAAACATAACTATAGTAGGAACCGGAGGAACTGCACCACTGACCTATTGGTTTGATAGTGCTGATGTTGGTACTCAGGTGTTTTTCGATGACCTGGGAGCCGGTAATTATACTTTCCATGTTTTTGATGATAACGGTTGTTGGGCAGATATGGTGGTGTCTCTATCTAACAGCGACGGTCCTGTAATAGACAGTGTTTCTGTAACTCACGAAACATGTTCAGCAAGTAACGGAGAAGTGACTATTCACTATTCGGGTGGTACCGAGCCAATATTGGTCAATTTCGATGGTCAAGGTGAAGTGCCTGATGTAACCTATAGCGGACTAGGGAATGGGCTTTATAGTTTCTACATAATAGATGATCATGATTGTCAGGCACCAGGTGAGGTGACTATTAATAACAGCCCGGGTCCGCAAATAACAGAATTACTCACAGACCCTGTCTGTGTACCGGACAACGGATCTATTAACTTAAGCACACAAACTGGTACCTCACCATTTCAATACAGCATATACAACGGTGATAGCCTGCAGGATAATGGCGATTTTAATTTCATTACAGCAGGAAATTATGATTTGTATATAATTGATGATAATGGTTGTGAAGATCGTTTAAGCGTAACTTTAAATGGTCATCCGGCGCCGGTTATTGATCCTTTTAAAACGGATGTCTCTTGCGGTTTGCAAGATGGGATGATTGATGCGAACCTCGTGAGTGGGCCAAACACTCCAATTAATTATACGCTAACAGGTGTTGGGACGAATAGTACTCAAGGCAGTGAAGTGTTTAACAACTTGGGAGCAGGTACTTATACTCTTACAGTTGTTGACAGTAGAAACTGCCAGGTAGACACGGTAATAGAATTAACCACACCCAATGGTCCGCAGATTCAAACACTTGATACTGTAAATCAACACCAGTGCGATGTAGCTGATGGAGCTGTGACAGTAAATGCTACAGCAACGTCTACAACACTAAGCCTTATTTACCAAATAAGCGGAGGAGGAAGAGGTGAATCAAATACTACAGGTGTTTTCACAGATTTGGAAGACGGTATTCGCTATACATTTACAGTTACTTACAGTGATGGAACCTGCCCGGATACCATTAGTACGGTTTTGACAGAACCGGGTCCACCAAGGCCTATCGGAATCACATATCCTGAAAGTTGTGAAGGTACCAAAGGGAGTATTGAAATTAGTAACCTAATTCCAAATAGCGAATATATGATTTTATTTGAAGGGAACGATTACAGTCACAACAACCTGGAAAATACCGACGAACTGGGTGTGATACTGATCGAGAATATTGGAACAGGTACATACGATAACTTTGAAATTACACCTCCTAATAATTGTGATACCACAATGCCGTCGCTGTTCGTGGATAAAGACCGGAATTGTCCTATTGTAATCCCCAACGTATTTACACCTAATGATGATGAAGTCAATGATCGTTTTCGGATCTTCGGGATAGAGCATTATAGAGAGGCGGTACTCAGAATTTATAATAGATGGGGAAATGTTGTTTATCAATATAAGGCTGAAAAAGACGGCGAATATGAAGGATGGGATGGTAATAAAGAACGTGGGGGCAACTCAATGTTACCTGTAGGTACCTATTATTTTGAATTGGACTTACATCAACGTGACGAGTTAAGTCCTATTCCTGACTTCTATGCTGGAGATGTGACTCTTTTGCGCTAAAATGGTTTAAATGGCTACTTTTTCGGCATAAAAAGCATAAAAAGTACTGACAAATTCGATAAATTTTTTCTAACAATATTTGGTTAGCACCTAGGAATGCTATAACTTAGTGTAACTTTTACACTAAGAATAAAATTGTAGAGATGTTACTTCTAGGTTACGATATAGGTAGTTCCTCAATAAAGGCTTCTGTTATTAATGCTGATACCGGCGAAACACTGGGTACAGCACAATATCCGGAAGTAGAGATGGATATGATTGCTCACCATAATGGATGGGCTGAACAACACCCCGATACTTGGTGGGATCACATCAAGTCGGTTACTAAAAAACTATTTTCGGAGACAGGTTTGTCTTCAAAAGAGGTTGCTGCTATTGGTATAGCTTATCAAATGCACGGTCTTGTAGTGGTTGATAAAGACCTTAATGCGCTTCGGCCTTCCATTATCTGGTGCGATAGCCGTGCTGTTGAAATTGGAAACAAAGCATTTGAGGAGATAGGGGAATCGGCTTGCCTGAGAGCTTTGCTCAATTCACCTGGGAACTTTACAGCTTCGAAATTGGCTTGGGTTAAGCAAAACGAACCTGAACTATACGAAAAGATATATAAAGTAATGCTTCCTGGCGATTATATAGCTATGAAGTTAACAGGAGAGGTTAAAACAACACCTTCAGGGCTTTCGGAAGGTATATTCTGGGATTTTATTAAAGACGAACCTTCTGCGGAAGTTTTAGACTATTTCGGTTTTGATAAAGACCTTATTCCTGAAATTGTTCCTACCTTTTCAGCACAAGGCGAAGTGAGTGCCGCTGTTTGTGAAGAATTGGGTTTTTCGGCAGGTACCAAAGTTGGTTATCGTGCAGGAGATCAGCCGAACAACGCATTTGCTCTAAATGCATTGAATCCGGGTGAAGTAGCAGCAACCGGAGGTACTTCAGGTGTAGTATATGGAATTATAGATGAGTTGCAGTTTGACCCTCAAAATAGAGTTAATTCTTTTGCACACGTGAATCACCAGTCAGGTGCACCGCGTGTTGGGGTGCTATTGTGTATTAATGGTGCTGGCCGTCAGTATAGCTGGTTAAAAAACCAGTTAGCACAGAATGGATTGAATTACTTTGATCTCGAAAAAATGGGTGGAGATGTCCCTGTGGGATCAGATGGTTTATCTGTGTTGCCGTTTGGTAATGGCGCTGAGCGTATTTTCCAGAATAAAGAAGTTGGAGGCCATATGAGTAATATGAACTTCAACGTACATTCGTTTGCTCATTTGGTAAGGGCATCGTTAGAAGGAGTGGCTTTTTCTTTCATTTATGGTATGAATGTAATGAAAGAAATGGGTTTGGAATTGAGTGTTATCCGTGCAGGAAATGACAACATGTTTCAATCAACCATCTTTGGACAGACGATTTCAGAATTATCCGGAGCGAGAATCGAACTATTAGAAACGACAGGTGCTGTTGGAGCAGCCCGGGGTGCGGGAATAGGAGTAGGGATCTATAAATCAGCGGAAGAGGCGTTTACGAAGTTACCTGTGACTAAAGTTTACGAACCAACAGCCTCCGTTAATGGCTCTTATGCAGATGCCTATGCTAATTGGATCGGTCAATTAGATCTAGTAAATGTGTAATAATTTAAATTAAGAATAAAATGTCTGTTACTTTAGGAAATACAGAATATTTCAAGGGGATTGATAAAATCCAGTTCGAAGGTAAAGAATCGGATAATCCACTTGCATTTAAGTACTACGATGAAAATCAAGTAGTTGCTGGGAAAACAATGAAAGAACACTTCAAGTTCGCTATTGCTTACTGGCATACATTATGTGGTACAGGAAACGATCCATTTGGTCCGGGAACGAAAGAATTTCCGTGGTCTGTTAAAGCAGACGCTGTTGAGGCAGCCAAAGATAAAATGGATGCGGCATTCGAATTCATCACCAAAATTGGAGCTCCATATTACTGCTTCCACGACTTTGACTTAGTACAAGAAGGTGGTTCACTTTCCGAATCAGAAAGCAGACTACGTGCTATCGTTGATTATGCACAGGAGAAACAAGCAGCTTCAGGTGTGAAATTACTTTGGGGAACAGCAAACGCATTCTCTAATCCACGTTACATGAATGGTGCTTCTACTAACCCTGATTTTAATGTAGTAGCTTATGCTGGTGCTCAGGTGAAAAATGCCATAGATGCTACTATTGAACTAGGTGGTGACGGTTATGTATTCTGGGGTGGACGTGAAGGTTACATGTCACTACTTAATACAAAAATGCGCAAGGAACTGGAGCACATGGGACGTTTCTTGGGAATGGCTCGTGACTATGCTCGTGCTCAAGGCTTTAAAGGTACATTCTTTATAGAACCTAAGCCAATGGAACCTTCTAAGCACCAATACGATTTTGATTCGGCGACTGTGTTAGGTTTCTTAAATGAATTTGGTCTTCAGGATGATTTCAAAATCAATATCGAAGTAAACCATGCTACATTGGCAAGCCATACTTTCCAGCACGAGTTGGATGTAGCTGCCAGTGTGGGTATGTTAGGATCTATCGATGCTAACCGCGGTGACTATCAAAATGGATGGGATACTGACCAGTTCCCTAACAATCTTGGTGAGATTACTGAAGCGATGTTAGTATTATTAGAGCACAATGTTGCTCTTGACGGCGGTATCAATTTTGACGCTAAGACAAGAAGAAATTCTACTGATTTGGTAGATATATTCCACGCACACATTGGAGGTATGGATGTTTTTGCCCGTTCATTGTTGATCGCAAATGATATTATCGAAAAGTCTAACTACGTAAGTCTTCGCAATGAGCGTTATGCTTCATTCGATTCAGGTGCAGGTAAAGATTTTGAAGATGGTAAATTAACGCTTCAGGATTTACACAAGTATGCATCAGACAATGGTGAGCCTGCTATGACAAGCGGTAAGCAGGAATTGTTCGAGAATATCGTAAATCAATACATTTAATTTATTTTACTATATTTGATTGATAATAAGAGTTGGCATATTATGTCAACTCTTAATTTTTGCGTATAAACCTACTGAAATATGAAATCTAACAATACCCTCTTTATTACAGGGGTAACACTTGTGGCCACATTAGGGGGGCTTTTGTTTGGGTATGATACTGCGGTAATATCTGGCACAACTTCTTCCTTGGAGAAATTTTTTGTAGAACCTAAAGGTCTAGATGAGTTCGATTCCAATTTTTGGAGTGGATTTATTATATCTAGTGCTTTACTTGGTTGTATAATTGGTGGTATTGCAGCAGGTTGGATAAGCGACCAATTTGGTCGGAAAAAAGCATTAATATTATCAGCTGTTCTCTTTTTAATTTCCGCCATAGGGTCTATGTATCCGGAGATCGGTGTAGGTGGATTTGGTGCCATGGGCGATGGCGCTATGACCTTGTTTATTATTTATAGGATAATAGGTGGTGTAGGTGTAGGTATCGCATCAATGAATTCACCATTATACATATCAGAAATAGCTCCGGCAACTATTCGCGGACGCCTCGTATCATTAAATCAATTGGCTATTGTATTTGGTATGGTTGTAGTCTATTTTGTGAACTATCTTATTGCGCTTCAAGGTGATGAGGCTTGGTTAAACACTATCGGGTGGCGCTATATGTTTGGATCAGAAATAGTGCCGGCAACACTATTCTTGATCTTTTTATTGTTTGTTCCAGAAACTCCAAGGTGGCTGGTAATGAATAATAGAGAAGATGATGCTATCGGCGTTTTAGGCAAACTTTTTTCGGCAGAAAAAGGTAAAGATGTCCTTGGTGATATTAAAAAATCAATACTGAGTGATGAAAAAGGTAGTTTATTGGCGTTTGGTAGTTTAGTTATAATTGTAGGTGTTTTGCTTTCAGCATTCCAACAGTTTATTGGAATTAACTCAGTGCTTTACTATGCGCCAAGTATATTCAAAAGTATGGGAATGAAAATGGAGGCATCCATGATCACGACAATATTAGTTGGAGTTGTGAATTTTGCGTTTACCATAATAGCCATTTTTACTGTTGATAGATTTGGTCGTAAACCACTAATGTTGATTGGTGCTATAGGTATGGGCGTTTGCATGTTGGTTTTAGGTACTAGTTTTTATGCTCTAGCTGGCCCTGGACTAAAACTTACTTGTATGATAGGTTATATGGCTGGATTTGCAATGTCTTGGGGACCAGTTACCTGGGTGCTTCTATCTGAAATGTATCCTAACAAAATAAGAAGTTGGGCAATGTCAATCGCAGTCGCGGCTCAATGGATTTGCAATTGGATCGTATCACAAACTTTCCCAATGATGAAAGATAGTACTTATTTGAAAGAGACTTTTAATAATGGATTTCCTTATTGGGTATATGGTGTAATGTGTATCATTGCGGCTTTAATAGTTTGGAAATTAGTACCTGAAACCAAAGGAAAAACCCTGGAAGAAATGGAAGAAGTTTGGGGTGGAGAAAAGCAGGATAGAGCTTAGCTCAATTCCTGTAAAAAAAAACGTTTAATTGCAGACTTAAATCACATATTTTAGTAGGTTTGCAGCATTACAAAAATTGAATTTAAACAAATTAAGATATGAAGTTCTTTATTGATACAGCCAATCTTGCAGACATCCAGGAAGCACACGATTTAGGAGTTTTGGATGGTGTTACTACAAACCCTTCGTTAATGGCTAAAGAAGGTATAAGTGGCGACGAAAATGTCAAAAATCATTACAAAGCAATTTGTGATATCGTTGAAGATAAAGTGAGTGCAGAAGTTATCGCTACCGACTATGACGGTATGATAGCTGAAGGTGAAGAACTTGCTGCTTTAGATGACAAGATTGTGGTGAAAATTCCGATGATCAAAGATGGTATCAAAGCAATCAAGCATTTCTCTTCTAAGGGAATTCGTACAAACTGCACCTTGATTTTTAGCCCTGGGCAAGCATTGTTAGCAGCAAAAGCCGGTGCTACCTATGTTTCTCCGTTCTTGGGACGTTTAGATGATGTAGGACACGACGGACTTCAGCTGATCGAAGATATTCGTACAATATTTGACAATTACGGATTTGCTACAGAAATTCTTTCTGCATCCGTACGTCATGTACCGCATTTATTAGAGTGCGCACAAATTGGTTCAGATGTTGTGACTTGTCCGTTAAAAGTAATTACTGGACTATTGAATCACCCATTAACCGACAAAGGTTTGGCGCAGTTCTTGGCTGATCATGCCAAAGTTAACGCTTAGTATTTAAAGCAGACTTTAAAAAATAATAGATAGAAGGTATCGTAATTTATTACGATACCTTTTTTTATTTGTTAATTGTAGATGAACACCTTTAATATGTCAAAATAATTGGAATATAGGTGCTACTTTTTTACGGAAATGCATGTTTTTATGTAAATAATTTATAGTTTTGTAGCCGTTAAAAGAAGGCGTCGTGGCCGAGAGGCTAGGCATGGGTCTGCAAAACCTAGTACAGCGGTTCGAATCCGCTCGACGCCTCAAAAGGCTGTTTCTAGAAGTAGAAACAGCCTTTTTTATGCACTCTTACTATTTTTACCTAAAATTATTTCTGTTTCCAAAACCAGTGCTTAGTATCTCGCGTTTAATCTTTTTTGATATACATGTCAAAAAGGGTATCGGCTTGTAGCGTGAAAAATACTGGACATATGACACAAGAAAATTCTAAGAACAGCTTTTTTAAAAATTTGAAGTATGATTTGCCTGCTTCAATTGTTGTATTTCTGGTGGCGCTGCCACTATGTTTGGGAATAGCAGTAGCTTCCGGTGTAGATGCTGTGACCGGTGTAATAGCGGGTATTGTGGGTGGAATCGTTGTGGCATCTATTAGTGGTTCGCGACTGGGTGTAAGCGGGCCCGCAGCAGGCCTGGCAGCAATAGTATTTAGTTATGTAGGTCAATACAATTATGAGATTTTCTTAGTTGGAGTTATTTTGGCTGGTGTATTTCAGGTAATCTTCGGTTATATCAAAGCAGGAGTTATCGCCGATTACTTCCCCTCAAATGTTATAAAAGGGATGTTAGCCGCCATTGGTATTCTCCTTATTTTAAAACAAATACCACATGCATTTGGAGATGACAAGGATCCGGTTGGAGACGATGCTTATCAGCAAGTGGATGGTAAAAATACATTCACCGAGATATTGGACGCACTGTCTGATCCTCAATGGGGCGCATTTATTATTGTCGTGGTTTCTATGGGGATTCTGTTGTTATGGAAAACCAAAGCTATCAGTTCTAACAAAGTGCTAAAACTCATTCCGGCACCTCTACTTGTAGTTATATTTGGTGTCTCCGCAAATAGCCTGTTTAAGTCCGGTTTACCTAATTTAGCACTCGCGCCGGAACATTTAGTTTCAGTACCAGTTAGCGATAACCTTGTCCATTTCTTCAATGGACTCTCACGACCAAACTTTTCGATTCTCTGGAAAGTTGATGAAACAGTTGAGGGTTGGCATTCATTAGGAGATCAATGGTCTGCAGTGATTATTATGGCCTTCACAATTGCATTGGTGGCTAGTTTGGAATCGCTACTCTCTGTTGAAGCTACCGATAAATTAGACCCTAATAGAGGGGTTACGCCTACAAACAGGGAGTTATTGGCACAAGGAACTGGAAATATTGTTTCCGGGTTGTTGGGGGGCTTACCTATTACTCAGGTAATTGTAAGAAGTTCGGCCAATGTCAACGCGGGAGGTAAATCAAAATTTTCAGCCATTATCCACGGAGGTTTTTTGCTGGTATCCGTTTTATTATTACCTGTATATTTAAACTATATTCCTTTATCTTGTTTAGCGGCGATACTCATTATGACGGGGTATAAACTAGCGAATATTAATTTAATCAAGAGTATGTGGAAACTTGGATTTAGACAATTTTTCCCATTTGCACTCACAATAGCTGTCATTTTGGCTAAAGATTTGCTGGTGGGCATTACCGTCGGTTTAATTGTATCCATATTCTTTATTTTGCAGGATAATCGTAAAAAAGAACCTTTTGATGTACGGGTAAAACGTTTAAAAGATAATCCTGAAGGATACAAGTACCAGGTTTTAATCACTTTTCATGAAGAGGTTACCTATCTAAATAAAACACTAATCCTACTTTCGTTGCACGATATCCCCGAAAATTCAGAAGTTCTCGTAGATGCTTCTAATACAGAATATATTTCTCAGGATGTAATGGATGCCATTCAAGAATTTCAGAACAGTAATGCTAATGAACGAAATATAAAACTGAACTATAAAAGTAAGGAAATCGTTCAGTACGATATTGATGACAGTGTAATTGAAAAGGCCGTTTCAAAGCACCAATCCAGCTAGAGCCTTATCGCGAAAGGTCTAACTTTTTAGGTGTTCAGGATAGTTTTTTGCGCATAAACTGCTTGGTGAGATCGAAGATGTCGGTCTTATTTAATTGTTGTTCAAGTCCTTCCAAAATCTTTGTGACAATAAAAGCGGAACTTGTTTTTCGAAATCCGAGTTTGTTAGCGAAGGATGTGACAAAGTCCATTTCATCTTCCTCAATGATACCATCTGCCATCATTACCAATGTAAGGTCGTACAATTGATCAAATTTTTCTTGATCCCCTTCAGGAATGATTAATTTGTTTTTTTCTGAACTGGTGAGAAAATCTTTAATTTCTACCTCACTAAATCCACGTTCTTTTCCTATTTTTATGATAACTTCTACTTCCGATTGGTCGATCGAATTATCAGAGCGAGCCATCAATATTAAATTTTTGAGATGTGACTCGTTTTGTGCAACTTTCTTACTTCCAAAAAGAGAAATCATATA
This sequence comes from Cytophagales bacterium, assembly GCA_965230415.1. Taxonomy (GTDB): domain Bacteria; phylum Bacteroidota; class Bacteroidia; order Cytophagales; family JAAEPT01; genus CBDDKZ01. The sequence continues at coordinate 3,426,274 of CBDDKZ010000005.1, forward strand.
AATAGTATTTTATAATGCTTTATAAACGTGAAAATTATCAAAAAAGATACTTTTAACTATCAATTTCCCATATAAAGTAGAATATATCATAAAATTCAACGAATTTTATAGGGGACTCAACGACAATATTACATTAATAGAAAAAGATTTCGAGTGTTCGACAATATTTTTCATATAAGATCTATTCTTTTAGTCATCAAGATATGGCTGCTGGTTATGCTTTGTATTCCGGTGAGATACTCCTATGCACAGCAAGCTCAAGGCGTCAGCTATGCCCTTATACATTTGGAGGCCAATAGCGATTCCGCACTGGCTTCTGTTTGGCCACTCAATGAACATAACCAATTTCATAAATGCCCACTTCAAACAAAGGGCTTTCCAAAGTCAAATTTTGCAGGGGTCGGTCCGCAAAGGTACACTGACATGGCTGATGTTAACAATGATGGCTATTTTGATATCATTCACCTGAGCAATGGAAGTAATTATAATAATTATAACGCAAATGTGTACTTGGCTAATGGGTTTGGTAGATTTGAAACTGAACCATTAATTAGTACTATGAGCCACGTAGGGGCTGACAATGTGCCGGGTAGAGATGCCAATATACGATCTTATATTATTGATGTAGACAATGATGGCCTTTTGGATATTTTATATTCTCAGGGTCAACAGGGGTTTGTTGAATTGTATTTTTGGAAAGGAACTGGGAACGGTACTTTTTCAAATCCATTAGCTACTTTAATCAACTTGGAAAACGTCTCTAGTTCAGGTGTTGAAAGAGGTGTAGATGCCGATTTTTTCAATGAATTGGTAGATGTAAATGATGATGGATTACCAGATTATGTGATGGCAGATCAAAAAGAAAGTACAATTCAGGTGTGGTTTAATGAAGGTAACGGGAGTTTTAATGCGGATTCGAGTGTCATTTCTTACCTGTCTATTTACGGGGACGAGTTTACCGGAGGAGATAGTGATGAATGGACCTTTTTTAAGGATGCAAATCAAGATGGATATGTGGACCACATACATGTGAGCCCGGATAAGGATATTATTGTTTGGCCAGGTACGGGCAATGGCTCTTTTATCGATTCGGTAATCGTAACTAAGCTTAATAGTCCCAGTGTAAGAGTAGGAGGAAGGGATAATGTATACTGGTGTGACTTTGTAGATATTAGTGCCGATGGTGCATTGGACTACGTTTTTACCAAAGATGAAGATCATGCCTTATACGTATATAATGGAGATGGACTGGGCGGCTTCAACCCCAATCCTTCGCAAACGCTTTGGAACATAAACAATGATTATTTTGCAACAGGGGAAGGATATGATGTTTCTACTTTTCTGGTCCCTTCAATTGACCCAATTGTGTCTTATGATTCAACGGAATGTACAACAGAAGGTGGGGGGCCCGGTGGCGTTAATGGTGGACTTCAATTATGGCTTCGTGCCGATGAAGAAATCTACGAAAATTCAGCGGCAACAATTCCTGCTTCTATGGGGAATGAGGTTCTTTTCTGGAATGACTTATCTGGTATTGGCAATCATGCAAACCAGACACGTGGTAATGCGCCCTTGTATGACGATGAATCCTATTCATTTCCAGTGATTAATTATAACGGGCAGGGGGATTTGTTAGGAGTGTTGGATACTATCGTCTCAAGGAATATTGATCTTTTTGTCGTTTTGAAAGGAAACTTGGGAAATGTTAATGGAGCTGGAGTAGTATCCGTCGCAGGGTATGGAGCTTTAGATCACGATACAAGCTGCGTTGTTCCCGTTGTAATAGATGCTGATAAAGTGGGTCTTATGTATCAGGACGATGTGGAGGTAGAGGCAGAAAGAGTGGTGTCAGGTGATTTTCATATTTATAAGAATTCATATAATTATATTCAATCCACGGTCGAGATTGACGATGGTAAGGAGTTAAATACAACATCAGGTAATATTAATCATGATACACTAATTCTGGATAATTATAGCATCGGAGGGCGTATACAGCCATCACCAACTTATTTTTCCGGTGAATTGGGTGAAGTTATTCTTTATGATCGCCTGATAAGCGCTCTCGACAAGTCAAAAATTTATACCTATCTGGCCATTAAGTACGGTGTCACAAAAGAAAAAGGATGGTTTAATCCGTCCGGGGACAATATTTGGTCCTGGGCCGTGAGTAAAGAAAGAAACTATTTTAACCATGTTGCAGCCCTTGCAAGAGAAGATATATACAAATTGCATAGGTATCAATCAAAAAGCATTTACGATAGTACGGTTGTAGAAATCGAGACCACTCAGCCGCTTATTAATAAACAATACCTGATTTGGGGACGCGACAGCGCAGCAATTGATAGATACGACGTTTCATATTCGGAAGGAAGTCATTCTCATCAATTACCGACAACATGGAAAGTACATAATTTTGGAGATGTGAAAGGTGTCGATGTGCACATGGATTTGTCGTTTGCTCCGAATGTTCCGCTGACATCAGATATCATATTTCTTCAACAGTATAATAGTAGTGATAGCCTGGTAGTTGAAACCGTTGCGACTCAATACGTAAATAATATTGCAACCTTTAATAATATTGATTTCGAACATGGTAGTAAATTTAGATTAGGACTGTTTCTGGAAGATTTATTGCCCTTTTTTAGCCCCGATTCTATTGTTGTTAATGAGGATACAGCAGGGGTGTCTATAGATGAGATTTTTGATAATTATGTCATAGACCCGAGTGGTAATTTCGATCGCTTGAATTCCAAGGTAACGAATATTCCCGCTTTGGGTGAGATTTCGTCTGATAGTTCCATGTATGTGCCCTTTCCGGATTCGAATGGCGTAGAAATTCTGGTTTTTGAGTTATGTGACTTTACGGGAGTGTGCTCAAACGATACCTTTTATGTATACATCAATTCAATCTTAGATGCTCCAATTACAAATACCGATAGTACAGAAGTTTTTGAAGATACACCTACTTTAGTAGACTTTTTGGTAGGAGACTACGCTGCGGAAGATGGAGAGTGGATTTACCCTAAATCCTTTACTATTGCTTACGGCACATATGACTTCATCAATTCTGACAACAACATTAATTATACCCCTGAGCCAGATTTTAGTGGCAGGGACTCAATTGTTTATGAAGTTTGTTATGTGTCTGACAGTACAATATGTCAATCAGGAGTGTTTTATATAGATGTGTTAGAAATAAATGATGCACCTGAAGCTTTTAATGATACTTTATTAATTAACGAAGATCAACCGGGTGCCTTAAATTTATTCCAAAACGATATTGATGTTGAAAATGCACTCGATACATTTTCGGTGATTTCTGCTGCCCAATATGGAAACGTTATTTCTGGAGTTGATGGGCTTATGAATTATATTCCTAATGAAAATTATTATGGTAATGACACTATAGTTTATAGAGTTTGTGACATAGGATCACCTGTTTTGTGTGATACAGCAACAGTTTATATTACCATAGCTCCTATTAATGATGCTCCGGTAGCTATAAATGATACTTTTTATATAGTTGAAGAAGATACACTATACGGTGCCCGTATTTTTGATAATGACACCGATGTAGATAATAGCGCCTTATTAACTGATTTTAAGATTCTAAACTCAGACTCTTTAAATGGAACGTTCCTACTGGCAGATACGGCAACGAGCACTTTTACTTATATTCCTGCATTAAATTTTAATGGCACCGAGGTAATTGAGTATTGTATTTGTGACGATGAGGCTATTCCACTTTGCGATACGGCTTACGTAATTATACATGTGCAGCCTGTAAATGACCTTTACCTTGCTTATGCCGATACGTTTCTTTTAGCCGAAGATACAGCACTGTTAGGGCTCAATATATTAGCTAATGATTATGAAATGGATGCGGACTTAAACCTGTCAAGCTTTTCCGTACAACCGGTGAATTCGAATGTACAACTAGATCTTCGTAGTGACTCTCTTTTATGGGTAGCACTTGCGCCGGACTTTAACGGTATTGTCGATTTTACTTATGAGTTTTGTGAAGAGCTGCCATCAAGCCATTGCGATCAGGCAGAACTGGTATTAATTATTAGTCCAAGACCAGATAAACCCGTTTCAAATTCGGATGTACTTGTTATCAACCAGGCAGCGGATACATTATATAATGTGGTATCAAATGACTTTGATGTAGATGGAGACCTCGATACAACAGCAATAACCATCGTATCTACAAACCTTCAAAGTGATATTGCTGTCACAGTTACTCCTGCGGGCTATTTGAATATTAGTTATAGTACCGACCCGGATTACTGGGGTACGGAATCATTATTGTATGAAATTTGTGATTCGAGCGGGCTATGTGATACAAATGAAGTAGTCATTATGGTTCAGGAAGGAACGCCGCCCATTGCTGTAAACGATACCTTGCGAATATTGGAAGATACGCCTTTTGATAGCCTGCCTGTACTAAATTTGTTGCTTAACGACGATGACAACGAAAGAAACATAGATTCATCTTCTTTTGCCTTGTCGAATGCACCAACTTTAGGAGCTATTAATGACCTTGGAAACGGTTCTGTATTTTATGAACCAAGTCCTAATGCTTATGGTGTCGATGTTATTGAATATGTGATCTGTGATTTTTCCAATTACTGTAGCGCAGCCAATTTAGTGGTTGATATTATCCCTGTTGCTGATGCACCAATTGCTATTGTTGATTCATTCGAGGTTATAAGAGGGAATGATTTAATGGCTGCTGTATTATTGAATGATAACGATTATGATTTTGACTTGGATAGTGCCAGTATTCGGATTATCAATGGCCCTGCCAGCAATGTTAATTATTCAATATGGCATTATGGAGAAATCACGTTGCATTATTCGCAGTTTACAGATTCAATTGTAAGCGATTGGTTTGTTTATGAGGTATGTGATTTTACATCTCCGCAAGCCTATTGTGACACGGCACGTGTTTATATTACAATTCTGGATGGAGAACCACTAGTGGCTATTGACGATTATGATACACTTTTTGAAGATAACAGTAAGAATATAAATGTGTTATACAATGACTACGATTCAGATGGCTTTATTCAGGTACAAAGTCTTGGTATAGAAGATGAACCAAAGAATGGAACTGCGCAATTCATAGATTCCAATCTGGTCTATACTCCCAATGCCAACTATTCAGGACTAGATAGTATCAGGTATTTGGTGAGAGATAATTCGGGACACGTTGCCTATGCCTGGGTTCGAATCCTGGTTATTGAAGTGGACGATCCTATAATTGCTGTAGATGATACCATCAAAGTGTTAAAAGCAAAAAGTAAAATAGGAAGCTTGATTTTAAATGACATCGATGTTGATGGTGATATGGATTTAAATTCATTAGAACTTATAGGTAATCTGGTTCATGGAACAACCGAGTTATTTAGTGCCAGCGGAGAGCTAAAGGTGTCTTATGAACTAAGCCCTGAATTTGATAGCACCGAAATTATTACTTATAGAATTTGTGACTTGACCGAACCTGTCTATTGTGATACGGCACAAATAGTGATAGAAGTGGGTACTGGAGAACCGCCCCTCATATCGACACGGAGGTTTACAGTGGTCGAAGATAGCGATAGCAATCGGATAAATTTGTTGGAAGTGGTTTTTGACCCTGATAGTAACCTCATTGCTGTGGTAGATTCGTTTAATTATGAAGGAAACAAAGCCCAATTGGTAACAAGCATCGATGAGTTTATTATTTACACTCCGATGCAAGATACGAATGGAATAGATACGGTTTATTTTACATTTTGTGATGATATTGGTTTTTGCAGCGACGGGATGCTGGAAATTACAATCGAGCCGGTACCCGATGCGCCGCAAGCAAGAGATACGGTTCTTTATATAGATGATTTTTGTGAAAATTTGAGTTTTGATTTGCGAGAATTGGTATCGGATGTAGATACTAAGGGCGAACTGTTACTTTTCAATAATATTGGTTCTTTGCTTGATTCAGGTCATTACCATTTTGAGGATGGAATACTTCAGATATTTACGCAGGAAGTTTTAATGGATAGAAATGATACGCTTAATTTTGCAGTGTGTGATGAAAGTGGATTGTGTGATGTAGGAGAGCTTGTGATTCAATTAAAATCGCACAACTTTCCATTGTATGAGGTAGAAGAGCTTATAGTAAATGAATTTGAACCTGAACGTATATTAATTGAATTGAACAGCACTGAACTGGACTACAATTCGATATTATATATAGAGAATCACTTGCCAGGTGCTACTATTACACACGAAACAAGTAATCGGTTCGTTTTGAATTACGAAGGACTAGTAGATGAACTTACATTCGATACACTTTTTTTATTTGTATGTGACTATGCTTGTTTATGCGACACAATTAAGGTTCCGCTCAAAGTTTATGATGAGTCGTCTTATGTACGACCCGTTGACGATATATTAGAGTACAAAGCGGGTTGTACCACCATACCTTTAAGTGTAATTGATAATGATCTGTTTCCTCAAGCCGGGTATAAAGTACTTTTTACACCTTCTTCAGATTCGAATATTGTAATAACTACCGGTTCTGACTCCTTGTTCTATTGGATAAATATATCTAAAGAAGCATTCTTGGATAGGAATATTCAAAACATATCTTATCAGTTATGTTCAACAGATGGTTATTGCAAGGAGGCGAGTGTCAACATACTTGTTCGTTCAAATGAGGGACCCGAAATTGCTCCTCGCGATATTGACCTGGTCCATCAGGGGGGGGTGGGCATATTACATTTTAATACAGATGACTATACTGATGAAGATGGTGTTAATCTATCCAATATTTTATTTTTGAGGGATACATCAGAATCGGGAATTGGTATCATCCAAAGGATAAATGCTACTGATTTTACCGTTGATTATTCTAATAATATATCGTTTATGGAACGTGATTCTTTGATATATGAGGTGTGTGACAATCTTTGCTACTGTAGCGAAGGAAAAATCCATATTAGTATAGCTCCGGATCCTGAAGTTATACAGGTATATAACGGTGTTTCTCCAAACGGAGATGGTGTTAACGAAAAACTTGAGTTTTCGCCTTTTATTAAAGAATATCCGAAAACAAAATTATCCATATTTAATAGATGGGGCGACTTGGTTTGTGAAATCCACAATTATGATAATGATAACAATTATTGGGATGGGCAACAAAATGTTGGTAAAGAAAGCCAATTACCAGATGGTACTTATTTTTATAAATTAGAAGTCTTTTTAGGTAAAGACACCAAGCCATATGTTATCAATGGCTTTGTATTGTTGCAACGTTAATTTAATGAAATACAGAGAGGGAGATGAAGGTGGGCTTAGAGACTTTCTTCTTCAAATACAATAAAGTTGATCTTGACGTCCAGTACTTCTTGAAACAATTTGCCTGCATCAATCATATCGTCGTCATCGTCGTCGTGATACCAGTTAATAGTTACTTTTTTACTCAGTTTTTTGAGCGATAAGAAGCGCTCCATAATCTCTAACAAACATTTCGCAGAACTTGTATTGAAATACTTAATACGCATGTTTATCACGGTCTCATTTTGGGGCTGCTGGAGGTATTTTTCGGTCCATTCGATTGCAGGCAAATAAACCTCCGGAGCATTTTCTGCCCTGGACAGACCTTCCATATTCATAATTCCCGTTTCAGGATCGAATTCAATACTTGGTATTTTGTGCTTAACTGGGTTTATGATAAGCTTATCCATCTACTTCCTCTTGCTTTAATTGGTCTAGTAATAGTTATACGTAAATTTATTTTTTTTGATCTTTTTTGTCGATATGAACTTTAAAGTTAAAGAATGAAATCTCATCGTCTACCGGTTCAAATGAGTAAATCCACTTTTCATCAGATTTCTGAGCAATTTCCAGAAAACCAAGGCCAGCACCTCCGCTTTCCGGTGAGAATTTACCATTTTTTATAAATTCTTTGTATAAGTTTCTTATTGCATCTTTGTGCAATGTATTAACAGTGTCTAACCAGGACTTTAAGATTTTGATATAATCATTTGATATAAAGTTGCCTGTTTCTATTTCGTAGTGAGTTTCTGTGGATGCCAACTTCAAAACAGCCATTTTTTCGTCTTGTTGACCTTCATAGTCGGACATTAGACCACTATGCGCATAATTGCAAATATTTTGCAAAATTTCCACGAGTACACTATACACCTTTTTCCTTACGGAGGTGTTTTTCTCAAATTGTTCTAATTGATCATAAAGATCATCAAGTAGTGCATCAATAACTTCGTATGAAGCATTTCCCCTAAAATTTAAAGAAACCACTTCTTTTTTTTGTTGTGAATCCATACAAGCTTTAAGTCAGGTGTACAAAAACATAAAATGTATGGTTATACTTTATAACCAACGATCAATATATCGTCAAATTGTTCCACTTCCCCACGCCAGTCAGTGAAAAATTTCTGCAAATTGCTACATTGTTCCGTCATTGGCAAATTATTTTGGTCTAAAATAAATTGCTGGAACCTTCTTTTTTTCAATTTCTCAATTCCCTTGTTCCCACCAAATTGGTCTGCAAAGCCATCTGAATACATATAAAGGCTATCTCCGGCATTCAATTCTACCTTGTAAGTATTAAAAGATTTATTGTCTTTGATAAATGTGCTTCCAATCATATTTAAGTCAACTTCAAGGTTTATTATTCTATGCTCATTCACAGGTATCAGAATGATGGAATTAATAGCTCCTGCATATTGCATAACGTTAGAACCTTCCTCAAATATGCAAATAGAAATATCCATACCGTCTTGCGATTTTGATCCATCCTTTCTTTGCCGAAGTGTTTCAACAATTTTTGCATGTAGTTTGTCAAGAATAGCTCCGGCAGCCAATCGATTATTATTATTAACAATTTCTGTTAAATGATTATGACCTATCATTGTAAGAAAACCTCCGGCTACTCCGTGTCCCGTACAATCGGCAGTAGCTATATAGTACCTTTTGCCACGTTGCATAATCCAGTAAAAATCACCACTAACAATATCTTTTGGTTGATGAAGTATGAATGAATCAGGGAATTTTTTCTTTAAAACATCTTCCGGAGGAAGAACAGACATTTGAACAATCTTAGCCACTTCCATGTTGTCCTCCATTTGCTGTTTCTGAATCAGAATTTGATCTTTTTGCTTTAAAATTTGTTCGTTTTGGGCTCTTACTTCTTCAGTACGCTCAACGACGCGCTCTTCCAAAATCTTATTTTTCTTCTTTATTGAGCGTACACGTAAATTGTAAATTAGAAACAATATCCCTACAATAACTGCTACTCCTATTCCCTGAAACCACCATGTCCTCCAGATGGGAGGTTTAATTATGATTCTAAGTACGCGGTGGTTTTGGCTCCAAACGCCATCATTATTAGTGGCTTTTATGTGGAGTTCGTAATTACCAGGATCTAAATTTGTAAATGTAACACTTCTTTTATGGTCGATATAATTCCAGTCGTCATCGAACCCTTTTAACCAATAGGCGTATTCGTTTTTTTCCGGTGTAACAAAATTGAGTGCCGTAAATTCAATGGTTATTACTGATTGTTTGTAATTAAGTAAGAGTTCTTCTGTTTCTTCAATAGCCTTTATTAATGGTGTGTTTTCGGATAGTGTAGAAACCTGTTTGTGGTGAATACTCAGATTTGTAAGATGAACAACCGGCTTAATAGTATTGCGTGTAGCACCAGAAGGAGCAACCATCGTGTATCCATTAATTCCTCCGAAAAACAAATTACCTTCTTTGTTTTTGTATGACGAATTCATTTGAAAGTCTTTGATTACAAGTCCGTCCTGTCTATCAAATTTTAATACACGATGTGAGGCTGTGTGAAAACGACAAATACCTTCGTCGGTACTTATCCATAAATGCCCTCTTTCATCTTCTTCAATACTATAAATTACATCACTGCTCAATCCATCTTCTGTGGTGAAGGTCGTAAACCGATCTTTAACCGGATCAAATTTATTGAGTCCATTCCCTGTTCCCACCCATATGATTCCTGTTCTGTCTTCATGTATGCATGTGACAGCAGCACTGCTTATTGTCCCCTCATTAATATCTGAATGCGTATAACAAAAGAAAGTGCTGTCATCATAATTGAAAAGGTTAAGTCCGCCATATGTTCCAACCCAAAGACGATTTCCTGAATCTGAGTATACAAAAGTGATCATATCGTTACTTAGGCTTGTAACGTCATTACTATTGTGCTTGAAAAAAAAGGTGGTGTCCAGGTAATTTATAGGTTTGAGAATGAGGCCATCACTAGAGGTGCCTACCCAAATATTTCCATAATGATCAATTTCTATGTGGGATAATTGATCGCTTTTGAGATTGTCGTTTCTCTTATTTAATGAAATGATACCTTGACCCGTGTCGGGATTGGCAATATGAATTCCACCGCCAAAGGTCGCTATCCAAAAGTTGTTTTCGTCGTCGAGAGCAATGCTTTTAATATTGGATTCCAGGCTGCTTAAGTTTTCGTTTGCTTCAAATGCATCGTATAACTGCCTGTTCTTATCTAATTTGTAAAGACCTTTACCTTCAACACCTGTCCATAGATTCCCTTTTTTGTCTTCTATAAATGCAGTGACCGGACCGGAACCCATTCCTGTAGTATTTATGCCGGAGCTCACCCAGTTCGTGAACATGTTAGTTTTATAATTGGAAAAATTTATCCCCGATGCTTTGGTGGTCACCCACATACCACCGTTTTTGTCAAAAGCAATATGAGTAATATGATCAGAAGAAATATTACAATGGCTTGAAGTCGTATAAGCGTAATATTTGGCGTGGCTTATGTCATAATACAATACACCCTGGTTTTCTGTCGCAATCCATAAATTATTATTATTTCCTTTAATAATTCGCTTAACGTTAATAGCAGAAATTTGCGCCATGTAAGAGTAAGGGTCGTTTATCAAATAATCAATTTGATGTGTGTTTTTATCGAATTTCGCTAGCCCCAGCTTGGTGCCAATATAAACGCTGTTGCCAATTATACACAGGTCATTAACGTTGTTAGCACCCGGAGGACCGTTAAGAGAAAAGCATATCGATTTGTGGTTTTTTTGGCTCATGTGACAAAATCCATTAGTTGTACCAATCCAAATAGATCCATCTTCATCCTTAGCCAATTTTGTGACTATGTTACTGGGGATGCGCGAATTTTCCGGGGAATCCGTATTGATCGATTTTATAATCTTATGATCTTCGAGAACTAGTATTCCTTTCCAGCCGGTTGCAAGCCAAAATTTGCCGTGGTTGTCCTCAATAATATCGTTAATAGCATTATTGAGAGCTAATTGGTTCATTAAAGTGCTGTCACTTGTTGTGTTCAATATACGGCCTGTTTGACGTTCATAAATATTTAAACCTTCAAATGTGCCTATCCATAAATTACCCTTTTTGTCTTCATAAATACAATCGACCGTACTATTGGAAAGTGAATTGTTAGAGGTATCATTGGAGAATTTTTTAAACTCATAACCATCATATCTGTTTAGACCATTTTGGGTGCCTACCCATAAAAATCCCCTGGAATCCTGAATTGCAGTGTTAACAGTATTACTGGACAAACCGTTGGAGATGTCCAGGTGCTCAAACCGTATTTGCGGTCGCTGCGCCATTGTGGAATGCATCAATGTGCAGAGCAAGCAAAATACCATGATATTTAGTTTGCGTTTGTTCACGAAACATTCAAGTTAGTAAAATAGTACAGCCTTTATTTAAGTTTTGAGATCAAAAATTACAAGTTCAATTTAATAAAATCTTTTTTTCTTACATAAAAGAATTGAAATATGATTTGCGAAACTTATATTTACTGACTTTCAGGTCAGTTAGTCTTTGAGCAAACACCTATGGATAATTGAAAGCCTTTTGTGTGATAGTTTATTGGTAGAAAAAGTTAAATATAGCAGCGCCCGATGTTTGTGCCGGAAGATTAAACGGAAGCAATTGCTTTTACTTTTCGTCCTGGGTATAACTCATGCTTCCTATGCGCAGCGAGATCCGGTATTTACCCAATACCTATTTAATCATTCAATTATCAATCCTGCGTATGTAGGTCATATCGAAGACTTAACACTGGTAAGTCAAAATAGATTGCAATGGTTGGGGATGGAGTCTGGTGCTCCTGTAACATACCTTATGACGATTACCGATCTATTAAAAAACGAAATAAACGGAGTAGGTGGTTTACTCATGTATGATCATATTGGTGTTACTTCATCCACACAGGCGTCAGGGATGTTTTCACATCGAATAATATTAAAAAAGGCCACTCTTTCTTTAGGAATGCAAGGTGGCTTCGTTTATATAAAAAACGACAACCACTTGCTGAATCTGAAAGAAGAAGTCGACGTATCATTTCCACTAAACGGAGGAAGCGCTATATTACCTAACTTTGGTTTTGGAGCTATTTTAACAACTAACCGCTACTATGCAGGGGTTTCAATACCGAGATTTATCAGTAATCCGCTTCAACCTGAACAAGAGTTGACAGAAGGGAAAGAAAATAGGTTTTACATGCTTAATGGCGGAATTGTTGTTCCTATAAATGAAAATTTAAAGGTAAAACCTAATTTCCTTCTGAAATATACGGAAGGTTCAAGAATTCAATATGATTTGAATACCAATTTTCTAATATATGATGTAATTTGGTTGGGTGTTTCGTATAGAAGCAGAGCGTCTTTGGATTTGATTTCCGAAATTGTCGTAAAGGAAAACTTACGATTTGGTTATTCGTATGATATAAGCTTGAGTCAACAAAGTATGTTTGCCGGAGGGGCACATGAAATCATGCTTCAATATAAGATCAAGAAAAAAGAGGTGTTGAAAAATGAAAAACCTTACACACCTAGGTATTTTTGAGTTGGAATGAAAAAGCTACTGTTGTATATAGTACTCTTCTCTTTCTTTGGTTCATTTCATTGTTGGGGACAAGATGATGTCAAAGTTGGGGTGTCTGTAATTATAAAAAAAGCAGATAGGCTGTATGATGATTACAAGTTTCAGCAAGCACTAAATCAGTATTTAAAAGCTTCTCGAATAGATGGTGAGGACGATATTTTAAAACTAAAGATTGCCGAAACTTATATGCAACTTCATGAATATTTCAAGGCAGAAATGTGGTATGAAAGAGGCATAGGCTCAGGAAAAGGTATTCCTTCTAAGTACATTTTACATTATGCACAAGTATTGAGGAACAATGAAAAATATGCTGAATCTAAAAAATGGTTCGATCTTTTTGATGATAGAGTGGGGGGAGATATGGATGCAAAAGCCCAATTGTTTTTCATGGATAATTTGAAGTATTATCATAAAGACTCCCTCAAATACGTTGTTGAAATTATGCCATTTAATACAATAAGTGCCGAATTTGCTCCTGCTTATAGTAACGGGAAATTGTACTTTTTGTCGAATCGGTATAAAAAGAATGCTTCACTCGAAGATGCCGATGTCTATACCGATCGTTATGTCGTAAATATTCAAAATGACAGCTCTGAAGTAAACCCGGTTTATCCTGGGAGGAAATTGAAGTTTCAGGAAGGGCCTTGTGCTTTTTATGATAATGGAAACAAAGTCATTGTTACGCGTAGTCCTCAGAGTACTAAAAAGTCAGGAGCAGACAGGAATAAGCTAAAGCTTTATAAAGCCATACAAACGAAAGATGGGTCAATAGAACAATTTAAACAATTAGAGATTGTAAAAAATGGAGTAAGTATAGGGCATCCGGCAGTAAGTAGTGATGGAAAGAATCTGTTTTTTATAATGGATACAGAAGGTGGAGTAGGAAAGGCAGACCTATATTCTTCCGAATTCATAGAAGGTAAGTGGACCGACCCCAAAAATATGGGGATGTATATCAACACGCCTGGTGACGAAATGTTTCCCTATTTGTTGAATGACAGTGTGCTTTATTTTACGTCAAACGGACACCCGGGGCTGGGGGGACTGGATGTATTTAAAGTAGATCTTTTTGAAGGGGGGAACCCGGTGCCGGTAAATCTCGGAGTTCCGATAAATTCGGCGAAGGACGATTTTGGTATGATATTTATCAATGATAATGAAGGATTTTTTTCCTCAAATAGAAAAGGAGGAGTGGGTAGTGATGATATTTATTCTTTTAGCCAGGAAAAAACGAGACATGTTGTTTTGGAAGGGTTTACTAAAGACCGTGTTGCTGAACCCCTAAATATGGGGCATGTACTTATGTATGATGACGTTACAAAGGAAAGAATTGGGAAAAGTGACGAAAATGGCTTCTTTAGAATGGAACTGGAAGAAGGAAGAGAATATTTGATGGTGCCTCGTGCTACTGCCAAGCCTACAACATTTACCATTCATTTTGAAGGATTCATTCGTGAGAATAAAGATACATCGAACATTTTGGATGTGTTGATAATCAATCACTATACAAAGGAACAGGTATCTAAAAAAACAGAAGACGGCTTCATAAAATTTGATTTGCATGAAGGAGTTGACTATGAAATTCGTGTTATCGTTGCAGATGGATCAAACGTGGATCCAACCGATATTCGTTTTGAAGGTTTTGTAACCAATGACTCCTACCCGCATATTAATCTGGGTGAAGTCCGCATTATGGATGCGTTTGAAGACCTTGTTATGTTTAGAAGTGATAAGAATGGCTTTTTTAATTTTTCGATGGAAGGCAACAGGTTATACCTTGTTAATGCGCAAAGGAGAGGTGTTGATGAGTTTTATGAGCTTGTGTTTGAGGGATTTATAAAGAATAGAAAGGATACCTCTCAAATAGTTGAATTTGAAATAATTGATCCCGTAAGCGGAAAAAAAATCTACAAAAAGAATACCAGGGAGTATACAAAGTTTATTATTGAAAAAGATAAAGAATATACCTTTCAGGCCAGGTTAAAAGACTCTTCAATTGTAGATGTTTCTCAAATTCGATTTGAGGGTTTTGTAAAAGGTCTGGATATGCCTATAATAATTAGTGAGGCAAGAATAATGGATCGGGATAATAAAAAGGAACTCTTCAAAAGTAACAAGTACGGCTTCTTTAATTTTGATATGATCAACAAAAGGGAATATTCAATTGCCGTACGTAAAAAAACGAATCCCTATAAAATCTGGTACGAAGGTTTCATGCTTAATAATGTTGATTCTATTTCTCCGGCAGAGATTAATATTGTCAATGTAGAAACGGGAAGAAATACTTTTTCCAGTGATGGTAAATATTTTGGTTTTGAGCTGGAAGAAGGTGTGCGGTATAAAATTAAAGCTCAAATCAACGATTCGTCTAAGTACGATTTAGCGGAAAATTTGACATTTGAAGGTTTTGCATCGCTAAGGGGGCAAAAGATCAACGCCGGAAAAAGGACAGTGGTTATTCTGCCATCAGGAGATAAGATGTTGGAGTCGGGTTCTAATGGCTATTTTAAGTTTTTACCACCAAAAGATCAAGCGGTGACTATAAAGCTGTTAGACGATTCTTATCGCAAGAAAGGTAACACAAAAGTGTTGTTTTCAGGATTCGTTAAAAGTGATATGAATTCAAATACAAACGTCAATATTCTCGTGATTGATAAAGAAAACGGAATTGAGCTTCTCAATGAGGACTTCAACGGTTATTTCGAATTTGAATTGCAGGAAGGTAAAGAATATAAGTTTAGTGTTAAACCACTTCCGGTAATGAAAAATGTCGTTCAACAAGTGGGGCTCATAGCAGTACAAAATGGTGAATTCCTAGATCAAATAATTATAGAAGAGACAGCTTCTGGTAAGCTTTTTGAGATGACTTGGGATGATGGTAATGTCTACTATGATGATGGGATTATAAAACGAAGCTTTGAGAAAAAAATATCATACAACTTCGTTAACGTTGAAGATATTGCTAACTACTTATCTGAACAAGGTGTCGTGGTAGAGGATACGCTCTTAATAAGAGGTGTTTATTTTCCCGCCAATAGTACTTCATTATTAGAAAAGAATAAGGAGAATATTTTTCCATTAGTGGAGTTAATGAAAAAACACCAACTTCTTAAGTTAGCATTCTGTTCCCATGATGATGGAGTTGGTGATACTCGTTATAACGAAAAATTGGTTATTGAAAGAAATAATATTATAGAAAAATACATGAGGGTAAATGATGTTCCCCCTTTCAGAATAACGAGAGTGACAGACAAACAAATGTTGGAATTAAAAAAGGAAAAATGTGAAGACTGTGAAGAGGCAATAAAACGTAGAACCGACTTTTACCTTCTTGCATTTTGATAATAAAATAAACTCAAGCGGATGAAACAATTTATTATACCATTGTTGATATGCTTATTTTCTCTCTGCGCAGGGACTTATTCAGTCAATGCTCAGTGTAAAGCGAAGGACTTTGAGCAGGCCAGTATTTTGAAGATGCCGGGAAGGTTCAAACACAAACATACTTTTGAATTGACAAAAGATAAAGTTAATTCAAAGGGTGAGACAGAGTTCAGTTTAATACTCAAACGAGGTACACTTTATATGTTGAACATCGCAAACTATAGAGGTGAAGAAGCCAATATTGTTGTAGAGCTATATAATGCGAAGAGAGAGTTAGTGGCAAAAAATTACAAGAACGGTAAATATTGGTCTATAGGTTATGCTTGTTATGAAAGTGGGGTTCATTACTTTAAATTCAAATTTATGAATACCAACAAATACTGTGGTATTGGTGTATTAGGTGAAGGAAAGTAGCACTAAAATCTTTAACGCTAAATTTTTTCTAAGGATAAAAAATATTTTATAAAATAGGCGTAGCACGTAAAGTGTGGATAACTGCATCGTGAAAATTACTTAGTTTACGTAAATTGAGGAATTATTTTTTTACTTATAGTTAATTTTGTTTAACTATTTTTTTGCTAGATTGAGAATACTGCTCCTAGAAAAAGGTTCAGAATACACTTACAACTTTAACCCTTTGTTTAGAAGGTCGTACAATTATTCATGGGGGTTAAATACAGTTTTTCATCAATGGCTAGAGGTTCTTACAAATTTAAGATAATTATTCTACTTTCTTTTTTGGTAATAGGGCTGGGATTACGTGGCTTATCCAAAGATCGGGTTTGGAATAAAAAAGTCGCTCTAAACGAAAGTAATAACCATATAAAAGTAAAAAGTAATTATTTATATCATTTATCAAGTTTATTAGAATGGCCGGAGTCGAAGAGTCAAGACGAATTCGTGATAGGGATTTTTGATAATACTCAATTGTTTGATCGCCTCAAAGAATTGGCGAAATCAAAACTTGTTAATAATCAAAAAGTGAAGGTTGTTTTACTGGAAGATTTGAATGATCTAAATGAATGCCATATCGTATATTTACCGGAAAATACTTCTCGATCCTATCAGGTGATTTCTCAAATAACTCAACAAAAGGGCTGTCTGCTTGTTGCCGACAGATATAGTGTAATTGCCCGATCTTCGGGCGTTTGTTTTATCAATAAGAAGGGGAGGGTTCATTTTGAAATTAATGAACAATGGATAAAAGAAGCGGGAATTGAACTTGAGTATAAGTCAAGTAACCTCGGGGTAAATTGAAAATTTTTTTATAATGAAAAATAGTTTTTTTATTACAAGAGACTACGGTATGCCATAAAATTCATTTGTTAATGGAGTGCATAACTATTTTCATAGTATTTCTGCCAAATAGATTTGTAATAAAAATTGCCGAAGCATTATTTTCAACGATCATGAGATAAAAAGTACGGACTGAAGGTTAATTTAGTAACTTAGATAGTTTACTAATTGAAATGAAAGTACATTGTTGATAAGTAAGACGTTCAAAATCTTAGGACTTTTGTATTGTGTATCGATAGGCAATCTATTCGGTACGACCATACACTTTTCTTCAGAAAAGGATTGATCATCCCCCAAAAATTAGGACAGTAAGTTAAACTTTAAAATGATTAAATTTACTGTTATGGCAAGTAGAAGAAAATTCACCTCAAAATTTAAAACCAAAGTTGTATTGGAATGCATAAAAGAGCAATCAACAGTGGCCCAATTGGCTCAAAAATATGATTTACATCCCACGCAAATCAATACATGGAAACGTGAGTTCCTTTCAAATGCGGAACAAGTATTTGACTCGGGAAATACATCTGGTAAAAGCCAAGAAGAAACCGAAAAGGATCAACTCCTCAAGACTATAGGTCAATTGAAAGTTGAAAATGATTTTTTAAAGAACGCCTTGCGGTAAAGCCTCTCAAGGAAAGACGAATGGTGATAAGCAAGGATCACCCTCAACTAAGTATAGTGAAACAATGTGAGTTATTACAGGTTCATCGCTCAGGTATTTATTATCAACCGCGAGAAGAATCACCTTTAAACCTAGAGTTAATGCGTTTAATTGACCAACACTATCTGGATCATCCCGAAAAAGGTGCACCAAGAATGTATACCTGGCTGACACGTGACAAGGGGTATGAAGTTAGTCGCAACCGAATAGACCGATTGTATTATCGAATTATGGGCTTACGAGCTATTTTACCAGGTAAACACACCTCCAAGAGGCATAAAAACCATAAAGTTTACCCTTATTTACTTCGGGGGCTTCAGGTAGATCGCTCTAATCAGGTGTGGGCTACTGATATCACATATATTCCTATGAAAAAAGGCTTCATGTACCTTTGTGCCGTCATAGATCTACACAGCCGGTTTGTAGTGAATTGGTCAGTATCTAATACCATGGATGCGGAATGGTGTAAAGAAACGATTGAAACGGCGATCATGATGCATGGAAAGCCTGAAATAATAAACACTGATCAGGGATGTCAATTTACTTCTGAGGTATTCAGCACGTTTATTTTGGAAAAAGGCATCCAATTAAGCATGGATGGCAAAGGTAGAGCTACCGATAACGCATTCATAGAGCGATTATGGCGTAGCGTAAAGTATGAAAAAGTATACATCAACCCACCTAAAGATGGTGCTCATCTCTATCGGTTGTTGAATGAGTATTTTGATTACTACAATTATGAAAGAAGGCATCAATCAATTGGCGATAACCGGCCAACTGATTTGTTTGTTTCCAACATCTCAACACCAGCCGAAATAAATCACAAAATTCCGGGTATTGATATGTTGAAAACCCTGCTAATTTAATATCTTAATTAATAATATAATCTGTCCTAATAATTGGGGTAACTACAGATTTTTTATTTGTCGACGCTAGCCAATTATTTTTTTTTTCGGAAAAAGAGGCATCTCATTCCATTCAAGATTTGGATAAAAGTATGTTCTTTCAAGGAAGAGGAGGGGTTCCTAATTTAGGGATTTCATCAGCGATACATTGGGTAATGATAGACGTATATAACGATACCGAGTATGCAAGCCCAATTTTGGAAATTCCCCAATCTGATATTGGGGAGCTACGCCTCTTTGATTTTGAGCAAAAAACACAAATAGCAATATCGGGTAAATACTTTCCATTCAGTTCGCGCAAACTAAAACACCACTATCATCGTTTTCAACTACCCCTTAAGCCCGGAGAGCAACGAACCTTTTTGCTGCGTGTTCACAGTTTGAATCAAATTACATTACCTATAGCTATTGGACACCGTACTGCTTTGGTAAAAACCGATTACGTTCAGGATATACTTTTTGGAATTTATGCCGGTATGATGATTGTTATGTTTTTCTATAATTTATTTATATACATAAGTACACAAGACAGAACATACCTGTTGTATGTAATTTACATACTATTTGTTACACTCGTTCAGGCTTCAATTATTGGATATGCTAACGTTATACTCTGGTCACAATCTGTTTGGTTAACTAAAAAGTCAGTGACAATTCTTTCTTGTTTGTCGGCTATTAGCGCTGTAGCATTTGTAAAAGTTTTTTTAGATGTAAAGAATCGTATTCCTTTCTGGAGTCGCATAGGAGTCATAGTTATTGGGATGTACCTGGCTTTACTACTACTCTCAGTATTTATAGAACATGAACTCATTTATCAGTTTGTTTTAATAAACGCAGTTATTGGTTCTGTTTATCTGCTTACTGTAGGGATTGTTTTAGCAGTGCGGGGACTCAGAGTAGCTAAATTCTTCCTGACGGCCTGGTCCTTTTTTTTGATTGGGCTCATTATTTTTGTGCTTAAAGATTATGACATACTTCCATTTAATAATCTAACACGCTTGATGATGCCTGTTGGTACAGCGGTAGAAGTAGTATTACTTTCCTTAGCACTTGCAGATCGTATTAAAATACTCAAAAAAGACAAGGAGAGTTATCAGGCCCAAACTATCGCTATGCTCGAAGAAAAGGAGAGATCGGCGGCTCAAAAGAATGTAGAACTTGCCCGACTTATAGATCAGCGCACTCATGATTTGAAAACATCCAACGAAGAACTTCGTGCCAGCAATGAAAACTTGAAAACAGCTCGTTCCAAAATGGCTACACTTGGGCAACTAACGGCTGGAATTGCGCATGATATCAGAAACCCACTAAATGTTATAAGTCTTAGTTTTATGCCTATCTACGCAAAACTTGATAGTAGCAGCGAACTTTTGAATAATAGGGGCGACAAAGATAATACCTTGATAACAAATATGGCAGAGGTGAGAAACTTAGTACAAGGAATTGATGACAGTACCAGAAGAGTGATTGAAATTGTAAATACCCTGAGAGCGTATTCGAAGAAAGACAAAGTTCGTGAACAAATATCGATAAAGGGAATTGCCGATCGCGCTATTGAACTAATTGGTTATCAGAGAGGTGTTACGGAAATTCGAAATGAAATAGCTCCGGAAATTTTAATGGAGTGTTATCCCGCACGATTGACGCAATTGTTTCTTAATTTAATTATGAATTCATTACAGGCCATAGACCTTAAAGAAAATGAGGAAAAGGGGCTGATTGTGTTGAATGGGAATAGTGATAATAACACTATTTTTGTGACTATTCAGGACAATGGTATAGGTATACCCGAAAAGGTGCAGCCAAAAGTATTTGACTTACTTTTTACCACTAAGGAAAATGGTTCCGGGCTGGGGCTTAGTGAAGTGAAAGAAATTGTAGAAGAACACGGAGGTTCTGTCTCGTTTGAAAGTCATTATGGAATAACATCGTTTACTGTTTCTTTTGATAATTAAGTATGAGTAGTTTATGGGCAAGCCCGAATAAACTTAAGACTTAGCACAAAAGAAACAAACGATCGTGTAGCTGCCCAGGCAGAGTAAAGACAATGAAGATGAGTTAAAAATCAACCTGCCCTTTAATTTATGAATGTGAATGTATAAACTCATACGACATTTATTGAGATCAGATAAGGGGCAAACGTTAATAAATAAACAGTCCTTTAGACCGTTTTAATGCGTAACCAGGAAACAGAATGAGCAGGGCAGGATTGATTCAATTGTCCTTAGTAATGTTTTCTAATGCTCATTGAGCTTGTCCAGATTGCTGAGATGTAGCTCTCTACCGTCATGTTGAGGTATCGAAGCACCTTTATTGTGATGCCGGCTTCAACAGAACTTTCGCTATCACTTAGGGTGCGTGCCCTTTTAATCATCGCTCTGAAATAATCGCATCTATATCACTTATTTTCAGGTGAAAAAATTAATAAGCTAAATAAGCTGTTACTATTCAATTGGATTGCTGTTTGATGTGGATTTTGTCAGTATTATGGGACAAAAAAAAGCTCTTTCAGAATTCTGAAAGAGCTTTTTCAGCGGTCCGGACGAGACTCGAACTCGCGACCTCCTGCGTGACAGGCAGGCATTCTAACCAACTGAACTACCGGACCTCCTAACTCAAAAGACCTTAATTGTCTCTGAAGGGTGCACAAAAGTATAAGGATTTTATTTAAATCCCAAGTTTCTCTGCCAAAAAAGTAGTGTGGTGGTAGAATTAAATAGGTATGTATTTGAAAATGAGATGGAAAAAAATGCACTTTTTGTGAGTAATTCAACAAAACATACTTTTTACCTCAAAGATTAAATAATAATCGTAATTTTGTGATCAGGCAAATTCAATAACTAGATGGAATTGGAGTTTGAGAAACCAATTGCGGAGCTTGAAGCAAAGCTAAAAGAAATGAAAGAACTCGCATCTGATAAGGATGTGGATCTGGCATCTGAAGTGAAGTCTTTGGAAGAAAAAATAAAGACTTTAAGGAAAGATACCTATCAAAATTTGACAAGATGGGAACGCGTACAACTATCAAGACACCCTGATAGACCATACATGCTCGACTATATCGAGAACATTTGTACGAAATTTATTGAAATTCATGGAGACCGTTCTGTTCGAGATGATAAAGCTATGGTTGGTGGGTTTGGTGAGGTTGATGACCAAACAATAATGTTCATTGGGCAACAAAAGGGAAGGAATACCAAACAAAGGCAAATGCGTAATTTTGGTATGCCAAACCCGGAAGGCTATAGAAAAGCCTTACGCCTAATGAGAATGGCTGAGAAGTTCAATAAACCTATTGTTACGTTAATAGATACCCAGGGAGCATACCCTGGTTTAGAGGCAGAAGAAAGAGGGCAGGGAGAAGCTATTGCCCGAAATATTCAGGATATGTTCATGCTCAAAGTTCCTGTCATCTGTATAATAATAGGTGAGGGAGCTTCAGGAGGTGCCTTGGGTATTGCTGTTGGTGATAGAGTATTAATGTTGGAAAATACGTGGTATTCCGTGATAGCTCCCGAGTCGTGTTCAACCATTTTATGGAGAAGTAGAGATCACAAAGAAAAAGCAGCGGAAGCTTTGAAGCTCACAGCTGAAGATATGAAAAGCTTCAAATTGGTCGACGGTGTAATAAAGGAGCCTCTTGGAGGAGCGCATGTTGACCCCGAAAAGACTTATCAAATAGTAAAGAAATCTATATTGAAGCATATAGCGGCTCTCAATGATGTGGAAGCAGGAGAGCGTATCGCAAGGAGGATAGAGAAATTTTCAGCGATGGGCGTTGTACATGAAATTTAACTAAACATAGTTAGCAATGAAACTTACTTCAGTGAATGCCGGTTTTTTTAAATTGGACGGAGGGGCCATGTTTGGTGTTGTACCCAAGTCTATTTGGAATAAGTTGAATCCTGCTGATGAAAAGAATTTATGTACATGGGCTCTTCGTTGTCTTTTGGTAGAAGATGGCGACAGAAAAATTTTGATTGATACAGGTATGGGCATGAAGCAAATTGAGAAATTTTCTTCCTTCTATCAACCCACAGGTAATACCGACATTCGCATGGCATTGAATGAGCAAGGTGTTGGCGTTAACGACATTACGGATGTGATTCTTACTCATTTGCATTTTGATCACTGCGGGGGAGCGGTTAGTATTATTGATAATAAACCAACTATTACTTTCCCAAATGCAACTTATTGGAGCAACGAGGAGCATTGGAAATGGGCTAATTATCCTAATGCAAGAGAAAAGGCCAGCTTCTTAACAGAAAATATGCTGCCCATTGAAGAAAGTGGTCAACTGGCATTCATTCAGGAAGGCAAATCACCATTTATCAATATTGAACTGCGCTTCGTAAATGGGCATACAAAAGCTCAAATGCTTCCGATCATAAATTATTATGGACAGGAAATAGCTTATGTGGCAGATTTGATTCCTTCAGTGGGCCATATGAAAATTCCTTATGTAATGTCTTATGATGTGAACCCCTTACAATCACTTGAGGAAAAAACAGTTTTCCTAGAAGCAGCGTATAATACAAGTACGTTGTTGTTTTTTGAACACGATCCCTCTGTTGAATGTGCGAGTCTAAAGCAATCTGAAAAGGGAGTGATGATAGATCAAAAAGGAACCTTGTCCGATATGATAACAAACTAAAATTACTAGATATGAAAAGTAGAAGTATTTTTTTTGTCATTGTCTTATTGTTTGTCAGTAATGTGATCAATGCTCAGGATGGAGCTAATGCAGGATTGAAAATTGGATTTGCACAAACAGACTACCATGGTGGAGACTTGGAAACAAGGTTGTTGCGACTGGATTCCAATGCTCATTATCAACAAAAAAGAGCATATCTCGCTGTTTTTGGTGATACATTAACAAATTCGGGTATTGTTCGGGTGGTCGATTCTTCGTTTTACGAAAATGGAGAAATAACCAAAAGGAATAGTTTGATGGCGGGGTTTGCCATTAATACAGAATTATCACCCTACTTTTGGTTGAAACATGAGTTTTATTGGGCAAATAAAGGCGCTACTGTTGTTTATAAAGATGATGACGGTAACGAGACTGCTCAGCTAACAAGAAAACGTATGTACATTGATATATACCCCGTTATGCCTGCATTTCATTTTAAAGGAGCTCAGGTTTTTTTCGGACCGTATTTAGCTGCTTTATTTCTAAAAAGGGATCAATTAATAATATATGATTATGTACCCGAAGGAGGTGGAGAACCTAAAGATCTTACATTCGATTATGACGATATCAGTACAGATGGTTTCTTTGATTATGGTGGAATGGCAGGTGTTGAATATGAGTTTAACTTTGGTTTAAACCTTGGTTTTAGGTATTACATGGGGTTTGGAGCTGATGATGAAGCCGGCGATGTAAAAGTACATAATAGAGGTATGTATTTTACATTAGGTTATACATTCGGAAAAGAAAATTATTAGTAAAAAAGAGGACAATGACCGTCCTCTTTAATATACTTTTTTGAACTTCTCACGCAATTATTTGCTTACTGAGCTTTACTCCACAATAACAAGGAATTGATTTCTTTTACCTTTTTGTACAATTAAGTATTTATTCTGAATAAGCTCCAATACAGGTTTGTCATCTCCGTTATCTATTTTTACCTTGTTAATGCGAACTCCACCTCCTGCAATTAACTTTCGTGCCTCACCCTTGGATTTGAAAATTAATTGAGAAGTCGTGTTAGATAACAAATCATTGTAACTAGCTGCGTCACTTATCTCAGACTTGCCTACCTTTATTTGAGGTACGCCATCAAAAACCTCAAGTAAGGTCGTTTCGTCAATTGTTTTTAACTCTTCAGTGGCATTTTTGTTGAACAGAATAGCAGAAGCTTCTACAGCCTTATTAAAAGCTTCTTCGGAATGTACCCTAATAGTTACATCTTTCGCCAGTGTTTTTTGTAGTATACGTTGCCCGGGGTCATCGTTATGTGCTGCTATCAATGTTTCTATTTCTTCACGACTTAAAAGTGTGAACTTTTTGATGTAATTCTCCGCATCTTCATCCGAAACATTTAGCCAGTATTGGTAAAACTTATAAGGTGACGTTTTATGCTTGTCCAGCCAAATGTTTCCGCCTTCTGTTTTTCCGAATTTGGAACCGTCAGCTTTTGTGATTAACGGAGAAGTCATGGCAAATGCCTGCCCGTTACCAATTCTTCTGATCAATTCAGTTCCAGTTACGATATTACCCCATTGATCTGATCCACCCATCTGTATTTTACAGTTATGTTCTTTCCATAGATGGTAAAAATCGTACCCCTGAACCAACTGATAGGTGAACTCTGTAAAAGACATTCCCGTATCGTTCAAACGTTTTTTAACAGAGTCCTTGGCCATCATATAATTTACGGTAATATGTTTTCCAATATCTCTGATAAAATCAAGGAAACTGAAATCTTCAAACCAATCGTAGTTATTGACGATTACTGCGGCATTATCTTGAGCATCAAAATCCAGGAATTTTTCCAATTGGGATTTGATTCCCTCAAGGTTTTTGTTTAATACATCCTTTGAGAGTAAATTTCTTTCCTGAGATTTTCCTGAGGGGTCACCAACCATACCTGTTGCTCCTCCTACTAAAGCATAGGGTTTATGACCTGATTTTTGAAAATGAACGAGTATCATTATTTGGGCTAAACTTCCTATGTGTAAGGAGTCACTTGTAGGATCAAACCCTATATAACCAGAGGTAGTGCCCTTGTTTAATTCTTCTTCAGTTTCAGGCATGATATCATGGATCATGCCCCGCCATCTTAATTCTTCAACGAAATTTGTCATTATTCTTAAATCTTAACACAAAGTTATGAAAATGATCAATTCTTTTAATGTTATTAGCCATTTTCCTTTGCATCAATTTCGCTTGGCTATTTTATAAAATGAAAGGTATATGAATAATAGTGTTGAATAATAATTTGATATGGCTTTAATTTATCCACACCTGCTGTTTGTTTGTAAGCAATAACTTATTTTTGAGTATGGCACAGGAAGCATCTAAAGTTCTTGCAGAGTTAAAAAAGAGTGTTTTTCATCCCATTTATTTCTTGCAGGGGGAAGAGTCCTATTATATTGATAAGATTAGCGATTATATAGAAGAACATGCCTTAGAAGATGCTCAGAAGGGTTTTAACCAGGTTGTTTTGTATGGTAAAGACGTCGATGTGAAGACTGTACTGGCTAATGCCAAAAGGTTTCCCATGATGTCAGACAGACAAGTCGTTATTGTTAAAGAGGCACAGGAAATAAAAGACCTTAACAAAGAAGAAGGGAGCAAAGCGCTTGTCGATTATATTAAAAATCCACTACCTTCTACAATTCTTGTTTTTGCCCATAAAAATAAAGTATTAGATGGTCGCAAGGGACTATCAAAAGAGGTAAACAAAAGTGCTATCTTAGTTAATTCCAAAAAGCTTTACGAAAACCAGGTTCCGGATTGGATTAATACCTTCCTTAAAGATGAAGGCTTTACAATAAGCCCTAAAGCTAAAGCGATGTTAATAGAGTCCGTAGGAACATCGCTGGCAAATTTATCAAATGAGATTAATAAAGTATTAATAAACTGTGATAAGGGGACTGAAATAAATGATGATCTGGTGGCCAAGTACATCGGGGTGAGTAAAGAGTACAACGTTTTTGAATTGCAAAAAGCTTTGGGCTTGCGGGACGTTTTGAAATCTAATAAGATTATAAGCTATTTTGAAAAAGACCCAAAAGGGAATCCTGTAATACCAATAATAGCTATGTTGTTTTCCTACTTTTCAAAGCTGTTGCTTGTCCATCATTCCAGGGATAAGTCTGATCAGGCTTTGGCATCCTTACTTAAAGTCAATCCATATTTTGTGCGTGATTACAAAAGTGCAGCGACAAACTATAACCTTGTGAGTACTGTTAGAGCGGTATCATTTTTGCATGAAGCAGACCTCAGATCAAAAGGTATAGTCGGTGGCAGTATGGATAATAAAGATATTCTTAAAGAATTGGTTTTTAAAATTCTCCATTCTTAATTTTATATCAAGGAAATATAAAAAAATAAAACATTCAACTATATTTGTGCTTCAATACCTTGTAATTGCTCACGTGGTGGAATTGGTAGACACGCTATCTTGAGGGGGTAGTGGGCTTATGCCCGTGGGAGTTCGAATCTCCCCGTGAGCACTTTTTTTTTAAGAAATAACCAGTGTAATTTATTGTGGAAAAATAAGAGGTTTTTGTGACACTGATAACTAACAAAATGTTGGGTGTGCTGGGTACTGTGTGG
The DNA here is from genome assembly GCA_965230415.1 of Cytophagales bacterium. Lineage (GTDB taxonomy): Bacteria > Bacteroidota > Bacteroidia > Cytophagales > JAAEPT01 > CBDDKZ01. Next base: position 3,453,746 of record CBDDKZ010000005.1, read on the forward strand.
GCCGAAAAAGATAGTGTAGAATGCACACTAAGGCTGTTTTTTTGATTTATTCACTGTGACTTAACTATAACCTTCGTTGTTCTTAATGCGTACAATTAGTTGAATCAATTTGTTAAGTGTGCTCCGCACATTATGTATAAAATTAAAAAAATCTATTTCACATATTATGTGAGCCTTCAATTATTTGTAACGATCAATGTTTAACACATCTGTGAGGTGGGGACGACTTAGTGATGATGTGTATATGATTAGTTTACAGATATTTTATGATGGAGGGAGTTTTTTTTATGCTTATGATGAAAGGGGTGAAAATATCTTACGACAAGAGTAAAATAGGTGATATGAAAAGATTTAATTTTGCCATTTTATTAACTTTTTTTGCATTTATTCTCATAAGCTACACAAATGTTTATGGGCAGCGGTGTCCAATTCCCAACACAGAAACTGTAATTGATGGAGGATTCGAAACAGGTAGTGGTCTACACAGTTTTGGTCCACATACTTTACACACGGGTACGTGTAATCCGGGATGTGTAAGCGGAGGCACCATGTGTTCTTGTCCGGGTACATATTTAATAGGAAGCGATGTCGATGATTTTAATGAATTTCTGGATGGTGCAAGTGGTCCTAATTCAACACTTCCCGGTGTAACTATTGAACCGCATAGCGGAACACAGATGTTGATGATTGATGGCGTCACCAGTACAGGGCAGGTAGCTTGGCAACAAACCGTAACCGTAACTGCTAATACACAATATTATTTTTCAGCTTGGATGGCATCTATTCAAAACCTGGAAAGAACTACCTTGAAATTTCAAATTCAACAAACAATAGCTCCTTTTGCTATTATAGATTTAGTCAGTTTTCAGGCGGAAACAGTTGAAAACGGATGGAATCAATATTTTGACAACTATACTACTGCCGCAGGTGAAACCTCGGTTATTATACGCCTCGTTGTTGATAATCCAGGTGGTTTGGGTGCAAGTGGAAACGATTATGCTCTTGATGATATCTCATTTACAACCGCATGTGATTTTTTGAATTTAGCTCCAGACCCATCTTTACCAGATACAGTCTCACTTTGTGGAGTAAGTAGTGTTGATATCAGCTCTGGAATTATTACGCATGCAGATCATACTTTTACCTGGTTTCAGAATGGAACTGATATAACTGGAGGTTCAGGCGGTATAATCGATCTTGATTCAGCACTTTCCAACATTACAACACCCGGAACATATACTATGTGTATCGATTCTGCGGGATGTGTTAAAGAGGATAGTACGATTGTATTGGATGACCTTTATATTGATTTGGGCCCCAGTACAGTGCTTTGTGACCCAGCTTCTACCGAACTTTCTATTGATATAAACTCACCAGGGGCATATGATATTAATTGGTACCTTGATGGTGTCGAACTTACTTTTAACGAAGGTAATACTACGCTTACGGCAAATCAAGCAGGTACTTACAGTGTCTCGGTGGTTGATACGGGAGCAGTGATTGTCTGTTCCGATACGGATAATGTAGTGATTACAACTACTTTACCAGGGACAGCAGCTGATCAATCCTTTTGCTTACCAGAAACAGTTACTTTTACTGCAGTATCTAATGGAGGGTCTCCTTCTTTCGTTTGGTATGATCAGGCTACCGGTGGTTCGATTTTAGACACAGGGTTTACCTTCACGACAAATCCTACGGCTACAACAACTTATTACCTGGACGATACAAGTAGTACTTCTGTTTCGAATAACGCAGGACCTACAGTCAGCGATTTTGTCGGTAATGGAGGGACAACTGAACGTGAAAATGAAATAACCATTCAGGTTGCCAGGGACATGACCTTGGATGAGTTTGTGTTAAAACTTACAGGAGCTTCGACCAATATTACAGTGGAGTTATTAGATGCCACTGGTACAACTGTTTTACAATCTGTAAACTTCACTGGAGCTTCTGGTGATTATACAGCAACAGGGTTGGGCTTTAATTTGACCGGAGGTGTAAATTACCAACTAAATGTGACACCAGATAACACCCATATTAGGGAAAATACAGCTAACGGCTATGTAAATCAAGGAGATGTTTTTGGTGATCTTACCATAGTAACCTGGAATAATCATACTAACTGGTATCCTACCTATTATGATTTTATTTTAGTTGAGAACATCGCAAACCCTTGTGCGCGTGTACCTGTTACTGCATACCTTGACTGTCCCGATTGTACCGAACCAACTGCCACGCTTGCTGATTTGGAAGTTTGTAATCCGAATGCACCTGTGTTGACCGTTACGACAACTAATGCCCCTTCAGGACATTTATATACTTGGTATGATGCTGCTCAGGATACGGTAGTTGCAGGTCCAACTGCTGATTTGGACTCTTTGGTTTTACCAACCGATACTTCAGGTTCTTTTTATGTGGTAGTTGCTGATCCACTGGGGCCTAATTATTATGTGTGTTTGGATTCTTCTAATACTGCAACTGTGACATCACATGACCCTCCAAGTGTTGTTGCTACTGGTACGGATTTATCTTGCCGCGATGCAGGTGATGGATCCATTGATGCTACAACTTCAGATGGTACCCCAGGCTATACTTTTTCATGGGATTCGGGACAGAATACCGAAGACATAAGCGGACTGGATACTGGTACTTATGTTTTAACAGTAACTGACTCTGAAACTTGTCAGGATTCTGTTACGGTGACAATTTCGGAGCCGGATTCTGTCATTATAGCAGTAAGCATTGTAGAACCAACGTGTGCTTTGGGTGACGGCCAGATCAACATCAGTGGTTTAACTGATGGATTTAACTACAATGTGACTTACACACACAGTGTAGATGGAGCGGTAGGTCCCTTAAGCTTAAGCTCAACCGGTGGCGTGATTAACATAGGAAGTCTTAACGCAGGAAATATCACCAACATCCAGGTAGATAGTTTGGGTTGCAACAGCAACACAGTAGATGTGACATTGACCAATCCGACGGATCCTACAATAGCAGTAAGCATTGTAGAACCAACGTGTGCCTTGGGTGACGGCCAAATCAACATCAGTGGTTTAACTGACGGATTTAATTATGATGTGACTTACACACACAGTGTAGATGGAGCGGTAGGTCCCTTAAGCTTAAGCTCAACCGGTGGCGTGATTAACATAGGAAGTCTTAACGCAGGAAATATCACCAACATCCAGGTAGATAGTTTGGGCTGTAACAGCAACACAGTAGATGTGACATTGACTAACCCAACTGATCCTACAATAGCAGTAAGCATAGTAGAGCCAACGTGTGCTTTGGGCGACGGCCAGATCAACATCAGTGGTTTGACTGACGGATTTAACTACGATGTGACTTACACACACAGTGTAGATGGAGCGGTAGGTCCCTTAAGCTTAAGCTCAACCGGAGGTGTGATTAACATAGGAAGTCTTAACGCAGGAAATATCACCAACATCCAGGTAGATAGTTTGGGCTGTAACAGCAACACAGTAGATGTGACATTGACTAACCCAACTGATCCTACAATAGCAGTAAGCATAGTAGAGCCAACGTGTGCTTTGGGCGACGGCCAAATCAACATCAGTGGTTTAACTGACGGATTTAATTATGATGTGACTTACACACACAGTGTAGATGGAGCGGTAGGTCCCTTAAGCTTAAGCTCAACCGGAGGTGTGATTAACATAGGTAGCTTGAATGCGGGTAACATCACCAATATCCAGGTAGATAGCCTGGGCTGTAACAGCAACACAGTAGATGTGACATTGACTAACCCAACTGATCCTGTCATTGCAGTAAGCATAGTAGAGCCAACGTGTGCTTTGGGCGACGGCCAGATCAACATCAGTGGTTTGACTGACGGATTTAACTATGATGTGACTTACACACACAGTGTAGATGGAGCGGTAGGTCCCTTAAGCTTAAGCTCAACCGGAGGTGTGATTAACATAGGTAGCTTGAATGCGGGTAACATCACCAATATCCAGGTAGATAGTTTGGGTTGTAACAGCAACACAGTAGATGTGACATTGACTAATCCAACGGATCCTACAATAGCAGTAAGCATTGTAGAGCCAACGTGTGCCTTGGGTGACGGCCAGATCAACATCAGTGGTTTAACTGACGGATTTAATTATGATGTGACTTACACGCACAGTGTAGATGGAGCGGTAGGTCCCTTAAGCTTAAGCTCAACCGGAGGTGTGATTAACATAGGAAGTCTTAACGCAGGAAATATCACCAATATCCAGGTAGATAGCCTGGGCTGTAACAGCAACACAGTAGATGTGACATTGACTAACCCAACTGACCCTACAATAGCAGTAAGCATTGTAGAACCAACGTGTGCTTTGGGCGACGGCCAGATCAACATCAGTGGTTTGACTGACGGATTTAATTATGATGTGACTTACACGCACAGTGTAGATGGAGCGGTAGGTCCCTTAAGCTTAAGCTCAACCGGAGGTGTGATTAACATAGGAAGTCTTAACGCAGGAAATATCACCAATATCCAGGTGGATAGCCTGGGCTGTAACAGCAACACAGTAGATGTGACATTGACTAACCCAACTGACCCTACAATAGCAGTAAGCATTGTAGAGCCAACGTGTGCTTTGGGTGACGGCCAGATCAACATCAGTGGTTTAACTGACGGATTTAATTATGATGTGACGTACACACACAGTGTAGATGGAGCGGTAGGTCCCTTAAGCTTAAGCTCAACCGGAGGTGTGATTAACATAGGAAGTCTTAACGCAGGAAATATCACCAATATCCAGGTAGATAGCCTGGGCTGTAACAGCAACACAGTAGATGTGACATTGACTAACCCAACTGATCCTACAATAGCAGTAAGCATAGTAGAGCCAACGTGTGCTTTGGGCGACGGCCAGATCAACATCAGTGGTTTGACTGACGGATTTAACTACGATGTGACTTACACACACAGTGTAGATGGAGCGGTAGGTCCCTTAAGCTTAAGCTCAACCGGTGGAGTGATTAACATAGGAAGTCTTAACGCAGGAAATATCACCAACATCCAGGTAGATAGTTTGGGCTGTAACAGCAACACAGTAGATGTGACATTGACTAACCCAACTGATCCTACAATAGCAGTAAGCATAGTAGAGCCAACGTGTGCTTTGGGCGACGGCCAGATCAATATCAGTGGTTTGACTGATGGATTTAATTATAATGTGACTTACACACACAGTGTAGATGGAGCGGTAGGTCCCTTAAGCTTAAGCTCAACCGGAGGTGTGATTAACATAGGTAGCTTGAATGCGGGTAACATCACCAATATCCAGGTAGATAGCCTGGGCTGTAACAGCAACACAGTAGATGTGACATTGACTAACCCAACTGACCCTACAATAGCAGTAAGCATCGTAGAACCAACGTGTGCTTTGGGTGACGGCCAGATCAACATCAGTGGTTTGACTGACGGATTTAACTACGATGTGACTTACACGCACAGTGTAGATGGAGCGGTAGGTCCCTTAAGCTTAAGCTCAACCGGAGGTGTGATTAACATAGGAAGTCTTAACGCAGGAAATATCACCAATATCCAGGTAGATAGCCTGGGCTGTAACAGCAACACAGTAGATGTGACATTGACTAACCCAACTGACCCTACAATAGCAGTAAGCATTGTAGAGCCAACGTGTGCTTTGGGCGACGGCCAGATCAACATCAGTGGTTTGACTGACGGATTTAACTATGATGTGACTTACACACACAGTGTAGATGGAGCGGTAGGTCCCTTAAGCTTAAGCTCAACCGGCGGCGTGATTAACATAGGAAGTCTTAACGCAGGAAATATCACCAACATCCAGGTAGATAGCCTGGGCTGTAACAGCAACACAGTAGATGTGACATTGACTAATCCGACGGATCCTACAATAGCAGTAAGCATAGTAGAGCCAACGTGTGCTTTGGGTGACGGCCAGATCAACATCAGTGGTTTGACTGACGGATTTAACTACGATGTGACTTACACGCACAGTGTAGATGGAGCGGTAGGTCCCTTAAGCTTAAGCTCAACCGGAGGTGTGATTAACATAGGAAGTCTTAACGCAGGAAATATCACCAATATCCAGGTAGATAGCCTGGGCTGTAACAGCAACACAGTAGATGTGACATTGACTAACCCAACTGACCCTACAATAGCAGTAAGCATTGTAGAGCCAACGTGTGCTTTGGGCGACGGCCAGATCAACATCAGTGGTTTGACTGACGGATTTAACTATGATGTGACTTACACACACAGTGTAGATGGAGCGGTAGGTCCCTTAAGCTTAAGCTCAACCGGCGGCGTGATTAACATAGGAAGTCTTAACGCAGGAAATATCACCAACATCCAGGTAGATAGCCTGGGCTGTAACAGCAACACAGTAGATGTGACATTGACTAACCCAACTGACCCTACAATAGCAGTAAGCATAGTAGAGCCAACGTGTGCTTTGGGCGACGGCCAGATCAACATCAGTGGTTTGACTGACGGATTTAACTATGATGTGACTTACACACACAGTGTAGATGGAGCGGTAGGTCCCTTAAGCTTAAGCTCAACCGGAGGTGTGATTAACATAGGTAGCTTGAATGCGGGTAACATCACCAATATCCAGGTAGATAGTTTGGGCTGTAACAGCAACACAGTAGATGTGACATTGACTAACCCAACTGATCCTACAATAGCAGTAAGCATAGTAGAGCCAACGTGTGCTTTGGGTGACGGCCAGATCAACATCAGTGGTTTGACTGACGGATTTAACTACGATGTGACTTACACGCACAGTGTAGATGGAGCGGTAGGTCCCTTAAGCTTAAGCTCAACCGGAGGTGTGATTAACATAGGAAGTCTTAACGCAGGAAATATCACCAATATCCAGGTAGATAGCCTGGGCTGTAACAGCAACACAGTAGATGTGACATTGACTAACCCAACTGACCCTACAATAGCAGTAAGCATTGTAGAGCCAACGTGTGCTTTGGGTGACGGCCAGATCAACATCAGTGGTTTAACTGACGGATTTAATTATGATGTGACTTACACACACAGTGTAGATGGAGCGGTAGGTCCCTTAAGCTTAAGCTCAACCGGAGGTGTGATTAACATAGGAAGTCTTAACGCAGGAAATATCACCAATATCCAGGTAGATAGCCTGGGCTGTAACAGCAACACAGTAGATGTGACATTGACTAACCCAACTGATCCTACAATAGCAGTAAGCATAGTAGAGCCAACGTGTGCTTTGGGCGACGGCCAGATCAACATCAGTGGTTTGACTGACGGATTTAACTACGATGTGACTTACACACACAGTGTAGATGGAGCGGTAGGTCCCTTAAGCTTAAGCTCAACCGGAGGTGTGATTAACATAGGAAGTCTTAACGCAGGAAATATCACCAATATCCAGGTAGATAGCCTGGGCTGTAACAGCAACACAGTAGATGTGACATTGACTAACCCAACTGATCCTACAATAGCAGTAAGCATAGTAGAGCCAACGTGTGCTTTGGGCGACGGCCAGATCAACATCAGTGGTTTGACTGACGGATTTAACTACGATGTGACTTACACACACAGTGTAGATGGAGCGGTAGGTCCCTTAAGCTTAAGCTCAACCGGAGGTGTGATTAACATAGGAAGTCTTAACGCAGGAAATATCACCAACATCCAGGTAGATAGTTTGGGCTGTAACAGCAACACAGTAGATGTGACATTGACTAACCCAACTGATCCTACAATAGCAGTAAGCATAGTAGAGCCAACGTGTGCTTTGGGTGACGGCCAGATCAACATCAGTGGTTTGACTGATGGATTTAATTATGATGTGACTTACACGCACAGTGTAGATGGAGCGGTAGGCCCCTTAAGCTTAAGCTCAACCGGTGGTGTGATTAACATAGGTAGCTTGAATGCGGGTAACATCACCAATATCCAGGTAGATAGCCTGGGTTGTAACAGCAACACAGTAGATGTGACATTGACTAACCCAACTGACCCTACAATAGCAGTAAGCATAGTAGAGCCAACGTGTGCTTTGGGTGACGGCCAGATCAATATCAGTGGTTTGACTGATGGATTTAATTATAATGTGACTTACACACACAGTGTAGATGGAGCGGTAGGTCCCTTAAGCTTAAGCTCAACCGGAGGTGTGATTAACATAGGTAGCTTGAATGCGGGTAACATCACCAATATCCAGGTAGATAGCCTGGGCTGTAACAGCAACACAGTAGATGTGACATTGACTAATCCGACGGATCCTACAATAGCAGTAAGCATCGTAGAACCAACGTGTGCTTTGGGTGACGGCCAGATCAACATCAGTGGTTTGACTGACGGATTTAACTACGATGTGACTTACACGCACAGTGTAGATGGAGCGGTAGGTCCCTTAAGCTTAAGCTCAACCGGAGGTGTGATTAACATAGGAAGTCTTAACGCAGGAAATATCACCAATATCCAGGTAGATAGTTTGGGTTGTAACAGCAACACAGTAGATGTGACATTGACTAACCCAACTGATCCTGTCATTGCAGTAAGCATAGTAGAACCAACGTGTGCTTTGGGTGACGGCCAAATCAACATCAGTGGTTTAACTGACGGATTTAATTATGATGTGACTTACACACACAGTGTAGATGGAGCGGTAGGTCCCTTAAGCTTAAGCTCAACCGGAGGTGTGATTAACATAGGAAGTCTTAACGCAGGAAATATCACCAATATCCAGGTGGATAGCCTGGGCTGTAACAGCAACACAGTAGATGTGACATTGACTAACCCAACTGACCCTACAATAGCAGTAAGCATTGTAGAACCAACGTGTGCTTTGGGCGACGGCCAAATCAACATCAGTGGTTTAACTGACGGATTTAATTATGATGTGACTTACACACACAGTGTAGATGGAGCGGTAGGCCCCTTAAGCTTAAGCTCAACCGGAGGCGTGATTAACATAGGAAGTCTTAACGCAGGAAATATCACCAACATCCAGGTGGATAGCCTGGGCTGTAACAGCAACACAGTAGATGTGACATTGACTAACCCAACTGACCCTACAATAGCAGTAAGCATAGTAGAGCCAACGTGTGCTTTGGGCGACGGCCAGATCAACATCAGTGGTTTGACTGATGGATTTAATTATGATGTGACTTACACGCACAGTGTAGATGGTGCGGTAGGTCCCTTAAGCTTAAGCTCAACCGGTGGCGTGATTAACATAGGTAGCTTGAATGCGGGTAACATCACCAATATCCAGGTGGATAGCCTGGGCTGTAACAGCAACACAGTAGATGTGACATTGACTAACCCAACTGATCCTGTCATTGCAGTAAGCATAGTAGAGCCAACGTGTGCTTTGGGTGACGGCCAGATCAACATCAGTGGTTTAACTGACGGATTTAACTATGATGTGACTTACACGCACAGTGTAGATGGAGCGGTAGGTCCCTTAAGCTTAAGCTCAACCGGTGGAGTGATTAACATAGGAAGTCTTAACGCAGGAAATATCACCAATATCCAGGTAGATAGCCTGGGTTGTAACAGCAACACAGTAGATGTGACATTGACTAATCCGACACCACCAACTATAACAACATCGATAATCGAACCTACATGTGTAGGTGGAGATGGTGTTTTGATTATAGATGGTCTTACGGATGGTTTTAACTATGATATAACATATAATGATGGGGCTGTTCAAAATATCACCAGGTCGAGTACAAACGATACGGTTCAAATTCTTGGCTTTGGTGCAGGTACAGTCACAGCTATTCAGGTAGATAGTTTAGGCTGTGTAAGTAATGTAGAATCAGAAACGTTTACAAATCCGACACCAAATAATGGAGGTACGGCTTCGGTTACAACTCCAATTTGTGATGGTGATAACGCTACGTTGACATTGGTGGGCCATACAGGGACAATTCAGTGGCAAGATAGCAGTTTAGCTGCTAATTGGACAGATATCGCTGGGGCAACAACTACTCCTTTTGTTATTACAACACCTTTGCTGGCTAATTCACCTATCAGTTACAGGGCTATTGTAACTGATGGAATTTGCGTTGATACATCCGTAGTAACAGTGCTTACAATAAATCCGAATCTAACTCCTAACGTGACGTTGAGTGTAGGTGCTAATCCGATTTGCGCAGGCGAAACGGCGAATTTTTCGGTAACAGATTCTACTAACGGTGGAACAGACCCTACCTTCCAGTGGTTGGTGAATGGTGTCGTAGTAGCGGGCGATCAAAACACCTATAGTGATGCAACACTTTCTGATCAGGATACTGTTGTGGTCATTATGACCTCTAACGAAACTTGTTTAACGACTGCAACGGATTCAGATACAATAATAATGAATGTATCGGGAGTGGTAGACCCAACTGTTACTATTAATGTTGATAATAACCCGATATGTGATGGGGATTTAGCTCAATTGTTTGTAACGGATAGTACCGGAGGAGGAACAGATCCAAGCTTCCAATGGTATGTTAACAGCGTTGCTGTTGGAATTGACAGTTCAGGATATTCGAGTTCATTATTTAGCGATGGAGATGTAGTAGTAGTAGTGATGACAACTAATTCTGCATGTGCATCGGCACCTTCGGATTCTGATACTATTGTTATGAATGTTAATCCTTTGATTACACCAAATGTAGACCTGACGGGCGATACAGTTATTTGTGACGGAGCTACGGCCAACTTCAGTGTAACCGATTCTACGGATGCGGGTAGCGATCCAACTTTCCAGTGGTTAGTAAACGGCGTAGTAGTAGCCGGTGACCAAAATACCTATAGCGATGCTACTTTATCAGATGGCGACACAGTAATGGTGGTGATTACATCGAACGAAACCTGTCCGTTCCCTACTACCGATACTGCTTATATTACGATGGATGTTACTCCATTGGTAGCGCCAAATGTAGCGATGACGGGCGATACAGTTATTTGTGACGGAGCTACGGCCAACTTCAGTGTAACTGATTCCACAGATGCGGGTAGCGATCCGAGCTTCCAGTGGTTAGTAAACGGCGTAGTAGTAGCCGGTGACCAAAATACTTACAGTGATGCGACCTTATCAGATGGCGATACGGTGATGGTGGTGATCACTTCGAATGAAACTTGTCCTTTCCCAACAACAGACACCGCTTTTGTAACCATAGATGTGACGCCATTGGTAGCTCCAAATGTAGACCTGACGGGCGATACGGTAATTTGTGACGGAGCAACCGCAAACTTCAGTGTGATCGATTCTACGGATGCGGGTAGCGACCCAAGTTTCCAATGGTTGGTAAACGGGGTAGTGGTAGCCGGTGACCAAAATACTTACAGTGATGCGACCTTATCAGACGGCGATACGGTAATGGTGGTAATCACTTCGAACGAGACTTGTCCGTCACCAACAACCGACACCGCTTTTGTAACCATAGATGTGACGCCATTGGTAGCTCCAAATGTAGACCTGACGGGCGATACGGTAATTTGTGCCGGAGCAACCGCAAACTTCAGTGTAACCGATTCTACGGATGCGGGTAGCGACCCAAGTTTCCAATGGTTGGTAAACGGGGTAGTGGTAGCCGGTGACCAAAATACTTACAGTGATGCGACCTTATCAGACGGCGATACGGTAATGGTGGTAATCACTTCGAACGAGACTTGTCCGTCACCAACAACAGACACTGCCTTCGTAACAATGGATGTAAATCCATTAGTAGCACCAAATGTGGACATGACTGGTGATACGGTTATTTGTGCAGGAACTACAGCGAACTTCAGCGTGACCGATTCTACGGACGCGGGTAGCGACCCAAGCTTCCAGTGGTTAGTAAATGGTGTGGTAGTAGCCGGTGATCAAAATACCTACAGTGATGCGACCTTATCAGATGGCGACACAGTAATGGTGGTGATTACTTCCAATGAAACTTGTCCGTCACCAACAACAGACACTGCCTTCGTAACAATGGATGTAAATCCATTGGTAACGCCAAATGTGGACATGACTGGTGATACGGTAATTTGCGCCGGGACAACAGCGAACTTCAGTGTGACTGATTCCACGGATGCGGGTAGTGATCCAAGCTTCCAGTGGTTAGTAAACGGGGTGGTGGTAGCTGGTGACCAAAATACCTACAATGATGCGACCTTATCAGATGGCGATACGGTGATGGTAGTGATCACTTCGAATGAAACTTGTCCGTTCCCAACAACAGACACTGCTTTTGTAACCATGGATGTGACGCCATTGGTAGCACCAAATGTAGCCATGACAGGCGATACGGTTATTTGCGCCGGAACTACAGCGAACTTCAGCGTGACCGATTCTACAGATGCGGGTAGCGATCCAAGTTTCCAGTGGTTGGTAAATGGTGTGGTAGTAGCTGGTGACCAAAATACCTACAGCGATGCGACTTTAGCAGATGGCGATACAGTAATGGTAGTAATTACTTCCAATGAGACTTGTCCGTTCCCAACAACAGACACTGCTTTTGTGACCATGGATGTGACGCCATTGGTAGCACCAAATGTAGACCTGACGGGCGATACGGTAATTTGTGACGGAGCTACAGCGAACTTCAGTGTAACTGATTCTACGGATGCGGGTAGCGATCCAACTTTCCAGTGGTTAGTAAATGGCGTAGTGGTAGCCGGTGATCAAAATACCTACAGTGATGCGACCTTATCAGATGGCGACACGGTGATGGTGGTAATTACCTCGAACGAGACTTGTCCGTCACCAACAACAGACACTGCCTATGTAACAATGGATGTAAATCCGAATTTGACACCAAATGTAACAGTAGTAGCGAGCTCTAATCCAATTTGCGCAGGTGAGAACGTGATCTTCACGGTGACAGACTCTACCAACGGAGGAACAGACCCGACTTTCCAGTGGTTGGTAAATGGCGTAGTGGTAGCAGGCGATCAGAATACCTTTAGCTCAACAACAATGTCCAATGGTGATACAGTAGTAGTTATCATGACTTCTAATGAGACATGTTTAACACGGGCGACAGATTCAGATACGATTATCATGAATGTAACGGGGGTTGTTGATCCGACCGTAGCAATTGATGTAGACAATAACCCAATCTGTGCGGGAGACCTTGCTCAGCTGTTTGTCACTGACAGTACAGGCGGAGGAACAGATCCTACCTTCCAGTGGTACGTGAATAGTGTGGCAGTAGGTATTGATAGCTCAGGTTATTCAAGTACAACATTTAGTGATGGCGATGTGGTAGTAGTGGTGATGACTACGAACTCTACTTGTGCATCTGCACCAACAGATTCAGATACCGTAGTGATGAATGTGAATCCACTCACTATTCCAAATGTGGATATGACAGGAGATACAGTTATTTGTGCCGGAACAACAGCGAACTTCAGTGTAACCGATTCTACGGATGCGGGTAGCGACCCAAGTTTCCAGTGGTTGGTAAATGGTGTGGTAGTAGCTGGTGACCAAAATACCTATAGCGATGCTACCTTATCAGATGGCGACACGGTGATGGTAGTAATTACTTCGAACGATGCCTGTCCGGTACCAACAACAGATACCGCTTTTGTGACCATGGATGTGAATCCACTCACTATTCCAAATGTGGATATGACAGGAGATACGGTTATTTGTGATGGAGCAACAGCGAACTTCAGTGTAACCGATTCTACGGATGCGGGTAGCGATCCAAGTTTCCAGTGGTTGGTAAATGGTGTGGTAGTAGCCGGTGACCAAAATACCTATAGCGATGCTACTTTATCAGATGGCGACACGGTGATGGTGGTGATTACTTCGAACGATGCCTGTCCGGTACCAACAACAGACACTGCTTATGTGACGATGGATGTAAATCCATTGGTAGCACCAAATGTGGACATGACAGGCGATACGGTTATTTGCGCCGGAACAACAGCGAACTTCAGCGTGACCGATTCTACGGATGCGGGTAGCGACCCAAGTTTCCAATGGTTGGTAAATGGCGTAGTGGTAGCCGGTGACCAAAATACCTACAGTGATGCGACTTTGGCAGATGGCGATACGGTGATGGTGGTGATCACTTCCAATGAAACTTGTCCGTCACCAACAACAGACACTGCCTTCGTAACAATGGATGTAAATCCATTAGTAGCACCAAATGTAGCCATGACTGGTGATACGGTTATTTGCGCCGGAGCAACAGCGAACTTCAGTGTAACCGATTCTACGGATGCGGGTAGCGACCCAAGTTTCCAGTGGTTGGTAAATGGTGTGGTAGTAGCTGGTGACCAAAATACCTATAGCGATGCTATCTTATCAGATGGCGACACGGTGATGGTAGTAATTACTTCGAACGATGCCTGTCCGTTACCAACAACAGACACTGCTTATGTGACGATGGATGTAAATCCATTGGTAGCACCAAATGTGGACATGACTGGTGATACGGTAATTTGCGCCGGAACAACAGCGAACTTCAGTGTGACTGATTCCACGGATGCGGGTAGTGATCCGAGCTTCCAGTGGTTAGTAAACGGCGTAGTAGTAGCTGGTGACCAAAATACTTACAGTGATGCGACCTTATCAGATGGCGATACGGTGATGGTAGTGATCACTTCGAATGAAACTTGTCCGTTCCCAACAACAGACACTGCTTTTGTAACCATGGATGTGACGCCATTGGTAGCACCAAATGTAGAGCTGACAGGCGATACGGTTATTTGCGCCGGAACTACAGCGAACTTCAGCGTGACCGATTCTACGGATGCGGGTAGCGATCCAAGTTTCCAGTGGTTGGTAAACGGTGTCGTAGTAGCTGGTGACCAAAATACCTACAGTGATGCTACTTTATCAGATGGCGACACAGTAATGGTAGTAATTACTTCCAATGAAACTTGTCCTTCGCCAACAACAGACACCGCTTTTGTGACCATGGATGTTACGCCATTAGTGGCCCCAAATGTAGACCTGACGGGAGATACAGTTATTTGTGACGGAGCTACAGCGAACTTCAGTGTAACTGATTCTACGGATGCGGGTAGCGATCCAAGTTTCCAGTGGTTAGTAAATGGCGTAGTGGTAGCCGGTGATCAAAATACCTACAGTGATGCGACCTTATCAGATGGCGACACGGTGATGGTGGTAATTACCTCGAACGAGACTTGTCCGTCACCAACAACAGACACTGCCTATGTAACAATGGATGTAAATCCGAATTTGACACCAAATGTAACAGTAGTAGCGAGCTCTAATCCAATTTGCGCAGGTGAGAACGTGATCTTCACGGTGACAGACTCTACCAACGGAGGAACAGACCCGACTTTCCAGTGGTTGGTAAATGGCGTAGTGGTAGCAGGCGATCAGAATACCTTTAGCTCAACAACAATGTCCAATGGTGATACAGTAGTAGTTATCATGACTTCTAATGAGACATGTTTAACACAGGCGACAGATTCAGATACGATTATCATGAATGTAACGGGGGTTGTTGATCCGACCGTAGCAATTGATGTAGACAATAACCCAATCTGTGTGGGAGACCTTGCTCAGCTGTTTGTCACTGACAGTACAGGCGGAGGAACAGATCCTACCTTCCAGTGGTACGTGAATAGTGTGGCAGTAGGTATTGATAGCTCAGGTTATTCAAGTACAACATTTAGTGATGGCGATGTGGTAGTAGTGGTGATGACTACGAACTCTACTTGTGCATCTGCACCAACAGATTCAGATACCGTAGTGATGAATGTGGATCCACTCACTATTCCAAATGTGGATATGACAGGCGATACGGTTATTTGCGCCGGAGCAACAGCGAACTTCAATGTAACCGATTCTACGGATGCGGGTAGCGATCCAAGTTTCCAGTGGTTGGTAAATGGTGTGGTAGTAGCTGGTGACCAAAATACCTATAGCGATGCTACCTTATCAGATGGCGACACGGTGATGGTAGTAATTACTTCGAACGATGCCTGTCCGGTACCAACAACAGACACTGCTTATGTGACGATGGATGTAAATCCATTGGTAGCACCAAATGTGGACATGACTGGTGATACGGTAATTTGCGCCGAGACAACAGCGAACTTCAGTGTGACTGATTCCACAGATGCGGGTAGTGATCCGAGCTTCCAGTGGTTGGTAAATGGTGTGGTAGTAGCCGGTGACCAAAATACTTACAGTGATGCGACCTTATCAGATGGCGATACGGTGATGGTGGTGATCACTTCGAATGAAACTTGTCCATTCCCAACAACCGACACCGCTTTTGTAACGATGGATGTGACGCCATTGGTAGCACCAAATGTAGAGCTGACAGGCGATACGGTTATTTGCGCCGGAACTACAGCGAACTTCAGCGTGACCGATTCTACGGATGCGGGTAGCGATCCAAGTTTCCAGTGGTTGGTAAACGGTGTCGTAGTAGCTGGTGACCAAAATACCTACAGTGATGCTACTTTATCAGATGGCGACACAGTAATGGTAGTAATTACTTCCAATGAAACTTGTCCTTCGCCAACAACAGACACCGCTTTTGTGACCATGGATGTTACGCCATTAGTGGCCCCAAATGTAGACCTGACGGGAGATACAGTTATTTGTGACGGAGCTACAGCGAACTTCAGTGTAACTGATTCTACGGACGCGGGTAGCGATCCAACTTTCCAGTGGTTAGTAAATGGCGTAGTGGTAGCCGGTGATCAAAATACCTACAGTGATGCGACCTTATCAGATGGCGACACGGTGATGGTGGTAATTACCTCGAACGAGACTTGTCCGTCACCAACAACAGACACTGCCTATGTAACAATGGATGTAAATCCGAATTTGACACCAAATGTAACAGTAGTAGCGAGCTCTAATCCAATTTGCGCAGGTGAGAACGTGATCTTCACGGTGACAGACTCTACCAATGGAGGAACAGACCCGACTTTCCAGTGGTTGGTAAATGGCGTAGTGGTAGCAGGCGATCAGAATACCTTTAGCTCAACAACAATGTCCAATGGTGATACAGTAGTAGTTATCATGACTTCTAATGAGACATGTTTAACACAGGCGACAGATTCAGATACGATTATCATGAATGTAACGGGGGTTGTTGATCCGACCGTAGCAATTGATGTAGACAATAATCCAATCTGTGCGGGAGACCTTGCTCAGCTGTTTGTCACTGACAGTACAGGCGGAGGAACAGATCCTACCTTCCAGTGGTACGTGAATAGTGTGGCAGTAGGTATTGATAGCTCAGGTTATTCAAGTACAACATTTAGTGATGGCGATGTGGTAGTAGTGGTGATGACTACGAACTCTACTTGTGCATCTGCACCAACAGATTCAGATACCGTAGTGATGAATGTGGATCCACTCACTATTCCAAATGTGGATATGACAGGCGATACGGTTATTTGCGCCGGAGCAACAGCGAACTTCAATGTAACCGATTCTACGGATGCGGGTAGCGATCCAAGTTTCCAGTGGTTGGTAAATGGTGTGGTAGTAGCTGGTGACCAAAATACCTATAGCGATGCTACCTTATCAGATGGCGACACGGTGATGGTAGTAATTACTTCGAACGATGCCTGTCCGTTACCAACAACAGACACTGCTTATGTGACGATGGATGTAAATCCATTGGTAGCACCAAATGTGGACATGACTGGCGATACGGTTATTTGTGCTGGAACAACAGCGAACTTCAGCGTAACTGATTCCACGGATGCGGGTAGTGATCCGAGCTTCCAGTGGTTAGTAAACGGCGTAGTAGTAGCTGGTGACCAAAATACTTACAGTGATGCGACCTTATCAGACGGCGATACGGTAATGGTGGTAATCACTTCGAACGAGACTTGTCCATTCCCAACAACCGACACCGCTTTTGTAACGATGGATGTGACGCCATTAGTGGCACCAAATGTAGAGCTGACAGGCGATACGGTTATTTGCGCCGGAACTACAGCGAACTTCAGCGTGACCGATTCTACAGATGCGGGTAGCGATCCAACTTTCCAGTGGTTAGTAAATGGCGTAGTGGTAGCTGGTGACCAAAATACTTACAGTGATGCGACCTTATCAGATGGCGATACGGTGATGGTGGTAATTACTTCCAATGAGACTTGTCCGTTCCCAACAACAGACACTGCTTTTGTGACAATAGATGTGACGCCATTGGTAGCACCAAATGTAGATCTGACGGGCGATACGGTAATTTGTGACGGAGCTACGGCCAACTTCAGTGTAACCGATTCTACGGATGCGGGTAGCGATCCAAGTTTCCAGTGGTTAGTAAATGGCGTAGTGGTAGCCGGTGATCAAAATACCTACAGTGATGCGACCTTATCAGATGGCGATACGGTGATGGTGGTAATTACCTCGAACGAGACTTGTCCGTCACCAACAACAGACACTGCCTATGTAACAATGGATGTAAATCCGAATTTGACACCAAATGTAACAGTAGTAGCGAGCTCTAATCCAATTTGCGCAGGTGAGAACGTGATCTTCACGGTGACAGACTCTACCAACGGAGGAACAGACCCGACTTTCCAGTGGTTGGTAAATGGCGTAGTGGTAACAGGCGATCAGAATACCTTTAGCTCAACAACAATGTCCAATGGTGATACAGTAGTAGTTATCATGACTTCTAATGAGACATGTCTAACACAGGCGACAGATTCAGATACGATTATCATGAATGTAACGGGGGTTGTTGATCCGGTTGTAGCAATTGATATTGTAACGAATCCAATTTGTGATGGTGATTTAGGGCAACTGTTTGTTACTGATTCTACCAATGGAGGTACTGACCCTACCTTCCAGTGGTACGTGAACAGTGTGGCAGTAGGTATTGATAGCTCAGGTTATTCAAGTACAACATTTAATGATGGTGATGTGGTGGTGGTTGTTATGACTTCTAATTCTACTTGTGCATCTGCACCAACAGATTCAGATACGGTAGTCATTAATGTTACGCCATTGATAGCGCCAAATGTAGACCTAATTGGAGATACGATAATTTGTGATGGAGCAACAGCGAACTTCAGTGTGACTGATTCTACAGATGCAGGTAACGACCCAAGCTTCCAGTGGTTGGTAAACGGGGTAGTGGTAGCTGGTGATCAAAATACCTACAATGATGCGACTTTGTCAGACGGTGATACCGTAATGGTGGTAATCACCTCCAATGAAACTTGTCCGTTCCCTACTACTGATACCGCTTTTGTGACGATGGATGTTACTCCATTGGTAGCGCCAAATGTAGCGATGACAGGTGATACGGTAATTTGTGATGGAGCAACAGCGAACTTTAGCGTAACTGATTCCACGGACGCGGGCAGCGACCCAAGCTTCCAGTGGTTAGTAAATGGTGTCGTAGTAGCTGGTGACCAAAATACCTACAGCGATGCGACTTTGTCAGACGGTGACACCGTAATGGTAGTGATTACTTCGAATGAGACTTGTCCGTTCCCAACTACCGATACAGCCTTTGTGACCATAGATGTGAATCCGAATTTAACACCGTCAGTTACAATGTCCACTAGTTCAAACCCAATCTGTTCCGGTGAGAATGTGACTTTCAGTGTAACTGATTCTACTAATGGTGGTACAGACCCGAGCTTTCAATGGTTTGTAAATGGTGTTGTGGTGGCCGGTGATCAAAATACTTACAGCACTACGACCTTAAACGACGGTGATACCATCGTTGTAGTTATGACTTCTAACGAGACTTGCCTGGCTCAAGCAACAGATTCGGATACTATTATTATCAGTGTCACAGGATTAGTTGATCCTACGGTCAGTATTGATGTAGATGTGAATCCGGTTTGTGATGGGGACCTGGCCCAATTATTCGTGACCGATAGTACTGGAGGCGGATCTAATCCTACGTTCCAATGGTATTTGAACAGTGTAGCGGTAGGTATTGATAGCGCCGGATATTCAAGTACAACATTTAACGATGGAGATGAAGTTGTAGTGGTTATGACAACAAGCTCGTTATGTGCTTCTGCACCATCTGATTCGGATACGATTGTAATCAATGTAATTCCTTTGGTGGCACCGAACGTTGCAATGACTGGCGATACGCTTATTTGTGCCGGAACCACGGCCAACTTCAGTGTGACCGATTCAACAGGCGCAGGTAACGACCCAAGCTTCCAGTGGTTAGTAAACGGTGTAATAGTAGCTGGTGATCAAAATACTTACAGTGATGCTACTTTGTCGGATGGTGATACCGTTATGGTGGTGATTACATCGAACGAAACCTGTCCGTTCCCTACTACCGATACTGCTTATATTACGATGGATGTTACTCCATTGGTAGCGCCAAATGTAGCGATGACTGGTGATACGGTAATTTGTGATGGAGCAACAGCGAACTTTAGCGTAACTGATTCAACAGATGCCGGTAGCGACCCAAGCTTCCAGTGGTTAGTAAATGGTGTAGTGGTAGTGGGTGACCAAAATACCTACAGTGATGCGACCTTATCAGATGGCGACACGGTGATGGTGGTGATTACTTCCAATGAGACTTGTCCGTTCCCAACAACCGATACGGCTTTTGTAACGATGGATGTAAATCCATTAATGGCTCCAAATGTGGCTATGACTGGTGATACAGTAATTTGTGATAGTGAAATGGCTAACTTTAGTGTGACTGATTCTACAGACGCCGGTAACGACCCAAGCTTCCAGTGGTTGGTAAACGGGGTAGTGGTAGCTGGTGATCAAAATACCTACAGTGATGCGACTTTGTCAGACGGTGATACCGTAATGGTGGTAATCACCTCCAATGAAACTTGTCCGTTCCCTACTACTGATACCGCTTTTGTGACGATGGATGTTACTCCATTGATAGCGCCAAATTTAGCGATGACTGGTGATACGGTAATTTGTGATGGAGCAACTGCAAACTTCAGTGTAACTGATTCAACAGATGCCGGTAGCGACCCAAGCTTCCAGTGGTTAGTAAATGGTGTAGTGGTAGCTGGTGATCAAAATACCTACAGTAATGCGACATTAGCTGACGGCGATACGGTGATGGTGGTGATTACTTCCAATGAGACTTGTCCGTTCCCAACAACCGATACGGCTTTTGTTACAATGGATGTAAATCCGAATTTAACCCCTAATGTAACGCTTGTTGCCAGTGCGAATCCAATATGCGCAGGTGAAAATGTAATCTTTACCATCACAGATTCTACCAATGGTGGATCGGATCCAACATTCCAGTGGTTTGTGAATGGTGTGGTCGTGGCAGGTGACCAGAATACGTTCAGTTCATCTACATTGAATGATCAGGATACAGTAATTGTTATTATGACTTCAAATGAAACCTGTCTGGCTCAACCTACAGATGCTGATACAATAATCATGAACGTGACAGGAGTGGTTGATCCTATAGTTGCTATCGATGTGGATAATAATCCGATTTGTGCTGGCGATCTTGCTCAATTGTTTGTGACCGATAGCACAGGTGGTGGATCAGATCCATCATTCCAATGGTACGTGAATTCTGTAGCAGTTGGTTTAGACAGTGCCGGATTCTCTAGTACAAACTTTAATGATGGTGATGAAGTAGTAGTGGTTATGACTACAAATGCAGGTTGTGCTTCTGCTCCTAGCGATTCGGATACTATAGTGATGATAGTAAATCCATTGTTAGACCCTAATGTTGATTTGGTAGTGGATAATAACCCGATTTGTGCAGATGATACGGTGACCTTCTCTGTGACAGATTCCACAAATGGAGGGCTAAACCCTACTTTCCAATGGTTTATTAATGGAGTAGCTGTGGCAGGAGATCAAAATTCATTTACTTCTTCTACAATAAATGACCAGGATACTGTTGTTGTAGTAATGACTTCCAGCGAGACTTGTTTACTTCAGCCTACAGATAGCGATACGGTAATAATGAATGTTAATCCGAATTTAATGCCTTCAGTTACCATGACAGGAGCAAATCCAATATGTTCAGGAACTGAGGTGCCGTTTACAGTTACGGATTCTACGAATGGAGGAACCAACCCGGTATTCTCTTGGTATATCAATAGCACGCTGGTGGAGGTAGACAGTAATAGCTTCTCATCATCGATCCTGACCGATGGAGACACTGTGCGTGTGGTGATGACCTCAAGCGAAACATGTCTAATGCAGGAAACAGATACGGCATTCGTTGTGATGTCAGTAGAGGATCAAATGGTTGGAGGTCTGTTAACCGGTCCTGATTCAGTATGTGATGGAGCAATAACTTCATTAACGCTTACGGGATCAAATGGTCCAATTCAGTGGCAAGTAAGCTTACCGAATGGAAATTGGACAAACCTGGGAGCCCCGACTACAGATACCGTACTTGTAGCGGTAGGTAACGTGAATACACCAGTACTTTATTACAGAGCGATCTTGGGATCAGGTATGTGTGCAGATACTTCGAACGTAGATACATTGATCTCTTACCTGTGCTGTGAAATTGTGTCTGATGTGTTTATAGAGCCATTAGGGCCAATAGAGTTCTGTCTGGGTGGTGACACCTTGTTATCAGTTACAAATACTGATATTCCAGCCGGATATTTATATAGCTGGTTTGAGGTAGGTGATACTATTAACCCGATTACTGGCCCTACGGCAGATTTGGATACGTTTAGAGTAGCAGATGCGGGTACCTACTTTGTAAGAGTAACAATGCCTGGTTTAAGTACTTGCTATACCAATTCTAATGAGTTGGAGATCAATACATTAGCTCTTCCTGATCCTGGAATTGCTGCAGCTGTACCATCTATTATTTGTGATGGCCAGACTTCACAAATACAATTGACAGGCTCATTAGGCAATGTAATGTGGCAATCTTCTGACAATGGTGTGGATTGGACAGATTTACCAACTCAGACCGATACATTATTAAATGTGAATCCGGATACCAGTACCACTCCAATGTTCTACAGAGCGGTAGTGGAGAATAGTGGAATATGTTACGATACTTCTAATATAGCGACGGTGGATGTGTTAACTCAGTCAGTTGTCGGAAACCTGTTAGCAAGCGTTGATTCTATTTGTGATAATCAAACAGCTACATTTGTAGTAAGCAGCTACAGCGGTGGAAATATCCAGTGGCAAGATTCTAGCGCTACAGGTTGGAATGACATTGTTGGAGAGAACGATGATACCCTGTCGATTATTCCAGGGGTAGGTGAACACACCTATCGTGTAGTGGTTGGAAATAATAGCTGTGCAGACACATCCATGACGGTGAGTATTGATGTAGTGGATATACCCGTGCTTGGTATTACCACTGCCGATCCAAATCCGGTTTGTGTAGGAGAAGCTGTAGATGTTATTATTACCGGTCATTCTGGAAATATCCAGTGGCAGCAGTTTGATGGCACAGATTGGAACGATCTAACAGGTGAAACAAATGATACCATAACTGTTACACCGGCAATTGGTACTAGCGATTACCGCGTTGTATTGGATACATATGGGCTTTGTGGGGATACATCAGCAATCGTTCAGGTTGTTGCCGTAGATCTTCCGGTTGGAGGAACGATGTTGCCTATCGAAGATTCTATCTGTCATGGTGAAGCATTGACTCTTGAACTTATCAACGTATCCGGTACCGTTGTACACTGGCAGGACTCAATCCCGGGAATAAATGGTTGGAACGAAATAGCATTTACCGATTCTTTCGAATACACCATTGTGGGTGACGAGCTGAACCCGCTTGTATTCTACAGAGCCGTGGTTTCGAATAACGTTTGTACCGATACTTCTACAATGGCTGTAGTATATACTATGCCGTTAGTAACAACAAATGTAGATGTAGCAGGGTCCGATACTATCTGCGATGGAGAGGATGCGATATTCTATGTAACAGATTCTACCGGTGGAGGAAACAACCCCACCTTTATTTGGTCTCTTAACGGAATCGAAATTGGTCAGGGCGATTCTATAACCATATCAGGGTTGACCAACGGAGCTAACCTCGCTGTTAATATGATCAGTGATTCCATATGTGCAGATGATCATGCAACTCCGTTTAGCATTACAGTAAATCCTCTAATTGACCCTGAGGTGGAAATAGCTGCGGAGACAAATGTAGCTTGCCAGGGAGATTTGATGGTGTTTACAGTAACCGGTGTTGTGAATGGTGGCCATGATCCTGTATTTGAATGGTTTGTTAATAATGTTTCTACCGGCGTATTTGATACCATTTATTCAACCACAGAACTCAATGACAGGGATGAGGTGATGGTAATTATGACACCTTCGGTAGATGCATGTTATGATGTTGAAGAGCCCATTGCTTCAGTAATCGTAGTAATTATTGACGATAACCCTTCTGCCGGACAAGTGCATCCTATTGACACCACATTCTGTTACGGAGGTGAAGTAGATGTTTACCTGGAGTCCTATTTAGGAAGTATTAGCTGGCAGTGGAGTACAGATAACCTTACTTTTACTGATATAGAAGATCAGCATAACCCGACAGTGCACATAGATCCAACTGAGTATACCGGTGAGGACATTGTAGAACCTACCACTACTTACATAAGAGCTATTATCACTAATGGAGTTTGTGCTTCGGTAACTACAGATACGATTGCATTGACCGAATATCCTCCTTTGGATGCGGATATTATTACCGATTATAACTGTGATGTACAGTATCCATTGTATATGAGTGCTTCTTATGAGGTGGGTAATCCATATACAGAATTGACGGCGTGGTATACCAGTAATAATGGAGATAACTATGGCCTGTATACCGAAAATCCGGACAGCACCACTATTACACTTACAGGTTTAACCGTTATTAGTAATGTGTATTTTAGAGCGGAATTCGCAAATGAGATTGGCTGTACAGATACCATCATAGAGCTTGTTGAAGAATGTCCGGTGCCGGAAGTAGATATTCCGGATGGATTAACAGACAACAATGACAACATGAATGACGTATTTTATATAGACAACATCTGGTATTATCCTAACAATGAACTGAGAGTATACAACAGATGGGGTAGCCTGGTTTATAGAATCAGCCCTTATAATAACAATTGGAAAGGAACTTATATGGATACCGGATTACCACTTCCAGAGGCTGCTTATTACTACATTTTAGAATTAGACACCACGAAGAAAGGTAATGATAGTAAAGTTTTACACGGAGATGTGACCATATTTAGATAATAAACTTAGTAGGAGTATTACATGAGAAAAGTAGTTGCTTTAATTTGTTCTTTTTTTATAATTTCAGGCTTTTTATGGGCTCAGCAAATGCCACATTATAGTAATTATATAATGAATAATTACTTGATTAACCCTGCTGTTGGTGGCTCTTATGGTTTTTGGAATGCTAAGGTAGGTTACCGAAATCAGTGGAGTAATTTGATAAAAAGGAATGAATTTGGAAAGCGAGGTTTTAATACGGCATTTGCAACCGTGCATGGTCCTATTAACTATCCGGATCCCCGATTGAGACACAGAGATAAGAAGCCTCATCATGGTGTGGGAGGTTTTGTTTTTAGTGATATTACAGGGCCGTTAAAGTATAACGGAGGTTTTGTCTCCTATTCTTTCCATAAGCATTTCTCCAGGCGATTTACAGCATCTATTGGTCTAAATCTGGGAGTTAAAGAGTTTGTGATTAATTGGGATCAGGTGCGTTTTATTGAAGAGCCTGATGATCCCCTTGCCGTTGAAAGTGTTCAACGTAATGTGTTACCCGATGCCAATATCGGAGGATTTCTTTATTCAGATTTTATGTATTTCGGTATAACAGTAGATCAACTGTTTAGAAGTAGACTAACAGTTCGAGACCCCAATAACCCGGCACTGAGTTTAGATAATGAAGCACGTTTACGAAATCACTATTTTGTCACAGGGGGGTATAAGTTTGAAATGACACGTGACTTTTTCTTTTATCCTTCAGCTATGGTAGAATATGTATATGGTTCACGTTTGCAATTTGATCTCAATGCACGTTTCTTATATTCTGATTATGTTTGGTTGGGGATTGCCTATCGTAATATGGATGCAGTTTCACTATTGATCGAATATATAGTGGATGATACCTGGGAAATTGGCTATGCATTTGATATGACTTTCTCTGAGCTGGTTCAGTATCACCTGGGTACTCACGAAATTATTTTGGGAGTACGTTGGGCAAATCCAAAGAAACAGGTGATGTGTCCGGCAAAATATTGGTAGATTTTTTTGGCACAGTAATTGTTCAACTGTTAGTAGTAAAAACTTACTGTTAACTAATTATGAATAAGATTTCATTTTTGTTGCTGGTGATTTCATCGCTGCTCATTGTATGCTCTTGTAAAAAAGATGAAGGAGATTCCGGTGATATAACTCTTTTTAATGGGAGCCAATCAATCTTAGATAATAATTCCATACAATTTCATTTTGACGATGTCTATAGAATTGTACAAGGGTATGTCAATACAGGGAAATTAGTTTCCAATGACTCTTGTGCCGATCTTATAGATACTAATAATAGAATAGTAACCATTGATTATGAAGATGGATCTTGTGATTCACATCTAAATGTCTGGATAAGAGATGAATCAATTACTTATGGAGAGTTGCCACTTTCATGTCAATAATAGCGTATAATAAATCGAAATTCAAAGTTGAAAATCAGTTAATATAAAAATTATGAAAAAGATTCAATTGTTTTTATGCCTTGCTTGCGCAGCACTAATAGCTACTTCTTGTGAGAAGAAAGATGACTTGGCAAACGAAGATAAAGCCGATATAACGAACACTCAATCTACCGTTGATAATAACAAAATGCAGTCTGAATTCGATGATGTTTTTAGAATCGTTCAGGAAGAAATGAATGCGAATTCATCCAATTTAAAAATGAACTCCTGTGCTACGGTAACCATCGATACCACAGTAAAAAGAGTGACTATCGATTTTGGTGATGGGTGTACAGATGCCTATCAAACCGAACGTAAAGGAATAATATATGTTGATTATACTTTACCATTAGGTGAAGCGGGGGCTAGCTGGACAGTTTCTCTGGATGATTATTATGTAAATGGTGATCATCTTGAAGGTAGTAAATCGGTGACTTATGAAGGTGTAGTTGATGGAAGTGAACGATGGAAAATAGCAGTTACAGGAGGGAAGCTGACTTTGGAAGAAGGCGATGTTATGACATGGGAATCTACACGATATAGATCTTTAACTGATAATAACGGAACGGCACTGGTATATTTAGACGATACTTATGAGATTTGGGGGACTGCTTCCGGTGTGAACAGAGATGGTCTGGCATATACCATGGATGTCGCAGAAACAACCCCATTGGTAGTGGATATTCTTTGCTGGATAACCACAAGACTACCCAAATCAGGTATTATTAGTATTAAACCCGAAGGGTTATTGGTGAGAGAAGTGGACTACGGCGACGGTACCTGTGATGCGAAATTCACATTAACGGTTGCTGGTCAGTCTATTGAAATTGGAATTTGATAGTAACAGCATTTAATACTGAAAAAATGTAACAGACTAGTTGTGTAATATTAATTAATCTGTTACATTTGCAGTCCAATTACGGAAAATGATTGTTCCATGGTGTAACTGGCAACACGTCTGGTTTTGGTCCAGAAGAGTCTAGGTTCGAGCCCTAGTGGAACAACGAAAAATAAACCGAGCATAAAAGCTCGGTTTATTTATTTAGTCGAACTGGATAATAAAAAGTCAAGCCTCAATTCTATGGACTCCTCGGTATCGTCAGTCAAAATTTTTAGTGGAACAGGCTCTCAATATCTTGCCGAAAAAATTTCCAATGCATTTGGTATTGAATTGGGAAAGGTTACCACCGAACGTTTCAGTGATGGAGAGATATCGTGTCATTATAACGAGTCGATAAGAGGAAACGATGTTTTCTTAGTACAGTCTACTTATGCGCCATCTGATAATATCATGGAATTGTTGATCATGATAGATGCTGCCAGAAGGGCTTCCGCGCGTTATGTGACTGCAATTGTGCCTTATTTCGGTTATGCCAGGCAAGACAGAAAAGACAAACCCAGAGTAGCTATCGGAGCTAAGCTCATAGCGAACATGTTAACTGCGGCAGGTGCCGATCGTTTAATGACCATGGACCTTCATGCCGATCAAATTCAAGGCTTTTTTGATATTCCTGTAGATCATTTCGATGGTAGTAATATTTTCGTGCCTTATATCGAAAGCCTGAATTTAGATAATTTGTTATTTGCATCTCCCGATGTAGGAGGGGTGAAACGTACAAGGCATTTTGCCAAACACTTTGGTGTTGATTTGGTAGTTTGTGATAAATACAGGGAACGCGCAAACCAGGTTGCTTCAATGCAGTTGATAGGAGACGTAACGGATGCCAATGTGGTATTGGTAGATGATTTGGTCGATACAGGTGGCACAATTTGTAGGGCGGCCCAATTAATAAGAGAGAGGGGAGCCAAAAGCGTGAGAGCTATAGGCACACACCCAATATTGTCTGCAAGGGCCTATAAAAATATCAATGAATCAGTGCTGGAGGAATTAGTGGTAACAAATACGATTCCTCTGCGCTTTGGCGAAAGTAAAAAAATCAGGGTGTTGAATGTTGGCGAATTATTTGCTAAGGCTATTCACCGCATTCATAACCATGAATCAATAAGTGCATTATTTATTTAATTTTATATATATATCATGAAAACGACAGAGATAGTAGGCTTTAAAAGAGAGGATCTTGGTACAAAAGAATCAAGAAAACTCCGTGCTGATGGCAATGTCCCATGTGTTCTTTACGGTGGTGAAGAAGTGATCCACTTTCATGCTCCGGCATATTTGTTCAAAGACGTATTATATACTCCAGATGCGTATGTAGTGAATATTAACGTCGAGGGTGTTGAGAAGAAAGCGGTTTTGAAAGATGTGCAATTTCATCCGGTAAGTGAAGTGATTCTTCACTGTGACTTCTTCGAGATATTTGAAGATAAACCGGTTGCTATTGATATTCCGGTGAAACTAACAGGAAGCTCTCCTGGTGTGCAGTTGGGTGGTCAGGTTTACATCAAAAATAAGAAACTGAAGGTAAAAGCTGTCCCTTCTAAACTTCCTGAGTATGTGGATGTTAATGTCGATACATTGCAGTTGGGTGCTTCTGTACGGGTCAAAGATCTTCCTGAAGCAGATTACGAAATAGTAACAAAGCCATCT
Source organism: Cytophagales bacterium (assembly GCA_965230415.1). GTDB lineage: Bacteria > Bacteroidota > Bacteroidia > Cytophagales > JAAEPT01 > CBDDKZ01. Next base: position 3,482,908 of record CBDDKZ010000005.1, read on the forward strand.
GTATCAATTGTTCAGATTATCATTCCTAGAGCGCTTAAAGCTGCTGGCGCTGCTGCTGCTGAAGAAGAGACTGAAGAAGCTGCTGAGTAAGATTTACAGATTTTAATAGTACAAATCCTTCTTTGTTTGGCGAAGAAGGATTTTTTTTTACTTTGAGTTTTATTTAATTGTTACAAAGTATAGTCCTATGAAGTTTTTGGTGTGTGGATTGGGGAATATTGGTGTTGAATATGAGCTGACACGTCATAATATTGGTTTTTTAGTGCTGGATCGTCTGGCACAAAAGTGTGATGTTACATTTAAACAAGAGCGGCTTTCTTATCATGCCGAAGCGAAGTATAAAGGAAGAGTTTTGCACTTGGTGAAACCTACAACTTATATGAATTTAAGTGGAAAAGCACTACGTTATTGGTTGCAGGAAGAAAAAATCAACATAGAGCATTCGATCGTTGTTACAGACGATCTTTCACTTCCCTACGGTAAAATTCGACTAAAAGCAAAAGGCTCCAATGGAGGACATAATGGTCTGGGGAATATTGAAGAGCTCTTAAATAGCTCGAAATATCCCCGTTTGAGGTTTGGTGTGGGTGACGACTACGCAAAAGGCAAGCAGGTAGATTATGTTTTGGGTAACTTTTCACCAAAAGAAATGGATGAACTTCAAATACATATCGATCGTGCTGTTGATGCTATTTTATCATTTGTGACAATTGGTCTCGAGAGAACAATGAATAGCTTTAATTGAGGTAATTAAATAGCCGCCTGTCTTTTGGGTATTGTTAATGTCACTAGTACCTTTTAAGGCAAAAAATCAGGATGGTTTATGTTTAGAGGTCGGTAAACCTGCGTTTTACGAACGCCTTGATGCTGGGAAACCGGCAGTGCCAGAGGGCTTGACGGGGCACAAAACGAAGTTAAATAAAATCAAATCAACTTGTCTGTACAAGACATCCACGGCGATAGTCGAAATTACCTATTGCAGCGTCAGGATGTCATAAGAGAAGACAAACGAAGGTTTTCGCACTCAAGTCAAGTCTGGAATCTGCCTTATTCGATGCAATTAGTAAGAAGTAAAGGAGGTTTTGAACCTCCTTCTGTAAAATAGTATTTAAGAGATAGGGTTTCCTGCTTCTATGGGTTCGGCAGGAGAAACAAATTTTAAGGACTCCGGATTCTCGCCTGCCATTAATATCATACCCTGGGACATAATACCGAAAATTTTACGTGGTTTTAGATTTGTAAGGAATGAAACCTGTTTTCCTATAATGTCTTCCGGCGCATAACTCAGTGCTATACCACTTACCACAGTGCGTTCTTCATTTCCTAAATCAACCGTGAGTTTTAGTAGCTTGTCCGACTTGGGTACACGTTCAGCGCCGGTGATAGTTGCTACTCTGATGTCCATTTTTAAGAAATCATCAAAAGTAATGGATGCTTTCTCTTCCGTTTCTGGTGTGGAATCGGTTGATTTTTTTTGCTCCGACGCTTCATTCATCTTTTTGGTGTTTTGTAGTTTTTGTATTTGAGCTTCAATCGTTTTATCCTCTATCTTTTCAAACAGCACTATTGATTTATTGAGTTGATGCGATTCGGGGAGAAGGTCCGGGTTACCTGCATTGTCCCAATTCTGCCTTGTCAAATTTAGAATTTGCCTTAATTTTTCAGCCGTGAAAGGTAAAATTGGCTCAATAATCACAGCAAGGTTGGCACAGACCTGTAGGCTCAGGTTAATGATCGTTTGAACGCGATCCGGGTCTGTTTTGATGACCTTCCATGGCGTAGTTTCTGCCAGGTATTTATTACCCTCACGGGCCAATTCCATCATCAGAAATATGGCATCTCTGAATTTGAAATTTTCCAGAGCTTCCGCTACTTTAGTAGGAATCTCTTCGATTTTGGCGATAAGTATGTTTTCGTAGTCGAACAAAGTTGACTTTTGAGGGACAATGCCATCAAAGTATTTGTGAGTTAAATCAACTGCTCTTTTAATGAAGTTTCCAAGATTGTCTGCTAACTCATTATTGTGTCTGGATTGGAAGTCCTTCCATGTAAAGTTATTATCACTGGTTTCCGGGGCGGCAGCACAAAGCGCATACCTTAACGAATCTTGCTTATCAGGAAAGTCTTCCAGGTATTCATGAAGCCAGACTGCCCAGTTTCTGGAAGTAGATATTTTTTCGTTTTCCAGATTCAAAAACTCATTTGCCGGAACATTATCCGGGAGGATATAGTCTCCATGCGCTTTAAGCATAACAGGGAATATAATGCAGTGGAAGACTATGTTGTCTTTTCCAATAAAGTGTACCAATTTGGTGTCATGACTCTTCCAATATGGCTCCCAATCTTTTCCGTTTGCTTCAGCCCATGCTTTAGTAGCACTAATGTAGCCTATCGGTGCGTCAAACCAGACATATAGTACCTTGCCATCTGCTCCCTTTATCGGAACTTCTACTCCCCAGTCAAGATCGCGGGTAACTGCCCTGGCATTTAAGCCCTGGTCTAACCACGATTTGCACTGACCATAGACATTGACTTTCCAATCAGATTTATGCCCTTCAAGAATCCATTCTTTTAACCAATTTTCATATTCGTTAAGAGGAAGATACCAATGCTTTGTTCCTTTTTTTACAGGTATTTCTCCCGATAGTGCAGATTTTGGTTTGATCAATTCATCAGGGCTTAAAGTAGATCCGCAATTTTCACATTGGTCGCCATAGGCATCTTCATGGCCGCAACGTGGACAAGTACCTTTTATGTATCTGTCAGCAAGAAATTGCTGGTTTTTTTCGTCATAAAACTGCTCGGAAGATTTTTCAATGAATTTACCTTCGTTGAATAATTTTTCGAAAAAATCTGAAGCAGTCTGATGGTGGGTGGTTGAAGAGGTTCTGTCATAGACGTCAAAAGAAATACCAAATTTCTCAAATGAATCTTTGATGATATTATGGTATTTGTCAACTACTTCCTGAGGTGTTATGCCCTCCTTGGAAGCGCGAATGGTAATAGGTACACCATGTTCATCCGATCCACCAATAAAAAGTACATCTCTTCCCTTCATTCGCAGGTAGCGAACGTAAATATCGGCAGGTATGTAAACACCGGCAAGATGACCAATATGCACTGGTCCATTCGCGTATGGTAGGGCAGAGGTAACTGTATATCTTTGTGACATATTTTATTTGAGTGTATTATTGAATCCACAAAGTTATTTCAAATTTCACAATAGACAATTTAAAACTGGAAACAATGTCAATTTAAATCCTTGTTTCTATTAATGAAGCTCAACTTTTTGAAGGAATTTTAAAAAGCTTGTATCATTTCTATTATATTGAATGGACTGAAAAATCTGTCATATTATTGGGGAATCATTTAACTCAGGGAAGTTATTTCCTTGAATACCAACATAAGAAACTACACTATCAGGTTTTTGGGAGTGGAAATAGTGTATACCTGGCTTTTCACGGAATGCATCAAAGTGGAAATGTGTTTAAGTCATTTGCTAGCACTAATAAGGAGGTTTGTATTATAGCTTTTGATTTTTACAATCATGGAAAGAGCGATACGGTGCGACCACAGCCCTTAGAAAAAGAGTTTATTCAATTTATCAGAAGTGAATTGATTCGGAAGCATCAATTAAAAGCGTTTAATTTAATCGGTTTCAGTCTGGGAGCCCGCATGGTAATGGCGTGGCTTGATGCAGACTGCACGTTGTTGCGTGATGTGGTTTTGATAGCACCTGAAGGCATGAACAAAATAAACCTGATGCGTCTGGCTACCAGTCGTGGCTTATTTAGGTATTTGTTCAGGTGCTTTATTTTTAAGCCGGCATTAGTGTTGACACTAATACGTCTGGTGCATGTATTGCGCCTGGTAAACCAGGGTTTAAGTCGTTTGCTTATGGCACAGGTAAAAACACGGTCTTTACGTTATAAACTATACAGCACCTGGATGCTGCTGAGGGAATTCGATTGGCACCGGTCTAACATATCCGGGTTATTACTTCACAACGATGGAATTAAAATAAGGCTTATATACAGTGCGCAGGATGAATTATTGAGCTCATATACATTTAAACGTATTGGTAAAAAAAATAAGGTTCATGTTATGGAAATAAACGGGAGTCATCAAAATCTGCTGAGTAATGCGGTTCAGGCATTCTCTTTAGAAAAGTGACGACTGTTTAATACCTTCTCAAGTTCAGCGCAAGCAGCGAGACTATACATTTCAATTCCATCAATAAAACTTTCCAGTTCCGAAGGTTTTTTGCTTTTACTGATATGGTCTTCGAGGCGTTTTATAAGAATACCTGCACTTTTAATTCCCATTATGTTGATAGAAGCCTTGAATTTGTGTGCAATAACCTTAAGATCATCGTATTTCTTATCTCCGTACAATCGCTTTAATGTTTTTATGTACTGAGGAGTATTTTTTAAGAACATTTCAATCATTCTTGTGATATAAGCATAGTCGTTCAATGACGATTCTATAAGGTAAGACAGATTGATAACACTCAAGTCCAGCTGTTCTGCCAGATTACTTTCATTATTGGTATGGTCTTTAGATTTAAGGCCGGCGTATTCAATGAGTTTAGAATGGAGTGCTTTATAATCAACCGGTTTTGAAATAAAGTCGTCTATACCTGCTCTTAAGGCTTTTTTCTGAATTTTTGACAGCGTACTGGCGCTAATTGCGATTATTGGAATAAGGCTCTTCTCGATAAATTCATTTCTGATGATTCTTGCGACATCATATCCATCAATACGTGGCATTTCGAGGTCAAGAAGGAGCATGTCGTATTTATTCGTTCGAAATAAATTGATGGCTTGTGCACCGTCTTCAGCAATGTCGTAGGAAGCACCCCAGTTCTCCAGGTATTTTGCTATAACTAGCTGGTTCATTTCGTTATCCTCCGCGATTAATACTCTAAAGTTTGTTAATGAGGCTTTTGTTTCCGGTATTGGCAGAGTAGGCTCTTTTTTGACCCTTTTCTTCTTAGGTATAAGAAATGTAATGTCAAAGGAAAAGGTACTTCCTACATTTACTTTACTCTTGGCCGTAATGGTACCGCCATAAAGCTCAACAAGTTCTTTAGTAATTGTGAGTCCAAGTCCTGTGCCGCCGTACTTTCTAGTGGTATCAATATTTGCTTGGGTAAAACTGTCGAAAATTGTATTTAATCTATCCGGGGGAATGCCAATGCCGTTGTCTTTTATAGTGAACAAGAGCTCAATCTTTGAGCTGGTCTGCTTTTTTATCTCTGTATTAATTACAATTTGACCATTGGTAGTAAATTTTAAAGCATTACTTAATAAATTAGTGAGGATTTGGTTTAATCTGGCAGGATCACCTCCTATTAATTCCGGAATATGCTCATCAATAGTCGTTTTTATAGTATTACCAGATTCCATATAGCCTGCTTTTGTACTTTTTACTAGGCTATTTATTAATTCTCGTAGATTAAATTCGGTGTTTTCAAGTACAAGCTTATTTGATTCTATTTTTGTGAAATCTAATAGATCATTAACCAATTTTAACAAGTTATCACTTGAATATTTTATCCCCTGTATAAATTCCAATTGATCGGGGTTATGAGATCCTTCCTTCAGTAAGTTTGTAAGACCCACTATGGCATTGAGCGGAGTGCGTATTTCATGACTCATAATGGAAAGAAATTGCTCTTTCGTTTTCGAGGATTCCTCTGCATTTTTTCTGGCCTGAATAAGCTCTCGTTCCGTTTTTTTTGTTTTAGATATATTTCTGGAAGTTGCAATTACTTCGTCAGTATTTAATTTAACGATACGCGCTTCATAGCTGTGTATCTGCTCGTTTACCTTAATGACATATTCTACAGTTTGAGTTTTTTCTGTCCTTAAAGCGTTATTAATAGCACTGAGAATTCTTTTTTGATTGCTTTTTGGAATATTCCAATCATAAATGGAAGAGCCAATTAGACGGTTTTTGTCTATTGTCGACTCATTACTGCCCGGGTGAAAATCCAATACCGTACCGTCGGCTTTTAAACGGCACATGATGTCGGGAATGGAATTTAAGAGGGCGCGTTGTCTTGATTCGTTTTCACGAATAGTCTCCTCCATTTTAGTTTGTTCGGTAATATCTCTGGCAATAGCCTGAAAACCTAATATCCAATCATTTTCCTGATACATCTGGACGTGTTGGCCAATCCATATTGTCTGTTCTTCGTGTGAAATTATGGGGAATTCCAGGTAGGTCGATGGAATTTTATTATTGAACTGATGCTGGTAAAATGAACGAACATTGTCGCGGTAATCACCTCTTATTACCGTAGTAAAATGTTGATCAATGCGATCGCCTAAGATACTGCGGGCATGTTCATTCATAAATACAAAATGTCCTTTGTAATTACAAGAATAGATAAGATCTCGTGCATTCTCGAATAAATGTTGCAGTTGATGCACGGGGGCTTTAAAATTATACCCTACGGGAGCGGTACTCGTTAATTTGTTATTTGTGATGCGATACCCGGAGAGCCCATCCGATTTGAGGTAACTAGAGCAGGTTATCTGAAATATTTCACTTATTCCGTCTGCATTATTGATCAGGTATTCTATACTGAATGTGTTACCTTTATTATCGTTCTTAAGAAACTTTATTAGCTTATCAGAACTATTAGCCGGAAGGAATTCATGCAAAAATTGACCTTTATAATTTGTAATATCTTTGTGTTTATAAAATGCATGTTCAATCCTGTATTCATGATCAATAAGAAATAACTCAATTTGATGAAAAGGACAATGGGCAGACTGGTCAGTAACAGCGTCTTGAGTTATTTTTTTGAGAGTGATTAAACGAAGTTTTTCTTGAGTATACTCATTAATGTGTAGGTCAAAAAAGCCTTGATTGAGCTGAATATTATTGGCTGAACCATTTTTAATGATCTCAGACCATTTTAATGAGTTATGCTCCTCAATGATTTGTATTGCGTTTTTTGAGTGCAAATGCGTGTATCCGAAACAATGTTGAAACCCGGGAGAATAAGCAATAAAGTTGCCGCCTTCGTCAATTAAAGCCTGGTTTTCAGAGGAATTTTTTAAAATCTGTATGAAAAATTCACTATTCATGCGCTATTAAAGAGCTACGTTGTTACCATTTAACATTAGCTTGCAGACATGTTAAGATAGCCTTTTTTATTGTCAAAACTTACAAATAGGATATTGTAAATATACAATTTTGTAGATAATGTATACTATTTTTTAGTGGTACAACGAACTATTCACAAACTTAATCAGTTAAAAAGTCTGAGGAAACTTTTGGAGTGTTATAAGTTTCCTTAGTTTTGCATAAGAGTTATGATAGAAACTAGAGACAGGATAATAAACGGCGCAGACGAATTGTTTATGCGTTATGGTATTAAAAGTATTACCATGGATGATATTGCCAGTCATTTGGCAATATCCAAGAAAACAATTTATCAAAATTTCAAAGACAAAGATGAATTGGTTTTGGAAGTGATGCGCCTGAAGTTAGAAGAAGAGAAAAGAGAAATTCAGGAAATTGTAGATACTTCCAGCAATGCAATTGAAGAAATCTTTCGAGTTTCATTATACATTAAGACAATGCTGTCTAACATGAATCCTTCCGTGATATTTGATACACAAAAATACCATGTTAAAGCCTGGTCGCATTTTGATGAGCATAAGGGGGAATGCTTTGAGGCTACAATCTTTAATAATATTAAAAACGGGATCGAGGAAGGGTTATATCGCGAGAATATGAGTGCAGAAATTATGTCGCGCTTGAGATTATGGGAGATTGAATTTGGTTTTGACCAGGGTGTTTTCCCTATAAGTGAGTTCAATCCGCTTGATGTTCAGATGCAAATTTTCGATCACTTCATTTACGGAATTATTACTGAAAAAGGAAAAGAATTATTAGATCAATATAAACAGGAAAATGAGAACTAAATACAGGTATAGTAAGGGGATTCTGTTTGTTATGGTAATGTTTTCTTTTGGGCAGATGTACGCTCAGGAGAATGTTGCATCACCACAGACCTTAGAGGGGTGCATAAGCTACGCCCTCAAAAACCACGAGTCACTTAAAAATGCTCAGTTGGAATTAGAAAAGTCAGAATCAAAAGTTAAAGAGACGAGGTCTGTGGGATTGCCTCAGCTAAACGCCAAATGGGATATAACGCGTAATATTGACGTAATGCAGCAATTTATTCCGGGAGCTTTTCCTCCTATACCCGGAGTTGAGCCTGCGGAAGTATCGGCAGTAGCCTTTGCCGTAGATTATGGCAGTGATATCAATTTTTTGCTTACTCAATTATTATTCGATGGATCGTATTTCATCGGATTGAAAGCTGCTAAAACATATACCGGGCTTTTCGAAAAATCGATCACGAGCGCTGAAATAGATGTGGTGGCTAATGTAAGCAAGGCTTATTATGGTGTTTTGATAGCTCAAGAACGTGTGAAGCAATTGAAGCGCAACCTGGGTCAATTGGATCAGCTGATGAACGATACGCAAGTGATGGAAGAAACGGGGCTTGTGGAGAGTATTGATTTAAAAAGAATAGCTGTTTCAATAAACAATTTAAAGGTGGAAATCCAAAAAGTGGAAAGCCTTGAAAAGTTAAGTCTCAGTTTGCTAAAGTTTCAAATGGGAATGAATGAATCGGAAAAAATTACACTCTCAGGTAATCTTGATGATTTTGTGAATCAATTAGTGGAGGAAACAGCCGCTGTGGATTATAACAATCGCATTGAATACAAGCAACTCAATGTGCAGGAAACATTGAATGACTTGAATATAAAAAATGAAAAGGCACGAGCGCTTCCTTCCTTGTCAGCTTTTTATACTTTTGGTTTCAATACGGGTTCAAATGATTTTGGAGATGTCTTTCGCTTCAATGGTGGTGTTGTGGGTTACAAACCATACAATATGGTTGGTGCTTCGCTTAACATTCCAATCTGGAGTTCTGGGCGTCGCAAATTCAGAATAGACCAGGCAAAAGTTGATCAGGAGATTTTGCTCAATGAACGTAGCATGCTTGAAAGAAGTATTGATTTGGCTGTAGTTCAGAACACAATGAATTATAACGATAACCTCGCAACACTGTCTACGCATAAAGATAATGTAGCGCTTGCTGAAGAGGTTTATCGGGTTTCAAAGATTAAATATGAAGAGGGATTAGGTAGTAATTTTGAGGTCGTTGAAGCTGAAAACGCCTTAAAAGACGCTCAAACAAACTACTATGGCGCTGTTTATGAAGCGCTTGTGAATAAAATTGAATTAGAAAAAGCTAAAGGGACATTAATAAAATAATTGCCAATCATGAGAACTTTTAAGAATAGAATAATGAAGAAATATATGTTAATAGCACTAGGGTTTGGTGTGCTGTATGCATGTACTCCTCCTTTAAAGAGTGAAGAAGATTTCGATAAGGCTATTGCGGAGAAAAATAAATCAATCAGAGCGCTTGAAACAGAGCTTAAAGATTTACAAAAGCAAAAAGACTCATTGTTTGCAAAGGTTGAGGAAAAGTCACTTCCGAAGGTTTATATATCCAAAATTAAGCCTGCAAATTTTGCTTCGTATGTTGAAGTACATGGTGTAATCGAAAGTGACAAAAATATTACAGTTATGCCCGAAATGTCAGGCATAATACGTCAGATTAATGTCCGCGAAGGAAGTATTGTACGGAAAGGCCAAAGGTTGGCTGTTGTGGATACGGAAATACTACGAAATAATATAGCTGAATTAAAAAAACGTCTGGAACTGGCTGTTGAAGTGTTCAAAAAACAAGAAAACCTTCGTGCCAAAAATGTAGGCACGGAAATGCAATACTTGGAGGCTAAAAACAATAAGGAATCACTGGAGCAATCAATAAAGACGCTCGAATCTCAAGTGAGTAAATCGGTTATTGTTTCTCCTATTAATGGTAAGATAGATGAAATATACCCAAATATTGGGGAAATGACATCTCCACAGTCACCATTTGCGCGAATTGTAAATACCAATGATGTGTTTGTGAATGCAGACGTTTCGGAGGCTTTTTTCGGAAAAGTGAATAAAGGAGATAAGGTTCGTATTCGTTTTCCTTACCAGAAGGATACCATTGATGCGCCAATTGATTACGTGGGTAACTACATCAACCCGAATAACAGGACATTCAAAATACATGCCAACTTGAGTAATGTAGGGAAAAAGCTGGCTCCTAATTTGCTGGCAGTACTGAGATTAACAAAAAGTTTTGTGCAAAATGCGATAGTAGCACCTTCTAATGTAATTGTAAATGATGGTGAGCATGATTATGTAATGGTGGTTGAAAAAGGAAAGGCTGTAAAGAAAATTGTTCAGATTGGTGAATCATATCAAAATGAGACGGTTATAGTTAAAGGTCTTAAAGCCGGTGAAAACCTGGTTTATAAAGGTTTCAAAGGCCTGGTAGACGGAGCAGAAGTAGAAATTAAAAAATAATTCGTACTCATTAAAATATGACGAACGATGGAAGATAATAAAATAAAAAAAGTAATAAGAGAATTCGGATTAACATCATTGTCTGTAAATAACAAAACGACTGTTTTTGTATTGACAATTATGGTACTTGTTTTCGGGTTGTCCTCTTATAACAATATGCCAAAAGAGGCTTTTCCGGAAGTGAAATTACCTCAAATTTATGTGCAAACTCCATATCCGGGTAACTCACCCGAGAATATGGAAAAACTGATCACCCGTCCACTGGAGAAGGAGATTAATACTATTTCTGAAGTGGATAAGATCAAGTCCTCGTCAGTTCAGGATTTTTCCAGTATCCTGGTGGAATTTCAGACTGATATGGAAGTGGAAGAAGCGCTTCAGGAGGTAAAAGACGCTATAGACCGAGCTAAAAGTGAATTACCCTCTGATTTAGATCAGGATCCCCAGGCTAGTGAAATTAATATGGGTGAATTTCCCATTATGTTCATTAACCTCTCTGGTAACTACAACCTGCAGGAATTAAAAGAATTTGCAGAGGACCTTAAAGATGAAATCGAAGACCTGGATGAAATATCGGGTGTGGACATCAGAGGTATTGAAGAAGAAGAGGTAAAAGTAAATATAGATATCCATAAACTTACTTCCCTGAAGTTGAGTTTCCGGGATATTGAAAATGCGGTACGAGGACGAAATATCACCATGTCTGCTGGAAATACCAAGTCGAATGGTGTGTTAACAGCTATTAAAATAGATGGTGAGTTCAAAGATGTGCATGAAATCGAAGATATCGTAGTGAAATTTGAGCAAGAGGAGATTGTATATCTAAGAGATATTTTGGCCTCGCCAATCGTGCTGGAACCGAAGGAAAAAGAAAGCTATGCACGTTTGAACGGTCAAAATGTGGTGATGATGGATATTATTAAAGGCAGTGGTAAAAATCTTCTTGATGCATCCGATAAGATCCGCAAAATTACAGAAGCATTCAAAGAAGAATATAAGGGGCTCACTATTACCATTTCCATTGATCAGAGTAACAAAACCAGAGCTCAGGTGAGTAACCTGGAAAACAGTATATATTCTGGTGTGATATTGGTTGTTGGCGTGTTGTTATTCTTCTTAGGTACGCGTAACTCATTATTTGTGGGGCTGGCGATCCCTATTTCCATGCTTCTTTCATTCGTTATTCTAAGTACAATGGGGATTACTATTAATATGATGGTATTATTTGGTTTGGTAATGGCACTCGGAATGCTAGTTGATAATGGAATCGTTGTAGTTGAGAATGTCTATCGTCTTATGGACGAAGGTTATAGTCCCTTCCGTGCGGCTAAAGAAGGAGTAGGGGAGATTGCATGGCCAATTATTGCATCTACGGCTACTACTCTTGCCGCGTTCTTACCATTGGCAATCTGGCCCGGTATTATGGGTGAGTTCATGTATTTCTTACCATTAACCTTAATTGTGGTGCTAAGTTCTTCTTTATTCGTGGCATTGGTGATAAATCCGGTATTTACCGCCGTATTCATGAAAGTGGATGAAGAAACGCAATCAACAAAAAGATTTTTTATCTGGGTAGGAGTTTTTGTTGTTCTTGGTTTGCTTTTTGCACCCGGGGCACTTGCTTTTGCCAATGTGTTATTTACCGTTGCCATACTTCTGGTTCTTAACAGGTACGTACTTACACCAGCTTCGAAAACCTTTCAGTTTAAGTTCTTACCAAGATTGGAAAGTGCTTATGAGAAGTTGTTAAAAGGGGCCCTCCAGGGAAAGCGACCAGTAGTTATATTCTTTGGTACTATTGGTTTAATGGTTTTTGCATTCATGTTATTCGGAATGTTTACACCTAAAGTGGAATTTTTCCCGGATAACGAACCGGATTATGTCAACATCTTTGTGGAAATGCCATTGGGAACAGATATTGATATTACCAATGAGGTAGCACTTGATATCGAAAAACAGGTCAATGGTATTCTGGATACGGCTGTAACTGCAGCAGATCGTACGCCTTATCGGGCAGCTGTTAAGATGGTTTCTGCAGCAGTGGGAGCAGGTACTTCCGACCCAGGAGATCCATTTGGAGGAGGTGGTAGTGTGACTCCAAACAAAGCCAGAATACAGGTTGAGTTCAACGAATATACCGATCGTGGAGGTATTAATACACAGGAGATTATGAACAATATCCGTAAGAATATTGATAAATCTGATTTCCCGGATGCCGTCTTAGTAGTAGACAAGAATCGCAATGGTCCGCCTACGGGTAAACCTGTAAACATAGAAGTTTCGGGAGAAGACTACGAGAAGATTACCATGTATGCCGATCGCATTATTCAAAAAATAAATAAATCGGGTATCAAGGGGATTGAGGAGTTGAAAACCGATTTAGAAATAGGGAAGCCGGAAAAAAGGATTGTTATAGACAACAGAAAAGCAGAGCGCTTGGGTGTTTCAACAATGGACGTCGCTTCTACTGTTCGTACCGCCTTGTTTGGTAATGAAGTATCGAAGTTTAAAGATGGTGAAGACGATTATGGAATTCAGCTGAGGGTTTCTGAAATAGATCGGAATGATATTACGGCCTTAATGAATCAAAGTGTGACATTCAGAGATCAATCCACAGGTAAGATCAAACAAATACCTATTAATTCCATAGCGCATGTAGAACCCGATCATTCATTCGGATCGATCCGAAGAAAAAATCTGGATAGAGTAGTAACTATTTATTCTAATGTTATCGAAGGGTTTAATGCTACCGAGATTAATAACGACCTGAAGGAGTTGTTGACAGATGTGGAAATGGAAGAAGGTTATGATTATAAATTTACCGGAGAACAGGAAAGCCAACAAAAAGAAATGGAGTTCTTGTCGCTGGCCTTGTTAATTGCAGCCTTTCTTATTCTAATAATTATTGTTGCACAATTCAATCGTATATCTGCACCTGTTATCATTTTAACATCGGTATTGTTTAGTACTATTGGGGTGTTTTTAGGTTTGGTGGCATTCCAAATGAACTTCATTGTAATTATGACTATGATTGGTATTATTTCGTTGGCAGGTATTGTGGTAAACAATGCCATTGTACTAATGGATTATACAATATTGCTCATGAACAGAAAGAAAGTAGAAAGAAAATCCGACGCACGCTTACCGAAAGTCGATCTTGTTGATAGTATTGTGCAAAGTGGGAAGACACGTCTGAGACCGGTTTTACTAACAGCCATAACTACCGTATTAGGATTATTACCCTTGGCAACCGGTTTGAATATTGACTTTTATGGTTTGTTTCAAAGATATGATCCGAATGTCTATTTTGGTGGAGAGAATGTAATATTTTGGGGCCCGATGTCCTGGACAATCATTTTTGGTATTACCTTTGCAACATTCTTAACATTGATTGTAGTACCTGTCATGTTCTTAGGTGTTGAACGCCTGAAATCTAAGGTCTATAAGCAGAAAGAACTGGCGACAGACAAGGTGTTGGCAGATGCCGAAGAAGTCTGATGGTGGTTAGCAGGTAGTTTTTATCCCGTTACTTGTTCAGCCATTCCACAAAGTGGAATGGCTGATTTATTTCACCTTTTTCTGAATAAAATATTAATTGTAGTAATACGTCCTTATTAAAAATAAACATGAATTATGCATAACAACCGGTATTTGATGGTTATCACGCTAGTTGTAATAGCCTTTTTAATTGATATCTACGCCTATCAGGGTGTCCGCTTTGTAATACGCAACTGGTCAATAACCTGGCAGTGGGTGGCCAGAATATCTTATTGGTCTGTTAGTGCCGTTGTTTTAGTAATGACCCTGGGGATTTTGTTTGGCTTACTGGACACAGGGTCCAGAATTGGTCGCTCTGTTTATTTTGGAGCCTTCTTTTTGAATGTATTTCCCAAACTGGTTTTGTTGTTGTTTGTATTTTTCGACGATGTTGTCAGGGCAGGAAAGTGGATGGTGTCTCTATTTCAGCGTGAGGACGGAGGTGCGGAAACACCAGGGGAACCAATTACTCGTTCCGACTTTATTCTTAAAACAGGAATGGTGGCAGCCTCTATTCCATTTCTGGGAACTTCCTGGGGAATAATATCAGGTGCGCATGATTATCGAATAAGACGAAAGACAATTGTATTACCAAATCTGCCTCGTCAGTTTGACGGGATTACAGTAGCTCAGCTTTCAGATATACATAGTGGCAGTTTTTTCAACAAAACAGCCGTGAAGGGAGGCGTGGAGATGCTTCTGGCCGAAAAACCGGATATTACATTCTTTACAGGTGACCTGGTAAATGATAAGGCCAATGAGGTGAATGAGTTTATAAATATTTTTGATAAGGTGAAGTCACCTTTGGGGGTCTACTCCATTCTAGGAAATCATGACTATGGCGATTATGTGTCATGGTCATCAGCAGAGGCTAAAAGAAAGAATTTAATTGATTTGCACGACGCTCACCAGGCATTAGGCTGGAACTTAATGCTGAACGAAAATCAACAAATTAAAGTCGACGGTGAAAGTATTGGACTCATCGGGGTAGAAAATTGGGGGGTAGGATTCGTACAACACGGGGATATAGCAAGGGCCTATGAAGGTATGCAGGAAATGCCTGTTAAAATATTGTTGTCCCACGACCCAACACATTGGGATGCACAAATTCGACCCGAATATGCAGATATAGATTTGATGTTGGCAGGTCACACTCATGGTATGCAGATGGGTATTAAAGTGGGAGATTTTGAATGGAGTCCTTCTAAGTGGCGTTATAAGCAGTGGGGAGGACATTATCAGGAAGGGAATCAACACTTGTATGTAAACAGAGGTTTCGGTTTTATAGGCTTGCCGGCGCGCATTGGTATGGCTCCTGAAATTACGATCATCACACTTAAAAAGTCTGGTAATGCTTAAAAGAAATTAAGAAGTATTTTAAGACCTTCAACAATTAATCGAAAATCATTTATTGGATTTACGCTACTCCAACGGATGTTGCGTTTTAGGCCCTTCTTTACTTGAGCTGGAAAAGGAGATCACTTCGATTTTCCAGCCTTTTTTGAATGAGTAATGATTGCTTACCAGGTATGCTCTCGTCGACTTGATCAGTAAGGGAACCCCAAGAATAAGCCCGACACCACCAGCAATTTTTTCCTTAGTTTGACCGTATATCATGAGAATACTTCCACTAATGGTGAAAATGGAGCCTGCAATCACACGCATCCCCATTTGTGCATGACGCGCATGGCGGTAGCCTTTACTCATAATCATATTTAAATCATTGATGGCAATTAGGGAGTCTTGGATGTAAAAACCTTCGGCGCTGATTCGATCTATAACCCCATGATAGTGTTTGTGTTTTAAAGAGTCCGAATTAATTTTATAAACAATACTTTCACCTGGGCCTATGTATCTTAACAGGTTCTTTTCTTTGAGCGTAAGTTTAAAAAAATGAGTGACGGAATCTGTTCTTACGTTTAAACTGTCAGGTGATTCTTGGGCGTAAGTGTATTGTGATAAAGAAAAAAAAACTACGTAGAAAATTAACGTAGTGCGAGATCTACTCCATTTAAGGAGGGATTTAGGAATCATAAAGCAAAAATAGCTATTCTTCGATATCCAATTGGAAACTCATTTTCAACAATGCTCTTTCGGAAATAGCACTTTTCTGACGACTCCTCATTTCTTCGTCCAGTATCGTTTCTTCAAAATTAATATCGCTTAAGAGTTTTTCCTCCTCTTGAGAGAATTTGGCTTCTTCCGGAGGATTTTGCTTATTGGCCTTAATAGCATTTTGCGCACTCTTACGCGCTATTTGAGAATGAGCGAGTGCTTTATCATAGGCGCCATGATCATAATGCCACTTGGCCTGTCTCTGATGCAAAACAGCATTCTTTAAATCTCCGGTAAAATTTTTTCGTTTTTCCAAAGCTATCTTCGCAGCAAACACTGCCTGATTGGTCTTAAGCATGTATTTGTAACAAGTTTCCCGTTCAATTTTCGTGTTTATGCGTTTAAAAATGGCGATGCTGTTATTGGAGAGATATACATAAGGTCCTGCCTGCGACAAAGCAGGAAAAAGAACCAAAAGATATAAAAGTGTATATTTTTTAACGTACGGGGGCATGGTTATCAATATTTGAATACATAATATAACATTTTAATGTGAAATAAAAAAGTATCGTATCGAGTAACTAAGTCATTACTGGGCAGGTTTTTTGTTTTATTTGATTATGGTGTTAGATTTAAGGTTATATAACATGATAAAAATCAAAATAGAACCATAGGAGAAATTTTAGAATTGATATGGAGCAAGTGAAAAAAGCAAAAATGCCGGGAGGCATACCATATATAGTAGGAAACGAAGTGGCGGAACGTTTTAGCTTCTATGGCATGAAGTCCATATTGACCATATTCATGACTTCCTATTTATTGGGCCCGGATGGTGAGCCAGATCCAATGGATGATAATGAAAGTCAAATATGGTTTCATTTGTTTTCAATGTCAGTTTATTTTTTTCCATTGATTGGTGCGCTCGTTTCCGATATTGCCTGGGGTAAATACCGCACTATTATTATATTATCAATTGTTTATTGTGCAGGACATATTGCATTAGCCATGGACGAAACTCGATTGGGACTTTCCCTGGGGCTTACCATGATAGCCATAGGGTCCGGAGGTATAAAACCATGTGTTTCTGCTCATGTGGGTGATCAGTTTACCAAAGAAAACAGTCATCTGATTGAAAAGGTATTTGGGTATTTTTATTTTTCTATTAATCTGGGGTCTACGGCCGCGTTCATTCTAATACCTCGTATTTTACATACTACAAATGAGCCTCAACTGGCCTTTGGAATTCCAGGGGGTCTTATGATCATAGCAACATTTCTCTTTTGGTGGGGACGAACGAAATTTACAGCCGTGCCGCCGGCAAAGCAACGCTTCTTAAAAGATCTCAAGAGTACCCATATGCGAAAGGTATTGGGCAAACTCTTATTATTAAATCTGTTACTTTCCTTTTTTTGGTCCCTGTACGATCAAAGTGGTTCATCATGGGTAAATCAGGCGAAATCTGATTTGATGGATAAGACCATATCCATTTTTGGGGCCGAGTTAGAGATCTTGCCTTCGGAGGTGGGTTCAATAAATCCCATTCTTGTAATGATATTTATACCGCTGTTTACTTTCGTGGTTTACCCTGTACTGAATAGATTTTTCAAAGTAACTCCAATGAAGAAGATTAGCATAGGTATGTTTATCACTGCGTTTTCTTTTCTTTTAATGACTTGGGTGCAACACCAAATGGATCAGGGTTACAGTATGTCTATAGGGTGGCAACTATTGGCCTATGTGATTATTACAGTGGCAGAAGTAATGATTTACCAAACGGCGCTGGAATTGTCCTATACACAAGCTCCTAATTCCATGAAATCGCTGATAATGGCTTTTCTAATGTTGTCTATTTCTTTTGGTAACGCAATTACCGCCATGGTGAATGTATTTATTCGTAACGATGATGGGTCTGCTAAATTAGAAGGTAGTAGCTATTTTATGTTTTTTGTGATAATGATGATTGTTGTAGCCGTTATTTTCATTCCTTATGCCATGAGGTATAAAGAACAACGGTTTATTCAGGGGGAAGATGAGGAAGAACTGTTGGTTTAAAACCGGAAAGGAAACTAGAGGATTTATTTTAATGCCTTTTTAACAAAACGATAAGCTTCCATTTCGTCAACATCGATATTTAGGTCGGCCATTATGATTTCTTCAATACCTTCAATGACCTTTTCTTTAAGTAATTGATCGGACAAAAACCGATCTTTGTTTTCATTCACGAATATCTTCTTGTCTTCTAATGAATGCCCTCCAATTTCTAGTATTACTTCTTTCATAACGCCAGGGAAACTTTCGCTCTCTCCTAACACGCCTTCAAGATGTTTCCTTAGTTGGCTGAGTTCCGAAGATTTGATGTGAAAATTAGATTCTGCTATACATAAGAAAATATAACATACAAAGTGACTTGTAGTCCATTCCTGAATTTTGGAATTATCTATCATAGATGGTATAGTTTATTTTTAAGATAGCCATAGAAGTACTTAGAAACAATAAATATGGTCGTTTTTAGTCAAAACCTACATCAAGGTTTAAGTTTAACTTTTCTTAAAAGTCTTGTCAATACAATTTTCTTTCCGCTTTATACGATCCTGAGAAAAAAAGGTAACAAATTGTATCGAGATAATAGCAAAAGGTCAGTTTTTACTGTATGTATATCCGAAGAATGTTCTATTTTTTATATCAATAAATGGTATTTTTAGGTATGGAGTTTTTAAGAAAAAATAATTTGTAAATTGTTGTAAATCAATTGTTAATGATTGTGAGTGTTGCTTGCGTAATGCCTGCGTGTTTATGACGTAAGTTGTTTTATGGAACCTTGCGCTTCACTTTTTATCTTTAAATGAGTCAGTTTTTACTGTCATCTTTTATACATGATTAAATACCTAAATATGAAAAAACGAAATATAGTCATTAGGTGGAGTTTTATCTTCATACTTGTTCTAAATCTGAATGCTTGTAAAAAAGAACAAAGCACAGTCGAAGAAGGAATGATGGCTGCCGGTGGAAATGATCCGCAATTGCTAGATGAAGTTCCGGAGATACCGATTAACGAGGTGGTGTTGCATAAAAGCTACAGCGCAGATATAGGCAAGAAGAAATTGAAAAAGAATGGCGACAAGCCGTCAAATCCTTCCGGAAAGCTAATAAGCCAACGGGAGGTGCATTCACCTTATAATTTTGCATCCTCAGATATATGGTCAATGAATAGGGGAGTTAGCACACTCACACAATCACAACCAATTGCCATTACCAATAACATTTTATCGTACACATTGCCTCCTTTATCCGTTTATCACTTTGTGTTGACCACCGAACCAAATACGCTTCCCGGTGTGCTTGAACCGACTGCTTCCGTTGACGTGTATCCTGTCCCTGCCGAAGAAGAAATTCATGTGACAATCAATCAATTTAACGAGCCGGTTTCTTACGATATATTGGACTACAAAGGAATGCAAATTAAGGAAGGTGTATTGGATAAAGTAAGTAATACAATTGACCTGCCTAAAGGGGAAAGTAGTATTTATTTGTTGAGAGTTTATTTAGAAGACGAGGTGGTTATTAAAAAAGTAGTGTTGGATAAATAAATTAAAAGCTGGAGTACATTGCGAAGAGTACATTAATCAGTTCATCATAAAAGAAAGAAGCGCATATTTCGTGGTAATATTTACCTCAGTATGCGCTTCTTATGTAAACTATTCTAATAGTACTTTATGTACCATGCGGTCTTCCGTATCACTGAATAGGTGTAATAAATAAACACCGGAATCAAATTTCAGATCTATTTTATTGTGTCCGGCATACAAATAACCTTTTTTCAAAATTTTACCCGATACATTCGTGAAGTGGTAGGTAACAAAGGTCGATTTACCGTCAATATGCACGCTTAGGTCGTTATGGGTAGGATTTGGGTATATTTGAGCACTAAAAGTCGGCTGGTGATAATGTACAGCACTTACCACATTACAAGGTGGAGTAGTAGTGCTGGAATCATCCGGGCAACCATCCTGGCAATCAGGCGTACCATCGAAATCACTATCTTCTAAGGGCTGTCTTATAAATACCTTACGACTTTGTTTTACCCCTTGGGCATCTGTAACAACAACTTCATTGATGCCGGTGCATAAATTAAACCCGGTTTCTCCTGTTTGAACAGGGTTGGTCATCCATTCGTAGGTGTAGGGAGGAGTACCGCCCGACGCGCTTACAGTGGCCGAACCATTACAAGTATCGCCACAAGTAACTTGTTCTGTCACTACCTCCGAAACAACCAAAGCATTTGGATTGAAGTTGATTTTTGATTCAAAAATACTTCGGCCGTGTGTTCCTACACGCAATAGGTTTTCACTTTTCTGAATAGCAATATCTGTTATCCTAACCGGTGGTAATTCACCGGCACGAAGCCAGTCGGTACTATCTTCAAGACGGTAGTATACCCCATCGTCGGTTCCAACAAATAGCGCACTTGGTTGACCGCCACTTGTGCCCTCGTAGTATTCGATACAAAGCACGGGAAAGTTGGGTAGATTGGCTGAAATGTTCTGCCAGGTAGCCCCTGCATCCATCGATTCGAATACCTTTCGCCCCTCGTCATAACCAGACAATGAAACGTAGATGTGGTTTTCATCGTCCGGATGTACAATAATCTCTGTAATGAGGTTAGGGTGTATAAACTCGTGACTTACCCATTCATTATCGGTAGTGTTTTTCACATAAATAACACTGGTCTTTTTGGTATCACCAGGTGTCCATACAGACCTGGTTCCAATGTCAACTGCATAAATGCGTTCGGAGTTAGAGGGGGCAATAGCCATTTCATCAAGTGCGGTGGTATTGTCTATCAAATACGGACTGATCGCCTCCCAGGAATCACCACGATTGGTGGAGCGAAAAACCCGGTTGCCGAGTAGTACCACCGTTTTTGGGTCATTTGGATCCAGACGAAATTTGCTCCAAAACGGTCCTACGAAATCTGCAGGCAAAAAATCGATCGTATAAACAAATTCGAAATTGGTCCTGTGCCATCGAACTAAATCACCAAATTGAAAGGTGAAATAGCGAATATCATCGTTAGTGGGGTCAATCGCCTGATCCATTGCATCTCCGGTTTGTCCACTGAACGTCCAAAAAGGCTCGTCTTCCCCGAAAGCTTCTCTAATGAGGTTACCATTATCTTGTGCTCCTCCCATAATCATACGAGGATTGGTTTCAGAGTTTGCAATCTCATAGTACTGGGTGATTTTAAGCCCGTTCGACCGGTCTTTAAATTGATTGGTATTCAAATCAAGTGTATAGACACCGCCGTCGTTGCAGATGTATATAAGGTTTTTTTGCATGGGATTAACAAAAGTATTCATTTGATCTACATGAACGACCGGTAAGTCATTGTGTATGGGCCAAAGATCGCCCAACCACCAAAACAAGGGCGTATAATTGGAGGCAGAGTCTGCACTGAGGTTGAATCGGAATATATGGAACCAGCCGGCAATTACTTCACTGTCGTTCATCGGGTTTAATCTGAACATACCACGGAAGAAATCTTCAGGAAAAACCTCGAACGTTGCTTCAATAGGGATAGGTGCACCAAACGTTTCCCCGGCATTATCAGAAACAAATATAGACGCATCTGTTTTAACAAATACCTTGTTGGGGTTTTGTCCACTTACTTCAATGAACATGCGATTAGACCACGAACTTGCTGTCTGAGAAGGTGTATTTAATATAGAAGAAAATTGAAATGTACGGCCACCATCTGTACTTCTCCAGAACTCTCTGTTTGTATTGGTAGAATCTGAAGTACTGCCATTGTATTTTGTAAGGTAAACAGTGTCTGAACTGGCAGGTTTAAAAAGAACATGATTGGCCAGCCCTTGCTCTACCACCTTTTCGACTGTTGCAAAACCATCAGCAGTTCTGTAAACTCCTACATTGGTACACACCAGCATGGTGGCCGGGTCATTGGGATCTGCCGCCATCCAGCGTATGCTCATGTAATCCGTAACAGCGAACTGCAGAGCGGTAGGGTTCCAGCTATTGCCTCCGTCAGTAGATTTGTAGACGCCCCGTGAAACACCATCGTACCAGCGATCACCACCTGTTCCGATATAAATAGTGTCGGGATGTTCTTTGTCTATCACTATGGAGCTTATAGCCAAGGTAGGTAAATCGAATTCGCCGAGAGGCTCGTAGGAGTTTCCTCCATCCAAAGTCTTCCATATACCCCCCGAAGCGGAACCCACATAAAACGTATTAGTATCCTTTGGGTGAAAGTCAAGTGCTAATGTTCGACCTATTCCGATTTGGTGGCCAAGATTTGATGTATGGGAAAGATTTTCCCAGGTAAAGTCATTCGATGTTTTTATGCCGTCCTTCATTTTTTGGTGTAAAGCAGGATTCTGGTCTACGAAATAACCCTCGTTGTCTACTTCAGCGCGCCAGTAGTGATACCAACGCATGTATTTGGCAAAATCATCGTCTCTGTTTTCAGTAATTCGCTTACTTTTACTTCTTTTTTGAGGCTCTTTTGCTTTTTCCTTTTCGAAATAATCCATCATTTCATTGTGAATTTCTAATAAATTTTTTCGACCGGGCTTTGCTAAATGTTTGCCTATGGGCGATTGAGCAAACACGTTTGCGGATGTAATTAGCACCATAAATAGTGCGGGCACTAACTTTGTTCTGAGAAATAGATTAAACATTGTTTTGTTGTTTTTTTGGTAAATAATTGCAGATTTTATTTCAGTAGAAATAATCCTAAAACAAAACTTAGAATCCACTACTTTTAGGTAAACAAAAGCCCGTGTGTTAGTAGTTAATAAGTCGCTTAATTGACAAAGTGCTGCATTTTTTGAAAGGCAGTATAACGTCATTCATAAGAAACCATATTTAACGTAGCGATAAAAGAGGGGGGAGTTGACCAAAAATATTATCCATTTGCAGGGACGGTGAAAAAATCAGCATTCCGTCCGGGCTTAAAATTGGCTTGACGATTGAAGAGGTTGAACAGATTGAGACGCTTGACCTTGAAGCTCACAGCCAGATATGGCATATATGTAATGTGTGGCTCTTTGCCTTTTATCTGGCTAGTATCCGTATTGCTGATGTGGTGTAAATGAAATGGGCAGATATTCAAGATGGTCGATTGTTATATGTCATGAACAAGAACAATAAACCCGTGTCGTTTGGGTTGCCGGATTAAGCTAAAACCATATTGGAGTATTACAGTCACAGAAAATCAGAAGGGCTTGCTTTTATCTTTCCATACATGGATAAAGCCGACCTTCAACATAAACGTGATATCCACGTCAAGACCAATAATGCATCACTTCTGATGAATAAATATCTCAAACGCATTGCTGAACAATGCGGCATTGAGAAAAAACTATCCAATCATATTGCCAGACACACATTCGGCAACATCGCAGGTGATAAAATTAGCCCCTTATGCTGCAAAAGCTTTATCGTCATAGCGATCTAAAGACAACGATTAACTATCAAGCAAACTTTATTCATAAGAATGCAGATGATGTGCTCAATAGTGTTATTGGGGATTGACAGTACGAACAACTGATAAGTGGTTCTGTCACATATAACAATCTAAACTCTTGCTTCAGGCCATATTTAATGGAGTATATAAGTTCCATCGCAGGGTAAACGGACCTTTTTTATCAACTACGTGGCGCTTGTTAATGTATGAGTAGTTTTGTGAAAACGTATTTTCTGGAATTTCTACAAACCCTGCTTTCTTAGCTAAATTTTGACCCGGTATATTACTTTCGTATAAAATGCCTATACACTTATTATTGCTCAGTTCTTTCGCTTTGATGTATAGAGCTATGCCAGCACCCTGGCCTCTTGCGTTAGGCTTAATGGCTATGCTGCTTATCATAAACAAATCTTTGTTCTGGAATTGAGGAAACTCTGAAGACATGTTGCCTCATCTGTGGCTTAGTTTTGATGAACTCGTAAGCGCTTCATAGCTACGTCACAACAACCACACTAACACATCATAACAATAAGACTTTTGTGCCTGTATTAATGCACAGGGACAGAGGCGAGCTATGCCATTACCTATTTTCCTCTTGTGTAACGCTCGTAAAGGGGAGTCGCTCGCCCATTTTTACTCACAAAGGAATATGAAAGGATACGAACATGACCGACGATAATAATGACGATCAAAATCACAAAGACCAGAAAACAGAGACCCCTGATAACATTATCAATTTTCAGCAAATCAAGAATGAACGCGAAAGTGCTCAGTTTTCAGAAGCATTCAATGAGGCGCTGTCCTTTATCAACGAGTTTGATACAGAAGAAAGTATGGCGTTGACCTTTGAGCAATATGAGGGAGTAATGCTTGATATGCATCAGGCCATTAATCATACTTATATCACGCAAGACAAACTTCTGGATGCTACGCAAAAACTCATTAAGTTGCGCGACACATAGAGGTGTAGCGTTTTCTTATGTACAAATCTCCTGGCTTGCCCTCGTGTGTTGTTTAACAGACGGGGGCAAGTTCTGCATGTATGTCACGTTTGAACGTTGGGATGTTCAAAATTCAGATAATACCTTGTGCCTTTTCTTTCGCCTTTTTTCGTGAAAGCACCACATTCAGCGAGCTTTTGTAAATCTCTGGTGGCTGTTGCGCGTGAGACTCCAGTGATGGAAATATAGTTTTCGGCACTTAATCCCCCTTTGAATCCGTCAAGACCCTCTCTAAAAATGCGTGCGACAACTTTTGCTTGCCTCTCATTCAGCTTTGCATCAAACGCCAGATAGAACTTTCCTTTATTAATTAGAAAATCAATGATACTTTGCGTGTAGTCCTGTGCTTTTAGCACCATGTTGCAAAAGTAATCCAGCCATTCAACAATTTCCAGGTTTTTGCTGCATGTATGCAGAGCAGAATAATACGATTTTTTATCATTATTGATGGTGTGAGAAATCGCGATCAATGTTGGCCTTTTTAGGTTCTGAGAAAGGATTTTTTCAGATATTGCCCGACCAATTCGCCCGTTACCATCTTCAAATGGATGTATACTCTCAAAATACAAATGCGCTACGCCTGCATGTAATAAAGGGGGCAAGGACGTGTGATTAACCCATTCGATAAAGCGATCCATTTCTTGGGGTATGTGAAGTGATGGAGGGGCTTCATAGTGAATAATTGGTTTACCAAGTGAACCGGAAACAATTTGCATAGGTTCTTCATGTGTGCGATAAGACCCAATATTTTCTAAGTCTCTGCGTCCGTTCATCAACATACTATGCCACTCAAACAAGGTCTTATGGCTGAATGCTATGTCATAGTTGGTGTACAAATCGAACATCATCTCTGCAATGCCTTGTTCCGCAGCAGGGATTTTTCTGTGATCCGTTTTTAACCCGAAGTGTTTTCGGATGGAGGATTGCAAAGAGTCTCTATTAAGGATTTCCCCCTCAATTTCTGAGGTTCTCAAGGCCTCATCACTGATAAGTTCAATTTTTAGTGCCTCTTGATCGTCTTTATGAATATGCTTGATGCTTCCCTGTGTAACGCCAGATTTATGCAGAAACTCTTGCTCATATTGCATAAAATCATCTTTATCAAATATGAATTGAGGCCATTCTTTATATTTCCAGTTCCACATCATGAGTTATAACCACCTTCTTTATAACTCAATATACCACATAAAAGTGAGTTATAAAAGAATGTTTATTGCTCAAGCCCCCTGGCATACTTTTGCTGTAGGGGGCTTGAGCTAGGTGATTATTCGATGCCTTAAACCATTGAAAGAGGAAATTCTTGCTAATGAACCTACAAATGATTTCTTAGATCTCCTTGACGAAGATGAAATACCAAACAATAGTGATGCTGTATTAATTGCTTCTCAATACGAAGCTGCCATTGAAAAATTCAGAAAAACGTATTATATAAGAGACGCTTATATTAGAGAAACTAGATGGATTACACAAGAAAGGCCTGAAGACCATTATGAAAATATTTATGAAGGCAGTGAAGATTTTGATGAGGACATTATGAATGAAAATGAATGAATTTTTAATGTTCTGAAAGAAAATTAGGGCTAATTCATGCGTAATACATATAAAACTAATGATCTTAAACAGAAGTACTAAAATAGACTTTCATCGTATTGATTTTCAGCTTTATGAAGCAGTAAAAGATATTGTTTTTTACTTTTGCAAATAAAGTCATAAGTTTCATTAAAAAAACAAAAAAGCAGTCACGTTTTCACGTAACTGCCTCATTTTCAAGTAGCGAAGACGGGAGTTGAACCCGTGACCTCAGGGTTATGAATCCTGCGCTCTAACCAACTGAGCTACCTCGCCATGGACCTCTTCGTTGAGCATTTGCTCAAACGGGACGCAAAGATAAGAAATTAAAAATATTAAAATCAAATTTATTTCGAAGTTTTAATGGTTGTTCTTTTCAGTAAATTATAATATATTCATGCCCATTCCTAAGACTTACCATGGGCAAAAAAAGTTTTCAGAAAGAAATTGAAATAAAAGCCACTCCCAGATTACTTTATGAGTATATCGCAACACCAGCCGGCCTCGAAAAGTGGTTTGCCGATGAAGTAGCATTAGTTGCTGATGAAAAATGGCGATTTGTTATTGGTGGTGTTGAACAAATGGGACAGTGCATAGCCTTCAAAAACAATAAATTCATAAAATTTGAGTTTGATAAAGAAGGTGAATCCCCAGCTTCGCTGGAGTTAAGACTTGAACGTAACGAACTAACCCAGACGATGTATTTGCTCGTTGATGAAAATTCAGATTGGTACGATGATCATGAAGAATTTAATAAAGTTTGGGATGGTCTTATTGCAGAACTCTGCGAAATACTGGGAGCTTAAGTCATTGAAATTAATTGTATGAAGGAAGGGATAAAGCGACTGATCTTACTGCTATTTCGTAAGCGCGTTTATTTGCTCGTATTAAGATCATTTATCGGTCCTTTTTTAGTGACGTTTTTTTTGCTGGAAATTGTCTTCCTTACTTGGCATATGATTAAGTATAAAGACGATTTTGCAGGTAAAGGGCTTGATCTAAGCGTTTATTTGGAGATTATTTACTACTTCGCCTTTCACATGGTACCAAGGGTATTACCTTTTACTGTTATGGTATCTTCTTTAATTACTTATGGCAATTTGGGTGAACATAATGAACTTACCGCGATAAAGAGTGCCGGTATTTCTATGTCACGCTTGCTCACACCGGTATTCATAGTAGTTGTGGGCTTAAGTATAGCCTGCTATTTTTTTAACGACCAGATTGTCCCTAAAATGAATCTAAAGGCATATAGCTTACTTTATGATGTGCGAATGAAAAAACCGGCGCTTAATATTCGTGAAGGAGTCTTTTATCAGGATATCGATGGTTATCGCATTCGTGCCGCGCATATAGCGGAAGATGGAGAAACAATGAAAGACGTGCTCATATATGACCATTCGGACGGAACGGCAAACACGCAGGTAATAGCAGCTGATTCAGGAAAAATGATCATGGATGAATCAGAAACATACCTCACTTTCGATTTGTATCATGGTCAACGCCATGCCGAAAATACGGACAAGAAGAATAGTAGGCATCAGGAATATACCAGAACAAAATTTGATCATTCCAGAATGATCTTTGATTTATCTTCGTTGAAGTTGGGAAATACTCCTGAACACCTCTTTAGTAAGAATAAGTACATGCTTTCTATTCGCGAACTAAGTACAGAAATTGATAGCCTGAGATTAGATATTGCATTGGAACATCAATCGTTTAAGAATGATTGGGTACGGGCATTCAGGAGTGGTATCATTACACCCGATTCGTTAAAAGGTATTAAAAAGGAACCAAAATATACCTTAGAACCAATACAACGATTTCAGGCACTCAACACAAGTTATTCAATTGCCCGAAGTGTCATGAATGTAGCCAATTCAAAACTCGAGTACATACATCGCAATAAAAGGGAGATATCAGTTCTGGGTGTTGAAAAACTGCATAAATATACCGATTCGGCTGCAATAATTGTAATGTTTATTATAGGAGCTTCTTTAGGAGCTGTGCTCAAAAAGGGGGGGATGGGGCTTCCAATGATGACGACAGTATTGTTTTTTGTGCTCTATTATTTCATTTCTACCAGTATGGAGAAACTTTCAAAGCAGGATATTATAACCTATCAATTAGGGACCTGGTTCGCCAATATGGTTTTGTTCCCTATAAGCTTGTTCTTTTTATATCAGGCTTATCGCGATGCCAGACTCTTTGAATTCGGAGATTTTGGACAGCGTATTTTGAGCTTATTCAAAAAGAATAAAAAGTCAAAAGCTTAAATTGCGATAAAAGTAAATTATTGATTTCTTTTTAGCTTGTTGCTTGTGTTAGAGTAAAAAGATTAGTAAATTTGCGGTTGAATTAAGAAAAAGTATATATTTAAGCATTAATAATAATGTATCTAACATCTGAAGTCAAGAAAGAGCAATTCAAAAGTCACGGGTTTTCAAAGAATGAAGCCGATACAGGATCTGCAGAGTCTCAAATTGCTTTGTTTACATTTCGTATCAACCACTTGACAGAACATCTAAAGACAAATAAAAAAGACCATAGCACAAGAATGGGCCTTTTGAAGTTAGTAGGTAAACGAAGAAAATTACTAAAATATTTACAGCAAAAGGATATTGAACGTTATAGAGCTATTTTGTCAGAGCTCAATCTCAGAAAATAATCCGTTGCAAAAAAGAAATTTAAAGAGGGTGCCCCTAATGGTTCCCTCTTTTGTTATTTTAATTATACACCTGATTAGAAGCATTTTTTTATTCAAGTGTTAAACAAAGTATTTATGAGTTTAAACGTCATTACAAAAAAAATCACTCTTTCTGACGGACGTGAAATAACGATCGAGACCGGGAAATTAGCAAAACAAGCAGACGGTTCTGTTGTTGTCAAAATGGGAGATACCATGCTTCTTGCCACTGTAGTATCTTCTCAGGATGCTAAAGAAGGGGTCGATTTTTTGCCTCTTTCTGTGGACTATCAGGAGAAATTTGCTGCTGCCGGTAAGATACCGGGAGGTTTCCTGAAAAGAGAAGGTCGCTTGTCAGATTCGGAAATTCTGGTAAGTCGTTTGATCGATCGTGCTTTAAGACCATTGTTCCCAGGTGATTATCATGCCGATACTCAGGTTATGGTAACAATGATATCTTCAGATAAAGATGTGATGCCAGATTGTTTAGCCGCATTGGCTGCTTCAGCGGCATTGTCTGTTTCAGATATTCCTTTTGCAGGCCCGATATCTGAAGTTAGAGTAGGGCGTATTGAAGGTAATTTAATAATTAATCCTTCTCCGGCACAATTAGAACAGTCGGATATCGACATGGTAATAGCTGCTACCGAAGAAAATATATTGATGGTAGAAGGGGAAATGCTCGAAATTTCGGAGGCCGAAATGGTAGAAGCAATAAAATTTGCCCATGATGAAATTAAAAATCAGTGTGCGGTTCAAAAAGAACTAACCATTGAAGTAGGAAAGCAAGAGAAGAGAGAATACTGCCACGAAAATAATGATGACGAATTGAAAGCAGAGATTCGAAGTCAACTCTATGATAAAGCATACGCAGTTACAGCACTTCAGACAGCTGATAAAAAGAAAAGATCAGAATTATACAAACAGGTGGTAGAGGAATACATTGAAGCTTTACCCGAAGAGAGTGAAACTGACATTGATCTTGTTAAAAAGTATTACCACGACGTTGAGAAGGAAGCTGTTCGCAATTACGTTTTAAATGAACGTGTGCGTATGGATGGGCGTCAGCTAGATGAAGTAAGACCGATTTGGGGTGAGGTAGCCTATTTACCTACAGCGCACGGTTCTTCTGTTTTCACCAGAGGTGAAACACAATCTTTGTCTACGGTTACCTTGGGTACAAAGCTGGACGAACAACTGATAGATAGCGCTACCAGAAGAGGATCCAATAAGTTTATGTTACATTATAACTTTCCGGGCTTCTCTACCGGTGAAGTAAGACCAAATCGTGGTCCGGGAAGAAGAGAGGTAGGACACGGAAATTTGGCCTATCGCGCATTAAAAGGAATGTTGCCCGCAGATGATGAAAATCCTTACACTATCCGTGTGGTATCAGACATACTGGAATCGAATGGTTCTTCGTCTATGGCCACAGTTTGTGCTGGTTCTATGGCTTTGATGGACGCCGGGGTGCCTGTTAAAAGCGCTGTATCCGGTATTGCAATGGGCTTAATAACCGATGGTGAAAAGTTTGCTGTTCTTTCAGATATTCTGGGCGATGAAGATCACCTGGGAGATATGGACTTTAAAGTTACCGGTTCCAAAAATGGTATCACTGCTTGTCAAATGGATATAAAAGTAGACGGACTTCCTTATGAAATTCTGATACAAGCACTCGAACAGGCTAAAGCCGGACGTGAGCATATTATGGCGGAAATGGACAAAGTGATTTCGGCGCCGGCAGAGGAATTGAAACCAAACGCACCACGTTTCTACAATACCCAAATTGATAAAGAGATGATTGGCGCATTAATTGGCCCTGGAGGAAAAATCATACAGGAAATACAAGCCGAGTCTGACACTACCATTACAATTGATGAAGTGGATGGCAAAGGGCACGTGTCAATCTTCGGAGCAAGTCAGGAAGCTATAGAAATTGCGAAGAATCGTGTAAAAGGTATTGTTGCTCAGCCAGAAGTTGGCGAAGTTTACGAGGGCAAGGTGAAAGCCATCATGCCTTATGGCGCCTTCGTAGAGATATTACCAGGTAAGGATGGTTTATTACATGTTTCTGAGATTAAGTGGGAACGCGTAGACAATACCTCAGAAGTACTTACCGAGGGAGAAGAGATCAAAGTGAAGTTAATAGGTATCGACCCGAAATCGGGTAAGTTGAAGCTTTCAAGAAAAGTACTTTTACCTAAACCTGAGAAGGCAGAAGGTTAACAGCTACGTTTCAAGTTTTAACGTATTGACCTAATTATAGATAATATTTGTATCATGGCTCACGAACTTTAATTACGCTGTTGCGTTATTTAAGTAGTGGCTATTAATGTAAAGAACACATGAGACAACTAAAAATAAGTAAACAGATAACCAACCGTGAAAGCCAATCTCTTGATAAATATTTGCAAGAAATTGGTAAGGTGGATCTGCTTACACCTGACGAAGAGGTAACTCTCGCTCAGCGTATAAAAGAAGGAGACCAATTGGCTCTTGAGAAGTTGACCAAAGCCAATTTGCGTTTTGTTGTTTCAGTTGCTAAGCAATATCAAAACCAAGGTTTGTCCTTAGGTGACCTTATCAATGAAGGAAACCTGGGATTAATTAAAGCTGCACAACGTTTTGATGAAACACGTGGTTTTAAATTCATTTCTTACGCTGTTTGGTGGATACGTCAATCGATTCTTCAGGCACTTGCCGAACAATCCCGTATTGTACGTTTACCATTAAATAGAGTAGGGTCTTTAAATAAGATTTCGAAAACATTTTCAGAATTAGAACAGCGCTACGAAAGAGAGCCTTCTCCGGAAGAGCTGGCCGAAGTACTCGATGTCACTACTAGTGAAGTTGTTGATACACTAAAAATAAGCGGTAGACATGTGTCTATGGACGCTCCTTTTGTGCAAGGTGAAGATAACACCTTGTTGGATGTATTGGAAAATGATGGAGAGGTAACACCAGATTCCGGCTTAATGAATGATTCCTTACGCCGTGAAGTTCAAAGGGCTTTATCTACCTTGACGCAAAGAGAGGCTGATGTGATAACCTTGTATTTTGGTTTGAACGGAGAGCATCCAATGACTCTTGAAGAAATTGGCGAAAAATTTGACCTCACGAGAGAACGCGTAAGACAGATCAAAGAAAAAGCGATCCGGAGATTGCGACACACCTCCAGAAGTAAAGCACTGAAACCGTATTTAGGTTAATCCTATTTAAACAAAAGGCTCTCATTGAGGGCCTTTTTAGTTTAAAAGAGTAAAAAGTGACAAGAATGAACACATGTGGAAATTTTCTTGTTGCTATGAAATGATAAATGAATTAATTTACCCTTTAAATTGAGAAAAATATGGCAGAGCATGTAAAGGTGGCTATAATCGGTTCCGGACCTGCCGGATATACGGCGGCTATATATGCTGCAAGAGCAGGACTTGCACCAGTATTGTTTACAGGTGAAGAACCGGGTGGTCAATTGACTACCACAAGTGATGTGGAGAATTTCCCCGGGTATCCGGAAGGAATTGGAGGGCCTGAAATGATGGCCGATTTACAAAAACAAGCTGAAAGGTTTGGGACAGAGATCAAATATAGTAGAGTTACCAGTGTTGACTTCGATGCCGAACCAAAGAAAATTGTTTTGGATGAGCAAGTAGAATTAACAGCCGACGCGGTGATAATCTCTACAGGAGCTTCAGCCAAATGGCTCGGTTTGGAATCAGAAGAAAAGTTTAAATTTGGCGGCGGTGTAACAGCATGTGCCGTATGCGATGGATTCTTCTATCGAGATCAGGATGTTGCTGTTGTAGGTGCGGGTGACACAGCTGCTGAAGAAGCAACGTATCTTTCCAAAATTTGCAAAAAGGTATATCTTTTGGTTAGAAGAGACGAAATGCGTGCTTCCAAAATTATGCAAAAGCGCGTTTTGTCAACAGAAAATATTGAGGTACTTTGGAATACGGAGACTAAAGAAGTACTTGGTGATGATCAGGTTAATGGTCTTCTGGTGATCAATAATAAAACGCAGGAAGAAAAGACGATTGCTATTACCGGCTTCTTTGTTGCCATTGGTCATAAACCAAATACAGACATATTCAAGGACCAGTTAAACCTGGACGATCATGGTTACATCTTGACTAAAAGCGGAAGTACCAAAACAAATGTTGAAGGTGTTTTTGCAAGTGGAGACGCACAAGATAATGTTTACAGGCAGGCGATTACCGCAGCAGGAACAGGTTGTATGGCAGCCTTGGATGCAGAACGGTATTTGGCAGCTAAAGAAGAATAAGATAATATTAAATAGTTGATTTCAAGATCACTTATAGCAGTTCTATTTGCCATTCCTTTCATATCACTGGGGCAAAAGGTAAATAGCTCTGCTAATCCAAACAACCAAGCCCCAATTACCTTAGATACTACAGTGGTATTAGATGAAGATTCTGTCAGTGCTTCTGGTAATAAAGTAATTTCATCATCTACCGAAATTGTTCCCCTTCCGTATATACTGAAGAAAGACTCGGTAGGAGATTCGTTGCGCATTGATACCATAAGGCTTAATAATTTGGTTGGTACTTTGCTGGCAGACAGCCTTTATTGGATATCCGTAGATACAAATTTTGCGATTTTTGATTCGATGTCTGTTAATCCATACAAAGTTGAAGGAGACAAGTTTAAAGATACAGTGACCATTGCATTATATGATTCCGTAGACACGGATAGTTCCAGGTCCTGGTCTATGCCACTAGGTGGTGTAAATTACGTCACCTCAAAATTTGGAATGAGGCATTACAAATGGCATTATGGTACTGATTTACGTCTGGCAATCGGAGATACTATTTATGCAACTTTCGATGGTGTGGTGCGCATAAATAAATACAATCGTGGAGGTTATGGCTATTACGTGTTATTGAGACATCATAACGCACTTGAAACTTTATATGGGCACATGTCGAAGCAACTGGTTAGAGTGGGTCAGCATGTAAAAGCAGGGCAGCCAATAGGGTTGGGAGGAAATACAGGTAGAAGTTCAGGGCCTCACTTACATTTTGAAGTGCGTTTTCAGGGGAATGCAATAGATCCTTCCCAAATCTTCGAGTTCGATTCGGTACGTGTGAGAACACCCGAATACCAAATTTCTCCAAAAGATTTTGCTTACATAAAAGAAGCAAAAAGAGCCATGTACCATCGTGTAAGAAGTGGCGATACCTTATCTCACATTGCCAGAAGGTATAGGGTGTCTATTAATCAAATCTGTAGATTGAATGGTATAAGAAGATCGACGATTTTGCGTATTGGACGACGACTAAGAGTTAGATAGCTATTTATCGAACGGTGATTTGTTATTAAATATTGATTATGAAGTTAGACCTACTCGTACTAGCTGCTCATCCCGATGATGCAGAGTTATCCTGTTCAGGAACTATAATTTCACATGTTTCTCAAGGTTATAAAGTAGGTGTAGTCGATTTTACCAGAGGTGAGCTGGGAACAAGAGGTACACCGGAGATTAGACTGGAAGAATCTAATAAAGCTTCTGAAATTATGGGCTTGTCTGTGAGAGAAAACCTCGAACTCCCGGATGGATTCTTGAAAAACGATAAGGAAGCACAGCTTAAAGTTATTACGGCCATTCGAAAGTACCAACCCAGTATAGTACTTTCAAATGCAATTGACGATCGCCACCCCAATCATGGCGAAGCGGCCAGGTTGGCTAATGATTCGGTATTTTTTTCCGGTTTGGCAAAGATTGAAACAGTTGCTGAAGGTACAGCCCAAAAAGCCTGGAGGCCTTCGTTTCATTATCACTATATTCAGGATCGATATATTAATCCGGATTTTATCATAGATATTTCGCCATACTGGGACCAAAAGATGAATGCGATTATGGCTTTCAGAAGCCAGTTTTATGACCCTCAAAGTAAAGAAAAAGATACCTATATTTCTTCGAAAGGCTTTTTGGATTTTCTCCAGGCAAGGTCTATTGAAATGGGACATGCCATTGGCGTGAAGTATGGTGAAGGTTTTACCTCTGCAAGAAAATTGGGACTAAGTGATATTTTTCATTTGAAATAGTTTATCATTTAATAAATTAGCATTTAAGAAGCTTACAATTTTTCTTATGAAAAGAGCAGTGTTATTTATTTCGTTGCTGACCATTTTTCATCTCATGAGTAGTGGCCAGGGGCATGTGTGCAAAGAAGATTTATTCCCCCAAACTAACGAAAATAGACGTATGGGGTATGTGAATATTTTCGGAGAATGGCGCATTCAACCAATGTTTACCAAAGTATTCCCTTTTTCTGGCAAAGCAGGTATTGTCTTTGTCAGAGGGAAGTATGGCGTTGTGAACTGCGACGGGAGGCTTGTAATACCATGCCAGTACGAAGAGATAAAGAAATTTGTAGGTGGAGTGGCCTGGGTAAAGTCAGGAGGGAAGTGGGGGCTTCTCAGTGAAGAGGGAGAAAAAATATTGGAAACCGTTTATGACGATGTCAACGAAATCTCTGCATATTCTGATTATACTTTTATTAAAAAGGATAGTTTATGGGGATTATATGCTCAATATGAACGGAAGTTTATTTCAGAGCCTCAATTTACCCGTATAAAAATTTTGAACCACTTTCATAGCCTTGTAGCTTATAAAGGTAAATTAGGAATAGTAAGACATGATACTGCCGGTTTCATCGTAGAACCCGAAATGGAAAAGGTAAATATGGTAGCCCCCTATACCATGGCGTTTTTGAAACAAGGTAAATGGGGATTGGTACGAGATAATGGTTTGATACTTAGCGATGCAAGCTATGATTCAATAGCGACACATTATAAATTTAGACTGTTGGTAAAGTCAAAAGAAAAGTATGGCTTGATCGATTTTAAAGGAAGAAAAGTATTGCCCATTATTTTTGACGAAGTGGGACCTTTTAAAGGAGGGGGAGCCCGTGTATTTAAGGATAATAAATATGGATTTATAGGTTTTAAAGGTAATAAAGTGATTCCTCTTGTATATGATTCGGCACACTACTTTATGGATGGTAATTGCATTGTTAAAAAGAATGGCAGATGGGGCCTTATTAATGCTAAAAACGAATGGTTACTACAAAACGAATGGGACAAGGTGTACAGAAATCCTTCTAACCCCTTTTATGTGGCGGAAATCGATCATATAATACGTCTTTATGATATTAAAGGAGATGCGTTTAACGATCAGAAATACCTGGATATTAAAGTAGAAGATACGGCGAAATATGTGCGACTCAAAGCGTCAAGAGGGTGGCGGTTTTGGAATAGTGTAAGTAATAAATTTTATTCAGAACAGTATTACGACCAACTTACTCCTATGCGAGATGGCTTTGCTTTTTGCTACATTCGCGAGCAATGGGGAGTGCTGGATGCTGAGGCCAATGAAGTAGTAAAAGCCCAATATGATAGCATAGCCTATCAAATGATCGGGGCAAAGATGTGTTTCAAAGTTTATAAAGGCGACCGATGTGGTTTGATCACATCACTCGGTCAGACTGTTGTGCCTATCGTATATAAGGAAATAGCTGTTAATGAAAAAAATGTGATCAAGGTCCGAGACTCGAAGGGCTATCGTTTTATGAATTATAAGGGATCCATGATCACACAAAAGATTTACGAGGGAATGTCAGGGCTGAATGCCAAAGATTTACATGCGCCAGTTTTTCCGACACTCGTAAAATACCACGATAAGTGGGGGATGATAGATAAGAATGCCAACTATATTATGAAACCAACATACCTTAATTTGTCTTATTTGGGCGAAGGGTATTATGCCGGAGAAACAAAAAAAGGAAGTCGCATTGTTAAAAATACGGGACAGCTATTGTTTGATGAAGATAACTACTTCGAAGAGTTGGGGAAATGCAGCGAACGTTTCATTGCCGTAAAACAAAATGGTAAATGGGGTTTCTTTGATTACAAAGCCAAGCGTGTAAAATTGAAGTCACACTACGATCATGTAGATCAATTCATAGGCGGTGTGTGTGTTGTTGGCGTAGGCGAAAAGTGGGGGTTGATCGATAAAATAGGAAGGGAAATGATTAAATGGGATCATCAGTTTTACTATGATGGCAGGGATCGAATTTTAGAAAATGATCACGAAATAATTACTATTAAGCCCGATGGTAGTTATGAAGAAAAGCAGAAATAATCTGATTCTTGTAGCCTGAAACGAAAGCTTACTATTTTACCAATACTCTTTTCGTAAAAATAGTATCTTTAGTTTGTATTGTTAGAATGAACGCGCCTTTTTCTTTCGGTGAAAAGCTATATCTGGACATACCGGGAACGATCTCCCCTTTAAAGAGCTCTTGCCCTTTTAGATTATGCACTTTAATAATGCCATCATTTACATCGTTAAGGTGTATGAACAACGATGCGGATGTAGGGTTTGGGAATATTGAGTATGGTTTATGAATTAAGTCACTAAAGAAACTCGATACGTTTAATTGTGACAAATCGTGTTCTCTCCAAACCGCTCTTTCTTTTCTATAATATTTTAAAACATATTCTTTTCTTATACCGCCTTCGGATTTATAATAATTGACGGTGCCCAAACCCGCTACAAAAGACTCATCAATATGATAAAATACTGAAATCGGAATTCCATAATTATAATAATTTGTAATGCGCTTCCCGTTGTACTTGTCAGGGTCTGTGTATATACTATCTCCTATCCACTTTACACTATCTCCTTCAAGGCTTTTATTATACAAAATAGTTGAATCCAGGTTTGTTACTATAACCGTACTATCTGCATCGTATTGATGCCAGTTATTAAGGTGTTGTTGGTGTGCACAATGAGAATTAGTTGTTGTTGAAATATTAAATGTATAAGTAATTGTACTGCTATCTTCTTCATATGTTTTGTCGACAATCAGCACATCACTCCAACTATTAGATTCACATTCTGCATAGGAGTAAAGGTTTCTATTGTATATTTTATAATGAAACAAGTCTCCTATTTCAAAGTCATAAACTTTTCCCACGGTCGGCGTATGTTGAGCGGATGTTGTAATACCTATCATTAAAAATAAGCACAATAAAAAAGAGTTTAACTGGATGCATCAGACTAAAGTTTTGGAATTGAACGTCAGTATATAGGATCCAAATAGATCAAAAAAGGTTGCCGTGGGCGGATGAAAAAATGGTTTGGGTGTGGTTTTTGCGAAGGCGTTAAATCAAATAAACGGGCATTTATCCATAATTATTATTCGGTGTCTAATTTACATAGGCTGTGATCCGGTAATTTTCCGTTAATAAGCATAAATAAAAGCTAATTCTATGAGAAACTTTACCTTGATTATATTCTTGACTTTGACAATTTCTATTTCAGGTTTCAGTTTTAACCATGCGGTCTTTTTCAGTGACAGAGGGGAACGTTTTAATGTTTATATTAATGGTGTAGAACAATCTGTTCATCCTGCATCGACTATTTGTATCAAAGAGATCCCTTTATCCGAGCTTCGGGTACAAATTGTTTTTGATAATCCGGCCTTGCGTCCGATCAGTAGGTTGATCCAGTTTTCCAATAGACCTTCAAGATGGGTGTTTCGCATCAAATTAAATAAAAAAGGACGACACGTGATCAGGTATTATGATGAAGATCCACTTCCCTGTTTTATACCTGCAATTCCTGGTCAGCATGAAGTCTATTATGCGCCACCAGTCAATAATTCGTGCACATCACATAGTACGATTACTAATAATTCGACACCTATTAATAATCAACCTGATCATTATGTTCTTAATGGGTATAATGGCCCCATAGGCTGTCCCTGGCCAATGAATGATCAGGCTTTTAAGGATGCTGTTGGAGCCGTGAAATCACAATCTTTTTCGAATAGCAGGTTGGAAGTAGCCAAGCAAATAGTAAATACAAACTGTTTGTTTGCAGAACAGGTTGCTCATTTGACGTCCTTGATGGGTTTTGAGAATGATAAATTGGAGTTTGCCAAATACGCTTACAATAAG
The DNA here is from genome assembly GCA_965230415.1 of Cytophagales bacterium. GTDB lineage: Bacteria > Bacteroidota > Bacteroidia > Cytophagales > JAAEPT01 > CBDDKZ01. The sequence goes on from CBDDKZ010000005.1 coordinate 3,521,696, forward strand.
ACCTATGATGTAGGTAACTACTATAAGGTTAATGATGCGTTTTCATTTTCCTCATCATCAAGTAGACTCAATAAGTATATAAGTGCTCGCTAAAGAATGCGGGTTTTGGGAAGCTCAATCAAAAACCGGCTAGTGTAAATACTTCGTGGGATTAGATTGTATGAAATAAAAAAACTGCCCGTAAGAGGCAGTTTTTTTACTATTAATTTAAAAAAGGTGATCTAGTAAACAGTAGCCTCAGTTCTTTTAATTACAGTTTCAACAGCATCAACGATATTTGTAGACTTAAGTCCGTATTTCTCCATTAATTCAGCAGGCTTGCCACTTTCACCGAAGGTATCTTTTACGCCTACCATTTCGATAGGAAGAGGCATTTTACGTGCTAAAAGCCCCGCAACGCTTTCGCCTAATCCACCATTGATCTGATGTTCTTCGGCAGTTACGATGCATTTGGTTTTAGAAGCCGATGCAAGGATTGCTTCTTCGTCAAGTGGCTTTATTGTAGTGAAATTGAAAATCTCGGCGCTGATTCCTTTTGCTGCTAAAGCATGTCCGGCTTCTATTGCTTCCCATACCATATGTCCGGTAGCGAAGATAGATACATCCGTACCTTCATTTAACAGGATTGCTTTACCTATTTCAAATTTGGCATCCGCATCTGTGAAATTAGGCACCGCCGGGCGGCCAAATCTTAAATATACCGGTCCAACATACTCTGCAATTGCTTTTGTTGCTGCTTTAGTTTGATTAAAGTCACAAGTAGTAATCACGGTCATGTTTGGAAGCATTTTCATCATGCCTATGTCTTCCAATATTTGGTGTGTAGCTCCGTCTTCACCAAGGGTAAGACCTGAGTGAGAGGCACAAATCTTCACATTCGTTTTAGAGTAGGCTACAGATTGACGAATTTGATCATATACACGACCAGTCGAAAAGTTAGCAAATGTACCGGTGAATGGTATTTTACCACTAACAGCCATACCTGCCGCTAGGCCGATCATATTTGCTTCAGCAATACCTGTTTGAAAAAAGCGTTCTGGGTTCTCTTTTTTAAAGTCACCCATTTTTAATGAACCGATTAAATCGGCACAAAGGGCTACAACGTTATCATTTTCACGTCCTAACTCGGCCAGTCCGGCACCAAAACCAGAACGCGTATCTATTTTATCTGTATATTCAAATGTTTTCATGATTCTTCTGTTTGCTTAGGTGATGAATTAATAGTCTCCGATTGTCTCGTCTAATTGACCTAGAGCTTGCTCTAACTGCTCAGCGTTAGGAGCTTTGCCATGCCATGCGTTTCCTCCTTGCATGAAATCTACTCCGAATCCCATTAAAGTTGTCATCATGATCATTACAGGTTTACCATTCCCTGCTTTGCTTTTTGCTTCTTCAAGTGCTGCAGTAACCTGAGACATGTTATTGCCATCGTTAAGCGTAACAATTTCCCAACCGAACGATTCCCATTTTTTGGTGAGATCTCCCAAAGATAGGATGTCTTCTGTCATACCATCGATTTGAGCGCCATTAAGGTCGGTGATTCCAATTAGGTTATCAACTTTATTGTGCGCAGCGTACATTGCCGCTTCCCAAATCTGGCCTTCCTGCTGTTCACCATCTCCCATCAAAACATAAACGTGTTTGTCTTCGTTTTGTAGTTTTTTCGCTTGTGCAGCTCCGGTTGCGACAGATAGCCCCTGACCTAATGATCCTGATGCTACGCGTACACCTGGAAGTCCTTTTGCCGGGCTTGGGTGACCTTGAAGTCTTGAGTTAATTTTTCTGTGAGTAGCTAACTCTTCTGGGTTGAAATATCCTCTGCGAGCCAGGGTGCTGTATAATACTGCGCAGATATGTCCGTTTGAAAGGAAAAATAGGTCTTCATCCTTGCCATTTAATTCAAACTTCTCAGGATCAATGTTTAATGCTTTGAAATATAATGCAACAAGTAAGTCCGTGCAACCCATTGCACCTCCAGGGTGTCCTGAACCGGCACCATTGGTCATACGAAGTATGTCGCGTCTTACCTGACTTGCAACGTCTTGTAATTCTTTTGTATCAACGTTTTGTAGCGTAGTCATAATGATATATAGTGTATTTTTTACACTAAGTTAAGCTAATTTATTGAACTTGTCAACGTTATTACCTGCTACCTGTTCCCTTTTTACGGGGAATTTGAGTCACCATTTATGCAATTAACATAAAACCAACACTATGTACATTTTCTATACTTATTTGCGGGTCTGATTTCAAATATTTTCGCAACTTAGTGATGAATACATCCAGGCTTCTGCCATTGAAATAGTCATCGTCACCCCAAACAGCCATTAGTAAGTCTTCCCGCCTCACTACCCTGTTGATATGGGAGCACAGATAATGCAGGATTCGTGATTCTTTATCCGTAAGCCGACGCTCTGAACTGCTATCACCCAAGGTCATTTTGTTTACATCAAACGAAAATGTTCCTATCGCAAACAAAGTCTCACCTTCCGCTGGTGGTTTGCTATTAACACGTTTTAAACGGGCTTTTATTCTGCAAACCAGTTCATCTTCGTCAAAGGGTTTTGTGATGTAGTCATCAGCGCCGATATTAAAACCTTTAATTTTATCCTCTTTGAGTGATTTGGCTGTTATGAAGATTATGGGAATGGATTCGTTGGCCGATCTTATTCGTTTGGCAAGCTCAAAACCATCTTCTTCTGGCATCATAACATCCAATAAACAAAGATCAAATGAGGATTTTAAATATGCTTTAAAAGCTTCTTTACCATTTTTTGTCCAGGTAATTTGAAAATTTTCAGATTCCAGAAAGGTTTTAATCATGAAACCCAAATTTTCGTCGTCTTCTGCTAATAGTATTTTTGCCATATCATTATTTGCTTGGAGTTGGAAAACGAATAATAAATTTACTGCCTTTGCCGTTACTTTTTACTTCTATGTCTCCTTTGTGAAGTTCTGTTATTTTTTTTACCAGTGCCAGCCCTATACCAAATCCTGAGTGCTGGTGTTTATCACCATCTTTCACTCGGTAATATTTATCGAAAATATGTTTTTGATCTTCTTTTTTGATGCCTATGCCGTTATCCTCAATGGTCATAATTACATGTGCATCTTTGCTGATGGTCTGTATCTGCACAAGGGGGGTGTTTTTCGTATATTTTAAGGCGTTGTCAATCAGATTAGATAACATCATTTTGATAAGTACCACGTCTGCCTGAATTTCAGTACCAAAATCGCTCAATTTGAGCATAATTTCGCCACCCCTGGCCTTGGCTCTTAAGTCAAATGAGGCACAAACATCTTTTATAATTTGATTAAGTTCTTCCCGGTTCAATACCACACTTTTTTCAGATCTTTCAAGTCGTGTCAGGTTTAAAATTCTACTGGTTTGTTCTTTAAGTTTATTGTTTTCGTCATGAATAATTTGCAAGTATTTTGAACTGTTATCGGGGTCCTTCCTCAACATTTTTTCGGCAAGAGAAATGGTCGTGGCAGGTGTTTTTAATTCATGGGCAATATTATTGATGAAATCGGTTGATAACTCGTGAAATTTTTGCTGTCTTAAAAGAATTCTCACTGTACTGATAAACCCCCAACAACCAAGGCCTATGCACACCAATGTAATACTTATCATAGGTGTGATGCTTTTCATCAGGAAAGAGTCTTTGTTGTGAAACGAAAATCGTAGTTCATAGTTTGGTGAAAGTTTATTGCATGGAGAACATCTGTAGATATTTTCATAATCACAGGATTCGTTGCAATTGGTGACGAGCGAATAGGAATAAGGGATATTAATCCTGTTTAACTCAAAAGCCCGTTTAAATAACGAATCGGCATTCAATTGTTTTAAATGAGCGGTGATTTCATTCAGACTTCCCCGTTTTGAAATAATAGTACGATTAGAATAATTAAGATCTTCTATCTCAAAAGCGATGGATTGCAAGGCATTGGCTACGCGATGTTCGAACTGTTCTTCTTTTATTTTAGCCGATTCGTTGATCCAGTTTATTTGAACTATAGCCAGGCCCAGAAGAGATACTGCAGTCAAACCGACTACGATTAATCGCTTCGAGTGCTCATATTTTTTTGGGAATATATTGATCATGATCTATTACAAAAATACGTAGAATATGATGAAAACGATCTGTTTTACTATGTTTTAACAGCGTATTAACAACTCATTAACTACTGTATAACAGCTATTAATACTTATACAAAGTATCTTTGATTTATTCAATTATAACATTAATAAAACGGTATTATGAAAAAGATTAAAGTATTGGCTCTGGTATTAGGGCTTAGTTTTGTAGTAGGTATTGGAAGCTATGTTGTGGCTGCCGGCAGTGAAAATGGTATAGAGGAAGTGGCAGTTGAAGGCAAAAAAGATAAAAAAGAGCGCTCGGCTAAACAGTCAAAGTCAGACAAGAGCAGTAAAGCTAAATCAAAGGACGACAACGCTAACAAAAACCATAATTGTAGCGAATCTTGTAAGTACAACAAAAAATCTTAACCCCGACATACTCACCAAATTGTCTGTTAAGAATAAAAAAGGCTCGAAAGAGCCTTTTTTTATTGTTATTCTTGACAAATAGGGTGTCTGATTATTATTTTTGTAAATAATCTTGATGCTGCAAAATATTTGAGAATGAAAAAGTTAGTGCTAATTGTATGTTTAATTCCGACGCTGGTACTTGCTCAAAATAACGATCCGGACGTGGAGATTAAAGTAAATAAAGAACAAGACGATGATGGTAATATAATAAGCTATGATTCTTCTTATTCTATTACCTATCATTGGGGTGATGAAACGGGTACCGTCGATGTGGATTCTCTATTCGATTCTTTTGGTTTTAAGATGAATATGCACGCTTTGCGATCCATGAATAGTGATTCTTTGCTTAACCAATTATTTAATCAGGATATGTTTCAGGGGGAATCGTTTTTTTATGATAATTTTGATGGGCAAAGCCTTAAGGAAATGATGGATGAGATGAGGATGCGGCAGCAAGAATTGTTTGATATGCAGCAAGATTTGATGCAGGACTTTTTTGACAATCCGGATAGTGCTCCGCAGAACGAAAATCAACAACCTCAACAAACACCTGCACCTAAAAGCCCGCAAAAATCCCCTTCACCAGATAAAGTTATTGATATTTAGTTCACGGTAGATAAAGAACGATATGTTGAGGGTTTAAAGTGTCTATGCGTATAAGTACCTTATCTCCAACCTGAAATGGAAAAGTTTCGTTTTTGTTGAGCTGTAATGTTGTTGTTTTGAAATAGAGCGTACTATCTACCATATATTTTATAGTTAATTCATAGCCATAAGGAGTTAATACTAGCTGCTCATCTGCTTTGTTGTACATGGATAAAGGAGTAACACTAGTAATTATGCCGGTGCTTTTAAGGTGATATCCTTCTGTTTGCTTATTCTTGTCTAAGAATTGCTTATAGGACAGGTAAATGCCTGTAACTAAAATGGTTCCGAGTCCCAATAATTTAATGGCGTGGAATACAAACGAAAAATCAATTCCTTTAAAATGAAAATCTGTGAATGCTTTTATCGATTTCTTAAAAAGCGATTTTTTCAAGGTATTGTTCAGATATAAGATTAAGAGGATAAAAGATACTCAAAAAAAAGCATTTTAGTGAATCAAATAGTTCGAATTTCCGTAAATAATATTTGGGAGGTTGAACTTATTACTTTTATAATTGGCGAGTTTTTTTTAAACATCATGCAAAAAGTTCGACCGTAAATTTTCAAAAAGAGAAAGCTATGAGGAAGAAGATTGTACTCATCGACGACGACAGAATATTTCATACGGTATTTAAAATTGTACTTGTTCAACTAGACGATGCAAAAGAATTTGAATTGTATTCTTTTTTTAATGCTTTTGATGCCGTTGATTATTTGAGAAGTACTGATGTATTGCCTTCGTATATCTTTGTTGATATTAATATGCCCGTAATGAACGGGTGGGGCTTTTTAGCTCAATATAAAAAGATTGTACCACATAATTCGGATTCAAAAGTGATTATGATTTCCGGAAGTTCTTATGAGTATGATAGGGACAATTCAATGAAATATGCCTTTGTGGATGGTTTTATAGCAAAACCAATCAATCCTTCGATTTTGGAAGGAGTCCTGTATGAAGGCCTAAAAGAAATTGCAATTTAATTTGCTGTAAGCGGTTCACATGGAAAAGGATAATAATATGTCAGTGCCTCATCAGGATTTGATCAAAGAAAACGAACGATTAAAGCAAGAGCTCGATGCCCGGGACAAGCAGTTGATTAGATCTGAAAGTTACCAGATAAATAACCCACAACCGGTAATAAAATTTAATGCACAACTAGAGTTACAGGACGCGAATCCGGCAGCTGATTTTGTTATCAATTTTCTCAAGCAACCTGCATTTACGCGTATGAATCATTTGATTCATAGCTGTATTCGAGATGCGCTCGAGTCAGGGAAAATAATTGAACAGGAGTTGATTATTGGGGATGTATTTTATAAAGCTTCTTTTTGCCCGGTAATGGAGACTGATGAAGTGATCACATTCTTCATGAATCAAACAAACCTGAAGTTAGCACAGATTGAAGCAAAACGGAGTGAGTACAGGTACAGGCAGCTTGTCGAAACAGCAAACGATATTATTTATAGGTCTTCTGCTGAAGGGTTTTTCATTTATGCGAATCCTGTGGCAGTGAGAATTATCGGCTATTCCGAAAATGAAATAATAGGAAGACACTTTACGGAATTTATTCGGGCTGATTATAAAATGAAAGCCCTGAATTTTTATGAAGAGCAGTTCAAGAACCTTATTCCCTCCACTTATTTTGAGTTTCCAATCATTACAAAGAATGGCGATACCAAATGGCTGGGGCAGAATGTAAGGCTTTTTGCAGAAAATGGAAGGATAAAAGAATTTGCTGCTGTTGCACGCGATATTTCAGAAAGGATTTATGCGGAAGTTAATCTGAAACAAAGTGAAGAAAAATATAAGAGCGTTATAGAAAGTATGCGCGTAGCGCTAATAGAAGTAGACCTCGATAATAAGATTTCCCGGGTTTATCCCCAGTTTTTAGAGTTTACAGGATATACCGAAGAAGAATTAATCGGTTTGGATGCACCAAGCACGCTTATTCCTAAGAAACACTTAAAAGAATTAGGAGAAAATTTTAACTATGGATTTACACCTCAGGCAAACGGACTTGAATTACCGATCTACAAAAAAGACGGGTCGTGGCTCTGGGTTTTATTAAGTGCGGCGCCACTATTTGACGACTCATTAAATGTTCGGGGTACAATTGCCATTGCTTACGATATCACGGAAAGAAAACATACAGAACAAGAATTAATTACAGCCTGGACAAAAGCTGAAGAGTCTTCCGAGGCCAAACAAAACTTCCTGGCTAATATGAGTCATGAAATCAGGACGCCAATGAATGCCATTATAGGGATGTCCAAATTACTTTCCGAAACGAAAATGGATAAGAATCAGGAAGAGTATATTAGAGCAATTGAAGCAAGTGCGAACAATTTGTTGGTGATCATTAATGACATTTTGGATATCAGCAAGATTGAAGCAGGAAAGCTGAATATAGAGCATATATCTTTTCGCCTGTTGGATACATTAAAATCTGTGTACGACTCCGTATATTATAAAGCGGAAGAAAAGGGTATTCTGTTGGAGTATCATGTTGACCCCGAAATACCTGATGTATTAAAAGGAGATCCTGTAAGATTAGGGCAAGTTTTACTGAATCTGGCCAATAATGGAGTGAAATTTACAGATGAAGGTGTAGTAAGGATTTTGGTAGAGCAAATAGGTCTGAGTGAATCATCATGTCGTTTGCAATTCAAAGTGGAGGATACCGGTATAGGAATTCCGCAGGACAAACAAGATGTCATTTTCCAAAGTTTCAGTCAGGCAGATGAATCAACAACCCGCAAATTTGGAGGTACCGGCCTGGGCTTGGCTATCACGACCCAATTGGTAGAATTATTTGGGGGCGAGATTTCTTTGAGAAGTGCGGTCAATGAAGGTACTACTTTTAGCATTGAAATACCTTTTGATATTGGTAGTGAGCTGGATTTGCAAAAAATGGATCATAACGAAAATATCATCGACCAGATTCGTGATTTAAGAGTGCTGATGGCTGAAGATAATAAATATAATCAGTTATTGGCGAAATCTATATTTGATCAAATTGGTGTGCAACTGGACATGGCTGAGAACGGACGTATTGCGGTGGAAAAAATTAAAAATGAGAAATTCGACATTATTTTAATGGATATTCAAATGCCTCAAATGGGAGGTGTTGAAGCAACACATATTATAAGACACGAATTAAAGCTTGACGTGCCAATTATAGCTCTTACTGCTAACGCACTTAAAGGCGACAAGGAGAAGTATCTGGAGCGAGGAATGGATGATTATTTGTCTAAACCATTTGACCCAAATATTCTCTTCAGTAAAATGGCAAATTTGTTGAATGGTTATGGCTCTGTTGCTTATATGGAAGAAGAAGTACCAGAAGACAGTGCGGAATCAAATACTGATAAGTTATTTGACTTGAGCCATATGTTTGCAATTGCCGATAACAATCAGGAGTTTGTACATACCATGCTTGAAACATTTTTAGAGCACTCACCTGATAATATCGATGAGTTGTTGAAGGCATTTGAAGAAAAAGACTTCGATGAGTGCAGTAAAATTGCCCATAAACTAAAGGGCTCTTATCGTTCCTTTGGTATTGCTTCACTCGATCCTACGATCGTAAAGTTGGAAGAAGAGTGGGCGCAGCTGGATAGTGAAAGCATTAAAAAACTCATTGACGAAATAGTGCTTGTGAGCGAACAGGTATTTCAACAAATGAGAGATGAATTACATGCTAATTTTGCTAAAACTTAACGCTGGTAGAGCTACCTGGTAGAATTTTTACTCTTTTTACAATGGTGTGAGTAGTTTTTAAAGCATTCTTAGACCTATAAACTAATTTATATTTACCCGGCTGTAGCTTCATTCCATTGTTATAATCTTTTTCTGTTAATTCATGTATCCATTTTTCCCTGCCATTGGTCGTCGTTTTATATAAACTCGTGTATCCCTTGCTCTTCGCATATACGTTAAGTAGTCCTGGAATATCAATTCTCACTGTATTTGTCTGCCCTGCCTTAATAGTTGTCGTTTTCGTGATCCTTGGAAGTGTCAGGATTTCTAAGTCGTAAGTGCCCACTAAAAGATCAACCCGTTCACCTAAAGTTATAGTATGAATAGTTTTTGTGCTGCCCTGTTTTCTAATAAGTGCGGTAGTCTTCCCACGTTCAGCTGTACTGTTTATTGTTAGATTCAAGGTGCCTCTTGCGGCATTTACTTTAATAATATTGAGGCCTGGGTCAACAATCCTGATGTTTTTTTTGATAATTGGTGGTATAGTATTCACTACCAGGTGGTAACTCGGGACCGGGTCGATTTTGAATTCATCGGGTTTCCCGTTGGGCTTTAGGAGGTGAACAAAATCATACTCCACCTGATGTGTTCCTGAGTTTACAAAAGACATATTTACGTTAGTCTCTGTTGGTTTTTTGTCCCCGTCGAGGAGATCTACTCGTATGCGCACTTCAGATAATGTTTGAATCATTACCTTATTCATTATTTCCCTGAAATCGGTCACTTTTGATGCATTGTAGTAGGTGCCCATACATTTGAATTCGTCGGCGAGGTCTTTTCCCGTACCAAGCCCAATAATAAATGGTTTAAGAAATATTCTTTTCTTTTGCAGCGCAAGTGATACCGCACAAGGGTCTCCTCCACAAGATTCAATGCCGTCTGTTAAAATAATCAGGACATTTCGGTATTGAGAAGCATTGGGGAAATCTCCGGCCGCCTGTTCTAGTGAATAAGATAGTGGGGTAACTCCTTTAGGCCTGATCTGTGTGAGTCGTTGTTTTATATTGTTAGCGCTATTTGCTCCAAATGGGACTTCCAGCTTAGAATCGCGACAGTTTTGCTGCCCTTTCGGGTATTGGTGGCCATAGACCCTTAAACCGACCTCCACGTTTTTTACCTTTTGAAGCGAGTCTACCAATTCGGTTAATAATTCCTTAGCCCTTTCCATACGCGTCTGGCCTTCCCAGTTAGAGAGCATGCTACCAGAGCCATCGAGCAAAAATAAAATTCTCGTGGTCGTTTTTTTTTGCAGCTCCTGAGCACTTAGGTTGGTGGTTATTATGGAGAGGGACAGGATTAACAGAACTCGCAGGTATATCATAATATAAACTTACTTCAAAATCTGTGCCGAATGGTTGGCCGTTTCTACTTTTGAAATTATAGCTTCTATAATGCCTTTTTCGTCAATAACAAATGTGGTACGGACAATACCCATATAAGTCTTCCCAAAATTCTTTTTTTCTTGCCATACACCATAAAGTGCTACCAGCTCGTGGGAAGTATCGGCAATTAATGGAAAGGGTAAGTCAAATTTGGATATGAAATTTTGATGTTTTCTTTCACTGTCGACGCTGGCACCAAGCACAACATAGTTATTGTCAAGGAATTGTTGGTAATTGTCTCTGAGATTACATGACTGAGCAGTGCAACCCGGAGTATTGTCTTTAGGATAAAAGTAAAGTACTATTTTTTTACCAAGAAACTGATTAAGAGAAATAGCATTGCCATCCTGGTCTTTGCTCGTAAACTCCGGAGCTTTGTCGCCAATTTTTAGTGTTATCATATTACAAATTTAGTTTATAAGTGTTTTTATTTCCGGCATTATCGGTAACAACAATTTTTAACTCGCCACTCAGCACTTGTTGATTTTTAAACCTGGTAGTAACTACCCCGGATTGATACCTGTAGGTAAGGAGTACCCAGTTACCATTTAAGTAGGCGTTGTAAGAGTCTATACCCGACAATTTGTCCTCTATAACAAAAGAAATCTTTTTGCCGTTTCTTTTGAGCAATTTGATACTTGGTTGCTCAACATCTTTTGCAATAACATAATTACCAAGTGTTCTGGTTTTGAATTTTAGTGCATTATCTTCCCAATTTCCTCCTTCAAAAGCAAGGTCGCCATCTTCATCGATATAGTAGGCGTGGTAACGCGATTTGTCCTGGGGTACCTTGTCAGGCTTTAAGCTTATGCTAATGTTCTTATGCAAAGGACTGTCATATGTGCCTATCTTAAACAGACTGTCCTTTGAAGAGAGTTCCAGGTGTAGGGGGTGATAAAGTGCATTTTTGGGGAAATAAATTAATGCATTTTTATGATAGAGTGTGTAGGATACATTTGATGGAATGGTGCGTGCAAAGTGGAAGTTTTCTTTAAATTTACCGAACTGAATGGAGTCTGGAAGCCCGTTATTGAGGTTCCAAATGAAATCCGTAAATTTTTGAGTACCATAAACCGGCGTTAGTGAAATTCCGGTCTGCTTAACATACAAGCTGGCAAGCAAGCTTGAATGTGTTGAATTGGTACGAATGCGCATGAAGTCACCAAATATTTTGTGTTTTAGATATAGCTGCGAACTAAGACGTGGTTTCGTCTTAATAATCTCCAAGGGAGGGCTTCCTATTAGAATAGCAGAAAGCGTACTTTTATTGCCGTAAGAGTCTATGGAAGTAATTATTAACTGATGTTTTAATGTGTCTCGTATGATGATTTTTCCATTTCCGATACTGCGTTCATACAAATCAAGCTTATTCCCCATGTCTATAAAGCATTTGTGCATTTTACCCTTTCCGTTAATATACCGGTCGTAGTCCATATGAACATTAATGTATCTCGTTTTAGAGAAGGGGAAGCGGTCGTTTTGATATTTGAATGTTGTTTTTCCGTCTAATGTTACTATTAGTCCGGCAACACCATCTCTATTGGCGGCACCATCCAATTTGTCATTTGTATGCACTATAATTCCCAGTTCACCATGGACTTTTATAGGCTTGCTTATCTTATAATTTCCTCTGCTAACTTCGGTTGGTTTAAAATCTATTGATCCAAACTGATTATTAACACGTGCATCTTCACTATGTGTATTTATAGCGAGGTGGTAGAAGTAGGGTTTGGTGTTATCAATAATTTCTTTGAAGCCAAATCGAAGCGGGTTTAGAGGGCGTTGTTGATTGTCCCGAATTTCAAAATGTAAATGCGGCCCCATTGATCCACCTGAGTTACCGGAGTAAGCAATAAGTTCTCCTTTTTTTACCGGGAACTGATTAGCCTGTGGAAATAATTCAATGGCAAAAGTTTTCGATTTATATTGTTCTGCAAGTATATATGCGTCTATATCGTATCTGAATTTACTACAGTGGGCATAAACCGTAGTTTGTCCGTTTGGGTGCAAGATATATATGGCTAGGCCATATCCATAAGGTGATACTTTTATTCTGGAAACATAGCCATCAGCTGCGCTGTGAATTTCCCATCCTTCCACACCTCCGGTTTTAATGTCAATACCAGAGTGGAAATGATTAGCTCGTAATTCGCCCATAGTTGCAGATAAATAGTTGCGCTGTCCTGCTTTCATGGGAAATTGATAATATCCTTCGGTATATTGTGCCAGGCCAGTCGATAGTATTACGGCCATTACAAAAAGAAGTATTGTAGGTTTTTTATACATGAATGGCTTAGAAATTATTTAACGTTTACAGAGAGCATTTCATTATTTCCGATGTAGGCATTGAGTTGATCACCAATTTTTATGGGCCCAACCCCACTTGGAGTGCCGGTGAAAACAAGGTCACCGATCTTTAGGGTGAAAAACTGCGATGCATAAGCTATTATTTCGTTCACCGAAAAAATCATTTCTCCGGTATTTCCCTTTTGCACAACAGAACCGTTTTTTTCCAGATGAAAAGGAATGTTCTGAATATCGTCGAAATCACTTAAGGGTACAAACCCCGAAATAGGAGCACTACTGTCAAAACCTTTGGCAATAGCCCAGGGCATGCCACTTTCTTTAGCTTTGGTTTGTAGGTCGCGAGCTGTAAAATCGATGCCTACGGCAATTTCATCGTAGTATTTAGAAGCAAATTGCGCTTCGATACATTTGCCTACGCGATTGATCTTCACTACAATTTCAACTTCGTAATGAATATTTGTTGAAAAGGAGGGGAGGTAAAAAGGTTTTCCTTGTTGAAGTATAGCTGAGTCAGGCTTAGTAAATAATATGGGTTCCTGTGGAGTAATGCCATCAAATTCCTTAATGTGTTCACCATAATTCTTGGCTACCGCAATGATCTTCATTTTGCATATTGAATAAATGGAGCAATAAAGTTACTTAAAAAAAGGATCTTTTCAGTTTTTTTTTAGTACGGAGCATCTATTCGGTATTTTGTAGTACTTTTATATAATTATCAACTCGTGTCATTATGAGGATTCAAAGTAAGATTTGGTTTTTGGTGTTGTGTCCATTGTTGCTGCTTTATAGCTGTAAAGAAGTAAATACATCTTATATTTCATTAAACGCGGAAGGAATAAAGAATATTTCTTACCTGAAAGATTCATTAGTAGATCCTGATGCAGGTATACATCTTATGATGTACGATTCGACTTCATCGGAGTTGATTGTCAAATATGAACAGGACAAAATAAATATAGCGGAGTTAAAGCAGTTCATTGGAGACAAAGGGTGGGGCAAAAGTAAGGTGAACAGGGAAAAGACAGACACGCTAACTATTTCAAAAGCAAGTATAAATGCCCCTTCTGATTCCTTAAGTGATACCTTGTAATAACTAATTTATTCAGAGCAATATATATAATAGTGAATTATTTATCTGTTGAGCAGCTTTCAAAATCTTACAGTGAAAAGGTTTTGTTTAGCGAATTAACATTCGGTGTTGAAAAAGGTCAAAAGGTTGCTTTGGTAGCCAAGAATGGTACCGGGAAATCCAGTTTGTTGAGAGTGTTAAGTGGCGAAGATACCCCGGATAAGGGAGTTGTAGCATTTAATAAAGGCATAAAAGTGGGGTTTTTAGAACAAGAACCTGATTTTGAAGGTAGTGGCACCGTAAGTGATGCCGTTTTTGCATTGGATCACCCAGCCATGAATGCCATAAAAGCCTATCGTGAAGCGACAGAGAAAGGGGATAATGATGCTATGCAGCAAGCGCTACAGCTAATGGACGATAACGAAGCCTGGGACATGGAAGTGCGCGTTCAGGAAGTGTTGTCAAAGTTAAAAGTAGGGCACCTCGAACAGCCGGTGGCGCGGCTTTCCGGAGGGCAGCAAAAACGAATTGCCCTGGCTAAACTACTATTAGATGACCCGGACTTTTTCATACTTGATGAGCCTACCAACCACCTGGACCTCGAAATAATCGAGTGGCTTGAAAAATTACTGGCTGCATCACATAAAACCATTTTTATGGTGACTCACGATCGCTATTTCTTAGAACGTGTGTGTAATGAAATCATTGAGCTGGAAGGAGGTGATTTATATAAATACAGTGGCAATTATTCTTACTATCTGGAGAAAAAGGAAGAGCGTAGGGCGCAGGAAGCTGCGACGGTTGATAAAGCCAAAAACCTGTATAAAACTGAGTTGGAGTGGATAAGAAGGCAGCCCCAGGCCCGAGGGACAAAAGCTAAATATCGTATAGATGCATTTCAAGACCTTAAAAAAACAGCCCATAAAAAGACTGATAACAGCAGACTGGATATAGACCTCAGTGGTCGACGAATGGGCAAGAAGATTTTAGAGATTAAAAACCTTAATAAAAGCTTTGGGCAACAAGCTATCGCCAATGACTTTAATTATATTTTCAAAAGAAATGAAAAAGTAGGCATTGTAGGTAAAAATGGGGTGGGGAAATCTACCTTTCTCAATATGTTAACCGGGGGTATTAGCCCTGATTCCGGGGAGGTAATTGCTGGCGAAACAGTGGTTTTTGGTTATTACGAGCAAAAGGGTATTCAACTAAAAGAAGACAAGCGTGTAATTGAAGTAATAAAAGACATTGCCGAATATATTCCTGTAGCTTCCGGCGGGCAAATTTCTGCGGGTCAGCTCTTGGAGAAATTCCTGTTTTCGCCCGAAATGCAATATAGTTATGTGTCTACTTTGAGCGGAGGGGAACGGAGGAGACTGTATTTGTTGACTATCCTCATGACGAACCCCAACTTTCTTATTCTCGATGAGCCCACCAATGACCTAGACCTGCTTACGCTTAATGTATTGGAAGATTACCTGCTGTCTTTTTCCGGGTGTGTAATTGTTGTTTCTCACGACCGCTATTTCATGGATAAATTGGTAGATCATCTCTTTGTTTTTGAAGGTGATGGCGTAATTAAGGATTTTAACGGTCGCTATGTTGAATATTATGAACACTTGTTAGCAGTAGAACAGGAAGGTAAAAAGCAACTTAGCGAAGACAAAGGAAAAGTCATAAAGGTAAAAGAGGCAGAAAACAATAGAAAACTAACTTTTAAAGAAAAGAAAGAACTGGAATCATTGGAGCAAAAGATCGAAGAGTTGGAAAACCGAAAAGAATCGATCACCTCCGAACTTTCTGCTACGGCAGATGCCAATCAATTGAAATCGCTATCCGAAGAATTTGAAGTAGTGCAGCAAGAATTAGATAAAAGTTCAGACCGCTGGTTAGAACTCTCTGAGTTGTTGTAATGTTATTGTTAATATGAAAGAGATTAATGACGATATTCTCTTTTTTGATGGCGTTTGTGCCGTTTGTAATCGCTTGGTAAACGTTATGCTTAGGTTTAACAAAAACAGGCGTATTTATTACGCCCCGCTACAAGGAGCTACAGCCAAAAGATTGCTGTCCCATGAATACATCAACGATCTTAATACCGTTGTTTTTAAACATAACAACCGAATTTATAAGAAATCGAACGCCATCATAAAAATATTACAGACAATTGGTGGAATATGGACGCTCGCTGTAGTGCTCTATATTATTCCCAGGTTTTTACGTGATGCGGTATATGTTTTCATAGCAAAAAATCGCTACAAATGGTTTGGGAAATATGAAAGTTGTCGATTGCCAACTGAAAAAGAGAAAGCAATTATTTTGCCCTGATTACAGGAGCTTGTGGATAAGAATTTAGGCTTTACAAGGGGATTGAGAGCTATTTTTTATATATTCATTATTGGAATTGTTCGTCCGAACAAAGTACACCCGAAAGAATTATCGAATATGGCAGAAAACGTTGGGAGCAATTATAACGAAGATAGTATCAGGTCTTTAGATTGGAAAGAGCACATTAGGCTGAGACCGGGTATGTACATAGGGAAGCTGGGCGATGGCTCAGCGAAAGACGATGGTGTGTATGTACTGGTGAAGGAAGTGATAGACAATTGTATCGATGAGCACGTAATGGGCTATGGGAAAACCATTGATATTCGTATTTCCGATCATAAGGTCGATGTGAGAGACTATGGGCGAGGTATTCCTCTTGGTAAAGTAGTGGATTGCGTTTCCAAAATAAATACTGGGGGAAAGTACGATAGCAAAGCCTTTCAGAAGTCGGTGGGATTAAATGGAGTAGGTACAAAAGCTGTTAATGCGCTATCAAATTACTTCAAAGTACAATCTGTTCGAGAGGGTGAAACCAAGATTGCCGAGTTTTCGCAAGGCGAACTTCAACAGGAACATGCTGTTGAAAAAACTTCGTTACGCAATGGTACACGTATCACTTTTGAACCTGATAACTCCATATTTAAAAATTACCGTTATATCCCTGAGTTTTTAGAGGATCAGATTTGGAACTATGCTTACCTAAATCCTCGACTCACCATTAATTGCAATGGAAACAAATACCATTCTCCTAATGGCTTGCTGGATTTGCTTTCCAGAAAAATTGAAGAAGAAGCGAGAAGGTATCCTATCATCCACCTTCGGGGAGAGGATATAGAAATAGCCATG
The DNA here is from genome assembly GCA_965230415.1 of Cytophagales bacterium. Classification (GTDB taxonomy): domain Bacteria; phylum Bacteroidota; class Bacteroidia; order Cytophagales; family JAAEPT01; genus CBDDKZ01. The sequence continues at coordinate 3,538,585 of CBDDKZ010000005.1, forward strand.
ACGCACGGCAATCAATATGGAGAAGAGTATTATTCCTTTGTAAACGGCCAGTTTACGACACAGGGTGGTACACACCTGGCAGCATTCAGAGAAGCCGTAGTTAAGACAGTGCGGGAATTTTATAATAAAAATTTCGACGCATCGGATATTCGAACCGCTATTGTTGGAGCTGTAAGCGTGAGGGTTCAGGAGCCTGTTTTTGAGTCTCAAACGAAAACTAAATTGGGCTCACAAAGTGTGGGACCCGACGGGCCTACCATGAGAACTTTTGTCAATGATTTCATCAAGAAAGAACTCGATAATTATTTACATAAACACAATGATGTGGCCGATGCACTACTTAAGCGTATCATGCAGTCAGAACGTGAACGCAAAGATATTGCTGGTATTAAAAAATTGGCAAATGATCGCGCTAAAAAGGCCAACTTGCATAATAAGAAGCTGAGAGATTGTCGTGTCCACCTCAATAATGATAAAAACGAACGCAAGTACGATTCAACTATATTCATCACTGAGGGTGATTCCGCTAGCGGCTCTATAACAAAAGCCAGGGATGTACAAACTCAGGCAGTATTTAGTCTTAGAGGAAAACCCCTTAATAGCTTCGGTCTAACTAAAAAAGTGGTCTATGAGAATGAAGAGTTTAACCTTTTGCAACATGCACTCAATATTGAAGATGGCTTAGAAGACTTACGTTATAATAAAGTGGTTATAGCTACAGATGCAGATGTAGATGGTATGCATATACGCTTATTATTATTGACCTTTTTCTTACAGTTTTTTCCGGAGTTGGTGAGAGATGGGCACGTTTATGTACTGGAAACACCTCTGTTTAGAGTAAGAAACAAGAAGGAGACGTACTATTGCTATACCGACGAAGAGCGCCTTAACGCCATTAACAAGTTAGGTAAAAGTGCAGAAATCACCCGTTTTAAAGGCTTGGGGGAGATATCTCCGGATGAATTTGCCGATTTTATTGGTGAGAATATGCGCCTTGAACCTATTGTACTATCAAAAGATACTTCTATTTCAAGTCTCCTGAAATATTATATGGGTAAGAATACACCTGAGCGCCAAACATTTATTATCGATAACCTAAGAGTCGAAAAGGACCTGGTAGAGGAAGAAGAAAAAGTTGCTTCATAGCCTAAATTGATGTGTCATGGATATTGTTTTAAGTAGTGCATTTAACATGGCACATGGTTCTTTGCCAGAGGTGAGGATTCAAAAAATTCCACTTGGTCTTTTGGAAGTTGAAGCTTACTTGACAACGAATAAACTGAGTGTTAAAGTGCTGGACTTGATGTACCTATCCAAAGCGGATTGGTTGAGTGAAGTAAAGCGATTGGCCCCCAAAGTAATTGTATTGCTCGCCCAAACCGATAACACTGAATTCCTTAGAAGTCTCATGGAAGAAGTGAAGGTCTTTAAAGAGGAGAACAAAGTCGAATTGGTGGTGGTAGCAGTGAATGAAATTGAATCCTTAATCGAGACCGGAGCAGATTTTGTCGTCCATGATAACTATTGTGGGTCGATTTATAATTTGTTAAGTGCTTTATCTTCTCCCTTCAACATGTTTTATGATCACTTAAAAGGGATCGCATTTAAAAATGGCGCAGGCAGTATCTCCAAAACTCCGGTAGAAGATCAGAAAGTGCCTGGTAACATGTATGAGTACTTCGATCGGCAATTGGTTTCAAACTACCTTAAAACCGCTTACTTGTGGTACGAGTTTGATCCGGGCTTGTCGCAAGATGAATTGAGCGTAAAATTAGATGGACTTTATTCGTTTTGTAAAGATGATCCAGGCAAATTTTACCTGAAGATTTTCACGAACGAACAGCTTTCTCTGGTGTCTCAATGGTTAAGTTCCGGTACAGCTAATGTAGGATTTTACCTTGTTGTTCCTTGCGCTTGGAGTGGTGATATACCGTTAAATGAACTCGCTTCTCAATATGAATTACAGATTGTGATTGATCTTTTTGGTGATTTAGGGGCCGGAAGTTCAATGAAAGAAAGAGTAACAGCATTAAGCACATATTCAGGAGCCTTGGAGAAGGGGACAGAAAATATTCGAAGTAAGCTTTTGTATGATTTGGGAAATGGAAAACAGCAAGCAAAAGAATTACTTAAGAATATGGATATGCTCATTAAGACCGAAGTCGAAGCGCTTATTTTTGATGTGTCCAATAGCAACTTTTTAGTCTACAAAGAAGATTTTTACGCCCATTTAGCGGCTTACGTCAGAGAATCGCTTGCTTTGATTCACAATCCGGCGAAGGGCTTTTTCCAAAAAAGAAAAATGAAGAAGAGAGTAAGCAAACTCAGGAAGTTCTTGCAATCCTGAGTTCAATATTTCGGCTAATCTTTTTCAAATCTGCCATTTATGCCATTGCGATGGTATAGATACCGCTGTTCAATGTACTAATATCAATTACCTGGTCATTCAAGTGCCCTGAATCTTTTTTGTCTGGCCTGACTATATATTTTGTAACTACGTATATCATTTTTTGAACTTTGAGGGAAAATAACCTAAAACAATCTTGTCATCAGATTGACTTCGAAGTACTTGTAAATTAAGGAAAGAGGTTAATAGAATTAACAATACCTATTTAACACAGCTCGATTGTTTACCCGCTTTAAAGGGGAGCACTTTAATTTTCATAATATCGGATTAATTAATATCGGGTTTTAGAATTTAGAATTTTTAATTTACTATTAATTTAACTATTCTCTATACTTTGCATGGACTCATAGATGGTTAAGTGGATATGGTCGATTGATACCGTGTATTGCCTTACGAATTTGCCATAGTATATTCCACGGCCCTAAAATGTTTAAGGGTAAGCTGTTTCTAACGAGGTTATTTGCCCAAAAACTTAAAAGCGCCCCAATAAAAAATGTAAGGGTAATCTTCCCTTAGTTTTAATTGCGCTTGTTTGAATGCTTCGTAGGGGGGGATGTCTTTCACCAACAATTGATAAAAGTTAGACATGAGCGCTTCTGTAGCTGTATCGTCCACCTGCCACATACTCATAATTATATGATTTACTCCTGCGACCTCCAGGGATCTTTGTAGTCCGTAAACCCCTTCTCCATTTTTAATTTCCCCTAGCCCTGTTTCACATGCAGAAAGGGTGGCCAGATGTGTATTCATCAAATCGAGGCACGAAAGTTCATAGGCATTAATTATCCCATCTTCCTTCAACGTTTTTGAGGTGTCGCTTAATTCGGCTAATAGTAGCCCTGAGCCTAGCATGGAATGCAGGTGTTTGTTTTCCGAATCGAAAAAACCGTGTGTGGCAATGTGTAAAATATTAGGCGATTTCATGGATTTCAAAAAGGACTCTGTTGCTTCGGAACCAAGTTTGACAGTCGTGTTTATACCTTTGTTTTTGAAAGAAGAAGCAATAGTTTTAACCTCTTTCTCTGTTCCGGGCAAATCACTGATTCCGTTTCTAAAACCACCCGAACGCAAGAAAGTAATACTTCTTGATGAGGAGTTATCAGTCTGTTCATTTTTAGGGAACTGGGGCCTGCCTAAGAGCACTGCGTTTTCATAGGAACCTTGTTTTTGGGCTTGCAACAAGTTTTTACCATTAGTGATATTATAAACATTTAATTCGTCCATTAAATACTTATCTGTTTCGGTGTTTTTCAAAATAGATAGGTTAATAAGATTGTATATACCATCTGGACTCACATAAACACGATCAATGCCTTGTAATTTATCCTTGAGAGGAGCCCAATAATAGCGATAAGATTTTTTGTCGGTAATGCGTTGAGAACAAGTGTTTTTGTAATAATTGTAAAGTTTGCCCTCGAGGTAATTGCCATCTTCGATGCGGACAATTTGGGGGAATTTCATTCCATTTTTCAAAATGAAAAACAGGTAAGATGGTCCCACATCATTTTCAGATTTCGTTCTTACTATTTCAATCAGGGCCTCATTACTTTTTAGTTTGGCACTCAATTGTTCAAGCAAATTAGAATCTGTATGATTTTGAAAGAGGCTTGAGCTGGCGGCAAGGTATTTTTCTATTTCGGTGATTTTGGATTGTAAAATTTCAGTTTTAGCCACACGATGGTCATGATCAAAGAGGATCGTTTGGTGAGCAAGCTCATTTTTCAAATGTTTCCATTCTTCGAACTTATTCTTTTGTTCCAGGTTATCGCTGTTGTAAATGGACTGAAGTAGTTTATTCGACTCATTCAAAATAATAGCTTTTGTCTTTAATCGATATTCCAGACTATTGTACAATAGCTCATTGTCGATGTTGTTTTTTATCAGTTGTGATTCCGTAAATTGAAATAGTTGATCAAAGGTGGATTTTGAATCTTTATAGAAGTTTTCTTTCTCATATTCTGAAAGGTACCTGAAGTTGTTGTCGAGGTGAGTCCATTCTAATTCACATGCTTTGATAAGTTGCTCCTGTGCTAATTGAGTCTTTCCTGTGCGATGAAATAAAGATGCCTGGTTTTTGAGCAATAATATTTGATGATGAGTATCTTCCCCTATAGCCCGATCATAAAGTTTAAATGCCCTATTTATGAATTTCAATGCGTTATCATAGTCGCCAAGTAAACGATAACACTCGCCCACCTGGTTAAGGGCGTTGATTCTGTCAACATAATTTTTACCAGCTTCTTTTCTGGTCCACAAATGATGTTGGTACTTATTATTCTTTTTTGCAAAATCGAGTGCACTTTCATAGTCGGAGAGCGCTATTTTTAGCTCTGCCAGAATACCATATGTGTCAGCATAACGGTTGATTTCCAGTTTTGAGGTATGATTGGAATTCTTGATATAAAGTAAATAGTTTTTTAGGTAATGAAAAGCGACATCATATTTCCCTTGTTCAAATAATATCATCCCATATGGTAAATAAGAACGGTATCTGATAGGGTTAGATTTGGAAAAGCGTTGTTCTCGTTTTGCAATTGCTTCTACCATTAAGTTTTCGGCATCAATCAGGTTTCCCGTTTTGAGGTATAGCAAAGCAAGTTCATCATAGACGTCCAGGTCGGCATAAACGGCTCTTTTTCCTTTTTGAAGTTTTTCTTTAGCGTATGTTAGTGCTTTTGAGAGGTGTTCTTCTGCGCCCTTGTAGTCGCCCTGCTCGGAGAGAATAAAACCAATTGTGAGCAGGTAAGGGTTTGCCTTTTTGGCACTTTTGCCTTTCTTTTCATAGTGGGCCAATTTGGCGTTTCCGTATTCAATTGCTTTTTCATAATTGTCTTTTTTTACCATTCGCATCATCACACGATTTGATAAATTTTGCCCGTAAACTTGAAGAAGCAATGACAGGAAAAAGACAAAAGAGAAAAATAAGCGCATTATATTTTCATAGATTTGATTTGAAACAAATACCATTTAAAGCCGACAGTTAAGAGCGAGAATTTGGAAAAATCGCTATTTAGCTCTTCAAGGAATGCTCCGTTTGTACCTTTTGTATTTAAAATGTTGGACTTAAATGTGAAATGCCAGCCGATAGCAGCTTCAGCTCGTCGAAAAAATACGCGATGCACTGATATGGTGTGAGCGGTATAAAAAGCCTTAAATACATGCTCTTCGAATGGAACGAATTCATAAACGTCAATTTCTTCTTCATCCTCAGTTACATAAACACCAGAGTGCGAGGATGCTAATATGAAATTGAAATTCAGGGTATAATCCAGGTATAATTTTGGAGTGAGGTAGTAGTTGTAACCCAAAGGTATATTTAATCCAACCGCATTGATGGTGTAGTAACTGATAGAATCTGAATGCTGTTCCAAAGGCGTATTTTCAATAAACGATTTATGAAATCCCATGTCGTTGTTGCTATAAATATCATAGAACAAAAAATGTACTCCCAGTCCCGTTATGATTGCTTTATTCGGGTCCAGCTTTTGTTCAAGATTGAGTCCGAAACTTCCATTATATAAATCATCATTACCTGCCGCAACATCCATATATACTTTAGCTCTTAGTTGTGAGTAGGAGGGAGGGCTAACTAAAAAGAATAAAAGTCCAGCAATGTAAATACCTGGGCAAAAGTACCTTTCAGGTGATTTAGTAGATGGCATGATGTTTAGTTGATCAATTGCTTGTACAAATATGAATAACTCAAATGTAGTAAATTGAAATTCAATTACGTAAAGATTATATACTTTTTGACTTTAGCTGATAGAAGTACCATTTTATTCCTATTGTTCCTAATACGAAATTAGAAAAATCGTTGTTTAAAGCTCTGAGGTAACCTTTGGTATGATCTGGTCTTTTGATGATACCGGATTTAAACGTAAAATTCCAACCAAGAGAGAATTGTAGCCTGCGCATAAAAATTCTATTAAATGCGAAGGTGTGCGAAGTATATAAAGATTTGAATATCTCTTTGGTAAATGGCTCGTTATCATAACTATAGAAACGGCCACTAGTATGATTATCGAAATCATAATCATTGGCAACAAAGAAACCTGAGTGAGTGAAACCTAAAAGGAAATTAATATTTACACAATAACTGAGATAGAATCTGGGAGTGAGGTAAAGGTTAAAGGCAACGGGGATATTGATGCCTCTTGCTTTTATTAAATACCCCGAATAATTCGTGACACCTCTTTTCAATACTGAATCGATAGGCATTTGATGTGGTGAGTTTACTATATACTCGTCGTAAAACCCCATGTCGTCCTTACTGTACAAATCGAACATCAGCAAATGTGCGCCTAGCCCTGCTGTAATAGATTTATTGGGGTCTAAAGGGTATTCTGCTGTAGTACCAACGCTTAGATGAAAAATATTGACTATATCCTCCGAATAATTCAAATAGGCTTTAAACTTAATTTGTGCCCGAGCTTCTATGCCTGTAAGTAAAGCAATGATACGGTACTGCGAATAAGGTGTGGTACTGGCTTCAAACGGATAAGGTTCATTCTTAATAACTGTATGAATACAGCTACGGAAATGAAGTAAGAAGGATATAAAAAAACGCTGACCTATAGGACAGCGTTTTTTTATATTATATAAGTGTTTTGTACTTTAAACGTAAAGTACAGAGTTGATAGCTTCAACGGCTCTTTTGGTACTTGGTAATATTTCATCTATCAATGTAGGAGCATAAGGAAGTGGTACGTCTTTGTTATTTACACGATGTACCGGAGCGTCTAAGTAATCGAATGCATATTTTTGAATATGATATGCGAGCTCTGAAGAAATAGAACCTAGAGGCCATGATTCTTCTATTACAACCAGTCTATTGGTTTTCTTTACAGAGTTTACGATGGTCTCATAATCAATAGGACGGATTGTTCTTAGATCTATAACTTCACAAGAAACGCCGTTCTTAGCCATTTCATTAGCTGTTTCATGTGCTACTTTCATCATCTTACCAAAAGAAACCAAAGTAACGTCATTACCTTCTTTTACGACTTCAGCGACACCAATAGGTAATAAAAATTCACCTTCAGGTACAGGTCCTTTATCGCCATACATGAGTTCTGATTCCATGAAAACAACCGGATCGTTGTCACGAATCGCAGATTTTAATAATCCTTTGGCATTATAGGGGTTAGAAGCAACGACAACTTTCAAACCAGGAGTATTTGCATACCAGTTATCAAAGTTTTGAGAATGTTGAGAACTCAACATACCTGCGTTACCTGTAGCTCCTCTGAATACGATGGGACAACTATATTGACCTCCTGACATTGACATCATTTTGGCTGCTCCATTTATGATCTGATCAATTGCTACAAGAGAGAAATTAAAGGTCATAAATTCAATGATAGGTCTTAAACCATTCATTGATGCGCCAATTCCAATCCCTGTAAATCCAAGTTCAGCGATAGGAGTATCTAATACTCTTTCCGGACCAAATTCATCAAGCATGCCCAGACTCACTTTGTACGGACCATTATATTCAGCTACTTCTTCACCCATTAAGAAGACATTTTCATCTCTTCTCATTTCTTCTGACATAGCTTCTCGAAGTGCTTCTCTGAATTGTATTTCTCTCATAGTATCATCTCAATTTTCAATGACCAAAATTAACTATTAGTATTGTTTATTTCAAGATTCAAATTCATAAAAAAAGGCCTGCGTATTGCTTTGCAGACCTTTTTTTGTGGATAAGTTTCTTAATTATTGAAATATAGCTTTAAAAGTAGCGTTTTCTCTGTAGGCTAAGAATTCCAAATCTTTAAGTGCTTTCTCTTTTAAGTTTGCATCGATGGCAAAAGCTTCTTTTAATTGAAGGGCTACGCCGTCAACGTTTTTCTTTCTTGCCTGTACAATTGCTGCTCCATAGAATGCGATAGCATCTTGTTTGTCTATGTAAGTAGCGCTTTCAAAAGACTTTTCAGCACTCTCAAAATCTTTACTTAACAATTGAGCAAGTCCCAGGTTAAATGTAACACCTGCTATTTCATCACTTGATGCTCCTAATGAACTAACTGCACTTGTGTAATCTCCTTTCATGATGTAAGCCGCTCCAAGACCTGCGTTGATACTCTTTTGAAGATCTGCATCGGCAGAAGAAGCCTGGCCTAAAGTAGATATACATTCTTCTCTTTTCCCTGAAATAAGCTGACAAGCTCCTTTGTTGTTCAAGGCAAAAGGATTGCTCTCTTTGTTGATTGATAAATCAAACTGTGCAATGGCTTTAGAAATAAGGCCTTTTTTGTCTACATCACTCGTCGCTTTTGAAGCTTTTTCCATGTACACAGCACCTAAATTGTTGTGCGATTGGTAACTGCCATGGTATTTAGTAGCAGCTTCATAAATTTTTTCTTTTTCATCAAGAAGTGGCGTTAAGGTAGCTGCATACATAAGTTCTTCATAAGATAGTGTATCGCCGTTAGCTTCGCCTTTTGAAATTGCTGTTGCCAATAAACTGATCTCAGCATCGGTTTTCTTAGGTTTAATACTAAGTATTTCCGTTCTAGAATAACGTAGTTGCGGATAGATGTCTGAAGTTAACTTGTCATAGTAAGACAGTTTGGAAAGTTTCTTTTCCTGTGCTTCGAAAGATTCTCCGGACTTTGTAATGTTAAGCACTTCACCTTTTTGGCTTCCGCTAAGGTCGCTTGCATTAACAAGTTTGATGAATTCATCCCACTTTTGGAATATGGCTACTTTTTCAAACTTAATAGAATCGGCCATGCCTTTGTAGTCATAGTCCTTCATCTTTTTGAAATAGAATTTTCTTATAACTTCAGCACGTTCTTCTGCAAGTTTTGAGTTGATACTTTCCAAACCTTCAGGAGAGTGAGAACCATAAATAGTTACTGTTTTAGTAGCGTTTTTGCTAGCTATAAATGCGTCTAATTTTTGACCTGCATCACCTCTAGTTTCGGTACTTCTAAGTCTTGAACTTCCTTTGTCGAAGTTAAAAACTACCCTTGTAGGTATTAATTCTTCCTGGTTATTATATCCGTGAGGAGCATAAGCTACTTTATGTGTAGGCTTTACTAACTTACAAGTAGTTATAACACCATCAGCGATTTTTAATTCAGGAGTTTCTTTGAACTTGGTTTTATCAAGGTTTGATGCAATACCTTTTATTTTAAGTTCACCGGTTTCCATTTCATCAACAAATCCCATGGAAAATTTTTTGGTGATACTTGGTTGTTCTACTTTATGATTCGGGAATTCAGTATCTGAAAATTCAAATACTTCGAAGTCTGCTGTAGGATCACCGTATGTGTAATAAGTTTTAATCGTATATAAACGATTTTTTCTTAACATACCTACCGGCAATGTTGCCGATACGTGGAAAATTACAGAGTCTCCGTGTAATTCTAATGGTGATGGATTTACGACTAATTCTTGTTCTTTAGCCATTTTTACCATTTTATCGTAACTACACCCTCCTAGTAGTACGAGTCCGATTAATAATAGAAAAAGCGTGTTATGTCTTGTTAAGGCCATTTTAACGTATTTAACGATGGTTCGTGTATAAGGCGCTAATCTATTGCTATTATTTTTTTGTTGCAAAGTTGTGGCGATTTTTTTCTTAATTATTTTTTTTTATATTATTGCAGAAACAAAGTTAGTAGCTTAAAATTTAGATCAGTTATGCAAAAAATTCAAGCATTCTGGGAGCAACAATTTTTTGGAGTATGTGAACGTTTAGGGCAAAAAATAGGCGTTTCCACAACTAGTATCCGTGTTTTCTTTATTTATACCAGTTTCCTGACCTATGGTTCACCAGTTGTATTATATCTTGCCCTTGCTTTCGTATTAAATATTCGCAAGCACCTACGTAAAAAAAGAAGCTTTTACTACGATCTTTAGAAGTTTAGATCCTTAAAGGACTTCATTTTTAATATGAAATGCCTCCATACGATGGAGCCTGCATAAATTTCTTTATGATTGGTTTTAATAATTTCTTTTTGTGCTTTTCGCCGGCCTCTTAGCCATATCGTAATATTCTTGTAAAAAGAAACATGCGCCCTGAAGATTGCCCAGGCATCTCTGGGGTAACCTACGGCTATAAAATCTATAAAAGCCACTCCGTCTAATATCATCCTGAATAGTAGTATGGGCAGAAACTGCCGCTTTGGAAGGTTTTTGAATAAAAGAACCAGACCATTTCTGAAATTTAAGAAAGTTTTTCTGGGGTTAGATTTATGCAAGGTGCCGCCTCCAACATGGTATACCTCACTGGTACCACAGTAGTAGATGCTGTGACCATGATTTTTTATACGCCAGCAAAGGTCTATTTCTTCCATATGGGCAAAGAAAGAGCTATCGAGTCCTCCCATTTCATGGTATACTTTTGAACGGATGGTGAGGCAGGCTCCCGTCGCCCAGAAGATTTCACATAAGTCATTATATTGTCCCTCATCTTTTTCTAAATGAGTAAAAATTCGACCCCTACAAAAAATATAACCCAGCTTGTCTATAAAACCACCTGCGGCACCGGCATGCTCAAACATGTCACGTTCGTTAAACGATTTTATTTTCGGTTGACAGGCGGCAATTTTATCATTCTCCTCCAATAATTGTATAAGAGGAGAAAGCCACCCGGGGGTAACTTCTACATCGGAGTTTAAGAGTACGTAATACTTGTACTCTTTAAGCTGTTCCAAAGCTTTGTTGTATCCATCGCAAAAGCCATGATTTACTTCATGTCTTATTAATTCTATTGATGGATAATTATGCTCTAAAAAAGAAATGGAATCGTCTGTAGAACCATTATCGGCTACTACAATTGTAGCATCGTCGCTGTGGGTGGTCACGCTTGGCAAGAAGTCTTCTAAAAATTGCCGCCCGTTCCAGTTAAGAATGACAATGGCTACATCTTTCATAGTTTAGAATAATGAACTAAGGTCCATACCAGGAATGTTTGGAAGCATGCCACTGGTACTTTTCCGCATTTCATCCTGTATTTTAACTTCTATATCCTGTAGTGCTTTATTTGTGGCGGCAATAATCAAATCCTGAAGCATTTGAATATCTTCTTTGGAAACAAGAGATTCGTCCATTTCAATACTAATCACTTCCCGATGACCATTGACAGTAGCTTTGACCATACCGGCTCCAGACTCGCCAACGGTAGTAATGCTTTTTAAATTCTCTTTAGCCTTCTTAATATTTTCCTGGGCTTCCTGAATTTTGCCCATCATACTGTTTAAATCGAACATGCTATGTAGATTTTGGCGTGCAAGTTAATAAATTACCGTAATTGTTCCCTTTTTTGTGAAGTTTTTACCATTGAGATCGGTATATTCTGCACTGTAAATATATGTTCCGGGCTCAACCGGATTGTTTTCATAGTTACCATCCCATCCTGTATTAATATCTTCCGTTAGGAAAAGAATGTTTCCTAATCGATCGTATATAATTAGTCGATAGGTATTTACAAATAAACCTATGGGTTTGAAAATGTTGTTCCCATCGTTTTTTGTTAAGTCAATTGCATTAGGGAAGTAAAGTCTGTTCTTTTGTTTCAGACTAAATATGTTTGAGCAGGCTCTTTTTCCTTCAATGCTTTGTGCACATACCTGATAACCCAGGTCCTGTAGTTCTTCCGGTGGGTTTGTATCTATAAAACTGAGCGCATCTTTCATATTTTCTGTTTTAAAAACTTCTCCATCTCCATTAAACCAAATCAGTTCGTAAGATTCAATCGGGGAGTTAAAACCAATAAAAGGAGTCCATTCCAATACAGTTTCGGAGGCATTGTTTTTAAGGCCCTGTAAATAGATCGAACAGGAAATTCCGGCATCGTTCAGCACTGTTTGGTTATTGCAGGCATCGATGTAGTGAATTCGGTAACAAGATTCAGGTACAGGGCTTATGCCTGTTTGATAACTAAAAACGGCGTTGTTATCATTCAAAACGGTATCAAAAGCGGATAGATCATCTGGGGATCCCCCACTTTCAATGTGATAATAAAGAGGGACGAAGTTTTGGGCAGGGTCCCACATTAACACTACTTCATCGCCTTCTACATGAGCAATCAATTCGTTGATAGCCTCCGGAACGTCTTCGGAAATTGAATTTACACAACTATAGCGATACGTATAAGTGAGGCAGGCGCTATCTTTGTCGCATGAATCTGCAACGACCACCAGACTATAACAATCGGTATTTCCACACACGATATTTTCATCGGTAAAGCTTGAATCATTGTTGACATTGGAAAAATAGATACCAATATCATTACGATGAAGTTCGTACGAGAGCACATTGCCATATTCGAGGTAGAGATCTACATCCCATTGAGCCATATTTTGATTGTTTTGAGCCTGCACCTCAAGCGAACTTGTACATACAAATGTTCCTGCGTCTTCATTTCCACAAACATCGTAGTTTCCTATAGAATAGCAGGCTTCTTTATGGGGAAGCTGGAATTCCATTGTGGTATCTCCTGGTGAATACGATTTAAACTGATGAAAAATGGTGCTGTCTGTAAGGCTGTTAATTTGGTAATTCCTATTAGCAAGTACTTCGAGTTGAAAGAAAATGGAATCAATGGTAACATCTTCTATAACACGCTTGAAAATTGGATTTTGAAGACTTTCAATAGGATTTATCTGCCTACTTCTGGTATCCGAACATTCAGCTTCAAGAAAATAGCCCGTTACAGTCACCGTTTTCAGCAAGGTGTCACTGTAAATATGTGATCGTTGTTCATTTGCTAATAAGGTGTCAATACCTCCATCCCCGTATTCAGTGATATAGTAGTCATAAGTTTGGTCGTCTATATTAACAACTACTTCATAACCCGTACATGCACTTAAGGAGAATTCAACTTCACCGTTTTCCAGTACGTGTACCGACCGGTAATAGGCTGTGTCGTGAAAGGCTGCGGTACTGTCCGTTGCTCCTACGGAAACGACTTGCATAATTTCGTAAACTCCGGGTACTTCGAAGGTGTAGCTACTATCGGTATATATCTGAGGGTCACCTTCATAAACATATATCGTTGGCTGATCGGCAGCGCCACAATGTCTTACTTCAACTGTAAACGGGACACAACCAACGGAGTCAAGTACATTGACACAAGCTGCTTGCTGAGCATGGCTTTTAATGATCACGAAAAGTGATAAATACAATATCGTTTTTCTTAATAGCACTTTACTCTACTGTAAATTCATGAATTATTTCAATTGATTAAGTAGCTCTTCTATGTTTAAAACGGTTTGATTTCCGGTTTTCATGTCCTTAAGTGGATATTTTTGTGATGTGATTTCATCCGATCCCACAACAATGACATACGGAATCCCCTTTTTGTCAGCATAATTTAATTGTTTTCTCATTTTTACTGCCTCTGGATATAATTCGGCACTAATACCATTTTGGCGCAAACTTTTTAATAGTTTTAAGCTGTGTACAAATGCTTCGTTATCGAAACTGCATAAAATAACCTTTGTTGTAGAAGTATCCAGTTCACCAAAAAGGTCTAGTTCTTCCATGACATCATAAATACGGTCAACGCCAAATGAAAATCCAACACCACTGATGTCCTTTAAGCCAAAAGTACCTGTGAGGTTATCGTATCGACCTCCTCCGCTTATGCTTCCGATTTTGACATTATTCACTTTTACTTCGAATATGGCTCCGGTATAATAAGATAATCCGCGCGCAAGTGTTATATCAAAGGCCAGGTGTTTATCCGATTCACCAAACGAATGGACTAAGCTTAAAACTTCTTCAATTTCTTTGATACCTGCCTGTCCTGTTTCGTTTTGCAAGGAAGCTTTTAATTGTGCTACTTTTGAATCATTATTTCCACCGATGTTCATGATTTCGTTGAGTTTTTCAACAGTCTCTTCACTAATACCTTTTGATAATAACTCTTTATTCACTCCTTCAAGTCCAATTTTATCGAGTTTATCTATAGCAACAAAAAGATCGGTTTCTTGTTCATGCAGCCCCAGGTGATGTGCAATTCCTGAAAGTATTTTTCTATTGTTTATTTTGATATCATAATCACTAATGCCCAATTTTTGTAGAACCTCATTTATCATGAGAATGATTTCTGCCTCACATAAAAGTGATTTTGTGCCTACAACATCGGCATCGCATTGGTAAAACTCCTGGTACCTTCCTTTTTGTGGTCGGTCTGCACGCCAAACGGGCTGGATTTGGTAACGTTTGAAAGGAAAAGCAATTTCGGATTGATGCATGACAACGAATCTTGCGAATGGGACTGTAAGATCGTAACGAAGGCCTTTTTCGGCTATGCAAAAAGTGTGTTTGCTCAATTCCTTTTTAGTTTCAAGGTCGAGTTTACTAAGGTCATTTGCATATAATGCGGAATCACCGGAAATTGCTTCGGTTTTGTTTAAGTAATTACCCGATTTTAATAACTTAAAAAGTAATTGATCGCCTTCATCACCGTATTTTCCTGTCAGAACTTTGAGGTTTTCCATAGCAGGCGTTTCGATTTGCATGTAACCAAATTTTTGAAACACACTTCTAATAGTGTCAAAAATGTAGTTTCTTTTAAACATAACATTAGTGCCAAAATCTCTTGTGCCCTTCGGGATACTTGGTTTAGTAATACTCATTATTTTCGGTTGCAGTGTTTAAAATGGATACAAAGGTAATACTTTCGTATTAAATTTGAGGAAAGAAAAACGAAGTATAAATAATTCACCTTCGATTAAGAGGGCTTGAATTATCGCAGTATAAAGTGCTGTTTTGCTTGTGTAGTTCGAAAAAATACGATTCCGAAATAGAAAAGGTCTATTGTTACCTGTACCTTGGGGTGTTTTTTGATTTTTTCCCAGGCTTTTTGCATACCTTGAGACCAATGTATGTCATCGAAAACAAAGATACTCCGGTCGGTACTGTAATTCAGGCAGTATTCAAAATAGTCGAGGGTGGCTTGATATTGGTGGTTTGCATCAAAAAAAACAAGATCCAACGTGCTATTATCAACTTTCAGTGATTGTATCAACGTGTGGTCAATATTTCCTAATGTGCCATGAATATTAGGAAGTTGTAGCTTTTGCCAGGTATTTTTTGCCAGTTTTAATAGGTTAGGGTCTCCTTCGAAAGTATAAACGGTAGGTGATTGCGATCCTGATGCCAAATAGGAGGTACTTATTCCCAGGCAAGTGCCTAATTCATAAATTACTTTGCATTGATAGCTTTCTGCAATACTTTTTAGGAGGAAACACTGTTGTAAGGGTTTGAGTGAATGTTTGGCTATAGAGCTAATTTTTCGCTCGTTTGTGCCTACAGATGAACCTGTTCCGTAGTCTTTCAAAGCAACAATTTTGTCATTTTGCAAATACTGTTTTCTAAGCGATTCTACTTTTTGTACAAAAGGGTCGTTTTTGTCGGGAGTACTTTCTAAAATGTTGCCGTAAAATTCAAATATGAATGGTGAATGAATCCATAGTTTGGATTGCGACTTAAAAAGGTAATTTATATACGCTTGAATTCGAAAGAATAAGAGAGGCAAGGGTTACTTTAGTTCAATTTGAACGGAACGACCAGTGTGAATTCAGGGATTGATACAAAGAACGATTTACCATCAAAAATACGTTCAAATTCATAAGTGCCGTTCATTTTACCTATTCCGGTTTTGAGGTTACACCCCGAGACATATTCGTGCACTTCTCCCGGTTCCAATAAAGGCTGTTGTCCTACTACACCTGCCCCGGAAACTTCGCGAACAGTACCATTGGAATCAAAGATGTTCCATTTTCTTCTTAACAATTGTATTGAGTACTCGCTACAATTCTCAATTTGAATTTTGTAGGTAAAGACATAATGATACTGAGACGGACTGGAGTATTCCGATTGGTAAGCAGTATCAACGCTTACTTTTACGCCTTCTGTAATCTTTGTAACCATACCAATAATTAACTCTTTAATATACGAAATAGTTTCTTTTGTCTGAGGTTTTTTGATTATTTTTAACAAAATATGCGGAATTTATGAATGTTGCAATAAACCCTTCCTGGAGCTCCCGATTAAAAGGAGAATTTGATAAGGATTATTTTAAAAATCTGGCATCCTTTATCAAGGAAGATATTCAAAAATATAAGATTTTTCCACCGGGTAAATTGATTTTTAGTGCATTTGAACATTGTAAATTTGAGGAGGTAAAGGTGGTTATAATAGGGCAGGACCCTTATCATGGTGAGGGACAGGCTAATGGTCTGTGTTTTTCAGTGAGTGATGGAATTAGACAACCCCCGTCATTGGTAAATATATTCAAAGAATTGCAGAGTGATCTGGGTATCGAAATTCCGCACTCTGGTAACCTGGAAAGATGGGCTGATCAAGGTATCTTATTGCTTAATGCGACACTTACGGTACGAGCCAAAAGTGCCGGTTCACATCAAGGAAAAGGCTGGGAGCAATTTACAGATGCAGTCATTCAGTCTGTTTCAGATGAACTCGAAAAAGTAGTCTTTATTTTATGGGGTGCTTATGCGCAAAAGAAAGGTGCAATAATCGATTCGAAGAAGCACCATATAATTAAATCGCCGCACCCTTCACCTTTTTCAGCACATAATGGCTTTTTTGGCTCCAAACCTTTTAGCAAAACCAACGATTACCTTATTTCTATTGGGAAAAAACCTATCAGTTGGTAAGTTGTGGGCCTATTTTATGTTTTTAAACATGCGTTCCCAGCGAATTCCGCCTGTAAATCCGAGCTCTTCGGGGTAGCCGTTCTCATTTGAAAACCATACAAATGCTGCTTTGCCAACTATATGATCTTCAGGTACAAATCCCCAGAAGCGAGAATCCAGGGAATTGTCTCTATTGTCTCCCATCATGAAATAATAGTTTTGTCTGAAAGTATATGCGTCCAGTTTCTTGTCATCAATGTACAGGTATCCATGCTCATCGTAACGCACATCACTGTTACATTCGTTCTTTTCTATGATTTGGTGATAAAGCGCAAAATACCTAAATCGATCTTTACCACAAACATCGATTGTCAGCCCTTTTTCAGGTATAATGAATGGCCCAAAATCATCTTTAGTCCATTTTAGAAATTCAGGAGTTTTTTTTATATATGGATTGTTTTTTACTGGAAAAAGAGTCCCTTCATTAGTGAATGGTTCAATACTTTTGAACAGGCGATTGTATTTGGTCTTTATTGTTGTTAATTGTTGTTCTGAAAGAAACAGGATGTACGGATAACCTTCTAATTCAGGGTAAAATCTTGCCTCCCATCCTTCAGTTTGCTCCCCTCTGTCATTATAGCCGTACTTACGTATGTCGAGATCTACGCAGATGTTTTGCTTAATCGGCGCACCAGTAACCACCTGGTAAGCTTTTAATTGATGGGGGTGTTTTTGTGTTGCCTGATCATTAATTAGAATAGTTCCGCCTTTGCTTTGAATTTTGTTACCTGCTTTACCGACACACCTTTTTACATAATTCGTTTTTAAATCTACAGGTTTATGATTAGGGTCGTCTGGCCAGTTGAATACCACCACATCGTTATTTTTTACAGAAGTGAATCCCGGTAAACGTAGGTAAGGAAGTTCAATTAAACCAGAATAAGATTTGATGCCGTTATTGCCCTGTGCATCTGCGGTGCCCCAGATACTTTGATGTGTCAACGGTATTTGTAAGGGGGTGATGGGCAGGCGAGGACCATAATGCATTTTGCTAACAAACAGGTAGTCTCCAACAAGGAGCGATCCTTCCATAGAAGGGGTAGGGATTGTGTAGGCTTCGAAAGTGGACCAACGTACAAGACTTGCTACAACCAGCGCAAAAACGATCGTATCAGCCCATTCACGTCGCTTAGACTTTTGATCCTTTTCAAATGTAGCCGACTTGCCGATGTATTTGATTTCTTTTTTATAGCCCAAATAGAAAATGTAATAGGGAGCAGCAATCATTGCCATGGTTTGAGCCCTGAATGAGTGCTCTCCGAATGACTTTGTGATTTCTACTAACAATGAGACAGCAATGTAGGCTCCGATTACAGGTGTCAAATATAAAATAATCCAGTATTTAGGTTTGCCTACGGCCTCAATAAGTCTGTAAACGTTATAAAAAGGAATAAGTGATTCCCATGCCGGGCGACCAAATTTAGGGAAAAGTAACCAAAGTCCTGTTTGGCCTATTAATATTGTTAAAACAAACAATACAATTAGTAATGAAGTTGGTATCATTTTAAATGGTGGTTAAAAATTATAGCTTAAATGAAAAATGTCTAAAATGACTCGTTAAAATCGCATATTAGACTCATAGCTTTTGTCTATTTAAAAAATCTGTATGTATATTTTATAGCGTATTAATGTTAATGTATTGTGTTAAACATACGTTCCCAGCGAATACTTCCTGTAAAACCTTGGTTTTCAGGGTAGCCACTCTCTTTTGAAAACCAAATAAGCGCGGCTTTGCCAACGATGTGATCTTCAGGTACAAAGCCCCAGAAGCGAGAATCTAAGGAATTGTCTCTGTTATCTCCCATCATGAAGTAATAGTTTTGTTTGAAGGTATATTGATCCAACTTTTGACCTTCTAGGTATAAATAACCATTACCATCGTAGCGAACATCTTCATTATGTTCTTTCTCTTCTATAATCTGATGATATAGTGCGTAGTTTTTAAAACGCTCTTTGCCACTAACATCAATGGTAAATCCTTTTTCTGGTATAATGAATGGTCCAAAATTGTCCTTGTTCCATTTAAGAAATTCGGGACTTTTGTTTACATGAGGATTATTTTTTGCCGGAAAAAGAGCTCCGTCAGCAGGGAAGGGTTCAATTTTTTTGAAGAGCCTGTTATATTTGGAGTTTATTTTGGCCAACTGTTGCTCTGAAAGGAACATTATATAGGGGTAGCCTTCCAACTCAGGGTAAAACCGTGCTTGCCATCCCTCGGTTTGCTCGCCTCTGTCATTGTAACCATACTTTCGTATTTCTAGATCTTCACAGACATTTTGTTTTATTGGGGCATTGGTTATCACCTGATATGCTTTCAATTGATTGGGGAATTTTTCCAAGAGTTCTCCATTAATTGAAACGCTGCCTGCTTTACTTTCAATTTTATCTCCGGCAATTCCTACACACCGTTTAATGTAGTTCGTTTTTAGATCTACAGGTTCATGGTTTTGGTCGGCCGGCCAGTTGAAAACGACCACATCGTTATTTTTTATATTGGTAAACCCGGGTAAGCGAAGATAAGGAAGTTCAATGAGGTCTGAATAGGATTTTACGCCGTTATTACCTTGAGCATCTGCAGTACCCCAGATACTTTGGTGTGTAAGAGGTATTTGTAAAGGTGTAATAGGAAGACGTGGTCCATAATGCATTTTGCTGACAAAAAGGTAGTCACCAACGAGAAGCGATCCTTCCATAGATGGCGTAGGGATGGTGTATGCTTCGAATGTGGACCAACGAATGAAGGTGGCCGCTACCACGGCAAATACAATCGCATCGGCCCATTCGCGCGGTTTAGATTTGGGTTCTTTGGGAAACGTAGCAGATTTTCCGAGGTATTTAATCTCCTTGTTGTAACCCAGATAGAAAATGTAGTAAGGTGCGGCAATCATCGCCAGTGTTTGTTGTTTGAAGGATTTGCCACCAAATGATTTCGCAATTTCCACTAAAAGGGAAACGGCAATAAATGCACCTACTACCGGCAGGAAATACAGTACTATCCAGTATTTGGGTTTGCCTACAGCTTCAATAAGTCTGTAAACGTTGTAAAAAGGCACAAGCGATTCCCAGGCCGGGCGGCCAAATTTGGGAAATAGCAACCAAAGTCCTACCTGTCCAATGATTACAGTTAAAACGAATAAGGTAATTAAAACCGGTCCTGGTATCATCATATCTTTAATAAGTCATTCATTCCGAAAACACCTGCTTTGCCAGCCAGCCATTCGGCTGCAACTACTGCGCCGGTAGCAAAACCCTGACGGCTATGGGCTTCATGTTTAATTTCAATGGTGTCTATTTCACTTTTGAATCGTACGATGTGTGTGCCCGGTACCTCACCCTCTCTCAGTGCCTCTATTATCAAATCACTGTTATCAGTAGATTTGTCAAGAGCCCACTTTCTTTTTGGTTCAAAGGTGTCAATGGTTCCTTCTGCAAGTGTTATGGCAGTACCGCTCGGTGCATCTTTTTTATGGATATGATGAATTTCGGTCATATCCACATCGTAATCCTGGAATCCGTTCATAAGTGCTCCCAGCTTTTTGTTGAGCTCGAAAAACAGGTTCACACCAATGCTAAAGTTAGACGCATAGAAAAACGCGCAATTTTGTTCTTTAGTATATAATTCGATTTCTTCTTTCCGATCCAACCACCCTGTGGTTCCGCTTACTACAGGAATACCTTGCATAATACAGTCATGAATGTTTTTAAATGCACTGTCGGGTTGAGTGAACTCAATTGCAACATCTGCTGTAGAAGCGTCGAAGTCAGAAATTTTTGCTTCTTGAGTCGGGTCTATTATTCCTACAACATTGTTGCCTCTGTCTATAGCTATCTTTTCAATGGCTTTCCCCATTTTTCCGTATCCAACAAGCAGAATTTTTTTCATTGTAATCAAGTTCAATTTGTGAAATTAAAGGTAAATCTACCAAGAGTTTTGAATTATAAAAAATTTATCCGAAATGACAGCCCGGGAACAGCACGAAGGTAACTGTTGGAAACAGGTACAACCGCCGGTGCCATACTCATAATGAGATCTCCTTTGATTTTTTTTATTCCCATGAGGTGAGCTTCTACAGATGCATCTACAATTTGGAGCATGTACAAACCTGTTAAGAAGATGAAATTGACATCTCGTTTACGGCGGTAAAAATTTCGCCTGGTTTTTAAATCGTCATCTGAGAAAGCACGATAAGATTCAATTAGTTCGGCAGAAACATTAAACGAACAAAGTGAATCCAGGTCACGATGACATATCACATCTCTATAATTTTTGAACTGACCATTAGTATAAATGAGCCTGTATCCGATAAACGAACCCAATCCATAAATGATGGGAACTTTATACCACCAGGATTTTTTATTGTATATCTGACCAAGTCCGGGCAATATGGCTGAGAAAACAGCCGCTTTTTTAGGGTCTCGATCACTATCTCTGACCGCACTTAAAGGAGTTGTTTCTTCTATGTGAATGGTCTGTATGGAATCTTTGACCTGACCAAGGGCAAAGTTTACAAAACCAGATAGGGTTAGTAACAAGACGACCAGCTTTAATTTCATGCGTTTATTATTATTTTCAAGGTCACATGTGGCTTACCATAAGCAATTAATCATTCCTTTGTATGTTCCAATATTTAGTCGCTTATGGACGGTTCATGTTAGATATCCAGAATTTCTAATATTCTGTTCAGATCTTCTAACGATACAAAAGGGATTTTTATTTCACCCTTGCTTTTGGCATCACTTTTAAGGCCAATCTTGGTACCAAAGTGTGATGAAAGCTTTTCCTGTAAGCGTTGTATTTCGGGGGTGATTTTGTCCGTATCTTTTGCAGATGCAGTGTCTTTCTGTTCTTGTTTGGCCAGCAAATCACGAACCAGTGTTTCCGTTTTTCTTACAGATAATTCTTCATCAAGCACTCGTTTATATATAGCTAATTGTAGGTCTATATTTTCAACATTAATGAGGGCACGCGCATGCCCCATTGATAGTGCTTTGTCTCTTACAGCCGCCTGAATGTCTGGTGGTAATTTTAATAAACGCAGGTAGTTGTTAACAGTGCTTCGCTTTTTCCCTACACGATCACCAAGTTCTTCTTGTTTCAACTCGCATTCAGCCATGAGCCGTTGATAGGAAAGGGCCACTTCTATGGCATTGAGGTTTTCACGCTGAATATTTTCTATCAAGGCCATTTCCAGCATTTGCTGGTCATTGGCCGTACGTACATAGGCAGGAACCTTTCCAATACCTGCCCTTTTGGAGGCTTGAAACCTTCTTTCACCGGATATTAACTGGTATTTTCCTTCTCCAAGTCGCCGAA
This sequence comes from Cytophagales bacterium, assembly GCA_965230415.1. GTDB lineage: Bacteria > Bacteroidota > Bacteroidia > Cytophagales > JAAEPT01 > CBDDKZ01. The sequence continues at coordinate 3,560,984 of CBDDKZ010000005.1, forward strand.
CGGTAATAGGCTGAATGATTCCTTGTACTTTAATGCTGTTAGCAAGTTCTTCTAATGCCTCCTCATCAAAGTCGGTTCGAGGTTGAAACGGGTTTGTTTCAATTTGAGCTAATGGAATTTCTTCAAAATTTGCAGGTTTTGCTTTTGGTGGAATATTGCGAGTACGAGCACTTTCCGGATTCTTTATTTCTTCCGAATCTTCAAGTAATGCACCTAATCCTCTTCCCAGCCCTTTTCTTTTCTTCGTACTCATCTAGTTCTATTGTGTGATTTCTAATCCGTTTTTTTCCAATATTTCTGTTGCCAAATTCAGGTAACTGATAGCCCCCTTACTTTCGGAATCGTGCGCAATCGCAGGTATCCCAAAACTTGGCGATTCACTCAAGCGAATATTACGAGGTATAATCGTGTCAAATACCATGTTACTGAAATGTTGTTGAACCTCTTCAACAACCTGATTACTTAAACGTAGCCTTAAATCATACATGGTTAGAAGAATACCTTCTATTTCTAACTCCGGATTGAGACGATTTTTAATGATTTTAATTGTGTTGAGTAACTTACCAAGGCCTTCCAAAGCAAAATATTCGCATTGTACCGGAATGATAACAGAGTCGGCAGCAGTTAGCGCGTTAACAGTTATTAGACCAAGGGATGGAGAGCAGTCGATAATAATGAAATCATATTCACTTTTAACATTTTTCAGGACATTTTGCATGCGTTCTTCTCTGCCTTCCAGGTTAATCATTTCTACTTCAGCACCTACCAGGTCAATATTCGAAGGTAAAATATGTAAAAAGTCAACATCTGTTTCAAGTATGTGCTCTGCTGCATCAAGGTTATCAACCATGCAATCGTAAACAGTTACTTCAATTGTTTTCGGATCGTGCCCCAGGCCAGAAGTACAGTTAGCCTGCGGATCTGCATCAATTAATAATGTTTTTTGTTCTAAAGCAGCAAGACTAGCTGCTAAATTTATGGCAGTGGTTGTCTTACCAACACCTCCTTTTTGATTTGCTATACCTACAATTTTAGCCATTAGTCTTTATTTATAATTCGATTGAACTTCCTATTTCCAATAATATTAATTCTGTGCCTTGTTTGGTCGCTTTGTGTACAGACTCCACCGGGTCAATTTCAATGTAACCAAATGTTTGATAGTGCATTCCAATGACTTTTTTGACATTAAGAAATGACGATGCAATCAAAGCACTTTCAATATCCATCGTAAAGTTATCTCCAATTGGTAAAAAAGCAAAATCAAGTTGGTGCATATCTCCATACATTCGCATGTCGGTGAATAAACCGGTGTCACCTGCATAATAAAAACAATTGTTAGCGCTTTGGATGATAAAACCCGAAGCACTACCTCCATAAGTGCCATCCGGAAAACTACTGGAGTGCTGTGCGTAAACCATTTTTACAGTACCGAATTCAAAGTCCCATTTACCTCCGACATTCATTGGGTGTGTTTGCTCTATTCCCTTATTGTTGTAATAAGTACATATTTCCCAATTGGAAATTAAAGTTGCTCCACATTGCCTAACAAGGGTCTCAACATCGGCTATGTGATCTTCATGAGCATGTGTAATTAAAATATAATCGCATTTGATAGTTGATAATTCTATATCTTTAGCTAGTTCGTTTGGACTGATAAATGGGTCAAATAGAATTTTGTGCCCACTAAGCTCAATTAAAAAGCATGAGTGACCATAATAGGTAATATTCATAAATTTTGGTTTAATTTGTCTCCGGACAATCGCAGCACATTCAAGATAGTTTAAACTACAAATTCGCTTATTTTGGTGAAATTGACAAGAGACAAAGTGTTATATATTTTTCTACTCAGCTTGTTGATAAGTTGTGGAAAAAGAAAAGAAGATACGCTTAATAAAACGGTATTCAAGTGCAATTTGGAAAGTGTACTGGGTTCGCTGGACCCTGCATTTGCTACAGATCAGTCAAGCAGGTGGATGACCGCTCAACTATTCAATGGCCTGGTAGAACTTGACAGTAGCTTAAAAGTACAGCCTGCGCTAGCCGAAAGCTGGCAATTGTCTGAAGATTTGATGACTTATACATTTAAAATTCGTGATGAAGTATATTTTCATGATCATGAATTGTTTAAAAATGGAAAGGGAAGGGCTGTAACAGCCAACGATGTAGTATATAGTTTCAAGCGTATATGTGATACAACAAGTATTTATAATAAAGGGATATGGATTTTTAAAGATAAAGTTTTAAAAGATCGGCATGGCCATATTTCAGATACCTGTTTTAAAGCCGTCGACGATCGTACGCTGAAGATTTACCTGAATGCACCTTTTCCACATTTTATGCAAATACTGGCGATGCATCATGCTTTTGTGGTGCCTAAAGAGGTCGCGGAGCATTATGGCCCGGAATTTAGAAGAAATCCAATAGGTACCGGCCCCTTTAGATTCAAAATGTGGGAAGAGGGTAATACGCTGATTATGCTTCGAAATGAAAAATATTGGAAACGTGACAATAAAGGGAGTTCACTACCCTATTTGGATGCTGTTCAGGTATACTTTACACCCGATAAAGGACAGGCATTTCGTTCGTTCATGTTGGGGGGGCTCAGCTATTTTAATGGTTTGGAGTATTCATTTATTGATGATGTCCTTTATTCTGACGGAACTTTTAAAGCGTCCATTCAAGAAAAATTTCGATGTCAGAAATCTCCCTATTTGAATACGGAGTATATAGGTTTTCAACTTGATAAGTCGTCGCCATGCTACGAAGGAGTAGCAGATCATCCCTTTTTTAGCAAAGAATTCAGGCAGGCACTTAACTATGCCATTGATCGCGAAAGATTGCTTACTACTTTGAAAAATGGAATAGGTGAAGCTGGGACAGCAGGGATTGTACCAACGGCTGTGCCCTATTTTAATTCTAAAAAAGTAATAGGTTATAACTATCAGCCTGAAAAAGCGCGTGAATTATTTGAAAAATCAGGTTGGAAAGGACGTATGCCTGCCATCGCATTTCCAATATCCAATGAATATAAAGATGTGGCGTCGTTTTTGGTAAAACAGTGGGAGGAAGTGTTAGGGATTAAAGTGCAAATACAACTCAAAGAAGTTAAAGCGATAAGAGGCTTGGCCAATAAAGGAGAAGTAGCCATGTTCAGAGCTAGCTGGCTAGGCGATTACCCGGATGCGGAGAATTACCTGGCCTTGTTTTATGGTAACAACCATACGCCTAATGGTCCTAATAAAGTACATTTCAGCAGTAACAAATATGACAGTTTGTACAGAAAAGCGAAGTATATAGAAGATTTACATGAACGTTATCGGCTATTTGAAAAGCTTGATCAAATCATGATTGATGAAGCTCCTGTTTTGGTACTATTCTATGATGAGATAATTCGACTTAGTGATAAGGGAATCAGCGGATTTGGTATTAACGCCATGAATGACATTAATTTGGAGCGAGTAACAATTTCTGAATAAAATTCATGACTTTTTGTAATCTTTTGTGTCGCGATTACGTAAGTATTGCTTGAATATTGTAAGTTATTTCTTTGAAAGCTAATATTTATTTTACATATTCAATATTCTAAATTTTTGCAAAAATCCATAAATGAGCGATGATGAAACGTTTACTATTGATTGTTACGCTGACTAGCGTTATGTGTGCTACGTGGGCCCAGACGAGTGAAGGGAATGCTGTAAACGACGGAGGGGATAAAAAGTCTTCTTCTACCAATACAACCTATGTTAGTGAAACAGCTTTTATTGATAAATATCATAATGAAGTTGAGTTGGAAAAGATGGGGAAATTGGAATTAACAAATCTATACCTTGAACGTGTTTCTGTTCTTACCGAAATCATACCGTATTTGGCATTAAACAAAGCTCCTGCTGGTGCTGGTTTGGCCGAATTAGGGATTCCGGAGACGAAGACCAATACTTCTCACCTCGACCGTGAAGTAAGTAACAAAGTTGCTTACCTGAAAGCAGTGAAAGAAACAATGAATGATATTATTCCTTATGCGGATAAGAAAAATATTATTTGGTGCATTTTGTTTCTGGAAGATACCTTGCACCGTGTTAATAAAGCCGCAGAAGCGGATAAATAAAATATAAGACGTATTTACGAAATAATGAAGCACTATATATCACTAGTATTACTTCTTTTTGTAGCTGTTCTGGGCTATTCGCAGGTAGAGACTACAGAGGAAGAATTGGTGCCTGAGTTGGAAAAAACCATACAAATGGTTAATCCAAAATTAAATATGAATATGTATCATAACAGACATGATTTGGAAAAATTGAACAAACATGTCTTGACAAATATCTATTTAAAAAGGGTACAGATAATTAACGAGTTACTTCCTTTGCTAGCTCTTAAAGCCAATGAAGGAGCCTATGTTGAAGATGTTAATATACCATTAGACAAAACCAGAATCAAAGCGGCAAAAAAGTATTCGAAAGCTAAGAATAAGTATGTCGACTATCTTGACGAAACAATGCTTTCTCAATTGACATACGCCGATTCTAATGATCTAATCTGGGGAATTCTTCTTCTTGAAAGGATTATTGCAGATGTATTCATATACATAGAGCACGATCAGGTTAAGATCGAAGAGCATGGGTCGAGCAATTGATGATGGGAATGTTTGTGTGAATCTTTCATATCAAGCATTTGATGCGATTGTTTGACTAACTCAAATGGTTTTGAGTTGACTATTGAATTGCACTGAGTGAGCTTCAGTGCTTTTTTTATGTTCATTCCGTTCCACATAGTACTTATGAACCTCAAACTTTGAAGCAGGAATGTTTTAAAAGCGTTGTGATCAGATCAAGTTTGCAAATAATAATACCTGGCTGAAGTAGTGGGGTCTATTTACTTTGCTGTATGTTCTTTATTGGGGGTAAAATAATATTGCTTACTTTTATTATTTCCGTCCGGAAGGCAACAAAAAAAGGCTACCATATAAATAGTAGCCTTTCAAATAATTATTTTGGAGGGATTATTCGCCTACAACGGCAAATTTGACAGATGTTTTAACCTCTTTGTGTAGGTCTATTTCCGCTACGTACTCACCCGCCTCTTTCACCTTCTCAGGGAAGCTGATTTGCTTACGGTCAACATCAAAGCCTTTTTCTTTCAACGCATCTGATAATTGAAGTGTAGTTACAGCTCCAAATATCTTGCCGCTTTCACCAATTTTGGCTTTCAATTCAAGTGAAATACCTTCGATACCTTCTGCCTTGGCTTGTGCGTCGGCTTTTAGCTTTTCAGCTTTATGGGCTGCCTGACGAAGGTTCTCTTGCATCATTTTCTTATTAGACTCATTTGCAATAATAGCAAAGCCTTGAGGGATAAGGTAGTTACGTCCGTAGCCAGGTTTTACAGAAACCAAGTCATATTTGTAACCCAAACCCTTTATATCTTCTTTTAATATAATTTCCATTGTTGTTTCCTATTTTAATGAATCGGTAACGTAAGGTAGCAAAGCTAAATGACGAGCTCTTTTAACCGCTTGAGCAACCTTTCTTTGGAATTTCAAGCTAGTACCGGTAAGACGACGTGGTAAAATTTTACCTTGTTCGTTCACAAATTTCAATAAGAAATCCGGATCTTTATAATCAATGAACTTAATGCCGCTTTTCTTAAATCTACAGTATTTCTTGCGATGTTCGTGTTTCGTACTGTGTATTGGTTCATTTACTAAACTCATGATTTTACCTCCTCTTTAGATTTTTCTTTTGCTTCTTTTTTAGGGAAACCCTTTTTACGCTTCTCAGCATATGCCAATGCATATTTGTCTAATGCGATTGTCATGAATCGCATAATGCGCTCGTCCCTTCCGAATTCCAAATCCAGTTTAGCAACTACTTCAGCTGCGCCTTCTATTTGAAACAATTGGTAAAAACCGGTTTTTTTGTGTTGAATAGGGTAAGCCAATTTCTTGAGTCCCCAATTCTCTTCGTGTACAACCTTGGCCCCGGAGTCTTGTACTACTTTTTTGAATTTGTCGACAGTATCCTTCATCTGGGCCTCAGATAAAACGGGAGTTAAAATGAATACCGTCTCATAATGATTAACTTGCATAAATCTATCTACAATTTGTTAAATTAGCTCGCAAAATTAATGATAATCTATGATTAAATCAATGTTTTTTCGCGTATTTATTATTGAATTAGATCCGGAAAAGTTATTGTTAATTTAATAGTATGGTTAAAAGAATTTCTTTTATTTGTCGTTACTATATAATAAAGGGTTAGTAGTATGAAACGATTGTTGTCTTTTGCCTCCTTAGTACTATTGTTGACTGTGGCGAGTGCACAGGAACTGGAACATTTTAAGGGTGATTTGGCGGCACTGCGCAAGGAGGCCAAAAAGCAAAAAAAGGTTTTTTTTATTGATTGCTATGCCGATTGGTGCGGCTATTGTAAGAAAATGGATGCAACAACTTTTAGTGACCCTGAAGTCATAAAATTCGTTAAGAAAAATTTTCTATCATACAAGCTTAATGTGGAGGAGGGGGAAGGGTCTCAATATGCCCGCGACAACAAGATAAGTAGTTTACCTACGGTACAGGTATATGATTATAATGGGAATTTAATTACTTCTATAAAAGGATATATGGACAAAGAACGTTTTTTCAGGGAGATGAAAAAATATGTCAATCATAAGGCGAAGCCCATGGTGGCTAATGTAGGAAGTAATCTTAAGAGTAAAAATCAAAAACTTGGTCACTTTGAAGGAAGTTTGGAGGAGTTACAACAGGAGGCTAAAAAGAAGAAGAAGGTGTATTTCGTAGATTTCTATACTACCTGGTGCGGCTATTGTAAAAAAATGGATGCCACGACCTTTAAAGATCCGCAGGTGGTTGAGATGATTAAGAAGAATTTTATTTCTTATAAGATAGATGCAGAGAAAGGGGAAGGTCCATCTTTTGCTCGTAAACACCAGGTGAGTGGATTCCCAACCATTAAGATTTTCGATTATAATGGTAACGTAATAGGTACTATTAGAGGTTATGCTGATAAAGACCGGTTTATTGGTGAAATGCAGCAATATATAGATCACAAGACAGCGGCTGGTACTGCCGAGCTGGCTAAAGAAGATTATTGGGAGATCAAAAACCCCGTTTTCAGCAATATGGATAATTCGGTAAGTACATTTGAAGGAAGAAAGGCGGAATACTTAAATACATCTTATTCGAATGGTAAAAGCAAGGCGTATTTTGAGTTTGAGGAATCACTTATTGATGCTGAAATTGATTTTGGAAAACCTTTTCTATCGCGAATGAAGTTGGAATTTGAGCGTGGCAAAGGGAACGAGCAAGAAGTGCAAAAAATTGTACATACTTTATTTGAAAGTGGTCAACTGTCTAACGATGAGCTTCATTATTTCAGCCTTTATTTCGTGGAGCGGAATATGGTAAGTATCGAAGTGTTGCAATGGATAAACGAAGTGGCTCTGAAACGTAAAAACGATTATCAGGTATTAGATACGAAGGCTATTGTACAATTAATGTTTGGAGATACGGGAGACGCGATTGAGACCGCCAAAAAGGCAAAAAAAATAGCATCTAAATATAATTTAGATGCTACAAGTTCTGAAATGATTATTCAACTCGCGAAACGTCAGTAGTTTTATCTGACCTTAAACGATCCGGAGCCTATTAAGTGCTCTTCGGCATAAACAAGAATTTGATATTGTCCTGATTTGTATTCGGTGTCGTTTTGAAACTGAATACTGCGGGTGATTTTTTCACGTGTATAGGTAAACGTATCTTTAAGTGTGTAGAACATTTCGGAATCTACGGCTGTAAATTTACCTCCTCCGTTAGCGTCGCTTAGGGTATTTCCTCCCGGATCTTTAACCTGAATATAAATGTCGCGTTCTGAAATATTAGCAACAAGGTTTTTTGCGACGAAGTAGTCGATTTTAGCATAGATAAGTTCCTTTGGTTTGTATCCCTTGGAATCTGGTACAAATTTTTCCTTGAATCCGCTTTTAGTCTTCTTCAGTGATGTTACCTTAAAACCATCTGCAAATAGAATTTTGGCTTTTTTAAGGGTGTCGGAATAGTTTTGTGCTTCATGTTCCAAAGTGGAGATGCTGTCTCTAAGTTCTGCCTTGTCCTCCTTTAAAGCCACCACATTCTCATTTAATTCTTTGTTTTGAAGCTTCAGAGCGGCAATTTCCTCGTCTTGTCTCTTTAACATAGGTTCATACTGCTCCTTCATATCCTTCCATTGTTTATAATAGTAGGCTGCCCGACCTGCGTCTTTTTTCAACTTTTCGTTCAAAATTTGAAGGTCCTCCAAGGCTGCTTCCAACTCCGCTACATTGCCTTCCAGTTTTTGTTTCTCTGAAATACGTTGTTCAATTTGTGTGATTAGGGAGTCGATTTCTGTTCTTTTTGTTTCTATTGTTTCTTTTTGCTCGGCAATAGTTTCCTCATTTTGAGCTATTTCTTCTTTAGCTTTGTACCAAACATAAAGTTGACCTCCATTGATGCCTAATAGTACAACAATGAATACAATAATTAATCCCTGTTTGGCAGCCTTGCCACCACCCTCTTTTTTCTTTTCAGGTTTCGCGGTTTGCGTCATTTTTTAAGTATTTTAATCATTTACATAAAAAGACAAATTATACCTTTTGTCTTTAAATTACAAAGTCGATACTAGTAATTATTGTATAAACATGAGTTAACACATCTTCAATATGCACTTTTATGTCATTTACCGATGTATTGATACGTGCTAAGTACTTGATTAGGTTTCAATGAAAGGGCTTGATGCTAAGAATTTATTTCAAATTGAATGAACTTTTCCTTTAAAATGGGTATTTGTTTGTACATTTGGTATCAATTAAAATAAGTGGAGCATAAAATGATTGATATTCCGAAGCTGAAGTTTAAGGATGGAGATAATTTCTTTTTGATCGCAGGCCCTTGTGCTATTGAAGGCGAGGAAATTGCTTTTGAAATTGCAGAGCGCATTCAAAAAATAACCGATAAGTATGAAATTCCATGGGTATTTAAAGGCTCATTCAAAAAAGCTAATCGGTCACGTTTGGATTCGTTTACGGGAATAGGAGATGAGAAGGCTCTGAACATTTTGAAAAATGTAGGGGATCAATTTAAGGTTCCAACTATTACGGATATTCACGAATCAAAAGATGCTGCTTTAGCGGCGGCGTATGTTGACGTCTTACAAATACCCGCATTTTTGTGTCGACAAACAGATCTGTTAGTAGCTGCGGGAAATACGGGTAAAGCTATAAGTGTCAAAAAAGGGCAGTTTCTATCTGGCGAATCTATGAAATTTGCTGTAGAAAAGATAAAGTCCTGTGGTAATGACCTGGTGATGTTAACCGATAGAGGTAATTCTTTTGGTTACACCGATTTAGTCGTAGATGTTAGAAATATCCCTATCATGCGCTCTTTTGAAGTTCCAGTGATTATGGATATAACACATTCTTTACAACAACCCAACCAATCTACTGGGGTTACGGGAGGTAAACCTGCACTAATAGAAACTATTGGTAAAGCTGCTGTCGCTGTAGGGGCCGATGGTATATTTATTGAAACACACCCGAGACCTCAGGAGGCAAAGTCAGATGGCGCTAATATGTTGCATCTGGATCTACTGGAAGAGTTGCTTGAGAAATTGATTAAAATAAGAAAGGCGATACTTTAGACGCCTTTCCATCTTACTTCTTTTAGTTATCTGATCACCGCTGAATGGCAGATATAGTCAGGAATAATTCCTGTTGATCTGATTTTAAAATCAAAATTAGTAGGTGAGGTATTACCACTAAGCACCAACGCGGTGTCTATCCCAAATTTGTTTCCGCCAATGATATCTGTAGTCAAGGTGTCACCGACCATTAATATTTCATCTTTCTCAAAATGCCCTTGCTGTTGGATGTATTGATAAGCAAAGTTGAACATTTGTGCGTCAGGCTTCCCAAAGCGAATCATTTTTTTCCCTACCACAGATTCAATCAAATTAGCGAGGCCTCCAATGGCTACAGCCACATGGTCTTTTGATACAGGGTATACAGCGTCTGTATTAGCGACGACGGCGGGTATATTTCTTTTTTGTAACAGATTAATCGTTTTATTGAGATCTCTTTGCCAGTTAAAGCCTTCGTCATCGAGTAGCACTAACGCTTCTACTTCGTTAATATCCTTTAAGTCGAGCTCTCTCATCGATATGGTTTTATGTCCCAAATCATCCAGGTAATGAACCGAATCCTCGGTACCGAGGTAAGCAATGGTGCCTTTATTAATTTTGAGTCTTATAAATTCTCGTGCTAACATCCCTGATGATATCATTTTTTCTGCGCTGAATCCTTTCAAACCGTGGTCGATATAAGAACTAATCAGCTGCTCGGGACTTCGGGAAGCATCATTTGTCAGTACATAATATTCGATTCCTTTTTCGTCGAGAAGATTTATGGTTTTTTCAATACCCGGTAAAAAACCTTCATAATTTTTTAAGACTCCAAAAGCATCAAAAAATACCACCTTGTACTGCGTCACGATTGACTCAAAGTTTATTATGTTCATGTATCCTTCTTATAAATTTAAGTGTGTAATAATTCTTTCCGGATCAAATGAATTATCCAATTTGGGAAGGTAGTTATTTAGTGCTTCATATTGCAAACGCGATGCATAAATTTCATGAAAGAAATAACGACCATCCTTTACGACGTAATTTAAAATAAAAAAACGATAAGCTTCCTTAATAAAGTAAACTTCTTCACGATTTAGTGGGAACACTTCATGGTAAGCACTGATGAATTGGAGAAACCTACTTTCTTTGAGTGGGTCGGTAAGATAGCTGAAAATAGTTTTGTCGCCTATGTCAGAAACTACCCTGCTAAAAAAGTAAAAATCCATGACTCTCGAACTCATTCGGAACCAATCGTAGTCCCACCTTGAGTAAAATTCCACATCTTCGGTTACTGAGAAATTTCCGATGTTCCAGTCAACAAAAACAGGGATCTTGTTCCAGGAGTCATAATTGAGTTGTTTACATGCGGATAAAAAAGCATAACAATGTTTTTCAATCAGTCCATGTTCCAGATCATTGTCGAATCTACCGGTAATTGAATTATTTATTCGAAGCAGGTCGTTAATGTCTGTTTCGAGTGTTTTAGAAGAGTGAGGTAGTTTGCTACTTATTTCATTGCAAGCCTTGTGAAATAGCGCTAATTCTTTTCCCAGTTTCTTAATGTGTGCATTATCCAACCTTCGTGGTAGCTTATTGGCGATAGGTATAGGCTCATAAAAAGCAACCCAGGCATCTAGCCATTCCTGCTGATGTCTGTAAACAAACACCTCACCATTTTTTACCAGGGATCGTGATAGAAAGTTTTTATATGGGGAGGGAAGTGTGTTAGCCAATACATTTATTATTGCATGATCTTCCCTGAAGTTATCAAATTTACCGAAGTAAGATAATTTGGCAAATAGTACGCGTCCGCTTAAAAAAGAAATTTTGAAAACCTGATTTGTTGAAACGTTGGGACTGAAATCAATGATTCCTTTGATAACATCTGGCTCGCCATAGACTTCCCAGGCCTGGGCTACAATATTTGAAAAATCCAGCGTTCTCATGGCTTAATTATTAATTCGCTCATTACAATTATAACTTTTAATTGGCGTGATTAAAATTTTGTATCAAATTTTATGATTGAAATAATGGCTTATACACAGATACTTAAAATTTCTTTGGGAGAAAGTGTTCAATCGTTAACAATTACTTACCTTTGCGCTGATTTAATTAGCAGACAATGCAGGATATAAGAAATGTAGCCATTATTGCGCACGTTGATCATGGCAAAACGACTTTAGTAGATAAGATATTGATTCATGGTCAGTTGTTCAAAGAACACCAGGAAAAGGGAGAGCTGATCATGGATAATAATGATTTGGAAAGAGAAAGGGGGATTACCATACTTTCCAAAAATGCTTCAATAACTTATAAAGGAACCAAAATAAATATTATTGATACTCCGGGTCACGCCGACTTTGGCGGAGAAGTGGAGCGGGTATTGAATATGGCCGACGGGGTATTATTACTTGTCGACGCGTTTGAAGGTCCTATGCCTCAAACACGCTTTGTACTACAAAAAGCAATCGAATTGGGTTTGAAACCTCTTGTTGTGGTTAACAAAGTGGATAAAGAAAATTGCAAACCGGATGAAGCTCAGGAAGCCGTCTTTGACTTAATGTTTAATCTGGGAGCAACGGAAGAACAGTTGGATTTCCCTACATTGTTCGGCTCTGCAAAAAATGGATGGATGAGTACCGATTGGCAGCAACCGACCGAAGACATTTCTGCCGTGCTTGATGCTATTATTGAAACGGTACCGGCACCGGAATATCAGGAAGGGTCGTTACAAATGCAGATTACTTCTTTAGACTTCTCGTCATTTATAGGACGAATTGCTGTTGGCAGAATTACCCGGGGTACACTTAAACCTAATCAACAGGTTTCTTTGGTCAAAAGAGACGGGACAGTGAAGAAAGGGCGTGTCAAGGAACTATTCGTATTTGAAGGTCTGGGAAAAGCTAAAGCAGAATTGGTAGAGTGCGGAGAGTTATGCGCTTTTTCGGGAATAGAAGATTTTGATATTGGTGATACAGTAGCCGATAACGAAAACCCGGAGGCCATGCCACCGATTTCCATAGAAGAGCCTACAATGAGTATGCGTTTTATGATTAATAACTCTCCTTTTTTTGGCAAAGAAGGTAAATTTGTTACTTCCCGACATCTCAGAGATCGACTATATAAAGAGTTAGAAAAAAATCTTGCCATGCGCGTTGAAGAAACAGAAAGTGCTGATTCGTACCTGGTTTATGGTCGTGGTATTCTTCATTTGTCTATTTTAATTGAAACAATGCGTAGAGAAGGCTATGAATTGGCAGTTGGCCAACCAACCGTTCTTCTCAAAGAGATAGATGGTAAGAAATGTGAACCTGTTGAAGCAATGACCATTGACTCTCCTGAAGATGTGTCTGGTAAAGTCATAGAATTGGTCACCGCTCGTAAAGGAGAACTTATAGGTATGGCTCCAAAAGGTGGCTTTACACGTATGGAATTTGAAATTCCTTCTCGTGGTTTGATGGGGCTGCGTAACGCCGTATTGACCGCTACGGCAGGAGAAGCAATTATGGCTTATCGATTTAAAGGTTACGAACCATGGAAGGGTGAAATTCCAACGAGAAATAACGGTGCTATGATTTCATTAGAAAAAAGTACTATTTATGCTTACTCATTGGATAAACTTCAAGATAGAGGCAAGTTTTTTGTAGCTCCGGGTGAAGAAGTTTATGGGGGACAAATTGTTGGTGAGCATTCACGTTCCAATGATTTAACTGTCAATGTTGGTAAATCTAAGAAGTTAACGAATATGCGTTCTGCCGGTGCGGATGACAAATCAAGTTTGCCACCTCCAATCAGATTTTCATTGGAAGAAGCCCTTGAGTATATCCAGGCCGATGAATTAGTAGAAATAACTCCTGAATCGATGCGATTGAGAAAAATTTATTTAACGGAAGAGGATCGAAAGAAGTATGCTAAGAAGTTAGAAAGTGCACAATAAGAATTATAATAGATTTATAAATAATAAAAAGCCGTTACGATCGTAACGGCTTTTTATTTTAATCATAGACGTATTATATCTTTAAAATAGTTTTCCAAAACCTAGTTTTATTTCTAAGAGATAAGTGGCTACTGAGCGTATATTTATAGATTTATTGGCGTAGCGTTCAAAATCTGTTGTACCCTCGGTATTAGACCTTTTTCCTATTGAAGAAAGCACCAGTCTGGTGCTCACTTGTAAATCATATACAAAGTTTCCCTTGATGTAATTTTGAGACCCTTTGCCTACGCCAAGGCCCCAGTTTAGATCCTTTACAGGTTCAAAGTTATCATAGCGGTCGTTGATGTCATGTAATTTCGATCTCAAGATAAAGAAGTGATAACTCCAATATCTGCCAACAGGGGCCACGCTGCCAAGGTGTTTTTGGAATTGCTTTAACTGAAATCCAAATTTACTTTGATTGATAACAAATGGGAATATTGTAGGTTCGTCAAAATAACTGTAATTGGCGCCTGAGTATGACTTTGGGCTATAATCGTTGTAATTGTCTAAGGGCATTTCAGCAGATGAAGCAATTTGCATGGCAGAGTTGGTGCGCATAAGGCCGTAGCTAAATACATAAGACAAGCGTCTGTTGAAACTGCCTTCAAATTCTATATTGTGTGAAAATAAAAAACCAAGGCGATCTAAAACGCTACTATTATCGTCTGTATAAGTATTAAATACACCGTATTGATCTTGCTGTACACCCTCTTCTTTGGCGTCATTTACCGATTTTCCGTTTCCATAACGTGGCCCAACACTAAAGGAATATTTTATCGTATGATTACCTAGAATGCTTTTTTGAGCACATACCAGGCTTACATTTATTAGTAATAGAAGTAATAGGTAAGTTCTCATTATTTTACTGATTTGCGGTGAATTTGATAAAGACAGTCCTTGAGTACAAAGTTAATGAGTGAGTTTGCATCGTTTTTATTGACCTTATCATAATAAAACCACTCTACCTCCTCGTTTTTTAAATCCATGGCTAACAAATAATAGTAAGTATAATGCTCAGGCGTTATCACATAATAAATACCATAAGGAAGCAGGGGGTATATCATTAACGTATACGCAAATACCCAGGCAGCTCCTGGCTTAGAGCTTGTTGTTGCATAGAATCCCATCCAACTACAATGATCGGTGTCAAATTCATCGTGCAGTAAGTGATATATGCTGTCCTGTAAAACGGGGATCGAGATCTCCATGTTTTCTAGTTTTCCTTTCATTCGAAGCCATTGTTGTACCTCTACATAACAATTAAATAAATGTGTGTCCGATTTTTTAAAGGAGTTGTCATCGAGCACTTCTACTTTCATATTTAGCTCTTCTGCGGTGTATTTAATTTTGTCGGAAAGAGACAATTGCTTTCTCTCACTCTTCAATCTTTTATTCTGGTTTTTACTACGATAATCAAAAATTTGATATTCTGGACTAAGAACAACCATTTTATCAATGCCAAAAGCATGGCCATTGCGACTGATTTCACGTTCTTTTTTAACTTTTTCCCTATAAGTCAATTTTTTTTCTTCTTTTTGATCGCTAAGTTGATCATTAAAAAAAGGCTCGAAATTTGGATCATTCATTGCGTTGATTAATACCGAATTTACCTTGTCTTCTGATTCTTTTAATTTGTTATCGTATTTGATCTTTTCAATTTTAGATAACTTCTCGTACGCTTCTGAACTCAAGGTATCAAAAGGTGTACCTTCTTCTCTTAGAAGCTGTTCCGTTTTTACATCGTAATCGTATTTTAATAATTTGGCAATCGATTTTTGCCATTTTTCAATGTCAATATCTTGTTGCATGGGGTCTATTTGCCATAAATAGGAGAGTGCCCACATGGCCATCTCTTCATCACTAAGCTCTTCTATAAGTACGGTGACTGTATGTGATTGCCCTTCTACTTCCGATGTGGATCTTATAACCTCGTATTGATTATTTGGCTTTGTGTGACTGAGTAGATACAATGTTCTTCCCATTTGCTTCTTTACATAGTTGTTTTGGGGGTATTTGTTGAGCATGAGCCAATTATGGTATAAAGCGTGATCCAGGGCTAATTCATCATTATAAAGCTTACATAGTTCAAAGCGACATACTTGTTGTGCGTGTACAAATTTACTTTGAGGTAAGAGGAAGTTTTCTCCTTTTATATTTTCTTTTTTGGCAGCTTCTTCAAGAATTTTTGTTCGTCGTTTTTCAGGAGAGGGGTGCGTGCTTAATTCTTCGTTGTAATCTTCACCGGCATTTATCGCATTAGTTTCTTCGGGAAAATACTTTTCAAAATAGTTGATATGCTCATTTTCGAATGCATTTAAGTTGAAAGGGATTTCGTCATAGGGCAGGTAACTGTATTTTAGCACATCAAAAGCATTGCTACCTTCTTCCAAGTCATAACCCGAATTCACAAAATAGGTATTGAATCCATGCATGTCTGCTTCAAATTCGACTTCCTGTGAGTGATGGTTTTGCACTATTAGCCGCTCATGAACCGATTTTTTGGAGTAGATACCTCTCGCTGATGAAATTTTTTCGTTTTCGACATATTCTTCAATAACATGTTTTTCCACATAATGGGCAATTTCGTGTGAGATAACAAAAGCCAATTGAGCTTCATTTTCAAGTTGCGAAATCAATCCCATATTTATGAAAATCATGCCGTCATTGGAGGTGAAGGCATTAACAGCAGGTGATTTTACCAGGTAGAAGCGTATTTCCTGTTTTAATTTAGGGTGGTTTACCAGTACTTTGGCAGCTACCTCTTTGATGTAGCCCGTAACTGTATCGTTGAATACAACCATTCCACTTGCCAGTAGCTTGCGCAGGTTAAATGAACTGGTTAATAAGAACTTTTTACGGCTGTTTCTATCAGTTTCTGTTTTTCCAATTTTGGAACTTTCCTCTTTATAAATTTCCGAAGAAAGTTTAATTAAGTCTGATGGCAGCTGTCCTTTGGAATAAACAGGTGTGTAATTATGTTCAAAACTAATATTTTGGGCAGAACAGTACGAATTAATCACACAAATTAATAATACAATTATTAATCCTGTGCACCAATGAAAACTTTTCATGATGTCTCAGTTGTTGAAAGATGGCAGCAAAGATATATTAAAAGTTTGTCTTTGCAAAATGGGCGAGACCGAACCCGGAGGGTAACAAAAAGGCTGTCTTTTAAGACAGCCCCTTCAACTATTATTCTTTATTATTATTCCAGAGCTTGTCAAATAAGTCCGGAGAAGCTTTTAAATATTGTTCTTTTCCTGTAATCTCTTTCCACTTGTTGGAGAGGTCTTCGCTAAGTTGAAGTCTTGCATCCATTTGGGCGAAGTTTGGAACGCTTTTCCACATACGGTGAGATTTCCAGTTACAGTTGATATAACTAACTGCTTTAACAACGTCAGGGTTTTCGTCAATTAACTTGAAAAAATGAACAAACCAGTTGTCCCAGGAATATTGAGACCATTTAGGATCGGCAAGATCTATTGGTTGGTAATCGTTAGAGTCTGCCTCTATTGATGGGCTTGCTTCAGCAATAAAAAGAGGTTTGCCGTGTTCTTTCGAAAATAATAACATAGGCTCTATTCCCTGGTATCTTGAGAAAAAGGATACGCCGCACCAATCGACATATTCATCTCCAGGGTACCATTCTTCAATTTCCTTATAAGTCGATCCCCAGCCTTTTGATTGCCATACATAAGCAACGTTTTCAACCCCGATAGAATCAAGTATTTGTCTTACACGGATAAAGCTCTGTTTATGGAATTCTTTATCATAATGGTTCCAGTCGTGTCCATCCCATTCGAAACCGGTACGTAAAAATACAGGACGCTTGCCTAAGCCTTTTATCCAGTTTCCGAATTTTATAATAATACTGTCATGAACACCTTTTGCTATATTTTCATCATGATTTACTAATTCCAAACCGATTGCCAGTGCACTGTTGTTGAAATCGGGATCATCAATTTGCATTTGCATATTCGATGGGCCATCACCCCAATCGTCTGTAGTCATTAAGCCATCCAAGCCTTTATTAATATGTCCATGTACAGTATCTCCAGGTCGAAAATTAGTGTACATAGTAAAACCTCCGGGAGCATCGAAATGGTCATAGTATCCATTATTATATTCATCTAATCCTCCAATAGCATCTAGTTCCTGACCCGCAAACAGTATTACTTGTCCGTCTTCCGGTTCAAATTTTGCAAGAGGCTTTTTGTTGATAGTTGTCTTTTCTTCGTTTACCGTTTCACTGCCTTCATTATCAGTGGAATCAGTAGATTTTGCGCCGCACCCCACAAGAAAAATGAAGGAGCCTAAATAGAACAAATGTTTGAACATTTCTTTATTGATTAATTTTCTTTACTAATAAGGGACACACTTTTATATGAGTAACATATTTGTTAGGTGTTGGACATTCTGTTCCCCGAAATTAATAGTTTTTGTGAAACTTTATCCAAAAAACTTCGAATACTTTTGGGGGTCATCTAAATCCTTGAACCTTAACGAATGGTATCATGTTGACTGATAGTTCATTTTCACAATACGTCGAAAGAAAAATTGTTACTTTTTCCTTATTATCGTTCATGGGACCTCCCATAGGTTGGATGATCATCATTTTTTTTTCGAAACTGATGTCATTTGAAGGTCTGGTTAAAATTTTCACAAACCCTTTTTTCTATTTGTATGTGAGCTTTTTTTTGATCTTGACCTATGCTCGAACCAAAAATAAAATTAAAAGAATAAGACTCTTGGCGGCAAAGTCTGCACATGAAGAAATTAATCAGCTTATAAAATATACACCTCGAGATTATTTTCTATATACTGCCTTTTATGGTTTTCTTGGTCCGCCTTCTGTAACCTTAGGACTTGGGTTTGACAATCATACTTTCATTTTATGTTGGGTATTGGGGCCTGTGGTAATAGCGACGTTCTCCATACCGTTTTTTAATTATTATATTTCACTGTTAGAGCAATATTGTGGTCAAATTCCAATGTCGAGAGCAAACTTTTATTCATTTAAAAGACGTAAAAACACTTCAATCATTTATTTGGTAACTGGTATTATGACTACTTTATCTATCGTAAGTTATGTGTCTTTCTACAATTTATTGCACGGTGTTCAAATGGAAATTCAGGAAATAGCAATTCGAATTACATTGTTCTGTGTTTTTGGCATATTGCTTCTTGCCGTTCCACTTTTATTTCAAACCAGACAAACTTCTGCTGATTTCGTTGAATTAGAAAAGGTTGTTAACAGGATTGCTATGGGAAAGCTCGAGCAGTTCAGATTAGTCTTGCAAAGAAATGAGATTGGTTTATTGGGACAATCAGCCAGAGAACTCAACGACTTCCTAAGAAAATTTATTCGAAATATAAAGTCAAACGCTTCTTTAATGAATGAAGCTGGGGAAGTGTTTAATAAATTATCAGATGAATTAAGAAATCACTCAGGTGAGCAGATGAATTCAGTGAATCAAGTTTATGATTTAGTAGGTTCTATAGATAAGCATGTAGTAGCAAACGGCACTCAAGCCAGCCAAATACAGGCACGCTCCTGCCAGATAACTGAAAATGTCAGCATTGGTCAGGAACAAGTTGAGCAACTTAACGAGGCTATGAATCTTATTCACGCAAAAATAAAAGCAATTGATGACATAGCAAAGCAAACAAATATGCTGGCATTAAATGCTTCAGTGGAAGCAGCAAATGCAGGTGAATATGGGAAAGGGTTTGCTGTGGTAGCATCTGAAGTAAGAAAATTGGCGGAACGTAGCAAAGAAACGGCAGACGAAATAACAAGTTTGGTAGAAGAGGGGGCTGAAAAAGCTGCTACAGCTAAAGAAACCTTTAATGAAATTGCTCCCGTGGTGTCTGAAAGTGATAAGATGTTATTAGAGTTTATTGAAAACATTAAATTTTTACAGCAAGAGACAGCGAGTATCCATGAAGAAATGGAGAATCTCAAAAAGATTAGTCAGGGTAATAGCGAAAGAGCTTCTAAAATAGACCAGTCGGCCAAAGAACTTGTAACTGAAGGGGAGAAAATCAATGAAGAAGCAAATTACTTTAAATGAGTCTGAAAATTAACCATTTTTTTAATTTCAATTAAGTCGTGTATTAGTCGAATTGCCCATAGTACTACGCGAAATGATTTAATAAGTCGGTGAACTGTTATTTTTGCACTATGAGAGGCTGCTGTTTGCTCTGAATAGAGACATCTTATTACTACAATTCATAGTATATTAAGTAGATGACTAAATTGCTTCGATAATTTCATAAAATAGAAGAAATGAGAAAGAGGTATTCGCTTATTGCAGCACTATTATTTCTTTTACTTAATTCCTGTTTTCAAAGGAAACAAAGCGATATTGTAATTGCTACTGCGGCTAGTTCCGCCCAGGTTATGGATGAACTCAAAACGGCTTTTGAGAAAAAGACCAAGAAAAGTTGCGATCTTGTGATAGGTTCGTCGGGAAGCTTATGTGCTCAAATAGAACACAGAGCTCCTTATGATCTTTTTGTGGCTGCTGATATGGACTATCCGGAGAAGCTTTATGAAAAAGGATTGTGTAGGAATAAACCTTATATTTATGCTCAGGGAAAATTGGCCCTTTGGGGCATATTCAGAGATGATCTGGAGTTAAGTGCACTCAATGAAGAGCAATTGCGAATTTCTATCGCAAACTATGAGCTGGCTCCTTACGGAGTGGCGGCAAAGCAAGCTTTGGAAAAACTAAATATTTGGGACTCGTTACAGAACAACCTTATTGTAGGTGAAAGTATCACTCAAACGAATCAATTTATACAGACAGGAGCGGTCGATGTTGGTTTTACCTCTATGTCGTCGGTGCATAACCCTCATATTGCTGCCAAGGGTAGCTGGCTGGAAGTACCCGAAACCTTTTACGATCCTATTTATCAAGGACTCGTGATCATAAAACGTGAAGAGCAGGACCTTGAAACTGCTCAACAATTCTATGATTTTTTGCTATCAGAAGAAGCTAAACTAATATTGGAATCGTACGGATATTTGGTGAATTGATCGATGTTTTAAGTTTGTAGGTTGTCAATTCATTATCACTATTCCCTATTTGGTGTCAAACAACCAGGTTAACGATTTTATTCGGCACAATTACTATGCGCTTTGGCGTTTTTCCCTCCACCCATTTTTGTACTACCTCATCGGCAAGTACAGCTACTTCCATGTCTTCTTTAGACATATCTAGGCCAAATGGTATTTTCGTTCGCATCTTCCCATTTATCATGATAGGATACTCGAAAGTATCTTCTTTCAGGTATTTTTCATCAATTTCAGGGAATATTGCCGTTGAAACACTATCGGTATGTCCCAATAATGCCCATAATTCTTCAGATATGTGCGGTGCATAAGGGCTTAAGGCAATGATCAATTTCTCTAGTATTTCACGTTTGTTACACTTTAGGGAAGTAAGTTCATTTACACATTTCATGAAGTTACTTACAGAAGTATTTAAAGACAATCGCTCAATGTCTTCTTCAATTTTGGATAGTAAGGTGTTTATTACTTTTTGCTCTTCGTCACCAGGAGTGTCGTTGGTCACCGAAAATGCTGTTTCATTGTGAAAAAGTCTCCATGTTTTCTTAAGAAACTTGGAAACTCCATCAATCCCGTTAGTGTTCCATGGTTTAGACTGTTCAAGTGGTCCCAAAAACATTTCATAAAGACGCAGGGTGTCTGCTCCGTATCTTTCGCAAATATCATCCGGGTTTACAACATTATACCAGCGTTTGGACATTTTTTCAACTTCGGCGCCGCACTTGTAAACTCCTTCTTCCAGGACAAATTCGGCATCTTTGAAATCAGGCCTCCACTGTTTAAAAGCTTCCAGGTCGAGTTCATCGTTTTGAACAATATTTACGTCAACGTGTAGGGCCGTGGTGTCGTATTCTTTTTTAAGTCCTTTTGAAACGAATTTGTTTGTGCCGTTAATACGGTAAACCAGGTTTGATCTTCCCTGGATCATGCCTTGGTTAACCAATTTGGTAAAGGCCTCGTCGGTGTTTACATAAGCTAAATCGTATAGAAATTTATTCCAAAATCGTGAGTACAGCAAATGCCCTGTAGCGTGTTCTGCTCCACCAAGGTAGAGGTCTACATCTTTCCAATAAGCCTGTATATCTTTGGATGTGAATTCATTATTGTTTTTAGGATCCATATAGCGGAAGTAATACCAACTGGATCCTGCCCAACCTGGCATAGTGCTCATTTCCAATGGGTAACTTTTAGAGTCCCCCGCAGGTGTATAGCTCCAGTTTTTGGCCCTTCCCAATGGTGGTTCGCCGGTTTCCGTAGGTTTGTAATTGTCAATTTCCGGCAATTCCAGAGGCAGGTCATTAAAATCAACCGGGTAAGGGATTCCATCTTTGAAATAGATAGGTATGGGTTCGCCCCAGTAACGTTGTCTACTAAAAACGGCGTCACGCAGGCGGTAGTTTACTTTGGATTTACCATAGCCCTTAGCTTCGACAAATTCTATGGCTTTCTGTATGGCATCAGGTACGGAGAGGCCGTTCAAAAACCCTGAATTGATCATTGTTCCTGCCTTGGCATCAAAATTTTCCTGGCTGATGTCTGTATTAGGCCCTTCCTGTACCGGAATAATTTCCAAGTCAAAATGGGAGGCAAAAGCGTAGTCGCGTGTGTCTGACGATGGTACAGCCATAACAACTCCGGTACCATAGCCGGCTAAGACGTAGTCTGCGACCCATATCGGTACTTTTTTGCCATTCATAGGATTAATAGCATAAGAGCCCGTGAAAACTCCGCTAACCGTTTTTACATCACTCATACGGTCTCGTTCCGACCGGTTTTTAGCTTGTTCTACATAAGCCTCTACCTTTTCTTTTTGTTCAGGTGTCGTCAGCGAAAGAACAAGTTCGTGCTCGGGGGCAATACTTACGTAAGTTACACCAAATGAGGTGTCGATACGTGTAGTAAATACTTCTAATTTACTTTCGTTGTTTTCGACCTGAAAGTTTAATGAGCAGCCATAAGATTTGCCAATCCAGTTGCGTTGCATTTCCTTTAAGGCTTCCGTCCATTCAACACGTTCCAGTCCTGTTAACAAACGTTCTGCATAAGCAGTGATGCGCATACTCCATTGTTGCATCTCTTTACGTTCTACAGGGTAGCCTCCTCGCTCCGAAACTCCATCTTTTACTTCGTCATTAGCTAATACTGTTCCCAATTCCGGGCACCAGTTAACCATGGTGTTTGATAAATAAGTGAGCCTGTAATGAAGCAGTGTTTTTTGTTTTTCTGCTTCAGGCATCTTTAACCACTCACCGGCATCAAAAGAAGGAATGTCTTCGTCACAGGCAGCGTCTACATCAGCATTACCATTGGCTTCAAATTGAGCAATAAGTGTAGCTATCGGTTCGGCTTTGTCTGATTTATTATTGTACCAGCAATTGAACAGTTGAATGAAAATCCACTGTGTCCATTTATAATATTCAGGGCTGCTGGTTTGAATTTCACAGTCCCAGTCAAAAGAGAAACCAATATTATCAAGTTGCTCTTTGTACCGGGCTATATTTTCGTTGGTGGTAATTGCAGGATGTTGACCTGTTTGAATGGCATATTGTTCTGCGGGCAGGCCAAAAGAATCAAAGCCCATTGGATGCAGGACGTTGAAGCCCTTGATGCGCTTGTATCTCGATATGATATCCGATGCGATGTAACCAAGAGGGTGACCTACATGTAAGCCGGCTCCTGAAGGGTAAGGAAACATGTCAAGTGCGTAGAATTTTGGTTTATTTGTATCAGCTGTAGATTTAAACGTTTTATTCTCTTTCCAATAGGCCTGCCACTTTTTTTCTATGGCATTAAAATTGTAATCGCTCATGGCTATTTTTATTGCTTTTTATGCATCCACTTATTCGAACTGCGAAAATACATTTTTTAAACAATCATTGATAGCGCAGCTATAGAAATATTATTGTAATCACATTTAATAGGACCTGGTATCCATTAGAAGTTGATTTCGTGCTGGAATAAGTCTATTGACAAACCAATGTTAATAGTAGAGTAACTGTCCTTCCATTTTCCATTTCCTCTTGGACTGCCTTCCTGCCAGTGTTCACCATCCTGGGTTTGTTGAGGAGTTACTCCGAGTTCACTTGTTCTGTCTGCAAGTTCGCGGGCAAAACCGCTCAAATTATCAATGTCTGTATAGTTGTTGCTAATGTCGTCCAGGTAATCGCTAAAAGTGAACTGATAAGAGTAAGAGACAATCAAATCAATTTTTTTATTTACATAAATTCTTATACCGCCACCAAGTGGAATAAAAAAGGTGAAACGATTGTAGGGCACTCCTTCTGTGCTCAATGGTTGTAATTCGTGCCACTGACCATTTAATTCCGCTTTAGGATTAAAAAAAAGTCCTCCTATGCCTAAATTTACGAATGGTGTGATAGGTTTTCGAAGATTTGCTTGAAAAACATATGGAAAGAAGTCGTATACCAAACTAATAGAGAAACTGAGGTTATCAGATCTAAAAGAGAGATTTCTGTTTTTGTTATTGCCACGCTCATCTGCTGCCTGTAACCTAAAAAAACTTAGTTGAGGACGTAAGTTCAATTGAGGAGTCATGAAATAACGCAATGAAGCATTGAGGTTATAAGAAGGCGATAAGCATTCCAAAAAAGGACATATGTCGCCATGGTAGTTTGCGATTCCCGTCCCCAGGTTTATTTTGAAGGGAGTCTCGTTTTGATTTTGCGCACGCAGGCTCCAAAGACTGAAAACGAATAATATGCTTGTTAAGAATTTCATACCTCAGACCAAAATTAGCGCTATTCTAGGACAAATTATAAGTCTGTCATTTCTTTTTATAAAATAATAAGAGTAATACAGGTATCAGCAGCAAATCGGCCATTACCGCAAAAAATAAACAAAGACTTATAAACAGACCTGTAAAAAAGGTGCCGTTGAAATCTGAATAGATGAGCGTAAGAAAGCCACCGACTAAAATGATAGAAGTAACTATGATGGCTTTCCCTGTCCCTACAAAAGTGTTTTTAATCGCATATAATAGACTTTTTTCTTTTCTTAATTCCAGACGCAGTTTACTCATAAAATGTATGGTATCATCCACAGCTATGCCAAAAGCAATGGTGAATATTATTGATGTAGACATTTTTAGGCCTATTCCCGAATAGCCAATGATGCCTCCGATTATGAGAAGAGGAATGATATTGGGAATAAATGAAATTATGACAATGCGAAAAGAACGATAAAGCAGCCCCATAATTAATGCAATAGCAGCAAATGCGATGGCAAGTCCTTTCATCATGTTATTGGACAATTCCGAATTGGTTTTATCGATTAAGTTGGCGCTACCGGTAAGGTTGAAAGATACTAATCTGGTGTCTGTAGAGTCTTGAATGAATTTTATGAGTGCATTGTTTTTTTCATTCATTCTTTTACTACCAATATCTACTATTTTGGACGATATACGTCCATAAGTTTTACTGCTGTCTACAATAGCATCAAGCTCCTTTCTTTTTTCAAATAGTGCTAACTGTTTCTTTATTTTTCGATATTCCCTTTCTGTTCCGGGAATTACATATGCGGCGGCATTCCCTCCGTTGTAGCTTCTGTTTAGCGTTTTGAAAAATAGTGTAGGCGAAATGAAATTAGTGATATTGAAGTTTTTGGCGAGGTACTTTTCCACTTTGTCTATTTCCTGTATCACCTCATAACTGAAAATAGAGGACTGTTCCTCGTTAACCCTGATATTAATTTCAAATGGACGCACACCTGAAAATTCTTTTTCAAAAAATAAAAAATCCTGCTTTAAGGGATCACTGTCGGAAACTTCGTCTATTAAATAAGAGTTTTGCTCGATTTTTGCGATGCCTGCGATAGAAGTAGCTGTTATAAGTACACAACCTATTACAACTTTCCATTTGTTATTAATAATCCAAAGGAAAAGTAAATGTAATTTTCTATTCCAATAGGCTTCATTGTTCTTTTTAATAGCCATTTTCGGAATTGGTAACAACGAAAGCACCGACGGCAGGAAAGTGAATGCAAGTATAAAAGCGAGAAAAACACCTATGGCACTGTAAATACCAAATTCTTGAATAGGTACTATTCCTGTCGATATTAATGTTACAAAACCAATAGCCGTCGTGAGCGATGTTAAAAACGTTGCCAGGCCAATTTCATGAATAGTTTTTTTTATAGCTACAAACTTCTCTGTTCCATTTCGCAATTCTTCCAGGTACTTGGTAATGAAATGAACCACGTCTGACATACCTACCACGAACATGATTGTAGGCAATAAAACAGTCATTAAATCTATTGATTTACCACCAACACCCATGGCTCCCAAACTCCAGATAACAGAAAGAAGAACGACACTTAAAGGAAGAATAACCCCCCACAATGAACGATAGGCAATGAAAAGAAAAAAGACTATGAGCATAAATGAAGAGCTGACAAATATTAATAATTCATGCTGCATTTTTTTTACATAAACAGTCTCGGCTTTTGCCTTTCCGGCGATATGTATTTCCTCGAAGTTATAGTTGGCTGTTAAGGAGTCTAATTGTTGTATTAAAATACCGGCATCTTCTCTGGGGATCATGTTTGGGAGCTTCACCATAATAGCAAGTGCATCCTGATTATTGGTAATAAAAGAGCCTTTCAATTCTTTAAATGGTTGTAGGTAGCTTGAATCTGCGGCTAAACGTTTCCAGTTGTCTGAGTGGATAAATGGAATTCGCGTTGGAATTTCCATATTAAAAATGGGGTCTCGGTGAATAATCAAATTAGCCTGGCTTAGCAGTGATTCTACCTGGGTTACATTTGGTAGTTTTCTGATACCATTACTTAATGCTTCCACATTTGTTAAAAAGACTGAGTCGTAAATACTGGGCCTGTTAACTATGCCAATTAATAAAAAATCATTGTCGTTTTCGAAGGTAGCCCTGTGTTGGTTAAATATACTCAGTGATTGATCTTTTGTTGAAAAGAAACTTTCGAAGTTGTAGTTAAATCTCAGATTATTAATGTAATACAGGAAAGCTAAAGTACAGGTAATAATAAATATTAATAGGGCTTTTGAGAACTTTTCGAATACCATGGTTGTTACAATAATAAGAGCTTTAATTCGGTTATTCCGATAACAAATAATTCATATTGTTTGTTTTCTCATGAGTGGTTTAACAGCAATCATTTCAGTTATAACGCAGAATTAGGTTCTAATAGTAGATTTTTATTGGTTAATAATGGTTCAGAAAGCAGTCTCTCATCCTCCTGAGAGGCTGCTTTTTTTTAGGATTCTCCGAAATAATAAGATCATTCCAAAACTCGATGAAAAAATTAATAGGAGCATTAGTAGTTCATTATGAGGTATTTTGTGGTTTGCTTTATATATTTCATATATAGATGCGCATTGTGTTCCTGCCCAATAACTTAAAGTTGTGCGCGGAAGCATACCTATCATTCCTATGAAGAAGAATTTTTTGAAATCTATTTTCATAAAGGCAAAGAATAAATTCATTAATGCGAAGGGTAAGACAGGGGAAATTCTTCCCAAAATAATAAATATAGACTCGTTTCTATTTAGTCCCTCGCTGAAAGCAGCTAGTTTCTTATTTTGGTGTAGCGTTTCTGTAAAATGACCATGATCTAGCTTTTTGCCTATGGAATAACCTATTGCTGAAGCTATTAAATAGGATATTATAACCGCGACAAATTGATTAAACCCCCAATAATAGCCACTAATGACAGCTACAAACGTTGTTGGAAGCAAAGCCAAAGACATAGCAAGGGTAGCCAATACAAAAAAGGTTACGATAAATAAAGTGCTTTCAGGATAAAAGCTATTGAAGTTTCCTGTGGCATAAAAAGTGAAAATAACTGAACCCGTAATTGGCAGAAGAACAGACCATAATAAAGAAAAAAGTGAGCGCTTATTTCCGAAAATAAGCTTGGATAACAAGGCTTTTTTGTGGCTCTCATGCATAAGTAAATATGCATCAAAAATATGAAAAATAGGGTAAATAAATTATTTTGTTCAATGTAGAACTCGCTTATTTGGAAAAGCGTTTAAAAGTCTAAGCAAAATTTATGAATATGAAATTTGGAACCAAAGTTATACATGCAGGAATAGAACCAGATGAAGCTACTGGAGCGATTATGACTCCTATTTATCAAACTTCAACTTATGTTCACACATCTCCCGGACAACATAAAGGGTATGAATACTCCCGAACACTCAACCCAACAAGAAAGGTTCTGGAAGATAATTTGGCAGCTTTGGAAAACGGGAAAACAGGATATTGTTTTTCGTCGGGAATGGCAGCCTCAGATGCTGTAATGAAATTATTGAAACCAGGAGACAAAGTTATTGCTACGAACGACTTATATGGAGGTTCCTATCGATTATTTACTAAAGTTTATGAGGCTTATGGGATCCAATTTGAATTTATTCAAATGTCTGATATTGAACAAATAAGTTCACATATCGATGAACAGACTAAAATGATCTGGGTTGAAACACCTACCAATCCGCTTTTGAATATCATAGATATAAAAAAGGTGGTTGAGCTTGCCAGGTCAAAAAACATATTATGCTGTGTAGATAATACTTTTGCTACACCGTTTTTGCAAAGACCCCTTGACCTGGGAGCAGATTTAGTAGTCCATTCACTTACAAAATATTTGTGTGGACACTCAGATGTTATAATGGGAGCCGTTGTCGTTAATGATTCCGAACTGGGTGAAAAGATGGCCTTTTATCAAAACTCATGTGGTGCGGTTCCTGGCCCACAGGATTGTTTTCTGATATTGAGAGGAGTGAAGACGTTACATTTACGTATGAAAGCTCATTGTGAAAATACAGCTCAAATAGCTGAATTTTTGAACAATCATGATGACATAAACGAGGTCTATTGGCCAGGCCTGGCCACACATAAGAATCATGACGTAGCTAGTGACCAAATGGATGATTTCGGAGGAATGCTGTCATTTACATTTAAGGATGATGACATAGAAAAAGTTAAAAGGTTTTTGTCCAACCTGAAGTTATTTAGCCTCGCAGAATCTTTGGGCGGTGTAGAGTCTTTGGCAGGGCATCCGGCTACTATGACTCATGCCGCGATCCCCAAGTCGGAGCGGGAGGCAGCGGGTTTAAAAGACGGTTTAGTACGCTTAAGTATTGGTATTGAAGATGTAAGTGATTTAATCGAGGATTTGAATGAGGCAATAAAGCGCAGCTAAAGGATTTGTGTTAAGAGCTTGTTAATATTCAATGCCTTATGAAAATAATTTAATTATTTCTTATCCCGTGCTATACGTTGTAATTTGTTGTGTGTTAAGCGATTGGTGGTTTGGGTAACGTTTCATTTGAAAATAAGGTAAAACTAATGGTACAATAATTGAAAAATATCCCCGTTTTATAGATGAACTTAATATTTGGCACACTTGTTGTAGAGGTGTATATGAAAGCAAACTATCCTTAAAATTACTAAACACATACAACCATGAAAAGAACAAGATTAAACACTATAAAAGCGGTGATAAGAAAATACAGGATGAAGAATAATAATGCGAAGCAAGCAATGTTCAGCGGGGACTTATCAGCGTATATTCAGCGTTTGGCAGAGGTAGAGGAACAACGGGTAACACTTAAGCAGAATCTTTTACCAGTTTCTATCATAAGCTAATAATAAAAAGAAAGCATTTAAAGCCTTTTTGTTCGAAGGTTAGGCTAAGAAACGACCTTGCTAGCGGGCGTTTCCTAGTTATCAGCAATAACTACTTTCTTCTGATAAAAGATCAATCAAACGTTCTACGTCACTGACACTTATTGCAGGGAAATTGGCTATTCGAACCTGCGTATTTTTATAATCTCCGTAGCCTACACCAATTTGCATGTTGAAATTAGCTAAATATCCGTTGATGGTAGCAGGAGCTACTTTTGTATTAGCTACAACGACAGTTTGTGATCGATGTTCTTCATTCTTTACTGCAATATCAAAATTTTCACTTGCTTCAAGAAATGAATACAATAATTCAGCTTTTAGTTCTGTTTCCTTTCTTATAGTGTCTGCACCTCTTTCTAACATGTCATCACAAACACATCCTAATAAATAGATACCCAGTACATTGGGGGTTGAAGGAGTTTGATTGCCAAGCTCCCTTTTAAGGAGTTCCTGTGTGGTATGATGTATACCTATAAAGCGATTATCGGACTTTTTTTGTTCTGCCCGTTCGAGGCATCGTTCATTTACCAACCAGACACCAAGGCCTGCGGGCATACCGAAGCACTTCTGTACCGAAAACAGCGCTGTATCTATCTTATTGAAGTTTATTTCAGGATATGGGATAGATGAGACAACGTCTACCGCAATTAGTGCATCAGGATTACTTTCCCTAAATGGATAAATGCTCGAAAATGGAGTTTGAACACCTGAACTTGTTTCATTATTAGTAAATGCAATAAGGTCGGTGGAAGGATCAATGTTAACCTGAGTGGTATCAAACCCTTCCCCAAATGGAGCTTCAATTTTTTGGCTATCCATTCCGGCAGCTATACCATACTGATGAAATTTTTTTGAAAAAGAACCATTAACAAAGTGAAAACTCTTTGATTCAACCAGCGAGTTGAAAATTCGCTCCCATGACTCTGTCGCAGAGCCCAAAAAGAAGATGTGATAATCTGAAGGGAGATCTATTAATTTTCTTAAAGAATCACAGGTGTGTTTATAAATGGCCTTAAAAGCATTACTACGATGAGAAATACTACATACATCTTCTTCTAAGGCGTCTTTTAAAAATTCATCCATACCGGGATACATTTGAGTAGGTCCCGGGGTGAAAAAGATCTTCTGACTCATATTTTTAGTATAAAATTCTGAATTTAATAGTGTCTGGGATAAGCTTTAATTCATCAATAAGTGATTTTTCGTGCTTCGTATCAATATCTGTAATTACGTAACCAATACCTTCGTTTGTTTTTAAATACTGTCCGAGGATATTACAATTATGAGCGGCTAATATATTATTGATGTTTGCAAGCATACCAGGAACACTTTTGTGAATATGGATGAGTCTATGTGCATTCTTGAGCGTAGGCAACTGTAGGTTTGGAAAGTTTACACTTCCATAAGTATTACCTGCATTGATATATTCTAAAATTTTTGTAGGTACATAACTACCTATGTGTTCTTGCGCTTCTGAAGTACTTCCTCCGATATGTGGAGTAAGAATTACGTTTGAAGCGCCTAGTAATTCAGATTCGAAAGGCTCCTTATTCGTTTTAGGCTCTGTAGGAAATACATCGATACCGGCACCAAGAATTTTTCCTGAATCCAGGTTTTTCTTCAATTCGGCAATATCTACTACAATACCTCTGCTAAGGTTAATGAAATAGCTGCTTTCTCGCATTTGGTCAAACTCCTCTTTACCGAATACACCTTTATTGGATGGTCGACCATCAACATGTAATGTCACAATGTCTACTGTATTTAATAGTTGTTTGAGTGATTTGCACTTTTTGGCATTACCAAGTGCCAATTTGTCAACTACATCGTAGAAATACACATCCATTCCCAGGGCTTCGGCAACGACCGATAATTGAGAACCTATATTTCCGTAACCTACTATACCAAGTTTTTTACCCCTTACTTCGAAACTATTTTTGGCGGACTTGTTCCATTTACCCTCATGCATTCCCATGGATTTATCGGGAATATTACGCAATAGCATAATTAGTTCGCCAATGGCAAGCTCTACCACAGATCTTGTGTTTGAATAGGGCGCGTTAAATACCGTTATACCTCTTTGCAGACATTCATTTAAATCTATTTGGTTGGTTCCAATGCAAAATGCACCGATAGCCATTAATTTATCGGCATGTTCTAAAACTCTTTTAGTAATGTTTGTTTTGGACCGGATTCCAATTACATGAACTCCTTTGATTTTTTCAATAAGCTCATTTTCATCAAGTGCACCACCGACAGTTTCTACAGGGAAACCTTCTTCTTCAAACATTGCCTTGGCATCTGGGTGTACATTTTCCAGGAGAAGTACTTTAATTCTATTTTTTGGGTAAGAAATAGCCATCGGCAATTTATTGTTAAATAAGAATTCGTCAAAACTGGGAGTGATGTGATCAGCTTTTTTTGTCACTTTTTCACGAGCTACATTTTCTGTGTACGCGTAAAATTTATTGGCCAGTCCGGATTCTCTAATCTCGTAGTCCGTATATCCGTCGCCAATTACATAAACATCTCCTTTTAGTTTCAGGTCATTTAATAGTTTTACTTTACCATTATCGCCAGCAAGAGGATTATTGTTATCAAACCCGTTTATATTACCATCATCATCATAAGTGAAGGTGTTAGCGTAAATATTTTCTTCTTTTATTCCGTATTCGGTTACAATTGGGATTATGAAATCTTTAAACCCACTGGATACAATTAAGATTTGATCTGAAAATTGTGAAAAGAATTCCTTATTTCTTTTGATGGATGTGGAAACCTTACCTTTAAGTCGTTCAATGAGTTGATCAACATGATGCTTATTAGCTATAAGTAGGTCGAGCCTGTCTATTAAAGACTGTGCAAAACTGCCCTCGCCGTTCATTCCTAAATTGGTAATATCTTCTATTTTTTGAAGACGTTCCATTTTTTCAGGGTGTCCTTCCAAAGAGATGTCTCCCAAAACGTCCAGGGCTTCAACTTTTGTGAAAGTACTGTCAAAATCTATGATATAGTATTTCTTTTCCATCAATTTAAACTTAGACTTAAAGCAATTCTAAATGAGGGGGCAAAGATCTCAAATTTTTACTTAAAAAGTTGTATTCAGCATAAATATTTGTCCACCTGTTGGAATATAATGAAACATCGCTCTCCGATCTTGGCCTAAGCTGCTGTATTGAGTTCAAAAAAGTGATTAAGCTACGCCGTTTTCAAATTTGTTAAATCACCTTTGTTGAACATGCGTTTAATTGTTGTCCAAACAGATGCCTTATTTCCAGAATCGAATTCTTTTTTACCTGTAATAGGAACATTCAGATTGCGAGAAATTTCGTCGAGATACTTGTGGTAGGAGCGATTAAAGAGAAGGGAAAGCCCTTGGTGTTCATTACTTAAAGTGCTGTACAAACGACCTTGTTTCAAAACAAAATTATCGAGATTGAGCTCTTCGGTTTTATGTGGTAACAAAAATCGCTTATGTATCATCCTAATTTTAGTTTCACTTTTTTCCAATTGTATTATTTTACCACGATTAATTGTCTGCCCTTTATTTTGGATGTAGGCTGTTAGAAATAGGGATGGTGCTGTTTGAAGTATTTTGTCTTTCTTTTTAAACAAATTGATAATTGGATAGATGAAAAGGTATTTTGTCTTGTTTACCATCAAAGAGGCGCGCCTATAGAGGAGCAAGGCACTGATAAAAAAGAGGAGACATATAACAAAAGAAAGTGTCGGACTAAAAATACTGATAGCTACGAACAGTACAGTGAAGACCATTTTTAAAATTTCAAGAATTGAATCTATAATAGGAACAGGAGAAATAAAGATGAGTATGTCTATAAAAAAGCGAACAGTCATTACCACAATTAAAAAATAAACGGATAGGAAAATAATGAGTGCAGTCTTAAAACTCAAGCTTATAAAACCTGCATGAAATGCCAGTTCTTTGCCTGCCGGTTCGTTGGAAAAGATCACAGGTGTGATAAATACTAATAGGTTAATAATTAGGGCTGCGTGTTTTGATAAGTAATTGTCAACCAATCCAATTGGTGCAGTTGCTTTGTTGGTTTTAACGAGAGTGCTTGTTATTGCAGTGAAGGTAAATAGCGTTCCGAAAATGATTACAACAAACCAGTTGTTGAAGAATGGATTTGTTGCTACAAAATCATTGTGCATGCCTAATTTTGAGCATAACGAGGTTAGAAAAACAGTTAAGTAGGGATTGATGCCCATAGGAGCCAGATGAGCAAAGTAATTAATAAATCTGTCGTTTTTGTGCAATGCATAGTTTATTTCCATGTGATTCTGCTGCGCAATTATGAGTAGGGGAAGCAATAATAAAAATAATACAAACAGCTTTTTCATTAGTTAATTTAATCAAAGATTGAAAGAATAAGATAGGTCTAATATCAGTATTTGAACTATTTCATGCAAGAAACAATTGTCATAAGGTTAGTTGCCGTTGTATTGGTGAATGTTTATCTAAGCCTTTACTATAATTCGGATATGTGCTTTTAATAATATTGATATATTTGTCGTTTGTAAAACACGGCTTAGTTTGAAATAGGACTATGGAGAATCAAAAGATTGAGGTAGCTGATGTATTAAATGCCGCTGCAAGGCTTAAAAGTGTAATATTCCACACAGATCTGAAGAAGTATCACAATTTGTCAAAGCATTTTGAATGCGACCTGCGTTTTAAACGGGAGGATCTGCAAAAAGTAAGATCTTACAAGCTGCGTGGGGCTTATAATTTTATGTCTACTCAGTCCATTGATGATTTAAAGAAGGGTGTGGTGTGTGCCAGCGCCGGAAATCATGCGCAAGGAGTGGCTTTTAGTTGCGAAGAGCTAAAAGTACATGGAACAATATTTATGCCTTCAACTACTCCTAAACAAAAAGTAGATCAGGTACGCATGTTTGGTAAAGCGTATGTGGAAATAATATTGGAAGGGGATACATACGACGATGCCTATAACCTGGCAATGGCACATTGCGAAAAAAGTGATGGTGTTTTTATACACCCTTTCGATGATTTGAAAGTCATTGAAGGACAGGCTACTGTCGGAAAAGAGATCTTTGAAGACTTTGATGGAGATATTGATTATTTGTTTCTTCCCATAGGTGGAGGGGGGTTGTGTGCCGGTGTGGGAAGTTACTTCCAAAAAGTTAGTCCAAAAACCAAAATAATCGGCGTTGAACCATCTGGTGCACCCAGTATGAGCAAATCGATAGAGGCAGGGGAAATTGTGACTTTAAGCAATATGGATAAGTTTGTGGATGGGGCTGCTGTAGCCAGAGTGGGAGAACTCAATTTCACTATTTGCAAAGATATTTTACACGATATTATTCAAATACCGGAAGGTAAAGTATGCTCATGGATTTTGAAGTTGTATACCGAAGAGGCTATTGTTGTTGAACCGGCCGGAGCCTTGGCTGTTGCAGCACTTGATTTCTATAGTGAAAAAATAAAAGGGAAAAAAGTTGTATGTATACTTAGTGGCAGTAATAATGAAATAGACAGGTTGCAGGAAATAAAGGAAAGGTCTCTGATATACGAGGGTTTAAAGCATTATTTCATAGTGAAATTTCCCCAAAGAGCAGGTGCTTTAAGAGAGTTTTTAGACGATGTTTTAGGTCCTGATGACGACATTACTTTGTTTGAATATGCAAAAAAGAGTAACAAAGAATCGGGCCCTGCCGTAGTAGGTATAGAGTTGAAACATAAAAAAGACTATGATTCGCTCATAAAAAGGATGAAAGAAAAAAAATTGAGCTATAAGTTATTAAACTCTGATCCGAACTTATTTGAATATTTCATTTAATCTTCTAAATGTAGTTTTAGGGAGAATTTGTGAAGTATTTTTCATAGCTTTAGTAATAGATTAAAAAAAGCCAACTAATTGCTCTATGATAGATGTTTTTAAACAATATGAACGAATGCAAGACAGCAATATTATGCTGTCGTTTAAAGGCGAAGTATCGTTCGATTTGGTGAAGTCTGTTTTAGACATAATTGAGGGGAGGCTTGATTTAATCGAGCATAACCCAAAGACTAAGAAAAAAGTTTTCAATGTTTTAGTAGAATGCCTTCAAAATTTGGTGCATCATATTGAAGAAACAGAAGTCGATTTTGCAGGTATCGATCATGGTAAGACTGCCTTACTAATGATTTGGATGGATCCAAATGCCTATAATGTGGCAACAGGTAATTATGTACTAAATGAAAACGTTGAAAAACTGGATAAATGGTTGCAGGAAATTAACTCTAATTCGAGAGATGAATTGAGAGATTTATATAAGCAAGTATTAAACAATGGCCTATTCTCTGTAAAAGGAGGAGGAGGGCTTGGGTTTATTGATATTGCCCGAAAGTCTGGACAAAAGTTGGATTATCAATTTAAAAGAATTGATGATAAATATTCTTTTTTCAGCTTTCAAATTCATGTACTTAAAGAAAATTCGTAACATTTTAAAGCATGGAGTCATTGATCATTGCAGAAACTAATTTAACACCCGCTATAAAATTCGATGGTGAGAATGGACAGTTGGCCTTGAAGGGAAGATCAATTCCAGAAAATTCATTGGAATTTTACCAACCGGTATATGAGTGGTTGGATGCTTATGTAGCAGATCCGGCTGATAAAACAGTCGTAAATATTCAATTTGATTATTTTAATACAAGTTCTTCCAAATGCATTCTTGATATCTTAAAACGTATTGATAAATTGGAACATAACGGAAAAGATGTACTCATTAAATGGTTTTATGATGAGAACGATGAAGATATGATGGAGGCTGGTGAAGATTATAGTGATTTGTTAGATGCACCTTTTGAATTGTTGGTGCTCTGAGTAGATTATGGGAGGTAATAGTTCTAGTACTAAGAAGAAAAATCTGTTTGAACGTGAAGCACGTATTCTTGCCAATGTGAAAAGTGCACTTGACGAGGACAACTTAACGTTTGATGAAACCAAGAAAGAACTACAATTATTAGCGGAAAATTACGAAGAACTCGTAGACCAAAGTAAATTGATCACTAAGGTCAGTGATCGCCTTCAGAAGAAAATAAACAGAGCTAACGAGGCATTAGAGGAAAAGAATCTGGAGTTACAGGAAACGTTAGATGCATTGACTCAAGCCAAGGTTGGACGAAGAGCTACTACCATTACTCTGGTTATTTTTGTAATCCTGTTTTTGGTAACTGAGGCGTTTCTGGAGCCTCCTATCGAACGTTTTGCACACAGTGTATTTGAAGGAAACGAAATTGCCGATGTTGCATTTAGTTTGGGAGTGAAAGGAGCTTTGGCCTTATTACTTCGTCCAATTGAAAAGATTGTAGAAAGAATTCTTGTGAAGCAAGCTCAAACAAAAAAAGAGGAAGAGTTGGCACAGAAAAGAATGCAAGAGGTAAGAAACTGATCGTTTAAAGAAATATATAAATAAAAAAAGAGGCTAAAAGGCCTCTTTTTTTGTTTAATAACTATGGCTTTTAGAGTCCTAAATCCTGCATAATTCGATCGATTTTGTTTTCTAATGCCACATTTACACGATCGTAATCTGCTTTTGATTCTAAAGTTTGATTTACGCTCACATAAAACTTGATTTTCGGTTCCGTTCCTGATGGTCTGGCAGAAATTTTTGCACCTTCTTCGGTGATAAACTGTAAGACATTGGAAGATGGTAAATTAATCTTCAACTCCTCTCCGGTAATCAGGTTCTTTTCAATGCTGCTAGCGTAATCACATACTTTTACTAATGCAGAACCATCGATAGTCTTTGGAGGGTTTTCTCTGAAATTCTTCATCATTTGTTGAATTTCTTCAGCTCCGGATTTCCCCTTTTTCGTTATAGATACCAGCTTTTCTTTATAAAAGCCATATTCAACATACAAGTCGATTAATAATTCGTAAATGGACTTTCCCTGGTCTTTGGCATAAGCCACCATTTCGGCAATAAACGCGCAGGAAGCAATGGCGTCTTTATCTCGAACGAAGTCGCCAACCAGGTATCCATAACTTTCTTCACCTCCTACAATAAACTGCTTTTGACCTTCCAGGTCTTTAATAACACCGGCAATAAACTTAAACCCGGTTAAAACGTTGATACATTCTACGTCAAAATTTTTGGCTATAGTGTCCATAAGTTCTGACGTTACAATAGTTTTACAAATGTATTCTTTACCGCTAAGCTTGTTACGTTCTTTCCAAGCTTGTAGCATGTAATAGATTAAAAGGCTACCTGTTTGATTGCCGTTTAATAATTGCCAATTGTTGCTAGTATCTTTAACAGCAATGCCCACTCTGTCAGAGTCAGGGTCAGTAGCCATTACCAAATCGGCATCAAGTTCTTTTGCTTTTAACATAGCGAGCTTCATTGCGTCTTCCTCTTCAGGGTTTGGGTAAACCACTGTTGGAAAATTACCATCAGGAGTTGCCTGCTCTTCAACGACAGTCACATTTTTGAAGCCAAATTTTTCCAATACCGGCGGAACCAAAGTAATACCCGTACCGTGTATTGGTGAGAAGACTATTTTTAAATCTTTTTGTCGCTCTATAACATCCGGAGATACACTCAGAGATTGAATTTTGTTCAGGTATATTTCGTCAACCTCTTCTCCAATTGTTTCAATAAGCTGCTTATTGCCTTCAAAGTTTACATCTGCAATATCAGTAATTTTGTTTACTTCGGTGATGATGTTTTTGTCGTGTGGTGCAATTACCTGGGCTCCATCTGTCCAGTAAGCTTTGTAACCGTTATATTCTTTAGGATTGTGAGAAGCGGTTAAAACAATCCCTGTATGACATTGAAAGTGCCTGATCGTAAATGATAACTCGGGTGTGGGTCTCAACGCATCGAAGAAATATACTTTAATTCCGTTAGCGCTTAAAACGTCTGCTACAACCTGCGCAAAAGTATCACTATTATTTCTGCTGTCGTGAGCAATGGCCGCTTTTAATTCTTCACCCGGGAAATTGATTTTTAGGTAATTGGCTAGTCCCTGAGTAGCCTTGCCAATAGTGTATTTGTTCATGCGATTCGAACCTACTCCCATAATCCCCCTTAAGCCTCCTGTTCCAAATTCAAGGTCTCGATAAAAAGCATCCGTGAGTTCTTCAACATTATTCGAATCCAATAATTGGTTGATTTGAGTTTTTGTGTCTGAGTCGTAAGCTCCGTTAAGCCATTCATCAACTTTTTCTTTTACTTCTCTATCAAGTACCTGTTCCATAAATTTTTTTGCTGAAGTGTGTTAAATTTGACAGTGATTTTATTCCAAAATTAGAATTACTCGTTAATTTTAATAATATCATTGTTTAAATAAAATTTCTATTGAAAATTTATCTTAAGTGAAATGATAATTTTTTGTAATTTTGGTAAAAAATGGTGAATCAAAGATGATTGATAAGAAGTTATTGAACCAAGCTTTAGCCTTAATAGCCCAAAAAAGAACTGAATTGGCTGCGCTGGATTACAACGATGAAGAGTACGATGACATTGAGGATGAACTTCACGATTTAGAAGACTCATTCAACGAAGAATACGGGGATTTTTTAGAAGATGTATTAATGGACGTACATGATGATTTGTGTCCGGATTCTGATGTGTTGTTGCCTACTGCTTACCTGGCTAAAAAATACGTGTCGGTGGTAAAGCAGGCAGGAGATGACGTGTTGGAAGAGTACGAACTCGGAAGTGAAGACGGGGTTTATGTAGATGTGGACGATTACATTGATAGTAATACACGCTTATTAATAGTTCCAAACCCAGCAAGGATTGTGTTCATGTTGAACGGATTACCCAAAGAAATTTTGTGGAGCCTGTCTGAAGATTGATTTTTTTTCAGCATTGCTTTGAAATTGAACTTCGATAATATATGGAGTGGATGAAAGAAGTTATCAGTTCAATTACAGGAGAAACTATTGTGAAAATCACTGCTGTTGGTGGCGGTTGTATAAATAAGACTTATCGTTTGACTACCAAAGGCAGTGATTTTTTTATGAAATGCAATGATTCTGAGCGCTATCCTCAAATGTTTGAATTGGAAGCAAAAGGGCTGGCTTTGTTAAAAGATACAGGTCAGATTAAAGTGCCTCAAGTGTTGCATGTGGGAGCTGTAAAAGGTGTCGCCTTTTTGCTAATGGAATTCATTGAATCAAGTAGAGGCAGTAGTCGCTTTTGGAAGCGATTAGGAGAGTGCCTTGCTAATATACATCGATGCACTCAAGAGCTTTTCGGTTTAACCTACGACAACTATATAGGCTCACTTGTTCAAAAGAATCAGTTGGAACAAGACTGGCATTACTTTTTTATACAACACAGAATCAAAGAACAATTAGCGATTTACAAGCGTATTTCTGATTCATCGGGGTTGGAGAATCGATTTGGGCAATTGTTTGAGTTGCTTCCTGGTTTATTACCTCCTTCGGAAAAACCATCCTTGTTACACGGTGATTTATGGAGTGGTAATTTTATGGTGACAAAAAATGAGGAACCTGTTTTAATCGATCCTGCTGTTTATTATGGAAATAGGGAAATGGATTTAGCGTTGAGCAGGCTATTCGGAGGTTTTGATAGGAAGTTTTATGAAAGTTACCAAAGTAATTTTCCATTAGAGCCTGGTTTTGAGGAAAGAGTAGATATTTATAACTTGTATCCTTTAATGGTGCATGTAAACCTCTTTGGTGGAGGATATATCCATCAGGTAAATAGTATTTTAGATCGTTATTTAGTTTGATATTATGATAGAGTTTGATGAGGTTGTTCTTGAGAAAATGGTGATTCATCAGGTGGGTAATCCTTCCCTGGAAGAAGATTTAATACTTTCTAATACAACATTCGAACCGCAGGATGAAGTTTTGATCGATTTATTGAAAACCTATTTTTTTAAGCCTTTTCAAAATGCTCCTTATTTTAACTTTTTTCATGAAAGCGACTTAGCAGAAAACCCGGTCTTCCATGCTGCTTCATTTTATTTCAATGAACCAGAATCCTTATACATGCAATCAGTAGATCTGGCAAAGTTTCTGTTTGAGCAATCAACACATCCAAATATAAAATCCGGAGAGTTGTACGTGGTTGCTTTTGACAATTTTAAGTTGGATGATGAATACGTCAATGGCTTGGGTATCTTTAAGTCTGAAAATAAAGAGACATTCTTGACAATACACGAAAACACCAATGGATTTGACGTAGACAAAAAGGATGGTATAAACATTAAAAAGCTTGATAAGGGCTGTCTGGTTTTTAATACTGAAAAAGAACAGGGCTACCGCGTTTGTATGGTAGATGTGGCATCCAGAAGTGCCGACGTTGCTCACTACTGGAAACACGATTTTTTAAACGTGCGTGATCGTGAGGATAGTTATTATCATACTAATACAGTTCTGGACATGTGTAAAAACTTTTGTGAAGATGTATTTACTCCCGAGAATGACGTGGCCAAACCCGATCAAATGCTTTTAATGGATAGGTCGATCAATTACTTTCAGAAGAACGACGAATACAATGCAAAGGAATTTGAGCACGAGGTGATTAAAGACCCAGGTGTCATAGACGCATTTAACGATTACAAAGAAAATTTTGTGCAACAAAACGATGTGCCGGTATTTGATGAGTTTGCAATTGCTCCAAACGCAGTAAAAGGTCAGAAACGTTTTTTTAAAAGTGTGCTTAAGTTAGATAAACGTTTTCATGTCTATGTCCATGGAGGACATGATTTCATGGAACAAGGTTTTGACGAAGAACGAGGCATGCGCTATTATAAGCTCTTTTATAATAAAGAGGCTTAAAGGATTTACTAAGCTAATTTTATTGGTATTTATCTACTTGATTTTGTCAGGGTAGTACTTTTTTGATTATAAAAACTAAAATAATTAGCAAAAAAGTTTGGTTTTTTAGTTTTGTATGCTAATTTTGATAGTGTAATACTACAATAGATAGGGTTTTGCTAAAAAATAATAGTTGTAACGAGTTTTTGATGGTAGATGATCGGATATGTGCGATAAGTTTCTTAGTACGACAGAAAGTTAATCATAGCCAATTCAAGGTAGTGTTTAGCGCTCGTTATTATACAGGGGCTAATTTTGCAGGCTCGCTATTATTTTACGATCAACCTAAAATAAGTACTATTATACATTTTTTACACAATGAAATGGAGTTAGATGTTCCAGTAAACCATCCAAATAGTTAAAATTTTATAAAGATGCAGACACAATTAAACCTCTTCCAGATCGAAAATAGACCAGTAGCTAAGAAACCTGTTACACAAAATGAAAATGTGTTATTAAATGCTAAAGAATTTAGCATGTTGTTTAAATTTGCCAATGAGCTGGATAGCCTGTACATGGCTTTAAAAAAGAATCGTGAATATGTTGTGTTTACTAAAAGTGTGCTGAAGGCATCTGGAAATATTGGGAAAGACCGGTTTGCACTCATTGCTAACACCCGAAAACGAAATTTTAGGGCGAAACTTGAATTAGCTAAAAATGAGTTGAAGGAAATAAAGCGTTGGTTGGACCTTTTGGAAAAAGGCTGCTTGTTAAAAGGAGATTATAGCATGTATATGGCACAGGTGACAAGCTTGCTGGCCGATGTAAGAGAGTTGATTCCATTAGTAAAGAAATAAATCACACAGATATGGAAGGTAATACACTAACAGTAAGTAGGTGCGAGAAAGATTATTCGACTCTTGACTTAATTCAAGGAGAAAACATTGAAGATAACGAGTTATACCAGCTTTCGTTGAGGTTATCTATGCAGGTTTATCAAATTGTTCAAGACTTTCCATCACATGAACAACATGCCTTGTCAGATCAACTGTTATTTTCCAGTAGATATCTCGCAGTGAATATAGCAAAGGCATGGTCTGTTAAAGATTATAAATGTGAGTTCGAAAGATTTATATTAGATGCTATAAGTAGTACTGAAGAAACAAAATCGTGGTTAATGTTTGCTGTACGCTGTAGTTGTATTAATTTGGGACTTGAGAAAATGTTGCGCGCTCAATGTGAATTAATCTTAACGGAGTTGAAACATTTAATAAGAATAGAAAAAACGGAATAAAAATGGCTTATATAAGTAGCAATTTGAAATTTTTACGAAAGGAACATGGGTTAACACAAGAGCAGTTTGCCAATAAAGTTGGAGTGAACAGACCTGCTGTAGGGGCATATGAAGAATCTCGTGCAGAACCTAAACTTAGTACTTTATGTAGAATTGCTGAAGTCTTTAATGTGAGTATAGACGTTCTTGTTAATGTAGATTTGGCTAATCGTACAGAGATAGATGAGCGACACCCCGATGTGGATATTCAGGCAAAACGTCTACGCGTCTTGTCGGTAACAGTTGATAACGAAGAGAATGAATATGTGGATTTAGTGCCTCAGAAAGCTTCTGCTGGTTATACCAATGGTTATGCTGATCCCGAATATTTACAGGAGCTGCCTAAGATATATTTACCCATGCTAAAGAGCGGTACGCATAGAGCCTTTGAAATTCATGGAGATTCCATGTTACCAGTAGTACCGGGTTCTATAATTGTTGGTCAATTTGTGGAGAATTGGAATCATATTAAAAGTGGTAAAACATATGTGGTTTTAACACATTCCGAAGGCATGGTTTATAAACGTGTTGATAATAAGATTTATGAGAATGGCGTCCTTAAACTTATATCAGATAATCAGGAGTACGATGCCTATGAGGTACCAATAGAGGATGTCATTGAAGTTTGGGAGGCTGAAATGTTGATAAGTTCTAACTTTCCTGAGCCTGATAATTCTTCTTTGGGTATTAATCAATTATCTAAATTAGTGATGGATTTACAAAAAGAGGTCATAAAATTAAAAGGTAAGGTCGATTAATAGAGGCTGACTGAGAAGGTGAGACGTATTTTTTTAGTGCTTCAGCACGAATAATGTTGATTCTTTTCTTCTCAAGGTAAATGTTTTAAGGTCAATTTGTAAAGGAAGACAAATTTTATGTCTTTAGTTATTAAATTTGACTCATGGTACTTGAA
The DNA here is from genome assembly GCA_965230415.1 of Cytophagales bacterium. Taxonomy (GTDB): domain Bacteria; phylum Bacteroidota; class Bacteroidia; order Cytophagales; family JAAEPT01; genus CBDDKZ01. The sequence goes on from CBDDKZ010000005.1 coordinate 3,604,404, forward strand.
TTGATTTCAGAGGGCGAAGGTGAACAGTTAGATTTCAAGCAGGAAATTACGGATAGAAAGAAAATTGCAAAAACATTGGTTGCTTTTGCAAATACTAATGGTGGTAAACTGTTAGTAGGAGTAAAAGATAATGGAAGGATAAAAGGAGTTGATATTGAAGAGGAGAAACAAATGTTACTTTGGGCTGGTGAAAAATTTTGTAAACCTGTTATTCCGATTGACTTTGAAGTGGAACATGTGAATGGTGTTAATGTATTAATTGCTACAGTTAACAAGAGTAAAGAAAAACCTCATTATGCACAAGATGAGAAAGGTAAGTGGTGGGCATATATCAGAGTAAAAGACCAATGTTTACTAGCAAGTAAAGTATTGTTGGATGTAATGCGCTTTGAATCTAAAGGGCTAAGGCCTTCAATTAATTATGGGGAAAGTGAAGAGCTTTTGTTACATCATTTAAAGGAGAATGAGCATATTACCTTAAAACAGTTTCAAAAGTTATCACGTGTGTCTCGGCCAAAATGTATAGCGGTTTTGGTAAATATGTTGAGAATGAACATAATTAAGGTAAAAATAACAGAATCAGAGGAAGTTTATTTTTTGGCTGAATAATCGACTCATTTTTTTATTGATTTTTATTCGTTTTAAATAAATAAATTCGGAATAAGCGTATTGAATTAATTACTTTTTTTGATCATATTATTTGTTCAAATTGATTGGGGACGAGATGATATGAATAGCTTACGTGATCACTTTAAAAAAGAATTTGAGGAAAAAGTTTTTTGTGCTTTTACAACCAATATGGGAGGGATGGAGAAGTCATCTTATGGTAATTTTAATTTAGCAGAACATGTTCATGACGATATTCAACGCGTTAATGAAAATAGAGCCAGGTTAAATGATAATTTAAAAATAGGTGAAGAGGACGTATTCTATTTAAATCAGCAACACACAAACAAAGTTTTTGAGTACAAGAAGGGGGTGACTAAGGTGCCAATAGCTGATGCAGTTATAACATCGGAAAGGTTATGCCCAATAGCGGTTTTAACAGCTGATTGTGTGCCTTTATTGATATACGATCATGATAGCGAAGTAGTAGCTGCTATACATGCTGGGTGGAGAGGTATAATTTCAGGAATTATAGAAAATACTTTGGCATTAATGAAAGCAAATTATAAAACGAGGGTAGAGAATGTTTATGTTAATATAGGTCCAGCAATAAGCAGTAGTGTTTATGAAGTAGGTGAGGAGTTAAAAGATTTATTCAGGGATAAAGTAAGTGATGAATGTGTTTTGTTTAGAAATGAAAGTTGGTATGTTGATCTAGTCAGGGCTTGTAAAGAGCAATTATTAAGTATGGAAGCTTCCAAAGATAATATTTATGAAAGCGGGATTTGTACTTATACATCTAGTGCGTTTTATTCTGCACGAAAGTGGGGATTGAATTCGGGTAGGTTTGCTTCAGTAATAATGATCCTATGAAATATAACGGTGTATTTTATGAAATTTTTATTCCATCTTATTCGGACGGAAATGGTGACGGCCTTGGTGATTTTTATGGCATAATTAATAGGTTAGATTATTTAGAAAGTATTGGTATTAAAGGAATTTGGTTGACGCCTATACATCCGGCTACGTCAAAACATCATTATGATGTTGAAGATTATTTTGCAGTTGACCCGGTTTATGGTGATCTCAAGATTTTTGAGGAATTACTTGTTGAAGCACATAGAAGAGAGATTAAGGTGATAATAGATTTGGTAATTAATCATTCTTCACATAAACATCCTTGGTTCGAAAAGGAGAGTCATCAAAAAGATTTATCTCAAAATGATTTGTATATATGGAGACATAGGCACGAAATACAAAGTGTTTACAAAAATAACCTGCAATTCGATTCTATTAATAAAATACAGTGGCATTTTAATGAATTAAGAGACGCCTATTACTACGGGTATTTTGATAGCACAATGCCTGAATTTAATTATAATAATGAAGAGCTGCGCAAGCTGATGATTGAGGTTGCCCAATTTTGGTTGAAATTGGGTGTGGATGGATTTCGTTTAGATGCAGCTAAGCATATATTTGAACATGAAGAGAATCTGGCAAAATCTGCGAATTGGTGGAAAGAATTTAGGGCGACATTAGAAGGCGATTATCCCGAGTTGGTATTAATAGGAGAGGTCTGGGATGGTGTAGATGTGCAGAGGCAATTTGTAGAAGGTATTCATGGCTTGTTGAATTTCGAATTGAGAGATTATCTTTTGAGCGCTGTTCAAAATGAGCAACAGAGTTTTTTTGAAGTCTTTTTGAAAAATTACCGTCAGCTGAACAAAGAATGCAGGTTGTACACCAATGCCTCGTTTTTGGGGAATCATGATGTGGTAAGAGTATCAAGTATTTTGCCAGCAGAAAAGGTGAATCTGGCCTTTGCTATTTTATTGCTGTTACCGGGAACGCCTATTATTTATTATGGCGATGAAATAGGTATGTTCGGGGAAAAGCCTGATGAAAAGATAAGAACCCCTATGCCTTGGGGGGACGATAAAGAAAAAATAATACCTTATGGTGAATGTGAACAACAAGACGATGGTTGTAATGTGAAGTCTCAACTTCAGAGCGAAAATAGTTTGTTAAATTATATAATACGCTTATTGAAGCTCAGAAATATGATCCCCTCAAAAGTTTTGGATTTAAGGCTGGTAGCTGAAGTTCCTGTTAAGGTGTTGTTTTATAGGGTGTTGTGTATGAATAAAGTGTTTTATGTTTTACATAACTTGGGGGGGGATAGAGAGGTGTTTAAAACAACCCATCGTTTCGAGCGCATGGAGTTATTATTTCATGAGGGAAGTGAATCTGGTGTAGTGGAAGGGGCCGTTAGTTTAGCGGCATATGGATCAGCTGTTTTTTGTGAGTCTGTTGATATAAAAAAATAAAGGCCAACAGAAGCGGAAACCACCCCGCCTCTGCGATACCTTTATATAAACCAACTAACCAACTGTTTTTAATATTTTTAATCGGATATTTCCGATTTATTATGTTACTAATATCTTAATTTTATACACTTAAAGTATGACGTTATGTACCTAATTAAAAAAATAGGTGTAAAAGCTTACTTGTCTTTAATGAATAGCCTAGGTAAAATCGCCTATATTGTGCTGAGTGATTTCTTAGTTTGCCGATTGTAGTAATTATGAAATTATTTCTGTACGAATAGACTTGGCCAGTTTAAAATATATTTGAATTTTTACATACAGTACTTTTGGGTTAAAATCTATGAAAATATTACATACGGCCGATTGGCATCTCGGAAAGAAATTGGAACGATTTTCAAGAATTGAAGAGCAAAGGGAAGTAATGGATGAAATTTGCCAAATAGCCAATAAAGAACAAGTTGACCTGGTATTGGTAGCAGGAGATGTATTTGATCAATTTAACCCCACAAATGAAGCAATTGAATTACTATATAAGACGCTTTATAAACTAACTGCAAATGGTAGCAGGCCAGTAGTCGTAATAGCAGGAAATCATGATTCTCCAGATAAAATTGAAGTGCCGGATGTGTTGGCCAAGGAGTGTGGAATTATTTTTGCCGGCTACCCCGATACCAACATAGGATTGTTGGAAGTAGAAGATAATTTTATCATAACTCAAAGTGCTCCCGGCTTTATTGAATTGAAACTAAAGAATATTCACCATCCCATACGTTTGTTATTTACTCCATATGCTAATGAAATTAGATTGAGGAAAGAATTGGTTGGGGAAAAAGAAGATGATTTAAGAAATATGCTGGCACGGAGTTGGGAGCAAACTGTAGGTGCATATTGTGATTCAAACGGCATTAACCTCTTAATGTGTCATCTGTTGTTTGTCAAAGGTGCAGATGAAAAGCCGGAAGAAACAGAGGGGGAGAAATCGATATTAACAATTGGTGGTGCTTCTACGATGTATTCTAATAACATACCAAAGTCTATCGATTATACTGCGCTGGGACATTTGCACAGATGTCATGAAGTGAGTGGCACCAGAGGGCGTGTATTTTATTCAGGGAGCCCGCTGGCCTATAGTTTCGGAGAATCAGATCAAGATAAATTCGTGTTAATTGTTGATATTGAAGTGGGAAAAGTTAAGGCTGTAACAAGCGTAAAGCTGGAAAGTGGTAAGAGGCTTTTTAAAAAACGATTCGAAAGTGTGGATGCAGCGGTGGAATGGTTGATAAGTAATCCGGATTGTCTGGTTGAACTTGCTATCTTATGCGATTCATATATGACTGGTGAAGAACGGAAAAAGCTTTATGAAGTTCACGATGGAATAGTAACAGTTATTCCTGAGGTGCGAAGTGAAGAGCATTCGTCTAAGCAATTGGATCAACTAGACTTGAGTCAAAGCACAGAGGAATTATTTGTAGAATATTTTCAGAGCAAAATAGGCATTTTACCAAATGAAGAAATTTTGCAGTTATTTAATGAAATAAGAAGTATTGATTGCGATTAAACGATGATACCAAAAATACTGAAGATAAAAGGGCTCTATTCGTATCAAAGTCTGCAGGAAATTGATTTTGACAGGCTATTGGATAACCAAATTTTTGGTGTGTTTGGAGCGGTAGGGTCTGGTAAGTCGAGCATTCTGGAAGCCATTACTTTTGCCTTGTATGGGGATACAGAGCGTTTGTCTCAAAGAGAGAAGCGCGCGTATAACATGATGAATTTAAAATCTAATGAGCTTTTAATAGATTTTGAATTCCAAAATTTTGCAGGGAATGAATACCGCTTTACCGTAAAAGGCAGAAGGAATAGTAAAAAATTTGAAGATGTAACTCTCGTACGTACTGCATATAAGAAAGAAGTGGATGCGTGGGTGCCGTTAGAAAGTGCAAATGCTGAGCATGTGCTGGGGGGCTTGTCTTACGAAAACTTCAGAAGAACTATTATTATACCTCAGGGCAGGTTTCAAGAGTTTCTCCAACTTGGTGATAAGGCGCGTACCGATATGATGAAAGAGTTATTCGGGTTGGAAAGGTTTGAGTATTACTTTCAAACAACACATTTAGATAAAAGTAATAATGAGCAAATTCATCTGTTAACAGGTCAACTGGAGGCACTTAAAGAATGCTCGAATGAAGTAATAGAACAAAAGAAAGAACTTGTTCATACCTTACAAGATCGCGTTGAAGTAATAAAGAAGGAGCATGAACTACTAAAGCAATCTTTTGCAGATCATAAATCGAACTTTCAAAAATGGCAACAGCAGGAATCACTACTTAATGTAAAGGCAGATCTTGAAAAAGAAAGAGCGGAGATCAAAGCACTTGCCACAAGGGTTACCAAGTATACATTTTGTTTGCAACATTTTAAGTCACATATAGATTTAATTGAAAGAGCGAGACTACAAAAACAAGATCTCCTAAAAGAAATAGCTATTGTTGAAACTGAAAAGAAACAATTTCAGAGTGAATTAGAAACGCTTTCGCAAAAAAAAGAAAAGATTGATTCTCAATACACCAGGATGGATGAGTATAAACATCGCTTAAACTATTTTGGCTATAGGGTTCAATTATTTCATAAGCGTTTGGTACTAAAAGAAATCAGTGAGCGCCTGGCAAAAGGTGATGCCATGTTGGCATCAAAAAACCAATCGATTATCAATACACGTAATGAGGTTGCTCAACTTAGACAATCCATAAAAGCAAAAAAGTCTTCTTCAGTAGATGCTATTGAACTTTCTGAAATAAGGCAATGGCATGATAAAAATAGTACATATTTGCATGAGCTGAAAAAAAGGGAACAAACAATAGCAGATCATAATGGGGAATTAGAATCAAATAGAAAGTCACTTTTGTCGGAATTTGAAGCGCTTGTTAAAAGTAATTTTGATAACGTGAAAGAGGCTTCCCAAAAATTGACCAATTTACGTAAAGAGACGGAAACTGATCTTGAGGGTGTTCAGCATGAAATCTTACAGATAAAGATTTACAATCAGCTTGAACATTTAAGAAGTGACCTTAAAGAAGGAGATGCTTGTCCTCTATGTGGTTCCAAAAATCATTTGGTTAAGGAGTCTGATTCCCACATTAAATCTACAAAGTTAAGCCAGGTAAATTACGATAGTTTGACTAAGCGGATGAAGAGAATCGATGAAATTTCTTTGAAGTTAAAATTATTCAATGAAAAAGAAATAGCAGTGGAAGAGAGCGTTAAATCGATCAAGGTTGAAACAGCAAAGCTCCTAGGGGTACACAAGCTGCATTTGGAGGCTTTTAAATGGGATAAATCAAAATATGGCAATTTGGAAGCTGTATCAGGGTTAATTAAATCTTACAAGGAAGAATTAGAAAAGCTTGAAAAGAGTGAATTACAACTGCAAGAACTTCAGGAGCAGGAAATAAAGCATATCCAGGATTTAGATAAATATAAGGATGGTTATAATCGAATAGTTCAAAAGAAAGTTGCCGAAGAAGCCTTGCTTGATGAAATACAACTGAAAATTAAAGAAACAGGCATTGAAGAGCCTATTATAAATGCTGAAGATGCCAGAAATAAAGAAAGAGAAGTTGAGCAGTTTATTGCAATTTTGGAAAAAGACTATGTTGCCATTAATGAAGCGTATGCTGCTGCTAAAGAAGTGCTTTTGACAAAAAAATCGAGATATGAAGCACTGGAAAAGAACATGCAGAGAGTTACGGATGAGATAGATAAAGAGACTTTAAAATTTGAAGAAACGCTATCGAAATCATCGTTTAACTCATTAGAAGAAGTAATGATCGTTCTGGACAAAAAATTAGATGTTGACAAAGAAAATACACGCATTAGAGTCTTTAATCAAAAATGGGATAGGACAACGAACGAACTGGAGTTGTTGCAAGAACAGTTAGTGGACATAAAAGTTTTGAATGAAGCAGAGCTGTCGCAATTTGAAAATAAAGTTAAAGAACAAGAAATACTGGTAGACCAGCTCAATACCAATTTAGTTAAAGAACAAACACTACTCAATGATTTGGAGCAGCAGCGAAAGAGAAAACATGAATTGGAAAAAGAACTGAAAGTATACTCACTGAGAGGAGATAATTTAGGTGTTTTGAAAAAAATATTTAAAGGTTCGGGTTTTGTGAATTTTGTGTCCAGGGTTTATTTAAAAGGCTTGTGTGATGAAGCAAATAAGCGATTTTATAAATTGTCCTGTAATCAATTGAAGCTGGAATTGTCTGAAAGCAATGCCTTTGAAATTCGGGATTATATGAACGATGGTAAATTAAGAAATATTAAGACATTATCGGGTGGGCAAACATTTCAGGCTTCACTTTGCCTGGCGCTGGCGCTGGCAGAGAATGTACAAGCTGTTAATAAAGGACAGCGTAGTTTCTTTTTTCTGGACGAAGGCTTTGGTTCCCTTGACAAGGAATCTCTTTATGTGGTTTTTGAAACATTGAACAGCTTGAAAAAAGAAAATAGACAGGTGGGGGTTATTTCTCATGTCGAGGATTTAAAAGAAGAAATAACAGCTCATTTATCTGTAGTTAACGACGAGGATAAAGGGAGTATCGTCAAGTTTAATTGGACCTGAATTATTTTAACTAATCTTCCTTTTTCCCTTTAAACACATAAGCGACAAATATTTCAATAGTATTATTGTACGCTCTTATAAAGCTTTTTTGTTTTAGGCGATTACTTATTCCTACTTCATACGAAAGACCGAATATAAGGCCATGGTATTTTAACCCTACCTGAACTGGTACATTTAGTAAAACCTTTTTTAATTGATGATTTTTTAAATAAGAATTGCCTTGAAATGAGTAATTAAACCCTTTTGAACGAGCTGTTATGAGGTAATCTGAACCTACTCCAGTGCCTAAAAAAAATCTTTAATATTATAATGTACCAGTAAACTAACATTTAGATTGTGCATTGTTACCCTATCTTTATAGGAACCAATAATATTGTTATTGTTATCCCGAAGCATACTCTCACCATAATTGTTTCTTAAAATACGGTATCCCAATGCGGTATAAAATTCAATATTATCAGATAATTCTTTAGCAACTATTACCCCCAACCCTTGCCCGAATGATGGTGCTACACTATAGCCGTTACGAATTTCATAATCACTCTTTACACTGACAAAATTAACATTGGTGGCCTCATAAACCCCTAGTCTTAGCGTCTGTGCCTGACTAACAATCGTTATAAGGCTTATGCCTGCAATAGCTATTAATTCTTTCACTTTAATTATTGTATTTTTGCTATTCTATGAACAAATAAATTATTGTTAATCAGTACTTCGAAGTTATATATACCAGCTTCCCACTCATTTGCGTCTATTCGTATTCGATCTTCCGTAGTTGTTAGCTCTATAAGCTCGCCGCTGTCATTAATGATTTTAATCTCTGCTTCATCTTCATCTGTTTTTGTGAAGTATAAGTTTACCTCATTGACAAAAGGGTTTGGAAAAGCACTTACCCAAACATTACTAGCATTGGTTCCTATTTTTTCTTTGCCGCAAGCCAGTAGAGTGTATGATAGAAATAAAATTACGCTTATGCGACAAAAGTACTTTGCCCACTTTTCAGTTTTTCTTGATGAATTCATTTTTTACTTTATTATTCCTGTTATACATTAAGATTCAAATTTAATATATTAGGTTGCCTTAGAGCAAAGATTTTTTTAAAAGAAATGACTTTAATTATTTTGGTTCAGTAAGTTCTGAAACGTCATGTGAAAAGCATAAAAATGGAAATAGATTTTATACCCTTTAGAGGCAAAGACAAAGAAGCCGTTCTATCTATGATGAAAGCATTTAATGAAATTGATGGCTACCCTTTTGATTGGGAAGTAGGGGAAAAGAATCTTTTGTACTTTACGTCTTGCGAAACACTTGGGAGACTTTTTCTAATGACATATCAAAAACAGCATGTGGGCTACATGGTATTGACTTTTGGGTTTAGTTTTGAATATAAAGGTAGGGACGCATTTATAGACGAACTTTTTATACGGGAAGAATTTAGAAATAAGGGGATTGGGAAAAAAGCAATGGATTTTATAGAAGCACAATGTAATGTGTTGAATGTGAATGCGCTGCACTTAGAAGTAGAACCCCATAATATAAATGCACGTAAACTCTATGCCGATAAGGGTTTTAAAACGAGCGACAGGCAACTTATGACCAAAAGAATAAACTAACCGATCTTGCGTATTCGGGCTTCGTGCCCCGTTCTCTACTCCAGCTTTTTTGCGTTAATGATTTTGTCAAATTCAGCTTTATAGCTCATTCCTATAGGAATCCATTGATCATTAATTTGAATCCGGTTTCTTTCTGTAAAGTCTATTTTGCTCAGTGAAACTATATAAGAACGATGTACCCGTACAAATTGATCTGAAGGTAATTGTTCTTCAATAGTTTTCATTTTTAGCAGGCTTATGATTTTTTCGTCCTCCAAATGAAATACAACATATTCTTTTAAGCCCTCTACATAAAGTACGTCCTTGAGGTATATTTTTACATTCTTGTAATCTGTTTTTACAAAAATGTATTCGTTATCGAAGTTTTTTGAAGTGTTTTCGATAATGGTAGGAGCTGAATTAGAGCTTGATGGAGTTTTAACGAGCTTATTGACTGCTTTTACAAAACGTTCAAATGAAATAGGCTTGAGTAAATAGTCTGTTGCATCAAGCTCATAACTTTGTAATGCAAAATCCGGATAAGTAGTGGTGAAAATTACTGCAGGTTTATGACTCAAAGACTTTATGAATTCAATACCAGATAATTCAGGCATCTGTATATCCAAAAATATCAAATCAATTTCTTGTTCGCTAAGTATAGTCATGGCCTCAATAGCGCTGCTGCATGTGGCTACCAGTTCAAGAAAAGAAAGTCGTTCCACATGTTCCTTTATCACGTAGAGAGCTAGGGGCTCGTCATCTATCGCTATACATTTGATTTTCATATGTTAGTTGTAAGTTGTTGATTTCGGGTGTGGGAATAAATTAAGTGACAATTGTACAATAAGGTTTGGTGGCACAAATATAATTATTAAGGTTGCAGTAGCAAAGTTAAATCCATCTTTTGACGGTTTAATCGATACGTTCTCCTTTGTTTGCTTCCACTTTGAAGATGATATTAATAGTGCTGTTATCATCTTCTACAGAAAAACTGAAGCCCTGTATTACTTTATGAATGTCGTTGAGGAGGCTCTTTAACTCCTGCTTTCCTTCTTTTGATAAATGCTCCAGGGGAAATTCAAAATTAAGATTATTGTTGTTTTGAGTAAGCTTAATGGTGCAGAATCCTTCCAGGTTCTTCTTTGATAGCTCGAACCATTCTTGTACAATTCTTAGAAGAAGGTTAGGGGGAATGTCGATAGGGTTAAATACTTCTTCAATAAACCGAATCTGAAATTTGTGAAAATTATTGTTCTGTAGTTGAATATATTGCTTAAGCACATTGATTTCCAAAAATGAGGAGATTTTATTCTTTTGGGATTCATAATTGGTATGCCTTAATACATCTGCAAGTCGCACCAATTGGTTATTGATACTTTTAGGAGAGCGAAGGCTACGGCTAATGAGGATTGACAATGTTTCATTTACAAAAGAAGGATTCAGACTTGATTTGAAATGTTGTATGGCTACTTCGTTTTTCCTGATTTCAAGGTTTCTGGAATATTTTTGGTTTATGAACCAATCGGCTAAAAGTCTGCTCCCGGTGCTAAAAGTACCTGTGTTAAAGAATAAAATCATACTCCATTCTCCTTTCATCGGATTCCAGAAAGTTTCCCCCGGAACGAAAAAACGCTCTAAACCTCCGTGTAAAGATAGCATGTGCGAACCAAAATAAATGATAAGCCATAAGGAGAAGAAAAAGAAACCGCGAGGTTTTAACGACTTATATAATAATTTCGGTGCTAAGATGAAATAGTTTAAATAGACAGGTACAGCCAGAAAAAAGGTGTTGATTAAAGCCGTTTTCAGGTCGGGAAAGTTTTCGCTCCAAAAAACCAGCGATTTTAAAATATATATTCCCCAATAGATAATGTGACCTATGACGATTTTATGTTGAATGGTCAGTTTCATTTCCAGAATAATTTTAAGGTTACCTGAAATTGTTCCGGATCTTCATCATCAATAATCAGCTCGTGTCTGCCGTTAGGGAACAATAAGTTGAGACGTTTTTGAACGTTTTGAATGCCGATACCTCCTGTTTTATCTTTTCGCTTTTCTATTTTATTATTCTTTACCTTCAAAATAAGCTGATCATCGTTGATGTATATATTAATCAAGATATACGCATTTACAGTGAAAGTATCCCCGTGTTTGAATGCATTTTCTATGAATGCGATTAATAACATGGGCTCTAATGTTAATATCTGAGAAGATTCATTGGTGTATTGAAACTCAATGTCCACAAAGTGCACGTGTCGTAAGCGATTGAGGTCAATAAAGCTCTTGAGAAAGTTTATTTCCTGGTCTATGGTAATTTTGGTCTTTTTTTCGAATTCCAGAATGTAGTTCATCAGTGTTTTCAGCTGCTGCAAAGCTCTGGTCGTATTTGGTGAGTCTTGCAATGAAAGGGCAAAAATATTGTTAATGGTGTTGAAGAGAAAGTGAGGGTTCATCTGGGACTTTAAAAAAAGTAATTCGGTTGTCAGAGTCTCCAGTTCAAGTGATTTTTTGCGCTTTTCACTATTCCACCAGTAGCTCATTGATCTAAATGCAGCCGAACTTATTAGGTTTCCAATCCATACAGTAATAATGGTATCTATTTGAGGCAGGTCTAATTGTGGAAGGTTCAATGTCGCTCCTTCTGTGTTAAGGATAGCTGCGTAGTTCCAGGCAATGTAGGTGCCACCAAGGTAAAATATCGTAGTGAGTATAAAGTAAACCAATGTTGTTGGCCATGGCTTACCCTTATAAACCCTCGGGTAAATCCATAGATACATCATGTAAAAAAATAAGTAGTCCAGCGGAAATCCTAAAGGAATATATCCTTCATCTCTTACTCTATCATGGATGTAAAAGATATAAACTGTTGCATGCTGGCACAACCAAAAAAAAGAATGTATGATGATTATAGTTCTGGTCTTCATTTCATGTACATATCACCTTATAGACTCATTATCGTTTCATTTTTACCCATGAACGTCTATTCATCGCTCATGAATGTAATTTAGAAACTGAAAAACACGGTTGTTGATCGAATTACCCTTTTCATGTTGTTCCAGATGCCGTTGGTATAATATGTTTTTCTAGTAGATAAAATCTTACTTTATTTGTTTAAGCGTTTGAGGAAACGATAACGCTTTGTTGTTAGGTAAATTGGTTTCTATAGCAGACATATTTTGGTAGGTATGTCTGCTTTTTTTATTTTCCATAAATTGGATATAAAAAAAGCCCCAATCTGGGGCTTTCGTATAAGTTAAATTAAGTTTACTTAGTTTCTTCGGTTTCATTGTCAGCCGGTGCCGATTCGACAGGTGCTTCATCAAGACCTCCAGCATCCAATGCCGGAGTTGATAGCGCATCTTCTGCAGCTTCCACCTGTTTATTTACCTGCTGTTCTGTGCCTGTATTGACTTCGTTCTTTTTAATGATAGTTGCACTAACACAAAAAACCAATATCGCTCCAGCAAAACCCCAAGTTAGTTTTTCCAGTATGTCTGATGTTTTTTTAACTCCCATCATTTGTGATGAGCCTGAACCCCCGAAACTACCGCCTAATCCTCCTTTTGAGTTTTGAGCTAGGATGAAAAGAATTAATAGAACAGCGGCTACAATCGTTAATATTATTAAAGTAAGATACATTTCAATCGTTGAGTTTATCAATTTCGGCTACAAAGTAAGACTTTTTTTTAGGAAATTTCAAGATCAATTGCCGATAAATGTCAATGGCTTTCTGAATATTTCCCTGTTTAGCATTAATTTTAGCCAAGTTTTCGGTTACAATCTGTTTGTTTTCTACAGAGCTGGGTTTAGAAAAATCCGTATTTGAGCTTTTGGTTTCTGCCGGCGTAATTCTTGAAATTGTGGGCTCATTTCTTATAAACGTTTCAATAATTTCTTCCTGATTCTGTGACCCGACTTGTTGTTCTTTTTCCGATTCAAGAAAAAGTAACATGAGATCGGCATATTCAATCACATTGTCATGAATGTTTTCTTCATGCTCCATAACAGATCCTAAACGACTTGTGTATACAGATGCAGATTTGGTACCTATAGCAGGTGTTTCATCTGATTCTGGAGTTTGTTCTTTTGCTTTCTGTTCTTTTTGTGTCTTCCGTTCTTTTTGAGCTTTGTTTTTATTATCCTTTACCTTTGTTGGTCCGTCTTTCGAGGCTGTAAGCTTAGCGTCTTCGTTTCTTTCCGTAGGCGTTTCTTTGGATTTATGAATCGACTGCTCTTTAGCTTTTCTGAGCTTATCCAAAGTGGCTTCCAGTTTATGGGCTACTTCATTATTGTTACTACGCTCGCCTTCTTTACCTGCACGTTGGAAAGTTTTACCTTTTTTTGTAGCTTTCTTAACGTTTTTAGCCCTTTTCTCAACAGCCTTCTTTGCTTGATTTTTGTCCGATATTTGTAATGCTTCTTCTTTGAATGTTTTATTAGGATCAGTAGGTAGTGGCTCTGCTATTTGATCTTTCGTATCTTCCTTTTCGGAAGTGGCCTCAGAAGTTTCAGATCTGGTCTCGGCGGTTTTGTTGGTTTCGCCGTCCTTATTTTGTGCGGTTTGACTTTTAGGGGTGTTAGAATCTACTGCCACCGCATCTTTTGCTGTGACTAATTGCTGTTCTTTTTCCTGTTCTTTTACTTCTGTACTTGCCTCCTCAATTTTTGATTGCGCCAACTCCCTCATTTTTTGCATTTCAGCCAGGGTAGTGCTGAGTTCATCATGATGCGTTTTGGATTCTTGCTGTTCTACAGGAGGAGTTGCTTCTATATAATCGCTTGTGGCTTCCGGTTCGTTTTTAATTTCTTTTGATTCGATAATCGATTTGCCGGCGTCTGTGTTTGCTTTGTCGGGCGTTTGTTGAAATGCAGGTTTGTTTTCCGTTTCCGTTTTATGATGAGGCTTGGCAGCAGTCTTCCGGGTTATTTCGTTTTCATTGGTTGTCGATACATTGTCTGAAGCAGGTAGTGGTTTTACATCGTCTTTACTTTCCTGTGCTTCGAGAGATTCGACAGGAGGCGCTTTTGGTACGCTTTTAATCACTTCCCTTAGATTTTTTCTATTCGAAGTGTATAAAGCCGCGTGGCGTAGCTTTACATGGGCAAGCATGTCGTCGGAATCATTAAAAGCCTTGGCAAGTAAAATATGTGCAATCTGACAATAAGGAAAAGTCACAATTAGTTTTTCAAGTTGTGCCTTTTCTTTATCCGTAAACTTTTCCGGTTGCCGTATTAACTTACTAAATGTTTGTTTGTCCATACTTGACAGGCTGCATCTACCAGTTGTCGAAAGATGCGGTAAATATTTTTAGAATAATTTGTTCTGTAATTTCAGGGATCAATGTACTGCTTACCTCATTAAGTGTTTGATCTGACGGATAATCTTTAAAAAACGAAAAACTCTTATCAAAGTTGGTTTTCTCGTCAAAAGGATTGGTGAATTTTGCTTTAACGGTAATTTTTAAGCGCGATAATGCGGCTGTCTGTACTCCGTTTTCTTCTTGAGGGGCCTGCTGTTGAATATCAAAGTCCGTAATAGCTCCCTCCAGCATTAGCTGACCGTCTACCGGTTCCGTATTAACCTCTAGCTTAGTGTTTCTTTGAAAATAATCGCGTAAATCTTCCGTAAAGTTTCTTTCCAGATCTGCTGTACCCTGGTTTGCTGTACTATAAAACATAGTAATACCAATGGCCTCAGCTTCTGCAGGGATATTTGTTTGCGTTGTACTGTAGCTTACACTACAGGCTTGTAATAATGCGAGCGAAAAGAATAAAAATGTACTTTTAGCCATTAATATCGTATTGTTTAATTTTCCTGTAAAGTGTTCTTTCTGATATTCCCAGGTCTTGTGCCGCATATTTTCGTTTGTTGTTGTTCTTTTTAAGAGCCTTAACTATTAGTTCTTTTTCCTTTTCTTCCAAAGAAAGAGACTCTTCTTCCACTTCGTGTGTTACATCTTCAACGCGTGAAATTTCAATAGTATTGTCATCTAATGGTGTTACCAGCGGTTTTAAATCCAGGTTTTCATCAAGTAGGCGATAGTTGTTTGCATTAGCGGCAACAGGTGGGTCTTCGTTGATGTTTTGAAACAGATCGGTATGCTCATTTATTATAGATTGCCCCAGGTTTTCATTTTTGAGTACATCAAAAACCAGTTTCTTCAATTCTGTAACATCTTTTTTCATATCAAACAGCACTTTATATAAAAGCTCTCTGTCTGTAAATTGTTCCTCGCCCGAGCTTCCATTGCCTGCCGAAACCAGGGCTGGCAAGCTCATTCCTGGATTATTAGGCAAGTACCCGATTAACTTTGGTTTGTCAATTTCGCGTTCAATTTCTAATGCTGAAATCTGGTCTACTAAGTTCTTGAGCTGTCTTATATTTCCCGGAAAACGATACTTTAGTAGCACCTGTTTGGCCTCATCGTTCAAAACGATGGGTTTGACATGGTATTTTTCAGAAAAATCTGAAGCGAATTTTCTAAATAGTAAATCAATGTCCTGGCCTCGCTCTCGTAAGGGAGGTACATATATGGGGACAGTATTTAAGCGGTAATAGAGGTCTTCTCGAAATTTACCTTTATTTACAGCGTTTATCAGATCAACGTTTGTGGCAGCAATGACACGAACGTTCGTTTTTTGAACTTTTGATGATCCAACTTTGATATACTCGCCGTTTTCCAATACACGTAGTAATCGTGCCTGGGTACCCAAAGGCATCTCTCCAATTTCATCTAAAAAAATAGTACCTCCGTCTGTTACCTCAAAATAGCCTTTACGCGCTTCATGCGCGCCGGTAAACGAGCCTTTCTCATGTCCAAATAATTCGGAATCGATGGTGCCTTCAGGGATCGCTCCACAGTTGATAGCTATAAATGTATTGTGTTTACGTGCACTTAACTGGTGAATGATTTTTGAAAAAGACTCTTTTCCACTACCACTTTCACCGGTAATAAGTACCGTCATATCGGTAGAGGCTACCTGAGCGGCAACTCTTATTGCGCGCAATAACGATTCTGAATTGCCTATTATTCCAAAGCGTTGTTTGATGCTATTTAGTTCCTGATCGTATATCATAATTAAGCGATCACTTCTCCTTTGAGTGTTGCTCCCGTGCATTCATTGATGAGTACGTTTACATACTCACCCGGCTGGTGGGTGTCCTTATCAAATACCACCATCACATTCGCAGAGTTACGACCTTTTAACTGATTGTCGTCACGTTTGGAAGTGCCTTCAATTAACACCTTTTGTGTACTGCCTATGAGGCGTTGATTTCTTTCTAAAGAATGCTTTTGCTGAAGACTTATAATTTCATTCAACCTTCTTTTCTTTGTTTCCAGAGAGATATCGTCTTCATATTTTTTTGCAGCTAGTGTGCCCGGCCGTTCAGAATAATAGAACATGTACGAAAAATCGTATTTAACGATTTCCATTAGAGAAAGTGTTTCTTGATGTTCTTCTTCTGTTTCGCCACAGAATCCTGCAATCATATCGGAAGATATTCCACAGTCTTCACCCAGTATTTCCCTGATTTTACTAACTCGCTCCAGGTACCACTCCCTGCTATAAGTACGATTCATTTTTTCCAAAACACGGGTATTTCCACTCTGAACTGGTAGGTGAATATATTTACATATATTTTCGTGGCGGGCCATTGTATGAAGTACTTCGTCGGTAATATCTTTAGGATGTGAAGTCGAAAATCGAATACGAAGTTCCGGACTTATTTCTGCTACTTTTTGCAAAAGCTGTGCAAAATTCATAAAATTAGTTACTCCGGCTTTTTCAATTTGAGCCTTTCCTTTAAGTTCGCTATTTGGAGACCATTTGTAGGAATCTACATTTTGACCCAAAAGCGTTACTTCCTTGAACCCCTTGGCATACAAATCTTTTGCTTCTTGTACTATCGAATGCGGGTTTCTGCTTCTTTCCCGTCCCCTTGTGAAGGGGACTACACAAAATGAGCAGATGTTATCGCAGCCGCGCATAATAGAAATGAATGCACTTACGCCATTTGAGTTTAATCTCACAGGGCTGATATCTGCATATGTTTCCTCTCTGGAAAGAAACGTATTTACTGCCTTTTGCCCCTCTTCGGCTTGTTTTACAAGGTTAGGCAGGTCGCGATAGGCGTCTGGCCCAGCTACAAGGTCTACGATTTTTTCTTCTTCCAGTAGCTTCGATTTAAGCCTTTCTGCCATGCAACCCAAAACTCCAACCGTGATTTCCGGTTTTTCGGCTTTGATTTTGTTGAACGCTCCAAGTCTATTTCTGACTGTTTGTTCCGCCTTTTCCCTTATGGAGCAAGTATTTAACAATATAACGTCTGCTTCTTCAAATGTAGAAGTTGTGTCGAAGCCATTTTTTTTCATGATGGACGTTACAATTTCACTATCGGAAAAGTTCATTTGGCAACCATAACTTTCTATATATAAGCGTTTTGTTTTGCCTGTATTTTCTTCTTTCGATACTCTTACTTCACATGATTCACTTGCCTGAGCCTCTTCAGGTAGTATTATATCAATATCCTTTATTACTTCTTTGGCCATCGCTCTAAATTCCTGAATATTTCACTGCAAATATAGTGAAAAAATACCTGATTATGACAAAATGACATGTTTTATCCGGGTTTTGTCCGAATTGTTAGTCATTTAGACATTGTAAAATGGCTTCGGCCTTTAATAAGCACTCCTGGTATTCTTTTTCAGGATCTGAATTGTAGGTAATGGCGCTTCCTGTGGGAAAAGACAGCTTTTTGTTTTTTTTGTTATAAAGGATACTTCGAATTATCACATTGAAGTCAAAATTTCTTTCCGGACTAATGTAGCCCACGGCTCCTGAAAATAAATTGCGATCACTATATTCATATTCTTCAATGAGTCGCATGGCCATTATTTTTGGCGCCCCGGTCATACTTCCCATTGGGAAGGCATTTTTGATAATTTCAGTTACCGGCGTAGAAGTAGCAACACGCGAACTTATAGTTGAGATCATCTGATGCCATTGACGGAAAGAATATACGCCAAAGAGCTCGTCTACATTTATACTTCCGGGTAAGGCAGTTTTGGTAAGATCGTTTCGAACAAGATCAACAATCATTAAGTTTTCAGCAATTTCCTTTTCGTCTGTCGCGAGTGTTTCTTTAATTTTTTGGTCTTCGGCTTTTGTTTTTCCTCTCCTAGCTGTACCCTTAATTGGCTGAGACCAGACTTTATCACCTTTTTTCGCCAAAAAGCGTTCTGGTGATGCGGAAATTAAAAAATTGTCTTCTTTTTTTAGAAGTACAGAGAATGGGGTGGGGGAAATGACGTTTAAGCGCTGATAGGTGTCTGTAATATCAATTTCTACAGCTTCACAGAAATGTTGCAGACAATAATTGATTTCATAAATATCTCCTTCCTCGATGTGTTTTTTTAAGGATTGGATTCGGTCTATGTATGCTTTTTTTGATTGATCTCTCTTGATCAGAAGTGCTTGTGGGCTGGGAATGTTTTGAGGAAGTATAGTTTCTATTTCAGTCCAAACAGACTGAGGGTCATCATCGGTTTTTATTATGAAGTGATCTTCAAAAATTTCTATGAGTATTTGAGGTTCAAAAAAGTAACCGTCTTCAAAAAAAGCACGAGAAGTATTGTTGCTGCTCAGTGGTTCGATTTCATTTTTTAAGTTGTAACCCCAAAAACCAAATACGGGTGTTTTGATATGCTTGATGAAGAGCTCTGCGTGATCGAAAAAAGACGGTTGGTAGTTAAGCTCCCTTTTTGCTCCTATCGCTATTTGATGCTTGAAACCATAGGTGTACTCGTTATTGTTTAGATAAAGAAAATGATCAAAACTATTCGCATACAATAGTATTTTTTTTTCTAGTTGCCTCCATGCTGCTTTTGAGTATGCGACCTTATGTACCTTCACTTAAAATTTATTGCTTTTTTGTCTTCTCCAGCTCCATTTGAGCTGCCTGATCCAGTTCCTTTTTATAAGGATGGTTTGGATATTGAAATACTCTTTTTAAGTAATCGTTTGCCTGTACTTTTTGTTCCCGGCCATTATATATATACCCCAATTGCAAACAAGAATTCGGTGCAAAATAGAAAGGATCATTTAATGTAGATAAATCAATAGTGTGTTTGTACCATTTAATACCTTCATCATATTGTTCCAGTTTATGGTGTAATCTGCCAATGCGGTAAGTGAATTCTATTCTGCTTTCCCGATCGCTGTATTTTTTCGTTTTATAATCTTCAAGCATGCTCAGTGCTCGTTGGTAATAGCCGCCATCGGTAAGAAGGCGCGCTTTGAGCAGCTCTTTTGGAGGGAAATGTGCTCTTTTCTCAAAATGGGTGGCATAGTGATCGGGCGTGGTGGCATTTCCCTCTATTGAAGGGATTTGAATGAGGTATTCTTTTGCTTTTGTTTCATTTCCCTGAAGATAATAGGCAAAGAAAACCTTCAAATAGGCACTACGTTTGAAGTTTCGGCCTTTGTAATTACGTATAAATTTGAAATAATGGATAATGGCATTATTGTATTGCAACTTTTGTAGGTATGCTTCGCCTATTAGGTAATCTATAAAATGGAATTTTATATAATTTGCATTCTGTGGGGCATATTTAAGTACGGTCAATGCATCGTCGTTGCGCCCTTTTTTAAATAAGACGTTTGCATAGATAAAGCCTATCAGTAAATTATCTTTATTGTTGGTGTACAATTTGGTAAGGTCTTCCATTGAATGATCTTCATCTCCACCACCCATAAACTGATTAATTAGGAGGTAATAAAGTTTGCTTTCCATTTGAAACGGCCCTTCTTTACCCGCCACTTTTTTTAAGGAGCGCATACCTTTCTCAAAATTGCCTCGTAAACCAAAACTTTTGGTTATCCATTGATATTCTTCCGGAACTGCGCTTAGTATCACCTGTAGTAGCCCCAATGTTTTATCATTAGGTAAGAAATCAGGGTATTTGTCTTTATTGTCAGAAATGTTTTTGTAAGCAGAGCGTATGTTCCAAAATGCTTGTACATTGTCATTAAAAGCTATTTTGGCCATAGCCCAATGCAATTTGATTTCTGCTGCGATATATAAGTGATAAGGGGAATTCTTGTCAAAAGTCTTTAATGTATTCAGGCGCAGGTCTTCATTTTCTTTTCTGGCTTCGTATTCTGCCTTATTGTCTGAAATAAGAATAGGAAGTATATCACTTAGGTTTTCGAGATACAATACGAGCGCTTTCTGATCTTCATATTTCTGTAATTCTTTTACAGCTTGATTAGCGGAATTAACTTTTAATTTGAAATAATCGTTATATGCTTTTTGTGCTTGGTCGGAGAAATGAAATTGGCTGTAAGAATAAAAGGATAAGTTGAAAAAAAATAAAACAAAAAAAGGATGACTTATGGGAGTCATCCTTTTAATAAATTTTTTGAACGAAGGGTTATTTCGCACTAGCAGCCTTTTTTCGTTTTTTAGGTTTTTCTTCTTCAATCACCATTTCAACGTCAGCCAGGATTCTTCCACAGTGTTCGCAAGCGATGATTTTTTTCTTTTCACGTATATCAACTTGTCTCTGAGGAGGAACTGTGTTGAAACATCCGCCACAAGCGTCTCTTTTAACGTGTACCACGGCTAATCCATTACGTGCATTTTTACGAATGCGGTCGTAAGAATATAATAGTCGCTCATCAACACCTTTCACCGCTTTTTCGCGATCTTCTCTTAGTTTTCTTTCCTCTTCTTCACTTTCAGAGATGATAACTTCAAGTTCTTCCTGCTTTCTGGTCAAATCTTCGTTTCGCTCAGATAAAAGTGTCTTTGTCTCCTCAATTTCCTTATTTTTCAACTCAATAAGGTGATAAGCCTCTTTCGTCTTTTTCTCGGAAATTTGAATTTCCAGCTGCTGTAGCTCTATTTCTTTTGTAATGGCGTCATACTCTCTGTTATTTCTCACCTTCATTTGTTGATCTTCATACTTCTTGATCAAGGCTTCAGAGTCTTTAACTGCCTGTTTCTTGTCGGAAATTGTGTTTTCCAATTCGCCGAGTTCAGATTCAAATTTACCTACTCGGGTTTCGTACCCTGCTATTTCATCTTCCAGGTCACGAACTTCTTCAGGTAGATCCCCGCGAACTTTTTTAATCTCATCTAATGATGAGTCCAGGTTCTGTAATTTTTGCAGTGCTTTGAGCTTCTTTTCGACTGAATTATCCATCTAAAATTAATAATAATGTACTGGATTCGTGTTTACATTTGATAAACGAACTGCAATATTAGCGAATTTTTCACTTAAAAGCTCGTAAAATAATTCTTTTGTGAAAACTTCACTTTCGTAGTGACCAATATCGGCAATTATCAGGTCGTTCTCCGCATCGAAAAACTCGTGGTACTTAAAGTCTCCGGTAATAAATATATCAGCACCCACACCTTTGGCTGCGCCTAGTAAAAAGCTGCCCGATCCACCACAAATTGCCACTTTTTTGATTTCATTTTTGACAAGTGGCGTATGTCTTATTACTTGTAAATCCATACACTTTTTTAGGTAATCAAGAAAATTCGCGGCACTTAGCGATTCCCGCAGGTAACCAGTCATACCAGCACCTGTGTCCTGGTTTTTGTTTAGCGTGGATTGACTAAAATAGGCCATTTCTTCATATGGATGTACTTTTTTGGCCGCATTAATAACTTTATTTCTTAAATGAGAGGGATATATAGCTTCTATTTTCAATTCTTCTACCGATTCTGGTTGCATTGCTTGTCCGGTGTGGGGAGTAGCATGTTCATTCGGAGTGAAGTTTCCGGTGCCAGGTGTTTGAAATGAACAATCTTTGTAATTACCTATTTGACCAGCACCAGCTCGCCCTAATGCTTCCTTTATTTTACTTGCAGATTCAATGGGACAGTAGATAACGATTTTTTCGAGATTCGATTTTGGAACGAGTATACCTGTGTCGACTAAATTTAGCTTATTCGCAATTTTTTTGTTAACCCCTGTTTTAACATTGTCGAGGTTAGTATGACAAGCATATATTGCAATATCATTTTTAATGGCGTTAATTACAGTTCGTTCTACGTAGTTTTTACCGGTAATTTTTTTTAATCCGGAAAATATAATTGGATGATGCGCAATGATTAAGTTGCAATTAGTTTTAATGGCTTCCTCTATAATCTCTTCCGTACAATCCAGGGTAATTAATGCGCCTGTTAATTCGTCCTCTTTGTTGCCCACCAGCAAACCGGAGTTATCATAGGATTCTTGCAGTGGAAGAGGTGCGATTTGTTCAATGTAATTAGTTATATCTTTGATTTTCATGGCCAGAGTTCTTAAGTATGTTAAGAAATAATATCCCGTTTAACATCATGTGGATTTAAATTTTTATAATTTCGCATAATTTTCATAATAAAACGTTAAAAGAATAAATGTCCGTTTGGAAATTGCTTGTTTCACCTTTTAGTTGTTTATACTATATCATTACTACGTGCCGCAATTACTTGTATGACAACGGAACCAAAAAATCCTTTCAATTTTCGATTCCTCTAATTTCTGTTGGAAATTTAACCGTTGGCGGAACAGGTAAAACGCCGCAAGTGATGTATTTAATCGAAAGGTTATTGGAATCCAAACGTGTAGGTGTCTTAAGCAGGGGGTATGGGAGGTCCAGCAGAGGATATGTGAAAGCTTCTTCAAATGCTACCGCCCGTGACATCGGAGATGAACCTTTGCAATACAAAAAGCGACACGGAGATTTAATTGATGTAGTCGTTTGTGAAGAAAGAAAGTTGGCCATTCCGCAAATGTTATTCGAAAACGAAGAATTAGAGCTCATTGTTCTTGACGATGCCTATCAACACCGAGCTGTAAAACCAGCTCTTAGTATATTGTTAAGTGACTATAATAGGCCTTTTTATGAAGATTATGTGATGCCGGGAGGGCTGCTAAGAGAAAGGCGGAAGGGAGCGAAGCGATGTGATATTTTAGTAATATCCAAATGTCCCAAAGACATTACTCAGAAAGAACGAGCACAAATTAAAGAAAAGTGTATTCCTTATCTTCAAAAAGCAACTCCTGTCCTTTTTAGTACTGTAAAATCCGGAAAACCTGTTCAGGTGCTCGGTGCAACATATGTAGGTAATCATTTTTTTGCCCTATCAGGAATAGCTAACCCTAAGCAATTTGAACAGATTGTAGCAGACAAATTTAAGCTTTTAGGAACCAAGAGTTATCGCGATCATTATCAATTTAAGGAAAAGGATATTTTGGATATTGTAAAAGAATTTGAGCGGATAAACACATCTTCCAAAGCTATAATTACAACAGAAAAGGACTGGATGCGGTTAGATACTCCTGAATTTCGAAAATATCTCAAAAATATTCCGTTATTTTACCTTCCAATTGATGTTACTTTCACTGAAGGTGAGGAAATTTTAGAGACTTATTTGAAAAAAGTTGTAGAAGAGGGTGTTGCAAAATAAGTGTTGTCATATCATTATTCTGGTGTTCATCGCATTTCCGTCGTTTGCTCAACGGGTTAAATCTTTGAAAACGAAACAATCGTTGCCACAACAAACAGCGACTGCGAAGAAGGATACAAATTCGACCAAACGAGCTCGAAAAAAAATAGATTATAACGCCCGAACGGCACGATTTCAAAATGCTTCTGAGCTGTTCGTGGAGGAAGATAGCCTCCATAAGGTGGATACTATTTTAGATGGTTTTCATCGTAAGAACAAAATTGACATTTTTGATGCTTATCGTCAGGATTTAGGGGCTTTGGGAACCGCTTCCAGGTCTTTATGGTTTAACCCAGAAGCATCAAACGGAGTGGAACTTGGGCTGGATGCATATTCCTATTATGCCTATCGCTATGACGATGTGAAATTCTATAATACCTACTCACCTTTTACAAGCCTGGAATACTGGCAGAGTGCTATAGGTCAATTGTATTTTGATGGCGAATTTAGCAGAAGTGCGGGAGATTTATTGAGCATAGGTTTTTCACTGAGAAGATTTGCAACGGAGAACCAGATTGAGCAAAATATAGATTTAAGAAATTATGTAAATAATTATGGCTCCAAATCTTTTCTCAAATTTGAACTTCCAAATAAAAGGTACCAGGCACTGTTAAGTCATCGCTTTTTTAGAAATGAAGTACGGGAAAACGGAGGTGTGTTTTTACGAAATGACGACTCACCTACAGATAGTATTTTTGGAGATCTTGAAAAACCTAATCTAAAAAATGTGATGGTTCAGGATAGAAGAAACTATGTGAATTTGTATCAACAATTGCGTCTCACAGACTCTGCCAACACCTTCCGAGCCCACGTGTTTCATGATTTTGAACGGGTGAAAAGAGTGAATTTTTATGAGGATAACGAGCTGTTTACGGAACGAGATTACCGTAAAGATGATAGTGCCGCTTTTTGGACAAATCAGGCGTTTTACGATTCGGTATATTTTGGGAATACAGTAGTGAATGATAGTCTGGTATATAAGAGTTGGGTCAACAAGGTGGGGATTAAGTGCTCTTATAAAGGTAATTTCTTAGGACTGTATTTTAAGAACAGACAATATGCCGATTGGCAGAACGATACGATTTATCGCACCGGAGAAGCTGAGAATTATGTAGGCTTCTTGCTCAAAGGAAAACTAATAGCAGGGCAGATTCCTTTCAAGGCGTATGGTGAATATTCAGGGCTTGGATACAACAGAAGCACCATTAACTTATCATCAAAATGGGTGGATTTTGATTTTGTAACTATGACCAGACCGGCCAATCTGGTTCAACAGCGAATTATTAGTACGCATTATGTATGGGAAAATAATTTTGATTTGCAACAAAGCACTTCTCTGGCACTTAAGGGACATTTGTACTCAAAGAACAGGAATTGGGTGCTATTGCCTTTTATTGATCATCACCAGTTAAATAACTGGATTTTATACAATAAAAACGCACAGCCGTTTCAAACTACCGAAAAAATTAATTTGACAAGAACTGGAGCAAGAATAAAGTACAAGAAAAAAATAGTTAATGTAGATATTGGAGTAAGCAGGCAAATAGTGAGCGATAAAGACTTGTGGCCAACGCCAGACTGGATGGTGAATACATTGACTTACTTAGAGAAACGTTTCGAAAAAAAGAAGCTGCTGCTGCAATTGGGAGCTGACATTACCTGGCAAAGTGGTTATTTTGCCATGTCATATGACCCATTACTGCTTCAATTTTACTTACAAGATGATGTAGAAATAGCACATCAACCTATTATAGATTTATTTGTAAATGCCCAAATACAAACCAATGCAAGAGTGTACCTGAAAGTGACCAACGTTTTGCAAGGGCTAACAGGTGAAGGATACTTGGTAACTCCCGGTTATTTCGGAAGACGAAGAGCGATGGAGGTAGGGGTTACCTGGCAGTTTTATGATTAAAAAATAGTAAAAACATGTCTATATTAGGTTTAAAGCTAGCAACAGATCCAAGGTGGGTGAACCTGGCAGAAATGTCTATTCATGAAATATTAACAGACCACGCTTATTGTGAACAAAAGGCGGCTTCGACCTGTATATCCCTAATAGTTCAAAATCCGGAGAGAGATAAGATCGTTAAAGAACTAACTCCTATCGTTTCAGAGGAGTGGAGTCACTTCAGAATGGTCCTGAATGAACTTGAAAAAAGAGGCTTTGGTTTAGGTGCGCCTCGCAAGGATGAATACGTAATTAAACTAAATGCTTCAACAAAAAAAGGCGGCACGCGTGAGGATCAGTTAATGGAAAAGTTGCTGGTAGCCGGGATGATAGAAGCCCGGAGTTGTGAGCGTTTTCGATTGCTATCAGAGCATATCTCCGATTTGGAACTAAGAGATTTTTATCGCGATTTAATGGTTTCTGAAGCAGGGCACTATCGGTTATTTTTAGACCTTGCCCGAGCGTATAACGGTAAAGAAAAGGTGAAGGCTCGCTTCGACGAAATGTTAGAGCAGGAAGCCAATATTATGAAGGAATTGGAGCTAAGGGGAGACCGTATGCACTAAATGCTGCACATTCAATAAAAATTCCTCAGGTTTTACGTTTCTTTTTCTTCGCTGCCGGAAAAAGGATGTTGTTTAGTATTAAGCGATATCCGGCAGAATTGGGGTGCAGGGTGAGATCTGTTGGTTCTTCTCCAACATAATGCTGATAGTCTTCGGGGTCATGCCCGCCGTAGAAAGACCAGGTGCCGTTGCCAAAAATACCATGTATGTATCTCGCTTCGTTGAGTGCTTCGTTTTCCCCCATAACTACTACGTCAGATTTTATTAGATCCTTTTTGAAGGAAGTTGTTTGCCCCATAAACCCTTTCACTGTACGCTTGTGACATTGAGTAAGCATGGTGGGAATGGGGTCCCATTTTGCAGAAAATGAAAATAAAGAGAAGTAGTCATTTTCTTCGGTCAGGCCTCGCTCTTTGTATTGATTGTCGATGTTGGAGTATTCATAGACATATGGACTTGTTTTTAATTGAAAACCCTTGAAAGCAAAAGTCTTACTGAAATCCAGCTTGGAAGGAGCGCTTTGGTCCATAGGGTCGCCATCAAACATAGGGCCACAAATGTCGAGCCCTTCGGCGGCTAGAGCGATGTCGTAGGTATCTGTAGCACTGCACATGGCGAAAAGAAAACCTCCCGATGCGCAATAATCCCTTATTTTGTGTACAACGGCGAGTTTAAGTTGTGAAACTTTTTCAAAACCGTGTTTTTTAGCAGATTCTTCGAATTCTTTTTGTTGCTGTTGGTACCACGCCTGGTTTTTATAGTGCGCCCAAAACTTTCCGTACTGACCCGTGAAGTCTTCATGGTGAAGGTGGAGCCAGTCATATTCAGGCAGCTTGTCGTTCATTACTTCGTCATCAAATACAACATCGTAGGGAATTTCCGCATAGGTGAGTACCAACGTTACAGCATCGTCCCAGGGTTGTTTCGATTTAGGGGAATAAACAGCCACTTTTGGTGCTTTTTCCAGCTTCATAACGTCCATATTTACTTCTGGGCTATTAATGGAGTTGACTATTGAAGCATATTCACCATCGGAGATAATTTCATAAGAAATTCCTCTGACAATTAACTCATTTTCGTAAATGGAAATATTATTATAGCAAAAGCTACCACCTCTGTAATTGAGCATCCAGTCTGCTTTACCGCCATTCTCCAATATCCAATAGGTAATGCCATAGGCCTTCAAATGATCTTTCTGATCCTCGTCCATCGGGACAAGTAATTTACTGGCAAATGCGGTGTTGAATAAAGCCGTTAGCGATAGAAAGAAAGCAAAGAATCTCATGGATTTTTAGAATTAGTAACGCAAAATTAGCAAATAAATTGTACTAAAGAAACGAAAGAAGCGCGTGATAAGTTCAGAGAAATGGGGAAGGGTAAAAAAGCATCGGGCCCGAACATTAGATGCTCCGGACCCGATTAATCATTAACTAAGAAATGAAGAAGTCTTTGAACAAATTTTCAGTTTCTCTGTTTAGAATGCGTATACGGCAGCTAAAGCTACAGACATCAATGAATTGGTCATTTTAACCGCTCCATCTTCCAGTTCAATAGTTTTAGGCATGAAGATTTCTTCAGAAGCCATATCTACTCTGAATTCAGGAATCAAAGTTAAATTTCCAACAGTGTAGTTAGCAGATAGAGTTAAGTCAATAATGCTTCCGCTTACGATTGCATCTGTAGATTCAGGATCATAGGATCCGGTGATACCATAATTAGAATCGTCACCGAAGTATTCACCACGGAAACCGATTTTGAATGCATCAGAAAGTGCGTATTGTACGTAAACAGCTGCGCCAAAGAAAGATGCTTCGCTGTCATCAATGTCAGTGATTTCAAGATCTGTAGAGTCTGTCGCTCCATCTTTCAGGGCAAGCATTTCTAATCCAGAAACAGAGTTTAAAGTTCCGTTAAAACCTAGATATAGCTCATCTGTAAGATTCCATCCTGTAGTCAGGTCAATTTGGAATAAAGGCTTAGCCGAAACAGCTCCTATTCCTGAAAACATCGTTTTTTCGGGATCGTCGATCAATCTACCATCTTGGTCACCGAATAACACATTTAACCATGCACCGCCCATGTCGTTTTCGTAACCTAGTTGTAAACCTAAAGTAGCACTGTTAACCATCGTAGTAGAAGTGAAATCAGTAGGGTTCATAATAGCTACTGCAGCACTCAACTCATCGGTAAGACCGATGTCAGCTTTCACACCAGTGTGTGAGAATGGTCCGTAAGAGAACATGTAAGAGGTAGAGTAGTTAAAGTTACCTGTAGGTGAAATAACTTCATACCCTAAGAAAGTATTGAAGTTACCAATTGTTAAAGTAAGCTGATCGCTTACATTCCAATAGGCATATAATTGGTTTACAAGCGCACGGTTTGTACCAAAGTTACCATCCGGATCCCAATCAACAAAAACAGCATCATCACCGCGTGGACCGAATACTAAGTCGGCTACGAAACCAGATTTCTCTCCGTCTTTAGAGGCTACAAGGTTGATCATACCTAAGTTAAAACCTGTACCATTGGCAAAAGAAGTAGCAGGAGCACTTGATCCACCATTGTCATTAGTGTTCAATGTTGTACGATAGTAAGTATCTACTGATCCTGAAAATTGAAGACCACTGTCTTTTTCAGTACTTGCCTCTTCAGCAGCAGCTTCGTCTTGTGCAAAAGTGTTAACACTTCCAAGGCACAACGCAGCAGCAAATAGGGTAGTAAATAGTTTTTTCATAATTTATTTTAGTTAAGCAATTTAGAATTAAAGTGTGATAAGTACGCTTCAGGAAAAGAAGCGTACTGGATTATTAATATTATTATTCGTGGATAATCGTATAACCACGGATACCGTGCTCGTGAGAGTCCATACCTTCGATTTCCATCTTCTCGTCCACGCGAATACCGATTGTAAATTTTAGAATGATGAAGAGAACAAGCGCACAAACGAAAGATACCGCACCGTAAGCAAGTACACCAATAAGTTGAGTAACAAATGAATGATCTGGATTATCAGAGAAGATTCCAACAGCCAATGTTCCCCAGATACCACATACCAGATGAACAGAAGTTGCGCCTACACAATCATCTAATTTAAATTTGTCAAACATTACAGCAGAAGGAACTACGATCGCACCAGCTATTAAACCGATGATTAAAGATTCACCCCAGCTAACAACATCGGCGCCGGCAGTAATACCTACCAAACCAGCTAAGATACCGTTTAATACCATACCTAAGTCAATACGTTTGAATACAAAGTAACCCATCAAGTAACCACCAAGACCACCGGTACAAGCCGCTAATGACGTAGTTACTAAAACGAATGAAACTGCTTCAGGATCGGCACTTAAAACGGAACCACCATTGAAGCCGAACCATCCTAACCATAGTAAGAATACACCAATTACTGCTAAAGGCACCGAAGAACCTGGTTTGTCAATTACTTTTCCATCTACATATTTACCCAAACGTGGACCTAATACAATAATACCTGCTAAGGCACCCCATCCACCAACAGAGTGTACCAAAGTAGATCCTGCAAAGTCATAAAATTTCATGTCATGTAACCAGCCATATCCCCATTTCCATGAACCTAACCAAGGGTAGACAACACCAACGAAAATTACAGTGAAAATAATATAAGCATTTAGTTTAATACGTTCTGCTACGGCTCCGGAAACGATTGTTGCGGCTGTAGCTGCGAACATACCCTGGAATAGGAAGTCAGTCCAGTATGAATAAGAACCTCCTACGTAATCATATGCGTTATAACCTTCAGATGGACCTATTCCAAATCCAGCAAACCCAAACACTTCATTACCTGTGCCATCGGCAAAACCAGGATACATTAGGTTAAAACCACAAATAGCATATGTAATTAATCCAATCAAAGGAGTGATAGTATTTTTAAATAAAACGTTTACGGTGTTTTTCGACTGTGTAAAACCAGTTTCAACGCCGGCAAATCCTAAGTGCATGATAAATACCAATGCTGTTGCCAACATCATCCAAATGTTATTTGAAGTTAGGTAATTCGACTTGATATTCGGCCCGAAAGAATAAGTAGATTCAGTGGCTGCTTCTGCCGCCTCTGTAGCAGGCTCCGTTGCCTCAACTAAGAAGCCGCCCAGATCAATATTACTAAACACATCAGTAATATTATGTAGTACATCTGTAAGTAGATTGTTCATATTTTATCAATTAAGTTTAAGTAGTAAGTCCGATCACTTGCGCCAAACTTAGTAAGAAAATTTAATATGCAAAAATTTTTCCGTAAAAAAATGTATGTAACAATACGTAGATAATCTAAGTATATATACGTTATTAATGAGTTGGTGTCTAGGTAAAAGTTGAAGAAATCGGCCTAAAATTTAGTTTTTGTACCCATTTCGAGCTTACTTACGTAAGATACTGGTATGTGGAAAACTTTATACGTAAATCGGTGAAATGATGACTTCTGACTGTGATCTAGTTTTCGGCCCACGGCTTCACTATAGAAAATTGAGGGCTATTTTGTATAAGAGAAAAAAAAGAAGCATATTTATAGACACGATCTGGTGTAATATTTCTGCCCAATACAGTTAAATGCATTTATGAATAGAAGGATTGTTAGTATTGTATTACTATTTTTTATCTCCTATAGTTTACATGCGACAGTAATACGCTTAAAAGGAGTATATAAAGGTGAGAACCTTTGGGTTAAGAATCCGAAAATATCCAGCAAGGAGTTTTGTGTAACCAGTGTTTATGTAAACGATAAAAAGGTAGTTTCCAATCCTCAGACTTCTGCGTATGAGATAAATTTGGCGCACCTTATTAGAGGCTCGGCCTTGCAAATACGTATTTATCATAAAGATGCCTGTGAGCCGAGAATATTAAACCCACAAGCAATAAAATCGAATAGCCTGTTTGCTTTCACGAAAATTCACGTAGATGAAGAAAAATTGATTTGGGAAACAAAAGGGGAGAAGAAGGATGGGATTTTTAAAGCACAGCAGTTTATTAATGGTCATTGGGAAACTATTTACGATGAACTTGGGCATGGTTCAATTTCAGAAGACTATTATATGATTGAAGTGAAACATTTTTCTGGTATAAACCGCTTCAGGGTAATGTATACCGAGCCGGGAGGTGAACAATTTAAATCTAAATTGGCAGAATTTCGCTCAAACAAGAAACCGGTAACTTTTTATCCAAGCAGGGTTACCGACTATATTACCTTTGTAAGTGAGGAGCCGGTGTTGTATGCCGTTTATGATCAAAATAAGAAAAGAGTACTTCATGGTAAGTCAATGACCATAGATTGTTCGAAACTAAACAAGAATAAATACTATACCCTTTATTTTGATAATCAAAAGAAGCAGTTCCTTAAAAAGAGGTGAGGTATTAGCTATTCTAGACAGGGCTAATTATTTCCGCGTCATTATCAAATAACAGCACGTTACCGTCTTTGCCCACTTCTCCTAACTTCACTTTCCTGATTTCGTTTTGCAGTGCTGCGTTGTAATCTATGCCTACCCGGATATAATTTCTTGTAAAGCCATAAATTTTGCCATTCTCCACTTTGTTTTCGAAAAGAACTTCATCTTCATAACCAGTAAATGACTCATAAAAAGCACGCTTTTTCTTTTCAGATAAAATTCTCAACATTTTTGCTCGTTCCTGACGGATTTTAAACGGGACAGGGTTGGCCATGGCTGGGGCAGGTGTATTGACACGTTCGGAATAAGTGAACACATGTAGGTAAGAGATGTCCAATTCATTGAGGAAATTGTACGTTTCAAGAAACAACTCATCACTTTCGCCCGGAAAGCCTACAATGACATCTACGCCTATACAACAATGTGGCATCAATGATTTGATTTTTGCTACACGTTCTTTATAAAGGGAGGTTTCATACCTTCGGCGCATCGTTTTTAGAAGTTCGTCGCTACCCGATTGTAGCGGTATATGGAAGTGAGGTACAAATCGTTTTGAATTATTTACAAATTCTATGATATCTGTCGATAATAGGTTCGGTTCAATGGAAGAAATTCGAAATCGATCAATTTGCTCTATTTTGTCTAATTCTTTTATCAAGTCAATAAACCGCTCTTTTCGCTTCCCGTCAATAATACCAAAATCTCCAATATTTACGCCTGTAAGCACTATTTCTTTTACATCGCCTGACGCTATTTTTTGAGCTTGTTGTACAATGTTTGTAATGGTGTCGCTTCTGCTCTTGCCCCTGGCTAGCGGAATCGTACAAAATGAACAATTGTAATTACAGCCGTCCTGTACTTTTAAAAATGTACGTGTACGATCATTAATGGAGTGCGAGTGATGAAAAGTATTCGCTTCGGAAATGGCACTTGCTTTAATAATAGGTTTGTCGGTCTTTTCAAACCGTTCAATTAGCGATAATAATTGAAATTTCTCTGCGGCCCCTAAAACAGCATCTACACCGGGTATTTCGGTGATTTCCTTTGGCTTAAGCTGCGCATAACAGCCTATAACAACTATAAAAGCCTTCGCATTTAGTTTTAATGCGTCTTTTACTACTTTCTTACACTTCTTGTCTGCATTTTCTGTTACCGAACAGGTGTTGATGATCACAATGTCTGCACCAGCTTCAAAGCTTACTTTTGAATAGCCCTTTTCTTCAAAGGTGCGTGATATGGAAGATGTCTCAGAAAAGTTTAACTTACAACCCAGTGTATAGAATGCGACTGTTTTCATAGCGTACAAAGTTACGCGTTTTTTGAAATTTTAACCACATTCTCTTGCGTTCATAAAAAAAACGAAAGTTTTAATATTTTAATGTTGTTAACGATCAGTATTTATACGTAGGGATGCTCACTCGTGGCTCTAGGCATATTTGCACTTAAAGCTGTATAAACGTTAATTGTATTATTTCAAGAAATAGGATGTTTAAAGTGGAAATAGGTGTAAAACGATTGTAGATATTTTATTTTGATTTATAAAAATAAGCGCTAAATTCACAATTCTTAAGATCGGGTTATTACCGATTACATGAAATAGAATAAGTATTAATTTTAAAAAATTGTTATCATGGCATTAGCAAAACTAGAGTATATCTGGTTGGATGGATATAAACCAACTCAGAGCTTGCGTAGTAAAACGAAAATTGTAAAAGATTTTGGAGGAACATTAAACGATTGCCCAATGTGGTCTTTCGATGGATCTTCTACTGAGCAAGCTGAAGGTGGTTCTTCTGATTGTTTGTTAAAACCGGTAGCTATTTACCCAGACCCTGCTCGTAAAAACGGGTGGTTGGTAATGACTGAGGTTTTAAATGCAGATGGTACAGCGCATGAGTCTAATGGTAGAGCAACTATCGAAGACGACGACAACGACTTTTGGTTCGGATTTGAGCAAGAGTATTTCTTGTGGGATCCTGAAACAGATTTACCACTAGGTTTTCCTGCACAAGGTTATCCAGCACCACAAGGACCTTACTACTGTTCTGTAGGTGGTAAAAATGCTTATGGAAGAGAAATCATTGAAGAACACCTGGACCTTTGCTTAGAAGCTGGTTTGAATGTTGAAGGTATCAATGCTGAAGTTGCTGCAGGACAGTGGGAATTCCAATGTTTCGCTAAAGGAGCCAAACAAGCCGGAGACGAAATTTGGGTAGGTCGTTATTTATTAGAGCGTACTGCTGAAAAATATGGATTAGCTATCAACTGGCATCCTAAACCACTTGGAGCTACAGACTGGAATGGTTCTGGAATGCACGCAAACTTCTCGAACGAAGTATTAAGAACATGTGGAAGTAAAGAAGTTTACGAATCCATTTGTAGTGCGTTTGGTCCTGTTGTTAAAGAACACATAGCTGTTTATGGTGCAGATAATGATCAGCGTTTGACTGGTGATCATGAAACACAAAGCATCGATCAGTTTAGCTTTGGAGTTTCTGACCGTGGTGCTTCTATCCGTATTCCTATCGCTACAGTAGAGAATGGATGGAAAGGGTGGTTAGAAGATCGTCGTCCTGCATCAAATGGAGATCCATACAAAATTGCTGCTGTTATTATCAAAACAGTAAAGTCTGCTGCAGTTCCTGCATAAGGTATTGCATAATGAAATTTAAAAAGGTTGTTCCGCCAGGAACAACCTTTTTTTATGCCTGCCGAACTTTGTAATTTTTACGAGGCATATTAGATTTGTCGATTCATTTCAATAAAAACATCGTGAACAATAAAATAATAACAATTAGTACCCTGCTCATTTCATTAACTGCCATTGTAATAGCTGCGATGGTGCTGCAAAAACCTGATGAAAAATTGAAGGTGGCCTATGTGGAGTATACACGCGTCTATGAAGAATTTCTGGGACGAAAAGATGGAGGGGAACGTTTTCAGGAAGCTACCAAGCTAAAAAGGGCTTATATTGATACGCTTAAAATTAACCTTGAAAGAGAAATCAGTGCTTACAACCTCAATAGTACCAGGATGAGTACCAAACAAAAACGTGAGCGCGAACAGTCTCTGCAACAAGCTCAGGTACATCTGCAGGAAGAAGCTCAAAAAGTACAGGAGTTTGTTAATTCAAAGGATCAGGAGATATCAATTGAAGTTGCCGACGATTTATTCGAAATGGTGGAAGAATATGCGCAGCAAAAAGGTTACGATCTATTGATTAAGAAAGAAAGTGTATTAGTCT
Organism: Cytophagales bacterium; assembly: GCA_965230415.1. Lineage (GTDB taxonomy): Bacteria > Bacteroidota > Bacteroidia > Cytophagales > JAAEPT01 > CBDDKZ01. Next base: position 3,639,243 of record CBDDKZ010000005.1, read on the forward strand.
ACGGACAAGAATTGATGGATATTACCGACGAGGTTATTAAGGTTGTTAACGATCAATATCAGAGCAAACAAAAGAAATGATACATTTTGTTTTAAAATACGGATAGCGTATTTTAAGCAATTACGAGTTGTTAAATCATAATTTATGGCTATGCGTTTATTGCTCCTGCTTACTATTTTATACACGTTTGTGACCAAGGCGAACGCTCAGTATGAGTTTGACGCTTACCGAAATTTGTTTAAAAAAGATTCCTTGCCCTTCATATTAGATGAAAAATACCAATCTTTAAACGAATTTGCTGACGAAGAGCGTTTAGATACTAACTTTGTCGATGCCTTTATGGAATCAAACAAGCAGCTGAGCGGCTATATGTATACCTATGATCTGTATAGTTATTATCCGCTTAAAGAGTTTGATTTTGACGGCTATATCGGCTTGTTGTACGCCAAAATAGGTGCGGCAGGGGCAAGAGAAGATTATTATTACATGGCAGTATTTGATAATACAGGAAAAAGATGGTCAAATGAGTTGATAGGAATGGATGCAGGTGACTGTGGTATGCGTATTTTAACCACGGCTAAGATCTATCCCAACTTAAAAATTGAAGTGCTTTCACAAAAGCAAAAATTGAATTGTGATACTGAGGAGGTGATTGGTAACGAAGAAAAACGAATTTCGTATCGCCTGGATAGAAATGGAGTCCTAATAGCCCATTAATTGTAAACTGAATACGAACTAATGAAATTAGATCTGAAAAAATATAGTGTTAGAGTAATCATTTTTTTTGTAATCATTCTGTCAAATGTTGCTTGCGACCAAATATCAAAAGAAGTGGTGCGAAGTAATGTGCAGGAACATGTCGTATCTGAGGTTATGGGCTCCTTTTTTATTATGTACCGCGTTGAAAATACAGGTGCTTTTTTGAGTATGGGCGATGATTGGCCGGCGTGGGCCAATGTGACATTTTTAAAAGTCTTACCTATTTTAATGCTTCTGGCTGGTATCTTTTATGTGGTTAAGGTGGTCGGGAAAATGACGATGTCCAATATTCTTGCCTTTAGCTTTATTATTGGTGGTGGACTCGGGAATTTAATCGATCGGATTTTATATGCATCTGTTACCGATTTTTTTCTGATGGATTTTGGCTTTGCCAGAACAGGTGTTTTTAATATGGCCGACGTTGCCATTTGCGTAGGTTTTGGTATTGTTGTAGTATTTGGTTTTAAAGACAAAAAGTCCAAAGGAAATAAAAAACTTGCGGATAAAAGCGAGCCTGAGAATTCGGAAAAGGAGTTGAAGGTCACCGAAGGTTGATAGTTTGCTATTAAATTTCAGGTTCGAAATGGATTTTGTGGAGCACTGTTAGTTGAATAGTCCCTTAAAAGCCTTTCATAATCCCTACACTCCAGTTGAAATTCTTTGTTCAACGAATTGAATGTTTTTATCAGTTGATCAAATCTGTTTACATCCATTTGACCGGATAAAAGTAGTTCCCTTGGAATATCTTTAATGGATTCTTCTTCGCTTACCATTTGATTGCTTATAGAAAATTTGATCCATTCCGTTTCAACCTCATATTGGTAGTTTGTTGTAATATCCTTTTTGATGGTCCAACCAATTGCAAAAAAGAAATTGGCAATTTCCCATTCTGTAGATTCGGTTAAAATGATTCCGTAAAAATGGTGAGTGACCAGGTTCGAATTTAATCTGGAAGTACCTATTTCTCCCGAATGCCATCTCGATCTTTTTAAAAATTCGATGGAGTCCATCTTAGTATATCATTATCTTTTTAAAGAATAACTTTACTTATAAAAGTTGTATGGTATTGAATCTGTCGATTTTTCCTGATCCTGTTTCAGCGAAATAGTCGATATAATGAATTTTTTTAGGCGCCTTGAATTTATCGAGTGAGGTCTTAATAACAGTTTCAATGTAATCGTAATCCGTAAATTGCTTATTGGAGGTGGTTTCGATAACCATTTCCAGTTGCTCACCAAGAACCTGATCTTCTTGCGGAAAAAGAAAGAAACGATGAGATGCCCCTTTGTTGTGAAGAAGTACCTCTATGTCTTGTTCTACCTCTTCCAGTTGAATCTTAATTCCACCTGAATTGATAACATTATCAATACGCCCTTTCCAAATGAAGTGCTTTTCATCTAAGATATCAGCCAGGTCATTTGTTTGAATCCATTCGTTATTAGTTACCGGAGATTGTATTTTTAAACACCCTCTGGAATCCAGTGCTATTCGGGTGTTTGGCAAAACACAAAAGTTTTCTTCGATCGTATTAAGCTGTTTCAAAGCTATATGGCTCACTGTTTCTGTCATTCCATACGTTTCATAGACCTTCGTCGAAAGCTTATCCCGGATCAACATCTTAAGTTCATGCGATACCGGGGCACCGCCCAGTATGATTACTTTAAACTGATTGAGCCACGCAACAACCTCATCGCCCTCTGCAATCATAGTATTTAATTGCAAAGGAACCAAGGGCATAAAGTCATACTTCTTTTGGGTGAATTTATAAGGGTTGCCACAAGGGCTTATTACCTCCAAATGAAGCCCGAGTTCCATGGCCCGAACGATCATCATTTTACCAGCAATATATAGTGTGCTCAAAGGTACCAGTGCCCGGTCACCTGCTTGCAGGTTCAGAGCTTCCCCGGTCATTTTTGCACTCATTTCCATTTGGGCACGTTTTAGCGTGATTATTTGAGGTTTTCCTGTAGACCCTGATGTTTCCTGGCTGAATGTTGTATTACCGCTATTCCATCTGTTGGCAAAATCAAGGGTTTGTTGTTCGTAATCACTTAACTGTTGGAAATGATCTCCAATTAAATTGCTGTAATTAAAATTTTTACCATTTATGGTAAGTGTTTTTTCTTCGCTTGCGTAGGAACTCATTGTTTACTGATTAAAGCCCATAGTTTTTTAGGCGTTTGAAATCACCAAAAATTGCGGAATTATCTTTTGACTCACTGAAAACCTCCAAAAGTTTAGCCTTTTCAGAAGGTTCATAGAAGTCTTCAAGGACCTCCTTTAAATCTTGTTCCTCTTCACAGGCTTCATAAAATAAATTGGCTTCTGCTGCCATAAAGCTGGCTTCCCGTTTTTGTTTGGTAACAAAATACTCTTCAAGCTCATCCAGATTTAAGGGGCCTGGTATCATTCTGAAAATCCCCCCGCCTTTGTTGTTTAATACAACAATACGCAGGTTTGGAGGAATGTAATTATTCCAAAGGGCATTACGATCATAAAAGAATGACATGTCTCCCAGAATAATAGTGACCAATCTACCAGGTACGGATAAGGCGGTACCTAAAGCCGTGCTCAATGAACCATCGATACCACTGGTGCCTCGGTTTGCATAAACGGTAATACGTTGTTTAAATTCAAAAGGTAAGTAGTTGGCATAACGTACGGGCATACTATTGCCCAAATGAAGGATACTGTGGTCGGGAAGTGCATTAAGCAGATGGGACATGGCTTTAAACTCTCCAAATTCAATAGTTTTCATAGCTCGCTGGAGGTATATGCTTGATTTGTTTTCTTCATATAACCAGTCAGCAAGATAGGTAGAGTCCTGTGGTTCGTAGATGAGGTTTCTAAAAAAATATTCGGGAATGGTTCTGATAGTGAGCGTCAGTTTTTTAAAGACATCGGCTACTGGTCCGGAACTTTGAATATGCCAATGTTCTTCCGGTGCATAATCGCGAAGAAATGTTTTGAGGTTTTTGGATAAAATGGCGTCGCCAAAGGTGATAAGGAGTTCCGGTTGTAGGTCTTCAAAGACATCCTCGTTTGCTTTTGATAAGATAATATCGTGATGATTGATAGTATTGTCACCTCGATGGATATTTGCAATGCAATCGGATACAACCGGTAAATTTTCGAGGTTAAGTTCATCTACCAATGAAGCTTCATAAGTACCCTGTCCAACAACAATGAGTACTTTTTCATAAGCTTTTATTCGCTGATTGAGTAAATAGTAATCTTTGTTGGATATAAAAGGGTCGGTATGAATGTCTTTATTGATCTTAACATCATCAAAAGTTACTTCCTGGCTGTTTTTTGGGTAAAAAGGTTCTCTTAGCGGAACGTTTATATGTACAGGTCCGGAAGGTCCTTCTTGCGAAATGTTGATAGCTTCATTTACTACCCGCTCGATATGCCATCGGGCATCGGGGTGCCCTTGGTAGGTTGGTAATTGATAGCTTTTTTTGATGTGGTTTTTATAGAAATCGTACTGCCGTATAGATTGACCGTCGCCCTGGTCTATCCATTCAATAGGGCGATCGGCAGTGATGACTATTAATGGAATTTTCTGATAATAAGCTTCAGTAATCGCAGGCGCATAGTTAGCCATAGCTGTACCGCTGGTACAACTTATCACTACCGGTTTTTTTTTGTGCAGCGCGATGCCTAAGGCAATATAAGCGGCAGATCGTTCATCGGGTATTGTCTTTACGTTAAGGTCTGGGTGTTTTACAAAGGCCACAGTAAGAGGGGCCACACGTGATCCGGGAGATACAATAATGTCTTCAATACCCTGAAGCGCACAAATAGCTGCTATATTATAAATTGCTTGCACTGATATAAATGATGTTAAGAAAGAATTTTACCAATCGTTTCGCACTTAATATCTGTTTCGAGCCATTCTTTTTCCGGGTCGGAGTCTTCGGTGATTCCTGCTCCGGCATATAAAAGATTAACATCTTCACAAATTTGTGCACAGCGTAAGTTTACGAATAAGTGTGTTTCTTGTTCAATATTTACTGGCCCCAAAAAACCACTATATAATGACCTGTCGTGAGCTTCATGTTCCAGAATGAATTTTTTGGCTGCTGTCTTTGGCATCCCACAGACAGCAGAAGTTGGGTGTAAAAGTTGAAGCATGGTGTCCAGAAGGTCTGGAAAGTTAACTTCATTTAAGTTAACAATAAAGTCCGATTTTAAGTGCAGCAAGTCTGCCGCACGCGCCGTCTTAGGACCCACTTCCTCAAATTCACGAAGCCTTATTTTTTTGAAACAGTTAATTATATACCTGGAAACAAGTGCTTGTTCTTCAATTTCTTTTTGACGCCAGCTGGCCTCTTTAGGGTTACTTACCTCATTTTTTTGGGTGCCGGCCAGGGCGACTGTACGAAATTGTGCGTTTTCGTCTATACTTGCTAATAATTCCGGTGTCGATCCAACCCATGTTCCTGTCTCCGGACTACTAAAAAAATTGACAAAAGAGGCTGGGTGTTGGTGGCATATTTTTTCAATAACTTCCGAAAAGTCTAAGTTCTTGTTTCGTTTAACTGTCTTTATTTTGGAGATAACAATCTTTTTAATAGACTCTTGTCGCATCTCTTCCCGAGCCTTGTCTACATTGCAGAGGAAATCATTTTTTGGAGTTTCCACCTGTGTATTTGGTTTACAGAATAGGGCGCTTTTGATCTGGTTATTGTGGTTTAAGGCATCAACGATACCTTGTGCCTGTTCCGAGAAATTTAGTATTTGAGGCTCTAATAGCGACTTTTCATTATTCAGAATGAATGTAATGAGGACATCTGCTTTAATAAAGTAAGAAGAATTCAAATCTTTGTTTAAAAAGGGACTAATCATAAACCCTTGCGTTTCTTTACTAGGCCTTACTTCCCTTCGCTGAAGTTTTTCATCGACCTGGACGATTGCTTTTATGTTATTTGTAAATGGCAAGCGCCATATAGCCAGGTGCAATTTATTAGCGGAGCAGTAATTGATTAGTGCTTCTATATGGCTGATAAGATCTTTTTGGGACAGTTTGATTATTTCGCTTTCTTTCATTGTTGTGTTTAAATCGCCGAATTGTTTAGTTTTTTTTGAGATCCAGAACGGCAACAGTTAAGCGGCTGGTGCATACCAGCTCTTTTTGCTCGTTGGTAATATCAATTTGCCAGATATGTGTTCGTTTACCTATGTGTACAGCTTTGGCAGTGCCCGTCACTTTACCACATTGTACTCCTTTGATGTGGTTGGCATTAATTTCAAGTCCTACACAGGTTTGTTTCTTTTGATCTACCAATAGATTTGAGCCAACACTACCCAATGATTCAGCGAGGACAACCGATGCTCCGCCATGCAGAAAGCCGAAAGGTTGTTGGGTTCGTTCATCGACGGGCATTTCTGCGACTAAAGTTTCAGCGTCTGCATGTGTGAATTTAATTCCCAAATGGGAAATCATATTCCCTGTGAAATGTTGGTTAAGGAATTCTGCTGTAATTTTTTCGTCTATCACCTTTAGATATTCAATAAAACACTATTTTTGTTGCCTGTAACAAGTACAACAATCAGGAACGGGTTTTGCTCGCTCATCAACAAAAATAACCTAAAAATGGCTTCCAAAAAAATCTATTTAGTAAGGCACGGTCAAACCGACTACAATAAGTCTGGAATAATACAGGGAAGTAGAATAGATGCTTCCATTAACGAACTTGGTCGGGCGCAGGCAAATGCCTTTTTTGAAGCTTATAAAGACATTCCCTTTGAACGGGTCTATACCTCTGCCCTGGTGAGAAGTATACAATCTGTACAGCACTTTATTGATAAGGGGATACCCTGGACTTCTTACGCGGAATTGAATGAAATAAGCTGGGGAGTGTACGACGGAAAAAATGTGGCAGAAGGAGATGTATATTGGGATGTGATTAATGCCTGGCATAATGGTGATACCGACAGGCGCACGGAAGAAGGAGAAAGCCCGGAAGACGTCAAAAAGCGTCAGCAAGTAGCGATGACGGAAATAATGAGAGAGGATGCCGATCCTATTTTGATATGCATGCATGGAAGAGCGATGCGGATTTTATTAGCTCATCTTACCGGAAAAGCTATTAAAGACATGGATCAATTTAAACATCACAATCTGGGACTGTACGTGTTGAATTACCTTGATGGTCAGTTTGAAATTGAAATCTCAAACGATTTGAGTCATTTAGAAGTGCATGAAGGGTTGATCATAAAATAAAAACTTAAAAGCTTTAGTATTAAGCAACTAAAATTATTTTTTTGAAGTTAGTATAAAGAATTAATAGGGTTAATAAAGTGAAAGCGTGAAAAAATACGTAGCGATTTTTGGCTTCGGCTTGAAAAATGACATTTTAGTACGTATTTTTGGCACTCGAAATTCGAAAATAATATGGCTGAGATAGTTCAAATGCCCAAGATGAGCGATACAATGACAGAAGGTGTAATCGCTGCGTGGCACAAAAAAGTTGGAGATACTGTTGAATCTGGTGAATTAATGGCAGAGATTGAAACAGATAAAGCTACCATGGAATATGAGTCGTACAACGATGGTGTGGTGCTTTATTTGGGAGGACAAGAAGGGGATGCCATCCCGGTTGACGGTGTGCTTGCAATTGTTGGAGATGCAGGAGAAGATTATAAGGCATTGCTCGATCAGGCATTGAATGGTACATCTGGCGGAAGTCAGGCAGAAAGTGCTGAACCGGCAGTAGCAGTTGCAGCACCTGCTGCATCAGCTGAAAAAATAGATACATCTGGTATTAACGCTGAAATTGTACGTATGCCAAAAATGAGTGATACCATGACTCAAGGTGTTATTGCCTCATGGCACAAGAAGGTTGGCGATACGGTGGAATCGGGTGAGTTGATGGCTGAAATAGAAACCGATAAGGCAACTATGGAATATGAGTCATACAACGATGGTACCGTATTATACCTCGGAGCAGAAGCAGGTGGAACTGTAGATGTTGACGGTGTGCTCGCAATAGTTGGTGAAGCCGGAGCTGATTATGAAACATTATTGAAGGCTGAATCGCAAAATGCAGCGGCACCAGCGGCCGTAGCTCAGGAAGAAGCTCCTAAGGCTACTTCCGAAACAAAAGAAGAACCGAAAAAAGCGGCTTCCAAAGCGAAAACAGGGCTTAGTGCAGCAGAATCCGGAGAGCGTGTTAAAGCTTCGCCATTGGCCAAGAAATTGGCTGCTGAAAAAGGATATGATCTTGCTCAGATTCCTGGATCAGGTCCAAACGGACGTGTTATTAAAGAAGATGTAGAAGGGTTTACTCCGGCACCGGCAGCGAGCGCTGCAGCGGGAAGTACAGTAGTAGGAGAAGAAAGCTTTGAAGAAGTGCGCGTTTCACAAATGCGTAAAACGATCGCCAGAAGACTTGCCGACAGTAAATACAATGCACCACATTTCTATTTAACAATGGAAATTGATATGGACAATTCAATCAAAGCTCGTAAGAGCCTTAATGAAGTGAGTCCGGTAAAAATATCATTTAATGATATGGTGGTACGCGCTGTAGCAGCAGCATTAAAACAACACCCTGGTGTAAATAGCTCATGGCAGGGAGATACCATTAGAGTTAATCATCATGTGAACATAGGTGTGGCTGTAGCTGTTCCTGATGGATTAGTAGTGCCTGTTGTAAGATTTGCAGATGCGAAGTCACTTTCGCAAATATCGCAAGAGGTTAAAGAATTAGCAGGAAAAGCAAAAGATAAGAAATTGCAACCTGCAGAAATGGAAGGCTCAACATTTACCATTTCTAATCTTGGAATGTTTGGTATTGATCAATTTACAGGTATAATAAATAGCCCTGATGCATGTATATTGGCTGTAGGTGGTATAAAACAAACTCCTGTAGTTAAGGATGGACAATTGGTTCCTGGGAATATTATGAAAGTAACACTTTCATGTGATCACAGGGTGGTAGATGGAGCCGTTGGAGCTGCCTTCTTGCAAACATTTAAAAATTTAATAGAAGATCCGGTTAGAATATTGATCTGATAATTGTCGGAATTTACGATATTTCAGAGGCTGTCTCAAAAGGACAGCTTCTGCTTTTTAGAGCAAAGAATACATTCGTTTAATGAATGGAACCTTATTTCAGCTATTAACATTAACAAGAAAGAAGACTTTGAAGTTATGACTAAATTAAGATCAACAACAGTACTGGCAATAATACATAATGGAGAGGTAGCTATAGGAGCAGACGGGCAAGCTACTTTGGGGAATACTGTTGCAAAAAGTAACGTGAAGAAGATCAGGAATCTTCAGGGTGGAAAAATCGTAACCGGTTTTGCCGGGTCAACAGCCGATGCATTTACACTGCTGGAACGATTTGACGAAAAATTGAATGCTCATAGTGGTAGCATGAAACGGGCAGCGATTGAGCTGGCCAAGGATTGGCGCACGGATAGGTATTTACGTAAATTGGAAGCGATGTTGGTGACCGCTTGTAATGATGAAATATTAATTGTATCTGGTACAGGTGATGTGATCGAACCTGACAACGATATTGCGGCGATAGGTTCGGGAAGTATGTATGCGCAGGCGGCAGCATCGGCGCTGAAAAAACATGCTCCTCATTTAAGTGCCGAGGAAATGGTGCGTGAAGGATTGACTATCGCGGCAGACATTTGTATTTATACCAATCATAATCTGGTGATCGAAAAAGTGTTATAATGAAAATTTATCATAATCCGCGTTGTAGAAAGAGCAGGGAGACACTTGCTATTATTGAAGAATCGGGAGAAGCCGTGGAAATTATTGAATATTTGAAGGATGTGCCTTCTGCCGAAGAGTTAAAGGTTTTGTTGACCAAATTGGGACTCAAACCAGAGCAGCTACTTAGAAAGAACGAACCCATATTCAAAGAAAATTTCAAAGGGAAAGAATTTTCGGAAGACGAATGGATTCAAATTATGGTGGATAATCCGAAGTTGATCGAACGTCCCATCGTGGTAAAAGATCAACAAGCAGTTTTAGGGAGGCCTCCTGAAAATGTGAAAACACTGTTGTAGTTGTTTGATTTTTGCTATTTTTTAATTTAATTACTTTTGGCTATGGAATTGTGTTCATTCAGGTAGTTGATTTGTGCGACTAATCCTGTGTAAATACTTAAACTTATTGAGGCGTTAAACGTTAGTAAGTCAATAACCATTGATCATACTGAATATGAGGTCAGCAGCGCTACCGGAAAATGAAAATGAACGCCTGAAAAATCTTAAGGATTATGAAATTCTGGATACATTGCCAGAGCAACAGTACGAAGATATAACGAAGCTCGCTTCTTTAATTTGTAATACACCCATTTCGCTTATAAGCCTTGTGGACGAAAAACGTCAGTGGTTTAAATCAAAAGTAGGCCTGGAAGCTAGTGAAACCGCCAGGGAATTGGCTTTTTGTGCACATGCGATACTTGACAAAGATAATGTGTTTTATGTGCCAAATGCCCTCAACGATGAGCGTTTTCACGACAATCCTTTAGTAACCGGTGACCCAAATGTGGTCTTCTATGCAGGAGCACCTTTGGTGACAAAAGAAGGGTTTCCTTTGGGTACATTATGTGTCATTGATAATAAGCCCGGAGAGCTGAATGAAAATCAATTGGCAGCTCTCGGAGCGCTGTCAAGACAAGTTATTTCACAGTTCGAATTACGTCGATTGCTTAAGACAGCACGTCAATATCAGGAAAACCTTGAAGAGGCGCTGGACAAGGCAGAGTCTGCAGTAAGAGCAAAACGTACATTTTTAGCAACGATGTCGCATGAAATCAGAACTCCTATGAATGCGGTTATTGGTTTTGCTGATTTATTGTCCAAAACAGCACTCGATGGCAAGCAACATTTGTTTGTAAATAAGATTAATGACTCCGGAAAGAATTTGATGGTGATACTCAATGATATTTTGGATTATTCAAAAATAGAATCAGGACAATTTACCATTGAAAAAGTACCTTTTAACCTCATACATCACATTACAGAGAGTAAAAACTTGTTCGTTGAAATCGCAGACGAAAAATCACTGAAGTTAGCGCTTTATATTGAAGATGTGGTGCCTGAGCAAGTTATGGGCGATCCTACAAGAATAAGGCAGATATTGAATAACCTTATTAGTAATGCCATCAAGTTTACGAATAAAGGTTATGTGAAAATTGAAGTGTCAGCTATTAAACGTGAAGGTATTTACGAAATAGCATTTGTCGTTGAAGATAGCGGGGTTGGTATAAAATCTGAAAACCTGAACCGCATTTTTGAGAGTTTTGAACAAGAACACCTGGATACTACCAGGAAGTTTGGAGGAACCGGGTTGGGCCTTGCCATTACAAAAAAATTAGTGGAGCTTCTTGGAGGAACAATTTCCTTGGAAAGTGAATTAGGAAAAGGGAGTCGATTTAGTTTTACCATACCCATGTTATTGGACACAACAGTTTTAGAAAATGATCGCTCGCAAATTCAATTTTCGGAACCAAAATCTCCTTTAAAAATTTTGGTGGCAGAGGACAATTCCGTAAATCAACTACTTATTCAGTTTGTGTTGGAAGGAGCTAATTTGGAATTTGATATTGTGGCAAATGGTCAAGAGTGCGTTGACCACTTGAAGAAAGATCGCTACGATATTGTTTTATTGGATTTGCAAATGCCTGTGATGGATGGCTACGAAGCTATCAGTATATTGAGAAACGATTTGAAATTGGAATTGCCCATTATAGCGGCTACGGCCTATTCTAATAGCGAAGAGCGTAAAAAATGTGATGAATATGGTTTCACCGATTTTATTACGAAGCCCTTTGTCGAAGAGGAAATTTTAGAGGTAATAGGGAAATATCATTCTTAGTTAATACTAAAAGCATGCTGTGTAGGTCATATCGATCAAAAAATGGATGAATGCTAACTTGTTTCATCAAGTACAGCGTTGATAATGTTACAAGCGTGGTCAATTTCCTGAAATGTGATGTTCAACGGGGGGGCAATCCGCATAGAGTGGTCATTAAAAAGAAACCAATCGGTAATAACTCCATTCTCAATACAACGATCTATTATGTGCTTCAATTGTTCGAAGTTGTCGAAGGAGACTGCCATCATCAGACCGAGGTTCCTGATCTCCCTGATAAGCGGGTGGGTGAGACGCTCGCGAATGTATGTGGCCTTAGATGTCACATCCTTTAATAGTTCTTCCTGCGTAATAACTTCAATGCAAGCTGCTGCTGCTGCTGCACTTACAGGGTGACCACCAAAGGTGGTAATGTGCCCTAGTATTGGGTCGTTTTTCAACACTCCCATAATTTCCTGTGAAGAGACAAAAGCACCAATAGGCATTCCGCCACCTATGCCTTTGGCACAGGTAATAATATCCGGAACAACATTAAAGTGCTCAAAAGCCCACATTTTACCAGTTCTTCCTGCTCCACATTGTACCTCATCAAAAATTAGTAATGTGCCTGTTTCTGAGCATTTTTTTCTGGCGGTTTCTATGAATTCCTGAGTTGCGGGTACAACCCCGGCTTCTCCCTGAACCGGTTCCATTATAAAACAGGCAGTATCTTCATCGATTTGTTCAAGTGACAAAACGTTGTTAAAAGGAATATGTTGGATGTGTGGTAAAAGCGGGCGGAAGTTGTTTTTTAGATCATCGTTTCCGGTAATGGATAAGGCGCCAATTGTAGAGCCATGATAAGCATTTATACAACTAATTATTTTTTTTCTACCAGTATAGCGCTTAGCTAATTTAAGGGCTCCTTCGGTAGCTTCACTTCCTGAATTTACTAAGTAACAATTTGAAAGTGAATAGGGCAAGGTGTCAGATAGTGCGGTCGCAAATTTTACCTGAGGTGTTTGTACATATTCTCCATAGACCATCAAGTGCATATACGTTTCCACCTGTTTTTGTACCGCTTCGACAACCTTTGCATGACAATGGCCAATATTGCTAACACCGATGCCTGCTATGAGGTCCAGGTATTTTTGCTTTTCAGGCCCATATAAATAAACGCCCTTGGCCTTTTGTATTTCGAGCATGAGGGGGAAGTCTGATGTCTGTCCGAGGTGTTGTAAAAAGAGCTCTCTTTCTTTCATGTATGCAATTTAAACGAAAAAGGCTGTCCTTTTCGGACAGCCTTTGCAAAATAGAATAATAAATTACCTTAATCAATAACTAATCTCGTTGTTCCTTCAGATGCCTGAATAAAGTATATTCCGGATTCCAAGGTTGATGTGTTCAAGGCTGATGCTTTATTGGCTTCATAAATCAATGTCCCCAGAGAATCATATAATTTGACCTCTGTAACAGGGCTGGCAAATTTCACCAAATCACCGCTATTTCCGGGATTAGGATAGATCTCTAATCGCTTAGCTTCCATACGGTCGTTTATTCCTACCAGGCATGGACCTTCATTGGCTCCATAAACGCGGAACGCAATTTTGTAGGTAATAGGGTAGGATACCGCACCACCAAAACCGTGTAAGGTTAAATGGACTTCCAATGAATCTTCGTCAGTATTGGCTTCAGTCGGTGTACCGCTAATCAATATACATCCATAAGTGAGTTCCTGATTTTGGTCCGGTATTAGTACACAGTTATTGTTACAAGTATAATCTAAACCTGTCGGTCTGTTTGTTACATCATTAATAACAACCGAATCTACGTCTGCCAATTGGTCAAAGCCTCCAACATTGATAAGTGTATCTTTCGGCACCGCGTATGAAATGGTCTCCTCATAGGGCTTGTCTACACATGCCGGTTCCAATTCATCGGGCTCAACCCCCATACTTGTGAGATTTGTATTAGGTGTACATTGAGAATAGGCGGTACTATATGTTATAAGGGCTAAGAGTATTAAGAAGTATTTTGTGTAATTTCTCTTCATAGTATGATCTTGTTCTGTTTAATAATAGTAATACAAGATAATATACAGAAAGTAATTGAAAATAGGAAATTTTTGATATAAGGAGGTTTTGAGCATATTTTTTGTTGTCCCGAAACTTATTAAGCCAAATTGATGTTGACAATAAACCTGAGACCAAAACGTTGTTGCACAGAAGCCATTAATAAGCTGATTTTTAATAGTTTTTGTAGGTGAATTCCTGATTTTTAGTAGCTATCCACATGATTTTTGTTATTTGTAAAGATTCTAAATTGTATTTTTTTTAATTACATTATGCTTGTAAGAGTCCCATTTTCAATGGTTTACGCTTATTTGTTTTCAAAAAAAATGACACTTTTTACTTTGGGTTTGTTTCTTTCAGCTGCACTTGTAAATTCGTGCTGATTTTAAGTGAATCTACCCAAAATGACTATAGAAGTTAGATCGTTTATTCGTAAAAGCACTCGGGCCCTTTTTGTGTTAGCTGCCCTGGTACTTACTATTAATCCATCATTAGCAAATCAAGAAGAGGAAAATGCAGTAGAAACTGACACTAGCGGTGGAGATGAAGCTGTTGTAGCTGAGGTTATAGATGCAACAGCAGAAGACACTGGAGCCGAGGTAGCTGCAGACCCTGAACTGATAAAAGCAGGTAAGGCTATTTTTAATGGAAACTGTAAAACGTGTCATGCCATTGGTTCCGTTTTGGTGGGACCCGATTTGTATGAAGTAACGAAGCGAAGAGATACTGAATGGTTAAAAGCCTGGATTACTAATCCACAAAAAATGATTGATTCCGGGGATCCGACTGCTACGGAATTATTTGCCGAATATGGAGAAGCAGGTGTGATGACTGCCTTTCCGCTTACTGAAGATGAATTCTCTCAATTATTTGCCTACTTAGCAACTGCTACACCTCCTGCTCCCGAAACAGTGGTATCAAGTGAGGCCACAGGTGGTCAGGTAGCAAATAAGGATGATGGCCCTAGCCTTACGCTAATTATTGTATTAATCATATTGGTAATTAATATGATTATACTTTATATGATGGCTAAAACGGTACAATCCGTATTAAAGGAGAAGAAAGATTTAAGCGCAGAAGATCTTGAAATCGTCAATCAATCTCATAGTATATGGAAAATCATTAAAAATCCTTCATTTATAGCTTTAGCTTCCATTTTTATATTCTTGTGGGGTTTCTTGTTTGTCGTTAAAGATGTTTTGTACAATATTGGTGTACAACAAGGATATCGCCCGGGACAACCTATCGCGTTTTCTCATAAAATACATGCCGGCGACAATGAAATCGATTGTAACTATTGCCATACTGGTGTTCGTAAGTCGAAGCATGCTAATATTCCGTCTGCGAGTATTTGTATGAATTGTCATATTAAAGTAAAAACGGAATCACCGGAAATAGCAAAAATTTACGAAGCTATCGACTATAATCCTGAAACAAAAGAATTTGGTACAAACGTAAAACCTATTCGCTGGAAAAGAGTACACAACCTTCCTGATTTAGTGTATTTTAACCATTCGCAGCACGTTAAAGTGGGCGGTTTGGAATGTGAACAATGTCACGGTGAAGTGAAGGAAGTTGGTACTATCGATTATGAGGATGGTACACACGGTGCTATGTTCCAATTTGCACCACTTACAATGGGTTGGTGTATTGATTGTCACAGAGAAACAGCGGTTAACGCCAAAGACAACGAATATTATGACAAATTGCTCGAAGTTCACAGCAAATCGGGTAGTAAAGACCCTATGACTGTTGAGGATATTGGAGGAACCGAGTGTGCTCGTTGTCACTATTAATATAATTTGATTTATAGCTTATACTAGTTGATTCAGTAGGATGAAAGAAACTAAAAAATACTGGAAAGGTCTCGAAGAGCTCAATAATACTGATTCATTTCAGGAATTGGCAAACAAGGAATTTCCGGAATATATACCTGTAAAAGAAAGTAGTTCAAAAGGAGATGCGAAGGATGCAAGTCGTCGTGACTTCCTTAAATTAATGGGATTCAGTGTTGCTGCTGCTTCATTGGCAGCGTGTGAGACTCCGGTAAAATCAGTTATTCCTTACGTGAATAAACCGGAGAACCTGGAGCCTGGTACCGCAAACTACTATGCTTCATCTTATATTAATGGAAGCGACTATGCGAGCGTTTTAGTGAAAACCAGGGAAGGAAGACCTATTCACATTGCTGGAAATGATCTTTCTCCTATTAATAAGGGCGCAGCATCAACCACGGCTATGGCGGCCTTACTAAGCCTTTATGATAGTAATAGAATAAAGAATTTTACTAAAGGAGGCGAAAAAATAGCCAAAGCAGATGCTGATAAAGAGATCATATCAGCACTTAAAAGTGCTAAAAATATTCGAATCGTCTCTCAGACTATATTAAGTCCATCTACAAAAGCAGTAATCAATGACTTTGTAAATGCTTACCCGGGTACAAAACATGTTGCTTACGATCCGGTATCGGCTTATGGCCTAACGGAAGCTAATGGCGGTAACGTACCTAATTATCAATTTGATAAGGCTGATGTTATTGTATCATTTGATGCAGATTTTACTGGTAGCTGGATTAATAGTACCGAGTATGCACGAGCTTATGCTGAAACAAGAAAAGTAAGAGAAGGTAAAGACAAGAAAAATGATATGTCAAAACATTATCATTTTGAAACTTCTTTAACAATAACCGGATCATGTGCTGATAAGCGCGTAGGTGTAAAACCATCTGAATTACCTTATTTCGTAGCAACGTTGTACAACAAAATTGCTTCAGCATCTGGAGCTAATCAAGTTGATATTCCTGAAATTTCGGATGAACGTAAGGCCATGATAGAGGCCGCTGCAAAAGATTTATTGTCTAATAAGGGCAAAGGCTTGGTTGTTAGCGGGTCTAACGATGTAGCGGTTCAAACACTTGTTGCAAAGATTAATGAAATTATCGGAAGCAATGGTTCTACGATAGATAATGATCGTCCGGCCTATTTCAAACAAGGCAACGATGACCAAATGATTGGCTTCATTGAAGATCTTGAGGCCGGTAATGTTGATGCAGTTATATTTTACAATGCAAATCCTGTATATGACCATCCATATGCGTCTAAAATAGCAAAGGGACTTTCAAAAATTGCTCTTAGTGTTTCACTGGGTTTAACACCAGATGAAACAACAAAAGAATGTAAGTATGTTTGCCCTGATTACCATGTATATGAATCATGGAACGATGCAGAGCCGAAAAAAGGACTCTATAGTATCGCACAGCCTGCAATTAGTCCTTTGTTCAATAACAAATCTAAAGGCTGGGAGACGCGTGCTGCGCAAGAATCTCTATTGGTTTGGTCTGGATCTTCGACTAACTGGTTTGACTATCTGAAGTCACAATGGAAGTCCAATTTATTCGAAAAACAAGGTAAAGAACTGGTATTTGAATCATTTTGGTTTAATGTGGTTCAAAACGGGGTATATGAACTAAATGCTGAACAAGCTGTTGAGCAGCTAATAACTGAATCGGAAGCTCCGGTTGATAGTACTGTAGTTCCGGTTATTGCCGACGCAATATCAGATACTACAGGCATCGATTTGCCTTTGGAAGAGTCCGTTTCCGAGTCTGTTACACAGGATGAAAATATTGATTTATCATTAAGTGAAATTGCAAAAAGAATAAAGCACTTCTACAAAGCAAGTGATGGTTTTGAAATCGCTTTATATGTAAATAATAGTGTAGGAAATGGTGCAATGGCAAACAATCCCTGGTTACAGGAAATGCCAGACCCAATATCGAAAGTTACCTGGGATAATTATGTAGCTATTTCCATGTCAGATGCTGCCGAACTTGGTCTTAATCTTAACGATGAGAATGAGGGACGTGTTGACATCGTTGAAGTAGTAGTGAAAGGAGTTGCGCAAGCTAAACTTCCTGTTCTGATTCAACCGGGACAAGCTAAGGGAACGCTTAGCGTTGCACTTGGATATGGTCGCAAAGCCGCCGGACCGCTTGCTGCCGGTATAAAAGAGGAAAACAAAATAACGTCTGATGCCATAGGCGTGGATATGTATCCTTTTGTTACTATCGCTCAGAGTGCATTGAATTTTAGTTGTTCTGGAGCTAAACTAAATGTGACAGGAAAATCTTACCGACTAGCTCAAACTCAGACACATCAAACATTGATGGCCCGTCCAATAATTTTGGAAGCCGGTCTGTCTGACTATAAAAAAGATCCGACCGCAGCTCTTCAGGATGCAGACTATAGAAAAATTACGCGCCTGCATACTACCAAAGGAGAGCAGCACCCATCAGAAATTGATCTTTGGAAAGCACCTAAAAGTGATTCAAAAGATAATTATGAGGGTTATAAAAGTGACGAGGTATTAACACATGAGTATGCCAACCATCATTGGGGCTTAGTGATCGACCTTAATGCATGTAACGGTTGTAGTGCTTGTATGGTAGCTTGCCAATCAGAGAATAATATTCCGGTTGTTGGTAAGGATGAAGTTTTGCGCAGAAGAGAAATGCACTGGCTACGTATCGATCGTTATTATTCGACCGATGCCGATACCAGTAATGACAATAGAAACATTTCAGGTTACAAAGAAATGGAAGTGCCATCGGAAAATCCTGAAGTAGTTTTTCAACCGATGATGTGTCAGCATTGTAATCATGCACCATGCGAGACTGTATGTCCTGTTGCAGCGACAACTCACTCATCAGAAGGTTTGAACCAAATGACTTATAACCGTTGTATCGGTACTCGTTATTGCGCTAACAACTGCCCTTATAAAGTAAGAAGATTTAACTGGTTTAATTACTCAGACACTACCGATAAAAGTAGAGAATTTCAAGGTGTAAACTATACCATGAATGATGACTTGGGTAAGATGGTTTTAAATCCAGATGTTATGGTTCGTGCACGTGGTACCATGGAAAAATGCTCTATGTGTGTACAACGAATTCAGGCTGGTAAGCTGGAAGCTAAGAAAGCCGGAGAAAAACTGAAAGATGGTAGTGTCAAAACGGCATGTCAGGCCAGCTGTGCTACCGGCGCAATTGTATTTGGTGATATGAACGATCCAAAAAGCCAAATTTCTCAGATTATCAATGAGGAGAATGCTGGAAGAAAATATCACGTTTTAGAGGAATTGAATGTTAAACCTAATATTTCTTATCTGGCTAAGATTAGAAACGTTTAATTTATTGATAAACTATGCAGGTAACGTCACACGTTAGACCGCCACTCGTAACAGGGGGGAAAACTTACCATGACATCACAGAGGATGTCAGCAGACATGTAGAGGCCAAGCCAAATATTCGTTGGATGTTGGCGTTCGGTACTTCTGTATGCGTATTGTTAATCGGAGCTGTAGCCGTATATCATTTACTTTTTTATGGTATCGGTGAATGGGGATTGAATAAAACTGTAGGCTGGGCCTGGGATATTACCAACTTTGTTTGGTGGGTAGGTATTGGTCACGCAGGTACCTTGATATCTGCTGTTTTGTTATTATTTAGACAAAAGTGGCGAACAAGTATCAACCGTGCAGCGGAAGCCATGACCATATTTGCCGTAATTTGTGCTTTAATGTTCCCGATGTTGCACCAGGGACGTCCTTGGGTGGGTATGTATTGGTCATTACCTTTCCCCAACGTATTTGGCGAATTATGGGTGAACTTTAATTCACCGCTTTTATGGGACGTTTTTGCGATCTCAACTTATTTCACCGTTTCTTTGGTATTCTGGTACATCGGTTTAGTACCTGATTTCGCTACTATTCGAGATAGAGCACAAAACAAAATATCGAGATTTATTTACGGTTCATTATCACTTGGCTGGGATGGCGCGGCGAAAACGTGGATGCGCTATGAATCAGTTGCACTGATTTTAGCCGGTGTATGTACACCACTAGTACTTTCCGTTCATACTATTGTATCTTTTGACTTTGCAACATCTGTTATACCTGGGTGGCATACAACAATTTTTCCACCTTACTTCGTTGCAGGAGCAATTTTCTCCGGGTTTGCAATGGTATTAACACTCATGCTTATCACGAGAAAAGTATACAAACTGGAAGACTATATTACCATCAATCACATCGAATCGATGAATAAGATTATGATGGCAACGGGTTCCATCGTAGGGGTAGCTTACATTACGGAGTTTGTGATTGCCTTTTATTCAGGTGTACAGGGTGAATCATATTGTTTCATGAACAGAATGGCTGGACCATACTGGTGGGCATATTGGTCTATGATGACTTGTAACGTGATTTCTCCTCAGTTAATGTGGTTCAAAAAACTAAGAACAAGTATACCTTTTACCTTCTTCCTTTCTATAGTGGTGAATATTGGTATGTGGTTTGAGCGCTTTGTGATTATTGTGACATCTTTACATAGAGATTATTTGCCGTCTAGTTGGGCATACTTCAAACCTACATGGGTTGACGTTGGTACATATGTATTTACATTTGGTTTGTTTTTTACCTTGTTCTTTTTGTTTGCAAAGGCATTTCCGGTAATAAACATGGCTGAGGTAAAATCAATTTTGAAAAGTTCATCTGAAAGAAAGAAGTAATATGAGCGCAGGAGGTAGAAATTATTTATTAGGCATCTACGACGACGAAGACGTGCTGCTTAATGGTGTTAAGCAAGTGCGAGATGCCGGAGTAAAAATCGAAGAAGTATTTACTCCGTATCCGGTTCATGGTTTAGAGCATGTATTGGGGTACAAACGTACGAGATTGCCTATCGTTGCTTTCCTATTCGCCATGACAGGTATGACACTTGCTCTTGTTATGCAAATTGGAATGCTGGTTATAGATTGGCCCATGAATATTGGAGGTAAACCTAACTTTGCGTTTCCCGATTTCGTTCCGGTTACTTTTGAACTATCAATCTTATTAGCTTCATTCGGAATGGTGGGCACATTCTTAGTGAGAAGTGATTTAAAACCTCACAAAAAAGTTAGAATATACGATAAAAGGAGCACCGACGATAAACATGTAATGGCTGTTGATTTGGACCTGAATTCGCAGTCGGTTGAAGAAATAAAAAGTGTATTAAGTGCCTCCGGGTGTGTTGAGGTAAATAAAAAAGAGTTTGACGGACATGTTGAAATCACAAATGATGAAGATAATGTATAAGCTTTTTAATATAAGATTATTAACATTGATTATTGGAATGTCACTGATGACACTTTCTTCATGTTATGATGTGAAGCAGCGTGCCAGTGAGGAAGACTCTGATAAGAGACGAAGTGACTCAGGGGTTGAATATGCTCCGCAGATGTACCATTCAGAGGCATATGATCCAATGAGTCAAATAGAAGATAAAGAATCGGGCTTGAACTACTGGCCTTTTAATTATGTAGGTACTTCTGCCGAAATGGGAGGAACACCACATGGTGAATGGTATAATTCTAACTATTGGAATCCTTACGGCATGAACATGAGACAGCCGGCTACAGGAACGGTAATGAGAGGTATTACTTACTTTCATTTTCCAGACTCGGTAGACGTTAATAGTGATAATGGCCGTAATTATTCGAACGATTATCATATGAATCCAATGGCGCCTGAAATGGAAATGCAGGTATCAGAAACAGGTGATACTTCAATGGTTGTTAGCGCAAGCAGTGATAACTACCTGGCCGATGGTAAGGAATTGTTTACACGCTTTTGTTCCCACTGTCATGGAAAGGCGGGAATGGGAGATGGTCCTGTTGCAGATCCGAAGAAATTTGCCGGAGTGGCGAGTTTACAGTCGGCTGCTATGACCGGTAAGAAAGCGGGTTATGTCTATCATGTTATCACGCATGGTAAAAATAATATGCGTTCTCATGCTGCACAGTTAGATGAAGTGGAGCGATGGAAGATAGCTGAATACGTAATTAGACTAAAAAAATAATCATTTATTAATCTTTTTGTTAAAGATGGTTGCAGAGGAACAATTTAATTTTAATGGCAATGTAAAACGTAAAATCTTTACCTATTTAGGTATTGGTGTTGTACTTTTTGCCATAGGTGTTTTAGGTTTATCAAATGGTTGGTGGGGGCATCGCGAAGCAGCTCATGGGCACGGGGCTCATCATGAAGTAAGTGCACATGAGGAGCACGGTGCACATGCAGATGCACATGGTGCGGAAGCTCACCACGAAGAAGGACATAACGAACATGCCGAATCGGCTCATGGTGGCCATCATGGTCCAACGCCTATGAAAAGAGTGGTAATGGGAATTTGGCAGAACAGTGTATTCTTTTTAGGAATTGCTGTTTGCGGTGTATTCTTTTTGGCTGTTAACTATATTACATGGGCTGGTTGGTCAGCATTACTTAAGCGTATATTCGAAAGCTTTGGTTATTACCTATTACCAGGTGGTATAATTTTGATTGTAACATGGTTTTTGTTTAACCACGATATTTTTCACTGGACGCATATGGAACTATATGATGAAGGCAGTGAACAATTTGATCCTATTATCGCTGGAAAAGAGTGGTACCTTGCTAAAGGGTTCTTTATTGCCAGAATGTTTGTTTATATCGGCGGTTGGTATGTGTTCTGGAAATTCTTGAGAGGAGAGTCCATATTGGAAGATAAGAATGGGGGAGAGTTACATCATGCCAGACAAATTAACTGGTCTGCAGGATTTGTAGTATTCTTTGCAGTGTCTTCTTCTATGAGTGCCTGGGATTGGGTTATGTCAATAGATACACACTGGTTTAGTACGATGTTCGGCTGGTATGTATTTGCCAGCTGGTTCGTAACTGCTTTAAGTATTATCACATACATTGTAGTAAGGCTAAAAGATTCGGGATACCTTACTCAGGTAAATGCAGAACATTTACATGACTTGGGTAAGTTCATGTTTGCATTCAGTATCTTCTGGACTTATATTTGGTTCTCCCAATTTATTCTTTATTGGTACTCAAATATTCCGGAAGAAACGATTTGGTTCGTGGAAAGATTATTTAACAATATGGGTGTATATGCTCCTATTTTTGTAATCAACTTGGTGATTAATTTTGTGTTCCCGTTCTTCTTCTTCATGACGAGGGATGCTAAGCGCTTCGGCACTTTACTTAAGGTAGGTGCGTGCTGTTTAGTAGTAGGACATTGGTTTGACTTTTACTTAATGATGATGCCAGGTACATTAAACGAATTTGGTGGATTTGATTTAGGAATGATATTTATGGAATTGGGCTTGTTCTTGATTTTCGCTTGTATCTTTGTATTCAGTGTGCTGTTTGGTTTATCGAAAGCTCCGCTGGTGGCAAAGAACCATCCATTTATTCAAGAAAGTATTCATCATCATACCTAAAATAAGGTTTTAAAAAATTATATAAGATAATATTATTATGACGCAGGCAATAATACTTATTTGTGTAGTTCTAGTCTTAGTTGTACTGATTTTATTAGCTCGAGTACAAAATTTGACAAAGATTGCGAAAGGGGACGAAGAAAAAGGCGGTCTAACTAATAAGTTAAATGCAGCACTTTTTGTGTTAATATTCCTGGTAGGAACTTCAGTTTTTATTTGGTATACCATAAAAGGAGATTACCTATTACCAGAATCGGCTTCTGAACACGGAAAAAGGACAGATAGTCTCATGTTCGTTACTACAGTAATCATTAGTATCGTATTTGTTCTTACAAACGCATTATTATTCTTTTTTGCTTTTAGATATCAATATAAGAAAGGTAAAGTAGCTACCTATTATCCGGATAATCATAAATTAGAGATTATTTGGACAATTATACCGGCACTTGTCCTTACTTACTTGGTGTTTAATGGTTGGAGAGAATGGACCGCAATTACAGACGGACCTAGCGCAGAGGAAATGGCAAAGGAAAAACCTGTTGAATTGGAAATTGTTGGTCAACAATTTTATTGGAATTGTAGATATCCCGGACAAGATGGTGAATTGGGAGACCATTATTACAAAAGAATTAATGCTTCCAATGCCTTTGGCCTGAAAGTAGAAGATAAAGCCGGTTTAGATGATTTCATGCCAAGAGAGATTCATATTCCGGTTAATAAAACAATACATTTTAAGATTAGAGCGAAAGATGTTTTACATAGTGTTTTTGCTCCGCACTTCCGATTAAAGATGGATGCGGTTCCGGGAATGCCAACTGAATTCTGGTTCAAACCAACTAAAACTACCCAACAAATGCGTGAAGAACTTAAAGGTGATCCACGTTACAGGGTGAAGGATGAAGATGGTGTAGCGAGATGGGAACGCTTTGAGTATGAAATTGCATGTACTGAAATTTGTGGACGAGGCCATTTTAGTATGAAATACAAAATTGTGGTTGACACAGAAGAAGATTACAAGAAGTGGTATAATGAACAAAAGGCATGGTCTGAAAACGAAGATTCCAAAGCATACATTTTGGACTATTTAAGTGAGAACAATCCGGAGTTGCTTGAAGATTATGCCTCTTATATAGAGCAATTGTCTTCAAGTCAGAACGTGGTTGAAGAAGAACCCACACAAGAAATTTCGAAAGAAGAGGAAGTTTCTGCAATAACAAGTTTATAAATTATTAATAGATATACATTCTTAAAGATATGTCAGGAGTAGCAATAGCGGCAGATCACGGACACGACGATCATCATGATGATCATCACGAACAAGGGTTTATAGAGAAGTATGTATTTAGCATGGACCACAAGGTCATTGCTAAACAATTTCTAATAACCGGTCTGATATGGGCATTGATAGGCGGAGGTTTATCAGCACTTTTTAGAATTCAATTAGGGTTTCCTGATGCGGATTTATCATGGCTAAGGCCTTTACTTGGTGAATGGATAAAAATAGCCGATGATGGACGCGGAACATTAGATCCGGAATTTTTTCTGGCTCTTGTTACTATGCACGGTACAATCATGGTATTCTTTGTACTTACCGCAGGATTGTCAGGTACATTTTCGAACTTCTTAATTCCACTGCAAATTGGTGCACGTGATATGGCATCAGGGTTTATGAACATGTTATCTTACTGGTTCTTTTTTGTTTCCAGTATTTTAATGTTTGTTTCCCTATTTCTAAAAACAGGACCGGCTTCCGGTGGCTGGGTAATTTATCCGCCATTAAGTGCTTTGCCTCAGGCAATGCAGGGATCCGGATTGGGTATGACGCTGTGGTTATGTGCAATGGCATTGTTTATTGCTTCATCGTTATTAGGTGGTATAAACTATATTGTAACAGTCATAAACCTTAGAACCAAAGGTTTGACATTTACAAAATTACCGCTTTCCATATGGTCATTCTTCATCACGGCTATTATTGGTTTATTATCTTTCCCTGTATTATTATCGGCAGCCTTATTATTAATTATGGACAGAAGCTTTGGTACAAGTTTCTATTTGTCTGATATCTATATTCAGGGTGAGGCATTAGCAAATGTAGGGGGGAGCCCAATATTATTCCAACACTTGTTTTGGTTTTTAGGACACCCGGAGGTATACATTGTAATTCTTCCTGCTTTAGGTATTACTTCGGAAGTAATAGCTACAAACTCCAGAAAACCTATATTCGGTTATAGAGCCATGATTGGCTCTATGTTGGGAATTGCATTTTTATCCTTTATTGTATGGGCGCACCACATGTTCGTCTCCGGAATGAATCCATTCCTGGGATCTATATTTATGTTCCTGACATTGATTATTGCGGTACCTTCCGCCGTTAAGGCATTTAACTACATAACAACCATTTGGAAAGGAAACGTTGTGTTTACCACAGCGATGTTGTTTTCTATTGGCTTGGTTTCCTTGTTTATCTCAGGTGGTGTTACGGGTATTGTACTAGGTAATTCAGCTTTAGACATTCAATTACATGATACCTACTTTGTAGTTGGTCACTTTCACCTTGTAATGGGGGCTGCTGCATTCTTTGGGATGATGGCAGGTGTTTACCATTGGTTTCCTAAAATGTTTGGAAGAATGATGGACAAGCGACTAGGGATGATACACTTCTGGTTTACATTCGTAGGAGTATATATGGTGTTTTTCCCAATGCACTATATCGGAATTTCAGGTTTTCCAAGACGTTATTATTCATTCGCCAATTTTGATACCTTTAACATATTAACAGATGCAAATACGCTAATAAGTGTGTCTGCCTTCATCGCATTGAGTGCACAATTAATATTTGGTTTTAATTTCTTCTACAGTATTTTCAAGGGTAGAAAAGCACCTGCTAATCCATGGAATTCTACTACTTTGGAGTGGACAACACCAATAAATCCAGGACATGGTAACTGGCCGGGACCTATTCCGGAAGTTCATAGATGGCCTTATGACTATAGTAAGCCTGGTGCTAAAGAAGACTTTATACCACAACATATACCTTATTCGGAAACTCCTGAGTCAAACAGGCCTGGTGAAGAGTAAGAATATAGAACGCATTAAAAGTACTGGATGATTTCAAATGGTGTAAATATAGCAGAAACGAGTAGTATTGGCATATTAGGTAAAATAAAGGCCTATGCACAATTACTAAAGTTCCGCTTATCATTTATTGTAGCGTTTTCTGCTGGTATGGCCTACCTGTTGGGGATGCGTGACGTTAATTGGTCACATTTTAGTCTGTTTATCATAGGTGGATTTTTAGTAACAGGATCTGCTAATATCATTAATCAGATTATTGAAGTGGAATATGACCGGTTAATGAAGCGAACAATGGGACGTCCATTACCTACAAACAGACTTTCAAGTTTTGAGGCGGCGGTGTTTAGCCTGATAATCGGCTTGCTAGGGGTAAGTATACACCTTTATTTCATCAACGTATTGACAGCGGTATTATCCTTTACTTCATTAGTGCTATATGGCTTCGTTTATACGCCTCTAAAAAGAGTCGGTCCGATAGCCGTGTTTGTCGGTGCGATTCCAGGAGCACTACCTGTATTGATTGGTTGGGTTGCGGCAAAAGGCTTAATTCAGCATGAAGCTTTAATTTTATTTGGCATACAGTTTATTTGGCAATTTCCACATTTTTGGGCCATTGCCTGGGTAGCGGATGAGGACTATAAAAGAGCGGGGTTTAAATTATTGCCTTCCAATGGCGGGCGTGATTTAAATACTGCTTTTAATATTATGATTTATACACTGATGTTAATACCATTGAGCTTATTACCCTTATTTGTGGGACTAACAGGTATCACTTCAGCGATCATAGTGACAATGGCGGGAATCGCCTTTTTAGCGCAAACATTTACATTGATGAAAAAATGCGATAAAAAGTCCGCGCTACGAATGATGTTTGGTTCATTCATCTATTTGCCGATTGTACAAATAGCTTATGTTTTAGACAAAATTTAATGACACAAAACACACTTACATTGAACGACAAAAGAACAAATCTGGTGCCTAGCACAACCATGATGGTGTTGTTGTTTATAGCAACGATAGTGATGGTATTTGCCGGATTAACCAGTGCCGTTATTGTGAAGAAAGGTGAGGGTGATTGGCTGTTATTTGATGTGCCGACCATATTTCAGATGAGTACGGCGCTAATAGTGCTGAGTAGTGTAGCATTGCAATTTGGGTTTAAATACACTAAAAGAGCCGGGAGTAAGCTCCCTTCCCTGACATTAATCGTTACTACACTCTTGGGTATTGGTTTTATGATCTCTCAATTCATAGGGTGGTCTCACCTGGTGGATAATGGCATATTTTTGGGAGGGAAATATAGCAATGCAGCAGGTTCCTTTATGTATGTACTTACAATTTTACATTGGGTGCACATTTTAGCAGGAGTAATTTATTTATTGATAGTTACAGTTTTAGTTTCCAGAGGTAAAGACTCAGAAAAGCGTATCCGAACATACCGGAACTGCGCAATATTCTGGCATTTCCTTGGAGGCCTTTGGTTATATTTATATATTTTTCTGATCTTAAATTACGGTTAGATTATGGCTACGGTAGCAATAGAAGAACAGTCGAAAGAAGAATTATGGGGTGGCGGCGCTGCTCCCTTTAAAGCGAGTTATGGAAAGTTGATGATGTGGTTTTTCCTGGTATCTGATGCTTTTACATTCTCAGGATTACTAATTGCATATGGTTTTGCTCGTTTCCGAAATGTTGCATATGACCCGAATGTGCATGGGGCTGATTTTGTGCCATCTGTTGATTACTGGCCGATTCCTGAAAAGATATTTGATGCCGTTCCCATTTTAGGTGGTGGTTATCCCTTGGTTTTTGTAGGTATCATGACCTTCATCCTCATCATGAGTTCCGTAACAATGGTATTGGCTGTGGAAGCAGGTCAGCGAATGGACAAATTGGCTGTGGAAAAATGGATGTTATGGACGATCGTTGGAGGATTTGCTTTCTTAGGTTGCCAGGCATGGGAATGGACGCACTTTATTGTAGGTTCGCATAAGGATGGCTGGGGTATTCCGTTGGAAGATGGTACTGTGTTTACTGGTGCTAATCTGGTAATGAATGAATATGGACCTCCTGCATTTGCAGATTTCTTCTTCTTTATAACAGGATTTCATGGGACACACGTTTTCTCCGGAGTATTGTTAAACATCATTATTTTCTACAATGTAGCAACAGGTTTGTACCAGCACAGAGGCCACTACGAAATGGTTGAAAAGGTAGGTCTGTATTGGCACTTTGTAGACTTAGTATGGGTATTTGTATTTACCTTCTTTTATTTACTTTAAGAGAAAGAAAAAATTAGATATTAAACATTATGGCACATCACGAAGAATTTGTTGACCCTCCTGTAATTCCGGTTGACAAAAAGAAAATAAGAAAAATCTGGTTTACAGCTTTAATTTTAGCTGTGGTTACTGGCATAGAGTTTATTATTGCATTTTCAGGAGCTGGCGCCGGTTTTAAAGCCTTTACTTTTATCGCATTAACGATTGTAAAAGCGTTCTTTATCGTAGCAGAGTTTATGCACCTGGGGCATGAAAAAAGAGGTTTAGTACTTTCAATTCTTCTTCCTACTGCATTCTTAATGTGGGCGATATTGGCATTTTTGATTGAAGCAGATGAAATTTATCAGGCAATAGGAAATCTCTGGAATTATTATTAAATAACTAAGCTTAATGAGCAAAAAGTGTTTAAAAGCCGGAATCCTGATTTTGTTATTAGGGGTTCCGGTTTTTTTGTACCTCGTTTTAATTCCTACGGACTTAACAAAAGCACCACCGTCATTGCCCTATTTTTGGCCCATGGGTACTGAGCAAACCAATAACGGCCAAATGGATACCGTCTATTGTAAACTGCAGTTACCCATTCAGGATTTTGAAAAAAAACATGCCGGTATTAAGGTTATTCAGTTTTGGGATACTTCATTAACAGCGAAACAAAACCAGTATATGGTGAAGGTTGTTGAATCTTATAAGCAGGATAAAGAAGTGAGCGTAGTTTCTTTGAGCAGCGAAAGTAATCAATTTAAACACCTCGATAACTACACAAACTATTCGAAGTACTTATTAGAGCGGGAGATTTTTGATAGCACCTATGCGGTTTGGTCGGCCGCGTTGGAAACAAAACTAATTGCTATACAGAATCCACTCTTTTTATTAGATGAAAAGAATTATTTGAGAGGCATTTATACAGCGATTTCCAGAGAAGACGTGGATCGGTTAAAAATGGAAATCAACGTACTATTAACAGAGAAGAATTATGGTAAGTGAGCAAAAGGATAAAAAGATAGTACAAATTACAAGCATAGTAATTCCTGTTGTGGTAGGCTTATTGTTTGGTATCAGGCAAAAAATCTATATGGGTGAATGGACTTCCTACCTTCCTGCTTTAAATGCGGTATTAAATGGAACTACTTCTTTGTTGTTGATAGGTGCAGTACTTGCTATTAAGAGCAAAAACATTCAATTACATAAAAAGCTGATGTTAGTAGCAGTTGTGTTGGGTGCTTGTTTCTTGGTTTCATATGTGATTTATCATTTAAGTAACAAATCAACAAAATTTGGAGGAGAAGGCTTTATCGTATACGTGTATTATTTCATTCTCATATCTCATATATTGTTGAGTATTGTGGTATTAAGGTTCGTTTTATTAGCCCTGTTTTATGCCAAACACAAAGATTTTGATAAACATAAAAAAATTGTGAAATTTGGATTCCCAATTTGGTTGTACGTTTCAATAAGCGGAGTATTAGTATATGTCATGATAAGTCCTTATTATTAATACGATGAGTAAGAAAGTCTTTATACTATTAAGTTTTACCTTTATTACAATTTATAAAGTGGGAGCTCAATGTGCGATGTGCAAAGCAACCGTTGAATCAAATGGTAACAATTCAACTGTAGGAGTGGGCTTAAATAATGGCATATTGTATTTGATGGCGGTACCATATATTTTATTTTTTATAGTAGTAGCAATATTCTACTACCGTTGGCGACAGCACAAGAAACAGTACCCAAACGTTAAATAGTATTTTTTTTATTACACTCAAATTTGTTGTGATTAAAAGGTTTATCTTTTATGTTGTAAAGAAAACTAGAAGTTTACAGTTATAAAAAGAAAGAACTACATAGCTATAATAGTTGCAGTAGTATTATTGATTACCGCTTTAGTCATCAAAAATGCCGGTGTTAATAAAAGTGACGTCACTGCTGAAAACACAACCATAAAAAAACTTCTTGAAAGAAAAGTCCAAAAAGAGCTTATAGATCAAAGAAGCAAGGTGAGCAATTTCCTTGCTAATAAAAATATTAATCTTTTTAGTGACTATAAGCTGAATGAAGTACCCTTTGATTTTCCCGTTTTTGTATACGAGTCAGGTCAATTAATCTTTTGGTCGGATCACATAACATTTATGGATAACAACTTTTTGAAGGAGAATATCGATAGGAAAACGGTACAAAACTCATCGGGTATCTGTATTCTCTCTAAGTTTGAGACCAGAAACAACGAAAGTGCTTATGAAGTGGTTTATCAATTGCCGTTGTATTATGATTATAATGTGCAAAGTAGTTATTTGAAACCGAGTATTAACCGCGATTTGTTTGGTGACTATTCCATAGATTTATTCAGCACCAACGAAGCAAATACGGAAGCGGTATATGATGAACAGGGCACCTATCTTTTCTCGTTTCGCATTAAATCACAGAAGGGTGGAGGTCCCTTTTTAGGTTTATGGCTGGCACTTATGATGCTGGGATGTATTTTATTATGCGTGCAATTTGTACTATTAATAAAATGGCTGAGTAGAAAAGGTCACTTTCTTTTAAGTACGCTCATTTTAGTAGTAGTACTTCTTTTTTTGAGGTGGCTTATGCTGGATCGCGAGTTTCCATTTAAATATGTAGAATGGGGCCTTTTTAACCCCAGGTATTTTGCCGCCAGTGCTTATATGCCTTCATTGGGAGATTTACTGTTAAACATCGTATTTATAGGCATCATTATTCTGCATGTATACAAGTTTACCTTTAAATCAGTGGTTTATCTGAAGCTAATTAATATGAAGTTTAAGTGGGCGCTTTTGTTTTCAATAGCGCTGGTCTTTAGCTTCTATTTAGTTTTTTACCAATTATTCTTCACACTGTTCAGTGTATACACACACTCGCAAATAAATTTTGACGTCACCGAAAACATCGAAATTAACTCTTATAAATTAATCTACTACCTCATTTTTCTATTGTTGTCTTCCTGTTTTTTTGTATTAAGTCATATCGTCTTTAGGTTGCTGTTTGTACTCAGCAATAAAATAGGAAGAAGCATTTTATTGGCCTTTTTCTTTGGTTGGATTTGCTATTTTATATTTGAAATGTTATTTCTGGAGAAAGGTAATTTTTATATTCAGGTGGTATTGTGGCTCTACCTGTTAATCGTTTTTTATTTCAATCTTTTCAAGAACCTGAGCAGGTTTAAATACCTTAACTATTTATACTTACTGGCTACTGCTATTGTCTGTTCTATTTGTAGTGCCGTGGCCAATTATACACATGCTAAAAACAGTGATGCTATTAGTAAAAGGAGGTTTGCGGAACAACTTATTGTACATAGTGATCCTCAGGGTGAGTATTTAATAAGCGCTGTAGATGAGCAGATTAAGCAAGACCGCTTTATAAGGAATTTTTTTAAGCAGCCTACTTTTTTGCTTAAAGGTAAACAGTATCAATTGATCGATATTGTTGAAAAAAAGATTCGGAAAATATACCTGGGCAATTACTTCGATAAGTACAATATCAACGTTTTTCTTTATTCGTTTGATGGAACGCCTTACGCGAATTATGAACTTCAGGGCAATTACCATGAAATAGAAAGGGAATACGGTATAGAAGAGTATAAAACAGAAAGTAATGGCTTGTTTTATATCAACTATTTCGATAGAGATATATTAAGTAAGTACCTCAACTTTGTAGAGGTGAAGGAAGGAGGGCACGTTATTGGGTATATCGTATTGGAGTTTTCGCTCAAAAAGTTTATTGGCAGAAGTATATTGCCGAGACTTCTTCAAGACAGAAATAATAAACAGATAAGGGACAAAAAGTTTGATTATGCAATTATCGATAATGGACACCTGATTTACAGTATAGGCGAGTTTAACTATAACCAGTTTTCACTTTTCAAAGAAGCAAAAAAAGAAAATAGCGATGAGTTTTATCTGAATGGGTATAACCATCTCGTGATTCGGGATAGCCAAAATAGGCAAATTATAGTCTCTTCAAGAAATACTACCTGGTCTGTACTAGTGAGCAATTTCTCTTTCCTTTTTTTGATAACAATACTGTTTAGCTTTTTTCTTGTTGTCGTAATTTTATTCTTTGTAGGATTTCATGAATTGAAAATAGGCTTCTCAACTAAAATTCAGGTTTATCTGAACATTGCTTTTTTTCTTCCTTTATTCATAGTGAGTATTACCCTCTTGAGTATTACTACCTCCAATTATGAAAATGAAATGAAGGAGTCTTTTATGGACAAGGCCAATTTTATTAGTACCAATGTGACTAATTATTTGTTAATGAACAGTCATAAAGAAATAAATCAGGATCAGGAATTTGTACAGACGGTTTATGATCTTAGCAAATATTCTGAAATGGATGTAAACCTATATAATCATACTGGTAAATTAGCATTAAGTACACAACCATTGATTTATGAATCCAATCTGATGATGCGTTATATGAATCCCGAAGCTATATTGAAAATCTTCAATCAAAAGCATAAAATGGTATTGCTCGATGAGCACATTGGTGATTTGAACTTTAAGTCTGTTTATGTGGGTTTATATTCGCCGGAAGGAGGGGAGTTTTTGGGAGTGTTAAGCTTGCCATTTTTTAATTCCAAATTTGAATTGATGCAAAATAAGATCAATGTACTGGGGACTATAATTAACACATTCTCCGCTATTTTTATCGTCATAGTTATTCTGTCTTACTTTGCATTCAAATCACTCACCGATCCTTTGAAACTAATTGCGCAGCGAATTAAAAGAACAACATTTGGCGGAGATAATGAGAAATTGGTCTGGAATACAAATGATGAAATCGGTGCTTTAATTTCCGAATATAACGATATGTTGGTCAAGCTGGATAAAAGTAAAGTAGCTCAGGCAAGGAGCGAAAAGGAGTCTGCCTGGAGGGAAATGGCTCAGCAGGTAGCTCATGAAATCAAAAACCCCCTTACACCGATGAAATTGAAGTTACAGCACCTGCATCGAATGTTAGGGCGGGATGATGTCGATCCTGATAAGACCAAAAATTCAGTCGAAGTTTTATTAGGGCAAATTGATACTTTGAGTGATATTGCCACTTCTTTTTCAGCTTTTGCGAAAATGCCAACACCAGTGAACAAACCTTTTGATATTACCTATGCGCTACAATGTGTGGTAAACTTGCACAAAGGAGACGAAGGTATGGAGCTAAATGTGAATTTGGATGGACAACATCGATTGGTAAACGGAGATGAAAAACTGTTGAGCAGAACATTTACAAATTTAATCATCAATGGAAAACAAGCTGTCCCTGATGGGAAAAGAGCTACAATTGTTGTCAATTCTTACCTTAATGAAGTTGGTAATAAAATCATTATTGAATTTGTAGATAACGGCGATGGCATATCTGACGACATAAAACCTAAAGTTTTTATTCCTAATTTTAGCACAAAGAAGTCGGGGTCTGGAATAGGCCTTGCTGTTGCTAAAAAGGGTGTGGAACATGCAGGCGGTAAAATTTGGTTTGAAACAGAAGAAGGTAAAGGAACACATTTCTTCGTTGAGCTTCCTTTAACGGTATGAAAAAAATAACGTTCTTTTTAGTGTTTTTTTTTGTCTGTTTCAATCTGTCGCTCAGGTATCTAACTTAAGGTGTAAAGTTTTAACTACTAATAAGCCTGTTCAATTAGATTCTGTTCCAGTTTTTGAAGAAAGTATTGTGTTGCCTGATACGGCTTATACTTTTTCTTTTGATAGCGAAACGAGAATGATAGAAATTGAAGGTAAGAAGAATGCCCAGGTACAAGTATGTTATCGCATTATACCCGATTTGCTTACCGGCACATACTATCACCTTTCTCCACAACTTTACGATACCAACCTTATTGTAAGGCACACTTATTACAAGCAGGTACCTCAGTTGAAACGAAACGAGCTTTTCGGAACTACAACTATCGAAAAGAATGGTAGCATTTCAAGAGGTATAAGTGTAGGGAACAGTCAAGGTGTATTTGTGAATTCAGCGCTTAACTTGCAACTGCGCGGCGATGTGAGCGATGATGTTTATATTAATGCGGTAATCTCTGATCAACAAGTACCGCTACAACCTGAGGGAAATACCGCTCAAATCCAGGATTTCGATCAGGTTTATATGGATATTATCGTTCGCAGATTGCAATCCAGGGCAGGAGATGTTTTATTAAAAAACCCGGAAAGCTTTTTTTCGAAGTACCAACGTAACTTGCAGGGAATAAAAAGCAAGTACCTATGGAGTGATTCCGTTTCAACAAGCACATTTTCGCTTGGCCTATCAAAAGGGAAATTTGCAAGTTATCGGGTCAGGCCTATTGAAGGCGTACAGGGACCTTACCGCATTTTAGGACCCAATAACGAACGTTTTATTATTCTGTTATCAAATTCCGAAAGAGTGTATGTAGACGGCCAACTGATGAAAAGAGGATGGGATAATGATTACATCATCGATTACAATAAATCTGAAATCACTTTTACCAATAATGTGCTTATCGCTTCTTATTCCCGCATTCGAATCGATTTTGAGTACATGGACCGAAACTATCAACGCATTACCACTCAGGCTGGGCATAAACAGCAACTAAAGAAAATGGAGTTTCAGGTAGACTATTACCAGGAAAGAGATAATAGAAACAGACCCCTCATAACAGCTATCTCTTCTGAAGATCAGCAGGTATTAAGTGCAGTGGGAGATGATTTGGGAAATGCCAATCTACTGAATTTTGATACCACTCGTAGCGAAGATCAGCGGATTTTGTATGGGGTAGATACAGTTGTAGTGGAAGGTGTCTCCCTACCAATTTTTGTTTATAGTGCTACTAATGATAGTGCCTTTTTCGATGTTAATTTTACAAAAGTTAATTCGGGGGAAGGAGATTATATACTCGAAAATGTCGGACTAAACGGAGAAGTATTTAAGTGGGTGGGAACCGGTCTGGGAAATTATACTGCGGCCAGACCCGTACGTGCACCACAACAGAAAAGAATGATTGAGGTTGCCATGAAATACCAGGCCAGTGAGCACCTCTCAATAAAAACCACCGGGGCATTTTCACTGTTGGATTTAAATACCTATTCATCGCTCGACAGCGAAGATAATAATGGAACAGCGGGGGCCTTTGATTTAAACTGGACTGCTGTTCCAAGTCACAATTTTGCCAATTACAAGTGGAGTCTCGGTTTACACTACGATTTTACAAATAAGAATTTCCAGTCAATAGACCGGTTTCGATACATAGAATATGAGCGTGATTGGGGGAATAGCGCACCTTCAATTACCAATAACCATCTATTAGAAGCCAGGCTTCAATTAAAAAAGGATGCCGGCAATTTAGTTGCTTATGGTATGAACTACAGAAATAATTACCAGTTTTTTGAAGGAATTCAACAGCAGGCGAAGGTTTATAAAGAGTTTGGGCGTTTGCGATCACATACGGATTTATTTCTATTACAATCCCGAGGTTCCGGTAATTCCAATAGATGGGGCAGAGGCAAACAAAATATAGTCATAAGAGGTCATAAAATCTCTCCGGGCTTTTTTTATGACTTCGATAAAAACACTAAAAAAAGTGACAACGGAGAAATCAGCGAAAGTCTAATGTATTTCGATCGTTTAGGTCTTTTTATAAAGAATGGCGACAGCACAAAACATCAATTTTCGTTGGAATATAATTATAGAGAAGACAAGGATACTTTACAATTTGACCTGAATCATATTTCAACTATTCATACAGCGAAAGGGAGTGGATCAATAGCAGGGAAAAATGGAAACAAACTTCAAAGTATTTTTACATACAGGAATATAACTGACGTACGAGTTGATGAGGTTGTGAACAACTTTATGGGGCGCCTGGATTGGGATCAGCGATGGTTTAACAAAGTACTATTTACACAATTGAACTATAATGCAATCAGCTCCAGAGAGCTTAGACGTAATTTTTTGTATGTTCAGGTACCCGTTGGCGAAGGTACACATGTTTTTATCGATATGAATGACGATGGACAACAGCAACTTGATGAGTTCGTAATAGAAGAAATTGTTGGTAATTATGTAAGGGTGTTTGTTCCCAGCGATGAATATATGGAAGCTTTTTCATATACTATAAACTATCATATCGACTATAAACCACCCCGATTATGGCGAACAGCTACGCAAAAGTGGAAGCAATTTTTATATCGCTTCAGCTTTAATAGTGCCGCTCAATTTAATAGAAAAGTAAATGCAGTAAAGTTAAATACAAAATTGAACCCGTTTTCCACAGCAAATACTTCAGATGTCCTGGCACTAAGAGAGTCTTTTCGCAATACCTTGTTCTTTAATAGAAGCAACACCAACTTTAGTATTTCCATCGTACATGTGACCAATCTGCGAAAACAATTATTAATACAGGGTATCGACTCAACAGGTGTAGAGCGTTTGCGCCTGAATATACGCAAGAGCTTAACAAGGCAGTTTTTGATAGAGTGGATTAATGAACTTTCCAATCAGAAATCTACTTCAGATTACCTGAATAATAACAATTTTCATATAGAGAGCGCCGGTTTTCAGCCGGTAATAGTATGGCAACCAGACAATAGTTTACGCTTTAATGTACATTGGAAGTATGAAGAAAAAACAGAACATGAGACCAAGGTATTTGGGAGGATACAAGAATATGGTTTTGAAACGAGGTGGAGTCGTACAGCAAATTTCTTTGCGGAATTGGGTTTTAGCCTTATCGATATTAGTCATACCGGTAATAGTAGCTTCTCTTCAACAGTAGCTGGCTATTCTATGTTTTCAGGATTACAAGATGGGAGAAACTTCAGGTGGGAGTGTAACTTAAGGAAGCAATTGCGTAATGGCCTGCAAATGACACTTCGCTATGAAGCAAGGAAACCGGTAAAAGGGGCTTTAATTCATTTGGGGAATGTACAGGTATCGGCACTTTTTTAGCTAGCTCTTAGCTTTAAGTGCACGCATTAACGCACTTGAAAAGAGAAAGTCGTTAAGTTCTTTGACGTCAGAGTGTAATATATCATTTTTGCTGCCTTCCCAAAGCTTTAAACCTTTACACAAATACATTATGTAGGTTCCTATGCCCATAACTGAGTTCATGTCATGGGTAACAACAATGGTTGTCATTTGATATTCTTCCGTGATTTCTTCTATAAGATTATCAATTTTTATAGCTGTCTGTGGGTCTAATCCTGAATTGGGCTCATCGCAAAAAAGGTACTTTGGGTTCATCACGATGGCACGTGCAATTCCTACGCGTTTTTGCATTCCACCACTAATTTCCGAAGGCATCAAGTGGTTAACATTTTCAAGACCTACCCGCTGTAGACAAAAATTTACACGCTCTAATTTTTCCTCTTTTTCCTGCTTGGTCATCATATTTAATGGAAACATGACGTTTTCCTCCACAGTCATTGAATCGAATAGGGCAGACCCTTGAAAAAGCATGCCAATTTCTCTTCTTATATCCTTCTTTAACTCTGAAGATGCATTGGTAAATTCCCTGTTGTTGTATAAAATTTCACCTTCATCGGGTCTTATTAAACCAACAATACATTTTAACAAAACACTCTTACCGGTTCCACTCGATCCAATGATTAGGTTGGTGCGCCCTTTTTCAAATTGTCCGTCTATACCTAATAGTACTTCTTTCCCGCTAAACGATTTTTTGATGTTCCGAACTTCAATCATTTAAGTAGTAATTCTGATAGTAGATAATCGGCAAGAAGTATTGCTATACAGCTGCTGGTAACCGCACTTGTACTGGCCTGTCCAACCTCCAGTGCGCCTCCTTTTGTGAAATAACCTTTAAAAGAAGAGATACTCGTGATAAGAAATGCATTTACAAATGCTTTAATAAGCGGAAAGACAACATTAAACTCCACAAAATCGAGCCGGAGTCCATATGTATATTCATATTCCGTTAAAATTCCGGTATATACGCCAGCAACATAACCACCTGCAATAATGAGGAAACTGGCTAATATAACCAGTAATGGAAACATAATTACTGAAGCGATCAATTTAGGGAGTACCAGGTACGAAGCAGAATTAATGCCCATTACTTCCAGTGCGTCGATTTGTTCGGTGATGCGCATAGTGCCCAGTTCACCCGCAATATTCGATCCGACTTTACCAGCCAGTACAATACAAGTTATGGTTGGAGCCAGCTCTAATAGCCCCATATCCCTTACCAACATACCGATTACATTCTTTGGGATGAGTGGGCTTATCAGATTATAAGCCGTCTGAACAGCACTAACGGCTCCGAGAAAGAAGGAAATGATAGATACGATGAATACCGAATCCACACCTATTTTAACACATTCATCGAGAATACGATTGATATAAACCGAAAATCGTTCTCTGTTTACAAAGAAACTTGTGAGAAATATGAAGAACTTTCCAATAGTATACATCTAAGACAATTATATCATTTTTATAGCAAAATAGGAATACATAGGTGCTTTTTATTCCCATTGGATTTTGTGATATTTAATCGCTAAACGAATAAGTTAAAATGATATGAAAGGTTATGCTCTTATTACAGGAGGTTCAAAAGGGATAGGAAAAGCATTGGTTTTGAAGTTCTTAGAAGAAGGATATGCCGTGTTGACCTGTGCGCGGGGCGAAGAAAATCTGGCCTTATTACAAAGTGAGTGTGATGCTCAATTTGGACAAGGGCTTTTAACAACTGTAGCTTGTGATTTGTCTCTTTCAGAAGGACGCAATGTACTGGTAAAGTCCATAAAGAATATGGATAAACCGATTCGAATACTCATTAACAATACAGGGATTTATATTCCTGGTGAGCTTTATAAGGAGGAAGAGGGAACGCTGGAACATTTAATGGCAACGAATGTATATAGTGCTTACCATGTTACCCGAATGGTAGTTGGAGACATGATAAATAAAAAAGAGGGTAGTATTTTCAATATCTGCTCTACAGCCAGTATAAAAGCATATCCCAACGGGGGAGCGTATAGTGTGACCAAATTCGCGCTCTTAGGATATAGCAAGTGCCTGCGGGAGGAATTAAAAGAATCTAATATTAAAGTTACTGCCGTATTGCCAGGGCCTGTATTTACACCAAGTTGGGATGGCGTGGATATTCCGGAAGAGCGCTTCATAAGTGCAGAGGATGTTGCAAAAACAATATGGGATACATTTCAGCTGTCAGATAGAGCCGTTGTTGAGGAATTGCTCATAAGACCTCAACTGGGAGACCTCTAGTAAATATAATTTCAATTTCGGAGTGGGTTTACCATATAAAAGGAATGTGCAAGTTACTGTTTATGTATATTTGCAAAACATAAGTAAGAATTGCTTGTTTTAATACTATGGATTTATTTAAATCATATTGTCCTTCTCTGCTTAATTATAATCGCAGAGAAACTATTGAAGTAAAAATCGGAGATGTGTACTGCGGATCCATGCATCCTATTCGTGTGCAGTCCATGACAACCGTGGATACGATGAACACAAAAGGATCCATTGAGCAGGTGAAGCGTATGGTCGATGCCGGTTGTGAGTATGTACGTATAACAGCTCCCAGTAAAAAGGAAGCTCAAAACCTCGAAGAAATTAAGAAAGGATTAATTCGGGATGGCTATAACGTACCTCTTATTGCTGATATTCATTTTACACCAAATGCCGCTGAGGTTGCTGCACGCATCATCGAAAAAGTAAGGATAAATCCAGGAAACTACGCCGATAAGAAAAGGTTCGATATTATCGAGTATGATGATCAAAGCTATCAGGAAGAAATAGATCGCATAAGAGCGCGTTTTGTTCCATTAGTTCACTTATGTAAGGAGTATGGTACTGCCATGCGCATAGGAACTAATCATGGTTCACTGTCTGACCGGATTTTAAGCCGGTATGGAGATACGCCACACGGAATGGTGGAGTCGGCCCTGGAATTTTTGCGCATTTGTGAGGACGAATCCTATTATAATATTGTACTGTCCATGAAGGCAAGTAATACCCGCGTTATGGTTCAGGCATATCGCCTGCTTGCTCAGCGTTTGGACGAAGAAGGACTTAAAGCTTACCCCTTACACCTGGGCGTAACAGAAGCTGGCGAAGGTGAAGACGGACGTATTAAGTCAGCAGTTGGAATAGGTACTTTATTGGAAGACGGCTTGGGAGATACCGTTCGCGTAAGTTTAACGGAAGAGCCTGAATTGGAGGCTCCGGTGGCGAAAGCGCTGGTAGACAGATATACAGTCAGAAAAGAATGCATTGCAGATACGCACGTCAAGCTTATTAAAGACCCTTATAATTATCAAAAGCGGGAAACTACTCAAAATGATATCCTTGGAGGTGAAAATGTGCCGCGGGTAGTAGCAGATTTCAGCACTGAACAGGCAATTACCACTCAAAGCCTTAAAAAGATTGGCTACCACTACCTGTCAGCTACCGATAAATGGGCTATGGACGACTTAGGAGTTGATTTTATTTATTTAGGTGATAAGCCTTTGCCTTTTATGCCTCCCTCGGGTTTAAGACAGGTGGTTGATTTTGAATGTTGGACTACCTTGCAGGAAACCAACAATATTATACCTTTTCTCAATTGGAAAGACTATTTGGATGCTTCTATCGATGGCCTGAAGTTTGTATCGGCGAATACTACAGATATTACCGAGGAGCTAATGGAGAAAATACAAAGCGATAAACAACTGATCCTTGTATTGGAAACCAGCAAAGAGCATGCAATGGCAGACTTAAGAGCTACTTTTTTTCAATTGATAGAAAAGAATGGTCCCGTTCCCGTAATTATCAAACAGCACTACGATTTACCAGATAGTGAGCGAACGCAACTTTACGCAGCTACAGACCTGGGAGGTTTATTGGTAGATGGACTGGGAGATGGTATTTGGCTTACCAATTCAAATATAGATACCGGGGAACTGAGTAAGCTGTCTTTCGGGATATTGCAAGCAGCCAGAACG
The DNA here is from genome assembly GCA_965230415.1 of Cytophagales bacterium. Taxonomy (GTDB): domain Bacteria; phylum Bacteroidota; class Bacteroidia; order Cytophagales; family JAAEPT01; genus CBDDKZ01. The sequence goes on from CBDDKZ010000005.1 coordinate 3,680,520, forward strand.
AGAATGACAAAAACAGAGTATATCTCTTGCCCGTCATGTGGACGAACACTCTTTGATTTACAGGAAACTACTGCTAAAATTAGAGCCAGAACAGATCATCTTAAAGGAGTTAAAATAGGAATCATGGGCTGTATTGTTAACGGCCCAGGTGAAATGGCAGATGCAGACTATGGTTATGTGGGGTCCGGACCCGGCAAAATATCACTTTACAAGGGACAAGAAGTGATAAAAAAAGGAGTGCCCTCAGAAGAAGCTGTCGATCAGCTGATAGAATTAATAAAAGAAGATGGCTCGTGGATAGACCCCGTAGCCACAACTTGATGATATTATGAAGAACTATTTCGGCTTTGGCCCCTTATTCACTTATTTCTTTAAGAAAAGAAATAAGAAAGCACCACTTGATGTAAAGGTAATGCATTTCATAAACAGGTTTTCGATTATAGTCTTTTTACTGGCTGTTATCTATTATATAATTAAGCACGTCTGATTAGCATAGCTATACATAGCAATTACTTTGGAACAAGCATAATAATACCCGAATAAGAAATTTCCATTCCTCCTGTTAATATCCTTTTATATTCTGTGAAAGTTATTAAATTTGCCGGATACGGGGCGAGGACTAGATTTCGCATCCTAAACGACCTAAAGATATGAGTGAAGTAATACGAATGGCGATACAAAAATCGGGCCGCCTGAGTGAAGATTCCCTGAAATTAGTAAAAGAAAGCGGGATAAATTTCAGTAAAGCAGGTGGTACCCTCAAATCAGCTGCATACAATTATCCACTTGAGTTTTTGTACCTCCGAGACGACGATATTCCGGGTTACGTGGCCGATGGTGTTGCCGATATTGGTATCGTAGGCGACAATGTGCGTGTGGAAAAAGCTAAGGACGTCGAAATAATAAAGAAATTAGGGTTTTCAAAGTGTCGTTTATCCATCGGTTTGCCTAAAAATTTCGATTACAAAGGAGTACAGGATCTGGACGGAATGGAAATTGCTACCTCTTATCCGAAACTCTTAACAGACTTCTTAAGTCAAAACAATGTCAGTGCAAACATCCATGAAATAAGTGGTTCGGTTGAAATTGCTCCGAGCATCGGTTTAGCAGATGCCGTATGTGATTTGGTAAGTTCGGGAAGTACGCTTATAAGTAATGGATTGAAAGAGGCAGAGGTGATCTTTAAGTCAGAAGCTGTGCTGGTTTGTAATAAAAACCTGATCGCTGAAAAAAGAGCGATTTTAGATCGTTTGCTTTTCAGAATAGAAGCGGTTTTGAGAGCAAGAAATACTAAGTATATTACACTAAATGCACCTAACAATTCGTTAGATAAAATAATAGCTCTTCTTCCTGGTGTAAAAAGCCCGTCAGTGACATCTTTATCAATGGAAGGTTGGAGCTCGGTTTCTTCAGTTGTGAAAGAAGATAATTTCTGGGAAGTAATAGCTAACCTGCAGGAAGCAGGTGCTGAAGGAATATTAGTATTGCCTATAGAAAAAATAATTGAATAGAAAGTAGCACAATAATGCGTATGACAACGACAGAATTACTGAAAAAATATGTTTATCCGGAACGAAATGAGTGGAACACAATTATGGAGCGTCCAGTGTTTGATCATTCCAGTCTGGAAGAGCGTGTCATACCCATATTGAAAGCTGTTGAAGAAAACGGAGACCAGGCGTTAAAAGATTTTACATCGAAATTTGATGGTGTGGAATTGGAAAGCCTTGCGGTAACCTCCGAAGAAATTGCTGAAGCTCAAAGCTTGGTCTCAGACGAGCTGAAAGAAGCGATAAAGCTTGCCGAAAGTAATATAAGGACCTTCCACGAATCACAAAAGGAGATCGTAAAACAGGTAGAAACTACAAAAGGTGTTACTTGCTGGAGGGAAAGTCGAGCAATATCCAATGTAGGGCTTTACATCCCTGGAGGTACAGCTCCTTTGTTCTCTACAATCCTCATGTTGGCAGTACCGGCAAAGGTAGCCGGATGTCGTGAAATTGTACTTTGTACTCCTCCGGCAAAAGATGGTTCGGTGCATCCCGCTATATTGTTTACAGCAGGATTTTTAGGAATAGATAAAATAATTAAAGTTGGTGGGGCACAAGCTATAGCTGCAATGGCTTATGGTACAGAAAGTGTTTCCAAAGTATATAAAATATTTGGTCCCGGAAACCAGTATGTTACTGCTGCTAAACAATTGGTGAGTAAAGACATGGTGGCAATTGATATGCCCGCCGGACCTTCCGAAGTGCAGGTGATCGCAGATGAACATGCAAATCCCAATTTTATTGCAGCAGATTTATTGTCTCAAGCAGAACATGGAGTAGATAGCCAGGTTTTGTTAGTGACAACTTCAGAAACAATAGTTGATGCTGTTGAAGAAGCTCTTCAAAGACAACTGGCAGAACTACCAAGAAAGGAAATTGCTGAAAAAGCTTTGTTAAATAGCCGATCTATAGTGTTAAAGACGATAGATCAGGTAATGGATTTTACTAATGAATACGCACCTGAACATTTGATTATTCAGGTAGAAAACTACTCCGAGCTCGTTAGTAGAGTAGAAAATGCAGGTTCTGTATTTCTCGGCAGGTATACACCGGAATCGGCCGGCGATTACGCTTCCGGTACCAATCATACGCTTCCTACCAATGGTTATGCAAAAACGTATTCAGGTGTATCCCTGGATTCCTTTGTTAAGAAAATTACCTTTCAGGAAATTACCAAAGAAGGAATAAACGCCCTGGGTAGTGCCATAGAAATTATGGCTCATGAAGAGCAATTGGATGCACACAAAAACGCCGTAACCCTTCGAATGAACGAAGATTAATCATATAGAAAACTTATTTCAGGGCTATTGCATAACTGTATGCAATAGCCCTTTTGTTTTTTTAAGCGATATACTTTTTGACGCTCATTGGGCCTCAATTAAAGACTCAATTTTTATTAATTCAAAGGCCAGAGAACTCAATACATTTATGTATAAAAACTAAACTAACAAGTACCGGATTTTAGTGGTACCATCTGTTAAAAGTTGCCTAATAAAAATATAGTTAAAATTTAACTTATGATTAACTGACTAATAATCAGTAGGTATTACGTTTGTGATGTACTTTTTAAAGCACGTCTTAACTAATTTTTAATTTAAATACTTTTGATATGAGACTTATTAATCTGACTCTGTTTTTATCTTTTTTCTCATGGTTTACGGCAAACGCTTGTTGTCCCGAAGATGTAAATCATGATGGTGTAATCGACAACAACGACGTGACTGCGATTAACGCAGTTTTCGGGACAACCTGTACGGGATGCCTGGAAGATGTAAATGGTGATGGTTTAATTGATATAGTTGATGTTAATATCGTTACAGCTGCTATCGGTACCCCAATTATTTTCTGTCCTGAAGATGTAAATTGTGATCGCGTAGTAAATTCAAATGATGTATTGGCTGTTTCAGCATTAGTGGGGGTTACGTGTAATTGCCTCGAAGATGTGGACCGCAGTGGTACGGTTACCCAGACCGATGTGAACCTTGTTTCTGCCGCTTTAGGTAAACGAATTTGCCCCGAAGATATTACCGGCGATGGTTTTATAAATGTACAGGATTTTTTGTCGCTCATTGGAGCTTTTAATACTACCTGCACCTGTCCTCAGGATGTAGATGGTGATGGAGACGTGGATGTGGATGACTTTTTGGCGCTCGTGATCGTATTTGATCATGTGTGCTGTCATTAGAAAAGAAATTTAAGATTAAGCAGTTTCAAACTTGTTTGAAACTGCTTAATGCTTTTGTGCAAAAAAAATCACACAGTCATTTCCAAACCAAATAATCTGGTAACAGCTTATCTAAGTATGCTGTTCCTGGTGCAGCCACTGCTTTTTTGTACGTAATTGCTCGTTACTCTCCACATGTTCCGGATCAGGTACACAACGTCTACAGGACAGACCAAAGCACAGGAAGGCTCTTCGTGAAAGCCTACACACTCCGTACATTTATCTGGAGCAATGTAGTAGAATAGCGCTCCGTTAATTCCGTTTGAGTTATTCACAATAGGTGCCATTGTCGTACTCGATTCTATTGTCTTGTTGTCCCGTTCAATGACTCCTTTCAACATAGTGCCTTCAGAATATGTCCAAGATTCGCCGGGGGCATATATGGCATTGTTTGGACACTCACTTTCACAAGCATGACAAATAATACATGCTTCATTAATTAGTAAAGCCATAATTTTAATAGTGTTTAGATGATAAAATTTTTTTGTATAAAAGAAGTGGAGTCTAATATGACGGTGGAGGACGTGCTAGCTGCGAGGTAAGTTTTATAAGAGCACGTAAACGTGACTTTTTGAAGGAATCAGGAATCACATTTTGATTGGTGCTCGTACTAACGTCTTTTTTTATCGGAAAGGGTGAGAATAGTTTGCAGTTGAAACTTAGAACTGTTAGAACGTAATTAATTAGCTTAGTGCAGAGTCAACATTTATGAATGAAATCTGGTTCCAATAACCCTTAATCACATTTCTATTTGGAAAAATACAATTGAAAATAGCAAAATACTCAGATAATCTTAGCATTTTCGGGTAGTATCAGTAATTAAGTTATGTATTCTCAATAACAGCATAATATGCTAAGGTATTATTTTATAGTACTCTTATTATTCCCTTTGATGTTAAGCGCACAGGTTTTGACAGACAAGAAATTGGAACAGGCTCAAACTTTATTAGGTAATGAAGAGTATGAAAAGGCATCAGCACTTTTCGAAGAAGCGATGAATATAAAGGAGAATGAAGTCCATTGTCTTGAAGGGCTTGTTCGTACCTATTCCTTTTGGTCCTGGGCGCTTCGCAGTAACGGACAAAACGGGGATAATGAACTGTCTAAAGCGAGGCAATATGCAAAAACGCTTAATCGTAAGTACCCCGAAACAGCCGTTTCTCATCGATCGTCTGGAATAGTGAGTCAATATGGCGGTGAGTATGGTCAGGCCAGAACATACTATCAAAAAGCAATCCAAATCGATGACAAAGATGCCTATTCTATGTATTTACTTTGGTCTCTTTCAGAAAAGAATGACGAGTTGAAGCTGGAAGATCCTTTAATCAATAGAGTGCTCGAACTGAATCCTCAACTTGTTGAAGCCTGGCAGACTTTAGGCGATATTAATAAGCGTTTAAACCGATTGGATGAAGCGCTCATTAATTATAAAAAGGCTGCCGTCATTAAACCCAACTATTTTTTGTATTACAATATTGGAACCGTTGAACTTGAATTAGGAAATATTAATAACGCACTCTATAATTTCGAAGAATCGATTGCTATGGAAGAATCATTTTCCTGGGCTTATTATGGTAAGGCTATTGTCCATATTAATGCCGGAGAATGGGCTACTGCCGCTGCGGATTTTAAGAAGGCAATTGAACTCAATTCGGCTGTTTATCCCTATTACGAGCAAATGTTAAGTCAATTTGACGGATTAAAGGATTATCCTTTGGATGTGGTAGATCAGCGAGAAGTTCAAGAAGCAGAAGATGTTAAATCGTCCTATCCGCAATTTTATATGGAAGGTATTCAGGCTGCACAAAAGAAAGATTTTGTAACAGCCATTAACTTGTTGCAAAAATCTAAAGACTGGCAGGAAAAAAACAATTATGGCAAGGATATTTTGATATCCACAAGTGCCTGGCTCAGTCATTGTTATTTGGAACTGGGCAGGTATGAGCGGGCAATTGAAGTGTCTAAAGAACTGCTTCGCAACGATGAAACTTATTTTGTACCATCCGATATTGCCTCTTTGCTTGCTACTATTGCTGCTGTTTATAACTATTGGGGAGACTATAGGAGGTCATTCGATTATCATAAAATGTCTGCGGATAAATTAGTGGAGATCGATAATAAAGACATGCTATGTACGGCTTATTTAAATGTATCACAAACAGCATTCGAATGTACGCTATATAACGAGGTAATCAACTATGGGATTAAGTGCATTGAATTATGTCACGAGGTAACTAATCGAATTAATGAAGGTTTATGTTACAATATAATGGCTCGTGCACTTATAGAGCTTGGAAGGTATGAAGAGGCCGGTGAACTTTTGCAGAAAGGTTTAAAGCTCTGTGATGAAATAGAAGGTATTCATCCCAAAGTAGAATTACTGCTTACGTTTGCTGCATATAAAAACATCATGCAGGATATGGTTAGCGCAGCAGCAGCTTATAATGAAGCAGTTGAATTGAACGATCCATTTTTAAACCCTTTGCACCCTAAAAATGCCCGCGTGTTTGCTGTGGGGGCCAATTTACACTTCAATAGCGGTTCGGCTAAAACAGGATTTCAATACCTGGAGATGGCCCGCCGCAATTATCAGGCACAAATTGAACAATTTTTTCCTGCAATGGCTGAAGAAGGTAAGTTTTTGTTTTATTGGAGAATCATGAACTTTAATAACTTTTTCGCATCGTGTGTGGTTAATTATGCCGCTTTTTATCCTGGTATTTTAGGAGGTTTGTTTAATAATCTGATGAATCAGAAATCGCTGCTTTTGAACTACGATCTTAAGCGAAAGCAATTCATTACTACTAGTAAAAGTGAAGCACTTCGGTCCTTGTATGATAAATACCTTGAGCAACGTGAACTTCTAATGCATGCGTATCAATCAGATAGTATTCAATTGTTGCAAAAAGGGTGGGACATACAGGAAATTAGAAGAGAACTGGATTCATTGGATGTGGCTTTAGGGAAATATGAGCATTATTTGTCAAAAGCCAAACCTAAGGACTGGAAGGATGTGAAAAGGCACCTTAAAAAGGGACAGGCAGTGGTAGAGCTCTTCCAAACCGATTATAAAGTGATGAGCAAGGGAAATGACCGTTCGGGCGTGATGATCATTGCTTTAGTAATGAGAGCCGATCGCGATACCTTACAAATGATCACATTGGAAGAGGGTAGTGACCTTCAAGGAGCGTTCTGCGAAACCTATTTTAATTATATGGAGAATGAAGTACTTGACAAAAAGTCATATGATCGTTATTGGAAGGAGATTGATAAAGCGCTGGTAGGTGCTAAAGAAGTATTTGTCTCTACGGATGGGGTATACAACTTAATAAATATCAACACACTTTATGACCCTCAAAAGAAAGAGTTTGTTCAGGATAAGTACCAAGTGAGTTATCTGACAAATTCGTCGGACCTGTTAACTAGTAACAGAACTGCGGTAAAGCAGCAAACAGCAAGTTTATTTGGTTACCCCAATTTCAGGCTTACGGCGGGAGGAGTAAGGTTGGTAATGTCACAATTTGTTGCCGATACCACCATTAATGATTTGGCAATGAACGTTGAACTGGAAAGAGGTATTACCACTAATTTGCAGGAATTACCGGGGACATTAATTGAAGTAAACGATATTTATACTACTTTAAAGAGCAATGGCTGGAAATGTACTGTTTATGTAAAGGACGATGCCCTGGAAGATCAATTGAAAAGGCAAGTTAATCCGGGAGTTTTGCATATTGCGACGCACGGTTTTTTTGACGAGCAGGCAACAGAAAAACATTTTCTTTTAGGGTCGGGCTTATTAATGGCAGGCGCTTCTGAGTTGTCGAAAGCAGGTGCTATTGAGGGGATAGACGACGGCATTTTAACATCTTACGAGGCCATGAATATGCATCTTGACAATACCGACTTGGTGGTGCTCTCTGCCTGTGAAACAGGAAAGGGTGTTGTTTGGGAAGGTGAGGGTGTTTATGGCCTGAGACGTGCCTTTAAAATTGCTGGCGCAGATAATATTATAATGAGTTTGTGGCGCGTCAATGATGTTGCAACACAGGAATTTATGACGACTTATTATAAAAAGTTGATAGAATTGAAGGATTATCGTGAAGCTTTTTTCGAAACACAAGAGGTGATAAAAACAATATATCCTCACCCTTATTACTGGGGTGCATTTGTCTTTTTGAACTAAACGGTAAACCCGACAATACATTATCCCATGTTAACCATGAGTAAAAACCTCAAAGAAAATCTTGCGAAATCAATTTCTGCCGTGGGAAATCCCTTATTGTTAGCTCCAATAATTATTGGCTGGAGTGAATACAAAAAGGCCGGTGCCGATAGTGTATTAGATGTGTTTGTGCCCTTGCTGGGTATCATAGCCCTGCCTACTGCTCTTTGGGTCTTCATTAAGAAGAGTAAAGGACAATATTCCAATTACGACGTTTCCAACAGAAAACAACGTGTTACCTTATACGTATTTATGGCCCCCCTTATGCTGGCAGCCACTATTTACGTAAACTACATGCAATTCCCTCCGGATATTACTGTTGGGTTTACGGTAGCTACTTGTTTGCTAATTGTCGCTTTTGTTATTAATTTTTTTATCAAAAGCTCTATGCATGCTGCAATTGGCTTTTATTTGTCGATAGCTCTATTTGCTCTAACCGGTATAGGGGCAGGCTTCATGCTTTTGTTTTCAGGGTTAATAAGCTGGTCCAGGTGGTACCTTAAAAGACATACAATTTCAGAAATAGTAATGGGATGTTTTTTGGGATTGTTATCTGGTCTCATATATTTAAGCTTTATTTGATTTGTGTGTGTTATTACTAAGCTGATAGGAAATTGCTTGTATAATTAAACGTAATATAATATCAAATGGTTTATTTTTTTCATTATCACTCTTTCCAGATAAGGACCCCCGCAGGTTCAATGGGGGTCTTTCCAATGACGATTTGTCGTTTTTCCACGTTGAAATTGGGTGTGTAATTTTTGCTTGTATAATTCAATATGAAATGATAATTGCCTCTTTGCTCGTGAAAGACATAGGGAGGTAACTTTTTATAAGGTACTTGCTGCGCTTTTAATAAGTATTCGATTAATGCTTTTTCCAGTTCAAATTGGTGACTCTCCACACCAATATAAGTCACATTTCCTTTTCCGATTTTACGCGTAATTAGAGCAGGTTTGCCTTTATAGAATTCATCTTCGAATGTGGCCATGATCTGGGTGTTCTCATCTGTGATTGCTAATACCTCCCCCCAGGTACTCCAGCTGAATGTTTGATTAAAAGCAGCTAGTTTCGACTTTCTGTCCGGAGGAAGTTGATCGTTAAACGAAATGTTAGCCCCTATTAAATCTGCTAAAACACCCTGATAAGAATCTTCCCATAAGTGTCCGTTGCCATCTTTTTGCCCTGTTCTGCAGGTAATAAGCAATTCACCTCCATCTTCCACATACTTTTTCCATTTTTCGATCGTTTCTTTTGTCAAAAGTTGAATGGCAGGAGCTACAACAAAAGGGGATTTCGTGATGTCGAGCGGGTCGCTCACACGTTGAAAAGTTACTCGCTGGTCCAATTGTTTTAAGGTTTTGTGCCAGTTGGTAAGATGCTCTTTGGCATTCCAATATTTTGAATGTGGGTAATTGTACATATCAAGTTGGCTACGCTGATCCCAGAGCACAGTGACCGGTAATGGTTTTTTTGCTGTTTTCCGGAGGTCTTTTTCCAATAAGCGCAGCTCTTTGATCACCTGCGTGTATTCCTGGCCACCTCTGGAAAGTGTTTGTCCGTCTGGTAGTAATATTCCCTGATGGTATTGTTCGTTACAAAATAAAGGTTGGCGAAATCGGTAATTACAAACAAAGCGTGCACCTAATGCGATTGTGTGCCATATCCAAAGCCGTGCTGCGCCCGGGTAAGGTTGTGCGTTGTATTCACTCCAGTTTATTTGACCGGGCTGTAGTTCCATAATACCCGTGTAGCCGTTTATCGACTGCGCAAAGTCATGTTCAAAAGCTATACCATAGCCGTTTCCAAGTCTGAAACCTAAGTCTCCTCCTGCGTTTGGTGCGTATGAGTTACAAGGGTAATTGGTATAGGAGGCAAAATCCAGGTCGCTCTTTAAGTGCCAGGGTTCTATATGTGGCAATGCCCATAGCATGTAATTCGTGGTGATAAATTGTTTTTCGTTAGCGTGTTTTCTAATAATAAGAATTTGCTGGCGCAGGAAATCGGCCATTTCCATTGTGCTAAATTCCTGAAAATCAACTAAAGCATGTGGGTTAGCAGGTTGAAGCATCGCTTGTTGGTTAGGAAGCTCAATTTGTTCGAAATTATTGTATTCCTGACTCCAGAAAGAAGCTCCCCATGCATCATTTAACGCTTTTATCGATGGGTATTTTGATTTTAAATAGTCGCGGAAGTGCTGTTTAACACCGGCACCATAATCGTAGAACGAGTTGTAGTGTGAAGGTTCGTTGTCTAACTGCCAACCCCAAATGCGTGGGTCCTCACCATAACGTTCAGCTAGTTTGGAGACAATAACCTCCGAGTAATGACGATAGGTGTCACTCGACCAGGAAATATGTTGTCGGGCACCATGTTGCATTTTTCGACCATTTTCATCGACCATTAAAATATCCGGGTGTCGGTTACTGAGCCATGCCGGAGGAGTGGGAGTAGGGGTGCACAAAATGACTTTGAGGCCTTTATTATGCGCTAGTTCAATGGCTTTGTCCAGCCATTCAAGATCAAATTTACCTTCTTCAGGTTCCATGCGTGACCAGGCAAACTCCCCAAAATGGGTAAATTCAAATCCCAGGTCTTTCATGTGTTGAAGGTCCCTGTTCCATTGTGACTCAGGCCAGTGTTCGGGGTAATAATAGGATCCGATAGTACTTAATTTATTGACTGCGAAGAAGTCGGAAGGTGTTTTTTGTTGCGCTTTAACAGACATTGTAACTAGTATTGCAGGAAGGAAATAGAAAATTAGTGGTTTCATGGTGTCCGGAAGATTTATTTGACTGGTTTTACACCTGTGCGGGTAGGGACTACCCGTCTTATACTTCCATCTTCATTGTAATAAAGCTCGTCTACGCAAACCGATCTACGGTAAGGGCTTATGCCATTCCAGTTTTCTTTTCGCTCTAATTGGGGGTTTATATCGAAGTAGCGATCGGAGGTGTGGTAGAATAGGTAATCTTTCCCTTTGTAATTGACAATGGAATGATGGTTGGTTCCGCTATTTACCTTATCCAGGATAATACCTTTATATTCAAAAGGACCGTATGGCGTATCACTGGTAGCATATAAAAGTTGTCCCCTTCCCGAATAGGAAAGGTAGTAGATTCCTTTTCTCTTATGGACCCAAATAGCCTCAAAAAAGTCCGGGAGGCCCTTAATAATGCCCACTTTATCATCAAAAGAACTTAAGTCCTTGTTGAGTTGAACCATTAGTGCGGTGTTTTGCCCAAAGTACAAATACGCACTGGAATCTTCATCGATGAAAATACAGGGATCAATGAGGTCTCTGTTATTTACAACCCCGGCAGTGGAACGCGATAGGAGAGGTTTGTTCAAGGGATCTTGAAATGGGCCCGTAGGAGAGTTACCAATAGCAACACCAATATAATCACGTTCGACAGGGTAATAAAAATAATATTTCCCTCCGAATTGAGCGCAATCAGGGGCCCAGGCATATCGTTTTGCCCAGTTAATAGCGTTTAATGAAAAAACAGCACCATGATCTTTCCATTGTTTTAAGTCCGTTGTAGAAAAGACATGCCAATCCTGCATATTAAACCAGGTAGCGGTATCTTCGTCGTGAGAACAATAAATATATAACGTGTCGTTAAAAACATGTGCTGAAGGGTCTGCTGTGTATTGATCTGTTATAAATGGGTTTTGTGCCTTCAGAATAGAGCAGGTGAATAATACAAAAGTGAAAAGTGGAAAGCGGTGCATATTCATTCTTCTTTTTAGTGTGTCGCAAACAATGAAAAAAAGTGGTTTTATAAAAGAAGAAGCCCGTGTTTATTAAGAAAACAGCGGTTTAAAAACTTTTTCCGCACCCTATTTCCACGCCAATCAAAGTTAAGGTGTGGAAGTGATACTTTTCAATTTTTCTGAGTACTGCAATTTTCGGGGTTACAAATACATACATTGAATTAAAGTTCCATTGATTGGTAAGTCCGAATTCAAATACAAAGTTAGGTAGCTGTGGGTGCTTTATAGTCGTATTATCAAGGAATGGACCCAATGCGAGTAAAGGGGCCAGGCTGTACCTTTCGTAACTAATGACTTTGTAATTAAATCCCAGCTCAAAGGCCAGGAGTTGTGTTCTTTGGTCTGATGTAAGGGGGCGGCCTTCTATGTCATTATAGGTAGCAGGTAAATAATTAAGGGAAAGACGGTGTTAATTAACTCGTAGTAAAAGTGCGATGCGTTTTACCTGATAGCGAGCGTTGGCATAAAATGACAATGCCGGGATGAAACGCTTGTGATGTGTAAGTTCGGGGAGTATTGGTGTGGCGACCATTGTTTTCCAACTGGTAAGCCCTGGCCCAAAACCTGCTTCAAGCGCAAATTTCCTTTGAGCACGGGCACAATAAGTGTTGAACAGAACAATTACTGCGAATAGCATCAAAAAAATAGTTTCATGGTAATTATGTCAGTGTTGTATGATTATATTTTAGCAGGCTTCGGGTTAAAAAACGATATAGGTTTTTGTGTGCTCACCGCCATTTAAGTGGCGTTTACCTTATTTTAAATGATTAAAAATTAACTAGATTTTTATGCCAGAATAACGCTTGAAAAAATAATTAAATTAAGTTAGTAGAATACATTATTTCCTTACGTTTTGATTGAATAAAAAGCATGAATTCGATAGAGTTATTAGTAAAGCAGACCCAAGACGCCTATAGCTGGTTTAATAAGATCCTTGAGCGAATTGATAATGAAAAATGGGATCAGATACCGGATAATATTAATTCAAACGTAACATGGCAGGTAGGTCATATGATCTTAAGTCATAATTTCCATTCATTAATGGTAATAAGAGGTCATCAGAAGGAACTTTATGCCCAGTTTCCTATCAAGCTATATTCTGAGTTGTTTGTGAATACACCGCCACAATGTAATGTAGGTAAAACAGACGCAAAAGCAATTTATAGCCACCTGAAACTTGTGCAAGACAAAACGATAGAAATAATGAAAAGCATGAAGGAGGAAGAATTAACTAATAATCTGGAGCCTACGAAAATTAAACACCCCATTGCTACGAATAAATATGAGTCATTGGACTGGAATATTAAGCATACCATGTGGCATGCAGGGCAATTGGGTATGCTCAAACGCGTTCTTGGTGAGCGCTATGATTTTGGCTTGAAATTGTAAAAAACTAATGTAAATACGTGATATGAATTATTCAGTAACAGACGGTTTTCCTTATTACATTGAAATGGCAAATAACTGCGATGTGACCAAAGTCTTTGAGTCAAATCCTAATGTAGCGTTTTTTGAGTCAATAAATGAGGAGCAGGCACAGTATATATATGCATCCGGAAAGTGGAGTGTAAAAGAGGTTTTGGGTCACATAACGGACCACGAACGCATTATGGTTTATAGATTATTGCGAATTAGCCGTAAAGATACAACGAGCCTGGAAGGGTATGATCAGGAAATACTCCTCAAAGGTGCGCGTTTCAATGAACTGGATTATGAACTGGTTCTTAATGACTATAAAGCGGTGAGAATGGCCAGTGTTTCATTTATAAGAACACTTTCTCAAGAACAATTGGCACTGGTTGGTCAAATATGGAAATTTGAATATAATGTGAGTGTCTATTTACAGTCTATTATAGGTCATGAGCATCACCATGTGCAAATTTTGAAAGATAGGTATAATATTGCTTAATAGGTGTTTATTAATAGGTAAGTTGTGTCAGAACGCGGTATTCTTAAATTCGCCGGGCGTTTGACCGACGTGTTCCTTGAAAACCTTATTGAAAGTGGATTTGGAGTTGAATCCTGAATCGTAAGCAATGTTAATGATCGTGTTTTTGCGTTCTTCTTTTAAAAGGCGTTTGGCTTCTCCTACGCGATAAAAATTAACGTATTGATAAAAGTTCTGATTTTGATATTCATTCAAAATTTGTGACAAGTATTGTTTTTTAATATCAAGCGTAGTGGCCAATGTATCCAGCGAAAAGCCAGGGTCGAGAAATGGTTTCTCCTTCACCATAATTTGATTACTTTTCTGAATTATTTCGAAAGCCAGATCATTATTAACTGGTGAGTGCAGGTATTTTTTCGGTTCAGATTTAATGGGTAATACTTCTGTTTTATGCAGAAGAGGGTGTTCGCATAAGGATTTGTACAGCACCCATACCAGCCAGATAAGTGAAGGAAGGTAAGTGCAGGCGGCAAAGCTAGGTAAACTAAGTTTAATTATACCCGAAAAGGCGACAGCTGATAATAGCACTCCGTGCGTCCATAATATACAAGAGTATATTAAAAAACCGTGCAACCATTTTACTGCATAGCTTATTGTGGATGCTCGTTTGACATCTTTTTTTACTAAGTAGAGACAGATTGCAAGGTAAATCAGTATTTGAGCCATCTTTAAACATTCAGATACGATATCAATTAATGAAGCCCTGTTCTCGTTGATGGCCAGTATTATATCTTTTGGAGGTGAAATTAATAGGATGACGGTAGCAATAAATGCGAGGAAGAATGGAACGAGATGTGCGATGATATTACTGGTTTTTAACTTGTTACATGGTTGAAGTGTGCTAATCGTATAGAAGTAAAGTAGTGGTGAATAAGTGAAAGGTATCAGTCCCAGACTTAACCTTAAGTATAACTGAGTTCCTGGGTTATTGATTGTAGTGAAGCCTATCAATAAAAATTGTAAAGTTACCATTAGTATAAGAATACCAAGGTACATATAGGCCGTGGAATGTTTAGATTTTCTAAGTAATATAAATGCGAATATGCTTGCCAAAAAAGCGCCTATGTGCATGACCAGTGTCATTGAAAAATTGGTTAGGTAAAAAATGGTTCTGAGTTTTAAGATAAAGAAAAAGTAACAGGACTCAAATGCATCAGTCGAAAATTTAAAACAAATCGTTATCGTTAACAATGTGATTTGTTAAGATATGTTGGAGTAGGGGATAGCAAAATGGCCTAAAATTTAGGAAAGGGAAACACAAGGTGGTTTATGTTTGATGTTGAGTAAAAAAATAGTCGCTTGGTTATAATGTATGACGAAATTGGCTGGATAAATGCTTTCATAATTAGCATTTATTTTGTCAGACTTATTGAAACCTTAGGGGTTAATTTTAGGTTAATTAATGAAAAAAATAGTTAAGTAATAAACAAGTTTTATTTAAGGAAGAATTTGATACTTAGCTCATAGAAGTTTATTTTTAGCTAGTTTGTTAGATCAACCTTTTATAATTGGTAAATAATGTCGACAGAAAGCAGTAAACCAGAAATTAATATATTTGACAAGCAAAATTGGACAAGTCCGGTGTTAAAAGAGTTGGATATCAAAGGGATAACTTTAGGTATTGGAACAGGCGAGCCGGATGGGGGGCAAGGAGGTCCTCCTGGAGTTAGCTAAAAGCACAATGAATTGAAAGGGAAGTGCGAATCTTTACGATATGATGCGTTTCGTGAAACGGTGGTTATATCTTTTTAGTCTAAAATAATACTCTGTGTTTAACCAGTTATGTTTAACATTATTCCACAACGAATTTTTTGACGATAGAATTACCACTGTCTTGAATATGTAACCAGTAGATGCCGGTAGAAAGAGAACTCACGTCCAATAATCCCTTGATGCGATCGCCGTTACCCTCAAAACTGCTTACCGTTCGGCTAAACTGAGGAACACCGTTCACATCGATAGCTGTTAGATTAAGGTTGCCGCTGAAAGACATGTTTTGTAATGACACCTGTAAGGTGCCGTTGCTTACTGGGTTCGGATATAGGTGGGCAATGCCATTAATACTTTCGTCTTCATCTTCCAGAGATGTTATTACATCGTCGAATGAGTTGACACGAATAATAGAAAAGCGTGCATCTGAGTATTCTGTTAAAGTGAAATTGTAATCACCATGAGTTATATCGTGCAGGTAATAATTCTCAGAATCAAATAAGTACAAATCATAATTTTCCATGAAGGTTTCGTAGTCGAAAAACTGCAATGTCATATCTTCTCCGACTTTGCCTTTAACTTCCAAAGGAATCGTATCGAAATGGCCCGTAGCTTTTAAGCTGTTGATTGATAGTTTATCCCCTTCACTTGATATAGAGGATAATCTGAATGTGCCTTTGTCTCTTTGTAAAGCATCGTAGGTGGTGTCAAATTTAGCCTGAGCTTCTTCTGTAAAGCGTATTACCGCTTGCACTTCTTCGCTTTTAGCGTTCTTCAGAGACATACGTAAGAGGTTTGGAATTGAAGCTGCACGGTAAAACGGACCTGCAGTACTGGTTTTATCACTTTCTCGTAATCTTAATCGGGCATTTGATGCCGTGGCTTTTACAGAAAATGCCTGTGATGATTCAATGATTCCAACAGTCCCTGCCGGGTTACCTACGCCGCTTACAAATGTACTGGTCTGATATATTTCTGTACTCGGGTCTACCGCAGTGAGGTAAATGGCATCTCCCAATGAGCGTTTGCGATTGTTTGATATGCTTTCCCAATCAATGGCAGAGGGGTAAGGGTTACCAACCAGGTTCCATCCTACATCCTCAGGGTCTCCGGTATTCGTGTATGAAATAGGGATGTCAATAGTCCCTCTATTAATAGTTCCTGTAACATCTACTACATTACCTAAACTGGAATAAGAGCTTCTGTATACAACTATATAACCTACTCCGGGTTGTAATACATATTGATCTGCAGACGCTCCACCTTGAGGGTAAGCACTCCACCCCTGGTCACTTTCACTCCAATTGTATAGTGTGGTGAAATTATCTGTAGATACAGGTGCATTTGGGTCTGGTATGGTGAAATCTCCATTCATTGGGATTTCATAATGCCAGTCTAATACCGTTGCGTTCTGAACCGGGCTGCATAGGTAACGCCAGGTATCATATTCAGAGTATATGTATCTTTCTACAGTAATATCGCCATTGATCGTTTCGTCATTATATAATCTGTCGATTCTACCAGTTCTTGATGCAGTCGATTGTAGTGTAATCTTATTGTTAGTGTTTAAAGTGGTAGAACGTTCCATATCAAGTGTACCTGCAATATTTAACCTGGCGGCACCTCCTATACTTACACCTGCCGCATTGTCTATTGTAAGGTTATTAATGGTCGTGTTCACATTGACTGTGAAATTTTGTGAGCTCGAACCATCCATGGTAATTGTTCCGTCATCATTATTTAATGAGCCATTCACTATGAAATCACAACTACTAATGTTCAGGTTATTTCCATTGAGGTCAAGCGATCCTGTACTTGTTATAGTTAGGCCTCCGACACTCTCGCCTTGTGTTAATGTTAATGCGTGATTTGGTGCTACTACTGCACAATCATTAACTCCGGGAACTGTTAACCAGGTATTAGGGTCATTGAAGTTTCCTGACTGGCGTGTCCAATAATTAGCAACAGTAATAGGGTCTTCATCTGGATCGGCACAGAAATAATGCTGATTACTCGCACCACCCGTTGAAGCGGTAAAACCAATATAGGCATCCTGTGCGCCACTAAATATGTCGTTACGAATGTCTCTGGTAAAACCGTAGATTAAAACATTGTCAATGTAAAGCATCAACGAATCGTAGGTGGGATCCCAGATGAATAAAAAATCTCTTTCCGTGTTATCTTCCAATTCACCCATATCCACATAAGACGAACCATGATTTATATTTCCATTTTCCAAATAGGCAATATGGTCGTTAGCCGGGTCTCCCTGCCCGCTGTTACGATATGTATCGAATTCAAAACCAATAGAAGGAGAAATGGCATAACGGGTTCCGTTTCCACATTCGGTACTATTAGGGCCAAAAGGGTGGTCGCCAAAGCCCATGGCTTCACCTACACAACCTTCTGCATCATAACCTCTAGGGTCATTGTGTAACATAAAAACCATGCCATCCGCACCGTCTTTATCTCCTAAGAATATCTTACCTGATAAAGAATCTCGCTGCGTAAGATCAAATTTGTCAACGTTATAGGCCCATCCCGATTGATTATTGGCGTCTGGCGTAAGCTCGACACAATAATCGTCAATTTGATTAGCACTGCCCAGGAATATGCTTTGGGCAACTACACTTACCAGAGGTAGTGTAATAAATGTTAAGATAATTGCTGTTCTGATTATTGGTAACATACTTAATTTAACGATGAAACTAACTAAGGGTTTGCTTAGTTGGTTTGTTTGAACAAGTAAATCGGTGAATGTGAAAAAATAATCGATGTCTGAACCGATTTTATAGATTATAGGTGATTGAGGCTTTTTTTAAGTGTTTTTGCTGATGCTGATGCCAACTTATAGCTATGATCGAAGACATAATCTGTTACGAGAATTGCTTAAGAATCACCTAAATTTACGTGTATAGCTAATAATTGATGAAAAAGTTAACATTGTACGTATAGTAAGATGTGCAGTGTTTTATGTAGGTGATTTTGCGACATTAATTAAAGAAATAATAAGGCTGTTTTTTGAATCGAAAAAATTGAAAAAAAATGAAAAAAAATCTAATATCTTGTATATAAGATACTTAGTGTGGTTTTAACCTTAAGGGATATGCTGGCTTTTAAGATAGTGTCAAGGGAGGGCGGCATATTGATTAAAGGATGAAAGATCTTGGTGTCTATGTTAGTCTATTCCTTGATATACATAGTCGTATATACCGTCGGTCTTAGATTAGTAATAGGTAGTAGTTTTTAAGCAAATTACTATCGAAGAGCGTAAGAAAGATTGAAAACCAAATTTCTGCCCATTTCATCAGCGAAATACCTCATTTCGTTCAAATAATTCCGGTACCTGTTATTTAATAGATTTTGTACTTCTATTTTTGCTTTAAATTTTTTGAATTCAAAGTTCCATCCCAAATTCAGCAAAAAATACCCAGCTGGGGCTTCCGTTAGATCAAAAATTTCTTCGTTTGTCCCAATTTGAACATTGTAGTTAATGAGGTCTTCGGTAGCTAAGGTACGGGGAGCCTGGAATTGTTTAAAGGTGTAACTAGGATGAACAGTAATTTGATTTTTAACAGTTTTCCATATCTTACCGATATTCCAAATAGCTTTATAATTAAGTGTGATAGGAGGTTGGTTTATAAGCGTTTCATGGTCTCTGACATTTCGGGACCATAGGAAGCTGGAGCCAATCTCTCCTTCCAATTTTCGAGCATGTTTCGTTTGCCATGTTATGTCCGTGCCGATAAACGCAGCATCGGCCTGATCGATAATAAATGCAGGCATAGGGCCCCTTACTGTTCCCGTGAGAGCCACGGGTCTTTCGTATATGAAGTTTTCAATAAGGTTTACATAAAAAGATACCGTAAGGTCATTACGTTGTTGGTCGTATTTCAATTCATTGATCCACTTAAAACCTTTTTCAGATCCGAAAATTGATTGATCGAAAATTTGAACGTCGTCAGTAGAAAGATCACTGCCTAATCCGGAGTACCTTAATAAACCGTAGGAAACCTTAAAACCATGCTGACCGAAACTGAACAGTTCTGCCATATTAGGACTTCGCCATGCACTACCGATGTTACTTCTAAAGGTAGTGTGATCGTTAAATTTATGACTTATTCCGAGGGATGAAGTGAAATTTCTGAACGAATAGCTGTCGCGAAATATATCCTGGTTCGTTTTTCGTCCTCGTACATTATTGTACTCACCGTCGATACGTACTCCAATCTCATAGGTGTTTTTTCCAACAGTCATACTCTCAACAATGAAACCGCTCGTTCTTCTGGTATTATAATTAGGGATAAATGGGGTCGTTCCCGTATTTGGTAAGTTATCGCTGTTTTGAGTGAAAAATTGGAAGCCGGCTAATCCGTCCAAATTCAGCCATTTGGGATGTTTGAATTCTACCTGAAAGTCGTTGGTTTTTAATACCAGATTGATAATAGGTAATTCGGAGTTTCTCCTCACATCATACTCTTGACGCTCATTTAATTGGTATCCGCCCCTTACTGTTATTCTCGATTCTTCGCTCAACCACCAGGTTCCTTCTAATTTGTACAGGTGGTGCTGAATATCTTGCCTTGGAGCATTGAGGTCGTATGAAAAATCTCTGACTATCAAAGGTTTTTCAGCATTCAGTGCTCTTAAGAAACTTTCTCCGCTTTCAGCAATAGAGGAACGTAATATTCCCAGCGACTGGTCAAAATAGCTGTAATAAGTCTTAATGTCGATTGATCTATGTGGTTGCATACGTAATCCTGCGTTAAAACCGTACTCAGTCTTTCCGCTATTTGTTAAATTATAATCCGGGGCTTTACGATCACCAATTTTGGTGTAATTTGCACCAGCCGAGAAACTAATATGTTCAAACCCTTTTTCCGTGTTAATTGACCCATAATACCCTTTGCCATTGGTTTCATAACCACTGGAAAACCGAATGTTTGTAGGTTTTTTGAGGTAAAGCGGGTTGGGCTCAACGATGATTGCCCCTCCCAGAGCTTCCGGGCCAAAGCGCACTCCGGCTGCGCCTTTAATTACTGTTATGCTGCTGGCAGCATGTATATCAATTTCAGGAGCGTGGTCGGTTCCCCAGTTTTGGAAACCGTGTTTAAGGCCATTATTCAATACTAATATACGATTACCATAAAGGCCATGAATGACAGGCAATTTAATATTGTTTCCGATGGAGGTAAATGAAACTCCTTCTATGGAAGAAACAGTTTCTGCCAGTGATTGAGAAGGTATAACGTTAATATCCTCTATTTTTAATTTGTCTTTGGATAAGGAACTAGTGCCGTCACCATTTACCCTTTTAGCTTTGATGACAACCTTATTTATTAAGTTGATTTTTTGTTTCAGAAAGAAATGTGTGTTTTCGCCATGTTCATGGTAACCTTCACATATAGTATCGTTATAACCTATACAAGAAATAGTAATAGTATGGGTTGTTTTGCATAGCTTATCAAAAATAAAATGACCATTTATATCTGTGAGTGTGGATTTTTCAGTACCCTCTATTTTGACAGTAACATGGGGCAGAGGTGCTTTGGTCTCCATGTCCAGTACTTCCCCTTTGAGCTTGTAATTACATGAATCTTGTGCCTTACAATTTAAAAGTACGGAGCAGAATATTATGAGAAATAAGAAATGACCTTTTTGCATGCCGCTAACCACATTCCGAAGCTTGTTATCGAAACTTCAGATCCCCTTTGTTACGTTGCCAATGCTAAGCTCGCAACTTTGTTGCAAAATTAGTCAAAAAAAATCTAGTTGCAACATTATTGCTACAATTTAATATTAAATGGACATTATTCAATCTTTTACGAAGAAGTATTTACATATGGGAACATGATAGATAAGAATTATATACCGGTACATGACTAAGTGGAGGTGTTGTTGCCGTTTACGTTCGAAACTTCGATTAATAAGCAATTTCATGAAGTGCTATCGAACTCATTGACTTTTGTATTAGACGAAAAGTAGGAACCTGATATGCTGTTTATTCCTTCAAGATCTTAAATGCCTGTATTTCTACAACATTATTTTCCTGGAATATCAGGTAATAAACTGTTTTTCTCCACCCTGAATTCTCATGGCATGTTCTGGTTGATGAGCGCCCAGCAGATTGTCCAGTTCATTACCTACAAATGAGAGCCTGGAACTACTTCCCGAATAAATGCTCATAACACCAAAATCATGAAGGTTACAGTCGAATACTCCAGACAAGTTTCCATTATCCTGATAAAATGGCCTTAAAGATGTTTGTTCAATTTCTAATCGGAGTGCTAAGATGTTTTCGGACTCTTCGGCAGATAAACCTTCTGTGTATCCCGTACCTATAGGGACAATATGAATGTCCATTACCCGGATAACAGTAGAATTTCTTATGTCTACGACGACATCGTCGTGCCCAGATAAGATAGGCTTACTGCCTGCGCCATAGGAAGCAATGATCATTGGGCCACCAGTGCGATTGTTTAAATTTTGGGTGATACCTGTAAACGTATCGCCACGCCTAAAGCATATTTGTTCGTTGGCACTCCATTGCTCGAACGCACATTGAGCTATTTCCCAAGGACTTTCTATGCTTAAACCATCGTTGTTGTCATCTCCTTCATTGGAAATGTAATAGGTAGTGCCATTAAACGCTGTTACCGTAATAGTTACATTTTCGGTGTCCGTACTACCGTCTGGGGCAGTGACAGTACAGCTCACTTCGTAGGTTCCGGGAGTCTCCAATACATGGCCCGAAACCATACCTTTTGTCGTTTGCCAAACCCCATTAGAATCCCTGTGCTGCATGTCGAATTTCGATGAGAAATCGGTATTATCAAGATCGTTGTTTGCTGATAAACCAGATGTGCCGGAGGCATCAAAAAAAACATAAAGAGGTGAAGTGCCACTTGTTCTACTGGCTTCTATCTTAAGCGTTATTTGTGCATTGGAAAAATAACAGGACAATAAGAAAAGTGAAAAATCGAAAATTTTTTGTGATACAATTTTCGATATATTCAACCTGATTTTGTAGTAGCATGCTTGTTTGTTTTCAGTAACAAATGCGTTTATTTTTAGATGCTTTTCTTGTAAACAAATGTGAATACGTTCCGCTTCCTTTTATCCGGGAATACTTGCCATGCCATAACCAAAATTATTCAAAAACCCGGCTACACGATCTTCGCGTTTCGACATTTCAAAATCAAACGAATCGGCCAGGCGGTTAATTATATTAAGACTAGCACAGATGTTTAATGCCTGTTCAATAGCTTCTTTTGAAACACCTTTTACAATTACTTTTTCGAAATCTTCGGCAGTCAGGCTATTGGGGCTGAGTGTCACTTTTTTTATTAAAGGCAATATGAACTTGAGGTTGTCGCTTACCGCTGCGTTTTCTGGGTCTTTATTCAGCGATTCAAACAATTGCTTTTGCTTCGATGCCTGTGAAACGACCTCTCCGTGATTGGAGGCACAATAGTTACACTGGTTGCAATAAGAGACATATGAAGCTATCAACTCAGTTTCAACTTTGCTCCAATGAGTGAGTTTTCTCATATTAGTTTGAAACCAGGGGGCCATATGTTTTCCAAAGAACTTCCTTCTATAGGAAAATACTAATATGGGGCCTGGTACCTGTCCACCCATACTCATTTTTATAATTCCTAATGCAGGTTTTTGGATTAAGTTGTGTCCGTTCCTTAGAATGGAAAGTCTCATAATTCGAGCTTATTTAAAAGGTCCATCGCTTTATTCAGTCGTCCGACTCCACTTGCAACCGCTGTGGTTACAGTAAGCTCAAAGATTTCATCTTCACTAAAGCCCTCTTTTTTCAATTGCTCTATATCGCGATCTATTATTTTATAGGGGTGAAGTGCAACCTTGGTCAGGTAATTGTTTAGGACACCAGAGTTTGTTTGCAAAGGCTGCTCCTGTAGTTCCAAATCTTCATGAATATGGCCATAGATACTTTTCCTGAGCGTGACATCAGACTTTCCGCTACCAAGCACAGAATTGGTGATATTTTTGCTATGTCTCATAAAAAAATGCGGTTTCGTAAAAAAATTCGTAACATATGCATGTATAGTAAATGTGCATAAGTAATACTGATTTCTGTGAAAATTGTTTCGTAATCGCTAAATAAAGTTGAAACAACTAAATACGCAAAATTTTGTGATGAACCATTCGGTATTTGTGTTGGATATAGATTTTTTGATGATGGGAAATGTGAAATTTTAAAATGAACATGTCCACATAATTCATTAGTAGTAAAGAAAGCGATTATTGTTCCTTGTTAGAACAATAATTGCATGAGTTCTTCATAAGAAAATTTACTGGTAATGAATTGAATGAAGATTGATAAAATCAACAAACCCATCAGGAGTCCAAGTCCTTTGATCTTTTTGTTATTAATTTTTTTCAATGGAATATTAGGGTCTCTTTCCATTCTGCCGGGAATCCAAATTCCCTTGCGATAATAAGCTTTTCTGTAATATGTATTCATGATAGTGTAAATTACTGGTAGTATTATATACGTGAAGATAACGTTGTATGTTCATACAAAAATTACCTAAATTATATAATCCGGTACTCATTCTTATCTAAGCAAAACCTACTCGTTTGTTGGATGTTATCGGGGAATGAATTACCTTTCTATTAACAGAACTAACAATACCTAACATTATGCCTAAGCTATTAATTACAAAGTCGATTGATGTTAATGTTCCTGCCGAAAAGGCTTTTTCGGTACTCAACGATTTTAACCATTGGAAAGCATGGTCTCCTTGGTTAATTATGGAGCCGGAAACCAAAGTGGAAGTTGCTCCCGATGCTAAATTTTATGAATGGAAGGGAAGCAGAGTTGGAGAGGGAAATATGCTCATTACCGGTGAAGAAGAGAATAAATCGGTCGATTACGATTTAAATTTTCTGAAACCATGGAAGTCAAAAGCAAAAGTACGTTTCGAGCTTTCGTCTAAAGGAGCTACAACACAAATTTCATGGCACATGGATAGTAGTTTGCCTTTTTTTATGTTTTGGATGAAAAAGATGATGACTGCCTATGTGGGTATGGATTACGAGCGTGGCTTAGCCTTGCTAAAAGATTACCTGGAAGATGGTACCGTACATTCTCAACTCAACTTTAAAGGTATAGATCAAAATGACAGTTATGACTATGTAGGAGTGACAACATCATGTTCATTAGCTGAAGTGGGCGATAAAATGAAAGAGGATTTTTCAAAACTAAATGCGTTTATTCAAAATCATGAGGGTGTGGCAGCCGGAGTGCCTTTTTCGATTTACCATAAATGGGACCCCGTAAAAAATGAGGTAAAGTATACTTCTGGCTTTCCCGTTACAGCTATTCCAAAGGATTTGGGTGGTGAAATGGTTACAGGAAACATACCTCAGCACAAAGTATATGCCATTGAACACAAAGGTCCTTACGATCACCTGGGTAATGCCTGGAGCTCCTTGTACAGCATGGAAAGAAACAAGGAAATTAAATGCCATAAACAAATTCATCCCTATGAGGTTTATTTGAATAATCCTCATGAGGTCGAACCCAACGAATTGATAACGGAAGTTCGGTTTCCATTAGCCTAGGCGGTGGAAGTTTGTCCCTATGATGCCCTACAGCTATAGACATTCTTGATCAATTAGCTACACCTGCCTTTTAATGCTATCAGGCAGGTGTATTTTACGTTATATTTGAATACCATGCTTAAGCAATTTGTAATCACAAGCCTGATTTTTTCATTTATAGTTACTTCCTGTACAGAAAATACTCGTAACGAGCAGGCTAAACCTCCGAAACTTGCGGAAAAACCGCCTAATGAAGAAAACACAGCTATAGGTGCAAAGGAAAATGTTGTTAAGGATACAACAAGAGTTGTCACGAACTATATTCTTAACAATTACATAGATATACCGGGAGGGGAGTTCCGATCGCTTGAGTCTGTTATTGGCCTGATCTCTACAAAAGGTCTGGACTCGACCAATTTAGATCATTTAAAAGCTTACGTTTTAGAGGAGGTGCTTCAAGGTACTATGGAATCAACATGTGTTGGCTTTGATGATCACTACATCAAGCAGCGTTATTTTCACCATGTTTACAATAACCTTCCCGATTTTATGGATAAAAAAGAGCGGCATATGCATTATTACCATGGATGCAATAAGTCTTCTCAATACCATAAACTAATGGCCTATGCCATTTACCGGATAGACCGTAGTGCTGAAAACCTGGATAATCTCTATCATACCGTTAAGCCCTGGCTGGCTACCCTAAGACTAAAAGAAAGGGACGACTCACTTCAAATAAAAGTCATCGTGGATGATTTGATATATTCCTACCGGTTTATAAGTGAACTGCCTGATTATAAGCAGCGTTTAGATAGCGCTTATAAGCTTGTGTGGTCGTATTGGCAGGGCGAACATTATGATCCAATGGAAAACGATGCTTATGGGCGTACAATCTGGGATGATATGCCTTATTACAAAAAGTACCTGGATTACCAGCGTTATAGAGATTTATATACTGATATACACCAGGATTTTTGGGTGTTTACATTTTGGGTGCGCAGGTTTCATGAAGGAAATATGGATACCGTTTATCGCTTATTACTCGATTTCAGGAAAATTTATGACTAAAATGCTTGAATACGGTGTTTCGCTTCAGGTAAATGAAGCAATAACTGAGCAGGACCAATTAAAAAAAATGTCCTGCGCAGTTATGTTTTTGCTCGCCACTAGAAATTGCTTCAGTCAAGTAACTAATTATTCCTTGATGATTAATGTGGAATACTCCGTTCCGGATTTTAGGAAGAGTTTAAGAATGTAAGTGCCCTCATGAAGAGCAGCTACCTCTAGTTGATCTGTTTTTTTGTGAATCTCTTGCCGCAGTACTTCAATACCATCAATGGATATGAGGCTGATACGTTCAATAACTTCGTCTGCCTCAATGTTTAAAAATGTATGAGTTGGAACCGGGTACCAGGATAAGGTGATTGTTTCTGCATCATAGTTGGCGGAGACAATGGCTTTATTCTCGTACCAGGATAGTTTGTCTATATACGCATTGATAAATACTGGCTTAGAAGCCGCGGCAGTGACATCTAAATCTCCGTCATTGTCAACATCTCCTGTTGCTATACTTTGAATTAGATTTGATAGACTATCAATTAGTTGTGCTGGTGAAAAAGCATGTGTGTGTTTATCATAACCATGCCAATTCAAGTTACCATTGCTACCCGAAAGCAAATCTACATATCCATCATTATCGATATCAGCCAAATGAATAGCCGAACAGCCTTTTAATGTTATATCAGATGCCAAATTAAATGAAGAGGCATTATCCAGATTTTCAAACCAACTGATCCCTTCTTTTGGTGAAGAACAGATGATATCTTCATCACCATCATTGTCGATATCGAAGTGAAGTAAATTATCGGCTTCAATTAGATCACCTATAGCCTGCGTCTGACCAAAAGTACCAATTCCGTGTTCATTTTCATACCAAACCACTTTGTTTTCAGATCCGGAGCTTGCAATAAGATCAGTATCACCGTCATTATCTAAGTCGACGGGTAATAAGCGACTAAAATTATTCAGTTGTGTATTTAGAATTTGTGCTTCATTGAAAATGCCTTTGCCGTATTCATTTTCAAACCAGATAATTTTACTATTGTTGTAAGAAATAGCTACAATATCTAAGTCTGAGTCACCATCTATATCCGTAATATGCAAGTCTGTGCTTGGTTGACTCGCCAGCAGTATTTTTTTCTTGCTAAAACTGCCATGTCCATCTAGGTTTTCATACCAGCTGATATGTCCGGTGCAGCCATACCTGCCGCAGTATCGCGAGCTCGTAACGATGTCCAAATCACTATCACCATCTAGATCGCCATAACACATGGCTACACAGCCTGGTGATTCAATAATATGGTAATTGGAGAATTTTCCGGTACCGTCAAGATTTCGGTACCAAATTAACCCATTGGCGGTTTTTGATGCGGTGAGGATATCGAGGAAGCCATCTGCATCAATGTCTACGAATGCGGCTGATTGCAGCCCAAACGAATTACCTTTGAGAAGTCTAAAGGATTCGTTTAAGTTTTCTTTAGAGTCCAGATTTTCATACCATGAAAATCCATGGAAAAACCCTGTCGTTAAAAGATCCATATCTCCGTCATTATCAACGTCAGCTGATTCCATACCCCACCCCATGGAAGTTGTTGCATTTTCGGATATTGTATGGGGTCCCGAATATAAACCTTGTTCCGTAAATCTAAATAAAGATATTACAGGCTCTTCGGAAATCGCAATTATGTCCAGGTCATTATCCCCATCAATGTCCACAGGTTCAATATCAATTAGGTTTGTCAAAAGTTGGTTCGAAATTACTTTTTCATCACTAAATGTTCCATCACTCAATTGTTCCAGCCAAACTACTCTGTCATCATCTCTTTGGAAGCATATTATGTCCGAATCGTTGTCTTGATCAATGTCTTCTATAAATACTTTTGCTATCGATTTTGACACCGCAGCTATTTTCTTCTCTGTATCAAAAATAGTATTACCGAGGTTTTTGAAACAGTATATACTCGTGTCTGCCGAATATTTTATAATGTCAATTTTATCAT
The DNA here is from genome assembly GCA_965230415.1 of Cytophagales bacterium. Classification (GTDB taxonomy): domain Bacteria; phylum Bacteroidota; class Bacteroidia; order Cytophagales; family JAAEPT01; genus CBDDKZ01. Next base: position 3,708,592 of record CBDDKZ010000005.1, read on the forward strand.
CACCATCAATGTCTGCTGTCAGAACGCTAAACGTGTCACCATAAGTGTCGATAATATAATTTCTATCACTAAATTGATTGAATCCCAGGTTTTCAAAGAAAAGTAAGCGTCTATTATTTAATTCATGTGTGATTACGAGTAAATCAGATTTCTCATCATTGTTTAAGTCTACAATTTGTGTGTACTTGACATCTTCGATAGTTCCAACATTCAATTCTTCTTTTGAGAAATTTCCTGCTCCGTCATTTTTAAGCCATTTAAGAGAGGAAGCGTTATTGTCTGGAAATACGAAATCGAAATCTCCATCTCCATCCAGGTCTTCGAAACTTATAGAGCCGGCCTCTATTTCTTCATCCTGTTCTATAATTAATCGTTCTTCTTCAAAATCTATTGATCCCTTATTTTTGTGCCAAATGAGTGACGAATAATGAAGGCGAACTACATCAACCTTGCCGTCGTTATCCAAATCAACTACCCATGTTTTGTCAGCATATGATCTATAGCCATTGACTAATACATTTTCCGAGTTTGGAAATAAATCTTGCGTATAAGCTGTTAAAAAAGTACACACCAATAAATGTGCTAAAAGTAATTTTTTCATCGTTTAAAAATTTATATGGACAAAAAGGTCGTCTTTATAATGTTTTTCAGGGTTATTCTCTGACGAACAAAGTAGCATGTTCTTTTCCTGATCTAAATATGACTTTTAGAATGTAAGTACCTTCCTTAAGCGAAGAGAGGGGAATTTGATCGGTTTTTTTATTGACTGTTTTGGTAAAAAGGTCAATGCCGTCAATGGAAATAATGTGGAGTTCTTCGATTTCCTCTTCAGATTCTATTTTTAAGTACGACGAGGCAGGAATGGGGTGCACCGATAAAGAGATCGCTTCATCTTCATTGATACCCGCAACGATGGACGTATTCTCATACCATGAAAGTTTATCACAACTGAAATCGTAGGCATGATGATCTGTAGTTGCGCTTAAAACATCCAAATCCCCATCATTGTCAATATCGCCCGTGGAAATACTTGTTACGCGATACAGTTCACGGCTTATATGCTGAGCAGGTTTGAATGTGTTTTCGTTATGGTTATAGGGGAACCATACAAGCTTTTTATCAGTAGTTCCGGAAAGAAGATCAGGGTGTGCGTCGCCATCTATGTCTGCCAGATGTATAGTTTCAAAACCCTCAGCTGTAATTTCATTTGGCAGGGAAAATGAAGAGGCGTTATCCTGGTTTTCTAACCAACTAATTCCTTCCGTAGTTGAAGAGCAAATAATATCCTGATCGCCGTCTTGATCAAAGTCCAGGTTTAAAATAGTACTTCTCTTTGAAAAATTACCGATTATTTGTTTAGGTCTAAATGTACCTATGCCAAATTCATTTTCGAACCACACAATTTGATCGTTGAAACGGTAGGTGGAAACAATATCGATATCTCCGTCATTATCCAAATCAACCGGATGTATATGCATGATAAGATCTTCACTCAAAGTGATCAATTGTCCCACATTAAAAATACCCCGGTTGTATTCGTTTTCAAACCAGATAATTTCTTGCGAATTGTTAGTAGCAATAATGTCCTGGTCGTTGTCATTATCAAGATCTACAAGGTGTAAATCGGAGAAATGCTGACCTTCTATCAACGTTTGTTTATCACTAAATATGCCCAGGCCGTCTATATTTTCATACCACACTATTCCGTTTGCGTCAGCGGAATATGATGCAACTATGTCCTGATCCCCATCTCCATCCAGGTCGCCAATTTTTATGTCAGATACATCACTGTCTTTGGAAATGATACGCATTTCAGAAAATGTGCCTTGACCATCTAAGTTTTTGTACCATGTTATGCCATTGAAAAGATAAGAGCCTGCTACTATATCGAGCAAGCCATCGCCGTCTAGATCTGTCAGTGCACTTGAGCTAAATCCACGTGAGAATCCGTTTAGTAAATGGTGTCCGGGTAGCAATTCTCCGTTTATAGCTGCATTTTCATAGAATGTAAGCCCATGATTTAAATTACTAACTAATACATCGAAATCACCGTCATTATCCATGTCTGCGGTAGTAATTTCGTTTGGGTAATAGTAGGAGTAGCTACCAGGGGTTGAATAATAGCTATTAAATTCTTCATCTCCTACATTAATAAACACAGAAAGTGTACTACCGCGAGCTGTATTAAGTTCTTCCGAATTAGTGATAATATCGAAATCTCCATCATTGTCAATATCTACTATGTCAAAATCTAATAATGGTGCAGGCCCATCTATGACTGGTTTTTCAGCTTCAAAAGTATGGTCTTCTAATTGCTTTAACCAAATAATTTTGTGCTCAGAAGTCTTATCTAAATACATTAAGTCTATAAAACTATCTTTATTGATATCCATTGCGATAACTATAGATATTGAGGATGAGGTAGGAATGGTAATAGCCGTTGAACTGAACTTACTACTACCAAGGTTTTTATACCAGTATATATTAATATGAGATCCGTATTTTATAACATCAACATTGTTGTCACCATCAATGTCTGTCGTAATTATCTTAAAATCGGAATCCTCATAATCTATAGTGTGTATTTCAAATCGTGACGATTCCCATGGGCTTTCCATCCAGGCTATACGATTATCCTCATCATTAAAATATAAAATGTCCATTTTTTGATCGTTGTTCATATCAACTATTTCAATGTGTTTGAAATCAAATAGTTCGTGATTAATGATTTCTTCTTTACTGAAATTTCCTATCCCGTCGTTTTTGTACCAAATGAGAACATGTTCCCGGGCAATAATAATATCCTGGTCATTATCACCGTCCAGATCTCCAATGCTGATAATATTCCTGTTACTGGATGTTGACGGAAGAGAATCTATGAAACGTTCATCGTTGAAGCTGGACGAACCATCGTTTTTATACCAAAGTAACTCCCAATAATGAAGTCTGATTACATCCATATATCCATCGTTGTTTAAATCTGCAGTGAGTGTTTTAAGCGCTCGTGCTCGTTCTGTGTGGACAATGAGATGTTCCGGATCAGGAAATAGGTCCTGAGCTTGTGCTACCTTAAAAAGTGTTATTAAAGTAATTGTTAAAATAATGTGTTTCATAATAGTTGGGTTCTTAATTAATTCACTTGTATTTTTTTAAAAATAACCTGCTCGTCAAATCTGATGGCGACCAGGTAAAATCCGTTTTCTAGTTGTGAGATGTCATAAATGCCAGTGCTATTAGATTCTGTTTCTTTTATGAGATTACCATAACTGTCTATAAACTCCAGGCGAACTTTGTGCCGACCGGGTAAGTCGGTTTTTAGGTGTAGGGTGTTTTCCACGGGATTTGGAAATAGCGTAACAAGCTCTGACAGGTCCGATTGCCTACCGCCTTTGTTAGATAATAAGATGAGGTCTTTTGACCCGCATTCTATGCTTCTGGTGTTTGCATAAATCTGGTTCCATATTTCAAGCGTGTCCTGATTGTCCTGATTGTATATGAATGAATTCACCTGACCGCGTCCACGCATGAACTTTCCGGAAATGGTCAGGTTCTGTCCTGAGCTTAAGTAATTTCGGTATTCAAAAGCATGTGATTGAGGTGTGCATTGGTCTGATTCGTAGGTTTTTATGGTGTCCAGGTCTTCAATGTTTTGCATTGAGGATATTGCTGGCCACATGTTCCAGACAGGATCGTTAATGTGATAATAACTTTCTCTAACGGTGTCTTTTTCTATAAAATGATAGATACGATATGGGGAAGGAGTTGACTCCCATTCTATTTTGTAACCAGTCTTGATGTAAGTATAGATGAGTTGCGCGTTTGTTTCATCCAGTTTCTTGTCTATTACTTCCTTCAGGCAAGCGTCCAGTGGAGCACCGTTGTAGTTTTCATTTTCATATATAAAACGATCCCCGATATCAAAATCGAATACTTCTCTGATACTGAGGTCTGATAGTTGGTGTTCTGATAAGGAGCCACATTCTTCATGCTGATTCTTAAAGTAAATAAGCCTTCTTTCAAAATTTTCCAAACTGTCACTACCGTGGTCGTGTGTTTCTTGAATTAATCCAAGGTTTTTGACCCATTTTCTGGTAAAAGTGAATGCCCTGCCAGATACGAAGCGTCTGCTAAACCCTGTGCTGTTTTTTTGGCAAAAAACATCGGAGTGACCATTGAAAGTAGTGTCTTTGATGGTGTTGTAAGGGCCATATTGAGGGAAATCTGAAGTGTCTGGCCTTACACTCACCACCTTGCGTTTTAGCTGGGTGTAAAATCTTTCTGAGGTATCGATTTTTGAGTATATATTCTTAATGAAGTCGCCGTTATAAACATGAGCTCTTCGTTGCGATCTGATTTCGTAAAACAACGTATCTCTATTGTCAGACCAGTACTTGGCTATTATTTTTTGGTATAAATGATAGTTGACGAAGTTATTCCACGGGTTTTTATAATCGAGAATTTCATATACAAATTCATCTCCTTCATTAAAAGCATATGCTTCTTCAAAGGACAAATCCTGCGCATTCATTTGACTTATAAATAATGGCAGGAATAATATGGTTTTTAAAAACTTTGACATCGTAAAAATAGTTGAGCCATTATTGAATTGAATTGGACGATTCAAGATTAAATGAATGTGGAAAGTTAATGGGTAGACGAAAATTCCCATTTTGGAATGTAATAGCATCTCCACTTCGATTCTTTAAGAGACAGTTAAAGGTACCTTCTACTATATGTGTATAAGCAACGGAATATTCCGGATCGTTGTAGTGAATTGCACTGATCTCATGGACTTCCAGATTATGATTAGTTGAATTGAAATCATCAGGTAAAGAATAATTGGAAACGGAGACGAATTCCTGGTCGTCAGTACGTAATATTAATTGGGCATAACTCTCCTTTAAACTACCCTTTAAACCATAAATGGAGTCGCTCGTGAACGCAAAGTCTTCTTTCCAATCTTCATACGCACCATATATGAAAGGTTTTTGTTCAAATGTTAGTTCTGTAATACTGTTGACATTGGAGCTATCTATTTCTTGAGGTATATACGAAGACCAGAATTCAAACTCGATCTCAAAGTCGGCTATCGGGATTTTGATGCTGCTTCTTCGTGTGACCAAATCAGGGTGCCATATGGTATCCCAAATAGATGCTTCAGTAGGTATGTTTGGTAAATCACATATATTTAAATCGATATTATTTGTTTCAATGAAGGATGAAGCATCGGTAATTTTCATTTCCAGGAATAAACCGTTACCATCTTCACAAAATGGACGCTCGGTATCACTGGTAATAAGTGTCGTTTGCTCACATGAGAGTAACATAAAGATGAGCCCTTTAAGTAAAACGTTTCGTATAATTGATTTATATTTTAGGTTCATTTTAAAGGTTTTTGGGCTTCTTCATACAGTTAAATTTGTACGATAGGCTAAGGTTAGTCCTGTTGAATGAAACAGGTGTTGAAAAGTGGTTTTCATCTCTTGGCAATAGATTATTCAAGTCTATATAATGTTGCAGGCTAACAGAAAGGTTATGAATAATGGGATAGTTTATACTGATAGTAGAGGCCACATGAGTAAGGTTTATAGCTTTGGAAGTCTCGTAATTTTGACTTTGAGAATCAAAATATTGCCGTTGCTCTGTTTTTGAGTACACCTGACCTATATGCATGCCTAAGCCCAAACGTAATTTACCCGATATCTGATAGGTTAAATTGATATCGCCTCCCCATTCGTTGAGATATATTGTGCTTGATTCTTTTACAGAATTGATGGTTGGAGTTATAGCATTCAGTTCATAAAAGTTGTGTTGATAATCCATTCTATTGTAAAGCAGGTGAATGTTTAGATTCCAACGCAGACTTAAAGCATATTCGGCAAAAAGAGAGCTATTCCAATTTTCATTTATGCTCCATTTGTCGAAGCCCTGATTGGTAACATTGGAGATTCCTGCTCTTAGACCTATATAGCGGGGCTTTAAGCTTAGTCCATCGTTATAACGGTTTGCTAGCTCTTTTTGCTGTTCTCTACTCTTTTTATCAGCAATTCTTTGCTCTTTTTTTAATAATTTTTTAGCCGCTTTGTCAATTTTTTCTTTTTGCTCTTCACCGACCTTGACATTGGTTAGATGCGTGTATTGGTCGGTTTTGACTTCTTTTATACCATGATATGCAAGTATTGCGAGTTGTTCTGACCCCATTGAATCGAATGGCAGGCAGCTGGTTTCTATGAGATTCAAGTTCGTAGATACTTGTTTCTCTTCTTTAATAGGCGTTAAAAGAGGAGAGATGCTCGTTTGCTTTGACATCACAGTACGTGAATTGTCGTGTAAATCAGGATCTAATAACGAATTATTGGGGTAATACCCTTCGTCTGTCGGAGCGATTACAGTTGTGAACAAATCTTTCGCAGTAGAATGATTGATAATTAGACCGGAATTATCACTGCTAGTGGGTTTGTCGCTGTCTGAACGCTGAATGTTAGATTGAATCACGTCCTTGCCTTCATTAGTATTTTGTGCGTAGTAATCCATTGCATTACCGGGTTCATAAGCGTTAATGGACTTGTTGCGGCTTGAACGTTGATTGTTCGATTGAGTCATGTCCTTGCTTTCTGTTGCGTTTTGTGTAAAGTAATCCACTGCGCTACCAGACTCATAAGCGTTAATAGACTTGTCGCCGCCTGAAAGTTGAATGTTCGGTTGAATCATATCCTTACCTGCTGTTGTGTAATGCATCGTGTGCTTGATTGCATGATTAGGTTTATGCGACAATAATTTATCAGGCTTGCTCATAATTTCTTGCACGTGATCTTTTGTATAACTGTCGAATCTGGATTGTTCGATTGAGTGAACATTCAAGTGATTGTCATAATTAAAATACTTGTTGCTGGTAATTGCGTATTCTCTTGAATCCGTAACAACAAAGCTTTGAGGTCGAGATTTAGTAGTAGTGTAGCTTTTGACAATTAACAAGTCTTTGCAGGAAATTAAACTCAAGTTCCGTTTTGTGCGTTGATTACTCAGGGTCGGAATTTCGTTATTTAAGAGTAATAATGATTGTGATAGGTGGCTGTCGTTTTGAACTGATGACAATTCAGAATCGGTATTTACAATTTCTTGTTGCTCCTTTTCAGTCAGCGAACCTTGACCAGCAAAAAAGCCTAAAGCCATAAAACCCAGGGCACCGAGCAGGTAATAAGTATATTTCTTTTTCCTTTTCTTTTCGGCAGTATGCTTTAACAATTTAACATTCATTTTCTGCCAAGATGCGTCTTCAAAGGCTGTTTCTGTCCTTTCGACATTTCTTTTTATTTGCGCATCAATATTTTTGTCCCATTTAATCATAGCGCTATCAGAAAATTATTGTTTTTAGTATATATTTTTTGAAGCTCCCTTTTGGCATTTGTGAGGTGCCATTTGGACGTACCTACTGAGATATGAAGCATTTGAGCTATTTCATGATGTTTATAGCCTTCGAGGACGTAGAGCGAGAATACGTTTCTGCTCGCTGGAGGAATTTGTTGTATGTAGGTCAGGATTTCTTTGGCGTTGATAATTTCCAGGGCGTCGTTGCTGATGAAAACATCTGCGGCATCGTCTAATTCGATGACCTCACGGTAGCGCGTGGTATGCCTAATGTGATCAATGACTGTATGAAAGGCAATTTTACGAATCCAACCCGCAAGGGAACCATCTGCTTTATACGTTTTTATATTGGTAAATACTTTTAGAAATACATCGTTTAAAACTTCTACAGCCTCTTCTTTATTGGAAGTGTATCTTAAACAATAGTTCATGATATGACTATAGAAGCGCCTATAGAGTTCTGCCTGGGCGGAAGAATTACCTTTCTTGCATCCTTTCAGCAATTTGTTCCCTCCTGTATTAGCGTTGTACTCCATAAAAATTCTCTAATTGAGCTATACTTTCGAACCTAGAGTCGTATAGCATAGGAAGATGGTTGGGTCGCTTTTAATTTTTTTTTTAAAATAGTTTAAAAAGCGTAATAAAACCGGGAAATGTTTTGAATTGTAACTATTTAAAATCTTTAAATAGCGCAAATAGGTTTAAAGGGCCTTAATAAAACAGTTTGTTGAGCAAAAAAAAAAAGAGGTTCATTTGAACCTCTCTTCTGTTATTTTAATAAACCGGCACGCCTTAACAGCGCCTTGTTATCGGGTTCTTTGCCTCTGAATTTTTTATACAGTTTTGACGGATGTTCTTTTCCTCCCGCCGAGAGCACATGTTCTTTAAATAAATTCGCAGTTTCCTGATCGAAAATCCCTTTTTCTTTAAATGCTTCAAATGCATCTGCGTCTAAAACTTCGGCCCATTTGTAACTATAATATCCGGCCGAATACCCCCCCTGAAAGATATGGGAGAACTGACAACTGGTACAGGCTTCCTTTACGTCTTCCAATAAGCTGGTCGCAGAGGTTGCCTCACGTTCAAATAGCTGTACATCAGAGATTGTTGATGGATCAGCAGCATGCCAGGCCATGTCTAAAAGTCCAAAAGATAATTGTCTTACTGTGGCCATTCCTGCCTGGAAGTTGGCACTTTCTTTTATTTTTTCTATTAATGATACAGGAATTGATGTCCCGTTTTCATAGTGTTTAGCGAATAAATCGAGGCACTCTTGTTCATAACACCAATTCTCTAATATTTGAGAAGGTAGTTCCACAAAATCCCAGTATACATTTGTTCCGCTTAAAGATCCGTAAGTCCCTTTGGCCAACATGCCATGTAAAGCATGTCCAAACTCATGAAATAGCGTGCTTACTTCATTGAACGTAAGTAAAGACGGTTTCGTACCTGTGGGTTTGGTGAAGTTACAAACTATAGATACGTGAGGTCGCTGTTCCTTACCCTCACATACGTACTGGTCTCTATATGATGTCATCCACGCTCCCTGACGTTTCCCGGATCTGGGGAAAAAATCGGCATAAAATACAGCTACGTGCTTGTCAGATTCGTCTGTTACCTCATAGGCTATCACATCTTCGTGATAAACATCTATGTCGTTATTTTGCTCAAAATTCAAGCCGTACAGCTTTTGAGCTGTTTCGAATACACCATCAATTACTTTTTCTAGCTGGAAGTAGGGCTTCAGTAGCTCATCATCAATGGAGAAGAGCTGTTTTTTTAATTTTTCACTGTAATAGGTAGTATCCCAACGCTTCAAATTTTCAATGCCGTCGGTTTCTTTGGCAAATTTTTGAAGTGCTTCCAACTCTTTTTTAGCGTAAGGCATGGATGCTTCAAGTAATTCTTCCAGGAAGCTTTTGACTTTGAATGGTGATTCTGCCATCCTTTCCTCTAGCGTGAAATGTGCATGAGTAGTATACCCCAGTAAGTTTGCTCTTTTGTGTCGCAGCCCAGCTATCTTTTTTACAATTTCTTGATTATCCAACTCATCATTATGGAAACATTTGGAAACGTAAGCTTTAAACAATTTTTCCCTTAAATCCCTGTTTTGAGCATATGTCATGAAAGGAATGTAGCTTGGGTAGTCAAGGGTAAATACCCATACATTTTCTTTGCCTTTTTCCTTTGCCTGAAGTGCTGCCGCTTCAATAATTCCTTCCGGCAAGCCTGCCAGGTCCTCTTCCTGATCAATTACAAGCTCATATTTGTTGTTTTCCGCAAGTACATGTTCACCAAATGTTAATGAAATTGACGATTTTTCTTCATCAATAGCTCGTAGCTCAGATTTCTGTTCTTCATTTAATAGCGCCCCATTTCTAACAAAGCTTTTGTATGTTTTTTCAAGTAGCGTCGTTTGTTCTGTATTCAGGTTCAGGCTTTCCTTATTATTGTATACTGTTTTTATTCGCAGAAAGAGTGGTGCATTTAAGGTAATGTCATTAGCGTAGTTAGTCAGAATTGGAGATATCTCCTGGGCAAGAGCCTGCATTTCATCGTTTGTTTCTGCCGAATTCAGGTTGAAAAATAGGGATGTTACAATACCCAATTGCTCTCCGCTCTTTTCCAATGCTTCAATCGTGTTCTCAAAACTTGGAGCTTCACTATTTGAACAAATTTGCGCAATTTCTTCTCGCCCTTCTGCTATACTCGCTTCTATTGCCGGCAGGTAATGCGCTGTTTCGATTTTCGAAAAAGGAGCAGTTTCGAATGGAGTGTTAAACTTTTCTAATAAAGGATTCATAGGTCTTAAACAGTAGTAGTTTCTACTTTCCAGTTATTTACTTCAATAATTTGGTCTATTAAATCAACTTCTGCGTGTGATTTTAATGTACGCATACGTATGATCTTCCCACCTTCTCCGGTAAAATGATAGGTGACGTTGCAAAGTGGTTGTTTGATTTTTATTAAGCCAACTGATTGACTTACCGTTTCGTATTTTTTGACCAGTTTTACCTTTTCCAGTGGTATTTGCTTCAGGCTTTTGTTAAAAACCTCATTTCTAAGCTCACTTTTATTAAAATCAATGACCTGTTTGCTGAGACCAAGAAGTCCTAAGGTAAAAGATAAAACTACAAAAAGAAGTGATACGGCAATGCTGGAAAAAAGAAGTTCTTTTGGAGCTTGATTGACATACAGTTTATAGCAGGCAAACATTGCGGCACCGGCAATTAATAGTAGAGCCGGAGTAATGATTTTAGAAATTGTAGCTGATGTCTCTCCCGGTGCGACAGTTATTACCTTGTCTTCAATGGACAATTTAGACACCTCATAGTTGTTCTCAGGGTAAAAACCGGTGTTAACGGCAGATTTCCATGATTCGATTATTTCAGAAGGACCCATATGCTGTTATTCTTCAAATCTGAATGTAAGATCTACTAAGCCGTTAAGGAAATTGGGGTCTCTATCAGTGAAAACACGATCATTGTCGTTGGCAGACTTTCTCACTGAACTGAATAACACAACATTATTAATTGTGTCAGGGAGGAGAGGAGTGTCCTGTAAAGTGGTATCTGTCATGGAAAACCAATTGGATGTTTTAATGGTAACCATAATTGTATCTTCTGCTTTGACTTCAATGAATGGTATTTCGTACCAATTCCAGGTTCCTGCAGTATACAAAACATCGTCTTGTCCCAAAATATTGATGTTGGGTTGATCGTTTCTCCAAAAAGTGGCCTGTACAGAATCATTTACAGGAAGGTTTAATGCCAGGTTTTGAATAAAACCATCTTTTAAAGGGATTACTATTAATCCTCTTTCTTCAAAGCCCTGATTCAGGAAGGTGTCCACTATCGCGAGGTGCTCGTTTTGCGCTGTAATGGCATTAACCGGGGACGCAATCGTGATTATTTGCGCAGGTGTTTCCTCTTCCCTAAGGCAAGATTGCAGGCCCAGCGTAAACGTAATTAGAGAGAATACAAGGAGAATATGCTTAATGTTCATGTCTTTCTTTATGAAACGGGGCATAAAAATAACTATTTAAAATGAAATAAGGTTATTTCGAGAAAAAGCTTTTCTTAACAGCATCAAAAATCCATGACGCGACCATGAGGCCACAGATAATATAGACCAGTGTTTTAAAGGATTCAAAGTCGATGGCTTTGGAATGGTAAAAATACCAAACTAGCACAAAACAAACGGTTAGTGCGACTTTCACCATGAAAAGCCAAGCAATTTTAAATTTCATTTTGCTAATTTAAGTTTAAAATTGCATAATTTTGCCCAATAATTTGATAAGGAGGTTTAAAGCCATTGTGTATGGAAGATAATAAGGATAGTCAACAAGAAGCTCAGGACGAATGGATTCGACTGGTTCATGAAGGCACTTGCTGCGCTGCAGATGACACTCAGGAGATTGAAAAACAAGCTTTTATTGATAAGCACGTTAGAGGCGAATCTAAGAAAACGCGGGAATGTCAGTAATGTCCGCACCTAATATGAGCAAATGAATGTCGTGTGTACCTTCATAAGTAATCACGGACTCTAAATTCATGATATGCCTCATTATAGGGAATTCTCCTGTAATGCCCATTGCACCCAAAATTTGCCTGGACTCACGGGCCACGTCAAGGGCCATTTTTACATTATTACGTTTAGCCATAGATATTTGAGCGGTGCTGGCTTTGCCTTCATTCATAAGTTGACCCAATCTTAGACTAAGTAGTTGGGCTTTAGTTATTTCTGTAAGCATTTCTGACAGCTTTTTTTGTGTAAGCTGAAAAGAGGCAATGGGCTTACCAAATTGATTTCTTTCTTTCGCATAATTTAATGCACATTCATAGCAAGCTTTAGCCGCACCAATAGCCCCCCAGGATATTCCGTAACGGGCTTTGTCCAGACACATTAAAGGTGCTCCCAAACCGTCTTTTTCCGGAAGAATTTGATCTTCACTTATAAATACATTTTCGAATACCAACTCGCCGGTTGTACTGGCTCTTAATGACCATTTGCCTTTAATTTCGGGCGTACTAACTCCTTTTGAATTACAATCGACAATTATTCCGGTGATTCGCTTGTTTTCATTCTTTGCCCAAACAATCGCGATATCGGCTTCGGGGGAATTTGTAATCCACATTTTGGCTCCGTTTAACAAGTAGCCACCTGCTGTTTTAGTGATTTTCGTTGTTAGTGCAGAAGGATTTGAGCCAACATCAGGTTCAGTAAGCCCAAAGCAGCCTAAAAGCTCCCCGGATGCCAACCCGGGTAGGTATTTCTTTTTTTGAGATGCGGTACCAAAAGCATAGATGGGGTACATTACTAAAGAGCTTTGAACAGAAGCGGTTGATCTTACACCCGAATCACATCGCTCAATTTCTTCCATAATTATTCCATAGGCGATATGGTCCATACCTCCCCCTCCATATTCTATCGGTATGTCGGCACCAAAAGCACCCACACTTCCCAGTTTTTTGACTATTTCTGAAGGGAACTCTGCCTTTTCAGCGGCTGTTTCAATAATGGGTTCAATTTCTTTGCTAATAAACTGGGCAATACTTCGTTTTATTAATAAATGTTCATCAGATAATAGTTGAGCAATGTCATAGAAATCGGTCATAATTACCACTATTTTGGGTTTCGATAAAAATATCGCGAAATTTACATAGTTTACGTTACATTAATTGGAAAAGATGTCTGAAAAAAAATTGGATGAAGAAGTTGTAAATTTAGTACTTCAACTAAAAGATAAATATGAAAATGTTGGTGAGAGCCTGACTGATCACCTTGAAGGCATATTGTACTCAGATTTCGTTAATTACTGGGACTATGTAGGGGTTGACGCCTTATTGAACTTACAAAAACCTAAAACGAAGTATCCAGATGAAATGATTTTTATAATCTATCATCAGATAACAGAATTGTACTTCAAGATTATTATCCATGAATTAGAACAAATAGGGTTTAATCAGCATCTTAATGGCTCATTTTTTGTGGAAAAATTGGACCGCATAAATAAATATTTTGCACACCTAAGTGAGTCTTTTCACATACTGGTAAGTGGAATGGAAAGTTCACAGTTTTTAAAATTCCGTACTGCACTTACTCCATCCAGTGGTTTTCAGTCTATTCAATACCGGCTCATCGAATTATGGGCTACCGGGTTTCAAAATCTTCTGAGCAAGGATATAAAAGAACAGTTTAATGATGAAAGTACTATAGAAGAAATGTTTCATCACCTGTATTGGATGGAAGGGGCAACCGAAAAAGAAACAGGAAAAAAGACACTGACCTTAATTCAGTTTGAGGAAAAGTATGGAAACCTTATTAAACGTAAGGGGAATGAGTTCAAAACAAAAAATTTGTGGTTCAAATATGCATCATTGCCCGAAAAAGAACAAAAGAACGACCAGCTGGTTCAGGCATTGCGTCAATTTGACGTTCATGCAAATATAAATTGGCCCCTGGCTCATTATAAGTATGCAGCAAAATATTTGAAAAAAGACTCTTTCGTTGCCCGCTCTACAGGAGGTACTAATTGGCAACAATATTTACCACCTAAATTTCAAAAACAAGTATATTACCCGCAATTATGGACCGAAGAAGAATTGAAAGATTGGGGGAAAAGTTGGGTTGAAAGTGTGTTTTTGACCAAAGCCGTTTGATTATTCGTTATGCCATTTGTGTTACATCGTCCGTATTTACTTTTTATGCTCTTGTGTTTGTGCGTGCTAAGAAACTACGGTCAGCATAAAGAGGTGAAAAAATGGTTTAATAGCTCCGATAGTACACAACAACTGAAAAAACGCTATTTCGTAAAAATTTCCGATAATGCTATAAAAGATAGTCTATACGAGGAATTTTACCCCCATGGTACAAAAAAAATGGAGGGGCACTTCCAGAATAACAGAGCGATTGGCAAATGGGTCTACTATTTCAATGACGGTTCTAAAAAGAGAGTTGTTGACCTTAAAACAGAAAGGGATGGTTATTGGACTTATTTTTATGAAAACGGAGGAAAAAGAAAGGAAGGTCGTTTGATTAATAATGTAAAAGAAGGCAAGTGGAAATATTTTTATGAGAATGGTATGCCCAAAGATAGCGGAGATTACGTGGGTGGAGATAAAGATGGATTGTGGTTTTCCTATTACGAAAGTGGAGAAGTGAAGGGTAGAGCTCACTATACTGATGGAAATGGCGTATATGAGGAGTATTATGAGACTGGTGGACTCAAAATGAAGGGCGAAATAGAAAACAATAAAAGTACAGGCCTGTGGTCCTACTATTATACCGATGGAAGTAAAAAAGCACAGGGTCAGGAACTATCAGGGTTAAAAAACGGAGAGTGGGTGTTTTATCATCAATCCGGCGATACTTCCGCTTATGGCGTCTACCTTAACGGTGTTAAAAATGGTGAATGGTACTATTTTCATGAAAACGGCATGATCATGGAAAAAGGAAGCTACCACACCGGTATGAGGGATAAAAAATGGGAATTATTTGATACAGAAGGAGGTATAGCGGGCGAAGGTAATTACATAGACGGTACCGGAGATTTCAAAGAGTATTATGCCAATGGGTCACTCAAAAAATCGGGGTGGTATGAAAAAGGAGTGCAAGATAGTATCTGGACATATTACTACAGCAATGGAACCTTGGAAGGTGAATGTGATTTTGACAATGGTGTTGGAGACTATATAGGATATTACGAAGGAGGGCAGGTGAAAAAAACGGGTCAGATAAGGGACGGAAATTTCGTAGGCTTATGGACTTTTTATGATGAAGATGGAGATACAATTGGGGAATGTATACATATTGAGAAGGAGCTCATTATGGGTAAATACAATAGTACCCCTACCTTAGATAGTAATAGCACTGCCTATGATCAAAATGGCAATGGTAATAGCGAAGATTCTACACTAATTAAAGACGATGAGCTTAGCAGGAAAAAATCAATATTCGGACGCATTTTTCAGTCAAACCCCTATACTAAACCTGAATTTGAATACCAGGCAAAAATATTTAGCGCGAATCCTTTTGCACTGATTTTGGGAAATTTTCCCATAAATTTGGAATATTATTCGCAACAACGTCTTGGGTATGAGTTGAATGCTACACTTGTTCGTCGCCCTTTTTGGGTCAGAGGAGCCAATATGGAAAACTATAATATATACCTGATAGGATGGTCTACCAGTATCACACAACGCTTTTATAACAAGAAAAAAGAACATGGCATGTTCTTTTTCGGACAACAGCTTAGGTATAGAAATTACGATTATTTTGCCAATATCGCTGATGATCCTGTACTTATCTCGAACCGCCTTAATGTAAGCGTAAGAGCAGTAGAGTTTCTTCTTGTGGTGGGAGACAGACTCCTCGATGAAGCTAATAGCAACGGTTTTACAGTAGATGTTTTTGCAGGATATGGTCTGGGGTACCAATTCGTATCTAAAAATTGGGATGAGTCCAACCCTAATGCAGGAGATTATAATAGCCTGTTTGTAAATGACGCACTTACTAAAAACAGTTTTGTAAGGGCGCCACTCATCGGAGTCAACTTTGGCTATATGCTTGGGCACCGCGAATATATAGGTCAGAAAATACCCACACAATCGCGACCTGGGAGGCAGCCTTCCAAAAAAAGAAGTAAACACTAAATTAGTTACAGGTTAAGGATAACAGATGAGTGAAGAAGAATTTGTAGAGTTGTATATTGATCCAAAAACTTACTATGAGGATGCCGAAGCACTCCCGCGTTTATTAAAGGAGAAAACCGGTCATACCGGAGCGCTAAAATATAAAGTGCTGAAGCGCTCAGTTGATGCCCGGAGAAAACAGGCCCTGATCCATTTAAAAGTTAAAATTGTTCATTCACTAGACCTCAACGAAGAAGTGACATGGAATAAAGACAGGCTTATGGATGTAAGTGCTGCGCAGCAGGTAGTTGTTGTAGGGGCAGGGCCTGCGGGCTTATTTGCAGCATTGGAACTCATAGAAAATGGTTTGAAACCTATTGTGCTGGAACGTGGAAAGGATGTCCAGGCAAGGAGACGTGACCTCGCTGCCATCAATAAAAATCATATTGTAAATCCTAATTCCAATTACTGCTTCGGTGAAGGAGGGGCCGGAACGTATTCCGATGGTAAATTGTATACGCGTTCCAAAAAAAGAGGGAATGTGCAGCGTGTGTTGGAAATACTCGTAGCGCATGGAGCCAAAACAGATATTTTAATTGATACTCATCCACATATTGGAACTAACAAACTTCCGAAAATTATTCAATCCATCCGCGATACGATCAGCGAATGTGGAGGAGAGGTTGTTTTTGATGCCCAGGTAAAAGATCTAATCATCGAATTTGGCGAAATAAAAGGGGTCGTTTATAATAATAATGACCGGGTATATGGGCGGTCTGTTATTCTGGCAACCGGACATAGCGCCCGTGATATATTTCATTTGCTAGATCAAAAGAAAGTGCTGATAGAAGCCAAGCCATTTGCTCTTGGAGTGAGGATCGAACATCAACAGTCTTTGATAGACCGAATTCAGTATCATTGCGATCATAGAGGTCCTTATTTACCCGCAGCGCCTTATTCCCTGGTAGATCAGGTGCTTTATAACAAGGAGAAACAAGGCGTTTTCTCATTTTGTATGTGTCCTGGAGGTTTTATCGTTCCATCGGCGACCTCACCCGGTGAGATTGTTGTGAACGGAATGTCCCCTTCTCGTCGCGATTCGAAATACGCTAATTCAGGTACGGTTGTAACAGTCGACCAGAAAGATTTTGCTCCTTATGTAAAGTACGGCCCTTTGAGCGGAATGTATTATCAGCAGTCCATAGAACAAAAAGCATTCGAGTATGCCAGTGGTACGCAGGCTGCTCCTGCACAACGTATGGTCGATTTTGTCAAAGGGAAAGTATCTACAAATTTACCCGAAACTTCTTATCAACCAGGCTTAGTGTCAACCCAACTGGCCGAAATATTACCCTCAAAAATTGTACACGTGTTAAGTGAAGGGGTTAAAAAGTTTGGTAAAAAAATGAAAGGATATTATACGAATGAAGCTCAATTAATAGGTGTGGAATCGAGGACTTCTTCTCCTGTGCGTATTCCTAGAGATAAAGAAAGCCTCGAACACGTACAAATAGCAAATTTATATCCTTGTGGCGAAGGAGCCGGATATGCCGGAGGAATAATCTCCGCAGCCGTAGATGGTCAATTATGTGCCACAGCAATCAAATTAAAACTGAATAAATAGCTGAAAGGATCTTTTTGCATGCTGAATTTGTTCTAAAAGAAATAACTTAAAATGAAGAATACATTAGTGATTGGAGCATCAACCAAACCAGAGAGGTATGCCTATAAAGCGGCCAATAGGCTCATAGATGCCGGATATAATGTGACGTTAGTCGGAAGAAGACGAGGAGAGATAGCTGGGAATACCATTTTGACAGGCTTTCCTCCTTTAAAAAACATTCATACGGTGACATTGTACATTGGTCCTCAAAATCAGGCCGAATGGTATGATTATATAATTGAGCTAAAACCAGAACGTATAATCTTCAATCCAGGTACTGAAAATGACGAATTTCAAAAACGCTTGGAGGCTGCTAAAATACCCTTCGAAGAGGCCTGTACACTTGTTTTGCTATCGTTAAATCAATATTAATGCAGTGTGACCGCGATAATTGTTCATGCCTGAATTGTAGTGTGGAAAACTAGTCCATAAATTGCCACAAGTGCATAATAAAAAAGGTTTTTAGGTGTGGATAACTTTAACAAGGGTAAGTGTTATTAGCGGATTTAAAGTGTTATTTTCGTTCAGTTAACCATAAGTATACAAAACGTGTCAGATCAGCAACAAAAAGATTATTCAGCAGGAAATATTCAGGTACTTGAAGGTTTAGAGGCGGTAAGGAAACGACCCGCGATGTATATCGGTGATATCGGCATAAAAGGACTTCATCATTTGATCTGGGAAGTCGTTGATAACTCCATCGATGAAGCATTGGCCGGGCATTGTGATTCCATTATGGTCACTATAATGGAGGATAATTCAATAAAAGTGCAGGATAATGGCCGTGGTATTCCAACCGATTACCACGAAAAAGAAAAAAAATCGGCGCTTGAAGTTGTTATGACCGTTTTACACGCGGGTGGTAAATTTGATAAAGATACTTACAAAGTATCAGGAGGATTGCACGGTGTGGGTGTGTCTTGTGTGAATGCACTATCAAATTTATTACAGGTAACAGTACACCGTGGTGGCAAAGTCTTTGAACAGGAATATAAGAGAGGTGTAGCGCAATACGATGTTAGGGAAATAGGAACTACCGACATAACTGGAACAACGGTACATTTCTGGCCAGACGATTCCATATTTACGGAAATGGTTTATAAATACGAAACAGTAGCCAACCGTTTGCGTGAATTGTCTTTTCTAAATAAAGGTATTACCATTTACCTGGAAGACAAGCGAGAGCTCGATGAAGACGGCGTAACAAGAAAAGAAACGTTCTTTTCAGAGGGAGGGCTTGTAGAATTTGTTTCTTACCTGGATAGTACCAGGGAAGCCTTATTACCTCAGCCAATTTACATGGAAAATACGGATGGAGAGGTGCCTGTTGAAGTAGGTATGTTATACAATACATCCTACTCAGAAAATGTATTTTCATATGTAAATAATATTAATACATACGAGGGGGGAACCCATGTGGCAGGTTTCAGAAGAGCGCTAACAAGAACGCTCAAGAGCTATGCAGATAAATCGGGAATGCTCGACAAAGTGAAGGTGGACATTACCGGTGATGACTTCAGAGAAGGTTTGACAGCTGTTATTTCCGTAAAAGTGGCAGAACCTCAATTTGAAGGACAAACCAAGACTAAGCTGGGTAATAAAGAAGCGATAGGTGCTGTCGATACTGTTGTAGGGGAGATGCTCTATAATTTCTTGGAAGAAAATCCGAAACTGGCTAAGCAGATTATCGATAAAGTGGTTTTGGCTGCTCAGGCCAGACATGCGGCTCGCAAGGCAAGAGAAATGGTTCAGCGAAAGAATGTACTTACTGGTACAGGGCTTCCCGGAAAACTGGCCGATTGCTCAGATAAGGATCCCGCCGTCTGTGAGATCTACCTCGTTGAGGGAGATTCTGCAGGAGGTTCTGCAAAGCAGGGAAGGGATCGGAAATTCCAGGCGATATTACCGCTAAAAGGTAAAATATTGAACGTTGAGAAAGCGCAAGAACATAAAATCTATGATAACGACGAGATTAAGAATATGATCACAGCGCTCGGTGTGAAGTTTGGTACAGAAGAGGATGCAAAGGCTCTCAATATGGAGAAATTGCGTTATCATAAAATTATAATTATGACTGATGCCGATATTGACGGCAGTCATATCCGAACACTTATTTTGACCTTCTTCTACAGATACATGCGTGAGATTATTGATAATGGTTATTTATACATCGCTTCTCCACCTCTTTACCTGGTAAAAAAAGGAAAAGAGTTTCGCTATTGCTGGACCGAGGAACAACGTCTGCAAGCAATAGCTGAAGTAGGCAAAGGAAAAGACGAATCGGTAAATGTGCAGCGTTACAAAGGTCTTGGTGAGATGAACCCGGAAGAGTTATGGACTACCACCATGGACCCTCAATCACGTAGTTTAAAACGAGTTTCTATAGAGTCGGCAGCAGAATGCGACCACTTGTTCTCTATGTTGATGGGCGATGAAGTTGCTCCACGTAGAGAATTCATTGAGAAAAATGCTAAATATGCGAAGGTCGACGTCTGACGACCTGCTTATTTACAAATTTTTGTCATTTTTAACATTAAATTAAGGTACTTTAAAGTACCTTTTTGTTTTTTTGCACTATGAGTACATTTACTACCGCATCTGAGCCAGATAAAAAGAAAATCGAAGAATTAATTTATGAAAGTCCGCTTATAAGTCGCGACTTGAGTTGGCTTAAATTTAATTACAGAGTCCTGGAACAAGCAAAGAAAAGTAACAGGAGCATACTCGATCGTCTGAAGTTCATGGCCATTACAGCCTCCAACCTGGATGAGTTTATGATGATTAGGGTGGGTAGTTTGTACAATTATCTTGATTTTGATAAAAAGAGAGTAGATTATTGTGGCTTACGTGAATGGCCGTTTAAAAGGAAGCTATTTGCAGAAATTCAGAAGTTCACCACTGAACAAACCAGCTATTTCGAACAACAGCTCATTCCAATACTAAGAAAAAGTGGCGGAGATATTGTTGATTGTACGTATTTGAAAGATAGCGAACTGCGTAAGGTAAATTATTATTTCAGTAAAATTGTCTACCCTATGCTAACACCCATGTTGTATGATAACTTGCATTCATTTCCGGTTATTTCCAATAAGGCCATAATTATAGGCGTAGAAACCTTAGATCCCATCGAAGAAAAAGATGAGGTTAAATATTCCTTTATTCAAGTTCCTCAAAACCTTCCGACATTTTTCGAAATTCATAGAGGAGATAATTTGTTATTGGTACCCCTGGAAGAAATTATTAAATCCAATCTTCAGAAGCTTTACAAGAATATTACCATTAAATCAAAATCGGTATTTCGCATTACCAGAAACGGAGACTTTGATTACGATGATTACGATGAAGGAGAAGTCTCTTTTGTGGAAGAAATTCAAAGAAAACTGAGGAAAAGAAAGACAGGAAGAGTTGTGCGATTGGAAATACAACAGGGTTACTCAAAGCGCATGTTGAAATTGTTGTCAAATCGCTTTAACCTCGAACAGGATAATGTAATTGAAATAAATAAGTTACTCGACTATACCCGCTTATGGGCTATTGTTAAGAACAAATACTTCAATGACGATAGTTATGAATCACCCGATCCTGTAAAACCATTGTTTACCGAGCCCAATTTTTCTGACAACTTGTTCAAATACCTCAAGAGTAACGATGTGGTTTTGCATCATCCTTATCAGAGTATTGAGCCTGTTATACGTTTATTGGAAGAAGCTGCTTCAGATAAAAATGTACTGGCCATAAAAATGACCATTTATCGTTTGGCTAATGATTCCAGAATAACAGCTGCATTACAGAAAGCAGCAGAAAACGGGAAACACGTTTCGGTACTATTTGAAGTAAAAGCACGGTTTGATGAGGAAAATAATATTCAAGAAGGGAAACGCTTGAGGAAAGCGGGTTGTTTCGTGATTTATGGTATTCCTGAAGTGAAGACACACACTAAGATGTTACTCATAGTAAGGAAAGATCAAAAGAATGACGTAACACGTTATGTTCACCTGTCCAGTGGGAATTATAACGAATCCACCGCAAAACTCTATACTGATACAAGTTTCTTAACCGCCAAACGAGTATATGCCAATGATGTCTCAGAGTTCTTTAATGTTATTACGGGGCACTCGATTCCGAAACTTTACAAACGTTTAATAACTACTCCGGGAGATATGCGTAAGAAGCTAATTCGGCTTGTACGAAAAGAGGCTTCTAACTCAAAAAAAGGTTTGTCCTCGGGAATAGTCATTAAAGTTAACTCACTGGAAGACCGTTTGCTTATTGAAGAACTTTACAAGGCCTCACAAGCCGGAGTTAAAGTAAAACTAATTGTAAGGGGGATTTGTTGTATACGACCCGGCAGAAATGGTTTGAGCGAGAATATTTCAGTAAAATCTATAGTGGGAGACTACCTTGAACATTCCCGAATATTTTATTTTCATAATGGTGGTGAACCAAAAATTTACGGAGGAAGTGCAGATGCTATGGTACGAAGCTTTGACAGGCGTATTGAATCCCTGTTCTTGGTAGAAGGACATGCAGAGAAAGAATTTATAGCGATACTTGATTATTCGTTACGAGATGAAATGAACTCCTTCTTATTACAGGAAGATGGTACCTACAAATCTGCTGAATTAAAATCTAATAAACCTTTTAATGTGCATGACGCCTTCTATAAAATGACTGAAAAGGAAGTGAGCAAAATTAAGCTCTTCGCATAAACACTGGGATTTTTTCTCAATCTTTGAAACAAAGTGAAGCAGCGCCAATGATTCCTGCTTCATTTTTTAAAGAAGCTTTTTCAATTTGCAAATGATCTAAATAATAAGAAGGAAGGTATTTCTCTAATTCCTTAGTCATTGGTTTTTGTATGATTTCGTATGTTTCTGCCACACCGCCACCTATAACAATTGTTTTGATGTCTAGTATTCTAATAGTCGATACCAGGCATTGCCCCAATATTTTACCAACACGCTTGAAAACTTTTGTTCCTACAATGTCATTTTTTAATGCGGCCTTAGCAATCTGTTTAGCATCAAGATCTTCAATGCCCCTCAATAAAGAGTATTCTGTAGTCTTATTTAATACTTTGTAGGCATATTCTATAATTCCCTTTTTGCCTATCACATTTTCTACCGTTGTATTTTTTCCACAGATTGCGTGCCCTATTTCGAGACCGTTTCCATCTGCTCCCGAAAATATTTCGCCGTCTATTATCGCGGCTCCGCCAACACCGGTACCTAAAGTCACCATTAAGAAGTTTTCTGATAAAGGTTTTTCAGCAAAGTAATACTCTCCTAATGCGGCTACATTCGCATCATTTTCCATTTTGAAAATACACTTCGGAAACCTGTTGGAAATAGTGTCAATAACATTTGTGTTGTTTAATGCACTAATATTATGTGAGCGAATGGTACTTTTTCGGTCTTTAGATAATAAACCAGGAATCCCAATACCTACTTTTTTAATAGTTGGAAATTGGTCTAATTGTTCTCCCAATGCATCTCCAAATTTCTTGGTGAAGTTATTGCCATCTATCAACGATACCGTGGGGTATTTCACCTTATGTTCTAATTCACCAGCGCGTGTAACTACTCCAAATTTTGCGTTTGTTCCTCCAATGTCTATTCCTAAGTACCTCTCCGTGCTCATAATTTCTTCACTATTTATAAATTCCGGATCTACTTCATTAACCTGAAAGGAAGGAAAACTAAGTAGTTAAACATACTATTCAGACTATATTATCTTGTTAGTTGAAAAACCGGGATTCTTCAATTATAGCAATTTAATTTGGCTACTCAAAGTGGATTCGTTACAATATTTTGTATTTAAGCAAATCTTGATATTCTGAATACCAATTGCCACTTGGTCAACAAATAATAAGGGCATCCCAGGAACTTTTTTTCGAATAAATTGTGTTTTTCAATTTGTAACTATATGTTTGCACGATACTTATCAAGAAAGACGGAGGGATTGGGCCCGAAGAAGTCTTAGCAACCATCATTCCAAGTGACAGGTGCTAATTCCCATTCTTGTTCTATTACAAGAAGAAGATAAGAGCAATTCTTAGCTTTCCTTTCCTTCAAAGTTGATAAGTGTACATAAGTGCAGAACGCGAAATTGACGAATGAAGAAAACACTTAACGAATTATTAAAAGAAAGAATTCTGATTCTGGATGGTGCTATGGGCTCTATGATCCAAACCTATAAACTGGAAGAGGAAGATTTTAGAAATGACAACCTTCAAAGAATAGAAAAACCTTTGAAAGGTAACAATGATATGCTGTCAATAACCAGACCCGATGTCATCAGAGCAATACATAAAGCATATTATGAAGCCGGATCGGATATTGTTGAAACCAATACTTTCAGCGCTACTACAATAGCTCAGGAAGATTATGGTGCTCAGGATTTCGTTTATGATATCAACTACCAATCTGCGAAAGTTGCAAAAGAAGTAGCGGAAGAGATGACAGTGCTTCAACCCGAAAAGCCGAGGTTTGTAGCCGGGGCTATGGGGCCAACAAACCGTACCGCGTCGATTTCACCAGATGTTAATGACCCGGGATATAGAGCAGTGACTTTTGACGAACTTAAGGATGCTTATAAATTCCAGGCCGGAGCACTTATCGATGGCGGAGTAGATATGCTGCTAATCGAAACTGTTTTTGACACACTCAATGCAAAAGCAGCGCTATACGCTTGTCAGGAAATCATGGAAGAAAGAGCTATAGAATTACCACTTATGGTATCTGGTACTATTACAGATGCCAGCGGTCGTACATTATCCGGACAGACAACAGAAGCCTTTATGGTTTCAATGTCTCATGCCCCTTTGATGAGTATTGGACTGAATTGCGCGCTTGGAGCCAGCGAGCTTAAACCTTATTTGGAAGTGCTTTCCTCGAAGTCACAATTTTACGTGAGCGCCTACCCCAATGCCGGTTTACCTAATGAGTTTGGTGAATATGATCAGACACCTGAGATTATGGCCCAACAGGTGAAGGTTTTTCTCGAAGAAGAGTATCTCAATATTTTGGGAGGTTGTTGTGGAACAACACCAGATCATATTAAGGCATTGGCAGAACTAGCAAATGATTATAAACCTCGAGCAATAGAGGGGGAACTTCAATTCTAATTGGTTTATGAGTATACACCCAGATTATAAAGGAATATATTCCTACAAATGGAATGATATTTCCCCGATGAGACTAAGTGGCCTGGAACCACTTGTTATTACGCCTGAGTCGAATTTTATTAACGTTGGCGAACGAACAAACGTGACGGGCTCTCGAAAATTTTTGCGCCTCATTCAGGAAGAAAAGTATGAAGAAGCACTCGAAGTTGCCCGAAACCAAGTGGAAGGCGGTGCTCAGATCATCGATATCAACATGGATGAAGGTATGTTGGATGGCGTTGAAGTGATGACCAGGTTTTTAAACCTCATAGCTGCTGAGCCCGATATAGCTCGTGTACCTGTCATGATAGATAGCTCTAAGTGGGAAATCATTGAGGCAGGGTTGAAGTGCGTACAGGGTAAGGGCGTTGTGAACTCAATTAGCTTAAAAGGTGGTGAAGAAGAGTTTATTTCACAGGCAAAGAAAATTAAACGTTTTGGAGCAGCCGTAATTGTAATGGCTTTCGATGAAGCCGGACAGGCAGATAATTATGAGAGACGAGTGGAAATTGTGCAACGATCTTACGATGTCTTAACAGGCCCCAAGGTGAAATTTCCACCGGAAGATATCATATTTGACCTGAACATATTTCCGGTGGCTACAGGTATGGAAGAACATCGAAAAAATGCGATAGACTTCTTTAAAGCAACGCGTTGGGTAAGAGAAAACCTGCCCGGAGCGCATGTAAGCGGAGGGGTTAGCAACGTGTCATTCTCATTTAGAGGAAATGGAGTAGTGCGTGAAGCAATGCATTCAGCCTTTCTCTATCATGCCATAAAAGAAGGTATGGATTTTGGAATTGTAAACCCGGCAATGCTCGAAGTGTACGATGACATTCCTAAAGACCTACTCGAAAAAGTAGAGGATGTTTTGCTCGACCGGACAGAAACAGCAACGGAAGACCTGCTGGAATTTGCTGAATCTGTTAAAGGAAATGCCAAAGAAAGAAAAGTAGATTTATCCTGGCGAGAGACCACCATTGAAGCAAGGCTGGAACATGCACTGGTAAAAGGCATTGTGGATTTTGTGGAAGCCGACGCTGAAGAAGCTTATCAAAATTATGGACACCCTATAAAAGTTATTGAAGGCCCGCTTATGGATGGGATGAACGTAGTGGGTGACCTGTTCGGTGAAGGCAAAATGTTCTTGCCACAGGTAGTGAAAAGTGCGCGTGTGATGAAAAAAGCAGTGGCTTATCTCATGCCTTATATGCAAGCGCTGAAATCGGGAGAGAACCAAAGTGCCGGAAAAATATTGCTGGCAACAGTAAAAGGAGATGTGCACGATATCGGGAAAAATATTGTATCGGTGGTACTGGCATGCAATAATTTCGATATCATTGATATGGGAGTAATGGTGCCTAAAGAAGATATTATAAAAAAGGCACTAGAAGAACAAGTAGACCTTATCGGCTTGAGTGGTTTAATTACTCCTTCACTGGACGAAATGGTAGATATGGCCAAAGAAATGGAGGTTGCCGGGATGAATATACCCCTTTTGATAGGAGGGGCTACTACCTCTAAGATACATACGGCCGTGAAAGTGGATATGAAGTATTCCGGGCCGGTGGTACATGTACTTGATGCTTCCAAAAGTGTGCCCGTTGCATCCAATCTGTTGAGCAAGGATAAATCTGAGTCCTTTGGCATCGAAGTGAAAGAGGAATATGCTCGAATGAGAACAGATTATGCCAACAGAAAGCAGACAAAGAAATACCTGTCTTATAAAGAAGCATGTTCCAATAAAGTACCTATCGACTGGAATAGTCAAACAATAACTGAACCCAAAAAGTTAGGCGTTCATGTATTTGATGATTATTCATTGGAAGAAATTAGAAACTTCATCGACTGGACTCCATTCTTTAGTACCTGGCAACTTAAAGGCAAATATCCTAAAATATTGGAGCACGAGATTGTAGGAGAAGAAGCCAAAAAATTATTTGAAGATGCCAATAAAATGCTGGACGACCTCGTCCTTAACAAGAAGTTGAAAGCCAAAGCTATTGTAGGACTTTATCCGGCAAATGTAGTAGAAGACGATACGGTGGAAGTTTACGAAAAAGATAGCAAAGAAGTCATTAGTAAATTTCATATGCTACGACAACAAGGGATGAAAGGAAACAATGTCCCTAATAGTTCTCTTGCAGATTATATCGCCCCGAAAGAATCGGGGACTCAGGATTATATAGGTTGCTTTGCTGTAACTGTGGGGCATGGGATAGAACCTTTGATTAAGGCTTATGACGATGATCATGATGATTACAATAGTATTATGCTGAAAGCTGTCGCAGACCGCTTGGCAGAAGCTTTCGCAGAGCTTATGCATCAGAAGGTGAGAAAAGAGCTCTGGGGATATGCAAATGACGAATCTTATACCAACGAAGAACTAATAAAAGAAGCTTATTCAGGAATTCGTCCGGCACCAGGTTATCCCGCATGCCCCGATCATACCGAAAAAACGACTATTTGGTCATTAATGGATGTTGAGAAGCATACAGGGATTTATTTGACCGAGAGTAATGCCATGTACCCCGCCTCTTCGGTAAGTGGGTGGTATTTTGCAAATGAAAATGCCAGGTATTTCGGCTTGGGTAAAATTGCAAAAGATCAGGTTGAGGCCTATGCGCAAAGAAAAGACTGGCCATTGGAAAAGGTAGAGAAATGGCTGGCACCAAACCTTAATTATGATATATAAAAACTACCAACAAGATTAAAGAGAGAACGAATGAAAGTTGTAGAACATATTAACAACGCACAAGGAAAAACATTATTTAGTTTTGAAATTTTACCTCCCAAAAAAGGGGAAGATATAAATACACTTTTTGCAGCTATAGAACCACTCATGGAGTTCAAACCTTCTTTTATAGATGTGACTTATCATCGTGAGGAATATGTCTATAAAAAGTTACCTGATGGTTTGTTGAAACAAGTGACCACTCGTAAACGACCGGGCACAGTAGGCATCTGTGCCGCAATTATGAACCGTTTTCAGGTCGATGCAGTACCTCACCTCATTTGTGGAGGTTTTTCTAAAGAAGAAACAGAGAACGCATTGATTGATCTTGGGTTTTTAGGAATCGATAATATCCTCGCTTTAAGAGGTGATGCAATTAAATCTGAAGGGAGGTTCATCCCTGATCCAAATGGAAATGAATATGCGACCGACTTAATTCAGCAAATTATGGATTTGAATGCCGGGAAATACTTGCACGATGATTTGGAAAACAGCGCGCAATCTAACTTTGCCATTGGCGTTGCCGGTTATCCGGAAAAGCACTTCGAGGCTCCCAATATGAAATCTGATATTCACTATCTCAAAAAGAAAGTAGACCTGGGTGCAGAGTACATCGTGACTCAAATGTTTTTTAATAATGACAAATACTTTGAGTTTGTTGATTTGTGTAAACAAGAAGGTATCAATGTGCCGATAATACCAGGGCTGAAGCCTTTAGCAACACAAAAGCAACTGACAGTCTTACCCTCCGTTTTTCATATAGACATCCCTGAAGATTTAACCAGGGAGGTGATGAAATGTAAAAATAATACAGAGGTAAAAGAAGTAGGCGTTGAATGGGCTATTCAACAATGTAAAGAGCTAGCTGAAAAAGGTGCTCCGGTGCTGCATTTTTATACGATGAGTAAATCAACAATGACACAGAAAATCGCAGATGCAGTTTTCTAATAGCATTGCTAAGGGCTGTCAAAAAACGACAGCCCCTTAGCTTATTTAAGCTTGAAAGATCTTGAGGTTGTTGGCTCTACACAAGTGCCTGGTAAAAAGGCCGTATTATTCACGCATTACCGTTACAGCCGTCTTTAACACCTTACCACTTTTGCTCTTGAAAACAATGGGGTAATTGCCGTCTGTTACCATCTGCTTGTTCTGGTTTCTACCGTCCCAATTTAGCGTCTGAGAAATTTCACCTAAGTTCTTGATAATTTCTCCTCTCTTACTATATATAACCGCAACCCCCGATTCGTTACCTAGTTCTATAATAAAATTATCATCTCTGTTAGGGTTAAACACATATTCGTTTTCCGAAAAACAAAACACTTCACTGACATGTAGGTTTTTGACTTTTTCTTTACACACCTTGTTGTACTCGATAATTACCTGATAATCACCCGGAGGAAGTTCAAAGAAACTACTACTCTTTTGTACCAGGTTTAATTCTTCAAGCTCATACGTCGCAGACTCCGGTGCCCCTGATACCGTGATTTGTCCGTTCGCTCTGTTACTGCATGATGGATTAATTTTACGATCAATAGTTAAGGGTGGGCAGGCAACAGGTTTAGCTTTGTTTACATCTTTTTTGATATTGCTGACCTTGATCTCTTCTTTTGATACACTTTTGTCAATATCCTTCTTATCGATGGATAGAAGTGCCGCCGGATCAACATTAGAAGTACCTTCATCGAAATTTTGTTCACTCAAAGTACTGCTACTTTCAGCGTGTGCTGGATGTGGAATTTGATCAATAATCATTGAACTTTTAGTGGCACTTGAGGTAGCTTCGTCAACATGATCTTCTGTTGTTGATAAGGACTCATTAGCTATTTCTGAATGAACTTTGAGGCTTGTTTTTTGTTCTGTGAGAACAACTGCCTTTTGAGTTTCATTTTTTGTTTTGTTAGTATGATTCAATAGAACAATCGATGCTATGGTAGCAATCAAAAAAAAGGAACCTCCCAAAAACCACTTTCTATTGGGGTTTTTATTCGTTTTTTCATCAAGAAGTCGGCTAAATGTAGCTCTCTTATCCAGGAGGTTAACTTCGTATATCAAATTATGAATTTGTTCCATTTCAGATTTTATGGATAAGAATTGGTCGTCTTGCTCGTAATGCTTTAATAGTTCTTTTTCCTCATCCGAAAGTGTATTTGTCAACCACTTGTCTATTATTTCGCTATACTTTTGGTGCTTATCCATTGCTTAATATTTCTTTTACTTCCAGGTTGTTCCCAACCAGTTTGATTAGACGTTGCTTGCACTTGTAGTTTTTAGTTTTAGCACTATTAATGCTGGAAAAACCAAGCTCGGCACAGATCTCTTTTAAGGACTTGCCGTCAAAAATACTGGCTGTAAGTAATTCTTTGCAGCGTTGACCTAAACGTTCAAAAAGGCCTTGGATCAATTGAGACCGTTCGCTTTCATAGACATAAAAATCGGCACGCTGATCTGAAGCTTTGATTTCCTGGAAATCATCAATGTCACTGGTGTTCTTTTTTTGTCTCAATTTGTAATACCACATATTTCTTGCTACACCGTACAAAAAACCATCAATTTCAGATCGCTGTTCGTAACTTCCGTCTTTTACTTTTTTAATAAGCGTTAGGAGGGCATCCTGAAAAATGTCTTTTACATCTTCAACCTGACCTCCAGACTTCAATACAAAGCCCTTTATCTTTTGAAAACTACTTTTATACAACTCATTGAAAACCAGATGATCCTTATTGTTTCGAATAGCTTGCAATATGTCCTCGTCTCTTTTACTCAAGTTTATGCTGTTTTTTGTTCCATTGCTTTGTGAGCAGAAATGTAACCTACGATTTAAATAAATATAAAAAAAGTAATAAATTGTAGGAGTTATAACCAATAAGAGCCCCAAAGAATTGATTTTTATACGTTACTTTTTAACGTTTATCATCTTTTACAGCGTACTGATAAGGTCTATTGCTCAGAATGCTGAATATAATACAATCTTTGACCAGGGAATTCAGTCTCGTGGGTTTAACCAGCCGGCTTTTGTTCAAAATACAAATGTGCTACAGGCATCTATTGGTTACAACGGCTTTAACCGCTTAAGTCCAAATTTGAGGCGATTTTACAGCGAGGTATATTATAGTCTAAATAAAAAATCACTAAAGAAAGCACGGTATATTGGTTTTAATGCTTTTCAGGACGATGAAGGAAAGATCATTCACAATCGTATATTTCATGCTAAATATGCCCAATTCGTTCCTTTTAGCGAGCGAGTCAATTTAGTTTTTGGTATAGCGCTTGGCGACAGGCATTTCGAAAATTCCGTGAATGATGTTACCGGTGGTTTTTCCCATCATATGATTGATGGGCAGGCCGGGATGCGAGTTTATTCCGAAACGTGGAGCTTAGGAATTGGAGTGGAATCATTATTTGCTCGTTCTTTTCTTTTTAAGGGACAACAAATAAATATAAATAGGTTGTACACCTTAACTGCCGCAACAAAATTCCCGTTAGGCACATTTTTGGAACTAAAAAGCAATTTTCTTTTGCGAATTTCTAAGAACCAATTTAATGTTCAGTATATTAATGAATTAATTATCTATGACAAAGTGTTAGCCTTTCAGACATTAGAGTCAAAACTGGGCTTTGTGCTTGGTGTAGGTATAAAGGATTTACAATTTGGTAAGAGCGCAATTAAAATGACATTTTCTTTCAGAAAAGATCGTGTAATAGGCTTTGAGTCCTATGAAATAAATTTAGGTTTTACCCTTAAAAGTGACAAGAGGGTTACATATAACGAATGAATGTAATGATTAATCAGTGAGACACCTAAAATACATATCATTTATAATTTGTCTATTCCAACTGTCGATTGTT
>CBDDKZ010000005.1:3747500-3982500 GCA_965230415.1 Cytophagales bacterium
GAGCTTTCTTAAGGATTATGTTCATTCGGAAATATATCATGAATTCCCATTTCTTTTGGCAGAGAACGTACCACCAAAAACATTATCGGGAAAGAGATTTAGTGAGTTTGAAGTTCTCTATAAACAGATTATAGAAGAGTTTAACAGATCATCAATATATAAAAATGAAATACTGGGAAACTTGTTTGAAATACTACTACTAAAAATTAAAGAAGATTTTTGGTCGGACTACAATCCCAGAATGGAAGGAAGTAGAGATTCTCAAATTGTAAAGGCATTCAAACAACTTCTGGAAATTGAATTCAAGAAGAATGTCATTGAAAATATGGAGAATAAGAGACCTCAAATAAAGGATTTTGCAGACAAACTAAACCTACATCCTAACTATTTGAATTCCGTTATTAAGTCAAAGACTGGAAAAACAATCAATGACTGGATAACAAACCGTACGTTGGCAGCAGCAAAATATTTGTTAAAAAACACTTCGTTAAATGCCAAAGAAATAGCGTACAAATTAGGCTTTAGCGAACCCACACACTTCAATCGTTTTTTTAAAAAGCACGTAAACATTACGCCAAATGAATTTCGAAAAAAACCTACATCCTAAGCCCTTCGAAATAGATCATCTATTCTTTGAAATTGGTTATCCAATCATTCCAAATTTGGTTGACATTTGTATCAGGGTCAGACGATGATATCAGATGATATCGAGAATTGAAACTATGCCAGGAATATTAGGACTTACATTGTTAGATAAGGCGTAGAATACAAAAATATCAGAGCTTACCAGGTTACTATATAGCAGGTGATGAGGAAAAGATTTGGTGCAGCTATAAGTACCAACTATTTTTATAGATATAGTATCAATTTAATTACAACATAACCAATATTTTTATCATGATTTTACAAATTTTATCAAGTCAGAACAACTAAAATAAACTGCGTACCATTAAAGGTTACATATATCATTCGGGATATTCTGGATAGTTCAGATATTCGTTTATATAAGCATAAGATTCTTGCTGAATCATATGACTTCTGTCTCGGGCCTGTGTTTTACTAGCACAGGATGCATATTTAATATTTCAAATTATCTATAAGTTTTCGATGTGATCGAAAAATGTGGAACAGGGTGACTATTGTCATGCCTAAAAAATTGTACCATGATTGGCAAAATATACAAATCTAAATTTTTCAAACCGGTAGCAGCCTCTTTGGCTGTACATATGATGTTATCATTAATAAGCCCATATACAGCCTGGGCACTCACAGGTGGACCAGGTCAACCTGAAACTCAAAGTTTTGAACCAATTGGTACTACTGAAATGGTAGACCCTTTTACGGGAGATTTTAGTTACAATATCCCACTAATAGATGTGGGTGGTTATCCGATTAATTTGAGTTATCATTCAGGAATAACGAACGATCAAGAGGCGTCATGTGTAGGTCTTGGTTGGTCTGTTAATACAGGAGCTATCACGCGTGGATTACGCGGACTTCCGGATGATTTTAATGGTGACCAGGTTGTAAACAAAATGAATCGCAAGGCTAACTATACGGTAGGATTAAAAGTGTCCTCAGATAAAGAAGTTGTTGGACTTGAGTTACCCGAAGTAGTGATAAGGAACAGTAGCTTAGGGGTGGGCGTTTCCTATAACAACTATAATGGCTGGGGGGCAGATCTTTCATTAAGTGTAGCACAAGCACTTAACCAACAAAATGGAATTGGAAATGGCCCTTCTTTTGGTGTTAATGCCAGTATTGCCAGTGGGGAGGGACTTTCTGTTAACCCGTCATTATCTTTTACAAAAAGAACAGCTGCCATTATCAACCGTAATATTATTCCACAGTCAGGTGGTCTGGATATTGGTCTTAATATGAATTCCCGGCATGGACTTCAAGGGGTAACCTATAAATTTGATCAAAGAGGGCAAATAAATACATTCGGGCATCAGTCATATATTCCTTATACCACCTCAAATACCAGTACAGCGAATGCTTCTTTTTCTGCAAAAGTAGGTGGTCAGGTATTTGGACTCCAGGGTGCCTTGGAGATAGGAGGTTATTTTAACAGGCAATGGTACAGGAATAAGGTGCGAAGAAGCCCGGGATTTGGTTATTTGTACGCACATGAAGGTGGGGGTGATAAGGGAAATATGTTGGATTTTAACCGTGGACACGATGGCGAAATTACCGATCATACACCCAACATAGCTTATGCCTATCAAACTTACGATACGTATTCGGTAAGTGGTCAGGGAATTTCGGGTTCTTTTCGTCCTTATCGGAATGACGTAGGTACCGTTTATGATGTGAGAACAGAGAACTCTGGCGGGGGTGGTGGAGCTAACGGTTTTGATTTGAGTGGAGGTAATTTATTACAGAGTGGGGTGACTGCAAATGCAAATTTTAGTAATGGAAGCGCTGGTAAATGGACAGGTCATAAGGCTGATGAGAGAGGATTGTTTTCCTTTCAAAAACCTGAAGCTGGAAAATTATATGAACCGGTCTTTTTTAAATCGACAGGAGAGTCGGTAGTAGAAAGTGACCCCGATTTTTTGGAAGCCTATGGAGGTATTGATCCTGTAAAAATAGATATTGAAAAACTAAAATCATCCAACAAATTAATTGGAGGCGGTACTACCAGCTCTCTTAGCGCTAATGTGACCAGAAACAAAAGAGTTCGTCGTAATAATGTGCTCAGCTACCTGACTGCCGAAGAAGTTTTGGCAACAAATGGTGGTACGGGAAAAGAAATCAACTATTATGAATATAAAAACTTTGGAGAACCAGAACAGCGATTAGTTAGAAAAAGTATGCCGCGTGTGGATGAAGTAGTACGCAAGCCCCACCACGTTTCGGAAATGCAGGTTACTCGTGCTGACGGTCAACGTTACATTTACAGCATACCCACATATAATATTAAACAAAAGGAAGCAACTTTCAATGTCAAAGCACAGGGTGAAAACATTGTGGCAAGAACAGGCCTGGTAACAAACTGGAGCCAGAGCGATGCTAAACCCGATGAGAACAAACAAGGGCAGGATCATTTTTACCAAAGTACAGAGCTTCCTCCTTATGCGAATGGATATCTATTAACCGGAGTTGTTTCACCGGATTATATAGACCGTACCGGAAACGGACTTACACCTGACGATTTTGGGACATATACCAAATTCAATTATATCAAGTGGTCTGATGACTATAAATGGAGGACACCATATGCGGATCTTTATTATGATGAAGGCATCAAAGGAGTAAAAAACGACGATAAGGGCAGTTATACATATGGGGAAAAAGAAATATGGTATGTGCATAGTGTAGAAACTCGTACTCACGTGGCCGAATTTCATTACTCAAAACGATCTGATAGTTATAGTGCACTGGGTCAGTTTACTAAAGGCAACAATACGGACAGTTCTAAAGTCAAAGAGAAAGCACAATTCCTTTTAAAACTGGACAAGATTTCTTTGTACTCAAAACCAGAGCTTCAGTCTTTAAATAGCGGTACTCCACCTGTGCCAATTAAAGAGGTTCACTTTGAATATGATTATTCATTGTGTAAAGGTGCTGCAGGTGCGGCATTGGAAAACAGCGATGGGCTCAATGATAATGTTACCTATTGTCTTCAGCGCGATGCCAATGGCGAGTGCATTGTAACTAATAACCAAACAGGAGGTAAATTAACACTGCGGCGGCTTTATTTCACTTACCAGGGTTCATTTAAGGGGAAGTTTAGTCCCTATGAATTTAAATATTGCTACGAAAATCGTCCTGAAAACAACGGAATGGTTAATAACTATAACTATGATATCAAGGCTTACAACCGTTGGGGGGTATACAAGCCGGTGCCCAAAGGCGTGTCACTGGATGCGGAAACAGGACCGGCATCTAACGGAGAATTTCCTTATGTTATACAAACAGACAAGAAGAACGACGACTACGCTTCCGCATGGAGCCTTACTACTATTATATTGCCTTCCGGCAGTACTATAGAAGTTGATTATGAAGCTGACGACTATGCTTATGTGCAAAACAAACAGGCCATGCAAATGATGAAGATCGTGGGTGCAGCAAAAGATACTGAGGAAGATGTTTTGGAAGAAGGTGCTGCCGATAAACTTTATAAGAAAGTCGATGCAATTCCCAAAAATCATAATATACTGGTTTTTAAGTTGCAGGAACCAATTGCCAGGGGGAATGAGCACCTGCTTGACCGTTATTTTGTAGACCTTGAGGGGAGACGAATAGAGAACATGTATTTCCGTTTTTTGGTGAACATTAACCCGAAGACTACTACTTATAAAGGTAAAGATGTGTACGCTTTTGTACCTGGGTATTGCGGAATTGAAAACTTCGGTTTGTATGGTGATAATGTAAATGGAAATGACGACTATTTTACAGAAAATGATGCTTACAAATACGGCTATGTAAAATTGGAGCCTTCTACATACAATTTAAGCCTAAATGCGGTCAAGACACCAATCAATATCAATCCTATCTCTAAGGCAGCCTGGTTGTATACTAAAATCTATCAAGCACCACTTTCCTACGGACGGGCATCCATTGAAGATTATGATAAAATAACAGATTTTGTGGATGCTTTTGCATCGTTGAAAGAATCTTTGGAGCAGGCTGTAACAGGCTACGGACCATATATGGTTAGAAATGGGGGCGGGCAAAATTTCGTCACCGCAAAGTCCTGGATTCGTACTTACAGTCCTACATTAAAGAAAGTTGGAGGTGGTTGCCGCGTGAAAAAAATTATTATTAATGATCATTGGTACGATCAACTCAATGATGAGACTGCTGTAAACATATCATCTGGCAATTATCATAATGAAGTGTACGGGCAAGTATATTCTTATAAGGTATTCAATGAGCAGACCCAGGATAGTATCAGTTCAGGAGTAGCTTCATATGAACCAGCCATAGGGGGTGATGAAAATCCTTTTAAGGAACCCATCTATTTTGGTAAGAATAATAAGTTTATAAAGCAATTATTAGCTCCGGACGACCGCTACTATCAGGAGAAACCATTTTGTGAGGCTTTATTTCCGGGGCCAAGTGTAGGGTATTCACATATTGAAGTTAAATCTATTGACAAAGAATATGAATATGTAAACGAGAGTGGGCAATTAGTAAAGGAACGCGTGACTAAGAACAGGACCGGTAAAGTAGTTAAGGAATTTTATACGGCACGGGACTTTCCGACGATCGTGGACAGAACGCAAAGGAAGTTTGAAGTGAGCGCGCCTAATATAAAATCTGCGGGAGGAGTGGCAAAAATTGGGTTGTCATTACTAGGGTTTACGAGATCAAGTATAACAGCATCTCAGGGGTATACGATCGAACTTAATAACATGCATGGTGTTGAAAAGGCTACATGGGTATATGGTGAAGAACAGGATACCCCTCTTTCCGGAACAGAGTACTTCTACAAATCCGTACCGGTGTCATCGGTAAACAGGCAACTTTATGACGAGGGTGGAGAAGTGCGCGAAATTCGTGTTGCAGGACCGCAAAAACTCATTAATAAGGTAAAAACTGTGGGCCCTGAAGGTCAAATTGAAGAAGAAACTTACGGTCTCGATTTTGATATGACAGTAGATTCACGAAGTACACATATGTACTCAGGAGCAATTAATGCTCACGCAAATGGTATTACTATGGTTGTCGGTATTTTTCCAATTTTCATATTTTCCCTCTTTCCTGCCTATAGTGAAGACGTAAATGATTTTCGTTCCTTATCGACTTTGAAGGTGATACAGCGAAACGGGATTCTTGATCGTGTCGTTACACATGATCTCGGAGCACAAATAAGCGCTGAAAACCTGCTGTATGACCGTGAAACAGGATCGGTACTGCTTACCAAAACAACTAATAATTTTGACGACCCGGTTTACTCATTTACCTATCCTGCACATTGGATGTACGATGGAATGGGGCAGTCTTATAAAAACATTGGTCTCAGAACAGAGAATAGTACATTCTCGAGTATTCGGGAACACTTGGTTACGGGAGATCAACTAGTACTTACTGATTCGGACGGGAATTCTCGTCGTGTATGGGTTGTGAATACCAAACCTGAGTTGGAAGTTTATGATGAAAATGAAGAACTCATAGATCCCGGTGTTGCATATTCTAAAATACTGCTCATTCGTTCCGGGCGGCAGAATATGGCGTCAACTCCAGTTGGCAGCATAATATCACTTAAATCTCCTGTCGATGAAAACGAGCAGGAACTGATAGTTGCCAGAGATGCTGAAGAATGGAAGGGCTCATCTTATGCTGCAAGCATTCTGGATGCCGGAGCTATTGAATTCGGTTCAAATTGGAGAGTTTTCTGTAATTGTGTAACAGATCCGGTGAAGCCTGCGAAAAATACTGTCTATGCGGGGAGGGTCGGTAACTGGCGACCATTAAGCTCCTACCTTTATCTTACGACCAGGAAGCAGGATGTGCAAAATCATTCAGTCAATGTTCGTAAAGATGGACGATTTGAGACTTTTAGTCCATTCTGGAATCGTTATGGAGACACTTGGAATCGCGAATA
Organism: Cytophagales bacterium; assembly: GCA_965230415.1. Classification (GTDB taxonomy): domain Bacteria; phylum Bacteroidota; class Bacteroidia; order Cytophagales; family JAAEPT01; genus CBDDKZ01. The sequence goes on from CBDDKZ010000005.1 coordinate 3,754,057, forward strand.
TAATGCGCTGTTTAAGTGGACATGGAATGAGCAAATAACGCTTTTTAGTCAGCGTGGTCAGGAATTGGAGAACAAAGATGCACTATACCGGCGTTCTGCGGCAATATTCCGCTATAGTGATTTATTGCCATCGGCAGTGGCAAACAACGCCTATTACCAAGAAATTGGTAATGATCACTTCGAGGACTATAATTTCCCGAGTGAGTGCCAGGATGATCACTTTAGTTTTATGAATTTGGGGGGAGTTGATACACGTGAAGAATCACATACAGGTAAGTATAGTCTCACAGTAGGACCGGGGAAAGGTGTAAAAATGATCAAGCCCGTGCAAAACTGTGAACCTAAGGAAGTACATGAACCTGAAAAGCATGAATAATTTTCAGAACCAAGTAATAAAAGTATAATGTAATGAAAAGGCTTGTTTATATATTAATAACGTTATTGATTCTCAGCAAACAATGGGTTTGTGCTCAAAACGACGAATATGCTATAGACGTTACTAACTATTTTAGTGAAGTATGGCAAGGTGATACGGTTAAATGGATGAACATTGATTTCGACTATGAAGTGGAAAGGCCAGATATTTTTGTCTTAATTGATATTCCAAAAGACTTTACTCATGTCAGTGGTAGCTTGGAATTGACATCAGAAGCTGCTCCTTTTATTAGTTTAGTGTTAGACGCAGGAACACATTGGCGTTATCAAGTGAATTTTAATAACCTTGATATTGTGGATGTTGGCCCGGATTCTTTTTTTATGAGCGTTACAGGCTTAATTACTTCTCAGGTTAATCAGGATACCGAATACTTGATAAGAATTATTGCCGTGGATAATGACGGGACTTTGATGGATCAGGACCCTGTGAGTATTATAGATCCAGATGCACCTGTAATTGATGAAGTAGCTAGGTTTACTGAACGCATTTGGGTGCTGGAAGGGCCAATTGCAACTCTTAATTTCAATGACGTTCAAGTATCATGTGGGGAAGAAATTAGTGTGACCGGGAATGTTTTCCGGGATTCTTATGCGGACTTTAATACAGTCATTCTGAAATTACCAAATGAACTTATAGTTCCAGGTCATGAGCTTGCTGTTAGTAGCCCTTATTCTCCTGCGGTAACGTATATAAATGATGAAAACGGGTTCAGCAAGTATAAAATCCGCTTTAATAATCCACCAGATGATGGACCGCACGAAGTGAGTTTTCAAATCACTTTATCCAATATTATAGCCCCTTCTGCGATTGCCAGGGACAAGAGTTACACTATAAGCGGTGAATTGGTGCACGAATCGGAAGGGATCATCTTTCTTGCGTCAGGTGAAGGTTTAGTTTCGGTATCATCGTGTCGGGGAGGTGTTGATGTTGATATTATAGAACAATCACTACCTTGCAGAACACGGTTTTTAACTATCCAGGCAGATGTCTTCAGAGGAGCACATGAGAAATTTACGCAGTTCCGGTTATTGCTTCCGCCTGAATTCGAAGTTCCAAATAATCAATTAAGATTTCAAGGACCTTTTATCCCGGAAGTGCGGTACGAAGGGGTAATGGATGGCATGAACCAATACATCATAGACTTTGATGTGAATAGTACACCAGATTATGATGATCCTAATGAATACAACTATAAATTTTACTTTTCGAATATAAACGCACCGACTTTTGTGCCAGAGGCCACCGATTACCAAATAATAGGTCAACTGGTAAATGCATTTGAACAAGCAGAGATTCTTGACAGGGACACCGGTTACCTGAACATAACGACTTGCGGAGGATTTTCTGATCCATGTGATAACTGTATTCAGTCCTTTGCACCTTTCCATGGCGAAAAATACGTACTTACAGCCTGGGTAAAGGAATCGCTTAGGGGAGTCACTACTTACGAAAATGCGGTTATCGAATTTACCATCGAGCATGAAACTCTGGGATACACTAAAAAATGTTTTGCAAAAGGTCAGATCATTGATGGCTGGCAACGCATTGAGTATCATTTTACAGTACCAGAGGAAGCCGAAACGATTCAGCTGGAATTGCTAAATCTGGCGGCTGAAGACTCGAAGATTTATGCCTTTTTTGACGATGTGCGCATCCATCCTTACAATGCCAATATGAAAACTTTCGTGTATGACCCTGACACTTTTCGCCTCATGGCCGAATTGGATGAAAACAACTATGCCACCTTTTTTGAGTACGATGAGGAAGGAGGGCTTATACGTGTAAAAAAGGAAACAGAACGTGGTATTAAGACTATAAGAGAGAGTCGCACCAATGTTTCCAAATTGTCTTTAAGAAACTAACGGATATGAAAAGAATTATATACTTCTTATTAATAGTTCTTTCCTGGGCATACAAGACCTATGCGCAGGACATAGAGCAGGAGATTCGAAATATGCAGTCTGTCGCTGAAAGCGAATTTATAAGTTGCAAAATGAGATTCGAAACGTATTTCGAAGAGATCAAGGGAGAGCCCGTTGATGTGAATAATGGTAAGATGATTAAAAAAGGTGATGAATATTATCAACAGATTGATCATTTTGAAATGATTAAAAGTGAACAGGCCAATTTAATGATCAATCATGAAATGAGAACTATAGCCTGTTTGCCTCAAGAATTACCTGATGCCAGTACAATGTTTGCCCCGGATCAATTATCGGTAAACGGTTTGCTCAGCATGTGTGAATCCTATCAACACAGAAGCTTTCCCGGAAATAAGCGCGTATTTGAATTAAATTTCGAAAACCAAATTTGGGACAAGGTGATCATTGAGTATGATAAAAATACCTATCTTCCTGGTCGTATTGAATATTATTACGCTGCTGAACTGACCTATGGTACTGCAGACAATCAGAATACTGTAAAGCCCATTATGGTCATCTTAATGGATAATTACAACCTGAATCAGTCCAAAGCTGATTCAGGAAATTCTATTGAGCATTTTTTACGTCGTGACAATGATAAATGGGTCCAAAGTGAGGCCTTTAGCCATTATCAATTACTGGGAAATATAACTATCCAAAACTAAGAGAAGAAATCATGAAACGAATTTATTTGATCATAGCCGCCCTCATCCTGATTGGAGAAGCAGCGGCAAGAATGCAGGTTTATGAGACTCAAATCGATAATCTTCAAAAAGATGTGGAATCTCAGAAGAATTTGACAGACCCACTATTTTCAGACGTAAGGACATCATTCGATATATTTACACAGTCGTTACGCACAATTATTGACTTAAAATTAAACTATGACGATCCATCTCTGTTTACCGGACATATGAAGGGAGAAGTGGATGTGCAAATTTCTTATTTTAAATATGACAAAGTCACGAGAGTCTGGAATCTGGATTTTGAAGAACATACACTTGAAATAGACTACAATGCTGATGGTTCCGTATCTATAGATCGTTCGGCAATTGTGGTTGACGGAGGCGGTTCAGTAACGGTTAGAGCTACTGCTCACGATGCATCTGATATGACTGGAGCAACTTTTCCTGTAAATCTTGAAATGAATATCCGTATGGAAGTGGTGCGTTATTTCCCAATGTTATTTCGACGAATGTCCTCTAATGATTTACGACACCACGAATTAGAAAACCGAGGAGAGTTGGAAATAAGTTGGGATCATTTCGAAGGGGCAGAATATTATGATCTGGAATGGGCATATGTTAATGACTACGGCCCTGATGAAAAGGAGTTAGATGAAACGGAAATACACCTGTTCAAGGGCTTCTTTAAAAATAACAGTACACGAGTATCAATTGAGGAAAACGATCAGGACTTATCTTATCGTATCCCACTTCTATACGAACATGGTTATGTTGTTTACCGTGTTAGGCCAGTCGGAAAAACATCTGCTGATGATTTTAAACATTATGTAAATGGCTATTGGTCGGAATCCGATAACATCGGCCTGCACGAATACGAGCATAAATTTCATTTCGATGGATTACATTCGAAGTTAAATTGGCATGTTTTAAGAGACTACATAGAAGATGGGAAATCGAAATCCCTGCTCACATTCATGGATGGTACCATGAGAAGCCGTCAGATAATTACCAAAATCAACACGGAAGATGAGGCATTGGTAGGAGAAACTGTTTACGACTCAGAAGGACGGGCTGCGATTTCTATTTTACCAGCCCCGGCAAACGATGATAATGTCCGGTTTTATCCCATGTTTAATGTGGCAGAAGAAGACAATAATCAGGCGTATAACTGGCGTTTCTTTGATACGGATCCAGAAGATGATGGCTGCGTAATTACGGCGGGGCCTTTGAGTAATACTTCAGGTGCGGCTAACTATTACTCTTCAGCTAATCCCGCTAAAAACCAGGATCGCCATCATTCCTTTTTACCAGAATCAAATGGTTATCCCCTGGCACAAACAACTTATACACGCGACAATACCAGTCGTGTAGCCCGTCAAAGTATTGCAGGTGAAACCTTTCAAAGTAAAACCATCAATCCGCACGACACACGTACTTTTTATGCTAAACCCGACCAGGAAGAACTGGATATTGTTTTCGGAGCCGACATCGGAAATGCCGTACGTTATAGAAAAGTGGTGGAAATTGATCCCAACGGCCAGGCGTCTATAACTTATTTTGATGCAGACGAGCAGGTGGTGGCCACGGCGCTCACAGGTAGTGTGCCTATTAACCTGGAAGCTTTACCTTCTTTTGACAAAGTAAATTACAAAGTGAATTTATTGAACGGTGTGGCAAACGAAAAAAGAGAGTCTCCCGATCAGGCATCCAGGGGATTTACCTCTTACAGGGTTGTTGCAGCACCGGGCGATCACACCTTTGATTATAGTATTTTACCTATCGATCCCCTAACCGTTCATTGTGATGAACTTGATGCGCGTCCGGTAAACGCCAGCTATTGCGCATCCTGTGTACTTGATATGCACATCGGACTAACAGATGCTTGTGGAGAGCCTATCATCAACGAAAATGTACATCTTGATCCTGGTGAATGTCAGCCGCTCAACCACGATCACGGACAATTAGTTGTTGATTTACCTCAAGGGGAGTATCGCCTGGCCAAGTACCTCACTGTAAACCAGGAGAAACTGAATCACTATGCCAATGAATACATTGATTTAATGGCAGAGACTTGTTTTTTAACTTATGAAGATATTTTAACCTCAGTTTACAAAACTATTGACACTTTGAGTTGTGAATACAACTGTGACGACTGTTTAAATGAATTGGAGCAGGAATTTGATTTGAACAGGCCGCCAAAATACGGAGATCAAAGGTATCAGGAATATTTAGACCGTGTAGAACAGTGCGAACAAATGTGTGGCCGCAGTGGCCTTCGTTGTCTTTTAGGGTATCAGGGAATGTTGACCGATGTGAGTCCACATGGTCAGTATGGTTTGCTTGTTGAGAATACTCCGGGTCAGTCTGGCTCAGAAAACGACGATGATGAAGATGGACTGCTCAACGACATTGGTGACCTTAATCTACCGGGATTTGACGAGAATTTTGGGCAAGACATTCCTGACAATTCCACATTTCCACTGTCCGTATTTAACGTCAATAACAAACTCGACATCATACGTGATTATGGAATTATAAAACTTGTTTTAACTGACCCTCACTGGCGTAATCCCTTTGATCCTTACAGAGATGAAGATGGCAGTATTTCGGAGGTTAGAGCGGCTGTGGTTACCGAAATTGCCGAAGATGGAACGGTAAACAGAAGATTTGAACCAAAAGTACTCAACCACACTCCTTATATGGATCAAACAGAGATATTTGTAAGACCTGAAGAGTTGGCTAAGTTAAGTGATTTTGTGGATCACTGGCGACCGAGCTGGGCCGAATCATTAGTTTATTATCACCCGGAATATTCATTGTATAATCATTGCCTCGAAATGGAAGAGCACTTTAAGTTCATGGAAGATTTTCAACGTACTACTTTCGAAGAAGCCATAATCTCGACTGATGACAGGCCGGCATATATTATTCCTGATAATGATTTAGATGAAGGACATTACCGTACTAATATCGATGCAGATCCTTTTTTCCATGATACGGAATTGCTAGGTAATTTAGCCGATTTTTATCGCGAAAATATGGAACATCGCATAGATGAATATATCAAATATGCCGATGATCCGGATAAATACTACTCGTTGTGGGAATGGACTTATGCTCTTGACAACTGCCCGCTTGATAATCCGGAGGCTATTACCTGTAGTGCTGCAGACGGGAATTGTCATATAGGAAAGGGAGTACATGATTCTACAAGTTGGTTAAATTATAAGGCCTTTTACAATGAAGTAAGACAAAGTTATGAAATGGCCTGGCAAAAAAAGCAATCCATTGCCGGTGGTTATTATAACGGGTGTATTGGAAATGATGACTTTAGTTTTGTAGAGGATGATTTGATGGGGTATGTGGATGTGGATTTTTTAGGTTCTTTCGGTACCACTCCTTATAATTACCATTACACTTTTAATGAACACTCACTTTGTAACCGATTCGATTGGTATCTTTATTCAGATAAATCTCCTAATTTTCCTTTAATAAAAAGCATGCTTGATGATGCTTTTTCCAATGAAGCTTTTTGTGTGGGAGAAGCTTATATTGAAAATCCCTACTGTCCTGAAAAAGCAGAATATGTTGCCAGGTTTGGTAGATTAAAACACCAATTACAGATTTATAAAGATTGTGGACAGTGTCCTGTCACATGGAGTTTACAACACTTCCTGAGTTCAATTGTCATGAACGATTCCTTAGGCCTGGAAGACGAGATTCGTCTTGGTTGTTCTAATTTAACAGAGGTTCCTGAATTTTCAACCTTTCTTGCAAGTGCTATGGGGTTCACAAATAATGGTGCCAATGGTGAAAATATATACTGGCGCACAGATGAAAATACAATTCAGCCTGAAGAAGAGTTTTATGTTATTGATGCTTTGGTCACTCACGATGAAATACAATCCTGTCAGGTATATTTAAAATTTAAGGCAGAAGACAAAGTTTCAGGGCTGCCAATTGAAGATTTTGATCCTGCTAAACTGAAGCACTTGTGTTGTTTGCATTACAAAGATCAGTTAAATCTTTTGACAACAACTGAATATCCTGAAGATCCTACAGCGACAGGGCAGGTATTTTCTTTTGATGCTCGATATGGTGAGGATTTGGATACGTCTTTAAGCGGGGAGGGCTTTATTTCATGCCTCCGGCTCGATCAATGTGAGTTTCCAATGATATGTGAACCAACAGCTCTTTCGAGAGATTTCTTTGATCTTTTATCAGCTATTGCTCGTGAATTTAGAATCAATGATGCTCCGAAGGAAAACTTCTTTACGAATATTAATGAAGAGGGCTTTGATCTTTCTACACCCCCTTATAATGCGTTCGTTACACCACTGTTAAAAGATGCTGGTGTTACAGAGGAGTGGAAGTGGATACCTTATTTGCATAGTGAGGACGGGCTTAACGCCAGGTTACAGTCTCCAACAGAAGAACTCTATTATGATGTCAATTTAGCTTCGTTAGAGGAATTTCCGGATGGGACGGATTATAGTAATATAGTTAGTTTTTCAGCCTTTCGTAGCGATTTGGATTCTGAAGACCCCTCGCAATTGTTACTTGTAAATGCAAAAGTCGCCGTTAACAATAACGAATATGAAATGGTGACACTCCAGGTGCGTGTAGCGTCGGGGGGAGGCTTGAATACGCTTCGAATGGTAAATTGTATCGATCCTATAACGGTAGACCAATAATTAAAACCACCAAACACCAAAAGTCATGAAAAAAATTTTATTGATATTATTGATAAACCTCGTAGGTACCGGACTGACTTATAGTCAATGTGATCCGGAAGGTGAAGACTTTAAGGTATCGGTAACTACAGATGCACCGAGCAGCTGTGGACAGAACGATGGTTCAGCCCGGATAGACATGTATTGTGGTACAGATGGTGATTGCTATGAACCCGGTTCAGTGGTATCTGAGTTTAACTGTAATGCCGCTGACTATTCCAATCATTATAGTGGTGGTGGAGACTATTATGTCAATGCAGGAGAGACGGTTTTGGTGAGTGGCCCTTTTGACGGAACAGTGGTGATACAACCAGGAGGCACCCTCGTGACCTGTGGCGAGGTGATGTTGAATAATCAAATCAACCTGGTGAGCGGTTCCAAAATGGTGAACCTGGGAGATTTGACCTTGCATGCCTATAACCTCAACGACGAAACCGCGCTGCTTCAAAACTTCGGAGAGATAAACCTGATGTACCAGTCCAGCAGTTCGTGGGGAAGCATACAAGTTGATGCCGGAACCGTTCAGAACTATGGTAACATCACCATGCCCATCGATTATTCCCTCAATGATACCACTTCAGTATTCGAAAATTATGGTCATCTGGAAGTGGGAACCGAACCAAGTATTCAGGAATTACGCCAAACCAATGTGCGCGGAAGAATGGAAAATTATGGTAGTATCAATACGGCTTTAAACACACAAATAGATCCGGGAGGCAGTGTGGTGAACTATTGCCAAATGAATTCCTCCAAAAGCATGTACCTGACTGAATCGGGATTATTTGAAAACTATGGAGCCATAGAAGTGGCTAGGGAATTTTACCTGCGCAACCAGGTGATTGTAGATGGCGGTTCGTCAGTTATTGCCGACAAGCTGGTGTTGGAAAACCTGATCATTACCAACAATGAAGCGGCGTGTGCATTGCTCAAGGGTATTAGTGAATTACGTGTACAGATTTATGAGCCCTTCACTGAAGTACTGGCCAATGGAGCTATGAGTATTTGTACCGAAGGTGAATCCCATGAACTACAATGGCTCACCTTAGGTTCGGGAGCTACCCTTGGCTGCCAGTGTACTCCTGTAGATCCTGTCAGTGGAGGTATCATCTATGCTACTAACTGTCTGGCCACCTGGCCAGACGGGTTGGTGACCAACGAACGCAATGATTTATCGTCAGGCGATTACCTGGTCAGTATATCGTGCGGAGGTACATTTATTCGTCAAGAGTTGGTAACCATACCACCGTCAACAGAAGGAGTTCCGGAAGTAGTGGTATTACCTGTAGCCGCCTCTACAACCTGCGATGGCCGTATCGAGCTAAGCTCAATCAGTGGCGGCACACCACCTTTTGCATATACCCTCAATAATCTAGCAGGTAATTTCCCCTTTGAATCATTATGTGCCGGCAACTATCACCTGGAAGTGAGTGATGCTGTGGAGTGTAAAGTAGCTATCCCGGTAACCATACCAGGTGATGTAGACTGTTCGGGCTTTGGGGTTTCAGCAAGTCCGCTTAGTACACCGTCTAGTGGTAGTTGCAACGGGGTTTACCTGGCTCAGGCTAGTGGAAATACGGGGCCGGTAGCTTTCCGTTGGTCTGATCAGGAGGGGACAGTAATAGGTAATGAAGCTCAGCAGACAGGTTTGTGTATCGGGCATTGGTACTATGTAGAAGCAGTGGACAGGACAACACAATGTATGGTAACAACCAGCGTTTATAGCGGCCATGACACGACAGATTGTGGACATGCAATACGTATTAGAACCCGAGATGAAAGTTGTGCCGGAAGCGGAGATGGGAAAATAGCCTTTCATACTTCACAAGGTCTGAGGAGTGGATCTTCAGGTAATTGTTTCGAAGGAGTTATTCCCAACGAAACTTGTGTGTCTTGCGATGCTTATTTGAGCGGCAATCAAAATGGAAACGCTTTGAGCGATGGAAGGCGCTATTGTGTGCAGGCAGGTCAGTCAATCAGTGGTAATCTTAACATACAAAATGCAACAGTGGTTGTCTGTGGAGACGCCACAAACCTGTATGTTACACTGGGAAATGAAAGCACATTGTTTTTAAATGGTAATAGTCAGCTGCAGTCTTTAAATGGAAGTGGAACTAATGCACGTTTAATTAACACAGGTACGTTGACTTTAAGTCAAATGAATGCCTCGCTTACTAATTTTGAAAACTACGGGTTGTTCAATTGCGACTATTATTATCGTTTCAACGAGACCGGCGAGCATATCAATTACGGTACAATGGATATTGGTCAGTCTGCGGTGATCCAGGGTGTTTTCCAAAACTACGGAACTATTAATGTCACTGATTGGGATCAGAACAACACAACAGGTCAGCTTCATAATTACTGTGCGGTAAATGTGACAGGTAATGTATACCAAAGTTCACTGATCCGAAATGAAGGCACTTTTAACAGTATCGGGAGCTGGCATCTGAATGCAGACGGGACTTACGAGTCAGTAGGAGGCAGCATGACAAATGGTGCACATCTTCATTTTTATGGCATAATGCGTGGACTGGAAGGGGCTTCTGTCATCAAATTCGGTGGGTCCATCAATGCCCATGGTACAATGGAAGGGCCTTTGCAGGTATGTGGGTTTAGCAATACAAGTAACATGACGGTAGGTCCTGATGTCGAGTTTTATAATAATTGCGAAGAAATCCAATTAGGTTGCGACCTGCTGTGGTCATTGAGCTCCGGAGGGGAAGTAATCAGCACTGATACTTTATTAACAAACTTAAGGGCAGGTACTTATTATTACACATTGAGTTGTGGAAGTTGTACTGATACAGGGCATGTAGTGATCGGATCACCTCCACTGTTGACACTCCGGATAGATGAAGCAAAGCCCGCCTCATGTGCCAATCGCTGTGATGGTGAATTAGAAACCCAAGTGAGTGGAGGAACCTCACCTTATTATTATGAATGGGATGACAATCGCACCGATGCCAGCTATGAACAAGGCTGTGCAGGGCTCCATGCCTTAAGGGTTACCGACGAACATGGTTGCCAGGTGGGTTACGACGCAACGATTACAGTAGGTGACGGTCCTTGTTTGTGTGATCCACCTACTATAAGCCTGACACTGGATTTTTCAAACGCCAGTGCAGCGAATGCCAGTGATGGTTCTGCCAGTGTCCTGGCAAGTGGTGGAGTAGGAGATTATGAGTACGACTGGTATTCTGAAGCGGCGACTGGCCTTTTACCGGATAGTGCGCTAATTACCGGATTGTTACCGGGTGTTTACCAAGTAACTGTGACCGATGCCTTTCAGTGTAGTAAAAGTGGTCAGGTTACAGTGGGCGCTGACGGAGGTGTATGCCAACTGACAGCGGATTTTGATCAATTGAGTGAACCTTCATGTGCTAATAAGGCAGACGGTGTGCTGGAGGTTGATGTTCAAAATGCAACTTCAGACCTCGAGGTCGATTGGTACTACAACGGTTTGTTATTACCCGATGTGAATGGATTAAGCTATCATCAGGCAGCCACCGGTTACTACCGTGTGGTGATCAGAGAAAAAGGTGGTTTGCATTGTGTGCAACAGCTGGAAGCATCACTAAGTTATGCCGATGACTGCGACAGCAACTGCGGTGGAATTAAAGTAGGAATTGATGAGGTAAGTGATGCCTCCTGCGCGGATGTACCGGATGGTGCCCTGGAATGGTCTGTAAGTTTTGGTAATAGTCCGTTTGATTATTTTTGGTATGGAAATACAAGTGGTCATGAGCTAAATCACCCATTTTACCGCTACCGGGCCGAAAAACTGCTGAACGGTGATTACCTGATTATGGCGCGTGATTCGGGAAACTGTCATGCGGGAGTCAACACTCGGGTGGAGGCCGGTGACGATGGTTGTAATGACTGTAATTTTGAAGCGTTGATAAGTGTTGTTCCTCCTTCTTCAGCCACCGTGTGCAACGCACGGGCCCGGTTGCATATCCTGGACGATGGCGACAATTATGAGTATGAAATTTACTGGAGTAATGGGTCTGTTGATACGATGCTGATCGCACAGCAGTGTGCCGGAGACTATTGGGTGTTGCTACGCCAGTATTTAAACGGGGCGTTTGTATGCGAGACTAAAAAGTATTTTAAATTTCCGAAAGGTCCCGGTGGTGAGATACCTTGCGATCAGGCAACACCACTTGAACTGGATTTGAAGATCCATAATTTAGTAGTAGGAGTACCGGGTATAGCTACCCACTGGCTGGACTTGCAAGTGACAGGAGGCGTAGGTGACTACCGGTATGTATGGACTAACGGAGCACGTACCCAGGATATCAGCATTCAGTTAGCAGGTACATATGGCGTAAGGGTATATTCGGGAGAATGCAGTAATTACGCCGATACCTCAATCACTATTCCGGGTATAAATAATGATTGTCCGGAGCCATTGACGGGCTACGCCGACCGGGTAGAATGGTTTGTGAAACAACCCGATTGTTCGGACTCTCCGGGTGGTGCCCTGGGAGACATTAACCTGGTAGTTCATCACTTTGGTTCGGGAGGTCCCTATGCTTTTTTATGGGATCAAATGGGGGCGATTACCGAAGATGTGTCTTCGCTGGCACCGGGAGATTATTATGTGACGATTATGGATATTACGGGTCATTCACAAAAGTTTGGACCTATAAACATTATAGATGCCGGCTGTCCGGGAGGTGCGTGTGAAGGAACAACCCATGTGGTGGATTCACTATGTGACTATTATGCGGAAAATGGAGCTATCCAGCTGATGATCAATGAAGGAGTGGGGCCTTTTCGTTATGAATGGTCACGCGATGGAGCTTTCTTTTCACAGGAACGACATTTGTCTAATGTAGGCAGGGGTAGCTATGTGGCCAGAGTAACTGATGCTAGTAACTGCGTGTTTACCACTCCGGCACTGGAAATGCCTGTCGCCACTGCTTGCGATACAAGTTGTCTGTGTCGCCTGTTGGTAAGTTCATCACCTTCAGGTTGTCCGGAAGAAGCGCCATCGGGTAAAGTGTATGCACACCTGGATGGTGGTGTGCGCCCGGTATACACCTGGGATATTCCGGCTACGGGGACTGTGGTAAGCGGCCTTGAAAGTGGTATTTACAAAGTGGCAGTAGCCGATGGAGAGCGACTGGCCTGCAACACTTCAGAATTTGTGACAGTAGGTCTATCAAATCCTGATGGAGTATGTTGTGCAGATTTCAATCCCTCAATTATGCCCTTACCTGCTACCGGTTGCGGACTAAGTGGAACGGTGTTATATGTGACACAGCCGGGCACACGATATGTATGGAATACAGGAGAACGCACGCGGTCCATAACCATCAACACACCGGGCGTGTATCAAGTAGAGGTGTGGAACGAAGAAGGGTGTTATCATGATCTTTCGTTCACAGTTACCGACCCGGATGATGATTATGACGGTAGTAACAGGATCTATGCCAGCGATGAGTATTTGTGTTACGGCTCATCTGTCACACTATATGCACCGGTTATTCCCGGGGCCAGCTACGAGTGGTATCCGAATGGAGAGACCACACCGTCTATTCAGGTGAGCGAAGAAGGTTATTATTGGGTACTTATTACCTGGGGCAATTGTAGTATGAAAACCACGGTATATACGGTTCACGGTGCCCCATTGCCGGATGATGTGGGTATCAATAGTTTTGTGTCGACGTTGTGCCCTGATGATGGTGTTAGCTATCCGTTGATCTCCACAGAAGGTATAGGCAATGCGTGGTACTTTAACGGGGAACTAGTGGATACCAATCAGGTGATACAGGCCAGTCAACCTGGCGTTTACCGCCTGGAAGTGACTTATCCGGGCTGTGAAGCAATCATCAAAGAATTGACAATAGATAAACATTGTGATGAAGACAGTAATTGTAATCCACTGGCAATGATAATTAGTGGTTTTGATCCCGATGACCTCGTCAGCTGCAAGGACTATTTGATCAATGAGGCAGAGTATGAAGCACAAACCCTTTACCGGGAGTACCTGGAAGGAGTGAGGACCGATTTCAAAAAGCGTTATGTAGAACATTGCCTGGATGTGACCGAGCGTTTTGAGATGGAAAACACGGGTGGGGAGACCACTCATCATTACACACTTTACTACTATGACCAGTCTGGCAATCTGGTTCGCACGGTGCCGCCTGAAGGGGTGCATCCACTTGAGCCGGAGTTGCTGGCCAATGTACAAGCCGACCGGGTAGCCGGCCGACGTCAAATATTACCAAAACATGATTATGCGACCACCTATACTTATAATTCATTAAATCAGCAGTATGCCGAGGCTATTCCTGATCACGACTTGCTAGAATACCATTCGGTTTCGGAAGGTAAAGGCCTGGAAGGTGGGCTAGCTATTACCGGAGTTCAAATGGGTCATGTAGGACGCGCAGTTTTGTTCGGCAACGATGAGCAGGGAGAGGGAATAATGTATTATACGGAAGATAATGGTGCTAACTGGCAGGAAGTAAGTGGGTTGGGTGCGGAAGATTTGTATGTGGCATATATTTCGGATGATGGTACATATTACACCGCCGGAGACGGCGGTACGGTGGCCCGCAATGGCAGTGAAGACCAGGGATGGGTACTACGTAACATAGGTGCACAGGAACGTGTAGAATACCTTCGCTTTTTTCCTTCAGATGCTGATAGCGGTATTGCCATCACAGCAGAACGCTCGGTGTACCTGACTGCAGACAAAGGAGATAGCTGGCAACAAGTCCCCAAACTAAACTTTGATGAGGTAGTAGGGGTGATAAGGGCCTATGAGTTTATCTCCGCAGACCTGGGATATGCAGTGAGCAATGTAGGCACGGAAGGTAAAATTTACCGTACGGTAGACGGAGGTCAAAGCTGGGAGGAGCTGTTTATAAATACCTTAGAGCGCCAGCCATTGGCCCTGACGGCCGATCGTAATGGTATTTATATTGCGGGAGAGAAAGGATTGTTATTGTCCGTGAAAAGAAATGAATTAGGCTATCTGCCAATCAACTACAACAATATTGACTTTGTTGAAATTTTGGCAGGGTCACAGGGTCTTTTTATAAAATTAGAATCAGGAAATTGGGATAAATTAGACCCTGTTACGGGTACCAGCTCGAGATTGGAAATACTTGACCGGGTGGCGATCACCCTGCAAACGCGTGAGGCAATGGCATTGAAATATACGTCGGTGATAGGCAAAAGAGAAGTAATCCAATACGAAGAAGCAGATTATGAACCTCGATTTCTGGAGCTATTGAACCCTGAGATTAGTTTTGCCACTCCGGAGAGCTACATTTATTGGACGGACAATGCGCTTTACCTGAAGGCACCCGAAACGCCGGATATGGAATTGACATTAGCAAATAATGAACCATGGTCGGAAATTTCATGGGCGCACGTAGGCTATGAAGCCGGTCGCAAGGCGAGTAATGTGGTCGTGATTACTGCCGATGGGTGGTACTATGGTGAGGATATGGGAAGCTCTGCCAACTGGATAACGGTAACACCGACAGATTGGGATGAGACGGTAGAACAGGTAAGTTTTACAGATCGACTGGGAGGCTTTGTACGCACAGCGTCACAATGTTATTTCACTACAGACGGAGGTTACAGCTGGGAATTGTTTGCCACTATAGGAGTAGATGATCCTGTCTTTGTGGATATGGCTTTTTCGGTATCGGGCGTGATAGGTATCGATGCAGATGGTGTTATGTACAGCTGGAATTCAGTAGCAGGCTGGCAGGAAATGTTAATTAATTTACCTGCTCAAAGCATAAATGACCTGGAGTTGATGCGCGGAGCAAGAATCACAGATCATTTGCTTTATACTTGTGGGACCGGAGGGCAAATTCTGTCTATTGATTATCAGGAAGATGCACTTATCGTAGTTGATCAGGCTTCGCAAACCACGGAGGACTTAACTCACATTGTAGAAGGTGTTAATACCGTGGAAGGACAGCCTTTTGCTTTTTCATCAAGTGGGCAATGGGTATTTTATGATGGAGAAGAATGGAAGAGGCAACTTCTGGGGTCCGGTTTTACCTTAAGAGACATATGCTTCGGGACTGGTCTGTCGGGTATGGCTATTGATGAGCAGGGACGTTTGTATTCCAAGGATCATGACGCGATTACCTGGGAAGACCTGGAAGTGTTTGACATGAATGCAGTGGATAATTACAGTGCTTTGATAACGACCTCTTCGATAGCCGTCGGCGATAACGGTAAGCTGGTACAGCGCGCTTTTGGAAACGACAATGTGGTAGACCTGTTCAAAATACCGGTGATCGAAGATATGGTGTTGCTGTCATCAGGAACGGGCTATGCTGTCGGTAGTCAGGGAGGCATTTTGAAAACAACAGACGGAGGCCGTAACTGGCGACCACAGGGTGCACCAAGCAGTGCGCAATTGCGTGGAGTGGCCTTTTATGATGACGACCATGGCCTGGCCGTTGGTGATGATGGTGTGCTTTATACCAACGATGGTGGTGTTAGCTGGCACCAGGGGCCGACAGGTGTGACCCTGAATGCGGTGGCCTACCGCAGCGCGGAAGAAGCGGTGGTTGTAGGGCCTGTTAACAATGGGGTAGTAGCGATCTATTACCTCAATACACAGAACTATACACTGAACAGGTTAAATGGGACTGATTTTGCCAATGGTATATTACCGCTGGCTCAGGTGATGAATGACGTACAGTTCGTCAATGAAAACGTTGGATATGCAGTAGGGGCAAATAACAGTATTTACCAGTATGATGCCCGTGATGGTAGTGCAATTTGGAACTACCTGCCAACGGTAAGTGATGTGAGCGATGGCGATTGGGCCTCTCTTGATTTTTATGAGGAAGAAGCAGGATATCTCGCCGGTACAGTAGACGGCGAGGGTAAGGTATTAAAAGTGGCATTGGTCAATGGAACAACGTGGTCATCAATTGACCTGAGTGAACACCCCTCGTCTGATATCGAGGGCTCCATTTTGGATGGCGATGCCCTGGCTGTTAGCTTTGACAATCCAACGAAAGGAGTGGTGGTTACCGACGGCTCGGTATACACCATAGACGAACGCAGCGATCGCTTTACCTCGCTGATGTGGTATGATGAATTGGGAAGAGTGGTGATGAGTCAGAACCCACGCCAGCAGTCCAAGCGTCCACCGGCTTATTCCTACACATTTTACGATTTTCTGGGACGGGTTATCGAAGTGGGCGAAGTGGCCCAGAGTGCTGATCCTACAGCAGAACTAAAACAGCAAAACACGGCCTTCAATGTTGAAGAGTCTTATGTACGGGAATTTGTTGGTACGGGAGAAAGAAGGGAAGTAGTGCGTACGTACTACGATGTGGTACATCCTTACCTCGATGACATTGAAATGCATTACAAGGCTCAGGGTGCGCAGGTTGATTTTAACGATGTGACCTTAAGGAACCGGGTGAGCTCCATAGTTTATACCGAAATTCCTTCCATTATCGACGGTAGTGTGTCCGATCCGCTGACAACGGGTGATTTTGATTATGCCTGCCATTATAGTTATGACATTCACGGCAATGTACATACGCAGATTGTAGACAACCCGGCTCTTGAGCGTTTTGGCCAACGTTACAAACGCACAGATTACGAATATGACCTGATCAGTGGCAATGTAAATATGCTGGCTTATCAGCCAGGCGAAAAAGATCAGTTTTACCATCGTTATGCTTACGATGCCGACAACCGCCTGCAAAAAGTAGAAACGAGCGCTAATGGCTATGTTTGGGAGCAGGAGGCGACTTACGAATACTACCGTCATGGTCCGTTGATGCGTAAAGTGATTGGCGATTTGCAAGTACAGGGCTGCGACTATGCCTATACGCTACAGGGCTGGTTGAAAGCGATGAACAGCAATAACCTGCAAACGGACTTGGATATTGGTCAGGACGGCGTGGCAAATGACATCCCGGCCGACGAATTTGGTTGTGAGTTGGGTTACTATCAGGGAGATTATTTGGCGATAGGTACACAGCGGTATACAGGAAGTCAGTTGGGTGGAGCCATCAACAGCGATGATCATACGGACGATTTATACAATGGTAGTATCAGCAAACGGGTGACGGCGATTGCGCATCTCATGGGTTCGAATAATGCACCGGCGGTGTTTGGTTACCGGTACGATCAGCTGAACCGCCTGAGGAGCGGACAGTGGTATGACAGTCAGGGCAGTGATTTAAGTAATTTGACGGCTGGCGCAGATAAATACCATGTGGCACTCAATTACGATGCCAATGGTAATATACAAACCTTGAAAAGACATGCTGGCCAGGGCGAGTTGATGGATGATTTTGAATATCATTATGATGATCAGGGTGCTCGCAAGAGGAACCGTTTGTTACAGGTGGAGGACAATCAAATTATTGTTTCAGAAAATGACTGGGGTGATATTCAACCGGGACAGGATAGTGATAATTATGGCTATGATGGTACAGGTAACCTCATAAAAGACACACAGGAAGAAATCGAAAGCATTGAGTGGACAACCGATCATAAGATTCGTCGCATTACCCGTACCGAAGGAAGCACCAAACCGGACCTGGAATTTTTGTACGACGGAATGCGCAACCGGATTATGAAGCTTGAAATAGCACAAAGCCCGGTAGCTGTTCCAAATATAACCTGGTATGTACGCGATGCAAATGGAAAATTACTGGCCTTGTATGAACAAGCGGGACATGCTTTATTCCTGCGTGAGCGTTGTTTGTATGGTCAGGATCACTTAGGCTTAAATACTAGGGAGCTGAATTTAACCGATGGTAGTTTGCCAACAGGTGAGGAGCAGCCTATTCAATTGGATTATGGCACCAAACAATACGAGTTAAAAGATCACCTGGGTAATGTCAATGTAGTGGTAAGCGGTAAGCGCCTGCCTGTATACGATAATGGATTAGCTGTTGGCTTTAGTGCAGAGGTATTGTCTGTCAACGATTATTACCCCTTTGGTATGTCGATGCCGGGCAGGACATATAACTCCGGTAAGTACCGTTATGGCTTTAACGGCATGGAGAAGGATGATGAGGTGAAGGGAGAGGGAAATTCGTATGATTTCGGTTTAAGGCACTATGATCCAAGGCTAGGTAGAATGAAAAGTATTGATCCCAGAACACCGGAATATCCATGGCAATCACCTTATGTTTATCATAGAAATAATCCCATTAATTTTATAGATTATTTGGGGGGAGGAGATGATGACGCTCTACTTTTCTTCGAACTTTCACATAAATTATTGATCAAGTTTCCGAAATTATCGTTTCCTGTCTATCATTTTAAAGTAGAAATAGAACCGTTAAACATAACCTTATACGAAGCAAAATTTAGATTAGAATATAACCTTGATGAAAATAAGTTAAGTACAGATAAATCAGAATTTTATACTTATTATAATAAAAAAGTAGCTTCCACCGCTGTAAATGTAAGTTACGGTCCTGCGACAGTAGGGCATGAACGAGAGACAACAAACGAACCTGGCAAGAAAACAGAATTAAAATCAACAACCTCTGTCGGGGTAAGTGCGGAAAGTAAAAGAATAGGGCTTTCAGGAGGAGTTGCGTACAAACATGAAAAGATTTCGGGTGAACCTAAAGGTAGAAACATACTTGCAGCGTCAGCAAAAAAAGATAATGCCCTTGGTCCTATAGCATCCGAAGCAGGTGCGTCTATTGGAATAAGTGCTGTTGAAATTGACGAAGAGGCACAAAAACCCAGCCCAGAAACAGGAGCACGTGGTACCAGTGGTTTTGATGAAAATGAAGGTAAAGAAGATGAGGAAAGAAATGGAGGTGGAGGAGGCACCAGTTCATATTAGTATTAACCTCCTAGTCTTAGCGTCTCGCTGAGACTAGTACACCTCCTCAGTTACCTGCAAGGGACGCTGAGCCCGGCGGAACTGGTATCATTTCATATAAAGGTCGAGGCAGGATGTACGACCACTAAATAAACTAAGGGGCTGTCTCAAAAGTAGCCCCTTTTTTTGTTTAGATGGGACAGTCTCCCACTTTTTAGCTATAGGCTTTAAATTCCCGCTATTTTGAATTAAAATATCTCTAAAATAGAGTTTTTATGG
This sequence comes from Cytophagales bacterium, assembly GCA_965230415.1. Taxonomy (GTDB): domain Bacteria; phylum Bacteroidota; class Bacteroidia; order Cytophagales; family JAAEPT01; genus CBDDKZ01. The sequence continues at coordinate 3,773,913 of CBDDKZ010000005.1, forward strand.
GTTCTGGAACCACCAAAATCCACTAGTCTTAGCGTCTCGCTGAGACTAGTACACCTCCTCAGTTACCTGCAAGGAACGCTGAGCCCGGCAGAACTGGTATCATTTCATATAAAGGTCGAGGCAGGATGCACGACCACTAAATAAACTAAACCCCCTATAAGGTTTTTAACACCTTAGAGGGGTTTGATAGGTTTTAAGAAACAAGCTCCTCATTCCATCGACTATACCCCTCTTTCTCCGGGTGTTTGTCCGGACATTGCTCCGAAGGTATTCTGATTTTCTTCGCAATATTACATCCGCATAAATTGCATACACTTTGCCTCGCGCGTTGTCCAATTTCATCCGTGTTTTTGCCTGTGGAAACCATTTTTTGTAAGGCCTTTTTAGGTGAAGATAAATTAGGGCATAACAGACAGGCATCTTCACGTTGCTCCAGCGTAATTTTATCGACTTTTGAAAACCCTGTTTTAGTCCAGGCAACCAAAGCCTTTGTAGCTCTCCCAATTAATTCTGTATTAGATAGTTTCGGGGTATTTGCAGCCGTACTTTTAGGTGGATTGGCCAATAAGTGATTTAAAAATGCCGGAGTGTTTCTTGTCGTTAGAATATTCCGTGCATAATTTTCATCTTCCACGGCTGCTTGTAAAACTTCTACCGAGACCGTTTCCTCTATTCCTAAAAAATCGGAAAATTGGCGGCATTTTTCTTCGATGCTTCCTTCAAGTGTTTCTAATTCTTTCATGACTAATTCTTTTTTGTTGATTCGTAAATTTTATTCAAAACCCGGTTCGCGTCCGGGGCAGGAGGCAAGCATCAAAAAGCATCTTTTTGATGCTTGTCTGTTTATTAGAATACCAAATGTGTTTTAAAATAAGCCTTGTTATTGTTAGGATCTAGCTTTTCTCCCTTAACCCCCGTCACATTTCGTACTGTCAGTTCATAGTGCTGATGGTGTTTGAAATCTCCGATGAGAAGTACTTTTGAATCATCCTCATCATTGATTTCAGCTTTAGATATTGCAACTACCGGATCTAAAATGTAATTATCCACCTGCTGGGCAGATACATGATCCAATGCTAAATTAAAATTAATTTCTACGGTAGGTTTGCCTTTTTTAGAACCCACTTCGTCTCCTGTCACCTTTAACATAGGTACAGGTTCTTTTGTGGCACATGCGGGTAGGTCACCTCCCAGGCGGGCATACGTCATCGTAGTTTCCCTGCATGATATATCGGGGTCTTTTTGTGGATTTAGTGGATTTCCTTTTTTGTTTTCAGGACTAATCAGATCAAATATGGTACGTATTTGGTCGTAACCTTTTTCAGCCATGTTGTATGCGTTTTCTTCCCATATCGTTTGCATAACCAATCCGATTCCAAAATAATCACAATAGATTCTATCCAATAAACCTTCATGTTTGAAGCCTTCGGGCTGTAAGAAACTTGCGACTGCCTGCGATACGGCTAAAGCCAAGCCCTCTTTTTTTAGTTCTTCTATGCGCAAGAAACCTCCGGTTACCACCAAATGTTGTTTGTTACGTAAGGTATAAGCATAAACATTGGAGTCTTGTGCGTTCCAGTCACAGTGGTAATTGATGTCTGGGTAAAAGCTGTTGCAAAGCATGAAAATGTGTTTCAGAGAACTCACACCGGTCTGATTATTGAAATCCCTGATTGTAGCCTTGTCTTTAATATCTTGAGCTTGTTTTTTGGCAACAAACTTATTCGCATCGTCTGGGATAAATAGCGCTTCACCATCAAAATGTTGTAATGTGGAAGGAGTATGGATATCATCTGTATTGACGTCTGGGTGTTGAAATTGTTTAAAACCGGTGTTGTTATCGCTGTGAAGTTGATCATATTCGTCAGAACCAATACTCGGTCCATCTTCAAGCATGTCACCCAATTCTTCCTGATGAACTTGTAGTGTATAGTCACCGGTAACTACTCCGTTAGAACACAGCAGGTGTCCGTCTACCGAACCATTAAAATCTAGAGTGGTGGCCACGTGATGCCATCCACCGGAATATTCAGCCAGTTTTACTGAATTGATTGGTATGGCTTTACCATCTTGATTCACCAGTTCATCTTCAATCGATAGTTTACCGGCAGCTTTTAATTTTCCACTAGCCAATAAAAACAACTGGTCAGGAGTACAAATTAAACTGCTTTCTTCTTCGAAATGAATAAAAACAGCCAGCGGGTAATGAGCCTGGTTTTTCGGTAATGGGGGCGTACCCCCACTGAATTTCAATTTATGAGTTTTCCAGGATAGTTCCCCCCCTTTGAAATTGGCCGTTAGTATTTGGTCTCCAACAGTTAAGTGCTGTATTTCGTTGGTTTCTTTTTCTGAAATGGCGATAGGTGTCTGCCAGGCATAACAGGCACAACAACAATAACATGGCCGGGCTTTAAAATCAGGGTTTTCTTCTAAGAATTGTAGCAGCTCGTCAACGTTGCCAAAAGTTTTTTCCTGACATTTTTCGACATTATATTCATCAGGGCCGCACTTGCTAGCATTGTACACTTCGATTAATTGAAAAGGACTGTAAGGATCTTTTCCAGCACAATATTGATGGAAAGTAGGAGAGAAGTATTCCGTACATTTATATGCAAGGACTCCTGATGTACTTGGGCATGGCTGGAAACCTTGCGATTTAAGTCTTTGGTAACATGTTGATGGATCGTATCCCATAATAATTAGTTTGTTTGGTGATAAATTTTTCATGTTCACAGCAATTGTATTCACCGCGGTTTAATTTATTCTGACTCACTCAATTAGTTGTGACAGACTGCATCAAAATTGCTTTGATGCAGTCTGTATTAAAATGTCCCCGTATGTATTAAGCCTTTTTGAAAAGTTGCCTTAGCCAGTTTAGAATTGCTCTAAGAAACCGCCAGGGCCATTTTTCGGTGCTTCAGTGCGTTTTGAAATGCGCTGTGTTGTTGTTAGGGTCCAGTCTTTGTCCGGAGTCTCCTTTCACATTTTCTACAGTAAGTTCGTATTTTGTGTTTTTGGAGAAATCGCCAAACAGTTGAACCATAGAAGCGTCTTCCATTTGAATTTTTGCTTCTGTTAACTTCACAGGAGGTTCTAAAATGTAATTGCATACATTCTGAGCTGTGTCAGGGTCCAAAACATCACTAAAGTTGATAACGACTGTCGGTTTTCCATCCTTGTCTGTGCCCACTTCATCGCCTGTAACCTTTAACAAAGGTTTTACAGGTACTCCTACACATTCAGGAATACCACCACCCAATTGTGCGAACATCATCGTCTTTTCTCTACATTCGATGCTAGGATACTTTAAAGGTGCTTCAGGATCTGCTTTGGCATTTTCTGGTGAGATGTAACCAAAAATTGTGCGTATTTGTTCGATACCTTTTTGAGCCATATCATAGAAACCGTATTGCCATACTGATTGCATAATTGTACCAATACCAAAATAATCACAGTATATGGTGGCAAGTAATCCTCGGTGTTCAAAACCTTCCGGTTGCATAAAGCTTGCTGATGCCTGGGCTATGGCTACTGCCAATGCTTCGAACTGCACTTCTTCTATACGGACAAAACCTCCCGATACAACTACATGCTGGGCTCCATAAAGTTCAAAGGCATGAACGTTAGGTGTAGCGGAGTTCCAGTCAAGGTAATACTGAATGTCAGGATAGAACGAACGCATTACCTGGAAGATATACTCTACCGAAGAAGTACCTGTGTGGTTGCTGAAGTCCCGGTTTTTGGCTTTGGACAAGATGTCAATGGCTTGTGCGTTGGTTACAAACTCGTTAGCATTGTCAGGAATAAATGAAGGTTTGCCGTGGTACAATTTCAAAGTTTCCGGTACATGAGCGACATCATCTCCGGCATCAGGATGTTCGAAATTCTTGAATGAGACCTCGTGTCCGGCGTGTGCTTCGTCGTATTCTTTTGAACCGATGCTAGGCCCGCCTTCCATCATATCACTGAATTTGTCCTGGTTTACCTGAAGTGTGTAATCACCTGCTACAACACCATTGGAATTCATCAAGTGACCATCTATACTACCCTCATATTCGAGTGTCGTAGCAATATGGTTCCAACCTCCTGCATATTCGGCCAGCTTTATGGAGTTAATACTTACTTTTTCACCTTTATCATCAACTAAATAATCGTTGATAGATAGTTTGATGGCCTGCTTTAACTTTCCACTAGGCATCAGGAATAGTTGGTCAGGGGTACAGATGAGTCCGCGCCCCTCTCCATAGTGTACATATACAGCTGTTGGATATGTTTGTTGACCAGGAGGTAATGGTGGTGTACCGCTACTGAAACCGATTTTTTGAGTTTCCCATTCAAACTTTTCGTTGCTCACCAAAATTTGGTCTCCAACTTCAAAGTTTTGCACCATTTTGAACCCTTTAGGTACCGCGATAGGCGTGTTCCATGCAAAACATGCACAACAGCAATCACATTGCCGGCTCTTAAAATCAGGGTTGGCAACCAAGAAGTTTACCATGTCACTAACTGTGGCAAAGGTCTGTTCCTGGCATTTAGTTATATTGTATTCTGTAGGTCCGCATAGTGTGGCATTGTATACTTCACTATAGTTGAATGGTAAATACAAATCTTTTCCTGCACAAAAGGAGTGAATAGATGGATTATCTAGTTGATTGTAACAGTGGTAAGACATGCCTCCCGTAGGAGCCGGACAAGGGTGTCTCCCTGCCGAAGTTAAGCGTTGAAAACAGGTTGCTGGATCGTATCCCATAATAGATAAAATTTATATGTTAAAAATTGATTAAACACTAGTTAAAAAGGAGTTGCACTGTATAGAATTACCAGTGAAGCTCCGAGTAGTTTATTAGGGTCAAGTTGAGATTGATCGTCCGTAAGGATGGCCTGAGGGCAATTAGCGATCGTAAACTCGAGCAGCCATTGATCAACAAAAGGATCGCTGTTTAGCGCTCTAAAGTCACTTAACTCACCGAAATTATCCTGAATGGCAATGGCTTTGTCCGTGAAGTTGGTTCCTATATTTAAAGAAATGAAACTATTTCCTCCATCGCTAACGCCAGCATTTCCACTTACATTGAGTTGAAGCAGTACGTTACTGATTTGCGCATTTTTGATGTTTGGTAATACTATATTCCCCGGTGCAAATTGTATAGACTGTTTGCCCGATTTTGGTGCACTTTGCATCAATTGATTCCAGGATGCAGCGAAATTTTGAGATAAGTCGAAGGAATGTGCATACAGGTTGTTGAACTGTTTCTCATTTCCAAGTTCTGTTTTGTACAAATTTGTTACTTCATCTGAAAAATGCTGACCGCCGTCAAGTGCCGTGTATTGAATTCTCACAATAACGTCTGAGATGCTGTTGTAGTTTATGTGATTATTTGCTGGCGGCATGCTAAGGGTCCAACGCGAAACAGCTCCCGTACCTTCAAATGGCAAATAACGTTCGTCTTCGAAGTTAAGTACAAATAGTCCCCTGTCATCTGTGCCTTTGGACAAGGCAATGTGCTGACTTGGTACCCAATTGTACCTTAATATACTATTATCAGGTTGAGGAGGCTCGGTACCTGAGTGTTGTTGGGCGCTTTCATAAACCATTCTTTTTACCGCCGATAAATCGGGTTTTATAGCTGTCCAGTTTTGAGTCTGAACCAGTGTTGCGTTGATGTTTTGATAAGGTCCTACTACAGCTGGAATGGATATGGATACTGATTTTATTTTGCGCGCATAGTGCCCTGGGAAATCACGATCGAAAAGCATTTCGCTCAGGCTAAAGTCAAACTGGCCCTGAGTACCGCCGTTGTGTCCCCATTTAAATTTGATAAATGCCTCAGGGTCCAGTTCACGAAGGGAGATTGTTTTTTCAAGTTCCAGGCGACGCGTGTTATGATCGATGTAGGCTTTTTCCAGTTGGTTCACAGATAACATCAGACTTTCTCCTGCCAGTAGTCCTTTGTGCAGCGAATCCCAGTAGTTGTAATTAATAAGGGCATCGTCTCTATCCAGTTCGAAGTTGTAAGCCGATTGAGTGGCAAGTGCCATATCCAGAGCCACTTTGTATGTTTGGAAATAGATGGTAGACAGCCTGCCAATCATCCATTGATACAAGTCTTTATTGTTGAACTTACTTTTTAAGAATTCATCTTCTTCATTCGTTTGGTCTATTGTTTTGTTGTGAATAGCCAACTCCTGCTGCGCAATTTGAATCTTAATCTTACTTGCTTCAATCTGTTCATTTAATTGGTTTATATCATATTGAGCCAATTGCTCTTGCAACTGCCAGTCGTTGGCACGACGTGCATATTGACTTAATGTAGTTAAAATGCCTGCGCTTTGATTCATAATTCCGGAAACCCCGTTGGAAATTTGAGCACCAGCATTGATGGCATCGCCAAATTTCATTCCACCATCCGAAAAGCCAAAGATATTGGGCGCAAGGTATCCGGCGATTGAAACTCCGTTAATGCCAATGGCAACAGTTTGAGGTACGATAGATTCTGCTTGCAGGATTAGTGCCGCATTTTCAAGGTTATCGACACCATTAGCAATTAAAGTGGAATAGTGCTGCTGTCTGTAAGTAGCTGAACTAAGGCTTTGTTGCAGTGCATTCAGTTCATCCTGCAGCTGGTCGATCTGATCCTTTTTCACTGCGCTTGTCATGTTGAGTAAAGTAATTTGATGGGTGGAATGCATCAGTGCCAATTGTTCAGCGTCGTCCTTTTCCAAAACGCTTAACAGCTGGTTGCCAATTTGGATCATTGAACTTACAAACTGACGTGTATGTGCTATCATGGACCGGAAACGATAAGCAGGCACATTTGCCATCAGTTGTGACTGTACCGCTAAAACACTATTGCCACTGGCTGCTGCTTTTACGAGTGCCATTGGATCTATTGGCGGTTGGAAAAGCGGGAGAGGGACCGCCTGTCCATCAATATTCAGGCAGTGACGAATTTTATAAAGGCGATCTTGTACACGATTCCAGTAATCGACAAAACGGTCGTTCTCCGGTACACAGAACAGCGCATCAAGATCATTAAAAGGATGTCCTGCCGGGTTGATAACAGGCGGAGTGGCGCCGGGAGCAGCTGCTACATTTTCCAGGTCTATCAGAAATTGAGGAATGCCATTTTTTGAACCTTTATAATGCCCCAGAATATCCATAAATGAAGCTGGAAATGCTTTATCACAGCTGCCCAGATCTACAGGCTTAGGCCCCAGTAAATCGTAGGCGTATACATAGAGCATAGTGGCCGTTGTAATTGATTCCCAGGTATATTGAGTGAACTCATAATCTCCCCAATCCAGCAAATTGTTGATATAGTGCATAACAACCGTTTTTTCATAGGCACCAATGCGCAAACGGGCAATGGCATGAGGGTCAAAAGGGTCATCGTTATAGGTTTGTATTTCGGCACTATTAGTGAGTTGCTCTTTGAGTGTTTGCAGCGTATGGTTTCTAAATGGCTTGAACTGCCAGTATCGGGATGTAGGGGTTACTACATAATTACTTTGTAATACATTCTGCACTTCTTTGGCGCGTAACTCGTCCAGCTGTGTTACCGCTATAATGGCCGTAATACTCGCTTTATCTCCAACTTCGGTTACCGCCCCACTATCATCGACCAGTTTGGCATATACAAGACTCTGATAGATGAGACTGGCCTCATCTTTGTTGATATCATTGGTTTCAAAACTGTTTTCGCTTACAACTACCGGCGGCAACGTAGGGTTAAATATGTACTGATACCATTTTTCTGCTTCACGGTATTGTTGGTTTTGATTCAGTAATTGTGCAACCAACATCGGTCCGTGGAAAAACAATTCCCAGAAGTAAAGGCCATAAGCACCTTCAAAATCTACCTGGTCGCCATAAGCTACATCGGGAGCTTTTATTTGTGATGATGCCTCTAAACGGGCAAAATCCAATATGATGTCTTTTGGAGCTTGTTGCGTGTTTAACTGCAACAATTCTTCAATTCCTCCGCTAAAGAGGCGTTTGCTTAAGTCGTAAACCGCGCTTGTAGTTAACCTGGTCGTTTCAAATTGAAGGCCATATATATTATCATCTACACTAAAGGTCGTATTTGTATCGCTCAGGGCTTTAATTAAAACACTCTTCACATAAACAGCATTTTCATTGGAAGTGACCAATGACGTGGCTAAAAGGTTTGTAGGTATTGCTTTTGCCACACTTGCATTTACTTTTCCATTAACTTGAATGATCCCAACGGCATCGGAAGATAAAGTTTGATAGAAAAGCTTAGATTGCGCTTTTGTGATGCCATTTCCTACAAAGGACGTTTCAGTCACCATACCTTGAGATCCTCCGTCGGGATTAGAATAGGTGAAGCTGGTTGGCCCTGAAGCAAGCATTATTCGCTTAATTTCCGTAGCTATTTCTTCCGTAGTTTGTAGCGCCGTAGCAATAATTTGGACGCTTGCCGGCCTTACTACCGATAGATCAACTATAGCCGTAGTTGCATTCTTCGATGTGCGATTGATTAAGTTTACCTGCGGTGAAGCCAGTGAACTAAAATAGAGCTTGGATTGATTTGTATCGATTAAAGGTCCAACAAAAGACAGCTCATTTACAAAGCCAAATGGTTGGTCTACCTTAAGGGCATCTGAGATTTTATTAAATTTATCGTTGTTAACCAGAAAGCTTTCCGTGCCACTGTTTAAAATGAACCAACCCGGTTGGTTTTTAACGGACATGACTGCCCCGTTAACCGGATCGATGTTTCCAAACAGTACCGGATCTCCATAATAAAGCTGAAATAGTTTATCACGGATTATGCGTGCCTGGACTTCTGTTGTCTGCGTAGAAACCTGGATGATGGAAGTGGTAGCCTGTACTGCCACTTTTTTTACCGTGCCGTCTGCTTCCAGAAAACCTACCGCATTGCTTTTTAGTGCATCAAAGGCATTGGAGGAATCTGAAGTCGTAATATAGGGTTCATAAGTGAAACTATCGGCAGTAGCTTTGACCGATGCCGGCTGAGCAACGTTAGGAGTCACTCTCATACCGTCTGTAAAATTATTGTATAGCGGGCTATCTGTAGCTTGAATAATCAGCTCGTTTGTGCCATGCCCTACAGCCGACTCGAAAGTGGGAGCACTGGAGTCTGTTATTTCCGTTTTTTGGTAGTACAGAAACTCATCAGCATTGAGCAAGTAACTATCTTCCAGTTCCAGGTCGAGTGTTTTAACTTCGTTCAAAGGCATATGTCCGCGCACTTTACCCCATCCCAGTTGATTTTGGTTGTTAACAGCCGTAGAGACCAGTTCAGCAAAAGCGTCTTCTTCACGGCTGGGGCTACCAGAAAGGGGACTGGCATTTTGTGGCCCCTGCGATTCCTGATCAGCAAAAGGCCCGTACCACAAGCTTAATTTATCAGCATGTTTTTCGGAGGGTGGCTGGTGCGGTACATAATTGGTAGGGGACGTTTCATTTACAATAACCTTGTTCCAGTAGGGGTCAGACATGTTAAACATGTTGCCGCTATAAGGAGCGTATCGGTCATCCGGGTTGGAAGCTGCATTGTAGTTGATAAGATGGTCTGCTACCAGCGTCTGAGGTTGCACCCAGTTACCGTTAAAGTCATAAAAGGAATATTTAATGGAAGATTTGTATATCACATTTTTTCTGGTGCTGCTATTGCCAGACTGATTTTCTTGAGATTGGCTTATTTCCACCCAAAACACAAAGAGTTTATGAAAAGCGTAAACAGCGGAAACGTATTCGGAATTGATAGTGATTCCTATTTTATTCCATTGCGACCATACATTTCCTGGTTCCCGGGTGATATAGTAATATTCGTAGGGAGCTTTGCGTGTGCGAGCAAATAGGAACAAGGTGTCAATGGCTCCTTTTTCGACACTGTGTACCGTGCAATGGTAACTATCTACATATTTTAGCTTCGCTAAATCAGTAAGTTTGTCGAGGTATGTTTTATAAGCCTTTTCGACATTTTCATCGGTAATAGCACCTTGTTGCAAGGTGTTTTCCAGCTCTTTGAAAAGGTCCGTTTTTGATTTTCGTAAGGTAGGCTCGATGTAATTTTCAGGATACAGGAATATCTTACGGTTGGCTTCCCACACCCGGTAATTCATCAACCATTCCCAGTAAACGGTGGGAATATCGTCGGTGCTTATAGTGACATTTCGCTCCAGGTTGAGTCGGCACCTTTGCAAATACAATTGCGAGGCATTTAATGCTTCTTTTAATACGGAAATTTGTGCACATCCGCTCTTATCGACATCTATGAGCAAAAATTCATACAGGTTACGCGAATTCGTAATATCTGTATATTGTTTGCCCAGTGTCCAAATAGCGATTTCTTCCATGGCACTGCGACGGGCTTCTTCGATTTTTTTGTCAATATTGCTGAATACCGCAGGCCATTCTTCGGTCGTAACTTGTGCCCTTATCGATTGTAATAGTTGATTGCTAAGGTGCGTGAAATCAGGCAGGTTTGAAGACGTGAGAGCGGTGTCTTTCTCATCGTAAATCTTTTGAAGGGTATATACATCGGTTCCTGTAGAAATGCTCATATCAAATACCACCTTTAAAGAGCAAATATTAGCTATTGAAGTACATTTGACCGGAGCACCGAAGAACTGTGTGCAGAGGTATTTACATTGATCTTCGTTCCAGTTTGTAACTTTATTTAGCAAATCCATTCCATCCTTCGGTGGGCTTTCGTTGACAGCATTGAAATAACTGACCAGCACATCGTTGGTGTCGTCAAAAGCGTCTGTAAGTTCTCTGAATTTGTAAATGGCATTTGCATTTGTTAGATCAAGGGTTTTAAAATCGTTTATAGCAAAAACTTCAGGGTGTTGCGCCAGGAGGTCGGTCTCTACCGGTTTGAGGTTTTGGCTGGCTACTGGTTTCAGGTAACGTGCGGTCCAATCGATAAACTGCTCAACAAAATCAGGGATTTTAGCATCTTTGGAAGTGGCGATGAGTTGTTTGAAATGGACGGTGCCATCCTGGTTAATTGAGGCGTAGTAAGTGGCTTGTGTGGTGGTATCTAAGAGTTCCCAAAGGGTGGCTTTTACTAAGACTTTCAATTGTACGGTAGAGGCATCGAGTGTGATGTTATGAGTGCCAAAAACCTGAATTAACATACCTAAATCGAGCGTTTTGCCATTGTCCTTACTCACATCATCAACTGGTGCATTAAATAGAGATGTTAATAGAAACCGACTCAAAAAATCGGGCTGGTTTAAGATGGTTGAAGTAATGGGGAGTAAGTGCTGAATGAGATTTGGTTTTGCACCAAAGAAAGTGGTTAAGCTGGACGAAAACTTATCTATTTGCTCAGTGTGCTGGCTGTTTATGCGGTCATTGATGTAAGATTGCTGGGCATCGGATAAATTAAAACCTGAATTATTCCAGTCCGGCGGCGTAGTTTCAAATTTGGAATTAACCATTCCAACAGCATCTATATAATCATTCTTTAATAAGTATTGATAAATTTCCAGTGATACCGATTTGCTAATATCCTGATAACTAAAACTGGTAGGTGTGATAGCCGTATCTTTCAATAAGGGTTGTATGGATACCAGAAATGCAGGTATATTACTTGTCTCATAACCTTTGTTTACATAGGTACTTGTCGTTCCATTGATAAAATAATCTAATTCCAGGGGATTCATTCCGGATTTGACAATCCATAGCCTGGCTTTATTTAAATACGCCACCTGCTGTGCTGTGAATGAAGCAATAATCTTGTTACTATTTTCATATCCCAATAATTTGAGCAAAACCAGGTACGTTGATACTTGTATATTGAGGACATTAGCCAATTTTGCGTGTCTGTATATGGCAGACATATTGCTCACTGTAAGTTTGATAGTGGCAATTTTTCCAAATATAGCTTGAGCAATAGCCGTAGTATCATCCTGGCTGGCAGGAATACCCCCCATAATGATGTTAGCACGCTGTTTTTTTGCCTTTGGAATAGCGGTGATTGTACCGGCACTAACTTCCTTGTTATAGGTACTCTCATCAACTACCCAATCCAAAGTCTCTTCGGTATACAAGGGGTTAATAAAGGTAGCGGTAGAAGTGGTGGTGACCGGGTGGTAAGGTGTAGCGTCAGGTAGTTTTCTTAAGATGTCGGGGTTATTGAAAATGGTATCAAATGGAGCGTTTGAATTGATGCCGTCGCCGGCGCCTATCGTTTTGATATCAAACCATAGTGAGCTAGCTTCTACCGGTGCCAAATCCAGGTCTTTGTTCAATTTTTGTGTAATTGCCAGCGATTTAATGGCGGTATCATCATTCAGTTGATTGATCTTGTGCGCGGTCATCACCCAGTTCAAATCAGCATATTTCCATTCCAGTTTAGCGGCCAATCTGATAAACCGGTTCACACGATCAAGTGTGTTAAGGTCAAGGTTCGCTATTGCGTCGTAAGGAGTTGCACTTTGTGTGTTTTTCTTAATGCTAAGGTATGCAGAGGAACTCAGGGACTGATTGATGAAAAAGGTATGCGGGATAATTCCTCCCGTAAATTTACTGGAAGCATTTCGTGTCCCGTTCCAGGCTTCAACATCCCAGTTAACATTATAGCCGTGCGCCCATTTGCCGGTAAAACGCTGTCCGGAGTAATCGAATTCAAATTCAAAATTTCCGGCGTCGGTAGGAGCTTCGCCACTTCCTTCGGCCCAGTGTCCTTTGAGCACATTACCGATTATAACTCCTTCAAGTGTGCCTCCATGATAATCGTAAGTGCCTGTAACTCTGTTTCCGCTTTGTGTCAGCGTTAAAGTAGTCCCAAAAGTAGAAGGTGTATAAACGCCGGAAACGTCAAAGATTTCTTTTGCGCTTAAGCCCTGCGTAAATAAATCTAATAATTGATCACGGCTCACTTTAGTTTGATCGATAAACGTTTGCAGGTGATCAAGCCCTTGTAAATTACCTGCAGATATAGACAGTCCAAAGTTTTTGCTAAGTACTTGGGGAAGGTTAGCCTGAGAAGGGGGCATCAAATTGCTTAGTTCATTTACAGATAGTAGTAAGAACTCCCTTGCGGCCTCTTTGGTGAGATCGTCTTTATTGGCCATAGCCTGGTAGACTTCGTAAAGCTGTACCTTGAAATGTCCCAAATAAGATCGCATTTGCTCAAGCGGCAGGTTAAAAGGAAGGTTGAACGGGTAGTAGGAGTTGGCCAGACCCGAAGTAACTTCACCGTCGGCAAAGGCGCTGTAAGTGACCAGTGTCTTTTCAAGTACATCATTCACTATTTGAAGGTAAGGAACCAGGTCGTTGGTATTGGAGCAGGTTAACTCCAGACTGAACAAATCGGGCCGTCGGTCGTTGAGGCGTAAACCGTTGGGTATATTGTCATCGGCATTGGGCCGGGTCGTATTAGGTACTGTAATCGCTTTGTTGATAATGCGCATTAGGTCAACAAAGTAAGCCGGAGGGCCATAAATAGATTGACATTCGGAACATTCACAATAATCCAGACTTCCGAACATTTGCTGATAACTGGAAAGTTTTTGAAAGTAAGTAGGTAGGGACTGGTCGATGTTGGTGACGGCCAGATTGCGACTGTGTGGAGAAGCGGCAAAACTGTGCACGTTGGCCATGAGGTGTGCCGAGGCCGTTTTGATGGCCGAAGCCCTTTGGTAGGTGTTTTCTGCCGTTTGCTGACCGTCTACGCCGAATTTTGGAGCATATTTCCCTATAAAAGCGCTTTTGGTCATGCTCAGTACTTCGGCTGCAGAAGTAATGCCATCATCGTATAAGGTGTCGGCTACCAGATTATCAGGATCAAGGCGATAAAGGCGCTGGTAAGCTTTTAAGGTGTTGAGAACTTCATCCTTATCTGCTATCCCCTGCCAGTTTAACTGATCCAAATTGTTTATATCGTTCAGGTCGTAATGGAGTATATCGAAGTCTTTGTTGTTATCGTAAAAAGCCGTCAATTTGCTATTGTCCGGTATTGGTGTGATTGCACTCATGGTTTGTTGTGTTTTGTTCTTTTTAAAAATTTAATAGTACACTGAAGTTGCAGTGTTTAATATTTTGCCTTCGTTTGGAGAGGGTATCACCCTTCATAACACCGACGAGTTTTTGCTTTGAGTAAAATGTTTTATTCATCTTAACTAAAACCGTAATGCCCATTAATGTTGTGGTGTATATTCCTTCCAGGGACCTGCGTACCTTTGATCTTCGGCGCCTGGAAAAGCATGCACCGTTCGTCCTGTAATGTTTGCCAATACTTGTGCATTGGACTGAATGCCGATGGCACCTCCATAACAAGAGACAAATTTGATAGGATGATTATCTGCATGCCCCAGTTGATTATCAACATATCGTGCAAAATCGGCTATGGCCATTGGTCTCATAACATTTCCATGGTGGCCGGTAGAAACCATTACATAACCTCTGGAACCATGTACTGCTACAATATGCATGGCAGGGTTAGTTCTTGAGTCGAGCTTTTCATTAGGGTTTAACCGGAATACCTGATTGGGATGTATTCTGGATTTTTTAGTCCGTTTTTCATAGCTAGCCCTAAATCTTCTCATGGCTTCTTGTTGAGGAGCCATAACAATCATTTGACGGTTGTTTCTCATTGTAGCCGCTATATGATGAGGAGTTACCGCAGGTACTATTTGAGTAGCATCTGTCAGTACCCTCGGGTTGAGGTTTTGCCCTGCGGCGCTTGCCATGAGTCCGAGATGAGCCCCCGAAGACAGGACACCTCCTCCGGCACCTGCCGCGGCACCGATAGGGCCCGCTATAGCGAATCCAAGAAGTCCTCCGGCAACCGCTGATGAAAGTGCACCGACAGTTGACGTTCTGATACTTGAGCCATTGTCTGCCAGGTCCATGGCTGTTCTGCCCACGGAGCCTCCGCTAATTGCGCCAGCGACACCTGCGGCAGCTGTAGCCAGAGCAGCGGTGGCTATGACCGGTGCCGAAGCCCCTACCAAGAGACCTCCAACTGTAGCTCCTACTACGCCAGCGATGGCTCCCATAGTAGCTCCCGAAGTATTTCCCAAGCCATTTCCTGTTCTTAATCCACCGATAACACCAGTACCTAGGGTAGCAGCGATTCCGGCGGTGGTTGCCAGAGCTGCCCACAATCCAATATGGCCGTCGTTGTCAATTTTGCTTATAGGGTTGCCTCCCACAAAAGCGTATAAATTCATACCGTCAATGGCACCTCCCGGGTCGGGCTTGAGCCATCTTCCCAACCAGGAGGCGTAATAACGTGCCCCATAATAATACAACCCGGTACTATTATCGCGCTCTTTACCAGAGTAGCGGTATTCTTTTAGCTTCACCTCAGCCTGACTCGATCCCGTGATAATTGATGTACCCCCGTAAGGAAAGTATTCTTCGTAAGAAATCAATTGTGCACCTTTATCCATTTCCAGGCTCACCGAGCCCAGATGGTTGTCCATTTGAAAACGGAACTGCCTGCTCCCCTCCTTAGAAGGTGTACCTTTATCTTTGCTTATATAATTGATGATTGCCACACAGGAATTACCGTCCATGATTCGTAATATCTGGCGTTCCATGGATAAATGCTGAGCTTTAATTTCACTGCCCTTATAATCACGTTTGATCTCGTAGTTGCCCAGGTATATTTTATCTTCAATTTCAGAAGTTGTACCTCCATGAGCACTGAGCTCACTTACCTTTCGCGTGCGCTGTTCGTTACTGTCATAAACATAATAGTCGGCATCGTCTGGTTCGTTTGGTCTGGTAATTGTAGCAGCTTTTACCAGGTTTTCACAACAGTTAAAAGACAAGTCAACAGTGCCGTTAATTACCAGGTCACGCATGTTACCCGATGGGTCATAAGAGAAACCTTTTAGTTGGTTTGAATTGTTTTCAACCGGTAAAGAGCGCTTTACCTTACCTGATTTGGCACTGCGGCTCTTTTCAATTAAGTTTCCGCCATCGTCGTAGGTGTAGAGCGCGGTGTAATTTTCCAGCTTGCCAGAGTCATTAGTGGGTGGCGGCGGTCCGAAGATACTTTGCATGAAACTGCCTTCAGACGAATTATTTTTGTAAGTGTTCTCATTGATGTTAATATGTTGGCGCCCACTTGCTTTGATTAACCGGTATAAGGCATCATACACATAGCCGGACTTAGGTTCCACTTTTTGATTAGCGTGAAAAACGGTGGAGATCGTATTGTCAACAGTCTGAGTGACATTACCTACCGGGTCGTAAGTATAATCAAGGTCTTGCACTTTTTCAGTAGCTCCTCCCGATATGTTGCGAGTGCTGATAAGGTTTGTTAGTCGTAATGTGGTGTCTTCATATGTAAAAGCGGTTTTTATACCATTGCCATAGGTGATAGAGGTGCGTTGTCCTTTGGCATCGTATGCTATGTTGTCAATTATTTGCTGATCACTATTGTCACTAAAGACAGTTTTTGCGGAAATCAGCTGTCCCGTTTCATTATACGATTGACTGGTTTGGGTTTTATCCGGAGAAGTATTTGATATTATATGTTTAACAGCGTTGTAGGTGGTTTTGGTAATGTGAACTTCTGTTTCCAGTTCTACCGAAGACTTCCAGTTTATAGCATTCTTATAGTCAACAGCCATTTGTCTTGAGCTTTCCATTACCTCTTCCTGCATGCTGTAACTATTATTTAATACAATGCCCGAGAGGTCTTTTAATTCATAGAGTTGTCCACGAAGATTATTGCCTTCAGCATTATTCTGAGTCTCGCCATATTTGAAAACTTCAACAAGATTGAAGTCACTGTAGTCGCTAATCATACCAGATGTGGTAATTTTTTTGACATATAGCGCCGTCTTACGTTGCAGTTGATCATAATCTATGAGTTGGCAATAGTCACGGGCACTCCAGGACCACAATTGCTGATTGAAAATATTTATGAAATGCTTTTGACTACCTGCATCAGCACCGTCAATACGTACAGGTTCCTTTGCATCCATCGCATAACGGTATTGGAAATTACAGTAATTGGTACCACTAGTTATATTGGAGAAATATAATCTGGAGTCAATGCTTTTTATGACCCTGCCCAAAATATCTGTGGAAAATGAAGAAACCAACCCGTTTTGTTTTAACAGTTCGGTAATACCTTCAAGTATTCCACTATATTGAGCCGGTAGTTTTAGTTGAAAACCTTTTATATAGGGCTGGAATTTGGGAGTTACCCAAGTGAGGTCTGGGTTTGAGCTATCTGATGCCAGGTATCCTGCCGTTTTCAAGGCATTCCAAATATCGGCTGATGTAATGCCACCTGTGGCCAGGTTTTTAAACAGGTCTTTTTGTACATTTCCCAGATTGTTGTCAATCTCAAACAATACACTTCCTGTGTTGTCGAATATTTTAGTATGAGGCGTGTTGTAAAAAGCCTTCGCTTGATCAATAGCTTCTTTTTCCTGTGGAGTTAAGTTATTAGGGTAATTCTTTTTGTAATACGCAGATGCTATTATTGTGTCATCTTCATCAAAATGTTGTTCTTCCCAGGGTGTGAATTCAACTTTGGAGAAAAATCCTTTCGGTGAGTTCACACGAATCACACGATTGAGTGCATCGTAAATGGTAACCGTAGGAGGTGGTCCAGGTACTTCCTGTTGACCCTGATATAAAGGTGAGTCAATGAAATAGGGGAGGTATTGCTCGTAAGGCTTGCCCTTGTTGTTACTTACGGTGCGACCAGCGGTTTGCCAGCGATCATTTGTTGACTGTTCCAGCGGTTTGCCATTTCCATCAAGGACCAATTTACCATCCCGCCCTCTAACATAAGCCATTCCGGCACTGGTTCTTGTTTTCTTTTCCAGCTCTCTGCCTAAACCATCTGTGTAACTAATGATAGTCATGCAATATGGAGACTGGTCTTTATCCGGAGAGTTCCAGTAATTGAAACGTTGCAATTGCACTGCGCTGGCCGGCTGTTTATTATCCTTCCAGGCATGTAAATTATAATAGAAAAAGCTGGCAGCTCCTTTTAGGCAGTCTTTTTGGCTTGCGCGATTTGTTACTTTGTCAAATGTGATACCTGTAGGTAGTTGATACGCTGCAGGAGTACTACCTTTAGGGTAAAGGCTCATGCCTCCTGTTGAGGTACCATTTTCGGTGCCCATAATAGAGCTAACTATTACTCTTCCCAAGGGGTCGTATAGTGCTTGATGCACATTATTGTTGATGTCGGTAAGTTGTTTTGGCTGAAATGATACGTAATCAATTTCTGTGTTGGTGACGTTATTCGTCGATTGATCTACCAGTTGAGTTAGTGTTTTCTTTGTGAAATAGTAATCGTCGTAAGTGATGGTAGTCCTGGTACACAGAGAAATATCCTGGGGATGTTTGCTGCCTTGCGAATCAAAGGCAAAACGGTTTTCTGTAATATTAGGAAGGTAGAATTTATCACTGTCGAGGTACATTTGTACCAGACCTTTATTCCACCAGTAGGCATTCTTTTCATCATAAAAATACCCTCCTTTTGTATAGAGCGTATTCGACAAATAGTCCTGGTTGGTATAGGACTGCTTAGCTATTAGGCGCCCATCTGATACCTCGGTTGCAAATATTTTATCAAACACAGCACTTTCTTCGTGGTGCAAAAGAGCCTGCGGCGATATTGATCCTAAATCAAGAGCCTGTTGTAAATTTGCATCCCAAAAGAAGCTTTTATGCCAGCTCATTTGCTGTGCTTCCACACCTGAGCCTGCCTGGCCACTGTAAGAAATAATGTTTTGACGTGAAGGTACATCTATTACCTTGGTTTGTGTTGTTATTTCATTATACGACATGTAGCCGCCAGGACTTAGGCTTATTCCCAAAAGTTGGAACTGCTGTTGCTCACACCCCTGATGACAGAATAGATCGCCGTCAATTGGTGTGACATAACGGTTCCAATTATAGGTTCCCAGGAGTTGTTGTTGTCCTTCATGAAGCACATTGTCAACGCCTGAACGCCTGGGTAAGAATAGTGTACAGTCTGAAATAACATTACCATAGTGGTCAGTTTCCAGGGTGAAGTGCTGCTGTATTCTTGGGTCGTGTGCCTCTCTTTCATATTGATAGCTAATTCCCTCTCTGGGAGTTAGCATGAAAACTGCATATTTGTGTTCTCCCTTTTTTTGATACAAATCAATCGTAACATTCGATTCTTCTACGGTAATGGGATTTTGATAAGATAGTGGGTGTCGGTCTTTATCTTCTCCATACACTTCTGTTCTCATTACCTGCCCTTTTAGAGCGACATAAGCCTGTCTTACGGTTTCCACATCATGGTCATAAATGTTCGGCTGAAGATGAGGCTCCGGGAAATCGTAGGCCTTATCGTCTCCCTGGAAAAACTGCTTTTTATAATATGCAGTTACCGCTTTATCCTGGAAGGTAGCCCCTGTGTGATACCACGTGCGTGTATACACCGGAGGGACAAAATTTGCCTTATCTACGCTTGCAATACCGTGGCTATTATTATTTTGCACGAGGTCGTCATAATCTTCCGTATCCCAGGATTCAACATATCCAAAGCCTCTGAATTCACGTTCCACATGATCGTAAAATCCGTCGTGGTATTTGTAACGATTAGTGTAACGCGTGCCTGAAGTTTTGTCAATGACGATAGTTTTCTCAACCACCTGAACAGGGAAGGGCAGTTTTGTGATCCACGGGTTTCCATCTTTCTTATCTTCGAGGTAAAATTTGGTAGAACTGCAATATTGAATTTGTGTGACTGCTCCGAGATTATTAGCTATTGTATTGAGTAAATAGGGTTTTA
This sequence comes from Cytophagales bacterium, assembly GCA_965230415.1. Lineage (GTDB taxonomy): Bacteria > Bacteroidota > Bacteroidia > Cytophagales > JAAEPT01 > CBDDKZ01. Next base: position 3,793,664 of record CBDDKZ010000005.1, read on the forward strand.
TACTTTTCTGTCTTTTGTTATCGATTTCGATCTCCCCAATAAAGTTGTAATAATAATGCCTTGGTGTATTGTCTATTTTAGTGAAAACGAGGCAGGAGGTACCATTGCCAAGAATATCTGCAAAACTAATTTGATCGATGTCGCTAAAGGTTTCCGGAAGTGTAATTGTAATGGCATTCGAAAATGAATTGCCTGATTGATTAATGAAAAGTTCAACACGATCAGGGTACACGTAAATTAAATCTGTAGTACCCGAACCATCAATGTCGGCCAGAAAAAGTCTTGAAGTTTCGAATTGGCCGTCAAACAACGGTGCGTTACCCAAGGAGATCTTTTTATCAAAGTTGCCATAACCCAAATCTGGCCAGCATTCAACGTTCCCATTGGTGATTTTAATACGATGTTGGAGTCCGTCACCGAGGAGGTCGGCAAAACCTACATGTTCTTTAACGTCATCTTTTTTTGATAAAGGAAAATCGTCAAGTTTCTGCTTACGTTGAGGAGTCGAGTAACCTTTTTTTCCTAGCGAGTTGTATAACAACAAATCATTATTATCAGCAACTACTAAGTCTGACTTACCGTTACCGTTGAGGTCTGCTGCTTCTGGTAAAGGGTCGGTGAAATCGCTTGGGTAAGAGGCAAAAGGAGTGAATTCTCCCCAGGTACCATCGTTGTTTTTGGGGTAGTAACCGGCACCGTTTTGATTTCTTGTGACCAATTCCATTTCTCCATTGCCTTCCAAATCGGTTAATGAAGCTTCCATGGTGTTGAGCCTCTTGCTTATTGGAAATTCGTTTGGCGTTTCAGGGAAATTGTATTTTCCATCTCCTTCCGGCTCCAGGTAAGTAAGGGAGTCTGTGCTATAGAGTAAACCGCTTATTCCTTCACGATTAAGGTCAACAGGCATAAAACCCGAAGCGTTTAAGTGACCCGGGATGGAATTGACGTCAGTACTAAGCAGATTAAATTGAGGAGTTTGAGGTGCACAGAATTCAGAGAAGCCAAAGTTAAGAGATGGCATCGCCTGAAGATCATATTTGTCGGTAGCCGTTTTACCCGAACGTCTGTAACCCGTTAAGGTCGCAGAAAGTATGGTTGTTGGGCCTATGATGCTTTCTCCTTGGTAATTACGTGTAGAACTATAAGATAAAGACAAACTTTTTACCAAATAAGGATCTCCTAATTCTTTTTCAAGGTGATGGAAAAGTAAAATATCTTTGCACAGTCGAGAGGTACGTATTTCAAAACCACTTCTATAAGATGAAAACGGATCAGGACGATAATCCCACTTTTTTATGGGTGTATATGGATCGCTGCCTCCTTTATCCAGGTTTTTCAGGTTGTACTCCCCATAATTGAAGCGTACCTCAAAAGCGAACTTCTCCGTTCCCTGATCATTGTAGTTGCCATATTTAATGCTTTTGGGGTATTTGTTGTTTTGGACATGCTCTCTGGCCCATATAGCTTCCGGTAAGTTGTCTTCATTGTCTTTTTTATACTCAAAGATGATTTTATTTCCCTTGGCATCAGATTCATCAGTTAATAGCCATTCGAATATCTGAGCTTTTTTTTCAGGATTATAAACCTGAGAAGCTTGTGTTTTACCAAAAACTGACTTTGTATTTGTAGTACTAATTACTTCCCAAAAAGAGGTGCTGCGATCATCTTTTATATGATGCTTGATCAAAGAAAACGTTCCTTCTATACGTTGCAGGTATTCATATACATTAAATCCGTTTTTGTCTTTGTAGGGTGCTTTGTTTTTAGGGACTAGTTCTGCACCATTTAAAAGAAAGATATCACTTCCGTCATATTTGGGAATCCCAAGTGATGTGCGAATGGAGATTTTGGGAATAGAAAGGTCAAAACCCAGTCCGAACGGACTATTGCCACTTCCTGAGTTATAGTTTAAAGCTAAATGAGGTTCAAATCCTCTGGCAGAAGTCGTAGGAAACGGTATGGAAAAGCTCCCTGTTCCTGAAAAAGCGTGAGGCTTAAAAGTGTCACCTATTCCCTTAATTGCTCCACCACCTTTGGGAAGTGAGATTGAAGGGTTTTTTACAATAGTATTTGATGGTTGTTGTTCATTCATGTTCAGTAATTATTTGATTACCGTAAAGAATCAGGTGTTCTTTCATTTACTCTTTTAAAAGAAATGTATTGTAATACTCAACAGGTTTTAGTCTGTTAACATACCTGTAGCTCGCTCATTTGAATTCAATATGAACTGATTCAGGAAAAATTTTCAAGAAGCACATCTGGTTGCTTACTTTTTTAGCATATTTCCAAAGGGCCTAACAGATTGGCAATGGTATTTTTTATCTGAAAAAAATCAGAATAGATGTAAACCAATGAATGCCCGGTAATTAGCGTTTCAAGTTTTTGAATATGACAATTTAGTTGCCTAAGATATTGCAGCTATTGTCTTCCTTAATTTAGAATAACTGATTCCTAAATAAGGTGAAGGTGATTTTGTTGATACATGATTTTAGTTAATAGTGGTTAATTTACTTTTGTGATTAATAGCGTTTGTTGTATTTCTAACTCTATTGCTAATAACCAGAAATGAGATCAAAAAAAATATTACATCATATTACATAAGCACCGAACATCACATGGAGGTTAGTTGACAATTTCTGTTATCGTAAAATTCAGCTAAGGGTGGGTTTGTCTGTAGCTTAAGCTTTCAAAAAAAACAGTATATATTGGTCAGGCTTAATAAAGCAAAGCATAAAGATTATTGACAGAATTGCTATGCTTACCCTTTATAGCTTTAAATAAAAAAACCGGATGAAAAGCTTTCATCCGGTTTTTTAGTATTTTCTGAGTTTGAACTCAGCGCTTGTTATTGTTGACTGAGAAACTCATTTCTTAGGTTTGAACCCCTGTTTCTAAGCAGCTCGAATGCGGCGTGGTCCAATCCTGAAACTTGTGTTTGGTTGATGATATTACGTGTAACCTTCATTAGTTCCTCTTCACTTTCTATTGGTAAAGGATCTAATAGTTCAAGTAAATGCCTATCTTCAATATCATCAAGTTCAGCTGCAATGCGTAATTTTCGCAGAAACCCTTCTGATTTCAGAGCCAGCATTTTTCTTGCAAACTGGTCGGGAGTAATTGCTCCGCTCGCAACCTCTATTTCAAATTTAGTAATATCATTGATATCTGAACTTAGATTTAGTCCGTCTATTAATGAGGAGATAGCATCCTGAGATTGATCAAGTCTTACAGTGATTACCTGTGTTTCCTTGTTCACCTTAAGGTGTTCACCCAAACGTATCAGTTCTTTGTAATTGCTTTGAGTGATACCATTGGCAGTCATTAACTCTACAAATGAAGCGGATTGTTTTCCCAGTCTCATGACAGCTGCTAACGGATTTTTTGTGTAAGCATCACTATGAATAATTGGGTTGTTAAAGCTATAGCTATATGGATTCATTCCCGGGTAAGTAGACCAAGAGCTGTTTGAATGGAGCAATCTGCCTGTTCTGGGATCATAAGTACCAAAAGCAGTAGTATTATAGCTATTTCCATCTCCTTTCAATGCATTGTCTTTTTTATTGCCGTTAAATCCATAACTATAATCAGAACTGTTATACCTTCGACCAGGCATCTGCATACCGTAAGGATAGTAATCTGAAGCAGCTATTACTTCTGCTTCAAATGCATCGCTGGTACCACCAGGGTTATTAGGCATACGTTTACCGTTAATAACCACGTTTACATTGCCAAGGTGATCCTTAAGAGCATAATGATTCGTACCATAATCCACTTTAACGATACTGTCGAGCTTGGTGGTATTGCTACCACCGCTCAAGTCCAGTACTTCTTTGTTAAGACCCAGCATATCTTGTCCATACACGTTGCGTTCACGAAGTGAAAGTGTAGAACCTGATTCATTGTACACTGCCATAACCTTTCCGTTGGCATCTCTAAAATACCAGGTAGTTGTCGTGTCAGTACTAGTTACCTCCCGCTTCATGATACGGCGTCTGGAACCATCATACCCGAATTCCAGATTAGGCAATGTGCTTCCTGCTGTTCTAAACACCCGGCTCATTTTATGATCATGGGTCCAGGCTATACTATCGATTTCTTCCTGTAAATCCTGACTTAGATTTCCTGTTTCGTCGTAGTCGTAATTGGATGTGCTTTGCCCCGCTTGGATATCACTTCCTCCGGTTGCCGCAGCATTATCACTCACTTGCAATAAATGGTTGTTATGTCGGGTTCCTATGGTATCATAGTTAAAAGTTAGCTCATCGATTGAGGCACCTCCTCCTTCATAACGATTGAGGTTTTTGATATTTCCGTTAGCATCATAATCTATTTCCACCTTATATTGGTTGCCTGCATTACTCACATTCGATAAGTCAGTACCATTTCCATCATACCATTGTGTACTTGTTAATCGGTTCAATTGATCATATTGGTAACCCGTTACACCAGGTGCGTTGCTGCTACTCATGAAATGGGCAATCGCCGTGACACGTCTACTAACATTGCCATTGTATAAATCTTCAGAATGGTTGTCTGTAGTAATAGCTCCTCCCAATTGACTTCCTGTGTGATGGCTACCGATTGCCAGGTAATCTCCCTGATAGTACCCTAATTCGTATCCAAATTCATCACTTGGTAAATCATTGGCAGAACCATCCTGACCTACATCGAGGGAAGCGACCAGGTTATTACTATTCATAGCTTTGGTCCACCCTTGAAGTGTATATACGTAATCATTACCCTGAACTGACAAATCACCTATTTCCTCTCGCATTAACGGGCCATGGCGGTAGTAATCATAATCGACTTCTTTCTGCCATACATAGCCATTTGTTGACGTTTCAACCAGCGCCAGTCGATTGTCAGCATCATAAGAATATCTATGGTGGAATTGATCCAGTTCACCGGATTGATAAACCATTGTATTAATATTACCACTTATCAGGTCGAAATCGTAGTCAATGCGTTTGTAGCGCTGATTATAGTCATCAAGCGCCGGGTTATCCATAATCATTGTTTTTACATGACCGTGTATGTCGTAGTTATAATGATACGCATAGTCGAATACACCTGTAGTTAAAAGATTAAGTTCATAACCAGTCGTTATACCCGGAGATTCGATATATACTTGTGAACTTGTACGGTTTCTCAAGGTTGTGTTATCGAATACCAATGGATTAGATGAACTCGCATAGTGTGTTTCAATTTGAGCCAGGTAGCTATTCTCCATATCGTAATAATTGCGAACTACCTCTCTTCGTTCTCCTGTACTCACAAAGTCACGCACATCAGATTCTAATACATTGAATGATGTATTAATCTTCTCCAGGAATGCTGTTGGGTCATTACCCTGAGTCACTTCGCCTTTTTCCGTGATTCTTCCCAGATGATCATAGAAGGTATAGGTATAGGCCGGAGGTAACTTCTCAGACTGACGTGAGTTTTGACTCAACACCTCCCTTCCCAGCTCATCATACCAGAATAGTGAGGTGAATCGATCACTTCGTTCTTCAATAGTAAAGGCTCCGTCAGCGGTCAATGCCAATGCCTTTGTAGGGTCACTAAAATCGATGTCAACTACCGGGTCACTCAATGCCGGACTGTCAGCAAGATTAATCGATGACCATGTTGAATTGTTAAGTAGCCCAACCTTTAACAAGACACCAATACCATCGGCAGATCCACCGAAGTAACCGTTTTCCTCATCAAAGAAATATACCGTTTCATAATCTCCATCATTTACATCACTTACTGTTGGAAGGTATAACCAAGGAGAGCCGCCCCCCGATCTGTTGTTGTATCTGTAAATACTGTTGTTAGCTCCAACAACGTGGCCTACCTGCTCGTTCACAAAATGGATTGCATTTAAGTCTTCGGCAGGAGGTAAAGTGCCTCCGAATTGTGCCGCCGTAACTGCATTCAATGCCAGAGAAGGAATACTAAGGGTGAATAAACGTGGTGTTGTACCAGTTGCATTACCTGCTACGATAGCTTCGTTTGCTGTGCGGTAGGCGATGGCATTTAATTGCTCTGTAATGGCAGATTGTATCCAGTTTATACCGCCGTCGTTGGTGTATAATAAACCGCCGTCTCCTACAACAAAACCATTGTTGTTATCATAAAATGCCACCGCGTTTAATTGAGCGCTTGTAGGCGCGCTTTGTGCAATCCAGCTTTGACCGCCATCAACAGTTTTGAGAATACTTCCCAGTGCACCAACTGCATAACCTACACCTGATTCCAGTATAGTCGCATCTTCAATTGCCGGTACGTTGAAAGCATTTCGTAATTCGTTCTGGCTTCCGGTGCGCACGAGCAATTGCCCGTCGGTTCCAACAGCAAGTGAATACGTAGTAGTGGCCGTACTGAAATTATCAACACTATTAAATCCTGATGCAAGAACATCGCTCCAGGAGGTATTACCAGCCGCCTTAACAAATAGGTCCCCGTATTCATCCAGTGCAACCACGTCTTCTGCGGTATTTAAAGCAATGTCTGATAGCGCAAAAGAGCTGTCTGCGGTGCCCGTTACCCAATCACTTCCGTCAAATGAAGTCCATACACTACTACCAGCAAAAGCATATGGTTCTGGTGTAGCACTGTTTTCTCCTGTTTTGACATGCGATAAATCACTACTGACAGAGCTGGCCTGATGTTCTACTGTGACATCAAGCCCTTCAAAGTTAATCCAAAGTACCTGACCATCGTTTCCACTGGTGTATAGTTGATAGTCTGACGCAGTTGAACCTCTCAATACTTCCAGGTCTGAATAGTTGAAAGCACGCGCATCAATGTCAAGTGCTTGCCATCCGTTTAATGAATTCCAGACGAAAGCATCGCCCTGATCGTCAATACCTATTATTCCGGATGCTGAGAATGCCACATCAACAAAATCAGGATCATTGTTGTCCATGGTCGCGTAAAGCGTCCAGTTTCTACCTCCGTCTCTTGTAATGTAACACTGTGTTTCCGTTCGCACGAAACCGTCCAGTGCACTTACGAATTCTAATTCTTCAAAGCTAAGGTCCCAATCTATAGGAGTAACGATCTGCCATAGTGCACTTGAATCATCCAGGGAATTGCCAACATCCTCTCCGAAATACCAGGTATCTTCGGTGATAAGACTTACGTTGTTCGCGCCTGGATTAGGATTTTCCGTTACATGCCCGCCATTAATTGCAGTCCATGATGTGTTTCCTGATAACTCAAGCGCCAAGAATTGATCTGAAGTATCAATCTTGAGATATAATTCATCATTTTGCCAGTAGATGTAGTTATCAACAGACACAAAACTCATTCCTTCCGGAGCAACGTCTAATATGGTTTCTACAAAACCAGTGTCGCTATAGCTATTCAGTGTTTGATTATTTAAGGTCATCACATCGTTTGCTTCCTGTGTAATGTATAGCTCTTCAAATTGTCCAATTGATTCTGGTTCTCCGGTTTGTGTATTAAGATTGAACCAGGTATCGTTACTTAGGTTTCTCAACAGGTAATTACCATTGAGTGGAATTACGGTAGACAAGTCCAGTTCGTTTAGTCCCGTCGGAATAAAGACAGATTCATCTGTGTCTTGCTCAAGTAATAGTCCATTTTCACCCACCAGTATGATCGCATCACTAGTAGATGCGGCAGCCAGAATAGAAGCCTGGATACTATTGATATAAAGCTCTTGCCAGCTTATTCCTCCGTCATTGGTTTGATATAACCGACCCTTGTTTCCAATATTGCTAATAAGATAGCCCAGGTCACGCGAAATGAACTCATAGTCGATTACGGCGCCCACGATATCGTCGAAATCGATAGTGCCATCACTTGTCCAGTTATCACCTTTGTTATTGGTTGTATAAACAAATAAGTCATCTGTTATAACCATACCCTCTTCAGGAGATGAGGCAAAGAAAGTAAGGTATTCAATTTCTTTCGGAACACCGATATATCGAAGTCCCCAATCAATTCCATTGTTATCGGATCGAAGTACGGTACCCGCTTCGCCGGCAGCGTAAAACGTATTGTCATCAGCGATATATGCGGCATTCAGGTTTTCGGTACCAATTCCGGCTACCGATTGCCAGCTTGCGCCATCGTCCTCAGAATAGTAAAGTACGGCATTACCAGAACTATCTGATCCGAATAATACGGCTGTTCCGTTATCGGACAGGTGTGTACCATTTACTGTCACCTGGTCATCAACACCTGTACTCGGAATTACAGCGTGATAGATGATGAAATCACGATCCGGTACTGCTTCAGCGTATAATTGATTCAATGAATTATAGGTGTAAGTAGTTGCATATTGATGATTCGGAATTGTAGTACGCAGGCCTGCTTCACGTTCAGCGCTTACTTCACTAAGCACTGCAGGGTCTAAGGTTTGCACTCCTTCAGGAGGAATTGTTCGCACTAGATTACCAGCCTGATCATAGTAGTAAAGTGTGTAATGGTGTGTGGCCTCTCCACCTGTATTTTCTACAGTAAATGTCTCCACAGCATCCAGGCAGTGATTGATATAATTGTTTTCAAAATCAATACGCAGCCCTTCCAGGTAATCATCGTACTTAGCCTGAGCGTTGTAAGTGGCTTGCTGAATAAGTACCTCTTTACAATCTGCCAGATCATCGGGGTCAAATCCTGAAAGGATATTAGCCAAAGGCGTACAATTTATATCTGTAGTATCACACTTGCTGTTTTCTTTAATGGTGATTACCGCTTCAAGCGTTAAACATCCCGGATAGGTCACCTGCAACGTATAATCTCCGGGGTTGTTGATTTGCACAATTTGATCCGTGCTGATCAATTCATTCTCAAAATACCAGGCATTACCAATCCCGAAAGGAGACATTAAAGGATAGCTTACTTTGCTATTTGTACATAGAGAATCTATTACAGCAGTAATGAAGATGTCTTCCGGTGCGGGTGATTTGGTTACGACATAATCACTTGACTTAACAAGACATTCATTAATAGTTAGTAATACCCAGTACCTGCCTGGTTCAGTTACATCTATCGTTTGAGTAGTTTCTCCATTTGGAAACCATTCGTAAGTAGCTCCTGGCACGTAAGGTGCGTGAAGTGTTAATGAGGAACCATTGCATAGAAACTCATCATCCGCATAAATTTTGTTGCCACCTGTGAGGTCATCGTCATCGCTAACTTCAATGCTTAGAGTGATGGTATCGCAGAGGTCTGATTTGCGTACTGTTACCGTATAAGTTCCTGGTGCATCCACATTTATAGACCGTGTGCTTTCTCCCGTACTCCACGAGTAGCTTGCCGCTTCCATGGATACATAAAGCAAGGTGCCATCTAAACCGCAACCAACATCACCTATACTCAGTATTTCAGGATCAAAATTACAGTCGGGGCATTCTCCCTCCAGCATCGCGTCTACAACTACAGTAGCAGATTGTTGACAATGAGGATTGCCTGCATCACTGACAGTTACGGTATAGGTACCTGTACCAAGACCGCTAACTACCGGGCCTGATGCTGGTATATCCCAGGTATATTGCGGCGCAATTCCTCCAACAGCGTGAGCAAATACTATTCCTGTTTGTACCGCACCCGGACAAGTCAGCGTTGGAGATGAAGACACAATTAACTGACACGAGCTATCGCAAGGTGCTGATCCAACCGAAATTTGAACCGGTGTTGTCTGAAATGTGCAACCAAGTGCGTCGCTCACCATGGCATAATAGCTTCCTGTACCTGCGTTGATCAGGTTTTGAGTGGAGGCATAGTCAGCAACTCCGTCTTTGAACCAATTATAGGAGAAAGGAGCTGTACCTTGTTGTGTAACAAGATTTATTGTTCCATTAGTGGCTTCATCGCTACAAATAGAGTCTGTAACTACGGCGAAGCCGCCACATGTAGTAGAGACACAGGTGTCACTGATTTCATCGATGGTGATAGGTCCGTATTTCTGTCTGTTTCCATCAATGTCCATAACCGTAACATAGTAATCGCCAGGAGTCTGGAAGGACACATCCTCTGTTACGGCCAGGATGTCATCCCAAAGGAAAGAATAAGGGCCTCCCGAGCCGAAATGGTGAACTACCAGGTTGATATGTCCGAGAGTCTTTTCAGGGCATTCCGGTTGGGAAACAAACCATTCTATCCGATCTTTACATCCGTTTGGATCCGGACAAGCGGTAGTTGTATCCACTACCGTTACTGATGCTGTATCGCTGCACTCACCTGATGTCACTATTACGGTGTACGTACCTTCTGTCTGAACACTTATATCCTGAGTTACTGCTCCGTTACTCCAGTAGTATGCGTAGTTACCTATACCTCCTCTTACCTGTAGATCGAGCTTGTTCAACGGAACAAAAGGAGCCCCAATTGATTCGGTGCTAACATCGATGGTCAAATTCAGTGGATCGTTATCCGTACATATCGAATCAACGACTGTTGGTCCATCAGGAAGATCAAATAAAAGCGTTTGTTGACAGACAGAATCACCTTCAAAATATTGAATAATACGTACCCAGTAATCACCGGCACATTGGCCTGAAATGCTATCAACTCCGGCCGATCCGTTACTCCACAAGATTTCGTAAGTATAATTTGGATTGTTGTCATCAACAATGGTGAGGAATGCCGCAGCATCACATTCGATGGAAGAAGAACTTGAATCAAGGGCTATAGATACGGAGAAGGTACCACAAACACTGCTATCATCAGGACAGCTGCTGTTGTTGCCTGTAATCATTTCGACTGGTGTAGTTTCAGCAACACAACCATTTCCATCACTTACTTCAGCGTAGTAGACCCCGGCACTAAGGTTTGTAAGGTCTTGTGTGTTTGCAAATCCGGAGACGCCATCCTTGTACCAGTTATAGGTGAACGTTGGGGAGCCGAATTGAATCAAGTCTATGCTTCCGTTTGACGAAATGTCGGAGCATAAGGAATCCACTACAATAGCATAAGCACTACAGGTATCTGAAGGGCAGCTGCCTCCTGATAGTATCATGATCGGACCGTATTTAGCAGTGTTTCCGTCTTTGTCACTTACGTTAACAAAGTAATTACCTGGTTCCTGATAAGAGATATCTTCGGTTACTGCCATAATATTGTCCCAAAGGAAAGTATAAGGCGCTCCCGAGCCGAAGTGGTGAACAACCAGATTAATGTTTCCAAGTTCTGTGTCCGGACAGTTAGGTTGTGTTACAAACCACTCGACGCGATCATCGCAGCCATTTGGATCAGGGCAGGTTGCCGTATCGGTAATTGTTACAGTAGCGGTGTCGCTGCATTCGCCAGACATTACAATTACTTTATAGATTCCTTCGGTTTGTACGCTTATATCCTGAGTTACTGCTCCGTTATTCCAATAGTAAGAGTAATTTCCTATACCTCCGCTTACTTCCAAATCGAGCCAACTTACTGAAACGAATGGAGCTCCTGTTACTTCGGTAGTAACATCGATACTTAACTCCAGTGGATCGTTATCTGTGCATATAGAATCAATAATTGTTGGCCCTTCCGGAAGGTTGAACTCAAGCATTTGCTGGCAAATGGAATCTCCGTTAAAATACTGAATAACGCGTACCCAATAATCTCCGGCACATTGACTGGTAATACTGTCAGTACCGGCAGATCCGTTACTCCACAAAATTTCATAAGAGTAAGCAGTGTTACCATCGTCTGTAATTGTTAGATAAGCCGCAGCATCGCAAACGATAGAAGATGAGCTTGAATCTACCTCTATGGAAGCGGTGAACGCAGCACATTCGCTACATGGAACATTATACCCGTCCAGCACTTCGCGAACAGTCGCTCTACATCCGTACTCATCACGTGCGGTTACGAGGTAATCGCCAGGCAGTAAGTTGGAAATAGTGTAGTTTGGCAGTGCAAAATTGTCGATGCTACCAGTCGTATTTCCATACCAGCGATACTCAAAAGGACTATTGCCGTTGTTTACCGACCAACTTAAGGCTCCACTGGCGTCGTGGATACATGAGGCGTCAACGGAACCATCTACAGCCATTGAAAAAAGTTGACAGGTATCACAGCGATCTGATAGGTAATTCAGATCATTGGTGACCCATACTTCACACCCTTCGGCGTCTGATACCAATACTTCATAATGTCCGTTTGCAGCAGCATTGTAAGATACCTGGTTTACATTAAGTAAACTATTGTTATGATACCAGGTATAAGAAACCGGTTGTGTTGCATTTTGTGTTTCAACATGTAACTCGCCATCGGCTTTGTAAATACAAGTAGCCAAATTGTCTACAATTAAATTGGCGTTCAGCGAACAAGCCGAATCACTAGCATAAGCAATGGTCACATTACTGTCCGCCCGGCAGAATTGCGCATCTAAAACCGTTACATTATAATTTCCTGGTAGGAGGCCTGTAATGGTTTGTGTGTTTTCAAAAGGTTTGTTGTTTAACTCCGGTTCTCTGCTCCATTTGTACATATAATCCGCAATTCCTCCATTGGGTACAGCGGTGGCTGAACCATTGTAGGAATTAGCAGAGGTAGCGTTTTCGGCACTCATTGTCAAGGTGAAATCAGTACAACAGTCTCCACTTGATGCGTTAAGGGTGATTTGATCGCTTGTTTCGCATCCTTTTGAGTCTCTGATCAGTACATGATGTGTGCCCGGACATGCTGGATACAGATAGGAGAATGTGCTACCATCATCCCATTCGAAATAGTAGGGGGAGGTGCCTCCGCTTACGCTGGCCTGCAATTCACCATCGCAGCGGTCTGTACAACTACTTGGACTCGTTTCGGAAAGCGTTAAAGCCAGTGGCGCAGGAGCGCTGATTGTTACCTCGCCGGTCTCCACACAGCTTCCACAGGTCAGTTCGTAGTGGTAAGTTCCTGCTGCCAGCCCACTAATAATTGTATCGGTGCTTATTAAATTATTTTGAGCGTCAAACCAACTTAAATGACAGGTCTCGGCAATGTCATCACAGTCATTGTAGAAAACTACTTCCGGTCCGGCGTTGACAGCGCCAGGATTTGGGAAACCACAAACCTGTAGTGCTCCGGACATAGTACCATGAGCATTAACTGATCCTGTAAATTTTAGGATCGAAGCACTACCAATGCCCTGCATGGTACCATACATGTGTAAATGATTACCATTGGTCAAACTTCCGTTTACCCCCTGGTAAAGACCCTGATTGTTCAGGTGCCATGTTCCGGTGGAATGGAGTGTGCCTTCATTCTTTAACAGACTATTCAGGTACAGATTACCTGAAATAGTCAGTGTACAGTAATTGGTGGTTTGTCCTGTATTGGAGTTTTGGTCCCAGTTTGTGGCGTTAATTGTACCATAATTATTGAACACTCCCTGAATGTTAGCACTCTGGTTTACATGAATGTTACCGTAATTGTTGTGAACACCAAGAGCACTGTTAAACTTGTAGTAGTAGTCGCAGGTTATAGTACCATAATTATCCAAAAAGGTGATTTCGGAATTCAGTTGACTGATGCTCAGGTTTCCTGTATTGATCAGTTTGGCGTTTGTTCCATATCCGCTTATCGATTGTAGCTGACTATTACCATTGAGTACCAGCGTACCATTATTCCCCAAGGTAACGCTAAGCTTAGATACATCTCCGCATGCCACAACAGTGGCGTTTTGTATGTTGAGGTTTCCTGAAACACTTGTGCCTGCTACTATACAATACTGTCTTCCATCGTTTAGCGCTTCGCCATTGAGATTGCCACTTAAGAAGGCATCGCATACATCGCAAGTGATTTGCGGGCCTGAACCTGTATAGCAGTCTCCTGGTGCGCCTCCTCCAAACTCAATGTTCGCAGATAAGCTAATGACACCATCGTTAGCTTGAGCACAGCTCAAATTACGTGAATTAATGGTAATGTCGTGTCCACAATTTGGGGTAAGGTCATCTCCGGTGTATACTGTGGTTGTTGCCATACAGTTTGTGCTTGCATCGGTAACTTCCACGGCATATAATTGTTCAATACAGAGTCCGGTTTGAGTAGTGGAATTTCCTATAACCAGCCCATTAACGTCTTGCCATGTATAAGATACGGCACCAATTGCTCCGACGACAACAGCTTCGTAAGCTCCATTACAGTTGCCAGAAGAAGGTGCTGTCAGCTCGTTAATACTTACATCAAAACCTGAACAATTGACATTTCCTTCATCAATAATTGTTACCAGTGTATCATAGCCACAACCCTTGCTGTCTTGTACTGAAATGGTATATTCTCCAGGGCATAGTCCTGTAAAAGGAAAATTTCTCTGAGTGCCGTTCAAAAAGAAAGTATAAGGAGCTGTTCCCTCGCTTACATTTAACAAACTAATTTGTCCATCGCAGGAGCCGGCACTTGTATTTGTCGATGTTAAATCCAGTGCGGGAATACCAACAGTAGATTCTTCTATAACAATGGTTTCTGTTCCCACTACGACGTTACTACATGTAATGGTTATATCGTAGGATCCGGAGGCAAGGTCGAAACGCTCATTAGAAACCGTACCATCGGGCCAGGTCACCGTACAATTCGTAGCAACAGTACCATTACTGCCAATAGAAGGATCAATAGGTTGACATGAACAATCCAAATTAGCTCCGTTTTGCAGGTTCAGCCATTGTAACTCGTAGGAATTACCTTCCGTACAGATGCTCATAGGGCCATTGGCGCTTACCTCTGTGTATGGTTGATAAATCTGAATTCGTAGTTCATTGGTACCTTTCAATAAGGCACATGAAGCATCGTTATTTACGATATCCAAATTCTCCAACACTAATTTCCCGGCGATGATAGAGGATCCGCCGCCGATGGTTACGCTATTGCGCAGGTAAAATTCTCCAACAATAGTAATCGCTCCATAGTTTTCAACCTGCGCGGTATTAGTCAGGTACATATTTTTAGAAGAATGTAACTGGCAATAATTGATAAGAATACCTCCCGGATCGATTTGAGTATTTAAAGCGGTGGTGATCGAACCGCGGTTAATCATGCGTCCGCGTACATTGGTTTGCTTCAGTTCCTGCAAGCCCGGTTCTGTCCCTACAATTAGCTCGCCATAGTTCTCGAAGAAAGAACCGGCCGTATTTAAGGAATAGTCAATAGGTAGCGAAATAGTCCCGTAATTTTGAACCAAACCTTCATCCACTTCAATGCTTCCCCATGAGCTGCTACTTTGGTACATCAATGTGATGCTTCCATAGTTTTGCAGCGAGGCGTCTGCTGCATTGAGGTTATAAGCATGAAGGGTTAAATCACCAATGTTAACCATTTTTGCACCTTCCACCAGATTTACCTGATTATTTAGTGTGACCTCTCCACAAGTAACTAATGTTCCTCCGGCATTGACCACTACTGTTCCGTTAAAAGGGCCATATATCAACACCGTTTCACCATTATTTACATAATAATCTCCATTTCCTGTGTAGGCAACAGCGTAGTCTGCCGGATCGCAAGTATAATCCGGAGCAACTGAAGTAACATCGAAGCAGTTGCCTGAGTCGCTGTCGCAGCTAAGGTCGATGATCGCAGAACCATCAGAAAGTCCGCAACTACTGGGGGCAGTGGTTGTAACCTGAACATCCAGGTCACCTTGTAAGCCGCATTGAGCCTTGCCTTGAAGGGTGAATAACGGCGTTAACAGCAAGAATACTAAAATCTTTTTCATGATTGTTTCTGTTTCTGGCTAAAAATTATTGATCTACACTTATTGGTTCTGTACATTTTAATAGTTCTAATTCTGACAGCAAATTAGTTGATGCTGATACACTTACCTGAAGGGTAATCATTTCAAAGCTGCCGTTGTTTGTTACTACTTTCGCATTCACCAGCCAATTATTTGCCGGGTCACTGGAGCTTAAGTCTGCTCTAAATGCCGAAAAGCTTATTATATCATTGAAATCGGTATTTGCGGGGAATGCACTCTGAGCGGTCATTACAAAGTCGTAATGATCGTTAGGGTCATCCGGAGATACCAGCGATGCGTTAAGAGATGTTGCCGAAACAGAAGAAGGCTTCCAGCTCCAGGCACTAGTTATTCCAGCTTGTTGTAGCTCATCGCTCACGAAGATGGAATAAGGGTCTGAGCTCAACTCAAAACCGCTGACATCCGTCAATAGGTTTTCTTTCGTTTGACCTCCAACTTTAAATTCAAAAGCAATAGCGGATAACAAATCGAATAAATCCCTGGACAAGCGTGTAGGCTCGCATACTGCCGGGAACTCGCATCGATCAAGACGCAGGCAGGAAGTAAACCCTTCACCTTTCAGGTTTATATAGCCATCACCGTATCCACTACTGAAAGAAAACACTTCACCGGAACTGGCCGGATCCTGAGGGTACTCAGCACTGGTCAAAATATCCAGCTCATTTACAGATTTCATACAGCAGATATGACTTACTTCTGCCGGATCGAAATTTTCTACGCTTACGCCGAGATTTTCATCTTCGAGTTGGAACTTCAGGTACACCTGGCATGACTGGATACCGTCGTGGTCAATTTCAGCATTCAGTACAAAATAATCGTCATCTGGCTGTGTTGTATTTGGATCATTTCTCCAGAACATATTAGCTCCATTTGCCGCATTGTTGGTAAAACCCATCGCGCTGGCCAAGAATTCAGTGTATTGAGGAATCTCTGTGACGTTTGTACAACCCAGGCGGATTTCGTCATTTAAGTCCACATCAGGGTTTACCGCGATGGCATTCATGAATTGTTCGAAGTACCAGGTGACCGGACACTGTCCACAGTCTTCATAAATGCTCAACTCATGACGTAAACGACCATATTCAGCCATGTAATTTGCTTTTTCCGGGCAATAGGCATCTTCAATATAATCTTCGGCGACACAAAATTCTTCATCCGTGAAAAAGCCATCCATCACACTTTCGGTGATAGGAAAGTTAGGAGCTTTGTCGGTATAAAGTTTCCAGTTGGAATAACTGCAAAGTGCATTTCGGTTAAAGATGTAGAAATTGGTGAATGCGGAAATCCAGGAACCAAAAGAGATGAACCTGGGATCGTAAAACTGAAACAGATCGTATTGAACTACCCGGTAATCTTCATTTCCAATACAGCCGTTGTAAAAGCCTCCGGCAATAGATTGTCGCTTTTGCCAGGCCATTTCATAAGGTTGTCTAAGTGCGTTGTAGTGTGCCTGATATTGTTCCCAGCTGGTTTGATCAAATACACCACGCCCAACATGACAATTGCCGGCATTGTCGTCGCAGGTAATGAGTTCCGGGTCATTTAACGGACAATTGTCTGCAGCAAAAGACCATTCCCAAAGGCTGTAGTATTGATCCGGATTGTCATCGAACTGAATATAATTTTCGATGCGGTTTTCAAAATCGCTTTTGTAAACCTGAGCCTGATTGCCGAATAATTCCGTGTCACTGAAAAAGGCATCAGCATCAACATTGGTACGATAATTATCACTATTTAAACTGCCATCGGTGATTATATAGGCCTCGCCGTTTGTTCCGGGAGCAATTGCCTCGTCAAAGCTTGCAGCTTGCAATTCTTCCATAAATTTAAAATGATCTTCCATTTGAAGGCATTCCAGGTAAAGCGGGTATTCCGGATGGAAGTACACCAGCGCTTCGGCCCAGCTTGGTTGCCATTCTTCCACGAAATCGCTCAGATTTTTCAATTGCTGAGGTAGTACCAAAGCAAAAGTTTCTCCATCGGCAGGTTCACGATTTAAAATTGGCGGGTCAAAAGACCTGCTCAGAACTCCGGATTCGGATAGTTCATTGAGCACGACCGATTTGACATAGGAAACACTACCGTCCGCATTTTTATAAGGTTCCATCGGGTTGCGCCAATTAGGACTGTAAAGTACAATAGCCCGACCTGAAGAGGTGAACTCTTTTACCAGGCTCAGTTGATTTGTCACATTAAACACTGAAAGTGGGTGTGGCGAATTAGCAGGGATGGCTACGCTTATATCGTCCTCCGTATTGGAAATGATAATATCTGTGCCATCATCATTAATTGCTGTTTCACCGGGCGTGTTTTCGAGCAACAAACCGTATTGACCATGTGGACTTACATCGCCAAGCATACCCTGATATCCAATGTAGCAGCGCAGGCCGCTACCACCGCATAACAGGTTACAGTTCTCCAGTCTGTCCTGATATTCTTCAAAACGCACGTCACCAAATTGTGGTGGGTTGGTCATATCAAAATCCTGTTCCAGTTCTTCCAGGCATTCACCACAACCATACTCACAATCGGTAGTATCAATTACTTCATATTCAGAGGAAAGGAAATCATCGAATGAATAAAAACAGGTGGTGTCTAAAGTGCGAAGATACTCTAGGCTGTATGCTTTCATTCGTTCCTGATTTACTGATATATACTTGAATAGCGTATATTCATCAGTTGGTAATTCAACTACTATTGTTTCGTTATCAAGCGTAGTTGATTCGCAATTTATCGGATCAATAGTGGTGTCTGAGTTGATTATGACGTCGCCACATGAACTAATCAATCCGATTTTCAAGTCCAGAACACATGAAGCGCAATAGTTAATATCTACAGGTAATGCATCTAATTCTTCGCACTGCACTACTAAAGGATCGACACTTAAAGTGTAATCAAATACATGTTCGCCCGCTGTACTCACAATTCGTTGAGCGGAAAAGCCTTTTTGTGCAGTACCAGGTGATACGCTTTTTACGTTATTATTATTTTGAAGCAGGTCGACCTGATAGTTAATGCGTTCAAATGAAGGTAATGCTTCCAGGTTCGTCGGAACTCCACCGGTTAACGCTGTAGCAATGATATCACCTTTCAAATTGTAATAATTAATAGAAGATTGACCATTAGGATCCACTTTTACCGTTTTACGGTAATGTTTTGCGCTACCTATCTCAGCGCCAAAGACGATGTCTAACTCTTCCTGGTCAGGTTTGCCGTAGAAAACCTGTACGTCATGTGAATTAGTAGATTGAGGTTGTAGTGCCGTACCCACATCCCCCTGTCTGCTTACCCTTCCTGTTTTATCACGTGTATATAAGGTACGAGACAATGGATAACCGTTCGATTCCGGGAGAAACTCATGGTGTCTGTCCACCTTGCTGTTTGCACTCGAATAATAATTTGCAGCACCACTTACGTTACTTAGTGGTCCCGGCGGAGCTACGCATCCGGCGTTTGGATCGGAGTCAAAGTACCGCCAGTTATAAGGTACGGTGGTGTCTGCCTGCGGAACGTTAAATAACGGATAGTAAGTAAGCTCTGAATCGTTTGCAGGAACGGGCATGATTTTCACGGCCTCCCTTCCTTCTGCATCATAAACCGTTTCGCTTACGATAGCTTCATTTGTAGTACTCATCTGTCGTACAAGTTGCCGGGGGCGCAGGCTACCGTCGTTGTATGAAATAGCTGTACCTGATCGGCCTTCCTGATAATCGCGCGACGTGTGCCAGTTAATATCCGTAATATGTCCTTCGAAAAGAAATTTATGGTAATAGTCTGTTAGCACCTGGTTGTCTGACTCAGACCAGGGGCCATTAATAAATCGTTCGAAACCATCAACTGCTGATTTACCAACGGCACGGACTCTGTACACAATATATCCGTGTTCGTATAATAAAGGGATTTCATAACTAAGTGAATCTCCTGTTTCATCAATTGATATCCGTGTACTGTTATTTCTGAAAAAATGATCAGGCAAGGTGATTTCACTGGTATCCAGTTGAGTTCCGTCCGGTCCGTAATCATTTATAAAAGCCCATTCCAGGTCATAATATTCAGCTCCGGTAATAGTTGACCATTGAATCTTTAAAGTACCATCGTCTGCTAAGTAGGTATGTGACAAAGAACTTGAGTCAGGTGCACTGGCCGATAATTCCGTGTAATGTGCTACCTCCATTCGTGCTTTCATTTCCAGGTTCAGAGGAAATGCAGCACCGGTACCAGCATCGCGTGCGGTGGCCCTTACCTGCACCTGGCCACCACCTTCCAAGACCAGTGCGGATCGATCGATTGATGCAGATCCATCGGCGTGAAAGTCAATTTCCAGTGTACTGATAACACCGGATCTAAGCACCCAGGTTCCGTTTTCCAGTTCATAATAGTCTATAGACAGGTCCACTATCGCCCCCATATGATCTGTGAACAAGGCAGGATCATCATAGTTCAGACCAAGTTCAATTATGGTTTTAATTGAGGGGAAATAGGTGCCACTTGTAGGATCCGTTGGGTCAAATAAAGGGTCCTCAACGAAAAGGGTATCTTCCAGATTTTGTTCTAAGACATGTGTTGCTGTAGAAAAAATCTTATTTCGGGCTTCGACGCGACATGCGGCAAGCGCGAATAACATGAATATAAAAATTCTTTTCATTGTAATTGATTCAATTGGTTTTAGTACTTGTGTTACCTGTCAAATGATAATTCTTGTATGCATCATTTAACACCCAATTTCCATGGCTGCGATGCAGAAAAGAATTAATAGTGTGATAATCATTTATCTTAGATTCATCTGTGATATAATTGTCGATATCGACAACCATAAGTGGTTTGCCTTCAAAGCGATTTTCTTCTTCTCCAACCAGAAATACCATTTCTTCAGCATAATGATAGATTACCCGGTTTACTGAATAATCAACATTGGAGTAAATAATATCAACCTGATTTATTTCTCCTTCTACCGTAGTAAGTGTAAGTTGGCGGGTTCCATTATCAATATTTTTTACAGAACTCGCTTCGCAGAAATCCAGCAAGCTGGCAATAGAAAATTGTTGAGGGTTGGGATCACCACCACCATTAAAACTTAAAATTTTACCATAGTACATCGTCTTTTTATTATGATCTACTATAAGTCGACAGTCTGGCGTAGTGATGAATTCGAAGTGCTGTATGGCATTATAATGAAAGTCTCCTTTCTTGGTAGCTTTTCCTTTGTTTACATCCATAGGAGCACTCTTAATGTCACTCATGTAAGAAGTGAAAGTCAATTGATAGCTTATGTTAGCGATACTTGCCTTTTCTCTTAATTTTTTGAGCTCTTCATTCACATTCTGTGCATGCATGTAAATGGATGAACAGCATAATATTGTTATAAATAGTAACTTTTGCATCTTAGTTGTTAATTGGAAGTTTAGCAATGTTTGTTCGGCTTTCGCGTATGGTTTTAATACCTCGCTCCGTTTCTTTTTTCACACGTACCAGCACCCCGTCTTCGTCATATTCAAAGAAAGTCGCGTAATTATTCTCATCGAGTTCAGCCATGAGTCTAAAAGTTTCCGGGCTGTAGACAAAGGATTTCATTTTTGAGTTGTAAGGGTGGATTCTTATGTCGTCAAAATAGGCTCTTAAACCGGATGAGGCATCTGCCAGGTTTTTTAATTTGATACTCAAAAAATCCGTGCCCGAAGGTATTTCGAAATGGTATTCGATGCGTTGCCAGCCATCAATGATTTGACCGTCTGCATAACAAATAGTGGTGTCACCCACATTATTGGCAATAGTAGCGAGACTGATGACAGCGTGTTCGTAGGTAATGACGCTGGTAGCAGATTCCTTTACCCAGGCGGAAAGTACATATTTTTCACCCTCAAAAGGAGAAAAAGATTGTATACACTGGTCGCAATCATCGTTTTCGCAAGGTTCAATGGTAATGGTTACCTGCGTAGTTGCATGTACTATAGAGGGGTTGTCGATTTCGAAATAACCCAATTCCATATCGATCTGGAAATTTGTCAAGGCTTCCACCGTTTCCGGCGGAAAGATATTTGAAATTTCCAGCGTGAAGTTTAATTCATCAGCACTAGCATCGGGAGGGGACTGGAATTCGATACCATAAGTTGTGTTTCCATTATCACTAAAGGAATACGCTATTACCGGGCCGTATGGCCCATTTAAAGCAAGGTCGCCGGACTGCAACTCAGTGGACATTACCAAGGTCATGTAGTTGAACTTCACATAAGAATCGATGAATATGTCCAAGGGCAATACCAACTCTTCATCGCACTGTACGTTGAGGTCTTCGGTAGCTATTATTGCTGCCGGGCCTCCAAAGAATTCCACCGTACCTATTGCTCTTGCCAATTCAAAATCACCCGGTTCTTCTGGGTTTGGAAATGCATTGTTATCATCCAAAAAGGCATATATAATCCGGTACTCATAAACAGTATCCGTGTCACGAGTAGGTGCAATTATATTACCAATGCGCAAGGTGATTGAACCTGCCGATGACCCAGTCGTTTGGCCATAACTCACAACGAATCTGGTATAGTCTCCAAGGTCTGCTATTTCGACTACGCTTGGATTTAATACTCCACTTATTGAAATAGTATCATCGGTTATTATGAAATCCTTGGGGATATCTACCAATGCATAGAATTCGTCTCCGTTACCCGGATGATCTAATATTGCTGACGTGAATACATCTTCGGCACTTCTCAATCGAAGGTCGTTGAATGTGGCCGAATATTGTGCCCAGGTGAAGCATACTTGCATCACCAGGAACATAGAAATCAAGTAAATTTTTATATTTTTCATGATTATGGATTTATTCTGTTCGTAATGGGCGCACCACTACTTGAAGCGTTTTTTGAATGGGAAAAATGGAAACAGCGGATTTCTTCTTTCTTTAGCTTCGCATTCCTGAATAGGTTTGAGCAATTCAAGCTCTTCACCTGCATCTAATGCCAGACTGGACTCCCCTGTATGTGCTTCTGATTTTACTATTTCCGGATCGGAAGACTTGAAGCTGAAGTGGTCATCGTGGCACTGCGTGTCGAAACTATAGTCTTCGAAGTTATCGTTAGCAATTTCACGATGGTAAGCATTCTCGGCTGCCGATACCGGTAAAAGGTCACTATATCTGTAAATGGCAGATGAGCGTCTTAATAGTCTGTCCCTGTTTTCCAGCTCTTGCCCGCGTTGACTGAACAAGGTGATTTCTTCTCCCCAGGCCCAATTGGTGCCAGCATTACGCTCCCTTGACCAATTGCCGTTGTTTTGTTCCCAGAAAGGGGAGAAGTTCTCAAATCGACCATCTTCGCGTATAAAAGGAGAGTTCTTTTCTATGTCTTGAGTACGCGTGGTGAGATACATGAATGATCGCGATGGTCTCCAGTTTCCGGAGCGCCCGGTGTAGTAGGTGTTAGAGGCATTAGTGAGCTTACTTTGGTTGCAGTCGCAAAATACCTTCCATTCATTCGCAAACTCAACAGAACCAGCGTCCAAAATGCTGGCAGCAAATGAAGAACCTTTCCAGGTTGAAGGATTGTCTGCCACGATTAGGCGATCTCCGACGATTGGTGATTCCAGTGACGTAATATGTCCCATCGTATTGGAAGTCATATTGCGATAACCGGAGCGTATAATGATAATTTTATCTCGGGTTGTCGCAACATTTACCTGTGCGTCATCATCGTTTCTGACTTCGAGGCTTGGAGCTGTTTTCACTACCCATGCACGCGTGGTGCTGTTACCTGTGCTGATTTGAAGCTCATCGCCCGGACTCAGGTGGTCTTTGAGACTGTTAAGGTTATTACCCGTTGTTTTGAGTTTTACATTTTTGTAAGCCGGTCCCATACCTTCATGTGCCCAATAGGCAGGGTAGGTGAAGTCGTAAACCGGATCATTGAAATCATTGCTTGTTTTAGTAAGTAAAATTTGAGAAGTTTCTTTATCGTACAATAAGTTTTCTGTTGTTACAGCACTTCCCAAATCATGATTTACAACTTTGTCGAGGATACCCGAGCGGTGTATGGTTTTTAAAGTAGATAAGGACCTGAAATCACTTTCCGTAATTGATATTGCTGGCCATACCGCAGGAAGGATTATTGGAAAAGGGCCGATAAGCCAGGTCATGATATTGGCTTCTATGTCGTAGTTACCAGCGAATGTATTGGAACTTCTGGAGTCGACTGTCATTTCGAAATCCACGCCCATAGTTTCAGTACTAATAGTACCGTCTGTCGCCACTGTTTGAATTTCATTAGTAAGCTTCTGAGGTCCCGCGGTGCGAACAAGTGTCGAGTCTCCGCTTGGACTGTAAAGTACTTTGGCATTTTTCGAAACGGCTTGCGATTTGTAAAAATACTCGGTTCCGGCCAATGGTACATCCTGATCTTCCGCATAAATCCATTCTGCCTTCTTAGCTCCGTGCATGTTGTTGAGCTCTATTGTATAACCCTGAGAAGCTGTAAGTTTGCTTTCAGCAAAACCAAGTAGCGCCAGTCCCGCATTAGGCATTTTAACAATTTTTTTGGCGTCTGTCTTCGTTACTATAGTGGGAAAGTCTCTGGCAGTATAGTAGTCGGCCACCATTTTACCCGTACGGTTTTTACTGACATTATCTTTATTGATACTTGTTACTTCCACATGTGAATATCCCACACTTGCACCCGGAAATATTTCTTCACAGTACGGGAGTTCCTGAAAGTATCTCGTGTCGGGTGCGAGTATTTTCCTTACCGTATAAGGTACCGGTTGTCTGAAGGGATTTTCGTCTCCCCCCAATCCAGGTTCATAGGAAGCAACCCCTGAACTAATGTAGGTTTTAGTAATTTCGTTGTATACCTTGTAGCTGTATTCCTGCCCATAAACTTCGTTTTCGTAAGTATTTGTCAGATTTCTGTCAGCCATTACATTAGCTAGCTGGTCTTTCCAGCGGTTATTAATGACAAGACGCTTTACACGAAGTCCGCCACCTTTTTTAGATAAGATGGGATTGTAAGTTCTAATCCACGATTTTTCCTTAACAAACTCCTGTCCGCCCCCGGCAAGCATCATAAAGTTGCCATAACCAGTAAATGCCTGAGCAAGTGCAATTCCCAATGCACTGAGTGCTTTGAAGAATCCTAAAACAGAACCTTCGACAGATGTGGCATCTTCAGGAGCAGGGCCGCCATAAGCAAGGTGCGGTTGATGTATTTTAACATATTTCCATGCGGCATTCGAAATAGGATTGATTTTCGCCTTTAAATTACCATGTTCCGCATTTTCGAGTTCCACATATCCGTATTTGTAATCGTTGTTTTCGATGTATTTTTGCGTGCCGTTACCGGGAAAGACACCAAAAGATTTGATGCCTGCATAAGCAGAAACATATGAATAATGCTGAATGTCAAAACCGAAAGGGTCGACATTGAGCAGAAACCGGAAATAAAGGTCATTGATTGTATTCCCGTTTAAATCCTTAAAGTAGCGGTCTGCCAGTGCAGTGCTCGAGGCACTTATGGGCTCCTGTAATTCAAATACCAGAATATTTTTGTTGTCGGCGGCTCCTGATGAGTTGTCGTACAACATGTCTGTGGCATTGGCATCTACCGCATCGCTGTTGAGGTTATCAGTGGCAGCAACAATTTTCATCATCTGCATGGCTTGCTTGTCTTGCACAAAGGCATAGTCATCCGACTCATAATCGACCTCGATACGTCCTCCCGAAGGCAGTTCAATGGAGGTAAGCGTCCAGGCAGCTGCATGCAGATCGATGTTTGTATCCGTTTGCGAAACATATGGGAATTCACCATTAGAAGTAGTACCTGTTTCTGCGTCGAGTGATACATTGGTTGCTACCGGTTTATAATTCCCCCAGCGGTCATAAGCCTTGATGTGGTAAGGGTAGTTATTCAGCATCTCACCATTTGCGTTTCTGGCTTCATAACAATAGTTGAAATTATAAGGGCTGTATTCACCTTTGAATGAATTTTGATAGGTGAAATACAATTTTCGAAGTGTTAATTTACCCCCAATCATATCGTTTGTTGGGTTGATTAGATTTCCACTCGCATCGTATTTTGCATAAGAAATATGCTTTGAAGTACCATCGTTATTTGGCAGCGCTGAATTATTAACGCCTTTGCATAAGGAATAATCGTATTCAAAGTGCACAGTCTTAATTGGTGCTGCATTAACATTTGATTCAAGTGCAGGTTTGGCGTAGAGGGAAATGTTGTCCAGTTTTAATAGTTGATCCCCTAATACCAGCGGAGTACCTGCGTCTGTTCTATTTAACTCTTTGCTAACGCCATAACCATCTGATCTGGCGGAATAATCAAAAACAGCAAGGTGTGTGCGTGTTTCAATACTATGGATGTACCATATTTCTTTTTCACCATATACATAACTCGCTTTGTCATCTACAGGGTCTGATTTGATGCCTTCGTTGTAGCTGGCATCGTTGTACGGTGTTCTCCATTTGTAATTATCTTTCCATTTTATGTAGTTAAATTTTGTATAAGTACCTAAGTCATCCGGGGTAAGGCCGTCATTTGTTCGATCAACGTAATCGGGTGAAACAATACCTGTAAGCAGAAAAGCGTTGGCATAACCCGGAGTTGATGAACTCTGGTAGTAGTGGTCGAGCCCTTTACTGTTGTCGACGGAAGCATCTGTGTCGCTCCAGCCTGAAGTTAACCCTGTTTCGGCGACTTGTGCATCGTTTCCGGGAGAAGCAATGTTAAACGTAACATCTTTTTGTGACACATTATAAGTAGGGATACTGTAAATGTAACGCAAACCATCTTCACGTAATACCTGCATTTCCGAAAGGTGGTGCGCTTTACGGGTAACGCCATCCGCACGCGGCATGGTTTTGGCTACCAGCGTTTCATTGGCAGTCCCGAAATTCTCATATTCATAATAGGGGATTGTTTCTCCGTTACCACCGTTTTTGACGATGACCTCTTCGGCTGTATAGTAGCTCATTACGTCACTGCGTCTTGCCCTGGCATTTCTGGAAGTTTTGTTGATAGCTAACTTGCTGCCATCATTGAATTCCAATTTCTTATTTGCTTTCAGATCACCAATATCAACTCTTGCCGGTTCTGTTCCTCCAAAAGCAGCCATAAATGCAGGGTCACTTTCTACCGTAGCATCACCAGCAGCTTTAAAATAAACTGGTTCAAATAAGTCGCCATTGCGTTCCGGTTCAAATTCAAAAACATCGGTTACTGCATTTGAACCAACCCACTGGCCACTTTTACTATTTGCGTGATTAACATTAACAGTCACACCAGCCTGAAAAAGTTGCGCAGCACTAAAATCAATGCCATTCAGTCCACCACCGTAGGAGTTGTTTTCTCTTTGCTTATCGTAAACCGTTCCAACATCACTTCTGTATGGGCGAAAAGACCCCGATATGCCTTGTCCTGATACCGAATAAGTGTCATAAGTTTGATGAGCATATGCAATATTAGGCGTGTACTGAGCAACGTCAACGTCATTTCCGCGGAAATAGTCCAAAACGCTCTTGTTACCAACGTTTTCGTCATGAGCATATAAATAGCCGTATCCCTCTGATGATTTTTTTTGGGATTGCTGCCATTGCTGTGTATAGTTAAAGCCAAATTCACCTGAAAATTGATTTCCAATGACATGTTGCCCTAACTTAATGGATAAAGCAGCATTTATATTATACATATTAGAGGTGACTGTTGGTCTGAAAGCTGGCTGTGTAAAGGTATGTAGTGTTCCCGATCGTTTTATTTTACGTTCGTATATATACTTTGCTTTATCTTCATCTGCCTTTGTGATTCCTTTTTCCTTATCTTGCTTAATCGTCTTGGATTCCAGTTTTTGTTTGAACTGCGATTTGAAACTAACGTCTTTAAGACCTTCACGCGAATTGTAACTTAGAGCTCCGCTTAGCGTTCCTTCCTTTTGAACCTTGGTGTCTTTGTCGAGCTTTTTGGTAGTTGCTACGCTCAATGAGGTCTGTGGGCCTACGGTGAGTCCATCTGTAGAAGATAATTTTATAGATAATGATTGATCTAAACCGACTCCGTTTCCACTACTTTTGACTTCTGCGGCTACTTTCGCGGAAACGCTGGCTCCCAAATCAATACCCACTCCGGTGTAGTTATTATAGGACAAAGCAATAGTGCCACCCAATTTGGCTTTAGGTTTCAATTTTATTTTGTCAAATGGAATTTCTTTACCGGCAATTTCATAATCGAGCCCACCGAAAGCACCTACGGTTACAGACGCTTTTGTATTGACTTCATCATTTAAAACATCACCTTTGAAATCGTCTGGCAGACCGCGCATATTACGAGTTATGGCACCTGGGTTAATATTCCAGCCTAGTCCAACGCAACTTGCCTGTTGATCGTTTGTAATGCCTGAAGTATAACCGATGTTTATGGGATAGCCGCCAACATCGAGCAAAGGAATATTGTAGTTGAAATCTCCGGTAAATAAATCTACCATTTCAGTGTCTTCAATCGCTTGAAAACTTTGTCTTTCAATTTGTGAAGGCCCACCCGTGAGTGCAAACAGCCGAGGGGTGTCTATCGTAGTTATCAGTAACAAGGTAGCAACGGTTAGTGCTACCGGTTTTGTGATTTTGCTTTTACGTATTTTTTGTAGCATCGCAAAAAGGATTTAAAATTATTTTACTTGGGTAATGGATATAAGTGTCCTGTATACCTGCAGTGATGATGCAGGCAGGTATAAAGACGTATAACGTTATGCGTACATAGTCTCTATATACTCTAATCTATAGTGACTCTAAATTTGCTTTTTGAGTTTTTTAACATGACAAATCTATCCGGTCATACATGGTACAACCAGTTTCGTTCATTTCGGGAATTCTTCAATATTAATTGAAGGCTTGGAAGGTTTCTAACATTGTGCTGTTTCCAGACAATGATGATTTGCACTTTAAACAAAATGCTTTCACATTTTATGATTAAGCTTTATTAGGTCTTATGTAGCTTCTCTTCATTCTTTGGAATAGGTTTATTAGGTTAATATAACAAGAGGCAACGTTCTTCAAAAATATTCAAAAATGCGCCTATTGTTTTAGGCGTTATTAACGACACAAAGTAAAGTAGATTAAGAGTTCTGGGCAATAAAAATAGGAATTAATTCTTTGCAATTTATTAATATTATTGCCATGTTTTTCAAAGGTTATTTTAAGGTAAATTTGACGGTTCATGATACTTATTTACTAGTGCTTAACTTCCTTTTAGTGAATATTTAAGTTTTACGCTGTGCTGACATTCAATGCTAACACAGTGGTAAATTACGCCACAAACGCTTGTAATAAATATTACATAATATAACAATGTGCTACGTACCGGGAATACCAGATTGTGAAGTATGATTGGAATAAACTTATATCAAAAATGCTATTTCTGGATCCAATTTTAATAAGGTAATTAATAGCACGTAATTCTCTTTTCGTTTTTTATGCAGGTGGCAATTAATTAGCGAAAAGTGACGGCTAAAATTTCCTGGGTAGTGCTCTCTGGTACAGGTTTAGTGAATTTGTATTAAGGTAGGTGCCCAAGTTTGTAGAAAGACAGATTGTTGTATTTGATGCTTCGAAATGGTAGCGATCCATATTAGAGCTTATTGATCTGCCACCATGGCCAATATTTGGCCCATAGATAGAATTTCTTATTCTCAAAGCTAATCCATAGCCTTCGGTGAATGTATGGTCGGTAGGAATGTATGTTTTCATTTCTGACAAAGAAGAGGGGAGGAGTATACTACCAGAAAAAAAAGCAGCACTTGAATATGGCTTGAATTCAAAATTCACTACTTGATGGATGCGCCTTCTACCGGTTTTAACAGTTGAAACCTTCTGGACAAGTTAAATCCAAATCGTAGCTGAATGCGTCCGATTTCACCATTTTCCTGAATCAAAAAGTTTTGAGCACTCATGCCTTGCGTATTGGTGAAATGTAATGAGAAATTGTGTCCACCGGTTTCAATATCCAGACCTATTGCAATGGGGTCTCTTTGATCGAAAAGTAGCTTGCCATAAACGATGTAGTGATATTCTCCGATTAAGCTCAAACGTTTGGTGACTTTGTACCTAATGATGGCATTAATGGCATAAAAATCATTCGATTCGTCCAGATCTTCAATCACATTTCGATGAACGTAGACAACTCCGAACTGAGTGGCCAGTTTGGAATTCCACTTTCTACTTGCGAGTAGCTGATGAGTATACCTTAAATTGGTGACAAAAGGAAGTTCAATGCCCGCAAGATGATCTGCCCGAATCAAAGTTGTTGGCATTAAAATTCCGGAAACGGCCACGAGCGAAACGGGTGTAGATTGTTCCATTTGTTGCAACAATTTCCACTTGATAAAGGAATCATAAGACTTTAGGTTACTACTTCGCCCCAGGCCTATCATTAGCCTATCGGTCAGGCCATATTCCGCAGACAAACGCATAGATGCCTGGTCTAAACCAAAGAGTTCAAATGCACCATCGCTCAAAAAACCAAAGCGGTGTCTGAATAAAACATCCAGGCTGCCTTTGCCTAATGTTTCTGTAGAATGTCCATTGATGACACGTGTATGTGGAAATATACTGCTAACTGGTAAATCGATATCATCGTCATCGTCAAATTCAAGGTCTTGCGATTTTGCGATCATCGATATGAAAAGAAACAAAAAAACAATTGCAGTGTGCTTCATCATGGTGCTTTTTTAGTTAAGTCTGCTTTTACCTGTACCTGAAAAACAGGTGCTATTTTTTTATTAAGTAGTTGAGATACCTGGATTTTATAGTCGCTTAACTTTACAGGAAAGGTACAGTCTATTGCTATTTTGCCATTAGTCACAACAACCTGAGCATCTACCGTAATATTTTTAGAAACTCCGTGAACGGTAAAAACACCCTGTGCTTTGACATTCTTTTCGCCTGTACTTTTCAGATCTGCACCAATTATTTTACCTTTAAATGTGGCATGAGGAAATCGATCACATTCCCAGAACTGTTCTTCAGCATGTTTCTTTTGTTTTTCGCCTTGCCCCCAGCTAAATAGACGTAGGTTCTGACGGAAGTTGAATTCACCATTCGACGAATTTATCAAACTTCGCAGGGTTTTGGATTCGGCGACGATAGTTTCATCAGGAGCTACGCCCTTCAGTTTTACGAGTCCGCCTTTTCCTTCGAAAATTTGCGCCTGGCTAAGCACAAAACAGCATAATCCTAATAAAGTGAGTGTAATTTTTTTCTTCATAATACATTAATTTGCTTTAGCACCTTCCTCCACCCATTTCAGAATAATATCCTTTTCACAAAGCGATAGTGACGGCCCTGAAAGGCTTGGCGGTGGCATTTGACTTGTTCGCAACATTTGGGCCACAAATCCCTCGTCTGCCTTTTCCTTAAACTCATCAAAATTATTGAAGTTTCCATTCTCAAAACCCTGAACATGACAAGCTGTAACAGCACATGAAGTTTCGATTATAGGTAATACATCATTAGCAAAACTAATTCCATCAGGTGTCTGACAGTCAGGTTCTACTTTTATGTTGTAATAACAGCTGGAGATACTGGTCATTACCATAAGAATGAGTATGATGTTGCAAGTACTTTTCATAGGTAGTTGTTATTGTCCAATAGGGCTTAGTCCACTGGGAACGCTTGAAGGAATTGATGTGTCGTAATCGTAATCGTTCAGTGCTTCCATAAATTCCACAATCTTTTTCTTTTCATCCTCGGTCAGGTCTAATGGGAATATCTCGCGGTCCAATTCACCATTTGATACATTTTCATTTCGTGAAACACCTTCATCATAAAAAGTAACGACCTCACTTAAAGTGGCGTGCGTTCCGTTATGCATGTAGGGTCCCGTTACAGAGAGATTTCTTAATGTTGGCGTGCGAAAGGCGAACGATCCGTTACCAACATCTGCGCTGCCAAAAGCTTCATTTTCTTCAACACCGAGTACATGTAATTCATAGTCCGAAAACATAGGGCCTCGATGACACTTAATGCAGTTGGCTTTGCCGGCAAATAGTAACAAACCCTCTTTTTGGCGTTGACTTAATGCCGATTCATCACCCTCAATGTATTTATCATAAGGCGAATTGTGAGCAACAATTGTTCGCTCAAAAACAGCAATAGCTTTCCCAATGTTTTCCTGGGTGATGGCGTCGGTTCCTGCTTCCGGGAATGCAGCATCGAATAAGTCAATATATGCCTGGATATTTTTGAGACGGTTAACTATACTATCGAGCGCATCTGCCGGTGCATAGATGCCACCTGCCATTTCTTCAGGGGAGGTGGGTGGTCCTAAAGCTTGATTTTCCAAACTAAGGGCGCGGTTGTCCCAGAACATGGGCGCTAATTTGGGGTCAAGATTAAAACTAGGAGTTAATTGGCCATTATATGCGCTGTTGATGATAGTAGGTGCATTTCTTTTAATGAGTGTTCCTCCGGTACGATCAGGCCCGGTACCGGTGCCACCAACGCCAATCGATAAATCCAGGCCGTCTGTATAGCCAAATTGGGGGTGATGACATGTCGCGCATGAAACATCCTTATTTCCCGACATAATAGGATCAAAATACAAGGCTCTGCCAAGATCGTATTTCGAATCAGTAGAAATATTATCAAGAGGTTCATCAACATCAGATAATGTGCCCATTCCCAGTGCGGAGATTTCTGAATCCAGCGTCATAGCCTGAAATTCGTCCTTATTTGAACAAGAGAACAGTATTACTGGTAATACGATGACTATTGATCTGATGTAATAAATGCTAATCTTCATGAACATATGTGCCTGATGCCATTTTTTAATACGGAAGATTCATTTAATAGTTTAGACAACCATTTATATCTACGCCACGTAATAAAAATCTAGGTATGAGCAAGCAATTAAGTCAACTTACGACTAGTATTAAAGGGCGTATTATCCTTTCTTTTTCTATTCTTATCTTTATCGCAATTATCGCCTCCGTCATTCTGTTTTCAACAATTAGAAAATCTCAGGCATATTTAAGCGAAATGTATTCGCAAAAAAGTGAGACGGTAGTTCAATTGGACTCATTGCGAAAAACATCGGAATTGATCGGAAACTCGATTTCAAATTGGGTAAAGCTAAATGATATTACCAAGATCAAATCATCAGCTCCGCAATGGAAAGCGAATATTCAGGTGATTGATACTACGCTGGCGACGGCAAAAAAGAGATGGTCTGCAGCAGATCAGGCTACCTACGAAAAAATACGCTCTGAAATCAATTTCCTCAGCGAACAATTAGCAGCTTTTATGGCTACACTTCAGACTTATGAAGATTATGCCAGTGATGAATTTTATGAATTGGAAACTAAGTTATCGAAAGAGATTAATCCACGTTTTGAAAGCCTGCTTCCGAAAATAGATGAATTCATTGCAGAGAAGCGAACAGAGAGTACCCGTATGATTATTCAAGATAATTTTTCGATCATCTCAAATGGTCTGATGGGGATGGCTGTGCTTATTATTTTGGTATCGATTGTAGCCTTTTTCTATATTAATCGCACCGTTCAAAGGCCTATAGTAGAAGTTCAGAGGGTGCTCGCACAAATTGGACAGGGTAGGTTAAACACAAACATACCCAGAGTAAAAAACGAATTTAATACAGTTTATGAACACCTGGATGGTGTCATGCAACAATTTGGTACCGTTGTTAACAATGTGAAATCAATGGGCCAAGAACTAAATAGTAGTAGTAAGGAGGTTCGCTTGCTTTCAGATAGTGTGTCTGACAGTGCAAGTTCCCAGGCTGCCAGCGTTCAGGAAATGGCAACATCCATTGAAGAGATGGTGGTGACGATTATTAATAGCCAGGAAAATGTGGATGGAATAAAACAGCTCTCACAACAGATTACCAAACATATAGAAAACACAACCGAAGCAGTGGCAAAACTTACAAATGCGCTAAGTCACATCGGTTCGAAAGCACAGGTGATCAATGAAATTGCCCGTCAGACGAATCTTTTGTCCCTCAATGCAGCTGTTGAGGCCGCACGGGCTGGTGATGAGGGTAGAGGTTTTGCAGTGGTTGCACAGGAGGTCAGAAAACTGGCAGAAAACAGCTTAGCCGCAGCTGCAGAAATTAATGTTCTTACTGATGATTCGAACGAACTATCATTAAACTCCAAAGAACTTTTTAATGACATTATTCCAATGATTGAAGAATCAATGGAATTGATTCAGACATTAACACAGACGAGTGTGGAGCAAAAGGCTACTGCAGAGAATATTGATAATGGAATTAAGACATTGAATACGGTAGTTACGATAAACTCGGAAAAGTTGGCAGAACGATCGCTTGAAATGAAAAAACATGCTGAAAACTTATTGAAGGCAATTGGGTTTTTCTCTAACAAATAAAACTATCAGGCGACTTTTGGTTTCATTTGAAAATGGAGATGATGGGCGATCTCATCGTTCTGCCAGACTCATATTGATATGAAACCATATGAAGATAGTCTATTATGGGCTATTGAAATTTCCTAAAAAAACGGCGTTAACAGCAATGTCTTTTCAATAATGAGATTTAACGATTATCCCCTTGTTTTATTAATAAATCCAGTTAAAGGTAAATTTTAATAGGACCTTGATGAATTGGTGTCTTAAACTTTAAGGTCTTTGATTGTATAGCCTGAAACATGGCTAGATTATGAACAGAACTCGAATTGGATATATTACTCAAACTAAATTATCTATTATTCACAATTTCAAGAACCTCACTGCTATTCTCTGGCAGAATTATTTATTTACCCAAAAAGATACCTTGGTTTAATTATAATAACGTCTAGTACATGTAATACTGTGTGCGTTCTTTTGTTGGAACCAGGACTTTCAGTACCCAAGTAATCATTTCAACCAGTGCAGATGGCGCTCAGAGTATGTTTGTGGTAGATGAGGACGGAGTTGATGATACAGGTGTACTTCGGCCTCACAGAACGATGATATAATCGCCTAGTATGAAATGTAACAGTAATAAGTTATGATCTAACAGGAGATATGATGGTTATTATAGATGACTTTCTATTGATGTTAGCTGGTTTTGATTGAAATTTAACAAGTGCAGTACATATGAATTAATGCATTGTTTACTTTTCATAAGGGGTATTATAGTCCCGGTGCTGCCCCCTGATAAACGCCTATGGGCTTGCACATTTCGTACAGCTTTAACGAATTGGAAGTGCTTTAATGGTTAGATCAAAGGATCTGACCTCAAACTGAAATTTGCCGAATGAGTAGCATGTTGCCTATTTATAGGAAACACAATGATTGAAAATAGTCTACTCCGGTTATCAATTTCTGCTCACCCTTATCTCTACTCCCGGACCTAGAGGCCGTTTTTCTATTTTAAGCGATTCATTATAATGTTGGCCTATAGCCTTTATGATTCCGATACCGAATGCTGCCATTTTTCTATCGGACGTATACTTAATTGCTACTTCAAATTCAGAGATACGTTCGGCTAAAAGTTTGGGAGGATCGGATTCAGGAGCTTTCATTCTCACAACGCGGTGCATGGTATTTTCTATACGCTCTAGTAAATCGAAGCAGGTCCAGTTAGGGTCTACATGTGCATTGTAAGTTTTTAGAAGACCGGGAGCTATATGAAGCCCGAAAGACTCGAGTAGTTCTTCTCTATCTACTTTTAGCACTTCACTGGCAGAGTTAATAAGTGCTTCGATTTCTTCATCGGGGTAGGCACTCATCGCACTGTGAGATTTACCCTGGAGGTTTGCGTGTTGTTTAATGTCTGCCAATGTAACAAAATCATGATCTTTTTTGATGAAATCATAGAGTTGATTAAAGATAATTCCGTGCATAATCGTAATAGTGTGTTAATGTTGAAAATAGGCAATCACAAAATGAATTGTTTCGTGCCACTAATAGTACGTTGTAAAGCACGAGTAGGATACAAAAAAAGTATTGTACGTCGTTGAAGATGCTTATGGCTTCACTATTAGATGCTTTTTAGTCGTTTTTGATTGCTGCAATAGGTACTAAATGTTCTACGATTCCGGTTTTGCCTTTGGGTCTATTTATTGCCTGTGATATGCTTGTAAAAAACAGCTTAACCTTACCATTGATTTGTCAGCACTGATTTTTACCCAAGAGGCTGAATCCTATGGAAAGCCTCTTGAGTAAAATTCTTAGAATTTGATGAATTGTTCTCTGGAACTGCCCGACCTTCCTTTTATTTCAACGAGGTATGTCCCTTTTTTTAATTCTCTGGTATTAATTGTTTGTTGTGCGCTCATTTCCTTTTTTAGGATCGCTTCTCCCAACATGTTGTATATTGTCACACGCACTATTTCATCCTTCTCCGTATAAACTTTTAAAGTACTGTTAAAAGGATTGGGGTACATTCGCAAAGCGTTATTTTCAAATTTTGGCTTAAAAGAAGTAATGTTTGTGTGCTGCAACTCATATAAGTGATCTACTTCATTAACATGAAGTGCTCTGTTCCATAAAGCCATTTCGTCGATGTTTCCATTGATAGCTTGCTGGTTGGAATTTGAGGGGTAACGAGAAAGCTCCAAGGGAGTTGAGATTTGAGGGTAGCTATTAATTGTGCTTAAACTGTCTTTTAGTAGGCCATCAACATATAGGGCCATTGTATTGGTTGATGATTCAAATGAACAGGTAATCATATGCCAATCCAAGGGTGAAACATAATTAGTGTCAAATATTTCCGGATTATTAGTACCTGTAAGGGGATTTCCCATATTAAAGCGTAATAAGCCTGCGGAACCATAAACCAGGCTATAACAGAAGTTCAAACCTATACTTCCTCCAACATATCCCTTGTGGAAAATACGCTGGTCTACGTTTGCGTTATTGGTCCTGAACCACAAGTTAATGGTGAATGAACTTGGTTGAAAATTGAATAAGCGCACGAAGTCAGTTTGTTGAAATTCATGGCTCCCGTTAATGACTCCATCTGAGACAAGTGCCGTGTAGGTGGAAGTGTATGCTTGCTTGGAAATGGAGTCAATAACATCTTCGTCATCGAAAGTGAAATAAGCTTCCAGTTCGTCAAATAGATTTGTTTCCGTAGTATCTGCACTTCTGCTAATGTCATAGTATTTTACAGCGCCGGTCGAGGAATTATGCACCGTTGACGCGGCAATCATAAAATTACCATCGCCACTAATAGCAAGGGCAGTTCCAAAAGAATCGTTATTGTTGTCGCCTGCAATATCAATTCCGAATTGAGACCAGGCATCATTTTCGTATTTATAAATTCGTACTATACCTTCCAGATTTGTGCCAAAGCCTGCGACAGCAAGCGTGGTTCCATCATCACTCAAATAGACCTTTTTACCAATTCTTTCTCCCTCATGAAGTCCAAGGATATCAGCACCCATTTGTTGCCAAGATGAGGTTTCATTACTCCAATGATATGTTCTGACCATTCCGGATTCGCTGGCATTCCCACTGTGTGTCGGAGCACCAATAGCGATAATAGTACCATCTTCATTAATGCTCACCGATAGACCAAACGAAATACCTGACGTCGTGTCCGCCAATGTGCTACCGCGTTGTTGCCATCCGCCATTATCATAAAAAACTTTTACACTGTCGTTCCTTACGTCGCCTACAATGAAAACTTCACCATTTTTACTTAAGCTTAGATACCTACCAATGTTGGCATCTCGGGTTCCTAAAAATTGAGCAGTGACCTGAGACCAGGTGTCAGGGGTCCCTGTGTTTTCATACAAAAAGGTCATACCACTTCCTTGTTGCCATCCGGGAGCTCCAAGTAACACGCTCGTTCCCGCGCCATTAATAGCCACTGAAGTACCTGCTGTGGCGGTAGTTCCGCCCACTATTTCTGAACCTTTTTGAGTCCATATAGCAGATTGGTTTTCAAAAATACGTACCGCTCCGGAGAATCGTCCATTTCTTCCTGCTCTGGGGGCTCCAATGGCGAGTAGGTCTCCACTTCCGTTCAGACTGACCGATGCACCAAAGCGTTCAGGGTCAATTCCATTTATTCCATTGATGCTATCACCAATTTTTTCAAAATCAGATCCGTTGACGTTATAAACTTCAACATATCCATTGCCGATAGCATCAGATTGGGGGCAACCAATGGCAAAAACCGAACCATCTGTGTTAATACTCACAGAAGCTCCGTAATTAGCAAACGTGGTGTCTCCCAATAGTGTTGGTCCTATTTGAATCTGTGCATTTACTGCAAGGGTTATACATGCAATAATTATTGATAATAAGTAGAATTTGATATTCATAGTAGTTTCAAAGTATGGTTTATTCAAAACTACTGCGTAAATAGAAGAATAGGTATCCCCCTAGTTTGGCATTTTTGTTATAGTTTAATCAAAGTACTGTGCAAAAGCGATGATTTCTGCTATTGAATTTACATCCAGTTTCCGATATAAGTTTTTTTTGTGTTGTTCTACCGTGCGAAAAGAGATGTTTATAGACGATGCGATTTCTTTAGCAGATTTACCAAACTTCAAATAATTCATGATCTCCTTTTCTCGTTTGGTTAAAAGTAAATATTTCTCGACTTGTTTTTGTGAAGAATGCATGGAGTTTAGTGCATTGGAAATCTTTTTGGTAAAAGATGGTAGCTGGTCTGTTGTATTGCTAATGCATATAAATACTTTTCTTTTTATGTCCAGTTTGGCGCTGGTAATTATGAGCGTGTACCCTTCTGTTCCATCTACACGAAGTCTGATACGTTGAAAGAAAGTAAATATTTCCTCTTTGTCGTTTCGCCGGGCAAATGCTGTTAAGCTATCTGTTATGCGTTCCAAGTCTTCAGGGTGCATTACACGTTCTAAAAATGAAGCCCCCAAAGCTTTTATCTCTTCATTGCTACTGTTGAACTCCTTGCATCCCTCATTGTCCATAAAAACAATCGCCTTATCTTCAAATCGATGGACATGCAAAAAACAAGGGTATTTTGGGTTCGAAAAGCCAATTCTTCTTCCGAAAAGCTCTGTATGTTTGCCCTTGCTTTGTACTATGGGTATGAGTTCACTCACTTTTATTTCTTCTCTTTCCATATATCAGAAACTAAATTAAGTCGAAAGAACGCGCATATCTATATAATTGATGAAATTGATTGATATCCAATTTCCGGTAAATTTGTTTTTTATAGGTCTTTACGGTGTTGGTACTTATAGATAATTTGGAAGCAATTTCTTTGTTATTATATTGTTGTACCCAAAAAAAGATGACTTCTTTTTCCCTTTTTGTTAGTTCAGAGAAGTGTTTGACATGTTTTCTCACAAAAGAGATATCGTCCAGGATGTGGTCAATGGATTTTTCGTTAAAAGACATATCTCCTAAAGGAACACTCAAGCTAACTATACCACCCCGTTTTTCGATGAACATTGATGTAGTGTAATAAGCGGCATACTCCTTTTTATGGCGCAGGTAAATTCGCTGAGTAAAACTAATTGTTTTGTATTCGTTCATGTTGGACAAGTAATGTTGATTCACTTTAATTGCAAAAGCTAAATCGTCCGGGTGAACAAGCTGCAGGCCATCCTCGACATGGAAATCATCATTTTGCAGGTCAATTCCGAGGTGTTTTTGAGAGATAGGATCAATGTAGATAGGTTTGAAATCACTTATGTTGTTTACATGCAACATTGCCGGTACGTATTCCGCAATTTTATCTAAAGGAATAGTATCGTCTTGTAGTTCTTCTAAAAAATTAAGCGTATCCATTTTTGTTTCACAAATAGTAGTGGTCATTGTTGGGTTCTTAAATAAGCTGATTTTTACAATATAAAAAATCTGGATGAATGATGAAAAATCTTGATGATTATGTGAGCCAAATTATAGGTTATTAAGAATGGAAAAGGTATTGAAGTAATTTCTGTATTTTTGATGCTTCGCGATTCGAAGAAGATTTTTGTTTCGTTCAGCGCAAATGCTTGTAAGTGAATTCTTTGTGTGGCTCGCTTATACAGGTTTCCCGTGTTACTAATTGTTTTGTTGATCATACAACAAGTAACTGGCCTGTAAATGACAATAATGATATTGTAATTCACTGTCTAATCTTGCCAAAAGTGGCCGAATTGTTCTAGGAAACCTGATTTATGTGTTGTAATCCATGGTAATTCATCAATGAAAATGATTTTCTTTCTTTGTAGTTGGTTTTCCAGGGTATTTTTTTCAATAAATCAAAAGTTTAGAGTCAATCTTTTGGGGCGGGTAATGGAAAAGCTATGTTAGAAGCCTCAGTAAGAGTTTATTGACGGAATTTTTGAGCGGGTGTCTTTCATATACGCACTTTGTATACCCGTGATCTCAAACCTGAGCTCGTTTTCATAGGTGTACTTAATAAGGTGTGTTTTACCAACACGCCTTCTACCATATACAGTAATCATTTCTGACTGAGAAGAGTTTAATGCAGTAGTTAACTTATTCAGTTTTCTTTGTCTTCCAATAAACTTCATATTACTCGCTTAAAATAGTGTGAATGGAGAATAAGCGGTTGATGAAATTATTTTGATAATCGAAGTACTAATGCTTCTGTAGAATCATTCAATGCCAAAATAAAAGCATTTAGAGCTCAGTTTAGAGGAGTAAGAAATGTGAATTCTTCTTATACAGATTAGCTGAAATTGATGCTTAATTTTTGCTGATCCATCATGTTTTCGGATTGATCCTAAAGAACTAATTAAAAAACAAGTGTCTAATTTTCATTTGATTAAGACATTCTTATGGCAAATTGAGTAATCGGAAATTATTAATCGACACACTTTAAAGATGTAATTGTATCGATACTTCTGTAGCTCAAAAAATACTATGGTAATTACTCCACAAACGACTATTAAAAACAGTTGTTTGAAAGCCAATTTTTTGGTAAGCTAACGCGTGAAAAAAATGGTGAGATGGCCAAGGTGACCAGCGATACCGCCTTCCGGGATCTTAAAATGATGATGAAAAGAATATAAATAGAGGAAGGGAGAATTGAATTTTATAAGTAGCATCATTTTCGATAAAACTCACAAAAATGCCAAATCATATGAGAAGGACGCCAATAAAACTTGTCAACTATTCCAGTAGAGTTGCGGATATCTTGCGCTTACGGACAGATCTACTCCATCAAATGAAAGATATTCTATTTAGTGTAGATTCTTTAGAAGAACTCGAATTTGAAGTTTTGAAACATTTGCACCCCATTAATACTGTGGTGCTGAAGAACAATAAATCTTACCTACTCAAAGGTAAAATTGCTTTATATGATTTTTTTTATGGAGCTAAAACTCAACATAAACGAGCGATATCAACCAGAGAAAAACTAAATCTTTTTGAACGAGATTTATGGCCTTTTGATAAATTGCCGAAAGCACAACTTAGGTTGCTCAAGAAAAATGTAGAGACTCACCTTAAAGAATCTAACGATTTAATAAAGCATTATGAAGGGCTCGCGATTGTGCAAGATTTTCTCAAAAAAAGAAGCGTCAAAAAAAATCATGAAGCAAAAACAATTCTTGATTTCTACATTCGATGCTTAGCGGAAAGGCAAGAAATTTTAAATTATTATTTACACGGAGTACGAGATAGAGCAATTGTTAAATCCTATAAAAAGCTTATTCCTGTATCGATTGCAGACATTTTTGAATCTTTCAAAGATTATCCATACTATACAAGTTTAAAGAACAATGTATACACGATTGATTATCGAAAAATTGATTGCGTATCGCACAGGTTAATTGATGTATATAATATCGATTACTTGAAGAATTTGTATACAAAAGATAAAACAAAATTTTATCATAAGTATTTTCGTCACCGTACTAGTAAGGAAATTTTTAACAACATTTTCATACATTTAGATGTATTACCAAATTTAAATAACAGGAAACCGATTTTTGAAGAACTCGAAAAGCTTTACAAAAAGAAAAACAAAATGGCTTTCAATGCTCTGGCTTTTTCTCAAATAGAAGGTCTTTTTGGCGATATGAATCATACTTTGGAAAAAAGTAAATTAGATTCATTGTCGGTTAAAGTAAAATCTCTAAGACCCCATTACCATTTCAGCACACATCATTTCGATTATTTTGAATATGTCTTACCTGAAATTCGTAATTCGTATGCGCATGTTGGCAACTTCACTAACGACAAAATTCAAGCCTATGATTTTTTAACCGATTTAGAATACCTACTGCATACTTTTGCAAGAATAAACAGCCCAATCGTTCAATTATACTCAATTATCAAAATTCGAAAGCGTGAAATTTTTACCGATATCGCTTTTGTAAATCATTATGTACAACAGAAGTTAACATCCAGCAAAAAAATACTTAATTCCGAAGAAACAATAAGGCTTATTTACGAATTTGAAAATATTTTTTTGAAACAGGAATGTAATATTTCATATCTCATAAGTGCATCTATAGCAAACTTACCCCAAATTGTTAGTTCGTTGTTCAACATTATGTCAACTCATTTCAAAATACCTAAACTTCAAAAGAAATTTGGTGAGTTTAATGAAC
The DNA here is from genome assembly GCA_965230415.1 of Cytophagales bacterium. Lineage (GTDB taxonomy): Bacteria > Bacteroidota > Bacteroidia > Cytophagales > JAAEPT01 > CBDDKZ01. The sequence continues at coordinate 3,835,842 of CBDDKZ010000005.1, forward strand.
CTCGTCTTAAAAAGCTTTTTAAAAATGAGTCTTTACTGTTGGAAATACACCAAGTTTTTGATGATCATTCGAAAAAGTTTGATGAATTAAGGAATATTCAATACTGTGTTGATACGACTATCAATGAACTCTTTGAAAAGAAAGAGCAAGAAGTCTTTACGAGTGATATTGAAATATATTCAGGATACAAAAAACTGATCAAATGGTTATTGGATCTGGAGTCGCTGGTTACAAATTTGATAATGCAGTAAAGACTTTGAAAAGGATAAAGGTATTTGTTGAAACCAATAAAGAGCACTTCATCGAAATAAATACGGTCAGACTGCTGAAAGAAATCTCTCATTTGCTCTAGTGGTTAATTTTGCGCATTCGGACTTGTCGAACATATATCGCACCAGATAAGGCGTAAGGTTTTTGCATTCCGGTGTTCACTTCAATAGTCCAAATGGATTTCTGATCGACCGCTACCTCATAAAGCGCACAAGCAAGATGAGGGTTAATTTCGTTGATAGAATTTTGTATCGCGGATCTTTTTTCGTTTGAAATAGTCACCCCCTGAATGGTATTGTCATCACTTACCCCTATTAATAAAACACCTCCGGCGGCATTGGCAAATGCACAAATCTCTTCGCTGACTTCCCTTACTTTTTTGGGAACACTAAGCTTAAATTCAGCATTGTATCTTTCCCCGGATTGTACAATACTTTTGATGTCTTGAGCAGTAAGTTGTTTATTCATGTTAAATAATGAGCCCATACTGTACAAAGATGAACTTTATTACACTTGTGGTGTAAATTTGCTCTCCTAATTTATTACAGCAGATGGTTTATTAGCTAAAGGGATATGAATTCTTAATAAAAGTAAAAATCTGAATATTGACAACAGGTGGTGCTATTGTATTTTGTCAGGGTAATGACATCACTTTTATTCAAGTCCATATTGGTAATGTTATCCAAATGCTCTTTCAAAATTCTTACAAGTAAATTGTCAGTAATAGGTGTTCTTACCTACCCACATTTAACTATTCAATAATTTTGTTAGTAATAAAACAGGGAATAATTTAAAAAATACATATATATATCGTTGTATTATAAATTGAGTCACATTAAATTTGTCGTAGAGACTTACAATTAAGTATTACCAATTATTCTAATATGATAAAAGAACATCTATTGTAAGAAACAGACCTATTTCACACAAGTAATTACATCATTCAGTAACCTGAAGCCTTACAAGGTTTCACTACTAAAATCTTTAATCTAATATCCAAGAAGAAGCTTAATCTTTAACAACTTTTCATCCAAATTTTCCATACACCTAAATTTTACACCAATGAAAATTTTACACCGTAATAATTTAATTTTTCTAATAGTCCTTTTTACACTGTTTGTGCATTCAAATTCAGTTCAGGCCCAAATATTGCGTAAAAGTAATAATATAGATAACAAACGGAATACAAATAAAAAGGATCAACTCAATAGACCTTATCTTATTGAGACGGCCGATGCACGAAAATTCATTGATATCTATGAGCTCAAAAATGATTGGAGAAGACTTATTTATACTTGGGCAGATAATCTTTTATACCCCACAGCCCCCTATTCCGCGATGGAAAAGGTCGTAGACCCCGGTTCCAAAATTCAAATTCATTTTGACATTGATTCTATGATCGAAAACAATCATGGTTTACGTGGTGATTATTCCCTAATAGCAATTTTAAACACGAATCCCATTGAGGTTTCACCATATTCTGAAATAGGACAGAATTACACAACGCTCTCAACGTCAAGTTATTCAGCAAAAGAAATTGCGGTTCGCGTAATTAAAACGGAACGCATGTTGAATAAACTATACGATTCGATTAAAGATAATAAAACCTTGGAGAATTTTAATAAATCCCAGAACAATATTATTAATTTTCGAATATTCAAAAGTTATATAGACTGGGCCGATAGCCTGAATAGTGGTACAAAAAAAATCTTTTTATCCAGTTTGGGCATAGACAATACTCTTTATGATAAAACGATTCGCCCGAATCTACTGGCACTAGATAGCTTATTGGAAAAGGACATTAATTCAATCGATTCTTTAAATCAAAAGGTATTCGAATCCACTAGCTATTTAATACAATTAATTAAGGAAAAGACAGATAAAGATAACGAACAACAAAAATTAGCTCAAAGAGAAAACGTTGAAAAAGAAACGGAACTTATTAAGGCACATTCCAAACAAATCGCAGAAGCTTTATTCAGTGAACTACATTTTGCAACAATAGATCTCGCTAAAGTAAACGCTAAACCAGGAGATAAATTATATATCAAATTAATACGCAAAGGATCGCAAATAAAAGATTCTAATAAAAATGGTACTAATACCAACAATGGGTTAATGTATGATATCGTTACTTTATATATCCGAAAAACAGGGTGGTATGGAAAAATTTCAGATTCATTTCTATTCATTAATAGAATAGATCAGGGAGGTTTGGCTAATGATACCGATGCCTCTAATTCAAGGTTTAAAGCAAGTCCGGGGGCATCTTTTTATTTACAATATGGAGCACGTAAAAAAGGTTATGCTCTAAATCCATCTTTTGGCATTAATGTAAGTTTCCTCGATTTCAGCCAGGAAAGAGATTTGGAATTAGGTGTTGGTGTTGTTCTGGGATTATTTGACAATACTTTGTCTGCCACATTTGGCTATAATTTACATATAGAAGGATCCAATAATCCGTGGTATTTTGGGTTTGGATTTAGCTTTATTAATGGTAGGGATCAAATTAAAGCACTGTTTGCTAAGCCCTAACAATAGTTTGCTTAAGAGTGCCCAGTTTAATGGGCATTTTTAATTTTTTTTCACTTTCGTAAGTTAATAGCATGACCTAATAGGCTGATTCTATACTCCATCACTCCTTCACCACCCTTAACACAAACACACCTTCCTCCGTGGCCAGTTTCAATAGATAGACGCCCACCGGGTAAGCCCTTAATGGTACTTCCACTTCGTTTTGATCGCCGGAAAGGGCTATGGTTTGCAGGCTAACGCCGGCTATATTAGAAATAGTTAATTCACCTTTACCTAAGTCATCGGGGAGTTGCAGGGTCATGAGGTCTGTGGTGGGATTGGGGAAGGCCTTGAGTTCGTTGAATGCTTCGTCTTCTTCCGGTTCTTCTTCCACACTGACGGGGATATCGGGCCAGCAGGCTTCCAGGGCCTTTTGAAAGCCTTCGAAGTTGCCAACGCTGTCGGTGGCGAAGCTCACAAAACAAACGGTGTCTTCGGGCTGGTAAGCGTAGGTACGCAGAGTGTCACCGGGGTAAAGGGTGTCGATGAGGGTGAGTGGCCCCTGGTCGATGGATTGGAAGAGTTCGATGTAGGCCAAGCCACTGCCGATGTCGCTGCCTTTGATGGTGAGCTGTACGGAGTCGCCGATGGCTTCAAGGGACAATTCCGATTCCGGAAGGTCGGCGTCGATGCTATTGAAGTGGGTGTTGGTAAGTATGGCTTCGTTGTCGTCAAAGATGATGCTGGCCTGGGCACTAATGGTATCGCCGGTTTGCACAGTTGCCTTGGGTAAGACGCTGAAGGTGACAAAACCTGCACCCCGGCCGATACTGTCGTTGACTGGCAGGAAGCCCAACTCAACGCTGTTGGGTTCGAGGCCGGTGGCCGGATCTAAGGAAACCAAACGCCAAAAGGCGGTGTTTTCTCCAGGGTTAATGCCGGCAGTAACATCGACATGCACGCCAAGGGAGTCGCTAACATCGTGGCGGGCGCCGTAGTAGCTGCGTTTGGCCGGGACTTCAAAGGCATAGGCATGGAAACCGTAGTAGCCCAGCTCCATGCTGTTGCGATTGGCTTTGGCGTGAAAAATATGGTCGATGGAGACATTGCGTGCGGCACCATTGGCAAATTCGGGATCGTTTTCGTAGCGGATGGTGTAGTTGAGGCGCTCGTCCCAGGCGACCCATTGGGCTTTGCCTACCCCTGCCGGACCAACAATGTCGTTGGGGTCTATGGGGCGAATAATGGTGACACAGAAGAAGTGACCGTTGTCATCTTGTAATACCAATTGATTATCCGGGCATTCGCGGCAGTCTGCGGTGTAGCAGGTGTCGGTTGGTGGAATGGAATCCCCTCCATGACGGCCGTCTTGGTTGCCTTCATGGCAGTTTTGGGCAATTATCGGTATGGAATTAAAAGCTAGAAGCAAAACTAAGCCTAAAAATATCATTTTTCTTCTCTCCATAATTCTATGTCTATACGAGTTTTTAATACTAATCTTAATTATGCCAAAATCTACTTTGATCAATTTATACAACAAATCACATTACCGTTTATCAAAAAATACCATATCAATTATTTAAGGGCCACAATTCAATAGAATGCGTCAAATCCTTACGATCGTAGTGGCAGTTATCCAGACATTTATTGCCATCATAAATAGTAACATGTCCAGTGGCTTTAAATTCTCTTGAGGAATGCGGTGTCATAATTAATATTCCCTTTTCTCCCCGAATTTTCGAACCAAAATTCTTTCTTTCCCTTATACCGGGTATTCCCATTTTATATGTTATCCACATTTTCATTTCTTTTGCACTGATAATATAATTATTTCCGTTCTTACCTTTAAAAGTCCGTATTCTGGTTCCATTGACCATAATGTCTTCTGGTATTGGATAGCCGGAATTGTTAAGGGCAATTGATAGTCTTAATGCGCAGGCATTGTTACTACTGTACTCCAATACTTCTCCCCCCACCATTTTGAAAACGTCTTCACCTCCCATAACTAATCCATCATTATTTTTAGGAAAACTTCTATAAACATCACTATAACTTGGATATGAAACATTTTGTTGAAATTGATATTGTGGTTTATTTTTAGGAACGGGTATGCTGATGTTAGAAGTACCCAAAGGATCCACATACATCTGCGGATTCCCCACCGCATACTCATACAAATTCAGCCCATCGACATACCCCAAGGGGTCGCGTTGCAAGAAGCGGCCATGCTCGGGATCGTAAGCGCGGGCGCGGTAGTGGTAGAGGCTGCTTTCGCTGTCGAGGCGGCGGCCGGTGAAGTAGTAAGGGTTGTCAATGCCGGAGGTGGTGAGGGTATTGTATAGTGGATCAAAAATGGTGACCTGGCCGTAGGGATCGTATTCGTAGCGTTCCACCAGTTGGCCGGAGATGTCGGAGATACCGGCGACGGAGCCTATGCCATTGATGTGGTAGAAATACAGCGCCCCGCTTTTTTCCATACTCAGCACATCGTCGATCCAAGTGCCGTAGATGTAGGTTGCGGTGATGGATGAAGAAGTATTTTGTTCTTCAATCACCCGGTCGTTGGCGTAGAAGTAATTGGTGGTGCCTGTAGCCGTGGTTTTGCTCATGCGACGGCCCAGGGGATCGTAACGGTAGGTGGCGGTCGTGCCACCATCTACCTCGATAAGGCGGTTTTCGGTGTCGTAGCCGTAGCGGTGGTTTTGGCCTAGGGTGAGGTTGCCATTGGCATCGTAAACGGGTTCAAATATACCAATCGTTTCGTAAGCATTTACCTCATCGGGTTTATACGCGGTACTTACATTGTTAATGTCCGTACTTAAGCGGTTGCCCACTCCGTCGTAGCTATGTTTGATGCTGCGGCCGGTTTTATTAAATGCGGTCAGGCGGTCCAGGGCATCGTAGCCAAACGTTTCGCTGCTGGCCATGCGGTGCAGGGCTTCGGCGCTGGTGCGGTTGTCTTCCTGGTCGTAAGTGTAGGCATAGTGCAGCTGCGCTCCTGGGTTGTGTGTTAATTCGGTGAGGCGGTTATTGGCATCGTACTGGTACGTGGCCGTGGTATTGTTAGGCGGAAAGTGTTTTTCGAGCAAACGATTACCTGTATCGTAGGTAAAACGGGCGTGCGAATTACCGTTGTCGAGCACTTCTTTTAAGCGGTTGCGTTCGTCGTAGCGCTCTATTATGCCTCTTCCTCCCGGATAAACCAATCCGCGTGTGCGGCCCGGGATATCATAGCTATAAACCGTCGCCTGGCCATTCAGTGTTTCGCTAAGCAGGCGATTGGCGGCATCGTAGGCAAAAGTGAGACGGGCCACATCGTTCCAGGCACTGTCCATACGTCCGCCTTTGTCGTAACGAAATTCATCGGTGTAGGTCGGGTATTGCCGCGACTTCAAACGGTAAATGTTGTCATAGTCGTATTTCGTGATAGCCCCCTTGTTGTCGGTCCGTTCCAGCACATTGCCAACAGCGTCCAGTTTGAAGGCACGGAAGCTGTTGTCGGCATAGATTTCTCGCGTAAGGCGATTGAGGGAATCGTATTGGTAAGTGGTGGCGTTGCTATTGGCATCAATCACCTTTTCCAGGTTGCTAAATGGATCGTATTCGTAGCGGGTAATATTGCCCAAGGCATCTTTCACCTGCTCGTGGCGATCCAGCTTGTCGTAGGTGTTTTCCGTTAAACGTCCTTTGCGGTCCCATACCTTGATTATGTTGTCGTTTTTGTCCAGCTCAAAGCGGGTTTGGTTGCCCAAACCATCGTACATGCTTGTTAGCCGATCCAGCTGATCGTATTCGTAGCGGGTGTTATTGCCGTTGCCGTCCACTTCCTGCACCACATTGCTGTTGCGGTCGTAATCCCGGTGCACAATCAGGCCGATATTGTCTTCAGAGTCGGTCAGGCGGTAATCACCATCAAAGCGGTTGTTGATGATATTGCCATTGGGCAGGTAAGTTTCTACCACATTTCCGATGCCGTCGTAGGCAAAGCGGGTTTCCTCCCCATTGGCATTGGTCGCCGATTGACGTCGGTTGAGGGCATCGTATTGAAAGCTGGTAGTCAGTCCATTTGGGTCGGTCATAGCGATGACATTGCCATGATCGTCGTAGGCAATTTTACGGACAAAACCCATGGCATCGGTCACCTGAATGAGGCGGTCCAGCTCGTCGTAATCGTATTTCGTTACGTTGTCGAGTGGGTCTTTGACTTCGAGCAGGTTGCTTTTCCAATCGTATTTGTATTCTGTTACCCCGCTGAGCGCATTGATTTGTTTTTTGCGACGGTTTAAACGATCGTATTCATAACGGGTAACATGACCCAGTTCATCGGTATAATGGAGCAGGTTGCCGCGTTTGTCGTATTCAAATTGCTGCACACCACCATCTGCATTGGTGACCGTGAGTGGATAGCCCCTGTCATCGTAGGTGTAAGCCGTCACAAATCCACGCCCATTCGTTTCTGATGCAATATTACCATTGTCTTCGTAAGTATATCGCTCGGTAATAGCTAGCGGATAGCGTATTTCCAGCAGGTTGCCTTTATCGTCGTAGCGGTTTTCGGTGCGATGGCCTTTGGGGTCGGTAACGCTGGTTACCTGATTGTATTTCGCTTCATAGCTAAAGGCATAACGGTTACCTTCGGGGCTGGTGCGGGTAAGCACATTGCCACGTGTATCATAGGTATGGCGCCAGCTCCCATTGTTGGCATCAATACGCGTACGTACGTTCAGATTGGCGTCGTAAACATAGGATTCGTTGTAACCGCAGCAGCTGCCTTGTTTGTTGACCAGGTTGCCGTCCTCATCGAAGGTGTACACCGTTTTTACATCGCCATTGCTGCCCCGCGAAAGCACCACGGTGTTGAATGATTCGACGTTGTAAAAGAATTGCAAAGCGCTGCGGCAGGATGTCAGCTTGGTCACCGCATTGTTGCTGTTATAGCTAATGTCGATGGTGTTGCCATTTTTATCGGTACGTGCAACGAGCAATTTATTGCGGTAATAATAGCGTTCAACTCCCCCTTCCGGATCGGTCACGGTGCTTAGGTTTCCGTTTTTGTAGGTGAACATACACTGTCGGGTATCACCAGCCACATTTTCATCAATGATATTGCGCATTTCATTGCCCACCCATTCAAAACGCAGTTTTTGTCCGCTGCTGTGTTCCACAGATAAGAGGTGTCCCTCGTCGTCGTAGTCCAATTGGATGCGGTTGCCGTTGCGGTCCTTGATTTCGGTGACTAGTTTATGGGTCGTATCAGCGAAAGTGTAGGTGGTACCGTTCTTTTTGGTCAAAACCAAGGTACTGTCATTGGGGTTCAGGAAGCTTAACACACTGAATACTGCTTTCTTAGCGATCCAGCGTCGGGTGTTGGATTGTTGCTGGTCGGATTTCTGATTTTTGACACTTGACAAAGAGAATGGACTTCCATATCGGAAGCTTTCTTTCTGTCCGTCGGGCATGATTAAATCGACCGCGCCATTCGCCTTTTTCTCATAACGCACACAGAAGGGGAAAATCCAGCCGTTGCCATAACCACAGTTTGTATTGCGCAGGTAGCTGTTGTAGGAGAACGTAATGTCCAAATCGAGGCCTGGAGCTGGAATAGTTACATCGTTGCGGCTAAAATACAAGTTGCCGGTATAGGTATTCACGGCCATGCCATCGGGACCGATTACATTGGGTCGGGTGATGTTTTGCTGTGCACTTGTGTGCAGGCCGGCCAGCAACAAAAGCCCACTCAGAAAAAAGCCGATGATTGTTTGTCTGCTCATTTAACGTGCAATTAGGTATTTTAATTTTCTCGTGACCGTATTGTTCCTGAAACTGAACCCTTTTGGAGGTGCAGAATAATAGGTGAGTACACCACGTGCACCTGGTCGTAGTATATTCGGAGGACCGTCTACTTCGAATAACTCCATCAATAACGCTGTAAATAGGTTGGTTAACAACTCCTGAAGATCTGCATTTGTGCCGATTGGTGCACCTGATAAGGAACGAAACATCATTTTAGGGATTACCATATCACTGGAACCGCGATTGATGAAATACATACGAATCGGGAAAGAGCGTCCGGTACGAATGGCGTCCGGGAATTCCACTTCTATTTCAAGGCCTTCTGGTAGATCGCTCAAACCTTCAATCAGGCAGGGACCGGTAATCGGGTTATTACTGCTTCCTCCCGGACCGCCTGTGGTGGTATCACCCGGAATAGGCCGGATAATTTCAAAACCATCTTCCAAACGCACGATGTCACCATTGCTTTTTTCCAGTACCACATCATAGAGTCCCAGGGCTTGCCCGGTGAGGTCAAAAGTCGGGAAAACAGCAGTAGCATCCCGGTAGAAGTAGGCGCTCGCTTCAATAATAGTGCTGCCATTTTCAAGGCGGGCGACCATGTCCGGTTTGAAACCCGAACCCGTAATCAGCGGCGTGGTTTTTCCGTTGTTGCTGCCATAATTGGTATTGACTTCACTAATGCTAAAGGGCAAAACACGGGCAAGCAGGCTTACCTCCATATCGAGTGCATTGTTTCCCTGGGCACGTATCAGGTAACGACCGGCCTGCACTGATGGAATAATCAGGCGCTGATTAGTCTGATAAAGGGTATCTGCTTCGTAATCATGCCTGATACGTGAAGGTGCTTTTTCAAAGCTCACATACAATTCGTGCACACCACTAGTGGCTTCTAATTCGATAATAACGGTTTCTCCGGTCAAATTCGTCGGAATCAGCAACTGATACCACAAAAAGCCTTCAGTAAATAGCGTATCCTGTATCCACTGATCAATCGGCAAATCGGGAACGCTTATCTCCGTAGCACTTGCCCGTGTGTGGTTATTTGCTTCATTTTCTTCAATAAAACGTTGGGCGGCATCGGTGCGCACAAACAAATAGACCGAATCATTGGCCGTTTCCGGAAAAATAGCACGTATGCTGTCCTCAACATAATGCCCCGGAATGAGTGCAATGGATTGTTCACGTTGCAGTAGGGGCCGGTCAGCGTCATCGTACAGACTGTCTGCCGACAGCACCACCAGCTCATTTAAGGTGCCATTCACCGGGAATTGTCCGTTGTTGTAGGTTTTCCAGCGCATGGCAAAGGGTTTTCCCGGAATGGCGGTAAGGGGGGCATTCAACTCCCGAACGAGCAGATCACCAGGCTCGGGAGGAATCACAAAAATGGCCGCTGCATCCTGATTGTTGCTTTCCAGGCTATTTTCGAAGATATGATTGCCGGCATCGGTATAAGCAATGAGGTAGTAATTGTTGCCTACCTCCAAAGTTGTTTCAATAAACACCGTATCCGTATACATCGAATCGACCATCAGTGAATCCATTTGCCTGAAGCCTGCCAGCACCACATCCCCATTATCTGCCGTAGGATTGGAAGAGAGGTAAAACTGATCGATCCAGGGCGCCTTTGCGGTCGCCTTGCCTACATTTTTTACCTCATACACGAGTTCAATGGTGTTGCCAGCCGGTACTTCTTCGGGTAAACTCAATATGCTTACTTGTAAGTCCGGACGCAAAATGACCGGGATATCAATAATGTTTGTATCACCTGGAATAAGCGATTGGAAACGTAAATAATTGTTGCTGCGCATCGTGTCGTTCAAGGCCTGGTTCACATCGGCCACCGCAAAGAAATACAAAGTACCTTCCACGCCCGGAGGCAAGGCAAAACTGAAGTTACGCTGATCGATTTCGAGGCTATCGAGCCCGTTTATGGTATAGGTATAGATTCGCTCATCCAGAAAAGCTTCGAAAGTAGAATCACCAGAAGCATAAATACTTACGTTGAAGCTTTCACCAAGCGGACGTAATATGGTGTTACGCACTTCAATCGCGGTGTTGAGTCGATTACCGGAAAGCGTATCCAGGCTAAGGTCGAAGGCACTTACCGCCACATCTACGCCCGGAACAGGTGGCTGGAAGATGAATACCGTGTCCAAAGCCCGGTTATTGCTGTCTGTTTGCTCAATGAGGCTGCCTGTGGCATTCGTTACCAAGAATAAATAGGCACTATCAGTGGACATTTGCGCCGGAATGCTTAAAGTGGCTGCTATCAAATAATTCGTATCACGCTCAAGCGATTGGCTACGTTCATGTACATAGATCAACTTTGCCTTTGCTGCATCAAATTCAGGTGCTGATGTCAGGTAAATGTAATCGAACCAGCCATTTCCGGCGGCCAGGGTATCACCGGTATTGGCCACCTGCCAGTAGACGGTAAACGATGCACCAGAAATGAGCGTATCCGGCGCTGCAATGCCATCTGCGACTAAGTCTGGCCGTGGCGGAATTCGTACTTCAATGGCCTCACTGTAGAACTCATTGTTCGTTTCATCGGTCTCCAACAGGCGATTGGTGTAATCGAGTTGATAGCACAGGTACCAGGTGCCTGCAGAGAGGCTTGGAGGAATTTGTATAGTCGCTTGCCTTGTTTGCGAGGAATCGGGCAACAGCTCCTTGACGGAGCGGCCAAATTGGTTTAACAGGATACTTCCCGGGCCATTGCTATTGGCACTCGGACTAAGGAAAATGCGGTCTACACTTTCGCAGCTGAAACAGGCACCGGGGCCGTTGTTACGCATCTCCCAGGTGCTAAGCACTTGTTGGCCGGCGAATAATACCGAGTCTGCCGTAGCCTTTACCACCTCCAGGTCGGGTTGTTGAATATTGAATGGAAGGAGTGTGGTGTCGTTGTTTTCTTCTTCCAGGTATTCAAGTACGTGGTTTTGATAATCGGTCACGATGTGCAGGTAATAGTCGCCACTGAGGTCACCTGGAATGGCCAAATTAGCCACCTGCATGTAACTGGCATATCGATCCAGGCTGCCGCTGCGTTTGTAGGTCTTCAAAATTCGATCCGAGGCATCCCATTGGGGATTTTCGCTGATGTAGATGGCATCGAACCAACTTTTTTCTTCGGTCGCTCGTGCTCCATCGTTATGCACGCGGTAGCAGAATTGAATCGTTTCTCGCGGACTTACTGTAGCCGGCAGGTTTCCGACCGAATCCACTTCCAGATCGGCAGTCAGCGACTCAATTACCTTAAACGCCTTTCCTTCGTTGGAGCGGTTGTTGCCGTCTTTAGTGAATTCATAAATATGGTCGTTGATGTCTGTTTCAACAAATGCATAGAAGGTATCGGTAGGCAATCCCCGAGGAAGGCGCAACCTCACTTCAAGCGTATCGGATTCCTGGGGCGCCAACAGGCGATCCCCAAAATAACCGGTATACCAGGTTATACAGGTGCTTTGGTCAAATACAGCTTCTTCGCACAAATAAATCCGATCTCTGATGGAAGCGCGCTCCATGGTTCCTCCATTAGGTGAATCATTTTTACGAACCCATGCTACATCGACCGAATCTCCGGAGGTACGATCAGCCCCAAAAGGTTTAATGACATCGGTCACAATCATATCGGCATAGGGAACTGGTTCAATTTCAATGGCCAGGGTAGCACGGTTGTTTCCTTCATTGATCTCCTGTACTTTGCGGTTATCATCGACAGTTGCGACGAGGTAATAAATATTTTGTTGCAATTGCGCTGGGATATTCATCGTTAGTTCAAGTGTCTCACTCTCTCCCGGAGCGATGCTACTTACATTAAAGTCCGTCGTAAAAGTGACCCGGCTAAAACGACCCTGGTCCGAATCGGTGGAAAGAACAATTCGGTTGAGAAAGGTAGCCGGACGTGTGACTCCGGTGCCGGTATTTTTAATTTCTAATTCGATCGAAACTTCCTCACCTGCTTTTAATTCCGGTAAAGAATTGATAATTACTTGCAAATCGGGCAGCGCACGTGTGCTAAAAGTTTGTACCTCACTCTTTTTGCGGCCACAAGGATTAACAGTTTCGACGCACCAGGCATATTGGTGTCCATAAGCCAAACCGCTGTTTACTTTCAATCGAATTGCATCTTCAACAGTCCAGCGTAAGGTATCTGCACCCGCCAGATCCCATATCAACAGCTGATAATAATCAGCAAAATCGGCTGGTGACCAGGTGAATGTAATTGGCAAATCGAGGTCGATACTACCATCGGAAGGGGTTAAGCGCGTAGCGCTGTTGGGCTCACTGTACAATGACAGGCCCTGCTCCAAGAGGTAGTTGTTGCTGTCCAGTTCGTCTCCAAAAAGTTGAATGGCGGCATCGATCAGGTAATCGCCGGGAACAAAAGCAGGCTGGCTGGCAAAGGTATGCACATAACGCTGGCCCGGAGCAATGCTGCTGTCTACCGTCTCCCATATAGCCGCACCATCATTCAGGCGATAGCCGATGTCGAATTGTGGAATGGGGTTGCGTCCGTAATTGATCACTTCCAAGCGCAAACTGTCATTGGGGTTGAAGCAGGTCGTTTGCGGTGAAAGAATGGATTTTAAACCCAGGTCATTGTCCAGTAAAACAAAATCATTATCACCCACCGGTGCATCAGAAAGTACCTGTGTTACCCCACCAAATAAGGTGCCGTGGTGTTGTCCCTGGTATTCCAAGGCCGCTTCTGCACTATTTTGACCAAAATGCCAGGCGGCGATCAGTCCTGGTTCGCCATAGATACCGTCGTTTTTCACCATCCATTCACGTAATTCTTCGGGAGTGCGAGCAGTGTTCCAGAAGCGGACTTCGTCGATTTTTCCTGTGAAAAATTCAATGGAGGTATTTCCGTTAAATACCTGTCCAATACTCCATTTGTCTGTAGCGGACATCGTAAATGTTGGTGTATGAACACCTACCAATTCCTCATTTAAAAACATAAAAATTTGTCCTTCTTTAAAGACGCAAGCAACATGGTAAAGTTTATCTAATTCCAAAGGTTCTGGTGAAAGTGTTACATTTCCGGATTGCCAAATCATCAACCGATTATTATCAAGACCAATTAGCAATTTGAAACCAGCGTTATTAGATGCGATCATTTCGGCAAATCGTTGTCGTTGCACTCCTCTTTTCATCCAAAATTCAATGGTATATGCTTCCAAATCTACCATCTCTGCAGCAATGGAAGAAATATCCACATAGTCGTCTACTCCATCGAATTGGTAAGCATAATGATCCAAAGCCGGGTTAACAAATATATTTTGAACGGAAAGCTTGAGTTCCTTCTCTGTTACATATTCCTCGTTGATTTTAGTGAGGTTAATGTCCAGGGATCGAACCTTTTCAGGTAGGAAAAGCATATTGCCTAATACTATTTCAGCGGTATCTCCCGGTGCAAGGGTGTCGTTCCAGTTTAATGTACGAATAATGCCATCATCGCTTTGCCAGGTCAACGAAAGGTTATTAATGGTGTCACTATTTAGGTTGGCCAGGGTAAGCAACACATCGTATGGCCCTTCATCGATCACTTCATAATCGTTAAAATTTGTTTTTAACAGCTCAACATGTAATCCGCCCCGTTCATCATTATCAGCAACAGGCGCTTCGGACAACACATGTGTGACATCTCCGTGTAATATCCCGTGGTGTTGCCCTTTAAATTCAAGTGCCGTATTGCGACTGTTTTCACCGAAGTGCCAGGCGGCGATAAGCCCAGGTTCATCATAAATACCTTCGTTCTTCGTCATCCATACCCGCAACTGTTCGGGTGTGCGAGCGCTGTTCCAAAGGCGTACTTCGTCGATTTGACCAGAAAAAGGAGAATTGGCAGACATAGTAGTATGAAATTCCTGTCCAATGCTCCAATAATCATCTGACTCCAAGTTTACCGCCACTACCAATGAGTTGATAAGTTGTTCATTCAGGTAGAAATAAAATGTGCCTTTTTCAAAAACATAAGCAACATGATACCAAGAATTCGCGGTTAATTTTTCATTTTGGAGTAAGGTGCCTGGTTGATTATTGCGCCAAAAATAAAGTTGCTCATTATATAGCCCCACTAATAGCAAATGTCCACTGATATTGCTTTTTTTATTTACTCCTAAGAGCATTCGATACGAACTTGACCCATCGTGTTTGAACCAACATTCGAATGTGTAGGATTCAGCTTCAGCCATAATCGGTGCTACCGCTGAAATATCAATGTAATCGTCGGTTCCATCAAACGCATAAGCGTAATGGTCAATCGTCGGGTTCACATAAATGCTGTTTACTGATAAAGCGATCGTATCTGTTATGCTATCACCATTGATGTGGGTTACTTGTATATTGAGTGAATGTACAACTCCGGGGCTAAAGTTGTAATTTCCTAAGGTGAAGACCAGTGTGTCTAAAGGCAGCAGGGTATCATTCCATGTAGTGGTGAAGACTTCATCATCAATTTGCCAGGAAAAGGTAAGGTTGTGTACAGTATCTGCTGCACTACCTAAATTGACCAGGTCCACAATTACCGGGTAATTGCCTTCATCGATGACCTGCTTATCGCTAAAGTTGGATTGGATAAAACTGAGCTTAAACCCTGCTCGCTTATCATTATCGCTTATTGGAGCGCCTGAAGTGACATGGGCAGGTTCACCGTTTAACTTACCGTGAAATTCGGCATTAAACTCCAGGGCCACATCCCGATTATCCTCTCCAAAGTGCCATAAGGCCACTAAACCGGGTTCATCATAAATACCTTCGTTCTTCGTCATCCATGCCCGTAACTGTTCGGGAGTACGAGCGCTGTTCCAAAGGCGTACTTCGTCGATTTGACCAGAAAAAGGAGAATTGGCAGACATAGTAGTATGAAATTCCTGTCCAATGCTCCAATAATCATCTGACTCCAAGTTTACCGCCACTACCAATGAGTTGATAAGTTGTTCATTCAGGTAGAAATAAAATGTGCCTTTTTCAAAAACATAAGCAACATGATACCAAGAATTCGCGGTTAATTTTTCATTTTGGAGTAAGGTGCCTGGTTGATTATTGCGCCAAAAATAAAGTTGCTCATTATATAGCCCCACTAATAGCAAATGTCCACTGATATTGCTTTTTTTATTTACTCCTAAGAGCATTCGATACGAACTTGACCCATCGTGTTTGAACCAACATTCGAATGTGTAGGATTCAGCTTCAGCCATAATCGGTGCTACCGCTGAAATATCAATGTAATCGTCGGTTCCATCAAACGCATAAGCGTAATGGTCAATCGTCGGGTTCACATAAATGCTGTTTACTGATAAAGCGATCGTATCTGTTATGCTATCACCATTGATGTGGGTTACTTGTATATTGAGTGAATGTACAACTCCGGGGCTAAAGTTGTAATTTCCTAAGGTGAAGACCAGTGTGTCTAAAGGCAGCAGGGTATCATTCCATGTAGTGGTGAAGACTTCATCATCAATTTGCCAGGAAAAGGTAAGGTCGTGTACAGTATCTGCCGCACTACCTAAATTGACCAGATCCACAATTACCGGGTAATTGCCTTCATCGATGACCTGCTTATCGCTAAAGTTGGATTGGATAAAACGGAGCTTAAACCCAGCTCGCTTATCATTATCGCTTATTGGAGCGCCTGAAGTGACATGGGCAGGTTCACCGTTTAACTTACCGTGAAATTCGGCATTAAACTCCAGGGCCACATCCGGATTATCCTCTCCAAAATGCCATAAGGCCACTAAACCGGGTTCATCATAAATACCTTCGTTCTTCGTCATCCATGCCCGTAACTGTTCAGGTGTTCGAGCGCTGTTCCAAAGGCGTACTTCATCGATTTGACCAGAAAAAGGAGAATTGGCAGATATAGTAGTATGAAATTCCTGTCCGATGCTCCAATAATCATCTGACTCCAAGTTTACCGCCACTACCAATGAGTTTATAAGTTGTTCATTCAGGTAGAAATAAAATGTGCCTTTTTCAAAAACATAAGCAACATGATACCAAGAATTCGCGGTTAATTTTTCATTTTGGAGTAAGGTGCCTGGTTGATTATTGTGCCAAAAATAAAGTTGCTCATTATATAGCCCCACCAATAGCAAATGTCCACTGATATTGCTTTTTTTATTTACTCCTAAGAGCATTCGATACGAACTTGACCCATCGTGTTTGAACCAACATTCGAATGTGTAGGATTCAGCTTCAGCCATAATCGGTGCTACCGCTGAAATATCAATGTAATCGTCGGTTCCATCAAACGCATAAGCGTAATGGTCAATCGTCGGGTTCACATAAATGCTGTTTACTGATAAAGCGATCGTATCTGTTATGCTATCACCATTGATGTGGGTTACTTGTATATTGAGTGAATGCACAACTCCGGGGCTAAAGTTGTAATTTCCTAAGGTGAAGACCAGTGTGTCTAAAGGCAGCAGGGTATCATTCCATGTAGTGGTGAAGACTTCATCATCAATTTGCCAGGAAAAGGTAAGGTTGTGTACAGTGTCTGCGGCACTACCTAAATTGACCAGGTCCACAATTACCGGGTAATTGCCTTCATCGATGACAGCTTTATTCTCAAAATTTGTACTAATAAGTTGTAGATTGGTTTTGGTGTCTAAGCCCGAGAGTACTGCAATCTCTGTATCATTTAAAATGCGCTTGTAAATTCTAACCTCATCAATTTTACCTTTTAAATAATACGAAAGATAAGTTATCCCTCCAATTTGAATGGGCGCATCTGTACTGGCTAAAGCATTGTCGAAATTATCGCAAGAAGCCACCATTTCGCCATCAAGGTATATAGTGACAAAGGGTTCGTTGAGTGTTACAACAAGGCTATGCCATACTGAATCTTTAATACGCGTATTGGCATTTGAGTTGTAACGACAATATAAATCGCTTACAACGTTATACGTTTCAGAATGGAATTGTACCTCATCGAACAAGGTATAAAATCCCCAATCTTTGTTGTTTGGGTCTGGATATTTTGAAAGCAGCGCTGCATTTTCTTGCGTAACATCGTAGTGTTGAAATTGTAGGCTGAAGGTAAAGGGATTCGCACCGCCTTGTAATTCAGGGTCACTGGCAATACTTAAATAATCGTCTTCACCGTCAAACTCATAAGCGTGATTGGCGTTGCCTAAAACATCTTCTGTAGGTACCGCTCCATGGAGCTCACAGTTGCGACCATTACCGCTTTCATCAATAAGACTACCATTAGTAAAGGGGTGGTACACCAATAATCCTGAATCCAGATTGACGAGTGGTACATTCGTTTCGCTGTAAAGTGCTTCAATTTCAGCTTCATTGAGTTCACGATTATAAATACGAATATCATCTATTTTCCCGTCGAATCCTTGATTCACATATTGTCTATTTCCTATCCATAATTCATTCAAATCAGGAAAAAAATCTCGGAGAATCGCAGTTTTTGCACTTGAATAAATCAATTCTCCATTCATAAATACCTGTGTGCCGTCCGGAGCGTAGCTCCAGTAAATATGATACCAGGTATCTAGGTTTGCCGTATAATTAGTGTTAATCCAAATCCATTGAGCGTCAGCCGCATTGTGTGCAGCTACACGCATGGTTCCATCGGCAAAACGTGCTATTTCATACTCACCTTCTTTATTCGCTATGATACCTCCTGTTGTAGGCGAGGTTCCAGTACCTGAACCAGTGGCCATGAACCATGCTGAGATAGAAAACGTACTATCGAATCGCAAACCTTCTTCGGCACCACCACCCACTTTTATTCGACTACTTCCATTAAATTGGTAAGCCCGATTAGCTAGGTCATCACGATCGGTAGTCAATTGTGCATTTTCAGGTACGCCGTGATAGCCGTTGCCAGAAACGTCATGGGCATTACCATTAAAAGGGAAATAAGCGACGAGCCCTGAATCTAAATTAACTACTGGTCCATTTTCTTCATTATAAAGTGCTTCGATTTCCGCTTCATTCAACGCACGGTTGTAAATGTACATATCATCGACTTGCCCATAGTAATACTCAGAAGCACCTATTGGGTCAATTCCAATGAGCAGGGCATTATTATTAAGTCCATTTAGTGTCTGACAATCAATATCTCCAAGATATTGACCATCTACGAAGAAAGAAACTTTACCAGCACTCCATATACAACCAATGTGCATCCACTTGTCCAAAACGAAATCATAGTTGATATCACAATTACCTTCGTTAACATGGAATAAACGAGGCGTCAGCACTAAAAATTGATGCGAATTCGTGCTTAATACTGCAGCCCAATCTGTATTTGTATTGTACCACTGGTCTATATTAATCCATGCAAATACAGACATGGAGTCTTCGATACTGGCGAGCGAATTGCTAGAAGGAATGGATACATATCCAGCCGAGCCATTTAATTTTAAAGATGCAGAAGAATCGCCAAAGCGATCTACGCCATAAGATATTGCATTACGAACCTGTCCGTTGTTTTCGTTTCCGCTAGCATCCAATAAAGTGCCATCGAAGTGGTAATGTGCTACTAATCCCTTATTTAAATCGACTTGTGCCTTACCTGCATAAACTAAAAACAAACAGGTAAAAAGTACCAAAAATCTTGCATTCATATCGCAAGGGTTGTTTGAGATCGCTAATGTAGTTATCGTATATTAATACATAACTATATAAATATGAAATTTGCGTTAATTCATATTGTCAAATGTTTCTTTGAGGGTTTGGGGAAATTATGGATCAGCGGAAAAGTTAGTGGAGCAATTTTAATTAGTAATTCTGTTTTGTAACTATAAACACTAAAGCAACTAAAATGGAAGTAGTAAATCCATTTATTTCAAGTTTTCTCTGTTCTTTTGGCTTGATCCCAAAGAACCAAAAGATCAAGACTACAATAAAACAGCTAAAAATCAATGAAATCCGTTCAGAATGTATAAACTCACTGCGCTCAAACAATATACATTCATTTAATTTTCGCTCACATTGATTTTTTTGACGCTCTTTTATTAAGGTCGTCTTCAGATACGGTTGTATCAATTATTAAGAGCTTTAACATTTTTTTGTTAATGACTTACTCCGGCATGTTTTCGGATTGATCCCAGAAAACGGATCAAGCAAAAAAGTTGGTGGAGAAAGAAAGTGATTATTATCTTACAGAGTGGAAAAAGAACTACTAGAACTATTCTTGCCAGAAGGGTTATTGAACTACTTTGATGTTGTTAAAGTAAATGGAGGAGAGAAAATTGAAGTCTATTTAGATGAAAAGAACTTACCTCCTTTAAATGAAGAGAAGGACACCTTTAGTTCAAAAGGGTTTTATGAGGCAATTACTATTCAGGATTTCCCAATACGTAGGAAAGCTTGTTATTTAATTATTAGAAGGAGGAAATGGATGAATGATCGTACAGGCAATATTGCAAATAATAAGTGGCGATTGGCAGCGAAAGGAACGCGGATGACTAAAGAGTTAGCCGCTTTTTTAAAAGGAACTCATTGATAATACACCTGTGAGCTGTAAAAGTCTTGAAAAACACTATCATATAAATGGCAAGTTGCTCGATGAGCAATACGCAGCTCACCTTAGTGATTTCACAACATGGGATCAAGGGGAACATGCTGATAACTATATTATTTTCCCAAAAAATTTAGGTCCGCATTTAAGTATTGATGAAACCTCTCTTAGTCAAGGAGAACTCTATACAGTTTTAACTAACAAAGAAGCAAAAGGCCGATCAGGAGCATTAGTGGCGATGATCAAAGGTACCGATAGCCTAACGGTATCAACTATTTTATTGCAAATACCGGCTAGTCAACGAAAAAAAGTAAAAGAAGTCACCTTGGACATGGCCGGTTCTATGGAAAAAATAGTCAAGAACTGTTTCCCTAAAAGTCAACAAGTAACTGATCGATTCCATGTACAAAAATTAGCTTCGGACTGTGTTCAGGAGCTTCGAATAAAATATAGGTGGCAGGCAATAGAGCAAGAAAACAATGAAATGGATCTAGCCAAGGAATCTGGTAATCAATACAAAGCTGATCGACTGGATAATGGAGATACATTCAGACAACTATTGGCTAGAAGTAGATATCTTTTGTTCAAGGATGAGCGAAATTGGACGCCTACCCAAGTTCATCGAGCTGAGATACTCTTTAAGTATTACCCTGAAATTAAAAAAGCCTACAAACTTTCACGGGAATTAGCCAATATCTACACTAAAACTAAGAACAAAGGAGTTGCCTTTACTAAACTAGCTCAATGGTACAACCAAATAGAGCAGAGTGGTATCAAATCATTCAATACGGTAAAAAATAGCATCCAGCATCACTACAACAGTATCCTTAATTATTTTGATAATCGAAGTACCAATGCTTCCGCAGAATCATTCAATGCGAAAATAAAAGCTTTTAGAGCTCAGTTTAGAGGAGTGAGAAATGTGAATTCTTATACAGATTAGCTGAAATTGATGCTTAATTTTTGCTGATCCATCATGTTTTCGGATTGATCCAATAAGGATCAAGCGGAAAAGTTAGTGGAGCAATTTTAATTAGTAATTCTGTTTTGTAACTATAAACACTAAAGCAACTAAAATGGAAGTAGTAAATCCATTTATTTCAAGTTTTCTCTGTTCTTTTGGCTTGATCCCAAAGAACCAAAAGATCAAGACTACAATAAAACAGCTAAAAATCAATGAAATCCGTTCAGAATGTATAAACTCGCTACGCTCAAACAATATACATTCATTTAATTTTCGCTCACATTGATTTTTTTGACGCTCTTTTATTAAGGTCGTCTTCAGATACGGTTGTATCAATTATTAAGAGCTTTAACATTTTTTTGTTAATGACTTACTCCGGCATGTTTTCGGATTGATCCCAGAAAACCGTCAGAATTCACGAAACCGATAAAAAAGTAAATTTCAACGAAACAAAAAACCCTTGCAAATCTCTGATTTACAAGGGTTTAAGTGGAGCCTCCTATCGGGATCGAACCAATGACCTACTGATTACAAGTCAGTTGCTCTACCAGCTGAGCTAAGGAGGCTGCTCTGAACATTTAAGTTGTTTCTCTCAAATGCGGATGCAAAGTTAGCGATCTGTTAATTAAATCCAAACGAGGAGGCTAACTTTTTGCAATTTTTTTGAAGATGTTTTATTTGAAATTCTCCAGGATTCGCAGTTTCTTCTTGAGTTCCTTTATCTTA
The DNA here is from genome assembly GCA_965230415.1 of Cytophagales bacterium. Classification (GTDB taxonomy): domain Bacteria; phylum Bacteroidota; class Bacteroidia; order Cytophagales; family JAAEPT01; genus CBDDKZ01. The sequence continues at coordinate 3,857,606 of CBDDKZ010000005.1, forward strand.
GCAGTATTTTCAGCCGATTTAATTTCGGCATCTTTTTTGATACTTTCCAATGAACTTGAATGGGCGAAGAACTCAATGTTACGATTCATCGTATCAATTTCACTTTGAAGCGTCTGGATTTCATCTTTCATCTTATTCTTCTTCTTGAAAATTATATTTCGACCATTGGGATTACCTCGCAATGAGTCGAGCTCAACTTCCAGTTCCAAATTTTGAATGCGGTCTTCGTCTCCTTCTGCTTTTTCGAGGAATGTCGAAGCCGCCTCTTTGAATTTTTTGGAAATGTCTTTTTTCTTGTCCCTTGGAACAAAACCAATTTCATCAAACTGATCAAAAAGGTCTTCAAATTTATCCAGATCTGTTGGGGACAGGCCTATTATTTCTTCACAGATTTTAAGCTTAGCCTCATAGTTAATGACAAATTCTTTTTCCTCTTCTTCGAAGCTCTCTCTTCTTTTATTAAAGAAGTGGTCGCATGCGGCTCTGAAACGTGCATAAATTTTGTCGCTGTCTTTACGAGCAACCGGGCCTACTTTTTTCCAGTCTTGTTGAAGGTCTTTAATCTTTTGGGCCGTTTCTTTGAAGTTTTCATTGTCCTGTAATGCTTCTACCTGCTCGCATAATTTGATTTTTGCCTGCATATTGGCTTCCTTCTCGGCATCTAAGGATTTGAAAAACTCCCCTTTATTCGCGAAAAATTGCTTACTATGTTGCCAGAATTCTTTGGAAGTTTCTTTCGATGAACTACGAGGAACAGGACCGATGGCTTTCCATTCTTCCTGTACCACTTTAATTTCGTCGGTCTTAGCCTTCCATTCGGTAATACGGTCTGAATTGAATTGCGAAAAAGATGCCGCCTTTTCTATGAGCACTTGCTTCAGTTTCAAATTATTCTCCAGTTCTGACTTATATTGCTCTACAACCTGGTTTCTTTTCTCGTAAACGGCGTCTGAGGCCAGTTTAAACCTGTTCCAGAGTTCTTCTTGATGTTCTTTAGGGATAGGGCCTATATTTTTGTACTCTTCGTGCAATCCGTTGAGCTTTTTGATGGCTTCATTAATAGATTCCATCTCTTTCAGCGCCTCGGCTTCTTCGCACAATTTCGTCTTAGCCTCTAAATTCTTTTTGCGATCCAGCTCCTTTAACTCAAAGTAAATACTTCTATTGTTATAAAATCTATTGAGTAAAGCGTGGTAGTTGGCATTTAATTCATGCGCATCGCGTGTGGGAACAGGACCGGTGTTTTTCCATTCATCTTGTAAAGCTTGGATTTTTTTGAAGCTATCGGCATCTTCCTCATTATCAACGATGTTGCGAAGATTGTCAAGAATCGTTTGCTTTTTGACCAGGTTATTGCGTTGTCCTTCTTCCTGTTGCTGGAAGTAGCTTTTAGCTTCTTTGTATAAGCTTGACTTTAATTCCTCAAATTCCTTGGAGACGGCATCGACTCGGTATTCAAAGGCGTCTTTTGTGCCTCCATCGGCCAAAAACTTCTCGAACGCAGCATTTTTTTCTTCATCGTGAATAACATAATATGCGCTGCTGATTACTCGAAGTTCATTTAGTATATGTCTGTAATCTGAATTTTGCTTAAGTTCTTTTAAAGCGTTCAATAACTCTTCTTTGTTCAAAGATTCGTAATTGATTTCAGATTTTACAATTTCGTGTTCGGTATCACTAGTTGTTTCTATTACGTTTTCTGCAAAATCTTGTGTCTCCATAATTTTATAGGTTAATTAAGTCGAGGATCAAGAGGGAAATTTGATAACATTTTGTAGTGCTCCCCCATACTTCTTAAAATCTCTTCCCACATATTATCCGGAGGGATAGAGAGTAATTTATTTAAGTTAAAATTTTGATTTACTATCCATGAGTCTTCTTCAAGTTCATTGCCAAGTTGTTCAGGAGCCCAACCCGAATAGCCAAGGAAAAAACGTATTTTGGCGTCGTCTATTAAGTCAATCCGTATAAGCGACTTCAACTCATCGAAGTCTCCTCCCCAGTGCAAATCGTTTTTTATGAGCAAACTATGACTCAACGTTTGTTCATTGGTATGAATAAATTGTAATAAATTTCTGTCAACCGGACCTCCTACGAATAGCGCATTGGTTCTTTCCGGTAGATCTTGCATAATATCTCCCAGCACAACATCTGTTATGGGTTTGTTAACAACCAGCCCAACGTGACCACTTTCATCATTTTCGCAGATAAGAATTACTGTGCGCTCAAAATTGGGGTCATTTAGGAAAGGATTTGATAATAATAAATCCCCCTTATTTACTTCACCTTTATGTTGATGTCCCTGTGGTAACATTAGAGAAATGTTTTGGCAATTTTGCTATAAATTATTTCGCCTCGTTATGATTAATATCAATTCAAGAGCGAAATAATACTAGCAATATTGCATTATGATCCGTTTAATGCAATGAGATTTTGTATTTTTACAAAAAAGAATAACAAAGTTTTGTGCTGGATGAAGAGGGAGCTGATTACCTAAAATTCTTAAAAGAATAGTGAAGAATGAAAGACTTGAGAAATGTACGAAATGACTATCAATCTGAAGGATTGATCCGTGAAAATTTGGCCTTAGACCCTATTGATCAATTTAATAAATGGCTGGATGAGGCGATCGCGTCTGATAATCCCGAAGCTACTGCATTTACTTTGTCAACTGTAAGTAGTGAGGGCAAACCTTCGTCTCGTGTATTATTGCTGAAAGAAGTGAATGAGAAGAGTTTGGTGTTTTTTACGAACTACGCCAGTAGGAAAGGCCACGATATTGAAGTAAACAATACAGTATGCGCCTTGTTCTTTTGGCCTGAGCTTTCCAGGCAGGTACGTGTGGAAGGAACAGTACATAAAATCGATGAAGCGGTATCAGACGACTATTTTTATAGCAGGCCAATAGGTAGTCAGTACGGTGCCATGGTTTCACAACAAAGCGAGGAAATCAAAGATCGTGAATCACTGGAAGCAGCAATTAATAAACTCCGGGAAGAAGGTTCGAAACCAATTCGCCCTGCCAATTGGGGAGGATATGCATTAAGACCTGCTTATTTCGAATTTTGGCAGGGGAGACCCGATCGGGTACACGATCGTTTTGTTTATGAAGCAGATCCGGGATCGGTTTGGCGGATAAAAAGAATAGCTCCTTGATAAGCAAAAGTATTTATTTAAAACGCTACGCAACTTCCAAACAATACGTTTTACACGCTCCGGCTACCGATTTAGGGCTGGTAGTAGTGATTCCTTGTTGCAATGAGGTACATATTGTAAAAACGCTTGAATCCCTATGGCGATGTGCACCCATAGACGCTTCTATTGAAGTGCTTTTGGTCATAAATAACGGAATCAAAGCAGCTACTCATATCATTGAACAAAACCGACGCACATATGAAGAGGTAACCCATTGGTATGCGCAACAAAACAGGGCAGATATCGTTTTGCATTTGCTTCAGGTTGAAGATATGCCTGTTAAACATGCCGGTGTTGGCCTTGCCAGAAAAACAGGTATGGACGAAGCAGTACGTAGGTTTGAGGCCTTGGAAAAAGATGGTCTTATTGCGTGTATAGATGCTGATTGTACATGTGAACCTAATTATTTCGAAGTAATTGTTGAGCACTTTGAAAATCGGCCTCAAACGCCAGCGGGTATTATCTATTATGAGCATCCCATAGATGAGCAACACGAAAAAGACCTCAGAGAAGGCATCATATTATATGAGCTGCACTTGCGCTATTATGTCAATGCGCAGCGTTATGCCGGGTTTTACCATGCGCATCAAACATTAGGCTCTTGTATGGTGGTACGTTCCAGAGATTATCAAAAACAAGGGGGTATGAACAGGAGAAAAGCAGGTGAAGATTTTTATTTCTTACATAAGTTCATTTGCCAGGGGCAATTTTCAGAAATAAATAATACGGTTGTTTATCCTGCCGGAAGGGTTTCCACGCGTGTACCGTTTGGAACTGGCAGGGCCATGAATAATTGGCTGCAATCAGATTCACGCACTTACCAAAGTTACAATTTAAAGACATTCACCGCTTTAAGGGAGTTTTTGTGTGAGGTAAGTGCATTTTATAGTTGGGATATACCCCAAATAGAGGCATTTTTAAAATCGCTGCCCGAAAACGTGTGCCATTTTTTAGTAGACCAGGAGTTTAGTAGAAACCTGGAAGAAATAAAGAAACAAAGCGCTAGTTATTCCATTTTCGAGAACCGGTTTTTCAGGTGGTTCGATGCTTTCCTGTTAATGAAATACGTGCATTATAGCAGGGATAATTATTATGAAGACGGTGCTGTGGAATTACAGTCAAAAGCACTTTTGAAATTACTATTTCCTAAGATGGATTTGCATGATTTAAATCCTTTACAACTTCTTGGATGTTATCGGAATCTGGACCGTGAAGGGACTATTCATCAGTGAATTGAGATCTGAATGAATGATAATCAAAGCGCTTTAGCGTCTTTATTTCATCTTGTTTATCCCAAAGTAGGAGCGAAGGTTTTTTTACACCGTTAAACGAGGTGTTTTTGACGAATGTGTAATGTAGCATGTCGTAAAAAACAACTTTATCACCAATTTTGAGCGGTTTAATAAATGAATAGTCGCCAATTTGATCACCGGCCAAACAGGTATTGCCCCCCAGAACGTAAGTTGAAAACAATTCGTTAGGTTGTATCGCGCCTATTACAAATGGTTTGTAGGGCATTTCCAGGCAATCGGGCATATGTGCAGCAAAAGATACATTGAGCATAGCTATTTCTTTGCCTTCCGAAGGAATAACATCGAGCACCTCCGAGATAAGGTAACCTGCTTCCCATGCGATGGCTGCGCCTGGTTCAAGTATAAGTTCGCATTCTAATTCACCTTTCAGTGCAATTAGCATTTCAATTAAGTGATCTACGTCATAACTTCTTTGAGTAATACCATGTCCACCACCCAGGTTGATCCACTTGACATTTCTAAGCCAGCCTTTTCCTTTTTCCCTGATTTCATTTAGCAGCCTTTCCAGGGTCTGGGAGTCGTTTTCACAAAGAGCGTGAATATGTACACCTTCAATTCCTTCGGGAAGATTTTCTAAATGGTCTATAGGTATACCTAATCGACTACTTTTAGAGGCTGGATTGTAAATGTCCTTTTCTATTTCGGCATAAAGTGGGTTTATACGAATACCTGCCGATATATGCTTATTTATGATCTGTTCCTTGTGCTGTTCCCATTGGCTTATACTGTTGAATGTTACGTGTGAAACTCGGTCATTAAGCATGTTTTTCAGTAAACTTTCACTGAAGGCGGGGGCATACAAGTGTATAGGGCCTTTACCAAATTCATAAGCAAAAGTAGACTCATCGATGGAGCTGGAGGTATATCCGTCAAGGTATTGATTGATATAATCGCAAGCCCATGGCAAAGCAAATGCTTTAAGCGCACTTATTATAGTGACACCGGCTTCTTCTTTGATACGTTTTAAAACGGCTAGGTTTCCTATTATTTTACGTTCATCGATCAGATAGCTCGGAGATTCGACCAGATCGAAATCTATATCGGAAGGTAAATTGGACATAATTAGTAGTTATGAGGTAAGTCTGGATTTAGTTGTTCATGCCAGGGGAGGCCGTATTTGTTCAAATCATGCATAAAGGGATCCGGATCGAGTTCTTCAACGTTAAATACACCTGCCTGCATCCATTTTCCGGTGAGCATCATTTTCGCTCCTATCATTGCAGGTACTCCTGTTGTATAGGCCACTGCTTGTCCACCCAGTTCTTTATAAACGCTTGCGTGGTCGCAGTTGTTAAATATGAAATAAGTTTTGGAGGCACCGTCCTTTACGCCTTTTACCTGGCAACCGATACATGTCTGACCATGGTAATTTTCTCCTAATGATGAAGGTTCCGGGAGTACCGCTTTAAGAAACTGAAGTGGTACTATTTCTTTTCCTTCATATACTACCGGGTCGATACGCGTCATGCCTACATTTTGCAAAACTTCCAGGTGCTTTAGGTACTCCTGACCAAATGTCATCCAGAAACGCGCTCTTTTAATGGTAGGTATGTTTTTTACCAGCGATTCCAGTTCTTCGTGATACATGAGATAGGATTCGCGCTCACCAATATGAGGATAATTAATTTTTTTATGTACTTCCAGGGGGGCTGTTTCCTGCCAGCTTCCATGCTCCCAGTACCTTCCTTTCTGAGTAATCTCGCGAATGTTTATTTCCGGATTAAAGTTGGTGGCAAAAGCTTTGCCATGATCTCCGGCATTACAATCAACAATGTCCAGGTAATGTATTTCATCGAAATGATGTTTTAGCGCATATGCGGTAAAGATGCCAGTGACACCCGGATCGAAACCACAACCCAGCAAGGCCATTAATCCCCGATCGTGGAATTTGTCCTGGTAAGCCCATTGCCAGCTATATTCGAATTTGGCTTCGTCCTTGGGTTCATAGTTAGCGGTGTCCAGGTAGTGTACCCCGGTTTCAAGGCAGGCGTCCATGATGGCAAGGTCCTGATAAGGAAGGGCAACGTTAATGACCATTTCAGGTTGGTGTTTACGAATCAGTGCGACTACCTGCTCGCTATAATCTGCATCAACCTGATCTGTGCTTACTTTTGTACCAGTGATTTCGGAGGCTATTTGCTCACATTTGGATAATGTTCTGCTAGCAATAACAAGTTCAGTAAAAACTTCGGGTACTGAGGCACATTTTTTTGCCACTACATTGCCTACTCCACCCGCACCTATGATTAAGACTTTAGACATTGTATCATTTAATTAGTCGACCAAAATACAAAACTTCATCTGAAATTGATGTGTTTGAAACTAAATTCTACCTTACTTATGCGCTTATTTTTCGATTGTTTTAAAAAGTATTTCAGAAAGGAAACTCTGTACATTCGTATTATCACCTTCGGTTACTTCTGTGAGCGATGGGAGGTGTACCGAGAAGAATTTTTGATGATGTGCCGACTCTATGATACTGGCAATCAAAGCAGTAGGGAAGGAATAATCCGGGTTTAACTGACTGATTAGACTGGCGAGACGTTGACAAAGACGCTTATAAGAACGAAAGAATCCTTCACTGTCATCGGCGTCTACATCTTTGGTTAAATAAGCTTTTGCCGACTCGGACACTACCACACGATGAAGGGCAGATTCATCGATATGCATGAATGTTGGGTCCATTTCGATAGGCTTACTGAGTATTTCAATGGCTATCTCCAACTGTTTACGCGCGTTTTCTTCACCACGTGCCTGCATAACAAAGTGGTATTCGAGCCAGTTCCAGTACCAGGCAACCAAATACACAAGCAGTTTATGTTTATTTTCAAAATACCGATATACCGAAGCTTCAGTGGAACCGATTCGTTGTGCTAATTTTTTGAAATTGAACTGCTCAAATCCAAGTTCGTCTAAAAGAAGAATGCTCTCCTGAAGTATTTTTCTTCCTAATTTACTTTCGTCCGGATTCTTTAAATAAATACGGTCACTTATTTCAATTTGAACAGATGCCATGAATTTTGTTTCGGATTAATATACAAATTTATCATTCTTGGGGTGATCTGAAAATAGGAATAGGAATTATCACCCATTAAATGAATGAAATCACCGATAAATTTATAGATTCGTAAAATATAAAAGTTTTTAAAGCGTCGTCATTATTGTGATATTAAATTATAAGCTATGAATAAGAAGTTGATACCATTGATTATATTAGGAATTGCCATTCTATTGTTAATTGCGTTTTGGTCCTCGATAACGGGTACCATTGGCCCTGCTCAGCGAGGAGTTGTTTTTTACAAGTTCGGTAAGGGACTCGACACCGAAAATGTCTATAACGAGGGATTTTATTTTATAGCTCCCTGGAATACTATGCATGTAATAAATGTACAGGAGCAAATAATAGAAGAAAAAGATATGTCAGTACTTTCGTCAAACGGGTTACCATTTACCGTAGACGTCACTGCTCGTTTTAGACCCAGGTTTAATAAAATAGGTGTTTTGTATCAACAGTTCAGGGAAGACTATAAGAACAATATGGTCATTCCGGAAGTGCGATCTGCGGTGCGTAAGATTATAGGTAATTATACGGTAGAAGAGCTGTACTCAACCAAGAGAAATGAGATCCAGGTAGAAATCAGTAAGGCAACCGGAGAAGTTTTGCAGGAAAATCATATTGAACTAAAAGCAATTCTTTTGAGAGCGATCAAATTACCTACGCAGATAGAAAATGCCATCAAAAAGAAACAAGAAGAAAAACAAATTGCTGAAGCCATGAAGTATAAACTGGACAGGGAACAGAAAGAAGCTGAGCGTATTATTATTGAAGCGAAAGGTCGTGCAGAAGCAAATGAGATTGTTACGAATAGTATCACTCCGGCTTTGTTAAAATGGAAAGGGATTGAAGCAACACTTGAACTTGCTAAATCGCAGAACGCGAAAGTCGTTGTTGTGGGTAGCGGAAAGGATGGCTTGCCTATCATTTTGGGTGATAAGTAATATCCGCAATTACCTGCCTGAATTTTTTTAAAACCCCCTTTTTTTATGTAAATTCAGGCCGCGAAGGACAATGTGTCCATGAATTAGAAAATTTAAAAAAGTCAACATGTCAGAAACTGCGGAAGTAAAATTAAATGGCATAAGCGTAGAACTGCCTGTAATAGAGGGTAGTGAAAATGAGAAAGCCATCGATATAGCGAAGCTTAGAGGACAAACCGGTTTAATAACCCTGGATGCTGGTTTCAAGAACACAGGCTCAACCAAAAGTGCTATCACATTTTTGGATGGTGAGCAGGGGATATTAAGGTATAGAGGTTATCCAATTGAGCAACTTGCTGAAAACTCTTCATTCATTGAAGTAGCATATTTATTAATATATGGTGAGCTACCAACTCAAGATCAATTGAACTATTTCGAAAACCGCATTTCGAAACACAACAATGTACATGAAGACTTTAAAACGATATTGAGTGGTTTCCCGTCAACAGCCCATCCGATGGGAGTCTTATCAGCAATGATCAGTTCACTGACCGCATTCTATCCGGGGGCTATCAACACAGATATTGACGATACTGATATTACTATTGCGCGCCTTATGGGTAAATTGCCTGCATTAGCTTCTTGGGTTTATCGTAACTCAAAAGGCTTTCCTTTTAATTACCCTACTGATCACGATTACTGTTCGAACTTTCTTTATATGATGTTCAAACAACCTAATCTTGATTACGAAATAGATCCTGTTGTTGTAGATGCACTTAACAAATTACTGATTTTGCACGCCGATCACGAACAAAATTGTTCGACATCAACAGTGCGTATCGTTGGATCTTCTCATGCAAGTTTGTATGCGTCCATATCAGCCGGTATTAATGCATTATGGGGTCCACTACATGGTGGCGCTAACCAGGCAGTACTTGAAATGCTTGAAGCTATCAAAAATGATGGCGGTGATACCAAAAGGTATTTAGCGAAAGCAAAAGATAAAAATGATCCTTTTAGATTGATGGGATTTGGACACCGTGTTTATAAAAACTTCGATCCGAGAGCTAAAATAATAAAAGTAGCGGCCGATAACGTTTTGGAAGCATTAGGTATTAATGACCCCGTATTGGACATCGCAAAAGGTTTGGAAGAAGAAGCTTTGAATGACGACTACTTCAAAGAAAGAAAACTTTACCCTAATGTGGACTTCTATTCAGGTATCATTTACCGTGCATTGGGTCTTAGAACTGATTTCTTTACTGTAATGTTTGCACTGGGTCGTTTACCAGGGTGGATCGCTCAATGGAAAGAGATGAGAGATAACGGTGAGCCAATTGGCAGACCTCGTCAGGTATATACCGGTTATGGTGCTCGCGATTATACCAACATAGCTCAGAGATAAACTGATTTAATAGGATGTTAGCTTAAATAGCTTAACATAAATAGTATTTAAAGACCACAGAGATTTTCTTCTGTGGTTTTTTTTGGCCCACTAAAAATAGCTGCGCTGTATTCAAAATGCAGAGCAACTAATAGTTGTATTTTCGAAGCGAAAGCCAGCTACCTGTCGATTATAAAGTGAAAACAAGTGCTTTTGTTGCCAAAAATACTATTATATATTAGGGAAAAGAGTGCCTTGTGAGCTTGTTTTAGCGATGTTTTGTTTCTTATGATAGGTGAAAGTGATCGCTAGTTCATGTGTAGTAGCCCGGTATGCTTTTTCTCCATTACTGACATTGTACAAGTATTTAAACCTAAAATCATCAATAGCTATGCCCATACCTACTATGAACGATTTATTGATGCTTTCAGCCACCACCGATGAGTTTTTGGTGCTATTAGAGCGGTAGGCGACGCTGAGTATTATTGGTTTGAAACCGAAATCTGCCCCTGCCTGGTATTGCTGATGTATGGCCGAGAAATCAACGGTCAGTTGAGGGATAATATCCAGGTGATCTGTGTAATTGTTGGACATATTGATGTGCGGCTTAAAGAGGTATCCGGCCTGAAAATTCAACCTTATGGGTAGCTTGTGATCCAGGGATTCTGTGAAACTTACCGATGGACTGTTGATTTCAAATAGACTCAATCCGGCCCAGGAATTACTGTTAAAGGCTAAAATTCCTACTGCAATATCAATGCCGCTATTGGTGGAATTAGTCGCTGGGAATTGCACCTGTTCTTCATTCAATTCACCAGACTCATTTAGCTGGCCCGGAAAAATAAGTTGGTCAAGGTCAAACCTTTGTTGAAGGTAGGATATATTTGTACCTGCACGTAATTGCCATTTTTCGTTGAGCTCAATTCCGTAGGCATAACTGAGCTGGAAGATGGATGTGCTGAATAACGCCTGTCCGGAACGATCTCTTACAGCCGATATTCCGAATCCGCTATTTATGCGTTCTATATTCGAATCGAAACCAAAAAAAGTGCTTGTGTAAGCTCCAGGTGTTTCTGTCCACTGGCTGCGATAAATAAGGTTAGACCTGATAAAGTTCGAACTACCAACCAGTGCCGGATTAAGGTAGGCCGGAGCCTGATAAAAATTATTAACCACAGGCATCTGAGCCCGGGCAACAATAAAGCTTAACAAGGAGAATATGACTACCGCAGAACGCATCTAGGCACGAATTTAATCAATAAAATTATTAAATGAATGAAACTATAATCGAAATATCAATGATGAGCTATTGTACCTAATTAACGTATGTTGAGGTGTTGACATTGTCCAACTGTACAAATATCAGTCAGTTGGAAAATAATATCACTTTTTTTCGTCAAATAGGCTAATAATATGCTGATAAGTATCTACCTTTGTGTCCCATAAGTAAAAGCGGCTAAAAAGCACTTATGGCATCCACAAAATATATTTTCGTAACAGGGGGAGTGACCTCATCATTAGGCAAGGGTATAATTTCAGCATCATTAGGTAAATTATTACAGTCAAGGGGGTTCTCGGTTACCATTCAAAAATTTGATCCATACATTAATGTTGATCCAGGAACCCTTAATCCATATGAGCATGGCGAGTGCTTTGTGACCGATGATGGTGCGGAAACCGATCTGGACCTGGGGCATTATGAACGATTCTTAAATGTCCCGACTTCTCAGGCTAACAATGTGACTACCGGTAGAATTTACTATGACGTCATCTCAAAAGAACGCGAAGGTGCATTTTTAGGAAAAACAGTGCAGGTTGTTCCGCATATTACAGATGAAATAAAAAGAAATTTTACATCTCTGGGAGAGGGTGCCCAATATGATATCGTTATAACAGAAATAGGCGGGTGTGTAGGGGATATTGAATCACTACCTTTTATAGAAGCGATCAGGCAGTTTAAATGGGAAATGGAACCAAATGAAGTATTGGTTATTCATTTAACACTCGTTCCTTATTTGAAAACAGCAGGCGAGCTAAAAACCAAACCTACACAGCATTCAGTTAAGTCTTTATCGGAAGCGGGTGTACAACCCGATATATTAGTTTGCCGGTCAGAAAAAGAGTTGCCCCAGGATATAAGAAAGAAGATTGCACTCTTTTGCAATGTGAATCCCAGAGCGGTGATTAGTGCCTTTGATGCAGATACTATTTACGACGTTCCTATTTTGATGAAGGAACAGCAATTAGATGAAATAGTGTTGGAGCGCTTTCAGCTGAAAAGCAAACACGATACTAAATTGGAACCGTGGAAAGAATTTACCTATGGTTTAAAAAATCCCGAACACCACGTAAGTATTGGATTGGTGGGTAAGTATGTAGAGTTACATGATGCTTATAAATCAATTGTAGAATCATTTATTCACGCAGGGGCACTTTCAAGGATCAAAGTAGAAATTAAGTGGATTCATAGTGAAGATCTGACATCGACTTCAATAGAAAGGCATTTAAAAGATGTAGATGGTGTCTTGGTCGCACCTGGTTTCGGCCAAAGAGGGGTTGAAGGGAAGATAGAAGCAATTAAACACATCAGGGAAACCAAAATTCCTTTCTTTGGGATTTGTTTAGGGATGCAGTGTGCCGTTATGGAATTTGCGCGAAATGTATTAGGTTTGAAGGAGGCTTCTTCTACCGAACTGAATACAGATACGGATTACCCGGTTATCGACCTCATGGAAGGTCAAAAAAAGATCACACAGAAGGGTGGTACAATGCGTTTGGGGGCGTATCCATGTGAGTTAAGGAAAGGTAGCCTGGCAGAAAAGATTTATAAAGAAAAGAACATAGAAGAACGCCACCGACATAGGTACGAATTTAATAATGAATACCTGGATCAGTTTGAGAAAGCAGGAATGATAGCATCGGGAGTGAATCCGGAAGGTAATCTGGTGGAAATTATAGAATTGAAAGATCACCCTTTCTTTATAGGCACCCAATATCATCCTGAATTAAAAAGTACTGTGGCGTCGCCTCAGCCTATATTTGTCGAGTTTGTAAAAGCGGCTTATAAATATTCATTGGAGAAAACGAAGTAGAAAGTGAAATTAGACAGAAATCAAATAATTGGGATTGTAATAATAATAGCTACACTAGGAGCTTATTTTTTACTAACTGATAGTCAACCACAGCAACAGCCTCAGCAAGAAACAAGTGCCGGCACAACGTCTACAGCTGACACGGTTAAGCATGTGAGTCAGGCAGCAAAGGTTGATTCTATTATAGATTCTAATAAAGTTGCCAATGCCCCCACAGTGGCCAAAGAGGAACTTTATACCGTTAATACAGAGGAGTTTGAATTATTGTTTTCAAATTTCGGAGGACGAATCAAGTCGTTAAAACTTAAAAATCACACCACTTATAAAGGAGATGAAGATCAAATAATACTATTTGATGAACATACCCATAATATGTCGCTCGACCTGCCAAAGGCCAACTTAAATGTGCTTGATAAAGACGTTGTCTTCACTACCAACACTAACAAGGAAGTGACAGTGAAACCGGGCGACAGTACCGAAATCAGCTTTGTTTATACAAAAGGAGATGAGCAAATCAAGCATATATATAAACTATTAGGAAGCGGCTTCGAAGTATGGCACCGGATTGAGACCAAAGGTATAAAAGATACCGAAATGGCTCTCAACTGGGATTATACATTAAAAAGAACTGAAGAAGGCTTGGATGACAGTCGCAATAACTCTTGGATAAATTATTATGCAAATTCCGGTGATTTTGACGATATCGTCTCAGCAGGTGATGATGAAGATGAATTGGATGAACCCGTGAAGTGGATATCGATGAAGCAACGTTTCTTCAACGCCGGTATGATAGTAGAACACGCTACTATCAATAAAATCAAATTTCGATCAGTTGTAGACAAAAATAGTGAGGAATATATCAAAAGCTTTAATACTAAGGGTAATATTCCGTTGACTAATGGCCTGGCAAGCTTCCACTATTACTTTGGCCCCAATGATTATCATATTTTGGAAAATGTGGGACACGATGAAATAGACTACCATAAAAATGCTTATATGGGGTGGAAGCTGTTTAGTTTTATCAATCGCTTTCTGGTACTTCCTGTTTTTAACGTTCTGGAACAGTTCATTCCGAACTATGGAATTATCATACTGATCCTGGTGGTAATTATTAAACTGTTGCTTTTTCCGATTGCTTACCGTTCTTACCTGTCAATGGCCAAAATGAAAGAATTAAAACCGGCCATCGATAAAATAAAAGAAAAGCATGATGGCGACATGCAGAAAAGTCAGGCCGAAACAATGGCGCTATATCGTGAAGCAGGGGTAAATCCTTTAGCAGGGTGTATACCTATGGTTTTACAAATGCCTATTATCTTTGCCATGTTTAGATTTTTTCCGAACTGCTTCGAGCTCAGACATCAATCATTCTTATGGGCGGAAGATCTTTCTACTTACGACAAGGCAATCAGTTGGTCCACACACTTACCAATAATAGGAGATCATATAAGTATATTTACATTGCTCATGACCGTTTCTACCTTGGTTTATACCTATATCAATAATCAGTCTAATACGCAGGCACAGGGGCCGGTAAAAGCGATGGGATATGCAATGCCTGTGGTTTTCTTCTTTGTTTTAAATAATTATTCTTCCGGATTATCATTCTACTATTTTGTTTCCAATTTAATTACCATCGGACAGCAATTAATTGCTACCAGGTTTATAGATAAAGAGAAAATTAGACAAACGATTGAAGCTAATCGAAAGAAGGCTGCGAGTCCTGGTGAAGGTGGCGGGAAAAAATCGAAATTCCAACAACGTTTGGATGAGGCGCTCAAGGCAAGTCAGGAGCAACGAAAGAATAAATAAAGTTTATTTGGAAGGGAAGCTTGTCCGATCATATAAACCGGACAAGCTTTTTTGTTTTTAATACAAAAGTAAGATTTTTGACTTTTTTATAAACCGTCCAATTTTTTGGGTATCCGGCATGCACTGTATGGTGTTAATGTAATATTAAAAATAGGTGTTGAATTCATAGTAGAATCAGTTAATAAGAGGCTTTGTTCTTTGTGTTTGTTAAATAGGAGAAGAATGAAGACGATGCCCATAGTTTTAATTGAATAATACCTGATTTTTTAGTCGTTGTTATTTTGAATATGACTGTCGAATCCCGTAATTTTGCATTACAACTTCTTACCAAAGAGAGAGGGACTAACAAGTGAGAAATTTTTTGTATTACTGGGCATCATTATGCCTCATATTGACTTTGCAAGGCGAGGTCATTGCATGTGAGGAGTATGGAATCAGAGCTTACCCGTCCAACGGTTTGCTTTATGAAAATTCATGGGTTTTGCTGGAGGGCATAGGCCGTAGTCAGGAAATTATTGCTAACCTCAATACGAAATATCCTGTTTGGTTAGTGGCCGCAGACCACAAGGTAAGGCTAATAGTCAAAAAGCGTTATGAAGGGATGTATAACGTCAATCAGGTGTTGTTAAAGCCAATTGGGGGACTTAAAGGGGGGAAGAGCTACGAGCTTCAGATAGACAATATGCTTGAAGAAGATGAAGGCGTTTTGATTCATTGGGACGCTGCTACCCGGTCGGGTAAGAAATTTTCCTGGCTGGTAAAAGGAGGGTGCGATCGTGAATTGCCCGAATGGAAAAATGCACCCGTATATAAAGGAGGAAGCACCAAATGGTTGGGCGACGGGGCAGAAGTCATGGCTTCATTTTCATGGAAAACAAAGGAAGAGCAGAATTTATGGCTTCATACGGAATGTATCGATATAAAAACGAACGAGAAAAAGGAATTTGTTATTCCCTTCAGACCAAATGACAGTTTTGGAGTAGGTCATGGTTCGTGTTTTGGGGCTTACGTTTATAAACTGAGGAGAAAGTACAAAGTCCGTTTTTACATGATCGATCAATGTGGCAATACAAAACATCAATGGACTCAGTGGTATTACTTTGACAGCCCATATGTAGAAAAGGATTTTTAATTAAATGGGCTAGTTGCCCTGGGCAGGTTTCTTTAACTTGAATCGTTTGTCTTTTAATTTCAAAAACATTGATTCGTAATAAAAGAAGCTGAAATACGAAACACCATAGATAATAACAAAGATTATCAGGAACAAAATCACCTGATTATCAACTACAGGGCCTAAAAATTTACGGCAGTAATGCATGATTATCCAATGTGTAATATACATGCCGTAAGAAATCTTGCCTGTTAATACAAAAAACTTATTTTCAAATAGTTTATTGGCTAGTTTCTGACTTTCACCGGCAATTTTAACCATATATAGTACCAGTGAGCCGAAGAACAGGTCCACAATACTATAAGACCATACGTGTTGGTAATTCTCCAGAAAATTAAGCGGGTACCCGAAGGATGTCATCACTTCAATTGTCGGTCCATGGGCGTTATATAATGCAATAAAATTAGCTGCTCCGGCGATAACGAATATCGAAAACATAAGCAGCAATATTTTCTTAGCGTGTTGGATCAGGTGATCCTGAAAAACAGCAACTCCTGTTC
Source organism: Cytophagales bacterium (assembly GCA_965230415.1). Taxonomy (GTDB): domain Bacteria; phylum Bacteroidota; class Bacteroidia; order Cytophagales; family JAAEPT01; genus CBDDKZ01. Next base: position 3,874,051 of record CBDDKZ010000005.1, read on the forward strand.
CTATTGCAAATGCATCCATCTGACATAGGGGGTTCCAGTATACACAATCTCCAAGCCTGGAGCCGGTATAGATCCCTTCAAATTTCACTACAATGAAGTAGCGAATAACAGGGGCAACAAGAACCATTACGGGTATAATAAATTTAAATAATTGTTTTCTGGTGAAAAATATGACCATTGGCCATAGCAGGTAGAACTGTTCCTCAACGCTGAGAGACCAAAAGTGTGTATAGAAATAGCTATATTGGAAGTTTTCGCTATAAACAGCGAAGTTGTAAATATAAGCGAATACGTAAACCAGAGAGGGGCGGAGTGCTTCATAACTGGGTACAGCCAAAATAACTATAGCGGCAATAGTGAGGTAGGTATAAAACAAGGGGAATATGCGCAGGCTTCTTCTCCAATAAAATCTTTTTAAGTATTGAGAGAGTGTCGTTTGCTCTTTGGCATGTAACAAAATCCGTGTTATGAGATAACCAGACAAGACAAAGAACATTTCAAGACTGATCCATGCGCTTTCCAAAACACCATAGTGTGCAAATAAAACAGTGATTATACCTAAACCTCGTAGTCCGTCGAGTGATTTTATATATTTCATTTTCGTTTTTGTTTGCTCTTAATCCTGGTTGTTAAGAATTATTCAAACGATGTCCAAATATAGGAACTCGACTTATAAAATGTTGGTAATCGGAGGAAATATTTGAACAGAAGACGTCAAGGTGGTGAGAAAGGCAGGTTGAACTAGAAAAAAGCTGTCTAATCGGCAGAGTAGACCGTTTTTAAAAAGGGATCCGCCGTGTCGGATTTGTAATACGATACGACTATCGCAGGATCTGTGATCCTAAAGGAAAAAACTAATTACGGGTTTGAGTCTTCAAAGAGGGACTGAGGGGAGGTTGAAAATGAGGGCTGCCTACTTTTGAGACAGCCCCTTTTAAGTTATTCTTAGCCCAGGCTAATTTGTTTCATTGCAGTCATTGCACCTCTCAAATAGGCCCCAACCTCTTCGATAGGGTGTTGACGAATGCTTGTATTTACTTCGATCAACTTCACGTTGTCTACTTCTTTGCTCGCTGTATCGTTATAATTTTTACCAATGATATCAGTGTCTACTTTTGTCATGAAGTCTGCCAATAATGGTTTACATGCATGATCAAAAAGGTAACATCCGTACTCTGCCGTATCGGAAATCACACGGTTCATTTCAAATAACTTCTTACGTGCAATGGTGTTAGCGATAAGAGGCGTTTCGTGAAGCGACTCATAGTAAGCAGATTCTGCTTTTATTCCCGCTTCTGTCATCGTTTCAAATGCCAATTCCACACCTGCACGAACTAGGGCTACCATTAACAGGCCATTGTCGTAGTAATCTTGCTCCGTGATTTCGAAATCTCCAGCGCTTGTTTTTTCAAATGCTGTATCACCGGTAGCAGCTCTCCAGCCCAATAGGTTCTTGTCGTCATTGGCCCAGTCTACCATCATAGTAGATGAAAACTCTCCACTCATAATATCGTCCTGGTGTTTTTGGAACAGTGGACGCATGATTTGTTTCAGTTCCTCAGAGATTTCAAATGCTTTGATCTTTGCAGGGTTAGACAAACGATCCATCATAGCGGTGATACCTCCATGCTTCAATGATTCGGTGATTACTTCCCATCCGTATTGGATTAGTTTAGCAGCATATCCAGCATCGATTCCTTTTTCAACCATTTTGTCAAATGATAATATCGATCCGGTTTGTAAAAGTCCGCATAGGATTGTTTGCTCTCCCATAAGGTCAGATTTTACTTCTGCAACGAAAGAAGATTTAAGTACACCGGCACGGTCACCACCTGTAGCAGCAGCATAAGCTTTGGCATAAGCCCATCCTTTGCCTTCAGGGTCATTTTCAGGGTGTACCGCAATAAGTGTTGGTACACCAAACCCTCTTTTGTATTCTTCACGAACTTCAGAACCTGGTGACTTAGGCGCGACCATTATTACTGTAATGTCTTTACGGATTTCCATACCCTCTTCCACAATATTAAAACCGTGAGAATAAGACAATGCAGCACCTTGTTTAATCAAAGGCATAACCGCAGAAACAACGGGTGTGTGTTGTTTGTCCGGAGTAAGATTGATTACCAAATCGGCACTTGGGATTAATTCTTCGTAAGTGCCTACTGTGAATCCGTTTTCTGATGCATTCAGGTAAGACTGTCTTTTTTCCTGAATAGCAGCGTCTCTTAGCGCGTAAGAAACATCCAATCCGGAGTCTCTCATATTTAATCCTTGGTTTAACCCTTGAGCACCACAACCAACAATTACAATTTTTTTCCCTTTAAGAGCCTCAACTCCTTCGGTAAACTCGGTATTGTCCATGAATTCGCAAACACCTAATTGATTAAGTTCTTCGCGAAGTGGTAATGTATTAAAATAATTAGCCATCTTATTTGTATAAAAGTTATGTCATATTTAATCTCTACAAAGGAACAAAGAAATTTCCGAGTATGACATTTAAAAAAACTGGAATTTTAGGTGTTTTTTATGGATTCCTTTCTGAATTGTAAAGGAGATAATCCGGTGATTTTTTTGAAATACCTCGAAAAATAGGACTGATCTTTGAAGTTAAATTGATCGGCTATTTCTGTAGCGGTAAGTTCTGTGTGAATTAGTAAACGCTTGATTTCCAGTATTAGTTTGTCGTTGATAAAATCAGAAGAAGTTCTTCCCGTACAATTCTTTACAGTTTCAGTAAGGTGGTTTGGCGTTATGGACAATAACTCTGCATATTCGGACACAGATAGGTTTTCTATGTATTTTTCCTCGATTAACTGTTTAAAGCGCTTCACCAGCAGGTTAGACTTAGCCCTCTTCGTTTGATGGGACGGTCGCGAGTACAGTCGCTTAGAACTTAGCAAAATGAGGTCGAGCAATGCACTGATTATTTCAGGTGAATCTTCTGCCTGGCGCTCTATTTCTGAACAACCTAACTCAAATAATTCTTGTAATAGTCTGGTGTCCTTGTTGTTTTTAAGATAGAGTGGGGGGGTAAGTTTGTCGAGGCTATAGAAAAAAGGAAATTCAAGCAGACGGTTTTTGTTTTGTTTGTTCATTAAATAAAACTCCGGCGTAAACAAAAAGATGTAACCTGCAATGTCTTTGGATACATCAATTGAATGTATCTGTCCGGGAGAAAGGAAAAAAACGGAATTAGGCTTAATTGTATATGATTCAAAATCGATAAAATGAATGCCACTTCCCTCTGTTAAATAAAGGATTTCAAAAAAATCGTGGCGGTGGGGGTAAGCCACATCAAAATGTCTGTCGGCATCAAAAATCTCGACCTGAAACTGTTTATAAGGATTAGGTCTGGTTTTAAACTGGTCAATACTATATACCGGTATCGACTTCATAGTAGCTTTAAGGTGGAGATTACTTCTCCACCTCCAGGATGTCTGTTATTCTAATCAGGTTTTTATAAATACGTATGGCATCACTTTCTTCCACTTCAAACTCCAGCTCACATTTTCCAAAGTTGCCATCGCGTTCATAGTTCATTTTGTCTATTTGCAAACCTCGTTTACGGATAGGCATTATGATACGATCTATTACTTCGGGGGTGTGATTACATCGAATGTACCACTTGTTTTTTGTCTTCATCTAGGTCTTTTTTTTCTTTGTTCTCAGGATAATACATGGTGTCGCTCAAGCTTGCCTGCGGCGGTACCATTGGAAATACATTTTCTTCTTTTTCTACCAGTGCATGTATGAGGAAGGGTCCGTTGTGGTACTGTGCGGTCTCTACCGCCTTTGAATATTCATCCATATTTTGTACCCGGGCAGATTCAATTCCGTAAGCTTTTGCCATTTTGAGGTAGTCCGGGTTCACAAGTTCCACACCCGAATAATTTTTATCAAAAAACTGCTCTTGCCACTGTCTTACCATTCCCAAATAAGTATTGTCCAGAATGAGTATTTTAACGGGCCACTGTTCCTGAACCAAGACGATCAATTCCTGGAGGTTCATTTGGAAAGAACCGTCACCGGAAATACACCAAACTTCACTGTCAAGATTTCCTGCTTGTACGCCCATTGCGGCTGGTAATCCAAAACCCATAGAACCTAATCCCCCTGATGTTATGAAATGGTTGGGCGCTATATTTTGCATATACTGACTGGCCCACATTTGATGTTGACCAACATCCGTAACCACGAAAGTGTCTTTAGGGCTGTTGTCGTTTAAATACTCAAGGGTATTGATCATAGTGAAGCGGTTTGCTTCCGCCTTTTTAAGGGGGTAATCCGCCTTTTTCTGTTCCAGTTCAATGACCCAGTCTTTTCGCCAGTCAACATTTGTGGATGTACTTGTTTTAGGAAACCCTTTTAATAATGTTTTAAGGTCAGCATGTATAAATACATTGGTGGGCACATTTTTGGAACCTTCACTTTCGTCTATATCTACATGAATTATTTTTGCATTTGGAGCAAAAGTTTCCAGTTTTCCGGTAATTCGGTCGTCGAAGCGTATCCCTAACGCAATAAGAAGGTCGCACTCCTGCACGGCGTCATTGGCGTATTTCATACCGTGCATTCCCAACCACGAGAAATAAAGTGGGTGATCGTTTGGAACAGCTCCAATTCCAAGGATCGTAGAAATACAAGGAAAGTGTTCTTCTTCCAAAAACTTCCTGAGCTCCTCGCAGGCATCTGAAAGAAGTATGCCATGTCCTGCAATTACTAAAGGCTTTTTCGATTTACACATTAAATCGATCGCCTTATCAATAGCAGGAGGGTGTGCATTGTATAGTGCTTTATAGCTTGGTTGCTCAAATTGTTCTTCCCAATTGTCTTCAAGAGCAATCTCCGCGTTTTGAATATCTTTGGGGATGTCAATTAATACGGGGCCTTTTCTTCCGTTAATTGTAATTTCGTAGGCCTCTTTGAAAATTTGCGCTGCCTGGCTCAGGTCTTTAAGTATATAGGTCTTTTTAGTTATTGGCAGACATAACCCCGTAATATCCGTTTCCTGAAAAGCATCAGAACCGATTAGATTGCTTGCAACCTGTCCGGTAATAGCTATCATTGGAATGGAATCTGCATAGGCATCTGCAATTCCTGTGACAAGATTGGTCGCTCCGGGCCCTGAAGTACTCAGGCAAAACCCTGGTTTATTTACTTTAGTACGAGCGAAGCCCTGTGCAGCGAAGGAGGCGGCTTGTTCATGCCGGACCAATACACTCTTTATATTACTATGGGCAAGTGCATCATAAATTGGTAATACTGCTCCTCCGGGGTAAGCGAAAAGTGGATCCGCTTTTAATAATTCTAATATTTTTACGATATATTCAGCTCCTGTCAATTGTATCATAAACATTTCTGGTTTAACCGAACAGCAAATATACGCTATTATATTAATTATAATAAGCCCTTCCTTTAACAGCATGTGAATAATTCCTTCAAAATAGCAGAATTGCATCCAAAAGAGGCCTTTCTTAATCTTGAAATGTAAATTATTACTGCGCTGAGCTACTCGAATTCAATTTATAATTAATGTTTACCTTATCGAATAAAAATGTAATATTGCACATTCGTTTATCGCTTTAACCCTTTTTTGTTGAATAAATTGTGTATGATAGATGTTAATAGCCTGGTAAGGGAGAATATAAAAAATTTGGCCCCTTACTCTTCCGCCCGAGATGAATATACAGGAGTTAAAGGAGTCTTTCTCGATGCTAACGAGAACCCATATGAATCTGTAAGCGGAGGGAATTATAACAGGTATCCAGATCCGTACCAACGCGAAATAAAAGAAAAACTGGGTCCCATCAAAGGCGTAACTACCGATCAGGTTTTTTTGGGTAATGGCAGTGATGAGGCAATTGATCTGGTTTTTAGAGCATTTTGTGAACCAGGTACAGACAATGTAATTATTTTGCCACCTACTTATGGAATGTATAAAGTCTGTGCCGACATCAATAATATAGAGGTACGGAAAGTGTTATTAACACCTGCTTTTGAGTTAGACGTACCTGCAATTCTTGAAGCAGCTGATGAAAACACAAAAGCGGTTTTTGTTTGTAGTCCTAATAATCCCACAGGTAATACCATTCCGCAACATCAAATTTTAGAACTGCTGGTAGCATTCAATGGCTTGGTGGTAATTGACGAAGCTTATATAGATTTCGCTTCAGTTGAAAGTTATACTTCAAAACTTGACGAATTTCCAAACCTGATTGTACTGCAGACTTTTTCGAAAGCCTGGGGAATGGCCGCCTTACGTTTAGGGATGGCTTATGCAAGTCCTTTGATCATTAGTTTGTTCAATAAAATAAAATATCCTTATAATATTAATCAGGCAACTCAGGAATTAGCCTTAAATGCCCTTGATAATGTCAAGTTAAAAGAGGAATATGTCAATAAATTGCTCAATCAAAGAGATGAATTGGCTAATGAGCTTTTGAAAATATCCGCAGTAGAAAAAATATATCCCTCGGCAGCAAATTTCCTTTTAGTAAAAGTTGGTGGAGCGGATGAAATCTATAATAAGCTGATTAAGAAATTAGTAATCGTTCGAAATAGATCTAAGGTAGCCTTGTGTGAAGGGTGTTTGCGGATTTCCATTGGCACTAAAGAAGAGAATGAAGAGTTGATTCGTGAATTCACAAAAATTCTTGCTTAATGAAAAAGCACTTTTATAGTTTGCTGTTAGTGGTCATCGCGCTCACTTTTTATAGATGTGATCTGTTGGACAGACCAATGATGTTCAGTGTGAAAAACTTCGATCCGGTAGTTAACACTTCTACAGATTCTCGTTTTGTGTTGGATTTGACGGAGGCCTTGGATAGTGGTATTATAATTCCTACCGTGAGACAAATAGAGGGAGGAAAGTTTAGGTTCTCCTTTGACATCAAAAACAATACGAGGCATAACAAAGAATTTTATTATAAAATATACTATCAAAATGCCAGTTACAAAGAAAAAGAATCACGGATAGGCCCTTTAAGTGGGGAGGTAGAATACAATCCGTTGGCGGCGGAGAATTTTTACGGAAGCTGGCAGGAAGTTACAACAGCTTTTAAATCTACCGGCCTTATCAATGCGGACGAAAAATACCATACAGTTGAAGATGCTTTTAGAATAGTAGGTAACCCGAGAAACGAAAAGAAGTGTTATGTGGAGCATTTGATTCCTCCAACGGAAGCGGAAATTCAAAATACGATTGAGGCTATTAAAGAGTCCGAAAGTTGGTTTAAAGCCGAACAAAAAAAAGCAAAGGAGGAGGGAGTAGATCTGGAAGAACAGCTAAAAGCTTCGGCCTACTTTGTGCTCACTCAAACCAATCAAAAAAAAGCAGAAGTACAGCATCATAGGTGGAAAAGAAATCCAAGGGTAGGTGATTATGAGTTTATGCTGGTAGTTGTTGAAGAACGTACGCTGATGGAATTTCCAGGCTTTGTAAAGCGCATAGATCAAACCAATAACGGTACTTTTTTTAATCCTTTCTACTATTTTATAGAGGGCGAAGGGAAGTATAAACCAAATTGTATGGCTTTGAAAAGTGATAAAAAGCTGAGCACATATATTGAAGTATCGGAAATAAGCAGTTATTGTGAGTCATGTGGTTACATGGTAAACGATGCTTTGGGATTAGAAGAGGATTCACTGAAAAAAAATGCCCTTTTTACTTCAGTTAAAGACTTTTCGCCGAAGGTCTTTCAAAACATAGACACTACGTTGTCATGGAAAGACCTTAGTGTTACTACTTTGGAATCATTGAAGCAAAACTATACAAGCCGCCAGGAAATAAGTGTTTCCCATGATGCGGAGTTGCCTGCAAATACCTTTTGGCATCCGGATGGAAGTATTGAACTATATAATAGTAGCGATTCCGTTCATTTAAAAAAGGACGCCGGGCTCATTTTTCGTCTCGGCATGACTTACGGTGCATATACAATGAAGCTAAAAATGACAGAATTAATCAACGAAAAAGGTGTTTGGAATGGTTTAACAAGTGCGTTTTGGCTGCTAACCCAATCTGGTGAGTCTTGGAATTACCGGAGAGATCTTAAAGACAGAGGTTATATTCCACTTCATAAACAAGATGAAAACAATAAAGAACGTGTAGCACAGGATGCTTTTTCGCAGATAAGTATGGAGGTATCTGGTAAATATCCCTATTGGCCCAAATCTTCCTATACCAACAATGCTGATTTGGAGTACAGCGAGCAAAAGGTCGATTTGAATAAATTAACTGTTGATTGTGCGAACTGGGATTTGGCCGCTACTGCTCCGGGTAAATTTCAATATGGAGCATTTATGCATCCATCGGGTAAAGGAAAAAAAGCGTATGAGTTACATAGATGGGATAGTTTTGCGCCTTCGATTAACTTCAAGAAGCTGGTAAAAAAAGAAAAACTGCAACAGGCAGCATTTATTTACCTGAAAGTGATTTGGAGTCCGGAGAATATAAAGTGGCAGTGGAGTGAGGATGGAAAGCAGTTCAGCACTTTATGTGAAATGAACAGTGATATAACAAGTATTCCAAATAATCAAATGCTGCTGGTATATAGTCAGGAATTTAAAGAAGAAGAAAGGTGGGCTCCCGGACATTTAGCCCAGGAAGATTACCCACTTTTCAACGATCTACCTGCATTCAGGGTTTACCAAATTTCTGTTGAGTAGAAAAGCAGTGAGTGGTGCCTAAGTCCAATTAGTTTCACCACCCACCTATTTATACACGCACTCTTTTTCTATAGCCTGGTACATATCTCCATCTTCCGCAATCTCTTACGTATTGTGCCGGAATCCATACAAAACCATTTCGCGCATTGGCGTAATACCCCTGTACCCAAACGATAGAACCGAACCTGTTTCTTTTATAGAATCCTGGTACCCAAACTCTTATAGGACGGCATACTGGTCTGTTTGGGTTGGGGGGGTGATTGTGATAATAACCATGTCCATGATGATGTCCATGCCCGTGATAGTATCCTGATGGATGACTGTGAGCGTGTCTTTGTCCATTGTGTGTGTGCGTCGTCCGGTAATCACCGTTGTTACGATCATCGTAATTATTTTGGTTGTGTTGTTGGTTATAGTGCTGATTATAACGGTTGTTAAAATGGTTTCTTTGACCAAAAGTCTGAGTGAGAAGGGAAATAGTAGCAATTGCGAAAATTAATAAGTTCTTTTTCATAATGTATTTCCATTTTAGTTTTAGTATCATTTGAACTGACAATCTGCTTTTTACTGGTTTTCACTTGTTTGTTTTCAAGCGCTACCTGTTCAAAATTTATATACAATTGTACGGTTTAAGAGGAATAATTGTAGTTTTGTTTTCGCAAACGGTACTTTATAAAGGATATGCGTCAAAAAATATTATTTATCGATAGAGACGGAACAATAATAGTAGAGCCTCCTGTAGACTTTCAGGTTGACTCGTTGGAAAAACTGAGCTTTGTTCCCGGAGCTATAACAGCACTCCAAAAAATTCAACGAGAATTAGACTTTAAATTGGTAATGGTGACAAACCAGGATGGATTAGGTACTGATTCTTTTCCGGAAAATACCTTTTGGCCTCCCCAAAATAAGATGTTAGAAATATTGGAAGGTGAGGGTATCACATTTGACGCTATTCACATTGATCCGCATTTTGAGCATGAAAATGCGCCGACAAGAAAACCCGGCACCGGTATGTTAACAAAATATATCGAAGATGATCGTTACGATCTGGAACATTCTTACGTAATTGGTGATCGTGCCACGGATGTACAACTGGCCTTAAATCTGAATGCTAAATCCATCTATATAGCCAATGAAAACGACGCAGAAGCCACCTTTTGTACGATGAGCTGGAACGATATTTACCAATACCTGGCAACGCAAGCACGTATCGGGAAAGTGCATCGGGTTACGAAGGAAACCGATATTGAAATTGTGGTGAACCTTGATGGGACAGGTAAAACGGTTATTGAAACCGGACTTGGTTTTTTTGATCATATGCTCGATCAGATAGGGCGCCATGCCAATGTTGATTTGAGCGTTAAAGTAAAAGGTGATTTGCATATAGATGAACATCACACGATAGAAGATACAGCTATAGCGCTGGGGGAAGCTTTTTTTGAAGCATTTGGTTCAAAGAAAGGGATTGAACGTTATGGATTTTTGCTACCAATGGATGACTGCCTGGCACAGGCCGCAATCGATTTCTCAGGAAGAAGCTGGTTGGAGTGGGATGTGAATTTCAAACGAGACGTGGTAGGGGATATGCCTACCGAAATGGTTTTTCACTTCTTTAAATCATTTAGCGATGCGGCCAAATGTAACCTCAATATGAAAGCAGAAGGAGCTAACGACCATCATAAAATTGAAAGCTTGTTCAAAGCATTGGCGAAAGCGATAAAAATGGCCAAAAAGAAGGACCTGAGTAATATGAAAATACCAAGTACCAAAGGAGTACTATAATTCAACAATGAACATAGCAATTGTAAAATATAACGCCGGTAACATACAGTCTGTAATTCATGCATTGAATCGCTTGGGTATCGACCCCATATTAACGGATAATGCGGAGGAGTTACAGGCTGCCGACAAAGTAATATTTCCTGGTGTAGGCGAAGCCAGCACGGCTATGCAATACCTCAAAAATGCCGGTTTGGATCAGGTCATACCTCACCTGACAAATCCCGTATTGGGAATTTGTGTCGGGTTGCAACTAATGTGTGCACATTCTGAAGAAGGCGATACAGAGGGGTTAGGAATATTTCCTTTAAAAGTTAAAAAATTTGAGGCAATAGAAGACTTCAAAGTTCCTCATATGGGTTGGAATAAATTGGAACAAACCCAAACCCATTTGTTTGATCAGTTGCATGGTTTGGATAGTTATGTTTATTATGTACACAGCTATTACTGCGAGCTTGGAGAAGATACCGTGGCGAGCACTACTTATGTGAACCAATATAGTGCGGCTTTGCATAAGGGCAATTTCTACGCAGTTCAGTTTCACCCCGAAAAAAGTGGGCACGCCGGACATCAGTTATTAGAAAACTTTATAAAGCTGTGTTGAGTGGTTAGTTGAGATTGATTTAAAAGAAGCAATGAATTTATTTAGATTACTTAATATATGTCAGATAAAATAAAAATTATTCCGGCTATTGACCTCATTGACGGTAAGTGTGTTCGACTAACACAAGGGGATTATAATCAAAAGAAAGAATATAGCACTAACCCACTTGAGGTGGCTAAAGCTTTCGAGGGAGCGGGACTAAGTCGTCTGCATCTGGTAGACCTGGACGGTGCTAAGAACAAAAAGATTACAAACCACAAAGTGCTGGAATCGATAAGCGGAAATACCAATTTGCATGTAGACTTCGGAGGTGGTTTGCAATCGGACGAGGATTTGCGTATTGCATTTGAGTGTGGTGCCCAGCAAATAACAGGTGGAAGTATAGCCGTCAAGAATGAGGCTTTGTTTTCGGAATGGATCAACAAGTTTGGTAATAATAAAATCATTTTAGGTGCTGATGCGCGTGATAAGAAAATCGCCGTAAGCGGGTGGCAGGAAGTTACGGAGATTAGCATTTTCGACCTCATTGATAAGTATCACAAACAGGGATTGAATTATGTGATTAGCACCGATGTAGCTAAAGATGGCCTGCTTCAAGGTCCTTCTTATGATTTGTATGAAGAAATCCAAATAAAATTCTCAAAGATAAACCTCATTGCCAGTGGCGGAGTCACTACTATGGACGATATCAGGAAGCTCAATGAAATGGGTGTTTTTGGTGTAATAGTCGGTAAGGCCTTTTATGAAGGAAATATTTCACTTAAAGATTTTGAAGCGTTCTATGCTAACTAAACGAATCATACCCTGTCTGGATGTCAAGGATGGAAGGACAGTAAAAGGTGTAAATTTTGAAAACCTGAGAGATGCCGGTGATCCGGTGGAGTTAGCCCGTGTCTATGCGGAGGAAGGAGCGGATGAATTGGTGTTTCTTGATATTTCGGCTACCCTCGAGAAGCGTAAGACGCTCGTAGAGCTCGTTAGAAGGGTTTCTAAGGAACTTAATATCCCTTTTACTGTTGGTGGTGGCATATCTTCAATCGAAGACGTTAGAGCGCTTCTAAATGCGGGAGCAGACAAGGTGTCTGTTAACTCTTCGGCAGTCAAACGACCGGATTTAATTAATGAATTGTCTCAAGAGTTTGGTAATCAATGTATTGTGGTGGCTGTAGATACCAGGTTATACGAAGGTAAATCCAGGGTGCATACGCATGGTGGTACTAAACCTACGGATATCGATACATTTGAGTGGGTGAAAGAGGTTGAACAGCGTGGTGCAGGAGAGATTTTACTCACGTCCATGGATCATGACGGTGTGAAACAAGGCTTTGCCAATGAAATCAATGCAAAAGTATCGGAGTTGGTATCAATACCAGTTATTGCTTCGGGAGGAGCAGGAACAATTGATCATTTTGTAGATGCCTTTATGAAGGGGAAATCGGATGCCGCGTTGGCGGCAAGTATATTTCATTTTAAGGAAATCCAAATAAACGACCTCAAAATGCATGTTAAAGGTCAGGGAGTTCCTATGAGGTTATAAAACTATAAACGAAACATTATGGATAAATTTGAAGGAAAAGCAGGTTTTCTAAACTACCTGCAAGGGGTAATTGCGTCTCGAAAAGAAGAGTCTGCTGAAAAGTCGTATACGGCATCATTATTTCAAAAAGGAATTAACAAAATAGCTCAAAAAGTGGGAGAGGAGGCTGTGGAGGTCGTCATTGAGGCGAAGGACGATAACAAAGAATTGTTTCTGGGAGAAGCAGCCGATTTACTATTTCACTACCTGGTTCTTTTGGAGGCCAAGCAGATGTCAATTGATGAGGTTATTGAAGTTCTGGAAGCACGTCACAAATAACTAAAAATTTTAGCATTTGTTGCTTAACCAGTTGTTTTTCAGAATTGTTAGTATTGTTTGGTTAAAGTAATTGATTAATCAATTAAAACGTTTTTAAATTCAATTTTGTGATCATAAATCGCAACCTCATGTGGTAAATTAAGTATAATTAATGACAGTAGTATTTGATTTACTCCGCACTATGAGAAGCATTCTTATTATCTTTTCAGTTTTTTATTTGTCCTTCACGGTAAAGTGTCAACAAACTTTTCAAAAGACTTTTGGTGGACTGGGCAGAGATGTGGCCTACGCAACAGTAATTACTACAGATGGAAATATAATTACATCTGGTGTCACTACCAGTTTTGATAACAGTAAGGAAATCTTTGTGGTTAAAACCGATATTGAAGGTAACAAGTTGTGGTCATATGTTTATGGAAGTAAGAAGGTGGAGACAGCTGTAAATATGGTTGCCACTTCAGATGGTGGCGTTGCTCTGGTAGGAGATGCATCTGGTCACGGTGCCGGTAGAAAGGATGTGCTGATAACGAAACTGGATGCTGACGGCAATATGCAATGGGCCAAAACATATGGTGGTAAGTTTAATGAGTTTGGACTTGATATTATTCAAACCGATGATGGCGGTTTTGCCGTAGTTGGTGAAACGAATAGCTTCGATGCATGGGATCATGATATGTTTTTCCTCAAAACGGATGGGCAGGGTAATGCAGAATGGTCTAGGTTAATAGGAGCAGACACCGTAGACTATGCCAATTCAGTTATTCAGGTAAATGATGGCTTTATTCTAGCGGGAGAAACAGATAGCTTCGGTGACGATGATTGGGATATATTGCTGGTAAAGCTCGATATCAGGGGAAACTTAATCTGGACAAAAATATTAGGTGACACGCTTAACGATAATCAGGATGACCTAATTTTAGATACAGACAGTACTTTTATCTTGGTAGGATCTACCGAAAGCTATGGTGTAAAGGAGCGGGAAGTGTTGTTCCTCAAAATGGATGTCGAAGGAGAAATAACACAAGCGAAGACTTTTGGAGGTCCGAAGGCTGAGGAGCCTAAGGCCATTGCAAAATTAGATGACGGTTATGTTATAGCTGGTTTTAGCAATAGTTTTAACGAACTCGTGACCAATGAGGATGTTTTTTTGATACGTTTGAATGAAGCAGGGAATTTGAGGTATTCCAAAACCTTTGGGAAAGAGCTCGCAGATTTTAGCTGGACCATGGCGGCGGCAGACGGGTATTTCATTTTGGCAGGTGAATCCAATAGCTTCTCTGGTCGCGATGATAACCATGATTTTTACCTACTCAAAGTTAAAGACGAACGGAAAGTGCTGAACTGTGAGCAAACCAACGTGCAGGCCCTGGGAATTCCTTATAAGGCAGACAATCTTCATGAGCATGAAATAGCGGTAAAGAAAAGAAAGATAACTATGATTCAGAACGATCATACGAAAATTGTACGTCGGCAACCTGAAGATGATGGTGAGTTTGACATCTGCAATGGTGGAGACATTGAGGTTCAGGTGGACGATAATACCCTGCCCGATCCCGATAATGACTTGATTGAGTTCGAATAAGGATTACTTCAGGACGGGTCAACGTCTATTGTTATCCGGCAATTCTTAAATTCCTTTTTAGTCCGTATATGATCTATGAGCTCCCTGATTTTATGTTTTTGAGCCTTTAGTTGATTCGAGTTACGCTCGATTTTAATGAGAATCTCCGTCAAGAATAAATTCCTGATTCTATTTATAAGTGGTTCCTGAGGACCAAGAATACTCTTTTTATTAAAAGGTACGTACAGAAGTTGGGCAAGTGCCAGTGCAGCATTATTGCTGATTTCTTTTTCACTGTGCTTAATTATAATCTTCACAAGACGGGTAAATGGCGGATAGCGATACTTATTCCTTTCATAGAGCTCCTTTTTTAAGAATCCCAAATAATCGTCAGACATAATGAAATGTAGTACTTCGTGTTTCGGATTATTGGTTTGGATAATTACTCTTCCGGCTTCTCTTTTCCTTCCGGCTCTGCCACTGACCTGGGTAATTAATTGATAAGCACGTTCGTGTGCTCTGAAATCCGGGTATGACCACATGCGGTCTGCATCGTAGATTCCCACAAGTGTTACATTGCCAAAATCAAGGCCTTTGCTTATCATTTGCGTTCCAACAAGCACATTGGTGTGCCCTGCCGTAAAGTTGTTAATAATACGTTCGTACCCATTTTTTTTGCGTGTGGTATCATAGTCCATCCGCTCGATATTGACAGTAGGGAGGGCTATCTGAAGGTCTTCTTCAATTTTTTCAGTACCGTGGCCTACTGTTTTGATGCGGAGCGATCCACATGCTTCACAATTGGTCGGCACGCCTTGTGTGTACCCGCAATAATGACAGCGTAGTTCGCTGGAATATTGATGGTAGGTAAGACTTACATTACAATTTTCGCAAATGGGTACATTTCCACAATCTTCGCAAATTAGAAATGGGGCATAGCCTCTTCTGTTTTGGAAAATAATCACTTGTTTATCTTGCGCAATCGTATGCTTTATTTCTTCAAGGAGTTGTATGGAGAAACTACCATGTCCGTCTTTGTTTGCGTATTTATTTTCTACCGGAATAATTTGTGGTAACTGGGCATCGCCATATCTTGACTTAAGCGTCACCAGTCCCCAGTTTCCTTGTTGTGTGTGGTAGTAACTTTCTATTGCCGGCGTTGCCGAGCCTAGCAGCACCTTGGCCTGGTGGTATTGGGCCAGTACCATGGCTACATCTCTTGCCTGGTAACGCGGTGCCGGTTCGTGTTGTTTGTACGAGGCGTCGTGCTCTTCATCAACAATTATAAGACCCAGGTCATTAAAAGGCAGGAATATGGCCGAACGTACTCCAATTACAAACGAAAATCTACCCGAAATGACGCCATTCCATGTCTCGACCCGTTCATTATCACTAAAACGGGAATGGTAAATACCCATTTTGTCTCCAAAAATTTTTCGAAGTCTAATTACTATTTGTGTAGTAAGGGCAATTTCAGGTAAAAGAAGTAGTACTTGCGAGCCGGTTTCAAGTACTTTTTGTATAAGGTCTATGTAAATCTCGGTCTTTCCACTACCGGTCACACCGTGGAGTAGCGTAATGTCTTTACTTTCGAAACTTGATAGCAGTTGTTGAACCGCCTGTTCTTGTTCTTTGCTAAGTTTGATGCGGGCACCGCTGCCGCTGTCAATTTCAGGAAACCGGCTAATTACTTCTTCGTATTCTTCAAAAACTCCTTTCGTTACGAGTGTTTTAAGCGAAGAAGTGGAGATGTTATGATCAAGCAACCGTTTTTTTTCCAGCCCGAGAAAGTTTGCTTCAGCATCTTCAAATAGCGGGATTTGTTGCAGGTACTTAAGCAAGACGTCCAATTGCTTCGGTTTTTTTTCGAGCTCTTCCATCAATGTTTCGATGATAGATACATCGTTATATTTAGGTGCAATTCTTACTTTCTTAACCTTCTTGGGACTGTATTTTTCCTTTACCTCCTCGAAGAGCAGAATGACCTGTTTCTCAATTAAGGATTTGAGTAATTTATTGATGCCTTTGCGCCCAACAAGCTCAGAAATTTCATCATATTTGAGCGCACCTTTCTCACGGAGGTTTTCCAGAATAATTTCCTCGTGGTTAGAGAGTTCCACAGCTTCGTTTTCAAGGTCGGGATTCAGTTGAATCTTGGATTCACTCGATAGTTTAAATCCGGAAGGCAAGGCAGCCTTTACTACATCCCCTATATGGCACATATAGTAATCTGCTATCCAGTAGAATAGCCGTAGTTGTATTTGGTTGATTACCGGATTATCATCCAATAATTCCAGAAGGTATTTTGCTTCATATTTCTCAGGAGCTTGTTCGTGGATGTCGGCAATGACGGCTGTGAGAATTTTCTTACGGCCAAATTGTACAACAACACGAGCACCTATCACCACTTGATCTATTAAATCGAATGGTACCCGGTAGGTGTATAGTCTCGGTAGTGGAAGAGGTAGTATAACGTCAACAAATTTCGTTATGAAATCTGACTGAGATTCGTTGACCTGAAATTCCAGCTGTGACACGTAGTACTTGTTTAAGGCTACGAATATACACTAAATTCATTTAATACTTACCCTTTCAAAATGACTTGACTAATACTTTTCAAAACTCACTTCATCAAAAATAGCTTTCGGTTTGAAATCTTTTTCTTCAGACTTTAGGTAGGTATTAAAGAAATCATCGCAGTAATATTGCAGTATGTTTGCGGCTCTTTCTTGTTCGATGTGCCCTAAGAGTGGAGTCATTCTTAGGGCTCTTGGAGAATAGTTGAGGTCCGTAAAATTCATGTGAGAAGTGCCACGAACATATGCTTCATACATGGGTTGATCGGTATAAGCGCTTAGAAAATAGTTTGTTCTCTGAAGTTGTACAGTAGTTCCCGCTAATTCTATGTATTCACTTGTTAGATGTAATACTGGGGCACTAATAGATAGTGGCGATTCTTTGCTGGTTATTATATAAGGGGCATCTAATGCCATACCACACTTAATTCCCGATTCAGGATGTTCCATAAGGTACTTCATAGTGGTAATTGCTCCGAATGAATGTCCCATGAGGCCTATATTATTTACATTTCCTATATCTTCCAGTGGTGTATTATTTACTTTTAGCTCACTTAAATTTTGAATCAAATAATGTAGATCGTTGGTACGCGTTGTCAGCCATGGTTTGAAATCAGGGAATAGCGTGTCATATAAACCGCTCAAGGAAAGAGCTGCAGTTTTTGCCTCCGTCACATTTTCACTCTTCATCAAATTCAGATTTTTGGTATATTCGGTAACAAAAACTTTGTCTCTCGTAAGTTTGTTCATTCCCGATAAATAGTCATCAGAATTTTGCATATACACAACCTTTCCGTTATCCAATTTGGCCGCTATGGATTCGTAGGGGAAAGTTAAGCTTAACACTAAGTAACCCTGCGAGGCAAGTTCTTCCATATTGCTATTATTTTGAGTAGCAAATGAACCCAGACCATGTGTGAAAATTATTAATGGGAATTTTTTTGAACTTTTTAAAACAGGCGCGTTCAGGTATGAAAATGAGGGCTCCTCTGTACCGAGCGGAAGCTGCCAGAGTTTATTCATGCCGTCTATATAATGTTGCTCAATTTGTGGGTGTATTTTCTCATCTCCTTTTGGTTGCGCCGGGTACCAGCATTGAATTTTGAATTGACGTGCTGTTTGTACGTTATCAATTGATTCGATTCTGGAGGAGTCTTTGAGTATCGCAAAAGCGGTTCCTACTTTGTATTCACCTGTAGGTTCTGGGTAATCAATACTTTGCAGATAAAAAAAAGTGGCTACTGCCAGAGCACTAGTAATAATGATGAATACTATTAGAGAAATTTTTACTTTTTTAGATAGTTTCATGATTTGTTTAATTTGAGTTCTTTATAAAGTTGAGAAAACCATGTTGCGGCAAATTCATAATAATCCAGTCCAAATTGCAAGGTAAATAATTGAAATTTGGCTTTTTCTTTTATATCAGGTCCAATCGTCTTTGATAAGGTGTTTTCTTTGATCATCCTCAGTGCTTCTTGAGTTTGTTTCAATTCGTTCAAGTAATTACCGATGAGCTCTAATTGATTTTCCGTGGAGGTATCACCCAGAAAAAATAATTTGATAAGCGCGTCCTCTTTAATCCGTCCGGTAGTTATCGGGCTGTTTAACCATTTTATATAAGCCTCTTTACCTTGAGGACTTATGTGATACAACTTTTTTGCACGACCATTTTCCATTTGTTCGTCAAAATCGACAAGATGCTGGGTGTGTAATTTTTTGAGCGTAGGGTTGATGCTTCCTAAGCTGCTGGAATAAAAGAAGTTAATGGATTGCTTCATTGATTTTTGGATGTCGTAGCTTGTTAAAGAACGTATGTTTAACAATCCAAGTATTATTTTATCTATCATATCTTATTGATATATATCGTTTCGATATAAATAACGTAAACATTTGCTAAACTTCCAAACTTACCTTTTGTCTGAGAATAACTTTTTTTTAATGATTTGGGTAATTCTGTCAGTTCAATGTTCATAGAAACTTTCCAGAAAGCATACCTTAAGATATGCAACATTGGATGGTGAATTACCTATATTGATCAAGTAATTTTTTGAACATACAGAGAAGGGACACTTTGAATTGATAGTTCGCATTTCTGTTTTTTGGTGAATTTTTAATAAGGCTAGAATATAGTTAAATCTGGAATGGGTATTTGAGGGCTTACCACCCAACGTCGAAGTGGCAGAATAGCGACGTTTAAAATTATAGTATGCACGGGGTTACCGAAAACCGCTCAGAGTAGGTTTATTTTTAATTTTTAATTAACAAAACAACTAAATTTTTAAGTTATGAAACGTTTAATAAACATCAGTTTGGTATTTACATGTTTAATTTTGTTAGGTTCTTGTGAAAAAGAGGAGGCTTCAGAGGAGGCCGCACCAGATTATGGAGAATTGAAACAGTTAATGGATCAACTTGATGCAGATGGTGTGTCATATGAAGTCGTTAATATTAATGAACTGGACAAGAATAAACTGGCTGCTATTCCTCGTGTTTCAGCAGGTTCGTCTGCTGATCTTGATAGATATCGTTCGCCATACAATTATTACCTGCCATCGGGGTATTCTCCTTCAGATATAGCAGGGATGGGTATTGATGGTACCAATAACTATTGCTTCGTATGGTTCAAGAATGGTTATGTTTGTGCCGGTACTAGTAGTAATTTAGATGGATATCGTTTATTGTATAGATATTACCTGCCATCAGGATATTCTACTTCAGATATTGTTGGCATGGGTATCGACGGAACTAACAATTATTGCTTCGTATGGTTCGATAATGGTTACGTGTCGGCTGGTTCAAGCGCTGATTTGGACCGGTATCGCAGTCCATATCGTTATTACCTGCCATCAGGTTATTCAAGATCAGATATTAGAGGTATGGGTATCGATGGAACAAATAACTACTGTTTTGCCTGGTATAGAAATGGCTATGTAAGTGCTGGAACCAGTAGCAACCTGGATGGTTTCAGAACTCCTTATAGGTATTACCTTCCTTCCGGATTTAGCCGCTCTAACATAGCAGGAATGGGTATTGACGGAACAAACAACTACTGTTTTGCCTGGTACAATAAATAAGTTTTAAATCCGAAATAGTCGATTCTCAAGACAAAAATCGAATGCAATATAGGAGTTAAAAAGAAGTCGCTTCAAATTGATTTTGAAGCGACTTCTTCATTTGAGCGTAACAATAAGTCGATTATTGTTTAGTTGGGTACTTAGGGTTATAGAATTTAAGGTCCATCCACACCAATTTATGGTCGGAAGCACTATTCAGGTAGTTGGTTTCATCTCCCGATGCAGGCCAAAACACCCCGGAACCGGTTATGTTAATATTATAGGAAGGTAATACATAATCAACACGCAGGTTGCCTGGAGATTCATCTCCGAAGTCTGCAGTATCAAAGGCAGGATCTCCTTCATGTGAATCGTTAGCTCCCCCTTGTACGGTAGCGGCTTCTATTGCACCGGCACTGGCAGGTGATTTTGTTGCCAACAAGGCTTGTTGATTGATTCTGTTATTAGCACTTAACAGTTCGATTGGCGAATTTGTGGCGTCTCCATCATTAGGATCTGCATTAAGGTCTCCCATAATAACGAACTTAGCTCCACCACTTAGTCCTCCCGATGCATTATTATCATCGTATATGTATGACTTATTTTTAACGTAATCGCTTAAGAAACGGATTTCATCATGGTTTCTGGTTCCGTTTTTATCTTCCGGGCCGTCAAAAACAGGAGGTGTCGGGTGAGCGATAATGGTGTGGACAATCTCGTTGCATGGTAATTTTACAGGGATGTCGATGTGGTTTTTTGATGATAACCTGAAAATGGCCAGTTGCTCATCGCTGTAAAAAGAAGTACTATCGGGATTTAATGGAAGTAGCGCATTGGGCATATCTTTCCATAAGAAATTTTGGAAACTGCGAATTTCATCAACCAAAACCGGGTACTTCGACAATAAAACAAAAGCGAACTGACCAGGGAAAAAGCCAAAACCAAAAGCATCTCCGGGTAAAGAAACTGACCCGTTATTATCCAAATCTACAGGAGCAAGTTGGCCTGTATTTGAAGATACAACATAAGTGTATTCATAATTGACAGGTGTGGCTCCGTTTTGGCTTATGCTCAAATAATTAGTTTGAAAAAGCGCTAAAGCTTCTCCACTTTGGTCATAGTCGAATTCTAATAGAGCTAAAACATCCGGGTTGTTTCTTTGGATCACTTCCGCAACCTGCTGTGCCTGTTCATTATTTGGAGTTGATAAATCGTTGATAAGATCACCTTCGTTGAAACGGTTCAGTGAAGCATTGAAAGTTGCAAATCGTACTGTTGTAGATTTAACTTTTCCCTTGTCTTCAAGTGCGTCTAATTTATCGAATACTTTTTCGCATGAATTGAAAACAAGTAAGGCTGCTATAAGTAGTGTATTGCTAAGTTTGAAGAGCCGATTATTTTTCATCTTTGTTAATATTTAAAAGGTACCAAATTGTCCTGCCAAGGTACTTTCTTTACAAAGACAGTTTGTCTCCTGAATTTTAAGGATTCATTAAACGGAGGACCGCAATATTTGCAAATTGTGAATAGATTTAATTGAGTCTCTTTCTCATCAAATCAATCATGTCGGTGAGGTCAATTTTAGTATGTAGCTGTTCCATTTTACCGATAGTTTCCTGAACAAATTTTTGATACTCTTCACTTTGTAGGTTGAAGGGTTTATGTTCAGTTGCTTTGATCAGTTTTTCGACCGATTCAATCATTTTTTGGTCTTCCTCATTCATGTACGCCTCCACAAACTTTTCGAAAATATACGTTTGAGCACTTGCAGTCGGGTGAAGTAAGTCAGATTCATAAAAACGGTAATCTCTTAAATCGTCGAGTAAAAACTCATAAGCGGGGAAGTATTTGACATGAGGAAATTCGTTTAATATTTCATGGCATGCCAGGCGAAGCACAGACTTGCTTACGTTGTTCAAAGTAATGGAGTCTTTTACATGGCGGACCGGGCTTACTGTTAATATGATATTATTAATATGATTGAGGTGGTGATAGATTTTGCGAAAGCCATCAACTATATGTTCTACTTTTAGTAGCTCCTTATTGAACTTTGTAGACGGCGCTTTGTGGCAATTTGCTACAACAGTTTGGTTTTCGATTAATTTATAAACGAACGCTGAACCAAAAGTGATAATTAATGTATCGGATTCGTTTAAAATTTTTCTTGTAGTGGTAACTTCATCTTCGATATTCACAAGAAGTTGTGTTTTACTAAGTGCCGCCACCTTCGAATGAAAATTAAAGTGATTCCATGTACCGTTTTGTTCATGTATCAAAGAAAGGTCTATTTCCTGATTATCTCTGCAAATTTCAAGTAAACGAAATACGGAAAGAGGGTTAAATATCGTTCCGAATGGATTGCTGGTAACATTGAACCGGTACCGACGCAATTTGTTGGAGATGTTTTGTGCAAAACAAGACCCAAGGGCTAATATTTTCGAATTATAAGTGATTTTGTCCGGGTTTTTATCAATAAAAAGTTCTGTTCTAAAGTTTTGCATATTTTATGTTTTATAGGTTAGTATTACATGCCAACAAATTATTTTCTATATACGTTATTTCCACTATTCGGGTAGCTCAAAAAAGCGAAAAGTTGAAATAGTTGCGTTTCGTAATAATATAACAAAATTAGTTGAATAGAACAGTTCTTTCAATAGAATAACTTAGTTGTAGTAGCTGTATAAAAATTTCATTCGATTGATAAACTTATGAACAGAAAAGGGGCAATTAATAAGAGCCCCTTTTCTGTTTGTGAAAATGTAGCGGGTTACTTCACAAAAAGCCTTCTCGTTTGAATTTCCTTACTATCAACGATTATACTTATTAAGTAAATTCCGGCCTCCGGAAATACCGGACTTAGTGAGAGTGTATGGTGACCTATCCCCATATAAGCGTTATGCAATGGAGATAAGACTTTGCCCTTTGTACTAGTGATATTAATTTGTACATTTCCCGGTTTATTCAAACCAAAACTTAAAGTCAGGAACTGGGATTGATCCATTGGATTTGGTGTTATGCTGAATATTTCAACAATAGCATTCGTTTTTTCTATACTTGTAATCACACCGGGTGGAAGGTCAGGGGCGGGAACTTCCTGTTCTTCTTTCGGAGCGCTTGGCTTATTGTTAGGGTTGAGGTGGTTCTCCCCGTTCAAAGTGTATTGAGCGGCGCCAAAAGCTTCATTTGGATTGGGCTCAAGAATGGAAGAAACATAGTAATAGTTTGCCTGGGCAGTGTCTGACTGTAAATCCAATAAGAAATAACCATGTTGGTCCAGGTCTACAAATTTCATGTGTGGATTGGGGTTTAAAGGAGGGTCGATTGGCAGTGGATGATTCATTTGGTATTCAAACCCTGCAGCAGCGATGGCACCTACGTTTTCATCGAAATTCGCAGAAGATATACTGGGCGTGGCAAATTCTACGGCAACAGCACCTTGTCCTGTTTCTGCATTGTAAGTTGGTGCGGCTTGATCCCAGCCAAAGACTGAAGGCCTCAATGCAACATCAAAAGCGAAGGAGCTGTGGAAATCCCCCGTAAGCCATATGACATTATCTATTGCGGCCGTGTCAATGTAAGTTACCAGTAGGTCACGTTCAACTGGGTAGCCGTCCCATATATCTAAGAATAGACTTTCTACACTTTCGTAAGTTTGCCCAATTGAAGTGTCGGCAGCCCAGCCTACATTTAATTCAGAAAAGATCACCTGATTGCCAATTACTTTCCATTGAGCTTGCGAGGACTTGAGTTGTTCCATTAGCCATTTACGTTGTTCTATGCCAAGAAGCGTGCGGTCGGGGCTGTAAAGTGCCGGGTTGGTGACGTCATCGATTTGCTCATTTCTTCCTTCCAGACGTGTGTCAACCATGATGAGGTCTGCCAGGTCACCATAATGAATGTTGCGAATGATGCCTTCTTCTTCAATGCCTCTGATAGGGAGCCATTCATAAAATGCCTGGCGTGCTACATTCTTACGTTCTTCCCAATCGCCTTCTGTAGAGTCTGTATGATTTTCCGCGCCATCGGTATAAGCATCATTCGCTGATTCATGGTCATCCCATACATTAATAAATGCTTGTTGTTGGTGCGCTCTTATCAAATCAGGATCCAATCGGTATTGAGAATAACGAGCACGATATTCTGCTAATTCTACCGTTTCAAGTGTGTCGTGCGTACGCCCCTCATCGACTATACTTTGCGTTCCGTAAACGCCGGTTTCATATTCATAAATATAATCACCCAAGTGTACCACTACGTCAATATCGTTACGATCTGCAATACGGCCGTAGGCGTTGAAATACCCATGTTCATAGCTCTGACATGACACCACAACCATTTTGAGGTGATCACTTTCATTGCTTGCCGGGGCAGTACGGGTTCTACCAATCAAGGAGTTTTTACCCTCGAATGTGAACATATAATAATAAGTCGTATTCGATTCCAGACCTGTTACATCTACTTTTATGGTGTAATCTTTTGAGTCATCCGTCATTTCCGACCCGGACGCAATGAGGTTGTTCATTGTGGTGTCTGTAGCCACCATCCAGTGAACTTCGGCTGTTGGTGTGTCGGTGGTGACGCGCGTCCAGATGATTACGGCATCTGTTAGTGGATCGCCAGATGCTACTCCGTGATAGAAAGGGGCCAGTATCGGGTTGAAAATTTCTTGTTGTGTGCTTCTGGGAGCTATTTTGTCCTGGCTCTTAACGCTGTTTATAGAAAATAACAGTACAAAGAGTATAGCAAGCGGAGTGTAAGCGTTTTTCATTTTTCGGTATAGATTAATGTGTGCCGCAATGGTACAAGAACAATCTAAACGAAAAGTGAATTATATATTATACTATTGTGCTTTGTATGAAATACAGGTTTTTATAGGTGAAAAAACAGGGAGTGGATTAATTTTTGACTATTCGTAGCATTTGTTGGTCGTGGTGATTATTCAATTTCAATAAATAGAGTCCTGGAGGAAGTTCTTTTACACCGATTGCTGAATTTGAATTGTCAATCGTTCCCATCATAAACACAGTGCCACTTGTATTATAAATAGCGTAATCGATTGGCGTATGGAAGTTATGTGTGGTATGTAGCTTAATTTCATTATTAACGGGAAGAGGGCATGCTTCAAACATCAGGTGAGATCGATGTTCCTGTTCTGTACTACTAAGAGGTATGCAATCGAGTGCATTTAAGTGTTTCCATATTTCATCATTAAATGTGAACGGGACTAATAAATTGCCAGGCATTTGTCCCATCCTCACCCAAACAATGTTTTCAGAAGGTACCACGTTTATAAATTGGCCGTTTTTCCCCAGTGCAGCAATCATGTCATTCGGAGCATTAGGGCTAATGCCACCGGGAAAG
Organism: Cytophagales bacterium; assembly: GCA_965230415.1. Taxonomy (GTDB): domain Bacteria; phylum Bacteroidota; class Bacteroidia; order Cytophagales; family JAAEPT01; genus CBDDKZ01. The sequence goes on from CBDDKZ010000005.1 coordinate 3,899,504, forward strand.
ACTAGTTGGGATTGCGGTATCATGAAGTGCTCTTTTCCATTCAACCACCAAAGGTAACCATATGAATTGTTGAGGTCTTGGGAAGTGTTTGTCATTGCATTAAAATAATTGCTATCACTAAGAATCGCGGAGCCCTTCCAATTTCCCCGGTTCAATATGAGCAGGCCAAATCGTGCCATGCTTCGGGCTGTACTAAAGAAAATGTTATTAAATCCTTCCTGAATAAATAGACCGTCCATGCCGGTAGGATCAATAATGTTTGATCTTGTATAGGCATTCAGTGTTTGGCCTGTAGCGCTTTCAATTACCTCGTCCAATAAAGTGTAAGGTGCATTATGATAGGCCCAGCGCGTTCCGGGATCTGATAAGTACTCCAAACAGGTGTCCGTTGTGCAGTTAGGGTCTGGTACATCGTCATCCAATCCAGACGTCATTGTCAATTGGTGTCTGATTGTGATTTGTTCTTCCTGATTTTGGGATGTATTACTCCAACCCGTTCCAAGGTAGTCTGAAGTTTGATCGCTAATACTAAATAGTTTTCTTGTTGCGCGACACCCACTGCAAGTGCAGTTAATGATTTTGCAGCAGAAGCCCAATACCACCTTGTAGATTGATCATGATCTTCAAAGTATTTTTCCAACACAATTTTACCATCTTTTAATAAGATAAAAGCTTTAGAATTATTAATGTCAAGAAATTCATAAAGACTGTCAATTTGTTTATTACACCAACCTAAAGAAGCGGTCGAAAGTGTATCCCATTCATTAGAATCGTTGGGAGGGAAGTACAGCTGTGACTTAGCAAAGTAGATGTTGAGCGAAAATAACAGATATAAGAATACACGTTTCATTGAGGTTTGAAGCTGTTTATCTCAAAATAAAAAGCAGAGACCAAATAAACAAAAGTAATAACTGTAGTTTGTTAAATAATACCGGTTGGGTAGGTTAACGAATGGAATACGAAAGACTATTTATGAATAGACTTCGTTTTTCCATATATTAGTACTTTCATTAATAGAACAAAAGAACCCAATGAGAATTACAATTACCTTTTTACTGGTAGCATTGTTTGTTGCCACTAAAGCTCAATATACGCTTACCGACGATGATGTGGTCGTGGTGGATGGTGTTATAGACGAATACACAGGTACTGCAACTGAAATTATCATTCCCGAAACATTAGATGGCCAGACTGTATACACGGTAGGCAGAAGTGCATTCGCTGATAAATCACTAACAAGTGTGATTATGGCTAATTCAATCGTGCATTTGGAGACCTCTGCTTTTCAGCGAAATGAACTTACCCATGTCACACTCAGTGAGTCACTAACAGAAATCGATTGGTATGTTTTTAGAGAAAATCAAATAGAATCAATTGAACTCCCAGTCACGCTGGAATTGTTGGACAGAGGGGCATTTCAGGGTAATGCACTTACAGAGGTAAGCATTCCTGCTAATCTAACCGAGATTGGACCAGATGCTTTTGACGAAAATCTGATTACTTCAATAAACTTCCATGATGCAGTGACAACAATAGGAAATGGTGCTTTTTCGGACAACGAATTGAGTAGTGTTACCATTCCCAATTCTGTAACAACAATTGGTACAGCAGCTTTTGCAAGAAATAACATTTCGACACTTGATTTAGGAAATGCTGTTGAATCAATAGGAGTAAGTGCTTTTCAAACCAATAGTTTAACTTCGGTGATTTTCCCAAATTCTTTAAGAGAAATAGGGAACCAGGCGTTCGGGTCGAATGATGGATTGGGCAGCTTTGTTTTGCCCATAAACCCAGACCCAAGTTTTGTTAACTGGGAACGTAGTAATGGAACCTTTGTAGCGGGAGGGGCAACTGTAAATGAAGTTGAAGTTGCGTACACTGCAAAGTTTGTTTATACTTTAACAGATGACGATGTAGAAGTGGAAGACGGTATTATAACTTCATGTACTCGTCCGCCTTATGTAGATATAATTATACCCGATATACTCGATGGGCAGGAAATTACAGGTATTGGTAATGGTGTGTTTCATGGCGACCGCCTGGAGAGTGTCGTTTTTCCCGATGCCTTGACAACAGTTGGAGATCAGGCATTTCTTTCCAACAATCTCACTGAACTTAATTTACCGGCAGGATTAACAACTATTGGAGAACGTGCTTTTGACGGAAGCCGTTTAACAGAACTGACCATACCAGGGAATGTGCTTAGTATTGGCCGAAGTGCATTTAGTGGTAATGATATTGTGGATCTGACATTGCCTCAAGGACTTATTAAGATAGAACTGAATGCTTTTGCATACAATGAAATGGAGGAACTGAATATACCAAATACAGTAACGCATATAGGATCTGGTGCTTTTTATAGGAATAAGCTCACAAGTGTGACTTTGCCCAACTCTGTTTTATATATTGGTATAAACGCATTTCAGGACAACGAATTGGTATCATTCGACTTACCAACACCTGGTCATAGCGGGTTTGTGCATTGGTATGATGTTGATAATAACACCTATTCCGGAGGAAGTACCGTCAGTAATTTAGAAATAGACTATTCTGCGCGAACCAACTATACTTTAACCGATGATGATGTAGTGGTTGAAGATGGTGTTATTGTCAGTTATTCAAAAACAAATGAACACTTTATTATTATCCCCGATGAATTGGATGGTCAGGCCATAACCGAAATAGGTGAAAATGCTTTTGAAGGAAATTGCCTGACAGGGGTAGTTTTACCCTCAGGTCTTGAGATTATTCGTGAATATGCATTCTCTGATAATGATTTAATTACCATATCCTTACCGTACGGAGTTAGCAGAATTGAAACACGGGCCTTTGGAGATAACCACATACGTAACCCTGTAGAATTTCCTACTACTATGGAGTATATAGCGTCTTATATCTTCCGCAATAATTACGGGTTCGATGATTATATCCTGCCGGATTCGGATTCGAGTACTTTTATATTTTGGCTGCAAAACTCAACCCCTTATAATCCTACAGATACCGTACGCGAATCCGCGACGTACCGCGCAATTTATTCCTATGTTCTTACAGACGATGATGTGGAAGTTGTAGATGGTGTCATTACGTCTTATGTGTATGATGCAGATAGAAGGTATATCACAATTCCTACGATACTTGACGGTCAAACTGTGACGGGGATTGGTTATTTAGCTTTTGCAAACAAAAGCCTTGGTCATGTAGTTTTACCTGGCACTTTAGAGCGTATAGAACGTTTGGCATTTTTCGGGAATAACCTGTTTGAACTAACTATTCCTGAAAATGTAATCTATATAGGAGGAGGGGCTTTCAATAATAATAGTATAGGCATACTCGACGGTCAAACTTGCAGATGCATGATTTATGCACGCAGCGAACAAGGTATTGACAGTACAACCGTTGTTAGTTATGCAGACAGTTGGCCCTGGTTAGATGTTTTACCAGGCCAAATTCTTCATATTGGAGATGATGCTTTCAGAGAAACGGAAATCAGTAGAGTTGTTTTGCCCGATTCATTGCGAACTATTGGTAATTATGCCTTCTATTTTAACCAATTAAATAATGAAATGATTATTCCGGAAAAAGTGAGTCGAATTGGCTCGGAAGCTTTTCGGTCAAATGATATTCCTGGTGTGGTATTACCGGATAGTCTTGAATATATAGGCGCCTCGGCCTTCCAGTATAATGAAATTACGGAAGTTATAATGCCCCATACAGTGACTTATTTGGGGTGGTCGGCATTTGCCAATAACAGGATCACAAATCTAAGCTTGTCAGAGAATTTAAAGGTTATTAATCGTGAGGCTTTCGCAAATAACCTCATACCTGCAGTTACCCTGCCAGACGCTATTGAACAAGTGAACAGTAGTGCCTTCCAGACAAATCGCATCGAGGTACTGACATTAACAAATAACGTGGGGGAAATTCAGTCGAGGGCATTTGCCTATAATAGAATTACGGAGCTTATCTTGCCTGATAATGGACTTGCGCTTGGCAATCAGGCTTTTTTGAGTAACGAAATTGCCACTTTAGATCTTCCGCTCAGTGTTGATCTCGAAGGATATGGTATTTTTAATGATAATGCGATTGTTGAAATTAATGACTTAGCAAGTGATGGCATCGTTTATCATCAAATGAATGGTGTGGTCGATGATCAAACGATTGTGAGTTATGGTGGTACGGCCAATGAGGTAGATTTCATTGCTGCCGGCGTAGATACTATTGCCGAAGAATCGTTTTCGCATAATGACCTTAATGGGGTAACAATTCCCCATTCTGTTTATTTCATAGGTGAAAGAGCTTTCTCATCTAACGATTTAACAAGTATCGTTTTGCCAACACCTTCAGCGAGTAACTTTTTGTACTGGGAAGATAGCGATTTAAACACTTATGAAGCCGGAAGTGAGGTTACCGATTTGTATTCCTCATATGCAGTAATATTAGATGATGCCGTGGCTGTAAAACCGAATGTCTCAGGTGAAGTCGAAATCTATCCGAATCCATTTGACAGAAAGCTTAAAGTGGAGGCCAAAGTAGCAGTAAAGATTGAAATTTACGATGCTATTGGTGATTTGATTTATGAGAATAATGCCCCAACTAATGAACATCATATTAATCTCGATGCATTTGAGAGTGGAGTCTATTTTATGAAGACTATTAGCAAAGACGGGGAGTCGTTTGACAAAATTGTCAAAGAATAGTGAGCTATAGCGCAAAAAGTTATCCAGGCTATTCCCAATTTAATTAGGAATAGCCTGGTGCTTGTGAGAATCATATAGAGGAGTACTTGCGGTATAGTCTGCAATAAGACCTATTATCAATTTTTTATTTACTACATGCCAAAAAGCACTATCTTAGTGTTTATTATAACTAGACTTCACTTTTGAAATGGCAACTATTACACTTAAAGGAAATCCGGTAACAACTTTGGGGGAACTACCTGAAGTTGGTGCAAAGGCTAAAACATTTACTTTAGTAAAATCGGACTTATCAAAAGCCTCTTTAGAGGATTTTTTAGGCAAAAAAATTATACTGAATATTTTTCCGAGTGTGGACACGGGTACATGTGCAATGTCGGTAAGAACATTTAATGAAAAGGTGTCTTCTTTAGATAACACGGTGGTGTTATGTATATCAAGAGACCTTCCTTTTGCTTTTGGTCGATTTTGTGCAGCAGAAGGTATTGAGAATGTAGTAACCTTATCTGATTTTGCTACAGGACAGTTCGGTAAGGACTATAACCTACAATTTACCAGTGGTCCATTAGAGGGGCTTCTGTCCAGGTCTATTGTAATAATAGATGAAGAAGGGAAGGTGTCTTATACGGAGCAGGTAGCAGAAACTGTGAATGAGCCAAATTATGATGCGGCATTAGCGAGTTTATCTCCTGTCGTTTAAATTTGTAAGCCTTAACAAAAGCCGGTCTGAAAGTATTAAGACCGGCTTTTGTTGAGCAAATTGAATAGGTGTTTTTTTATTGGTCAGGCTTATTCAATTGTTCTCCTAACGCAACAGATTTATTAGTAAGCTTTGCAAAATGTTCCTCGAATATTTTTAAATCATTTTCATTGAGCACAGACTCTTTGATGATATGACTTTTTTCGTATTCAATTAAAGCATTCATATGACTCAAAGCCTTAGAGGTGTTATTTGAAGTTAGTGCCTTTTCAATTTTTGCGATTAAAACGTTCATGTTGAAAATCAACTCTTTGGCATCCTGGTTATTAAATTTGTGAATACCAGCGGTATCTAAGTTCAGGTTGGTGGTATTAGGAATAATTCTTGGTAATCTACTTTCCTTTGGTTGATAAGAGATTTCCTCTTCAGTTTCAGTAGTGGGTTCTTCCGCTTCTTTAATCTGACTTTTGGGATCAGTGTTTTCTTGATTAATGGTTCTTTCATTATTGTTAGCGGAGTTCTGGCAAGACCAAAGTATTGTCAAAAAACATGCAACGATAAAATGTATTCTAAATTTCATTTTGAGAAAATTAGTGTGTAAAACCACAAGATAATACCTCTTTCATTTAAGGGCAAGTTACTTTTAGCAAAGCTCAATTCTTTATATCTTTAGTACACTATGTTTTGCATTTTAAGCATAACAACACTATTATTTGCCAATAGCTATTGGCTCAAAAAGGTTTGGGTAAACTAGTCGCTGGGCCTTCGTAAGAAGTGGCTTAATTCACTTTTGAGTTTTATTGTTCCCGTTATCTGGCACTTGGTTTTTTATCCTCTTATTAGAGAAAACAAGACATTGCAAGTGCATTCAAAAGTGGAAAGAAAGTCGGGTCCAATATTAATGGAGACCGCTTTGTAGAATACCAGGACAGTGGCTAAAGAAGTTTTTTACCACTTTAAGGGTTTGAGTTTGTTTAAATATTCTTAAATAGTCACAGAACCCGACTTTGTGTCACCCTTTGGTGTCCCAAACTTTCCAATAAAAATGATCGTAATTAGTGTGTTGGGCTAATGAGAAAAGCATTGTTGGACATATAAACGAATACTCTTTAAAATCAAAAAAAATACTATGAGTGACTTAAGCGATATATATTTAGTAGTTGGGATTTTTGGAATTCTATTCCTTGTTGTTTTTATTTTTTATGTGTTAAGCCTTCAGAATACCTTGAAAGCCATATCCCCTGAAAATAGATTAATGCCTCCAGGGCAGGTTTGGTTATTATTTATACCCTTATTTAGTATGGTATGGCAGTTTATAGTTGTAACCAAAATATCGGATTCTATAAAGGCAGAAGGGGGGTATAAGGGTTTGTTATTCAATGAGGACCGGCCGACGTACGGCATTGGTATTGCTATGGGAGTATTGAATGTTTGTAGTGCTATTCCTTTTGTAGGCTCTTTTATTGGTTTGGCCGGAGTTGTTTGCTGGATCGTCTATTGGGTGAAGATTGTTAATTATAAAAAACAATTGGAATCTGCATCTGTACCGGATGTATTCGGGGCTAGCTTACAGGAATCTGAATTTGAATAAAAAATTGAATTGCTCAATTCGAAGGAATCGAATAAAGGATTGTCAAGGACAAAGAAATGGTGAACAATCAAAGTTGTCTTTGACTGTTCACCAATGTTTAACTTATTACAGGTCTCTACTTAAAAGCAATTGACGCAAACACCTTCCAGTATAATGTTCTCAATTCTGAAATCTTTCAAAGCATTGAGGTAATTTGAAGGAAGTTCGGGAAGCTCCGAGATATTGTTGCATTCATTGCAAAGCATTCGCGGATGAATCTCTGAATCTTTTTTCCTCATTAAGTTATCGCTTAATAGGTAGCCAGCTTGGCCATCTGTATTTGAAATGCGTGTAACTATTTTTGTTTCGAAGAAACTATTTAAAGTACGGTAAACCGTCACCCTGTCCATTTGATTAGCCAGTACTTCAATTAGCTGAATCGCTGTGTAACTTTTAGTATTATTTTCTAGAAAATAATTTAGTAACAAGATTCTGTTAGAAGTCTGTTTCAGAAAATGGGCTGATAAAATACCACGGGCCTGATTCTCCATACTCTTAATGATTGATTGTTAAGACTAACCGTTGTTGGCTGCTTGCTAATTAATTGTGTTCTTAGTTAATGTTTAAGACAAAAGTCAAATCAAAGTCGGTGTCGCCATCCTGAGCACCTGAATCTGCTGTTTTAATACCGTCGTCCTGGTGTTGAAGGCGTACTCTGAATTCACCACCGCTAAGTGTTGTTGAAGATGTAGTCCAGGTAGTAGAAAGACCTACTGGGTTTTGGTTTTCATCCATATCATTATACACTATCGGATCAGATGCATTGTCGATATTTCCGTCTCCAGTCGGATTGGAAAAAGCATTGTTTGAGCAAGCAAAGAATATTTGATGTTCATGATCTTCTTCTTCGATTTCCTTACCAATGTCATCTCCCGGAGAATCAAGGTTGTTCCAAACACTAAAAGTAAGTGTATAGGTTTTACTGGTGTCCAGGTTAATATCACCTAATATTTCTAATTCTTTGATACCTTCCCCATCAGGATCTTTGGCCGAAGCGGTAACCACATCCGCAGCATCGGCAGTGTTCGTAAAGATAAGTTGAACATCTGTGATTACTTCCAATTCGTTTTCTTCTTCTGGTGCTGCATCATCATCTTTGTCACACGAGTAAGTGAAAGCGATTAAACTGGCTAAGCAGCTGATTCTAAGCAAGGGTAAAATAAATCTTTTCATATCTTGTTATTTTGTTAAGTTAGTTGCAACTAACTTGCGCAACCATCATACTAAAATAGAGTCTCTTCATTAAATATGCAACAATGTTGTATAAATACTCGTTCTCCTTATGGAATTAGTTGCTTTGACTTTGTTTGTTATTCTTGTTTCGGGGTGCTAATAGCAGATTTAGATTAACCCCGATGTTACCCAGTTTTTCGAAAGAGCATAGTTCGCATGTTGAATGACGTCTAATGGAGGGGCAGCGGTAGATTATGTATATCATGTTTAAACTCAAATTTAAGTGTTGCGTTATTTCCTAGACCGTTTCCGGGAGTAACCGGTAATTGTCCTTTTTCCCTGATAAGAATGGGTACTGATACACTGGGAGTATATACACTACCAACTTGTAATAGCTGTTGATAGTATGAATAGAGAGATATAACAGTGTTTTTTCATAGTAGTATCATTTGTTGGTTCTTAAGAAGAGTTGAGCGCTCTAAAGTATGATTGACTGGTAAGATTTGTGACATGGGGTACTGTAAATTTTTATTAAGGAAGTATGAACAGCACATTAGGTTTGCCGTTTATTGTTTTTTCTTCCATATAATAGTTGTCTTTTTTTGGGTATTTTCTTTGATGTGCTACTTAGGTATTTTGAATGCTGATTACGTAGTTTTTAAATAAGTATATACTCATTTGGAACTTCTTTTATATTGTTGGTGCATCGCTGATTCTACTATTTATTGTTTGTACAGTATTGACGCAGTGATTTTTATGTGTTTTAACAGGTTTAATGCTGTGTTAAGTGATTTTAAGTAAAAATTACTAAAAATACTTAGGTATTTATAAAATACACTTCTACTTTTACTTAAGTATTTTGTCGCGACACTTCATAACCGAAAAAGTTTACTACTAAACGAAGAGACATGAAATATAAAATTACAATAACGATGCTAATCTGCGCCTTGGCGCTTTTTACTGCAGAAGCAAGCACCGGAGGTTCATCAAAGAATAAGCGGAAGAAAGATGTGAGGTTGTTACGTGAAATCCCGGTGTTAAGTGATCCTAATTTTAATAATGAAAGGGAACAGGTCGAAGATAGTTCAACAACAGATGAAGCGCCAGCATTTAAGCCTTCGGTGCAGGTCGGGTCCATTGTGCATATGTTTGGCTCAGCAGAACAGATTGGCTTTGGACCCGGTGGTTCCCCTACTTCATCAGAGTCTGACACCTGGGCTAAAGGGTTTTCTCTGTATAGGGCGCGTGTTTTGGTAGGAGGACAACTCAGTAAGAATGGAACATTTTTTTTAGAAACAGATCTGCCGTCTCCTGTTGGAATCCAAAATGGCGACTCTACTAAAAATGTGAAGGTAGCGCCAATAATCTTGGATGCTCAGTATGAACACATGTGGGCAAAAGATCAGATGGTTGTTGTTGGTAAGCAATTAGTGTCTCACAATAGAAACGGGCTTCAGGGTGCTGCCGGACTTATGGCCAATGATTTTACCTACTTTCAGTATCCTTATAACCTGTTTGAGAATAGTCCCTTACAGGGGAATTTTGGGCGTGATTTAGGTGTTAATCTGCGTGGTTTTCTAGCTAGCGAAAAATTGGAATATCGTTTTGGTGTGTTTACAGGAAGGAACCTCAATGCTGATTCTCCATTACGTATCGTTGGTAGGGCCGCTTATAACTTCTTAGATAAGGAAAAAGACTATTATTATGCCGGAACGAAGTTAGGAAGTGGAAAAACTGTGGCTTTGGCAGCTGGCTTTGATGTTCAAGGTACTTATTCTAATTTTGGGGCAGATTTATATGTGGATTTACCTGTTGGTGAAAATGGAGCCATCACATTAAATGCCGCGTTTTCAGCCATGTCTGGAGGTACAGACACTGCTGCAAGCCTGTCGTTTGCAACATTAATACCGAGACAAACAACACAATTCCTGGAGTTAGGCTATTACATTAAATCATTGAAACTCCAACCGTGGATTCGCTATGAACGCCAAGCAGTAAATGCCGATGGGGCCATTCAAACTGGTGGTATTGAAACAGGTATTTTTAATGACTTAAGTTCAACAACTGTTTTTGGTGGTGGCCTCAATTATTGGTTTGCCGGTTATAACACCAATTTAAGATTGTCCTATACTACGTGGACTGCAGACGTCATGAAAGAGGATCTGAGTGGTACCGAATCAAAGACACACGGGCAAATCTGGATGCAGTTACAATTCTTCATATTTTAATAAATAACTCATGATATCTGCCCTGCTTGTTTCGCTTTTACTTGGTATTGTTCATTGTTTGGAAGGAGACCATCTGGTGGCGTTGACAAACTTATCTACACGTTCAACAAACAAATCAGTGTTCTGGCAAGGTGCTTCATGGGGTATAGGCCACTCATTACCAATTTTAATCATCGGATTAATTTATACCTACTTTCGTATGAATTACTTTCTTAATCCACCTTTTAATTTTGAAATTATCGTAGGTGTCTTACTTATGCTAATGGGAGGGGCTCGTTTCATTTATCGGAATCACAAAAACAATCATCAGAAATCGGTTAAAGCTTTACTGGTCGTTGGACTGGTTCATGGAATAGCCGGTTCATCGGGGGTGATTTTAATACATATCGGAGAGACTTCCGAATCTCAATATATGTTGTTTTATTTACTGGCCTTTAGTACAGGAACCATTTTGGGGATGGGCGTCGTCAATTTTTTGTGGCAGAAATTGCTAATAAGATTTATGAGCACCTCAATAGTAAATGTGGTCATGTCAATAGTAGCCATATGTTATGGCGGAATAATAGTTTACGAAAACCTAAATACTTAAAATCTAAAATATAGAATTATGAAAAACATAAACAATCAACTACGTCGAACTTATGTTTGGGGCTTGGTGCTAATGGCCGGCCTAATCTTAAATTCGTGTTCATCATCATCAGGAGAAGCTTCTGGAGGTAATGGCGATGCCGAAGGCAAGGAAGGTGAAAAGGAAAAGGTTAAAATCGGGGTGTTGCACTCCTTGAGTGGTACCATGGCGATTTCTGAAGTTTCTCTGAGAGACGTAGTACAGATGGCCGTTGAAGAAATTAATGAGAACGGCGGGGTGCTGGGTAAGGATATTGAACCTGTGATAGTTGATCCTGCATCTGATTGGGACCTGTTCGCAGAAAAATCTAAAGAATTGCTGCTGGATAAAAAAGTAGCAGCCGTATTTGGTTGTTGGACTTCTGTATCGAGAAAGTCGGTCTTACCCGTTTTTGAAGAACATAACGGTTTATTGTTCTACCCGGTACAATATGAGGGCGAAGAGTGCTCTGCAAATGTGATTTATACCGGAGCTACTCCAAATCAGCAATTGATACCTGCTGCGGAGTACTTGATGAGTGAAGAAGGAGGAGGCTATGAAAAGTTTTACCTCCTGGGGACGGATTACGTTTTTCCAAGAACGGCAAATAAAATTCTGAAAGCATTTCTATTGGCTCAAGGTGTTCCGGAATCTAATATTATAGAAGAATATACTCCTTTTCATCACCAGGATTATCAAACCATCGTATCGAAAATCAAAACGTTCGCAGCCGGTGGTAAAGCTTGTGTGTTAAGTACAATTAATGGAGATTCCAATGTGCCTTTTTACAAAGAGTTTGCTAATCAGGGACTTACAGCTGCTACTTGTCCTATTATGGCTTTTTCAGTCGCCGAAGACGAATTACGTGCAATGGATACGGAGTTCCTTGTCGGACACCTTGCTGCATGGAATTATTACCAGTCTAACGCAATACCCGAAAACGAACAATTTGTGAAGTCGTTCAAGGCTTTTTGCGAGAAGAACGGACTGCCGGGTGGAAAAGACCGTGTGACTGATGATCCAATCTGTTGGGCTTACACTGGTGTTTATCTATGGAAAAAAGCGGTTGAAGCCGCTGGTTCTTATGAGGTTGATAAGGTTCGCCCGGCATTGTACGGGATAGATTTTAATTCTCCGGGTGGCCTGGTGAAGATGGACCCCAGAAATCACCACTTGGCGAAGCCAGTGCAAATTGGAGAAATTAGGTCGGACGGTCAATTTGACGTGATTTGGGAGACCGATGGACTTGTTGATCCACAGCCGTGGTCAAAATATACTTCACCCAATAAGAGTTGCGACCACGTGGACCATGGTGGTACATATACTATTGAAAATTAAGCAATTTTGAATTAAATAAAAGGCAAGATCGACCGGAGTTAGTTCAGGTATTTTGCTTATCCAGACTTGGGTTTTATACTCGTGTTTGATATAAGTGTCATTTCTAAGCTAATAGTAGTCTGTCTGAAGCTATTCGGTTTTCTTGCCTTTGTTTCTCTTAGATTTCCACTAAAATGATGGTGCAAAGAATAGTGATAGCTGTCGCGCTAATGATGACAGGAATCTTAGCTTATGCCAATACTTTAGACCCCGTGATCGAACGATTAAAATCGGGTGATGCGAAAGTAGTGCGTGAGTCCATACAACTTCTTGTCGATAAAAATGATTTTGCAACTTATCCATTGCTCAAAGCAATGAATGACAAAAAACTCTATTTGCACGAGGATGAACTTGTTACTATTGTGGAATCCCGGGAATCGGGCACAAAAGGTGCTTACTTCGTTTATCGACTATACCCGAAGTATGAAATGTGGAATTTGGAGGCTGACCAGCCATTTCTGGTAAAGTCTCGTGGTGAACTGGACGAATTGAAAGTAGCACGTACCGCTCGCTTACTATTGTTGCCTGTTTTACCTTATGTTAATTTGGCAGATACCGATATTGATAAACGTACCTTGGCCTACACGCAATTTCAGGCAAATGGGACTCCGGATGCGCTTAATGTATTGGAGGTGGCGAAAAGTAAAGAAAGTAATGAAGCTATTGTACGTCTTGCTAAAGAGACCATTCTAACGATAAAATTGAAGTTTAGTAAGGATAAGAGTGAACAAATTCAACTAATAGATGCGATAACAACAAATTTAGGGGATAATACATTACCAATATTAAATGACATCCTTGATCGAGAAGGCCAGGATAATGAAGTTGTTCTAAAATTACAAGATGCTATTGCTCATGTGGAAGCACGAGCGCGGCGTATAGGCGTTTTTCAAAACTTATTTAGTGGTTTGAGCCTGGGTAGTATTTTAATTATGGTGGCATTGGGTCTGTCTATAATTTACGGCCTGGCGGGTGTAATTAATATGGCTCACGGTGAATTTATGATGATTGGTGCATACACAACCTTTTCCATTCAGGAGTTATTTAAATCCCTTTCGCCAAGTGGACAGATAGAAGGCGATCTCTTCTTTTGGGTATCGCTGCCTTTATCGTTTTTCGTATGCGGCGCGTTCGGGCTTGTTGTAGAACGTTTGGTGTTACGCAAACTATATGGGCGTCCTTTGGAAAGTTTGTTAGCTACATGGGGAATTAGTTTAGTTTTGATTCAGTTGGCGAGGTCTGTTTTTGGAGACCTTACTGCGGTGAAAACGCCTGAATTTCTATCAGGGGGCTGGCATGTAGTGCCACAGCTTGTGTTACCATTTAACCGTATTTTTATCATTTCTTTAACATTGATTTTGATCAGCAGCGCTTTTTTATTCTTATACCGCACAAAAAACGGATTGCGCATACGAGCTGTAACGCAGAACAGAAACATGAGTGCCTGCCTCGGAATTTCTACTGCTAGAATTGATGCCCTCACTTTTTTCGTTGGTACGGGAATAGCCGGGGTTGCAGGCTGCGCCATGACCTTGATAGGCAATGTAGTTCCGGATATGGGGCAAACTTATATCGTAGACTCCTTTTTAGTCGTGGTGACAGGTGGCGTAGGAAATCTTTTTGGTACTATATTCGCCGGATTGGGAATCGGGCAGATTACCAAGGTGTTGGAACCAATTTTTCATGCCGTTTATGGCAAAGTCATTATCCTGATGATTATTATTTTCTTTTTACAATTTAAACCAAGAGGGCTTTTCCCGGTGAAAGGTCGCATTGTCGAAGATTGACAAATTAGCATTATGCGCACAATAATTAAAAAAGAATATATAAGTGTTTGGGTCTTTCTCATTCTGTTTATGATACTTATTCCCCTCGGTAATTTGTTGGGGCTTGTATCTACCAATAATATTTCGCTTTGGGGCAGGTACTTCTGTTTTGCCATTGCAGCAATAGGCGTAGATATGTTGTGGGGCTATACAGGTGTATTGTGCATGTGCCAGGCTTTCTTTTTCTGCTTAGGAGGTTATGGTATCGCCATGCATATGTTGCTCGCTTCTAGTGGAAATGGGACCTATGGCAGTGCAATTCCCGATTTTATGATCTGGAATCAGGTGGATGTATTACCTGTATTTTGGGAACCTTTTCATTCATTTCCGCTCGCTCTTATTACAACTTTGGGAGTAACCGCCTTATTCACACTCATTTTCGGCTTTTTTATCTTCGTCAGCAGATTGAGGGGTGTTTATTTCGCCATAATCACCCAAGCGCTGGCGCTGGCCATGTGGTTGATTTTTTTACGCAATGAAACTATGTTAGGGGGAACAAATGGCCTGACTGATTTCAAAACTTTAATGGGTTTTGACCTGACTTCTTCTTCCACTAAACTCGGTTTGTACCTCGCGTCAGGTGTATTCCTGCTTGTCATCTACCTTTCAGCTAAGAAGCTCATGGAGTCGAAATTTGGGAAGGTACTTGTGGCTATTCGAGATAGCGAGTCCCGGGTAAGGTATACTTCTTACAAGGTGCAAAATTATAAACTCACGATTTTCGTTATAGCAGCTGTAATAGCAGCTATTGGCGGGATGTTATATGTTCCGCAAACAGGGATTATTACGCCGGGTCGAATGGATGTCAGAGCCTCCATTGAAATGATAGTATGGGTTGCATTAGGTGGGAGAGGGAACCTGAAAGGCGCTATCTTAGGAACAATTTTTGTTAATTTTCTTTATAGCATTATGACAAGTATATTGCCAGGTTCATGGCTATATATTTTAGGGTTCTTGTTTATTATTACAGTGCTTTACATGGATAAGGGTTTGTTAGGATTGCCAAAACAACTGGCTGATTTTGTGAAGAAATTTAAAATGGCCAAATCATGACAGACGAAGGTAGAAAAATTCTGGACGTCAAAAATCTAAAAGTAGCATTTGGAGGTGTACAAGCCCTCAATCTAAATTCTTTTGAATTAAAGGAGTATGAATTGAGGGTAGTGATAGGCCCCAATGGTGCAGGTAAATCAACCTTTATGGATGTACTGTGCGGTAAAACTAAAACTGATTCCGGTACGGTATGGTTTGATGATCGACCTATTATTGGTAAAACAGAATATGAACTTACCCGATTAGGAATTGCGAGGAAATTTCAGAAGCCTTCGGTATTTCCAGGCCTCACTGTTTTTGATAACCTCATGTTGGCATGCGATGTTCCTAAAGAGGTATTTAAAACTATTCGTTTTAAAATGACGGGTGATATTAAGGATAAAATACACGATGTAGCTGAACGTATCGGTTTGCAGACATTTTTGAATAAAGAGGCTCAGGACCTGTCTCACGGTCAAAAACAATGGTTAGAGATAGGTATTGTCATCATTCAAAATCCAAAACTAATGCTTATTGATGAACCGGCAGCGGGAATGTCAGATAAAGAAACCTATCAGACCGGAGAATTAATACTGAGTTTGCAGTCCAATCATTCCATTATTGTCATAGAACACGATATGAACTTTGTAGAGCAGATTGCTGTGAACAAAGTGAGTGTGCTAGTGAGAGGGCAATTACTTACTGAAGGTACCTTTCAGGAGGTACGATCAGATGAGCGCGTAATAAACAGTTATTTGGGGAAAGCTATTTAATGAAAAACATGATTCTGGAAGCAGCAAATATTGAAGCGTCATATGGGGAAAGTCAAATTCTTTGGGGAGTTGATTTGCAAGTAAAAGAAGCCAGTATTACCACCATTATGGGACGTAACGGTGTAGGTAAAACAACCTTTCTCAAAACAGTTATAGGCTTATTGAAAAGTACTGCCGGAACGTTGATATATGATAATAAACAAATAGAAAAAATGGCTCCCCATAAGCGAGCGAGGTTGGGTATCGGCTATGTGCCACAGGGGCGGGAAATAATACCCAAGCTCACGGTCTATGAAAATATAAAATTAGGCCTGGAAAGTTCCAGTGAAAAGCATATTCCCGAAGATGAAATTTATACGTTATTCCCTATTCTTAAAGACTTCAAAAAACGACTGGGAGGAGATCTCAGCGGAGGACAACAACAACAATTGGCAATAGCCAGGGCACTCGTCGGGAGGCCTCGTTTGCTCCTTCTCGATGAACCCACCGAGGGTATTCAGCCTTCTATAAGTCAGGAAATAGCAGAAATCTTACTCCAACTTAGAGAAGAGAAGAAGCTGGCAATACTTTTAGTGGAGCAGAAAATCGACTTTGCCAAGAAAATAACGGATCACTACTATTTTATGAATAGGGGTAAAGTGGTGGCTGAAGCCCCTGCGGGCGATATAAGCGAGGATGAAATTAATAAGTACAATTCAATATAAGCAATAACATGAAACTTACACCCAGGGAAATAGATAAACTCATGTTGCATCAGGCAGGGTTTCTGGCGCAAAAGCGTTACGCCAGAGGATTGAAGTTAAATTATCCGGAAGCGATCGCGCTTATTAGTGCACAGTTGCTGGAGTTGATAAGAGAAGGGTATAAAGTAGCTACACTTATGAACCTAGGAAAACAGTTTCTTGGTATTGACGACGTAATGCCGGGAGTGGCAGAGATGGTTGATGAAGTGCAGGTAGAAGGTACTTTTCCTGATGGTACTAAGTTAGTCACCGTACATCACCCTATTTGCAAGCGAAAGGTCGACAATGGTTTGGCCTTATACGGCTCGGGTTTGATTAAAAGTAAGGAATTGATAGATGTTGATAATAGTATCAATACTAAACCCGGACAATTTCATGTGAAAAATGAGGAAATTACATTAAATGCCGGGAGACCTACCATGTTAGTTAAAGTAACAAATACAGGGGACAGGCCTGTACAGGTGGGGTCTCATTATCCATTTGCGGAAACCAATAAAGCATTGGAATTTGATCGAAAAAAGACCTTATGCTATCGCCTCAATATTCCGGCAGGAACAGCCGTGCGATTTGAACCCGGTGAGACGAAGGAAATTGAATTGGTTGAATTGGCGGGGTCAAAAACTGTCTTTGGTGGAAATGGCCTTATTAATGGAGCTCTTAACACTGAACGTGAAAACGAAATTTTTGACCGAATGCGGGAAAAGGGTTACTTAAAAGATTAAAAATGACAAGTTTAAAGATACATAGAAAGGCCTATGCTGATATGTATGGGCCGACCGTAGGTGATATTATAACCTTAGGAGATACCGACTTAAAGATTAAGGTGGAGTTTGATCACACCGTTTATGGCGATGAATGCAAATTTGGAGGAGGTAAGGTGCTTAGAGACGGTATGGGGCAACATGTTGGTGTTACACAGGAGCATGCACTTGATACACTTATTACCAATGCTTTAATCGTTGATTATACCGGTATTTATAAGGCAGATATTGGTTTGAAAAATGGTCGCATTCATGCCATTGGAAAAGCCGGGAATCCGCAGATAATGCCTGGTGTTCACCACAAAATGATTGTTGGTGCTACTACCGAGGTTATTGCTGCTGAAGGAGCTATTGTTACCGCAGGTGGAATAGATAATCATATTCATTATATATGTCCGCAGCAAATAGATGAAGCACTGGCTTCAGGAATTACCACCATGGTTGGCGGAGGTACCGGTCCCGCAACCGGTACCAATGCCACCACGTGTACACCGGGAGCTTTCCATATTAGAATGATGCTTCAGGCAACCGACGCCTATCCCATGAATTTCGGTTTTCTTGGAAAGGGAAATTCTTCCCACCCGCAGGCCTTGGAACAGCAAGTGGAAGCAGGTGCTTTAGGCCTAAAATTACATGAAGATTGGGGCTCTACACCAGAGGCCATTGATCATTGCCTGGCGGTGGCCGATAAGCACGACATTCAGGTGTGTATTCATACCGATACATTAAATGAAAGTGGTTTCGTAGAAATAACCAAAGAGGCGCTCAAAGGGCGTACTATTCATACCTATCATACCGAAGGAGCCGGGGGTGGGCATGCACCCGATATTATCACACTTTGTGGTGAGACCAATGTATTGCCGTCATCTACTAACCCTACCAGACCTTATACCATTAATACAATAGATGAACACCTCGATATGCTTATGGTGTGCCACCATCTGGATAAAAATATTCCTGAAGATGTGGCTTTTGCCGAAAGTCGTATTAGGGGCGAAACCATTGCCGCCGAAGATATACTTCATGATATGGGGGCATTAGCTATGATAGCATCAGATTCGCAGGCTATGGGGCGTGTGGGGGAAGTAATTTGCCGCACCTGGCAAACAGCACACAAAATGAAAACTCAAAGAGGGTATTTACCTGAAGATAAGGAGGGCGATTGCGATAATTTTCGCGTAAAAAGATACATATCGAAATATACCATCAATGCAGCTTTAGCACATGGTTTTGCTCATGAAGTTGGTTCGGTAGAAGAAGGGAAACTGGCTGATTTGGTATTGTGGAAACCTCCGTTTTTTGGAGTGAAACCAGAACTAATAATTAAAGGTGGTTTTATTGTTCAGGCGCAAATGGGAGACCCTAATGCTTCGATTCCTACTCCACAACCTTCTTACTTTCGGCCTATGTTCGCTAGTATGGGGAAAGCGGTTGGTACTACTTCGAAAGTGTTCGTTTCCAGCGCTTCTCTCTCAAATGTAGCGACCTACGGATTGAGCAAGTCGGCAGTGGCGATTAAAAATTGTAGAACGGTATCAAAGAAAGAGATGCATTTTAATGACTATGTGCCAAATATCAGCGTAGACCCTGAGCGCTATGAGGTGATGGTAGATAACAACTACCTGACTTGCGAACCTGCCACAAAAGTGCCATTAGGTCAATTGTATCATTTGTTCTAATGCATAATATTACCTTATACCAACTAGTAGATTCCGCATTTCCTGTAGGAGGATTTGTGTTCTCCTCAGGTATGGAATCTGCTATAAAAAGTGGCTTACTTGCTAACATCAATGATTTGGAGACTTATCTCGAAACTTACATCGATCAGTTGTTAGTTTTTGATATCCCTTTTATGGATGCCACATTTAACGGCGCTAAAGATTCACTTCATGCCGTTTTTGAGCTATATGAAGTAATGCTTCTAAATCCAATGCTGGTAAAAAGCTCTTTGGTTTTAGGCAAAAATTGGCTTAACCTGATAATCAAACTAACCAAAAACAAGCAAATTGAAACGTTTAGAAATGAACTCATCAATTGTAAACAGGGAAATCACTTTACCCTGGTATTTGGCTGTATTATGAGTTTACTAAAAACGAATTTGGAAGAGGCAAGACACATTTACATATACAGCGCCTTAAGAGACCAAATAAATGCATTGACAAGACTAGGTGTGGTAGGTCCTACGGGGGGGCAGCAATTATTGTATGACCTTAATGAAAGGGTAATCGATCAACTTTCCTCTTATCAAACTATTCCCTATGAAATGGCTTATAAAGTGACTTTTAGGATGGAACTCGCACAATTAAATCACTCTTTTATTCCTGTCAAATTATTTCAAAACTAAACTTATTATTATGTTTCGCTTACCAGAATTTAAAATGCATCAACTTGATATTGATTCTCCGGGAATCTTTGCCCATCGAGAATTTATTCACGAAAAGCGTGATTTCAATAAACGACCTTTCACTATAGGCATTGGTGGACCCGTAGGGACCGGTAAAACGGCTATGATTAGACAACTTTGTGCATTATTACGTGATGAATATTCTTTGGCCGTTGTTACAAACGATATCTTTACAAAAGAAGATGCGGAGTTTCTTACACGTAACAAGGCGCTGGAACCAGAACGTATTGTAGGTGTCGAAACAGGGGGATGTCCTCACTCGGCGATTCGCGAGGACATATCAGCTAATATGCATGCACTAGAAGAGCTTTGTGAACAATTTCCGGAATTAGAAATTCTTATTGTAGAAAGCGGGGGAGACAACCTGGCAGCTCATTTTAGTAAAGAATTAGTCGATTACGCTATTTATGTTATTGATGTCTCCGGTGGCGATAAAATACCGAGAAAGGGAGGGCCGGGTATCACTCAATCCGATTTATTGGTGATCAACAAAATAGACCTTGCCCATATCGTAGGTGCAGATTTGCAGGTAATGGAACGAGATGCAAAAAAAATGCGGGGGGATGGTCCTTTTGTATTTGCGCGGGCCAAGGATCAATTTGGCTTTGATACCATCGTTAACAATATATTACAGGCACGTAAGTACTTGTTGAGGGAAGCTATGAGCGATAAGTCCTAATACTTGCGCTTGAGTGGGTTGAACCCCAAAAGTTCAGGGTGTTCAAAGTGCTGTGCAAATGTGCGCATAAAAGGATGTAAGTGAAGCGGCTCTTTAGCGCTAACTCTAGCCAGCCCTACGTGTTTGTTTACACGGCTAAAATTGGTGGATATATTCGTTTCAGAGGATTTAACTTCGCACAATTTCAGCAAGCTCTTCTCTAGTAACTGGATACGTGTATCACTTTGGTCCCCAACAAGGTAAATACATATGTAAGTAGTGTGATTTCCAAAAACTCCGGGCGAATGAGGAGGGACTCGTTTAGGGTCTATGATAAAGCGGTCTTTTAGTACGAGCTTATCTGAAAAATAAGCACTTGTATTAGTCTCGTATTTATCGAGATCAAAACATTCTCCCTGGCTTATTCTTCCGGCTGAGAACCATTCTACCAGGCACATAACTCCTGCCGTGGCTACGGAAATGTTGGTGTTTTGGGTAAATGAACTGCCTTTGTGCATAACCAGAGGATCATTCAGGTAAAAATGTATGGCACCGGCTTTTACATCAATGGAAGTGTGCTGGTAACAATGATCACCACCGCCTTCAAAGATGCGTGTGTTGGCTTGTGATGAAATTACCGATTGCGTGTTTTCACCGCAACAGACCTGCAATTGTACCTTATCTCCCTGTACAAAACCCCCTCCGTAGTTAGAAAGCATGCAAAAGGCACTTTGAGCACTACCTGAAGGGTTTATAATCTTGAGCGGGGCAATGCTAAGTTGCTCCGTTACCTTGGTTTTGCTATTGGTGTTCTCAAAAGCAATACGCGAATACTTATTAGCTAATAGTGTTCTATTTGTAGTTTGCATGTTCTCTGTAAAACTACGTATAATTTGTTGATTATTATTGAAATAACTGTGTTATTTACGTAAGTACTATATCTGAAACAATCATGGCCAACTCGCTGACCAAAAAAGACAAAAAAACCACGCAGGAAAAACAGATGTTTAAGCTGTTTACGCTTATGTATATCATTGCACTGTCCATTATTGCGATTGTAACCATTTTTAGTCAAATGCTCATTCAAGATTATTTGAGCAATCAGGTGAATGATTCTCGCTTGCTCAATTTTTCTGCTCGCCTGCGTACTTACAGTCAGACTTTGAGCAAAACGGCTTTGCTTATCGAACGCGGTACTGACTTTGAAACGAATAGAAAAGAGTTTGTAAATACACTTAAACAATGGCAAAAATCACATATAGGTCTGTTAGGGGGAAGCGATTTCTTCGATTTACCATCAAATGACAGGGAAGACCTTGAGCAAATGTATACAATTATTGACGGGCCCTATCATAAAATTGTAGAAGCCTCGGAGGCCTTGCTTGAAGAAATGTATAGTAATACTCCTTTAGACTCTATGAAGATTTCCCCTTATGTAAATACGATACTCAATTATGAGAAGTCGTATTTGTTAGGCATGGAACTTATCGTATTTGACTATGATCGATTTTCAAGAAATAGTGTAAAGAAATTGAAACGCATAGAATACTATTTGTTAGCCTTTGTGCTGGTGATGCTTGCTTTGGAAGCCCTATTCATATTCTATCCGCTATCCAGAAGAATTAAACGAATAATTAAGGGCTTGGCGGAATCAGAAAATAAATATAAGAATACAGCAGGGGAGTTAATGAAAGTAAATGCTAAAATGGAAAATTCACATCGTGAATTAAGAGAGATTAACTACGCCCTGGATAAAGCTAACTACCTGGTGAAAACGGATGCTAGTGGAAATATAATCTATTCAAACGATAAATACTGCCATGTGTCCAAGTATTCGTTTGAAGAGTTATTAGGCAAGCCCATTTTTTATAATAATCAGGGAAAAGAAGAAAGCGTAATTTATGAACACATCAGAGATGAACATCGGGGTAAAGAAGTATGGCAGGGTGAAATTCACGACCACGCCTCGGACGGTACAGGGTTTTGGCTCGACGTAACACTTATGCCAATTTTTAATTCAAAGGGCGTTTTATACCAATATTTAGTTATTTGTTCGGATATCACGCAAAGGAAGAATACGGAAAGAAAGTTACGAAATTTGATGGAAGAGCGAATGAAAATGCAGCAGGATACACAAAAAATGAAGTCCTATTCAATGATAATAGGGCAAGAAAAAGAGCGGAAACGTATTGCGGCAGAAATACACGACGGAATCGGTCAAATGTTAACCACCTTGAGAATGCGTGCCGAAATGATCAAGACTACAGATAGGGAGGTGCTCGATCATATGAGTCAAATAAGTACCTTGTTAAAATCCATTATCGATGAAACACGACGTATATGTTCGGATTTATTGCCCAGTGTGTTAGATGATTTTGGTTTAAAGGAAGCGATAACTGACCTTATTAAATCGCATGATGGTGGAATTGATTGTGAATTGAGTATGGAAGAATGTTTAAGGCCGGATTTTATGAAAAAGGAGATAGAAATCGCTGTATTTCGTATCGTTCAGGAAGCTTTAAATAATGCCATTAAACATTCTTCTGCCTCACACATCAATGTTTTCGTGGATAATAATGACAAATACGTTAATTTATTAGTTGAAGATAATGGAAAAGGATTTATTTTTGATGAACAAATGTTATTTGTAAAAGAAATGGCCGAAAAGAACAACGGCCTACGACATATGAAAGAGCGTGCCGAACTATTGGGTGGTACATTAAATATTAATTCCAAACTTAAAACCGGTACAATTATACAGTTGGAAATTCCACTTTAGAACTATGGGAGTGACGAAAATTATATTAGCCGATGATCATGAAATATTTCGCAATGGAGTTAAGGAGTTAATTTCGAAAGAGCCTGATTTGGAAGTGGTCGGTGAAGCCTCTGATGGTAAAGCAGCTATTGAATTGGCTAAATCAATAGACGCCGATCTTTTAATAATGGATATCAGAATGCCTGAGTTAAATGGCATTGAAGCAAGTGCCGAACTCCTGAAAAGCAACCCTGAAGCCAGAATTATAATTTTTTCACTATATGATAATAAAGATTATGTGATTCGTTCTTTAAAGGTCGGCGCTGCCGGCTATTTGCTTAAAGATACTAGTAACAAAATATTTTTGGATGCCATTAGAGCAGTGAAGAATGGCGATTTCTATTACATAGGAGAAGTGTCTGATGTGGTAATTAGACACTTTAAAGAGCATAAAAAGAACGATGAAATCCCCGACCAGCTCGTGAAGGTGCAATTGTCCAAGCGTGAATCTGAAATTCTTGAATTGATTGCCAGCGGAAAAAATAGTAAAGATACAGCCGATGAATTGGGGGTGAGCGTAAGAACTGTGGACGCACATCGTCAAAATATACTTCGCAAATTTGCCGTAAACAGTATAGAAGAGGTGCTCAGCAAAATGAGATCATGAACAAGTTGAGGCAGTAAAGCATTTGTATAATAAATAGGTTTTTAAGCACCTATAAGGTTGACACATACGAGCCAATGAACTAGAATAATTGAATGCTTTAAATTTATTTGTTATTCTTTCAAAGCTTAAAAAAATGAAGTCAACACCGGTACTATCATGCAATAAATAGTTATGCAGCGGGCTTGGGAATGGTGAAATGGTGGCTCGCAGGTGATATAACAAGCCTTGAAAGCGGTGCCTATCTAAAATATTATAAGAAAGGTAACGATGAATGTGGAACTCCCGACAATTTACTGACATCCAATAAACGTATTTTGAACGATAGCCATATCGTTACTTACCCGAACCCAGTAGTCAATAAAATGAGCATTGTAGGCCTAGAACAAGAAAGGTTTGTATTAGCTATTTTTGATTTACAGGGCGCGCTCATGTACGTTGATGAATCAAATTCATCTGTACTTGATTTAAGCGATTTGAAAACAGGAACTTATGTCTTGGAATTGAGTTTGGAAAACGGACTTATGCGTAAATTAATAAGTGTAAATAGCGGTCTATAACTTGATAATAAAACGATTGTTTATCAGTTACGTTGTTTTACCAGGGCCTCTTGACCATTATCTCCTGACCCTGAATCCATTGGTGTATTAAGCGTTCGTTTTTACTAATCGTCGCTACCATAAAAATGGAAGAGGCTTCCAAGGCCGAAGAAGAAGCTGCCTCTTCTTTTACTACTCCCTGTGCATCTATGTAATTAGAATGTATGAAAGATACTTGTGGACCTCTTTTTTCAATATACCCAACATGATTGCTTAGGCCGATTAGATAGATTTGATCTTCCCGCTGCTTGATATAGTCTAGTAGTTCCTCCATGTCATAAGTTGTATGTATGAGCGAATCGGGAGTGAGGGTCTTAATGAGGCCTTCAGCACTATGTTGAGCCAGGTGATACCTGTTTAATTGGAATCCGAGATGTTTCAAAGTTGTAGATACGAAGTAACCGCAAGCAATACTCCCTGATTGAGGTATTTCCGTAATACCATTGAAGTCCCACTTGGTACCATACCAAAAAGGGAAGATTTTATCCGATAGCAATAGATGCATTTGTTTACCCAGTGAATCATAATTGATAGCTTCGCAGCTAGCCTTGAGTTGAACTTTAATACTCTTTTTTACCAGCTTGTAATTGTACCTGTTGTCATTATTCGCATTTGAATTAAAGCAAATCAGGTATAGTGTAATAAGTATTAAAAGTGGAATCTTTTTTGTTGATTGAAACAGTAGCATCATGTTTTTAGCTACATAATGCCATCGGGTCTGAAAGTTACATGTCGTTTTCTAACTTAATTTGTAGTTTAGAATAAATTACAACTTTATTATTTTTTTGCTTTGCCCCAGGTATTGCAGGAAATAAATTCCACTTTCCAAATTACTTAAGTCCAATGTCTTTTTATTGATGACCAGCTCCTGCTTTATCAGGTGTCCACGTAAATCCATCAAACGAATGAATACAGGTTGCTGCCGTTCATGACTGATGTTTATTAGATTTTTCGTTGGGTTAGGGTAAATTTTTAAGACCTGTTCATCGGTATTTGTATGAAGACCGGTAATGATTTCCTGATGTGAGATTAAGTGCAATGCATTTATAACAGTGAATGCTTCTGTTACAGGGTCGCTCTTTTGTTGGTCGAAGACGATTTCAATGTCTCCGCCGTCAGACTCTATAGTGGTTTTGAATTTCGTAATTTCGGAAAAGGCCATATTTCCTACAGAAATATCAATATTTTCAAAGTTGCTGATGCCTCCTGCATCTCTAATTTCGATGTTGAATAAACCGGTCTGCCTTTCAGCATCGTGGTGAATAGATTCCCAGGTATAAAAACCTGTTGGAAGCCCTTGAAGAGTTAGTGTTAGAGGGTTTCCCGGTTGCCGGTTATCTGTGCCGATCCAGTCGCGCAACAGGTCGGGGTTAGCTGTTCCGTCATCACCACCTCTATCATACATTTGAGCCGATTCGTTTACAGCATCTGTAGCCCACGAAGGATTTATAGTCACGTATTTGCCAAAAGCATTGTAAGATTGGGGTGTGAAATCATTTAAATCTTCAGTTTCAGCTTGATAGACCTCGTAACCGGCTGCAACAGGGGTATTTGGCTGCCCAAAGTCTATGAGCAAGGAGTCAAAGCCTTCATCATAAATTTTAATATTACTAAAGTTTCCTGTACCTGTTCCGTTATTAGCATTTATAAATGTGATATATTGAATAGCTCCGCTTAAATAATCACCCACTGGTATTTTGTAATGAGCAGTATTACCGTTATAATTGTTGAAGTTCTGGACAGAATTGTTCCATGTCGTACTTCCACTAATTTGAAAATGATGAGCTGGGGCACTATTAACCGTATCCTCTACTAATCCAATGGCATTGATTTCATTGTTCAAATCACCATTGAAGTCAAACTCCAGGTAGGTAATAGGGCTTAGACTGTAATTTAGTGATGCCGCTTTCCAGCTATTTCCTGTCAAGCTTGCCGAGCTGGTCATTGCATTAATTGTTCCGGGGTCGTCTGCTGAAGTATAACTGAAAAAGTCCCTTAATTCCATAGTCTCTCCACTAACATCTACTTGAAGCATACATGCACTTAATCCTGTAGTGCCTTCCACACATCTTCCACAACCATCGATAAATGCAGCGCCACCACTTACTCCGTTGCAATCTACCGGATCGTTGGTTTCACAACCATCGATATCCAGTGCATTGTTAATAGCAGCGGCATATTGTTCAGTCAGATCCGTGTTGTCAAAATCATCATACAACCACATCCAGCCGCCCGTAATTCCACATTGATTTTGCCAGTTGTTCATATGGTTTTCCACTTGTGCAGGGCTGTCATCGCGGTCCCAGAGTCCTGGCCAAACGGGGATATTGTCGAAATAAGATTCCCATGTACAGGGGTTATTGTTGGCACCACCGTCGTAGCACTGTAAGTAAATAGCATCAACAGCGCCAGGGTGAGCATTGTTAGTATTAGTCGCTACACTTTGCCAGAATGAGACTTGCTCGTAGGGAGCGAAGGTCACTTTGTAGCCTAATTCGGCTAACATAATTGAAAATTCCGAAGCGCTTGGCGCATGGTAGGTAGACTCGTCATCGAAGTTTATAGCATCTATTTCAGGTATAGCCTCTTTGAGTGCTTTGAAGTTTCTGTACAAGATAGAGTTTTCACCTGTGCCCTGGTTGTCAATTAATGTACGTATGTTGTCGAAGGTGGATGATCCCCAGGCGCTAAGTCCAAATTCAATACGCTCTATCGTGGTTGGGCTCGTTTTTAATGTCTTCATATCATCATCAAAGAAAGGGTAGGTGCTTTCACCCACATAATCTCCATTACTACATATTAAAAACTCAGCATTGAAGTTGAGGTCACCATTTTGATTGATATGTATGGTCCATACTATTAAATGTGTGTAACAGGAGTTTCTCAATTCCTCGATGGAATAATCCCTGCTGTAATAGATAGGGCCACCGGCAAATATACCTGTTTGTGCAACCAGTTTGGTGATAGAAGTTAAAAAGAGTAAGAAAAGGAAAATTGTACGTTTCATTAATACGGGGATAAGCTTAAAATTTACGAAGAAGTTTTTGCAGAACTTATACCCTGCAAAACTGTGAAATAACTTATAAACGGATTAAGAGGAGAATAAATTAAAATAACTATAAAAATTGAGTAAGCCAAATGTAATTAATGCGAGTTTTCTAATTGGTAGTTATCTTCAAGGGTTTTGAAACGAATGGATGTTGAAGCATTTTGTGACTTGAATAAGTTTAGTATTACATCTGATTGTTCCTTTTCTAAAGAAACAAATTCGTGGGTGTTATAATCCAGGTGATATAGTATATTATTCACCCTCAGGTAATAGTTGTCATGCTTCTTCATGTGAATGATATCAAATTCTGAACCGAGTTTTTTAAAAAGGTTCTCCGTAATAATAAGCTCCTGGTTTCTGAATTTATATTTGGTGTTTCTATGATCTAAAATATCTTCTACCTCCAATATGTGAAACAAGAGGTCGCTGTCTGTTTTTGATATTACTAAGCCTGTTTGCTCAATGGCAATTCTTGGTCCTTTCCCTGTCCCCATAGAAAGCGTTTGTAGTTGATGTATATCGCGATGCGCTATAAGATCTCGTAGCTGTGCTGATTTGCTAAGTTGATAGTACTTGTTTCTATAGAAAAGGTAGAGTTTGTTTTCGAATCTCCTGATTTCCACTTTTTGAAGATTCATATATGTACCATAAAGCCACAATTTTTTGCCATCAAAAATATAAGAAGGACTAGCCATTTCTTCAGCATGAAGAATTTGTAAGTCGAAGGAATGTATGATGTTCATTTCTTCGATTGTTTCGGGCTCATTTTTGGGGGCAGTGGGAGTACTACGTTCACCGTGTATGGTTTCGGTTTCGACCACAGCTACCTGTTGACTGTTGTCTGCTATCGCGGTATCTGAGGAAATTAAAATGGGACTTTTTTCTTGTTTTTCAGGGCTAGGATTGGCAGTGTGAGTTGATTCTTTCGCCAGTTCAGTTCGTGGACTCACATAGTTTTGCAATACTATGAAAGTAATTATAGTAACAATGCTTGCAGCGACAATGTAAATGGTTTTTGTTTTACTGATTGTTACCCCGGTATTTTTAGGTGTTTCACCAAGCTCTTGATGGTAACCGTCCAGTTCTTTTTTAAGCTGTAGTTCGCCATAAGCTTCAATAGAAGCATAAATCTCTTTTTGAAGCGCAACCTCCTTTGAGAATGTAGCATCGGCCTGCATTCTTTTTTCAAAATTCTTAAGGTCGTCACCTTCCAGTGAACCCTTAAGGTAAGCGTCGATTTGTGCTATATCGTTTAATTCTTCCGACATTTTAACTTAGGTAAACGGTTTTTGCCTCTAAAGGAATTATTTTTTTGAGTCGTTGAATACACTTATACTTTTGTTGTCGCGCTGTATGTTCGTTGGCATAACCCAGTTTTATGCTGATTTGTTGCATACTCAGCTTTTCATACTCATGTAGCAATAGAATAGATTTACATGGTTCACCAATTTTATCCAGCTTATCGAATATAAATTCTCTCAGAGACATTTTTTTTGTCTCCTGAAACTCAAAATGTTGTTCTTCTTTTACAAGCTCTTTAGCTTTGTCCAGATTTGTGACGTACTTTTTATTCTTATTAGAAAGTTGCTTGAGCCATAAATTATTGGCAATAGAATATAAGTAAGTACTTATTTTTGATGTAAGAATAAAGTCTCCTTTTTTAACATTTTTGTAAAATGCTATGAGTACGTTCTGAAATAAATCTTTAGCATCTTCTTCACTGCCACTATTAGAAAGTACCATATTTTTAATCATTGGATAGTGGTCATAGAGCACTTTAAATGCACTGTGATCACCTTTTTTCAACAATTCAATTACATTTTGGTCTTCCATTAAAACGTTTATTCGTTAATACACCAGTATTCGGGGATGTCACCTCTGTTGATTCTATAAATTTCTTCTATAGCGACCTCCTACATCAAAAAGGGTGTGTGTAAGCTGGCCCAGGGTGCATCGTTTTGTCGCTTTCATAAGCACTTCAAAACTATTTTGGTTGTGGTGTATGCAATCCGTTAATTCTTTCAATAATTCACTACTACTAATAACGTAATTTTTTTTGAAATCTCGTAATGATTCTATGGCTCTTCTTTTTTCATCGTCATGAGATCGCACGACTTCAGAAGGGATGATCGTCGGGCTACCTTCTTCGTTTAAAAAGGTATTAACTCCAACGACAGGTATTTCACCAGCTAGTTTAAGCGATTCATAATGCATCGATTCTTCCTGTATCTTAGAACGTTGGTACATGTTTTCCATTGCTCCGATTACTCCTCCACGTTCGGAAAGGCGTTCAAATTCTACTAAAACTGCTTCTTCAACCAAATCTGTAATTTCTTCAATTATGAATGATCCCTGAAGCATATTTTCGTTGGCAGATAAACCATATTCCTTGTTAATTATTAACTGTATGGCTACGGCACGTCTAACCGATTCTTCTGTAGGCGTTGTAATGGCTTCATCATATGCATTGGTGTGTAATGAATTACAACTGTCGTATATCGCATAGAGCGCCTGAAGAGTAGTGCGTATATCGTTAAATGAAATCTCCTGTGCGTGCAGAGACCTTCCCGAAGTTTGGATATGATATTTGAGTTTTTGCGATCGATCGTTTGCACCATATTTATGTTTGAGGGCTTTGGCCCAAATTCTTCGTGCGACACGTCCAATAACCGCATATTCAGCATCGATACCGTTTGAAAAGAAAAACGACAAACTGGGTGCGAAATCGTCAATTTTCATACCTCTTGAAAGGTAGTATTCGATATAAGTAAATCCGTTGGCCAGAGTAAATGCAAGCTGGGTAATCGGGTTTGCACCGGCCTCAGCGATATGGTAACCTGAAATCGAAACTGAATAAAAATTACGTACCTGGTTATCGATAAAGAATTGTTGTATATCGCCCATGAGCATCAAGGCAAATTCGGCAGAAAATATGCACGTGTTTTGCGCCTGGTCCTCTTTCAAAATGTCTGCCTGAACGGTTCCCCGAACGTCTTTTAGCGTAGCGGCTTTAATATTTTCATAAGTTTGTGAATCCAGAACCTCGTCCCCTGATACACCAAGAAGCATCAGGCCGAGACCATCGTTATGGTCCGGTAATTCGCCGTAGTATTCGCGTTTTTGTTCCCGTCCTAATTTGTTTATTTGCTCCTTTATTTGTGTCTCCAGTCCGTGTTCCCTTATATATTTTTCGCACTGTTGGTCAATGGCCGTATTTAGGAAGAACGCCAAAAAAAAAGGCGCCGGACCATTTATGGTCATCGATACTGAAGTTTTGGGATCACATAGATCAAATCCCGAATATAAAACCTTCATATCATCCAGGGTGGAAACACTCACTCCTGAATTACCGATTTTACCAAATATGTCGGGACGTTCATCCGGGTCTTCACCATAAAGTGTTACCGAATCGAATGCTGTTGACAAACGATTCGCTTTTGCATTTCGTGCGAGTAGGTGAAAGCGTTTATTAGTACGTTCGGCCACACCTTCTCCCGCGAACATGCGGGTAGGTAATTCAGTAGTGCGTCTAAGGGGAAACACACCGGCAGTATATGGGAATCTCCCGGGCATATTTTCTTGTAGTCTCCAGCGTACAATATCGGCCCACTCACGGTATTTTGGTAAAGCAACTTTAGGCAAACGCGTATTGGAAAGCGTTTCGAAATAGAGTGGGATTTGAATCAATTTATCCCTAACCTGATACTCAAAAATGTCCTGTTTGTATTTGTCTTTCACAGAAGGCCATTTTTCGATGATGCTTTTGACATCAGGGTCTAATGAGTTCCAAAGTGCTTCGTAGGTGGTTTCCAGCACTGAAATTTGCTCTTTGTAATGAGGGTTCTGTGATTTAAGCATTTCCAGCGTACCATGGAGCTGATAGGCCCTGGAAGCGGTAGTGCTTTGATCTTCAACAAATTTGGTGTAATCACGGTTAAGTTGCGCGATAGCTGCGAGGTAGCGAATATGTTTGTCAGGTATTATTTTCGACGCAGCACTTATTTTGGATTCTTTTGCCGGTTTGAAGGGAATCTGATAGCGATCTTCTATTAGTTTACTTAAGTAATTAAAAAGAAGATCTACACCTTCGTCCTTAAACTGAGCTGCTTTTGTGGCAAATACAGGGATTTCATTATCAGGAGTGTCCCAGTCTTCCTTGTTTCTTCGCACTTGCTTTTTTATTGCTTTTAGAGCATCCTCAGCCCCTTTTTTGTCAGCTTTATTCAAAGCAACAATATCGGCGTAATCAAGCATGTCAATTTTTTCCAGTTGTGTAGCCGCGCCATATTCGGAGGTCATAACATACATGGATATATCACTGATATCTGTTATTTCACTGTCAGATTGACCAATACCCGATGTCTCTACAAATATGAGGTCGAATGCAGCTGCTTTACAGATCGCTATCCCGTCCTCAACAGTTTTATTAAGTGCCAAATGCGCTTGTCGGGTAGCAAACGATCGCATAAAAATGCGAGGTGTATCGATACTGTTCATTCTTATGCGATCGCCAAGAAGTGCTCCGCCACTTTTGCGTTTGCTCGGGTCTATCGACAATACTGCTATGCTGATCTGTTCATTATTGGTCAGGAAGCGTTGCAAAAGCTCATCTACTAATGAGGACTTACCCGCTCCACCTGTTCCGGTGATTCCTATTACAGGTATTGGAAGATTGGGTTTATAATAGTTCAGGGACTGAAAACGTTTTGCGTCGGTTTCTGCCAATGTGATTAGTTGAGCTATATACTGCTTAGTTATATTTGTTGGTAGCTTTTCTTTAAATTGTACATCTGCCAGCGTATCAAAATCAAGCCTTTTGAGGGCATCTTCGATCATGCCTTTAAGACCCATGGCCCTTCCGTCGTCTGGTGTATAAATTTTGGTGATTCCATAGCGCTCCAGAATTTTCACCTCTTCCGGTAGAATAGTACCACCTCCGCCACCTATTATTCTGGTTTTGGCTTGTTTCTCCTGTAATAAATCGTAAACATATTTAAAGAATTCGACGTGCCCGCCCTGATAGCTCGTAATGGCTATACCCTGTGCATCTTCCTGGATAGCACAATCAACAATTTCTTCTGCTGATCTGTTATGGCCTAAGTGTATAACCTCCGCTCCGTACGACTGCATGATTCGTCTCATTATATTTATTGCAGCGTCGTGGCCATCAAAAAGTGATGTTGCTGTTACAATTCGTATCTTATTCCGTAAGTTCAATCCCGTTTGTTTTTTCATTAATGATTAGCACAACATCGTGAATCCTACAATGTGTCTATAATCATTAACGTTCAAAATTTGCGCTGGTTCATCAAATTACAAGTTTTAGGGAAAGTTTGATGAGTGAGTTTTCTCTTA
This sequence comes from Cytophagales bacterium, assembly GCA_965230415.1. Taxonomy (GTDB): domain Bacteria; phylum Bacteroidota; class Bacteroidia; order Cytophagales; family JAAEPT01; genus CBDDKZ01. Next base: position 3,932,535 of record CBDDKZ010000005.1, read on the forward strand.
GAGTGGCATAGCGATATGGACCAAATCGGTTGTAATAACCTATTCCAAAACCTGCTTTTATACCCGCTGGTCTTATCACCAGAAGGTCGTTTACCAAGAAACCTGCTTCATAATATCCCTTTTCCAGGGTCTTGAAAGGTACGTTGTCGTGCCTGTCCGGGTGAGTCAGATGCCCAAATCCCATATTGAAAGCAGCCTCAATAGAAGGTCGGAAGTTTTTGTTTTTTATGAAGTTGATGTAGCCAAAATTATGTGCATAAAATAAATAGAAGAATTTGTCATTTAAAAACTCATTATAGCCCATGGTTTCGAAACTATTATGAGTAATTGAGTTGAGGCCAAGACTACCACGACCGGAAAACAACTGGAAATAGGGGAGTTGACCTATGGCCATACCACTACTTATCTGTATATGTGATGTGCCCCATCCTATTATGGGAATATCCCATTCTAATTTTGATATTATTTTACTAAAACTGTATTCTCCTCCGAAATTGTTAAAACCTTTCACATACTCAAACCAAACAATTGGATAATAGGTGGAAAAGGGGAATTTTTTATGAAGTAAGAGGAAAAAGCGTTCTCCAAAGGCGTACCTGAAACCAACAGACCATGTGGCATAATTAAACGAGCGTGTGTTTCGCGGAGTATAATTGTAATTATACATGGCTACTTGATGACTTCTTAGCGCGTTAGTGAAAATATGCAAGTACCTGGCAGGTTTGGCACTGAGATCGAAACTCGCCGCAGTTATATAATCCATGTACTGCACGTTTAATTTTCGAAGCCATTCTGTTGAATACTGCGGCCGGTCGAAATGAAAATTAGGCAAACCGGCTTCCTTTACATCATAAAAGGAACTCAGCTTTGCTTCAATTTCATATTTGGGATAAAGGTTGAGAAAAAGATTAGCGCCAAATTTAAAACCATTGTCTTTAAAACCATAAGCGGCATATCCACCCAAAGAGTAGAATTTAGATATATTTTCGCTGGTCCTTCCACCTATACCGAGTCGTAAACCCTCAAAATTATTATAGGCAATTAAATGTCTTATCTCCAAAATAGTGTTCTTGAAGGCGATTTCTTTAAAATAGAGGTGCTCACCAATATTTAGAATTCTATCAAAGTTTTTAATGGTGCCTACGCTATCATAAAAAGCATAGGTGTGTTTATCTCGCTCGGTTAAAGGTAGTTTGCGAACGCTTTCCCAATAACTTTCCGTGTAGTCAGTATTTGGGTCGTATTTGATAGCAATGTCACTAAATTGTTTTTTACTGTAACTAGTATCCAACACGAGATCGCTTATTACCGTTTTAGTGGTCGCCGTAAAACTCAGTTTTTTATCCGTAAGATTATCGAGTGTTAAGATGGTGTAATATTTATAAGGAAACCACTTTCCATCAACCTGTTTGCTTTGTTGCATAGAGCGTATGTGGAGCCCACGGCTGATGGCGGGTTCAATGATTGCCGCTTCAATGGCAAACTGATCGGAGTTGATAAAATAATAGCCTTTTACCGACTCAAAGCGTGCGCTGAGTTTGGGATTGAATTTAACCACATAAGTGACGAAATCTCCCCTGGGAATAGTGTCAACAACTTCAAATTGGTAACGTATGAATGTGTTGTTGTTAACGGGATTGGTGAATTCATTGCCGGCAATCCGGATGAATCTTTTGTAAAGTGATAAAGATTGCATTTGCGAATTAATACTCACCAGTCGAGGCCTTTCCACCCCGGAGATTCGGGATGAAGTGATGACCTCTTGCTCATTGAGGTCGCTCATATACCTTCGATTTGTTACCGATTCGGAAATAATGAGGTGGTGCGCTTCCGGGTAATTGGTTAGTTTAAGTTGCACCCTGGCCAATAGTTCTTTAATAAAACCCTTGGTGTCCTTTATTTTATTACTGGCTATATGAAATTTATTGTAGGTGTTATAGTAAAAGGGTATTTTGCCCTCCGGGTCGTTCTTAAACCGATAGGCCAAGACTTTATTCATGAGTTTCTTGGCGTCATAACTGGTATATCGTATGAAGCTAAAATTATTTATTCTTTTCAATGGTACAATCAGTGTGTCGACATTAATAGAATCTATAAGGTAAATTTCGTAATTGTCATTTTTCACACTTAAATGGTGAACAGAGCTATCTTTTTTGAGCTCCAGTAGACCGTCAATATCACTCAGGTAGTGATTAGTGCCGTAAATAATATGACTAAATGGAATGCTGAGTTTTGATTCCGAATCAACTACTGATAGTACAAAAGTTGAATCGTCTTGTGCAAGTACCTTACCAGAGAATACCCCTAAAAAAATAAAAATCGTAAGAAATAAACGAGTTCTATGGTAAAAACAAGGTGACATCAGTTGTTTAATAAATTGCGCAAGGTATTAAGTGCTTTCTGATTATTTTTTTCGTAGATGGTACGTTTAATACTATGCTTTTCTCTTGTAGTTAAGTGCCAGCTCAGCGAGGCTCTTTCCTGTTCCTTTTTCTCTTCAAGGCTCTCTAGGTTGAGATGTTTTTCCTTGAGTAAATCCCAATCTTTAGGCTGTGGTATATATTCAAAGCTAACAAAGTCGAGCGATGAGTTAAACCAGCTGGATCCATATTCAATGTTAGACTCATTCTTAAAATCCTGTATAGCATCCCAGTTGTTTAGTAAGCCTCCAATGGGGTTGAACATTTTGTTCCAGATTGATTTTTTGACAAACTGTTTCACTTCACGGTCTTTTTCTGTGTCCCGTATGCTCACTATAACGACACCTCCCGTATTTTCGGCAATCCAATCCTTGAAAGTATACATGAACCTAACAGCATCCGTAATTCCAAAATTATCGGAAAGTCCTGCATCCATTATTTCCATAGTAGGTTCACTGGGCAGGTGTACATTTGGTGTGATATACGGGAAAGTAGCGCTCATACGTAATGCACTAAGAAAACGAACGTTTTTGGCTTCCTGCTTTTCAAATAAGCGCATAAAATCGATCCCTTTAAAGCGTGGTTTGTATAGGCTGTCTGAGGTGTGTTCAGGTCGAGACATGTAAGATACGTGCTGAGCCGAAATATGTAATTTCCTCCCGTCGTTAATAATTGAGGGTGACATTATTAACATAGGTATTTTACCTTCCTGTTCTGGTTTTTGATAATCAATAAGGCGCTTATTCAAAAAAGATTCTGTGTTCGAATTTAACTGTTCTTCAAAGGCATATCCGCGTCCTTTGTAGTAAGAATGATCATTAAATTTAAATTTTTGAAAACGTAAGAAGATATCGCTTACCACTAAACTGAAAATCATTGGATTCAAAATGTCTTTTCCAATATTGTCTGTATATTTCGGGTCATGAGGTGTTGGGATTTTGTTTTCTAAATAGCGGAGGTAAATTTCCCTGTAATAGCTAGCACCAACAAGTCCTCCCGATGCACCGGTTATAAGCATGGTATGATTCATAAGTTCGCCGTTGAGCGTACTATCTACGAATCGCAAGGTGTTAGTCGTCCACATAGCCGAACGTTGTCCTCCTCCGCTAAAGCATAAAAAAATCATTTTAGGTTTTTTGTCCTCCGGGAATTTTGCACGCCAGTTATTAAGGATTTGAATGGTACTTTCCTTATCCTTTTTAAAATTCTTTTCAGAATTAAGCTCTTTTATCGTGGCCTTGGAATATTTCGCTTTTTCAGTCTCATAATTTAGGCCAAATGCCTCATAATGTGAGTGAATGATCTCTTTTTTAACAAGAATATTCAATACTACAAGGAGCGTTATGACTCCTGTTATCGCCCATCCTCTTAGCCAGTAAGAGAAGGCACCTGTGAACATGATTATAAAGGAACTAAAAAGAAGACCGCTGGCAGCAGCGGGAATCTGGAAAATTTCACGATCTCGAAAGATACCTATCACCATAATGGTAACAAATACAAATATTTCAACGGAAACGGCGTTCAAATGGTGCTGGTCAATGATTTTTAATAAACGTAATTTATCGTACTTGTACTCCTGGTCCACTCTTCTTATCCGACCATTTAGTTCAAGGTAACTCAGAATTGTATAGCGTTTTTTCTTCGCATCCTTTAATTTTTTTATGACTTGTACCGTGTTTATCTTTTTCTTTCTGAGTGTACTGTCGAGGTTTTGTGCGATATCTGGAAATACGTCTCTGTTTGTCCTTCTGAAATAAGCAAAAATGATCAAAATGGTCACCGATGCGCCAAGGATAAATGCCAATGCTTCAATAAATATATCTCCATCGTTCTCAAACCCAAATTGCTTTTGAAATTGTATGAATTTGTATAAATAAGTGATAAAGAAAAGGAATGGAATAATGCTGTTATTTAGACAATACTTAACAAAGGGATATTTAATCGTTCCCAGAAATGCAAAGCGGTGACTATCAATAATGTATGAGGTGATGAAAAAAGAGATAGTAAAAACACCGTATGAAATCCCCATGATTAACATGCTTTTAAATGTCACCTCATGCAAGTACTCAGGATCAAGAAAAAGGTAAGGCAAACCAATATTCTTTCCCATGTTACTGGTGATAATACTAAACAGTAATATCCAGAAGGACATCAGCACCTGATTTTTTTTGAAATTAAGAAGCAGCAATTGAACAGGGAAGAAGTAGGTGATTTTATCTCTTATTTCTTTAAATCGCGTCTTGAGTCTATTCACTTCTATCAATTATTGCTTAAAAAAAGGTGTCATTCTATTCGAATATACGGAAAATTTTATGCTGATAGACATAAAATTGATTTCGATTAATATTAACCCCAAAAATTTGATCACAAGGTTTTGTGTTCTTGTTATGTTGATAAAATAAAGAATCGCTCTCAAGCATATATGGTGTAATGAAATTTTTGAGCTAAGTTATTTAAAATCTGAAGATTAGGTGTCATTTGAATTTCCTTTAGAAAAAAATCCTGCGGTCTTGGCTGCTTTCTCTAATATTAAAAACACTTTTTTTGAGCAGATCTACGTACAAAGTAACATTCCTTAACTTAGTTTTATTATTTTTGTAAGTCAGTTTATAATGTATGGAGAACATTCGTAATTTTTGCATCATTGCGCACATTGATCATGGTAAAAGTACTTTGGCAGACCGTCTGTTGGAGTTTACATCAACCGTGAGTGATCGCGATATGCAAAATCAATTATTAGATAATATGGATTTAGAGCGTGAACGTGGTATTACCATCAAAAGTCACGCTATACAAATGGAGTATAAATCGAATAGAGGTACCTATGTATTTAACCTTATCGATACTCCCGGACACGTGGATTTTTCTTATGAAGTATCGCGTTCCATTGCTGCTTGTGAAGGCGCATTGCTGGTTGTCGATGCCGCACAAGGTATAGAAGCGCAGACCATATCTAATTTGTACCTGGCTATTGAGAATGACCTTGAAATAATTCCGGTTCTTAACAAGATAGATTTACCAGGAGCACAACCCGAAGAAGTAAGCGATCAAATTATAGATTTAATTGGTTGCGAGAAAGAAAGTATTATTCACGCAAGTGCCAAAGAGGGGATAGGGATACAGGATATTTTAGAGGCAATAATTGACAGAATACCAGCTCCGGTTGGAGACCCGGAAGCTCCGTTGCAAGCCTTGATTTTCGATTCGGTATTTAACTCTTACAGAGGTATTGAGGTCTACTTTAGAGTACTCAACGGTAAGATTCATAAAGGAGATAAGGTGAAGTTTATCGCCACAGATAAAACCTACTATGCAGACGAAATCGGTATTTTAAAATTAGACCAGGAGCCTTGTCAGGAGATTTCAACAGGAAACGTGGGGTATATCATTTCCGGAATAAAACAGGCAAACGAAGTTAAGGTTGGCGATACCATTACCTTAGAAAATAATCCCTGCGAAGCGGCGATTGAAGGATTTGAGGATGTGAAACCAATGGTATTTGCCGGGATTTACCCTGTAGATACGCAAGATTTTGAAGAATTACGTACTTCTCTTGAAAAACTACAGTTAAACGATGCTTCACTAGTGTGGGAGCCCGAGACTTCGGCCGCTCTTGGCTTTGGGTTTCGTTGTGGTTTTCTCGGAATGCTTCACATGGAGATTGTCCAGGAGCGTTTGGAGCGCGAATTTAATATGACTGTTATTACTACGGTTCCTTCAGTGTCTTATAAAGCTTTTACTACAAAAGATGAGTTGCTGATCGTTAATGCACCTTCAGAGTTACCCGAATCTAACCATTTAAATAGGGTAGAGGAACCATATATCAAAGCACAAATAATTACCAAGTCTGAGTACGTCGGAGCAGTAATGTCCTTGTGTATGGATAAAAGAGGGATTATAACCAATCAGGTTTACCTCACTTCTGACAGGGTTGAATTAACTTTTGATTTACCGCTCGCTGAAATGGTTTTTGATTTCTTTGATAAACTCAAAACAATTTCACGTGGATATGCTTCCCTGGACTATGAATTATCAGGGTACAAAAAATCCACTTTATCGAAATTAGATATCCTTTTAAATGGCGACAAAGTAGATGCTTTATCGGCCATTGTACATCGCGATAAAGCGTATGATTGGGGGAAACGTTTGTGTGAGAAGTTGAAAGAACTCCTGCCGAGACAGCAATTCGAAATTGCCATTCAAGCTGCTATCGGACAAAAAGTGATTGCCAGGGAAACGGTAAAAGCACTTCGTAAAAACGTGACGGCGAAATGTTATGGAGGTGATATTTCGCGTAAGCGTAAATTACTCGAAAAGCAAAAGGAAGGTAAGAAACGCATGAGACAGGTAGGCAGTGTGGAAATTCCACAAGATGCCTTCATGGCCGTGCTCAAATTGGACTAATAAATTATTAGTAATGAAGTTATTGGACGGAAAAGAGGCATCGGCCGCCGTAAAAGAAGAAATAGCTGCGGAAGTAAGCAAAATAAAGGAAAGTGGCAAGCGTGTCCCGCACCTGGCTGCTGTTTTAGTGGGTGACGATGGCGCCAGCAGAACGTATGTCAACGCCAAAGTAAAAGCTTGCGAACAGATAGGCTTTGACTCAACACTTATTGAATTCGAAGCATCGATTAGTGAAGCAGCGTTATTGGCAAAAGTGGATGAATTAAACAACGACGATAATATTGATGGCTTTATAGTTCAGGTACCGCTTCCTGATCATATAGATGAACATAAGGTGGTAGAAATGATAGCACCGGGAAAAGACGTCGACGGCTTTCATGCCAGTAACCTGGGAAAAATGTTACTGGATCTTCCAACCCTTATACCTGCCACGCCAAAAGGGATAATGACCTTACTTGAGAAAAATAACATTGAAACCTCCGGCAAGCATTGCGTCGTAATGGGAAGAAGCCACACTGTGGGAACGCCTATAAGTATCTTAATGTCTAGAAATACAAATCCGGGAAATGCCACGGTGACACTGGTGCATAGTCGTACTAAAGATATAGCTGCTGTTACCAGGCAGGCAGATATTTTAATCGTGGCGGTAGGTAAACCGATGTTTGTGACTGCGGATATGGTAAAAGAGGGAGCAGTAGTCGTTGACGTAGGAATACATCGTGTCGAAGATGCTACCGCTAAAAGAGGATTTAGATTAAAAGGAGATGTTAAGTTTGACGAAGTGGCAGAAAAATGTACTTATATATCTCCGGTACCTGGAGGTGTAGGTCCTATGACGATCGCCGCCTTATTACAAAATACTTTACAAGCTTATAAGTCTTAACGAGAAACATAGTGCACAGTTGAAGGACCGCTTGCCGGTCATGGAATCTTTTTACACTATTCAGGGAGAAGGAAGGTTTCAGGGAAAAGCAGCCTATTTTATACGCCTGGCAGGCTGTGATGTGGGATGTCATTGGTGCGATGTCAAGGAGTCTTGGGAAGTGGGGGATTATCCTCAGATCTTACCCTCCGAACTGGTAGATAAAGTCAAAGAGGTGAGCGGAGAATTGGTGGTTGTGACAGGTGGTGAACCTTTTACTTACGATTTATCGGCATTAACATCGGCCCTTCACAGGGCTAACAAGAAATGTCATATTGAAACTTCAGGAGCCTATCCAATAAGTGGGGATTGGGACTGGATATGCTTTTCTCCCAAAAAATTTAAAGAACCACTAGAAGCATTTTATCAAAAGGCTCACGAACTAAAAGTGGTGGTTTTTAACAGGTCAGACTTGAAGTGGGCAGCTGAACATGGCAATAAAATGAACGACAACGCTTTTCTTTATTTACAACCAGAGTGGTCTAAAAAGGATAAAGTAATGCCCGAAATTATTGAATTTGTTAAAGAAAATCCCAAATGGCGCATTTCAATACAAACGCATAAATACATGGATATTCCTTAGAAGGCCTATTTCCGGGACAAACGGCTTTTTAAAATTTTTAACTTTTCATTATATTAATAGTTTAGTACAATTTTATTTCTCTCGTAATCGAAAAAATTTATGATTTTGAAGCGCTTATTTGTGTTGTTTTTATCAGCATCATTAATTGGATGTATATGTTTTGAAGCTTCGGCTCAAAAGGTGAAACATTCTAGTACACAATATTCAACAGAGAACAAAAAGGCCATCAAAAAATATGATTTGGCGGTGGTAGCCATAGATGTAAAAAGGGACTTTGACGGAGGACTGGGCTTATTGAATGATGCTATAGCCTTAGACCCTAGCTTTATTGAAGCCCATATGAAGATTGCCGGGGTTTATGAAGTCCTTAAGGCTACCAATCACGATTATTTCGAGTTCATGCTAAAGCATTACTTGAAAATTGATGAAATAGCGCCTAATTCAGGTAAGTATGTCTCTGTCTATAGTCGTTTGGCAGAAATATATGCAGGAGAAGGGGATTACGAATTGGCAAAGGAATATGCGCTTAAAGTGAAGGAATTTCCGCGGGCGAACGAGAAGATACTTAAGAAGAATTTGTTGTTGCTCGATAAAATTGAGTTTGCCCATGCCGCCAAAAATACGCCTCTGGATTTCAAAGCAGTGGAAATGCCACGAGATAACATTAACCGATGGGATCACAATTCTCACCCTTCTCTAACCGCTGATCAAAACACGATGATACTTTCTGTGCGCAGAAATAAGGGTTTTGTGGATGAGAATATAGTGATAGCACACCGTAATGAAGAAACCAAGGAATGGATGCCAACGTCCAGTATCTCTGAGCTTATTAATACCCCCAATAACGAAGGTATGGCAAGTATTTCGGGTGATGGAAAGACCTTGGTATTCGCTTCCAGTAATCAAAAAGGTGGTTTTGGTGGCGTCGATCTTTATATATCGGTAAATGAGGGGGGGAAATGGTCAAAACCTGTGAATTTAGGTAAAATGGTCAATTCTCGTTACCGTGAATCTGAACCAAGTTTGTCTGCCGATGGACGTACCATCTATTTTACCTCCGATCGTCCAGGAGGACAGGGACGTTACGATATCTGGGTAACGCATAAAAATGAAGAAGGCGTCTGGATGAAACCAGATAATATGGGGCATACAATAAACACGTCTGAAGATGAAGTAACTCCTTTTATTCATGCTAACGGTCGCCACCTTTATTTCGCGTCAAGAGGGCATATTGGTATGGGAGGGTATGACCTTTTTATGTCTGAACGAATGGATGGTTTTTGGAATGATCCCATGAATCTTGGTTACCCATTGAATACGGAAGAAAATGAAGGCAGCATGTTCATAACTGCAGATTACAAGAAAGGATACTATGAGAAGTACATTACGGGTAAGGATCCACGAATGAGCCACTCCCACATCATGGAGTTTGACGTACCTTCGGAAATACAACAGAAGATGAAATGCGTGTTCGCAAAAGGAGTAGTGTATGATGCATCAACAAAAAAACAATTGGCGGCAGACATTCAACTGGTGGACTTAAAAACCAGTTTGATGGATCAATTCGTGCGATCGGATGCTGTAAATGGAGATTATACACTTGTGCTTACCGAAGGGGGAGAATATGCCCTCCATGTTCAAAAAGAAGGATACTTGTTTAAGAGTATGAACTTCGATTACACCACCGAAGCAGATTTCGACCCTTTCACTCTTGATGTATACCTGGAACCTATTCAATCGGCTACCACCACTACATTACGCAATATTTTCTTCGAAACCGGTAGTTACTCTTTGAAACGCAAGTCTAAATATGAATTGGACAAACTGATTTATTTTATGCTCGACAACCCGGAGGTGAAAATAGAAGTGAGCGGACATACCGATAACGTAGGTAACGTGAGTTCCAACCAAAAGCTATCTGAAAACAGAGCCAAATCGGTGTATGATTACCTGATCAGTCATGAGGTAGATACCGAACGTGTAAGGTTTAAAGGTTATGGTCAGACCAAGCCAATAGCAAGTAATGCCAATTCGGATGGACGCAAGCAAAACAGAAGAATAGATATTCGTATTTTATAAAATTGAGTTGAAAGGCAATTTTCCGAAATTTAGATCTGGAATGATGACATATTTAAAATCGATAGCGGTTGCAGTAATTGTATTACTACATGTAAATACCTTTGCCCAGCAGAACAATCAGGAAACCGGACTGCCATTTATGGCTCATAGTCACGATTTTTTTATGTGCATGTTCGATGTTCCATTCCAGGTATTGAAGGCCTATTTGCCTGAAGGAATAGAGGCGAAAGTAAATGAAAATGGTAGTGTGAGAGCAGGGTATGAAGTTTATTCAGTTGATCAGATTGTAGGCTTTCCAGCTTATACTGCCGCATTTTTTTTCGTTGAAATAAAAGGTTTTGATAATGATAAAGGAGGAGCGGGGCACTACCCGATATGGGGCGCTATTAAAGAAAAGGGCGCCGCAAAATCCTTTAATGAATTGCTGGGGCTGCCTTTTGTCCATTCCGGGAATATCGATCTAAAAATAGATGGGGACAATTTCTCTAGCCATATAAAAACGGAAAAAGGCTCATCTGTTTCTTTCACCGTTCAAAAGTCCTCAACTTCTTTTCAGGACCAGGGCAAAGTAAATATCTGTTCGGTGAAAGGTGCAGATGTACATGTCACTGAAGTACCATGGTTTAGTAATGGTAGTTTGGGGACCAATCCACAAATACATGTAGAAGGAGCTGAAGTCCCGGTATTAAAACTATTTGAGCATGTGAAACCCGATTGGTCAATGATCAGTACTGACCAAACTTTTACTTATACGCAAATTTTTAAAAAAGATTAGATGTTAAAATGTAGAGGTAAGGGGGCTTACTCCCTACAACTAAGTCTACAAAACAATCAAAAAAGTAGTATGCCTATTGATAGTATGAGTAGTACTACATCTGCTATGTTTAAAGTATGATCATTCATATTTAAATCTTTAAGCTGTAATTTAACCTCAGATAGAACGGAATATACAATTTGGTGCGATTGTCAAAAGAATTGTTTAGTCCCAGGTCTAGTGCTCCTATACCTCTATTGCCTATTCGATGTGCATAGCTAAGTCCATATTGTCATTGTGCACCCAGGCTCTTGTACCATCCATCGCTAATTTCAAGATAGTTCTCACGAACAATGTCTGTATGTTTGAAGTGAGCAATCATGGACTTGTCAAAACTATACTTTATCTTCAAAAACCACTTTTCCTGGTAGTAGTCAAACCCAAGTGCACTTTTCAGACCCAAATTATGTTTTTTCAAGAATAAGTTTTGGTCACGTTTGTATTGAAAACTAATAGCGGTATCAGCTATGAAGTTGTTGATCTCATATAAGTTATAAGCTAGATCTACTGAGGTTTTGACGTCATCAAGTAAATCCTCGCCCATTGGATTTAGAATACCCGCGCTTCCAAATTATTTTGTTATTAGCAGTGAGTTGTTGTCCATAAAATACGCCTGCTTTTAGCCCGATCAAGTTCCATTTCTAATAATATCGCCTGTGGACTTGTTATTCTACAATGAGTAAAAACTGAATCAATATGGTACTACTTATGCCCACAAGAGCTATCATAATAGCAATTTCTGTTTGCTACAATACCGTTAAGTAGAACAAGAGTAGCTACTCTTTAATAAACAATTTGGAAATCGATTTTTTTGGGGTTTCTAGTCGGACAATATAGGCGTCTTTTTGGAGATAGGAAATATCAATGGATTGTTCTCCTTTTTGAAGATCCAAATTTTGATATACCTCTAAACCGTCCATTTTATATATTGTGAGCGATGAATTTTTCTCCAGGCAATTGATATTTATCTTATTCCTCAGGGGATTTGGATATAATACTAACAGGTCGTCAGTTTCGTTTTCAGCACCAAGCACAGGATCACCAGGTATAATGTCTGGTAGTGGAATATCGCTCACAATGGCGTTTCTGTTACTTTGGTATTGTTTGTAGACAGCAGTCCAACCACCTTGGTTTCGATAGGTATCGATCAACTGTATAGCCGTTTCATGAGTAATGAATTTATATTCTGCAGGTGAGTCTTTTTGATAAGTGGGGAAGCACCGGAGTTGCGTTGCCCCAAATCCTGCATCACCCAATTCTGGGTTTATACTGCTTAGTGCCACCAGGTGTGCATCTGCGACATATGGATCGTTAGGGTCTGGTTGGATATCGATCACACCTTGCAAAACATCATTTACATAGAGTGCAATACCATAGCCAGGGTCTCCGGAAACAATCGGGTCATACCCTTCTGCAGAGTGCAATCCTCCGAAGATATAATCTGGCAGGAAAGATGCCGTCCCAAATTTGGAGTTAAGTGTATAAGTAAACCCAGGGGTGCCGAAGTCCGGCAAATTAAGCCCTGAGGCCGGGTATATCGGCGAATGAGAAGAGTGATGCCATCCAAGAATATCATGAGGATGTAACCCTGCAACTGAAGCATACAACTCAGGAATAGCATCGTTCCACCAGCCTTGTGGAGGTAATGGTAAAGCAACTGTTTCTCCTGGATTTACAGGTGTGAGGCATTGTCCCGGTTGTTCATTACCAGGGAAACTACCAATAGTAAGTACCATGCTATAGGGTGTTTCATTGGTAACAACCGGCCCACTTCCTCCTTCCACAAATAGTTCAGCACTAATAGCTACTCGTTCTCCCTGCTGAAAGTAAGGGCCTATATCTCCGCAGAGCCCACAATGTCCCTGAGAAGGTTGAAGCGGCCCGATATTAGGCCACCAGTTTTTAAAACTATATACAGGCGCATGTCCTGTGAAATTAGTAGGCATTGCCACTCCAGTGCTAAGTGCGGTTCCATCTGCCCGGTAGGGGTTACATATTAAATGATTATCCAGAGACGGGTCTATAGAGCCCCTTTTTTTGAACCACTCGTCAAAAGCATCTCCAGAATAGGTCCATTGATCCGTACGAACTACTTTCCCTGCACGCGTTGCGCCACTACCCTGTGTACCATCAATATGATCTGAGCCATTGTAAGGAGGGGTGTCGTTCAGTTGGGCATGTGCAAAAACAATGTGAAGTAGCGAGAATAGGGCTATTAATCGTTTCATAGATGTATTTTATCTATGAATATAGCTATTTCTTTTTTAATAGCGCCTTTCGAAGGATGAGTAGATCACTTTTTTATCACGGTATACTGCATGCTTTCGCTGCGTTCATGCCACCTGTGGGCGTTTATAAAAGTTCTTGTTAATGGATAAATTAACCATAATGCGATGACTATAATGAATAGTTTTCTGCTACGTGTTTGGACTTTTAAAACCAGTTGATCCAGCCCTTTGAAGAGTATTAATGAGTAAAAGGGAATAATAACAGAGATAAAGCGGTCTCCTTCTTCAAATCCGAAAGGAAAGCCGGCGACATTGATGCTTAGAAAAATACCAAAAAGTAGAATATAACTTACTGCCAGATAACTTGAAAGGTCAATAGCTTTAATACGATGAATTCTTTTTGATGAAATTCGAATTATAATAATCATTAGAATTAATAAAAAGAGCCATTCTAAACTTCTAATGGGGAGAAATACGTTTATTAACGAATGAGCATAAGCCTTTAAATTAGGAGCAAGGTATTGGAAAAACGATTCTTCAAAATTAAAATGCCCATGAGCTTTTACAATCCATGTGTAAATATTCCAGCAAATTTGTCCTGAAATTGTAATCATAAAATAAAAAAAGAATTTCAACAGGTATTTTTGAGGTCTCGATTCCTGACTTATAAGCCATAAAAAAGCGCCCGTGACGATAAACAAACCAGCATTACGTTGAAGACATAGCAAAAAGCCTAAGGCCAGTGTTAAATTATATGTTTTGGACTTGCCGTTATCCTTGGTTGTTAATAGTTGATTGTAAAACGATAACGCCAGCAACAAAAAGATTAATTCGGACCATAGAAATACAGCTATTAGTAAAAGGTGCGTGCCTAGTAAAACGAAAGTGCAATAGAATAAGCGAATGCGGCAATCTTTAATGTTTCTGTTTCCTATTTTTATTACCTGAAGAGCAATGAATATTGTACATAGTATATTTATCCATTTTATCGCCTCCATAGGAGTTTTAAATAAGGACAAAAGTAATGGGAATAGGGGGGTCCAAAATAAGTACGGGTTACCATCATCATCGATTAAGGTGCCTGTGTCTCGTAAACTTTGACTTCCAGCTATGTAGTGCCTGGAATCGGTTGTCCACATGAGTCCGCCACTTCGAGCATACCATTGAATACCAAGGCTGATCAAAGTTATGAAGATGAGCACATAGTTTTGATGGATGCGATGCCCCAAAAAAGTCAAATAATAATCAGTTGAGTGTTGTGATCCGGGCATTAATACTTAAAAGTCATAGTTTGAATCGAATTTGTAATTAGCGCATTGAGTTATTTCTGCTATGCAAATTAAATAAAATCCCTTAACATCCTCTTTCTTTCATATACATCCGGTTTTTTGTTTTTAACGAGAGTGAAATAATTAATAATTCGTCTGAACGGCCTTATAGAAAGGTTTTAAGCTGAATAATGCCGAAGTGAACCTGTATTTATGTAATAGAAGAGCATACCTTAGTGTACTTGGCACAATAATTGCTAAAGTATAACCTAATTAAGATTTAATACTTAAATTATTGTTTACCAAATAATTAACATTTTTAATCATGAAACATAATCTACCTTATTTGAAATGGCTGGTTTGTGCTTATATTTTGATGAGCATCAATCTAATGTCATTTGCGAACATTCAGGCGACCATCACAGGCCCTGATGTAGTATGCAGAAATCAAATTGAAAACTACAGTGTAAGCGGGGCCCCTTCAGGTTCTAATCTCAACTGGTTTGTCAGTAATGGCACACTGCTGAGTCCCCCGAACGCATCTACAATTGCTGTTTCCTGGTCTGGTACCGGGGCAGCAGGACAGGTGCAGGTACAAGTACTGGATGGTACCATATTGTTGGAAACCGTCGTGCTGGACATTACAATTGAAGATGAACCCCAACCCTTAATAAGTGCTGACTTCAATAGTGACTGTTTACCTGACAACAACAATCCCGAGCCTGATCAAAAACGCGATAGCTTGGATTGTTTTACGGCTTGTGAAGATATGCTAATAAATTACAGCACACCCGATATTTCAGGAAACACCTATCTATGGACTGTGATAGGAGACTATCAGTCTATCACTGGCGCCAGCACATCTACGGCAAGCGTGCTATGGGATGAACCGGGCCCGGCATTGGTGGTCGTTACCGAGACCAGTCCCGCTGGATGTATTAATTCAGATACCATTTGTGTGGAAGTAATCCCAAAACCTGCATCGCTTTTTGAAGTACAGCAGGGGGGTGAATCTTACCTGTCAGTGCTAAGTGGTGGTATTATCCCGGTTGTAGGAACTTGTGTGGAATCTGAATTATGTTTTAGTGATATGTCAACAGATGCAGTGGCGTGGCAATGGGATTTCGGTGATGGAAATTCTTCGATCGAGCAGCACCCGTGCCACTCCTTTTCTACTGCCGGTACTTATATGGTGAGTCTTACCGTTCAAAATGAATGCCAATGTACAGAAACTACGTTTATGGAAGTGCATGTGGAAGAGGGTGTCGCACCGGAAATAAGTTGTGTGAGTGTTATATGTGAAGCAGGCACATTCGTTTACGAAGTAAGTATTCCAAACCCATGCAGTTCCGGAATCTTTACCTGGACAACATCTGATAATGGAACAATTACCAATGCATCCGGTACCGTCACTTCTATGTCGGCTAATGAAGTCACCGGGTCAGACATTTATACTATCGAAGTGGACTGGAGCTCCGGGCCTATCGGTTCAATTGGATTTAGTTTAACAGGTTGTCCTGGCGTTTGTGATCAATTCGTTTCTATAAGCATACCTATTATACCTTCTTCTCTTGATATAGAAGGGGATTCTGTGGTGTGTATTGGAGATAAAGGGTATTTTAACATACCTTGTTTCCCTGGTACCACTTATAAATGGTATATTGATGGAGATCCAATAACAGGTGAGTCCGGTCATGATATGTGGCACCAGTTTGATATTCCAGGTACCTATGAGATTACCGTTTCCTATCAAAATGCTTACCTCAATTGTGGTGGTATTTCACAACCTTTCGTTGTAACTGTTTTACCTTCGTTTTCTATTTGGGGCCCTCAACAATTCTGTCAGGGTGAAACACCTGTTTTTAATGCCCCTGCGGCAGGAACTTATGATTGGGAACTGTTGGATGCTGGTAATGCGGTAGTAGCCACGGGAAGTGGAGGATCGGGTTACACTGTGCCTGCCTTGATCCCGGGAAATTATATATTAACCGCTTACGATGTGTCTTCCCCAAGATCATATTGTAATGAAAAAGCACTATTTCCTTTTACGGTAATTGAGACACCGCCTACTCCCGGACCCTTGAGTGGGGAAAATCAGGTTTGTCATGAAATGGCCTATTTATATAGTGCTTCTCCTTTCGATGCTAATCATTACTTAAACTGGATAGTTACTAATGATGGTAGCGTTACAAATTATACAGGTAATGAGATTACTGTTGTTTGGGAAGATGGGCCAAAATTAATACAACTGGTTCAAGTGAGCACAACAGGTGGCTGTCCTTCAGATACGTTTAGTATGCTTATAAACGAAAAGACACTACCTCCTTTGAATGTTAGTGGAGCTATTGCACCTTGTAATAATACGGAATTAGGAGCCGAAATTATATATGGAACTACGGCAACACTTGACGGTTACATTTGGAGTATAAGTCCTATAACAGCTGGTAGCATAAACGGTGGTCAGGGGACCTCGTCTGTGGCTGTTCTTTGGAATAATTTTACAGGTGTTGCAAATGTTATATTGGAACCGATACTATGTAACGATACATTGGATGCCGATACACTTCTGGTCAACGTAATTGGCCCGGATAGTATTTCAATTTCGGGTCCCGATACGATATGTGAAGGTACTTCTACAACATGGAATACTAGTGGAGCTACAGGCGTCACCTGGGAGGTTAAAAATGCGTTGACCGGTAGTACAGTTTATACTTATAGTGGTACTCCGTTAATTTATGATTTTAATACATACAGTGGCTCGTTTGTGCTAATTGCAACAGGCACCGATTTGAGTTGCGGCAAAGAAGTTAAGACTACACATCAGGTTCATGTGCTTCCAAAACCGATAGCCAACCTGTCTTTTGCCGGAAGCCTAAATTGTATTTCGCTTACAGGGCCTACCACCCTTTATTTATCCATTCAGGGCAGTGCGGCACCTTATAGCTACGATTGGTTTGGCGGTGCCAGTGCCGGTTCCGGGACATCTTATGTTATACCTGCAAGTCCATCGTCAGCAGATAGTTATTATGTGGAAGTAACAGATTCCAATGGCTGTACAGCTACTACCAATATAATTCCGGTTAGTGATAGTTGTATGGGAGTTCCATGCGTTCCTCCAGGGCCTGAAATTTCTTTTACTTATTCCATCGATACCGATTGTAAAACAGTACAGTTTACACCAACGTCTTCACCGTCATTAGATGGGTTTTTATGGGAGTTTGCTAACCTTGGTGTTAATAATACGGTGTATGCTCCTTCTTTCACCTTTCCGGCAAGTGGGGCATATACGGTCCATTTTTCGGTATTATACCCTGGTTCCGATTGTTGGGTAAAATATACGGAAGTTATTGAAGTTCCTGTTGTAAGCGATTTCGAAATTGCCATTGAATGTGTGGCCAATAATCATGTAGTAAACTTGTTGAATACTACCAATGTACTCAACGGACCTCTGAGCTCATGGACGCACAATTGGACAGTTTATGATCTTACGGTAGCAGGAACAGCTTCCAGCTCTGTTCTTCAGGATTATGTGAGCGTGAGTGGCTTAATTCCGGGTAATGATTATGAAATTACCTTAAATGTAAGTGGAACAGGTGGCTCTTGTAGCGTTAACAAGCTGTTTAGTATGCCCGAGCTACCTGAAGCTATATTTTCAGCCGACGACGAAGTATGTGAAGGTGGTAATATAAGCTTTACTGATGCTTCGGTCGGCTCAATAATAGATTGGAGCTGGGCTTTTGGTGATGGCTCTGGCATGCAAAATCAAAATACATCAAAAACATATGAAGATGATGGCTTATTTAGTGTCGTACTCACAGTGACCGATGAGTTTGCTTGCAGCGATGACAGCAGTCTGGATATAACGGTACATGAAAATGAATTACTGGGAGGTATTACTACAGATCCTATGCCATTGTGCCCGGGGGATGTGGCAGTTTTGAGTTTTAATAATCTATCCCCTTCGGGAAATGCCCCTTTTAATTACCTGTGGAACAGCGGGTCCCTTACAACAACCACAACAAGTAGTTTTATGTCTACACATTGGATAAATGTAACAGATGCAAAAGGTTGTGCACGTGATTTTGGTCCCGCGCAGGTATGGTTTGAAAATATTCCTGATGTTTATATTTTAGGTGACCTGAGCTACTGTTTTGGCGAAGAAGTAAGTCTTGCCTCGAATATTCCTGCTTCAAGCTCTTATTCGTTGGAGTGGTTTATGAATAACGGTAGTGGCTGGAACTCAGTAAGCAGTGGTGCAACGTTGATTATACCGTTCCTTTCCCCGGGTACTTACGATGTTAGACTAGAAATTAGTGCAGGTGGATGTACAGTAGCGTCTCCGATTGTGGTTGTTGAAGTTTATCCATACCCGGGAATACCAAATATAGTGGCAGATACAGCGCCGGCCTGCCCTGATATGGGAGTGGGATTGAGCGTCTCCAATGCCACTGATTTTGCAAGTATTACCTGGTCTACTGGTGAGAGTGGCGTGAGTACCACGGCTTGGTCTTCCGGTTTATATTACGCGCATGGCATCGATACAAATGGTTGTGAAGGTGAAGGTGTTTATTTTATAGAGCCGCTGCCAGATTTATGCGGGTTTATGTGTGGGTGCTATGAAGACTGTATTGAACCCGGAGGTGTATTTACTTTTCCTGCTGGCATAATAGGTGCTGTAGCTTACTGGAGATGGGAACGCTACGATGATGTATCAGGAAATTGGATAGCTGTTTCAGATGGAACAGGAGCAGTTCCGGACTATACTACGTCAAGCGCCGGAATTCACGAAATAAGGCTGTATGTGGAAAATGCATCTGGTTGTGGCGTTTATTCTTGCCATGCCGAGATTCATATTACTATTTGCGGAACAGAACCTTGTCACGGGTTTGAAATTGATGCCCATGCATTGCCATGTAAAACAGATGCTGTTGGTAACATTATCTATCCTGTGGAGGCTAGTTTGGGTTTTAATGCCTTTGGAACGCCATGTGATGAATATGTGCTAAGCGCATCCGCCTCTTTAGGAGTTGTAAGCGCCATAAGCGTTAGCAATGTGAGTCCCGGGGTAAGTAATAATTTTACATTTACATGGAGCCCTGGAACAACTAGTTACCCTGGAGGTACAATATGTGTAACATTTACCATTACCAATGTATGTGATTCATCGATATGTGAGGAAACCGTCTGTTTTGATGTGGAGCCATGTGGCGACCAAGGTCCTTGCGTAAAGTCCTCATCACTGGTTTTTGAGCCTTGTAAAACGAATAGTGCAGGAGAAGTCGTTTACCCATTTACACTAACAATAAATTTAACGGGTAGTGGCGCACCTTGTACAACGTATCAGCTTTTTGCAGACGTAGCTACAGGAACAATAAGCGGCTTGTCTACAACTACCATTTCTACAGGGACAAGTACCACTGTTACCGGTATATGGAATGCCGGGGTAACGTCCTTTGCAGGGGGAACTGTATGCTTCGATTTACAATTGATTAATTCTTGCGATCAGCGTATTTGCGAAGAAACAGTTTGTGGTACAGTAGAACCTTGTCATAGTTCAGAACCTTGCGACGAAACAGAATTATACCTGTCGAGTGTAATATGTTCTCCATCAACAGGGGGAGATGCCGGGTTTGAGTTTGACCTTAATATTAACCTGGTTCCTTTCGGTCTTCAATGTGATGAGTACATAGTTAATATTAGCGCTCCTTACGGTGTAGCAACGGTTGTGGGATCTTCAGTGATCACACCTGGGAGTATAGTGTTAAATTGCTATTGGGACACGGAATTACCTTCAGTGGACAATCAAGAAGTGTGTTTCGATGTGACCTTTACCAATAATTGTGATCAAACACGTTGCACAAACGAAGTGTGCTATGGTTTTAAATCATGTCATGGTGACGTAACTTCCAACCAGGAAGAATTACAATGGGATCTGAGTGTTTATCCTAATCCGGTACATTCGAAATTCAGTGTACGTAGTGATCTTCCATTGGAACAAATAGAACTATTTGACTTAAATGGCAAATTGCAAATGTCGACATTAATCAATGGCGCAAAGGAATCCGATATTCCTGTTGCCGTGATTACTAAAGGTGCTTATATATTACACGTTACGCGTATTGACGGCACAATAAAGTATGTGCCTTTATTAGTTGACTAATATATAGGCGCTTGTAGCTTATATAAGTTTAATTATTTTGTGAGCAGGTGCATGGAAGTGTGCCTGCTTTTTTTGCGGTTAAAAGATTGATTATGAGTTGTATGAAAATGTAATACGAAATAAAATATAAACGTACCCAACCATCTTAACAGGACTTACGACTATATAATCGAAGAAAGAAAGGTTTTGATCACCCGAATGAATTTATTTAATGTAATGTGAAAAAAAGATGAATAATTTGGGTTACTAAAATTATGAAAAGGGATAGAATAGTAAGTATAAATGATTGATTTTTTTGGAGGTTTTACCAATAAGCAAACGTAGCAACTCTGAATATGAACTTTTTTGAGCGCTGCTGTTCATTAGGAATATGCCTTAAGCGGATATTTTGATTTTATACACTTTCTATACAAATAATATTACAACTAAAAGAAAATTTTTAATCCAATTAAACTTTATCAAAATGTTTAGAATATCTTTTACATTATTAGCTTTTTTAGGAGCTATCACTTTGTATGCTCAAGACTGTTTTAGAACAGACTTCGACGATCCGAATGCATTGGAATTGATTACCGTAGACGGCATTGCAGGAGGTGACGGCACTACTATTGCCGAAACGGTAATAGAAAATGGTAGTTTTTCATTATTTACCATGGGCGGACACGAAGAGTTTTCAAAATTCACGCTAGAGTTACATCAAGACAATAATCCTATAGTTTACCCATTTGACTATAGCCAGGACGATATAGTGGTGCGTATACGGGCGAGAGCTTCATCTGATATGGCCCTGCGCGTATTTCTTCAAGGAGAGAATGGTGCTCTTGCACAAACTAACGACTTGCAGTATAGTACATCTCCAGATGAGAATACATTCGATTTGTTGTTAACAGCAGAATATCAAGAGTTCGAAATCAATTTCGCTGATGCACTTTGGGATCAATGGACAGGAACAGGCTCTATCTATTGCCCTGGTTTTGATCCTAATTGTCCACCCGAAGGAATAGAATCACCGCTTCAGTTTATTCATATGAGTCCAAACCCGGCTTGGGCTAGTATCTTCCATGTTCCAGGATTCGATACGTATTTTGAAGGCGAAATTGAAATTGATTATATAGAGATTGGGTATAAAAGTGCTGACTGCTCCACTGTCACCCCAATTGAAGATGAAACACCAGGCTACTTCTTTACAAATTTTGACGATCCATCGGAGAAAAATTTTGTAACGTCATTTTCAATGGGAGGAGTAAATGGTGAAGAACCTGAAACGGCAATTTTTGACAGTAAGTTTGCCATACTAATAGATGGACATGCTGAATATGCCGCATTTCAACTTGAATTAAATCAGGAGCAAAATAGTTTACCAGAGGTTTTTGATTATGATAATGAAGAGGTTTATGTTCAAATAAGAGCAAGAGCAAATACACCAATGGCATTACGTGCAACACTTGAAGGTGAAAATGGTGTGGTAGCACAAAACAATGAGCTGGCTTCCTACACATCACTTGATGATAACACCTTTGATCTGGAATTAGACACTGAATTTAAAGTTTTTACCATCAATTTCACGAATAATTTATGGGATGAGTGGAATACAACCGGATCTATTCATTGTCCCGCTTCAGAACCATTTTGCCCGGACGGAGGTGTTTATTCACCAATTAAATTCATTAATTTTTATCCAAATCCATTTTATTCTAACTTTCCTGTTTACGGCTATGAAGAAATGTTTAGCGGAGGGGTAGTAATAGATTACATTTACATTGGTAATGGTAAGTTCGAAAATAATCAAATTCCCGTAGCTGCAAAAGAAACAATGATCGATGAAGTAGGCGTATACCCTATCCCGGCAGAAGATCAACTTACCGTATCTTTTGGTAAGAAACTTTCGGGAGGCCAAATAGCAATTTATGATCTTTTGGGAAATAAAGTGCTAGAGGTTCCCTATAAAGGCAGTGACGCCCAGTCTATCGATGTGAGCGCTTTAAATTCTAATATGTATATGCTTCGATATGAGGGGAGTACGTTGTCAGAATTTAGCAAAATTCAAATAAAATAGGCTATTTTTTAAAGGGGCGTTGCATTTGAGGTGATATTGGCCTATTACCTCGAGAGTGCATTAGCGTAATTACAGGCCATTTTTTTGAGGTCACCTTACACAGGTGGCCTCTTTTGTTATGTTACTTGCGTCAGCGCATGTTTTTTGACTAGAGTTTACGCAAAAAAATGAATTCTCCACCTTCATCACCGGATTGATTAATAGGGCCGTATTGCGGAACCTGATTTAAGGGGCTATTTTGTATTACGGCAACTTTCATTTCATAAAAGAGTTGGCCGGCACTCAAAAGCGCTGCCTGATTTTCTTCGAGGCCTTTGATCAAGTAGTCAAGAAAAACACTTTCATCCGGAACGTATTCCAATACCCCACTTGTGATCGCTTTTCTACTGGGGAGATTGTACATACTCAAAAGGCTTTTCCCAATTCCTCTATGCTTCATGATGATACTGCCACTAAAACAAGCATCCACAATTAATAAGGTGTGTTTACATTTAAAGCCTTTTATGTAATCGCGTATAGTGGAATTAGATATCCAGTTTGTTTTTGAATCCAGTTTCCCATCACTGGGAATCCAGTAGCCCTGTTCCAGTTTTTCTTTCCACATCCCATGCCCTGCATAAAATATAAGTAAGTTATCTTTATTGGTTAAGCGAGATGATAAAACTTCAAATGCGTCCAGGATTTCGCTACGATTGGGGTTAGAAATTCGGATGATATTTTCCCTGTCAAATGAATAATGATTGACCAGTACTTCTTCTAAACGTTTGCCATCACTAATAGTATTATTTAGTGATTGAAGTCGTAAGTCATCATATTTGTCTATACCAATAATCAATGCCTGATATTGGCGTTCTTTCAATTTGGTAACTAATTTATCTGCTTCCTCGTCTTTTTCTTCTTTTAATTCACTATCCGTTTCAGCATTAATAGGATTCGTCGCTTTTACCAGACTAATTTTACCATGTACCCCAGGCAGGCAACCACCGCGAATACGGCTCGATTTCCATTTGCCGTCCAATAATTGAAAGTTAGGTGATTCAATTAATTTCAACTCCAGATTAGACATGCACCCTTGTCCCCTGGATTTGATAAGTTTTGTGGCAGTGAGGTTTAATTGTTGTGTCTTAGAGTTAAGTTTTCCTGTGAGTTCATAGTGCACAAAGTTTGAAGAGTCCTTTCCCAAAGAGAATATGTCACCATCGATTTCACCGTTGTGCTCTCGTAATTTTAAAGAACTGGGATAGTTACTATTTAAAAAGGAGTAGGTGCCATTCCATGTTCCTATGATGGGGGTATTGTCAGGTGATTGGCTAAATACGCTGTTTCCTGTTAATACCAGCATGAAAAATACCAATATAATAGGGGGAACGTTACCGGCAATTTTTGGAATTTGATTTTTTTTGGGAGGCATGCTCAGATTGCATTGTGAAGTTCGAATAAATTTAGTACGTAAGTTTAATTATTCCTAATTTCATTTTGTCAATAAAATCCTTAAAACGCTAAGAATCCTTGAGAAAAGGGGGGCAGGCTATCGTATGTTCATTGAGTTGTGAAACAAGATGCGTGTTATTTCGTATGGAATTGTCAAATGAATCTATTGACAGATCCGTTTTACTTTTCACATGAACTTAATGAGTTTTTTTAAACAATAGCTGCTATGACTTTAACAAAATTAACAATACTACTATTATGTTTGGTGTTTGTTGTGGAACTCTATGCTCAGAACATAGACGAGTTGGGACGAAAAGAATTGGAGTATTTGACTTTATTTGATGAGTCGGGGCAATTGGGATACATCAATCATTTATTGTCATTTGAAAATCGAAAAGTACTGATTGGAGAATCGAAAGTAGATCAAAAGGATCGAATTTACAGCCGGTATAAAAAGGAAAATGAAAAAGAATGGCTGGATCATGAAAAGAAACGGTATGCCAAATTAATAAGCACAGCAAAGAAACTCAATATTGATTGGAAAACGATAACTTATAAAGATTTTAACTATTCTCCTATAAGTCGTTCTACTGAGGAGGTTTATACTGGGAGTTTATACTTTACGGCTAAAGAAGATTTGTTTGTAGCAAACTTTACATTTGTAAATTATAAGGAGAGCTATGAAGTGTTGCAGTATGATTTCATAAGGTTACATGACCCGGATCAAATTGATTTTACTTATGAAGAGGAGACTGGTGTATATAATATAGCGGAGGATGAAATGATAAATGAAAATGTGGTAGAAGATGAAGATCTAATTGAAGAGGCCGAACCTTTGGAAATAACCGAACCAACAGAGGAAGAAGTAGTGGAAGAAAGTGAGTAGAAGGGTTATAACATGATTTGATGTCGCTTGTTGTAATTAGCTTAAACCACTCAGAAAACACGTCAATTTCCTTGTTGCTATTTGAAATTTACATCTGATAATTTCTTTATTAGAGATGTATCAGATGCAAATTTTAAGTGCTTGATTATCTGTGCTAAGTTAGCCGTATATATGTTTCATATCTGGTTTTTCCGTGCAATAATAGTGCACCCAAATGTAAACATGGTTGAATAAGGCTAAAAGAAGTGCGGGTTTGGATAGGAACAAAAAGCCGGGTACCCAAATTAGGCTAAAACCAAATGCGTACATCGCATTGCTACTATACTTGAATATACCTCCGCGGACAAACGGCATATTTCGAAATCTTTCAACAAAATGGTCTATTCCAATCACACGCATAAATCCAAAATATTTTTTTACCGAATAAGCAACATAAATGAAGACTGAAAATAGTACTGCAGCGATTATATAAGAAAATAAGCTATTGACATGTAGTGTTCTACTCGTTGAAAGGGCCATTAGTAAAACGGTAATTACCCGTGAAATAATGAGTAACTTAAACCCAACTCCATAGCGCACGAATGCTTTCTTTAAACCAAACTTTGAAGATAGTTTGTGGTTATTTAGCTCCAGGCGCCAAATGATCAAAACGAACAATTGATGTAAAATTGGTATAGATGTTCCTATCCAGAAATAAACTAAGTTGGGGATGCCAAATAGTCCGGTACCACCTAATAAATGAAAGTGGTGAGTAACGTATATTAAAGTGCTTATCAATGTCAAAAGCAAAACGAAGTGTTGAGGTTGATTCTTCCAAAATTTCATAGTACATACTGTTTAAAAAGGTGTAATAAATAATGAAGCTGTTCTATATGTTATGGCATAAAACTGATTGTCTTGCCACCCAAAGCTGTAGTAATATGCTAAAAAAAATGCGTTAAATGTACTGTTTTATCGAAAAAGTAAGACTTTATTTAGATTAAAAAATTGCTTAATTCGAAAATAA
The DNA here is from genome assembly GCA_965230415.1 of Cytophagales bacterium. Lineage (GTDB taxonomy): Bacteria > Bacteroidota > Bacteroidia > Cytophagales > JAAEPT01 > CBDDKZ01. The sequence continues at coordinate 3,958,792 of CBDDKZ010000005.1, forward strand.
TTACATGCAATGATAACAGGTGTATTTACCTGGTTTTTGCATGTCAAACTTTCACTAAATACGATTGAAAAACATATTGATAATTTAAGACTAATTAAGTGTTTAGAATAGGTTTATTTGTTACATGTCTTTCGGCGTTGTCTGTAAAAAAAGACATATAACCACATGGTAATATCCCTCGTAAACTTCGGGAAAATAACCACCGTTGATTCGAGTTATGGATGCGATGTCGTTAAAGATAGATTTAAAAAACAATTCAAATAAACAACTTGTCAGAAAAATGACTGTGATGGCCATTGTCAGTATATTTGTGTTGTTTACTACCGATGTGATGATCACTTATTATGTGGGTTTTACTTCATTAGAAGAATGGATAGATTTGTTTTCTCACCCGGGACCCTATTTGGTGCTTGGGGGATATTCTTCATTGGTGGTTCTATTTTTTAGAGTGATCTTTAAAAGAATTGAAAAATGTATTGAAGAAGGAAAATTACTTAGGGCTCAGCGTCAGCTTTTTATGATTCCTATCGCCTATATATTTCTTATATCAGTATCGGGTTTTTGCATTATACCTGTTGGCTCAATAGTAGGTGTTCATGCTTTTAAATATTATACCATGGGAATCGCTTACCCCATGTTTCATGCATTGGGTAGTTTGCCTTTCTGTATTAATATTGTGAAAAAACTAGAAGAATATAGTAGGGACATTCCTCTAAATGCTAAAACTAACTTTAGCCTTAAGAGGAAGTTTAATATTACGATTCTTATTGCTGCGCTGTTTACTGCATTCAGCTATACGGCGATTATGTATATGCTTGTTAATGGACAAAGCGCAATGTACCAAAATAAGGAGCTCGTCGATGCTATTTTATCAAAAGTGTTTATTTCTTCACTGTTTGTGGTAATTCAAATGGGCTTGCCCGTCTTTTTATTAAGTAGTCATATTTCGAAAGAGCTTATGCGCCTGACTGGTCTTGTTAAGAAGGTGGCCGGTGGTGATTTAATTGTTAAATTTCAATCATTCCTCAGAGATGAAATTGGTGAATTGTATTTGCAATTCGGGTATATGGTCAATAATATTAGTGGAATTATTAACAACATTAGAGAAGCCTCAAATATTCTTGTAGAAACAAGTACGGATATTTCGAAAACATCAAATAGTATTGCTGCCGGAGCAAATCAGCAGGCCGCGGCTGCGGAAGAACTGGCGGCATCCATGGAAGAAATGTCCTCCAATATTCATTTGAATACCGAACATGCACTTACTGGGAACAACGTGGCAGATCAGGCATTTGATGAAATGAAAACCGGAAAGAAAGCTTTGAATGGTACAGTGACGGCACTGAGAGAGATAGTAGGGCAAATCTCCGTGTTGGATGAACTGTCTGGAAAAACGAATTTGTTAGCACTCAATGCGAGTGTAGAAGCAGCAAGAGTAGGAGAAGATGGCCGGGGATTTGCAGTAGTGGCCGGGGAGGTGCGCAAATTGGCTGAACGAAGCAAGTCGGAAGCTAACAAAATTGATACAATATCTGAAGTGAGTTTGAAAACTGCGCGCCAATCCGAAGAAATTTTGAATAGTATTACTGATAAAATTAAAAAAACAGCAGAATTAGCCAGTCATATCTCCACCGCTAGTAAGGAACAGCGTGATGGCGCCGATCAAATTAATTTATCGATTCAGGAACTTAATAAGGTAACGCAGCATAATGCCTATGCTTCCGATAATTTGAGCACAGGGGCAAATGCTCTTAAAGAGCAAGCCAAAATACTTGAAAAAGCAGTAAGCATATTTAACGTATAATTTGTACGTATTTTCCTTAGAAAAAACTGAATTAGAACGGAAAACACCTATTTATTAGGAACAGTTATTAATCAATAAAACACTTTTCAACCATGCGCGTATGCGTAGTATAAAAAAACGCTTATGAAGACTTTTTCCATACCTAACACAAGTACAGATCAAAATGAATTTATGCAACGTGAAAGGCGCTTAATGGTTATTAGCGCATTGGTAAGTATCTTTGTATTGTTTACAACGGATGTCCTTATCACCGCCTATATAAATTTTATAAGCTTCGAGCAATGGTTCGATCTTTTCAGCATTATTGCTCCTTACATTGTTTTACTTACCTATTCAGGCATTGTAATAGTATTGTTTAATGTGGTGTTTAAAATTATTGCTAAAAGTCTTGAAGCGTCCAATTATATAAAAGCACAACGTATGTTGTTTTTTGTACCGATTGTTTTCATTGCTTTGATTTCCCTGTCAGGTCTTTGTATTATGCCCGCGGGTAAATTGGCCGGGCTTTCAGCTGAACAGTATAAAATATTAGGAATGACATTTCCATTTTATCATATGTTAGGTAGCATACCTTTCTCTATTCAAATTATTAAATCTGTGGAACGTTACGGTAGATTTATTCCTCTCAATGAGAAAACTAATTTTACATTACAACGAAAGTTTAATTTCACCATTTTTGTTACAGCCTTAGCTTCCGCAATGAGTTATAGCTTTACAATATATATGTTGTTGAAAAGTGAATTGGCTCTTGCGGGTACTACAGACATCATTCAGACTATTTTAACCAAAATTATTATTGTGTCTCTTATCATTGTGTTGCAAATGGGCTTACCCATATTTATGTTGAGTAGCTATATCTCCAGAGAAATGAAACGAGTTACTGAATTCGTGAAATCTATAGCACAAGGCGACTTAACACGCAACTTAAATTCCGTTTTGAGAGACGAAGTAGGGGTTTTGGTGGGGCATTTTAGTATTATGTCACAAAATCTGAGAGAAATAATAAAAAGTATTGCATCAGCATCTAAGGTGTTAAATGAAGCAAGTGGTGAGATGTCGACAACGGCTAAAGAAATTTCGTCGGGCGCAAATGCTCAAGCTGCCGCAGCTGAAGAGGTAGCTGCATCCATGGAGCAGATGTCGGCAAATATTTACCACAATAGTGAACATGCGAATGCAGGTAATAATATTGCTGATGAAGCGCTACAACAAATGATTAGCGGAAAAGAGGCAATCAATGGTACAGTGGGTGCATTAAGGCAAATTGTTGGAAAAATATCTGTTTTAGATAATATATCCGGAAAAACAAACTTATTGGCATTAAATGCCAGTGTGGAAGCGGCAAGAGTAGGGGAAGAAGGAAGGGGCTTTGCTGTTGTGGCCGGCGAGGTTAGGAAGCTGGCCGAACAGAGTAAGGAAGAGGCTGTAAGTATTGATGCCATTTCTGAGACTAGCCTTTCGACAGCACAGAAGTCAGAAGAACTTTTGGGGGTTTTGGAGGTTAAAATAAAGGAATCGGCAACGCTGGCGAATAGGATTTCTGCGGCAAGCAAAGAACAAAGTGATGGTGTCGAACAAATAAATCTGTCAATACAAGAACTTAGTGGTGTGACACAACGAAATGCACACCTTTCAGATGAGTTAAGTAATAGCGCGGAAACACTTAGTAAATATGCACGAAGTTTATCAGAAGCGGTTAAGAATTTTCGAGTCGCTTAGCCGGTGGTAGAGTTGTTTGGGCGTTTTTATAAAAAGGTCTTCATTATGTCAAACATATTGAAGACCTTTTATTTGATGACAGTCAACGATTATCTAAGCCCTTGTGAGTGCTCTAAAAGTTTTCTGTCTACTTTGCCAGACGATGTGCGTGGCAAGGTCTTAACGATGTTGATTTTTGATGGAACAGCATAAGGAGGTAGCTTTGATCTTAAATAATTAATGATTTGCTTTTCTTCTAACTTTTGCCCCCTTTCAGGGATAATAGTAGCTTGGATGAATGTTTCTTCAGATTGGTTGCTGGCAATAACAATGCCCTCCAATACACCTCCGAAATTTTGTACTTCGTATTCAATTTCATCCAGCTCCACCCGGTACCCTCTTATTTTTATCTGGCGATCTTTTCTTCCGAGAAAGCAATAGTTGCCGTCTTCAAGTAAACGGGCTAGGTCCCCGGTTTTGTAATACCTGTTTTGGTGATTTTTGACATGAATGAATTTTTCACTGTTGAGTTGATCTCTGTTCCAATACATTTCCATGACATGAGGACCGGCAACTACGAGCTCTCCAACTTCCCCCTGAAGCACCTCATTTCCATCTTCATCGATCAAAAGCCCTTCGAAACCTTCGCATGGTTTTCCTATAGGTAGTGGGGTGTTACCAACTTCTTCCCCTACATCGTAATAAGTACATACATTCGTTTCGGTAGGGCCATAGAGATTACTTAGTCGTACATTTGGAAGCACTTTTCGAAGTTTTTGTAGTTGCTTGATCGGAAACTCTTCGCCTGCAAATAAAATGCAACGCAACGAATTGGTGTCTACGTTTTCCAGGCCACCTTTAACCATCATTTGTATCAATGCAGAAGGTACGGAATACCAGATAGTAATTTGTCGCTCTTCAATTATTGATGCCATACTTGTGGGGAATTTGGTTAAAAATTCCGGGAATATGACGGTGGTCGCTCCAGCTGCACATGAAGCAAACAAGTCGAATGTAGAAAGGTCGAAGTGGTAAGGAGCATGGTTGCTTAAGGTATCGCACGATTCAATATCAAAAGTTTCTTTCCCCCAAATGGCAAAACTTACAGCGCTTTTGTGCGTGTGTACAATGCCCTTTGGCGTTCCTGTAGACCCTGAAGTGTATAAAATATAGCATTCGTCATCTGCATAAATCTCAGGCAATATAAGGTCGTCGAAATTGAATGGCCCGTATGGGGCGTATTCATATTCATAGCAGATGGTGTTCACCGTTTCATTAAGAACTGTGGCGTTATTTGATAAAGTTCTACTATGAATTATCGCTTTGGCATTTACATCTTTGAGCACCTTTCTCAAACGATCTATTGGAGATAAGGGGTCTAAAGGAATGTATATAGCTCCTAATTTTAATATTGCATAAATGGAGATTATTGATTCAAAAGACTTGTGAAAATAAAAACATACACGGTCGCCTTTGTTCACACCTAAATCTTGGAGTGTAAGGGCCAGGTCGTTAGAAGCATCATGTAATTCGCGATAAGATAAGGTCTCGTTATTAAACATGAAAGCGACTTTATCAGAGTGTCGATGATAAGCGTCGTTTAGTAGGTCTACTAATGTTTTCATAATAGCTGCATTTTAACTTGGTTGGCAATAATGTTTCGCTGAATATCTGACGTGCCCGAATACAAAGTGCCGCCAATGGCATCTCTTAAGTCTTTTTCGATTCCCATTTCAGATAGGTATCCGTACCCTCCAAATATTCTAATAGCGTCAAGACTTGAAGCAACATAAGCCTCACTGATGTGTAGTTTGGCCAAAGCAGCGTCAATGGCGGTAGGTTTTCCCTGGCTTTTTAACCATGCTACTTTATAAAGTAATAACCTTGCGGTCTCCAGGCGAATTTTCATGTCTGAGATTCGATTTGATATTGATTGGAATTTGTCAATAGATTGATTGAACTGGGTTCTTTCATTGGCATATTTGACACATTTTTCGAGTTGGTGTTCCATTTCTCCAATGTGACTGCCTAATATGCAACTTCGTTCCCATTCCATCGAACTCGTGAAAATGGCTCCACCAGCCCCTTCATTGCCAAGTAAGTGATCGTCTGGGACAAAGCAGTCTTGTAAAAATAGCTCGCCCATTGTGCAGGTTTTCATGCCCATTTTAGCCAGGTCCTTGCCTCTTGAAAAACCTGCGCGATCTGTTTCAACGATAAAAGCACTGATTCCCCATCTACCGAGTTTACGATCTGTAGTTGCAAAAACAACTGCAATGTCCGCTACAGGTGCGTTTGTTACAAACATTTTTGTTCCGTTCAATAAGTACCCACCGTCAACCTTGGTAGCTTTTGTGTACATACCAAAAGCATCTGAGCCAGACATTGGCTCAGACATACCGTGTGCACCAATTATTTCACCGGAAATGAGTGGGTTTAAAAATTGCTCCTTTTGTGCTTCCGTTCCAATTTGGGCAATAGGATATTGCACGCTCCACATTTGCGCGTTCAAGCCAAATAATAAAGCATTGTCCCTGGTTCCATAGCCTAATCCTTCCATGTAGAGCATTACGCTCTCTATGTCCAGGTCTGTTCCACCGTAGGCTTCCGGAAATGAAAGCCCTAGAATGCCATGTTTTGCGCATTTGTTCCAATTTTCCCTACTGAATTCTGACCGTTCATCACGTTCGTAAACAGTATCGTTTAATTGTTTTTGAGCAAATTCGATGGCATTCTCTTTGATTTCAAGTTGTTCTTTAGTCCAAGAGAAATTCATAACAAAATCAATATTTTAGTGAATCACTTATTTTAAGAGGGGATAGCTTCTTGCATATCCATAGATTTTTTTGCATCTTCTTTTTCGAGGGATTCACGCATCAATTTGAGTATTTCAATCTCTTCACTTTTGTGGCAGTCACTACTTAATAGACGTATTATGTCTTTGCGGTATTTGCCCTTTGCTTGGAAGCCGAAAAACACAGGGAAATGCCAGAAATAACGGATGACATCAAATGCTGCATTTTGACCAGTATCGCAGAATTTCGCATACTCTTCAAAAGGAGTGTCGTGGCTTCCTGTTTCCAAAGCTTGACTGATGGCATGAGCAGCAGCCCTCGCTTCAACAAGAGCAAAAGAAACACCAAACGAAAATATTGGATCTGAAAAGCGATGAGAGTCTCCTACACAAAGCCACCCGTTTCCAACAAAAGGTTCTATGATGTATGAGTATTTCCGGATAGCCCGAATCTCTTCAATTTGTTCGGCGTCAGACATTCTGGAAGTAAGGTCTGGGTTTATGTTTTCAAGTCCCCATTTCATGGCGGCCTCTATTCCCCCCAAAGACTTGATTTTTTCATTCGGCATAACAACACCGATGCTTACAGTGTCTTCAGAAAGAGGGATAAACCAAGCCCATTCATTAACATCAGAGTAGAACAGAAAGGTGTTGTCGCGCATGGCGCCAGGGTCGCGTTTGACGTTTTTGAATTGAGTGAAAACAGCTACTTGTTTCTCAAATTCATTCGTGAATTCTTGTTTTCCCGCAATTCCTTTTTTTGAGAGTAGGGTGCTGCTTCCCGAAGCGTCTACAATGTAAGAAGCCTTGAGGGTTTTTGTGCTGTCGTTTTCATCAGTATAGTTAACACCAGTGGTTTTTCCGCCTTCAAAAAGAATATCGCGAACAGCACCTTTTATTAAGTGGACATGGTGTTTTAATGCGTTGTCCAGTAACATTTTGTCAAATTCATCACGACGAACTTGCCATGTTTGTCTAAGTACGGCAACGAAAAATTCACTTTTCGCCTCTTTGCCTAAAACTTTTACCCCGCCTTTAATAGGGAATTTGAATTCCTCCATTTGGTCTTCCAAGGCAAAATCTTCAATGATTTCAGCAGCCATACCTGTTAGTGATTCCCCTACATGATAACGTGGAAACGATTCTCTTTCTATCAGGGCAATTTTGTAGCCCATACGTCCCAGGTAAGCCGCTGTGGTTGATCCTCCAGGGCCTCCTCCAATAACAATAACGTCATAGTTGTTTTCTTCTGAATTATTTGAATTCATAGCAATTAATATTTAAAAATGTTGAAAATGATTCTTAAAGTGTGTTAAGAAAGTTTTTTATAACATAAAGAAGTTCTTCAGGTTGTTCCGCCGGAGGGAAGTGGCCACATCTTGCCAGCCATTCCAGCTTCGCATTTGGAATTTGGTCTTGAGCCTTTTCTACATAACTGCGTTTAATTATTTCGTCATCTTCTCCAGAGACAAATAGTGTAGGAATAGTTATGTCGCGAGCGATGTTTTTCATGGCGTCCAGCCCTCCTCCTTCTAGGAAACTCCAATATGCAGGTCGTGACATGACATCCTGTATCAATCTATCAAGAATATCATTAAGTTCCGGAACACGGTAGTAGGCTGCGTTCAGAAAGTCTTCTGGTTTCTTAGATAACATTTGCAGATGGTCCCACCAGGCTTGTGGGTCTTCTACAAGACCAAATCCGGTGACAATAAGTGCTTTTACCATTTCAGGGTGCCTTCGTGCCATTTCCATGCCTATCATGGAGCCAGCTGAACTGCCTACAATAATATAGGGAGGTTTGCCTATTTCTTTCATCAGAAGCTCCATTGTTTCATAGTGTTCTTCAAAGTTAGGCCTGTCAGAAGGTGTTGTTGATAATCCAAATCCAACAAAGTCAATGGCATGCGCCTGATGATCACCTAACAGTCCCTGTAAAACCGTAATCCAGGAGCTTGATGGATTTCCTAGTCCTGGTATTAGCAACCAGACCGGTCCGTCCCCTTCAATTTCGAGTGTGTGAACTACTTGCCCGTTTGATAATTCGTATTTTTGCTGAATTACACCATTGGTAGCTACCATTTTTATGGCTTTGGCAACAGGATTCGTCATTTCATCTTTCGGTGCTTCTGTTGTTGCTGATGTGCTCATGCTTGTAATTATGAGACTGGCGATGCTCTCAAAATCTTTGAAGTTATTCGGAGTGACTTCCTCGTCCGGAATTTTGACATCAAAACGTTCTTCAACAAATGTCAGCAACGTGACCATGGCTAATGAGTCGAAGATGTTAAGCATTAATAATTCGGTGTCTTTGTTGACAGGTTCTGTTCCTGCCGGAAGTAATTTCTCGTTCGTTAAGTCTACTAATTGTCTTACAATAGTATCGACTTCAGTCGAAACATGATCGATTGTGTTTGTCCCCATAATGAAAATGTTAATTAAAAATAATAATCGAGATAGGAAATAAAATTTTACTTTAAAATATTTTCCTTTAACCTCTTTGTGTATAGCTAATATAACTTACGTTTGCCATATGTGCAAACGTATAAGTACTTGATTTTAAAAAAAATATTATGGTAATAGTCCAAAAGGCGACGTACAATTAAAAAAAGCAAAAAGTTTCTTTCTTTTTGAAAAAAAATCAATTTTTAGCCAAATTAACGTGTTTGTTATGAATTTCCATGTAATAAACCTTTAATTATTACAAAAAATATTACGTATTATGTTGGGTTGTTGTTTAAATAGTGCAATAAACAAGTAAGAGTACTTGTCTTGTTGTTTAAGTGATAAAATTGGAGTAAATGAAGTATAAAAAAATGATTTTTTACTTTAAAAAGTAATAAAAAATATACTTATTGTTATTTTAATTGAATCGTGCCATGTTCGGGACTAAAACGAGGTTTTCTCCTTTTCATATTTTTTTATCTCTTGTTTCTTTAAGTTGGGTAACGTACATGTTTATGTATGGTGGTTTTGAGTTGTACAAAGGGTATTGGGTGATGTCGCTTACTATGATGTTGGGCGCTTTTGTAGCGGGATCGACTTGTTTGGGTGGTGGGGCTGTCGCATTTCCTGTGATGACTTTGGTGTTGGGTATTTCTACTTATGATGCGCGTGATTTTTCGTTTATGATTCAATCGGTGGGGATGACATCGGCATCTTTGGGTATTTTATTCCAATCAAGAACTGCCTTGCGTAAGGATGTTTTTATGTGGGCGGCCTTAGGTGGGGTTGTAGGTTTGGTTGTTTCCTTAAACTTTATTGGACTCAGAATACCGATGAGCTATATTAAAATGATGTATGTTTGCATTGGTCTTAGTTTTATGGTGGTTTTGTTACATCAAAGGAAAAAAGGAGGACAGGTTAGGGCTGAGTTAAAGCGTGCAGATGCTATTCTGTTGTTGGTTAGTGGGTTTTTGGGAGGTGCTATAAGTGGTTTGACTGGTAATGGGGTAGATATGATTGTGTTTTCTGTTCTTACTTTGTATTTCAGGATGTCACTTAAAGAAGCTACTGCTCTTTCCGTAGTGTTAATGGCTTTTATTTCGCTAGTTGGGTTTGGGATGAGGCTTGGCGATGGCTCCAGTATTATTCAGGCAGATGTATGGAATTACTGGTTGGTAAGTGTTCCGGTTGTGCTCATGTTTGCGCCTCTGGGGGCTTTTTATATCAAAAGAAAGAACAATCGATTTATAACCAGATTCTTAATCCTGTTAATTACTATTCAGGGTGTTGGTGCTTTTTTGATAATTCCGCAAAATCTCTATTTGTTGGAGTTTGAATTTGGTGTACTAGTTGTTTTTCTCATGTCATTTTTGGTGCTCGTTCAATCAAATAAAATGGTTGAAGGAACAGGGTCTTGAGAATTCTGAATCATAATTTCTTTCTTAATAATTGTTGTTTCTTTGCAAATAAATCACTTCATTAAAAGTAGGTATTTATGCTATTTTTAATGTGTAAATGATTGATATTTAGTGCTATATTATATTTTTTATGGAGTTAAATTAATAAAATCATACGTAATTGTTAAAATTTTCGTATATATATTAACGAGAGGTAGTTGCAGATGCTACATCGCATAAAAAAATGCTTATGGAATTAACAAGAATACATGAGGAGGATATTTTTAAAGAATTTGATACGCCATTTAATTTAAATTCTTTAAAGGGTATACGCATCAATATTGACTATTTATCCGAAAAAGTTTGTTTTTCGGCAATAGTTCAATTTCGGAACAATAATTCATCTGGCTTTCATAATCTGGAGGCAGAAAACCTTAGCTTATTAATGGAGAAGGTTAACTCTTTTATCAATAGTATGAAGGAACTTTAACTTGGCTTTTTATTCTAAATTTGAGCGATTTTCAAAGTATTGAATATAACTTAAGCCTTTTGAAACGTAATCAGGGTCGTGGGTCAGAGCAGGTCCAAAAGTAGGATGAGGCCTTCCTGTATTGTGTATGTGGAATGCATCTTCAAAATTTTTCTTTTTTAACAGATTACCATAGCGTTTGTTTATCCAAACCATGCCCCAATATACATTGTCCTTGCCACGGATGTCCTGTACTTTAACTCCCATGTTGATACATTGATAGCCCATTAATTGAAAAGGCCCCCAGGATGTCGCTAAATTTTTAAGTGCTTCATCTGGTGCGTCATGAATTATATCATAGGTAATTCCGTAATAATCTTGTTGTTTCTTATCACGAACCCTTTTTAGTTTTTCGAAAACATGTGATTCAAAGCGCGGTTCAAAATTGATACGACCTGAACATTCCAGAACTATAAGCGCTTTGAAATAAGGGCTGGGAAGTCCTAACTCTTCAGCAATACTGTCTACACGAATACCATAATTGCTTTCTGTGAGCTTTAAATCGCTTGATTCCTTTATGGGATTATAATGTCTGGTAGGACTAATTACATGTCTAAGGTATAGGTATCCTACTGCCAGGATACTTATGAAAATAAGGACGATGAAGCGCTTTTTATCTTTTTGTCTCATCAACTTTATTAAGTGCAATTAAACGTTGTAATAGCGGTGGGTGGGAGTAATGAAAAAATACATATGCAGGGTGTGGTGTTAGGTTGCTGAGATGTGTGACACTTAGCGATTCCAAAGCGGTTTTTAAAGGTGAGGCATCATAAGTTTTTGCTGCATAAGCATCTGCTTCGTATTCGTTTTTGCGAGATACAGCATTCATGATTAAGCCTGCAACCTTAGATATGGGAGTAAACAAAATACTAAAAGCAATAAGGTTCAAATGAATGGCGTAATGCTGTCCACCAAGACTTTTAGATAGTGAATGGCTATTCATGAATAAAGATAGAACGAATAGGATAATACCTATGCTAATTATACTGCCTGTTAATCCTGATATGATGTGCTTTTTTTTGTAATGACCTACCTCGTGGGCTAAAATAGCCACTAATTCGTTTTCAGTATGCTTTTCTATTAATGTATCATAAAGTACGATTTTTTTCTGTTTTCCTATACCCGAAAAAAAAGCATTTGCTTTGGAAGATCTTTTAGATCCGTCAATAACGTATATGTTGTTCAGAGGGAAGTCTACCTTTTTGCAATAAGATTCGATAGCATCACGTAATTCACCTTTATTCAAAGGCGTGAGCTTATTAAACAGTGGTACAAAAAGTGTTGTGTAAAGCATATTTGTAAAAAAGAGAAATACCGAGATGATTATCCAGAAATAAATCCAAAAATTTGTTCCGAATGATTCGATAAGCACTAGAAGAATCCATAAAATGGCACCGCCTAATAGAGTGGTGATTAAATAACCTTTAAGTTTATCCAGGAAAAAAGTAGCCGGTTTCATTTTATTAAACCCAAATGCTGTTTCGATTACAAAATTCTTGTAGTATTGAAATGGGGTGTTAATTATATCTGAAATCAGAAAAATCAGGCCAAAATAGGTCAAGGAAAGTATATGAGCATTGCTTATGTGTTGAACCATTATCGAATCCAGTTTGCCTAATGTGCCTGTGTAAATGATGGCAAACATAAACAGAAAAGAGAAAGAAGACTGCACCAAACCTAATTTAACAGACTTCTGCTGATAAAGTATTGCTTCATTATACTTCTCAGCAGTGTAAAGGTTTGCCAGTAATGAGGGGAGTTTTGAAGGTTTATGCTTTAGGTTTAAAATTTCCAATGCGCTTTCTAACAAATAGTCGGCACAGAGAATACACAAAACAATAACGAAAATCATTCAATTAGAAATAGGTTTTTGAATTCAAATAATTAGAAACATAATCGCTTACACCTTCCTCTAATGAAGTGAATTCTTTGTCATAACCTATTGATAGTAACTTGTTCATGTTAGCTTCAGTGAAATATTGGTATTTATCTCTAATATCTAAAGGAGTATCGATATATGAAATGGACTCAGGAGTGTTCATGGCTTTGAATGTAGCCTTTACAAGATCGTTGAAAGAACGAGCATGCCCTGTACCCAAATTATAAATTCCGGAATTTTTACGGTGATGGGTTAAGAAAAGAATTACTTCCGTAAGATCTTTTACATAGATAAAATCCCTTGATTGCTCTCCATCCGCATATTCATCTTTATGAGACCGGAACAACTTCATGGCTCCTGTATTTGAAATTTGATTGTGCGCATGAAAGATAACCGAGGCCATCCGGCTTTTATGGTATTCGTTAGGGCCGTACACATTGAAAAATTTAAGTCCTGCCCAAAAGAAGGGTTTATTTTCTTGTTCTAACGCCCATATATCAAAATCGTTCTTAGAAACGCCGTAGGGGTTTAATGGTTGTAGGGTTTTACATAAGTCTTCGTTGTCTTCATACCCTTTTTCTCCCAGTCCGTATGTTGCAGCTGAAGATGCATAAATTATAGGAATTTGATAATTATGGCATCTGATCCATAATTCCTTGCTGTAATTTAAGTTTAAGCGATCAAAAATCGACTGGTCGAATTCGGTGGTATCTGTTCGGGCACCCATGTGAAAAATAAACTCGACAGTTTTATAGTTTTTGTCTAACCAGTTGAAAAAATCATCACGATGCACACGTTCTTGTATGCTCTTTCCTTCAAGATTCTTATTCTTTTCCGGGTTTTCAAAGTCGTCAACTGCAATTATATAATTGAAATTATCTTGATTGAGTCGACTAATAAGACAGCTGCCAATAAATCCCGCAGCCCCTGTAACTACCATCATAAGCTTTACATTAAGAATTCGAAATTAGCTCTTTTTTCAAAAAGTTACTAGTTCCTATAGTAATGATACGGGTTTAATGGCTTCTACTCATAAAACAATAAATCTTTTGCACTGTTTCTCAAAAATTAATACATAAACCTGAGGGCTAAATAAAATGTGTATATTCGTGATTTCATGAACAAAATGGTGAGCTAAGTCATTTATTGAATAGGATTAATCAAAATAATAATGATATATGTGACAAGAAAGGAGCACTTCAATGCTGCTCATAAGCTGTATAATCCAAGCTGGTCTAAAGAAAAAAATGAGCAGGTTTTTGGTCCATGTGCCAATGAGAACTGGCATGGGCATAATTATGAATTGGAGGTTACGGTGAAAGGCGAAATTGACGAAGAAACCGGTTATGTGATAGACTTGAAGGTGCTTAGAGATATAATCAGGGAAAGAATTATCAAAAAAGTGGATCATAAAAACTTAAACCTTGATGTTCCATTTCTTAGCGGCAAAATGGCTAGTACAGAAAACTTCGCTGTAGCTATTTGGAACGAACTGGTCCATGATATTGAAAATGGCAGATCTATCAAACTACATGCAGTGAAATTGTATGAGACGAATAGAAATTTTGTGGAATATTTTGGTGAATAAATACAAATATGAAATACTATCTTGTAGCAGGGGAGAAGTCTGGTGATTTGCATGCCAGCAATTTGATGAAGGAATTGAAATTGCTTGATAATCAAGCAGATTTCCGTTTTTTCGGAGGAGACAAAATGCAAGAAGTGGGAGGTCAGCGATTTAGGCATTACAAAGACGCAGCGATTATTGGTTTTGTCGAAGTTGTAATGAAAATGCGTACCGTTAAAGAAAATATTCGAACCACGCAGGAAGATATAGCTAATTACAATCCAGATGTATTGATTCTTATCGATTATGGTGGATTCAACATGCGCATGGCAAAATTTGCTCATGAAAAAGGCATTAAAATATATTACTACATCACACCCAAAGTTTGGGCCTGGAATCAAAAGAGAGCCTGGAAGATAAAGGCTTATGTTGATAAAGCATTTTGTATCCTGCCTTTTGAGAAAGAATTTTTTGAGCGCTATGACTTCAATGTAGATTACGTGGGGAACCCGGTATTGGATGTAGTGGGGGATTTTGTTCCTGATGAGGACTTTAGAACTAAAAATAATTTGCATCCCTCTAAACCTCTTTTGGCGGTGCTACCTGGCAGTAGGCGCAATGAAATTAAGAATATGTTGCCAACAATGCTGGAGGTTTTTGACAAATACCCGCAATATCACCCGGTGATTGCAGGGGTGAATCAGTTTAGCCCCGAGTTTTACGCACAATTTATTGGTGATAGAGATATTAAGGTGTTGTACGAAGAGACCTTCGATATTTTGAACTTGTCAGAAATGGCAATTGTGACCTCAGGAACGGCTACTTTGGAAACAGGTCTTTTTAATGTTCCGCAGGTTGTGTGCTATGCCGGAAACAGACTGTCCTATGAAATCGCCAAACGTCTTGTTAAGATTAAGTACATTTCGTTAGTGAACTTAATTTGTGATAAGCCGGTAATTAAGGAATTTATTCAAGTCGATTTTACGAAGCAAAATTTAGAGAATGAGATGAATAATATCGCTAATGACGAAGCCTATCGTGAGCAGATTCAAAGTGATTATACTCATATGAAACAGTTGTTGGGAGGTGAAGGTGCATCCCGGAAAACGGCCCGGCTTATGGTTGATTACCTGGCTAGTAGCGAGACCGAATAGACCGAAAAAAAAGTCTATAGCAACTGAAATAAGTAAAAAAAAGAGGCCGTCTCAAAAGTAAAAAGAGACGGCCTCTTTGTTTTTTAGCTTTTCTGGATTACAATAATTTTGATTCAGTCTATTTTTGTGAAGTGAAGTTTAAAGCCTAGATCTTTAAGCAACCTTGGCTAAATTATGGGCTACTGCCATTAATCCAGTTTCTATTTCTACTTTTTCAAGGCCTTTTAAGCTAAATCTTGTAAACCTTTTGTTTTGCTTCAGGTTGCCAAAGACAGCTTCAACATCTGCTGGACGTTGTTTTCGTCTTTTGATTCCTTCTTCTGATAGAAGGTTTTGTTTTGCCTTGGTTTTCAGTCTGTTAAGACTATGGTTTACTTGTATCCTTCTGTTGTCCTTTGACTTATGGCAACTTCCATTTAACGGACAAGTATTACAATTTTTAGCTTCATAAATATCTTTTTGCTGGATATATCCATTTGCTGTTTTTTGATGAGTTTGTCCAACCTTGCTCATCCTTTGTCCCATTGGACATACATACTCGTCTTTATCTGGAATATAATGTAACTTACTTGTATCCTTTAGGTTATCTGTTTTTTGTTTGGTTTCTTTCTGTTCTTTATGGAAGTAATTATACTTTACAAATGGAATTATTGATTCATCTTCAAGGTGTTGATAGTTTTCATGGCTTCCATATCCTGAATCTGCTGTTATCGTTTCTGGGTTTTGTTTTAGGTATTTTTTAAAACTCTTAAAATGAGGTATGAAGGTTGTGGAGTCACTAGGTTTTTGATGCAGGGTGTAATGAAGAATAAATTGCTTGTTGGTGCTTATCTGTAGGTTATATCCAGCCTTGAGCTGTCCATTTTGCATATGGTCGTCTTTCATGCGCATGAAAGTAGCATCTATATCAGTTTTTGAGTAACTATTCCTTTGCCCCAAGATAGCTTCCTTCTGTTGATATTCACGTAATTTGTTAGGCCAATTACGTTTTCCATAGTTTACCTTTTGTTGTTTTTTCTTGTCTACCTTTTGTGGTGTTGATGAAAGGTTTGAGGATATTTTTTCTAAGGTTTGCTCTACTAATTCAGGGGTAATGGTACTTAAATCTAAATCAGGCTGTGGCTCCTCTTGCTTTGCAACTTGCTGGCTATAAGACCATAGCTCTTCTAGTTGCTTAACCATTTTCTCTTTATTTGTTTTTATGCCATTCCCCCAAACAAAGGTGTATTTGTTAGCATTTGCTTCTATTTTAGTGCCATCATTAAAAGCATCTTTTAAATCAAGATGTCCACTTTCTGCTAAAAGCAAAACTACCTGACTGAATACTTCTTTGAGCACATTTTTAAGTCTATCACTGCGAAAACGATTAATTGTATTATGATCTGGTTGATTCATGGCTGTCAACCACATCATTGGTATATTTTCTTTACAAAGCAATTCTAATTTTCTACTCGAGTACACATTACTTAAGTAAGCATAAACCAGTAATTTAAGTAGCATTTTTGGGTGGTAAGAAGAGGTCCCTCCTCCCTTGTATTTATCCAAAAGTAACTGTAAATCTATTTGGTCAATTATATCATTTACGACTCTTACTGGATGGTTGGATGAAATTAATTCATCTAAACTTGGTGGTAAAAGCATGATTTGATTGCAATCATACTCTTTAAATTTTACTTTCATATTAGGCACAACTCAATTTACTAAAATTGAGTGCACTAAAAAAGGCGAAGTTTCAAACTTCGCCTTTAGTGTTTGTACTGAGACTTTTGAGACAGCCTCTTTCATTTTTTAAGAGGCTACTCTTAAGCTCTTAAATTTTGATTTTTCAAATTTTTCTTCCGCATATTGCCTCGAAAGAACAAATTTATTTGTACTGTCTTGCGAAGGTAATTCAAACATAGCGTCTGTCAATAGTGCTTCGCAGATAGATCGCAACCCTCTGGCACCCAGACTAAATTCTTCCGCTTTTTCGATGATGAAGTCGATGGCCTCATTAGTTACCTCAAGCTTAATCCCTTCCATTTCAAAAAGCTTAGTGTACTGTTTAATTAAGGCGTTTCGAGGTTCCTGAAGTATTCTTCTTAAAGCTTGTGCATCAAGAGGGTCCAGGTGTGTAAGTACAGGCAAACGACCGATAAGTTCAGGTATTAAGCCGAAAGACTTAAGGTCTTGTGCCGTAACAAATCGCAGGAGCTCACTTTTTTCAATTTCCGTAGGTTTTTCCGTGTTGTTCTTGAAACCCAATGGACGAGTATTTAAACGTCTGCTGATGTTATCTGCGATACCATCAAATGCTCCACCGCATATGAATAATATATTTTCGGTATTTACACTAATCATTTTTTGATCCGGATGTTTACGTCCTCCCTGAGGTGGAACATTTACCGATGTGCCTTCCAATAGTTTCAATAAGGCCTGTTGAACACCTTCTCCGCTCACATCTCTAGTGATGGAAGGATTGTCACTTTTTCGTGCAATCTTGTCTATTTCATCAATATAGATAATGCCTCTTTGAGCAGCATCCACATTGTAATTGGCAGCTTGTAAGAGTCGTGTTAAAATACTTTCGACATCTTCTCCTACGTAGCCGGCTTCTGTAAGAACTGTTGCGTCTGCAATACAAAAAGGAACCTGTAAAATTCTGGCTAAAGTTTTGGCTAGAAAAGTTTTACCGGTTCCTGTTTGCCCAACCATAATGATATTTGACTTTTCAATATTAATGTCATTACTGTCACTTTCCTGATTGAGCCGTTTATAATGATTATACACGGCAACACTAAGTACTTTTTTTGCCTCATCTTGTCCAATAACATATTGGTCCAGGAATTTTTTCATTTCCACCGGTTTGATGAGATTAATGCCTGTAGTAGTTTCATTTGCCTGCAGTTTCTTTTCCTCGTTAAGGATTTGATAGGACTGCGAAATACAAATATTGCAAATGTGTGCATGTATTCCTGAAATCATCAGATCAACGTCTTTTTTGCTTCTACCACAAAATGAACATGTTATCTGTGCCATGTATTTCTTGTTTTTACTTTAATAAAATTATTCTTTCGTCAATACTTCATCGATCAAGCCGTACTCTTTTGCTTCTGCCGCTTTCATCCAGTAATCACGATCGGCATCCTTCTCTATTTGCTTAGGAGTTTTTCCGGAGTGCTTCGATAAGATATCGTACAATTCTTCTTTCAAAATTAATATTTGTTTGGCAGTAATTTCAATATCAGAGGCTTGTCCCTGCGCACCACCTAATGGCTGATGAATCATTATTCTTGAATGGGGTAAAGACGAACGTTTACCATCTGCTCCGCCAGCCAGGAGAACAGCGCCCATCGAAGCAGCCAATCCTGTGCATATAGTGCCAACATCCGGGCGAACGTATTGCATGGTATCGTAAATACCCAAACCAGCATAAACCGACCCGCCAGGGCTGTTTATATACATTAAAATATCTGATTTCGAATCTAAAGACTCCAGGAAGAGTAGCTGTGCTACCACGATATTTGATATTTGGTCGTCAATAGGCATTCCTAAAAAGATAATTCGATCTTTCATCAACCTCGAAAACACATCCATAACCGCAATGTTCATTTGACGTTCCTCAATAATATTAGGAGTCATATTGGTTATGCTGCTCATATACTGATCAGTAGTTATACTGCTGATGCCCTGATCCTTTACTGCGAATTTTTTGAACTCTTCTGATAAATTCATTTTTTGTAAAAGTTAACAATTTGTAAAGCTAAAAAAAAAGTCCCTACAAAGAAGGACTTTTTTGTTGTTACTTATCAACAGTATAAACGCTGAAAAAATTCCTTGGTTACTGTTTTTCTAAGATCTCTTTCAATTCATCGGCAGAAACACTTTTTTCTTTCAGGGCTACTTTTTCCTGAATGACTGCGAAAAGCTTGTCTTGCATGAGTTGTTCATAGGTGTTCATATAATTCTGACCATTGTTTTCACGTAAGTAATTATCCAGAATTTTGTCAATCATCTCTGCGAGTTCAGGTGTTAATGCACCGCCGCCCATAAATTGTTGTTGAATTTGGATTCTGGCAAGATTTCTTACTTCCTC
This sequence comes from Cytophagales bacterium, assembly GCA_965230415.1. Taxonomy (GTDB): domain Bacteria; phylum Bacteroidota; class Bacteroidia; order Cytophagales; family JAAEPT01; genus CBDDKZ01. The sequence continues at coordinate 3,978,134 of CBDDKZ010000005.1, forward strand.
GTCTTCCACTTTGATTTCCAGGTCTCTGGCTATTTTGTTTCTAAGAAACTGCCATTTAACTTCTTTGATATAATCTTCGATCTTCTCGTCGATTTCTTCTGCCTTTGTATTTTCTTTATTAGATGCTAAAATCCACCGCTTTAAAAAATCCGGTGATAGCTCAATTTTAGTGTCTTCAATAAGTGATTTTTTAATTTCCTGATTCAGTAGATAAATAGTGTCACGCTCGTACTGCTGGGCAATAAGTGCTTTCAGTTTGTCCGTGTACTCTTCTTCCGTTTTTACTTCGCCCGGGCCGAATACTTTGTCGAAAAAAGTTTCATTTAATTCTGCAGTTTCAGAACGTGTAATACTTTTGAGCTTGAAAGTATACTCCCCTTCAATGTCTGCGACCTGCTCTTTAGGTAAACCGGTTACATGGGCGAGATGCGATTCATCCTGATCAAAAGTCTGACGAATGTCAAAAGTAACTTCATCGTCTGCTTTCATTCCAATGAAAAGCTGTTGTTGTTTTTCACTAACTCTGCTCATCGGAAAACCAGATTCATGTGTAAAATCCTTTTCCGCATTGCTGATCTCGCCAGATAAGAAATCTTTTTCATCCACTACGGTTTCCGGATGTACATGTTCACCATAGTTTTCTCTCAAATAATTACTTCTTTCTTCAAACAATTTATCATCAACTTCAACCTTATATTGAGTGAATTTTTGTTTTTCTGAAACCTCGTAATCAAATTCAGGAATAATTCCTAAGTCATATATGAATTCAAATTCTGTTTGATTTTTCCAGTCGATCGGCGTGTTTTCCGCTTCATTTGGAAGAGGTTCTCCCAGTATAGTAATATTGTTTTCTGAAATATAATTATTCATCGATTCAGATAACACTTTAGAAACCTCTTCAGCAAGCAAACTCTCACCAATCATATTTTTAATAAGAGACATTGGAACTTTTCCGGGACGAAAACCTTTAATATTCGCTTGTTTTCTGTATTCCTGCAAGCGTTTGTCGAATTGTTCTTTATAGTCTTCTTCTGTAAGTTGAATAGATAATGAAGCTAGTGTTGACTCTTTCTGATCTAATGTAATATTCACGATTCGGACGTTAGTATAAATTAAAAACCCCCAACTATGGAAAGTTGAGGGTGTAATTAAGTGCGGATGGAGGGAGTCGAACCCCCACGCCCGAAGGCGCTAGATCCTAAGTCTAGTGCGTCTACCAATTCCGCCACATCCGCAGGATCAAGGTGCATTGGAGTCTTGTATTTCTCAAATGCGAGCGCAAATTTATAGGGTTAAATGATAATATCAAAGAAATATTTAAAAAATATTAGGATAAAGCTGAAAGATATAGACCTATGCACATTCGCTGCAAGTACCTTTGATTTTTTCAATACGTTAATTAAAGAAAATGTGTTATGAATATTAAAACAGTGCATTTTTAGACCTTTTTTAATCGATTTTTCCTTAATTTTTGACTACTTTTACGTTAAATGGAGCAGTTAATCGACTTAGAAGAAGAAAATAAGGAGATAGTAAGAAGATACAGACGATTGTTGCGCTTTGCCAAACCAGTTTTGAAAGATGGCGATACCAAAGTCATTAAAAAAGCCTTTAACGTTGCTGTAGAAGCGCATAAGGATATGCGTCGAAAATCGGGTGAACCCTATATTTATCACCCCATTGAAGTCGCTCAAATATGTGTAGAAGAAATAGGCTTGGGTACTACTTCCATCGTGGCAGCTTTGTTGCATGATGTGGTTGAAGATTCGGACATGGAACTTGAAGACATCGAACGGGTATTTGGGCGCAAAGTAGCACGAATTATTGATGGACTAACAAAAATTTCAGGTGTTTTTGAATATGGGTCTTCACAACAGGCTGAGAATTTCCGTAAAATGGTACTCACGCTGTCCGATGATGTTAGGGTTATATTGATTAAGTTAGCCGATCGCTTACATAACATGCGCACGCTTGATAGCATGCAAAGGCATAAACAACTTAAAATTGCATCCGAAACAATTTATTTATATGCTCCTTTAGCTCATAGACTGGGTTTATATGCCATTAAATCCGAGTTGGAAGACCTCTACCTTAAATATACCGATAGGGAAACTTATTATGAAATAGCATGGAAAATTAAGGATACCAAAGCCGTGCGTAATAAGTTCATAAGAGAATTTATTAAACCAATTCAGGAGAAGTTACGCGAAAACTATTTTGAATTCAAAATAAAAGGGCGTCCCAAATCTATTTATTCGATTTGGAACAAGATGAAAAAACAGAATATCCCTTTTGAGGAGGTTTATGATCTGTTTGCCATTCGAATAATTATAACCTGTCCCAGAGAGGAAGAAAAAAACCAGTGCTGGCAAGTATACTCTATAGTCACCGATTTTTATAAACCCAATCCCGATCGTTTAAGAGATTGGATAAGTACACCCAAAGCTAATGGCTATGAGTCTTTACACACCACTGTGATGAGCAATGCAGGTAGGTGGGTAGAAGTACAAATTAGGGCCGAACGAATGGATGATATAGCTGAAAAAGGCTATGCAGCTCATTGGAAGTATAAAGAGAGTAAAGACGGAGATAAACAATCAGGCTTAGATAATTGGATAGCGAAAGTTCGTGATATCATTAAACAAAGCGATACTAACGCTATTGAGTTTATCGATGATTTCAGGCAAAATCTGTTTAATGAAGAAATATTTGTTTTTACTCCTAAAGGTGACTTAAAAGTTCTACCAACCGGTGCAACTACACTCGATTTTGCCTTTGAAATTCATACTCAGGTCGGTTTGAGTTGCCTGGGAGCAAAGGTAAACCACAAGTTGGTGCCGATAAGCAAGGCGCTCAAAAATGGCGACCAAGTCGAGATATTGACCAGTAAAAAACAGAAACCAAGTGAAGACTGGCTTCGCATGGTTGTTACTTCCAAGGCTCGAAAACGTATCAAAGATTTTTTGAATGAATCTAAGAGGACAATTGAAAACGAAGGAAAAGCCCTACTGAACAAGAAAATAAAACAATTAAAAACCAAAATTCCAGGTGATTTTGTAACTCGGCTTGCGGGGCATTTTAAGTTAAATTCTGCCAACGAGTTGTATTACCGTTTAGGAAAAGGCACGTTGGAACTAAAAAGTTTGACGGAACTTAATATACTCGAAAAAGAAAAAACTGAAGAGCACAAAGAACACACCGATAAGGTTAACAAACAGAAGTCCGAGGCTGAAATACGCAAAATTAAAGAGTTCAATCAGGATTCTTTGATTATTGGTGATGGCATAGATGGAATTGAATATAAATTGGCCAAGTGTTGCAACCCGATTCCGGGAGATGATATTTTTGGTTTTGTCACGGTAAATGAAGGAATAAAAATTCACCGTTCTAAATGTAGTAACGCTACCGAGTTAATGTCTAACTACGGATACCGTATTATTAAGGCTAAGTGGAGATCACAAAACGATAATAGGTTCTTAGTAGGGTTGCGTATAACCGGAATGGACAGGATGGGTTTAATTAATGATATTACAAGTATTTTTTTCAAAGATGGAGCTGTCAATATCGAGTCAATTGATGCGCAAACAAAAGATGGAATAGTCGAAGATGTGTTAATGCTTCAAATTAAGGATAAAGAACATCTGGAAGAATTGATAAAAAAAATCAAAGAATTAACAGGAATTTTAACTGTAGACCGCTTCGAACCTAATGAATAGCCCATTTTTCTCACATGCGGTTGATCAACGAAAAATTATATTGTAACTTAGCCACCTTCTTTTGTAAATAGTGTTGCAAAAGAATCTAAGTTGAAATACTGAAACATGAATATAACAAGCGAAATTAACGGAAACACTTTATTGTTGGCCTTTGAGGGTGATTTGTTAGGCGAACAAAGCGGTGCAGAAATCGTTGGTGTTGTAGTCGAAAAAATCGAAGATAATATCAAATCTTGCGCAATAGATTTGTCTAATGTAAGATATATGAATAGTAGTGGCATAGGAGTAATGATCACTATTATGACAAAATTCAAAAATATAGGTGGAGAAACTTTATTGGTTAATCCTTCAAGCCAGATTATGAAATTATTAGTGGTGACTAAACTGGATGCGGTTTTTACGATAGTAGAATCGCAAGAGGAGGCATTGGCAAAACTAAACGGATAATATGGCAGTTGATGTATTATTAGGGCTACAGTGGGGCGATGAAGGGAAAGGTAAAATCGTCGACTATTTGGCTGGTAAGTATGATGTAGTAGCACGTTTTCAGGGTGGACCAAATGCGGGACATACTTTGGAGTTTGACGGAATTAAACATGTACTTCATCAGATTCCTTCCGGTGTGTTTCATGAGCACATTGTGAATATTAT
>CBDDKZ010000005.1:3990000-5638434 GCA_965230415.1 Cytophagales bacterium
ATGTGTATGAAACTAGCCCTCCGGTATAACTTATAGGACCAGTGTTATCCTGAAATATGAATCCTCCTATTCCATGATGGTACCCTTTGTTGCGGAACCTGGTTCGTCTATCAGGATATTTGATTGGGCCATGAATCGAGAGAAAGGAAGTATTTAATGAATTTACATTATATTTATTTCCCGTAATATTTCTCCATTGGGATCGGTGACCGAGCTTGACATTCCAAAAAGAATAAGTCCCTCCAACAGCTGGATTGATGAGGTAATTATTCATAGGGTAATTACTGAAATGCGGCATTTGTTGAGCCTTTGAATGAAAACTCACTAAGCAAATGCAAATGATGATAAGTGACGATACAAATTTCATAGTTGGTTTTTTATCTAAATATGGTTACATCACCATGGAAACGTTGATTGTCTTTATCATTCAGTTCCAGGATGTAATAATAAACGGCTTCTGGTAATTTGTTTCCAAAGTTATTCGTGCCATACCAGTTATTCTTATAGTTGGAATTTTGGTAGACTAAAGACCCCCAACGATTATATACTTTTAATTCGCTATTTGGGTAAAACCATATATTGCGTATCCAAAAGGAATCGTTTTGAGAGTCATTGTTATCTGTTAAAACATTAGGGATTTCTATAGTTGGATTTGGACAAGGTTCAACATTAACCGTTCTTGTAGTCGTACAACCCAGATCATTTGTAAATGAAGCCATATAGTACCCACTTTGTGTGAGTTCCGTCCCTGTAGAAACAATAGTGAGACTGTCAGGGGAGTCCGTGTGAAGATTAAAGGTTTTATTATCAGTACTATACTGCCAATTTGAGTAATAAGTAAAATCATTTAAAGGTATAGCACTTAATAAACGCTCATAATTGTCACAATCCTGAATTACATCAATTTCGGCATCTAATGGCGGATATACAGTTATACTAGTGGATGCAGATGTATCATTAGGACATATCGAATTACCAGCTATAGCGCGCAAATTAATGGTTTGTAATTGATTGAATCGATTTGGCAGGAAGTTTAATGCATCTATACTCAATTCAGGATTGTGCTGGTTTGCTATTGGTAACCAATTAGTTTCATCCATACTCCATTGCCAATTAAGTGAGCCAGAATAATTATCCATTGAAATGGTTGTTTCAGATGAGTCATAACACAATTCGATTTCCGATAAGTTTAAATTACCAACGAAAGGAAGTTCATTAATTTGGACTTGATAATATGCTGAAATCTGAATTGCCCCGTTATAACAAATGTCAGTGGAAGGAGTCATGACCACTTTGATGGTGTCCCCGTCATTCAGCGCTGTAGTGGTATATTCATTGCTATCTACATGAACAGCGGTGCTGTTGTTAAACCAGGCGAAAGTAGGGTTAGAACCACCATTGGTAGAATCGGTGACAGTGAAAGTCACTGCATCACCTGCACAAATCGGGCTGGTACCTGTCATCGATACATTCGGGGTTAATAGTGGATTGACCTGCATGATGAAAGTAGCGGTGTCAGTAGTCGGACTGGCACAGGTTTCATTGGAAGTCATGACCACTTTGATGGTGTCCCCGTCATTCAGCGCTGTAGTGGTATATTCGTTGCTATCTACATGAACAGCGGTGCTGTTGTTGAACCAGGCGAAAGTCGGGTTAGAACCACCATTGGTAGAATCGGTGACGGTGAAAGTCACCGCATCACCTGCACAAATCGGGCTGGTACCTGTCATCGATACATTCGGGGTTAATAGTGGATTGACCTGCATGATGAAAGTAGCGGTGTCAGTAGTTGGACTGGCACAAGTTTCATTGGAAGTCATGACCACTTTGATGGTGTCCCCGTCATTCAGCGCTGTAGTGGTATATTCATTGCTATCTACATGAACAGCGGTGCTGTTGTTAAACCAGGCGAAAGTAGGGTTAGAACCACCATTGGTAGAATCGGTGACGGTGAAAGTCACCGCATCACCTGCACAAATCGGGCTGCTACCTGTCATCGATACATTCGGCGTTAATAGCGGATTGACCTGCATGATGAAAGTGGCGGTATCAGTAGTTGGATTGGCACAAGTTTCATTGGAAGTCATCACTACTTTGATGGTATCTCCGTCATTCAGCGCTGTAGTGGTATATTCATTGCTATCTACATGAACAGCGATGCTGTTGTTAAACCAGGCGAAAGTCGGGTTAGAACCACCATTGGTAGAATCGGTGACACTAAAAGTCACCGCATCACCTGCACAAATTGGGCTGGTGCCTGTCATCGATACATTCGGGGTTAATAGCGGATTGACCTGCATGATGAAAGTAGCGGTGTCAGTAGTCGGACTGGCACAAGTTTCATTGGAAGTCATCACTACTTTGATGGTGTCCCCGTCATTCAGCGCTGTAGTGGTATATTCATTGCTATCCACATGAACAGCGGTGCTGTTGTTGAACCAGGCGAAAGTAGGGTTAGAACCACCATTGGTAGAATCGGTGACGGTGAAAGTCACCGCATCACCTGCACAAATCGGGCTGCTACCTGTCATCGATACATTCGGCGTTAATAGCGGATTGACCTGCATGATGAAAGTGGCGGTATCAGTAGTTGGATTGGCACAAGTTTCATTGGAAGTCATCACTACTTTGATGGTATCTCCGTCATTCAGCGCTGTAGTGGTATATTCATTGCTATCTACATGAACAGCGATGCTGTTGTTAAACCAGGCGAAAGTCGGGTTAGAACCACCATTGGTAGAATCGGTGACACTAAAAGTCACCGCATCACCTGCACAAATTGGGCTGGTGCCTGTCATCGATACATTCGGGGTTAATAGCGGATTGACCTGCATGATGAAAGTAGCGGTGTCAGTAGTCGGACTGGCACAAGTTTCATTGGAAGTCATCACTACTTTGATGGTGTCCCCGTCATTCAGCGCTGTAGTGGTATATTCATTGCTATCCACATGAACAGCGGTGCTGTTGTTGAACCAGGCGAAAGTAGGGTTAGAACCACCATTGGTAGAATCGGTGACGGTGAAAGTCACCGCATCACCTGCACAAATTGGGCTGGTACCTGTCATTGATACATTCGGCGTTAATAGTGGATTGACCTGCATGATGAAAGTAGCGGTGTCAGTAGTCGGACTGGCACAGGTTTCATTGGAAGTCATGACCACTTTGATAGTGTCCCCGTCATTCAGCGCTGTAGTGGTATATTCATTGCTATCTACATGAACAGCGGTGCTGTTGTTGAACCAGGCGAAAGTCGGGTTAGAACCACCATTGGTAGAATCGGTGACGGTGAAAGTCACCGCATCACCTGCACAAATCGGGCTGGTACCTGTCATCGATACATTCGGGGTTAATAGTGGATTGACCTGCATGATGAAAGTAGCGGTGTCAGTAGTTGGACTGGCACAAGTTTCATTGGAAGTCATCACTACTTTGATGGTGTCTCCGTCATTCAGCGCTGTAGTGGTATATTCATTGCTATCTACATGAACAGCTGTGCTGTTGTTGAACCAGGCGAAAGTCGGGTTAGAACCACCGTTAGTAGAATCGGTGACGGTGAAAGTCACCGCATCACCTGCACAAATCGGGCTGCTACCTGTCATCGATACATTCGGGGTTAATAGTGGATTGACCTGCATGATGAAAGTGGCGGTGTCGGTAGTTGGATTGGCACAAGTTTCATTGGAAGTCATGACCACTTTGATGGTGTCCCCGTCATTCAAAGCTGTAGTGGTATATTCATTGCTATCTACATGAACAGCGGTGCTGTTGTTAAACCAGGTGAAAGTAGGGTTAGAACCACCATTGGTAGAATCGGTGACAGTGAAAGTCACCGCATCACCCGCACAAATCGGGCTGGTACCTGTCATTGATACATTCGGCGTTAATAGTGGATTGACCTGCATGATGAAAGTAGCGGTGTCAGTAGTCGGACTGGCACAAGTTTCATTGGAAGTCATCACTACTTTGATGGTATCTCCATCGCTTAAAGCCGAAGTGGTATATTCATTGCTATCTACATGAACAGCGGTGCTGTTGTTAAACCAGGCGAAAGTCGGGTTAGAACCACCGTTAGTAGAGTCTGTTACACTAAAAGTCACCGCATCACCTGCACAAATCGGGCTGGTACCTGTCATCGATACATTCGGCGTTAATAGTGGATTGACCTGCATGATGAAAGTAGCGGTGTCAGTAGTCGGACTGGCACAAGTTTCATTGGAAGTCATCACTACTTTGATGGTGTCCCCGTCATTCAAAGCTGTAGTGGTATATTCATTGCTATCCACATGAACAGCGGTGCTGTTGTTAAACCAGGCGAAAGTCGGGTTAGAACCACCATTGGTAGAATCGGTGACGGTGAAAGTCACCGCATCACCCGCACAAATCGGGCTGGTACCTGTCATCGATACATTCGGGGTTAATAGTGGATTGACCTGCATGATGAAAGTAGCGGTGTCAGTAGTCGGATTGGCACAAGCTTCATTGGAAGTCATCACTACTTTGATGGTATCTCCATCGCTTAAAGCCGAAGTCGTATATTCGTTGCTATCCACATGAACAGCGGTGCTGTTGTTGAACCAGGCGAAAGTCGGGTTAGAACCACCATTGGTAGAATCGGTGACGGTGAAAGTCACCGCATCACCTGCACAAATCGGGCTGGTACCTGTCATCGATACATTCGGGGTTAATAGTGGATTGACCTGCATGATGAAAGTAGCGGTGTCGGTAGTTGGACTGGCACAAGTTTCATTGGAAGTCATGACCACTTTGATGGTGTCTCCGTCATTCAGCGCTGTAGTGGTATATTCATTGCTATCTACATGAACAGCGGTGCTGTTGTTAAACCAGGCGAAAGTCGGGTTAGAACCACCGTTAGTAGAGTCTGTTACATTAAAAGTCACCGCATCACCTGCACAAATCGGGCTGCTACCTGTCATTGATACATTCGGCGTTAATAGTGGATTGACCTGCATGATGAAAGTAGCGGTGTCGGTAGTTGGACTGGCACAAGTTTCATTGGAAGTCATCACTACTTTGATGGTATCTCCGTCATTCAGCGCTGTAGTGGTATATTCATTGCTATCTACATGAACAGCGGTGCTGTTGTTAAACCAGGCGAAAGTAGGGTTAGAACCACCATTGGTAGAATCGGTGACAGTGAAAGTCACCGCATCACCCGCACAAATCGGGCTGGTACCTGTCATTGATACATTCGGGGTTAATAGTGGATTGACCTGCATGATGAAAGTAGCGGTGTCAGTAGTCGGACTGGCACAAGTTTCATTGGAAGTCATCACTACTTTGATGGTATCTCCGTCATTCAGCGCTGTAGTGGTATATTCATTGCTATCTACATGAACAGCGGTGCTGTTGTTAAACCAGGCGAAAGTAGGGTTAGAACCACCATTGGTAGAATCGGTGACAGTGAAAGTCACCGCATCACCTGCACAAATCGGGCTGGTACCTGTCATTGATACATTCGGGGTTAATAGTGGATTGACCTGCATGATGAAAGTAGCGGTGTCAGTAGTTGGACTGGCACAAGCTTCATTGGAAGTCATGACCACTTTGATAGTGTCCCCATCATTCAGCGCTGTAGTGGTATATTCATTGCTATCTACATGAACAGCGGTGCTGTTGTTAAACCAGGCGAAAGTCGGATTAGAACCACCATTGGTAGAATCGGTGACAGTGAAAGTCACTGCATCACCTGCACAAATCGGGCTAGTACCTGTCATTGATACATTTGGAATAAGGTTTGGATTCACATTGACAATAATAGAGGCTGTATCAGTAGCAACCACAGCACAAGTCAACGAACTAGTCATGATAACACTTACCGAATCCCCGTTATTAAAAGTGTTGCTTGAAAATCCTGAAGTATCAGGTCCAGTCAATACTCCGTTTAAATACCATTGGAAAGCAGGGTTTGAGCCACCTCCTGAGCTATCTGTAACAAAAAGCTGAGCCAGGTCACCACTACAGATCGGATTGTTGTCGATAGTGATAGAAACCGAAGGATTAACGGCCGGACTCACACTCATTACAATGAAGGAAGTATCAGTATTATTCATTAAACACGTCTCATTGGAAGTCATGACCACTTTGATGGTGTCCCCGTCATTCAGCGCTGTAGTGGTATATTCATTGCTATCTACATGAACAGTGGTGCTGTTGTTGAACCAGGCGAAAGTCGGGTTAGAACCACCATTGGTAGAATCGGTGACAGTGAAAGTCACTGCATCACCTGCACAAATTGGGCTGGTACCTGTCATCGATACATTCGGCGTTAATAGTGGATTGACCTGCATGATGAAAGTAGCGGTGTCGGTAGTCGGACTGGCACAGGTTTCATTAGAAGTCATCACTACTTTGATGGTGTCTCCGTCATTCAAAGCTGTAGTGGTATATTCATTGCTATCTACATGAACAGCGGTGCTGTTGTTGAACCAGGCGAAAGTCGGGTTAGAACCACCATTGGTAGAATCGGTGACGGTGAAAGTCACCGCATCACCTGCACAAATCGGGCTGGTACCTGTCATCGATACATTCGGCGTTAATAGTGGATTGACCTGCATGATGAAAGTAGCGGTGTCAGTAGTCGGACTGGCACAAGTTTCATTGGAAGTCATCACTACTTTGATGGTGTCCCCGTCATTCAAAGCTGTAGTGGTATATTCATTGCTATCCACATGAACAGCGGTGCTGTTGTTAAACCAGGCGAAAGTCGGGTTAGAACCACCATTGGTAGAATCGGTGACGGTGAAAGTCACCGCATCACCCGCACAAATCGGGCTGGTACCTGTCATCGATACATTCGGGGTTAATAGTGGATTGACCTGCATGATGAAAGTAGCGGTGTCAGTAGTCGGATTGGCACAAGCTTCATTGGAAGTCATCACTACTTTGATGGTATCTCCATCGCTTAAAGCCGAAGTCGTATATTCGTTGCTATCCACATGAACAGCGGTGCTGTTGTTGAACCAGGCGAAAGTCGGGTTAGAACCACCATTGGTAGAATCGGTGACGGTGAAAGTCACCGCATCACCTGCACAAATCGGGCTGGTACCTGTCATCGATACATTCGGGGTTAATAGTGGATTGACCTGCATGATGAAAGTAGCGGTGTCAGTAGTTGGACTGGCACAAGTTTCATTGGAAGTCATGACCACTTTGATGGTGTCTCCGTCATTCAGCGCTGTAGTGGTATATTCATTGCTATCTACATGAACAGCGGTGCTGTTGTTAAACCAGGCGAAAGTCGGGTTAGAACCACCGTTAGTAGAGTCTGTTACATTAAAAGTCACCGCATCACCTGCACAAATCGGGCTGCTACCTGTCATTGATACATTCGGCGTTAATAGTGGATTGACCTGCATGATGAAAGTAGCGGTGTCGGTAGTTGGACTGGCACAAGTTTCATTGGAAGTCATCACTACTTTGATGGTATCTCCGTCATTCAGCGCTGTAGTGGTATATTCATTGCTATCTACATGAACAGCGGTGCTGTTGTTAAACCAGGTGAAAGTAGGGTTAGAACCACCATTGGTAGAATCGGTGACAGTGAAAGTCACCGCATCACCCGCACAAATCGGGCTGGTACCTGTCATTGATACATTCGGGGTTAATAGTGGATTGACCTGCATGATGAAAGTAGCGGTGTCAGTAGTCGGACTGGCACAAGTTTCATTGGAAGTCATCACTACTTTGATGGTATCTCCGTCATTCAGCGCTGTAGTGGTATATTCATTGCTATCTACATGAACAGCGGTGCTGTTGTTAAACCAGGCGAAAGTAGGGTTAGAACCACCATTGGTAGAATCGGTGACAGTGAAAGTCACCGCATCACCTGCACAAATCGGGCTGGTACCTGTCATTGATACATTCGGGGTTAATAGTGGATTGACCTGCATGATGAAAGTGGCGGTGTCAGTAGTTGGACTGGCACAAGTTTCATTGGAAGTCATGACCACTTTGATGGTGTCCCCGTCATTCAGCGCTGTAGTGGTATATTCATTGCTATCTACATGAACAGCGGTGCTGTTGTTAAACCAGGCGAAAGTAGGGTTAGAACCACCATTGGTAGAATCGGTGACGGTGAAAGTCACCGCATCACCCGCACAAATCGGGCTGGTACCTGTCATTGATACATTCGGCGTTAATAGTGGATTGACCTGCATGATGAAAGTAGCGGTGTCAGTAGTCGGACTGGCACAAGCTTCATTGGAAGTCATGACCACTTTGATGGTGTCTCCGTCATTCAGCGCTGTAGTGGTATATTCATTGCTATCTACATGAACAGCGGTGCTGTTGTTGAACCAGGCGAAAGTCGGGTTAGAACCACCATTGGTAGAATCGGTGACGGTAAAAGTCACCGCATCACCTGCACAAATCGGGCTGGTACCTGTCATTGATACATTCGGCGTTAATAGTGGATTGACCTGCATGATGAAAGTGGCGGTGTCAGTAGTTGGACTGGCACAAGTTTCATTGGAAGTCATGACCACTTTGATGGTGTCCCCGTCATTCAGCGCTGTAGTGGTATATTCATTGCTATCCACATGAACAGCTACTTTGATGGTATCTCCGTCATTCAGCGCTGTAGTGGTATATTCATTGCTATCTACATGAACAGCGGTGCTGTTGTTAAACCAGGCGAAAGTAGGGTTAGAACCACCATTGGTAGAATCGGTGACAGTGAAAGTCACCGCATCACCTGCACAAATCGGGCTGGTACCTGTCATTGATACATTCGGGGTTAATAGTGGATTGACCTGCATGATGAAAGTAGCGGTGTCAGTAGTTGGACTGGCACAAGTTTCATTGGAAGTCATGACCACTTTGATGGTGTCCCCGTCATTCAGCGCTGTAGTGGTATATTCATTGCTATCACATGAACAGCGGTGCTGTTGTTAAACCAGGCGAAAGTAGGGTTAGAACCACCATTGGTAGAATCGGTGACGGTGAAAGTCACCGCATCACCTGCACAAATCGGGCTGGTACCTGTCATTGATACATTCGGCGTTAATAGTGGATTGACCTGCATGATGAAAGTAGCGGTGTCAGTAGTCGGACTGGCACAAGTTTCATTGGAAGTCATGACCACTTTGATGGTGTCTCCGTCATTCAGCGCTGTAGTGGTATATTCATTGCTATCTACATGAACAGCGGTGCTGTTGTTGAACCAGGCGAAAGTCGGGTTAGAACCACCATTGGTAGAATCGGTGACGGTAAAAGTCACCGCATCACCTGCACAAATCGGGCTGGTACCTGTCATTGATACATTCGGCGTTAATAGTGGATTGACCTGCATGATGAAAGTGGCGGTGTCAGTAGTTGGACTGGCACAAGTTTCATTGGAAGTCATGACCACTTTGATGGTGTCCCCGTCATTCAGCGCTGTAGTGGTATATTCATTGCTATCTACATGAACAGCGGTGCTGTTGTTGAACCAGGCGAAAGTCGGGTTAGAACCACCATTGGTAGAATCGGTGACGGTGAAAGTCACCGCATCACCCGCACAAACCGGGCTGCTACCTGTCATCGATACATTCGGGGTTAATAGTGGATTGACCTGCATGATGAAAGTAGCGGTGTCGGTAGTTGGATTGGCACAAGTTTCATTGGAAGTCATCACTACTTTGATGGTATCTCCATCGCTTAAAGCCGAAGTGGTATATTCATTGCTATCCACATGAACAGCGGTGCTGTTGTTAAACCAGGCGAAAGTTGGGTTAGAACCACCGTTAGTAGAGTCTGTTACACTAAAAGTCACCGTATCACCTGCACAAATTGGGCTGCTACCTGTCATCGATACATTCGGCGTTAATAGCGGATTGACCTGCATGATGAAAGTAGCGGTGTCAGTAGTTGGACTGGCACAAGTTTCATTGGAAGTCATCACTACTTTGATGGTGTCTCCGTCATTCAAAGCTGTAGTGGTATATTCATTGCTATCTACATGAACAGCGGTGCTGTTGTTAAACCAGGTGAAAGTAGGGTTAGAACCACCGTTAGTAGAATCGGTGACAGTGAAAGTCACCGCATCACCCGCACAAATCGGGCTGCTACCTGTCATCGATACATTCGGGGTTAATAGCGGATTGACCTGCATGATGAAAGTAGCGGTGTCAGTAGTTGGACTGGCACAAGTTTCATTGGAAGTCATCACTACTTTGATGGTGTCTCCGTCATTCAAAGCTGTAGTGGTATATTCATTGCTATCTACATGAACAGCGGTGCTGTTGTTAAACCAGGTGAAAGTAGGGTTAGAACCACCGTTAGTAGAATCGGTGACAGTGAAAGTCACCGCATCACCCGCACAAATCGGGCTGCTACCTGTCATCGATACATTCGGCGTTAATAGTGGATTGACCTGCATGATGAAAGTAGCGGTGTCGGTAGTTGGATTGGCACAAGCTTCATTGGAAGTCATCACTACTTTGATGGTGTCCCCGTCATTCAAAGCTGTAGTGGTATATTCATTGCTATCTACATGAACAGCGGTGCTGTTGTTGAACCAGGCGAAAGTCGGGTTAGAACCACCATTGGTAGAATCGGTGACGGTAAAAGTCACTGCATCACCTGCACAAATCGGGCTGGTACCTGTCATTGATACATTCGGGGTTAATAGTGGATTGACCTGCATGATGAAAGTAGCAGTGTCAGTAGTCGGACTGGCACAAGTTTCATTGGAAGTCATGACCACTTTGATGGTGTCTCCGTCATTCAGCGCTGTAGTGGTATATTCATTGCTATCTACATGAACAGCGGTGCTGTTGTTAAACCAGGCGAAAGTCGGGTTAGAACCACCATTGGTAGAATCGGTGACAGTGAAAGTCACCGCATCACCTGCACAAATCGGGCTGGTACCTGTCATCGATACATTCGGGGTTAATAGTGGATTGACCTGCATGATGAAAGTAGCGGTGTCAGTAGTTGGACTGGCACAAGTTTCATTGGAAGTCATGACCACTTTGATGGTGTCTCCGTCATTCAGCGCTGTAGTGGTATATTCATTGCTATCTACATGAACAGCGGTGCTGTTGTTAAACCAGGCGAAAGTTGGGTTAGAACCACCATTGGTAGAATCGGTGACGGTAAAAGTCACCGCATCACCTGCACAAATCGGGCTGGTACCTGTCATTGATACATTCGGGGTTAATAGTAGATTGACCTGCATGATGAAAGTAGCGGTGTCGGTAGTTGGATTGGCACAAGTTTCATTGGAAGTCATGACCACTTTGATGGTGTCCCCGTCATTCAGCGCTGTAGTGGTATATTCATTGCTATCCACATGAACAGCGGTGCTGTTGTTAAACCAGGCGAAAGTCGGGTTAGAACCACCGTTAGTAGAATCGGTGACGGTGAAAGTCACCGCATCACCTGCACAAATCGGGCTGCTACCTGTCATCGATACATTCGGGGTTAAAAGTGGATTGACCTGCATGATGAAAGTAGCGGTGTCGGTAGTTGGATTGGCACAAGTTTCATTGGAAGTCATCACTACTTTGATGGTGTCTCCGTCATTCAGCGCTGTAGTGGTATATTCATTGCTATCCACATGAACAGCGGTGCTGTTGTTAAACCAGGCGAAAGTTGGGTTAGAACCACCATTGGTAGAATCGGTGACGGTAAAAGTCACCGCATCACCTGCACAAATCGGGCTGGTACCTGTCATCGATACATTCGGGGTTAATAGTGGATTGACCTGCATGATGAAAGTAGCGGTGTCGGTAGTTGGATTGGCACAAGTTTCATTGGAAGTCATCACTACTTTGATGGTGTCCCCGTCATTCAAAGCTGTAGTGGTATATTCATTGCTATCTACATGAACAGCGGTGCTGTTGTTAAACCAGGTGAAAGTAGGGTTAGAACCACCGTTAGTAGAATCGGTGACAGTGAAAGTCACTGCATCACCTGCACAAATCGGGCTGCTACCTGTCATCGATACATTCGGCGTTAATAGTGGATTGACCTGCATGATGAAAGTAGCGGTATCAGTAGTTGGATTGGCACAAGCTTCATTGGAAGTCATCACTACTTTGATGGTATCTCCGTCATTCAGCGCTGTAGTGGTATATTCATTGCTATCTACATGAACAGCGGTGCTGTTGTTAAACCAGGTGAAAGTAGGGTTAGAACCACCATTGGTAGAATCGGTGACGGTGAAAGTCACTGCATCACCTGCACAAATTGGGCTGGTACCTGTCATCGATACATTCGGCGTTAATAGTGGATTGACCTGCATGATGAAAGTAGCGGTGTCAGTAGTTGGACTGGCACAAGCTTCATTGGAAGTCATGACCACTTTGATGGTGTCTCCGTCATTCAGCGCTGTAGTGGTATATTCATTGCTATCCACATGAACAGCGGTGCTGTTGTTGAACCAGGCGAAAGTCGGGTTAGAACCACCATTGGTAGAATCGGTGACGGTGAAAGTCACCGCATCACCTGCACAAATCGGGCTGGTACCTGTCATCGATACATTCGGGGTTAATAGTGGATTGACCTGCATGATGAAAGTAGCGGTGTCGGTAGTTGGACTGGCACAAGTTTCATTGGAAGTCATGACCACTTTGATGGTGTCCCCGTCATTCAGCGCTGTAGTGGTATATTCATTGCTATCTACATGAACAGCGGTGCTGTTGTTGAACCAGGCGAAAGTCGGGTTAGAACCACCATTGGTAGAATCGGTGACAGTGAAAGTCACCGCATCACCTGCACAAATCGGGCTGGTACCTGTCATCGATACATTCGGCGTTAATAGTGGATTGACCTGCATGATGAAAGTAGCGGTGTCAGTAGTTGGACTGGCACAAGTTTCATTGGAAGTCATCACTACTTTGATGGTGTCCCCGTCATTCAGCGCTGTAGTGGTATATTCATTGCTATCTACATGAACAGCTGTGCTGTTGTTGAACCAGGCGAAAGTAGGGTTAGAACCACCATTGGTAGAATCGGTGACAGTGAAAGTCACTGCATCACCTGCACAAATCGGGCTGGTACCTGTCATCGATACATTCGGCGTTAATAGTGGATTGACCTGCATGATGAAAGTAGCGGTGTCTGTTAAAGGAACAGCGCATAAGAGAGATGTCATCACAACAGCTATAGTATCACCATGTACTAAGGTTGAATTGGTATATTGGTTACTGTCCATATGAACAGCCACACCATTGAGAAACCATTGGAAAGTTGGATTCGAACCTCCGTTTGTGGAGTCCGTTACGCTAAACGTAACTGATTCTCCATCACAAATGGGACTAAGTCCACTAAGCGATACGTTGGGGAGCAGAAGTGGAGTACAACAGTTTGGGCTTTGTGTCAAAGAATCCTGACTGTCTCCTATAGTTTGTCCTGTTCCGGCAAGGTCAGGTATACCCGTAGAAGCATTTGTGGTTCCGGTTAATCGATCGTCACCCGTCAAATCATTCAAAGTAAATCCTCCACCTCCTTCAATGGCATCAGGGCAACCATCATTGTCAGAATCTGTATCCAAAGTATTCACAATTCCGTCACCATCATAATCATCATTTGTGCACACTTCTACAGTAAATGAAGCGAATAGAAAACTAGATGAGGCAAATTCACGATCACCATCTCCAACAGGAGCGTTCGCTTCACCGATATCTTCGTAAATAAAAGAAAAGTTACTTTGTGGAGATGTTAGGTTGAAAGTTACGTTTGCATTGAAAATTTCATTGGTTACACTGTCTGGATCTGCATGTCCCGGAATTCCCGGAACATTATTGTACAAAGCATCGGATACCGCTTTTTGTTCTAGTGGAGTAAGTCCACTTACATGTGGAAGTACCGTATTTAGAGGGTTAGAAACCAGGTCTCCAACATTACCTGTGGCCGGATTATTTATAGTCCAGGTGCCTGGAACATTGGCCGCTATCGCATCGTGCACACGAAAGTTAGTACTTGGGTCATTGGCGCCATTATCAAAACCGTCCAAATCGACAAAATTGATGGAGCTAAGATCACCATCAGCTATTATCTGAATTTCCGTTTCAGTACCATCCTTATCCTCGAATAAAATCTGTGCGCCTGTACCACCATCAGTTATTTGTGCCGCATTGGTTTTACCTTCCAGAGAAGGTAAACCATCCGGAGCTGAGATTTTGATATTTAACGTGTCCCCGTTTGATTTAATTCCTTGAAATAGCGCCAGTCCGGTATTCGAGAACGGATCAGTATCTGGCACCACAGAAATATAATTTAATAACACTACTTCAGTTGAAGTACAGCCTTCAACAGCATCGGCGATTCCATCATTGTCATCATCTAAGTCTGTAGCGTCACAGATACCGTCCAGGTCTGTGTCAGTACAAGCGACACATCCCGCATCTTGAAAAGCAGCGGTTTTACTTGTGCCTATACCTTGTCCGTTTAAGGCAATACTTGGTATTCCTGTGCCGGCAACCGTTCCGGGAAGTTGATCATTAGCATCAATTTGCTCAATGAAAAAGCTATGAGCACCCTCAATAGCATCTGCACAACCATCAGCGTCACTGTCCTTATCCAAATGATCTGGTATGTCGTCATTATCTGTATCGGCAGTTAACCACATGCCAAAACCAAATCCTTGCATGAATGAAGCGGTGGCAATAACTTCGAAGTTGATAACAGTTGCATCGTGAGTAGATACCGCTGAATTTCGATTGCTTGTATTCGTAAATTCTATTGTCTTATTGCCATTAATGAGGTTGTAACCGGCACCACCATTGTACTGTTCCATTTCATACCAATCGCCTCCATTGGTGGTAAAGTTCACTCTTGCTGCTCCTCCGGTAGATTCTGCATCAAAGGCAATTATAGTAATCGGGAATGGGTTTCCATTTTTTGTGGCAGTAAAAGTTACTGTACCTGTGAGGATATCCCCACCAATCGTAGAAAGGAAGCACTCTTCTGCTCCGGCAGTGTTGTAGAGTTGATGAAAGGCTGAGGTGGCACCGGTGACAAGACCGCTCGTTACGTATGAGTTGTGTGTGGAGACTACGGAAGAAAAAGTTGCAGTGATTACCAATCCGTTTGAAAGCGTGAAGGTTTGATCATCACCGCTTTGAAGACCATCATTAAAATCAACGTCCGTCCAGTTAAAAATATAGACTTGATCCGGGAAATTTCCAACACCGGTATTAGGGTTAGCATCTGTGGGGTTATCGACATAACGTTCGTAAAAATCCAGAATGCCGTCATTGTCGTCATCCAGATCATCCACATCCAGTATAGCATCACCATCGGTATCCTGTGCCAAAAGAGGTGTGTGAATTCCGTTTAAGGCAATACTAAGAATAAACAATGTTTTGTAAATTAGTTGGCTAGGATTATTGTTGGTTATCAAAAATCCGACCAATTCAGGTATACGAATCGTCATATCATTAGTTAGTTAATATGTTAAAGTGTTAAGGCTATTACTGAATTAGCTAATTGATGAAGTCTGATAAAAAAGATCAGATCTTCTGTATAAAAAATACTTCAGTCGTATTCTTATCACTAAATTATTTACTTATTCTTGTCGAAGTGTATTCGAGTTGTTGTAGGTCAATATTACGAACGTATGTCTTACACTAAGGGTTTTTTTAAAGTGTTGATTTATAGGTTCTTGAAGGTTGTTATTTCTATTTTTTTTAGTTATAACAAAGGGATTGAACGACGAATTGCAGGTTTTAATAGACGAAATTGTTTATAAAAAAAATTGCATTTTATAATACAGTTTGTATTGTGCGGGCTTCAAAAAGTGCTTAAAAACAGTGTTGTTTGAACTAATAACGTATAGTACATATGAGGTCAATCTGTCTCAACCCATTTATGTCAACAATAAACCAGCATGCAATCAAGTTTTTTCCAAAAAAAGGAAAACAATCAATACGATGTTTATTCGTTCCTAGGTCAAACGATTATAAACATGAGATATTTAGGAACCTTAGTATTAATGATTTTTATATTTTCCTGTCAAAAGGAGGAGACAAATGCAGCAAATAGCGAATCGCAAATTGAACATACTAAAATAGAACGTGTGCTTCAAAAAGAGGAGTCAATACGTATAGATTTGAACGATGACCGAGTAGACGATATAGAGTTCACATGTAAAGAAACTTATCGCTTGTTTAAACACGGTTATGAACCATTAGATGAGCCCAAGCCTACTATGTTAGAAGTAAAATTGCTGTCCGATTATTTTAAAATTGCAGATAAGATCACTTATGATTTTTATGAATGGGAAGAACTAGACCCCACCCATATCATAAATGATGCAGAAGAAATGAAGTATAAATTTAGACTGAACTGGAATAATGGGGTTACCATAAAAAGTTTTGGTCATTATTTAGGGTTGATGGAAGTAGATAATGGTCAGGAGCGTTTTGGGTGGCTAGCATTTACGAAGGAAAAAGGAGCGTTTCATATTGAAGAAATGGCCTTTAATAAAGAACCAGGGCGAGGTATTAGAGTAGGCAATAAATAAAACATGTAACCTTCAATACGGATAAATAAATTGATAAACTCTGAGTGGGATATGGATTAAGCTTTGAGGTATTTTTAGCTGGCAAATGATTAAGCTTGTTTAGATATTACGGATTATTACAATCCTATACCTCAAAAAAATAATTCGAAATGTTCTATTTTTCATTAGTTCAATTTTAACAGTCCTGCCTTTATTTTCACAAACAGGAGTTTGTTATGGGAGCGAGGCATTTACGATGGCAGAAGAAAAATGACTAATAACAAATTAAAAATCTCCTGTTATACTCATTTGAAAGTCTGGACCATTCATGTAAACAAACAAGGGGATCTAAATTTCAACAGAGGATTACTCGTTTGTGAAGATGTCAAGTATGTTGGAGAAGATGCCCGGCCGGATTTCGATGACGATATGGCCAGGTTAGAGACCAATCCGACTACTATTAGACGAATTGAGTTTGGTATTGCTGCCTGGGCTTCTATTATACAGGTAATTTTGAAAAGAATATCCTGATTGAAGATATAAGGGGGAAACTGTGTATACAACTTCATTTAACATCAAAAAACAGTCATAAACATGGCTAATTTTCGCGAAGGTTTGTACTTCGTTCATAATGAGGCGATTTTGAGGTGCTAACAAAGAAAGTATTTATTCGAAAAAATCGACCTGTTTGCCTGAATTGGAACAAAGTCTTATTTGTTCCAATGCATGTTGGTAAATCCAATAGGCGTGTACTTACCGTGCACGCTTAATGGTCTTAATTAAAAATTGGTCAATATTTAGCTTCAAAAGGGTAAAAAAATAATCAAATCGTTTATATCTGGTATAGCTTATATAATTTGAGTCGTTTTTTGTGCGTTTAGATAAAAACATTGATTAAATTCGTAGCTCTGAAATGACATTTCTTTATCCGAATATATTATACGCCCTGTTTTTAAATGCAATACCAATTCTTATTCATTTGGTTAATTTGCAAAGAACGAAGAAGGTATATTTCACCAATACGGCGTTTTTGAAAGAGGTAAAGAATACCACTAACAAATCTTATCAGCTTAAACGTTTCTTTATTCTGTGTGCACGCATATTATTCTTGTCATTTTTAGTAATAGCTTTTGCCCAACCGGTTTTGAAAAACAAGTCTTCAGCCATTGATAGTAAGAATGTTGGTATCTACATCGATAATTCTGCCAGTATGGAGTCTTCTACCGACGGTAAAGTACTATTGGATGAAGCGATAGTAATTGCAGAAGCCTTGGCACGCCAAAACATGAAAAAGGGTATTGTGCACT
This sequence comes from Cytophagales bacterium, assembly GCA_965230415.1. Taxonomy (GTDB): domain Bacteria; phylum Bacteroidota; class Bacteroidia; order Cytophagales; family JAAEPT01; genus CBDDKZ01. Next base: position 4,007,758 of record CBDDKZ010000005.1, read on the forward strand.
TGAGTTCTAATAAACTTACAGAGAACAATAATTTTCTTTCCAAGGATAAAGAGTTGCTCGAAACGCTATCCAGAATTGAGTATGATATGAGGCATTTGTCATTAGATCATGTGATTCGAAGACAAATAGATGCCCTGAACAGAATCGAAAAACAGCATGAAGCGAAGGAGCTTATCGTAATCAGTGACTTTCAAAAAAGCACTATAGGTAATGATTTGCAGTCTACAATAGATTCGAATACTAAAGTGAAACTGGTGAAATTAAATACGCCTTCATCAGGGAATTTAATTGTAGATTCGGTATGGCTTGTTTCCCCTTATATTAAAAGTGGGGAGATCATCACATTACAGGTTAAAGTAAATAATACAGGGGATCAGGATATAGGGAATAGTATATTAAAACTAAAAATCGGTGATGAGCAGGTTTCAAGCGTATTGTTAAATATTTCCAAGAATTCGAGTAAGGTTGTACAGTTAAATTTTACCATTAATAAAGATGGTATAGCTTGCTGTAAACTTGAATTATCAGATCGTCCTTATACTTTTGATAATACCTTTTTCTTTACCCTAAATGTGGCAGCCAAAATTAACGTAGCTATAATCAGTGAAGATACGCTAAAAAATAATTATGCTGTTAAAGTTTTCGAAAATGAACCTTTATTCAATCTATACAAATTTCACAAAAATAACATCAACTATGAAGTGATTGCAAAAACCGATTTGCTGATCCTAAATGGTGTTCAAAAACTAGACAGGGCAGCATTAAGTAATGTAGAAGATTTGTTAAAAAGTGGGGGCTCTATGTGTTATATCCCGTCTCATATAAGTGAAAAGAGTTTTATCGATAATTTAAATAAGACTATTTCCGGACTTGGAGCATCGGTAGCGATTTTAGACTCTGCCACAACACAAATCTCCAAAATGGAAGCACCGAAAATGAATCTTCCTTTTTTCCAGAATATATTTAGTGATTATAGTAAGAAGATGGAAATGCCATTTTTTAGAGCGCTTATTAAGGTAAAAGGGAGCGTATCTTCAATTTTGGGAAGCAAAAATGGGGATAATGCGCTGATAGAAGTATCTGGGCAGGGGAGGTGTTGGATTTTTACCAGTCCATTGGAAAATGAATTTACTAATTTTCATAAACACTCTCTTTTTGTTCCGGTCATGTATAAGATAGCCATGACCAGTGCTCGTGGAAACCAAAATTTGTATAGTCGCATTAACGATAAATTGACAATTAGAGATAGAAGAATCAAAAAAACGAAGACCTATTCTTTAAAGAATGCCGATATTGAATTGATACCGCGGCAGGTAATGAATGAAGGTCAGCTTAGTCTGGATCTAACAGATGATAATATTACTCCGGGTTTTTATGGGATGAATCTCAATGAAAGTGATTCGATGCAAGTAGCAATTAACGTTTCGTCAAAAGAATCAATGGTAAGTGCATTTAGTAGAGATGAATTGATTGCAAATTTTGAGCATAAAGAATTTGTGGAGGTTTTAGAAGTTGATGACGTGGAAGCGTTTAAAAAAATAGTGACTAATGGCGACGATGTCGGGAAAAGTTACTGGAAGATTGCTATTATGCTATCATTAGCGTTTTTACTTGTTGAAATTGCTTTAATTAAATTGCTCAAATGAATTTACTTTTAAGAAACTTCCGGGTTATAGATAAAGGCGCAGCGTTTCATGATCAACAAGTTTCTATAGTTGTTGAGAATGGTCTGGTAAAAGCTGTTGAGTCACCTACTTTTGATGCTCCTGAGTTTGAAGTATTTGATGGAGAAGGGGCTTATATTTCTAGAGGTTGGCATGACCTTCGGAGTTTTTGCGGAGAACCGGGGCTGGAACAAAAAGAGACTATTCAGTCATTTACGGAATCTGCCAACAAAGGTGGTTTCACTGCTACAAATATTCTGCCGAATACTGATCCTGTAATACAATCTAAAGAGATGATTCAGTATTTTAGAAATAGCAATTCTTTCTCCTCACTGGATATAATACCAATGGGGGCTGTAACGATAAATGCTGATGGAAAGGTGCTGAGCGAAATGATGGATATGAGTGTGGCTGGAACCCGACTTTTTACGGATGGACAATCAACCATTTGGCATACAGGTATATTGATGAAAACGTTACAATACCTCCAGAAAATTGATGCGGTGCTGGTGAATAAATCGTTCGATAAATACCTCACAAAAGACGGATTGGTACATGAAGGAATACATAGTACATCTAAAGGAATGAAAGGTATTCCCGCACTGGCTGAGAATGTGGCCTTACAACGCGACCTTGAAATCTTACGATATACCGGTGGTAAAATGCATTGTTCGTTACTTTCAACAAAAAAGTCCGTTGAGATGATCCGGCAGGCGAAGGAAGAAGGCCTGCAAGTAACAGCAGATGTAGCCATCCATCAATTAATGTTTAATGACGAGGTAATTAATAAACTGGATTCCAATTTTAAAGTATTTCCTCCGTTTCGTTCCGAAAAGGACCGCCAGGCATTAATTGAAGGTGTTGCAGAAGGAATAATAGATGGTGTTGTTAGCGATCATTGTCCGCATGAAGATGATTGTAAAAAACTTGAGTTTGATTATGCATCATTTGGAATCACTGGTTTTGAAAGCTTTTGGCCGCTGTTAATAAAAGTTTTGGGGTCGAAAATGGAGCTACAGGTATTGGTCGAATTACTGACCGACTTCCCACGCAAATTACAGGGCATGGATAATTCATCTATCCAAATTGGGCAAGAGGCAAACTTCACCCTTTTTGATGATAAGACGGAATGGGAATATTCGAGAAGTAGCTCTAAGTCGCAAAATACTCCCTTTCTGGGTGAAACTTTAAAAGGGAAAGTATTGGGGATCGTTAAAAATAGACAATTCAAAAAATTTATGGCCTGATGAATAAAACGGCACTAATTAAGGCCAGTTTTCCCTCCGCAGTTATTGGGACTATCTTGTGCGTAGGGACATTTCTGATGTTTTATACCTTCGAACTGAGTTGGTACGACCTGGCATTTAAGATGGTATATATTATTCCTCTTCCGTTTATATTTGTGGCTTTGTGGTTCTACAAAAAATCGAATAGAAACGAATTAAGGGTCTGGGAGGGATTTCTTTTAGGCGGTAGCGTAAATATCCCAATCTTAATTCTATATAGTCTATTTATCTTTATATTTATGCAGTATATAGATGTGGAATTTCTGGCGAGTAGTGGTGAGCGACATATTGCACTAATAAAGGAGAGAATGGAGTCCGGAGTTCTTCAAAACAAGGAAAAAGCTGAAGAAGCGAGTGAATTATTGAAAAATTTAGAAGTTAATGTAAGAAGCACCAGTGCAAAAGATTTCATGTTAAGTGAAATAATATGGATGTCCATTTTTGGTTCTGTGTTCACATTAATTCTTTCTATTGTTCTTAGAAAATAGTATGATAAACCCAATACAAATATCGGTTGTAATTCCCTTATTAAATGAAGAGGAGTCTTTACCAGAGCTTAGTGAGTGGATAGTTAAGGTAATGAATGAGCACAATTTCTCTTTTGAAATTCTTTTCATTGATGATGGAAGTACCGACTCTTCATGGCAGGTTATTGAAGCATTACAGGAAAAGAATACCTCCATAAAAGGTATTAAGTTTGTGAGGAACTATGGGAAATCCGCAGCACTTCAGGTAGGATTTCAAGCCACATCTGGTGATGTAGTTATTACTATGGATGCAGATTTGCAGGACAGTCCTGACGAAATTCCGGAGCTTTATCGAATGATTACTGAAGAAAATCTTGATTTAGTCTCAGGCTGGAAGAAAAAACGTTATGACCCTCTTTCGAAAACTTTACCGACAAAGTTATTTAATGCCGCAACCAGATATATGTCTAAGGTGAAATTACATGACTTTAATTGTGGTTTGAAGGCTTATAAGCGACAAGTGGTGAAAAATATATCGGTATATGGGGAAATGCACCGTTATATCCCCGTGATTGCAAAATGGGCTGGCTACAAAAAAATTGGTGAAAAAGTTGTGGAGCATCAGGCAAGAAAGCATGGTGAAACCAAATTTGGAGGGATAAAACGTTTTATCAACGGGCCTCTTGACTTAATGTCTATTATGTTTGTTTCCAAATACAGGAAGCGACCAATGCACTTTTTTGGAGCCATGGGTGGAATATCTTTTATATTGGGATTTGGAATTACACTATGGTTGATCATAGAAAAGTTGATTACAATGAGCCGTGGACACAGGTATCGAGATGTTGTGGATCAACCTTTGTTCTTTTTGGCTTTGGTAGCATTGGTAATTGGAGTACAACTCTTCCTGGCAGGCTTTCTGGGCGAGATGATTTCTCTTAATTCACCAAGCAGAAATGATTATATTGTTGAAAAGAAATTGAATTTTTCCGAAAATGATTAACGGTTGATTTTCAAACCTTAAGTCATAAGCTTCGCACAGCATCCCTTTTATACTTTTTTGCAAAAGTACATAATTTCTGTCCTGTCCAGTCCCATGCGATATGCTTGCTTTTCTGGTATTTCAGAGGTGTAATGGTCTTCCGTTACTTCAAACCCAACTTGAGCAAGGTGCTTGCCATAATCCCTTCCATATACCCGTACATGATCGTCTTGTCCAAAAGCTTTTTCACGTTCCCTGGGGTCGGTAATGCTTGGATCCTCGTAAGTAGTTTCGAGCCTATAATCAACAGGGCACTGTAAAATAGCCCATCCGCCGGGTTTAAGCACTCTGTAGAATTCAGCTAATACTTTTACATCAGATTCAACGTGCTCAAGAACGTGGTTGCAGAATACAGCATCAAATTCGTTTTCACCGAAAGGAATGTCGTGAACATCCATTTTTACTTTGGCAAGCGGTGATTCAATATCAGCGGTTATGTAATTATCTTTGTGAATTGCTTCAAAGCGATCAATAAAACAATGTTCCGGTGCTATGTGAAGAACACGAATCGAGCTACTGAAAAAATCAGTTTTTGTTTGTAAATAGTGCCAAATTAGACGATGACGTTCCAATGAAAGGCAGTTGGGACATAATGCGTTATCTCTGGGATTGAACCTGCCATAAGGCATGAATTTACGGAAATTGCTATCACAAATGTTGCAGTGAACATTGTTTCCCTTCAAAAAAACTGCCATTACCTTTAATATGTAATGGCTAAATAATTGCAGCCTTTTTCTGGGGACGTATCTCAATAAAAAACTTATTATTCTTTTCATCTGCTAATTTGTCAAACCATTTAAAAGCTAAAATCTACACCAGTATAATTATAAGGTGTTATTGCTTTCAACTCCTCTTTGATGTTATCGTTTATATCAAGTTCTTCAATGAAGCTGTGAATGGAGTCTTCATTTATTTCACTATTCGTTCTGGTAAGGTTCTTCAAAGCTTCATAAGGCTTCGGGTAGCCTTCACGTCGCAGAATAGTTTGAATGGCTTCTGCAACTACTGCCCAGTTATCTTCCAGATCTTTACTTATTGCTTTTTCGTTTAATTGCAGTTTACCCAATCCTTTCAACGTACTTTTCAACGCAATAATTGTGTGGGCAATAGGCATACCTATATTTCTTAACACGGTAGAATCTGTTAGGTCTCTTTGAAGACGTGAAATAGGCAGTTTGCTCGAAAGATGTTCGAGTAGGGCATTTGCAATGCCCAGATTACCTTCCGAGTTTTCAAAATCTATAGGATTTACCTTATGTGGCATGGCAGAAGAGCCTACCTCACCGGCTTTAATCTTTTGCTTGAAATATCCCATGGATATGTATTGCCAAATATCGCGATTCATATCAATGAGAATTGTATTTATCCGTTTGATAGCATCAAAAAGTGCCGCCAGGTAATCATAATGTTCAATTTGCGTGGTGATCTGGCTTCTTTTAAGTCCTAGTTTAGATTCTACAAACCGGTTACCAAAAGCAACCCAGTCTATTTGCGGATAACTTACATTGTGTGCGTTGAAGTTTCCGGTAGCGCCTCCAAATTTAGCGGAGAAAGGTACATCATTCGAACTATTCAATTGATTCACTAGTCTTTCGTGAAAAACCATAAATTCCTTACCTAATTTTGTAGGTGAAGCCGGCTGGCCATGAGTTTTGGCTAACATGGGAATGTCTTTCCACTCTTTTCCCAGTTGCTGAATTCCCTGAACCAATTCAGAAAGTAAAGGTATTAACTTTTGTTCGATTCCTTCTTTTAAAGATAATGGAATGGAAGTGTTATTGACATCTTGAGATGTAAGCCCGAAATGAATAAATTCCTGATATTCACTGATCTTTAATTGTTCGAAATGTTCTTTGATAAAATACTCTACCGCTTTGACATCATGGTTAGTAGTTTGCTCAATTTCTTTAATCTTCAACGCATCTTCTTGTGTGAATTTTAAGTAAATATTCCGAAGATTTATGAACTGTCTGGAATCAAAGGATTCGAGCTGAGGGAGAGGAAGCTCACATAGGGCAATGAAATACTCAATTTCTACCTGTACACGATATTTTATAAGTCCATATTCTGAGAAAAAAGGTGCTAAATCTTCCACATGTCTTCTATACCTTCCGTCTACAGGTGAGATAGCTGTGAGCGCATTCAAATCCATAAAGATCTTTTCGTTTTTTTAAGCTTGCAAATATAGGTATCTCCATCTACAGTTAAAAGGTTAATAGCACTTTTGCCGAACTTTATTGAGCAATAAGAATACCTCCTGCATTTCGGTTAGGTAATTACCTACAGGCCTTAATTCTGATTTTATTGATGAGTTAATTCATGTTAGTTTATTAAAAAAAGCTTATTATAATTGGGTAACTTCGATACGTAGACTTAAATTTGTATATTATTAAGTGCCTGACAGGCATCCTCATTTTACCATTCAAAAATGAATCAATTAAAGCTCAAAGTTCTTTCCGTTGAAGAGAATACATCCAATGCTGTGACCATTACTTTTCAGAAACCTGCCAACGGATTTGATTATTTAAGTGGTCAGTTCCTGACGATTATCAGAGATTATAACGGTGAATCTATTCGTAGGTCATATTCATTTTGTTCCACTCCAGGAATTGATGAGCATCTTTCCGTATCTGTGAAACGAGTGAATGGCGGTAAAATGTCTAATTTGTTAAACGATCAATTGAAAGCCGGAGATGAGGTTGATGTATTGGATGCTGCCGGCAAGTTTACTTTTGAGCCCGACCGTTTCAATCAGCGGCATATTGTACTAGTGGCAGGGGGAAGTGGTATTACACCTCTTTATTCAATACTTAAAAATGTGCTGCATAATGAACCACAAAGTGTGGTTTCGTTAATTGATGCGAATGATAACCTACAGGATATCATTTACAAAGATCAAATAGAAGCCTTAAAAAATGAATTTCCGGACAGGTTTAGGTTGGTTTTTTACCTCGCAAAGGAGACTGTTGTAAAAGGCAAAGAAAAGAAATCGCTTTTCGGTTTGAAGAAAAAATTAGAGACAGTTTCTGAAGAGCAGGGCTATATAGATGAAGCGAAATTGTTGACCTTTTTCGAGGAACTGCATATCGAACCAGGAGATTTTACGGAATTCTACCTCTGTGGTCCCGGTGGTTATATGGAGGTAGCGGAGAAAGCCATAAAGAAGTTAAAAGTAGACTCCAAACACATTCATAAAGAAAGCTTTGTTAGCGAAGCAAAAACAAGCAGTGCTACTTCAGGTAGCGGTAGTTCACACGTAGTTAAAGTAAGGATTGACAATGATGAACACGAAGTGCAGGTCGAAGGAAATACCATCCTTCAGGCCATGCTCGATCAGGGCATAGATGCTCCTTATTCATGTCAGAGTGGAATTTGTACCTCTTGCATGGCTAAGTGTGTTTCGGGGAAAGCAGAGATGGAATTCGAAGATGCACTGTCACCTGACGAGGTAGCCGAGGGTTACATACTTACCTGTATGTCCAGACCTCTAACAGATGATGTGATAATAGAATACGATTGATGCTGTTTTTAGACCTACTGCTCCGGTGGTAACGCAAAACTACGGATAGTAACAAGTTGATCTTCTTTATTACCATCTTTTAATAACTGATCACGATGATCGGCAATAAAAAGATGATAAGCATCTACCGCCTGATTAAACCAGTTACGTGTTTGTAAAACGTAATTACCATTTAAACTATCAATTTCAAGGCAAAGAGAAGCTATTAAAGGGTGATGATCACTGTTTTTTACTCCTTTCGAATAAGCCACAATTGTGCCAACGATTAAATCATTGGCGTCATCATTAACTCCGACTGCGTCAAAATCCGGGATTTGGTCCATTGGATATTGAAAATTCTTCAATTCAGGAATGCGCTTTCTCATCTCTTCAAGCTCAACCGTATTGGCATATCCGGTATATTCAACTTCCTGGAGGAGGCGAGTTAAATTGGAATCTACCGTTAATTGTCCGTTGATGACATATTTATAGCTAGTAAATACCTCCTGACAAACTTCTGCATAAGTGATGGCCTGTGTGCTGTCGCTAAACTGTAAACTTGCCAATGGGCTTCCAGGTTCTACCAATACCATTTCGACATGCTGTAGCGTTTCTGTCGATTCGGTCTGGTCCTGCCCTTCACGTTCAGAATTTTCGGAACAAGAGATTAATAAAAAACAGACTAAAACGGAAAGAAGTAAGAAATGTTTTTTCATCATATTGAATGGTTTTACACAGCAATAATACATATTTTTTCAAAAGATACAATTAAAAGTTATCTTGCGTCGATATCTCAAAACTTTTTATGTTTGAAATAACAAAAGATCAATTTAATACGAGCAAAGAGTATTTGAATAAACTGGAGGTACGGTATTACCTAATTATTATTATACCAATTGTTACCTTTTTGCTTGCCTTAATGGGAAACCCCGACTCTTTTGAAATTCCCAACCATCGTATCTACGCTTCAGATCTCACAATATCCTTGTTTTTGGTACTGCTTTTGATTATTCCTTATTTCTATTTGCGAGTTCAATCGAGAAAAATCAGAAGGCAGAACAAAAATCTCAAAGATAAACTCAAAGCCTATTTTACGATGTCTTTGAAGTTTTATTTGATGATTGAGATCCCGGCTTTTGTGGCTGCTGTGTTTTTTTTGTTGAAAGGATTAGGGTATTATGCGTTATTTTTTGGATTACATTTTATTATTGTGTCGGCAGAACGACCAACAAAAAATAGAATTGCACGTCATTTAAGATTAAGAAAAGATTTCAAACAGTTGATAATGGATGAAGAACCAATCCTTCAATAGAGTAGTTAGAAAGACACTATTTAGCCTGCTTTTGATGAGTTTGAACCTCGTTTCAGAACAGGCCCCAGCACAGGATTTAACACCAAAATATAGCAATGAGTTTTTGGCTATTGGTGTAGGAGCAAAGGCTTTGTCTCTTTCAAATTCAGTGATAGCACAGGTAGATGATATAACGGCGTCCTACTGGAATCCAGCTGGTTTGAACAAAATTCGCTCAAATTACGAAATTGGTGCAATGCATGCGGAGTATTTTGCAGGTATAGCTCAGTTCGACTTTGTAGCCGGAGCTGTAAGAGTTGATTCACAAAGTGTGTTGGCTTTGAGTGCCATACGGTTTGGAATCGATGATATTCCTGATACACGATTTTTGTTTGACGCCGGTGGTGCTATCAATTATGACGCTGTTCGCTATTTCTCTGCTGCCGATTACGCCTTTTTGATAAGTTTTGCACGATCGAATTTCTTAATACCTCATCTGGATATTGGTAGCAATTTTAAGGTTATTTATAGAAATGTAGGACAATTTGCTACTGCATGGGGGGGAGGTTTCGATGTTGGAGCTCAGTATCTTTTTAAGGGGTGGAAGTTGGGGGCAGTTGCCAGAGATGTAACAACAACATTCAATTCATGGTTCATTAATCAGGAGTTGTTGGCACCTGTGTATCTTGAAACGGCTAATGAAATTCCGGGAAATTCTGTTGAAATTACCTTGCCACGCATATTGTTAGGAGTTAACAGATCTGTAACTATAATTGACAGTTTGTTTTATATAAGTCCAGAGTTAGGCTTTGATATCACCCTGGATGGAAAAAGAAACACCCTGATCAAAACAAACCTGGCTTCCATAAACCCTCACTTAGGTCTGCAACTCGACTATAAAAAAATAGTATACCTGCGTATGGGAGTTGGTAACTATCAAAGAATAAGAGATTTTGATGGTAAAGAATATACGAGCATCCAACCCAATCTGGGGCTGGGGATTAAAATTAAGAGTGTGAAGATTGACTATGCCCTTACGGACGCCTTCAATCTTTCAGAGGCCTTGTTTTCTAATGTGTTTTCACTGGTAATTGCCTTGAATAAATGAAAAAGGTTATTGTTATACATTTGTGTTTAATAGTTTTTAGTTGTGCTTCGGCTCAGAATTTGGGCAATGAATGGATAGATTTTGACAATACCTATTACAAAATGCGGATTGGAGCGGATGGTGTTTATAAAATAACACACGATGTTTTACAGGAAGCAGGGATTCCGGTAGCGAGTATCGACCCCAGGAGTATAAAGTTATGGCATAGAGGAAAAGAATTGGCAATTAAGGTTGAAGGAGAGAATGACGGAGTTTTTAACGTGTCAGATTATATATTATTTTATGCAAAAGCTAACGATGGAGCAAATGATCTGGGATTATACCGGGATCCGTCACATCAATTCCACAGTTATACCGGTTTGTACAGTGATACTAGTACTGTGTTCTTAAGTTGGGGAGGCGTGTCTGGTAACCGAATTGTAAATACCAATTTCTCGGATGACAACCTTTCTGAAGAATCATTCGCTAATAGAGAGCAAATAATAGTCTATAGAGGGGATTATAGTTTTGGTGATGAACCTTCGTCTTATGTTTTTTTATCGGAAAATGACCAGGGGGAGGGTTGGGTAAGTACGCGTATTGGAATAGGCAGTACATTTAATCCTTCTTTTCAGGAGTTAAATGATGTTTATACTAATGATCCGCTTTTAAAACCAGTTTTGAAAGCTCAGCTGATAGGTAGAAATAAACATTTACATAAGAGCTTTTTAGAGGTTGGAGAAGGTAGTGGCGTGCTTTATAACTTTCCTGATTTTTCTGCATACGAAAGAGCTGAACTTACTGTTGACATTGACGGTGGCCTTATTTCAGACGGTCAGCTACCCATTGAAGTAACGACGGAAGGGGATGGCACAAATGTTGATTTCGTGAGCTTGAGTTTTGTTCAGCTCACTTACCCTTCTGATATGGATGTTGGAGGAAGTACACACTATGATTGTTTTTTCACAAATAAAAGCTCAGACCATCTAAAAGTACGCTTAAAGAATGTGCCTGCAAATGCAGTGATATTCGAAGTGAGCGACCCTTATAATCCTACACTTCCTGTCATAACTGATTTAGGTAACGATGCGCAAGTGATTCTGAGCAATGATGCAGATACCTGCTTTTTGGAATTGTTTTCAGAGCAAGTGTTTAATAATATAAATGAATTGTTTGAAGTTGACTTCGTGGAAGATAATCAGCAAAATGTGGATTACCTGATCATTTCTCATAACAATCTTTCAGAGTCAGTAGAAGAATATGAACAATATCGAAGTAGTGCTACGGGAGGCAATTATGATGTAAAAGTAGCTTACATAGACCGCTTATATGATCAGTACTTCTATGGTGAGCAATCTCCAATGGCCATAAGAAATTATTGTGAATATATGGCCCAAAACAATGAGCTTGAATACCTGTTCTTAATAGGCAAGGCTTATGCTATTAATATGACAGCCGGAGGACAATTTCTTAGATATTCCGGTTTCGATATTTCAGACCCGAATACGGGAGAGCCTTATTATGAAAGTGTCGTTAATGTTCCGACTTTTGGCGTACCAGGTTCGGATAATATGTTCACTTCTCAACTAAGTAGTGAAGGTTTCGTGCCGTATATAGCCACTGGAAGATTATCTGCCTACAATAATGAGCATGTACGTGCATACCTTCAAAAAGTAAAAGAATATGAAGCTCGTGTATTTGATGACTTAGCTTATAAACGTATGATACATTTGGGAGGGGGGAAATTTGAAAGTGAACGTAATACTTTTCGTAATTGGTTAGGAGCATATGAACAGGATGCTGAAGGAACATATTTAGGAGGAGAGGTGCAATCATTTTATAAAAACACAAACCTGATAGCAGAGCTTTTTAATTTGTCTCAGGAGTTGAATGAAGGTGTGGGAATGATCACGTTTTTTGGTCACTCAGCGCCTTCACTTATAGAAATAGACCTGGGACTTGTAAGTGACCCAACAATGGGCTATAAGAACAAAGGAAAGTATCCTTTTATGTATTATAATAGTTGCGAAGCGGGGAACTTTTTTTATGGACAGACAAAGTTAGAAGATTGGTTGTGGACAGCCGATAAAGGTGCCATCGGTGCCATTGCTCATACTTCTTTTGCTTATTCTTCACAGCTAAATGTGTTATGTGATTTGTTTTATAAAAATGCATTTGCGGATAGTTCAACGGTTAACGCAAGTGTTGGGAATGTTTTCCAATGGGCGATGCACGATTTTGTGCAAAAATCTGACATGACCGGCAGTCGTAATTATACGCAGGTTCAGCAAATGGCATTGATGTCTGATCCTGCCATAAAGATGTTTCCGGTTTCCAAACCCGATTACCATATAGAAGAATCCAAAATTCATACGCAAACGTTTAATAACTCTATATTAAATGCCCTCACAGATTCATTTAACCTGGCTGTTCCCGTATGTAATTTTGCACTATCGCCAGATGATAGCATACATTTGAGCATAGAAAGGTATTACAATAATGGTCAGGAACAGGATCTTTACAGCGCCGATTATGCACCCATATTTTTCCAGGATACTTTATTCATTACAATAAGAGATTCCAGTGAAATTGATGCCGGATTAAATACTTTTGTTATCAGTCTGGATCCTGATGATTCCATACCTGAAATCAACGAGACAAACAACGTGGTTATCTGGAACCTATTTTTAAATTCTAATGGTGTTCGCTTATTGTGTCCTCAGGAGTTTGCCATCGTAGGCAATTCAAATGTAACATTTAGTGCTCAGGTATTTGATTTGCAGGAAACAGGTATTACTTATGAGTTTGAACTCGATACCAATTATAATTTTACAGCACCAATAGAAAGTAGAACCATTCAAAGTGATGCATTGGTGCAATGGAATGTAAGCCTTTCGGCTCCGATTGACAGTAGCGTATATTATTGGCGCTTGAAACGTAAAGATGGTTCTTCGTCAGACACAGCTTGGCAGCAAGCTTCATTCATGTATTTGAACGAAGAGACAGGGTGGGCACAAAAAAGAAAAGCGCAGTTGTATCGAAATGATATTGACGGACTTTTATTAGATGAAAACCTGGACACCTGGCGTTTCGATAGTTTGTTGGCAACAATTGAATTGACCACGACAGGCGCAGGTATTGAAAATTTTAAAGATCAAATAGTCTTAACCTACAGGGGGCAAATCGTATTTGACGGATTAAGTAGTTCTCCTTGTTTAGGGCAGGATGGCATTTATGTAGTGGCTTTCGATATATCTACCCTCAATGGATATCACCCTTTTCAATCTAACCCAAATACGCAGGACTTGTCCTCTTGTACTGTCGGATATTTTCACCTGAATAACACAACAAATCAGCAGAGTTTACTGGCCTATTTGAATGCCCTTGACGACAATGATTTTTTATTATTTTTTAGTGCTGGTCATGAAACATCGAGTGAGTGGGATCCTGAACTTGTTGATAGGATAAAAGAGTTCGGTGCATTGAAGATAGACTCTTTAGGAGGGGGGGGCAGTTATGCTTTTTTAGGGAGTGCGAATGGTACCTTATTAGATGAAAAGTTGGCCGATAGTCTAAGTACAGTGGTAATTACCAATCAGTTGGTTGGAAAGAGAGATCAGGCACTACATAATTCTGCCCTGATTGGCCCCGCCAGTCAATGGAATACATATATGCATGATTTCGATATTACATCCGGAGATGAATTTTATATCTCTTTGTATGGTTATGATCAAAGTTTTAACGCAACTTTTTTGCTTACGCTCGATGTAGCCGCAGACGATTCCGTTGATTTGCTTGAATTGGGAATTCATGCCGAAGAATACCCTTATCTTAAAATAAAGTCAAACCTGAAAGATTCAGTGAATTTAAGTCCACCTCATCTTGATGATTGGCTGATTAAGTTTCAGGGTGTACCTGAAGGTATTATTAATGTTTCATTGCTTGAGAATGGGGTTCTGAGTCAGGAAAGTGTTCATGAAGGTGACAGTGTTCGAATAAGTTTAGCATTTATCAACATTGGAGAACAGGCGTATAGTGATTCAGTCTTGGTTAATGCGGAAATAAAACAACTTGGTACTGAAACGGCAATTCGTCAAAGCCAATATATAGCACCGCTCGGGGGAGGAGATACCTTGTTTTTCGATGTTGTTATGCCAACTGAAGGCCTGGATGGAGCTTCAATTGTAGAAGTGTTTGTAAATCCTTTTGTACAACAGGAAAAATTCTTTGATAATAACACCCTGCTCGTACCTGTTGAAATTATTGCTGATGAAGAAAATCCGATATTAGATGTGACTTTTGACGGTGTTCGCATCATGAACGGAGATATTGTAAGCCCTAGTCCTCTTATACAGGTCAGAATAGCAGACAGGAATACCTTTTCACCAATTAGGGATACCAGTTCGCTGCAATTATTTATGAAAGGTCCATGCAATAACGGGGCATGTGAATACGAACCCTTGTATTTTTCGCATCCCTCCATAATAGCTTGGGAACAGCAAAGTGAAGATCAACCTTTTAATGTAGAATTTAAACCCGATAAATTGCCTGATGGTACTTATAGTCTTAGAGTTGACGGCGAAGATAATGCCGGTAACAAAGCAGGTAGTAAACCCTACGAAATTAGTTTCGAAGTCGTGAACAAAAGAAGTATCACTCATTTTTTACCCTATCCGAACCCTTTCTCGACCAATGTGAAATTTGTGTTCACCTTAACAGGAGATAAGGTGCCCGATGAATTAAAAATTCAGATTATGACAGTGGGAGGAACAGTAGTTAAAGAGATATTACAAGATGAAATAGGGCCGCTTCACATTGGTAATAACATCACTCAATATGCCTGGGATGGACGGGATCAATTTGGTGATCAATTAGCGAATGGCGTATATTTGTATCGGGTAATTACTCATATAGAAGGTGAAGCAATAGAACATCGTTCGACATCTGCAGACAGAGCCTTTAAACGAGAGTTTGGCAAAATGTACTTGCTAAGGTAATTATTAAACTCGTTCTAACGTTACAAAACTAAAATCAAAGGCATTCTTTTCATCCTTAGCATGAAAAACCCTGCCAGTCTCTTTCCATTCATCAACGTTTAATGAAGGATAAAAGGTATCGCCATCAAACTGTTGGTGTACTTCTGTCAAATAGATTCTATTCGTTAATGCCAAAGTTTGTTCGTAAATCTGTCCACCACCAATAATCATAAGTTCTTCTTCGTTATTATCTGAAGCATATTGAATCGCATCGTCAATAGATTGTTTAACAATACATCCTTCTTGCTGGTATTCCGGATCCCTTGTTACAATAATAGTTGTGCGTCCTGGTAATGGTTTCCCTATTGATTCGTAATTTTTCCTTCCCATGAGCATGTGATGTCCCATAGTCGTATTTTTGAAGAATTTCAGGTCGGCGGGCAAACGCCAAATAAGGTCGTTGTCTTTTCCAATTACACCGTTTGCCGCAACAGCTACAATTTGTGAAATTATCATAATTTATACCCTCTAAGGAAAGATTCTATATCCATTCTTTTTTTGCCCTGAAGTTGAAGCTCCTCAATAGAGATTACTCCATCGGCTGTTTTGAAATGCAGGAAAGTCTTGTTGTCAGTTCGGTAGGTTTTGTCTTCTGCCCAGGGTTCTTGATCTAATATGGATGTTTTATAAACTTTACAACTTAAATCGTTTAGGTAAGTCCATGCTGCCGGGTAAGGCGATAAACCTCTGACGAAATTGTGTATCTCAACGCATGGTTTTGACCAGTTAATTTGACAAGTTTCCTTAAATATTTTAGGAGCAGCTTTCATGTCGTCACTTAAGACTTGCTTTTTAAGTTCATAACGGTCGTTCTCAATTAGCCTGACAGTCTCTAGTACCAAATCTGCACCTTTGTTCATTAATCGCGTATAAAGTGTTCCTACATTATCTTCCGGGTGAATAGGTTCTTCATGTTGTAAAATGATATCGCCAGTGTCTATTTCATGTTTTAGGAAAAAAGTAGTACAGCCCGTGTAATTATCGCCATTGATGATAGCCCAGTTAATGGGGGCAGCTCCTCTATAATTGGGTAGTTTGGAAGCATGTAAATTGAATGTACCCAATTCAGGCATATTCCATACTACTTCGGGAAGCATTCGAAAAGCCACCACAATTTGCAAATTGGCATTCAGGGATTTTAATTCTTCTAAAAATTCAGGTGATTTTAGATTGGCGGGTTGCAGTATTTTGAGGTTTTGACTTGCTGCGTAGTCTTTAACAGGAGAACTCTTTAACTGTCGGCCTCTACCGGCCGGTTTATCGGGAGCTGTTATTACGCCTACAACATTATAGCCATTGTCAACGAGGGTCTCTAAACTGGGGACAGCAAATTCCGGTGTTCCCATATATACGATTCTTAATTCCTTCATACCTTACTCTTCAAAATCCGCGTAAAGTAAGTAATTTTTTCTCATTTTTTTATAGTCATTAAGCGCAGATTCCCATGATTTTTCAATGTCCTGAAGGCTTATGTTGGACATTAGTTTTTTGTGAAATTCGTCAGTGCCAACCAGTTTATTAAAAAAATCGACATTGCTTATAAAGGGACTTTTGAGCTTATGTGCATGAAAAGCATAATAGAAAAAGCGGAGGTCAAAATTGAAGGCCCTTTTGAAGCGTATGGCTTTACAAGTGATGTTTTCGTGTTTTGGATATTTAGACATGCCTTTAATGCTTTTGGGAGTAAATAAAGTTCTTCTGAACAAGGTAGAATCGATCTTGTTGAAAGAGGGTAATTGATCGGTGAAACCAATTTGTTGAAATGGAAATAGTGTTCCACGTCCTACACTTACGACCGTGGGTTCAAAAAGACAGAGTGAAGGGTATAGTGCGATTGACAGGTCACTGGGTAAATTAGGCGAAGGTTTTATTGCCAGGCTGTATTTGTCATTATGGTCATAATGGAGGCAGGGTATTACATGCAGATTACATTGTGAATTGTTTGTTAGCCATTTTTCACCATTAATCATATTAGCTAATTCGCCAACAGTAAGGCCATGAACTATGGGGATAGGGTGCATGCCCACAAACGATTGGTAATCCGGATCTAAAACCGGACCAGCAATGTAATAACCATTTGGGTTTGGTCTGTCCAATATGATTACGGGGATATTGTTTGCTGCGCCAGCTTCCATGATGTAGTGCATGGTGCTGATGTAAGTATAAAATCGAACGCCAACATCCTGTATGTCGAATATCAAAACTTCAATGTTTTTCAGTTGTTCTGAGCTCGGTTTTTTGTTTTTACCATATAATGATATAATTGGAAGTCCGGTTTTTTTGTCCCGGCCATTGGATACCTGTTCTCCTGCATCTGCATTGCCTCTAAATCCATGTTCGGGTGCAAAAATGGATACAATATTAATATTCAGGCTCAATAAAGTGTCTACCAAATGGCTTTCGTTTACCACGGAAGTGTGATTGACAACAAGTCCTGTTTTTTTGTTTTGAATCAAATGCAGGTACTGATCCATTCTGTGTGCACCCGGAATGGCATTTTGAGCGCGAGTGAGTGGAAGTGTTGATAATAAAATAAGTGAAAATAGAATTGTGATTAATCCACGCGTCATTTTTGTCTTTTTAGTATATATGCTCAAATATCATACCTATATTTGAACTTCACTAGACGTAAAGGGAATAAAAAATATGAATACTGCTTTTTTTATAGCAAAAAAGTTGAATGTTAAGAGTAAAAATTCCTTTTCTCGTACAGTGTCCGTAATGGCTGTGATAAGTATAACAATAGGCATTAGTGTTTTAATCTTGTCCTTTGCCGTTTTGAGCGGTTTCAAAGCAAAAATTAAAGAGAAGGTTTTTAATTTTGATGCACATATTCAAGTGTCGAAGACTTCATCCGCTGTTGATATTGTTATACCTTTTTCAAAAGAGCTTCCTTTTTACGAGCGCATACAAACGTATCCCGGTGTGGCACATGTGAATACTTATGCGTACAAAATGGGGATATTACAAAATAATCAGGAAGTGGAAGGGGTGACGCTAAAAGGTGTTGGTGCAACATTTGATAGTACTAATTTTAGGAAGCACCTCAAGCAAGGGAGGTTTATAAATTTTGACCATCGTAATGAAATAGTACTCAGCGAACAGTTGTCAAAAGTACTTCAGGCCGAATTAGGAGATACAATCTTGTTTAATCTCTTGGAAGGAAAAAAGATTCGCCATAGAAAATTACGTATTTGTGGTATATATAATACAGGCCTGGAGGATATTGATAAAAAAACAGTGCTTACCAATATCGCTCTTATTCAAAGATTGAACAGGTGGGACAGTGTATTTGTGGAAGGAGTAGAGATTCGTGTGCAGGATCCGGATAAGTTACATGAATTTGCCTTCGACATTAGAGATAATTTAATGGAGTACGATATGTGGATGGAGCTCATTACATCCAAATATTACAGCGTTTTCGAGTGGTTGGAAGTAATCAATCAAAACGTGAATTTTTTAATCGTAATGGTCTTCGTAATTATATTCTTTAATATGATTGCCGTGATGTCTATTTTAATTATGGAACGTATTAGTATGATGGGCTTATTGTCTGCAATAGGTGCGGATCATTGGCTTATAGTAAAAATATTCTGGCATGTAGGCGTTCGTTTGATTATTAGGGGTGTTGTTTGGGGTAATTTGGTAGGGTTGGGGCTGGTTTCCATACAATATTTCACACATTGGTTTCCTTTAGATCCTCAAAACTATTACATGGAATATGTGCCTGTACAATGGGATTGGGATATTATAGCGTTAGTGAATATAAGCGCAATAGTTACTATTTCTTTTATGGTGTTTTTTCCTACCGTTGTATTATCGCGTGTAAGTCCCTTAAAAGCTATAAAATTTGAGTAACCTTAAGTTTTTAGGAGGCCGAAGATGCTTCTGATTTTTAGTGAAATAACACCAATAATGGCTTCTCTGAAGATCTTTTTACTCATCTTGGATTCGCCATGGGTGCGGTCTGTAAATACTATGGGTACTTCTTCAATTTTATATCCTTTGCGCCAGGCGGTGAATTTCATTTCTATTTGGAAGGCGTATCCGATGTATCGTATTTCATCAAGGTTAATAGCTTGAAGCAATTCTCTTGTATAACAAATGAAGCCAGCAGTTGCATCTCTCAATGGCATCCCAGTAACTATACGTACATAAGTACTGGCGAAATATGACATCAGCACTCGCTTCATGGGCCAGTTTATAACATTTACACCATTCTTATAGCGAGAGCCAACGGCAAGGTGGCTTCCACGTTCGCTACATGCGGCATAAAGTTTCGGGAGATCTAGTGGATTGTGAGAAAAATCGGCATCCATTTCAAATATGTATTCGTAATCGTTTTCCAGCGCAAATCGAAAACCTAAAATGTATGCAGTACCCAAACCCAGTTTCCCAGGCCGTTCCTTAATATGTAAGCGCTCGGGAAAACGCTCACTTTGTAAGTTCTTTACAATATCTGCGGTACCATCTGGAGAGTTGTCATCGACAACAAGTATGTGGCATTTATCTGAAATTTCAAAGACCCGATTTATAATGCGAGCTATGTTATCTTTTTCCTTGTAAGTTGGGATAATAACTAAGCTTTTCTCCATTCTTCACTAATTCTTGACTATAAGGTTTTTACGTTCAAAGAAACACTTTTTTTGAAGTAGAAGCAATGATGCTTTTTCAAAAGAATTGCAATATCAGAACTTAAAACGAAGAAAAATAAGATTTATTTAATATTTTTTTAATTAGTCCAAATTTTGTTTAGTTCCGCAACTATAAAATCTGGTCTTGCCTGTTGGATGACATTCAGGTGAATAACCCTGCCCTCATTTTCGTTAATTTCCTGGTAGTTTGTCTTTTGCGCAGTATAGACATCTATAGTTGCATCCGAAATATCATCTTTCCTTTTAGAAATCCGGTTTATTATATCGTCATCAGGTGTGTCGAGGTGTATAAAGACTTCTTGAATTTCATTAAATTCGCATGCAGATTTTAGTTGTTGCCTGTACTGTAAATTAAGAAAAGAGGCGTCAATAATGGTGTTGATTCCTCGTTTGGCCATTGAAATTGCCGAATTGATGATGTAATCATAAACAATGCCGATATTCTCTTCGGTGTAATAATTATTTTCATTGTTAGTGTTAGTAATGATCTCTTTTCTAATAAGATCAGATCTTAGAATTACACCATTTACCTGCGGTGCCAGAAGCTTTGCCAATGAACTTTTTCCACTTCCTGAGAAACCATGAGTTGCAATGATTTTACCTTTTTTAGGTTGAATAAACTTGTAGGCTAATTCAAAGTAATTTTCCGCTGTCTGTTTGATTTCTTCTTTGTTATTATTGTCCACCTCAAGTTGAAGCGCGTTTACAAATCCCCTGATTATTGCACGCATGCTGGCGTAAAATGGTAAGAGTAATATTCCCTCGTAGTCTTTGGTGTGAGCAAAATAGGTGTTTAATAAGGTGTTCGCTTCGGAAAATGCTTTTCTATGATGAAGATCCATATATAAAAACGCCAGGTCATATATGACATCAATATATCTGAATTCATCATTAAATTCGATGCAATCGAATGCAATTAGCTTATCGTTATAAGCAGCAATATTGCCTAAGTGTAAGTCTCCATGACAAGGTTTTATTTTGTCTTTTAGGGCTCTCGATTCTAATAATTTGATGTTCTCCGGTTGATTAAAGAAATGTTCAAATGCCTGGGTTAATCTTTCATAAAACTCATTGGTAATGGTACTACCAATAAACTTCTTTACAATAATAAAATTATTGTCTGCCATTCTCTTAATGTGCGCTAAAGAACCATATTGGTTTTTATCTATATGGCTATCGAATTCGCCAGAACTCGGATTGGAATGGAACTTTGCCAGGTCTTTTCCGAAATTCATGAGAGAAGTTTTATTTCCAAAGGAAATACTGGCTTGTTTTGACAGGATATTGGTTTCGTCGAATTTATTCATCTTTACAGCATAATCAATGATAGGATATTCTGAATTAGTTTCTAATGAGCCGAATTCGTAAGTGTCATTGATCTGTAATATTGAGACAACTTCCACATACAATTCAGGAGCGAGTCTTTTGTTTAATTGTAACTCTTGAATGCAATATCGTTTACGCTTTATTAGTGTAGTATAATCGAGGAACTCGAGTTTAATTGGTTTTTTAAATTTATATACATAGCTATTATTAAATATTAAAATGTAAGAAATGTGTGTTTCTATAAATTGATCACAATTCGCTTTCAAAAATTGAATGTGACCGGGTAAAGGTCCATTCATGCTTTTTTAACCCTTTTTTCGAATAGTACTAAATTTAACAAATATGAATAATTTAATGAAGTTTTTTTGATTATTTTCGCGTTAGAAATTATGAAAAAGTGTGTTTTTTTAGATCGCGATGGTGTGATCAACAAGGATTATGTAGATTATGTCTACACCTTAGAGAAATTTGAGTTTATTCCCGGAGCCGTTGAAGCTATTAAAAGTTTTAAAAAGGCAGGCTATCTTTTGGTTGTTATTACCAATCAGTCAGGTATTGTTAAGGGGCTTTTTGATCATAAAGATGTACTCATGATTCATGATCATATTAACAAAGCTTGTGGGGGCGTGTTTGATGATATATACTATTCGCCTTACAACGATAATTGGACAAATTCTTTAAGCAGGAAACCCAGAACACTAATGTGGGAAAGAGCAATTGCCAAATTTGATATTGATATTGAGCAATCGTGGATGGTAGGTGATAAAGAGACGGATTTAATTCCCGCTAAGAAGCTTGGGATTAAAACTATTCATATTTGTGATGAATATCCATCACCGCAAGCTGATTATATAGTAAAGAATCTCCTTGAAGCTAGTAAGAAGATTCTTTAGCAGTAATATTAGGTAGGAGAGTCTGTAATGAATTACAGATTCTCGTCAAGGTCTTTTACGATTTCCTTCTCTACTTTCTGATCTGCCTTTACGTATGTAGCGCAAACGCTATGACGATAGCACGATGAAAGAGCAACAGCAACAACAACAACCGATAATACAAGAAGTGACTTTTTCATAGTCTTAATAATTAATAATTACTTTAATAACACAACGTATCAGATCAAATATAATAAAATAAAATCAGTATATCAATACCAAATCACATAAAATTATTATACCTGTCCTTACCTAATTAAACGTTATTTTGGTATTGTAAGTTGGGGAAAATGCACAGATTCGAGTCATTTTTCTTGGTGTAAATAATACGGTAATTCGAAATTATTACATCAGCGTACATTTTAGAAAATATCTCTTTTCAAATAATATTTTTCTTAGTTAAATATTCACCATATTTGCAGGATTATTGAATACTATTATGATTTAATCATTGAATATATGAGCCTGGAAACTGAGATTAAGAATGGGATTGCTTCGGCGTTGAATTCATTGAATGTGGAAACAGAAGTGGAAAGTATTGCCTTACAACCTACAAGGGAAGGCTTTGATGGTGATTTTACATTTGTGACCTTTCCTTTTGTAAAGCAACTGCGAAAAGCACCTGATCAGGTTGGGAATGAAATAGGAACAATATTACAGCAAAAGTGTGATGCGGTAACCGGTTTTAATGTGGTGAAAGGCTTTTTGAATATTGAGGTAGCTCAGGATTCGTGGCTTTCTCTATTTAACGATATACTGGCCAATGACGATTTTGGGAAAAATCCACAGATTGGCAAAACCGTAATGGTAGAATATTCAAGTCCTAATACGAACAAACCTTTACACCTGGGACATTTAAGAAATAACTTCTTAGGCTATGCTGTGGCTCAGATTTTACAGGAGAATGGCTATGAAGTAGTAATGGCTAATTTAATTAACGATAGAGGTATCCATATTTGCAAATCCATGTTGGGCTACTTAAAGTTTGCAAATGGGAAAACGCCTGAAGATTTTGGCTTAAAAGGAGACCGTTTGGTGGGAGATTTATATGTGCAGTTCGAAAAAGCATATAAAAGCGAGGTACAGGAATTAATAGGAAAGGGCATGGGAGAAGACCAGGCAAAAAAGGAGGCCCCTCTTTTTGTGGAAGCTCAGGAAATGCTCCGTAAATGGGAAAATAACGACAAAGAAACGGTTGCCCTTTGGGAAAAGATGAACAATTGGGTGTATGAGGGTTTTGATGCAACCTATAACCTGATAGGTGTGAATTTTGACAAATTCTATTATGAAAGTGATACCTATTTGTTGGGTAAGGACCTGGTTGATGAAGGAATGAAATCAGGTGAATTTTACAGTAAAGAAGATAATTCTGTTTGGTGTGATTTATCAGACAGAGGCCTGGATCATAAATTGGTGCTTAGGGGAGATGGTACTTCGGTGTACATCACTCAGGACATGGGTACAGCAGATCTAAAGTATAATGAATATAAGTTAGATCAATCCTTATACGTTGTCGGAGATGAACAAGATCACCATTTTCAGGTGCTCAAGGAGATATTGAAGAAGCTGGGACGTTCTTATGCAGCAAATATTTACCACCTTTCCTATGGCATGGTGGACCTTCCCACCGGAAGAATGAAAACGAGGGAGGGAAACGTTGTTGATGCAGATGACCTGGTACAAGAAATGATAGATACTGCCAAAACACGTACAACCGAACTTGGTAAAATCGATGGTTTTAATGAAGAAGAGGCCAAACAATTGTACCGAATACTGGCATTAGGAGCACTTAAATACTATATCTTAAAGGTCGACCCTCGCCGACGTATGGTATTTAATCCGGAAGAGTCGATCGATTTTCAGGGAGATACAGGGGTTTTCATACAATTCATTTACGTTCGTACAGCAGCAATACTTAGGAAGGCTAATTCAGACGGAATTGATCATAGTAAGGTTGTAGCGTCTATGGAATTGAGCGAAACCGAACAAAAAATTATAGAACTGCTCAACTCATATCCCAAAAAACTGAATGAAGCGGCATCTAATTATGCCCCTTCTGTATTGGCACAATATACATATTCGCTTGCAAAAGCATATAGCAAATTTTACAATGAATCTCCTATTTTCCACGAGCGTACTTCTGACGAACAACGTCAATTTAGAGTCGCGTTGTCTTATGTGGTTGGACGTACCTTAAAAAAAGTATTGTCACTGTTAGGTATAGAATGCCCTGAAAGAATGTAATATGAAAGCATGGATTAGCGCGTTTAGACTTCGGACACTCCCATTGGCTTTGTCCAGTATATTAATGGGGGCCTTTATGGCCGCCCATAATGTAAATTATCGGGCATCAATTACTGTGTTATGTATTCTCACCACCATATTTTTACAGGTATTATCTAATTTGGCCAACGATTTTGGTGATCATGTTCACGGTGCGGATCATGACGGTAGACAAGGGCCTTCACGGGCAGTTCAGTCGGGGAAAATAACTCCTCAAGCCATGAAACGTGCTATACTTATTTTTGTGATCTTGTCTTTTTCTTCGGGCTGCAGCCTGCTGTGGGTGGCCTTCGGAACTGAGATGATACGGGAAATACTCCTGTTCCTGGGACTCGGTATTCTGTCTATTGTTGCAGCAATTAAATATACCGCTGGTAAAAAACCTTATGGCTATGTAGGCCTGGGCGATGTGTCTGTTTTTCTGTTCTTTGGAATAGTAGGTGTTTTAGGAACCTATTTTGTCCATGTCAGGTCCCTCGATCTTTTGTTATTGCTTCCGGCGACTTCCTGCGGCTTATTCGCTACAGTAGTATTGAATATAAATAATATTCGAGATATAGATTCGGATAAAGATGCCGGAAAGAAATCAATACCGGTAAGGATAGGAAAGAAAAATGCACGAGTATATAATTGGGTTTTAATTTTAATTGGCTTAGCCAGTACGATTGCTTTTGTAATTATACGTTTCCAGAGTTGGTGGCAACTGCTTTTTCTAATCTCAGCGGTCCCCATCTTACTAGTAGGTAAGTCTGTTTGGGAGAACTATGATCCTGAAAAAATAGACCCCTTGCTCAAGAAAATGGCGCTTTCAACGCTGCTATTTGTAATTACTTTCGGAATAGGTTCGCTTTTGGCTGCGGTTTCGTAAAATAAATTTGTTCGCAACCTTAGAAGCTTGTTAACGCAAATGAAATAATATTTGCTCCCATTTGAAGTGCTTTTAAACGTACTTTCGGATCGTCATTATGTACTTCCTGGTCTTCCCAACCATTACCTAAGTCACTTTCATAAGAATAAAAGCATACCAGTCTGCCCTCGTAGATCAGTCCGAAGCCCTGAGGGGCTTTACCGTCGTGTTCATGTACCTTTGGTAAGCCATCCCTGAAATTAAATTTCTGATGATAGATCGGGTGTTCCCATGATAGTTCAATAAATTCAAGCTCTGGAAAAACCTTTTTCATTTCAGTCCTGACAAACTTATCCATGCCATAGTTGTCATCAATATGTAAGAAGCCTCCTGATAACAGGTAATTTCTTAAATTCTGAGCTTCCTGTTTTGAAAAGACTACATTGCCGTGTCCGGTCATATGTATAAATGGGTAATTGAAAATTTTGCTGCTTCCAACTTCAACGATATCATCCTTCTTAAAAATATCCGTATTCAGTTGTTGGTTACAAAACGTTATTAAATTAGGTAGGGATGTCTTATTGGCGTACCAGTCTCCGCCACCGCTATACTTCAATTTGGCAATTTTTATATTAACACTTTGGGCATTTAAGCTATTGGTGTCAATAATCATCAGGAGTGAGCCTAATAGAAAGAGGAAGAAAGAAAACTTTTTCATAATTAGTTCAGCTATGAGCAATATTTATAGTGTGTGTGGCTACTACACCCGCTGTTTCTGTACGTAATCTGGACTCACCAAGTGAAGCTGGTTTGAAGCCCATTTTTAAAGCAAAGTCAACTTCTTCTTTTGAAAAGTCGCCTTCGGGGCCAATAGCTACACAAACACTTTTATTGTTGCGACATAAATTTAACAAATTATTCTTATTCGTTTCATCAATATACGCAATAACCCTTAACTCGTCAGTGCAATTTTCTGCAAAATTTTTGAAATCTACTAAGGCGTTTATTTTAGGAAGCAACGTTTTCAGAGACTGTTTCATTGCGCTAACTGCGATTTTTTTTACGCGTTCATCCTTTATGATTTTTCTATCTGAATGCTTGCACAAAAGAAAGCTTATTTCGTCGATACCTATCTCTACAGCCTTTTCAACGAACCATTCTATGCGGTCCATGTTTTTGGTAGGAGCAATGGCAATATGGGTATAAAAGGCTTTAGAAGGGCTTTTGAATTCTTCTAAAATTTCCAAACTACACTTTTTAGGATTATCGTCTACTATACGACACAGAAACCTGCTCCCTTTACCATTTACAACGTTGATTTCGTCACCTGTTTTTTTTCGTAATACCTTTACGGCATGTCTCGATTCCAACTCATCCATGTGAAATTGGTCGCGAACTTCCGTATGGTAGAACAGTTGCACGTTCCTTTTTAATTATTAGCTGTTAGAGAACTCAACTTTATTTTAGTGAGGACTTTTTTAGTCTGAAGGGGGAAGTCACCTTTCATCATCCAGTCATAATAGGCAGGCTCTCTTTTGAAAACGTCGCTTACCGGTTTGTTCTTATGTTTGCCAAAGTTAAAACATATCTGCTTCTGGTCATTGTAAATAAGTCTTCCGGCCAGGTCGGCAAAATTTGAAAGAGTTAGTTGATGAAGCGCATCCATATCATTCTTTATGGGCACAATTTCGTTTCCTTCCCTGTCTTTTATAGCTACGTCCTGATACTTATCTAATTGGGCTTTTAATACTTCATATGTGGCAATTGTATCTGCTTCTGCACTATGGGCATTTTCAAGACTCTTGTCACAATAAAACTTGTACGCGGCTGTCAATGTGCGGGGTTCCATGAGGTAAAAGATCTTTTGAGCGTCAATTACACGGCACTTGTCCAGTGAAAAATCAATATCCGCTCTAAGGAATTCTTCCATCAGTACCGGGATATCAAATTTAACAAGGTTGTACCCTCCCAAATCACATCCGGTAAGAAAGTCGGCCATCGATTTTGCCACCTGTTTAAAAGTGGGTTCATTTTCGACATCTTTGTCATATATTCCATGAATTTTACTCGATTCAGCGGGAATGGGAATAGTGGGGTTTATTTTCCGAGTCTTTTTCTCCGTGTCACCATTGGGGTGTACTTTTACTATAGAGATTTCCACAATACGATCTTGTGTAATGGAGGTACCGGTGGTTTCAAGATCAAAAAAGGCGATCGGTTTCGATAAATTTAATTGCATTTAAGATAATAGGTTAGTGGTCAGTTCGCTCAGGTTTGTGTTATTGAAACTGCCTGAACTCATCAAAAGTAAATTTTTATTTTTCCATAACTGCCCTTTTAAGAAATCTACGAGTGCATTACTATCGTCGTAAATAAGCAGATTTTTACATTCGAATGCCTTTTCTATTTCAGCAAAACTGATCGATTCCAATCCCTTTTTGGCAATAGAATCGGGATTAAAGTAAACGACGGGAAAGTCAACACCTTCGAAAGTGCCTTTGTACTGATTTAAAAAATCTTTGTTAAGGCTACTGAAAGTGTGCAATTCCAAGCATGCGACCAGAGAGCGATCACTGAATTGATTTTTAACAGCTTTGCAAGTGGCTTCTAATTTGGAAGGGGAATGGGCGAAGTCTTTGTAGATAGAACAGGTGTCATTTGAGCCAATAAGCTCCAATCGTTTTCCTGCTCCCTTAAAACTGCTGATGGCTTCATAAAACTCATCTTCATTCACATAAAGCCTGTCGCATACCAGTTTAGCAGCGGCAATATTACTTAAATTATGCGCTCCGAAGACCTCGAGTGGGATATTTCCCTTTTTGGTGATAAGAAATGTTTTACCATTTACAATTTTAGATGCATGAGCTTCGTAGCTAAATTTGACAATATCATTATCATTGTTTTCAACAATTTCTTTGGCCAGTGTATCGTTTTGGTTATAGATCAACGTACCTGCTTTCGGAGTATTTTGTGAGAAAAGTTTGAATTGATCCACATAACTGGCTTGTGTTGGAAATACATTGATGTGATCCCATGCAATACCACTAAGAACTCCCATGTGATGTTGGTATCTAATGAATTTGGGTGTTGGGTCCAGTGGGCTGCTTAAGTATTCATCTCCTTCTATAATGATAACGGGTGCGTCGGAGCTCAATTTAACCATGGTATCAAAGCCATCAATGGAGGCACCTACCGCATAGTCAAAAGACCTGTTACATTTGTGTAACACATGCATGATCATGGAGGTTATGCTGGTTTTACCATGACTACCTGCAATAACTACACGTTGTTTGTCTTCGCTGTTTTTATAGATGAATTCGGGGAATGAATACACCGGAATGTTCAATTCCTGCGCTTTTAGAAGCTCAATATTATCTTTCTTTGCGTGCATGCCAAGAATAATCGCATCCAAATCCGGAGTGATTCTATTAAGGTCCCATTCCGAATTGTCGGGTAATAATCCATGTCTCTCGAGCCTGCTTTTTGAAGGTTCAAAAAATCCATCATCCGAACCACTTATTTCAAAGCCTTGTTGGTGCAAGGCTATTGCCAAATTATGCATTACACTACCGCCAATGGCAATAAAGTGTATTTTTTGTAATTTTTTATTCATTCACTATTCACTCAAGAATTGACAAAAATAATATAAAAACTGCCATCAACAAAGAGAGAATTTCATTGATGTTTAAGGTATTGTTTATCAGTGTGTTGTGTTGTATTTTGTTAAATAGAAACTGTGGATAAGTTTCGCTGTTAATTGTAAATCACTGATAATCAATGTGTAATAAATGTCAGGGGTGTTGATTAATATAATGAGTCAAAAGACCCTTATTTGTCACCAATTTGCTAATTTTGTATTTATGGATGCAAAAAAATCAGCTTCACAAAACAAAGTGAGAAGAAGACCTGGGGGAGGGGTAAATGATATTGGAGAAGGCTTAGGTAAAGTGCCTCCGCAGGCGGTGGAGTTGGAAGAAGCTGTTTTAGGGGCATTGATGTTAGAAAAAGATGCGCTTACAGAAGTAGTTGATATTTTAAAACCTGAGAGTTTTTATGTGGAAAAGAATGGTATGATATACAATGCTATTCTGAGTCTTTTTGCGAATTCAGATCCGGTAGATTTATTAACTGTAACGAATCAATTACGTTCGTCCGGAGAATTGGAACTTGTCGGTGGGGCTTATTATGTGACGCAGCTGACGTCAAAAGTGAATTCAGCGGCGAATATTGAGTACCATGCACGTATAATTTCAGAACAGGCCATTAAAAGAGAACTCATTCGAATTTCATCGGAGATTCAGACAGATGCTTACGAAGATACAACTGATGTATTTGAGCTTTTAGACAGAACAGAGCAAGCAATGTTTGAAGTGAGCGAATCTAATATTCGTAAGAATTATTCCGATATGCGTACGCTCATGACGCAGGCTATTTCAGATTTGGAGAGCCTAAAAGATAAAGAAGATGGCTTGACCGGGGTACCTTCTGGGTTTACTGCGCTTGACAGAATAACATCTGGGTGGCAACGAAGTGATTTAGTAATTGTTGCGGCCAGACCTGGTATGGGTAAAACGGCATTTACCTTATCGGCTTTAAGGAACGCAGCGGTTGATTTCAATATGCCAGTGGCTTTTTTCTCCCTGGAGATGGGGGCTGTTCAATTGGTAAATCGTCTTATTTCATCAGAGGCAGAGTTGGGTTCGGAGAAATTACGAAAAGGAAACTTGGCAGATCACGAATGGGCACAGTTGCATCATAAGATTTCCGATCTTGCCAATGCACCTATTTTTATCGATGATACACCCGCGTTGTCAATATTAGAATTACGTGCGAAATGTAGAAGACTTAAGGCTCAACATGACATTCAGATTATTGTAATCGATTATTTGCAGTTGATGTCAGGAGATACCAGTGCACGAAAATCGGGTAATCGTGAACAGGAAATTGCATCTATTTCACGCGCGCTGAAAGGGATAGCAAAAGAACTTAATGTACCGGTCATTGCCTTGTCTCAGTTAAGTCGGGCAGTTGAAACGAGAGGGGGGGATAAACGTCCTCAGTTGTCAGATTTAAGGGAATCGGGATCGATCGAGCAGGATGCAGATATGGTAATGTTTTTGTATCGACCTGAATATTATGGTATCACCGAAGATGAAGAAGGAACACCAATGACCGGCGTGGGAGAAGTCATAATCGCTAAAAACAGACATGGTAGCCTGGAAGATGTACGATTAAGGTTTATAGGGCAATTTACGAAATTCTGTGATCTCGAATTTAATTCCTTTGATTCAGGAGGAATGCCCGGGGCATTTCCGAGCGGAGGAACTGATTTTGAGCAATCTTCTACCATTACTTTGGGCAGTAAAATGAATAATCAGTCCGGAGAGAATATGGATGCCTTTAATAAACCGGAAGACGATGATGTACCATTTTAACACTCATCAGTAGCATCATAACCAATCAATAGCTGTTTGCAATTCGCTGGCAGCGTGGTTATCATTTTGAAGCTTAGCCAATTCAAGCCCTTTATTGTAGATAAATTCGGCTTTCTCCAACTTATTTTGACCCTCGTAATATTTGCCAGCATGGTAGTAGGTTGGTAAGTAATCCGGAAACTTCTGGAGGAGTAATTCGAAATAATCACCGGCTTTTGATACGTCATCTTTTAAATATTCAAGAGCCAACGCGTATTTGATAAAAGGATCCTTTGGGCTCTCATTTTCAAACGTTAACAACTGTTCGAGTCTGCTATTTGTCATTTAAGCGCAATTTTTTTTAGATATTCTAAACTTATAGCGCTAAATTATGGTATTATATTTGAGAAAGAAAACCCTTTTTTTGTATGAATATTTTAGTTTGTATAACACATGTACCTGATACAACCTCCAAAATAAGTTTTACTGATGGCGATACTAAGTTCGATAAGAATGGTGTGCAATTTATTATTGGTCCCTACGATGATTATGCACTTGCGAGAGCGGTTGAATTAAAAGAACAACACTCGGCATCTATTACGGTTTTACATGTCGGAACGGCAGAATCCGAACCTACAATACGAAAGGCACTGGCCATTGGTGCAGACGAAGCTATACGTGTAGATGCTGATCCTGAAGATGCTTTTTTTGTTGCAAAACAGATTGCGGCTATAGCAGGACAGAAAGATTATGATCTTATTTTAATGGGAAGGGAATCCATTGATTCTAATGGAGGAGCTGTGCATGGTATGGTTGGTGAATTATTGAATATACCGAGTATTTCTCCGGTAATGCGCCTTGAAATTAATGGCACTGTAGCAGAAATGGATAAAGAGATAGAAGGAGGTAAAATGGTGGTAGAAGCATCGCTACCATTTGTTGCCGGCTGTCAGGAACCTATTGCAGAATGGAAAATTCCAAATATGCGAGGAATCATGTCGGCCAGAACGAAACCTTTAAATGTAGTTGAGCCTGTAGAAGCGGCTAAAGGTGGTGACATAGTAAGTTATGAGTTACCCCCTCAAAAAAGTGCTTGTAAGATTATTGACGCAGCTAACGTGAATGAGCTGGTTGATGCTTTGAAAAATGAAGCAAAAGTAATCTGATTTTTAATCCAAAAGAATTTAATATGTCAATTTTAGTATATATAGAAAATGATAACGGGGAGGTAAAAAAGGCATCGCAGGAAGCTATTGCATATGCCTCAGGTTTGGCCAAACAATTAGGTACAGATTGTGTTGGTTTGGCCGTAAATATTTCGGAAAGTGAATTGACTAACGTTGGGAATTACGGTGTTGGCAAGGTTTTATCCTATTCTAATGACGGGCTCGCAGCTGATTCAATATCCGATATTAGTGCAGCTATTGCAGCGGCAACGCAACAAGCCGGAACTAAGGTGGTTGTGCTTGCAAGTACATCACTTGGCGAAGCAGTAAGCGCTCGTCTGGCCATTAAACTGGATGCCAGCCTGGGAACAAATGTAATAGGTTTACCAGATACAGGTTCGGGGTTTGTGGTAAGAAAAGGAGTTTATACAGGTAAAGCTTTTTGCAAGATTAATCTCAAGAGCGAAAATAAAGTGCTTACAGTAAAGAAAAATGGTTACGATTTTGAAAAGGGAAGTGAATCGGCAAGCATCGAGTCTATAGATCTGGGCATTTCAAGTGAAGAAAAAGTTCAGGTTAAAGAAATAAAAAAACAGGAAGGTACGATATTGTTACCCGAAGCAGATTTAGTAGTGTCTGCAGGAAGAGGGCTCAAAGGACCCGAAAATTGGGGGATGATTGAGGAGTTGGCACAGTTACTTGGGGCTGCGACGGCATGTTCCAAACCAGTATCTGACGCCGATTGGAGACCGCATCATGAACATGTTGGGCAAACAGGTATTAAAGTTAGTCCAAATTTGTATATTGCGGTCGGAATTTCGGGAGCTATCCAACATTTGGCTGGAGTGAGCTCCTCAAAAACGATTGTTGTTATCAATACCGACGAAGAGGCACCTTTTTTCAAAGCTGCAGATTATGGTATAATTGGCGATGCTTTTGAGGTGATTCCAAAATTAATAGAAGCGTTGAAAAACTAATTTTTGATTTGGATAAAATTGAGTTAGAAATCTTGGGCTTGTCTTCAAGCCAATCGCAAACGGGGTCGTTTGCACTAGTACTTGGAGAAGTGACGGGGAAGCGGAGACTGCCTATTATTATTGGGATGTTTGAAGCGCAAGCCATTGCTATTGAAATTGAAAAGATATCTCCAAACAGGCCTATGACGCATGACTTGTTTAAGTCTTTTGCGGAAAATTTCGAATTTGAATTAAAGGAGATCGTTATTTCAGACCTGAAAGAAGGGGTGTTTTTTGCTAAAATGATTTGTACTAACGGCGTACGTGAGGTGGAGATTGACTCCAGACCTTCAGATGCTATTGCAATAGGGTTACGTTTTGATGTACCCATATATACTCATGAGTACATTATGTCTGAAGCGGGAATTGTGCTGTCAGAGAGCGATGAAGAAGAAGAACTGGAAGGTGAAGGTAAATCAACCAAAGCTGAAGGTGAAGAGAGTGAGCAGGGAAGCAAAGAAGTGAAAGGTGAACAGGTTCCTCTTAATGAGATGAGTCTTGATCAGCTTAATAATCTTATGAACGATGCTATTGGCAAGGAAGATTATGAGTATGCGGCCAAAATTAGGGATGAACTTAACAAAAGAAACTAAGGAAATTGCCAGGAGGTAGTGAATTTAAAAATATTGCAGTAATAGGAGGAGGCCCCGCTGGGGCCTCTGCTGCTTTATTTCTTAACAGACTAGGACATCATGTAACTGTTTATGAACGTGAACCCACACCCAAACCTATTGGAGCTGGTATAATGCTCCAACCTACGGGTTTAAAAGTACTTGAACAACATGGCTTGCGACATCAGATAGAATCGAATGGTCGCAGAATTGAGGGTGTAAAGGCCTTTACCTATGATGGTAAAAAAGTATTCGATTTTAGGTTCGATCAGACCTTACCCTGGTTTTATGGGGTCGGGATACACAGAGGATCACTTTTTAGCAACTTGTTGAATGCCTTGGAAAAAGCAAAAATAGAACTTAAGACCGATGTGGAGGCGGCAGATCTCCTATTTGACAATGCAAGTACTGTTGGGTTTAAGGATAAACGTGGAAAGAGTTATCAAAATTTCGATTGCATAGTGGTGGCAAATGGTGCTAATAACAAGCTCTTTAATAAGTTGCCAATAGTAAAAAGAAGTCGCTTTCAAAGTCAGGGAGCTCTATGGTCTCCAGTAAAAATGCCTATAGATACATACGCTGGTAATATTTATCATTCCTATAAGGGGGCACAAGGGGTTGTCGGTGCCATGCCCATTGGCTATTCAGATAACGAACATCAATCTGCTTACATGGTTAATTTTTTCGCTGCTGCCAGTACCCGGTTTATAAGAGAATGGTCTCCTGAAAAATTTGATAGTTGGAAAAGTGAATTGTACAAAATTGCTCCTAATTATGAAGATCTCATAGATGAGGTGAAAAGTTACGAGCAAATAGTAGCGATTCCTTACAGAGATGTTTTGCTTAAAAAGATGCATTACGGCAGGGTGGCATTTGTTGGTGACGCAGCACACGCAACTGGTCCACATCTCACCTCCGGGACTAACCTGGCATTACTGGATTCATGGATTTTAGCAGAATGTATTGCTGAAAACAAGGACATAATTCCTGCCCTCGAATCTTACAGTAAGTCCCGTTTTGCTCAGGTTCATTACTATCATTTAATTTCGAGCTTAATCACTCCCGGTTTTCAATCGTCATATCCAATGTCATGGATTAGAGATTTGGGATTGAAAAGTTTTGTTAAAATAGGATTTACACGAAAAATGATGATGGAAACGACGGCCGGTATAAAAAATAGCTTTTTTAGTAATATTGATGAAAAATATTATCGCTAATTTAGCTACCTTAATTTGAAATTGGCGAACAAATATAAGATAAACAATGGCAAAGAGTGTACATAAAAGGAAACTTGGATTAATTGGGTTTGGAAGTTTTGGGCAGTTTATTACACCTCATTTGCAACCGTATTTTGATGTGTATGCAACTAACAGGAGCGACAAATCTGATGAGGCCAAAGCATTGGGGGTTCCGTATGTGAGTATGGAGGAATGTGCGGCAAAAGAAATAGTAGTACTTTGCGTACCGGTACAATTTTTAGAGGAAGTACTAATAAGGGTAAAGGACCATGTGCAACCAAAATCATTATTTGTGGATGTGTCTTCCGTTAAAGTTCGCCCCTTGGAACTAATGCATAAGTACCTGCCCGATAATGTTGATATCATTGGTACACATCCCTTATTCGGGCCTCAAAGCGGTAAAAACGGAATAGTAGGGCTTAATTTTGTGTTATGCCCCCAAAAAACGCGCCTTACACGCTCATTATATCATTTTTTCGCTGATCGATTAAAATTGAATGTACTGGAGCGTACGCCGGAAGTTCATGACCGGCAAATGGCTTATGTACAGGCCTTGACACACTTTGTAGGCCGGGCCGTTAACGAAATGGATATTCCTGATGTGGAGCAAAAAACAGAGGCATACCAGTATCTTTTAAATATAAAAAGAAACCTGGGTAGGGATTCTTTGGAGCTATTCTATACTATTGAAAACGAAAATCCTTATGCAAAGGAAGTCAGGGAACAGTTTATTTCTGAACTTCAAATATTGCACAAGAAGCTAAAGTGATGCTGCTTTTGCAGCTAATACTTGATCAGGAAGAAGCCTCCCTTTTTTTGAAGAAGTTCGTCCGTGCTCTGGTTAGATCCGGCGTTGTAAACGTATAGTACATAATAATACGTGCCATGTGGTAATAATTCACCGTTAAATTTCCCTTTGAATCCATCGTTTGCATTATTGGGGTAATCGTCCGATTCGTAAATAATCCTTCCGTATTTGTCAAATAATACCAGTTGTATAGTGAATTTGGATCGAACTTCCGGTATTCGTGATACGTTTACAAGTGGCCCTTCCTGACTCCGTTGTTGGATATCAACAAATAAAAATGAATTTATAGAATCGCTGGTGTTCGGAGAAAGTACGTTATATAGGGTGATTACATAAGACTCCTCTTCCGGGGAAGGTAATGTATATACTTCATTTTTGAGTTGATATTGGTTACAGTTACCATCAACGTCGCATACTTGATAAATGAGTGGGTTGTCGATCGATGTACGGCTGATAATTGTAAGGTTTCCGTCCACTAAATTAGTATCCGTAATTTCACCTTCAAATTCGTCAGGGTTTAACAATTCGAACGTTACAGGCGTAATGTCATCAGGGAGGAGAATGGATACCACATGCGGTTCATCTAAAACGGTGGTAACATCACTGGATCGATAATTAACGTTTAGATAAACGTTTCCTTCTAAAATGTCGCAAGCACTTTCTACGTAGTAAGTTACAGTGCTGGTTCCAACATATTGACTTTCCGACTTATATAATATCGTATGATCACTTTGGTCAATCACTGTACCCGTGAATGAACTTTCGGAGTATAAGTAAGTGAAACCATCAGGTATTGAAGGTACAATGAATGTTTCTTCAAAGGTAAACGCATCCATCTCTATTGGTTCTAATTCAAACTTTGGAGGACATTCGGGCATTTGAAATGGCTTGCTAAAAACCGAGGTGTTTGATTTTCCGTTATTTAGCGATGCGATGTCGGTCGCCCTCACTACATAATCAGTGCTTTCTTCATAGTTGTATGTTAAAGACCAATTTCCATCAATGTCGGCATTGGTTGATGCCAAATACGAGGCGGAGTATGTTGTGTCACAATTAGACCACACAAATAAGTCCACTTTGGCGAAGGGTTCTGTTTTACCTTCAATAGACTGTCTCATCAACTTTTCGACCTGAGGTGGCTCGATGGAATCGTTAGCAGGTTCGGCGAAGTAAATCAAAGTACCATTACATTCGTAATCGTTCAGGCTGAATTGATTTTGAAGACAAGATGAATTCTTTAATTGAATGCCCTTGCCATGATGTGCAATCAGGTTATTTTCTATACAGTTGTTAATGGTTGGGTCGTCTAAGGATCTACCATTCATATAAATTCCTACGTCGGCACCGGAGATAATATTTCGATCATCATCGTTTTGTCCACCTATAGTTGTAAACTCACAGGCGTCCATGAATATGTTGTAGGTTTCGTAAGTATTTTCGGATGAATAGTTGTTTTCAATGGTGTTTCCGGCAACAACTATTAAATCGGCAACACTCAAACTTATACCCCCTCCGTGATTATCTGTTATGGAGTTGTTTTGGATGAAACTGTTCTGGGTAGCGTTAAAATAAGGAACCACACTTACATAGATACCGCCTGCACCGCAGTTGCTTATTGTATTCTGATATATTTGGAGGTTTTGGCAATCGCTGACTAGAAGTCCTGCATCTTCACAATTATTGATTGTGTTGTCATAAACATACACCTCATTAACTCCTTGTACCAAAATGCCTCTGCTGTTATTAATTGGCGTTGTAAAAATAGTTTGATAGGTATCGAAATTATTATTACTTACAGCTACTTGCTGCAATAATTCAGTAGGAACAGATAAGTCAAGTATTTGAATATTAATCGCCTGGCTAAATCCGTAAAAGTTGAATCCTTTTATGGAAATGACTTCAGAAAAAGGAGGAAGTTCGTAGGCGTTGAATCCGTTAATTTGTTGGAGGACTTCTTGTCTTGGTCTCATTGAAATTGTCGGGGTTCCGTTATAATTGGGGTTCGAGGTACCATCAATGATCACCGGGTTCGTAATTTCGAGCGAATTATCTAAAACGATTTCGGATATAGCTTCGGGGAGGTCAAATAAGATGGTGTCTACGGCTGCGCTAAGATTTGCCTGTTGAATTGCGAAAGGCAAGGTTCCACAGGTGAGTGCCATACTGTTTGTTTCGACCAGGAAGGTGTCTGAACAGATGCCTTGTGCATAATCTGCAAATTCAGAAGTATTTCCGTTGACATCGGTAGCTGTGGCTGTGATTTTTTTCAGGCGGTCAATAAATGCTCCTGTTGCCGGAGAATAAGACCATGTGCCATCAGTTTGAGTAACTGTTTGTCCAATGAACTCACTACCTTGTTCGTCGTAAGTGCCATTTAAAGGTTCGTAAAAATAAAACAATTGTATTGTATCTCCAGGTTGACTCGTACCTGCAACATAGGTTCTGGTTAATGAGTCGGTACTTATAACAGGCGGCGTTTTACCCCCGTTTGCTTGTGTGTTACCATTCGACAATACAATTCCCCGTGTATTTCCAGACATACTGTTTTTTGTAATGAAATTAGAGTCACAAGCTTGGTTAGAAGCATTAATATGAACGGCATAACCCCAATTTGCGGTACTGTCATAAGTGTAATTGATGTAATTGTCAGGGCCTATGGTGTTTTTATGTGAGCGCAGAGAAAGTTCGATACCAAAGTCTCTCATTCCGTAGTTAGGGAAGCTTTGATTTAAAGCATCGTAACCGATATGATTTCCTGTTATGGTATTGTGTGATGAGCTTGTCAATACTATTCCCTGACTCATGGCTGTGATGACGTTTCTTTCTTCAAAGTCTGTTGACCCCACTAAATTGTCGGTACAATTGGCACTAAGCAGAATGCCTGAAGATGGTACTTCACCTCCGGTACCATTGAAGAAAAAAGTGGTTCCGTCCATGAGGCCGCCAATCATATTACCTGTTATTTTATTTTCGGACGAATTATTTAATGTAATCCCTTCATTACAATAACCAAATAAATTTCCGCTCGATCCAAATTTTCCCCCGATGGTACTATTTGTTAAACCCTCAATGGCAATGGCCGTCTCTAATCCGTAATCAAAATCTCCGATAGCCCCCTCATAACTGGTGCCGAAATAATTTCCCGCAATAGTTGTATTGCTTACAGTATTTCCAATAATACCTGCGGTACCTATTGAGCAGAAATAATTACGATCCAATTCGGCTTCGTTACCCACAAAAAGGCCATCTGTGTTATCTAATTCCATAGCAAATTGTAATTGTCTACCATTATTATCAGTCTGAACACCAGATGTGTCAAGGCCGAAAAAATTGCCGTAAATTTCCAGGTCGTCCGTGTTCCATATATATACGGCGGTGTAGGCATTGTCAAATGCCAAAGCTTCAACAGCAGAATTCGAAGCATTGGCACCTCTAAATAATAAAATATCAACATCACTGTTGGCTGTAA
This sequence comes from Cytophagales bacterium, assembly GCA_965230415.1. GTDB lineage: Bacteria > Bacteroidota > Bacteroidia > Cytophagales > JAAEPT01 > CBDDKZ01. The sequence goes on from CBDDKZ010000005.1 coordinate 4,046,895, forward strand.
TTAATATACGCGGTTTGTCCTGATAGCCTTTGGCCGACCGGCCATTCAACAGAAGAGCATCATCTATAATAAGGACATCATTTAGTACAATGTGTTTGATACTCAGCGAGTCAAATCGTACCTCGTCAAAACCGGTATGGTTATTGGCATATTCAATTGCTGCGGGAAGCGTTCCGCACCCTGCGAGGTCATTATACCTGACCATTAAAGAGTCGGCACCCGTACATATAGCCTCTCGTTGTAACTCGTGAGACCCTCGGTCTATGTTGCTTTCAAAAATTCTGCTTTTTCCTCTTTGGTCGTGTTCTTTACTAAAATTGTTCAAAATAATTCCCGTGTTTAAAACCGGACTTTCGATATGGGGTTCATGAGAGAGTGTAAAGCTATCGTAATAGCCAATTGGAGCTAATAAGGGGTCAGTTGACCCTGTGCCCACGGTATCATTTGTTTGGCTAAATGTGGTTGATGCGGTGTAAAAACCAATAAAATTGCCTCCCAGCGAGGAAAGCGATCCGTTGTTCACTATATTTTGCCTGGAGTCAGGCTGTCCACCGAGTACATTATCTGCAATTATATTGTTTCCTAATATTAATTGGCCTTGTGCATTTGCAATTGCTCCTCCGAATACTGAACCGGTCTGAGGTATCCTATTTTTGGTGAAGGTAGAATTTACAATGTGTACGTTTCCACCATTATCTACGGCGTCGTATGTCAAATAAATGGCGCTGCCTGAGTTGGAGCTGCTATTGGAACTAAAAGTACATTGATTAATCAGGGCATTGTGAACGTCATAATTTAATAAAAGGGCGCCTGCATTTATTTGAGCAGTATTCTGATAAAAGCTGGAGTTTTCCATTTGAAATTGCATGAATTCCGAAATAATGGCTCCACCTGAACGTTGTGCATTATTGTTAATAAAATTGCTCTCGTAAATTTCGAGGTAGGAATCAATATTGTCTTGTTCGCCGTTTGCACTTATTGCTCCTCCGTCCAGGGTGGCATCACAAAGTTCAAAGTTGGAATGTATAATCTTTAATGTAGAACCTTGCAGGTAAATTGCTCCGCCATTTGAGTTTGCCGAGCAGTCAAAAAAATGGCAATCGAAAATGTCAATCAGCGTATTAGAAAAGTATAATGCCCCACCAAAGCTCGCATTGTTAGCGTTGAAAACATCGCAGCTATCAAATGTACAATGGTTAATATGGGATAGGGAGTCCAGTTCAGCATATATAGCTCCACCATTTGCCGCTCTGGTATTGCTAAAAGCGGTATAAGCAATATCTAAATAGTTAATATCGCAATAAATGGCTCCGGCATTTTCATAAATACCATTCCCACTGTTGGCTTCACATTCAGTAAAAGAACAGTCATAAATGTAAAGCCTTACATTAGATTCGCAGTATATGGCACCACCTATTGCTGCTGTGCTTTGCTTTATAAAATTACAATGATCCAGGAATAAGTCACTCGAGTCTGCGCTTATCATACTAATTGAGGCTGCGGAATTACCAGAATTATTACCTTCGAAAAGGCAGTGGTAGATGCTTGCTTCTTTTACGTTGTTCAGCATGAGGCACGATCCTGCTCCGGTAATATTTTTGAATTCGCTCAAAGAAACCTTTAGCCTGGAGGTACTACCGATAGATTTGACAGCTGCTGCTCCATCCCTGAATTGTATTTTGTTAAAACTGGTGTTATATAGGTCCAGGTAACTACTATCTTTTAACTGAAAACAGGATTCAATACTAAGGTTGTTGCCGGATTGGTCGCTGAACCCCAAATCATAAATGTATAGAGAAACACCTGTATCCAAAACAAACAATCCTTCCTGATTGTATAAATGAGTAAGCTCACTACCGGCTCCAATGAATACCAGGTCGTGTGTAAGCGTATCAATGTTCTGGAGTTCGAACGTTTTCGGTTCGGAAAAACCATCATGAATAAAATAAATGGTGTCATTCGCAGAGCTAGAGTCGTTGATCGAAAAATTAATATTGGAATCGTGAATTTCAATATACCCGGCCTTCAGATTAATACATTGTACAAAAAACAGAACAATAATAACAAAACGAAAGAAGAAATAGCTGCGCATAGTAAGAGATGTTGGTTATGCCTTGGTAGTCAATGTATAAAGATAAAGTGAATATTGCGAATGTCCAAGTAAACGAGCTAACTATGCCATTTGAAAAAACACCTTAATTTTCGATAAAGTTAATTCTCATTGCCGGGAATAAAAAATTATAAAAATCTCTTCTATTTTTGTGGTCTTAAACGAAAATCGAAATGTTACTAAACAAGCGTATTCCTATTAAATACATTATTTCACTTATTTGGAAGGAGTTGATAATCGCTACGATTATTATTGGGATAATATCCTATTTTGACGAGTATTTTGAATCCTGGGGGATCGCTTTTCCAATAATACCTGGTTTTCTGCCACCACTGGTCGGAACCGCTCTTACGTTAATACTTGCTTTTAGAATAAATCAATCTTACGATCGATGGTGGGAAGCACGAAAAATTTGGGGTGGAATTGTAAATGATACCAGAGCACTGATTCGTGAAGTTTCAGTAATGAGGAAACTGGATCACCATTCTGCTACAGAAAGCAGTGTTTTTAAAGATGAACTCATACGATTATTGATGGCATGGCTCTATTTATTAATTGCAGCGATGCGTAAACAAGCTCCTAATCAACGTCTTAAGAATTATATAAGTGAAGAACAATTAAAAAGATTAGACAATATTGATGCCAATAAACCCAGTGCCGTTCTTTATTTGATGATGGAACGTATACAAAAGGCCTATGACGATCTTATTATCAATGAATATCAACAAATACAGTTGTCGAAAACTATCAATCGATTAGGTGAAGGAATGGGGAAGTCCGAACGTATAAAAAATACCGTTTTTCCTAAGCTATATTCAGACTGGATAGATGTGATTATCTGGTTTTTTGTCATAATCATGCCGCTTTCTTACAGGGATCCTAATAAATATACCGAGTTCCCCGTATCTATATTAATTTCATCGGTGTTTATTTTATTGGAAAAGCTGGCAGAACGCATTCAGGATCCATTTGATAATTACCCTACGGACATTCCTATTAATGATATTGTGAGTAAGCTGGACACCTATTCCTCTAAAATTCTGGGTTCAGACCCGGTACCTCCCGAAGGAATTAATGATGATTTTTTTGTTATGTAGTTCTAATCAGGATTATTTGAGAAAAATAACAGCCTTTTATAGGTGGTTTACGTATATTTTTTCAATATGGTCTTTAACAATATGATTGTTAAATGGTGTTGGTTTTTGCTTATTTGTTTAAACAGCATATGGGGATACGCTCAGATTACAAAAAGCAAAGCCAGGTTTCCAAAATTTATAGATACAACAAGCGTGCTTGTACCTCCTCCCACAGGAATTCGGGCTCAGAAGCCTAGGGTTACCTATGGTGATAATAGTATATTCGAGAATTGGAACAGTGATCGAGGCTTGAATGGTGCTTACATTTGGCAATTGACTGAAGATAGGCATGGTGAAGTGTGGATGGCTACAGATGGAGCTGGAATTATTCGTTTCAACGGCATGTATTTTTATGAATATGGTGTAGATCAGGGCTTTCATGATGATGTGTATTATTGCCTCTTAGAAGATAAGAAAGGAAATATGTGGTTTGGAGGGCATACCGATGGGGTGGTTATTTATGATGGGATCTACAAATATCATTTATATGGAGCAAATGGCTTGAAAAGCCATATAGTAACAACAATCTATGAGGACAAACGCGGCTTTATTTGGATAGCTACTAATGGAGATGGGCTTTATTGCTATAATGGAAAAGAGCTTATACATTATGACGATGAGCTTTGGATTCGAGATGTGCAGACTATTGTGGAGGGCGATGACGGATGGTTGTATTTTGGGGGAAGCTATAATGGACGATCTCCAATAGCCATGTACAATGGGAAACGCTTTATCCCCTTTCGAAGATCAGACTTCGATATGAAATTTGTTATGAGTTTACTTGTAGATAGTAAGGGCAATATGTGGGCCGGAAACAGAACTACACTCAATTGCTATACTAAGAACGCTGTCAAAAAATACAATAGAAGTGATTTTATACACCATGGTATCAGGAGGATTTCGGAAGACATGTATGGCCGTATTTGGGTAGGGACAGAAGGTCGTCATATGGGGATGATAGAAAACGAACGTCTTCAGATAATTGATGCTGCTCAGGGTTTTTCTCCAGATAACGTTTTTTCAATCGACCATCAGGATGATGGAATTAATTGGGTTGGTACTTTTGGTTATGGTTTGGTGAGGCACAAAGAAAATCCTTTTTTAACATTTTCGAATGTAAGAGCCGTTTTCTCGATTGAAGAGCTTGATAAGAATAACTACATTTATGGTACCTGGGGTGATTCTGCACATATTTACAATCTTAATAAACGAACGTTTACACAGGTTGCACCAGCCGAAGACGCAGATTACATCGCTTCTTTTAAAGACGAAAAAGGAGATGTTTGGTTGGGAACCTGGCAGGGGAGGGTTGTGAAATACAAACAAGGAAACTTTGAACTGGTTCTCGAAGAGAACAATGTGCCTGTAAAAAGCATTTATAAGCAAGATGATGGGCTTGTACTTATTGGCTCCTGGAATAAAGGTCTGTACCAATTGGAAAACGGCAAACTTCGGCGAATTTTTAAGGGTGTATTTAAAAATTGCGATATCAATGATATGCAGAAAGCAAAAGATGGGGGAATATTAATCGCATCCAGTATAGGGTTAAAAAAACTGAAAGATGGTAAAATATTCGATTTGAATTATGTGAAACGATATTCAGTACCAAGCTGCCTGAAGTATGACGAAAAAGGTAATCTCTGGGTAGGAACTACCAATAAAGGTGTTAACAGGGTGAGTCCGGAGGGTGAGATAACTCATTTCGACAGAACCCATGGTCTTTCAAACAATAATGTGAGAAGTATCGAAATCGATAGGAGTGGGCAAGTATGGATATGTACAGCGAATGGCCTGAGCTTATTAGTGAAGGACAAGGCGGCAAAAGGTGTCGATAGAAATTTTTGGACATATGGCTCAAGAGAAGGCTTTTCAGGAATTAGCTGTACCAGAGCCTCTGTTCTTGACAGCGAGGGTAATATATGGATCGGTACACAAAAGAATTTAACATTATTAGACCCCACACATGCAGGTAAGCTACCCGCTAAACCGGAAGTTTTTATTGAAAGAGTAAAAATACATCATAACGATATTAATTGGACGGCATTAATTGGTAATACCGATGATGATACCGTTTCTTTTAAACGACTGGAACCTTATTCTCTGGTGCCCTATGATTTGGAAATGAAACATAATCAAAACCACCTTACCTTCAATTTTAGAGCCAAAAGTCATACTAATTTGGATAAAATTGAATATCAGTACTTTTTACCAAATCATGATGACACCTGGCGCAGCTGGACCGCAGATAATGTTGCTGTTTATTCAAATTTGGATTTGGGTAAACATGTATTACTGGTTAGAGCTCGTGATGCCTTTGGTCAGCGGAGTAAGACGCTGCGTTATAGTTTTGTGATCAGGCCTGCATTCTGGGAGACGACCTGGTTCAAAATTGTGCTGGCCTTGTGTATTTTAGGTATGATAATATTACTGTTCTGGTTGCGTATAAGATCACTTAATCTGGGACGTTTGCGCCTCGAAACAGAAGTCAAGAAACGTACTTTTCAAATTCAAAAGCAATCTCAGGATTTATTAAAAAAGAATGCACACATCACGGCTAGTATTACCTCTGCAAAGCGCTTACAAGAAGCTATAATTCCATCCGAAAATGTACTTAAGGAAGCGATACCCAATTCGTTCGTATTCTACTTGCCTAAATCCATTTTGTCGGGAGATTTTTATTGGTTCAATCAAATGGGGGATTATACCTTCGTGGCGGCGGCAGATTGCACGGGACATGGTATACAAGGTGCTATATTATCAGTTATATGTTATAATACCTTGAACCGAGCTGTTAATGAAATGAGGATTACCAATCCTGCAAAAATACTGAGTGTCGTTCGCGATTTAATTATTAGTAGATTTTACAAGGCTGAAAATGTAATAGAAGATGGGATGGACATATCACTGATTGTAATAAACAATAAGACAAAACACGCTAAATGGGCCGGCGCATTTAATCCTTTGTGGGTAATCCGAAATAATGATTTGATAGAGTTAAAAGGAGATTTGCAGCCCGTAGGTTATACCTATAATATGCGGCCATTTACAGAATATGAGGTGCAGCTTCAGGAAGGAGATAAAGTTTACCTTTTTTCAGATGGATTTGCTGATCAATTTAGTGGTAAAGGGAATGTTAAATACGGCAGATCGCGGTTTAAAAAGTTGTTGCTGAGTCTTACAAATCATAGAATTGATGAACAAAGGGAGTTTTTAGAACATGAATTTAACAGATGGAAGGGCGAGAGTGAACAAATAGATGATATATGTGTACTTGGTCTGAAAATTGAAGAAGATGCCTAAATAGCCAAAGTAGCACTTCCCGTTTGCCAGGCCTTTAATATTTTTTTACTTCTGCTTTTAAATCCCGCAGTACTGTGCCCAATCTGGTCTTCGATTATTAATTGAAGTTCATCCTTAAACTCCGGGTATTTTTGTGATAGATAAAACAGGAGTGTCATGGCAAAAACTTTCACTGCAATTGATGCGTTGGAATCTGAAGTGAGGTAGTCAAAGCACTGGGTGCTGATCAGGCCTTCTGCTGATTCGGGTACTCCGGTAAATTGAAAGAAACGAAGCACATGTCTTAAAGTCGTTTGATCTTTTGACGACGGTAATTTTTGAGCCAGCGCCTCCGCGTATTTCTTAGCATGTATTGGGTGATGTTTGGCAAGTTCACTGAGAATATAAGAGGACCATTTGGCGGCATTATGAGATTTTTCGTCTTTTATATCGTAAGTTAACGTTAGCTTAATAAGCGCTTCGGTTAACCGCTCAGAAGCGGCGACCTGCTCTACCATTCGACGATATGTAGGTGTATCGTAGCGTTTTGATAAAATAGTTAGCTCCTCGCCTTCAATCAACAAAGTCATGTTGAAATATAAGCAATTATAATAAATTTTAAAGAGGGAGTGTTGTTTATTCTAACTTGAAACCGATTAAAAGAACATCATCAATCTGATGGTTCTTAGTTCCCATCCAATCAATCAATGAATTATTCATGATGTCGAGTTGTTCATCCATAGGTTTATCATGGATTTCGAAGAGTAGATTTCGCATGCGTTTAATCATGAATTTCCTGCCTTGGTCACCACCAAATTGGTCCTGATATCCGTCAGAAAATATATAGCATGTAATGGGAGCATCGGCATAGCTGATTTCATGTTTGTTGTAGATTGTGTCGAAGGCTTGTTGATAACCACCAATTGCAGACTTGTCACCTTTGATCTGATGAATTTCTCCGTGCTTCACATAAATAAAGGGGTTCTTGGCACCCGCATACTCCAGTATTTTATTTTTCTCGTCTATGCGGCATAGTACCCCATCCATACCATCCATGTTATGAGTCTGCTTTTGATTTAATACATACTGAATTTCTCTATTTAACAATTCAAGTACTTTTTCCGGTGAGCTTTCGCCAGTGCTCGTTATCCTGTTTAACAGGTTTATGCCAATCATTGACATGAAGGCCCCGGGTATACCATGACCGGTACAATCTACGGCCGCAATCATAAAACGATCGTCGTCTCCTTTTTGGTGATTTTCCCCTTCGCTTACTAAGTGGTTACCTGTTCTCTTTAAGTTATGAAACCAATAAAAGTCACCTGATACAATGTCCCTCGGTCTGAAAAGGACGAAGGAATTTGGCATGAATTCCTTGATATAGTCATTCATCGGAAGAATTGCACGTTGGATTCTCTCTGCATAGGTGATACTGGCCGTGATTTGTTCGTTTTTTTCTTCAACAATCTCTTTTTGTTTTACTAACTCCTGCGTACGATCTTTGACCTTCTCTTCCAATTCATAGGTGAGAGTATATAAATCATCGCGCATTTGTAGCAAGGCCATTCCCAACGTGTCATTTTCGCTTAGAGGCTGAAACTCGGATTTGAAGTTACCTGAACCCACGTTACGGGCAAATTTTATCGTACGTTCAAGGCTGTCTTTGTGCTCATCGAGTGCAGAAGACATTTCCCCGATTTCATCTGTGCGAAGCGAAATCTTATTTTCAGATGGAAGAACGCCTTTAGACATTCGTAGTAAGATTTTCTTCAGTGTATCTACAGGTCTTACAATTGATCTCACTGTAAGAAAGGCGATAATGATACCAGAAAGAGCAAGTATTGTTCCTGATATGTAAACGACATTTTCCAACAAATGAAAGGAACTCACCATATTAAAACTGGCTTTTTGAGCTCTTTTCTGTTCAGTTACAATTACTTCGTTGAGTATAGAAAGAATTTGGTTTGTCAGTATGTCGACTTCACCACCAGTTTGTACCATCGGATCTACCATGAATTTGATCATGGCGTCCTCATAGCTTGTGAAAGCGTTCAGCTGCTTCATAATATCCTGATGGATGAGCAACAGCCTATCCATTAACTTAAACACACTATCAATTTTTACCTGGTCTTTTTTGGTCCATTTTTGAGCCAGGTTTTGTATGATTACTTTTTCTTTGGGGTATTCCTTGTTAATAAGCTGGATGTGTGATTTTTTTTCATCCGTATCCTGATTTTGCTGGGTAACCCAGTTATTTATACCGAGTTTGGAATTAACAACAAGCAGGTTGAATTCCTTCAAAGCGTCAACGGAAGGAACATGCACTTCCATTACTTCATTATTAATACGCCTACTTTGTGTGAGTGTATATGTTGTAAGAACGAAGACCAAGGATGTAATGAAAATTAAGGTCAGGAAGCTCAAACCTATTCTTTTTCCTATGGTGAATCTTCTTTTAATTGGCATCGATATAAATTTTAAATCGGAAAAATAGATTATTTATCGTTTAGCTGTTCAAGTTGATTTTTATATTCCTCCGACTTTTCGAATTCCTTGAGACTAAAATAAATACCTTGTAAACCTTCCAAAATATTCTTGTTCCGGGGTTCCTGTTGGTGTGCTTTAAGCAAATACGGTAAAGCCTTTTTGAAAAGTTCTATCGATTTGTCCTCTATTCTCATCAGTTCTTCTATATCTATAAAGTCCATATTGTCTATTAAGACGACACCCTCATTATAGTAGAGCACGCCCATATTTATGGTCGCCTCAAAATTTTCTGGGTCAAGGGTGAAAACATGATCATAAGAAGCTCTTGTATTCTCCAGGTAATCCATACGCTTGGTATGTGTCATGAAATTGCGCATAAATACTTCTCCACGAGCTAAATAGTATTGGATTTCTGCTGATTTTTTGTCGAAAGAAGGGTCCAGGTTACCAATATACGTACTGAAAAACTGAAACAACCTGTCTGCGGATTCCATTCGGAATTCACTTGACATTTGCAGTGCGTGGTTGTAAGTGGATTTCACGATGAAATTCATGTTCTTCTTGGAATCAGCTACATATTTGCCTGAGTTATCGAGCTCCACTACATTCAGAAATGAAGTGAGACAAGGTTTTCTGTATTTTAACAGGGTATCGGCATTACGATTGGCTTTATACAAACCTTTATAAATATAACCTCTGGTATACCATGCACGTGCATCATTTTTTGTGCTTTCATGTACTACTACCTCGTCAATTATAGTTTGAGCCTCTTCGAATTTTTTATTTGCTAAAAGCTCTGAAGCCTGTTTTAGCTTATCGACTTGACCAAAAACATTTACCGACAGGCAGAAAACCGTGATCAAAACAGCAATACGTCGGTATTTTGAGTTATTGCTAATAAACACCATCTGCTAAATCGATTAGTTTTGAACTTACTTCCAGTTGATTGCTTACAATATTTCCTTTGTTAATCTCAAACTTCTGTTTGCTATCAACTGAAAAGAAATTGATGTGTGCACCCTTTTTTGCCAGGTCGGGGCCATCAGTAACAATCAAAATATTTTTTCCTTTGGTTTTTGAAATAATATTGCTCAAATCACCTGTTTTATCTTTTGTCACATATAAAATGTGGCACTGGTTTAAGTCATTAAGAGTGGCGTATTTGTTGACTTTGATGCTTTGTGATCCAATCTTTCTCGATTGTACCATCTGATTACAAGAGCTGATCAGGGATGGATATTCTCCCAGAACACCGATAACGAAATTTCCACTTTTCTTGGAAGAAGGCCAATTGACGTAATTGGCAAAATTATATAAAAAAACTGCCTTTAGCTTGGCATTTGTATCTCTATTAAGCCCACTTGGTGATTGTGTATTAACAAAGTTATGCGAACACATAGCCATTGCTAATATTATCAACACAAGAGATCTTCCTAAAAGTTTTAAATTCATTTTATTTAAAGTTCCTTTTCTAAAGGTGTATATAAATAAATCAATAATGAATTATAACGATTATTATTCATTGCGGTTTTGAAAATGATGCTTTTATTATGGAATTCTTTCTACAAAAGCACGTTTGTTGACTAAATAATCCTAATTTAGTTTTGCGCAAGATTACACTAAATCTCTAATTTATTAAGCTTCTAAATTAAAATGGCATTTTATAACAGTAATATGCAAGATGAATTGTACAATTTGCCTGCTTCGGACAGGGAACAGATTATGCAATCGCTACATAGCGCCATTGCGGATGGAGAAGCCAGGATCGAAATTGTATTAAACTATTTTAGAGAAGGAGAAAACCTTGTAGTGTTCGATTATCAGTACAGTGAACTCTACAAGGTTTACGATAGAAGATGATTTTAGAATTAGGCTATTGCCATGCTAAATGCGGCGCCAGCATAAATGGAATACCTTACAAAACGGAGTGAACCAAATAAAAGTAAATTTTTGAAGCGGTAGTTAACCAAACCGGCCGCAATACATGTTATTGAAAACGGAATAGGTAATAGTGCTCCCGCAGCTATTAATAATCCACCCCATTTTCTGACGTTTTTAATGTTTTTAGCGAGTCTATTGTTTAAGTAATTATTGATGAAATCCACTTTTACCATAAGTCGGCCTATTCCATAGGAGATAATGCCTCCTGTAAAGGATAAAGTGGCAATAAACAATAAAAACAATTTTGGAAATGCTGATTTAAGTGACCAGGCTACAAATATTTCGGGAGGGAGTAAACCCAGAAATGATTCACTTATGAAGAATGTGAGAAAGACACCTTCCGGAGAAAATGCAGCGACCATTTCGTTTAAAAGATCGCTTAAGTCCAATATGAAAAGATCAATACCTAATAGTAGAAGAATAATCGTAATAATAGGCCAAATAGATTTTTGGATACTGGACTTTATAAATGAATAGAAACCTGTAAATCGATAATAGCGGTGCAGTGCCTGTATTCTGACTCTTACTTTTGCACTTTGCTGCATTAATTCCTTCATAGCCGGATAGTTGAAAATAGATATTGTTATTTTAACACTTCTATAAAAATAAACGGTTTTGAACAGGATACAGTTTGGTTTAAAATGTATTATTTTTAGTTGAAATATAAAAATAGGTATATGTACCTATGAGCTTGTGCAATTACCTGGGTATTATACGAATTTTGAGAAAATAAAAGCCGAGGAATTACTTATTGTGTTTGAAAGCTTCATTTAATTCTTTGAAATCGAGTTTTCCGTTGGTGGATTTCAGGTAATTTAAGATTACTATTGATTTTTTGATACGTGTGTCGCTATTCTTATACTTACTTACAATATAAATCAGGTTGCGCTGTTTGCCCGGTGTGAGTGCATGAAAGAAGTGGCTTCCTTCTTCATCTTGATTTAATAGTTCTTCAAACTCAGGGGGTAATGGCATTCCATACTTGGATTCGTCAGGTGTGAGCTTAACTTCCAGTTCATCACCGATAGCTACCCCTAATTGAGACCGTATTTCTTTGTTGATATTTATGAAGTATTGTCCATTACCATGTGGCATTAATGCAACAGGAATTTTTATGTTGTTATTAATTACAGCATTGAACCGGGTATGTTTATTTTTCAGCACTTGTTCGGAAACATCTAATGGCACCATTAAGCAGATATTCCAGACAGCTGATTTAATCTTTTCCAAAGTTGATGCAAATTCGTAAGTCACTTGTTTTTGCCGTTTTTTAGTTCTTTGATGAATTTATAACTTCCACGGTGTTTAATCAAAATCAATTTACTTAAATCGATGGTTTGCATAAAATTTTTTCCGTAAAGACGTTTTAATTGTGGTTCGGAGAAGCGTTGTTTTTTGTTAGGATCATAATAGAATTTAAATGAGGCTTTTTCGGCAACCAATCGGAAACCCAGTTTCTCATAGCTTTTTCCCTGCGACCAATCTTTATCAGCATAGGTCATTATATCATCTGGCTGATGTAAACTGATAAAATAGTGCAACAATTTGGATAGTCCTCCAACGACGGTTACTTCACCTGAATTGCAATACCTGATTAACTCACCGGAGTGAGATGGTATTTCCCTTTTTGTCATATGCCTAATGGGGCCAAAAGTAGCTAAAGCTACAATTTCGGAGTCTTTTTCCAGGGCATAGCGGTAAGTACATTTTGTCGATCCGCTTAAATGGTTTTTTTCTAGAAAATGATGAGCTACCTGTTCACTTACAGTAATGATATTAGTTTTACGCGCAAATATACTTTGATTTTTCCCAAGCATTGATCTTATGCGTTCCTTTATAATGTGCTCTTTGTTAACCCATTGGTCCTCCCAGACTGATATTCCCCAGGGAAGGGTGCTGACATTATCTGGGTAGGTCGATCCTAGTTTATTATAATAAATAAAAAGGTCAAAATGCTCAAAATAGAACTGTGTGCTATAGATATCAATAGGCTTTACCTTAAACCTGTATTGATCAAGTGATTCTAAAAACGATAAAAAACGCTCTGGCAAATGAACTTCAATGACTTGTTAGTAGTGATCAAAATAGCTATAATTTTGAGAAAAGAGCAAAAAAAATTTAATTAGAAGAATTAATTACATTAGATTATATGTTTTAGTTTTGACATAACGTTAAATAAATAGAGTAAACCTGCTCTCAATAACCTGTTTAAAGATGCAAATTAAATTAGTACAGTTATTTAGATTAATAGTAGCAACACTTTTTATTTTTTCTGCCGTGGCCAAATTGGTCGATTTATCATTCTTCGATGAATTGGTAGCAGAATTACTTATAGGCGAAGATTACGGGAATTATCCCACCGCCGGCTTTTGGGTACAGGTTTTATCCAGGGTGATTATAAGTGCCGAAATACTATTAGGTATTGCCATTTTACAAGCTCGTTGGTTGAAGACCTTGGTGTTACCCACGATAATGATACTGTTAGCTTTGTTTACCATTCACCTTTTTTATGTCTCGTTTGATTTGATGGCAAGCGGTAAAAATTTTAAAGAAGCTTTTTTGGACGGCAATTGTGGATGTTTTGGCCGCGTTTTGCCTATGGATAATTTGGAGTCTATTCTTAAAAATTTAGTTACCATGGCTCTGACGTTTTATATATTTAAAAAATACCAGGAGGATAGGCGCTATTTTGAATTTGGAGCTTATGTTCCTGCGCTTGTGGCAGGAGGAGTCATGTTTTTAACCCTCGCGATGACAATCGAAAAATATGAGTCTATGGAACAGGTGAAAAGCTTTACTTATTCCGAACCACAAGATGAATTCGAACGAAATCCGATAGTCGATACAGTGGCAACTGTTCATGAAGAAGATACCACGGCACATCAAAATGAAACGGAGATCAAATCCGAAGTAGCGGAAGGAGAAGGTGCTAATAATCCCAATGAAAAAGCAACTTCCGATATTGAGGTTGTAAGCCCTGAAAAAGATGATAAAACGAGCTCTGCGGCAATCAAATCTCAAGAAACGAAGCATTCACCTTATGCTCGGTATACTGCGTTTAGCGACGGTGTAAAAGCTAATTTGGATAAAGGTAAGAAGCTGGTTTGCTCATTTAGCTTAACTTGTGGTCATTGCCAGGAAGCCTATAAAGAAATATGTTCGATAGCCTCAGATCCTAATTTACCACCTGTATTTCTAGTGCTCTATGGAGGAAGTTTTGATTTGAACCATTTCTTTTCACAAGCAGGCTGTAAGCATCCCTATGTTCTGGTTGAAGATTATGAAGAATTCAAAGAAATTCTTGCAGGGAAAGACTTTCCGCGTATTGATGTACGAACAAATGGAGTGAATGATCACACGTGGGACCTTGAGACCTATAACTTCGATTCGTTTACTAACTTTTTTAATATTAAATTAAAGAAGAAATCAAACGATGGAATAATAAGCGATGAAATTGAAGAAGGAGGGATGTTTGACTTCTAGCTGATCGTATTTATTGAAGTATATAATAGCTCAAAATTTACCTTTAACTACTATGATGAAATACATTGTTTTTTTACTGCTTACCGTTTATTTGAATGTTAATACTTTTGCAGGAAGTAATGATCCTATAGAAATTGGGAGAATTACAGGATTTAAAGTAGACAAATTACAAAAGGATTTTGTGAAAGCAAGTTTTAATATCGAGATAAAAAACAATACCGGAAGATCGTTTAACGTCAAGCTTAAAAAAGGGAAGCTAAGAAAGAACGATGATCGTTTAGGTGATTTAAAGCTCCAGAATAAAATTCATATTTCCAACGAGCAAAAAAGTACTGTTACGTTGAAGGTAAAGGTTCAATTTGACGAACCTTTAAATCTAATGAAAGAGGGTGCTCAGGCACTGTTCTCCAAGAAAGCTCCGGCTTATTCCTTTTCAGGAATCATTCGTGTATCAAAGTTCATTTTTGTTAAAAAAATACCTTTCGAATTTAGTAAGCAATTGAATTTGAGTGATTTTGGTTAGTGCGAACGGGATGTTAAAGGATTCGAAATTCTACACGTCTGTTTAATTTCTTAGCTTCTTCAGATGCGTTGTTTGTTATTGGCTGACTACCTCCAAAGCCTTTTGCACTTAGGCGTCCGGGTGCTATTCCTTTATCAATTAAGTATTGCATCACCTTGTTGGCTCGATCTTCACTTAGCTTAATATTCATTTTCTTGTCTCCGGTGTTATCAGTGTGCCCTTCTATTTGGATTTTTAAATCTGAATTTAGATTTAAAAGCTCCACCAGTTTGTTCAATTCAGGTAATGATTGCGGGAGCATTACATCTTTCGTCCTTACAAAAAAAACGTTGTTAAGGCGAATGGTAGACCCTTTTTCTATAGGAACAAGGTGTAGGTTTTTGTTAATCTTTTCGTAATGATCCAATTGGGTAAGGTCAATACTCTCTCGTATGGAGTAATAATTATTGGAGATAGCATAAAAACTATAATTCTTCTTTTCAGGCAGAATGATTTCAAAATGTCCCGTTTTGGGGTCAGAAATGGCTGTTCCGAGTTCTTTGTCTGTTTCCATGTCGTGGTACGTGATATGAGCACCTATAGGCCGCCCCGTTTTATCATCATATACTGTTCCATTAATAATGATAACCGGATCCGGACGAGCACTTTCGGGGAGTTTTACAGCAAAGATATCATCTGAACGAGATTTGCCTCTATAGTTGGAAACAAAGAAACCATATTCACCGGAAGCCGGAATTGAAAAATAAGTTTCGGCATCTCCTGTGTTGATATCAGGTCCGAGGTTCATTGGAGGAGACCAGTTGGTCCAGGTATTATCGAGTCGTTTTGAAACGAAGAGATCATAACTGCCATAACCTGGGTGCCCCTCACTGCTGAAGTAGAGTGTTCTCAAATCGGGAGCAAGAAAGGGGGTGCCTTCTGTTTTATTTGTATTAATAACTTCACCCAGATGCTTAGGAGTTGAATACTGCAATTCGCTCTCTTTGAAGCTAACATAAAGATCTCCATTGTTAGTATTGGCCTTTTTTTGCATCATAAGGAGTAAAATGTTGCCATCAGAGCTGATAAAGAATGAAGAATACACTCCTTTATGGTTGAAATTACGAATTTTGATTCCTTCAGGTCGGCTCCATTTGTTATTGGACTTTTTTTCAATTTTCGATATTCCACGTCTGATGTATTTACCGTCCTCATAATATCCTTTTATGTACATAATATTGCCATCAGAAGAAATATTGATGAAGGTATTGTCTTGGTTTGGCTGGTTAACATTACGGTTTGCTTTAGCCGATTGTGTTATTTCACCATCGGACATGTTGGCGAAATAAATGTTTTCCAGTCCGGTATCCCTGGTGAACCAAATTTTTTCTCCTCCGGCTGTGACTACCGGTGCGATTTCAAAAAAATTGGTGTTGATCTTGGAACCCAGATTTTTTCTGGACACTTCTCCTTTTTTATACGCAATGTCGCAATAAGGTGTATACTCTGAGTATTCGATCTCTACGGCTTCTATTTCTACTTTTTTGTCACGTTTGTCAGTATAAAATCCAAACCATGATTCCCCGTTTTCCAATACACACAGCCCTTCATATATGAGTATTCTTTCTCCTTCCTGCTCCAAAGTTATTTTGAGCACGTTATCGACGCATATTATTTTTAAGTTACTGTGCTTATCGGGAGCAAAACTAAGAGGTTGTATTTTGTCCAGGAGCGTGTCAATAATTCTGTTGTGATTCTCATGTGTAATTAACGTACTATATTGATATGAGCCTACCCGTGGGTCGATGTCTATAACTATTCCCTTGTGGTTCCAGTGATCTGCACCCAAAACGAACTGAAGATGGTCAAAGGATACAATGTGAATATCAAATTTGAAGTCCTTTTTGAAATCTATTGGCTGGTAATTGAGAGCCGTACATGAACTTCCAAGTTCAAGGTGACCGTTAGTAATTCTGAAATTAGGAGCGTTAGGGTTTGTTTTTACCCAATGTAAACTTGTGTTGGAAAAATAATCCGCCCATTCGGCTTTTTGAGCCAAATTTGGTGTCAAAACCACTAACAGGATTAAACAAAATATTGAAAGTTTCATCTATTCAATTGATGTTCTTTTACTTATAAGCGTACCAGGGTATGTATATAGTCTTACCTGCTTAGATATACGTTATTTAAAGAAAAAGGGTGTTTTTTTTGAAAAATAGTTTATTAACAATAAATGTAGATATAGACTACTTCCGGTGTACGCGATTACCAGGTGTCCACTTCTTCGACCACTTCAACTTCTCCAATTATTTTTTGTTTAAATCCGTCCAATAATTTAGTGGTGTTAGTGGCCGTTTGTGATTTAATAGAATCCCATACGCCAGGTTTAATTTGGTACTTATCACATTCCGATGTTTCACTTTCCAGAGGGCCGCAATTTTTATGTGCCGCTGTATGGGTGAAATTTGTTAGTTTGTATTTATAAGCACCATCTTTGACAAGAAGCGAAAATCGAAATCTAATCTTTGCGTGTTCGGTAATTCCTCTTTTTACGCTCGCATAATTTGCCATCACAAAACCTTCACATATTAACTTTCCTTTTTCATTTGACTTGATCACCCAACGATGATCCCGGGCAAACTTTGTCGCTCTGGCTTGTATTAATTGAGCAGACATTTCAATATTAACCAATTCTTGATAGGTGATTTTTTGGGTCTTTTCATCGATAGGTAATTGGGCAAATACAATTTGAGCACTTAGTGCCAATGCAAAAAGCAAAGAAGTTCTTTTCATTTTTGTATAGTTTAGGTGTAAGTGTTTATTAAATATACTGAATTAATTCGTTATAATCCTTAATTTTGGTCGTTAATATAAACAGGTTCTTTCCTGCGCTGATGAACAATCTTAATAATTTGATCAAAGTAAAAGCCTCAACTAATGAAACTCCAGATGGCGGGTTTGCGGCAGAAGTAATTCATGAAAAGAAAGCTAAAAAGGAGACTGAAGTACCCTGGTTTCCTATTGTTATGATTATTCTTGGCACTGCTTTTTATTTAGGTTGGATGATATTTAGGCCGAAGCGTTCCCGTTAGTTACTTATGAAAAATGTATCGCCTCAGTCTTTAGCATTGGTTCCGTCGTTAACATTTCTATTGAAATGGACATTACTGAGTTTATTGGTAGGTGCGTTAGCAGGGGCCTCTTCGGCATTTTTCCTTTGGTCCTTAAAAGAAGCCACAGAATGGCGTAATGCGCATAGGTGGATCGTATGGTTTTTGCCCTTTGGTGGATTAATCATAGGATTAGCTTATCATTACTTGGGAACAAGTGTGGTGAGAGGCAATAATCAGCTGTTAGATGAATTTCACAAACCTGAGAAAATAATCCCATTTAAGATGGCTCCACTTGTTTTGTTTGGCACTATTGCTACGCATTTTTTTGGTGGTTCTGCCGGTCGTGAAGGAACCGCAGTTCAAATTGGAGGTGCTATTGCCGATCAATTTACGAGGCTTTTTAAGTTCAAACACAGAGATCGTCGTATTTTATTGCTTATGGGAGTAAGTGCCGGTTTTGCTTCTGTTTTTGGAACTCCACTGGCCGGAACAATTTTTGCGCTTGAAGTTTTTATAGTTGGGCGCATGCGTTATGAAGCGTTGATACCCACTTTGATAACAGCAGTATTTGCACATTATTGCTGTCATGAGCTACTTCAGCTCGTTCATGTGCATCACACGCAGTACCTTGTTAGTGAAGTTCCCAAATTGAGTATTTCAGCTGTTTTATGGTCCCTATTAGCTGGCCTCGTATTTGGATTAGGGGGTAGGTTGTTTTCTCAGGCAACACATTTTTGGGGAAACTTCTTCAAAAAGTATATTGCTTATCCACCGTTAAGACCAGTAATAGGAGGGCTAGCGTTGGCTTTGGTTGTCTGGATAATGGGAACTCACCGCTATATTGGTTTGGGAGTACCTGTTATTGAAGCTTCTTTTCAGGAGTACGGTTATTTTTACGACTTTATATTAAAAGTACTTTTTACCTCATTTACGCTGGGTGCTGGGTTTAAAGGAGGAGAGGTTACTCCGTTGTTCTTTGTGGGAGCAACCCTGGGAAATACATTGTCTCTTTTTGTGCCTCTTCCAATGGCGCTAATGGCAGGTATGGGATTTGTGGCTGTTTTTTCCGGAGCTACAAATACCCCCATCGCATGTACTGTGATGGGAATAGAATTATTTGGGATAGAATGTGGTGTTTTTATTGCTATAGCTTGTTTTGTAGCGTACCTGTTTTCAGGACACACGGGAATTTATCAATCACAAATTGTGGGTAGCCCAAAACATTTATTGTTTGGTCGCATTAAAGGAAGAAAGCTGGGAGATTTGAAGAAATGAAGCATGTACTAATTACAGGTTGTAGCTCGGGAATAGGGAATGGCTTGTGTAACTATTACTTACAACAAGGGGATCGTGTAACAGGTATTAGCAGAAGTGTGCCAAAAGACTTAATTAACCACGATCTATTTCGTTTTATTCAATTGGACCTGACTGAATTCGAGGATGTTGTGACGAATTTAAAAACTGCACTTACAGATTGTCAAAACATTGACGTTGTGATCTTGAATGCAGGTATATTGGGGAATATCGCTGACCTAAAAGACAGTACTATTGAACATTTAAAGCACGTAATGGATACTAATTTATGGAGTAACAAGGTTTTTTTGGATACGCTTTGTGATGCGGGTATAAGCACAAAGAAAGTAGTAGCTATGTCTTCCGGAGCCAGCGTGAATGGAAATCGGGGCTGGTCGGGCTATTCTTTGTCCAAGTCGGCTTTAAATATGTTGATGAAACTATATGCGGCAGAAAACCCTGAAACATTGTATTATGCTTTTGCTCCGGGGCTCATTGATACACCAATGCAGGATTACCTGAATGAAGAGGTAGATGAGGAAAAATTTACTTCTGTGAAGCGGATAAAAGCGGCGCGAAATACACCCGGAATGCTATCTCCCGAAGAAGCAGCTCCTATATTAGCCAAAGGAATTGCTGCCCTCGATAATTATGACAATGGAAGTTTTGTCGATGTTCGAAAAATGTGATTTCCACTTAAGAATTATTTAACCGGGCAATTTCCACTTAATCTTTCTTGATGAATTTTAGACCTGGCATATGTGGTAATTTTAATACGTAAATGCCGGCAGAAAGGTCTTCGATACTAATACTTATGGTGTTGTCAGATCTTAACATTTCTTTTATAAATGTTCTTTGTAAAATTCCCTGAGCACTAAAAATTTCAATGCGTAATGCTTCACTGCTGAAACTTTGAGGGAGCTTAATTTGTAACTCCTTAGAGCTTGGGTTGGGATAAGTCTGCAAAAGCTTATCTTTTAAATCCTGAACTGCCAGAAATGAAGTGTATTCATAAGCACCAATGTCACTCTTCGTTCCTTGAGGCCTTTCTATGCCATCTAAATCCATGTCAGGAGCGATGTCATCATTAGCAGCATCAATTGCCGAACTACCTTCTTTCAGGTGAAAGTCGAATGATTGATAATCCGTAAAATGTGTGTTGTATTCGTCACTGTTTGTCAGTAATAAACTGTTTTTTGGAGTGCTGAAGAGATTGTACACGTTGGTTATATTATTATCTACTTTACTGCCATGGTATAAGCGCTTGCTTGGCTCTTTGTCTATATTTATTCCTGCCGGACCTGGTTGAGTGGATGGAGTAGGGTCCAAAACCGTATTATTGACAATAGTTGATTCATGAAGGTCCAGGAGCGTTATTCCGTCTTTATGATCTACAATTATGAGATTGTTTTCTATGAATAAATCCTGGTAAGGCCAAACTTTCCTGTGATTCCCCGGAGACTGCCGCGCAATTCCTGACTCTCATTTTCGTAGTTTATTATTTTGTTATTCCTGATGAAAATACGTTCTAAAGGATCCTGTGAATTATTATTACTTAAATGGATACCATCACTTTCTTCATCGAAGGCCTTTACATAGTTTTTAATTACATTGTTTTCCACTATAATATCAAGACCTTTGGGTATAATACCGTTTCCTGTAAAACTAGAAATTTCGTTATTTATGACATCACTCGCCGACCCTATAAGTATTCCGTCACGCACATTGTTCAGTGTGTTTTCCTGAATATTCATACTATGTCCGTTGGCTATTATGCCGTGGCTGATGCGGCTTTTCCAATCTTCAGCGCTCCATTGCTCAGTATTTTCAGCGCTGTAGATTGTACATCCCTTTATTGTCACGTTTGAAGATGGCCCATGGTGATCGTCTGAATCTACCATTAATAGGGTGCTGTTTATATAGGAACCGGAAGGTTCTGAACTTATGCTAAGATCGTATAAGTTCCAATTGGAGGCGGCGCTTAAATGAAAAGAAAGAAGCACAGGGTGATGTCCGGGAGCAGGCATGATTGTAATACGCTCGACATTACTTGCTCCGGTTAAAGAGGGACTTCCGTGTACTCCGTTCATTAATAGTAAGGTGTCTCCAGCTTTTACCGGGGCACCTTCATTTTTTGTAACGAGCACACTATTTATATAATCAAAAGGAAGTGGATCATAAACTCTTGTTTCTATTAAATCATGGTTAAAGACGTCTTGAAGGGTCGACCATGGTTGGTCTTTTGATCCGTCATTGTTTATGTCTCCATTTATTGGGTCGACATAAAAGATGGTGCCCCAAGCGAGTAGGGGGATGCTAAGCAGCATACTAAATAAAAATTTCATAATCCTAAATTTTAACTATTTAAGAAGCTATCGAAGATACCTAAAACAGTTATTTATACTAAATAGTAATAATTCAGGGATTAATGAGATAAGATACTCGGAAGGCTAAGAATGTACATTCACTCTTAAAAGTATACTAAAGATAAAGAATATTGACAAATAATCATGTGTTTGCTGAAAAATAATTGGAGTTTGTCGTTTTCCGGAGTTTTTTATTCTTTTACGGGCTTTTCTTATTAATCGACCGAATTGTTTGTTTTTTACAAGGTGATTGGCGTTGAGCTAAATTAGGTCGATGAAATTTGAGTGGATGAGTCAGCTAAAAAAATTATGAATCGGAGCTTAACAAAAAAAGGCTACCCCATATTAGATGGAGTAGCCTCTTATTTTGATTTGCTTTAGCTTATTTTGATATCAGAAGTTTACTTGAAACGGTTCCTGTAGACTGTTTTATTTTAACAGAATAGATCCCATTTGGTAAATGGCTAACATCTACTTGTTGACTGTTATGGAACTGCGCATCAACGTATACTCGATGACCATGTGCATTGTATATTTCAAGGACCGCATCCGAATGCCCGGTCTTGTTAACCGATACAAATATTTGATCATTTGCCGGGTTAGGGGTGATGATAATCTCTTCATCACTCGACAGATCAATGGCAATGGTATTGAAAGTCTTCGAAGTACCATCGTAATCTGTTTGTCTCAATTTGTAGTACCTAAGACCTGACTTGGTTGTATTCTCATCAAGGAATTCGTATTCTGTCACATCATAAGTATTTCCAGATCCTTTAATAATAGCTATTGTTTCAAACGTTTTGTTATCGAATGAACGCTCTAAAGTGAAATAGTCGTTATTAATCTCCATTGCTGTGGCCCAACTAAGCACTACACCATTTTCAGAACTTTCGCCGGTAAACGTGATAAGTTCAATTGGTAGTGCAGCATTGGTTTCAGCGATTGCGTGCAATGAGAATGATGTATAACCCAGGCGTTCGGCATATCCACTCGCTACTGTCCTACCAGCTGCTCCTTCTACAGGAATTGTTGTAGAAGATCCATTACTCCAGTCTGCATAGTCAGTAGAGCTGTCATCACGTTTAAGTGGTGCAAACTGATCATCTACAAGTCCCGGGATATTTGCAATAAATAATCGTACACCGTAAGTACCACCAGAAGGTTGAACGTCAGGAATAATGTCCCACTCGCAGTCTTCACGTAAATTCGTGTAGTGTGTGCCGCCCTCACTCAAAGACAGGTTGCCATCCACATTGTTTCCTGACTCCGTGAGTACTTTCGCGCCGGTTTGTATCCATGAAGTTCCCGTTAAATTATTGTTGATAATCATCGCATTGTAGTATTCTGCAGTCGAATTACCAACACCCATCGGGAAGTCATAAGTATGTGTATTGGTGGCAATATTTCGTCTCAACTTACCAAATACATAACCGATTCCGGAATTCCCTGTTAAAGCACCTCCGTTTGAGTTTGTTATCCATAACAGGGCATTGAACGTTTCGATAACACCATCTATAAATTGAAGTGAGTTGGAAATTTCCAGCGTATCATTTAAGAATAAGGAAGTGGTTCCTATTGCACTGTTATCCACAATAAGTGACTCCCAAATTTCCTTATCACCAGCATGTGTTAATTGCTGTTGTCCATTACCATCAATTGTTATCACCGAACCTGCGGTTCTAAAACCTGTACCACTTGTAGTGGTGTTGTTTGTCCAGTTACCAGCAAGTGTGATATCTCCACCGTTAGGGTCAAAGAAGGCTCCATTATCAATAGTCACATTTCCATTAATATCCAGTTCTGTGCCGCCTATTAAATCAACGTCTCCGCTAGTATTCGAGAATCGGATATTATTGAAACGTTCGCTGTCTCCAATTTGATTAATCGTTTGTGCACCTCCTGATCCGTCAAAGGTAACCGTACCTGCTCCGGGGATAAATCCGGTATTCGCTGAAGTTTCATTATTATCCCAATTTCCTGCTATATTGATGTTGTTGCCATTAGCATCAAGTACTGCATTATTGAAAATGGTTATATTACCGGCAAGATCTATGGATGTATTCATTTGAACATTGTTTGAGGTATTCGAAATCCTAAGGTTATTGAATACTTCAAGTCCACCGGCATGGCTAATAGTTTGTAGCGAGGTTCCATTAAAGGTCACGTCGCTCGTTCCAGGAATCCATCCGGCAGAAGCAACAGCGTTGTTGTTTGTCCAGTTACCTGCAATATTTATATTGTTGTTGCTAGGAGTCAGTGTGGTAGAATTATCAAGTATTAAGTTACCACTTAGGTCCAAATCAACATTTGACTGTAAATTGGCAGACGTGTTGGAGTTTTGAAGATGATGGAAATCTTGTGAGCCTCCGGCATGACTAATGGTTTGTAGTACACCACCATTAAATATTACTGTACCTGTGCCCGGGTTGAAACCTCCATTTGACGTTGTGTGGTTATTAATCCAGTTAGCCCCGGCGGTGATATCGTTGGCATTTGCTCTAAAATCGGCACTGTTATCTATGGTGATATTTCCGGAAGTAGCAATACTATTATTCAATTGAACGAATGATGTTGTATTCGATATTTGAATGGTGTTGAAGTCTTCTCTACCACCAGCATGAGATATAGACTGAGAAGAACCGCCATTGAAAACTACCAGGTTTGCGTTAGCAAATCCTGCACCGGCACTGGTGTTATTATTGTTCCAGTCACCCCTAGCAGAAATATTATTACTGTTAGCATCAATAACAGCATTGTCTGCAATTGTGATGTTGCCTCTAACAGTGAGCGGTACATTTACTTCCAAATTTGCAGAAGTGTTGTTATTTGTCAGACCACCGAACGTTTCGGCCGATCCAGCATGATTAATGTTCTGAGTTGCTGTTCCTGCAAATATCGTAATAGCCGGATTAGACAAGCCAACATTTGCCACAGTATTGTTGTTGTTCCAGTTTCCTCTAACGGTATTATTATTGCTATTGGCATCAAAGAAGGTACCATCATCAATTGTAAAATCATCGGTACTAATGGCATCGTTGGCCTGAAGACCTGCAGCATTTGATATTTGAACGTCGCCAAATGTTTCTAAACCTCCGGTATGTGTAATGGTTTGAAGGGTACCACCGTCAAAGATTACTGTTCCATCTCCGCCGTTAAATCCTCCGGATGCATTACCGTTTGACCAGTTTTGAGCTAAATTAATAGTGTGTGCAGCATTCGTCACCTCAAACGTTCCCTGAGTAATATTCATGTTACAATTAATATCAAGAGCGCTCGCAGTCTGTATAAGATCTGTTGCAGGTTCATCGCAATTAATGGCGAAGTTACAGAATGTATTCGCGCCGTTGTTTACGGAGCAAGTATCACTACCTAGCGCAGTCATTGTTACAGTAGTGTTTGTTCCGGGAGTGAATGTACCTGCACTTGCATCCCATGTACCTCCAATGTTTAGATTAGTATTACCACTACCTGCGGTTACAACCAAACTACCACCGTTAATTCTTACCGTATCAGTTGTTGTCAGACTTGTTCCACCATCTATTGTGAAAGTTCTGCCTGTTAGTACATCAATATCATTGGCTAGACCATCTGTTCCATCAAGGATACATTCATTTGGAAGAACGCCTGTCGGGAATATAACATCACTAAATAAACTAGGAATCCATGTGTTTGGAACAATCGCTAAGTCATTATCCCAGTTATCTGGATCGTGCCAATCATCGCTTGTTCCACCGGTCCAGAAGAGATCTGCATCCCAATGAATTAAGTCAAACGCATCGTTTTCATATTCTTCGCCGCGATGATCACCTAGGGGCCAGTAGAATGATAAATCTCCAGTTGAGGTAATTGTTTTTCGAACATTAGTAACGTTCGATGCACCGTCTAAGGAGAACCGTACATACTCTATTCTATTGGCACTGGTCAATGTCTGATTATTCTCTATACGAAGCATGGTACCACTGGAAGCCGGATTGCTAAATGTACCATATGAGAAATTAAAGGCAGGATCTATAGTAGCACCTGGTTGCACATAAATACCGCTGCCGGCATAATTAGCAAATTCATAAAAACGGGCCTGAATGGTACCTCCGGATCTGATATTAAAGAAATACCTTCCTGAAATACTTGTAACAGAGGCAATGTTGACTGTGTCATTTCCAACAACGCGAACAGTACCGCCACTGTTTACTGCCACCTGAGCATTTGAAGCTATTTGTAATTCGCCACCTGCATCAATAGAAAGAGTTCCTCCATTAATATTTATACCGTCGTCTGTGACGCCATTCCCGACAACAATATTGCCTGAATTGCTGGATAGGGTACCATCTTCGATAGTAATATTATCAAGTACTCTAAGATCATTACTTATACGATTATAGGTGGCTCCAGGAGCATCGATTTCAATATCGTAAAATGAAGAAGAGCCTATGTCAATATTACCACCCGTAGTTCCTGAAAATAACACGTTACTCGCAACAGTGTTGAATGAAGCAGAATTGATAAAATTCTCTTTTACCTCGATTTCATAGTTATTGGTAGAAGGTAATAATGCTCCAGTATTAATAAATATGCTCTTAACCTTGATTTCGTCACCCATAGTCAAATTACCAGCTACATTACAGTGTAATTCCGGAAGATCGCCCGACTTTCCAACAGTTAGTACGGGGTTGCTACCAGATGAAATTAAAGCAATTTGACCATCTGCCATATTAATAGACCCTGTGGCTGTTCTGGTCCAGTTTCCGGCAATTGTAATACTATCTTCACTTCCAATAAATTGGAATAAACCATTTTGTTCTAAATCGCTGAATATTCTCAGATCAGGAGTGCCGGTATCTGAAGTATTTAATGTAAGAATTGCGCCTAGACCAATGTTTACATTATTGGCTTTTGCACCATTCGTAGTTATAATAGGTTGTCTAACGGTAAAAGGTATTAATACATCTATAGCAGAATCCGGAGCCACTGCCGAACCGAAGCTCGGAGTCCAATTGTCAGCATCATACCAATCAGAACTAACCGATCCATTCCATGTTAATTCCAGTTCACCAGTCCAGTCGATCAAATCGCTTGGGTCATTATCATAGGTTTCACCAGAAAAAACACCTGTGGCTTGGTGAAAGTTTATAGTTCCGGTAACACTTGATGATTTAGTGACATTAAAAGCGCCACCCCCTGGATTGAAAGGGAAAGATACATTTTCGATTCTGTTTGCACCGGTAAAACTTTGGTTGTTTTCGATGCGTAAACAAGTACCTCCAACGGCAGGATAGTTGAATACTCCGTTCGATAAATTATCTGTTGAGTGAATGGTTCCACCTGAGTTAATAGTTATACCACCTGTACCCATATAGCTAAATTCATAGTATTGGGCACGAAGGGTTCCGTCTATAGTGAAATTATAATTGTTAGTGACTTCGCGTGTTATTGTAGCTGAATTACCGGCTGTACCCACAGCGATAAATGTACCGGACGATCCTACATTTACGGATGAAAGTTGTGCCAATCTCAAAGTTCCACCTGTACCTACTGAGTAAGTACCGTCAATTTGAACAGTGTTGAGGTAATTGCCAAGTATAACTTCATTGCCGCTACCATTGAATGTTGTTCCGGTTCCAATTTCAAAGTTGCCATTAACATCCATATTGTCCGTCAGATTATAAATAACGCCACCACTTGAAGAGAACTCAACATTATTCAATGTTTTGCCTCCCATAGTTAAAGTATGCGTACCAGAACCATCAAATACAGAAGTACCTGTAACAATGAAAGCTGTAGATGAAGCATCAATTACGAAATTACCCTGGTAGGTAGTAATTAGTCCATTTTGATCGAAAGTTCCCGCATCAATGTAAAAGTCTCCGCCAATTGTCAGATTCTCTCCTGCTAAACTCAATTCAGCCAAATTACTTTTGTTAACAGTTACTTTACCAAGTGCTTTGCTACCGTTTGCAGGTATACCTCCAAATATAAATTGGGGGTCTAAAGTACCGTCGAATGTTACTGTTCCCGTGCCAGGAGTAAAGCTACCCAAATCCTGGTTATACCAGTGGCCCGCTAAACTAATGTCAAAGTTGTTGGCGTCTATCGTACCATCGTTGAAGTCCAGGTAGCCATTGACATCAATATTTCCTGTTAATGTTTTTGTGTTTGCTGTACTCACAACAATATTTCCATAAACTACATTTGCTCCACCTTGAATGTTTTGGTCTGCACCACCACTGAAGAATGCAAAACTTGTGGCGTCAACATTATAAGTACTAAAGTTTGAAGGGTAACTGTTCAGACCTTCACAATAGATTCTCTCTGCTGCTTCTAGGGAGAATGTACCGGTTCCTGTTGCATTACTAATGCCGAATGCATTGGTGAATACGAAATTTATGGAATTTCTCATGATGAAATTCGTCTGAATACTGATGTTACCGTCTAGTTGAAACTGTGAGTTTCCGTTTAGTTCAAGGTTGTTGAAACTGGCAGCACCAATTCTTTGGACTCCCGAAGTTCTGTCAAATTGAATGTTACCAGCACCGGCATTCGTAACGAAAGAACCGTCCTGTGTCCAGGCTTGACCGGCGAAGGTATGCGTTTCTCCTCCATCATCGAAGCTACCACCTGTTTCTATTGTCATGTCACCATCGATATCTAAAGCAGAGCTGGCCGCACAAACTAAGTCTGATTGAATATCGAGATCATCAATAATAGTACATGCACCGTTAAACGTTTTTGTTCCGGAACCTGCAACCAATAGATTGTCGAAATAGCCTGCAGTGACAGCTTGTGCCCCTGTTCCGTTTAAGGTAACCGTACCATTG
This sequence comes from Cytophagales bacterium, assembly GCA_965230415.1. Classification (GTDB taxonomy): domain Bacteria; phylum Bacteroidota; class Bacteroidia; order Cytophagales; family JAAEPT01; genus CBDDKZ01. The sequence goes on from CBDDKZ010000005.1 coordinate 4,075,417, forward strand.
GTAACAGTAGAGAAAGTGCCTGCTGTTACATTCCAGTCACCTGCAACAAAGAAATCATAGTTGTTGGTTGATGGTACAACCGTACCGGCAACCAAACTAACATTACCATTTACCGTAAGGTCTCCAATAACGTTGTAAGTACCATTACCCTGAAATGTTACGTTCCCAAATTGTTGCAAGCGCATGGTTACAGAAGCTGATGTGGAATTGTTGAATATTACCGTAGCATCTCCATGAGTGAAAACAGCTGCTGCATTAACAACAGTCCAACTACCACCAACCGTAATATCACTAGTGTTATTGAGAACAGTAATAACGCCAGCACCGGTAGATCCTAATACAACATCACCAGAAACGCTTAAGTCAAATCCATTATCCAACCTTAGGAAGCCATTGGTAACGGTTAAACTCTTAGCAGTAGCATTTGCACCATCAATTATTGGGTTTGGACCAACAAGAGGTACGACTGCATCTAGGGAAGTATTAGGGACTCCATTGTCCCAGTTTCCAGCTGTAAACCAGTCTGAAGTACCCGCACCTGCCGTCCACGTTGTAATGGTTTTTACTGGCCACGTAATACGAGTGTCACCATTAGGGTCATTATCATAATCTTCACCGGCTAAAAGTCCGTTTGAAGCGTTAGCGAAATTTAATATGCCGCCATCGGCACGTGTTCTGGTAACATTGAAGTCATTACCAATAGATGGTGTGCCACCGTGGTTGAATGTTACGTTACGAATAGAATCGAGTCCTGTAACATCAGCCTCTACTGTTAAATAAGTCGCGCCTACATTTGTTCTGATGTTTGAGAATGAACCATCAGAAAGGTTATTAGTGCTATGAATTGTAGCCGAAGAGGTGATGTTTAAACCGTCATCGTTGAGGTATTGCATTTGATAATAACGAGCCTCCAGCGTACCATTAATCGTTGCTTCAATGTACATATTACCTGTTTGACGGGTTAAAGTCGCGAAATTTGAAGGTGTACCTACAATTCTAAAAGTACCGTCTACATTCAGTAAAGGATCGCCTCCGGTGTCATTGGCATTAAACTGTAATATGGCATCTGCGTCAACTTCAAGCGTTGCACCTGCATCTACCTGTACTTGTTCACCTGACGGGTTGCCGCTGTCATTATTTCCTACTAGAAGCAGGTTTCCGTTTAAGCCAAGTGTTGCACCACTTCCTATGGTGATGTTTTCGTTAGTAGACATGTCGTCCGATAAGGAATAAGTTCTGGTGTTAGTCTGAGATTGATTGAACATCACCTCATAGAATTGAGAGCCATTAGTTTGTATGACTTTGCTTGTGTTGTCATTTGACTCAAATTCGACAGTACCATTTCTGTCTGCAAACGTTCCGGAGTTAAGCCAGTTTCCTGTAAGTGTTATGGTGAAATCATTTCCGTTATTTGCATCAAGGGTAATAGTAGGGTCAATGGTAAGGTCATCAATCGACCAGTCACCCTGAAGAATTTTGGTTCCACTACCTGAACAAACGATGTCTTGGGCAGCAGTCAATTCGGGAACATTTTGCGTGCCTAATCTATCAAAAGTAAGATTCGCAGAATCTGTATCCCAGGTTCCAGAGATATTGAAGTTTTGTGATGCAATAGTATGTGTAAGGTCCGCAAAGTTTGCTATGGCGTCACCAGTAACACTAAAGTCTCCATTACCAACGTCAAAACCGTTTCCTGTAACAGTTTTAATGTTTGGACTACCATTGTCGAAACTCAGACTATTAAAGTCATGATTGGCACCCGGGTCAATGGTTTGATTACCTGTACCGTCGAAAGTATGCGTACCTGCAGAAGCATCAAAGGTACCGTTATTAGTAAAGTTTCCTGCATAGAAACCATTATCGTTTTGATCAACTGTAATGTTGTTATCAACGGTTAAATCACCATCCACATTGATACGATCATTTAAGATGCTCTTTGTTCCCGATCCGGTAAACACAACGTTGTAGAATTGCAACGTTTCATCTCCACCGTTTGTACTGTTTATTTCTTGATCATCTCCGTCATAGGTTATGGTTGTACCCACACTTGGAGTATGGCTGATTCTGTACACATCGCCCGCAAAATTAATATCGTTATTATTATCAATAAGTGTACCTGCGTTTTGATCAAATTCTCCATCAACGTCAAGGGTTCCGTCAAGTATAGTCTTGTTTCCTCCTCCGTTTAAATCCAGATTACCATATGCAATATTTCCTCCAGAGGTATAAATGTTTTGTGCCCCATTTCTGTTTAGGTTCACCATGCTGGAAGCATCAATAGTATAAGTATCGAAACCTGTAGGAAATGCAGTATCAGGAGCTGCCGTTTGAGTTCTTAGTTGACCACCTCCGGCGATACTGAAAGTTTTGCCTGATTGGGTGGACATAACAGTTTGGGTGTTCATATCAAAAACCACACCGGAATTAACTGTGAAGTCTCCGGCGATTAACCAGTCAGAATTAATATCTTTTGTACTGCTACCAGCCATAACCACATTGTTGAAGTTGGTCAAATCAGCATCAAAATTGATATAGGCACCATCATGAATAAAGGTACCTGTACCACCAGCTGTACCCCAAAGAGGTTGAGGACTGCCAGTGCCATGAGTCCATGATCCGTTTAGTGTGAATATGAAATTGTTTACATCCAATGTTGTTACCAGGTCGTCATTTAAATCAAGGTTATTGTTGACAGTGAAATTGCCAGATGCAGTTTTGGTGGTTGCAACACCTGTTGCTGCCCTAAGTTGTAAGTTGTAGTATTCAGTGCCAAAGATGTTCTGATCAACATCTCCTCTATATTGAACCTGCCCACCAGATAAATTGATGTTTTCAAAATTACTTGGGAAATCGTCAGTTCCTAATAGTCTTAGATTACCACCAGTCATAATAAAATCATTATCACCTCCTACACCATCAATAGATACATTTGCAGTCACAGTTACCGTACCTATTCCGGATATAATATATAAGTCGTTTGAAAGGTTGATGTCAGCTGTAATGTTTTTATTGTCAGTACCTTGAATGTACATGTTTAAGAAAGTCGTAGGCTGAGCACTACGTCCAATATCCTGTGTAAATGTTGAACCATTAAAGATTACACTTCCTGCCCCTGTTTGAGTGAAACCAGATGTTCCTTCTAAATTATTCCAGTCTCCTCCAACAAATATTGTAGAGGTCTGCCCATTAAGAATTGTATTTGTGCCTATTGTCAAATCATTTTGTATAACAATATTACTTCCTAACAATTTGGTATTAGTTCCACCTCCACTATTATCGGTAGTAAAATTGTAAAAGACACCTCCTGATATGTTTTGAGTTGAAGTACCTGTTTGGTCGAAGGTAATTGTTCCATTACGTGGATTGATATCACCACTTGTCACAGACCAGTCTCCTCCGATAGTTACACTATTAGCAGAAGATACAACATCAAATGTTCCACCATCTAAAGAGAAATCACCATTTACGTCAAGGTCGTTAGCCAATGAGAATGTTGCGTTGTTAACTACTCCTTTACTTCTGAAAATAATGTCGTTAAATGAGTCGCCACTACCTCCAGTTGTAATGGTTGTGGTTCCAATAGTGTCGTTAAAGACTACCGTAGCACCATTTTCGTTAAATGTACCAGCATTTGACCAATCTCCAGATATGGAGATCGTGTCTCCATTTTGTGTTTGAGTGAGTGTACAATTAGAACCTACAGATAATCCGTCACTACCTATTTCTAACTCTTGCCCATTTAAGGTAAGAGATATAGGATTGCCTCCTTGATCATCCAATGTAAGTTGAGAACATTGAGCAATAGAAGCGTCGATGTCAATGTTGATAGCAGCAGCAACGGTAGTATGGTCTACAATCGCTACCTGACCTGAAGTAGGGGGCGAGCCCGCATCCCAATTGTTTCCATCTTCCCAGCTTATGCCATCTCCACCACCAGTGGTTCCAACCCATAGAATACCACCTGGATAAGTCCATTGTATAAGTCCATTTGAAGGATCCGCTGTCAATTCGTCATCCTCATATATATATCCTCCGCGTGTACCACTTGCACTTTCGAAAATTAATTGTTGACCTGCATTGTGTCTACAGTTATATGTAGGAGTACCACTATTGTCATTAAAAACACACCCTACTATGGTTGCGGTAGCAGCAAATGAGCCGCTCGCAATATCCATGTAAGCGGTTCCGGTACCTCCTGAGAACGTACCATAACTTAAATTATTTGTAGCATCAATTGTACCCCCTTGAATGTCAAGACCAGGCCCATCAATCGCATTGATAACATAGTAAATAGCATTAAGCGTACCACTGGTTTGGTCAAAGCTGAACGTTCCTCCCGTAGCACTAATAGTTGCCGGGGTTCCACTTGTACCTATTAAGTTAAAATTACCTCCTGCATTAAGAATATCCCCTCCGTTGCCTAATCTTAAAATGGCTCCTTCATCAATTTCAAAAGTACCTCCGTTAACGGTTAAATCACCACCTCCATTTGAGAGCGTCATAGTCCGGCCATTCAGGTCCCAGGTTCCGGCCTGAAGTATGAACGGACGATTAGACAACATTGTGAAGTCTGAAATCAGTGAGTAAGTGGCACCCGAAGCATTTACGATAACATTTCGTAATGTACTTGCAGCACTTGACTTTACAGTGTGACTTCCGCTTGTACCATCGAAATAAACAGTATCGGTCCCATTATTCATATTTAATTCACCGTCTATGGTCAAGCTGCCTTCCAAATGAATGTTGTTATTTTGCGTTCTTACTACTCCTTGAGTAATGGTAAAGTCGTTTTCAATATCTATGTCATTTCCTTCAATATCTATATTGTTAATAGTTGATTGGAGGTTAATCTCTAAGTCATAGAATTCAAATCCCGGACCAGTTCCGCCGGTGTAAATATTATTAGCACCTCCAATAAATACAACTTTGTTATTGTTGTGTGTGAAGGTTCCTCCATTGTCGTTAAACCATTGCTCTTCAACAGAGATTTCGAAGCCATTGGCATCAAGTATCGTATTATTTTCGATATATAATACACCAGTACATTTAATAGTGCCATCAAGTGATTTTGTGCCGGAATTAGCTGTGTAGAAATCGTGAAAGTCACTGGCATCAATATTTTGATTGGTGCCGTCAAAAGAAGTTCTGGCAAATCCTTGATAAGTACCTCCTACATTGTTCCAGTCACCGGCTACTGTTAGATTTCGACTATTCTGATCTATGGTAGTACTTGTAAATGTCACGTCGCCATCTATATCCCAATCCTGGCCAAGAAACCTTTTTTCACCGGCTCCAGTAAAAACCAGGTTAAAATAGGTAGCCCCTAGATCATTGAATAAGTCCTGGTCTACTGTACCATTAAAGTGTACTGTTCCATTATTATGGGTAAATGTACATCCTGTATTCAGGTCCCAGTTACGGCCAACGAAGATTGTTTGTCCGTTTAAGTCGAAATTGGCATTGTTTGCAGTGAAATTCATGTTTTCCAATACCGTGAATCCAGTTATTGCATTTACAGTACCACTCGCTTTGTTAATTGTTAAGTCCTCAAAATGACTTGTTGTAGGCGTTGAAATGGATATGTTCTGATCTGCCGTACCATCTAAGATAAAATCTTCCAAGCTTTGTTTAAAAAGTCCTGTGCCGGAAACAGTGATATTACCAGCCAAGTTAACCATGTCATTTGTAGAGACTGTCACGCCAGTATTAACACTAAAATCACCACCGACGATGATGTCTCCCTGTAAAGTTTTGGTTCCACCATTGGCAAAAACCACGTTGAAAAAATCGGAGGCTGATATTGTTTGGTTTGTACCATCAAAAGTGATAGTTCCTGTCATGTTATCAGTATAAGCCTGTGCCATAGACCAATTTCCACCTACCGTGTGAGAGAAACCCTGATCAGAAAATTGTACGTTGCTACCTACGCGATCTACAAATCCGCATATATCTAGTTCCGCTAGAGGGCTTGCATTTCCATTCATATTAAATTCTATATTTCCGTATTGCCCATTAAAAGAAAGTGGTGCACCATTACCAGGTAAATTAGCATCTGTGTTACCACTAAATCTGATTGTACTATTACAATCTAAAGAAGTTGAGTTAAATGAACCTACCAGATTTTCAAAATTATCTTCAGCACCTGTATTTAAAAGAGTGTTAGCTTCCATCGAAAATGTACCGGTTCCATTATTAGTAATTTCAAATGCGGATAGATTAACAAATAATATTGAAGATGAATTTCCACCTGTATTTTTCAAAGTTAAATCCCCATTTACTGTTAAGTTAGTTTGTATGGTTTTGACTCGTGTGCCAGTAGGAGCCAATAAGTCTAAAACTAAGTCATTAAAATTATATGAAATGCCTGCCCTAAATGTCTGGTTGAAATTTTCAGCATCCAATGTGACACTGCCTGTACTATTTATTACTCCGGCACCAAGTATATTATCCCCACCTATTGTATGGTCAAAAGATCCCATATTGAAGGTACACGAGTTACCCAATTGAAGCCTGCCATTGATGTCTAGATCTCCGTCTGCATTTTTAGTACTAAATCCAAGGTACATGTTTCCGTAAGATAAAGTGGAATTTGAACGTACTGTTTGAATTAAGTTACCATCATATCTGATCCAAGAATTAGCATTAATGTCATAAACATTAAAATTATCAGGGAAATTATCTGATCCTCTTATATACAATGACTGCGCTGCTAGAAATAATGTATCAGTATTTGCTCCTACGCTATGTTCCAAGCTACCAGCGTTTAAGTTTAAGTAGCCACCCGTAATTTTTAGATCTCCATTACTAATTGTAAAACTATCACCTGACCGTAGAGTTGTATTTCCCAAAATATTGATGTCTAACCCGGAGAATGCAATAGTAGCACCACCGTTAGAACGTAAGTAACTATTGCCATCGAAGGTCGCTGTAAAATTTAAATTTCCAGTTAAATTAAATTGTCCACCTCCATCGATTCTTAATTCATCATTTAATGTGTAGGTTCCTGATGAGACATTATTAACAATGGCATCGTTGTAAACATAACAGAAATCATCTACCGTGAAATTTCCGTCTATCGTTTTTGTACCATTATCCAGATAAAGGTCATTGAATTGTGGTTCCGCATCGAAAGTAAGATTTTGATCTCCGCTAAAATAAATTAATTGCTGTGTACTGGTCCATGAACAGCCAGTGTTCAGGGTGAAATCACTTCCATACATATCCCATCTGGCACTGGTTGAAACCTGCGCTGTATTCTGAACCGTAATATCTTCTCTTACAATTATTCTGAACACTGACTGAAATGCACCGTTGGCACCCTGACCATCGATGGTAAAATCACCAAATTCCAGATTGACAGTTCCACTAAAAAGAGTAAAACCCGATGAGTTCACAGTGATATTTGTATGTCTGGCGCTTGATCTGTGCAGGTTACCCATGTTACCGTTATTGGTGAAGCTGGTCCCGCTAAAAACTATTTCATGAATTCCGTCTGAGTTTCTGGAATCAAATGTGGCCCCGGAAGCAATCAAAACATCGCCGCTGATTGTTGCGGTTCTGGTTGTGCCGTCGTTACCCATTCTCAATCGGCCGTTTGTACCTTCACCAATTGTAAGGTTACTCACGCTAATGTCTTGATTCAGATCGACATTATGTCCGTCTGATATGACAAAGTTGTTTTGGCCGTTTGTATCATCCCCTGCCTGCATGGCTGTACCTGTTGCAGTTTGCCAGGTTACAGAGGACCAGTTCCCGCCCCCTTGAGAATAAAATGTCGAATCAGTATATGAGAGTACAACAGTACTACTGAATAAGAAAAGTAATGGTAGTAATTTTCTCATTTTCTTTTCAATTATTTTAAACTTATTGTTACTAACTAGCTGAGTATTAGTTTTGTTGAAATTCATATTGTATATAAAATAAAGCGCCTATTGAATATTACGGAATCCAGATCTATACGTTACGATTCTTAATTTACAATTTTTCATAGCTAAAAAGAGTTAGGGCTTCCTATTGAACGAATGATTTAATTCATCAGGCTGACACAAAATATTACCGAATTAATAAGGTTTACTTGTAACTTACAATAAAAATCGATTGATTATTTCGTTGTAAAAAACACAAGTACAATACCATGAATTTGAAAATTGTCTCCCATTTATTACAGTTTATCAAACCTGCAGGTACTTCCCGAGGCATCCTAGACAACAAAAAAGTATACTATATTGTTTCTGAGGTACAGAACGATTGTTATGCGCTGGGAGAAGTGGGCTGCATACCGGGATTAAGTCCGGATTGCACACGGGATCTTATGGGAGAATGTACAAAAATCTCCAAAAAAATTAATGCTTCATTTTCTTCTCCTGTTGATGCTTTAGCGCAAATAGATAGTTTGGTGGTACCTGAGCTTCCTTCGGTGCGTTTTGGTTTCGAAACGCTGTTACTGGATATGCTCAATGGACAAAAACAAAAAATATTTGATAACCGGTTTTATTCCGGGAATCAGCAAATAAGGATAAATGGACTCATATGGATGGGGAACCATGTTTTTATGCTTCAACAAATACGGGAGAAAGTAAAAGCAGGATTTGGATGTGTTAAAATGAAGGTGGGAGCAATAGACTTTGAAGAGGAATTGCAATTAATCCGCTACATCAGAGAGGAATTTTCAGAACGAGACCTTATCATACGTGTTGATGCCAATGGAGCCTGGTCTGCCCAAGAAGCTCTGGAAAGAATGGAAAGGTTATCTAAATATAATATACATTCTATTGAACAACCTGTTAAAGCCGGGCAGATGACTGAAATGAAGAAGGTAATTGAGGCAGCTGTTTTACCTGTTGCCTTAGATGAAGAATTAATAGGCATAAGCGGAATAGACAACAAAGAAAAATTGCTTACCCTTTTGAACCCGCCATTTATTATTCTAAAACCAGGTTTATTGGGTGGGTTTGGCCCGACAGATGAGTGGATTGAATTGGCCAGAAGGATGGGGATTGACTGGTGGATTACTTCTGCGCTCGAGTCGAATGTGGGACTAAACGCCATATGTCAATATACTGCAGGTAAGGATATCGGAGATACCTATCAGGGACTTGGAACAGGGCAGTTATTTCAAAATAATATCCAAAGTCCTTTAATTATAAAAGGAGAATTGTTGAGATACGATTGTACCCAACAGTGGGATTTCAGTTTTTTCTAAAATAGGAATAATATTTGCTTAATTTAAGGTATGAATCGTAGAGAATTTATTGCCCTATCTACCACTGCGGGTGCGTTAGGGCTAGTGAGTATAAATAAAGTTTTTGCTGAAAAAGTCGCCTATCCGACGGATGAATTATTAGGGAAGGAACATCCTCAACTCTTTGGTACGGGGTTTAGACTGCGCAAAAGAGCTGCCGAAGCTTTTGCCGATATGCAGTCAGCAGCGGCGAAACAGGGGATAACTATTTATAGTCAATCCAGTTTCAGAGATTACAATCATCAGAATAGAATTTGGGTACGTAAATTTGAACGCTACAGAAATCAGGGCTTAAGCGGTATGGCCATTATCGAAAAGATAATAAGGTACTCAACGATTCCAGGGACTTCAAGGCATCATTGGGGTACAGATCTGGATGTCGTAGATCATGCGAAACCACGTCAGTCAGATCCCTTACTAGCCAGGCACTTTAATGCAGGAGGGGTGTTTGAAGAGCTAGGCGAGTGGTTGAGAAAAAATGCCGTTTCTTATGGTTTTTATGAGGTGTATACAAATGATCCTGTCCGAAAAGGATTTGCCTACGAACCATGGCATTTGAGTTTTGCGGAAATGGCTAAGCCCATGTTAAAGGACTTCCTTAATATAGACCTCAAAAAAGAACTACAGGTATCTAAGTTGCTTGGTAGTGAGTATTTTACGGATTCATTTGTAGATCGATACATAAGAGAGAATATGAAAGGAATAAACAGGGTGTTGTTGTGATAGGTCTTATATGTACAAAGGGACCTTTACAAGGTGTTGATTAATGTTTCCGCTAACAAGGAAAGGCCTTCCGTACCGCGTTTTTCTATGAGGTGCAAATTGGGGCGGGCGGAAACTTCCGGCATATTCGGGTCGATGATATATTTAGGTATAGACTCATCGATAATATCTAAAAGTCCCGCTGCGGGGTAAACATTTAAAGATGTGCCCACAACAATAAAAACAGAAGCTCGTTGTGCAATCAGCGCTGCATCTTCAATTAATGGTACAGCTTCTCCAAACCAAACAATATGGGGCCTCAGTTGTGAGCCCTTTTCACACAGGTCACCCTCATTAAGTTCCCAACCATCCAAATCATAGACTAGTGAAGGATCTAATGTGCTTCTTGTTTTAAAAAGTTCACCATGCAGGTGGATAATGGATGTTGACCCTGCTAATTCATGTAAGTGATCAACATTCTGAGTGATGATGTCTACATCGAAATGTTTTTCCAGTCTGGCCAGGGCCAGGTGCCCCGCATTAGGTTTGGCAGTAAGGGCTTGTTTACGACGTTGGTTATAAAAATCTAGTACCAGGCGTCGATCTTTCCGCCACCCATCGGGCGAAGCCACAGCCATCACATCGTGCCCTTCCCATAAGCCATTTGCATCGCGAAAGGTAGCAATGCCACTTTCTGCACTTATACCGGCACCGGTAAGAACAACGATTTTAGGGCGAGTCATTTTACTTAGTTTTTTTTGCCGATTTCTTTGTGGCCTTTTTCTTACTTTTAGGTTTGTTTTGTTCAATGATTTCTTTGAATTCATCGAGCGACATTTTGGTCACTTCTACAGATTTATCCAATTCAATTTTGAGCTTTCCATGAATGACTTTATGTCGTCCCCAACGGGCTTTTTCAACACGTATGTCTTCATCTTCCCAGTTGTGAACGATTTTTTCAATGTCCTTACGCTTTTTCTCTTCGATCAATTCTTCGATATCTTGCTGAGACAAGTGGTCGAAGTCGTATTTTTTATTGACGTTAATAAAAACACTATTCCATTTTATGAATGGCCCAAACCGTCCAACTCCTTTTTGAACAGGTAAATCCTCGTAATAGCCTATCGGAGCATCGGCTTCGCGTTTGGCCTCAATCAGTTCAATGGCTCTGTCCAGTGAAACATGATAAGGATCTTCATTTTTACCTAATGAAACATACATACCGTCAAATTTCACATACGGTCCGAATCTTCCTACCGCTACTACAACTTCTTTATCCTCGTAATACCCAAGTTCTTTCGGCAGTTCAAAGAGTTGAAGTGCTTCTTCCAGGGTAAGATGATCCATTTTTTGTCCTTTTTGGAGACTGGCATATCGAGGTTTAACATCTTCTCCCAACTCCTCCTGCGTACCTATTTGCACCATTGGACCAAAACGCCCTAGTCGTACCAAAACTGTATGGCCGCTTTCGGGGTCTTTACCTATGTCTCTGCTTGTACCTACTTCAGATCTATCTATGGCCTCGGTTGTTTCCACTTTTTGATGGAAGTCACCATAAAATTTATTGAGCATTTGTTCCCATTGCAATTGGCCATGAGCAATGTCATCAAATTCTTTTTCTATGCTGGCAGTGAATTGGTAGTTAGTGACTTTTGGGAAGTGCTTCACCAGAAAGTCATTTACTATTCCTGCAATGTCCGTAGGGAATAGTTTGCCCTTATCGGCACCTGTTATTTCCGTTTGAGTGCGTTTTTTGATTTCACTGCCTACTAAAGTTAATTCAGCGTATGACCTTTCTTTCCCCTCGTTAAATTCTTTCGTTACGTATCCGCGTTTTTGTACAGTAGATATGGTGGGAGCATAGGTAGAAGGTCTGCCAATACCCAGTTCCTCTAGTTTTTTAACTAAACTCGCCTCGGTAAATCGAGCAGGAGGCCGGGTGAATCGTTCTGTTGATTTAATACTCTCAACATCCAACGACTGACCAATCGATAGTGGTGGGAGCATTTTTTTATTGTCCTCACTTTCATCTTCGTCGTCAGTAGACTCTATGTAAACTTTGAGGAATCCATCGAATTTCACAACTTCTCCCTGAGCTTTAAATAAGTAAGGTGAATCCGGTACATCAATGGTACAAGTCGTTTTTTCCAATTGCGCATTAGACATTTGAGAAGCTATAGCGCGTTTCCATATGAGCTCATAAAGGCGTACTTCACTGCGATCGCCGCTGACTTCTTTGAGGTTGAAGTTGGTAGGCCGTATCGCTTCGTGCGCTTCTTGTGCCGAATCAGATTTCGTTGAATAATGTCTTGTTTCTATATATTCTTCTCCATAAAGTGATTGTATGCTTTCTTTGGCAGAATTCTTGGCAAATTCAGACAAATTCACGGAATCGGTACGCATATACGTTATTTTTCCCGATTCGTATAATCGTTGGGCGACAGTCATTGTTTGGGCCACAGAAAAACCAAGTTTTCTACTGGCCTCTTGTTGTAATGTGGAAGTAGTAAAAGGAGGTGCCGGCTTTTTAGTGGCAGGTTTAACTTCCAGATTTTTAATGCTGAAATTCTTACCAATACAATGTGATAAAAAATCCTCAGCTTCAGAAAGACTGTCAAATTTATGGTTAAGATCGGCACTAAGCACTTTATTGTTGGCAACCAAAAAGTTGGCTAGAACCTTGAAAAATGCTTTAGCTTCAAATTTATCAATTTCACGTTCCCGTTCAACGATTAGTCTGACCGCAACAGATTGAACGCGTCCGGCAGATAATCCACGTTGAATTTTTTTCCACAAAATAGGAGATAGCTCAAATCCGACAAGACGATCAAGAAGTCGACGTGCCTGTTGTGCATTTACCAAATCTATGTCAATACCTCTGGGAGTTTCGATAGCGTTAACAATTGCATTCTTCGTAATCTCCCTGAAAACAATTCTTCTTGTTTCTTTATTGTTTAGATCCAAAGCTTCGCTCAGGTGCCATGATATAGCTTCCCCTTCGCGGTCATCATCCGTCGCCAACCAAACCACTTCGGCCTCCTTAGCTAATTTCTTTAACTCTTTGACAATGTCCTTTTTATCTTTGGATATCTCGTAAGTAGGAGAGAAGTTATTTGAAATGTCAATTGCTTTGTCTCCTTTTGGTAAATCCCTGACATGACCAAAACTAGACTTCACCAAAAAGTCTTTTCCTAAGTATCCTTCAATCGTTTTCGCCTTTGCAGGCGACTCAACTATCACTAAATTTTTTGCCATAATTTGAAAGCAACTAACGCCTATAACAGATCAAATATGATTATTTTTTTGATAAAATAACAAATGACTAAAGAAACTTACGGAAAAATTCCTGTTTCAGTTAGAACAATTAGTTAATTGTGTTTGTGTTAAAGTAAATAAAAATAATGTATCTTAAAGCTCAGATGAAGACTGTTTATTTAATTCGTCATGCAAAGTCAGACTGGCAAGATGTGACACTCAAAGATTTCGATCGTCCATTAAACAATAGGGGACATCGTGTTGCACCAAAAATGGGTCAAATGTTGGCTTCAAAAGGAATTAACCCTGAATTAATCTTAAGCAGTCCGGCTTTACGTGCAAAAACTACAGCCATTTATTTGGCCGAACAATTAACCTACGATCCGGAAAAAATCCATTACGTTAAGCGTATTTATGAAGCCTCGGTTAGAGAGTTGCTCCATGTGATTTGTGCCATTGATGATCAATTTGATACTGCTTTTCTTATCGGACATAATCCGGCTATGTCTTATTTGAGTGAGGTGCTTACAGGAGAGACGATTGGTAATATGCCCACCTGTGCCATTGTTGCTGTCGAATTTGAATTGCAATCCTGGGAAATGGTATCGCCAGACACAGGTGTACTTAAGTTTTTTCATTTCCCAAAAGAATTTGATTTTTAGAAATAGCTCAAAATAGACTATCTCCAGTGTTTTTTTATATTATACAAGTTTGGTACAGTTACGAGAGCATCAAAATTATAGCCTTATTGGTATCACTTTTTTTATGTTTGACTCTCTAGTAGAATATGTGCGGATGCTCAATGTAGCCATTGCCGGTGTAACATTCATTATTGCAATGGTTCTGAGCAGATTGAATTTGCTGGCAATTAAAAATGAACATAGTATTAAGATATCTTATATAATAAGCACTTAATGATTATAAAATCAATTCAAATACAAACTGATAATTCCAATTAAGCAATTTTAAATTCTTCTTTTTGCCATTTGAATAATTCTGCTTCCGTTTGTTGATAGAATTCTTTGAGCCTGTCAATTTGCTTTTTTAATCCTTTCTCTTCCTCCGAGAAGTTGTTTTTAATTAATTCTTCCAGTTCTGAAATTCTGTTCACCAGACGAAATGCACCAATATTTTTAAAATTGGATTTCATATTGTTCAGGATCAACAATTTTTCATTAGCATCGCAACCTTCCAGTTCTTTGAAATAATCGGGTGTTTTATTCAATATAAGCTGTACGAGCTTTTTAATCACTTCCAGGTCATTACCTATGATTTTTGAGGTATAATCCAGATCAATATGTTTATAGGAAGGGTTGATTACAAAGTTCAACTGCGATTGGTAGTTTTGCAGTTTTATTTGATGCTTCTGGATGACACGGTTTAACTTCTGTACAAATTTATCCCTTTCAACCGGTTTTAATAACATTTCGTCTGCTCCTGCCTTGATAATATAATGCCTTACGTCTTCCATGGCATCGGCTGTCGTAAATATCACAGGGATATTTGGATTAATAACACCACTACTTTTATCCTTGATTTTAAGCATCGTTTCAACGCCGTTTATTTTGGGTAAGTGGTAATCCATCAGGACAAGGTCATAGTTGGTGTTTCTAAGCCTGTCCAGGCATTTTTCTCCGGAATTGACCAGGTTAAATGATATTCCTAGTGATTGTAACAACTGTTTAGTTACAAATTGATTGATTAAGTTGTCCTCAACAACAAGAATTTTAAGCCCTTGGAAAAGTAATGCCCCATGATATGGTAATGAGAATTCCTGACTGGTAATTGTCGAAGCAATTTTAAACGGAAGTTCGAAAATGAAGGAAGTACCTTCTTCCACTTTACTTTTTACTTCGATATTCCCTCCTTGTTGTGTAATAAGCTTTTGGGCTATAGATATCCCCAGGCCTGTTCCCCCAAATTCCCTGGTGGTTACTGCCGATGCTTGCGTATAACTTTCGAAGATGGCTTCAATTTTGTCTTTGGGAATACCTATACCTGTGTCGGTTACGATAAACTGAACAACGATCTCACTATTATTGGTAGATTTCAACAATAGGTTTAAAGAGACGTACCCCTGAAAGGTGAATTTAATGGCATTATCCAAGAAGTTTGTGAGGATTTGATTTAATCGAAATTCATCCCCTTCAATCAAGCTCGGAATGGCGTCATCGATACAAGTGTGTATATCCAGGTTTTTACGATTGGCTTTATGTGAATGTGTTTGGACAATCTTTTTGATGGCATCGCGAATATCGAAAGTTTCCTTGTCAAATTCGACTTTGCCGGCTTCAAGTTTCGAATAGTCCAAGATGTCGTTGACAATCTTGTTAAGATTATTAGCTGCATATTTGAGTACTTTTACATCTTCTTTGAATTTGTTGTTGACTTCACTTTGAAGTAAAATATCAGTGATGCCGATTACCCCATGTAAGGGCGTTCTGATTTCGTGGCTCATCATCGACAGGAATTCGGACTTAGAACGAGCAGCTTCATATGCTTTGTCCATTGCTTTGGTCAAGTGATTTTCGGATTCAATTTTCTTCTTCGATAAATACCAAAATGAATGCAGTGTAACTGTAAAGGTGATAATGAGGTTAATTACAAAGAAAGATTCGGGAACGTCTTTCCAGATTGCAAATGGAGAAGCGTTTTGAAAGAATAAATTAATCAGAAAAAGCAAGGTTGTGATTATCAGGCTCGATGTAAAAGCCCGTTTTGCCTTGTGTCTATAAGTACCAAAAATAGTTACATAAATAGCCAGGTAATAAAGAACGGCCCCCGAAGATAGCGGCAAGTGTATGGAGAATAGGAAAATTCCAAATACCGTAATAAGGTTTGAAAGTAGTACTCTGGTAAGCGTATTTTTAAATTTATAAACCCATAGAGTTATATTTAAAATAGTAAATACAGCAAGAACAACAGATGTGGGTATATGAACCGATTGGATTGAGAGTACCAAAAGTATGAATGTGAAAATCGAGTTTTTCGCCACTATATTTGCAAATGATGACTTTGGATTGTTTATTTTTTGTATAAACGGGTTGCTACCAGGGTAGTAACTTTTTGGAATAGTATTTTGCACAGTCTATTGTTGGTTTATGCGGAAGAATTAACTACACGACTAATATTACCATGCTTTTACGGGAAAGTGTTTCTGAAGTTGCTGAATTAATAATGTAAGTATTCGTAAAAGTTATTCACAATCAAAGACTTTTGAAGAATGCATGCCTGTTAGAAGGGTGTTTTGTGTGCATCAAA
Organism: Cytophagales bacterium; assembly: GCA_965230415.1. Lineage (GTDB taxonomy): Bacteria > Bacteroidota > Bacteroidia > Cytophagales > JAAEPT01 > CBDDKZ01. The sequence goes on from CBDDKZ010000005.1 coordinate 4,091,876, forward strand.
ATAAGTAATTTCGTTTGCGTTGATAATATTTTTGTAAAACCTGCCAGACAACTGTTATCTTTGTTGTTATGAGTCAATCCATGGAGAAGAAACCCGTAGTTATATTGGGAGCAGGAGGATTAGGGAAACTTGCTCTTGAAATATTTCAAAGTAATGATGTTGATGTATACTGCTTTTTGGATGACCGGGAAGATATGCATCAAAGCCAGATAGGAGAAGTGTCGGTAATGGGATTTACCGATGACGAAAATTTGTTGAGTATTATTGGAAAGAAATGTGATGCATTTGTTTCTACAGATGAGTCGGGATATAGAGAAAGTTTAACCGACCTTCTAAAAGAAAATAGAAAAACGATACCAATAAATGCCGTTCACAAAAAAGCTGACATATCTGCATATGCGGAAATAGGGTATGGGAATTTATTAGCTGCAGGTACGATCATAAGTGCGTTTGCCAAAGTAAAAAATCATTGTATTATTCATGCTAATGCTTTAGTTGATTTTGAAAGCGAAATTAACGATTTTGTACAAATAGGTGCAGGAGCAGTTGTGAATAGTAGCGTTGAAATAGGTAAAGGGGCCTTTGTAGGAAGTGGAGCGATAATTGTTTCAGGGGTGAAGATTGGTGATAATGCGCGAATAGGAGCGGGAGCAGTTGTAATAAAAGATGTGCCTGATGGTGCCACATTATTCGGGAATCCGGCAGAAGAAATTAAATAAAATATAAAATTATGAGAAAGCTACTTTTAGTCATTGGATTGGTTTCTATACTAATGTCGACAAAGCCCATCGATAATGAACTTTTGAAAACTCAATTGATCGTTACTGTTTTAGACGATGTAGGTACAATTCAGGAGGGGGCTACTGTGAAGCTTTATAAAACAGAGGAAGATTATAACAAGGGTGAAAATCAGGTGCTGGAAACCGGTATAACTAATGCAAAAGGGAAAACCAGATTCATAGGACTGGAACCGATTGCCTATTTCATGGAAGTGCAAAGTGGGAAAAAAGATAATTCTCTGGGAGCAGAAAAAACATCTGTACTGGTAGAAGGTAAGATTAACAAAGTAAATGTTATTGTCGAGTAGTTCATGCACCACTCCGATCCTATAGGTGTTTTCGATAGTGGTATAGGTGGTCTCACCGTTGCACATGCTTTAACAAAAATGCTGCCAAATGAGTCTATATTTTATTTTGGTGATACAGCTCATTTTCCCTATGGCGATAAGTCTACACCGGCTATTCAGGCATATGCTATAAAAATATGCAATGTGCTCTTGAGCCAACATTGTAAAGCAATCCTTATAGCCTGTAATTCAGCATCCGCTGCAGCTTATGATCTTGTAAAAGAATATGTAGGCTCACGTGCTATCGTTATGAATGTTATCGATCCGATGGTAGCACATGTCGCTCAGGAATATGCCGATAAAAAGGTCGGGTTAATTGGCACCAAACAGACAGTAGGGTCCAATGTATATCAGGTAAGGGTTGATTCGCTCAACAAAGGGGTGCAGCTACGGTCATTGGCTACCCCGCTTTTAGCACCGATGGTAGAGGAAGGCTTTTTTAACGATAATATTAGTCATCATGTGATCTCTGAGTACCTGGGCGACGAGGTGCTGGAAGGAATAGAAGGTTTAATACTGGGATGTACACATTATCCGCTACTAAAAAAAGAGATCTCAGATTATTACCAAAATTCCGTTGATGTTATCGATGGCTCTGTAACAGTTGCCATGGCAATGAAAAATAAATTGGATGCTTCCGGACTACTTTCTACTCAGACAAAAGTGAAACATCGTTTCTATGTATCAGATTATACGCCATCATTTCATAAGTCTTCAAAAATATTTTTTGGAGAAGAAGTGGATCTTCAACCATATACATTATGGGAATAGAACTTGTAACATTGAAAATTGGTTGTAATAATATTCAGATAACATTGGTACGGCCATAAATTTATTCGTAGTTTTGTGTTGTACCTGTCAATTCTACGGTTAGTTCAATATGAACCGGATTTTGAGCATAATCATTAAACTAAGACTATTTCGCGATGAGTGAATCGATTAAGCACGAGTGTGGTATTGCTATGATACGCCTCCGCAAGCCCTATCAATACTATATTGATAAATATGGTACTCCGCTTTACGGCTTGAATAAATTGTATCTTCTCATGGAAAAGCAGCACAACAGAGGTCAGGATGGTGCCGGTGTTGCTACTATAAAATTAAATATTCCCGAAGGTACAAGGTACATAAGCAGAGATAGATCGATAGAGCAACAACCCATAGCAGATATTTTCAAGCGGATAAATAAAAAGTTTAAAAAGGTAATTAAGAATAATTCCGATGAGTACTTAAACGCCGATTGGTTACAGCACAATGTAGCATTTACGGGTGAAGTACTAATGGGGCACTTGCGTTACGGTACACATGGTAAAAACAGTATTGAAAGTTGCCATCCTTTCCTAAGACAGAACAATTGGCGTAGCAGAAGTTTGGTTTTAGCGGGTAACTTTAACATGACCAATGTCGATCAACTTTTCAATAAACTGGTTGAACTGGGGCAACACCCTAAGGAGAAAGCTGATACAGTGACTGTATTGGAAAAAATCGGTCATTTTTTGGATGAAGAAAGTCAGCGCTTGTTTGATGAATACAAGGAAAAATATACCAATCATGAAATTTCAGGTATCATTGAAAACGAAATGAATTTACAGCGTGTACTTCATCGCGCGTGCAGGGATTTTGATGGTGGTTATGCGATGATGGGGCTTACAGGCTTTGGTGCTGCATTTGTAGCAAGAGACCCTGCCGGAATTCGCCCTGCATACTATTATGCAGACGACGAAATTATCGTGGTAGCTTCCGAAAAACCCGCTATTAAAACAGCATTCGGAATTAAATTTAACGAGATAAAAGAGATTAAAAGGGGGCATGCACTCATCATATCCAAAAATGGAGAGTTAGATGAAAAACGTTTCATAGAAGAATTGCCTAAAAAATCCTGTAGTTTTGAACGTATCTACTTCAGCCGTGGATCAGATCCTGCTATATACGAAGAACGTAAAAAGTTAGGCCGTTTTTTGGTGCCTCAGATATTAGAAAAAATTGATGGAGATATCGAAAATACTGTTTTTTCATATATTCCTAATACGGCTGAAATATCATTCCTGGGAATGATTGAAGGTCTGGAAGCCTACATAAATAAGTACCGTATTGATAAAATAAAAGAAGGTAATTTGTCTGAAGAAGACTTGAATAAAGTCCTTTCTTTGAGACCTCGCGTAGAGAAATTGGTTATTAAGGATGCTAAACTAAGAACTTTTATAACCGAGGATGCTCAACGCGATGACTTGGTTGCCCACGTTTATGATACTACCTACGAGGTGATCAATAAGAATGTAGATACCTTGGTCGTCATTGACGACTCTATAGTTCGTGGTACTACTTTGGAGAAAAGTATTCTGAACATGTTGGATCGTTTGGAACCTAAAAAGGTGATTATAGTATCTTCGGCACCGCAGATTAGGTACCCGGATTGTTATGGCATTGATATGTCTAAAATGAAGGAGTTTGTGGCCTTTAGAGCATTGTTAGATTTATTGAAAGAGACTAACCAAAACTACAAATTAGACGATATTTACGAGCGTTGCAACAAATCCAAAATTTCGGTAGAAGAATCTCCCAATTATGTCAAGCAATTATACGACTTGTTTACAGATGAACAGATTTCTAATAAAATTGCCGAAATAATTAAACCTGTCGGTATGAATGCCGATTTAGAAGTGATCTATCAAACAGTAGAGTGCCTTCATAAAGCATGCCCGGATCATTTGGGGGATTGGTATTTTACCGGCGATTACCCGACTCATGGCGGAAATAAAGTAGTAAATACTGCATTTTCTTATTTTATGGAAGGGAAAGTGGTAAGAGCTTACTAAGTTTATGCCTTTTGGTATCCTAAATGAAATTTCAAGATTATAACATTTCGCCAGCTATAAAGCAAAACCTGGAAAAAATGGGTTTTAAAAAGCCTACAGATATCCAGTTTAAAACAATACCTGCAATTTTAAAGGGCGAAGATGTATTGGCAATTGCACAAACAGGAACGGGAAAAACCGGAGCGTTTGCAATACCAATAGTAAATAAATTACATGAGGAAAAATCCAGGCATAGGCCCCCAATCGGAATTCGTTGTGTAATAATGGTTCCTACCAGAGAGCTGGCAATTCAAATAGCGGGTGAGATAAGCAAGTTTAGTAAGAATACACGCGTAAAGAACATTTGCTTGTACGGTGGCGTGGAGCAAGATCCTCAAATAAAACTACTTTTAAAAGGTGCAGACATATTGGTTACTACTCCTGGTCGTATGTTCGATTTGGTGAGTCAGGGTTATGTAAACCTGCGAAATGTAAGTACTGTTGTACTTGATGAAGCAGATCACATGCTTGATTTGGGCTTCTATAAAGATATACAGGATCTCATACGTTTTTTACCAAAAAGACGGCAGACATTATTCTTTTCAGCTACAATCGATGACAAAATAAAAAAACTGGCCTACTCACTGGTCAATAAACCAATTCGAATTCAGCTTTCACCTAAAGATCCGGTTTCAAAAAATGTGGATCATGCACTTATTTTCGTGGAAATGGATGACAAACGTTTTGTTCTGGAACGCCTGTTACGAGAACATGAATTTCCAAAGACTTTGGTATTTGTTCGTACAAAAGTAAGGGCCGATCGAGTGCAAAAGGCGATGGAGCGGGTGAGTATAGAAGCATTAGTGTTGCACGGAGATGTGGATCAGAAAGAACGAATAGCAACGTTAAACAGCTTTAGAGGAGGTAGTAATGTGTTAATTGCGACTGATGTTTCTGCTCGCGGTATTGATATTCAAGGGGTACAGTTTGTTGTTAATTATGACATGCCAGACAGACCCGAATATTATGTGCATAGAGTGGGAAGAACCGGAAGAGGGAATAATAGGGGTAAAGCGCTGTCTTTTTGTAGCGAGCAAGAGAAAAAATTACTGGAAGATATTGAAGCATATATTCATAACGAAATCGATAGAATTGAATATTCAAAACAGGAAATTGGACAGACACGCTTACTTTCTGATGATCAATCGAATGATTGGAAATCAATAGTCAAGACTATTGAGAAAGAAAAGGAAGTGTATAAAGCCAAAAAGAATAAGAGAAAAAAGAAATAAGCAAGTAATAAAAGTTCGTTTTTTTTGTTTGAACATTTCCATCTTTTGAGTATTTTAGGTATTACAAACTCTTACAACCATAAGATTTACACTATTTACGCATAATGAAAGTTATGCATCTTCTTTTGCAGAATTTGGTATAAATTTTGCTTAGAGTTTATATGTACTATTGAATCAATTTCATATGTGAAATTGTCATATAGTATTAGGAATATTTTGAAATTAGCGGATAAGGGATAAAATGATAGTTTACGATTCAAATGCCAACTGGTTTAGGGACATATTAAATGTATTTAAGAGCGACACGCTTATATTATTGCTAAAGCGGGTTGGGTTCGTTGCAGCAATTACTGCAATTAATGTCTACCTGGCCATTAATTATTTTCATGTTCATAATATTATTTCAAACGAAATCTATACCTGGATTGGAGTAGCTTTGTCCATATTATTGGTTTTTAGGACAAATACAGCCTATGATCGTTGGTGGGAAGGTAGGAAACAATGGGGTGAATTAATAAATCACTCGCGTAGTATGGCTTTGCTTATTAATGCAAAGCTGCCGAAACACGACGAAGACAACAGACGCTATTTCGCCAGAAACATCACCAATTACGCTTTTGCTCTAAGTGGGCACTTACGGGGTGTCTTCAAGAAGGACTTGCTTTACGATGTAACGGACAGGGACGAAAAAGCACTGGAAATTCACCAACATGCACCTAACTATATAGCCAAAAAGCTTTATGCACGTACCGTACGACTTTTAGAGCAAGGCCACCTCAGCGAATTTGTAGAATTGAAAATGCTCGACCACCTGGCTGGGTTTAATACAATCACCGGAGCTTGTGAACGTATAAAAAATACACCAATTCCTTTTTCGTATCGAACGTTTTTGAAACTATTCATTTTGGTATACACTTTAGTACTACCTTTTGCCTATGCCGATACATTGGGGTATTTCACCATTGTAGTATCAATTCTGGAGTTTTTTGTGCTGATAGGTCTGGAAATGATGGCAGAAGAAATTGAAGATCCTTTTGAGAATGATAGTAGTGATTTACCCACACGTACATTGTCATTTACCATTAAGAATAATGTTTACGAAATACTTGGTTTCTACGAAGATGTGGACGAACCAAAAGAAAAGAAACTGTATTCGGTGATTAATTGATGAGGTTTTTTGAAAGTTGGAAAGTTGACCCTTACTGTAAAAGACTAATTAATCAATTTAGAATACCCTCTGTTTTGAGAGTTGTTTGATGAATTGGAATTTTGCTGCTTTTTCTTTTGTAAGTTTGCAATAGAAAATCGAAAAAACACATCCAAAAATTCGCAAAACGATTGTAGGGTCAATTAATCAGTTAACCGCAACCTTAAGAATAAAATCGACTAGTATAACGATGAAGTTTTTACTGTTAGATAGAAAAGCTTTCCCCACAGCCACAGGTTCTTGATGCATTCGGGTTTATGAATTGGAACCCTTTTCCATTTAATCCATCAGTGAAATCAAGGGTTGTACCCAATAAATACAGAATACTTTTTTTATCTACTAATATTTTAAGTCCTTTGTCTTCAAATACTTTATCGGCTTCGTTAATCTCATCATCAAAACCTAAATCATACATGAGGCCACTGCACCCTCCACCTTTAACAGATACACGCACGTGATGACCTTCACTTTTTCCTTCTTCTGCTCTGAAACTTATTAAATGTTCTTTCGCTTTATCCGTGATTGATATCATATATTCCGTAGTTATTAATTAGGAAACAATACTGCACTAATTAAAGTTTCTTTAATATCCAAAATTAACAATTTAATAAACATTCTTGAAATCTGGTCGTTAAAATGTGTGATGATGAATAAAATTGAACATATAGGTATTGCCGTAAGTAATTTACAGGAAGCCATAAAAACCTATAATCAGATATTGGACACGGAATGTGTGAAGATTGAAGAGGTTGCCGGTGAGCATGTGAAGGTAGCATTTTTTGAAGTAGGAGAGAGTAAAATTGAGCTATTAGAGCCTCAGAATGGTCAAGGAGCCATTGCAACTTACCTAGAACGAAAAGGGCAGGGAATTCACCATTTGGCATTCGAAGTGGCTGATATCGAACAGGAAATTAAACGGCTCAAAGGTTTGGGCTATCAAATTTTGGATGGTTATCCCAAAGCAGGTGCTGATAATAAACTGGTAGCTTTCCTACATCCAAAAGAGACTTCAGGTGTCTTAATTGAAATATGCCAGGATTGTTAATTACATCATCATACCGTTCTTTCTTAACTTTTTAACATTTTTTCGGTCGCGCTTACATTGTTTGGAAACTCTTACACACGAGCTAAAAAGAAAAAGAACAATAATTAATAATGAAATGGTTTTGATTGGTTTGTACATGAACGTGGCTTTATGTAATAAACGTTAAAAAAGTTGATGAGTTTCGCTTTGCCACCATGCTCAAATAAGCAATGGCCTGTATTGGAATGTTCATCTATAAACGTAACTTTGAATAAAAGTTAGAAGATGGAAGAGAATAATCGTACTGAAGTGGCTGCTTTGGGGGAATTTGGGCTGATTGATCATTTATGCAAAAATGTAAAAACGTTTCATCCGCAGACACTGAAAGGAATTGGTGACGATGCTGCTGTTTTTGATATTGGTGAGGAGTTGATGGTCATGTCTACTGACATGTTAGTGGAAGGAATTCACTTTGATATGAGTTATACACCATTGAAACATTTAGGTTATAAACTGGTAGCAGTTAATGTCTCAGATATTGCAGCTATGAATGCAACGCCCAGACAGTTAACCATTTCTTTAGCGATTAGTAATCGATTTTCTGTTGAAGCACTAGACGAGTTATATGAGGGGATAAATATCGCCTGTGAAAATTATAAGGTAGATTTTGTGGGAGGTGATACTACTTCGTCGACTAGTGGCTTGATCATTTCTGTAAGTGTTACCGGACTTGTTTCTAAAAGTGCTATCACTTACCGCGATGGAGCAAAAGAAGAGGATGTGATATGTGTTACCGGAGATTTGGGAGCCGCTTACCTGGGGCTTCAGCTTTTAGAGCGTGAAAAGCAGGTGTTTTTATCCCAGCCCGATATGCAACCTCAGCTTGATAATAAAGATTATTTAATACAACGCCTCTTAAAACCTGAGGCCCGTTTGGATATGGTGCACGAGTTTAAAGACAAACAGGTTAAAGTGAATGCCATGATCGATGTTTCCGATGGCCTCGCATCCGAATTATTACATTTGGCAAAGGCTTCACAGGTGGGTATTCAGGTTTTTGATCAAAACTTACCAATCGACGAATTGACCTATAATACGGCTTTTGAGTTCAATTTAGACCCCGCAACCTGTGCTTTGAATGGCGGAGAAGACTATGAGTTGTTGTTTACCTTATCCCAGACAGAGTTCGAGAAAATTAAGAATTTTCCTGACATAACCAGTATTGGTAAGGTCGTGAATGCCGAAGAGAAAGTAAACCTCATCACCAAATCAGGAAATGTTGTTCCGATTCAGGCTCAGGGGTGGGCACATTTCTAGTCTTCCGGATAAGGTATATATAAGAAATTGGTAAAATCAGGGTCCACTACGAATAAACAACAATATTCATCCGGGTTTTTATAATGCTGTACGAACTCGGCTATCTTATCGTCGCTTATTAATTGCCTTTGGTTGAATTCTTCCATAAATGAAAAATTATAGTTCCATTCAGTGGCCAATTCAGTTCGACCTACTAACAGTTGTCCAAGTTCGATAGCTGTTTTAGAGATTGGGAAAATAGGGTAATCGCTTATTTTACGAATACGTAGCTGATAGGCTGCTTCTTTTAGTGTTTCTGCAACTAGGACAAAATCGCGAGAAATGGTGCCTAGGTATTTGCCGTTTAATTCCGGATCGTTTTCCATTCTATTATTTTGTGCAAAGCTAAAAAAAATGATGTTTTTTTAGAATTCTTGCTGTATATTTCTCTTCAGGTACATTTCTGTTTTAAAATTCATTGATGCTATTTAAAGGTGTACTCAGAAAAATGCGGACAGTCCGGGAAAGCCCGGTGCTTTACTTTTTATCACAGGCTGATAAGGACTTAGCAATGAACCAACTCATTGGTAAAAATATATCGTTGAGAGTAACAGGTAGCTTGTGTTTAAATTGCCACAAAAGCCTGCCAATTTACCGCATGGGACATTGTTTCGAATGTTTTATGAAATCCCCATATACTGCTTCATGGATTATTAACCCTGAATTATCACAAGCTCATCTGGGGATCGAAGATCGCGATCTGGAAATAGAAAGTAAGGTGCAGTTGCAAGCTCATTACGTATATTTGGCGCTTTCGGGACAGGCCAAGGTAGGAGTGACTCGTTCTACACAGGTGCCTACGCGGTGGATAGATCAGGGGGCATCCAGCGCATTACCAATATTCAAGTTGCCACATAGGCAACTGGCCGGACAAATTGAAGTGTTTCTGAAGCAATTTTTGAGTGATAAAACGAACTGGCGTCTGATATTGACTGGAAATGATAGCGAGACAGATCTTTTACAATTAAAGAATGAAGTTTACGAAAAAGTGCCCTCTGAATGGAATCAATATAAGCTCAAGGCCGAAATCGATCATTTTAATTATCCCGTCTTACATTACCCCTCAAAAGTGAAAAGCCTGAACCTCTACGAATCGAAATACTTTGAAGGGGGACTGGTAGGTATCAGAGGGCAGTATTTACTATTTGCCGACGGTTGGGGGTTTAATATAAGAGCTAACGAAGGAATGGTTATAGAAATGGAGATGCTCAATAAGTCATTTGAAATTTCCGAACAATTGAGTTTGTTTTAATAAAGATTTAGCTTGAAGTTAAGTTTAACTACTTAATGTGCACATTTTATGACCTGGGAATTTCCTTTGTATAGATAATGATATTTATAGCGGAAAATAATAGCTATTGGTTCGGAACTACTAATAAGTGCCGCTGCTAAAAGAAAAGAGTTTGGTCTATTTGACCAAACCCTTTTTATGAAGGACAAAATAAGAAGTTTCAGTATTGTAAGAATTTGCCCCGGATTGTTTTAGAATTAGAAATTCTCATTAAGAAATTTGTTAAAAGCCTCAACATATCCTTTGGGGTCATCCTCTTGCAAAAAGTGACTGGCGTTTGCTAAGAAGGTAACAGCGTTATCTTCCAGGCTAAAGTCATCTTGTAACTTCTGAGGAATAATTGTTGGGTCTAAAAACGGATCCTTTTGTCCCCATAAAATGCCAACTGGTTTATTAAATGCGGCTATTTTTTCCTTTACAGCGGAAACATCCGACAAGAAAGGAAGTGCGCTATCGAAAAATTCAATATAAGCCAATGGCTGCGTCATAGCCGATGCATAGGCATCTATAAGCTCGTCACTTGCACGATCTTTGTTGTAAATACCTTCCGAAATCAAACTTTCAGCTGTTTCACGTTGTGCAGTAGAATCAGCTAGTAATGCATTCCAGTGTTCCGTTGCATTTACCTGTCCTGAGAAAAATGGTATCATAACCGTTGGAGGTGTGAATCCATCAAATTCCAGAGCCGTATCGGTAATGTATAGTCCGTCTATTCTTTCCGATTCTTCGTTGAGAAGCATTTGCCAGCCCACGGGGCCACCTGCATCGTGAATAGCTAATACGAAGCTTTTGATGCCTAGGGCACTGGCGAAGTCATAAACTCTTTGGGCCTGAGCCGTAAGGGTGTAAGCACCGTTACGATCAGGTTTATCCGAGGCGCCAAAGCCAAGCATATCCAATGCAATTACACGAAATTGCTCCTTCATAGCCAGTCCTTTGGCAATGTCTCGGTAAAGCAATGACGATGTGGGTATCCCATGAAGCATTATGACGACGGGCTTGTTTTTGTTGCCATAGTCCAGGTAACTTAAGTGGTCTCCATTTACTTCGACTGACTTAAGTGTTCTCAAATGCTTGCTTAATATGGTCTTAGATGGATTAGAATCGAAATAATCTTCAATTCTTTCGCACGATGAAGTTATTACTGCCAGAGCTAGCAGTAAAAGAGGAGCTTTCATTCCATTAGAAATGAGAAGTAAGCTCGATTTTGTTAAGGTTCTAAAATGTGTAAACATAATCGTTGATATTTATTTTTACCAATGATACCACATTAGGTAATCGGTGTTACCATATCAATATGGACTTTAACATCTAGTTAAGAATTAGCTCGTCAAAATGTCGCTTGGCCGACTTGGGCGAGCTTGAAACAAGGCTAATTCTGTGGCCCAAATTATTTCTTCTTCAAACACTACAACAGTACGTTTCGACGTTATATTATTAGTATGCCTATAATAAACTTTTTAGCATTTCGAATAGTAGTAGCCACTTTAATAACTATCATTACTTGTAAAGGAGGGTGGAGTCAGAATAAGCCCCTGGTCGAAATTGACTTGTTTTCCCGAAGCACCGATACTTTAGACGTCGAACCTTATGATGAGCAAAAAGTAAGCGATTATTCAACATTTAGTTATGGGAGCTGGAATGATGAGCTATCCTGGCTGTCACAAGATATACCGGTGGAGAATGTAATTGAAGGCACTCAATTCACTGAGCGAATACCAGCGCAAGTCGATTTTGATATAACTAGCTATCCTTTCAGAACCGCAATCAGGCTAAATGTCATCGCAGATGGACAGGGTTTGCAGAAATGTTCGGGTACGCTGGTGAGCAGAAAGCATGTATTAACTGCCGCACATTGCGTTGACCGGGAATATAACTCTTCAAGCTTGGATGCATTGGAAGTATGTGCGGCTTTTGACAATGGGGGAGCTAATGATGACCTTCCCTGTGCACGGGTGTCTAAAATATATATGTTGGCAGATTGGGATATTTATGGCGAGGATATTGCTGTTTTGGAATTGACTACCAATCTGGGAGAGTTAACAGGATGGGTGGGGATAGCATACACAACGGATGAAGCATACCTAAATGGTAAGGTCTTGCATAAATTGTCTTATCCCGGAAGGGATTTAATGGGATCCCGGGATGTTTATAATGGAGATACCTTGTTTTATGAGTACGGGGTGATCGATCGCTTTGATGATGCAATATTAGGTGTTTCAGGTACCAAAGGTATGCCTGGACAGAGTGGAAGCACCTTTTTGGAAATTGAAAATGATACTTACTACAGAGCATATGGCGCAATGACCTTCTCCTATTCTATGGATCACTCGGCTTTTAATGCGCATACTTATCATGCCTTTTATGGTATTATAAAAGATGATCTTACCTTAAGTAACCGGGAAGTAAGCGAAAGTACGAATTTGACTATTTTTCCAAATCCAGTAATGAATAAGTTGTATTTTATTGATTCGGAATCACATGAATACAATTCAATAACAGTACTTGGTGTTGATGGAACATTGATTTTTAAGGATAAGATTGATGCATACAAGCAAGCCTTTGACGTCAGTGATTTGGAAAGTGGTACGTACCTGCTACAGTTGAGCTCCTCGTCTCATGTTGTAAGCAAGAAATTCGTGAAAAATTAAGGGATTATATAGGTGCCGACTCTTATATTTTACTTCTGTACCTGTTTCCTGGTAAAGCTTTAATCAAACCTTCAAATTCAAGCGATAAAAGCTTAGAGGCCAGCTTGTTTAAGGGTATTTGTGTTTTACGGCTTATAGCATCTATAGTTAAGTCCTCATTAATAAGCAGTTTTATAATCGTTAGTTCCTCCGCTGGTAATTCAAGGTTCGATACCTTAGTTGTTGATGGCTGTATATTGTCGTCTTTATTCCAGTTTAGTAGGTATTCCAGGTCTGCAATTCCAGTGATGAGGTTTGCTTTATGAGATTTAATCAGCTTATTACAACCGGCAGAATAGGGGGCATCGATTCTTCCCGGAAAGGCAAAAACATCTTTATGATAAGTGTTGGCTATTTCAGCGGTGATAAGCGCCCCACCCGTTTCCGCCGCTTCAACCACAATAGTTGCGTCACTCATTCCTGCAATAATTCTGTTTCTCGCTGGAAATTTAGGGGCATCAGGTTTGGTTCCAAACCGGTTTTCGCTAAGCAGGCCTCCGTGTTCAATCATCTCTTTTGTCACCTTTTTGTGAATAGCAGGGTAAACAGTATCCAGGCCATTGGCCATTACGCCAATTGTTGCAAGTCCATTCTTTAAAGCTTCCTTATGAGCACAGATATCGATACCATAGGCGAGTCCGCTAATTATTAGTGGCTGGTGTGCTGTGAGCTCTTCTACCATCGATTCAATAATCTTTTTACCATAGGCAGTAGCTTTCCTCGTTCCAACTATCGCTACTGCTTTTTGTGTGTTCAGATTTGCATTTCCTTTATAATAAAGAATGACAGGTGCATCGTCTATTGCTTTTAAACGTGAAGGGTAGTTCTGGTCCCGGTAAAAAAGAATTTGTGTATTATTTTTTTGAGCCTCGATAATTATTGATTCGGCTTCATTCAGTACATCTGAATTCAAAATTGATTTTGAGCAAACGGAACCAATTCCCGGAATCTTCTCGAGTTGGATGTGGTTGCTTTTGAAAACAGCTTCGGCACTACCACAATAATTTACAAGCTGTTTGCTTAAAAGGTCTCCAATATTTGGAATAAGTGTTAATCCAACCTGGTAGACCAAATCCTGGTCCTTCATAGTTTACAATTGGTTTTTCAATTCAGTTAAGAAATCTTTTACCTTGATGAGCGATTCAATTAATTCCATGTCGCTTTCAAGTTTGGTACGGTTACCTTTAATGAGCTCTTTTGCTCCATTTAGGGTGTACCCTCTTTCTTTTACCAAATGGTATACCAATTTTACATCCTGAAGGTCTTCTTTGGTGAAAACCCGGTTTCCTTTGTTATTTTTCTTAGGTGTGATATGTTCGAATTCTGATTCCCAAAAACGAATAAGGGAAGTTGCAACTCCAAATAAATCAGCTACTTCTCCAATTGTGTAGTATTTTTTTTCGATATTTTTTTCCTTGTAAGGCACCTAAGATATCAGTAGAATTATTTTTTTAGAATTTTTCCAACATTCGTTATTTCAAGTTTCGAATTTGGGAAATCGGCTGCGCTAAGCTCTTTTATTTCGTTAACGGCAGCAAGGTTTTTGTCATAGACAGGTATTCCCCTTCCAACTTGTTTTGTGGCAATAACCTGACCGGAAATGAAGTCCCCGGTTTTTTCATCAATTTGCAGGTCCATTATGGCTCCGTGGCCTTTTACCCCTCTTATACTGATATTTCCAAAAGTAAGAAAGTTGCCCAAAGAGTAACATATGAGTTTGTTTTTGTACAATTCAATGCCTCGAAGTACATGTGGGCCGTGACCTATTATCAAATCGGCTCCTGCATCTATGAGGGCATGTGAGAAGGCGATGAGATTTCCCCGGTTTTCTCCGTAAAAGAATTCGGTCTTATTTGGCGTGTGTCTGGCGTCAAGTCCTTCGGCTCCTCCGTGAAACGAAATAAAAACCAAATCGTGAGCTTCTTGCAATTCGTTAACAACCTTCACCGCATTGGGGATATCAAAAACCTGGTAGGATGCAGAGGAGTGTCCAAATGCAGTAAAGGCAATTTTAATACTGTCTTTGTTAGTGATGACGATTGTTTTTATACTATCCCTTTTTGTGATCACCAGACTATCCATTCCGTCAATATTAATGAGACTTGAATCTATAAGCTGAACCGTTTCTGAAATACTATCGTACGTTTCCACCTCGTGAATCAAGGTAACAAAACTTTTTTTGGAGATACAGGCTATATCCAGGCTGTCGAGTAGCTTTTTGGTGAATCTTTGCCCTGCGCTGCCATAATCAGAGGCATGGTTATTGTCCTGGCTGGCAACATTGAAATGTAAATCTTTAAGCACGGGACTTAAGCTGCGTGGCATACCAAATTCATAGCATTTCCCTGCTTCACGGGAAGCAGGGCGACATTTTTGGGGAGAGATTCCTGGCTCGACAAATACACCTTCCAGATTTACAAAGGTGACATCGGCACTGTCCAGGTGATGTGCAATACTATCTTTGAAAAATTTTCCTTCATTGGGAGGGAACACAGGGCGTGGTGTTTGCGAACCTAACATCACGTCTCCTACAGCTTTAACCCTTATTTGAGCATGTAAATTAAGGTAGCCTAACAGCACAAAGACTAAAAAAAGATGTAAACGCATATTTGTCATTTTAGAACAGCAGTAGCGAATAACTTAGGATAAAGATTGGTTTTCAATAGAAGCACGTTTCAATATTTCTTCGTATTGCTCCGCATTGAGGTCGTTAAAGAAGAAATGAACAGGGTTTACAGGTTTCCCGTTTCTCAGTACCTCGTAGTGTAAGTGCGGAGCAGTAGAGGCACCTGTATTACCCACTTTTCCAATCTGTTCACCACGTTTTATTTTTTGACCTACTTTTACCTCAATTTTACTCATATGGGCATAGCGTGTCCGGTAGCCAAAACCATGATTGACAACCACCTCTTTGCCATAACCGCCTGCCGATTTTTTTACTTTTTCAATAAAGCCGTCTCCGGTAGAATAGATAGGAGTACCTACTGGTGCCGCAAAATCGACGCCATAATGGAATTTTCGTACTTTATAGATTGGGTGCGTACGCCAACCGAAACCTGAAGAAAGTCTTTTGAGTGTTTTGTTAGAAACAGGTTGAATGGCCGGTATACTTGCAAGCATAGAATCTTTTTGGGCAGCCTGCTCAACGATAATGTTATAGGAAGCGTCCTGTTTTCTTATTTTATAGGAAATTTCCGTAACCTGTGCGAGCTTCTTTTTTATAATTTCTTCGTGCGTGATCCCTTTGTTAATAAGTTTTCGGTATTTATTAACAGCGTCTTCCTTTTTAGATCGCAACACGTCAGGAATGGAATCTGTTTCAGTAATCATTCTATAAATATTTTCTTCCCGTTCACGCATATCCTCAATATCTTTACTCATAGAAGTGAGTTCGTTATTTACCACATTTATCAGGATATGATTTTCTCTTTGAAGTTTCAATTCGCGCCAACTGGGGAAGAATTTTGGGTAAAGAAATATTCCAATAACCGATACAATCAGAACCAAGCTAATAAATCCCAGAATATTAAGAATAACATCGGTAATTTTAGTCTCAATGCGTTCATATTTGCACTTTTCAGTATCGTAATAATATTTTATTCTCGCCATTACGCTAAGTTATAGAATTCTACTAAATTTGTTGCCGCAGATTTTTGCTGCGAGTTGTTCACATTAAGTTCAAATATACGAAATATAAACAAGAGTGATCAACTAAGTTTATTTAGATTCAAGTTTAAAGACATGCAATCCTCTGAAATAAGAAATCAGTTTTTGAAGTTTTTTGAAGGTAAAAAACATGAAATAGTGGAGTCGGCACCTATTGTTGTCAAAAACGATCCAACCTTAATGTTTATCAACGCAGGGATGAATCAGTTCAAAGATTATTTTCTTGGGAATGCTAAACCGGATATACCCAGAATAACGGATACACAAAAGTGTTTACGTGTATCGGGTAAACACAATGATCTTGAAGAGGTAGGGGTGGACACGTACCACCATACATTTTTTGAAATGCTTGGTAATTGGTCCTTTGGCGATTATTTTAAAAAGGAAGCTATTGAATGGGCCTGGGAGTTGCTCACCGATGTTTATCAATTACCTAAAGAACAGCTTTATATCACTATTTTTGAGGGGGACGAAAAAGACGGTGTTTCCGAAGATAGTGAAGCTTTTGACATTTGGAAAAAAATTGTACCGGAAGAGCGCATATTGAAGTGTGATAAAAAGGATAATTTCTGGGAAATGGGTGATACCGGACCATGTGGCCCCTGTTCAGAAATTCACATCGATATACGTAGCGAAGAAGAGCGAATCAAAGTGCCTGGAAAAGAGTTGGTTAACAAGGATGATCCCCAGGTGATTGAAATCTGGAACCTGGTATTTATTCAATACAACAGGTTGGCATCGGGTAAACTGGAAGAGCTCCCCGAAAAGCACATTGATACGGGCATGGGCTTTGAGCGACTTTCAATGGTGGTGCAAGGGAAGCAATCTAACTATGATTCTGACGTGTTCAAGCCGCTTATCGATAAGATAGAGTCAATAGCTGGGGTCAAGTATACTTCAACCATGTCAGAAAAAGACATTGCCATTCGCGTGATAGCAGACCATATACGTGCTATTACATTCACAGTGGCAGATGGTCAGTTACCCTCGAACAACGGGGCTGGATATGTAATTAGAAGAATTTTACGTAGAGCCATTCGTTATGGCTATACCTTCCTGAATCTCGAAGAACCATTCCTGAACCAGCTGGTGCCCGTATTAGGTAAACAATTTTTAGAAGTCTTTCCGGAGCTTGAAGAGCAAGTAGCATTTATTTCCAAAGTAGTAATGGAAGAAGAGCAGTCGTTTTTAAGAACTTTATCTTCGGGGATTAAACGTCTGGAAAGCATAATTGGAGATACCACAAAAAATCAACAAGTTGGTGGTGAACAGGCATTTGAATTGTATGATACTTATGGGTTTCCGCTTGACCTTACCGAATTGATTGCCAGGGAGAATGGTTGCCGGGTTGATACAGCAGGTTTTGAAGCGGAGATGGCGAAGCAAAAGGCACGATCCAAATCTGCTGCCGAGGCGAGTACCGGAGATTGGATAGAACTACAATCTTTGCAGCAAGTAAACTTCTTGGGTTATGATGAATTATCATGTGACGCTACTGTAGTAAAGTATCGTGAAATGAAGGATAAAAAAGGTACGTTGTACCAATTTGTTCTGGATCAAACGGTGTTTTATCCTGAAGGTGGAGGGCAGGTAGGAGATACCGGCTACATGCAATTTGGGGATGAAAAAGTTTCCGTAATTGATACCAAGAAAGAAAATGACCTGATTATCCACTTTCTCAAAAAAATACCTCAGCTGGTAGAAGGCAAGGTGAGTTGCCACGTAGATGCGAAAAAAAGAGCGAAGACTATTTGTAATCATACGGCGACACATCTTTTACAAGCAGCTTTAAAGGAGGTGCTTGGCGATCATATAGCGCAAAAGGGATCATTGGTTAATGAGCAACTTCTTCGTTTCGATTTTTCCCATTTTTCAAAATTATCTAAAGAGGAGATACAACAAGTAGAGCAGATTGTAAATCATAAAATTCGTGAAAATATAGCACTTGATGAGCGTCGTAGTATCGCTATAGATGAAGCCAAGGCCATGGGAGCTACCGCTTTGTTTGGAGAGAAATACGGCGATTATGTACGCATGATCACCTTTGATGCCGACTTTTCGAGAGAATTATGTGGAGGTACGCATGTTCAGGCAACAGGCCAGATCGGTCAGTTTAAGATCGTTTCGGAAGGATCGGTAGCGGCAGGTGTACGCAGAATTGAAGCAATAACAGCAGACGCTGCCGACGGCCATGTAAATGAAAAGCTACAGACATTAGAGGAGTTGAACGATTTGCTAAAGGCTCCTAAAGACGTTTTGAAAGCTGTTGAGTCGCTTATAAACGAACGTAATGCACTGAACAAACAGGTGGAGACCTACCAACAGGAGGCGGCAAATAAGTTGAAAGAAGAACTGATCAACAAAGTTGAACAAGTTAATGGACTGTCTGTGCTCATTGAACAGGTTCAGATAGATTCGGCAGATAGTCTCAAGCAGTTGGCTTTTGGATTGAAGAATCAGATTGATAATCTGGTAATGATTGTTGCGGCAGATGTGCAAGGAAAACCAATGATTGCGACTATGATTGCAGATAACGTGGTAAAAGAAAAGTCGATGCATGCGGGTAATATGGTTCGTGAGTTGGCTAAAGAGATAAAAGGTGGCGGTGGAGGTCAGCCTTTCTTTGCAACAGCAGGAGGTAAAGATCTAAGTGGTTTGCCGAATGTTATTGTTAAAGCAAAAACGATGATTGTCGATTAAAGAACGATTACTATTTTTAAGTTGTTAATTAGAGGTAGAAAGATAAAACTATGAAATTAAAGCATCTGTCATATATTATTGTTTCGTTTGTTCTGTTCTCTTGTGGCGAACAAAAAGCGAAAGATGAGCACAATAAAACGGAAGATAATACCGCTATCAACGAAGATTTAAAGGATTCTCTTTATGAGCAAAATCAAAGGATAGAAGGCGATTTCATAATAGCATGTAATAATGCCGAAAATTTAAAGGGAATGACGGTGGAACTGGAAAGACGTCAGGGACGTCAGATGCAGGTGGTTTCCAGCGCAGTCGTGAACGATGAAGGAAAGCTTAAGATAAGTGGTAATACCAATAGCCAGGAAATATTTCGATTGAATGTTAACGGTGAATTTACCATTCCGTTTGTGGCTCAAAAAGGTGATTCGATAGGTTTGACTATTGGTGAAAGCAATCAGGATTACAATTTTGAGAATTCTGAGCAATCGAAGCTTCTAAAAGAATATGTGAGTATGATTGGTAAGATAGGACCGATTTCCAACTTTCAAAAAAAGGAATCAGTTGGGCAGATGAAGTCCTTTATAGAGAAAAGCATGCCTTCATATGTTGGGTTAGTTGCCATGGAAGACTTTATGGCTATTTACAAAGAAAAAGCCGATTTACCATTTATTGAAGCTATGATCAAAAGATTTGGTGATGAAGATGACTATGCCAGGAAGTTTATAGGAGAATTTGATGATTACAAAAATAAGCTGGTAGCTCAAAAAGAAAATCAACAAAACCGAACGAAGATTGAAATAGGGGCAAAGGCTCCGGATTTTCAGCTACCCGATGTAAATGGAAAGAACGTTTCACTATCTGACTTTAAAGGGAAGTATGTGCTCGTTGATTTTTGGGCAAGTTGGTGTGGTCCATGTCGCAGAGAGAATCCTAATGTTGTTAAAGCTTATAAAAAGTATCATGATGCCGGTTTTGAGGTTTTGGGAGTCTCTTTAGATAAAAACAAAGATAAATGGATTCGCGCTATTCAAAAAGACCGATTAACATGGACGCATGTTTCGGACCTAAGCTACTGGAATTCAAAGGTAGTAGGGCTTTATGGTATTAATGGAATTCCATATACTCTGTTACTGGATAAAACGGGAACTATTATTGGTATGAACCTCCGGGGAAGAAAGCTGGAAGCCAAGCTGGCCGAAGTGATTAAGCTTTAATCAGGAGCTCAATCATATATAGTATCCATATTATCCATCAGAGGAACATCCGTTGTAGGTTTACCCATAAGGCTTTTTTCTTGTCCTGATTTTGAGCGATTGTTTTCAGTGCATCACCATTTAAAAAGCGACAGCTATTATATTCCTTAAGTTCATACAAGTTAAAGGTCTCTTCTTTAATATTAATATCAAAGAATGTGACTCCAAAGGCTATTAAACACTGTGGAGACCAATCATGTTGAATTTGATCGTAATTGTAGTTATCAGGGAGTTTTGAAAGATTGATAATTACTACGTGCTCACTTGTTAACTTTACAGCGGCGAGAATCTTTTCCAGGAAAGTGAGGTCTGAATCATCGATTACCTCTTTTTCAGGATAGGAGACCAGGATGGCAATCTTTTTAAGGTTTTTACCATATGTTGCATTCTGGAGATCTAAACCTTCTTCATCGGTGCCCATATCGGCTTCATCGAGCGGTTTGTTGTCTCCCAGGCGATATACGGTTTCGTGGTAAATATGCGGTAGGTGGCTGCCCGAGAGCTTAAGTTTACTCATAACCTTCAAAGATTGATTTTAATTCTGTCGCTTCGTTTGCTTTCATTTTTCCCGCCAGTACGAGCCTAAGTTGTCTTCTCCTTAATGCGCCATCAAATAAGCGCTTATCTTCATCGGTTTCTGGAATTAATTCAGGAACATCAATAGGGTTACCCAATTGATCTACGGCAACGAACGTGAAAAAGGCTTCATTGCTTATCATTTGCTTTCTGCCGGGAATATCCTCAGATTCTACAATAATATGAACTTCCATTGACGAGCTGAACGCCCGGGTTACTTGAGCCTTTAACGTGATGACGTTTCCTAGTTTAATAGATTCACGAAACGAGACATTGTCTACGGAAGCGGTAACCACCACCCGATTGGAGTGTCTTTGAGCAGATATAGCAGCGACAATATCCATGAGGTGCATCAGGCGTCCACCCATGAGGTTGTTCAGTACATTAGTATCATTTGGCATTACCATTTCTGTCATGGTAACAGACGATTCTGAAGCCGGTTTTTTTCCTCTCATGAATGTGAAGATACAAAAAAAGCAGCGTTTAAGCTGCTTTGGTAAATACTTTTGTTAGTTATTTGTCTTTATACTCCTAATAATCCTGAATCGGGATACGTTAGAGTTGATGTTGTATGTTTGATGCGTAATCTTAAGTGTATACTCAGCACGAATACTGAATAAAAAATAACCATCATTTCTAAGTGGGTTTCCTCTGATTGTACGCTGTCTAAGTTGTTCATCGGTGAACTTGTCATTGACTTCAAGTTCTCTTCTTCTATCTGCTAATTCATAAGCAACACTGTTTTGGTCGAGTTGGTAATTTGGACCGAAATAGGAAGAGCTCACATCATCCAGATAGTCGGTAAAAGCCCAGCGGTAGCCCATATCTGCACTAATATCTAAATGCGGAGTAATTTTAAATCGCGCCCCGATTCCATAAGGTATTACAAGCGTCATTCTGCCGTAATCTACGCCCTCTGTTTTGAGCGGTTGAAGCGCATGCCATTTTCCATCGCTCGCTTGCGCTTTTGGATTAAAATAGGTCATTCCAATACCTAAAGAAATATAAGGGCTGAAGAGGTTTCTTCTTCGATACATTTTCTTATATTCGAAGATGTCATAAATCAGATGAGCACCGAGTTCAAAATTGTTACTTCTGAAACTTAGGTTCCTGCTGGCATTTATACCCCCAACGTCGGAGCCTGCCAGCCTGATAAAGTTAAAGCTTGCTCTGGTAGATAAACTTTCATTAATACGATAGATTCCTCCGAAACCCACCATCATTTTGGGAATGGCACAATCAAAACCGTCGCATAAATCCCCGAAATAATTACTGGAACCGAGTGCACCATATCCTTTAATACTGTTGATATAGTTTCTTGGCTTTTTCTTTTTAAGTGCTTTTTTCTTATTTGGATTGAATTTACGACCGGTTATAGCGCTACGTCCACCCCTTGGAGACTTATATTGCGCGCTTGAATAGTACCCTGCGCATATTAAAAATAGAGAAGCAAAAATAAAACGCTTCAGAGTCAAATATTTAGTGCTTGGTTTTTTCATCATTTTGATATGATATAGCAATATACGTATTTATATCGATCAAGTTTACAAAGCTATAAAAAAATATATAATTATGAACTTTTACCAACCAAACTCACCTATTAAGGGAACGAAACTGAACTTACCAATTGATTCCTTGGTAATTGTCTGTGCCGATGTTTTAGTTAGCAATAACATTTCCTGTGTGTTTTTATCAATTCCAACCGGAATGATTAGTTTACCACTTATAGCCAATTGGTCCAGTAATTTTTCCGGAATAGATGGCGCTCCGGCAGTTACAATTATTTTATCATAAGGCGCAAAAGATGGTACTCCTTTTGTTCCATCTCCATAAAAAAGGTTGGGCTTGTAACCGAGCTGGTCTAAAATTTCTTTCGTTTTGTTAAATAATACTTTGTTTCGTTCAATACTATACAATTTGGCTCCTAACTCCATAATTACGCAGGCCTGATAGCCCGATCCGGTACCAATTTCAAGTACTTTATCGCCTTTTTTTATTTCAAGCATTTGCGTTTGGATAGCCACTGTATAAGGTTGTGAAATCGTTTGCCCTTCACCTATCGGAAAAGCTTTGTCCTGATAGGCATGTAGGGTGAAGACCTCATCTAAAAAAACATGACGAGGTATACTTTCAATCGCTTTTAGTACAAGGCGGTCTTTTATTCCCTTTAGCATAAGTTCTTTTGCCAGCGTTTTACGCATACCTTTATGCTTATAATCGTCTTTGATCATGCTGTCAAAATTAAGTAAATAATAGCTCATATAGAATAATAATTAAATGAACTTTAATATATAATAATCATTCTATTCTAGTATATTTGGACTGCAAATGACGACAAGTTATAAAAGAGTAAGGCGACTGAAGAATGCTTTTCACCTGGGTTGGTTTGTGGCTTATGACTTTATTGGTGCCGTAATCGCGTGGAACATATTCTATTATGCAAGAAAGTATATACTCAGCGAAACTGATGTATATTTTTCCATGAAACCTTTGATAAATTCTTTGATGATAGGAGGGTTTTGGTTGTTTCTCTATTTTCTGGCAGGTTTTTACATTGATGTTTACCGCAAATCACGGATTAAAGAATTTTTTCTACTATTGGTAGTGAGTTTCATTGGTTGTGTATCATTGTTTTTTGCGCTGCTTTTGGATGACGAAGGGGTGGTGCGTGCTGGTCAGATTGACCATACTTCATATTATAAAACAATCAGTGCTTATTTGGGGATTCATTTTGTGCTTTCGGCCATTTTTAAAATGGGTGTAATGAGTTATACCAAAATGCTACTCCGGAAAGGAAAGATTACGTTTAACACTATTATTATAGGATCGAATAAGAAAGCATTGGAAATTTATGAAGAACTGTCGAGAATTAATTCCTCACTGGGGCTTCGGTTCGTGGGTTACGTTTATGTTTTTCCTGATACCAAGAATTTGCTCAAAGAGCAACAATTGCGCTGTTTTGGAGATATTAGCGTTTTAGATCGTTTAATTCCAAGAACCAGGATAGAGCAGGTGATTATAGCCATTGAGTCGCAGGAACATCAAAAAATTACCGGAATACTCAATCAAATTAATAAGTACCCGGTGAAGGTGAGTATTATTCCCGATATTTATCAAATGCTCATAGGTTCTGTAAAGGTGAATCATGTATTTGGTGTGCCACTCATCGAAATTAATCAGCGGCTGATGCCTGTATGGCAGAAAGTCATTAAGAGGGTATTTGATGTGTGCTTTTCGTTAATTGTATTAATACTGGGTGCGCCTTTTTTCATTTTTGTGGGAATAATGACTAAACTTTCTTCGAAGGGTCCCGTGTTTTACTCACAAATAAGAATAGGGAAGGACGGTAAACCCTTTGCGATTCATAAATTTAGAAGCATGTATGTGAACTCGGAAGTATCGGGGCCTGCATTGTCTTCAGATAATGATCCCAGAATTACTCCCTGGGGAAGGTTTATGAGGAAAACAAGAATTGATGAATTGCCTCAGTTTTTCAATGTGCTTTTGGGTACAATGTCTATCGTGGGGCCAAGGCCCGAACGCAAGTACTTTATTGATAGAATCAAAGTGCAGGCGCCTCATTATAGTAACCTGTTACGAGTGAAACCTGGTATTACTTCGTTAGGACAGGTGAAATACGGATACGCCGAAAATGTCGACCAAATGGTTCGGAGGTTGAAATTTGATATACTTTATCTTGAAAACATGTCCTTGGCCATGGATTTCAGGATTTTGCTTTTTACTATTCTCATAGTTGTTCAAGGAAGAGGGAAATAACAATGTTTACCGGAATTATTGAAAACCAAGCCCGATTGGTAGATTTAAAGGAACAAGGAAATAATAAGCACCTATTCTTGGAATCGGAAATAGCTAGTGAATTAAAAATTGACCAAAGTGTAGCTCATAATGGCGTATGTTTAACAGTTGTTGCAATCGAAAATGATATTTACCAGGTAACGGCAATAGATGAAACTTTAAAAAAGTCTAACTTAGCTAATCTAAAAGTTGGGGAATTCGTAAACATAGAGCGCTGCATGCCGGCAAACGGTAGGTTTGATGGTCACATGGTATATGGTCATGTTGATACGACAGCAAGATGTACGGAGAGACGCGAAGCCGATGGAAGTACATTATTTACTTTTCAATTTGATAGTGAAAATGCCGGTTTAATCGTAGAAAAGGGGTCTGTATGCCTAAACGGGATCAGTTTAACGATTTTTGATGTTCGGGAAAAATTGTTTACCGTAGCAATTATTCCTTATACCCTGGAACATACAAACATGAAAGATGTTCAGAAAGACACTGTAGTAAATATTGAATTTGATATATTAGGTAAGTATATTCAAAGAATATTAGCGCGCAGGAATTAATAACAAAGTAAAATTTCTATTTATGAAATGTCTAATTGTAGACGACGATGAGATGTCATTGGCAACAATTGAGCACTATGTGAATCAAACGGAGGCACTGGAATTGATTGGTGTTTGCTCTAACGCAATAGATGCATTAAACATTCTAAAGAAAACGAAGATTGACATACTTTTTTTAGATGTTGAAATGCCTAAAATGACAGGACTCGAATTATTGGATTCTCTTGCAGCAGTCCCGCATGTGATTTTGATCACTTCTAAAGAGGAATATGCCGTGAAAGCATTTGAGTACCGCGTCGTAGATTACCTGTTGAAACCAATTGAATATGTACGTTTTATTCAGGCAATAAATAAAGTAACAGACCTTGTCGACGGAAATGAAGCGGTTGAATTGACTAAAGACAATGAGATCTTCGTAAAGTCTGATTTAAAGTTTGTAAAGATCAATTTCGATGATATTCTTTTTGTAGAAGCTATGGCGGACTATGTGGTAATTAATCTGGAAGATAATCGACATATCATCCATTCTACTATGAAAGCCATTGAAAAAAAGCTTTCAGATAAACAATTTGTTCGCGTTCATAGGTCTTACATAGTAAACTTGAAAAAGATAAATGCCGTAGAAAATGCCTCCATATTGATGGGAGAGAAAAGAGTTCCTATTGGCGCTTCTTACAAGAATGAGTTTATGAATAAGCTGAGAATTTTATAGTGCGCTCTTCAGCTTAAATTTTTCTTCTATAAATACATTTAGCTTGTAAAAAGTCCAACTCAAAGCCAAGCCGAAAACGGCACCTGTAATGATGTCGAAAGGGTAGTGTTTGGCTAGGTAAACTCTTGAAAATGAAACAAATGCCGCCCATACCAATAATAAGCGTAAGGCTTTAATTTTTTTTGAAAATTTCCATGTCATAAATCCGGCTAAAGCAAAGGTATTAGATGCGTGAGAGGAAAAGTAGCCATATTTCCCGCCACAGCCTACAATCATATGTAGCTGGTCTTTTATTGCCAGGTTGTGACAAGGCCTTAATCGTTCAAAATAAGGCTTGGCGAAACCAGACGATAGTCGATCCGCACATACTGCCAGGGCTATTATAATGAGAATAGTAAGCCAGCTACTTTTCTTTTCCTCTTTTATAATTAAAAATACCAGGAAAAGATATAAGGGAATCCATACGGTTCTACCAGATATCAGTTCCATCAAATAGTCGAGAAAGGCATTATGGTGCTTATTGAAAAAAAGCAGCAGATCGATATCTAACTCATTTAATTTCGAAAGCATTATTTTATCCAGTTAATTCTTTTTCGTAACAGTTTCTGTGTCTTTTCTTCCTCAGAATCAGCTTCAGGCGAATAACAGTAGGCCCATTGAGCCATTGGGGGCATGCTCATCAAAATAGACTCCGTTCGACCGTTTGTGTCTATACCAAACTTGGTGCCTTTGTCGAAAAGCAGGTTGAATTCAACATAACGACTTCTTCTTAGAGATTGCCAATTTTTATGTTGCTGTTCAAAGTTGTCTTTAGCATGACGAGCCATTAATTGACAATAAATGGGGGCAAAAGCATTACCAACAGATTTCGTGAATGAAAAATGTTTATCCAGGTCGGTAGCTGAATTACTATTTAGTCGATCATAGAAAATGCCGCCAATTCCACGTGTTTCGTTTCTGTGAGGTAGGAAGAAGTAGTCGTCTGCCTGCTGCTTAAATGTGCTATAATAACCTTCATTGTGTTGATCACAGATTTCTTTTAGTTCCGTATGGAAGTATATTGCGTCTTGCTCATTGATGTAATGAGGAGTTAGATCTATTCCTCCTCCAAACCATTTAATACCGTTGCTCATTTCAAAATACCGGACATTCATATGGATTATTGGTACAAAAGGATTATAGGGATGCATTACAATAGAAACTCCCGTAGCAAAAAAATCACTTTTAGATAATTTCAACGCATCTAAGATCTTTTGTGGGGTTGGACCTTCAACTGCTGAGAAATTTACTCCTCCCTTTTCAATGATCTGCCCATTTTGAAGTATCCGTGTCCGACCTCCGCCTCCGGCGTCACGGGTCCAGAGGTCTTCCCGGAATTTTCCTTCCTGGTCAGTAGCTTCAATTTGCGCGCAAATACTGTCCTGGAGAGATTTAAACCAGTGTGCAATAGATTCTTTTGTTAATGTAGTCATGCTTTAAATTAAAATGGATAACCGATGCCTAAATTTAACAGTCCGGAGTTGGCGTGAAACGGTGTTAAAATAGCTAATTTGCTCATAGTATCCGTTTTCGACGGATCCCAGAACTTAAAGGCATAATCAAAACGCAAAATTAAGAATGAAAAGTCGAGCCTTAAACCAAGTCCGGAGGCGACGGCTATTTGCTGGTAGAAATTTTTGGAGAACTGAGCGTTAGCTCTTTCTTCAAATTCGAGGTTCCATACATTTCCCGCATCAAAGAAGACGGCGCCATGAATAAAACTGATTATTCGCGTTCGAAATTCCAGGTTCGACTCCAGTATGATCTCTCCGGGTATGGGGATAGATTGTCCGTTTTCAAGTACATCGCCACCGTATCCGCCAGGGCCGATTCCACCCCATACCCAGGCGCGTATACTTGATGGACCACCTGCATAGTATAATTTCTCAACGGGGAGATTCCTATGACCACCGAATGGTAATGCTAATCCCATATTCATGCGTGCTGCTATGGTACTTTCCCTGGATAGCGGGCGGTAGATTCTAAAGTCGAGTCCTACTCTCAAAAATTGAAAGTAAGGAATGAATTCAGAACTTTCTGTTCCTCTGTTTACACGTTCAATACTCGTTTGACTTTTGGGGTCCTTTGTGGGGTTAAGTGTTTTCCATAATGTTAAAAAAGTACCTCCCGACTCCAACTCAAATTTAATATACTTTGCTTTAGTGTTTTTGGTAATATCATTATCATTATATACCCAATTGAGTTGCATACTCGAAACAATCGACGATCTGAATCTCGATTGTTGATCGGGCCGTGTTTTTAATAACTCTTTAAAAATAGAGCTTAAAAATGGCGTTTCCAGCATACCAAAATTAAAAGGAATAAAAGTCAGGCGATGGTGGTCTTTTACGCCATAATAGCTGTATTGCAATTGGTATTTTCTTCGTTCATAGATATTGTCAAAGTTTTCTACCCCTAAAC
The DNA here is from genome assembly GCA_965230415.1 of Cytophagales bacterium. GTDB lineage: Bacteria > Bacteroidota > Bacteroidia > Cytophagales > JAAEPT01 > CBDDKZ01. The sequence continues at coordinate 4,120,391 of CBDDKZ010000005.1, forward strand.
TGAATTTGAGTTGAGTTTTAGGCCTGGAGTTGATAATGCTTTGCCTGAATTTTTGAGGAAAAATCAATTTCCTGGGGAAAAGTAGCTGTGGGAAAATCAGCGCGGCGTTTCCCTGGAAGGTGCTGATGGTACTTAATACCGTATTATCAAAAGTGAATTGGTTTTGAATGGAATAATTGAAGCTGGATTCAAAAATTTCGAAGCCTTTAAATACTTTACGACTCCTATAGGTCAAATTGGCGAATGGACCTATGTTCTGACTTACATTAACACCGGCTTCGCTGGTAATCTGATGTTTTTTATATGAATTGGTGTTTATAAATGCTGTCAGGCTGTTGGAGTCTGCATGTGTTTTTTGAAAATTTATATTAATAAATTTAAATATGTCGAAATTCCCCAGGAGCTGTTGTGTTTGTTTTGCTTTAGTGAAGCTGTACTTTTCCCCTACATCAAACTTAATATTCTTATTAAGGATACGTTTGGAAAAGTTTTCATCATAATGAACAATTTTTTTATTCGGGTTGATAATGGTAGTGTCTGTCAAGGGTTCCTGATCCTTGTTCATTATTAACCAAATGTCTTTGATGATATATTGCTTGTGAGCACCTTCTTTAGGGTTATTGACAACCAGCGTAACGTCCGCTTTTTTACGTCCCAGAGTAGTGTCAATTTCGAATTGAATAAACTGTCGCTGAAAATCGTAGTATCCATTACTTTTTAGTAAAATATTTAAGCGCTCTCTTTCCGCCGAGATAGCTCTGGTACTGTATTTATTCCCGGTTTTAATTTTTGAAAGCTGTCTGTTCTTCTGTATTATCTGAGCGATTGCCGAATCTGAGATATCATAAAATTTACGTCTGAAGCGGTAAGGTGTTTTTTCATTGATATTATACGTGATGGCTATTTTTTTATCAGCAATGGTGTCGTAAGTTGCTTCTATCTCTGCATTGAAGTACCCGTTTGATTGATAGAATAGTGTTAATTGATCAACTGTGGCATCTATTAAAGCCTTTTTAACCATTACAGGCTTTTCTCCAACAGTGGCCATTAGCCAGTTGCCGTTACTTATTACTGAGTCCTTGCGGGTAATTAGCTTTTGATAGCGGTTTGATGTTCTTATGTACTTGCGTTCCAGTTTTTTTATTTTGGATTCGTTTCCGGAGTATTTAGCAGTATCGTTTTGAATTTTAGAGAGCTCTTCACTTCTTTTGATAACAAGTTCTTCCCGTTTTCTTTTACTCGTAATTGGTCGGTAAAATTTGTTGCCAATTATATTTGCACGCCAGTAAGGCATCCACCAGTTAAAAATAAATTTTCGATTAGGCCGTTGCCTAAAATATTCTTCCAGGGTATAATAACTATAAGAATCGTTCCCTTTGAGTCTCTGCTTATAAAAAAGGTATTTGCCATCGTACTTTTCCTGATGAAGGTGATTATGAAAATTGTTTACGCAAGAACTTAGAAAGGTGATTGCGAGTGTAATTAATAAAGCGTAATATCGTATTTTCAAATTCTTAAGTACCTATGATTTCTAAGCGTTGGGCAAAAATCATCAAATCTTTGCAAATAAAAAAATATCGTAGCGAACATAATTTGTTTCTTGTTGAAGGGGAGAAGGGTATTTTGGAAGTATTAAGCTCCAATTTGAAGGTAAAAGTACTTTTTATCACCGGTGAGTACTTGCGAACATGGAAGGAACTTCTCAGTAATTCAGCATTTGAAGTTATAGAATCTGAAGAAAAAGAATTGACACAGGTCGGGACCTTTTCTTCTAATCGCTGTGGACTGGCTTTGGTGGAAATGCCAGCATTAGAAAGCACTTTGAATATTAGTGATGAGTTGGTAATAGCACTGGATAATATCCAGGACCCGGGGAATTTAGGTACGATAATACGTACTGCAGACTGGTTTGGAATTACAAAAATTGTTTGTTCTAAAGGAAGTGTAGATGTGTATAATCCTAAAGTGATAAATTCCACCATGGGATCTTTTTCACGGGTAGAGGTTGCTTACGTAGAATTAGCGCATTTTTTGAAAGACAGTACAGCACCTATTTATGGCTGTTTTTTAGAGGGGACAGATGTGTATGAGCTAGGGAAGATAGATCGTGGGATTGTATTGCTCGGTAATGAATCTCAAGGGATTAGTGAACACTTAAAGCCGCTGGTAAATAAAACAATTTCTATTCCAAAACTGGGAGGAGCGGAGTCTTTGAATATTTCTGTGGCGTGTGCTGTAGTTTGTGATAATTTCAGGCGTCGACGTTAAAAAATTTCCCGTCTATAGCAAGGTCAGTATCGGGGAAAATCGCTTTGGCTTCTTCTATAAATGGAGTGAGGTCTTTGTATCGGGATGAATAATGTCCTATGATTAGTTTTTTGACATCGGCCATTTTTGCAATAAGTCCGGCCTGGTGCGCGGTAGTATGAAACGTAGATTCTGCTCTTTCAAGCATTTCATGTAGAAAAGTAGATTCATGATATAAAAGATCTACATTTTTGATAATCGGGACGATGTCTTCCTTGTAAATGGTATCTGAGCAATAGGCGTAAGCACGTGCGATAGCAGGAGCATTTGTATAGTCTTCATTTTTGTAAATGACGTTCCCATCGTCATCGAGAACGTCTCTCCCTTGCTTTAAATCCGCAATTTGTAATTTGGTAATAAGCTCTGGCAGCTTTTCTTTAATTAATTTACGTGGCTTAGGTTTTTCCCTAAAAAGAAACCCGTTACACTGAATGCGATGACTCAAGGGAATAGTTTCAACAGTTATATTACTAAAGTTGAAAATCTCTTCATTGACATCTTTTCCAAGTGTTTCGAAAATAAGTTCAAACTTTAGAATGGTTTCGGAATACTTTAATTGCGTAGTAATAATGTCGGATAAACCCCTGGGGCCAAAAACATAGAGGTCCTTGGTGCGTCCCAACAAACTCATAGTTGATATGAGTCCAAACAGTCCCAGGAAATGATCGCCATGCAAATGAGAGATAAATATGGCGTTAATTTTGTTTATTTTGACCTTGTATTTCTTTAATTGTAATTGAGTGCCTTCACCACAATCTATGAGATAAAAGTTATTATAAATCTGTAAAATTTGGGCCGTATGATTTCTTCCATAGGCGGGTACTGCACTGGAAGACCCAAGTATTTTTAATTGAAAAGACAAATGATTAGTTATTCAAGATCCGAGTTTTCTGAATTTAGGTCATTTTCAATCTCGTTTATAAAAATCGCATCTACAGATTCTTCAACCGTTGGTAGTATTGTAAGCACTGAATCCAATTGCGAGATTTTAAACAATTTCATGACATGGTCACTTACTTTGGTAAGTACCAGTTTACCGTTCGCATTTTCACATAATCTATTTGCAACTAAAATAGCACTTAATCCTGAAGAATCTATATATTTTACACCTTCCAGGCTTAATATTACATTGATTACTCCCTCAGCATTGATTTTTACAAATTCAGATTTCAAATCTGGAGCGATCATTGTGTCCAGCTTCTCCTCGTCCAGTTTAAAAATCGTATACTTCTCTTGTTTATCGATCGCGTAATTCATATCAATCCAGTATTAAATAGCTTATAAAATGTGGGCAATACTATTTTTAATAATATCTTCTAAATTATTACTATTATTAATTAAATCAAATTTTTCACCCGTCACTTGCTCGTAAAGTTCGATGTATCTGTCCGAAATCATTTGAACAACTTCATCAGTCATGACCGGTATTTCCTGACCTTCTTTACCTTGGAAACCATTTTCCATGAGCCATTCACGTACAAATTCTTTGGATAATTGTTTTTGTCTCAATCCCTTCTTTTGATTTTCTTCGTAGGAATTGGCATAGAAGTACCTGGAAGAGTCGGGCGTGTGAATTTCGTCTATGAGTGTGATTTGATTACCTGACTTTCCGAACTCATACTTAGTGTCTACCAATATAAGGCCTCTCTCTTGGGCCAATTTTGTGCCTCGCTCAAATAATTGTAAAGTGTATTCCTCGAGTTGTTGATATTCATGCTCGCTCACTAATTTTTGAGCTATAATCTCTTCTCTTGATATATCTTCGTCGTGGCCCTCATGCGCTTTTGTTGTAGGTGTAATGATTGGAGCAGGTAACTTTTGATTTTCAACTAACCCTTCTGGCAGTGGAACGCCACAAATTACTCTTTTACCAGAATTATAAACGCGCCATGCATGACCCGTTAAATACCCTCTTATCACCATTTCTACAGGGTAGGGCTCACAGTTTTTTCCAACCGTTAAACGTTGGTTAGGTGTCTCCAACACCCAGTTTGGTACAATGTCTTTTGTGCTGTTAAGAAATTTAGCCGCGATAGTATTTAAAATAGCCCCTTTATGAGGTATGGCTCTGGGAAGCACAACATCAAAGGCCGATATCCTGTCCGTAGCTATCATGGCCATCACATTATCGAAGTAATAGATATCGCGTACTTTGCCGCGGTAAAAGTTCGTTTGATTTTCAAATTTATAATTGGTCTCTTTTACAGCCTCCATAAATATTTAGTATTAACCCTCAAATTTAAGTATAACAATTTATAAAAGTAGGTAGTACGGAATAATATTATTTTGGAACAAGGAAGCTAAGCTACTATAAAAGATTAGAACTTTTCGGAATTAACAAGTTTATCTTTTTTGTAAACTTCTGTACGGATCTTTTTTCCTCCTTTATAGTAGTGCCAATCTCCTTCTTTCTTATCGTTCTTATAGTATCCTTCGCTGGCAATTTCCCCCTTTTTATTAAATGTTTTAAAGGGTCCCTGAAGTTTATTTCTGTTGTAAGTTTTTACAGATGCTTTTTTTCCGTTATGATAAAACTCGATGCGCTCGCCCTGAAGAAGGCCTGCACGGTATTTTTCTTCTATATGCACATGATTGCTATTGCCGTAAATGAGTCTTTTTCCCTGAAGTTTGTCAAAACGATAAAACGCTTCGATGTCTTTATCTCCGTTTTCTTTGTATATGGTACATTTTCCGTCCGCCAGCTCATTTTTAAAATGCTGTTTTTTCTTTATCCTTTCTGAGTGATAGTATGATTCCTTATAGCAGTAGGTGTGTTCGGCCAGGCCACCACTTGGGGCCGGTTCTAATTTATAGGCAAATTTGGTATAAGAGCTAATAGTACCGTCTTCGTTGTATTCTTTCATTTCCATCAAGTGCCCCCCCCTGGCTTCATAACGTTTCCATTCGGCAACCTTGGTGTTTTTATGGTATACAATATTTTCACCTGATTTATTGCCCTGGTAATATTGGAGCTTTTTATGCGTTTTCCCCGTTGGGTAGTAGATGTAACAGAATCCGTGCAGTTTGTCCCTTTTATAATTTACCGACTTTAGCAGTTGACCATTGAAACTGTACTCTTTAGTGGTTCCGTCTTTAAGACCGTAGATATAGGTGATGCTTGTTTCTATTTGCCCATTATTAAAAAATGATACGAAATCACCGTGAATATGCCCTTTAACATACTTGCTTTCCGAAAGCAATTGACCATTGGGATGATAGACTTTACATGTTCCATTTAAAGTGTCGTTTACATAATTTGTTTCGCGTTTCAACTGTTGGTTTTTAAAGAATTCCTGCATTTTACCCTCCAGATGACCGTCTTGAAAATGGCCGATAGATTTTATCGATGAGTCCGGGTAAAAAGTAGTTAATTTGTTAGATAAGAGATTGTTAGTATAAACGCCTTGTTGCAGTGTTTTCCCATTACGGTCATAGACACTGAAAGGGCCTTCTTTTTTGCCGTGTGCGTAAGTGATTATTTGGCGCAATTTTCCATTTGGGTAGTAGTCTTTGAATGCTCCTTCGTATTCATGATTCGTTACATTACATTTAGATTGTAAAGTGCCATCGTTATAGAATTTTTCGAAACTAAAGCGTTTGGGATCGTTTTCCTGCGCTTTATAGGTAGCGTAATATTCCAATTGTCCATCCGGTCGGTACCATTCTTCTTTATTAATTAAGTGATCATCTGAATAGTCCCTTTTCCATTTAAGCTGACCGTTTTCGTAATAATCCTTAAAAATTCCGTTTTTTCTGTTGTTCGAATAAGTGCCTTCAGATGCAATACGATCGGATGTTTCAAAAAAAAGTTGATAGCTACCATTCTTTATGGTGTCTCCATTTTCCAGATGACCCTGAAAGAACTCTTTTTTTACTTTTGGGGATAACTGTTTTGTAGTGCTGTCTTCGAATTGGGGGAAAAAGGTATGAAATGCTTGTTGAGCGTACACCGAATGTTTACCAAACAATAGGACAATACTAAGAATGACAACAAAAGTACGAAAATGCAAATTAGGCATGTGGATGGGTATTTAGATAGATAACGTAATATAAGCTATTTTTTTATATAAAATAAGCGTCATCTATCCCTTCATTTGCATAAAAGGTCTTTAATTTTATAAATGTTCAATGATTACCGCTGAAGCACCGCCACCTCCATTGCAAATTGCTGCCGCTCCATATGTGGCATTTTTTTTGTCAAGTACGTTAGCTAAAGTAACAAGAATACGAGCCCCGGAACAACCCAGAGGGTGACCCAAAGAAACGGCTCCCCCAAATACGTTCACTTTATCCGGATTTAAGCCCAACAATTTGTTGTTTGCAAGGCTCACTACAGAAAATGCTTCGTTTATTTCAAAATAATCAATTTTTTCAATGCTCAGATGAGCTTTTTTCAATGCGATCGGGAGGGCCTTTGCAGGAGCCGTTGTAAACAATTCCGGTTTTTGAGCTGCGTCAGAATAAGCAATTATTTTTGCAATAGGTTTTAGCTTATATTCCTTTAGAGCCGCTTCACTGGCTAATAATAAAACCGCCGCGCCGTCATTGAGTGTCGAAGCATTGGCTGCAGTTACCGAACCATCTTTTTGAAAAACAGGCCTTAAATGTGGGATTTTTTCAAATTTTACGTTTTGATACTCTTCGTCTTCATCAAAGATAATCGGTTCTCCCTTACGTTGGGGAATAGACACAGGTACAATCTCTGATTTAAAGAGCCCTTCTTGCCACGCTGCTGCACTACGTTTGTAAGAGTTGATGGCGTAGTTATCCTGCTCCTCGCGGGTAATAGCATGGTTTTGGGCACAAAGTTCGGCAGCATTGCCCATATGGGTCTGGCTATAAGCATCTGTAAGCCCGTCTTTAAGCATGCCATCAATCAATGACTGATGCCCTAGTTTATGCCCTGAGCGAATACCATCCATGTAAAACGGTGTCTGTGACATGTTTTCCATACCACCGGCAATAACCAGGTTGTTGTCTCCTGATAAAATGGACTGAGCACCCAGCATGACAGATTTCATTCCTGAAGCGCAAACTTTATTGATAGTAGTGCATGGGATATTTTCCGAGAGCCCGGCTTCAATGGCGGCTTGTCGGGCCGGGGCTTGCCCCAGGTTAGCGGATAGTACATTGCCCATAAACACCTCATCGACCTTGTCACCGGCCAAGGTATGTTCTTCGAGTATATTTTTGATAACTGTTGCAGCTAAAGAGGTGGCCTTTGTAGCGGCTAAAGTGCCTAAAAAACTTCCAAGGGCGGTTCTTTTGGCAGAAACAATGTATACGGCTTGCATAAAAAGGAAATTACGGTTTTACCCAAATTACAAAATGATAGCACCCGAAACAACAGCTACTACCAATCGGGTTTATCTTTCTTAGAATTTTTACGCGATCCTTGCAATTTTTGTTGTTTCAAATACTTCTTCTCCTGTTCTGTAAGGGAACGCAGTAATTGATCTACTTTTTGCTTACTGGTGTTTTGTGCTTTCAGACGTTGATCAATAATAGATTGCTGTTCTTTTTTAGCCTGTGCTCTTGTTTTTTGACCTTGCGTCTGGTGCTGGGAATCGCTGGCTTGTTGCTGACTACCTTGCTCACCTTCTTTTCCTGTCTGTTGTTGTCCTTTTTCATTACTTGGTTTGCCTTCTTTACCTTGTTCGGCATTACTAGCATCTGATGCTTTACTGTCGTTGGACTCGTTTTCTGATTCCTGCTGTCCCTTTTGATCTCCACTCTGATTTGCTTTTTCTCCCTGTTGCCCTTTTTGACCATCTTCTGATTGATCGTTAGACCCGGAGCTCTGTTGAGCATCTTCTTGTTCTTGCTGTTTTTTAAGCTCATCCTGGCGTTTTTCGTATTCTTGCTGATCTTTGGTAGCCTGTTTTTCTTGTTTCTCAAGTTGCTCCTGGGAACGCTCAATTTCTTTTTCCATCTTTTTACCCATTCCCTGTTTTCCTTGCTGTTCTTTCGCCTCTTTAATAGCTTGCTCTATATTGTTCTGCGCTTCTTCACTATTACCTGCTTCCTCAAGGGCTTCCTGTATGGCTTGTTCTAATGATTTTTCTTGCTTACTCATTCCATCACCACTGTTGCCGTTCTGGCTCTGACTCCCCGGTTCTCCACCTTGTTGAGACTCACTTCCTTGTTGTTGTTTGTTTTGGTCTTGTCCTTCAGACTGACCTGATTGTTGTTTCGAAGATTTCTCACCAGACTGTTCTCCTTCTTTGCCTTCTTGTCCTTCTTTTCCTTCCTGTCCTTGTTGTCCTTGCTGTTCCTGACCTTGCTCACCTTGTTGTTGTTGCTCCGATGCTGACTGTTGTTCTTGCCCTTCAGTACCTTGTTCTTCGGACTGCTGTTCTTGTTGCGCTCCTTGTTGATCCTTTTGCTGTTCCCCGTTTTGAGCGGATTCCTGATTTTGACCTCCTTGTTCGTTTTGTTGGTCTTGCTCAGCGCCTTCTTGGTTTTCTTTTTGTAGTGCTTCTTTAATAGCTTCCTTTATTTTTTCTTGCATGCGCTCACTCTTCATAGATTCTTGAATAGCTTCTTGCGTTTTTTCCTGAAGTTTTTCTTCGCTAAGCGACTTTTCAATTTCATTTTTTATGTTTTCCTTCGCCTCCTCACGGTCTTGAGACTGTTCGAGCTCGTTTTTTATTTTTTCCTGTAACTCGTCTTCCTGAAGCGATTCTTCAATTTTATCATTTAACTTGTCCTTAAATTCTTCACTTTTGAGTTCTTCCTTAACTGCTTCCTGAATTTTGTCTTTCAGTTCTTCCTTTTGCTCTTGATCGGATAATAGGCTGTCTAGCTTTTCATCAAGTGATTTTTCAAGCTCTTCTTCAATTTCTTCTTGAATTTGTTCCTGTACATCATCATCATTTAAGATGTCTGAAATACTTTCTTTAGTGAGGTCTTCAATTTTTTCACTTTCCTGATGAGCAGCGTCTTGCGACAACAACAACAATTGTAAAACCTCATAGTTATAACGAGCAATATTATTATTGTAATCTACTCGCAGGGCGTCTTTGAAATATTCGATTATGGTTTCCAGGTCCTTTTTTTGCCCATAGCTAAGTGTTTTCAGGTTAACACTGTCGGAATTGAAAACACTTTCATCATATTGTATATACCCGTATTGGTTAAATGCGATTCCGTTAATGATCTTGTTTGAAGTATTGAATAAGTGTTGATAGTTACTGGAATCGGTTTGGAGGTAATAACAATGGGCTTTGTTTAATTGAAGTCTGGGGTCATTTTGTTCCAGCGTGTCTATTAAATAGTTCAGGTGGGAAAGCGCTTTTCGGTAGTCTTTTTTTGCATAGGAACTGTACGCATCATGTGCCACTTCATTGATGTCTGAAGAAAGCGTGAAGATGGAAAAAATACCGCCAAACAATAGGAATAGAAATGCTTTCAAATCTTAAATATTCTGATGCTTAATAATATATCTAACAAAATTAAGGCTAAGGCTGCAAAAAGAAAATATTTATACTTGAAATCTAAAGGCACTTCAAGTTCTTTTGTATCCTGTACTTCCCCTTCAATTTCTTCAATAGCGCTTATCAGCTCTGGTATTTCGTTTTTCAGTCGGCTAAGCTCGAAGTACTTCCCGTTTGTTTCTTTTGCAATCTCTTTTAATGATTTGGGGTTCAACTTAGAAACCACATCATGTCCTTGGTTATCCTTGAAAAAGTTCCTGCCAAACGGAATTCTTCCACCTTCTCTAGTACCTACTCCAACAGTGAATAATGTGATATCATTGGCACGTAGCTGCTCTACAATTTTATAGGTTTCTTCACCATAATCTTCTCCATCGCTGACAAGGATTATGAGCTTCGCATCTGTTTTTGTTTTATTGTTATTCTTATGCTTAATTAAAGCCGTATTAAGAGGAGGGAAGAAGTCTGTGCCGCCACGAACCGGTTCTATGATATCCAGGTGTTGGTCAATTATTACATTTTTATCGAAAGTAAGTGGGCAAAACACGCTGTCTCTGGATGCCGGGAATACGATAATTCCGAAATTATCGGCTTTAAAATGTTCAATAACCTTAGAGAGTTCATTTTTAGCGCGTAACATTCTGTTAGGGGGGACGTCTTTTGCCTTCATAGATAAGGAACGGTCAAAAGCCAAATAGATGTCTCGGGCAATAGCCTTGCCTTCTTCTTTTTGTTTCCGGTCTTTAATGTAAGGCCCTAAAAAAGCGATTAGAATGAGTCCCAGGTAAGCGCTTCGAAGTATGAATTTGAAAATGACTTTATGAAAGGAAGTTTTTAAGGAATAGGCTACTATTATCATACGTACGATGTACAAAATGTAAAGCGCTATAAAAATACCAACGATGGTCCATTCGAATTTGTCGAAGTCGCCACTAAATTCCATAAACTAAAACTTCTGTTTGAATACAACGCGAATATAATTGTAGGATTGCAAACGGCGAAATAAAAAAATGAAGATTTTTTTTTATTGACTATTTAGATTTTAAAAACATTGTTTTATATTTGCACTCCCTTTTGGGGGAGCACAGAGAGACGCTCTGTGCAGCATTTGAGATAATAGTAAATTATCAACCAAATGCCCACGGAGAGGTGGGTGAGTGGCTGAAACCACATGTTTGCTAAACATGCGTGCGGGAAACCGTACCGGGGGTTCGAATCCCCCTCTCTCCGCTGTAGCCGATACAGGAAGTGGGGTTGATATATTTCGGGGCGTAGCGCAGTCCGGTTAGCGCACCTGGTTTGGGACCAGGGGGTCGCAGGTTCGAATCCTGCCGCCCCGACATAAAACCTTGTAGAGATACAAGGTTTTTTTGTTTTGAACCTATAAGGTTTGGTATCAGGCCGGAAGCCTTTTTTTTATACTGTTATACAGTTCAAATAGCATTTCAAGTCAATATAATTCAGGTTCGGAGAGTGTAATTTTTAGATACCCGAGCGATTATAGGAAGTACTATTTTTGGGAGAATTCATATCATTAAATAGCTTGTGTATTTGAAAAAAACACAAAGATAAGGCAACGAATCCTGGATGTAAATGAGATTTGTCATTTTAGAAATGGTTTTACATCATACAAACTAAGAACATCTGTCAGTAATTTTGCATTGTGACATCTGAAAGCCAAGTTAACTGTTGGTTGTATTTATTGAAATAATTGAAAGTATAATATTTTAGAATTATTGAGTCGGGTACAATAACACTACTAAATGGTATGTATGACAGATAAGATTTATGAGTTAAAACAGGAAAAAAACGCTATTATTTTGGCGCATTACTATCAAGATGAGGCTATACAGGAAATAGCCGATTACGTGGGGGATAGTTTGGGACTGGCGCGTAAAGCAGCGGAGACAAACACAGCTATTATCGTTTTTGCCGGAGTACATTTTATGGCAGAAACAGCAAAAATAATCAATCCGGAAAAGAAGGTGTTACTACCCGATCTGAATGCAGGTTGTTCGTTAGCCGATTCGTGCCCGCCATCATCTTTTAGTCAATTTGTGGCGGCACACCCCGATCATATTGTGATTACTTATGTTAATTGTCCGGCAGAAGTGAAAGCTTTAAGTGATATTGTATGTACTTCTTCGAATGCATTGCGAATTGTGAATTCCATACCCAAGGATCAAGCCATTCTTTTTGCTCCCGACAAGAATTTGGGTGAATATATCATGAAGAAAACGGGTAGAGATCTTTTGCTTTGGGAGGGGGCTTGCCTCGTTCATGAAGCTTTTTCGATTGAAAAACTGCTATCACTGGCAAAGGAATATCCCGAAGCTGAAATTATTGCGCATCCTGAATCTCAATCTCACATACTGCGTGTGGCATCGTTCATAGGTTCGACCGGTGAAATGATTAATTATGTGCACAACAAAGTCAGGAAACAGTTTATTGTAGCAACAGAAGCAGGCATTTTATACAAGATGAAGCAAGCAGTGCCGGAAGCCTTGTTAATTCCGGCACCGGTAGACGAGGACAATATTTGTGCATGTAGTGAATGTGCTTTCATGAAACTGAATACGTTGGATAAGCTATACCAGTGTTTGTTGAATGAAACCCCCGAGATTTTACTGGACGAACCGTTGCGTAAAGAGGCTTACAGGCCTATTAAAAGAATGCTGGAGTTAAGCGAAGAGGCATGAAGGTAGATATCCTGGTAATCGGTTGCGGAATTGCTGGTTTGACTTATGCTATAAAAGTCGCAAAGAAACTTTCTGATTGTAGCGTGGCAATTGTAGCCAAAAACAATGTTGGCGAAAGTAACACTTCTCGTGCGCAAGGGGGGATAGCGATCGTGCAAGCGTTGACAGATTCGTTCGAAAGGCATGTTCAGGATACCCTGCTAGCAGGTGATGGACAATGTGATGAGGAAGTGGTGCGAGAAGTGGTTAAACACGGGCCGCAAAGTTTGAAGAACCTGGCCGATTGGGGAGTAAGGTTTGATAAATGCAATGGTGGGTATGACCTCGGCAGAGAAGGAGGGCACACCGCCAACCGGGTTGTGCATTATAAGGACTTCACCGGAGCAGAAATTGTTCGCGCCTTGTTAAAACAACTAAAAAGTTTGCCTAATGTACATTGGATGAACCATCATTACGTCGTGGATTTGATTTCTGTTCACCATTTATGTCAAAAGAGAAAAGACAAAGAGCCTGGTTGCTATGGTGCTTATGTGTTGGACGAGAAAACCGGTGAAGTACTAAAAGTATTGTCGCGCATAACCATGTTGGCAACCGGGGGTATAGGGCAGGTGTATGGTCATACAACAAATTCGCGTAGTGCCACTGGCGATGGCATAGCGATGGCGCATCGCTGTAGGGCCTTGGTAAAAGATATTCAGTACATTCAATTTCATCCGACATTGTTATATGACGAAGAAAAAAAGTCGCCCTTTTTGATTTCGGAAGCAGTGAGAGGATTAGGTGCTAAACTGCTTACGAAACAGGGACGCTCTTTTATGAAGCGGTACGACAATAGGGGAGAGTTGGCGTCGCGTGATATTGTGGCCAGGGCAATTGATATGGAGTTGAAAAAAAGTGGCGCTTCACATGTGTATTTGGATTGCAGGAATCTTGATGTGGAGCAATTTGCCAGTCACTTCCCAAATATCAAAGAAGAGTGCCGCTTAAGAGGGTATGACGTGCATGAGGACCTCCTGCCTGTTGTGCCTGCGGCTCATTATGTCTGTGGAGGGGTTGCCGTTGGGAAGCATGCTGAAACTACCGTTAAGGGCCTGTTTGCCTGCGGTGAAACCGCTTGCACGGGCTTGCATGGGGCTAACAGGTTAGCTTCCAATTCTTTACTGGAAGCCTTCGTTTATGCCGATCTATGTGCTACTCACAGTGCCAATGTGTTGGGTGAATTTGGTTTTAATGATGTGGTGCCCGAGTGGGAAACTAAAGCGACAACAGCACCTTCGGAGCTTGTCTTGATTTCTCATCACAAGAATGTGTTGCAACAGGTGATGTGTGAATATGTCGGGATTGTACGTTCGGATTCGTGCCTGCAACGTGCTTTGGAGTGCGTGAGCTTATTGCGAAGAGAAACGGAACAGCTGTACAAAAAGGCGGCAATATCCCCTCAATTATGCGAGTTGACAAATATGATTACCGTAGCCCATCTTGTGATTACTCACTCTATAAATCAAAAAGAAAACAAAGGCGGATATTATAATATAGATCGTGCCAAAGTAAGTATACCATCATAACTATTTTACCTCACTAACAATATTATATGGAAGATGTAATAGAGAAACCAACAGCCACTTCTACAGGTGCGAACTATACGTATGAAGAAGTATATGTCAGCTCACTTCATTACTTTGCAGACGATGAACTAGCCGCTACCACATGGATGAATAAATACGCTATGAAAGATGGGGAAGGGCGCTTTTGTGAGCGAAGTCCTGCCGACATGCATCGAAGAATGGCTAAGGAGTTTGCCCGAGTGGAGCGTAATTACGAATTATTGGAGAAGGAGCCCGGAGTGCAGAAGGAATTGTCTGCATATGGTCAAAAAAGACCAATGGCAGACGAAGCTGCTATCTACGCCTACCTGGAAAACTTTAAATTTATTATTCCCCAGGGTAGCGTGATGGCCGGATTGGGGAATGATAACTTGCTGGCTTCCCTGTCCAATTGTGTGGTAATGCCTGAAATTTATGATTCTTATGGAGGTATTATGCAAACCGATCAACAGCTGGCGCAGTTATTCAAGCGGCGTTGCGGAGTGGGGGTAGACCTTTCTACTTTGCGTCCTTCAGATACTAGAGTGGCGAACGCTGCCGGTACCACTTCCGGGGCGGTTTCTTTTATGGAGCGCTTCTCCAACACCACCCGCGAAGTGGCTCAGAACGGCAGACGTGGTGCATTGATGCTTACCATGGATATTGCGCACCCCGACGTTGGGGCATTTGTAAACAGTAAACAAGATTTAACAAAAGTAACGGGTGCAAATATTTCGGTGCGTCTCAGTGATGAGTTTATGGAGGCTGTAGAAAATGATGCCATGTACACACACAGGTGGCCCGTGGACTCAAAAACACCTGCCGTTAAAAAAGAAGTACGTGCGCAAGCGCTATGGAAACGTATGGTTCATTGTGCGCACCATACTGCCGAACCGGGGTTAATCTTTTGGGATCGGCAACATCATTATTCGACGTCATCGGTATATCCCGCTTACAAAAATGTGTCTACAAATCCTTGTTCTGAAATTGCCATGCAGGGTGGTGATAGCTGTCGTTTGATTGCGCTGAATTTGTATAGTTTCGTCAATCACCCTTTTACTTCAAGAGCGTCATTTGATTACGAAAAGTTCTATGAAATTACCTATGAGGCGCAACGCTTGATGGATGATCTGGTTGATCTGGAATTAGAAGCTATTGAGCGCATTCTAAAAAAAGTAGCGAACGATCCCGAGCCGGATTCAGTGAAGGAAGTGGAGATGGCTACCTGGCGCCTACTTTATAATACAGGCAAAAAAGGGCGAAGAACCGGACTCGGATTTACCGCCCTGGCCGATGCTATAGCGGCATTAGGCTATGTGTTTGATGCCGATGAAGCTATACAAGAAGTGGAATCCATAATGCGGGAAAAGTGTCGCGCGGAATTTGATAGCTCCATTGATATGGCCATAGAGCGGGGGCATTTCGATGGCTTCGATCCGGAAATTGAGCGCAGCTCGGAGTTTGTGCAAATGCTCGAAGAAGAGCTGCCTTCGGTGTATAATCGTATGATGAAGTATGGCAGAAGGAATATATCTATAAGCACTGTAGCGCCTACAGGAAGTCTGAGTATGCTGGCCCAGACATCGTCGGGGATCGAACCGGTGTTTTTATTGTCGTACAAACGTCGAAAGAAAGTGAATAGCAACGACCCTCAGGCAAAAGTAGATTTCGTTGATGAGATGGGTGATAAGTGGGAGGAGTTTGAGGTGTTCCATCAGAAGTTGAAATTATGGATGAAGGAAACGGGAAACAGCGATATCTCTAAAAGTCCTTACGCGGGTGCTACCGCCTCAGAAATTGACTGGGAAAAGCGTATTCGTATACAGTCTGTGGTGCAAAAGTACGTGACACACTCTATCAGTTCTACCATAAATCTACCTGCGGAAGCCAGCGAAGAGCAGGTGGGGGCTATTTATATGAAGTCCTGGAAAGAAGGGTTAAAGGGGATTACCGTTTACCGCGATGGCTCACGTGCTGGAGTATTACTGTCCAGCGAAGCGCAAGAAAAGAGGCAGGCG
Source organism: Cytophagales bacterium (assembly GCA_965230415.1). GTDB lineage: Bacteria > Bacteroidota > Bacteroidia > Cytophagales > JAAEPT01 > CBDDKZ01. Next base: position 4,136,434 of record CBDDKZ010000005.1, read on the forward strand.
GGAATTGTTGCATCGGTTCCTCCCAAGCGTCCGAGAAAGTTGCAGGCGGCCATTCAGCGTTTTCAGAATAACAACGAAAAATGGATCGCTGTGATCGGTTTGCTGGATGGAGTGCCTTATGAGATATTCACGGGTAAAGCCGAAGATTCTTTTTACCTGCCGGGCTGGGTAGATCAGGGGTTTATCATCAAAAACAAAACCGAAGATGGCGCTTCGCGCTATGATTTTCAGTACATCGACAAGGAGCAATATAAAGTGACCATAGAAGGGCTTTCGCGCTCGTTTGACAAAGAATGCTGGAATTATGCCAAGTTAATATCGGGGGTGCTGCGTCATGGTATGCCATTACCATATGTGGTAGACCTTGTTACGAATCTCTACTTGCATTACGACAATATAAATACCTGGAAGGCAGGGGTGGCAAGGGCCTTGAAACGTTATATTCAGGATGGTACCGAAGCGGCAGACAGGCGCTGTACTGAGTGTGGAGATGCAGAGGGGTTAATCTATGAGGAAGGCTGTTTGAAGTGCAGGAGCTGTGGGCATTCGAAATGTGGATGATCACTAAATTATTAGCGGATGCCGGTAATAAGCGTATAAATCTAATAAAGTGTTTTGATAAAGAATCTCTTTTTGTATCTTTGCATGCGCTTTTGGAAAGCTCGCTTATTAAAAGCACATAATACTGAATTTCAGTTGACGGTCTCATAGCTCAACTGGATAGAGCAACTGCCTTCTAAGCAGTAGGTTCCAGGTTCGAGTCCTGGTGGGATCACTAAAAAAGCCCTTCAATTTACATTGAAGGGCTTTTTTTATGTTGAGGTCGCTTGAGAGGTCGCTCGTTATTTCAAACACGAATTGTGCGTGGGTCGTGATCTGCAGAAATTTCATTCAGTAAGTTTAAATTCACAAATGTTTTTCCTCCCACTTTTTGTATGAGTCCTTTATGCTTTTTATTTAAGCCATAGAACCAGGTATCTGAAGCATCAAAATAAATTCGCGCCCACTTAAGAGGGAGCAGGTGTGTGTTTATTTTGATCGGATTCATTTCATTGTATAGAGAATACTACGTTCATTATTCGCCTTCTCGTTGTAGTCTAACGCAGTGTGACTGCAACGATTCAAATGGAATAAAAAAAGATTAGTGTATTTAAAAGACAGTTTGTATCTGTCATACGCGATTGAAGAGGCTGAGTGTAGGGTGCTTTCAGTTACACTTCGTTAAACTAAAAGCAGATTTCGTTATGACTCTTTGTAATCAACGATTATGGAGGCTTGACTTTATTTATAAAGATTTCCCTTAGAAAAGCCTAATTCTTTTAAAAATTGCTGCTGCGAATAGTTGATCATTGCTAAGATTTTCAAGAATTGGTGTAAATTCAATAGTTAAAGCTGTATGTTTACCTATTAAAAGTCAAGAATAAATACAACAACAATGGCCAATCAGGACTCTAAGCAAAGTACACTTATTCCGTTTATAATTATTGCGGCGATGTTTTTCATCTTTGGTTTTGTAACATGGATCAATAGCGCCTTGATACCATTTATGAAATCTATGTGTGAGTTAACACCAGCGGCCTCATTTTTGGTTGTTTCAGCCTCATACATCTCTTTTGTGGTGATGGCCCTGCCTTCCTCAGTCATTCTGAAGAAAATAGGTTATAAAAAAGGCATGTCTTTGGGTTTGATCCTTATGGCTATCGGGGCCTTGATTTTTATTCCTGCAGCTTCTTCACGAACCTATGTGGTATTTTTGATCGGTATATTTGTACAGGGTGCAGGAATGACCTTATTGCAAACAGCTTCAAATCCGTACATCACCATTTTAGGTCCTATTGAATCTGGGGCTAAACGAATTTCCATTATGGGAATTTGCAATAAAGTCGCTGGTTCCTTGGGCTCAATTATTTTTGGGGCAATCCTGTTGTCTGGCATTAAAGAGACTAATGCCAAGTTGGCTGTTGTTTCTGCGTCTGAGAAAGAAGTATTATTAGAATCAATGGCAGATAGTGTTTTTATGCCTTATTTAATCATGGCAATTGTTTTAGTGGTTCTAGGCTTGTTTGTACGTAAAGCACCTTTACCAGACTTGGAAGTGCAAGAAGAAGATCAGGAAATAGCTGATGATGGCAGTACAAAAACAAGCATTTTTCAATTTCCGCATCTCCTATTAGGGGTTGTCGCTTTGTTCTTTTATGTGGGTGTAGAAGTGGTAGCCGGTGACACCATTATTGCCTATGGTATATCTATAGGACTTGATGAAACGGAAGCTAAATTCCTCACATCCTATACTTTGGGCGCCATGGTAATCACTTACCTTTTGGGGGCTCTTTTAATTCCTAAATTTATGAGTCAAAAAACAGCCCTGCTCATTAGTGCAGTCTTAGGGGTACTCTTGACCATCGCTATTGTTTCTACGAGTGGTTATACCTCTGTGCTCTTGGTTGCCGCACTTGGATTTGCCAATGCACTGGTATGGCCGGCTATTTGGCCGCTCGCCATTACAGGGCTTGGAAAGTTCACGAAAACAGGCTCTGCCTTATTGATTATGGCTATCGCCGGTGGTGCTGTTGTCTCTCCCTTATATGGTTTAGTGCTAGGAAGTAAGAAGGCAAGTTTGATTGATGCTGGTATGGAAGCTGCTGCTGCCACGTCTATGGCTTCTACTTTTGGTTATTGGGTTTTATTGCCCTGCTACCTTTTTATCTTATATTATGCTGTTTCCGGTCATAAAGTTGGCTTAAAGTAAAGTTCGTGAATAATACGTTACTTGGGTACTCAAGCTATAAATGATGGACTCTATCTCACAAATATGCATACTTCATTCTCGCGCACAGTGCGACAGAGCTATCCTTTCAGAGTCACTTGCAATGGGTTTTGTTAATTAAAGCATTTGATTTTAACAGTAGGATTCGCTATCAATAGAAGTTTCATAGCGTAATTTTAAATTCACAAATGCTTCGCCGCGCGCTTTTTAAATGAGTCCTTGGTGCTTTTTATTTAAGCCATAGAAACGAGATAAGCTAAAATTACGTTATTAGAATAGACACCTCTGTTCTTCTGTGCACCAACTCCTAAACACTTAATTATCAGCTAATCATAAATATGCCGAATTAACCATGAATGACTTTGAAGAAAACGCCGATGGCTTTGAGGTGAAGCAACGTGCGTCGACTATTTTCTTTTTTAGGGTAGCAAGGCGCATATTTATCTATACATGTGTGCTGATATTATTTGCGAATATCGTGGACATCAGCATTTATTGGGTGCACAAATACGATGTACGTCTCACGTACGGCAATCTGGCAAATATACTTTTTGTGTTGGTGGCGGTTCTACTACAAAAGTCGGGGAGGATTAACAGAAAACAAGCTTCAGCTCTGATTATTTACAGTACCTTATTAAATATCATCTATAATACCTCTGTTTTTTTTCTGATTCATCACCTCGATATTCCTGCGGTTTTTTACCGTAATGCTTTTTTTATTTCTTGCGGAATACCACTTGTTGGATTTTTGATTAATAAATATCATTCACTGGTTATAGGGGTGTACCTTTGCTTATATTTCCTCGTTTTTTACTTCATTACCGACAATACCTACATGAAGGATAATTTTTTTATAACATTCACAACATCCATCAATTTCACAATCATTGTGTTTCTCCTTATTCAGTCCCTCGAACGTTCTATAGACGACAGTCGTAAGTCTCACGAGCAATTGGAGCTGCGGAAGTTAGAAATTGAAGAGAAAAATGAGCAGTTAATTAGTAGTATCTCCTATGCTAAAAGGCTACAAACTGCTATACTGCCCAGTGACGAGGAGATTTCGACCTTGTTTAATGATTTTTTTGTATTCTACAGACCACGAAACATTGTTTCCGGAGATATTTTCTATCTCAGAAAAATAGAGCGAAAATTGGTTTTAGCAGTGATCGATTGCACCGGACATGGCGTGCCGGGAGCGATGGTGAGTATTATAGGTCATCAGGCATTAAATAGGGCTCTGGAGGATTTTCATTTAACCTGGCCTGCTGAAATACTAGCGAAAATGAACGAGTTAGTTCGAAAAAACCTCAAACGTGGTTATGGTGATGAAGTGATCGATGGCATGGATATGTCACTGGTGACCGTTGATATGAGTACGATGAAATTGCAGTATGCAGGGGCGTTTAACCCGATGTATTTGGTTCGAAATAAGGAATTGATCGAATTCAAGGCAGACCGGCACTCCATTGGCGATGACGAGGATATTACCACTCCAAAATTTACCAATCACCTCATTCAGTTGGAGCGTGGAGACAAACTCTACCTTTTTACGGATGGCTATGTCGATCAGTTTGGCGGGCCGAAAAATAAGAAGTACAATTATAGAAGGTTCAAAAGTAAGATCCTGGAGGTATGCACTAATAAAATGAGTGCTCAACGAGCTGCGTTCCAGGCTGACTTCGAAGAATGGAAAGGCCCGCATGATCAAATTGACGATATTACCTTAATTGGTATTCACTTCGATGAGCAAATGTTTGTATGAAACGGTTGGCATGAAAATGGGATTTGTAAGTAGCTTGAGGCGTGCTTGGTTTAATGAGACCATTCTTAAGTTCGCCGAAAAGGTGTGCGAAAAGATTGAAAATCCCTCGGTTCACTTATTCTTGTGAAAATAGTATTGTATAGTGAACATTGATTATTTTAACAGGTCGGGATTAAATTTCAATGGTATGGTGATATTCGTTTTTACGGCTTTTTCTTTAAATTTACCTGGAGACCATACCGGTATTTTAATCGAAAAAAGGAGTGCAAGCTCCGTGCTAAGGGAAAATATATTAATCTCAAAAAACGAAAAAGAAACAGTGATATATGACATAACCATGAGATACATCACTATTTCCCTATTATGGATCATCTACCCAATGTTATTCGACTCTTGTTATGATGACAGAACTGGCATCAAATCCACTGTTGAATACAGGCAATGATTGTGTTCCAATGTCACCGTTGCTTGGACATATACGGAAATTATTTATTGCCCTGAGCAGACTGCCTCCGCCATGCGCTCTTGAAAAAACCTCAATGCTGAAAAGTGCATGTTGAGTTGATTCTATGGACACTTCTTCTAGAAAGTTATTGAAGCCATTTCTCCGGTATAGATTCATGACCCTCCGTTGACCTTTATTAAGTCCAAAATTAGCAAATGACTCTTGGTTGTTTTTATTCCTAAGTCGAACTTGAACATTTGCGGATCCGTTCACAGGTACCAAAGGTGTTGTATGACAGCCGGCTCTCTCAGAACTTTGATTTTTTATGTCAGATGTCACATGATCTGGCGAGACTTTTTCATGAGAACATGAAAATGTGATAAGACCTACTAGAGCGGTAATTGTTAGGAATTTGATTCTTAGTTTCATAATTGTTTAAAATAAAAAAAATTAAAAATTTAATTATGCTTTCGAATTTAGGTGTCAGGATTATAAATTTAAATTGTTTTTTACTCCGAATATGCTGATTGTAATATTGACGACAATTCTGTAAACTATCCCATTTTGTAGCCTTTCCCAAAAACCATACAGGCGTATGCTAAGTCAAAGTCAATTGAATATATGGGAGAGTCACTTGTTACATATACAGGCAAAATATAACGATTTGCACCAGGGGTTAATGGTATTATTGCTACTTCTTTCAAATTAAAAACAACAGATTGAGTATTGTTCTGACCAGCAATCAAATATTCATGTGCATCATAATTAGCAGAAACATCCCCTGGTAAAATGCCTTCATAGGCCATATTTACTATATCGTTACAATTTTGGGCATAAGATGAAGAAGAAGGTATACGACTTTCTGGAACAGGAACACGATTTCTACTATATCCTAAGATATCATCCAGCGGAAAACTACTTGACAATTGAAATGTTGGATGATTATTGCTTGTTACTGAGTCTACGAATACCCAATCTTTATAATGTGGGAAATTGTTTATAAGTAGAACGGCACGTTGATCGATTATGGATACATCTTCGGTTGTAATAGCTCCATCTTGATTAACATCTGCTGCGATTACCTGATAGTGACTGGGTACAAAATTTACATCTTCGTTGACGAGTGAATTCACTAAATAAGCATCATAAACACCAACAAAGGCCATTAACTTAGTGGTGTCATGAAATTCTCGATCAATTCGAATTTGATTTTGAGATCCAGGTTGTAAAAATACACTGTTCACACTTACGGGTACGGCATTCCCTGTGTTATTGCAATTTTCAGTTGAAAGCTCCATGATAATCAGCGTTTCGCCTGCTAACTATTGATTTTTACTGCCACTCACCAATCTTCCTATTGATTCATTCGCTAACTGTACAGTATTTTGCCCTGTATATCGACGATGCTAACCGAGTGCTGTTCTGAGCTCAGCCCTTCTAAATAAAGTACATCGCTTGCCGGGTTCGGGTAGATGGTAAACGAATCGTTGAGGCTGGGTGCGATAGCTGTAATAACCGGACCATTCCACCTGGTAACACGTTCTCCCGAGCGCTCACCGATGTATAATTCATTATCGAGCCAGGCGAAAGCATTGGGTTCTTGTAAGCTATCACTTTCTGGAACAATTGTATCCGTATGAGGATCTTGATCTTTTAAGTTGTAGCTATAGATGCCTCCGTTTAGGTAATCTGCCCCATAAATTGTACTATCCTTCACTGTTATAGAAAATGGAGAACCGAGGCTTAATACAGGAGTGAAATCCGGAGTATCTGATTGTCTTAGATCTGTTGCTTGTATTTCGTTTGCACTATAAAGGCCTACATATAAAATTCCATGATCTACAGATAACCCTGAAGGTTGGTTTAAGCCTCCGGTAAAAGACATTACCGGGTAACCCGAAGTGCGCAAGTCGATTTTCTTAATAGAACCCGATAAAAATTCCGATATTTAAGCTATACTATCGTAGATAGCAAGCCCAAGTGGTACATTTAATCCATTGGAGAGTGTTTCTGGTGTAATGGGAGTGGGTTGAGTTAAGTCCAATTGACTTAATGTGCCCTCACCAGCTTCTAGGAAATAAAGGTGATTTCCCAGGGTAAATGAAAAATGAGATCAATATATGGCTGTAATGCATGCTGTATGGGTAGTGTAAGAGCGCTTTGCACTTTATAATATTTCAATTCATATAGTAGATTCAACTAGGAGTTTTATTAGCTAGTGGACGTAGGAGGAGCATTTTTGCAGTCTGTCGATCAATACCATACATGTGACTCCTGTTACATTGTGGAAAGGAAATTATTCTTATTTTTGAGTAGATGTATAAAACAGTACCTTAATGAATAAGATCAAAATTATAAAATTTAGTGTCCTGCTTGTTTTTTTGTGCTCCTTACAAGCGCTAAATGCGCAGCAAAAAGTTGCAGATAACGCTTATCAACTAATGCTTGAAACCTTGTTGAGTCACGATGTACCCGAGAAAACAGTTGTTGACCTCAAGCAGTCTGAAGATAGCATCTATTTGTTAGATGCCCGGGAAAAGCGTGAATACGAAGTGAGCCATTTGAAAAATGCTATTTGGACAGGTTATGATTCCTTTAAAATGTCACGTATTAAGGCTGTTCCCAAAGATGCACAGATAGTTGTTTATTGTTCAGTAGGGTATCGCAGCGAAGTCATAACCCGCAAACTGCTTAAAAAGGGTTATACCAATGTTTCCAATTTGTATGGTGGTATTTTTGAATGGGTAAATGCAGGAGGGCAAGTAGTGAGTCAGCAAGATACTGCAACCAAAGAAGTACATGCCTATGATAAGACCTGGGGCGTTTGGCTTAGAAAAGGAAAGAAGGTTTATAAGTAGCGGCAAGCATTAACAGTTTCGTTTTTTGATTGTGACAGTTGTCACAATGTCTAACTATTCAAAATCTTAATTTTAGTACTATGAAAGAACAAGGGAAAAAGCTCGTACTCAGCTGTCTGATGTGCGTTACGCTCATTACCCTTATCGGATTAGTAATAGATTATTTTATAAACAATTGAATAGTTATGAAGAGAAACGTAGGAAAAATCGACAGGATACTTAGGCTTGTTTTGGCAGCAGCGGTTATTGTATTGTTCATTACCGGGCAAATTTCCGGTATCGCAGCCATAATCCTTGGCGTTGCGGCCGGAGTATTTATTTTTACAGCATCTTTAGGGTGGTGCGGTGTTTATTCAATTACAGGGTTAAATACTTATAAAGCCAAAAATGCAACAAAATAAAACAGTCTTTATGGGATAAGTGTTTAGTGATCGTATTGGCGTTTGTAAGACTTATCCCACTACTTTTTAATTAGAACTTCTAGTACCTGTAATAAATTCTAATTATTCAAGGTAGAACACTTGGAGATATATTCAATTGCGGGTTGGATGGCTATAGGATAAATGGAATTAACATTTTAACCTGTGACTTGTAAAGTGTGTATTGTTTGCCAAATTCTTTAATGAGCTTGGCCTCTTCAAGTCTGGCACCAATGAAAAGATACGTGGTAGTAATTAGGCTTATTAATAACCAACACAACGTAGCGTTACTTATCCAGTAAGCCCAGAAAAAAAGGAAGGTGCCGAAGTAAATAGGATGCCTAACGTATTTGTTTAACCCCGAAATATTGAGAGACGTTTTTTTATTGGCTGTACTCAAAGTAGTTGTACCAACAAATTCTTTGAAACTATAATTTCGAAACGAAATACAAACGATTAATGTACCCATAATCATAACAATCAGAGCAGTCCACTTGTGTATACTATTTACTTTCCAGTATATATAATGACCTGAAGTGTTTTTATACTGTAGGTAAAGGAAGATTAATCCGATGGTCGAAAAAATGTTATAAAAGAGGCGGTAAAACGGGAAAATCGTGCTCAAATGTTTAGAAAAGAATGTTTTGACGGAATCAAGTGCCAGCAAGCTGTGAATTGTATAATAACAAGCCCAGGATATTGCTAATATTACTATTTCGAATAAATGAGGCATCATCACAAAGTAAACATATTAAAGTAAAACATGATATGTATATTTTTTATAAATTCGTTTTCCATGCTTACTCAATTTGAATCGGAACTGAAAGAAAAAATCGAGGGATTTGCAGTCACAAAAGTGCCGAAGGATTCTTATCTGTTAATAGAGGGAGAATTGTGTCCGGGCGTACCATTGATAATAGAAGGTTCTGTCAAAATTATTAAAGAAGAAGAGGACTCCGGTCGTGAAATAGTATTGTATAGAGTGAATCCCGGGGAGGGCTGCATCATGTCCATCACCTCTAGCATGCTCAATATACCAACAGAAATGAGCGCGATTACCGAAACAGCGGTTTCTCTTTATATGATACCCACAAACGTTTCACGTGAATGGATAAAAGTATTTGATTCCTGGTCTGACTTTATTCTGAAAACAACGAATCAGCGTTATTTTGAGGTGGTGAGATTGGTGCATAATCTTAGTTTTAAAAGTACCGGAGAGCGACTTTTGGAATGGTTGCGTCAAAACCAAGATGCCAATGGTGTGATATATACGAAGCATGATGAGCTGGCGAGGGAGTTGGGTACCGCCAGAGAGGTCGTTTCCAGATTGTTAAAATCATATGAAAGGCAACAATTATTAAACTTAACGAGAGGCAAGGTAGAGTTAACTAATAGTGCAGGTTGAGTTCAGCAGTGATTTTACTTCGTTCAAATTCATTTATTAATAGTTTAATATGTAGTAGTTTTTTTGGTGAGAAATGCCAGGGAAATTGGCGCTATGACAATCTGAATTTTTTTTTTGTTAAAGTTCTCAATTCCAATTGTGTAGTGTGTTCTTTTAAGGTATATTAGTACTGCGTTACAATTCCGTCTGGCATACTTTTTGCAGTTGTAACTTTTGTATATGTCGAGGTCTTTCAAACTTGATTATCTTTTATGGGTATTAGATTAGTCAATCTATACTGAAAACTAAATGAAAACACTTGTTAATAAAAACTGTGAACATTTCGAATCTCCACCAGAAGCCGTAAGTAGGGCATTGTTACCGTCACATATTGCTTCCGGGCCCTCTATCTGAGCTTTCGGACTTTCTTTTATATGAAGAATTTTACGTTTATAATTGCTGGTACAGGTGTTTTTAGTAGCTAAGGTTATAGCATAATAACCAGGTTTAAATTCGAAATCAGGGCAACTTCCTATAAAGTCATAAGCTTGATTTCCATTTCCTGGTAAATACCCCGATCTACAAGCTTTATCCCAGTACATTTTAATTATATGTCCATTACTATTGACATCTACAGGTACGATGTTCCACAAATACTCATCTATAGTTCCTGTACTATTACCCACTGGTGAAACAGGATCTCCTTCGCATAATTCGCTTGGTAAGTTAAAATCTGGTCGAGGTGATGGAATCACATTAAGGGTTATTTGAGAAGTGCTCGTACACCCATTTACCGTGTTTGTGGCCGTATATGTTGTAGTTTGGTAAGGTCTTATCAGGATACTTGAACCATTTTCTCCAGTACTCCAACTAATATTATTCCCTCCGGTAGCGGTCAGTCTAACACTGCTGCCTTCACAAATGCTTGTCCCTCTATTAGACGTAATTACGGGAAGAGGTGCCTGAGATGCTATGAACGTAATATTATCTAAGCCTATATCAACTCCCCGGCTAAAATCGCCCGGGTTTTGAGATACAATGGATAAATTGGCATTATTGTTGGCCCCGGAATTCCACACAGCACAAATTTGAATCCATTGGTCAGGATTCACCCTGACTGCACATGAATTAGGGTTTAACACTTGCCCGTTAATAATCAATTGGACGTTAGTGGCCATGTTAGCATTTACTCCCGGACGAACCAAGTTGTTTACCCAAACCGAGAAATTGTAAACGGTATTTGGAGTTATAGCGATGTTATTAACAGGAGCCCATAATTGTATGTTTGGTGCTCCGCTTACATCAATGGCAAGGAAATTATTTCCTTGTTGAGGAGTTCCGGACCAGTTAGGGTTGTTATTAGTGGCATTTGCAGTAATAGTATAATCTCCAAATCCCAGCGCTCCGTTGGGAACAAATGTATGTTGTGTTACAAAATTAACATTGCCATTTTCAAATCCTCCGTTGATAACTAAGTTAGGTGCGTTTGGGCAAACCTGAGGGCAGTTGTTTACAGACTGAGCTTGGACTTTAATCACTGAAAGGAATAAGAGCAAGACATAAAATACTTTTCGAAATATTAAGTGCTTAATCATATCTAAAATGTTTTGTTTAGTAATTGGATTACTAAATATATGAGGGATATATTCAGTATCAGGTGAGGATAAAATTACGATAGTAAACGATTCAAATTAGGTATCGTTCTGTGGATAAACGGTAAGGATTAGAAACGCCTACATCTAAATGAGTTAGTTGAATGCATGAGTTGGAATTAATAAGGCTGTGACAAGTGTTTAATCACAAACTACAGGATCGCAAAAAAAAAAAGGATATATTAAGCAATTTTGGTGAAAAGATTCACCCAAATAAATTTCCCGCTTCGCTTATCGTTTGTGGTACTTTTAAATTGGTACCCAGGGTAGTATTTAACTTTTCTGTAAAATAGCGCGCAAGCAGAGGCGATTCCAGTTCGACGTTTTGGTGAATGAAAAAGTAAACAGATCGTATGCCCTGCTTAGACCATAGTGCAATGCGTTCAACCCAGTCGTTGAGACGCTGGTAATCGGAGTTATGGTTGGCCCCGACAAAACGCACAAATGCCCAGGGGGTGCTAAGGCGCATGTGTAGTAAGTCCCTTCTGCCTGCTGTGTCCACTATTATCTGGCCAATACCTTTTTCCTGAAACAAACGGTAAACCTGATTAGATATGGAGGGCTCGTTGTACCAATTGGTATCTCTAAACTCAATAGCCAGGGGAACGTATTTAGGCCAGTAGTGTACAAAACGGATGACCCTGTTAATGTCTTTGGGTTGGAAGTTATTATGCATTTGTAGAAAAAGTGCACCCAGGCGATCTTCCAGTTGGGTAGCATTGTGCAGGTATTCGTCCACCAGCCTTTCTGTGTCAATGAGTCTGCGCCTATGACTGATATCCTGCGTTAGTTTCGGGAAAAATAGAAATCCAGGAGGTGTTTTATCTTTCCACTTTGCAAATTGTGTTGCAGGAAATAGCCGATAGAACGTGGCATTTAATTCTATGGCGTTAAACTGGGTCGCGTAATAGGATAATTCATCTTTTGTGCCCCGGGGATAAAAGTTCTTAAGGTCGGTTTTGCTCCACTTGGCACAGCCTACATAGATATCAGGCTTATTTTTTGACGATTTAGTACTGCTTAAGACCTTTTCAGTATCAGGGTGGTCTGATGGTATCGAAAAATCTACCTTTTCGGGGTGCTCAACCTTTCCAAATTTCATGACAAAAGTATGTAAAAATAAAAGTGTAAAGATAGTAACAGGAGCTAATAATACAAGTTGGTTGTAGTCTGGTCTTGAGTATTTTAAGTTGTCGATGTCGATGGCAATGGAAATCGACCTTTTACAATTAAACCTTCGTGTCTTGAAATACGTGCATGATTCCGACTGCTAATAATTCAATCACACATGTTCTCGTTCAAAGTATAAGTGCCGTACAAATTTACTTCGTACTCTAATTATTTGACTTTATGATATACCTGTTTTTGAGCGAAATTCTTAAATAATGTGGAGTACTTGCATTATTACTTTTTTTGATAACTTTGTTTTCTGATTGATGACAATTTCTACTACTACCAGACCGATATTGAAGTACCTGCTTTTACTGCTTCTAATGGCATATGCAGCTCAATTAGCTTCGAAAAATGGAGGTGACTTCAAGGTTTTTTTTGAAGCCTCGAAATTAATGGCCTCGGGAGAAAAAGTTTACGGTACCTGGATATTTGTAACGGAAGGAAATTATGCGCTGTACTATTATAGCCCTATTTTTGCGACCTTGTTGGTGCCATTTACCTGGATGCCTCCATTTGTGATTTATTTTTTATGGCTGTTGTTCAGTATGTGGTGCGTTAAAAGGAGCTGGGTGTTAATTACCGCCAATCTTGATCTGAGTGCTTTTAGTCAAAAGCAGAAAATAGTATTGCTCATTTGTTCTTTTTTGGTAGTGGCGAGGTTCCTTCATGAGAATATGAGCATGGTACAAATGACACCCTTTTTGTTATGGTCTGTTTTGGAGAGCTTGAAGCTTATAAGAGCACAAAAAGTAGTTGCAGGCGCTTTGTTACTTGCATTTGCAATTAACATCAAGCTGCTACCTTTGGTTTTTATACCCTATCTGTTATATCGAAAACATTGGAAGGCATTGGCTTTAGTATTGGCTTTCGATGTCCTTCTTTATTTGGCTCCGGCATTGGTGTGGGGTTGGGAGACCAATTTAATGCACCTCAAAGATTGGTGGGCTGTAATCAACCCTTCAAATAGTGAACACCAGTTAGAGTCGAGTAGGGGCATTCAGAGTATTACTGCTTTAATTCCTATATTACTTACTAAAACAGAAGGGGTTGTTCCTTACGACCGGCATATAGTAAATCTCCCAGTTGAAACAGCCATGTTCATAACCAATATATTTAGAGCATTAATGGTTTTGTCTGTAGCAGTTTTTACAGGTGTATTACCAAGGGAACAAAAACAACCATTGTACTTGTCGGCAGAAGTCGCTTACCTGATGTTATTGATACCTTTATTGTTTCCTCATCAGCAGAAGTATGCTTTTTTCATGCTTTTACCAGCATCTGCTTTTATTGTTTATAATTTGATAAATCAGGTGGCTACAACTCAAAAGCGTGTGGTGGATATGCCCTTGAAATGGAAGGTGCAGGTGGCATTGATATCAATAGCTTTTATTTTTTGTACCCTTACTTCCAGTGATTTTATTGGGAAACACGGAAGTTTTGTAGCGCAGCATTTCAGGTTGATAACTTATGGTGCTTTAATAATGATGGGGCTCATGATCTGGATGAGAGCAGCTAGTCACTTCAAAAAGATCAAAGAGGAACACGATCAGGACTAATCTTCTAATACCTATTGTGCCTGGTTCAGGTATATACCTTCCTCACTTCGACGAGGTCTATCGGGTACCCACCTCCTCCTCCTGGTTCAGGTGCCAATAAAATCCGTCCATTTGAATCAGATAAGACACCTTTTGTTCAATATAAAGCTATTTTGAGCTTTATTTATTTGTCAAATGCTTAATTAATTTTTTATGAAAAATCTTGCTCAGAGCCTACTACTTTTTGAGGTGGCTCTTTTTTTTTCCGCAATAACAAACCCGGTTTGGGGCCAATCATATGAGGGTTCCTATATTGGTGAAGCTGTTTATAGTACCGTTAGTGATAGCACGAAATACAATCAATTTTCCACCCTGACTACCCGCAATGAGACTATGTCTGACTGGTTGTGGATGATAGGAGATGTAAACGAAGCACCTTCACCTGCTCGTGCGCAGGCCTGTTACATGGAAATCGCTGATATGCTTCGAAGAACCTCTTTTACCTTTGAAATGTCTACATTGTTTTACATCAAAAATTCCGGACTGGAGCTGCTGAAAGAGCATATAGCACCGGCAATTCGCGAACTCCACGATAATAATGTGGACAACACCGGTCCCAAACCTTACTTACGGTTTTTGCAATCCATGCCTTTTTTTAGAGGTAGCTCAGCAAAAAAAGTTTATGAAGCGCTCACTTCAAAACTGCCGGAAGATGCATCTACATGGAATGTCAATATCAAGGTCGGTAACTTCACAGATGTGGTGGGATGGAATCATTCCAAAATCGCAGTGCGAGACCGTACTGAAGCTATAGCCGGAGGAATGAACTGGTCAAAAAATTACCTGCAACACCCTACTGATAACGCAAATGCTTATCTGACAGATATCAATATGCAAATTCACGGAGAAGCGGCTGCGGCAGCCAGTGATTTTATCGTGAAGGTTTTTAATAAAAACGTGACGAATTTCAGACCTCCAAATAACTTTGGTGCCAAAAGGCGATACGATGATCCGGAGTATACTAAGCCGGAACCAAATGTGAGCAACCGCTTAAACGTTTTTTCTTTGGGGAGAGGCCTTGTTAAAAGGAATTTTTTCAGCTACAACTTTGATCAAAGTGCTGATAGGGCCATATTCGCCGCTATCGATGCCGCTAGTGAATCGATCTACATGGTGCAGCCAAGTTATAAACAATTTGTTTATATAACACAATTAATGGATAAGCTCATGGCGGCTGTATTGAGAGGTGTAGAGGTGAAATTAGTAGTGGATGCAGATAAGAGATGGCAAGGTGTTGATATCTACGGGTTCCTGGAAGAAATGATGGATGAACAAGGGCTGGCTGAAGATATACGCGATTTATACCGCAATAAGCTCCAGGTAGCAGCATACCGGGCCAAAGCATCATCCGAACATCCCTTGAAAGCATTTGACGTACATCACAAGTTTATTATGTTTGACAGGCGAGCGTTTTACATCTCCTCACAAAATATGTATCCTTCTGCCATTCAAAATGTACCGATTTATAGACCTGTAAGCCTTGAATTGAATGAGTTTGGCTTTCTGGTCGATGATGAAACACTTACTACAGAGGTGTTAAATGCATTTTGGAAAACGGTATGGAGTGAATCTGAATTGGTAGCTATGGCCAACCCAAATGGGATTATCGGTTCTGAAAAAATGACCTTAAACCTGCCCAATGGAGCCACACGTTTAGGGGAAGATGAAAAGAGCTATGAGACCGGAGATATTTGGTATACTGGTACTATTCGTCCGGTTCAATGGCAGACGACTTCCTCCAATGAGCCCGTAAACGTATATTTGCACCGCAGGAGTGCACAGCCACGCTTAAATATGGGGATCAGTAACCTGCCTCATTTAGGTGTAAGTGTTCCATCAGAATTGGAGCTTGATGATACGACTTTCACGACTAATGGGACCTATCGTCTGAAAGTTAGCAGAACACATGATAGCAATATTTACGATGTCAGTGATGGAGATATTTTTGTAAGTGCCCCTCCTGAAGGTAATGTCGTTTTACAAACACCCCTTGGAGGAGAAGTATATCAACAGGGTGATTCTTTGGGTGTTAGCTGGTCTAATATAAGTGATGAAGTACATAAGGTGATTAAACTGTACAAAGGAGGAGAGGTGTACGCCGTATTGGGCGAAGGAGCGTATTCATCGCCTTTTACGTGGTTCATACCGGATACCCTGCAATCAGGTGATGATTATTGGGTGGAAATAAGTGATAATGCCACAAACCCTTTATTTAAATTAACCAATTACGATACATCCGACGATTTTTTTACTATCCAACAAGGCGATACTTCCGAAATTTCGACGTTATGGCTAGCCGAATATGATAGCACTACCGGCGATAAAGATGAAAAAGGTGAAGATATGGTAGTGGATCGTTTGGGGAATACTTATATCCTGGGTTGGACTGATGATGAAAATACGGGAGACCGAAGACTTTTATTAATGAAGTATAATACACACGGTACACTTATGTGGGTGGAAGAACAAGGTGCTAATTTGCTTGGCTTTTATGGTTATCATATCACCCTCGACAGGCAGGATAATCCCGTGCTACTGGGTATGCGAAGACCCTCAAGCCATAATTCCCCGACCCTGATAATGAAAAAATACAACCCTGGCGGCCAGGAGTTATGGAGTTATGCACACGAGGCTGAAAGAGCTTATGCCCGAGATCTTGCCTGTGATCAGGATGGTAATTTGTTTTTTGTCGGAGAAAAAGTCGCCGGAAACAGAAGTAGTATACTTTTGATAAAAATGACCGGGGACGGAATCGTAGACTGGGTGAAAGATTACAACGATAACAGTATTTATGAAAAACAAACGCCGGTTGGTGTGCGGGTAGATGCTGAAGGTAACTGTTATGTGGCCGGTACAAGCAGTTTACAGCAATCTAGTGACTTTGTCCTTCTGAAATATGCGCCGGACGGTTCCCTGAGTTGGGTGCGTAATTATGATGCGGAAGGATCATATGATCGTCCCCATGGGATTGCGCTGGAAGACAATGGTACTGTTTACCTGACAGGTAAAATTCGCAGTGCCGATGGAACCGATTATTATACGACACTAGCCTATAACTCATCTGGTGATCAGTTGTGGGTGCATCGCCCCGGGACTTTTTCAGGTACAGCCTATGACATAAAAGTTGATAACCAGGGCAGTGTTTATATTACAGGTAATGCTTGGCAAAATGACCAAAATAAACTCATTACCATGAAATATGCAGCAGCTACCGGTGCTGTTTTGTGGCTGAATGAAGAGCCTTTTAACTATGTGTATGGAGTAAGCCTTGCCCTCGATGGTAGTGGGAACTGTTATGTTTTAGCTGTCAAGAGCCCAAATCAGGTAGCACTATATGCTTATAGTCGTGATGGAGCATCATACTGGGAAAATACATTTGGTCAGCGTATAACAGAAGTAATAGGCATACAGGCACTGGATATTTCTTCCCAAAACAAGCATTTATATGTAGTTGCTGTCAGCGACCATATTTATGTAGAAGGCTATAATACTCTCGCTTATAAATTTGACATCCAATTGCCTGCAGGAAAGGTTAAAGGTTATAATTGGGTGGGTAAATCTGACGAGTCAATAGAGGCAGATAATACGAATTACATAAGCAATGAACTTGTGAGCGATGAGCGCAACATACTCTGCAATTACCCAAGCGTTTTTAGGGATCTCACCCATTTTCAGTATGAATTAAAGGAGGCAGATTTTGTGCGTCTGGCAATTTATAATGGAGAAGGACGTCTGGTAAAAACGATGACAGATGAATTTCAGTCTGGAGGAATGCATCATATTACCTGGGACGGGTATGATAACCAGGGTAAAGCTCTGCCAAAAGGGGTTTATATCTTTCGTTTAGATGCAACAGGCAAGTCAGAACATGGAAAAGTAGTGCTTTTGAGATAGTTAGGTGAATTCTATAGGTAGTAATTGGTTTTCAAAGAAAAGAGGCTGTCAGAAATGACAGCCTCTTTAACTACACTACTACTATATAATTTGCTGTGTGTATTAAGGAACTAACAAACGATCTACCTGTGAAATACCATCGGAAGTCACACGAGTGAGGTATATCCCGCTAGGGAATTGGCTCAGATTGATGCTGTTTTCTCCATAGATAGTTTTCATTAGAACGCCATTGATGGTATAGAATTCAACTTTGAGGTCGGTCCCTTTATGTTCGACAATTAACAAGTTGCCTTGTGTGTGAAACGACGGCTCTGTAGGTTTATTTACCTCGTTTGCACTTAACCGGGCCGCACTAACCTGTATTTCGTCCGCTCCCATGTCCACGCCATTACCAAATATATTTTCGTTGTCGATATCACGAAAGCGTGACACAGCGTCTATGGCGTCTACCGCTATTGATCCGGGCCAGATATGTAGATCTGCGGCTTCTCCCTGGCTTCCGTTGAACCAACTTGGAGCACCTGTTAATCCAGCCTCTTCAAAAACTGTTGAAGATTGTAATTGGCTCAGGTTTGCATATTGTACCCCGTTGATGGAAGCTGCCTGCGCTCCTCGAGCGTGGTAATATAAATTCATATCCAATGCCTGTGGAGTGGAGGTAGATGTAGAAACATCGAGATTTCCAGTGGTTTTAATACAGAAATCGTTAGCACTCGAAGAGTGCGTTTTGAAAATATTGCCTCGTACTCTTAAGCCGGGACCTTGTGCTTCAATCACTGTTTTTTTGGTGTTGAACGAGTTTTGTATAATTTGAAATAAATTGGTTGTACTTGCATCAGCCAATAGGCCCCTGTTCACGTTCCAAACGAAATTGTTATTCATAAGAAAGGTGACTGGTGCATTTCTTAGATTTACGGCAATTTGCGCACCTCCGCACTGAAATTTGTTGCGTTCCAGCTTTAAACCATATGCGTGGTCAACATCTACAATGATGGAGTTTGGACCCGAAGCACCTTCAATTGAGCAGTCGCGAATGGCACAGTCTGACTGGAATGCATCAGAGGATACTCGAATAGCGCCCGCTGTTGTATTCTGACTAATGATTTCACTTTGCAGGATTTCAATATCATAACAGTTTTCCAACCATACAGCTGCTGATTTTGAGAAAATCTTGCAGTTCACCAGTTCTTGCCCTCTACACGATGTAGCATGAATGCAGAAAGCATCTGATGCACCTGACATGCTATATAAGTCGCAGTTGAGCATTTCAGGCATTCTGCCTTCCTGAAAATTAGGCGCCGGAACAGGTAAAGAGCGTACTACCACACCATAATGGTTTGAAATGGTCATTCCCTCGAAACTGGTAATTGCGGTCCATACCAAAATGCTGGATGGTGCCTGTCCGGGAGAACTTTGTATAGTATTGATAAAAGTCTTTGACTTTCCCGCTCCATGGAAGTTAAGAACTGAGACATTGTCAAAGATCGGAATGGTAGGCCAATTATAAAAACCGGCATCAATGTAAATATTGTCATGATCATTGATCGTCTCATTGATGCGCAGATACTCATAAGAAGCGTAAGGAGCGTCAGATGTGCCTCTGCCCGGAGCATCGAGCCCGGGAGCGTCCGTAAACTGATCGTTAGCAGTAGCGTTGTCGTTGATGTACCAGTCCGTGGCACGTGCAATGTTGGCAAAAGTCATTATAACTAATACCAACAGGACTTTTAAGGTTCTGTTAATAAAAAACATTTTGTTTGGGTTTTAAAAATGCCTACTCTTTTAAAGATTTTCGGCTTGCTCTCAGTAAAAATGAAGTAGTATAAGCACTATTCACTATTAATTAGCTGAAAGGTGAGCAAATTGAGGTAAATAAGATGTCATTAAGACGACATTTTTGATTTACGTCTAACCAATGTTGTATTTGGTAGATTAAATGTGTTGTTTAGTAGATTTGTTTCGATGAGTGCTAGCCGCCAAAACTCGTGCTCAATTGAAATAACGGCAGGTACATGGCAATGAGAATAGTACCTACCACGAGCCCCAGAAATAAAAGCATAAAAGGTTCGATCAGGTTTCCCAGAATACTGGTTTTATGTTCTATTTCATCGTTGTATTGTTGAGCAATTTTGTCGAAAAAAGACTCAAGTTGGTTCACTTCTTCTCCAACTTTTATTAGTGATACCATTTTAGTGTCAAAGATTTTGTAAGAGCGCATACTGTCGTTTAGCGGTGTTCCATTCGTTATTTCCTGTTGCATTTGTTCCAATGCAATTTCGATAGGGTAGAAGGGTGCCATTTTACCAATCAGCTCGATAGACCTTAATAGGTTAACTTTTGAAGCGATGAGCAAATTCATGACGTTGCAAAACCGTGCCAGGTGTATTTTTCGAATGAGGTCCCCAATAAAAGGAATCATTACAATTACCTTGCTGCTATATTTTCTAAACCATGAACTTGTTCTTTGGGTATATAGTGTAATGATGATAGTAGCAACTACCAAAGCAAGTTTCCAGAGGTGCTCGCCTATCCACTCGGAAGCATTTACCACAAACTGAGTGATAGCAGGTAGTTCTTTGTCAAAACGCTGAAAAACATCGGCGAACATGGGTACTATGAAATACATCATGAAAATTACCGCCATTACTGCAACCGAAAGAACGATTACCGGATAGGTTAGCGCGTTTATAACTTGCCTTTTTTGTTGGATACTTCTTTTGAAATAGTCTGCCAGATCCTTTAAAACGCTCGCTAGTTTTCCCGTTTCTTCACCAATCTGTACACTGTAATATTCATAGTTGGTAAATTGAGGCTGTTCTTTGAGCGATTCTGAAAGCGATTGACCGTTAATTACGGCCTTTTTGATCGTCTCAAAAAGTTCTTTTTCCTTTTTTGACCCTGTTTCATTTACGATTACATCAAGTGCAGAACGAATATCCATACCAGCCTCAAGGAGCACTGATAACTCACTGTAAAAAGCTTCTTTCTGTTTGTCTTTGAGTTTTTTGCCACCTATGGAAATGTCCTTGTTCAGAATAGCAAGCAGATCTGTTGTATTGCTGTCTTTTTTGGACGCTGGTTTTCGCTTAATATTTTTTAGGTCAACTGAGCTCATTGCAATTCGTTTTGTAGCAGGTAGTGGTAAGGATAGGATTTATACAGACGTGTTTGCCATTTTTCATTGCCCTCCTTAATTTCAATTGTCAGTTCTTCAATGAGGTTTGTTTTGAGTACATCTACCTTTTTTTCCCGAATGTCTTCTATTTGTACATCAAACGCAACAGTGGCCGTTTCGTTAGACCTGGATATATTGTTTTGAGTCCAACGATAATGAATTTCCTTATCGGGCCACCAACATACGAGATCGTTACCTGTACGATACACTTTCCAAGAGGTTTGAAAGTCCAACTCAAATTGGTTAATAAAGTGCACCTTAGTAGCTGTGCTTTCATGGGCCTTGCGATGCCTGTGAAAAGCCTGGTGCAATGTTTCAAAACCATAGTAGCTAATGCTCACAATGATAGAACTCAGAATAATGACGACCATTATCTCAATTAATGTGAATGCTTTAATCTGCTTCATCAACCCGCACAATTAATTCCTGCCTTATTAAATCACGAGACCCTGATCGGGCAATAAGCGTTATGCGTTTGAGATCGCCAATGCCGTTGTAGTCTGCTATTTCTTTTGAAATGAGTATACCTTCAAATTCTTCTTCTTCTGTAAAATAGCTCTTTTCCTGATACATCTCACTTTTAAATTCGTTTAGCGCAAATTGAGCTTTTAATTTCAGTTGATCGTCTGACGAATATATAACGTTCATAAATACAAGAAGCCCAATACTAATGGAAAGAGCAATGAGCACCATACTCACCAGCACTTCGATTAGAGAGCTGCCATTTAATGGAGCTGCTATTTTAGTTAGGGTAGCCACGTAATTAGTTTTCTTTTACTTTCAATTCCTAAAATGGAAGCGCTAACATGCGGTTGTCTGAGTGCGCTGTAATCTACGATAGCGTTGCTTAGCACATTTTCATGTATTCCGGATGCCGATTGATAGAAAATAGTCATACATGTCAAACTTCCTTTGATAGTTCCTTTTAAATCCACTTTGCCATTCGAGTAGACATAGCCCTCAATTGTGGCATCACTATTTACTTTAAGGGCAGTACGCGTGCGATCAAAGTGGTGCTGATAAGAGAATATAGTACCCGAAACAAAAGCATTTTTCCCTATTTCAATCCATGCCCGCTCCTGATTATTAGCTGTTTTAATCAGTCCGATACATGAGGGGTAATTGAGCTGACAATTATCTTCTATGTAAATGGAGTCGGAGGCATATATTTGCGCTTCTCCTTTAAACCCATTGTGAATTTCGATGTAAGGAGCAATTAAGATCACATTTTTCAGAATAGTGCCAGAGCTGATAATTAATTCCTTTTGTGCCTTTATAACAATATTGCCAACGTAGGAGCCACCGCTAAGTGTGATTCTATCACCAGCTAATAACAGCGATTGATCGCTAAACGACTGCTGTATGGTGTTTGAGTCGAGGTTATCAAAGCTCGTTCTTATCATTGCATCTTCACTAAGCAATGATGCAAGGTCCGTGGGTATGGCAGCTTCCGGTAACCTGTTGTTACTTTTTTTTGTAACTCCATAAACTAGTTTGCTACCTGTGTAACTATTTCCTCCTATGTAAGCACGCTCTACTCCGGCTTTTGGAATGTAGCACAGCCCTTTAAGTTTGGTGTTGCCCGTTAAGCGCAGCGGACTGTTATTATCTATCATGTAAAGTGCATGCTGGAATTTGTTGGAAGGCTCATAGCCCAGCAGTGCCGATTTTTTTGCATGCTTATCATCAATGGATGCTAAAGACGAAACAACTTCAAAAACGCCCCATTGCTTGCGAGATAATAAAACGGTATCCCTGCCTTGGTCGAATAATCGCAGTGTTTTACTTTCGTTAAGCCCAACAGGTGTTTGTTTGGAAAGCAGAACAGCAAGCCCGGAATCTAAATTATTGCTAAGAATGGAAAGTTGCTTGCTTTGAAAATTAACGGTTTTATAATAATAAGTGACTAAAATTAGCGATGAACACAGTAAAGCAATAATCAAACTAATGATTAGTACTAATAGTAGTGTATGCCCTTTTAAGGTACTACTTTTTATCCTTGCGTTTCTTGTTCTTATTGCCATTTTTGTCCGGACTTTCGTCCTTCTCCGTTTTTTTAGAGTTGGTCGTTTTCTTTTTGGATGTGGTGTTTTCCTTTTCTTGATTCTTTACTTTTGGCTCTTTTTTGGTTTTTGTCGTTTTATCTTTGTCTTGTTTAGTGTCGCGCTTTTTTTCTTCTTTTTCCGGTTTGGGAGCTTTTTTCTTCTTCTTTTTGGGGTCTTTCTTCTTTTTTGAGGAACCTGATTCGGGATCTTTTTCAACAACTTGACCGTTATCGTAATAATTGACTACAATTTGTTCGTTTTTATAGATCTCCAGTTTCCCGTGGAGTTTTCCATCGTTAAACTTACCTTTTCTAACGAGTTTCCCTTGTATGTTATATTCAGAGAAGGAACCTGAGAGCTTACCGTCGCGCCAGGTGTTGATGTCTTTGAGTTCCCCGTTCGCATACCAGGACTTCCACTCACCGTCTTTCAACCCTTCTTTAAAATTCCCGGCAGAAAGTATGTTGTCGTCATTATCAAATTCCTGGTATTCACCATCGAGCATTTTACCCACTATGACACCTCTTACTCTTTTAATGTGACCATTTTTATAAGAGAAATAATACAAGTCATTTTTTACCTTCTTTTCAATGGTCTCAGCAATAATATGTGCTTTTATTTTGGTGCTGTCTGTTGCTAGTCGTATGGTTTGTACCAAAAGGTTGCGAAATTCATCACGCTGTGCCTTTGATTGAGTACCTATACCCAGCACCAATATTATTAAGCTTATAGTTTTGAATAGTTTCATCGTTTAATAAATTTTTTCTCGCCCTTAAACTCCACCTGTATTGAGTCTTTGTTGATGCTCAATAACTTTACATTTTGGTTCGTTTCACCGGGTTTCATATGATAACTTTTACCGTATAGCTGCATCCATGCCAGAGAGCTGCCGTCTTTCGTTGCAAGACCGTAATACTGTACGAATGACCAGTCTGTTACCGGTTTTGGCGCCGGTTGAGGTTTTTTTACCGTTTTCTTTTTCGAAGGAATTCTTTTCTTTTTGCTGGCGGGTGCTCTTTTAATGGTACCCAAAAACGGGTCCCGGTAGTTGGCAACTATGGAAAAAGTATCTAAGCTGAGGTTGGTAGGTGCCGTGTTTGTTATCGTTTTATGGTAGTTGAAATTGTTGCTGTTATCACCATTAACCCGTACCAAGACCTCTTTAATGATAAGCCCCCAAACTACTGCTACCAGCGCCAATAAAAGATATGTCACCTTCTTATTTTTCATTATTGCACCAGGTTGACTACTTTAATACTTCTTATCTCTGAATACTTGGAAATGTTGCCATCGCTGGCATTATTGCCAAGGCCGCGTACTTTCCAGTAATAATTTCCAGAATTCAGAAAGCGGATTTTGTGAGAGTTACCCGTAGCGTTTTCCGTTGTACCAGTATTATCTACCAAATCCTGGAGGTCTGTAGACCACATCAGTTCGTAGGCAATAGCTCCTTCCAGTTCATCCCACTTAAATTCAATTTCGGTCCCTTCTTCTTCCAGCTCAAATTCATTGTCATCGCTTGGAGATAGTAGTTCTACAAACTCATCTTCGATGCTTACGAAATCGGAAATTTCAAAGGAGAATATCAGTGAATCGCTTCGCGAGGCTCCTGAGCGCCCAATGACAGTCCATTCATAAGTTCCAGGGTCCAGGTTGGAAATGTTTAAGTTGATTTTATTGACATCAAGTATGGTGTCGAGTACGACATCAACTTGTTGATTGAATGAGGGACCAACAATAACCAGGTTATAAGATTGAGCGTGATCCAGAATTTCCCACCAGAATGTTTGAACAGCATCTATTAATAATGTGCTATTGCCCGGTGCCAGTAAGTTTACCTCTTCATTAGAAAGGTCACGGTCGAAATGATCGAAACGACGTGTTTCGGAATGCGACCTGCTTTCTCCGGCCCAGGCTACCACGCGCCACACATAAGCGCCGGTGTCGGTTCTGGTCATGTCAAGGTCATAGCTTAATTCTGTTAACAGTGTGTCTAATAAAACGACACTTATTTCTTCAAAGGAAGGTTTCACTATCTGCAGGTTGTAGAATTCTACTTGTTCAATTTTTTCCCACCAGAACCGTTGTACAGAATCATATATCGCTACATTGTCTGTTGGTGCGTTGAGTATCACGTCTTCATTGGAAATATCGGGTTCAAAAACCACATCGCACGAAGTAAAGCCGATGAGTATGGAAATCACCCCGAATATGATGCTAATTCTTTTCTTTTTCATGGTGATGAAATTTAATGTTTTGTATATAGATGCGCACATTCAACTTTTGCTTTTTGCTGCGTTTTTCCTTTTTCTTAAAGAAGTGAATGGCACTTATTCTACCCACTTTTTCCTTCTGTTCCAGCCAATGTACCAATTTTAAAAGGCTGATAAAATCTCCTTGTACCACAATTTCACTCGTATATACATCAAACTCAGGATGTTTGTTGATAGACAGGTCTGGTATTGCTGCGACCTTTATTTTGTGAAGACCACAGTAAGCGGTGATTTTCGCAAATGCATCTTCATGGTTTACCTGGTCATTAAACTCAAAAGAGCCAAGGTTTTCGTTATACATGGCTAGCTTGGCATTATAGGCAGCTATGTTGTTTAAAGCAGTAGCCGAACCCGCTATCGCCACTTCCGTATTACGGTTTTCGTTGTAAGCGTGTATCGTGTTTTTTATCGCCAATTGGTAACAGCCAATAAGGAATAATAGGGAACCTACGACCAATAAGCGTAATTTCTGTTTGTAGGAGATATGTTTTAAACGTTCAAACATCTATAATATCTATGCTTATTGTGAAAATTCCTATGTGCTTTTCTTCGTCAAAGTGGTAATCAATGACATGCACCTTTTGTGCCCAGTCGTATTCGTTTAGTCGGTCAATCCAGGGAGTCAAGACTGCTCCGGTAGCACAACGACCTGTAATCAATAATTTGTTTTTTGTAAAAACCTGCTTCTTCGATTTTCGCGTGGCTTTGATGTCGAGTGGGTTAACTTGCAGCTCATCAAGTACAATGGACCGGGGCATGATGGAAGCAACCCGGTCGGCGTAATAAGAATTTTTTGAGGGACTCAACCATCCTGCGGTGTGGAGAAAGTTTTCTTTTTCGTCTAATTGAACTTTTAGGCTGTCGCGCTGGCTGATAAGTTGTTTACTATAGACAGCTTGAGAAGCTAGTTGATTGTAGCTGTCTTTCAGTCTCATGTAAAGAAATTGATTGGCCAGTAGTATAATAAAAATGAATGCAAGTATGCCAATACCCAATTTTTTAAACAATTGGGACTCTAAGTACCCGCTGAAGTTCTTTTCTATTGATTCATCAGTGACCAAAACGGCGTTTACAGGAGCAATTACCTGGAACGCGGATACGTATGCACTTACTTCTCCTTGCTGTAGTGTTTCTTCGCCGATAGTAAGAACGTTCGTACCGCCATTGCTGTTGAGCGTGATGTCTGAAACGCCTTGATCTGTGAATTTGAACTGTGTACCAAAGCTATTAATTTCGCTTTGAGAAGGCGCAATTAATGGTACAACATTGGCAACAGCCTGGTTGGCCAAAGTGAGTCCGATTACCTTCGCATGCATGGCTGACAATTGCTTGAGAATGGTGCTTAAGTTTTCTCGTCTAATTATTGATACAAGGGTTAAGCCGGCGATATTGTGAATCTGCGTATAGAATTGATTGGCATCCGCATTGGGTAAAACGAGTTGTAATACCGCACTGTCGTTTAACTCGGACGTATTAATATCACCATTATCAATTTGTTTGGTGAGTATACCTTTACCGCCAACGGACAAACTTAATACATCATTTTTGGAGAGCTTCAAAGCGTCTAATGTCGTAGCCCTGTCTTTATGAGTTATATGAATTTTTTGCTTCCTTTTTTTTAGTTCTACCAGGTAGCATTCATAATCGTTTGCATCAGTGAATTCAATGTGCAGGCCCTTCACAGCAGTGATACTCTTGAATCGTTCCAATATGTTATCGAAGACTGACATCTAGTCAATAATTGTTGGTTTGATAAATACCACAGAGATACTTTTGGATTTAGATTTAGTGCGTTGACCGAAGAACCATTTAATAACAGGTATTCTACTTAGTAGTGGAACGCCGTGTGAGTTATCGCTACGCTCTTGTCGTTCTATTCCTCCCAGTAGTACCATCTCCTCGTCACCGACACGAATGAGTGAGGTAAATTGACTGGTTCTCGATGGCGGTGGTTCGTTACCTGCCGGGGTGCCAATGAAATCAGATATTTCTACATCAATATCGAGTGTTACTTCACCGTCTCCGGAGACAATCGGTTTTATAGAGATCGATAAGTCGGCCTGTACAGAGTTATACTGTTGTGTTACAACGGTGTTTGTGGTTACAGACCCTACCACATTTTGAGTTTGAACACTGTAATACCTTGTTTCGCCTACACGCATTGTTGCTTCATGTCCATTGAGTGTCGATAACTTAGGCATGGATCTTATGTGTACATTATCCAGGTCTTCTAAGGCATTCAGTTGTATGTAAAAGTTTGGAGATACCCTTCCCAGGTTCAGAGGCCCAACTCTGTTTCTAATTCCGTCAATGGTGTTATTGATTGTTCCTCCTCCCAGAATAAGATCTAAAGTGGGTAGTAAAGAACCTCCGGTGGTTACCGTATCACTCTTACCCGCTTTTAACCCAACAGAAGTAGTGCGTCCTTTGCTTATTTCTACCATGATGACTTCAATCATCACCATCGGTACCGATATATCTATTTCGTGTATGAAGTGTTTGATTTCGTTAATTTGAAGGCCCGAACCACTTAATATCAGGGCATTTAAATCTTGGAACTCACTGATTTCTACTCCTTCTTTTAGTTCTCCAGGAATGGCATTCATCACTTCTTCGTAGGAGCGAAACTGTAATTTAACGACACTGGTTGTGCGCAGACCTTCCAGTTTACGTTCGCCAATAAGGTAAATGTCCTGGTCTAATTTGAAAGTATGCTGACTTCCCTGTAGGATGTAGCTCAAGAATTGATCAAAGGTAACCTTGTCAAATGAGGTAGAGGTTTCGCCTTTGGGCTCCGAAAAAAGGAAGTAATTTTCGCCCATTTCCAGGGCAACTTCTTTGATAGCGTCTGCAATGGGCATGCCCTCAGCGGCAAATGAAACATACTTTTCTCCCAGTGAATCGTTAATTTCAATGAAATAATCGCTTTTGGATTTATTACTCTTCGCTTTTCTGTTGCGGTCTCTGGAAGCAGCCGGCCTTCCTGAACGGGTACTGCGCCTGCCTGTATCTTCTTCCTCCTCTTCCTTATCGGCCGGGATCAACTTATAATCATTTCCCCACTTTTCAACTTTCATGCCATTGGAGTAGGCCAAAAGCTCCAGTGCCTTGTCAAAAGGGCTGTTTACAATAGAAGCAGTTATTTGCTGTTGCTTATTGATTGAAGGATCTGGTAAAACATTTTTCTTCGTAAGACGGGCTATTTCGGTAAGAATATCTTCGAGTGTATCCCTTCGAAGGTTCATGCTAATCAAATTTCCGGCACCTTCGTAAGAGATATCTATTTGATATTCCTTCATTGGTGGAGGGGGGAGCACTGGGTGTTCAAATTGCGTTATGCGCATAATGGAACCGACAAATTTAACCTCCAGATCGTATTCTTTGCATAGGTACAGCAAAATATTGGATACCTTCTCGTTGGTGAAATTGTTGAAGATCTTGATGTCGAGCTTAGGATCGATGCTTATGTTTAATTGGTTCGATTCTGCTATGCCCCGCAGAAACTCTTGTATGCTCACACCGGAAACTGAGAAATCTACGGTTTCATTCAATCCCGGGGTTAATTGTGCAGTCTTTTCCAGGTCTTTCTGCAATTGATCGAAACGATCTTGCGCCAGCACACATAGCTGACTGTAACAGATAAGTAGGAGTATTATTAGTGCTTTTTTCACCATCAAAAGTTTAATAGTAAAGGATATATTTCTTCTAGAGAGGTTTCTTGTGCCGCGAATAACTCGAAGGCATTCTCTGCCAAGGTTTTTATAGTTCTTTCTTGGAGTAATTCGCTTACCTCAAAATTTCGTTCTTTAATATTTTCAGCCAATTCCATGTCTATGGGAATAACTTCATAGACGGCTTTACGTCCCCGGTACCCGGTATAGTAGCAGGCTTCACACCCTTGAGCTACACTGTGATTGGCAACCTCAAAAAAAGGTTTGAATTTATCCGGATAAAGGCTGCTGTCCATTTTCTCTACCTTCTTGCATTTGGGGCATAGTTTTCTAACAAGCCGCTGGGCCACAGAAGTGGAGAGGGTGTTTGCCACCAGGTAAGGCGGAATGTCCATGTCTATTAACCGGGAAATGGTACCCCAGGCCGAGTTTGTATGTATGGTCGACAAAACCAAATGCCCTGTTAGTGACGCGCGTATAGCCATGGAGGCCGTATCCGGGTCCCTGATCTCACCAAGCATAATTACATCGGGATCCTGACGTAGAAAAGTACGCAGGGCTGCTCCAAAAGTGAAGCCAATGTTTTCTTTAAGCTGTACCTGATTGATTCCGTCGAGTGTATATTCGATGGGATCTTCTATCGTGGTTATATTTCTCGATTCTTCGTTCAGCAGTTTTAGAGTCGCGTAAAGGGTTGTTGTTTTCCCCGATCCCGTAGGACCACTTATTAGCAGAATACCACTAGGTTTTTTGATGCCTTCCAGGTAATTTTTAAGGTCGCGTTCTCCAAAACCCAAAGCGTTAATGTCAATGTTTGTGGCGTCGTTACTTAACAAACGCATGACCACCTTTTCCCCATGGAGAGTAGGAAGTACAGAAACCCTGATGTCGAATTTGTGGTTCATACGTTCAAAAAATATACGTCCATCTTGTGGTAAGCGTTTTTCCGCAATGTCGAGGTTTGACATTATTTTAATACGATTGATCAGCGACGGATATTCTTCCGGCTGAATGCGGTAGCGCTCTACCAACTTGCCATCAATACGGATGCGTACGCGACACTGTTCGTCGTAAATTTCTATATGGATATCAGAGCTACCTAAATTTTTGGCCTCCGATATGAGCTTCATGAGAAAATCATCGTTGCTGGCATTGTAATTGAGGGCTTCAACTTCCTTTTTCTGATGGTCACGTCTGTAATAAGTGCTTAGTGCTTTGCTGATCTGTTCTTCATCACGTTTGATTAGTGTAATAGCACATGCCAGCAAAATTTCCAACTCTTGTATGTTCGGTGGAGCCGACTCAGAACAATATAAGGTTAATATTGAATTTTCCAGAGACTCGGGAATAACCTGGTAGTGCCAGGCCTGATCCGGGGTAATGAGTTGCAATTGGTCTGTGGTTAAAACGATTTGGTTTTCCATAGTTAAAATACAGTTAATAACCATTGATCATTATAACACGAAAAGGACGGTATAACCCAATTTATCGCAAGTACAATCAGGTACATACTCGCTTGCAAACCGGCAAGGGGAATGCGTTTGTCAATTTTTTGCAACCAGCATAATGCCAGACATAAAGATAAGAAAGTGCTCAGCATGTAAAACAAGATGAAATTGACTGGAGAAAATAAAAAGCAAAATACGATAAATAGTAATACGTCGCCCCAGCCCAGAAAACGATCGAAAATCGATACTAGTTTTCTATGTTTGAAGCTGAAATATACAGTAAGAACCAGCAGTTGCATCACTATAAATAGTATATTAAATACTGCGCCGCTTAATAAACTTGTGGTTGGAAGCTCATTTTTAGCCAAAAAAAAGGCGCTGATAGCGGCTACAGGGTATATGAGCCACCAAAAACGTATCGATCTGGATTTAAAGTCCTGAATTGCGATACTTGTCAGAGCCATTATTATAAATAAGTAAAGCATTAATCAGGAACGACTTGTTCCATTTTTTTGTCCTGATCTATAGACCAAACGTTGTAGTTTCCGTCGTTGTCAAAATCCTCAACAGCCGTTGCTTTTATTAGGTAAGAACTGCTGGAGGCAGATTCTACATTGAATTGGTAGACGGCCTCACCACCTTCCTTAGTTGTTTTGTTAGCTTCGTAACCAGGTAGTTTGGTCAGGTCCTCACAGTATTTCATGTGTTGCATGTGGTATTGTTTTTGGAGCATATGTATATGCTTTAAGCCTTCTTGTGCCTCAATTTCGCGTGCCTGAGTAACTAAGGGCATCAAATTAGGCAGGGCGAGCAAAATTAGGATACCTACAATTACCATCACAACCAGCAGTTCAGTTAGCGTGAGTGCCTTTAATTCAGTTTTTACTATTCTTGAGTGTAATTTCATATGTCCTCAACTTCTTTAAAAGTAAAGTCTCAATAAAGACTTCAATAGTGAATTGAAATTTTTGGTCTAATAAGATTTTGCAATTTAGATTTTTTTAACAGGAATACGAAATATACGGAAAGTAAATTCTGTTGGCTGATCGTTACTCCAGTAAGAAAACATATCGCTTAACATCAGCAGGCTATATAAGGAAATCGGAATAGACATCCCGGTCGCTCCGTTGATGACTTGCAATTCCTTATGAACAAAAAAGAAAGGTCTAGGTTCTAGTAGTATATGAGCTTAGAATTTACTTGTGGTAGTGATTTACATTGAGTCGATTTTAAAACCTTTTCGCAAGAGAAAGATTCAAGCTTTGGCTGATGTATAGTGCTGAGTTGATTGCATTATAATTTTTCAGTTTCAAGAAGCGCGTCGGCCGTTTTAAAGTTTTTATATAAAGAAAGTTATATCTCAAATCATAAAAGCAACATTGTTGCGTTTGTTAATTTATTTTTTTATATATGTAATTCATTGCAATGATAAAGGGTATGCTGAAAACCTTAAACAGAGTAAGCATCATTCAAATTTTTAATATCATGAAAACGAACAAAAAAGCTTTAATAGAGCAAATTCTTCAAGCAAAAGAGGTTGTAGGTGGTACACACTGCTGTGGTGGTACTCACTGTTGCTCTACATTGTAATTTTTATGGGTGGTCCTGTACCACCCATTCCATTTATTCATCTAAACCCATTGACAGTATGAAAACCATAGCCTTAACTATGATTGATGAATATCAGGATGAAGATGTACTTTCACGTTTTACCGATATGTATGACGTTGGTCAGGAAGAAGCACTGGATATTTTTAAAGAGACTAAGAAATTTTTATCAATTAGTCTGAAGAAAGGGGTGTTTATTTCAGATGACCTACTAATCATTGACGCTATGTGGCACAATTTTATTCTTTTCACATCTAAGTATGAGCAATTTTGTATGCAATGTTTTGACAATAGATTTTTACATCATTTACCTGCCTCGAAGAAAGAAAAGGAAGACCAACGGCTCATGTTAGAGAAGGACCCGGAACTTGCACGTCAGGAATATTTAAATAAGCTGGAAAAAATGATGTCGATTGTATACGATGAGTTAGGTCCTGAAACAGTAGTAAAATGGTTTCAACAATACCCGGAGAAATATAGTAAAGAGCATATCAAATCAATTAGAAAATGAGTATTTTTCCCAAAAGGACTCTTCGAGGAACAAATGTTACCATACATTGGAATTTTAACACGTCGCAGTTGAAAGAACACCATGTAATTCCTTATGTACGCATAGGTGTTGAAGACCCCAAAGGTGAGGTGACGATGTTATTTGAAAAGCATGTTATCGCTTTACCAGATCCACCTGATCCTGAGAACTTACCCCAAGAAAAAAAATTAAAATACCTGAATAAAAACCTGCCTCTAATGATACTTGCCGACTACCTGAGCGGTAAAGTAAAAAAAGAAAAATTAGTACAAATTCTTCAAAACATTCAATCTGGTAAACATTACTATTTTACGTTTAGTATTCCCGAAGATGCACCTTTGGGTAAGTATAAATTAGTGTCAGAAATTCATGTTAAGGGTGAAATCAGGTATTCTCAAACTGCTTCCGAAGATTTCTTTTTTGTGGAACATGTTGCTGTGAACGATGTCGCTGAAGAAGGAAGTCGGCGTTCTGCTGTCGTGAAGAACGAGTCTTCTGAGAAAACACCTGTAAAAATAAAAAGGTGCTTTTTTGAGGACGATGGGAATATGCGTACTACTGTTGAACTTTTCGAACTTGAGTCCTTAGAAACCAAGAATATAGATCTCAGTGCACCTTATAATTACCTTATTTATAATGAGGAGCGCGAGGTAATACTTCTAAATGAATTTGTTGACAAGTTTTTACTACGTAACCAGCAGATACTACAATTAGATAAGCAGAATGGAAATGTCTACTTGTTGAAGAAAGATGAGGATTATGCTTATCAGCTTGATGATGTAACAAAGAAGATCTGGAAAGATGCTGATGGTTATTTAAACGAACGGACTTTGTCCGATAAAGAATTAACGGCCGCGAAAGAATTAATGGATGAAGGCTTACTGTTAGCTGTGAAACATGACTGATAATCATGTTGATAGTGCTAGTTAAATAATAAACACAACAGTGTTGCAATTGATGTAAATTGTGTTATTTTCGCAACACTGTTGCTAGAAGATATGCATTACCGAAGGTACTTTTTATCATGTATCATTTTTTTTATAATTTCCGCTCATGCTCAATCTGCCATAATTTTTGGTACGATTCATGACGGAAATGGGGAAGTATTGCCAAATGCGCATATGACACTCTCCAATGGAAGATCAACACAGTCAGATTCACAAGGGGTTTTCGAATTTCGGGATTTAGCCAAAGGCTTTTATACAATTACGGCACAATCTGTTGGTTATGTCAAATCAGAAAAGCAAATCAAACTCAGCACCAGCGAGCAACTTCAGGTAGATTTTGTTCTTATCTCAAAAGACTATGAGCTTGAACAGGTAAAAGTGCTTGTAAATACGGAGGCTGATGAATTGGAACAAAGTACGGCCAATGTTTCTGTTTTGGAAACGAAAGAGTTTTATGCTAGAAATGTTAATACCAGTGATGCGCTCAAGCAAATATCAGGTATTAATGTGCGACAAACAGGCGGATATGGTAGTAATGCTAACCTATTTATAAACGGTATGTCGGGCAAGCAAATAAAGATTTTTTTAGATGGTATACCTTTGTCTTATTTAGGCTCAGGCATGGCTTTAAATGTACTCCCCCTTTTTTTTATGAAACGTATTGAGGTGTACAAAGGAGTGGTTCCTGTTTATTTAGGAGCCGATGCCCTGGGCGGCGCTATCAATGTAATTCCTCGTAAAAAATATAACAGTTATGTGGATGCTGCTTATAGTTTCGGTTCATTTAATACACATAAATTTAATCTCAGCGCTCAGGTTCGTATTCCAGGTAAAAAATGGATTTTTGGTATTAATTCTTTTCATAATTCGTCTGATAACAATTATGAAGTAGATGTCGAAATTCCCAATAAATTTGGAAACCCGGAGTCAGCAAGTGTACGACGATTCCATGATCGCTATGCGAATTATTTAATTAGTGCTTATGCTGGTGTAATCGATTCGAAGGCGGCTGACAGATTAATCATTCACGCACGCATATCAGGTATACATGATGAAATACAACATAATGCCGTAATGACAGAACCCTATGGAGAAGCTTTGTACATCGAATCTGCAAGGGGCTTGTCGTTAGATTATGAAAAGGAAAACTTGCTAAAGAAGACGGACATTAAATGGTATTGTGGGTTGAATAAAATCGAAGGCCTGTTGACTGATACTACACTAAATGTGTATACATGGGATGGACATGTTTTTTATAGAAGAGAAAGTGGGGGAGAAATAGCTACTTCAAAGAATTTACTGGAATTGAATACCGACAATCTAGTCAATCGTTTGAACATAACGCGTGAAATTGGAGAAAAAGGCGCATTAACTTTTAACGTATTGAGCTCGTGGTTTAGAAGGGTTGGTAAAGATGATGTCGCTGTGGAGTTTTATGGTTTCGATCCTTTCACAAGTCCGACAACATTAACAAAAAATGCCCTAGGTCTTGCCTATGAGCATAAGTTTAAAAAAAGCCTGATAAGTTATACTTTTTTAAAACACTATGACTATCGTTCAATCGGCTATGTTATAGAAAATAAAATTGCGCATTTTCATAGTCAAAAAGTATCCAATTTTGGAGTAGGGCAGGCGCTCACTTGCCCTGTTTTTAAACACTATTTTCTTAAGGCTTCCTATGAATATGCGACACGTCTGCCAGATGAAGTTGAATTATTCGGAGATTTCACAACGCCAGTGAATCCTAATCCTTCCTTAAAACCAGAGCAAAGTCACAACATGAATTTGGGGTTGAGATTTAATAATAACAAGCTAAAATATGAGTTAAACGGCTTTTATCGTTCTATTCAGAATGGTACTTGGGTACGTGCTTCTCAATTTCATGCCAGGTATGAAAATTTGCTCAAAGGTTTGATAAGAGGTGTGGAGGCGCAGGTAAATATAAAGCCCAACAAACACTTTGTCATAACAGCTAATGTTACCTATCAGGACCTGACCAATCGCTCCAGAAAGGATGTTACCGGTGCTACCGACGAAAGTTACTTTGGAGCGCGAATACCTGATAGGCCATTTTTATTCGGAAATGCAGTACTTCAGTTCAATAAGAAAGATTTGATCGTTAGCAAAAGTCTCTTCTCTATATGGTGGTCGTCTTCCTATGTACATGAATATTTCCTCTATTGGGCCAATGATGGCAATAGAGCCTATAAGCATAGAATCCCCTATCAATTTGTGCAGGGTGCCGGCGTAAGTTATACGCTTCCGAAAGAAAAAGCAGTGTTAACACTGGAATTAAGCAATATTTTCAACCAAAAAGTCTATGATAACTTTAGTGTACAACGTCCGGGACGGGCGCTATACGCTACTATAAGAACTTCTTTTAATAACAAATCTTAGATGAAAATGAAAAGGACAATAATCTACACCCTAGGCTTGCTGGTAACTTCATTGAGCCTGTTCACCGGATGTTCCAGAGATGAAGATCCCGATACAGACAGCGGTGCTCCAATAACAACAGGATACGCGATATCTACTGTGAGTGGGGCATGGCCCAATCAAACTACCTACATTCAATGGTTTGAAGATCTAAATATAGGAACTCTTAACAACGATGATGCGAGAGAACTTGCTAACAGCGCTGGCACAGAAACCTATAATGGTGCTTTATATGCAAAACCTTTTGGCTCACCTGCAAAATTAGTTAAGTATGTGGTTAATAGTTCCGGAACCCCGGAGGTTGAACAGGAAATTATTGTTCCCGGTGCCAACACTTTTTCCACCATCTATTTTGAAAGCGAGACCGTAGCGTATGCTACTGTAGCCGGAGGTGTTTCCAAGTTAATCATTTTTGATCCCTCTACCATGCGTATTACCGATGAGATTTCACTCTCCGGAATATCAGACAGGTACCCGGAAGCCACCAGAACATATTACCTGGATATGGTAGCACGTGATAACAAGTTGTTCATGGGGGTGCATTATGAAATCAACTTTTCGCCAATAAACGATTCGGCTTATGTTGCAGTTATTGACCTTGCCACAAATACGTTTGAAAAAGTAATTGCAGATGGCCGTACAGGGATGGTCTTTGGTGGTCCTGCTCCAAATTCCGGAATGGTTATTGACGATGCAGGTGCTATCTATGTACAGGCAATCGGAACCGAAAATGCGGGAGGTGCAGCTCCTAGTGGCCTGCTTCGTATTAATGCCGGTTCGACAGATTTTGATGCAGACTATTTTTTTAATTTAGATGAAGTGGTAGGAACCAATTGTTACGGAGTCTATCATACCTCTAGTGGGCGCTCGTTTACTGCCAATGTACAGGACGAAGCTGATTTTTGGGAATATGTCAATGGAGAACCTCAATTCAAGTACGTCGAAATAGATCTTGCTGCTAAAACCTCTAAAGGAGCCATAGCCGATCTTCCGGTGACTTATGCTTCCCGTTACATGATTATTCATGAAATGGATGCTAATACCTTATTATTTACTACCGCCACCAACGATAAAAATGCAGTTTATAAATACGATTTGTCAACTGACGAAATAAGTGAACTTTTTACTTCTGACGGAGGGTATATCACCGGTTTTGCAAAGTTAGATGAGTAATGCTTAAAGCAGAACGACTTACTAAAAAGTATGGCGACTTTAAAGCCCTGGATGGTATAGACCTGGAAGTATTGAAAGGTGATATTTACTGTTTGCTAGGTGCAAATGGAGCAGGTAAATCGACTACGATTAACCTGTTCCTCAATTTTATTGAACCTACATCTGGTAAAGCTTATATTGATATGCTCGATGTAAGCCAACATGCGAGGGAAACGAAAAAGCGCCTTACTTATATTCCTGAAAATTTAATGTTATACCCAAATCTTACGGGATTCGAAAATCTCGATTTTTTCTGTGGTATGGGGAATATAAAATTGAATCGAGATCACTTGGAGGACTTACTCATTCAATCAGGGCTGCAAAAAGATTTTATTCATGCGCGTGTGGCAAAATACTCAAAAGGAATGCGGCAAAAAGTAGGTATTGCGCTTGCGCTGGCCAGACAAGCTCGTGTGCTATTATTGGATGAACCCACTTCTGGACTGGATCCTAAAGCCAGTAATGAATTCTCTGAATTGCTGTTGGATATGAAAAACAGAGGAGTGGCAATTTTGATGGCGACACACGATTTGTTTCGGGCAAAGGATACAGGCACGCATATAGGAATTATGAAACAAGGTGAATTGTTAGAGCAGTTTCCGACATCTGAAGTAAGTTTTCATGATTTGGAAAACCTATATCTTAAACACATGCATACTTAATTAAGGCCATGCGCTTAATCGTACATATTGCCAAAAAAGAAATAATAGTAGCTATAAGGGAAAAGCGCGCGCTCACTTTGGCTTCGATTATCTTGTTGCTGATGGCTATTTCGTTATATACGGGCTACATTAATGTATTACAGCAACAAGATACCATCACAAAAGTCGCCGAAGAAAAGCGACAGGAATGGCTGGGGCAAGGTGAAAAACACCCTCACATTGCGGCACATTACGGAACTTTTGTGTTCAAGCCCAAAACAGTGCTGAGCTTATTCGATTTTGGCCTTGATTCATTTACGGGCACATCAATTTACCTCGAGGCACACTATCAGCATGAATTTTTATTTAGACCAGCCCAGGATCATACCAGCATGATTAGATTTGGAGAAATGAGCTCTGCCCTGGTTCTTCAGTTATTAATGCCCTTATTAATCATATTTTTAACATTCATGAGCTTTACTCGTGAGCGACAAAGTGGAACGCTTAAATTACTTATTAGTCAGGGGGTATCATATAGTATGTTGATTTGGGGGAAAGTCGCCGCTTTTTTTTGTTTGATAATGAGTATTTTGATTCCCTATGCCATAGGGTTGATCCTTATTTCTTATTCAGGACTTATAAACGAATCTATTCCCGATTTAGGGACTCGTATTCTTTTTTTAATGTGCATTTATGGTATCTATTTATTGCTGTTTACAGCAGTTTCCATTTTAGTGTCTTTTTA
The DNA here is from genome assembly GCA_965230415.1 of Cytophagales bacterium. Taxonomy (GTDB): domain Bacteria; phylum Bacteroidota; class Bacteroidia; order Cytophagales; family JAAEPT01; genus CBDDKZ01. The sequence goes on from CBDDKZ010000005.1 coordinate 4,175,113, forward strand.
TGCGAGTTCAGGCAGGAGCGCTTTGTTAACCTCTCTTACGATCTGGATTTTCGCTACTATCTTATTACCTAAAATAGTGTCATCGGTAAGTGATAGACTTTATGAAATTCCTTCCATGCGTGAGTTTAAGGCTCACATTGAACAAGACAAACGCAATGGTTTGGAAGGTCGACTTACACGCGCTGAACGTATTGTTCGTCTTGAAAAAGAATACCTGGACAAATATAACGTTGATTCCATTCAGCAACTTCCTGTCAATTTTGAGGGGATTAAGATGCAGGCAGGGGAGGAATATGGTAATGAAATTTATGACCACCATTTAGGTGAGTTGCGACAACTATTTCGGAAACAGTCCCGCTTAAGAAGCCTGGCAGGTTTTATCAATCCCTATTTATCAGTTCAGCATTTATCTATGGCTATTTCCGGTACGGATTTAGCTACTTTTACGGACTTTGAGGTACAAGCAGAAGATTATCGCCGCCAGTTGATCAAAAAAATGAATAAGGATATGGCCGACAATAGCCGGTACGGAGAATTTTATGAATATAAAGCCGGAGATCAATTATGGCAGGATATAGAAGATTTTGACTATCAAATGCCCTTGCTCTTAAAGTCTCTGCACACATACTGGTATGATCTCGTTTCATTATTGTTGTGGTTAGCCGTCATAATAACAAGCTTGAATTTTGTAGGACGCCAAATGAAAAAGCATCATGAATAATACTACAAAAACACTCATCAGGTATGAAGCTAAAGCTTTTCTGCGTAATAAATTTCAGCTGGTTTTATTAGCGCTGATAATGGCCATTGGACTGTACGCAATTTATGCGGGTATCAGTGAGATTAATTCTCAAAAAGATACGATAAAAACGCTCATAATTCTGGAACAAGAAGAATTTAGAGCGTACAAAAACAAGCTCAACAACCAAACAACTTCGGAAGAACGGAGCTTTGAACATCAAATAGCGTCCAGTCCGGCTTTTGCCTGGTATAGGCATGGCTATCACGCATTTCTCCCACCCAGGAACCTGGCACCACTAGCCATAGGACAGCGCGATCTGTTCCGTTATTATTACAGGCTTACTGGCATGAGTTTGTATTATCAGCTTTTCGAAAATGAGTTGGCAAACCCGGTAAACTTAATGACAGGTAATCTGGATTTGGCCTTTGTTATTATTTACCTATTTCCATTATTGATCATAGCTTTTTGTTATGGATTATACTCCAATGAAAAAGAAAGGGGAACGCTATCGCTTCTAAGTGTTCAGGCGGTAAGTATTCGCAGAATAATGACTATTAAACTACTGTTTTACTTTATACTGGTAACTTCAATGGCTATTACCTTATCCGTAGTAGGTGTTTTTAGTTCCGGAGTATGCTGGACAGCAGATTTTTTTCTGGTAGTATTAAGCTGGTTGCTGGTTGTAAGTGCGTATTGTGCCTTTTGGTTTGCATTGTTATATCTCATAACCAGTTTATTAAAAAGTTCAGCCTTTAACGCGATGTTTGGAGCCGGGTGTTGGTTGATGTTTATAATAATTATACCAGCTTTACTTAATATATTGGTGGTTACGAAATACCCCTTAAGCAGCACAACATTGGCCGGACTTACCAGAAGAACCGGCCTGGAAAATGAAGATGATGAAGAAGAGTCGAAAGAAATAATAATGGAGTACCTGGCCCTTAAACCAGAAATGAAAGGGTGTGAAAAACTTATTCGTAACAATATCATAGCAAAGGCTTACGCCTCATATACCACTTTAAAAGACATCAAAAGTCGAGCTGTTGTAACGCAATATGACGCACAAGTGGCAAGGAGGGCGGCATGGGCAGCTAAGTACAGCTGGTTCAGTCCTGCCGTATTTACGAATGAGGCGCTGGTTAATATTACAGGCAATAACCTCGATGAATTCCTTCAATTCCAGGAATCCCTAAGCGATTTTCATAGTGAAATTAAAGAATTTTACTTTTCTAGACTTTTCTGGGATAAATCTATAAATCTGGATGATTATCGGAACATACCGGTTTATAGTATTCCAAAAGAGAAAATACAATGGGTATTGGTTTTAAAAAGTCTGGGGATAACAGCACTTCTTGCCGTCACTCTTTTTGTGATTGGCTTTTTTAAGATGGGAAAAGGTGTCTCATGATGAAATATATATTTTTTAGTCTATTTTTTTATTACAGCGTTTCTCTAATTGGGCAGGATGTTGAAAATTTTCCCCCTCCGGAAACTCCTATTGAACTATGGGCTAGTTTTACCGAAGAAGATATAAAAATTGATGGTAAACTGGATGAAGAGTCATGGAAGCATGCACCGATAGTAAACGATTTTTTTCGTACCGAACCAAGACAGGGTGGAGCCTATGAATTTAAAACAATAGTGAAGTTAATATACAATAAAAAAAAGCTATTTGTAGGTGTCTACTGTCATGATTCTTTAGGTAAGAAAGGAGTGAGGGTGCAAGATTTACGTCGCGATTTCAGATGGGGCGAAAACGATATTTTTAGTATTCAACTCGATCCTCAGAACCTAAAACAATATTGTGTGTCTTTTCAGACAACACCATACGGTAATCAACGTGACCTTCAGAATTTTAACGGGTCCTACCTCGATCACGATTGGAATGCGTTATGGTCTGTAAGAACAACTCAGACCGACTCCGGGTATTGCGCAGAATTTGCGATTCCATTCAAATCACTCCGCTATGAACGCCCTGACGACAACGATTCAGTGACCTGGGGAATAACATTTGCTAGGCTAGCACGTCGATCTTACGAGCAAACCGTTTTTCCTGCTATACCACAATCCTTAAATCACTACAGGATGACTTATGCAGCCCATCTCAAAGGGTTAAAACTTCCCGATCCCGGTGCTAATATTCGGCTGGAGCCTTACTTTTTGGGGCAGTTTGATCGAAGTAATGGTAGTTCCCGTGAAAAACTGAAGATGGGTGGAGATATGAAATGGGCGATTACTCCGGAGTCGGTACTTGATTTTACCATTAATACCGACTTCGCTCAGGCCGATGTGGATAGAGCCGTCAATAACTTAGAGCGATTTAATATTTTCTTTCCGGAACGCCGCCAATTTTTTTTGGAAAACTCAGGCATTTGGGCAGGGGTGGGAGATGAAGCGATTGTGCCGTTTTTCAGCCGCGCAATAGGATTACAGGGAGATTTTAATGCTGAACCGGCCCGTATAGATGCTGGTATGCGTTACACTTTGCGCAACGAACGCAGGTCAATCGCCGGACTGTACATTCATCAAGCAGAAAATGTGAACAGCCCTGCCGCCAGTTTTGCCGTAGGTCGTTACCTTCAAAATTATGGAAAAGAGAATAACGTAGGTGTCATGCTTACTCACAGGTTGGATGAAGGCCGGAGAGATGGTAGTTCGCAAAGCCATAATAGTACCCTTACCATAGATGGATTGATTCGGCCCAGAAGCGAATTTACGATTTCATACCTGCTTTCTGGCTCAAGAGACAATACACCCGATTCATTAGGTCTTGCCGGTAGGCTTTTGGTAGAATACCGAGCAAATAAGTTCTATGCAAGTTGGCAATCCAATCTCGTTTCGGAGAATTATAATCCAGATATGGGCTATGTGTTTCAAAAAAATGTATTGTGGCACAATACAGGGGGGTACTTTATCTGGAGGCCCAAGAAGATTTCATGGATTAGACGTTATGACCCGGGCTTTTTTATCAATTACTACCAGGATGCTGAAAATCTGCGAACTTTTCAGCAGGGTAACCTTTATATCTTTCCTGTTTATGTCATTCTGACGGGCGGAAGTTTTTTTGAATATGCGATAAACCCTACCTGGCAGCACATCAATTTTCGTTTTGCGCCCCTAGGTATTTTGATTGAGCAGGGGGACTATCAATATACGCGACATCAATTGAATTTTCATTCGGATCGTTCACGTAAATTTTCGGTCTCGTCGGGATTAGGTCTGGGTAGTTTTTATGATGGCGAGCTGCTAAAAGTGGAAAGTGGCTTGCGTTATGCACCGATTCCACACATTGCCTTTACATTGGATTATGAATTTAACGATATTCAAAATTTGGGAAGTGCTAACGAAGCTATAGAGACGCATTTAACAACTTTTGGAGGACGATTCGCACTTAATCCACGGCTCCAACTTTCAATGTTCTATCAGTATAATTCGTTCAATGATCAAGGCCGATGGAATGTTCGTGGTAGTTGGGAGTATCGCCCCTTATCGTTTATTTATGTAGTATACAACAACACGCAAACAAATGACTTCGATCGTTTGAATGTAAACCAACAGCTCATAGCAAAAATTACATTTTTAAAGCAGTTTTGATATGGCACGCAAACCGGACTTATTAAAAGACAGCCTTTGGTATTTGGTGCGGAAGCTAGCGCTTCCCGGAGTAATCGGGATGCTAATTCTTTCTGTGAATTCCTTGATAGATGCCTTATACGTTGGGAATTTGATCGGAGCCGAAGCATTTGCCGGAATTTCTTTACTTATGCCTTTCACGCTCATAGTTTCAGGAGTTACCGGCTTTATCTCTTCAGGTACTTCTTCCTTGATGAGTAGGGCTTTGGGAGCTAAAAATGTAGAAATGCAGCAAAAAATAATTCCTAATATGCTTGGGTGTGTACTTATTTGCTCCATTTTTCTTATGGTAATTGGGTATTACTTTTCAGATCTTTTGGTTTGGTTTATAGGCGCCGGGAAGGAGGAGTCGAAAGCAGGTTCGGATTACCTGCAGACTTACCTTCTCGGCAATTTTTTTATCATTTACGGACTTACCACTAACAGCCTTATACGTGCTGAAGGCAAAATTGGCCAAGCGATGACAATAACGGTGATAGCTGTTATTATAAACATCGTTACCACGCCTGTGTTTATAGATACGCTGCAATTAGGAGTGAAAGGGGCGGCTATGAGCAGTATTTTTAGTATGTTTGTATATAGCATTTTTACTTCACTTTATTTCATAAAAAGAAAGGCCTCATTCGAAATTGGTAGTTTTCGTCCGTGTATTCAATGGCAGGTGCTAAAGCAAATAGCAAATGTTGGACTTTCTTCATTAGTAATGCAATTGACTAATGTATTGAGACAATTCGTTATTTTTCGCTCTGTTACCTGGTATGGGACATCGCATGATCTCATCATGTTCAGTGCCATCTATCGCCTTTTTGCTTTTTTTTCAGTTATTTCAATGGGGGTACTTCAACCGCTACAACCAATTGTAGGAATGAACTATGGGGCTGGTAACAGAAATAGATACTTGAGTGCAGTTAAGGTTTTTCGTTTGGCAGCTTCTTTGACTATAAGCTTATTACTCCTTTTTCCAATGATATCTCCAGAGCTATTTTTGGGTTTGTTGCTGCCTACTAAACAGGTGCCGGTGAGGGAATTGAACCTTTTTAGGTATATACTCTTAATTCTACCGTTTTTACCTATATCGTCTTCAGTAATCATATTTTTTCAGGCGACAGGTAAAGGAAAAGATGCCAGTGTCTTTCCCCTAATTAGACAGTTTGCATTATTTGTTCCTATGATATTATTGTTTCCTTATTTATTGAGCACAGAAGGAATATATTATGCACTTATATTCGAAAATGTTCTATATGCAATGGCACTTTGGATCATCTTTCGAACAAACAAAGTGAAATACAACATGGAAAATGATGCGCAACTAAAATAACAATTCCCTTGCAATAGCATATTCCCCGGCAACAGCTTATTCTTAGGACTCCGCAGCTGATTTGCAGTTTTTGCATACGCCACTCAATACCAGGCTTACTTTATTGATTGAAATATCTTCGGAAACGGTTATCGGAGGGATCGATACAGACTCCAAACAATAGGTTTGACCACATATTTCACAGACCATATGTGCATGTTTGTCGCTATGCGTTTCATTCATACATTCATGATTGCTCAAAGCAAATTTTATTCCTTGCCAATCCTCAGATGCCCGGTGAATGATACCTTTTTCTTCAAAAGAAGTAAGCGCACGATATACGGTAACACGGTCATGGCTTGTTTGCATTTTCGCTTCGATTTCGCTCGCCATTAATGCGTATTCATGGTCCAGAAATAATTCCAGTATTTCAGTTCGGATCGGGGTTCTTTTGAGCCCGTGTGAACGTAGTAGGTCACTTACATCAATACATTTACTCATGTGACTTTTTTCGGGGTTTGGTATATAATTTGTTAAGGTAATAGCTGGTATTCGATAATACCAGTTTTGTCTTGTTTTTTGCTTGAATAATAGTGCCCGGACACTTTATTAGAAGAAATTCTATTTGTGAGCGGCGGATATATGGTGGTTTTTCTAATGCTTATTGCCTAAGTGCTGTTTCTCTAAATATATTAAATGAAACAATATTGTAATAATTGGGTTTTCTTCTAAATTTGCTACACTGAGTTGCGCACTCAAACAAATTTCACAAAAAACTCAATTGTATGCTTCAAAGAAAATTTGATCAGGTCGTAAAAAAATATTACCCGAATGCAATGGATGCTAAAGATACATCTATTCATTATTTGGGGAAAATGCAAAATGAACATAAAATTAATGTTTCAAAAGTATTGATGGCAACATCGGTATGTTCAGATGATATTAATGTTCCTTCTACCACTTTTTTTAATGTGCTATTCGGCCCTTTCATTATGGGAGGTTTAGGTGGTATACCCTTTGTAGGACAGACCGGGATGACAGCTTATGCGCATCATATTCCCGATGAAGGCAGTGCTTTCATATTTTATGGCCCTCACATTGGCTTGACACTTGATGGTGATTTAGGTAAAATGTACAGACCACGTCAAGAACAAACAGGAAACTCTTGTGGTGCACTTATGTTGGCGTTAAGCCGTCTTCAAGATAGTGCTTACAAACCCGTTTTGAGTGAAAATGACTACCAGCAAATGAAGCTGGAAGAGAGTTTGTTACCTTATCGTGACCAAATAGTTCAGAGTGACAATCCTCAAAAGGCTATAACCGACGCGACCTATGAAATTATTGATAATAAAGTGCATGATTACTTAAAGACATGTAAGGACGAATTTCATGTCGATAAAGTAACACTTTTAGGAGGTGTAATCATCAATACGGATTACGGCGTAGACGATTATTTCGACGCACGGAATTTTGAAGTGATTGATGTTAAAAGTATTTAACTAGTAAAAATTTTTAAAGTGATAGTATCCAATAAACGTATCGGATACTATCACTTATAGCGATAACAGGACCTTGACTTTCTTTTCAGAAGGAGCTTTTTATTTGGTAATACTTCAAAGACAGTAGCTTATAAGGCACTTTTTTTAATAAAGCACCTTGCCCTTGATTATTTATTAGCAACTCAATTGCACTTGGGGCCGTTTTTCTTTAATTTTGCATCTGTTGTATTTTATTTCAAGTGACTCTCGTGATTCAAAGGCATAAGTCAGATTTCATAGGAGTAGTAGCGAGTGCTTGGTGTATTGCTTAATCCTTTTTTGTTTGATGCACATACTTACGATCAAGGGCGTATGAGCCGTTCATTAACTTGTTGGAGTAGACAGGGTGTGTGTGTTGAGAATGGCTCTGTAAGCTGTGTACTATTCAGCTAAAAATTCAGGTAAAAAATGGATGAAATATACACGGTGGTTTAATTTTTCAGGCCTCCAAGGTATTATTCATCGAAGTTTTTCCGGGCTGTTTACTGCAATTACTCACAATGGTTTTCGCTCTTTCCTTGACCGCTTGGCATTTGTAATACAGCGTTTACTGTAAATGTACAACAGACACGGGGCTTGCTAATAAGTAAGGCTAAAGAATAAACGAGACAAAAAATGAAAAGAATAAACGAAGACAAACTGGGTGTAACAGTACTTAGTGGATTTTTAGGTGCAGGTAAAACCACGCTTCTCAATCATATTCTACATAACAAAGAGGGGCTCAAAGTGGCGGTAATTGTCAACGATATGAGTGAAGTAAACATCGATGCACAATTAGTGAAAAATGAGGGAATGCTTTCCAGAACAGAGGAGAAGCTGGTAGAAATGAGCAATGGCTGTATTTGTTGCACACTCCGAGAAGACCTGATGGTTGAAGTGGAACGTTTGGCTAACGAAAAGCGTTTCGATTACTTGATTATAGAAAGTACTGGTATATCGGAGCCTGTGCCTGTTGCGCAGACATTTACTTTTCAGGATGAAGAGAACGGTATAGACCTAAGTCGGTTCAGCTATATAGATACCATGGTAACGGTGGTAGACGCATTGAATTTTTTCAAGGATTACGGCTCGAGTGAATTACTGCTGGATCGTGACCTTACCGATATGGATAACGACTATCGTACGATTGTAAATTTGCTGACAGATCAGGTGGAATTTGCCGACGTGATCATCATTAACAAAGCCGATCTGGTGACCGAACAGACGGTAGGTGTATTGAAATCGGCGCTTAAAAAATTGAACCCAAAAGCTCAGGTTATTGAATCTACTTTTGGTAAAGTTGATCCAAAGCAAATTCTGAATACGGGTTTGTTTAACTACGAAGAGGCAGAAGAGCATTCCGGGTGGATTGAAGAGTTGCAAAAGGACAGTCATACGCCAGAGACAGAGGAATATGGCATTGGCTCGTTTGTGTTTAATGACAAACGTCCTTTTAACCCTGAGCGCTTTTTGAATTATGTTCAAGACCATTTTCCTTCAGAAATTATTCGTAGTAAGGGATTACTTTGGATGTCTTCCCGTCCTCAGCAGGCGATTGTCTGGAGTCAGGCGGGTGGTTCTTTACGAGCAGAAAGTGGTGGTGTATGGTGGAGTAGTATGCCGCTTGAAGAACGAACTCATTTTGTCGATTTTCAGGAAAACCAGGAGTATATAGAAAAAGATTGGCACAAAGAATTTGGCGACCGTAAAAATGAGCTGGTATTTATCGGTCAGGATATGGATCAGGAAAAAATACAGCGAGACCTGCGCATGTGTTTATGTACCGATGAGGAAATTGCAGCCATAGACTGGGTCAATGGTCGCGAAGATGAATGGCCTATTTACAGGTCAGGTGAAGTAGGGGTGTAATAGCCCCTTTTTTCTAAAGTCTATCGCAACTCCAACAGCACCACATTCTCTACATGGTGGGTGTGCGGGAACATATCTATGGGCTGCACTTTGGTGATGCAGTAGTTCTCATCAAGTAATGCCAGGTCACGAGCCTGTGTCGCCGGGTTGCAACTCACGTAGACAATTTTTTGTGCTTTCACCCGGTTTAACACATCGATCACGTTTTGGTGCATGCCGGCACGTGGTGGGTCTGTTATAATTACATTGGGTTGACCATTTTCCGCGATAAATGCATCGGTGAGCAGGTCTTTCATGTCTCCGGCATAAAATGTGGTATTGTCGATGCCATTATTAGCAGCATTCACCCGGGCATCTTCAATCGCCATTTCCACATACTCAAGGCCTACCACCTTCTTTGCCGAGCGAGCTATGAAATTGGCAATGGTTCCTGTTCCGGTATACAAATCATAGACATACTCATTTCCACGAAGGTCTGCAAAATCGCGTGCCACCTTATAGAGTTCGTAGGCTTGCTCGCTATTGGTCTGGTAAAAGGATTTGGGGCCGACCTTAAATTTAAGGCCTTCCATTTCTTCCAAAATATGGTCCTTGCCGGCGTAACAGACAACATCCAGGTCCTGAAAAGTGTCGTTCTTCTTATTATTGATCACATACATTAAAGAAGTGATTTCCGGAAAGGACTGCTTAATGAAGTCGAGCAGGCCTTTTACAGCGTCGTTTAATTCACCCGCCATCTGAAGGATCACCATAAGGTCTCCTGTTGAGCTTGTTCGAATTACCAGCGTACGCAACTGTCCCTCGTGTTCACGAAGGCTGTAGAATGCCAAGTCCTTGTCCTTGGCGTATTCTCTGACTGCGTCGCGAATCGCATTGCTTGACTCGCTTTGCAAATAACAAGCCTCCAGATCCAGTACTTTGTCAAATGCTCCCGGTACGTGAAAACCAATACCACGACGGTCGTATTCCTCTCCGGACTTAATTTGTTCCCAGGTGAGCCAGCGCATCGCGCTAAAGGTAAACTCCAGTTTGTTGCGGTAATATTGAGTCTTTACAGGTTTCAGTATAGGGCTTATTTCCGGGAGTTCCAGGTTGCCAATACGTTGGAGTTGGTCGGTGACCTGTTTTTGTTTGTAAGACGCCTGAGAGTCGTAGTTGAGGTGCTGCCACTTGCAGCCGCCGCAAGTGCCGAAATGCTGGCAAAACGGCACGGAACGCAGTTCAGAGGCCTTGTGTGTATGCACAATCTTTCCTTCAAGGAAGGCCTTCTTTTTTCTGGTGACTTCTATATCCACGATATCGCCGGGAGCAGCAAAAGGAACAAATAGTACTTTTTCATCTACCCGTGCCAGCGCTTTTCCCTCCGCAGCCACATCAATTATTTCAACGTTTTCTAAAACAACCCTTTTCTTCGACCTCGCCATAATTTACAAAGATAATAAGCAAAGATGAGAATTGAATAAATGAACCAATTATTAGTGAAAATCTGTTTGAAATTTACTTGTATTGAAATAGTTTTGAAAATACGGTGAGTCAGGTTGCTATGAGTATGACCATTGATCGCTGCAAAAAAATCGATAAAGAGATGAAAGGAAAAGTGGTTTTTATTACGGGTGGATCTTCAGGAATAGGCCTTGCTTGTGCCAAGGTGTTCGGAGGGCATGGTGCACGCGTAGTAATAACCGGCCGTAATCAGGAAAGTTTGGATGCTGCATGCGAGGAGCTTAAAACAATCGAGATCGATTGTCTGGGGGTGCGAGGCGATGTGACTGTCGACGAGGATAATGAGCGTGCGGTACAACTATGTATCGAGCGTTTTGGAACACTCGATGTGCTTATTAACAATGCGGGTATTACCATGAATGCCTTGTTTGAGCATACCGAATTGGCTGTTATCAAGAAGGTAATGGCTATCAATTTTTTTGGTACCGCCAGCATTACACACTATGCATTACCTTACATCAAAAAAAGCAAAGGGTCTATCATCGGTATGTCTTCTATAGCCGGAAAAAAAGGCCTGCCCATGCGTACGGGCTATACAGCTTCGAAATTTGCCATGGAAGGTTTTTTAGAAGCACTGCGCCTGGAAATGAGACCTTACGGTGTGCATATCCTGGTTGCCTGTCCACATTTTACCGAAAGTAATATACGCAACAACGCGCTTGATTCGCACGGAGAAGTAAAGGGAGAGTCCACAAGGAACGAGGCGGAGGCGATGCCTGCATCGCTGGTGGCAGAGAAAATTTACCGCGCAACCGTGAAAAGAAAACGCGACTTAATCATTACTACCCAGGGCTGGCTGGTGGTGAACGTCAATAAAATAATTCCCAAATATGTGGATATGCGGGTATACAATTATATTGCCGAAGAAAAGGATTCTCCTTTCAAAAAGGATCATTGAATGAGCCTCGCATGACTTTTCTTAATGTAACCGGTTTCGTCTCCAATTGAGATGTGGTACCAGGAATCCAGTTGGTCCAGCAACTTTACACGTGTTCCTCTTATGAGTCTGTTTACCGGCTCTGCTCCGGCTGAAGGTCCTTTGAGGGTAACGGTCGCTGCCGTGGTAATGGTCGCACGGTTTACAGAAGGCTGGTAGTTGCTCAGGAAGATCAAAAAGACAAACACAAGTACCAGGACTATCGGGATAGTCAGGGTAAAAGCTTTTTTGAAGAGCAAAATACGCAAAACCATAGCCAGTATCAGTACAGTGCCAATACCAAGGACAATATAAAGGGCGATATGATGGAATTGGAGGTAGTAAGTATTGAATAAGTCTTCGTCACCGGTTTCATAGCCTTCAATGTTTTGAGCGGCGGCCAGGGATTCAAGCTTGGCAAGGATGGGCTCGCTTGGGTTGTAAGCGCTATATAAGGATAAATAATACAAGGCTTCGGGAAATTTTTTTGCCCCCTCATAGATGTAGGCTGATTTTAAGAGCGACTGAGGAGTGTAATGCCCTGCCTTTTGCAGCGAATCATAAATGTTTAGTGCCTGAGTATAATGCTTTTGGCTAAAAAGGGTGTCTGCTTTGACAAGTGCTTCCGTTGCATTGTCGGCAGCCTCGGCAACGCCAATGTTTACGGTTAATAAAATAAATATTATAAAATTTTTAATAGATCTACTTTGCATTTTAGAAATAAGCTCGTACTTTTGCATCGCAATTACGGAAAACAACTGCTAATTGTCAACAAAAAAAGGCTGATTCAGTAGCTCAGCTGGTAGAGCATCTCCCTTTTAAGGAGAGGGTCCTGGGTTCGAATCCCAGCTGAATCACAGCAAAGCCCTTCAATTTACATTGGAGGGCTTTTTTTATGTTCTAGTGTCTCATTCAGTGTCCCGTAACGTTGGGAGGCTATTGTTAAGGTCTTTGGCAATAGCATTTAGTTTTCGAATATTTACAAATGCTTTGCCACCAATTTTTTTAATGAGTCCTTTATGCTTTTTATTCAAGCCATAGAACCAGGTGTCTGAAGCATCAAAATAAATCCGCGCCCACTTAAAGAGTGAGCAAGTGAGTGTAAGGGAGGGAGTGTAGGGTATTTGTAGGACGTATAACGGATAGTAAGTGAACTCCCAAATCAGCATGAAACGCAGTAAAGTGTCATTATAATCCCTTAAAATAATTAACGAATAGCGTGCACTGAAAGTTTGGCGGGCCAGCGTAGGGTTTGTGGGTTGATAGCTTTAAACTTTCTTGATCTTTTGGTTCTTTGCGATCAAGCGAAAAGAACAGGATACTCTTAGTTTTTGCTTTGCCGAAGCGCCGCAGATCCAGATATCTTTATCCCTGTATCAATTGACTGCGTATTATGGCTCCTATACTTGCTTTTTTGGACATCTGCTTAAGAAGAACAACAGCACGACGGAAGAGAACGTTGCAACTCGTTGGTCAGAACGACCTTGATATAACTACGTTAAGAAAATCAATGCTACCTAATAAAGGGAAGAATGTATACTGTTTGAGGCCGACCCTCGGAGGGTGAGTTTATACATTCCAACCGGATTTCATTGATTTTTAGTAGTTCTATCGCAGTCTTGATCTTTTGGTTCTTTGCGATCAAGCGAAAAGAACAGGGAGCTCTTAGTTTTTGCTTTGCCGAAGCGCCGCAGATCCGGATATCTTTATCTCTATATCAATTGACTGCGTATTATGGCTCCTATACTTGCTTTTTTGGACATCTGCTTAAGAAGAACAACAGCATGGCGGAAGAGAACGTTGCAACTCGTTGGTCAGAACGACCTTGATATAACTACGTTAAGAAAATCAATGCTACCTAATAAAGGGAAGAATGTATACTGTTTGAGGCCGACCCTCGGAGGGTGAGTTTATACATTCCAACCGGATTTCATTGATTTTTAGTAGTTCTATCGCAGTCTTGATCTTTTGGTTCTTTGCGATCAAGCGAAAAGAACAGGGAGCTCTTAGTTTTTGCTTTGCTGAAGCACCACAGATCCGGATATCTTTATCCCTGTATCAATTGACTGCCGTATTATGGCTCCTATACTTGCTTTTTTGGACATCTGCTTAAGAAGAACAACAGCATGACGGAAGAGAACGTTGCAACTCGTTGGTCAGAACGACCTTGATATAACTACGTTAAGAAAATCAATGCTACCTAATAAAGGGAAGAATGTATACTGTTTGAGGTCGACCCTCGGAGGGTGAGCTTATACATTCCAACCGGATTTCATTGATTTTTAGTAGTTCTATCGCAGTCTTGATCTTTTGGTTCTTTGCGATCAAGCGAAAAGAACAGGATACTCTTAGTTTTTGCTTTGCCGAAGCGCCGCAGATCCGGATATCTTTATCCCTATATCAATTGACTGCGTATTATGGCTCCTATACTTACTTTTTTGGACATCTACTTAAGAAGAACAACAGCACGACGGAAGAGAACGTTGCAACTCGTTGGTCAGAACGACCTTAATATAACTACGTTAAGAAAATCAATGCTACCTAATAAAGGGAAGAATGTATACTGTTTGAGGCCGACCCTCGGAGGGTGAGTTTATACATTCCAACCGGATTTCATTGATTTTTAGTAGTTCTATCGCAGTCTTGATCTTTTGGTTCTTTGCGATCAAGCGAAAAGAACAGGGAGCCCTTAGTTTTTGCTTTGCCGAAGCGCCGCAGATCCGGATATCTTTATCTCTATATCAATTGACTGCGTATTATGGCTCCTATACTTGCTTTTTTGGACATCTGCTTAAGAAGAACAACAGCATGACGGAAGAGAACGTTGCAACTCGTTGGTCAGAACGACCTTGATATAACTACGTTAAGAAAATCAATGCTACCTAATAAAGGGAAGAATGTATACTGTTTGAGGCTGACCCTCGGAGGGTGAGTTTATACATTCCAACCGGATTTCATTGATTTTTAGTAGTTCTATCGCAGTCTTGATCTTTTGGTTCTTTGCGATCAAGCGAAAAGAACAGGGAGCCCTTAGTTTTTGCTTTGCCGAAGCGCCGCAGATCCGGATATCTTTATCTCTATATCAATTGACTGCGTATTATGGCTCCTATACTTGCTTTTTTGGACATCTGCTTAAGAAGAACAACAGCATGACGGAAGAGAACGTTGCAACTCGTTGGTCAGAACGACCTTGATATAACTACGTTAAGAAAATCAATGCTACCTAATAAAGGGAAGAATGTATACTGTTTGAGGCCGACCCTCGGAGGGTGAGTTTATACATTCCAACCGGATTTCATTGATTTTTAGTAGTTCTATCGCAGTCTTGATCTTTTGGTTCTTTGCGATCAAGCGAAAAGAACAGGGAGTCCTTAGTTTTTGCTTTGCCGAAGCGCCGCAGATCCGGATATCTTTATCCCTGTATCAATTGACTGCCGTATTATGGCTCCTATACTTACTTTTTTGGACATCTGCTTAAGAAGAACAACAGCATGACGGAAGAGAACGTTGCAACTCGTTGGTCAGAACGACCTTGATATAACTACGTTAAGAAAATCAATGCTACCTAATAAAGGGAAGAATGTATACTGTTTGAGGCTGACCCTCGGAGGGTGAGTTTATACATTCCAACCGGATTTCATTGATTTTTAGTAGTTCTATCGCAGTCTTGATCTTTTGGTTCTTTGCGATCAAGCGAAAAGAACAGGGAGCCCTTAGTTTTTGCTTTGCCGAAGCGCCGCAGATCCGGATATCTTTATCTCTATATCAATTGACTGCGTATTATGGCTCCTATACTTGCTTTTTTGGACATCTGCTTAAGAAGAACAACAGCATGACGGAAGAGAACGTTGCAACTCGTTGGTCAGAACGACCTTGATATAACTACGTTAAGAAAATCAATGCTACCTAATAAAGGGAAGAATGTATACTGTTTGAGGCCGACCCTCGGAGGGTGAGTTTATACATTCCAACCGGATTTCATTGATTTTTAGTAGTTCTATCGCAGTCTTGATCTTTTGGTTCTTTGCGATCAAGCGAAAAGAACAGGGAGTCCTTAGTTTTTGCTTTGCCGAAGCGCCGCAGATCCGGATATCTTTATCCCTGTATCAATTGACTGCCGTATTATGGCTCCTATACTTACTTTTTTGGACATCTGCTTAAGAAGAACAACAGCATGACGGAAGAGAACGTTGCAACTCGTTGGTCAGAACGACCTTGATATAACTACGTTAAGAAAATCAATGCTACCTAATAAAGGGAAGAATGTATACTGTTTGAGGTCGACCCTCGGAGGGTGAGCTTATACATTCCAACCGGATTTCATTGATTTTTAGTAGTTCTATCGCAGTCTTGATCTTTTGGTTCTTTGCGATCAAGCGAAAAGAACAGGATACTCTTAGTTTTTGCTTTGCCGAAGCGCCGCAGATCCGGATATCTTTATCCCTATATCAATTGACTGCGTATTATGGCTCCTATACTTGCTTTTTTGGACATCTGCTTAAGAAGAACAACAGCACGACGGAAGAGAACGTTGCAACTCGTTGGTCAGAACGACCTTGATATAACTACGTTAAGAAAATCAATGCTACCTAATAAAGGGAAGAATGTATACTGTTTGAGGCCGACCCTCGGAGGGTGAGTTTATACATTCCAACCGGATTTCATTGATTTTTAGTAGTTCTATCGCAGTCTTGATCTTTTGGTTCTTTGCGATCAAGCGAAAAGAACAGGGAGCTCTTAGTTTTTGCTTTGCCGAAGCGCCGCAGATCCGGATATCTTTATCTCTATATCAATTGACTGCGTATTATGGCTCCTATACTTGCTTTTTTGGACATCTGCTTAAGAAGAACAACAGCATGGCGGAAGAGAACGTTGCAACTCGTTGGTCAGAACGACCTTGATATAACTACGTTAAGAAAATCAATGCTACCTAATAAAGGGAAGAATGTATACTGTTTGAGGCCGACCCTCGGAGGGTGAGTTTATACATTCCAACCGGATTTCATTGATTTTTAGTAGTTCTATCGCAGTCTTGATCTTTTGGTTCTTTGCGATCAAGCGAAAAGAACAGGGAGTCCTTAGTTTTTGCTTTGCCGAAGCACCACAGATCCAGATATCTTTATCCCTATATCAATTGACTGCGTATTATGGCTCCTATACTTGCTTTTTTGGACATCTGCTTAAGAAGAACAACAGCATGACGGAAGAGAACGTTGCAACTCGTTGGTCAGAACGACCTTGATATAACTACGTTAAGAAAATCAATGCTACCTAATAAAGGGAAGAATGTATACTGTTTGAGGCCGACCCTCGGAGGGTGAGTTTATACATTCCAACCGGATTTCATTGATTTTTAGTAGTTCTATCGCAGTCTTGATCTTTTGGTTCTTTGCGATCAAGCGAAAAGAACAGGGAGTCCTTAGTTTTTGCTTTGCCGAAGCACCACAGATCCGGATATCTTTATCCCTGTATCAATTGACTGCGTATTATGGCTCCTATACTTGCTTTTTTGGACATCTACTTAAGAAGACATGATCGGAGTGACCACAGGCACGAGGGCACTCTGATCGGATCTAACGTGTAAGGGAGGGGAGGCATTTGTAGGGCGTGTAACGGATAGTAAGTGAACTCTCAAATCCCCTAGAGCGTTTGTTGTAAAACCCCGAAGGTTGTTTTCAGAACCTATAAGGTTCTTTTTAAACTGACTAACTCCCTTATCAATTTACTTTAACAAGTAGTTAAAGGGGGATTATCTTCTATTTGAACCATATCTATGGTTATGCTGTAGTTTTTCATCTGATTCTTTATTCTTTTGATGACCGAATTTCTTTGTTTGTCTTCATCGACATGAAGTTTTATTCTGTTATAGGGCACTCCTTTTGTTACCATATTCCATATGATTACTGCCAGTTTTCTAGCCGTTGCACTAATGGCTGCGGCTCTGCCTTTTCTGAATGATATTTTGGCAAAAAAATCTTTGAGCGGTGTAGACTTCTTTTGATTTCCTATCACATTAGCAGCATTGCGTAGAGCTATTTTTACTCGATTACTTCCTTTAGGAATACGACTGGAAAGTAATTTGCCTCCACTGACTTTGTTGTTAGGAGCCAGCCTAAGCCAGCTTGTAAACTGCTTGGCTGTTTCAAACTTACTGATCCCCTCTATCCCCAATTCACTCATCAATGTTAACAGGGTTGCCGTACTAACACCTTCTATTTGAGAGAGGTCTACTCCTTCAAACATTTGATACGATAAGTTTTGAATATGTAGGTTTTTGGGATCGTTTTTATTGTGTTTACGCTTACCCTTTGGGGGAAGGTGTTGTTTTTTATTTTTATCATCAACTATGATGTAATCAAGTTGCTCTCCAATTTCAAGATCACATTGTTTAATCTTGTCTTGATAAAAATCGTAGGTATCCAACTCTTGCTTAAGGGTAAACAGATAATCTTTTCTTCCATTTCCTTTCAATGCTTTGGCTATTTCTTCTTCACTTTTCTTGCATCTTTTATCTCTGAATGAAGCTAGTTTTTTCCCATCTGTTTCTCCTTGACAAATAGCTCGGATAATTTTCATGCCTGTAGCACCACAAATGTCTCGAACCACTACATCAAGACGCAAATTGAGTAGACGCAGGTACTTTTGCATTTTATTACTACTACGGGCAGCGGACTTAATTAACGTATCTCGATGGCGACAATAGGTACGAAGAACTTCCGTTTTTTCTTCAGGTAAAAAGCTATGATTGAGAAGCCCCAGCATATGTAATTTCTGTATCCATTGACAGTCTTGTATGTCTGTTTTTCTACCTTTTATATGCTTGGTGAATTTACCATTACATAAACAGGTTTCAAATCCTGAGGCATCTAAGAGACTGTATAGATTCTGCCAATAACTACCTGTGCTTTCTAATGCCACCGTTCGTATCTGATGAGACTTAAGAAAGAAAACCAAATCCTCTAAGTCTTGATGATAAACTCCAAATTCTTTCACCTGATCAGCCCCTTGACCTACCGCTACCCAATGAGAACGACTCCCCACATCAATGCCTGCCGCATGAGGATGAACTACTTGCATCTCTACTGTATTACTCATAACTATTTACTTTTAATGAAGATATCCTTTAAGAAGATGTGCTTTTGGCTAAAATTAAACTGAACGGGGTTCATTTGATGATAATGACCACCACTGTACTTATCGCAAACATCTCAACCTGAAAACCTTTGGTGCTCTAAGCAACATTTGAAAATCGGCCTTACTTAAAGGTCTTCGCTAATTTAACATTATCTAAGTTAGCTAGAGTACTCAGTAACGACATTACATGACGAAAACTGACTAACTCCCTTATCAATTTACTTTAACAAGTAGTTAAAGGGGGATTATCTTCTATTTGAACCATATCTATGGTTATGCTGTAGTTTTTCATCTGATTCTTTATTCTTTTGATGACCGAATTTCTTTGTTTGTCTTCATCGACATGAAGTTTTATACTGACTAACTCCCTTATCAATTTACTTTAACAAGTAGTTAAAGGGGGATTATCTTCTATTTGAACCATATCTATGGTTATGCTGTAGTTTTTCATCTGATTCTTTATTCTTTTGATGACCGAATTTCTTTGTTTGTCTTCATCGACATGAAGTTTTATTCTGTTATAGGGCACTCCTTTTGTTACCATATTCCATATGATTACTGCCAGTTTTCTAGCCGTTGCACTAATGGCTGCGGCTCTGCCTTTTCTGAATGATATTTTGGCAAAAAAATCTTTGAGCGGTGTAGACTTCTTTTGATTTCCTATCACATTAGCAGCATTGCGTAGAGCTATTTTTACTCGATTACTTCCTTTAGGAATACGACTGGAAAGTAATTTGCCTCCACTGACTTTGTTGTTAGGAGCCAGCCTAAGCCAGCTTGTAAACTGCTTGGCTGTTTCAAACTTACTGATCCCCTCTATCCCCAATTCACTCATCAATGTTAACAGGGTTGCCGTACTAACACCTTCTATTTGAGAGAGGTCTACTCCTTCAAACATTTGATACGATAAGTTTTGAATATGTAGGTTTTTGGGATCGTTTTTATTGTGTTTACGCTTACCCTTTGGGGGAAGGTGTTGTTTTTTATTTTTATCATCAACTATGATGTAATCAAGTTGCTCTCCAATTTCAAGATCACATTGTTTAATCTTGTCTTGATAAAAATCGTAGGTATCCAACTCTTGCTTAAGGGTAAACAGATAATCTTTTCTTCCATTTCCTTTCAATGCTTTGGCTATTTCTTCTTCACTTTTCTTGCATCTTTTATCTCTGAATGAAGCTAGTTTTTTCCCATCTGTTTCTCCTTGACAAATAGCTCGGATAATTTTCATGCCTGTAGCACCACAAATGTCTCGAACCACTACATCAAGACGCAAATTGAGTAGACGCAGGTACTTTTGCATTTTATTACTACTACGGGCAGCGGACTTAATTAACGTATCTCGATGGCGACAATAGGTACGAAGAACTTCCGTTTTTTCTTCAGGTAAAAAGCTATGATTGAGAAGCCCCAGCATATGTAATTTCTGTATCCATTGACAGTCTTGTATGTCTGTTTTTCTACCTTTTATATGCTTGGTGAATTTACCATTACATAAACAGGTTTCAAATCCTGAGGCATCTAAGAGACTGTATAGATTCTGCCAATAACTACCTGTGCTTTCTAATGCCACCGTTCGTATCTGATGAGACTTAAGAAAGAAAACCAAATCCTCTAAGTCTTGATGATAAACTCCAAATTCTTTCACCTGATCAGCCCCTTGACCTACCGCTACCCAATGAGAACGACTCCCCACATCAATGCCTGCCGCATGAGGATGAACTACTTGCATCTCTACTGTATTACTCATAACTATTTACTTTTAATGAAGATATCCTTTAAGAAGATGTGCTTTTGGCTAAAATTAAACTGAACGGGGTTCATTTGATGATAATGACCACCACTGTACTTATCGCAAACATCTCAACCTGAAAACCTTTGGTGCTCTAAGCAACATTTGAAAATCGGCCTTACTTAAAGGTCTTCGCTAATTTAACATTATCTAAGTTAGCTAGAGTACTCAGTAACGACATTACATGACGAAAACTGACTAACTCCCTTATCAATTTACTTTAACAAGTAGTTAAAGGGGGATTATCTTCTATTTGAACCATATCTATGGTTATGCTGTAGTTTTTCATCTGATTCTTTATTCTTTTGATGACCGAATTTCTTTGTTTGTCTTCATCGACATGAAGTTTTATTCTGTTATAGGGCACTCCTTTTGTTACCATATTCCATATGATTACTGCCAGTTTTCTAGCCGTTGCACTAATGGCTGCGGCTCTGCCTTTTCTGAATGATATTTTGGCAAAAAAATCTTTGAGCGGTGTAGACTTCTTTTGATTTCCTATCACATTAGCAGCATTGCGTAGAGCTATTTTTACTCGATTACTTCCTTTAGGAATACGACTGGAAAGTAATTTGCCTCCACTGACTTTGTTGTTAGGAGCCAGCCTAAGCCAGCTTGTAAACTGCTTGGCTGTTTCAAACTTACTGATCCCCTCTATCCCCAATTCACTCATCAATGTTAACAGGGTTGCCGTACTAACACCTTCTATTTGAGAGAGGTCTACTCCTTCAAACATTTGATACGATAAGTTTTGAATATGTAGGTTTTTGGGATCGTTTTTATTGTGTTTACGCTTACCCTTTGGGGGAAGGTGTTGTTTTTTATTTTCATCATCAACTATGATGTAATCAAGTTGCTCTCCAATTTCAAGATCACATTGTTTAATCTTGTCTTGATAAAAATCGTAGGTATCCAACTCTTGCTTAAGGGTAAATAGATAATCTTTTCTTCCATTTCCTTTCAATGCTTTGGCTATTTCTTCTTCACTTTTCTTGCATCTTTTATCTCTGAATGAAGCTAGTTTTTTCCCATCTGTTTCTCCTTGACAAATAGCTCGGATAATTTTCATGCCTGTAGCACCACAAATGTCTCGAACCACTACATCAAGACGCAAATTGAGTAGACGCAGGTACTTTTGCATTTTATTACTACTACGGGCAGCGGACTTAATTAACGTATCTCGATGGCGACAATAGGTACGAAGAACTTCCGTTTTTTCTTCAGGTAAAAAGCTATGATTGAGAAGCCCCAGCATATGTAATTTCTGTATCCATTGACAGTCTTGTATGTCTGTTTTTCTACCTTTTATATGCTTGGTGAATTTACCATTACATAAACAGGTTTCAAATCCTGAGGCATCTAAGAGACTGTATAGATTCTGCCAATAACTACCTGTGCTTTCTAATGCCACCGTTCGTATCTGATGAGACTTAAGAAAGGAAACCAAATCCTCTAAGTCTTGATGATAAACTCCAAATTCTTTCACCTGATCAGCCCCTTGACCTACCGCTACCCAATGAGAACGACTCCCCACATCAATGCCCGCTGCATGAGGATGAACTACTTGCATCTCTACTGTATTACTCATAACTATTTACTTTTAATGAAGATATCCTTTAAGAAGATGTGCTTTTGGCTAAAATTAAACTGAACGGGGTTCATTTGATCATAATGACCACCACTGTACTTATCGCAAACATCTCAACCTGAAAACCTTTGGTGCTCTAAGCAACATTTGAAAATCGGCCTTACTTAAAGGTCTTCGCTAATTTAACAATATCTAAGTTAGCTAGAGTACTCAGTAACGACATTACATGACGAAAACCTTATAGGTTGGAGTAAAACTCAACTCCACCTCACCCCGTCATGTCGTTGGTTATGGTATTTCTCGTACAGCGGTTGGAAGAAGGTGGGGTAGTTGTAAATCAGCACTTCGTCAAACTTAATGTTGTTATCAATAGTCAAGATGCCCGCATTCAAGTAATAAACCTTGCCAGCCGACATACAGGGGATGGGCTTTAGTACCTTAACGGCCATAACAGGTTCGTCGGGAAAGTAGGGGTGTAGGTAGTATCGCTCAAGATCGTCGTGCGGGTCGGGCTCAAAGGCGTATTTCTTTTCCCAGGTCACCTGACTCATGCCTTTAAACTCCAGGCTGGGTCTTGTTGAGTAAGTTTTGTAGAATTTTTGTCCTTTTGTAGGTACATATCCGGCAGTTAATAAGCTTTTAAGGGTCCTCATAGCGGCTTATTTTTAAGGTTTTACATGAATTTAAAATTTAGGTAGGTAAGTTGGTTTACTTGTAAAATTAGTAAATACTAAAAATATTAACGTAATTTTTGTGTTAAAATTTCATTTATTATCTTGTCGACATGTGTTACGATGCCTCCTCATTAAAGAAATCGATCCTCAAAAAAGCTGAGCATAAAAGCTGGATTTTGCCTAAAGAAAGCCTGGGAGATCATTTTATTGCTTCCGGTTTCTTACATCCGCACTTACCGGTGCTTACGACCGAGAAGCCCCATACCATTCAACATTTTGAGTGGGGCCTGGTGCCGGAGTTTACAGCCAATGAGGACGAGTTGTATAAAATCCAAAATATGACCATCAATGCGAGGAGTGAGACCCTCTTGGAAAAGAAGTCGTTTAAAGATAGCATTGAAAAAGGGCAGCGTTGTGTGGTTTTGTTAAGCGGTTTCTTTGAGCACCACCACCGCAGCAAAAAGAAATTCCCCTATTACATCACTTACAAAAACGATGAGCTGATGTATGCAGCAGGGGTGTACGCCTATAACGAACTGAAAGAGGTGCCTACTTTTTCGATATTGACCACCAGGGCCAATAATATGATGTCGGACATACATAACAACCCGGAAGCAATGGAGCGCACAGGACCGCGCATGCCGGTGTTTATCGCTGAGGAGCAGATGGGTTTATGGCTTAACGGGAATTTAGCGGAGCAGGATTTACCCCCTTTCTTTGAGCCGCTGGCAGATGAAGCCTTAAAAAGTCATCCGGTAAAACCCATACGTGGTAAGGCTTCACCAGGCAATGTACCGGAGGCATTGCAAGAGCAGTATTATTTTGAACTGAATACCTTATTTTGAGCCAGCGCGGCATACTTATTCGCTGTAACGCTGCGATTCCAAATTGATGGGAATAGTGAATTCAACTCGGACAGGTTTTTTGTTTAAGATCCCGGGTGACCATGATGGCATAGCGCTGATTACCCTTAGCGCTTCTTTATCCAATTGTGGCGTGGAGCCCTTAATAATGCGCGTGTTACAAACATTCCCTGATTCGTTCACATCAAATTTCACATAAATGGTGTCAGTGATCGACCAGTCTACACCTTCACCCGGAATGTTGTCAGGGAATTCGAAATTTGACTTTATATATTCATGCAGCGCTTTTTCACCTCCGGGAAATTGAGGAGTTTGACTTAATTGCGTCAGGTTACCACTCTTTTCGGTGTTTTTATGAAGGAAAAAAGAGATGATTGCCGGAGTTAATATACAAACAATGCTCACAACAAATCCTTTTTTACTGAACCAAAACCGTTGTTGATTGGAGGTATTTAAATTATTCATAGTTGAAAGATCAGGGGTAAGTTACAATTTTTGATACATTATATAATGGTCTAATTCTTATTTTTTGGAGCATCCCCATGCTTCGTCCAACCACCACCACTACTTTTCCCTCCCTCCAATAGGCTAATTCATCCGATTTATCTAACTTTAATTTCCATTTTAAGAATTTGCAATGAACGAAGACTATTTTGCGCACCCCACCGCCGTTGTTGACGATAACTGTCAGATAGGAAAAGGAACTAAAATCTGGCATTTTTCACATATTATGTCCAATTCTGTATTAGGACCTAATTGTAATATCGGTCAGAATGTGGTGATCTCACCGAAGGTGGTGTTAGGAGCCAATGTTAAAGTTCAAAACAACGTGTCGGTGTATACAGGTGTGACTTGCGGGGATGACGTTTTTTTAGGCCCATCGTGTGTGTTTACCAACGTGATAAACCCAAGAAGCTCTGTGAACAGACGGGGGGAGTATGCTAAAACCCAGGTGGAAAAAGGGGTGACCATTGGTGCTAATGCCACGATCGTTTGTGGGCATACTTTGGGAGCGTACTCCTTTATAGGTGCAGGAGCTGTGGTAACTAAAGATGTAAAACCTTATGCATTGGTGGTCGGTAATCCCTCGCGCCAGACAGGCTGGATGAGCGAGTTTGGTCATAAGCTCGAATTCGATGAAAATAATCAAGCCGTTTGCCCGGAGAGTAAGGACGTGTATAAGTTGGAAAACGATTTCGTATCGAAGGTATAACGCCCCGGGCGTATTGTTCACCATAAACCTTTTTTGTTTCTTTCAGCGATTGCGAGCACATAGGTGCTCATTGAATACAAATGATGTTATTCAATGCCTTTTATGAGGGATAAATCGTTGCACTATATTAATTGTGTGCAGACATGAATCGCTTTTGCTGTCTGTAGGTGCCATGAAACCATTCTTACTTCTTGATTAGAAAAATCTAACTTCAAATTAAAATAATTTAATTTTCTTAGTGTATTTGGTACACTTTTTGCACTACATTAATTGAAGCTTCACACAAGCGCGGGGCAGGACCTTTCTAAAACTGTTCCGCGCCAATTATCGAAAGCATTTTAGCTTTTTTAGAATAAAACGATGTTTAACCCAGCCTGAACATTTTCCTGGAATACCTCAAAAAATACTTCGGAAACGTTTTAGGCCTAAACCTTATAATCAATTAATGAAAGACAAATACGAACAAAAAGTAAAACAGTACAACGAACAGATTGCCAAACTAAGAAAGAAGATCTTTTTAACAGGGTTCGGAATGATGTTTTTGATTGTGCTCGTTGTTAAATTACCCATTTTTATTAACTCAAGAGTTGCTGAAGCGGTGATAGTCGAGCAGTTTACCGATGTGCTGCCTTTGGGAGGAGATTGGTACATCGATCATGACCTTGATTTTGCACTTGCAGAATTTATAGTTGGAGATTATGCTTATTATGCGATTTCAGAGTCCAATATGCAATATGAGTATGGTCAGGGCGTAGAGGTGATATACCACCCGGATGATCCCACCTCATGTAAGATCTATAGTTTCCTGGAATTGTTTTTGGATGCCATTATTGTATGTTCAATAGTCAGTATTCTCATATTGGGAATCGGGGGCAAAGTGCCGTTCATGATTGTTCCTAAACCAAAGCGTGATTATTCGAAACGCATGCTCGCCAGACATGCTTAGTACCCTGCTGGTAGCATACTACCGGATTTTTTTGAACCATTCTTTAATCATTCAGGCTTATTCTTACCAATGAAAAGTATCAAAGGTGATATTTTATTATATTTATAGATATACCCTTTTCACCCATGACACGTAATTTGATTTATATTGCTCTTTTCTCAATAGCCACTATTCCTTCATTTGCCCAGTCTTTATTACCCGTGGCCGATGGATTTACCAGAGATGACCGGGGGGATAACTTCTATGGTTCCATTGCTGCGTACAGTACGGTCGGTAAGTACCTATCTGGATTGAAGGTGCGCGCAAAAGAAGGGGCAAACGATCAGCGAAGTGCGGTGTTGTTCTATGATCTTTCTTCTTTTCGTGAAGTGATAAGTGATGCCCGCTTGAGGTTATACGTTAATCCTACTTTAACCACCGAAGACGATGAATGGTCGGTGGAATTTGACCTTTTCTTTGCTGATTTTTTGCTGGATGAAAGCTATTTACCTACTCCCAATAACCTGACTTTGAATACGAATGTGGAAATGGAACACATTAAAACGTTTAGCATTAGCAGCAATGCCGTTGGAGGGTTTAAGTATATCAATGATGATGCAATTACCGAATTAGTAAACAGAAGCATTTCGTCGCCCAATGCCGATTCCACTATTTGCCTGGTGATTCAAAAGCATATACCGGGGGATGACAATCAAATTGTTGTTTTTGACAACGCTGCTATGTCCAATCCGGTGCGGCTGCTGATAGATAACGGCGGCTTCGATTACGACGGTCCGAGTGTGGAGGTAAATGTAGGCTTTGCACATCAGGAGTTTATTGGTGGAGGTGTTTCATTTGGTCTTTACGGAGGTCATTATTTTAGCATGTCGCGCGCCAATCAGCTGGAAGTAGCGCGTATGCTTGGAGAGGAATGTAAACTTCAATTCTTTAAAACCTATTTGGGAGACTATCCTTCCGCAAATTCAGGTAAGGTGGACAACTTCATGAATGCGGCAAAAGACTTACGCCTGTACAATCCGGATCTTAAAATT
This sequence comes from Cytophagales bacterium, assembly GCA_965230415.1. GTDB lineage: Bacteria > Bacteroidota > Bacteroidia > Cytophagales > JAAEPT01 > CBDDKZ01. The sequence continues at coordinate 4,201,831 of CBDDKZ010000005.1, forward strand.
CAGGTTTGCCTGAACGATTTACCTAATGTGTTAGAAGTTGGAGGCGACACCGATGATAATGTGAAAGGGGTTTATGACGAGAATATTCCGGATATTTTGGACAAAGTGGCCGATTACTATTTTCAGATTTTAAAATACATGCACGATAATGATGTGACTGTAGATGAGTTTGATGTGGTAAACGAAAGGGGGCTCGATTTTAGGACGCGTAAGCTGTTTGGACCGGTAGTTACCAGGTTAAAAGAGCTAATTGATGACCCCACTATTAATACTACCGGTGTACCACAGCCTCAAATTGTTGGTCCCAGTACCTGGAGTGCAACCGGTCCGCTTAAATGGATTCAGGATTTTCAGGCCGATTATCCGGAAAGCTGGGATAATATAGATATCGTTTCTACACATGGCTATCAAAACGGTAATTTGGCCAATTACAGAACGGTTTATGATGTGGCGGCCGGGAAGCCTTTTTATAATAATGAGCAGACGGGGAAAATTCAGGACGATGAAGGTACCGGAGCCAACGCAATAGACGATTTGGCGCGACAGTTTGTGGGAGGTGAGGAGCCGGAATACGTTTCAGATGTTTCTATTGCCATGCGCATGAGCGATGTGATTAATGCCGGTGGCAACGCCTTTTTCGTCTTTCAGTCCAACAACCCTTCCGGTAACAATGCTGCTCTCGTAAAAACACCTTGGAATGGCAGTCCGGGGAAGTCCAGGATTTATGATGGCGCCAGACACCTCATCGGAACACAACCGACACACACCCAACGGGTATTTCATAATAAAAGAAATTTGGACGAGGTACGAATAGTGACGACAAGAAAAAAAGGGGAAGACACCGTATTTGTTCATTTGACAAATGTCTGGGGAAATGCACATGAAGTTTATATTACGTGCACAGATCAGGGCAAACAACTTCAATTCACAGGAGTCAAAGCCTGGGTGAGCGATGAGCAGCACGATTATGAGGTGGTCATGGACGAACAGTTTACGAATCCCGAGTCTTCGATGGTTTTTGAAGTAGGTCCACATAGTGTTAATACTATTAAAATAGCACTTGATCAACAGATTGTTACATCGACATTGGCAGTGCAAGAGGATAATAGTTATGCCGCTGTTTACCCTGTTCCAGCTTCCGGTAAACTGCATGTTACATTACATAATCGCAGACGTTTGAACGCCATACAGCTTCATAGTATCGACGGTCTGCTCTACCTGGATAGGGGGGGACTTAACGTAAATGAATTCACTATCGATGTGTCAAATTTCTCAAAAGGATTATATATCGTCACTTTAACAGATAATGAGGGTCGCTATTATCATAAGAAAATTAGAGTTGACTAAACAACGATTTAATAACCGTGGCAGTGCTAATGCCTATGAATTAAAAGGATAGTTCGGTGAAAGAAATTTTTTTGTAGAAACGGGTTTATGTTCTTAGAAAAGACCTTGTTACTAAGAAAGCAACTTTTGTCGCAGCATGAATTCCAATTGCTTGTTGATCTGTATCAGACTGGCGGTAAGCTTTTTGTTTTCTTCGCGCAGGGAGAAAGTCTCAAAAGCATTGTTGATGGTGATCCTTAATTCAGCTTCATCCCAGGGTTTAGTTATATACCTGTAAACTTCACCTTTATTGATCGCATCAATTACAGCTTCAATATCAGCATAACCTGTAAGTAGAATTCGCATAGGATCGGGGTGGCTTTCTAGTATTGATGCGAAAAACTCAACACCTGTCATATGGGGCATCCGTTGATCTGAGATGATCACATGAATGTCATTTTCGTCTAGAATTTTTTTTCCATCCAGCGCACTTTCAGCAGTGAATACCTTGTAATCTCTTCTGAAATTAGCTTTGAAAGCCGTGAGGTTATTGACCTCATCGTCAATATAGAGTATTTGGATTGATTTAGTATTACTCATAGTATCAAGATTATTAGAAAAAATTGTCAACTAATGTACGGAAAAAAAACGAAAATGTTCAATTAAAATCTACGTTTAAGAATATGGATGAATGACCTAATTTTAAGACTTTTTTTCGTTTTTATTTAATAAAAGTAGTCATTTTTAGGTAGGCGCTTTTCTTGAAAAATAAACTTCGAAACGTTGTGAACTAATTGCTATTTGAATAGGTTTTAAGTTCTAGTAGTTCTTATGAATTCCAGTTACTTAGTCCATATGCAAAAGTAACTGAGTAATGCTTCTGTTAAAGTAGTTAATAAAATACTTGCCTAATTAATTTACTTGCAATTAACAATTAGATAATGTGTTTGTGGTTTTTATGTGGTATGTCAGAAGAAAATCGCGTGAGTTTTAATTAGAAACTCTTTGTTATCTTAGGCCTCAAGTAGACTCTAATGCCATTTTAAAACTAATTGAAGGTACTTAACGTATAAACTACTTGGGATAAAATAGAGTAATAAAATCATTATTTGCGATAATTTGCTGGATATGATCATAATCTTTTAAATCCTAGTTAATTTTATATTATAACTAATCTGTTTTTTTAGTAGAATTAATGTCTAAGCCAACTCCTAAATACGTTATTTTTAGAGCATTTAGAGCGACTGAAAATTCGGTTGATGCCCAAAGGTATCTGGAGGGACATAGTAATATATTAAAGATCTATGGTGTTACCAAGGTTGCTTCTACAAATGCAGAATGGATGGACGACGAAGGTACTTATGTACTATTAGCTGAATCGAAGGATGGGAAAACCATTTATGGGGGGGCTCGCATGCAAATTAAAAATGATAATTTGCTTTTGCCCATAGAAGAGGGAGTTGGAGATATTGACAGCAAAGTATATGATGAGGTAAGAACTTTACAAAAAGATGGTGTAGCAGAATTGTGTGGTCTTTGGAACTCCAAGGAGGTTGCAGGTATGGGGGTAGGTAGTATTTTTTTATCCTTGTTTTGCGTCTCGTTAGCAGAATTACTCAATGTAAATTGTGTTTTGGCATTATGCTCTCCCGCAACCGTAAAAAATGCCAATAATCTTGGTTTTGAGGCAATGGTAAGTTTAGGCGATAACGGAGAGTTTTATTACCCCAAAGAGGGTTTGGTCGCTACAGCTATGATGTTAAAAGATCCAATAGGCCTTTCCAATACAATTAAACCGCTAAAGAAGAAGATTTTGGGAATGCGAAATAATGCTGGATATACTTTTGTTGAAAATACCCGGATGGGGGATGTTAAATTAACTTTCCTCATAAAATATGACTAGAATTAGGTGAATCACTAATTTGACTATACTTTTATGTCCAACTATTCTGAGTGGTGGTCGTACTATAATTTGTTAATGATACTATGAAAGACAGTAATATTGTTTTAGACAAAGAATTGTATTACCCTGAAATCCTAAGTCTGAGGAATGCAGAGCAAAGGAAAAGATGGAATACGATTCGTGGCATGCAACAGGTAGAAGTTATCGATACGATGCTTCGTCAGGTAATGGACTTGATTCAAAACAAGAATCCTGGTACGTCTTATACCCCACAGGATTTAGAGACAGAGGCACAAGGCTATCTCAACGATCATGGTGGTGAATTATATGGGAATTGGATTTATTACAGTTGGAGAAAGCTTCTGGTCAGATTGCTTGAAGAAGACGATTACGTTTTTTGCAGAACAGCTCGTAATAGAAATAAAATTACTGAGGAAGAGCAAAAAGAATTAATGTCAAAAACCGTCGGGATAATTGGCCTTTCCGTAGGAAAGTCAGCTGCTGTAACGATGGTAATGGAGAGGAACGTGGGAGAATTACGAATAGCTGATTACGATACCTTAGACCTGACGAACTTAAACAGGATTCGATCAGGAGTACATCATATAGGAGTAAATAAAACAACGATAGTAGCCAGAGAGATTGCTGAAATAGATCCTTACATGAAGGTAAAATGTTTTTCAGAAGGGTTAACGGAAAGTAACATGGAAGAATTTTTTCTGAGTGATCGAAAAATTGATGTGCTGATTGATGAATGTGACTCTTTTAGAATAAAAGTGTTGTCTCGTTTTAAGGCCAGAGAATTGGGCATTCCTGTAGTAATGGATACCAGTGACCGGGGTATGATAGATATAGAACGCTTTGATAAAGAACCTGAGCGTCCTATATTTCATGGGCAGGTGGATGAGGATATACTTCGAGAGGTAGATAACCTGACAAAACCGGAACAGATCAAACTTGGGCTGCAACTTTTTGATCAAAGTAAATTGTCTTCTAGAATGTTAAGTTCATTAAAAGAGGTTGGTAAAACGATCGTGTCATGGCCGCAGTTGGCATCGTCAGTAGTCATGGGAGGTGCCTCTGCAGCTCATATAACCAGGAAAATCTTATTGGATGAGATAAGTAAGTCTGGCAGGTTTTATTTAGATATTGATGAAATTTTGGATTAATAATATTATCGCGATATTAGGTATGTTTATTTTGTTAGTAGAGTACCATGAAAAAAATTGTTAAAAAGTACTCCCTTGGTTTTTTTGTTGTATTCATCTTATTTACTACAAATAATTCCTATGCAAAGCTCGTATTGGAAGACAATAAAGATGAATATGTTATTGGGGATGAGGTATATATTTTTACCGATGAAAATAGCAGCTACAAGTTTGATCAAATACAAACAACCGATACTTTATTTCATAGGAGTGAACAGAGAATTCCTAATTTAGGTGTCTCTGATGCTACCTTCTGGGTGAAAATTGAAGTGGAGAACAATTCTGATAAAGATGTTTGGTATCTGGATTTAAATTATCCTAATCTCGATTACATAGAGTTTTTTTACCAGGAAGACGGAAAGTATCAATCAATTGTTTTGGGAGAATCCCAGCCTTTTTCAAATCGTAAATATGACGATCCCAATTATATGTTTGATTTGCATGTTGGCAAAAGTAAAACGACCAGTTTCTACCTCAAGATTCGTAGTGGAGAACAAGTTCTATTGCCCTTGAAGATTAGTACATTTAACATTATTTTTAATTCAATGCAGTCAAAAAGCGTTATAATCGGTCTATATGTCGGCATTATGTTAGTTATGTTCTTGTATAATTTTTTCGTTTTTATGACTGTAAGAGATTTAAGTTATCTTTACTATGTCTTATACATTCTGTTTATAGGGCTGTCACAAATTACGCTGCAAGGTTATTCATTTAAGTGGTTTTGGCCTGATAATGCCACCTTAGCAATACCTTCAATTTTTTTCCTCTCATCCTTTGCAGGAGCAATAATGGTATTTTTTGTAAATAACTTTCTTAATGTCTCTCAGTTTTATCCGAGAATAAATAAACTTTCTTATGCAATAGCGATCATGTATTTTGTGAATATTTTCGTGACTATATTCGGAGATTATAACCTAAGTACACATATTTTAGATATTGGTGCAGGTTTAGTAACTGTATATGCTTTAACTATTGCTATTCTTATTTCTCGTAAGGGAGAACGGTCCGCAAAATATTTTTTAATTGCCTGGATAATAGTTATTATTGGAGCCTTAATTTTTGTCCTGAGGAATTCAGGGGTATTGCCAATGAATGTTTTTACCAATTACACAATGCCTTTTGGTACCGCAGTAGAAACCATTTTACTTTCATTTGCACTGGCAGACAGAATTAACATTCTAAAAAAAGAAAAAGAAGACTCGCAATATCGTGAAGTAAAAGTGCTCAAAGAAAACGAACGTTTAGTACGCGAACAAAACGTAATTTTGGAGCAAAAGGTTGATGAGCGCACTACTGAATTGAAACAAACAAATAATGATTTAAACACAACCCTGAAAAACCTGAAGGAAACGCAGGCCCAACTCGTTGACGCGGAGAAAATGGCCTCTCTTGGTCAGCTTACAGCAGGTATTGCGCATGAAATTAACAACCCGATCAATTTCGTTACATCAAATATTAAGCCTCTTAAACGTGATATCGAAGATTTATTAAGCTTAATAGAAGGATTTGAGTCGGAAGTGGGAGGGCATGAAGAGTTGATGGGCAAGATAAATGAACTCAAGGAGGAGTACGATTATGAATATGTTATTGAGGAAGTGGAATCTTTGCTTCAGGGAATTGACGACGGAGCACAACGAACGGCAGAGATTGTAAGAGGCCTCAAAAACTTTTCACGTCTTGATGAAGGTGAGCTTAAGAAAGCTAATATCAATGAAGGGCTTACTTCTACACTTACCGTGTTGAACAGTAGCATCATGGGCACCAGTGTCAAATTGGTAAAGGATTTAGACCCCAATATTCCGGAAACAGAATGTTACCCCGGTAAATTGAATCAGGTGTTTATGAACATTATCACCAATGCGATTCAAGCCGTAAATGATAATAGTCACGAAAAAGGTAAATCGATAGATATAACAACACGTCTGGAGAATGAACTGATAAAAATTAGTATTAAAGACAACGGTTGTGGAATGCCCGATTCCGTTAAAGAGAAAATTTTTGAGCCTTTTTTTACCACAAAAGACGTTGGAGAGGGAACCGGGCTAGGCTTATCCATTGTTCAGGGGATTATTGAAGCTCATCAGGGAGAAATTAACATAATTACAGAGCAAGGTACTGGAACAGAATTCTTAATTTCACTACCTTTAAAAACATCTTAATTTTTTGTCATGAAAAATGATAAGATCATTGTATTGTATCTGGACGATGAAGTAAACAATCTTCATTCTTTCAGAGCTACATTTCGAAGAGAATTTAAAATACACACGGCAGTTTCTGCCGAAGAAGGGTTTGATGTACTACAGAATAATGAAGTACATATCATTATTTCGGATCAACGTATGGCCAATACTACCGGTGTGGAATTTTTTAAGTCGATCCTAAAAGATTACCCGGAGCCCATAAGGATTTTATTGACAGGTTATGCCGATATAGAAGCGGTTATCGCTTCCATCAACGAAGCCCAGGTTTATCAGTATCTGACCAAACCCTGGGATGAAAACGAACTGCGTAATACCATTATGCATGCCTATAAGACCCTTCAGCTGAGGAAAGACAAAGACGAGGAACTGAATTATTTTATTTATAAAGCTTCTCACGATCTTAAAGGCCCTCTCGTTTCCATTAATGGTTTATTGGATCTTGCCCGTAAGGAGCAAAAGAATGAGGAAAACTTAAATAGGTACCTCAACCTCATCGAACATAGCATTAGCGGACTAGACGATACCCTGAACGACCTTATTGAATATAAGAAAATGGATCAGGCGCTTGTTAAATATTCCATCATCAATTTCGAAGACCTTATTGAAGAAGTGTTGAGAGGAGTAAGGCATATGGATCATTATAGTGAGATTCAAATCCGTACGCGTGTAAGTCAGGTTGGTAATTTCAAAAATGACAGAGGGGTCTTGCGGTCAATTTTGTTGAACCTCATACAGAATGCCATAAAATACAGGCGATATAATATTTCAGAACCATTTGTATCCATAACGGTTGAGGCCAATGAAAATGAAGCTACCTTAGAGATAAAAGACAATGGGCAGGGGATGCCCGATGTGGTGTTGCAGAATGTGTTTAGAATGTTCTACAGAGCAAACAGCGAAACGCAGGGAAGTGGTTTGGGGCTTTATATTGTGAAAACCGGAATGAAGAAACTGGGAGGGGAGATTAGTGTAGAAAGTGTGCAGCGTGAGGGTACTACTTTTAAACTGGTAATCCCTAACAATAACAACGCGACGATATTGAAACGTGAGAACGTGCTAAAAGATCCTCGTATAGAGACTTAACCAGATTAAATTGGTATTTTGGTCTGTTAAAATTCTTTAGCTATGTAATCACTATAAGCCGGATTACTGAAATAGCAGGTCTTCGAAAAAAAGTGTGATAGCAGCAATAAATGTTGGTAGAAAAAAGGGAATTACCTATGGCGGCAATTCCCATTATTTATTTTATATTTCCCATGTTTCTCCGCTGTTAAGCAGGTCATCAACATTTCCAAATTTACTGGATGCTTTTGCAGTATCAATTTGGGCAAATAGTGTTTCGTTGAATGTAGGTGTTTTTACAGCGCGAATAATGCCCATTGCGACAGGATACGGAGGTTCCATTTTTGCCAACATCACATGTAAAGCGTTATCTTCCTCATGGGCGTTGTGAATCAATATATCGTCTTCTGTAATGCCGTTTTCACCGATTGTCACCACTTCAATCTTAAGCCCGTTGAGTTTGAGCCCTTTTTCTTTGTCTTTTCCAAACAACATCGGTTTTCCATGTTCTAAGAAAATTTGCGCATCAGCCTTTACCTCTTTAGCGGTTATGGGTTCGTGCACTTTGTCATTGAAAATGGGACAATTTTGTAGGACTTCAATGAACGATGTTCCTTCAAATGATTCCGCCTGAATAAAGAGCTCGGTCATGGGCTTAATATCTTTGTCTGAAACACGAGCAAAGAATTGAGATTTGGCACCAAGGGCAAGCTCGCCGGCATTAAATGGTACTTCCAATGAACCCTGGGGAGATGATTTAGTCACTGTTCCCTGTTCGGAAGTAGGGGAGAATTGTCCCTTTGTCAGACCATAAATGCGGTTGTTAAATAATAGTATATTGATGTCAATATTTCTCCTCAATGCATGAATAAGGTGATTGCCGCCAATGGATAAAGCATCACCATCGCCTGTAATTTGCCAAACGGTTAATTCCGGGTTGGCCAGCTTTACGCCCGAAGCAATTGCAGGAGCTCTGCCGTGAATAGAGTGGAAGCCATAGGTGTCCATGTAATATGGGAACCTTGAAGAACAACCTATTCCAGAGACAAATACATATTCTTCAGGTACTTTACCTGTTTTTGCCAATGCGTTTTGCATAGCCGAAAGAATGGCATAATCACCGCACCCCGGACACCATCTAACGAGCTGATCACTTGTGAAGTCCTTTTTAGTTAATGGTTTTGCTGCTGTACCTTCTATCATTGTCTTATCCATTAATTAGCTTGTTAAACTCGTCTTTTAATTCTTGCACGGTAAAAGGCAAGCCCTGTATTTTGTTATATTGTTCGTAACTAAATTCCGGATGCTGTCCTCTCAGGTAGTTAGTAAACTGCCCTAAATTCAATTCACAAACAATAATCTTGTCGTATTTTGAGAATACTTCTTTTACATTCTTTGGAAGTGGGTTCATATAGTTGAAATGAGCAAGTCCCACTTGTTTACCTGAGACATGCAGGTGTTCAACTGCTGTATATAAGGATCCGAACGTTCCTCCCCAACCAACTACAAGCAGATCGCCTTCTTGCGCGCCGCTTACCTCCAGTTCTGGGATTAGTTCAGCTACTCTCGCAACCTTTTCAGCCCGCGTTAGGCTCATTTTTTCGTGATTTTCAGGGTCGTAAGAGACATTTCCTGTTAGCGAATCTTTTTCCAGGCCTCCTATGCGATGTGCCAGGCCTTTTGTTCCGGGTATTGCCCAATCGCGAGCAAGTGTATTTTCATCTCTTTGATAGGGGAACCAGCTTTCGTTTTCTCCCTGTGCGATTCTTGGTGTTATAGTAGGTAACTCGCTCATTTTCTTAATTCGCCAGGGTTCCGCACCATTGCCAAGGTAACCATCGGTGAGTAGTATTACCGGAGTCATGTGCTCCAAGGCAATTTTGGCAGCCATATAGGCATAGTCGAAACAATTACCCGGAGAGCTTGCTGCTATAACAACGGCTGGAGATTCCCCGTTCCTGCCGTACAATGCCTGCATTAAATCAGATTGTTCCGTTTTAGTTGGTAACCCGGTCGATGGTCCGCCGCGTTGAACATTCAGAATGACCAATGGCAACTCTGTAGATATAGCCAGACCTATCGCTTCACCTTTTAAGGCCAGTCCGGGTCCGGAGGTACTTGTTAATCCCAAGGCGCCACCATAACTTGCACCTAATGCGGTACATATACCGGCAATTTCGTCTTCAGCCTGGAAAACTTTGACCCCAAAATGTTTGTGTTTTGATAGTTCGTGTAATACATCCGAAGCCGGTGTTATCGGATAAGATCCTAAGAAGAGTTCCAGGTTTGCTTTCTCTGCAGCAGCTAAAAATCCCCAGGCGGTAGCCTGGTTCCCCATGATATTTCGGTATTTACCTTTGGCCAGATCGGCAGCAGATACCTGATAAGAAACACTAAATAATTCGATAGTATCTGCATAGTGGTATCCGGCATGAAGGACTTTGAGGTTCGCTTCAACTACCACTGGCTTTTTCTTGAACTTGGCTTTGAGAAAGTTTTCTGTTTGCTTCATAGGTCGATTGAACATCCAATAAACAATACCCAAAGCGAACATATTTTTACAACGAACGATACTTTTGTTATCCAGCCCCGATTCTTTAAGCTCTTCTTTAGTGAGCGAAGTTATGGGGGCTTCTATCACGTTATAATTGGCCAAAAGGTCGTTTTCTAAGGGATTTTCATCAAAGCCTGCCTTTTCAATATCTCTTTTAGTAAAACTATCAAGATCGACGATAATGGTTCCATTCTTTTTTACCCAGGACATTTGAGCTTTAAGAGCAGCCGGATTCATAGCCACTAATACGTCTGCTTCATCTCCTGGCGTATGCAATTTGATGTTTCCGAAATGCAACTGGAAGCCTGAAACACCGGCAACAGTCCCCTGCGGGGCCCTGATTTCTGCAGGGAAATCCGGAAATGTGGCAATGTCATTACCTAAAAGGGCAGAAGTTTCAGTAAACTGACTACCTGTTAATTGCATTCCATCACCTGAATCTCCTGCAAATTTTATTACTACGCGATCGAGTTCTATTACTTGTTTTTTCGCTGTCATTCTCACTATATCTTTATCCCTAACCTTTCGCAGTTCTATTTGCTAAACCCCAAACAGGTCAAATTTGTTCAAACTTACCTGATCTTATTTAGACTCATTTTAATTTAGTCGTGCAAATTTAAATTTAAATTTTGATTAAAGGAAACTATCTATAATTAATTAGTCCAAAGCTTTTAATATATCATACCTTTGGCTGTACATACTAAATAATATTAACTGCTATATTACAATTTATCATAACAAAAATAGCATTAATTGTGTTTTCTTTGCATCGAATAAATAAGAAGAAAATAAATGATTAGCGTCGAAGAGGCAAAAAAAATTGTCGTATCGAATGTAAGTTCGGGTAACGTTTTATATAAAAGTTTAGAGGAATCGATTAATCACTTTTTGAGTGAAGCTATTTTGTCTCCCATTAGTATGCCTCCTTTTAGGCAGTCAGCGATGGATGGTTTTGGTATAAAACGGAAGGAAGGTATTACTAATTACCAAATTACGGGAGAAGTAAAAGCAGGTGATATGGAGATGCCTTCCGTAGAGAGTGGTCACGGTGTTCGAATATATACAGGGGCAATGGTTCCCGATGATGTAGATACCGTGGTGATGCGGGAACATGCCAGACTCGTAGCTGATACGGGCATTGAGTTGGAGGGAGATGCCGAAATTGGAAGTAATATTCGACCTGAGGGTGAACAAATTAATAAAGGTGATATTGCTTTGGAAAAAGGAACGTTTATTGATACTGCGAGCCTGAGTTTTTTGGCAATGCTGGGCTATGATAAAGTGCCTGTATACGAAGCGCCAAAAGTAGGGATTGTAGCTACAGGTTCGGAGTTAATAGAACCGGGTACACCTTTGTTGCCCGGACAAATTTATGAATCCAATACGTATATGTTAAATGCAGCGGTATTTAGTGCAATTGGTGCATTTGCGTCGGTTCAGAAGGTAAAAGACGATTTTGAAATCACAAAGGAAACCTTGAGTCACACGATTGACCAGTCAGATGTCATAATAATCTCTGGTGGCATATCGGTAGGTGATTATGATTTTGTTGGTCGCGCACTGTCTGAGTTGGGAGTTGCCCCCCTATTCTATAAGGTGAAGCAAAAACCAGGTAAACCTCTTTTTTTTGGTAAAATTGGAGAAAAGGTGGTGTTTGGATTGCCCGGTAACCCTGCCGCAGCCCTTACCTGCTTTTATGAATATGTCTTACCTACATTAAACATATACAGAGGAAATCCCCAGCCATTTCTCAGAAAGACTTTCGAGTCATTAGCGCACGATTTTGACTTAAAAGGTGACCGCAGTGTATTTTTGAAAGCTATTGTAGAAAAAGGAAGTGTAAGCGTTATGTCCGGGCAACAGTCTTCAATGATACGTAGCTTCACCGAAGCAAATGCAATGATTTATCTCAGCGGTGAAAAGAAAAGCTTTAAGTCTGGAGAGTTGGTAGAAGTGCATTGGTTGCCAAAATAAGATGTATATGACTATTCGAATGAAATATTTCGGTATGATAGCCGAACAAACAGGAGTGACAGAGGAGTCCATCTCAGTAGTGGATGGGTGTTCTGTTGAAGAACTGCGGGAGCATTTACAAAAAAAGTATCCCTTTTTGAAAAGTATTAATACAAAGGTGGCAGTTAACCAAACAGTGGCTTTAGATGATGTAGTGTTAGCAGCGCGTGACGAAATAGCATTATTGCCCCCATTTGCCGGTGGATAAGTTGTAGAATGAATAATAAATGAATGGAAAATACTTTCTTTTGTGAGCAGGCAATTGGTGCAGACCAAATTGCACGGATACTCGAAAAAAATTCCAAATATACGCAGGCCGGAGCTCAGGACCTTTTTTTGGGACAAATACGCGCAGATATTATTGATAACAAAGAAGTGGCTGCGATCGAATTTTCTGCCTATAAAGAAATGGCAGAGCAGGCTTTGCAGAAAATTGTGGAAGAAAAAATTCGTGAATATCAGCTTTATGAGCTAACTATCTTGCATAGTCTGGGTCAGGTACACGTGGGTGAAGTTTGTATGGTCGTAAATGTTTGTGCCGGTCACCGAAACGAAGCTTTTGTCGCCTGTCGTGAAATTGTAGAGGCTATAAAGTTCGAAGTCCCAATTTTTGGTAAAGAAATTTTTACAGATAATTCACATACCTGGAAAGTAAATAAGTAATATGGTAGATATAACACATAAAAATGTAAGTTTAAGACAAGCTATTGCACAAGCGGTTGTTTGTGTAAGCAAACCTGAAACAATAGAAGCTATAGAAAAAAACCTTGTTCCTAAAGGTAATGTTTTTGAAATGGCTAAGACTGCCGGGCTTTTTGCTGTTAAACGCACATCAGATATGATTCCGGATTGTCATCCGCTACCTGTTGAATATACGGCTGTGAAGTACGAAATCAATGGCTTGGAAATCAGCATAAACATGGAAGTCAAAACCATTTACCGCACAGGAGTGGAAGTAGAGGCTATGCATGGCGTCTCTGTCGTTGCATTAACTATGTACGATATGCTGAAACCGATCGATAAACACGTGGAAATAGGTCGAATTAAACTGTTAGAGAAACACGGTGGAAAATCCTCTTTTTCGCGTTCATTCTCCTCCGCTACCAGAGCGGCTGTAATTCTTGCCTCGGATGTGGTGTTTAGTGGCCAAAAGGAAGATAAAACGGGCCTTGTAATACTTGGTAAGCTAAAAGAACATGGTATTACGGATGTGTCTTATACCAAGGTAAGAGAACAGAAGGAATTGATATGCAAAGAACTTGAGGCGGCTGTTAATGCCGGTAACGATATTATTCTGGTTGCCGGAAGTACAGGTTTAAATCAGAGCGATGTTGTTCCGGAATCGTTGGCTCCGCTCATTGAGAAAGAAATTCCTGGTATGGCAGAAGCCATGCGCAGTTATGGACAGCAGCGTACACCGTTCGCCATGTTGTCGCGTAGTATGGCAGGTATTATCGGAAAAAGTATTGTGCTCACACTACCAGGATCTAGCAGAGGCGCGCTGGAGTCTATGGACGCAGTTCTCCCTTATTTAAATAAAGCCCTCGGGTCTATTCGGGTAGATTCGAGTAAGAGGTAATTTAGGCTTGGTAATTATGTGTCAATCCTGATACAGTGAAATTCCGTTGGTGTCAGTTATAAGGTATTCGGTCATGCAATCGAAAAAAGGGCGCATTTGTTCGAAAGCTTCATTAAACAAGCTGGCCGGATCCTGACTAAATACCTGATCGTCGGTAAAGGGTTTTTTTACAAGAAATTGTTTATAACGGAGTAGGTCTATATGGGGATGTTCCTTAGGGAATCCTTTGGGAGCAGTCTTTAATTGTTCACCCAAAAGGCTTCCAAAATTAGCAGTGAAATTGTTTGAAGATAGGATGTCTTTCAGTAGATCCCCTTGTAAGTCAATGTGTTCGCGAATTAGTTTCAAATCGTCTTTGTGCGGACCCCAAAAACCACCGGCGGCAAATGAGTTTCCAGGCTGTATGTGAAAATAGTAGCCACCCCTTAATTGATTCGTTGCTCTGCTAAAACCACCGCCGAAGTTGTTTTTATAAGGTGTTTTATCTTTTGAGAAACGTATATCTCTATAGATGCGCTGAAGGCTTTTTTTCCCGGAAGGAGTAGAAATATCGTCGTGCTGTTTGATTAAACGAAGCAACTCTTCTGCAAAGGATATTACCTCATCATGTGCTTCAAGGTATTTATTTTTGTTTAATTCGAACCAGTTTCGATTATTATTCGCTCTTATTGCAATCAAAAAATCAGAGGTAATGGAAGATAGCTGCATGTATTATAAGTTTTTACATAAATATAAGCAACCTCCCCGAATAAGGTATTAGATTATATTAAATAATGCGTAAGCATAAATATAAAACCTTAATAGTCGCAATAAGCCAAATAGGAGGTAGTTCTTAAACCGGTAATTAATTAACCCTGCTGCAAGGCTGCTTATAGCAAACGGCAAAGGTAGAAGCGCCCCTACAATTATTAAGAAACCTCCCCATTTTCGTACATTTGTTATGTGGTGAGCGATCTTATTTTCAAGGTAATTATGTATTGAAGGAATATGAAGAATACCTTTTCCAATGAAGTAGGCCACAACACCTCCCAGGTAGGAAAGAATAGCCAGTAGCGATAATAGAGCTATTGGGTTGGCTGATTTTAGTGACCAATAGATGAATATCTCAGGAGGCAAAAGGCCCAATATTGATTCTGATGTGAAGAATATGGCCAAAATACCCAGAGGAGAGTAATTATTTACTACATGGTTCATGGCATCGCTGAAGTCAAAAACAAATTTATCTATCAACCATAATCCTAAAATAGCAGCTGATATTGGTACTATTGCTTTCTTGAGACTAGTGCCTACAAAAGAATAAAATCCAGTGTAGCGATAGTATCTATGCAAAACCTGAATTTTTGCGGGAGTCTTTTCGTTTTTATTCATCAAATCATTCATATCCACTTCTCTTTTCCTGACTAGTTGATCGTTTTGATAAGGTAAATTTGAAACTCTGAAGGCAGCAAGGGCGTACGGATATGCTGTGGTATCCTGTCAGGTTCTCTTTTAATATCAATAATATTTACGTAAAAAACACGCTAAACATTTGTTTATTACATTCAATTTCGATGAATACCTTATTTTCTTCCACGAAAATATTTACGGGTTTGTTAGTAAGTTAAGAACCATTATTACGTAATTGAAGTTTGTTAATTATGAAAAATAAATTCGCGCTTCTACTTCTTGTCTTACTCCAATTTGTTTTTACAAAAAGCTTGAAAGCATACAATGATCGCATAATTGTTTTCACATCATATGAAGATTCCAATGCGGTGTTGTTACACTTTAACAAGAATTATCTTCCCAACATCCAATCGTTTTCCGAAGATATGGAGATTGTGGTAGATATTGTAGAAGCCGAAGAGGGAGTACCTGAAGGGCTTACATCTTTACCCGCAATTTATTACATAGATGAACAAGGAAGGAAGTTCTATTTTAAAGGAAGGTATGCTGAGTTACAACGCTTAAAAACCTTCATAACGACTCATCGCGTATTAGACCTGAAGGAAGAAGCTTTGACAAAGCAGGATTTCTTCTGGATGAAATACCCTCGAGGCTTTGAAGTTGGATTGGTTTATAAAAGATTTCCTCTGGTAACCGCTGCATCTCAAAGCGCCAATAATGATGTTGAGAATCGTATAAACAACGCACTGAAAAAGAATCTGCTCTGTTATAAATGGACTGCTCAGCGAACACTTCCTGAGCATAGTAAACTTTATTACGTAAATATATATCCCTATTTATCCGAAGAAGGGATCTATTATTTGAAGTATGAACTGTTTTCACAACATAGCTGTCACGAACCTGTCATAAGCCATATTGAGAATGCTTTTTCCGGGCCTAATATAAGAAATGTTGTAAAGGAGCTGACAGATGACCTGGTGAAAGATATGAATCTCATGATGAAGGATACCATCTATTCCGATGGATTATTTATTAATTATACTTTCCCCAATAAGTCTTGGGCTTCTTTTAATGTAAAGAAGTCCGTTAGCCCGACAAAAAAGGCTAAAAACAAAAGTAATTCTAAACTCTCTTCGGGAGAATTTCGGGTTGATAATCAGGGCAAACCTCAGGTGTTTTTTGCTTTTTTACCACCTGTAAGCCACTATTTGGGCCTTTTTAGGCATCTAAATGGAGGGTTAAGTTATAACGGCAAAAAGTTGGAAGCAAGCTTTGAGTTGAGTTCGTCCATGTTAGATATGGGAGAGGAATCATTAAATGAGGTTGTTCGATCTGAACAGTTGCAAATTAATAATTACGCCACCATTACCCTGAATGCTGTATTGAGAGCTAACGAGATTCGATTTAATGAGAAGATACCCTTGAAAGGTACCTTACATCTATTAGGTACTAAAAAAGAAATAGCGATTGAGGCGATGTTTACGAATGCCACTGAGACTTCATTTAATGTACAGGCATCCTTTAACTTAGATATATCAGCTTACGATACACTCGAAAAGCCAGATGGGCCTTCTCCAGCCAACGAAACGCTCTTTATCCAGGCAATTTTTAACGTTTCCACATCTGAATAAGTTTAAGCCGCCTATTATCAGGGGTTGTTAGTCAAAGCGGTGGATGCCTCTTTTTTGGTCTTAAGTTCATTGCTGAGATAAGTGCCAAGAGATCTTCCTTGTGTTATTCCATTGGCAATGGCAGGACGATAGTGTATACCTCCGTATAGCCTGCTTACAGCCGCCTCATCAGCCGCCAATTTAAAAGAATCGAAAGTGCGGGGAGGTAAGCCGTATTTCACTTCTGTTGAATCGATGAAATGAAAGTCTTCTCCAAATATTTTGGATAACATGATCGAAGCAGAACCTGAAACCACGCTGTGGCCACTGGTGTATTCCGGAAAAGGAGGGGTTTGCAACAAAGGTTCCCATTTTTCATCTATATACTTATTGATCAATGTTTCCGGTCTCACAAGGATACTGCGCCATTTTTCATCCCAACAACTTATAAAAGCATCGGCGAGCGTTATGGATACGCTGGTGTAAGCGCGAACAGTTTCAATGAAATCAGCTTTCGTTTGTTGACAGGCAATTTTGGTAATACCTATCCAATGACCTCCCGGGGTGATTTTTTTGGTGGCATACATTACGTGTCCATGATGGTGTGATACATAAGGGTTACAGTCCCAGAATTGAGCAATAGCCTCCTGTTCCTCGCTTAAGTTAACGCCAACATCATATACTTCTACCAGCTCCTTATAAAACTGACTGCTTTTATTCATGTCGAATGTAGTGGGCAGGACCGGCTGAAATTGTGAAGCGGAATCAATTACGAATGGTCTTATTTTATTCCAGTGAGGTTCAATGCCCTCCATGTAATCTGGTGGGGTGGGTTGCCACTTATCTTCTTCATAAAGTATCGTGTACTTAGGGTCGGTTCTTGTTTCTTTGTAATTATCTTTAGATGCCCAATTTATAATATGCTGCGCAACGAGGTGACCGTAATCAACAGATGCTTTCATCCTGGAGTCAGAGATGTCTGTGTTTTTTACTTCTTTTATAAAATTGTGGTAGAATGTATCGATTTTAGCATCCGAAAATACCAATGTTTTCGACACCTCGTGAAAAGCCTGAAGTGCAGCCAGGTGGGGATTTATCGCCGCGTCATCTTTTGGTTCAGGAATAGGGCTAAGGCCGGTTAACTGACCATTTAAAGAATGATACTGATCGTTAGTTTGACTTAATACCTCATAGGCGGCTATACTTGGGTAGGTATAGATTCTACTGGCCACCGGCGGTGAAAATATGTCATGGACAATCACATCGGTGAGGTTGTCCATGGCTTCATTAAACAATTCCGCATTGCTTAAAAACGTTTCGTGACTTACCCCGGGTTTTTTATTCTTAGTTACCGAGTCGCCCTTGTCTTCATTATTGCTACACGAGCAAAGACATGCAAATATAAGTGATAGAATGAAAGCGAAACGAAAGTTCATAATTTAGTTCTTATTATTTTTTTTTGGTAGAAGAAGCAACATCGCACATACAATGATGATATTTTTCATGATGTATTGCCCTACTAATGTAAACGTGAATGGCGCTTCCTGAAAAGACAGGCTCGGTAAAACGATTAAAGGCATGAAGGTACACAACATATGAGCCAATGCAATATGTATGCTGCGTCGTAATTGAAAACCAGTAATGAATAAAATTCCAAGAAGTGTTTCAACGATGGCTAGAATTGTATATGATGCGGCAATCGGAATTATTTCGAACGTTACAATAGATATCGTTTGCTTAGCTAATTCTTCTGCTGGACTGGTATATGGAAAAAATTTTAGGATACCGAACCACAAATAAATGATACCGATACTTATGCGCAGCCAGACTAACTTTTCTGTTCGGCCGTTTAAGTTTATCAGATGCCTTTTGTTTAATGCTTTCATGAGAAAGTGGTTAGTTGTTGTTAATCGTGTAAATTAATGGATTTTCATTATTTAATCCAGCAACCATGTTAGTTTGTTTATTGATATTAATTAGTTTCAAATCACGTAGTTGCCCGTTTATATTCAATCCACTTTGATAAGGCAATAAACCTTTAAAAGATTTACCCTTTGTATTTAATAGTGTGAGTCCTTTCGATGCGTCGTATCGTCCGCATTGCACATTAACATCGTAAATATTTCCCCCCATTATCAGGTCCTGATAGCCATCATTGTTGATATCATGAACAAGTATTGTTTTAACAGGGGCTATTTGAGCGAGGGGAGGCAGGTGGGATTTCGAAAAACTAAGATTGCCTTTATTACTGAAAATACAAGAGCTTGTTTCTTCAATAACAAGGGTAGTAGCCTTTTTAATCCATTCATCAGCAATGATTTCGTTGAATTTTGCTGCTCCAAACTTTCTATAAGAAGGGTACTTTTGGTTGATTTCGAGAAATTGCTTGCTTAATTCGTCTTTTGTGGCAAAAAGTCGTTCTTCACCATTTTGCTTATAGGTTAGAATGTGATCGAGGTGCTTATTGTCGTCAAAATCAGCTATATACATCTTTAGTGGTGCATTGGCAGAAGCTTTTAATTTAGTATTTTGTCCCAGGTTTCCGGCGATAATATCCAAAGAGCCATCCTTGTCCATATCTGCCAATTCTATGGTATACCAAAACCCTTTACTGGATTTCAGCTGGGTAGGGCTGTTCTTCAAACTTCCTTTTGCTGCTTTGAAGATTGTAATTGGCAGCCATTCTCCCACAATCACCAGGTCTTTTAGTCCATCCTTGTCCATATCTCCCCATTTAGCATCTGTTATCATTCCACAATTGCTTAGCGATTCAGGAACTTCAGCGGCACGGAATTTTCCTTTGCCATTGTTCTCCAAAAGATAACTTTTTTCGACAATACCGTATCCTTTAAACCCTCCATAAGACCCAATAAATATATCCGTATCGCCATCCTGATCAAAATCGTGGGTGGCGAGAGCGCCGGCATTCACATATATACTATCAAAAGCGTCTTCTTTTTTAGTCATGTTACCTTTGCCGTCGTTTAAATAAATACGGGGCTTAATTTCTTCCGAACCAATTGTATATTCATTACCTCCTGAAGCTACAAGGAGGTCCAGGTCCTTATCACCATCGATATCGAGTAATTGTGCTTCTACGTCTTCTGAACGTTGATCTTTGACGAAATCAGGATTTTCGGCAAGTTCAAATTTACTTTCCTTTTGCAGGTACAATGCTCCGGGTTGATGTTTGGCTCCTCCAAAATAAATATCTTCAGTGCCATCTCCATTGACATCTCCAACAGCAATACATGGGCCTTCGCGTGAGGTCATGTGCGGAATTAGTGCATCTCTTGCAAATTCGTAGTAGGAAGTATTTTCCCGATGCAAGAAAGGGATGGAGAATAGCTCTTTGGAAGATTTGGTGAAAATCAACCGGTCATTGTTTTCGTTCAAGAATTCATGCTTCCCTTGTGCCGACTTATAATTCAAAGAGTAACACTTATTGGTAGCGGGTTCTTTAAGGGTCTGCTTCTGGTGATTGGGCCAAATAACCACGACTGAATCTATTTTGGAATAAGGACCTAGCGCTATTATAGGGTCCGTTTGTACTGCAGACTGGAAGCCTCGTGTAGCATAGACTTCTTTGGAAAATTGTTTTCCTGAGGCATAACAAGTAATTCGGGTACCAATACCCTGGGTGTTCAGCGAATCGCCATGCAACTTAAAAGCAATGTAGTTGGGCTTTTTATTTTCCTGCTGCTGAGACTTGTTTTCATAAATGAATGCAAAGTCATCGATATTGTTTACGACAAGGTCCAGGTCTCCATCATTATCGAGGTCGCCATAAGCAGCACCGTTTGAAAAGGATTCGCTATTAATTCCCCATTTTTTGGAAGCATCTACAAAGCCCAGACCTTGATTATTCCGGTAAACAAAATTTGGGATCTTGAGGCTCGGCATAGTATCGATAAGGGCCAGGTCGCGTATGGTAGGAGTACTTTCGTTTATCACATTCAAAGTATTGAATGAAATGTAATTCACAAAATCTTTGTCATTAGGCCTGCGCTTAATGCCATTTGTTATGAACAGGTCCTTGGCGCCATCCTGGTCATAGTCTTCGAGTAATGCAGTCCAGCTCCAATCCGTGGCATACATGTTGGCTTGAAGGCCTATTTCTGAAAAGGTGTTGTTACCATTGTTGAGTTGAAGAGAATTGTGAACGTATTGATGGTTGTAACCAAATCTGAGTTTATAACGATGTGTGAGGTAATCATCTTCGCTTGTAGCGGACTTTAGCAACTCATAGTCGTAAGGCAGCATGTCCAGTGATACCAGATCGTTCAAACCATCGTTGTTGATGTCGGCAATATCATTTCCCATAGAAAAGCGACTTGTATGTGCAAAACTGCTGTCGCTAATATCTTTGAAAACCCCTCCGCCTTTATTTAAATACAAGTAGTCGTTTTCATGGAAATCGTTTCCCACATAAATATCGGGTAAGCCATCGTTATTAATATCACCAATGCTCAGTCCCAGGCCATACCCCAGTGCATTGGACCTTATTCCTGCTTCAGCACTTACATCCACGAAATGGCCATTATCATTCCGCATAAGTTTATCTCCGGCAAGCTGATGGGTTTTGCCTTCCATTAAGTGCCTTTTAGTGTAGGTGCCATTTGAGTGTACAGAGTGGTTTAACATGTACATATCCAGGTCTCCATCGAGGTCCATGTCAAAGAAGGCTGCTTGTGTGGAAAAACCATTAAGGTTGAGCCCGTATTCACGACTTTTTTCTTCGAAAACAGGGGTGCCTTCATCGTTATTACCTTTGTTGATATAAAGCTTGTTACTGCCAAAGTATCCTTGATAATTTCCAAGCTCTGAGACATACAGGTCTAACCTGCCGTCTCCATTAATGTCAACAACCGTACAACCAGTGTTCCAGCTTTCCGCATCGCCGGCAACACCTGAAACGGTGGTCGTTTCTTCAAACTTGAACGCTCCTTTATTCATGAAGAGTTTGTTTGTGTGCTGGTTGGCGGTAAAGTAAATATCTTGCAGGCTGTCTCCATTAAAGTCGCCAATTGCCACACCTCCTCCATTATAGAAATAGATATACTTGAAAATATTGAATTCTTTAGAGGACGTTATCTCGTTTTTGAACATTACTCCTGATTGCTCTGGAGAAATTAGTTGAAACACCTGATAGCTTTCTTCTAATAAACTTCGATCTCGCAGTTCAGGGGATGTCTCGTTTTCCTTATTGTCACCACAGGACTGTATTAAGGCTAATGAGCATAAAAAGAGTGTGAAAGGTAGAAATGAACGTTTACTTATCGAGCCTGTAAAAAGAAGGTTTATCATTGTTCTTAGCGAAAATTAGTAGTTTCGAGTTGTTGGTAGATCTCAAAAAAGCACAATTGCGCACATCTCCCGTTATTTTTAATCCGGTAATTTTGCTTGGAATGTTTTCCAAATGGCCTTTTTCATTAACTTCCATGAAGCGTCCGTAGCAGGCATCATAATTACCAAGTTCCGGTTTAGTTGCTGAAAAGTTTCCAGCCGCAATTATACTAGTCTTTTGGGTATCATTAAGTAAACCAAATGTCTGAACAGATGAAAATTGTAGTGCCTCGGGTAGGGGGCTGACGTCGAATGTGCCGTCACCGTTTCCACTTATCACGACAGAGGCAAGGTTATTTACTTTGAGAATACTGGACCTGTCAATATTCTTCTTTCCAAATAGTTCATATACATCTTTTTTAGCATAGTCTTTGAAATACAGATTTTCATTTTTTAAATAATTGAGCTGCATGTCCATGTCTTTTTTTGTACTAAATGGTTTTAATTTACCATCTACATCGTGCGCATAAATGTGGTCGATTGATCCGTTTTTATCGAAGTCATTAATAATTAGACTTAGCGGTTTTTCCGGTGTCGCTTTGAACCTTGAATTGAGCCCTAGATTACCCAAAATATAGTCATCCATTCCATCTCCATTAAGGTCCTTAACCGCTATCGTGTTCCACAAACCATAGGTGTTTTCGAGCC
Organism: Cytophagales bacterium; assembly: GCA_965230415.1. Classification (GTDB taxonomy): domain Bacteria; phylum Bacteroidota; class Bacteroidia; order Cytophagales; family JAAEPT01; genus CBDDKZ01. The sequence goes on from CBDDKZ010000005.1 coordinate 4,224,667, forward strand.
CTTTGGGCTCACTCAATTTTTGGAACCCTACACCCTTATTTTTAAAGATACTTACAGGCATCCATTCTCCGACCACTATCAGGTCATGTGAACCATTATTATCAAAGTCAGACCATACGGCGTCTGTTACCATTCCAATATCGCGAAGTTGTGGAATTCGTTCCGAGGTCACGTTCGTGAATTTACCACTACCATCATTTTCTAATAAGAAGCTCGATGTTCTTACACCGTACTGTCCAGGGTAAACGCGCGATCCTACGAACAAATCGATGTCGCCATCATCATCAAAATCACATGGACGTACGCAAGAACCTGAAAACTCCATCGAAGGGATGAGGTCTGTTCTTAGTTTAAATTGGGGAGCATTAACGGTTCCTGTGTTTTCAAAGAGCTGATCTCTGAAATGCAAGTTGTTACGACCCAGTTCATTTCCTCCGCTTACGATATAGAGATCGAGGTCTTTATCATTGTCAATATCTAAGAATACAGCATCCACTTCTTCATGATTGGCCTGATCTTTAAACTTACTGTCTGGCAGTGCACTAAATCCATTCGCATGTTGCAAATAAATTTCACCCTCCTGATTAATCGCGTTTCCAATGAAAAAATCGTCCAAGCCATCATTGTTAAGGTCGGCTACAGCCAATGCAGGGCCTTCTCTTGATAACATATGCATCGTTAATCGTTCATGATCAAAATCTATATAGCGATTTTCTGTATGAACGAATGCGGGAGAGAGCTTAGGCGATACTTTGGTGAATACCGCTGGTGTCTGTGCTTTTTTTGCCTCTTTTTTTAGTGCATTCTTCTGTTCGGGCTTCAGAAGTCGGTTTACTTCTACATCGCTAATCATCGTTCTGCGATCGTCTGGCCATGTAATTACTACAGAGTCTATTTTGGAAGCTTGTCCTACACCCAGGGTGATTTTATAGTCCATTGACGATTGAAACCCTTTTGTAGGAAAATGTTCGTAATAAGTGGTATTGTTTTGGGCGCACACTTTTATTTTTGTTCCAATTCCAAATTTATTAAGGCCTTCGCCTATTAAGTTTAATTGAATGAAATTGTGCTTTAATAGTTCATTCGTCTTGTTTTCATACACAAAGACCGGCATGTTTACATTATTAACCACGAGATCGAGGTCTCCGTCGTTGTCTAAATCACCATAAGCACTGCCGTTGGAAAAGCTGGAATCTCCCAAACCAAATGCCGCAGCTTCATTAGTGAATTTCATACTTGGAGCTGCTCTTTTGAAGAGGTAATTAGGAAGTTTGGTAGAAGGCATGTCATTCACCATCTTGGTGAAGTCGATTTTGTTTTTTTCTTTCGAATTTGCCAGACTTTCCTGAATCTTACGAACGCGTTCTGGGTCGTTATAATAAGCGATAAAATCTTGATCTGTCACGTCCTTGTATACACCATTAGTGACAAATATTTCTTTTTCGCCACTATTGTCAAAGTCGGCGATGAGTGCGCCCCAGCTCCAGTCTGTTGCTGCTGTTCCCGAATACAAGCCAATTTCGCTAAAAGTACCATTGCCGTTGTTCAGTTGCATGGTATTGTGCATTGTTTGGTGATAGTAGTCAAATTGAAGTCTTCGTTCCTGAAGATCGTAGCTGCTGAAGGATGTAGTAGTCTTTAGCCTGTAGTCGGAGTGCGGTAACATGTCTGTAACAAAAATTTCCGGGTGCCCGTCGTTGTTTATATCTGCAATGTCGGAGCCCATAGAAAATTCACTCGAATGGCGCAGGTAATCTGTTAAACTTTCAGTAAACGAACCATTTTGATTGTTGATATAGAGGTAATCACGTTCAAAAAAGTCGTTTGATATATAAATATCAGGCCATTGGTCATTATTAATATCGCCTATGGCAATACCCAGTCCAAAGGCAATTTCACTACCAAGAATACCTGCTTCGTTGCTTATGTCAGTGAAGCCTTGTCCGTTTTCGTTTCTAAGGAGTTTGTCGCCCCCTTTTTCGTCTCTAATGGTTCGATCATTTTTGAGCGGGAAACTATTGACAGAGCGAAAGGAATTGTTGAGCAAATAGCAGTCGAGGTCACCGTCTTTGTCAAAGTCGAGAAAAGCGGCATGTGTAGAGTAACCTTGGTCATCGAGTTTAAATTCGGCCGCACGCTCAGTGAAAGTAAGGTCACCATTATTGATAAAGAGTTCGTTTTCTTTATCATCGTCTTTTATATTACCTGAATTGCACACATAAATATCGAGCAGGCCGTCACCATTTACATCGGCCATACTTACTCCGGTTGACCATGCTCTTGTTCCACCAACTTTTGCTTTTGCGGTAATATCTTCAAATTCCAGGTTTCCTTTATTAAGAAATAATTTGTTAGCCTGCATATTGGCTGTTAAATAAATATCGGCCAGTCCATCGTTATTAATGTCACCGATAGCTACTCCGCCTCCATTATAGTAGTTTCTAAAATGAAAGACATCCAGCTCGGGAGTTAAAATGAGTTTGTTGGTGAAGTCTATATTGGTTTTATCGGCGGGTTGTTTTTCAAATAGGGTAGCGGGTGTGTTTTTGGTAGTCGCATGGGTTGATTCATTTTCTGATGAATCTTTGCAAGCAGTAAAAAGTAGGCAGCATAAAACTAAATAGAATAATGGTTTCATTTCTTGGAGAGAGTTCGCTTACAAAAAAGAAAAGTGGAATGAGCTTGGCTCATTCCACTTCTTATATAATCATTAAACAATATTAGTATCCAGGATTCTGCTGTAACTTAGGATTCGCAGCTAAAGCAGTTGCCGGTTTAGGGAATAGGTTTGTATGATCGTCAGATTCAGCAGGTTTTTCAATCCACTCGTCCTGGAATTTACCAAATCTGATTAAGTCAGTTCTTCTATGGTTTTCCCAGTAGAACTCGTGACCTCTTTCATCAAGAATTTCGATTCCGTCTGCCGAGATACCACTGATGTCAGGAATGCTGTTATTCAGACCTCTTGATGCACGTAGTTCATTGATTAAAGTAACAGCTGCACCGCTATTTCCTTTTCTCCATTCAGCTTCGGCTTTCATAAGGATGATGTCCGCATATCTGAATAAAGGGTTGTCATTGTCCGGGAACTGCTCAAAACCTACCTGAGGTTCGAATTTAATTACACGTGCACCATCATGGTTCGATGCATTCAACAATGTCGCATCCAAAGGGAAATCAAGCGGCTCCAGGTTACCCTTAAGAGCAGGACTTCCATTCAGGAAGAATTGTGGTCCAACAGAATAACCAAAATCTCTTTTCACCGTATTGTTTTCTGTTTTTCCATCAGGAATGGTGTTCATTTGATCAGAACCAGGAGCGGTACGTCTCACATCGTTAGAATCCATTTTCAGGTAGTTATCTTTAAGGCCGATATAACCGTTCCAACCACCTTGTTCACCGGTCATACTCATCATGTAACGAGAACCAACGGTACTACCACCAGCGCCATTGTTCAGAGAGTTACCGATAGACCAGATTATTTCGTTTGAATTCTCACCGTTGAAGTTACCAAAGTTATTTACATAATAAGTAGCGGCAGGCTCCAATGAGAAATGTCCGGAAGCAATAACTTCGTCACAGTAACTGATCACATTGTCCATGTCACTGTCTGAAGCGTTTTCACCCAATTGAGCGAATCTATTCAGGTATACTTTTGCCAGGAACGCTTTAGCAGCTTCCTGGTTACCTATGGTAACATTATCTCTAGACCATTCAGGAAGGTCGGCCATGTTGCCCTCAATTTCATCAATTACAAATTGAATCACAGTTGCGCGTGTCCAAACATCCGGAGTTTCCAGGTAGTTTGTAGCGTCGATATCTCTGAATGGAATAGCTCCATAAAGGTCTGTCAGCTCCCACATGATAAGGGCTCTGTACAAACGGGAACGGGCTTCATTTTCAGCATCTTCGATGAACCTGTAATAGGCAATAGCGCCATTGGCATCGTTTAGGGCACTGAAAAGGTTGTCCCAGGTATTGATAACATCTTTGTGCAAATCAGTCCATTGGTGTAAGTGGTGATCCACCCACTGGTTGTTATCAGTCCACCCACCATCAGTTCGTTGAGAAACCATGGCCTCATCTGAAGAAACTTCAGACATGGCAGTGATAAATTCCTGATTTTGAAACATTGACGCATAACGTCCAAGGGCAGCTGTGTAACTTACCTTCACAGCTGGTAGTTCTTCTCCAGCATCATATGCTGCAGCTCCCCCTAATTCCTCATCCAGACTACAAGAACTGAAACCTGCAGCCATTGCAATGGATAGATATAAAAAGGATTTTTTCATAATTTTTTGTTTAATGTTTTTAAATCTAAATTAGAAAGTGATGTCTGCACCTACGGACCATACTCTTGGTCTTGGGTATGACGTGTAATCTAAGCCCTGTGAAGGCAGGTTAGGATTAACATTTACGTTAACATCCGGATCAAAGCCGGTATATTGTGTAAGGACAAATACATTTTGTCCTGAGATATAAACTCTGGCTGTTGACAACCAATCAAATTTCTCTCCTAGCTTTTCTCCCGTTAACGTGTATCCCAGCGTTATATTGTTCAATCTCAGGTAAGAAGCGTTTTCAAGGAAATAGTCACTGGCAAATAATCCTGTGCTACGGTAGTTATAACGAGGCAACTCTGTATTTACGTTAAGGTTACCCTGAACAGCTGTAGACGGATCTAAAAGCATATTGTTTACGTTATATACCTCGTTTCCTGCTTTACCTTCAAAAGCAATTCCCAAATCAAAGTTTTTGTATCTAGCAGTGATGTTCATACCGTAAATAAGAGTAGGGGCAGCTGTACCCGCTATAGAAGCAGAATCAGATAATAGGATGGAGTCACCTTCAATTCGGTGTTCCAAAAGGTTGAAAGAACCTAGTGCTTCATCGTTATCAATTAACTGTAAAGGCACTTGTATTCTACCACGAGGGTCACCGGTTTGTAATTCACCCGCTGTGTAATCTGTTAATACGTTTTGCAGGAAGTAAGTACCATTAACTCCTACATTAACAGATAGGTCCTGTTCTTTGTTGTCAAGTACCAGGTAATTTAACCCAAGTTCGACACCCTGGTTTTTAACAACCGCATCCAGGTTCGTCCATACTGTGTTACTAGGTGCCGGTGCTGCAACAGGCACAAGAGCAAGAAGGTCGGTAGTTTGCTTATTGAAATAGTCAAATGTACCAGTTAGTTTGCCTTTAAGTATGGCAAAATCCAGACCAATATTCAACTGTTGTGATTCTTCCCATTTAATATCAGGGTTTGGAACACTCGTAATTACAAGGTTACCTTGACCAGGCGAAGTAATGTCAGGAACGAACTGCGCTTTCGAAATACCATTAGGAATTTCCTGGTTACCAGTGATACCATAACCTACTCTTAATTTCAGGTCATCAAATACTTTTGGAATAAACTCTTCCTCTGTTAAACGGTAAGCAATTGCAGCAGAAGGGAAGGTTCCATATCTGTTGTTAGAACCAAATCTACTCGATCCGTCAATTCTTAATGAAGCCGTTAACAATAATTTACTCTTGTAATCAAAGTTAGCTCTACCAAAGAACGACTGCAATTTGTTTGTTTGTTCGTTCGCTCCGTAAGGTGCGCTGGTAGTAGTACCATCGAATCCTACAGGCAATAAGTTTGCACCTTGAATACTGTTAAAGCCAATAAGTTCAATAAGGTTACCGTATGAAGACCAAGAATTACGTGATATGAATTTTTGGTAAGAATAACCTGCTAATAAAGTAAGCTTGTTGTCGCGAAGTTCTTTGGTATAAGAAGCAAAGTTCTCCATAATGTAACTTTCAAGCACATTTTGCTGTAAAACAGCAATACCTTCATAGATTCTTAAAGTATTTACATTTTGAAATTTCGGATCGATATAAGTTCTTCTGATTGAGTTTCCTTGGTCAGAACCGATAGAAGTGATGAAATCAAGTCCTTCTGTAATGTGAATGGTGTTTCTTAAGTTACCAATAAATCGGTTTGTTCTCGATTTATCGTCAAAATAGGCAATCATAGCAGCTGGATTTAAGAAACCTTTCGATCCATCACCATCAACCTGAAAACCACCATCGTTTGTAAATGTTCTGTCGGTGAAGTTACCTAAAGAGTCTGTTACAGGAACGGTCGGATTATTAAACAATGCAGATCCGAGTGCATCAAAATAACTACCTTGTTGTGTGGAGTTTGAGATTGGTGCATATTGATCGTTCAAACGTGTGAATGAAATATTGTATTGTGTTTCTACAATGTCTTTAACGGATTTTTGAGAGCCACTGAAGCGAGCAGTGATTTTTTCCTGACCACTCTTCTTGATGATACCTTCTTGGTTTTGGTAGCCTAGAGAGAATCTGTATGCACCCTTTTCGGTGGTCTGACCGAATGCTAAGTTGTGCGCTTGCGTAATTCCTGTTTGGGTGATTTCATCGAGCCAGTTAGTATTGCCACCGAAATCTCTTTCATCTTTATACGTTTGACTTGAATCCTTGAAATATTCTCTGTATTCATCTGCTGAAGCAATGCTTATTGGCTTGCGGATAGATGCAACTGAGAAACTCGTTCCGTATTCCAGAGTAGGCTTCGAAGATTCTGCTCTTTTAGTGTTAATCATGATAACGCCGTTAGCACCACGAGCACCGTATATTGCAGAAGCTGATGCATCTTTAAGAATATCTATGCTAGCAATGTCTTTAGGATTTATGAAGTTTAACGGGCTTCTTGCTGTTGAACCACCCAGTGGGTTTACAGAGAAACCTGTTGAGCTTACATCCCGACCATCTAGCGGGAATCCGTCAACAACGATCAAAGGATCTCCACCCGCTCTGAATGAAGAGTTACCACGGATGTTGATTTTAACGGCTCCACCCGGTTCACCACCTTCTGGTGATATTGCTACCCCAGTTACTTTACCAGTAAATAACTGGTCCGGTGTATTGATTACTCCGGTGTTGAAGTCTTCTGAACCGATACTTTCCATGGCTCCTGTAATATCCTTTTTCTCCATCGGGATATAAACCGTAACAGTACCTAGCTGTTGAGTCTCAGGCTTCATTGTAGCATTGATGACAGTAGATTCTCCCACTACAATTTCCTGATCTGCATACCCAATAAATCTAAAAATAAGGGTTTGGCCTTTTTCTGCCTGGATGGAGTAGTTACCTTCCATATCGGTAACTGTTCCGGCATTGGTTTCTTTAACAACTACCGATGCGGTGGGCAGCCCTCCTTGATCATCAGATACTTTACCGGTTATTGTAACACTTTGTGCTACTCCGTGTAAACACAGCGTACTTAAAACTATAAAACACAACCCTTTTAGCAGGTTTTGTTTTAAGGTTTTAATAGAATTCGGAATTCTTGTTTTCATAAGGTTCGATTAGGTTAAATTAAATGTTCAGAAAATTCAGTCAATTCTTTCAATTAAAAACTAGTGGTTCTAAATCGGTATATAATATTAAGCAACTAACTAAAATAAATTCAAATACATAAACTACTAAAACAGTAGCAAACAATGCGTTTTGCTATCTTACTAACCATCAAAGTTAGGATCAAATAATAGTTTTCCAAAACATTTAATTTAAATTTTATCTACATATTGTAGTGGTTAATCGTCTAATTCGTCTAATTCGACAAGTTTTTTTATTCAATCTTACTAGTATTTTCAGGTGGATTTTGTGAACCCTTTCGACAAAAAATTATTTCAGGATAATGTAACTAGATGGAATAAAACTCGCTTTAATTTTTGTTTTATTCTTTCTTAATTCTCTGGTATCTGCGAAATGATCAAAAGAAATATAGCACTTGGCTAGCTGCGTGTTTTTTTCTTTGATGGATTCTAATAATATACTCAAATGAAGTGAATAGCCTTCTATGAATTCACTTTTTGTAAGTGTTTTTTTGCTCAAAAGAACCATTATTGGACTTTTAATGGTGTTTTTGTCCACAATAAGAGCAACAAACTGGTAGTGTTGTTGCTTATTATTTGACAACGCTGTATTGTCAACCGGAATAGCGATGATTTCAATAACTGCTTCGTCGTTTTTTAATTTAGGAACTAACTCTTGCCAATAATCATTTTCAAATAATTTTAAGTATTTATTGATAACAATATGATGCTTTTCATTTTTAGAGAACTCCAGTGCATTCGATTCCAATTGTTCGGGCATACCTTTACCTGAGGACGCTAAATTATTTTTTAAGCGCTCGCTTAATAAATGAAAGTCCTTCCATTTTTTCCAGTTTACACTTTCATCAGGTGAGATATCCTTTTGAAGTGCATTTAACGCCTTTTCATGTTTATACAATAACATTTTGTTGTTATACATCATATTGGTGAGCTCGGGGTACTCATTTATATGCCTTAATACATATTGATTAAAGCGATTCATAAATCGTGTTGTTTTGTCAATAAAGTACCGTTTACCTTCCGTGCTGAGTTCAGGCGCGTACCATTTAAATTGTTGGTGTATGTTATGAAAGAGCATATTGAAGTAACTATTGGCCGAGTCGGGTTTGTTAAGCCCTTCCAATATTTTTGTCTTAGTAATAATGATGGTATTGATGTTGTTCTGGTATTTTTCATTTTTATTAATGAGATAAAGGACATGGCTCTTATTAAAGAAATAATCGGCCTTGGCAAAGTTTCTTTTTTTAATCTCGATTTTTGATTTTAGGTAATAAAGTCTGTTGGCAAGTGTCGTGTCTTTAATTGCTGTCGCTTGTTCTAATGCCAAATTTGCAATGGAATCCGAAAAGTTGAGCTCGTTTTTGTCTAACATGATTTTTGCATGTAGAATGAGATTGTGAATACGTTCCTTTTCGTTGGATGCTTTTTCGTTGAGTGCGTAAGCCTTTTGTGTATAATGTAAACTACTGTCCAGTGCTTCTTTATGGTAAAATATTTGAGCTAAATTGTGAAATGCAAGTGCATCCAAGGTTTTGATATTTAACTTGTTCAGTTCTTCGATAGATTGCTTGGTATAGGAGATTGCTTGTCTTAAGTTTCCCCAGTCGTAATAAATAGTGGCCAAACTGGCTTTTAACGAAGTGAGATCTTGTTTTACTTCTTGTATTTGGGAAAGCTCTATGGATTTTAATAGATAGGAAGAGGCCAGCTCATAAAGCCCGAGCTGATGGTAACAATGAGCGAGCCAGTTGAGTATGGATGAATGGTAATTTTTGTAGAGGTGCGAGCTATTACTTATTTCAGCCAATAAAGGCTCTAAAAGAGCTATTGCATCTAACCACTTTTCGTTTTCCGCATTTTTTATGCCTTCTGCATAATTATGAGCCAGAATCGAAGATAAAGGAGAAGTTTTTTGTAAATCGCCGGGATTATCAATTTTATATTCTTTTAAATCAGGGTAATATTCTTGTAACTGTATATAGTAACTATACACCTGTGGGTTTATATTGACAGCTTTTTTAACATTTTTAACTCCTTTATTAAACAAAGACTGGGCAATAAGCGCCGATCCTTTCATATAGTAGGACCAGCAATAGTTATTAATTTGTTCTATTGATTTCTCATAATACTCTATTGCTAAGTCAGGCTTGTTCAGTTGGTAGTAGCAGTTTCCTACATTGTAATAAGCCAAATAATCTGGTTTGAGTTTTAGGTATTTTTTGTAATTCTGTAAGCTTTTCTGAATGTTGCCAATTGATTTGTAAATATCCCCCAGGTGCAGATACACATCAGCAAAGGACGAGTCAAGATTGAGAATTTTTTTTAGATAGGGATGTTTTATTTTCTCTTCAGGAGTTTTTTCACTGAGAATCCATTGGTGAAAATAGGGAGAAGCTTCGTTTGGAGCTTGTTTTTGAGCAATTTTGAAATGCTGCATCGCCTTTTTTCTATTCTTCTTGTACTGGAAACACAAGCCTAACATAAGATGTGTTCGATAATCTTTTTTGTCCACAGCAAATGCTTTTTGCGCATAAATCAATGCCTGATTATAAAAAGGGGTGCCCTGTTCTCCGTTTAATTCAAAAAACCAACCCCAAGCGGTATAACTTTCAACTAAGCCTTGTAAAATATTGATGTTAGCAGGGTCTTCCTCGTGTAAAAGGAAGAATAAATTGATGGATTTTTCGTAATGTGCATATTTATGAGCTTCCCACGCTGTATGTATTCGTTCATCCGGGTTTTGTCCATAAACGGTAGATCTATGGATGAAGATTAATAAGAAAAACAGGATAACAAGTGATGCGCGTTGTACCATTTTGGCTCTTTCAGACCTTGAATATATGAAAATCCCTGAAATTTAAAGAGCCTTATTCGTGAAATGTTCGGCAGAGTGCCTTACAAAATTACTTTCGGTAGTAATTCTTTATTTCTGTGCCCTCTTAGATCTTTCCCATGCAGCAGCCTGGTTTCCTTTGAAATACCTGAATAGTCCGGCGAAGGCCGCATAGTTCATTATGAAGAAATAATAAGGGATAAACAGAATTTTAACCTTTATCTCTTTGTTGGCAAGTATCCATCCTAATATGGCCATGGTATAGAATATAAATTGTGCTGCAAGTAGGGGCAGGTATATATTTAGTCCTGATGAGAAAAGAACCAGTAGAACATTAAGGGGTATAACCAGAAGCATTAGAAAGGGGGTGAGTGTCCAACGCAATACACGGTGAGATAAGTACTGAAAGAACAGTACAAAATCCCTAAAAGGGTTAAGCAGGTATTTGAGCCTGATCATAGATTGCCAGGCACCAGCGCAAATTCGAATTTTTCTTTTTAATTCTTCTTTTACAGACTCAGATGCAGTTTCCATTGCATAAGCATCGGCATCATATACCACTTTTTTGCCTTGTCCGGCAATACGCATACTTTGTATAAAATCATCGAGCACCGTATCTTCTTCCAAGTGTGTGTAATACTTTTTTCGCAGAGAGAATAATTCACCGGCGGCACCTACTAAAGTTTTGAGCTCTGCATCATATTTCTTTAGAAATGATTCATATTTCCAATAAATACCTTCACCTGCACCGGAAGCTGTGTCAGCATCTTTATTGTAAATTCGTTTTTCACCTGAAACAGCTCCAACAGACTCATCGGCATAATGCCGGACTATTTTTAAAAGCACTTCCTTTGGAAGGTAAGTATTAGCATCACAGAATACAACGATGTCATTTTTAGCATGCTGTATCGCTCTGTTTTCAGCAGCCGATTTTCCGGCTCGGCGATCCTCGTGCAATAATTTTATTTCCGGATATTTCTTGATGATATCCATCGTTCCGTCTGTACTTCCGTCGGTAATAAAAATAATTTCAAGCTTATCCTTCGGGTATTCTATGTCAAGGCTGTTTTTGATTTTTTCTTCAATGAAATCTTCTTCGTTGAAGCAAGGAACAATAAAAGACACCGTTGGGCGAAAGTTGTCGTCAATTGTTCGACTTTTTTTTGTAAACAAACGTTTAACTCTTACGAGGAAAAACAAAAGTATCCCGTATCCGAAATAGGTGTAGAAAATAATAAACAAACTGGTCCAGAATATTATTTCAATGACGGTGAACATAATTGGTGTTTTTATTTCGACGCGAAGATCTTATTTGTTACTCACAAATGAAAGGAATAGCGATAAGTTATTTAATTTAATTTAAGTGAATATTACTTTTATTCGCTATAATTGCCAAATCTAATTAAAAAGTTCATTTCAGTATGGATTTCGTATATTTTATTCAGCAACTGCTAAAAAGAAAATGGTTAATTCTTGGAGTGACGTTGACGGGCGTTTTGCTCGCATTTTTATTAACACTAAACTCTGAAAAACTTTACTTTTCAAATTCCAAGCTGGCAACAGGTTTCACGGAGTCCCGAAAAATTAATGTATACGAAGAGAGTTTCAACATTTTTGAAGCAGATGTCAAATTTACGAACCTGATAGAGATAGTGAGATCTGAGTCGGTGATTAGTATGGTGTCCTTTCGTCTTTTGTTGCATGAACTAAATGACAGCATACCTCCATATAAGGATCCGTATTTCGAACAAGAAGGCGATTTGCCACGAATTACCGCCGAAGAAAGGCCAAAAGTTATTAAGATACTTGAAGACAAAATCAACAAGGTGGAGATGTTGTCAACTTATAACGAGATTGAAAGTAAGATTCAGGATGTATTGGAACTCTATGAATATGATTTTTCCGAATTGGTAAGTACTATTAATGTAAGCCGTGTCAATCAGTCCGACTTTGTCACCATACAGTATAGTTCGCTTAACCCGGAGCTTTCGGCTTTTGTTGTGAACACTGTTGCAGAAGAGTACCTGAGGTACAATAACATGGTCTACCATAATCAAACGGGTGAGTCGGTAGATATTCTTGAAAAACAGGTGAAAGAAACCAAAGAGACGCTTGATCAAAAATCCAAGGCACTTAACGACTATAAATCGGAGCATAACCTGGTGAATTATGATGCTGAAACACAAGCCAAAATTGATCATTTGAATGAGTATGAGGAACAACGAATTGAAGCGGAAAACACAGTGCGTAAATTAAGCTTTTCTTTGTCAAGTGTTAAGTCCAGGGTGGCACGATTACAGGCTTCGGAAGGAGAAACTTCTGCTAAGAATAGCAAAATTTTTAGTTTGAGAAAGAAAATTGAATCACTCAATGAGCGGTATTTGAATGGAGGTGCCAGGGATCAGGAATTATTGCGTGAGATTAACAATAAAAGACAGGAGCTAAAAGAGCTGCTTTTGCAATCAGATCGTGTTTCTGGTGGCGGAACCGACCTGAAAACTTTAATGGAAGAACGAGACCAACTCGATCTGGACTTAAGAATTGCACAAGCAGAACTTAATTCCCTGAATAGCAACATCAGCCAAATAAAAGGAAGTATATCCGGGTTTGCACAGCATGAAGCTGCTTTAAAGGATCTGCAACGAGATTTCAATGTGGCTTCAGATGCTTATGTTTCTGCCGCTGACAAATTTAGTTCTGCGAAGAAAAGAGCCGATGCCTCGGGAAGCAGCGTACGAATAGTCTTAAAAGGACAGCCGGCAGGTAAGCCGCTACCTTCTCAACGATTTGTAAAAATGGCATTGGCAGGTGCTGTTTGTTTCTTTCTTATAATGGTTGTCTTATTAGTGTTGGCTTACCTGGATCAAAGTGTTCGTTCACCATCACGACTCAAATTACTGACAGGAGCAAATTACCTGGGCCTGATTCCGCACCTAAAAAAACGAGAACTGGATGAGTCGATATATGCCATAAGTGAAAGCGGTAATGAAGAGCTTGAACCCAGACCCTATATGGAAGGTATAAAGCAAGTACGTTATGAAATGTTGCAGACCAATAAACAAGTGGTATTAGTAACAAGCCCCCGGGATTTTGACGGTAAATCTTTTTTCCTGATTAATCTGGCGGTAACGTTTGCGATGGCTAAAAAGAAAGTACTTATTATTGATACCAATTTCGCTCATAATTTTGTGTCACAGGTTTTTGGCATCGAGAAATCGGGTATAAAGGAGATAGAACATGGTGAAGACAAGGTAATTGAGTCTATCAAGAATTCTAAGAACGAGTATGTGGATGTTTTAGGCTGTGAAGAGGGTGCTTATACATTGACGGAAATAATTGAAAAAGAGCAGCTTGAGTCTTTGTTGGCAAAGCTAAAGGAAAAATATGACTTTATTCTCATTGAAGGTGTAGCTATGAACAACTCATCGGGAGCCAAGGAGGTAATAAATGTGGTAGATGGTGTGGTTTCTATTTTTAACGCCAAGTCAGTGCTGAAAGAAAGTGATAAACATACAGTAGAATTCCTGAAAGGACTGGATAATAAGTTCATGGGAGTGGTTTTAAATAATGTTGAGTCTGGAAATATGGTGAATTAATATTTTTTTACCATCTTTGTACCTGGGCTTTGTTTTTTCCAAACATGCGAAAAAACACAGTCAAATTCATATAAATTTACCAAACCAATTAGTCTTGAACATCGTATTTCTAGGTGTTTACCCAAGACTGTTATTTAAAATCAGAAAAAATGAGAAAAATTTTACTGTCAACCTTAATGCTAATGTTATTTGGTATGGGGTATGCTCAACCTTTTGGCCAAGCGGGAGAATTAACCAAGGTTCCGCAGGACTGGGGAGCTACAGGACTTAAACGCACTAATGGATACATAGAATACCTTCCTGTTGATTATGATGGCGTAAAAAAGCATCCTTTGTTATTAACATTTCAGGGCAACGGAGAAGGGGGAGATGGATCTGAAAATGCCCTGAATGCCTTATATACGCATGGTCCTATTAAACTCATAAACCAGGGCCGTGACTTTGAAGCCATAGTTATTTCACCACAATCGTCTGCTAACTGGTTCAGCGGAGACGAGGTTAAGACGATGATCGACTTGTTGCTTGAAGATTACCCCATCGATGAAAACAGAATCTATTTGACCGGGTTTAGTGCCGGTGGACAAGGTGTGGTACAAATGATGGACCAATATCCGGATATTCCTGCGGCAGTTGTTCCAATTTGCCCGGCGGCGAGCCTGGCAGGTGGTAAAAGTTACATGATAAACATTCCCACATGGTTCTTTCATTGCTTCAATGACGGAGCTGTAGGTTACAGCAATTCCCGCTGGAACTTTGCTTCTGCAACCGGAATTGACCCGATTGCACACTACCCTGGAGATGAAAATACTTCGCACTCAGACACCGTCACCTTTCATGCAATACCTGGTGAAAACGGAGCTGCAAATGAAATAGAGGTAGTTATTGATGCTGCAGTACCTACACACGATTTCAGCTTTACACTGTATGCCTTTGGATGGCACGATGCCTGGACCGAAACATACGAAAATGAAGAAATGTGGACCTGGATGTTTAGTCAGTCAAAAGCAGATATTGCAGTTTCCACACATGAAACAAAGAATGAAGAATCCGATGATTTGTACCTCTTCCCTAATCCCGCTACTTCTGAGCTTAATATCATCCTGAAAGGTGATTTGAGCACTGAAAAGATGCTGGATTTAAATATTCTCAACGCACAAGGTACGGTGATAAGCAAGCTTAAAGACTTAAATAAAGTTGACGTAAGTAACTTCGATTCAGGTGTGTATTATTTAAATGCCACCACAGAGAGCGGAGATACCTTGGTAAAATCATTTGTAGTGGAGTAATCTACTATTAACAATGCCTTGCTAAAAAGCTGTCTCATTAATGGGATGGCTTTTTTTATGCCTATGTCTAAATCAATGAAAATAAATGGTATAAATTTTCGAAATCTGTAAAAAGTGTTTTTTATGTGCTAAAATCTGTATTAGATTTGTTACACCTGAGAACAATTAAAATTCTGAAGTAAACTTAAACCAATTACCATGTTCATACAAAAGAACTTTTCTTTAAAGAATATTCTACAATTTACCGGCCATCATTTTATTTGGTTGATACCATACGTAACCGTTGTAGTGCTTATTGAGCATTATCTTGAATGGGAGTGGACCAGGTTGCCGTGGCAACCTATCGCAGTTATTGGTACAGCCGTTGCTTTCTACCTTGGCTTTAAAAATAATCAGTCCTACGACCGTTTGTGGGAAGCGCGTAAAGTTTGGGGAGCAATTGTAAATTCAAGTAGAGGATGGGGCAGCTATGTGGGTGGTTTTGTGACCAACCAATTCACTTCTGTCACTCAGACTGAAGAGGAATTAAAGAATGTCAAACAACGACTTATTTACAGGCATATAGCCTGGTTATATGCTTTAAGAGATCAATTGCTACAACCCACTCCCTGGGAGCACATCAGTCAAAGAGGCACAGTGGGACAATTCGCCAATGCCCGTCGTGAAAAATTTGGACTAGGACTGGTACAGGATCAGTTAGATATAGAAGTTGTTAAAAAGATGTTACCCGAAAATGAGCAGCTCAGGTTATTAGCGAGCAAAAATGTAGCTACACAAATAGTGAATCAGCAGTCGGAAGATTTGAAGGAATTGAGGGCAGCCGATCTGATTGACGATTTCAGGCATATGGAATTACAAAAAGTATTATATGATTTTTATGTTCATCAGGGAAAACTGGAAAGGATCAAGAAATTTCCGCTTCCGCGTCAATATGGAAGCATGAGTTTCGCTTTGGTGGCCATTTTTATTGCGGTATTACCTTTTGGCCTCGTACCGCTCTTTGAAACAATGGGGAAAATTGGTTTTTGGACCTCGATACCTCTAACAGTGGTTACTGCCTGGGTTTACCTCGTAATGGAGTTAGTGGGTGATTATTCAGAGAACCCATTCGAAGGTACCGGTAACGATATTCCAATGCTCTCTTTATGCAGAACTATAGAAATAGACCTTCGGGAAATGTTAGGGGAAGAAGATCTTCCTGCTCCTATCAAAGCAAAAAAGGGTGTTTTGATGTAGTTATTCAAATAAACTAATTAAAGAGGCTGATCTTTTCAGACAGCCTCTTTATTTTTATCAAAAAATCCATAAGAGTAGCACTGTAGTTTCGAATGGGCCTTGTGAAGAATGAACTCATTTAGAATGGCCGGTTGAATTTTAGAAAAAAACGTATATAGTATGGTCCGGGAAGACAATACATCTAATAAAATGGGCTTATGCTTTTATAAATACGCGTTTTTAATCTAATTTAGCGCATATTACTAAAATTGAACCCAATGAATAAACTACTTATTGCACTACTCTTTTCTCTTATTTTATTCCCTAAACTTGCCGGCGCACAATGGATGCAGCAAAATAGTGGCACCACTACACACCTAAGAGGTGTCGACTTTCTGGATGCCCAAATAGGAATTGCCACCGGATATGGGGGACTTCTTCTTAGAACAACTGATGGAGGTGAAAATTGGGATCCCCTAATGCAAGTTGCGGATGACATACAATGGGCTGTCGATTTCATTAGCGATACCTCCGGTTGGATTACGGGAAAAAATGGAATACTCCTGTTCAGTGCTGATCAGGGGGCGACCTGGAAGCAGCAAAACATTTCCACCACCAAATATTTGCACGCATTGAGTTTTGTAAACGACACTTTAGGTTGGCTTGTAGGTTATGAAAATGCCACTTTTAAAACCATTGATGGCGGAGAGAACTGGCAGGAAGTCCTTATTGGTAGTAACGGTGAGTATGCTGATATTTGTTTTATGAATGATTCTGTTGGTGTGGCTGTTGGACTAAATGGCCTGGCAAAACGAACTACCAACAAGGGAGATACCTGGACAGATATTGACATTTTTGATGACCACATAGCAAGAGTTGTCTTTATCGATGATACAACCGGATGGACCTGCGGCGCAAATGGGTTGATTTATAAAACTACCGATGCCGGAGTTAACTGGAGTCCTCAGGTATCAAAAACCGATCAATTCATACAAGATATTCATTTTGCGGATCACCTACGTGGGTGGGCTGTTGGCAGAAGCGGAACAATAATTAGTACACGTGACGGCGGAGACAGTTGGAGCATTGAAGAATCGCCGCTTACGGTTGATCTATTTGATGTAGACTTTGTGGACGGTCAGGAAGGCTGGGTCGTTGGTACCAATGGAACAATATTAAAATTTGTATCACCTGTTCTTTCTCTAGAAGCGGATAACAACATTGCACCTACCTTCTCTTACTTTCCTAATCCTGTTCAAGGCACTTGCTTCATTGAATTTAGTTCGGATTTCGATGAAAGCAGCCTTACAATTTACAATTCAAAAGGAGAAAAGGTAAATGGTCGTTATTTGAAGCAAACCAACCAACATGAATACGAATTTACACGAGCTGATTTGCCCGCAGGTTTGTACTTTCTTCAGGCACAAACAGCAACACAGCGCACTACTTATTCTATAATACTGGAGTAAGATCAACGCTATGTAAACATCAGTTTGGTCATGGCTTATTGATATGTATTCTTTATTGGAAATTCACCAAACAAATAACTGTTAGATGGCTGTGTTATTTGACTTAAGGTGTTATAGCTACTTAGGAAGTTTTTGGTGATTTTGCAGAAGCTTGAGACTATATACTAGTAGTAAAAAGACAGCACTTCTTATTAAGTAATTTCGGATAAGCCTGGGTTTAGTTAAAATAATAATAAGGCTCAAAACCTCACTTGCAAAGTCCAGTTTCATGTTCTATATTGTTTTACGTTTAGTCTTAAATAGTTTTGAAGGCCTTTTTTAAGTCAGCTTATTTAGCATTCGATCAATTTCCTTCTTTTAAAGGAGCTGCGACCCATATTTATCACATGGTTGAAGCATTAAATGCTCATTTAGGCGAGACATTATTAATAACGCTGCCTCCAAAAAAGTCAGCAGCTGAAAACGAAGCTCCGATGCCCTTGGTAAGGGGGCATATAAAAGTAGAGATCGATGAGTTAAACTTTTTGAAAAGGGCAGCATTGTTTTCAAGTGAAGTAAACCAACTATTAAAAGCGCATTCTGAGTTAGAAATTATTCATTTTAGGGATATTTGGGGCGGTTTGGCGGCGGTAAAGCAGGACGGTGTAGCCAGTGTTTTTGAAGTCAACAGCTTACCTTCTATAGAATTGCTATACCGCTATCCTTTATTATCGGAGGAGACCATTGCAAAAATAGAAAAGCTGGAAAACTATTGCCTTAAGCGTTGCACGAGTATAATTTGTCCTTCAAATGTAATCAAGCAAATGCTTATTGATAAGGGCATAGCAGCGGCAAAAATACAGCTTATTCCAAATGGCGCAGAATTGCCTGTTCCGGGTATTGGGAAAAACGAATTACCTCTACTGCCGGCAAAGTATATTTTGTATTTTGGTGCCTTGCAGCCCTGGCAAGGTATTGATGTGCTGCTGAAGTCTGTAAAGTACCTGGACGATTATAAAGAGCTGAAAATTGTTATTTGTGCTTCGAACGAAGAGAAATATTTGCGTCCGGTTAAAAAATTGGCCGACAAACTCTCGATCACCAATCAAATTGTCTGGCTACATCAATTGGATAAGGAAACATTGCATCATGTGATTACTCAATCACTGTTCACGGTAGCACCTTTAATCGAGTGTAGCAGAAATGTAGTTCAGGGTTGTTCTCCATTGAAAATATTCGAAAGTATGGCTGCCGGAACCACCGTTGTTGCCTCAGATCTTCCAGTGGTCAGAGAAATTGTTACAAACAATGAAAATGGCAAGTTATTCAGACCGGGGCGGCCGGCAGATATGGCCCGCATTATGCGCTACCTCCTGGAAAATCCGGAACTATGCAAAAAAATGGGACTGAACGGTCAGCAAACAATAAAGGAAAAATACACCTGGAATAGTATATCAAAGCAAATTAAAAAGCATTATCAAGCAGTATTAACCTCTAAAATAAATCACTAATGAGCCTGAAAAAAGCAATAGAGATTTACAAATCACTATCAACTGAGCAAAAAGAATTAGTTAAGACCAAGAAAATACGGGCGTCGTTCTCTGTACGTAAGTGGCTGGTGTTTTTGAACAAAGTTTCCATCTACGATCGTTTAGCTGATGAAGCAAGAGAAAAAGCGAAAAAAAGTACTATCCTGTTTTTTGTGCTGGCGGGGGTCGTTGCGTTCCTGCATTTCTTCTTGTATATCATCGCATTTATATTATTTCCATTGCTCATCCTTTTTGTTGTTTTAGGGTTTATGAGCCGGTCCAAACGCTTGAAACTGGAACATAACGATTTGAATAATTACATGCGTTTCTTTTTTTACCCACTCCTGGAAGTAATGAAAGATAAGGCCGGTGAAGAAGCAAAAATCAGTGCTTCATTAGACTTTAGGGAACCGCGCACAGGTATTGAACCCGAGTTAGGTAAAGTGAATGAAAGGAACCTTAAACACTACCATACCGAAATTATTAAAGCCAAAATTCCGTTAAAAGACGGTGCAAGCCTGGAATTGAGCCTGATCGATGATATTAAGGATTTTACCTACTGGAAAACCAGCGCAAGTGGCAAACGTAAATTTAAGAGTAAATCGAAGATTATCCACCAATATAGTATCCGGCTAACGGTGCCAAAAGCAAGTTATCCCCATGCGAGGCCTCAGGGAACAGATGAAATCTTATTAGAGCTTACCGACGATGCCTATGTGCTTAAGTTTAAGGGTAAACATAAGGTAGATGCCAAAGAACACCTTTTACCATTGAAGTCCTTTTTCCAGACCATAGAAAGTATGTACGAATGTATTCAGGGGCCTCCGAAAAGGAAAAGCGAAGGCGAGGAAGATGCCGAAGTTGAAGAGCTGGAAACCCTTGAAGTATACGAGGATGACACACTTCCTTTTGTACTTTGGACAGGTGGTTATTTCGATGATTACGACTACGACAGCGTACATTACTCCGAGTCAATAGGCGATGGAGCTTATATGGATGAAGAGGGAGGTAGTGTGTTTGATAGCTGATAAATGGCGCTGAAGAGAATACTGTGGTTAACAGAAAACTATCCGCCGCAAAGAGGGGGGATGGCACAATCCTGCGATCGTATTATTTATGGTTTAAGGGAGCTGGGCTATCAGATAGATGTCATTCATTTCACAAGCAGGCATACCCAGTTTTACGAAACTAATATTGTTTTGAATGGTAGTTATACGGCCATTCCTTATGAGGAGAGTGAAGGACATACATTAAACAGGTGCTGGTTACACATCAAAAATAGGGAGTGCCCCAATCTGGTGCTTTGCTTTGGAGGGTATTTGTCTATGCTGGCAGCCCCTGTTTTTTCGAAATGGCTGCAAGTACCACTTTACACACTTATCAGAGGCAACGATTTTGACCAGTCGCTATTTACACCCAGAAAGCGATTCATACTGGACGAGTTAATAAAAAGTTCGGTAAAGGTAGGTGCCGTGAGTAGTGAGAAGAAAGAGAAGATTGCCCTGCTTTACCCGGATACAGAAGTGCATTTCACGCCCAACGGTATCGATATAGAAAATTGGTTGCCCGACCAAAGTGATGAAAAGAGGGCAGATACCATACGTTTACAATTTCCCGAAGAACATATTTGTGTGGCAGTTATCGGAGACCTGAAAGCTAAGAAAGGGGTCAACTTTTTAGTGGAAGCCTTGGTGAATAGCTTGCAGGTAAAGTGGCATTTTATGTTAATAGGTGAGATAGACGAAGCATTAACGACGATGTTGCAGGCACATCAACAATCTTATCAACAGCACCCATTTCTGGATCGGTACGAACTGCTTCCTTTTTACCTTGCTGCTGATGTAATTGCAATCCCTTCGTTTTATGATGGGATGCCTAATGTCATATTAGAGGCGGGTGCTTTAGCTACACCGGTGATAGCAAGTGACGTTGATGGTATGGCAGACGTAATCATTAATGAAGGCCTCGGGCTTTTGTTCAGGGCGGGTGACCAAAAAGACTGCCGGAGAACATTCTTGCAGTTTGCATCGATGCCTATCGACGAACGCACCATTTTAGGACAAAATTTACAAAAACATATAAGCGCTCATTATCATGCAAAAAATGAGATTGAAATATACCATTCTTTTTTTAACAATTAGTGTTGTTTTACCTGGGTGCCAGGACAAAAAGAGCGAAGTGTCGCATACCGCACCCGGCGAACAGCAGGCAAAAGAAAGCGGACATAGTACGCAACAAAAGGCCTATTATGTGTACAATTCAAAGTCGGGGACCTCTATTTCTATCGTTTTGCAAGCAGAAGGAACTGAACCCGACATTACTATAGATGGCCAGCAATACCAAAGGGTGTCAAGCGAACACAAGCGAAGCTATTATGATAGCGAAGGACAACTATTGGCAATTGTGAAATACAGAGAAGGGTCGTTTAAGCTTTACGATGCATCGAACCATTTGCAATGGAAAGTAAAGGCAAAAACCGCTAAAATAAAGATCGCTAACAATGAAGAAATGGAAGCTCCTTACCAATTGAAGCAATATGATAACGGTAAATTAAAGCTCAAGAGGAATGAGGAAGAACTGCTTAGCTGGGTACTGTCCAAATCACAGCACCAGCCTGTCTCCTTTAAGAACGGGTATCAGTTGACCGGGTTTGCTTCGTCGCTCTCCAGCGGTATTTATGGCATTGATGAGCTGACTTCTTTTTATGCCACTATCCTCGTTTCCGAATTAATTGAATTAGGATTTTGATAGCCTACTACGCCATGGGAGGTGGTTTGGGACACTTAATGCGTGCCAGGTACGTCTTGCACAGGCTTAAGCTCAATGAAGACTTAAAAGTGCTAACGGCAAATAAAATGGCACTACAAATCTTCAATCCAGATCAGGTACATTTCATCGAACCTGATCTATGCTCCGGTAAAACCATGCTGGCGAAACAACTCCTGCTATTTTTTAGAGAAAACCCCTGTGATCAATTATTCGTTGATGTTTTTCCAAACGGTATATTAGGAGAGCTAAATCTGATTTTTAATAAACCTCAAAGCGTGTTTTATGTGGGAAGACGCATGAAGTGGGCGAATTATGCCTTGAAAAATTTCGAAGGAGTAAGTTTTAAAAAATCCATTTTGCTGGAACGGCTGGAACCACTGCATCTACAATTCATTTCCGAGCGCTCTCAGGACCTGGAGTATTGGGAGCTACAAAACGACTACCTTCCAGTAGCAGGAATTGGCCATGATTCCTTAAATACAAATGGCTACTGGTTGATTGTACATAGTTTTAAGCGCGAAGAAGTATACGAATTGATTCAGCTGGCGCTGGTAGATAAAAAGAAGATCCAAAGTTCACTTTCTGTGTATGTAATTACCGATATCGAATTTAATGCCCCGCCCGGTGTTGTGGTGTTTCGGAGCCTGGAAGCCTGGAAATATTTCAAAAATGCTACGCGAATATACAGCGCTGCCGGTTTCAATTCATTGCATCTTTTGGCGCCCTATAAGGAAAAAGTAGTATGTCGGCCTTTTTTAAGAACTTATGACGATCAGTTTTGGAGAAAAAAGAACTTGTCTTTTTAAGAAGTAGCTACTAATTCATCACCGATAAAATTTCGTTGAATTTACCGGTAAATAGCCTTACAATTAGTGAAAGTCATTATATTTAGCATGTGATCTTTCAGCACAAAAATAGGAGAACGTATAAGTACCGAAAAACCTTCTTCGGGCTACTCTTGTTGTTACTTTTCAATGTGGTAAGTGCGCAATTATTGTCCTATTCATTAGAAGATAATTACAAACGATTTGAAAACAAAGGGCATCTGCCGGAAGACCTCACACGCAGGTTCTCTGAAACTTATCGAAGGAAAGTTGAAGTTTTAGGCGATCGTGACAGTGATCGCAAAGACAAAGAAGCATTCTATAATAAAAGTACTTATGTCTTGCACTCATTACTCTACAGTGGTTTGGTCATTTTTAATGATTCTTTGACCGCGTACATCAATGAAGTTGCAGGTATTATTTTGAAAGAAGATCCGAAGTTGAGGTCGGAAATAAGAATCTACCTGGTTAAATCAACTTCAGTAAATGCTTTTACCACCAATGACGGAATGATCTTTGTAAATGTGGCCTTACTGAGCCAATTGGCAAATGAAGCTCAGCTGGCATTTATTCTGGCTCATGAAATAGAGCATTACAAAAGAAAACATGTGATAGATGAATTTTTAGAAATTAAAAAAATGATGAAAAATTCAGGTAAATACGGCCACCTTTCCAGTCATGATATGCTTGTGGCGCGCAACAATCATTCGAGGGAGCTTGAGCTCGAAGCAGATAAAGAAGGTTTTGGAGATTTTTACCTGAAAAGTGGCTATGATTTAAATGAAGCAGTTAACGTTTTTGATGTGCTTAAATACAGCTATTTGCCCTTTGACGAGCTTACTTTTGACCTTGGTGTTTTTAATAATAAGCACATTGCTTATTTGGAGAAATACTTTCCTCTGGAAATTAATGAGATTAAAACGGGTGAAGATTTTGATGAAGAATTAAGCACACATCCTGCTCCGGAAGCGCGTCAGGAGGTCATTTTACAAGAGGCAGTTAAGCAGGAGGCGGTAGGCGGGAAGCTTTTTCAGGTGAGTGAGCAGCGATTTCAAATACTAAGGGAATTGTGTAGAATGGAGCTTTGTGCGCTTTATAACGATAAACTGGAATTGGATCTTGCTATGTATAATACTTGGCTGTTGTTACGCAAATACCCCAATAATAAATACCTTCAAAAAGAGATGGCACGCTGTTTATATTTTATGAGTCTGGTGAAGAATAAAAATCAATCGAACAGGGTTTTACGTCCTCTGGATGAAGTAGAGGGCAAAAGTCATATCGTAACGGATTTACTGGCGCTTACGAGTAAGGAAGAATTGTCCACTTGGGCGATTAGTTATCTTTTTAGTATTGATACTAGGTGTGAAGATAATGATATACAAGAATGGATGAAGGTTCTAATTGATTTGCTTGAAGATGATTTAGACTTGGAGTTAGCGTCTTTTTTTACAAGTGTGGATACAACGACTGAGCAATTAGATTCAATAGCAATTAGCAAATTGTCTAATATAGAAAAAGAAAAATATGAAAGTAAACTGAAAAAAGAAATTGAAAGTGAGTATCTATATACTTTTGTAGATTACATGGTTCATGATACGTTTTCGAACCTATTCAAATCGCTGACAAAAAAAGAAAAATCTGATAAAGACGTGGGGAATGGTATCAATGAAAAATATAAAGATCATGATAATGGAACAGATAATCTTGCCATATTAAGCCCTCAGTATACTTATATTAATATTCGTTCAGGCAAGAAAGGTGAAATAAAGACTTTTAAGTCTGAAGAAAGACATGTTTATCTCATTTTGGCATTGAATGAAAGGGCCGATAAGCTTGGTTTAAACCTTCAAACAATTGATATAAATAATATTAAAGAGTACGATTATGTGAAGTTTGAATGTTATACGTTGGCACAACAGTGGTTGAGGTTGAAAGCCAGTCTGGCAAACGTTGGAGTGATAGGAGTTCCTCTTATGTTTGAAGAAAACTATAACAAAATGTACAAAAGCTTTGATACCGACAACTTTTGCTGGT
This sequence comes from Cytophagales bacterium, assembly GCA_965230415.1. GTDB lineage: Bacteria > Bacteroidota > Bacteroidia > Cytophagales > JAAEPT01 > CBDDKZ01. The sequence goes on from CBDDKZ010000005.1 coordinate 4,249,616, forward strand.
TGGAATTTTACTGTACTCAAGAGAGCTTGTACTGTTATTCGTTGCTAACGAATATCAAAAATGAAGAGGTAGATTGGTTTTATTGGAACGAATCAAAGAATGGTACCTGGAAATCGAGATTGGGTAGAGATGTAAGGCGTATTTTGACTCGAGTGAAACAAAAATCAGAATAAGAGTCCATAATTAAATAAGAAAGAATATTCGCAAATTTGTTGTGTAATAGTTTGTTACTAGTATTGGCTTTAAGGAATGCTACCTAAGTTTTGATAAGAAACGTGAATTGATATCATAAAGTGATAAATTTAAGCTTATGATTGAAAAAAATGGCCGGGTTGTATTGATAACGGGATCAACATCCGGAATAGGTTTAAGCATCGCAAAACAATTGGCCTCGGAAGGCTATACGATCGCTTTTCACTCAAAATCATCCGTAGAGGCCGGAATGGAATTGGTAACTACTTATCCGGGTTCAAGCTATACACAAGCAGACCTCTCCAATCACCACGCAGCGAAAGGACTTATCGATGAAGTTGTTAGAAAACATAAACGCTTAGATGTGCTCATTAACAACGCAGCAATGAGCAAAGTCATTGATCACAAATCCCTGAAAGAAGCGACGCCCGAAGTTTGGCAACAGCTGCACGCTATCAATGTGATCGCTCCCTGGCTCTTAATTGCAGAAGCAGAGCCTACTTTGAGGCAATATTCAACACCTGAGCAAAGCAGCTGTATCATTAACATTAGTTCCCATGCGGGTATCAGGCCAAAAGGTGCTTCCATACCCTATGCATGCACAAAAGCGGCCCTTAACCATATGACCAAATTATTGGCCTTAAACCTATCTCCCGAAATTCGTGTAAACGCAGTCGCTCCGGGTCTGGTAGACACACCAATGACCAAAGACTGGATTGACGCACAGGAAACATGGGCGACACGTGCCCCCATGAAGCGAGCGGCAAGCCCTGCTGAAATAGCGCAGCTTGTCTCGTCGCTGGTGTCTAATAATTACCTCACCGGAGAAATAATAATGGCCGATGGCGGTCTTAATTTAACTTGATTAAGCCCTCTCCATTGAAAAAGTGAAAAAGTGTTAAGCATTTACTATACAATTCCTAATTTTGCTCTCTGAACAATTTTACCAAATCCCTGAATTAGAATGCGGTCTTTTGAGTGAAGTGCGCTATTAATGGCCACCAATACACTACCAAACGAAGACCCTGAATTGTGAACTAGTTTGGAAACCGTAAAACGAGCATGAATAATACCATTGGACAACTTTATAATTTTCAAAAGTTTTATCTTAAACAAATAGTAGACAACATTCCGCAAGACCGATTATTCGAAAAACAAAGCGAAGGGTTCAATTCCGCAGGTTGGTTGTTAGGACACCTCGTGGTGGAAGCAGATAGTGTAATGAATTTTTTGAATTTGAGCTTACCCGCTGTTCCGACAGCCTGGAAACAGAGCTTCGCGGGAGGAGGCATCTGGGACCCTGGCAGGTTTGAAAGTTTTCCAACAAAGAAACAGCTATTAACACACTTTGAAGAGCGTTATGACGAGATCCTGGACGCATACGAGCAGCTGAACGAAGAAGAGAAAGCCGCTGAGCATCCCAGTCTTTTATTGGCCAATATTTATGCAAATGTCGATGCCTGGATTGCCCACCATTTGGTCAATCATATTGCCGTTCATTGTGGTAATATCGTTGTTTGGAAAAAAGCAATCGGACTTCCGGTTCAGGGATTGTGATGCATATGCATTATTGAAAACAAATCCCTGATACTGTTACACGAATCGATACTTTTTACAGGTGACAATTCAATTTGTCTCCTTAAATTGTTTAATTCGTTGAGATCGATTTGGTCGAAGTCTTCATACCCTTTATGTAGCATGGCAATTACAGTTTTAAGTTGACCCGCTTTCACACGAATGGTATGGGGAGAATACCTGGCTGGGTGTATATGTATATAAGATGCTTCTGTATCGCCCATGCGAAGCACCCATCGGGAAGTATCACTTAGGCAAATAGTTTGATATGCATCGTTAGCGGCCAGCCAATTACTGAAAGTGTCTATATCAATTAGTTTCCGCTCTTGAAGGGTGGCTAACACTTCCTGTTCTATAGTCACAATACTTAATTTTCCGATATAGAAGTCCATTTGCGAAGTACCAATTTTATAAAATGGTATTTCCTCAAAATTTCGCTGTGAGATCAGATCGTAAACAGCTTGTTTGTGATGTTTCAGTGTGTTGAATAGAATCATGAATACCCGGACGTTATTAAATATACAGAATTTGCAGCTGAATTTTATAAACAAAGGTGCGCTTATGCACGTTTAGTCAGCGTAAACCAGAACGATCGTTTAAAATGAATCGAACCAACAAAGCTGTTCATACAGCACTATTTGCCACTTTTATTGTTTTTTTTTGCTATGCCTGCTCATTATCAGTGAAAAAAGAGGAGGCCGATTTATCTGACAAAGAGATCAATCAACTATTGGAAGATTATCGTGAACGTATAGGACGAGACGACGGTATGGACAGTGAGCTGTGTGAAAGTATAAGAACAGACAGCGTTAATGCCATGCATGTAGAAATGTTAATTGAAGGAGGAGCCAATCCGAATTGCGTTTGTGTATATGCAAGCAGCGCGCCCCGACTTGGGTCTAGAGCGCCGGTCGTGAAGCATATGATGTCGCGCAAAAGCAAGAGCGTAACAGTGATAACATCGCCTTTAGGTTTAGCGGTAATGTACAACCGATTAGCCATTATAGAAAAACTCGTTGAATTGGGAGCCGACCCAAATGATGCCCCCCTGGAAACCGAAACTCCTATGGAAATTGCCAGAAGCAGATCGAATGAGGAAGCCATAAAGTTGATGGCTGGGTATGAATTCGACAACTGATAAGCAGAGAAAGATTAAGTAAATACACCTGGGATGCCCAGGAATTTTTAGCCATTCTTTATATAGTCTTAAGGCTATCTGTCATTTCATGTGAAATAATTTTATTATGTAAAACACTGAAAATGAATAGTTTGTATTTGTTTTTGTTAGGTGCTGTAGCTTGCCAAACAGCTGGTGTTCGACAAAATAACAAGTTAAAACGGCTTGAAAGAGTGAGTCTGTACGAACCGTAAATCCTAAGCAATCGCTTGATATTTATTTTTTCCCGGTTCATTTCCTGTTTATCGGTGTTGATGCCTATCCATTTTTAGGAAACTACTTATAATAATACTTTTGAAGAAAAGTAAAAACATGAAACTCAACATGAAATCCAACATGAAACCCAAAATCATATTAGCTCTGTTCTTTTCAATGGTTTCCATCCAGTTGTTTGCTCAAGAGTTCACACAGACCGTAAAAGGAACTATTATAGACAAGGAGGGAGCTTACCCTATCCCCATGGTAACAGTTCAAATAATTAGTACCTCAGATACCGTTTCTACTACCACAGATTTAGATGGAATTTTTAAAGTGGAAAATGTTCCCGTTGGTCGCATCACACTCATTGCAAATTCGATTGGTTATGAAACCAGTGTGCTGTCAAATCTTGAGCTAAGCACTGGTAAACAGCTACAGGTTCAAATAAAAATGAGCGAAGAGCTTGTTCAATTAAAAGGAATAACGATCAATGTCAATAAATCCGATAAACGAAATGCCAATAACAAATTTGCCGGAGCGTCGACCAGAAAATTTACCGTTGAAGAAGCCCAGCGAGCTCCCGGAGCTTTGCAGGATGTTTCCAGAATGGCGGCGAATTTTGCAGGTGTGCAAAGTAATAATGATGCTTCTAACGATATTGTTATTCGCGGGAACAGCCCATTTTTTGTGCTGTGGAGAATGGAAGAAGTAGATATTCCAAACCCCAATCACTTTGGCTCTTTGGGATCTACGGGAGGGGCTGTGAGTATGCTCAACACCAACTACCTCCTCGATTCGGATTTCATGACAGGGGCATTTTCAGCGGGGTACGGAAATGCACTATCAGGTGTTTTTGACTTGAAACTGAGAACAGGTAATACAGAGAAGTTTGAATTCCTCGGACAAGTAGGGTTTAACGGATTTGAAGGTGGCATAGAAGGGCCGATTTCAAAAAAGAATAACAGTTCGTTTTATGCCGGCTATCGTTATTCTACTTTAGGCCTTTTAGGCAATATTGGACTTGATATTGGTACCGGAACTGCGGTACCTTATTACCAGGACGCGAACTTTAATATTAATTTGCCGACAAAAAAAGCGGGGAAGTTTACGCTTTTTGGTTTTGGCGGACGTAGTAACATTGAGTTTAAAAATTCAGATCGACCTGAAGAAGAAAGAACAGATGATTTTTATTCCAATGGTCAGGATATTGTTTTTGAGACTCAAACAGCGGCTCTTGGGCTCAAACATATCATCTTCTTAAATGATAAAAGCTATGTTAAAACGGTAGTTTCTGAAACTTACATGGATAATATTACCAATGTTGACTCCATTACGCCAGACGACAATCTTCAACACCTCTTCGGCCAAAATAGCAGGCAGGCAACTACCAGTATTCATTCTTACCTCAATAAAAAGATTGATAGTAAGAATCTTGTACGTGTGGGTGGAATTTATGCTTTGACAAGCTTTAGATTTACAGATAGTGTCTATTTAGCTCGAGCGAATGAATTTTTTAAATTGAGAAACGACAAAGGCACAACTTCGGTAGCGCAGTTTTATGCCAACTACCAACATAAATTTTCTAAAAAGCTGAAAATAAATGCGGGTATTCACACGATGTATGCTGCGCTCAACAACAAAATTGTTCCGGAACCCAGGGTAGGAATTATCTACGACCCTAATAAGCGCTGGGAATTTTTGGCTTCCTACGGACATCATAGTCAGCAGGCGCCTTTGACCATCCTATTTACGAGAGCGGAGCAAGCAGACGGAACAGGAGTATTGGCCAATACCAAATTAGATTTTATCAAATCACACCATGTCGTGCTTGGCGCGCGCAGAGCGCTTGGTGAGCACGCTTATTTTAAAACAGAAGCCTACTACCAGTATCATTACGATGTATTGAGCGACCTGGAGTCATCGTCTTTTTCTATTCTTAATTTTGGTTCTTTTGATTTCACTACCCCCGATTATATGACGAATGAAGGAGTAGGAAGGTCGTATGGTTTGGAAGCTACGCTTGAACGTTACCTCGATAATGGTTATTACTTCATGGGGACCGGAACACTTTTTCAGTCAGAATATAAAGGGAGTGATAATGAATGGCGCAATACGGCGTTTAATACGCAGTACATTACCAATGCCGTGGCGGGCAAAGATATTTGGTTAAAGGACAGTAAAAAAGGAACAAAACGAAGAGTTACCCTGGACGCCAAACTAAATGTGTCCGGTGGGAAATATTATACACCTTTGGATGAAGAAGCCTCACTAGCAGCAGACAATGCGGTATATATGGAAGAAGAAGCTTTTAGTATGAAGTTTAAACCATATATTCGATTGGATATAAAATTGGGGTTTGTGAAAAACGCCAAGCGCGTAACCGAAGTATTTGCACTGGATATTCAAAACCTGACTAATCGGGAAAATCCTTACTTTCGCGTATACAATAGAGCAGAAAATAGCGTAGAAACAATTAATCAAATAGGAATATTCCCTATGCTATTGTATAAAGTGACATTTTAATACAGATGAAGCATCTATTTAAGGCTACAAAATGGTACCTTGTTGCTGGGGTTATCTTATTCTTATTCCTCATCATTTTTGGTACCAAACGATACAGTGGACAGGCGACTATTATATTGGACTTTGCATTCACAGTAATTGTAACGGTATTGATTGCTATTGTTCAAACCAGGCTCTATGACAAACTATCAGGTCGTATTTCCTATGAAAAAGGAATACCCAGGCGTATTATCTTACTGATACTAATTTTTACGTGTTCATTAATAGTGTCTATGACCATATTAGTCTTTATACTGCATCATGCCACTAATTTTTTCTTCCCGATGTATTGTCATGATGATATGACCTTTACTGAAAAATTAAAACATAGTATGGGAAATGGGCTGGCGATGAATACCATCATCATTCTTTTTGTGGAGGCCGCAGATCTTTTCAAAAACTGGAAAAGTTCCTTAATCAGGGCCGAACGTCTGGAAAAGGAAAAAGTCAGCGCTGAATTAAATGCCCTCAAAAGTCAGGTGAATCCGCATTTTTTATTCAATAGCTTAAATGTATTGACTGCCGTAATGCATGAGGACATACCGAAAGCAGAGCGGTATATCCAAAATTTTTCTAAGCTATACCGCTATGTACTAAATGTGAAAGATAAAAGTTTTGTTCCCCTAAAGGATGAAATGGCGCTGGCAGCGAATTATATCAGCCTGCAGAAAGAACGATTTGGTGATGCTTTTTCTTTTTCCTCAAATAGCGTAGCTGTTGAGCAATACCATATTCCCCCGTTGTGTGTGCATGAGTTACTGGAGAATGCCTTAAAGCACAATAAGTTGAGCATTGAGCACCCATTGCACATTGAAGTATTCACTGAAAATAACTTTATTGTGGTCAAAAATAATTATAATCCCTTACAAACGGTTGAGAGTAGTAATTTAACAGGACAGGAAAACATCATTAAAAGGTATGCGTTTCTTCAACTTAAAAAACCGGAGTTTCGGATCGTTGAGGGTTATTATTTTGCACGATTACAATTACTGGAAGAAGAATGAGTCTTAAAGTAGCCATTATCGAAGACGAATCTCATGCCCGGAGTGAGTTAATTCGGAAGTTGAAAAATGTGAATCCCTCCATTGTGGTTACAGATGAGATTGTATCCGTTGAACAGGGAATACAAAAAGTCCCGCAGCTGGAGGTAGACGTCATTTTTTGTGATATTCGCCTGTCAGATGGCTTAAGTTTTGAGATTTTTGAACAGGTAAGCTGCCATATTCCTGTCATATTTACTACGGCTTATGACGAGTATGCCTTAAAAGCTTTTGAGGTGAATAGCATCGATTACCTGTTAAAGCCGATTGAGCACGACGCTTTAGTGAACGCAATCGATAAACATCAACTATTTAGTGAACAAGTAGCACAATCGATCACAAATGCGGCCGAATTTTATAAAAGTAAAGGCACGGCAGCGCTTCGAAGTTTCTTTGTCCAGGAGGGAGATAAGGTGAAAGTGCTAAAGATAGAGAAGGTCGCTTATTTTTTCGCTGAAGGAAAATACGTGTTTTTAACTACATGGGATAAAAAACAGCATCTTGTTGATTACAACCTGAGTCAATTAATAGAATTGTTGGACAACACCTTATTCTGCAAAATCAACCGGCAGTTTATCATCCATTTAGATGCCATTGCCGACATTATTCCGCAAGCAAAAAGCAAACTGCGATTGACGCTCAACCCTTCAACAAAAAAGGAAGTAATTGTGAGCTCGGAGCGCTCAGCAGAAGTGAAATCCTGGTTGCAGGGGATATAGGGCGTGCAGGGATTTTTACAAACGGATTTCTATGAGCCAATCGAATATATGAACTACGATATACTGGATTTTGTTATATTTGTTAAAAGACGGATTAAATAATGGATAATTTAAGCCTTTATACTCAGATAAATAGCTTACCTCCAAATTTACGACAAGAGGTGCGTGATTTTGTTGAATTTTTAAAATTGAAAGAAGACAAAAACAATACATCAAACAAGTCAAGAAAGTTTGGTCAACTTAAAGGGAAATTAAGCATTTCGGCAGATTTTGATGCTCCGCTGGATGATTTTGAGCAGTATATGTAATGAGTAAATCATACCTGCTTGATACGCATACATTGTTGTGGTTTTTGTCAGGAGACAAATCGATCTCCGGCGAAGTTAGAAGTATAATATGTTCCGCCTCTAACAAATGCTATATCAGTATAGCATCCTTATGGGAAATGGCCATTAAAATCAAATTAGGCAAACTGTCATTAGCTGTCGAATTCGAAGAAATAGCAAATGCCCTCTACGAGAATGATATTCAAATAATGCAAATTACCTTCGATCATATCCTTGAATTAATGAGGTTGGAAGAAGTCCATAGAGATCCATTTGATCGAATAATTATTTCGACAGCAAAACATGAAAAAATACCTGTAATCTCAAGAGATATTAATTTTTCACGATATACAGCATTAGAAGTGATTTGGTAGAAATTTCCTAATGCGAAATATAAAACCATATGGCAACCGGAGGTTGGCAAGAATTACTGTTTGGAAATAAACGCCTTTCAGATCTTATTTCTACGTTGAAGCATGATAAAAAGAGAAGATGGAGCAAAGAGATTTATTAAAAGATCAAATTGAGCAGTTAAGAAAGGTTTTGGCTAAAGTGCTGTCAGATTTTGCAGGATTAAAATCGAAAGGTAATGTTGCTCTGGGAATTGAAGTTTCAAATGAATGTTTACAAAGTGAAATCGATATCGACATTGAAAAATTAATAAACCTTACTAAGCAAGAATTAAAGGAATATCTGAAAGCTCGCAAATTGACGGCAGAACATTTGGAGATTTTATCTCTGAATACCTGAAAGAAATGGAGATTTCAAAAAACGAGATTAATAAAAACGAAGCGCAATTATATTTAGGAAAAGCCATAGCGCTTTTAAATATCGCTGACGAAATTTCTGAAACTATTTCTTTCGTAAGAATTGATAAGAAAGCGAAAATAGAAGACCTGTTGCAATAAATAGTATCAATTCTTTTTCAACTTAAATAGCAGGAAGAGCGGAATTCTTTTTCTTCTTACATATTCTTCTTCATTTTCAAAATTCAGTTTCATTGGTTTTGACTCTCTCAATTCCACAATCTCCAAATTTGCACTCCTTATTATCTTCCAATATTCTTCCAATGTTTTATGGTATTTTACCACTTTCTTACCATGCCAGTTGTTTATGCGTTCACCGGAATCAAAATAATTGTCTACTACCCAACTTCCTCTTTTCGCACTTTTATCATAAGATTCATAGTTACTTGTAATTATTGGGTGTTCTATTGAAAATATAAATTCTCCATTATCTTTTAATCCGGCGCTTACTTTTTCAAACAAGGAATCCAAATCTTCGATATAGTGAAGTACCAATCTTGAAATCACAATATCATATGTTTCTTGTAGGCTTATATTTTCGAGGTCAGCTATTTTTATTTCGGCATTATAACCCACAAGATTTTCGCTGGCCAAACCTGCCATCTTTTGAGATCCATCTATTCCAAGATAATATGCTGCACCTTTTTTTAATAAATCAATTCCGTGTTCACCATCTCCGCAACCCAGGTCCAATATTTTTTTTCCTGAAAGATCTCCTAACCATTCGTCAATGATTGGTTGCTCGATTAATTCATTTGGAGAATCACCTTTTTTTCTTCTTTGATGGTATTTCTCAAAAAAATCGGCATCATCATATGCCAGATAACCAGTATAGTCCATTTTCTTTTTTTGTTGCCTATGCACCGGAGCTTATATGTTTTTATGGCTTCAAAGTAGCAAAAGATTCCCGATTTGGGAAATGTATTCTTGAGCATTTTGTTAAATAGTTAAGTGCTTAATCGATTACTTTTTCCAAGTGCCAGATCTTCGAAACGATCTGCCATCCCTCTTCTCCGTTCACAAAGCCCAGGTGGTCAACAAATACATTGTGATGTGTTCTGATTCTTATTTTTACCGTGGCGCAAGAAGGCGATAAGTAATCAATCAATAAAATTTCTGTTTCAGGATCCTGTCCCTTGCTGGCCGGCGACACTCTGCCCGCGACATCTTTACTAAAACTGCTTATGGACTCCACAAAAACACTTCCTTTATCGACATCAAATAAGCTGGAGCTTTTGTGAAACACCTTGTTGAGTAATTCGGTGTCGCAGTAATAAAGTGCGTCGAAGTAAGTTTGTACAGCATCTAGTAAATCGGCAGTTGCATTCTTTTTATCGTTTTCCATGACAGTTAATTTTTTTTTTATCAAAAGTAGCTTGAAAATTGTGCCGTTGTAATTCCTGAAGTTGAGCTTTATTAATTGTTGCTTGAAATTTTCTCAAATAGGCGCTAATTACAAATTCGTACCTTTGTGAAGTATGGAGATCAAATATTTTAGGCTCATAAAGACTATCGCGGAAGAAGGTAGTATTGCCAATTCGGCTGAAAAGCTATTTTTGACCCAATCGGCATTAAGTCACCAATTAAGGGAACTGGAAGAACGATTGGGCTTTAAGGTTTTTCTCAGAACTCGAAATAGATGGGAGTTGACAGATGAAGGTGATGAATTATACAAACTGGGGAATACCATCCTTGAAAACATTGAAAAAGGCTTTCAACATATTGAGCAATTGCGAAGCGGCTCCGCAGGTACGATTAAAGTGAGTACCGAGTGTTACAGTTTTTACCAGGGTCTTTCCGCTTTTATACAAAAAATGGGACTGTTATATCCAAAAATTGACGTTAATTTAATTTTGGAAGCCACACACCAGCCGATACCAAAAATTTTATCCAACGAAATAGACATAGCCATAGTTACTTCAAAACCTGAAAATGAAGCTTTGTCAAGCATTGAAATTTTCGAAGATGAGATTTTTGCCATTATGCACCGCGAGAACAGCCTGAACAATGCCGGGTTTTTAGAAGCCAATCATTTTTCGCACACCCATTTAATCATCCACTCTTTTCCTCTGGAAACGGTCTCTGTCTATGAACAATTTTTAAAACCGAATAAAATAACACCGGAAAAGATTTCCGCTATTCCGCTTACGGAAGTTGCTTTAGAAATGGTAAACGCCAATATGGGGATCATGTGCATGCCTAAATGGGCGCTAAAATCGTTTCAGTTGTCTGACGAGCTGGTTTTTAAGCGAATTGGCAGCAATGGCTTAAAAAGGACACATCATTTGGTCTTTCGTAAATCGGATAAATCAAAGAAGTACTTTAATGATTTTATTTCAAATTTTGAAGCTGATTTTTCGGAGCTTTGAGCGGTTTACAGCGGTGTGTTTTTTTGCGAGTTTACGTTTTTGGGGAAGTATGCCAGGGTACCTTTTGGCAATTCCGAAGTACTTTGGGATTACGGGTATTTCAGATGAACACAAGCCTTTTTGTGCAAGGGATGCCCTATGGGGTCTCATTTTATGTTGCAAGGTGTATTTTACACAGAAGAATTAAATTTCAAGCTTCCTCCCACAGCTCTTAGCACTTTCAGAATAGTTTCAAATTGCGTTTTTGCATTTTTAGAAAGGGCTTTATAGAGGCTAGGTCTACTCATTCCTGTTTCCTCAGCTATTTTGGTCATTCCAATAGCTTTGGCTGCATGCCCTAATGCAACTGTATTTTCATTTGAATCACCTTCTTCTAAAACAGCGTTCAAATATTCTTGAATCATTTAACCTTTTCCGAAACGGGTCTTAATTCGTTGTACCTATGCTGAAGCTTCGGCGCAAGCATGTGAGAGGTTTAGGGGTGAAATTCCCCTTTACCTACTCGACTGTGTATAGTTATTTTTTGATTTCATTTTCTACATCCATCAATTTCAGTTCTTTATGATAAGCTTCAATTCTTGAGTGTGCAGTTCCGTCAACTAAAAGTATGACTGTTAACATGGCAATGGTTGTAATGCTAATTGCTCTCCAATTTGGTGTATTAACGAACAGAATTAATAATGCTGCTACGATAATCATAATTGGAATTACTTTAAATACAACTGTATATTCCTTTAATGTACTTTCTGAACGTTCCATTTCGGATTGGTAAAAAGCAGATGCATCGGTATTAAAGTCATTTTCAAATTGTTTAACTCTTTGAATATTTGTGTAGTTAAGACCGATACCAATTATTAAAAGTAATATACCTGCCACCAAGGTCGGAATGATATAAGCCTTTGCTAAATCCGTTTTACCTAACTGCCAAAATCCAACACTCACGATTAAAAATAAAATTGCAAAGAGTATAAAGAAACGTGTTGAGAAGACTTCGGCTTTTGCCCATTCTGTCGTTAATTTTAATAGTTCCATTTTAGTTTAGTTTATATTTTTCTCTGTACTCCGATGGACTTATACCTTCTTTCTTTTTGAACAGTCTCGAAAAATATGCAGGATATTCAAACCCTAATTCATAAGCAACTTCTGATACGGTTTTATTAGGATGCAGTAAAATGTTTTTTGCTTCATCGATTAAATGCAGATGTAAATGTTCGGTCGTAGTCTTACCGGTTTCTTTTTTAAGCGTGTCACTTAAATAACGTTTTGAAACTGACAATTCACTTGCTATCTGCTCGATGCTCGGAATTCCTACTTCTTGCAGCTTTCCCGATTCAAAATACATGTCCAAATTATGATTGAATTGCGCCAACAAATCGTTAGACATTTCTTTTCTGTTTAAAAACTGCCTTTCATAAAAACGGTTTGCGTATTTGAGCAAGGTGTCTAATTGAGAAATGATGATGTCCTTACTAAACTTGTCTTGATTGTTTTGATATTCAATTTCAATATTTTCTACAATGGACTCTATTTGTCTTTCTTCTTTAGGCGAAAGGTGCAAAGCTTCATTTACGGAATATGAGAAGAAACTGTATTTTTTTTTATTCGTTGAGCCAATTCCGTTCCCTTCAAAAAGTCTTCGTGGAAGTTTATTGAAAACCCTTTTTGTTCAAAAATTACGCTTTTATCCCACTGCAAGACTTGTCTTGGTGAAATAAAAAATAATGCACCGTTGGTAAAATCGTATTGGGTGCGACCGTAGTTTAAATTACCTTCTATATATTTTTTAAAACTAATGGAATAGCAATCATTCGTAATTGGTGGCGAACTTTCTCTTGGACAAGGAAGATAACTATCACCTTTTGAGTTGAACACGCTCAACATTGGATGCTCTGGTCTAGGCAGTCCCAAATAATCTAAATACGATGATAATGTTTTAAAATGTTGCATATTACAAAATTAGATATTCCATTTTACATTTGTCTCTTTTTCCGATAGCTCCCAAAGTCGTTTTGCTACTACTTTGTCTTTAGCATGTGGTTCTATTTTATGAGCTCCGACAGGTCCTACCCAATTGCTTCTTCCTGTTGGTCCGAAAAAACCACTTTGGTCTAAATTTGGTTCCGTTGCACACATTAACTGCGGATAAGCACCTTTTTCAGCTGATTGGGTTAATGGTGATAATTTCATCAGATTAAAGATGAATTTCATCATAAAACTGCCACTTGTATTTATCAAGTTGGTTCTTGAAGAGCCAGGATGACACGCATAGGCTTTAACATCTGTTTTTCCTGCTTCTTTCAATCTATCTTGTAATTCGTACATTGACATTATCTGTGCAAGTTTACTTTGGCTGTAAGCATTATTAGGTGTGTAATCTTTATCCCAATTCAAGTCATCAAATTTTATCGTTTTGATGCCCATATCATACCCCATACTTCCAACTGTTACAATTCGTCCTTTGGATTTTTCAATAAGTGGGAACAATAAAGCTTGCAATGTCCAATTTCCATAGTAATTCGTTCCCATTTGACTTTCCCACCCGTCTTCAGTTAGCTTTTGTTTAGGTACTTGAGCTATTGCCGCGTTGCAAACGAGAGCATCTATTTGATGAACTGTTTTTAATACTTCATCCGCTGCTTTTTTTACAGATACTTGTTTGGATAAGTCCATTTGAATGTTAGTTACATCAATATTATTACCCAATCCTTGTCTCAATGTTGCGATGGTGTCTTCTGCTTTTTTAAGGTTTCTATTGAGCATAACCACTTTCGCACCTTTTGAAAGTAAAATTCTCGTTGCTTCAAAACCTGTTCCGCTTGTAGTACCCGTTACAATGAACACTTTGCCATTCAGATTACTGATTCTATTAGGTGTCCAACCCTTTTTACCAAATTGATTGGTTTCCATTTTTGTCTATTTTTTATGTTAAAATTATAAGACAAAGGTCGGATGGAAGTAGGTTAACTACTTATACAGATTTTCGAATGTCGTATACTTTTTGGTTGGGTTTAATTACACTCAACGCCACCGTATAAATCTGTGGCTGTCTTTTATAGTAATTTACTTTCGATCTATCACCAAGCAATCTACAGGGTTGGCGATGAAACAATAGGGCTTCCAAATCCATTGCTCAGCCATGATTTACACAGCATATTGGCAAGCGCTTTATTCGATTAACTTATAATCCCTGACTAGTATTTGTGCTGAAAGATTCAACTTATCTGCTAAGGTCCGGATCATATCTACAGTCAGCTTTTTCTTTTTATTCAGAACCTCAGACACCCTGCTCTTGCCACCAATGACTCCCACTAAATCCTTTTGCTTAATATCAAGTTCTTCCATTCTAATTTTGATCGCCTCAATGGGGTCTGGTGCTTCAATAGGGTAGTATTTGTTTTCGTATTCATCAACTAGTAGTGCTAAAATATCAGCTTCATCACTTTCTGAAGTTCCACTTTTCGCATCAAAGATCTCATTTAATCTTTCCAATGCAGTCTGATAATCTTCCTCAGTTTTAATTAATTTCAGTTTCATAGTACCGTCTTTAGATAGTGTTTGCATCTATTTTGTCGTATTCAGCATGTGTTCCAATGAATCGGACAAAGATCCAACTTTTCTCAAAATTGAATTTGACCACTAAACGATAGTCATTTCCTTTTATGTTAAAGACTATTCTTTCATTTTTTGGAATACCGGCTGTCGCATAAGTATTTTTAACATCATTAGGCGTTTTCCAATCATTATTTCGAGCCGTATCATACCAAGTTTTCAAATATTGCTCCAAATCCGCGTGCTTTTCCCAAAATTCACGCAATGTACTTTTAGCCAGAATTCTATCCATTTCGACTATTTACACATCAAGGATAATAAAATAGTTCGTTATTTGAGAACTTGTTTAAGAAGAATGCTGACTAACGACCAGAAAGAAAGAGTTGAGACAAAGAAAATAGTGCTAACACACATAACAATAAAGCCGAGATATACACCAGCAGAAAAAACGAAGGATTGAAATCACACAGCGAAAAATAGCAACGATAGCTCCCGAATGAACGGGCGGCTTACTGCAACATTTAGAAAAAATCAGTGGGAGTCCCCCGGACCCACTAGATTTTGGGTTCTAATTGTTGTACACCGTGATTTATTAAATAGAGTTGGGATCCCATATTTCATTTATAAGCTTTTCAAAAGATTCTGTTCGTCTCGAAATTGATTCCTGAGAGAAACTATTGATAGTTGTAAATCCAAACTGCTCATTCAACACATCATTATTAGCCCATCGAGTTGAAGAAGCTAAGTAGTTTTCATTTTCCAAATATGACAATTTGGACTCGTCTGGAATTTCATTAATAATGTTTCTTATTGGGTTTGGAATGAAAAGATAATTACCTAGTGATGCAAACGTTTCAGTATAATCAGATTCGGATTCAAAAACATCAGAATACTCATCAAAATTGTATTCCCAAATCAGTGGAGTAACTACAAACCTATTTCTCCTTCGTGCTGCAATCAAATCAGAGAAGTTTATTTCCTCCTCTGTATATTTTGATTCTACATAATAGACCATTCTAGCTAAGAGATATCTTAAAAATTTTAGATTCGTGTTATATGCGTTAAATGAAGAAATATCAAAAGGGAAATCCTTAGTATCGATTAGCTCTCTGCGCAAAATTTCTCGTAGTTCTTCAATTGATTTATTTCGAATATCCTTTACTAACGAGTAAATGGAGTACCTAATACCAGACTGTGATATTGAACGATTATTGATAGTTCTAAAAACAGTGTAGATATCGATGAATTTTGAGACCATGTTGAGTTTTTTATCAATTATGTCTTCATCATCCAATTTATCAATAGGAGATAAAAGGAGCGGATAACTCAATGATGATGCAATGCTCCAAAACGATGATATATGAAGGTTTTCAAGCGCATCATATTCACCGCGTATTGAGTTACTGATTTTAAGATAAATGTTGGAATAATATTGAAAATCACCCTTGACAAAAAAGTAGAATGATTCTCCAGATTTTAACCCGATTTTTTTTGCATTATCCTTGATCCAGGTATGAAATTTAGTTCCAATCTTCTCAAAATCTTCGTTTCCAGACCCTTTAGTTCGACTTCTGATAGACTCAGCATACTGAGATCGTAACCATGCCCTCATGAATTCTAAGTCTTCTTGTGTAGAAATTGAATGAAGTTCAGAAATGCGCTCCTTCCAAAGTGAATTGAGTTCTTGAATTCTAGATTCATCCTTGACATTTGTTAAGATGAAACCTTTAAGCATTTCTGTAGGAGTAAGGTTTAATCCTCGATCATTCATTGTTTCGAAGATTGTGTAGGCGTTCTCATCACTGTATGCGATAATCTCTACGAATACAACTTTCTCCTTTATCCAGTCGATAAACATGAGAAGCTTATCATCCTTTAATTCATTAGGAAATAGGGTCTTGATATCGTTGTAACGATCCAACATATTTTGCACTGACTCGTCATCAATTTCCGCCTCGTCTAATTCTTCGTTTTGGTACAAAGAGTCCAAGACTTTTGTACGATCTGGAACTTCAATATTGTAAGAAGTTTTTCCATATTTTGTTGACTTAATATAAGGGGACAAATCTTCAAAGGCTGATAATTCTTTTTGGCAATCGTTAAGATATATAAGTAGTAAGGTCAATGAAGTAAGTCTTTGTTGGCCATCTACTATAGATCGAGTTGTCCCTTTTTCTGAAATAACGATCGGTCCTAAATAGTAGGAATTGTATTCAGCAACATTTTCTCGTGTATGTCCTTCTTCAAAATTTTGGATGAAAGCAGCTTCGAGATCCACTAATAGCTGCTCAACGTGTTTGGTTTGCCATTTGTATTCTCTTTGGAAATAATCCACATGATACTTCTTTTCATAGAGTATATCTTTCAGTGGGTGGGCAAATGCCTGTATATTATTTGCTATTGATCCCATGTTATTTAAGCGATTTTAGTAGGGTTCTTAGTATGTGATAAGCTGGTTCATAAATACTTAGATTGTCAGCACTCGGCTGGAGTTCACCATGAAAAAGCTTACATCTTATTCCATAGAGAATTTCAATTATGGCTTGAGAAATCAGATTAACGTCATTTACGAAGTTTATCCCAGAGATTTTTAATGAACCACTTTTCGTACTTGAGATTACACTTTCCTTCTTCCTTGGGTTAATGTCTTTAAAACATTGCCTTATTTGTTCCTTTTGTTCTTCATTGATGGTGCTGGAAGATGTCAGGTCATTCTCAAAATGAGATAAGTCATAATTGGAATGCGTATAGTTGTACTTAAGTTCATTTGGTGTTTTTCGAGTATTTATTACAACTGCTCGAACCGAGCCGGTTGAAAGGAGTTCAGCTTTATATTCCAAACTTCTCTTCCTAATAGGTGGATTTGTCGAGGTTGTTGGGTTGGTTCTAAAGTAAATATTTTTAAAGGAGATTCTATTTTCGATACTGGCATCAGGAATTGGAAATTGTTCCAATAGCTCATGGAGCAGACCTAACTGGGCTTTGAATCGTAGTGAATCTGTATTAGTTCCGTTAATTAATGCTATTAACCTAGCTCTAAATTGGTTCCCATCAGTTTTTATTTGGTCAATGCAATAACGATCACCAGTATTATTATAGTTATTGCAGTACCAAGCATTGAATGGAATCCAAGCACGTACAAATAGAATTGCAAAATCAGTTTCAAATTCTGAAAGCAATAGCCATTTATCAATATGTCCTGTAAAATTATTTGGCATTTAATTTCTACGGCATGATGTACAACACCTGAATAAAGTACTTATGCACTTTATATCCCTTTTAACTGCAAAACTATACGCTGAAATTCGCGATTAGTTTTATCTTAACTATATTATTATGCGAAATTAACCGAATTAGTGTGATTCACTGAAGGACTATTATAGCTTTTGCCTATTTTCTACTCATGTTGTATCCGGGATTGGCCTTTCATCTCCCACTTAATGTTCCTATCCAGGTGTTTCAGGAATGCATGGTGGTCTTAAGAGATCCTTCAGTCGTGCCTCCTTCAGGATGACGGTTGGGAGGGACTGTTGTACAGGATGATGGTCTTGTGATGCTATGGTTCAGGGTGAAAGTTGTGGTCCGGGATGATGGTTATGGAGGCTGTAGCACACGAACGGTAATAGAACCTCACGTCATGCTGACCGAATATGACTGTAGTGGTATGGGTATGATCGTCCACGAATGGTTATAGCTAACCACATCATGCTGAGGCATCGAAGCATCTGTATCAACAGTAAAGAGATTATATCATTAAATATTCTTCATTCAACATTTAAATTCATTTATCATTCAACACTCAAAATCCTACTTCTCTTTTCAACCTTCTAACACTTCGCGCTATGAAGTAATTATTCCTTGGTCTCGTTTGTATAAAAGTCATAAGTGGCTTTTGCAATGTCCGCTATGATTTTCTCGTTTGTTTTAAAATCTTCCTGCGAATCTGTTACAAAAACACTAATGATAAAGTACTCCCTATTAGGTAAAAAGACGACTCCAATATTATTTACAGCAGCGGTAATACCCGTTTCTTTGTTGGTACCAGACCACCCTGTCTTATGAGCAACAACTGTTTCCTCTGGTAACTGACCTCTTATTCTACCTTTTCCGGTTGTTGTTTCCTTATTCGTTTTCCAGAAAAAATCATAGCTGCTTTTGGATAGTAGGTCGTTTTTATTCTCAAAAAATAGCCTGACAGTCTCGCTTGCAGCTTTTGGGCTGGTCCAATTTTGGAACATGTTTTCCCACTTTGCTTGCATGTCTTGTTCATTAAATGCAATCTGTATATCATCAATACCACTTTTTTTGATGTACTCTTCAACCGTTTTCGGGCTTCCGATAAGTCGTATTAAAATATCACAGGCGGTATTGTCGCTTTGAGAAATGATGTACTGTATTAATCGTTTAATGGTAAAACTACCTCCATCAGGGTTTTCATCCCGAAGCGGACTCCATAAGCCTTCAGGCAAAAGTTCATCTTTCGCTATTTCGATTGTTTGGTCCAATGACAAAGTACCCTTGTCCACCTCGGCCAACACTGCCAATGCAATATGGAATTTAAACACACTTTGCATGGGGAAATGTTTGTCGCCGTGTAGCGACAGGGTGTCCTTTCCATGATTCCCTATTATTGAAACTCCAACGCTTGCTTTTTTGTCCGATACGATTTGCTCAATTTTTTCGCGCAGTAAATCCGTGTTGCTGTTCGGAGTCGTACAACTTACTAAAAGTGCTACTAGTAAACATGGCAATAGAAATAGTCTTTTCATTTTTTTAATCCCTTGGTTTTACGTTTTGTATTCAAATAATGTCATTCACACCTGCATCGATGGTGTTTGATTACGAATGTAGCAATTAAGCGTTATATAGCAGGGCTGTTGGGATAAGTGTTTAAGTTTATTTAGCACATGAATAAGACACTCTGGTTACTGTTTTGAGGTGGCAATAGAAGGTAGTGAGCAGGGGAGGTTTAACCGCGTCTCTCAATGAAGTTCTTAACGCAAATTCGTCAAGGTCGTTTTGCTGTGATGTCGAAGAGATCCTTCAGTCGTGCCTCTTCAGGATGACGGTGGTGGGTAACTTTTATTCAGCACTTCTGGCCATATGTTGGGCAGCTCACCACTAAAGCCCATTTCCGGAAGTTCGTCTATTTGCTTCATTTCTGCTGCCGTCAAACGAAAGTCAAAAATGTTGATGTTTTCTTCCAGGCGTTGCATGGAACCTGATTTTGGAATTACCACGGTTCCGTGTTGCGTTATCCAACGCAGACAGATTTGAGCGATTGATTTATCGTGTTGCCTGGCGATAGCTTGTAATACTTCGTTGCCAAAAATTTTCCCTCTTGCCAACGGAGACCACGACTCAACGGTAATGCCATTGTTTTGGCAAAAAGTAGTTAATGCCGCCTGCCAGTAACCGGGGTGAAATTCAATTTGATTAACAGCAGGAATGACATTTGCCGTTTGAAACAATTCCTCCAAATGTTCTTGCCAAAAATTGCTTACTCCAATTGATTTTATCAAGCCATCAGCTTGTAATTCTTCCATCGCACGCCAGCTGTCTGCGTTGGTTTTTTGCCAATTGCTATAATTTTTCGCGTTGGCCGGCCAATGAATTAAATACAGGTCAATGTAGTCCAGGCCAAGTTTTTTGAGTGAGGTGTTAAAGGCTTTTTTCGTTGCTTCATAAGCTAAACTATCACGCCACACTTTTGTGGTAACGATAATTTCTTTTCTGTCGATTTCACTTTCACTTATTGCCTGGCCAACTTCTTCTTCATTCTCATATTTTGCGGCCGTGTCAATTAGTCGGTAACCTTTTGCGAGCGCGTTCTTGATAGCCTGAACCCCATCGTTATTAGTGGATTTATAAGTCCCAAGGCCAATGATGGGGAGTTCGTTTCCGTCGTTTAAAGCTATTTTTTGAATCATAAAATCGAGTTAAATACCTTGTTAAATGGCTGTTAATAGGAGTCTTCCATGATTGACACCCGGGTTACTGTGCTTAAGTTCCGCAAAATGTTCGGTAATTGTTGTCAAACCCTTCGGGTAGTTGCTCAAATTGCAATGTGTCTTGATGCTGTTGGTAAGGTTTTGAGAGCCGTTCCATCAATTCATTGAAAGGAGTGAGGTCACCTTCCACCGCATGTCCGAGGGCCTCTTCTACCCAATGGTTGCGTGGAATAAGGCTTGGATTGTATTTTTTCATCAGTGCCACATCGGGTTTCTGACGTGCTTCTCTTAAGTAAGTATCTTTCCACTTTTGTTTCCAGTCATTAAATGCAGCGGACTCAAATAAAGGGCCTCCCGCGTTTTTTTCTTCGGCTAAGGTCAGGAATACCTGCGTGTAATCTGCGCTGTTCTTTTCCATCAACGCAAGCAGTTCATCTACCAGGGTTTTATCCTTTTCCTGAGCCTGCCAGATTCCAAGCTTCGCCAATTGCATGGTGTACCATCGCTCTTCAAAACGATCCCGGAATGCTTCGATGACGCCTTTTGCCAGGTCCACGGCCTTTTCTTGATTTTCAGCAATTAATGGTAACAAGGCATTGGCAAAAATGGCAATGTTCCACTGCGCAATATAAGGCTGATTTCCAAAAGCATAGCGACCTTGCGTGTCTATAGAGCTAAACACCGTTCCAGGCTTGTAGGTATTCATAAAAGCGCAGGGGCCATAGTCAATGGTTTCACCGGCAATGCTCATGTTATCTGTATTCATCACACCGTGGATAAATCCTACTCGCATCCAATCGACAATTAAATCGATTTGCTTGTACATGACATGCTTTAGTAGTTCGAGGGCAGGATTTTCCAAAGCGGCCAGTTCGGGGTAGTGCCTTTCAATAGTGTAGGTCATGAGTGCTTTTAAATCTTCCGGAGCGCAAAAGTTACGCACGTATTCGAAGGTGCCCACACGAATATGGCTGGCTGCGATACGCGTCAGTACAGCGCCATCATACATTTCTTCACGCACTACTTCTTCTCCTGTGCTTACGACACACAAGCTTCTGGTGGTAGGTATACCTAAGTGATACATAGCCTCGCTGATGAGGTATTCGCGGAGCATGGAATAAAGGGTAGCCCTGCCATCGCCACGTCGGGAGTAGGGGGTGGGTCCCGAACCTTTTAATTGAATGTCGAATCTTTTCCCCTCAGGGTTTAGGTGCTCACCCAACAAGACCGCTCTGCCATCGCCCAATCGGTTAAAGTGACCAAATTGATGTCCTGCGTAGGCTTGTGCCAAAGGTGTAGCATTTGGTGGTAGCTCGTTTCCTGAGAAGTAAGAGGCGCTTTTTGCCAGATCTTCTGCCAAAAAGCCGAGGCCTAAGTCCGTTGCCAGTTGCTCATTAAAGCAAAGCATTTGAGGCTGCACCACCGGAACGGGTGCCTGAAGGCTAAATAAGCCTTTTGGTAAGCTTGAATATGTGTTTTCCAAGTGCCAATTGTGCTTACTTTTGTCTGCGTGCATTGTTGATCTGATTTTGTTGTAAGGTAGTAGCCATAAACTTCAAAACACGAATTGTTTAGTGAATAGTTCACTTTATTTTCAATTGTGAAATTAACAGTCCCAAGATAATCAATGTACCTGCAATAATATGAAAAGAAGAGGGTTCTTTTCCCAACAAAACGGCAATAATAGCTGTGAATAAAGGAACCGCGAACCCTGCCATACAGTTTTAATGAACGACTCCAAAGGCTATCTGAAGTATGGAATGGGTGGGTGAATAACTTTCGTCTGGCCAGTATCCATGCCAGGCTCAAGAAGCTTGACGAATGGCTGAGGAACCGTTTACGCTACTGTATCTGGCATGATTGGAAGAAGCCTGAGAGAAAGCGTAAGCACCTTATTCGTCTTGGTTTAGACAAGAATAGGGCGTATGCCTCTAGCAGGACAAGGGGGGGGGGCAGTAGCCCAAAGTCCCATACTTGGCACTACTATTACCTTGTCAAGACTAAGAAGGAGAGGGCATGAATCCATGTTCGACTATTGCCTGAAATTTCGTCCTCAGATTCAGTGAACCGCGTAGTACGAGACCCGTACGCTACGTGGTGTGAGAGGCGCACTCCGTCAGTTAATGCTGGTGGAGCCGCCTACTCGATGTGTGCTGTGTAAGCTATAATAAAGATGGAGGAAGCCTGAATTGAGGCATGGCCCTCCGGTGAGGGTTTTTAGGAAAACTCACCAAACCACTTCTATGATGCATCTTTGGTAACGAAGGTGTATGAAGCGATAGAAGAAAAGGCTGTTTAAACGGTCAGGTAAGTATAGAAGAGATGAGTGTAAGCGAACCTTCCGATGAAGTGACGAAAAGGCCAGTTGTTGTCAAAACCCAGTCTATATCGAGAGACTGGGGAAGAGTATAGAGGGCACCTAATTACTGTCTATGCGGCAACCGTCATAAAGGGGGCATGACTTCTATACAGGCTTTATTGTGGAATCACAGGAAGCCTATGTGCTATGCGAAAAGGAAACCACAAGCAGGAAGTATCTGTAAGTCAATTACTAAAGAGCATATAGGTGGCGTATGGAGCCGTAGTAGCGTGGAAACTCCCGTAATGGGAGTGGAGCAAAGGGCTTCAATTATGCAGTTTTTTTATTAATGACAACTTAGAAAGTTAAGGATGATTTTTAAAGAAGAAACAAAGTCGATACCAATAACCAAAGAAATGGTATGGGAATCCTACAAAAGAGTGAAAAGTAATGGAGGGAGTGCTGGAATAGACCAGCAGAGCCTGTCGGAATTTGACGGGGTACGTTCAAAGGAATTGTACAAGCTGTGGAATAGGATGGCATCAGGAAGTTACTTCGCCCCGTTGATAAAACGGGTAACCATTCCCAAATCAGGGGGTAGGACTCGCCCTTTGGGAATCCCGACTGTAAGCGACAGGATAGCGCAGCAAGTGGTAAAGACGTACCTTGAGCCAAGGTTAGAGGCGGTATTTGTGGAGAACTCCTACGGCTACCGTCCCAACAGGAATGCACACACGGCGATACGAAAAGTACAACAGAATGTACGTCGGTATAGCTGGGTGGTAGATTTGGATATACAGGAATTCTTTGAGAATGTCAGCCATGCTTTACTAATGAAAGCCCTGGAAAGACATGTTTCGGAGAAATGGGTACTGATGTACATTAAAAGATGGCTGGAAGCCCCAGTACAACTTGAAGATGGATCAATTAAAGTATCCATGGGAAAGGGAACTCCTCAAGGAGGAGTTATCAGTCCCTTGCTGGCTAATCTATATATGCATTATTGTGTTGACAAATGGCTGGAGAAATACCATCCATCAGTAGATATGGTTCGGTATGCGGATGACCTTATCATTCATTGCAGAAGCCATCAGGAAGCAGTCAGGACACTTACAGACCTACAAGATCGCCTTGAAAGTTGCGGCCTCAGAGCCCACCCGGAAAAGACGAAAATAGTGTACTGTAAAAAGGAAGGCAGAAACCTGAAAGGCTACCCTGTACAGTTTGATTTTCTCGGCTTCAGCTTCCAACCGATACGGCATAGGCTAAGAATAGGGGGAAGTTTCTTGCAGTTTGACTGCAAGATGAGCCGAAAGTCCAAGGTACGGATCACTCAGGAACTGCGAAAGCTTAATTTCCATAACAAGACCCAACGAGGAATACAGGATTTAGCAGTATTACTGAATCCAAAAATCCGAGGTTGGATACAATACTATGGGAAAATCAGTCGCAAGAGTTTAAATCCAGTGTTCTACTATCTTCATCATCGGCTGATCAGATGGGTATTGAACAAGTACAAAAGCTTCAAAGGAAGCAAGGTAAGGGCTGTCAAATGGCTCAGACGTGTAATAACTTCATACCCTAACCTGTTCTATCATTGGGAATTGGGATACAAATTGGTGTGAATCATTACATACCAATAACGACTGCATAATAAGAGCCGTATGAGCCAAGAGGCTCATGTACGGTTCTGTGAGAGGTTTAGGGGTGAAATTCCCCTTTACCTACTCGACTGTAGGGAGTTTTATTTCAAAGCTTTCTCAAAAAAACGATTTAAGGGTAAGGCTACTTTATACTTCGATACTAATATTTCAATGATTGAATCTTTTGTTAAATTATCCACTGGAAGCTTGAAAAACCAATAAAAGTCCTTGTTGGCAATTAAAGGCTGGAGAGTCTCTACTTCTTTAAAAACAGGAGGAAGACGTTTATGTTTATCTCCTTGAATTTCTCCAAAAATGCTCACAAAATCAGGGTTAGTGATAAGCGAGTTAAACTCGTCTATGTTTTCTTTAATGTGGGTACGAATAGCTAATAATTGTTCTTTATCGAGCATCTGAGCTCCAGAATATACTCTAATGTCCTTATGGCTTACCTGAATATAAAAGCCGGGAATGGTTTTATTCTTTTTTCCTCCTGGCATTACCAGACTTCCCAATTGAGTTTTATAAGGTGTTTTATCCGTTCCAAACCGTATATCTCTATTTATTCTCATAATTGAGTATTTGTCGGATAAATCGGTGTCTGGATATAGGTCTTGAAGTGCCTGAACCAAATCAACTACAAATTTCTTAAAAGGATTCTTAACGGAACGCTCATATCTTTTACGGTTTTCGCTAAACCATTCTTTGTCGTTGTTTTTTTCAAGTTCTTCAAAAAAAGAACTGAAATCGTTGTCAAAGTATGCCATTACCAAATAGAGATTAGGGTTAAAACAACTCCTGAAAATCCAAATACTGCGTGAATAATAATAGCTGATTTAGGACCGAGACTGTCTTTTTTGTGGTTGCTTACTAAATACAATCCACCTACTGATGCCATAATCAGCATCCCGAAGGCAATCCATAATTTCAGTTCACTCATTGAGAAGGCTTTATAGCCCAAAAGCACAAGAACGACTAATGCAACAATACCGTGAATGTTAGCTGCGGATAAAGGTGGTTTTTTGTTATTGAAAATGCTTACGGCTAAATATCCTCCTCCAAAAATGGCTAGAGCCACTACTACGGTTAATAATATATTCATTTGATTAATAAATTTTAGTTGAATAAAAGGAGGGCAATAAGCCCTCCCATAATAGATGTTATTGAGCGGAGTGAAACCCTATAAGATTACCCTCTGTGTCCATTGTCATAGCAATGTTTCCAAAGTCTCCTATATTGGTTTTAGGCATAACTACTTGTCCTCCCATAGAAGATACACGTTCTAACACAGCATCTAACTTGCCATTTACATCAAAATAGATGGTAGCACCATCTGCCCCCGGTTTCTGTTGTGGGTTGGAACTAATAGAACCTGAAACACCACCCTCCTGGGGATTTGAAAAAAATGCCTGCTCGGAACCATCAGGACTCGGCATTTTCATCATTTCAATCTCCAAAACGGAACTATAAAACTTAATAGCTCTTTCAAAATCTGTTGATGGTAGATTAAACCAGTTGATTACATTTTTCATTTCGAAAATTTTCAATTGTTAATACAGTAGTTAGACTGTTTAGCAATCAAAAACGGACGAAAACACACGTAAGTAATTGATAATCAATATTATGTTTTATTTTTGAGGGATTGTGATTTTGCCCAAGCTGGCGAATTTTCTAGTAGATAGTTATGTAAATCTATTCCTTCTCCATTCAGTGGATCAACACCTCTGGCAAGGTGAAATCTTAGGTCTAAAAGCTCTTCAAAGTTTTTCTTTCTTGATTCTTTTACCATGGCAATTTTATTGATTTCTGCTTGAGTATCTTGTTCTGGGTTGAAGCGTTTGTTTAAGCCTGTACATTGATGGCAGATACCTTCTTTATTAATCAAAGCACACTTATTTTTAAAAATACGGGTCATATCTTTTCTTGAATCTGCAAGAGCGTGCTTCACTTTCCCTTCACTCATGTCTGTAATAAGCATAATCTCATTTACCTTAAATCCATATACTTCTTTGAGAAGAAGGCAAATTTGCTTGGTAAGCGTAAGTGTTTTGTTCACACAAGTAAGACAATAATTGATGTGTTCCTTAATGACAAACTTACCATGTTCAGAAGTTTTGGCTACTTCAAATTTTCTCTGAAGCAAATCTTTGTTTTCCACGTGAGCATCTTTTACCAGCTCCATCCAATCTTCTCCCCACCTCTGTCGAGCCTTCAAAGAATCTTTAGCAAGGTTAGTAGCAATTGTAAATACCCAAGTTTTAAAAGAAGATTTTGCTTTGAAGGATTCGATTTTATCAAAGGATTTTATAAAAGTATCTTGAAAAATATCTTCCGTTTCTTGCTTGTGAGTAACCATTCGATAGATGAAAGATTTAAGCTCTGCTTCAAATGAGACAAATTCTTTTTTTAAGTTATTGATATCCATGTTATCTATCTTTTTCGAATTGGCTACAACGCCGAAATAAAACTCGTAGGGCGCTTAACTACCAATATAGTTTCAATTTAAGACCAAGGCAAATTGCAAGGTGAACATTTTATTTATCCAACAACCATGGGCAATCCCGAAGTATTTCGGGACTGCCGATGCGTCAAACGACCACCGCCTTTTCCAGCGCACGGACTACCTATGGATTTTATTTAATGTTGTGGTGCGTCTCTGTTTGAGTTTTACAATGTTTTCTAGCTAAGATATCAACTTCATCATTAAATTCATTTTGGTATCCTAATCTATAGGCTTCTTGTAAAAGCTCACATGCTTCATCCTCTTTGTTTAGTTCAAAATAGAGTAATGCTTTGTTTTTAAATGCATATGAGTTTTCAGCATGTTTATCAATTGACTGTTCAAAGTAGTCGAGTGATTTGTCATACATTTTAAGTTTAAAGTATGCAAATCCTAAATTGTTTAAACCATAACTTAGTAGCATAGGGCTTTCTGAATTTAATAGGGACTTCTCGAGATCTTTAATTGCCAATTGATATTTATTTAATTGGAGATAAATAAATCCACGATTTAAATAAAGTGTGCCTAGATTTGTTCCATTTTCGATAGCCTTTGAGTAATACTCTAGAGATTTCTTATATCTTTTATTGTCTTCATAGATCTTACCAATGTTAAACAATACTATAAAATTATTAGGGTCTAGTTTAAGCGCAGAATGGTAATCTTTTAATGCAGATTTAAAATCTTCTATTGATCTGTTAAAAGTGCCTCTTGAGTTATAGTTAACAATTGACGGCTCCTTCTCTATCATTTTGTCTAATAATAGAATAATGCGTGTGTCGTAGGATTTTAGCCTAGCCTTGGTTTCGGGATCTGAATATGGTAACTGTTTAGTCCTTTTTAAGGTAATAATTTTCTGTATATTCTCATTTGTTCGGTCATACTTTCCTTTTTGAACAAGTTTTTCGGAAATTACTACAAGGCTGTCAAGGTAAGCTAATGTGTTGTCATTACTTTTTTGATTGCTTTGAGCGAATGACCTGATTGATAGTAACAAACACAATAGGAGTGTGATTTTATTCATTTAAAAGATATTCTGTTTTAATATTTTGAGGTTAATAGATCAGTTGAAACTCAAAGTGTATTTTATGATTATTTTACTTTCTCAAAATGCACCACAACGCCAAAATAAGATCCGTAGGGCGTCTAAATACCAATATACTTTATTCCCATGTTGCCGGAGTAACGGACGACCACAACCATTTCCTCCCGAATACTTTCAGGGCCACGGCCGTTCTATAGGCTCTGATTTCTTGTCAGGCTGCGTTATTTATAGATTTAATTTCCTTCAGTTCTGCTTCTTTCTTTATACTAGTTTCTTCCAAATCAAAGTCATCCTGAAGTCCAAGCCAAAATTTAGCAGATGTTCCAAAGAACTTAGCGAAGCGGAGGGCTGTATCCGCTGTAATTCCACGCTTACCTTTAACTATTTCACTTATCCGTGTTTGCGGAATAAAGGTTTCTTTTGATAATCGATAAGCAGAGATATTCATAGGTTTCAAAAATTCTTCCAGTAGAATTTCTCCGGGGTGTATATTATCTAATCGTTCCATCGTTTAAAATATTAATGGTAGTCAATAATTTGAACATTGTAGGCATCATTATTTTCCCAAATAAACATTATTCGCCACTGATTATTGATCCTAATGCTATGATAGTCTTTCAATTCTCCTCTGAGCTTCTCCAGATGGTTCGAAGGAGGAATTCTTAAGTCATTGATATCATAAGCGTTGTTAATCATCCTTAGTTTTCTTCTGGCAACTTGTTGAATTTGATCAGGTAATTTCTTCGACCTTATTCCGTTCCAGATTTTCTCAGTCTCCTTGTCTCCAAAAGACTTAATCATTACTTCTGATTTTAGTTAGTAACGTTAAAAGTAAGTAAAAAATTCCAGGTTAACGAAAACTATATGCATGCAAAGCCAAAATAGGCTTTGTAAGGCATTTAAATACCAATATACTTCATTCCAATTTAAAATAGGAATCTCATAAGGCCAATTGGCGAGTAGACTTTGCATGCCTCCATAGCTTGTACCTTCGCTGAATCCAACACCAGAGGCTTCGGCCGTCGGAGAAAGCTTTGCGAAAGCCATGTTTTGCGTCGTTGTTTGCATTTCCGGTTTCACAAATTACCCTGGACGTTTTTAACCTACAGCCGCCATATGGGTTCTAAATTGTTTTCTCTTCCTAGCTTTCTATGATCGGTTTGTATTTATGCCAATTAGCAGCAATTGCCCAAATATTAATGGCAAACAACACCAATACTATGGCAATAGTTGCCGGGTCGTGGACCAAATGTTGCATAAAAATTCCTACCATTACAGGAAAAATTACGATAGCTCCCAGTGCTCTTGTTTTTGGAATAGCTATTAGTACTCCACCAACGATTTCGACAAAGGCCACAAGTGGGAAAATCCATTTTATGGTCATAAATGCGCCCATTACCAGCATCATTTCTTCTGATAGTTCTGGCATAGGCATGTAATTGAAGAATTTGTTTAATCCCGAGTTGACCATCATTAATCCGAAGAGGATACACAGGATTGTGAGAATCTTATTTTTCATTTTTTCTGCTGTTTTTGTTAATAATATTGTAAAATTAATTATTATTGATTACCAATGGTAATCAGTTACCTTTTTGTAATCAGTTACTTTTAGGTAATCAATAAGTCAATCGAGATGAAGAAAAAAGAACATAAAGAATGTACCTCAGCTTTGTTACCTGTAAGAGACACATTGGACGTAATAGGAGGAAAGTGGAAACTGTTAATCTTGATTTCTATTTGGGAAGGGAATACACATTTTAGGGAAATTGAACGTAGTATTCCAAAGTTAAGTACCAAAGTTTTGTCAAAGGAATTGAAAGATTTGGAAGAAAATCAGTTGATTACCAGAACTGTTTTGAATGGTTTTCCTGTAAGAACACAATATACAGCTACGGAGCATTCCAAAACATTAGAAAAAGTCATTTTAGCATTGCATGATTGGGGAGTCAATCATAGAAAGAAAATCTTTGGCAAAACGTCTGATACACTTAGTTCGTTAAGTGAATAATGGTAAGACAGGGGTGTATTAATATTGAATCTGAAGATGTTTCCCAGGATTTATATCCGTCGGTAATACTTTTACCAATTAAATTTGTGGTAGGGGTAATATTAATCCATACAATAACTCCAAAAAGTAAACTGTGACAAGCAAAGGCTGGACCTATTTGCTTATCAGCCAGTAAGCTGGCTCAATTAAATATAACTATTGTTAGTAAATGTTTATCATTGAGCCCAATCAAGTTCATTATTCAGCAAATCTATTTGCCCATTTCCCCCCTCCCATGTTGGAGTTACCAAAACTTTTTTCAAATTCTATGTAAAAGGGGCTGAATTCAGGAGTTGATTGAATAAGATTTGCAGTTCCACCAAAATGTGTCTTCCCCCAGAATCTTTCCTTTAATTTTAGTTCCTTTCCTTTGTCTGAAAACATATCGATGTATGCATCTTCATCTTCTTCGTCTGGCCAACTTTCAAGCTTTCTACCAATATTAGGATCATTTGCTCGCTCAAATAATTTTACATATTTTGGAGGTTCGTTTTGCTGAAAACAATCGGTCCCGTCAAAACTGCTATAGTTAGGAAATATAGTCTTCTTCTGCTCCGGAAGGTCAGTTGATTGGGAACCAGCCGAATAGTTCTTTCATTAGTGAATCAGGCACCAAATCACCCTTCTCTTCATATTCGGCCATAACTTTTCCTATTTCTGTTTTATTCTTCTTTTCCATTCGGCATCTATCACCAGTTGATATATGCTCGAAGTCCATTTGCTCATTTAAAATTTCGCATTGAGTTCCTTTACCAGAATAAGGAGGGCCAGTAATTATTAGTATTTCCATTTAATTATTCTTGCTTGTAACGTTTTGTGTATGGTTCGTATCTCGAAGGGTATGCACTATACACTTTGTTGGCATTTCGTTGTTTTTATTTCAACAGTTGCTCTTCTTTCATTATTTGAATAGCCTTTTCTGTTTCATTTTGTCCGTTTGTCATTGAGCCTGGTAGCATAATCAGTCGTTTTTTTACTTTACCGCTTTCATCTTCGAACATCACTTCAAATCTCGAACGTGTCAGACTTTTAATTGCATTTTTGAATCTTACATCTTTAATTTTTTGTCTATCAATGACTGGAGTCGCTGAGTTATTCAGGCTATTAAAAATTCCGTAAATAAGATAAAGTCCGATGAGCCCAAATAGAATTGCTTGCAAGGTCTGTCCGTTTTGATATGCATCAAACGCAAAATAGAAAAGTCCAACGGTTATCGCTCCATAAATGATTAGAATTCTCGCGATGTTGTTTCCAACTGTCACTTTAGCTACGTTTCGAACTATTCCGTCTCTTGTTAAAACAATCTTGTCTGGAAGTATGTGACAGAATCCCGTTTTTGTCTTAAATGTCTTTTCTTTTTCCATTTCGGTTTCTCAATGAATTCCAGCGGTGGGTGTATGGTTAGTAAGGGGTTGCGGACTTTAAACCTATCAAGCTACCACCCAAAATTGATGCGGCTAATGCTGCCCGAAAGCCTCTGAAATCCTTATTACCATATGCATTTTTGGCGGTCGTTGTTTTTTTGTATGATTTATTCCAAGTTTCTATGAGATACACTGACATAATCTGAAAATTTACGTTCTAAGTAAGATTTCATCAACAAATCCGAGTTCTTTTGCATCTTCGGCAGTCATCCAGTAATCCCTGTCCGAAAGTTTCCTGATTTTTTCCAAATCGTTGTTCGAATGATCCGAAAGAATCTGAAATAATTCATTCTGGACTTTTAATACTTGCTGTACGCTTATTTCAATATCTCTTGCAGTTCCTTGGGCACCACTAGAAGTTTGGTGAATCATCACTCTTGAATGTTTCAACGCAGAACGTTTCCCTGAAGCGCCTGCACAAAGTAATACTGCTCCCATAGATGCCGCCATTCCTGTGCAAATCGTAGCAACATCGGGACTTATATACTGCATCGTATCGTAAATCCCAAATCCTGCATAAACGGAGCCTCCCGGTGAATTGATGTATAGCGAGATGTCTTTTTTTGCATCCAGAGATTGCAGAAAAAGCAACTGTGCTTGTATGATGTTTGCGGTTTGGTCTTCTACGGCTTGACCAAGGAAAATAATCCTGTCCATCATCAAACGTGAGAAAACGTCCATTTGGGCAACGTTCAAGGACCTTTCTTCAACAATATAAGGTGTTAAGGATTGTGTAATGTATCTTTCTGTGCTGGTGGATTTTATCCCGTGCTCCAGTCTAGCATATTTTGTAAATTCTTGATCTATATTTTTCATATAATATGTTTTAAATTTAGTCAATAAAGGTGCAATCTCTTCTCGTCGAGAAGAATTTAACACATGTAAAATATTAACTATCTATTAGTTACAGAATAGATTCAATACGCTGCTTTTAAGGGCATTTTTTGAATTCGGGTGAAACAAATTGTTATAAACTTCATTGATTTCTCGTCTCAATTCCATTCTGCCCGATTTTAGGATTAAATCAACTGTTTTTTTCTGGTTCTCAATTTCAAGCTCAAAATCGGAATCCAAAATTTTGTATGATCCGAACAGGACTTTTTCTTCAGAACTTAAAGAATTCGAATTAAAAATAAATTTTTCAATCAGTGCAATTTTATTCAAAGAAGCTCTCATATTTCAAGGAATTTTGTTTGACGGTTTCACGAATTTTTTCCAAACATTTGTATTTCTGTACAGTCGTTGAATGATTAGAGGAAAAACCAAATTCTTCTTTTATATTTTCAACTTTTTGATTGTCGTAGTAAAAACTTCGAAGCAATCTCATACATTTTTTACCTACCGAATTCAACAACTTTAACAGACGGTTTTCATCAACAGCAGGTTCGGGATCCTCTATAAAATCCGTATTTTCGATTTGGAATTTTAAGGTGTCATTTGAATGTTTAAACCAAAGGTTTTTACAAATCCCAAATAGATAAGCTTCTTCGTTTAAATTGAATTCCGTGTTCTTTTTTTCATATAGAATTACGAGACTTTCCTGAAATATATCTTTCGCATCTTCCAAATTTCCGCCTCTTTTTGCAATGAAGGATGCTACCTTTGGAAAATATGATATGTACCATCGTTTGATTAGTTCCTTTCTTTCCATTTTAATTTCCGTTTTCTTATAAGTACCGAAATTAGTACTAAAATCACCTTATTTGGATGATTTTTTTTGGAAGCAAAATTTTTATTGATTCAAAACGTGAAAAATGCAGATGTTTTTCACCATTTCCATTATTATCGTGGCGCAATGACCGCTAACGTATAGGGTATGGTTTCGTAGCGTCCCGCAGGGTACTATGCACTATACCCATTGTTGGCATTTCGTTTTTTATTGGAATAGATATAATGCATCTCCAATTCCACTATTAATTGATTCTTTATCTAAGTTTTTAAGAATTAAATCAATTCTATCTAACTCTGTGTTTTTGTCAAGTTTATTACCATTTCCGTCTAATACTTCCCCTCCAAGTCTTTTTTGCGCATAATCTGTCACTTCGCACATTACTTTAAAGACTTCTTGTGGTGCAACTGAGCGTGGTATTGAAAACCCAAAAATTAAATCCTCAGTCTTAACATTACCGGCAGCAATTTCTTCTGGGAAAAAGTATCCTGGGGCTGTACTTGTCCAAACGCTTAATAAATGGTCGTCTCCAACTTCAAGGTCTGAATTATTCCAATGAAATAAATCCATATCACCCCACCTCAATCCAAGTGACATCATTACATCCCAAATTTCTTTACCATCAAATTTCTTATTTGCTTTAAGAACTATAATAGCCCACTGGTTATTTTTTGTTACAAAATCAGATAACCCATTTGAGACCGAAGAAGCTTCTTGAATTGAATAGTTATATTCTATTTTATCTGCTTTGATTTTTTTTATTCTCTTTTTAACCAAATTGTCAAATTTCGAAAGAGTCCTTTCGTCATATATTGTTGATGGTTCTTGAATAGGGTCATATAGCTTCCAAGCTAATGCAATTTTCTTAAAAGTATTAGCCTCGTTATCTCCTGCGAATAAATAAGTCCAATTATTACTTTTTTCAGGAAGACAGTAAACTGTAGGATACATTACCTTTTTACGCCAATAGTTACTTATATATTTTTCAACCGAATCTCTATGAAACAAGTTGGAGTGATTTGCTTCAATCGTAATTATCCAATCATATTTCGAGTTGGCAAAGTACTTAATCGAATCAGGTTCTTCAGGAAAATTCGGAACACTAATATTCAGTTTTAGAAGATCACTTTTATCCTCTTTTCCTTCAAATGGCAATGCTTTTTTTGCTCTTTCATCACTTTCACTTGCGGTTGAAATAGTATAATCTGATTCCATTTTTTTATTCGTTTTTGAATTGCAACTTATTAAAGTCAAAATAATCAATATCGCTATACTAAAGTTTCTCATTTTGTTATGGCTCTTGTACAATGAATGCCAACGTTTAGTGTAAAATGCGTTTTAATGCATTTTTTACATGGTGTTACAAGTTTATTTATCCTGCTGCAATAATTCCTTTAAAGGTTAATTTGCCATCTTTGTATGTGAGTTGTACGCCTTCCATATACTCGCCTTCCGAGTAATAGGTACTTGGGTATTTAAATACATCTTCCGAATTAATAAGTTGGGAGTGTGACATGGGGTCGTTATTGCAAATAGTAACTAAGTTTCCCTCTATGAGTATACTCTTTTTTGATTTGACCGATCCGTTGTCATAGGTTATTGAGAAATAAGCTTTGCCTTTATGCCAAGAGATCTCTTTTAAATTTATAGATGGAAGTATTTTTTTTAGGACGTTGAAAACCGTTTCTGTTAATTCTTTTTCTATACCCAAACTAAGAGCTTTAGATTTGTCATTGTTCAAAACGGCAAATTTTAAAGATTCAAGTTCTTTAATCAGTGATTCGCGCTGACTAATAATTTCTTGTTCAAGAGTTTTAAAAAGGTTGATGTTATGATTTTCATGTTCATTTAAATCCGCGTTGGAAAATGAATTCGAAGAGTTGATATTATACCAATCAAATTGAGAAAAGTATTCACTCAATCTTTCGTTTTTAAACTGGTAATTATGTCGTGCAAAGATCTCGTTTCTTAACAACTCGATTTCATATAAGTCATTTTCATACAAGTCTGAAATGTTATATGATTTGGTAGCACATGTAGAGCAGTCAGTCAATTTTTGACTAAATGAAAGTTGTATACTAATGAAGTAAAATATAAAAACTAATGTGTTTTTCATGATTTGTAACGCCACTGTATAAATCTGTGGCTGTCTTTTCTTGTAAGTTACTTTCGATCTACCACAAAGTCAATCCTGTGGATTGGCGCGTTAAATTTTTCCGAGACTACATGTCAATCCGCGGGATTGACGGTGAAACTATGAAACGAAAAGACTTCTGAACCCACTACTCAGCCATGATTTTATACAGCTTGTTAGCGGTTTTTGCCTTTAAATATTCTATCCCACCAGTTCAATTTCGTCTCCTTTGAATTTTGTTTTGTAGTCTGTTTTATAACACTATCAAATATTATATTTCCTACATTATCTGGTTCCTTTTCATCACCTCTCCAGCCTTTAATCTCTTCTATAGAATTTTTGTTATTCACGTAATCTGTTTTCATTAGATCACCTAATTCATCTGGTCGAAATATAATTCCATCATTAGCACTGCAATCGTAAAATCCCACCTTGTGTTTTTTTGCTAACTCCAACATTTTAGAGTAAGCATTTTCTGCTTCAGACCATGCAAAGCACGCATAGATTATATCTTGTCCTACCGTGTAATCCGTCACTTTGGGGTTATCAAAATCTTCGACAGAATAAGGGCCATTTAAAGCTGGAAAAGTTAATATCATTTCCATAAACCAATTGCGCATTTCTTCAGAAGATACTTTTGGATCGTCATAATTATGATTTTCCGTGTATTCAAGTTGTTGGTTATACCAATACATGAATTCCTCTCTATTCCTTGGTGCAGAGTTGGGTCGAAATATCAATAAATCATAACTCATCTTTTTTGGTTTTGATTACCGCTAACGATCTAGCTATGCGTATTGTCCCGAAGGGCATTGCGTATAGGTACTGTTGTGTGGCGTTTTATTTAAAATATTCTTCTAATGTTTGTTCTCCCGATCTATATTCTTCTCCAGTTTCTTTGTTTTTGGATAAACCATAAATCCCTCTCTCATCAAGCCAGAAGTAATATTTTGCATAGACTTCTCTGACTCCTATAGAATCAAAGTGCACCCATAACATTGGGTAATTATAGTCCTGTTCTTTTGTAAATTGAAAGGTCATATCTCCATCAAGGCTTGTGGAATATTTTCTAACAGGTTCTTTTAAAATTTCAATTACTTCATTTTTACTCATCCCGAGTTTGACCTGTAAAATCTTAGAAGCGGTTAAATGTTCAGGTGCACTATGTTCAGAGCAACTGCACAGAAGTAATCCAAATAATGTCACTATCCATAGTTTCATATTTATTCAGTACGTAAAAATCACGATTTTATTGGTTCTGTTTAATTTTAATTCAATGCCACACAACAATTCAGTATAATACATTAGTGTATTATATTTCTATTTTACGAATCGAGGGGATTTATAATCCCGTTGAAAGAACTTACGGCAACATGTGTGTAAATTTCAGTTGTTTTACTACTTCCATGTCCCAATAAAGATTGAATATAGCGTAAATCTGTACCACTTTCAAGTAAATGTGTGGCAAAGCTATGACGTAAAGTGTGAGGGGTCACTTTTTTGCCTATGCGTGCATTTAATGCAGCCTTTTCTACAATTTTTAAAACACTTGTTGTCGAATATTTTTTTCCTTCTCCGCCTTCAAATAACCAGGTTTTAGGCTTATACGCGATATAATATTCCCGAAGTTCTTTTAACATAGTTCGAGACAGCAGCGTTAAACGATCTTTATTGCCTTTTCCTTGCTCTACAAAAATCAACATCCGCTTGCTATCTATATGTGCTGGTTTTAGCTTCAACAGCTCGCTTCTTCTTAGACCTGCCGAATACAATAGACTTATAATGCAACGATGTTTAATGTTACGTGTACTGCTTAACATGTTTTGTACCTCTTCTTTCGAAATAACTTTGGGTAAGGTCTGTTTTTTCCTGGGCCTTTCGATGGCATAAAATCGATTAGGCATACCTAGAACAACTTCAAAATAAAATTTAATGGCATTAATGGCTTGATTTAAATACGCATCTGATCGATGCTGCTGTGCTAAATGTTGCATATATAGCCGAATATCATATTCGTCGATAGCAAGCAATTCTTTGTTTTTATAATAATTGATTAAGTTTTCAAAATGGCTTACATAAGCGCGAACGGTATTATTTGAATACCGTCGTAATTCGAGTTTCATTAAGTATTCTTCCGGACAAGATCGGTAGCCCGGCGAAGTTTTGCGTTTTCTGAACCACGCAACATCTACATTTTCCCGCCCCTGTCGTATAGGTCTGTTGGTGAAAAATTGTGTTGCATCAATCCGGGCAATTCCTTTAAACGCTTTAAATATAGCCCTTAAATTCTCTTTGTTATTATGTACATAAACCATCTCATCGTTTTTACTCCACTTAGGATTTGGTAATTCTTTCACCAGGGTTTGAATGGTTTTGTCAGGATAAAATTGAATGCCAATACATTTGCTGTCATCGATCATGAGATGTTTGAGGGTGATTTGTTTGGTTTTCATATTCGTTTTTTTCTCTCAAATTGATGGTTTTGGATATTTGGCACAAAAATAGCCGTAGAAATATTCGTATAAATCTACGACTAATGCATCAATCCAAAGATAAACGTACCTGCCTCAATTGTGGTGAGAAATTCGAAGGCAGGTCAGATAAGAAATTCTGTTCCGTTTATTGTAAAAGCAACTTTCACCATGAAAAAAATAAGAATAAAGAACAAACACTGTATAAAAAGATCGATAAACAGTTAAAATTAAATCGTCGGCTGCTGCATAATTTTAACAAAGCCGGAAAATCTACCGTTAGTAAAAACAGACTTATTGCGGCAGGCTTCAATCCAAATTTTTTTACGCATTATTACAAAACCCAGCAGGGTAAGGTATATCTCTTCTGTTACGAATACGGCTTTATGAAAATCTTTCAAAATGGAAAAGACAAATACCTATTGGTGGAATGGCAAGATTATATGAATAAACAATTGAAGACCTGAATGGATGCTTTTAATTAGTTTTACAGGTATACTAAAGGCTTCAAATTCAATTTTTTTCCAAAAAACACGACTCTTCGGCTACCGCCGTGTGATCTCAATCACTGACTAAGTTGTTTAATAGTTTTAGCTTTGAATAAACAACATAAAAAGTAAAATCATGAGTATATTAAAATCAGTATTTGGATTCGGAAAACGAACAGAAAAAATAAAAGAAATGTTGAACAACGGAGCGGTGATTGTGGATGTACGTTCACAAGCAGAATTTGCCGGGGGAAGTGTGAAAGGTGCGCTAAATTATCCACTTCCCGGTATTGCGAATAAGGCCGACGCTCTCAAGAAAATGAATAAACCCGTAATTTTGTGCTGTGCCAGTGGCATGCGTAGCGGACAAGCAACAAGCATTTTGAAATCAGATGGTATTGATTGTATGAATGCCGGAAGCTGGCACAGCCTGGATGCAATAATGAATCAAAAGTAAATGGCAAAATTTGGTGATATAATAAGCAGTCATAAAGTAGTATTGGTCGATTTCTTTGCCACCTGGTGTGGCCCCTGTAAGATGTTGGCGCCCCTGTTAAGTGAGCTGAAGCAGGAGATCGGAGATAAAGCCCGGGTTGTTAAGGTAGATGTCGATAAGAACCCTTCTATTGCAGGCATATACGATGTGCGCGGGGTGCCTACACTCGTCTTATTCCATGATGGAAAACAGGTGTGGCGCAAATCGGGTGTTCCTTCCAAGCATGAATTGCTCAGTCTGGTCAATCAATATGCCTAAGTACTCAAAGCTATGTGCCTTTCGCATAAGGTGGCTGAAGTGGGCGTTCGCGATGTGGCTTCTTAAAGCGCGATTGAATTTTTGTATACTCATGGTGTAATGAAAGTAATGGTGCCTGATCCGACGAACGGAAATTTTGGAATGTAGAGCTTTCAAAGTGGATATACATGCTGTATCAGTACAAAAGGTGTACTGATACAACGATCAGGTATGGTGAAAAGCAGCTGGTGCTGGCTAGTTGAAATAGTATTTTTTTATACGAAGCTATAAATGCAATTCTTCTTCAAAATTTGCTTGTTTAACCAACTTTTTTTCTATATTTAAGACTGAGATCACACGAGGCTTACGCATCGTAGCTGGAACCCAACATGTTGATAAATTAGCTATGTTTCAACCCCCATTCAGGTGAATACTACCTGAGTACCAGTTTGCAGTTGTGTAATCTTCATTCTTAATCAAACACTGAAAGCCATGAATGAAGAAGAAAACGAAAAAAAAGAAGAAAAAAATGATCCCCTGATGAACATTTTAGGGAATGCGTTGTACACTACAAAAAAGCATAATGTGGAGGACGCCGGTTTGGAGACAAAAAAGTGTAAAAGCTGTGGTGCTGCCAGGCCTGCCGACACAAATCTGAAATATTGTGATTATTGTGGTGAACAATTTTACTAAGCGCATTAAACTATGAAACTACCTGAAATTCAGCAACGCTGGGAAGTTTTTCTGAACAAAATAGAAGATCGATTTAATGAGGTTATTTCCAAATCTGAAGAGGTGCTTCCGCTCATTTTTGAGCATTCGGAGTTGGAAACGGTAAGCTTTATTAATGCCTGGACAGGTATTTACCAGCAATGTCTTTCACTTTACTGTAAAATCGAAGATACCTGGCACGATAAAATTGAAGCACTCATTCTCGATGCCGGTTACGATATAGACAGTCGGGAAATGGTCAGTGAGCGCAATAAGGGTTTTGATCGCCGCTTTAAACTGGAGAGCGAGCTAAAAGCCGCCGAAATCAGAGTGCATGCCAAGGCATCTTACCGACTGATTGAGGAAGTGAAAAAACGCCTGGAAGCAGGTTTTGCCTGTACGCAATGTCAGGCACCCTTGCCTTTACGTAAGGACTTTTTCCGTTCTTACTACACCACTTGTAACTATTGTCAAACCGTGAATACCTTCGAGCCCGGGTCGCTGGGACGTAATGTCGAGCACTTTGCACTACATGCATTGGCAGAAGAAGCAGGGTGGCCCTTCCAGCTTGAATATGACAAAGCGATTCATGAGAATTACAAAAGTTTTCACGATGTGTATCATAAAGATCAACTGGTAGCACTATACCAGCAATATGTTGAAGCTTATTTAAAGCGGCGCATAGCCATCATTCCGGAATACCAGGATCGCTATGAAAAGGACCTGCAGGCTAAAATGGACTTCTTAATAAAATATTCTTAATTACATTACTATGAATGAAAAAATGACCAATCAACTGCGGTCTGTGATCCAATGGGAAGACCCCGATCCATCGGCCCTCTTTGAACGATGGACAGAACGTGGCGATGAAATTAAAAATGCCTCCAAACTGATAGTAGGACCAGGGCAGGGTTGCCTGTTTGTATTGGAAGGTAAGGTAGAAGCGCTTTTCGAAGAGGAAGGTGTGTATGACCTTAAAACGGGGAATGTGCCCTTCTGGACAACAGTAAAGAAGGTAATGTACAACTTCGAATCGTCCCATAAGGTGGGGATTTATTATTACCGCAAGGCCGAGATGCTGAATATTCGCTGGGGTACCCCTTCACCAATAAATTATAAAGATCCGGTGTATAACTTCCCGGTAGGGCTGGGCGCTTTTGGTAATTTCTCTTTTAAAATTACCGAGCCTATGAGTTTCTTCACGCAGGTTATTGGGGCCGTGGATTACTACTCCGTACGTGAAATTCAGCGGGTGATATTGTCACGAATTACGCAGCCTATAAGCGATTTTCTGGCCAATTGTTCGTTCGGATATACAGATATAGACAAACATCGTAACGAAATAGCCGCACACTCAAGAAGCGCATGCGAAGGTATTTTCCTCGACCTGGGCTTTAGCCTGCTCGATTTCCGCATTGAAGGAACAAATTTCGATGAAGATACACAGCGACGCATAGGACGCATAACAGATATGTCGGCCGAAGCGCAGGCATTGAAGGAGCTGGGTGTCAGCTATCAGGAATACCAGCAGCTGGAGGCTATGCGCGACATCACCAAAAAGGACGGGCCACAAAATATTGGAGGTCAGATGGGTGCCGGTTTTGAGCTGGGACAAACTTTAGGTAAAATGATGACGGGTCAACAAAATCAGACGCCGCCACCTCAACAGCAGGCACCTCCGCAGCAAACACCGCCACGGCAAAACCCGCCGCAGCAAGCGTCTTCAGAGGAAGATGAAATGATGTTGAAGCTGGGTAAGCTCAAAAAAATGTTCGAAGCAGGCCTCATCGATGAGGACGAATACAAAGCCAAAAAACAAGAAATATTAGCTAACATTTAAATTAAACATAATTAGTAACCTTTAAACTTAATCCTTATGAGTACAAAACATGAATTCACGGAACACGACAAGACAGAACAAGGGCAAAAAGCCATTGCACAGGGAATAAAAAACAAGCAGGCGGGCGTACACCCCGATTATGCGGAGTCAGAAGGGGCCGATTTCTCCTGGCCCGATTTGGATCCCGATTCAATAGGTTCATTGGAGCCGTGGATGTGTTACAGAATTCAACGTGACGGCAGCTATGGAGGGTGGACCGACCTGAATCAGTTTGCCAGCGGCCAAAAGAGAAAGCACTACGCCTGTTTTCTAATATTAGGTTTCCCGGAAGCATTAGGGGAAGACCACGACACCGCAAAAGCAATTGTAGAACGTTTGCTTGAATCGAGCGACCTGGAAACAGAAGCTGCGGAATATGGCTTTACCAGCAACGAACATTATACGGTAGCAGACCATGTGAACTCGGCCTTATTAGCCTTAGAGAATGAACAGGAGAAAGGATTTGCGGCAGCTGATGCCCTTTTGAAGGAGCAACATGCGAAGCTGGATGCTCAGATGGATGAGCATATTGCAGCAGCAGCAGAAGGCGGCCTGCTAGACCCCATCTCTGGTGTGGATATGGATACCTGGGCAGCGGCCAATGCCAAAATTGCTAACGGCGTCGCTTTGGAAGAAGTATTGGCAGTAGTAGGAGTGGAGAAGCCTGTGTGGGATGAAGTTTCGGCTAAGTGGACGGAGCGTATGTCACAGGATACTACTTTCGCTATTTCTAAAGTGTATGGCGATGCCTTCGTGAATTCAAATATCGGACGTTTTGCCGAAGGAGCAGGCGATGCCAAAGAGGCAGCACCAACTGGTGGCAGCGCTAATGCGGTGCAAGCCGTTATGGATGACTTTGAGCTCTATGTGAAAATTATGTGCCACCAAAATATGGGGGCAACACAAGGTAAAGATGCAGTCAGTATCTTGTCTGAATATGGTTTAAATGCGGCCGATTGGGGTAGCATAGGCGCACACTGGACGCCTAAAATGGCTACCGATACCGCAATGGCACTCCAAATGAGTCAGCTGATGGAAAAATACAATGCGGAATTTGCTTCGGCAGGTGTCGGTGATGATATCGAATTCTAAATTTAAAGAAACCTATATAAAGAGCCGTTTCGCACCTGTGAAACGGCTTTTTTTGTTTGATCAATTCATATAAATACTGCCCACTACTGTGAGCTTTATTTTGTTTAACTATAAACAGTCTCTTTTTTTAACTTTACCATATTAGACAGTACCTGCTATACTGCAAAAGCAGAACTTGTCATTCTTTACTAATAAAACGTGGCTACTCTTCCTTTTGCCAGAGTTCTTTTTTTCCGGTATTAAAGTCTTTGGTAATAACTGCCCGGTCGTATTCTTGCCCTAAGGCAGTATAAGCAACGTAGGTAAGCTTGTTCTCTTCGATAGTTATGACCTGGAAAAATTGGGTTTGCTCTGCGGTTTTGTCTGCTTTGTAACCGTCAGATAAATAGTTTTTTATATTTTCAGGGTCTAACTGGTATTGCTTTGGGCCACTTACCGATGTGACGTAAACAGTACCCACGCCATTCACTTCATCCTGCTCGGCACTTGTAGTAGGAACATGGCCTCTTGCATAAGTATGATCATGTCCATTGAGTACCAGGTCAACGTTGTATTTATCGAGTAGTGGTTTCCAATGTTTTCGGGCAAACTCGAAGTCACGTCCCTTGGCTGGGGAAAAAACGGAGTGGTGGCAGGTGATTATATGCCACTTTGCCGAAGAGTTTTTTAGTTGCTTTTCAATATAGCTTGTTTGTTCTTTAAGCTTCTTATTAGAGTTAAGGACAATAATACGAATGTTTTGATAGTCTACGGTATATACAGTCTCATGCAGTTCGGGTTCCATTTCTTTTTCTATAGGTAGCGTGAATTGCGGCCTCCATTGAATAGAAAGTTTCTTAGATTCTCCTTCGTCGAGTGGCCTGAATTCGTGATTCCCTACAACCGGAATGGCAGTCCATTGACTATGGATGAAACCTCCGGCCTTGTACCACTCTGCCCATTCGTAATCACGATGAGCTTTATTGATGAGATCTCCTGCATGGATAACAAACGAGGCCTCCGGGGCAGTTTGGTAAGCCATGCGAATTACACGTGACCAATGTGCAAGAACATCGTTTTGAGCGTCACCAAAGTAGACGAATTTAGTCGGGGAATATTCCACTTTTGCGGTACGAAACTGAATCCATTCAGACCAATGATCGCTTCCATTTCCAACGCGATAAGCGTAAATCTTGTCGGGCTTAAGTCCTTTAAAAATTACACTGTGGTAATTTACAAGTAAGGACGTATTCCCTTTATATTGCCCCAGGTCAAACTGCTCGGTTTGAGCATCGACTGTTTTGGCATCATCGGTAAATTTTGAATTTACAGTTGCCTCTGCTATTTGTGCAACTGATTGCTGAATACTTGTGTCTGTACGCCAGGTCACTGCTCTATTTGTAGCCGGATCGCCATGAAATGTCAATATGATACGGTCCGGATCCTTACTG
Organism: Cytophagales bacterium; assembly: GCA_965230415.1. GTDB lineage: Bacteria > Bacteroidota > Bacteroidia > Cytophagales > JAAEPT01 > CBDDKZ01. The sequence continues at coordinate 4,293,645 of CBDDKZ010000005.1, forward strand.
GGAATCTCCCAATGATGCAAACCTTCGTGATGTTGATGTTGAGCAGCTACCGGAGTCGTAGTAAAATAGCTTAAGCTAATAATTCCCTGAACAAGGTTTAATAGGTTCAGGTAGCTGAATGTTCTATTTTTTATGGAATGAAAAGTGGCCATGTTTTCAGTTTTTTATTGACATATTGTTAGTTAACAAATGCAAGCCAAAATATCGCTTTATTCTTAGAGTTATGTGAGTTACTCGTCATGATTATATTAAAACAATTTATTCTATTCCTATCGTTGTTGTAATAATAATGATAACAAAAAGTGATTTTTCATTCCCTAAGAATTGGTGATGTTAGAACTTTCAATCCTGTTAGAACCAGAATAGTGAGTGTTTGAATTTTCCATGTGTGTACTGCACACTTATGACCAACATAAGAACTTATAAAAAAAACAGGAGCATACGAAGATACTTCGCGAGCGTTGAGAATGACGAAATGCAGTGGTGAGGCGGGCCAGGCCAGGTTAGGAACAGCTTAATTCAGTCTCGTCGCAATTGCAATATTGCAAAAGTAAACATTCAAGGTCGATAATGATCAACCCTGAATGTATGTTGGTGCTTAGTATATATAAGGTGTTATTTTGATTTTGTTAAGCACATGTAGTTTAGCATGCTTAATGAGTTATACTCATCTTTTTAGTGATTGAGGTACTATTGTTAAGCTGTAGTCTCAGGTAAAATAACTTACTGCTTTCGCCGGCAGGTATGTTCCATTGTTTTACATGCTGTCCGGAAGCAAGGGAATTGTCGATTAATGTTTCGACAGTACGGCCCCATACGTCAAGGATTTCCAGTTTTACCTGCGCTTCGTTTTGTAATTCAAAATGGATCCGGGTATCCTGACTAAATGGATTAGGGTAATTGGATAAATTAGTTCCCAAATCGCTGTCACGACCATTTACATTCCATATTCCGGTTAAGGTGCTGTACTCATAAGCACCAATGTCCGTTACGCCGGCAACCGGACGTGTGTGACCATCATAATCTTTTTGACCGTATTGGTTATATGTGGTGTCCATACCTGTGAGATCTGTTCCCATGTCAATAGCCGGACTATTGGCTAAAAGTGAGTATATTCCATTATTAGGATCAGAAAATAAGGGGTCCTGGCCGGTAATAGAGTGAGCTCCCATGGTGAATCCGCTGATATCCTGTGCATTATTAAAGTACAGGTTGTAGTCTGCTTCCACTAAATTACCTTGTGTTGTGTGGTTCATGCTTCGAAGCCCGGTTCCGGATGTTGTATTTGCAATAATAGAATTGTAAACACGAACAGGTTGATAGGGTAATCCCTCTTTAAATGTACCATCATTTTCCGTGAAGCGCATATTAATTCCCTGGTCGTAACCACCCAGAATAACACCGTTGTAGAAATTCAGTCCGGCGCCATAAGAAACTTTTACGCCGGGGTTTGTATCATCTGGGTGAAAACCGTTGTTTGCGAATAGGCAGTTAATGGCAGTAATGGTTTTTTCTGCATAGTTATCACCTTCTCTGCGCCAAACTTTAAGGCCGGATGCACTGTTGTCGTAGGCTTTGCAATTAACCATTATGGCATTACAATTCAGGTCAAAGCCGTCTTCTGCGTTGTCCCATGTCGAACAGTTAATTAAAGTGATATTTTCGCCACCGTAGCTATGAAAACCATCGGCATCACTGTTGTCGGGTGTGCGGTCATCATCTACGCGGTAAGCATCGACATTTTCGATCCATAAATTCCGGCATGGATCTCCGGTAGCGGCACTGGCGGAACCTCTCATCTGAAAACCGTTTTTTGTAAGGTCGTGCATCGAAATGTTTTTGAATTCGCTGTCGCGCAATCCACTAAGTCGCGGCCCATGATCGGTACCGTCTATTTCAATATTATGTAGTTTTAATCCTGTGTTGTTACCAAGGGCAACATAACTGTACTCGTGCCCTCTGATAAGCATTGGCCCATAAATTGATATGTGAGAGGCGTCTTCCAGTATGCGAATGGCAAATTGTGTCGGAAGAATAGCGACGTCACTGATGATCGTTTCGCCAGGCCAGGCTTGTACAACAATAGGAGCCTCTGCTGTACCACTACTGGTACTATAAAAACGCATTTCACCATAAGAACTGGCTTGTCGCAAAATTACCGTGTCTCCCGGTTGAAGGTTACGCTGAAACCAGTCGTGCTGTAAATTTGCTTTGGGTTGTTCCATCGTTCCGGGCCAGCTGTTATTCGAGCCGTTGCCGAATTTGCCGTCTTTGTCCACATAATAAACAGTAGCCAGCAATGGAATAACCTGAAATAGTAGGATGATCAGAAGTAATAAAGTCAAGTTGAGATTTCTCATAAGTTTGTTTTTTGGTTTAACATTGATTTTTCGACCGTTAACCTTTTGACAGAATCAATACACATGCTATACAATATCCTGTAGTTCATACGGGTGCAGGGTAATTGCATGGACATAACTTTAGTGTTATGACAGCGGGAAGCATTTCAAATTCCTAAGATTACAGAGTCAAATAAATTGGTTGTAAAACATACATGTGCTTTTTTATACGGTTTAAGGTAAGGTAGCTCTAAAACCTGATGGGTTTATATAGGCAGATCATGTACGTGTTCTAATTAATATAATTAATCTCATTGAGAAATACATTTTTACTCGTTGGAATGCATTTTTCTGTCGTTGAGTACGGCGCTTATTGGTATAATAAACACATGTGTATGGAAGAAAACTTAAATGTGTATTTCCGGATTGTGTTCCATGAGGTAAAAATTAGTTGATGCGATAACCAATTTTTTGTACTTCAGATTAAGAATTGTTACATGAATAATCCTACCTGTTTTGGCGTTCCCTTCACAGACAGAAGTTCCGGTTTTGAATTTCATAATCCAAACTAAGGTGAAATCCGTAAGTATCTCCATGAAATGTATGCTGCCCTTACTGCTTAATCTGCTGCTGCTGACAACAGGAATTGCTCAGGATGTTGAAGCAGTAGAAAAAAGGATTTGTGACAAACTGATTTACTCCAAAAATTATACACTCGATGAAGTGAAACAATTCATTGAAATGGGAGGCGATGTGCATTGTGAGTGCTATTATTCCAATACATATACTTATAGCAAAGGGCAAATGGTCGCTCAGGCCGTGGTGTTTACATTTATGCCGGTGATACCAATCAAAAGGAGCCGTTCTGTAAGTTATTACATTACCTTGATGGAAGCAGCAGTACGAAATAAAGACGCTGCGCTTATTGATTACCTGCGCGCACAAGGCTTGTCCATAAACACTAAAAATTATGCAGGCCAGCATTTTTTAACCGAAGCAGTTCGGGAACTCAACTATTTCAACCGAAAAGAGGCCAATCGTTATTCAAAAATTGACTTTTTGATCAGGCATGGCGCTGACCCTTCTTTGGCGTCCATGCGCTTTGAAGATCATATACCTACCATCAGGGCCTTAAAAAAGCGCGGGTTTAATATAAATACGCTCGACTATCATTCTTTTTATGATTCTGAAACAAAAACGCAACAGTTAATTGAAATGGGTTACGACGTGCATAAAGCCGAATTAAGCAGCTATCAGGTAGAACAGCTGCTTAAAAACAAAAGTCGCATAAGGCTTATGTACAAACAGGGCTTCGATTTGCATGAAAACCGATTGATAGATATCGCACGTCAGAACGAAAACTGGTCCATGGTAAACTGGTTACTCGATCTTGGAATCAATCCCAATGCGGCGGACCTGCATGACCGGGAGCTGATCTATTTTGCTACCGCAAAGAAGGATACCGCACTTGTAAAGAAGCTTATTGCTTTGGGCGCACATTACACACCCGAAGATTTGGAATCTGATTATACCTTGCTATCCAGTGCAGCGGCTGTAAACAGTATAACGTTGGTCAGGTATTACCTCGAATTGGGGCTCGACCCGGCTTACCCCTCACAAAACAAACAGTACCGGCCTATTGTGAAAGCATTTGAGCACAACAACCAGGAAATGATTGATTTACTGGTCCAATATGGAGCCAGTATTAGCAGCGTGGTGAAGGGTAAATACGATTACCGCTATTTCGCGGAGCAAGACAGCAACCACCGGCAACTAAAAAAGTGGCTTTCAATGGGTTTGAAATTAGAAGAGATGACCGGGTGGTATGGCACCTACGTGCACGAAGCCATCGAAAAAAACAATAGAAGCCTATTCGATGCCATGTGGCCTTACATCAATGACTTTGATATGATAGGTCGCAAGAATCAAACATTATTTAATGTGGCCGTCGAACAGAATAACACCACGCTGGCACTACGTCTGCTGAAAGAAAATGTAGCTATTGACCATGTCGATGAATCGTATTCAAAGACCCCGTTACGCTGGGCGATCAGGCATAAAAATGATACGCTAATAGATACCCTGTTGTCGCGTAAGCCGGTATTATATGCCAAATCTAAATTTGGCCACGTACTATACAAGGCCATATACGATTACGACAAGATACTGCTATTGAAGTTTGTGAAATATGGCTACCGACCCGACGAGTGGCAAATGGAGCAGCTCTTGAGAAAAGCCGATGCTCCTTTTATTGACGAAATGATAGATGCGGGTTTTAAGCCGGAAATACAAACTATGACCTGGTTAATCAAACGGCAGGCATACGCGGTAGTGAAAAAGGCACTTGAGAACGGTTACGACGTGAATTTAAGACAGAACAGCCACCCTTATCAAAATGCCTATAAATACGCCAGGTCGAAGGGGGCTCCAAAAGAGGTGTTGGCATTGTTGAAACCACCGAAGAAAAAAAAGAAGTAATCCAGGCACTAACAGGTGAAAATTTAGGGCTAATAAAAAGGTAAGGAATAGGCGTTATTCACAACAATCAAGTTTGCGAACGATCTATGAGCGCTTACTGTTAGTCATATACACTTTGTGTTAAAATCCACTTGAAAAAACGAAGTAAATGGACGAAAAAATGCGTAAGCAATTAGGGATAGATGAGCAAAAACCTAATGATTGGTTTGAGACGCTTTATGCCAAAACGAGTAGGGCAGGAGAAGGGGTTCCATGGGCAAATATGGCTACACATCCTTTGTTTAAAAGCTGGTTGAATGAAAATGAAATAAGAGGTAGGGGGAAAACGGCTCTGGTAGTTGGATGTGGTTTGGGTGATGATGCCATTGAATTAGAGACCAGGGGTTTTGATGTAACGGCCTTTGATGTTTCTGCAAGTGCCATTGAACTTTGTAAGACCAGATTCCCGGAATCTGAGGTGGAATTTGTTCAGGCCGATTTGATCAAAGGAGTTTCGGGGTGGTATAGAAAGTTTGATTTGGTATTGGAAATATTTACTATTCAGGCGCTTCCACCGAAATACGAAAAAAAGGTGATTCAAAATATAGCGGATTTCGTTGCAGAAGATGGGCGATTGCTACTCATAACAGAGATTCAGCAAAACAAAAGAAGCTATGAAAATGGTCCGCCATGGTTATTAAATGATGACTACGTTCAATCTTTTGAAACTGCGGACCTCCGTCATATAAGTCAGATTAAGAGTCAAAATACGGAGATGGGCGATGAAATTCATCTTTGCGAATTTGAAAGAAATAAGGCAGTTCCTGGTCAGCTCTCATAAAATACCTTGTTAAATGGTCTTGTGCATTTAATGGAACTATGGCAACTTTATACAATCAAATTTTGTTACTTTGTGCAATTGCATTTGTTCGTTTAAATGAAAAAGGCAGCAGCGACACGTCTTACAATACTACAGAAAGCATTTGACCTCATCTATAGAAAAGGGTACCAGGCCACAAGTATTGACGATATAATAGCGACCACACAGGTCACAAAAGGTGCATTTTATTACCATTTCAAATCTAAAGACGAAATGGGCTTAGCTATTATAGATGAAATTCTAAAACCTACACTAACAGAAAGCTTTATTAAGCCTTTAGAAAACAAATCGAATCCATTGGAGGCTATTTATAATCTGATGCACGATTTGTTAATGAACAATAAATTCATGAAAGTGGCGTATGGTTGTCCTGCTTCTAATTTTGCGCAGGAGATGACGCCTTGGCAAGCAGATTTTAAGCGTGCCATTAATAAGCTCACTCAACAATGGACTCATGTCTTAGTAGACATTATTGAGCAAGGAATAAAGAGCGGGACGATTAAAAAAGAAGTGGATGCTTATCAGGTAACATTATTCATAATGTCGGGCTATTGGGGAATACGCAATTTTGGAAAACTGGCTAATGATAGAAGCGCGTATCTTCCTTATTTAGAAGAGCTTAAAAGATATCTTGAAACGCTGAGGTAATTTTTTTGAGCAAAAACATACTAATTAGTATGTTTTTGTATTATTTTTACAAAAAAAACAGATGTACACTACGCTATTAACTTTGCACACGCTTATTAGATGGCTCGTATTGATTTCATTGATATATGCCATATTTAGTGCCTCAAGGGGGTATTTTAAAAATAAATTGTTCTCTAAATCGGTAAACGCCATTCGGCATTGGACAGCTACAATTGCGCATGTGCAATTGGTGATTGGGGTCATTCTTTATACACAAAGCCCTGTCGTGAATTACTTTTGGACAGGTTCAGCAACCAGGTTGCCTCATTTGGAAGTAAGCTTCTACGGTTTTGTACATATCCTGTTTATGTTGACGGCCATCATCGTATTGACAATAGGCTCCGCCCGGGCTAAGCGAAGGCCGACTGATAAGCAGAAATATAAAACCATGTTCATATGGTTTTCTGTAGCTCTAATACTCATTTTTATGGCTATTCCATGGCCATTTTCTCCCTTTTCTAACAGGCCTTATTTCAGAACATTTTAAGCATGAAAAAGTATTTCACAACATCAATTGGGCGTTTACGACTACTGGCCTTTCTGGAAGGTGTTTCTTTACTCTTTCTGGTCTTTATAGCTGTACCGCTAAAATATTATGGGGGAAATCCTTTATTGGTCAAATCTATAGGACCTATACATGGCACTTTGTTTCTACTTTTTGTATTTAATGCGTTGCATATTGGTGTGGAACAAAAGTGGTCATTTAGAGAAATAACATGGAAAGTGATTGTTGCCTGTTTCATCCCATTTGGTACGTTCTATATAGACTATAAAATACTTCGTTTCATAAAAAATGAATAAATTCTAACGCGGCGAAAACCAATGAACTGGAATTGACTGCCAGAATGGTACAATAACAGAAAACATGAAAGCATACAAAACACGGAGGTCAATGCTTTCAGGTGTAGATTTCATCCATTTTGTGAAGGTCTAATGCTGTCAGATACCGAGGCGTTTTTTTGTTCATGGCGATTGCGTAACTTATAAGGCCTAATAAATAGGACGTGAAAGAGCTTGAGTCGATAAAAAACAGCTATAAACCTATTCAGCCAGCGGTAAAGGGCGGTAGTGGTGCTATCCATTATCAGGAAGTGCGACCGGCAAAGTCCCTGGAAAATTTCGTTTATTGCTTTTGGCAACTGAAAACACCAAAACAACTGGAACAGGCCTTTAGTTATCGCGTGGTATCTGATGGCTGTATTGATATTTTTTTTGACCACAATCAACCGCGCGATAATTTTGTCATGGGCTTTTGTAGAAAATATACGGAGTTCCCCATAGGCGTATCTTTTGACTATATAGGCATTCGATTCCTGCCAGCTGCCTTTCCGCTGCTGTTCAACGTGGACGCCAAAACCCTCAGCAATCAATCGCAAGAGTTAAAAAATGTTTTAACCGACCTTTCACGTTGGATTACCACTAAAATTAAACCACAGGATTCCTTTAGCAATATAACAAAACAACTAAACGCCAGGTTAATGGCGTTCACTGATCAACAAGCTTTTCGATTTGATCACCGTTTTTTTAATGCACTCAATCTGATTTTTCAAAAAAATGGCTTCCTGGACACTGAAAAAGAGTTAAATACGGGGTTAAGCCCTCGCCAACTACGCAGAATATTTAACTTTTACATTGGTACTACGGCAAAATCCTTTAGTAACGTGGTGCGTTTTCAGTACATTCTAAATTCCAAACCTTCCAAACAAAGCCTTAAGGAAAACAAACTCTATTATGATGTGGGCTTTTTTGACCAGGCACATTTTATTAAAAACTTCAAGACCTTCTATGGTGTAACGCCTTCGGAAGCCTTCCGTTAGACTTTGTCCGATTTTTACAATTCATGCCCGGTATTCCCATCTAAATTTGCTTCAACAAAATTAGTGGAATATGAAAACTTTATTATTAATCGCATTTGCGCTGATCGTCGGGTGGACAAATGCACAAACAGTAAATAACATGAAACTAAACGCAGGCATCATCACCGAAAAACTCAACGAAACCAAAGCATTTTATACCGAAGTATTGGGTTTTGGCGTGAGCTTTGAGAACGATTTTTACCTTTTAATGCACACACCAGACAAGTCTGCCGAAATAAGCTTCCTGCAAGCAAATCATCCCAGTCAGAAGGCAATTTTTCAATCGGTCTTCTCAGGGAGAGGTGCTTATTTGACCATTGAAGTGGAAGAGGTGGATCAGGTTTACGAAGCAATTAAAAGCAAAAATGTGCCCATAGCAATCGAAATAAGGGATGAACCCTGGGGCGACAGGCACTTCGCCATCGTAGATCCAAATGGAATTGGGATTGACATCGTGACTTACACCAAACCTTCCGAATAAAGCTATCCAAAGTTTACAGAAAAGAGTCTGTCTTCGGCAGACTTTTTTTATTAACAGCTTACGATAAATTTGATGAAAATCAGTCTTGTTTTAAGAAGGAATGATTACGGAATTAGTTGATGTACTAGGGCAATATTCCATATATTAGCGTATTATTTATTTTGTGCAATACAACATAGTTTGTGTCACAATAAAAACTGGTTTTTATGAATTATCAAACGTTTCAGCCTCATCCCGATTTAGCAGCACTCATTAGTTGTTATTGGACATTGGAAGTGCCGGCAGACAATGATCCTCAAAAACAACGAATTGTGCCCGATGGCACCATTGAAATGGCTTTTATTCTGGGAGATGACATCAAAAGATATACTTCCGAAACAGATTTTATATTACAACCACGTGCGATGGTCCTTGGGCAAACCATTGATCCCTTTTACATAGAACCAACAGGGTACGTAAATACATTTGCAATTCGTTTTTACCCTTACGGGTTTGCCAATTTTGTAAGTGAACCAATTAAAAGCCTGTCGAACAAAGAAACGCCTATAACATCGTTATTTGAAGAAGAAGCTGCCAATAAATTGGAACAGCAAATCATTCAATCTGAAACTACGGAACAACGTATAGCAGTGATTGAGCAATTTCTTCTTGCTATGTTAAGTGAAAAAACAATCTTAGATAACATCGTTAAAACAACAATAGATACGCTGCTTTCAACTAAGGGTAATGCCTCGATAAGTAGTATTCTTAAGGATGATCTTTCTAAAAGAAGGCAACTTGAAAGAAAGTTCGTTACACAGATAGGCATAAGCCCCAAACAGCTGGGTAAGGTGATACGATTGCAAGCAGCCCTAAAATTGCTGTTAAGTAAGGAAGAAGAGAAGCTCACCGATGTGGCTTATGAGAGTGAATACTACGACCAGTCTCATTTTATTAAAGATTTCAAGGAGTTTACCGGGGTGAATCCCAAAGCGTTTTTGGACAGTGAAAACCTGACCTTGTCTGCGCTTTTTTACAAATAAAGTCGGGCGTGTCGCACTTTTACAATTATGTTTACCATTGCTTTTATACTTTTGTAATAACATTTTAATGAGCTGATATGAGGAGTACAATTAAAAGTCTTTCGTTTGTCATTTTGGTTTCGGTTTTTGCAGCCTGTGCAGGTGAAAAAACATCGGATACCGAAAGTCAAACTAGTGAATTACCAGTAAAACAAAATAAAGAAGATATGCATAGTTTCGTTTCCATTTTTGAGATTCCGGCAACTGACATTAGCCGAGCCGTCAATTTCTACCAGGCAATTCTAGGAATTACCATTGAGAAGATGGAGTTTCCGGGTATGGAAATGGGTATTTTTCCGTACGAGAATGAAGTGGTTACAGGGGTAATTATGAAAGGGGAGGGTTATACGCCTTCTGCCGACGGTGTAACGATCTATTTAAATGGTGGGGAAAACCTGCAAAGCATTTTGGATAAGGTGGAAGGCAATGGCGGACAAATACTGGTTCCTAAAACGCCCCACGCCGATGAAAGTGGCTTTTTTGCCCTGTTCATCGATTCAGAAGGTAACAAAATGGGCTTGCACTCACCTAATTAATGGCGTAAAAACAAGCAGATAACAAAAGCGATTGAAGTGCAGACTTCGGTCGCTTTTTGCTTTTGCCTGGTATATTGTTTCTTGAAGTTGTGATCAATAAAATTTGGCATCATGTAAATGGACAAAACTTATGAAAAAACTTCAACGATTGACCCGGAACCCGGTATCAGTGTTTTCAATGAGTTCAACGTTTTAATTCTGCGGAACTTATCATAAAATCTAATACTTTTAGCATAAACAATACATTAAAATATTGGCGACTGCTTTGACCTATCAATTCTCAATTTGATGTGTTTTTTGACCTTATGAAGAAGGCCTGCCTGCTTATCATTGCATGGAAGAGGTCGTTCCGGATACTAGCACCGCAGGCCCCCAATGATAGTACAATAGTAGAGTTTTGTGATTAGATGAAGGGTTTCTGTTGCTTTTTATTGTTTAAATGCTCATTTGAAGCAGGTAATTAGCACTTTTTTAAACGTATTTACGTAGATTAGCAGGCAAACAGTTTAGAAGGTAGTGAGATCATTTTTGGCCCGTTATGAAAATTTAAGCGAGACTTCGATTGACGCGTTAATGTTGAAGTGGAACGAAGTAAAAAGCTATACCAGAAATGACATCATAAGCGCTATGGGCACTATAGAGCACCGGCTGTATTTTGTGGAAGAAGGAATGTTAAGGCTTTATGTGGAGGAAGGAGATACAAATAAAGAAGCCAATGTCGGTTTTGCCTATGAAAATAGCATGATTACTTCTTTTAGCTCCTTTATCAATCAGGAGCCCTCTAAGCTGAGCCTTCAGGCCCTGACGGCATGTAAGCTGCGCGCTATATCAAAAAGCAAACTGTTTCAATTAATGGCATCTGATGTAACTATTGCCTCGTGGTACAGCCATCTATTGGAAAAGACCTTGTCGGGACATATTAACAGGCAAATAGAACTCTTAACTTTAAGTCCCAAACAACGATATCACCTTTTTTTGGAGCGGAGTGGCCCACTTGTTAACTCCATTCCGCTCAAGCACATCGCTTCTTACCTGAAAATGAAACCAGAAACACTAAGTCGCATACGAAATGAAAATCCTTGATTTACATCAAGAAATTTTTGCTTCCGGGAGCCGATCTTTGAAAAAAGATGAACTATGAGCAGATTAATTTACCATTTAAGCCTCTTGTCAGTACTAATGGGGAGTATGTATTCCTGTAAAACGGCAGACCTGAGAACAGTCGAAGTAAGATCCGGAATAGACGAGCAAAGGGGAAAAAGCCTGCTTGCAGAGATGGCCAAAGCACATGCTTTGCCTAATTGGGACCGTGTAGAGACTTACAGTCTACACCTTACAGACGAGTTTACAGGGATGATGGGCGCGTTTAGTAATCCCTTTCCAAAAAACAAAGCCGATTTTCACTTTCAGGCCATTCCCAATACATTTACGAGCAAGGTGAAATTTCTGGATGGCAAGTGGGAAAACAACATTTGGGGCATGCAGTCCTGGAGGACTTATTCAGGAACGGCCCTGGATATTCACCGCTTCGACGACAAAAATGATAAGAATATTGAATTTTGGTTGCCTACTTATCAGTATTTTATCGAAATTCCGTCCCGGGTTTTTGAGGCAGACGTAATCAGTTTTGCCGGTGAAAGAACATTGGATGGCAACACGTACAACCTGGTATTTGTGACCTGGAAAAGCAGCACGCCACAACGAGATGTCGATCAGTATATGCTGTGGATAGACCAGGAAACGCATGTGCTGCGGCAAATACAATACACCGTAAGGGACAAGTTCCGGTGGATACATGCTACATTGAACTATACATTGTATGAAACGCACGAAGGAATGTTAATCCCGGTGGAAATGAACATTAATTTACTGGGGCCACATAAGATGAAGACATTGCACCGTATAAAGATCGAGGACTTCGAAGTCAACAAAGTGCCGAGGGAGGCTTTGCTGTTAGATCCGGAATTGGGTACCAAGGGCAAACAAGGACAGAAGTAGGACTAATGTGCTTTAAATGAATGAACTATTAAAAGAAATAAGGCAATGCACTAACTGCGTTCCGCACCTGGAACTGGGCCCGCGACCTGTTTTGTCTGCATCGGAACAAAGCAAAATAGTGGTAATAGGGCAGGCGCCGGGAAGCGCAGTACACAAGAGTGGCGTGCCCTGGGACGATCCAAGTGGTGACAACCTCAGGGCCTGGATGGGAATAGACAAGGACACCTTTTACGATGTGAGTAAAATAGCCTTAGTGCCCATGGGTTTTTGTTATCCGGGTAAGGGGAAGTCGGGCGATTTGGCACCGAGAAAGGAGTGTGCACCACTTTGGCATCACCCGCTGATGCAGCAAATGCAAGCGGTGCAACTCACACTACTTGTCGGGAAATATGCCCAAGACTATTACCTGCCACATTCCAAAAAAGTTAGCCTGACAGAAAAAGTAAAGGATTTTGAAGCCTACCTTCCGCAGTATTTCGTTTTACCACACCCATCTCCCAGAAATAACATCTGGCAAGCCAAAAACCGCTGGTTTAAGTCGGAAGTAATACCTGAGCTCAAAGCATTGGTTAGCAAAATTATATAGTAAGAACAAAGTACAGTGCCGAACGAATTATTGTTATCGATGTTATACAGTAGATAAGCGTTTGGTAAATGAAGGTGAAATTAGTCGAATCGGAAAATGAATTGCTGGAAATATTAGAATTGCAGCATCAAAACCATATCGCTAATGTGCCTGTAGAGTTAAGAAAGGCCAACGGTTTCGTAACAGTAAGACACGACCTGGATCTGCTCATCAAAATGAATGACCATGCTCCGCAAGTGGTGGCGATCGATCAGGGCAGGGTAGTGGGTTACGGATTGGTGATGTTAAAACCCTTTCACGACGCAATACCTGTATTAGTACCCATGTTCGATGTTTTTAAACAAATAACACATAGAGGTAAGCGGCTGGATGCGCATAATTATTATGTGATGGGGCAAATTTGTATCTCGGAGGCGTACCGGGGGCAGGGATTAGTTAATGCCATTTATCAAAAACATCGAGAAGCGTATTCCGGACGTTTTAATATATGCCTGACAGAAGTTTCAACGAGCAATACCCGCTCATTAAGGGCACACGAAAAAGTGGGTTTCGAAATTATTCATCGTTACCGGGATGAAAACGATGAGTGGAACGTGCTGGCCTGGGATTGGACGGACTGAGTAGTATATTTTTGATCGTGTGTTTAAATGCACTTTTTTGTGAGGTGACCTGATTTGGTGTTTGAAAATATACTAAAAGCGCGTTTTAATGCTCTTTTTGTGTTTATTATGGGCCTTCACTACTGCCACGCTTGATTTACTACGAAGGATCTGTGATCCTGTTACTCCTACAGGTCTAATTTATTAAAAGGCTATAAATACGGAAGAGCTGGATTTAATAAGTAACATTTGGATTTTTTTTGGTATAATAGAAGTATAATATAGTAGTGTATTATACTGAATTGTTGTAGGGCATTGGCGCACCGATGAAAACCAAAAAAAATCAATTGATTGATCTCAAATTAGCAATCGACAACTACCATAAGATTTCTGAAACCGCATGGGTTGCTCTTCAGTCATTGATTCAAATACAAGAAGTTTCTAAAGGTAAGCTAGTTCTCAGAGGTGGAGACATGGCCAGATATATTCATTTCGTAAATAAAGGTTGTCTAAGAACCTTTTATATCGATAAAAACGGCAACACTTACAACAAAAACTTGTTTCTGGAAGGGAGCTTTGCTGCCTCTAAAGTGTCGTTGCTTACAAAATCTCCTTCCTATTTTTCAATTGAAGCGTTAGAAGATACTATTTTATACAATATTAACTTTGAACAATACAAAGCACTTCAAGAAAAACATCATGACCTTCAGAGATTTTATGTAACCTACATTGAACAAAACTGGATCATCAATAGGGAGCAAAATGAAATAGCCTTGGTAATGACAGGTGCTAAAGATCGGTATTTGAAATTTCTAAGTGAAAATGAGGGTATCGAAAAAAGGATCGCTCAACATCACATTGCGGGCCACCTTGGAATTACCCCTACCCAATTAAGCAGAATCAGAAAATCTCTAAAAAGTGATCCTAATCAACATATGTAAATGCTATTGACAAGTGGATAAGAGAGCTTTGTCACATGAACAAAATAGCATTATTAACGCTCGCATTTGTTGGTGGTGTTTCTCTGGCCATACAAGGAGGACTAAACTCGAAACTTGGAGCTCTGATTAAAAACCCTCTACTAGCGTCTGTCATTGCATTTTCTTGTAGCACCGTATTTGCTACAATAGCCTTTTTTCTGGTCAATAGGAACATCCCAACGGGTGATCACTTAAGAGAAATTCCTGTTTACATGTGGTTTACCGGTGGCTTTTTTAGTGTGGTCGGTATTAGTCTTTATTACTACACAATTCCGAAACTGGGTGTTTCTACCATGATATCCATGGGACTTTGTGGACAATTGGTTTTTGCAGTGATAGCGGGACATTATGGTTGGTTGGGACTCCCAACTGAACCTGTGTCCATAAAGCGTATAGCAGGAGTAATTTCCATGATAACTGGTATATTATTAATCAACTTGAAGTAACAATGAATTCAACAATAGCTCAGAATATCTATAATCTCACATCACTTTGGCAAACTGTTGGAGAAAAACATAATTCATTTTTCTCACTCCCAAACATTGAATATTCGATCGTCAAAAACTCACAATGGCCAAATCGACTTTGGTTCAATCAAGAGGTAAGCGATGAATTAATCTATCAAGCGAAACATGAACTAGAAACGTTATCAACAAAACTCATCGTCCCTATTTGGGATTTGAGTAATTTGAAGCTTGATACTATTCTCAATAGGTTCAATTTTCAACTGCTATTCCAACAAATCGGGATGTCATTTGAACCAAAAGGAATAATAGAAACCAGTCACATAATTGACTTTAAAAAAGTCTCAAATGCCACTGAGGCAGGTCTATGGTCAGAAGTATTTCGCAAGAGCTTTGGATATGAAATCAACTCAAACACACTTTTAGAAACTCACGAGAGCATCAACTATATTGTTGTTTACAAAGAGAATGACGCAGTAGGTACTGTAATTACGTATGAAACGAACAGAACGTTGGGTATTCACGCTATGGGAGTGATCCCTCAATATCGCAAACAAGGAATTGCCAATGATATAATGGCTAATATCATTAATTCAGCTATTGAACAAAATACAAATCTATTGACGCTTCAGGCTTCTGATATGGGGAAAGCTCTGTACATAAGATTGGGATTTGAACAACAATTCGTAGTAAGAAACTACGCCTTACAACAAACACTATCATCCATAAGCTAACTGAGCTATTTGCAAAGGCTGGTGCAATGAGATACTTTTATAGAGATTTGAAAAGTCCAGCTTACGGATGATAGTTGGACGTTAAGCAGCCATTGTATTAAATCCGACTCATATCATTTTATTACACGCGGATAGAATCTCTTGTGGGAGTTTTGCCGCAAAAGATTTGTGGTTGGTATGAGTAGTACATATGGCCTCGCAAATGATAATGTAGTTTATCAATTAAACTGATAATAATTGACCTCTATTGTCGTTATAGAATTATATCTTTTAATCATATAAATTTTTATCAAATGCCTAATAACACACCTCTTGCATTACTGGAAGGAGAAAATAATGCAACCGCCAATTATAATTTAATACAAACAACAATCTCAGGTGAGACTGGTGAATTTGTGATTTTAAACATACCAGTTGGCCACTTTTATGTTGCAGGTTCGATAGAAGCCACCACCAAAAGACTCTTAATAAGGGGGGCAGGCCGAACAGTTTCAAAACTGGATTTTATACCATCGCAAGATTATTGCCTTAAATTATCTAAAAACGGAAGCTCATATAATTTCGGCAGTGAAATCAAGGATATCACTCTTAAATACGATCCTGCCAATGCAGACCCGAACAATCCAAACACCGACATCTTGGTATTAAGCTTGGAAAAACAGCGTGGGCTACGCATGAATAATGTAAGTGTATCCGGAGGAGTCATTGGCGTCAAAATTAATTTTGTTTATGACGTTGCATTCAATAATGTCTATATTTCAGACTTCAGCACTGTAGGTATGAAAATAACAGATGTTATTGGAGCGAGTACAACTGTTTACTTGGTAGAAAGCCATATTGAAGGAGCGGGGGACGCCATGCATATATCGGGGGTTCACGGACTTAGAGTGATTAGAACAATCGTTCAAGCGAATGTGGCTGGTATTGTTGAAAAAGATAGAGATCGGGAAAGTATCGTTTATATTCAGGATGCTCATTTTGAAGGTAATGCAGAAGAGTGTTATCGTCAAGAGCGACCATTCAAAGCAGGGAAAAGCCCGTCATACCTTAGCATAGAAAACACTTCACTTTTAAGCGGACCGGCAACACCAAGTACCCAAAACGTAATACAATTAGATTTTGGTTCTATCTATTTGAGAAATAGTATTTCGTCCTATCAGAAAGGAATAAGCAGATTGTCTGACAGTATAGGTCAGGAATATGCATTTGATAGTGTTAAAAACTACTTTTTCGAAAACCCTGTCAGAGACTATTTCGATTACGATCAAATTGTGTCAAAGAATGACGAATTTTCGAAATATGCCTTGCCTATAAACACTTACGCAAACGGTTCGTATTTGGAAATTGATAACTCTCCCACAAACACAAAAAATATTAATTTCTACAATTTTATTATGAATACAAACACGGCCAATGCGGAAAAAATTAAAACACGAAGAATTGCCCGACCAGGCGTATTCAAAATTCAACTCCGGTTACCGTATCAACAAGTAACAGGCCAAGATGTGGGAGCCGATATCGAATTAAATGGTAACCTAATTCAAACGGCCAATATAGTTAGTGAAGATCTAGGTAACATGTTGATCGTAATTGAAGAAGAGCTGAAATTATCGCCTGATGATGAAATAAAAGTCAAACTAACGAGTTCATCTGGAAATATAAGCACTTTGGATAATGGTTATCTAACTATTGAAAGATTAACAGTATTGTAAAAAATGAATCTTAAGTACCTTTGCAGTAATGTCAATAACAATTGATGATGAATGTATTCGTGTAGTGCTCTATGGAATCTGACTTGAGCACGACACGAATCTCATTATAATTCCGGGAGGACCTATCTGCAAAGGGGCTAAATTAAGTGCTGAAAGGAGTAGGGGATTGTCAAAAAAGACGGCTGCTAACATGCTGTATAAAATCATGGCTGAGTAGTGGGTTTAGAAGCCTTATCGTTTCATGGTTTCACCGTCAATCCTGCGGATTGACATGTAGTCTCGGAAATATTAACACGTCAATCCACAGGATTGACTTTGTGGTAGATCGAGAGTAACTTACAAGAAAAGACAGCCACAGATTTATACAGTGGCGTTGTATGTAATGAAATTAAAATTGAGTGTCTTTACTTTTCATATTGCCAATTCAAGCTTCGGAGCTACTGCAAAGGCACTTCTTTATCCCCCGAATAATAAAAAGACACCAGGTCTAATCCACGCTGAGTGTTTAGCTTCCATGACTCTTGGTTCCCCATTATTTTCGATGAATCGAATTTTGATGAACAAAATCGAAATGTTCGCTCAATGGGAGGATGAAGAATCAATTGATAAATTCTTAAATGAAAACAAGCTCGGAAGAAACCTTTCAAAGGGCTGGTATACAAGGTTGACTTTTGCCAGACAATGGGGTGAAATAGACGAATTTAAAATCCCTAAAAATTCAATTGATCTATCAGATGAAGAACCAGTTGTAGCCGTGACTTTAGCTAGAATGAGGCTACCTCAAGTACCTCGCTTTATACGCTGGGGTCGACCAGTAGAAAAGCTTGTTAGGGATCATCCCGGAAAGACACTATCAACAGCTGGAATTCGCTTACCAAATACGGTATCAACATTTTCTATCTGGAAGAATAGATTAGAAATGGAAGGAATGGTTCGTGGTCATAGTTCAGTCGAGCGCCCGAAAAGACACGCTGACGCCATGATGGAAAGAGAAAGAAAAGACTTTCACTTTCAATTCACAACGCTAAGATTTAGACCTATTTCTGAACATGGAAGCTGGTTAGGGAAATCAAATTATATATATAACCCTTCCAGAGAATGACTTTTGCTAAAGGAAGACAATGGTTTCAAGATTGGTTTAGTCAACAATGGATAATCATTTGGGGAAAACAGATTAATCCATCTAAATCTTCATGGTTAATGGGACCTTTTGCGAACATCGGTCCAATAGCAGATGATTGGATAAATCAATTAGCTAAAGATGAAGGATTAATAATTGAAAGAGACTCTAAATCCAGAGGACTAATCCAAAGTATTAAAGACCTTAACCTAGCAGACCATGAACTAACAAAATTATCAGTTAATGTAATTGACTTTTATCAGAACACATCTAACTACAAGTTAGGTTTTTCAGTTAATTGGAATCCACTCTTTAGAGTATTCGGCATCTTTGTGAACATTCTTTTTAGCAGACGGATTCATCAGCTAAACGTACCAACGAATAACCTTAAGGATTCTGAAGAAGTTAACAGCGAAATTATTGCTCTAATAAACCCACGAACAAATCAAGTAAAGTATACTGTATGGTTTCGGACACTTAAATCAAATAACCAAGTTATATTCTCTGGGGTTTACAGTATTTGTACTTTACCAGATGGTAAAAAATGCATAAAAGCTGTATTCCCTTTACCAAATGGAAATGCTACAGTTATCATGTCTCCTAGTGTTGGAAAAGAGGGAGAGCTAATCCTTGATTCAAAGGGGTCTAAGTTTGGGGACCCAGGTTTTTATTTCGTCATGATCGATTCTAAAGGAAACTACTGGTCGAGAAACCACCGTTCTTTTAGAGATAGACTAATAGTTTCATCAAACAGCAAAGGCTTGAATGCTGAGCATACTCAATCACTATGGAATAAGAGAGTACTTCAATTCAAATATGACATTAGAGATAAAGTGAAAACTACATACAACACTGTATATAGCAAATAGGGCGTTCGGTGGTTTACGAAAGTCCAGTGGTTATTTGAAACACCGCCAAATCGTTGATTTGGCTTTTAAGAATGAATAAATTAAAAACAAAATAAACGACTTGGCTCGGAGCTAGCTTGAAAGTTCAGTACTTTCTACTGCCCTATATGTCATATACAAAACGTTAGCAGAAATCATGAAGAGAAAAACAGCAATTTCATCGTTTATTTCCTTAATCGTATTATTTGGTTGTAATAGTGACAGAGAATTTTCTGAGCGAAAAAACCTTTCTGAATTTAACAAAACAATTTTTGTACCAACATTAGAGCACAAAATCACAAATGACTCGAATTATATTTATTGCGCTACATTACTTTTTGCATGGGATGAAATTAGGAAGCAAATTGAATCACCGTTAACAATATCTGAAAAAGATTATGATCTTAATTTAGTCCATAATTCAAGTACTTTTGAGGATGTTTTAAAAAGTGAAGAATACGACGCCAGTGGAGAAATTGATGGAGATAAAATCAAAGCTAGAGCTGTGTTTAAAAAATCATTACCTTATAAAAACAAACTAATAAACTTTAATGGAGAACTGACTTTTGATGGCCAACGAGTTTCCTCTTTTGGTGTAAGAGGATTTGATAGTTATAAACTGTTAAGAATAATTGAAATTATGTACTATAAGAATGATGATGATTTCATCATCAAATTGTTGCCTGAAAATACAGAACACGAAATACTTCTATTTAAGACAACTAAGGAATTCCATTCATTGGTTGAAATGAAGAATGAAATTGAAAAGCTTACTTTGCTGGGACAGTCAGAATCGAAAAATGAAAAAACGAATTGGAAATACCAGTTAAGTGAAGATGATAAAGTTGTTATACCTAAATTTGATTTTAATATCGAAACAAACTACACTGGTTTAGAAGGTTGTAGGTTTAATACTAAAGATCAAAATTTTTTGGTGACAAAAGCTTGGCAAAGTACCGCGTTTATCTTTGATGAAAATGGTGCCAAAATAAAAAGCGAATCAGTATTTGAAGCAGCAACTGAAGAAATGGATGAAGACAGACCTAAACCAAAAAAAATGATTTTTGACAAGCCATTTTTAATCTTACTCAAGAGAGTTGATGCTGACAATCCATATTTTGGGTTATGGACATCAAATGCAGAACTCATGATTAAGGAATAACTTCTGCTAACATTCTGTAAAATCATGGCTCAGAAGTGGGTTTGGAAGCATTATTGTTTCATGGTTTCCCCGTCAATCTACAAGATTGACTTTGTGAGATCCCAATATTAAATTGGGAGAAAGTAAATTACAAGAAAAGACAGCCACAGATTTATACAGTGGCGTTAGCAACAATTAGAGACCATGAAGAAAGTTTTAATTTTACTAGTGCTTTTAATAGGCTTAATGGCTAAAGGTCAAAACGTAAACGTATCCAACGGAAGTGTTTTTGACGGAGAGCCATATCTAGCTATAAATCCTAATAATTCTCAGCATATTGTTATCGCTTGGATGGCTTGGGTAAACCTTGCGAATCGCTTTCAGATAAAAACCAAAGCAAGTTTTGACGGAGGGCAGACATGGAGCTCTGAGACCTTGCTACCTCATATGGTCACAGGATATTCATCTCCTGACCCGTGTGTGGCATTCAATCATTTAGAGGATGTTTTTATCTCATATATTGATTTTACTGGTACAACTCCACCTGTAACTGGAGGCATTTATATTTCAAAATCCACAGATAGCGGCCTAACCTGGGGAACTCCTTCTGAAGTGATTAACTCTTCTTTTGACGAGACAAAATGGCCTATAGACAGACCTTGGATGGCAATCGACAGGTCTAACGGACCAAATCAAGGTAATATTTATATCACCTCATTTAATTTAAACCGTTTAAACCCTCCTTTTAATCCTTATTTATCTGTTTCTTCAGATAATGGAAGTACATTTTCAACTAGATATGTGGACACGACCAACTGGCTTGCCGGAAGTATCAACCCACTACCAATTTGTTTCCCAACTGTAAGCAGTTCAGGGGTTCTGTATCTTTCTTATCCTTCTTATGTACTGACTCAAAGCTTATATACACAATCTTTCTTGGGTATCTCAAATGATGGAGGAAACAGCATTTCACATAAACTAATAGTTACTAATAATCCACCAGCTCAATTAGAAGATTACCCCTTAGCAAAGAAAGGTTCTCCCTTAATTAGCGATCCATCTGATTCTTTGCATCTAGCATTTGTATTTTTAAGTGGTGAGACAGGAGACCTTGATGTTTATCTCACAGAAACTTATGATGCCGGATTTAACTGGTCAATTCCTCAAAGAATTAATGACGATCCAATATTCAATAATAGAATGCAAGATTTGGTTTGGGCCGACTTTGACAATGATGGAGATTTGGTAATAAGTTGGAGAGACCGAAGAAATGGCTCAGACAGTACATTTCAAGCCAATACAGAAATATGGGCTGCCTTTCGATGTAAAGACTCTTTAAATTTTGAACCTAACTTTCAGCTTACCAGCCAATCCATTATACACGATACGGATTTGGAAGAAGCGGGGAATGATTTTATGTGTATCCAACTACAAGATGATACTTTGAGTGCTGCTTGGGGTGATCCAAGGGATGGTGAAATCAATATTTGGTTTCAACGAATGAACACGAAAGGAGCAGTTCTATCAACGAATCTGATTTCAACAGATAAAGCTCCATCAATTCAGATTTACCCGAATCCAACAAGTTCAGAGCTCACAATACAGGGGGAACAGATTGAATATATTCAAATATATGACCTAAATGGAAAACTGGTCAGCGCAAAAGAAGAATTGAATAAAAGCACTATTAATGTTCAAATCGGCAACTTGAATAGCGGTTCATATGTGGTAAAAGTTAAACATAAATTCGGAATACAATCGAGTTCAATTATTAAAAAGTAAACAGTTGCTAACAAAACCTAAACTGCATTAAAACGCAGTTTGGCCAGAACGTTGTGTTTCATGAAAAAGAAAAAATCAATAAACGATCAACGAAATGAAGAAATGGTACGAATCTCTATTTGAAAATTCAGCAAAAAATTATGACAATGAAAGATTTGTCAAAGGAACAATTGGCGAATGTAATTTTATTGAAAATGAACTAGCATTTAATAAAGACTTGAAAATCCTTGACGTTGGATGTGGAACAGGAAGACACGCAATCGAACTTACAAAAAGAGGATATTCAGTAATAGGAATTGATTTATCAGAATCTCAAATTTACAGAGCAAAAGAAAAGGCTAAAACTGAAAATCTTGAAATTCAATTTTTAGTAGGAGACGCAAGACAAATTCCTTTCAAAGACGAATTTGAAATTGCGATTATGATGTGTGAAGGTGGATTTCCATTAATGGAAACAGATGAAGAAAATTATGAAATATTAAAGAGTGTTTCCCTATCAATCAAATCAAATGGTAAAATAATATTTACCACCTTAAATGGATTGTTTCCAATATTTAATTCAACAAATCAATTTACAAAGGATAAAGGAAAAAAGAGTGCACAATTCCACAATAATAATTTTAATTTGATGACATTTAGAGACCATTTTGAAACTGAATTTGAAGATGATTTAGGGAACAAAAAGAAAATAGAATGCAATCAAAGATTTTACATTCCTTCAGAAATTACTTGGTTGCTAAAATCATTGGGTTATCAAAATATTGAAATATTTGGAGCAAAACTCGGACAATTTTCAAGAGAAGATATTTTAACAACTAAAGATTTTGAAATGCTTGTAATTGCACATAAATAAAAAAGAACACGAACGCAACAATGCATAAATGGCGTTACACATCATTTTTAAAGTGCTAGCATGTCGTACAAGCGCTTACAGGAATTGAATAAAATTCACGGGAAACTTAATTCAAAAAAAGGAATTTGTTTCTATCATAATTGTGAGGAGAAGGCTATCGAATCGCATACCATATCCGAGTGGATATTTCGGTGATAGTGGGCCAAAATTTTCGTTGCTAAATGGGCCACTAGTCTTGAGGTTGTGTCGTTGTTTTCAGATCAAACTTTAAATTTGCGCTCAAGACATAGAAAATGAACGAACAAATTAGAAAAGTAGAAAAAGCGGATATCCCGCTACGCCTGATTTGCAATCAGGTGCCATTATCGAAGGATCTGTGATCCTGTTACTCCTCGCGGTCTAATTTATTAAAAGGCTATAAATACGGAAGAGCTGGATTTAATAAGTAATATTTGGATTTTTTTTGGTATAATAGAAATATAATATAGTAGTGTATTATACTGAATTGTTAGCCGCAAACAAAATGAACGAATATCTAGACATAGAAGACAGAGAGAAAGACTATAAAGAGATTCATTCAGAAACGTTTCGTACTGAAACCGGAATAAGGGCTATTGGTTTGTATCCCTACGGTGTTGAGTGTATTTACTGATAACATCAAAATGACGAATTTAGGCATTAAAAACAGATAGTTATGTCTAAACAAAGAAATAGCGGGGAGATGTTTCCATTGATAGAAGAATGGGAACGCAGTGGTCAAAGTCAAAAGGAGTTCTGTAGCTCAGTTGGTGTAGCGCAGCATTTAATGTCGTATTGGGTGAAGAAATACAGAGAAGAGGCCATTGATGAGAAATCTGGTTTTACAGAAATAAAAGCTAGTTCATTAGCCAGTCCGATCGAAATCTGTTACCCCAACGGAGTGGTTGTTCGCCTGTCAGACCCGAAAGCTACAGGTCTACTCAAAACACTCATTGGGCTGATCTAGTGTTTACCTTAAGCAGCTCGAATCGTTTTTTTCTTCACCGTAAACCAACTGATATGCGCAAAGGCTTTGATAGCCTGGCTGGTTTAGTACAAACAGAGATGCAATCTAATCCATTGGACGGATCGGTTTATGTATTTATGAATAAAAATCGTAACCTGATTAAACTATTGCATTGGCAGAAAGGTGGCTTTACCCTTTACTACAAAAGATTAGAACGAGGTGTTTTTGAACGTCCGACATGTGATGATTCCACTCAAATCACCTGGTCTGAATTGGTGATGATAATAGAAGGAATACAACTAGATTCTATTAAGAAAAAAGTGCGCTATAAAAGGGCTAAAACATAGGTTTAAAACCTATTTTTGCGTATTTTTAACTATGCCAAAACAGCAAGATTTAGCAGAAGAAAATTTGGTTTTACGTCAAGAGGTAGCCTTTCTAAAAGAAGAACTGGCACAGCTAAAGCGGATGCTATTTGGCAGCAAAAAAGAGCGTTTCATCGCTGGTGATAATGGTCAGCAATCCTTGTTTGATACACCTGCCCAACAAGAAGAACCCGAACAGGAAAACATCACTTATCAACGTAACAAACCTGCTAAAAACAACGCAAAACGTTTGTTATTACCGGCGCACCTGCCTCGCAAAGAAGAGGTGATTGAGCCAGAAGGTATCGACACGGAGCGTTGTATTAAAATCGGGGAAAAAGTATCGGAGGTACTTGAATATACACCGGGTAAGTTTTATGTCAACAAAACCGTTCGTCCGGTATATAAACAAGTCAATGAAGAAATCACGGTAGCGGATTTGCCAACTCAGGTTATCCCAAATGGCAATGCGGGAGCTTCACTTTTAGCCTATTTAATGGTTAGTAAGTTCATTGATCACTTGCCCTTTTATCGTCAGGTACAAATCTTTAAACGAGATGGGATGAAAATCCCTGAATCAACGATCACTGGTTGGTTTAGAAAGACCTGTGATTTACTCACCCCACTTTATGAACTGATGACCAAGCAGATAAGAGGGTCGGATTACATACAAGCTGACGAAAGTCCGATTCCGGTGTTAAGTAATCAGAAACCGGGGAGCACGCATAAGGGGTATCAATGGGTGTTTTTATTACCAAAAAGCAAGCTGGTAATATTCCAATATTACGCTTCCAGAGGCCAGGAAGTGCCCAATGAATTATTGGCTGATTTTAAGGGCTGCCTACAAACTGATGGCTATGCAGGATATGGTACTATAGGCAAAAAGGAAGCCATTACCCATATTGCTTGCATGGCTCATGCCCGTCGCAAGTTTGAAGTCGCTCAACAAAATGATCCAAAGTTGGCTACTTATGCACTAGAATTAATACAGCAATTATATGCTGTAGAACGCAGGGTAACAGATAATGGGCTCGATGTCAGCGAGATAAAATCATTGCGTCAGGAAAAATCAGTTCCTTTGCTGGATCAATTCAAAACATGGCTTGATGAAACTTATCCAGCAGTACTCCCTAAAAGCGCAATAGGTAAAGCAATTGCTTATACTTTAAAACTGTGGCCGCAATTAAGCCGATATACTGAAAACGGTGAATGGCACATTGATAACAATGCGGTAGAAAACAAAATTCGCCCACTGGCTTTAGGTAGAAAGAATTATTTGTTTGCCGGTTCGCACAATGCAGCTCAACAGGCAGCTATGATGTATTCCTTTTTCGGTACCTGCAAACTAAATGATGTAGAACCACTGGAATGGTTAAAGCAAACATTACAAAAAATACCTGATACCAAATTGGCAGATCTCCATAAACTTTTACCCATTAAGTAATATACGCCTGGGGCCGTAGGGATACATTGGTTTAATATATCATGACCATTCTGATGACCAGAAATCTTATGATAATGTATTTCGACTGAAAGATAATATCGAATACAGACTTTTCGCTGCATCCCATCAATACCTTGTGTTTCTTAGAGAGCTGGGAGGTGCTGAGAACTATTTACAAAAACTTCACAAGGAAAACCCTCAATACATTAACCCGAACACCTTTCCCTTTGGTAATCCATATTTTGACAAAGTAGAATTGGAATTATCATCAATATTTGACAGCATAGTATTTCATCTATCATCAGTATTCGACTATTTAAGTCATGCACTATGCTACTTGTACTTTGAAAACAAGGAAAAGACACTCTATTGGACTAAACTTTCGAAAAAGGTTCGTGGTGACTTCAAGGGTAAATATGAATTCTGTAAAACGCTAGATGATGTAGATAGGAGTTTTGCAGGAAAACTCTATGACTATAGGTCAAGACTTCTTCACAATAAGAGAGATAAACATGTTTTTGCAAGCTCGATGAAGCTTCATGACTTAAGTTTTCGTCTAAAAATATCCAGTTCTGAAGCGGCTTTAAAACACTTCAAACTAGTGCTAAGTGAAAAAGAAGATGATAATCAAAGAATTACACTGACATATTTATCCTCTTGGTTGATAAAAAAGACGTTCAGTGAAATTGAAAGAATTTTAGATTCCGTGAAAATTGATTTAGAGGAGAACTCTCATTTTGCTCAAAATTTGGCGAGACCAAAAGGCGACAAGGGTTTTATGATTGTGAGTATGAACCCAGAAACAAAATTTGCGGAACCAATGTCAAAAGGCATTTGGAAAGAATATAAAAAGAAAAAAGTCAGCGGCTAACAAGGTGTATAGCCAATAGGGCATTAAGAGATAAGTTGAAAGTCCTGTTCTTTGAGCAGGCAACGCCAAAACAAAGTTTTGACGTTTAACAAAAAAGAAAAGTAAAAACGTTTGTTTTGGCTTAGTGGTAAACCGAAAGTGAAGTGCTTCGAAGCAGCCCTACTGTCCATACACAGAGCGTTATGTCTCACTAATAAAACCAAAAAAGAATCAATCTTAATGAAAGCAAAAAATAAGATTTCACAATGGATTAAGAAAAACTATAAATGGTTCTTTAGTGGTCTTGGTGTTTTCATATTAACACTCATTACAAGTGGAATAATTGCGCTTCTAAATAAAGATACAAACTCAATATATTGGAGTGAGGAAATAGCTCTCACAAGACTTATTGGAATACTATCAATTCTATTCGTACTCTTATTTTCGATATTGTTTTCAATAATTTGGTCGAAATATAAACTAGGAGTACTTAAAAAGGAGATTTCTTCATTAATAGCTAAAGACACTTTCATCGATGATCTTGTCGAAATTCCTAACATCAAAGCCTTTGACCATAAATATTTGGAGGCAGTAAATCTTGCAAAGGATCAATCAACACCATTGTCTCTAATGCTTTTAGATATTGATAACTTCAAAAAATTCAATGATGAGTATAATTATGATACAGGGAATCACATTCTCCAATAGTTCATTAAGTTAATGAAGTCCAACATTAGAGGAGTCGATGATTCTATAATTAGATATCAAAATGGTGATGAATTTCTTGTTATTGCAAGTAAAACCACTGGAAGGAATGGAGAGAAATTTGCCGATCGATTAAGGAAAATCACGGAAGAAGAGAATTTTAACATTCTTGATACTGATAAGATCGATTCTATTACTGTTAGTATTGGTGTTATAGAAGTAGATCTAGAAAATGATTCACTTCAATCTTGTAAGAAAAAACTTGAAAACGCATTGAAAACCGCTAAGGAAAAAGGGAAAAACCGAATCCACTTTCAAGGCAAAGAGACATAACAAATGCTATGAATGAATGGGGTTTCATTGGTCAGGATACTTTAGTGGGGATTAAAAGTCCGCCACGAGTTTTAAATTTAAATCAAGGCGTGGCTATGTGCGAGACGAGAGACTAGTGCTTTCTAATCCCCACTCATCATAGCTGAGCGTTGTGGCTCATGACTTCAAAATAGAACTTTATTTTTATATAGTAACTTTTAAGTTACCTTTGTGTTGTGGCTGATATAAATAAGATAAGAGAGGTAATAGCGTACAAACATTACTTTGAAGAGTTTCTTTTGAGCCAAAATCAAAAGGTTCAAGATAAAATATTCAAGGTAATCGAAGCGATAGAAACTTTAGAGAGAGTTCCTTCGCAATACTTAAAGCACCTTGAAGGGACGGATGGGTTGTATGAGGCCAGAGTAAAACTTGGATCCAATATATGGCGTGTCTTTTGCTTTTTCGACGAAGGCAAATTGGTAATACTCCTAAACGGATTTCAAAAGAAAACTCAAAAGACCCCAAAAAACGAACTGAATAAAGCCATCGCATTAAAATCAGAGTATTATGAACTAAAAGATAAGTAATATGGAAACTAAATCGTGGAAGGATATTAAGGACAGCGTTTATGGTAAACAAGGCACTCCCAGAAGAGATGAGCTTGAAAGAGAAGCTGAGGGATTTAAAATAGGACTCTTGCTTCGAAAAGCTCGTGAAGAAAGAGAATTGACTCAAGAACAACTGGCATCTATAGTTGACAAAAAGAGAACATACATTTCGAGGGTTGAAAATGATGGGAGCAACTTAACCTTAAAAACCTTATTTGATATTGTAGAAAAAGGATTAGGTGGTAAAGTCAAAATATCCATAGACCTTTAATAATACGAGCCACAACCATAAGTATATTCCATAGCTATTGAGTGGTTAAGTGGCAGGATTGGGAATTTGATTCAACGGCAACTTTGCATGTTGCCAAATGAAACAAAAGTATTTATCAACTCACAAAGTTGCCTTCGAGCCAAACTGAAAGTATATTGGGTATCTAAGACGCTACGGAACATACTTTGGCGTTAAGGCAACATAATGGAGGAACCGTAATAATTTTAGTATTTTATTGATATATTTGGTTTATGGATAACT
This sequence comes from Cytophagales bacterium, assembly GCA_965230415.1. Classification (GTDB taxonomy): domain Bacteria; phylum Bacteroidota; class Bacteroidia; order Cytophagales; family JAAEPT01; genus CBDDKZ01. The sequence continues at coordinate 4,322,602 of CBDDKZ010000005.1, forward strand.
ATCGAGAAATAATAGAAATTGACCCTAATAAGAGATTCGGAAAACCTTCTATAAAGGGGACGAGAATTTCAGTTTATGATGTCCTAAATTGGTTAGCAAGCGGTATGACAAAAAAGGAAATTATTGAGGATTATCCTGAATTGTCAGAAGAAATGATAAATGCATGCTTGTTTTACGCAGCTGACCGGACTCAATTCCATAGAGTCGCCTCATGAAACTCCTTTTTGATCAAAACATATCGTTTCGAATTGTCAATAATTTGAAGAACTTATTTCCTGGATCAAGCCAAGTAAGACACTTAGGATTAGAAGACTCTTCGGATATAGAAATTTGGAATTACGCCAAAACTCATAATTATGCTATCGTGACATTTGATGCAGACTTTTTTGATTTTTCGATAGTGAAAGGAGTCCCTCCAAAAATCATATGGTTAAGAATAGGAAATACAACAACGAATAATCTCATTGAAATATTAAAGGAAAAATCCTCAAGTATTCAAGAATTTTTAAGCTCTAAAGAATTAGAGGATGTTGGTTGTTTGGAAATAATTCAATAAAAACGTTGCCTAACACACTGCATGCAATCATGGCTTTGTAGCGCGTGGCGTTGGTTCTCTGTAGATTTTCGGGGAAGCTTACAAGTCTCTTTTGCAACACATTTCTTATATAATTATAGCAACAGAGTTGCGTTAATGAATAACTTACGTAATTTTGCAATACAATTGCGTTTATTGCAATGTTACAATACATTCTTGAAAATCAATGAATACGAGGTTGACGAGATGTATGGAATTGCTTAATATAATAAAATGTCAGAAAATATAATTGAGCTGGAAGAAGGGCTAAAGTTAAATCCTCAATTTGCCAAACGTGATGGGCTGCTACCTGTTGCCGTACAAGAAACAGCTACGGGACAGCTTTTAATGCTGGCTTCTGTAAACAAGGAAGCTTTAGCAAAAACACTGAAGACCAGGATGGCAACATTTTGGAGTACCTCTCGCAACGAACTCTGGACAAAAGGGGAGACTTCCGGCGACTTGCTGAGAGTAGATAAAATCCTGATCGACTGCGACCAGGATGCGCTGGTGTATCAGGTTACCTTGTTGGGCGATGGGGTGTGCCATACTTACGATCAGGAAGGAAATCACAGAAAAGCATGTTTTTACCGGGAAGTTAATTTGGATGAGCACAAGCTTAGCTTCATCGAAGATATGCAGTGAAAATTGTTTAAGAAAAGGGATGGATTTAAGGGAAAGCTTATTCCTTATATGAAATTGAACAGCTTTTACGCACACAAACCAAACACACACCTATCATATGAGTAAGCTTAGTGGGTCTTTAGATGAATATTACGATGTCATTATCGTTGGCGCAGGACCGGCAGGCTTAGGAGTGGGGATAATTTTGCAAAAACTCGGAATAAATTATGTCATATTAGAAAAGCATTCCGTTGGTGCTACATTTCGGAAATGGCCCAAGGAAACGCGATTTATTTCCCCTTCTTTTACAGGTAATTTTTTCAATATGCCCGACTTAAACGCGATAACACCTGACTCTTCTCCCGCCTATGAACTTTTGACAGAGCACCCAACAGGTAATGAGTATGCAGATCACCTTGAAAGCCTTTCAAGGCACTTCCAATTGGCGATAGACACCGACGTGGAGGTAAAAAGTGTAGAAGATAAATCGGATTCATTCATCGTGAATACCAACAGCGGGGTATATGGCAGTACGTTTGTCGTATGGGCCGCCGGCGAATACCAGTATCCTAAGTCAAATTCGTTTGAAGGAGCAGAGTTATGTACGCATTATGCTGAAATCAGCTCTTTTGCCAGCATAGAAGGCAGCGAAAGAGTGGTGATAGGTGCTTATGAATCTGGCTTTGACGCTGCACTGAATTTATTACAACTCGGGAAAAAGGTCACACTCATCGATGACTTCAACTATTTGGAATGGATAAAAAGTGATTCGAGTTATTCACTTTCACCCTTCACCCGCGATAGAATCAGGGAGCATGACGACAGTGACGTTGATTACATGAGGGATACCCGGGTAGAAAAGGTAGAATTTAAAAACGGTAAATACTACATAAAAACAGCGAATGATGAAGTCTTTAGTTCGGATAACAGACCGATTAACTGCACAGGATTTGATACAAGCTTAAAACTTGTGAAAGATTTATTTGATTTTGAAGGTAGTTATCCATTGCTAAGCGATTTTGATGAATCCAGGAAAACGAAAAACCTATTTCTGGCCGGACCGCAGGTAAAACACGATACGGCTTTATTTTGTTTTATCTATAAATACCGACAGCGCTTTGCTATCGTGGCTGAACAAATTGCAAAGCGCGTGAAATTTCCGCGCAAAAAAGTGGAGAAAGTACTCGAGGAATACAAAAACAATAATTTCTATTTAAAGGATTTGTCTTGTTGTGATGGCGACTGTGTGTGTTAAAACAAGGGTGTTCAATGAGTCATTAATGTCAGGTGCTATGATTTCCGGCATATTGAAACGCTGTTTGCGAACTTTTTCGCTGGAAAATAAGTCTTGACTATAAAGGTGTTTCATGATTATTCACAGCAAATTTCAAAACCGGGACTTCTAATTAATATGTTAGCATTCGTTGGCAAGAACGGAATAAATAGATAAGTATAAGCGAATTAGTTATAAAAAAAAAGAGATGAATAAACCAGATATAAGAGACCTTATAAAAGAGAAGATCCTTGTGCTAGATGGTGCTATGGGCTCCATAATTCAGAGTTACAAGTTAGAGGAGGAAGATTTTAGAGGGGAAAGGTTTAAAGATCATTCACAGCCCTTAAAAGGTAATAATGATGTGCTGGCATTAGTGCGTCCTGATATTTTAAAAGAAATTCATAATGTTTACCTGGAGGCCGGAGCCGATATTATTGAAACCAATACCTTCTCCGGTACAACAATAGCACAAGCTGATTATGCTTTGGAAGACGCTGTTTACGATATTAATTATTACTCCGCAAAAGTAGCAAAGGAAATTGCCGATGAATACACAGCTAAGGACCCGGATAAACCAAGGTATGTGGCCGGTACCATCGGGCCTACCAACAGAACGCTTTCGCTCTCTCCCGACGTGAACGACCCGGGATATAGGGCCATAACCTGGGATGAGGTGGTTGTCGCCTACAAAGAACAGGTAGTGGCGCTGATAGAAGGTGGGGTAGATGTGCTATTAGTGGAGACAATTTTTGATACACTTAATGCAAAGGCCTGTATGTTTGCCATTGACGAGGTCTTTCAGGAACGCGGAATGAAACTGCCGATAATGGTGTCGGGAACCATTACAGATGCTTCCGGGAGGACATTGAGCGGGCAAACAGCAGAGGCATTTCTAATTTCCGTTTCGCACATGGACTTATTGTCTGTCGGGTTTAATTGCGCACTCGGGGCTAAAATGATGAAACCCTACCTGGAAGTACTTTCCAAAAACACGGATTTTGGAATAAGCTGCCATCCAAATGCGGGTCTGCCCAATGAAATGGGGGAGTACGATGAAACGCCAAGCGATATGAGCGGGCAAATTAAAGAATACCACGATGGTAACTTGGTGAATATAATCGGCGGTTGCTGTGGAACTACCCCTGAGCATATTAAAGCAATGGCCGAGTTAGCGGCAAAGTATAAACCAAGGGAAGTTAAAAGCACACAATCGGAATAGTGGAATTACAGCAGGTGCCAGTGTGAACATTTAATAAGGAAAAGTCCTTCACGCTTGGTAAAAGTAGTAGATTATGGAGATGTGTGTGTACTACTTTGCAAGTTACCTTGTTCACAGGCAGCTTTCCTATTAGAATTGAAACGTTTTACAAATGTTATTATGGCGTAGACCACTTCAAAATGAAGACCTTTAATCAAACCATGAATTCAGAGGGCCTCTCTCCAAAAGAAAAGCAAATACTGTTGAGTTTGGTAAATTCCGGAAACCTTAAAAAAGACGAATTATTTATAAGGAAAGGACAGCGCCTTGACTCGGAAGTTTTTATTGAAAAAGGTATAGTCAGAGCCTTTATAATAGATGATGATGGGAATGAAAAAACCACTGCCTTTTTTCAGAAAGGTGAATTCATGAATTCGTTAGCGTGGAGGACTTCTCAACAAAAGTCACTACATTATTACCAGGCACTGAGTTCTTCGGTAGTCATTCAGCTCAAATCCGCAGAATTTAAAGACTTACTTTCAAGTAATAAACAACTGTCTGCAATGGGGAAATTGATTAAAGAAAAGGAAATTGAGCGCTTAAATAAAAGAGACCTGTGCCTATTACAAGTTGATGGTATGAATAAATACCTTAATTTTCAACGTTTTTTTCCAACTATCGAAAAAGTGGTCTCTCAAAAGCATGTGGCTTCTTATTTAGGGATATCACCTGTATCGCTTAGTAGGCTAAAAAGAAAATTAATGAGCGTTTAACTGTTATCATTTGATAACAATTTTTTGCCTTTTACTTGCCAATTTTGGCAGTAAAATTAAGGCATATGAAATACAAAACAGCAATTGTTACAGGTGGTACTTCCGGTATTGGACTTTCAATAGTAAAATACCTCGCAAAGACCGACTACAACGTTTATTATATCGGTACCCGAATAGAAGTAGGGAAAAAAATCGAAAAAGAACTTGCGTTATCCTCTAATGGACAGATTAAATTCGTTTGCCTGGATTTAAGCGATTTAAAAGCGACAAGGCAATTTATTACGGCATTCAATGAATCACATAACGGATTAAATTTATTAGTAAATTGTGCAGGTGTATTATTTTCACAAAAACAGCAAAATAAAGAGGGGATAGAAAAAACTTTCGCAATTAGTTACTTATCCGCATACATTCTTTCAAATGGGCTGTCACCATTATTACAAAGAGTTTTAGGTTCCAGAATAATCAATGTAAGTACCACTCCCAAAAAAGTATTGAATACAAGCATCGATTTTGATACTATTGATGTACTAAGCAATTATAATGCTATGGATGTTTCATTAAAATCTGTTCATGCTAAAACGGCATTGACCCAGGTATTAGCCAGGCAATTTCAAGGACTTGGCATAAGGGTAAATTCCTTCGATCCCGGAATGGTGAAATCAGCACTTACAAGAAATATGCCTGTACTCTTCAGACTTATGTATAGGGTATTTTCAGTTTTCATGGACAAAGAAACTACTGTTGGCATCCGGGCCTGTACAGCCAAAGAATTGAGTCATGTAACGGGTAAACTCATTACAAAGAATGGCGAAACACCTATTGCATTTGATGAAACATACCTGAATCAGTTGATCGATTATACGAAAAAAATACTCATAGAATCTAGCTAAGGCAACAATTAATAGTTAGAAATTGATCAGGTAAATGGTTATCTATAAAGTTGTCATAGCGATTCTGATAGTTATGGGAAGATGCTATATTGGGGGAATAATTTTTGAAATTAGCTAAAACAAGAATTTTTGGGGATAGTTGATTTAATACTGTTTTTGAAGAGACTACCATATCACTATGGAGCTTTCTGACAAGTATAAGCTCACAGACCCTAGACTCGAAAAATTTAGAAAGTGTAGAGGAAATTGATGTTTGAGTTATCAAAATTAATCAACGGTAAAAATCGCATTTCTGTGGACGATTATCAATCTAAACTTTCCGGATTAGTGACAAGGATTTGAAAAAAAAATCAGCGTAGTTTACAATATACCCTACACTGACTATTTTACTGAAAAGAACCAGATTAACTTTATAAACAAATACAACATGACTAAATTAACTCAGCTACACCTAACGTTACTTTTATTTGCTACTATTAGTTGGTGCCATGCGCAAAACAGGGTACCCAATCCGAGTTTTGAAAATTATTCGGATACATTTTGTGGAATACAGTTTGCAAGCGACTTCAATCAAATAATGATTGATTGGGAAACCCCGACTTCAGGCTCTCCTCAGGTGTTTTTTACCAATATTGCTGATACGTGTTACAATTCTCAGCCCTTTAGCGCCTATACGGGGCCGATAGGGATAAAGGGAAACCAAAGTCCGCGTAGCGGTGACGTAATGGTTGGTCTTTGGTCGTATACGATACCTGATTTTAACCAGAGACAATATGTGCAGGCACAATTAACGAATCCTATGCTTGTTGGCAAGACCTATTTAGTAGAATTTTACGTTTCGCTGGCAGATTCCATGTAGTATGCCATTGATAAATTAGGTGCGTATTTGTCTGTGGATCGGCCGACACATACCAACGACGGGCCTTTAGATTATAAGCCTCAGGTTTTGTCCGATACCTTTGTAAGCGACGTGTCCAATTGGGTATTGATAGCAGATACCATAGAGGCACAGGAAGCTTATTCCTATATTACTATTGGAAACTTTCACGACGATAATGCAACAAATACAAAGCCCAACCCTACGAGTTCAAATGCTGACGGTACCTATGGTGCGTTCTATTTTGTGGATGATGTAAAAGTGGAAGCGTTAAATATCACCGGAGCAAATGACGTTCGAAATGATGAATTTTTAATCTACCCGACGAATGTGACGGAGGTCTTAAACATTAAAATTATATCTGACTCTTGGGTTGAAGTTCATAATTGTCAGGGGCAGTTATTATATGCAGAACAAGTGAGCAAAGGATTGAAAAAAATTAATACCGCGTACTTTTCGAAAGGTATTTATATCGTTTCTGTGCAAAATAGTGAAAAGTCGTTTTCCGCTAGAATTATTAAATAAGCTTTAATTCATTTTTGGAGCAGCTTCCCAAGCATTTATGAAATCAACTAATTAACATTGTTACATCAACAACGTTATTGGTGGTCAATATTTCCAAAAAAGATACCGAATACGGAAGATTAACTTTACAAGAGTAACTATATTCACCTCCAAAATACCAGTAACACGCTTTAAGCATTAGCTTTGCCATAGAAAAAAGTTGGCCCGTTTTTTATAATTGCCTGAGCCTTCAGCAATTCTCAATGGAGCATGAATTAAAAATCCGGAGACAATTCTGATTTGAAGTGAATTATGTTATTGAATAATAACTTATATTGACTTCAAATCTTTATTGTTCCTACCGATTTTGTTTATGAAAATTGCACTTGCTCAAATAAAACCGTTTAAAGGAAGTGTAGGTGAAAATGTGAACCTTCACAAGCGATTTGTGAACATTGCCGGTGCGCATAACTGCGATCTAATCCTTTTTCCTGAATTATCGCTTACAGCATACGAGCCCGAGCTGTCGGAGGAGCTTGCCGGCACAGCAGATGATGAACGTCTGCAGGAATTTCAGGAACAAAGTGATATTCATGGCTTAGTGATCGCTGTGGGCATGCCTCTTAGGTCTGCGTCGGGGATTCACATAGGGATCGTGTTTTTTCAGCAGCAAAGTCCGCCTCAGGTATATTTCAAGCAGCACCTGCATGAAGACGAGCTTCCGTATTTTGTCGCGGGAACTAATCAACTCATATTGAATGTAAAAGGGAAAATTATTGCTCCGGCCATCTGCTACGAGTCCTTGCAGGAAGCGCATCTGAAGCGAGCAATCACTATGGGTGCCGGTATATACCTGGCCAGTGTGGCTAAAGCGCAATCCGGCATTGAAAAGGCATGCCAACATTTTTCATTGATGTCTAAAAAGTATGGTATTCCAATTTTAATGGTAAATTGTATTGGTGATTGTGATCATTTTAGAAGTGCGGGACAATCATCGGTTTGGGATACCTTTGGAAAGCTTGTCGGGCAACTGGATGATAAAAGTGAAGGCCTGATTTTTTATGAGACACCAACAAACAACTTTAGCCGCATACAACTTTAAAAAAAAAAAACGATACTATGAAAATACGTGAGGTAGAAAAAAATGATTTAGAGTCACTAGCTACACTTTTTGATGCTTATAGGGTCTTTTATAGCAAAGAGACAGACCTTACGGGAAGCAGGAATTTTTTGTCTGAACGTCTACACAATGAAGACTCGGTGGTATATGTGGCCGAAAATGAAGCAGGTGAATTAACAGGCTTTGTTCAGCTGTATCCTTTGTTTTCGTCGGTCAGAATGAAAAGGCTCTGGTTATTAAACGACCTTTTTGTAGACCCCGTACACCGGGGCAAAGGAATATCTTTGAAGCTCATAGATCGCGCCAAAAAGTTAGCCCTTGAGACTTCCGCCTGTGCTTTGCTGCTGGAAACAGAAAAATCGAATGTGATCGGCAATAACTTATACCCTCGTGCCGGTTTCAAGCTGAATGAGACATCCAATTTTTATGAGTGGGATAACGAATGAAACAATGTATGTGGTGTCGAAAGAAATTGCCTTGTAATTGGAACTAGTTACCAGAAAATCGATCGTATCCGAATACCTGGGAGTGTGTTTAAATGCTTACCGCGAAAAAGGGGTGTCTGACTGTGTACATGAATTGTCACAACAGCTGCTTAATAAAAAAGTGAAGTTTCCTTTATTGGAGTTTTGTGCCTATGAATTGTATCGCGAAGTAAGGGAGGAAGAGCATATACAACTCTGCGATGAAGTGGAAATGCTGAAAACAGAAGGCGGCAACGTCCTATTGGGAATCATTTTACAGAACAGGCTGGCGAAACATTTTGACGAAACGTTGCAAAAAACAACCGAATACGTGTCTAAGGCTACCATATGGTATGTCTGCGACATAATTGGTGAGCGCGTTTATGGTTTTTCAATGTTAAACTACCCGGATGCAACGATACCGATAATAGCAAAACTTACACAGCACGACGCCAATTGGGTAGTGCGGGCAGTAGGAGCAGGGGTGCATAATGCGGTAAGAAAAGGGCTTGCTAGGGCACACGTGGAGACTTTATTTCCACTCTTGCTAGCGAAGGCAGGTTCAAAGGACAAAGAAATAAGGCAGGGCATTGGCTGGGCAGCTAAAACTACCGCAAGGTATCACCCCGGAATAATCGACGCTTTCCGGGAAGAAATCGGGCAAAAGGAAAAAGTAGCGAATTGGTTTCGCAGAAAAGTAAACATCGGTTTGGAAAGAAACAGGTATGCCGAAGAAAGTTGAAGTAAAATCGGTTCTTAACAAGACAAAAAAACGAGACTCCTGGTTTTTGGATGATTATACTTTTAACCCCTATAGCAGTTGTTCTTTTAACTGTTTGTACTGTTATATACGTGGCAGTAAATACGGCACTAATCTGGAAAAGAGCCTGGCCATTAAGACCAATGCCATAGAATTACTTGATAAGCAATTGGCAGGCAGGGCAAAAAAGAAACAATATGGAATGATAGTGCTGTCCTCCGTCACCGATCCATATATTCAAATTGAACAGCAGTATGAGCTCACCAGAAAAGCTTTGAAAGTTATTCTAAAGTATAAATTTCCAGTGCACATAATTACGAAGTCTGCTTTGATTGAGCGCGACTTCGATTTATTACACCAGATACAAAAAGAAGCAATATTACCCGACGATCTACAGTCACTCGGGAAAGGGGTAATTGTAAGTTTTTCCTTTTCAACCCTGCTCGATGAAGTGGCTGCGATATTTGAGCCCGGCGCTCCCAAACCCTCCAAAAGAGTTGTGACATTACAAAATACCCTGAATGCCGGATTTTTAACGGGGGTAAGTTTGATGCCCCTGATTCCCTATATCTCTGATACGAACGAACAATTGCATTTGGCGTTTGCCACATTCAGCGAAATAGGTGTCGATTATATTTTGCCGGCTACAATAACCTTATTCGGAGAAGAAAGAATGCATAGCAAAGTGTTGATGCTCAATGCTATCAGGAAACATTATCCGGAGTTGATGGATAAATACCAGCAGTTCTTTGCCAATAGTAACGAGATGCCACATTATTATCGCTCAGCATTTAGGAAAAAGATGGAAGAACTATGTTCCGAATACACATTAGAAAACAGCATTCTGGCGGCAGCAAATAAAAAATGAGTATAAACCTGGTTTTATTACCTGCTTAATTGGGGTGCGAAAGTAACACTTTGAATGCTTAAGGTGTATTTAAGTAGCATATATAATAAAGTATGGGAATTAAAGAAAAGCTGTACCGCATAAATCAGGAAATAGACAAATACAGTCATATTCAAAAGAAAAAAGCGAAAAGTAAGGTCAAAGAACTTCGACATGAAGAATTTGAGTGTTTAAGAACACATTTAAGTACAAATGATAAGGAGTTTTCCGGGTTGGTAAAAGAAAATTTGTCGCTTTTGCTTAGAGATTCAATGGAGGTGCATGTACGGTCAAGCAATCAGTCGGGTATTAGATCACACACCAGTGCAATTGAAGGAAAGATCTTAACAAATGGTCAATTACCCTTGCATGCAACGGAAGTAGCACTCGCGCTGCTGGATATTCAAAAGAAATTTTACCCCAAACAATTTACCGGACATATTGATGAATTTGGTCGTACGGAGCTAAAAATGTCTAAAAGCGGATTTAGCTTTATAGGTGGTCGTGTTCCGAAGACATTTGAAGCTAGCATCAATGAAAATGGGGCGATTACGATGGATTTGGCAGCCTCCAATTTCGAATTTTTTGGCATTCAGTTTATGAATAAGTTGGCATGCTGGCCATTCGAATTCGAAAAAGAAAAACACCATCAGTTCATAGCCAACAGAACAAAAATGGTACAGACGATTAAGGAGCTGAGGGCGCAACTCTTGCTTTAGTGAGGTTTCAGCTGTTATACCAGGCTCAGAGGACTAATTAAGAGGATTTTCAAGAATAAATTAAAATAAATGAGTCAATTAAAATTAATAATAATAGGAACTTTATGTTTGATAATTCAGGTGCATGCTTTGGCACAGGATCATTTTGAGCAAAAAGTAAAGGGAATGGGTGGTTTTGAATTTTACACCTTGATGGCCGAAGGTCAGGCAAAGTTTGATTTCAAAAAAATGTCCAATAAAACAATCGTATTCCCCGACTATAGTGCTGAGTCCATTTATCAAAAACTGGATTTAAACGATACTTATAAGAAAAAAGCAAATCAGAGCGAAAAGTCCGCATTTTATAAAAAAATCCATTATGAAGCTATCGACGAATCTTCGTACGATAAGAGCCTCTATACCCACGAGAATATTAAGTATAGCAGCTTGAGCAGGGATGAAAGAAAGAACTATTTATTTCTTTCTTACTATGAAACTATGAATTACTATTATGTGGTGCTCTGGTTTGTAGGCAAGAACTACAAGGAATACCCTATTTCAATGACATTGGTAAACGACCTTGATTTGGCTAAAAAAGAAGACTTAAGGCTGATGTTCAATATTTTAGATCAAGGCATACAGGTTTTTGAGGATGGGGTGAATAAGAAAATGTATGAAGCGTTAAGTAAAGCAGGTAAAGATGATTCCAAGCCGATTGAGGAACGCTTGATTTCTTTAAACTCGAATGAAGTTCAGGAATCGGTAAATGAATACAATAAGAAGTTAGTGCTCAATTATTTATCGGAATCGAAGAGTAAGACACTGATTATTCCGGAGCGATATAAGACAAAAGCATTGGAAAAAGTGATGCAAAATTGGAAGTATTCTAATTTTACTTATTTGAGCGAAGCCGACATTGACGAAAAAAGGAAAAACAAGAACCCTCATTATAGCTATATAAGGATTCAGGTGGCAGGAAAGGGGATGATGGCTTCGTCCAATTTGTGGATTTTGTCTACAGATAATGACCGTATGCTTTATGCTTATAGTAAGTCATTTTCTTCTTCCGAGAAATTGAGTAAAATAATTCCCCGGCTTATCGAGGATATTGAACATAAAGAGAGCAAATATGACAAGAGCAGCACGCTCTGCTACCTTCCCGTAGATTTTGAAAAGGGAGGTTTGCCATCGGATATTAAAACGAGCAAAATAGTTTATGTTAACTTGACCAAGACGCAATATGCCTACGCCGATTGGATAAATAAATCGTTTGAGCGGAAAATGAAACGCTATAATTACGACTATAAAATTACCGATAAAGCCAATGATGTTTCTGGATGCAAATACCGGGTGAAGTTGAAAAGCTCCCTGAAGTCTTATAAGCGAATTACCACCGAATATGAGGAGGGAAGAGGTGTTGATGTTGATACGGACTACATCACAAAAGAGCTTTTTTACCTGTACCTGGAGAATCTGGAGACTGGGAAGTGTTATAAGTTTCAGGTGAATCCGAATTTTTACCCTTATACCTTCAAAGACTTTGTGAAACAGGTCAACAATGAATTGTAAGACGAGTAAAAAAAACGGCACTCGTGCTTATTAAATTAAATAAAAATAAAAAAACCAGTGGTCGCTACCGATCACTGGTTGTTGTTCTAACTATTGTTATATGCTACTATAACGAGGTCCAAATTTCTTCTTGTTCATTTTCATTGAAAAACCAGGGGTACATGGTTACCGATTCGTTTTCAATCTCTTCTAAAGGCATGATGTATGCCATTGGGTGTTTTGAACTTGATTTTTTCGCAATTACAATCAAGTCGTATGCGCCGTCTTTATATTGATCGGCGATTTCTTCTACTTTGCATGAATAGTGTCCTTTTGTATTCAGATCGGTTAGATGGTGACGAACTATAGTATCTTGCGTCGCACGTTCTATTAATACCAAAGCCTGAATGGATGTGTTTTTCTTGTTAGGACGAATCGTCTGACTTTCCTTGAAGTAAGTCATTTTTGGCATACAAGAACTCATTGATACAACGGCGAAGAGGATATAAAGTGTGTTTCGAAGTTTCATTTTAGTGTAATTTAAGTGTGTGACAACAGTTAGAACGAGAAGCGTAACTTTCATTATTTATCGTCGCTCTTATTCTTACTAACGGCGTTAATTTTTGTAAGATTTACGTTCTCGATGGCTGTTTGACACCCTTAGATAAAAATGCAAATTGACTCGTTGAAATTTCAGTATGTTAGTTGGCTGTATAGCCTTGGTATATTCAAGGTTATTTACTTGAAATTAAGTGTGTTGTGGACACAAAGGTGGGTAGTGTCTCTACGGTGAAAATGCTACTCAGTGTCTATTTTTTGTATATTACTCCCTTCGTGCTACCGTGACTTGAGCTGGAATAAGAAACATAATAAACCCCCGTTTTGAGACGCGACATATTCAGTATTAAATTATGAGCACTAACACTGTATGGAACTTCGAATTTTTGTCCATCGGCAGCATAAACGAATAATGCGATATCTCCTTTATCTGTGATTAATCGATTCGTTTTAACAATTAAGCTGTGCGCTACAGGATTTGGGTAGAATGTGGCTTCAAACTCACTTCCATTGTTAGAAGTATCTAAAATTAACGTGTCGGTATATAAATAGCGCTGAGGAACAAATTGTAAAGTCTGACCTTCGTATTCCCATTTCATAGATATCTGACTTTCCCAGTAAAAGTCGGTATGCTCAACATTTATCTGGTAGAACTGACCGGCAATCAAGTCTATTTCGAAGCTTCCCTTACCAATTGAATTTACATTGGTTTCATCATTAAATACTTCAGCAGAGTCTATAACAACCCGGGCACGATCGTCATATTGCATATGAAATGTGTAGGTGCCTGTGATAGGTGCGAGTAAAAAACCTTCCCATCTGGTCGTGGATGAGTCCAGCATCGGCTTCCACCAAGACCATTCAAAGTCAATTTGAGGGTCTATTCGCACAATTCTGGCGGGTGCCTCGAAATTTAAATTGGGGTAATAGTTGGCCAGCAAACCGTTTCCATTACCTTCGTAGTAAGGTTTTACATATTCATATACGCAGGTGTATTCGGTATCATCTCCCGCGTTTATGTAAATAGGGTTTGTACTGTTATGTCCTACCCATTCCACAAATTCGAATAATGAATCATTTCTTATTTGTTCAAAAGGCGCATATAAAACACGTGTGTTTCCATTAACGCTTCTTATGTTTGAGGTGGTATGATGTGTTTCCCCGTCTACCTTGACATTAAACGGGCCGGGAGTAGATTTTACCAGAAAGTTGGTCTTTATGGGGAGGTAGTTTATAAAAGTTTCATTCGTAAGGCCATAAGAATCTTCAGCACTTAAATAAACTCGGTACCACACGTTGGTATCCACTTCTCCAAGACGTGGTATGACAAGTTCCCCGTGATCCATTCCTGACGTCCATGGTAGTGCAGGGTGTGTGTGTTCGTCGTGATGAAAATCTACTTTCCAACTTAAGCTTTCCGGTGGAATAGTGCCATCTTCATGGTCCGTCGCTGAACCTGCAAATCGAATGGTATCTCCGTTACTATATAAGTTTGTCGAGGTATTGATTTGTGGATTTGGCCGCATGTTAGCGGTGACATTAATAATAATCGTGTCGGAATTAATCTGACCAAGATCGTTTTTTACAATACAGAATAGAGTGGAGCCACTATCTGCAAGCTGTATATTGTTAATGGTGAAAATGTTGTCTTGTTGGTCACTTTGCAAGGTGTTGTTTAAATACCACTCATAAGACAGCGGTGAGTCGCCGACGGCTTCAACACTGCTTGAGAACTGATCCCCTACACTGTATAAATCCGATTCAGGGTTTTTGGTAATAAACGGAGCTCCGGAGCCGGTATATAGTACCTTGTACAATTCGCCACTTCCAAAACGCAAATAATAAAGGTCCCCTTCATCTGATACTGTCAGGTTTGTGATCTGAGGAATTCCAGATGCCAATGTGTCTGTGACTTCTCCGTTGGTAGGGTCCAAAACCACCAATTGGTTGGAGCAGTAGTCGCTAAAAAAGAATTTGCCATGAAATGATTCCGGAAACTTAGTTTGTAAAGGGGCATAGAAAGCTGCTCCCACAACGGCACATTGATTGTTAATGTGCGGATAACTGAAAATAGGGTCTCTGTAATTCTCCGGAGGAATTTCACCAGAGATCTCTCCTTCAATAATTGGCCAGCCGTAATTCATTCCGGCTTCTACATCGTTTATTTCTTCAAAATCGTTTCCGCCAACATCGCAGATAAAGACCTGGCCTGTTTGTCTGTTTATGTCGAATGTGAAGGGATTTCTAAACCCCAGTGCGAATATGGCCCGGTATTGGTCGTTATTAGTGTCATAAAATGGGTTGTCTGTCGGTATCGAACCATCGGAATGAAATCGGCACATTTTTCCGAGTAAGTTAGCATGACTTTGAGCGGTACTTCCATTGGCTCCGTCGCCAGTACTCACCAGAAAAGTGGTGTCATTTACAAATCGTATGGTGCCTCCCTGGTGGATTATGGAGTGTAACTCATCAAATTCCTGGATAATAAGCTCGCTACCATCTACTGCTCTGTTTCCGGCAGCGGTAAATCGACTCAATCGATTTTTTCTGATAACGGGAACCGTGTAATAGATGTATACATAACCATTAGTCTCAAAATTTGGGTCCAGTCGAATAGAGCTTATACCTTGTTCTCCCGAGGTTTCTACTTCCAGTTCTACAAACGGCTCAGCCAGTAAGACGCCATCTTCAATGATATTTACTTTGCCACCTTTTTCTGTAATAAAAATACGTCCCTCGGGTGCTATTGCGATACATGTAGGCTGATCAAGGTTGCCCATAACCAGTTCATGTACGAATCCTTGCTTCAACGTGACTTGAGAAAAAGAGTTCAAAAAAAGGCCAAAAGCAATGATCGTCAGCAGGTAACTTTTCGAGAAATAATTCATATTGTAAGGTCTGTTAAAAAGTAAATATAATAAGAAATGTATTAATCACAGATTCGTTTATAATGAAACTTATCATAATCCTACTTTGTCATCTTAAGTTTATTTTTGTTCTTCCTGTCTCTTTCAAGCTGCTGAATATACCTAGAGTGCTGCTCATATATAATATTAATTCATATCATCTGAGCGGGATAATGGCGCGCGTTTGAGCTTCAGCGGTAACGCGTGACGCCCCTAATTTTCATTCTAGCATATCCAATTTAAGCAAACCTTTCTTACCAGCATAAACACATGCAGAGCTATACCAATAGAATTCCGTTTCATCCACAATTTCGGATTCGACAGGGTTCATATGGATATACTGCAATTTTTCTTCTAATAACTTAGCACTATCTAATTGAATTGGGTGATTACCATCTTGCCAAACTTTGTAATGTTTCACATGCTTGATAGTTGCAGCAGTACCGTTAAAAGCTCTCAACAACCACTCCTTTCTGCTTTCATTCATCAGCTCAATTTCTTTAACCAAGGCTTTTGATGTATGCTTTTTAAAGTCTCTCATTATATAACTCAAAGGCACTGATCTACTACTTACAATGACTTGGCATAATAACCCATGCATGAATGTTCAGACCTTTATTTTCTTGGCAGTGTCTTAACGAGTTTATGACAATATGTTTAGTTCTTTTCTCATGAAAAGGTCTATCCAATGTACAATGGTACAAGTGACAAAATAAATTCCCGCTGGATCGTTGAATTTGTATTTTTCAGACATTAATAAACTTTTATTGCTATCTAATTTAATACATACAATATCATTTATTCGTGCTTTAAACGCTTAAATTTGGTTGTTAGGCACGCGTTTCCGTTGCTCTCAAACGCGCGCCATTCGGAATGTATTAATCACAGATTCGTTTATAATGAAACTTATCATAAGAGGCCTTTTATGAAAACACACAGGTGCCAATTATACCGTGTTGTATTAGCGGTGTTTATCAGGGAATAATACCATGTCCTGCTGAAGAAGCCTCAAGCGGTCATCCGGAATGGTATCGCTGGTACTACGCTCATAAAGGTCATAAAGGTTGAGTTGGATATTACTTTTTGTATATAGGGGGCTAAGGTCTATATCCCAACCTTTTTTAATCAGGAAATAAGGTCGTTCAAGTGGTTTAAACGGATCTACATTGATATAGGCGTATCGGTACAGGTAACCATGGAGGCCGAGGTCATCACGAACCGAAGGGTGTGCTGCCAGCGCACTGTGCGGTTTGATAATAGCTATGAGTTTGTCTATATCTTCTATTTTGGCTTTATCCCTACCTATTTTCCCCATGAAGATCACATGTAAAATAATGCTTGCCATTAATAGACTTACAGCAATAGGCTTCAAAAATTTCGAATGAGCCAATCGTTCTTGAAAACTGTTGAGGAGTAAATTAATTCTGGCGAGTATAAAGTGTGCGAAAGCCAGTGTAAAGAAAGGGTAAGCGCAAATGAGGTAGAATCCTCGTTGCTTTTTAGAGATCATAAAAGGGAAAACACCCGCCAGGGCAATTGCCAGAAACAAAAAGGCCCAGCCTGCGACTTTTTCGGGAGAATGTTTCTTTCGGGTCATTAAATAAGTAAGAAGCATGAATACAAAGGATATCGAAAGCTCCTGAAAAACAAAGCCCAAGATATTTGTCCTGCTATCGACGGTTTCAACTTTATTTAAACTCTTAAGAAGTTGCTCGTTAAAATATAAGGTGAACATATTAGCCGCTTCACTATTAAATCTATACCATAACAGAAATGGTAGAAATGTAATAAAACTGACAAAGAGGGTGTCAGTAAGCATATCGGCCCAATTTTTCCTTTTTAAAATGAGGTAATAAAAAAATGGAGCACATAAAGGGAATAGCGCTACAGGTCCTTTCGTTAATGCTCCACACATAAGGGCCAAACCCGAAAGGGTGAGGAACAGGAAGCGTTTCGTTTTGGTAGACCTGATGAAGAAATAGACACTTAAACAGGCAAAAGGTGTTACGGTATTTTCCAGCATATTATTGGCTATACCCCAGGAGACAATAGGAATACAAGACCATAGTAATAAAGGGAGCCAGGCGTGTTTTTTATTTTGTTCTGTCACTGTTTCTTTCCATAGTAAATAGATCGCCCAGGCACTAAGCAGCGACATCAGCAAAGCATATACACGTTCTACAAAAATGCTGTCCCCAATAAGCTTAAAGAGTACATACTGTAGTCCAAATGCCAATGGCGGATGCTCGTAGAAATGTGGGTGCTTGGTCGGGGTAAACTCCAGGTGCCAAAAACTACCTATGTCTATCGATAAATTGCGCGAGATGGTCGCATACCACAGTCCGTCCATGAACATACCTCTGGAGAAAAGATGAGGAGCCAACATAGCGAGAAAAATACCGGCAATAATAAAAAAGAAAGGCCTTGTGTTGACTTGATTTGTCTTCATATAATTAGATTGTGCAAATATAAAAAAAATGGAATAACGAGTGCTAAGGAGGGGGGGATTACTATTCGATTTTAGTAATTTAATTTATCCTGTCAATTTGAAGTGATGACGGCCATTGGCAAAAAAAAAAGTAAAATCGAATCTACCATTGTCGATTTCGTTAGTAGGTACATCAACAATTTTTTAAAAAAGTTATGTATAAGTTTATTATTTAACAGCGATGTTGCTGCTTTTCAATATTTCTTCCAAAGCTCAGGAAACGCTTGACACCGAAGAATATAAATTTGAGATGAGTCTCCCCGAAGGTTTCAAGTATAGCACCAAAGAAGATGGAAGGTTTGGTGTCATGGAAGGTTATGAGACAGTATCAGAAACGTACTTATATGCGGTGGGTGATCGAGGCACTTGTTCCAAACAGGAAATTTATAACTATGGTGTAAAGCTTAATGGGGTTGGAGAAAACCACTAGCATCCGGAAGAATCTGGGAAAAATGAAAATGGCTTCGCCTGGTGGGAAATATACCGCGCATCTCAAGGTAATAAGACGTTATATGCCATCTGCGGGAAAAACGCTTTTCATGAAATTACCTAGCTCTTTTTCGTTTAGGCCCCTAACGCCGGTTTTACTAACTACGAATCAGATTATAACGCCTGGTTAGAGAGTTGTATGGCTGTTAAATAATTGAGAAAATGTGGGTTTAATGAGGTGATTTTTATCATTAATTTAATTTTTAGTTCTTGTTAATCAGGGACTTATGTTGTGGGTGAATGGCTCAAAGTGTTTGTAGGTTAAATTCGCCTGTTGGTCTTATAAAGTTTGTCGTTGGTTGAATGGATGGGTTTCCTAACAGAACTATGTCTAAGTTCGTAGCGTCGTCTATATGTCGACGCTTTTTATTTGTCCTACTTAATATTTTTAAAGATGAAAAAGAACCTAGCGATTATGCTACTTTTTATTAGTGCATGGTCATTTTCTCAAGCACAAACTGTCTGGGAACCACAAAAGTCAACTGGAGAAACGCATTGGCATGCTCAATATGACAAAAAGTTTAACCTTTCTCCGAAACAACAGGCAAAACTTAAAAGAGCAGCAGGAACGGTGAAATTAGGCTCACCTCTCAAAGAAGCTCCCGGGTATTTTACTTACAATACCTGGTTAATTTCTAATTATGTAGACCAGGATCCTACCTCAGGTATACAGGATTATAACAATGGTTCACATGCTTATAATGGTCACAGAGGAACCGACTTTGCTACCTGGCCTTTTTCCTGGCGTATGGTGCAAGACGACCAGGTGCATGTGGTGGCAGCAGCAGCAGGTACCATCGAATTCAAAGCAGACGGGAATCCGGACGATCACTGCGACTGGAATCAACCTGAAGGATGGAATGCGGTATATATTAGGCACGCCGATGGTGTTTTAGCCATGTATGGCCACCTCAAAAACGGTTCTGTTACTTCTAAAGCGCTGGGAGAGACAGTGGAAGAAGGAGAATACCTGGGAGTGGTAGCAAGCTCGGGAATTTCTGATGGTCCTCACCTGCATTTTGAATTACATGAACCAAATGGTGCGGTTATTGATCCTTTTTATGGACCTAATAATCCGTCTTTACCTGAATCTTGCTGGAAGAATCAGGAATCATATAGACGAGAAGATATCTTGACAATGACGATTTCAACTCAAGCGCCTCAATTTAATGCGGGGTGTCCAAACGTTGAAAATGGATTTGAAAAATACACGGGATGGCAAGGAGGTCAAAGATTGTTCTTAGGAAGAGCTTATCGCCATCAGTCAATGGTTGAGTCTCAAATCAATATATATGATCCGAATGGGAATTTATTCTGGAACTTCGCTCATACTCCTCCTTCATCTTACAATTGGGGAAGCTCTTGGGTTGTTGAGTTCGATCTTCCGGCAAACCCAATAGTAGGAACCTGGACTTATGAAGTGGTACACAAAGGAAAAAGCTACCAACGAATATTTGACGTAGGTTTTACGCAAACACCGTTCAACACGTTACCACAAACTATTCCGGGTTTGGTGGAAGCCGAATTTTATGATGTAGGCGGGCAAAATGTCGCTTACTTCGATACGGACGGAGGAAATAGCGGGAACTTTCTACGCTCAGATGATGTAGATGTTGAGCCTGGTTCACAAAACGGAAATGTAGGTTGGACACAAAACGGTGAGTGGCTGGAGTATTCGGTTGTTGTTCAACAAGATGGTAATTATACGATGAATGCTCAGGTTGCTTCAATTCACAATGGCACAGCATTCAATTTACAAGTAGATGGCGATGCATTAACAGGTAATATAACAGTTCCTAATACGGGTAACTGGCAATCTTATCAAACTGTTAGTGCCTCACAACTGGCTTTAAAAGCCGGATACCACGTTTTACGCATGAACGTTGTGCAAGGAGGTTTTAATATTGATGATTTTAATTTCGTTTTGGATCAGGTAACAGCTGATATCGATAATGACGGGTTTATGGCCGGTGAAGATTGTAATGACTTGGACGATCAAATAAATCCCGGAAGCAATGAAATTCATAACAATGGTGTGGATGATAACTGTGATGGCGTTGCTGTTGCTTATGCTTTTAGTCTGGACAAAACAACTATTTGTGTGGGTGAAAGTGTGACTGCTACTTTAACAGCAAATGAAGGTGTTGATCAGTTTGAATGGCGTTTTCAGGGAATTACTCCTAACCAAACGTTTACAGGAGAAGGTCCGATTACAACTTCATTTGATGCAATTGGGAATGTGACTGTTTTAATGTCTGTGGTAATCGACGGACAAACATTCAGTGCGCCATCGCAGACGATTGCCGTAACAACTTGCGGGCCAAACAACCCTCCAATTGTTGGCGCCGGTGATTTTAAACAGATTACGCTACCTACCAATTCTATAACGGTAACAGATGCAGTGGCAATTGACAATGATGGTACGATTGTTTCTACGGTATGGTCACAAGATGAAGGTCCTAGTACCGCCACTATTACCAACGGAACTACCATAAGCCCTACCTTTTCTGCATTGGTAGAAGGTTTGTATACGTTCCGCTTAGTAGCAACTGACAACGATAATGCCAGTACTGCAGGTACGGTAAATGTTCGTGTTCATCCAGCAGATGATAATCAGCCACCAGTCGTAGCTGCCGGTGATTTTAAGCAAATTACATTTCCTGCAAATTCAATAACGGTATCAGATGCTTCAGCGACAGACAGTGACGGTTCTATCGCTTCCTTATCATGGACACAAGAAAGTGGGCCAAGTACGGCCACCATTACAAACGGAACGACCGTATCGCCTACATTCTCAGCATTGGAAATAGGCTTATATGAGTTCCGTTTAACAGCAACAGATGATGACGGCGCATCAAGTTCTGCTACGGTAAGTGTACGTGTGAATGAAGGTGAAAATCAGCCTCCGGTGGTTGGCGCAGGTGATTTCAAGCAAATTACATTTCCAGCAAATTCTGTAACTGTAAATGACGCCACGGCTACAGATAGCGATGGTTCTATCGCTTCTTTATCATGGACGCAGGAAAGCGGGCCAAGTACTGCCACTATTACAAACGGAACGACCATATCACCTACATTCTCAGCATTGGAGATAGGATTGTACGAGTTCCGTTTGACGGCAACAGATGATGATGGTGCATCAAGTTCTTCTACCGTAAGCGTACGTGTGAATGAAGGTGAAAACCAAGCTCCGTTTGTAGGCGCAGGTGATTTCAAACAAATGGATTTACCGCAAAATTCGGTAACTGTCAATGATGCTACGGCCACAGACAATGACGGTACTATTGCTTCATTACTTTGGACTCAGGACAGTGGGCCAAATACGGCTACCATTACAAACGGTACTACATTAACGCCTACATTCTCTGATTTGGTACTGGGTTCTTACGAATTCCGTTTAACAGCCACCGACGATGATGGTGCTTCTACATCAGGTACCGTTACCGTAACTGTTAATCCGGAAAATCAACCACCCGTTGTAGGTGCGGGCGATTTCAAGCAATTGACATTGCCTACCAATTCAGTAACGATCAATGACGCAACTGTTACTGATAGCGATGGTTGGATTGCTTCTGTTTTGTGGACGCAGGACAGCGGACCTAATACGGCAACTATAACTAATGGGGCTACTAATGCGGCGACCTTCTCTAATTTAGTGGAAGGTTTATACGAATTCCGCTTAACTGCTACCGATAACGATGGTGCGACTAGTTTTGGTATTGTAAGTGTACGTGTTGATCCTGCCATGACTAATGATTGTGTCGGAGAAGGTGCTAATCCTGCGGAATATAGCTATGAGCTGGAAGAGAATGGAAACGCGCTCACTATTACATTTATTCCTGCCAACTCACAGTATGGTGCAGGTTTCTGCTTCCTGGATTATTACTTGAATGGTTCTAAAATAGGCTCTTTCTCGATGTCCGGAAATCCTAACAGAACTTATACCATCAATGGTCTAAACAATGGAACGGAAGTAGAATGGTTCTTTAAATATAGTGCTCCTTATGGACAATATGCACCAACACAAGCAGATCATGCTCATACCATGGGAAGCTGTGGTGCCAGTGCAAGAATAGGTGCTACAGAAGCAGTAAGTGCTCTTAAATTGTATCCGAACCCTACAACTGATGGTGATGTTTTTATCAACTATCAGGGCACAGCTTTCATTGAAGTAATTAATGCCAATGGTGACAAAGTATTTGAGCAGTCTTACAATGCCGGTTTGGGAATAGCTCTCGGTAGCGATTTGGCTTCAGGAGTTTATTATGTCAAAATTACCACCGATAACGAAGTGATCGTTGAGACATTGATCAAGCAATAATCACATTTTAATAGTTATTTTGAGGGTTGCTTTCTTTTTTAGGAAGCAACCCTTTTATTTTTTGCTCAAATTTGAATGATTTTTTCTTTTACCTTTTATTGAAGCGCAGTATTGTGTTATATTTAATGGAACAGCATAGCGTGAAATAAACATAACTTCTATAGATGAGAATTTTTCCGTTTTTAGCTTTGTTTTTGATAATCAGTGTTGTTGCCCGCGCACAAGAATCAAAGACTTACTATACCGATACCCTGGATCAAGTAGAATCCGTCATTCCAAATGATATTGATGAAATACGCCTCTACTCTACACAGGAACTTATGGACGTGCTGGATACCTGGCACAGTTACAATGGTCAAAGTATTGCCTCTCCAGTTTATGAATCGGCGCACAGGTTTGAAGAGAAAAGGGTTCGTAACCTAATATATGGAGGTGATTTTAGCATGGCCGATATCGAACTAATCGAAGCAATTTACGAACGCAAAGTTAAAATTACCGATTCCTCTTTAATTACATTGGTAGTTAAGCATTTTCCCGATTTTGGCCTGGACTCCAATGCCACATTTACGGGCTCAGGTACACGTTGCGGAAAGGTTTTTGCTAATGCGGTCCTATTTTATAAAAGCGGGAAGCCTGTTTGGGCGGTGAAAGCATGTTTTGGATGCTCATTCATTATATCATACCCTTATAGAGCAGATATTAAGG
This sequence comes from Cytophagales bacterium, assembly GCA_965230415.1. Lineage (GTDB taxonomy): Bacteria > Bacteroidota > Bacteroidia > Cytophagales > JAAEPT01 > CBDDKZ01. Next base: position 4,346,264 of record CBDDKZ010000005.1, read on the forward strand.
CCTTAAATTTTACAGCAGAAGGTTTTTATTATTTTAGAAATATACGGTTTCTTTTTGCAGATTTTGGCATCATACCAAATTATGCCGGAGAATCACTTTCCTTTTCCTATGGAGAATGGAAAATTGGAAGAGCAATTTACGAACAGGGTAGGTCTCTGAAATTTTAAAATATTAACAACCGAAATTTCCAGACCTATATGTCCCTACTTTCATTTATCTTTGTGAAAAATAAAGATGGATGAAACAGTTTTGTACAATTTTGCTTGTTCTTTTTTCAACTTACGCTTACTGTCAGTCCGAGAATCTGAATTCCGAAACGCAACTACCCGAATCATTTCCCAAAGAATGGTACCGCTTGTACGAGTCTAATGACAGCCTGTTTTTGTTCGAATCCTGCAATGGTGACTATGCCACGGTGTTATTTAAAAAAGACAGCCTGGAAATAGTTGATTTAAAGAATCAATATAGTTTCAGCATTCATTCAATCGATTTCAATGCGCACCGCGAATACCTGATCGTAGTCAAAGATAGCGCTGGTGAATTTTCGACAGTACACCTCTCTGATTTGGAAGAAGAAAAGAATGGGAAAATAATGCGCATAAGTCGTTTTCGTTTTTCACACGATGCCATTAAGGAGGAATGGCGTGTGGTTTCTGTGGAAAATAAAAACAATTTTTTGATTAAAGTTGAATCATTAAGCGATTGTAAGTGAGTATGTTGAATTGATTGTGAGGCTGATTTATTGAATTGTATATTTTTTATCCTTCATGTACATATGGTTGATTACACTCCAATTAATTTGACAATTTGAAAAGTTTTATATTAATTACTTTTGAAGTTAATGCATCTGGCTGTTGCGCTACAATTGGAGTTGTGTCAGAGCCTATTAACACTTAGTTTTTACAATTTACCATATTTAAAAACCATTGATTATTAACTTTTAGTTTCATAATCTCTTATCTGAAAAATTGGAATCTCTGCCAGGTCTTTTCTTGATTGGCGAGGAGATTTTAAGTTCAAATTTTGGCGTGTACCTAATTTTTACGTTATGAGCGCAAAGAACAATAGAGAAAAGCAACAACGTCTTGAAAATGACCTTGAAAAGGTGAAAAGCGAATTGTTGAAACTTCCGAATGTGGTTTCGGTCGGAATTGGCTTAAAAGAGACTGCGGGTAACCTTACCAAAGAAGTGGTATACCGGGTTTGTGTCAAGGCCAAAATTAAGGAATCCGACCTGGAGGCTTCGGAAGTAATTCCCAAAGAAATTAATGGTATAAAGACAGATGTGGTTTTGCCGCTAAGTCCGAAAGATGCGAATGATGTATGTGGCGGTACGAGCGAAAGAGATGAGTATAAACGTTATGCTACGCTTACAGCAGGACTACCGATAGGTTCTAAAGCCAATTCCGGCAGCGTCGGTACCCTTGGGTGGTTTGGAGCAATAGGGAGTAAACATTACTTACTAACGAATAAACATGTATTATTCGATTCTTCTACGGGTGAAGTAACTTCTGAGACTAAAGTAGGTCAGCCCAAAGCCAAAGAACCCAGCAACTGTTGTTGCTGTACCTGTGGCGATAATTGGGTGATCGGCAAATCGGTTTACGCCAAAAAATCAAAAGCCGACAATATCGATGCCTTCGATTACGCCATTGCAGAGCTCGATAATGACCTAACAAATAATAACCTTAAAATAACGAATGATTCCACGGCCCAGGTAATAGAGGTGTCAGGTAAAGCTCAACCGAGCGTCAATGACGTAGTACGTAAAATTGGCTATCGATCAGGTTATACCGAAGGAACTATTTACCATACCGGTGACCATGCTGTAAATGTCAATGGAAGTACGGTGACGTGGAAGAATACCGTATTGATAAGTCCTAATAATACGGATTATAAAGTGGAATCAGAAGACGGTACCGAGTGCAAAGACACCTTCGCCAATAGTGGAGATTCCGGATCAGTAGTCGTGAATGAAGACGATGAAGTGGTAGGGTTACTTTGGGGGGTAGATTTTGATTCCGATCCCAACAAGGCCATTACATTCGCTAATAATATTATGAATGTAATTGCGGACCTGGTAACGGAAGGTCATAATTTTGATATCATTACCAGCGGGTCTGTTGCTCCTGGTAATGCACCGGAAGAAAGCGCTGCGGAAGTAAAAGAGACCACACAAAACCTACTAAGTCAGCTGAAAGAAGGGAATGAGGAAAGTGTGCTGGCACAGTTGTATGAGAAACATGAAGATGAAGTGCTGAGAATAATTAACCACGTGCGTGAGGGAGTGGTTGTATGGCAGCGTAATCAGGGGCCTTCTTTTGTGGCGGCACTGGCACGTTCGGCTAAAGTTAAAGATTATGAGATCCCTCAGGAAATAGAAGGGGTAAGCAGGTCAAAGCTCATGGACGAGTTGGCCTTACTTTTTGAGAAGTACGGCTCCGAATCATTGAAAAAAGATATTGCCATTTATGGAACGAAAGTGCGGGACACAGTTGAAAAAAACAGCCTCCTGATCGATATGGCGCAAGCGCTTAAGAAACTGGATATTTTACAGGTAATACCTGATCACCTGAATACCAAAGAAGATAACTATGACAGCAAATCAGCGTAAAACAGGCACCTTCGAATCCATTGTCATTGGTCTATCAAATATGCTCGAGCCGCTGGAATCGGCTCTGGGAAACGATGGCGCCAAAGAGTTTTTAGAGTCCATCGGTATAGATATACCAGAAGGTGTGGATGCCTTACCCGGTTTTATTAATGGTGTGCAAAAGGTGCTCACCGCCGTTGGTAAAACTCCCGGTATAGTAGAAGCTATCATTACTGCTGTGAATGCAGATAATTACAGTCAGGTTATCAGCCTGGCTGAGCAGCTTATTCAGCAGGTTAAAAATACCATTGAAGGCATAAAGGAAATTGAAGCAGCGGTTGATTCACTGAGTAAAAAACCTGATACAGAAGCCAAAACAGCAGCGCTTTCGGGAGTCGTAGATCAACTCATGGACTTTCTGCTGGTGACTTACCTCGACAAATATTATGGGGTTCCCGAAGCGCTTGAATTCATAGGTGTAATAAGCCGACCTGCTGTTGGACAGGAAGGGTCATACAATTTTAGTGTAGATAATCTGATCGATTTCATCAAGGATCCGGCAGGAAGGTTACAGGAAATATACCAGTGGGGCCAACCCGATTTCGATGACGATAAGTTACTAACCGTACTTAAAAATATATTGGTACGCCTGGGTGTACCCGCAGTAATAGTTCCTAACGGCGCTCCTAACAATCGCGATCTGATTGATGCCTTTTTAGTTCAAATACATGCTAATGACGGTGATCCGGGATTGAAGATTAGTGTCGAGCACAAAATAGAAACAGCAAATACACTCCCTTTAAGCCAGGGTGAAGAATGGAAGCTGGAAGCGCTCCTAAATGGCGATTTGGAGGCAGGAGCTTCCATAATTATTCACCCCGATGGTAACCTCACCTTCAATGCCAATAAAATTGCTGCCAGCGGCGAATTTGGCGTACGCTTTACCGCTGGAAAGGAAAATGATGAACCTTTTATCATTTTTGGCGAGGCAGAAGGGTCCAGGTTACAGGTGGCCAAGTTTATCGCACAGGCAATCGCCGGTCTCAATTTTGATGCCAATAACATGGAAGCCTCCGCCAAATTGAATGTAAGCGGAGAAATAGTGGGAGGTAAATTGGTGGTAGATGCTTCCGGAGGTGATGGTTTCATCAGTACGTTGATGTCTGCCATTAAGTTGGAGTCCGATTTTAGTATGGGCTTTGGCTTTGATAGTGAAGATGGTTTGTATTTTACGGGTAGTAGTACTTTGGAAATACAACTACCTACTCACGTCGACCTCGGACCTGTTTCCATTGATGCTATAACACTAAGCGTGGGAATTGAAGATAGTTCCTTCCCAATTAGTATTAGCGCCAATGTGGGGGCTAGTCTTGGCCCTCTGCAAACAGCAATCGAAGGTATTGGCGTTACAGGTACATTGAGCGTTGCTGAAAATCCGGAAGATGGAAACTTAGGCCCCCTTAACTTCGATATAGCCTTTAAACCACCGAAAGGAGTAGGGCTGGCCGTTGATGCCGGCATTGTGAAAGGTGGTGGCTACTTGTTTTTAGACCCGGAAAGGGGGGAATATGCAGGTGCTTTGGAATTGGTTTTCAGCGAATGGATAGCGCTACGTGCCGTTGGCGTCATTAACACCATTATGCCCGATGGCTCCAAAGGCTTTTCCATGATCATTGTAATAACCGCTGAGTTTGGCTCCGGAATACAGCTTGGTTTCGGGTTCACACTTTTAGGAGTAGGGGGTATTGTCGGTATCAACCGCATCGTAAATATAGACCCACTTAAAGAAGGGGTGAAAAATGGTTCGGTTGAAAGTGTCATGTTCCCTCAAAATGTAGTGGCTAATGCACCTAAAATCATATCAGATCTCAAATCATTTTTCCCGGTCAAAGAAGATTCTTTCCTAATAGGGCCAATGGCTAAAATAGGATGGGGAACACCTACGCTAATGAGTGTTTCATTGGGACTTATTATTGAGATCCCCGAAGGCAATATCACCATATTAGGAGTGGTAAAAGTAGTGTTGCCGGATGAAAATGCAGATGTTCTGCGTCTGCAAGTGAATTTTATCGGGCGCATCGAACCTTCCAATAAGCTGCTTTGGTTTGCTGCTTACCTCTATGACAGCCGTGTGCTGTTTATTACCCTTGAAGGGGGCATGGGGCTACTGGTACAATGGGGCGATCAGGCAAACTTTGTGGTAAGTGTAGGTGGCTTTCATCCCAAATACTCACCACCGCCATTACCTTTCGACGCTCCATCGCGCATAGCCGTAAATATCTTAAACGAGTCATACGCTAAAGTCCGTATTGAAGGCTACTTTGCCGTTACATCCAATTCCGTTCAATTTGGTGCGAAAGTAGAGGTTTTCTTTGGTGTAAGCGCCTTTAATATAGATGGACACCTCGCTTTTGATGCCTTGTTTCAATTTGATCCTTTCTTTTTCAGCTTCTCTTTATCTATGAAGCTGGGAGTGAAAGTATTTGGAATAGGATTGTTCAGTGTAGGTTTCAGTGGCACCCTCGAAGGGCCTACCCCGTGGCATATAGCAGGTAAAGGTGAAATTAGCCTGCTCTTTTTTGATATTAAGGTGCCTTTTAGTCATACCTGGGGAGATAAGCAGGATACCAGCCTGGAGAAAATGGAGGTAATGCCTTTATTAGTGGAAGAGCTGAGCGCACTGACCAACTGGCAGGCAATTTTACCGGCAAGCAATAACGTAGCGGTTACCTTAAGGGAAATGACAGAAGAAGACAGCAAGCTGGTTTTACACCCGGTTGGCTCTTTTAAAATTTCACAACGTAAGCTGCCACTCAATTATGAGTTTGAGAAATTTGGTAATAAAAAGACCTCAGATGTTAAGGCCCTCGATTTTGATGTGGAGTTTGCCGGAGGAGGTGAGCTGGCGAGTGATTACGTTGACGAGCAATTTGCCATTGGGCAGCTTCGCGACCTCGATGATGGGGACCGTTTATCAAAACCGGGCTTCGAATACATGGACGCAGGTCGGGAAGTGAAGATCAAAGATGCTCAAATTAAGGCCAATCAGGCTGTAGTACGTAAAGTGCGTTATGAAGAAATTATCATTGACAATAACTTTAGAAGGTATACGCGACGTTTCTTCTTTTTCTTCCGAAGTACATTTGTGTTGATCAACAAGTTTCTGTTCAATTTCTTCCTGCAAAATAGTGCAGTAGCTCAGGCCGAAGTTTCGCAGACCTATAAGAAGAAGCTACAACCTCGCGACGAAAAGGTGGCCGTTAATGTCAACGAATATTCGGTAGCCTTCAATGAGGATAACACCTCGATAGATTTAAATAAGACATTTAAGAGCGTGGCGATGGCCGATCAGTACCTGGCGCAGCAATTGCAGGCAAACCCGGCACTGACAGGACAGTTGCACGTGATTCCTAACACTGAATTAAACGATGCCGCATGAGTGAGTTAGCAACATATTCATTTATCCCATGGGTAAGACAAGGCATTGCCAATGAGATTAATAGTAATTCCGGTTTAAGGGCAACTGTACAGGTGAACCTTAAACCTACAGGTACCGACCTCGATGGCAATAAGGTTACTGCAACGGTCATTCCAAAGGATATAGAGATTTATGGTCCGGCCGATGTGACAGGTATCGATACCAAAAATATTATTCGCGTTGAGCCCAAGAACTGGATAGCCAATTTTGAACCGAACTACCTGCCATTTATTGAGTTTTATGATGAAGACCTGCCATGGCGTTATTCTCCATTGACGCCAAATGGTCATCGCCTAATGCCGTGGATTACGCTTATAGTGTTAAAAGAGTCGGAGTTCGACGATGGTAAAAATGCCAAAGACAGGCCTTTACCATACATAAGACCTAATTCCTCCGCGCAGCTGCCACCGAATGATCAATTGTGGGCATGGTCGCATGTACATATCAACAAAAGCATATTGAATGATGGGCAATTGTATCACGACGATGAAAAAGACATCAGTGCAGATTTGGAAAGTGAGCTGGGTAAGAATGCCGATGTAGGCTTTTCCCGAATTATTTGTCCTCGAAAGCTGGAGGCTAATTCTGCTTACCACCTCTTTCTTGTGCCTACATTTAATACCGGTTTGGTAGCAGGTCTTGGTGGTGACATAAGCGCATTAAACGATTTCGATGCACCTGCCTGGACAGAAGGAAATATACCACTGGAAATACCTTATTACTATCGTTCTTTTTTTAAGACTGGTAGCAAAGGCGATTTTGAATACCTCGTACGCTTACTCAAACCACAACCTATCAACAGTGAGGTGGGGCTTCGTGACATTGATGTGCAGCAACCCGGTGCGAATATTGCGGGTATAATCGATGACCCGGCAACTCCTGAAGACCTCAAACTGCATGGTGTACTCAAATTGGGTGGCGCATTAAAAATTCCGGACGCATTTTATTCGCCCGAAGAATATAAAGAGGTGAAAAAGTACCGCGAGTGGTATAAGCAGACCCAGCCTTATCCGCACCCTTTTCAAAGTGAGCTGGCGGCATTTATTAACCTCTCAGACAGCTACCAGGAAAAAGCGGCTTTGGAAGCGAACAACGATTCGAATATCGGCGATGCTGTAGCTGATGATGACGAATTTGGTATAGTCGGAAATCCGGATCCACTTATTACCGCCCCCTTATACGGGCAGTGGCACGCACTACAAAAACGCCTCCTCAAAGATAGAGATGGAAACGATTATGCCGACACGATCAATCAAAACTGGGTACATGAATTGAACCTCGATCCCACGTGGCGTACATCGGCAGGCTTCGGTACGAAGGTCGTTCAGGAAAATCAAGAGACTTATATGCAGGCAGCCTGGGAGCAGGTAGGAGATATTGTGGCAGCAAACAGAAAGATTTTCTTTGCACAATTGGCTAAAGAAGTATCTTATTCTTGGTATACTGGTAGTATGCAAACGATCAAGGACAAACAACCCGATCGTTTTTTGAGTCTGACAGCACCGGTGCATCAGCGCCTCATGAAAAATGTGACATTAGAGCAAGGTGACGCTACTTTAGAGAAAAAAGCTACCGTTTTTCACGAACTGAAATTTAGTGCGGTACCTCAGGCTTTGTTGTCTGCGAATATGCGTAAGGTGTTGCGTCCTAGAGGTATACTGGCTAAGCGCTTACCTTTTTCTTCCGAAATCACACCCTTTAATATTGTTTCCAGGGTGAATGATGGGCAGGTATCGGCGGCTCCGCCACGTGAAATACCGGTGGCAGCAACCGATATAGACCAATTGACAGATCAGGTAGTGCCTTCCAATCCACCCTCATTTCTGGGCAACCTGGTCAATAAAAACCCCTGGTTGCGCTGGCTCTTCTTAGCCATAGCCGCGATTCTTATCATACTGCTCTTTTTTATCAATAAAGGAGCAGCAGCTTATGGAATTATAGGTGGTATTGCCATTTTATTAATAGTATTATTCTTTTTGATGCGAAGGTGGGGCTTTGCGGTCGATGCGGTAGACAATATCAATCCTCGCGGTCAAACACCGGAGGCGGTAGACGACTGGCCCAAGATACAGAATTTTAAAATTGTTGAGCCTGGTGAAGAATTTAGGCCAATTGTAGGTATCAGCGACAGTGAAGAAGGTAAACGTTTTAAAGCGGCCATAAAAGATAATTATGCCTTGCTACAAGGAGCCATTTATTCATACGTACCTCCCAAAGCGACCAGCTTTAGCGTATTAAATACGGGTTTGAGTGTGTTTGAGGCACTTACTCCGCAGCTGACGATACCAAAGTGGATTTGGGGTAGTATCGTGATTCCTGATTATATAAAAGTGCAGTTGTTTGAGCTATTTGTGGAGGCCATGGCCTATCCGGAAATTGATTTACCCATGTATAAACCCCTGGCCAATTACTCGCCAGACCTATTTCTTCCCAATATCAATAAAATAGCTCAGAATAGTATCTCCATATTAGCAACTAATCAGAAATTTATAGAATCATACATGGTAGGGCTTAACCATGAATTTGCACGTGAGTTGAAATGGCGTGAATACCCTACAGATCAACGAGGAAGTTATTTCCGTCAGTTCTGGGATGTGTCTTCTTATCATACCGACGAAGATCTTACTCCGGAGCAAAGAAAGGAAAAACTCAAAGATATTCCGGAAATACACTTGTGGTCGCGCTATTCGGAATTGGGTGGTCATGATCACAGGCAGGAACCAGGGGAAGAACCCCGTGAAGAAGTGGTCTTGGTAATTAGAGGTGAATTGCTGAAGAAGTACCCGAATGCAGTAATTTATGCACAGCGGGCAGCCTGGCGCGATGAGAATGAAGATGAAGTAATAGATGAGGCTAACAATACCGATAAAATTGATCCTAAGAAAGAGCGCACCTTTAAAACAATTCCCGAATCGGAACAGGAGAACCCTTCCAATAATTACATCAGAACGCCATTATATGAAGCGAAAGTGGATCCTGATATCTATTTCTTTGGCTTCGATTTAACGGTTTGTGAAGCAAACGGAGGTACGGGTTCCGAAAGCGTAGCTTTACCGGAAGCTTGCCAGGAAGAGGATATTAAATGGCACGATCCAGGATGGTTTTTTGTCATAAAAGAACGGCCTGGTGAACCACGATTCGGCCTGGACATTGGCAGCGGCATTGATGAGAATGATCCGGCGAAAGTCGATATATGGAACGATTTGGGCTGGGAAGATATTACACCTGCAGTGCCGGATGGTAATCACATACAAATTAACAATCAGACTCAGACCATAGATCTGGAGTCAAACCCACTCACGGGAGATGAGGCAGAGAAGGAAGTGCAAAGAGAGGATGATATACTGGCAGTACAGGAGTGGTCCAAGGATATGAGCTCCGCGCAATTGGCCTACGTGCTGTATCAGGTACCTGTTTTGGTAGGGGTACATGCCTCCGAAATGTTACCAAAGAAAAATTTTACACCTAATAACCAAGGGTAATGGCAGAATTTCACGAATTACAGTCGAGTATTCAGCAGATACGCAAATCACTGATTGCAGGTAGAAGAGCAATCACAGTAGATCAGGAGCGGCTGAAAAAGTTAGAAACGCAGAAAAAAGCAGTTTTAAGAACACAGTCTCCAAATAGCCAGGCATATAGCCAACTCTTAGAACGGGAACAACAGGTGAAATCCAACCTGGAAAAAAACAGAAAGCGATTAGAAGGAAGTCTGAGCTCTGAGCTATCCGTACTCAAACAGTTTGAAGTTTACAGCGACCCAAGGCAAAATTTAGGGTTTTTCGACGCCGATACCCCTATAATGTTAGCTCCGCTGCGTATTGAAACACGGTTTAAGATTGTACAATCACCAATTGTTGTCGCATCACACCTGCAAACACAACATCAACTGTGGGTACGGGTTTTTCCAGATACATTTTCTGTCGATTCCTTTGATGATGTGCTTTCAATGAGTGAGCGCGAACGCATGATACGTTATTGGGTATCCTTATTTCAGGCCGGAACTGCCGGAAGTCCGGGACTTGGCGATTATGTGAAGGAGAAGGAACGCGCAGCATGGAAAAAACTGATGGGAATCTTTAATGCGGGAAGAGCTTACTGGCTTACACGTAATTTTGGACCAAAAGAACAGGAAGCACGGCCAATCCGCCAGGCCGAAGATGAGGTCTTCCTTGTAATTACCTTGCTCGATAAAATAGAAGATGACCTGCGCGATGCCATTGAAAAGTACTGGATACTTGTGGCCGAAGCTAAAGGTAATGCGCAACAGCTAACAGCCGCTTTTAATATGATGGTGGATTTCGTTGGCGGCGATATTGAAAAAGCCAAAGAAATAGTCACAAAATACGAACCTCGCGATGCGAAAGATTTATTGAAAAAAGCGGAAGAGGCCAGCAATGTAGAAGTCGTGTTTATCACTTTCCCCAATCCAGTAGCCGATGATACAAAGGTGGCGGCGTGGACACAGGCTTCTAAAGTTACGACTCTTCCCGAAAATTTGGTGCTCATAGCTTATGATCAGAATGGCGAGGCTATAGTAGAGCAACTCGGGAATCGCATACCAGACCCGTTGATAGTCGGGCCTGATACAAGCGATGACATTACGGAACTGTTAGCCGCTATTTATGGCCCCGCTTTCGATACCATGTCTGAAGATGAAAAGGCAGAAAAATACATGGAGTACCTGGCTGGCCAGTCGGAAACAAAGTGGCTTTTTGACTTCGAGGAAGCTGTTTCAAAGGGCATGGGCTTTAAAGTGAACCTCAGTGAAGAACAGTACAACGCCGGTTTCAGTAAATTGATGGTGCTGGGTGTTAAATTGAGTGCCGACGCTCAGGAAGGCAAAGAAGCCATAGAAACGTTGTTTGCACATCATCAATTTGGCGATACCGGTTTTTCACTCATTCCACAGGGGACAGCTACAAATAATACAGAAGATAGTACCACAACTTACGATGAAAGTGAAGATGCCGATGAAGCATTTGACAGGTATTTCAATGGCGACCAGCAGGATGACCCTTTCGAAAAAATAACCAGGGTTGATGGTAGGTGGCTTGCCAACAGCCTGGGCATTAGCGTGAATGCTGCTTCCTTAAAAACAGCAGCTAATTATTACGGCAGGGATCAATTAGAGGCTCGTGCCATGAATACCGCTTTGTGGAATGGAACAATAGGCTATTACCTGGAAAGTATGATTACTCCGGTAGTTTCGGATGATGACCGGGCTTTTGCACGGGACTTTTTTATTAAGCATGTAAGTGGAAGAGGGCGTATACCTGCCATTAGAATCAGTAATCAGCCATATGGTATTTTACCCGCTACCACGTTCAATAGTATCAATTATTATGCATCCAGTAGAGGCAAGTTATTTCAAACAGCCTACAGACCCTATTTAGAAGGCTTAGCTAAGCTCAACGACATCATCAACAGAATGAAAGGCATTTGGTTTGAGTCTGGTTTTTATGATGATGTGGCTTATGTAGGAAAGGAGGGAGATGCACATCAGATTTTGCTCAAGGCACTGGGCTTGCATGCTACATCCGTTGAGTTTGACCGCCGTATCGCAAAAAGTGAGGCACAGCTACTTCAAGAGCTATGTTATAACCAACAACGCGTAGATAACTTTAAAAACGAATATGCGGCAAAGGCCTTACAACAATTACAAGCCCTGGGTTATCAGGTCAATGATAAAGTGACTCCTGATATCCCCTTACTGAAGAAATTTTTCCTGGATAATCAACAGGATTTACATACACCTTTGATTGATGATACGCCGCTGTCAGAAATAAATAAAATCAGAGCTTATACCCCTGAAGATTTAAACTATATCGAGTGGCTCATAACGCATTCTTTAAGTAATCACCAAATAATTAAAGATCAATCGGGCTTCAATGAAGGTGACCGGCCCAATGCGCTATTGTATGAGCTATTACGTTATTCCATTAATCTGGAGTTTGGTAATACGGCTTTGAAAATGATGCATGAACGGGAATTAATAAACCGTGATGAAATGCGGTCGGCGCGTGTCGATGTAGACTTTATCGGTATTCAGGACAATCCCGGGCCTCAGTTGCAAACCAAGTGGGACCTGCTGTACCGTACCGAACCTCAGATAGATCCCAATACCTTGCTGGTAGACCAAATTTCTCAAAATTTGACACTGGCTAATATTCCGGTGAATACACGTGAACTGCGCGACATCATAGATGCTTTAGAGCTACTCAAAGATACCCCTACGGCACGTCTGGAACGTAGCATGGTAGAAATGCTTGATACAGCCTCTTACCGTCTCGATGCCTGGATTATGGGACACCTCGATGTCATGATGGAATACATGCGTTTCGGTGGGCCACAAAATCAAAGTGACCCAAGAGATGGCCTCTACATTGGAGCCTATGGTATTGTTGAAAAACTGCTTCCTGAAGATAAAGAGCTGAGTCCGGCAGCAATTGATAGCGATATCAAGCCTATTTTCGACCCGAATAATGAGCAAGATATCGTTACCGACAATAAGAATGGTGGTTACATTCACGCTCCGTCATTAAGCCATGGACTAACAGCATCTGTACTGCGGAATGCCTATATTTCAACAGCCGATGAAGCTGATGCTGAATTGTATAAAGTGAACCTTTCTTCTGAGCGTGTACGTTTGGCAATGGGAATTATTGAAGGTATGCAAAAGGGACAATCGTTAGGAGCAATGCTTGGTTATCAACTGGAGCGTATTTTGCACGATAATACTGATGAGGAGATGGATGTTTACATCTACGAATTGCGCAAAGTATTTCCTATTGGCTCTAATCGTATCAAAAAAACAGCGATAAAAAAAGGCTTGAATAAAACGGGGACCCTCGCTCAAATAAGGCAAGCAGAAGAAGATGAGGCGATGCAGGAAGATCAGGCGGTTACACAAGTGGAAGCACGTAACGTGGTTGATGGACTGGCTTTATTGGAACATTTAAAAGGCTTAGAGGAAGAGCAACACGCATATCCATTTGATTTTGAAACAGGCAACGGTAAGGACAAGCTACTCGAAGCTACCGGAAATAAACTCACAGCCTTAAACGATGCGGTCGACCACCTTAAAAATGTGCGCGATGCTGTGGCCGATCTTGCCATTGCAGAAAGTGTACATCAGGTGGTGCAAGGCAATTATGAACGGGCTTCGGGCGCTCTGGATGCTTATAGTAAAGGTGCTTACCCGCACTTGCCAGACGTTATTCAGTCGCAGGGAAGCGGTGTTAGCTTAACAAATCGATTTGGTATTCATTTGGACGCAAATGCGGCCGCAGGTACTAACAGTAACCCGCGTACAAAAGTAGAACCTGCGCTGGCTAAATGGGTAGCAGGTTTTGTTCCTCCTAGCGATCAGATTGCATGCACTGTAAGCTACAGTGTTCCCTCGTACGATGGCAGTCCGTCCACACCAAGCGCTGTTTCTGTAAATATGCTAGAGATGGAACTGGAGGCTATCGACTTGTTATATATACAAAATGTGGAGAGTGCTAAAAACCTGAATGAACTCGATGAATATGTGATAAGTGCTTTTCATAAAAAAGTAAGCGTTCCATTAAATGTTGATATCCAGATAGATTATCGCGTTGGTGCTTCTTACAACTTTTTTGAAATCAATGCCCTGGTTACCAGTCTGAGGGCGCTTTTGTTAGGGTCCAGAGCCTTGAGAGCATCAGATCTTTCGCTGCAAAATGAAGGCGACAAAAACCAGGACAATGATGCTTATATTGATACGTCGCTGCTGGAAAATAATACCCAAACGATGGAAGATGCGCTAAGTGCATTAAAAGTCGATGTTATTGATCCGTTGTCGGGACTGGTAGATCTTGAAGTATTCGAAAATTCCATGACAAATAGTAGCGCCATACTCAATGTGGCAGATGCGGTGTTGAGTGCTTTCAGCACTCAGATAAGACAGGCGCTGCATTATGGTGTGCAACAGGGAGGGGCGATTTTTGTGCAGCAACGAAAAGCTGCCATTCACGATATTATCTTTAACAAAGTAGTCGCATGGCACGATGATTGGGAACAGCGAGATAACGATTATAAGGCCCTTATTGCAAGTTTGGCTGGTGCGTCTGAAGAAGAAAAAATAAACATTTTGCAAGAAGCGGAGGCACTGGTTGCTGTTTCCATTACTGTAGATTTTATCGATGCAGCAGACTTGGAAACAAAGGTAAATGCCAAATACCTAACCTTTGATACCAGGTTTGCACAGGTCAATAACTTTTTACTCAATGAGTATACTGATCTGAAGTCGCTTATTGAAGATGCCCAGGTTTTAGTAACAGGATTGGAGCCTTTCATGCTGGAAGTGATTGATTTGGAAGATGCCTTAAAAGCTTTGGTTGTATTGGTAGAGGATGTATATCAGCAGACACTACAGTTTTATCAGGCCGAAGACCAATTGTTGACAGATTTAGATGCGGCAATTCAAAGTGTTAAAATTGATCCGGATCCGGCAAATGCGCTTAAAGTGATGAAAGAATCTACACAGAAACTGTTCGGTGAATCATTTATTATTGTGCCCAAGTTCAGGCTCTCCGAAACACAAACGCAGGAAATGGGTAATGTATTTGGCAACGCCGATAAACTACTGGACTTTCAACGCGATAAGAAGGAGAATCCGTTTCCTATGGATGATTGGCTTTATGGACAAGCGCGTGTACGAGAAAAACTCGGCGATTGGGAAAACAGTGTGATGTTGGGTGAAGGCTTTGATGCCAGTGGTGTTATAGAATTTAATTTGAAAGCTTTGCAGTTTCCTTTTATCGAAAATGATACCTGGCTGGGGCTGGAGTATCCGGAAGACTATGAAGTGGAAAGTGATAAATTGCTTTACACAGCTCATATGGAGCAGTTTACCCCTGGCGATGAGTTATGTGGTTTGCTGATAGATGAGTGGACCGAAGTGATTCCTGCCAAAAAAGAGACAACAGGACTTAGCTTTCACTACGACCGTCCTAACTGCGAACCTCCACAAACAGTATTGCTCGCGTTGTCTCAGAATCTTGGGGGGCAATGGGAATGGCAGGATCTGGTACAAACTATTCATGATACACTCGATATGGCTAAGTTACGGGCTGTAGAACCCGACCAGATAGATCAAACTAATTTGAGTACATTGCTGCCTGCCACCATATCTTCTACGACAAAACATAATTCCACCATATCCATGCAGCTGTTGGCTGATCCCATATTCAAATACGAAATTAATAAAGGATGAATTCATTAGCAGTAACCGATTTTAGCAGACTTATTTCGACTGTCACCATGTGGCAGCGTACAGAAGGCCGCCCAAGGACAGAAAACTTTGACAGAGCGCTCAAAGCAGAAGTACGTGATGCCTTATGGATGATATCCAAACAGTGGCAGATGGGCGAATTTATTGGTGACGATGCCGGCTCTCCAATTTTGGCCAAACTACATATGGAAACAACCCGGCTTACAAAATATAAAGGTGGAGATGGTGAAACAATAGCGTTGGAAGACGATATACCATTAGAAGTAAAGGTAGAGCATCAAAAAGTAGCTTTTCAACAGAATGATATCACTATTTCACTGGATATACGTCTGCTTATGGGAAGGCAATGGCTTAAATTGGCAGCACAAATCAAACCAGGTCTAAAGGCCGATTTTCTGGCAAATACAAACTATCAAATAGAGGCTCCCGATCCTGCTAATGCGCAAGACGCAAGTTATTGCGCTGACTCCACCGTTTGGCAGCAGTTTGAAGCAGTAGCAGGAAGAAAACTAGACGGCTACAAACTGTATCAGGCTATAATTGCCAATGGAGTGGAAGTAGTCACTGATGGCTTAACGCTGAGTCCTCAGGAAACGGATGATTTAATAAGTGCGGCAAAGCAATTTGTGAAATGGTACAGGCGCCTGTATTATCAGCCGGAAGAAAATCATAACAAATCATGGAAACCCGAATACCTCGAGCATCAATTTGATACTGCCGCTCCAAAAGGTGGTGGCGAAAAGGTGTTCACCTCCCAGGAGTACTACCACGGACACCTCGATTGGTATAACCTTGATATTGATCAGGACCGGAATGATTTGGGTGATCCGAGTTCGGGGACAGTACCTACAGATGTAGAAGGCGAGATCACACATACTTTTATACCTACTTCAGTAAAATTTGGAGGCATGCCACATCCACGATGGTGGACCTTCGAAAATTGGCGTACCAACTTAAGTTTCGTGAAGCCAGATACAACAGATATCAATAAACTACTGTTAATGGATTTTTTTCTTACCTATTCCAATGATTGGTTTATGGTGCCTTTTACCTTACCGGTAGGTAGTGTGGCTAAGGTGCGTGGTATGATGGTTACGAATGTTTTTGGAGAAAAAATATGGGTTGAAGGAGCTGGGAAAGGAGATGACGAAGATTGGCAACGTTGGAATATGTATAATCTGGCTATTAAGGAAACGGATGATGTACCAGCAGATATTAGTCTTGTATTGCCACCAATTTCCAGAAAAGTGCAGGAAAGCAAACCTTTTGAAGAGATTTACCTTTTGAGAGATGAACTCGCCAATATGGTTTGGGGAGTGGAAACGGTTGTGCCTGTACCAAGTGGTAAAGGACAAGATGGAAAAGTAACAGGTCGAAACTTTAAGGACTGGTTGCAACAGCTCATTCATCAGGTACACCCACCGCAAGATGACCCTGACCTGGCAGCCAAAGTGCGCTATGAAGTAGTGAACAGTGTCCCCGAGCACTGGATACCTTTTGTACCGGTGCATCTTGATGGACAGCAACGTGAAGTGCAGTTACAAAGAGCGGCAATGCCTAGAATTTTAGACCAGGACCCTGATACACCAAAGAAAGTAGAACCCAGAACTTCACTGATGCGTGAAGGCCTCGATTTAAATACCAAAGCTCCTTACTTTATACATGAAGAAGAAATAACTCGTTCGGGCATACGCGTGAGAAAGAGTTATCAACGAACACGTTGGTACAATGGTAAAGTATTTAACTGGATAGGTATCAAAAAAGAAATAGGCAGGGGAGAAGGAAATAGCGGTCTTACTTTTGATCAATTGCATTAAGTTATTACTACACACACCTTATAGGTTTCTGCTTGAACCTATAAGGTGAATCAAAGAACCTATAAGGTGAATCAAAGAACCTATAAGGTGAATCAAAGAACCTATGAGGTGAATCAAAGAACCTATAAGGTGAATCTAAGAACCTATAAGGTGAATCTAAGAACCTATAAGGTATAAATTTGAATCTAAGTGCACAACTATTATTTTGTGACAGATTTGAACCAATGTGATCATTAATGAATAAGTGTATACTATCAGTAGTCCTGTTTATGACAATAAATATGGGGTTTGCTCAAACGAAAGATGCTGATACAAGCGTAGTTTATGACGTAAGCGCCTACAAAGATTTATCAAGAGAGCCGCAAAAAGAAGAATGGAAAATGATTAGTGGCTACAAGTGTGATGTAAAGAATGAAGTTTATGGATGGGAATGGGCGTCAGAACCCCAGTTACCATTATTGGAAGCTGGTGACAGTTTTAGCGTGGAGCTAAGAATAAATGACTTGGGAAAAGTTGATGATATTCAAATCGTCGAATCATCTACCAAAGCATTCAACGATGAAATTTTGGCTGAATTAAGAAAGTCAAAATTCTACAGAATGGCGAATATGGGAGGGCCAGATCGCATAACTGTGGTTACCGTAAAGTTTGAATCTGTAAATTGAGTTTCTTTACTTAAATGTCGCTTACATTGTAGCCAGATACTTCACTCCGTATACCAATATTATACTTACAACAAGGCCCAGGAAGACTTTGGCAATATCCAGTGATAGGTCTTTAATCATAAACTTTCGCATAGCATATCTCTTTAGCATAATATTCATGGCAATTTCCCTTCCTGCAAGAATACCAATAAACACCCAGGTAGTACTCATCGGTACATTGCTTAATTCTTTGAAAAAGAACAGTACAAGCGCATAAACAAAATCAATGATAGTAGCAGACCTAAGATCTACAGTATTCGTTTTTGACGTGACGATTTTTTGAATATTTCCACCCTTCGAAGAAAAGATATAGGCTAGCATTCCCAATAAAATCACTAATGACAAGATCATTGTAGGAAGGTCGATATCACGAGGTAGGTATACATAAATATTTGCAAAGTCCTGAATAAGCCATTGCGACCATAAAAAACCAGTAGAACACCATTGTAAGGCAGTCCAGATTTTTTCTTCTTTTTTGGTGATGGGCTTCGACATAAACCGCTTTTCGAGTGACTTTGATATAATCAGGTAAACGACGATGGCTGCCCCAAATGCGACGGCATAACCCATCAACGATTTGCTAACCATTTTACCAAGGTTCTTCTCGTTGAAAAACGTTAGGATAAGGAAAGATGTGCTTACGGGTATCCCCGTACGGGTGAGCAGCATCAGAATAATTGGAGGTAGTATGTAGTACCACGCAAAGGGCTGTGGTAAAGGATATTTTTCCAGTCTGCCATAGGATACATCACCATCATGACTAAGGTAACCGTAGAGCAGTGTAACTAATAAAATTGATCCGGCAAAAGCCCAAAGAGTCCACCAGTTTTTGCGCTCATTTGAACTGAGAAATGTACCAAGAGTTTGAATCGTGTCATTACCAACTACGGAGTATGCGGCAAGTATAAAACCTACATACATAACGAGTGTTTCAACGCTCATATTATTAGTATATTTTTAGGAGTGTGATTAAACGAACCCCTTGTGTTATTTTCATGCCAAATGTAATGAATAATTAACTAGATCTTAACTGCAATCTTAAAAAAGTATAAACAAATTTATGAATGAATTTCTTTTCCATAAAATGGAGGTGTTTGTGTAAGCAATATTTTTAAAAGTCTTCGAAAAAATCAATGCATGTTAATTTTTAATAAACTAATTGTTTTCAATGTGTTAACTTTGAGTGGTGTCAGTTTGTCATTTATTTTGTGTATTTTTCTAAGCAGTTTTTATCTTTCAAAATATGGAGAAACAATTTGCGGAAGAAGTTCGAAATTACCTTTCCGCTTTAAACCTCGATAATGCTACCAAACGCACCTTAGATTGGGCATGGTATTATCATAAAAATGAAAATTTTTATGAACGCGCACTTCACATTCGAAAATCGTATAACATTACCAGGTCTTTAGGAGAACGAGAAGTAAATGAACAGGATAAAATAAAGTTCAGGGATGAGTTGGAACAATTATTATTGACGATTCAGGTAGGCGGTCAGGAGGTTTCACAAGAGCGTCGGACACTCATTGAAGTGAAGGAAATTAAAAAGCACTTCAACCATTTTTCCAAGAGCTTTTCCTTCGGTCCGGTTTCAATCACAATAGATAGGGGAGATATCATAGGTGTTGTTGGCGAGAATGGTAACGGGAAAACAACTTTTTTGAGGTTGATACAGGGTGAGATCGGTCAGGATAGTGGCGAAATTATCCGGAATTATAATTTGTTGGATATGCCGGCAAGTAAAGCGTATAAAGAAAAAAACAGGACCGCCTTTATTCCACAAAGAATCCCTCGATGGTGGGGTACCCTCATGGAGAATATCTCTTTTTTTGCAGCCGTACACGGTTATATTGGTGATGAAAATATAAAAATGGTGGATTACGTGATTAACAGGATGGGGCTTACAGCATTTAAAGGTTTGTCCTGGTCACAATTATCATCAGGTTATAAACTTCGTTTTGAATTGGCAAAAATGCTGGTCTGGCAACCTGACATATTAATTCTCGATGAACCGCTCGCTAACCTGGATATTCAGGCCACTCAAAACTTGCTAGAAGATTTAAGGTTCTTTGCAAGTAAGCCCGTTCAGCCCGTTGGTATTTTACTTACTTCACAGCTTTTACATGAGGTAGAATCTATAGCAGATAAAATAATATTCTTACGAAACGGAAAAGAGGTGTTTTCAGGTGCTGTTGATACTTTTTCGGATAAACAGACAAAACATAAAATTGAAATCTCCATTCAGGAAGATGTTGCCTTGCTACGTGAGCTATTTCAGGAAAAGGCCGTTTCAGTAGATATGGGGAAAAATAAAATTACACTCACCTTCGATAAGAAAATACCTTGCAACGATGTTTTATTACACATTTTGAACAATGGTATTACACTTAAATATTATCGGGATATTACGAGTAGTACTGTGCAATTATTTGATTAACCGGTTATGACGATATTTAGGAAATTAATCACTCTTTTTAATAAGTATTCGCTCAGGTGGGTACAAAATTACCCTCAATTATGGGCAAGGGGTTGGTTTACTCAATTAACTATTGCGGCAATAGTGTATTTCTTTGCTTTGCTCCTTGCTTTATTGATTCCAACGGAATTTTTGAACACACCTGATATCAGCTCCTGGTTCATGCTGAGTTTTTTACCGATGTTATTCTGGTGGTTCTTTATTCTCTACAGAATTCTGAAATATAATGCAGACAAAATTCATGGAAACAGGAAGTTGTGGTATAATTTTGAAGAATTGTGGAGTGTATTATTTCAGTTGTTATTACCGTTTCTGCTACCTTGTTTGATAGGGGTGGTATTGGTGTGGAGAACAAGTAATGTAATAGATATTAATGAAAGGGAGCGCTTAAAGCCAATTGTCATTCAGGCAGAGCTTCTTATGCATGACCCTTGGCTTACCTATGCAAGTACTACCTGTTATTATGATATGAATGAAGATTTTCGATCAGGCGTTGTCTTCAATACCGACTATAATTATACAGTGAGGCCAAATAACTACTACCAATCCGGGTATGCTTATTTTCCTGATAAAGCAACTTTTCTAAAATACATTTCACCAGGAAATAACGAATATCACTATGATCGTAATGGTGAAATGGAGTATAGTTATCCTCTGGAGTGGCAGCAGCTCACAGACTCTATATATGAGCACAGTGGTGTTTTCGAGTCCAAACGCCCTAAACTATTTAAGTTAAACCCTCAATCGGGCATCAGGTATGCAGGTCGTATTCGAGCTGGCGTACACATGAATTACCTGGAAGGAGATACCTCTCAACAGTCTTATTATTATAACCATTATGAAGATATAAAGAAAATAACTCATAAGCTGAAAATGCTAAATGATGAGTTTAAAAAGCGAAAATTACCCTTCTTATCAGATTCAGAACTCGAACGATTTGCAAACCTAAGCCAGTCAAATATATACATGGTTTCTTGTGAGCATGATTTTGAATTATTTCGCAGCATTAAAGTTTTTGACTACAGCAAACGATCGATGATTAATCAGCTAAACTACATTGAAAAAGCGCAGAGGTACGATTTTTTCTTTATGGATGACATGGATTATTATTTGGCTTTTTTGTGCTTTTTTGCCTGTGTGGCAATTATTATTGTGTTGTTTAAATGTGTGAACTGGAAAGAGTTTCTAACGATAGTATTGGGAATAGCGGCAACTTTTGTCTTAGCAGGCCTTTTTATAGGTATTGTTTCCGTATCAATTAGTATTTCGGATGACTTCATCATCTCTATGTTTTGGCTGGTATTGGCTATCTATGTCTTGGCAGGCCAATTGGAGTCTAAAAGCGGTTTTCGCAGAAAACGTGGTGCATTATATAAGTCGGTTGTACATCTAATCCTACCTGTCTTGCCTTTTTTAATTTTGGAAACTCTGGACGAAATGGCGGGTTTTTGGTATTGGCCTATTTTTGATGGATATCAGGTCTATAGGCCCGAATATGAAGATTGGAGTTATTCTTCTGCCTATTATACAATGAAGCATACCGTTAAATTTTGGAGTGTTTTCGGTGGCTTCTTCATGTATTTTCTGGTATGGTACCCACTGGTCCTGAAACCTGCTTGGATTAAATTCTTGGCCAAACCTTTTAAGAGTTAATGATTTAGATAGTAAAGGGGATTTCGGAATAGGTTTTCTTAGCTAATTGCAATATACTTGCGCAAAAAACGCTAAGTGATGTAATAAAAATACACTTGCATCATTTATACAATAGGAAATTTTGAAAACCCAATTACGAAAATGAGAAAAAAATTTGTTCTTCCAACCTTATTATTAATCGCAGGTCTTTTGTTATCATTTGATACGAGTGCCCAAATTTCTTTTGGAGTCTCTCCTGGTTTAAGTTTTAACGGAGCGTATGTAGGTTATAAAGTGAAAGCCAAGATTATGCCTTTTATAGGCTTTCAAGCCCTGAGTGCAAATTATAGACTTAGGTATGAACGCTATCAATTCAATGATAATACCAATAGTGTGCAACCGGTCACTGATGAGTCTGAGGTCAAGGCCACACTATTAATGCCAAATCTGGGAGCTCGCTATTACTTAATTGACAAAGAAAACCTGAAGGGCTACCTTAGCCTGAATATTGCAAAACCAATAATAAGAGGAAAGGCGGTTTTTGATGGTGAAGAAGATGAAGAGTTCAGCGAATCATTAAAAAGCATGAATATATGGGTCGGGGAGTTTGGCTTTGGGGCCGAGTACCTCTTTGACGAACATTTTAGTATAGGAGGAGAATTTGGGGTGCGTTATTTACGCTTTAAAGCAGCAGATACTTATACGCAATCGGTATATAATCCTACAACTGGTAATTATGAAGACAAGGAAGCTAAGAACGCTTATGTTTTTGCTGCCAGTCCTACCTATTCTAGGATTTCTTTGAATTTCTACTTTTAATAACGCAAAAACGATTAAAAAAACGTACGTAGAAAACGTACGTTTTTTTATTTCTAAATAGGAATACTAGAATAAAAAAACCCTTTACGCTATTGCGCAAAGGGTTGTAATAGATAACACAAATATATATACTTATTCCTTTATAAACTGAATCGTTTTAATAGAATCAGCCAGAATGATTTTCCCCAGATAGGTTCCTTTATTTAATGTTGCTGTGTTTAGTGAGAAATTGTTTCCACTCACTTCTTTATTTATAATCATATTGCCTAGTGCATCGTAAATGCGAATATTAGTTGCATTTAAACTGCTAGGCAATTCAATGTTAAGTGCTTCCTTGGTAGGAATAGGGTAGACAGCAACCAAGTCATTGTCAAATTTATCCAATGAACTTGTAACGCGGTCATGTACAAATTCAATTTTGTCAATATTAAATCCGGCAGTCAATACCTGGAATCTTATAACTTGTTCACCTTCTGGTAACGCAGTAGTTTGGTGCTGATAGGTGGAATATGTTTGCCAATCTCCTGTTGTCGGAAGTGATATTGTTCCGGAATGATCGTCTCCCAGTATCTGCAGGTTGAAAGAACCTCCACCATCTGCACTTGAGTAAGTCATGGTTAAATTGTAGATACCTTCATTCTGAATATCAACGGTATATTCTGTCCAATCACCTACTTCTGTCCATCCTACTACATAACCATCTTCATCTGGAGTGGCTCCAATATCTACATTTTCCTCTGTTCTAAAGTCATTTGCATGCTGGTTACCCTGATTTATTCCGGATTGATCGTGGTAAGCTATACCTTCACCTCCGGTATCATACTCTTCCATTTGCAGGGTTCCGGGAATAACGAGTGGTGTGCCATTCCATGGCTCTTGAGGGAAATCTTGCACATTTACTGTAACTTCACAGGTACTTTCATCATTTTCACTGTCCGTAACAGTCAGGCGGAATACATATACTCCCTCAATAAGATCTTCTGCCGTCATGTGAGCTTCGTCCGGGTTTACCAGTGTAGCCTGCGAAGGACCGCTTACCTGAGACCAGCTGTATTGATGATTATCTCCACCGCCGACAGAAGAACCCGGAAGGGTGATTGAGTTTTCTGGTAGAGGTACAGATACGTCATCTCCGGCATTACATCTTAGTTCTGAAGAGCAGGTTCCCAGTTGGTCCCAATAAGGAGATGTGCCATGTATCCAGAATGGTTTATTAATTTCTGCCAACCATTTTTCTTTTAACTCAGGGTTGTCTTGTATACGGCTATTACCCCATACATTTCCTGGCCACTGTGGTTGTGCATCCCAGTCCTGGTTTATATAAGCGAATGCTTTAATCACATCTTCATTTTCATGAATCCACCAGAATAATCTACCGAAATAGTTGTCTAAATCGTTCGTATTGTCACTAAATACAACATCTGCATCTACTTGTTCCATTCTTTTGCCACGAGGAGTGGCTTCGGCGATCATTACGGGTTTGTCTCTTTCACGGGCAAGTTGCATGATATGCGCTCCTTCAAAGGTACCTTGTGCTAATTCAAAATGTGAATAAGCCATCCAGTCTACATATTCGTTACCGGGATACCAGTTCAATAATTTATCTACGTCTACAGGCCATGTAAGACCTGATGCAGCCTGCCATACATAAGCAACGTTGTTTACACCTGCATTGGTCATTCTGTCATGAATGTGTATCCAGGCTCTTTTATAATCTTCCGGGCAACACTCATACTGTGTGTCAAACTCGTAACCAATTCTTAAAAAAATGGGGCGAGGTTCCTGCGCTTTGCACCAGTTGATTAGTGCATCGATATGACCGTTACGTCCTCCATTTGCTACGTTGGCGAGGTCTCCGACCATATACCACCCTATGGCAATGGCATAATTGTCAAATGCCGGTGTACTGGTGTAACAGTCAAGGCAAAGTCCTCCGTTTGCTTCATCTGTGTAAATAGTAATGGCATCATTTACGCCTCTATAGGTAGATATGTAGCCCGTTACACCTCCGGCGGTCCCTACATTTTCAAGGTATCCATTATTACTGGGGTGTACATCAAATCCTCCTGTGGCATTTAAGTCCTGTCCAATAAAAAAAATGGCACGACCATCTGGTGGCTCAAACTTTGCGCAACCACTTTGCTGCGCAAAACTGATGAGGTTCACAAATACTAGCGTTAAGCTTAGAATAAGTTTGGGTATAAGAAATATTCGTTTCATTTGGTATTAGTAATTGAATTGTAAGCGTTTTTTTATGTGTTTAACTATTGGTAGTTCGTTTAGCAAAAGTGGGTATAGAAGTGTAGGTAAGGTCGGTTTCTCTACTAAACGATCTCTAATTTAACCATTTTATTGGTATATGCGAAATTATAGTTTGGAAAAATGAAAGCTTAAACGAAAAAATAAACAGAATTGTTGTGCTCCGATCGTGTTTTTTATAAAAAAGACTTCTTTTATAAATAAAGATTAAATTTTTAATGAAATTTGATCAAAGGTTGTTTACGTGTATTCGTTTTTTTGTATCTATATTTGATATCCCCAAATACCCCTTGCAATACCTTGAAGTAGCATACAAGTAGATCTTACACTAAAGAAAGAAAATGAGCAAAGCAAAAGTAAAAAAGAATAGGAAGTATGGATTAGTCAGTTATGAGATCGTAATACCTTATATCGTTTTATCAATAATTGTCGTTGCCTTTATAATGGCGACATCCATTATTCTTTAACCGTAATCCGGCGGTATCATTAACAACAGTATTTAAGTATTCCAAAAAATGATAAATCCATGGAAACACAAAGTGTTTCCATGGAAAACTAACTATCAGCTTTAATTTTTATAAACTTTACCGGATTCTTTAAATGTATCCGATTCTATAGTGTAATAGTATAATCCCTTTTGAAGTCGCGCACCGCTGAGGTCTATTTCGTTTTCGGAACGTTCTATTTCGGCCGTTAGAACAGCGTTACCAAATTGATCGCTCAGTTCAAAGTGAATAGTGCCATGAGTCACGGGAACCGTTATTTTTAAATTATCCGTGAATGGATTTGGACTTAGGTAGACATTGCTTGACGTACTAAGCGTGCTCGGGGACGTTGATGTGATCTGATTGGCCAACATTACCGCTTCATAAGCGTCTATACGTCCGTGTCCGAAAGTAGCATTTGGCACTTCACTACCAGGATAATCTCCACAACTTTGCACGGTAGTTAAAGGAACTGCCGATTGTTCCAATATTGATTCTACTTCTTCAACCGAGAGGGCAGGGTTCGCTTGTAAAACCAGGGCTACAGCTCCGGCAACATGGGGACCGGCCATACTTGTGCCGCTAAATGATGAATATCCACCGTTTCTTACGGCCGATCGTACATTCGATCCCGGTGCAGAAACGTTTGGCTTTAGTCTGTCGCTCTGATCAACGGTTATAGGGCCTCTGCTACTGAAACTGGATATCGCATCGCTGGAAGTAGTTGAACCTACGGTAAAACTATTCTCAAAA
The DNA here is from genome assembly GCA_965230415.1 of Cytophagales bacterium. Classification (GTDB taxonomy): domain Bacteria; phylum Bacteroidota; class Bacteroidia; order Cytophagales; family JAAEPT01; genus CBDDKZ01. The sequence goes on from CBDDKZ010000005.1 coordinate 4,372,536, forward strand.
ATTGAAGCTGGGCTGTTTATTGTTGAACAGTTACTTCCATCATTACCGGCAGAAACAACTACCACTACACCGGCGCTTTTTAAATTATCTACAACCTGTTCCATCAAATGCCAGTTGCCTGAATTACATCCTTCACTTGTAGGGCATCCCCAGGAGTTGTTAATTACATCGGGCGCTTTTGAAGGATCAGGATTGTTGCCATCCAGGTCAGTGGGAGCGAGGAAGAATTCAAAGCATTCGATATAACTTGTAGGAGTACCATTACCATTGTCCATGTTACGGCACGCAATCCATTTGGCGCCAGGTGCCACACCAATTTGATTTTGACCTCCGTCGTCTCCTACCATTGTACCCATTGTATGAGTACCATGATTATGATCATCACAAGGTTCTTGAGAATCGACGCCACATGGGTTGAAAGAAGCGTTTGAGTGAATAGCATCCCACCAGTGATAATTATGATCTGCAGTATTCCCGTCATAACCTGCATATTGGTCTATAATAGCAGCATGATCCCATTCGTAACCTGTATCTTGCCCGGCCACAATTACTCCTTCACCTGTTATTCCCAAGTCCCAGACTTCGTCGGCACGAATTTTGGAAATTCCCCACTCAATCGCCTCGGGGCGGTCACTGGTTTTACTGTTATTTTCATCTACACCATCAATTATCGTTGAATGAACTGTTGGATTCGGGTGTATGGCCTTCACTTCATCGAATGATGCCAATTGTTCAAGTTCTTCCAGATTACACGTGACCATGATCGCATTTACAATCCAAAATGGCTGGTGTTGAATAGTGTTCGAAGTGAGGTATTCTATGACATCTTTTTGGCTGTTTTTTGCCGTTGTTTGTAAACTGTTGAATACGAACGTGGTCTTTTCTTCTTTTGACGCCAGGCCTTTTCCCAGGGCTAAATTTGCTTTGGTCTTGAATTCAATAATAGCGCTTGTTTCCACAGTTTCCTGAAAAGTTTCGTAAAGCTCAGCGGCTATTTTTGGATTACCTGTTTGGGCCATCACCAGATTTATACCTAGCATAAGGCCGACTATAATTAGTAGAGAAAGTTTATTCATTGTTAGAAGTGTTATGAATTTAAAGCAATGTTATTATACGTGGAAAAATTGATCAGATCTGAACATTAATAGTGAATATATTGAAATTAGTAAGATTTTCCAATACAGCCTTTCATACTCTTTTTTAAGTTCTTCTTCTTATTCGCGCTTACCTGGTATACATTTCTGGCATTAAATGTAAGAGAATAAAAACATTTTTGAGTATTCTTAAATGAGTAAATGTATTTAAGGTCGGAGGAAGTAAAAATACTTAATTATTAAATGGTTTTACCACTTAATTTAGTAGATTGCAGTTTGTTCCGCCAAAGAGATGATGTTTTAAATTGATGAAAGCAGTAATAAAGTGTGTCAAACAAGGCCTTTTATCAGCTTTGGAAGGTAGGAGTTATAAGCTCCTCATTTTTTGTGTTTTAGCAACACTCTTTCAATTTCACATGAACTTTGCTTCTATTGAAGGAAATGCTGCCAAAAGCAGGAGTATGGCGTTTATTGTTATGGATGATACGCTACGTGTTAATAACCAAATTACTTACGTATGGAGTGTGTTGGACAATGATGACTTGTCTTCTATAAGCGATACCACAGTAGCAATAGTGGGACATGCTTCTAAAGGAACCTCCTCGTTATTAGCTAATTTTGATATCGAATATACAGCTAACGTAGGTCAGGCCAATTACGACAGTGTTTTTGTTGAAGTGTGTGGCATCGAAGCAGGAGAAAAGGTGTGCGATACCAGTCTGCTAATAGTATATATCAACGTTAGCCCGGAACTTAGCCCTGATTTCATTGATTTAAATGAAGACGATACGGTCGTTGTTGATGTCCTGGAAAATGATTCCGATCTAAATGGGCACAGAATTGCAACAACAGAAATTCTTGCCATTTCCAATGGTAATGCCATGATCCTCAATTCGGATTCGATAAGGTTTATTCCTGATGCTGACTTCAATGGGGACGCATACCTCGTTTATGAGGCTTGTGACGTTTATGACTTGTGCAATTCCGATACACTGGAGATTGAAGTGGAACCGGTCGATGATGCACCTGTTTTACAAAGTGATTCCGTTTCAATTAATTCTGGCGAAGTTGTTAACGTTAATGTTGCTGAAAACGATTCAGATCCTGATGATGACCTTGATTTGGAGAGCTTAACCATAATAGTTTCTCCGGCTTCCGGAGCAATTGCAAGTGCTTTAGATGATGGATCTATCACGCTAAACTATGCTGCTGTTTCCAGTTATAGTGGAGTAGAAATAGTAGTTTATGAACTTTGCGACTTGGAAGACCTTTGTGCACGCGATACCCTTTATATTGAAGTGGTTAATGCGCAGAGCCCACGCTTGGTACCAGATACGATGGTATTGAATGAAGACGAAAGTGTTATTGCTTTTGATGTAAGTGCCAATGATAGCGATCCTCAAGGTAATTTAGACGCATCAAGTACACGAATTGTGTCTGGGCCATTGTTAGACGGTATTACATTAACAATAAATAACGACGGAACCATCAATTATATCCCCAACGAGGATGTTTTTGGTAGAGACACCCTGGTATATGAATTGTGCGATCTCGACGGTAATTGTGCAGAGTCCTATGTATTTGTAGAAATAATTGTGCAACCCGACCCACCTATTGCTTACCCGGATTATGACACCTTGAGAAGTAGCGGAAATGCTGATATAAATGTGGTATTAAATGATCAAGATCCTGATAATGACATCGATCCGGCACATATATTATTAATAAATTATGTCCCGCAACCTGGTGTCGACACCAGTACATTGGACGATGGTCGTGTAATTATTGATTACAAGGGATACAGACCTCCTGGCGGGATAGATACCATTCAATATGTAATATTTGATTCAACAGGACTTTCGGATACCAGTTTTATTTATGTTCTTTTTGAAGGAAACAATCCACCAACGGCAGATATTGTGACTCTTTTGACCAATGAAGACACACCATTTCTTGATTTTGACGTTTCATTTTATGTCTCAGACCCTGATGGTGATCTGGATTCAACAAGTACTTCTATCGTGAGCGGACCTTTTGTGAGTGGAGCCAGTGCTTCCGTGCGCCCATCGGGAACCATAGATTATACTCCGGCTCCCGATTATTTTGGGAATGATACGCTCATATATGAAATATGCGACTCTACGGAGCTATGCTTGACCGACACCATTGTTTTTGAGGTGGCTGCGATAAATGACAGACCTGTTGTACGCCCAGATACTTTTACGGTTTTTACTGCGACCAGTGTTTGCGTTATCGTAGGAGCAAATGATACCGACGTAGACAGTGAACTGGCATCATTTCATATTGTTGAAGACCCACTTAAAGGAACAATTCAGCAACATGAAGGTGATACAATATGTTACAGGGCCAATAATGATTTTACGGAAGGAGTTGATTCGCTCGTATATGCCGGATGTGATAATTTCGGTCTCTGCGATACTGCTGTGGTTTACTTGATAGTTGACGACGGGTTAAAAGACCCAATTGCCATCAACGATACCGTTAGTGTCGACGAAGATAGCAGTATTTATATTCACGTAATGGTGAATGACTTTGACCATAAAGGTGAAGGGCTTGAAATAAGTGCTATTGCTCAGAACCCTGTCTTCGGAAATGCCCAAATAGTTGGAGATAGTATTCTCTATGCACCTAATGAACATTATTTTGGTGTCGATTCTTTGCAATATGTGATTTGTGATATTTCTTCAAGTCCACTTTGTGATACTGCATGGGTGATAATTGAAGTAGATGATGTTCCGGATGGACCCGAAGCAAATCCGGATACTTTGGAAATGGATGTTGGCGTTATTGATTCTATCAACGTGGTGCTCAACGACTTTGATGCCGAAGGTGATTTTGATCTTTCAAGCCTTACCATTATAGTAGCACCATCGTCAGGAGCGGCGGCTTCCTTTGAAAACGGCTTTCTAATACTTGATTTCAGTGAAAATACAGACTTTGTCGGATTGGATATTGTTGTTTACAGGATTTGTGATAGTACGGCCTTGTGCGATGAAGACACTGTTTTTATTCAGGTAGGCGCAGACCAACCTCCATTGACAAATCCGGATACAGTTGAAATAGAAGAAGATGAAGGACTGCTTATAATAGATGTGCTGGATAATGACACTGACCCAAATAATGACCTGGATCCGTCATCGCTTAGCATCGTATCAGGGTTTTCTAATCACCAATTAGAGGTCAGCCCTGACGGCACACTTCAATTAACAACGGGTGAGGATGTTTTTGGGGCAGACACCGCTATATATGAAATATGTGACCTTCGCGCAAACTGTAGTAGAGATACCGTGTTTTTGAATGTATTACCTGTACCCGATACACCGGTTGCAGTGCTTGATTCATTGGTAATGGATGGTCAGGGATTAGTCGATAGCATCGATGTTTCTTTAAATGACTATGATGCGGATGGTGATTTGGATTATGCTTCGCTGGATGTTGTATCACTTCCGGGATCGGGTGCTGTTGTGACTGCTGCCACTGGTAACTATTTTAGGATATCTTACCTGGGGCTACCCGATTTTAGCGGAACAGATACACTTATATATTCGATTTGTGATAGCACTAACCGCTGTACCGAAGGTGTGTTGTACATTATTGTTCCAGTAGAAGATGAGTTTGATTTATCACCAGACACATTGGTTATTGTTGAAGACACCGGAACGGTCGACATAGATGTCCTTTCAAATGACATTAGTACATCAAGTGATTGGGACATCAGTACCATGATGATCACCTATGGTCCGGTAGGTACATCTAATACTGCGAATATAAATGGGGATGGAGAGATCGTATTCACTCCTTCAGCGAATTTTTATGGCTTCGATACCTTGGTTTATACTATATGTAATTTAAATGGCGAATGTGGTAGTGATACACTTTTTGTTGAAATTACCAGTGTGCCGGACACTCCATGGGTACAGGTTGATACACTGGTATTGGATGCGGGTACATTCGATTCGGTACATGTTGTGTTGAACGATACGGATGTTGAAGGTGATTTGAACTATGCAAGCCTTAGCGTAATTACAGATCCGGGCTCAGGAGCTTCCACAAGTTTTAATATTGATGGATGGCTGCTGATTGACTATACCAATATTCCTGACTTTTTCGGTGACGAATTCTTAGTCTACGAACTATGCGACTCAACCGGTTTGTGTGATTCGGATACCGTCTATATTAGGGTTAACGAGTTAGTAGAACTTAACATTTATACAAATCCCGATACATTCAATTTAAGCGAAGATACAGGTTTGGTGCAACTCGACGTGCTTCGCAATGACAGCAGTACAGCGGGTGATTTGGATATAAACTCACTGACATTAATAAGTGGACCGGTAAATAATGGTGCTACAGCCTCAGTAAATAACGGAACAATAGATTTTACCTACCCGGAAAATGAATTCGGTACCGATACACTTATTTATGAAGTATGCGATGAAGCGAGTAACTGTGATCGTGATACGGTTATTATTGTGATTCAGTCGGTAGAAGATGCACCAAATACAGCATTAGATGAAGTAATCATTCAGGAAGATGAACCCCTTCTGGAAGTTTTCGTCTTATCCAATGATTCAGACCCGGAAAATAATATTGATACTAGCTCATTGTCTATTGTAGCCGGGCCTTATATACCCGGAGCCAGTGCGGGGGTGAATGCAAACGGGACAATTTCTTATACCCCGGCACCGGATTATTCTGGTAACGATACAATTATCTATGAAATCTGTGATCAGACTTCATTATGCTCGCGCGATACCTTAATCATCACGATCAATGAAGTAAATGATCCTCCAATTGCTGTAGACGATTCTCTTTCGGTCATTGTTGGCGATTCTATCATAATCGATGTACAACAAAACGATAGTGATGAAGGAGAAATGATCACTCAAATTATTAAGGCTCCTACTTTGGGCTCAGCTGAAGTAATAAACAATGATAGTATCTCTTATTGGAGTGATAACAATGGAACGGAAGGTATTGATACCTTGTGTTACGTAGTTTGTGATAATGAAAATTTATGTGATACTGCAATGGTAATAATCCATGTAGTAGATACAATAGAATTTCCTTTGGCGGTCAATGATTCTATTCAACTGAATGAAGACAATTCAATGACCATTACACCACTTAACAATGACCAGGATCCTAATGGACAATTATTATTACTATCGACGAATTTACTCACCGAACCGCTTAGTGGTTCGGCGGTAATCTCCGGAGACGAAATTACCTACACACCGGATAATAATTTTTATGGTCGTGACTCTATGCAATATGAAGTGTGTAACACACCTGGAAACCAGTGCGACACCGCATGGATACTAATAGACGTTATTGCGGTAAATGATGCTCCTGAAATCCTTAGTAATGACACTGTTTATGCGACAATAGCAGAAAATGAATCCTATGAATGGTGTTTGGACGTTATTGAAATTGAGTCTGAGGCTATAAATCTCGGCGTAATTCTCCAGCCGGAGAATGGCACAATCGATGGTACAAATGATGGAGATACTTGCATTGTTTATAATGTGAACCAGGATTTTAACGGGCAGGATACCATTTCCGTGACGGCATGTGATATTCAAGGAGCTTGTGATACTGCTTGGTTAATAGTAACGATCACACCTGTTAACGAACCTCCTGTGGTATTAGGTACTGGTGGTCCGGTAGACACTGTTAGAGCTGATCTCGATGAAGATCAAAATACTACAATTAGGTTTAACGTCAGTGATGAAAACAATGATCAGGTTGATATTACTGCTATTTTATTGGCACCGGTAAATGGTACTATATCAGGGTTATCTGACAATGATACTTCCGTGACGTACACGCCAGATGCGGATTTCAACGGTACAGACATCGTTCAGTTGCTGGCTTGCGATGATGGTGTTCCGGTGTTATGCGATACTTTCTATCTGGCCTTAGAAATAAATCCGGTTAACGATCCTCCTGTTATTACTGATGGTAACGACCCAATCGATGAGCTTTCTGTTCTTACCAATTTTGATGAGCCGGTTGAGATTTGTGTAACAGCATATGACATTGACAGTGAATCAATAGATTTGGGCGCAACAGTTGATAACCCGGAACATGGTGCTGTTTCGGGCAGTGCGGACGGGGATACATGCATCACCTATACTCCGGACACAGGGTATTCTGGTGAAGATCAATTTAGTGTGGTGGTTTGTGACAACGAAGGTGAATGTGATACACTGCTGGTCACTGTGAATGTGGGTGAGGACACCAATTTGCCGCCACTTGCTGATGATACCGTTAGAGTTTCAACTAATGAAGATGAAAGTATAAGCATCAAAATCAATGCAAGTGATCCGAATAATGACCTAATTGATATAACAAACGTTACCAATCAACCAAGACATGGAGCGTTGTCCGGAATAGCCTCAGGAGATACATCCATTACCTATTCACCAGATGAAAATTATTTTGGAGGTGATACAATGATTGTGGACTTATGTGATATGCAAACTCCGGCATTGTGTACTTCTGTAGTCGTAATCATTGATGTACTCCCTGTCAATGATGTATTAGTGGCTGTTGACGATGAAATAAACTTAGGTATAAATCAGGATGTGACTATTCGTGTAATTGATAATGATATATTAGTTGATGATGACCCTGTTACCTTGACTTTAAGTACTACTCCGTTAAATGGGATTGCAACGGTCCTTCCGGATGGAAGTGTACAATATGTTCCGAATCAGAATTTTGTAGGAACAGACCAATTCAATTATACTATTTGTGATAGCGATGATTGTGATGATGCGACAGTTACAATCAATGTTTCAGGTGTTGTTATTAATAACCCTCCTACCACTGTTACAGATACACTGCGGGTTAATGAAGATGAGTCAGGAACTATTCAGGTGTTGTTAAACGATGTAGACCTCGATGGTGATGAGTTGGTATTGAGTAATCTGGTACAGGAACCTGAGCATGGAACGGTTATCATTAGCGGTGATGTTATCTTATATACACCTAATCCTGACTATTTTGGACCAGACCTGTTAACTTATCAGGTGTGTGATGATGGTTCTCCTTCGTTATGTGTTACCGAGGTGTTGTATATAGATGTTATTTCAGTCAATGATCCACCGGTTGCCACAGCAGATGTGCATGATGCTTTAGTAGGGGAGAACGCAATTATTGATGTGCTTAACAACGACTTTGACCCTGAGGGAGACCCACTGACAGTAAGCATTATTTTATATCCGTTGAGAGGTGAAGCAATCGTTCTTGATGACCAAACTATCCAATATTATACCACGCAGGAATTTACATCTGCCGAATTAATCGATTATGTGGTGTGCGATGTGCATGGTGCATGTGATACTTCCAGAGTAATAATTAATGTGTCAGAACCGGCCGACTTTTTTGTATACCAGGGTGTATCTCCAAACGGGGATGATAAAAATGACTATTTGCACATTCTGGGCATAGAGAAGTTTCCTGAAAATTCGGTGCAAATTTATAATCGTTGGGGAAATTTGATTTATAAAAAGGAAGGTTACAATAACGACCCCGAAGAATCTTGGTCGGGTAAAGTACATTTTGGAATTTCAATTGGAAATGATGCTCCTGCCGGTACTTATTTCTATGTGGTGAAAGCTTCTCCAGGCGAAGGAGCGGAGGAAGTTGTGAAATCGGGTTATTTAATGCTTACAAGGAACCCTTAATTGATGACGATGAAATTGATAATAAGAATAACTTTCTGTATATCTATTTTGTGTTTTTGTTCGTTGGTTAGAGGACAACAAGATGGTATATTCTCGCAGTACGTTTTTAATCCAATGACTATTAACCCTGCATATATCGGGACACAGGAGGCTTTGAGTATGGCCGTACATTATAGAAACCAATGGACAAAATTAGAAGATGCACCGTCAATGCGGACTTTTACGGCACATATGCCTATAAGCAACGAAAGCTTTGGCGTTGGCATTATGGCCAGCCAGGATAGAATAGGAGTGACAACTAAAACCAATGGACTTATTGGAGCGTCCTATAGGGTTCCCGTAGGTAAAAAGAAATACATTTCATTCGGACTACAAGGTGGTGTAAGCAGCTTTAGGGTTTTTTATTCCTACCTGGACATTAAAGATCCCGACGATCCTGATTTTAGGTCGGGTGATATTAACGAACTAGTACCGACATTAGGTGCCGGATTGTACTTTTATTCTGAAAAAACGTTTGCCGGAGCTTCTATTCCTCAAGTGAATCAAAGTGAATTCGGGTCTGGTGGAGAATTAGTACAACATATTCAGGATAGGCACCTTTATGTCTTTTTTGGACACGTTTTTAATGCCGGAATGAACTTGAAAATAAAACCAATGTTACTTCTCAAAGGTATTGAAGGGGCACCACTACAGGCAGATTTTAATTTAAATTTTTTGTTTGTTGACAGATTATGGTTAGGTTTTACCTATAAAACGTTTACAAGCGTGGATTTTATGGCGCAGTTTTTGGCGACGAGGCAATTAAAGATTGGTTATAATTACGAGTTTATTATTGATGAATTTAGGAATACAGCTTCTTCGACACATGAAATTATGCTGGGGTATTTGCTTAATTTCAATGATAGAAACATGTTAAACCCACGAGATTTCTAACCAGCTAAACCCATGAATTTACTAAAATATATCTGTTCATTATTATTAATAACAATGGGTTGTTTAGTGGCTTATGGACAATTAACCAAAACCAGAGCAGAACAGTATAAGAAAAAATATGCCTATTCACTGGCTATCGAATTTTATGAAGCTCATCTGGATAAGAACTACACAGATTATGAAGCCATGCTCGATTTAGCGGAATGCTACTATCGAATTAAAGAAATGGATAAAACAATCGAATGGTATCGTAGATCCATAGATACCAAGGGCATTAATAAAGTACATTACCTCAATTACGCGGATGCGCTCAGTCAAAACAGGGACTATGAAGAATCAAAGACCTGGTATGAGAAGTACCGCTCTATCGCGGGTTCAAGTGAGTTATGTAGGCGGAAAATAGAAGGCTTGCAACATATTAATGATTTCTACAAAGATTCGACCAGGTATGTAATAGACGCATTTCCTCACAATTCGGAATACATAGATTTTGCCCCTTGTTTTTATGGCTACGGGTTTATTTTTGCCTCTTCACGGCCTACTAGTAAAAATGCCGTAAAGCATAATTCATCATGGACCGGAGGAGATTTTTTTGATTTATACAGATACCATAATAACGATGAGTATATCGTGCCCTTTGATCCAATTATTAATTCACCTTTTCATGAAGGAAAGGCAACTTTTAATAAAGATGAAACAAAAATATTTTTTACCAGAAATAACTACTATCATGCCCATAAAAGAAAAGACCACGGAGTAAGCAGAGTCCAGATTTTTACAGCAGAATTAGGCCAACACGGTTGGGGTAAACTAAAGGAATTTCAATTTGACGACAAGAAATACTCGGTTGGAGACCCTTATTATGTGGAAGAAGATAGTGTCATGTTTTTTAGTTCCGATATGCCGGGAGGGTTTGGTGGCTCTGATATTTACATGATTATTTACATGGATGGAATGTGGACAAAACCTATTAACCTGGGTAATCAAATTAATACACAGGGAAACGAACGTAGTCCCTTTTATACAAAAGAAGGTGATTTTTATTTTTCATCAGATGGACATGCCGGTCTGGGAGGAATGGATATTTATCGTACACAGCTGGAAATATCAGTGAATATGCATACAGATATTGAGAATATGGGATATCCACTCAATAGTAGCTACGACGATTTTGGTTTAATTTTAAATAACCTTCAAAATAGAGGCTATTTTGCTTCTAACAGACCAGGAGGAATGGGCATGGACGATATTTATAAAGTCACCATCATTGATATTCCCAGAAAACGTGTAGTGGGGAATGTTAAGGTAAGAAATAAGCAAGAGCTCCTTCCGGGAGATCAGGCATTCGTGCAGGTGCAGAATATAACAGATGGTATTACAGAAGACTATGTGGTGACAAATGCTTCAGGAAAGTTTGAAATAGAATTGGTGCCAGGTCGCAAATACCAGTTTATAGTAAAGAAAGGTACTTACGAAGAAGGTAGGGGGACCATTTTTTTGGATGAAAGAGGGCATTACGAACCTTTAAACATCACTTTGGGAGCCAGTGATACCATGGTCGCTCATTAATTTCTGATACATTTCTTTGAGTAGATTTTTTTTATCTACAAATTAGCGCTTGTAAGTAAGCCTTTCATTAAGCAAATACATAAATGGGAGAACAAGAAGAAAAGAACAGTTCCAAATACCTCGTCTTATTAACCATTTTTTTTATCGCTGCCGTTTTTACTGCCTTTATGGTTGGTATTGTATTCTTTTAAGTAGTCCCTTATTATAATGTCAATAGCAAGAAATAAAATCTTAAAGGCCGCCAGGAGAAAGCAATTGATGGGAACCACAGGCTTGGTGGCGATGGTTTTAACTGCTTTGGCACTTGTTTTTATCGCAACTAAAGGCGGACTTACTGTAGGCATCATAATTGTTGGGGCAATTATAGGCTTCCCGGTGGTTATGTGGACTTTATTGGATGTTCGCGTTGGGGTATACCTCATTTTACTTATTTCATTTTTTATGTTCCTGGTTAAGCGTCTAACAGGTATTTATAACTTGCCCGTGGGAGTGCTTATTGACATGCTCCTCATAACTTCCTCTATCGGTTTACTACTAAAAAAGGACTCTCGAAAACGTTCGGCAGAGAATTTTAAAAACCCTAGCTCCCTTGTAATTCTTATCTATTTGATATACAGTTTTATACAGCTTTTGAACCCCAATGGGACTTTGGCAGGATGGGGAGCCGGTGTTCGTATTGTTATCAATTTTTTCATGTATTATCTCATAATGATGCAAGCGCTAAATACCTATAAATTCTTCAAAAACTTCACTAAGTTATGGCTTATTTTGGCAGGTCTTTGTGGTGTATACGGTTTATATCAGGAGTTTTTTGGGTTTATGAATTTTGAGATGAAATGGATGTATTCCGATCCGTCTTTGGTGGAGCTAAACTTTATCTGGGGAAGATGGCGAAGAATGTCGTTTTTGTCTGATTCGGCTTCATTTGGAATTTTTATGGCTTATGCCACAGTAGCCTATATAGTAATGGCTATTGGTCCCTACAAGATGAAGTGGCGGCTTTCGCTTGTTGTTGCTGCTATGCTCATGATCATGTCCATGTCCTATTCAGGCACAAGAACAGCTTATGTGACGGCAGTTATAGGCATAGCGTTGTTCGTAATCATGTCTATGAATAATAAACGGACAGTTGTATTTAGTATTTTGATGGCAGCAGGCTTTCTTATTATATTCTTCGGCCCTTTTTATGCGGCACCAATAATAAGATTACGTTCTACATTCGAGCCTAAGGAGGATGCATCTTTCAACGTGCGCGTAGATAATAGAAAGCTTATAAGGCCCTATATATTTAGCAATCCTATGGGGGGAGGTCTGGCAACAACAGGGGCCAGGGGAGAGCGTTACTCCCCGCATCACCCATTGGCTGGTTTTCCTCCTGATAGCGGTATGCTTAATACCACTTTGGAGACAGGATGGATAGGCCTGATTATTGAATATACAATGTACTTTCTGGTGCTGGTTGCAGGAGTGAAGGCTTTTCACCGTTCCAGAAGCCCATTGTTGAAGAATTTGATCCTCATGTATGCCAGTTGTTATTTCTCGATTACAATCGCCAATTATTCTCAGGAAGCCATGTGGACAAAGCCCATATCAATGATTCTGATAGCTACGATGGCCGTATTTATCAGGATTGGGGATTATGAACAGGAAGCGCTTAAGGAAGATATGGAAAAAGGGAGGTTAGAAACAGCTACAACCTGACAGGTTTTTCCGGAATAGATACAACACAACTTACTACACGCATGAAAAAGTGGTTGATACGTATAGAGGTCATTTTTTGGATATTAGTTTTGATAGTCACCAAAGTTATTGACGATCGCCTGGCTTCCATTTATTTTGCGGAATTCCTGGTGTTTTTTTTACTGCTCTTTATTCCGCTGGTTCTTGCTATAAAACTGCTTCGTGGTAAAACAACAACAGCACTTGTTTACTTTGTGCTACTGCTGGTTTATATTCCGGAATATGGTATTACCATTGTATTTGGAAATAGACCTGGCGATTCGAAGCCAAAACAAGAAGGTCGTTGCTTAAGTGTTACCACGTTTAATGTGAGCAATTTTTTACACGCAGCAGATAATTGGAACGATTATTCTTCAAGGTCTGTGATGCATAATTCGCTGAAATTGATGAACTGGATTGTAGAAGATCGTTCTGACGTTATATGTTTACAGGAGTATTATACGGATAAAGGATCGGTACTTTTTGATACGGAGAAACTTTTCAAGGAAAAGGGCCGGCCCTATAGCTACATAACAGATCCGGATACAAATGCCAACAGGTATAGGCGTACTGTCGCTATTTTTTCAAAATACCCAATTGTGAATGCCGGTGAAATATTTGTCGATGAGAATAAGTACAATAGAGGTGCATATGCTGATATCTTAAAAGCGGGCGATACCATTAAAATCGTTAATGTTCATCTACATTCAAACGAGTTAGGCTTGGGGTATGGTATAAGAAGCGGTATAAAGGCTTATCACTACGGAAACAAAGTGAGGTGGGAGCAAGCTCAGTCAACTATAGCACATTTGCAGCATAGTAACTACCCAACAATTCTTTGTGGTGATTTTAATCAAACGATTTATAGCCCTGTAATTTCGTTGTTTAAAGGATCTATGAGTGATGCGTATGAAAAAGCAGGCTTAGGTATAGGCGGTACAATGAATATTCCTTTTTTGAAGTTATTGCGATTGGATCATCAGTTTGTGAATGACCGTTTAAATGTGGTACGATCGGAGGTAGATAGAAGCATTAAGTTGTCAGAACACTTTCCGCTTCGTTGTGACTACGAGTTGAAATAAATACGTATCAGCTGGCGTCGTCGTCGTTAAAAGGTACTTTGAGAATTTCTAAATTCGATTGACTCTCGAAATCTTCTATTTCTTCGAGCATCTCTTCGTCATCGTCATAGTAATGCCATTTTACGGTGACATGGGCTCCTTTATCTACTGCGTTTTTTAGCGTAGTGATAATTTTAAACAGGAAACGGGAAGAACTGGTATTAAAATAGGTGAGCTTAATGTCTAGTTCCAATGACCCTTTGTCACTTAGGTACTCATTTAACCAATCTATAAGAGGACTATAAAACTCTCGAGGGTTTTCGAGGTACGATTCGCCAGAAATATGACAGATTCCTGTTTCCGCATCAAAGTGTATGTCAGGAACAAAATACGAATCTTTTGATCCATGTATTCTAATACTTTTCATTATTTTTTATCCACTTTAACAGTTAAACTCAAATTGGAGTACCCCTTTTTTACAGGAGTGATTTCTATTGATAACTTCTTTCTGGAAGTTAAAATTAACGAGATTAAACCAATGTTACTGCCGCCAAACTTACTAGACGGCATTTGCATTTGGTTCATCTTATACTGCCTTAACTCTTCATGACTAAGGGAATTAATCATATCAATTCTGGAGTTCACTGCTTCAGCCTCGTTGTTTTTGAGTAAGTTGGATGCTTTCATATAATAAAACTCACTTTCTTCCCCAATAAGTATGGAACCAACTCGTGACGGATTATTGTTTTGACCAATGTGATCCTCGTTGATCTCCGAAGAGTAATAGGCCACATTTTGAGCCATTTCAATAAACATCTTATGGAGTTTTCTGGCTATGGATCTAGCTACAGGTAGTTTATTACTGATGTGATCAGCAATTTCAGCTAAAACATTAGGGGTAAAGGGACCTTTATACGATATGAAAGGGTTTTGTTCTTTCATTTATTATCCAAGCAGCATAAAATAACCAATTTCATTATCGCTTATATACGTGTGAATTAAATTCGGGTTTTGGATGCTCTTTTTATGCATACGCGCTTGTTAAGCTAATCTACTAACTTATTCTAATAGAATATTGTACGTGCAAAGGTGATAAAAAACTGATTTTTTACCAATTTTTTTTGTGTTTGGCAAGTTAGTCTTTTTTTCTCTTATTTATAACTGTCTGAACTTAAGCTGAGAATAAATCAGGTCTTATAAAAAATAATCATTAACTCTGAGGATATATTAGCTCACGCGCGCTCTTAGTATTTTTTCGAGCATATCGTAGTTCTCCAGCTGAAAATTAATAGCTATTTTGGTTCTTCCACTTATTACATGTAATTCTTTGGAGGTTTTACTTATTTCAGTAATTGCTTCAAATGGAATGTTGACGAGGTCCCCGGTGCTATTAATGTATCTAATTGCATCGTCTCTCAGTTCATATCTTGACTTTAGTACTTTTCTAAAAAGTTGTTTTCGCCTTATTATGACTCCAAAAATTAAGAGTCCGCCCCCAAGCACAAGGGTTCCTAAGTAGAGTTGAACAGTTGTTGAGAGTACTCCGAATTGCTTCAAAAATATATATGAAAGAAAGAAACAGCCTATAGCTAGTTTGACGATTATTGAAGGTGTACTTTTGTTAACAATCTCTTGTGCTCCGACCGTGCTTATATGAAATTTCCGGATCATAGGTGATTCTACCTTATTTTACAGCTACTTTTATGATGCGTACCGGGCAATTTGCTGCAGCCTTGGCATTTGCCTCGTATTCCTCGTCTCCGACCTGCACTCTATAAATGCCTTTTTTTTCCTTGCCACCCACCAGGTTACACCTTCCGTCTTTTTTGGAGATACGCCACCTGTCAGGAGCAGCTTCCACGCAGCCGTTACACCCTATGCATTTTATTCTTTGAAATTGTATTTGAATCACGACGCAACAACTTTGTATAGTTTATCAGAAGGACGTATCGTTTCATCTATTGGCATAGAAAAAACATCCCCTTTTGTAACTGCTTCCACATTATTCAAATCTACACGTAGTTCTTTTACCTCTGCCCGGTAAACACCCGTAGTTGGTCCTGTTACTATGATCTTATCGCCAGTCTTCAACTGGTTTGATTCGAGTTGAAATTCACCCACTTTGATTTTCTTAAAATATTTGATGCCCCGACCAATAAATATTTTTTTCTCGCTAGCTTTGGAACCATACGAATCGTTCCATTCACCAATTTTACGTCCTAAGTAATAACCATCCCAAAAACCTCTATTGTAAACTTTAGAAAGAGCTGTCATCCAGTCATTAATTTTTCCTTCCGAATAATTATCGTTTTTCAAGGCCTCCAGAGCTTCTCTGTAACACCTTACCGTTGTATCTACATAGTCTGCCGAACGTCCGCGACCCTCTATTTTTAGTATGGATACACCAGCGTCAATAATCTTGTCGAGGAAGCCGATAGTACAGAGATCTTTGGCACTCATTATGTATTCGTTGTCAATTTCAAGCTCGGTACCTTCTTCTTTATCTGTTACGATATAACTTTTACGGCAGTTTTGAATACATGCTCCTCTGTTTGCAGAGGCGTTATGTGAGTGCAGGCTGAGGTAACATTTTCCCGAAACAGCCATGCATAAGGCTCCGTGAGCAAAAATTTCGATTTTCACCAGTTCTCCCGAAGGACCGGTAATATTTCTTTTTTTGATTTCATCGCATATACTGCGTACCTGCTGAAGACTCAGTTCCCTGGAAAGTACCATTACATCGGCGTAAACGGAGTAAAATTCAACGGTTTCCACATTGGTAATGTTGGCCTGAGTCGAAATATGTACTGTTACACCCGTTTTCAGGCAGTAAGCCATAACGGCATGATCAGAGGCTATAATGGCAGAAACACCACTTTCTTTGGCCTGATCAACAATAGTTTGCATCAAGCGCATATCATGATCATACAAAATGGTGTTCATCGTGAGGTAAGCCTTGACATTTTTTTCGCGACACCTAAGTACAATCTCCTTCAGGTCTTCTGTAGTGAAATTAATAGAAGAGCGCGACCGCATATTTAATTGTTCTATGCCAAAATAAACAGAATTACACCCAGCATTGAGTGCAGCGCTAAGTGACTCAAATGAGCCAACAGGTGCCATTATCTCTCCTTTTACCGTCCCCATAAGTTCAAACCGAATTCGTGTTGAGCCACAAAAATAATAAAAAATTACGGCAATTAATAGAAAGGGGGTAGGAAGGTAAATGCTACCTGCATCAAGTATAACAGGTTTGATTTAAATATTCGTTAAAAAATAATGCGCTAAAATTGTGTGAATTTAAGCGGAATAAAGGGAGCTTGATTTTAGTTCGTTGAACAAAACTCAACGTTGGTTGGATGTAATAGATTGACCGTGGTTTTTTGTATGATATTTCCTTCTTTTTTAATTAGATTTGAGCTTTATTAATCAATTAAATAATTACTATTATGAGAACCCTATTAAAAACAACAGCTTTAGTTTTTATAGCTATGTTTGTTTACACGAATGTAAATGCACAAAAATTAGGAAAATTCGGAAGTCTTACCGAAAAACAAATGGGACCTAAAACGGTTAAAGTGCCTTATACTGATGTAGTAAGCTACTTTGGTTATGCTGCTCCGGGTAATGAAGATGAAGTAAAAGAAGGAAAAAAATTCTACTACATCTATGTTTGGATTCCTGCTGTAGCCCCTGAATTAGGTGTACGTATGATGTCTCCCGCGCCGTCGTCTTACAAAACAAAAAACAAGATTGAAGCAGCTGACTATGCTTCGAAAAAAGGTGGGTCTGAGTTCTTTGATACTTATATCACGTTGGAAAGATCTGATATCAAAGAAAAATCAAAAATTTCTGCTGCAGCTGCAAAGAGTGCAACATGGACTAAATTAGCATCTAACGATGATAGTGGAGAGATGCCGAAGCAACCAAGTGGAAGTTCTTACAACTCTTTATTGAGGTATAAGAGTGTAGCGAGTAATCCTACAAAAGCGTTGACAGCTGGGTTGTATCGAGTTGGATTCACTACCTACAAAGTAGGAGAGGTTCACGGTACCTTCCTGGCCGAAGTTGCTGCGCCAATTAAACTTCCTGGTGTGAAAATGGCGAAGTCGGTAGATGAGCTTTTAAAGCTTATCAAGTAATAAGTCATTAGAAAAATACGAAAAAGGGGGGGTCTTTGTAGGCACCCCCTTTTTTTATGTAGATTGGTTTCAATAAATATTTTTTAAATTCGTGAATAATAAGCTGTATTTGACTTGAATATAAAGATGTTGATTTGTCTAAATTGAATAATGAAAAGCGCTTGCTAATCGCCATACTTATAGTGGCGGGCTTACTGAGGTTTTATAATTTTTTGAACATTCCGATTACACACGACGGATTTAGTGCCTTACTAAGAACAAACTACCGCTCTTTTTCCGAGGTCATTGAATTTGGTGTAAAACCTGACGTGCACCCAGCAGGAGTTCAAGTGTTGCTTTATAGTATGGTCAAATGGTTTGGGGATTCAGCCTGGGTTCTTCAATTACCATTTTTGCTAATGGGTATGGCATCTATTTTTCTGGCCTATAATGTGGCTAAAAAAATGTTCCACGCACAGGTTGGAGTGCTGGTAGCAGTTGTTATGGCGACAAGTGAGTTTACGATTACTTACAGTCAAATTCTTCGCCCTTATGCCAGCGGCCTGTTTTTGATTCTGATAGTGGTAAACCTGTTAGTTCTATATATTCGAAAACCAGTGAAATTTTACCAGCCCAAAGCAATTTTTCTAGCGGTTTTTTTAAGCTTGTGCGCTTATAATCATTATTTTAGCTTGTTAACGGCAGCTCTTCTGGGGGGAGTGTTGATCATCTATTCACCAAAAGAATACCGCTTACACTCGTTGGGAGTAGGTGTCGTTGCTGTAATACTGTTTTTGCCTCATTTACCAGTTTCTCTCAGGCAAATCGGGGATGATATTAGTGGCTGGGTGTCTGTTCCAACCCCTTATTTTTGGCTCGATTTTTTGTATTATGTGTGTAATTATTCAGCGATCGTTGCTTTTGTGCTTTTTGCAGTAATGAAGTGGGGATTATTGGATGCCGATGTGCCGTTTAAGCTAAGGAAAGAGTGGGTGTTGGTTTTTCTGCTCTTTTTTCTTCCTTATAGTTTTGGCTACTTTTATTCGGTACATGTGTCTGCCTTGATTCAGAAATCTGCCCTTATTTTTGGTTTCCCATTCCTCATCATGGCCCTGTTTAGCCACGTGCGGTTTAATAATAAAATGGTTTTTAGTACTGTTATTTTAATTATTGCAGTATTAAACTGTTATGCCTTAATAAAGGAACGCAATTATTATACGAACTTTTACAATTCTATTTACCAACATGCTTCGCTGGATTATACCGGCAATGTAAACTTAAAGAACGCTAATGTGCCTTTGCTGTTTTATAGTGATAAAGACAAACACATGTTTACTTATTATTGTGAGAAAGGGATAGAGGATCAGATCAGGTGGTATGATGATATGCGCTCGGCAAAAGATTTACAAGTCTATCTCGACAGTGTGTCTCGTAATAGTGATTCACTGTACTTTGCTGCTTTTTTTAATATAAGCCCCAATGTGATTTCAAATATTCAACAGTATTACCCGTTTGTTTGTTTCAAAAGAAACTATTACCAGGGACAAACCTACCTGTTTGCGAAGAAGCCTAATAAAAGAAATAACGTTAAACTTGTCAGGGAATTTGATGCAACTGATTTTGACTACGATTGGTTAAATGTACATATTTCCAGACTGACCTTTGTGGACCGGGGAGTACCTACTTTGGAATTAAAAGGAAAAGATGCTTATGGCCCAATTTATAACTTCAAATTATCGCAGGTATTGGAACATCCTAATGACCTGATAGAGGTTAGCGCTGTACTAAAAGGGGATAATGAAAAAGAGCAGGGAATGCTTGTGCTGGACCTTGTTGACAGTAAGAGGAAAAGAGTCTATTTTACAGCTACGCCAATAGCTGAAAATATAGAAAAGAGGGATGAGAACGGTTGGCGTCGGGTGTCCCATGTTTATTCTTTTGCCGACGTTTCGGATCAGGAAATAGACTCGCTTTTCGTTGAGTGTACCCTTTGGAATCAGGCAGAGGAATCGTTATACCTGAAGCGTATGGAGGTTAATTACATAGAAGGAAATCCTGTTTTGTATTGGGTCGCCGAGAAGGAAGTACCTAAAAGAATGATGAATAATTAATCGTATTTTTAGATGTAATTTTTGAATAATAAAACCAATATTTATTGATTTTATAGTCTTTTTTATGATTTAAAATCAACTATAATAGGTTTTATTTTTTTAGGTATATTTTTATACTTAAAACAAACTTAATAGCTACTATTCTTGTTGTTAAATAAGTATATTGCAATTAAAGACAACTAAAGTTGGTTTTATGAACTGGAGAAGAAAAACCGATAAAGCAGTAATGAAGGAGATAGGTAAACGCCTTAAAGCTTACCGCATTCAGGCCAGGTATAAACAGAAAGAGCTGGCAGAAAAAGCGGGTATTAGTGTTTATACCTTGCAAAAATTAGAAGGTGGAGCGCCAACAAATATGGCGACATTTATTCAGGTTTTAAGAGCCTTAGGCGCCCTGGATCGCTTGCCGATGCTACTTCCGGAAGTACAACTGAGTCCCTTGGATATGATAAGTACCGGGGGGAAAGAAGTAAAAAGAGTGAGGTAAAAGAGGTATGGCGCTTGTAAAAGTAACGTTGTGGGATCGTTTGGTAGGAGCTATCGCCTGGGACTCGCGAAGGAATAGTGCCGTATTTGAGTTTAGCGAGTCCTTTGCTCATGAAAATCTGGATATCGCCCCTCTTTTGATGCCGCACGAAAGTATATTACGCGGGCAGCGTACTTTTTCGTTTCCCGAATTAAGTCACAACACTTATGAGGGGTTACCGGGTTTATTGGCAGACTCGCTACCCGATGCTTTTGGAAATGCCGTCTTAAGGGCATGGTTACGCAACCAAAACCGTGAAGCATCAAGCCTTACTCCTTTGGAAAAGTTAAGCTATGTAGGTAGCAGGGGAATGGGAGCATTGGAATTTGAACCTTCCACACCAACGCCAGAACCCCAACAAGTGCTTGAAGTGGAGCGTCTGCTGGATCTTACGAATAAAGTGTTGGAACAAAAAAACGATGTAAACCTGAATTTAAATAGTGATGAGCAACAAACCATGGCCGATTTGATTAGGGTAGGAGCTTCGGCAGGTGGGCAACGCCCAAAGGCCTTGATTGCTTACAATGAAGAAACTGGTGAAATAAAGTCCGGGCAGTTGAAATTTGGTCCTGAATTTCAGTATTACCTACTCAAATTTGATGGTGTGAATGCCGGTAACCTGGGCGATCCGCTTGGTTATGGACGGTCGGAGTATGCTTATTCGATAATGGCCAAGCAATGTCAGATTAACATGACACCTTGCCGTCTGCTTGAAGAAAATGGCCGAGCTCATTTTATGACCCAACGCTTTGATAGAGATGAAAATGGTGGGAAGATACATATGCAAACCCTTTGTGCCATGGCTCACTTTGACTTCAATATGGCCGGCATGTATGATTATAACGATGCTTTTGAAGAAATGAGAGCATTAAATGTGTCTTACGCCGATATGGAACAACTCTACAGGCGAATGGTGTTTAATGTGGTGGCGCGGAATCAGGACGATCACACAAAGAATATTTCTTTCGTGATGAACCGTGATGGACAGTGGCGATTGTCGCCCGCATACGATGTTACCTGGAGCTACAATCCACACGGGCAGTGGACCAATGTGCATCAAATGAGTATTTTGGGGAAAAGAGACAATATTACTAAAGAAGACCTTATAACTTGTGGAGTGCAGAATTCGATCAAAAAACCAGATTTAATAGTAGAAGAAGTTAAGGATGTGGTGAGTGCTTGGGAGCAAATAGCACTGGAATGTGAGGTGCCGGGAACGTTAATTAAACAAGTTAAAGATTCACACCGTTTGCTCTTATAATTAATTTTTAAAGTGCGGTTTAAGCTTGCAGAGTAACTTTTTGATCTATTCCGGTTGTTTATAAATATTCATGAGGTCAAAAGCCGTTTTTTGTCGCAGCGCGGCCTTTTCGTATTTAGAGTCGCTCTGTTTATTTAGAATGAAATAATAATAGACAATAAGTATGGTAGTTTTAATAAGCAGATAAACTATTAATGCACTTATCAGAATACTTAAATAGATATGAATAGTATCCCAAATTAAAAATGATTTACTAAAATCGTGATTATACAACAGAATAGGTGTCATAATAGTAAACATGGCAATGAATGCAAGAACGATGCTGTCGTACAGGTTTCTTAGAATATATTTAGTGAGTTTTGGCATGTTGCTTTATATGATTATAACGATCAATTATGACTATATCGTATATTAATAAGAACAAAAATCGTGCCTAATAGTTGCTTCATAGGATGGTCTTTTCGATCAGATTCAATAAAGTTTAGATTAAATAATAAAGTAGGTATAAAAAACGGTTGTGTTGGACGTACACAACCGTTTAACAACATTGAGAATCCCTGGGACACTATGGCAATACGGACTCTTTAAGTAGGGCTTCTGCTTGTTGTATATTTTGAATACCTTGTACAAGGGCATCCGGGTTAAACGAAATACTGTGTATTCCTGCCTGTACAAGGAATTGAGCAAATTCAGGGAAGTCACTGGCTGCCTGACCACACAAACCTATTTTGATACCTTTATCCCTTGCTACCTTGATTACATGCGCTATCATTGCTTTAACAGCAGGGTCGCGTGCATCAAAATCAGCATTAAGAAGTTCAGAGTCACGATCAACCCCAAGGGTTAGCTGGGTAAGGTCATTAGAACCTATGGAAAACCCATCAAAATAGTCGGCAAATTGATCTGCCAGGATAATATTACTGGGTATCTCGGCCATCATGTATACCTCTAGTCCTTTTTCTCCTCGTTTAAGACCGTAAGAAGCCATTAAGTCAAGTACTTTTTGCGCTTCAATTTCCGTCCGGCAAAATGGAATCATAAGTTTCAGGTTGTCTAAGCCCATGTCTTCGCGAACTACTTTCATGGCTTTACATTCCATTTCAAAGCCCTCGCTATAACCCGGATGGTAATACCTGGATGCACCACGCCAACCGATCATCGGATTTTCTTCTTTAGGTTCAAATTGTTGTCCACCCAACAAATTCGCATACTCATTAGATTTGAAGTCACTCATTCTTACTATGACTTCTTTGGGATAGAATGCCGCAGCAATGGTGGCCACTGATTCTGATAATTTATTGATGAAATAAGCTTCTTTGTTAGGGTAGTGTGCTGTTTTCTCCTCTATAGCCTGCTTTACTTGTTCATCTGTAAGTTTATCAAAGTTTTTGAGCGCAAGTGGATGAATTTGAATGGTGTTGTTAATAACAAATTCCAGTCGCATGAGGCCTATACCATTGTTGGGATAAAATGACAGACGAAATGCCTGTTCAGGGTCTCCAAGTATAAACTTAACTTCGGTATTGGTATCACCTAATTCTTTTGTGTTTATTTTCCCTTCCTGCCATTGCAGTTTACCGTCATATATAATTCCGTTTTCGCCCTGAGCACAACAAACAGTTATTTCCTGTCCATCTTTAATCTTTTCCGTTGCGTTTAAACTTCCTACTATGGCAACAGCACCTAATTCCCTGGCAACAATAGCGGCATGACTTGTTCGCCCTCCCTGATTGGTAATTATTGCAGCTGCTTTTTTGAGAATTGGATCCCAGTCCGGGTTGGTTTTATCGGTGATTAAAACCTCTCCCTTCTTTAGCTTATAAGCTTCGTCCGGGGAGTTTAATACCCGGGCTGTTCCACTGGTGATTTTATTTCCTAGTCCTATACCTGTCGCCAGGATATTGCTTTTTTCCTCCAGATGATAAGTCGTGATGAGGTGTTGGTTTTTTTTCGAGCTAAATACTGTTTCGGGACGTGCCTGAACGATAAACAATTGATTGCTCAAACCGTCTTTTGCCCATTCAATATCCATGGGTCTTTGATAATGTTCTTCAATTTGAAGCGCCCATTTGGCAAGAAGTGCAACCTCTTCATCATTAAGGATGTATTGTTCTTGTTTTGAAACAGGAGTCGGCAGGTTTACAATTTTATCTTCGGGCCTTTTACTTGTTACATTCTCTGGTAAATTATAAACCATTGTAAGTTCTTTCGAGCCCAGTTTTCTGGCAACAATAGCTTGTTTTGCTTGTTGTTTGATGCCAGGTTTAAAAACATAGAATTCATCTACGTTTACGCTTCCTTGGACCACATTTTCCCCAAGACCCCAGGCTCCTGATACCAATATAATGTTTTCAAATCCTGTATCCGGTTCCAGCGTGAAAATAACTCCTGAGCTGGCTTTGTCCGACCTCACCATTAATTGTATACCTACCGAGAGTGCTACTTTCATGTGATCAAAGCCACTGTCTTGTCGATACTTAATGGCTCTGTTTGTAAACAGGGAAGCATAACAGCGATGGCAGGCGTGTAACAATTCATCTTCTCCATTTATATTAAGAAAGGTTTCTTGTTGACCTGCAAAACTGGCATTGGGTAAATCTTCAGCGGTAGCACTACTACGTACAGCCAGGCTGATATCGTCTCCATACTCCGCCTTAAGCCCACGGTAACCTTCAATTATATCTTCAATAACGGTAATGGGAAGCGGTGAAGCCATAATCAGTTCACGAGCACTGCTTCCTATTTCGTTGAGGTTTTCAAAACCAACAGTATCCAATCGACTAAGTATTTTTGCCAGTGGTCCGTTTAATCGATTTTGTTCCAGAAATGTCCAATAAGCTTTGGAAGTAGTGGCGAACCCGTTGGGTACCAAGATGCCTTTACCGTTCAATTCTTGATACATTTCTCCCAGTGATGCATTTTTACCTCCAACCCGAGGAATGTCTGAAATTCTAATTTCATTAAAAGGAATTATATAAGTTGCCATGGTGTTTCAAAGTTTGTTAAAACCAATTTAAATCACGTGTCCTAATATATGATTATGAGGTCTTTGTGTTGGTAAGGTAATTTAGTGGACGGTATGATTTATATCATAAAGAGAAAGTACGTTTGAGTGTATCGGCAGTGTACTTGATGAGTAGTATTCTTTCTGATATCTTTACAAGTAATCAAGGTATTTATTGATGAAGTCATTTTGGGAATATCAACTAATCGATTTTTACTTTATTAATATTAAAGTATATCAGGTTGCTTATGTGTTTATGGTAGTGATCACTACCAGAATCCTTGTTTGGATGATTAGACGTTATTGTAATCGCTTTGTGCGCAGTCGTCGTGATGATACTGGTCGGGCAATAGCCATTGTGCAACTCAGTAAGTATTTATTATGGACCATTAGTCTGGCTATTATTTTAGAGATATTGGGCATAAAGTGGAATATAGTATTAGCAGGTTCTGCTGCACTGTTGGTAGGTTTGGGACTCGGGATTAATCAACTCTTTAATGATATTATTTCGGGGGTAGTATTATTGTTTGAAGGAACAGTGTCTGTGGGAGATATTGTTGAAATTGAAGAGCTGGTAGGCCGTGTGGATAAAATCGACCTGAGGACGTCTAATATTACCAGTAGAGATGGAATATCTATTATCGTACCCAATTCGAAACTTGTTTCGGACAAAGTGATCAACTGGTCACACTCCAAACAGAGTGTTCGCTTTAGTATCAAAGTAGGGGTGCGTTACGGTTCCGATACGCTAAAGGTAAAGAAGATCCTGGAAAATGTAATGTTGGAGCATGTTGCAGTCCAAAAAAAACCGGAACCCTTTGCCCGTTTTGTTGATTTTGGGGAAAGTTCGCTTGATTTTGAGATTCACTTCTTCTCCTATGAACGATTTTTAATTGAACAGGTCAAAAGTGATCTTAGGTTTAAGATCGATGCGGCATTTCGAGCAGCAGGTATTGAGATTCCTTTTCCTCAGCGAGACATTCATATTAAGGATAAATAACAAGTAAGGTGTTTTTACTATTAAAACTATTTCGACGTAATGAATGTTTAGTAACAAGTTGTCTATGATGAGACATTCATTATTCGATATATTGAATGTATGCGACAGTTCAGTAATAGCTATTTTTTGCTGATTTTTTTAGGTGTAATAATAGCATGTTCTATGGTAAGGTCAAATGCGCAAATAAACGATTTGAACGAAAATGACCACGATTGTTCCTACATCAAACAACAGCTAACAGAAAAGGTAGCGCAGAAGAGAAATACGATTAATCATTACGATATAAAGTATCACAGAATGCAATGGAAGGTAGATCCTGCCGAAGCCTACATTAAAGGGAGTGTTACGACTTATTTTGTGCCCCGGGAATCTAATTTCGATTCAATTGATTTTGATCTTGCTACCTCAATGACAGTCGACAGTGTGATTTACAGAGATAAAGTGCTTACTTTTGGACACCAGCACGATTTGTTGGTCATCAATTTGGGTGACACGCTTTTATTGAATGAGTTAGATAGTATAACCGTGTATTACCAGGGAGAGCCAGATTCCACAGGTTTTGGCGCTTTTGTAAGTACCTCTCACAATAATGTGCCCCTTCTTTGGACACTTTCAGAACCTTATGGAGCTAAAGAATGGTGGCCTTGTAAACAAAGTCTGACTGATAAAATTGATTCGGTAGACCTGTTTGTACAGGTACCTCAGGGAAATGTAGTGGCGAGTAATGGACTATTAAAAAGTGAAATAGTGAGTGGTGAGGATCTCCTGTTTCATTGGAAGCATAACTACCCCATAACCGCTTACCTCATAGCGATTGCGGTTACCAATTACCAAAGGTTGGAACGTCTCATCGAACTGAACAACGGAATTAAAATACCAATGGTAGACTATAAGTTTCCCGAAGATGAGACGGACATGGAGCAATCGTTGGCCCTGACAACAGACTTTATGAATCTTTTTACGGATTTGTTTGGCCCATACCCATTTTTGAACGAAAAGTATGGGCATGCACAGTTCAATTTATCCGGAGGGATGGAGCACCAGACCATGAGTTTTATGGGTAACTTTGGTTTCGAATTGCAGGCACATGAATTAGCGCATCAATGGTTCGGAAATAAATTGACATGTAATAGTTGGAAAGAAATATGGTTGAATGAAGGCTTTGCAACCTATTCCACTGGCTTATGTTATGAGTTTCTCAATGACTTTTATTGGTATAGCTGGCGAAAACAAACAATAGCTAAAATAGTTAGTGAGGACTCAGGTACTGTAATCGTGAATGATACAAGCGATTTTAAACGTATATTTGATAGCCGACTTAGCTATGCTAAAGCGGCATATGTACTGCATATGCTTCGCTGGAAATTGGGTGATGACGCATTTTTTGATGCAGTTTCAAATTATGTTCAGGATCAACGTTTTATTTATGACTTTGTAGAGACCGGAGACTTAATGGAATGGCTGGAACAGGCCTACGGTAATGATCTTGACGAGTTTTTTAATGATTGGGTATACAATCATGGATTCCCTTCTTATCAGGTATATTGGGAACAGGATAATAGCAATTTAACAATAATTATAGGTCAGTATACGTCACATGTTTCAGTAGATTTTTTCGAAATGCCTGTGTCCCTCACCTTATACCATGAGGGTGTTGATACATCACTTGTTCTAAATAATGATTATAATGAGCAGGTTTTTGAATTGGAAATACCTTTTACAGTCGATTCTGTAGTATTTGATAAGGACTTGTGGCTGATATCAAAAGATAACTTAGTTGTAAATAGTTTGAACCCATTAGTCGAAAAAGACGATCTTGTATTCAGTATAAGCCCTAATCCGGTGAGTGATGTCATGAAAATATACACATCGGGTTCGGGAGGAGAGCTTGTAGTGTATAACTACAATGGAGTAAAGTTAGATCAGCTTATACTTGAAAAGAGCAATTTGAACTACTATAATATGTCAGAGTTAGCACATGGTCTGTATTTGTTGCAGTATCACCATAATGGAAGCGTGCTTAACAAAAGAGTGTTGAAGTATTAATTTTTAGAATCCTTAATTTTAGGTATATTTTGGAATGGGTATAATGCTTCTTCACTTATAACCTTAACTTCAAAAGATTCAACATTATATTGATGTAAGAATTTCTTTTTGGAC
The DNA here is from genome assembly GCA_965230415.1 of Cytophagales bacterium. Classification (GTDB taxonomy): domain Bacteria; phylum Bacteroidota; class Bacteroidia; order Cytophagales; family JAAEPT01; genus CBDDKZ01. Next base: position 4,400,810 of record CBDDKZ010000005.1, read on the forward strand.
TTGGGATCAAAGGCATTGTTGTTTATATATATTGAAAACGATCGGGGATGGATAAAAGTATTAGTTGTTTCAGAATTTTGTGAGTATTCGAATTTGATGGATCCATGAAATTTTCTTGTTAACGGATTTTTGTTTTCCCTGATAGTATATTGGCAGTAATCGATCAATGACGTTTTTTGATTGATCCAAATTATATATTGATCCAGATCTTTATGAGGGCTTTCACCTTTCCAGCTAACAAACACCAAGTCGTAAGTGATGTCGTTTACCATTTGTGTGCCATAATAGTTGTGAAAACTAGCGTTTTTAAGCCTATAAGCCAGTTCTGTGAAATATTGTAAAGCATGCAGCCCAAAAATTTCTTTTTTAACACTTCCTTTTGGCGGGATTTTTATGATTTCTTGATTTTCAACTGTATAAAAATTCCATGTTTGCACTCCCGTTGTGTGTAAATTATTTTTTTTATCCGGAAATTGAGCAAAACCGTCAAACGTATTGAATGCACAGTTTAGAACCAATTCGCCATCTTTTTGAGGCCACAGTTTTGTGAGTGAGCCTGTGAGCCCCGGCCAGTGATCTTGTCCTTTAATGCGGTAGTACCTATGAAACTCCAGGTATTTAAAGTTTTGCTTTTCTATTACATTATCTATAAGAACAATGGGAGATTTTTCAGTATTTATTTTATTGCTATTGTGAATGTCAGCAATTTTGCACGAAGCGAAGTTCAATATTACATATGCTATTGTTAAGTGTAATTTCTGCATCGGAATTAATCGTTTGTTGTTATTCAAATTTATTCAATACTTTGATCTGGAATTAGACATTTTACGCCAATGATTTGATGATATATGACTTCATTCATCTAAAGTTATTCCGTTTCCTCATCCATTAAACTAAATTTCCGTATGTATATATAACCACTTATTTCAACAGCTATGTTAAAACTGACCACTTTTGTTGCTAGTGCATGTTTGTGTACATTTTTATGCATAGGGCAAATGCCCGGAAAGCTAATAGTTAACCTTGATATTGGCGGTGGGAATGTTTTATCTACTTCCTATATTTTCGCTGATGAGGAAGAAAGTGTTGTTGCCGGTGCCATTCCGTCTGTCAGTTGTGGTGTCCTTGTCGAGCACAAAAAAAATAATTATTGGGGAGTGAAGTACGGGTTAAATTATGGCAGATTTGGTATGGGATCCAACATCCCGGCAGAAGTCAAAAGTATGTCTGGATTCGATCAGCATTATTACTCAAAATATAAGACGGTATTACATACACTCAAAATGCCCATCCAATTAAAATCGTACTATTCAAATGATATTTTTGCCATGTTTGGTATAGCGCCTACTTATGTGTTTCTTGCCAGGGATCTTGAGTTAGCGTATAAAGGTTATAAAAAGCTTGCTGTCTATGAGCATAAAGAGCTTAATGCAATTAAAAGGAATTTTAATTTATTAGTACAATTTGGGGTTGGGTTTAACTTTACGACTCATAATAATACACCGTTTTATTTAATGCCATATGGAGAACTATCAGTGTTAGATTACCGACGAGCGTTTGCTGACAGGTATTTTTATACACTTGGTTTAACAGCCGGTGTATATTTAAATTAATAATCAAAATGGTGTTAAATTATTAGTGTAAATGTAAATCATTAATTCTAAATATGTCGTATATTCGTGTCTGAAATAAGGGTCAGGAGTTTTTTAGCATTTTTGCTGTGGGAAGCCTTTTTATAACTCCTTTTATTATATCTGTACGATGAATTGCGTTAAAACTTTATAGAAGTAATGTACAGTAATAGGTAATTGAACGGCTAAATTATGGGGTACAAAATTTTGGTGGTCGAAGATCAGATTATTACTTCAACTTTGTTGTGTGATATTTTGGGACAACTTGGGTTTGAGGTGATTGGAGAGCTGAAGTCAGGAGAGGACGCAATCAGTTTTGTTCAAACCTGTGTACCTGATATTATCCTGATGGATATTAACCTTAATGGTCAACTCGATGGGATAGAGGCTTCTAAAATTATTCAGCTTAGATATGACCTTCCTATTGTGTTTCTTACAGCATCCTCTAGTCCTGAAATCTACGAACGTGCCCTGTCCGCATATCCATATGGTTTTATAAATAAGCCGTTTAAACCCAGTGAACTCAAAATAGTCATTGATTTGGCTGTTACGAAACATCGCATGGGGCGACGTTTGAAAGATAGTGAATTACGATTTAGAACCTTGTTTGATAATGCACCTGTAGGTATAATTTCTGTAGATAGAAAAGGAGATATTTCCTCAGCTAACCATGTGATAGGTACCTTGTTACAATATTCTTCCGAAGAACTGGAGTCAATGAATATAGCGCAGTTTATGGTCGATGAGTTTGATGCGGGAGTCCACCGTAAGTGGGTTCAAACTTTTTTTGATCAGGGGAACTCTGTTCAACAAATGACATCGCAAGCTATTCCGGTTCGAAAAAAGGACGGAACCTTTATTACAGCAGAAATTACCTTGAATCATTATCAGGAAGGGAAAGCCGAGAATGTCATTGCAATAATAAGAGACGTTAGTGAGCAGTTTAAGGCAGAAGAGGCTATCAAGAACCTGGAAGAAAAAGAAGCAATGCTCAAGGAAATTCATCACAGGGTGAAAAATAATATGCAGATTATTTCGAGCATGCTTAGTTTGCAAGAAGCTCAGTTCAAGAGCCTCGAAGCTATGGATTTATATAGAGAGAGTCAGGGACGCATCAAAGCGATGGCCTTAATTCATGAACGTCTGTATCAATCTCATAATTTTACTAATATCGATTTCAGTATTTATTTGAGAGAATTGGCTACAGAGATATTGTCGATGTATCCATTGTCTACCAAGATAAAACTTCAGTTTAGAACAAAGCCAATTTTTCCGGATTTGGATCAGGCTATACCTACCGGGCTTATTGTAAACGAAGTACTTACCAACTGTATAAAATATGCATTTAAAGGCGTTGATAATCCTGTTTTAGAGTTAGTTACAAAAGAAGAAAGAGGTGTTATGTACCTCGAAATATCAGATAACGGAATTGGCTTGCCTGAAAATTGGTCGTGGGAAAGTGGTGATACTCTGGGGATGAAACTTATCAAAACATTATCAAAGCAAATTCGCGGAGATGTTGTTTTAGAGTCAGAACCATTATGTGGAACAGTTTTTAAACTTCAATACGTATGCAAAAACGAGACAAGTATTCAATATTAATTGTTGAAGATGAGGCCATTGTAGCAATGGATCTCGAAAGTAAGTTGATAGGGATGGGTTACGATGTCGTAGCAATTGTAGATAACGGTCCGGATGCACTCATGCATGCCGTGCAGTCGGAAGTAGATTTAATTCTGCTTGACATTAATATTATTGGTGATTGGGACGGTATTGATACCGCCAAAATGATTCTCAATAAGAAAAGCGTGCCCATTGTTTTTTTGACTGCATATTCTAATCCGGAATTTGTTGAAAGGGCAAAGGCCGTAACCCCTTATGGCTACATACTTAAACCTTTTCAAATCAGGGAATTAGAAGTGACGCTGGATATTGCTTTTCACAAACATCAGGAAGATAAAAAACTAATGGAGAAGAGTGTTTATCTGGAAGATAAAATACAACTACAGAGTGCTGAACTTAACCAAATGAATGACTCTCTGAAAAAGGAGATCGAGGAACGACGTAAGGTGCAGTCTGATTTAAACAAGCAAAATGATCATTATCATTATTTAGTTGAACATTTGGCGACAGGACTTATAACCGTAACCAAGCATGGCGATATTACCGAGTATAATCTGGCCTTTGCCAAGCTATTTAATCACCTCGATAAACCCTTAAAAGGTGAATTTGTTTCAGATATTTTAGGAAACAATTTGTGGAGTGACGTGCAAGATAGTAAAGGGGTTTGGGAAAAAGAATACCAACTATCTATTAAAAAACAGATTGCATACATAAGAGTGAAAGTGGCAAGCGGTGCAGATGCCAACTATGTTATATTAGTCGATGATATAACTGAACAAAAGAATATGGAAGCCGCGCTGACAATGGAAAAACAGAAACAAAAAGAAGCACTGATAGAAGCAGTGGAATCAGAACGTGTGCGATTTGCCAATGATCTTCATGATGGATTAGGTCAGAAACTTACCGGCATAAAATTAATGTTGAATGTGTTATCAAGAGACGGTATTGAAAGTGAAGTAGCGAAGTCTACATTGAAAGAAATAAAAACAATAACCGAGGAGTTAACCGCAGAAGTCAATGAAATATCCAATAATTTGACACCGGTAATAATCGAAGATTATGGTTTTGTAGCAGCATTACATAAATTGGCAAACGATATTGAAGGTTTGAATATGCTTGACGTGAAGCTGGATGTCAGTGATGATTATTTGCGCATACCCTTGATCGAAGAGCTAAATCTGTATAGAATTACTCAGGAAGCCACAAATAATACGCTTAAACATGCTGCTGCTAAACATCTTTCCCTCAATTTTAAACAGTATAGTCCTACCAACTATCAATTGGAAATTGTAGATGATGGACATGGTTTTGCCGATAATGAAGGTTATACCGGAAATGGCGTGCGTACAATAAAGGAGCGGGTCGAAGCAATTGATGCGAAACTGGCAATTGAATCCACCAATTCGGGGACAAAATTGATAATTTCGAAATAATACGAAAAATAGGTAAAATTGTTAAGTAAGTTTTTCTTTATATCATTTAAGCTTACACCGGATTGTGTTTTATGTATAAAAAAGCGAATTTAAGGTAAAGTCATTAAAATATGATTATACCCGTAGTAGTACCAGCAAATTAAAAAGTATTGGGATTTGAATTCCTATTATATCTATGAATAAAATTAGAATTTATATCGTCGATGATCATCCGGTCATGTGTAAAGGATTGAAGTTGTTGTTTAACGCAGAAAAGGATTTTGAGGTAGTCGGAACAGCAACAGATGGTAAGAAGGCATTGAACGATATCGAACAACTAAATCCGAATATAGTATTAACCGATATTTCCATGCCAGAGATGTCTGGTCTGGAAGTATTGCGTTCTATCAAACAAAGGAATCCTGATTTGCAAGTAATTATTTTAACCATGCATAAGGAAAACGAGTATGTTTTTAATGCATTGGAAGAAGGGGCTTCTGCGTATGTTTTTAAAGATGATCAGGAAGATTTATTGCTGAAAACAGTACGTGACGTGAATAGTGGCAAGTACATGCTGCCGGCTGCGATTTCTGACGTGATTATGCATCGTTTTAAAGCACTGGAATCTAAAACGCCAACGGCGAAAAATGAATTGCATTTAACCTCACGTGAAAGTGATATACTGCAAAGAGTAATTGAAGGACAGAGCAATAAAATGATAGCTTACGATCTGAATATCACAGCTAAAACCGTAAGTGTGCATAGATACAACGTAATGAGAAAACTAGGAGCCAAGAATGCCGCCGATCTGGTACGTATTGCATTAGACACTCCAGGTTTGCTAAAGAATACAGTTTGATTTTTAACGTCTTTAGCAATAATCACATGATACCAATCCTGTGATGCCAGATTTTACATTCGTATTTAATTAATTCCTAATACCATTTTCTGTTTTTGAATAACCGTTTTATGTCCATGTAACAGGCTCTACGTTTTTTGTACAACCTGTTTTATGCTATTGCCTGATAGTAATAAAATATTCACTAAATCCATATATATAACGATTGTTTGTAGTGTGAAATACAGACATTATTACAAAATTAAGTGCTTCTGGGTGCATTGTAATAATTTGTAGGTCATATGCTTATACGATTTTTTAGGGAAATAGCAGGGGAGAGTGCTGTGGTTTAGTCTTTTTGTACAAAAAACACTAAGAGTTGTTTTTGCGAGCTCGATTACGAGAGTAGTAAACTAATGATTACTTAATATTTTTTATTTAGAGCTTAATGTAAATACCTATTTTAATCTGGAAGAAGTGCCTAGGTTTAATCCGCTATTTCTTTTATTTTGATTAAAATCATGTTTTTATAGCAAACCGCGTGTCTGTTGTCTTCGTTGTTGTAGTTGATTTTAGATAAGTGACTGATTTTTTTAGTCAAAAAAAATATACTATAAGTGAGCATCGCTCTTAAAGAAGTATTATAAAATAAAAACCAATATAATTATGACACTTGGAGAAAACATGCGGCCCGAGCGCTCTACCACAACAAAAAAAAACACGAAAGCTATTAATACGTCAAAGGGATCATTAAAAAAGGAAGGGGATGGATTAAAACAGGCAATTGATACAAGTTGGGCTTTTATAGAGTTTGAACCGAACGGAATCATTTTGGATGCTAATGAACTTTTTGTAAAAACACTGGGCTATGATACATTGGATGAATTAAAAGGACAACACCATCGTATTTTTTGTGATTCAAATTACGCCGCTTCTCAAGAATATCTTCAATTCTGGGAGGATCTTGCCGCAGGAAAATCCAATTCTGGTGAGTACAAAAGGCTGTTAAAGTCCGGAGAAGAAATTTGGATAAATGCTTCTTATACACCTATAAAAAACGATAAGGGTAAGGTATACAAGGTTGTTAAGATTGCCAATGAAATTACAAGTATGGTACTGAGCAGGCTCAACGCAAATGCGGTACAGTCTGCGGTAGACGCTGGTTGGGCTTCCATTGAGTTTGAACCCGACGGAACCATCATAACGGCTAACACCAACTTTATTAGTGCCTTGGGTTATTCAAATCTCGATCAAATAAAAGGGCAACATCATCGAATGTTTTGTGATGAACAGTTGAAGAATTCATCGGAATACGCACAGTTTTGGAAAGACCTTGGGGCAGGGCAAATAAAAAGCGGAGAATTTAAACGTGTACGTAAAGATGGAGCTGAGGTATGGATCAATGCCTCTTATACCCCTGTTAAGAATGAGGAGGGTACGGTGTATAAAATTGTAAAAATTGCGGCAGACATTACAGATATGGTCACCAGTCGATTAAACGCAGACGCCGTGCAGTCTGCGGTAGACGCCGGTTGGGCATTTATTGAGTTTGAACCCGATGGTACAATTATCAAAGCTAACAACAACTTTGTGGCTGCTGTGGAATATTCCGAAGAAAACGAAATTATCGGCAGACATCATCGAATCTTCTGTGAAGATAAATTGATCAATTCTATTGAATATCAACAGTTTTGGAAAAATCTGGCCAACGGTGAAATCCAACAAGGAGAATTTAAGCGAATCACAAAATCCGGGAAAGAGATTTGGATTAATGCATCGTATACACCTATTCGTGACCTGGAAGGTAAGGTTTACAAGGTCATTAAAATTGCTTCTGATATCACAGAAATGGTTAACGACAGGGTAAATGCTTCTGCTGTTCAGAATGCGGTAGACACCGGTTGGGCATCTATAGAATTTAAACCCGATGGAACGATTCTTAGTGCCAATGAAAACTTTAAAACGGCTTTAGGTTACTTCAATGATAATGAAATTGTAGGAAACCATCACCGAATGTTTTGTGATCAGAAATTGAAAAATTCTCATGAATATGCACAGTTTTGGCAAAACCTGGCCAATGGGCAAATACAAAACGGAGAATTTAAACGTGTTCGTAAGGACGGTACCGAAGTATGGATAAATGCATCCTATACCCCGGTTAAGAATACGGAAGGTATCGTTTACAAAATTATAAAAATAGCTACTGATATTACCGATATGGTGGCGAGCAGGCTGAAAGCCGACGCTGTTCAGGCTGCGGTAGATACCGGTTGGGCTTCTATTGAATTTGAATCCGACGGAACAATAATCAACGCTAACGACAATTTTGTTCAAACATTAGGCTATAACAGTGTAAATGAAATTACAGGTAATCACCATCGTATTTTTTGTGAACAGGATTATGCCATGTCTAATGACTATCAACGTTTTTGGAAAGCCCTTGGGCAAGGGCAAGTACAGTCCGGAGAGTTTAAGCGCATAAGCAAACAAGGAAGAGAAGTATGGATAAATGCTTCCTATACACCAATTCGTGATTTGGAAGGGAATATCGTAAAAGTTATAAAAATAGCTGCCGATGTAACTGATATGGTGAAAACACGCGAGTCGACGATGGCTGTATTCAATCAATTAACTCAGGCCATACAGGAAATGGTAGAAGGAAATTTCGACTATTCCATGTTGCTCGATAACGTAGACCTGGATACCAACGCGCAGAAAGTAATTGAAGACATAGCAACCTTGCAGGGCACGCTTAACAATATTATGGTCGCTATTGGCGATGTGGTAGAAAAAGCAGGTAAAGAAGGTGATATGCAGGCACGTTTGCGTGTGGAAGAAGCGAAAGGAAGTTGGAGAGACCTCACAGATGGTATCAATCAGCTCATACAATCTATTGCCGAACCTTTAATGGAATTTAATAAAATTATGAATGCCATGGCAGAAGGTGATCTTTCCAATCGTTTTATGATGCGCTCTGCCGGTGACATTCAGAATATGGGAGACAATCTAAATAAGGCTATGGAGAATATGACTGTGCTATTGAATCAAATAGAAAAGAATGCAAAAATCGCCGCGGATTCTTCAAAAATAATGATGAACAAATCAGAAGCTATGAAAGGGAATACCGGAGAAGTAGCTTCGGCTATTGCACAGATGTCTCAGGGGGCGCAAGATCAAGCTGTTAAGACTGATGAGTCTTCTCAATTAGTGAATGAGGTAATGGAATCGGCTAATGAAATGGCTAATAAAGCGGATATCATAAATCAGGCTGCTGAGAGAGGGCAAGGTAGTTGCGATAATGGTATGAAGATTATGAAAGTTTTACTCGATAACATGGACGAAATCATGGGATCGGCATCGATGACTTCTGACTCCATTAATATTTTAAAACAGAGAGCTGAGGAAATTGCCAGAACCTTAAATGTAATTACAGACATTGCCGCTCAAACCAACCTGTTGGCACTAAATGCTGCTATTGAGGCAGCAAGAGCAGGTGATGCCGGACGCGGTTTTGCCGTTGTGGCAGAAGAAATCAGAAAACTTGCGGAAGACAGTCGCCAATCAGCGGTTGATATTGAAAAAATCATTGGTGACGTGCAGAAAGATACCCAGGAAGCAAGTAAGGCCATAGAAAACATGGAAGGCAGTGTAAAACAGGGTAACTCGGCATCTAAAGAAGCGGAGGAGATATTCCTTGAAATATCGACCTCAAGTAACGATACCCTCAGTTTGTCTAAAGATATTCAGGAGGCTTCTACCGAACAGAAAGGTTCCATCAACAAAGTTGTTAAAAATATTGAACAAATTGTGGTGGTAGCCGAAGAGACAGCGGCCGGGTCACAACAAGTCTCCGGAAGTGCTCAGGAACTGAATGCGGGTATGATAGAAGTAAGTGAGAACAGTGAAGAAACCTCTCGCATCGCAGCCGATTTATTAGCAGGTGTCAATCAATTCAAACTTGCCTGAGTGAAATACCTTAAATAACACAAATTCTAAACAATAAACAGGAACATAAAATTTAATTTGAGCATTAATAAAAAATAGCTATATGTGTGTATGAAATATGAGATTTTAGAAAAAAAAAGTTCAATTCGTCGAAAAGTTGAAACTAACATTTAACATTTAATACGTCTTTTGTTAACGTTAAGGACGTTTTGCCAATCTTTAGTAATCAAATAGACATTTTCACCTAATAGATTATCTAAACCTCTGGTCAACATCATCGTAAAGATACCTAGGATAAGTAATCCTTTAGCGGGAAATTATTCGATCAGTATATGTGGTTTTTGGAGTTGGTTATAATGTCCTAAAGTTTAAGGTACATGATATTTTTTACAATTGTTCTTTTTTTTAACAGATGCACTTTTGAGTCAAAGGTACTTCTGTAAAGATTCACAACTCGTTCTATAATAGGTCGATATATTCAGTTATCTCGTGAGGGAATACTCAATCCTTTATGTAAAATATAATAATAACTGAACAATGACTTTAGGAGAAAATTTAAACGTTAGTGAATCTACTGACAGTAAAAAATCGAAATGGTTTTGGCAAAAATCAGCAAAAAATAATAGCTCTCTGGCAAATGAAGCACTTAAAAGTGCCATAGACAATGGATGGGCTTATATTCAATTTAATGTAAATGGAACTATAAACGACGCAAATAGTACATTTTTGAAAACGCTTGGCTATCATACTTTAAATGAAATTAAAGGAAAACATCATCGTATGTTTTGCGAGGACACTTATGCCAATTCGTCAGATTATAAGAAATTCTGGAGCGACCTGGGTAAAGGCAGGGTACAGTCTGGTGAATTCAAGCGAATAGCTAAAAGCGGAGAAGAAGTTTGGATTAATGCTTCTTATTCGCCGGTTAAGGACGAGAATGGAAGAGTAGTGAGAATTATCAAGATAGCTGCGGATATTACCCAAATGGTGAATGACAGGGCCAAAGCAAATGCTGTCCAGTCTGCTGTAGATACCGGCTGGGCGTCTATTGAGTTTGAACCTGATGGCACGATCATTAACGCCAATAGTAATTTTCTGCAGGCTCTGGGATATAATGACCTTGTGGAAATTAAGGGCAAACATCACCGCCTTTTTTGTGCAAAGGAATACGTCGAGACAATAGCGTACAAACAGTTCTGGAATAACCTGGCAGAAGGGAAACTGAATAGTGGCGAGTTCAAGCGTATCAAGAAGGATGGTAGTGAAGTTTGGATTAATGCATCTTATACGCCGATCTTAAACGATAAGGGCGAGGTATATAAAGTGATCAAAATTGCGTCAGATATTACAGACATGGTTGCCAGCAGACTTCGAGCCGATGCTGTTCAGGCTGCTGTTGATACAGGCTGGGCATCGATTGAATTTGAGCCCGATGGTACGATTTTAAATGCGAATGACAATTTTGTGCAAACATTGGGGTTTGCCGGTAAGAGTGAAATCATAGGGAAACATCATCGCCTATTTTGCGATGAGAAATATGCTTCTTCAATTGAATACAGGGATTTCTGGCGATCGTTGGCAGACGGGAAAGTACAGTCGGGAGAATTTCAGCGCTTTTCGAAACAAGGTGAAGAAATATGGATCAATGCCTCTTATACTCCGGTAAAGGATTCAGGCGGAAATGTAGTTAAGGTTATCAAAATAGCTACTGAAATTACGGAGATGGTAAAAGTAAGGCAATCTACAATCCCCGTATTTAATGAATTAACAGCTACTATTCAGGAAATGGTTGATGGCAATTTTGATTACAATATGAAACTCGAAGGGGTTCGCCTCGACGATGTAACAAGCAAGGTAATCGGCGATGTGAAAAAGTTACAATCTACTTTGAATAATGTTATAAAAGAGGTGAATGAAGTCGTCGAAAAGGCCGGTAACGACGGCGATATGTCGGCCAGATTAAATGTAGAAGATGTGCGCGGAAACTGGGCGACACTTACCAATGGCATCAATCTGTTGATTCAGTCTATCGCTTCTCCTTTAATGGCTTTCAATAAATTGATTGATGGCATGGCCGAAGGCGATCTGTCTGAGCGCTTCGACCTGGAGGCACAGGGTGATATTCGCATCATGGGAGATAATCTGAATAAAGCGCTTGAAAACATGAGCGTCTTGTTAAATCAAATTGAAAAAAATGCCAAGTCAGCCTCTGAGATGTCGAATTTGATGATGGAAAGGTCTGAGCATATGAAAGGAAATACAGGCGAGGTGGCTTCTGCTATTGCTCAAATGTCTCAGGGAGCTCAGGATCAGGCGATAAAAACAGATGAATCTTCACAGCTGGTAGGTAAAGTGATGCAGTCTGCAAATGATATGGCCGATAAAGCAAATATTATAAACCAGGCTGCCGAAAGAGGGCAGAGTAGCTGTGAGAATGGCTTGAAGATCATGACTGTTTTACTGGAGAATATGGAGGAAATCATGGGGTCGGCTACCATGACTTCGGAGTCTATCTCTATTTTGAAGCAAAGAGCTGAAGAAATAGCACGCACACTTAATGTTATTACCGATATAGCTGCTCAAACAAACTTGCTGGCTTTAAATGCTGCTATTGAAGCAGCAAGAGCAGGTGAAGCCGGGCGAGGTTTTGCTGTGGTGGCAGAAGAGATTCGTAAGCTGGCAGAAGATAGTAGGCAATCGGCAGTTGATATCGAGAAAATAATTGCCGACGTGCAAAAAGATACACAGGAAGCCAGCAAAGCCATAGATGCTATGGAAGGTAGCGTGCGACAAGGGAATTCCGCCTCTAAGGAAGCGGGCGAGATATTTTCTGAAATATCGGGCTCCAGCAGTGATACCCTAAGTCTTTCCAAAGAAATTCAGCTTTCTTCCAGCGAACAGAAAGATTCGATAGATAAAGTAGTGAAAAATATAGAGCAAATCGTCGTAGTTGCCGAAGAGACGGCCGCAGGTTCGCAACAGGTGGCAGGTAGTGCTCAGGAATTAAACGCCAGTATGGTGGAAGTTAGTCAGAGTAGTGAAGAAACGTCGCGCATAGCAGATGAGTTACTCGCGGGAGTTAATCAATTTAAACTTGTATAAATTATGGAAAAGGAACTAGATGTAATCGCACCGGAAGTTGATTATTCAGGGACACTCAATGAAAAGAACGATGAACAAACAGACAATAATGTAGAAAGGATTCAATTAATTGTCTTTAAAATTGGTCGTCAGGAATACGGACTCCCTATCGACCAAATAAAGGAAGTTGTACTTACCCCAAACATAACCGCAATGCCCGAAACTCCGGTGTACATTAAAGGTGTTGCCAATGTGAGGGGAAATATCATCTCTATTCTCGATCTGGAAACAAGATTTGGCATAGGAGCCAATAGTGAAGTGCCTGGAAAATATACCTTGGTTGTAGCTAGCGAAGAGTATAAAATGGGTTTTTTAGTGAAGGATGTACCTAATACACTTTCAGTACCTGTCAACAAAATTGAGGAAGCACAAAATGTACTTGGAGATGTTGCCACGGAAACCAAGTACATCAATGGCATAGCCAAACTAAAAGATCGTCTTGTGATACTTTTTGATGTTTATGAAGTATTGCAAAAAGGAGATTTGGAACTGATAAATTTATGATCAAGGATTGTTTCATAGGAATTGGTGAAATTAAAGTGACCAACTATCCATCCAGGTTGGCAGTTCATGGTTTGGGGTCGTGTGTAGGGTTGTTTCTTTACGATCGTTTGACGAAAGTTGCCGGTGCTGCACACGTGTTTCTGCCCGATCAGCAGGGCAGTGATGCCGAGTTCATGGGAGCAGAGAAAATGTTGGTGACATTGCTAAAAAGCATGAAGGACAGAGGTGCCGACCTGAACCGCTTACGAGCAATGATGGTGGGCGGCGCCTCGATGTTTACACGCGATAACTCACTCATTGGTAATCGCAATAGCCACATTGTGCATCAATTCCTAAGGAAACACGCTATCTATTTAGCTTATACTGATACAGGAGGAAAACACAGCAGAAATGCCGTTTTTGACTCTGAAATTAACGAATTAATTGTAAGGAAATTTTAACAACTAGTACTATGTCTAAACGAGTTTTAATTGTAGACGATTCTATGTATATGCGCACCGTTATTAAAGATGCGTTAGAAGAAAAAGGATACGAAGTAGTAGGGCAGGCTGCCACCGGAGAAAGCGCTATCGATATGGCGCTTGACCTGGAACCCGACATTATCACACTGGATAATATCTTACCTGATATGATAGGAACAGATATCATTAAAGTGTACAAAGAAGAAGGTCTAAGTTCCAAAATAGTAATGGTTTCTGCTGTTGGTCAGGAATCGGTAATACAGGAAGGTTTGAGTCTTGGGGCTGCCAAATACATTGTGAAACCGTTTACGCCGGAACAATTGGTAGAAGCTGTGATGCAGGATTAATGTCGGGTATCATGGTAAAAGTGGTATTAATTGAAGATTCGTCTTTCATGCGCATACGCATGTCCGATATCTTGGCCGATTTCGAAGGAGTGGAATTGGTGGGGGTGGCTAAGGATGGCAGGGAAGGTGTCGACATTGCTATTAAAAAAATGCCGGATGTCGTTCTTACCGATATGGTGATGCCGCAGGAAGACGGAGTTTATGTGGTTAAAAACTTAATGCGCTCCAATCCCGTGCCCGTGGTGATATTAAGCTCCTTAAACCGTACCAATCCAAAAGTATTTGATGCACTTAAAGCAGGTGCGGTCGATTTCATAGAAAAAAACCTGGATGCAGACCAGGACAGGGATTTTGAAAATGAACTCAGACTAAAGTTGTTTTCGGCGAGCCAGGCCAATTTAAAGCCACTCTTTAAGGAGGTTCGGAAAGGTAATTCCGAACTACACGCTTTTCAATCTACTATTAGGTACGATATTATTACAATAGGCGCATCTACCGGTGGTCCCGGTGCTATTGAAACGATATTAGGGAATTTACCACGTAATTTAAACTTGCCCATTATTGTAGCCCAACATATGCCTGCACGCTTTATCGAGTCTTTTGCCTCACGCCTAATGAGAAGTACGGGGTTTCGTGTGGAAGTGGCCCGTAGGGGAGGATTAATTGAGAATGGCATCGTGTATTTTATGCCCGGTGATAAGAATCTCAAGGTAACGCGCGGAATGAATGCAGGTGAATATAGATTTGCAGTGTCACGTAAACAATTCCTGGAATATAATAATCCGTCTGTAGACTGCCTGATGGAGTCGGTTGCCGAAGCTTATGGCTCTCGGGTCATAGGCGTGATACTTACGGGAATGGGGCGAGATGGTGCCATGGGCCTTAAAAAAATCAAAGAAGCAGGGGGGTACACCGTTGTGCAGGATGAAAAGTCCGCAGTAGTTTTCGGCATGCCACGTGCTGCAGAAGAAATTGGTGCAGCCAACAAAATCGTTAATCTGAGAGACATGGCTCCGTTTATAGTAAGTTGTTGTGACATTTAAAAGTATTGCTCATGAATGATAAAGAAAAAGAGTACAAAGAATTATTTATAGCAGAAGCGATCGATAATTATGAGTCGCTGAATAATCTGTTGACCACGCTCGAAAAAGATAAGTCTAATCAGGAAATCATTAATTCCATTTTTAGAATAACCCATACGCTTAAAGGTAATGCTACAGGAATGGGGTTTCGCCCCATTGCAGAGATTACGCATGTGCTGGAAGATCTTTTCGAAGCAATAAAAAATGGAGAGTTTGAACTTGAACTCAATCTCTTTAACGACCTGTTCAAGGCGATAGATGTATTAGGGGCATGTATTAAAGCACTAAACACTGATAGAGTGGTGCGATACAAAGGCATCAAAACGAAATTGTCTGTTTACCTGAGAAATAAGAGGGAAGGGAATGGAACGGCACCGGAAGAAACCATGGCAGGTAATGGAAATAAGCGTGTCGAAAGTCAATCCGAAAATAAAATAGCCTCAGCAGCTAAAAATACACTGGCAGATACACAAGAGTCTCTTCCTGTAGATGATAGCGAAATTGACGACGACGACGAAGAAGTGCCGGAAATTACCTTCTCTGAAATGGTGCAAATACCGGTTAGGAAACTGGACAATTTAATGAACCTCGTAGGTGAACTGGTTATTGAAAGAGATAGACTGGCCGCATCTATTAATAATAGTTCGCGTACCAACGAACTAACACGCCTGAACAGGATCTCTTCCGATTTACAGTATTCGGTCATGGACGTACGATTGGTGCAGGTTGGCTTTCTATTTAATAAATTTCACCGGGTCGTTCGCGATGCAGCCAATGTGGAGAATAAAAAAGTGGAGTTGTTGCTCGAAGGAACGGAAACAGAGATCGACCGCAATATTCTACAAATTATGAGCGATAGTTTGATTCATTTAATTCGAAATGCGATCGGACACGGAGTTGAATTGCCAGATGAACGCAAGTTGCTTGGAAAGAATGAGGTCGGAGTAGTGACATTGTCTGCTCGAAATGAAAGCGATTCTGTCATTGTTGAGATTCAAGACGATGGCAATGGGATTGATGTTGAAAAAATCAAACAAAAGGCTATTGAAAAAGGGCTATTGCTATCAGAGATGGCGAATAACAAATCCGAGCAGGATATTTTGATGTATATTTTTGAACCGGGCTTCAGTAGTGCTGAAAAAGTGAATGCTATTTCAGGTAGAGGAGTGGGTATGGATGTGGTGAAAAGAGCAATAGATTCCATTGGAGGAAATGTGGAAATAGAAACGCAATTGGGCAAAGGAACGCTGTTTCGCTTGTTGCTGCCTTCGTCTATGGCTGTTAAATCCAGTTTATTGCTCGAAGAATGTCAGGTAGAATATGCTATACCACTTATTTATACGGAGGCCGTAATTTCTGTGCGACCGGAAGAGATTTTCGAAGTGAGTTCAAAAATTGTAGTGGACTATCTCGGACAAACAATTTCCGTGCATCCCCTGAAGCAGCTCCTATTCCCGGATTCACAAGGCCAGCATTCATTGATGGAAAAAAAATGGGAGATGGAAAAAATTCAACTGGTAGTTGTATCGTGCAATGGGAAAATGATGGGGATTGTGGTTGAGAAGTTGCTGCAGCAAAAAGAAATCGTTGAAAAACCATTACAACCTCCGTTAGAAGAGGTTAAACACATTAGCGGAGTAACCATTTTAGGGAACGGACACGTGTGTCTGGTATTGAATATTCCGTATATAATGAGTAATTCGTTTTCAATTAAAAACAATAAGAAAGGAGTTGTAATATGACAGTCACTCAAAGAAGACTTGAGGATAGGGAGTTGTTCGCTAAACTTAAAAAATTAATCACATTTGGTTATATTAATGCATCGGGATCGATTTCAAAATTTACGCACCATAATGTGCTTTGCGATGTGCCACAGATATTTGAGAATAATATAAATGCTAACATATTTTTGCCAGGCAAAGTTACTCAAAAAGAGAATTTGGTGGTGTTAACGACAGACCTGATAGGAGCAGTGTCATGCAAGAGCTACCTGGTTATGGAAGAGCAGGAAGCAGAAATTCTCGCAACCTCTGTTAAAGAAATAATGGGAGTGTCTACGGTCCCCAATGAGGAGGTGCTGAAAGAAGTCGACAATATACTGGCTGCTGGTGTAACTACTTGTTTTTCTAATCAACTTAGAAAAAAAATATATGGAGGTGTTCCCAACGTGAGACGGGTTAAAGCTTCGTCATGGTTCAAAGAAGTAGAGGAAGACTTGAGTTCATTGGATTTTGACTTAAGTGATTATGATTATTTTGTAGTTTCGAAAACCAGACTGCTTTTTCCTACTTTGAAAATATATCCTGAATTTATTTGGATCATTCCGGATGAATTTATTAAAGAAGTATAACTTATGATTATACCTGAAAAGACCATTAAAGAGATATCAGATGAAGAGTATGATACAATTGTAAGGGTTATCAAAATAAGATACGGTATCGATTTTTCTCAATATGAAAAACCGTCTTTCAAAAGAAGACTGTCCAGGGCTATTCGTGTTTTTAAATTTGATGGTATTCATGCACTTTGGAGCCATTTATTGAAAAACAGAAATTTCATTTTTGAATTTATAGACGAACTCACCGTAGGGATGACCACGCTGTTTAGAGACGATATGCTCTGGAATTTCCTCCATAAAAACCTGGTCAATCATTTGGAAGACAAAGGAACAATCGATGTTTGGCATACAGGTTGTAGTACAGGAGAGGAAGTGTATTCAATGGGGATCATTTTAGAGAATACCGGGCTACTTAAGCGTACGCAATCTAAAGCGCTCGATTTAAGCAAAACCGCATTGAGAACCGCTCAAAGTGGTATCTATAATAGCATGCTATGGAATGACTTTAATAACAATTTCAAGAAGGTGTACCCTTTGCAGGAATTAAAAAATTACCTCGTCAACAATAAACCTGAAGTAGAAGGTATATATTTTCGAAAAGATCTTATAAAAAACGTGGTATTTGAACAGGGTAACTTATTAAAATATAACCAGGTAAAAACCTTCGATATAATATTCTGTAGAAATGTAATGATTTACTTTGATGAAAGAGCGAAGACCAAGTTACTTGATTATTTCCATACTAAATTAAAGCCCAATGGCTTATTGGTAATAGGTTTTTATGATTCGGTTTTTCCACTTATAGATAACAAGAAATACGGTGATTTTGACAAAAACTGTAAAGTTTTTATCAAACAGGAAGTCTGAATCTCACTTTTTTTTTGCAAGCATGGTAGTACTTGAAACTTTTTTATAATTATTTTTGTACTGATTAGTACAAAAGTAAAGGTCTTGACAAAATACAACTTAAAAGAAGCCTTGCAGGCCGGAATTGAATTGTTCCGATTGAAAGGTTATCATCATACGGGTACGGAGGAATTGCTGAATAAAAGTGGACTTCCACGCAGTTCTTTCTACCATCATTTTAAGAATAAAGAAGGATATGCCGTTGAAGCCATTAAAGTCTACGGTGATCAAATAGAAGAATTCTACCGCTCTTTTCTACTTAATAAGCATAAAAAAGATTTAATAAGAAGGTATTTTGAGCTACTAAACTGTCTATTCGGACAAGCAAAAAAAAATCAGTTTCGATCGCAATGTTTGGTTCAGAAAATGTCCAACGAATGTGCCGGTGAAAGTGATAAGATCAGTAAGGCCCTTCAATCGGTGATAGAAAAAATGTTGAGGGTTTTTATTCAATATGTTGAAGAAGGACAGGCAAAAGGAACGTTTAAAAAGGAACTATCTGCTCATTCCATAGCAAGCTTACTCCACGGGCAGCTTTATGGGACTTTTACTTTAAATAGACCGGCCAAAAACGCCGATAAAATGCTCGAAGATTGTAAAGCTATTTTGAATATAATGCTAAAATAAAAATTTTAACCAAAATTGTACAGATCAATACATACAAAACTCAATACTATGAAAAAGAACTCAATAGCAATCATTGCCTTAATAGGTATAGCAATGCAGAGTTGCATGTCAGACATGCGCTCCAAAACGCTTGTCAGAGAAGGTGTAAGCATTGAAAGCGAACAAAAAGGCAAACAATTATTGGCAACTGCCTGGGAAAAACATGGTTTTGCCAATTTAGAACAACACCACGTATACCAGGTGAAGGCCAGTGATGAATGGAAAGGCTTCATGGGGAAAATGGGGAAACCATGGCCCGAAGCAAAATCGGATATGATTTTCAAATACGCTGTTAAGACTTTCGACAGCAAAATCACCTACCTAAATGGTAAAAGAAAGGGGCTAAGCGCCGGCTTACAGAGTTGGAAGTACTATGAGCAGGAAGCGAATGAAGAGTTGCAGTTTATGAAATTGAAAAAAAGGCCTGCATTTGGACTTTCCGCTTATCACTACTTTTTTGAAATGCTCGACAGAATTAAAAGAGCTCCTATCATTTCGTACATGGGTGAAGAAGAGTTCCGGGGCAAAAAGTACGATCTTATTTTTGCAACCTGGGAAAAACCGGCACCTCATATGGAGCACGATCAGTATGTGCTTTGGATTGGAAAGGAATCGGGTTTGTTGGAATATGCGGTTTATTCTTTAAGAGATAATTACCTTAAAATGCCTGGTTATAAGGCTTTTTACGGCTCAATAGAATTTCGGGATTTACGTGCTATTGATGGTGTGCTGATTCCATTTGAACAATACGTTTATTTGAATAGTCCGCATAAAAAGCAGCATAAACATGTGCACAAATTAAAGGTGCATGAATTTAGTTTTGATTCTTTCGACATCAATGAACTCTACCCGGACAAAAGCATTAGCAAAATGGGGGATAGCAAGTAAGAGCGGGCATCAAGGACAAATGCTGCCTTAGACAGCATTTGTCCTCGTTACCTCATTAGTTCGTAATGAAATGTTCTCTTCCAAAGAATTTAATTATTAATAAGCTCGTTAATCGTTTCAACCAGCGCCTTTTCTCTTCGTTCAGCACCAAAATTGTCAATGATATGATTTCGTGCACGAATTCCCAGTTGCTCGTGACTCATTTTCGGTTCTAAAGCTTCATTGATTATTGCTATCAGTGCTTCCACGTGCATCTCCCTTACAACAAAACCCGAATCACCGGCAATTTGTGGCAACATATTGGAAGAAGAAACTATAGGGATACACTCACACAACATAGCTTCACATGGGGCGAGACCAAATCCTTCAAATTTGGACAATTGAAAATAATATTGACATTTTGAAAAGTGATCTCTTAGTACCACCGGACTTTGCGGGCCTAAAAAATGGAGATTTGACAATTCGTTCTGTGTAGCAGTAAATGCGTTCATCCCTACTATGTAAAAGTCGTATTGGGGTAGCCTTTGTGCTGCTTCCACAATAAGATCGCCTCCTTTTCGCTTAAACTGATTGGGAGAAGACATGACAGAAATGAATGTGTTTGGCGTCTTTGTTTCAGTAGTTTTTTTCCAGAACGATGTTTCCAATCCATTCATAATGACTTTATAAGGTGTTTTCAATGAGGGAAAGAAATAGCGGACTCCTTGTTTTGGTGGGTCTGCAGGGTGTTTGTAATAACTGTTCTCTGTAAACATTAAAGACTCACTCACAGGCAACAAAAGGCTTGCTCGTTTATAACAATAGAAACATGCTCGCCATGCATTTTTTTTGCTGAGACTACCATATTGTATAGAAGGCATTGATGTGCAGTCTGTACCATGTAGTATTATTGCAGTTGGTTTTCGAAATATATATCCTAAGAATACTGGTATAACAGCCCAGTATCCTCCAAAAGATACCAAGATGGCATCGGTTTTTGTAATATGCCACAAAATATGAAAGAACTGCTTCAAAAAGAGGAAGGGAATGAAAATCTTTCGATCCCAATTGTAGATATTCCTTTTTAATACATAATGGTTTGAAAGCAATTTGAGATCAAGTTTTACAAAAGAACTTAATACAGGGGCTACGTACAGAACTTGCTGTTTCGATGACATTTTATTGGTACTTTGATGCTCAAAGTTAAAAAACTTCAAGAATGTTAACGTGTTTTCAAGCGCTATTGTATAATTTTATTGCTGTTTATGAGCACTAAATTATACGTAGGAGCGCAATTTGTCGTTATTGTAAAACTTGTTATATTCGTTACTTGTTAGACTGATTTTATGAGCAAAATCCAGAGGCAGGGAACTATAAACTCTCTTATTAATTACCTCGGTACATTAATTGGATTTTTTACCACTGTTGTATTATTTCCGGTTTATTTCTCAGAAGAAGAGATTGGCTTTAGATCCATCATAACTGAAATAAGTCGAATTTTCGGTGTTCTTTCTCTGTTTGGTATGGCTGCCGTTTATATTAAGTTCTATCCTTATTATAATCAAAGAAAAGAAGACGGCAAACTGCGATTTTTTACCATCACCGTTTTTGCCTTTGTCTTTGTGATTATCACTTTACTCATACTTATTTTTCATGACACTTTAATTACCTGGTACAATGAAGATAGTCTTTTATTGGCTGCCAATTACTATGTGTTATTACCAATGATATTTAGTATGGGGGTTATTTCCCTATTCACTTCATTTTATAACAGTATGCACCTGTATACCATTCCCAATATTGCTAATACCATTTATTTAAGAATATTGTTGTGTGTACTGGTACTGGTAATAGGTTACAGCGGATTTGCCAGAGATAGCTTTTGGTTGTTTTATAGCCTGGTCTATTTGTTTATTCCTGCTTATTTGTTTCTGGATCTCTGGCGTCGCGATAAATCCTTTTTTAAACCTAGTTTAGAGGTATTTAAAAGAAAAGAGCGCAAAGGAATTTATAAGTATGGTGTTTACAATCTCTTGAACGGAATCACTTCCAGTCTCAGTCTAAAGATTGATTTGATCATGATAGGAGCGATGATGACTATTGCCGATGCAGGAGCATATGGATTTACGGTATATCTAATCTCATTAGTGGAAATTCCAAGGCGTGTCATTAACCAAATTAGTGTAGTATACATTAGTGAGTATTGGCACAATAATGAGCTCGACAAACTTAGAAAGTTGTACAAGACGGTAGCATTAAATATGATGTTGTTAACAATGTGCGTCGTTTCTTTATTGTTTTTGAATTTGGACGAATTTTATGCCGTAGTGGCCAAAGGAGAGTTTTTTAGTCTTGCCAGAACTGCTTTGATTATCATCGGAATTGGAAAGGTTATAGATGTTTCATTTTCACAGAATTCAGAAATTGTTATGCTATCCAGCAATTACAAGTACATCCTTTATTTCACGATCGTTTTAATGCTGCTAGGGATTCTACTCAATTATTTGTTCATTCCGGACTATGGCATGACGGGGGCAGCTATTGGAACCGTTTTATCGTTTATGATCTTCAATATACTCAAATTTGTTTTTTTGTTAAAGAAGTTAAAAACCGTTCCTTTCAGTTTTAGAATGATACCAGCAATAGTGATATGTGCCTTTTCTTTTTGGCTCAGTAACTCGCTTGTAAGTAGTGAAACACTTAATGTGTATCTTGTCATGGCAATAAAAACCAGTACTTTTATTATTGTTTACACTTCACTGGTTTACTTTTTCAAAGTTTCAAACGATTACAATGAATTAGTAAACCGTTGGCTGTCAAAGCTGAAACGTTAAAACTTGCTCAGTGAATTTTTGCAACTATATAAAAGCCATTTTATGAATACGAGAGAGGTCTTTAAATGAGTTCCTCGGGGAAGCTTTTGAGGAGCTTGTCCAGATCAATGTCCATGGATTTAAGTGTGGTATTGGCAATAAGAAATTCTTTCGTAGTGTTTTCTTCCAGTTGGTAGCGAATGGGTAACTCTTCACCAATAGAAGCATAGTAATCTTTAAACTTAAATTTGTCTCCCGTCAGTGTACCCGAAATATTCAACCACAACGTAGGTATTCCATAAGCTTCAGGTATTATCAAACCATGCAACGAACTTGAGGCTATATGTTTGCATGACAACAGTTGATCTACGACCTTCAATGGATTCGGATTTTGTATATCAATTATGAGTACTCCCTGGGCAGCGAGCGATTTTAGAAAAGGAGCATGTTTGTCACTATAGTGAGGTATGATGCCAAGTTCGTATTTTGATGCTACTGTTGGTTTATAAAATTTTGGCATTAAAAGAGCGGGGTCGCCATATACCTCGGGACATTCAATTCCCTGTTCTAATAACAACTTCCTGGTAAATGGGCCGCGTACTGCATGTATTTTTTTGGGAGTGGATAATACATGTGATTTCGATGAAATATACCCACTTCCCCAGACAATGGAATACTTTGTTGCTCTGTCTAAAATGGAACCTATCGCCAGCATATTTTCAGAAAGGCAATACCTTGAGTTCACATTTATGATATTCTTTTCACTGATATAATTAACAAGAATAGGGTTCAGTATGTCTCCAAAATTATTAAAGCCCTTACACCAGTCTAAATACAAGGCATTGTTGGTAAATGCATTCTTAACAATATACTTGCTGTTGTGGACCACCTTTTTTAGTGCAATTGGGTAACGCATATCAATTAGTTATTTGAGTAAGAATATTCATTTTCCTGAAACAAGCCGTGGAATCAATAATACAGATATGTGTAAATTTGTTAGAATCCGATTCGCTTTTGATTAATGTATAAGTGAGTATGTTTCTGCTAAAGATAGTACTCAAAATAATGACCTATTTACGAAGGTGAGCTGACAAATATACACGATAGCTTATGAATTTCGATGATTTCAAAATAAATTATTTTGTATCAATAAGTACAACGTTATTCATTGGCTCGATGGTTCCGTTAGTTGAATATGTTTTCTATACTACATTTAGAAATCATCAATTAGCCAGCAGTGTCAATTACAAGGTCAACGCCCTGTTTCCTTGTCCCTTATTTATAAATCTTTAAACCGCACTTAAGCTAATAATACGTTTTAACCATATTGAGTGCCGTCTTTTCAAATGAACGCATCTTTTTCAAGGTTGTTACAAGAAAGAAATTGTTTGTACGTTTGAATTGGTAAAATAACTTTATTGATTTATTTTCGGTTTTCTAAATTTGAATTTAATGGATACTCAAAAAGGAAGTGCTTTAAATTATTTTGTTCGGACACATGGTTTGGTGGTGCTCGTTTTTGCATTGGTGACTGTTATTTATTTCAAAGACGTATATTTTGGTAACATGCAGCTGAGCCAGCACGATAAAAAAATGTGGCTAGGTTCGGCAAAAGAAATTAGAGATTACAGAGAAGAACATGGAACTGAGCCTTTGTGGACCAATACTAGTTTTGGAGGTATGCCAAGTCAGGTGGTCTCCACGTTGTATCCTGGAAATTGGTATCAAAAGATTTATTCCAAAGTTATTAAAGTACTTCCTCATTATACATTTCACATCTTTTTGATGATGTTGTGCTTTTACATTATGATGCTGGCCTTCGATGTTGATTATAGGGTGGCCTCTATTGGAGCGATAGCCTATTGCTGGGCGTCGTTTATTGTAATTAGTACGATGGCGGGCCATAATTCCAAGGTGCTGGCTGCGGCCTATGCGCCACTCGTGTTAGCGGGTATACGCCATTTATATAAAAAGAATCACGTAAAAGGCTTATTTTTTGCAAGTGTGGGTATGTCCTTACAATTGTCTGCCGGCCATTATCAAATCACTTATTATTTACTTTTTATACTTGCTTGCTATGGAATTTATGAGCTTATAGCCGCCATTAAAGAAAAGACTTTCAAGGCTTTTGCCATTTCTTCGGGTATAGCACTAATCGCGATTTTTATAGGGATTATACCAAATTGGAGTTCTATTGCAACAGTACAAGCTTATTCCAAATATTCTACTCGTGGTAAATCTGAGTTAAAAAACAGCCAAAAGGAAGCCTCCGGACTTTCGGAAGAATATGTGTTTGAATACAGCCAGGGATCATCTGAAAATTTTACCTTCCTTGTACCAAATTTTATGGGAGGTGCCAGTGGTGGTGAATTGGACGAAGACTCCGAAACGTACAAGGCCGTTGCTCAGCGAGGAGGGGAGGCGCAGGCCAGGAATTTCATAAAGCAGGTGCCACTCTATCATGGTGATCAGCGATTTGTGGCTGGCCCCATTTACATCGGGGCTTCTATTTGCTTTTTATTCATACTCGGAATGGTATTATTAGACAACAAATACAAGTGGTGGTTGTTTGCGGCCACTGTAATTGGGTTTATACTGTCGCTAGGGGAAAATTCATCTATAAACTACTGGATGCTGGATAATTTTCCAGGCTATAACAAGTTCAGAACCGTTTCAATGGCTGTTTACATAGTGCAATTTACAGCAGCGATTATGGCTACATTGGCTATTCACAAAGTATTAATAAATGAAGATAAGGACAAGAACCTGAAGGGAATCTATATTGCCGGCGCCGTGACTATTGCCTTTTGTTTGATCTTTATTCTCATAAAACCGGGAACTTTCAGTAGTAAATCGGATGCCAACTTTAGTCAATACCCGTGGTTGTTAGAAGCATTGAAAAAGGATCGCAAGTCGCTTATGGTAGCAGATTCCTGGAGATCGATATTTGTGGTTGGCGTTACGTGTTTATGGTTATTCCTATATGCTAAAGGTCAGATAAAACTTAAAAATGCCCTTGTTGTATTACTGGGACTTACCGTTTTAGTTGATTTATGGACTGTGGATTTCAGGTACTTGAATAGCGACAACTATGTTGAAAAACCGAAAGACAAAAACGCCCTTTTCGTAGCGAATGCTATCGATAAGAAAATAATGCAGGACAATGAGTTGTACTTTAGGGTATTTAATCAGGATAATCCTTTCAACGAAGCTAGAACTTCCTACTTCCATTATTCAGTAGGTGGATACAGCGGAGCAAAACTTAGAAGGTACCAGGAAATGATTGATACCGTTTTCACAAACCCGGTAGCCACTTCTAAAGTGTTGCAAATGTTAAATACGAAATATATCATAAGTCTAAGAAATCAAAAGCAACCTTTGAGGCAGATTCCGAAATTAGGTAATGCCTGGTTTATTGAAAGCCTTCAACAGGTGGATAGCCCGGATGAAGAACGTTCGTATTTGTTAAATAATGAATTTAACCCTGGAAGAAATGCAGTGATTGATATCACCAAATTCCCGGGTTACAAGGAAAAATACCAAACTTCCGGGAATAGTATCGAATTGACATCCTACGCACCAAATGAGCTAAACTATAAAGTAAATGCACCTCAGAACGGATTTGCTGTTTTTTCAGAGGTATATTACCCGGATGGCTGGAAGATTTATATAGATGGTAAAGAAGGTAAGCTGGCGCGTGTAAACTATATTCTGAGAGCTGCTGAGATACCTAAAGGCGCTCGCCAAATAAAGCTGGTTTACGAACCGGATTTATATTACTCAACTACCAATATATCGCATATCGGATCCGGAATTTTGCTACTAATAACTCTTTTAACAGTTTTCGTATATTCGAAAAAAGGTCAACAAATTCTGAGCGATAAGTTTCCTCAACTTGTTCAAAAAGGGAATCATAGCGACGAAGAATCGGAGGGCAGGCAAATGGAGTAAACGAAAGCCGTCAGGCTTTTTATAAATGCATTTAGCATATTAGATTTGCCCTACTAATTCTACCTAATCTAGTATTGCTACCTATTTAAAGCCTATAGAAGAATAGAATTTGCTACGTTAATTAACGCATTTTATTTTTTTGTAGAGTTATAGATGCGCTCAATAATATCTACCACCTTCATCCCTTCGAGGGCGTTTGTCGTCGCTGTGGTTTTATTTGATAGCGTATCAACCACGTTTTCTATAATAAAATGGTGATTTGCTGCACTACCTTTATAGGTTCCATAATCATTTGCCGGATTAGAAGGAGGCAGTTCAGGCATTTCATAACCTTCGATGTGACAATATTCCACTTCGTTCATGTATTGCCCACCCACTTTAATTGTACCTTTTTCTGCAATAATAGTAATACTGCTTTCTAAATTTTTATTCCAGACAGAAGTAGAAAAATTTAATAGGCCAGATCCTCCTTTTATGAAATCGAAATTCACAATGCCTGAATCTTCAAATTCTGTGGATTCTGCATGGTTAAAATCAAAGAAGCGGGCGTTTATATTCAGTATATCCCCGAAAAGCCAGTACATAACATCTATAAAATGGCTGAATTGGGTAAAAAGCGTACCTCCATCTGTTTTTTTTACACCTTTCCAGGGGTGTTTTTGCCCTTTTGGCTCATAATAACGCTCGTCACGATTCCAGAAACAATTAATCTGTACAAGATATATGCTTCCCAAAATGCCCGAGTCTATCGTTTCCTTAAGCCACAGAGATGGAGGACTGTAACGATTTTGCATCACACAGAATACCAGCTTATTGGTTTGCAGTGCCTTGTAGACTACCGATTCACATTCCAGTTTATTGAGCCCCATTGGTTTCTCTATAACAGCGTGACATCCATTGTCAATGGCATCTTCTGCCTGCTTGGCGTGTAAGTAGTTTGGAGTGCATATACAAACGACATCAACATCAGGACGACTTTCATAAAATGCCTCTGTGCTATTGTAAAAAGGAACTTTGAATTCCTCTGTTACTGCTTCACTTAGTGCCTCATTAATATCAACCATAGCTATTAACTCACAATGCTCGTTTCTCGAAATCATTGTGGCATGTCTCTTACCTATATGTCCACAACCTACTACGGCAAATTTTATTTTTTTAGGCATATTCTTTTCCAACTGTTTTTATTACTGTCTCAATTATACGGGATTGCTGCTCACTCGTCAACTCCGGATGTGTAGGCAAAGATAGCACGGTTTTGCACAATTCCTCGCTTGTATGGAAGTCTCCTTCCTTATTTCCCAAATAAGCGTACGCCGGTTGCAAGTGCATAGGTACCGGGTAGTAAACCATTGAAGGGATTCCCTTATCTGCTAATTGCTGTCTTAGCAGATCCCTGTTTGCGACCCGTATTGTATACTGGTTATAAGTATGATTACAATTGTCGGCAGTCTTGGGAGTAATTATTGTATCACTTTTATCAAAAGCTTCATTATATCGATAACCTATAGCTTGTCTTTTGGAAATACAAACGTCTAATTTTCTGAGCTTAACACGAAGTATTGCTGCTTGTAAGGTGTCAAGCCGGGAATTAATTCCAATTTTTTCGAAATGGTATTTTTTTGTCTGACCGTGCTGTGCAATCACTTTAAGACCTTGAGCCAAATCTTCATTTTTAGTAAACAGCGCGCCGCCGTCACCGGCACAGCCCAGGTTCTTGGTAGGAAAAAATGAAGTAGTGCCAATATCTCCTAAAATCCCTGCCTTTTGCCATTGCCCATCGATTTTACTTTGGCAACCAAGTGACTGTGCGTTGTCTTCAATAAGAAATAATTGATGTTCCTTGGCAATTTCTAAAATGCTATTCATGTCGGCAGCCTGTCCGAATAAATGCACCGCTATTATTGCTGAAGTGTGTGGTGTGATCTTTTTGATCAAATCTTCGGGATCCAGATTGAAGGTGTGAGGGAGTACCTCAACAAATACAGGTTTTAATCCCAAAAGCGCGATAGCTTCAACACCGGCAACATAATTAAAACTAGGAACAATAACTTCTGAATTAGTGGGTAAGTTTAGAGCCATTAATGCTATTTGTAAGGCGTCGGTTCCATTTGCGCAATTTACCACATGAGCTCCCTCCAAATAGGTCGAGAGTTCGTTGGCGAAAAAGCCCACTTCCGGCCCATTAATGAATTTACCCTCATGGAAAACGCGCAAAATTTCCTCATTTAATTCTTTTTCCATATGACTATGTTGCATAGTCAAATCCACCATTTTTATTTGGCTCATTTTCTCTTTTTTTACATAAAGATACCTAATCTTAAAAAAAGTATTTTGATCTGGCGAAATTTTTAGCAAATTTCGCTGTAGAGAGAACGATGATTTTATATTAAGAATTATAAAAAAAATGAAAAAAATTGCTGTACTAACATCAGGAGGGGATGCACCGGGCATGAATGCCTGTGTAAGAGCTGTGGTACGTGCCGGCTATCACTATGGTTTAGAGGTGTTTGGAGTAGTTAAAGGGTACGACGGAATGATTAACGGAGCTTTTACTCCAATGAACCGTCGATCGGTTAGTAACATAATTCAAAAAGGTGGTACTATCCTGAAATCTGCGCGAAGTGAGCAATTTAAGACTAAGGAGGGAAGAAAAGAAGCTTATGAGCAATTGAAAGCAAACCAAATTGATGGTTTGGTTACAATTGGTGGTAATGGAACATTTACTGGTGCTAAGCTCTTTTTTGAAGAGTTTAATTTTCCCGTGATTGGTGTGCCCGGAACCATAGACAATGACTTATTCGGTTCTGACTTCACAATAGGGTACGACACTGCCGTGAACACTGCTTTAGATGCTATAGACAAGATACGTGATACGGCTGATGCACATGACCGGGTATTCTTCATAGAAGTAATGGGGAGAGCTACCGGATATATTGCAGTAAGGTCGGCTATAGGTGGAGGAGCCGAAATGGCTGTTTTACCGGAAAGATCGCTCGCCGATGAAGAAATTATTGATAAACTAAAAGAGGATGCCCGTGTTTCCAAAGCTTCTCATATTATCGTAGTGGCAGAGGGAGATAAGCCTGGAAATGCCATTCAATTAGCTTCACGAGTACATAAAGAAATTCCGGAATTGGACACTAAAGTATCTACATTAGGACACGTTCAAAGGGGAGGAGCTCCCACGGCAGCAGATCGCGTCCTGGCCAGTAGACTAGGTTTAGGCGCCGTAGAAGGTCTTCTTGATGGAAAAACGAATGTGATGGTGGGCGTAATTAATCATGAGATGGTTTATACACCTCTACTTGATTCTATTAACAAGAAAAAGCCGGTAAGCAATGATCTGTTGAGACTCATTGACATATTGAATACACGCGTTAATTCATAAAAATAGAAGCAATTCAAAAAAGTGCTATTTCTTTAAAAGAGATAGCACTTTTTTTAGGTCTTCAGGTGAATACCACAAATCGGTTTGTTTTTTAAACCAGGTTAGCTGACGTTTGGCATACCTGCGACTATTTCTTTTGATGAGTTCAACCGCGCGCGCTAAACTGTGTACCTTGTCAATAAAATCGAATAATTCCTGATACCCTACCGTTTGCAGGGCGTAGGTATTTCTGTAGCTATAGAGCGATTTCACTTCATCCAGTAAGCCCGATTCCATCATAAGGTCAACACGTAAATTTATTCGTTCGTAAAGTTCTTCACGCGCTCTTTCAAGGCCAATAATAATGGTTTCAAAAGGCCGCTTACTTACGTTTTTGTTGAGATAGGTAGAAAAGGGAAGGCCGGTGGCCAGGCAAACTTCCAATGCCCTCACAACCCGTTGGGAGTTTTGAATGTCTACCTGGGCATAATATTCCGGGTCATGTTTTTTAAGCAATTCTTGTAATGGGCCTAAACCTTCGTTTTCAAGTTGTTCGTTGAGCGTAGCTCTTACTTTTTGAGGTACCTCAGGAAAATCATCGAGCCCGTCTGTCAGTGCTTTTATGTATAAACCGGAACCACCCGTTACAATAATATCATCGTGATTTTGGTACAGGACAGCTAACAAATCCAGGCACTCTCTTTCAAAATCACCGGCGCTCAATTCCTGCGCTATACTATGACTATTGATGAAATAATGCTTAACCGCATTTAATTCCTCTTCAGAGGGCTTCGCGGTGCCAATGCTCATTTCTTTAAAGAACTGCCGCGAGTCTGCCGATACAATAACAGTGTTAAGGGCCTTGGCTAATTCTATACAAAAAGCAGTCTTACCTACGGCGGTGGCTCCAACAATAACTATGAGGCGTTTTTTATTCATACTATTTTGAATAAAGTTCCAGTAGTTTTTTCTCTTCGTTTTGCCAACAGAGTGCTTTCTTGGCTACTTTGCAATTTGCAGATATCCTGTTGTAATTAGTGGTATTATTCAAAAGTTCATTTGTTGCCTGTACGATTTGAGCAATATCTAAATCGATTAATTGGGCAACTTCATGTTGGGCATTAATTTTTTGATATTCAGGGAAATTGATGGTGATCTGAGGTATTTCAGCATGTATATAATCGTAAAACTTATTGGCCAGTGAATAATAGTAGCTTTTTCCCTTATTTTCTAACAACAGATATCCTATAGAAGCGTTCTTTGTAATTTGATGTAATTCTTCAGGCTTGACATAACCTTTGAACAGGACTTTTGATGCTAAGTTTTGTTCATGGGTAAAAGCTAATAGCTCTTCGTACAAATCACCGTAACCGCAAATCCAGAATTCGGAATCGATTTGGTGCATAGCCTGAATAATCTCTTTTAGCCCTCGTCCTTCATTTACAGCACCAATATAGACCAGGTAAGGTTTCCCAGGTTTTTTTTGAATACTGTCGTTATAAACGGAAATATTTCGAATTACACTGAAGTCTTTATGGTAGTGTTTTTTGAACGCTTCGGCCAAAGATTCGCTAACGGTATAAGCAAAGTCTGTTTTCGGTATGAAGAAACGCTCCATTTTCTTCCATAACTTTTGTATTCGGGGCCTTCTAACCACTTCTATCGTTTCCGAAAAGTATTCATGAGCATCAAAATAAAGTTTGACCTTTTTGAAGCGTGTGGCTAAAAATGTACCAGGTAACGTGTCCATATCTACTGAAGAAATGATGTCGTACCCTCTTAAAAAAAAGACGAAAAAAAATAATCGGATATTATATTCCAAATAAAAGAACTTCCCCTTATGGAACAGGCATTTTAATCTTCTCTGTTTATAAGGTTTTGTAGATAAGGGAGCTGAATGAGGCAATGAACGTCCAACAATTGTAACATCAAACCCGAGATTATACAACGATTCACAGATACGCATCATGCGTTGATCATAATTGAGGTCTGTTGTTACAGTGAATAATATTTTTTTGGACATGGCGCAAAATTATCATTTTCTTTTTAAAACTTGTTTTTGAAAATCATTATTGCAATTTGTTGAAGCTTAACAACCATGCTATTTATAAGATTACAAGTCAATTTGCGAATAGAATTTCCAACAAAATTAGTAACTTTATCTATGTTTGATACTTTGGTTGTTTAGAATTCAACATGTTTTCGGAGGTACACTGCTTTACCTGGATTCCTCCGAATGATAAAAAGCACTATCAGCTAAAGGAGTGAGACTGGATTTGTGAAGTGAATTTCGATTATGCAAATTAAATATACCAAACACTTTCTGAATAAACTGGAGGATGTCTTTGCAGAATCTGACTATTATTTAAGATACGAAAAGGGGAACTTTCAATCCGGGTATTGTGTACTCAAGGATAAGAAAATTGTATTGGTCAATAAATATTATCCTATTGAAGGTAAAATCAACTGTTTGTTAGATATTATGCAACAGGTTAACCTTGATATTGCTTTATTGAGTGCAAAGAATAAACAATTATATTCGGATATTAATCAAATAAAACTGGATTTATGAAAGTGACATTTTTGGGAACTGGTACGTCTCAGGGAGTGCCCGTAATAGCTTGTTCGTGCGAAGTTTGCCAATCTGTTGATTTCAGAGACAAACGCTTGAGATCTTCTGTGTTTATTGAGGTGGACGGTGTGAACCTGGTCATTGATTCGGGCCCCGATTTCAGAGAGCAGATGCTGCGCGAGCGTGTTAAAAAACTCGATGCCATCTTATTTACGCATGAACACAAAGATCATGTAGCTGGATTGGACGATGTGCGTTCTTTTAATTTTTTACAGAAAAAAGACATGCCCATTTATGCTCAGGAGCGCGTATTAAAGCATATTAAAAATGAATTTGCCTATGCTTTTGCAGAACTTAAATATCCTGGAGTTCCGCAAATTACAGCCAATGAAATTGCAACCAGTGCCTTTGATATTGAAGGAGTTTCTATCCAACCTATCGAAGTGATGCATTACAAACTGCCTGTTTTGGCATTTCGAATCAAAGATTTTACCTACGTCACCGACGCAAATTTTATCTCCGAAGAAGGTAAAGAGCAAATTAGAGGGTCTAAAGTAATGGTTGTAAATGCACTTCAAAGTGATCCGCATATTTCTCATTTTACTTTGCCGGAAGCGATAGATTTAGTGCAGGAACTTGAAATTGAACAAGCTTACTTTACTCATATAAGCCATAAGCTGGGGCGACATGCGAAAGTGTCGGAGCAATTACCAGATGGCGTTCAGCTGGCATACGATGGCCTTACTTTGGAATTATAATGCACAATAATTATTACTTTCTACGGCAGCTCGTTCCGGAGCTGATGAAAGAAATTGAAGGAACAGCGCTTTGGGAAGCCTTTTCCCAACATAAAGATGAACTTATACTTGGATTTACCTCCTCATCAGAACACCAGTTCTATATCAAAGCAGACTTGTCTTCCGGGTTTTCATGTCTAAGCTTTAGTACCGAATATGCCCGGGCCAAAAAGAATAGTGTGGATTTGTTCAATGGACTCATCGGACAACGAGTTATTGATGGCGCCATGTATAAGAATGAACGAGCTTTTTCAATAGCTTTTGAGTCGGGTGAAAAGCTATTATTCAAACTATTCGGCAATCAATCCAATATTCTTCTGGTGAACGATCAAGAGGTAGTTAGTGACATCTTTAAAAAGAATATGACCCAGGATTGGGAACTCAACATTTCTGGGCTAGACAGGGACCTGACACAAAATGAGGACTTTTTTAATAGGGCAGAAGATGGTATTCATGCTTGTTTTCCTACTTTTGGCAAACCGGTTTTGGCATATATTCAACAAGAATATGCCGAAAATAAAGGCTGGCAACAGGTCAGTGAGGTACTGGAGTTATTAGAAGAACCTAAGTATTACATATGTCTTTGGAATCAAAAGCACCTATTATCTTTAGTACCCATTGGAGATCAACTGGAAAAATTTAATAACCCGATTGAAGCTGTAAACAGTTTTTATATTATATACAAAACTTCTTCTACCTTATTAAATGCAAAAAAATCCTTACTCAGTAATTTGACGAAACAAAAACTCAAAGCAACTAATTACCTTAAAAAAACCAAATCGAAGAAAGAAGCCTTTATCAATAAACAGGACGACAAGCAAATAGCAGATGTAATTATGGCAAACATGCACCAGATAAAGCAAGGAAGCAAAGAAGTATCATTATTTAATTTTTATACCAATGAAGAGGTTGTTATCCCTCTTAAGGAGCAACTAAGTCCACAGAAGAATGCGGAGCGTTTATACCGTAAATCGAAGAATAAAGATTTAGAACTGAAACAGCTGAATGAGAATATTAAGGTGGTCTCAGATAAGTTGTCAACTATAGAAGATCAATTGAACCAAATTAAAGCCATTGATGATTTTAAATCATTAAAGCAGTTCATTAAACAACACAACCTGAAAGAAACACGGAAGGACAAAGAGGAAGAATACCGTTTTAAAGAGACTGTATTTGAAGGGTTTCGAATATTGGTAGGAAGGAATGCCCGAAACAATGACGAATTAACGCAACAATTTGCCCATAAAGAAGACCTCTGGCTGCATGCTAAAGATGTTAGTGGTTCTCATGTCATAATCAAATATCAATCGGGTAAAACCTTTCCCAAATCTGTTGTACACCGGGCCGCCACCATTGCGGCCTTTTATTCAAAAAGAAAGAACGACAGTATATGTCCTGTGATATATACGCCGAAAAAATTTGTCAGGAAAGTAAAAGGAGCTCCTGCAGGTGCTGTAATGGTAGATAAAGAGGAGGTGCTAATGGTTGTTCCATCGGATATATGATGGTCAATAATCATTAAAGAAAGCGCTATTTAGTTCACCTTTTAGAACTATTTTATTACTTTTGCACATTAATCGATTAACAAAACTGGCATAAGCAGTAAAGAAAATATAAATGTTTGAAAATCTTAGTAATAAACTTGATCAGGCGTTCAAAACCCTAAAGGGGCAGGGAAAGATAACGGAAATCAATGTTGCGCAGACGGTAAAAGAGATCAGGAGAGCGTTAATTGACGCCGATGTGAACTATAAAGTTGCGAAGGCTGTCACCGATGATATTAAAAAAGAAGCACTTGGTTCAGATGTATTGATTTCAGTAACACCTGGTCAGTTATTAATTAAGATCACCAATGAAAAACTTGCTGAGCTCATGGGAGGGCAGCAAGTAAGTATCAATGATAAAGGAAACCCATCAGTAATTTTAATTGCCGGCCTTCAGGGTTCTGGTAAAACTACATTTACGGGTAAGTTGGCCAATCAGCTTAAAAAGAATGGTAAACGGGTATTGGTAGTTGCAGGTGATGTTTATCGACCAGCTGCGATTGATCAGCTTACTGTTCTCAGCGAACAGGTAGAAGTTGATATTTACAAAGAAATAGAGAATAAAAATCCTGTGGAAATAGCGCAGAATGCAATTAAGCATGCGAAGGTTCAGGGACATGGCGTCGTAATCGTAGATACAGCCGGGCGTCTGGCAGTTGACGAAGAAATGATGCAGGAAATTGAGCAGGTAAAAAAAGCTGTAAAGCCGTCAGAAACACTATTTGTGGTGGATTCAATGACTGGACAGGATGCTGTAAATACTGCTAAAACGTTTAACGAACGCATAGATTTCGATGGCGTTGTTTTAACAAAATTAGATGGTGATACACGAGGTGGAGCTGCATTATCAATTAGAAATGTAGTAAACAAGCCGATTAAGTACATAAGTACGGGTGAGAAAATGGATGCTATTGATGTTTTCCATCCCGATCGTATGGCGAAACGTATTCTTGGAATGGGAGACGTTGTATCATTAGTTGAAAAAGCGCAACAAGCTTTTGATGAAGAAGAAGCCAGAAGGTTGAACATCAAAATTCGAAAGAATCAATTCGATTTTAATGACTTCCTTTCTCAGCTGGAACAAATAAAAAAGATGGGTAACATCAAAGACCTGGTAGGTATGCTTCCTGGAGTAGGAAAAATGATGAAGAATGTAGATATCGATGATGATGCTTTCGTTCCTATAGAGGCTATTATTAAATCTATGACCCTTAAGGAACGAGAAAACCCTGATATTCTGGACGGATCGAGAAGAAAGCGTATCGCCAAAGGTAGTGGTACCTCTATTCAACAGGTCAATAATCTCATGAAACAATTTGGTGACATGAGAAAAATGATGAAAAAAATGAATCAAATGACGGGTAGTAAGAAGGGATTGGCAAATATGATGCGCAAGTAATTACCTTTCAAAATAGGATATTTCAAGAAGCTATTATCATTGATGATAGCTTTTTTTGTGTTCAGGGTGCTCGCTCAATACTATAAAAAGCGATCCGTTTACACAGGTCGCTTTTTATAGGGATAGATTGGAATTAACGGGATTATCCAAATTTAAATTCTATCGTATCAAAGTCAATATTAATGTTGAGTACCTTTGCGTTATAGTCCTCATTATTATAAGAACTTAAAGCCAGTGTTTCGCCATCACATATTACTTCTTTTACATCACTGAAACCGTGAAGTACCATTTTATAAGATTTGTAAACAGGGTTATATGCTCCTTCTTTTTCTTGTTTAAGGCTGGCAACAACCTCGTCTCCTTCAAATATAAAAGTTTTTACATTGGCATCTCCGCTTTCGTAACCGTATCCATCTCCGGCATCTTCATACATGGTACTTGTTTCTTTACCTCTCTTGCGATAGACGTTTAACGTAAGTTCCTCGATTTCCTTTTCTCCTACATATTGCATGATAGGGAAAAATGGTAATACCGCTCCCGCTCTCACAAAGAGTGGAATTCTGTTCAGGTCTGCTTCTGCCCAAACTTCCTGTTCACCGGCATAGACTTCATCTGTCCAGTAGTAAAACCAATCTCCTTTTGGCAGATACATCCAGCGACCGTCTACGTCGGGTTGGCTTATAGGACAAATGAGCAGGTGATCTCCCATGCAAAACTCTTCCATGCGGTAATACGTTTCCAGATCACGTTGCCCCATCATTTGTAGTTGACGTAGCATAGGTGTTCCGGCGGTACAATATTGCCAGAATGTTGTATAAATATAAGGGAGCAATTGATAGCGTAATTCAATAAATTTACGCACGATATCCGCATATTCTTCTCCAAAAGACCAGGGTTCTTGCTCTCCGTGATCGCCAGAAGAGTGTGTGCGACAAAATGGGTGGAAAATCCCCAGCTGTATCCAGCGAGTATATAATTCACCGGTCGGAGTTTCTATAAAGCCACCAATATCAGAGCCGGCAAACGAGATACCACTTGTTGCCAGTCGCTGGCATTGTACATTGGCAATTTTAAGGTGCTCCCAGCTTGCAACGTTGTCACCAGTCCATACTGAAGCATACTTTTGCATTCCGGAGTAACCCGATCGGGTAATAGTGAATGGTCTGTTAGGAGCAATAAATTTTTTCACACCTTCGTAGGTGGCACGGGCCATTTGCATGCCGTAAACATTATGTGCTTTACGGTGGCTACATGGGTGGCCGTCATAATCATGACGTACATCATCAGGAAAGGTGCCTTCTTCAAATACAGCAGGTTCGTTCATGTCGTTCCATACACCTTTTATACCGTCTTCGGCTATAAGACCTTCAAATAAATCTCTCCACCACTCTCGGACCTCAGGTTTTGTGAAATCAGGGAAGTTGCATAAACCCGGCCATACAGATCCTTTCATGAGAGGGCCATCCGCACGTTTGCAGAAGTAGTCATTTTCAAGTGCTTCCTTATATACACTGTATTCCGGGTCTACTTTTATTCCCGGATCTATTATCACGATGGTTTTAAAACCATCCTTGGCCAATTCCTTGACCATTTTTTTAGGTTGGGGAAAATACTCTTTATTCCAGGTAAAACACCTGAAGCCGTCCATGTAATCTATATCCAGGTATATAGCGTCGCAGGGTATGTTCCTTTCTCTGAATCCCTTACATATTTCCTTCACTTTAGATTCCGGGTAATAGCTCCATTTGCACTGGTGGTAGCCAAGCGCCCAAAGAGGCGGTAACTCAGGTGTTCCTGTTAGCAAAGTATATTTTTCTACGATGCTTTTCATTTCCGGGCCGTAAAAGAAATAATAATTCATTTCACCGCCTTGTGCGAAGAAACTTGTTACATTACTGCGCTCATATCCAAAGTCAAAGAAACTTCTGAACGTGTTGTCAAAAAAGACGCCGTATGCGCGCTTTTTATGCAATGATATATAAAAAGGAATGTTTTTATAAAGTGGGTCCGACTTTTTACCATACCCATAAGTGTCTGCTCCCCAAAGTTCAAATCGTTTACCTCTCAAGTCCAGGTTGTAAGATTTATCGCCTAATCCAAAGTAGTGTTCACCACTTTGAATCTTTTTACTCATCATTACAATATCGCCACCTTTCTCGCGATTATCTTCCCAGTGAAATCCCTTCTCATCTTCACAAAGTACATTGCCGCTTTTGTCCAAGATGCGTGTGAAAAGTCCTTCTTTGGTGATTGTACAAATAAGGTGGTCGGTTATAAACCGAAAGTGGTCTTCCTTGTCTGCAAATTCAA
Source organism: Cytophagales bacterium (assembly GCA_965230415.1). Classification (GTDB taxonomy): domain Bacteria; phylum Bacteroidota; class Bacteroidia; order Cytophagales; family JAAEPT01; genus CBDDKZ01. The sequence goes on from CBDDKZ010000005.1 coordinate 4,439,324, forward strand.
CTTGCTCTATATCAAAAGATGGGATTTTATCTATGGCATAAGAAAAATCGTCTTCAAAATAGCCTGTCGTCGAAAACCTGAACCTGATAAGGTCATTCCCCATGAATATTACTTTTAACAGTACATTGTTGTCGCATTTAAAAGTATATTCATTAAGGTGTTGTTCATAGTCAATGACTGTTCCCGCGTAGAATTGCTCTTTTTTCTTCGCGAGTTCATTGATCATATAATTATTCTCCTGAATTTCTACGTCCATACCCCGTTTTTAAGTTCTGTACCCGTTTTTAAGTAGATGTAAATTTATAAATAAATCACCTTTTAAAAAGCCCCTGAAAAATTAGTTTATAATATGCACAAAAGTTTTTGGATATATAACAAATTTATTCAAAATTAACCCTCGGTTAGCAACCGGGATTAAGTGTTCTGAGTATAGTATACTTTATTAACTTAATTAGGTTTATTGTTTTTTAAAATTAGCGTTATGAAGCGTTTATTAACTTGCTGAAGTTATGGGTAAAAAGAAAGTACTAATGCTCGGTTGGGAGTTTCCTCCAATTATTAATGGAGGTTTAGGTGTTGCATGCTTGGGAATGGCAAAATCGTTGTCTGATCATGTAGATTTGTCTATTATATTGCCAAAATCAGATCCTGATTTTTTTGTTGACAATGTGGAATTGATAGGTCTGAATAATGTTCGGATAGAGGAGATCAAAAGAATAGACTCTGAAGTGAAATATGAGACATTCCGAGATGTTGAGTTTATTGAAACCGAGGTTTTACCTTACAATACGGAAATAGCTGTAGGTAAAAAGAAGGAAGAAAAGGAGGAGGTGTCTGAAGTAATTTCCGAATCGAGCAAAGAAGAGCTGGATGTTTTTAAGTTCTCTGAGCTTTATGGCGAAGATGTGAATTACAAAGTTGTTCAATATGCCAAATATGCAGCTAAGATTGCTGCGTCAAAAGATTTTGACATTATACACGCACACGACTGGATGACTTTTTTAGCCGGTGTGGAGATTAAAAAACAAAGTAAGAAACCACTTGTTGTTCATGTTCATTCATTGAGTTATGATCGTAGTGGTTCGGAAAGCAGGGGGTGGGTGTATGACTTAGAGAAATATGGCTTGTCTGAAGCAGATTTGGTAGTTCCGGTGAGTTATTACACAGGTTCTATCTGTGAGAAACATTATGGTGTAGATCATAATAAGATTTTCCCCGTTCATAATGGTGTGGAACATGTGAGACCTTATAAACGTGAGCGACCATTTCCGGATAAACTGGTATTATTCTTAGGACGGGTAACCTTCCAGAAAGGGCCCGAAACTTTTCTTGAAATCGCAAGTAAAGTAATTGAGCAAGATAAACATGTTCGTTTTGTGATGGCCGGGACAGGAGATAAACTCAAGCGTATTATCGAGTCCGGAGCATACAAACATGTTGGAGACAAGTTTCACTTTACGGGGTTTTTAACTAAGGATAAAGTGCATGATTTATTTGCAATGGCAGATGTATATTGTATGCCATCGGTTTCAGAACCTTTTGGCCTTTCGGCACTGGAAGCGGCCCAGTTTGGGGTGCCGGCAGTTATCTCAAAACAGTCGGGAGTAGCCGAAGTTTTAAATGGTGCCTTAAAAGCAGACCATTGGGATATAGACCTCATGGCAAAACACATAATCGATGTGATAAATGATGAAGACCTGAACGCCGAACTTAGAAGCGCAGCTTTCAAGGACTTGCACAATTTATCATGGGATAAGGCTGCAGAGAAGATTTCAGATATATTTTATAATAAATTGAATTAATTTCAATGGCATCAATTTGCTTATATTTTCAGGCCCATCAACCTAATAGGTTGAAACCGTATACGTTCTTTGATTTGGGTAAAGATCATTTTTATGAAGACGATCGTCTCAATGGTGAAGTGCTCAACAAAGTAGCTGATAAATGTTATTTGCCCGCTAATAAGTTGATGTTAGATCTGGTAAACCGCTATGATGGCGCATTTAAATTTGCTTTTTCATTAAGTGGAGTTTTCATCGAACAGCTCGAATCACACAGACCCGATGTACTGGAATCTTTTAAGAAACTCGCAGAAACGGGACATGTAGAATTTTTGTCTGAAACCTATTATCATTCGCTTAGTTACCTATATTCAAAAAAGGAATTCAAGCGTCAGGTCGAGAAGCACAGAAGGAAAATAAAAGAGCACTTCAACCAGGAACCCAAAGTATTTAGAAATACAGAACTTGTTTATTACAATGAAATGGCCGCATTTCTTCAGGAAATGGGCTATGAAGGGATATTAGCTGAGGGCGTTTCGTGGCACTTAAATAACAGAACACCAAACCAACTATATAAAGCACCAAATGCGGATCAGATAAAAGTATTGCTTAAAAACTACAAACTTTCAGACGATATAGCCTTTCGCTTTTCAAATACACATTGGGAGGAATACCCGCTGACTGCCGAAAAATACGCCAGCTGGTTGTCCCGGGAACCAGGAGATATTATCAACTTATTTATGGATTATGAAACCGTTGGTGAACATCATTGGGCTGAAACAGGTATTTTTGACTTTTGGGATGAGCTCCCGGCAGAGTTAATGGCCAAAGGCCTTAATTTCAAAACACCTGGTGAAGTCGTTAAAGGTTATGAAATAAAAGATACTTACGATGTACATGAGCCTACATCTTGGGCCGATTCTGAAAGAGACTTGTCTGCATGGAATGGTAACAATATGCAAAAAGAAGCTTTAGACAAGATCTATGGATTGGAAGAAGCCATCCATCAGTCATCCAACAAAGGATTGATACATGTGTGGTCCAAAATGCAAACTTCCGATCATTTTTATTATATGAGTACCAAGTTTCAAAATGATGGTGCAGTTCATGATTATTTTAGTCCGTATAATTCACCCTACGATGGGTATATTTATTTCATGAATGTGTTGTCAGATCTTGAAATTTGTCTCGATATGGAAGGTATCGATGTATACAAATAATTAGATGATACGTGAAATTTGGTGGCATTTTAGGAGTCATTATTGCCATTACTGTTGTTTTGAATAGTAAGGGGCAAGATTTGGTTCCGCTATCATTGGGCAATTACTGGGTATACGAAGAAGTGACTTTTGTTAACGGCGAAGAGCAGTCGCCAGATACAATTACCAACAGCGTAATTTCCAAACACCGTATCAACAATATCGATTGGTACTATATATATGAATTTGAAGGGTATTTCACTGTACGAAATACCCTCAATGGTCATGTGGAACTGGATTCATTTCGAGTCAACTGGCAAGGCCTTTTCCAGGAAAAATATATTTTTAGAAAACCTAAGGGACATATACAGAAATACATGTATAATGAAGATACAGAGGTTGTTATTGCTAAAAAAACAACAAAAGTTAAAGTCCCCAAAGGCAAATTTAAAGCCTATAAATACGACCTTATTAGCCTTGTGCCGGAACGTTATGTGGTGTCTGAATTCTATATTGTTCCAGGAATTGGCATCGTATACCAGGTATGGACAGAAGGTAATAAAATAACGGAGCATAGACTCCTCGATTATCACTTATCACCGTAATTCAATCATTCTATTTTCTTTAGTACCTGACAGGTACGTTGAGGGATGTATATTGAAAGTACCGATTCCTGATTATCATTTTTATATACATGATGTTTCACGCTTCGGTCAATACGTCCCTGTCCTCCAAATTCCACTGCATCTGAATCAAAAACCACCTGATAACGACCTTCATTATTTATAATGAATTGATAGTCTGCGACAGAGTTATGTGGGTGGAAGTTAAATACAAAAACGTAAGCATTTTTTTCAAATATGATTGTTTTGTTTAATGCATCCATATTAAGCTGAGTAGCGAACGAGTCTGATAAAATTTCACCCTCTTTTATCAAGTGAATCATAGCCGTATCGAAATTTTTCAGGAATTCATATTTCAATTCCTTATCGTCTACCAGCGACCATTGTCTTCTGGCATATTTATAGCTCCAATTGTTGCCTTCTCGTGGGAAATCTACCCATTCAGGGTGACCAAATTCGTTACCAATAAAATTGAGGTAACCTTCACCTCCCAATGAAATAGTTATAAAACGAAGCATTTTGTGCAAAGCGAGACCTCTTTCGATTACAATATGATCGTCTATTTTTTTCATATGGAAATACATTTCTTTATCCATTAGCCAAAAAGCGAGCGTTTTGTCTCCGACCAGGGCCTGATCATGCGATTCTGCATATGCTATTGTTTTTTCTTTATAACGGCGGTTGTTCAAAACATCCCAAATTTCATGGATATTCCAATTTTCATCGCTCGTGTGTTTGAGCGTTTTAATCCAATAATCGGGTATACCCATTCCAAGGCGGTAGTCAAACCCAATGCCTCCGTCGCTTGCTTGTCGGCATAAACCTGGCATACCACTCATGTCTTCAGCGATTAGCAAAGCGTTTTTGTTGTTTAATTTTGCGAGTGTATTAGCCAATTGAAGGTAAATAAGCGCATCCCATTCTACTCCCTCTTTGAAGTACTTGTCATAATGATCAAAAGCCACGTGTTCACCGTGGTGAAAGTACAACATAGAAGTAACCCCGTCGAAACGAAAGCCATCGAAGTGAAACTCGTTCTGCCAATAAGAAATATTCGAAAGCAAAAATTGAAGAACTTCATTTTTACCGTAATTAAATAACTTTGAATCCCAGCCTTCATGGGTGCCCCGTCCTCCCGGATGAAAGTATTGATCATCGCTACCATCAAATTCATTGAGACCTTCTGCCGTGTTTTTTACCGCATGGGAATGTACAAGATCAAGCAGCACTCGAATTCCCATTTTATGAGCGGAATTAATCAGGCTTTTGAGCTCTTCCGGTGTTCCGAAGCGAGAAGATACCGCAAAAAAGTTGGAAACGTGATAACCAAAGGAACCGTAATATGGGTGCTCCTGTATAGCCATCAATTGTATGCAGTTATAACCTCCTTCTTTTATTCGGGGAAGTACATTTTTTTCAAATTCTTTATAGGTCCCTATTCCTTCTTTTTCCTGTGCCATTCCAACGTGGCATTCATAAATGACCGGCGCTTCATCAGTTAACCCGGGGCTGCTGTGAGTCCATTCAAATGTATGTTGAGGGTCCCATATCTGTCCTGAAAAATCGTAAGTTGATGAATCTTGATAGGTTCTCTGAATATAGGCGGGTATACGATCAAGCTCGTGCATATTAGTTTTTACATGCACTTTCACCAGGCTTTCGTGTTTGAGAACACCTGGTTCTAAATAAATCTCCCATACCCCGTTTTCTAGCTGATGTAGAACGTGCGCATCTTTATTCCAATTATTGAAGTCGCCTACCAGGCTTAGTGCATTGGCACCAGGTGCCCACTCGCGATACCAGAAACCACCTCTGTCGTCTTTATTAAACCCTAAATAGAGATATTGTTTGGAAAAGGATACTATTCCGTTGAAGTGTTCATCAATGTATTTTAATTTTTCGTGATATCGTTCCGTTCTATCGATTATGTCCTGAGCATATGGTGCTAACCAACCATCGTCTTCCAGTACAGGTAAAAGTTTCTCTTGCATAGCCTTCGTTAATCATTAAAAAAGCAATATTAAGACTTTTTGGAAATCTTCCGTTATAATTTGATTATTTAAAAGAGGAAGATTTTATTATTATTATCAAATATGTAAGTCAATTGTCTTCGATGTTCAAATTAAGTACTTTTTTTAACTCTATGGTGTTCAAGTCAAATTTTTCTGAATAAAAATACAAGTGCTCGTCTTTTGCGATTAACTAATCATTGATTAGATTCAGTACAGGTTTAAAAAAATGATATGAGTAAAAGAAATGTTGTCATACTTGATGCGTCGACCTTAGGTGCTATTAATGGAATACGTGATCTGGAGCAATGGGGAGATCTAATAATTTATGAGACCACGTCTCCACACGAAACCTCAGAACGCATCAGGGATGCACACATAGTACTTACCAACAAGGTTTTGATAAATAAGGCGATCATAGAAGAAGCCAAAAATTTGGAATATATAGGTGTACTTGCGACCGGTACAAATAATATTGACCTGGATGCCACTCAAAAAAAGGGGGTTGTTGTAAGGAATGTGGCCAATTATTCTACGGAAAGTGTTGCCCAACATACTTATACTATGTTGTTCACTCTGTTAAGCCAGATAAATTATTTGAATAACTACGTTTTTGAAGGATCGTATGCGCGATCCCCCATTTTTACTTGCCTGGACAGGCCGTTTTGGGAGCTTAAATCGAAGGTATTAGGAATAGTTGGTTTGGGGAATATAGGGAAACGTGTAGCCGAGATAGGAACGGCTTTTGGTGCAAAAGTGGTTTATTATTCTACTTCAGGTAACAATACGAATGCTAGTTATAAACAACTGAGTTGGGAAGAGCTGCTTCAACAATCGGATGTTATATCAATACATGCACCATTAAATGAGCATACCAAAAACCTTTTTGATGCTGAAGCATTCTCTGCAATGAAAGAAGAAGCAATTTTGTTAAATTTAGGGAGAGGTGGGATAGTGAACGAAAAATCCCTAACAGCGGCACTCATTAATAACAAGATTGCTGCTGCAGGTTTAGACGTTTTGGAGAATGAGCCTATAAGTGCCGATAATCCATTACTGCAGGTTACCAATGGCAGGTTATTAATCACACCACATGTGGCCTGGTCATCAATAGAAGCCCGAACCAAACTGCTGGAGTTGACCATAGAAAATTTGAAAGAACATTACGCATAATTATGAAGAAGCATTTTTTATATTTTATAACAGGGGTTTTACTGGTGCTGGCAAATGACCTATTAGCTCAGCAGAATTCTTTACTATGGGAGATTTCAGGCAATGATTTAAAGGGAAGTTCCTATTTATACGGTACAATTCATATTACCGATCCACGTGTTTTTGAATTTGACAGTATCGTATGGGAAAAGATAAATGCCTGTGACAAGTTTAATGGGGAGCTGGATTTGGATGATGCACAAAAGCCCGACCTTTCTCTCATGTCATCCATGATGCTGCCTTCAGGAGTTACCTTGGAAAAACTTTATAAAGATTCGACTCACTTCGAATATGTAATGGAAAAATTGAATGAGAAGCTTGGAGCAATGGCTAATATGCTTATCTCCTTGAAACCCATACTTATATTGGCTTTGGTGGAGCAATCTGAAGTAATGTCAAAGATGGAATCGGATGGTGTAATGCAGCAAAGTAGGGATCAGGTTCTGGATCTTTATTTACAAAGTGAAGCACGTCAAATGAAAAAAGTGGTAGGAGGTTTGGAGACAAGCAGGGAACAAATGGAATCATTGGATAATATTGTATTGGAAGAACAAGCCAGAATGTTGTATGAAGCCTTAAAATCTGAAGTGAGTGACGAAGGCTCTATGAGCGAAATGGTTGACCTGTACTTAAAGCAGGACTTAAAACAACTAAAGAAAATATTATTGGAAACGGGAGAATACAATCAATTTAATGAATCATTGATAGTTTCAAGGAACCTTCGTTTCGCACAAAGAATTGTAGAGCAAGCTAAAGAATCTCCGACTTTTAATGCAATTGGAGCGGCACATTTGCCTGGTGATACAGGTGTGTTGGCTGTTCTTAAGCAAATGGGGTATAAAGTGAAGCCGATTAAATTTAAATTTAAGAGCAGTAAGTAATTTATGATGAATAAACTTTTTCCCTATCTCATATTCTTTGTGTTGTTGTCTTCGTGTGTAGTGTCAAAAAAGAAGTACGACGATGTTAATTCGAAAAAATCGGCTTTAGAGGTGGATAAACACGAAGCTGAAGAAGAAGTTAAGGTGATGACAGTGGAGAATCAGCGTCTCAACAAACAGTTGATGGGGGCCAATGCCGCTATAGATTCACTGGCTAAAGATAAGCTGTTGATGGGGCAACGGTATCAAGAAATGACGCAAAACTATGACATGCTTACTCAAGCTTCGAAGGCAGATGCACAGCGTTTATCTAAACAAATGAAAAACCTGAGCAACCTGAAAATTGAATTAGAAGACAAAAATCAGACACTTAAAGCTGAACGCGTCAAAATAGATTCACTGGAAAATGGCTTGAAAAAACGTGAAGAAAGAATTCAGGAATTAGAGGAGTTGATAAACGAGCAGGAAGAAAAAGTAGCACGGATCAAGAATACCATTTCGAAAGCGCTGCTCAGTTTCAATGACGATGAATTGACAGTAAACCTTAAGGACGGAAAGGTTTATATTTCAATGTCAGAAAAGTTGTTGTTTAAATCGGGAAGTTATTCGATAGATAAAAAAGGAATAGACGCACTGGCAAAACTAGGGAAATCTTTGAAAGGAAATTCTACATTTGATGTTGTGGTTGAAGGTCACACCGATGATGTGCCTTTTAAAGGTAAAGGCGTTATAAAAGATAACTGGGATTTGAGCGTTCTCAGAGCAACAGCCATCGTAAGAACTCTGGTAAATAGTGGCGTTCCGCCTGCCATTATAAGTGCCTCGGGTCGTAGCAAATACCTGCCTAAAGTGAAAGGAAAAGATGCTGCTTCAAGGGCAAAAAATAGAAGAACGGAAATCATAGTAGCTCCGAGATTGAACGATTTATATCAAATCATTGGGAAGTAAGGCTAAGTTTACTCATAATTTTTTTATTTACATTAATAGACTATTTTTGACCTTTAATTATGAGCAAGGACTGTATCAGGAGTTTTTATTTTGCTACGGCTTTCTTGTCAGGTTTTACATGAAGCTAGGTGTGTAGCATTGTTTTATTTTCAGAAAGTATGTCAATTAAAAGTAGACCTGCAACAATGACCGTAAATAGGGGTGTTGGTACTTTTCAAATCAATTAGACTTCAGGTAAAATTCACTCATAAAAATAACCTCCTAATGTGTATTACACGAGGACGTTACTTAGAAGTAGTTACGAAAATAGATTTATGTAAATGCAAAAAATAGCATTAATAACAGGAGTAACCGGTCAGGATGGTGCATACTTGAGCGAATTCCTACTAAAAAAGGGATATATTGTTCACGGGATAAAACGCCGCTCTTCTTTATTTAACACCGATAGAATTGACCACCTCTATCAAGACCCGCATACGGATAATAAGAATTTTATTTTGCACTATGGGGATATGACGGACAGTACCAACCTCATTCGAATTATTCAGGAAGTTCAACCTGACGAAATCTATAACTTGGCTGCGATGAGCCATGTTGCCGTTTCGTTTGATACACCTGAGTATACAGCAAATGCAGATGCACTTGGTACATTAAGATTACTTGAGGCTATTCGTATTTTGGGCTTGGAGGATAAAGTCAAAATATATCAGGCGTCCACATCTGAGCTATATGGGAAGGTACAAGAGGTTCCTCAAAATGAAAATACACCCTTCTATCCGCGAAGTCCATATGCTGTAGCTAAGATGTATGCTTACTGGATTACAGTTAATTATCGAGAGGCATATGGCGTTTATGCTTGCAATGGTATACTGTTTAATCACGAATCTCCAATTCGAGGTGAGACTTTTGTTACCAGGAAAATTACCAGAGCAGTTGCTAAGATTGCATTAGGGTTGCAAGACAAGCTGTATTTGGGGAACTTAAATGCCAAGAGAGACTGGGGACATGCTAAGGATTATGTACGTATGATGTGGATGCTCATGCAACATGAAACTGCGCAGGATTGGGTTATCGCTACGGGCGTAACAAATGAGGTTCGGGAATTTGTAAGAATGGCGTTCGAGTATGTAGGTATTACGTTGGATTTTATAGGTGAAGATGCAAATGAAATTGCTGTAATTGCATCAAGTGATAACGCAGAATATTATCTTAAACCGGGAACCGAAGTATTAGCTGTAGATCCTCGCTATTATAGACCTACAGAGGTTGATTTGTTAATAGGAGACGCGTCAAAGGCAAAAAAGGAATTGGGATGGGAGCCAGAGTTCGATTTGAAAAGTTTAGTAGATGATATGATGAAAAGTGACCTGGAGTTAATGAAAAAGGAAAAGTATTTATTACAGAAGGGCTATTCGACATTAAACAACTTTGAATAAAATCTAACTTATCAAAATGAACAAAGGTGCCAAAATATTTCTAGCCGGTCATAGAGGATTAGTGGGCTCTGCCATAAAAAAATTGCTTGAAGAAAAGGGATATCAAAATATTATTACCCGTACGCATAAAGAACTGGATTTAATAGATCAAAATGCGGTGGCCGTTTTCTTCGAAAAGGAAAAACCGGAATATGTTGTGCTCGCGGCAGCAAAGGTGGGTGGTATACATGCAAATAACGTATATCGGGGAGACTTTATTTACCATAACTTAATGATCCAGAATAATGTGGTTCATCAAAGTTACCTTCACGGAGTAAAAAAATTATTATTCCTGGGCAGCACCTGTATTTATCCGAAAGCAGCTCCTCAGCCAATAAAAGAGGATTACCTCCTTAGTTCTCAACTCGAATACACCAATGAACCCTACGCTATTGCAAAAATAGCTGGTATCAAACTTTGCGAAAGTTATAATATTCAACACGGTACCAACTTCATCTCTGTAATGCCTACAAACTTGTATGGTCCGAATGATAATTTTCATTTGGAAAATTCACACGTATTGCCAGCACTGTTAAGAAAATTGCATTTGGGGAAACTATTGGAAATGGGCGATTTTGACGGTTTAAGGAACGATTTGAACCTTAGACCCATTGCCGGTATCAAAGGGACGAACAGTGAGCAGGAGATTTTAGAGGTTTTGGCGGAATTTGGTGTTACTAACAATGGTAAAGTGAATGTAGAAATATGGGGTAGTGGCCGGCCCCTAAGGGAATTTTTATGGAGCGAAGATATGGCCGATGCCTGTATTTACGTAATGGAAGAAGTGAATTTTGATAGTTTGAGCCCTAAAAATTCAAAAGAAATAGTAAATACGCACATCAATATTGGTACAGGTAAAGAAATAAGTATTAAAGAATTGGCTGCCCTAATAAAAGACAAAGTAGGTTTCGATGGTAAGCTATTTTTTAATGATTCTAAACCTGATGGTACAATGCGCAAATTGACGGATTGTTCCAAACTTCATGACTTAGGTTGGAAGCACAAAATAGATTTGGAGCAAGGCATTGAGCAAATGTATGCTTGGTATCTGCAAAATTGATAAAATATCAAAGGATTGAATTGGCTCAATTGTATTTTTCGCTTTGCTTCAAATGAGTGTAAAAAATTGATCAATTACGGGAAATAACGGATATTACTACTATTTAGAAAAATATTATTATATAATGTTGTTGTCATTTCACGCAGCTTTTGTCTTAACACATCAATTATTTTTTTATTCGCAATATTCATCTATTTTTGGCATTTAATTATGTGAAAAGCTCGCATGAAGAAGATTTTAGTAACGGGTACAGCTGGTTTTATTGGTTTTCATTTAGTACAGAAATTAACATCAGAAGGTTATGAGGTAGTTGGGATTGACAATCTTAATGACTATTATGATGTTAATTTAAAATTGGAACGATTAAAAGAGCAAGGGGTTAATATTGATAAGATTGAATACAATAAAATCATTAGATCTTCCAAGAATGATAATAGTTTTATCAAGTTAGACCTAAGCGATAAAGCAGGAATAGAAGAACTTTTTAGGAATAATAAGTTCGAGGTAGTAGTAAACTTAGCAGCTCAAGCTGGTGTGCGTTATTCATTGGAAAATCCTCATACTTATGTTGATACAAATGTTTCAGGCTTTTTAAATATTCTTGAAGGATGTAGACACAGTGGTGTGGAACACTTGGTTTTTGCTTCTTCATCTTCCGTCTATGGATTAAACGAGTCTAATCCTTTTAAGGAGTCAGATCATACGGATCATCCAATTTCTATGTATGCAGCCACAAAAAAAGCAAACGAAATGATGGCCCACACTTATTCTCATCTTTTTGATTTTGCATGTACAGGTTTACGCTTCTTTACAGTTTATGGGCCTTGGGGAAGACCAGATATGGCACTTTTTCTATTCACACAGGCTATATCCAAAGGTCAACCAATAAAAATATTTAACAATGGAGAAATGTTACGCGATTTTACTTACGTAGATGATATCGTACAGGGCATTTCCAAAGTTGTGCATACAATTCCTATACCGGATATAGAATTTGATGCAAGACATCCTCAGCCACATATTAGTTCTGCAAGATATCGCATTTTTAACATAGGCAATAGTCAATCAGTACCTCTCATGCAATTTATTCAAGCAATCGAGCACAAATTGGGTCGGAAAGCCGAAAAAGAATTTTTACCAATGCAGGCGGGAGATGTAAAAAAAACATATGCGGATACGAATAGATTAAAAGAATTTGTAGGGTTTGACTCTAAAACTTCAGTAGAAGAAGGTGTGTCCAATTTTGTAGATTGGTATTTAGAATATTATAAATAAATAGTAAATAATATGATCAGATTATACTATACTGACAGAATAAAAATGAAGAAGAGAGTTAGTATTTTAATTACGGCTATATTCTTTATATTGATCATTATTAGTTCTTCAAGTTGTGTTACTCATAGACAACTTGTGATGTTGCAATCAGGTAACGACCAGGCATATTCGGCAGTATACAATTTTAATGATCGATATTTACTACAAAGTGGGGATATTTTACATATTAAAGTTTCAAGTCTGGATCAAAAATCAGTCGAAATTTTTAACAAAAGCGTTGGCTCAATGCAAAACTCAAATTTAACTTCTTCGAACTTATATATTTTTGGATATACAGTGGATTCGGATGGAAATATTCGTTTGCCGTTGATTGGTGATCTAAAAGTTGACGGTTTTTCGATTGATTCTACTAGATCATTGATAACTGAATCTCTTTCAAGTTATTTTAAACACTTTACTGTTGATGTTAAGCTTGTGAATTATAGAGTTTCAATTTTAGGAGAAGTTGCAAACCCAGGAACACAATTTGTTTATAATATGGATAATACGATCTATCATGCGATTTCTCAAGCTGGCGGGCCAACCACACATGCCAACTTAAAAAAGGTGAAATTAATCAGACATGAAGTTGGAGGTACCAAAATGTACACAATTAATTTGTCTGATAATTCCTTATTGGATAGTTCGTTTGCACACGTTTTACCAGGAGACGTCTATTACTTAGAACCTAAGAAGTCCAAGGCAACTCAACACAATGTTCAATTATATTCGTTGGTGATTTCAACATTATCATTGACAGTAATACTAATTAACTCGTTCAGAAATTAATGGAAGATAATTTTAATATCAAAGACTTTTTAAAACCATATCTTACTAAATGGAAATGGTTTGTATTAAGTATATCATTGAGTTTTTTGCTGGCAATTGTTTATTTGCGATATGCGTCAAACACCTATGGTATTCAAGCTCGTGTATTAGTTAAAAACAATGAGTATAGTGACTTTAACTCCGGAGAGAAATTAGTAGAAGAATTGGGTTACTTCACCAATAGGAAAAATATTACTACAGAATTAGAAGTAATCAAATCTTATAATGTTATTTATGAGTCATTAAGAAAACTACCGTTTTATGTCAATTATCAAGTTGAAGGTGATGTTAAAGCGACTGAGAATCATAGAAAAGACTCTCCGTTTATTATTACGATCGATACAAGTCATATTCAGTTACTCGGAGCTGCCTTTAGAGTAAATGAACTAGAAGCAAATTTATATAAAATTGATTTACCTAAGGGAACATATAAAATTGGATATGTTCAAAAAGAAGAGGTACAAGAGGTAGAGTTTGAAGGTTTACAAATTAAAGTGCGTAATGGGGATACAGTACAAATACCCAACGTATTTAGGTTTGTATTCACAAGAACGGAGAACCCATTTATGAAAGGTGAGTATTTTTTTAGAATGAATAATCTAGATCAATTGACTCTTACACATTTAGCCAAATTGAAAGTAATGCAACCAAATGACTATGCATCCATTATTAACTTAAAGTTTGAGTGTAAAAATTTATCGAAAGGAATTGAGTTCTTAAATCAATTGGCTAGCGACTATGTTGCTCGTGATTTAGTTGAAATGAATATAATGGCTCAGAACACTTTAGATTTTATCAATGCACAAATAGATACCGTAGAGTTAAAATTAAATCATTCAGCAAATAGATTACAAGAGTTCAGGGTAACAAATAACATTATTGATTTTGAAATATCATCTACATCGGCGCATAAAGAATTTGAAGAGCTCAACAAAGAAAGAGCTAAACTTATGGTGGCGCATAAATACTATATATATATTAAAGAATATATAGAAAATGAATCATCGAATGAACGGATGGTGGCTCCCTCTATTGCAGATATACACGATGGTTTATTATTAAGTATGCTCAGTGACTTGGAAAAATTATATTCTCGCAAGAAAGAATTAGGTATTAGTTCTAATGATGAAAATCCAGTTTATTTAATTTTGGAACAACAAATTAAGTCGCTAGAAAATAATGTTGTTGAAAATATTAATAATCTACTTAAGAATTCTTTAATAAAGATAGATGATATTAATGAGCGGATTAATATTGCTGATTCGAAAATTAATAAACTGCCTAAAACAGAAAGAGATTTAATAAATATTGAGCAAGATTTTCAGTTGTATCAAGAAATATATAATTATCTCCTTGAAAAAAAATCATCAATAGGAATAGCTAAGGCTGGTTATATAAAATTTAACCAAATTATCGATAAGGCAAGTAAGTCACGTTCTAATATAGTTTCACCACAGCGTAAATTAATACTACTAATCGCAATTGTTATGGGGATTGTAAATCCTGTGATTATAATTTACTTGTTCTCAATATTTAACAATAAAATCAGTTCCATTTCTTCTTTTAAGAAAGGTCTAAACGTACCCATTTTAGGCTTTGTAGAACATTTTAAGGACATCTCGAATGAACTGGCTAATAATGTTGGAAGCAAAAATAGAATCTACGAATCATTTCGAGAGTTAAGGTTGAAAACACAAGAATTATTACACAATAGCGATAAGAAGGTAATTTCAATTACTTCAACTATATCTGGAGAAGGTAAGACATTTTGTGCCATCAATTTAGCGGCATCTTTTGCATTATCGGGAAAGAAGACATTGGTTATTGGTGGTGACCTCCGTAAACCGAAATTAGGTGCTACTTTAAATTTGCAAAAGAATGGTGGTTTATCTGAGTATTTGGTGGGTGATAAGTATCTAGACGATGTAATCAATCAAACGAACGTTAAGAATTTATACATTATCACCGCTGGAAGTATACCTCCAAACCCAGGGGAATTGCTCGAATTAGATACTTTTAGACTTTTGATTGAAAATATGCGGAATAAGTTTGACTTAGTTATTATAGATACTCCGCCAGTAGGTTTAGTGCCGGATGTATATGTGATATCCAAGTATTCAGATTTGAATTTTTTCTTATTTAGACATAAGTATTCAAATGAGCGTTCTAAAGAATTTCTGAAAAACCAGGTAGAAAATATAGACAATTTATATTGTATCTATAATGATGCCTACGTCAAAGATATCGGTTACAATTACGGATATGGCTATAATTACGGTTATGGTTATGGCTATGGAGAAGTGAGAAGAAGAAAAAATATATTTAAGAGAATATTTAAAAAATAGTTAGTTTGGAAAAATTACTTAATCTAATAGGCCGTCAACAGCGTTTATTTGATTTAGACATAGCGAATAAAGAAAGTGAACTGAGTGAAATAATTAGTTCTTCATCATTTCTTGTGTTGGGCGCTTCAGGTTCCATTGGACAGGCAGTGGTAAAGGAGATTTTTAAAAGAAATCCTTTAAAATTACATGCAATAGATATTTCAGAAAATAACCTTGTAGAATTGGTACGTGATATCAGGAGCTCATTTGGATATATTAATGGTGATTTTAGAACATTTGCACTAGATATAGGCTCATTAGAATATGAAGCGTTTATCAGAGCTGATGGCGATTATGACTATGTTTTGAATTTATCAGCCTTAAAGCATGTACGTAGTGAAAAAGATCCTTTTACACTGATGAGAATGATCGATGTTAATGTATTTAATACGGATAATACAATCAAGCAGAGTGTTGATAATGGTTCTAAAAAATACTTTTGTGTTTCCACAGATAAGGCTGCAAATCCAGTGAATATGATGGGGGCATCAAAGAGAATTATGGAAATGTTCTTGATGAAAAATAGCCAACATATTGATATTTCGACTGCACGATTTGCAAATGTTGCTTTTTCGGATGGATCACTACTTCACGGATTCAATCAAAGAATTCAAAAAAGACAGCCTATTGTTGCGCCTAATGATATAAGAAGGTATTTCGTTATTCCACAAGAAGCTGGAGAACTATGTTTGATGTCCTGTGTTTTTGGTGAGAATCGGGACATATTCTTTCCTAAATTGAGTCAAGAATTACACCTCATAACCTTTTCCAGTATTGCAGAAAAATATTTGGAAGACCTAGGGTATGAACCGTATTTATGTGAAGGGGAAGATGAGGCTAGAAGGAATGTTGCAAAACTAGCTGCAAAAAAGAAGTGGCCTTGTCTATTTGTGAAAAGTGATACAACAGGTGAAAAAGACTTTGAAGAATTTTTCACTGATAGTGAAGAACTTGACATGGGGCGATTCAACAACATTGGCATTATTAAAAATTCATTGAATTATAACAACGAATTAATAAGCAAATTTAAGCAGGAAATAACTGGCATGAAACAGCAACTTAGTTGGGATAAAGCTTCAATTGTTGATTTGTTTAATGAAATGCTTCCTGATTTCAATCATAAAGAAAAGGGTAAGTATTTAGATTCGAAAATGTAGATAATCATTATAGTAGTTCTAGAAAAGCAATTTCTTCTTCGACTAAAGAATAAAAAATCATTGTAAAATGAATAGACTTAAAATAGGTTATTTTGCAGACGGCCCGTGGTCACATGAAACACTAAAGTTGCTATTGAATGATAGTGAAATTGATATTGCATTTATTGTACCTAGAGTAGATACTTCTGATGAGGTTTTGAAGTCAATGGCTATTGATAATAATATTGATTTACTTAATGGAGTAAGGGTAAATTCTAATGAATTTTATGACCTGGCTTCAGCGTACAATTGTGATCTGTTTGTTTCTATGAGCTTCAATCAGATATTTAGAGATCGAATTATCAATTTACCTCAATGTAAAACCATCAATTGTCATGCAGGAAAACTTCCATTCTACCGCGGAAGAAATATATTAAATTGGGCCTTGATCAACGATGAAAAAGAATTTGGAATCACTGTTCATTATGTTGACGAGGGTATAGATACTGGTAATATTATCTTACAGCGAGTTTATGAGATTTGTGACGAAGACAATTATAAGACATTGCTTGAAAAAGCGCATTATGAGTGTGCTGATATCTTATACGCTGCTATAGAGCAAATTAAAAATGGGGAAGCTAAGAGTATTGATCAATCGACCATTCACCCTGTTGGATTTTACTGTGGTATGCGTGGAATTGGAGATGAGATAATAAATTGGAATCAAGATTCTCGGGAGTTATTTTGTTTTATAAGAGCCATATGTTCACCCGGTCCCAAAGCGACTACATATATGGATGGAAAAATAGTGAAAATTAACAACAGTCGTATGATAGATAGAGCTCCAAGCTATAAAGGAACCGTTGGGCAGATAATAGGAAAGACAGAGGAAGGTTTTTTAGTAAAAACAAAAGATAACTTCATTGAGATATTAGAAATAGAATCTGAAATAAAACTTAAAATAGGTTATAAATTGTCATGAGAAAAACACTTATCATAGCTGAAGCTGGAGTAAATCACAATGGTGATCTGTCTCTAGCAAAAAAGTTAATAGATGCTGCTGTTGATGCTGGTGCTGATTATGTCAAATTCCAAACGTTCAAGGCAGAGAAATTGGTATCTAAAACAGCTCTACAAGCAGAATATCAACAAAAGAATATCGGTGGTGAACAAAAAACTCAATTCGAGATGCTCAAAAAACTTGAATTGGATATAAATACACACCATGAGTTAATAGCCTATTGTAATCAAAGGAATATAAAATTCCTGTCAACAGCATTTGACCTGGATAGTATAGACCTTTTATTTGACCTAGGAATTGATTTATTTAAAATACCTTCCGGAGAAATAACAAATAAGCCTTATTTAGAAAAAATAGCAACTAAGGGCAAACCAGTAGTTCTTTCAACTGGAATGAGCAATATGTCTGATATTGAGCAAGCAATTGATGTATTAATAGGTGAAGGTTTAAAGCGCTCCGACATTGCGGTGGTGCATTGCAATACGGAATACCCAACACCTATGGAAGATGTGAATTTAGAGGCTATGAATACCATAGGTAAAGCTTTTAATGTTAAAATTGGTTATTCTGATCATACTTTAGGTATCGAAATTCCAATTGCAGCCGTTGCGAAAGGAGCTGAAGTTATTGAAAAACACTTCACTTTGGACAGAGATATGAAAGGTCCGGATCATAAAGCTTCACTAGAACCAGGTGAGCTGAAGCAAATGGTGAGTTCAATAAGAAATATTGAATTAGCTTTGGGCGATGGAATGAAAAAACCTTCTGATTCTGAAACAAAGAATATTGAAATTGTGCGAAAGAGTATTCATTTGGCAAGAGAAATGGCAAAAGGAGAAGTAATAAAATTCGAAGATTTGATTATGACAAGACCGGCTAATGGCATATCTCCAATGGATTATGAAAATGTTATTGGACAAAAGATCAATAAGGATTTGAAACAAGGTATTCAACTCAAATGGTCAGATTTGACATGGTAAAAAGAAGAATATGTGTCGTCACAGGTACCAGAGCCGAATATGGGTTGCTCTATTGGTCGATGAAGGCCATTAAAGAAGATCCTAATTGCGAATTAAAGGTTGTTGTAACAGGTATGCACCTTTCTCCCGAATTTGGTTTAACAGGAGAAATAATTAAAAAAGATGGCTTTGAAATAGACGCAAAGGTTGAGTGCTTGTTGTCATCAGATACCGAGACAGGCATCACGAAGTCTATAGGCCTGGGGGTAATTGGGTTTGCAGATGCTTATGAGCGACTCAAACCAGATGTGATTTTAATTTTAGGTGATCGCTTCGAAATATTCGCAGCGGCTACGGCTGCAATGATTGCCAAAATTCCAATCGCTCATTGTCATGGTGGAGAGGCTACGGAAGGTTTAATTGATGAGCCTGTGAGACACTCTATTACGAAAATGTCCCACTTTCATTTTACGTCAACAGAAGAATATCGTAAACGGGTTATCCAACTTGGTGAACAACCAGATAATGTTTGGAATGTCGGTGCTTTGGGCATTGAAAATATAAATAGACTTCAACTCTTAACAAGATCAGATTTTGAAGAAAGTATTGATTTTAAGCTAGGCAAAAAAAACTTCCTGGTCACGTTTCATCCGGTTACTTTAGATAATAATTCTGCAGAGCAACAGTTTAAGGAATTGTTAAAAGCTTTAGACAAAATGAAAGATGCTCATATTATCTTTACACTACCAAATGCTGATACCAATGGTCGTGTGATTATCGATTTGATCAATGAGTATACACTTGTTAACAACCATAAAGCTAAATCATTTACTTCCTTAGGGCAACTCAGATACCTGTCAGCAATTCAATATATGGATTGTGTTGTGGGAAATTCGTCCAGTGGTTTACTTGAAATACCATCATTTAAAAAACCCACAGTAAATATTGGAGACAGACAGAGAGGAAGAGTCTTTGGTGAAACAGTCATTAACTGCCAACCTTATTTTGAGTCTATATACTCTGCACTTGAAAAATCTATTTCAGCAGAATTTATGAATCAAATAAGTCATAGCGAAAATCCATATGGGAAAGGCAATTCGTCAGAGAAGATAATTGAAATTCTTTCTACTCATACTTTAGAAGGAATAATTAAAAAAAGATTCTATAATCTATGAGAATAATATTTATTGGCACCGTCGAATTATCTAAATTTGCACTTCAGCAGGTTCTTGATAGCGGAGGTGAAGTTGTGGGAGTGATCACCAAAGAAAGCTCAAAATTTAATGCTGATTTTGCGGATCTTACAAGTATTTGCGAATCTAATAATATTGACTATTGTTATACCACCAATGTGAATGCCTCCAGTACTCTGGGTTGGGTAAAGGAAAGATCACCAGATATAATATTTTGCTTTGGTTGGTCTTCACTTATAAAAAAGGAATTATTAGATATTCCTCCAATGGGAGTTATTGGGTATCATCCTGCAGCCTTGCCCAGTAATAGAGGAAGGCATCCGTTAATATGGGCATTGGTTTTAGGATTAGAGCAAACAGCAAGTACTTTCTTTGTGATGGATGAAGGTGCCGACTCTGGTGATATCCTTTCACAAGAGAAAATTGAAATAACAAGAGAGGATAGTGCAAGGTCATTGTACGATAAGGTCGTGGCAACTGTACTGAATCAAATTAATACTTTTCTCCCCAAATTGAAGGCAAAAACATATACGCTCGAAAAACAGAATCATGAAAAGGCGAACTATTGGCGCAAAAGAGGAAAGGCCGATGGGAAAATAGACTTTAGAATGCCTTCAGAAGGTATTAGGAATTTGGTAAGGGCATTGTCTAAACCGTATCCGGGGGCGCATATCGAATTAGAAGATAAAGATGTGAGTATATGGAAAGTAAACGTCGTAAAGCTTACTGATGCAGCCAATATTGAACCTGGAAACGTAATTTCAGTGGATGAGCCAGGCAATACATGTGTCGTTAAAACCGTAGATGGCGCTGTTGAAATAGTTGAACACGAATTTGAAAAATTACCATTACCAGGGACATATTTATGAAAAATATTGTAGTTATATCAGCTCACCCGGATGATGAAGTACTAGGAGTAGGTGGGACTTTATTAAAGCATAAAGCAAATGGTGATAAGATAAACTGGATCATTGTTACAGAACTTTATGAAAAACATGGATTCAGTAAGGAAAGAGTAGATTCCAGGTCCAAGGAGATTGATGAAGTTGCATCACGTTTCGGGATTGAGCAAGTTTATAGACTTGGTTACCCAACTATGTCTCTTACTTCTTCTTCTTTAATAGAATTAGTACCACATATTTCTAAAGCTTTTAATGAGACTAAACCTGAGGTAATATACACGTTGAATCGTTCTGATGCTCATTCAGATCACCGTGTACTTTCAGATGCAGTAATGTCATGTACAAAGTCATTTAGGTATCCTTTCATTAAGAAAGTATTAATGTATGAATGCATTTCTGAAACGGAATTCGCACCTGCATTTCATGAGAAAGTCTTCATTCCGAACTATTACGTTGATATTTCTGATTTCATGGAGGAGAAATTAGAAATCATGAAAATATACGAATCTGAAATCGGAGAGCACCCATTTCCAAGAAGTTTAAAAAACATTGAGGCTTTGGCTACTTTCAGAGGAGCAAGTGTCGGAGTAAACTATGCTGAAGCCTTTCAGGTGGTAAAAATAATAGAAAAATGAAAGACGATTCAAATTATCTGATCGAAAGCGGAAGTTCGATACGAGACGCCTTAGCACAACTTAATACGCTGAAAGACAAATTGAATTTATTCATTGTTGAAGATAGCAAAGTTATAGGGTCTTTAACAGATGGCGATGTTCGACGAGGTTTACTGAGTGGAATTACCTTGGAATCGAAGGTTGAAGAAGCCATGAAGAAAGACTTTATTGCCATAAGAAAAGACAAATTTGACCTTGAAAATATTAAACAAAAGATAGAGGAAGGTGTAAGGATTGTTCCTGTTTTGGATGATAATGATCAATTAATTCGAATCCTTGATCTTAAAAATAAGCAAACAATATTGCCATTGGATGCAGTGATAATGGCAGGAGGTAAAGGTCAGCGGTTAATGCCATTGACCAAAGATACACCAAAGCCTTTACTTAAAGTTGGTGATAAGCCAATTATAGAATATAATATTGAGCGATTAGCTAAATTTGGCGTCAATAATCAATTCATATCCATTAATTATTTAGGGTATATGATTAAAGATTATTTTAAAGATGGCCAGTCGAAAGATATTTCAATTAAATACTTGCATGAACATGAACCATTAGGAACAATTGGTGTCATAGGAGGCCAATTAGACAGATTTGATCATGATTATATACTGGTAATGAATTCTGATTTACTTACCAATATTGATTATGAGAGTTTTTTCTTGAAATTCATGGAGGAAGAGGCCGATATGGCAATTGCTACAACATCATATGAAGTAAATGTTCCATATGCAGTATTGGAAACTGAGAAAGATCGTGTCTTATCCTTTAAAGAAAAACCTACCTACACTTATTACTCGAATGCCGGAATTTACATCCTTAAAAAGGAAGTATTAAAATTAATTCCTTCAAATTCTTTCTATAATGCCACAGATTTAATCGAGGAATTGATTAAAACAAATAGGAAAGTGGTAACATTTCCTATTTTTGGTTATTGGTTGGATATTGGTAAACATCACGATTTTGAAAAAGCCAATCAAGATATAAAAACATTAAACCTTTAATAATGAGCAAAAATAAATAATAGCTAAGATGAAGACAGTCGCAATTATTCCAGCAAGAGGTGGATCAAAAGGTATTCCAAGTAAGAATATAGTTGAAGTTCGAGGGCGGGCTTTAATAGATTACACAATAGACTTTGCCAAGGAATCAGACTTGTTTGATGAAGTGATCGTTTCTTCAGACAGTACTGAAATATGTGAGCATGTAGAGAAATTGGGTGTTAGAGCAATTAAAAGAAGCGATAACCTGGCTCAAGATAATTCATTAGTTATAGATGCTATTAAAGAACTAATTGAAGTGTTATCAAATGAGGGACATTATCCAAATCATTTCTTTTTACTAGAACCTACATCACCTTTTAGATCTACTGAAGATTTAAAAGCTGCTATGTCTGCTTTGGAAAATGGCTACGATTCTGTAGCTACTTTTGAAGAAATTGATCCATCACCAGGAAGATTATGGAAAATTGAAGGAGATAAAATAAGTTCGCTTATAGAAGGTTCGACGCCATTTATGCCTAGGCAGATGCAGCCTGTGGGGTACAAACTCACAGGCCAAATTTATGGTTTCACATCTGAAGTGATCAATCAAGAAAAGATATTGTTTGGTCGTTCTTTTCCGGTAATTACAACTGTAGAAAAGAGCCTGGATATCGACTATAAAATAGATTTAATATTGGCAGCAGCATTAATAGAATACTATGAAAAGAATAAGTGAATTACAGAACTTAGAGGGAAAAGTAGCCCTGGTAACTGGTGGAGCAGGATTTTTAGGACGTGCAATTTGTGAAACTTTAGCCGAGTTGGGTGCAACTGTTATTATTGCTTCAAGAGACAAACAGAAGTGTCGTACATTTGCTTCGGAGTTATATCAAAATTTTAACGTTGTATCCGAGGGAATTGCTTTAGATATTACTGACTTAGAGGCTCAAAGAAGAGTATTTGAACATATAAAGAAAAACTATGGTAAGTTAGATCTTCTCGTGAATGACGCTTGGAGTGGCAACAAAAATACCTTTGATTCCATAAGTGTTGACGATTGGTTATATGATGTTAATGTATGCTTGAATGGACCTTTTTATACCGTCAAAGCCGCAATTGAGATGTTACGGGAAACACAAGGAGTTATATTGAATGTTGCATCAATGTATGGTTTAGTGTCTCCGGATTATCGTATGTATGATGGAGAAACCCTTGCAAATCCGCCAAGTTACGGTGCAGCAAAAGCTGGAATTATTCAGCTTACCAGGTATTTGGCTAGTTTCTTATCTGATCAAGGAATTCGAGTGAATGCGATTAGCCCTGGCCCCTTTCCGTTTGAATCTACAAAAGATAATTTCCCTGAATTTCATCAGAAATTATGCGAAAAAACAATGTTGAATAGAGTTGGTGTACCCGAAGATTTAAAGGGTGTAATTGCTTTCTTGTGTACCAATGCCTCAGGATATGTCACAGGACAAAATGTTTCAGTAGATGGGGGGTGGACATCATGGTAAATAATAAAATTAAACTGGGAATTATAGGATATAACGAAGGTAATGGACATCCTTATTCCTTTTCTGCAATTATTAATGGCTATGACTCGAATAAAATGAGTCAATGCCCTTATCCTGTCATTTATAACTACTTAGAGAAGAGAGACGAAAGTAAATTTGGAATTGGAAATTTTACAGTAGATTACATATGGACTCCCAATGAAGATATTTCCAATGATGTAGCCGCTTGTTGCAACATTCCAAATATAGTTCAAGATTATGAACAAATGATTGAAGATATCGATGCAGTTATTATTGCAAGAGACGATGCTGAAACACATAGAGATATAGCTAAACCTTTTCTAGAACAAGGAAAGAAGGTCTTTATAGATAAACCTTTATGTAAAAATCTTCAGGACCTGGAATATTTTATTACTTATTTGGAAAATGGTCAATTGATGAGTTGTTCTGGTTTTATGTACCATCCGGTGTATATGAATAAAGATAATTTAGATGTGTTGAGAAGTAAAACAGTTTGTACAGTCGGCATAACATTGATTGATTGGTATAAATATGGTATCCATATTATGGATGCCATGCGGCCAATTATGAATAGCAACATTATTTCTGTTCATAATATTGGTATTGAAGATGTTGATATAGTCAAACTAGAATATGAAAACGGTAAATACGCGACTGTAATAAAAGATAACAATCTTCGAGGATTTCAAGTGAACGCCTTTTCCAATGAAGGTGGGCACGAAGCAATCGTATTTAATGATAATTTTGAATACTTCAGGAACCTATTATCAGATTTTTTACTATTCTTCTTAAATGATCCTAATTGTAAATACGATTACAAGGAAACAATAAATCAAATTAAAGCACTAATAGCGGCACAGGAATCAAAAGCCGTAGGACAAATAACACTTTGAATGGCTTTGTTAGACAATAAAAAAATAATTCTTACAGGAGGGTCTGGTTTAATTGGTAAGGCGATATTGAATGATTTAAGGTTAAAAGGCGCCAATGTTTATAATTTAGATATAAACGTAGATGAAAATGATTCTCAAAGCATTTACTGCGATATTACTGAAAAAGAAAGCTTTGATCATGCCTTGGGAAAGGTTGTAAGTTTATGTGGTGGACAATTAGACGGATTAGTGAATAATGCATATCCCAGAACCAAAGATTGGGGAAATGATTTTGAGTCAATAAACTACGAATCTTGGGAAAAAAATGTCAGTATGCAAATGAACATGACATTTTATGCAATTCAAAAAACACTTAAATTCATGAAATCACAGCGCTTGGGGTCTATTGTTAATATTACCTCAATTTATGGTGTGGTTGGAAACGATTTTACTATTTATGAAGGCTTAAATATGAATCCACCTGCAGCGTATACAGCAATAAAAGGCGGTATTGTTAACTTTACACGCTACCTTGCATCTTATTATGGTAAATACAATATAAGGGTAAATTGTGTGTCACCCGGCGGAATATTTGATAATCAAGACCCTCAATTTGTAAAAAATTACGAGAATAAAGTTCCAATGAAGCGAATGGGGAAGCCTGAAGATATCGCACCTTCAATCTCCTTTTTGCTTTCGGATGAATCAAGCTATATGACAGGTCAGAATATTATTATAGATGGAGGTTGGACGGCCATATAAACTTAAAAGAATTGATCTGATCTTATTTTAATTACTCCTTGTAATTACTTTTGGTTATAACAGTATGAAAATTTCAGGCTTAAGAAATTATATTGGAGTTTTTTCATTTACCCTATTTCGTTATTTAGAAATTGTTATTACTGGCCTTACCATGTTATTTTTGGCGAAAAAAATAGGGCCAACAGAAATGGGAAAAACAATTGGGCCATTATTATACATCACTTATTCAAGTTATTTGGCCTTGGGACTGAATACGCAAATAGTGAAGAATTTTAAAAACTTCCAGGATGAATCAGAAAAGGTTTCCTTCTTAACAGTTAATATTCAATACTTTATATTAATTAGTCTCGTCAACTTACTGCTTAGTTACCTTCTATTGGAAAGGGCGTATTTTTTTTATACCGCAATCATATCGATTGCCACACTCTTTAGGAGCTTTTTTACGGCGTACTTTAGAGTTGTTGACAAAATATGGGTCTTGAATATAAATAATATTGTTTTAGCTACTTCTCTTTTAATTGGAGTCTTGTTTTTTGTTGAAGTTTGGCTGGACTATTTGGTTATATGGAGTGGTGTGGCTTTGTCTTGCGTGGTTTTGTTTATGATGTACGACTTGAAAATGTTGAAATCTGTGATGAAGCGGATTTTGAAGAAACCAGACAACATTATTTTAAAACATAGTCTTTTTGAGGGAATTAAACAGGCTGTAGTAGGAGCCATTACAACCTTACTGATGACTTCTGATAGATTTATTCTCAATCAATTGAATATTACTGATCATATTAAAGGACAATATCAATTTGCTGATAACATCAGTATGATGTTGTATATAGGTCTTACATCTATTTTGTTTTACTACACACCAAATTGGATTCAACGCATTAAAAGTGACAAACTTTTTATTATGAAATTGAATAGAATCATTAACTATGGGCTAATTTCAATACTTCCTTTACTGGCTATCGCGTATATTTCGTCATTAATATTGAAAAACTTGTACTATAGTGAGTATGATATTTTAGAGTGGTACGTGGTTCCTACTTTACTGGTGAAAATTTTATTAGTAATAAATGCTATTGGGGTGTTAATTTATACAGGTCTCAATAGAGAAAAAGATTATGTCAGATCTATGATTATTCCAATAGTCATTATAGTTTCTTGCGGCTTTGCGAGCACTTATTTCATCAATAAGTCAAATATTATCATAGTACCGGCTTATATTAGCCTGGTGCTTTTATGCTCAATAATGATAAGAAAACGAGTAGGGTTAATTGCATAATGAATAAGTTTCTTAAGCTATATATAAAGTTAATTCCTGTTTTTGCACTAATTGGTGTATTTACGAGCGTGTTGCGTACAGTAATAGGTCTATCTTTGGTACGTGAAATGCTATTGGTTTATTCAGCCTTTGATATCATAATAGTGTTCTTTAACATGAAAAAGCTGAAGGACAAGAGAGTATTTATTTTAATCTTTTTAATGGGCCTGAGTGTTGTAGTCGGTTTCTTAAATGATAATTTACTCTCAAGAAGATATATTACCGATGTCACTTTACCTGTTTTCTTTTTTTGTAAGTCAGTCGTCTTTGCTAATTATTGGGATGGAGAAAAGTTTACCAACTACTTAAAATATTATACAAAAATAACTTTTTTTGGAAGTTTGGTGTTGCTTCCTTTCGCATACTATTTCTTTAATCAAAACGGGGCAACTCGAATGGCAATTTTTCCTCCATTGGAATTGACATTTGCACATTTTATTCAAAGTGGTGGGCTGTTTTTGTTCATAACATTCTTAATGATTATTCTTTACGGTAAAAGAGCTCAATTGCTCGGGGCTATCATTACCTTCATATCGTTTATTTATTTGAGTCAAAAAAAAGGAGCGCTAAGGTATTTAACGGCGGGTGTATTTTTATGGGCTGTTATATACTCTTTATATGTTTACTTTCCTGACAATTTGGCGATGAGAAGAATTTCTAAGTCCATTGAAATTTTTGATAGTGAAAAGGGAATGGGAAATGCAAGTAAAATTAGTTCTGGTCGGGATGAAGAAATTAAGGCTGTTTTGGATATTATGAGGTTTCCCGATTATTTTTTGGGTAAAGGAGTAGGTTTTACATATAATTTGATTGGTGAAAAGGAACAAATTTCAAACCTTCATTTTTCACCGTTAAGTTTTTTATCTAAATATGGGATGCTATTCACAATTTTTGTCTACATATACATGATACGCATATTAATCCCCAATAGGTCTTTGTTGAACAACAGAAACTACGTTGCTGCATACGGGACTATTATGTTCTTTTTTATTGAGAGTTTTTTCGCTTATACTATATTTGTAACACCTGTTTTGCCAGTGGTAATAGGCTATTTACTTTCATTAAAAAAGAATAATGGGGCACTTAATAATTGATTTGGATGGTATTTATAATGATAAAGCTCCGGCAAATGGCTCCCTTGTATTGACCAATCTATATAACAAAGCATGGGCTATAAATGTTTATAGCTTTCTCACTAATCGAAAAGGAATTTTCAGAGAGTTTGGTTCATTATCTTTTCAACAGATAGAGTACCCACATGAGAAGTCCCCAATGATATTATTTTTAAGTTTCTTCTACCCGTTGGGACAATGGTTTATGGTTATTGACCAGCTTGAAAAGGAAAAAAAAATCAATAAAAACACAAGAATCGAATTCACGTCTTATTCAAAAAACCGTAATGCTTTTCTGTTCGAAGCTGAAGGAGAATCTAATGGTCAATTTTTATATAAAAAAAGCTACTTTTTGTCCTTTTATATCAAAAAATTCTTTGAATCAAGAGGATACGGGCAATTTACTATTCAAAGTAATAAATCTATTCGGTCCAAAATAGATTTCTTCTTACGTAATTTAATCGTTGTTAATTTGAAATTTACTCTTTTGATAGTATCGAAATTTTTAACTTTCAAAAGGGCATATGGCAATTTGAAATTAGATAAAACAAAGAATGTCTATTCATCTCGAGCACTAATTCAAAGTCAATTTGCAAAAAGTATTTTTACATTAAATGCAGATCAAAATCTTTTGGTTGTGAACGAGTCGTCTACATTTCCGTTCCGAAACTTGAAATATGTTAAAAGAAACTATGAAGCATTTTATTACGCAGAGGGGTTATTGACATTTAATCAATTTTTAAAACTTTATGCAAAAGCACTTAAAACGTATATTAGTAACTCAACCAGTACAGTAAACTTTTTTGGTATAGAAATTCAAGAAAAGCATATAACGAAGGAACTGGCAGTGTTTAATCTTCATATGGAGTCTTATGCGTTATCTGTGCGAAATGCACTAAAAAAGATTCATATCTTAGAAGACAGAAAAGTCGATAAACTAATAAGTTTCGAAATGTTATTTCCTTTTGTAAGTTTTCTCAAGAAATTTATTCATAAGGATATTCTGCAAATTCAAACAGCGTCCATATTTAATGATTATCATCCCAATTTTATTTATGGTAAAAAATTTTATTTTACTAATGAACCAGATTACGTAGCTTTTCTAAATATGGATGCTGAAAATTGTGCCCGTTATGATTTGTTGAATAATCTGAAGTATTTTGGTGTCGAAAGGAAAGAGGTGATAAGTGCTAAGGAATTAAAGAAGGTTGTTTATTTTACGCAACCAATTTATCTTGAAGAAGAATTAGAAATTTTACATTTTCTGAAATCACAGTTTGATAAAACAGACATTAGTTTCGAGATAAAATTACATCCGAGGTCCTCACAGTCGGATTATAATAATATGGGGTTCACATTTAGCGATAAATTAATTTCATCTCTTGATATAATTCAATATTCGGATTTGGTGATTACCAGAAATTCAAGTATTGGTGTGGATGCTTGGTCTTATAATGTTCCAGTCTTATTTTTTACAAATGGTACACTCAAAAGTGATACGATGTCATACATTCCTGAAGACTACTCAGGTAATTTTGTGGAATTTCCACATAACGATAATTTAATTAGTAAATTACAATCCATAATGGAAGATTTTTATACTCATAGTTATCATCGGAATTTTGTATTTGATAACAATGAAGTATTAAAGAAATTGTACAAATAATTTGTCAACTAAAAAGTGAAGTGTTAAGATAATCAAAATTCAATGTGTGGTATATATTCTTGTCTCCATTATTCAATTGAAAAGAAGCAAAGCTTAGATATTCATAAGCAAGCACTAGAATGTATAAGTCATCGTGGTCTGGATGCTTCTGAACTAAAGACCTACAATACATTTTCAGAGGAAAATGAAGATTCTTTTAACCTGGTTCTTGGACATAATAGACTGTCAATTATCGATCTTGATGAGACAGCTAATCAACCTTTTGAAATTGATAATAAATATACAATCGTTTTTAACGGCGAGATTTTTAATTACATAGAATTGAGAGAAGAACTCAAGATACTTGGTGTTACTTTTTCTACAAGTTCTGATACGGAAGTGCTTCTAAAAGCTTACGTACATTGGGGGATTTCGGGGTTTAACAAGCTTAACGGGATGTGGTCATTTGTTATTTATGACAAAATGAAAAATCTTTTGATTATATCTAGGGATAGATTCTCTATTAAACCATTATACTATAGAGAAACAAATGACTCGATTACTTTTGCCTCTGAAATTAAACAATTAAGGCTGCAAGATGACAAAAGTATTGCCAATAAAGAAGTAGTAGAAAAGTACCTTTGCTTTGGAATAATTGATGACTCAGCAGATACATTTTTTGCGAAATATATGCAATTTCCTCCAGCGTCGACTATGGAAATTGATCTTAATAATTGGACACGAAAAACGACAAAGTATTGGGAGTATCCATCAAAAATGGATTATGGTCAGGATGAAGAGTATTGGTTAGATCAGTTTAATGCATTATTTAGTGATGCAGTTAATATTAGACTTAGAAGCGATGTGCCAATAGGTAATTCTTTGAGTGGCGGATTGGATTCGTCTGCTATAGCTATGGTTGCAAATAAACATAGACAAAGTCTAATGAATTTTTCAGTCGTATCTAAAGAAAAAAAGATAAGTGAAGAGGAGTTTGTAGATCTGTTAACAGATCAATTTAATTTGAAGCTACAAAAAATTAGTGCTGATGAATACCTTCCTTGGAATGACTTAGAAACGGTCATTTGGCATCATGATGAGCCTTTATTGTCCTTTTCAGCGGTAAATCACTACAATATGATGCGCCGTATAAAAAAAGAGACTAATTTAACAGTAATATTAAGTGGGCAAGGTGGTGATGAAGGTTTGGCAGGTTATGGTAAGTATTTGCCGCTTTATATGATACACTTGGCCAAACAAAAATCTTTTGGTGTATTGGCAAGAGAGGTTGTGCCTTCTTTTTCGAGATTAATTCCAGAATTTAATTTTAATTTGGCAAAAAGATATATGGGCAGTAGTTTCAAAGATAAGATTATCAATACTGATTGGAAACCAGATGCTGATTTTGGAGTTAGAAATACAATGATCAATCGTCAAATCGCAGATTATAGTCGGTATTCTGTACCTTCACTTTGTCACTATGAAGATCGTACATCCATGGCCTTTGGCTTGGAAATTAGACTGCCTTTCTTAGATCATCGATTGGTAGAGTTGCTTTTGCAAGCTCCTGAAAATATGAAAATTAGAAAGGGATACTCTAAATATATATTAAGAAAGTCACTTCATGATCTACCTAATGGTATTAGATGGCGAAAAGACAAAAAGGGATTTAATGTTCCCGAGAAAAAGTATTTCGAGATGGCCGAGGCCACCCCTTATATGGAATTGGTTGAACGCAGTGATTCGTTTATTAAACAGACAGGATTAATTGATAATGACTTTAAGTTTAAGGGTTTGGACAGTGATAAAGCTCCTTTTAAATTGTATAGTAGAATGATATTTTTAGAGGCCTGGGCAAAGAAATTTAATGTAAGCAGTTTTGACTAAGATTTTCAAACTTATTAGGCAATTTGTTACATTTTCACGTATCATGGGGTGGAGATATACACAATTTCGCGTGGTCTATGAACTGAAAAAAAAACTTGGTTATTTCGTTTACAAGTTTCCGACAAAACCTCTTTCCAATAAACTAAGTTATGTTGATTTGTGGGAAACCTGTAAAGATTTCTATGGTGTGTTTTCCTCGTTGAAGGATCAGGATAAACGCTCTAAAGAAGCTTCATCCCTTAGAAAGTTACTAGCTGGTAATAGATTCTATTTTAATTGGAAGTGGTATAATTCAGACGAACTCGGGGATTGGACCAATAATCCTATTACAGGTAAAAATTATCCGTTGATTCATTGGAGTAGAATAAATCAAATGGATCCGGACATTGGGGACATTAAATTTGTGTGGGAAAAATCTAAATTTTTCCATTTCCAGATTTATGTAAATAGCGTCACACATGAAAACCATGATGAAATTGTTGAGGCGGGATTGACGGAGATGTTGGATTGGATTGGAGGTAATCCAAGAAATATCGGGCCAAATTGGTGTTGTAGTCAGGAAATAAGTTTACGACTAATTAATTGGACCATTTTCATCCAAAAGTTTAAGAAACAATTACTATTAAATAATCGCTCGGAATTAGCCATTATTCTTAGGAGTATTGAAGAGCAAATAATTCATGTTTATAAGAATATAAACTTTTCTAAAATAGCAGTACGTAACAATCATGCATTTTCTGAGTGCTTAGGACTTTTTGTTATCTACAGTATATTCCCATTTTTTGCCCACGCAGAGAAAAGAGCCTTATTCGGTCATGAGAACTTTATAGAAGAAGTAGCATTTCAAATATTTCCAGATGGTACTGATAGCCAATATTCAACCAATTACTTTAGAAACAAATTGCAATTAATCACACTATTTATTGCCTGTAGCTTAGATTTTGAATACCCTATTCCAGAGGTTGTCTTGGATCGAGCGAGTAAAAGTATACAGTTCTTTAGGTCAATTATCTCGGTTTCAGGAGATGTGTCAAACTTTGGCTTAAATGATGGTTCTTTGCCATTTAAATTTGATGAAACCGTGCATTTTAGAAATTACAATCATCAGGTAGATACTCTATCACTTGCGTTGAAAATCGATACATTTTCGTCCAGCAACGATTATGCCCTATTTTTTAACGGAATTAAGAATACTATCAATTTGAAACCTATTAATAGGCTTGAAAACAAAGGTGTTATTGAATATAAAGGGGCTGGTTACATCGTAGTAAATGAAGCAGATATAAAATTATTGATACGTGCAGGAAATTATAAAAGTAGGCCGGGTCAATCCGACAACATGCATGTAGATCTTTGGTATAAAGGTGAAAATTTACTTTGTGATTCAGGGTCTTTCTCATATAACACAAAAGAAAAAGAAGTAGAAGCATATTTCTTAAGTACAAGATCTAACAATACAATAACAATTAATGACGAAGATCACATGCAAAAAGGTAGTAATTTTATTTGGACCTCGATTGTGGATTATCCATTAATAAACTGCAAAGAAACTGGTGAAGGATTTGAAATTGTAATTGAATTGGAAGCTTATAAATATTATGAGTACCCGTTGAGGATAAAAAGATCTGTTGTATTAAATACAAGTAAAAAAGAATTGATTGTTGAGGACTCCATATTGAACCCGCAAGAACGACAATCTTATGATTTGAAACAACACTGGCATTTATTACCACACAGTTTTGAAAAAATTAAAATGGAATCAGATGGAAAATTGATTAAAAATAAGGGTTATGTATCCTTATTTTATAGTAAATTGGATCCCGTAATTTGTACTGATTTCATTTCAAACAACAATTCTATTAAAACCAGATTTAAGTTTTAATAGAATTATTGGAATGAGTCTAGCTAATAAATGAAATAAATTTAAGAGAGTCAAGAATATGAGTGAAGATCGAATACTTCTATCGTCTCCTCACATGAGCGGAAAAGAATTGGCGTATGTGAATGAGGCTTTTGAATCCAATTGGATAACACCAGTTGGGCCGTTTTTAGGAAGATTTGAAGAAGTTATAAGTGATTATAATAAAATAGGTCATGCAGCTGTACTTTCGAGTGGAACGGCCGCAATTCATTTGGCTCTAATACTTCTAGGTGTGGAAAGAGGAGATGATGTATTTTGCTCTAGCTTCACCTTTGCAGCATCAGCAAATCCGATTGCTTATGTAGGAGCAAATCCGGTGTTTATTGATTCTGAAGAGCTAACCTGGAACATGGATCCGGACGTTTTGGAAGAAGAATTGACGTTAAGATCAAAAAATAATCGTCTTCCCAAAGCCATTATTGTTGTGCATTTATATGGGATGCCTTCTCAAATGGATAGAATTATGGCTACTGCGAATAAATATGGTGTACCAGTGATTGAAGACGCCGCAGAGGCTTTAGGTTCTCATATTCATGGGGAATTAATGTCCAGTTTTGGACAAATAGGTGTGTTTTCATTTAATGGGAATAAAATTATTACTACTTCGGGAGGAGGTGCTTTAGTCAGTGACGATAAGGATTTGGTAGAAAGAGCACGATTTTTAGCAACTCAAGCCCGCGATGAGGCTCCCCACTATCAGCATTCGAATATTGGTTTCAATTATCGATTAAGTAATGTTTGTGCAGCGATAGGTGTTGGTCAAATGGAGGTGTTAAATGAAAGAATTTCTTCACGACGAGCTGTTTATAACTTGTATGAAAGTCAATTAAAAGATAGAACGGAAATAAATTTTCTGGATGAACCTGAAGGGTATTTTTCTAATAGGTGGTTATCTTGTGTTTTATTTCATACGCCTGACCTTAGAGAGAAAGTGAGACTTATTTTGGCTGAGCATAATATAGAAAGTCGTCCATTATGGAAACCAATGCATATACAACCAATTTTTGAAAGTGCAGAATTTATTGGAGACGGAGTTTGTGAAAAGCTATTTTCTCATGGATTATGCCTACCTTCAGGCTCTAATTTATCTCGGCAAGATGTAGAAAGGGTAATCTTTGTTATAGCAGATGTGCTTGAGTAAAATCTTCTGTAATGTTTTGGAAGATGAAAATTGAGAATAATATTAAGAACTAGTATATGCGAATTTTGCTCGTACATCAGTATTTTCTTGAAAAGAACGACGGTGGTGGGTCCAGGTTTAATGAAATGGTAAAGCGCTGGACCGATATGGGCCACGAAGTTGTAGTACTTGCAGGAATGGTTCATTATAATACAGGGAAAAAGATTGATAGATACAAGGGGAAGTTTGTATATAAAGATGATTTTGACAAAGGAGTTACGGTATGGAGATCCCACGTTTCAGAAGCCTATAATGTAAACTTTATTGGAAGGCTCTGGGCCTATTTTTCTTTCGTTTTCAGTAGTCTGTATACAGGGATTTTTAAAGCCAGGGGTAAATTTGATGTCCTGGTGGTTACCTCACCGCCTTTGTTCGTAGGTATATCGGCTTATGTGATATCCAGGTGGAAAAGGTTACCCCTGTTGTTTGAGGTGCGTGATTTATGGCCCGAATCAGCCATTGATACCGGAGTATTAACAAATGGTGTTATTATAAAACTTGCCTATTGGTTTGAAAAGTTTATTTATAAGAAATCTCATAAAATAAATGTGTTAACACCCGCATTTCGCGAAACACTCATTAGCAAAAAGAATGTTCCTGAGGGAAAAGTTACATTTATTCCTAATGCGGCCGACTTCTCCCTTTCAAATGAATTGTTAGGAACCTTTGATGCATCTCAGCTCCGCTCGTCTATGGACTGGGAGGACAAGTTTGTAATAACTTACGTCGGGGCCCACGGTAAAGCCAATCACCTGATACAACTTGTAGATGCGGCAGACGCTCTGAAAGATACCAGTGTTCATTTTGTTCTGATTGGCAGTGGTATGGAAAAGGAAATGTTGAAAGAGGAGGTAGAAAAACGTCATTTGACTAATGTGCAGTTTATAGACCCGGTACCTAAATCTGAAGTTTTTAAATATATATTGGCTTCAGACATGGGGGCGTCCGTGCTTAAAAGAGTAGATACTTTCAAAACCATCTATTCCAACAAGACCTTTGACTACATGTCTTGCAAAAAACCGATTTTAATGGCCATAGATGGCGTGTCAAGAAAATTGGTAGAAGAAGCTCGTTGTGGCATTTATGTGGAACCTGAAAATGTAGAAGATTACAATCAAAGGATAAGAGCCATTTTAAACAACAAAACGCTTCTTGAGGAACAAGGGAATTCCGGATATAATTTTGCCATGGAACATTTTGACCGGAAGGTTCTGGCAGATAAATACGTGGATGTATTAACAGAAATAAAGAAATAATGTATCGGCATTTTCTGAAAAGACTCATTGACTTTTTTGTTGCATTAATAGCTTTTTTAGCGCTGTCTCCAGTGTTTGCTTTGGTGATCGTTTTTTTGTTGTTCGCCAATAACGGGAAGGTGTTTTTCTTTCAACCCAGGCCCGGGAAAAACGCTAAAATTTTCACGGTAATTAAATTCAAAACCATGAACGATAAGAAAGATGCTGAAGGTAATTTGTTACCCGATAAAGACCGACTTACACCCATCGGAGCATTTATAAGGAAAACCTCTTTAGATGAAATTCCTCAACTTTTGAATGTGATAATTGGGGATATGAGTCTCGTGGGCCCCCGGCCTTTATTGGTAGAGTACCTACCTCTTTATAATAAAGAACAACAACGAAGACATGACGTTAGACCAGGAATAACCGGTTGGGCTCAGGTGAACGGAAGGAATGCAATTAGCTGGCGGCAAAAGTTTGAGTTTGATGTCTGGTATGCAACAAACATTAGTTTTCTCCTCGATCTTAAAATTATTATTAAAACCTTGTTAAAAGTGGTGAAGTCAGAAGGTATAAGCGCAGCAAATGCTGCTACCATGGAAAAATTCACCGGAAACTAATACTATGATTATTTTAGGAGCGAGTGGACATGCAAAAGTAGTAATTAGAGCGGCAGAAGCAGCAAACAAGCAGATTGTAGCAGTTTTTGATCGAAATAAAGACTTAGAAAGTGTTTTAAATTATAAGATTGTCGGAGATTATGATCCTGAATTGTATCCAAACGAAAAGCTGGTCATTGCCATTGGCGATAATGTTATCAGAAAACGTGCTGCCGAATCCGTAGAACATGCTTTCACCACGATAATTCATAAAAGTGCGCTTGTAGATGAAAGTGTTTCAATAGGAGAAGGCACAGTTGTTTTTCAGGGAGTTATTGTTCAACCCGATGTACGGATAGGAAAACATGTAATTCTTAATACCGGTTGCTCTGTGGACCACGACTGTGTAATAGGAGATTATGTGCATATAGCCCCGCAAAGTACTTTGTGCGGAACGGTGACTGTAGGTGATAATACTTTAATCGGTGCTAATGCGACTATTGCTCCTAATGTAACAATAGGAGCAAATGTAACGGTTGGGGCTGGTGCCGCTGTTTTCAGAGATTTACCGGATAACGTAACAGCAGTAGGGAACCCGGCAAGGATCATTAAAAAGAAATAAAAATTAATGTCAACAAAAGATAAAATTTGGTTATCCACTCCCCATATGGGCGAAGAGGAATTTAAATTTGTTCAAGAGGCTTTTGAAACTAACTGGATTTCCCCTGTAGGTCCTTTTCTGGGGCAGCTGGAACAAGAATTAGCAAACTATAACAAGGTAGAAGAGGTAGCAGTTTTATCAAGTGGGACAGCAGGTATACATTTGGCTTTGATATTGTTGGGGGTAGGAACAGGAGATGAGGTAATGTGTTCCAGTTTTACTTTTGCAGCTTCTGCAAATCCAATAGTATATGTTGGTGCGGAACCTGTATTCATAGACAGTGAAAAAGAAACCTGGAATATGGATCCCGAAGTATTAAAAGAGGCACTTCGCGAACGAGCTGCATTGAATAAATTACCAAAAGCCATTATTGTTGTTCATTTGTATGGTATGCCTGCTAAAATGAATGAAATTTTGGCTGTTGCTGATGAATATGGCATTCCGGTAATTGAAGATGCTGCTGAATCTTTAGGCTCATCCATTGACGGTCAAATGACCGGTAGTTTCGGGGCTATGAGCATTTTATCATTTAACGGAAACAAAATAATCACAACTTCCGGGGGAGGTGCTTTGTTAAGCAATAATAAGTCCTGGATAAAGCAAGCACGTTTTTTATCTACTCAGGCGCGTGACGATGCTCCTCATTATCAACATTCGCAAATTGGCTATAATTACCGAATGAGCAATGTGTGTGCAGGTATTGGTTTAGGGCAGCTGAGAGTTTTAGATAATAGAATTGAACAGAAAAGAGCTATTTATGCCCGGTATGAATCTGAGTTCAGGGAGTTTGAAGGCGTCAGGTTTTTGGATGAACCCGAGGGGTATTTTTCAAACAGATGGTTATCATGTATTCTGTTGGACGATGAGAAACAAAGAGAAACACTTAGGTTAGTACTTGCTGCTGATAATATAGAAAGCAGACCTTTATGGAAGCCTATGCACCTGCAACCGGTTTTTGCTTCAACCAGTTTTTACGGGGAAGGAGTATGTGAAGAACTGTTTCAACATGGATTGTGCCTGCCTTCGGGAACCAATATGTCTGAGGCAGACATGAATCGCGTAATAGAAATAGCAAAGAAGACTTTGTAGAAAGAAGTTATTATTATATTTTACCCCTAACGAAATAAATTCGGAAAAATGAGAATTGCAGTTGATTTTGATGGCACCATTGTAGAAAACAGGTATCCTGATATAGGAAAACCAATGCTGTTTGCCTTTGAAACACTGAAAGCTTTACAAGAAAAAAAACATTTGCTCATTTTATGGACCTATAGGTCAGGGCAAAGTCTGGATGATGCCGTTGAATATTGCCGTGAGAATGGAATTGAATTTTATGCAGTAAATCACAGCCATCCTGAAGATCAAAACCTTTCACTGGAGTCCTTTTCAAGTATAAGTCGCAAGATAGATGCCGATGTATTCATCGATGATCGAAATATTGGAGGCTTTTTGGGATGGAGCAAAATTTGGCAGTTAATACATCCTGAATCTGGTGAACTTGATTTGCAATTTATAAATCAGGAAGCACACAACAATTATCCAAAACCATCGTTTTGGTCTAGGTTGTTAGGTAAGGCTAATGATAGGTGATTTTATAGGTAACATACACATTTTACTGAAAAACCTATGCCTTCCGAAGCCTTAGTTCATAGAAAAACACTTGATTTTATTATCACTTTGTTAAAGGGTAAAGAAGAAGAGCTTAAAGATATCCAATCAATAAATTGGGAAATACTATATGATTTAGCCCTTACTCACAAAGTTGCTGCGATGGTTTTTTCTAAACTATTAGCTAACAAATGGCCTCCAAATGATGTATGCGCGAAAATGCGTGATTTCATCTGCTCAAACAAATTGTATATGCTTAATCTTTATGGTGAAAGAAAGCATCTAAACAAATTATTAACAGAAATAGGGGTTTCTCATTATTTCCTAAAAGGACCTGATCTTTCATTGAGATTACATGGCGATTTTTCTAAGCGACAATCGAAAGATTTGGATTTGTATGTTCCAGTCAATGAAATAGAAAGGGCATTGGAGTTGTTGGAACAAAAAGGATATGGTCTAATTCAGCATTATCACTCCAGTAGTAAACAAAAAAAAGTAGTCCGGGGTACATATAATGATTATAAACTTTATAACCCTACTAATAACGTTTTTATTGAACTTCATTGGCACGCGCTACCGCCACTTTATTTTGATAGCGCAATTCTAAATGTTGTGTGCCCGGTAAAAGAAAAGGATCTAATATTTAAAGAAAAGGATGAACTTATTTATTTGTGTATTCATGGAGCTTATCACAGGTGGAAGAGGTTGATATGGTCTTATGATATATACGTGTACTTAAATTCGCTTACGTCAGAAGAAATAGATGGTGTTTATGAACGTGCTAAATTTTTACAAATACCATATTTCTTTTTAGATGCTGTCTACTTATGTGAAAGGCTTTATGGTTATAAAAGTAGTTTAAAAAAATATGATTTTTCCAGTTCAAGAGTGAACAAACTCGTGAATAATGCCTGTAAGGTTATTAATTATCAGAAAAAAATGAAAAGAGCAGGCTTGCAAGAACGATGGTGGCAATTACAAGGAGAGTATCTTCTTGGAGGAATTGGGTTGGTGTTGAGAAGAGAAAAAGGACTGTTTATTCAGCCTAAGGCATGGGGGATCTTTGCCTTTCCGGATTGTTTGTTTTTTTTGAATTATATAATTTCACCATTTCTAATGATATTTGTCATGATTAAGAATCGTACGCTCGGTAGGTAAAAGATGGTAAATTATTATAAAATAATGACCTTACTGCTATTTGTGTGTTAAATTCACCTTAAATCTTTAATTTACCAATAAAGCATAGAAATTATCGAAGCATACAGATACACGGTTTTTGGGTTAAATGTTGATTCCGAATTTCCTATTGAAGAATTGACGGTGCGAGATGAACAAGTAGAAGCAGATGTCATTATGCAGATAGTGGATGAATTACAGCGACCAGATTCGATTGGTAATACATGGTACATAGCATCAGAGAATTATCATTATATTAAAATTGATAATGTAGGAGATTATGAGATAATGGACGGAGCAATAATCAGAGTTAAGCCGGTAAAAACCATTAATAAAGCTTTTTATACTTATTTATTGGGATCTGCATTTGGTGCATTATTACATCAGCTTCAAATAATTCCTTTGCATGCCAGTGCTGTGGAGATTAATAACAAGGCATTGTTATTTTCAGCAGATTCGGGTTACGGTAAGTCAACTTTGTGCTATGCCATGCAAAAAGCAGGAGGACGGATTTTGTCCGATGATGTTTGTCCTATTTCTATTTCAAGGGAGAAAGTTCCAGTTGTCCATGCCGCCTATCCGCAGTTTAAACTAAAGGACGATGCGCTTGAACGACTTGAAGTTGCGCAGCACCACATTAAAACACCTGTAGACATAGATAAGTTTGCGGTTTCAAGCGATAAGGATTTTAAAGCAGGAAGAGTACCTCTAAAAGCAATAATTTTTTTGGACTGGGCAGAAGAACAGGTAACACTCAAACCTGTTAAATACTTGGAGAAAATATTAATGTTTAAAAAAAACATCTATCGCCCGTTTTTTGTGAACGATCAGGACCAGGTAAAATATTACTTTAATATAATTGGTCAAATAGGAGATAAGACCAGCTTTTACTCATTGAAAAGACCAAGAGAATCGTTTTTGTTGGATGAAGTGGTGCAGCATATAATGACAGAAATTGTCGAAAAGCAATAGCATGAAAAGTAGATTGGTGGTATTATTCAATTATATACTTGAAGTCTTCAATACTTCTCCGCTGCGTTTTGTTGTATCTATCGTTTTGGCCATTCTATTGGGTTTTTTCCAGGGGCTGAGCCTAATGTCACTTTTGCCACTATTGGGACAGGTTAATATTATTCCGAGTGACGATAAATCTGATGTGGCTCGTTTTTTAAAGCCTTATATGGATAGTGTTGGATGGGAACCGGACCTGTTTAGTACTTTGTCCGTATTTTTTTTAGTAAATCTGGCTTTTTTTTTGCTTCGCTGGCTGAAAGAACGTGTAGATATTGTACTTACGGAACAATACGGCGCAAACCTGAGAGAAGCGCTTGTAGCTTCCTTTTTATTTATGGAATGGCAGAAAAAAAATGAATATGATCTGGGAGTATTACAAAACGCAGTTATTACAGCATCTGCACGAATTAGTTTTGGAGCGGTACAATGGACAAAGTTAATTAGTAGTGCGTGTATCAGTCTGTTATTGATATTTTTTTATCTATGGGTGTCATGGGAGGCAGCCCTTTGTGTATCACTGGTCTTTTTGCCTTTCTCTTTATTACAATATTATGTAAACAAAAGGTCTGGCAGGCTTGGTAAGGAACTCCACGCACAAAATGAGTCTCACATGGATGAGGTTATTCGTTTAACAGAAGGGTTAAAAGATGTACAAGCAAGCCAAAAAACAGCTAATTTTTTAGCTAAATATCGACTCACATCTACAAATCTAAAGGCCTCATCCCGAGTATACGCCAACTTGCGATCAAGCGCAGCTTTGGTTTACCAGCTGGTGGGAGTATTTGGTCTGAGCCTCTTAATTTTTGCTTCTGTTAGATGGGTCCACCTGGAGGTTTCCGAATTGATTTTAATCATAGTTATTATGGCCAGGTTATTACCAAATATGCTAAGCCTATTACGGGAAATTCAGTTCATAATGAGTTCGTTGCCCTCTTTTGAAAGTTGTTACGAACTGATTAAAAAGGGCAGTGAAAACCATGATAATAAGAGAGGGAATCAACAGCCAGCGTTCAAAAATACAATCGAATTGCAAAACATAACTTTTGGATATGAGCCCGATAGAATTATTCTGTCGGATTTTTCAGCGTCAATCTCTTTTTATTCACGTACATGCCTCTTCGGTTTTTCGGGAGCAGGGAAAAGTTCCTTAATAGAC
The DNA here is from genome assembly GCA_965230415.1 of Cytophagales bacterium. Classification (GTDB taxonomy): domain Bacteria; phylum Bacteroidota; class Bacteroidia; order Cytophagales; family JAAEPT01; genus CBDDKZ01. The sequence continues at coordinate 4,481,590 of CBDDKZ010000005.1, forward strand.
CTCATAACAGGATTTAATACCTTTAAACAAGGCGAAATTTTTATTGACGGAACTCCGATTTCCGAAATAAACCTGAAATTATGGAGAGCGTCATTTGCCTATGTCACGCAAATACCTCATTTTTTTAGTGGTAGCTTAAGGCAAAATTTGTTTTGGTTTGACGATACGAATCGGCAAGATTTGCAGTGTAGTAAGTTGCTTGAGTTATTAAAACTCAAAGATGTTATACGCGAGCAAGGCCTGGATACCCCATTAGTCGACGATGCCGGTAGAATGTCCGGAGGGGAGCGACAACGTCTGGCTATTCTGAGGGCCTTATTGCAGCAACCGCAAATTTTGGTACTGGACGAAGCAACCAGCGAAGTAGACAGCGAAACAGAAGAAGCAATATTTGATTATTTGTCAACGCTTGACCTGACTTTGATATTCATTACACACAACGAAAAATTACTGAAGTACGCAGATAAGGTTATTAATGTAGGATAAAGTGTAAAAAAAAACCTTTTTCCATGTATTTTTACTAATACGTTAGATCTAAATACGTTTCAAAAGTATGAATAATATGAAGTTTCAAAGAAATTCCGAGGTTGTTGCCACAGAAATGGATGGCTCACTAATGATGATGAGTATCGAACTGGGTAAATATTTTGAATTAAACCCGGTAAGCAAACGTATTTGGGAACTGTTAGAAACCCCGGTATCTTTGAGCGGAATATGCGATGTGCTACTTAAGGAGTATGAAGTTACCCCCGAACAGTGTAAGATGGAGGTAGAGTCTCATTTGAACGAACTGTCAAAAAAGAAGTTAATCTATGAAGTCAAATGAGTATACTCTATGGAATTGTTGATTTCGACGGACAGCTAGACAGCGAGGAAGCGGCAAATAAGTTATATGATGGTTGTAAACGATTTGAGCACAGCAGCCATAACCGTTATATTGATGACAACGCTGTCTTAGGTTGCTTGACAAGAATTAACACTCCCCAATCAGCGAACGAACAATTACCATATGATGATGGTCGCTATGTAATTACCAGCTATTCACGTATTGATGACCGTCTGAAACTTTTGAACAAACTGGAAAAACCCTCGTCCCTGTTAGACACTATTACCGATAGTGAATTAATAGCGCTTTCTTTTCGTAAATGGGGAAAGCAATGTGTGGAACATCTACTGGGTGACTGGGTTTTTGCTTTATGGGATAAGGAAACAAAAGCGCTTTTCCTGGCAAGGGATCACTTTGGGAATACCGGATGTTTATATTTGGAAGTAAATGGAACCCTTTTTTTCTGTACATCAATTCACGGACTTTTAGCATGTCATAAGCATTTGAAAATTAATGAGGAGTATTTGATCTATTTTTTACTGAATATAGGTTATCAATCCAATGAATATTCATTTAAGGACATTTTTAGATTAAAATTCGGACACTATCTGTTTCGTTCTCAATCGATCAAAACGATTCAATGTTACTGGGATGTAAGTACAATTAAAGAGGTGAAACACGATTACAAAACATTCAAGGATGAGTTTCTATTGAAATTGAAAGCATCAGTTAATGACAGACTAAGGTATTTATACGGTGCGGCTGCCACATTGAGTGGAGGATTGGACTCAGGCACAGTATCTACTTTGGTAGCTGACTCATTAAAGAAAGAGAACAAAAAGCTGGTGGCATATACGTCGGTACCAGAATATGATTATGGTCGAGTACTCAATTCAAGACGCATGTTTAACGAATTGGAGTATGCACAATGTGTTGTTAATTATAATGGTAATATTGATCATCGTCTAATTCAAGGTAATCAAAATGGGGTGATAGACATATTAAGTTATTATGTGGAATTACACGCTATACCGCTATTCGCCAGCTCGAATTTACATTGGCTGCATAGTATATGTATGAATGCGGTAAGCATAAAAAGAAACGTTTTATTCAACGGACAAAGGGGCAACCTGACTATTTCTTGGAGAGGTAAAAAGGATGAAGATTGGAGTACCATTATTAAAAAGGTGAAGATCAAAGCCGGTACTGTTAAACTACTTAAATACATTCTTTTTATCTGGAATCATATAAAATCAACAGATCAATTTGAGGGATTGTTCCTCAATAAGGGTATCGGTGATTCGGAAAATATTAAAAAGGCGAAGTTAACGAGCCGTCGTTTCTGGCTTCGCTTTTATTTTATATCGGGTCAAAGTCAAAGACAACTCCAATTTTCGAGAATGGCAGGATCGGGGCTTTTGTGGCAAGATGCAAATTATGAGTACGGTATTGAAACTCCCGATCCAACAGCCGATATAAGATTGGTGCGCATGTTATATAGTGCTCCAAATAACTTCTTTTATAGAGAAAAGAAAAAACGGTTTTTAATTCGTGATACAATGAAGGGAATATTACCCGACAAAGTGAGATTAAATGAACAACTGGGCTATCAGAGCATAGATAATTGGAAAAGAATAATTGATGATAAAGAGCGAATAAATAAAACGATCGAATCTTGGAAAAATAGGAATCAGATAAAACGTGTTTTAAATCTGGAGGAAATGGAAAGAGTACTCCTTATCATTTATAATTCAAAGGATTGTAACAATTACTTAAAATATGGAGAAAAGGTGTTAAGAGCACTAACGGTAGGCCTATTTATTGAAAAATTTGGAGTCTCTAATTCAGAACAAAGTTATAACGCGCGCGCTTAGCCTTATTTTTCTTGATTAACAATTTTTGATGGCCTTGGTCCGGGTTATTTATAGGATATATAGGATAACGCCAAGAGTTTAACGTATACTTTTGCTTCGGACAAGTGCTTAATACAATGCTATTATGAAGAATTGCATCAAAAAATACTAAAATGGCGTTATACGATTCCCCGTTTGATGAGCTTATTGCGACTTCTTTATTTTTATAATAACGATGCTCATCCAGATTTCCCGAGAACGGGATTTTTTCTATTTCAAATGGTTCACCGATTACTTTAAAATGATCGTAATGACCCAATTTCTCAAAAAAGACATCGTTTTTGTTAATAGAGCTATCCATCAAGCCGGAAAATTCAAGTTGATACGTTTGGCTCCAGCGATCAATATCTGTTTGATTAAATACTTTATCGGCTAAAAGTTGTTCGTCGTAAAAAACAGAGATTCCTTTAATCGATAATTCGTGAGGAATAATGATTGCATTATCTTTCAGTAGTCTTTTTTTTGCGTCGAGGATAATCTCAATAATATTTTCTCCTAAAGGTGAGTTTCCAATCACTTCAGTTATCAAGATATCTGCCTTTTCAGGTAGAGCCACATCAAAGGAAGAAGCATGGATAAACTCAATTTGACTAGATAATTCATTATCTTGAGCCATTCGCTTGGCGTAGTTAATAGATCTCGAGCTACTATCCACAGCATACACTTTCTTCGCACCTTGCTTTGCGGCAAAAAGGGCTAAGATTCCAGTTCCTGTTCCAATGTCTAATACAACCGATTCTTTGCTTACTGTTTTTTCTAGTGCTTGTTTAAACGAATTTGTTCTTATAAAGTCATCCAACATTTTTTTATGAATAAATTGATTACCCCATGACGATAAATCTATTTCTTCTTTGTGGGCTATCTGCTTGTTGGCTCCACTTATAAATCCATGCTTGAGCAGATGGTTAAACATATCGAACAACGATAGGGTATGCTGTTTGCCTTTAGAATATTCGCTTAGTGCTTTTTCAAATACCACTAAACTAGTGGGGCTTTTAAATTTATCTAAAAAAAAAAGAATATCAGCGTTGTATAAACCGGTATGAATGCCATTGGACAATTCAAAAGAGTTGTCACCTAAAAAAGTAATGTTTAGTTCACTTATAAGCTGGTATTGAGGATTGGTGCTCATTTTATAAAAATAGAAAACGAGTCGATTTAAACCGACTCGTTTTATTGAATATGGAAATGTTATTTTATTCTTTATGGAATTGCTGAACCAACAACCCTGTTTTACTTTTCAATTGTACAGTATAAATACCCTGCTGTATTCCTGATAAATCGATGCTGATACCTGAAGTGTTAAAGGTTTTTGCCAATATGGCATTACCAATTGCATCATGGATAGTAATGGTATAATTACTATTATTTCCTGTCACTATGTGTAGTACTTCGGATGCAGGATTTGGGTAAATGTCAAACTTTTGATCGATAGTGTTTTGAATACTCGTTATAATAACTTGTGTGCACTCTGAAGTATCAACGCAACCTGCATTCGATAATTCTACTGCATAATAACCAGTTTCCTGAACAATAAATGATTGATTCGTTGAATCTTCATAAATCTCATCATTTTCACAATCAATCCATTGCAAATCTGCATTTTCATCTAATGCCGTAAGGATATTTCCACTAACATCAATACTATTGTCTACCATAGTAGCATGTATAGAAATTGAATCCTGAATAGTATCGCACCCCTCAATAATTGCATAGTAGCTTGTTTTTTCGGTAGGTGTTACCAAGACGTCACTTGTTGTTCCTATTTCGGACCCTGCGCCATTTGGTGCAGTTCTCCAAGAAAATGAACTTTTAAAACCAGTATTGATTTGAGCGCTAAGTAAGACAGAACTACCTGCGCATATACTGTCATCATCGCTCATAAGCATAACGATAGATTCACCGGCAGAAACATAGATTGTCTTGCCGAGATTAATATTTTCGCAACCTTCTAATACTGCATAGTAAGTAGTAGTGGTGTCCGGACTTGTTAGTAGCGTGGTGTCTGTACTTATTGATTGTCCATTGACCTGCCAATCGAAGCTTCCCCGGTATCCCAATTCCAGATTCTCAGGATATAAAGAAATTGATTCACCCGGACATATGCTATCTTCACTCACCGTAATTTCAGACAAGTTTGGTACAGCAGGAACCGTTATTGTGAACGATTCAATGGCCGTGTCACATCCTTCACTCGCTAAATAGTAAGTAGTTGTCTGGTCTGGAGATATTACTAAAGTATCGCTGTCTCCGAGGCTATTCCCTTGATTGCTTGAAGTGGTTCTCCAATCTAATGTACCTGCTGTTCCTACTATTATTTCTTGTGCTGTTAAAGTAACCTGATCTCCCAGGCATATAGTGTCTTCACTAGCAATAATAGCTGAAATAGAAGGTGTAATAAGTGAAGGCGACCATGTTATATGATCCAAAGCCAGGTAGTTGAAATCAGTGGTTTCGAATAAAAGTGAATCCATAGCTATACAAGAATACAGCTCACTGTCAAAATCTATAAAGTCAAACCCATTAGATTGTGGGAATGGAGATGGTGAAGTAGTTCGCACTTCGAAAGTATCTCTTAGTACTTCAACATCATCTTTGAAACCACTTATAATTACATCCCCAACATGTCTGGAACTTCCGCAACTGGTTGCCGCATATAGCCAAAAGCTATTGATATGTATATCTGTACCATCACTTGTGGATATGGATCCAACTGCACCAACAGAACAATTCGAGAAATTATCTATGTAGTAATCAGACGCTTTATAACCATAATTGGTGAAATTTTCAATTTCCCAATTTAAGCCTACATTGAAAGTCTGACCATTGCTTGTAAATTGCTTGGCCCCATCTACCTCATCCTCAAATTCTTCTAAGTATTGACCAAAACTTACAAAAGAAAAAAATGTCAAGATCATAATAATCTTGCATTTCAATAGATAATCATGTGTCATAATTTTCCAAAATTAAAATAAAACCTACAACTAATTTAACGTTTTTTTCGTTCGAACGTTAACTATTTAATCAAAAATTGTATCTTAGCAGGGTCTACAATTCTACAAATTTCTACAAGAGCATAGCATAAAATAGCATTAAGAAGATGAAAAAAAAATGGGTCTCACCAAAATTGAACGAAGTGAAATTAACCGAATCTACATTACTTGACGGAAGAAATTCTGCAGATGGACGTGATCAGGGACCTTCATAGTGGGAGTTGTGTTGAAAAGAACCTTAAAAATCGTATTTCTGGTAGCGACAAGTGCATTAATTCGATTTGTTACTTGTTTTCTTCCCATTAAATGGGTGTTTAAATTTTTAGGGTTGAAAAAAGATGAGTCCACATTTAATTCGAACTCTTCATCCAAAGCTGTTAAATACATTGTACACTGTAATGCTGTAATGGAGTATTATGCTCCGTGGCGCTTTGCATGCCTCGAAAAGGCCTTATTTTCATCTTTTGTATTGTTAATGTACAAATCCCCTTTTATACTATACCTAGGTGTTTCAAAAGAAAATAATGAATTTTTAGCACACGCCTGGGTGCGTTGTGGTGACAAGATCGTTTGTGGGAATAATGGATATGAAAAGTATAAAGTATTGGGTAGTTTTGTGCCTGGGTATTGTTCACCTTAAATAGTGTTAATAGTATTCTCCTTTTTTTTGGTGGTTCTTACTTCAGGCTCATTTCTTACATTTTTTTAGATTATTAGCCTTAAAACGTGCACATTCATAAAATTCAATTATATTTGGTCACATTTTGTAGAAAGTAATACTATCGTATAAATGCATATTACACTTGTCGCTGGCGCTCGCCCCAATTTCATGAAAATTGCACCAATGATGCATGCCATGAAAAATGAAGCGTCAAAAGGAGCTGATATAAGCTATCAATTGGTTCATACAGGGCAACATTATGACAAAAAACTCAGTGAACAATTTTTTGATGAGTTGAATATTCCGAAACCCGACGCAAACCTGGAGGTAGGTTCTGGATCACACGCTGATCAGACTGCTAACATTATGATAAAATTCGAGGAATTCCTTCTGGCCAATCCCACCGATGTGGTATTAGTTGTAGGAGACGTTAATTCCACGGTAGCAGCAGCTTTGGTAGCAAAAAAACTGGGAATTATTGTTGTTCACGTTGAAGGGGGGATTCGTTCTTTTGATCGTTCGATGCCCGAAGAAATAAATCGTTTGGCAACAGATTCCATTACGGATTATTTCATGACAACATCCAGAGTTGCTAATCAAAACCTGCTAAAAGAAGGTGTTAAAGAGGAACAATTGTTTTTCGTGGGTAACACGATGATAGACACACTGCTTGTTAATAAGGCCAGGTTCGAAAGAAATGATGTTTTCGATACATACAATGTAAAAGAAGGAGATTACATTGTTACCACACTGCACAGACCATCAAATGTGGACGATGCGACAAATTTACATCACCTCTTAAATGAGATTTCAAAAGCTGCAGGTGACAAAAAAGTGCTCTTTCCATGTCATCCTCGTACAAAGCATAAACTGGATGGACTTTCAGAAATACCTCAGAATATTATAGTATTAGACCCCATGGGGTATTTATACTTCGGTTATATGTTAGAACATGCCTATGCCGTTGTAACAGACTCAGGAGGCATTCAGGAAGAAACAACGGTTTTAGGAATTCCATGCATGACTTTAAGAGACAATACCGAGCGCCCCGAAACGTGTGAAGTGGGAACCAACGTACTTATAGGAACCGATCCTTCAAAATTGGCAGGACACTTTAAATTGCTCGATGAGGGGAAATGGAAGCAAGGAGGGGTACCTGAATTGTGGGATGGTAAAACGTCTGAAAGGATAACAGAAGCTCTTTTACATTTGAAAAGATGATTTTTGAAACGTATTTATTATTCGAACGTATATACCCTCAACTAACAGACTATGCTAACAAAAACACTAACAAGGTATTCCGATAATTTTGTTTCACGATGGCTAATATTGGCCATTGATGTTTTTATCGTAAGTTGTACTTATTTTCTCACCTACTTTATTCTTAGCAATTTTGAGTTTGATAGTGTCGATTGGGTAAGGGTGATAAAAAATCAGCCTATTTCTATTCTTACCTACCTTGTGTCCTTTTTAATGTTTAAATCTTACAGTGGTATTATTAGACACACCAGCCTTGCCGATGCGGTGAAAATATTTAAGGCATCTACATTCGGCGCCATCATCCTTTTTGTTATTTCATTTATTACAAGGTCAACAAACTTGTTAGAATTTACCTATGCCTCTTATTCTGTGATTATTATTCACTATTTAACCAGTATGTCTATATTGGTGGTGAGTCGTTTCATGATCAAGTTGATCTATAAGGGCCTTACGAATACTTCTGCACGCAGCTCAAAGAATGTTTTAATATACGGAGCCGGAAGTGCAGGATTAATAACAAAAGACACTTTATACCGCGATGGTAAATTAAATTACAAAGTCGTGGCATTTATGGACGATAATGCACAAAAGGTGGGTAAGACTCTCGAAGGTATAATGGTTCATTCTTCCAATGCCATTGACGGCGACTTTCTTTCCAAGAAAGAAATATCGGAGGTGATTATCTCTATTCAGAATATTTCTACGGAGAGAAAACGAGAAATTGTTGATAAGTGCCTTCAGTTTAATGTAAATGTAAAAAGCGTTCCTCCTGTAGGAAAGTGGATAAATGGGGAGCTCAGTGCGAACCAGATCAAAGCTGTACGTATTGAAGATTTGCTTGGGAGAGAAGAGATCAAAATCCATAACGAAAGTATTAATGCCACTATATCAGGTAAATGTGTGCTCGTAACAGGCGCTGCAGGGTCCATAGGCAGTGAATTGGTACGCCAGTTATACCAGCATGAACCAGAAACTATTATTTTATTGGATCAGTGGGAGACTGGTCTTTTTGAGATTGAAAATGAAATTAATGTACTGTTTGGTAACAACACACGCGTTGTACCAATAATCGCCGATGTAACTAACGAAGAACGAATTACACAGGTGTTTGATGCCTATGCCATCGACTTGGTATTTCATGCCGCGGCTTACAAACATGTACCGATGATGGAACGAAATCCGTCTGAGGCCATTTGGTGTAATGTGATAGGTACCAAAATATTGGCTAATTTGTCAAAACGTAATCATGTGGAGAAGTTTGTAATGATTTCTACTGACAAAGCAGTGAATCCTACTAACGTTATGGGTGCATCTAAGCGCATAGCAGAAATGTATGTTCAGTCTTCCAATAACAGGGCAGACAATGTGGGAGAACACAAGACACAGTTTATAACGACGCGTTTTGGCAATGTGTTAGGATCTAACGGATCGGTAATACCAATATTTAAAAAACAGATAGCTGCCGGGGGACCTGTAATTGTCACGCATCCCGAGATTACACGCTATTTTATGACCATTCCCGAAGCATGTCAGTTGGTTTTGGAGGCAGGAGTTATGGGGAACGGAGGAGAAATATTCATTTTTGACATGGGTAAATCTGTGAAGATCATAGATTTGGCAAAAAATATGATTAAGCTTTCCGGTTTGGAGCTGGGTAAAGATATCAAAATCGAATTCTCAGGATTGAGAGAAGGGGAAAAGCTATACGAAGAATTACTAAATAATGAGGAAACAACGCGTCCTACACATCACAATAAAATAATGATCGCCAATGTGCGTGAAGTTCATTACGATACTATCAATAGAGATACGGATGAGTTTTACGATTTAGTCAAAGTACATGACGAAATGAATCTCGTAGCCAAAATGAAAGAGATAGTTCCGGAATTCCTTAGTAATTCTTCTAAATTTGAAAAGCTCGATACTGTTAGAAGGCTCGACAAAAAAGCGATTTAGAATAACGATCTTTTTAGAAACCTACTTTGTTTCGTACCCTTTCCAGCACTTCCTGAGCAATTACCCGGGCTTTTTCAGCACCTTTGCTTAATTCACTTTCGAGTTCATCTTCATTTTCAATATAGTGATTATATTGCGCTCTTTCCTTTTCGAAATTTGACATAATCAACTCACATAACTCCTTTTTGGCGTGACCATATCCGTAATTTCCGGCTTCGTATTTCGCTTTCATCTCCAGCGTTTGCTGCTCGTTGGCTAAGAGTTTGTAAATTTGGAAAACGTGGCACGTGTCAGGGTTTTTAGGTGCTTCCAGGGGCAGGCTGTCCGTAACGATTAAATTGATGTTCTTCTGTAGCTTTTTCTTAGGAAGAAATATATTAATACCATTATCGTACGATTTACTCATTTTGCGCCCATCGATTCCTGGAATTGTCATTAACTGTTCGTTAATGACAGGCTCCGGAAGTACAAATGTCTCTCCATGCTGGTGGTTAAAACTACCTGCTATGTCTCGAGTCATTTCCAGATGTTGCTGCTGATCCTTTCCTACAGGAACATGTTCGGCATCGTAAAGAAGTATGTCTGCGGCCATAAGTACCGGGTAGGTAAATAAACCGGTATTGATTTCCGACTTTTTTAATTTTGAAGACTTATCTTTAAACGAGTGCGCATTTTCAAGCATTGGAATAGGGGTATGGCAAAGCAAGTACCACGCCAACTCGGTTACTTCTGGCACATCAGATTGTCTGTAAAGTATATTTTGATCTGTATCGAAGCCAAAGGCAAGCCAGGAAGCAGCCACATGTTTGGTGTTTTCTTTTATAATAGCACCATCCTTTATAGATGTTAATGAATGAAGGTCTGCAATAAATAACAGCGCATCGTTTTCTTCTTTGTTCGCTAATTCAACTGCAGGCTTTATAGCGCCTAAAATATTACCTAAATGAGGTGTGCCAGTACTTTGAACACCCGTCAAAATTCGAGCCATTAAACTTTTTTTCACCAAAAGTAAGAAAAAAAATGAAGCATCGTTTTAATATCGTATTCATTTGTTACATATTTATGAATAAGACAAGCGAACACGTTTAGCTCATTAAAAATCATTCGTTAGTTTATCAAAATGAAATATACCGTAACTGTTTTTACCCTCGTTCTTTTTTTGTTATCCCAAGCCGTATCTGCTCAAAACAAAGTTCAGTTAAAAAAAAGCAAATACCTGTCTTTTGAAAGCAATCTCTTCGATTTTGGTAACCTGAAGCAAGGTGATGGTGATGTGACTACACGTTTTGTGTATAGGAACAATTCTCAAAAACCGTTGGCTATCGTGGAAGTGGTACCGGAATGTGGTTGTACTTCTTTTGACAAAGAAAGCATGTCTGATGACCCCATAGCGCCAGAAGATACCGGTAGTATACCAATAAAATATGAAGCTTCTACTCATCCGGGGGAATTTGATAAATTAATTGTCGTTTATACCACGATAGATACGTTTGAATTAAAGATTATAGGCTATGTAGAACCAGACGATTCGGACCTGCTTATTAGGTTTCCTGAGGACAAAGGTCATTTAAGACTGGAAGCAAATAGTGTTTCCTTTGGCAAAATACTACATAATCAAAAGAAAACCAGGTCACTTTTGTTTTATAACAATACGGATTCAATCATAAGTTTTAATACCGGTGCTATTGAAACACCTGATTATATAACATTTAAGATGGATAAGGACTCTGTTCCCCCGAAGTCAGAGGGTGAATTTTTTGTAACATATGACCCGGTACTCAAAAATGATTTCGGTTATGTCATAGACTATGTGAACCTCAGCTCGGTGCAACAACCCGATCAACAAATAGAACTAGCTGTGCGAGGAAGTATAGAAGAATATTTCGATCCGGATATTGATTTAAATAAGGCACCCAAAATACAGCTGCCTACAGCAGATCGAACTTATGAGTTCCCCAGTGTCAATAAGGGCGATTCGGTGGAGCACGATTTCATAATTAAGAATATCGGTAAGGAGGATTTGATCATTAGAAAAGCTACATCAACATGCAAATGTGTAACAACAGCATTAAGTCATAAGACAATTAAGAGTGGTGAAACCGGTAAATTACACGTGGTTTTTGATACATCTAAACGAAAAGGTACCCAGGTCAAATCCATAATATTAATTGTCAACGATCCAAAAGAACCTGTTGTTAATTTGAAGTTAAAAGGGAAAATTCAGGACTGACTAAAAAAGCAAGATATTGGCTTATAAAAAGACCTTGTATAACTTTTTACAGATTGTGAACGTATTTAATCCTCGTAGCAACTACAACTATTAATGAAGTTTGTACTGCCTTTATTCATATCATCATTATTCATTTCCGCGAACGTACTGTCTCAATCAATAAAAGGGCATGTAAAAGCAGGTGATAAATTTTATGACCGGGAATTTTACAGATACGCCAACATGGAGTATCAGAAAGCTTATGAAATCGATCGTGAAAATGCTACGGTTTTGTTTAAGTTAGGACGCGGCCATATAAAATCATATCAATTTGAAGAAGCGCTGGAATTTTTGAAAAGGGCTGAGGAAATTGATCCAACAGTCGATAAATACCTTCCATTTTGGATCGCAAGAGCCTATCACCTGAATTCCCAATTTGATGATGCCATGAGTTATTATTCAAATTATTCGACATCATTGAATAAAAGGGATAAACGAAAGGAAGAGGTGCTGAAATACATAGAAGAGTGTGAATTTGGATTGGAATACACAAGAAATCCTAAGAATTATAAAATTACCAATATTGGCCCACCTGTAAATACGGCCTATTCAGAACACAGTCCGGTTTTGAGCCAGAATGGCGAACAGCTTTACTTTGCTTCACAGCAGGTGCTGGATGAACAGGAAGCAGAATCCAAAGGGAAAGAGCTGTATGATCATATATTTAAAAGTACTAAGTTAAATGATGGCTCCTGGGATAAACCTGGTAATATAGCACTCGATGCAGATGGTGAAGCATCCGTTCAGTTGTTTGACAATGATACTAAGCTATTGCTGTATGAAAGTACTTCCGGAGGTGATATCTATGTTTCTACTTTTGATGGACAGAGATGGGGCGAGCCAGAGAAAATGCCGGTAATTAATTCGGCATGGCCCGAGGTAGATGCCTACATATCCGTAGATGGAGAGGTTTTAGTCTTCGCTTCATCTATTGAAAACCACGGGGAGGATTTTGATCTTTATATGTGTAGAAGAAAGGGAGATTCATGGACAGAGCCTGAAAAGTTGCCTGACGAAATAAATACCGCTTACGATGAAAGTTCCCCATTCATTTCAAGAGATAAGAAGTACCTTTACTTCAGCTCCAACGGTCACGGAAGTATGGGGGGGTACGATGTATATCGGGCTGAGTTTAATGAAGAAACTCAAATGTGGGAATCTCCTGTAAATTTGGGTGTACCTATTAATACACCTTCAGACGATATCTATTTCTATTTCACCAACCAGAACGAATGGGCGGGTTATATGTCGTCAGTTAGACCAGGTGGATTTGGTGAAAAGGATATCTATTTAATTACTTTTCTGCCAAATATTATTGTAAAAGGAAAGGTGCAGGACTTTCATACAAAGAATGCCGTCTCTGATGTTAAGGTAGAGTTCTTTTCGGTGGCAAAAGACGAAGTTGTTGCCACTTCAACCAGTCTCAAGAATGGAGATTATGATGTTAATATTTTACCCAATGATGAATATAACATTCGTATGAAAGATGAAAATGGAGTAGTTATTGGGGAACATCATTATGAGGTGGGGATTTTAAAAGAAGATGATCCCCTGGAATATGAGCTTGATCTTAATATAGATAAAGGTAGCAAGCATAATGAAATCCCGCAGCAACTAGCTGCTAGTAGTAATAATTTAGATGAATCCTCTGTTCCCGAATTAAGTGAGGACGATATAGAGGAAGGTTATGAGCTTGTTCAAGATGATGCAGGGCATACTTACAAAAGAAGGGTGTTTAATGCTTCCGTGCCTTCATCTTCAATAAATGAAGAGCCGCTAAATGAGGAATTAACTAATGAGGATGAATTTATAGAAGAGCTTGCAGTAGAAGGAGATGCCCCGGATGAAATCGAATTTTCGGAGACTAGTCCCAAAATGGAAAGTGGCGGGCAAGAGAATTTTACAGGTGATAATGTACCCTTGAATGGGAAGAGTTTTGTGCTACGAAATGTTTATTTTGACTTTAACAAATCGAGCCTTAAACCTGAATCAACTACAGAATTGACTAAACTGTTGACATTTTTGAATTCCCATAAGAATCTTCGGATAGAAATAGGAGGGCATACCGATTATGTTGGCTCTGCTAATTACAATAAACGACTATCCGAAAAAAGAGCCCGGTCTGTAGTTCGTTATTTAGTTGAAAAGGGAATATCTTCAAGGCGCCTGGAAGCGGTTGGGTATGGAGAGGAAATGCCAATGGCTTCTAATGATGATGAGGAAGAAGGGCGTGAATTAAATCGAAGAACGACATTCAAAATATTAAACTCGGATATAATGTCTTTGAATAATCAGTAAAAAGAGGCAGTTCAACTGCCTCTTTTTACTTTTTAGTACTCCCATAAGTGGTGCTCAAATTCCATTAGCTTGAATTCGGCATTTTTTGACGCTACAATTCCTTTTTTTCCCCCTCCATAGGTATCAATTAGGTATTCGTCTTTCGGATTAGAAACTTTGATTATATAAGAGCTGAAAAGCCTTAATTTAAATGCTTCCGCTAAATTTAAGTGTTTACCCTCATTTTTAGGATTATACCAGATAGCATTGGGGTGTTTCGCAAATAAGTTGCTGCATTCATTGAAATTGAATGTGGCGATGTGTTCTTCTATGCCTCTTATATTATCAGGGTGATCTGCCGGTAAAAGAATTGTCAGCGTTTTTATGTCGTACTTCCACTGAGATTTATCCTTGTTGAAATAGACATCTTCCGTGATCTCCATTTGATATAAATCTTTCGGGAAGTAGTATTCAGGAGATTTAGGTGCGGCAGTGCCAGGCTCTTCACCCCAAATGTCATCCGGGTTTATAAAAGCAGTGTCTTCTTCTATATTGTTGCTGGGTAGTTGTAGTCGTTGATTAAATTCGTTCAATTCCAGTGTTTTACTTTTGACAATGTCTCGGTCAGCGAATGCGCGTATTTCACCATTTTGTACCGCCTCAATTAACAATTTGGGTAATTCGTTGCCTTTTGCCATGAATGGTTCGTTTTGCAATTCCCGGAGATCAACGGCTCTTGTAATTCCTTTTTTGAAAAGAACATCGGAATCAGGTATGGGGGCTTCCTGCAATTCATTGCTATTGCTTGCAGGATAATATTCGTCATCAAATTCGCCGTAGTAGTCTTCTTCTGTACCTACAAATTGCGCAAGTGTGCTGATGTACATAAATGAGCTGAAAATAATCAGTGCTGTCTTAGAAATATTCATGGTGCTTTTGTTTTAAATTCAAGGGTATATTCCTCTTAAAACGAAGTGTCACCCAATTGTTCGAAAAAAGTATAACTATTTACCAGTCTTTTGCTGTGTAATAATGTGAAAGTGATGCTGAAAAGGAATACAACTAATTGTATTCAAGTTTTATAGGACGCTAGGCGATTTTTTGCTGTATTTAATGCATGTGAGCGAGCAAAGGACTACCAAAAAAAGGGTAGTTATTAGTTCGAATAGGTGTTAGTTTTTTTTTATTAAAAGAAAAAATATGTTCTATAAAAAAATAGTTTGTAATTTAGGAATTCCATACTAACTACAATCTTGTGAAAGTATTTATTCCCGTCGTTATTACTTTCATGTGTGTTAGTTGCGTGTTAAATGTATATGCAACGGATTATGATCAATTGTGGAGGGTTGAAAGTCAGACAAAAGCTCCTGAAATTGATCACATAACATACTATAAAGGTGACATAAAAGATCTGAATAATTTACACGAACTCAATTTTGAGTCTTGTAAGATGGAGGTACCAAGCTTTGGAACTTCTGAGCTGCCATATTGGTTTAATTTGGATCTGAAGAATACTGTAAGAGGAGAGGAGTACCTATTAGAAATAAGCTATCCGCTGCTAGACTCAATAACGATCTATTTTTTCATAAATGACAGCATTGTAAGAAAAGTATTGCTAGGAGACCAGGTTAGGGATATCAATGTATTAAGAAATAATACTTTCTTAATACCATTCAACAAAAGCGAGGACGAATTGGAGGTATATGTAAAAGTGAAAAGTGAAGGGGTGATCGTTTTTCCGGTTTCAATTTTTCAAAAGGATGCATTTTATCAGTCGTTATTATATAAGAAGGTATTTTATGGTATGTATTTCGGACTGGCATTTGCCCTCATGCTTTATAATTTCTTTCTCTTTTTTTCTATCAAGGACAAAAACTATTTGTATTACGTTTTATTCGTATTTTGTGTAACCATAGGCGTGGCTGTTACCAAAGGCTTTATGTTTCAGTTGCTGGGGATGCACTTTTTTGACCTCAGACAGTACCTCATTCCGGGGTTCCTGGGAATAACCGTTTATTCATTCATTCATTTTAGCAGGTACTTCCTGGGTTTGGAGAAGTACGCTTATAATATTGATAAGGTACTAAAGTGGATTTCTTATTCAAGCTTGTTTTTTGTACTGATGTTATTTGTCTTGCCGATGAGTGTGGTGGCAAAAATTTTATCTGTATTGCAGTTATTAGCGGCTGTCTTATGTATTATTGGCGGTGCCATATGTGCGCGTAATAGAGTAAATGTAGCTTTTGTATACCTGGCCGCTTCGGGCTTGAATTTTGTAGGCATTACTATTTATACTAATACATTATTGGGCTTCATTCCTTTTAATACCATTACGTCTAACTCTATGCTACTCAGTAGTATGTTTGAAAGTGTGTTGTTGTCCTTGGCTCTTGGAATGCGTTATAAAGCGATCATGATAGAAAGGGATTTATCAAAACAAAACATTCTTGATTTGCAAAAAAAGGCGAATATTGAACTGGAACTTAAAGTGAAACAGCGTACCGAAGAACTAACATCACTGTTAGATAAGAACAAACTACTTCTAAGGGAGGTTCATCACAGGGTTAAGAATAATTTGCAACTTATTACCAGTTTGCTTAATCTGCAAATGGACCGAATTAAGGACGAAGTAGCGTTAAATGCCATTAACGAAAGTAGGCACCGCATCAGGTCAATGGCGTTGGTGCACCAAAAATTATATAACGTAGATGAATTAGGGGCAAAAATCAATTTAAAAGATTATGTGGTTTCCTTATTGGATGAACTTGAATCTTCTAATTCTGAACTTCATTACGTGACACTGGAAAATGACCTGGAAGATGTTACGGGCTCTATGGATCTGGCAGTAACACTTGGTTTAATTATCAATGAATTGATTTCAAATGCTTATAAATACGCGTTTGTGGGCAGAGATTCCGGTTTAATTCGCTTAACAATTAATAAATCTAATAACGACCTGCTTCAATTAACGGTGAGTGATAATGGAGTGGGTATAAACAAAGAAAAAATGCGCAAAGGCTCCTTAGGCTTAAAAATTGTTGATATGCTTTCGCGTCAGCACAAAGGTGAGCTTAAGATGATACTAGAGAAGGGTACGCGTTTCGAAGTAAATTTGAGAATTTAATCTATTGAAATATGAAAATACTAATCATAGAGGACAATTTAATTATCGCTGAAGATATTAAGGTAGCACTAACCAACATGAAATATGAAGTGGTTGGTGTAGCGCATAATAAAGAGAATGCCTTGATGTTATTGGAAATGTCCAATCCGGAATTCGTATTGGTAGATATCATGCTTGAAGATAACCCTGACGGAATAGACATAGCCTCGGTAATCAGAGAAAAATATAAAGTACCGTTTTTATTCTTAACCTCACATGGCGACCCTAAGACAGTTTCGATGGCACTCGAAACTAAGCCAAATGGTTATTTGATGAAACCATTTGAACGAAAAGAACTGTTTGCGGCCATTGAAGTGGCTGTTCTCAATCATTCTGACGGTAGTAATGATAAAGATGAGATCTCGAATACTGCCGTCGATCATAATGGAGTGATTATTAAAGATTCCATCTTTGTTAAGGATGGTCATATCTTTGAAAAGGTAAAGTATGACGATATTTTGTACATAAAATCTGAAGGAAATTACCTGGATCTCTATACCACTAAAAAAAGGTTTGTATTACGAAACACCATCAAAAAAATAGTGCTGAAACTAGATCCTGCAAATTTCTTTCAGTGCCATCGCTCATACGTGCTTAATTTGAACTATATCGATAAAATAAGTTCGAGTAGTGTGTTCATTGGCGATAAAGAAATCCCACTCGGAAAAGATCAAAAAGATTTGCTTTTGGGGAAAATGGAGAAACTGTAGTCTTTATCACAGAATATTAAAGTTTCATCACGCTTTTAATGGTATTCATAACAAATAATTGCGCTGAAGCGCATAAGTGGATACCTTGATAAGGTAAATCATGAGTTGAATCAACTATTTTTTAACGACTCTGTTCATTGGACGGGAATCGAATAGATAGTTTCGTTGATTGAATGCAGCTTATGTCTTCGCACTTTTGTCACGAGGCTGTTAATTTATTGACAGCCTCCCTTTTTTTAAGAAGTCTATACCATAATTAAAACCAGTAACTCACGCTTTGACTACTCAGCTAAACTTATTTGGTTTATCAAAAGTAGCTGTTAATGGCGTGTTTATCTTAGATGGTATAAAATATTATGATATGAATAAACGATTCCGTTACTTTGTGAAAAATAATTAGAGCGGTAGTTGCTCATAAAAATGAAATCGTTGTTGTTAAATAATGTCTCCAAGAATAATTCCCTGCTCTGGCTGTGGGTAAAGGACTCCTATTATTTAACGACTTGACATAATAAGCATATACACTAAATCGAAGCCTATCAATGTAAGTTGATAGGCTTTTTTATTTTATAAAGAAATGAAAACAAATAATCACTTATCGGGAGTACTATTTTCCGTCTTGGGAGCCATAACTTTCTCTTCAAAAGCTGTTTTGGTAAAAATGGCTTATCAGGTCGCTGATATAGATTCTATTACTCTTTTGTTTTTGAGAATGGTGATAGCGCTACCCTTTTTCATCTCCATATTCTTATTGGAGAACAGACGTGCTTCCAGGCGCTTAACAGCTAAAGAGGTGGGTTATATCTTATTATTTTCATTTCTTGGTTATTACTTTGCGAGTTTATGTGATTTTATAGGTTTACAGTATATTCCTGCCTCTTTTGAACGTTTATTGTTGTTTGTTTACCCTACTATGGTAGTAATAATCAATCGAATCGTTTGCAAAAAAGTAATTACGAAAAAGCAATTATTCGCAATTGTGCTTACTTACATAGGTATATTTGTAACATTTAGTGATCAGTTGGATATTGATGGAAATGAAACGTTCTATTTCGGAGCGGCTTTAATTCTATTAAGTGCACTGGCTTATGCCATATTCTTAGTGTCCAGCGGGAATTACATCCCTAAGCTTGGATCCAGAAGATTTGCTTCCTTATCTATGTCCGGTGCTGCAGGTTTTACCTCATTTCACTTTTTTATCAAAGGTGGAGTTTCAGGTGTGTTAAGCTATTCATCAGATTTATATATCTTAGCATTCTTAATAGCAATTATATGTACGGTAATCCCTTCTTTTTTGGTAGCAGAAGGGATTCGTAGAATTGGTTCTTCCAATATGTCTGTCGTAGCCAGTATCGGCCCGGTATCTACCATAATACTTGCGGTTATCTTATTAGAAGAGAAAGTGACTATCTATCAAATAATTGGCACAGTTGTCGTCATGACCGGAATTGTGGTTTTAACGGTGCTAAAACCGAAAAAAGATTGATTGAAGCTCTTTAATGCAACCTTTCTTAAGAGAATCTAGTATAAATGATCAGGATTATTGGTGTATAATTCAAACAGAATCCGAGAAGAGGTGATAAATAGAGGAAAGAAGATACTATTTTTAGTTCTATTACTAATTTGCGAATACTCGTTCTGCCAAGTTGGGCAAATGTTTCCGGAAATAAAGGCACTTACATTAGATAATAAAGACGTAAGCATTCCAGCTTCTACCAAAGGAAAATATACGCTGGTAGGAATGGCATACTCAAGAAAAGCAGAAGAGAACCTGAAAACATGGTTCAAACCCGTTTTCTACAAGTTTATTTACAAACCGGAAAAGCCAGGGCTGTTTTTCGAAAACTATGATGTTAACTTGTATTTCATTCCTATGTTTACCGGATTTAATCAAGCCTCTCATGGATCGGCTCGAAATCAGATGCGTGCTCGTGTAGATCATAAACTACACCCTTACGTCCTCTTGTACAAGGGGGAACTGAAAAAGTATAAAGATAAATTAGCCATAGCAAAAAAGGATACTCCGTATTTTTATGTGCTTGATGAATCGGGCAAGATTGTTTTTGCCACTTCCGGACCTTATAGTGAAGCCAAAATTACAAGAGTTGAAGAGATAATTGACGATTTTTAGTAAAAAGAATATTTCTGCAGACCCCGTTTTATCCTCCTCCATAAAGTATATTTAACATTACCTTTTAAGATTATTAATACATTCCTATTTTTGCCAGTCAAAAAATGATTAATGGGAAGAGATAAATTAAGAAGATTCCTTTTTAACGAGCAGAGTGACTATGTTATTCAGCCAGGTAAGGCTATTTTTGAAAAGGTGAAGGGTCATTGGAATGAACTCATCTTTAAAAATAACAAACCCATTAAACTAGAGATAGGATGTGGCAGAGGGGAGTATACTATTGGACAGGCACGCCTTCTAAAAGATGTTAACTTCATCGGTGTGGACATTAAGGGCTCACGCTTATGGAAAGGAGCAACAATTTGCGAGGAAGAAAGTTTACACAACGCTGCATTTTTGAGAACGGAGATTGCGTTAATAGAAAAGTTATTCGAAAAAGGAGAGGTTGATGAAATTTGGGTGACTTTTCCCGATCCCAGACCAAAAGATAAAGACGAGAAACACCGATTAATAAGTCCACGGTTTTTGGGTATATACCGGTCGATTATGAAAGAGGATGGCATCATAAATCTTAAAACCGACAATTATGACCTATATGCTTATGCAGAGGAAGTCGTCAAAGAACAAAAACTCGATATACTGGCATCTACCTCCGATTTATATACGTCCGAATATCAGGAACTATGCATGGGCATACAAACTACCTATGAGAAACGATTCCTCACAGAAGGAATAAAGATAAACTACTTGAGATTTAAGTTGAATGCACGTCAATAATCGATTTCCAAAAGCTCAAGTATATCGGCCAGGTCTTCGAAATCTTTATAACCGGGGCGCTCTTCCTCTCCGCCTTTTAAGGCAATACCTCCTACATCAATACTTTCTATAACTTCTTCCACATTTGCGGCATTGAATCCATACCCCAGAATGATTTGATATTGCTCACACAACTGAGAGAGTATAACCATGTCCTCTTTCTCCAGGTTCTGCTCATTGTCAGATTCAAGCAGTATGAAACTGGCTGTAGCACTTACTTCTTTAAATAAATCATTGACGCTGTTTAGATTATCCTTAAGGAAATAGCGGTAAATTTTTTTGCAGGGAATATCTTTTAGCGATGCTAACAATTCAGCATCCTTTACTTCAATGAAGTCGAATTTTAGCTGCTTATAAAGTTCCTGAATAATTTCGGCATTGGAATTTTCGAATTCCCCAACAAATTTAACCCCTTCTAACCATGCTGTAATAGCTTGATAGTCTTGGATTTCAATTCTCTTTGGATGTTCTTCATCCAAGTTGAATCCTAATAAATCGGTTCCCATTCCTGCACAATAACGTGCATCACTCAAATTGTTGATTTCACCCACTTTTACCAGAGTTCTCAGTGCCATATATAAGGAGATTATGAGCACAATTTAGGAATGTTTTTAAGTTATTACAATAGTAAAAAAACTTATGAGTTAACTAGGGCTAATTATGCTTTTTAATACAAATTGAATATCTTCCCGGATAATTAATTTTTAAGGATTTGCTAGAGGATATTATTAAGCGTACTATGGTATATATTGGGGCAGTTGTATGTCTGAGTGCTTGTAGTCAAAGCGATATTGAACCTAAGAGCAAAATTTCAGGCTATTATGCATTCGAATCGACGAGTAGTCGTAGTTATTTCGTGAGGGAAACAACAAGCAGCGATGAAGTAACAGAGGTCGAATCTTGTTATATGAGGTTTGATCTACAGCAGGATACACTTTTAAACACCCAAAACGAATTCTCTTACCTCCTCCTTACGAGTAAAAAGGATTCAATGAATATGGAGTGGGAGGCGGACTCCATTGGACACGTAGAATTGAATGAATATGGTGTCGTTGAAAATTTGGGTAATCGGGCATACCTGCAACTGGGCAAAACAGTATATCTGAATAACGAATGGGACTTAAACGCATTTAATACTGATAACGAATACCATGTGAACATGACACAGGTAGGGGGAGCATGGACTTTAAATGATAGTACGTCCTTTGAAGATGTACTTCTAGTGAATGATGTTACAGTTGGCACTTCCAACATTATATCCTATAAACGTGTTTATGCTTACGGCATTGGAATGGTTTTTGAAAGGATAGAGACGACAGATGGGTCCCAAACGGTCGATGCAATAAGGAAGGTTAAAGAGTTTTTTTTAATAGCCCATGAGTAAATTTTGTTTACTTATTATTTTTATATGCAACTGCATTTCGTCGCTTCAGGCTCAGCATACGCGGACGGAAATGCTACTTTTTTTGCCAGATAAACCAGATTCTGTTTTTACAAGGTCTCATATTGAAAATTACCTGAGCCATGAATCCATGGTGAGAAGAAGTAAACGCAAGGCATCAATAAGGCATTCCGATTTACCTGTTTCGGCTTCTTATCTGGAGGTAATTAAGGATAGTGGCTTTGCCGTCTTAAATAAATCACGATGGTTTAATGCCGTGCAAGTTTCCATAAATGATTCGATAAATCATGCGCAGCAAAAGGTTCCGGGGTTTGTTGACTCAATAATCATTTTTGGAAGTAAGAAGAAGAGGAGGGTGGCAAAAACGAAAATGAGCACTTCAACTTTGGAGCCTGCGAGCGAAGATCAGTTTAGACAAGTAGGTATAGATATTATGCATTCATTAGGTTATTATGGTGCTGGCATCAAAATAGCCGTAATGGATGCAGGTTTTAGTGGATTGGATACTATCGGTGCTTTTCGTCATTTATTTGAAAATAACCAGGTGAATGATAGTTATGATTTTGTGTCTGATAAAAGTGATCCGTATTCAGGAGGAAGTCATGGAACGCAGGTAATGGGTATTCTGGGCGCACTGAGTAATGATTATACAGGAGCGGCTTGTTCGTCGCACTTTTACCTGTATAGAACGGAAGATGTTGGGTCGGAAAGTATTAAGGAAGAATTTAACTGGACGTTTGCTGCAGAGCGGGCAGACAGTCTGGGGGTTGATTTAATTAATACATCCTTGGGGTACAACGAGTTTGATGACGTAAGTACTAATTACAGTTATGAGAATATGGACGGGAATACTACATACATCACCAGAGCTGCGAATCACGCTACTGCTGCCGGCATTGTAGTAGTTTGTAGTGCCGGTAATGAAGGTAATAGTCCTTGGCAACATATTTTAGCTCCGGCCGATGCGATTGACGCTATTGCCGTAGGAGCAGTTAATGGTTCAGGTGAGTATGAAAGTTTTAGTTCCAGAGGCCCGACATCAGATTTTCGTATAAAACCCGATATCTGTGCACGAGGAATTGCAGTGCGTACGTTCAATAGTAGCGGCGAATTGTCAACAGCTTCAGGTACCTCGTTTGCTGCACCAATTATTTCCGGATTAATGGCCGGTGTTTTGCAAATTGATTCCTTGAGTTCGGTAGCAAAGTTAAAGGGTAAAGTGATAGCAACAGCCAATAATTATACCTCTCCCGACAATAACCTGGGGTATGGTATTCCAAACTTTTCTGGCTATTTCTTGCGTGAACACCATGAAGGAGGGGCAGTGATTCTAGATGACGTATTAATTTTCCCCAATCCGGTATGCGGTGATAAACTCTTTATTAATGTAAATGGTGGAGACGGACACCTGGCAATTAAGCTTGTGAACATGAATGGTGAAAGTCAAGAGCAAGTCTTTGATTTGAATGGAACGCATTTGCTCAATATGGATGTGTCTCACCTGATACCCGGTATTTATTGTCTTATAATAAACGGATATTTTGACAAATCAGTACGTTTCGTGAAAATGTAAACAACTGACAAATGGTATATATGAATACTATTCAATTATCGTTAAAACTGAGGAAACTTTCTTTGAATTTATAGTTTCCTTTAACATTTTTGTGTTAACTTTGTTACAAGTAAAAGAAAGTAAACACATGTATCGTCACTACATCTTCATACTACTATTATTTCTTATCGGTCACAAAGGTTTAGCACAGGAATCGTATACCATAAGTGGCGTCGTGACCGATGGTGAATCGGGGGAAACATTACCTAGCGCCACTGTAACGGTCAAAGAGCTTGGGAAAACCGCTGTAACCAATTTGTATGGTTTCTATTCCATAACCCTACCGAAAGGTACCTACACCCTTGAGTATAATTTCATAGGATTTGCTTCGATTACAGAAACTGTTAACCTCGACAAAGACATTAAACTCAACAAAGAATTAAACTCAGGAAACATACAGCTGGAGACAGTAACTATAGCTGTGGAGAAGGCAGATAAGAACGTGAACGAAGTGGAGATGAGTACTAATGAGCTAAAAATTGAAGAGATCAAAAAGTTACCAGCCTTTCTCGGTGAAGTAGACGTTATTAAGACTATTCAATTGCTGCCTGGGGTAACTACTGTAGGTGAAGGAGCCAATGGATTTAATGTTCGCGGAGGAGCTGCCGATCAAAACCTGGTGTTACTGGATGAAGCCAATGTATTTAGTTCCTCACATTTATTTGGCTTTTTCTCCGTATTTAATGCTGACGTAATAAAAGACGTTAAACTGTATAAAGGAGGAATTCCTGCCCGGTACGGAGGCCGACTTTCTTCAGTTCTTGATGTGAGGCAGAAGGAGGGGAACAACAAGAAATTTGCAGCTACGGGAGGTATAGGAACTGTATCGAGCAGGCTCACAATAGAAGGTCCCATTGTGAAAGAAAAAGGTTCATTTGTGGTTGCAGGAAGAAGATCTTATGCCGATTTGTTTTTAAAGCTAAGCCCTGATTCAAATATCAATCAGACTCAGGCTTTCTTCTACGATCTTAATTTAAAAGCCAACTACAAATTAAACGAAAACAACCGTGTATTTTTATCCGGCTATTTCGGGCGCGATGTATTCAACTTTCAGAACGTTTTTGGCTTCGACTGGGGTAATAGAACAGCAACTCTGAGATGGAACCACATTTTCACAGATAAATTGTTTGCTAACTTTTCCGGAATTTATAGTAATTATGATTATTCGCTTGGCGGGGATGAGTTCTTCATCTGGACGTCTGTAATCAATAATTACAATTTTAAGGCAGATTTTGACTATTACCTCAATGATAAGCATAAAATAGAGCTTGGTGCCTCCAACATCTATTATCGCTTTAGACCGGGTAAGGTGGAGCCACAGGGAATTTTTAGAGATATTTTTCAGGAATTCGACCTTGATTTGGAGCAAGCACATGAGCCTGCTGTTTATTTTAGTGAAGAATATAAACCAAATAATAAGTTGACCATACTTGCCGGCTTACGTTTTAGTTCATTCATAAATGTTGGGCCATATACAAGTCTTATTTATCAGGATGGTCTACCATTAAATGATAACAATGTAATAGATACGGTAAAGTATGAGCGGGGAGATGTTGTACAATCTTACAGTGGATTTGAACCGCGACTGGCCTTTAAGTACTCCGTTGATTCCAGTAGCTCTGTTAAGTTGAGCTATATGAGAACCAGACAGTATTTGCACCTCATTTCCAATACCACAAATGGACTGCCTACCGATTTGTGGAAGGCCAGTGATGAGTACATAAAACCTGCAATTGCCGATCAGGTTGCGGTAGGTTATTTCAGGAATTTCAGAGATAATACACTTGAAGGTTCTGTGGAGGTCTACTACAAAAACATGCAGAATATAGTAGATTATAAGAATAACGCAGAACTCTTTCTCAATGAAACAATTGAAACAGAGCTCCTAACAGGAGTAGGCAGAGCGTATGGCCTTGAGTTTATGCTTCGAAAGCAAACCGGAAGGCTTACCGGTTGGTTAAGCTATACACTCGCGCGAACAGAGCGAAAAGTAGCCGGGGATACCTTTGAAGAGACCATCAATGAAGGAGAGTGGTACGTTTCTAATTATGATAAGCCACATGATGTAACTCTTGTACTTGCTTATGATATTAACAAGAAGCTTAATGTTTCAATGAATTTTACTTATAGTGCTGGCAGACCCGTAACATATCCTGATAGTAAATACGAATATGAAGGTTTTATTTTGCCAAATTACGTGAGTAGAAATCAGGATCGCATACCAGACTACCATCGTTTGGATTTAGCTGCGACATATGACTGGGGAAATCATTCCCTTGTGCTCTCCATCTATAATGTATATGGTCGCAGGAATGCCTATGCAATAAACTTCACGACAAGTGAAGACGATCCTAATAAAACTGAAACCACAAGAATATCTATTCTGGGTTCTATTTTACCTTCATTAACCTATAATTTTAAATTTTGAGATGAGGCGATTTGCAATATTTATAACAGTGTTAGCTTTTATGGTAGCTTGTGAAGATCCAATTGATCTGGAAATCGATGAAGGTCCGAAGCGCCTCGTAGTAGAAGGAACCATAAGTGATCAGGAAGGTCCCTATTTAGTGAAGTTGACTGAAACAACAGGCTATTTGGATGAAAACAGAAACCCGGTAATTAATAATGCGACGATCGTGCTAATAGCCAATTCCGGAGAACGGGATACGTTGGAAGAGCTTAAGTCGGGCCACTATTATACAACGGGTATTCAGGGAATAGTGGGTGAGTCTTACCATTTGGAGATTGCCTTGAGCGATGGCAGCTCGTATTATTCAGACCCCGATGAGTTATTACCTGTAAGTCCTATAGATAGTGCCTATATGCTTACACGAGATCGAATTTTGGGTGGGGCCGCTTTGCCTCCCGAAGAAGGTGCGTTTCCGGTAGTGGATTATGTGAATCCACCGACATTCGATTATATACTGTGGAAAGTGTTTATTGATGATGTTCAGGAAAGAGATGGTGTCCAGGTTGAAGATGACGCCTTAGCGCAAGATGATTCGGCTTTTGTTTCGGGAAGACCAATGTATGGTGAGCCTATCAATTTCAGCTCTACAGTGAAACTGCAAAGATGGTCATTGACAGAACAAGCATACGAGTATTATTCCACACTGGTGGCCCAGGCTAATAATAGTGGTACACCTTTTGATACACCACCAGCTCCGATTATCGGGAATTTGCATAATAGTACGGATAGTAAGGAGATTGTTCTTGGCTTTTTCAAGGCAAGCAGTGTGAGCGAGGTGGAAGCCATTTATCCAGACTAAAAAATATAGCGCCTTTTACACCATATTTCTTCTTCGTGCGTTTTGAATATAAATTTAATTTAATAAAAGTGTGAAGCAACCTACTATTATAACGCTTGTCTTTATGATAGTAAATATTGAATTGATATGAAAACATCTAATGGGATACTGCAACTTTTGCAACGCAAAGCAGAGCAAAAGACCAAAAAGAAGAATTATTTAACACTTTCTTTTCAAGAAGTATTAAGCGTGTATAATAAGGCGTTTAAGGACTTGGAGATAATTTAATGGATTTTATTCGTTTTATACATCTTCAACCACGTGTTAGCAGATCCATTCTGCGTAGTTGCACTAAGGATGTATAGACCTTCCTGATGATTGCTGAGATCAATTTGTTGGAGTTCTCTGTGGTAAACTGATTCGGGCAATAATCTACCAGTTAGGCTATAAATATGTACATTGCTCAGTTCAGCGAAGGGTGTTAGTTTAAAAATGCCCTTTTCAGAAATGGTATTTATTAAAATAGAATTATGTTGAGGGAATGCATCTTGTGAGTTGTTGGTTTCATCTACGTGGATGTAATTAGTTTTGACTTCTTGGCTGTTACCAAATAAATTCACGGCAGTAAGTGAAACGTCGTACCATCCCGGTGCTGAAAAAAGAACTTCTGGATTTTGAGAATGAGGTGTTGAACCGCTTACGAATTCATAGCCTTGCGCTGGTATAATATTCCATTCCCAATTGAAAGGTAGGTTGCTACTTTGATCGTAAAATTTCACTGTACTACCCGGAATAATTGCGGGATTGTCAGCTTCAAAATCAACGTTCGGAAGTAAGGGGTCTGCTATATCTGCTCTAAATCGGTCTTTATACCTTATAGAGTTAACCGTGAAGGTGTCGTTTATAATATTGCCAGCTACCTCTAATATGGGGAGCCTTTCATCTTTTGCTAACCATTGATAGGTAACAAGCTTCGTATTTAATGTTATGGGCAAAAAAAAGCGAGTGATCATTAGCGAATCATTTTGATCAATTTCTGTTTTCACCCGAAGACAGTCAAATGTATCAAGTGGAGTTACAATTGTCCCAAATCCATCCACTACTTTCGTTCTTGTGCCGTATTGAGCGTAAACACCGCCGTCTAATAGCTCGGCCGAAACGTGGAAACTACTTTGAGTGGAGTCTCCATATGTCATGGGAAGATCATAAACTTCATCAGGATCACTGAATTCAGTTCCAATTACCTGATCGTCTATTGTAATACCAAGTCCACATCTCGAAAAAGCTTCTTCATTCAGATTATAAAAATCAGCAGGGTCTTTTAGTTCTATTAATCCAAAATCAATAGAATCGATGCGCTGAATTCCAAATTTATCGAATCCGATTTGTGCCGCATAAAACAAGTTGATTCCGGTAATGGACTTATATTCCAGCACATCCTGCCGCGTGGCAATAAGTTCAGAAAGATCCCAAAAAAGATTCGCTCCTGTTTCTTGTAAATCAAAATCAGCAGGAAGCGTGGCTTC
Organism: Cytophagales bacterium; assembly: GCA_965230415.1. GTDB lineage: Bacteria > Bacteroidota > Bacteroidia > Cytophagales > JAAEPT01 > CBDDKZ01. The sequence continues at coordinate 4,510,353 of CBDDKZ010000005.1, forward strand.
GCTAAACCTTAAAGTGTCGTTTTTTTGCGGCATATCCTCATTTGTGATTACCAGCTGCCCAAAAGACAGGGGAGCTAATTGTATAAGTAGTATAACAAATGAGAGTCGATTCATAGTGCATTTTATTTATCCGGATTTTGAGAATAGTAGCCTTCTTCGGGGTAGTTCCAGATGTCAGGCGAATCCGATATCTTTTGAATGATAATCTCTCCTAAAACTTCCTGTTTACCTTTATATTTAGCACCATATCCAAAAGCGTTAATTTTGCGCTTAGGATAACCCTGATTAATGAATAGCGCCTCTATTAATTGCGCAATTTTTAAAGATTTTGCCTCACTCAGATTATTGGAATGACAAGCAATTTCCAGATACAGATCGCTAGAAGTTTTGAAGTCATCAATAAAATGTTTGATCACCTCGGTCGAACTCTTACTTAGTTGAGTAGAATCGGCATTAAATGATAAATGTTTGAGTTCTATAATGGCATTTTCTATATGAGGTACAAGTGTAAGGTTTCTGCTTAATTCCTTGTAAATAGTTGTGTCTGAGATGAAAATCTTTTCGTTATGTGCGATATGGCCAGGAGATGAAATGTGTACAGCATATGGTATGCCGGTATTTAATACGAGTTGATATTGTCCGTTAATGCTATTAACGTTAAAGGGGCCTGTTACACTGCCATCTTTAAGGTTTGTCACTTTAATTTTTCCTCCTGTCGGTTGGTTGGAGGTGGCTTCTAACAGTTTACCCTTAATAAGAATGAGAGAAACTTTTGTTTCTTCCTGGTGCATTACATATAAATCCTGATCACCATAACTATCTTTTCTGTGAGTAGAAAAGTAGGCACGTTTCCCATCAGGAGAGAAGTTGTAAAATAAATCGTCATCAGCAGAATTGACAGGAAATCCAAGGTTTTCTGGCTCCGACCATGAGTTTGTCTCTTGGTCGTATACCGTTTTGAAAATGTCGTAACCGCCTATACCCTGATGTCCTGTACTGCTAAAATACAAGGTTTTACCGTCATGGTGCATATAAGCGGCATCTTCATCGTAGGCACTGTTTACCGTTGCGCCCAGGTTTTTTGGCGCTCCCCACGAGTTTTGATCAAAACGCTCCGCAACATATATGTCTTTTTCGCCATGTCCTCCCGGTCTGTTACTGGTGAAGTAGAGGAATTTACCATCAGGTGAAAGGCTGGCACTGGCTTCAAAATATTTGGTGTTGATAGGAGGTGATAGTTTGATAGCTTCGGACCATGTATTTCCTTCGAGGGTGCTCAAGTAGATATCTTCACTATGGTGAAAACTTCTAAAGATGAATAACTCATGTCCGTCCGGACTTAAACCAAGCGCTGCATCGTGTGTTTTGGTGTTAATGTTTTTTCCCATGTTTTTGGGCTCCGACCACGTTCCGTTTACCTTGGTAGAAATGTAAATATCTTCCATGTATTTGTTGTCGTCATTTGGGTCGCTTAAATGAGCCGTGGTATTAGGTCTGCGAGAGGTGAAAATGAGCGTTTGCTCATCTGTTGAAATAAGTGGGGTATAGTCGGGGTATTCCGAGTTAATGGTAGGGCCGACGTTTTCTATTTTGATATTCTTTTTTTCTGTTCCTTTAATTTTCATACCATATTGGCATGCTTTAATTTGTCTGTCGACTATCTCCAATGATTTTTGTAAATCCTCCGTACGCTCCTGAGCTGCTTCTTTGTACCTCACGTAGCTACTAATTGCTTTTTCAAAATCATGATTCAGGTGATAACAAAGACCTAGGTTAAAATCTATATTATTTGAATACCACTTACCGTGATAATTCATAGAGAGTCTTAATTCACCCGTGTTATAGTCTTCTATTTTTGCTTTTTTGAAGTATTTCAAAGCATTTTCCTGGTGCAAAGAGTGCAAATAACACTGACCTATTCTAAAGTTAACTTTTGGGTTATTTGGGTGAATGCTGTCGTAATTAAGGTATGAGGCAAGCGCGGTATTGTAATTTTCATCATCATAATCAGCATCGGCCGATTTGAGCATTTTTTTTAAAGAACTATTTTGTGCAGACATTACCATACTCGATAATGTGAATAGTAAAATAAAGCACCACTTAGAATTCATTGCGGAAATGGATTAAAATTCGTTTTAAAACAGAGTATACGTGAGAATTTCTTTTAAGATAAAAATTTAGCGCTTTTTTGAAAGAAATGAATCTTATTTAAAAGCTTATTTAAGGCTACAACGCATATTTTTCAATTTTACGATAAAGTGTAGCTCTGCCTATTCCCAGTTCTTTTGCAGCCAGGCTCAAATTACCCTTATGTTTATCTATTGCTCTTTTGATAGCGTCTTTTTCAATTTCCTCAATATTAAGAGAATCTACTTGTATATTGGAATTGGATGATGTGATTTGGTGAATACCTAAATTTAAGTCTTCTGGCGTTATTTCTTTGTTTTTAGACATTATCACGGCATTTTCGATGCAATTTTGTAGCTCCCGAATGTTACCCGGCCATGAATAATTTTCTAAGATTGCCCGCGTTTCTTTGGTGAACTGCTTATTTTCCAATTGATATTTTTTGCTGTAAACAGTCGCAAAATGGTCACTTAGTAGCATAATGTCACCACTGCGTTCCCGTAATGGCGGAATTTGAATTTCCACCGTTTTGATGCGGTAAAACAAATCGGTACGAAAACGCTCCTCTTTGATCATTTCGTACAAAGGCATGTTTGTCGCACATATTAGCCTAATGTCAATAGGTGTTATTTCTCTGGATCCTACTTTGCTGATTTGGCGGTTTTGTAATACCGTAAGTAATTTCGATTGCAGTGACAAAGGCAGATTGCCAATCTCGTCCAGGAATAAAGTTCCACCCGAAGCAGCTTCCATCCAGCCTGTGCGTGTTTCTATTGCATCGGTAAAAGCGCCTTTCACATGGCCAAATAATTCGGATTCAAATATTGTTTCCTGTATGGCACCAAGGTCAATTTTTATAAAAGGCTTGTCTTTACGTTTGGAGTTAAGGTGAATTTCTTTTGCAATAAGGTCTTTTCCGGTACCATTTTCTCCAAGCAACAATACATTGGCATCAGTTAAAGCTACTCGTGAGACCATCCCCATTAGCGTCTGCATCTCAGATGATTGGTATTTAAAGCTTTGCTGGGTCGTCAGGTCATTTTTTTTAGGAGAAATACCCTGCTCATTTAAGGAGTTTTCATGAGCGACTTTAATGGCTAAATGAACTTTGCCAGGATTCCAGGGCTTGGTAATGAAATCGGAAGCCCCATCTTTCATTGCTTTTACTGCCAGGTCAATGGCTCCAAAAGCGGTGTTAACAATTACCTGGGTATTTTGGGATTTTTCTTTAATTAATGAAAGTAAGCGAAGACCGTCTCTTCCCGTAGTAGCACCCGGTGTTAGATTCATGTCAACAATTGCAACATTAATACCTTCTGTCTCGATTATTTTTATAGCTTCCTTTTCGTTGGAGGCTACAAAAACATTAGAGAAAAACATTTCAAGGTTTAAACGGGTAGCAAATAGAAGCTTTTCATCATCGTCGACAACTAAAACTCTACTCTCAAATAAACTCATTTAGAATGATTGGTTCTATAAAATCAGCTACTTACTGTATCATTTTGAAACAGTTGTATGTATCATTTTGATGCAAAATAAGGAATTAAAAAAACAACGCACACTCAATCCTGCTTAAATTTAACTTTTTTACACTTTGGCACAACTATTGCACAATTGTTTATGAATGAAAACCTGCAACATTACAAGCCAAATGATTACGAGTTTACCAACTATTAATGATGTTGAGTATGTAGTTACTCAACGCGATTTATATGCCAACTATTATGACAAAGTAAAACGAGTTTGCTCGCGTTTTGTGAGGTCAAAAATGATTGTTGAAGATTTAATACAAGACACTTTCGTTAAAGTTTTCGAACGAATCGAAACGTTTGACCCGCAAAGGGGGAGTATGGATTCATGGATATATCGTGTTGCACAAAATACTTCTTTGATGTATATCAGGTATGAGGCTATCCGAAATAATCTTGATATTGACGATTATGATGTGCCTGTCAATGCGCATATAGATAAGCAGTTAGCGCACGAAGATTTAAATCGTCTCATAGATACTTTACCAGACTTACAGCGTTTGGTATTTAATTTACACGATCAGGAAGGTTATGATCACGCTGAAATAAGTCAATTAATGGGAGTTTCGGAAAGTTCTTCCAGAGCCAATCTTTGCAGAGCACGCAAAAAATTGAAGGTGCTTTGCGCAAATTAATGACAAAATTCTTGATACTTAACCAAAAGACCAACATGTTTGTTTGAGTTCAAAAATGATATATGTGAGTTTTCGTTATCTATTTGTGATTCTAAGCGTAGTTTGTACTTTTTTTTCAGCCAGAGGAGCTGTTTTTCAAATAAAGAGTGATGAGATAAGCAATATAGGAAGAAGTGTCGCTATATATCGCTTTGAAACCGATAAGATACATCCTGATAACTTGGATTTTAATGCAGAGAATTGGGTTCTAAACAGGTATTCTCTTGCCAATATTGGCGTGTCGGAGGAGTATAGATGGGCGCAATTTTCACTGAAGAATTCCTACGGGGAGTTTAACCCTGTTCTCTTTATAGACTATGCCTCCCTTGATTATATAACGTTATTTAATAAGAAGAATGGTGTTTGGGAGGAGGTAATGACAACAGGAGAAGCTTACGCATTTAAGCATAAAAAGTACCAGTTACCTACTTATGTTATCCCCCTGCAGCTACCCTTTGGAGAATCTGGTGATTATTTGATCAGGGTTAAAAACCTTGAAGTAATTAATTTGCCTGTTTATGTTGGAAGTGAGCAAAACGTGATTCGCAGAGCTCAGTTAGATATCTTATTTAATGCCGGGTTTGGTGGAATAATAATTATAATGGTGCTTTTTAACACCGCGCTTTATTATTCTTTTAGACAACGAATCTATTTCGCTTATGTGTCCTATTTGGTTTTTATGGGGCTAACTCAAATAGGCTTGAAAGGGGTGACTTATCAATTTTTGTGGCCAGACAGTCCGGAATGGCAACATCTGTCGATTATTATTTTTAGCAATTTCGGTTTGATATTTGCTATGTGGTATTTCAATCAATTTATATCGTTTGATAAAAATTTACCCAAATTGTCGTCCTTGGTTTACCTCCTTAATACGGGGGCTTTAGGGTCCTTGATATTACTTTTTACAAAGTACCAGACAGCCTCTTTTTTTATGATGTTTTATACCACGCTGTTGTTTATTTTATTCTATTGTTTTGCTTTGGTCAAATTGCTTCGGAAGCAAATCAAAGAAGCCAAGATATTTACTTATGGTTGGGCATTTGTGGTTTTAGGATCACTAATATTTATGTTAAAAGACATTGGTATACTGCCGGTAAATCATTTTACAAATTACGCTGTACAACTCTTTTCCTGTATCGAAATTGTCATTTTTACTGTTGCCATTGCACAACGGTCACTAAAATATAGCAAGGAAAAAGAATTGATGCAGGCAAAAACTATAGAAGTGCTGCGTGAAAATGAAACAGTGATTAAAGATCATAATATTAAGTTGGAAAAGGAAGTAGCCTTGAGAACGGAATCCCTGCACGAAACAAATCACAAATTATCTGTTGCCTATAATAACTTAAAACTTGCGCAATCAAAAATGAGTACCCTCGGCAGAGTTACAGCCAGTATTGCGCACGATATACGTACGCCACTGAGTATTGTTGGAATGAGTTTCGATCCATTATATAATATACTCCATAAGGTGGAAGAGGTAATAGTTACACATGAAGATCCCGCTTATAAACAAAGGTATCAAAAGCTCTTAGATGACACACTTAGTTTAGTAAGTGGTATTGATCAGAGTACTTCCAAAGTAATCGATATCGTAGATTTGGTACGAATGTATACACAAAAAGAGTATGACGAACATGCTCATTTTGATGTTGCTGAGCAAATCAAAATTGCTATTGGCCTGGTAAGGCATCAGTTGGGAGCTACCAAAGTAGTAAATGACATTAAAGAAGGTGTGCATATTTATGGCGTCCCTACCAGAATGATTCAATTATTCCTCAATTTATTGCTTAATGCCAACGAAGCAATGGAGGAGCAATTAGATGATAATGAGTCCAAAGTAATCAAGCTTTTTCATGAGATCAATGAGAACTGCCTGGTTATTCATGTCGAAGATAGGGGCCCCGCACTTGATAAAAGCGAATGGACCTGTATATTTGATCCTTTTTACACCACAAAAAATACCGGATGTGGACTTGGGTTATCTGAAGCTAAAGACATTGTAAAAGAGTTTAATGGCGACATTGCATATAAACCTACTAAAGAAGGCAACAGTATGTTCTTAATACAGTTGCCACTAACAGAAAATAAACATTAAACGGGTACAGGCAGCCCATGAACACAAAGACTTCTGTTTCCATAAGCACGGTCATTGGTGACTTCGCGGCCAAACCATGCAGGTTTTTTGAAATTGTTTGCAGTAGCTATATCTTTAAATTCAACCTCTACCATTATTAGACCTTGTAGTTCATTTTTGTAAATATCTAAATCAAAAATGAATTCGTTTTCATTAATTTGATAGCGATCTTTTACAATAATTCGAGTTTCGGAAAGCTCCCAAAAAGTATTAAATTGTTCTTTATCAAGTACAATTTCATGTTCAATTCGTTTGAAGCTATCGTTACTCTTTATAGTAAGTGTGAATTGGTCTTCAACCTTCCTCAGTCGCACTTCCCGGTAGTCCTCGGGTTGAGAGATGTATCCCTGAACCAATGTTTTTCCTGATGATGGTAACTGCGGAAGGTTTTCTGCAGCTACCAAAAATTTTCGTTCAATTTCGTAATGCATAACGTTAGAGCTCTGTTTAAAGCTATCGTAAGACTACGTTGTGTTTGTTAATGCGTTGTGAACTTATTGATAATTTTTTGGGAATTAGACTAATTGATCCTTTCTATATCATTTTTGAAGCGTTCGGTTAAATCGTTTGTAAACGAATTGATGATTTTTTGTTCTTCAGCATCAATTCCCGATGAGGCATTCGCAACGTGAGTCATTACATCTATAAAGTCCTTGTATTCTGGTGTAGGGCCATATTCAGCACAATAGTCAATTACCTTTTTATAAACCATGTCTATGTCATTGTTGTGATCTTTTTCATAGTTAAAAGACCATTCAACATCTTTTGCCCAAGGGTGATTTCCCAGCAATTTATGTAATGCTTCTATTTCTTCGTCTTGAATTATACCATCGGCTTTTGCCAGTACATAAAGTAATTCTCCAAAAGTTTCGTAAAGTTTGTCCAGTTTGTTCATGTTATTTTGGGTAAGGATATTTGTTATATTTTTTCGGCTACAATTAAAGCATTAGTAGGAGGGAAATCCACCTTTTTTAGCATTTCTTGATCGGCAAACAGGGCTACTTTTCCCCTCCATCTGTTTTCAACAATCCATGGATTTTGATAATCGTGTGAAGCCGATCCAATACGAAAACCTGCTTTTTTGAGTGCAACTTCCCAATCGGATATACTCCAAAAGCAAAAACGCTCGTGCATTTCGCTGTACCAATTGTCTGTATAGTCTTTTGTTAGCATAAAATCTGCTGCATCCCTGAATTTTAAGGAAATTACATTTCCTTCTTTATTATCAATTACTTCAAAAACTATGCCGTCTTCTTCTTCCCTTCGAAAATCCCGGGCAAACCTTAGGAAGGTAGAAAATGTAGATAATTGATCAATGTGCTTTTTTAATGCTTCATTACTTTCAAATTCTTTATAAACGTTGTCGTTTGAGCCATCTTTGTCGTTTAATTTCATAAATAGTTGCTGTTCCCCGTTTTGTGGACCTATTACGTCTCTATTGATCCATACGCCACCAGGGTTCAATTCCTCATAGCGATTTGCAATGAAATTCAATAAGTCACCGCGGCCGCCATATGACTCTATTTCATGGGTCAGTGATGAACAATGTATCGTGTGCATACTTGATTTGGAAAAGACAAGGCCGGTTACAGCGTTTTTCATGGCAAAGAATACATAAGGATTTTTAAACTCGTTGTTGCTTTTGCGTTGTTCACAAATGTCATGAAGCTGTCTTGTGAGCTCGATTCCATAAAAAGTAGCTTCACTGAGTTTAGGGTCAGAAGCGGCTAATTTAATCCAGGAACCTACCGCGCAACCAATATCACCGATGTTACCGCACTTGATGAATGGTGCTGTTTCTTTGTACTTAATTTCAGCAATTTCGTCCATTTGCCTTACATAAGCATTATAATCCCTGGATTCGGTAATGTCCCCGTCCTCTCCAACGATAGGGTCCAATAGTAGTTTTTTTACTTTAGACCCCAGTTGATAATTGTTCCAAAGGTTGATCGTTGAACTATGAATATTTTTCAGTAGCTCGATGTCTGTATTCCAATTTACCGATTCTGCAATTTTAGTTACATAATACCAGGGATGAGGCGTGTGAAATTCATCATTCGAATTTGGGATCAATTCGGCCGGTAAGATTTTGAAACCACTATTTTTATATAGATGACGTACGGCGGTAGAACAAATGACGACACAATTGGCCGGCGAAAGGTCAATCTTTCCATCACTCTGGTGTTTGATGGACTGTATGGTATAATTGGCAAAATCTTCCAGATAACCCACGTCATTGATGCCATATATAAGACTTTTCATTGCGAGGTCTCTTGAGAATTCCTGCAGCATTATGGCACGTTGGTGAAAAGCAAGCGGGTTTCGCTTTGTATTGGAGTGATTTGCTGATGTAACGGCAAAAATCAGTTGATTGAAACCAGTATCAACAGGTACTGGCTCACCGCTGTCATCAGTGATGTTTTCGTTATTGTGCAGAATGCTTAACAAGTACTTGAATTGGAATTCTGTCATTAAATGATGCCTTCCGGGAAATAATAAGTACATAGTTTTTTTACACCAATTTACGAATTTAGTTTAATGTCAATGTATTGGACAATGTTAATATAATGAAAAAGGAAGTGTGAAGGCACTTCCTTTTTACGACTGGTTGGTATATGTAGAATAGAAATTATTCCACAGCGGCTAGTATGTTGTCTCTGGTGTTTTTTTGAACGGCGATCACTGCAAAAAGAGCCAGCAGAAAGGAAATTCCGAAAAACCCTTTTTCTGATAAGAGGAGATCTGCGTTCCATAAACCAATGGTGAGTAGCATTATTGACATAATAGTACATGCCCAGCTTAAGCCGTAATAAATAGGCGTAACAGCAATACCTTCCATTTTATCCCTTACACTTTTTTGAAGAGAAATGGCAGAAAATAAACCGAACATAAGAACAGTGAAATAAAACCCTTTTTCGCTTATCCACATACTGGCATTATATAGCCCTATGCAAAAAGAAGCTATCCCGGCTATTAATGCAATCCAGGAACCGGCCACGAAGGCAGCTGATGGTTTGTTTTGACCTTTGAATTCTTCATTTACGCTTTTTGATACCTCTGTCATGATCTTAAATTTTAGGTTAGACATTGATTTATCTTCGCAGGCTAAGTTGGGGGTTTATCTTTTTGTAAAGGAATCGAAAATTACGAATAACTGACTTTATTAAATTAAGTGAAATCATTTTATTATTAGTTAAACGCATATTTTAGTTTATAAAAAGGACTTTAATAAAGTAGGGTTAGGAAAAAAAATCAACCGTTTTTTTCAGTTTATAAAAACAGCTGTTTTAATTATCTTTGTCAAAAAGAATCCACACAATGAAACAACTATTAGTCACCCTGGTCATTTTAACAATTAACGGGGTTCAATTGGTGAAGGCCACAACAGAGCCTAATGCAGGAGTAAACCAATTTATTTGTAATGCGATACAGGTCTATTTAAATGCCAATGAACCGGAGGCGTGGGAAACAGGAATCTGGACAAGTAGTGGAAGCGGAAGCTTTGAAGATGCAAATAAATCCAACACTGTTTATTATCCGAGCAATGATGATAAAACGGCGGGAAGTGTAGCTCTAACATGGACAATAAATTGTGATACTTGCGAATCTAAGTCTGATGATATGTTGGCAAGTTTTGGCGAGATCTACGACCCCGAAATAAGCGTTTTTGGTGATTCGGTTTGTCACCTGGGCAGCGGAGAAGTGCGTGTGACTTTTGACAACCCTGATGATATTGATATCAGTCTTAATTGGTACCTAAATGGAGAACTTATCGATTCGGCAACAGAAGATATGACCAGAGAATTTATAAATCTCGGCCAGTCTATATCTGTGAAAGTGGAGTTAATAAGTAATTACAGGTGTTTTACGACAGTTCCTCCCTCCGATGAAGTAGGCGTTCATGTCTTACCTGAACCCGTAGCCATAATTAGCCCTGATAATGAAATACCTGTGGAGCTTACCGCTATTTATACTGCGGGAGAACCACAATGGTATATTTTACAGAGTGATGTATTTGAATACATTACTATTGCAGATAAATTCAGACCTTGTGAACCAGGTTCTTACTTGTTGAGGGTTACAAATCCGCTGCAATGTGCAGATTCAGCATTGATAACAATTACGGAAGAACAAGCGCAAGGTAATGAATGTGTTAGCGCCATTATTAATGATGTATTGATCAGTGAGTTGGAGGTATTTCCAAATCCTGCTCGGGATTTTGCCAGGCTCAACTTTCAAAGTATTGTTACCGATAAAATAGCACTGGGAATTTATGATTTACAGGGTCGGGAGTTTATTAAAAAGCAAAGTTTTGAAATAGATCCTGGAAAAAACACCATTCATCTGGATCTGGAAGAACTTGATGCAGGCGTTTACGTTATCAGAATAGAGCATCGTTCAAACCATGTCCGGGACCTGATCCAGGTTTTAGATTAGATAGCAGTTGATTAATCAGCCGGTTTGATGTGTTTATAAGTAAAATTAGTTTTTCTTACGTAGAAAGTTACGTATATTTACGTAGTTATTTTGATAGGGATGAATAAATACCTAATTGAAGTTGAATCTGTTCAGGTCAACAAATTGATGAAGAAGGCCAAGGTTTACAGTTTTCTTCAGGGTGAAACGATAATTAGACAGTATGCTCGAGCCAGTAGGCTGTGTTTGTTGATTGAAGGGGAAGTAGGGTTTTATTTCAGCGACAATCTACATGTAGATGAGTTGAGAATAGGGAAGAGCAGTGAAAAACATACTCCTTTTGGCCTGGGAGCTTTGAGTGAGTTGGACCATAACAGCACAACTGTTAAGGTTGAAAGTCCATCGGCCAGCGTTTTGATGTGGACCACTGATGATTTGCAAGAAATCTTTGAGGGGCCCTATGAATATGCGGCTGAATTCCTGAATTTTCTAAATCAGAATGCACACAAGCTAATAGTTACATCTGCAGACTTATTGGTTTCCCAGTCGCTGTATACCAAAAAAGAAAAAGATTATATTACTACACATTGGTACGAACGAGCACCGCAACACGACGTGACCGATACGATGTTACACTTAATGTGTGCACCTTTTTTTGAAGGTTTTGATGAAAAGGTATTTCGTTTTCTATCTGAAGAGGTGGAACGTCGTCAATATAAATCAGGTGATGTTATTTTTACACAAGATAAACCGACTTCAGGTATTAATATTTTGGTAAAAGGTGAGGTGGAATTTTGCCGCACAAGTACTAATAATGGAAGTACGCACGTTGTTTTTTACAGAGCTGTTTCCACTCCGGGTTATATTATTGGCTCATCCGGAATATTGGATAAAAAAGCATTCAATAGTGCTATTGTTAAAAAGGAAACTATTCTTCTTCATATTCCATTGAGAAAAGTAGAAGCGTTAAGAAAGAGTGATACTGTTTTTTCGCTAAAGCTGCAACAACGTGTGTTATGGCTCATTAATAATGAATTGCGAGCTGTTCGTGCCCGTATGGTGACGACGCTCTATAAAGAGGAGGTGGAAGCAGTTAGTAGTTTTATAGATGGGAATAAAGCACATTTGTCTATCGACTCCGGACTGCACGCCGTACCACATTTGTTAAAGCACCCTCTAACGCAGCAGCAAGCTTTTGACTTGTTGCATGATCTGGAGCTTAAAGGAGAAGGGAGGGAGCGAAATCTCGCATCCCTGTGTCTTGATAATTTGCATGAAACGCGGCGCGAAATGTCTTTTTTTAAGGGATTAAATAAGGTTTATCAAGCAGTTGTACAAGCTCCCAGGCAATATGATCCCAAATCAATTCAGGAATTAAGTATATCCAGGTCTAAAGAACTTTTTACTAATGTAAGTATAGAAGTCTATGGATATCAAAATCTACCAGAAGATTCCGGACACATATTTATTTATAATCATTTATTAAATCACCCTTATTATACACTGCCTAATAATTTTCAAATAACACTCGATTCCCATTTCTTAAATACTTTGATTTATGAACGTTATGGTATTCCTAATGTGAGGATGGTACGCATAGGCAAAGACGCGGAATTTGCACATCAGGAGTATTACGAACGTTTTGGGTTTATAAATGTGCATACCCAGGAATCGGAACAGGTTCAAGAATCCAAAGAAGAAATTGAAAAAAGGCGAAAACAATGGCTTCTAACGCTGGAAAAAAGCCTTGGAGAAGGTCAGAATCTGATCATAAGTCCTGAAGGTACGTCTTATCCCACTGAACTTTCTCCTGGGAAATTTAAGTCGGGAACCTTCCATATGGCTATGAAAATGAAGCGAGAGCCTTTGATTGTTCCAGTTGTTCTGGTTAATTTTGACAAAAGAGTGAAAAATAACGTTTTCGCTTGTAAAATCGGGAAGCCCTTTAGAATAAGTGAAGAATTAGAAATGTCCGGGCTCGATTTAAGAACATACCTTGACCAATACCAACAACAGTATAAAGAAGCTGTTAGTCAGCTGGCACATCAAACAAGTAAAGAAGTATAGAATGAGTACAATTTTATTGAATTTGGAGGAGTTTGAAGGAGAGGTTCAGGCATTGGGGAATCAATTAAGCGGTAAGAGCTGGACGGGTAATGAGACGGTTTTTTATGGGAGTTCAACTATCAGACTTTGGGAGCGAATAGCTCAGGACTTATCCCCGCTGAATTGTGTTAATTGTGGTTTTGGAGGGTCAACATATGCACTTTGCAATTATTATTTCGATCGTATATTTGAGGACAGTAAGGCAGGAGCGTTTGTACTTTATGCAGGCGATAATGATGTGGAATTAGGCTATTCTGTCGAGGAGATAAGTCGTAGTTGTGAGTCTGTTATAAGGAAAATTCGAGCACTCAACGGTCATACGCAAATTACTGTGGTATCAATAAAACCAAGTCCAATTCGTGCTCATCTTAATAGTATCATCGATGATACTAACAAAGGTTTGAAGCGTATGGCGCTGGAATACGACTGTCAATGGCTGGAAACCAATCAATCCATGCACGACTATACTAAATTAGAACGCTTATTTGTGGATGATATGCTTCATTTGAACGATAATGGGTATGAGCTTTGGACTCAGTTGTTTAGAGAACATTTCAAATTGTCTGATGTTTGATAATATCTTGAGGTAACAATCGTTGATCTATAAAGTTTATATATTTTAAGTTATATTGCTTAAAGCCTGTATGGCATTATTATTGCATACTTAATTCGTTTCAATAACAGTTTATTAGCAGTCGTTTTAAATTTTAGTATATGAATAAGATGAAGTTATTAATAGGGATCTTAGCTTTTACAGGCTTATCAACGCTTTCAAAAGCCACTAATTTTCAAAACAACTCAGATGGAGTTGAGGTGATCCATCAAAAACATGTTTCAATTCGTCCGAATCAGAAGGCACAAATAAAACAGGTGTTTTTGCAGGGAGATCTTAGGGTAAAAGATGCCCGTAAAAAAATTGAAATGGCAAAAAAAGACCTGGAACAAAGGTATGAGAGGCAACTTGTAAGTGCGGAGGTTTATTACCATGAAAAGAAGAAAATACAAATAGCCGAACGCGTTACTACCGAATTGGAAGAAAGGCTAGCTCCTCTTATGACGGGATTTAAGGAATAGGGATCTCTGGATTCACCTTGTGTTTATTCACTCAAAAATAGCGTGTTAATTTGCATTCGCTGTTTCAACCGATCTCTATACCTTTTCAATTAGTTGCTCATAAGGTTCAGGCTTCCTCTATCAGCCATTGAATAATGGTAAAAAAGTGGTTCTTATCTGAATAGTAATTATAGCGATTGTCTTCACTAGTTGAGTCGTATTTCCATGTTTCCGGATCGATGCAATCGCTGATTTTCATGCTGTGTGTGCCTGAGATTTTGCCATCAAAAAGAGCTTCATCCTGGCCGAACTTTGAATATACTACACTTTAAATGATGTAATTGATTAGTTATTTCTGGCTCCGCGTTACTCCAAATTTCAAACCTCTTCTTTGAGCTCTTCCAATACAAACGAATTTACTTTAGGTTGTATAAACCACACGCCTACAGGGTAGAACCAGATTAAGAAAAACTCAGCTGCAAAATCAGAAAATGAAGCTTCTTTTTGTGTTTCAACACTTTTTATAACTTTCGCCGACCAGTACAAGGTATGTATGATACAGAATATACTGAAGAGGTGAGATAAGAAGAATAAACCAAAAAAAAGAGGATAGTAGAAAAAGAAACCATCGAGATCAGGGGCTTTGTTTGTTAGTGCGCTCTCCATAAAAAGGTCGAATGCCGAAAAAAATATTAAAATGAAAATAAAAAAATAAGCAGCAGGGAAAAAGAAGAATACTTTGAAACGCGTAGTGTTGAATTTTACCCCTGCCGGTAGTTTATCTTTTAAGCCGATTGTAATTGCCCAAAACCACATGTAGTGTACAGACTGTATCAGAAGTATAATGAGCATCATATACTTCATGATACCCATCATTTGTAAAGGGTCGGGATTGCCGGATTGTAATATGTTTGAAAACATAATACCCATGAAAATAAACTGAAATATAATTGGTAGAATAGTGGTGATGAGAAATAAATGCCAGTGTTTGGCACGCTGTAGTAGGTGAATCATATTTTTAATGGTTGATTTTTGGCTATGGTCAGATTCTTGTTTAATAATAGGAAATGTTCACCGGGCTAACAAATCTTAGTAGTTTATTTTTTAAATAGGTCAATTCGTTCATTGTATTTTAATGGCTCGGGGAGTTCTTTATTACTAAACTCCAGGTGTATTACACGCCTCGGTTTTTGGAGTGTATTTTTCTCTGAAGCATGAATTGTTAATGGCGATAGGAGTAATACATCTCCTTTATTGGCCTTGGTGTATGTTGGTAGCGTGTTTTGAGTGATATGCTGTATTTCATCGTCTAAGTGCGCCTTTTTATGTGAACCCGGTATAAGTTTTAATGTGCCGTTTTTTTCATTAGAATCATCGAGATGAATACGAATGCTAATTGTGTTTTCCCGAATTTCTATAGGAGGGATTACACTGATGGTGTCTTCTTTTGTTGTCCATCCATGGAAGTCTGAAATGTCTTTCTTTTCTGATACGTTTATTGCCAGATCCTGATGCCAGGTAACATACCAGTTGTTGTCTGGCGGTTTATTGAAATAAATAGCTTTACACAGAAAATAATGGTCCCCGAAGGCTTTTAAGATTTTAAGCAGGTTAGGAGTGAAGCATAAATTCTTTAAATGGGGAATGTTATTAAAAAGTCCCCTTATAGCGAATATTTCACCATTGTCAGATGCATCAATGTGTTTATTAATACTTTTTTTGATGGCTTTTATTTGCTTTGAGGTGTATATTTGGCTAGCGAGGATATATCCTTTGTTATAAAGACGTTGAGGGTAATTTTTTAAGGTTTTAGGATTGATTTCTGTTTCATAAAAGTCGATGCTGTTTTGTAAGCGTTCTTTGATAATGCTCCGGAGTTTTGAAGGTCCGAGCACCTTTATTCGGTCGCCAAAAGAAAGCAGGTCACGTTCCAGTTCAAAATTATGTTGTACAGTGATTTGGAAGACGGTTCCTTCTTCTGACTCTTCAACAATAATCTGACTATGATGTAAAGGTTTCGTTGAAACATAAGGTGCGTTTTCAGGGGTTACCAAAAATCGGACGTCTATAGGGTTTTGACCTTCGTTTACCGTAACGCCTATTACATCTTTGAAGTAATTGGTAATACGGTTTTCGTCGAAGTTCATTAGTGGTTTTTCGATACTTTTAAGCTCGATAATACGATCCAATGCAAGCAAGAGCATTTTTTGCTTTTTGGTATTTCCCAGAACAAACCACCTGTTGCGATGTTCCTTCAGCAGGAAGGGGTGGAAAGTGAGTGTGTTTTCCTTCCGGGCCTTGAATGATTGATAAGTGATTTCCAGGCATTTCTTCTGAAGAATTGCCTGATAGATCGGGTCAATAAAATCAAGGCCTTTAAGCGCTTCGTTCTTTTCAAGGTCAATAATACTTCGTGTGTTACTTTTCGTGCTCTGGACTTTATCCTCCAGACGCTGAATCATACCACTCAAATCTTTGAAATGATTGAAACCTTTGAATTGCCTGAGAATGTCCACGACTTCTGTCAATTTACCCAGGTCCTGATCGGTTAACGGGATGTTTGTAATGGAATAATCAGGGTCGTCGTAAGTGTAATATTTGCGATCCACAACGATGATAGGGGCGTTGTATCCCAGCTTTTCACTACGCATTGTTTGAATATCCAGTTGAATAGTTCGTTTGCTTACACCATCTTCAATACCCTCAAACTCATACAAAGCATCAGAACAAGCGTCGATTAAATCGTCTAGCGTCCATTTTCTATAGCGGTTTCTCAAACAATTATCTATAGTTTTGTAGCGAATGAGTGCATTGCGATTGACAGGCATTTAATTTTTGCGTAGGTTAAACTACAGCAAATAAATTTAATTATTTGAGCTACGCAAGTAGTTTGCGCAATAATCCATTTGTTTTGTACTGTAATTAAAAACTATAGTAAGATGGAAACACAAATTACAAGTGAGGTATTAAAAGAGATCGGGTTTCCGGAAAACAGAGCTTTTGGCATAGCGCTGGAACTTGCTGCTGAGTTAAATATGCAGAAAAAGGAATACCTGGAAGTCTTAACAAAACTACTGGAATCTCCTCAGGAGTTTACGGAGCATCAAGATTTTGGTAATTTGGCTCAGTCATTAATGGATGCCACAATTTCAGCTACTATTGATTTAAGAAGTGATGCGCTGGAATACAGTATTTATGGTAAAGAGGGGATAGCTGATGGAGCCTTAAAGCAAATGGAAACGGCTATGAAATTACCTGTCGCTACAGGTGGGGCACTGATGCCAGATGCTCATCAGGGTTACGGATTACCAATTGGGGGCGTACTTTCCACAAGTAACAGTGTTATTCCTTATGCTGTAGGTGTAGATATTGGCTGTAGAATGTGTATGTCCATTTATGACATTCCATCCGCTCAGTTAGAAACAAATAAAGAGAGCTATAAAAAGTTGTTGATGAACAACTCTCAATTTGGAAGAGCTACTTTCAAACATCCTAAAGATCACCCTGTGCTAGCAGATAAGCTATTCGATGAACTACCATTATTGAGTGCTTTACATCACCGTGCCTTTAAGCAAATAGGAACATCGGGTGGAGGTAATCACTTTGTAGAATTTGGTGAAGTCGAAATTGTAGATCCCGATAATGAGTATGGAATACCGCTTGGCAAATACCTGGCTTTATTGTCTCATTCAGGGTCACGTGGACTAGGTGCAAGCATAGCGAAACACTATACAAAACTGGCGAGGGAGCTTTGTAAATTGCCACAAGAGGCAAAGCACCTGGCGTGGCTTGATCTTGAAACCACCGAAGGGCAGGAATATTGGTTGGCTATGAACCTGGCAGGAGCTTATGCATCGGCATGTCATGAACAGATACATAACAGAATGGCAATAGGTTTACGTACCCGACCATGGGCAATAATAGAGAATCATCACAATTTTGCCTGGGAAGAAAAAGATGTGCAGGGAAATGCCTACATCGTGCATAGAAAAGGAGCTACGCCGGCTTCTGAAGGTGTTTTAGGCATTGTTCCGGGGTCTATGGCCGCGCCGGGATTTATCGTAAGAGGTAAAGGGAATGCAGCGTCTTTAAATTCCGCTTCTCACGGTGCCGGACGACAAATGTCTCGTACACAGGCCAAAAAGTCCTTAAACTCATCTTATGTGGCGCAATACCTGGAAGATCATGGTATTGAGCTTATAGGAGCCGGTCTTGATGAGGCCCCACAAGCTTATAAAGATATTAAGCAGGTGATGGCGGCTCAGCGCGATCTGGTAGAGGTGGTAGGAACATTCTTGCCCAAAATTGTGCGTATGTGTGGAGATGAGCGTTTTAAAGAAGTTGATTAGAAGAGGCTGCCTTTGGCAGCCCTTTTCTTTGATCAGTGTTTTACAACTCGATAGTAGCCTGTTTGTTCACGACGCACTAATTGAATAATGTAAATGCCTTTTTGTAAGTCTTCCAGTATTAGTTCTTCACCAGGTTCGTAAACGGTCTTTACGAGGATTCCCTTGATGTCCACTATTTTTAAAGTTACTGGCTCAAATTCCATGGACTCGTCAATTATTTTAAGCGAATTGGTGAAAGGATTAGGGTATATAGATAGGCCTGTCAATTGCATGTCCCCGATACCGGTATTACTAGTGTCTATGGGACATTCAATTATAAATTCAATACGCTCTGTTGCTCCGCAAGAATCGTAAACTGTAAGTTCATAATTGCCAGCTGTCAATGAATCAAAAATACCAATGTCTGAAGTATCACTTTCGTTGAGTACATACTTAATCGGTTCGGTTCCCAATGCGGTGATTTCAAATAGGCCATCTGCATTGACACAATTACTTGCATCTGTCAAAGTCGTATCGTCGATATTCAATTCATTGATTTGAGTTAAGGATACATTCACTGTATCCTCACAATTGTAAGCATCAATAATTTTAACAGTGTATGTTCCAGCAAGCAGGTTGCCAAAATAACCCGTTTGCTGGAATCTAATAGGGTTTATGCTGTAGTTAATAGGAGGGGTGCCGCCCTGGGTACTTACCTCTATGGAACCTGTGCTGCCACAACTGGGGTTGATGTTGCTTACATCAGAAATAACAGGAGCGGGAAAATGTTCAATAGTCAATTCATTTGTAATAGCACATCCCAAACTATCTTTGATACGATAAGTGTAGGTGCCAGCTATCAAGCTGTCAAAGGTATTATTTGGCTGGTATGGCCCATCATTAAGGCGGTATTCGTAAGGAGGGAATCCGTCATAGGTATTGAGTGTAATAATGCCATTGCTGTCTCCGCAAGTTTGGTTTCTAAAGGCAGCAATTTCGCGAAGCATATCGATCTTCTTCAAATCAATGGTATCTATTAGTTCACATTGAGAGGTGTCGCGTACGGCAATTGCATAGTTACCTGCTCCCAGTCCTGAAAAATGATTGTTGGTACTAAAAGATGAATTGTCGAAACTATATTCATAAGTACCTCTTCCTCCTGTAACAATTAATTCAACAGAACCATTATCTTGTTGGCAATTTGGGGGCGTTATGTTTAAATCCAGGCTGAGTTGCGAAGTCCAGTTAAATTCTATATTGTTAGAGGTATCGGTAAGAGCTACTGCTCTCAGTTTGAAAAGTGTTACAGAGTCAAATGTTATGAGCCAGGTTGAGTCTCCCCTTAGCGTAATATCGAGTGGTGACCAGTTACCATCTGGTAAGTTTGCATACTCTATCGAATAGTCTGTGTTAGTGGGTGAATGTAAACGAATAACCAAGCTGTCACTTCCACAACTTATGTCCGTTTGTACTTCTATAGTCGATTGTTGTGCAAAACATTGAAATGTGATGCCTGCTAACAAAATGAAAAATAATAATTGCCTGAATGTGCTCATCATGATTGCTAATTATAATTCAATAATACGATAGTTTTTTGTGAAAAGATCTTTTCGATTAATTATTCCGGAGAATTGTCTCTGTTGAAAGGGTGAACAATAGCACTCAATTCTCATTTTTTATTGTTAATTGTTGGTGTGCAAATGAATCATTTTATGCGAGAACAGCGTATTGCTCATTATTAATTCCAGACGACATGAAGATACCAATAGTAATATCAATCTTAAGTACGTTTTGTTTTTTTAGTGTATTGAACGGAAGCGAGCAAAGTAGTAATTCCTGTCAGAACAGGTTAAATAAGGGAGAAAGTCCACGAAAAATTATGAGATCAGGGGTTCCGATGGATTCTCTTTATGGCAAATTTTATCAGGGAGGTTACATATTTTATTTTTTTTCCAAAGATTCCAGTGGCATGGTAATGGGACCAAAGAATCTGCATTACGATTATGATACCAGTAATTATCGTATTTATTGGAGTTGCAGAGGGAAGTTTACAGGTGCAACAGGCAAAAAGATTGGAGACGGACCTGTAAACACCAGAAAGATAGTTAATTCGAGTTGTACTTTATACGACCCTGATGAAAAGAGATGGATGAAATCTGCTGCTGAATTGTGTGTAGCCTATAAAGGTGGTGGGTATAACGATTGGTTTTTACCATCTCAGGGAGAGTTGCACCAGGCCTGCCTTAAACTTTCTCAATCGGGATTATACAATTTCGATGATAAAACATATTGGTCATCAACAGAAGTGGATACCCTTTTTGCATATGTTGAACATTTCAGACTCGGGCCACAGGAACATCCATTATTTGGTCAGAGTGGTTACCGTAAGTTTTACGATGATTATGTACGGCCTGTAAGAGTGTTTAAGTAAATGTCCTGTAAGACTTGATGGCCTTAGGCAGTTGCTATTCCCAGATCTTAGCACCTATGGTGTTTTATAGTTCGAGGCTTGTTTTTTCATCAAGGTTTGAAGTACGTTGAATTCTGCTCTGAGTGTTTAGCAGCAAAACAAGTTTTTTTGTATAATAGGGTCATGCGCCACAACTTAGAAATACAAAACTACGTCAATCACAAAAATAAAGAGTTGTGGGACTTGCTGAGCAGACATTATCGTTTCGAATTGTATTATGATTCAAAGGAAAGTACCTGGTTGGTACATATTAAAAATGACGTAGTATCCATCATTTCTAATGAGACCAAAGTGAACCGTGCATTATTTTCGCACGAGTTGCTTCATGTCTACATGGACTATTTGAATTTTCCTGCAACTAACAAGCTGAAACAGGAGCTAAAAGGGAATTTAAGCTTTTCTTTATTAGCCAATAACTATTTCCTGTCTCAGGTTCACAATTATCTGGCACATGTAAAAATGTATCCTGAATTTATTAAAATGGGATACAAACCTCATGAGTTTCTGTCTACTGTTCCTTTTTTCAAATGGAAACAACGATGGAAAATGAAACAAAGTAGTTTAAAAGAAATGAGTACTTTAAGAGATTATGTGGGCATTAGTTTATCTTTTCTTTGCTTTGAACCGGAGTTGCACAAGGTGCGAACAAAAAGGAATCAACAGAACTTATGTGGAATCGCTCCTGTTTTATTCGATATACTGTCTGATTTTATAAGCGAATGGCGCCTGTCCGGTATAGATCAACTGTTAGGCGTGTGGCATCACTTCGATAAGCAATTAGACGAGTATTTAACCGGAATGAAGCGATGAGAATACCTTACGTATAGCAGTTATTCATATTTCTGATAATACCTGGCTTTCATTATTTTGAGAAGCCTTTTTTATAGGCATCGTACGTAGTTGTCTTATAAGCCTCTTCTTTGATGAAGTTAAGATCTACCAGTAGATCATTGCTTGGGCGATAGCCTTTCACAACAGTGATTAATTTCTTGTTAGTTCCCAGATAAACAATTGACGGGAAACTCATTTTACCATTCAGTAAAGAGGCAGCGAAGGTGTTGTACTTGCCTTGAGAATTATAGGTTTGCCCATCGAAATTGATTTCTTCTTTACTTTCGGCATTAAATCTAATAGCGTAATAGTCCTTGTTTATGATCGAAATTACCTTTGGGTCCTGAAAGCTGGTTTTTTCCATTTTGTGGCACCAACCACACCAATCGGTATATACATCAATAAATACCTTTTTTGGTGTTTTCGCCATTAATTCTTCGGCACGTTCAGGACTCACCCAAACAATTGCATCGTTTGTTTCTTCTATCTCAACAATACTTTTACGATCATTTGCTACCATATCCACTTGCACTTCCTGCTCTTCATAACGGTTGCTTAGAAACAACAACAGAGAAAAAGTACCGGCTAAAACGAATGCAATGGAGCTTATTTTCTTTTTCATGAGTAATGAATTTTCACCTTACAAAGCTAATGATTAATACCGCTTGTCAATAGCTAAACCATGAATATTGTATTGAAGTTCATCTTCGATGTCATTTAAACGTCAGATGTGTTAATTTAATTTTGCATACTTAACGCTTGCGGTTAATACTTCGTGATTATCAAAGAAACGTAAAAGGTAAAGGCCCTTGGGTAAGTCGGGTAGGTTCAGGTGCGTTTTGCTTTGTGTGATGAATTGGGCTACCTTTTTTCCATTATAGTCATATACTGTCATGCTGTTTGAACCGCGCATTTGACTGATGTTTATGGTTGAACCTCCGGGATTGGGGAATAGATGTGCACTCGATTTGTCGAATTCGTTTTGAGTAGCACTAATAACTGAAAACCCTTCTTTTATCCAGCTATTAATTGCCGCAGCAGTATACGCGGTGTTCCAGTTTATATAGGACATTTTGCGAAGCTCTTCGAAAAATGAATCTCTACTGTCCAATTGTAATACCTCCTGAATATAACGAACGATCCAGGTCCCGACCCGGGTCATAATACCCATATGCTTCCTGGTTCAGCATTAGTGCTGAACCATATTGGTATTGTGTGACCCACTGTTCATAATCAACCGCTCCGGCTTCTAATCGGAACAAAGAACCTTCGACGTCATCTCCATAAAAAGTGTTGTTAGACATAAAAGTTACTTCGTCGTTACGGTCCGTGTTTACAAGTAGGCCAACTTCCGAATCAGATAATGTGAGTTGATTGGAGTTTACGGTTAAATTGACATTCTCCGTTTCGTCGAACTGAAAATAGCGGGTGTCCTGTAAGTTGTACAGTACATTATTGGATATATCAACAGCTTTGTTTTCTCCCTGGATACCAATACCAATTCCATTGGTTATATTATCAGAATTTTGGTGGACGATGTAATTATTCGTGAAACTTCCGTTATCCCAGTCATTGATTGTAACATTCCACCCCAATGTACGATTCGTTTGTTGCAAAAGCCCGGAATGACAGAGTACGTTATTTTCAATGCTTACATTTTGAAATCGATATGGTGGCGCACTTGTCTACCCGTCAGGGGTTTGCGACTTAGAATGGCAGTAAATAGCCATAACTAAGAGTAATAGAGCTGTTGAAATTTTCATAAGTCATGTTTTAATACGTTGTATTCAAAATAATGAAATACTGTGTTTTATCAAATTTATATTTAATAAGTAAAATGCTGTTTCATTTTAATTTTAGCTTGATTAATTTCACATATGTACGAGCATAGATAACCAAAAAACTACTAAAATAAATGAAATACAATGTTGACAGCGTGGAGGCTTATGTTGAAGCCGTTCCCGAAAAATTTAAAGCGTCTTTTGATAAGCTTAGAGGTATCATTAAACAAAACATTCCGGAAGGGTTCAAAGAAGAATTGAATTATGGCATGTTAGGCTATGTTGTTCCTTTAAGTAGGTACCCACAAGGCTACCACTGCGATACTACATTACCACTTCCTTTTGCCAACCTGGCTGCGCAGAAAAACTTTATTGGAGTGTACCATATGGGCATTTACTCAGACCCAGAGTTATTACAGTGGTTTCAGTCATCTTATTCGGAAATTTGTAAGTATAAATTAGATATGGGCAAGAGCTGTATCAGGCTCAAACGGATGGATGATATCCCTTATGAGTTGATTGCCGAACTGTTTCAGAAAATTACGGTTGATGAATGGATCGACATCTATGAAGAAGCTCAGAACAGACGGAAAAGCTAAAACCTGTTTGCTTTACCTTTTAGTTTAAGGAGGTTAGTGTTATAATAAAAGGCTATTTTATGGTGAATTTGACTTGTTGGTTATCCCGACCATTTGCTCCGTTTAGTATAAAGACTTTTTCCGAAACGATTAAAAAGTTACTGGCAGATAATAAGATCGGGTTTTCATGATAAACATGGAAAAGAATATGATCCTTTAATTCGAACTTTTTTGGTGATAGCACGCGGCATCGGTATATACTGCGATCGTTATTAAATTCGAAAGGTTTGGGGGATTGACCATCTTTTAGTTTAAAGTTATCCAAATAGTCATAATGGCATACAAATAATTTGTCATTGCTGGAAAATGAAAACAATTGAGAGTAAGGTGTAACTTCATGTACTTTGGTGGGTAATCGTTTCATCCATTCTAGTGTACCATTGGCCGATCGACTTATTACCACTATATCCCCATAGTGTGTGCGCTTTTTTACAGAAAACATATTATTTACAGCATAGTCTTTAAAACTACTATAAAGGTTCATTCCTACCAGATAAGAGCCTCCATCACTCCTTAGGTGCTGTTTATGAATGGTATAGTGTGTGTTGTTTATACGTTTGCCTGCATCAAATCTGGATGTGACACGCTCTTTCTTTTTTCCAACGAGGTAATCTGTGAAATATTCGAGGTCAAATGCGTCGATTTGCTCATCAAAAACATATTGGTGCTTGGGATTAATCTTGAAATGAAATGTGCCCTCAATGCCTTGTAGATCAAACGAAGAATAGAATCCTGCAAAAAACAGCTCATTACGATTATTTATATCCATAACAATATTCCAGATTATTTTATTAGTGATTTTTAATCGTCTGATCACTGTTCTGTTTCCTTTGTCAAGAACTGAAATTAATTCAAAATGAAATGTTCCCGCTTTATCGTGGTGCAATATCCTTACAAGCTGGTGTAGGTCACCATTATCAGCTACCAGCGATTTTTCTACCCTTCCGTGAACCAGATTGATACGTTCGCTTTTATTTTCCCATAAGAGCGACATTTTTTCATCGTAACATTTGTATTTAAGTCCTACAGTTTTGCTTTTTTTAATAAACGGCTCCCTTAGTATTGTTATATTTTGGTTTTTGTTCTGAGTAAGAAAGAGTTCATTGAGACCAGGCCGGATCGCCGCCTGGTGAGCCGCGGCTTTGCTTTCATAAGTTTCAGATCCAAGGTAAGTACTATCATCAGATAAGGTCATACTTTCCGGATCGAACTTTCTCATAAATAATGTCCTGCTTTTAGTACTGTGGTCATAATAATCATATTTAAAATACAATTGATTATGCAGCTGGAAAGGTTTACACGATCTCGTTTCATTTTTTCCTCTTACACTGTGCATCAATTTAGTAGTGCTGATAACTTGTAGGTTTGTATCCAATAGTTCGATCAGATCACTGTTCTTATTTCCATTTTCCGTACGCCCAATGTGTCTTTTAATATGTAAGAACTGCTTATCGTTGACCTTATACATATCCATAAATTGGTATGTATTAGGGGATTGTGCCCGCTCTACATATTCACGTTGCTGTCCATAAAATACATCGAAATCCTTACTGCTGTTTTGTGCATTTACTTTTGTTGAAATGACTGTAATAACAAATAAGTAGTTGATTATTATTAGTTTAAATGTGTTGTTGGGCATGTGGCTCAGTTAATAGTTAAAGCGGAAATTCTATTTTCGCTAAAGGGAAAACAAAAAATGTGCCAGTTTTAAAACTACGGAATAAGCTAAAGTAATGGGAGGATGAGAGTGTGCCGCTATTTTTGGCTAAGAAATTATAAACATTAAAACTTTCTTACTGAATTGAGTAAATCAATCCTACCCGGGATTTTCAAAAAAAAATGAACGGTTTGTTAAAGTAGCATGGAGGTGATTTCAAGGCATAAACAATTGTTCAGGCATTTTAGTGACTTGCAAATTGATAAGCTGACCAATGATAATTTAGTGAAAGTTAAGTAGGCACTTGTATTATTGTTTAATAAACAGGCCCATGGTCGTTTCTTTGTTATCGGCATTGTATGCCTCCAAAATATAAGTGCCACTTTCTAAGTCCATTACCTCAATGATATCCGCGTTGCCAGATTTTAGAGTTATTCCTTCCAGTGATCTTATGAAGAACGTGCTTTGAGGGTTTTTGTTTAGGATTGTTATGTGGGTTTGCGCCGGATTAGGGTATATTTTAAGACCAGCTTCTTTGTGCTTGTAGATGGAATTCGGGTCTTCATTTTTTATTACGTTGATAAGATTAGCAGATATGTTTTCGCACACATTATCATTTAAACTGGATATTGGAGTGCCTACTTGCGGACTCAATAATCCTGCGTAAGACCAACCCCAAACCTGGCAGCTGCCTGCTAGTGAATCGGAGAAATCAAGTAGTGTAGAATCGGCTATAGTGTTAGCAATTACCCAACTTAAAATTTGCTGGTCTTCACCGGTAATTATGTAACTATAACTTAGCGAATCGGTAATTCCTTCGTTTATGGCATGAAAAGAGAGCTCGTCTGTTCCAACTGTGCCTGCTACTGTTTCCAGTCCCCTCGATGTGAAAACAGACCCTCCATTGGGCGTTCCATGTTCACATAAAGTTTGTGCCGCAATAGTGGGCGCTTTTAAGGAATACCCATAAATTCCGGTTTGCCCGTCTCCGTCATATTGCAAGGTGTGACCTGCTGTAATGGTATTGGCAGAGTCAGATGCGACCCATAAGCCTGCTTCTTCTGCAACATTTGATCTACCGGTATTTATTTGTCCCCATTGTAGATAATCCACCATGGCATCGGAATTGCTAAAATCATTGGCATTGTACAGGGCTAGATCGTCTTGGGCAATGATCGAATGGCCACCAAATACAACCAATGCTCCCGGAGCTAAATTCAGTGACCCATGGTTAAGGGTTAAGTCGCTGAGCAGGTCGTAACCGGCTCCGCTTGCCAGTGAACACAGGTACCAATCAGAAATATTCACAGTGGAATCACTAATGTTCTTTAGTTCGACCTGATCTGTTTCAGGGTCTACTTCGTTGATTACCAGTTGAGAAAATGCTTTTACAAAAAGCAGCTGTGTTAGCAAAATAGTCAGGTATTGTCTAGTCATAGCTCAATCGATTTATGAAATTTAATTTAGCGTTAAAGTTCTTACGTAATTGCCCCTTAATATGTTTGTAAGCAATGGTTTATAGGAAGTTTTGAGTTTGTTTATTCGATGTAATGACTTATTTACGACAGTTATAGATAGATTTATCTTCGAAACCTTACCGCAGGATTGATATTGTTGGAGGGGCTATAATTCATCAATACATTGTCATTGTTTGATCAAATGCCATTCACGATTGTTTCGTTTTCCATAGTCGATTATATTATTGATTATACCTTATTTACTGTATATGAATCCTACAAACAAATTGATTCTAATTATTATACTTTTTGAGACTGTTTGTTCTTTCGCTCAAAACGAAAATATTTTGATTCAGGGGACAAGCAGCCCTTCTGAACCCTCAATAATGATAGATCCGCTTCATCCTAATGTGATGGTAGCAGGTGCGATTCTCGACGATGTTTACATCAGTACCGACAGTGGCTACACTTGGTCAAAAGATCGCTTGTCTTCTTCATATGGCGTTTGGGGTGACCCTGTTATTGCTGTCGACAACAAGAGTAATTGGTATTATTTCCATCTGTCCAATCCACGTAATGGAAATTGGATCGATAGAATTGTATGTCAGAAATCTACGGATGGAGGCGAAAACTGGAACAACGGTAGCTATGCCGGTTTAAATGGTGCAAAAGCTCAAGATAAACAATGGGTTACTGTTGATAGGACAGATAATACCATATATATGACATGGACCCAGTTTGATGATTATGGCTCTTCAAGTGCTTCATGTAAATCTTCCATCTTGTTCTCCAAATCGACCGACCTGGGTGAAAGCTGGACGCCTGCAAAGCGCATAAATGAGGTTGATGGAAATTGTATTGATGAAGATAATACGACCGAAGGGGCTGTTCCGGCTCTTGGCCCCGAGAAACAGCTGTATGTCGCCTGGGCGGGACCCGAAGGATTGGTTTTTGATCGTTCGCTCGACGGGGGAACTACCTGGCTGGATAATGATATCAAAATAAATGACATGCCCGGAGGGTGGGATTACGAAATACCCGGATTGCAGCGTTGCAATGGTTTACCGGTTACGCAATGCGATACAAGCTATAGCCCCTACAGGGGAAGGATTTATGTGAACTGGACAGATCAGCGGAATGGAACCGATGATACGGATGTTTGGCTTGCTATGTCTGACGATGGTGGCAATACCTGGTCCGATGCAATAAGAGTTAATAATGATGATGCAGGACATCAGCAGTTTTTCACCTGGATGTGTGTGGATCAGGTTACAGGCTATCTTCATTTTGTGTTCTACGACCGACGGGAACATAACAATAATAGTACCGATGTTTATTATGCGCTCTCCACAGATGGGGGGCAAACGTTCCTTAATAGAAAAATAAGTGAATCACCATTTACGCCGTCTTCCAATACCTTTTTTGGAGATTATACAAATATAATGGCTTATGATAATATCGTGCGACCTATCTGGGCACGTTTATCCGAAGGGAATATGAGTGTCTGGACAGCCATCGTAAGACCAGATGTCATTTTGAGCATGCATGAAAACGGTGAGCCTATTCACTTGTTTGAATTGGAACAAAACTACCCCAATCCATCCCGGGAATTCGCGTACATTGCATTTAAGCTTAGAAGAAATGTGTCTGTGACACTTTCGCTGAAAGATATTTATGGTAATACTATTGCAACACTAATAGATGAAGAGTTTCGACATTATGGGCGACATGTGATCGGGATAGACCTGCAAAAGTATGGTTTAAGTAAAGGTATTTACTTCTATACACTAAAAGCAGGTAATGACCTAAACACCAAAAAGATGCTGATTGAAGAATAGAAATCAAGTGAAGTAAACTATAATTTACTTTTAGTTAATTATAGTTGTTATTATACAATGTAAATTGACTTTTTTGTAGTTAGCCACATGATATCTGGATATGATTCCGAATATAAATGGTGCTGAGATGTGCTTTTGTCACAATTTGAATACAAATATGTTAGGAGAATTAAACATAAAAAAGCTTATTGCGTTAAGAAACATAGTGTCTATTTTACATTATTATGAATAAGCATTCCAGGAATTATCATTTTTTAACATTGTTATTATGTGTGTGTTTATCGGTTTTTAGTGGCAGCTCATTTGCTCAGAATCCAAAGCAAATGAAAAAGCATGCTAAAGCCTCTAAAAAGAAACAGAAAGCATACGATAAGCCTTTGGAGTATACGCCTAAGTATAAAGATACCGATGGCGATGGCGTTGCCGACTATTACGATAACTGCCCCCGATCACCTAAGGGGCAAGTGGTAACACCATTTGGTTGTCCTATGGATCGCGACTTTGATGGTGTAGTAGATACATTGGATCAGTGTCCCGATGTGAAAGGACCACGTGCAAATAAGGGTTGTCCGTGGCCCGATTCTGATAATGATGGCCTGTTAGATAAAGATGATAAGTGTCCGCAAGTAGCGGGTCCGATCGCAAATAAGGGATGTCCGTGGGCCGATAGAGATAATGATGGGGTTATTGATAAAGAAGACAAATGTCCTGATGATCCGGGCCCTGCAAAATGGCAAGGCTGTCCTGATACCGACGGCGATGGTATCAATGATTATGATGATCATTGTATAGAAAAACCGGGAGTTGTTGAAAATAAAGGCTGCCCGGAAATAAAGAAAGAAGAGCAGGAAGCGATTAAAGAAGCTTTTGAAAACCTTTTGTTTGAATCCGGAAAAGCAGTAATCATAAAGTCTTCTTACCCTTCTTTGAATAAATTGGCGCAAGTGCTGATCAGAAATAGTAAATACAAGATTAAACTGGAAGGCCATACCGATAATGTGGGAGAATATTATGACAACATGGAATTATCTGTAAATCGTGCTAAATCGGTTAAGCGATTTTTGAAACAACGTGGTGTGGCCGGTGATCGGATAGCTACGCAAGGGTTTGGCGAATCACACCCTGTGGATACAAATGATACACCTGAGGGCAGAAAAAATAATAGACGCGTTGAAATGATATTGACTTATTAATAATTATAAGCGGCTCTTATAAGGCCGCTTTTATTGGACAGAGGTAACAGTAATTAAATCGATTATTTATTAAAGATTACTTGTTGATTTTTTCTTCCAAAACCAATAAAACAAGCTGAAAAACATAATTAGTAGCGAGTTGATTATTAGGATTATAGATAATGAATTGGAAAGAAAACTATTAAAACCAGCTTTATGTTCATCAGCACAAATTTGGCAAACTAAAGTGGGGAGAGTACCAATTGTCTGTAATTTTAAGGACTGACCTACAATGAGCGTCCATAAGTGGGATGCATATTGAATAAACACAGAAATAGCCATTGATTTAATCTAAATTGTTTAAAGTGAAGCTATAACAATAATTAGAAAAAAACCGTTCCGTATTATTCTGAATGCAATATCCTGATCTAACGTGCTAATTTTGTTAGTATCAGCATCTTGACTAAAGCATGTTTCATTTGAAAAATGGCTTTAGTTCAATGTTGTGATTTATTCGCTTATTTCTATTTTATGGCATTGAATACCCTTGTTACTTATTACTTCTATCAGGTAGATACCTTTTGAGAAGTTGTCGGTGGCAATGAGCAATTCGTTTTGTGTTCTTGCCATTTCTACCTCTTCTATAATCGTATTGCCCAACAAGTTTATTAGACGAATCTTGTTGCAAATGAGGTTTTCGTTGTATTTAATCTTGATGGTTTGCCCCACTCGTATTGGGTTAGGATAGATACCGTCATCTTCGCTATTTTCTTTTACAGTGACACTATTAACCAGGTCCTGGAAGTATTTTTCTGCTGTTTCGAAACTTTGAACACCAATTTCAGCTCCAATATGTCTACCGGGTAAATCATCGATAGGAGGGTGGATACCTCCCCAAATTCGTGATAAGCTGGTTTGATCCGATGCATCACGATAGGTTGCCCACTGTAGGGTAATATCCATGCTCGGACCATCCTCAAACACCAGGAATTCGTTCTTTTTCGCTTCGAACTCGCCCATACCTCCCGGAAAAAACGCGTCACCGGTAAGTAGTGTCATCATTTCAGCCGCCGCTCTTGAATATACCGAGTGCCCTGAAACATAACCGGCAAAAGGAGGGGTGATAAACGTAGGGCGCTGATAAGGCCACCAGTTTTCAGCGAGAATCCAGCCTACTCCGGCGATATCATTTGCGGGATTGCTTATAAAATCCGGCCCTCTCCATGCAAAGACTTTAATTTTACCAATATGTTCATTATCAAGCCCTGAAAGTGCGTCACCAGGTTTTACTACTTCAATGTAGCCTTCTTTAAGCGGTATTCCCGCTAAATGGTAGCTCAAAGAGTCCGGATAAGTACTTTGGCCGAGATCACACATGTAACGTATGGCTGATATTGGCCGGATGTAATCATAATAGCCTTTGATACTCCAGGCACTAATCGCAGCATCATGCATGGTGCCCGCCAGGCAAAAGTAAGCTTTCACATCCCACTCCAGTTCGTTGAGTATTGGGCCTATCCCTCTGAAACGTTTCTCAAAGGCAGCATGGTCATTTACATAATTTAAAATGGTAAACCAATGTCCCGGAGGTGTTTCTGAGTCGGGGCCGTCTGCCCAGAATTCTGCTAGTACACGCGCATAATCTGCTCTTGGTACCAGCTGCGGCTCATAGGGTTCGTTGGTGTAAGGGTTCATGTCGTGCCCAATACTTGCATCGCCACCATTGTCGAGATCATAAAACGTTTCATAATCGGCGGGTGAGGTAGGGTAGTGCTGAATGTTGCCGATACTGGCAGGAGAAATATCCCACATAACACTGTCGGCCGGGTCTAACTGGGAAGACCAGATGGATACGAGTGCATTGCCCCATTTGTAGTAGCTTGAAATATCGGTATCATTGTTCATGTCTAAATAAACCGGAGCACCTGGATCGTGATATACATTAAAAGTATGGCCGTCTCTGCTTAATACGCTTCTTTGCGTTTCGTTAAGTGAAAACGGGTTTACCTTACCCCATTCAGGACTAAGAAAGTCAGGCGTTTTTCCAGAAAGAACATTTCCACTCTGATCTATAAAAACATCTAATGTTAACGGTTGCCATCTGTTGGGATCACTCAGGTTAGGGTTTCCAGGAAGTTCGGGTACCAGAGAATCGTTGATGGGTTCATAAAATAAGTTGTTATAAGATCCGCTTTCATTGGCACCATCCTGCATTCCGTAATTGATGTACTGTTGGGCAATATGGTTGCCCAGGTGTGCCGGATTACCATCGCTATAATCACTTGATGTTATCTGACGGTCCAGGTTCAGCTCATCAAACAAATCGTCCATAAGTCCTGCTATGTGGTCATATCCGGGTGCATTTACAAAACGGTGTTCCAACAAACGGTAGGCCGCATAGCTAATCGCGACGCCACGTGCAGAATCAATATCGTTAGCGGTAGGGATGTCGTTAATAGGACTGTCGAAGCCGTGTTGTGTATTACCAATAAGGTAAGTTCGTCCCGTGTCACCATAAAGGGTCCAACAGTCGTACATGGCAGCACTGATATGGAAGAGGTTGCGAGCATGAACGGTAGGTCTGGCGTAATCGTTACGTATGGCTTCTAAGAGTACCTCATTCCATTTTCTGGCAACGGAATGCTGGGCGAGGCAGGATAAAAATGCCAGGTTTAACAGTGTGAAAACACCAAGTCGTTTAAAAGTAAATCTTTTCAAAATATCAATAGTTTAGGTAGTTAGAATTCTTAAAAATATTAAAAAACTATCAATTTGGAGACAAATTAATCGATAAATTATTAATTAAGCTTTATGTATTGATTAATGCATCGTTTATGCTTTGAATATAAACTTCAACGTAATGCGCTAGTTGCTTTCGTTTGTATTGCATAATGTACCTGGCATGAGGTACGGGGATAATCTTGTCAAAATACCCCATCTCTTTGTTGATTTTTTGCAGGAATTGGTAGTTTTTGCCCTGTCCCATACAAATTGCCGTTTTAGATGCACCGAAAGGTAGTTGTAACTCGATCCATTTCTTGATGTCGGGAATGAGTTTTTTGGCAAAAACAGGACTATCGTAATAATTGAAGTTTAGTCCGTCTTTTATATAGCCTAAAGGACTTACCGCCGTAAAATAAACGGCATTATAAAATTGTTTGACACCGCCATAAGCCTCTATTAAACGGTAAATGAAGAGCGAAGATAATTCGTGCTTTTTAGGTAAATCATTTGGGATACCACAAAAAGACGTCAAATGGACCGGATCTGTAAAAGGTATGCCAGTAAGACCTGCTCCGTGTCTTCCCGGGTTGATTCCGAAAATAAATACGCGCTTACGCTCATCATTATAAAATTGCTCATAGAAGGTGCTTGACAGCCTTTTACCTGTTGCGTTTTGAAAAGGGTTGAGCACCTCTACATCGTCAGGCAGACTTGTCTCTATATTGAGCTTGGAATTAAAATCATTAACGTTGTTGGCAAAGCTTTGCATATTCAAAGCTATGAAATAATTATTTTATAACTTTGTCTCACTTTAAAACTATTCGATGACAAGGGCGGAGGACCAGGAATTTAAACATTATCATAGGAATTTAAAACGTCTCATAAGTTTAGAACGTGAGGAGGAGATAAGTGCCCAATTGTTGGAAATTGACACTTTAAGCGGTAATGAACGTCAACAAAAGGGCAGGGCGATATTAAATTTGCATGGTAAAGATGCCGGTATGGGATTGGGAGGTAGCTATCTTGTACGCTTATCGCTCAAAAGCAATTTACCTCAATCCGAAATTAGTGTGGGAGATGTTGTGGTTGTAAGTAAGCATAAGCCCAAAGGAGACGAAGCCCAGGCCATTGTCGTAGAGCGTAGCAGAAAGAGTTTTTTGATTGCGTATCAAAAACACCCTCCGCGCATAGCCTACGGAACAAAAGTGCGCTTAGATCTTTACGCCAATGACGTGACGTTTCAACGCATGTTTAAAGCCTTGAATGACTTGTCTGAATTTCCGCAGCTCCTTGATTTACTCACCGGTCGCTTAATGCCCTCGGTGCAGGAAGCTACTAAGATTTTATCGCAAAGTAAGCTTAATGAAGCACAGATTATGGCCGTGGAAGAGTCGTTGACGACTGAAGATATTTTTTTGATTCACGGCCCGCCCGGTACCGGTAAGACTACCACCATGGTGGAATTGGTGATGCAGCATGTTCAAAAGGGGGCGAAGGTCTTGTGCTGTGCAGACTCCAATGTGGCAGTTGATAACCTGCTTGAACGCTTTTCCGATGCGAAGGCCAAGGTCGTGCGATTAGGTAATCCTGTGCGTATGGATTCTTCATTGGTACAATGTTCATTAACTTATTTATTGGAAGATGAGGAATTTTACCAGCTATCTAATGCCAATTGGGGAAAAGTTGCCGAGTTCAAAGAAGAACAGCTACAATTTATTCCTGCAAATGGTAAAAATCGCCGTGGTTTACGTGATGATGAAATCTTGCGAATAGCCAGAAGCGGTGTCTCCAAAAGAGGTATTCCCTTGGATCATATCCGTAAAATGGCACAATGGATCAACCTTCAAAGGGGAATAAATAAACTGGTAGAACAAGCCAGGGAACTGGAAAGGAAAGCTATAGAGCATGTTCTGGAAGAGGTTGATATTGTATGTTGTACCAATGTTACAGCAGGTTCGGAAGTGCTGGACGGATTTCGTTTTTCATTGGTGGTTATAGATGAGGCTACGCAGGCCACAGAACCTTCCTGTATCATTCCGATGCTCAAAGGACGTAAATGGGTGCTGGCAGGAGATCATAAGCAATTGCCGCCTACCGTTTTGTGTGCGGAAGCTCGAGCGCTCGAAAAAACATTATTTGAGCGCTTAATTGATACTTTGCCATCCAATAAGCATCGCTTGTTGACGATTCAATACCGAATGAATAAGGTATTGATGCAGTTTAGTAATAGCAATTTTTACGATAATAGATTGGTGGCGCATAAATCGGTTGAAAAACGCTCTTTGAACACTTATCCTGGATTCCAGGTGCCGAGCTATTACAATCCGGAATATAGGCACGTAGTCGATGCCGACAGGCCCATAGTTCTGCTTAATTCGGACGAGCAGGAATATAGGCCGAAAGGTTCGTTTTCTTTTGGGAATAAAGGGGAGGTTCAAAAAGTTCGTCAGGTGGTGGAGTTAATGCTCGATTGTCGCATATTTCCTCAGGATATTGGAGTGATATGCCCGTATGCTCATCAGGTGCAACTTATAAATGAAAGCCTGCAAGCAAGTGGTGTTGAATGCAAGTCAATTGATGGATTTCAAGGCAGGGAAAAAGAAATAATCATACTTAGCATGGTAAGAAATAACGACAAGGGGGAATTTGGTTTTCTAAAGGACAAAAGGAGACTTAATGTAGCACTCACCCGTTCCAGGTCCAAAACTGTTATCATTGGCAATGTGCAGTTTCTTAGTCAGGATGATCATTATAACTACTTGATTGATAGTTTTATGTGATCTTCATGTTGCCATCAGTAAAAAAAAAGAAATCGGGATTAAAACATTAGCAAATAGCTTCGTTATATTTACCGCATGAAGATAACAAAGCTCGCCTATGGGCTCATCGTATTTATTAGTTGCGTGGTAATTTTACGGGTAGGTGCGGATTTACTTATTCCATTGATATTAGCGCTGATTATTTGGTTCCTTATCAAAGAAATTAAACAAGGGCTTCAACGCATTCCCTTCATTAAGAAAAACATACCCCGATTTATTCAAACAACGGTCGCAGCGCTTATCATTTTTACGGTATCCGGAGCAATTATTAATATGATTACGGTAAATATCAGGGAACTTTCCCTGGAGATGCCTACTTATGAGAAGAATATCCAAAAGTTGGTAGGCTACTTTGATGGGTATTTTAAGATAGACAGTAAGTCATTTATAGCAGAATACTTAGGGAAAATTGATATTTCCAGTACTTTAAGTTTGATTTTTAGCTCATTGACAGATCTTTTTGGTAACACCTTTACCATTTTGCTTTATGTTATGTTTTTGTTGATTGAAGAATCCTCTTTTATGGATAAAATAAGGGCTATTTATCCTGAAAAACAGCAATTCGAACAGACTTATGAACTGCTCAATAAAATAGATCGATCAGTAGGTAGTTACCTGGTGCTCAAAACCATTATTAGTGTGATTACAGGCGTTGCAAGCTACATTGCACTAAGAATTATAGGAGTAGATGCGCCGGTTTTCTGGTCTGTGTTGATATTTGTACTAAATTATATCCCGACCATTGGTTCTTTGATCGCCACCGCTTTTCCCGCACTGTTTACCTTATTACAATTCGGAACGTTTATAGAAGGAATCTACGTTTTGGTTATTGTAGGGACTATTCAGCTTGTTGTCGGAAACTTACTTGAACCTAAAGTGATGGGTGATTCTTTGAATGTGAGTCCCTTGGTCGTGTTAATAGCGCTAGGTTCATGGGGTGCTCTTTGGGGCATAACCGGAATGTTTTTAAGTGTGCCAATCACAGTAATAATGATCATTATTTTCTCTGAATTTAATTCGACACGGGCCATTGCGATATTATTATCAGATAAAGGCTTAACGACTGGGGATAAAGAGAAATAGCTTACGTGTTTGAATTAATTTGCTGTTTATTTCTTTAAATTAGGCTTATATTTTAGGTTTTTTTATTAAAAAAATAGACTTTTCCACATTTTTTACGTACATTCTATTGTTACAGCGTGTGCTAAATTTTGTGTGGAAGTATGTGGAAGATCCGGTTAATAAATGCGCTGTGTGGTTCTAACTGAAATTTTTAACTTAATTGCCTATGTTATCAGAAAATTACAAAAATCCAGATGTAAAATTAGAATTGGCTTCAGCGGTGGCTAAGCTTGAAAACTCCAAGTATTTTGAGGATATCAAAGTAAGACTTGAAGGTTATGAACCACCCTCAAGGATTAAACAGAAAGATTCTGACAGAGATTACTCACCTGATATTACAGCTGTAAAAAATGGCGATCGTGTCATGATTGAGTTAGCAATGAATGGTGCAGATAAAGAGCAATTGAAGAGTAAATGGCAATTGTTAACGAGGTTTTCGAAGGCGCGGCAGCAAGAGTTGATACTTTTGGTACCAAAAGGTAATTTAAGTTTTGCTAGTGAAATGCTTAAAGATCCGTTAATAGAAGCTGATATCATGAGATTCTAACAATAAGCACGGGGTATTATATTATTGAGGCTCTTCATATGAAGGGCTTTTTGTTTTTAAGATAGTGATATCAATTGTAGGTTTGTATTATCCTCGACGAAACGTTTGACAATTTTTCTGATATCGTCATGATCCTCATATTTGTTGACCAGTTGGTGTAAATTTAACTTGGAAGAGGACAGTTCCTGTTCATCTACAAAACTCCATCCTACATACAGACCATTAGCAATGAGCACAATACTTTTTTCTTGTGGCTTGCGCCCTTTATCAACAATAGCAAAGTCCGGTTCGTGAAAGTGAAGGCTTTCGATAAAACTACCGGTCCTCCTATTATAGACTTCCACTTCTTCCTGCTGCTGGCAGGCTCCATAGCACAAATTTAATTGATGTAAAAAACAAGACGCCCCGTTAGGGTGATGAAGACCGTTTAGGGTTTGACAGAGTTTGAGTTCCTCCGTTTTGCGAATCAGAAAATTATCGGCGTTACGTTTGTTTTTGAAGGTCAACAGTGGGGAGGCCGTTTCATCGGCGCACTTTTTAACTGCAAAACAGGTATAACCTTGTTCATTATGGTACTTGTAAATTCCCCAGGGGAGTTTTTCCGTTTTTTGAGACCTGTTGTATTTGGGTTGGTACTTTTTGATTTCATGAGATTCATGTAACAATGCAATCAACTCACTTCCCGTCTCTGTATAGGTGATCTTTTTGGTACGAGCCCTGATTTGCTGATCTTTGCTAGCAGACTTGTTTTGAAGGTGTTCCAATACACGAGATCTTATATGTATGCTTTTACCGATATAAATAGGGGTGTCGTTTTTGTCCATGAAATAGTAAACTCCGCATCGCTCAGGTAAGGCGAGTGCCATGTCCTCGATAGACATTTCTTTAGATTTTTCCTTTTGCTTTACTTTTAACAAACGATTCAACAATTGTGTGGTAGCATAAGCATCAGCAAAAGCGCGGTGAGCGTTGTCTAATTTAATAGAAAAGTGTTTGCAGAGTACGCCCAATTTGTAGGAGGGAAGTCCTTTGATCAATTTTCGGGCCAGCTTAAGCGTGCATAAAGTTTCTGAATGATAGGGAAAACCCAGTGATTCGAATTCAGCCTTAATAAATTTGTAATCAAAAGAAACGTTATGCGCTACAAAAGTACAGTCCTTGGTTATTTCTAAAAAACGTTTGGCAACCAGGTAGAATGGTGGTGCCTGAGCTACCATATCGTTGGTGATTCCTGTTAGAGATGTGATATTTCCCGGTATAAAACGCTCAGGGTGTACCAGGGTGATAAATTCGTCAATTACCTTTTCACCGTCAAAAATATATACGGCCAGATCTATGATTTTATCAGTATCAGGTGACAATCCTGTGGTTTCTATATCGACGACGGCGTATTTGATGCATGAATATATTCAATAAAAGTGAACACTTCAAATGAGTGTGAAGAACACCTGAACGAGGTAGATACCTCGTTCAGGTAAACACTTCGACGGGTGGCTATGAGTTTTGTTGTAATAATTGATTTTATGTTAAACAAGAGTGTGGATCACTGTTATTTATGAAGAAAAACCATTAAGAGGGAGAAGGAATCTTGAGGGTAGGGCGTTGTGTTACTTCATGGAAACAAATAACATCTTGTGCATAATAATGAAACACCATGCTTTTTCTACTGCTACCCGGGTTACTTACGGGCTCACCTCCATGGAGCAGATTTGCGTGCCAAATGAGTAAATCACCTTTCTTCGGTTTAAAGATTTTCTTTTCCAGTCGTTGCTGCTTGATGATTTTATCGATATGATCCTCATAAGCACTATAATCCTTGTCACCAAGACGATATTTGGTGCCTTGATTACCAAAATCCCGGTTATGAACATAAGGTAAGGTCTGTGATCCTGGGTAATAATGCAGGGGACCGCAATCGTCGGTAATATCTTCCAAAGCTACCCATACTGCTATTAAATTGCCATACGGAAAGGTGGTCATATGAATAGAGTCTGAATGTGAGCGCTGCTGACTACCTGTTAAAAAGTTGATACTTTGAAATAGGTCTACAGGTTTGTCCATGAGCAAAGACAATATTTTGAGTAACTTTTCGTCTTCACCTGCTTTTCTAACAAGTTGCGAAGTGTGAAAGGCAAACATAATTTTGTTCCGGTATTTGAATTGAACTTGTCCTTTTGCCAGCTTTTGTTGGATATCGTCGTTAATAGCATCAATGAAGTTGGCATCGAAAAATTTTTCCAGTATGACATAGCCATCCTTCGACCATCCAAGTAATTTCTCTCTGGTAGCTTCATCAAGCGACTGAAAATTGGAATTTTTAGGCAATTCCTTGGATGAATCTACCAGGTCGTATTTATTACGAGGCGAGTCAATTCCATTGAAATCTTCACTGGAAATTGAAGAATAATACTTTTTGTTCAAGCCATATTTTTGATATAATGCTACATTATGCCATAGTTCATTTTTCTTAAAAAAATTATATACTTGATACGGGAATTTGAATTTCTTAAATATGCTTAGCATGTTCTATAGTTGGCTTGGTGCAATGAATGCCATTGTAAATCTAGTTCAAATTTTAATTTTTCAAAACAACGATTAGTTATCTGACGAATATGTTTGTTTAACATTCAGAAAATTAGATAGTTGTATTCGAACTGATTTGTGTCAGGGAGTGAAGCATTTAAGTAACTTGTCTACAAATGTTAATAAGTCTTCCTCTTTGTGGATAAATGCGTTCGATGTTTGAAAATAGAGTGCTTCTTTCACTGTACCATCTTTCAAGTCGCAAACCAAATAATGTGTATTTTGGCGATAAATATGTCTATTTTTGTTTGATATATATGGTTTTCCAAATAAATTGTTGCAAAACGCAATATTTTTATTTATTATATTTAGATTACCTAATTCATTCTGCTCAATACTGTATTTTAAGCAAACCAGTTCTTCTTTAATACTTTCATATTTTTCGTCACCTGTTAATGTGGATAAAGGTGCTGTGACCGCCATAAACTGATCTCTATTCAAGAATTCGCGCTGTGTGTATTTCCTTGCAATGCTACGATGCGCAGTAAAATAGTAATAGCTCATATGGGTTGTGGCGTTTGATTTTAATCCTTCCGGCATTTTGATGGTGCTACTGTGTGCTCCTTTTAAGGATTTCTTAATATATTTCCAATTGGAGTTCACATTTGTTAAAGATCGTGCTTGTGAAATGGTCTTTCCGTTCAGGAAGTGATGTAGACTATCTTTATGAGTAAACCAATGTGCAGCACTTCGGGCGCTAATCAGGTATATAAATTGATCGTCTATCCATTGGTACCTAGGAGGTTTCGTGAAATAAGCACCCCGAAGTGAGTCTTTTAAAAAATGAAACCATTTTTCGCTGTCTTCCTGGTTCTCGAAATGCCATTCTTCCAGTATATACTCTTTGGTATTAGGATGATTGTAGTGGAATGCTGCCTGACGAATGAAAGCTATCCTTGCGAGATCTTTACTTTTAGGGAGCTTATTCAATTTTTCGGAATACTTAATACTGTCTCTTGAGTAGATTTTTTTCTGTCTCGCGATCAGCTTCAAAAGCCAATGATCGTCGTAAGTTGTGATGGTATCTATTATTGGAGTAGCACATTTAAGTTGATCATCGTAATTCATTAAATCAATGGAAGCAAAGTATAGCTTGTCTTTTAACTCCGTCGTGGTATCTTCTTGGGCAATGGGGGCCGTGCTATCCTTTTCTATGACTTGCGGCGCTTGTTCGATGACCGGCTCTTGTTTTTGGCGATCACCTATTTTGCTCGAACAGGTATATATAAAAAAAGTGCTGATGAGGAGCATGAAAGTTTGGGTGTTGGCTCTTATGGGATTCATGTGTTAGGAACTTACATTTTAAGTATTCTTAAATATAATCAGTGTCAGTTATATAATACGTAATTTCTGAATGAAATTTTGATGGGGAGTGCTTCGGAGAGAGAGAGGTAGTTAAAAAACTGATGATCATTTAAAAATGAAGTATAGTTTATCTTTCGGATAAATTACCTTGTTGATTCCTGGTGGCTATAAAAAAAGGTTGTTCAAAGAATGAACAACCTTTATGTGAATCAAAGTTGCTAAGTTTCCATTTAGGAATAGCAGTCAAAAAGTTGAATGTTAGTACTTTAGAAAAAATGTATGTAAGATTTGCCCGCTTCCAGGTGTACAGCTTCCGGAAATTCTGCGTGTAAGATCAGTGTATTTTCATGTCGGTGTTCCAATGCCTCCAGTTTCTTTCTGTTCAAAAGCATCACCGTTGAGTGTCCGTGGTGATCGTACTTGTCCAGAATAATTTCTTCATTGTAGTCACACTGCCAGTGTGTTTCGGCCATCTCTTCTTTATAGGCAACTTCAATAGTAGGCGTATGGAAGTAATGTTGTTGATCTAAGTCTTTTATTACAAAAACGATGCGAAGTAATCCACCTTCAAATACCAGGTTTTCGTTGGTAAGTCCTAATTCTTCAAAAGTCAGATTACCTTTCTGGTATTCACTGATGTCCACTTTAACTTCGCCCTGGTTTATTTCTATTTTTGTGCTCATAATAGTCCCTTTTTTAATTATACCTTAAAGGTAAGGGGGCATGTAATCAAAAATTATGACGTAAGTTGCCAGATGTAGCGTGCGATACTGATTTTTGTCAGTATTGTAGTTTTGTGGTAGAGGGGGAGTATTTAAATCTGTTGATCTAAAACGTAATGATAATGTGTAATAACTTATACATATGTCTACAAATACCAAAAACGGTTTTTGAATTCAATTCCAGCAAATGCGCTTATTTAAATCTAATAAACTCAAAATTTAGTAACTTAAAAGCTTATTCTTGCATACCGAACAAGTCAAGGACACATTTTATACAAGGGCCATATCGAATATTTAGGATGAGTATTTTAAAAAAAACACCAGGAGAGAAACCTGATACAAATAGTGATGATCGTAATAAGAGTGAATTTGGTTTCCGAAGTAAACCTGATTGGACCTCTTTCACTAATTTATTAGAACTGCATGCCGGACTATCCCACGAAAAACAACTAATATTTGGTGAGGTAATAGCTGAAAGCGCCTGGCAATTTGATATGAATTCAGGTACTATTTCATTCGGAGATAATTTTGAATTCCCGGTTCAAATAATTGGGTCTTTATCTCACAACGATCACTCCTGGATGTGGGGGTGGGCAAATGCTCAGAGTGGAATTCCAGCACATTTATTGGAATATTCGAACGAATTAAGAGCGCTTGGCGAAGACAAGAATAGCAAAGAATTGACAGGAGGGCATTTCGTCGTTGATGAAGGTTTCGAAC
Source organism: Cytophagales bacterium (assembly GCA_965230415.1). Taxonomy (GTDB): domain Bacteria; phylum Bacteroidota; class Bacteroidia; order Cytophagales; family JAAEPT01; genus CBDDKZ01. The sequence goes on from CBDDKZ010000005.1 coordinate 4,553,109, forward strand.
ATCAAGTGGGAATGATCGCATGTGGCCATTTTAATACCAAAAGTTACTATTGTGCTGATTATGGCCAGGGAACATTGGTCGTGACTATTGAAAGTGATGCTATACCGGATGTCGATCAAAGCAGGTTTGAACGCATATTGAGCGGTTTTCCTCATCTAATTAGTCACATGGAATTAGATCACAAATTGGCACTGGAATGTTACCTCATCGATCGAGGGTTTCAGTTGAAAATTGTGGAGAATGAAATTGTCGGGCTAAAAAATGGGAAAGAGATTGTCGGAATATTCGACCAGCATGAACGGTTAAAAAGCCTGAATGGCGATCTATAAATGAGCAATTCGCAGCACAATTTAAGGCGGGTTAGTAATAAGCCCAATTTGTAATCATAAAAGCCAAAGAAATTGATGTTTCAGAAATGAACTTAAAAAGTTATGCTGGCAGCTATTACAGCAAAGAATTGGACGTATTTTACCATTTTAAATTAGAGAATGACTTGCTTAAAGTAACTATAGGAGCTAAAAATGAAGCGATAGATTGTACGTCTATCGGCAAAGACCATTTTATAACAGAATTTGGGTCCCTAAGGTTTTTTTGGAACACGTAAAATGATTTCCGGCTTTGAACTCTCTTCGGGAAGAGTTGAAGATTTGAAATTTGTCAGGCAGTAAACAGTGGCAGTTTAATCTTACAAAACCGTAGCTTATGACATTTTTATACATTAAACGTAACCTTCTGTCCGACATTCGCGAATACTGATCAGAACTAATTATAATATTCAACCAATTTTTAATGTGGAAAAACTATACCTTATCATTCCAGCCACTGCACTGTTAATCGCTTGTGGTGGCTCAACAATATCTGAAGATACGGTAGCAGAAAAGGACGAAATTGCCGTTACAGAAGAAGCCGTTGAAGAAGAAATGCCTGCTGATACAGCCGAGTTGATTAAAGGTAAATGGGAGTATTACAATACCTCGACACATGTGATGGGACAAACGACAGATATGAAAGTCTTTGAAACATGGACTATGGAGTTTGGAGACTCAACTGTTACAGAATTTACTGACCTGGGTGGTGACACGAATACGATTAGTGGGACGTACACCATAGCACGGGATAGCCTGTTTAGAACGCATAACCCGGTAGGTGTTGCTATTAAAGAAATTTCAGCAGATAAGTTGGTGCTGCATACCATGAAACTCTCGGGATTTTATTTTCGTCGCACGACGGAATAAAGACCATTTAATGTTTGCAAACAAAGCAGTGAACTTATGTTCACTGTTTTTTTTTTGCCTTATTTTTTTCTACTAGCGACAAAGCCAGCGTACTTTGTTATCAGGAAAATTTGGAAAATAAATTCAGGTACGCCGGCATGCCTCGTTTTCATATACTACATTTTACAACGCCTAATCGTTATATAAATGCCTGGCCTGCTTAATCATGATAGCCAGCTCAGGTAATTGAGTTTCGGGGTCGGGTAATGTAATTCCTTTGACGTTTGTTGCTATTTGATCGAGGCCGTATTTTCCAAGGTATTTTGATTGATGGATATATTGAGCAAAAGCCGCCACGCTGCTGGCCAGTTTAAATCGTTCACTCATTTTAGTCCCTGGACCGGCCTTAACACTGTGCTCAATAAGCTTGCTTGTTGTGTCTTTAGGGTGTTTGTACCTGAATTTAATGTGGCAGAGCTCTTTTGAGTGTTCGTGGTTGAGACTCACAGTGTTGTGATATTTAAGTTGATGAGCTTCTTTGCTACCATGATCCGAAGCGCTTACCAACTCGTAAAGTGCCGTTACATTATGTCCGGCACCTAATTCTCCGGCATCTTTTTTATCATCGTCAAAATCCTGACTATCGAGCAGGCGGTTTGTATACCCAATCAAACGGTATTCGCTCACATGTGCTGAGTTGAATTCAATTTGAATTTTAACATCTTTGGCAATTGTGTAAACGGTGGCACTTAGATTATTGACAAGTACTCTCTGCGCTTCGCTTAAGTCGTCGATATAGAAATAGTTGCCGTTTCCGTGGTCTGCAATTGCTTCTAATTTGGAATCTTTAAAATTCCCCATTCCAAAGCCAAGAGCTGTAATGTATATATTTTCATTGCGCTCTTTTTCCACCATTTTTGTCATTTCCGCATCTGAAGAAGGGCCGATGTTAAAGTCACCATCGGTAGCTAAGATAATTCTGTTGATGGAATTCCGGGTCTTATTTTTAGCCGCTTCACTATATGCAAGTTTTAATCCCGAAGCACCAGCGGTAGATCCACCGGACCCCAGTCCGTTGATAGCTCTTTTAATCTTTTCCTTTTGATCTCCCGAAGTCGCTTTTAAAACCACACCGGTCGCACCGGCATAAACAACCAGTGAAATATGATCTTTTGCCCTTAGTTGATTACATAATTTGTTCAAAGATTTTTTGACCAAAGGAAGTTTGTTTTCTGCACCCATGGAACCGGAAATATCAACGAGAAAGACAAGGTTAAGTGGAGGCAATTCTTCAAAAGGAATACGTTTTCCCTGGATACCTATTTGTAAAAGGATGTTTTTTTCGTTCCAGGGGCAGGGGTGATGTTCTGTGTAGATACTAAACGCACCATTTTCCGGCTGTTCATAATTATAGTCAAAGTAGTTTATAAACTCTTCCACTCTTACGGCTCCTTCAGGAGGTTTTGTATTTGATTTTAAATAATGCCTGCAATTAGTAAAGGAGGCAGCGTCTACATCAATTGAAAATGTCGATAAAGGTTCATCCAAGGGATTCTTGAAATCGTTTTCCTCAGAATAGGCATAAGATTCGGTGTTTTTTTGCGGAATTTCGAAAACAATTTCAGAATTATGAGCCGGCACCATTTTCCTTTTTACCGCACCTTTATGACGCCTCATGTCGCGGTTATCTCTTTGAGACCATTGTTTGGTCCCTTCGGCGCTTCGTTCCGCTACATGATGCCTTTTATAACTACACGAAACGTTTATTAGGACTATCGTTAATAATACAATTGGAGCTTTTAAATTAGTTGTTTTCATATTGCTTTTTTGTTGGGTGAGACATTTTTATGGTGTTATTGGAAGTGTAAGTCGCACACACAGCATGTTGGTAAAAGCCGGTGAGTGTGAAGAACAGCAATAGCACCGTGATCATAATTAATAAACCCGTGCGATTTTGGTAATGAATAAATAGCGTTTTCATAGTTTTTTTAGAGCAATCTGTTTAATTTATTAAACAGATTGCCTTTTTATTGAAAGATCCTGGTAGCTTTAACAATAAGAGTATGAAGGAGTATAAAATCCACAATTGTCAGAAGAAAAAATACCTATTGGAACACAAATTGTGGACTTAAGTTAGTGTACCATCGAAAACCATAATTGCTGAGAGCACGTTCTGGTGTTGATTTCAATATGCTCTGCCGTATAGCGTTAAAGGCTTTAGGTGATCTAATTTGAAAGTATTTTAATTAGAACGAACTTACAAGATAAGTATTATCGTATTATGCATGGACATTATAATGCGTGGCGAAACTCAAGGTATGGCTCTGAGGTTTTGTTTAATAAAATAGCTGTTCTTTTAAACAATTTTTGATTTAAACTGTTTTCTACCTAAATGTGGATTTTATGAGTGTATCTGAACGTAATATAGTAGTGATTGGAGGAGGGTTTTCTGGCTTGGCGAGTGCATCTATATTGGCCAGAGATGGATATAACGTTACGCTTATTGAAAAAAATGAACAGGTAGGAGGAAGGGCTCGTTCGTTTAACACACAGGGCTTCACATTTGATATGGGGCCAAGTTGGTACTGGATGCCAGATGTTTTTGAACATTACTTCAAACAATTTGAGAAGTCAAGTGCCGATTTTTATGACTTGGTGAGGCTCGACCCTTCATACCAGGTTTATTATGAAAGTGGTCATCCGCTTCAATTGCCGGCTTCTTCCGAAAAGCTATTACAGCTTTTTGAAGAAGTGGAACAGGGGGCAGGCAAACTATTGGCAGCATTTTTGCAAGACGCTCAGTATAAGTATGAGCGAAGTATGAAAGAGTTTATTTACAAACCTTCTTTGAAAGTATCAGAGTTTGCATCATTGAAATTAATGAAGGATTTGTTTAAGCTTAACCTGCTTACATCTTTTGACAGACATGTTGCAAAATACTTTAAAAACAAAATATTATTGAGTATTCTTAATTTCCCAATTTTATTTTTGGGAGCGCTACCGAGCAATACGCCGGCGATGTACAGCCTCATGAATTACGCAGACTTAGTCTTGGGAACCTGGTATCCCATGGGAGGGATGCATAAAATTATACAGGGGATGGAGCGTATCGCTCGGGATCAAGGAGTGCGTATACTTACAGGACGTGCCGTAGATCATATAATAGTAGCAAAGGGCAAGGCGGATGCGGTAAAGGTAGATGGTGAGCTCATCAACTGTGATGCTGTTATTGCAAGCGCGGATTACCAACATGTAGATAGTCAACTATTAGAACCTCAATACCGGAATTACAACGAAAAATACTGGGATAAGAAAGAAATGGCTCCTTCCTGTATTTTGTATTACGTAGGGGTCAACAAAAGATTGAGAAATCTAAAACATCACAACTTGTTCTTTGACAGCTCTTTCGATAAACATGTGAGTGAGATTTACAATAATCCGCAGTGGCCAAGTGATCCTTTGTTTTATGCCTGCGTTCCTTCCGTCACAGATGCTTCTGTTGCGCCTGAAGATTGTGAGAATTTATTCCTGCTTATTCCCGTAGCACCTGGATTAAAAGACTCCGAAATAGAAAGAGAGAAGTACTTTCAGATGCTCATAGAAAGACTGGAACAGCGTACGGGACAAAGTATCAAAGAACATATAGTGTATAGCAAGAGTTATGCACCCTCCGACTTTGTTCATGACTACAATGCTTTTAAAGGTAATGCCTATGGTTTATCAAACGTGCTTAAACAAACGGCGTTTTTGAAACCGAAAATAAAAAATAAAAAAGTAGAAAATCTCTACTATACAGGACAACTTACCGTTCCCGGGCCTGGAGTGCCACCAAGTCTTATATCCGGACAAATAGTAGCTCAACAAGTAACTAAAGATTTACAATTATGAAATCCATCTTTGACAAAGTATCTGCTAAGTGCAGCCGAACCACAACTTTCAATTATAGCACTTCGTTCACATTGGGCATTTTGCTCATGCACCGCGATTTAAGAGCACCAATATTTTCCATATATGGTTTCGTAAGATTTGCAGATGAAATAGTTGATTCATTTCAAGGTTATGACAGGGCTACACTCTTAGAGGAATTTAAAAAGGACACCTATAAAGGCATAGAGCAGGGTATAAGTTTAAACCCCATCATTAACAGCTTTCAGCATATAGTTAACAGGTATGATATAGACCATGCATTAATTGAAACCTTCTTCAGAAGCATGGAAATGGACCTATACGATCTTTCCTACGACGATGATCGCTATAAGGAATATATTCTGGGATCGGCCGAAGTTGTAGGGTTAATGTGCTTGAAAGTATTTACAAACGGAGATAAAGATCAGTATAATAAACTGTCTAAATATGCGATGACCCTAGGGTCTGCTTTTCAAAAAATTAACTTTTTAAGGGACCTGAATGCAGACTATATCGGGCTGGGAAGGACCTATTTTCCCGGAGTCGATATTACGCAATTTGATGATGAGACAAAAAGGAAAATTGAAACAGAAATAGCCGAAGAATTTGAGTACGCCTATGAAGGTATTATGAAGTTGGATAAAAAGGCTCGCTTTGGCGTGTTCTTAGCCTATCGCTATTATTCTAAATTACTAAAGAAGGTGAAAAAAACCAAAGCCAATAAAATGTTACAAACGCGCATTCGAATTCCTAATCAGCATAAATACTCCTTGCTTGTTACGTCTTATGTGAAGCACAAACTAAATGTAGTCTAATGCGATTTTCATTGACGATTTTATTGCTCGTGATTGTAGTTCACATTTCGAATGCACAGCGCATCGATGAAGTGAGGAATGAATATCACGCCCAATTATTTGCATCAAAAGATATGTCGGCTTTGATCAAAAAATTGGAGAATAGGGAACGAAGCTGTAAGTTGAATGCTTACTATGCCTGTGCCCGCATGGTAGGTGCAGAACGAGTATTATCACCAATACAAAAACTAAAGACTTTTAATGAAGGAAAAGGGATTTTGGAAAAAGAGATTAGTAAAAAACCTAATGACATAGAGTTGCGCTACTTGCGTTTGAGTATACAATTAAATGCTCCTGATATACTTGGTTATAATAAAGCGATAGAGAAAGATAAGTTGTTTATTATTCGTAATTTTGATACGTTGAGCTCTTCGAAAGTTAAATCGTATATCAGAAAATTGTTTAAAAACTCCGAGCAAATAACTGAAGATGAACTGAATAAATTAATGTGATATGACTTGGCTGCTAAACATATTCATTACCCTTGCGATATTCTTTTTTATGGAATTTGTTGCCTGGTTTACCCATAAGTACATTATGCATGGTTTTATGTGGTACTTCCATAAAGATCATCACAAACCAACTGCAGGTTTCCTCGAGAAAAATGATTTTTTCTTTCTAATATTTGCACTGCCGGGGTCTGCATTTTCAATAGTAGGGGCTTTAAATCATTATGATTATCACTTTTTCATTGGTTTGGGTATTACACTATATGGTTTGGCCTATTTCTTAATACATGATATTTTTATTCATCAGCGATTTAAATTATTTCGTAATTCAAATAATACCTACTTTCGGGCTTTAAGAAGAGCCCATAAAATGCATCATAAACATATAGGGAAGGAAAAAGGTGAGTGCTTTGGAATGCTTTGGGTTCCATTTAAATACTTCAGGCTTGCCTCAAAGCATGGTAGCCATGGATAAATACCTCTATTTATTTATTAATATAGGCAGTATTATTGTCCCCTTCATTTATAGCTTTCACAAAAAAATGCCTTTTGTAAAATTATGGAAGTCGTTTTTTGTAGCTAATATATTAGTTGGTATTGTTTTCATTATCTGGGACATGTTTTTTACACATATGGGAGTTTGGGGCTTTAATACCCGTTATTTGTTGGGAATACATTTGTATAACCTGCCTCTGGAGGAAATGTTATTCTTCTTATGTATTCCTTATGCCTGTGTATTTACGTATGAAGCACTGAACTTTTTGATTAAAAAGGACTATTTCTCATCAATCGCTAGCTATATTAGTTTGGGGGTAATTGTAGTTTGTCTGGTTTTGGGAATAATTTACAGAAATAACTGGTATACGGCTGTGACGATGTTCTCTCTTTCCATATTGATTGCCTGGATTTCGTTTATAATGAAGGCTTCTTTCCTATCGCGCTTTTATTTGGCTTTCATTATTGTTCTTATTCCTTTTTTCATAGTAAATGGGTTATTAACAGGTAGTTATATTCCTCAAGAAGTGGTGTGGTACAATGAGCAGGAGATTATAGGTCTTCGACTGGGAACAATACCACTGGAAGATACTTTTTATGCCATGTTTTTACTATTATCCATCGTAACAATTCACGAACAGCTTAAGAAAAAATTTGGAATTCTATGATCAAAGCAACTGATCTTAATTACGCTTACGATAAGCGCTATAATGCTATTAACGACTTGAACATGTTTGTTCCCGAAGGTGCATTTTATGGGCTCATTGGACCAAATGGCGCTGGAAAATCTACTTTGATCAAACTTATTATGGGTCTGAAAAAGATAACAACAGGAAGTTTGGAGTTAAGCGCATCAAGGTCAGAACTGGGAGTTGTTCCTCAGGAATTGGCGCTATTTGACGACCTTTCCGTGTTAGAGCACCTACAGCTATACAGCAAATTGTATAAGCTGAAAAAGGGGCAGTCAGAACTGGAAGAGTTGATTGATAATATGGATTTGAATGTCAAAATGCATGAAAAGGCAAAACACCTGTCAGGAGGTATGAAAAGGCGCGTGAACCTATTAATTTCAATATTACATGAACCCAGATTGCTACTCTTGGATGAGCCAACAGTGGGTGTTGATCCCCAGAGCAAGCAATTAATCTTTGAACAATTGATAAAGTTAAACAAACGGGGAGCAACCATTCTTTTCGCTTCCCATCATTTCCATGAAATCGAAAGCTACTGTAATCGCATTGCAATGCTTGACAAAGGTACGCTTTTGTTAGATGAAGATATAAATGGTTTTAAGAACTTAGTAAAAAGAGAGGATGAAGCGCGTGTGGTAGTAAACTGTGAAAAGCAGGAGTTAAAAGCCATTTTGGACAAGGAAGGGACGGCAATTTTAAAAGAAGAACAACATACATATACGCTGAGTGTCAAATTGCCTGTACTTCATAACATAATAAACCATATATTAGGAGCGAATTTGCAAATAATTAACATAAATTACGGTCCAAGAAGTCTCGAAGAGGTTTATTTTGAATTGTTAAAGAGGAAGGATGATTCGTGCACTGCTTATTAATGAACTCCGATTATTTAGTCGAGATAGAAAGGCGCTCCTAATCAATTTTATTTTACCCCTCATTTTAGTTTCTCTCTTTGGTTTAATGTATGGTGCTTTTCCAGCAAAGAAGAACCCCGTCATCGGTGTCTTTTTGGAGGATAAGGACAATACTCCGATTTCAAAACAATGGGTTGCTTATCTCAATTCATATGAACAAATAAAGGTGCTGTCCTATGATCGGGTTGATACAAAAAGTCCCCGAGTGATCATACACAAAGGATTTAAAGACCTCGATAGTGTGAAAAATCATGTTAGTTTGATATTATCCCCGGAAAATGAAATAGAGAACATCACTGTTATGAATGTCGTGGCGGCTTCGTTGGCACCACTTTTAAATTTTAAAGCACGAAATAAGCAAGTGAGGGGATTACTTGAGCGCTTTCATGGGGAATTGGACAGCGCATCCATTGCTTTTATGAAGGAGCTTATAAAACAAAAACTACCCAAATCGCCAGAGTTTAATGCCCAGGGAGCACTTGAATTACCCTTTGGTTTAAGTTATAAGGAAGAAGAGACTAAAACACCGATCGGTACTGTACAAGCCATTTCAGGAACGGCGATTATGTTGCTGTTATTTAGTGTGATTGGATCGGCAGGTGCGTTAATCGATCAACGCAAAGACGGTACATTGGAACGTGTATACTTGTGTGGTATGTCACCCATCAAAATATTGGTAGCCAAAGGTGGCGCTTTATTGGCAATATCCTTTACACAATTGCTTATTGTTTATCTTTATGGAGCGGCAGTCTTGGGTTACAAAACCGCGAGCTGGCCTGCACTGCTTTTGCTGGTTGCCTGCGGATCACTCGCATCGACATCTTTTGGACTGGCATTTGCATGTGTGCTCAAAACAAGGAAACAGGTAGAAGGACTAGCAACGTTGATTATATTATGTATGTCGGCAATAGGAGGGAGCATGGTGCCTTTGTACGTAATGCCGAATATTATGCGCTCCGTTGCAAAAGCATCGGTTAATTTTTGGTTTATCGAAGGGAACTATGTACTCAATTATGTTACGCCTAATTGGTCGTCTTATATGCAGTCGGTTTTAATTTTGTTTGCCATAGGCTCTTTAGTGTCCATTACTACCTTGTTATCAATAAGAAAAGGGTTTTTCGTTAAGAATTGAGCGCAATTCATAAATCTTTTTTGCGCGCTAAATACTTTTGAGTATTTTGCGAATAAGTTTCTATTAATAATTTGTGTTCAATTAATTTATTATAGTTTATTTCGATATGGCAGAGATTAAGCATTTAGTTAAAATTGAAAGCCCGACGGAAGATGTTTATCGTGCGCTTACAACGCAAGAGGGAATAACATCATGGTGGACTAGTGATGCAGATGTAAAACGCGAAGAAGGAGAGGTTAGTGAGTTTCGCTTTTTTAAAGGTGCCAGTTTAAAAAGAATGCAAATTATTAAACTTGTCGAAGATGCGCTTGTTAAGTTGAGGTGCATAGAAGGGCCGGAGACCTGGAAGCATACGGAGCTTCATTTTGTGTTAGATCAGGAAGATGAAGATGGGGCGACTGTATTGCACTTTAGCCATATTGGGTGGCGCTCAAAAGGAAGTATTTTTCAATTGTGTAGCTTTGATTGGGCCATGTATTTAAATGCATTAAGAAATTATGTAGAGTCGGGCCAGTCGCAATTGGGAAGTGGCGAATTACGTCTCGCCAGACATAGCGTATAATGAGTACTTTTTAGTAGGCCTTTATAAGCTTTGCGTCATACATATGCTCTATTACAGCGACTACCTCCTTTGATTTTATTAGGGATTCCTCATAGCAGTAGATAATTTGTTCTTCATTACCCTTCCGTACCTGAGTCAATATAATATGGTCTTGAGGCAATTCACTTACCAATGAAACTTCATATCGATTTTTATCAATATTGTAAGTGATAATCTGAGAATAAATTCCGTTGATATTCGTTTTGAGGAATAATGGGGAATTCACAAATTCGAAACTCAAGGGACTCATATAACCCAGTCCGAAATAAGGATAATGTATTTCTTCAAAAGCTATTTCATGTGAATCCAGCATTTGCTTTAGTTCATTCAACTTTCTACTTAAAAGCTGATCCGGAAAACATTTATAGTCAATAGTAGTCAACGGTTTCCATTGACCATCCACATCCAGGTAATCCATATTACCAATGCGCAATTTGTAGTCAAAAGACCTGTCGGCACTTAAGATGTAGCCCGGATAGTAGTATTTTAAACCATAGGTAAGTCCATACAATGCTTCCGCAACCATGGTATAGGTTCCCAGGCTATATTTATCATATTCGTGATCAAATAACCCAATGATACTGGCAATGCTATCTTCACCGATATCGAAATAGCTCACAGCAATAAGACGACCATTGTCGTATATTGCTATCTCATGGGTGTCAAAAAGACTCTTTTCTTCCTCATCAAATAATATTTGATCTAAGCTATCGAAAATATACCCCTTAAAACGATGCGTGTGTTGATAGTATAAGAGTTCACGGTCGGAGTCAATAATCGCAGGCTGTATGACAATATCAAAATTAGACTCAATCTTGTTAGCGATCTTGCGCATGCTCTTTTTCGGAGAATAGCCCTCAAGATTTAAACGAATATTAACAACAGAATTAAGTTCATTATCCAAACTCAACAGTTTGAATTTATGTAGATAGTTACAACTACGGAACCAGCCATCAGCTAAAAACTGATCAAGACTTGAAGGGCTTAATGTGTTAGGAAAATGTAATTGAGCTATCATAGTTTGAATGCCTATTTCAGGCCGGCAAAATAAGACTAGCTAAATATACAAATAAAATGCTTAAATAGGTCTAACGCTTATACGAAACTAGGTGAAAACCACAGGATCAGACGATAACTAATGTGTTTATGGCGATGAAATGACATTTTTAGTAGACGAAATTTTTTCGGGTATTTTGGGATTCTAATACACACAATTTGCACGTTTAATTTGCTCCCGGTATCCACAGATCGTACTCAAAACTTCTTATCTTATTTTCAATCTCATCACTATATGCACGTATTTTTTGAGGGTCAGAAATATAGTCCGTATAGTAACTATTGTCGTAATTGTTTACTTTGACAATAGGTGCATCAAAATAGCGCGCTTTAAAAGCAGCTTCGTATGTAATGCGACTTTTTAAGTTGTTTGGACCAACCCAATAATGCTCCTTAAATAAGGTGGCATATAGCTCTTTCGTACTAAAAGTAGCAATATGTACTCTGAATCCGTAAGGATTTATAGGATGGTCGGCAGGCAGGTACAGCGAAATGGCTGTAATGTCAACATACATACGGGAATGCCTGCTGTCAAATACCAGGTCCTCTCTTAATTCCAGTTCTTGCAGATCAAAAGGAGTGAGCCGAATCGTATTTGCTGCTTCGGCATCTGTAAAGATCGTAAGGCGATCATTTAATGCTTTCCAGTTCAATATGTTTACAGGCTTTAAAGAATCGGAGTTGTAAGCTTTGATACTTCCCCTTCGCACTGCACTTATTAAAATTTGAGGCAGGTTATTTTCGCACCCTAAGTAAGGTGTGTTCGCACTCAATTGAAGGTCCATATGTCTCCATACCGTACGGTGCCAAAGAACGTCGTTGGACCTGATATTATAGTTTCCGTGAGAAGTATAAAAGTCCGGATAGTTTGCAAAAGTGATAAAAGGCGAGAATAATAGTACCAAAAGAAGGAGACGCATAGATAGAGTTTAATTCTAGAACGTCTCCTTGGTGACTTTTATTATGTTGTTAATCAGTGTTTTACCTCGTTAGCATTAAACCCATTCACAAAGATCTATTAAATACTTTGCAGAACCGTCTCGTAACCAGCCATCTAGCTGTGCTACCTCTTTCAATTGCTGACCTCTCATTCTTGGTACCACCGTATACCCGCAGTTCAACTCATCGAGTGCCGTCATATCTCCCCAGAGCTTTTCAAATTGAGTAACGGGGTAGATGTCTTCCTGGCCTTTACCCCAACGCTTTTTTACATCTTTTATGGTGATATAAGTAGGCATTCTTCTGGATGTTCTCCAAACACGATCCTTTACAAATTCCGTATTATGGAGGTCTTCTTTAGTAAGCTGAAAACAATGAAGCAAATCGTCCAGGTTAACCCAGGTTGTATTTGAATTGTAATAAGTGAGGTTAAACTCAATCTCTTCGTTTGGTAATGCCATCCCTTCAATGAGTCTTATTCTGCCATCAATATTGGCTAATCCTCCTCCTCTGTCGTCTATTTTTCGGGTAATCACTTCCGTGGTAAGCGCATTTCCCGAATTAATGTGCTGACCCAATCGTGCTGGATCTGCATTAGCACCCAGGGTATCAATATTGTGTATCAGTAAATACTTGAGGTTTGGTCGTTCTTTAAGAAGAGATAACAACGTTCCATTCAGAAACATATTTGGAATCTCGAACCAGTGACCAACAGGGTGTATACATTGGTGGGGTAGGTTATCGGTGTAATCTTCGCCTTCACCGTTGCTTAAAGCCCAATTAATCAATGCTTTTCTTAAAGAATCCTGCATTTTTTGTGCCTGTTCATCCAACAATTGTTGAGGCATTTCTTCCCACAAAAAGCGTAAATCGCGTGTAACAGGAATAAGTCTTTGTCCAACGACCCGTCCTTCAGAAAGGTGGAGTGGTCCCTCATAATTGTAATTATCAACATGATGTAAATAAGACTGAATTGCCTGATGTGTTAAATAGCTTGTGGTAAAGACGTGAGCAAGTGGAGTACCGCACAGGCGTCCTATTTTTCTACTTTTTGCTAAATGTGATTCGATGAAATTACGGTGTTTACCCTCGATTTTAGCCAATGGGTTGAGTGATTTAACCACTCCGGCACCTTTTGTCCAGCGGCTGCCAACCCCGCCGGCAAGCGTTACCACAGCAAGCTCCCCATTTTTTAGGGCATTAAGACCGGTATTGTAATCTTCTTTAGCCAACGATTCAGTCGTATCTACCACTTCATCCTTATTGACATCTCTTATTTTACTGTTAACAGGAAGACGATTTTGAGCCAGCCCAATCCTTCCGGCCTTTAAATCGGCTTTGATCTGATTATGTAATTGTGCGTCAAAACCGTGATTTTTTAGCAGTTCCGATAAACTTGCTCCTGCTTCAATACCCTTTTGTTTTTGAGGGATCATACGCTCAAACAGTTCCGGAACAAAGTTGTTGAAACCTGCATTTTGTTGGTAACTGTTACCTAAGAGCTCCAGCTCACTTCGCTGTGCTGCTGTTAGTGTGTGTATATCTTTTTTTAACAAGTCCGGTACTGTGAGTTTGTAGTACCCTCCGGGCATAAGCGCGTCGTTTTGCTTGTGCATTTCCCCGTGTGTACCGTTTTCGTTAATTTCAAAATCGTATATTACAGGCTCCATAGCAAAGGCTACGGCGTGCTGCAACTGCTGTTTTGTCTCTTTCAGGATTTGGGCCAGGTAATTCTGACCTTCCTTTTTGTGGTCGGGGTGAAAAATGAAGCCCATTCCTCCACCAGACATTCCGCCCATCATCCAGAATCCCCAAAAGTTGTCTCCAAAATGTGTTTCTACTTTCTTTATTAAGGTTTCTGTATACATGTTGCTGGTCCAGGGTATGATCTCCTGTAGAGGCTCTTCAAAGTTCTGTTGAGTGAATGCACCCAGGCCTTGTATATTTCCTTCTTTTAAGGAGTTCACAACGCTATCAAATAGTTTAATTACCTCTTTTCGGGCATTCCATTCCTTTTCCGATCTTAACAGGTGCTTTTCGGTGACCATTTCCAAAATCGGCCCTACGTCTTGTGCCATACCACCATGAATAATTACCAGGCTATCCTGTAATTTTTTTCTGGTCTTGGCACTTATTTCTTCCTGAGTCAAAATTGTATGTTTTGGTAGTAAGCGGCCTTTGCTTATACCAAATTCAGGATCGCCGTCTTTGGCTTCAATACCTTGTATGAGCTTTATGCCGGGCCATACCCCTCCGGAATCCTGCCATCCACCTCCTGAGCCACCAATCCATTCACCCAATATGGCTCTGGCTGCGACCAGTTTTCGTTCTTCTTCCAATAAGGGGCCTGTCAAACTTTTTGTTTGACTTGTAGCTCGCATACAAACGCTGATGATTGATGCTAACAGGTTAGTTGACACTGCAAGTCTGGAACCTTTCGGAATGTTATAAACTTCAGTGACTAGTTCTAAACCTTTATTGGGACCTACCAGGTTATGTAATAAATGGGAGAGAGGAATTCCTGCCCCCTCCATTCCCGGAGGTACTATACCGGAAGCAATAACGCCAGCTTTTAGGAGGCCTAGGTAGTCCTGGGCAAAATCAAACACATCGTCCAAGGTATCGATCACAGATGAAGTATTAAGGTCGATACTTGTGAGCTTTAATACCGGTTCATCTATGACGCGCAAATAAGTGGATATGGGAGGTAAAGGATTACTTGTTACATCTTCATCGCGCACACAAAGATTAACAGACACGTTAAGCACCTGAGCTCCCTGCGGAAAATCCATTCCAAGAAAAAATATGTCGCTCCAACCGCAATGTGTAATATCCATTCGTACGGGCGTACGTTCATGTACGATAGGAAATAATCCCGAGTCCGGGTTTCGATCGACTAATTCTTTTCTGATATGCAAAGGATGGTCGTCGGGATGGCTGATTCTAAACATCCATTGGTTGCCCGCTGTTTGTCGTACACTCTTACGAACTTGATCCGCAAGTGTCTGAAAAGCAAGTTGATGATAGGCTTCAGCTAAACCACTGCTTACACCTTCGTTTGCCTCCTCCATTTTAGACTGAACGCGTAATAATACTTTGATTGCTTCTTCGAACCTTCTTTTGAGAATGTGTTCGTAAGCCTCAAACGGTATAACACTATCGGTATTTACTTTACTGCGATAGGGTAAATAGTATCTATGAATAGCATGTAGAAAGAACAATGCCCTGACCTTGTAATAAAGGTTGTCATTAGTCTGTCTGAATTGTTCAAGCTTTTTACATTCTTCTAAAAGTTGCTTTGTGTTTAGGCCTTTACATTCAGCTTCCAGTGAACGGTTTCTAACAGATTCATCACTAGAAATAATTAATTCGATTAACTGACTCATAGTCTGTTTTATTTTCTAGTTTAAATCTTTCGAGACAAAGAATTGCAATAATTCCGACAGGATATAATCCTTGTCTTTTCCATTGAGCGCTATAGCCAGTTGTGCCTTCATTAAACCATAGTGAACACCTAAGTCAAAACGAAGCGCATGCTGTTCCATAGCAAGGTACTTTTCGCGATGAGCCAGTATATCCAGGGCGTCGCTCAAACTTATTTTCTTTCCTTCGTTTGCTTCACTGAGCTCCTTAATGATGTTAAGAACCTCTGGTGTTAACACGTGCATGCCGAAGAAGCAAAGGTAATGTCCCGCTCTCAAACCTGGTACAACAAGTTTTTGTTCAGCTTCTGTAGGTGTAGGCTTTTCTATGACGTCTCGAACGGTGTATATTTCATTATTTCCCTGTACTCTGGTACCACCCACAACGCCGTATTGGGTGATATAACTTTCCCTGGTCGGTTGTACGGCAGAAACGGCACAATTTTCTTTTTCTGCCAGTTCTATCAGTTCTTTAGTACTACTCGCTCGTTGTTTTTCAACATATATATGATCGCCAACGAGGTGTAAGAAAGGATCGTTTTGAGTGAAAGCTGCAGCGCGTAATAAAGCGTCTCCATAGCCTTTGGGTTCGTCTTGGTATATAAAGTTTATTTGGTCAGAAAAGGAGCCTATAACTTGTTTATAGGTGTGGTCATCACCCGGGCAAACGACAACGCCGACCTCGTCAATACCTGCCAGTTTAACCTCTCGTATCAATATTTCTAAAACGGTTTTTTTCTCTCCATTACGATCTATCAGGGTTTGAAGCGGAAGTTTCCGCTGTAATGGACTTGCTGCGGTGATTACGGCCTTTCGGACTTTCATAAAACAAATGGTGTTTAATTATAGTATGTAATATGGTGATGATGAAGTATAAACCTTTTCTGGTGCCTGGCACCTTAAAGGGCGGTTTAAGCTTCATTTAAGTGCTAATTAACAAAATACTACGAAACAATACGAGCTCTTTTTATATTCTGTTTTATTTTATTTTATAAACTTCAGAAAAACAGTTGTTTGAATGGGAAAATTATATGCCAACGATAAGGCGCTGAAGATCTGCCATGTAAGGCTTAATTAAATCTAATTCCTTATCACTTACATCTCCAATTAATTCTGATCTATTCTTTTTAAGCATATTTTCCAGGTCTTTACGATTGGAATTGGACATGTAAGACATGTTTTTTTCAAGCTTAAGATAGGAGTAAGACTGTAAGATTAATGGGTACTTTACAATGTTGTTAACTTTCCAGTTGTGTTTTTCAAAAATTTCACGCACCTCCTTATTTTGAGGAATATGTGCTACACTTATATTAAGGTCATGCTGCAAACTATCTTCACTGACATGAATGACTTTCAGGTCTTCATGAATCTTTTTGTAGGTTGTTAAGAACAAAAGCACATCTCCGGGTTTAATTTGCTCCCTGTCCTGTGAATAAGAATTTGCAGAAATGCTAAAAATGATGGTAAGTAAAAGTAATGATCGTCTTGTAATATCCATGTTTTCACTTTGTTGGATCTATTAAAAATAATGAAAAAAAAGAACTGATAGAAACGAAATTTGATGCGATTGTTTAAAGATCTAAAAATCATTCTATTTTTGTGGCCTGAACTAATTAATTGAACATGGAGAATTCTTCTAGTATTGTACTAATCATAGCTTTGTTTATTATTATGGTTGGGATGGGTATGTCCTTGACTCTTGCCGATTTTAAACGCGTTGTTAAGGCTCCTTTTGCTGTATTTATAGGATTTTTAAACCAAATCGTTTTTTTACCGCTCATTGCCTACGGGCTTGCTACCTGGATGAATGTATCTCCTGAAATTGCTATGGGTATTATGATATTGGCGGCATGTCCGGGAGGTCCCACTTCCAACTTGTTGACATTGTTGGCAAATGGCGATAAGGCACTATCAGTTACCCTTACTGCTGTAAATAGTATCATTACCATTTTTACGATACCTTTTATCGTGAACTTTTCATTACTTGAGTTCCTGGGCGATAAAACGACAATAAGCGCTCCTGTAGGACAATTAATAGGAATTTTGGTTGTTGTTGTTGGTATTCCGCTAATCATAGGTATGGTTATCAAGACGTATGCCAATAACTTTGCAGTACGAATGGAGAAACCGGTACGAATTGCAAGCGCAACCGTTTTGGCTTTGGTAATAGTAGGGCTGATCATCAAAAAACGTGCTGATATTGCCAACTATTTTGAACAAGCATGGATGATCGCATTAGGCTTGAATGTTATAACAATGCTGGTAGGGTTTCTAAGTTCCAAATTAGCTAAACTTAATCAAAAACAAGCGATTTGTATCAGCCTTGAATCTGGTAACCAAAATGGTACTATGGCTATTACGATCGCGGCAGGTGTTCTCGGAAGAGAAGAATTGGCCATTGCAGCTGCTGTTTACAGCCTGCTTATGTATGTAACAGCTGCTATTCCTGTATTTATTGGGAATACTAAAAATACTCAAGAGACTGTTTAATAATTGTACAACAAGGGGATTGTTTCCCCCTTGTACTTTATTTTTTAATTATAGTCTTCCTCTTCTTCTTCAAAGTTAAGGTCCAGCATTCCGCTCATCAAATCCTTGAATTGGTTTCCTTGCTCAAGTTTATGTTTACCGATTAACGAGAATTCAGCCAGGCCGTGCAATACAAATTCCATAATAACATGGCGTTCTTCAGCCGTTGTGCCGGGAGCATATTTATCGACAACTTCCTGTAAACCATTTATTTTGTTAAGCTTATTGGCAAAATCTTTTAATGAATCGTTTTGCAACAAATCTGTTTCGTTACCCTTGTTATACCAGTCACTTATGGTTGTGTAATCATTTTTGCTGGCTTTGTCTTTTTTCAGCTGTTCCGGATTTGGAAAATACTTTTCAAATTCAGCACGTATGGCTTTTCCAATCAGGTAGTAGGCTACATTGCTAATTCCTTCCAGTTCCCCTTCATAAACCAGTTCTATTTTACCGGTAATAGATGGAATTACAGAAAAGAGATCGCTCAGACGGGCGATCGTATTTTTTTCACCGTTTATTAGCATTCTGCGTTCTGCAGAGCTCACCAGGTTTTCGTATGCCGAAATTGTTAATCGGGCCGATACACCGCTTTTTTGATCAACATATTCACTTTCCCTTGCTTCAAATGCGATTCTTTCAATCAAATCTTTGAGGATTTCCGGAACTTTGATTGTTTCTTGCTGCTCTTTGGAAAGTCTTGCTTCTTGCCTTGTTATTTCTTTTGCAAGGTATAAGTCCTTGGGGTAGTGCGTCAAAATTTGGCTTTCAATACGGTCTTTTAAAGGTGTAACGATGGACCCTCTGTTTGTATAATCCTCAGGGTTAGCGGTAAATATAAATGCAATGTCTAAAGGGAGTCTTAAGTTAAAACCCCTGATTTGCACGTCTTTTTCCTGTAACATATTAAACAAAGCCACTTGTATTCTGGGCTGTAAGTCAGGTAATTCGTTAATAACGAAGATTCCCCTGTTCGCCCGCGGGATCATGCCGTAGTGAATAACGCGTTCGTCGTTGTAACTTAATTTCAGCGTAGCGGCCTTAATAGGGTCTATGTCTCCTACCAAATCTGCAACAGAAACGTCGGGAGTCGCCAGCTTTTCCGCATAACGTTCACTACGATGCATCCATGCAACCGGAGTTTCCTCTCCGTGTTCTTTTACAATAGCCTGCCCCTGCAAACTTATAGGGTTGATAGGGTCATCGTGAAGCTCAGAACCTTCAATATAAGGGACGTATTCATCTAAAAGTTCGGTAATGAGTCTCGCCATTTTTGTCTTCGCTTGCCCGCGCAAGCCCAGAAACAGAATATTATGTTGTGATAATATCGCCGATTGCAATTGTGGTATTACGCTGTCTTCATAACCTTTAATTTGGTCAAATAAGGGTTTCTTTGACTTGATTTTAGTGATCAGGTTGGTGCGCAACTCTGCTTTTATCGACTGAGACTGATAGCCACTTTCTTTAAGCTGGCCCAAAGTTTTTATTTGCTGAATATTCATCTTTTCAGGCAGGATTAGATTATCTAAAATTTTTCTTTCTGTTTTTTACAAAATCTTCGAAGAGGTATTCACCTAAACCATTCAAAGAACTGTAATACGCTCTCCCGTTGTTTGTTTGTGTGAATTCTCGAACAAATTGTTGTAGGTAGGGGTCTTTGGCAATCATAAATGTGGTGATAGGTATATGGAGTCTTTTGCATTGTGCCGCCAGATTCATTGTTTTATTAATAACTTTTCTGTCCAGTCCCCAACTATTTTTGTAGTATTTCGCTCCTACTTTCAGGCAGGTAGGTTTGCCGTCGGTTATCATGAAGATTTGTTTGTTGTTATTTTTACGTCTTCTTAGTATATCCATTGCCAGCTCTAATCCGGCAACAGTATTTGTATGATAGGGGCCAACTTGAAGGTAGGGTAAGTCTTTTATGGCTATTGGCCAAGCATCATTACCAAAAACGATAATGTCCAGCGTGTCTTTCGGATACTTGGTAGTTATTAATTCGCTGAGGGCCATAGCCACTTTTTTGGCAGGTGTTATTCGGTCTTCTCCATATAGTATCATGGAATGCGAAATATCGATCATTAACACTGT
Organism: Cytophagales bacterium; assembly: GCA_965230415.1. Classification (GTDB taxonomy): domain Bacteria; phylum Bacteroidota; class Bacteroidia; order Cytophagales; family JAAEPT01; genus CBDDKZ01. The sequence goes on from CBDDKZ010000005.1 coordinate 4,573,400, forward strand.
ACTACTATTAGAAAGGTAATCTCGTTCTTGTATTTCCAGGTCGTCGTTGGTAATCTTAAATTGATCGATACCATGATTTATCTGGGCATTTTGCAGGGACTTTGTAATATTTATGTGATCGATGGCATCCCCGTATTGGTAGGCGCGAAAATCGGAGTTCAGTTCGTCACCTGTACCCGTAAAATTGGTTTTATGATTACCTTTACTGCCCTTTTTGAGTTTGCCAAATATTTCTTCCAGTGCATTTTTTCTAATTGTTTGCTCTGTTTTAGCCGTGATTTCAAATTCACCGTCAGGCGTGGCATCACTCAAATAACCTTGTTCTTTAAGGTCATCGATAAAATCCCCCATTCCATATCGGGAATTGCTGAAGCCATGTTCGTTATCGAGCTGGTTCATCCAGTCAAGGGCTTCATTCACATCTCCGGATGTATAGTTGAGCAATTCAAAAAAGACTTTTGAGAAGGCTTCAAAAGAGGCTTCTTCCAGGTCAGATGGTTCGAATTTTTTAAATCGGATACCCTTCATATTCTTTTGCTTAAAGAGTGTTGATTCGTAACAACAAATATTAGGTGATTTTGGTTTGAAAGTAGGCTATTTATTTGAAATGACAAAAATTATATGCTAAGGCTTTTACATTAATTTTTAATTATTACAAATAGTCTTCGTGAAAAACATAAGTTGGTTTGAGTTGTTCTGACTGAGGAACTAAATCAAAAAGAAATGTCTAAACCGGAAATTCCGCAAAAAGCGCCCATTGTAATGGAGCTTGAGGCAGGTACCTATTACTGGTGTGCTTGTGGAAAAAGTAAAAAACAACCCTATTGCGATGGTTCACATGAGGGAACTGTGTTTAACCCTGTTAAACAAGAAATAAAAGAAAAGAAAACGGTAGCATGGTGTGCATGCAAACACTCTAAGAATGCACCATTCTGCGACGGTTATCATAGTAAATTGTGAAAAAAAGGCTCAAACGAGCCTTTTTTTAGGTCCGATCTTCAATAACTTCGTTGGTGGAGAATTGGTATTTCATATTGCGATAGATCGCAATATCGGTAATGTCTTCCGGGGTATCCTTTGGCATGGCCCTGAAGTTGGTGGAAACACGATAGGTACCATTCACTGGTAAAACACGGTGCCAGCAGTGACCATGTAAAATGACAAGTGTCCCTTTTTTAGGTATTAGTGTCACCTGATCATCAAAGTCTTCGTCTATGGGACCTGTTGTAAGTAAACCGGATTTGTGTGTTCCCGGCTTCACAATTGTAAGGCCACCTATTTCCGGAGTGATGTCGTGTGTATAAATAAGTCGATTCAAGTTATATTGGTCAGGGTTATCGGGAGGGCAATCCTGGTGCCATGCCTGACCTTTTGTGCCTTGTTTCGAAAACATAGACATACAATATAACTGATTCCAGCCTTCACCGAGAATAGCCGATGTCAATGCTAAAAGTCTATCATCGTTTTGTAATTCTTCAAAGTCTGTTACTCCTTCGCGCAGTGGAAACCACGGTACCACTTCGGTGGCCGATTTACTTAAAAATTCATCTGTATGTTCCCACTCTGGTTTTAATCCAAAGTGGTCTAAAATCATGGCGTTGAAGCGATCCATGATTTCGTCTGAAAAGAAGTTTTCAATCGCTAAATATCCTTCTTCCCAAAATTTTTTCGCTAATTCTTCGATGTTCATCTGTTTACATTTAATTTAATAACAGCAATTCACTGCTTTTACAACATTATTTGTTGCTTAGGTTGTGGTCTTTTTATTTACGTATGTTAAATTTGACATGTTCAAATATTAACACGAAAGTGGGAAAAATTAGTTTCTATGACTATCAGGTAGGTATTTGGCTCACAAATTTAGGAAAAAATTGATATAAAAATATGAAAAAAGTCAGATGGGGCATATTAGGTCCGGGAATTATTGCACATGAATTTGCACACGACTTTCAATTTTCGCAACATGCTGAGCTGGCCGCGGTGGCATCCAGGTCGAAGGAGCGGGGAGATGCTTTTGCCCGGAAGTTTGCCGTTGAAACAGTATATACTTCTTATGAAGATCTTTATAATGATGACGGTATTGATGCTATTTATGTTGCAACGCCTCATAATTTTCATCATGACCTTACAAAAGATGCCTTGGAAGCCGGTAAGTCAGTATTATGTGAAAAACCATTAACGGTTAATCCGGATGAATGTCGCAACTTGATGAAAATAGCCAAGGAAACTAACCAATATTTAATGGAAGGGGTATGGTCTTACTTTTTGCCAAGTATATTGAAAGCTATGGAATGGGTCAAAGAAGGACGAATTGGCCGGCTCACACAAGTAAAAGCAGATTTTGGCTATCCCGTTCCTTTCAACAAAGACGGACGAATGTATAATCCCGATCTGGCAGGAGGTTCATTATTAGATATGGGCGTATATTGCGTTGCAATGGCCTGGTTGTTTATACAAAAGGATCCTGACAATTTTCATGTAATTGCTCGAAAAGCATCTACAGGAGTTGATAATGATGTTTCCATGTTATTCGAATATGATGATCAAGTAGCAAATCTGAGTTCAGCCTTCAGGTGCAAACTCCACAACTATGCTTTCATTATTGGTACGGAAGGTTACATTATGATACCCGATTTCTGGAGAGCAAAAGAGGCTTTTTTGTATGAAGAGGAACAAATTGTAGCACATTTTATTGATAATAGAAAAGGTTTTGGTTTTAATTTCGAAATGGACGCGGTAAGTACCGACATTCTTGAAGGAAGAAAGGAGTCGCAGATAGTTCCACTTGAAACCAGTTTGAAATTACAAGAGCATATGGCCGCAGTAATGAGTAAATTCTAATGAAGGTGAGCACAAAAATTTATGGAATACTAGTTTTCGTAGCTTTTTGCCTTGCAGCATGTAAGCCGGTTCCCGAAAACAAGTCACCGGCAGAGGTGGCGAGTACTGTTTGTGAATGTTTGGAAGATGTACCTCCGGGAAGATCTATTGATCAAATGGAAAAGTATGTAATAGCATGTCAGGAAAAAGGATTTAGTAAGTTAGATCAATCCTATTATTTAAGTGTAGAAGATAGCATTCAAAAGGAATTATGGAAGCAGTGTGCTTCCATTTTCCAGCTTCAAAACGAAATTGCTAATGTAAAAAGTGGTTTGGATACATCTATACATGAAATTGATAGCCTGGATTTAGCGGAAATTGTAAATGCACATTTAAGTAATCGTATCGATTTGAAGGGTTATCATTTTGTGATTAAAGGCAAAAATATGATAGAATATCAAGGAGATAAAGAAATTTCACGGAGTACTGTTAGCTGGGATTCGGTCAGCGAGTTTACAAGTACGCTCGAAGCCAAGTTCGATTCAAGTTTACCTTTTAAAGTTGGGACCAGGTTTAGAATTAAGTATTTGTCGGTCAATAAGAATGAAGTAGTATTAGCTGTCCACATTGGTAAAACCAGACTGGTAAATAAATTTTTTCGAGTTCAGGAATAAGCCGGATTCTATAATTATTTAAAAGAATTCTAAATAATCATAATTACCTGTAGGGCTTGTTGTAATTTATTGCCATATTTGTTTTTAATTAATCTAAATAAGTATGGAAGAGAATGCATATTCATTTATTGCATGTGATAAAAAGACCATAGAGCTTCCAGCCAAAGGAAGAGATACGGAGTGCCTACACAAAAAGTGCTGTAAAAAATTCAAGAAAAAGGGGAAAAAGCAATGTAAAAGTTGCCCTAAGTTATAACTAGTAAGATTTGGTTACGTCTTCGTTGATCTGAATGATGTAGTCGGAGTTCATTTTATTTGCGGTATTAAATTTTTCATGTTCCTTTTCCTCGGAGCTATAAATGCTGATGGTTTTTATACCCGGTTTATAGCGATTTAAATGCCAGATGATTCCTTCGTTGTATTTGTTGTGATAAGTACCGTTCAGGTGAAAAAACAAGTGGTCGTTTTTAAGCACGTCGGCAATGTGTTTTGCCATTGTCGCATCTTTTAAGGCTTGTGCTGCTATGAGATTGGTAGCGTCATGCCCTTCAAGCATTTTTTTCATTGCTTCATAAGTTTGTAAACTAGTGTCAATTTCTATGGGCAACGGTGCAATGGTATTCTTAATCGAATCGTCAAGTTCGTTTAATACACCCATACCTTTTTTGTAAACACTGTTAGCCAGTGGGCGATTGACATTGGTGCAGTAAACATCAATATTGTGTGTTTTTACCCACTTTAGGATCGGGCCGTAATCAGTTTTGAAGTTGGGCCACAATGCTTCACTTTTGTTTAAAGAGTCCAGGGAAACAGTGCCTTTCATATAAGCAGCTATTAAAGCCCGGTTCTTTTGTTCGAACATCTCCGCACCAAACTGTAATTTGTTGTCTGATAATGACTTGAGCAACTCAATTGTTAGCCAGTGTGCCACAGGATTATTGTGTAATTCACCAAAAAATACCACATCACTTTTATTGATATCCTTAACTAATTTACGAAATGTCGTTTTTTTACCTTTAGCTGTAAAAATTTTATAAGTGCCGGGATCCTGAGCCGGTAGTCTAAAAGTAACTGTGAAACAGATAAAAAGCAGTGAAAGACATTTCATGCTACAATTCTAAAGAAATTGTTTCTGAAAAAATAGCTAAAAATGAATTTGGTGACTATTCTAATCTTGCAATATATTCAACCGACTGGAATCTTGAGGTTCTTCAATGAAATCTGATAAATCAACTTTGGGGCAGTAATGTATCCCATTCTTTTTTTGAAATTCTTCAATTGGTAAGCCTTCTACTTCTTTGTTACAACTAGTGAAAAAAGAGATACTTCCCAGTACGCTTACTAGTGCCAATATTTTCATAAATTTGACTCGTCTTATTTATTGTTCAACGAATTTATTATAGATTAGTTGTGTAAATTGAGCGATTCTGCGTGTCTAAATTATTATGAATTTATCATTATTACATCAATGCTCAGACTTGCTCCTGATTTTGGGCAAAGTTTAGTTAAACAATTGACAAGAATAGAAGAATAATGAAATTGATCGTCATTACCGGACCAACGGCATGTGGCAAAACCAGGTTGGCGGTTCATTTGGCTCATAACTTATCCGGAGAAATCATAAGTGCCGATTCCAGGCAAGTTTATAGAGGTATGGATATTGGTACAGGTAAGGATTTGGAAGAGTACCGAATAAATGGTGTAGATATACCTTATCATCTTATAGACATTAAAGATCCGGGCTATGAGTACAATGTTTTTGAATATCAGAAAGATTTTTACAAGGTCTATGAAGATTTAACCAACCGATCTGTCCAACCAATTATTTGTGGTGGAACAGGTATGTATATCGATGCAATTCTTAAAGGTTATGAAATGGTTCCGGTACCTCCTGATCCCGCTTTCAGGTCAAAAATGGAATTCCTCGCACATGAAGTATTAATCGATGAGTTGAGCAAAAAAAGAAAATTGCATAATACAACAGACATAAGCTCGAAAAAAAGAACTATTAGGGCCCTGGAAATAGCTCAATATTATGAGCGTAACAATATCGAACCAAAGGAATATCCATCTGTTGATGCAATAATTTTTGGTCTCGATGTAAACCGTGAAGAGGTGAAAAGGAGAATCACCTTTCGCCTCAAACAAAGAATGAAACATGGTTTAATAGAAGAAGTAGAAATGCTTTTAGCTTCGGGTATATCTCCTGAAAAGTTAAAGTACTACGGGCTTGAGTATAAGTTTGTAACGATGTACCTTAACGGTGAACTGCTGAGAAATGAACTTTTTGAAAAATTAAATACCGCAATACATCAGTTTTCCAAACGGCAAATGACCTGGTTCAGGAAAATGGAAAAAGAAGGTACCAAAATTCATTGGCTTAATGGAGAGCTTGAAGTAAATGATCAAATGTCATTGATTATGAGTAGGTTAAAAAAATAATATATGCTTGATCAATTTAATAAATTGTTAGATAAACCTGTTTCCAATACTCCACTGCTAGTTTTTAGGATCATATTCGGAGCATTACTTTTTTTGGAAGCTGGTGGTGCTATTGCGACAGGTTGGGTTCGTAATGTTTTTGTTGAGCCCGATTTTCATTTCACTTTTATAGGTTTCGAATGGCTCCGCTTTATGCATGGAGAATGGATGTATGCTTATTTCTCTTTAATGGCTCTTGCAGGGCTGGGCGTAGCATTGGGTTGGCGCTATCGGATGAGTATTACAATATATGCCATTATGTGGACGGGAGCTTTTCTAGCTCAAAAAACACATTACAATAATCATTATTACCTGGTTGTCATCCTATGTTGGATTATGGTTTTTACTCCTGCTCATCTCGGCATGTCTCTGGATGTAAAACAGGGACGCGCGAAAGAAGTTTTGTTAATGCGATCGGGCTTAAGGTGGCTTTTCGTTTTTGAGATGACTGTTGTCTATGTTTACGGTGCTATAGCAAAAATATACCCGGATTGGCTTCAATCTATACCGGTTGAGATTTGGTTTGAAATCAAATCTAAAATGCCGCTCATGGGGTGGTTTTTCGAAATTCCCGGAATAGCTGTTTTCGTTTCTTACATGGCCATATTATTCGATGCGTTTGTGGCTCCACTCATGCTTTGGTCAAAAACAAGAAAGGTCGCTTTTGTAGCTTCTCTGGTTTTTCATATTTTTAACGCCATCGTATTTCAAATCGGCATTTTTCCCTTTCTCTCCATTTCATTCGCGTTGTTCTATTTCCCGCCGGCTAATATTAACAAGCTGTTTGCACGTTTCAGAGCTCATAATGAGGGTGCGGAAGTTACTAAATCTAAACGGTTCAGCTATATTTTTATATTGATAACATTACCACAACTATTAATCCCTCTAAGGCATTGGTTTATTCCTGGAAACGTTTTATGGACAGAAGAAGGGCATCGCATGTCGTGGAGAATGATGTTAAAATCTAAGTCCGGGAGAATTTATTTCCACATAAAAGATTTAAACACGGGCTTGGAAATACCATTTAATGCAAGAGACTATTTGTCTAAAGACCAGATGAGTACGATGGCAACGCATCCTGATTTTATCTGGCAATTCACGCAGTTCATTAAGGAAACGCTTCATGCCAAAGGTTATCACGAACCAGACATTAGGATTAAGTCTTTTGTGAGCGTAAATGGCAGGAAATACGAACTATTGACTGATAGAAACGTTAATATGGCCAACGTAGAATGGAATCGTTTTGGACACAATGACTGGCTTAGTGATCATTCTGAAATAAAGTAGTGAATTAATTGTATGGTATTTAATATCAGTGTGTTATAATTGTGTAGATTGTTTTCATATGTTTTTTTAAAACAATTCAATTATAAAAGAAGTATTAATTTTAGTAGTTTTATTTTCAGATCGGCTGTTTATAGTCAATGGAACTCAACTAAATAAAAGGATTAAGAGACAATGATTTTGAAAGTAAATACACTTGTTTTCGTAATAGGTAGCATGCTGATTTTTTCTTGTGAGCAGTCCGGTAATTCTCATCAGGAAGAGGTGTCTTCCCCGGTAGCGAATGAAAACACAGACAAAGGGAGCGATGAAAGTAAACGAGCAAAATATGAACCTAAAGAAGGAATATTACTTTTTGCAGGACAAGAATTAGAGGCGCTTGGCGGTACAGAGAAGTATACAGATGGCTATTATGATCATTTTGATGCTCCTGCCGGTTTTACACTTTATACGGCCTTTGATAGTAATCAAACCACGGAAAAAATGGGTGCACTGGACTCGGTCAGAAATGTCGGTGCCGGAGATCACCATATGAGGTACTTATTGGCCGATGAGGACTACTCAAATAGCATTTTGGCGATAGGTTTGTCCATGGTTGGGAACGACCACCGCGTGGCGTCGGGGCAGTTAGACAATCAGGTTTTAAGTTTAGGAACATTTATAAAGTCACTGAAGGATCGGCCGGTATTTTTGAGAATAGGTTATGAATTTGATGCCAAATGGAATAAGTATAACCCGGAACATTACCGTACTTCATTTAAAAGAATTAGACAAATATTCGATAGCATAGAAGTAAACAATGTGGCATATATCTGGCAGTGTACCGGATGGGGAAATCCTAAAGATTCGATCATGGCCTTCTACCCGGGAGACGAGGTGGTAGACTGGTGTGCTTTTTCATACTTTTGCCCGCCTGAAGGTGAAAAAATAGGGTACGAGCCAATGATGGAAATAGCAAGAGAGCTGAAAAAGCCGGTATTCATCGCCGAGTCTACGCCAATGCTCGATGCGGCTAAGGACAATAAATCATCAGCTCCTATGGATATGTCTGTTCCGGAACAGGCCGAAAGAGCCTGGAAAGAATGGTTTCAGCCCTTATTTAGTTTCGTAGAAGCTAATCATGATGTCATAAAAGCCATACATTATATAAATTGCAATTGGAAGTCTCAAAGTATGTGGCAGATCGACACGCCGTTTTCACAGTCCGATACACGTCTTCAAATCAACGATAAGCTCGCGAATAATTGGCGCTCAGTTACTTCCAAAAGCCTATATATAAAAGCACATCAAAATCTTTTTGAAGATCTGAAATAATATCTTTATACAATTATAATATTGTGAATTTGGAAGTCGTTTATTAAGCGTTTTGAAGAATGTTTTAGTTACGTGTACAATAGTATTGTTTTGCTGTCCGCTACTATTGGGTCAAACCCTACGTGGAACAGTATATGATGCTAAAACCAGTGAAGTTTTACCCTTCGCCAGTGTCAAAGTAAATGGGTTTAAGAGAGTCTTAACAAACGATAAAGGGAAGTTTTCTGTAGACATCAAAAAGGGTAAATGCAATGTAGTCGTCGAAATGGTGGGGTACACTAAGAAAGAATTAACCTTTCAATTAAACGCTGACACCAGTATTGTTATTCCTCTAGACGTATTTCAGAATAAATTAGGCACTGTCGTTATTTACGATCCAAGTACCGGAGAAGAAAAGCTTGAAAAAACCACTATGGGTGAATTTGAGCTTAGTAAGAATGAAATAAAACTCATACCTACATTAGGAGGTGAGCAGGATATCATCAAAGTAATTCAGTTACTTCCGGGTGTGAACAGGGGGATAGAAGGTTCCAGCGATTTTTTCGTTAGAGGGGGAGACGCTGATCAGAATTTGTTACTACTAGATGGTGCCACCATGTATAATACAGGGCATCTTTTTGGTTTTGTATCCGTTTTTAATCCTGATATCATTGAATCGTCCAAATTTGTGAAGGGAGCATTTCCCGCAAACTATGGAGGCCGACTTTCTTCAATTATTGATATTAAGTCCCATAACGGAATAGCAAGCGGCACTGAAATTGATGGAAGTGTAGGCATCATATCTTCTCGTCTCACTATTAAACAGCCAGTGATTAAAGACAAACTAGATATTATGGTCGCCGGTAGAAGAACATATATCGACAGAGTGGTGGCAGTTGTAAACAGCGATGTGGAAATTCCTTATTATTTTTATGACCTGAATAGTCGCATAAATTATAAACTGAATAAAAAGAACAAGTTTTACCTGAGCTATTATTTTGGAGATGATGTGCTCGACTTTCAGGCCCCGGATGAAAACGATGACTTCACGTCTCAATTTGACTTTATTACCAGTTCTCAAAGTTTTGGATGGCAACATAAAAGGAGTGAAAGTCTTACTTATGATCTGCACTTCAACCGCACAAACTACAATTATGAAATAGCGAATAGTTTTGAAGACAATAGCCTTAATGTTCAATCAAGTGTATTGGATTATGTGGGCAAATTTCATATAAATAAGTACCTGGAAAACGAAGATAAAATTAGTGCCGGTATCGACAATATTTTTCACCTGATAAAACCAATAACTATTGGTGGTTCGGGACTTTTTGAGGATATATTGCCTTCAGACCAAAGTCCGGCGCTCGATTTTTATGAGGGGTCGGTCTTTGTACATTGGGATCACAAATTCGACGAAAGGTGGAAGTCTAATTTTGGGTATAGACAGAGTATGGCTATAACTCAGGGTAAATTTTATACAGTTTTCGAACCACGCATAGCGGCCAGGTACAAAGTGAACGGAGTGAGCTCTCTAAAAGCAAGTTATACCAGAATGGGGCAATATATGCATCGTATCTCCAGTTCTTCCGTTTCATTACCCACGGATATGTGGTTTGGAGTAACTAAGAACATCACTCCTCAAAGTGCAGATCAATTTGCACTCGGCTATGTTTATGCAATGAAAGCACATGGAATGTATCTGGAAGTCGAATCCTATTATAAGTTCATGAAGAACATAACGGAATTTAGCGAAGGCACCAACCTGTTGTTCAACACCGCATTCGAAGAGTCGCTTAGACAGGGAAAAGGTAGAGCTTACGGGATCGAGTTTTTATTAAGAAGGGAACGCAAAAAATTAAATGGCTGGTTGAGCTATACCTTGAGTTATACCGATCGCACATTTGAAGGAATAAATCTGGGTCAGACATTTCCCGGTAAATATGACAGAAGACATAATATATCACTTGTACTAATGTACGAATTTACTAAGAAAATCCAGTTTTCAGCCGTATGGGAGTATATATCCGGATCTCGTTTCACACCTTATTTGGGTCAATATGGTACATTGAACCCTACGGGAACCGGTTTGACAATCGTAGATAATTATGCGGACCGCAATTCATATGGCCTGGCATCATCACACCGTCTTGATTTCATGATTGTAGTGAATGGCAAAGAGAGAAAACATTTTAATTCAAACTGGCACTTTGGTGTTTACAATACTTATAACCGTACTTCTCCTGTGGTTGTTTCGCCAATGGTGAATCCAAACGGGTCTATTCAATATATTCAATATGGTTTATTTGGCTTCTTACCGAGTGTAGCCTTTAATTTTAATTTTAAGTGATGACTGGAATTATTCGAGGCTTATTTATATCCCTACTTCTGACAACGTTCTTTGCATGTGCACCAGATCCCATTATTGTTGATAATATCGATCCGGAAGTCGGAACTATAGCGGTGTCTTCTTATACCATTCTGGATTCAAACATCGTATTGGGATTATCACGATCATTTAGTGGTATACCTGAAGGAAATGAGTATGAAGATGATTTTATCAATCAAATATTAGTTGATTCTGCCGACGTATATATAGCGCACGATGGAGAGGTGTTTGAGTCTATAAATATTTCTCCTGGCTTGTATATGGTGCCATTTGTAGCATTGACACCCAATGAAGAATATACTTTAATTGTGAACGACCTCGTAAACAGTGAAAGATCTATAAGGGCTACGGAAAAATACGTTTCTGGCGTTGTACTAAATAAGGTGGAAGGGGAAGTGAGTGTTATATTGGATTCTATTCAATACGTCCTTGATTTTGAAGTTCAATTTGAAGACCCTCCCGGACCAAATTGGTATATGATAAATATTGACCAGGAATTCGATCTTGAGAACTTGGATTCGTTATTTACACTGACTTCTTTACTGGAAAGAGGGCCTTCAGAATATATGATCTTCAGCGATCAGGATTTAATAGACCAGGGACTCTTAATTGATGGTGGTACTTTCAATGATGTAATTACTTATTATCCTTTCAGCGATGAATATCGTGCAGACTCCACGATATTGTTCAACTTATCAAGTATATCGGAAGGTTACTATAATTACTTAAGCAAAAAGCTTGAGCTACAGAATGTTATTCCTTTGGTAACAGAACCTTTCAAGGTTGCCGGGAATGTGGAGAATGGTTTTGGCTATTTCAATTTAAATGCCATGAATCTAAGCTTATTGACCTTAACAGAAAAAGTAGACTAAGAGGGCCAAGAGCCCTCATAATGAACAAAAAGTCGACGTTTTAGATCCTTTTGTTTCTTTCTGTCTGTAATTCTCTGTTAAGTTTCATTTCACGCTCTAATGAACGTTTTTTGCTCTGTTCAAATTCAGCTGATAACTCTTCGTAGTTTCTAACAGCCCTAACCGTTACTTTATTACTTCTCAAAAACAAAAAGAGTAATACTAAGGCTACTAACACCAAAATAATAAGTATGATAAACATGATGTTTGCAAAGACATTTTTGTTCATAGTGCCGCCTAACACACTTAAGTTGTCTTCACGCTGCAAGCTTTTGTCGAGCTTTTTTTGGACGCTGGAAGCTCCAATTTTCAGTTGTTGAATTTCTTTTTTGAGATTAGATATTTCAGTGCTTTGATTTGAGATAGCAGTTTTCAGATTGTGAATACTATCCTTCACGCTGGCATAGTAGTCATCAATTTGAAAAGGTTCCAGGTATAAGTATTGTTTATATACTCTTATACTGGACTTGAAGGACTGAAATTGTTTTTCAATCGTTTTCTCCTTTTTCCAATCATCGCTAGCTGGTTTGGCCGCTACCTGAATACAGGTAAGCAGTGCCACTAATAAAATAGATATCCCTCTCTTCATATACAGTTAATTGCAAGTGCTGCAAATATAGTTAAAATATCAGTTAATCTTAACATGCTGCAAAGACAAATCTTTCAACATTGTTAATCTGGAAGAAATATTAAGTTTAAACAAAAAGGCCGTACAATTGTACGGCCTTTTTGTTTAAACTATTGCTAATTAGTTATTTAATGCTTATTTTTTTAATCACCATGTTGTTTTTTGTGTAAAGTTTTACATGGTAAGTTCCTTCTTCTAAATGGGCACATGGTATTTTTTGGGTCGAAGATGTAAGCTTATTTTCACCCATTAAGATACCAAGCTCATTGTAAATTTCGAACTTATCAATGCTTTCGCTATTGTTGTTTTGAATCGTAAATTCAGTACTCGCAGGATTAGGAAACAAATGAATACCCTGAGCCAATCGCTCTACCTCAGAAGTGGATAACACAATGTCTTGCGAACCCGTTGTATACTTACAACCGTTTTCACTTGTAACTACCGCATAATAATTACCGGTATTGGTGATAGTAATCGAACCTGTTTGATTAGCTAAAAACAATTCACCGTCTCTATACAAGTCGTATGAACTTCCTTCAGTTACGCTTAATTCGGAGCCGTTAATTGTTAGCATCGGTTCGAAGTCAGCACAGTTCGCATCTATAAATTTATAAATGACACCGCTGAAGAGACCTGCAACATACAGCTCTCCATCCTGGTCTTCACCAAATGTGGAAAAGGTAGAACCTCCAATGTCGCCAAAATCTGTGAAATCAAACCCTCCGCTACCATTACTTTTTAGTGCTTCGAATTCAGAGTGACAATAGTCCGTGAATATATAGTATCCTTCAAGAAGGTTCCAGCGCTTACCACGGTATACGTAGCCCCCAATCACTGAACAGCTTCGGTTCTTGTAGTTGGAAGCAAAATCATATACAGGGTCAGTATAAACCTGATTACAGTTACTGGTATTATAAGTGTCATTACCTTCATAACATCTCCAGCCATAGTTTAATCCGCCGTTTCCTGCTTCTTCAAAATCAACTTCTTCGAAGTCACGTTGTCCCACGTCACCAATCCACATATCGCCTGTGAGCCGATCAAATGAAAATCGCCAGGGATTTCTTAAGCCCAGCGACCATATACGGTCATTAGTTGATGGGTCAGAAACGAATGGGTTGTCATCCGGAATGGAATAGGGGTTTCCATTGTCGATATCTAAGCGGAGCATTTTTCCAAGAAGACTGGTTTTAGTTTGTGCGTGGTTGTCCGGATCACCACTCGAACCACCATCGCCCATAGCAATATACAAGTATCCGTCAGGCCCAAATTTAAGGTCACCACCATTGTGATTGCTATAAGGCTGATCAATGGCTATGATTAATTTTTCCGAATTAATTAATGCTTTATTCGGATCGTTAGGGTCTCTTTCAAAACGACATACATATGTGTCACCGGAGCCTAAGCGGGAGTAGTTAACAAATAAATAACCATTATCTTCATAATTTGGATGGAAAGCTAAACCTAATAAACCTCGTTCGTCACCACTCGAATAAGCAAGGTTGTTGAGGTCGAGAAAAGGTTCTTGTAATACGTTACCATTTCCATCAATAATACGAATGAGGTTGGTGTGCTGTTCAATGACGAATAATCGTTCGTCACCAGCATTGGCTATGCCTACTGGTCTGCTAAAACCACTTGCATAGCTGACTAAATCAAGGTTTGGAGTCTGCGCATTTATAAAAGAAGTAAAGAATAATGCACCGAATAGTAAGGAAGTAGTAAGTTTTTTCATATGAAATGAAGTTTTGTAAGCTAAAATTATTCCGGGCAATTTTAATAGATCGAAGAAATTACTAATTTTTAGGCAAACGGAAAAATGAAAGTCATGACATATTTGATTTTATGGAACATTCTATCATAAAAAATGAACTTTAAGCTTATTTATACCGCATTAGTTGTGTTATTGCATTGTGGTATTGTATTTTCTCAAGATAGTGCCGATCCAGGTGATCAAACGAGTTTTAATTTGAAACAAGCCGATTCTTTGTGGAAAAACGGACAAAAAAATCATGCCGCCTGGTTACTCATTAACGCTTATGGTAGCAACCAGCTTATGACAAAAAAAGAAGCCGCTCAACTTACTCAAGGAGTGGAGGATTTGGAGGGCTTATTTACAGAGGCGTACCACAAATATATAATCGAAGACAAAGAATGCAACGAACATATAAACAAGCGCTGGCAATGTTATTATCAAAAATCGCTTTGGACAGAAGCGCTCATTCAGTTCTTAAGAGGGCCACAAGTTTATTATTCGATTATTAATACTTCAGATTGGCAAATTATTGATGGAAATTCTTTTTGGGACAGTGAAGTAAAACGCCTTATTGCAACTAATAAGCTGATGTTAAAGGTACCGAAAGCATACAATATTGATACCTCACATACTAATTTGCCTTCGGATTATAGTTTGAAGCTTAATCGAGGTAATTTTGAAATAGAAGTAGAAATAAGGCCTGTTAAAAAGTTAATGGATGGATATGCCGGTAGTGCTATGAAAAACAAGGAACGATATGATATTTATTCCATGGCCGAATTTTGGATGCAATTATCCCTCAGTAAGGTGACTAACGATTTATCAGTAAAAGCTTTTGAATCGGAAAGTGCTTCGCAGTTTAATTGTCATTGGATGAGCGATTCATTTTGCAGGTCTGATAAGTCAGCTAAGTATAAATGGTCCTATTTGGTAGGCATGCTCAATAAAAATTCCTGTTGCGTGTATTTGAGGATTAAGGGAAATGATTTTGTCGAATTTCCACAGGTCGTTAATGAGCTCATAAACATGGTGAAATTTTACTAAGATCTTAGGGAGTCATCGTTGTCTTTAAATAAACGATACAAGTTTGTGCAAAACAAATATAATCTAGTATTTTCGTGCCGAAGAGCATAAACGTACAATAATGAGTACTGCAACATTATTATTACATTGTCAGGATAAAAAAGGTATCGTATTAGCAGTCACTGAATTTATTTATAAAAACGGTGGTAATGTGACAAGGTTGGATCAACATATTGACGCTCCGACAAACACTTTTTTTATGCGTATAAGCTGGAATCTGAAAGACTTCTCAATTCCTCAAGACCGCATTGAAGAATACTTTCGAACATTGGTTGCAGAAAAGTATGCGATTGTTTTTGACTACTATGTGTCCGAGAAAAGACCTAAAATGGCGGTTTTTGTGACGAAAGTACCGCACTGCTTGTACGATATTTTGGCGCGCTGGCAGTCTGGAGCCTGGAATGTTGATATTCCGGTAATAGTCAGTAATCATGATGTACTAAAGCCCATTGCCGATCAGTTTGGAATCCCATTTCATCAGATTAAGATTACAAAAGAAAACAAGGCCGAAAAAGAACAGGAGCAACTCGAATTACTCCAGCAGTATGGTATTGATTTTATTGTATTGGCGCGATACATGCAGATTCTTTCAGACTCGTTTATCAACAGCTATCAAAATAAGATAATCAATATACATCACAGTTTTTTACCGGCATTTCCGGGGGCTAAGCCTTATCATTCGGCACACGAGCGTGGGGTGAAAATTATTGGTGCCACCAGCCATTATGTTACGGCAGATTTGGATGCAGGTCCTATCATTGAACAAGATGTTGTGCGGGTCAATCATAAGAATACCATCGACGATTTGATCAGAAAAGGACAGGATTTGGAGAAATTGGTACTTTCAAGAGCAATTTATCACCATCTAAATAGAAATTTATTGGTTTTTGATAACCGAACAATAGTATTTGAATAAACATAAAATGTCACGTATAATAGCTCCATCGATACTTTCTTGCGATTTCGCAAATATTCAATCAGAAACCGAAATGATAAATGCCAGTCATGCCGATTGGATTCACGTTGATGTAATGGATGGCAGGTTTGTTCCGAATATTTCACTAGGATTGCCGATTTTGTCTGCATTTGGGAAGCATAGTAAAAAACCGCTGGATGTACATTTGATGATAGAAGAGCCGGAGAAGTACATTGAAGCTTTTAAAAATGCAGGTGCTGATCATATTACCATTCATGTAGAAGCTACCCGACATCCTCATAGGGTCGTTCAGCAAATTCATCATACAGGTGCCAAGGCAGGAATTGCACTCAATCCCCACACACCTGTAAGTCAATTAGAATATTTGATCGAAGACCTTGATATTGTTTGTTTAATGTCCGTGAATCCGGGTTTCGGAGGTCAGCAATTTATTGAAACTACTTATTCGAAAATCGTCGAAGTGAAAGAACTGATAACCGCCAAGAATACAGATTGTCACATAGAAATAGACGGAGGGGTAAGTAAGCATAATATTGTTCAACTCAATGAAGCTGGAGCCGACGTTTTCGTAGCGGGAAGTGCAGTGTTTAATAGTGATAATCCT
Organism: Cytophagales bacterium; assembly: GCA_965230415.1. Taxonomy (GTDB): domain Bacteria; phylum Bacteroidota; class Bacteroidia; order Cytophagales; family JAAEPT01; genus CBDDKZ01. The sequence goes on from CBDDKZ010000005.1 coordinate 4,590,257, forward strand.
GCTTCAACAATTGAATTCCTGAAGAATTGTTCCTAAATGTCTGATAAAAGCGCAAACATAGCGCTTGTAGAGCCATTTTTTACAAGCTCACACGAGCAATGGGCTCAGGGTTTGATGAAGCATTCGAAACATAGTTTCAATTTATTTTCATTACCAGGCCGAAATTGGAAATGGCGTATGCATGGTGCCGCAGTGGAATTGGCGCGTCGCGTGAATGAGCAACAATCCTGTTTTGATATTTTTTTAGTGAGCGACATGTTGGACCTGACAACTTTTAAAGCACTACTCAATATTAAGTATCAACGCGCGAAGTTTATTATTTATTTCCACGAAAATCAACTCACTTATCCTTGGTCTCCCGACGATCAGGATGTGGACCTGAAACGAGATAGGCATTATGCCTTTATAAACTATACTTCCGCATTATGCGCAGATAAGGTGTTGTTTAATTCTGATTACCATAAAAATTCGTTTCTTGATGCCTTGAATCCATTTTTAACACAATTTCCAGATTATCAAAACGTACAAAGTGTTAATGAGATTGCACAAAAAAGCAAAGTGCTTCCTATAGGATTTGATTTTACAATTCTCAAAAAAAGCGCACTTTACAATAAAAATGACATACCTGTTGTCTTATGGAATCACAGATGGGAATTTGATAAGAATCCGGAATTATTCTTTGAAACGCTTTATCGTTTAAAAGAAGAAGGAATTGCTTTCAGACTAATGGTGCTCGGAGAATCATACAGGCATTCTCCCGGTATTTTTAAAGAACTTTCCCAAAAACTGGAACAAGAACTTATACATATAGGGTGGCTTGCTAGTAAAGAAGCCTATTATGAGGCACTGTGGAACGCTGATATTCTTCCGGTAACGTCCTATCAGGATTTTTTTGGTATAAGTGTAATGGAGGCTCTTTTTTGTTGCTGCGTGGCCATAATGCCTAAACGACTGACTTATGAAGAGTTGTATCAAAACTTGAGTGGTGTGCTATTCTATGAGACGGAAGCAGCGTTTTACGAACAAATGAAAGATGTATTACTAAATTTTAATAAACACACTTTTAGTACGGAAATACGTCATAATCAATTGAATGATTACGATTGGAGTATACTGGTCCAAAACTACGATCATTTTTTTTCTCAAATAACGACATAGATTACTTATATTTAAAACTGTTAAGCCTGTTTAAGAATATGAAGATTTTAACTCTAACATTAAATCCCGCAATTGACAAAAGTACTACGGTAGACAGAATTGTTCCGGAAAGTAAGCTAAGGTGTAATGAACCTGTTTTTGAAGCAGGAGGAGGGGGAATAAATGTATCACGTGCACTTAAAAAACTCGGTGGTGACAGCGTTTGTATGTATTTGGCCGGAGGTAGAACAGGAACCTTGATGCACCAGCTTTTATCTAAAGAAGGGGTAGATCAGGAGGTCATAGAAATTAAAGGTGATACCAGAGAAAACTTTATAGTTGTTAATACATCCACCAATGAGCAATATCGTTTTGGGATGCCCGGAGCGAAAATTACGCCCGAAGAGTGGGAACTCACGGTAGAGAAGTTGAAGAACCTGGATCCTTTTCCTGAATTTTTGGTAGCTAGTGGTAGTATACCTAAGAGTTTGACGCAGGATGCTTATGCTACTATCGCAGATATTGTTAAAAGCAAGGGAGGAAAGTTGGTTTTGGATACTTCAGATGTCCCATTGAAGAAGGCGATGGAAGAAGTGGGTGTATATATGATTAAGCCAAACCTAAGAGAGTTGGGGCAGCTGGCCGGTGTAGATGAAATACATGGTAAGGAGCAAGAAGAAATAGCTCAGAATTTAATCAAATCAGGTAAGGTGAATATAATTGTTGCAAGTCTTGGAGCAAGAGGAGCTATGATGGCCACAAAAGATCATATAGAATATATTGTTCCGCCAACCATCAAAAAAAGAAGTACAGTTGGAGCAGGAGACAGCATGGTTGCTGGAATGCTTCTAAAGATGTCTGAAGGAAAAAACTGGACCGAGGTATTAAAGTTTGGTGTCGCTTCAGGTACCGCTGCAACAATGAATGAAGGAACACAGTTGTGTTCCTATGACGATGTAATTGCGCTGTATCATCATTTAATTAGTGATAAAAAAATTATCCCGACCGTTTAGCTTGTGTTTTTCCTCGATTGAAACATCTACCAATGGAAGGAAGGTTCCCGGGTTAATAGGCTTGCTTACAAAGTCGCAGATCCCGGTACCCGGTAACTAAAAGGTCTTTATAAAGTAGTTTTGCCAACAAAGAATTTAAGACAGTAGGTAATTATTTTTTATAGCTCTCTGACAAGTTGTAACCTGTTTTAGGCATGGTTTCGTCTGAGATGACAAGGTCAAACTTAATCGGCTATTTGTTCGATAGTTTATAAAGCACCCTTTCCATTTTTCGTAGAAGTTACTTTGTCCTTGTCTGTCCTAATATGCGATAACTAATTTTGTGGGTTATCTTGTCATCATCTACTACCAAAACATGCACATCTGTTGTAATTTTTTTGTTCATTACTTGTTTCTTTTTGAATGTTGATTTGAAACAGGTAAATATATATCGAATGTCTTTCACAGGAATTCTTAAGCAATTGCGTCGCACATCGAGATTTATGGTAGTACTATAATGACAAAAATTGAAATGACTTTTTTTATTATCGAATAATAGGAATGCATTGTTTGGTATTCTTTAAATATTGGTATAAAGCTTCTGTTTTTCGTCAGGTGCTGAACATAATTAGTAATAAGATTCTCAGTATTTATATGTTAATTGTCGTTTTCAACGCATGGGAATTAGTCTTGCAGGTTGATGGAAACACTAAAAAGGTCATTATTGGAAGCACTTTCTAATTCCGTTTCAGGTTTAAATTATCAATGATGATGTAGTCCGAAGTTAAATTTCGGGTCTTCTGACATGACCGTATTGGATGAGCAGGCATGTGTTTCAGGGCTTGTTTATCTTGATTTTCTTTAGGTATATTAAGTAATCTTTTCAAATTGTCAGAAATAAAAATTATGCGATATGGCGCATTAATTTATCATAATATTGCCATTTGTAGATCTAAGACAATATCTAACTATAGAAAGAGCTCATGAACTCCGCTTTAACTTCAAGAGAGAATAAACTAATCCTGCTAAACTAATGGCAGTCAGAATAATCCAAGGAGCTATTTGTTGTAATAGAAAGCAGTTTATCCCAATTAACCCAATGAGGCCAAAAATTATTATGGTTGAATATTTGATCACTTAATACAGTAACGAATACAACTTTTGAATATTGTTCAAGCACAAATCTTATTCCATGTTGATAAGTGTTTGGTATTCAGATTAATAAGAAAGAATAATATTAACAAATATACAAAATTTACTTAACATTAAGTCTAAATTTGGCGCAAAGAATGTTTTTTTTAGGTAAGGATTTATTTTTTTAAAGTATTCTTAATACTTTTAGATAAAGTTTAGTTAATTATGCCCAAAGGAGAACACTTTAAAAAACCGAACCCTCGAATAAATCAGGTATCATTTAAGGTGAACGATAAGGAGTTAGAGAAGTTAAATAAACTCGCCGGCGCAGCTAATATGAGTATTCCCGAATGGTTGAGAAGTCTCATCAACGAAGATATTAAGACAGAATCAGCAGAGACTGCCAAAAAGAATAATTCAACGAGAACTTATGAAGATTCAAAACCAAAGGACAGTCAGATGTCACTTTTTTAAGGTAATTTCATTGAGTTCATAATCATCGCTCACGCCGTACCGAATAAGGTCGCTTAACAGAAATTTTTCCAGTGTATACAAGTCTTTTATTTCACAATCAGCCTCTGAAAGAATAGATAGTACTTCGAAACAAGTAATTTCGCTGTAATTCTTGAGTTCGTAAAAGTGACCTTGTCTGATATTGTTGAGTGATATTTTCATAGGACTTAAGGTAATTCTGAACAAATAAAAATACTCCTACTGAATAAATCAAACGCTGGTTTCAATAATTGAAAATTGGCACTTGCGACTCCAGGCTATGCAGATTGTGGAATGTTATACGTTTATTTGAGACTGGGATATTAATATTAATAGACTTGTTGCTATAAGCACTGCCATTTAACGTCATTTTAATAGCGTTCGTATTGGCAGGAACAGGTATGCGACAATAGTAAATTTTTTCAGGCAGTGTTTGCCAGTGGCGTGTATCAGCTTTCTCTGTAATAGCGTTGACAACACTTACAAATGTTCCAATGTGTTCGTTTTGATCGCTAACGGCCATTTCACTACTTTTTTTGACAGCCAATCGAATTAAGGCGTCACTCATTTCACGCAGAAACCGATCTTTGAGGGTTCGATAAGCAATTGATCGAAGATCTTCGGCCAATTCAAGTTCATACTTTTGGTTGTTTACAGAAACACTAGCCGATTGATAATGTGCGTTTCTATCTACGTATTTTGGGAAAGCAACGCGTAAGAATTTGAGGTCTTTAAAGTCTTTATATTTTCTCGTAGGAAATGGGATACTAATATCAAATTCATCATTCTCAAAAATAACCGTACCATCGTGTCCTGGTAGCGGCGTGAAGTTAATGCTCCATTCACTTTTGGTAGGGCAGAGGCCATTCTCCCAGAAAACAATCAATTCTTTCGAGTTTGATTTTTCCGGAGCTTTCATATCAAATTCTTTTTCATACAGACGAACGTCGTTGTAAAAGCCCAATTCGGAAGCAGTTCGTAATAAGTCCTTTTTGAGTTGCTTGGGTACTGTTACATGTTTGTAAACACTGTTTTCGTTTTGCTTCGAATAAACTTTATAAGCATTTCGATAGGCTATAAATGCATTGTTAATGTCTCCGGAATGTTCATAGAGCATTCCCATTAAGTTATGAGCAAAGGCGTCGTCTGTATATTTGTTTTTGACTTTTTTATATTTATCATTTAGTTCGTGCAACTTTATATTCATTCGACGTACTTCTACCAATGCACTTTCTGTTTTACCCAGGTATTGATAATTCAAAGATTTGTAGAAATGGATGAATATTTTTTCGAAATCTTCCGATTCATAAGATTGTAGCTGCGGGTTGACTGTGTATTTGATTAAATGATCAGTTATTTTTTTGTCAAAATCTTCAATTAGGTAATCTGCTTTGTTGAAAAAGTCATTACTAATTTGATATTCACCGCGCAGGTGTGCCAGTTTTCCTTTTTCAAGGAGTAATAGTAATTCGTTTCGTGAACGCTTGAGCATTTTGATATGATCAAGCGTATGTTCCGCCTTCAAGTAATCATTGGATTGAAGCTGTTGATGGTATTTCATGTTGCGCTCATAATAGGTAGCACAACCGGCAACAAAGAGGGAAAGGGCAATAAGGGTAACTTGGATGAAAGTTTTCAATGCTTGGACAGGCTCTTTTAATGTAAATAGATACTGGTGAGTGTGATGAATTAATAGTTACGGAGCCCCGTAAGGGCTCCGTAAATTCAGTCATTAATCATTAATTAGTTTTTTGAGTTTTTTATCACCAATCCATACTACTTCATTCGTTTCCAAATGAGTCAGTTCCAGGTCAATTTGATAATATACAACCTTTTCTTTTCCATAAGAGTCTACTATTGAGTTGATAGACCCTTGCATCATATAATCGGCACCAATTTCCAAGCCCCATTTTTTCATGGTAGACTGAGAGGCATTTGTTTGTTGGTCTGCACGTTCGTTACGTACTTCTTGTCTTTTTTCACCTCCCTGAACCAGTCGTACACGTTGGCTGCGGATAAATTCTTTTTCAATGTCTTTAACAAAAGTTTCAGCTTCTATGTGTTCATGACTTTTGTTGAGTACCATACCAGCAATCACAACAGGTTTTTTGTTGTTATTATCCCGGCTAAAATTGGCCAGCCAGTGTCCATTAAGTACTTCTTTTATTAATTCTTCTGCGGTTTGCTTGGAATCAACATCATTCCATCTGCCACTAAGATCTATTTCATTATCAGGGTTCACTCTGGTTACTGAGTGACTTGAGGCGCAGGCGGTCATAAATACCACAAGCCCTATAAATGCTAATTTAATTGTACTTCTTATCATTTTATTTTGTGTTAAATTCCAACTCCAAATCGAACTCCCGGGAATAATACCGAATTCCAGGCTACGCTTAAACCAGGACGGTAAAATGGTGCGCAAAACCTATTTCCAAATCCATAATACCCATTGTAAATATAGGGATATCTATAATAATATCTGTTATTTTCGATACGTGCCATTCTTCTTTCATGACGATAGGCTATTCGATTGTTTCTACGCTCATTTCGTGCATCAATAGCGTCCTGATAAGGGTCTATTGCATCGTATGTTCTTTGAACCGTTTCGCCCTGCATAGATATATAGGTGGAATCATTCATATACTGCTGCATACTCTGATAGTAATTGGGGTTTTGATCCGGTACCAGGTTTTGAGCTTTAAGACTTGCAAATCCAGTAAATAATATGCTAATGTATAATATCTTTTTCATAGTCTTCTTTTTTATTAATCAGGTGCAATTAATGTGCCATACTGAGTTGTTAAACGACAAACGAACAATATTGTGAGGTATTTTGTAGAATTTGTTATTTAACGCAGTATTTTTTGAGTAAGTAAGCTATTTTGTGATCCCATACATTTGATAAACTTATATGGTTTCATTTTAACAAAGCTACACGATGGCACAATAAATGAAAAGACAACAAAAAAAATAAAAAGTTGTACAAGAAAAAAAGCTGGTAAAACCAGCCTTTAAAATGTCAATTTATAGGCTGCTAAAACCTGTAAAATATAATGGCATTAAATCGTCTTCCGAAGCCTAATAAGCCTTTATCTACCCAGCTAGAGCTGCTATTGGTAGGGTATCGCACCTCACTATCAAAAATATTGGCTACATAAAGCGCGCAGCCCAGACCTTTGTATATATTGCTTACTTCAATATTGGCATCCAGAAGAAAATAAGCCGGGATTTCGTCTCCAACATAGGCACCAATAATTGCAGGATTGTCATTTACGACAAATTCTGACAACATTTCACCAACGTACCGGCCTTTCAGGCCAACAACAACCTTGTCATGTATTTTGTAGGATGCTTTCAAATAGCCCAAAAGTTCAGGTGTAAATGATGCTTCAATATCTTCCATACCTTCTGCTGCATGGGTATTTGATTGATAACTTAACGATAAGTCAAAATTCAACTTATCCGTTGGACGGATTTTGAAATTAAATTCCGCACCTATTGTATTAATAATACCGTCGTTAGTCGTCTTTTGAGTTACATCTTGCGTCTGAATATTTATAATCTCTATTGAACTTACAGGGAGGGAACTCATTTGATTATAAAATATACTGACATTTGATGATGCCTTTATTTGTGGAATATTTGCAATATAATTCAATTCATAAGTATTCATGTTAGCAAGTCCGAGGCGAAATGGCTCTGTGATGCTCACTGGTGCGCTTTCGCCATAAGCAGCGCGTTTTTTGGAGTTTCCATACATTAACTTAACGATATGATTTTCATTTGCTTTAAGTATTAAAGCTATTCGTGGTATAAATGCTAAACCTCCCTGATAAATGCCTCCTTCATAATTAAATTGCTCTGTGGAATTATAAGGTACTGGTACCGGGAAACCGTCTACAGGAACATATATTGTGTCGACTCCCTCTCGATAATAATAACTTTCAATATCATCGGTGTGTTCAATTCTTGTACCTGCGGTGATGTGCAGCCAGGTTGAAGGTTTAATATTGATCTGAGCAAAAGCAGATTTTGTAGCATATGGAGACTTCAATTCCGTACGCGTTCGTGAGAATTCTATAAAAGGAGCTGTAAGATCTGTCATGCGGTCGAGTTTGTTCACCAGTCGATAACTCAGCCCAACTGTGAAATCCCATTTTTCATTGTTATAGTTGGAGAGAAATTCCAGTTCATGATTAGTGGTATGAGTATTAATGTATGAGTTAGCACGCGGACCTATTACCTGAAAGTTATTAGAGTTTAAATTATACCTTGAGGTGCTGTAACGAATGTGAAGATCTAGTTTATCAGTAACCTGAGGATTGTATCCTGCCCGCATAAAGATTTGATCTAGCGTAGTTTCTAATCCTTCGTCACCTAATCCGGGGAGGAAGCCTATTGTACCGTTTCGGAAATAACGAGAGCTTAAATCGATAGCGAAGTCTTTATACCTGGCATTAACACCTATAAATTGATTGTCACTGCTCAATTGCCCCGAAGTATTTTCTCTGTTTGCATTTTGAAGAAAGTATAATTGCTCTTCATCGGAGGTAATACTTGAGTAATCAAAAGTTTGCCCTTCCGAACTTCGATAGCTTACCATGGCTTTTACTTTAAAGTCGCCCTGATTAATGGATGCATAACCTCCCGCTCCATACGTTCCCAGCGAACCTGCATTTACAAATACCTCGTTGCTTTCATCTTCATCAAAGTCGTTAGTTATTATATTGATTGCGCCCAAGAACGCCGTACTACCGTATATGATAGCTATTGGCCCCCTTACTATTTCAATGCGGTTGATGGCATTCAAAGGAATATTCATTGCATCAATATTGTAACTATTGTCTAGGTCATTCATCTGATTGACACCATTCACCAAGACCATGACTGATGAAAAATTGCCGTTGGTACTAAATCCGCGTACACCAAAGTTGGTAGCAGATGTACCTGTGTTTGAGCTTCCCAGGGAATAAATTCCGGGTATGTTTTCTATAACTTCAACTAAATTGATATATCCCAAAGCTTGTATTTCTTCCTTGGTAATAACGACCATTGACGCAGGCACTTCGCTTAACTTTTCCGCTTTTTTACCTGCTGTTGTCACCTCCATATTTAATAATGATTCAAGATCCATATCAAGCAATGCAGCTTCATTACTTAATGTTTCGTCTTGAGCTTGAAGCTTTTGTGTTAAAAAAATGAGCATGGAAGCTATCAAAAACACGTAATATTTTTTCATTTCGAGTTGTTAATGTTAAAAGTTTTGTAAGTTAAATAAACGGGATAAGGAGCCTCAGGTTAGTGTTTTAGTTACAATTTGATAAAAGTCAGCTTGTTCAACCTAGGTTTCAAGTACTATGATAAGACTGTTTAAGAGCTACTTTGACCATTATTCTATGATCGATCGTTTTAAATACATAGTTTTGTGAAATAAGTTTCATTTAATGGCGTTTTCAACATTAACAATTTGACCAAATACTTCTCGATTGAAATTAAATAAATTGCTCATTTACATAATGCTGCTTTGTGTACAAATTACCCTCAAGTCACAGTACAAATTGCCGTTACCTGCAGAAGAAGATAAGGTATATACCATAGCAGATATAACAGTCAAAGGAAACGAGCACTTTAGTGAGTCAACTATAGTGGCTCTTAGTGGATTAAAAATTTGGGACAAAATCAGATTAAGCGACTTTCTCATTCAACAATCCATTATTAGAATGTGGAAGTCAGGGTACTTTGATGACGTCAAAATAAACATTTTGTCGTTCAAAAAACATCTTGTTTATCTGGAAATTGAGGTACGCGAGGCACGTTTATTAGGTAAAGTAAATCTTGAAGGAATAGCTCCGGGGAATAAAGATAAAATCTCCGATAAATTAAAACCGATGTATGGCAAGCGCTTTGACCGGGTTGCTTCAAAGAAGATTAAACATGAGATAGTAAGGTTTTATAAGGAGCATGGTTTCTATAATGTACATGTTGTAAGCGATTCGATCCATTTAAGAGACAATAATGTCACAGATTATTATATAACTATTGACAAGGGTAAGAAAGTTAAACTAAAGCAACTTATAATATCAGGAAACGACATGTTTTCAGACAAAAAGCTGCTTCGTGTGCTCAAAGACTATCGGGTATTGCCCAAAATCGTGAGGTTTAGGCAATCAACAATAATGGACGAAGATAGCGATTTAATTAGCAAGGATTTAGTGACTTTTTACAGGTCTGAGGGGTATCGTGATATGCGTGTGAACAAGCTAATCATTGACTCGCTGGATGAAAGAGGGGTGGTCTGTCAAATCACGATTCACGAAGGGAAAAAGTATTATATTAACAACATTTCCTGGGAGGATAATCACTTGGTAAGCGATTCTGTTTTGAATAAACTACTAGAGCAGAAAAAGGGGGATGTTTACAATTTACCTTTTATAATCAGGCAAATTTATGGCAATGAAGACGGAACGGATGTATTGTCATATTATCAGAATAAGAGTTATGTCTTTACTGAGTTTCTTGTGCAGGAGGAATTTTCTGATGACTCTTTGGTGAGCTTGATCATAAAAGTCAATGAAGGTGAACCTGCTGTTTATGGAAATGTGAGCGTAATAGGAAACGACAGAACAAGTGATTACATTCTGCTACGAGAAGTATCAACTATAACAGGAAATGCTTTTAAGCGTAAAGCTATTTTAGCTTCGCAACATGCTATTGCCTCATTAGGATTTATTGAACCTTCATCTATCAAAGTAAAGCCCATATATAATAAAGAGGAAGGGACAGTTGATTTGCGATATAGTGTGAAAGAGAACCCCATTGATGAAGTGAAACTTACTGGTTCTTATGGTGGAGCGGCAGGTTTTGCCGGAGCTCTGGGGCTTAATTTGTATAACTTTTCTTTGAAAGATCTGCCCAGGTTTAAACAATGGAACCCTTTGCCAACAGGAGATGGACAGAAGCTTGTGCTGGAATACGCAGCCAATGGCGTTAATTACCGTGCTTTTCGAAGCGGCTTTGTAGAGCCTTGGCTGGGAGGGAAAAAGCCATTGGCCTTATCCTTAAATTTTTCACATTCTGTATTAGACCGCTTTGATGATGATGATAACTGGTTAGGTGATTTTAAGGCGATGACGGCTCAGGCAAGCATTCAAAATAAACTTAGGAAGTTGGGACACTTTTGGTGGATGTCTAATTCTATAAACTTCACCCGGTATAACCAGGATAATTATGATAGCACTTTATGTGAAAGTTGCATTTCGAAACGACTGAGTATTGACATTAAATTGATTCGGAATAGTCAGCGAGCATCGACATTTTACCCTTATAAAGGGTCTTACCTGCAACTTGAAAGCAGGCTAACCAGTCCCGGGACTAATTCGATAAATGGTAGGGGCAGGGAAGTGGAATGGATTTCTTATAACAAATGGCACCTTGACGCTTCACTTTATTGGCATCTTGGTAAGAACAAGGAAGACGAGCGCTTACAAGAATCTTTCTTAAGTAAACCAGGTGTGGTACTCAACCTGAGAAATCACGTGGGTTTGATGCGCACTTATTCAGGGAACTCCAGATTAACCACTTACGACCGTTTTGTCTTGGGAGGCTCGGGTCTTTCAGGTTTTATCCCGGTATTAGGAACAGAAATAATTGGCTTAAGAGGTTATCCTGAGCAAAGTATAAGTCCATCTGACAATGGCGGTACTTTTTTTATGAAACAAGTAATTGAATTAAGGTTTCCTGTAAAGCTGACCGGGCGCATTCAGGCATACTCACATCTATTCGTAGAAGGAGGGAGTAATGTGCTCTCCGGCTGGACCCTCAACGATTATTATAAATCTGCAGGGCTTGGTCTGCGTACCAACTTGCCTGGCCTGGGACAGATTGGCGTTGACTATGCATATGGTTTTGATGCTTTGCCAGGTACCAATCCACAACAGTGGCATTTCACATTTGGCTATCAATTGCGTTAATTATTACAGTCTGGCCTGATAGGTAAATAGTTCATAGTAACGCCCTTTCTTTTCTATGAGGGCGTCATGGTTGCCACGTTCAATAATAGCTCCTTTTTCTATTACCAAAATTTGGTCTGCCTGTCTGATGGTACTAAGTCTGTGGGCTATCACAAAAGTTGTTCTTCCCTTCATTAATTCATTTAAACTTTTTTGAATGAGCGCTTCACTTTCAGTATCGAGATTGGAAGTAGCTTCGTCCAATATAATTACTTTAGGGTTAGCTAGTAGAGCGCGAGCAATGGCTATACGCTGCCTTTGACCCCCAGATAATTTCACACCCCGTTCGCCAATAATAGTTTCGAGCCCTTCTTCAAAACGGTCTGTAAATTCATTAACATAAGCAGCTTCAACAGCATGTTGTAATGCTTCTTCCGTGGCTTCTGGATTTGGAAATAATATGTTTTCTCTGATAGTACCTTCAAATAAAAATTCATCTTGTAGCACAACACCGAGGTGACTTCTGAAACTGTTTAGTTCAATACTTGAAAGGTCCTGACCATCTACCAGTACCTGGCCAGATCCGGGCGTAAGAAATGATGCTGCTAATCCGGCTATGGTCGATTTCCCCGATCCGGAAGAGCCCACCAGTGCCGTAACACTCCCGGCAGGAGCCTCAAAACTGATGTCATGAACCACTTCTTTAGATGATTCGTAAGAAAACGACACGCCATCAAATACAATGTCACCCTGTAGATTTTGAATCAAATTGGGACGCTCTTCAGGTTTATTCTCAGGTTCTTGCCTTAAAATTTCTTCCGTACGATCCAATCCGGCAAGGCCTTCTGTAATCTGACTTCCTATATTGCTCATTTGAAGTATTGGTGCCACCATAAAACCAATTACAAAGGGGATGGACATAAAATCGCCACTTGTAATATTGCCGTCAATAGCTTCCCAGGCACCGACTCCGAATACTAAAATGGTTGTGAGACCGACCGCAAATAGACCAACGCTGGTCATAGCGGCAGTCGCCGTTAAACTGCTTTTAATGTTCTGGAAAAGTTTGTCTGCTCCTTTTTCAAAAAGGGTGTTTTCCTGCTGTTCCGATCCGAAACCTTTAATTACGCGTATGCCTCCAAGCGTTTCTGTGAGTCTTCCCGTTACTTCTGCAGTAATTTCACCCCTTTTTCTAAATATGGGTCTGATAATAGCAAATGCTTTCATTGTTACCACACCAAAAAGAATCATGGGGATAATCACAAATGCGGTAAGCTTAGGACTTAAATAAAGCATATAAGCCAAACTGAAAATAAAGGTAAGCGTTCCGCCAATTAGTTGTACAAGACCGGTACCAATTATATTTCGTACCCCTTCCACATCTGTCATAATTCGGGAAACCAGTTCCCCTGATTTGTGGTTATCGAAATAGCTTATGGGTAATGAAAGCACTTTCTTTTGAACCTGAACCCTTAACTGTGCGATGAGTGATTGGGCTTCTACGCTTAGAATACGTGTGAGCAAAAATGAGGTACCCGCCTGTATGACAACCGCCGCGGCAACCACACCTAAAAACTCCCAAAGATAATCCATGTTGTTGGGTTCTATGATGTTATCTACTAGGTACTTTGGTGATATAGGCAAAATCATGCCGGTAATACGGCTTACGAAGATTAAAATAAGACCGATGAAGAGCATTTTTTTGCGTGGCCATATGTACTTTTGAAATACACTTTTGAATGAAATTTTCCCTTTTGCCATTTCTTTAATTAGCGTTTTATAAGCTTACAACAATTCATAATGTCTTTTTTTTACTAAAAGTTCCTACTACTAAAATTTAGTAGAATAAGTTTTTCATTCGAAAGATACTGTTTAGTTTTGTGCCTGCTGTATGATAGAGAGGATACGATTACTTATTAGGAATCACTTTTGGCAACTGTTCCGCTTTGGTTTAGTAGGCACCATTTGCTTTTGCATGGAATACGGTTCCTATTATTTGATGACTAAGGTGCTAATTATGAATGTGTATTATTCCAATTTCATATCCTTAATTTTGGCGACAACTCTTAACTACATCCTTTCTCGTTTAATGGTTTTTAAGCCAGGGAAACATTCATTGCTTAAAGAAATCATTACGTTTTACCTGGTTTCTTCCATTAGTATAGGTCTTAATATGCTCATACATTATATATGTATTAACTTTTTTGATATTGAAGATGGCGTCTCAAAGTTAATTGCTATTGGGCTTGTGCTTACGGTGAACTTTTTTCTTAAGAAGTTTATTGTTTTTGACGGATAGAGGCTCTTCTTTTTGCACTCTCGCTTCAAACTTTATGTAAGAGTCAAATTTGTTTGGAAGGGGAATGTCAAATTCCAAGTTATTTCCTGAAATGGGGTGTGTAAAGGAAATGGCCTTGGCACATAAAAAAAGCCCGCGTCCTTTGAGCAATTCCATATTTTCTGGTGTGTACTGTTTGTCTCCAATAATGGGTGTACCTAAATGAGTCATGTGTATTCTCAGTTGATGTGTACGACCGGTAATTGGCATTAATCGTACTAAGCTCATAACGCCAAAAGTATTAGATTGCGTAGTGCTTATGAGTTCGAAATTGGTGATAGCCTGGCTTTTGTTTATGCTTGTTTCTATTGTATTAGATTCCGTATTTGGTTTTCCTGCAACGAGAGCCATATACGTTTTACGAACCTTGTGATTTTGAAATTCACGACCGAGGTTTATCTGTGCTCGTTCGGTTTTTGCTACTACCACCAAGCCACTTGTTGGAACATCCAGCCGATGCACTGGACAAGGTTTTGCCAGGGCATCACTCTCATTAGATGGCTTGAGGTTAAAGGTTAAGGCATTTTCTAATGTGTTGTGTTGGTTGCCATTCACCATCAATCCACCTGGTTTATTGATAATTGCCAGGTATTCGTCTTCATAAACAATGTCTAATTTTAATTCATAGCTTTTCTTAAATGAATGCGACTTCTCTTTTCCCAGGTAAACGATTTGCTCACCTCCGAATACTTTGCTGTTAATTGCTGCTTGTTTTCCATTTACGAGGATTTGCCCTTCCAAAATTGCTTTTTTTGCTCTTCCCTTAGAATGAATATGCTTAAAGTTGGCGACGAGGTATAAATTCAAAAACTGACTTTTTATGTTTTTGGGAACGCTTTTGGTTTCCAGTGCTGTGTTATTAGAGTTCTTGCTGTATGGCTTGGACATGCGACAATATAAGAAAACAAGCTTAAATTTGTAAATTTGTCTTGGGTCGTTAATAATAGCCTTAAATAGGAAATTCTATGAATCAAAAAGAAATAATAGAGCAGCTGGAACTAATTCCGCATCCGGAAGGTGGGTATTTTCGGGAAGTGTATAGAAGTGGAGCAGAGCCAATGCGCAGCAAAGGAGCTACAGATGAAGACGGAGCCGTATTTAAATTTGATGATGGCGATCAACGAAATTTACTTACAAGTATCTATTGGATGTTGACCGAGCAGTCTCCGATAGGCTGGTGGTGCAAAAACCAGTCAGATCATGTACATTATCATCACTTAGGGGCAACAATTGAGTATTTGGTCATTGATGAAAATGGCGCTATGTGTAAGCATCAGCTTGGGGCCGATATTCGAAATGGTGATGTACCACAATTGGTGGTGCCTGGTGGTTGCTGGAAGACTGCTCTCAAAAAAAAGGGAGAATTTGCGCTTATTGGAGAAGCCGTTGCTCCAGGCTTTGATTTTAGGGATTTTCAGTTCGCTACATCCAAGGTTTTCAAACAATTGTTCCCTGAAAGGTTCAACGAATTAAGCCCCTATATAAAAGACCATACCGAATTTGATGTAAACGAAATATATTAAGAGGCTGCAATAAATACAATTCAATAGCGTTTCAAATGCAGTTATGGCTAGTCAGAAAGGTTTGTGAGTAAATAAATGCAGGTATTAAAAGAATTAGATGTACAAAGATATAATAAATAGTACTTCTATTTATATATTTGCAGATCATGGCCCATGCGCATTAAGCAAAGCTAGTCGAATTGTCGGTTCCGGCATAAAGTGGAATCTGGCATAAAGGAAGTTCTAAAAGCATATAAGTGAGTATTAAGACATTTAAGACGGGGAGATTAATTTTATCATTTTTAGGAATCTTTGGAGTTTTTCTGGTTATAAGTTGTGAGTCAGGTGATGAGGAGTTAGGGCTCAGTCTAGAAGATAATCAGTTGAGTACTATTGTTGTAGACACCTTTAGTACCGAAATTGGAACGGTCTTCATCGACTCTATAACCACTTCTCTGGCCGAGAACCTGATCGCGGGTCACATAGCGATCGACGAGATAGGACAGGTTCATGCGAATAGTTACTTTGAATTATCGCTGAGTGGTATCGATGCTAATGGAGATAATATCGAAGATTTTCTCGTAGAACCTTCAACTACAATTTTGGATTCATTGGTGTTTATTATCGAAAAAGGGGAATATTGGTATGGTGATACAACGAGTGAACTCAATTTGAGTTTACACCGTGTTACTGAGGTAATGCAACATGCCAATACTGATTTTTTGTACAATTCGAGTTCATTTGAATATGAAAACGAGCCATTGGCTAGCTTTAGTAGTGTTTATACAGATCCTTTTATGCGTTTCACGGTCAACGAAACCTTCACCAATGAACTTTTTGAACTCATATATGATGCTGATAACTCAATTAATACTAACGAAGCATTTAAAAACTATTTTCGGGGAGTGGCAATTGTAAGTAGTGAAAATAACGAACGGATTATTTCATTTACAAAGAATATCGTCATGCGGACGTATTATCATCGATCGGAGGATTTGAATATACATGGTTTTTATGATTTTTCACTGAAATCCACTGATGTTTCATTTAACTCCATTGATAACGATAGAAGCGGTTCAGATTACGAAAGTCTTAGTAATAGATTTGATGAAATAAGTTTAAGCGAGACCAATGGCGAATCAGTGCTACTTTCGGGTACCGATCTTTTGGTTAAGGTGAATTTCCCCACCATACATAAATTACTCGAAGATATAGAACCACACAATATTGAAAAAGCAGAGCTTTTTGTTTATCCTGACCCCGATTCTTTTGATCGATTCATAAAGTTACCGGAGCAATTGGGAGTATACAGAACAGATCGCACAAATAATGTAGGAGACATTGTTAGATTTGATTTTACTGCCGCAAGCCAGTTGGTGGCACCTGAGATAAATTGGGAACTTAAAAATGAAACTTATTACAAATTCTCAATCACAGATTTTATAATAGAAAGTTTGGAAAATGAATTGTTTAATGGTGAGGGTTTAATGCTGGCTCCACCGTTAAATAAAACAATAGAACGTGTGGATTTTTTGAAAATTAAACCGCAGGTTAACAATAAGAATAGTAGTTTTAAGCTTGTAATATATTTAATTGACGATAAATTATGATCAAATTCAGAGGAAAACTCATACTAGGTGTTAGCGTTTTGGCATTTTGTAGTATGATAACAGGATGTAACAGAGATGAGGATGATCCGGAGCTTGCTGGAGATTGGGAGGAAAAATCGAACTTTGATGGTAATGTGAGAAGAAATGCTGTTTCATTTACAATAGGAGACAAAGCGTACATGGGGACGGGGTTTGATGGCAGAGATAAGCTCAATGATTTTTGGGAATATGACCCTGTTGGTAATGCATGGTCTCAGAAAGCACCTGTACCAGGGGTAGTACGAAGCAATGCAGTGGGTTTTGGCACAGATACAAAAGGATACATCGGCACGGGATCTGGTGACAATGAGAGCTTAAAAGACTTTTATAGTTATGACCCGACTACCAATACCTGGGATTCTATTAGCGAGTTTGGTGGAACGGAAAGATATGGCGCTGTGGCTTTTACCGTAAATGGTGTAGGCTATGTGGGTTCAGGGTTTGATGGTAGTTACACCAAAGATTTTTGGACTTACGATGAAGCAACAGATACCTGGTCTGCTGTAAGGAGTATCGGAGGAGACAAGCGATTGGATGCAAATTCCTTTGTAATTGGAAGTAAAGCATACGTTATGGCAGGTATTAACAACGGAGCTTATCTTGATGATCTTTGGGAATATAATGCCAGCTCTGATTCATGGACTCAAAAAGCAGGTCTTATTAAGAGCGATGCGAACGAAGATAATGATGAAGTGAATTATGACATCCGAAGAAGAAATGCCGTAGGATTTCAATTAAATGGAAATGGCTATATGTCCACAGGTTATAGATCTGGGGCGCTAGGTTCTACCTGGAAATACAGTCAGTCTGAAGATAAATGGATTGAAGTGAAAAGCCTTGGAGGTGCTGCAAGAGATGGTGCAGTATCGTTTGAAGTAAATGGAGAAGCTTTTGTTACCACTGGGGTAAACGGCACTGCTCACTTTGACGATATATGGAAATACATAGAATAGTATTATTTTTCTTAGTTGGAGGGTTCGTTTTTTGGTCGTGTGACCAAAAAACGAACCCTTTTTCTTTTCAGGCCATTGAAGTAGATTCGGGTTGGGGTTATGAAGTTTTTCATAAGCAAAAAGTCATAATTCGCCAACAGATTATCCCCGGAATACCAGGGAATACCTCATTTCGTACGCAGGAAGAAGCCGAGAAAGTTGCCAAAATTGTTGTTGGGAAATTGGCTAGAAATCAAAACCCGATGGTTTCAAAACAAGAGCTGAATGATCTAGGAATCGATTACAAGGGTTCTCGGGGTGGCAGCGAAAAATGAGTTAGAAGCTTTTTTTGTTAAAACGGTATATATATGGGTCTTTATTTCGTCCAAAAAACTAGACGATTGAAACATTTAATAACTACTAAACGTTTTTTCGACAAGGTGTTTTTAATACTAGATGCTAAGACAAAATTTTCAGGCTTTTTTTTCCAAAATATTTGGTTCCAGGTCTTATGAATACAGGGGACGCGAATATTATCGTTTCAGATTCGTTAATACTTATGATTCCTGTTCGGCTTACTTGGCGTTTTATAAGGATAAGGTTTTGGTAAAAACACCCCTATCAATAAATAGTGATTCTGAGTTAAAACTACTGGACGATATTAAAAGAATAGTAAAGATTTGGAAAAAGCCACGTTACAAACTGAAGATTCAACAAGGTTTAGTTGACGTGCTTTGTTACAAAAAGCTTGTTGCTGGCCAATACGTCAATTGTGAACTGCATTTCTTCAATGATGAACTTTTTTATTTTAACTATACATTTCGCACAAACGATACCAAAACACTGGATAGAATTAAAAAGGTTTTGGAAGACAAATACTTAAATGGTACCATTTTAAAATCGAACGAAGCAATTGTAGATGATTATGATAATAGGTTGATGTTGGAGCAGAAGCTGAGAATCTCAGTGCACTACTTTGCTAACTTATCCCAATACATGTCTATAGCTCCGAAGCTTGAGGATGAAAAAAGGGATATAAAGGTACGATTAGAAAGACAAAATAGGGAAGATTTAATGAAAACATTATAGGTGAATAGTTACCACCTGTTTTTATGCGGGTAAACAAACTAATTATCGCGTATTTTGGTTACAGATATGCATCATTAATTAATTGCAGGATGAATATTTTTGAACCTTACGATTTAGAAGGGATTACCTTAAGTAACCGAATTGTCATGGCACCGATGACACGTAGCAGAGCAATTGATAACGTTCCAAATGAGTTAATGAAATCTTATTATGAACAGCGAGCCAGTGCGGGACTTATCATTACCGAAGGAACGTCTCCTTCAAAAAATGGCCTGGGCTACACGCGAATTCCGGGAGCTTTTAACAGTGAACAACAACTGGGCTGGAAAGAAATTGCGGATGGTGTACATGAAGCAGGGGGTAAGATTGTGGTTCAATTGATGCATACCGGGAGAGCAAGTGTTCAGGAAAACTTGCCCAAAGGCGGCGTGGTGATGAGTGCGTCGTCTATTCAGTTAAGTGGCGAAAACCATACCGGGAAAAATGGATTGCAACCATATACGATTCCCAAAGAAATGGATGAAAGAGACATAATAAAAACGCAGGAAGAATATGCACAATCGGCCTCGTTATTAATTGAAGCAGGTATAGACGGTGTAGAGTTACATAGTGCCAACGGCTATTTGTTGGATCAATTTTTAAATCCTGCTTCGAATAATCGTCAGGATGCTTATGGAGGTAACCATAAAAATAGGAGCCGTTTCGTTTTGGAAACTGCCCATAAGGTATCTGAACGTATTGGGGCAAACAAAGTGGGAATAAGATTTTCTCCTTACGGAACTTTTAATGATATGCAGGGGGTGTATGAAGATCTAGTGGAAATGTATACTTATTTGGCTGCTGAGTTGGCAAGTTTGGGGATTGCCTATATACATATAGCCGATCAGCGCGTTGCCATGGGAACGCCAGCATTTGAAACGGATATCAAAAAAACTATTAAAAGGCATTTTCAAGGTACAGTTATTGTAGGTGGAGATGTAAATACAAAAGAAAAGGCGCAGTCCTTCATCGATGAAGGTTATGATTTGGTATATGTTGGAAGGCCTTTTATCAGCAACCCAGGTCTAGTAGATAAGCTCAAATCGGGAGTGTCGCTAACAGCAGCGAATTTTGATCTCGCATTTACCCCAGGACCTGAGGGGTATACGGACTATAAGTAATGGTTTATATAACAGTTAGAAGCGGTGTCAATGGGTGGAATTTGAGTCTTATTTATGATAGCGGTTCATGAAATTTGCAATAATTTGTGTATAAACCGGCACGTAGTTGAGGCCATAGCCAGAAGTAATGGAGCCTGTTGATAATGTGGCATATTTATTTCGATCAATAAAAACGAAATCGGCCCCGCCGTTATGAGGGTTGATGCCTTTGGCTATACAATCGATACCGGCTGGCGAATCGGCATAAAGTTTGTCGGTTTCTACTCCGCTGATTCCTTTGTGATTATAACCTTCTGCTCCGAATAAATCACCATCACTTACGTTTGTACCATTGAAGAGCCAATGCACCGAATTAAGGACACGATATGGCGCATAAGTATTGGCGCCATCGGCGTTGAAGGCATTTCCAAGCATTTGAGCCTCACTACTAATTTTACTACGCCACTGTCCGCCAGGTATTACCGAGTTACTGAAAAAGCCGCCTGGTTTTTGACATTCAAGCACTTCGTAGGTGGTATCCCACTTGATTTTCCAATAAACCTGGTTGCCACCCATGGAGATTAAGTTGGCTTTTTTTGTGAAGTGCAAGAGCTTACTATACATTTCAGGAGTAAAGTATTCTGCATGTTGTGCTAAAACGATCGTTTTAACCCCTTTGAACAGCTCGGGGTGAGATTCCAACCAAAAGTCAGGGTAGATGTTAGCTCCATACTTTTCAGCGAACCAGTTATAGATGTTATATAATAGGTATACATCATGACCTGTCGATATTGAGTCGAAAGTGACAGACATAATTGGACGCTTTACGGACAGAAAAGCAACATAATCATTGTCAATCATGTTTCTGTAAAATGACTTGCCTCCATAAACATTATAGGCTACCCAGGTACAATAGGGAGCAAGTATTACCACCTCTTTCTTGGCGTTGCCGTTGATAAAAAACGGTACTTTGAAAGAAGTATCACCATCATGTTCCAATGCTATGTAATAAGCGCCAATTTCGAATTGTTGACAGGGGATAAGCATAGTAGAATCGAGTTTATTTAGGGTTCGAATTTTTTTTGCTTCGTAGCGCCCGTGAAGTTTGTAAATACTAATGCCTTTACATTTGATCAAGTCCATGATGTGCAGCTTAAGACTGTCGTGCCTAAAACAAAAGTTTTGATCCAGGTAAGCTGTAGGGTATTGCGGGAACATGCCTTTCTCGAACTTTTGCGCTATGGTTGTTTTGAGATTTAAATGTAGAAATTGTCGAATATCATGGAGTATTAGTCGGTCATTCAGGGTTTTGTAATAGTGCTGAACACTACGCAAGAATTGAGCCTGATCTATTCCTAAATTAGTATAGAAGTAATTATTTTTAGCTATTCGGGCATATTTAAGTAATTGTTTGATGCTTGGAGGAATTCTGTGGTTTACATGGTAATCATGATACAGATCGTACAAAAGTTGTAAACAACAGTATTTTGGAAGTAAGGTTTGCTCATTATAATACGTTTTGACCACAGTCATGCTGTCTATGTAACTATTAGGTTGCGAAGTTGTAAAGGCATAACACCTAATGGTGCTCTGTTGTACATGTTCCGGAATTTGTGTTCTAATAACCAGTTCTTTCCATGTTCCCTTCTGCGATTTGATAGTAGACGATAATTGATAGTGTCCCCATTTTCCATCCATTACTAGAAAAACATCTGTAGGTCCTTGTTTTACAAAAAGACTTATTTCGTAGATATCTCCTCTTTGAACATTAAAAATGTCGATTGTGAAACCATAAGGGGATTCACCAGAAATTTCGACCGATTGCGACCCGGAAAGTGCTTGTTCGGTAACTATTTTTCCTTGATGAACAACAATGGAATCCTCGACCCCGTCTGCATAGAAATCAGGGTCGACAACATAACGATAGAACGGTTTTGGGGTTTGAGTAAAACCGGCCAAAGAAAAAATAAGAAATAGGGAGGCAATTAAAGCCCGGTAACAAATATAAGTCTTCTTATGTTGCATTTAGGAACTAAAATAGATCCATTCTTAGAATAATGCAAGGTGAGCATAATTGAAAAAACAAGCCCCTCCATGGAGAGGGGCGAAGGTAAGTGGATTAACTATTTTTATACCGTTTTTTCAAAGTCTTTGCATCAACATTGCGTTCACCGGTTTCCATATAATGTTTATAACCTAGTAGTGTCAGGCGCATATTCGAACGAAATTTACCCTTGGACATAGCAGTCATCAAACCATTTTTTAGTTTATAATCAGATTTTTGGTAAATAACCGTATTACCGTTTGTTGATTGCTTAACACCAAAAGTTATGAACATTTTTTTGATGGGTAAATTAACCCAATCATAAACTTCGTAACGATAAAAATTACCATTTTCTATTTCAACTATTTTTTCTTTAATAATTTGTTTCTTTTTGCCACTGCTTGCGATGTCACATTGACGGTCGCATCCCAAGCTTGCCTGATTCTGGGATCCATTAAGCGACTTAGAACTTTCAATGGCTTGTAAAAAAGAACCTACATCGCCGTAGCTGGCAAGAATCTTCCAGGCATGTTCGGGACTTGAATTTACTTCCACTTGTTCGGTTATGGTCGTTAATCCATATTTTTCGATGTCTTCTTGTGCTACAGCATTAACTGATACTAAAGTCATAATAGTAATAATTAGATGTTTGATTTTTAATATATTATTTTTCATAGAATTAAATTAAGATGACCGATCGTCATATTTTTAAATAAAATTTTTTACAATAATGTTTTAAAATAGAATTGGTAAAAGTCTTTTAGAGCCATATCACATTTCTCTGCTTTCATACGTGTCAATGTACCTTGCCAACTGTTGTAAATCATATTACTTAGCAGGTCTACATTCCAGTCATCAGCAATTTCTTGTTTCTCCTGACATTCTTTAAGGCAGCGCTTAATGATTTCGCAAGATTGTTCATAATCGAAAGACAGTCGACGCCTGAAATTTTCATTCACATCGGCCATTTCCTGGGAGAAATTTCCAATGAGGCAGCCAAGTTTACAATCCAGTGTTTTGCTTTCGTGTTCAATGGCTGCCTTATAAAAGGCTTTCAAACGCTTTAAAGGGCTACCTTTTCCCTTGTTCATGCCGTTTTCCATGTCTGATAAGACCCGTTTTGAATAGTAGGATAGTACTTCCAGTCCAAATTCTTCTTTGTTTGTGAAATGATTATAGAAAGATCCTTTCGGGATTCCAATCTTCTCCGTTATTTCTTTAATCCCGGTTGCGTTGTAACCGTTTAAATACATCAGTTCATATCCCGCCTTTACAATGTCTTCTTTGTATATTTTTCTTTTCACAATGTAAATATAATGACCAGTCGTCATAAATAAAAATTTTTAACACCTGGATAACACTTGTTATTTTATTAATTGTGTTGCCATTATGCCTGAGTCTAGTGCATCGAACAATACAGGCAGTCGGGCATTGTCTACACCGGCGTATACCAGTTCTTTTTCAGAACGTTTGGTGTTTTTGTCATCAAATAAATATCCAGGAACGGGAATTGGCATGGCATGCCCCAAGGTGCGCAGGTAAACCTTTTCCACATGTGCTGAAATATCCTTTTCAAGAAACCTTGATATTTCGTTAACGGTGCTGTTTACGATCTCATTTGGCTTATTCTCTATGTCTATTAACTGTTTTCGGTCCTTATTGTCAAAGCAATAATAAGCTGTTAATACCGTTTGCTTTTGTGTGCTGATTTGGGATTGCGAATTTACAAATCCAAGAAAACGAATATCATCATTGATGACTTCATTTTGCCAGTATACTTTGTTGAAGCTAGTATCATTAATGACCAGGTTGATAATTACCCAAGGGGCGTAACTATTGTTGGCAAAAAGTGGAGCATCAGGAGGGAAAATATATTTCAGAGCATGTTTTTGTCCGGCATATATGATGTTTTGTGCTTCAATTTCTAAAAACTGTTGCGATTGCGTATCAAAAACTTTTGTAATAAAACGATTATTGTCTTTTTTTATTCGGTAAACAAGGTGGTTGCATCTTACATTTTCCGCAGGAACCAACTTAGCTAATTTTTGAACGAAATAATCATTACCATTTGGAGGAGAAAACAATTCCACTTGTTGTGAATAGTAGGGTCTGCACTTGAAATAGTGAATACCAGCGAGTGCTGATACTTGTCGTGTTCCAGCTCCGAAATCGTCTTTCATCATATAGTCGAGTGCTTCAACAAACGAATCGTTAAGTGGCAGGAATTGCTTCAGGTACTGGTGAAATGTGGTTTCGTTCAGATGGTGGTGTTTTGATGGTGTGATGCGTGTGGGTAAAGGCATTTGATCGTCAAATATGGAGAGCAGGTTCAAAAAATCTCCTTTGATTTTGCGATTTTCCAGTAGGTCTTCTCTAAATTCACCATGCGCAAAACAAAAACTCTCTTTTTGCGGATCAATAACAAATTGCTTATCCTTGAACTCCCACATTCCATGTAATTGATTGAATTGTGTGATTCCTGCTCTTTCAAGGAGTGAGAGTCCTTCTTTACCGTAATAATCAGGGTAGGCGAGGTCATAATGTGCTCCAAGTGCGAAGTGCTGCCCGTTATGCTGATACGATGCCGCCGATCCGCCAAGAAAGTCATCGAGTTCACACAGCAGGTAATCGCCGTGTTCCAGGCTGCCGGCCGCTGACAAGCCGGCAATGCCTCCGCCAACTATCAGTGTATTTGTTTTTAGTTTTTTAACTATTGTTTTATGATGCGCTTGCTTAATCAAATGCGCGATACTTCTGTTGGAAATAACTTCTATATGATAATCTCGTTTTGATGTTACTGTCTCCGAACATGATTTGAAAAGAAACACTCCACCACCTATACCTGTAACCTTTAAAAACTGCCTTCTATTCATAATGAAGAATATACTTTTTTACGGAACTGTTTTTAGGATTATTTTTCCAGATAAATCCATCCAGAATGTAGTGAGTTACTTGTGGTATGGAGAGTACGGCGATAGCGAAAGCTATGCTCATATTGTTTTTTAATCCTTGATGGTAATAGGGGATTATAGATTCGAAAAAAGCTGACTTGTCTCTGTTTATTAAGGAATCCCAAAAATATTCTTCTGCAAATGATAGTAGTATCACTGTAAAGCAAATTTGTACAACGATCGCCATTGTTCTGCGCTTATTCCATGGGTTTGAAGCTGTGCGTTCCTTTTTACGCCGCACAGTATAGGTACTAATTAAGTAAATGTATGGTATACCATGAGCTACGACATTGGTTATGGTGAAAACAACATCAGAGTTGAATAAGACAATCCCCAGGTACCAATTAAATGCCGTGCTTAAAACCCATAAAATTTTTGGCCAATTGCACGTATTTTGTGATTTTTTGTAGCCACGCAGTTCTCTGCTCAACCAAACTATGATAATAAGCACATAAGCTATATTACAGTAAGGCAAAATAGTATACAGGTTATGAAAAACAGGATGAAAAAGAAAGTCATTATCAGCAAACCAGTTGAAATGCAGAGGTTGTTTTATATGCCAATAAGCAACAGGATAGAGCATGGAGAACAAAATTACACGTTTATCAGTGAGTATAGATTGATCCTTGTAATCTTTGGATTTGGCCTTGTATAGTGCCAAAAACCCTATCTGTTGTTTCACGAAGTGAAAAACAGCCAGGTAGGCCATTAGTGTCCAAAATAGATGCGAGGCATATATATTGACAATGAAAACAACTATGAAAACAGCTATAGGCGCCCATATAAGTAGGTTTTTGTGATTTTGTCTGGTTTCACGTTCCAAGTAGGTTCTGAATAAGCTACTCCAGACATGTGCTACGTCTATTAATAAAATAACCCCTACCCACATCCATAGTGGTACATTTGCCGACCGGAATTCAGATGGAAGTAAAATGGCTATGATCCAGGTAATCCAGACTGGTAAAAAGAGAAAAAACAGGTCGTTTTTTCTGGAGAATAGCCACTTTGAGGTTCCATTTTTGGTCATCAGTGCAATTTATCAAAATTGGTAAAGAATCCATTTATCATACCGTATACTTTGCTAATGAGTGAAAGCAAATAGTAAATAGACTATTTCAATAAATAACTACCATTATGCTCCGGTTTGATTTTCTCAAGCCGGAATACCGCTTTAAATTCGCGGTCATTTTTTATATTCTGATAATTCTGAGCGAACTGGTTGTTTCGTACCAGGTAACTATTGCCTTTTGAATCCAAAGCGATCAGGTGATTGTTAGAATTGGGATTAAAGGCAAAATGATAAGGGCTATAGTTAAGTAAACCATCAAGTCTTATCGCATTTTTAATGTCTTCATTGAACAAAAAAGCCAAGGTTACAATTACAGGCTTACCGCTTGCATCGACAAACCGGGGTTTTATAATAAAAGGGTCGATGATTTTTGTGAGATGGTGAAAACTATAGGTTCCAAGTTCTTCTAACGTAACCTTTTGAGAATTTTTTTCCGGTGCTCGAATTTTGGTATTAAGAAGCCTTATTTGTTTTGTGTTTTTGAAACAGGATTCATATTCTTCATGTTCAGACTTAATGCGTTCGTAACGTGGTTTATAATGTCTAATGTGCTTGAAAAAAAAGTCCAGCCACTGGTCAAAAGTCAGTGCTGTTTCTTTGGAATTCATATATGGTTTATTGAGTTCCCAAAAGCACTTCAGCTCGTCAATTCGATAGGAGGGGTGGTCATCGGGAAAGTAGCCCACGCTTATCATAGCGCCTTCGATATTTTTCTTTATTTTATGCATTGGTACTCTTATTTGCTCCTTCTTTTGACTGCTGGTACTAATAACCCGTTTATACTTTTCCTCGAGTCTGTAGAACTCCTTTAACTGATGATTAATGTATGCATTTAATGATTCGAATTGATCAAGATAAAATTCACTATAAGCTCTTGGTACCACCGTCAATGCGGTGCTACGTATTTTTGCTTGATTTCCTGCGTTGAGTTGAATCATCCATTTTTTGTTGAACATGGGATGTACTTCTTTCCAATTGATTTCAGAAATATTTTTATAGGAAAGGTTATCAGTCTCCTTAAATTCCCAGTAAATGCTGTCAAATAAATAAGAGATGTCAAAATGCGGATTTGTACCATCTATTTTTAAGTAGAAACGTCCTTTTTTTCTTTTAATCGATGAATGTGTGCCAATATCGCTCAGCTGATAGTAGTTGGTGAATTTTTCAATTTGATTTTGATGGTAGTTTAACGTGTCGAGGTAGTGGTAATAGTGTTGATACGCACTGTCTACGACATACAATGTTTGTAGTTTTTCATAGGGGCTTAACCCAGAGTTCTCATATACACGTCCCTGATCCAGTAGATATAATAGTTGTTCGCATCTCGTTCCGTCACACCACGTGCTATGCACAATAGTGTCTTGCGATGTCTTTGACGTGTCTTTGATTGGTTGGGTTAAGGCAGTCCATTCGTTCTTTTTCCCATCAAAGTGATAAAAGCGCCAATGGTCTATTAAGGTATCCGGTTTAATGATTAGATCGATGTTTTTGTCCAATATTATAGCCTCGTCTTTTGTTTTGAGGGCAAAGGTACAAGCGGAGTTAAAATGTTCGTGTAGAGAAGGAATGCTTCTGGGAAGGTCTTCAAAAATAAAGTCAACAGGATTACGGTATTCCACATAATTCAGTTCAATTGGACCTATTACAGGCATTCCGGCAGAATCGACGAATGTCTCTGGTTCAAAGTCTATTTCCGTTCCTGTTTTATAGAAGAATTTACCACCTTTTTGATTATTAATTGTAAAAGAAATTGGCGTGTTGGCATGCTTGCCGAGATGATCAGGAAGGGGTGTTCCGATACTAAAAGTGAGATCTGCGCGTCTACTACGCGTGTGAGATTCGTAATCTGGGGCAATACCTCTTCCGGAATAGATAATCTTCAATGTGTCGAATCCTTCTGTTCCCAGGAGTTCTTTTGTACGTAGTGCACGTTGCAGCGAAAGGCTGTCATTGTAACCAAGGCTACCCTTATTATCCGTATAGGCTTTGATGTTTACCTTATAGGCGCTTTTGACATTGGTGAGGTCTTTTAAAAAGTCCTGAAGAAGTAAGGTTTGCGTTTCGTTAAGTGTATCGGCTCCACTCTCAAAGAATATGGTGTACTGTTGGTCATACAGGTTAATTTGACCATGACACAAGCCGGTTAGAAGAAAAAGAAAGCATAGAGCAGTTATTTTCATACTTGAGTATTTAGTTCCTGAATAGAATTTAATAAATTATAAGTAATTCTAAAAAAAGACCGGTTTAGAAAATTTTAGAAAAAAATAAGAATAAGTTGTCCATTTTTTAAGATCTGATTCGTCACTTAAGTGTAAATCAATAGTTGAAAAATAATCTCAAACTAAATTTAACTGAAATGAAAAAGTTCATTGTAATTTATCACGCTCCGGCAGAGGCCATGAAAATGATGGCAGAAGCAACACCAGAACAAAAAGCAGAAGGCATGAAGCCCTGGATGGCATGGAAAGAAAAACTTGGTGATCAATTGCTTGATTTAGGATCTCCATTGATGGGCGGTGTTAAATTAAATCCGGATGGTTCTGAAGAAATGAGCCAAAAAGAAGTCACCGGTTATTCGATTGTTCAGGCAGCTGATATTGCAGGTGCTAAAGCGCTTCTGGCAGACCATCCACACCTTAGTTGGTCAGGAGGATGCGATATTGAAGTACATGAATGTGTGCCTTTAGGTTAATCCCTTTTTAGAACCGGAAGGTCTTGTTTAGGTTTTCTGGTTTTATTTAATTTCATCACAAAAGCTTCAAACTGATCAAAAATGCGCAGTTTGTGGCTTTTGTCTTTCGTTTGGTTTACTACTAGTTGCATATATTCGAAGTACCGCTTGTATTGGTCTATGGTAAAGCCTCCGTTCAGTTTGCTGGCAACCTTGAAGTCAAATACTTTATGGTTCACACCGGTAGCATAAAATTCCAACTGCGCTAAAGTTTTGTCCAATTGTGCTTTTTCCCGTACATTTCGATAGATTAGTACTGCATCTTTAGGGCTTAAATTCCGGATGTTACCCTCATCGTCCAATCCGCATATTCGAATATCATTTTCTATGCTAGAAGGCATCGATGAAATGTAGTCCATCGTCTCGGCTCTTTTTCGCTGATCGAGATCTTGGGTTATTTGAAAATAGATGAGAGGAAGTGTCAAAGTAACGGCCAGCGTTTGAAGAATATTGAGTGTTACCTGAAAGGATTTTTCACGTTTTTTTGCTTTTTCCATGTGCTGTTTGTGCTAAAGATTGGTATAAAATTATCTCTAATCTTTACAATTGCAAAGAATGAAATGGAAATAAGCCCTCGTTTTTAATTCATTAAGTTAAAAATTGGATGTCATTATCTTCTCACTGTGGTCGTGAAAGCAGCAATACCAGGTTAAGGTTTTTCTTTTCCAATCTGAAGATAATAGTCGTACACATATTGCGTGTAAACCTTGGTAAGTTGTAACTTGGCTTCAACATCTTCACCTTCTTCATTGATTATTTTTCCACTTTTATGGTGAAAGATGAGCGATGTGGAATCCGTAAGTAGCGCAAAACCATCTATAAAGGCGTGGTAAGCACTTCCATCTACCGACTGATCGAATAAATTTTTACCAAAATGGAACGCGTCGTAATCTAAATCAAGTTGACTGAGCAGACTCGGTGCTATGTCTGTTTGATCACCACATTTATCAATAATTAGCCCTTTATCACTAACAGCACCTCCTGTAAACAACAGCGGGATTTTTATCCGGTCAAGAGAATGTGTACCGGTGCGTCCGGGTAGTGAATGTCCATGGTCTGCAGTAATGATAATGAGTGTATTGTGCCACCAAGGGCTTTTTTTACTTTTTTCCAGAAAATTGGACAGCGCTTGATCTGTATAGCTCATCGATTTGTTATGTAATTCTTCCTTAGTGCTTATTAAAGATTTATCCATTCCGGGAATATCATATGGTTCATGGCTACTCAAAGTAAATAAAGTCTTGAAAAAACGCCCCTTTTCCCGGTCGATATCGTCGTAGAGTTTTTCGAACATGAGATGGTCGGGGATGCCCCATTTCGAAATTCTTTGATCGGCAGGAAACTCCTTTAAAGATACCAGTTTATCAAATCCGGACCCTAAAAGATAAGCTTTCATATTCGCAAAATTCAATTCACCTCCATAATAAAAGGAACTCTTATATCCCTCGTCGTTGAGTGTTTTGGCAATTGAAGGCAAGTATTGGGTCTTTTCCGGGAATTTCATAATCGATCGTCGGGACATAGCCGGAAACGAACTTAAAATGGCTGTTAGCCCTTTATCGCTGCGTTCTCCACTGGCATAAAAATGATCGAAATACACACCCTGCTTCGACCATCTTTTCAAATGAGGTAGCGCTATGGGAGTAACAAAGCCCGAATCCATTAACTTTGAGGTACAGCTTTCCCAAACGATTAAAACAATATTAGGGAGTTGAACGCTTACTATTTTATCATTTATACCTTTTCCCTGTGGTTTGATAATGGAAACACTTTGGCTCAATGCCTCCGAACGGGCATATTGATAAGGGTTTTTGTCTTTATAAAGCTCTTCAGTAACCGAATAGAAAAAATTCCAAGGTACGTTCAAGGCACTTTGGTTTGCGAAGTTGTTTTTCGAAAAAAATACGCTACTTTGATTAATGGCTATTTGTTGCCAACCACCTCTATGAGTTATGGCCAGACACAACGAAATAACTAATAAAGCAGTATGATGATACCATTTTAACGGCATGTAAGCACCCTGAATTCTTTTGAAGAGTATCCCATATAAGAGCTGAAAAAGAATTATGGATAATACTAATATACTCAGCAAAACGAAAACCGGTGAACTTTGTGCCGATGCGAACGCTAATTGAGGATGTTCCAGGTACTGAAATGCTGTGATATCGATGTGGCTGCCCCAGTTGTCAAAAAGTTCAAGATCAATAGTTAAAAGGGTAGAGAGGATTATGAGTATAACAAGGTTGTAATATCGGAGTACTTTGTTAATCATGTTGACTTGATGACCAAACCAAAACGTAAGAATCAGGAAGGGAAGTCCAACCAGAAAAGAGGTGAAAGCTATGTCCAGGGGAAGGGCATGGTACAGTAATTGAACGATGGTTGTGTTTGCTCCGGCTTGCCCGGCATTGACATAAATGACAAAAACAAGCCGAAAGAACGCAAAGAAACTCAACCAATACATGAAATATACTGCAAAGAAATAGAGACGTTTTCGTATTCCCATAATCAATGAATTATTAACAAAACTATAACAATTGTTAATTATTTATTAACACAAAATCCTTCGTCATGCACTAATCACCGCGTTTACTGATATAAATCACAATTCGAAAGCCTGTTGTTAGATTTTAAATAACAATTAATTAACTCAAAGGACAATTTGTAAGGTTATAGGTTGCTTCAGAACGAGACGAATTTTTAATTAGTTCGTATAATTGTTACGCTCAAACCTATTCAAACCTTATTACCCTTAAAATTCTGTGCTTACTTGTCTTTTAAAGTGTTGAAAGATAGACTTGAATAAAATATGCCTGAGTTATTTATTACCAGGTTTTTGAAATTCAAATCGCTTAAAAAACGATGCACGCAATAATTTATTGCATTGCCATTACAAACTACTTTTTTAAATAGTTAAGAAGATGTTAAAATACGATTTAGGTGAATGGTATTTTATGTAAAGCTGTTTTTGCTTTATAAAATACAAAAGAGATGGATCATCAAGTTACTAATCCAAACGAAGAACGGCATTATTTTCAATGGCGAAAACCAAATGCTAAAATTGAAATTTACCTGGAAGGCGTGTTAATAGCAGAAAGCACAGAAGCCATCTTGCTTAAAGAAGTGGGTAAACAGGTATACGACAATGTTTATTATTTGCCAAAGAAAGATGTACGTCTGGACGCTGCCCGTAGCCCGGAAAAACAGACTCACTGCCCACTAAAAGGTGATGCGTCTTATTACGATTTCCAGGTAAACGGAGAATGGATTGAAGAAGTAGGGTGGACTTATGAGGACCCCATAAAACGATCGCAACTAATTAAAGATCATGTAGCCTTTTATCAGTCAAAGGTGAAAACTATAATACATCCTGAAAAGTAAATAAAGAATATAAGCGGAGGTAATGTCTTCCCATTAAATTAGTGTTGTTGGTTAAGTGGCGATGCCGTTGATTCATAGTTTTTAAATCAACGGCATTTGTCATTTAGTCGGAATTAGTATAAAATTACTCCATGAATAAAGAATTGTTAATCGATCTTGTAAAAAACGAAATGCCTTTTGGTAAATACAAAGGCCGACTTATTTGTGACCTTCCTGAATATTACCTGGTATGGTTTCATGGAAAAGGCTTTCCGGCAGGGAAGTTAGGGCAACTCCTGGCTACCATGTATGAGATTAGGATAAATGGACTGGATGAGTTGTTGCTGCCTTTGAAACAGCAGTATGGAAAGGGTGCTCAGTCAATTCAGTAAGTGTGAAAATTGTATTGCCTTATGGGCATTTTTTGTAGTGTTTTTTCAACATCCACAATAATTCCTAATGTAGTGTTTTTGTTACATTTTAATGTGTAATTATATGCCCCGGATTGGCCATTGGTAATCTCCCTGATTTTGTTTTCAAGACCATTTAGTGAAACGCTATCTCCATTTATTATAATTTGTTCTAATTCATCAATTACAATTTCTATGCTGCCTTTAGCGGCTGGTAATGTCCTGTAATCTATAAATTCAAAAGTTGTCAGGAAATACAATTGATAAAGTGCATGAATACGTTTAAAACGATACGTAAGCCTATCATTAGTTAATAATAAAATGTTTTTAGACCCTAATAAAGGAAAATTGAGTTTGCCGGTTTCGGTGAAATTTTGATTCGAATCAGTTATATTAATAGTGTCATTGTGCACATCATCCAAATCTGTGCCAACGGCATCCGGCAATTCCGGCAAGCAATCTAAAGTTCCGAACAGGTGTTCTTTGGTAAGCTTAGAAATCTTGTAATTTTGATGAATCGACAACTGATTTTTTTGTGTCAACTTATCAAAGAACTTCAAGTAACTTCCAATAGATGAATCTTTTATTAAGTCATTATCAATGAGGTGGTTTTCAAATTTTCCGAGCTCAGAAATGATGTCGATACCGTCCTTATGATGTAATTCAATGAAGCATTCTAAATAGCTGTCCTGGCGATTCTTTGATCCTTGCTCTGGTGTATTGCAAGCCAAAACTATTAGAATTAAAATATAACAACGCAAACCTTAATAAATTGAAATATACTTGTTTGCAATATACAACAAATGGCACTTAATGATGCTTTGTAAATCCTGCCATTACTTTTCCCATTACCATTGTTTTTCCCCACCTTGGTAACATACTTAGACTATAAAACAGTAGTTTTGTCAACGAACCGGGGTAAATTATATTTCGCTTACCAATAGCACTGATTATAGGTATTGCAATGGCTTCGGGTTTAAGCGGCGAATTCATTTTCATATTTGCCCGCGAAGCAAAACCACTTTGTACCGGTCCCGGTGAAGCTGTCAAAATAGCTATGCCGTGCGGTTTAAGTTCTTTGCTTAACGCTTCGCCGAGGGATTGCACATATGCTTTTGTTGCTGCATAATTGGCAGCATTTGGAACTCCCTGAAAAGCGACAATAGAACTCAGAAGTACAATTGCGCCCTTTTTTTTGGAAGACCTTAACTGGTTTGCGTAGTGATAAGAGAGCTTAAGTGTCGCCATGCAATTAAGCTCGAGCATATTACTTTCTGTTGCTATGTCGGCATCAATGAATTGGCCTGATGTTCCATAACCCGCATTAAGAATAATAATTCCTAAGGCTAGGTGAGACGTTTCATTCATTAGTTCTTTCAGGTCGTTGTTGTTTGATAAGTCACCTGGGACCGGAATGGCTTGAGTGTTGTACTCATCAAAAATTTTTGTTGCGAGCTCATTAAGTACTGGCTTTCTTCTGCCGGTTATAACCAGGTTAAAACCTGCTCTGGCAAGATTTAGCGCCAGTTCCTTTCCAATACCGGAGGTGGCGCCAGTAACAAGCGCCCAGTTACCATATTTCTTTTTAAGACGCTCAATTGTTTTGGTTTTTAATAGCATAGTTCTAGTTCTTACGCTTTGATTTAACGCAAAGATCGCATTAGGACAGCGTAGACAACGATAACAAATGTTTACATTTTAACGGGTACTTTTTTTCAAGCGACTCAGGTGTATGGGGGTGATTCCCAGGTAGGAGGCAATCATATGCTGGGGGACGCGATTATGAATGTCAGGAAAAATGTCATTCATTAAATTGTATCTTTGAAGCGCAGTGAAGGTGTATTGGTGTTGTATTCTGGTGTCCAGATAAATGAAATAATATTCGGCAATAAGTCTACCCAGTTTTTCGCCCTCTTGTAGGTGCATGTAGCCCCAATCAATAGCGGCACGTGGCATAACAATAACTTCGGTATGCTCAAGTGCCTCTAATTGGTAACTCGACTTTTTTTTCGTGAGAAAGGCCTTATAATCCGCTATGAATTGATTTTCTATAGCGAAGTGCGTAGTGTGCTCAACTCCTGACAGATCGGTGATTTTAACCCTCAATATTCCGCTTTCTATAAAGTAAACTTCATTGATAAACTGATCATCGTCACTAAGCAGCTCTTTCTTTTTGAATGACTTTCTGTTGCAGCGATTCATAAATTCATTCCATTCGTCTCCGGAAATTGAAATTAATTGTGAGACGGCTTTTTTGAGATCTATCATTCGCTCATTAATTTATATGGTTTAACTTTTATTAATAATAACAGTACAGGTAGTCTTAGAGTTTTTAATTGCTGCCTCCTTAATTTTCATAGACTTTTTGTATTAATAATTATCCAGGTTAAGGTCAGTTACTTTGAAATATATCCAATCGTGTACTGTTGCTTCTTTTTTGATCGAAAAGTGGCTGGAATGTGTTTCAATGTAGTCTCCATGAGTTCTTCCTGTAAATGGAATGCTGTTGCCTTCCATATAAATGCTAAAACCTATGGCACCCATTTTTAATGAAGCATCTTGGTAACTTGATTCTCCTAACTTTGCTACAAACGAAGCTAGTTTCTCACTTTCTATCAGATGTTTTCCTGAATTGTTGATCATTTCAACCGAATCAATTTTTTCAATTGCTATTAATTCTTTTAGTTTCGTGCCTTTCTTGATGTGGATCCGTTTTTCCGTATTTGGGTTCATACAGGAAACGATAATAGTAAGCATGCAGATGGATATTATTCGATTAAAAAGTGACTTCATGATTTTAAATTTCTCCTGTTTAAGTTAATAACTTGTTGTTTTAAGTCAATAACGAAAAGCGCCATTAGTAAATCGATTAAAACCATAATTTACCAAAAATTCAATGGTAAATAAGCTCGCGAGATTG
Source organism: Cytophagales bacterium (assembly GCA_965230415.1). Taxonomy (GTDB): domain Bacteria; phylum Bacteroidota; class Bacteroidia; order Cytophagales; family JAAEPT01; genus CBDDKZ01. The sequence continues at coordinate 4,626,095 of CBDDKZ010000005.1, forward strand.
AAGATCACTTGCAATATAAAAGTACCAGACGGGTGATTGTGGCAAAGAATAATCTTCTTACACTTCTTGGAAATGGCAAAGCTGAGTACCTCAACTGAATCTATATGCACCTTGTTTAGTGAACCGGTTGCGAGTAGTTCGATGTACTCAATGTCATTTGCTTTATTGAGACCCAGAGACTAAAAATATTCCTTTTTTCTGTGCAGCTTATTTTGTCTAAACAGAATGCGTTGCATAATCATTGCTACATCTTTTGCATTTTCAATGCGTATTTTTTGATCCTGACTTAATCGCACTTTCATGGTTTACCGCTAAAAGGTATTTAAACTTACCGTCAAAGTCTGGTTTAGAAAAGGGTTGTCATGTTTTATATCTTCAGATTGGATTTGAGAAAGGGGCGAAGCTAGATTTTGATGAATGAGCCATGAGCGAGAAATATCCAATTAAAGCTAACTAATGGTTTGATTTCCTTCCTGATTTTATTTTTAAGGCAAACGAGATTTTTTTAATTATTCACTATCTGAATAATAGATTGCTTGAATGATGTTTTTGTTTTCATACATCTCTCGTTTTTTACTAGATTCCTGTAACCAATTCAAGTACATGGACTCAGGCATTCTTCGGTAGCCCAATTGGTGAATTTTTAAAATCAACTCCTCATATTTACTGAATTGCTCCTTATAAATGGGATTTCCCTTTACGCTATCCAGCTTTCGTTTTAATACCTCCGATTTAAACAACAGTGCGTTGATGCAATTGGGGTAGTGAGCAAGCACTTCATCAAGACATAGTAGTAAAAAATCATCATTTTGATGTCCATGTTTCCGCTCGAATCCTTTAGCCAAATCAAACAGGCACAATGCGATGGCTTGTCGATTGCTTAAAGTGTCCATATAAATACCACTTTTTATTGCCTGTAAGTTGATGTAGCCGGAGGCCATTAACCATGCGTCAATGGGAAAAGTAGCACTTGTCAATTCGGTGTTGTAAAATCCAGTTTTCTCACACCGATGCTTAATATAGATGTGATGCGGAGCCAATGAGAGGTGTGCACCAACATGCAATTCATCCGCGATGATTTTGTATAGGTAAGGGAGTGAATGGCAGTTGCCTTTATGTTCCAATAGGAGCTTGCTGACAAACATTTTAGTCCAGTTTTTCTTCCCCATGAAATCATCGAAATCATACGAATAGGGCGTATGATACAGGGTGTCCTTGTGTTTATTCAGGAGAGGAACCGAGTCTGTCAAAACATTGAACAGTGATGCCCAAATAAGTACTTTTTCTTTGTCCTTTTGTTTATATATGAACGCGTTCTCGTTGATCTTGGAGAAGAGTATGGTTAAACCTGCAATCCTTTCGATCTCGGAGGAAAAGGCTTCATAACTGAGTGTCTCATTCAGATAGGCATTTTCTGTTACAAAGACAGCACGTTTAAAGCTGGCAGGGTTAGGGTTGTCTACTAATTGTAGTAGTTCTCTAAAGGCACGGTCGTAAAAATGATTTCCCGAATTGCTGTAAAGCTGTCCGTAGGAGTTAAGAATACTGAGTACTGCAATTAGAATAAAGGTGTGTATTTTCTTTCCGGATGACATAATTGGTTTTAGTTGACCAGAAATGATCTGGTTGATTTTCAGGTATTATTTCTCCTTATGCGTGTTTAACCATTTTTTATAAGCTTCCAAAGGCATGTTTTCGTAGCCTAGTTGGTCGAGTAGTTGATACATTCTTACCATCTGATTATGGACTTTTTTAGCTTCAGGATTTCTATTGAGTTGTTCGGGTGAAGTAGCTTTCGTTTGGTAGGCAATGTATTGCATCAAATACGTGTAATAATCTGATTTAACCAGCATGGCATTAATATTGGATGAATGATGTTCAAGTGTTTTGTTTGCACATTTTAAGACAAACTTATCATATGCTCCGTATCGGTAGCTGTAGTACTGAGCCAGGTCGGTGACGCAGTTGGCAATGACCTGTTTTGTGTTCAATGTATCCATGAAAATCCCACTTTTTACTGCTTCGGCTTTCACATATCCAGACCCCAATACCCACGAATCCGTAGTTAGCAGCCCATTGGTCAACTCGATGTTATACCATATTCCTTTGTTTGTTTGGTACTTGATGTACGAATGCGCTGGTGAGAAAGACAGATATGCTTGTCCGCCTAATTCTTGTACCAGCAGGAGATAAAGCAGCGGAAGGGACTTGCATTGTCCGGTGTTCATATCCATAAGTTTGGAAACGAACAGGTTTGTTGGATTTTCGTAACCAAACGGGTCGTGAATATCATATCGTTTGGGGTAAGAGATGATATTGGTCTCTTGATACTGAGCTGGAAAGCGAAGTGTATCTGTCATGTATTTATAAACTGCATATTGTATAACCTCGTTACTTTCAGGATTTAATTGTTCATGAGACATGTATTGCTCCAGTTGTTTGATCATTTTATTGATTTCTATAAGAAAATCATCGTAGTTCAAAGAGTTACCAAAGAAGGCATTTTCGGTAAGAAAAATGGCACGTTTCAGATCCAGTGGGATGCTGCCATCGAGCATTTTGCACAATTCATTAAAAGCATTCTCGAAATGTAACCTGGTACTTGTGTCCGCAGTGATAGGGAGAACATAAGACACTATCTGATCTTCTTTTTTTAGGTCAAACAGTATTTTTCGTACGATCTCCACAGAAGCTTCACGTTTTTTTAGATGAGATGCTCCGTTATCTGGTGAGGTATCCGAATGATATAAATCCCTTTGTATTGTGCTACGGTTATGTTGATCCATTTGGTTTTTGATGCTGGTAGAGGTACCTCCCAAGATTGATTTATTATTTTGAGAGTATTGAGCATAGGATTGGCAAATCATGAGGCTAAACACCAAAACAAAGGGAAAAGGTCGTTTGTTTATGGTGCGAGTGAACATGATGAAAAGTAGGTGTCGCTGAAAAACTAATGTTGATTCGGAAATATTATCGGTCTCCAGGAAGAAGTTCGTCTTGGTGTGTTTTTTGGATGGGTAATTGCTTATCAAGGCGTTTGGGTACAAAAGGATAGGCTACCTTTATCCTTTCCGTTTCTCCATTTACTGCCAACGACTCGTGGGCACATGGTAGATGAATTGAATTAATAAATTCAAGTACAGCCGCATGCAATTCTTCTGGCATGTGGTCTGCTCTTACCATTTCACAGTCTGCAACGCTATTGTCTGATTCAAATTCGATTAAAAAAGCCATGAACACATTTTCTCTAACAGGTAGGTATTTCTCTGCGTGATTCTGAGAAAGCATTGAATCCAATCTTTCAGTGATTATCATTCCACAATCGTATTCGTCCAGCTGACCTACAGCTACTTTTGAGCAAAGAAATACAGCGATGATTAATATGTGTTGCTTAATTCTCATTGTGAGTAGAAATCTCCATTTTCCAGTCTTGGGCCCGTTAGAGACTGATCGGATTCGGTAACTGCTTTGATGATGGCTTTAGGTTTTGTGTCAGATTTTTCGGTGGTATAATGTTTAAAGAAGTCGTTAAATTGTTCATTTTGACCCTCATAGTATTCAATTCTTTCTTCAGCGGCTCCCTGGAATAATTCATTAAATGTTTCACTTTGCACTTCTTCAGGATCAGGAGTTTGGAAGAAGCCATACTCATTCAATAACGGTCGCATCCAATCCGCCATAGGTACTAGGGATTTACTTTGAAAAAGAACATAAGTGGCTGCTATATCGCCCTCTGTCTCAATATTGGCACGATCACCTTCGGGGCTATAAAACTCTAGATCGGTTTGAAACGCATGAAACAATTCCTGTGCAGCAGTGTAACGGCTTTCGGGGGTTTTTAATGTGACTGTGTTTGTCTCATAATTGAATTGTCCACCTCTGGGCAAGCCAGAATCAAAGTCAATAGTATAAACGGTTTCAGACTTATCAAGAACCGAATAGTAGTAACTGAAAATGTCACTTTCACTTAGTTTGACAATTAAGGCATCGTATTGTTCTTTTTCTTGTGCGCTCAGATTGCTAAAGTCGAAAACCGCACCGTCCACCTCTTGATACCATATCGGATTACAACCAGAGAAATGATAAGGAGATAAATCCGTGTATTTTCGAGCCGCCGGATCAGTTGAGAGCCAACGACTGACTATTTCTGGCTCCATAGTCGCTTCAGAGTACATGGTGTCTTGTTCAACGAAGCCAATTACCTTCATAGTGCGCGTATTGAGTATAGCAGAGCCAATAATTTCTATGGAATCTGTATCAAATACTTCCTTGTATTGACCATTACTCAAAGATTGTACTTCTGTATTTGGGTCAAAAGCCTCAAAGGGATTGAAATCGTTTTGCGCGAAACAGGCGAAAGACGTGAACAAAAAGATGAAAAATATTGCTGCTATATTTAATTGGGTCATTTCCGTAACTCGTATACCTCTTTATTAAATAATTTGATAGGTTTTGATATGTATTGGTATTATTTTTTGAATATAACGTAATATATGCGATTTACTACCTATATCAAATGAAAAAATGATATATTCGTTAAGCATGGCTTTGGTACAAAAGAAAGTTAGGCGATTTCTAGTTCAAGCAATCGTGACTAAACCAATAGTTAGTTTAATACTCTTTTTTCAGAAACAAAGAACGTTTATTCGTTAAGTACGAATTAACGAAAAAAGAATGGAATTTCTAATTTTTGGGTTTGGTTTTCGGTGAGATGAATTTGATATGAAAGTACAGGATTGATTGATAACCAATATTGTATGATGTCGTAAACAGTTGTGTTATAAGTACATTTGATGATGTGTTTTGAAGGGATAGTTATGGACTTTTTTTAAGTAAAAATTTTTTCTTTTATCTGCACAATAAAATATGGGAAAAAGAACAGTGAAATTGACATTCAATGCTCAGAATATTGGGCCTCACGTTGCGTTGAATAGCACATTGGAGCTTCCTCCTTTAAAGATTGCAGTTTTTGCAAACAATGGAAGTGGGAAGACGTTTTTGAGTCGTATGTTTAGAATGGTTGACCGTCCTGGAATTGATGCAGTAAATAAAGCCTTATCCATTGGTACCTCATCTGGTAATTTTTCCTTCAAAATCGAAGAAAATGGTGAATCACTAAAGGAACTTAATATTCTACTTTGTAGGGATTCAGAACCCGTGGTTAGTAATAGTTCAGGTTATTTATTTCATGTTTTTAATAGTGATTTTGTAAAGGATAACGTTGAAGAATCAGGTTATCAACCTGATGGTGGGATTGAAGGCTATATTCTGGGTAAATCCACAATAGATTTAAAAAAGGAAAAAGTAGAGCTCGCAACTATAGAAAAAGAACATCAAACAAAATGTGAAGTGTTTAAAGCGGCTGTGGCAGAAGCAAAGTTTGAACTAATTGAATTACAAATACACAAGAATACTACTGAGTACAAATTCAGCGATTCAGACGTGTATCATGATAGACTAGATTATTCAGACCCAAAGCCCTTTGATGAACTAAAGCAGCTAAATTCTAAATTGAATACTATGCCTGACGATTTAGAAGATATACATGAACTATCGACATCAGCCCAAAACGGATTTCTGAAAGAAGTGATTGAAGTACTGGAGACTCCATATACCAAGAGTTCATTTAGTCAAGAGTTCAAGGACAGAATTGATTCGGATCGCGTGTTTATTTCAGGAGGTTTAAAGAAGCTTCCTGATCGTAAGAAGGATTGGACTCAGTGTCCTTTCTGTAAACAAGAATTAAAGCAAGATGCCAAAACTCTTATTGAGCATTACGAAGCCTTTTTGGAAAATGAAGAAGGAAAGGTAAAAGAGCGCATCTCAACATTCAGAACATCTTTAAAGCAGTTAAGGGCTGAACTGGAAAATGACGTAATCCTGTTCAATGCTATAGAGAATCAATTTAAAAATATTAAGCAGTATTTTCCTTCAGAGTCCGCTACGGAACTGAATGCTTTCAATGATAATTCCTCGATTTTACTATCAATAGATTCTTTGGAGAGTTTGCTTGTTGAAAAGTCGATTGACATCAACAAACCTATAATTTCAGATAGGTTTCAGTGTCACATTGATGCGATTTCAAATCATTTGGATCATTGTGCACAAACGGCAGAGACCTGTAATAGAAGTATTTTGAAACTGAATGGAAAGAAACAAAATACTAAAAATGAAAAACTCGATTTGAAGAAACGACTTTGTAAGTCCAGATACCAAAAGCTTAGGGATGATCTCTCGGGGATAATTACCGAGCTGAAGTCCTTAAGTGAGGAGAAAAGAAAAGTGCAAGAGAATATTGATGCAAAAGAAAGCCAAGTAAAGGTAAAAAAGCAGGTTAAATTCAATGAATATCTGGAATATTATCTACAACGTTTTTTTGAAACCAAGTATTCTTATGATTCAGAGCAATCTTGCTTAAAACTACATAAATACAATATTAGTAAGCATGCTACGGATGTTCTCAGTGATGGCGAAAAAAGCATTGTTGCCTTTTGTGTTTATTTGGCAGAAATGCACAAAGTTGTAGAGCGTGAAACTGATTATGCAAGACTATTTTTTGTTATAGATGATCCTATTTCAAGTATGGATTTTCACTATGTATATTCTGTTGCGCAAATATTAAGAACACTCCATGAAAATATGAACCTTAAACGTACAAGGTTTTTGATTTTTACGCACAATCTTGAATTTATGAGCGTGCTGATTAGAAATGAGATTATAAAAGGAAGTGCTATTTTGTCAAATGGAGAGTTGATTAAATTATCAAGGGAATTGGTGATGCCGTATGAAGAGCACCTTAGAGACGTTTACATGGTTTCAGAAAGCCAAAATAAACCGAGACATACTACGCCCAATTCCATAAGGCATGTTCTGGAAACGATTAACAAATTTGAAGCACCTAGTAAGAGCTTGAAAGAATATATCGAAGCGAATAATGTGTTGGAGAACAATGAACTCATTTATTCTCTTATGCATGATGGTTCTCATGGAGCATTAAGACAACAATTTGCCTATACGAATGACATGATAATTTCGGGCTGCAAATGTGTAATAAAGTTTATCGTATCGAAGTATGAAGGTCAGATTGAACTTATAAGCTCATCTTTAAACCAATCTAATTAGCCGGAGTCATGTACAAATACAACTTCAAAAATATTTTGCACACTCATTTGCACACTTTTTCGACTTTTTTTGTTCGATTAGAAATAAAAAAAAGCCTTGTAAATTGTTGATTTACAAGGTTTTATGTTGTGGGCCCACCTGGGCTCGAACCAGGGACCCCTTGATTATGAGTCAAGTGCTCTAACCAGCTGAGCTATAGGCCCCGAAAACAAGTAAAACAGAACTCTATCTTAGCTTGTGTTCCGAATTGGGGTGCAATAATAATCAATAGAATGTTAAATTCAAATAAATAAATCTAAATATTCCATTAATGTTATCCACAGATTATTGTTGCATGTGTACCACTCGTTGCGGAAACGGGATGTTGATCGAATGTTCGTCCAACGCATCCTTGATGGATTCCAACAGATCAAAATGGGTGTCCCAATAATCGTTAATGTCAACAGGGCACATAACCAATAGATTAACGGAGCTATCCCCAAGTTCGGCAACCGCTACCTTGCTCTCAGGGTCACTTTTTACGTTTTTGTGTGCCTTTACTACATGCAATATTACTTCACGGGCTTTTTTGATATCGGACTCATACCCGATACCTACGTTGATATCAAGTCGGACAAACCCTTGTTTGGTTAAGTTAGTAATGGCTCCATTGGAAACAGTTCCGTTGGGAAGTATAATTATCTTTTCGTCGATTGTTCGTAAGATGGTGTTGAAAATATGAAGTTCTATGACATCACCTTCAAAGTCGTTTACCTTAATACGATCGCCTACTTTGAAAGGCTTAAAGATAAGAATTAGTACCCCTCCTGCGAAATTGGCAAGGCTACCTTGCAAGGCGAGTCCTACAGCAAGACCTGCGGCTCCTATCATAGCGACAAAACTGGTGGTTTCAATACCGAGTATAGTAGCAGCACTTATGATAAGAAGAATTCTTAATACAATTTTCAGAAAGGTGCTCATGAACTGTACAAGTGACAGTTCAATTTTTTTGTGTTGTAAGGCACGTGTTAGTGTTTGGGTAATACGTCCGATAATCCAGAATCCACCGATTAATACAATAATCGCTAAAAATATACGGGGAGTATAATCAATGGTATTGGTGATAAAGCTGTCAAAATAATTCCAAAGTTTTTCGATAGTCATTTCTATTTATTAGTTTCAATTATTGTCTTACGAATATAATTAATTACAGTAGTTCATTAAACTAATGCGTGTAAATAATCAAAATTACAGAACATGTTGGATGGTAGGTAGCAGTGTGCGCCTCATTGAACAGAATTACCTGCCTTTTCAGTTTGAAATAGCGACTTGTTCCACTTATCAAGATACTTGCGTGGCTATAAAAACGATGATCGTGAGAGGAGCCGGGGCAATAGGAGCAACAGCTGGATATGCAATGGCTCAGGGTTTCCTAGAAGCTCCAAAAGGAAGCATGGAATCTTTTGTGGTTCAGGCGAAAAAAGATATAGAAGCCACAAGGCCTACAGCACAGAATTTATTTTATGCTACTGATAGAGTATTTAATGCGGCCATTAAAGCAAGTGATCCTTCAAAAGCAGCACTGGAAGAAGCTCAGGCCATCGCTGATGAAGATGCTGCTGCTTGTCAACAAATTGGAATTTATGGTAATGAAGTTATTGGTGACAACTTCAAAATAGAAACTCATTGCAATGCAGGCTGGTTGGCCTTTGTAGACTTTGGCAGTGCACTGGCTCCGGTTTATGAAGCGCGTAAGTCTGGCAAGAACCCTTTTGTTTATGTGGATGAAACACGTCCCAGAAGTCAGGGCGCGCGATTAACTGCATGGGAACTTCTAAATGAAGAGGTACCACACACCATTATTCCTGATAATGCAGGCGCTTTTTATATGGAACAGAAGAAGATAGATATGATTATTGTTGGTTCCGATCGAATTGCAGCAAATGGAGATGTGGCCAATAAGATTGGTACCTTGGAAAAGGCAATAGCAGCTAATTACTATGGGATACCTTTTTATGTTGCCGCACCCACCAGTACAATAGATCATGCGTGTGAAACGGGAAGGGAAATTCCCATAGAGCAACGTAGTATGGACGAAGTACTCTATCAAACCGGGCCCGACAAAGATGGAAGTATAAATACAGTGCTGGTCGCTAACCCCGGATCTGAGGCTGAAAATCCTGCGTTTGACGTTACACCCGCTTCATTAATTGCTGGTATTATAACTGAAAAAGGAATTATTAAGGCAAAAGGTGAGGATATTAGCTCGTTGAAATAGGGTGTTAAAACTTTTCGACTTACTACCTTGTTCAATTGTAATAATGCTTCCCCCGCAAGGTGGGGAAAGTGAGTTTTATGAAAAATAGAATAATTCAAATAGCAATAGGAGTCAATCTCGCCGGAATTTTGGCGGTTATTATCCTATTATTGAAATTTTATACACATGTTGGCTTATTTATAAGCCTGGCTCGCTATAGTGGATATGTGTTGATAGTTAACCATTATTTCAATTTGGCAGTAACACTTTATTACATTGCACGGTATAAAGCGAACTTTTTGCTTATGATAAGTACTGCTGTAGTATTTATTAATTTGGTATTCCTAATACTGAGATCCTTCAACTATATTGGTATGGAAAGTATCGATTTTCGAGTCATTCCAACAATAAATGTTGCCTGGTACTTGATGCTGATTTTCTGGAAGCTGGAAGATATGCCCGCAGTGCAAACGTGGAGAAGGTATTTGTTCTTTAGGGGAGCGTATGCACTGCTGATTATGATTTTTGCTTTCACAGCTTATACCGGGCAAGCTTTTTACGCTAAAATAAATTATTTGCCTGTCGCCTTACATTTTGCCATTGTAATCATAAACTATTCCTTTATTAATTTTTTACTCGACTGGAATCGAAAGCCAATCAAGTTTTCAGAACTCATACAGGTTTTTGGAACTAAAGAAGAAGATAAGAATTTAGAATAACCAGAGACGAACGTTATAAAATGGTACAATATTTGAGGTAATAATAGGTGTCTATTAGATCAGAAAATTGTGATTATACGTTCGAGTAAATTTACCGGCATTAAAGCTATTATACCTTCTATTAATTCAGTGAATAGGGAATCCCTCATTTCGTTCTACGTAAGATCATTGTTTCCAAAATTAAGATTTACTGAATACCTGGGTAGGATACAGGTGGTAAGTTTAGGAAAAAAACTAATTGTAGAATGGGATGTCGATTTAGGTCTATTCGAAAGAATAATTTATGAAGATGGTCATATTGAATCGTTGTGTCACTTTACGATCTATCAACGCAACCAATTTGAAATAATGGATCAAACGATGCTTTTTAAAAACTGTAAAGGCATCAATGAAATGAGATCAATTCTGATTAGTTTATTTGATGATTTATTTAACGGAGGCCTTGAAATCCACAACCTTTATATTGGAAAAAGTTTATTTAAACAACGTGTACAGCTCACTCATTTAGATATTAGCTATGAGCAGGAAGTGTTGCCTCCCAGGTGGATGGTAGGATTGTTCATATCAGTCGTTGGAATTCCGCTGGCACTCGCTTTGACCTTACTTACTTCTCATGGGATTGTTGGTCGAAAGACCCTGATCAAAATCTGATTGATTGTAATCTGGGCTTTATTTTTATCTGGGAACAGAAAAAAGTATCTTCACTACAGGGAATTTCAATAAGTAGGACTCTTTTGATTTAAATAAGATGCGACAGTTTTATCTTCTCATTTTTTACTTTTTGGGTATAATTAATATACATGGGCAAACAAATCATGCCAAATTTGATTCATTAATTGTTGTCGTTTATAGCAATACGGGCGACTTAAATATGGTGCAGGAATTAGTTGACAAAATGGACATGATCACCAGGGATATGGTTAATAAAGAATCCAAAATACCTGCCTATGCAGTCTTAAACGGCATTTGTTCTCAAATATTGAATGATCAGGAACAGGCAGAAGGTTATCAAAAGCAGATGCAAGCGTTAATAGGAGCCAGCTCTACCAATATTCGGGCTGGTGCTTATACCGATGAATGGGCACGGCTAAACCAAAATATGAATAATTCAAATGATGCTATTGTGGAAGCCGCGGATTATTTGGAGGCACATAAAGAGATTTGGGACTACAATAAGTTCTACTCAGTAGCTAATATACTGTCAATAAGAGGATTTGTTGAAAAGGCAAGTGCTTTTTTTAATAGAGCCATGTCGTTGCCAGATAATGGAGAATACCGGTCTTACTATGGATACACCTATCATTTAAGTCGTATTGGTGAATTCAGCAAAGCGAATGATGTCATCAAGATGATAAAAGACCGAATGGATGAGCCCGGTCTTGACTCTTTGACCTGGTCATTACGAAAGATAGATTATAGCCTCGCCCGGTTCAATTATGCGCAAATGACAGGCGATGGGCACGGAATGGTTTTGGCAGCGGAAGATTTCGTAAAGAATATGGACATAAGTAACGATTATTGCTCAGCCCTTGTGATGTCGAATTACATCATGTTGGCTTCTGCCCATGAAGTCGCTCATAATATAAAACTTGCCAAAGACTATTATATGAAATACGATAGCGTAGTGAATGAGTTTTTAAGTTGCGATAATGGCAAATCATTGGAAATGGGGTCCATGTATTTGGAAGCACCGATTTTTTTAAGCAAAATCGGACGATTAGGCGAGGCCAAATTGTCGAGGGGAGTAATGGTCGATAGAATTATGAATCATGAACAAAAGCTCAACCAAGTTAGTGCAAGTCATGAATTAAACGCTGTCGTTGGACTGCACTTCGGTTATATTCAGGATCAAAGATATCACACCTATTACCAAAAGACTCTGGCGTCTTTTGAGGAGAAAGGAGATTTTGTAGGTTCAACCGGCCCCTTTGCTCAATACGCTTACTTCTGTGTAAGAGATAGACATTTAACAACAGCTTATAAAGTCTATGAAGACCTCTTCAGGATTAATTATGATTGGATTAATGACCTGATTTTTACATTTGGAGAGAAGGTTTTTGTAAGTTACTACAACGCAAGAATGGCTCAGGGTTATAACAATTATCATACGTTCGTGTCATTATTAAAACATACTAATGATCCAAATTTTGGTGCATCGTGCAAACAGGCTTATAACAATTTATTACTAACAAAATCGATTGCTTTCAAAGGATCTCAAAAGAAAAAACGCTTATTTAAGCAAAATAACGACCCTTATATTGTACGTATGTACGAAAAATGGCTGAAGAAAAAAACACAATTAGTTTCAATCTACCAGTCCATGAACGAAAAAGCAAATAAAATAGGGGAGCCTGGTACGAATAAGGGTGACTTGGAAAAATTACAAGGAGAAGTAGATGATTTGGAAAATAAATTGGCTGCGAAGTCGAAAGATTTTAAATCATACTTCAAAGTTGACAAACCGAAATGGGAGCAGGTTCGCGATGAATTAAAAGAGGGGGAGGTAGCTATAGAAATGGTACGTTTTAATTGGTGTGATCAGGCGATGTATTCAGACAGCAGCCTTTATGCTGCGTATATCGTACGTCCGGAGTCTCATCATCCCGAAGTTATTTACCTAAAAGAATCGCCTGCTAAACTGGAAGGAAAATATTACAAGTATTACAAGAATTTAATAGAAAACCGCATTAAGGATAAGAAATCATACAATAGGTATTGGGGAGATTTGAAAGATGCGCTGAAAGGAGTGAAGAAAGTTTATTTTTCACCTGATGGCATCTATCATACGGTTAATTTACCAACGCTGTACAATGAGCAAAGTGACAAGTATTTACTTGACGAAATAGAAATACAAGTATTAACCAGCACAGCAGATTTGTTGTTGACTTCAAAAGAATCGGATTTGAAAGATGCTATATTTATAGGTCGGCCGGCCTATAATGTCAAAAATTTCAAGACAAATACTTCTGATAATTTGCACGAAGGAGGCACAAGGGCCGCTCTTTCCGAGTTTTTGGATGATGGCATAAGTGATTTGCCGGGAACGCAGGAAGAAGTATTGGAGCTACACCATAAATATGAAGAAAAACGCATAGAAGCGAAATACTATCTCAAAGAGCAGGCAACTGAAGATTTACTTTATACAATAAAAAATCCTGGAGTTTTACACATTGCCACCCATGGATTTTGGAATCAACCTGAATACGAGTCGAGTGCATCATTCAGGTATTTTGATGCCATGATGAATTCAGGTTTACTTTTCAGTGGTGTGGTTGATTATTACAAGAATGAAGATCATGGCGGTTTTGTCAATGACGGCATACTTACAGCTTTTGAAGCACAGAATCTTCAATTGGATAGTACTGTTTTAGTAGTGTTGTCTGCTTGTGAGTCTGGTTTGGGTCATTATGATCAGGGGGAGGGGGTTATAGGCTTACAACGCGCTTTTAGAGCGGCAGGAGCGAAGAGTATCATAAACAGCTTGTGGCAGGTAGACGACCGGGCAAGTAAGGATTTTATGATAGCTTTTTATTCGCATTACCTGGAAAAGGAAGGCAGGCAGGCAGCTTTTGTAGCTGCGCAAAAAGAAATGAAGGACAAATACCACGACCCTTATTTTTGGGGTGCTTTTATGTTGGTTGGGAATTAGTGTACCAAACCTATAAGGTGTTTTGCAACACCTTATAGGTTTTTAAAAATACCTTATAGGTATAAATCAATACCTTCTAGCTTTAATCTCGCATTGTAAGTCCTTTGTTATTAGTGTTTTATGTTTTTTCGCTTATTGTAAGTATCTGAATGTTAGTGGAATATGTATAGGTGAAGGTTTCGTATTTAACCTTATAGGTGTGGAAATGGGTGTGGAAGTAACCAGATTCATTTGAATCCCTGAATTTCGTGCATAAACTGATGTAGGAATTGCTCTATAAAATGGTGCCTCTTATTGGCTAATTCCCGCCCCTTTTCCGTGACCATCAGTTGTTTGAGATTGAGCAATTTTTCAAAAAAATGATTAATAGAAGGTCCGTCGCTATTCTTATATTCATCTTTGGTCATGTTCATGTTCGGTTGTATGTCAGGATCATATATAGCACGTTTTTTGTATCCACCGTAACTAAAGCACCTGGCAATTCCTATTGCACCGAGGGCGTCGAGCCGGTCGGCGTCACGAACAACATCCAGTTCCTTCGATTTAAATGCAGCCTCGCTATGTCCACCTTTGTAAGAAATATGACGCACAATATTACAAATATGTTCAATGGTAGCTTGTTCTAAGCTTGTGTTATTCTTTAAGTATTCTTCTGTAATACGCGGTCCTATCTCTTCATCTCCGTTATGGAATTTGGAATCGGCAACATCATGGAATATTGCTCCTAGCTGTACCACAAGCATATCGGCGTTCTCTTTTGGCCCAATTAACATGGCGGTTTTCCAGACGCGCTCTGTATGTAACCAATCGTGTGAGCCTTCTGCTTTGACCAATTGCTGTTTTACAAAACTAATACTATCATGGATTATTTCGCTCATAATAAGTTTAGGTGATAATGTATTATTGTGGATAGCCTAACTAAAAGAATTAATCATCTTTTGAGTTTATCCAACTCCTTTTTTATGCTTCGACCGGCCTTTTTGCCTTCACTTTTAAGTTCCGTACCAATTTTTTTAGACTCACTTTCAATTTCTTTTCCAATTGTTTTTGCTGCTTGTCCAATTTCTTTACCGGCCTCATCAAATGCTTTTTCCAGTTCACGAAGCCAGGCGATAAATTCGTTACCGGCATTGTCTATTTTGTAGCTATTAGTCCTGTGATTATAGGTGACTTTTTGTTTCTTGTATACCATTTGACCACTTTGATCTGTATTTATACTCACTGTCCCTTCGTCTACCTGCACGGCAAGATCTTCATTGTTAGTGCTTGTATTAACACCAAATTCGGTGCCATCCACAACCACGTCAGCATGTGTTGTATGAACCAAAAAAAGATTGTTTCGTGGACCTGGCGTTACAAAAAAGTAAGCCTGACCCTCTAAAGTCAATTTCCTTGTTGGAAAATCGCTAATGTAGGATACTGTGCTGTTTTTATTTAAGTAAACTTCACTGCCATCTGGTAGCTTAATATATTCAAAATTATCGCCGCTAGTTATGGTGGTTCTCTTTTCGCATGAGAATAAAAGGGGAATAATAAGTAATATAGTTAGCCGTCTAATTTTGTTAATAAGCATCATTCATGATTTTTTCCTAAAATTAACTAAATTTGATTAGATGCGCGTTTTTTTCCAAAATTGTGCTGATCCTCCAATTTAACTCTATGAGCAGAGAGTTTTCTGGTGTTTGTATTTTGCAGGTTTTGACTATGAATTTTTATCACTTAAGCAACCGGTTTGTATTTAAACAACTATCTCAGGATTTGATAGGAAAGGATTCTCATCGTGGAGTGACCTTGACCTATGCCTGGCTGGCCAATCAATTTGGGCATATTTCATTGGGTCTAATTCCAAGTCTTATTGTCTTTAGCATATTAAAAGAGTTCTGGGCTTACGAATCCGCGGATGTCATTGCTTCTTTGTCTGTTTCTCTTGCCTGGCTGGTTTTCGAGCTTTTTAACTTTTTATGGCCCCTCCTTCGAGGTAAAAAGCGTTATACCTTCAGTCCTGATTACAGGAATATTGGTTTTGACACATTTATTGATTTATGCTTTTTTTGGTTTGGTGCTTCTACGCTGAGTCTGTTCTTGGAATTCACCTATGCTAATCTAATTATTGAGCTTATCCTTTTGGTTATAATTCTAATTTTTGGTAGGTACTGGTATGAGACAAAAATGTATCTTAACTACGCTAATAGCCCTTTTCAATTTCGTTTAAGTCAATGGAATTTGCCCATGAACGATGCGAATAAAGAAAAGTTAGATACATTCATGAAACTTCAATATAAGGGCAAACATTTGTTAGTTTTTGGATCGAAGGGAACAGGGAAAACAAGTTTGGGCGTGGGAATCCTTAATGAAATGTCCATCAAGCATCAATTTTGCACCTATACCACGTCTATTAAAGTACTTAGCTTACAAAGCTGGAAACAAAAATTGCATAATGTCAAAAACGAAATCTGGGATTGGCAAGATGCGCAGTATTTGGTTATTGATGATATCAACCCGGGGAGTCCTCTTAATAAGGAGGTGATTACGACTAAAGACTTTTTGAAACGATTGAGTGTAAGCCACGCTGACACAAAAAATGAAGCGGAGATTAAAAAGAATCAGGAACTTTTTCGAAACAAAAATGTGATATGGATTTTGGGTGACACAAAAATTTCTGAAAGCGACGAATGGAAGGAGATGCTATTAGGAATTGGAATACCGTCTAACCTCATTTATACCGTTGATCTGGACCAGGCATAATCACCTTATATAATCCCGTTTTGATGAGCAAAACTAACCAAATGGGTAAGACTATGTACGTTGAAACGTTTGTATAATGGTAAAATTCTTTTTTCAATTGCCGATTGGGATACATTAAGTTGATTGGCAATTTCTTTAAAGGCCAGTCCTTCCGAAGCTAGTTGAATTGCTTCCTTTTCTTTTCTGGAAATGGCGTAGTAATTGAACAATTCCTTGTTGAGCGTTTCTTCAAAGGCTGTTTTTTGGGGCCCATAAGCAGCATATTGCATAATGTCACCCAGTCTCAATGAATCCATGCGGTGAGATATACCTATTATTTCTTCAATTTTCCCATCACAAGCTTTATAAACGGCCACTCTGGAAAAAAGAGGTATCACCGCACCGTTATTGTGAATTTTTTCCAATTCTATAGTAAAACTGTATTCTTCCAGGTTTTCAGTTTGTTTGCTCAAAAACAGTAAGGCTTTGTCATTTAGTTCAGCAGCAAATTTGGCAAAACGTTCACTGGTCGCATTTACGATCATCAACATGTTTACAGACTCGTCCGGATAACCTAAAAGTTGTAACCAACCTTTAGCATATACCATTCTGTTTTCTTTAAATGAATAAACATAGGTGGCCTGATCTGGGAAATTGATGATTTTTTTGTTTAGTGCCAAATACCTTTCGCCATTAGGATCGAAGGTTATGTTACTAATCGCAGATTTAGAAAATTCACCTGTTTTCATGTTATGAAATTAAAACCTGAGAATAAACACAGTTGAAGCCTTAGCAGTTAAGGACTAACTTTGAAAAGACCTTTAAGTCAATTGAAACAAAGATACAAAATTGATTTATTAAAACGAGTAGTCCCTTTAAGCTTCACTATTATGATATTTCCGGCAGCCAACATTCCACGTGAAATTACTTTTGGTATTAACAAAAAAGCTTCTTTGTCAACAAAAAAGTTCTTAATAAAATTTAAAAGTAATTTTGACCACACACATATTATTCAGGTATTGTCAACCTGTAATTTAATTTTCGAAGACTTCGACAATAATTTTAACAGAACAGCACTCTATGGGTGTGTGAATCATGCTAAAAGGACATTTTGGGTCAAATCACGAAATGAATGTATAGATTTTAAGAGTTTTTCACGAGCTATTAACTCAGAACTAACGGGAGTAGCCGACTGGATTGCTCCGGTTTATCGAACGAAAGATGGTGACTTTTTTGCGGCCAGACCCGATGTATTGGTCTTGAAGCAAGACTGCCCGGCAGATTTAGTTAAAGCAATTCGGTCCTCTGGTTGGGAAAAGGATAAGTTTCGTTCTGAGCTTTTATTTGATAAGTTATTATACTGTCATGAGCTGGGAAAAGAAGGAATATTCAGTGAAGGGTTTTTCGAAGACTGCTATAATGCGGATTTTTGTTCCCTGGAATGGATTCCGTTGAAGAAGCCTTTTCATAACCGTACTACAAGCGATGATCTCATTGAACTTCTCCTGGATGAGATTGAAGGCAGGTTGCCTCAGCAAATGGAGAATGAAGATAGATCTACATTTCTGATAGCAAATATTGACCACTATGTGGAAAATAAGCAAGGTGAAATGGATGCCAATGCCAAAGACTTCAATTTTTCCAATTTAAACGATAATAGCCCGCAAATAGAAAAAGATCCTTATATCAACGCGGATTTGATGCGTTTATTTAGTGAAGAATTAGCTAAATCTTATGAAATCACGAATTCTTCAATTAGCTCATTTACAATTGCATTAAATTACTACTCCGATCTGGAGGTAGCACTGGGTATTAATTATGCATGTATAAATGGAGCGAAGATTATAAATGTAAATATACCCGGTATTCTTAGTTTTTCATCCGTACTTAGTGATGCGTTGAATGATGCCTGTAAAAAGAATGTAATAGTTGTATCCAAAAAAATGATGTATGACCACCATTGTACAGCCAATTTGTATAACCTTGAATTGGGTGACGCTACAAATTCTGGACTAAGTGTTTATAATAGAAAAGACCCCATTCAATTATGGTATTTGGATGAGAAAAACAAAAGGCTTGCTTACGAATTCATCGACCTGGATTATGATTTGGGAGAAATTATCAGAAATGAATTGACAAAAAGCAGGGCAGGTGATTCTTTATTGTCAATTTCAATTTCAGCTGCAGGTACCAGTATGTTCTCATCTATGTGTGTGGTATTACTGCTTATGTTCCCAATCTTGAAATTAAAGGACGTAAAGTATTTATTTAGCAGATCTATAGCTGTATCCAAGGCAATAACTTTTGCTTCATTACTCTTTCATGCAAGCACTCCAAAGGTGAATTCAGGTTTTATTAAGAAAACCTATAACGAAAATTACCTTAACCAAGCAATGTAGATTTCCTAAACATTTGTGTTAAAAACTTTCTATTTTCAACTTTTAAAACTTTATTTGATGTAAACAGTTGTTGAAACAATAGCCAGAATGACGTTTTTGGTAATTCAGTTTTAATAGAGTTATATTTACAACAATTATAACTATTCTTATTTTAGATGATCTACCCGTCGGATTTTCAACCTCCTACTGATGCTTCAATAATAGAATTGGAAGCAACTAAGAGTTGGGAGAAAAATGGAATTATATTCATTCTACCAGTAAGTAATCAGCAGTTTACACTAAATGAAGCAGTAACATTAAATGAAAAGCTAGGAGAATTTACCAACAATGAACGCATTCCTATGATTTCAGATGTCAGGGAAGGATCTGCCTTGACTGCCGAAACCCGCGCCTATTATGGTTCTAAAGACGGCACCCGATTTGCAGCTTCATTTGCTTTTTTAGTTAAATCGAACTATAGTAAGGTGCTTGCTAATGTCTTCATTAAATTACAAAAACTACATGTACCAACGCGCATGTTTACAGATATTGAGGAAGCAATAACCTGGTCTAACCAATTTAAGTAATTACCAGTGAAAGAGGCATTAAAGTTACTTGACCGATACCTTAGTGAAGGCTTAAGCAACGAATCTGATCTTAGTGATGATGAAAAGGCTTTTCTGGATAAAATCGAAAAGATTAAGATAAAGTCTTTGATGAGTCAGCAAATGCGTATAGATGACATCCTGAATGTCATGTTTGAATACATTCAGGGCAATTATGAAGTTAAGGCCTATGAAACGAAAGATAAAAACGACCTGGATGCTTTGGCGTTGACCATCAATATTTTAGGGGAGGAATTAAAGGAGAAGGATGAGCAAATAAAGGAGGATATCAGAGAGAAAGACTATTTGATCAAAGAAATTCATCATCGGATAAAAAACAACTTACAGGTCATCAAAAGTTTACTGAGCCTTCAGTTAAAAGGAATGGACAGTGTGGAAGCTCATGATTTGGCAAAAAGAAGTTATGATCGAATCAACTCTATCGCCATTGTTCATGAAATGATGTTTGGTAGTAAAGATTACAGCAAACTTGATTTTGAAGAGTATATCCGAGAATTAATTCCATCCATTATTAATAATCATTCGTCGCAGAAGAAAACAATTATCCTGGATGTACAGGCCGACGAAATATTACTTTCTTTGGATACTTCTATTACCCTGGGGATTTTGTTAAGTGAGATCGTTACAAATTCTATAAAGTACGCGAACCCGGAAAGCGATGAATTGAATTTGAGTATTATAATTGAGGACCTCGGAAACGCTGAGTTTAAAGCCATTATTGGTGACAACGGTGTGGGCTTTCCGGAAGGTATGAATTACAAAAATACAAATTCACTTGGCTTGCAGCTAATTCAGGTATTGGCCCAGCAGTTGCGAGGGAAAATTACCAGGGAGAAGTTAGAAAAAGGGACCAACTATTCTTTGGTATTCAATGATTCGAGGAAGAAAACATATGAACAACTTTAGATGTACACTAATTGCCAATCATCAGGCGCACAGATCATAAAAAAGTATCATCATTGAAGTATGAAGCGTAAATGGCAGCAAGAAACTGAGCGTTATTTTGGCATTGGCGTTTACAGACCGAAAACGGCTCTGAATGTAGGTACGCTTTGGCGAAGTGCTTTTATATATGGTGCTAATTTCATATTTACAGTTGACAGTAAATATAAAAAACGGGCCGATGATGTCTTAAAAGTATGGTCTAAAATACCCTTGCTGCAGTTTGAATCCATGGAAGCCTTTTTATCCACTGTGCCTTATAGTTGTAAAATTGTTGGTATTGAACAATCGCCCCGAGCGTCCATGTTACAATCCTATAATCACCCTCAAAGGGCTATGTATATTCTGGGAGCTGAAGATTCCGGGCTTCCAAATGCTATTTTAGACCATTGCCATGACCTTATTGAACTGCCCGGAGACAGCTCTTTAAACGTGGCGGTAGCGGGCAGTATAGTGGCTTATGATCGTTATTGCCAACTAAAAAACTGATAAATTGTACTTACCTGTGTTGATCGATAAGTATATTATTTCCATCAGGATCTTTTAGTGTTATATGGCCGGGTCCGGATTCGTTTTCAGGGGTTTCACTATCAAGTACTACGCCACTTGCTTTGAGCATAGACTGTATGGCTCTCACATCATCATAGTGTTCGATTTCTTGTGCATTTTCATCCCAACCTGGATTAAATGTTATTATGTTGTGCTCGAACATACCTTCGAATAAGCCTATTAAGGCTTTTTCATTTTTCATTATTAAGTATTTGTGCTCTTCGGAACCCCCAAATACATCAAAGCCAAGCTTTTCATAAAACGCTTTCGATTTATGAAGGTCTTTTACAGCTAGGCTTATGGACAATACTCCTAATTTCATTTCGTTATTCTTTAAATCAACAAAGATGTTAAAATAACTATAATTAAATAATTGACAAAGAGAGGTTTATATTTTCGAAGTAGAAGGATATATAGTATATGACCTTAAATTGTTGTAAATTTAAAACGGTTAACTATTTTTAGAACCCAACGGAAAGCCTGTAGTACCCTGTTATTGATCGATTTTTGAACATAATTAGAATAGAACACCTAATGATCTTTGATAGAGGCAGGCTTTCTTTTATGAGCTTGACAATCTTTTATGAGTAAGTTTTTGGAACTTAATGTATATTTTCTGTAAGTTAATGGAACATTATTTATTTGTAGTTTGTTTATAATCAAAGGACACTTTAAAAGGAGAGGAGATAAAGATGGATATTGTAACTCAGGCATTAGAATTCGAGAAGTTAAAAAAGAGTTATAAAACCAACGGGGAACGAATTGAAGCTTCACGAAAAGCAAAAGAACTAATTTTAGCCTTGAATGAAGTTTACAAAAAAAACAAAGACGCTTCTATTATGGAGATTATGAAACGTCTAACAGCAATTAAGAGGAAGGCTGAAAAAAGGCTTGCATAGATAAGCGAGCATCTTTATTTTTTAGTATAATACCAAAACGTTTTCAGATTCGGTAATAATTTTTAATTATTACAGGCTGTATATCAGTTCTGTAAGTTTCCTATGGCCCACATCCAGAGGTGATGCTAAATGATAGTTGTAAAGATTCTTTACATTTGCAGAAAAAAGTACCTATGATGGAGCCCGATTCGATGCGTGATAATATTAAGAATGCCCTTCGAAAGAATATAATACCGGGTATTTTTTTATGGGTAATCGCTACAGGCTTATTAATAAGTTACTATTTGTATCCATCGTCCAGACCTGTTTTTGAAGTCTTTGGAGAATTGAAGACAAGGTATGGCTTTTTGTATTCAGCCGTTTCAACAAGTGTTTTTGGAGGTATTATTCCCTATTCGTTCTTGGTTCTTACAAGGCGCGTTAAAGGATTTAAGTTTAGTATTCTGCTCTTTTACATAATTTTTTGGGCTATAAAAGGTCTGGAGGTTGATGCATTGTATAGGTTTCAAAGTTTTCTGTTTGGAAATGAGGCCCGTCTTTCTGTGATTGTTTCAAAAACAGCTGTAGACCAATTTATTTATTCGGCACTTTGGGCAGCACCCAGTATCACACTAGGATTTATGTGGATGGAGACTGGTTTCAGGTTTAAGCTTTTTAAAAATCAGCTTACCAAGGCTCTTTGGGCTAAAACAATGCCTACAATAATTATTTCTAACTGGATTGTCTGGATACCAGCTGTTTCTATAGTTTATGCCTTACCAGCAGCCTTACAAATTCCAGTTTCCAATTTAGTATTATGTTTTTGGGTGTTAATTGTAGCTGTTCTAAGCAATGCTAATAATGATAATTAAACTATTGTTCTGACTTTATTATTTTGTCGGTATAATTTCCTTCTATAGCTCCGTCAGTGTGATAGATTAAGAAGTCGAATATATCTTTTTCATGTAGTTCTACCCAGTCACCTTTTTTTAAGCCTTCTATCTTGTCGGCATCGGAATATAGTTTGCCCTCAACCATATGTTCTTTCCAGGAAACAACATGGACCCATATATATTCTTTGTATTTATTCGGGCCTTCGAAAGGAAATTTGAGAAAGAGAAACTGACCCGAAGGAAAACCCGCAAGAAATTGAGTCTTTATAGAAGGAATTTCTTTTAGAGCCAATTTACTGGCTATCATAAGGTTCTTACTATGAGTGAGTTCTTTTGATTTTTTGGGAATGCCAAAATAAGTATTTAATGCAAATTGAATTTTATGCAATTGTTTCTGTGGTGTATGGGCAGGAAATAGGATCGTATTTATTTGAGATTTTTCGTTACTGCTAAACTCAAATACAGCTTGTATACCTGTACGTTTATTTATCAGATCGAGGGATCTAAGGCTATCTTCCGAATTAATTTCGAATTCAATTTTACGATCATTATGGATCAAATTTTGTGTTATTTCTTTATAGCATATCAATTCAATCAACTTCTTGATTCGATCTGATTCTTCACAACTGAGATTGATTATTTGCCAATCATTCAATTTAAATTTTTGCAAACCTTTACTTCTAATAATACATGCACTGTCTTCATACTGTATCTTCGTTGTGACATGTGAATGGAGTATTGATAGGCCCCCTTGTTTACAGGAATAGTGGCTTTGAAATTGGCTGAAAGAATAACTGGTATCCAGGTATGTATCGTAAATTGTGAGCCCCTTAGCCTTGGAAACACTACATAGCCCTTTAGTAAGATTGTCTATTGTTTGAAAGCGGTCTCCTTCACGATCAATGCTAATGACAATTTGGGATAACGAGTTTTCCGAGGCTTTCAAATTTAAGGAAGACAAGGAATCAATGCTTAATCTATTGGCTTTAATGTCTTTATATAATAGCGTCGATAGTAATCTAAAGACGGAATCTAATTTTAAAGAAAGTTCACCATTGTCGCGCTGCTGATTGATGCCAATCACAAATAGTTTATCGAAGTGAGAATAGGGAGCATAGTTTTTATCATCTAATATGCTCTTCTGTGTATTGGAAGAATCTGATGAATTACATGTCCACAATAAACAAGCAGTTATTAGTATGAAGAGTAACTTTCTCATTTGTATTTATTCAGAGCGACTTACGTTCAAAATAGGTCTAAATCGTAATTACGAGTCCTAAGATTATTGAATTAATTGATAAATAATATAAAAAAAAAGTTTATCTTAGAGGTCAACAAGCCAATAATACCCAATACGAACCCATACTTGCACATGTCCATTTTTTAATGGACAAAAATGGTAATTTGATATGATTTGTCAATTGATGAAAGTCATTGCTATAGGTATGTTAACTATATGTAGCGCTATAGGAATGAGTTATGCTCAAAGTCGAGAAACAACCCAATCTGGTAATAAAGCCTTTGTTGAGGTGTCTAAATCGGGAGAATACGGATGGTATTTAAGCGCAGGCAGAGGCGCGGATAAGCCTGGATTTAGCATCTATGTTTATGATGGCGATGCCGGAGAATTTAGCAGTTGCGATTCAAATTGCAGAACAAGTTTTCCTCCTTTTACAATAGATAGACCTGAAGATTTCGTTCTGCCAGACGATTTTCCTGTAGATTTGTTTCCAGGTGAATTTGGAATTAGCGGTAGGTGTGACGATGAAAAAGTACAACTTACTTACGATGGGCAACCCTTGTATTATCACATGAGTGATAATGAACCTGGTCATACCAACGGACAAAACTTATTTAGCGTTTTTCATTTAATAAATGTGCCCATTTTCACTACCTGCAATGACGGTATTCTTAATGGTAACGAAACAGAAATCGACTGTGGTGGCGATTGTGCGCCTTGTCAAACAGCTATAAAGAGATGTGATGAATTTGGTCTTTTATACTTATCGGATAGTGTTGGTCTATTATATCGCAGAGATGACGGATGGTCTGGCGATTGGGTTTTTACCTGTCTGGATACAGATTGTCATGACTCATACGTTAAGGATGGCTACTATTTAAGTCGTTTCGATAATTTAATTCCCAATTCCAGTGTGAAGCTTGAGTTTAAAATAGAAGATAGCGGCGATCAATTACTTGAAGATAAAACAGTGATTCATAACAGCGAGAATATTTGCTATTTCAAGGCTTCGTGCTCTGATGGTATATGGAATCAGGATGAGGAATCCGTAGATTGCGGAGGTGTTTGTCCTGCCTGCCCTAACTGTAATGATGGCATACAAAACAATGATGAGCAAGGAATTGATTGCGGTGGCAGCGAATGTGGTGTATCATGTGATGTGGTCTGTAATGGCACACCAAATCCGACGGCC
Organism: Cytophagales bacterium; assembly: GCA_965230415.1. Lineage (GTDB taxonomy): Bacteria > Bacteroidota > Bacteroidia > Cytophagales > JAAEPT01 > CBDDKZ01. Next base: position 4,651,243 of record CBDDKZ010000005.1, read on the forward strand.
GCTGTTGTGACGACTGATGAATCTTACTTCGGCTCTAATGATGGTAAAATAGATTTATTCTTCGAAGACGTAGCTCAACGATCGGGGATAGAGTTCAGCATGGATAACGGTAAAAACTTTGTTCACAGTGCAAACGATAACTCAGAAAGTTATACCATCACGAATGTTGAGCCCGGAATATATGAAATATGGTCGCGATGGGAAGGTGGTGAATGTGAAATTAATCTTGGGAAATTTGATGTAGACCCTGGTGGGTATGAAGAGACATGTAGTGACGGTATTTTAAACCAAGATGAGTTAAGAATCGATTGTGGCGGAACATGCCCTGATTGTCCTTCAACGCCTAACGGAGATTTTCCCCTTGTAAAACACCCTGTTCCGGGTTTACCAACACCTGTAGTTGGCAGTCCTGTTAAAGAATATGGCTTTACTTTTGATATCGAAGACAGAGCAATTGCCTTGAGATTGGGCTATAGATTGCCCGATCAATATAATCAACAGGGCGGTCCTGAAGTGTGGGAGTTTTGGTGCTCCTGCAATCAGATTAATTTTTACTCGGCACCTTTTATTGACAGAAAGGCAAGCATTCCTGCGGAGTGTAAAGATAAATACTATTACTTCCTGAGGTATAAACGACAGGGACCTGTTAATTTTGACCCTGAGACGCAATGGGTTTATTCAACACTCTTTGTGGAAGATGAAAACAATCCTGGCGCGCGCGTAGACCCTGAATCAAGGCCAGTTCGTGAGTACCACTCTGCAAACTGGATGCGCTTCAGGCACCCGCATGCACATGATGGCATTACAGAGGCAATTTTCGATGCCCAGCATAATAATTCCAAATTAGTCGATCTCGACAGGTATGAAACTACCGTTACGGATGGGCCGGGAAATGTGAGTTTCTTTTTCGACCTTCAAGGGTCTGAAGGGCAACTTATAAATCCACTTAGAATTGAAGCGCTGGAAAAAGGTGAAAAACCAAATGAGCAACCCCGTTTTGTTTATAATACACAGACCTGTTGCGGAGACCTCTTTAATTATGGGAATGTTATCTCCTATGAATTAACAGCAGTCGCTGGTAAAGTGAGTTCTCAAACTTATAACACATTTCAGCATTATGTGGTAGGAGAGGGCTTCAATGCTCCGGTCGGTGACCCAAGACTTAACACGGCCGGACATACTTCTACACAAATGGTTTTTGCCGATGCAGGAACACATATAAAAATTGACAAAAGTGCAGTATTTACACAACATGTTACCACGCTAAGAACCGAAGAGCAAGTAGATGACTTTTTAGTAGGCCATCACCTGTTTCATGGTGTGGATCCTGAGTTCCTGGGTTCAACGATACTAGGAGACAAATTAATAGGTCGACAGGCTTGTGGTAATTGTCATTTCAGGGACGGACGTTCATCAGAGGTTTTTGGTACGCCAAAGGGGCCAAGGATGGCTCCTCCGGTTTATGGTAGCGGTTTGTTGCAATACATCGAAGGCGCAGAAGTAGGACTTACATGGGATGGAAGTGCAGCCGGTGTTGATGAACAGACTTCCAACGCCTTATTAATCGATCATGGTGTTGACCCTGATACATCTTTGTCTCAGCATGACCTCGAGCTTTTAAGGCACTACACCAAGTTTCTGACAGTGCCGATAAGAAAACGGGCTGCCGTTGCGTCTGAAGACGCTGTTCAGGGGGAGCTGCTCTTTCATGAGGTTGGTTGCGCTTCTTGTCATCAGCCAACGCAAAAAACCAGAAGCGACGCTCCTGTAGAATTAAGAGACGTTTACCTCAGGCCATATACCGATATGAAAACACATATTGTGAACGGAGGCGCGTTCCGTACACCTCCACTATGGGGGTTAGGGCGAAATATCGAAATTCTTGAAATGAATAACAAAGATTTAATATTTATGCACGATGGATCTGCACAAAGCCTGCAGGAGGCCATTCAGGAGCATAATGGCGATGCGAGCAACGTTCGAAGCAGGTACAATGCACTGAGCGAAGCCGATAAAGAAAAAATCATCAAATTTCTGGAAACACTATAAACTTAAAATCATGAGAAATTTGACCCGAAATAATAGTGCTGTGAAAATCTTGAAGGCGTGCTTTATTGTACTCCTCATTTCCTTCTCCAATAACTTAATAGCACAGGACCTTAGCATTAAATGTTCAGATTGCAGCCCGATTCTGGGATGCAATAGGTGTTTTAAAACTCAGGAAGAAGCAGATGAGTATTGTGAACTGGTTACTACAGTTGAAGAAAAGATGGAACATGCTTCGGTAGACGTGTTTCCAAACCCGGCTCCAAGTGAGGGTTTTTATGTGAATAATGTGAACAATATCGAAGGAATCATTACTATTTATTCTCAGAATGGAGTTATTGTAGCCAGGCATGCGCTGTCTGCTCATGAAAGTCAAGTTTATATTCATAATCAATTAAAACCGGGCATGTACTTTTTGGAAATTGAGAATGAGAAGAATGAAGTCAGAGCGCGTCAGTTATTATTCATAATTGATCAATGATTTTGTTCGTTTTGTAACGTTATTGACAATTCCGGAGTAGTTTATAGTATATTTTTCTCTTAATTTGCGCATAGATAAATGAGCTTTGATAATTAAGTCTGAAAGTAAAGTTCTTTGTATGCACATTTATGAGAACTACCAGGACATGTCAAGCGGTTAATTGTACATTTTTGAATTCAGTTTATTACGATCACTTCAAAAGCTTATATAAGTTTGCAATCATACTGCTACTTACATTTTGTACTTCTCTTCTAGAGGCTCAAATTCAACATATAGATCGAATGGAAATTGCTGATCATACGAGGGATCATGAAATACATTTGGTCAATATGAAGGAACAAGGGTTTTATTTATTTCCCACAGATCTCGTAAAGGATAAAAAGCATACAACTTATACTATACAACACTTCAATAACGAATTGAAGGCGACTAAAAAGAGAAATTATACAATTCCTAATGGCTACAGTTTCATTGGAAGCTGTGAAAGTAATGCTATTTTGTACCAACTATTCTTAAGCCCTAAAGGGAAATGGATATGCCATTTTATTAATGAAGCATCGGCAGAGGCGTCTTCTGTGAGCTTTGATGTTTCGCGCAAACTACAGGTGCACGATTTCACAGTTTTAAATCACCATTTGTTCATAAGTGTAGATATTAAGCACGAAGCACATGTTATTGTTTGTTCCCTTGAGACCGGAGACAAAAACATAGTACCTATTCGTATAGGAGATTATTCTGCAAAGAACATCTATGTAGAAAAGATTCAACGTATTTCGGCAAGCGCTGAGGTATTATTTTTTGTCAAAGTAAAGAAGAACAGAGTGCTAAATACCTACATTTTATCGTTTGACCAAAACGGTAAACTTAATCAGCCTTTTCATCTCTCTGCGGGATTAAAAAATAAATTACTTGATGTGACCTGCTCATACTACAAAGACAATACCTACATGTTTTCAGGGACTTTTTCCTCAGACAATCAACTGATCCCCAATGGCGTTTTTATATGCAAGACAAATGATGGGATTCGCCAATTTATAAACTATCACCATTTTCTCGATATTGAGGGGTTTATAGACTATTTACCTGAAAAAGAACAGCGATTAATTGCTAAGCGAAAGGCCTATTCTGATAAAAAGGGAAAAGTATTGCATTTGGATTATCACCTCGCATCACATAATATCAGGTATATAGATGATCATTTCGTTTTCATAGGGGAGGCATATCACCCTACCTACAAAAATGAACTTAGAAATAAATATATAAATGGCCGCGTGATATTCATGGAGGAAAAAGTTTTTGATGGTTTCGAATATACACATGCTATTATGGTAGGATTTAATACTGATGGTAAACATGTGTGGGACCACAGCTTTCAAATGCACCCGGATTCCAAACCTATCAGAGAAACGAAGTTCATTAATGCTTCATTTAACCATAAAAATGTTATCAAATTGCTCTATTCCAGTAATAATGATATTCATTCAACAACGGTCTCTGCAGATGGTATTATACTTAAAGACAATGTTTATAAACCGCTTGAAGTTAATCAAAATATGTCTGTTAGAAGCACTACTGCCAAGGTGGAATATTGGTATGGACATCATTTTTTGGCATTTGGTACGCAACGTGTCATCCTTGAGACACCAAATATGAAAAAAAGTAAAGTAAAGAAGAATATATTTTTTGTGAATAACATTAGTTATTAGTTTTGACCTGTCAATTATTTCCGAAATAGGAGCATAAGATACAAGAACGAAAGTCATGAATATTGAAGAACAACGCATAAACTATTCACCAGATAATAAAACATGGAAAAAATGGGGCCCTTATTTGGCCGAAAGGCAATGGGGGACTGTGAGGGAGGATTATGGTGTTGATGGAAATGCCTGGAGAGCGGTTTCTCATGATCATGCAAGAAGTAACGCGTACAGATGGGGAGAAGAGGGAATAGCCGGATTTTGTGATCACCATCAAATTATCTGTGTAGCACCAGCCTTTTGGAATGGTGAGGATCCAATTATTAAGGAACGTCTGTTCGGGCTAACCAATGATGAGGGTAATCACGGTGAAGATGTGAAAGAGCTTTATTATTACCTGGAGTCGACACCTACACATTCTTATTGTAAAATGCTTTATAAATACCCTCATAAAGCTTTTCCATACAACGATTTAGTGACCTTAAACCAAAAAGGTAAGGATGTTCCTGAATTTGAAATCCTTGATACAAAGATTTTTGATAATAATGAATATTTCGATATTTATTTGGAATATGCTAAAGGTGGTATAGATGATTTCGTCTTAAAAATTACTGTTCACAACAGAGGCGATAAAGAGCAGCCGATACATGTGTTGCCGCACGTCTGGTTTCGTAACTATTGGAAGCACAATAACATTTACAACCGACCGCTCATAGAATCAACCGGGGAGAACAGTGTGAAAGTTTATAGTTCCAGAATGGGGACCTATTACTTTTATCACCAGGGAGGAGAACAGTTGTTTTGTGAAAATGAAACGAATAATGAACGTATTTATAAGTCCGAAAATGAAATTGACTACGTTAAAGATGGTATAAACAACTTTATCGTTGACGGACAGGAGAAAGCTATAAACCCTAAAAAGAAGGGAACCAAATGTGCCGTATGGATGAAAGGAATAGTGCCTGCCAGTAAGGAACTATCGTTTAAAGTACGATTGAGTTTAGACCAACTGGAAGATCCGTTTTTGGATTTCGATGAAGTGCTCTTTCAACGAAAAAGGGAATGTGACAAGTACTATGCAGGTTTATCCAAAAAAATTGCCGGTTCTGAATACAAAAAGATTCAAAGAAGTGCTATTGCGGGTTTAATGTGGACAAAACAGTTTTATTACTACGATGTGCATAAATGGTGGAATGGAGAGAATGGAAAAGATCAGGTTAAACGCGCTCACAGCAGAAACCTTGATTGGCAACATTTGACTAACCGTAATGTGTTATCCATGCCCGACAAATGGGAATACCCATGGTATGCCGCCTGGGATTTGGCTTTTCATGCGACAAGTTTTGCTTATGTAGATCCTGAATTTGCCAAAAGGCAACTTTCGCTCATGCTCCGTGAGTATTACTTGCATCCCAACGGACAGATTCCGGCTTATGAATGGAATTTTAGTGATGTAAATCCGCCCGTACATGCCTGGGCAGTTTGGGAAGTGTATAACAATGAGAAGATTTTACGTCATAAGCCAGACTATGATTTTCTGGAACGCGCTTTTCAAAAGTTGTTGATGAATTTTACATGGTGGGTCAACCAAAAAGATAAAAATGGAAGTAACTTATTTGAAGGTGGGTTTCTTGGCCTGGATAATATAGGTGTTTTTGACCGTAATCAACTTCCGGCAGGCATAAAAAACCTCGAGCAAGCGGATGCGACCAGCTGGATGGCATTGTTCTCACTGAATATGTTACGTATATCGCTTGAATTAGCCACAATAAATCCTGCATATGAGGAATCCGCATCGAAGTTTTTCAGGCATTTCCTAGATATTGCCTGGGCTATGCATCACATGGGGGGCGGTGATGTAAAGTTGTGGGACGATCGCGATGCTTTCTTTTATGATGTGGTTCAACGCACTGATGGCTCTTGTGAGCGTTTGAGAGTGAGGTCACTCGTAGGCATCATTCCACTTTTCGCCGTGGAAGTTATTTCATCGGATTTGTTGGATGAACTTGCAGGGTTTAAGCGCCGCGCAATAGGCTTAATAAGAAACAGACCTGACCTGGCAGAATTGATTTCCCGTATAGAGGAACAGAATAAGAACGGAGAACATTTAATATCACTACTTCGTGGTTATAGGTTGGAACACGTTATTAAGAAATTATTGGATGAGAGTGAATTCCTGTCCGATTATGGTATTCGCTCGCTTTCCAAATTTCATCAGGATAATCCATACCACTTCGAATCTCATGGCGAAAAACATACGATCAGCTATGAACCTGGAGAGAGTTCTACAAATATGTTTGGAGGTAATTCCAATTGGAGAGGACCTATATGGTTCCCTATTAATTATTTGATAATAAGGTCTTTAAGGAAGTATGCGCGTTTTTATGGCGAGGAATATACTTATGAGTACCCTACCGGTTCGGGTAATAAATTACCCTTAAACCGCATAGCGGATGAATTGAGTAAACGTCTTTTGAGAATATTCGAAATAGATGATACCGGTAAATACAGGTATATGAATCTAAATGTACTAAGCGAGCAATTGGGAAATGAGTTTGCTCAGGGTACCCATTTGTTTTACGAATATTTTAATGGTGAAACAGGAGAAGGTCTCGGTGCGTCACATCAAACAGGTTGGACCGCTCTGGTAGCCAATCTTCTTTTCGAATTAGAGAGTTGATTTGAGTAACTAAAAAGCGCTTATCCAAACAATGTCTGAGGTTTCCTGGGGGTATAATTCCAGCATGAAATCGGTTTTTATGAACCACTTCATTACTTGCTTATTCATGGCGAATAAGATTTCATTTGAATTGTATGGGTTCCAGGCCAATGAGGAACCTATATTTTCTTCTTTTTTACTAAGGACTTGTCCAGACTCTAAATCTATAATTTCAATAATATTTTTTTCAAATTCTCCACTATAAGTATATAGGGCGGATACGAGCGCTACTTTTGTCCCATCAGCTGAAATTTTCATATTTATACAGCGTCTATGTTCATGGAAGGTTTTTAAATTTGTTTCGATACTGTCGTTTAAGTTATATAAAACCAGCCTATTAGGAGTGAATACGATTAAGCCTGAGTCATCCAATAGCCATTCATGTCTGAGGTCATGGAAAAAACCCATAGTAGTGGATTTTGGATTTTGAAAGTTACTGCGAAAACCTATTTTCCTTATAAAGTTACTTGCCCTGTCTGTTTTATGAATATTGATCTGATAGGATATGGAACCAGCGTCTGTAAGATTTTTATTCATCGTTTCGTAAGAGAAATGATCCCCATCATTCGAGAATGAAAATGAGTTTTTATTTTTATAAATATACGGGGCAGGACCTGATATATTCTGTTGCGATAGTGTAAACGTAGATTGATCTTTCGTTTTACTATCAAGTAATAACAAAGATATTGGGCTGGTGATATAAGCAACTTTGCAAGCATCATTGGAGGCCGAAATGGAACCGTAAGGGCTCATGCTTACTGCTACTTTGCGCTTTAGTTTCCGCTGATGATTATAGACATTAATTTCCTCCTGGTAATAGATGATGTTACCTTCATCTGTAATATAATATTCACATGTTTCTCCGTTGAATTCAACGGACGACGAATCTTCTAACTCAAATACCGAGAGTTCTGCGCACATTGTATCACTACCTGCTTTCGTGAATAAAACAGTAGTCGTCTCCTTTTCTTCAACCGATGGCAACGCAACATTTTCCTTCGAACATGATGAAAACTGAAGAAGAAACAAAAATAAGCTAATATAAAAAGTGTATACAGGGTTCATCCATATCCAATATACTACTTTTTATATTAACTTAGGGCTATTCCCTCATATTTTAGTCGAAAGGTTAAAACTTCACTGATAAGCCAGCGCCAAATACTTCTTTGAACTGCGCTCTATGGCTAATGTCCTGGTCATACAAAACAATAGTGTTAAGTGTGGCAGTAAGGTATTTATTAACCTTCATGGCAATTAATACTTCCCAGGTAACATCCAAGACATCGGGATTCTCCAGGTAATTAGAGAATATATCCAGTTTGGTTAATAGATTCACATTCTTGATGATATCATCTTTTTTGTACTGCAACTTAACATATCCACCAAGCTCTGTTCTCACCTTTTTGCCAGAAGTTACAATGTTCCCTGTTGCTGTATCTATCTCAGCAGCTTCTACCCCAAAAGCACCTGCGTTTGCCAAATCATCATCAAGCACGAAGGTGGTTTTTAGTGTCACCGGTGACAGGAATGCGGAAAATCCCTTGCTTTTATAGTCCATACCAATAGCTCCCAATAGGTAGGCCGGAGCCATAAAAGTGGATATAGGAACACTATCGTTTGGTAATTCAAAACCGTCAGCCATTTGGGATTTGAAATTCAATAATCCGGCATAATACCAGTTCTTCTTTGCCTTCCTGCCATACTTGGATGTGAAATCGATTTTATCATCAGTTTTCACCCATGGAGCACTGAGTTCACCTTCATCCGAGCCTTGTCGCAATACACCGTACCCAAGGTCCAGATTGTTTTCCCAGGTCATGCTTTCTTTACGGTAGTTTGCGTATAAGCTTATTAACCCGTTTATAGAAATCGAGTTTTGCCCACCTGCGACCCAGTTATCAAGATATACCTGCGTAAATGTGATATTTGCTACTCCACCTTTTTTCCAACCATCTGTAGAGTCGGCATTCACTTTTTTTAAATTTGATTCCGCTTCTGTAGTTTGTGCCTGGGTATATAAAGAGCTACACAATACTAAGATAATCGGTAGGAAATAGTTAAATTTTGAATTCATTGTAGTTAAGTGTTAATTAAGACTGTTGTAAATGTACATCCATTTGAGGGAATGGGATATTGATACCCTGTTCCGTAAAAGTGAGGTAAACAATCTTGTTGATGTCGAAATGAACTCCCCAATAATCTTCACTTTTAACCCATCCTCTTACCACGATGTTTACAGAACTATCTGCCAATTCTTTCAGCGCAATAAATGGCTCCGGATCATTTAAAATACGTTCTTCTTTGCTTATAATATCATTGAGTATACTTTCTGCCTGCTGTAAATTATCACTATAAGCTATTCCAAATGTCCATTCCAGTCTTCTTGTTGGCTCTGTTGAATAATTCACCAATGAGCTGCTCGATACGGCGCTGTTAGGAATAATGATGGTTTTATTATCTGCCGACTTTAATATGGTATTGAAAATCTGAATTGCATGAACAGACCCGATAAATCCTTGAGCCTCGATAACATCGCCAACCTTGTATGGTTTAAAAATCAGTAACATAACTCCACCTGCAAAGTTTTGTAAGGTTCCGGAAAGAGCCATACCAACTGCCAGACCTGCAGCACCTAAAATGGCAATGAAAGAAGTTGTTTGAATACCAAAAGTGTTGAGTATACTTAATATTAGCAGTATTTTGAGTATGATATTTGTTGCTGAAAGGAGAAAGGGTTGTAACGTTTCATCAATCTTACTTTTGGCAATTACTTTTTTAAGTCTTTTGGTGATCATTCCAATGATCCAAAGTCCGATGATCAGGCTCAATACGCCAACGGCAATTTTGATACCGTATTCCTGAGCGTAGCCAAGAATTTTATTTAAAAGATTTTCCATGTATATATTCTCGATAAGGTTTAAAATTCGGGCAAATATAAATATTGCTCTTTTTATAGCAATTACTTTTCAATGTATTTAATGGAATGCTTACTAAATAAGTGTTTTATACGGGGCGGTATTAGGTGTTTTCCGTCTAGTTGTGTATAGGTGTTTTGTCTTAGGTATTAATACTTGCCTTACTTAGTTAAGCAGAAAGTCCGTTCTTTTATTTGCTTGTTTTTAAATAACACGTTCGTTGCCTCCATCGATGGGAATTTGAGCGCCTGTGGTCTTAGCAAACACGTCACTAGCCATAGAACATGCCAATTTCGCTACATCATCTGACGTAATTTCGGTTTTCAACAAGTTGTTCTTTTTGTAGTCTTCGACACTTAGTTTGTAATGATTGGCACGTTGCTTCAGCACTTCTTCATTCCAAAGTGCCGTATCGTATACCGCATTTGGGTGTATGGTATTGATGCGGATGTTTTTATCCCCCAACTCCATGGCTGCGACTCTTGCCAATTGCGTCAGTCCGGCTTTTGCTACAGAATATGCTGCCGCTCCCGGTCCCGGGGCGGGTACATTTTTTGATCCTACAATAATAATATTGGAATCTATGCCCAATTCAAGGTAGGGGATCGAGAAACTTATTAACTGTTGGTGACTTGTCAAATTAATGTCCAGGCTTTTTCCCCAGGTATCCGTATCCATTTCTTTCAGACGTTGCCCCGATGTAAATAACCCGGCATTACATACAATTACATCGAGACCGCCATAGGTTTCTACACACTTTTCTATAGCGTATTTTAAGGATTCCGAATTTGTGACGTCACACGTTATACCCAAAATTCCTGCGTCATTAAACAACAATTCTACGTGTGGATTAATATCGAGGGCAGCCACTACAGCTCCTTGGCTTCTGAATCTTTCCGCACAAGCTTTACCAATTCCACTTGCGGCACCTGTAACCAATACTATTTTACCCTGAAAGGCGGGCTTGGAGCCGGCCGCTTTTTTTAACTTAGCCTGTTCTAACTCCCAATATTCCATTTCAAAAAGGTCTTTTTCAGGTAAAGCAGTCCAACCTCCAAGCTGCTCAGCTTGCTGAATGCATTTAATGGTGTGATTGTTGATATCTTCTATAATTTTGTTTTCTTTCAATGTGCGTCCAATTGCTATTGTACCCACATTTTTCCATATCGCCCAGCGCGGTAAAGGGTCAAGCATGGTATGCCCGTCTTCGGCGTGCTTTTCAAAATAACTTTTATAATTGTTGATAAAAGCTTTGAGGTCGTCACTTGGGTCTTCATTGAATATTGCCGGACATTGTTTGGTTCTAATAATATGATCCGGAGTGATTGGACCTCTTGTTGCAATTTCTTCTACATTTGAAAGTCTGCTAAACCCGCTGTTCTTTTCGTTTTGATTTAACTTAAGCAAAACAGGCTGTTTCCATGTTTTGCTTATTTCGTGACGTATTTCAGCCAGTTTTAACAAAGAAAATTCACCCGACTGGTAAGTTTGAACCCGGGATGTGTTTTCTTCCAGGAATTTTTCGGCTTTGGATACCAGTTCAATCATGTTTTCATAGGCAAGCTTAGGGTCATCGTTGAATGTGAAAACACCGTGATTAAGTAATATCATTCCTTTGTATTTACTCCAGTCCACATCTTTGGTGCGTTCGTAAATTTCCCTGGCCAGTATGAAACCAGGCATAACATAAGGTATAACTAATACTTCATCACCATATATTTCATATATGAGCCCGGTTCCATTAGGTGTATTTGTAATGGTGACCACGGCATCAGCATGCGTGTGATCCACAAATATAAATGGAATGATAGCGTGAAGAATGGCTTCTACCGACGGGTTAGGGGCAGAAGGATCGGTCATGGCGCTTCTTTGTAGCCTGACCATTTCACTATCCGCTAAATGTGGTAACTCTGCCATTTTTAACAAAGTGTCCATTTTAACAGGGGCAAAACCTTCGGTTTCAATGGTTGCCAGGTCCCAGCCGCTACCTTTTACATATAAAATATGTTCTTCTTCGCCAAAGTAGTTTTTCTCCTTTATTTTCACCGAGGTGTTACCACCACCATGCATCACAAGGTCTTCTTCTTTGCCAAGTAGACGCGAAGTATATACTCTTAACTTTAGCAAGTCTCCATTCAATTCCTCGACGTTTTGTTCATTCCACAGGCTTTGCATGTTCAATAAATTTTAAGTGAAAAACTATATCAAAATTAGTGAAAATGATGCGAGGTACAAGTCTTTTTTTACGATTTAAACGGTAATGTTAGCAATTATTTTGGTGAGAAAATATGTTGTATGTTACTGTTAAAGTGAGGGTGTTTAATTGTCTGTTTATCAACGCTTTAAAATCCTGTTTCAAGTCCGAATTCCTGCTTGAAACGTTCCAGGATAGGATGTTTTTTGGCCAGGTGGTTGAATTTTTCCTGCGATGTATAAACTTTCGATTCTTTTGGTTTATCGTTCAGTTTGGCCTGTAGATAGATTTTACCATTGTTGAGCTTACTACGCAAATATTGCATAAGTTCCTCCTTAAAAGTATCAGTTTTCTCGAGCTGAATGTGATTATCAACGGCTACGGTAATCGTATCGTTGTTAAAAGACATCTCTCCTTTAAGTATCAGGCTTTCGGTGATTCGTCCATCGCGTTCCATTTTACGCTGGTAGTTTTCCCAATGCCTTTTCAGGTCGTGAATGTGAAATGCTGAGTTGCCATAATTGATGGTATTCACCTGAGTTGCCTCTTGCTCATCGTCTTCGTTTTTTTCCTTAGGAGCTTTACCGATGTCGCTGAGTTTCAATGTGGATTTTAAGGGCGAAACTTTTTTGGTGGGTTTGTTGGGAGGTGTGATTTTAGGCTTGGGCTCATTTTGTTTATCTGGAATGACCTGCTCCGGAGAATTGTCTGGTAGCTGCTTAGCAGAAGGGCTTACTTGCTCACTATCTTTTTTTTTTCACTACCATTTGGTAATGTCTGCATGTCCATGACGGCATTCAGATGGGCCATTTTCAACAGGGCCAATTCAACGTGAAGGCGCTGGTTCTTACTGGTTTTATAAGACTGATCGCAATGACTGCTTATACTGAGTGCGGAAAGCAAAAAGGACATGCTCGCTCTATTAGCCTGATCCGCATAACGTTTCTGTACTGATTCTGTAACTTCCAGTAATTGGACCGTATTGGCATCTTTGGCAACCAGGAGATTTCTCAAGTGTTCTGCAAGACCGACTATAAAGTTGTGTCCGTCGAAACCTTCTTTAAGAATGGAGTCAAAAGTGAGGAGACTGTTTGGTAAATCTTCATCTATTAAGTAATCCGTCATCTTGAAATAGTAATCATAATCAAGAATGTGAAGATTTCGAATAGTGTCCTTGAATGTGATGGTGTTGTCAGAGGAGAAGGTTACGATGAGGTCGAACATGGACAATGCGTCTCTTAAACCTCCGTCCGCTTTTTGAGCTACCAGGTGTAAAGCTTCCTCTTCTGCCTGTATACTTTCTTTTTCGGCAATAAATTGGAGGTGATTGGTGATATCTTGTACTTGAATGCGGTTAAAGTCAAAAATTTGACATCTCGACAATATAGTCGGAATGATTTTGTGCTTTTCAGTGGTTGCCAGTATAAATATAGCATAGGCAGGCGGTTCTTCCAGCGTTTTTAAGAATGCGTTAAAAGCTGCATTTGAGAGCATGTGAACCTCATCTATAATATAGACTTTATACTTACCGGTTTGAGGAGGGAAGCGTACCTGGTCAACCAGGTTTCTGATATCATCAACTGAATTGTTGGAGGCGGCGTCGAGCTCATAAATGTTCATATTGCCGGAGTCGCTATCACCAAAATCGTTGATCATATTGGCAAGGATACGGGCACAGGTGGTTTTACCAACACCTCTCGGTCCACAAAATAAAAACGCTTGTGCGAGGTGATTGTTCTTTATGGCATTGGTTAAGGTGGTGGTGATATGCTCCTGACCAACGACCTGTTCAAAACCTTTTGGGCGGTATTTCCTCGCGCTTACAACGAAATTCTCCATCACTGCTAAATTATTAAAAAAATCGTTTTAGAAGGCGAGTGTGAATAACTTTTAAATGAAAGAAGCCATCTCTTTCATTTTGGAGATGGCCTCTTTATATCAATTAATCCTTTGCCGTTATTATTGTACAACAACACGTCCAGTCTGAACGTGGCCTTTTGAAGCTACTTTAGCTACGTACATTCCAGCATTCATACCTGCAAGATTCACAGTGCTTTGTCCGCTTACCGTTCTAACAACTTTACCACTTAAGTTGTAGAATTCAACCTCCACATCAGCGCCTGCATCAGTAACGATCAGCTGATCTCCGTTAACAACAAATGACGGAGCAGATTCAACAATGTCGTTAGCAGCACTTACATCCATTTTAGGACCTACACCCTGGTATTCGAATGCACCGATATCACCATAAGTGTTAAAGGTGAAATTACCAAATACATCAGGACCTAAAGTTGAATAAGTAAAGAAAGCATTATCAATAGCTATAGAGCTAGAGAATACTCTTAAATCAGCGCTTGAACCAGCAGAACCATTATAGAATAAAGGATCTTGCTCGTAGCTGTAAGTACCGAAGATAGTTCCGGCTCTCAACGCATTGATATCATTGTAAGCAGTGCTGTTCAGGTAAGCTAATTTAGCAGCGCCTGGATTGTAGTATACATTGCTGTTTAACGACGGAGCGCCTGCTGTAGGAGCGTTCACAGAGTTAATACAAGCATAGCTTGAGTTGTTGCTATGTGTTTTAAGGATGTTGTGAGCAATGTACATTCCTGCTGTATTACCTATGATACAGTTTTCTGTAGCATTTACCGAGTTGTGCAGGAACAAGATGTTCTGGCTACTAGTCCATGTTTGAATCCCGTTTCTTACGTTCCAGATGAAGTTGTTGTTAATGTTCGGAGTACCAACGCTTCCGTTGAAACGCATAGCAGCCTCAGCACCATTACACTGGAATTGGTTACGGAAAATTGAAGTAGCAGTACCACCGAAAACGTTTAGTATGATTGAATTAGATCCGCCAACACCAGTGATGTAACAATCTCTTAGAGACTGGTTGTTACCCGGAGAACCTGAGAAGATGATCATACCGTTGTTCGCATTTCCACCAGAAATGTTGCAGTTAACGAATTCAATATAGAACGAATTGTTAACACGGATAGTTTGAACACCTGAAGTGATGTTACAGTTAGAGAATTGGAAACCAAAACCAGCACCATCAACCTCTACAGCGAAACGACCTGCAGCACCTGTATTACAGTTGATGTCACAATTATCAACCAATGCAGCAGCACCACCATTACGTACTAAGAATGCAGTATTGTTGAAGTTAGTAAAAGAAATATTTTGAATTTTGTGGCTCTTAGTTCCATCAATCAAAATACAGTTTCCATTAACCATTGAAATGTTGGTAACTCCTTGTCCAGCACCCAATAAGTCGATGCTTTCCAAAGTGCCTGTTAAGTTAATTCCATTCCAGTTGTAGTTACCTGCATCGATAAATACAACATCGTTGGCCTGAAGAATTCCCATGTTAATCATGTACACAACAGAAGCAAAAGGAGCAGAGCTAGATCCACGTCCTGGTAAATCGGCTCCGGTTGCAGAAGTGAAAACATCACCACTTGTAGAGTTGTCGTTTACATACCAGGTTGTCGCAAATGACGAAAATGATACGATTGCCAGAAGGCATACTAGTAAAGTTCTGGGTTTAAAAAACATAATAGTTTAAGTTTAAAAATGCCTACTCTTTAAAAGATTTTCGGCGTACTCTTAAAAAATTGTAGACCCCGCTTAAAGGAACACATGTATAAAACAAAACTACACGTTTTACAAAATCTGAATAAAAATGTGTCTAAAAATTGGGTTCTAAAATTCTTACATCCGAATGTAATCATGATAAAAATCAGCTCAAAAAATAATCAACGAACGAATACTATTGTCCTATGAACGACTGTATTTATCAAATGGTTTGAGACTAGTGCCAGATGGCTTGCTTTGACTTCTTAGAATTTATAAGTAAGTCCAGATTTAAAGCTATATATGAGTTCAGCAATGTCAATAACCGGCGCAGCATCATAGGTAAGCACAAATTGATTGCGAAGGGATAGTTTCTTATTGATTTTGACAAGCAACGATGCGTCTACGGTAATTCGTGGCTTAAAAAAAGTCTCAAAACGCGCCTGGTAGTAACTGATGGTTATCAGATTGACGTTCTTCAGCAATTCGTAACGTACACTTAAACTACTGGATGATTTTACATAATCGTTGATCAATATACGTTCATCAAGCCATTCTTCATGCTCAAACATAGCTCCGGTACTCAAAGAAATAGCCCCTTTTTTACCGTTTATTAAGCGCATTCGGCCACCAATTCCGGATAGTAATCTTAATTCAAGTCCTCTTCCTACATCATATTGAATTTGATTGAATTGTTCGAGTGAAACTTTCTTTTTTCTGAAAAAGTTGTTTCTCAGGTGAGCAAATCCTTCGCTTACAACACGCTCATTTGCTACTCTTACCAATGCCGATTTGCTTAAAAGCATATAACTATGCTGTTTTGACAGGTAAATAAGGTTTACGCCACCACCAAATTCCGATACACTGGTTTTTTGCTTTTTTGTGCTGTAACTCAAGTTTATAGTACCCAATAAAGCATTGGACGTATCAAGGTCCAGTCGGAATTTTTCTATATTAAGAATTTGGCCATAACTGTAACTAACAAAGAGACTTAGGGACAAGAATAAAAAGAAATGTCGCATAGAAATGGTGTTGAATTGGTGCGACGAAAATAGTTAAAGGATGAGAATTAAGCAAGATGCCCGGGATGTTAGGAAGGAGGACCCTAACATCCCTTTTTAATGGCTCGGCATCCCTTGTAATGTGTTAAATGGCATCATATCTTATCAATGCCATTTACTAATACTACGCTAAAAGTTTGAAAATGTTGTAATTGTGGATAAGTAATCGATGTACAAAAATGGATTCCTGGAGATTGGTATGCTTTTCAGTATCTTGCCAAAAGCAGCTAACTCTTACAGGCAGTTGGTTTTATACACGCAAAACATTGAAAATTAATAGAAACATTCATTACATTCTGATCGTTTTAATGCTATGCCCGATACCAAAATAGTACCAAACGACGCTAAGTGGATGGAGGAATTAACGAAATCCGCTCTGAAGTATCACAAGATAGGAGCGTGGGTAGCAATCACTTTTAATTTAGTTTTTTCCATTACCGATTGGTTTGTGCTTCCTTCTTTTTGGTGGGATTTTTTCATTTTTCGAGCTAGTGTATCCGTGTGTACTTTAGTGGCCGTACTGCTTAGAAATAAGCTGAAATTAAGTCCGGAAGTATTGATTTTTATTCCACTTATGCTGATTTCTGTTCAAAATGCCTATATGTGGAGCTTTATGGGGGTAGAAGAGCTGCAACAACATGCCTTTGCTTATATTGCACTGTTTATTGGGAGTGGCATGCTCATATTATGGAGGTCCGTTTATTCATTAATTGTTGTAGGTTTATCTATTCCGACAAATATTGTGTTTTTCTATTTCAATAGTGAATTGAGTACCGATCAGATTCTTGCAAATGGAGGTCTGTTAACGGGAGCTGTCATGGGTTTTTCTATTTTTTTGATTCAAACCAGGTATAATCTGACAAAAAAAGAAATAGTGGCACGCTTATCCTTAGAAGCTTCTAATGTATTATTAAATGAACAGAAAGAGGTTATTGCCATAAAAAATAAGAACATTCTGGATAGTATCAATTACGCCAAAAGGATTCAGCAGGCCATTTTACCCCCGGCTAAATACATGACACAGCATTTTAAAGAGCATTTTGTACTTTTTAAGCCAAAAGATATTGTAAGTGGTGATTTTTACTGGTTTGGTCATAAGGATAACAAGTCGATAATCATTGCGGCCGACTGCACAGGGCATGGCGTTCCAGGCGCTTTTATGAGTATGATAGGCAATTCTCTGTTGAATAAGTTAATTGTGGATTTTGACCATTCTGATCCTTCGGAAATTTTGTTTCGATTGAGAGGTGAGGTTATTGCAGCAGTATCTCAGGGTACTGATGAGCTCGATTCCAAGGACGGTATGGATATTGCGCTTTGTGTGATAGATCACAAAAATAACGTGCTAAAATACGCGGGAGCCTATAATCCACTGTATTTGATTAGAAACGGAGTGCTGACAGAGACTAAGGCAGATCGTATGCCAATCGGTAAGTTTTATAAGAAGGACAATGAACCTTTTACAACACATGTGGTTAACATCGCGCCAGGAGATCAATTTTATATTTTTTCAGATGGTTTTCCGGATCAATTTGGGGGAGAAACCAATCGGAAAATAGGGAGTAAGCGCCTTAAGGAAAAGCTAGTGTCATTAAATGTGCTAACAATGTCAGAACAATTGGCACAATTAGATCACTTTTTTGAAGACTGGAAAGGAGAGCGCAACCAACTGGATGATGTTTTGCTTATCGGTTTTAAGTTGTGATTGAAAAGCGGAAAATTATAAAAAACATTTATTAGCAAAAACCTTTCCCGAACCCGATTTCAAGTATTTCTTAAAATGGTAAACCTTGTATTTGTTAGTGAAGGTGATAATTGTTACGACTTCAACCGGTAACCTTGATTTGGTGTAAGGTACTAATCCATTGTGATGGTACTTGAGTCTTTTATTGAGATTTGATGTGCATCCCGTGTTAAGTAGAGCTATCGTTACATGTTAGTAAATATACTTGCCAAGTTTCCATATTTATTGAATAAGTATTTGTAAAACCTGATATAATACAAAAAGTATAGCAAACTCCTTCGCCAAAGGCTATGGCTGACGGAGAAAGGCTTCGGAGGACGAAGACTAATATAGTTTTAATGTTAACTGGGGATGGCATCCGCCGAAGTCTGTAGTATCAAGATTTGTAGTCGTAAGGGTAGTGCTAGGGTAAGAAAATGTCCTCCTTCGCTTACTCCTTCGCCAAAGGCTATGGCTGACGGAAAAAGGCTTCGGAGGACGAAGGTGGAGCCGCAGGGAATCGAACCCTGGTCCGGCGAAGGCAACAAATCGTGTCTTCTACATGCTTAGTCTATCATTAATTTTCGAGTTTAACCAGGAGAAAGACACCCAAATTAAACCTTAGTTATTAAAATTTCACTATCGTTTAATAACATCCCGAAAGCTAGATTTACAGTTCGACACCGCAGGTTCCAATCAGGTAAGTCAACTAATCGGTGCGATGATGGCCGGGGAACCGATGGGGCTCAACCCTAAGCAAATCCTACTAAAGTAGAGATTAAGCAGCCATAGCGTAAGAATAATCTTCGCCAATTATAATGTAGGATTATTGATTAAGTCGCTCATCCTATGCGCCTGCATGCTTACACACGTCATTACTCATCCCGTCTATTCCAGTCGGCCCCAAGTAGTGTGTAATTCCAATCTAAGAAATTGAAAGTGCGCAAAGTTAGTTAATATTCATTTAATAATCACATTTTAGTCCAAAAAGACTCCTAAATCGCCCAAAAATGTACTCAAATTATGGTCACAAAAAATACTTTGATTTTCTGTCCATTAGCTCAACATTCCGTACTTTTACTCGTACTTTAAGAAGAAATATACTGTGCAACAGATTTTACTGCTTACAACACATGTCTGATCGATTAATCAAAAGTTTTTACATAGCTATTTTATCATTTTTATTGCTTACAACTGGTGATTTGCACGCGCAGTCGGGTCCTGATGACTTGGCCTATTTACAATCGGCTCTGAGTGCCATTGATGTGGGAGATTATCAAAAAGCAGTGAATATATTAGAGGCATTGGTGGATAAGAATCCAGAAGAAATGCGGTATACCTTTTATGCAGGCTACACTTACATGTTGATGGATCAGGCTGATCATGCTTTGCCGCTATTGAAAAAAGCGCAAGAAAACGGATACGATACTAAGGCGAAATTTTACCTGAAATGGCATGACTGGAGTATCGATTATATATGTAAACGTATAGACTGGACGCTGGCCAGAGCCTACCATAAGACAGGCGATTATGCCAATGCACTTGTATATTACCGGAGATTCGAGAAAAAATTCAGTAATAATAAGAAGTTTTCTTCCTTCCAGAAGAATATAATCAGACAGTATATCGGACAAGCGCAGAATGGTCGCGTATTAGTACAATTACCGGCAGATACTATAAAAGTTAGAAATCTAAAAGAAATAAATACAAATGGAGATGAATATGCGCCTTTCGCTACCATTTACAATAATGAGGTTTTATATACTTCACATTCAATGAAGGGTACCTATAAACTCATACGAGCCACTGCAGATAGCCTTACTTCTGATTCCCTCATAAAGTTCAGGCCGGCACAGTTTAAAGCAGATATACAAAAAGGAGCTGTACCTACCATTGTTTGGATGGGGCCAGATAATAAATCACTGATATTGTGTTTATCTGATGGTTTTGCCAGAAAGTATATTGAATACCATAATCAAGACTCTGGTTGGGTAAGCAAAGGAGAAAAGGAATTTGTAAACCTTGGTGGCTATGATATAAGTTCATTGCACTTGTCCTTAGATCGTAAAACGTTGTTATTTACTGCTCTGGGAAAAGAGAACATAGGAGGAAGCGATATATACCTGGCTGTAAGGAAGGAAGACGGTACATGGTCGGCACCGGCAAATCTTGGTAATCGTATCAACACCAAATGGGATGAAAGCGGACCATTTTTAGATCCGGTGACTAATGCACTCTATTTTAGCACCAATGGTCGTACCAGTATTGGTGGGTTCGATATTTTTAAAGCTGAATACGATACTGCGCAAAAAAGATGGCTCTACCCGATGAATGTAGGTTATCCTATTAACTCGTCGGGAGACGATATGACCTTCTATATGACTACCGACAGGAAGCACGCTTATCTATCCAGTAACAGAAAAGACGGGAAGGGTGGTTTAGATGTGTATGCCGTAGACTTTATCCAGCCTAAGGCAACTATGGCCATGTTACTAGGGAGGGTTTTGGATTCGATAACTAATGCGCCAACGTTAAGTGATATACATATTTTGGAAAAAGGAAGTATGGATACAATTATTGCTCATACAGATCGAAGTAATGGGAATTTTACAGTGCTTCTCCCGATGAATCACAGCTATGAAATTGAAGTCGTTGCACCCAATTATCACCACAAAAAGTTCGAAATAGAGCTAAGAGATTCCGAAGTGTATTTTGTGCAGGAAGAGAATTTTTACATGGTACCAATTGTGAGGCAAGGTAAAGCTAATTTGGCAAATGTATTTTTTGAGGCAGACCGGGCAGAACTCTTGGAGGTGTCTTTTAAAGGCTTAGACGAAATAGCAAGGGTACTCACAGATAGTACGAATTATTTTGCTCAAATTGCCGGACATACGGAACCGGGAGGCTTGGAAGAAGCTAATAAAGAGCTTTCAAGAGCCAGGGCGCAAGTTGTGGTCGATTACCTCAAAACCAAAGGAGTGCCGGCAAAAAGGTTGCATGCCATCGGTTGTGGTTCCAGGTATCCGATTACCAGAGAGCGCGATGAAAAGGCCAGACAGCTAAACAGACGCACCGAAATGATTATTTACAATCTTAAATCTGAAGAGTTTGATCCAAATAAATATTTACAGGAAGTTTCTGAGGATAATAAGGAAACAAAAAACGAAGAGCAAAAAAATACACCAAAGGATAAATAGAATAGCGTAGTAAGCTCATAGTATAGCTGAATAATCCTCATTTTTTAGAATAGCAAACTATTAGATGCTAACAAAAGCAATGTTTGCTCATTCAAATCAGCACAAAGAATAAAATAGTTCTTAATAATTTATTGTATACCTCTGGTGATTTTATCAGAAGAATTGAATGATTTAGTACAACTGTGGGACAATAAGTAGGAAATATAAAAAAAACTTATAAATTTAAGTTATTGTTTAAAAGGTACACGCTGAATGGCGTGTTTTGAACAAAGAAATATTTTTAACTTGCAATTTTATTTTTAGTCGTGGAAACAGAAAAGACCAAAAAACACATTGATCGTATATTTTTGTTTATGCTGCTTATAGGGGCAACAGGTATATTTTTTTTACTTTGTAGCCAATAAGCGGTATTGATAAACTAGTTTAAAGCGTTTGTTTATAGTGAGTTGAAGAGGGGTTCTAATCCTTTTTTTCAATTTTGAGAACGATATATTCCCAAAGTCGGGCTTTGAGTGCTTTATACTGTAGAAAGCCACTTTTGTAGTGCGTTTTTGCAAATTTTCCTACGTCATTATGGGTGATGTTGTAGAGGATGGCAACCGGCGCTCCCATTAAGGAGGCTCTATATAACCTTTTGGCACTTCGTTGGATGTGCTCTGTATAATTCTTGTATTCATAAGTCTGGAATGCCGTTTCTTGCAATAGCTCTATAAACGAATTAATAGTGATAAAGCCAGGAACACTCCATGTATCGGCCCATTTTTGTAGCCATTGGTTTGGGTCTTGATGGTATTTGGCGGTGGCAAAAAAATCGGCAATTATCAAGCGTCCGCCTGGTTTTAGTAAGCGATAACACTCGGCCAGAAAAGCCTCTTTATTCGAAGCATGGCACATACTTTCACAAGCCCATATTACATCAAAAGATGCATTATTGAATGTCGTTTCGCAGAAATCCATAAGCTGGAAATCTACCTCCTGTTCCTTTTTTCGGCGCTTAACTTCTTCATTTGCCAGGTCTAACTGTTTTTCACTCAAAGTTATTCCGGTAACCCTGGCATTACAATGTTCGGCGACGTAAAAAGAAGAACCACCGACGCCACAACCAGCATCTAATACGGCATCACCATCTTTAATATCGCCAAGAGTAAACAGTACTTTATTGGTATTTGAGAGTGCTTCTTCAAAGTTCCGGGTCTCTTTATACCAGATTCCATAGTGAAGTGCCAATGTGTTTTTAAGGTTCCACCATTGCTCATAATGATTTTGGGTTTGATTATAATAATCGCTTACGTCGTCGTTTGATGGCATTTATTTTTGGGAATTACATTAAATAAAAGTGGTAAAACTGAGTTATTAATAATAGATAGCATTTATGTTTATATCATAAAAATAGATGTTTTCGTCTTAAAACAACCAAGTATTAAGTAAATTGTGGACGAATTCAGCGCTTTATGCTATTAGGTGCAGCCCCAACTATAAAATATTGCTGTGTCTGCTTATTGTCTTACCAACAAACAACGATCTATGCTTAAATCATTTATCTCAAATCCGATCTTATTCTGTACATTTCTCTGTTTAATAGGTGGCAACTGTCTGTCTCAACAGCTTTGGAATCGCCTCAATAACCAGAATTTACAAATTAAACCAGTTATTTCTGCCGAAAAAAATTGTAGCTACAAAGTGGATATAGAGGCATTGAAAGACTTACTAAACGAAGCTGATAACAAGGGGGAAGTAAACATCAGTTTTCCTTTAATGAATGGAAAGCAAGAACAGTTCAAGGTACAAGTCTCCGGCGTAATGGCGCCCGAATTAAGAAGCAAATTTCCTGAGATCAGGGCTTATAGCGGGCATGGTGTTGAACATCCAACTCATAGTATAAAGTTGGAATTGTACCCAACAGGGCTTCATGTTATGATATTTACCAGTGATGGTATTACTTTTCTGGAATCATTCAGTGATAAAAGCATCGATTATGTGAATTGCTTCAGTAAATCAAGCTTCTACAAAAAGGCAGAGAAAGAAATAGCAAAAGGTGAACGAGTAGATTTTGTTTGCGAGGTCAGCGAAGACCGTCATAAGTTACCTACTTCTGAGCAACTGAAATCGGCAGCAACGAGTTTTACATCAGGAACCGAGCTTCGGAAATATAGAATAGCTATAACGTGCAACGGAGAATATGCGCAATACCACGGGGGTACGGTAAATTCAGTGCTTGCAGCAATGGTTACCACGATGAACCGTGTTAATGGCGTATATGAGCGCGAGATCGCTTGCACCATGGAGATCATAGCGAATAACGATCTGTTGCTTTTTTTCGACCCTCAAACAGACCCGTATAGTAATAATGCCAATTTATTGGAGCAAATCGGCCCTGAAATCAATCGAATTGTTGGTGAGGACAGCTACGACCTGGGGCACGGTTTCAGTACCGGGGCTGGAGGAAGAGCCTACTTGGGGGTTGTATGCGCAGTAAACAAATTTGGAGTTACAGGATCGGCAAACCCTATCGGAGATCCCTACGATATCGACTATGTTGCGCATGAAATTGGACATCAATTTGGTGGAAGCCATACTTTTAACAGCAATGCAGGATCTTGCTCCGGAAATGGATCTATGGGACACAACTTTGAACCGGGGAGTGGTACCACTATACAGGCCTATGCCGGAATATGCGGTAACCATAACATTCAGAGTAATAGTAATGACTATTTTCATGTTCATAGTTTAGAACAAATGATTTCACACACCACCCTTGGTTCGGGGGCACAGTGTCCGGTTATCACACCTACAAATAATCAAGCGCCTGAAGTTGATGCGGGTGTAAGTAACCTGACCATACCCAAATCCACACCTTTTAAACTAAGTGCTTCCGGAAGCGACCCTGATGGAGACAGTGTGTATTTTTGCTGGGAGGAGTATGATTCCGGACCTTTTGGTGCACCGAATGCCCCGGCAGGCGATGCGGCAATTTTCAGAAGTTTTCCGCCGACAAATTCCGGGACGAGGTATTTACCTCAACTAAGCGATGTTTTAGCAGGGGAACAAACACTGGGCGAAATTTTGCCTGACTACTCCAGGAACCTTAATTTTAGATGTACAGTCAGGGATTATAATCCTAATGGAGGAGGCGTTACTTATGAAGAAGTACACTTTGAAGTGGATGGCGATTCCGGCCCATTCGAAGTAACTAATTTCAACAATGGAGGTAGCTACTTTGCAGGTGACATGGTAACATTGAATTGGGATGTTGCGAACACCAATCAATTGCCGGTAAATTGTCAGGCTGTGAATATTCTTTTGTCTACAGATGGTGGATTGTCTTTCCCTATTGTTATGGCTGCCGGCGTTCCAAATGATGGCAGTCAGTCTCTAATTATTCCTAATGAGCTTACTAATAATGCGCGTATTATGTTGGAAGCAGCAGATAATATATTCTTTAATGTAAATGACGCCGAATTTGTAATTGAAGCGGCAGTAAACCCAACCTTTACAATGCAAGTTGAGACAAATGCCAACGTAATGTTCCAGGAAGATACATTAACAGGGCAAATACATCTAACTGGTCTCGCTGGCTTTAACGAAGAAATAACACTATCCTCTTTATCTAACCCGCAACATTTGGATGTGCAATTAGCCGGTAACGGACTTATTACCAATATTTCAGTTCCCTTTACAATTATAAGTGATGATCAAATTTTAACTCAGAATCTGACATTAGTATTTGAGGCCGTCAGCAATTCCGTGACTCACCAGGATTCTGTAAAACTTGAAATAGTTGGTGTTAATGGAATGGTTCATGACGGCTTGATTGAACCTTCGGATGGTGAGACCAATGTTGAACTCAGACCACAGTTTACGTGGCATCCAGCCCTGCTAAATTCAAGCTCCTATATCATACAAGTAGCTACGGATGAACAATTTAATGACATTATATTGGAAGAAAGCGAATTAAAGGATACATTTTTGACCTTTAACAGTTTATTGGAGTCCAATACCGAGTACTTTTGGAGAATAATTGCCGTGCATGTAAGCGGTGCTCAGAAGATAAGTGAGGTACATTCATTTGAAACGATTAACCTGAGTTGTACGCAGGTTATGAGTTCGGAAGTGCCTGTGGCGATAGGATTAATAGGTAACGTCAATATATCCTCTAGTCTTAACCTTTCAGCTATTGAAGGAGAAATTTACGATTTAAATGTAATAAGTCTAAGCGGTCAACATACCTATATAAGCGACTTGACATTTACACTAACAGGCCCAGATGGAACGGCTGTAGTTTTAATAGATCAGATATGTTCCAGTGAAAATAACTTCGATTTAAGTATGGACGATGAAGCAATTAACAGCGTTATACCTTGTCCTCCAATTGGTGGTGCAAGTCACGTGCCACAAAACCCACTTTCCGCATTCGATGATAAAGACCCTAATGGTACGTGGGTATTAGATATTTTTGATGCTTATGATGAGGATGGCGGAAGCCTCGATTCCTGGGGTATTGAAGTCTGCATTCTTGGTGACCCTCTTACTTTTGTTGATGAATTGACTGATAAATCAACTCAACTCATAGTATTCCCAAATCCTTCTTCCAATATATTGAGTATCCAATTTATGAATGACATTTATGCAAGCGGAAAAGTAGCTTTCTATAATAGTTCCGGACAGCTTATAGCCATAAAAGTTTTGGAAGAGACTGGTAAAAACTACCTTGCTGATATATCAGATTTGGCGAAAGGGCTGTTTTTAATGAAAATTGAAACAAAAGTAGGGTATTTAACAAAGTCATTCGTTAAGAATTAGCATTAAAAGCTGATTTAAAGCTTTTCATACACACAGGTTGAAAAACCCGGTTAGAAATAATTCTACCGGGTTTTTTGCAATAGTCTATACCCGGTTGTTTTTCATAGTGCTTGCTAAGTAGATTTGTTTGATGAATTGTCATTGTAAAATTTCAAAAGGAATAGTACATTAAGCCTGGTCTATATTTTATGACAAGTATGCGTTTTTCGTTTTTTATTATAATTGTTTTATTGGGAAGCCTTAATATGGATGCGCAGGATTGGGAACATGTCATAGAGGATCGTGATACTACACTAACAATTTACCTGGAAGGTGAAGCGTGGAACAATACACTTATCCGTAACTGTCATATTCATCATACAGAAGCCGATGGCATTTTTTTGCGTTCGGTTAGTAATGTTCGAATTGAGCATTGTGTGATTCATCATATCGCCGGACAGGGTGCAATAAGGCTCAGCTCTACCGGGGAGGGTACAGCAAACGTTCAAATAGTAAATAATGTCATTTATTCCACAGATGGGGACGGTATAGTCGCCCCTCAACGTTCCCAGGAATTGAGACCCGTCGATCAGGACTCATTATTAATAAAGGGAAATGAGATATACAATACGGGGCTCAAAGATACGGTAGGTTTATATCATGCCATCTATTGCCAGGCTTCGGATTTTAGGATTAAAGGAAATTATATTCATGGAAAAAGGGGGGGTAACGGAATAAGTGTGAGAAGTTCCGGAACGATTAGCGAGAACATAATTACGGGTACTTCGCTCAACAACAAACCTGGAATTCGTTACTTTAGTGATCATATGAATGGAGATTCTGATACACTTTTGATTGAAAATAATGTGGTATATAATTCCGGTAGCCAGGCTAATTGTATAGATATTTTTAATCATGCACCTTTGTATAATGGTGATGATGGTACGGATCATATTGTCGGTAATTTTAATATAAGGTTTAATACAGCGGTATCGTTTCAAAGTACTTATCATGCAATTGCGGCAAGTAAGGATTACGGAGGTGCCGACTATGAAATAGCTGCCGAAGGTAATATTGCCATAAACATCATCAATGAAGCCTATCAATTGTCAGGTCCAAGCGATGCTTATGTGGCTAATAATTACCTGTCAACAAATTTAGCCGGTTTTATAGCCGAAAATGACACGTTCGATTTCCATGTGAAAGTGGGTGGGCCAATTGCAGATTTTTCTTTCAGCAGTACTAATTTTCCGCAGAACGATATTGATGGCGATTTGAGACTTCATGATTCAATGAACGCAGGAGCAGACCAGCTAGCTATAGTTAATGCGTTGTCTTATGAGGAACATGCTACTGCCTCGATTACGATGACCAATCCCGTTATCGAACATGCCAGATTGGTTTCAAATAACAAAGAAATGAAAGTTTTTGTCCAGGTTACAAACGTAGAGGGACTAGCGGTATACCGCGGACATGTAACTACTAATCAGGATTTTGATCTCAGCCATTTAAATCCGGGGTCGTATATTCTCAGTGCGGTGTTAAACCAGGAAATAATATTTCAATCTACTTTTATTAAAAAGTAATTTTGACGATGATTCTATTACCTGATTGTTACCTTTTTACTCCGCGCAACGGTGCTTCGTTTTGAGGTTCATCGGGCCAATGGTGTTTGGGGTATCGTCGCTTTAATTCTTTGCGTACCTCAAAATAAGTGTCTGACCAAAAGCTTTTTAGGTCTTTTGTGACCTGTACAGGTTTAAAGCCCGGAGACAATAGGTGCAGTAGTACGGTATTTTTTCCATTGTTGATCCCGGGAGTTTCCCGAAGCCCGAAAAGTTCCTGAATACGAACTGCCAAGATGGGGGGATTACCATTTGCTTCATACTGTAGTTTAATCGTCGACCCGGATGGAACAGTTATATTTGAAGGAAGCAATTTATCAAGTGATTCTCTTTGAACTGCGTCAAGTAAGGTAAATGGAAGGATGTCAAGTAAATTCAGTTTTTTTAAATCAGCGGGTGTTTTGATGGCATTTAAATAGGGGGAAAGCCAGTGTTCACAGGAGTTCAAAATAGAATTGGTGGTTACGTCGGGCCAATCCTCATTGCTATTCCATTTACGAATACTTAATAATCGGTGCTGCCAATTTTTAAAATTATCATCAAAATTTAACAGTCGCTCACCTTCTTTTTGAACAGCCTCACAAATAGCTTTATTTAATTGAGACTGATCAGGGTCGGGCAATGGGGTGGACTTGAGCACAATACTTCCGATGCGAACATCAAGGGAAGCGATGAGTCCACCGTCTTTGGTATCCCATTTAACCACTTCAGATTCCTTGACAAAATCCTGGAGATCTTGTGGGTTTAGCGAGGAGGCCATGAAAATTTTGCCCCTGTCGTCTTTCGCATCGAGGTGAGTAACGGCAAGCCATGCTTCGTGTGCTAAATCATCTTTATGAGAAATAGAGGCATATTTACCATTCGCTAGTTGAAATTGTGCATTGTTTCCGGGGCGCGCAAAAGCGATACGCTCCGGGTAAGTGTTGGCGATGAGTAAGCCGGTTTCAAAATCATCTACCGCTTCATTATCTGCCTCAATCGAGAACAATTGGCGGTAAGAATTCGCTACACGCTCTATTCGTGTGAATTTCACGTTTTTGCCATTGGCTGCACGAAATTGTCTTAATGCTTCTATACGCTTATTGATATCGATACCTTCTTCTTTAGGCAGGGGATCGCGTTCTTCCAAAACGGCTGCCAGATCTGTCGCCAGAGGCAACAGGTCATACTCTTCAGCGATAGTCATCATATGTGCAATGCGCGGATGGCACGGAAGTTTATGGATATGTTCTCCATGTTCCGTGATTTTTCCGTTCTCCAGTGCATTAATATTATGAAGGATTTCAGTCGCCTGGTACATGGCCGCATTCGGTGGGGGAGTGAGCCAATGAAGTTGCTGAGCATCTGCAATTCCCCATTTAGCCAAATCGAGTGAAAGAGAGCAAAGGTCTGCTCGCAGTATTTCAGGACTTCTATGATCTTCGAGATGCTGATGCGTTCCTTTGCTCCACATACGGTAGCATACACCGGCGCTGAGTCGTCCGGCGCGACCTGCGCGTTGATCTGCAGCATCTTTGGTAATAGACACGGTTTCTAAGCGCGACAGACCTGTTTTAGGATCAAAAACCTGCGTACGCATAAAACCGGAATCAATTACTACTTTTATGCCCTGAATGGTCAAACTGGTCTCTGCTATGGAAGTTGCCAACACAACTTTTCTTCGTCCACCCTTGTCGGGTAAGATGGCACGTTGTTGTTTCGAAATAGGAAGTCGCCCATAAAGTGGGTGAATAAGCAGGGGCGTTTTTTCGGCCTTCAAAAGCTCCTCGCATTTCCTTATCTCACCTTCTCCGGGTAAAAATACCAAAATGTCACCTTCATGTGTTCTCACCGCCTCAACAACGGTACGTGCACAAAGTAAAGGTAACATTTTAAGGTCCTGCCTGTCCACGTATTTTATTTCAACAGGGTATTGTTTGCCTTCACTACTCACAATTGGAGCTTGCAAAACTTTGCTAAGCGCAGGAATATTCAACGTTGCCGACATGATTAATAAACGTAAATCGGGCCTCAGTACCTGTTGCGACTCTCTGGAAAAAGCCAAGGCCAAATCAGTGAAAAGACTCCGCTCGTGGAATTCATCGAAAATGATAAGACCGGCATTTTCCAAGGCATTGTCACTTTGAAGCATCCGAGTCAAAATTCCTTCTGTAAGTACCTCTATTTGAGTGTCCTCAGACACTTTGGATTCAAATCTAATGCGATAGCCTATTCGCTTTCCAACAGGTTCTTCCAGCAGTTGGGCCATTCTGCTCGCTATAGCCTTTGCCGCCAGTCTTCTTGGCTCGAGCATATATATTTTTTTACCATTGAGCCATTCGGCATCTAAAAAGTAGAGTGGCAAAAGTGTACTTTTACCGGCTCCCGGTGGCGCATGTACTATTAGTGTATTGTCATTATTGAGCGAATTTTTACATTCATCCAATATGTCAACAATGGGAAGGTCACTAGTATGAGGATTAAACACAGTATTTTTTTGAACCGAAAATAAGCAATTAAGCTGAATATTTCAGCTGTTGTTCAGTTAGAATTAAAAACTGGGTGTTATTAAACGATACTTGGTTCCTTTCAATTTTAAATAAGCCTCAATGGTTAATAATGAATCATAGTCCTTGTTCTGAAAAAAGTCATTTTTTTATCGTTGTATCTTGTCGGATATAACGCTATATTTGTTTTATGTATCAGTTGCGAAGTCGTATTTGGTTGGAAGTAGACGGTGAGCCTTTTTTAGGAGAAGGTCGTGTTCGTTTACTGGAGGCGATCAAAGAGCACGGCTCCATATCAAAAGCAGCAAAATCCCTGGAAATGTCTTATAAAAAAGCGTGGCGGTTAATCGATTCCATAAACAATGCGTCAGACAAACCATTGGTGATGAGTAATTCCGGAGGGCAAAAAGGTGGAGGCACCAATTTGACAGAAGAGGGGCTACGCCTGATGAAAGAGTTTAGAAAAATACAAGCTGATTTAAGAACGTTTTTAAATAATGCCCATGCAGGATAGTTTATTAAAAGACCGGTACAACCGCGTACATAATTACCTGAGAATTTCGCTTACGGAACGATGTAATTTGAAATGTTTTTATTGTATGCCCGCAGATTATGTACCCGGATCTGGTGAGGACTATATGAATGCGGAAGAGGTTTTAGGTATTGCCAGGCAGTTTGTGGAATATGGAATCACCAAAATCAGATTAACAGGTGGAGAACCTATGATACATAAGGACTTCAAACAAATTGTAACAGGCTTAGGACAATTACCTGTTTCATTACATATTACAAGTAATGGGATACTGGTCGATTGTTACCTGGACGATTTGGTTGCGGCAGGAATTAAAGAGATTAATATAAGTCTGGACTCTTTGAGCCGGGAACGTTTTGAAAAGATAACGGGAAGGGATTATTTCAACCGTGTGATCAATAATCTGGACCTTTTAAGTAAATCAGGTATAAGAACGAAGCTCAATGTGGTGGTGGTTAAAGGAGTTAACGATCATGAAATCATTGATTTTATTGGGCTTACCCAAGATAAGAATCTGGATGTACGCTTCATTGAATTTATGCCTTTTAAAGGAAACAACTGGAAATGGAGCAAAGGGGTAAGTCATGATGATATTCTTGCAAAGGTCAATGGTGTTTATGGAAATGCTGTTGATCCACTGGAGCATAACCCGCATGAGACTGCAAGAAATTACCAGGTAGAAGGATATTCAGGTACTTTTGGGGTTATAAGCTCTGTTACAAAACCTTTTTGTGGGGATTGCAATAGAATTCGCTTAACCGCCAACGGTAAGATTAAGAACTGTTTGTTTTCACGTACCGAAGAATCTCTATTGGACGCATTTCGTCGAGGAGAACCCCTGTTTCCTGTAATTGAACGAAGCCTGGCCTCGAAACATGAGCGTTCCGGAGGTAAAGACTTTCATTTACACAGCAAGAGTTTTGAAGAAGAGGGGGTTATGCGTAGTATGGTTACGATAGGAGGTTAGTGTCACTTAGAAAATCGATCGGATTTATCGGCATAAAACAATTGTTGATCTACTGTAGGACGGAGCTTTTTATCTGTAGGTTTCATTTCCAGTGTTACCAAAAATCCACTGTAAACAGTACTTGAGGTATGCTTGATGAGTGAGCGCTCTGCTTTGTGGATGGGCCCTAAGTTGAGGTAGCTCGAGTCTTTGTTTTGTAGCCAAAGAACGAACTCAAAATTGGACGTTACAGATGGCAGTTCGTACACATCTATTAGTAGCATGTCGGTGTCATCTCGGTGCCTGACCACTAATTTGTCTTCAACAGAGTCTATTTTATTAGTAAGTACTGTAGTGTAGGTCAGAATGCCATTAAATAAACTGTCTACGCTCTGACTGGAATTTGAGGAATTCTTAATACTGTCGAGCTCAGCATGCAGTTTTTGCTTTTCTGCTTTGATTGTTTCCAATGTGGTGCTCAGGGCTTGACTGTGATTATGAAATTGTTTTACCTGCTCATAATCATATAAATATAAAACGAGGCTGAATACAAATGCACAAAAGAATGCCAAACTTAACCACTTCCAGGTATTTACCGTTTCCTTAGATACATTATCCTTAGAATCAATAGCCGGTTTACCCGGTATAGCGTATTGGTCAATAGTTGTCAGTATTTTATCGCTAAGCTGCTGCCTGGGAGGAACGGCTGCTTCCATACATAAATTGTTGATACACGTTTCCAGTTGAATAAATTCTTCTTTTATTTTAGGATGTGTATGTGTGAGTTTTAGTACACTTTTAGACTCCTCTTCCGAAAGTGCACCCAGCACGTAAAGTTCCAATTTCCCTGATTCCAAAAATTCCTGTACATCCATGATTAGCTATTCATAAGATTGTGCAAACTTCGTAAAGTTTTTCGTAAACTTTTAATATCGACTTCATCAGGGTTTATTATCGGGCTGGCTGTCAAAACTTTTTTAATAATAGCTTGTTCATCAGTAGCCAATGCGCTAATCAACTTGTCCACAGTTTCCTGTTCGCGAAATTCGCTTCGTTCCAACTTATGCGATCTGTTTTGAGCACAATAAGAACGCGTCTGTTGGATCATCCAGCCTAAAAAACTTCCGTTTTCCAAGGTGTATTCACTCAATTTATACCAGGCTTCTTCAAAGACAACTTCCAAACCTTTTGAGGCCAGCTCTTCGTTCTCAAGGTAACGCAGTAGTAGTGAATAAACAGTTGGCCCGTATATATGATAAAGCTTTTTGTAGGCTTCTTTATCTTGCTTTTTGGCAGCTGCTTCTGCTAAACGATCTATATCCGCTATTAACTCACTCATAACTTTATTGTAAGAAAAAGTCGTTCGAATCTACAAAAAAATACGATAACAGCTAAGAATTAATTAGGGCATTTAGCAATCAGGATTTGAATGGTTCAAATTGTTCGTGAACATAAAAGGTGTAGTCGCCATTCATAACGCCGTATCTGATCTCATTATTTACCGGCAGGCCTTCTACAGGTAGTTTCCATTTTTTCGCCAGCCTGTCAATAAGATCTTGCTTCACCACCAGGTTCATGAAATCCTGGAAAAATAGCTTGTAGTTGGCGATGAATATGTGCTTGTTCTGTTTTCGGTACGAAATAAGACTTTTGAGTAGCTCTAGCTGTAGGTCGCTTAAGCGGTTATCTTTGATTATTTGCTTTTTAAATACAGAAAGCCACAAAGGTATACTAAATGACTCTTCTTCAGCTTGTTCGTTTTCTATCACTATGGTTAATAGTACTTCGCCATAGCCTTCGGAATCTGTACTTAATAGAGGAAAGCGCCATTCAAATTGCTTATTTGCGCCCATGCTTAGCGGTAATTTATTGTATAAATCTTTATTAGTGCCTACTTCTACAGGCGTATCTTTACTGTCAAAATTCAAGCGCACAAGTTTGAAGAACTGTTTGGAGTTTAACAGCAACTTAAAACTCGCCTGTTGCATTGGTTCTATTACTGTGGGACAGGTAATAGATATGTCAAATTTTGGCATCCCATTTTTAGCTACAAAATACATTTTCAGTACGAAAAATTAGGTGAAAATCAGCGTAATATAATAACAAATTGGCAATAATAAAAAGTCTTGTTCGTTTGCTTGTACAGTGTATATGATGCTTACAAGGTTTTGATTTGTAAGAGATAGTGATTAGTATTGAAGAAAATTATCCTGATATGAAAAAGCTTTTTTTGTTAATTATAGTGTTCAGCGTTTTTAAGTCCTTCGCCCAGACTTACCGCGCACCGGTAATGGACACCGAAACTCAGAAATGGGGAATTATAGATGAAAAGGGGAATTACATTGTACAACCTATTTACGATGACATCTGGAGAAAAAAGCAAGGTATGTATGGTTCAGCACCGCTTGTATTGATAAAAACATTCGAGTCCGAACCTAAGACACTAGACACTCCTATAAAAGTGAAGATAGGCAAAAACTGGCAATTCATAGATTGGAATGGTAAAAAGGTAAGCAAGGAGTTGTTTGTGGACGTAAAAGATTTCAGCAATGGCTATGCCTATGCAGCGGTGGTTGATGAGCTGAGCGGCAAACGTAAGTGGGGTGTATTAAGAAAGAACGGAACATGGCTAGTCAAACCAAAATATGAGTACATAGAGCCATTTATTGATGGGCGAGCTAAAGTGAAAGACAATAGCCGGTGGACATTTATAAATACGGAAGGTGTTGAAATATGCGCAGCCATTTATAACAAAGTTGAAGCATACAGCGATGGAATGTCGAAAGTGCGCAAAGGAGATTTTTGGGGATACATAGACCGCAACGGAAAGGAAGTGATACCGCCTAAATACGATAAGTGTAAAGCATTTAGTAATGGACTTGCCGCCGTATATTTGAATGGAAAATGGGGGTACATATCTAAACAGGATCAGCAAATTATAGGCTACAAGTACAATGTAGCGCATGAATTTCAGGATGGAGTAGCGATCGTCAAAAATGGAGATTATTGGGGTATTATCGATAAAAAGGGGGCTACGAAGGTTGAAGCGGTGTATAAAAGACTGGAATATTTCGGAAAGAAAGGATTATATCGGGCAACCCAGAGTGATAACTGGGGAATACTTAATATATTAGGGAAATGGCAAGTTAACCCACTTTACAGAAGACTGGAGCCCATTGAAGATGGCTTTATCAGAGCAGCAAAAAGCGACCATTGGGGCCTTATTGACGAACAGGGTAAGGAATTAACAGATTTTGACTTTGACAGACTGGAAAAGCCAAGCGAAGGACTTGCGCGCTTTAAGTTGGAAGAAACGGGTCAGTGGGGCTATGTAGATGCACGAGGTAACATCGTGATTAAGTCGCAATTTAAAAATGCCCAAAATTTTCACAACGGAATGGCAAAAGTGCGTAAAAATTCTTCGTTTTGGGGTTATATCAATAAAAAAGGAGATGTAGTATCGCAAGAAGTATTTAAAGTCGCTCACGATTATCATGGTGACCATGCTTGGGTAAAAATCGGGAAGAGTAATTTCATCACAACAGATCTCAAGGGAGAATTTGACAAAAGGAAAAACTACCGGAGCGTAGGTAACTTTATGAAGTTCTGACCGCTATTGTCATGTTAACCATTGAGGTTATTGGGTATCTCGGTTCGTTCATGCTTGTAGGTGCCTATTGGATGAACGTTCGAAATATTCTGAGTACGAAGTCTTTAGCTTACTTTCTGCTAAATATTGGCGGTGCATTTTTTATCATGCTTAACACGGTTCACCATGAGGCCATACCTGCCACACTTATCAATTTGTTTTGGATTTTAATTGCGATACTGGGGTTGTATAAGTACTTAAAGCAAAGGAAGACCTAATGCATGTTCTAATCGAAATAGTTGGGTACATCGGAGCGGCACTATTGGTGCTGGCATTTTTCCTGAACACAAGCGCTCGCCTGGAAAGCTCAGCCAGCATGTACCACTTTTTGAATATAGCAGGCAGTTTACTCGTTTTGATCAACAGTTTATATCATTGGGCTATTCCATCTGTACTTATGTCTGTTTTTTGGGTATTGATAGGCGCCATGAGTTTATTGAAAAAAAAGAAACGTCAATAACAGAGCAGTCGTGCATTGACCTCCAATTGCTACATATTAATCTTCTAAAAATCTTGTCTAAGTAATTTTCCTGAGGTTTTAGACCTACATCTTATGATTTTTTTTGAGGTCTCTACGAGAAATACCTACAAGTGGGTATGTCGGTGAAGTCCCCGCATTGCTACTTTTGAGTATAAATTTATTTACACACTTAAATTAAGCATTTATGTCAGAGAATTATGAGAATGAGGAAATTGGAAAAATGCCAGTTGGCGATATTTTTACTGAATACACGAAGAATTATGTTGCACCTTTTATTGATATGGGTAACACTAGGTGGAAGAACACTATGTTGAATTGGACCTTGGAAGAGGCCTACATAGTATTGAATGATAATAGTATACCAAGAGATTGGGGACCAAAACTCTATTTGATACAAGTTGCAGATGTTTTTTATGAACATGGTCGAGGTCCTTTAAATTTCCCAGTAGGTGGAAAATGGAATCCTGGTGTTTAATACAATGATTACTGAACCGAATAAACCTATGATTGAGTTAAGTTTGTCAAACTCCTTAAGGATAATTGAACCGCTTTTGAATAATAGGAGAAAGCATGAACTGGATAACTTTTTCAATTTCTTTCCCAAGGAACTGAGTGATTTTTATGGCTATGAAATTGATATAATGAGTGCTAATAAACCAGCAGACTTCTTGTGTTGTGTTTCTAATAATGTAAGAAATCAAGTGGCATTAGCGAATCTTGATGAAATTGATCAGAAATTTGGTGACCATAGTGTATACTATCGGAACTTGTCAAAGTTTAGCGAGAATTGGATGAAATGTAAAGGCCTGTTTCAGGAAATTCGAAATATTTGGTTAGAATTTGATCATGATCAACTGAAAGAGGGCAATTACACGCCCAATTTATTTTTTGGCCCTAGAAAAATCCTAAATATTTTTGAGCAATTGCTATTAATTGAGCAATTTTTTAGAGCAGCGCTAAATGAGGCAATTCCAAAAGCATATTATAAAGCGTTCGTTAAATGTCTCTCTAAATTGCCGCCAGGAGCATCGGTTCCTCAAATAGGAATAATGGCAGCAAGAAAATCAAATTCATTCAGATTATTTATTTATCAATTACCATCGAATTATATTTCAACTTATTTGCGGGAAATTGATTGGTCTTATCACAATTCAGAGCTGGAGTTTATACTCAAAAAGTGTGAAGAATTCAGCTCTGAACTGCATTTGGATATTGATGTTGCGCAAGAAGTAGGCCCGAAAATTGGCCTGGAGTGTTATTTTAACGCTTTGGCCAATTTTGAAAGTTTTGTAAAATTTTTGATAAAACAAGAATATTGTATAAGACAAGTGGGTCATGATCTTGTTTCTTTTTTTTCCAAAGTGAGTACTAACGATAATTCAATAAAGGCAAAACCCAAACCTGGTTTTCATCACATTAAACTCGTTTGGTGCCCGGAAAGTGGTATAAAAACCAAAGCATACATCAGTTTAAAAAATAACTAATCATGAAAAAAAATAAGTTAATTATTTATTGTTTTCTTTTCACTGTATTTACTTTCATATATTCATGTGGTCATAAAGATGTAGAGTCAACAGGTTCAGAAATAATAGCAGTTAGAACAAGTATAAATGCGCTGACGGATCCCTTGTTAATAAAACGTCTTAAAAAAGATAGTACATTGACTGTTTATTCAGATACTGCATTTCGATTAATCGATCATGAGATTTTTCTGCCCAATATTGATGTATTTACCAGACATTTTTGTTCTTCTACTCCAAAGAATGAATGTCTGTTTGATACATTACGAATTCCGCATAAAGCGCAATCGGACTTATTACATTTATACGCAATAGAAAATGCATGGAGGTTGTTTTTGGCGATGTGTTGGCCAATTGATAGCACACTAACTCAATTAGAAGGTGATTGCTGGTCAAAGAAAAATGACTATATAACAATGTGGGACTGTTGGCCTACTCAGCATTATATTTTTGAACAACAAGGTGTATTCGAAGAGTGGGATCCTGTTAAAAGCTATATGGATTTGAATACCAAAAAAGGTCTTAATGCTTCGAAATTTCATAATTATTCGAATTTAACGAACGATTTAAAGACTCTAAGTGACAACAGGCCGATGGATCCTAATATTAATAATTGGCTTGATTCACGTGCTAAAAAATTGAAACTTGAAATGTGCTTAAAGATACATGATATTCAGGATTCATTATACGATCAGTCAAGAAAAAAGACACGATATGAAGTTGCTTATAACCCTAAAATGTATCATTATATAACGGCTCCCAAGAGAAGTTTACATAGAAAATCTGGAGTTGGTGATTATTTTGAGAATGTTTATCATTTGCCCGATGATGTATATTTAGCCGCAAAAGTTACTCAGAATAATAGAAGATTAAGAGATTTTAAGGCTTTAAACCCAGAATCGATTTGCTTTCCAATAGGGTGTAATGTGGATACAACAAAAATAATATTTAATCATAACCTAGTGGAAGATTCTATATTATTAAACGGTATGTATAGTTATAAATACAGACATATTCATATTGACAAAAATATTGGGTCAATTGTGATAAAAACGAGTTGGAGGAAACTTGGTAAAGATGATGACCTCAACAAGTATCATCTCAGAATCAATAAAACCAATCGCGATACACTAGGTTTAGTAGGTATACATATTGGCAGAAAGACATTCGATACACCGACCTGGATGTGGATTACTTTTGAGCATGTAGACAATTGTCCGGATATTAATGACCTCAAAAACAGAGAATCAATAAAAAATAATAAATATTCCTATTTTGACCCTAATAACATGATCGATAGCATTATTAATAAACCAGGTCACAATCCTGCTCAGATTGTGCGCGAAAAGCCAATAGACTCTAAAGTAATGAATGTAAATGAGGCCTTTCATAAGATTATTAAAAATACAAATGCTAAATCTGTTTGGTTAAATTATCAATTAGTAGGTGTACAATGGTCAATACATAATGATGTTTTCTTTCCATATGAATGTTCTGATGCTCGTAATAAAAGTAAGAAATGGTTGGAATTTAATGTGCGCCCGGCAATTTTGGCTAATACGACCATGGAACCCTATATACAAAAATCTTCTTCATGTGCTTCATGCCACCTAAGAAAAAGCCGACTTTTTACAAATGATACTATTCATGGATTCAAAGGACATTACCAACGTTCATTGAATTATGATTTTGTAATTAGTGCTACAAAAGTTAAACGGCCTTAGTTTTTGTTTCATGTACAATTTTAATTTTTAAAAGAGTGCTTCATGTACGATCTCATAAGTAAAAGTAAACGTTCAACAGTTTACTATTCCAGTGCACACAATACGGTTCATAAGGTCGATTCACTTCCCTATGAACAGTGCAAATCTGAAGCAGAAATAATTAGGAACCTCAATATTGTTGGGGTTCCTAAGTTTTTAGGTGAGGGTAAGGTAAATAATAGTAATTGCTTTATCTATAATTATATAAAAGGTTCACTTTTATCAGCATTAAAGCTCAGTACCAGAGATAAACTGCAGGTTGCCCTCCGGCTCATTCAGCTTATTTCATCCGTTCATAGAAATGGCGTTGTGCACCAGTGTGTACACCCTGAAAATATAATTGTTGATACAAATAGTCTGGAAGTGGCTATTTTAGATTTTAGATTGGCCTCTTACGGAGAATCTGAAGCAACGTTTAAATATGAGTTTTGGCATCATAACGCCCATACATTATCTCCTGAACAGACAGGATTGTTTCAAACCTTGATAGATCATAGATCAGACCTGTATAGTTTGGGGTGTACCTTGTTCTTCTTGTTTTACGGGAGACACGTTTTTGAAAAAACAGACACTTTCGAAATGATTCGTTCTCACTTGGCTGAGAAAGTCGAAAAACCTTTAGACGGTCATTATGAGGATAAATTACTGCTATTTGAAATAATTGCTCAACTAATTGAGAAGAAGCCTGAGCAACGATATCAATCAATAAACAGCCTCTTAGAAGATTTTAAGTTCCTTGCAGCTAATTGGAACGATGAGAAAGCGATGAATGCCTATGAAATTTGCACGACAATTAGTTTGGCAACTTTTAAGTTTGAGGATGAAATAATACCGCGAGCACAAGAACAAAAATTAATAAGTGAAGAATTCGAAAAAGTCAAGAACGGTGAAAGCAGGAATGTAGTATTACGCGGTGAATCAGGATCTGGTAAAACAACATTCATAAATGACTGGCATTATAGTGTATTAAAGTACGACCCGATTTGGATACAAGCAAAATCCCTGCAATATGATAATTCATTGAGTAGACCCGTTTTGGTTCAATTATTGGATGCACTAGCCAATAATTTATTAGCTCTTAATAAAACGACACTTGATATATATGCGAAACTAATAGCTCAATCTCTTGGATCGCTTGTAGCTGATTTATGTTCCTGGGTACCCGCGTTCCGTAATGTCTTTACGACAGATTGGCGATCGAAAACGGAACAAGAAATCACACAAGCAATTCTTGAATATATATTTAAGCAAATAGTATTTACTAGTGCTTCAAACCTAAGGCCATTGATCATTTTTGTCGACGATTATCAATGGATAGATCCTTGGTCAACTTCAGTTTTAGAAGATATTGTAAAGAGCAGGCAAGGGCAGTATATTTTCTTGATAGTAGCTGAACGCCCGAATTTCACTAGAAATTCGGAGAAATTTAAGAGCTTGTTAGTGGAAATAAAACCTTTGGCCATTGAACAAATAAGGGAGAGGTTGGCGCGCTATTATGAAACGGGTAACGTTGATGAAACAGCGGAAATAATTAAAAATAAGACAGGAGGAAATCCATTTTACGTTAGCCAACTAATAAAGTATGGGCAGGAAAACGGTATTTTCAATTTCTCACACGACAAACAAAAGTGGGAAACAGATATGGAGCTTTTGGCTTCACTTAATATAACAGATAATGTTGCCACTCTGCTGGATCATAAGTTCAATGGACTCAGCGATCATGAAAAGCAATTATTAAAAATCGCGACATGTTTATCTGCCGAATTCTCTAGGGAGCTAGTCCGTGGTCTGTTTTTAACACATAATGTCAACGTGGATATTTCACTAAGAAACCTTGCAAATAATCAATTTCTGTTAGCCAAGAACAATACCTATAAATTCTCGCATGACAGACTGGAAGCAACTGTTGTGAATTCGTTCGAAAAGGATGAAAAAATAAAAATACACTATAAAATAGGCCAGTTCCTCAGAGATAATCGTCACTTACAGGAATTTCCATATCAACATATATTTCAGCTCAATAAATCACCCAATAGCTTAACGAACGATGAGTATACTTTTGCTTTTTTAGAAAACCTGGAGGCGGGTAAGCACTATTTTCTTGAGAATCAATTTGAACTGGCTTATCACTTTTTGAAACATGCAAGAAAGTTTGTGGGGGACCAGGACTGGATATTGAGGTATAAAGATCGTTTACATTTGAACGACCTTTTGGCAAAAACAAGTATGGTCGTCAACGACAAAGAAACCGTTGTGAGTTGTGTAGAAGAAACCAACAATAGAAGCCAGAATGAATTTGATAAGTTGATTGTCAATGAAGTGAAGTTAGATTATTTTACCGAATTGCATCAATTCGACGATGGCATAGATCATTTGATAAATACCTTAAATCGTTTGGGTTTTGAACTGGAACGTCGTCCATCTAAATTAAGAATGGCCAGAGAGTTAATCATGAGCTTATTGATAACGAGTAGAAAAAGTGTTACAAAACTGACGGAATTACCTCGCATGACCGATCGCGGTGCGCTCGCATTTCAAAAGTTAACATTAAAGGCCGTTGCAAGCATATTTGGAGCTGCCCCTGATTTAATGCCAATCGTTATATTTAAACAGATTCAATTGTCATTAAAATATGGGAATTCCGAATATTCTCCATTCAGCTATGTTTCTTATGGGTTTGCTCTTTCGGCTTTTATGAACAATATCAACAAAGGAGAAGCATTTGGCAAGCTGGCCATTAATTTGCTTGAAAAGGTCAATGCGCTTGAAGTAAATGCCAGAACAAATGTTATTTATTATGGCTTTCTTTCCATGTTCAAGCATGGTTATAATGTTGGTGTATCTCCTCTTGAAAAAGCTTATCATGTAGGCATGCAAACCGGTGATCATACTTATGCCGCTTTTGCTAAATTTTTTATAGGAGAATTAAGGTTCTTCCATGGCTTTAAATTGCAAAAATTAGATGATCATTTACACGACGATTACCAGATAGTTCATAGTTTAAATCAAGAGTTGAATGTTATTATAATCGGAGCCTTAAGGCAATTAGTCCTGGATTTTTCTCAAAAAGAAGATAATTCTTTGGATTATGATTATTTGTGTAGTGATGATGTAATGAGTTTGTTAATAGAAAAAAAGGATAACGCCACTCTTTTTCATCTATACATATTTAGATGCATACATATGTATTATAACGAAGACTTCAAAATGTCAAAATACTGGGCCGATGAGTCTTTAAAGTATTATGATGACTCATTTTCAAGGCAACCAAGTTACCCCTTTTTTGTTCTTTTCAGCAGTTTGTCGAGTATCATTAATAGCAAGAAAGAGAAAAGTGCAATTTCTAAGCATGAAAGAGCTGAAATAAGTAAAAATCTCAGGATATTAAAAAGGTTTGCGAAAAACAATCCAACTACTTTTTATTCCATGTATTACGTTCTCAAAGCAGAGTATCTTTCATTTCAGAAGAAGAACAATGCAACTACTTATTATGAGAAAAGTGTCGACTGGGCAATGAAAAATGAGAACATAATACCTGCTGCATTATGCTGCGAATTATATGCGAAATACAATCGTCATGTAAGGAATAATGCGTTGGCATCCTATTATTTTCAAAAGAGTTATGAATATTATTTAAAGTGGGGTCATAAGTCAAAAGTGGATCAATTAAAGGGATATTTTGATGATTTTCTTTCTAATGAATTCAACGAAGTGCCATTAGAAACCAAACTTGACCTGCAAGCTGTTATTCAATTAAACAAGGCATTATCTTCTGCGCAGACATTGGAAGAGCTCACTCAACACGTAACCGACGCCTTAATGGCCAATGCAGTGGCCGATCGCGTTTTAATCCTTATTAACAACGAACAACAAGTGCTTGTACCTGCCGGTGACTTTTCGAAAACGAAAACATCCCTCAATGAACCGTTATCAAATGAAATTTATCCCCAAAGTCTGGTCAGTTTAGCACTAAATACAAAAAGTATAGTACATAGCGATCAATTGGCGGGTAGCGCTACGGTAGATTCTTACCTCCACAAAAGAAAGGATTTAAAGTATTGTTGCATCCCCATAATAAAGGACAAAACAATGGGAGTAGTTTACCTTGAATCTACCAACCTCAAAATGTCATTTGACGATCAGTTTTTGAAAATGTTGAAGACGATGGTAGATCAATTGTCTGTCTCATTAGAAAATATCCTCTTTGCACAAAAACGGGAAGAACTGGCCGAAATAGAAAAGAATTATCGCAAAGATTTGCTTACCACCAGCCTGGTTTCACAAGAGACGGAGCGTAGCCGCATAGCCAAAGAACTGCACGATGGCGTAGGGGGAAACCTTTCAGGAATTAAAAGGAAATTGGAAAATATACAGACAGACTATGTCTTCATAGGACATTTTGAAAAGAGAACATTTGAGGAGGCCACGATTTTAATAGACATTACCATTAAAGAAGTCAGGCAAATTTCTCATGATTTAATGCCTGCCACTTTATTAAATATTGGACTCATCGGTGCACTGAAAGAATTTGCTGATTTTATGAACAACGTTGAAAACTTTGCCTGTCATTTTTACACAGACAACTGGCCGGAACACGTGGCAGATAAATATCAAATAATGATATACCGTATTATTCAGGAGAGTATGAGTAACACCTTAAAACATGCCCGAGCCAGTGAATCATATATGCAATTATCCTGCTCAGATAATCAGTTAATTGTATCTTATGAGGATAACGGAGTTGGTTTTGATCAGCGAACCATTAAAGCCGGATTGGGGATTAAAAACATCGAAAGTAGGGTCTTGGTGATGAATGGAACGTTAGAGTTGAGTTCGAGGCCGGGAAAAGGTACTCATTTAATCATTCACATTCCGTTAAATGAGGTGGTTTTGAATGGCTAGTTTCACCAGGCCTATGGAATTCTTAACCCCTAACTTTTTGATGATGCTCTTGCGATGCGTTTTTACAGTTTGTATACTTACAAATAACTGATCAGCAATTTCTTGGTTTGAGTATTCGTTGGCAATAAGTGCTAATATTTCCAGTTCACGGGGAGTAAGGTAAAAGCGCTTTGCAAACTCATCTTTGTATATCTTTGAGTTTTCTGTAGGGTCTTTTCTGAGTTTGCTTCCCCTAATAAACCTGTTGCTGTTCCTAACGCTTCTTAAGGTACCCAAAAGTTCTGTATTATCAGTGTTTTTTAACAGGTAAGCCGATGCACCCGCTTCCTCCACCTTTTGTATGAGCGAATTATCGTTGTACATGGTTAATATAACGACCTTAATGTGGGGAGACGATCGGCGCAAAACTTTCAGCGCTTCGATACCATTTACATTGGGAATATTAAGGTCTAAAATAATGATGTCTGCCCTGAAACGTAGTGCCGAATGTATTAACTCTTCACCATTGTTAATAATACCAAGCACCTCATAATGCTCTTGTTTTTCCAATAGACTTTTAACCCCGTCGGCAACGATGTTGTGATCGTCTACGATAACTACCTTAATTTTGTCATCCATCTTCTTAATACCTTAAAAAGTAGAAAAGTTAAAATCGTATTCCAATGGTTTTATTACTTCCAAAATTCATAATTACCCAGAAG
This sequence comes from Cytophagales bacterium, assembly GCA_965230415.1. Classification (GTDB taxonomy): domain Bacteria; phylum Bacteroidota; class Bacteroidia; order Cytophagales; family JAAEPT01; genus CBDDKZ01. Next base: position 4,696,236 of record CBDDKZ010000005.1, read on the forward strand.
TGGGTATTCACAACCATCAGCGTGATTTCCATATTTACGTTGTCAATATAAGGGAAATCGACAATAATAAATCGGTATTTGTCGAAAATAAAAGATTTAAAATCGGAAATAAACTTAGGTCTTTGACTTTAATAGAAGTTCTCCTATTGGCACTTTAATTAATACAAATCGGATGGTTAATCTAAAGTAGGAATATTGCTCGATACTATTAAAAAATAGCGTATAAAAAACAACTAAATATATATGGAAGAAAATTCAAAACAACTGGAGCTTGCCGTCGGAAATGAAGATTTGCTGGCATATGAAAATGGAGTCGATTCAACAGATATTGATTCAGTAGACGGGTATTATACCGAAGAGCTTGAAAAGCTGGAAAGATTTGAGATTTTTGATAAAGACTGGTTTGAGGTAATGGATGAAAAAACACTTTCTTTACCCCATATCGAAAATACACTCGAATTTGCCGAGACCATTTGTGGCAGGGATGACAGAAAACAAGTCAACTCAACGATGTATCCCTTCAAATTGATATGTCGCTTAATAATCACCGCTAAAAACGGAGGGCAATATGTTGGCAGCGGTTTTTTTATATCTCCACGTTGTGTGATTACAAGCGGACATTGTGTTCATGTACCAGTAGGGAGTAATGTTTATGATTGGGCCAAAAGTATTGTTGTTATCCCCGGTGCGAACGGAAGAAATGCTCCATATGGTTCACAAGTAAGTGCTCGATTTAGAAGTGTGAACGGTTGGACTCAAAAAAGAAATTCAGATTATGATCATGGGGCGATTATTCTACCAGATAATACTTTGTATAACAGGTTGAGAGGATACTTTGGTTATAAACAACTCAATACTTCTACTATGCTTAATAACACTGGTTACCCTGGTGATAAACCTGGTACCCAATGGTACAACGCTGGCCGGGTTAAAAATGTAACTAACTTTAAACTGGAATATATGCTGGATACTGCAGCCGGACAGAGCGGAAGTCCGGTATATATAAACCAGGGTAATTCGAGGGTTGTTGTAGGAGTTCATGGGTATGGAGGTTGCCCAAACAAGTGCGTTCGTGTTCAGGGATATATGTTTCAAAGGTGGAGTGAATGGGCCAGATTGTAAAATGTACGACCATTGTAATTAACTGTTGATTGAGTGTTATCAATTCGTCTTCAATTTTGTTTTTTTTGCATGACTAATCGACGGATTTTTACTTAAAAGCTAAACCCATATTTATAACGTTGTTTGTCGGAATTGTTTTAAAAACTATTTGAATAAACTAAACTCATGGTCTTAAAAGCATAAAACCTCATGCTCTACAGATAGTTTTTGGCCTAAAATTTTAGAATAAGCCCAAGCATAATAATCCCAGACATCAACGTTCATTGGAGAATAATGAGTGAAAGATATAAAATATAGAAATAACTAAAAAGAGTTAGTATTATGCCGTTTAAATTAATAAAAGGAACATTTCATGTTACGGATTATTCTCCTGACGGAGATTCTATCCGCTTTAAAGCAAACGATTTAGGCTTATGGGACGAAGTGGAAGGTATACCGGATATCAATCACAGGGGGCATGTTCAGCTTCGATTCGAAGGTATAGATACCTTGGAAACCCATTACAAAAATTATCACCAGCCCAAAGAACTTGGACTACAGGCAATGGAATACTTGTTGGAAAGTCTCCACATTCGGAATGTGCAATGGAACTCCAATGGGACACAAATAGCCCATAGCGAAGATGAAACCGAAGGGTTTATCCTGGTAAGAACGATGGAACGTTATGGCCGTGCTGTGGCATTTGTTTTTAGCGGTGCTTCTTCATACAGTGATGGGAACGAGGTGTATTTGGAAGAGGATTTGTTAAAAGAAAGCATAAATTATAAGATGACAGCCAATGGTTTAGCATATCCTACATTTTACAATGGATTGTTTTTTGATCTTCGCGAAGAGCTGTCAAAAGCATGCGAACGTGCGAGGCAAGCAGGGTTGGGAGTGCACGCAAATGACAGGACAAACAGTGGCGCGGAAGTAACGTCGCTAAGATCTATTACAAATGAGCATGTTATGTTGCCGAAACTGTTTAGACGCCTTATCAAGTTTAGCGGAGGAGAAACACCCGATCTGAGCAAGTTTGAAGCATACCTGGCTCGAAAACCAGAACCAATTCTACTATTGGATACCAAGCATTTTACACATTTTGATACTGTTGTTGAAGTAGAAGGCAATGCGGTATCGCTCACCGTATTACCAGAGAATATTGTGTTTTTAGGTTGAACTAATAACAAAGAAATTAATGATGAATAAACATATAATTAAAGCGCTGCTTTTAATAGTGATAGCAGCTGCACTTCCCTTCAAAAAAGCAAGGGCACAAAAGAAGATAGCAATTGATACCGTTACTAAGCTCATGGACCCTATTCCATTTGATCAGTATTTTTATTTTGAATTAAAAGATGCCAATAATTCCATAGATCGGATAGACCTATTTCAAATTTCCGGATATAAGGGCCAAATGGCAGATTCTGATTTAAGAAGTGGCTTGCTGTTTAATAAGGTGAAAAAACTCAAATCGCCACAGCTTATTCACAAACAAAATAAGGCAGTTGTTCAGGTTCCACCACTCAAACCAAATAGAAGTATTGTGATGAATATTGTAAACAAGTTCAAAGGTGAGATGTTGAATGCCTTATTAGAGTTATTTGCAATAATGCATTCAGGAAAACCAGCAGAAATTAATAGTAAGTGGGGACAGTTTAATAAGACTTTGAGCAATGAAGTTGTCAATCATTCATTTAATGTATTTTGGTTTGATAGTGTCAAATTTGTTCGAAAGTTTGATGAAAGCTTATTACTAAATTTAAATGATAGTTTGTTGAACGTAAATGATCGCATTAGAAGGAGGGCTATGCAGGGTTTTTACAATAATCATGTAAGACCGATTTTTGACCAAATTCAAAATATTAATCCAAATTTAGCTGGATTATCGTTAGATTCTAATTCACATAGCGTCAAAAAAGTGCTACAATTTGCTGAAAAATGGAAAAAATCAGCACCATGTTGTGATGAAGAAAATTTAGTAGATAATCTTCATTATCTATACAAAATATTGAGTTTGGACTCGGTTGCCAGGATTCAAATGATCAATAAGTTGTTACTGGGTTATGTTTCTTTAACCAGAAGCAGTCAATTTGATTTGACCGGCGTTTTCAATATACCAGAACGTATCCGTTACCTTAAAGAATCTATTGTGCAAATCGAAGCTACCAGGAATGAATTGCTCAACATAAGTATTAAAGATTCAGGTGCATTGCAAAAAGACATTGTTTCCATCTATGAAATGCTTAATAGCATCGATATTCAAATAACAAATTCTTTGCAGAGCATAGGCACTTTTTATAACTCTTTAATAGCACTTATTGATAATGAAAGAGGCTTGAGGTATTCCAATATTTTTATTGGTAATAACAATGTCATTGGATTAAAAACAGCAGGTTCGTATCAGGTAATTCCGGATGTCGGTCTTGCTGCTGTCTATGCCGATGGTTATTACGACGATAGGTGTCATTTTCTGCCTTATTTAGGTGTTTCTGTATACCTAAGACCCATAAACAAAGACATTCCTTTTCGTTTAATCGACAAGAGTTACTTTCAACGATTTTCCTTTAATGTGGGAGTTACAACCGTACCACTATTAAACAATGATGAATTTTCTGATTTATATAAGAATATGTCTTTACTCTTAGGAGCAAATTATAAGTTATATCGTCCGGTAGCTGTTTCGGCAGGAGTGATGCTGGCAAGACTCGAAGATGAAAATCCATTGATTTCGGATAAAAGGACAGTTCCTATGCCTTATATCTCGTTTGCGATGGATCTGGACTTTATTAATGGCGCTAAACAATTGATATCAAAATTTGGATTATAATGAAAAACATAGTTTTATATTTCTTAGTGAGCTTTTCGCTCGTTTGTTGTCGAGAAGTAGATGATGTTGTTCCTCAAAGTGAAGTATTGGTTTTAAAATCTTCCAAAAATACCATCTTAGCAGATGGGAGTTCTGTGATCACATTTACCGCAGATATAAATGATGATGCTTCAGCAGAATTTAGAGAAGTAATATTCCAAACTGAATCAGGATTCTTTGTTGACAATGGTGAATCATCAATTGTTGTAAGTGCCGAAAAATTAAACAGGGACTTGAAAGCAGAGGTGCAGTTGAGAGCTCCGGCATCGATGGGAGATTTTAATGTTGCTGCCGAGGTCGATATTCAAGATTTAAAAGGAGTATACAAGGACTCGGTAACAATCGTGGTCGATACTTCCGTGGTCACTCGTATAGAACTAGCGGTTGATTCGTTTCATGTACAGAATAATTTTGACGGTGAGCTAAGAATCACAGCGAAATTGTTTAATGAATTTGGGGGTGGCGTCACCGCAGGGACAAAAGTAGCTTTTGTAGATCTCTTTGAGGACATGGCTACTGTTGTGGGTGGTTTTTACAGGGAAGAAAACCTGTCAAGCAACCAATCATCTGAGGTAAGTACGATTTATTCACCAGGAGTGGTAGACGATAATCAATTTATTTACATACGCGGATGTGTGCTGGAACAGAATGGTGATTTGACAGCAATTTGCGATAAGGTAAAGGTTTTTGTGAAATAACTTCATATCACAATAATTTCACATTGTTGATCAAAATTTTCAAAGAGGCTAATACTTAAATTAGTCTCTTTCGATTTTTTGTACTTATTGGTTAATAGTCAGATACTTCCGTTTCCTTATAAGGTTTTATCGTCAGCCACATCGGGTTCAATTCCTTATAAGACTTTTCTTTTTGCTGCAGGCCCAGTTTTACCGGTACTTCATACAGTCTTCCGTGGCCAAAGCGTGGCCTGAAAGCGCGTAAGCCAGGAACGATTACCTTAGCAACAGGGAATTGAATATCCAGGCGTGTACAATTGACAACGATAGTGTCTAATTCCAGTTTTGCCAGTTGTTTCACTACAGTGTTTAATATATTTTTTTTGTCTTCCTTGTCTCTTTGATTGAATGGAAGTGTATCAAACTTTTTAGTATCCTGATGAGGGTACAAAAAACGGACGTCTTTATGGTTCACAGGTGCATTAACGGGTTTCATTAAAGTTTGTACCTGAACCAGTTCTGTAAGCGCCCTGCTTAAGGCCAGTCTTAAATCCAAATGGCACCCATAGCCTATCAAAAAACCTGAATCAAACTTTGCAATTGCTGCAATTACCGGAACAGCGGTATCTATGGTGAGATCCAGAAAATGAATTTGACATTTATTGGATAACGTTTTTATGGTGTTCTGAAACCATTCATCGTCACTCATGCAGGAAAGGTTTGCTGCGGGCCTTCGAAGTTTGTTGAACCACCATATTGCCGTAGCATCGCGCTCAATGAGTTCGAATAAGCCCTGAGTTACGGCTTCATTAAATGAATTACCGGCAGACAGGCCGTTAGATTCGAATACGGCTACTCTGTCGTCAGCAGCAGTTGTATGCCCATACAGCACTGCATCTATGGGTATAAACCTTCTTTCTTCATCACGTATAGACCAGGCTGGTAAAAAGTCAATAATTTCTTTTTCATTTAAACGGCGCGGAATAGGCCCCAGCTCATGTGTAAGCGTGGGATTATTTAATTGGTCTTCGTGGAAATGTTGTATAGCAGACGGAGGCACGGCATTCTCCAATTCCTCCATGCGTTTGGAAATTATTGGTTCATTGCCGTAGAATCGGGCACATGCCCTTTCAATAGCTTCACAAGTTGCACTTATTTTTGACAATAATGCATTTCTGCCCTTACCAAAAGCTTCTTCGTGAAATTCCGTCAATTTGGGCTTGGAATTCATTGTCATGGTAGGGTATATCGTCTTAAAAACAGGCAGGTTTGGAAAATCATGATCTGATACATCCAGGATTTCAGAGATAATGCCCACTTTTGTATCAATGAATTTTGAAATAGTACGCCATGTATCTTCCGGGCTGGTGCTTCTGTAGCCGCAAGTAAAGTCCAGGGCTTCCTTTGTGATCGATAGATCAGGTTTTTTATTCATTTCCTCATGTGCTAGTCCGGGTGTACCACAAGTACTGCAATCGCTGCGTTTCATCAGTAGATGTGGTTTGATTTGCCCGTCAATCGTGACTTCAAAAAGGCTTCCTTCGTTGATTCGGTAATGTTCCTTTTTCTTAAAAAAGTACTCCAGGCTGGAGATTACGTTTTTTACCAGCTGATATTTTTGTTTAGATGCCGTAGGTATATTTTTAATTCTATTGCTTAACCATATACGATAGGTGTTGTTATGATTAATTCTGAAACGTAAACATGCAGGGCAAGGTGCGGTATTCAGTCGAGCATCAAAAAACGGACCGATCAAGGCTGCGTTGTGTTCAAATAATATGGGGAGCGAACAGGTTCCCTGATTCATTATTTCCTTTAATCGTTTGTCCCAATTCTTGTCATCATTCTTGGTAAACAGGCTAATAGGAGGGAGCCCCATTTTTTTTGAGTAGATTTGACATATAGAATGCAGTTTTTTTTCGACCTCCTCATTGTCCATATAATAACCTGAAATGTTAATTGATTCTATGATATAACCAATGCTTTTTAGGGTGTCCAGTGCAAAAAGGACATGTGATGGATCAAATTGAGACAACAAACGCTCCATAAGCTCAATACTATTTAACTGTTCTTTATTAATGAGCTTTAAGAGTACTTGGTAAAGTTCTTCTTTTACCGGAATTGCCTGAGTGTTGTTTAAAAGTACAGTAATATTTTTCTCTGGTTCCAATAATTTGAAATGAGGAGCCAGACTAAGTCTGTTTATACTATTCACACCAATAAAAAATCTTTAGTGAACGAAATGGGACTGTCCGCAGGCACCGTTTCGTCAGATGGTGGAATCGTACAATTGTACACTTTACTAAAAACAATGTGATTAAAATTAATGGCCTCTAAATTCAGCTTATACAATTTCATCAGCGCATCATTTTTGTAAAAATTAGCAAAGCTATTCAATGAATCTGATTCAATGATTTTCGCTTTGGTAAAAGTTAACACCGTTTCAAATCCTTCAGCACTATTTTGTTGTTCTTCTGCATTCAATGTTTGAAGTATAGACAACTGATTAAACAATTTATAGATGCCAAATGGAACGGGTGCGTCTTGTAATATTAACCAGTCTAATTGATCGTTTAATTCTATACTGGCAATTTTATAAATGTTGTTTTTCATCCATTTATTGAAGCCATTTTGAGAATAATCGTGTAATATGCTTTGCCTGTGCATAAAAGAATTGAAAGCTGCGCCTGTTTCATTTTCTTTATTTTTTAGAAATTCTATCCACTCGGCTTTACAAGCCGGGGCGTCAGATTTTATATGAATGATCTCGGCCGATAATCTAATGCCTTCAAATAGGTTTATATCTTCTTTATTAACAAAGGACCACTGTTCGATATAAGAGTTGTTTGTAAGGTCTGTAGGGTTTAAATAAACACAGAAGTAGCCAAATAGTTCTTTATTGGTATCTTTTCGCAATTCAATTACTTGATTTTCCTGAGTGGTCATTATACGGGTTTTGTAAAGTTATGAGTCTGTAATGTGCTTTTTGACCCAAAAACATAGCTACTCCCGGATTGGCCAGGAGTAAGCTATGATCACATACGGGGACGGTGTATGTAAAACAATAAGTTTAAGGTTTGTTGAGCTTTGAGTTGTGCTATTAATTAAGCTATAAACATCCACAGATGCATTTTGCACCATATAATGGGGTTTCTCTAAGTTCGCTTACCATATCTTTGAGCTTAACAGGTGCTTGAGGAATTTCAATTACTTTAGTCAAAGAATTTGAAGTTAATTCATGCTCAATATTAAAGTTCATCGATGAATACCCTTTAAACTCCTCGTTTTTAACCTCCTTAAACTCAATGTTAATGTGCTCCGGTAGAGTATAACTATAGCGAATTTCAAGTGTTTTTTTGGGATCCTTTAATAGTTGCGTTTTGATGTTTTCGTCTTGCCAACTGTCTTTGACCACATTAGCATAGGTAAACATCCATTGTTGTGATTGTGTTAATTTTGTGTCCATGATATAAATTGTTTCGATACAAAATTAAGCAGCCATCTTTAGGGGCATATTTCAGTTTATTTCACTTCGAGAGCTATTAAAATAAGTCGGCTTGTAATTGGAGTATTTCGTTCTGTATGTGGACTGCACCCTGTTTTTTGGCTACTTGAAGGCCTTTTTCAAAATACATTGCCGCTTGCCTGAGGTTCTTCTTTTTGAGTGCAATTTCACCTAACATTTTGTTTATTTCTGCCAGGCATTGAGGTCCGTCTGTCGTGCCAATAAATGAAAGACATTTGAATAGTGTTGTTGTTGCATCTTCTAAAAAACCCTGTTTAATTTCTTCGTGGGCAATTACAGAATACCAAAATGACCTCATAGATAACAAGCCCGCCTTTTCCTCCGAAGAAATGGCTTCACGGGCCTTTTCAATGGCCCTATTTGCCCATGCATTGAGAATGATGGCGTAATTGTTAAACATGGTCGTTTTATTGGATTTATTGAAATCCAATAAAAGTCTGCTGTATTTCTGAACTTTTTTACGATCTTTTAAATAATAATAAACGCAGGCAAGGCCAAGGTATAAGGATGCGGTTGAATGTGCATGATTTTTTTTGGATGCATAGTTGAGTGTCTTTTCTTCAATAGCTTCTATTTCCTCGTACCTTCCGTTGTATGCATAAGTGCAACACAAAAAACTTGAACACAAAATAAATTGATCCATACCAAAATGATAGGCTAATTCGCCATGCTCTGCTTCGTCAAATAGCGCGATGCCATTTTCCAGTACTTTTGCAGCTTTTAGAAATTCGGCGTTAGCAAAGTACTGTGCCCCCAAATGTGCAGAGGCAATAATCAACCAGGTAGAGTTGTTTGTCTTTTGGGCTTTTTCTTCAAGGTATTCAGCCATTTTAATGGCTTTTTGAGCTTCTCCCCGCATGCTGTAGTAGGTGCAGAATACAAACATACTAGGAAACATGTGTTCCTCAATTTCAAGTGATTGCAGCAGTAATTCAATTTCGCTTAACTGTTTACCAACCGACGATGAACCAAAACTTTCAACTGCTACCAGGTTGGTGATGAGAATTTGGCGCAGGTCAAATTCACGGTGTGATTTTTTAGCGTATTCAGGGTAATCCTCCAGCCAATACAAAGCGCGCTTGCATACATTAACTGTTTCGAGAGACGCCGATTGCCTAACCAGCAGGTCTGTGGTTTTCATTGTCCAGGTTATAGCTTCGTCAATCCTATTTGATTTATATAAATGGAATGATAATTGATCGGTTTTGAAGGATGTATAACTTTCGGCACTTTCGGAGTTTAGTCTTTTCTCTAGGCTATAAGAGATAGATTTATGAACGGTCCTGCGACGTGTTTTGGTTTGACTCTCATAAGCAGATTCACGAAATAATGCGTGACGAAATTGGTATACCGGTTTAAAATCTACGTCCAGATAAGTTAAAAAGCCCTGATCCAGTAAATTTTGGATTTCAGCTTCTACATCAGTGCTCAAATCATTGATTTCTAACAGTAGTTCCAGGGGAATTTCTCTACCAATAGTTGCCGCCATTTGTGCAGTTTCTTTGGAGGTTCCTAGTCGATCGAGTTGCGTATGAAGTAATTCTTTTAGTGTTGAGGGAACCGAAACTTCTTGTATAGGTCTGACAAAAACGTATTCATTGTTGAGTAGGACAAGCTCTCCGTTTTTAAGGTACATGTCTGTCAGCTCTTCAATATACAAGGGAATACCTTCGGAATGATTTAATAATAATTGCAGACTTTGATTCTCGATATTTTTCTGTCCAAGTTTACTTTGAACAATATGTTTAGCTTCATCTGCTAACAAAGGGTTTAAGCATATCGAACAGTCTATTAAACGTTCGTTTAGTTGAGAAAGCCATTCTCTTGTACTCATTAAGACTACTAGATCATTTGAGTCCTTTGAAAATAAATCGTTTATGAAATTCAAGGTACTCGGATCAGACCAGTGCATATCTTCAATTATAAAAATACAGTTGTCGTCTCGTTGATGATTTATTAAAAAATTGCTGATCAAGTCAAATAAAATAGCTTTTTGCTCTAATGGTTGTAGTGTTACCGTTTTAAATTTGTTTTTTGTAGAAATACCTAACCACGTGCAAACAATTACCAGTTCCCGTTCGAGGTCTTCTGTAAATGGAGTCAGTGTTTTTTGAAGCAGGTTTAAACGCTCGTCGTCAGAACTGCAATTGTCGAGTCCGGCTTTTCTGATAAATAATTGAAGAATTGGGTGTAAGGAGCTATGCTGGTATTCTGGTAGGCATTTTGTTTCTACAATAGTGTGTTTACCAGAATTGAAATAGTGCCTCTTAAGTTCCTTGATTAGTGCTGATTTACCTATTCCTGCATCTCCTTTTAATACCGTTAGATTGCCTTGATTTTTATTAAGGCGGGTCCATTGATTAATAATGGTATTCAATTCATACCTTCTTCCAAAAAAATACTCAGTTGAGTGGTTTATAGTATTCGTTGCCAATTCTTTCGATGTGCAAAGTAAGAAGGTGTCTACCGTCTTCTTTAGGGATGAAAGTTCGATTTTTTTGTAGCATACAAATCGAGGATCATTGAGCAACTTTTGTGTGTCTTCAGTAATTAGAATGCTATTGTCGGGAACAGATGGAAGCAATTCGAAGGCGATTTTAGAAACTAAACCCTGGGGGGTGTGGGTTGGGGTAGCTAAAGTATTACCGCTATGTAGACTAAAACGAAAGTTGCTCTGAAAGAATTCAGAATTGTTGTGAGTACATAGTGTATTTAATAGTTCCAGAGCGATATTACAAGCACGCCTGGTGCTGCCATCCTGAATTTGAGGATAACCAAAATAAATACTTACATAATCGCTCATCACGGAGATGGTACCTAATCCGTGTTTCCGGCTTATTTCTGTAATTTTATAGATTTGATCGTGTTGCACCAAATTAAAGGCATCTTCATCTAAGGAACTTCCTTTGGCATTATTTAGTAATTGAATAGTGAGTACAGTTAGCGGTTTGTACTCCCTTCGACTATCTCTCCATGAAATATCGTTTTTTAACGTCTCGGTGAATTCTGTGACTTTGGAGGTCGATTTTGTTATAGAAAATGAGGAAAAATCAATGCGCTCAAATTTTTGAAGTAAGGCGGCCGCGTCGCCTAATCTTTGAGCCGGGTCTTTATGTAGTATTTCTGATAGAAATGTTCCTAGTGCATGTTCTTTGAATTCAAATGGCAAGGAAATCTCTTGTTCATTTAACTGTTGCTGATAGATTTGTTCAAGTGTGCTGCCCTTAAAAACGGGTACTCCTGTTAAAGATTCTAACAAGAGCAGGCCCCAGGAAAAAATGTCTGATTTTTTTGTTGAAGGCATACCTTTTAGTTCTTCAGGGGCACTGTATGCCGGAGTGCCGTGAATACTTTGAGGTGAAAAATCTTTGGCTTTACCAGGAATATTTTCGAATTCACTAATACCAAAATCAAGCAACTTGACATGCTCAATACTACCACTTTTAAAAATCATTAGATTTTGAGGTTTGAGATCACGATGAATGATGCCGCTCCGGTGTATGTAAACTAAAGCATCTAAGAACTGAATCATTAATTCTTTGATCTTTAACACATTAATTGAAGGTTGATTTAGGTAAGTATTTAATGTTAGTCCTTCAATTAATTCGAAAGTGACAAAGGGTAAACCCTCTTGAGTATATCCTTTGTCAAAAAGTTTAACAATGTGAGGATGATTGAGTTTGGCAACGATACTTGCTTCTTTTTCAAATGGACCATTTTTGTTTACCTGATTGAGTATTTTGGGTTGAGCTTTGAAGATTTTTACGGCAACCTTTTGGTTTGATTGTAGTTTAATTGCCTTGTAAACGGTAGTGTTAGAATTCGAGCTTAATCTTTCTAAAAAATCATATTCAGGAATAGAATGTTTTATTTTTTTGCCTTTCAAATTAATATTGAAACCCATATAATAAAGCTGCTATTAGTTATTAATACTACAATTTATTCCTTCTCGAAGTTCTCAAGAATCTGTCCTATACAAATACCATCTTTTAATATTCTAAATCGTGCATATTCTAGTCGAATGTAGCCGGTTCCAGGTCTTCTCTGAATAATTTGAACACTGTCATTCGCGATGTCCGGAATTTCCACTAGTTTTTTCCTGAATCGATGTATCAGTAGATTGATATAGAAAAAATCTATTTCTTTCATGATTTCTTTGGAGATAATTCGAGACAATTCATCCACATGAATCCAACCCTGATCTGCTTGTGAATACCCCAGTTTGAAGTCTTCCAGACGTTTTCTTGCCAAGGTAAGTACTAAGAAATCATAAGACCTTGGTCTCTTTGACAAGTCAATAATACCTTTATGTTCATCTTCTAACTGCATGTGTATGTGCTCCTCGTCCGCACTTAAGTTGATGATTAAGATCAAGTCCTTAGAAATGCTTAATAAATCTTCTGTTTCTGAGATGGTGTCGTTCTGTACGAAAATCCATGTATCAGTACCAATTACAATTTTATCACCCCGTTTGAGTTGAACAGTTGAATTCTTTTCAGTTTTCCACCAATTTAATGACTCATCACAATCGATGATAACCTGGGGATGTTCTTCGTCGGGAAGAATAACACTTGGCCTCAGTTTTACCACGCGATTAAGCTCTTTTTCCAGCTGGATATAACTAAATGGTTCTTCGAGATTAATTATGCGCCATTTCGAGTCGTTATTTTTACCCAATTGAAACCAGTTGCCTATAGATAGCCTTCGGGAAGTATTATGCAGGTATTCGCCATTGAAGAGTGTACCATTCTTACTGTGGTCTGTTATGTGCCAATTTCCTCCTCCTTCCCATGAAATAGTTGCATGAGACCTTGAAATATCATCGTTGGGTATAACAGTAGAACAATCCATGTAACGACCAAAAGTATGACGTACATTCAAAATACATGATTCATCTGTTTTGACATTTTGGATGGTTGCCATGTAATAAAACGCTATAAATCTGAACAGTACTACAAGTTAGCTCATTATAATGAAAAAAAAAGTGCAATTAGCTTATATTAGATTAATAAGTTTCAATTTTCGGAATTTGTTTTAAAACATCTCTGAGAGTAACTCCTGTCCTAATTGGAAGTGTTCTGATCAACTATTAATTATATGTTATTTTTAAGTGTCAGTATTTCAGGCGTTTGAAAGGTTTTTGTCTACAAGTGAAATAAAGTGAAATAGTGCGAAATAAGGCATTGAGATAACTTTAAAAACCCATTATAATGGTTCCTTGCGAACCTTGAAACACAATCGTTGCATTAATATATTGACATGCCCTTCAAACTCATTCATGGAACTTTTCACGTCACCGATTACAAAGCAAATAGCGGCGGAATTTGGTTTAAAGCAAGCAATGGTGAGTTATGGAATGAGCTGGAAGGAGCGCCTGCTATCAATAACAAACAGTATGTTCAGGTCAAATTGGAAGGGATTGATACGCTGGAAACGCATTACCTTAATTGTCATCAACCCCGATTTTTAGGCTTACGGGCTTTCGAATATTTGCTCAAAAAACTAGGTATCACCAATGTTTCATGGGATTCAGAGGGCTCTGGCGAATTGGGGAGTAGTGACGGAACTGAGGGCTATATCCTGGCCAGATCTATTGACCGCTATGGGAGGGTCGTTGCATTTATATATCCTGGTTTATTTCCCGAATTTGATGGTAGTGATATTTTTCTCGATGAGGATTTGTTAAGAGAAAGTATCAATTACAAAATGCTCGGAAAAGGTATGGCTTATCCGGCATTTTACAGAGGGCTATTTTTTGATTTGAGAGAGGAATTGAGCCGGGTCTGTGAGCTTGCCCGAACGGCTCAAAATGGTGTTTTTCTATACGATAAAACGAATAAAGGAGTGGAGGTAAGTGCCTTACGTTCTGTAACCCACGATCAGGTAATTATGCCTAAACTATTCAGAAGACTTGTGAAATATTGTGATGGACAGGTGCCCGACATGCGAAAATTTGAACACTACCTGGAACATTATAGGTCTGAAACCATTTTGTTACTTGATACAAGACATTTTACTCATTTTGATTCCGTCGTAAAAGTGGACCATAATGTTATGACATTAATTGTCAGACCTGAGAATATTGTGTTTTTAGGTTAGCACATTGTTGAGCTTAGGAAATATTTTAGCGTCTCCTGCACGAAAATGTCATCTTTGGATAGGTAATTGGATTGATTGCGCAAAATAAAAATGCCATGTGACTTTATCAACAGAATGTGGAAATTGCTTCTGTGGATAAATTAATGCAAGTCGTCGAATATCTATTATAATTTACCATTAAAACAAACTTTTCAACACCCAATCAGTAAGACTAAAGAGGAAATCAGTTACAGTGATTGGTTAGCTTTATTCATTGTAGCTGAATCGGTATTTAATGTTTTCATACGATATGATCAATGCATTAATTGATGAAATAGGTTTAACTGAAGCGTCAACCGTTTCCAGTTTGAAATACGCACGTACTATCCAGGATGCTATCTTATGCGATCGTCCGGGGTTACGGCGATTATTTGGTGATTTTACAATTGTTTATGAACCTAAAAATATTCTGGGAGGAGATTTCTATTATTACTGTGAAAAACACGGCTATAGGTACATGGCTGTATGCGATTGCGCCGGACATGGGATCTCTGCCGCTCTATTGACCATTTTATTTCATAATCTGATGGAGCGTACACTTAAAAAGAATCCTAATCTGGCCGATGCTATTGATTACTTAAATAAGGAAATTTGTGAATCCATAGAGGGGCATTCGTTTGCAAAAAGTATGGATTTTGTAATAGCAAAAATCGATGATGACAATTCGATTATCGAATATTGCGGTGCCAAACGACCTTTGTACTTATACAGAAATGGCGTATTGCAAAAGTATAAAACTGCCCGAACGTCAATAGGGGAGTCTTATACTTTTGAATTTGAGGTCATGCAGTTTAACTATAAAGTCAATGATCGGATATTTATGTTTACCGATGGTTATGTTGATCAGTTTGATGATCAGGATAAAAAGAAGTTTGGATTAAACAAGCTAAAAGAACTACTGAGAGCATATGGTAACCGGCCGCATTATGAGCTTTCCTCTTTGCTAACCAAAACTTTAAACGATTTCAGGGGTACGAATGTACGTACAGATGATGTATTGCTATTAGGACTTCAACTCTAATGGTCTGAACTAATACATGTGATATAAAACGTAGTTTAAGATTAATATTCAGCATTTTTATACCGAATACTAACTATGAGCGGTGAATCAATCACAACTGAGACTTACATGTCGGGATCTGATGGAATTGATTTTTCAGGGTTGCCTTCGGAGTATATATTTTGGAAATGACCGCTAATAGTGATCACACAAAGCATCACCTTCAATTTTTTAAACAACAAATAAAAACACCTGGAGGAGGTACCTGCTTCTGCCAGGAATTATAACTACTTCTTACTTTATTTCAAAGGAATATTAATGATACTAGGGCTTGTACGCACCGTTTGAATCTCACCATTGCAGTTCTTGCGTGTAACTTGTTTTACATCAATGAGGATTCTATCTCCGGATTTTGCCTGAGGAGCGAAGCTACTTAAGTCTCCTTCTTGTGTGGTGAATTTCTTCGTGGCTATTGGACGCGATTCTCTTACAAGAAAAGCTTCCCATTTGCTGACTTCAAATTTCGAATCTCCGGGGTATAGTTGCATGAATGATGATTCGGCTTTTGCTTTCATAACTATTTGTCCGGGGTCCCGAGCAGTCATTCCTCTTTTTTGATCTACTTCTTTGCCTTTTGAGAGTGCGACAACAGTAGGTGTCGGCGTCAGTTTAACTTTAATGGACTCCTGGCCAAAGGACTGTGCCTCAGGCATTCGTTCAATCGTACAATGACGCTATTGTTTATCCACCTGCCAGACTTTTATTTGCGATAGCAAACTGTGTTTCGACATCAAGGTATAGCAGAAAATAAACTGTTTTCTCAGTCTAATATTACTTATATGAAAAACATGAATAGAGAATAATAATTGCAGTGATCTAGGTTAATTTTTAAATCAAATAATTGTATGACACAAATTGATAATGGACAACAAAAAATAAACCTGAACTACGTCCGATGCAGTTTAATCAAAACGAGCTAATGAACAAACGAACAAATTACCATAGTTTCATAAGCATCAATTGTCTAATTAAATGCTTTTAGTACAAACTTTGATGCGATTAAGGACGTTCTTTTTCGTGTAAATAATAGAGAGGTTTGAGGCGGCAGGTTTCAGGGAAGCTTGCGTCATGATTCAAAAATTTAAGGATTCTGGCCTTAACAATGAACTTTTTTGATACTTAGTTTTATTAAAGTTAAATTAGGATTCATTTAATATTAGAACTCAATATGAAAAGACAAAAAGCTACTTTCAATGAATTGCTACGTCGTTATGTGAAGTATGCTCGAAAGCTGAGAAGACTACACAATGAAGCAATAAACTATCGCAAGCAGTCGATATTGAAAAAACGCCTGAGACATTTGCACGAACAATTGTTGCAACTACGTCAGTCTATATCCTTAAAAAGTAAGCAATTGGCAGGAGCATCCTTATTAGTGGCAGCCATGAGTGGCTATGCGCAGCATGAGACGACATTTGGATCATTGCAAAAAGGTGCTTTTTCCTTACCTCAAAATGATATTGGAAGGACTAACAATTTCAGTTTTGTAGATCTTGATGGTGACCAGGATAGTGACATGATTGTTCACGAAGGTAACCGTACTTTAATGGTGTATGAAAATACAGGAACGCCAGAAGAACCTTTTTTCGTACGAACAGGGGAGGCACTATTAAACAGAGCTGGGTCATCTTCTTTTCTTAGCAGTTCTTTTGCAGATATTGACAATGACGATGACCTTGATATGATCTACGGTGATCGACAAGGCAACTATAACTTTGTGATGAATGAAGGAGATAGTTTAACTCCTGATTTTTCGTCTATACAACAGAATGCCTTTGGACTCATGACTGTACAATACTGGAGCACACCAGAGTTTGTAGATTTGGATGCTGATGATGATTACGATATCCTGGCAGGTAACTTATGGGGTCGTTTATATTATTTTGAAAACGTTGGAACTGCTACGGAACCTGTGTACGACAGCCTCGGCACAAATGCCTTCTCCTTAGGCAACACCAGTTCGTCAAATAATCTTGACTTTGCAGATATTGACAATGACAATGACCTCGATTTAATGGTACTGGGTAATGGAAATGGCTTTCACTTTTTCGAAAACATCGGAGATGCACAAAACCCCGAATTTGCCCCGGTAGTTTATGACCCCTTCTCGCTTAAAACGGAACGAAGCACTTATCCGAGTGTCGCGTTTGAAGATTTAGACAATGATGGCGATTTTGACTTAATGACAGGTCAGGCCGGAGGTTTTCGCTATTTCGAGAATATAGGAACAAAAGACGAGCCTTTATTTGCTCCCTATAAAATTGGCGCTTTTGGCTTACCTGATGGTGTCAGTAATCGCTCGTCTGTGACACTGGGAGACATCGATGGAGATAGCGACCTTGATCTTCTTTCAGGTGAATATAGCGGCGTACTTTATTACTTCGAGAATGTTGGTGATATTCATCAAGCAGCGTTTGACGCTGCGCAAGCTTTACCTTTTGGATTAGAAGAAACGGTGGCTCAAAACAACCTTAGTCTTTTTTATACATTCCCTCAGTTTTATGATATTGATGATGATGGAGATATCGATATCTTAAGTGGTGACTACGATGGTGAATTTCAGTATTTTCAGAACGTTGGTACTCCGGAAACACCAGACTTTGAGTTCATTGAAGAAAATCCATTTGGACTTGAGGACATGGGAAAACGTTCCAACTTTGATTTAGCCGATTTAGATGATGACGGCGATTTGGATCTGCTTTCGGGGGAATATGAAAACGGATTCGTTTACTTTGAAAATACGAGTGGTAACCGTGAGTTTGACTTCGCAGATCAGGAACTTAATCCTTTCAATCTGGAAGCATTATCAGGCTATAATTCGAATGTTGTTTTTTACGATTTTGATATGGACGGTGACCTGGACTTTATTTCGGGTAATTCGAGTTCTATCTATTATTTCGAAAATGTAGGTGATAAAACAAGGCCTGATTTTGCTGCTCCTGTCCAGGATCCATTTGGTTTAGAAAGTATTTCTGATGGAAATTTAACCCCTGACCTTGGTGACCTGGATGGCGATGGTGATCCTGACTTGCTTTTCGGTTCGGCTAATGGTGATTTCTATTATGCAGAAAATACATCGAAAATACGAGCTGGTTTGTCCCCACTCAATGGCGCAACAAATGTATGTGCTAATGATACCGCTTATTTGGTATTCGATAAATATGTGGAACTGGTTCAGCCTGGATCGATCGAATTATACGATTTATCTGATAGCACTTTGGTAGCCACGGTAGATGCACAGACCGCTTTGGGAGATGACCAAAAAACGCTCACACTTCCGCTTCAAAATACCGATGTTAATAAACAGTATGCTATCGTAATTGCAGATTCTATGTTTATAGATCATAACGATCAATACAACACCAATATGGCTGAGTTAGATTTCTGGACTTTCACAAGCGGAAAATTTAAGCAGTACCTTACATTCGAAGCTTTTCCTCTTAAATATACCAATGACAGCGATTTTGAAATTGATGCGATGAGTTCATCCGAATTACCATTAAGTTTTACTTCTTCTAATGAGCAGGTAGCTAGTATAATTGGAAATGTTGTACACATAGAAGGTGAGGGAATTACCTTAATTACGGCTACACAGGAGAGAGATGACAACTTTAAATCGGTTTCTAAGTCACAACAGTTAGAGGTGAAATTAGTGTCTGCAACACAGCAAGCATTTGAGCATAATGAAGAACTAGAGTTAAGTCCCAACCCAGCTTCTGAATATATCGAAGTTACTATTCCTCAAAATGAGGTTAACAGTTGGTCAGTAGTGGATGCCAAAGGTGAAGAGCACCGGCTTTCTGAAATGCAAGAACATAATTTGATGCGTTTTCAAATCGGGAACCTTCCTTCCGGATTCTACATATTGCAAATTGAGACGAAGTATGGTACACAACGAACGCGTTTTGTGAAGTTGTAATTTGATAATTTTGGAGCACCCACCCGCTCCACCTGGTTCAGGTCCTACCTGAACCAGGTGCTTGCAGAAATCGTAAGTTATAGAACTTCAGGTAGCATACTATATGAATCAAGCGTCAAGTAAGTTTTTGATTGCAATAAGCCTTTTCTTAGTGCATTTAGTACATTCGTACGGTTGTATTTTAAACGATTATAACAAGAATAGCGCGCTAAGAATTACTGCGCCGAGTGGTTTGAACATGAGAAACAAACCACAACTAGGAGCAAGCGTCATTACCGTTATACCTTATAATACGGTGGTGCGGTGCTTGTCTTCTGATGTAATTGGTGAACACACGAATTTTAATCAAACGGTGTATTACGAAGACACCGATGAAACTGTGATAGAGAAGTTCGAAGAAAAGTATGCTTTAAATGTTGGTGGAAATTTTGGTTTTTGGGTCAAGGTACTTTTTGAGGGCAAAGAAGGTTGGGTATTTTCTTCCTGGACTACTTCCGATTTAGAGAGTGAGGTAATTAATGTTGAATACCTGAATGAACTTCCTAATAAATTTCTTGTGCTCGATAGTCCTGCACAGAATTTGAACTATGACTGTTTTGGAGGCATTGAAATGCTTGATATTGACATCATCAATAGATTTGGCACTGAACCTGTGATTTTGCATATTTTAGGGCAGGAATCAGAGGGTTATAAGATAAAATCTGTTGAGAAAGTTGATTCAAAGACTTTTATAGTCAAGTCTGAGTATAACGATCCGGACCAAGGAAAGATTCGAACGGTAAATCTAAAATTTAGGAAGCTGAACAAAGGCCTTTACAAAATTGAAGGAATAGGCCTGGGTAAGCAATTTTTGGTACCAATACAAGCGTTTAAGGGAAGTATTTCTTCAAATTGTTTGCGAGAACCCTAAACAGTTCCGGGTTTCTTAAACTGAGGATATCATAAACGAAAATAAATTTTCTCATATTGATGAAGTTGTTTTAAAAAAATCTGCTGACTCTTATGGAAACCATTTAGATTAGCGTATAAACAAATTTTTTACTTTTAAATTTTTATAAAATGTTAGCTAAACATGATATTGAACACCAGGATGTTATCAGAATTATCGGCTCATCAAAAAAAGCTTTGACGATGCTGTCAAAAATGGAATTGCAACGATCAAAGAAGGTCATGAAGGGACGCCGCGGGCAAAACTGGACTTTAAAACTTTTGAAGTAGTACAAATGCAAGGTGTAATTGAAGACAGTACTAAAGTAGCGTTGTTTCAGACGGTGATAGATGTGGTGGGCGTACATCACCATGATCACTAGTTAGGGAGCTAAGACTAAAAATACCTTCTTAAATAATTACCAAGGGCTTGTCTCCATTAGGAAACAAGCCCTTATTCTTTATGCCTTAAAATAGTTTAAGATTATTTGGAGGTTTTTACTTCTTAATAATGTTTAGAGAGCGGATTCCATACCAAAATTTGTTAATAGTTCCTTTTGAATCGCATCCGTGGTGGAATTGATATTAATACTTCCGCCACCGCCCATCATAGGATCAACAACTACTCTTAACGGTCGTTCACCTGAAGGTGTGTCCAACAATTGTAATGCTGCATCTGCGACCTCCTGGGGGTTGGGCGCTTCGGTACTGGCCAATCTTTCCCCCATGCCGGTCCACATTTGTTCCGGTACTTGCCCGTACTCACCGTATTCTGCTACGCGATCCAAATCGCTTGGAGGGGCCATGTTTGCTAAAAAGCCGGTCCCAAAACCACCGGGTTCAATAAGTGAGACATCAATACCTAGTGGTTTTAGTTCGTAGCGTAAGGACTCCGAATAACCTTCAACGGCGTATTTTGTGGCCGTATAAAAGGTAGCAAATGGAATTACCACACGTCCCATCACACTCGAAACGTTAATTATCAAACCATTACCAGCTTTTCGCATAACCGGTAATATGCTACGTGTAACTCGATGTATACCAACAACGTTTACAGAAAGCATTTTATCGTACTGTTCGGCCGAAAAACCCTCCGTAATTCCACCTCCGCCAAAACCGGCGTTATTGATTAACACATCGATCGTTGAATAATCTTCTAAAATTTTTTGAGTAGCTTTTTCTACCGAAGAACCACTTGAAACATCCATCTCATATACGGCTAATTTTTCCGGATCAGCCTTTGCTAGGAGCTCATCTTTGATGGATTTATTGCGTCCTTCGGTATCACGCATCGTGGCAATTACGGTATGGCCCGCGGTAAGAAAAGTTTGAACCATTAATTTGCCAAATCCACTGCTTGTTCCTGTAATTAATACTGTCTTAGACATACTTTATTTCGTTTAATAAAAAACAGAAGAACAGCTAATTTGATAATTTTGTTCAGACAACTATTGGTTTTTAGTTTACTTGATGTTGTCCGGGATTTAGTACTTTAGACATTCATCAATACATTCTTGTTCCCTGACTACCATTTTTTATAGATGCCCAAAGAAGCAGGCCGTTGAAATGGCAGATTATTGGCTCGGATACTAATTATGTTAATGGCAAAATTAATACCCCAGCCTGGTTTAACAGCATAATGCATTTTCAAGGCCAGGCTGGTAAAGTATTGGTTGTTTACATACAAATAAGATTGGCTGAAGGCCGCATTTTCCTTTACCATATTATTATTTAGGGATTCGCGCAGCATGAGTGTTAACATTAACCATAAACGCTCCTTGAAATGGTAACCATATTCAATGCCTAATCTGAAGTCTTCATTATACATCCCCTGAAACCAGGCCAAACCTCCATATATAAAGCAGTAAGATTGGTTAAATGCTTTTCCTACTGATACGTTTGAAATGACGAAGTGGACAGGATAAGCGGTTCTTAATCCACTTAAATCGGAACTTGTTCCCGTAGGGAGCCCGAGCATCGTTTGAAAAGAAATGGGTATAGAGAACACCTTTGTTCCGTACTTGGCGCCTAATTGTAAATTGCCCATGCCCACCAGGTTGCCTGCTTCTATTAAAGCTGGCTTTTGCAATACTTCGCTACTAATAAATTTTAGTGGTACATTCGCAATTATATCTATTTTTTGCGATAGGCCATATTCAGTATAACTCTGAAGACTCAATTCGTTGATACGTACATTTAAGGCTTCAATATTACTTCTGTTTCCTTTAAAGACATGTTTATAAAAAGGGATGATACCCGCAGAAATATGGGTGTAAGCATGTTTTTTACCCTTTACCCATGGGCTTTGAGCATTTATGTTACTCCCAATTAAAACGGTTAATAAGCAATATACAGCTTTAGTGAATCTTGCTAATGAAAACTTTGGCATAGAAAATAATAAGATCGTTTAGCACTACTATAGAAAGTCGAAAATCATCATTTATGAGCATTCTCACAACTATTCGTGGATAAATGACCTGCTACGCTCGCAGCAGGTGATACTTCAAACAGACCAATTGCAACATGGTACTTATTTAGTAAAAATGAAAGTGAATAATCAGGTATTTAACGAGTACTTTATTAAGCTGTAAATCAGTTGTTTTTATGATTGCCCACTGAAGATTTTTAGATCTTCAGTGGGCTTTATATGGTTATTAAATTGTAACAAAACTAAAACCAACATAACTCCTAAAAACAAAGTCATGTCCTTAATAATTGAATAATCAGAGTTTTTGCTATTTTTAGTCCTCAAAGTAGGAAGCCACGCAAATGAAACACCTCTTACGCTGATTATGAGCATAAAGTCCTGGATCATACTATTTATTAACTCATTGATTGTTGTTACAACGGCAATTGTCACTTTTTTCTTTTACGTGGAATTTGAGCGTACTTTAAATGAGCGGGTATTATTGCAGCTTATCTCCATAAAACGCCTTAAACGACTTCAAATTGAGAATTACCTCAAAGACAAATGGGAATCTTTAAATGAACAGGATTCTGCCTATTTTGAGCATAAAAATATTGCGCTACAAGCCTTTTCGGACAGTTTGAATTTCGTAAGGCATCCGGAAGGAGTTTATGATGTGACATCAATTGGAGGTAATGGCCATTTATTGTTGCTTTTCGTTAAGAAAGGTAGTGATCAAAACCTTTTATTCAAACTGGATAAGGCCGATAAAATCCAGGAAATATTGTTAGAACGTACTGGAATGGGGCAAAGTGGAGAAACCTATATTGTGGGAGATGACTTTCGCCTACGCTCCGAGTCTCGCTTTTATCATGAAACTCCTCCATATGAAATCGAGGCCAAAACGATAGGAGTAATAGCATCTTTGGACGGTAACTATGGAAAACAGATCATTCGTGATTACAGAAATAAAGAAGTATTTAGTGCTTATCATTATATTAAGTATTCCAAATTAAAATGGGCTATTTTATCGGAAATAGATGTTGATGAAGTCACCGAACCATTGGATACCATGAGAAAGAAACTCTTTATAGCCAATGCTTCTGTTCTATTTTTTGTAGTGATCATTTCATTAATATTAACCAATAAAATTACAGGACCGATAGGTAAGGTGAGTCGACTTATTACCAAAATGGCCGGTGGGCAGTATGCTGTTCCCATTGAGCCAAGTGGCTTAGGTACAGAAGTCCAACAACTGTTTAATGCGCTATTGGAGTTACAGCGTTCTATGGTCGGTGCAGTAGAATTCGCCACAGAAATCGGAACAATGAACCTGGAAGCCTCTTATAGTATAACAAGCAAAAACGACCGACTTGGCAGTGCTCTGGTGGCGATGAGAGATCAGCTTAAGGAGTTTAAGGAAGAAGCACTCAAACATCAGAAAAGCACCAAGTTATTGCTTATTAAAGGACAGGAAGAGGAGCGAAGACGCCTGTCTCGTGAATTGCACGATGGTTTGGGACCTTTATTGACGAGCCTGAAACTTGTTATTCAATCTACTGAAATCGATTCAAAGGCTAAAGCTGATCTGAAAGGAAAGATAGATACAATCATAGAAGAGGTTAGAAGAATTTCTTATGCCTTAATGCCTCAATCACTGCTTGATTTTGGAATTGGTAAAGTAATTCAACATTGGATCAATTCGGTGAACAAATCTACGGGCCTTGATATTCATTACCGCGATTTGACCGATGATACACATGCATTACCACAAGAAATAAATATATGCCTTTACCGTATTATTCAGGAAATGCTCACTAACACCATAAAACATGCTCATGCAAGTGAAGTTAAATTATCGCTGACCGAATTTGAAAATAAAGTGAGCTTGTATTATTATGATAATGGAAAGGGTTTTGATATAAACCAAAGTTATTCAGGCTCCGGGCTTTTGAACATAAAAGAGCGGATCGAAGTGCTTAATGGTTATTATACAATTAATTCGGATAAACATGGTACGGAAATTGAAGTTGAAATACCACTAAATAGCAGTCATGATTAAGATTATAATTGCAGATGATCACCAATTGTTCAGGGAAGGAATAACCTCTCTACTTGCTGCAAACGAAGATTTTGAAGTGATAGCAAGTGTGAACAACGGAAAAGAACTCATCGATTTCATTGCAAAAGGGGAGATTCCTCATGTCATACTACTGGATTTGAGCATGCCGGAAGTTGATGGTTTTGAGGTCTTGAAGTATGTGAAATCTAAGCATCCTGCTATTAAATCTATTGCTCTTTCCATGCACGATGATGGCAATTACATCGTTAAATGTGTACGCCTGGGTGCTTTTGGTTATTTGTTGAAAAACGCTGATATGGACGAATTGATACTGGCCATCACAACCGTGGTTAATGGCAAGAAGTATTTCAACAATGCCATATCTGAAAAAATGATCAATAATATGTCGTTAGAGGGCAGTCAGGTTAAAAAACTATCTTCAAAGGAAAGCGAAATATTGGAACTCATCGCAGAAGGGCTCACCACAAAAGAGATTGCTGATAAGTTGTTTATCAGTACACGTACCGTTGAAACGCATCGCGCTAATATGATTAAAAAACTCGAGGTAAAAAATTCTGCCGAACTGATCAGGAAAGCGATCGCACTTCACTTACTTTAAGCTATTGATAGGCATCCGTGAAAATACGGATGTTCACCTTCCCTGTATTCCATGACTATAATTTACCATTTTTCTTAGGGGAAAAATAAGCTTTTCTATGCGTTAATTTAAGTAAAGAAAGTTAAACAATTAGACAAGGAGGTCATCATGAAAAATATAGTTTTAGTTATCGCAATTGTTTTATGTGCATCTATGATTAATGTACAATCTGCCTTCAGTCAAACGGGGCCAAAAAGTAAGAATAAAAAAGCCTGGCACAAGCCAACAAAGCAGTCTGCCGTAAGTGCCGATGAATTAATAGTAATAAGGGGGCCAGAGGCAAAAAACGTACAGAAGTACGAGATCGTTTCGTTGGCCCCAATTAAAGTTTCGGAACCAGATGGTCTTAAAGGGCCAAAATACAAAAACAAAAAGCATCCTAATACGAGTAATAGTGGTTCTGAGCTTCCTAATGAAACCATCGATCAGATAGCTTCAAATGAAGAACAATAATAAAGTCTTGATTAGCTGGTAGCAGCGATACTGATTTTTTGATAACAATTTACCGGAAGGTGGCCGTACGAAATGCGGCATATCCTTCCGGTTTTTGTCTTGAAATTCTTCTGATGAGTTGCTATTTTATGAATAGTTAACTAATAGCATGCCTTTTGAAAATAGGGCTTACAATTTCTAATAAATTCTATTAAATTGATATTTAGAAGAAACTATGATTAAAACAAAACAATATGGAGCGCGTTACAAATCCTGATTCCGGTAGACATCGTCGCGATGGCATTCTTTATAAATTACTGCCAGAAGAAATAGAGCAATACAAAAAACATGGTTATTTGGTTTTAGATGAATTTTTAACAGAGGAAGAACTGGCTACATTGGACCCTTGGTTTGATCACTTTATTCAGGGTAAAGAAAGCAGTCGTATGGGGCGTGATTTTTGCGATATGTCGCAAGCTTACGATACACCTGTTGATCAATTTCGTTTAGTTAATGCGATGCTTCCCGGGCATTACAGACAAGAACTGGTAAACAATATTTTTTTTCAGGTAGCGCAATCAGTAGCAAGCCAGTTGTATACCGATGGTGAGGCTGGCATGGATTACGAACAGTTCCTGGCTAAGAAGCCTTCTAAACCCGGAGCCGAATTTGCCATGCACCAGGATTTAGGCTACTGGCCTAAGACTAAGAATACCTGGACCGCCACTTTTTCTTTAGCCTTAAACGATTCAGATTTAACTAACGGGTGCCTTCAGGTGATACCGGGAACTAACAAGGAGCCAGAATTGCGCAAGCACGTTCCAAAATCTTACGGTGAAGGTTCAGGATCAGACAGTGTTAACCGCGATGATTCACATACCCTGGTAATAGAGACTTCTCCCGATGATAAAGTTGTTTACCTGCCAGTGAAAAGAGGAAGTATCACTATACACGATGAACGGATTGTTCATGGTTCCGGTGGAAATAATTCCAATGAATGGCGGAAAACCTATGTAATGGCTTTTAGGGATGTGAATACTATTAAAGAAGAACGCGCAATGGGGTTTACGCATTCTCATAACGATGAGGTTAACTGGGATGAGGTGGTGCAGTGAGCTATCTATGGAAAGAATTTAACAAGTAGGAGCAAAATGATTATTTAACAATAAAATCAAATAATTTACACATTAATGAACCCTTTATTTGTTAACTTTGTAAATGCATTTTTTATATTAATTAGATGGTTAATATATTTTTCTATACACCTTTAAAGTCTTAATAATGAGGATTTATTATACCTCTTTCTTGATTGTTTTTCTGCTGCTCGCTGCAGAAAAGCTTATTGCTCAATTAGCTGTTTACCCTTTAAGTAAATATGAATTTGCCGTACGTTCTTATCAGGGGCGATCGGTGACCGTGACGTATAACGGGGAAAAATCAAGAACGACTACTGAATTAAGAAGGCGTACATGGTTTCCTTTGGAGTGGTTTAATCCTTACTTTAAAAAGTGGAACAAAATAGTGAGCGTACCGTCGATAATAACGTCTAAAAAAAAGAAATACTTTCTTGACGAGCGCATTTTTATTTCGGGAGACTCCCAAAGTTTCTTCATCACATTAGAGAGCTATTTCCAAAAGTGGCTGGCTAATAGTGAACTGCCTGCTCCTTTTAATGATATTGATAATTTCATTAAATATGTTATGTATGATGACCGCGACAGAAACCGAGAAAAAATAGCGAAAATGGTATTGAATGGAATCGCCTTAGAAGAATTATACCACATATTCGATTATTATGCAAATTTAAAACCGTCGGGAACTATCATAAAGGATGCGATAATTGATAAAAAACAAGCAAGAGCTTATCGTAGCATTTTACCAGCTTTTGAAATAAATGTTGATTTTCAATCAAGTATTTCGGATTCTTTAACAGATTCACATCAGAATCAATTCATAAAAATAGGAAACATTAACTTCACGACAAGTATACCTTGTTCTCCTGAAATATTAATTAGTAAAAGCAAATTATTGACTGTTCGCTTTCACACCAGCCTTGGAATTAATAGAAGAAGAATTGTTCTAGGGAATCTGCCGGGTAAACCACTTTTTCTACATAATTCCTTTGTAGGTAATTCCCAGGAAGATGTTGAATGGCTTGAATTGATAGATACTACAACAATCAATTTATATAGAGATAATTTGATAGTAGCATTACGAACTGCTGTTGCCCTGGGAGCGCGTCATAGCCTAGTCCTTGAATATGGATGGGAAAGGGGGATTAATGAGCCAAAGTTTGGTTTAGTTGATCTGAATTCATCTGAAGGTGTTGTTAATACCAGTGAAGAGTCATTCGAAAATGGTATTAGTGTAGCAACTTATTATGAAGATTTAACTAATTATTGGAAAATTCGTTTTACGTTTCACTTAAATACCAGATCCTATCCTTTTGAGAAAAGATATGCGCCAATTTGGCAAAGAAGATCCAGAAGAGGGTTTACGCTTTCCTTTGATATTAAATCAATTGTAGTACCTAAAGTGACTATCAATCAAAATGTAATAACTCAGGGCTCAAATAATTCTATTTATAACCCTATTACGGTAAGGGAGCGAGCGCTTCAACTTGGCGTTTCACTGGGATGGTCTTTTTAAGTAATTTTTCTGAAAGCATAACGATGAGGTTAACTGGGATGAGGTGGTGCAGTGATGTACTTAAGCAAAAACGCGTCGCAACTCGGGGCTAAATAAAGTAACAATTAATACATTTTGCTAGTTGACCTTTTAAAGGAAACCTTATACCAATTTCATATTAAGATATCATATCGATTTGGTTGATAGTGATTTAAGCGATTAAATTCGTTTATGCCAGTTATTTTTTGTCGTTTTACCGGGTGACTTTGTGCAAATGTGAGCACCACTCATTTCTGAAAAAAATCGAATTTGGACATTGGTAAAACGTTTAATGGAGCCCAAAAACCTAAGCTCTTACAGTAGGTGAATTCGTGGTGAAAAAGGGGGCAAATTTAGGTTTTTATCCACTGGAATACTGTTTTCCAAAAACCTAGCTTTGTATTAAACGATTTTTAATTAATTAATCTTTAAGTTATGTCAAACACAAAAGTACCAGCAGAAGCAACTTTTAAATTAACCCTCAATCAGCAATTGGAAGGGACTCCAGTATTAGAAAATCCGGTTTGTGAATTTCACTACCAATGGAATTTTGAAACGAACATGGGAATTGCCCAACTAAAATCAATAAACGGCACGCCGGTTAACATCAAATTACATCCCTTGGGTATTGCAGGTCAGCTTGATTTCATGTCAGATATGCCTCCTACGGAGTTTGAAGTCAATGCTTCAGATGATAATAGTATCGCATTGGAGAATGTAGTCATCTACCGGGTTATATTAGACGTTAGCCTGAGCTCAGGAGAAAGATCTGGTGCCATCATGTTCAATAAAGATGGATCGAGCATTCAGGCTTCAGCCGGTTTTAATAAGGAAAACACCAACAGGGAATTACCAGCTGAGAAATATGCACAGTAGATAGATATCCTCTATAGATTAGTGAAAAGGCCCGCTTATTAGTTTAAGTGGGTTTTTTTGTTTTAGATCAAGCATAAAGATAATAATGAAAGTAAGACCTGGATCACTTCATGCAAACGATTCGTACAATTGTACAATTGAAGTTATTACACATTTTTTATCACAAGACTATCTTTTTAACTACATTGTGCCAAAATTAAACCAATGCTACAGTTCAGGAAATTCACGCAGCTGCTTTTTATAGTTTTACTAGCCGCTTGTACTCAAATAAAAGACAAGGTTACAGACGAAATGAAGCAGCATTTTGTCGATTCTTTTAATAACAGTGCTTCTGCAATTACAGTAACTAATCAAATTGATAAGGCGATAGCAATGATAGACTCTTCATCGAATGAAGTTCTTGTCAAATTTTATTTGGGTGCCATTGACGATAATATAGAAAGTAAGTATGTGGAAGAGTTCTTATCAAAAGTGATCATCAATTTTGTAGATGAAACGATGGTAGGAAAAACACTTATTAATGACGGTCATTATTTTATTACTAAAGTTTATGATAATACCGGAAAGTTATTGGTGACTGAAAAAATTAATAAGAAAAAATTTGATAAATGGCAACAGTTATTAGCGGACGAGCAAAGCAAATATGTGAAATGTGAAGTTCCTGAAATGTTGGGTAAATTATTTGTTACGATGAATTCAGGCTTACCACAAGTAGATACGACTACCAATTTGTCCTTCAACAGTATCGTTTTAGCGGAAGACAGGGTGCTGGAGTATGAAATGATTATGTTAGAAGGTGCAGTTTTAATAGCTAGAGGAGACGATTTAAAATCGATTTTAATCCTCAATTTGCAAGCGAATCAAAATTTCAATAGAATGTCTAGTGTATTTACTAAACATGATATTCACAAATTGCGATACAACTATCGTACCGAGACGGGTGAGGAGGTAGAAACCATCGAAATCGATTTTACCGAGATTAGTGATGGGCTAGATGTGGAATAGCGTTACAGAAAGCAGTGCCTGGTCATTTGTATTACTGCGTCTGATAAAAAAGAAGAGGCCGTCCATTAAATAGCGGCCTCGATGTGTTTAATATTTTACTACTTTTTCAACACTTACAGTATTTCCATGTTGGAAAACAACAGTGTAAACACCTGCGTCTTGAATATGGAATGCGTGAGAGCTGCTACCATCGACAGTTTGTTGCAGTATTAACTGTCCATGAGCATCTATAACAGCATACCCCGATATATGTTCCCCTTCAAACTGAAATAGTCCGTTTGATGGATTAGGGAAAACCGTAACTCCCGAAGAAGGTATTGTTTCATGAACAGAAGTGATCACATCCGGGTCTTTTGAATATATTTTTACATAAGTAGGCTGGGGGTTCAATGTACAATCGGCCTCACCAACGATTCTTAATACAATTTCTCCGTCGTCTGTGATCGTTTGTAAACCACCTACTCTAAAATAGTTTTCCGAACAATGCGGATCCGGGTTAATAGTCCTGAAATCGTCAATTTGCATGTTGTCTAAGTAAACCGCACCATCGGGGTAAACAGGGGTAGGCATCAAAATTATAATTGAATCAACGTCAGGTAAAACTTGCAATGTCAATTCCACTTCTCCACCTCCGGAGCCACAGTTACCCATTCTAATTGTTTGATCTTCTCCTGTAGTGGTGCTTTGAGTGCCGGTGCACTCATACGCGCCCATAGAAACAGTGCCCGATTCTGAGTAGTTATGCGAACTTCGATCTTCGCCAAAATTGAAGTAATCGGTAAGTAAGTAATCCTGATAATAGACAGGTTCAGCTTGTTTGGAAGCAATTATTATATAGGCCGGTTGTGGATTGTCTTGGCATGCTCCTTGTGCGACAATACGCATCACAATTTCTCCATCTGCTGTATTAGCTGTCAAGCCACCAACTTTGTGCCACAAGGAGTCACAGTAATCACCTGGATTGAACTCCCGGAATTTGCCGACAAAAACGTCGTCAAAATAAACATCCCCTTCCGGGTAAACAGGGGTAGGCATGAGTACATTGACTGAGTCTGCACCTTCTGTAACAGCTAAGGTAAGTTGAATTTCACCTGCATTGCTACAAGTGCCCACTCTTATCGTAGAGTCTTCTCCCGTGGTTGTGCTTTGGGTACCGGTACACTCATAAGCACCAATGCTTACGCTTCCGCTCTCCACATAGTCGTGTGAGCTCCGGTCTTCTCCAAAGTCAAAGTAATCTGTTTGATCCCACTGAGAAAACCCGGCAGTACATATACTGATTAGTAGTAATGATAGTAGTTGTTTAAACATAGTAGTCGTTTTTAAAAATGAATTGAGATTAATAGTACGAATACTTGATGCTTAGGTTTTTAAGTGAAATGTTACAAGAAACGAAGGATACTATAAAGTAGCGATTGAGGTGTTTTTATATGTTTTAAGTTGTTGATTGATAGTTGATTATAGTTGTTGAGTAGAGCTTACGTAATACCTGCGTAGTTGTGCTGTAATTCAAAATTTGGAAATAAGCTTGTCAATTTGTCTTTTTACTCGTGAATACAGATTGGTTAAATCAAGCGTCAGAATAACTAATTATGAATAGAAGATAGTTAGCCAATTTAAACACTGATTTAGCCATGCGTTATCTGATCAATGTACTTTCATAACAATTGATCAAAGAATCTTTAATAATCACCCAAAAAAATCATACAATATTATGAAAAAATCTAAAATACTGTTTACTGTGCTTTTAGCACTATTATCCCTGGTTTCATGTAAAAAAGATAAGGAGGGGCCAGATACTCTAATGGATAGACTGCCAGGCAACTACACCGGTACGTATTATAATAAATCGATATATGTATATGGCCCTGTTGTGGAAAATGAAGATGCTAAAACTATTATTGTTAAAAAAGGCAGTTATGCCGACGTCTTGCAAGTTGATATTCCCGGTTTAATATTTAATGTTAAACTTAACGATATCCATGAAGAGGGTGAGTTGTTAGGGGCTGTGGATCTATATGATCATAGTGACGGCGACCGTCTTGAAGGCGACGGTTCGTTTACATTTGATGGTCAGCATCTCGTCTTATTATGGACTGGTCAAGGGGGCAGTGTAATAACTTTTAGAACTAATTAAATCAATGCTTGCTACGGAGGTGTATTTTTATAAAAGGAGCAAATCAATTCTTGATTTGCTCCAATTAACTTAACTAATATTAGTTTTCAGCCAGGTACTCATGCACAAATTTAATGGCCATGGAACCTTCACCTACGGCAGAAGCAACACGGTTCATGGCTCCCGCACGTACGTCTCCTGCGGCGAATATACCGGGGCTGCAAGTCTCTAATAGAAATGGTTCTCTCCTCAGTTTCCATATTTTTTGGAAGTTCTCATGTCTTGAAAGGCCATTTCCTGTTTCCAAAAATCCCTTAGTGTCTTTTATCAGGTCAATATTAAGCCATTCCGTTTTTGGTCTGGCGCCAATAAAAATAAACAGGGCTGCTGCCTTGGCCTTTTTGGTGTCGTTTGTCTTTATTTTTTTTAGCGTGACTTCTTCCAAACGATCATCTCCCTGCACTTCAATTATTTCGGTTTCGGCAAGCAGTTCGATATTCGCAGTGACTTTAATTTGATCGATCAGGTATTGCGACATGGAAGCGCTGAGATCGGGCTTTCTTATGACAATAAAAACCTTAGCGGCAAATTTTGACAGGTACATGGCTGCCTGTCCGGCCGAATTACCACCCCCTACGATATAGACGTGCTGGCCGGTAACGGCATGAGCTTCTGTCGTGGCTGCTCCGTAATAAATTCCTGCTCCGGTGAAGTCATCAATACCCTTTGCCGGGTGCTTTCTGTAATCGACTCCCGTAGTGACAATTACACTCTTGGCATTGATAATATTGCCATCTGCCAGTTCCAGTTTTTTGTAGTTATCCTGAAATTTAATGTCTACTACTTGCTGAGGTGAGAGAAATTCGATACCAAACCTCGATGCTTGTGAAATTGCTCTTCGCGAAAGTTCCGCTCCGCTAAGCCCTTTTGGGAATCCCAAATAATTTTCAATCCTGGAGCTAGTTCCTGCTTGTCCGCCAGGGGCGCGCTTTTCAATGAGAACCGTACTCAAGCCTTCAGATCCACCATACACTGCTGCGGCCAAGCCCGCCGGACCGGCACCTATTATCGCAACATCGTACATCGTTTGTGAGGCCGTAGTTTTCATACCTGATTTGTCGCCAACCTCCTGTAATGTAGGATTCTCAATAAAACTGCCATCTTCGAAAAAAACGGTAGGTAGGTTCTTAGCTTCCAGCTTATTAATCGCCAGTAACTCTCGGGCCATTTCGTTTGTTTCGATATCTAGCCATTGATAGGGGATGAGATTACCCGATAGGAAATCTTTAATCTCATGTGACTTTGGCGACCACTGGTAACCGACAATTTTAATCCCCTGAAATTCCGGCTTGTAGGTGGCTTGCCATTCATCCAGTTGGTCATTGATTACCGGATAAAGCTTTTCTTCGGGAGGATCCCAGGGCTTCATAAGGTAATAATCCAATTGCACATCGTTAATTGCTTTAATAGCGGCGTCCGTATCCGAATAGGCCGTAAGCAGCACTCTTTTGGCTTCCGGGTAATATGTTTTAGCTTTTTCCAGAAACTCAACCCCCAACATTTCCGGCATTCGTTGATCAGACAAAAAGAGGGCAACAACTTCTCCTTTGTTTTTTAGTTCTATTAGTGCCTCCAGAGCCTCGTTGGCAGAGGACGTTGATAAGATCTTGTATTCTTTGCGATAAACCGACCTCATGTCGCGTGTTACCGCTTTTAACACCGCCGGATCGTCATCTATAAGGAAAATAATAGGTTTCATAGTTAGGAGTTAATAGGAAAACATACTTTAAATTTAGTACTTCCGGGTTCTGAATCAACATTTATGGAGCCATTATGTTGTTGTGTAATGATTTGATGCACGACTTCGAGGCCGAGTCCGGTGCCTTTCCCAATTTCTTTGGTTGTAAAAAAGGGATCGAAAATTTTGTTTTTGATAGCATCGGGTATACCGGAACCTGAATCTTCGATATCTACATTGATAAAGTCACCATCGCGTTTTGTAGTTATTGTAAGCTGTTTATTTTCAGACTTTTCCATGGCATCTATGGCATTGTCTATCAGGTTTGTCCATACCTGATTCATAGCACTTACAAGTATGTTGGGCTGAGGAAGGTCCTGGTCAAAATTTCGAATGATAGTAATGTTACTCTTTTTTATTTTATGGTTGAGCATCGTTAAGGTGTTTTCCAGGCCGATTTGAATATCAGCAGGTTTCTTGTCCGGAGCCTGATCCATATGTGTATAGCTTTTTATGGAAGACACAAGCTCGTTTATTCTTTTCGACGCTTCTTCTATTTCAGATACCAGACGGTCCGTGGTCAGTGCCTGATTCAACCAATGCACCAAAGCTCCCAGTTCTTCCTCTTTCATCAATTCAGCGATATGATCAAGGTCGTCTTCCGTAAAATCAAATGCTGCCAGGTTTTCTGCAATGGTGTCTGCTTCCGAGACGTTAATGGTTTCAAGCCAGTCCAATAATTCATCTTCGCGTGCCGATTTCTCCATCATAGAAAAATGTTGTATTCCGGCATCAATTTTTCTGAAAAGCAAACCGTTGACTTCATCTATTACCTCATCCGACATATTTACTTTAAGCACCGCTTTAAATCTATCAGGGAGCGTTCTAAGATGCTTGTTCAATGATTGAGCACTTCGTACTACTGCCGATGAAGGGTTGTTGAGCTCATGTGCCAGGCCGGCCGAAAGCTTACCCAGAGCCATCATTTTTTCGTTTTGTTGTTCCGAACGGGTGAAATTTCTGATCCTGCTGCTCATTATCTGAACAAGAGCAGTGGTCAGTTCGTCACAATGCGTTTTCATATAGTTGAAATGAGAGGCTTCTAATGATAAAACCCTGCTGGACTCTGTGGCTTCGCCATAACCAATAGCTTCTTTCGCCCGACTATAAGGTAGCAGACCTGTGACGTTTAATGCGCCAAAATCACCCACTACACGGTAGTTTCCTCCCTGCTCAAATTTTAGCATAAAATGACCTTCCAATATGATGAGCAATTTGTCCATCGGAGACCCTTTTTTGAAGAGGTATTCTCCCTGTTTTATCGTAGAAATTGTTCCGTTATCCAGTATCCACTGTAACTGATCTGTTGGTACTTGCTTGAATTCGGAAATTTGTTTTAATATTTCAAGTTCATTCATCTTTGTGATTGGATATGCCTTTTACTTTTTAAAACTAAAAACATTCATAAAAACCCGTTTACTGTATACAAATTTATTGCTGATAGCGTTCGTTAAGTTAAAAAATTAGGCCGAGAATTGAAGAGCGAGCGAGGTTTAATCGAAATTGGTCTAAAACAGGTTTGTTTATATTTACTAAGAAAAGCGCTTGCTCTAGCAATTTCCAGTCATGATATGGGTATTTCTTGGGTAGCGTATATAGGTAATTCTCATAATTGTTATTATAAGCAAATTGAAAACAAAATAGGTGTGAAACATATCACCAATATTTTGGGTAATTATTAATACTCAAATGAATTTTAAACGTGGAAATAAATTATTCCAGAGAAAGTGTTTTAACATCGATTTCCAAAGAAGTGCTACTTCGTGTTGCAGAAGAGAGTCCAATGGCTCAACTGGTACTTCACCTCGAAAATCCAGATGATCTGAAAAGTTTACGGATTTTATTCGTAAACGAATCGAGCCAAAAAGCTATTGGGCTGGTTCCTGCGGAAATGATCGGGAAAACGATGTACGAAGTATTTCCTGCCGTTTTTGATCGTTATCCTATACTTGTAAATGCTTACAAGAGAGCTTTAAAAGGAGAAAAAGTGGTGCTGGGTGACTTAGAATATGGTGATGAAAATATAGAAAGTGCTATTTTTCATACCATTATACATTCATTAGGCAATAAGCACATTATGATAACCTATAATAATGTAACTGAGCAGCGCCATGCAGAACGGCGCGTTTTGGAGCTGAATGCGCAGTTGGAAAAACGTGTGGAAGAGCGCACCGCTCAGTTGGAAAAAGTGAACAAAGAGCTGCAGGAGTTCTCTTACGTAGCAGCACATGACTTAAAAGCTCCTGTTACCAATATTCAGGCATTCATGAACCTGCTTGACAGGAAAAAGATAAACCAGGAAAATGGAGCAATAATCTATGATAAATTAGGTAGTGCTATTGATCGCTTACACAAAACTATATTTTCACTCAATGATGTTATTGCTTTAAAGAGTAAACTGAACGACACCAAAGAAACTATACAGTTTGAAAGAATATTTAATGAAGTAAAAGAGAGTCTTCCGGAAGACCTGGAGGAAGGCGTTATCGATCTGACAGTCAATTTTCAGGAATGTCCAACAATTCATTATGCACCGCTCCATTTGATGAGTATCATGCAAAACTTATTTACCAATGCTATCAAATACAAATCACCTGACAGATTGCTTAAAATTGATTTAAGCACCACTAAAAGCGGACAGGCTACATGCTTAACAATAAAAGATAATGGTCTAGGCTTTGATTCTGATCGATTTGGTAATAAAATATATGGCTTGTTTACCCGATTACATGATCATGTGGAAGGACAAGGAGTTGGCATGTACATTATTAATTCGATTGTAGGATCGAATGGTGGTAAGATTGAAGCGCTAAGTTCCCCGGATAATGGGGCACAATTTAAAATTTTTCTGAATAATGGATAGTAAACTCAAAGTACTCCTGGTAGATGACGACGATGGTACTAACTACCTTTCTAAAATGGTATTGAATCAAGTACAAATAAACAATGTGGATGCCGTTCGAAATGGAAGAGAGGCCTGCTCGTACCTGTCAAAAGTATGTCCTGATCTTATTTTTTTGGATGTGAATATGAATGTCATGAACGGATGGGAATTTCTGGAAGAAAAGGTTGGTAATAAACTATGTGCACGTTCAAAAGTTATTATGCTCTCTTCGTCGGCACTTGAAGAAGACAAGATACGTGCCGGCCGCTTTAATTGCGTGATTGACTATATTGAAAAACCATTGACTGTTGAAAAGGCCCGCGCTGTTTTTAAACAATTTGTGGAAATTAGCAATGTTAAAGGCGTCGTTAATGAGAAAAAGAGAAGCTGAATTTGCACACTTTCTTTTAACTCATTTCAACCGCTTGTAACTCCATGTCCTGAGCTTTTCCCCTCAAAGTAAACGCACCCAGAGCCTTGGTTTGATAGGGTAGTGGGTGTTCTACAAGATCCATCGTAGTTTGAGAGATAATAAGATCCTGTTTAAACTGATTACAATATTCCTGTATACGTGCCGCAGTGTTGAGTACATCACCGGAGAAGATGATTTCCTTTTTTATGACACCCACTTCGCCCGCCATCACAGATCCATAATGAACGCCTGCTTTGAACTCCGGGAACACCCCAAACTGTTTGGCATAGATGTCACGCTTTTTTTCTAAAATAGATCGTACTTCCATGAAACAATGAATAAATTGCCCTCTCTTCACCATTTTATTGATAGGCCAGGTAAGCACAATTTCATCTCCAACATATTGGTATATTTCACCCTTGTGATTTAAAACGGCCGGTGTTATATCAGTAAAAAGTTTACGTAACAGATCGAAGTATTTTTCGTTTCCAATTTTCTCGGCAATAGCAGTAGAGGAACGCATGTCCATAAACATAAACAAGCGATTTTCTCTATTTGCCCGGTGGTATTTTCCCATTACGAATTTAATAAATGTTTCCGGGCCGTATTTATCGATCACCTGGAGTAGAAATAAGGTGAGGAATGTCACTTTACCCCATAGTAGATAATAAGCAATGATCAGGTGAGGAGATATGGTCTGAAAACCTATGGTCTTTATTTCATGCCAGTTTGGGAAGTGGCCAACCAACTGATAGGTAGCATAGAGAATTGTCATGGCAACGATAAAGCAAAAAAGTAATAAGTAAGTCAATTCAGTCACGAACATAGCAAAGCCGAAGGACCGTGTTCTGAATAATCGACGGTTTATATAAAGTAACATAGAACCTCCTATGGTGCCAGCTAAAATGCCTATGCAAATATTAATTAAAATATTTTCGCGCAGGGAATAGAGTGGTGATGGCCCGAGGCAAAACGGTGAATTAAATATGGCATAAATAAAATAGCTTGCAAAAACATTTATGCCCGTGTAACACATCGTAATCACCAGGACCTTCAAAATGTCCATTTTCAAATGCGGACTAATTTTCATACGCTTCATTCCTATTATTCGATCCAATATAATTCTATTGGGAAGAAATGACAAATGAGTGGTAGGAGTACCGTAGAACATGCCCCAACTAAAAAAACGCTAGTTTTATAGTCAGGAAAGCAACCATTTTATCCGAAATACATTCATAAGTAATATGATTAATCGATCCTTTATAAAGTTAAAATCACGCTTAATAACTCGGTACTAAGCGTGTAATGAACATTTTCTAGTAGATTCCGGCATTTGGAAACTCTGTGCCAATAATTTCTATTTGGATCGTTCCTTTATTGATAAAGTAACTGTTTTATTTAATAGTTTTGCAGGTAACACACCATCTTTGCTGCTTAGAACTCAATTCTGTTTTTTAGAGATAACAACTAATTCGTTTGCATTAAACACTGTCCTTACATTGCGCTAACAGCATTCATAGATTGTATTCGGATCTTGCTATTCCTTACTGTACTTCTGCCTTGCATATTGCATAGACAGGCGTTCTTAACATGGAGAAAATCATGAAAAATGATCCCTTAGTTTCTATAAAACAATCGGCTGTTCGGCGGACGAGTCTTTTTTTGTTCCTTTTTTTTTCGTTTGTATCAAACCTGTTTGCCCAACAGACCATTATTGTGAAAGGTCGCTTACTTTCCGGTGAAGACCATGAAGCACTACCATTTGCTACAGTGCTTTTGCAGGCCACTTCTTCCGATTCGATTATGAAAAGTTCACTGAGCGAGCTGGATGGTACATTTTTTTTTAGTACTACTGCTGACAATTTTTACGTCTCCGTCATGATGGTAGGCTTTGATACCCTGATTATCAAAAACCTCAAAACGTCCGGATCAATCATTGATTTAAAAGATCTTTTGCTTTATCCCTCCACTAATGAGCTCAATGCCGTTATATTGGATATTGAACAATCACAAACTACCTTTAAACTGGATAAAAGGGTTTTTCATGTGGGTGAAGATCTGAGTAACACAGGAGCTGGTGCCTTCGAAGTGCTCAACAATGTGCCCTCCGTCAATGTAAGTATTGAAGGTGAAATCAGCCTCCGGGGTCGTCAGGGTATAAAAATACTCATCAATGGAAAGCCTTCGGTGCTGGCCAGTGAAGAAGGGCAGGCACTGGGGGCAATTACAGCCGATATGATTGAACGTATTGAAGTGATCACCAACCCCTCAGCCAAGTACGATGCGGAAGGCTCTTCCGGGATTATCAACATTGTGCTGAAAAAGAAGATAAAAAGAGAAGTAACGGTTCGGTTTCAGTCAATACCGGATACCCTCATAATCACAGCCTGGGATTCAGTATAAACAGGCGCACTGATAAGTTTAATATTTTCAATCAGTTGGGCAGTGGTTACCTGTCACTTCCGGCTTATCAGAATATTGAAAACCGCAATATGTTAACAAACCAAAGTGTCAACAGTTCTGGTACCGAATTCAGAAATGAAACCTATGTCAATCTTATTTTGGGAACCGATTATCATATCAATAAAAACCAGGTATTGACACTTTCAGGGAGCTTTGCATATGAATGGGAAGATCAGCCTTCTAAGACGACTTTTTGGCGCACCAGTAGTGGCTTACCGGAAAGCACCTGGACACGCAACGAACAAACGAAGGCAGACAATCCCAAGTACCAATATGAATTACAATACCAACATACTGTAAAAGGAAATGAAAAACACCGTTTGCAGTGTAGTTTACAGGGTAATTTTTTTGGTAAGACACTTTCTTCTCTATTTGAACACGAGAGTTCCGATAGTACATTGATTGAAATCGACCAGCGAACTACTACCACTTTTAGCGAATCCAAACAAACGGCAACTATTGATTATCAGCGACCCCTATCAAAAAAGATTGGCATAGAAGCCGGAGGGCAATATGTTTGGCAAGCGGTTAAGAGTGAGTATAGCGTTTTTGAATTAATACAGCGTGAATGGACAAGCAATTACAACCTTACCAACGTATTCTCCTATGAACAAGGCGTAAGCGGACTCTATGGAACAGCCGCTTACGAACACGAACGTTGGGGATTTAAAGCAGGAACGCGCGTAGAAATTACAGACCTGTCTACTTTGCTAAGCAATACAGGAGAACGTAGTAAACAATACTATGGCAACCTGTTCCCCAGTTTGCATGCTTCCTACAAAGTAAACAGGTCAGTTTCGTTTCAGGTCGGTTACTCCAGACGTATATTACGTCCAATGTTATGGCACTTGAACCCTTTTTTCAACATCCGCAACAATTACAGTATTCGCTAGGGTAACCCCGGCTTACAAGCGGAGTACACAGATTCCTATGAGTTCAACAGCCTATTTATACTGAATAACACGTCTTTCAATGTGAGTGTTTTTCATCATAAAACAAGTGGTGTGATTGAACGTGTTTCCTTTATCGAAGATAATATCACTACCACTATTCCCTTTAATATTGGAAGCAATCTGACAACCGGAGTCGAAGTAAACTACAAGTACGCAGTGGGGAAAAAAATCTCACTTCATGGAGACTTCTATATAAATATTTTTAGCCGCTCAGGTTCTTTTGAAGAAACTTCTTTTGATTTTTCATCGCAACGCTGGTCAG
This sequence comes from Cytophagales bacterium, assembly GCA_965230415.1. GTDB lineage: Bacteria > Bacteroidota > Bacteroidia > Cytophagales > JAAEPT01 > CBDDKZ01. Next base: position 4,737,448 of record CBDDKZ010000005.1, read on the forward strand.
GTAAAACAACTTTGAAAGTAAAACTGCCTGCTTCATTCGACCTGGAACTTACAGGTCGCTATGTTTCCGCTTATCAAACGTTGCAGGGAAACGTTGCGGGCTATCCTTTGCTTGATGTCGGGTTACGTAAAAAAAAGTTACTTAAGGGTAAAGCCGTATTGAACCTGAGTGTGCGTGATGTTTTTGCCTCGAGAGTCCGGGAAGTGAAAGCGGAACAGAACAATTTTTACAGCTATTTCTTTCGCAGACGCGGACGATTTATAACACTGGGTTTCAGCTACGGATTAGGCAAAGGAGATGCAATGGAATATGGGGGGAAACGGCGTTGAAATTGCTTGGAGTAACAAAAGATCTATAAAGCAGAAAAATCGCACCTATATCAGTATTCCTTGGTTTTATTTGCTATAGACAGTTTTCCAATTTAGGTAACATCGTCTCATTCTTCTCTTTGAAATTTTCCATATCAGCCAGGATTTTATCTAATAAACGGATGGCGTCATTGATATAAGCACCTTTGTTGAGCATAACACACTCAGCCTTTAAAGATTCGGTCGCATCTGTTATTTCAGAACGTGTAGGCAAGCCTTTTTTAGCCAGATTTTCAAGTACTTGCGTGGCCCAAACTACCGGAACGTGTGCCGCGTTACATAGCGCTAGTATTTCGCGTTGCACCCAGGCAATATTTTCCCAGCCGGTTTCTACGGCCAAATCTCCTCTCGCAATCATTACTCCAATGTACTTCGTTTGCATAGCAGCTAACAAGATCTCTTCCAGGTTATCAAAAGCTTTTCGCGTTTCAATTTTAAGAATGACACTCAGTCTATCTTTGGCGTTCAAGGCATGAAGCTCATTAAGCAACTCTTGGACATCTTCTTTACTGTTGACAAATGAAAAATTGACTACATCCGCATGTGTGGCGATAAACACGAGATCTTTTTTGTCTTTTTCAGTAAGGCCGCTCATGCCCAAATCAGATGTGGGGAAGTTGATCCCTTTTTCAGCTTTTAACTTGGAACCTGTTTCTTTGGCTCTGGTGATGCGCACATCGAAACGATCACTTTTACATGCTTCAATGATACCCTCGATTTTTCCATCATCAAACAAAATGGTATTTCCAGCTTGAACCTTATCAAAGATTTTGGCCTCCTGGCAGGATATATGCGCCGGTTTAAGCACATTTCTGTTTTCATCAATTTGCGCAGATTCTCCCAAAACAGGCTGTTGATGGATAGTGATGATGTCATCGGGCCTGAGTAATATGGATTGTTCAATAGGAGGGAGTTCACCAACCGTGGTTGTATTTAAATTTGTACTTTCATGCTTAATTACCGTACCAGTTCTAAAATACAAGGTCTTGAAACATTCGGCCCATACCTGATCGTCAGTCTTGCGAATAACTTTTAATGTACGTTGTTTGTTTCTGGCATCGGCGGCTACCAGCAGCTTATCTCCGACATTCAATTGATTTTTCCATTCGCTAGCTACCGGTATGGTGTTGGGTGCGGATTTTTCGTTGACCTGATCTGTGAAAATGATAAATGCAGGACTGACAACCATACCCAAATCATTTCGTTTAGGTGAGAATTTCCGGACTTTAAAACCAGGTTTAATAGCACCTGTTCTAATTTTTGGGCCGGCCAGATCCATAGCAATAGTCACATGTGTGCCCGTTGCTTCCGAAGCCTTTTTTACATGGTTAATTATTTTACTCCATATCTCCGGGGTGTCATGTGCACAATTAATACGGGCACAGTTCATACCACTCTTGACCATTTCCAATACCATTGGATAATCATAGGCCGCTTCGGTGGGTTGCGTCACCATTATCCGGACACGTCTACCTTCTGAGAGTGGGCCTAGCAGGTTTTTTGTATTATTGATCAGAAACTCTTCACTGTTTTTGGTGGTAAGATCAAAATTGGCTTCATCGTCAACAGATTGTCCAATCAAACAATATAATATTTGCCTGGAGAGCGATAAACTGTCCATAACATGGCTTCCCGCATTTGCCAGACGAGACATCCCCAGGTTTTTCAAGGCTTTTTGTATGGGTCTTAAGTCTATTGTCCGAATTGCTTTGTAATGAATAAGGTTTCGGGCACTCTTACGGTATTCGGAACAAGTTGCTTCGATAGCCTGATCAAATACCTGTTCCTTTTCCTCCAAATCCTTGGTAATTTGGTCTAATTGATCAATGAGCTGAATAACCCTTTCTTTATCTATTTTCATAACTCAAGCTTGTAGTCAAATATAAATATTCTGCAATGATTTCAATGTTGGCAATGAAAATACGAGCGTATGATTTATATCACAACTGTCTGGATAATAATTGTTAATTGCTATTAATAGTCTTTGGACATATTAGATTAATTCGATGTAAATTCACAATAAACTTAAAGCAAATGGTTACAAATTTGTTGATGTAAAGTACCGGCTTTATGGTAGCGTAAAATGGGTAGATACACGAAAAGTTATACGGGTTAGTTCTTTGAAAAAGAAAAGTGATTTGAAACAAGGTTTAAAGTATAAGCACCCTACCTGTCTTAGAATGGTTTCAAAAAATAAGTGCTGTGGATTAATTTGATCGCGCTCTGTGTTTTCCTAATTACGCCACCAATCTTGTCTATTTGCCAATAATTGTTTATTTTATGCGTACGGAATAAAAAGATAATGGTCTGCATCGCCTCGAAAATCGGCTGGCCATTTGATAGATTATAATGATCTTATTAATTTCGTAGCTGCATTATCATGATATTCAAAAATAATATATTAAAAGCAGACAATATAGGCGCTCTTGCCGGGTTTCTATGTTTGATTCATTGTATCGCAACACCTCTGTTATTTGTGGTGAAGGCCTGCACAGCAAGTTGTTGTGCTTCGGATGTTGTTCCCGGGTGGTGGAAATTTATAGATTATGTTTTTTTGATTGTCTCTTTTTTAGCGATTTATTATGCGACAAAAAAGACTGCTCAAATGTGGATCAAAGTTGCGCTCTGGTTATCATGGGTAGCACTTGCGGCCATTATTTTGAATGAGTTTTTTGAATTTGTCCTGCTTTCGGAGCAAGCAATTTACATTCCGGCACTTGCAATTGTTGGCTTGCATTTATATAACAGAAAGTACGGCAGTTGTTCGAACGATGAATGTTGTGATGTGCCATCTGTAAGAGCCGGTAAATAAAAAACACGTAAAGGTAGGAGATCATTCTCAAGAACAAGTGGGACAGTCTGGCAGGCCTACTAAGTTTCCTTTTTTATCGGTCTTATATTGGCAGCATTCCAGAAATTGTTTCTTTAAAAGTTCTTTTGATCGCCTGATTACAGCTTTGACGTTAGCCAGACTCATTCCCAATATTTCAGCAACTTCTTTTTGCTTTTTGCCTTTGCGATAGATTAATTCAATAGTCTCCCTATAATTGTCAGGGAGGTTATCAATAAATTTATCAAGGCAGCATACATCCGGTAGGGAATCATCTGCCGGTGTAGCTTGCGACACATCATTATGAATAGATTCCACTTTATAGAAATTCGTGATCTCGTTTCGGCAAATCTGAAATGCCCAGGCTCTTATTTTGTCGGGAGCATTTAGCTGATGCAGGTTCTTATGAATTTTAAAGAAGGTATTTTGGAAAATATCATTAGTGGCCTGATCATCATTGACTTTTTTCAGAATAAAAAAATAGATTTCCTGACCATATTTGCTCCAAATTTCTTGTGAATTCATACATTAACGGTTTTCACGGAGTCGGCTAATGAGTTTTAGGTATTCAAATTTAGCAACATTCGCATGTGTTGCAAGTACATTTTTCACATTCACAGTTATTGTTTGCACAATCTTTACAATCACAATTCGGACATTCACAATCTTCGCATTGACAGTTATTCATAGTATTAAAGTTTATATTTTGTAAAGGAGACTCAAAAGATTCAAAAAGGATACATTATGTTGGTTATTTTTTCTCCTGAAGCTATGGAGGGAGGTATAAAAGTCAGTAGATAATTAGGAATTCTATATCAATAGTATCCGCCATGAAGTCATATCATAGATGTTAGAGCAAACAAAAGCAAGGTGACTAATACGAATCATTTCTCTGTTACTTCTTATAGATGTTCCTGGTCGTAATTATCGATTGTCTGATTCACATTATTATTCAGCTCTTTAGCGTGTGGACAGAAATTGTAAGCTTCCAGGCCTATATTTTGGTACCAGTTGTATAAAAACGCCTATAATTGACGCCTATAAGGGGGAGGATTGAGTGAAAATTTTACCTTGTAAAACTTGTAAATTCACCGAGTAAATAGACTATACCGTCGAATCTTATTAAACTTTTAGCTGTTTTTTGTCTACGAACCTTTCATTTTCAAGTATTAATTAAGGGAGAACAGTTCTGCTTACAGCTTGGCAGGTTCTCTTATGTCAAGTTCGTCTTGCAGATCGTTAATACCCATTTCGAATCAATAAAGTCAAACTACCCAGAAAGCCCTGGACATTACTGAACTCGAAATATAACAACCTATGATCTGGCCGAATTAAGGACAGTAATTCACTTTTGATTACCAACGTAAAATAACCAGAATGAAAACAAGTTTACTAAAGAAAATTTGTGTTATCCCGGCATTGTGTTCATGGTTTGGCGTATTGGCGGGAATAAATAACTTTCCACATACCCTCTATAAGACCTTAAACAAACAAACCACCAATAAAGTTGAAAGCCATGAAGAGGGACCGGAAGACTCCAATGGCGAAAAAGAAACTCAGGATATTGAATCCGGAATAGAAGATGTGAGCGAGATTGCTTGTGTATCCCTTTCACTTAGTCATGGCTCAACTACCATTTGTGCAGGCGATACTTTTGATGTTTGCGCAATCATTGATCCACCCAATTCATCTATCGAATGGCAGATAAATGATGTGCACGTACCAGCATATGATGATATGACCTGTGTGGCTATTGAAGCGGTACCGGGCCTTAACCGCATAACCGCAATTGTTACCAACTCCTCTTGCCCGGGAGTGAGGGGAACTTCACGGGTACCTCTTAATGTTATTTTGGATACAGATACTTCCAGTGTATCTATGAGCGGTGATTTGAGCATTTGTTCAGGTGACAATGCAAACTTCATGGTGACCGATATCGTGAATGCAGGTACAAATCCTTCCTTCCAGTGGTTTGTTAATAGTACTTTAGTTGCTGGTGATCAAACTGCTTATAATACGACGAATTTGGCAGAAGGAGATACCGTGATGGTGGTGATGACATCGGATGCACCCTGCCCTGCTTTTTTGACCGATACGGCTTTGGTGATCATGGATGTTGATCCCACACTGGTGCCCAATGTATCCATAAGCGGTGATACTGTCATTTGTCCGGGAGAAGTAGCGAATTTCAGCATTAGCGATTCTTCGAATGCAGGTACAAACCCGGATTTTCAGTGGTATGTTAATAGAACGTTAGTTACAGGCGATCAAAATACTTACAGTTCCACAAATTTGGTAGACGGAGACACCGTAATGGTAGTGATGACCTCTAACGCAATCTGTCCTGCTTTTTTGACCGATACGGCTTTTGTAATCATGAATGTCAATGCTACGGGGGTGCCCAATGTATCTATGATTGGTGATACCGCGGTTTGTGCAGGAACCCTGGCAAATTTCACCGTCAGTGATTCATCGAACGCGGGTCCGGACCCAAGTTTTCAATGGTTTGTTAACGGAGTAGGAGTGGCGGGCGACCAGAATACTTTTAGTTCAAACACCCTGGTAGACGGCGATAGCATTATGGTTGTAATTCATTCAAATGACCTATGTTCATTTCCGAATACCGATACCGCTTTAACGATTATTATGGTTAGATCGGTGCTTATACCAACGGTGGCATTGCAAGCCGATAACGATACGGCTTGTCTTGGTGAACCCGTTATCCTTGCTACTTTTACTTCCAATGCAGGAAATAATCCCATGTATAATTGGTTTTTGAATGGCCAGCTTTTGAGTGGCCCCACCAGTTCGGATCAACTGGTAATAGATTCTTTAGACAATAATGACGTGATTTCTGTTGAGTTGATTTCTAATCTCGAATGTATTACCGATACAGTAGTAGCTTCACAAAACATCAGCATAAGGATAGAAAATAATCAACCATCCATTACTTTAACGGCCGATACGTCGCAATCATGCCTTAATGACCCGCTTACATTTACGGCCACTAGTGTAAATGGAGGAACTCAGCCTCTTATTACATGGTTGGTAAATGGTGATTCTATCTGGAGCGATTTTAACGCAACGTCAGTGTGGATGGTAGATTCCCTCAATCCGGGTGACGTCGTTCAAGCGAGGTTATTATCTAATGTACGTTGCCTGGCAGGTAACCCTTCTATTTTAAGTAATGCGTTATTTCCGACAATCAATGTAGTACAGGTTAGTATCATTATCAATCCTGTCAGTGCACAGATTTGTCTGAACGATTCATTGGCCTTCGTAGCCAGTATCGTTAATGGTGGAAGTGCTCCCTTAGTAGAGTGGTACCTGAATGATCAATTGGTTGAGTCTGGCATTAATGATACCATTTACCACAGCAGGAATTTTATGGATGGAGATCGTGTACACGCTGTGCTTACTTCCAATTTGCCTTGTGCCGCGAATAACGCGCTGGATACATCCAATTTGGCGGAAGTGAATGTAAGCAGTACCAACCCGACATTAACACTCGCTGGCGATACTGGTTTTGCCTGCCTGGGCGACGCTGTGAATTTCATAGCCAGCGGTATAAATTGGGGGCAGAATCCAACTATTAGGTGGGAACTGAACGGAACAGTCGTGCACTCAGAATCCGGAGTTTCCAGTCCGGTGTCCTATTCATTTACAAACTTCGTGGATACGGATGTAATTTCGGCATCGGTAATTTCAAGTTTGATGTGTGCCGTAGATCCTGTTGTTTCGGATACGGCTGTGACTCCGACCATTGACACTATTACTACCGCATCTGTATCTATTGATATCGATGGTGATCCTCAATGTGCTGATGAAACTATAACAGTATGCGCAACTGCAACCAATGCGGGGGATTCACCAATATTTACGTGGTTTGTAAATGGTGATTCATTAGTTCAAGATTCGATTCCATGCTTCCCTATCTCACCCAATTTAATCGATAGTGGAGATGCAATAACTGTTGTACTTACTTCTTCTGCGATTTGTGTGGTGCATCCTGCAGCAAGTGAAGATACTGTGACAATTGATGTGGATCCGGTAATATCTCCAAACTTTAGCTTAATAGGCGAAGATTTGTATTGTTCAGACGATCAGGCTACGGTAATGGTAGATACCAGTAGTATTGTTGATGGTAACGAGGGGCCACGTTCATGGACCGTAATTTACACTTCTGGTAGTGCTATCGATACGCTTTATAATGATGTGAGTCCCGACCCTCCGGTATTTGGGCCACAATTGGTGCAAGATGGCGATCAGGTTACCTATGTGATGGAAAGTTCATACCCTTGTGCATCACCGATAATAAGATCTGTTACGGAATTCATAGCTGTTGAACCTAATGGATTGCTGAATGTAGATCTATTCACTACAACCAACGATACTTGTTTTGATGTTGAAAATACTGATTTCATCTTTACAGCTGTTGGAAATGATCAGCTGAACACTTCATTGACAACTTATTATTGGTATGTGAACGGTGAGCTCGCTGCGCTTACTGATACCAATAGTTACTTATTAAGTAATCCGGTATCCGGAGATAGCATAGGCGTATTTATTGAAACAACGCAGCGTTGTGTAGATATCGTGGGAGATTCTGATGGCGTTGTACTTAATTTCAGTTATCAGCCAACGGCCGTAGTACAGGGAGAATTGTCATTCGATGATCTGCAAGCCGGGGAAACAGTTATTTTGAATGGAACAGGGAGTACCACGCAACTTACCGATCCTAATAACGAAGTAATTCGCTATACCTGGTTCCAAAATAGCACAGGAGAGGATGGTCGTGTATTAACAACTGGAACGGATACAGGACATTTGACCTATGCGTTAAATGGTGAGGATCTCATTTATGTTGATTACGATAATATTGAAAATAATAAATACTATTTAGTCATTGAAAACGAGTATTGTGCAGATACGGCAGTTATATTTCCTACGGAAGATTTGTTCCTGGTGCCAAATATATTTACACCCAATGGAGACGGGCAGCATGACGATTGGATTATTGTAAATGCAGGAAAATATCCAAAAATGACCGTTCATATATTTAGCAGATGGGGTCGCGAAGAAATTTTCAGACACGACGGTTCCGTACCTTATAAGGGAAATGAATGGGATGGAACCATAGGCAGTGAGCCCGTTCCGGCAGGCACTTATTATTATGTGATTTATAAAAATTCAGCGGTAGGATCAAACAGGCCGCTTGACGGACATGTAAACGTTGTACGATAATTTGAACACTAATAATGACAAGGAAATGAAAAAAATTACTATAATATTCAGTTTAAGTCTTGTTTTATGTGGTTCGTCAACTATCATGGGACAGCAAAATGAACAAACTACTTTGTCGCTGGTAGATAATCTATTTATGTTGAACCCCGCAGAAGGAGGAGCAGAGCGCTTCACGGATTTCAAATTGGCCTATAGGAATCAGTGGTTACAACATGAAGGTGCGCCCGTAACTTATTATATTAGCGGACATCACCCTATTAATAACAATCCACATGTACAACCCGATGCCAGTATTGTAGATCTTCCACATCATGGCATTGGTGGTTTTGTGATGCGCGATATGACCGGTGTCATTGCACGAACATCCATTAGTGGATCTTATTCCTATCATGTTCCGCTCACGCCTAAGTTGACTGTCGCACTTGGAGCTTTTATTGGTGTGAAGAATTACAACATCGATAATGATGCGCTGATCTGGCATAATGGAAATGGCTTGGGCGTTGAAGACGGCATTATTCAGCGATTGAGCAAGGGATCCTTGTGGCTTCCGGATGCCAGTGCCGGTATTTGGGTATATGAAAAAATGTGGTATTTTGGTGCCGCTACCTATCAGCTCATTCCAAGTCAGTTGAAGTATTCCGAAGAAAACGATGTAGATAACGAATTAAAAATGCATCATTTTGTTACTGCAGGTGCCAAAATTCATATTTCCGAAGAATCGCACTTCTATGTTGTTCCTTCATTGAGTTATAAGGGTATTCAAAACTCCAAAGATCAAATCGATTTAAACATTAAGGTAAGGTATGACCTCAAGTATTGGGGAGCGGTTTCTTATCGACATGAAGATGCTATTGCGCTTATGGGAGGAGTTCTAATTAAGAATCAATATGAGTTGGCCTATGCTTATGACTGGAATATTGTTGCCAGTAGCGACAGGCGCCAGACAAATAACGGAACACATGAAATTATGCTGGGTTATCGCCTGCATTACGAAGACGAAATTCCGCCTGCACAGTTCTGGTAGACCAGTCCTATTTGAGGGACATCTATATATAGAAATGAAACACTGAACCAAGAGCGTGTTTAGTCTTTTTTAGTTTAAAATTTCATTACTTGTTTAATACTAATTCTTAATAACATGCAAAAAAAGAGGCGAGGGTAGAGGTGCATGCCTGCGGTACCTGTGTGTTACCTGAACCAGGTTGAGGAGGTGGGTACCTGGTTGACGTGCCTCGAAAAAAACATTTCAATCTCCTAACTTAATGACATAGGGCGTTTGCCTGTAGATTATTAGAACGCATAGTAAAAGTTATTTGAAAAGAATTATATTATTTACCCTTTAGGAGAGTCTTCCTGGCCTTTATCCCAAATCTGACCTCCCATATACTTATGATTCTTATCCAAGTAACAATCGTTTTCCTCATCATACCGGTAATCATTGCACTTGCGGCACTCCTTATTGTATTTCTTATTGTATTTGTTGATGCTCCTGTATGGCGTGCCATCAGTATCACTACCATTGCCATGATGGTTTGTATCTTGTTTGTTAATTCCAATGCCAATAGAAGAATTGAAAGTTAGAATAAACAGCTGGTAACAATTGAAAAATCGGGAGTCAATTAATAATCCCATCAATATACCTTATCTTTAAAGGCGCACGTTATAAGCTAAAAAAATGAAAAGAACTTTTGTCATATTAACCATAGGATTTTTGAGCGCCTGTAATTCGGCTACAGACAAGGTAGAAGCGCATAAGGCAAAAGCAGTAACTGATTTGTCCTTAATTAAGGAGAAAGTGAAGGATACCGCGTGGGTAGATACTAGTGAAAAGAAGTCAGAAGTCACTACTGACTTTAATAAAAGAAAAGAATTACCCGACTGGTTTTTAGAAAGCGGTCTACTTAGCGGATTGCAATTGCAAAAAGACTATGAATTCGATCCAAGATTAAACCCGCTTTACCTCGAAGCAGATTTCAACGGGGATCATCATCTCGACGTCGCCATTCCAATTAGACAAAAGGAGAATAACAAAAAAGGGTTTGCGATCATAAATGGACATACTAATGAAGTTTTTATACTCGGCGCAGGTGTTGAAGTCATCAATGGATTTTCCGATGACCTGTATTACATCGATAGTTGGAAAGTAAATAGAGAAAAGGTAAATATGCCCGGACTTGACGAATTTACAGGGACGGGTCAAAAAGGTGAACTTATTCTTGAAAACCCATCACTGCAGGTTGAGAAGGATGAGATTGGAGGCGGACAGTTCTATTGGAATGGAAAAGAATACGTTTATTTCCACCAGTCTTGTTAGTTGCAGGCCAGGTAATTCTAAATGATGACTGAGAGCGTAATTGAATTTGTGTTTGGCTTATAGGTTCGCATAAACTAAATAAAGAAAACCACGGACTTTTGCCAGCAGCCCGTGGTTCTGAATTCCGCTATTTCAAGCTATTAATCAGGGCGTGACCCACATCTCAAACTTTTCCCAGGCATTAGCCGCGTTCCTATTTACCATGAGGGTGCCTCCGGGTTCAGCTGCCATGTATTTACCTGTCGCATAGGACATGAAACTGTAACGGTTATTCCCTTCATGTTTGATGATAAATTTACAATCAATGTTATACCGGTCTCCATTGAATACTACATTACCTCCTGAACTTTGTTCGATATCAAGGTATCTTCCATTATTTCCTTTGATACTATAAGTACAGTCGCCGGCGTTGTATACAAGCTCCATTTTTTCCCAGTCATATAGGTGATTACGATCGGCTTTCGCTCGCCCGGTACCGTTATTGGAACTAATGAATTTACCTTCCCAGCTCCGGAATCCAATATTACGTCTGCCGGTCTCTAATCCCTGGATCGGTTGGCAGGGCATATTAAGGGTACCAATTGAAAAACTGTCATTATAGCCCGGTGTGTTCACATTGCATATTAATTCCCCTGTGCTGCTAATACGAGTGAGGTATTTTTTCGTGTGATAGGACTTAAAGTAGTAACGACCTAATCCGGCTGGCTCAATGTAAAATTTACAATCAATGTTGTGACGATGTCCATTTGGAAACAGGTAACCACCACTGCTGCGGTCAATATCGAGGTATTTACCGTTTCTGGCTTGTATACTATAAGTTCCATCTGAGTTGAGTCTAAAATGGAATAATTCTGCGGTACCAATACGGTGTATACTGACATCAGCTCTTATTCGTGCCGATTCAGTGTACGCTCCAACGCAGTTGTCACCTACAGGTCTGAACCAGCGGTTACGGGCACCGGTATCGAAGTAGGTCGGGCGGGCATTTTCAGCCTTGCTTGTTGCCTCATCATTAGTGGTAGGTTGTTCGGGAATACTTTCCTTTTCACATGCGGCAAAAGCGAACATGTTGATTAATAATCCAATTCTAATAAATTTTTTCATTGTCAGAAGTTTTAAAAATGAATAAAAATTGTGTTTTGGAATTGCGCTTTCGCGTTTTTTCAAACCAGGTATTCGATAAAAATGATCAGAAGTAGATTTGTACTTCAACTGTAATACCGGCGTTTTAAAACACTTAGCTGCATTGGTACCAGTTTGCCTAAGGTGATACCAACTTCCAAAATCGAAAGAAAGATGCCCAAAAAAGAGGAACAATGCGTACGTCTTGATTTAAATGGACTAATACTATGGTAGAAGAAGCCCGGGTGAAGGGAGTGGAGCCTGCTTATGCATTATTTATTCCGACAAATCAATTGGTTTCAATTCGCACTGACAGAAGTCTACCCAGATAAATTTTCTTTGATAGGCCTTAATTAATCCGGTAAACAGAAGTTAAATCTAATATTTGAAAATATGAAAGATTTAAATTCTTAAGTAGATATAAGGATTGGATAAAAAAACTACAATTTATAGTTTTGATTGATGGAAAGAAAAGTAAGAAATCAGAAATAGTACTACTTATTAACTTCAGAGAGCATGTATGTCGCTGGCATCTCAAATAGTGGTAATTCAATAGAATAACGGACAGATAATAAGATGAATAAACCGGATATTAAAGAAGTTCTTAAAGAGAAGATCCTTGTTCTGGACGGAGCAATGGGTACTATGATTCAAACTTACAATTTGGAGGAAGCAGATTTCAGAGGGGAAAGGTTCAAAGACCATCCTGTTGCTTTGAAAGGTAATAACGACGTTTTAGCTTTAACCAGACCAGATGTAATCAAAGCAATACATGCCTCCTACCTGGAAGCTGGTGCAGACATCATTGAAACAAATACCTTTGGAGGTACCTTTGTGGCCCAGGCTGATTATCATTTGGAAAAGGTAGTATTTGATATTAACTACGAATCGGCCAGGCTGGCCAAACAGGTTGCAGACGAGTTTACAGCGAAAGATCCGGGAAAACCTCGATTTGTGTGTGGGTCGATGGGACCTACCACCAAACTTTCTTCCATGTCTCCCGATGTAAATGATCCTGGATTTAGAAATACGACCTTTGATGAACTTGTGGAAGCATTTAAGGAACAGGTAAGCGGTTTGATTAAGGGGGGTGTAGATTTGTTAATGGTAGAAACTATTACGGATTCCTTAAATGCAAAAGCCGCCTTATATGCCATCGATTTGGTGCAAGAAGCACTTCACTCAGCTCTTCCTGTGATGATTTCAGGCACCATAACAGATGCCAGCGGTAGAACGTTATCAGGTCAAAATGCGGAAGCATTCGTTATTTCGATGCAGCATGCTCATCCTTTAACTATCGGGTTAAATTGTGCTATGGGTGCATCCGGACTCAGGCCACACTTAGCGACCATTAGAAAAAATTTTAAGGGCTTTGTGCACGCTCATCCAAATGCGGGGCTTCCTAACGAAATGGGTGAATATAACGAAACGCCGGAAGAGACCGCCGCACAGATCAAGGTATATCTGGATGAGGGACTTGTAAATATTATAGGTGGATGCTGTGGTACTACACCGGCGCATATAAAGGAGATTTCAGAATTAGCTGCAAATTATGAACCGGGAAAAACAGCTTAATTGGAAGCCAGTCGTGCTTTTCTTTTAATGTGCTTACGTCTTTTTCGCCTTATAAATTTTATTCCCAGGCCTGTTGCCGTAATACAAATGCAGGTACCGCCCAGTAGCGGTACAATCATAACAATATCCCACAATGGCCGCTTGTTGCTGAGAAAGCTAAAATCCAGACTGTGCAGTCCATGGTACAGCCAGCGCTCTATCTTGTTGTTACGGTCGCTTTTTAAAAGTACCTGACCATTCGCAGGATGGATGTAATAATCATGTGGATGTGCCGTAGCCACTTTTAGAATCGGTTATGTTTTACGGTTGTCGCGATCGTAGTAATAGTTATCATACTCGCTTAATAATTCCACACTTAACACCGAATCAGCAGGGTTTAATAATTACAATTGTGCTGCTAAATCGCTTTTAGCAGGTCTGTAAACAGCATCGGTCAAACAAACACTTTTTGTTGTGTCATTAGTAGTTAGTGTTGCAAACAAGCGAGCGACAAACAGGGAGAAACGAGCTTCTTTTAGTTGGCCTGTTCGAAAGGTATGCTGTAGCATTTTCCATTCTTCGTCGCTTATATCAACGAGTGAATTGGATCTGGACTCCCACAAGGTGGTCTCTTCCTCCAATAATCTGAAATTGTATGACCAGTTAAATGGAGACATACTCGTAAAACCACTAAATATCCAGGTGCATACAAATAAGCCAAACGACAATCCTGTATAATAGTGCATTACTGCTAAAGCAGATTACTTTGAGTTTGGCAAGTTGAAAGACGTAACAGGAGTACAAAATTATAAAAAACAAATAAAAATGCAACAGTGTTGCGAAAATGATAATTGAATTAATAATTGATTTAACGCAAACGTATCGTGTTCACACAGAAGGTTGAAATCAGGCGTTTTGGCTAAAAGAAGAGCTACTTAAGTACTTTTTAGGTATTTTCGGAGGTATTAAGGATGATAAAGTTGCGAAACAAGGTATAGTTCAGTTTGACTTGTATATTTACCTTTAACTAATTTAGAGTGAACCAATCCTAATCTCGGTTGTATTAACAATAAGTTTGATATTGTAACTAGCGACTTTTATGAAATATTATTTGGAATATATAGATGACAAAATATCCAAGTTTTGGGAACTGGAAATTAAAGGGAATGCACACATTCTCACTTACGGTATTATTGGAACCGCAGGCCAAACAACAAGGAAAAAGTTAGCCAGTACTGAAGAAGCCAAGAAGCTGGGCAAAAGGTTAATTGATACTAAATTAAAAAAAGGTTTTCAAATTAAAGAGGAAATACCCAGTAATAAAGTTAGCTGGTTTGAACGTTTAAGCACTTATATCATTAATGGCTACAGAGCAGCAATTATTAAGTATCCTATAAAAGATTATAAGTACATACAGCTCAATTGGACAGGGCAGGGCTTTGCTTTAGGTTTAAGTACGAACCCTCTTGATGACTATCATGTGTATATTGATGATGGAAGCTGGCATTTGGAAGAGTTATCCACAATTGATTCTGTATTCAGAATGGTAGAAAATATTCCCGAATTTGAAGATAAGCAAAATGACATTAGTGAAGTCGATAGGGATTTTAAACGAGAAGATTGGCCTAAAAATGCTACCGATTGTTTTGAACTAGCGTCTTTTTTAATCAATGTTAGTCTTGGCCTTGCGTTTATGAAACTGGAAAAGGATGGAAAAACGGCTCCTTACCTTAAAAATATCGAAGTGATTAAGATTTGTGCTTCAGAACGGGATTTAGGAGTATTCTCTTACCATTTTCCTGATGAAAAAATAAAAAAATATGTCATTCAGTTGTTAATACATGCCGAAAAAGAACGAAAAATTGTAATGGATCTATGGCACAAAGCAGCGAAAAACAGCGGGGCCAAATTTCTTAACTATTTCAACAGAGAAGTTAGTGTTATATCGAAACTTTCTCTGCAGGAAGCTTACGAACAGGCATATGATTTAGAAATTCGATATAAGCATAAAGAGGCTATTGAAGTATTGAAGGAGGTGTTGTTAGCAGCGCTTGAAAATGATAATGAAGACGCCATTTTGATGGAAAAATGTTGTGATGTTATGGGAAAGTGTAGCGCCAAAGTGCGCAACGGTGTTAAGGAGGCTATTCATTGGTTTCATAAAGGTTTAACGTTTGTACCTAATGGACATTCAGCTGTAAGTATGCTCGAAATGTATTATTGGATTAGCGATTACGATGCGCTTATAACATTTGGCGAAAGTCATCTGGAAAGTATAGACATGGATGCAAACATCGACCATACCGTAAGATGTTATCGTTATTTAGGGAAGGCTTATTTGCAGCTTATGGATCAGGAAAAAGCAAAAGTCAACTACCAGGCTATTTTAGATTTTATACAAGGGCATGGAAAAAACTGGCTATTGGATTACGTTTTAGAAGACCTGGAGTGTCCAGACTATGTCAAGGAATATGATTTAGCCAATCAATTGCTTGCGTGGCTTAAACCTTATTCAAGCGAAGAGTAGTTTAGAAATCAATGAATCGATGCGTTACCATCAGTTTGGCGCAGAAACCAATAGAGACGTTAGCAGGGTAAAACCTATTCATCGATTACGATTCTGTAGCATTGTCTCCTTCATCAACCCATATATCGGCTCCCATGTATTTATGATGTTTATCGCAATAACAATAGTTTGCTTCATCATAACGAAAGGACATTGCATCAGCCCCTTCTAGGGGCTCGTTTTCATAATAAACCTTGTTATGATCTTTCGCATAGGATTGACTCAATATGGTAATTTCAGATGCGTGAGCCCCTTTGAGCAGACACCCTCTGTAGTATACCTCTTCGTCAACCAAAAGGTAATTCCCTTCCAGCACTTTAATGGAATCAGGATCTTTGAACGGAATTTTTTGCAATTTTTCAATTTTATTGCCATCCAGGTAATCAAGAAAAAAGTAGATATAACTGGCGTCTTGTGCATGGTATTGATCGATGTTTTTGAATTGGGCAACGTTTCCTTCTAAAAGTTGAAACTGCCCATGATAATGCAGGTAAATATGACCATTGTCCCTGGCGAAGGTTTCGTTGATCAGTTCAAAAGAGCCGTAGTCCACATCTATAGCCTTGTGATCATAAAAGTGACACAGCGCATCTTTTGACCAATAAACATCATATTGTACAAAAGTAACAGGGTCTGCACCCTCAACCAGCTTGCATGTTGCATGCCACTCGCCATCAATAATCGTACGATCGAATACATAAACATGGTTTTTGTCCATGCCAATATGCCACATCCAACTGGCTGCGCTGGCACGAAAGCTTTCTACATCAATGTCCGGATGCGTAATTCGGTAACCTTGATAATAAGCGTTGCCTTTGTCTTTACCTATATCCTGATTTAGGGGAACAAAACTTAATACGTCGGCATTTAACAAAGTTTTGCCTAACTCAAACCAATTGCCTGCTGAACTGTAAAATAGGTCTGTTTTTGGTTTGTTGTAATAGTAGCTGTTGGAAATAGCAAGATTTACCGGCTTTCCCAGAGGGCTTATAATTCGTGCTAATAGGGTAAATGGAGAAAATAAAATACGCAGTAGAAATTTCATAGAATTTGTAGATTAAAGTAATCTAGCAAAAATTCACTGAGTACCTGCTAATAATTGTAGAAATTTACCCGGTATTCGAGATCGCATAGCTTTTAGCTACTATATATACGTAGTTGACCGTAATGTCTATAAATTCAGTTTCTTCTTCTTTTGAAGTGGAAATTTTACCTTACGAAAAAGTAGAACTCAACTTTTTCGCCAATTTTTATTGTAGTTCGATAAAAAAAACTATATTCGGGTACTGAGTGAAACCCCTTGTCATTCAGTGATTTACTTTTAACCCTTACACATATAAGCAACATTGCCTAAATGCGAACAACGCTTATATAAAAAACAACACTTTTAACAACTAAAATTTTAGCAACATGAAAAATGTTAAACTCTTTGTTTTATGTCTTTTTGTATACAATATAATGGTCGCACAAAATAAAGGTGACAAAACTATTGAGAAACTCTTTATCAAAAATGGGGAAGACGTACGGATTGAAGATTATCCGTACCAGGCAGATTTAGGTGGCTGCGGTGGCAGTATCCTTGGCCCGACCTGGATATTGACAGCAGAACATTGCATTGGAGCAGCCGTTAGTGTCGGTTCCACTATTGAAGTGGGCTACACCAAACGAAGTGATCGATCTAGCGGACAGACAGCCCGGGTGAAAAATGTCTACAATTTTGATTGCAACGGTTATTGCGACCTGAGTTTGTTGGAATTAGAAACACCTCTCGACCTTTCAGGACACTTTGCAAAAGAAGTCCGCTATGCCTCTGAACTGGTATTCGATTTGGGTTATATAAGCGATGGGGGAGACTGCTATGCTACCGGATGGGGACAACTCGACCCGAACACGGGACAAACCCCTGATAACTTGCAAGGTGCTGCATTGAAGTTCGATTTTGTTGCGGCAGACGACCAACGCCTGCGCGTCAACGAAACCGAAGGAAGACTGGTTTGTAGGGGAGACAGCGGGGGACCACTCGTAGTAGAAAATAAGGATGGTGAAAAAATACTCGTTGGCGCAGTAAGTGGTGGAGAGGGACAGCCCTGTAGCGATTATGGTTTTTGGGGAAATGTCATTAACGCAGCAGACTGGATTGAACAAACCACCGGCATACCTCCGTACTCAGAAGATTTAGTAAGCACAAGCGATGCTATAAACACCAATACAGATAAAATCATGGATATATGGCCGATACCGGCGAAAGATGTAATAAATATTAACACTAGCTCAGAAAAGCCGCTGAGCAATATTCACATTTTTGATATGAACGGAAAAGAAGTACTTAACATTCAGGAAGCAACAAAGACAATACCAGTTAGCGCGCTTGCTAGCGGTATGTACATATTAAGCGCGTCCGATGTTTCTTCCGGACAAATCATCACGGTGGAAAAGTAGGAAATAATTCCTTGTTCATAAGCTCGTATCCCTCGAAAAGGACAAAAGGGACGATTAGTTTACCTTCTAAAAGGTATCCAATGAAGTCTTTCGTTGAGGAATGGAATTTCTTAACGAAAGACTTCATGAAGTTTTGTTAACAATTTCCAGTGTATTCCAGGTGTAGGTAAAAGCAGGGGAGGGAACCAATCCATCCACAAGCGCGCAGCTTTCAATAATTAACAGCAAGGGAAATCAAGTCATATCCAAAAGCGTGAAACATATGGAAGCTGTAGATATAGGTTCTTTGAAGAATGGTATTTACTATTATACCTTGTCTGATGGTCGCAACATACAAGCAGGGAAATTCCTGAAAAAGTAAAAAACGAGTAGGGGATTTTATAGAAGTTCCCTGGTCAATACTGAGCTATTTTTTAGAATTCGAAATGAGCCGTAAGGTATGCCTACTTCAAAAGTGAATCAATGAACGATTAATTTACTTTTTGGTAATATTCAGGATATGATGGAATGTCATATTTGCCAAATAATATTTTTTCATTAATTATGAAGTCAACCAATTTTTTGTGCATCCTGGCACTATTCCTATTTTTTCATAGTGAATCGGGATACGGGCAACTCAAAGTATTCTCCGATGGTAATGTGAGAATCGGTAGCCAAAGTAATAACCGTTTTATTTGGGACTTATACGTAAGTAATCCGCTTGGTGATGGACTGATGCGTTTGGCTGGTGCTCAGAATAGCCAATCTATTTATTGGGCCAGTACGCCTGTTTATTCCTATGGTTTTGGTACTGATAAAAACGGAATAGGGAAAATTTTTTCCAATATCAACGACCCCGAGCATCCGGCGGTCATCTCATTTAGCAATGCACAATTGGGACCCAATGATAAATACAAAATAACGAGCTTTGGCTCGAAAGGCCACAATAGAGTGTACTACGGTAATAAGGGAACATTTGCAGAAGCACAAAACTTTGATTTTAATCCGCAGAACCCACATGGCGGGCTCATTTTGGAAAATGCCTATTTTGAAAGCGCAGGTGCTTATTTTGACCACGATTATATCTGTTTTTGGTCTGCCGGTGATCAGGGAAGAATGGTACGTTTCTATGATGAAGACGGTATGACGGAACGTGCGTTCATATCAGGAACAGGAGCCTACTTTACGAATAGCGATCGTAATCGAAAAAGTAATATAAAAACAGTACATAATGGTTTGAATTGCGTCAGAAAAATGCGTGGCGTGAGCTATAACTTTAAACAGGCGCATCGCACGGTTTCGAACACACCTCTTACGGTCAACGGACACCAGGTACCGTCAAACCCGGTGCTTGCCAGATCTAAGAAAAACCAGGGAGCCACTGAGCTGGGATTTTTAGCTCAGGAAATAGAATCCGTACTTCCTCAGGTGGTAAAGGAGGATGAAAATGGAGATAAATTTGTCAATTATGATGGATTAATCCCCGTTTTGGTTGAGGCGATTAAAGAATTAGATACCCAGGTGCAACAACTAAAAATGCTCAATGGCAGCAAAATGAACCAGGCAGCAGATGCATTATACGCACAGGCCCAACTGTTTGAAAACACACCGAACCCATTTCGCGAACAAACAACCATAGCGATGTATGTGCCACAACAAGTAGAAAGTGCCTGGATATATATCCATGACTTGCAAGGAAAGCAAGAGTTAAGCATTCCTGTATCGGAACGCGGCGACACATCGGTGCTCATTGAGGGCGATCAATTACAAGCGGGTATGTATACATACACGCTGGTTTTGGACGATCTATTGATAGCTAGCAAAAGAATGATGTTAACGGAATAAGTCCAACTATTATGAAGTCAATTGTTCAACTACTCCTTTTATTCATCGCTATTTGTTGCTCTTCTTGTCGCAAAGAAGATGCGATTAAACCAGGAACGCAAAAAGAGGTGCTTTACCCGGTATTATTTTATAGCAATGCACAAAGTTTCATTGCTTGTCTTAATGAAAATAAAGAGCTGAAAGTATACGCCGACAATGAATATATTGGCTCATTATACGCATGTGCTGATGCTTCACAATTCTTGGAATTGTACAATTCAGATTCAACCTTATTAGATTCATTGACCGCTGGCACTCATGAAATTGCGATTAGTTACTGCACAGATAGTCTGTTGACTTCTTTTATAGCTCAGGTGACGCATGAAGGACAAAAAATATTCATTGATATACATGAATTTATGGACTTAACACCTTGTGAAGATACGCTTATTCCAACTACCTCATTAGAAGAAGCCTATGATTGCCAGTATACCTGGTATGAAATGCAGGTGGACTTACCGGCCAACAGTAATGATAATTTTGTGATCATAAGCTCCCAAACGGATTTTGACGCATTGGTTAGTGGTGATTGTAAACCTACCATAGATTTCAGCACTTACGACCTGATTATTGGGAATTACGTGAGTAATACACCGGCCCGAATAGACTACACCTTTAGCTACGATTGTGCGACAAAGGGCTATTTATTGGATGTGAACCACCTGCTAACAGGTACCACCGATGTAGTAGGGATCACTTTTCACCGTTTAATACCCAAACGTGCGCCTGTTGAAGTGAATGTTCGCATCAATTACGGCACAGAGTTATGAAAAATGTGGCAGTGTTAATCATCACATTTTTAGGCTTGAGTGTGATTTTAGAACTTCAGGGACAGTATTATTACCACAACGGCCAACAAGTTCCTTTGATGCCCGTTAAGGGAAAGTATTTTGTAAAAAGTGCGCATGGTGATAGCAGCACGTTGGCAAATAAAGGTTACAAGGTATTGTCGGCCGGTGTTCAAGACGATGGTATGTGGGGCTATGTGGAACAAACAACTGAGGCCAAGCCCAGCATCGATGCTCATTTTGATTATATAGTGCCAATGTACACCTTGGAAAGTGGCCAAGAGCTAGGGCTGTCTGCTTATTTTTACGTGAAGCTCAAAAGGTCATCAGATTACGCCCTTTTGCAAGAACAAGCACAATTAGCACATGTTTCCATCGAAAGCCAAAACGAATTCATGCCCTTGTGGTACCGCTTAAAATGTGCCACAGGAGATGCCTTAAGTAGTGCCAATAAATTGCATGAAACCGGATTGTTTGCCTACAGTGAACCCGATTTGGCGTTTACTACCATGACAGACCATTGTTCATTAAATGATACCTATGCCGATGATCAATGGGCTTTGGGAAATAACGGACAAAGGGACGGGACTACCAGTTTGGACATTAATTATTGCGTGGCCAAAACAATCAGCACCGGTTCACCAAATATTACAGTTGCTGTTTTTGATCAGGGGCTTAGCTGGGACGAAGCGGGTTATTTCCCCGGTATACATCCCGATGTATCTAATCTTTCACCTTTAAGCTACGACGCACAGACGGGTGAAAGTCCGGTAAGTGGTGAAGCTTATGAAAGGCATGGCATATGGTGTGCGGGAATTATTGGCGCGCAGCACAATGAGATAGGTGTGGCCGGCATAGCGCCAGACTGCCCTTTAATGGATATCAAGCATAGCCTATTATTGGCGCCCGGAATCAACGAGAAGCTGGCCAATGGTATGAATTGGGCCTGGCAACATGGTGCCGATGTGATCTCGTGTTCCTGGCATAGCCTGGAATTGCACATCATCGCCGATGCTATAGACAATGCGCTCACCCTTGGGCGCGATGGGAAAGGTTGTGTTTTATGTTTTGCAGCGGGTAATCAAAACGAATCGGAGGTGGCATTTCCGGCACGCTATCATCCGGATATATTAGCAGTAGCCGCGATGAACAGATGCGGCCAGCGAGGAGCCACATTGCTCGCAGATCCCAACTCCTGCGACCCCTGGATTGGACGAATAGAAGCAGGGAGTAATACCGGTGTTCAAATTGATATCGCTGCACCTACCAATGTCAAAACAACGGACTTTCGCCGTAGTCTTGACAATGCATACACGACTTTTGGAGGCACATCTGCGGCTACTCCGCATGTAGCCGGGGTGGCCGCTTTACTACTTTCGGTGAATCCAAATTTGACGGTAAAACAAGTGGCTGACATTATTGAAAGAACAGCACAAAAATACGGCGATTATCCCTACCAGACAAACCCCAATCGAGCAAATGGCACCTGGAATGAAGTATTTGGTTATGGCTTGCTGGATGCAGAGGCGGCACTTTTCGAAACCATTAATTGCCAGAACCTGCTCATAGAAAATACTAGCTATTCCAAAAACACAACACATCAGGCATGCACAATTGAGCTGAAAAATTCCAATGTTTCTAATAATGCACACCTGGAATTAAATGTCCTGAACAATGTCTTGATCAGCGAAGACTTTTCGGTGGACCTGGGAGCTACTTTGGATATAAGCACGGGTGGGGAGTAGCGTAGTAGCCATTACAGAAGGTTGACCATAATCAAGTAGCTATGATTTCTAAAGCGAGTGACAATCATAGTAGGAACTGAAACTGAAAGCAAGAAAAAAGGAATTTAAACACCCGAAAAAGGCTTGTCTATGGTATAATTTTTTAGGAAAAAGATTTAATTTTGAACAAAACTCATTCATTATGAAAAAGTCAAACACCTTGACAAAAAGTTTTATCTTTATTTTAGTCTTTATCCTAAATCATTTGGTATGTTCTGCACAGGAATGGCTGGAGTCATCACATACAGAACGAGATGGAGCATTCTCCATTGACATGAGTGGCAATTACGTGATAATAGGCGTTTGGTCTGAGGATTCTGAAGACGACGACCAAAACACGATTAGTCAGGCAGGTGCCGCTTATATTTATGAACGTAGTGCTTCAGGGCAATGGACATTAATGCAAAGAATTGAGGCGATGGATCGTGCTTATCAGGATAAGTTCGGATTTGATGTAGGAATTTCCGATGAGGGGTATGCAATCATCGGCAATGACGGGAATGCGGACGCGGCTTACTTGTTCGAATATGACGGTACGCAATGGCTGGAAAAACAAAAAATTGAAGGACCGGAGTTCAGTTCGTTTGGGCATACTGTTGCCATCAATGGAAACAAGGCACTTATAGGTGACCATAGCGACGGAATATCCGGAGCGGTTTTTTTATATCATCGCAGTAGTATTACGGGAGACTGGTTTGAGGTGACCAAGATAGATGCCTATGAACAGAGTCAGGGATTTTCAAGCAATTCGAGTTTTGGGTCGGCCATAGATATTTCATCATCTTACATCATTGTAGGAGCTCCCTATTTAGATCTTTCTCAATCGGAACTCAACTTTGGTGCAGCCTACATCTATTCGAGTGTTGACGGTAGTTACATTACTACCTTGAATTTTCCTCTATTGCAGGCTGGAGACAAGTTCGGCCAAACCGTAGCAATATCTGACTTTGCGGCCATTGTGGGTATGCCAGAGCATTCATTGGATATCGATGGCTCAGATGATCAGGGTGCTGAGAATGATCCACTTCTCCACCCAGGGATCGTAGGTGTTTTTTCGGCGCAGGACTGGTCCTTACAAAAAATAGTGTCTCCCGACAGAGATCCTAACGATCAGTTCGGTGTATCGGTGGATATTTATGAGGATGTGGCCATTGTAGGTGCCAATCAGGAAGGTTTGGATGCGGAAAATCAGGATTTCACTTCCTTCGCGGGAGCTGCTTATATTTTGGCACGAGGGGACAATGGTTGGGCTGTTACAGACAAAATTTCCGCTGCCAACAGAAGCTCTCAAGATAAATTTGGCATGATGGTATCCATTGGCGAGAAGAGAGCGGGTATTCTCAACGAGGATGACGGCATTTATTTTTTTGATAAATGTGATGGTCCTGTAACGTTTACTATCGAAGCTGAAAGAACAGTAGTATGTGAAGGTGATTCCGTAATACTGTCATCATCCAATGTGTCAGATGAGGTTGATTTTCAATGGTATGCCAATGCTTGTGGAGGTCTTACCGGTGTTTCGCTTGGAATGGGAGATTCAATAAAAGTAGCCCCGACACAAACGACTTCATACTTTGCAAGAGCTCGCGGCATCGGAGCTTGCAAGCAACCTTCTACATGCGAAAAAGTCACAATTTCAACGCTTCCGGTACCAGTACTTACAGCGGCCATAACAAACGAAATGATAGGCAATGACGGAGCTATTGATCTTACCGTTAGCTCGGGCACCCCACCTTATCAGTACGATTGGAACTTGGATAATTCCGCAGATTTTGACGATACGGAAGATCAAAACGGACTAACTGCAGGGACTTACACCATAACAGTAAAAGATAAGTCTGGATGTATGAGTACAAAAAAACTGGAAGTACTGGATAATATAAACGCTTTGAGCTCCAACGAACTTGAAAACAAACTAGAAGTTTACCCTATACCTGCTGGTGAAACTTTGCATCTAAATGTTGAAGTAAATCAGGTATTGATTATCGATTTAATAGGTAATCATATAAATAAATCTGTAGTAAATGGTACCGTTGATATCAAGAACTTGCCTTCGGGGATCTACTGGTTGATTGTTTCCCATAAAAAATCGATAAGGTTTATTAAAAACTAATTTCAACCCGATTTATCCGTTAGATAGATTTCTTTCTGATATTATGGAATTACATAACAGGTCTACTGCTTATTGTATGCTAAATTTGAAACGTATTCATAATTAATAAGCTACTCAAGCTTCACTTGTTCTATATATTGCTGAAATAGCAATATCCTTTTTTCGTCTTTGGAATCAAATAAAAACGGTCTGACATCTTTCGCCATTTCTTGCATGTTCAGGGTTGAACATTTGGCAATTACTTGCTTTCTTAACGCCTCGGACGTACTTAATCCTACTTTCTCTTTGAGATAATCATAATTTGGAACCAACTGTTGCCCTAAGAGGAAAACGATATCAAAAAAATCTCGTCCTTTATTTCTCTTACGATTCAGAACGGCATAAAACTTTTGTGCCAGGAGCAGATCTTTGGGGGTAGTATTAATTTGAGTAAAAACATCAAATTTGTTTAGTAAAGGTTGCTCTGGTTGATAAGCATAATTATGCGATTCTGTATCTAACTGAATGAGAATTTTTTCTTCTTTGTGATTGGTCAATCCTTCTCTGTACAGGATATCCGGAAACCTAATATAACAGTGATAAGCCCCTTTTTTTACATTTCGCATTTCAACGAGGTACCCCAGCCTTTCCAGCTCGGCTTTAACTATTGCGGTAATGCCTTCAAAATCCTCTGAGGACAAGTTGAAATTGTCAAAATCAATGTCTTCAGAAAAACGATTGTTGTTATGTACAATGCGCAGGCAGGTTCCTCCTAAAAAAGCCAGTTTGTTGGCATAGGGGCTTTCAAAGACAATTTCCAGAATCTTGTATTGCAAATACTCCCGAATAATAAATCGTTCATATACCTGTAGGGGTTCCGGGTAGTAAGTCTTTATTTCTTCTAAACTAAGCATTAATCACCTCCTTAAATAGTGTTATTCTTTTGTTCAAAACCGTTGAATTAAATATTTTTTGATATTGCGCGAGTTTATCCATATTAAGTAATTCTTTAATGCGTAACTGGTTGAAACGAACAGCCTCTATTTCGTCGATAATGTTGATCTTATTGCTGTAAAAGAAGTCTAGAATCACTTTTTCCGGTTCGGCTATTTTTATAGTACCTCCGCTAGTTTGTATCAATTTGTAACCGAAAAACAATCCCGGTTTTATATGTTTATAGTCGAAATTACCCACTGAAGTGGTATATGAAGCTGTATTCCTGGTCGTGATTGAAGTAGTTGTAAACACCCCTTCCGGAATCAGGCTATAGTAAGCCAATCCGCTCTCCAATGAAACATATGAGGGCTTCCAGATTTTGTTCGCGACAAAGTACAAAAAGGATTCTTTCTTCTGACTTTCGTTAAAACTGTAATAACCTCTTCTTACTTTCAATAAATAGTTTTTTTGCTGCCATTCCACCAGTCTCCTGTTGTCGAATTGAGGGAACCGTTTCTTAATGTCCTGTACTGAAAATACCGGATAGTTCCCAAAAGCTCTTTCGAATTCCAGATACTTCATTTATCTCAAAAGTTTGTTAAAAATAACACTTTACTGAGATGATTTTAAATAAAAAACATTTTTTATCTCAGTAAATTGTTGAAAATAACAATTTATCAAAATAAAATATTTCCCTTAAACTATAATTTGAAGCAGTGCATTAAAAATAACCAGTAAACTGCCTGTTTGGTGTAATGAAAATAACAGTTTTTGAACAACGGAGCATCGAAAATAACAGTAAATTGCATAAATAATTAATAACTCACACAACAAATTAGGGGTCTGGGCAATATTGACTATCTCAAAAAATTGTCGACTAATCAAGCACTGAAATAGATTAAGTAGATCAGAGTCATTCTTTGAAGACTCTTCTATGATGAAGAACAACTAAAAGCTTCAAAATTTTAATTTCAGGGGACTATCTCATTTAACTTAACAGATACTTCTTCGGAGTTTTCAGCTTAAAATGCTTTTCATAGTATTTGAAGGTTCTATCAGGGTGGGGATTTGAAAATACTATACAAAGGATGCAGATTTTCAAATACGACCTTGACAGGTTCTTCTTAAGACATAAGCGTTCTATTTTATATTTGATTCAACAAAACCAAATTAAAATTTTATCCGCTTATGTCTACTTTTTCAAACATACCATCTGATCAATTCAAACTAAGACTATTTGTATGCTTTCCACCATTCAGAGGTTGTCGTATCTATGTCAAAAACTTGCCCGATAGCGGGTGTTTTGAAATTTAGATTTTGTTCATGAGCAAATTTTACAAAATCCTCAACAGGTTCGAACCAGGCATGGTGGTATGATAAATTAAAAGCTCCCCAATGTACCGGAATTGCGACACCGACGTTGGCTTCCAGTGCTGCTTGTACACTTTCATCGGGGAACATATGTATATCTTTCCAATCTGGGCAGTATTGACCACACTCCATGAATGCAATGTCAAACGGACCTAGCCGTTCGCCAACATCTTTAAAATGATTGGCATAACCGCCATCGCCACTAAACCATATGTTTTCGCTCGCAGTTTTAAGGGCCCATCCGCCCCAGAGGCATTTTCCCATAGAGCTTAAGCCACGCCCAGAAAAATGTCTAGTAGGTGTGAAGGTAATAGCTATGCCATTGAAATGCTTCTTGTCCCACCAATCAAACTCTTCAATGGTAGACTCGGCAATACCCCAGTACTTCAGGTGTCTTTTCACACCTAAAGCCACATAGTAGTTCTTTACTTTATCTTTTAATTTGACGATACTCTTTAAGTCTAAATGGTCATAATGGTCATGACTAATGAGCATAAGGTCAATATCGGGTAAGTCGTCAATAACGTTTATTGAGTTTTCCGAAAAACGCCTGGTTTTCTTGGGGGCAATAGGTGAGGCGTCATCACCCAACATGGGATCGATGAGAATGGTGAGTCCATCTACGCGCATAAGCAAAACTGAGTGGCCATACCAAACAAACTTAGCGCTAAGATCATCATTTAAAAGGTCTTTATGATTAAAAGCTTGAATAGGCAATGAGTTTTTAGGGTTTCCTAATTTGTGGCCTTTTATTTGCCTACGAATGATACCAGGTAAATCTTTTATATTTACTCCCATTTTGGTCTCAGTATAGTTTTGAAAAGCATTGTTCTTCCAGTTCTCTGATTGCTCATATTTAGCTTTTACTTTTGCTGAGACTTTTCCTCCAAATTGTTTTCCCATGTTTGAATAGACTTTTTATTTTTGGTTATTACTCACATGTAACAAGTGAATAAGTTTTAAAGTATTTGAAAATGTATTGATACTATCTAAAAACCTATGATGGCTTGAATCAAAATTACAGCTAATTTTATTATTTGTGTAGTTACCCCAATTATTAGGACAGATTATATTATTAATTAAGATATTAAATTAGCAGGGTTTTCAACATATCAATACCCGGAATTTTGTGATTTATTTCGGCTGGTGTTGAGATGTTGGAAACAAACAAATCAGTTGGCCGGTTATCGCCAATTGATTGATGCCTTCTTTCATAATTGTAGTAATCAAAATACTCATTCAACAACCGATAGAGATGAGCACCATCTTTAGGTGGGTTGATGTATACTTTTTCATACTTTACGCTACGCCATAATCGCTCTATGAATGCGTTATCGGTAGCTCTACCTTTGCCATCCATGCTTAATTGGATGCCTTTTTCCAAAATAAACGTGCTGAATACCTCAGAAGTAAATTGACATCCCTGATCAGTGTTTATTATTTCAGGCTTTCCATGCATCATGATCGCCGTTTCAATCGTTTCTTTACACCATTCCGCATCCATGGTATTAGATACTGACCAATTCACTACAAACCGGCTGTGTAGATCTATGACGGCACAAAGGTACATGAAGCCTTTTTTCATAGGAATATATGTGATATCAGTAGCCCACACCTGATTAGAGCGATCTACCTGAAGCCCCCGAAGTAAATAAGGGTAAACTTTATGGTTTTTATGCCTCTTGGAGGTGTGTTTACCTGGTAAAATAGCTCGTAAGCCCATAATTCGATAATACAATCGGTCTATTCGGTTGCGACTAACTTCATACCCCTTGTCACGTGTCAGCCAGGTATACATTCTTGGTGCACCTTTTTCGGGATGATCCAGATAGTGTTGGTCAATTAAACGCATTAACTCTAGGTTTAAAGGTGATTCTTCTCGCGGTTGATAATAAATACCTGAGCGATGAACCTGTAATAACTCACATTGTTTCACTATACTTAGTTGAGGGTGATCCTTGCTTATCACCATTCGTCTTTCCTTGAGAGGCTTTACCGCAAGGCGTTCTTTAAAAAATCATTTTCAACTTTCAATTGACCTATAGTCTTGAGGAGTTGATCCTTTTCGGTTTCTTCTTGGCTTTTACCAGATGTATTTCCCGAGTCAAATACTTGTTCCGCATTTGAAAGGAACTCACGTTTCCATGTATTGATTTGCGTGGGATGTAAATCATATTTTTGAGCCAATTGGGCCACTGTTGATTGCTCTTTTATGCATTCCAATACAACTTTGGTTTTAAATTTTGAGGTGAATTTTCTTCTACTTGCCATAACAGTAAATTTAATCATTTTAAAGTTTAACTTACTGTCCTAATTTTTGGGGGATGATCATTGTATATCTTTCAAACCTAAGATTTTGTCATTATGAAAGGGTTATTTTATGTTCTGTTATTAACCTTATTTTTGCAGTCAGTTAATGCTCAATTTATAGAGTTTCCTGACAGTAATTTTAAAGCGGAACTGATAAAAGACGGCATTGATTTAAACAATGACTCTCAAATAAACATTGAAGAAGCTGAAGCAGTTACTTCTCTAAGTTTATGGAATGAGATTCATTCTTTAGAAGACATTTGAAGCAGTGTACTAAAAATATCAGCAAACTGCCTGTTTGGTGTAGTGAAAATAACAGTTTTTGAAATACAGTGTATTAAAAATAACAGTAAAACCAATTCTAATGCCGAACGGTGTATTAAAATTAACAGTAAAATGCATAAATAATTAATAGCGCTCACACCAAAATAGGGGGCGGGGGAATATTGACTATCTTAAAAATTGTGGATTAATCAAGCACTCAAATAGATGGTATATTGAAATTACAAAACGATTTACTACTGATCTCCCTGTTAAATCAGGTAGACAAATTGTTGTAAAAGAAAAAAGGGTGCCAGCTGGCCACCCTTGATTTAATGTCGAAATTACCACTGCGGCAACGTCCTTGGTTGCGGACAGTGTACTAGCCTAGCGTTTGACTACGGCCAATACAATGACCATAACAACCACTAGTGCCAGGAATGAATAGTCACTCATGAACAGTTAAGTTCTTATAGACGAGCTGGTATTGAGTAGGAAAGTTAATTGAAATTACCTTTTCAATTCAAATTAAAATTTCGTTAATTTGAATTAACAAACATGAATACTGGCCCGTCCGATTAAACATTATTTTTAGCTGTTGTGCCTCACCAAAGAAACAACAGCTTTTTTATACCCTAAAGAACATAAAAGCTTAATTTCCCCTTTTACAATCAATAATCAAAGAAGAACTAATCTACATTCAT
Source organism: Cytophagales bacterium (assembly GCA_965230415.1). Classification (GTDB taxonomy): domain Bacteria; phylum Bacteroidota; class Bacteroidia; order Cytophagales; family JAAEPT01; genus CBDDKZ01. The sequence continues at coordinate 4,767,994 of CBDDKZ010000005.1, forward strand.
TAGTGTTGGATTCAATTATTCTCCGCTAAAAAATCGGACATATCTTACTTATTACTAATGGATTAAGCTATAGGTATGAAAGTAATACTTTTATCTAGTGGTTAACTGAATAGCAAGCGGTTAAATGTCAGATTATACCTGAAAAACTTCTTCACATGCAAAAAATCGGCTAAAAGGTGTGTATTGTTGGTCTTTTTTCTTTCAGTAACCCCTTCTATTTAACATAAGACTAATTATTGTACCGAGCAATCCTGCCATACATAGCGTAAACGTGGGTAACAAAAAACGTCTATTTAATGAACACCTGTTAAAATTATTGTAATCCCATTTGGATAAGTACCAAAAACTGGTCACATTTATTAGTTCGTACTTTAACCGTTTTTAGTGTACTTTTTATGAAGATAGGATACGCTAGGGTTTCTACTCAAGATCAAAGTTTAGAATTACAGATCGAAGCTCTTGAAAAAGCTGGATGTGAACGAATATTTAAGGAAAAGATATCCGCTGTAAAGGAACGTCCTCAACTGGAAAAGCTAAACAACATGTTACGTCCAGGCGATACTATTATAATCTGGAAACTTGATCTTCTTGGTCGATCATTGAAACACTTAATCGACTTAGTGAATTTCTATCGTAAAAATGAAGTGGAATTAATTAGTGTTCAGGATAACATTGATACCACAACAGCTCAGGGAAGATTAATGTTTAACATCTTTGCAACAATCGCTGAATTTGAAAGAGAGCTAATAAGTGAGCGTACCAAAGCTGGATTAGCCAGAGCGAAGCGATTAGGGCGTACAGGTGGAAGACCTCGCGGCATAACACCAGAAAGTAAACGAAAAGCTTATGCTATAGGAGCTCTTCTTGAAAAGAAGGATAAGGATGGAAAAGCTCTTTATTCCCTAAATCAAATACAAAAGGAGTTAAACATTAAGAAAGGGCAATACTATAGATTATTAGATTGGCTTGAAAATCAATCCAATACAAAGAATAATAAAAGAACCAATAAACGGTGAACGAATTGCTATTTAATGTACTTTATATCACCTTTAGGTATAAGAAGAAATTTTGATTTTTTAATATAAAACAAGACAATGAAAAAACCAGTCGACATGCTTACCCCAGAACAATTTACTGCATTACATTCAGCGCATCAGACCTTTATCACAAATATATCTAATTTAGACAAAAAGGACGCGATGTATTACTACATGTTATTCTACCCCTGCACAGAATATGAGAAGGACATAAAGTCGTACGGAGTAGAAAAAGAGACTCAAATTATGCACTCCTTTTTAAACAAGATTGATACCACGTGCGCATATAACAAATACATGAATAAACTTAAAAATGATAATCTGATTATGGTGACCTTTCGGGAGGATTCGGAACCATATAAAGACCATGGTAGCAGTAAGTATGCACTTAAAATCTTAAATTATTTGCCGAAAATGGATGTTAAACGTCTGGAAAATGGGGAATGGAATCTAAAGTCAAATGTAAATGGATTTGAGGTAGAAGGTAAAATGGGAACCTTCAATTTAGCCTTTGGGGACTGTAAAACATTTGACCCATTTATCGAGCAGTAGTACCTAAAACGTAAGGCAAATCCAGACTAAAAAATATTAAGAAAATGAAATTTGAATTTTATATTAAGAACCAAACGTATTTTGGGAAATTTGTACACGAGAGTGAATACAATGAATTAGCAGCTAAATCAAGGGAAGATGTTGAGAAGGAAGCGATGGATTTAGCTATTTCAAAGTATGGTCGCATAGATAGAATAGTTGTCTCACAGACAAGCACTAAATAATGCATTATAAATATTGAAAGTACCTAAAATAGGAGTAAATCTAATGAATCATCCATTTGCATTAAATGACGACACTTCAAATAAAGATTAATTAAAGTACCAAACAAACAAAGATCATGAGATTAAATAAAGCGTCTTTTCAAGATGTAAAAGAAGGAAAAACTATATTTATATACTCTCCCAGAGAGGGGAGATTTCTGGAAAGGTATAATGACCACAGAGGGTTACACGCGCAACGTACGCGTGAAGAAGTTGTTAATAATGGTGAATTAAAATATTTAGGATTTAAATTTATACCCACAGATCATCATGGTAGAAGAGTATACTACATGCACAGTGTTTATAAAGACGAGAGGCTTGTACCTCATGGGGAATATTTAAATGTTACACCAATAACAACCACAACACCTGATTTATACTTTTATGATATTGAGTGGGACGAACATATTGAAAGGTTAAGGATTTTATCTCCATTTTGGAGAAATATTAATCCAGCAGTAAATGTACAATTGTATCACAGGCTGGTTGGAAAAGGAAAAATGTTGTGTTTAGCCACTGTCAAGCCAGACCCTGACGGATGGGCTGACTTCGAACCGTACTTAGCTCCTGATTCACTACAAGTGCCTAGAGTTGAGTAAATAGAAAGGTGCAATTCGATCCAGTTCATTAAACTGTTGTTTACTGATATTTTAATGAACTGTTTCACACATTTGAAACATTAATCAACTATGGACTAGAAGTATCCCATAGTTGGGATAACCAAAGTACCTAAATAGGAGACCATGAAAAGGCTAAAAAATATTATAACAAGATCTCACAGATAATCAAAGCACCTAAATAGAAGGAGAACTATGGAGGAAAAATATGTAGTATTATTTCATGGAGTTCAGGAATTTGAAGTCTATGACAACGTGAACACATTGGAAGACGTGATTCATGAGATCAAAGTGGATCATAGATACAAGAATTATGGTCGGAATGGTGCAACCATAATAAAAGGAGCTGCTAAATATCAAATCGACAATTCTGGAAATGAAACCTTTGAAGTTGAGGATTGGCGCGCTGCTCGATTGGCAATAACTAATTAGAAAGATATGACCGATAAACAAAAAACTGAATTAGCAATCAATGTTGCCGAAACGATAGACAAAGCCATAGTAACTGGCACGTTAGATCTTTGTTTACGTGGGTTAAGCCTTCAAGAATGGAAGACGTATGTTATAGCAACAAAACAAGTTTTGGATTCATACCACCAGGACATTCCTGATGATGCCTTAAAAATCGGTGCCATCTATAATGGTGTAGTAAAACGAAAGGAAAAACTGTTACTCGAAGGTTTATTACCAAACCTAGAAGAATAAAGTACCTAAATACGAGGAGATGGAAGCCACAACGACAAAATTCACAGCGCGATTTATGCCAGAAGACAAGGCAGAACTGGAAAAAATTCAGAAGCAGATTGACCCAAGTCTACCACTGAACAAAGTTGTAATAAAGATTATTCGGGAATGGCGTAATTTATTGAAATCGAACAAGGAGCTAAAAATTATAAATTTAAAACTTAATGATATGAATTCAGGAAATCGAATAAGTGTTTTTTGTGTATTAATTATACTATCAACAATAATCATTTTTACATCATGTGAGATCAAGATAAACGATAAAGCTGTCAAAGAATATTTGCATGAATTTGAATCAACTACTGATAACATTGAAGAAAAAATATATGGAACTTGGGAATACAAAATATCAATGAATGAGACCGAATTTAGCAAATTCGATGGTGAAGAAACTTTGAAGAATTTACCCGAAAATATGGGTTTTCAATATTCTGAAGATGGCGAATTAAGCTTCTTGAAAGGAAAAAAATATAATGCAGAAGCAAATTATGTAATCGAAATAATTAAAAATGGACGAAGTATAATACTGAAATATCATCATCAAGAAACTGGAAGTTGGAAACTGGCTAGCAACTTCATTGCATGGTCTACAGAAAATTCCCAGATCACACCACTTAATGATATAGCAGAAAAATTTCAAGAAGAGGTGTTACCAGATTTAGAAGATGAAAACCCGATTTCTTGTGAGATTGTAAGTATAGATGAAACATTTATGATTTTAAAAGATCAGGATAGTTTTCCGATAACATATAACAAAAAATGAGTGTTATTAATAAAATTATAAATTTAAAACTTAATGATATGAATTCAGGAAATCGAATAAGTGTTTTTTGTGTATTAATTATACTATCAACAATAATCATTTTCACATCATGCGTGATCAAGGTAGATGATAATGTAGAGGATAAAGCTTTCAAAGAAGATTTTAGTGAATTGAAATCAACTACTGATAACATTGAAGAAAAATTATATGGGACTTGGGAATACAAAGTATCAATAAACGAGACCGAATTCAGAAATAAATTAAGTAATCATTCAATTGATAAATCTGAAGGTAAAATTACAGAATTGGCTTTAGATGGTAAATTAACCATCGTAAAAGGAAAAAGATATAAGAATGAACAAAATGTTTTATTTACAATGTTCATTAACATGCTAGAGGAAGAATTGGCAGTAAAATATCGTGTTGAAGATATTGGAAGTTGGAAACTGGCTGGCAACTTTATAGTATATCATAATGAAGAATACAAGACCACTCCAATAAATAATATAGCAAAAAATATGGAAAGACAGAACATTTCAGGCGATCTTTCTCAGTCATTTGGAAGCATATCTTCTTATGAAATACTAAGTATTGACGAAAAAGCTATGGTCTTGAAGGATGATTTAACTGGAATTCCGATAACTTATTACAAAAAATAATGAATATCCAACGCTCAATTAAGACGGAAAAGTTTAGCAAATTATTTCCAATGGAGAACTAGAAATATTAATGAACACCTAAAAATAAGAGTGCATTTCTTAAAAAAAAGTATCCCTTATACGATATATATGCTATATTGTTGTGTGCAAAACAAAAAAACAAGATGAAATATTTTATTTCTGTAAAAGGCAAAAAACAGGGTCCATATAATTTAGAGGAATTAAGAAACCTAAATCTGTTCAATACAACTCTTGTATGGAAAGATGGCATGCAAGATTGGCAACAAGCCAAGGAAATAGATGAATTAAAAGAAATAACACTTACGCTTCCCCCAAAGCTTCCAAAAGGAAAACTATCAGGGGATGAAATCATCAAAATTTTCTTTATTCATTTATTTTTTGGATTAGGTTTCTTTTACATAGACAAAACTGTTAAAAGGAAATATTTATACCCTGCATTTGGACTTTACGCTTTATTGGATTTTATCCTTGCAGGTTTAGATATTAAACCATTTAAGTCAGATGGGTTTGGATTGAATACATTTATTATTAGTCTAGTTGTCTGTTACCTTTTTGGATATATAGATGTTTATTACCACAGATATAAAATAAGCTAAGAGAAAAACTGAAGAACGAACTACTAAACCATCAGATAAACACAATCATTCTGTAACTGGTGGAGATAAAATATGGGGCTTATAGATTTAAATGGTTTTGCGGGATATTTTGGAACACCTAATCTTAAAAGGGTGAGTCGCTACGGGCTGGATCCTGGGGACACCATGGACCAAGTAGGGGCACCAGGTAAAAGTGGAAAGGAGACTTCTTCGCATCGAGTCCGGACATTGATTTTCCCCATGAGTTATGAAGGTGTGTTTGTGCTGAAAGAAAAGGAAAGAGAAGAGTGTTGGAAGGAATCTGAGTGGTTAGCTTTTAAGGTGCCGGCTGCGAAATATAGTATGCCAGATAGTTACGGATCTGGTGATCTGTACTCTATGTGGTCACTACCCCATTCAGGTACGCGACTCTATTGTAGCCGTTAGAAAAAAGAAAGAAGAGGAAGAATATAAAGTGATTGAATAAAGTACCAAAAATAGAGCGACTATGAAATACAAAGCATCATTCTATTTTGAAGCAGAAAACAATTACTATGTGATTGTTCAAATAGGAGAATATCTGACAAGTGAAGAAGCTTATGCTATTTCGAATGAGCGAAAAGCTGTATTGAAATACGAGACTAACAATCTGAATTATTACAATGATGGCATACTGGTAAAGTCTGTATTAGATAAGGATATTACTGTTACCAGAGCCATATATAATTCTGAAACTTTCAATCATGATTATGTTGAGCAAAACATCAAACTCAGCGAATTCAAAAATTACGATGGTTTGATCTGCAATTACTACGCAGTTCATAACTGTATTGAAATGATTGATGCCAATGGCTTAGTAATTGATTCAAACGTTTTAGCGCACGAACATACAAGTAACAAATAAGGAGAAAAATGAAAACAATGACACCCTTAGAATTCTATGGAAAAATAGAAAAAGAAAAGAACAGATTGATCACAGTTTGCATGAGTAAGAGTGTACATAGCAAAACACTAGAAGCTGCATTTAGCGCCGAGCCAGGACATTTACCTGATGAAATTAGTGGCGCTAAAGTAGTCCATTCAGAGAGCAACACTGATATAGGGGTGTTAATATATGACAACAGCTGTGAAATGATTATAATAAACTAATCAAAGCACCTAAAAATGAGAGCAATACTATATTAATTGAAAACTCATATGAGCACACCTAACAAAAATTCAAATCGCAATTCATCTGTCCAGGTAGCGAAAATAAATAAATGGCAAGCTATAATTGTAGCAGCCATTACGGCCACAGTATCTATATCAGTAGCGTTAATAACTACGCAATTTAAGTTGGAGGATAAAGTAAATAGTAATCAAGTTGATCAAACAGTTCAAAAAAAAGTTACAGCTGAGGCAATAAGGCTTACAAATAAAGATTTGGATTCAATATCTCAAAGATTAAGGGATAAATACATCGATGAAATAACAGAAAAAATGACCAATCAGGGAAAAGATGAACAAATTAATAAATCCCCTATTGGATCGATTATTTCATCAGTTGTCCCTTATGAGCAATTCATGAGATTAAACAAGTTTAATTTGAATAATACGATTTCGAAAAACATTTGGGCACCTTGTGATGGTAGAAACGTTTCGGGCTCAGATTACAGTCACTTTAATTCTAATGTCCCAGATTTGAGAGGTGTTTTTTTGCGAGGACTGAACCAACTTTATCAAAATAATAAAGGAGCTGGTAACATTAAACTTGACCAATTAGATATTAATAACACAAGGAGTGCTGGTAGTTTCCAAGCTGAATCTACAAAATTACCAAATAGTGGATTTAAGATTTCATATGAAGGTGAACATACCCACAAATACCAAATTAAGTTTATAGGTGGAGAAGAAGGTGAAATAGCATGGGAAAAGAACAAGGCCAAGAGAAAAACTGAAGAACGAACTACTAAACCATCAAATAAACACAATCATTCTGTAACTGGTGGAGATAAAGAAACTAGACCCAAAAATGTGGCAGTATACTACTATATTAAGATAAATGAATCTCAATATTAACAATTAAAGTACCAAATAAGGAGTAGATTATGAGCAAGTATTTAATATGGACGTTAACTATTTTTATTGTTCTCACAAGTATTTCATGTAGAAAAAAGTTCAAGGATCGACCTAAACGTAAAACCACAAATAATAAGTTGGTATTAGAAAATATTGTGGTAAATCAGGACAAAGGTAAAGAAATGCAAACTTTTGTTTCCTATTATAATGAAGATTGGGTTAAATGTGATGAATCAAAGGCAATGTATAAACGTTATATTAACCCTACTAATGACCCGAATTTATTCAGAATGCGCGATTATTATATTTCGAATAAACAGTTGCAATGGGAAGGATATTGTCTAGATACAATTAAATACCTAACAATAGGTGCATACGTCATATATTACGAAAATGGTAATATTCAAGAATCTGGGAGCTTAACGGACAACCAATTAAATGGCTCATATGTTGAATATGATTCCTTGGGAACAAAAATATTAGAAGCAAATTATGTCAATGACAAATTAGAAGGGCCGTTACAAGAATATTACAGTAATGGAAAACTAAAATCAGACTATTTTTATAAAAACGGTTTAAAAGAAGGGACCTGCAAATGGTTTTATGAGAATGGACAAATAAGTGAAATTGGTGATTATAAAGCTGATAAACTCGAAGGTTCTTTCCTTGCATATAACATCCAAGGAACAAAGATTTACGAGGGCCAATATGAAAATGATAAGCGTTCTGGGTTAGCTGTTTGGTATTACGATAATGGGGGAATTAAAGAAAAGTCTTGGTGGAAAGATGGCTTAACTCATGGTTATATGTCATTTTATAACGAGTCTGGAACACTGATTTCTGAAGGTAAATATAAAAATGATGAAAAGATTGGGTTATTTAGATTTTATTATGATAACGGTAATTTAAAAGAAGAAAGTCATTGGAAAGATGGCTTACCTCATGGTATTGTAAAGCATTATTACATCTCTGGTAGTTTGAAGTATGAAGGTAGATTTGTTAATGGTGAAGCGGTTCAATAAAATTAATGAGATAAACTGGAAACAGCATATTGATTATGTACGCATTGAGAGGGTGGCCATAAACATCAAGTAAGCACCTAAATAGGAGAGCTGTGTTGCGGATAATTAAGAGAAAGAAAATAAAAGAACAGATGGAGCTTTGCACTGTTTCTTTTCCGCTAAATGATGGGAGGGTCTTAAAGATCAAACAGTTTAAGGCCAAAGACGGCAGGGTGTACATGTATGACAAAGGGAAACCAGGTAAGCTTATTTCTGCACCTCTTCACCATGTTTATGGAAGCACAAAAACCAATAATTAAGTAACAATTAACCAGTAAATCATGGAAACAGAAATAACGAATTACATTGTCAAAGTAGATGACAAAGAGTACAAACCCTCGGATTTCATAGAAGCTCACCCAGAATTAAGCGGTGCTTTTAATCAATTATATGGCATAGTAAATAATAATGTAAGGATCAATTCAGAAAGAGGTAACAACGATTATTTCCAAATGATTAATGAAAACACTCAAGGTGTACTAATATTTAATATCCCCAATAATGGTCGTCCTTATCTTGAATATTTAGGCGAATTTGATGAACAAATTATTAGTATATTGTTGTAATAAAGTACCAAAAATAGAGGGTATAAATAAAAGAATGTTACATTATGTTAAATAGAATTGAGGTCATACTCAATCAACCTTTAGGGTAGACGTATGCTTAAATTTTGGCACCTATTGTTTACAAGCATCAAAAATCACAAGGCCTGAGATTCCCGTATTTCAAATTAATCTGTACTTAACACCATATATCGAGATATAGAGAACTTACAAATCACAGGACCGTCGTACCGCTAAAATATATTCTCGGTTAAATGTATGCATGAAATATCTGTCAAAGTTATGGGTGGCCGGACCACCCAAAGTCTGTAAAATTCTGAGCCCTGAGAATCACATATTTCAAAACAAGCTGTACAATTATCCAGCTATTGAAAAATATGAAAAACTTTGTCTGACAAATAAAATAACATCAGTCACGATAGCTATAGTGATTAACATCGGTTTGAGTTCGCACACTGTGTCAGATACCAGCTATAGAACTAACGTTCTCATTCAGCTGCGCAGTCCAAGAATTGTTCTTATGATAAATGCTCCGCAAGCTCCGTATTACGTAAAGCGCTATAATTGTTGTATAATATATATTATGATAAATAAAGCCTTTCCAAACTCCCCGTACCAATTCATTATTCCTCCCCTTGTGCTTTGCTTGATATTACCCCGGCGTCTCCACAAATACCTTCAACCAAACTTTTACCCTACACGCTATAATTTCACAAAGCGCTTCGTGTACACTTTCTCACCGTCTGCAATCAGCAGTAAGTAGATGCCGCTTTTTAATGTCAACACCTCAAGTGTGTATTCATCTCGATTTTCGAGTCGCGCCGTTTGTAGCACTTGTCCACGTGTGTCCAGGATTTTAATGGCGCCGGCCTTGGAAGCTATTTCATCCAGGCTCACGTGCATAGTTGATCCAACCGGATTAGGATGTATTTTGAGGCGATCATCGTTTGCTTGCGCTGTGATACTAGTCGGACAATTTTCTGTACAAATGTAAGTCAGTACTTTTAATTGGTTTATTGCCCACCCGGGTCCGCCGGCATCGCTGGCAGCTGCATGGAAAGCAAATCGAAACGTCGTGGTGTCTTTTAGGAAATCATTATCGATTTTTTGCGTGTGCTTTTTCTTTACCGGGAATTCCTGAAAATGAAACGCCGTGTAAAACCATTCCTGATTGTCCACTCCCGTAAATTGATGTACATCATGCGACCATATGCCATTGCATTGATTGATATTAAATTCCTCACAACGTTCGTAAAATGCGAATGCCCCATTACTTGTATTTGCTAAGGTATCGAAGTCATTTTCATCCTGTTCTTTGAAAAGTACGGTAGCGAAATTGTCACCGTTGATATTAAATTGATGTTTAAAACCGAGGTAATAATTCCAAACGCTGTAGAAAGTAGAATTAGGAAAATGATCATCATACCAGGGAAAGTCGTTAGTGTCCCCTACCAACATGGTATTTGGTATTCTTAAGTCAAAGTAATGATCGCCTTCTCGTACGTTTGTACTAGCCGTGTCTGTTAGAAGCGACCAGCTGGAATCGTGGTTTGTCAGGCCTTCCTTTCCTGCTGTTGTCCGGGCCCAAATGGAATTTTCCGCTAAGACGATGAACTCCGAATGCGCTTCTTCAAATGTTAAAATAGTGTCTATCGGAAATACACCACTTCCGTCAAAGTACTGTGCTTGTGTACTGCAAAAAGCAATTAAATAAATAAGTGCAAAGCCAATTTTAGTTTTCATTTTCCAAAAAGTTTTAGTTGCTGTAAAAGATTTGCCAGAAATATAGGACATAAATAGTTAGAAGACACCCAAATGACTAACTCTTTTCACCCGAAGCGTATAAAATCTTCCCTTCGCTATACGATTACTGGAAAAAACACAAACACATTCCTCCCCCGGATTACATTAAACCCGGGGCAAGAACTAATTATACTATAGCTAAGTGCTCAGCGTACTGGTAGTTGTACAGCTCTTCGTAGTACTGATGCGCCATACGTCCCGATTCGAAGAAAGGAAAGATGTCGTTCATACTATTTTTCATCATCTCGAGCCACTTTTCCGGTTGGTCATAGTAAGTTGGTAATACTCGTTCTTTTAACACCTGTATCAGTCTTTCCGAATCTGCCTGGTCTTGCTCATCGACCGATGAAAAACCATTATGTGAAGGTATAATAAAGGAGTTATGACCATCTTTTGCGTATTCAGGCATCCATCCGTCGTTGATACTCAGGTTGATAGCGCCGTTCATGGCCGCCGTTATGCCGCTCGTACCCGATGCTTCTCGTGTGATGCGTGGCGTGTTGAGCCATATGTCCGCACCCTTTTTGATTTTGGTACTCAGGTCCAGCTCATAACCGATAAGCACGGCACAGTTTTTATGGGTGTAAGTGATATCTATCAATTTATTAAACAAACGAACGCCTGTCTCATCTTTGGGATAAGGCTTTCCTGCCCAGATGATTTGAACGGGATATTTGGTATCGGCCATTAATTCTAGGAAAGTATAGAAATTGCGCGTTATTAATTCCGGACGTTTGTAACCGGCAAATCTTCGTGCCCAAACGATGGTGAGCACATTTTCATCAAAAAGGTCCCCTTCTTGCAGGGCTACCTCTTTGAACAATTTTCTTTTGAGTTTCCGCTTTCTCGCCAATAATTGCTCATCTTTGCCGCTTTTCAGGTGTTCGGCTAAATCCTTATCTTGCCAGTAGTTCTTGTTTTGCGAGTTGGTGATCCCCAAAATATGATCGGCGGGTACCACGTCTTTCCACATATCCTGAGCGATTTCTTTGTGCAATTGCGATACGGCATTGGCCTTTTTACACATGCGTAATGCAGCCGGTGTACAGCCCATCATTGCGCCATTTTCACCGGTAATTCGGTGTACTTCTTCCGCTGACAGCCCGGAGAAGTAGTTCATGCGAAACAACATATCGAAATCGTATTCAAAATTACCGGCTTTTTCCGGTGTATGGGTGGTAAACACCACCTGAGATTTTAACTTATCCAGGTCCTGGTGTTTGTGGTACAGGTGAAACGTCAATGGCAGCGCATGTGCTTCGTTCATGTGGTAAATGTCGATATCACCGACCTTTTCCAGCATTTTGGCCCCTCCTGCTCCCAGCACTATTTCCTGGGCCACACGGGTACTGTGGTTGGGGTCGTAAAGACTGTGTGATATGGTGCGCGACAGGTAATCGTTTTCGTTGATATCGGTGGTCAGGAAGTAGATAGGTGCCGTACCAAAGATCTCAGGTTTCAGGTAATAGGCGCGTACCAATACCGGTTTGTTGTGTATCACTACTTCTACGGTAATACCGGTATCTTCCAGGAAGGAATAGTATTTTTGGATGTACCTCGTTTCCATGTGAGCATTCTCGCCCCTTACCTGATCGTAGTACCCGTATTTCCAAAGCATGGTGACTCCTACCAGGTTTTGCTTAAGCTCGTAGGCCGATCGCATGTGTGAGCCGGCGAGAAAGCCAAGTCCTCCCGAATAGGTTTTAAGTGTTTGATCTATGGCAATTTCCATAGAAAAATAGGCTACTTTGGTGCTGTAAGATTCTGATGACATGATTGTAAGCGTTTGTTTCTTTTTTATTAAATTAATTTTAGTGAATTAAGGAGCTACTTAGGCGACCTGTCAGCCCGTATTTCTCATGGCTCCTGAAAGCGCATTGATTGTTAACAGTAACTCTACCTGTAGCGCGTCAAAGCGTTCGCTGTTGCTACCCTTTAAGCTTCTCCATTCTTTCAAAATGGCGACCTGCTTTTCGTGTAGCGATTTCATTAATGACCCTCTCAATTCATTGGAGTAATAATGGTTAACACGTCGTTCACTGATAGGTCGTCCTATCAGGTTGGTCATATGGTCTTTTACCAATGAAAGTTCTTTGGTAAAAAGGTCTCCGAATTTCTTTTTGAGCTCCTGATCTGCTACCAGGTCCATGTATAAGGCAAATATTCCTTCATCGGTAGCTGCTAAGCTCGTATCGATATTGGTAAAGACATAACGGATGAGTGTATCTGTTTTAAGTGCTTTTTTTAAAGCTTCGTAAGCCTCCGGGTTTTCCGATTGTAATTCAGCCAAGGCACTGCCCACGCCATACCAACTGGTCATGTGCACCCGTGTCTGACTCCAGGAGAATACCCAGGGAATGGCACGTAAATCACTCAGGGTATTCATGCCTGTTCGTTTAGCCGGTCTGGACCCGATTTTGCTGTTTTCTATTGCATCTATCGGGGTTGCCTGCCTGAAAAACGGTATAAAACCTTCCTGTTGCATCATGGCTTCGTAATGCGCCTTGGAGCGGTTTGCCAGCCATTCGAGTGTATCGGCAAGCGGATGGAAGTGCCTTTCCGAGGCACGATCCTGGAGGTATTTGCTCAGAGTGTTGGCAGCCAACAATTCCAGGTTGAAGGCGGCATTTACAACGTTGGCATATTTTTGTGCGATGGTCTCCCCTTGCTCTGTGAGTCGCAGGTCTCCGTCTGGTGCACCATAGGCCATTGCTTTGATAAAGTAATGTGTCGGACCCGCTCCCCTGCTTATCGACCCTCCTTTGCCGTGGAAGAAGCGGATCTTCACACCAAATTGTTCACCCAGCTGCGCCAATTTGTATTGCGACTTGTAGAGGTTCCATTGACTGGCCATAATGCCTCCGTCTTTATTACTATCGCTGTAACCCACCATAATTTGTTGTACCGGCTGTTTTTGCTGGTCACGCTTTTGTAAGTGAGCCAGCGTACGTTTTGTAATGGGGTGCGCCAAAAACTGTTCCATGATCTCCGTACCGTTTTCAAGGTCTTCGATGGTTTCCAGAAGTGGAACAACGGGTACTTGAGAAACCATTCCTTCATCGGAAATAAAGGTCAAGCCTGTTTCCCTGGCCAGGAGGTAAACAACCAAAAGGTCGGACAGGGAGCGTGTCATACTCACAATGAATGAGCCGATGCAATTGAAGCTGTATTTTTTGGTGTGATCCGCTATGGTACGAAAACATGCTAAGACGGCAGTAGCCTGAGGTCCCAATTTCGCATCGCTATGGGTAAATGGGCGGGCGGAGCTTAATTCCCGGTTTAGAAATTCCACGCGTTTTTCTTCCGACCACTCGCTGAAATTGGTGTCGGTCATTTGAGCTGCCTCCAACAATTGCTCTACGGCTTTGTCATGAAAGTCACTGTTCTGGCGTATGTCTAAAGCCGCAAGGTGGAAGCCAAAGGCATCGACAATACGAATAACAGTGGTAATATCGTTATAAGCGATCGTTTTGGCACCGTAATCCACCAAAGCGCGCTGTAGTAATTGCAGGTCTTCTTTCAACTGCGAGGAATAAACGTACGAACCGGCCTGTTCGGCAAGTCGTGTGGCATGTCCGCGAGCAGTTTCTACCGGTAGTTTGTATAAAATGAGGTTCACAAATTGACGAAAGACCTCGCCTTTGTTTCTTTCCATAGCTTCCTCAGCTCTTTCACCCAGTTCTTCCGTCATTTCTGCCACTCGGCTTTGAAGTTCCTGAGTCGCTTCATGAAGTTCTAAACTGAAACTAATGCGTTTAACCAAACGAATGAGTTTTCTGCGCAGCACCACAAAAGCACTTAAACGAAGTTGTTTCAGTGTATGAGCCGTGAGTTCTGCGGTTACGAGCGGGTGTCCGTCGCGGTCGCCTCCTACCCAGTCTCCGAAAGTAATCTTCGGAAAATCATGGTCAATCGCGATTTCTTCAGCACTTAAGCCCACATATTCGGCCGCCTGCAGCATGCGGCGATCCAAAATGGGCAGCACCTCCGGAAAAACATTGACGAGGTAGTGCAAAATATTCCTTAGTTCGTCTTCAACATGAGGCTTCTCCAGGTAGATTTCTCCGGTTTTCCACAGTCGAAATAGTGTTTGCTCAATGTTTTTATCTATGTGAATGATTTCTGCATGTGTGAACATGGTATTCTCACGTTCCAGCATGAGCAGGTATAATGCCCGGTAATGTTCCAATACCGTTGCTCGTTTAGCTTCGGTGGGATGGGCTGTGAGCACCGGTTCGATAGCAATTTCTGGTAAGGCTTCCAGGATTTCCTTTTTACTGATGCCCTGATCGATGAGGTCTTTGAAGTTTTTGGCCCAAAGCCCGTTCACGTTTTCCAGTGATTCGTTTTCCAACTGGCGACGATTTTGTACCGCTCCATTAATTTCAACCATATTTACCAACTGAAATATTAAAGAATAGAGCTGAACATGCTTTGGTGTTATCTGCATTACCTCTGGCTGTTTGTCACTAATCCAGGGGATGTCGGCAGCAATAGCCGTTTCACCATTTTTTTCCAGTACTGACTTCAAACGTTGGAGCAAAAATTCCAGGTCTACATAAGGTTTTCCCAGTTTAGATTTGACTTGATCGAAAGTTTCTTTAAGCGTTGCCATTATTAGATTTGAGTATTTCGAGTGTAATTTTAAATGTTTTTAACTTTATTAGAGTAGGATTTTAGCCTAGAAGTAGTGCTCGTAAGTAGCGATTGTGCATTTCGGCAATATTGTTTATGGAGATACCTTCCGGGCATTCCACTTCACATGCCCCTGTAAAGGAACAAGCGCCAAATCCTTCGTTTTTCATTTGATCCAGCATACTTTTAACCCGCTTATGCTGTTCAGGTTTTCCTTGCGGCAGACTGTTTAAATGATTGATTTTTGCTGCTGTAAATAAAGATGCCGAAGCGTTTTTACACGTTGCGACACAAGCTCCGCAACCAATGCAAGCCGCAGCGTCCATGGCTTTATCTGCATCTTCTTTGGGAACGAGTATGGCATTGGCTTCCGGTGCCGTACCCGTTTTGGCGGAGATGTAGGCCCCTTCTACCATGATGCGGTCAAAGGCAGAGCGGTCTACTATCAGGTCTTTAACAATAGGAAAAGCCTTTGCACGCCAGGGTTCCACGGTAATGCTTGCTCCATCACTAAAGCTACGCATATGTAGCTGACAGGTAGTCATATGCTCATGTGGGCCATGTGCCCGTCCATTGATGAATACACCACATTGCCCGCATATACCTTCCCGGCAATCGTGTTCGAAAGCAATAACCTCCTCCCCTTTTTTTACCAGACTTTCGTTCAGAAAATCCAGTGCTTCCAGGAAGGACATGTCTTCCGTCAATCCGTCTACGACATATTCCCGGAGTTGTCCTTCGTCATCAGGACCGTCTTGTCGCCATATTTTGAAGTTTACTTTCATTATTTATAACTTCTTACAACAGGTTCTACAAATTCGAAATGGATGGGTTCTTTGTGCAGCGTAAATGCACCTTTATTGTACGCATAGGCAGATACGTAGGTATACTCATTATCGCGACGGAGGGCCTCTCCTTCGCTGGTCTGGTATTCTTCGCGAAAGTGTGCGCCACAGGATTCCTCACGTTCTAAAGCATCGGTACACATGAGCAAGCCCAGTTCCATAAAATCGGCCAAACGGTAGGCTTTTTCCAACTCGGTATTTAAACCATCAGCGCTACCCGTTATGCTTACTTCTTGCCAAAATTGGTCTTTAAGTGTTTTCAGTTGCTCCAACGCATTTTCCAAACCACTTTTATGGCGACTCATGGCACATTCCTGCCACATAATTTTACCTAAGGCCCGGTGAAAATGGTCGACCGTTTCACTGCCTTTGATGGCCATCAGCGCATCGATATGCTGTTTAACTTCCTGCATGCTTTCGTTAAAGGCGGGATGTGCTGTGGTGATAGACTCTTCTTTCAGGGCCTTTACCAGGTAATTATTAATGGTATTAGGTAATATGAAGTAGCCATCTACCGAGGCCTGTAGTAATGAGTTAGCTCCCAGGCGATTGGCGCCATGGTCGGAGAAGTTACATTCCCCAACGGCATAGAGTCCTTCCAGGGTGGTCATTAATTCGTAATCTACCCACAGGCCTCCCATGGAAAAGTGTGCGGCCGGAGATATCTCCATCGGAGCTTTATACGCATTGATGCCGGTAATTTTTTCATACATGCGAAAAAGGTTACCGTAGCGGTCTTTGATGGTGTCGATACCAAATTTTTCGATGGCATGTTTGAAGTCCAGGTAAACGGCATTTTTCAATCGCCCTACTCCATGGCCGGCGTCTATACGTTCTTTGGCAGCACGGGAAGCAATATCTCTTGGCGCCAGGTTTCCAAACGAGGGGTACCTTCTTTCCAGGTAATAGTCCCGGTCTTCTTCGGGAATCTCACCCGCGGGCCGTTCATCTCCTTTTTTTAGTGGCACCCATATACGTCCGTCGTTTCTTAGCGATTCAGACATCAGGGTTAGTTTAGACTGCGACTCGCTGGTTTGCGGTAGCGCTGTTGGATGTATTTGGGTAAAGCTGGGCGCTGCAAAATAGGCGCCCTTTTTATGTGCCTTCCAGATGGCACTACCATTACACCCGATTGCCAAAGTCGATAATCGAAATACCCGTGAGTACCCTCCTGTAGCTAATACCACAGCATCGGCGGCGAATGGCTTGAGTGCTCCGGTTTGCAGATCGCGGGCAATGATTCCTTTAGCCTGATCGTTTATCACTACCACATCCATCATCTCATGGCGGGTGAACATGCTTACCTTTTTGGCCCGGATCATCTTGTTTAATTGAGCGTAAGATGCCAGGAGTAGTTGTTGGCCTGTTTGACCTCTTGCATAGAAGGTTCTTTGTACTTGTACACCTCCAAAACTTCGATTGACCAGCACGCCCCCATATTCACGCGCAAAAGGCACGCCTTGCTGTACAAAATGATCGATAAGTGGCGCCGATAGCTCTGCCAGACGGTAAACGTTGGCTTCTCGCGCACGAAAATCCCCTCCTTTTAAGGTGTCATAAAACATGCGCCAAACACTATCGCCATCGTGTTGGTAGTTTTTGGCGGCATTTATTCCTCCCTGTGCAGCAACAGAATGGGCTCTCCTGGGGCTGTCCTGGTAACAAAAGCACTTGACATCGTAACCCAGTTCAGCCAGGGTCGACGCAGCACCGGCACCGGCGAGGCCTGCTCCCACCACAATTACGCTCAGCTTCTTTTTGTTGGCCGGGTTAATCAATTGCGCTTTTGCCTGGTAGTTACTCCACTTATCCTGTAATCTTCCTTCCGGTATTTTACTGTCTAAAACCATTTTGCAATCATTTGAAATACATGATGATGGGTACTATACCAAAGCCAATAGTCATGATCAAAGCAAACACGAGGGATGCTTTTTCCATAAATTGTAGTATGCTTTTGTGATAGACTCCCAATGATTTAAGCGCACTCTTTAGTCCGTGGTAAAGGTGGTAACCTAATGGGATCATCATAAGTGAGTAAAAAATAGCATAGTAAATATTGTCGAAAAGAACGGCAGCAAGGAGGTAGAGGTCTTTGTTACCATAAATATCGTCTGGTACTGCATCGCCGATTCCCAATTTTGCCCGCGCCCAGAAATTAGCCAGGTGAATAACTATAAATAATAAGATAAGACTTCCCAGGAGTCCCATCTGCTGGGAAGCCCATGAGCTATTTTTTTTATTATCCTTTACAGTATAGTTTCCTCCCCTGGCAGCTTTGTTTTTAATAGTAAGTAACAACGCATAAATAATATGTGCTGCGATAGATGCATAAAGCAAAAAAGCAACCACTTTGATAATAGGATTGTTTGATAGCAAAGCACCGTAAGCATTATACATTTTACTGGCAGTCGCGGGAGGCCATAGTAGCATGAGGTTGGCAGAAAGATGCGCAACTAGAAAAACACATAAGAAAAGCCCCGTGGCACCGACAATATATTTTCTAATTATGATCAAATTCATGATTGCAATTAGGCGGAAACAATACGCCTGATTTCTGACATAAGTTAGTGTAATATATGACTTTGTGCAAGCAATTTTCCCAGGTTAAATTGAGGTTATTTAAGTGTTATTTAGATGTTATTTTTTACTTAAATTGTTCTTAACAAACCTTCGTGTCGTGCCTTTTTAGGGTTTATAGTATCAATCTGTTTTTTATCAGGGAAAATTCTGACTTATCGAAGCTTTTGTAAAAAGCAGATAATGGACTTTTGCGTGTCATTTATGAAGTATCATTTGCAAGTGAAAAATTACTATAAGGCCTTGTTATTTTGCATGTTTATCTCCTGTAAGTTGACGGCGTATGCACAGGAAAAACGCCTGACTTATCAACCGGTACTCTGGTCTTCAGTTCATTTGAGCTATAACTTAAAGAATGATTGGAATACTACAGTTATTCTTCAGGATCGTCATTTTTTGAATACAGCGCGACTTGTACAATCATTAGCAATAGCCACCGTATCAAAAGAAGTTACGAGCGATATCGTGCTGGGGCAGGGCTTTTTGTGGTTTAACTTCCATAGACCCGACGAGTCGGGCGATTTTTACCACCGTCCGGAATACCGTCCCTTTCAATACATCAAAGCAAAAAGAGCGCAGCATCGATGGAGTCTTTTAAGCCGGTTTCAGCTGGAAGAACGTTGGATTCATAAAGAAAACAAAGACGGTTTGCAAAACGGGTATCGCTATTTATGGCGTTTTCGTTATTTATGGAAGTTCTCCTACCAAATAATACAGTTTAAGCATGCCAATTACCTGGCAGTTGCTTTGAGCGAGGAGCCATTTTTGAATGCCGGTAAAACGGTAGTGTCCATTTTTGAACAGAATCGCTTGTCGGGAAGCTTTATTTACAAGATCAAGCGCTGGAAAATAACATTAGGGTATATGCAATGGCTATTTCATTCGGGCAATGGCGCATTTGACATCCGAAATAGCTTACAAATTGGCCTTAACTATAAGGTACACTAACTTTTATGCCAGGTAGGAACTAGCACACGCTTGAAATAGCATGCCGAAAAATTTGTCAGAAAGCATTGAACTAGTAGATTAGAAAGACCAGCGCTAAAATAGCTACAATACCTACAATGGCAATAATGGCACCTAACAATCGAAATTCCTTAATTTCTATATCACCTGTTGAATAGACGATGGAATTTGGAGGTGTGGAAATTGGCAGAAACATAGCCGTTGAACAGCATAGGCCTATCACCAAACTCGATTCTATCGGGTAAGAAGAAAGCAGTGCCGAAGCGATCGGTATTAATATACCGGCTGCAGCGGTATTACTCATTAAATTAGAGGTTATTGAAGTGATTATTCCCATTACAAAGAGTAGAATTAGAATGGAGTTCATTTGGGGAACCACTGTTATCAAAAGATCTACCAATTTGGTATTCCGAATAATGTCACCCAAAATTAACCCTCCTACAATTAAGATCAGCGTGTCCCAGGGCATCTTCCTGATGTCTTTTGCATTGAGAATACCCGATATGGTCAGCGAAACGATAGGCAAAAAGGCGATCACGGATACCGGTATTCCATGAATCCCTGATGTTGTCCAAAGTAATACCGTAGTACCGAATGTGATTGAAACCACACGAAATGCAAAAGAACGCTTTTCTACCGTAATGTCTTTGGGAAATTCCAACACAGTCTTGTTAGAAGGGAATGTGCGTAGTAATACCAACCAGGATAAAAGGGTGAGAAAAATGCTTAAAGGAACTCCGATGATCATCCAGTCAAAAAAGGTAAAATCGATACCGCTTTCAGACATATTACCTACTGCTATGGCGTTTGGTGCCGATCCGATAATGGTACCCATGCCGCATACCGTGGCGCTCGCTGCAATTCCCAAGAGCAATGCCTTGCGAAAGGGGTCGTTTTTGTCCAGTTGACTAAGCACCGGTTGAATTACAGAAAGCATCATTACCGCTGTAGCAGTATTTGAAATAAACATACTCAAGAGACCGGTGGTGAGCATGATGCCGAGTAAAATAAACGCGGGTTTGGTACCAAAGCGGGAGATTACCAGTTGAGAGAAGTATTGATCGAAGGACGTTTTGTGGGCGCCTTCTGCTAACATAAATCCGCCTAAGAATAACCACATGACACTACCCGACCATTGACTCACATAAATCTGCCAATCGGGATTCACGGTATAAGGGTGCCAGTCGTCTAGGAAGTATATGGAGTAACCCATGATTAAAAAACTCACAGCGAAGACAGGGATAGCCTCTGTGATCCAGAGCAACGCGGCGATTAAAAGGATGCACAGTCCTCTTGCCTGACTTTCGTGCTCGTCAAAATTAAAGACATACCTGCTGATTAAATAAGAAATCAAGAGTGAAGAAATAAATAGAATGAGCTTTCGCTTTGTGGGCCAATTTCTTTGAACATAGTGACCGAGTGCGGCAATCCTTGAATCGTTCATGGTTTTCGATTAATTGTAATTTCAATAACAAAAGAATTCTGTTGTCTAAATAATCGGTACTAATGTGTTTTAATACGGTAGCTCAAAATTAAAATTCATCTTTAGTTTAATTCCATTTACCGCTGCTAATATTGGCAATTTTAACAACACTTCATAGCATAAGATTACTTACAAATTTATTGATGACAATTGGTGTTGTTCATTCTTATTTTGCTGCGAAAGTAGAACCGGACGGAGGCTTTCAAAATGACCTTTTCCATTGGAGTTTGTGATTATTGTCAGGTGTTATTTTTTGGAACAATTGATGCCTGTTAAAAAGCATTCATATCAAAGATTTGCCATTGGCCTCATTTGCCCCTGAGGTTTTTTAGTTGTTGCAAAAGCGAGCGATTTTCCTTTTTTATTAACAATTCGAAAAACTTAATTTTTAAAAAGGGCTGTCTCAAAGCAATAGAGACAGCCTTTTGAGTGAGGTCTTTTATGGCTAAATACCCTGTTTTGTCAGGAGCGCATCCCTCCTTTTCAATTGTAAGCTTGGATTGTCTGACTGCTTACTTCATTAATGGCACTTCATAACTGCTGTCGTTAATAATACCTCCCCTTAAGAATTGTTTTTTAAGGGTGTCTGCCAGGTCTATTGTTTTTTGAGCTTCAGACTTGCTCTTCCATTCATATTCAAGCAAAGCATGTTCCAGGTGCTCATACTTGTTCAAGGAATCAGATAAATTGAAGGTGTCACTAATAGCTGATGTTATTCCCGCACTTGTTAACGAAATGGAGCCATGTGCCGCATCTCCTATGAGGCATATATTTTCCCGGTAATAATGTTTAAGTAGCCGCAGGCCCCTGTTTTTCCAAAGATGTGCTTTGGTGAAATCGCTATGCTCGATAAATCGCCTCACTTCGGCCGGGAAATTCGATAAGAGCTTTAAGCAAAACATTTGTAGGTCGCCATGGCACGATTCATAAACCGGGTCTGCCAGTTGTCTGTCAAATTGATTGAACCACACATATTCGGTTTCAGACAAAGGTATGAACCCAAAAGAAAGCCCTTGGTCACTGGCCTGGTATTTGGTGAATAGGTGTGTATTCACTTGCGGCGTTTCGGTGCTGAGCAAGCAAACCACCTCGTTGATTTCGTTGGGGTAAAACTCAGTGGCACATACGGAGTTTCTCACTTTTGATCGGATACCGTCAGCACCGATAAACAGGTCACCGAATTCGATGGCGCCGTTCTTGAATACTGCTGCTACAGCCCTGTTACCTTCATAAACGAAGTGCGAGAATTCCGAATTTTCGTGCAATTCATTGTCAGTGAGTGACGTTCTGAGGTAGTCTACGATACTATTTCGTTTGAGCAGTATCCAATCTTCCAGCGAAACGCTATTTTTTAACGCTCCGAAATGATTTTTCAGTTCAAAACGTGTAATCCTGTTCGTCTGTAAAGGAATGCTGTTATTATTCACAAGCAATTGCAGGTTTCTCAAAGCCTTTGAACGGATTAGAAAAGCCATACCGCTTTGGGTTTGGTAACTGCCTTTTTCTTTAACGGTCACCTCATTTCCGTTTCTTTTAAGTGCAATGGCGGTCGCTAGTCCGGCGATACCGCCACCAATAACTACCACTTTCATATAAAGCAGGATTTTATACGTGCAATACTTTCTTGTAAGATGGCATGCGACGTGGAAAAACAAAGTCTGATGTGGCCTCTCGCTCCTTCACCAAACCATTTTTCGAGACCGGGAACTACAGCGACCTTTGCTTTTTCGAGCAATAAATTGTGTACCTCTTCGCTGGTTAAATTGGTACCTTTTATGTCTGCAAACGCGACATAACAGCCGTCTGGTATACTACATTTAAATCCGGGTAGCTCATTTAGTTCCGACACAAGGTAGTCTCTCATCTTTCGCGTATGAGCGACAAAGGCCTCCAGCCAGTAATCGCATTCGTTAAGCGCGGCTGTAGCTGCGACCTGAGCCAATACACTGGTGCCATGAATGGTAGATTGATGCATCGATGCTTCGAAAAGGCGATTGTACATGCTTTGTTGATGAGCAATCACTACACCCGTCCGCAAACCTGCCAGACCATGTGATTTGCTGAAACCGGTTACCGTTACTGTATTAACTTTAATAGCTTCGCTTAATGAGGCTATACTCGTAAACGTTGCCGGAGCATAAACGATTTCACTCCAAATCTCATCTGATAATACCGTTAATCCATGTTTAAGCGCTATACGGGCAAATTCCGCCAACTCTTCTTTAGTAAATACTTTGCCTGTTGGATTCAGCGGATTGCAAAGGCAGAGTAGCTTTGTTTTTTTGGTGATGATCTTTTCGAGATTGTCAAATGCAACAGTTTTCGTTCCGGGAGGTAGTTGAAAAGGGATGGCCTTGCCTCCTACCGCTTCTATGGAATACCGAAAAAGAAAGTCCACGGGGTCGAATATGATGGCCTCATCTCCTGCTTTTAACAGACTCTTACATACCAGGTAAATTCCAAATGCCGCACTGTTTACAGGCAGCACGTAATCCGGGTTTACATTCGTAGCTCTTTTTTCAGAGAAAAAAGTGGCTACACTTTCTCTAAATGCGGGCAATCCCTCAGCAGGGCCATAAGAGAAGTAGCCCTTTTGGCTGTAATTAGTAATAGCCCTAACAATTTCGGGTGCACAGGGGAAATCAGGATCTGCCGCGGTTAGTGGAATAACGTCGGGTGGCAATGTAGCCCATCTCAAATTATAGGCTCTTTCTCTGAGTACATCAACGGCGACCCTTTGATCTTCAAAATTGTTCATAATTCATGTAAGTTTGGTTCTAAAATTGGGTTATTTGAAAGCAGCGCTAAAGCATGATTGGGTAAGAGTGGCAGTGTGCATCTTACTTTTTACGATGTTTAAGGCTGGTGTTTTTTCTCCAAATGGATCCGTTTTTAGTGGTAAATAATGTTAGGATATTCTCTGATGTGAGTTCATTGAGTTCCTTTTCACATGCCGTCATTGTTTGTCCACTTAATACAGCATATTCCTTAAGGGTCAGGCTATTGTATTTCGCAAACAGGAATGTCCATGTGGTATCATAGGTTTGTTTTTTTAGTTGAGCATCGATATCGGTGATTACCTGTTCGTAATTTTCATATGCCCTCGCACCATACACTTTGCCTGTTTTTCCATTGGAATCGCTAATAAATAAGGTGGGGAATCCGCGTACGCCATACTCTTTAGCCAGGTCCAGGTCTTTATAAAACTCGCTGCGCGCTTTGTCATGGTAATCAAGTTTAAATTGTTCCAGGTCTAAATCCACGAAAGAAGCAGCATCGATGAGGTGTTCCCATTTGGTGATGTTCTTCTTTTCAAGAAAGACCATTTCTCTTATTCTTCGCAGGTAAGCGATAGCAATGGATGAATCCTGCATTTGCGCTGCTTTAAATGCTATAGACGGTGGGTAAGAAGAGTTTAAAGGATCTTCCAGCCATACGTCGCCATCGATAGGCATTTCATAATGAGGGCTTACTTCGTCCCAGTGACGGGCAACATCAGCGGGTTTGCTAATGCCACCGCTGTTGTAACTCCAGTCCGGTAGCAAGCCACCCATGCGGTATTCAATAACAAAGTGCTTGCCATATTCCAGTTTCAATTTGCGCAATTGAGGCTCAATGCCCCAACAAGATGAACATATCGGGTCTGTGAAATAGACAATCTTGATGGTTTTCTCAGCTGAAACCGCTGGCGTACCTGTTTCTTCACTTGGTGTACCACATAAATGAGTAGTAGTATCACATATAAGCGCATCGAGCGTTTTTTTGTTGTTTTGTGCTTCCATATAATTCTCAGAAGATTGTGCGATACAACCATTAAACATGAAAATGAATAATAGTTGAAATGTCGCGGTTCTTAAAAACATGCTTATTTTCTTTTATTATCTTTGGGTTTGATGTAATAAAGATAGAATATGTGCTTCTAAAAAGGCATATAACTTCCCTATAGGTAACTACTTACCTGTATGAAACCAGATGGGGAAAAAACAGGTTTTCACTTATTCAAGATTATGGAAGAAAACAAAGAATTAAATGAGTCAGCATTGTGTAAGGTCCGTATTAAATCCATAAGAGATACTATGGATGTGCTTTCGGGTAAATGGAAAATTCACATACTGGGAACCTTATTGCAGGTAGACCATATCCGATTCATGGATTTACTTAGAGCTGTCGATGGAATTGCACCTAAAATGTTGTCGAAGGAACTACAGGACATGGAAATGAATAGATTAATTACTCGAACGCAAGTGAGTAGTAAACCGATTACGGTGGAATATCGCATTACAGATTACGGGAGAACTATAGAGCCTATTATCGATGCGATGGCTAACTGGGGCATTGCCTACAGGCAGTCAATTGTAAAAGAATAGCTTATTAGTTAATCGGATGGATGTTATTTGAATGGTTATATTGAGGATTCTTAAAATCCATGTATTAAAAATAGAAACGCGGGAAACTAAAAGTTTCCCGCGTAAGCTTTATTCTTTTACAAATGAGGTAAATAGGCTGGTATTAACAGCATTTATTTTTAATATATAATAGCCCGGAGTAAGATCGCCACTTTCTATTGGCGTATCTCCGGAGCCGGTACCTGAAAATACCTTATTTCCTTTTGCATCGAGTATTTCAAAGTTGAATGTCGCCTGCGGACCTTGAACATACATTAAATCATGAACCGGATTAGGGTATACGTATATTCCGGATTCATTACTTTCTGGATCCGATGCTACGATACAATCGTCCAAAGGCTTATGGCGGATTTCCACATAATCCGTATCTGAAGCAATACAGCGACCGCTCGCATCACTATTTACAATCCATTCTAATAATAGTGGCTCTTGTTTATTGATTTCCGTAATTAGAATGTTCGGATCGTTCACATCATTGATGGTAGCGGAACCGCTAATTATACGCCAGGTTCCACTCTCGCCAGTAGCTCGTAGATCGGCAGCCATACGTGCACTGTCTTCGCATATTTCTTGGTCTATACCCGCATAGGCACGTGCGCCGTAATAGTGATCCCATATTTCAATTGAATCTGAAGGTGTGGGGTCAACCGGACATGCATAGTTATATTTAAAGATCACTTTGACGATGTCTCCTTCAACTAAATCATTTGATTCAAATGACAAAGTACGTGATCGGTAAACCTCTTCACCATTTACAAACCAGCATAATGAATCTTCAAATGATGGCCCATGCCGAGGTATGCCATCCAAACGAATAAGGCTATCGCATTCATCGGTACGTCGTGAAAATAGTTGAATGCTTTGCTCACGCATTCCCATTATTCTACCGATAGCCGGGGCACTTGTAGCTTGACAGTTTCCTGCGACACTTGTCCACTGCATGGTAACTTCACCATAGTCAAAAGGAGACATTTCGGTGAAAACAACTGTTGTTTGTATCGCATTGGAATCTGTGATGCTTGGTGTCGCATTGTTGGATGTTGAATACCCGTTTATTGTCCAGAAACCTTGTTCAGTAGCAGCAGACTGGGCGCTAATAGCCAATTCGGGTCCGGTACAGGCCCACTCTACCGTGGCCGTTGGTTGCGGTAAGCCATCCAATATTTCGATTTGAATGGTATCAGTAGTGATTCCACAAGACGGTGTGTTTGTGTTACTAATGGTTAGGTAAATGCGTACATGACCGTTATTGTTATCTGTTTCGTTCGGTTGGTATTGCTCGGTTAAGTTGGTACTTGTATTACTACCCGATTGTATGAAGTCGGCGTCGCCGTCTGTTGACCATGTCGCTATCTCACCAATTGATGTATTTGGGGTATGCTTGTTGTCCATTTCCAAAGTGACCGTACTATTTACACATATACTGGCCGATGATGTGCTGATTTTGGCCTCCGTTAACTCACTAGCGATATTAACCGTCATTCGGTCTTCACTGGAACGACAGCCATTAGCGGTACTTACCGTCCAAACAAACTCACATTGGTCACCTTTTTGCAAACCATCAACGTTAGTTTGCGGATCATTTATAGCTGACAAAGTGGTGTGTAGGCATGCAGTTGTCCAGGTACCCGTACCAAATTCAGGGTCATGGGCATTTAATTGTACTGGGGGATTACAAGCGTCGATATCGGCTCCGGCTACCGCCTGGGAAGGTCCGCGAATTAGTTGAACCTCGATGGTGTCGCGTTCGCTAGCGCAATTTGTTGACATCGTATTCGCTACTTCATATATAAATGAAAGGGATTCGAGACCGGCATCGGCATCATTTGGTACGTAACGCTCGTGCAATTCATTACTGTTGGCAGTTCCTGATACGGAGAAATTACCAGTACCTGTGTGGTACCATGTTCCCAGCTCACCATTTTCGGTATTAGGTACGTAGTTATTAAGAAGACTCAAGTCAATAGTGTCATAGGTGCAAATTTCACCTACCTCATGAATTGCAAATGGCGCTATGGGTTCTACATGCGATAATATGATGGTATCACGTGAAACTCCACATTCAGGGTCTGCCTCTACCGACCAAATGAGCATACAGGTTGTATTGTCCATTAAGCCTTCTACCATACTGTGTGCTGAGTTTGCATTGGAGAAAATCAAGTGGTCGCAGTTGCTAGTCCAGTGTCCTGTTCCTTGTGAGGGTTCAGATGCTGAGAGTGTGGTATTTTCAGAACATGAGCTTATGTCACTTCCGGCGCTGATAGCTCCAGGTCCTGTATTAATGAATATTTCTACTTCATCTGTCAATGCTCCACACTGTTCGCTGATACTTTGCCATTCATATTTGATACTGCCTAACTCATCATCATTGGTGTGAATTTCATAAATGGCGTTGGCATCATCGGGGTCTGACAGGTTTCCGTAGTTTGTGCTAAGCTGTCTCCATCGACCTGTTCCCGGCGATACGTCATTAGCAGTCAGCTGTACGAAGTCCTGATCGTCACAAGTGTAAATATCCGGACCGGCATCGGGAGGAACAGGCTTGGCATAGATATCGAAATTATAAGGTGATTCTCTTTCATTTGATCCGCAGGTGGCGTGAGCAACAAAAGTATAAGAGCCGATGGCCAGATTTTCGAATGCCAATTCATACGACTTCGGGTCAAAAGTTAAATCAGGACCGGTGGTTTGTGTCCAGCTAAATTGTGCTCCCCTTTCTACCAGTGCCGATATAGCGGCTGTACCATTACAATGATTTACATTGTTTTGAAGGTCTAGTGCTATTTCTTCGTTTTTGTAAGCAATTTTTATACTGTCCGTTTGCGCTACACAATATGCACTTGCAGGAGCCGTATATGTTAGGGTAGCAGCCTGACCACCATTTGTGCTATCTATATATAAGCTGTTGGAATTTACAGGGAAACCGGCATCATGGACATCACTATCAAGAATTAAATTTAAATCACCCGACTTTGTCCATGTACCGCCGGGTACGTTTGCACTAATAGCAATATCTTTTGGGCCATTATCTTCGCAAATTCTGATGTCATCACCAAGATCCAGTTTTTCACACGGCTCCACTCCTATAGTTAAATCTTTCATTTGAAGTTTGGCGCCCCTTCCGTTTTCTTCATCATAACCGAATCCGAATGGGTGGTTGTATACACTGTCTACACCGGTCGGGTGTTGCCCTTTATATGCCCAACTGGCAGTATAACCATGATTTAGCTTAAAACGGATTCCTAGTATTTGCGTGGAGTCAACGAGTCCTAAACTGTTACCGGCCATTCCTCCGAAATAGTCTTGAAATTCGTTATTAAAATTGTAGTAATACGTATGCCATTCACCATCACCGGGGATTTCAAAATATAAATTGTGATCAGGTGTTTGTTCACCGTTAAGGTTTTTATCGGTGTTGCTGCCAAATTCCCAAAGCGGATGTGCTGCCATGAGTGTCATAAGTACATAACAGGTTTCCGTAGATTTCATTTTGACTGAAACCGTAGGAAACAAGGCATTATCTGAGGCATGCTCTTCGTCGGCTGTCAAGTTTAGAAGAGAATCGAATTTGACAATCCAAAAGCTATAAGGACGATGAAAGTAATTGGCTACTTCGTCGCTTGTTTCTATGTGTAATTGATTGTCTGCTACTGTAAATGCCGGTACACCATTAAATGGTGCTATTGCTACACCACGGTATTCAAGCGTATCAGGAAGTTGATCAAATGATTGCACATAAGTAGTTTGAGCCTGAGCAATGTAAGTGCTCACACTTAACAAGATGATTAAAAAGAGGTGTTTCATTAGTTATATTGGGTCGATTGTTAGATAAGTTACGAATTAAATCAATATTTAATTACCTCACAAATTTTATCCTTACCATTCGTCCCTAATATGGTGTTTGCATTTACCGCTTGTCCCAAAAAACACATCTGGTAAGGAAAAACAAAAAACGTCGACGGATTTGTCGTCAACGTTTTTTGGCGAACCGAATAGAACTGAACAACTATTCGGTAAAAAATGGTCTTTGTTTATCTATTTATAATTAAAACAAAATTAGGCTTGCTTTCTCTTGTTTAAAACTTCGATTAACGGGTCATATGCACTTAATGCCATTACCAATGTTAATACACCAATTATGTAGAAAGAAAATACTCCGGTAAACCCTGCCAGGATTCCCCAGAACATACATACGAATAATCTTATAATGATTCCTGTGATACTTAAATTCGGAGCGAAGTTCATAATCAATCAATTTTGTTTCTTCAAAAATGATCATATTCCTTCTGGAAAAATAGAATGAAAATCAGTTCGCAGGCTGAAGTTTGTCAGTCGAATCTAACCGGCCAGTTGCTCATAGGCCTCTACAATATCATTCATTATTAGTACCAGCATGTCATTTTCTTTTGCCAGGTTGTTAATATTTTCTCCGTAAAGTATCGCTTTAAAACTATTCCATTTTTCCAGACCCTTTGCTATTACCGAATTGATCAGATCATCATTAAGTGGACATGTAGCGAGCTGTTTTAAGGAATTCTCAAAGAGTTGGACAGATTTCTCCATATCATGTTGATATTCCCCTTTCTTCGCGTGGTCGATGATGGTTAACAAGCGAAGTTTCAGTATTTGTTGTGCAAGCATACGTTGTCGACCCGCCTTATTAATGATTTTGGATAACACTTTTACTTCTTCGAGCACCTCATCCAAGGCAATTAAGTTCTCACCGGATTTGGTATTAAGACGCCGCATTTCATGTGCAATTTCTTTAAAAGCACGCCCTTCTGCGTCATCCATTTGTGAAGCTGAAATGCTTGCATTTATCGCAATTAACTCAGTATTTTTTGATTGGTCACTTAATGTTCGCAGTAGCTTTTTCAGTTTTCTATTTAAGGAAGTACCGTGGGAGTTTATCATAAGTATGTTTAAGCTCGATACCCCGTAAAATTACCAGTTAGCCGGGTGATTAAATATGCCAAAAAACAGGTTTTAAACAGCCAATATGAAGAATTCGTTCAAATTATCTAATTCTTAGATGTAAGTAAATTATTGTAAGCTAAAACAGCGAATCTGTATGGCAGAAGGGTTCTTATTGGGAGCTGAAGGAAAGGATGCAGTTAGTGTTAAAAGGTGCTAATTGTATGTCTTTATTCGTTGAGAGCTACTTCTTTTTCCGGATAGAGAGGTGCTGCGGCATTTTCGTTTGCAAGGTGCGGTTCAATAAACTGTAAAAACTCGTATTGTGTCATAAGAATTTCAAGTTCTATAGTATTAAGATTTCCTAATATAGAATGAATTGTTCTCCGTTGAAAGTGTGTTTTGTAATAAGCATCGATGTTCACATTTGCCACATCGAAGAATAGTTGCTCATCTTCACCGAACAGGAAATGATCGGTAATTTTTTTGTCGATATTCGTTTTTTCCAGAAGTAATTGATTCATTGATTCAAGCTCGTAATAGGCATCATTAACATGATTGAGATAGTCAATAATGAGCTTTTTGTGTACAGAACTTAGTTCAGCAAATTTATGATGTACCGAAACTCTTTCTGTTTCTTGCGCTTCTTCTGTAATTTGCAAGTTGCTTTCCAGTATTTCCAGTTTAATATTTTCAACACCTTTGAAAAGATCAGTCATGCTTTTGTTGGTGCGGTAAATCAGTTCCACGATAGCATTTTCTATTTGTTCAATTGAATCAGTTGTTTGAATTAAGGATTCATAATAACTTTGTGCTTCTAAGAATACATTTTCGTTATTCTTTTGCAATAGTAAACCTGACTTCTGAACCAATCCCATCAAATACTTTTTATCGTCTACCACCTTTTTTTGCTCAGTGACTTCCTTTTCCTGTAAATGTCTTTCAACGTCTGTTACAAAAAACAAAACGAAGCCAATGAGTAATCCTGACAGAAAAAAACTAAGGTATTTTATTGAATTCATAACTTTAAATAATCACTGCAATAGTGTATGTATTAATACGAGTATTCTTAATATAGGGTGGGATAATAAATAAAAATATTTTCCGTTCTGTTTCAAAATAAAGGTTGTCGGGTAATATTTACCTAAAAGGGGAGAAATTAAGTGTTATTACTAAATATATTTTTCTATTATTGCAGACTAAACCGAATTACCATTGATTTTAAATTCTAAGTATTTAGTACTTGAATTGGAACGAAAATATTGTTTGACCTAACCTATTAATACGTTGAAAAATAATAGTTACTCGATTTTTATTGCCGTAGTTGTATCGCTCGGTGGTTTTTTATTTGGATTTGACGCCGGAATTATTTCAGGCGTTGTGGATTATGCCGCACCAAACCTGAATATTACTGATGATAATGCTATAGGATGGGTAGTAAGTGCGCCGTCTTTTGCATCCATGTTTGCCATGCTTGTAGCGGGGATATTAAGTGATTTTATTGGTAGAAAAAGGGTATTGCTTGGTGTCGCATTTCTTTATGCGGTCTCTGCTTTATTATCAGCAATAGCAGATAGTTATACGATGCTTTGGATAGCACGTATGATTGGTGGAGTTGCTTTTGGTGCTGCTCTAATTATTGCTCCTACTTATATTGCCGAAATTTCAAATAAAAGAAACAGGGGAATGTTGGTATCCATACAACAGTTGAATATTGTACTCGGATTCTTTGGTGCCTTTGTAAGTAACTACTTTTTCAATCATGCCTTTAAGGAAGGAAGTACGTGGTTGACCGAAGATAATATTTGGAGATGGATGTTAGGTGTAGAACTTATTCCTGCTGTTTTGTATTTCTTATTATTGTTTTTTGTTCCAAAAAGTCCACGTTGGTTATTTACAAAAGACCGCGCTGAAGAAGGAAAATCGGTTATTAATAAGATACATGGCGAACACATGTCGTATGAAATAATTGAAAGCATCGAAACCAGTATTCAAGACCAGAAATCACAGGGTAAAGCCAAAATGTCGGACGTACTTACCAAAGGGCTAAGTTTTATCTTTATTGTTGGATTGGTAATTGGTATTCTTCAGCAGGTTACAGGTATTAATGCCGTATATTTCTATGCAACATCTATTTTCAAGCAAACGGGTATTGGAACTAATAACGCATTCTTTGAGGGGGTGCTGTTAAGTATCATTTCTGTAGTATTTACTATTATTTCTATGTTCTTTATAGACCGTTTGGGAAGAAGACCATTGTTTTTGATAGGCATTGCCGGCGTAGCAGTAAGTATGTTATTATGTGGATATGGTTTCCATACGGCCACTTATAAAATCACACCGGAAACGATCGGGATAATAGATAACGCGCACGATGCGGAACTTTTAAATCAATATGTAAACAAGGAGTTTACAAGTGATGTAGAATTTAAGAATGCCATGAAAAAGGCAATAGGCCCACAAGAGTATGGCAAGCAGGAAGGAAATATTATGCAGGCTGCCACTCATATGAATGCAAGCCTCGTGCTCATCGGAATTTTTGGTTTTATTGCTTCGTTTGCCATTTCATTAGGACCTGTAATGTGGGTGATGCTCTCAGAAATGTATCCGAACAAAATCAGAGGTTTGGTAATAGGTATTGTTGGTTTGGTCAACTCTTTCGCAAGCTGGGTAGTTCAACAGGTATTTCCTTGGGAATTGAATAATCTTGGTAACGCAAATACTTTCTTTATTTTTGGCGCTATGGCCGTTGTTGGTTTCATTGCTCTTATTTTCATCTTGCCTGAAACCAAAGGTAAATCACTGGAAGAATTAGAGAAAGAATTAGCAGCATAACCTATTAAGATTAAATGACAAAAATTCAAAACCCTATATTGAGAGGATTCAATCCGGATCCCTCAATTATAAGAGTCGGTGATGACTTCTACATCGCTACCAGTACTTTTGAATGGTTTCCGGGTGTTCAGATACACCATTCCAAAGATTTAGTGAATTGGGAACTTATCGGGCACCCATTAACACGTAAATCTCAGCTTGATATGCTGGGAGTACCCGACTCTTGTGGTGTTTGGGCACCATGTTTAACACACCATGAAGGAACCTTTTACCTGGTTTATTCTAATGTAAAGTCCTTTGACGGAGTATGGAAAGATACACCCAACTTTCTGGTAACCGCAGAAAATATAAATGGCCCTTGGTCTGAACCGATATTCTTAAACGCTTCGGGCTTTGATGGCTCGATGTTTCATGACGACGATGGTCGTAAATGGTATTCGAGTATGCTGGTAGACCACCGCAAAGGAAAATTCTTTGGTGGCATTATCATTCAGGAGTATGACCACAATCAGAAGAAACTAATTGGTGAAGCGCAACACATCCACTTTGGTACGGAACTGGGACTAACAGAAGGACCGCACCATTATAAAAAGGACGGTTACTATTACATGGTATTGGCCGAAGGTGGTACCGAATACGGACATGCTATGACTATTACGAGGTCAAAGGATATCATGGGACCTTATGAAACACACCCGCAAAATCCTTTGGTTACCGCAAGAAATAACCCTTCCCTCCCACTCCAAAAAGCCGGACATGGCGATTTGGTACAACTTCAAAATGGAGATTGGTATGCCGTTTGTCTGGTAGGACGACCATTAACAGAACATGGACGTTGCATTACCGGCAGAGAAACAGCCATACATAAAGTGATTTGGGAAGATGGCGAGTGGCCGGTATTGGCACACGGAAATAATGAAACACTACTCGAAGTAGAAGCACCTGAATTACCATTGCAAGCTGCAAAGGCTTTACCTGTAAGAGAAGACTTTAATGAGGATACATTAAATATTCACTTTCAATCCTTGCGATTGCCGCAATCGGAAGACTGGATTTCGACCAAAGAGCGTAAAGGCTTTCTAAGATTAAAAGGAAGAGAGTCTTTAACTTCGTTTCATTATCAAAGTCACGTTGCAAGGCGTATTCAACATCACCATATAGCCGCTTCTACCTGTTTGGAATTTGATCCAACGTATTTTCAGGAAATGGCTGGGCTTACCTGTTATTATAATACCTATCATTATTATTACTTATTTGTAACAAGTAATGACGATGGTACGAAGAAATTACTGAACCTCATTGCATGTGATAAGTTTAATACCTCAGAGCCACTGGAGCAGGAAATTGATCTAACAGGTGCTGATCGGGTATACCTGAAAGCAGCAATCAAGGGGGCTGATTTACAATTTTTCTATGGCAGAGAAGAAGGAAGATGGACGAAGGTAGGACCTGTATTGGATAGCAGTATATTATCGGACGATTACGTGAGAGACGAAACCAATCGTTATCGTCCGGCGTTTACCGGAGCATTTGTAGGTCTTGCTTGTCAGGATTTGACAGGCATGAAAAGACATGCCGATTTTGACTGGTTCGATTATGAAGAGTTTCATTAATTAATCGCAGCAACTTATTAAACGAATAGTGAGCACCATCAGGGTAAACCCTGGTGGTGTTTTTGTTTCAGTCGTTTTGGATTTTCTCCATTCGGGGAAGTTGTTTATGATATATATTTGTTTAAACGATTGTTTGTTAAGTGCTTATAAATAATGTTCTCAAAATAATTAACATAATATCGCTTTTGTACTAGTACTAGTATTACGTTTATTTAGAACCTTTAAAGTATATTATGAAAAGTATTAAGCTAAATCTATTACTGATCCTTTTATTGACAATTACATTTATCTCTTGTAAAGATGATGATGACAATTCGGTAACACCTGCACCGGACGTGGAATATGAGCTCGAAATCAACACTAAATATAATGTTAACTGGGCTGGAGGGGCATTCTCGGCAACGATAGCTACCCAAGAAGACAATACCTTTTCCGGTTTATTGTGCAAAGGAACAGACCCCAATAATTGCGATCCATTCGGTCCCATTCAATTAACCGAAAATGAAAATGGGGCAATTGACTTTACATTTACAGATACTACCTGTTTGCCGCCGAATTATGACCCAAATCAACCTGCTTTTACGGGCGCGGGTACCATAGATGAAAACGGAAAAATCACATTAAAAGTAAATGGTGAAGATTGTATTACCACTTATACTAATAATACGGTCATCTTCGAAAAGATTGATTAATTGAGCACCAGTTACCAATCGTAATGATCCCTTCTAAGGGCAACATAGTAGCATGACAGTAGCAATATTCCATTATATATTGTAACGAATAGAAATAAAGAAATGCCTGCCTGGTGCACTGATTCCTGAAGCGAATAAACGATAATGGGTATCCAGTATATTGTTAATACCCACCTGAGCTTCTAATTTGCTTTTGTAGCTATAAGCTAATTTGTAGTTTAGGGTGAACCATGCAGGCATGCCTTCAGGTGTGGCAAACTGAAGGCGGTCCGCTCCTGAAGGGTTGTAATCCTTTCGCTTTTTTTGTCCGTTAAAATGGCTGAAAATTTGATGATCCAGAGGGAAACGAGCCATTTTCCATCCCAGTAATACTTTACCATAGAAAGGCGGAATATGTGCCATTGGTACATTTTCTGTTATGTCATAACCCTTTGTGTAATTCAAACTCACGTTGCCATACATGCGTTTCAGGTCGATTATAGAGAAATCCAGAAAACCACCATACATATACGCTCGATCGGAATTGATATTAGCCTGGACATTGGACAATTCTCCATCGTAAAAAATACTATCGGAACCGCCTAATGTAAACTCCCCCACTTTTATCAGGTTAAGAACCCACGAATAATATACGTTGGCTGTTATTTTGGTATGTTTTGTAATTTTTCGCTCGGCATTAATTTCAGTACTTATCACTTGTTCGGGTTTCAGATCTTCATTGGGAACAATGACGTTGCCTGGATTAGAATCGAATATCTTGGCTGCATCATCCAGGTTCGGTGCGCGAAAACCGCTTGATAAGGCCCATTTAAATGCGGTTTTCTTATTGACAAGATAGTCCACACCCAAGGAAGCTGAAACGGCACTGTTGCGTTGACTGAGTTCGTTAAAAGGGAGTTTATAGAGGTTGGTATCTTCAATACTTGCGCTAAGGTCAAAGGCGCTAAATCGAATTCCTTCCTGAATTCTTAGCTTACGATAGATCCATTTGTGTTGAAAGTAGGCTCCGTACGTACGCCAAACGCTTCCTCCGTCAGGGTATCTTGTATTTACTTCAGAATTTTGTGTATTGGTGCGAATATCTATATTGAATGCATCAGAATCCACTGTGTTAACATACATGTCTAGTCCGTACTGTATTTTATGAGAGCCGGTAAGGTCTTTCCTCAAATCGAAATTCAGACCGCCAATATGTAGGTTTTCTATACGATTCGTTTCAATTGGGTTTCGAAATCTACGTGTGATTCTACTCTCTTCAATATTTTGATAAGAGAGAATCAACTGAGCTTCATCGGCAAGTTTACCAAGGTCTGTTAAGCCGAGATTGTAGTAGGAAAGTAAACGCTTTTGAGGGCCGTAATTCCATTTTGCATATTGTAGATTACCGTCATCCGTTCTTCTAATAAGTCGATCGTAGCGTGGAATATCTGTTGATTTGGAATACTGAACACAAAACGTATGTTTAAGTTTACTACCGCTATAAAACGAAACTTTTTGTACCAAATCCATTTGTTGGTAACCGGTATTTAGTTGATGAAAAGGGTCCGGGTTTTGTATGATCGAATCGCGGCCATTTATACGATCAACATAGTCTGTTCTTAACCATTGCGTATCATTGAATGGGTTTATGTTTTCACCCGAGCGAGCGGACTTGAAGTAAGAAACAGTGGCACTACTGAAGAGTGCCAGATTACGAAGGCCAATTAAAACATCTCCATGAAAGCTTTGTCCCTGATTGGCACTGTTGTATTTTATTAATGCATTACCATGAAATACTCTGACGGAATCGTGGCCAAATATCCCCGGTCTTGATTGAAAGTGAATGACACCACCCAGGGCGTCACTTCCGTAAATTACCGAAGAAGGTCCGTAAAGCACTTCAACCCTGTCCTGGGCTTCCGGATCTATTGTTAGTATATTTTGAAGGTGTCCTCCCCGGTAGATAGCATTATTCATCCTCACTCCGTCCACTACCAATAACACCCTGTTCGCTTCAAACCCTCTAAGAACAGGACTACCTCCCCCCATCTGAGACTTTTGTACATATACTTGTCCCGTTTCCTGAATAAGGTCGGCGGCATTTTGGGTGCTGTTTTCCCGAAGAGCCTTTAAATCAATAATGGTCATTTTATAAGGAACATGTTGTGATGTGTCCTTAAACTTCGAAGCAGAAATGACTACCTGAGAAAGGGTATTAAACTTGTTTTTGAGGTATATTTTATAGTGTTGCGCTCTTATTTCACTCACACTTAAAGTATCCGCGTGGTAACCTATATGCAAAAATACGATTTGTGATTCAGGAGCTTCATTTAGGCTTATATAACCTTCATTGTCTGTAAATCCGATATTAGTACCGTCAATTCGCTTTAAAAGCACTTCCGGAATACCTTCTTTTGACAGGTCATCCGATACATAAATCGAATTTTGGGAAAAGCAGGATACGGAAATTATTAAAAGGAGTAATACTGAATTTAATAATTTGAAGGACATTTGTATAAAGGGTTCTGTATTTCCTGCAAAACTAAACTATTAATGGTAATGAGCCTGCAAAAATAGTTAATATTAATTAGAAATGGCATTCTAGCTCTTTAGATTTTAGGAGCACTGTAGTTTTCATATCATAAAAGTTATTTGAGGTGTCTATTGAATTAGCCATTAATCAGTATATTTATATATCGATTTTTTGTTGTAATTATTATTTTCACAGGCTATAAATTCCATAATTATGCGCGGGTCTAAAATCTTACTTGCTACCCTATTATCCTTATTTGTTTCTAAACATCTAATGGGGCAACACAGTCAGCACAATGATGAGTTTAATACTTCGGAGTCAGAGATGCATCATTGACTGTTTTTCAAGCCGAGCATATTAAGAGTATTGTCGTTGAAGATAGTGAACTCTAACTGAGTATGGCCGATTATACCCTAATCCATTCACAGATTACCTGTATATGTCATCTCCGGGGTTTAGCGAAGCCAGCGGGTTGAAAATTTTTGATGCACTTGGGCGATTGTTATTAGAGCAGCCTTTATAGGCCGGAGAAACTACATAGATTCAATCAGTCAATAACTTTCCACCGGGCTTATATATTGCAGAAATACATTTTCAGGGCATCACTCAGCGCGTGAAATTAATGAAACACTGACTTACCAAAAGTCATTCATTTCCTTTACCTCACTGCTTTTTTGCATGAGGGAAACAAGGCGGTTTACATTCAAATGATTATTTAGTTTATTGGTCAACACTATAATTGTCCACTCCTGGGGTAAAACGCGTATATAGTTTGTTTTAAAGCCTTTCCACCAACCGCTGTGATAGATGACTTTATAATCCTTATAGTCTTTTATTCGCCAGCCAAAACCGTAATTATCATAATCGTACAGTTCCTTATGCGCCTTTGTAAATGCGCTATCCTGCATTTCCTGAGATATGATACGTTCGTCATACAAAGCTTGATCTAACTTAAATAAATCTTCTACGGAGGAATAGACCCCTTTGTCTCCCACTACCCCATTCTGATAAGTTCCCGGAGCTCTCTTACCATTGGGTCTGTACCCTACAGCCCCTTTCTTTTTCAAGTCCGGATCTTTAGATTCGTTATTAATGAAAGAGTCGGTCATTTGTGCCACATCGAATATTTCTTTTTGCATATATTCTTCAAAGCTAATTCCCGAAGCCTTTTCAATGATGGTGGCCAAAAGCATGTACCCTGTATTACTGTAATTGTACCTTCTGTTAGGTCTGTAGTAAACCGCAGGTTGTTCTTCGATCATTATATCAATTACATCCTGATTGGACATAGGTAATTCCCAGTCGGCCCAGTATTTGTCGCAAAAATACATGTAATTGCTTAAACCGTGCCGGTGAATAAGTAACAACTCAATAGTAATTCCTGGGTAAGGAAAGTCAGGAATGAATTTTTGAACGGAGTCTTTTAAGGCAATTTTCCCTGATTCAACCAATTTGAGTACTGCCAGGGCGGTTAATGGCTTGGAAACCGAAGCCAGTTGAAATGATGAATGTGTCGTTAAGGTATCTTCTTTGCTAAAATCGGGTTTACCATAAGCGCCTTTAAAGACTATTTCTCCTTTATCAGCAAAAAGCACGGTGCCATTAAAGCGTTTTTTTTTGTATTTCTTCCAAAAAAAAGTGTCAATGCGCTTCATACGTTTAAAGGCCGCAGAATCCACTTCGTTACGAGCCATGGAAGTGTCTACAGTTACCCTTTCAGTACTTCTACTGGAGAAATAGGAACAGCTATTTGCCGAACCGAATAAATAAACTAATAACAGTGCTATTAAAAGTGTGGCAAAAATGCTACGTCTCTTCATGTTATCATTGCCCTCAGAATGAGGGCTGTATTGTTCACCCTTTCAGGTAACTATTAATCAATTAACTATTCTTCTGTATTGGTTTCGTTGCCCTGGTCTTCTGTATTAGTTTCGTTACCTTGGTCTTCTGTACCTTCATTTTCATTCAGGTCTTCTTCCTCTTCTATAATATCAATCTTAGCAACAGAAGCTATTTCATCAGAATCTCCCAGCTTTATTAAGCGTACTCCTTGTGTTGCTCTGCCCATAACGCGCAGATCTGCAACTCCGAGGCGAATCATAATTCCCGACTTATTCACTATCATTAAGTCGTTCATATCATTGACATCCTTAATAGCAACAAGTGCACCTGTTTTGTCTGTTATGTTGATAGTTTTAACACCTTTACCGCCTCTGCTGGTAATGCGGTAATCATCGATATCCGAGCGTTTGCCGTAGCCTTTTTCCGATACTACCATTAGGTTTTGATCACTATCACTAACAGCTACCAAACCAATTACCCGATCATCGTTTCCTTCAAGGGTCACTCCTCTTACCCCTGCGGCATTTCTACCCATTGGTCTTACTTGAGACTCATGGAACCTGATCGCTTTTCCGGAACGTTTTGCAAGGATAATATCACTATCTCCTGTCGTTAGCTTCACATCAAGCAATTTATCTCCTTCATTAATCGTAATGGCGTTTATACCATTGGTACGCGGTCTGGAGTAGGCTTCGAGGCTCGTCTTCTTTATTTGTCCATTGACAGTAGCAAAGAACAGGAAGTGGTTATTAATGTAGTCTTCGTCTTTTAAGGATGTAACGTTAATAACTGCCTGAATTTGTTCGCCTTGCTCAATATTTATCAGGTTTTGAATCGGACGTCCCTTGGAGTTTTTGGTACCTTCGGGTACCTCATATACCTTCATCC
Organism: Cytophagales bacterium; assembly: GCA_965230415.1. Classification (GTDB taxonomy): domain Bacteria; phylum Bacteroidota; class Bacteroidia; order Cytophagales; family JAAEPT01; genus CBDDKZ01. The sequence goes on from CBDDKZ010000005.1 coordinate 4,808,918, forward strand.
AGTAAACCTTACCAAAGTCAGTAAAAATAAGCAGATTGTTATGGTTGGTGGCTATAAACAAGTGCTCTGGATAGTCCTCAGACTTGGTAGCAGCACCTTTTGATCCACGTCCGCCTCTATTTTGAGTTTTGTATTCTGTAAGAGGAGTCCTTTTTATATAGCCCTGATTGGAAATAGTGATGACCATTTCTTCATCAGCGATTAAGTCCTCAATACTGATGTCATCTGCTGAATGAACAATTTCGGTGCGTCTTTCATCACCGTAACGCTCTTTCATTTCTGAAAGCTCTTCCTTGATAATGTTCATTCTGCGCGGCTCACTAGCCAGAATGTCTTTCAAATCATCGATGAGTTCCATGATTTCTTTGTATTCTTTCTCAATTTTTTCGCGCTCAAGTCCGGTAAGACGTTGTAAACGCATATCAAGAATAGCGCGGGCCTGAATTTCAGATAATTTGAATTGCTCCATGAGCCCCTCACGAGCAATATCAGGATCTCGCGAACTTCTAATAAGGCTTATTACTTCATCTAAATTATCCAAAGCAATGAGGTAGCCTTCCAGTATATGGGCACGCTTTTCAGCTTCCGCTAATTCAAATTCAGTTCTTCTGACTACCACTTCGTGTCTATGTTCTACGAAGTTGGATATCAAGTCTTTAAGGTTCAGAGTTTCGGGTCTTCCTTTAACTAGTGCAACGTTGTTTACACTAAAAGAAGACTGTAACTGTGTATGCTTATATAAAGTATTTAAGACGACGTTCGGTATGGCATCCCTTTTGAGGTCATAAACTACTCTCAGGCCATCGCGATCCGACTCATCCCGGATATCAGAGATTCCTTCAATCTTTTTGTCATTGATTAAGCCTGCCGTTTTTTCGATCATCGAAGCCTTATTTACCAGGTATGGTATGGCTGTAACAATAATCTGGTCTCGGCCATCATCGTTTATTTCTATATTGGCAGTAGCTCTTAAAACTACCCGTCCTCTGCCTGTTTCAAATGCTGATTTTACACCGCTGTAGCCATAAATGATTCCGGCAGTTGGGAAATCAGGAGCTTTAATGTACTCCATGAGTCCTTCAATACTTATTTCGTTGTCATCGATATAAGCAACAACACCATCAATTACTTCACTTATATTGTGAGGAGCCATGTTAGTGGCCATACCAACGGCAATTCCTGATGAACCGTTAATTAACAGATTGGGTATCTTAGCCGGTAATACGGTAGGCTCTTTTAAAGAGTCATCGAAGTTCGGTTGAAAATTTACGGTATTTTTCTTGATATCACCAAGTAACTCTTCGGCAATACGTTTTAACCTGGCCTCCGTATAACGCATGGCTGCCGGACTATCACCATCAACCGAACCGTAGTTTCCCTGGCCATCTACCAGTGGGTATCGTAGAGACCATTCCTGAGCCATACGAACCATCGTGTCGTAAACAGCAGAATCCCCGTGTGGGTGATATTTACCAAGTACCTCTCCTACTATTCTTGCTGATTTCTTGTAGGGCCTGTTAAAATTTACACCCAATTCATCCATACCATAAAGGATACGTCTGTGAACCGGCTTTAATCCATCCCTTACATCAGGTAGCGCTCTCGATATAATTACCGACATCGAATAATCGATGTAAGCACCACGCATCTCATCTTCAATATTAATAGGAATAATATTTCCTTGCTCTGCCATCTAGCTTGTGAATTTGTTGTTAATTTCAACTTAAATATAAGCTAAATTGGGCACTGAAAGCGTTTTAATAGGCTAATACTTATCCACATTTCGTGACGTGTGGAAAAAAAAATAAGTTTGCGAATTCCAGAAAGATTCTTACTTCTGTCTCGGCCTTCGCCATTGCTGACCTATCTTGGGGTTTTGATTTAATCGCCACCATGGCGTAACAGCACTTCTGTATAAACTTTTCCTTTTTTCTTGTCTGGCTTCTTTCTTGTCTCCTCGGTCTTGTTTGCGCTGTTCTTTTTTATGTGCCTTGTCGGCTTTACGAATTTCCTTTCTTATATCTGAGTTTGACTGGATGTCTTCTTCATCACCCATAAACTCTCCTTCTTCAATTAGTTGTTGATTGTCCAGGTATTCTTCCGTTTCTGTAGAGGAGGCTTCATCTGTATTGTTTATATTCTTTCTTCCCCTTTTCTTCCTTTTGCCCTTTTGTGGTGGTTGTCCTTCTCCCTCCAAATCGCCTTCATCAAGAGCTTCGCCATCAGCATTTTCATTACTTTGACTCTTTTGTTTGGCTTTTTTCTTTTCTGCCTTTTTTCGTGCTTTTTCTTTCTTTTTTTCGGCTTTCAGGCGTTGCTTTTTTTCTTTCGCACTTTCCACTCGGGCGGTATCTGCCATTATCCCCTCATCGGAGTCACCTATTTTAGGTTCGGCATTGTCTAAAGTCTCTTCAGTTTCAGTTGCTGTATCGGTAGCAAGGCTATCTGGTTGTGCGGCTTCTTCTTTTGCCTGCTTGGCGGCTAATTTCTCTTGCTTTTTCTTATATTTTTTCATTTTGCGCTTAGCCTGTCTTATTTCTTTTGGACTAGGCACATCTTCGGCAAGACGATGCATTTTTCTTACCTTGTCACCGGGAATTGGTGTAACAGGATGCAATAAATGGCAAGCCGTATTCAAAAAAATGAATAACGTAACAGTAACGATAACTACAAACCTCATACCCTGGCCTTAAGCCTTCTACTTTTAATCCTAATTCAATTTATAAAAGTTGAACATACAATATAACGAAATTTAAAGATTATTGTGGCAATTAATTGTCGAAACGAACGTATAAATTGCGAATATAAACGGCGATTCTTAAAGTGGGGGCTGTCAAAAAGTGTTGTTTTTTAGCGTATTAACTTGTATTGTGAGCTTATCATTCGCCACTATTAAATTTTCCACTCTTAATCACTTTGCGTGCAAATGGTCGTTCCTTAAAGACGTATACCCAGGCCTGGTATTTGCTTCTCTTAAACCTGACTTCCATCTTTTTTCGAACGTAATCTATACAATACTCAGGTGCAATAGCTATTCCTTCATAGTTGTCCAATTCGATTAGTATTTGAGTCCCCTTTTTTAATTGATACAATTGCCCGCAAACGGCAGGGAATTGATTTTTTCTGCAGGTATGTAGGGCAGGATACCAATCAATTTTATAAAGAACGCCATTATTCAAACTCACCGGTAACAGAAAAGAGGCATTACGCCTTAATTGCTTTGCAAAATGCGTGTATCCGTCGGTTTTCAAAGTTCCATAAACAAATAGCAATTCACTCATAAATTAGCAGTATTATTGTATATAGGCTCTTCGCTAAGAATATCAGTATAGGTCCTGCCAGGTAATACCAAATAAACAGGTACTGTTATTTGGTGTATTTCACAAAGCTCTTGTACCGATTTTCTAATAAATTCTGGTGAATAGCGCGAGGAGAAATGTGTAAGTACCAGTTTTTCTATATTTAATTTTTTGGTCATGGTAATTACTTCTGTCAAAGTGCTATGCAGATTGCCATGTAATTTGATATTATTTTTATCAGTACCAATAAAAGTAGCCTCGTGAATTAGTATGTTGCAATCGTCCCAAATCTGTGGGTCAAATACAGGTGTATCCCCTGAATATGCCAATAGTACGGATTCTTGTACCTGTGTAATATAATTTTTTCCGTACTCTTTGACTAAGGATTCAATTTGAGCGTTTTTATAGCTTTCAAATTTTGCCTTAAGCTTTCTTTTTGATGCTACTATTTTATACCCCAGGCTTTTACATAGATTACCTGCTGTTTTCACGTGCTCGTTGCGAATTGACTGAACATGTACCCCGGGTTTAATTGCTATTGATTGATTTTCTTCAATAGGAACCCAGTTTACAGTAGATGTATGTGCGTCGAATTTGTTACTAAAAGACTCCATAGCGGGAAAAGAACCGCAGTCTTTTGGGTAATAGATACTAGGGCCATTTTCTCGTGCATTCAATTGCACGAATTGCAATAGCCCGGTGAGATGATCCCTATCGGCATGTGTAATGAATACGTGTTTTACCTTACCGGCTTTTTGCCCTAAAGCCATGCTTATCCCATCTCCTCCATCTAATAGTATCCCCAACTCTTCAAGGAAGAACCATGTAGCAAACAATGCAGTCGAATGTCCGTGAATAGTCATCTTTTGATTCATAATAGCCGTATAAAACCGGAAGCATCTTGTTTTCGTAATTATAGTAATTTGCCCGCTGTAAATCGTGGTATACATTACAATTTATTATATAAATTATTAAGGTAACTAACTAAAACTATTCACATGAACTACTTCTGTATTCGATTCGCTTTTTGTACAATGATGCTGCTGGTAGGGACAATCGTTTATGCGCAGAACATTGAATTCAAGCGAAGTAATTTTCCAGATAAGGTTGGTGCTTATAAAAATGCCGTTTATGCGTTAAAAGAAGGTGATTCTTTTTTTGAGCAAGGCCCCAGTTATTATTTATATGCATTAAAGGAGTATAAAAAGGCGCAAAAGTTTAACCCGAATAATGCGGAATTAAATTACAAAGTAGGTGTTTGTTATCTCAATACCCTGAACAAAACAGTTTCCAAGGATTATTTACTCAGGGCGGTTGAGTTGGACTCTAATGTTCATGAGAATATTAACCTGGAACTAGCCAGGTCTTATCATATAAATAAGGCCTGGGATACTGCTATCAGCTATTATGAAACGCATAAACGTTATTTAGAAAACTTGGAATTGAGCAAACCGGGCAAGTATAGCGATTTATTGGAGGCCATGGACAAACATATACAGGAATGTAATTATGGCAAGGAATATGAAGCTAAACCATTAAATGTCACCATACACAATATTGGAACGGGCGTGAATACCCAGTTTCCGGAATACCTTGTTATTATTAATGCCGATGAAACGGTGATGATGTTTACATCTATGCGACCGGGCAGTACCGGAGAACACGGCGAAGAGGCACATGACGAGTTTCACTTTCATCATGAAGATATTTATGTTTCAAAATCTAAGAATGGTGAATGGCAAAAGGCAAAGAGTATTGGGAAACCCGTAAATACCCACCTCAACGACGCAACCATTGCACTGGCCCCCGATGGACACACGGTGCTTACCTATAACGATAATGTATCTGGTGGTGATATCTATGAGTGTAAACTTAATGGTGACAAGTGGTCTGAGCCTAAGCGATTATCAGAAAATATAAACTCTCCATATCATGAAGCATCTGCCTGTTTCTCTTATGATGGACGTTCATTGTACTTTGTTAGCGATAATCCCAAAGATAATTATGGAGATCATGATATTTTCGTGTCGCATTGGAACGACTCCATCAATGATTGGGGGGTACCGGAAAATTTGGGACCTAAAATTAACACTAAATACAGCGAACAAGGTATATATGCGCATCCGGATGGGCACTCTATATATTTTAGTTCCAAAGGGCATACCACCATGGGGGGGTTTGATATCTTCAAATCAGAATGGGATGAAGAAAATGAGGAATGGGGAGAGCCTGTAAATGTGGGCTACCCAATTAATAGCCCTGATAATGATGTAGGATTGGTAATGTCTGCATCAGGAAAGCATGCCTATGTGTCTGCTTATCACGATGATAGTTATGGCCGTGAAGATATTTACCGTATAGATTTTCCAGCAGGGGTAATTGAGCATTTAACACTTTTGAAAGGACATATTTTTGATAACAAAACAAAAAAACCGCTAGAGGCCAATATTGAAATAATTGATATTGAAAACCACCAGCCTATCGCACATTTTGAATCTAATTCCTTCAGTGGTCATTACCTGATTTCTCTGCCGGCCGGTAAGAACTATGCCATTGAAATAGAAAAAGATGGCTATTTGTTCCATTCAGAGAACTTTGATTTACCAAAAACCGATAGTTATCACGAGGTGGAGATGGATATCTATTTGGACCCAATTGAGGTAGGAAGCAAGATTGTTCTTAACAATATCTTTTTCGACTATGATAAGGCTACATTGAGACCCGAGTCTATTGATGAACTGGAAATTTTAAGGAAGTTTATGGTAGATAACCCTACCCTACGTGTGGAGTTATCCGGCCATACGGATAGCAGAGGGTCTGATGATTACAATCAACATTTGTCAGAAGACAGAGCTCATGCGGTTGTTGATTACCTGGTAGATAAAGGTATTGAGAAATCGCGTATGGAGTACAAGGGATATGGTGAAACGCAACCAATGGCTCCAAATGACACGGAGGAAAATATGCAGTTGAATAGAAGAACAGAATTGAAAATTATAGGGAAATAATAAAAAAAGTACCTGTTAAATATCTTCGTTTTTTAAATTATAAAATGGATCGCGTTTGTTAAAATCGCTACTAACGGACAATTAATAGTTGTTGTTACTGAAGGAATTGAGAGCTACTCCCCTTACTCTACTCATTCAATATTGAGATTTTTATCAGGACAAAGCTAATATAGCTTTAATAATCGTAACGTATGATTTCGTTTTGCCTTGTGAGCCTCTTGTAGAAGTGGTTTAATTAAAATCAGGATCTTCTGCTGTCTCGTCAAAGGAATCCATTAATGAGTCTCCAGGTGCAGATGTACTATCCTCATCAATTACCATATAGTCTTTCATAGGCACCTGATAGTGCTTCTTTCGAAAATTCTTAGGCGTCGGGCCATGTGCAATTCCATTCCCGTCTATACTCGATTTATAGCTCTTTTTAGGAGTGGCAACGGAATCCTCCCCCATATCGAAGGGTGAAAAATATTCCATTTGAGCCTGTTCGTTAAGCAAAAAATAACTGCCGTACGCTGCGCATATCTTTTTTGTACAAGACGATGAAGATATCAATGTGACAAATAATGAAATGAGTACAATATGTTTACGCATATGATTCATTAGCACAAAATACAAGAAGCAGTATAAGGCTGAAGGGGCAAATTTACAATAATTTTAATGTTAAATGTAACCATTATCTTTTTAATCATCCAGGTAATTGTTGTATTTTTTTCTCAATTCAGCCTTTTCTTGCAGCCTTTTTATAACTAATTGCGCTAATTCATGCGCGGTATTTTCATGAATTAGTGCTTTTTTGACTTTTTGTTCCTCCACATCTATTCTGTATAATGCGTTAAGCAATTTATAAACGTCACGATGTAATAATTCTTGTATTATTCCGGATAAACTATCTATTAATTCGTCCTGATAATTAGTACGTTGAGAGATGTTTTCAACGATTTGTTCAAGATTATTTTGGTTTAAGTCTTCCACTTAGTTTTGCCTCTTCTTAAAAGAAGCGAGCATTAATGTTTAAGTATAGCTTTATACGTGTTTTAGTTGCCATCGGACCATGTTTTGTTGGAAAATTATCATTTTTTTAGGAAAAATATTGCTTAACAAAGATAATTATAGTTGCTTTGCAATAGCTCTTACCTCTAAGGTGGTGCATTTATAACGAAGAAGCGAGAGATCAGGCTCTAAGACCTTCTAGCAACCTCTCTAAAGAAAAGGTGCTAATTCCTGACCGAAAATTGTCGGACTATAAATTTTACTACCATGAAAATTAACAGAAATTTTAGTTTTACTTCAGATTTATCCATTAGTCAGGTTAATTTTTTCAGGAACAGTTTTATATTTTACCTGACGGCCGGTTGTTGTTGTACAATGTAGTGCACGATGCAACTTTTGCATCTTTTCAACCTCTTTTATTAAGCGGTTGTGGTCTTTGTGTAACTATTTAAATGTATATGACTATGCCTATTTCATTATTATATAAAACAATTCCATTAAGCAATAATGCTAATTTCAATATACACATTCATAAATTTGACTTAAATCACTTTGGTCTTACACGTTCCATTGAAGCAACAAAGCAAAAAAACAGATCTTTAATTGATTCTACGAACCCTAATGACATAGAACGTTTGCTACTTAAAGTAAACCCTATGTTTAAAATTCCCGACAAAGAATTTGCACAGGGCTTTTTGGATCAGACGAAGTATCGTTATTTTAATCATATGAACTAAAACTTTAGGGCAAAATTCAAGGAATTTTGCCCTATTTTCTCTCTTACAAACACGAAAAAGTAATCAAAAGTATAGCAAGAATCTTTCTTTGACTATTTTTGTATGTAAGAATCAGAGTACAATTATTGTTTCGAATGAGTAAAACGTTTACTGAAGAAGATAAAATTACGAGGCGACTACGCAGAAATGTTTGGAGTGCCTTAGAGGAATTCAATTTAATAGAAGAAAATGACAAGGTTATGGTGTGTTTGTCTGGCGGAAAGGACAGTTACACCTTATTGGATATTCTCATTCATGTAAAGCAGGTACGACAGGATTTTGAGTTAATTGCCGTTAATCTTGATCAAAAGCAACCCGGATTCCCAGAACACGTTTTACCCAATTACCTAAATGATTTAGGTATTCCATATAAAATTATAGAACGAGACACTTATTCTATAGTGACGGAAAAAGTTGCAGAAGGGAAAACCATGTGCAGCTTGTGCTCCAGGCTAAGAAGAGGAACTTTATATACTGCTGCAGAAGAATTAGCATGTACAAAAATAGCTTTGGGGCATCATCGTGAAGATACCATAGAAACTTTCTTTTTGAACTTGTTTTTCGGGGGTAAGCTAGAGGCAATGCCGGCTATTTACCAGACTGATGATAAGAAACACCGGGTAATACGTCCAATGATTACCTGTAAAGAAGAAGATATAGCCCTTTTTGCCAACTATAAGAATTTCCCAATAATTCCTTGTAAGCTATGCGGTTCACAGGAAAACTTACAACGTCAGGTAATAAAGCAAATGTTAAGTGAATGGGAAAAATCCTATCCGGGAAGAACGGAGACTATACTAACTGCACTTAAAAATGTGTCGAGCAGTCATTTGTTAGATACAAAATTGTATGATTTCGTGCAATTTATGCACTCCCCCGAGTACGAATCCTAGTTATTTATCTTTTTTGCCTTTGTACTTTATCAGGTTTCCCCGCAGGTATTCGTTGTAATTTTCGCAGCTCATAAGTCCTTGCTCATCGGAATAAGGACAAGGCCGGTAATAGTTGCCAAAAGAACCTTCGGAGACAATAACGCCACTACCTTTACAGATTGGACAAATGACTTTGTCTCCCGGTTTGCACTTGGTTTCCTTGTTATAGGTAGCGGTTTTGGGATTTGGAATTTCTTCTTCAATCACAGCAGAGTCTTCTACTATGGTGGTTCTATTGCTCCTGATCAGTCGAAGTAATGTGGTTGCTTCCTCGAAATAATTCCCCTCGTCTGCGGTGAGTTCGAGGTATTTGATCAGAAGCTCTTCACTTTGATCGACGTAGTTCGTTTGATAAAGGCTCACTGCAAAGAAATAACAAATTTCGTCGGGCATTGTTTTATTAGGATTGAGCACGGTGAGAAAGGCTTTATTTGCCTCGTGGTAATGCCCTGTTTCCACCAGCTCAACTGCTTTTTGGTAGTTAGACATCACTAGTGAATCGAGTTGTGCGTAACTGTTTGCGGACACGACAATTAAAAATAGAAAGCAAAGACTATTTAGTAGGCTTTTTCTGAAGTGCTTTGACAACTTCTTCTTTTGTAGTTTCTCCATATTTATTTCCCCAGGAGTTGGAAATGTAGGTCATTAAATTGGCGATATCTTCAGTTACCAGCTCTTCATTGGCGGGCATTCGTTGATTAAACGATTTACCATTTACTTTTATTTCCCCTTCGAGCCCAAATTTGATGGCACGAATAGCATCTTCTTTTCGATTTTCAAGAAAATCGCTTTGAGCCAGCGGAGGATAAAGAGACCTCATACCTTTACCATCGGCCTGATGACAGGCTATACATTTTTTTTCGTAAATTTCTTTTCCATGAAAATAAGGCTGCATTTCCACCTGCTGGGTGTTTTGTTCACCAGAAGAAGTACAAGCCCAAGCCAAAGCACCCAAAATAACAAATAGTATGTGCTTGAAACTATTCATCCAATAATACTTCAATATCCAACACAATTTCATCTATTTTTTTTGGGTCGGTTCCATCATAAATACCACGTATATGTCCTTCTTTGTCGATCAAAGCAATAGCTCCTTTATGATCCACTCCCCTTTCTCCCTGAGCATCTTCCACCGCTGTTATGAGGTAACCATCATTACCAAGTGCCAGCATTTCTTTCTTTGTTCCACCGGTAAGAAAATTCCAGTTGGAAGTGCTCACTTCTATGGCTTTTGCATATTCGTGTAATATTGCCACTTTATCCATTTCAGGGTCTATTGAGAAGGATGCAAATGCCACTTTATCGCTATTTTTATACAACTCATATATGTTTGCCATATTCATATTCATCTTAGGGCAAACCTGAGTACAGGTAGTAAAGAAGAAATTGGCCAGGTAAATCTTATTTTTATAAAAAGCACTCCCTATACTGTCGCCGTTTTGGTTTACAAACATAAAATCGGGAACACGATAATAGGAAATGGTGTCAATTCTTGTGGTATTGCCTTCTTTTACTTCTTCTGTTTCCGGAAAACCAAGGTAAGGTAATTGCTTTTGTTTACATCCCGAAAAGACAATAAATGAAACGGTTATGAGTAGAATGTAATTTTTCATTAAGATAGAATTTTACAAGAAGTACCTTCAAGTTGTTTTAGCTCTTCAAATAACTCGTTCGATGCCTGAATTTTGAATCGTCTGCTAAGAAGGTCTACATGCATATTTTCTGTTGTGTCAAATATATTAAATTTTAGAGGCAAGTCACCAGGATTGAGGGAAACAATTTGACTGAGTCTGCTTAAATATTCCTCAGATAATGCACTTATATCCACATTAAGAATAAGTCCTTTACATAATTTTTCACGAATATCGCTAAGTAGTTCTATGTGGTTGACCTTCAGTTCCCATAATCCCGGCTGATTGTAACGTTCCTGCACTTTACCTTTTAAGAATACAAAGGTATTAGGTTCCAGTAGGTATTTGTTTTTAAGCCAGTCCTCACCAAAAAGTGCCATATCTTGCCCGCCGTTGTAGTCTTCCACGGAGAACAGACCAAATGGTTTTCCTTTCTTAGTAATTCGTTCAGCAACCTTTGTTACAATACCGGCAGCGTTTACATCACGATTTTTATATTCGTCGATACGATCGAGCGTACAGGTACAGAAATTTTCTATCTCCAATTTGTATTCATCAAGGGGGTGCCCGGTTATATAGAGGCCAACGACATCTTTTTCCAGGCTTAACTTTTCGAGTATGCTAAAAGGTTCTAGTTCCCTTATTTTAGGCCTTGGAATTTCTACGCCACTATCGCCTCCAAATAACGAAGCCTGCGCGCTATCTGCTTCATGAGCCTTTTTATTGGCATAACGAACCACCATTTCAATCAGGGTGGATTCACCGTCATCGGTTTGCAAATATTGACGACGATGGTATTCACTAAAACAGTCAAAAGCTCCGGATTGCGCCAAAACTTCGAAAGTTTTCTTATTCACTGTTCGTAAGTTTACTCGTTCGGCAAAATCGAAAACATCACCAAATGTACCATTCTCCCTACGCTCAGTGATTATAGCTTCTACGGCTGCATCTCCTGAGCCTTTAATTGCTGCCAGTCCAAAGCGGATTTGCCCTTTCTCGTTTACTTTAAATTTGATACCCGATTCATTGACATCCGGCCCAAGTACTTCTATGCCTGCCCGCTGACATTCCTCCATGAAGAAAGTGACCTGCTTTATATCGTTCATGTTATTACTAAGAACAGATGCCATGTACTCTGCCGGATAATGGGCCTTTAAATAAGCGGTTTGATAGGCTACCCATGCGTAACAGGTGGAATGGGACTTGTTAAAAGCGTAAGCAGCAAAAGCCTCCCAGTCTTTCCATATTTTTTCCAGTTTTGCTTTATCGTGTCCTTTATCCGCGCCCTGGTTAATAAATTTAGGTTTTAGTTCTTCCAGTAGGGCGAATATTTTCTTACCCATCGCTTTACGAAGTACATCGGCCTCACCCTTGGTAAAGCCGGCCAGTTTCTGTGACAAGAGCATTACCTGCTCTTGGTAAACGGTTATTCCGTAGGTTTCTTTTAAGAATTCTTCACAATCGTCGAGGTCATAGATTATTTCTTCATCCCCATGTTTACGTTTGATAAAACTCGGTATATATTCCAAAGGCCCCGGTCGATAGAGGGCGTTCATCGCAATGAGGTCGGCAAATACGGTGGGCTTGAGCTCACGTAAGTACTTTTGCATTCCGGCAGATTCGTATTGGAATATGCCCACGGTTTCTCCTCGCTGAAACAACTCATATGTTTTGACATCATCGAGCGGGAAATTGTCCGGGTCGAGCTCAATTCCATGCCTGTCTTTGACGTTGGCAACGGCATCTTTTATGAGCGTTAATGTCTTTAAGCCCAGGAAGTCCATTTTTAGAAGACCGGCACTTTCCACTACCGAGTTATCGAATTGTGTACAGTACATATCGGAGTCCTTGGCAAGTGCCACGGGAACAAAATTGGTGATATCATCCGGTGTGATGATCACACCGCAAGCGTGAATTCCTGTATTTCTTACGGTGCCCTCCAGTATACGAGCCTGGTTAAGTGTTTGTGTAGTAAGTCCGGTGCCTTTCGCTATTTCCTTAAGCTCATTGGCCATTGAAATATGTTCCGGATTGTTTTTGAGCTTATCGGCTAAAGCATCTTCATTTAATGAGAATAGTTTGTTTAATTTAATATCAGGTACCAGTTTGGCAATTCGGTCGGCCTCTGATAAAGGTAGTTCCAAGACGCGCGCCGTATCTCTTATAGAGGACTTGGCAGCCATTGTTCCATAGGTGATAATTTGTGCCACCTGATTGGAACCGTATTTTTCAATTACATAATCGATAACACGTTGGCGGCCCTCATCGTCAAAATCAATATCAATATCGGGAAGTGATACACGATCGGGATTTAAGAAACGCTCAAATAGTAAGTCGTACGCGATAGGGTCTACATTGGTAATACCTATACAATAGGCCACCGCCGAACCTGCCGCCGAGCCCCTGCCCGGCCCTACCGACACGCCCATTTCACGGGCAGCGGTGGTAAAGTCCTGTACAATCAAAAAGTAACCAGGGTATCCGGTACGCTCAATGGTGGCAAGTTCGAAATCAAGGCGTTCCTGAATTTCCGGTGTGATGGCATCATATCGTTTTTTTGCACCTTCATAAGTAAGGTGTCTGAGAAAATTATTTTCGCCTCTTTTACCACCGTCGTCATCGTCAAGGGCGTCCTGAAATTCTTCGGGAATATCGAACTTTGGAAGTAATACATCCCTTGCCAGTTGAAAAGAGGTGGTTTTATCAATGATCTCCTCAACAGTACGAATAGCATCCGGAATATCGGCAAAAAGCTTTTTCATTTCTTCAGCCGATTTCAAATAAAACTCGTCATTAGGGAATCCGAAACGAAATTCGCGACCTTTTTTGCCTAAATACTTCTTGGGTTTATTTACAGATTCAGCATCTTTTACACATAATAAAATATCGTGGGCTTTGGCATCTTCTTTTGAAGTATAATAGGTGTTGTTGGAAGCAAAGTACTTGACATCATGTTTTTCACAGAATTGCAACAGCGTTCTGTTCACAATTTCTTCTTCTTCCAGCCCGTGGCGAATGATTTCCGCATAGAAGTCATCTCCAAATTGTTCTTTCCACCATAAAAATGCTTCTTCAGCCTGGTTTTCACCTACATTTAGAATCAAATAAGGAATTTCACTCCAAAGGCCACCTGTTGTAACTATAACGTGGTCTTTGTATTCTTTTAATAGTTCACGATCAATTCTTGGAACATAGTAGAAGCCCTGTACATGAGCATAAGAAGCCAGCTTGGCAAGGTTATGATAACCTTCTTTGTTTTTTGCCAGGAGTACCGTTTGATAGCCATCATCCTTTTTAGATTTATCCTGATGGTTATTGCAAAGATTAAATTCACAGCCAATTATAGGTTTTATTTCGGCCTTTAATGCCGCTTTTACGAAATGAAAAGCCGCCATCATATTTCCATGATCAGTAAGCGCCAATGCCGGTAAATTGAGTTCTTTAGCTTTATTTACCAGGTCGTCTACACTGGAGGTAGATTGTAGTACCGAGAATTGAGAGTGAACATGTAGATGAGTAAATGCTACTTCTTCAAGTTCTTTAATCGATGCTCCTTTTGCTTTCTTTAATAAATCGGAAGCTTGTTTGGAAGGCTCTTTTGTTAACTTGAAGTTGGCTATATCCAGTTTTGGAGCTTCGTATTTTACCTCTCCGGGTTTTCTGTCATCGATAGGAGTTATTACTCCCTCGGTAATGAGTCCAAAGAAACATTTCGCTGTAGCGTCAACATCGTATGCTGCGTCATGAGCATCGTCAAAGGCGGTACCGAAAAGTTTGGTATGAAGCTCGGTTAACGTTGGCCATTTGAATTTACCGCCTTTGCCACCAGGTATTGCGCAGAAATCGGTACCCTCATCTTTGGTATCTACAATTTCTTTAGAAAGTAGCGATGTTTCAAAGGATTTCCGGTAGTATTCGGATCCCATAATATTGACGTCAAATTCAATATTATGACCGATGATCCAGTCTGTTTGTGCCACATCCTTTTCAAATTCCTCCAAAACGAATTGAAGGTCGTAGCCTTCCTGTATGGCACGTTCGGTAGAGATTCCATGCACTTTTTCGGCATTGTAGGGAATGGTATAACCTTCAGGTTTAACAATGTAGTTTTTGGCATTGACCAGGTTACCGGAAGCGTCATGTAATTGCCATGCCAGCTGCACACAGCGTGGCCAGTTATCAGTGTCACTTACTGGGGCGTTAAAATCTTTTGGTAAACCGGTGGTTTCAGTATCGTATATTAAATACATTGACAGCGCTTCTTGTTAAATAATTTCCATGCAACTAACAGCAAGTTTATAGCTTATAGCTACTCGTAAGCAGTTCGGAAATCGCTTCGGAAAATTTTTCGAATTTGAACAGGTAATTTAATCAATCGCCATAATTTATTAAAGTTTAATGCTACAGTATTATCCACATCTCAAAGGAACTTAATCTACTATCTTTTGTTAATTTGTTGTAAGTTGCATGCCTTTTATAAAAAACCTCGTAAGCAGTCTGTTAGTTCATGTCCGTATTCAAATCTTTTGACCGCCAATTTTGGCTTCTTTGTGCTAGTTCTTTTTTGTTTTTCGGCAGTTTTAACCTGATTATTCCCGAACTACCGACTTTTTTGGAAGCAATTGGTGGAGCAGCTTATGAAAAGTATTATATCGCCATTTTTGCACTGGCTGCTTTGCTCTCCAGGCCTTTCAGCGGTATATTAACCGATCGTATTGGAAGAATACCCATAATGGTATTTGGATCACTGGTTTGTTTTGTGATGGGCTTTAGTTATTTGTTTGTTCACACCATTGGTATATTCTTATTGGTACGTTTTTTACATGGAATGTCTACGGGGTTCAAACCTACAGCTACCGTGGCCATAATTGCAGATATGGTTCCACCTCAAAAACGTGGTATTGCTATGGGAATGTCTGGTACTTTTGGCAGCATGGGGATGGCTATTGGGCCCTATATTGGTAGCTCCATAGCTCAAAAATTTGGTACTAACGCGATGTTTATTACCTCATCTGTACTTGCCCTGCTATCCATCATCATTTTAATGGGTATTAAAGAAACACTTCCGAATAAACAAGCTTTCAAACCGAGACATTTGTTATTTAAAGCGAATGAAATAATTGATTTAGACGTATGGAAACCAGCATTGATTATGCTTCTGGTTGTATTTTCTTTCGGTACCATACTGACCGTTTTTTCTGATTTCTCCACGAGTTTCGGTTTAGAAAACAAAGGTATTTTATTTTCTGTTATCACTTTTTCTTCCTTATCGATGAGATTGCTCGCCGGCACTTATTCAGATCGGTTGGGAAGGATAAGAATACTAAGCATTGGAACACTTATTTTAACTATCTCTTTAATTAATTTGGCCTTAGCACAAAGCTTATCTCATGTAATTATCAGTACCGTGTTATTCGGAATTGCTTTTGGTATAAATTCACCTACCATTTTTGCTTATGCGGGTGACCTCGTAAAAGAACATAAGAGAGGTCAAGGGTTTTCGACTGTATTTATAGCCTTGGAAATAGGAATTATTCTGGGGTCTTACATAGGAGGAGCGGTTTATAATAATAATCAGGAAAATTTCAGGTATTCATTTATTATTGCAGCAATAATGGCTGCTTTCGCCTGCCTGATGATGATATTTAGTAAATCTCGAAATAAGTAAGGTGTGCTATGGACAAATGATGGCTACGATGCCCGTTTATTTATGTTGCATTTTTTTCAATTTGAGCAGTTAAGTTCGTATCTTCACTATTATGTCCAAGAGGTACATCATTAGTTGTATACTTATTTTTGTCTTATCGGGAGCAAGTTTCTGCCAGGGTAATATTGATGTAGTATTGGAAGATAGTAACCTTCTCGCAGACGTTATTGTTGAAGAAACGGAGTTGATGGATTCTTCTGAAGCGGTTGATACACTTCAGTCAGATTCGTTGTCGATCGTAGATGTTGCCGTGACAAGCTCACCTGAAAACGCAGATAGTATAAAAGTAGATTCTGTGGTCTTCAATTCACAGCCCGACACAACTAATGTCGAAGACATCATCCATGTAGTGCATAAAGATTTACCTGCCGTCGTTGAAAAATCGGATTCGCTTACCTTGTCAAGCGTTGAAGACGAGCGCAATGCCGCACCTAATTCCAATTCAATCCATGAGGAATTATTAGAACAAATAGAGCATATACAAGTTGCTGAAGAGACTATTGAAACAGTTGATAGTATTTCCATGGCAGATGCCGATCAACAATTAAGCGAGGAGTCGCCTGAAGTGATGGCAGTCAAAGAACCAGCCACTGTTCTTGCTCATGAAGAAATTGTAAGTGCTGCAGAGACCGAAGAAGTTCAGGAGAACCAAGAGACGGACGAAGTTGTTGATGCAAAGCCCACAGATATCGAGCCTCCTGTGCGGTTTGTTGATTCGGAAATTATTTTGAGAATTAAGGCCGTGGATAGCGTTTCGTTAGAGCCTGTTCCTGCTCATATAGAGTTAAAGCTGTATAATAGTCGCAGAGTGGCTAATAGTATTGGGTCTTGTGATAAATGGGGTAAATACAGTAGTTTGTTAACCAAGAACACAGAAGTTGAGGTAGTATTAAATGCAGAATCTTATATAATGACTACCTTGAAAATAGATATTAATACGGAAATACCGGTCGATAAAGTGGTTGAAAAGGTGGTGAAGCTAAAAAGGCTTAGTACAGGTTCAATCGTAATACTTAATAATATCAACTTCAAACAAGGTGATCATCATTTACCAAATAGCTCCCATCATGAGCTTGATAAATTGATCAAATTGATGGAAGTCAATCCAAAGATGGTTATATTAATTGGCGGGCATACGGATAATACCGCCAGTAAAGATGCAAGTATACAACTCTCGTTGAAACGCGTAAATGAAGTACGTTTTTACCTGGTAAGAAACGGTATCAAGGCAAACCGCATAAAAGTTAAAGGATATGGGAGCACAAGACCAATTTCACATGGGACTAACCCTGAAAGTCAGAAACTAAATCGCAGAGTGGATTTTGAAGTGTTAAAAATCTAATGCTGCATACCTGTTTCACATTGGCCTAATATTTGTTGTATAAAAAATAAGAACCAAATAATACTATAATGAAAACGTTTCTTTTTTCCTTATTATGTTTATGTTCAGTGTTATCTTATTCTCAAGATGGGATAAGTGGGAAATACGAGCTCTTTGATGATTCCAAAAGTAAACTGGATACACTCTCTAATGGAGTGATAATAACACGTAAAGAGGTGCTTCAGAAAATGTTAACACTGAAAAGCAACGGGTCATTTACCAATAAACACCTGCAACCGGCAGGTTTTGCTGCGAGCTTGGATTACGCTGGAAATTGGACAATAGAAGGAGATGTAATTACGCTTTCTTATACGGTTAGCGAAGAGAATGAAAACGGCCAACCATTTCAGGCAGAACGCTCTGAGTCTTTTACTTTGGAAGGTTCTACATTATTCAATAACGATCCTAAGTTAAAAACGCACATTTATCATAGAATTGAATAAACCTCGATTGCGCTGTTGTAAATCTAGGCAACAAGTGTTCTTATTTTTGGAATTAGGTTTTTGTGAAAGGAAGGTAAAGTACAGTAATGAAAAATTCCAATTCTTTGTAAATCAGGAACTACTGTCTCTTCATCGATGTCGCCCAAAACAATCCAAGGAGTTTCATGGTTGAATACTTGTTGCTTAATGAGAAACTCTTTATCAACCCTGAAATCGTTTATAACAAAAAGAATAAGATCGTACTTACCTTTTCTGGTATCATTAAGATCTTCGGCTGTGTAATCGGCATAATCAATTATATAACCCTCGGTACAATAAAGTACATGTTCAAGGGCTTCCGTTATTTTTGATTTTACCCCACAAATGAGTATAGTCAGGTCTCTCAGGTTCTCACGCATATTTGGCTTTCTCAATAACAGCAATATGCAAAATAAAATAACCTGGCGAATCAGCTATAACGCTTATTCCTATATCGGTAAAAAAGCTTATTTTTTGGTGGTTCCAAATAAATTCATGCTTAGAAAATCAAGGTTTTTCTGGAATAACAAGGACTAACCTTCGTCGAGTACGTTGTTATTCAGGGCATAAATTGCCAACCCTGCCGCATTCCTCGCTCCTATCTTCTGAAGTAGGTTTCTTCGGTGAGCATCTACAGTTCTTACACTAATAAAAAGCTTGTCCGCAATTTCCTGATTGGTATGTTCAAGTGCGATGAGTTTCAAGACGTCTTTTTCCCTGTCTGTCAGGTACACGTTTTCAACCTTTTTTTCCTTCACTTTATCGCTCATCATATCCATCATAATGACATGGGTCGCTTCTTTGCTGAAATAGTGTTTCCCTTTGGAAATGTTGTCGATTGCAGCCAGCAATTCATTTTGACCTGAATTCTTGAGTATATAGCCATAAGCACCGGCCTTCAACATTTGACGAATGTGATGCTCTTCATTTAGCATTGTCAGACCTAACACTCTGGCATCCGGATACCGTGCAATAATTGCTTCAGTGGCCTGAATACCATCCATAACGGGCATGTTGATATCCATAATGACCAAGTCTACATCATTGTTTTCAAGGTAGTTTAAAGCAATTTGCCCGTTTTCTGCTTCACCAACTACTTCCAGCTCCGGTTTGTCTTTTAATAAAGTCCTGATTCCTGTTCGTACCACTTCGTGGTCATCTACAACCAATATTTTAATAGTCATATATAAAAATTTTAGTTAGCTACTTTTTATAGGAATCAGATTCGATGATGTTCAACATTTTGAGTGTGGCCGTAATAGCCGCCGCCTGCTGATCTGATTCCAAACCCCTGGTTTTAAATATTTTTCCTTCAAAATCCCAAGAAATAACCGTTTCTACCAAAGCATCGGTCCTACCTCCGGGAGGTATGGAGATCTTATAGTTGGTCAACTTAGCAAAACTTTTTCCCAAGTCTTTGTATATGATAGCCAATGCTTTCATAAAAGCATCGTACTGGCCATCACCGGTCGAGGAGGCTTCATATTTTTTTCCATCAATTTCTACGCAAATTGTCGTAACAGGTTTTAGTTTAAAAACATGCGTAGAGTAATAGTTAATAATTTTTATTCGGTCTTCTATTTGTGCACTTCCTAATACATCTGATATAATATAAGGTAGGTCTGCTTTTGTTATGGTGGATTTCTTGTCCCCTAACTCGACTACCCGCTTGGTTACTTTTTTCATGGAATCGGCTGATAGTTCGATTCCCAGCTCTTCCAAGTTCTTTTTAACACTGGCGTTTCCTGAAGTCTTACCCAGGGCATATTCCCTTTTACGCCCAAAACGCTCTGGTAACAATTCATTAAAGTATAAGTTTCCTTTATTATCGCCATCGGCATGCACACCACAGGTCTGTGTGAATACATGTTCTCCTACAATGGGTTTGTTCGAAGGAACATTTATGCCTGAAAATGCTTCAACAAGGTCACTTATTTTATTCAGCTTGCGCTCGTCGACGTTAGTTTCAAAATCAATTTGATCTTTAAGGGCAATAGCACTTGCCAGCGGTGTATTTCCGGATCTTTCTCCCAATCCATTTACCGTTGTATGAATTCCGCCAATTCCTGCTTTCACAGCCATGAAGGTATTCCCTACTGCCAGATCGTAATCATTATGTAAATGTGAATCGAAATGTAAATCAGGAAATAGTTCCAACATTTCTTTTATATATTCGTGGGTTGAAAATGGATTTAGAATTCCCAATGTATCAGGTAGCATAAAGCGTTTGACAGCCTCGTTTTTTAATTCATTTACAAGAAAATGTACATAATCTTTGGAGTTAGTCATTCCATTAGACCAATCTTCCAGGTACAGATTAACGGAAATGCCAAGTGATTCAGCTAGTTTGATGCTTTCTTTGATGTCCTTCACGTGCTCCTCGGGAGACTTTCTCAATTGACCTTCTACGTGTTTTAAGGAACCTTTACAAAGTAAGTTTATAACGAGGGCACCTGATTTTTTAATCCACTCCAAAGAACGGCCACCATCTACAAACCCAAGGATTTCTACTTTGTCCAGGTGATTGTTTTTTGAAGCCCAGTCAACGATTCTTTCAACTGCCTCATATTCGCCTTCGGAAATCCGCGCTGAAGCAATTTCGATACGGTCGACTCTGACCTCTTCCAAAAGCATTTTGGCTAAATTTAGCTTTTCACCTGCCGTAAATGCAACACCCGACGTTTGTTCACCATCCCTCAGGGTGGTGTCCATGATCTCAATTCTCATCTAGTACCTTCTTTGTTATTGTGAAATTAGCGATTTTCAGTGATTTTATTAGGATATAAGGAAAGGTAATTCCTTTTTTTAGCTAAAAACATGTAATCTTACTTTGTTGTTCCTTTTAATCGCAGTATTTGAGTAAGGAATTGAGTATTAAAAAAGCCGTTTGTGCCATTTTATTGCGAACGTCCAAAAAAGGGTTTATTTCAACAATCTCAAAGGCCTTTAATCTTGCGTCCTTAAAAATTATATTAAGTAGACTTAATACTTCACCCGGATAAAAACCTCCTCGTACAGGTGTACCGGTACCTGAAGAAACGTTGTCACTATCCAGGCTGTCCACATCGAAGCTAACATATAAGTAATCACAGCTTTTAAGGTATTCCAGTATTTCCATGGCTGTTTCCTCTGCTCCTATTTGTCTCAATTCCGGTACCGAGATACATTTTATACCCAGGTTATTAATTATATATTCTTCTTCTTCTTCAAAGTCGCGTAAACCGACATAAACCAAATCGGAAGCTGCGATTTTTGGACTAACACCACCCAGTTCTTTCATTTTATTCCAGCTTTGAACGGTATGTTCATTGGGAATATTGCGTTTACAGCCTTTGTTATCTTCTGCCAGTGCGGTAGCCAGAGGCATGCCATGAATATTGCCACTATGTGTCGTGTATGGGCTATGAATATCAGCATGAGCATCTATCCATATTACCCCTATTCGGTCCTTGACGAATTTTTGCTTGAGTCCTGCTATCGTAGCTCCTGCCGAACTATGGTCACCGGCAAGGATAATCGGGAATTTACCTTTATCAAGTGTATTATAGACTTTTTGACGAACAGAGTTATATACTTCAAGAATACCGTCAATACGTCGTGCGTATTCATTCTTTATAGTATTGAAAAGAAGGCTACTTTCTACATAAACAGGGATTGAAGCGTATTTTTGAAAAACATCGCTTTTAAAATTAAGAGCTGCGACTTTAAGCGCATCAATTCCGGAACTTGCTCCTCGTGTTCCCGCTCCGAGGTCCGAGTGTACTTCGATAAACTGTGGTCTGCGCAATTCATTCATTCGTATTCAAATATACGTGTTTATTCCACAAATGATAGTTAAACCCAACAATCGTTTTTATTCACTTTTTGCTCATTCTTCTAAATAACCAATGAATTAAAAAAGCTGAGCAAAAAATGCTAATTTAAATAGTTAAGCGCTTAAAAATTGAAACTTGGAGTCGTTCATTTTAGTTTAATAATTAATAACAGTTGCCATAATGATGCATAGAAGAACCGAGAACTATGAAAAAGCCGTGGAGTTTGCCGAAGGATGGTTAAAACAGGCGAACCTACTAACTACCAAAAAAGAGAAGTCATTTCAACAAATGATCCAGACAATGTTAAATCATGAGTCAGATAAGACCTTATTGATTGAATTGATTGATCAAAGCTTCAGAACGAGTGATTATGGCAGGGCGGCAGAACAGATCGCATTTACAATTGAGAAGTATGGTATTGCACATTTTTTCAGTGATACAGAAAAACTGTTGGTTCGATTATTTATGCTCTTCGGAAAGCACCTTCCGGCTTTATCTGTTCCACAAATAATTCAAAGAATACGAGAGGAAACCAGTGCGGTTATTATACCAGGTGAAGAAGACAAACTCAAGGCCTATTTGCAGCTGCGCAAAAGTGAAGCAATTAGCACCAACATTAATTACATTGGTGAAGCATTATTGGGCGAAGATGAGGCAAGGGACCGTATCGAATTATATAAAAGAGCCTTGGAAAAGGATTATATTGCTTATATATCGATAAAAATATCTACTATTTATTCTCAAATAAGTACGCTTGCTTTTGAGCAAACTGTTGATGTGCTCTGCGAGCGACTTACGGAGATTTACCGGGTAGCGCAAAATAACCTTTACATGACCAATGATCAGGTGCGTAAAGCAAAGTTTGTAAACCTGGACATGGAAGAGTATCGCGATTTACACCTCACGCTGGAAGCTTTTAAGAAAACCCTTGATCAGGCAGAATTCAAAACGCACTATGCAGGTATTGTTCTACAGGCCTATCTTCCGGATTCCCTGCAATGTCTCATTGATTTGACGCGCTGGGCTCAGAAACGTGTTGAAAACGGTGGCAGCCCCATTAAAATTCGTATAGTAAAAGGTGCCAATATGGAAATGGAGAAAATAGAAGCTTCATTAAAAGGGTGGCCACAAACGCCATATAGTAAGAAGGTGGAGACCGATGCCAATTTTAAGCGCATGATTGAATTTGCGTTGGATCCAAACCATGCCAGCTGTGTACATTTAGGAATAGGCTCCCACAATTTATTTGATATTGCTTATGCCAAAGTCCTGGCTCAGGCAAACAACTCTGAGCAATATGTCACTTTTGAAATGTTGGAAGGCATGGCAGGCGCCTATGGTAAAGCCTTAAACAATTCCGAAAATGATTTATTGTTATACACCCCGGTTGCCACAGAAGAACAATTTATAAATGCGATAGCCTATCTCGTCAGGAGACTTGACGAAAATACAGCTCCCGCTAATTTTCTAAGGCATAGTTTTGATTTGAAAGTACACTCTAAAAAATGGCACTATTTATTAAATACCTTCAGGTTATCCGTTCAATCCATTGATACGGTGCCTTTAAACCCCTTCAGGACTCAAAACCGACTTCTTGACAAGTATGAAATTCACAATAGCTCTTATTACACGCATTGTTTTATAAATGAGGCTGACACAGATTGGTCTTTGGAAGTAAATCGCGAATGGGCTACCAAAATACTGAAAAAATGGCATGCCTTGTCACAAAAGCCTTTAGCTGTCTCACCAGTAATAGCAGGTGAGCGATTTAATGGGGAAAATATAGCCCTACAAAAGAAATACGACAAATCGCTTCCTGAAAAGCTAATTGGTACTTATCACCTGGCGGATGAAGCATTAATTTTATCCGCGTTTAATTTGGCACACTTGGATAATAAATCCTGGAGATCGACCGGCTTTGACGACAGAGCAAAACTAATGGCCAGCGTAGCTCAGGAACTGAAAAGAAAACGGAACGATCTCATTGGTATAGCTATGGCAGAAACGGGCAAAACAATGGAAGAATGCGATGCAGAAGTTTCCGAGGCCATAGACTTTGCCGAATACTACCCTTATGTCAGCAAAGAATTGATGGATAAAGAACATTTGCAAATAAGTGCAAAAGGCGTAGGTTTAGTCATTTCACCATGGAATTTTCCGGTGGCAATACCTGCCGGTGGAATTATTGCTAGTTTGATAGGTGGAAATACAACGCTATTAAAGCCTGCCACTGCTTCTGTACTTACAGCTCACTTGTTGTGTGAATGTTTTTGGAATGCGGGTATACCAAAGGAGGCTTTAATGTTCTTACCTGCTTCGGGAAATGTACTTGGTAAATGTTTGAAGGATACTTCTTTAGTTGATTTCATCATTTTAACGGGTGGAACGTCAACGGCAGAAGCGCTGCTTAAAACGAATGTAAATATACCACTTAGTGCTGAGACCGGAGGTAAAAATGCCACCATTGTAACGGCCATTTCCGACCGCGATCAGGCCATAAAAAATGTGGTGCGCAGTGCTTTTGGAAACGTGGGACAAAAATGCTCTGCCACATCCCTGCTTATACTGGAACGTGAGGTATATGAAGATTTTAAATTCAAACATAGTCTGGTCGATGCTGTAAGAAGTCTTAAAGTAGGTTCTGCCTGGGATCTCAGCACTAAACTGGGGCCAATGGCGAACAAACCGTCGCAAGATATAATTAAGGCTATTAACGAATTGGAGCACAACGAGCAGTGGGCACTAAAGCCCAGAATCGATGAAGACAACCCTTACCTGGTTTATCCGGGTATAAAATGGGGCGTAGAAAAGGGAAACCATGCGTTTAAAACGGAGCTTTTTGGCCCGATACTTTCGGTTGTATGTGCCGAAGATTTAAATGACGCTATAGCGCTGGCAAACGATAGCGATTACGGCCTTACTAGTGGCCTTGAATCGTTGGATGAACGTGAAATAGAACGTTGGAAAGATCAAATACATGCCGGGAATTTATATGTTAATAAACCAACAACAGGGGCAATTGTTCAACGTCAGCCTTTTGGCGGGCTAGGAAAATCTGCCTTTGGTAGTGGTCTAAAAGCCGGTGGCCCTAACTATGTATTGCAATTTATGAATATCCAAAGTAAGGAATGTGCTCCTACACCTGCTTATTTTAATTTGGATTATGTAATTCAGGACCTGTTGGCAGATTTGAGTCGACTTGATGCTGAAAACCTGTTTTTTGAAGAATTGTTGGAGTTGGTTCCTGTAGTAATAAACTTTTACTATGAATTTGACAAACGTTTTGCAAACCCCGTAGATTTTTCATCAATAAGAGGTGAAGATAACCACCTGAAATATAATCCGGCTGGTAAAATAGTTCTGAGAGTGAGTGAAAAAGATTTGTTAACGACTGTCATTGGGAGAATGTTTGCTGCAAAAATTTGTAATGTAGATCTGACTCTTAGTATTTCAGGTAAGCTAAGTGCTGAATACAAGTTTTTTATTAAAAGCGCGGGTGTGCTAATAAGTAGCAAAACGTTAATCGTTGAAGAAGAGGAAGATTTCTACGATAAGATTTCAGCAGATTGTTCCAGACTTATTGGTACCGGCAATATGGTTTTGGATGCAGAAACGCTTATTGATCTAAAATTAAAGGGAATACATGTTATTCAAAGGGACATGATAAAAGACGGACAAATAGAACTGTTACACTTTTTACGTGAACAAAGTATTAGCCATTCGTTTCATCGCCATGGAAATTTAGGCGAACGCAAAAAAGATTATTTAGAATCCTAGTTATGTGAGTCTGCAGTTTCCTGAATTACTTCTTTTATCAAAGAAGCATAGGCATCAGATAACTCTTTAGCTTTTTCAGCTATTTCAGGGTGATGAATAGACGCCGCCATGTATTCGGGACATATATTAATAATACGCTCCGGATCTCCCTTAAGTGCTGTTTCAATTCTTACCTGAGTTGGTTTGTCCACTTCATTTTCTCTCATACTGAAAAATGTGATCATTTGATCGTGGATACTTTCCCTGTTGTCCTCCAAATAACTGATGGCACGATCCAGGCAGGGTCCCATTTCTTGTACGTGTGTTTCATCGACAATCTTAACTAGCTCTTCATTGAATGATTCCCATTTATCCAATGCAAGTCGCGCTTTCATGTCTTGCTCCTTATTACAACTACTAAAAAATGTAATAATTGTGAGTAAAAATGTTCCAGTAATAATTCGTCTCATCTCTAACAATAAACAAGTATCTTTTACGTATTCTGCATAAACAGATCTATTAATATACTATTTTTATCATTAAATACCAGTTTTTTTTAGACAAGCACCTCTAAAACCTCGATTAACAGAAACATACATTGGAATATAACCTAAGAAATGGTGTAATATCAGGCCTTATTTACTTTGGGTTTAGCCAGTTTTGGACGGATCATAAAAAATACTCCGGCTAAAATATATGGTATACTTAATAGCTGCCCCATATTTAGTGCCATACCTTCCTCAAAACTTACCTGTTCTTCTTTTGTGAATTCAATGAAAAACCTGGCAGCAAACAATACGGTAAGTAAAACACCAAAATATTGTCCTTTGACCATCGTTTCTCTACGTTTAAAAAAGAGATACATCATAACTAAAGCCAGGATTAAATAACTGATAGCCTCATATAACTGAGATGGATGTCTGGGATTATTGTCTACCTGAACAAATATAAAAGCCCAGGGAACCTCTGTTGTATTACCTATAATCTCAGAGTTCATTAAATTGGCCATTCTTATGAAAAAACATCCTATGGGCGCCACAATCGCTACATAATCGATTGTTTGCAATAGCGATTCTTTGGTTTTCTTAATATAAAATAAAAGTGCAATAATCATTCCTAAAGCCCCACCATGACTGGCCAAGCCTTGATATCCTATGAATTTCATGCCTTCATCCGTAAACCTCACCGGCAAAATCATTTCTATGGGATGGCTCAGATAGTAGGCAGGTTCGTAAAAAAGACAATGACCGAGTCTTGCTCCAAGGATTATTCCGACGATAGTGTACCCCGTAAGCTTTTGAACCAGCTTTTTATCTTTTTGTGCTATGTTGTATAGGTATTCGAGCATTTTTATACTCAAAATGAGTCCGGTTACAAAGAGCAAACCGTAATACCTTATAGATAATCCACCAATATTGACGAGCTCTTTATCAACGTTCCAGGTTATATAGTTCAGAAATTCCATTAGAAGCCAGTTCTGTAAGAAATTAGATTGCTTAATTCAAACGATGGTATTTTGATGTGTTAAAAAGCGGATTGTATTAATACGATCCGCTTTTTAATTATCGAAATGATTATACGGCGACGTTATTGTCGCGCAGGGCGTCATTTAAGGACGTTTTTAAATCAGTGCTGGCTTTTCTTTTGCCAATAATAAGTGCTGCTGGCACCTGGTAATCACCCGCAGGAAAAGATTTGGTATAGCTACCCGGAATAACAACAGCACGTTCTGGAACGTATCCGGTGTGAATTACGGGTTCCTCTCCTGTCACATCTATAATTTTTGAGCTTTTGGTTAAAGAAACACCTGCTCCCAATACCGCTTCTTTACCTACATGTACTCCTTCTACAATGATACATCTGGATCCGACAAAAGCGCCGTCTTCAACTATTACAGGAGCTGCCTGTACGGGTTCAAGTACACCACCGATACCTACTCCACCGCTAAGGTGTACATTTTTACCGATTTGAGCACAACTTCCCACTGTAGCCCATGTATCTACCATGGTTCCGGAATCTACATATGCTCCAATGTTCACATAAGAAGGCATTAAAATAGCGCCTTTTTGAATAAAAGAGCCATATCTTGCTACCGCATGCGGAACTACACGAACACCCAATTTGGCATATTCTTTCTTTAAAGGAATTTTGTCATGAAACTCAAAAGGACCCACTTCTATTGTTTCCATTGATTGAGTGGGGAAATATAGGATTACCGCTTTTTTTACCCAGTCATTTACCTGCCAACCGTCTTCTGTCGGTTCTGCCGTTCTCAAACTACCTTTATCTAAAAGAGCTACTACCTCTTCAATAGCTTCGACTGTTTCCTTATTTTCCAAAAGGCTTCTATCCTCCCATGCCTTTTCAATAGTTTCTTGTAATGTAGCTACCATAATTATTTTATCTAATCGAGGAACGAAATTAAGAGTTTGTTGCACTAACTTCAACGAAATACCGGTAAATATTCTTCGATTTGGAATAATGTTGTAGTTTCGCTTAAGGTTCAATTCACATGCAAAAAGATTCAAAACCAAAATTTCAATCAATTGTACTAGCTCATACGCTGAAGCCACTTAGCGATCCAAGAATGACCTTCAAATTAGGTATGAGTTTATATAATAGTTGTCGTGCATGCGTACAAATATGTGGTAATTCCAATTATCAGGAGGGCTCATTACCTACAGAATTAAACTATTATCCCCTATTTTCCTTTCGCAGATTAAGCTTAAAACGTTTCCTTTCCTCATTTAAATTTATGTACTGGTTAGCAAAACATAAACCTGATTTGGTGATCGTAGGAACTCATGAATTATTAGTGCCTGCAACCCTGTACAAATTGTTTTTTGGAAAGCACGCTTGGTATGATATACGTGAAAACTATTTTAAGAATATAGTTGAACAACCTGATTACCCTTACTTTCTCAAACTGTTATTAGCCACCTATATAAGGCTTAAAGAATTGGTTTTAGTACCTGTGTACGACAAGCTTCTTTTGGCTGAACAATGTTACGTGGATCAATTACCTTTCGCTAAAAACAATTTTGTAGTTCTCGAGAACAAATCTGTAGCGAATGGATTGAATCCGGTTAAAAGAAAAGGTCCTCAGAATAGTTATGTTTTTAACGGAAGCATATCCGAAATATCCGGAGTCTTTCGGGCGATTCGATTTTTTAAAAAACTAAAACTACTTGATGCCACAGCAACATTGACGATTATTGGAGTTGTATATAAGCAGACCCTGCACGAAAGTTTGGCTCGAATAGCCAATGATACTCCTGGAATTGAGTACGTGGGTAGTTTGGATTTTATGAATCATGAAGAAATTATGGAGGTAGTAAGCCGATGTGATTTTGGACTTATGTCTTATGAGGTAAATGAATCTTATGACGGGAAAATCCCGACAAAGCTTTATGAATATTGGGCACGAGGTACGGTAATTATCGCAGACAAACAGGCTAGTTGGGCTCCTTTAATTGAAACAACTAAATCAGGGATTTTGATAGACTATAGTAATACGAGTGAGCAGGATTTGATGAATATTCTAAGTTTTGATCGTAGAACTATGGCTCCAAATTTAAAAAATATAGCCTCATGGAAACATGAAGAAGACAGACTTATATCTTTGATAAACAATTGATTGTGATACGTAAAATGGATTGGTGAAAAAATATTTTTAGATTAATCTAAATTATATACTAACTTTGTGATAAGATGATACTATCACTGACAGAAGAAAATTACCTCAAGTGTATATATAGTTTGGCAGGAACAAAGAATGCAGCTGTTAATACCAACGCTATTGCTGCTGACTTAAATACCAAACCTGCATCTGTGAGTGATATGATCAAAAAATTGGCTAGCAAGGGTGTTTTAAATTACGTGAAGTATAAAGGAGTGACTTTAACGGAGGTCGGAATTAAGGAAGCACTTAAAATTGTACGAAAGCATCGCTTGTGGGAAGTCTTTTTGGTGGAAAAGTTAAAATTCAACTGGGATGAAGTGCACGACATAGCTGAACAGCTCGAGCACATTAAGTCCCCCCTTCTCATAAACAGACTTGATGATTTTCTTGGAAACCCCCGATTTGATCCGCATGGAGATGCCATACCCAATGAACATGGAGAAATAATAAGCAGAAAGAAGGAATTGCTATTTAATCAGGAAGTGAACAGTCAGGGAGTAGTGGTTGGTGTCAAGGATTCGAGTTCGGTATTCTTAAAACATCTGGATAAGATTGGAATATCATTGGGAAGTAAGTTGCTCATTAATGAAATAATCGCATATGACATGTCGATGGAGGTTACCATAAACGATCAACAAAAAAGAATAATTACAAAAGAAGTAGCTTCAAATATATACATAGCAGAATGAAAACTATTTATAAGCAATTATTTTACCTTTTAGTAGCGGTTCTATTCGTTTCATGTTCTGGCAATGAAGCGAATACAAAAAAGCCGGACGACAAATTAAACATCGTTGTAACCACCGGGATGATCGCTGATATAGTGGAGCATGTGGCAGGTTCTGAAGCTAAGGTGACGTCCTTAATGAAGCCTGGGGTAGATCCTCATCAATATCAGGCTGTTCAATCTGATTTGGAATTACTCGAGCATGCTGATATCATTTTTTATAATGGTATACACCTGGAAGGTAAAATGGCTGATCTATTCGAAAAAATGAGTAAATACAAGAAAGTATATGCCTTTTCAGATGCTATTTCTACCGGTCAAATGAGGAAAGTATCGGAAAACGATGCTTATGATCCTCATTTTTGGATGGATGTAAGCCTGTGGACAGAAACTATTCGATTGGTTAAAAAACAACTAATTAAAGTAGATTATGCTAATAAAGCTTATTATGAATCTAATGCGATGGAATACGAAAAAGTACTTCGGGAATTAGACAAAGAAGTAAAACGTAAAATTGCTGAAATACCCGTTAATCAACGTGTATTAGTTACAGCGCACGATGCCTTCGGCTATTTTGGCGATGCGTACGATATAAAAGTTGTAGGGCTTCAGGGAATTTCAACTGTTTCGGAAGCGAGTATTAAACACATCCAGGAAATAGCCAATTTAATAATAGAAAGAGATATCCAGGCTATTTTTGTAGAGACCTCGGTACCTAAGAAGCAGATGGAACGACTGATCGAAAGTTGTAAGGAACATGGGCATGCTGTAGCTATTGGAGGAAACCTTTATTCAGATGCTATGGGACCTGAAAATACGTCTGAGGGTACCTACGTAGGTATGATTGAAGCTAATGTGAATACAATTGTAACTGCACTGAAACATTAATGGAGCAACATTCAGGAAGAAATATCGCTTTAGAGGTACATGATCTGACCGTAAGTTATCAAAGTAAACCTGTACTTTGGGGGATAGATTTTTCGATTCCCGTTGGTACTATTACGGGTATTGTAGGCCCAAATGGTGCCGGTAAATCTACTTTGATAAAATCCATTATGGGGCTTACCGCAAATAGCAGCGGGTTTATTAAGATCTTCAATAAGCAGCTCAACAAAGTTCGGCAACGTGTGAGCTATGTGCCTCAAAGAGAATCTGTTGACTGGGACTTTCCAGCATCAGTTTTTGATGTGGTTTTGATGGGGCGCTATGGACATCTTGGACTTTTTAAAAGACCTCGTAAAGCAGACAAAGAAGCAGCGATGCAATGTCTCGTAGATGTGGGTATGGAGCAATACAAAGACCGGCAAATCGCTCAATTATCGGGTGGGCAACAGCAACGTGTGTTTTTAGCTCGCGCATTGGCTCAAAATGCCGATATTTACCTGATGGATGAACCCTTTGCCGGAGTTGATGCAGCAACAGAAAAGGCCATTATGACACTTTTGCATCGCATGCGCGACGAAGGAAAAACGGTTATTGTTGTACATCATGATTTACAATCGGTAAGCACTTACTTCGATTGGATATTATTGCTGAATATGCGTTTAATTGCATGTGGCCCCTTAAAAGAGGTTTTTACTCCTGAATTGTTGAGTGAAACCTACGGAGGGAAATTAACATTACTTACCGATGTCACGAAATTAATGGAGAACAAACAATTTCCGACGCGCGAATGAAAATAATATTGGTGCAAATATCGAATTCATTCTCGCTCGAAGATCCCATTATCAGAAATGTAATAGTCGGTTCGGTATTATTATCTATATGTGCATCTATTATAGGTTGTTTTACCCTATTGAGAAAAAGGGCGCTAGTAGGCGATGCGATCTCACATGCCGTTCTACCCGGTGTGTGCCTGGCTTTTGTGCTACAAGGCAACAAGGAACCTTTAGGTTTGTTATTCGGTGCTTTTGTTACCGGCTGGTTATCCATATCGGTAATGGATTTCGTCAATAAACGTACAAAAATAAGCGAAGACACATCCATTGCCCTGGTATTATCTGTTTTTTTTGCCGTAGGTACCCTCCTGCTTTCAATAATTCAACATCTACCGGATCTACCGGATAAATCGGGACTAAACCACTTTTTATTTGGCAGTGCTGTTGCCATTAGCAATAACGATTTACTACTTTTTGGGGGGATAGCGCTGGTGATTATTTTGGTAGTGTTTATCTTTTATAAAGCATTCCTACTCTTGTCTTTTGATGAATTGTATTCTCAATCTATAGGATTACCGGTAAGTTTATTAAGAATACTATTAACATCATTAACAGTAGCATCGGTTGTCATTGGTATACAGGCCGTAGGTGTTGTGTTAATGGCTGCGATGCTCATTACACCAGCGGCGACTTCGCGTTTCTGGGCTTCACGCTTACCGGTAATGCTGGCACTATCAGTGTTGTTTGGAGGTATATCTGCCATAGGCGGAACTTTTGGATCGTATGTTACCAATTCACCTACCGGGCCATGGATTGTAATGGTGCTTTCAATGATAGCTGTAGGTTCTTTTTTGTTTGCTCCACAAAGAGGCATTATTTCAAATCTCTTACGTCAGCGGAGGTATCAACGAAAAATCAGGGAGGAGAATATACTTAAAGCTATTTATCAATTAGGTGAGCGAAATGAGGCGTTTTTTGAAGAATTTACTTTTAGAGATATTCTAAGAAAACGCCCAATGGCTACCAATGAATTGCGTGACGGACTCAAGAGGTTGACTGCTCATGGCTACCTGGAC
The DNA here is from genome assembly GCA_965230415.1 of Cytophagales bacterium. Classification (GTDB taxonomy): domain Bacteria; phylum Bacteroidota; class Bacteroidia; order Cytophagales; family JAAEPT01; genus CBDDKZ01. The sequence goes on from CBDDKZ010000005.1 coordinate 4,841,817, forward strand.
AAAGAAAGTAATACATGGGCGTTCACAAAAGAAGGGAAATCGAGGGGGCAACGATTGGTAAAACTTCATCGTTTATGGGAAGTGTATTTAACACAATACCTAAGAATAGCCGAAGACCATGTTCATGACGATGCGGATACCATTGAACACATTATTACACCCGAACTTGAAAAAAGGCTGGAAGAGCTGCTTAATTTCCCGACAAAAGATCCCCATCAGTCTGCTATTCCGTATTCACATCAAAATGCATCTATAAAGCATGAATGAGGCCTGGGTAATTATAGCGGGACTTCTCGTTGCCATTCCCTGTGCTATTCTGGGCTGCTTTCTGGTACTTCGTAAAATGGTAATGGTTGGCGATGCCATTTCGCACGCCGTATTGCCGGGGATCGTTGTAGCGTTTATGATTACGAGATCGTTTGATTCAGTTTATATGATCATTGGAGCAGCGGCACTGGGCATGTTTACCACATTTTTAATCGAATTTTTTCACAGAGTGGGTAAAGTGCAAAATGATGCATCTATTGGCGTGACATTCACCTGGTTGTTTGCTGTAGGAGTCATCCTGATTTCGGTATTCTTATCGGGTACCGATCTCGATCAGGATTGTGTGCTATATGGAGAGATATTGACAATTCCTTATAATAAGTGGATTACTGCATCAGGAATGAACCTGGGGCCTATAGCCGTCTGGATTTTAGGAGCCTTAAATATCATTATCATTTCATATGTTATAATAGGGTTCAGAGGACTTATGCTTACTTCTTTTGATGTGTCCTTTGCTGCTGTTATCGGTATTAACACTATACTCTGGCACTATTCATTAATGGGGGCCGTATCTCTGGTGACCGTTGCATCGTTTGAAGCAGTAGGCGCCATACTCGTTATTGCCTTTTTAGTAGCTCCGGCAGCAAGTGCTTATTTGTTGACTACCAATCTGAAGCCAATGATATTTCTGGCCGTCTTGTTCGCAATTATAAGCGTAATAGTAGGTTATTTCGCTTCCAAATGGATTAATGGGTCTACTTCAAGTGCAATTGCGACGTGTAGCGGAGTTATTTTTGCAATTGCACTGGTAATACACCTTCTGCTTGCAAAGAGAAATGCCAAGGCAACTGTTTAATAACGTGATTATAGATTTTAGGTTGTTAAATAATGCAATGCAGACCTTATTCACCTAAGATTTAATAAGCCTTCTATCGAATATTCAATGGTGGATAAATAAGTGAAATGCCTCAATTGGTCTAAAAATGAGGGTTTGTTCATTGCAAACACAAGGGTTTCTACGTAATTCACCTAAATTTATAACCCATTCAGCTAAATGAGTAAACACTTAGTGTCACTATAACAACATTTTTATTATTTTTGCCGTACATATATATAGTAAGATCGCCCAACTATCTAACTACTAACAAATTGAATAAAGATGAAAAAGTACCTATTAGTAGTCACCGTATCAATTATTTTTGCGTCCTGCTCGGATAAAACTTATAACGGAAATGTAATTAGTAACAGACAAGCGTCTAAAATCGCTAAAACAGGCGAAGGATTTAATGCTCGTCAGGCCAATGAGATCATTTCAAAAAACGAGAGTAAAAAAGAGTTAAGGGCAAAGAATAAAGAAAAAAACAGAAAAGAATACAACAAAGCGCAAGCTAAAGCTGCGAAAGTTGTTAAAAAACAAAGCCAAAAGACACAGGCATTTGGCTTCTATTAATGGTTGAAACTGATTTTTGAAGAGTCACAAAAAGTATTTTTATTTATGTAACTCTACAGTACATTCAATTATTCGAAAAGTTTGACTGTCTCATAATTGGGACAGTTTTTTTAATTAAAAAAAGTGACATTATTTCAACAATTTACATGTTGGTTCGAAAAACTTAATATTTTTTTTTTATTAACTGAAGTAACACTCTACCATGCCCATGTATATTTATGTTGTAGATAGCTTTTTTATTTGATGATTCTCGTTCAAACCTCATGGATCTCACTTTGATTAGTTGACTATCTACATCAAATCTTATCTTTAAACATATAGTTATGAAAACGAAACAAGTTTTTATGGGGCTAACTTTAGCCGCCACCTTATTAACTGCAAGTCAAATTGCAAAAGGACAAGAAATCTTACAACGTACAAACGGTACCGGCCAAAACACGGTCGTTGAAGTAAAAAATCAAATGCCTAATGGATCGGACAATTATTCTGGTACAACTGCTGATATTGATTTTAAAATATGGGATGACAATGTACATTTAAATATTCCTCAAGCGAGGATTGGTCTTATTGGAGCTACTTCATCTGGTATGAATTGGGATGCGAGTGGCCGTTTAGGCTTTTATACATCTACCGTAAATTATCCCAACCCGGTTTTAACAGAACGAATGCGTATCACAGAAAATGGAAATATCGGTATTGGAACTACAAATCCTGTTTCTTTATTACATGTGAATGGCGACATTACGGGTAAGAACTTAGAGGTAACTAGCGATGAAGCTTTAGTAAGTATTAAGAGTAAAGGTTCTTTCAAAAGTGCTACGCTTAACTTAGCTGCAAATAATGGTACAGGACAGTGGGACATCCAATCATTGCATGGGATGAATTCTCCTTATTTCTTAATTAAATATAAAGGGAACGGCTCAAGTAATATTGGATGTCTTGGCATTACCAGTAATGGTACTATTGAAGTATTAAATCACTTAAAATCTTATGGAACGATAAGTGCGCCAAGAATTAATGTTGATGGAACTGCTTATTGTGAAGAAATTGTAGTTGATTTATCACAAAACTGGCCCGACTTTGTTTTTGAGGATAACTACAGGCTGAGCTCATTGAAAGAAACGGAACGATTTATCAATGAAAATAAACACTTGCCAGGAGTACCTTCGGCTAAAGAAATGGAGCAAAATGGCTTAAATGTAAGCGAAATGCAACATTTACACATGATGAAGATTGAAGAGCTTACTTTACATACTATTGAGCAACAAAAACAAATCGATTCACTAAAATCACTTGAGAAAAAGAATCAGGAGCTTTCTCAGCAAGTCGCAAATCTTGAAAATCTTTTAGAAGAGTTAATGGCTACCCAGTCAAAGTAACCTAATTCTGAGTGATACTATTTAGTATTCTCTATATAAGTCCTTAAAGCACATTTAAACTACGTTTTATTGGCTTGTGTCTAAAATTGACTTAGATTTTAATTTTTGATATTATGAAAAGAAAAATATTAATTTTCTGTATAGGGATTCTTTGTGGCTATACTTCGGTAGCACAATTTGAGTACTATGCATCACCGGCAGACTTGGAAAAATACCAAACCTACCGAGAAAATCTGTGGAGCAAGTTCCTCGATGTTAACAAATTTGGTTTGGTTGACTTAACAAATACAGACCCAAACCAAAACCCAGATCACTGGTGTGTACCTTCTCACTATAAAAAAGGTTATGGAGAAGCTCGTGACCGTGGAGAACCTGGTATTATATTGGGCTGGTATATGGCGGTTTTGGCAACCGAATATGAATTGCTGAAAAGAAGTAATCAACCTACAAACGACGTAATAAGAGAACTATATTATGCCATGAGGCAGTATGAGTCCCTAGATAAAAGAGCAGAACATTTTATGTTGTTTAGAGACGGTCCGGTTCCATCTGAGGCAGAACTCAATGGTATATTTACAAGGGTATTCTATTTCAACGGGCCTGAACCATGGGACATTGATTACAACGTTGACATAGACAAAGCCAATAAAAAACAGTCCTATTTTAATTCAGGAGATCAAATGTCTGGTTTATTATTAGGATTTCGTTTAGTCAAAAAATACTTAAACGGTGTGAAATATTATGGTAATGACGACGCTTCAGCTAATGGATTTGATTTTGGTATCGCTGCTCAAACCTACGCCCATGCAATGGGAAAGTGGTTGGACGACAATGATTTTACCGGTAAAATATATAATGCCAGTGGTACCCAGGTTTTACAACCTACACATGACCTTACTAACCAAGATTTCATTGATCTTGCCCAAGGTGGTTTTGGATGGTTACTTGATTATGCTAATAACGACCCTTATGGAAATTTCAAGTTTAGAGGAATTACAGGAGAAGGCAATGGCTTTATGCTGGGTACTGCCATTGAAAGTATCACCGGATTAAGTTATTTCGACAATAAAGACGACTGTCATCCTGAAATGCAAGCAACAGTCCCTATTCTTATTGGAGCACTTCAATTTGGTATGGCGTATGCTACATGCGACGGCAACCAGAGGTATCAAATGAAAGTTGAAACAGAACGTGTACATGATTTTAGCATACTTTTTGGAACAACACCTTTATATGATGCATGGAAAACTTATTGGAGAAGAAGACGCTCATTTGCGATTGGGTACAAACTTTCCAATTTGGCAATTAGTAATCATTTAAGTCATTTTGAATGGGAAGACCTACCTAATAAATACAATGTGGACATGTACATTATGCTTACAGATTTATTAGATAGTGGTTATCAGCCCGATGCTTCTTTGAGAACCACTCAAAAAAGAAAAGATTATATTTTGTTAAAATTGGCCAATCCGCTTGGTTCCATGTACAAACCAGATGAGTACCCCAATTCTTACACTAGGTATTGGATAGGAAAGCGGTTTTTCAGACCATTAACAGGAGTAATGGACAAGGATAGTTATGACCTTGATCTTGATAAAAATGGCCACAAAAGACATCATGATGGACTCGATTTTATGTTATTACACAACTTATATTTACTTGATCAAGATGATGATGTTCCTAACAATTTAGTTTTAACTGTTGGTGATGAGGATCGTCGTCTCATTCAATTTAACAGACCTGCCTATAAATCGGAAGATGGGTCTGAAAAAGATGAAGATACGTTCAATGAATATGTTGGAATAAGAGGGCCAGAAAATAGAGGTGTACACGCAGATGAGATTGCAAAACTACAAATTGAATCTACTGAAATTATTCAAGTGAATGACTTAAGAAGGTACTATGCACCGCACATAGAACTTAAACAAGGTTTTAAAGCAAAAGTAGGCTCAAACTTCAGTGCAACCAGTACTGATTTGACCTACAAAGTTAATAACACTTTTATGCCTAATGTTCCGTTGCAAACGGCAAACACAACAGGATATGAAGATATGAGTACACTTAATTTGAAAATATCCCAAAAAGAAAAGGATTATGAGTTCAATACTGAATTTGAGGCCAATACCATCGAAGTTTCTCCTAATCCTTCAAATGGTTTTGTACAAGTAAAATTAGTCCCTGGCACTCAACAAATCAGTATTACCGATATTATGGGTAATGAAATTATTAAAGAGACCATCGATTCAGGTACACAAATCTGGACTGGAGATGTTTCATCATTAAACAGTGGTATTTACTTAATTGAAGTGTTTGACGGAGAATCTGTAATTGCAGAAAAGCTACAGATTGTTAAATAGTTCAATTGAAAAATGATAAGAAAAAGTCAATTTTCACTGAGAATTGACTTTTTTATTTTGAATCATTCCAATCTTTCGTTAATAAAGCAATGTATATTACCTAAATAGGTATTAATAATTATTAAATTAATACCTTAATTTTCCTATTTTTGTTAAGTAATACAAACTCAGACAATTTAACTTTAAGATTAATGGGAAAGACATTATTTGAAAAAGTATGGGATGCACACGTTGTTCATAGCATTGATGAGACAACAGACATCATATACATTGATCGTCACCTTGTTCACGAGGTGACGAGCCCACAGGCTTTCACTGGTGTAGAAAATAGAGGGATTCCGGTTTTTAGACCTCACTTAACAACAGCGACACCAGATCACAACGTACCGACAAGAGATCAGCTCTCCCCTATTAAAGAGGAATTGTCTCGTGTTCAGGTGGCAACACTAAAAAAGAATTGTGAAAATCATGATGTACCCTATTATGGCCTTGGGCACGCAAATCATGGTGTAGTACATATTATAGGTCCACAGCTGGGACTTACCAAACCGGGTATGACAATGGTATGCGGTGATTCTCATACCTCCACACACGGTGCATTTGGCTCCATTGCCTTTGGTATTGGTACTAGTCAGGTAGAGAGCGTTTTATCTACCCAATGTCTATTATTGGCCAAACCAAAGACCATGAAGATTCAAGTTGATGGTGAATTAGCGGATGGTGTTCTTTCAAAAGACATTGTGTTATATATTATCTCAAAGTTAGGCACTGGTGGTGGCACCGGCTATTTCGTTGAGTTTTGTGGATCAGCCATCGAGGCGCTTTCCATGGAAGCTCGAATGACTATCTGTAACATGTCCATTGAAATGGGAGCACGCGGTGGTATGATTGCACCCGACCAAAAAACTTTTGACTACGTTGAAGGCAAAGATTTTGCACCTAAAGGTGAAGCTTGGGATGCTGCCTTAGCCTATTGGAAGACACTTCCTTCGGATACAGATGCCAATTTTGATAAAGAAGTGTATTTCAAAGCTGAAGACATTGGCCCAATGGTGACCTACGGTACAAACCCGGGTATGGGAGTAACAGTTGACGGATCTATTCCAACTCTTAACGACATAGAAGGCGAAAACAACAAAATTACTTTCCAGAAATCATGTGACTACATGGGCTTCTCCCCGGGAGATAAAATGATAGGCAAGAAGATTAACTGGGTATTTTTGGGTTCATGTACCAATGGCCGCATAGAAGATTTGAGAATATTTGCCAATTATATAAAAGGAAAGAAAAAGGCAGATCATGTAAATCCGTTAATTGTACCAGGATCTAAAGGCGTGGAGCAACAGGCTATTGCTGAAGGAATTGATAAAATATTGGAAGATGCGGGGTTCACACTTAGAGAACCGGGTTGTTCTGCCTGCCTGGCCATGAACGAAGACAAAGTGCCAAAGGGTGAGTATGCAGTCGCTACATCAAACAGAAACTTCGAAGGACGTCAGGGTCCGGGATCGAGAACAATATTAGTAAGTCCGTTGACAGCAGCAGCGTGTGCCATTGCGGGCGAAATTGTTGATGTACGTGAACTTATTTAATTTCAATCACTTTAAGTGAAGATATTCAAATCACTGATATTTAATATATTATGGAAAAATTCGAAAAATTAACATCACGTGCCATACCGGTACAGATTGAAGATATAGATACCGATCAGATTATTCCTGCTCGTTTTTTGAAGGCTACTTCTCGCGATGGCTTTGGTGAAAATCTTTTTAGAGATTGGCGCTACAACCAAGACAACTCGCCAAAAGAGGGATTTCCTTTAAATGATGGTAAATATAGCGGAGAAATTTTGGTAGGTGGAAAGAACTTTGGAACAGGTTCGTCTCGTGAACATGCAGCGTGGGCCATTCGTGATTATCCTTTCAAAGTAGTTGTATCATCATTCTTTGCTGATATTTTCAAAGGAAACGCTTTAAACAATGGTTTGTTACCCGTGCAGGTTTCTGATAGCTTTTTGTCCAAAATTTTCGAGGCTATCGAGAATAATGTCGAGTCTACATTTACCGTAGATCTTGAAGAGCAGACGTTTACGATAGACGGCAGTGGAGAAAAGGAGTCATTTGAGATCGGAGCCTACAAAAAGACATGCTTATTGAATGGCTATGACGATATAGACTACATCCTTAATATAAAGGACAAAATTGAGGCATACGAAGTAAACGCAAAAAACAGAGAATTAACGATAATCTAAGATGGAAAAGAAAATAGCATATTTACCTGGTGATGGTATAGGTCCAGAGGTAGCAAAACAGGCAAAAAAGGCCTTAGACGCTGTTGCCCAATCATTTGGTCACACTTTTACTTATGAGGAAGCTTTAGTTGGAGCAGTGGCAATTGATGAAACCGGAGACCCCTATCCTGCCGAAACGCACAGCGTTTGTCAAAATGCTGATGCCATCCTTTTCGGTGCAATCGGCGATCCGAAGTATGACAACGATCCGAGTGCTCCGGTAAGACCGGAACAAGGTTTGTTGCGTATGCGTAAGAGTTTAGGCTTATATTGTAATATTCGTCCTGTAAAAGCCTACAGCATTTTAGCAGACCGTTCTCCTTTGAAAAACGATAGAATAGATGGTGCTGATATGGTCGTTTTTCGCGAGCTGACTTCAGGTTTGTATTTCGGTAGCCCGAGAGGACGTAGTGAAGATGGTAAGTCGGCATTCGAAACTTGTAATTATACAGAAGAAGAAATCGTTAGAATGGCAAAATTGGCTTTCGAAGCCGCAAAAAACAGACGCAACAAAGTGACGCTTGTAGATAAAGCCAATGTACTGGTAACATCCAGATTGTGGAGAGAGGTTGTTACAAAATTCCATGCGGAGCATTATGCAGATGTTGAACTGGATTTCTTGTTTGTAGATAATGCAGCAATGCAAATGATCCTCAACCCTAAGCAATTTGATGTTATTTTGACAGAAAACTTGTTTGGAGACATCATTTCAGATGAATCTTCGGTTATCGCTGGTTCTTTGGGACTTCTTGCTTCAGCATCGGTAGGTGGAGAAATAGGTCTTTACGAACCCATTCACGGCTCTTATCCGCAAGCCGCAGGCAAAGATATAGCCAATCCAATGGCTGCTATTTTATCTGCAGCTATGTTGTTGGAAACATCTTTTGGTTTAGTTGACGAGGCTAAAGCAATCGTTAGTGCTATAGACAAATGCATGGAAGAAGGACATGTTACCGAAGATATTAATCCGGATAATAACATGGGCACGGAAGCTGTAGGCGACAAGGTAGTTGAATACATTTTGAATAATTAAAAGACAAATGGAGTTGCCTAAGGCAACTCCATTGTTTTCGACAAGTAATAAATAATTAAAAAATAGCTGATTGAACTTGGGACTTGCTTTTATCGGATGAATTTTTTTCGAATGTTCTGATACTATTTACTAAAGTCTATCTGCATTTCATACAAGCTTAGTATTGGCTCTATTTCTAAGGTTCAAAACGAATCTCTTCCTGAGAAGCGTATTTTTTTAGTGTACTACCAATTGTTTCACTTTTCAACATACCTATAACAAACACGGTAATGAGTCCATTCAGCATGATGACCCATAAGATTCTCCATATAAATATATTCATAGTTCTCACAATTTGCCTTTTGAAATTAAAACATCAGCAATCATAACTCCGGTAAATAAAACAAAGAAGTAGGCATTTACTGCAAAGTATTTTATTTGCCCTACCAGTTTGTTTATATTATTGTAGTCTTCGACTTCTTTTAATAGCCTTTTTATAGTATAAATTGTGAGGCTAGATCTCCATATATAAGTGATTTCCGGGTACCTGGCCATGAAATGAGTGAAATCTTTGGTGACATGATTCACTAAAACATATACCGACGTATTTTTTGCACACCACATGATAATTTCTGCACTGAAATCATCTGTGCCCATGCAGTCCTGATCTATTATCAAGGCAGTGGTTTGATTATCAATATCATTGATTACTCCTTTTATAGTTTTATATGATCTTACTTTTGGTTCTTCATAATTCAACATTCCCTTCATCAAATCAGAAAACATCGAAGCTCTTTCTACTATGTATATTCTCGATTTATCCATACTGCTTACTTTTTATTATTTATTATATCCATCATTATGCCAACTAATAAAAACTGCCTTATAGTGCGTTTTTGGGATGTTTAGAGCAAATAGATGTCTGAATATTGGACTCGTGTCTGAGATAAATACAAATACTCCTTACCAGCGTCTGTTGAATGTGGCTTGGCTACACAAGGCTGTTTACCTTTTTGTGCCAATTCTATTTTGACAGGTAGGCATAGCGAAAATTATTATTGGAGTTTTTTGGAGATGTGCTTTAGGAAACTACAAAAATAAGCGTATTGGCTTTTTTACTATAATTAACAGCAAAGAAATCCATGAAATAAAGACCAAGCGCATTGCAAGGCATACTCAATGCATGAAGTTCATGCTTTGATCAACTAATGGGCTTGAAAAAATAGCAAGTTAATGAACTAGAAAAGTTTCCAGCGAATTTTTTTATGAGCATTGTCACCTTCTATATCATTTAAATCGTTGAGCGCTTTAAACACCTCTCCAAGTGATTTCAAAAGCTTGGGTATAATGTTGTCATTCTTTTGTACGTAATCAAATACACCCTCTTTGATGAGTCCTGGGGCTACATCCATTTCATTCGAAGAAGAAAACATGAGTATTGGTAATTCCGGAGATTCATTTCTTACCGCCTGTAGTACTTCTAAACCGCTATAATCACTATTTTCTCCTAAATTGTAATCCAATATTAGTACGTCGGGTTTACTAAAATTTTTCAGAAACTTCGTAGCCGATTCAAAGTACTCAACGTCATACCCGGCTTGCTTGAGATTATATGTTATAATATCTGATAAAAACGTATCATCGTCAACCAGGTAGATCAATGGTTTACTCTTAAAATTTTTCATATGTATTATGTTCTAAAATCTATAATGAAATAATCATTCCAACTATAAATACCATGGTTTTACAAAGAATTTATAGGTTTACCTGTCTCTAACCCGGATCAAAATCCAGGTTTTGGACATTGTTTTGAGCTAAGGTTTTTCCAATTCTTCTTCTAATTTTTGCATAATTTCTTCTGATATATCAATTACTTTAGCTACTAGTTTATTTCGTTGGTGTTTTGTGAGATCACGAATATGTTCATCCAATTCATATAAAGGATCTTTGAGCACATCGATACAAAAACTGTTATAGGAAGCTCTTAATTTATGACTATGAGCGCTAATGGCTTTATCATCGTTTATTTCTGCCGAACTTTTTAGACTTTCCAATATTTCGGGTGTAGAATCTATAAATTTGCGTATTAAGTGCTTCATAAATTCACGATTGTTATTGGTGAGTTCATCTAATTTATGCAGTGAGTACAAATCATCATTTTCTTGAGTTGTCATCGTTACCTCCTTCAAAGGTATGTGTTTATCGGAGGTGTCTATATTTAATAATTTTGTTATTTTAGCTATAAGATCTTGGGCTTCAAAAGGTTTACTTAAATAATCGTTCATCCCCATATCTACAAAACGTTTACGATCGCCTGATAATGCATTCGCGGTGAGCGCAATTATGGGAATGTCAAGTTTTAACTGCTGTCTGATGATTTCGGTCGCCTCCAGACCGCTCATTTCAGGCATTTGCAGGTCCATTAAAATTAGCTGGTAATTGATATTGTCTTTTAAATGCTCGATAACTTCATTACCGGTATCGGCGATTTTAACAGTAGCGCTATAATCTTCAAGCACATTCTTAGCCAGGAGCTGATTGTATTCATTGTCTTCTGCTAAAAGAATAAACACTCCTTCTAAAACGTCAGGGCTGAAATCAAATACTACTTTTTGCTCCATATCGTTACTATTTCCTTTGCTGAGTGAAATAGCAAATGAGAAAGAGGAGCCTACCCCCTTTTGACTTTTTACTAATAGCTCACCTCCAAAACAAGAGATTAATTGCTTACAAATGGGTAATCCAAGGCCGGTACCACCAAAGCGTTTAGAGGTACTGGCATCCTCTTGCGAGAAAATATCAAAGATTAATTCGATATTTTTCTGTTCAATACCAATACCTGAATCTCGCACGGTGAATGATACCTGACAAGTATCCTGATTTTCTTCTTTTAGCAATACCTCCAAACTTATCTCACCTTCATCGGTGAATTTTATGGCGTTCCCGAGAAGGTTTATCAGGATTTGATTTAGCCTTACTTTGTCTGAGTGAATATATTGCGCTATTGAATTGTCGAATAGCAGATTGAAATTAATGTCTTTGTCCTTGCATTGAAATAAGCTTGTTTTAGCCAGGTCAGAAATCCAATGATGAAAATCGAAAGTCATTGGACACAGTTCGAAATTAGATGCATTGATTTTCGATAAATCGAGTATATCATTTATTATTATCAGGAGATTATCAGATGATTGAATAATAGCTTCTAGGTATTGTTTTTGTTCGAATTCTAATTTGGACTTCGAAAGTAGTTGCGCCATACCGACTATGGCATTCATAGGTGTACGGATTTCGTGGCTCATATTAGCTAAGAATTGTTCCTTAACCTGGCTGGATTGTTCCGCTTTTTCTTTGGCCTGCTTCAGTTCAATTTCAATTTTTTTGCTTTCGCTGATATCCATATGCATCCGAACCAAGCCTGTTGTGTGGCGGTTTTCATCGTATACCGGCGTTTCGGATACCAGGCAAAATCTAGAGTTCTGTTGCTTATCGAGGATTTCTACTTCATAAACTCCACCATCGTCATTATTGGAGAGTGAGGCTATTTCGTTCTTAAGTATCGATTGGTAATTAACTCCAATGAGCTCCGATTTGTCAAATGAAGTCATTTGACGAAATTTACCGTTTACGGAAATGATAATACCATTATTGTCGAGCTCCACAAGCCCTAACTGCATGTTCTCTATAATATCGCGGTAGCGTTTTTCGCTGGCCAGCTTTTCACGTTCAGCCTTAATCTGTTGAGTAACTTCTATGCAATAGATGTTGTATATTTCTGAATTGGGAATCACTGATATATGCAGGTTAAAATGACGATTGAAGAAAGTTGCTTCTACTTGTTTATTACCGGTTTCCGGGAATGGCTGAATAGTTTTCAGAAAGTCATTATTGATTTTGCCACCTAATTTGGTTTTCCATCTATTAAACAATTCGTTGTAAATCGTATTAAAGTAATAGACGCGGCCTGTTTGATCAATACGGACAACAGAAAACGGGTTTGCTTCATAAAAACTTGTTAACGTGTCAATTTCTTTGGTTTGGTTATCCAACAGTTGCTCCAGGTTACGACATTGTTCTTTAAGATCCATCAATTCTATTTCTCTGGTGTTAACATCTCGTTTATAACGATCTATGTTTTTTTCCAGCATAGAAATGGTTACTCTCTCTGCATTTAGCTGTATTTTCAAACTTTCAATACTATCCAATTGATCGAGATTTAAACTACTTCTTATCTTTGTCTACCGGCGTGTTGTCTTTTAAAAGTTGATAGATGGTAGAACGTCCAATATCAAGCTGTTTGGCAACCGCAGTAACATTATTGTCACTCTTTTTTAGAAAATGATGTATTATTTGCATGGTATACTCCTTAAGCGTGCGCTTTTCATTTAAGAAGTTATTAATAGAATTTACTGAATTGAAAATGATGTTATCGGCTAAAATTTCATGACCGTCGCTCATTACCGCTGCAAGGTCGATTATAGATTTTAACTCCCGAACGTTACCTGCATACTGATGATTAACCAGTTTTTTTTGTGCTTCTGTACTGAGTTTTATTTCTGCCATATCATTCAGATTACAATATTCCTGAAGAAAATGGTTAGCAAGTATCAGAATATCGTTCCCACGATCTCTAAGTGCCGGCAATTCAATGGGCAGTCCAATAATCCTGTAATATAAATCTTCTCGAAAATTCCCTTTCTGTATTTCTTCAGCAAGGTTTTTGTGAGTGGCGGTAATTAAACGAACATCTACTTTTACGATGTCATTACTACCAATTCGCGTAATTTCGTTTTCTTGTAGTACACGTAAAATTTTAGCTTGCAGGTTGATGTCCATTTCCCCAATTTCATCCAAAAAAAGAGTACCTCCGGAGGCTTCTTCAAATTTACCAAAACGGCGGGTTAGCGCTCCTGTAAATGCACCTTTTTCATGGCCAAATAATTCGCTCTCCATCAACTCTTTTGGAATGGATGCAATATTGACAGGGATGAATTTTTGATTCTTTCGATCCGAATTAAAATGAATAGATTTCGCAACAACTTCTTTTCCGGTACCTGTTTCTCCGGTAATAGAAACGTTGATTTTGCTCTTCACCGCTTTGGCCATAAGTTTATGTATAGCTTTCATAGGAAGGCTTTCCCCAATTAAGCTTTTTGAAAAATCGTATTTTAGTTGTACTTCTTCCTGCAGGTATTTTATACGATTTTTCAAATCAACATTCTCCTGTATGTTCTTCAAACAATTCCAAATACGATCCTTGGCATCATCATCTTTAATAACATAATCATAGGCTCCGTCTTTCAAGAGGTTGATAGCGGTCTTTATATCTTGTTGATTCGATACTATAATTACTGGTGTGCCAGGGAGTTTCTTTTTTATTAGGTTCAATAGTACCTCCCCGTCATAATCGGGTAACTTATAATCCAAAGTAATAACATCCGGGTTTTTATTCAGATTACTTAATAATGAGTTACCATCTTGATATATTTCTACCTCATTGTCGGGATTCAGTTTTATTTGATATTCAAGAAGACTACTATACCATTCGTCATCGTCTACTACAAATACAAGCATTTTTAATTCTTTAAAACCAGTTCAGGGTATACCTCTTAGATTGAGTTATTTTGAATACAAAAATCAGGCAATTAGAACCGATGTCCACAATAACTTCTAAGCAATATTACCTTAGTATGTAATGTTAAACGCCATTAATAGATCTAAGTTGGCTACAAAATGGGTCCCGTCGAAATTTAGGTATTTGACCTATAAACTATGAGTGGTGGAGTAATTATTTCGGATGGTCTAAAATAGCTTAGAATAGCTTCATCTGCGCATCGTCCTTGTTTTTGTCAAATTTCTTGGAGCTGCGCGATTTGTTGATTTGGTTTTTTATCCATTGAGAGACACTAATATTTTGACTCCGCGCGACATGCTGCAATGCAGCCAGTTCTTGCTTGGATATACTTATTGAAAGGTGGTAAGAGGTGTTCTTTTTATTATTCATTTATCAACAAAGTATTTAATTCGGTATTCCAAATAGTTATTTGGTATTCTAAATTACACCTTATTGACAATTCACAAAGATATGTGGATAACTTTTTGAAAGTATCCCTAATATATTACTATTATTTAAGGTATTCTTAAAAAAGTTAAAAGAAGCTTACGCCTCTTTTAACTTTTTGATGTAAGACTTCTTGGTTTTGATTTTATTCAGACTTTTTGCTAACTGAGCATCCCCAATTGATCCATCAATCCACTTGGCAAAATCTTTGCGTTCTAAGTGGAACTGGAATGATTCGTCTGATATTAAATTATTTTCCAATGCGTCTAATAATGCGTCAGCAGACTCTAATACGGGACCATTGTTAACGTAGAATTGTTTTTCTGCTGGAAGTTCGGTATTTAATGACATAATTATTTTTTTAAAAGTATACTAATTGACATTTCTAATATCAAGATTTGATTCCAAAAATGCATGTACTAACTAATTTTTTTTGATTTATACCGACGAAGATTATTACATGTTGCAAAAAGTTCCTTGTTTTGTCATATGATTCTTATCAGAATGCCATGGCAATAAAGGTTCCCAACAATATTAAAGCACTTATATTCGACCTCGACGGTACAATTGCAGATACGATGCCTACCCATTACAAAGCATGTCAGATTGTGTGCGAACGTCATGGATTTGAATTCCCGCTCGATTTGTTTTATAAATGGGCTGGTCGTCCCACTAATCATGTCTTTCGTGATTTAGTAGCATTAAAAGGAGTTGAGATCAATGGCGACACATTGGGAGAAGAAAAAGAAAGTATATATCGCGAATTAATACCTGAAATTCAGCCTGTTCAACCTGTGCTCGACCTGGCCATGCATTACCATGAAAAAATCCCAATGGCAATTGGTACCGGCGGCGACAGACAAACAGCTTATAAGACACTTGAAGCACTTTCTATTAAAGGGCTTTTTGGTATAATCGTTACTAAAGACGATGTTTCGAACTATAAACCACACCCGGAAACGTTTACAAAAGCGGCTGATTACTTCAATGTCAGTTATAAGGACTGTATGGTATTTGAAGATGGAGAGCTAGGCATTGAGGCCGCTAATGCTGCAGAAATGTACGTTCTGGACGTACGTACATTAGATGACTACAAAAGACCATAGCTGCTCACTCTATTACTTTTTGAGTTTTTCCGCAAAGGCCTTTTTAAATTTATCTACTTTGGGAGTAATTACATATTGGCAATATGCCCTTCCTTTATTGTCATTGTAATAATTCTGATGGTATTCTTCGGCTGGCCAAAACTTTTCAAATGCAGCGATTTCTGTCACTATTGGTTTATCCCATACACCTTGTTTGTTCAGTTCGTTTTTGTAATGCGTAGCTATTTCCTTTTCATCATCATTTCTGTAAAATACGACAGAACGGTATTGAGGACCTTCATCATTTCCTTGTTTATTGAGTGTGGTAGGGTCGTGCGTTTGCCAGAATACTTCCAATAGGTCTTTAAAACTTATTTTTGAAGAATCATAATAAATTTGAATTACTTCTGCATGTCCGGTGTTCTCAGTACAAACTTCTTTATATGTTGGATTGTCTTTATGGCCACCTGAATATCCTGATACAACCGTGTCTACTCCTTCCAGATTCTGAAAAATAGCTTCTACACACCAAAAGCATCCGGCACCAAATGTTGCCTCAGATGTATGTTTATGTACCTCACTATTTCTACTTTCGAGTGTTTTGGAATCTTCGTTATCATCTATTTTCTCTGCACAAGAGAATGTAAATAGGGCAAGTACAATAATATAGGCGCTCAAAACACCATGTTGAATTTTTCGCATAGTTATTTTTCAAGATTATTTCATAAAAACGATTATAAACATGAATCGGTTTTTTCTCTAAGACAGATTAATCCGGTTAATGTTGATGTTGCTGAACTTTGCTTACCATCGTTGATAATAAAGTAGCAGATATGATACAAATAAAGTGATTTTCTTAAAAAAAATTGTCGGCTATTATTCTGATTCCAATTCTTTGAGCAGTTTTTGAGCCTGTTTACCTAAATGCGATTCTTTGTTCTTCAAATCATTGAGTTGTTCTTTGCCTTTTAAATAGTCTCCTTCACCAACAAAGGACATGGCTGTAATCCATTTAGTCATTTCTTTTCTATAGGGGCTAGGACTTACGCTTATATTGATAGATGACCTGGCATCTTGCCATAAGTGATTTTTTAATTTTACGATGGCTCTGTCGAACATCAAATCTTCTGTATCGTTCCAATAATTGTTTTGAGCTATAATTTCTTCTGTATTCTTAATATAACCGGCCAAGTCAAATCTATCGTCCGTTTGTTGTAATTCAAGATGTAACCTTCGGGCCTGTTGGCCTATTCGTGTTTCGTTTTTGCTTAAGGTTTCAATGAGCTCTTCGGCACCTGCTTTGTCGTGTTTTCCTATCAAAATGAGGGTGTTTATCCATTTTGTGAGTTCCGGATTGACACTTTTTTCTTTTTTAAGCTTATTGTTAATTACTTGTGCTTTGTCCCAATTGTGATTTCTTATTTCACCGATTGTTTTCATTAACTGAGTTAAGCGCTCTTCATTTTTGACGAGATGTCTGTTTCGCTTTGAAGTAGTTTTATTTAAAGATTGAACGTACTCCAATTGAACGTAATTTTCTGTAAACGATAGAAACGGAGCAAAATCTACTAGTTGTGAATTAGGTGTCTTTACACGTTTAATTGCTCCCCCTACTTCCACGCCAATATACTTATTCTGCTCACCAAGTGTGTTTTTAGCCAAATTCTCAACTTCAATATTGTCAACGTTGTTTTTACTGTTGGTCGAAGCCTCTGTTTTTACCCCTGTCTTGGACACATTGGAAATAGGCTTTTCTTCCGTTACAGGCTTCAAAGTAAGATTTGCAGGCCCATCTGGCTTTTTCTGATCTACAATTACTTCTGTTGCTTTAACTTTGACCTGACTACCTCGTTGATTCGTCTCCTCATTTATTTCCCGGTGGCTATTTGTTTTGTTTTTCTTTATTGTTTTATCAGAGTAAACTATTGCAGTAATAGAGCTTCTGTTTTCGTACGCAGTTTGATTCTCTTTTAATAGGTTCCAGCTCACCATAACGACTATTGCTGTAGCAATTGACGCGAAAGCTCCAAGATACCAGTTTCTAAATTTCGAAAAGCTGTGCATTTTCCCATACCTGGCTTTGCTGAATCTTTTCTCAAAACCACTAATTCCATTAGGCATGTGTTCATAGCCTTTGAGCGCATCGTCAAGAAAGGGGTCATTTTGACGTTCAAGGTCAATTTTTGCCTGCTCACTTGCCGGTAATTCTTTATTGATATACGCCTTTAATTTATCAAATTCCATGCCTATGAATTTTCAATATAGTTTTTAAGGTTTCGTTTACCATTCTGGATATAACTTTTCACCTTAGACATTTGATATCCTGTTTCCGAAACAATTTCTTTATAACTTTTATCTTCATAATAAAACATCTCAAGACAACGCTTTTGAGCTTCGTCTAAGCCTTTCAGTGCTATTTTAAGTTTATCAAATACCTCATCTTCCTCGCTCACTGAAGTGTGTTCTGAAACACATTCAATGCTACTTTCTAAATCGATTATTGAAGTCGTCTTGAACTTTTCGTTCTTTTTGTACAACTGATAACAATAGTTTTTTGTACAACGATAAAGCCATGACTTAAAATTTTTGATATCATATTTTACCAAATGTCCGGGAAGGTTTTCGAATAAATGCATGGTAGCATCTTCACTTTCCGAAGTATTTTTTAGGTATTCCAGACAAACACCATAAACGAGCGTTGCATAGCGTTTGAAAAGTTCACCCCAAATCTCCTCTTTCTCAAATTTTTTGTATTTGAGTATAAGGTCTTCGTCAGATAGTTTTTTGATATTTTTTCCGGGCCAATAAAACATTAAAGTCAAATAATCTTTGAATCGTCTGGTTTTATGAACACTTGATTTTTTTCAATTAATATACATTTATTCCACTGTGCAACACTAATTGAAAATAGTTGAAAATAAAATTTAGAATTTATGGAATCTTTAATAATATATACTCTTATAATATTAATGGTAAGCAAGACAGATTTTTTGGACATAATGTCTTTATAAGTATATTACATGCTAATATGAGTATTATAAGTAGCAATTTTCAGCAAGCGAACTACACCTTACGTGTATTTTTATTATGTTTTCTCTCCGGAGCTCTTGTTCTTTCAGCCTGTAGAAGTAATAATGATCATAAGCCGACAAACGGTAACGAAAGTACCGTTGAAGCTGTCAATGAGAAGGCTACAAAGGCAATATGCCATGAAATTGAATCTGGTATATTGACACGGGAAACCTTAGACTCATTGGTTAAAGCTGGTGCCGACTTAAATTGCTCTTGCTCAATTTCCCAAAGTAAGAGGCGTATGGGGGCGAAACTTCCTGTTGTCAGAGATTTAATGAAACGCAAGACAAAACGTGTTAAAGCTGCATTTACTCCAGCATGCTACGCCGTTGTTAAGAACGATACAAATATGATATCATACATATTTGAAAATGGTGGAGATAAAAACAGCGGTCCGGAATGCAACCCACTTTTAGTTGCTTTAGAATCCGATAATTATGTCATGGTGCAGCTATTGTCTGAGTATGGTGTAAGCTTAAAGCGTGCAGCCATTCCTTTTTCTTTTATTGAAAGCGATTATCGCAGCTATTTGGAACATGGAGGAAATCTTAATAATGCTGACCCTACGACCGGGGATGCCCCATTGCACAGAGCGGCTTTTTTTAACAAACCGGATTTGGCTGCATACCTTATAAAAGAAGGTGCACGAGTGGACTTACAGAACCAAG
The DNA here is from genome assembly GCA_965230415.1 of Cytophagales bacterium. Taxonomy (GTDB): domain Bacteria; phylum Bacteroidota; class Bacteroidia; order Cytophagales; family JAAEPT01; genus CBDDKZ01. The sequence continues at coordinate 4,861,455 of CBDDKZ010000005.1, forward strand.
ACGGAGATACTCCTTTGCATATTACCGCAAGAATTGGTGCGCAAGAACTGTGCCTAAAATTATTAAAGGAAAAACCAGATTTATTAATCAAAAACAAGAAGGACGAAACAGTATTATATAGTTCCATCTATGATACAAGTGGAAAATCTTTTAAGCTTATTGCGGATTATTATTTAAGTACTAATCAACCTGTTGACTGGAAATCGATAAGTTCCTTTGCACGGCAACTTAAAAACGATCAGGTTATGAGATCGATTAGAAGTTATCAGAATTAATCTCCTCCTATTATTTGCTAAAAAGCGAGACAGTGATTTCCTGACCGGTAGGATGCTCTTTTCCATTATGAAATTCGTAACCGGCGTAAGACTGCTCTTCATCCAATTTCTGATTATTTCTTGAAAAAACTGAAATCAAATTTGCCTGTGTTTCAAGAGCTCTTAAATAGGCTAAAATTTTAGCATTGATGTAGTTATCTCCATTATTATCTAATACCTCATCCAGGGTATATATTTCGTTATCCAGGTAAAGCGTGATGTTATTAGGTTTTCCGAACTCATTTTTATATTTGATTGTAATATTATTGCTTGCCGAGGCTTCATTGGCATGACAAACAATTTTCACAAAAATGGAATCACCACCTATCTTTTGGGAGCGTAGTGAATCCGCAAGAACGCATATAACGTTACCTATCAATTCGTTGGATAACCTGGAGCCCTCGTAACTAAATTTATCCATTGGATAAGTCCTGAATTGGGTTCCTAAGGCGTATTCCCCTGAGTGATGTGTAAATTTAATTTGTGTAAGAACGTCGTTTGAGTTCAATACTTTATAATTGTAACGAATTCCCGAATACTTGGCATGACCGTATTGCTTCAGCGATATTTCTTCTAACAAATTTTGCACTATTTTGAATTGTTCATTTTGGTTGCTTTCATTTGTCCAGTGGAAGTCTTCAAAATAACTCGGGCAAATATTCTCAGCACCATCAAAATGTGACAACATAAGTTGCTCTTCGGCACTTCTATTTTTATTTATCTGATAGATGCTGTCACATTTTCTGCGTGCAAGTCCAAGGCTTTTTTTAAACTTGGTCATTTGAAACCAGGAAGAAGTAATTCTGCTATGTTCTTTCAGCGCAGGACTATAATTGCCCCAGTTGAAATAATCGTTCTCCATATATAATAAATCCATTAACTGCATGTAGTCATTCAATGAAACTTCCCTTAATGTGGTCTTTTTGCGAAAAAGTTTAATTTTATCGTCTTGTTCTGCCTTTACAAGGTTATTCAGGAGGTAAATAGAATCACAGACCTGAATCATTTCTCTTTTTAATTCTTCAGCTCGTTTACTTTGCCAGTTGCCATGCTCTTTTCTTATTTCTGCTATGAATTTGGCTAAAAGCACGATAGATTTTACCCAAATTCGTTCTCTGGGCGTAGCTTCCGAAAAATTTGCAAAGCGATTTTCCCGTTTTTCAGGGTCCTGAATATTATATCGAAAATGCTTATCGGTATACAGTCTATAAAAATTGATTATATGTTCGGGATTTCGGCCGAGTGTATTGAAGAAATGTTCGTATACATGAATGAAATCGTCAATAAAATCCGTGCTTTTATCAAAGTCCACATCCGACTTGGTATATATTTCGCTTCCCTCAATGATGTAATTACCATTCTTCATAACGAAATCGTGCCTGTTTTTTTCTACATAAATGACACGTTCTATAGGCGCATCTTTTGCTATTGAAAGTGTCTTTCGAATGAGCTCACTATTTGGGTAAATTATTCCAAACCGATTAATGTCTATAGTTTTATTTATTTCCTTAAATGTTCTGATATTCAAAAGGCCGTTAAAAGGAATGTACCAATGATTATTTTTGCTATTCAGGCCACCATGATAAAGTCCAGCCAGACGATTGTTATACTCCATTATCATGGGAGTACCTACGAGCAGGTTTGTGGGATTCTCGATTCTACAGGGTACTATCGGAAATTTGTAAGGATCTATTACTCCGGTAGATTTTATGGCATCAATATCGGTTTTTGTAATGAAATCTGATAATTTGTTTCCGTTGCCATATACTTTAGGGTATACGCGTGTTTCCTGGTAAATACTGTTAAGCTCCTGCCCTACTGCATTTTTTGAATGTTTACCGTTATCTTCCTCTATCCTAAGCGTATAAGTTGGAACCTTGTTGATTTTATTTCCACGATCTCGGTTATTTAGCGGAATTCCTTCGGTGTTGGGGAGGCCGTCAAGATCAAAGTAAACAAGGTCTCGTTTGAGGTCGAATTTCAGTTGTATTGCATTATTTTTGGAATAAGAATATATGCGGTCGTTTCGGTAATCATAAATCTTCTTAACATAACCTAAATCTTCGTTGGATTCCAATTTGTAATTGACATTGGCACAGGAGAAAAAACCATGTGCCGGAGTAAGCAAACCTTGATGGTCAGATACTTTGATGGCCAATTGTACAACCTCATACCTACTATTCTTGGATGCAATAACAATTTTATAGGTATTTTGCTTCCAAAAATTTGATTTACTTGATGAAGGAGCATTTTCATTGTATCCGCTTTTGTTTTGCGAAAGGGACATGCCACAAACAAGTAATGCTATTATAAATAGCATAGCACGCAGGTCTAAAGTCATATTTAGTTATTCTTCTATGGAAACCTCAATAAGGTCACGCGATTTCGAAATCGTATCATTCTGTCCCTCATTCTTTTGAATTAAGGTACTTCTTAATTCAATTTCCGATTTGGTGTAGAAACCATTTTTAGAGTCGAACAGGTAACTTCCTCTGCCTTCAATATGTAACCATATATTAGTACTTATTTCTATAGGACTCTCCGTAATGTATATCCTGGAAGTTAATTTAGAGCACTTCATATTATTAACGCTGCTTTCGCCTACATATTGAATTTCGTTAACACCTTTATGAATACTGTTTTTACCCTCAAAGTAATAAGGATACTTAATATCAATTTTTTCTTTCTGGCCTACTTTGAGGTTCTTTGTAGGTAGTGGAAATATGAAATATACAATGTTACCTTCTTGCTTTTTTCTTTTGAAGTGCCCGTTTTCTTTCATTTCGGGAATACTATAGCTTTGATTTACTGCTTCTATTCTTTTTAGTTGCTCGCCGTTACTTTGATCGTAAGTGGTTTGATTAGGTTCTACATTTAAAAGTGAAAACCTGGCCAGCCCCTTATTTTTTGCATGAATGATAATGTCTCCTACGGCAAAAATTTGTAGAAGCGGGTGTGGTTCGTACTCGAAAAAACCTCCTGAATTTTCACCTTCGAGTGAGTGTGCATAGGAATAGTGATATTTGTTACCCTGTGACAAATCCCATCTGAAGTTGTGTATTTCCTGAGCATTTTTACCTTTTGATTGATTAGCTGTTGATTTTTCTGTTGATTTATTTTCTTTTACAATTTCTTCTTCCGCTAATTCCACCTGATCATTTAATAATATCCAGTAAAAAAAGTATGAAAACCCTGCAATCAGGACAATAGATATTACAATAGTGTTTATTCTTTTAAAGCGGTTTTGATTCATATAAGCTAATTTGACATTAAAAGTAATCAATCTTGTTTATTAATATAGTAAGAATAACTAAAATATTAAGTCAAGCTCGCTATCGTATTACCTGTTTAGTATTGAACGTCCTTTAGCATTAATCCCGAAGCGGGCGCCATTGGAGCAATTATACCTTCACCTCCATGACTTAGTGATCTCTTAATTTGATCCAAACTCAAAATACCTTTGCCAACTTCAAAAACCGCACCCATCATAAGCCTCACCTGATGTCGCATGAACCCTTTTCCCCTGACTACAAATAAATAGCTGTTTTCAGGAAAAAAGTTCGCTTGAATTTCATTATTTTCCGCAATATAACATGCTTCAATGTTGCGTTCGAAAGCATCACTTTTAGTAGGTTTGTAGCAAAACTGCTGAAAATTATGACTGCCTTCAAATAGATGAGCACAAGCTTTCATTTGGGCAAGATTCAACTCTTCCAATATATTTGTCATAATAAATGCACAAAAAGGATGATTCCTTTCTCCATACGAAAAGAGGTACCTGTATTCTTTTTGTACTACATCATTTATGATATTAAATTGATATGAAACCTGTTTAATGGTGTGCACAGAAATGTCAGGTGGCAAGTGTTTATTTAATTTCAACAGAAGATAGTCCGCATCGACTTCTTTACGAGAAAACAATTCGAAGTAGCTACAATCGGCTGAGACCATTGCATCTGTTCTACTACTACCTAACGTTTTAAACGAATCGTGGTCCAATATAAATGCGATGGTTCTATCTATCATTCCCTGTACTGTTTTAACATCTTGTTGCTTTTGCCAACCATGATAGCGAAAACCTAAATATTGCACCTTGATCAAATAACAATAATAACCTTTATCCCTTTTCATATGAAGTAATTAGAGTGTTGCTATATTTATCACTTACGGGAACAACGCTGTATACCTTGGAGATTTTTTATGCTAATAATTGGGAGGCAAAGATAATCTTAATTTGAAATTTAATTCCAAATGCTAATTCTAAAGTACTTGCTTCACAAGGAATTCGAAGTGAAAACTTGTGTTTTTCAAGGTAATATATTAAATTATATGTTCAAAAATTTTTAAATGCTGATTGATTGCAATTTTACTAGTTGATAAAAAAACGGAATTACTATGAAAGAAAAGGAGAGCTTTAATTTTGAAATCTTAATCGTTGATGAGAACGGAAGTGCTGAAATTTCAACGGCTAAGTCCATGGCCATGGGGTTATGTTACTCTGATAAACTTTGGAAAAAATCTGATATAAAAACTACTTCAAAAAGTGCTACCATTCAAGATAAGAGTCTGGGTATTACCGTAACGGTAAATGAGATTAGCCCAAGCGATTCAGAGGAAGTTGCCTTCACTTTGTTAGTTTCGGGAAGTGCGATTGAAAAGGTTGAAGCATTTAGAGAGGATCTTTTTGCACACATAAATCACAAACTTGGTTTTGAAACCATTCGAATAATTTCTGATGAAATATCAGCAAATTTAAGCCTGGCTATATATCCACTTATCAAAGAATCTGAAAATGCACTAAGAAAATATTTAGCGAAATACTTCGTTTTAAGCGATGGAATTTCATGGTGGGAACATATAGCTCCTGCTTCTTTAGTAAGCACCGTTAAAAAAAGAAGCGAAGAGATTGCGTTGTTTGGAAGTGGAGTTGAAACTGATATTACGCTTACTAATTTCGATGAATTAACCGATCTTGTTGAAAAAAGTGATTTGAGCGCAACCTTCATAAACAGCTGGAAACAATTGGGCGAGATCAAATTAAAAGTTGAACACAACAGTATATTTGATCTTGAAGATTTTAATTCGGCCAACAATCTTTCCAAGCTCATTTGTAACGAATTATTGAAGAGCGAATCACTACTTGGGAAACAGAAAAGTAGTGTTACTAAAACAAAAGTGTCTGCGGCTAAGAAGGAAAAACCTGCCCCGGTAAAAGCGCAGACCAAGGCAAAGCCAGCACCAAAAGCTGAGGTAAAACCTGCTGTTCCTAAGGAGGAAATTGAAGTTGAAGCTCCAAAGGTAGAGGCGCCTAAGGTGGAAGAGAAAAAGCCCGCTCCAGCTCCGGTTAAAGAAGCCCCAAAAGTTGTTGAAGAGAAGAAAGAAGAACCTGTTCCTACTCCTGCTCCTGCTCCTGTTGCCGAGAAGAAAGAAGAGTCTAAAAAAACGAGTGGAGATTTTCAGTTTATAACTGAAGACGAACTCGTTGCCGAATTGAAGCAAGCAGAAACAGGTGCCAAATTTGTTGACCTGAAAATGTTTGTAACTGAAACACTGGCAGACAAGGGGTATGCTTTTGGGCCTGCTTATTCTTTGGCTAAAACTTTAGATGCAAAGGGAGTGGTAAAAATATACGATACCACCAATGAATCCGGTTTTACAGTGAAGGCGATAAGCACAAACTAGATCAATAGCCTTAGATTTAAATAACCATGCCACCTCATTGAGGTGGCTTTTTGTGCTATGAATAAGTATTTTAGATACTTCAATTCGAATAAGCCGAAATCGACATTGGCTGATACAAGCGCGTTTAATTAAATAATGCTTCTTTAAATCAGAAATTAGCGCATTGGCTCAATGACTACCTGATTGGTATTTTTCTTATGCATTTTTGTTACCTTAAGTATTAAACATCATTAAAATGAATCTAACTAAAACTTTTACGCAACTACTACTTATCGTTCTTTCAGTTCAGTCAATGGCACAAAACCTGGTCAAGAACGGATCTTTTGAAAACTATACTGAGCTTCCTACTGAACAAAGTCAGTGGCACCTTTGCAATGGATGGTTTACTGCCGCTGCTACTACCGAAGACCCTGATGGAAATCCTGACTATTTTCATGTGGATGGGAGTTTTCCAGTGCAGCTGCCATCAACTTCGCCAGCCTACGTGGAACCACATTCGGGCGACGCAGTTATGGGGTTTTTAGCTTATCATGAAAACAATGGTACAGATGAAGTCAGAGAATACCTTGTAACGAAATTATTCGAACCATTGGAGGTTGGTAAATCGTATCAGGTTACATTTTACCTGACCAACGGTTCTGATCAACATGGATATAGATACAGCATTAATATGTTAGGCGTCAATTTAACTACTGATGCTCCCCAACAAACTGGTTTTTCTCATCTTGATGTAATACCAACAGTCGGCTCGGTAGAGAATATCTTCTACACAGATTGGCAAAAATATTCTTTTGTAACAAGAGTAACCGAGCCTTTCCAGTATTTGACAATAGGTTGTTTTGGATCTAATAATGAAGTAACACCAGAATTAGTTTCAAATGGGCCTTTTCACGGTGCCTATTATTATGTCGATGACGTTAGTGTGAAAGAAGTAGAAGACAACCTTACCGATGTAGAAAATCCGCTAAAAGAAAGTAATTTCAATTTATACCCTACTCAGACTCAAAAAGAGATTACGGTTGAATGTACAGCGGAAACAAAAAATGCAAATTATCAAATTTATGATGGATTGGGAAATTTGATGAGTAAAGGAACCTTTAATACAAAACAAACTATTGATGTTTCTCATCTTGTACCGGGCGTTTATTTTATTAATTGTACAACACAAACAGGTCAGCGAACAATGAAATTTTCAAAAGATTAAGACTTTAATCTAAATTAAAAAAGAGCGGGTCCGGGTTTAATGGGCTCGCTCTCTTATAATTATTGTTCAAAAATTGATTATTGAGAATGATGTTGGGTTCTTCTTAGGGCTAGATTCAAATATTTTTGTACTTTTTCTTTAATTCTTTCATGTCTACATTTTTTTCTCCTGTTTCCATGAAATGTTTATAGGCTAAAAGCGTTTCTTTGTTCCCTTTTTTCAGCTTACCTTTTGCAAGTGGCGTCATAAAACCAGGGTCGAGACGAAATTCACTTTTAACATAAATAACTGTTTTACCTTCATTATTTTGCTTCACACCAAAGGTATTAAAGAATTTGTGTACAGGAAAATTGGTAGCTTTGGTAACATCGTATTTGTAATATTGCCCTTCAACGTATTCCACAATTTTTTCAACGACGACAATGTCCTTCTTACCATTCTCAATGGTACACTCACGCTCACACCCATTGTAAGCTTCGATCTTACTGTCATTTACAGGTTTGGAGCTGGTAACAGACGTATGAAAGTCGCCGACATCACCATAGCTGTTAAGTACATCCCAAGCCTGATCAGGACTCACATTCACGGTTAGTTCATAAGCTGTTGTTGTTAATTTTTTCATTTTTTGGGCATAAGTAAATGAACATACAAATAGTTGTAAGACAAGCAGTGTTTTTAATTTTAATAATAAAGTATTCATAATGATATTATTTTAAGATTCGAGAATTAATTAAGCTGCAATTTGATTGTTGAGTAAGACATTAATATCGATGACATCGATACCGGTTTCTACGTGTAATTTTAATCCTTTAAGCAGCTCTTCTATTGATTTTTCGAGTTGCTTTTTGATAATAATCCCATTCATCATTTTTCCAACCCATCCAAGTTTTGTGTCGTAACTAAGGTCGATTAATACCAAAGTACCTGAGTCCTTTTGTCTTAATTCGATGTTGACCTTGAAGTTCTTTAGAGGTGGTGCTTTTTCTATAGGTAGCACCTTGAATGAAATCGAATTACCCTCTGACCAATTGGTAGCAGTTTCGGATATTTTGCCGCTAGGATAAAACTCGCATATCCTGGAAGCTCCTACCCCACTTTTGGCATCGCTGGTGTAATAAGAATTACTAACACCAGGATTGAATTTATGTACACTACCCAGGTTGGATATGATATTCCAAACTTCAATTTTTGAAGCCTTAATTGTTATTTGATTTTGTAATGAAGTCATGTCCTTAATAGTTTATGTTTCAAACATACACCAAGGAATACATGGACTTTAAAAAATGGGTTAAATGGGAAAGTATGAGCATTCAGAACAAAAAAAATGTTACCAATGGGAGGTTTGTTACGAATGGGAAGTCATTTTTTTAAAAAATCGGTAGCAAATTTATTATTCGATCTCGAGACAGGTATCCTTTTCGGAAGAAATGATCCGGTAATAAAATATCCACGTGCATTGCCTGTTACTTCTATCGGTTCATCTATATTGATAATATACGATTTATGGCATCTAAATAAGTAAGTGTAGTTACTAAGCTGGCCGGCTAATGACTTAAGATTCGCACGTAACGTTTTCTTAACTAAAACATCGTTTTGATACCAAAATACTGTAGAGTAGTTTCCATCTCCTTCTACAAATACAATATTTTGAGGATCCAAAAGTAGGACTTCCTTTGTTTGGGTTTTTAAAGTAACCGTATCTGACAACTTTCTTTTCCGGGCTATTTGAGTCTTTCCTTCATAGACTTTGTACTGCTTCAACACTTGAATATATCGCTTATCTCTTTTGATTTCCGTATAAATAGGGTTATGAATTAGTTCACCTATAAATGCGGTTAGCCCTTCTTTCATCGAAAGGCTAAGTTGACTAAAGAAACCATCGATATCATTTAATCCAAGCTTCAATATGCCTCTGCAAAAATTAAACATACCCGTATTTTTGGGCCCAGGATAGTTGATGAGGCTGCTTTCTACGTCCAGCGCATCCTCCAGGAAACCTATTGAACCATAACAGTATCCCAGAAACGCATATGGTATGGGGTTTAATGGGTTCAGATCGATACTTGCTTTAAACTCCTCTATAGCCTGTTCTTTGTTTCCCAGGTGCATATACGCCTGACCAGCCAAGTCTTTCAATTCTGGAATATCCGGGGCAGCCAAGTTAGCTAAATGCAAATAATTAAGCATATCGTCAAACTTTCTTTTGTATAAGCTAATGCGCGCCAGACTGGCATAATGAGGAATACTCAATGGGTCCTCTTTTAAGGCTATTTCGGCATGCTCGTGAGCAAGATCCAGTTGTGAGGTGTAAATAGCATAAAAGGTGAATATATGATGTGCGTCGTTATTGTTGATATTTAGTTGAAGTGCATGATCCAAATTTAACCGGGCTTTGTCAAACTCCTGCTCATGAAATATATTAACCAGTGCCGCACACACATAAGAATCCGAATGCTTGTTATTATATTTTAGTGCTTGTTTTACGAAATCAGCGGCTTTTGCGAATGATTGTTTAGGGAAATCGTAACCCATAACAGCTATGACACAATAACAATTGGCAATACCTGCATATGCCGGGGCATATTGAGGGTCTTCTTTAATCGCTTTTTGAAAAAACGAAATGGCAGATTTCAACTCCAAATGTGTATACCTGTTCCAATGATATTTCCCTTTTAAATAAAGTTCGCGAACTTTGTTGGTGGTCGCTTCTTTTTGGTATGCATTTGTAACAATTCCGGAAGCATTTTCGAAAAGGGCCTTTACTGATTCCTGAATTTGATAGGTCCAGTTGTTCTCTTCAAATAGGTGCTTTTGAACGTTTTTAACCTCCTCTGTTGTTGTATCTATTAATCGAATACTTAATATATAGTCGTTATTGACTGGTTTTAAACTGCCTTCTATCAAAAAATCAATTTGAAATTGACTTTTTAATTCACTTCCGGTGGGCAGTTCGTCTTTAAAATACAAACTCACAGACCTACTTGCCGCTCTCATACTGGTGTTTAGGCTAATGAAGTCTATAATCTCTTCGAGCATACCTTCCTGGAGGTACTCTAAGTCAAGTACAGATTTATGAATTTTAAACGGAAGGACGAGTATTTTTAAATTATCAAATGCTACCATCTATTGTTGAATGGTAATTAAGATTCACCCAAGAGTTCATTTTTTTGTTTTCTGGTGAGTTTTTCAACAACGAGATCATAAGAAATATCTATCCATTCCTGAAGTAATGTATCAGAAATAGTATAATCCATGTTCACCATGCTCCAGTGTTTTTTATTGAAATACCTCGGTTCTACAACCGCATCATGTTTCGATCGCAGGTCTTCGATGGTTTCCGGATGACATTTAATGGTTATGGAATCGAAAGTGTCCATATCTGTAACGGTAAATATTTTACCCATTACTTTAAAAACGAGCACTGAGGGTAAATCGCTAAAAGGAACACTTTCTGTTACTCCTTTTTTTGACAGACAGTAATTTCTGAAAGTTTCAATATCCATAGTTTAAATTTAAAAAATAGCAGCAAATTATTTTACATGCAGGCAAACAAAGGCTAAAAAAATATAAAAGAAAGGCTCGGGGGGTAAAATCCCGAGCCTGTTTATTAAGCTTATTATTGGCTTTTTACTAACTTATAAAAGTAAGAAGTGTTGTTTTGTTTTACAGACATTACATAAATTCCCGGAAGCATACTTTCGGGCAATTGGAACTTTGCCCCTGAAGCCACTCGTCTGCGATCTAACAATTCTCCGTTTAATGTCATTATAAGAATGTCGAGATCATCCTGTCCGTTTACTGCATTTACAATAAGCTGATCGATGCAAGGGTTTGGATAAATATCAATTATCAAATTGTTGTTATCATAGACAGATTCTGGGTTGGAATCAATAATATCCAATTCAAAGTCCATGAAATCCACATTAAATCCACCAGAGGTGAAATTATATCGAATCAGTTGATTATCACCAGCATTCAAATGTATACCGTTTACCACCACATTTTCGTAGGTATCCCAGCTTCCGGTATTAGGAACAGCTACATTTCCGGTAAGGTCCTGGCCATTGCAATCAATGGAAAAGCTGTTACCGGAGTTGGTCGTTGCCACGTTTGTTCTTATAGTGTAAAAACCGGATTCTTCGATGTTTACAGTATATTCGAGCCACTCACCGGCCGTAGTCCACGCCACGACATATCCTCCGGTTCCGTTATTGGCATCTCCGATATCTACGTCGTCGTCACGGAAAGCATTACCCTGATTTCCCGGACTGCTATCGAAGTACGCCACACCGGCTCCATCGTTATCGTATTCTTCCAGTTGTATAGTTCCAGGAATCATATGTTGCGTATAGGGTGATCTGGTGACTGAATGCACCGCAATTGTTACAAGGTCGGTAGCACTGTTATTATTTTGATCGGTAACAGTGAGTTCAAACTGATATTCGCCTTCTTCCAGGCCGGAAACCGTCATAGTGGCACTGTTAGCATTATTAATCGTAACAGGTGCTCCGGAAATTTGATCCCATGAATAAGAATAAGGATTGGTACCACCCGAGGCAATTCCTTTAATTTCGGCAGAATTTACCGGGAGATTTAAACTGATATCACTGCCCGCATTTACAGAAAGAGGTGCATTCGAGCTACAATCGTTAAGTGTGTTATATAAAGATGATGAGGCTTTGAGCCAGAATGGTTTACTTATTTCTTCTAACCATTTGTCTTTGATGTATTCGTTATTCTGAATACGCTGGTCGCCCCAATTTGCCCAACAGCCCAGGCTTTCCCAATCAGAGTTTATTAATGCCCAGGCTTTTAAATTATCGTACTCCTCAAACAGGTCAAATACTTTCTGAAACCAATCGTTCCATACGTGATCTCCATTGGGTGATGCCTGAATTGAATTGAAATAATAGGCAGACTCTGCAATCATGCATGGCTTACCCCTTCTCGCAGCTTCTTCTATCATGAAACGACCAACCCTGTCAAAAGTCCATTGAGAATATCCGAACCAGTCTACGTAATCATCGCCAGGATACCAGCCACTTATTTGTCCCCAATTATTAAAATCACCCCATGCTGCCTGCCATACGAAAGCGACATTGTTAACATCGAGCTCTCTAAACCGGTCCACAATACGTTTCCATGCCTGCACATAGCTGCCATTTCCTTCTCCACCATATTGATAGGTGAATTCATAGAATATCCTTAAGTATATAGGCTTAGGAGCATGTGATTTACACCAATTTGCTAATTCGGTAATATTAGCATCATATCTTCCATTATTAACATCACCTATCATACCCACCCCATATAAACCGATAGCAATAGCGGAATTATCATAGGCTGAATTTGTGGCGATAAATTCCATATGATTGTGTCCGGTACATTGAGTTACCAGGTCATTTAAACCATGAAGTAAGTTAATATTGGTGTATTGAGTAAAGCCTCCGGGAGTAGGGCCTCCCACTTCGTCAAGGTAACCATCTGTGTATCCTAAAGACGGTGCTCCCCCTATAGCATTTAAATCTTGTCCGACAATTAACAAAGCAGACCCGTCTGGTGGTTCCAGCTTCGCACATTGACTGAACGAGGAATAAAACATGAATGACATTAATACAAATGCGATGAATGATGTTGTGATTTTCATAATAATCAAATTCCCGTGGCAAATATTCCCACGATTATTTTTAAATGATCAAATTAAAAGGGTTGAACTTCAAAATGGTTAGTTTGTAGGGGGATTGCAGAAGTCCAATTCTATTAATATAAGTAAAAATCAACGGATATACAAGGAAAGTGTCATATTAACACTAAATCAAAAAAAGGCGCCAATTGGCGCCTCTATTAATATATGGTTTTAATTCGTTTTAGTATATGGATTTAATTCGTTTTTTAATAGTAGGTTATACTGCATTTAGGGTATTTTTTCTTAAAGCGCTGAATGTCTGCTTTCGAAAAATTAGTATGAGTCGCGGACATTTCTTTGATAAACTGCATTTTCATTAGGGGACTTATGTCACTAATCTTGGTAGAATTACAATAAAACTTTCTGAGTTTCCTGAAATTGTTCAGCGCACTAAAGTCAGTAATCACATTTCCCGATATATTCAAATGAGCCAAATTTGGCAAGTTTCTTATGTCATCAAGAGAATTTACTTTGATGTAACCCATATCCAAATGATGAATACTTGTCATTCTTCTCAATACCCTGAGTGAGCCTATTTTTGTATTATATATATCAAGTTTACCCATGCCGAGACAATTTGCGATAGGTTCCAGCGATTCAATATCCTTATTTTTGGATATATCCAGTTTTTTCAGTGAAACCGTTCCTTTCAAAGCATTAAGATCCTTTATAAAATTGCTGCCTACGTTAAGTGTTGTAATATGAGGGAAATTCTTTACCACTGAAATATCCTCGATATTATTGCCTTTAACACCAAGATAATACAGGTTGGTACAATTTTTAAGGTGAGAAATATCCACTATCTCGTTGTCATGTGCACTCAAATTTTCCAGAGCGGTATAAGCTTCAAGGCCATGTAAACTTGTCAGTTCATTTCGGGATAAATTCAATGTTTTCAGACGAGTCAGATTTGCTTTTTCCAGTACAAGAAGTGTATCCAGCCCGGTTTCCGATAGATCAAGTGATTCCAGGCCTTTAAACTTTTCCAAAGGTGTTAAGTCGGGACTTTTGACACCACTTAGGCTCACTTTCTTGATGGTTTGAATTCTTTTGAGGTGGTATTCGGTGGCTACTTCCGGCATTTTAACATTATCGGTTACTATTTTCTTCCAGTCCGGATCAAGTGTTAACCACCACTTTTCTATATCGGGAATGTCGTTTCTGTATACAGGTTTTTTGCCATATACCTGTACTGCTTCCAGTTTGAGTGGCGTGAACTTTTCGTACATCTTAGTCGTCTTAAAATAGAAAACCAATTTGGAAAAATGCTTGTCGTAGGAAATAATACTATCGCCGGCGGTCGAATCTTGTAGCGAATTTTCAATTACCGGAATTTCCGCTCTTTTTTTAACGGTAGCCGTTATACGGTAGCAATTTCTTTCATCATCTACAAAGACATCTTTAAATTCCAGCGCCTTTAAATTAAAAGCCTGTTTATAACCATGCGCAAAATCGCTTTCCAAATACTTCAGATAGGCACCTAGTTTCATTTTTGACCAGGAAGCAGACTTGTCCATGTCATTAACCACTAAAATAGAGGGAGAATCGACCCAGTCCCTTAACGCTTTTTTGTGTTTATTTCTTTCTTCTTTTGTCGATTCACTATTACCTATTGTATTGAGGCATTGATCATAAACTTCAAAAAATTCCAATACCTCTTTTTTGAAATTGTTTTGGGTCTGAGCAAAACACTGTGAAGCAACTGTCGCCAAAAATAGAACGACTATAAGTCCGTTTCGAAGCATAAAAACACAATTTATTGAATTTTAAATATAATTAAATAGATGGTATTTACCTCAAAAAAATAACAAAGTCTGGCCAGGAATTATTTGGTGTGTTGAATAATTTGAACCAGCCATGAGCGGTTCTAAATCTAAAACCTTAAGTTTTAAATTAATTCTTTACGTTATGCTCCACATAATAGACAATGGCATTGATATCTGTATTGTTGAGGTGTGCAAACGACGGCATAATTTCACCGTTATACTGGTTAAGCAGTGCATTTGCAAGCGAGTCTCCGGAATTGATTAAAGATTGTGGATCTTTAACCATACGATTTACCCATTCACGTTCTCGATACTGTGTTACAATGTTTTTTAGAGGAGGTGCCTGACGTTCCTGATTAATTGAATGACATGTCTTGCAATTCTTTTCGAATAGATTGCCACCGGTTTTCAAAAAATGAGTGGATGGAGAGGTAAATGTAAGCCCCTTACTACTTATGTCTGTCTCCAGATTTAAATGATGCGAAAATATAATAGCAATTATTACGATCAGATTGATACATATAATAAAAAAGGATGTTTTGAATTCAGGGTTTTTAAACATAGCAGGGGATCAAACTTGTTAATTTGCAAAATAGTCCTTGTTATCCAAAGTGAACATAGGTAAAACACCGTGTTTACGAACTATATGTACTACGGTAGTTTTCCCTTTACACCAAAGTGGTCTCTTGTTCTTGCTGATTTAACTTATCGATGATCATCGGATACATCGACTTAGGCAATCCGCAAACGGTGAGGTATTCTTTTAAAAGTTGCTCTTCTGTTCGTTCTATTTTCCCGTCGGCCAGCAATACCTGGGCTGCGCTACTAATAAGAACCATAACAGCTTCCGATGTCAAAACTTTCGTGGCTTCCCGCAACAAGGTGTAGGTAGCGCGTTCTCTATTGGCGGCATGTTCGATGCCTTCCAAAATTTTGAAAGCTTCTTCTCGTGAATCTGTTAATTTATTTAAAGTATCCTCAATATACTTCCGCTCTTCGTAGGCATAATCACCATCAACAAGAGCCATATGAATCATGCTGGCAGCCAGCGCCTCTGAAAATATCTTTTTGGCTTTAACTTCCAGCTCTTTTCCTGCCGTTTTGTTGTGAAGTATCGCAGATTTAGATTCTACTTTGTAAGAACTCTTACATCGGTCACATTGGTAGAACTTATCTATTGTACTCACAGGTACTACAGGCACAAAAAATAACATGAACCATGTTTTTAATTCTTTTAATGTGAGGTCGTAGCCGCAGGCCGGGCAACATGAAGTGAGTACTTCAGGAATTTCAGCATTTGTTATTCGACCGTGTTTTCCAAAAATTTTTAGCATAATATACTCTTTTAAAAGAAGGAATCGACCTTGCTATTCGCTTTTGTCATCCGATTGGCAAGCTCCCTTGGTATATGATTTTATATTATGACAACCAGCAACACAAGCGTTGCTGTATGTTTTGTTGTTACAACCGCATACAGGATCATATTCTTCAGTGCAAATACAATTATCCCTGTAGGGCTGTTCTTGACAATCAGTTGTATTACTTATATCTGAATTATCAACTTCAACCTTCTTTTGAGTTGCCTGTATTCCTTTATTACTTTGACAACTACAAAAAGAAGCCGCACATAGTGATATTGTTAAATAGAAAATACTTAAAAATTGATTTCTTTTCATATGTAACTTTTAGGTCAAATTAATTATAAAAAAGCTAAAAAGAAATGTTAACAAAAATTAAATAGTCAAAATAACAGATTCCACTAAATACATTATTCTCACCATAGAAAAATTAACCTACCGTGAAAAACCTAAACATACAATCGCTAATAAACAAATTCAATCGCTACTTTACCTATTTAATTGATTGTACATAATACCAAATGTGTGATAAAAGAAACATTTAATACTGTATTAGTTACTTTATTTTTCTATTTTTGTTTCGAAATCGCCGGTACATTTAAATCTTTAGATTTAAATTACACACCAAACCAAGATAATATTAGGCCTTCGGCCAACTAGAAACATAGAGGAGAATGAGTTGTAAGCAACATTCGGTACCAACCGTAAAGATATCCACTTGCTTTATTCTTTTTAATATTCTTTACTTCATCTTGCCGCCAGAAATTTGTGCTCAAAGCCTACGTTCTTCTGCGAATAGATCAGGTATTCCTGATCTTGATTTAATAAACATTGATTCTACAGGTATATGTGGTCTTGGGGGAAATTCTGATCCTGCATCTGTTATACGATTCTATAAAACAGGTTCAGCGCTGCTAAGTAACTTTGATGGACTTGATTCTTTAATTTCCGACTCAACAGATGGTAGTTGGGCGTGGAAGTGCAATGCTGATACAGCTTGCAATTCAGGTATTGCGTGCCTGGATACCGGAACCTATGCAATAACACAACAAGTAGACGGTTTTGACGAATCGTTGCCTGCATATATATGTTTTGGTACCAACACAAATAGTATATCCCCTACTTTAGACGACAATAGTATCGATGTAAACGATAATTTGATTTCAGGCACGAGTGCAGCAAATGCAGTGATTTCAATTACTTTCAATTCAGATTCAATTACACACCTGAATGCAGATAATGATGGAAACTGGTCAATATCAAATGTAGATTTGGAGGTATGTGATACCCTTTCCATAAAAAGCATAGAGGAAGTGTTTTGTCCTTCAGATGCAATAGAATTAATTGTTTCTAGTTCTTATGCTCCTCCAATCGTTAATTGTGCATTTTTAATTGATAGCACTGATCAGATTTCCGGGAGTGCTGAAGGAATTGAAGGAGATTCTGTATTTGTCTATATCATTCATGAAGACAGCATATATACAATTAACACACTTTTAGAAGCAAACAGTACATGGTCGATAAGCTTGGATTCGAACTTATACGCAGGAGATAGTATCTACTCCAGATTTAAGGGGACCTGCGGCAGCTTTTCTGCATATTCTGACACGTGTTTGGTTATTCCACAGCTGGTTGCTCCTGTTGTCATTTGTGATTCTAATTATCAAAGTGGAGATACTTTAATTTACGGTACTCATCAAGATGACACTGTTGTGATTACTCTATTTGTAAACGGAGACAGTACTAACTCTGTGACGACAAGCACAGAACGCTGGTTAATTGAAATTGAAAACCTAGAGCTGGAAGAAGGTGATACTTTACACACAGTAGCTTACAAGCCCGGTTATATTTCAAGCCTGGCATCAAATGAGTGTATTGTTACCTGTAAACCACCACTAAATGATTTACTTATAGAATTTGAAGAAGTAATCTGTATTAATGACTCCATTGTATTAAGTATTCAACAGAGTGAGCTTAATGCCCGTTATTCCTTATTTGATATCAAAAATATGTCTACTAATGGTACTTCAGTAAACGGGAATGGAGGGACAATAGAGCTAAAAGAGAAGCCAGACACTAGTTCTTTGGAATACCTCATATATGTTGAGCTTATCAACTCGGAAGGTGCTTGTAATATATACCTTGAAGATACTGTTCGAATTGATTTTCACCCAATTCCAGCCGCCGAAAATGATGCTTATGAATTCGTTCAGGATACAATCGTTGATTTGACTATTTTGACCAATGACAATTACATTGGATCAGATACGGTTCTTTTAGCTATAATTCAGGATGTGGCTCATGGTAGCCTGGAAATCACAGATAGTAATACCTTACATTATAATAGCCCTGATGACTATTTTGGTAATGATACAGCTCAGTATGTATTATGTCAGGGTTGCGATATATGTGATACCGCCTATATCTATTTAACAATTACGAAACGACCAAATGTTGTCCCGGTCATTGATCTTGATGAAGAAAACAATACCACTTCTGGTAATAACTACATTGGAAGCTATATAGAAGGAACAAACGGAAGTAAAATAAGTCAACAAGTTTTAATTGAAGACCCGGATGATTCATTGTTCAGTGCGGCTTACATTATTCTTAGCAATCCGATAGATTTTTCCGGAGAAGAATTAACCTATTCAGGTTCTAACACAAACCTTTTAAGCAACCCGACATCAGACACATTAGTGCTATCGGGTACTTTTAATCACCAGACCCTGGCTGGAATTTTAGATAGCATTACATATATAAACCACCTGGACACCCCTACTGCAGTTACCCGGAACATAGCTGTAGTCGCTTTTGACGGTGAAGACTATAATGATACGGCTTATGCCCAACTGGAGATAATTCCACAAAATGATCGACCAAATGCTCAAAATGATCTTTTAGAGCTTATGGAAGATTTCGATTCGGTGATTGTTGATGTTATAAATAATGACTTTGATATAGATAGTGATCTGGACAGCAATATAACTATCATATATGGGCCAGTTTTGACAGGGAGTAGCATAGAACTCATTTCTGCGGGATTTATATATCGTTTAAATGATAACATTTACGGTGTGGATAGTTTGTTTTATGAATTATGTGATACCGACGGTGCCTGTGACACTGCACTAGCTATCATTAATGTAGCTCCGGTTGTTGATATACCTATAACCCAAACGGATAAAATTACCATTGCGGAAGATAGCACAGGGCTTTTAATTCAGCCGCTCCTCAATGATATTGATTACGATAATGATTTAGATTCTTCAAGTTTACAGGTATTACAGTCAACGGTCAATGCGAATGGCGGTACGCTCACGCAAAATACAATTACATTTAGCTATAGTCCGGCGTCAAATTTTAACGGCGTAGACACAATCGTGTATGAAATCTGTGATCTTACAAATAACTGTGTGCAAGATTCCATTTTTATTACTGTTACGGCCGTTGACGATAAGCCTATCACACAAACAGATTACTATGACTTTATCGAGGATTCGCCTCAGACTTTACTGAATGTATTAGATAACGACATAGACTATGATAATGATTTAGATACATCTTCTTTGTCCATCATCAATGAAACAGTAACCAGCTCTGGTGGTTTTGTGGGTGTAGGTGTTAATGGAGGGCTGAATTATGAGCCAGGAAGCGATTTCTTCGGAATTGATACCATCGTTTACCAAATTTGCGACCAGCAACCCTTTTGTAGCACAGATAGTGTATTTGTCAATATCTCAGGAACGGATGATAGCCCTATCACCGAAGCCGATGACATCGTTACAGATGAAGAGATTATTGAACTGAGTATTGATGTATTGGGCAACGATTATGATCCCGATAATGACCTCGATACATCAAGTCTAAGAGTAGTATATTCTACTGTAGAAAACAATGACGGAATTATAGCTGTTACTGACGGCATGTTGGTATATACAGCGGGTCTGCATTTTTATGGAACTGATACGCTTGTATATGAGATTTGTGACCAACAACCCGTTTGCGCACGTGATACTTTAATTATTACCGTTAATAATATTGAAGACGCTCCAATTACACTCAAAGATACTGTAACCTTAAAGCAGGGAAGTCAGGCAACGGTAGACGTACTTTTGAACGATTTCGATCCGGATCAAAATATAGACCCAGGTTCACTTTCAATTATACGGTCAGACGCCGATGCATCCGTACCGAATATCTCCAGCAACAATATAGATCTAGACTACAGCGATTTACCTACGTTTATAGGAAGTAATTATTTAATTTACGAAATATGTGACCTGCTTAATAATTGCAGTCAGGATTCGTTGTTGATAAATGTAATTGCAGGTGCAGATCCTGTGACAACAAATGATATTTTGCAAATTGACGAAGACGCCTCCCCTGCTTTGATTAATGTTGCAAATAATGATACCGACCCTGATGGAAACCTGGATCCTGAAAGCGTTTCAATAATAGACGGTCCGTTTCTTGCGTCGAACAGTGTACAAGTACAAAATGATGGTAGTCTCCTGTTTTCACCGGGCCTAAACGTTTTTGGTGTCGACAGCATCATCTATCAGATTTGTGACCAGACGGCGCGTTGTTCTCAAGGGAGCTTACTTATTGAAATCAACGAAATAAATGACCAACCCGTAGCAGGCGATGATCAGGCGGCTACAGATCCGGGTATGGAAATAATCGTTAATGTGCTGGCTAATGATCTCGACCCTGATTTGGAGGAATTGTCTATTGCTATTTTGGAGAATCCAAACCTTGGTGTTGCCGAAATTACCACCGACGAGCGTATACGCTTTACTCCTAATCCTGGTGTACTAAATGGAACCGATAGTTTGGTTTACATCGTTTGTGATCTGAGAAACGCCTGTGATACTGCCAAACTCAAAATAAGCATACCTAATTCGCAACTTCCTCCCAATGCTTCAAACGACAATTTCAATGGTAATGAGGATGATGACATAAACCTTGATGTACTCGCTAATGATGTGGACCCGAATCAGGACGTACTCCATTTATCTTCGATTATAACAAGGCCATTAAATGGTCAGGCACAAATTTCAGGAAATATAATTACCTATTCACCTAACGATAATTACTTTGGTACGGATTCATTACGCTATGAAGTCTGTGATGGCGGCAACTTATGTTCTTCGGCCTGGGCCATTATCAATATTGCTTCCGTGGCAGATTATCCGGTGACTGCCAGTGATTATATTACTTTGACTCAAGGTGGTGACTCTTCAATCGATGTAAGAATAAATGACATTGATGTAGATAATGATCTTAATATGCGTTCCGTAAGAATAATTACGGAACCCTTGACGGCGGGTGCCTTGGCCAACCTTAATAACAACTATTTAATTCAGGTTGATTTTACCGGCGCTCCCCTGTTTACCGGAGAAGACTTCTTGACTTATGAAATCTGTGACCTTGCCGGCAACTGTAGCTCTGACACACTATTTATTACGATTGAAGACGGTACCGGACCTATTACTAATCCGGACTTTGTATCGTTTTTGGAAGATGAGATTCCAATATTAATAGAACCATTAACTAATGATTCGGATATTAATAATAACCTTGATGCACAAAGTCTTAAAATAATAAATACATCCTCATTAAGCGGCGCTGAATTCTCAATTGGTACAAACGGAACAATTCTTTATACCACCGAAGAACACGTTTTCGGTTACGATACACTCGTTTACCAAATATGTGACTTTACTCAGATCTGTAGCCAGGACAGTATCTTTATCGATATCTCTAATGTCGCAGATGCACCCCTACCATCAAGCGATAATATAGATGTGCTTCAAGGTGATATAGAGACGGTCAACGTATTGTCGAATGACATAGATCCTGACGAGGATTTGGATGTGAGTAGTCTTCGAATTCTTTTAAGCCCCACATCAGGAGCAGCGGGCGAAATATCGGATGATTTTAACATTATCCTGGATTATTCATCAAATATAAGTTTTACCGGTAAAGACACGCTGGTATATGAAATATGCGACTTGACCTCCCTTTGTTCCTCAGATACACTCTTTATTAACGTATTGTCGGGTAAGGCTCCAATCACACAGACAGACAGTGTGAGTATGTTGGAAGATGGTGGAGAACTGGTAGTAGACGTACTCGAAAACGATTACGATCCCGAAGATAATCTTAACCGAAGTTCTTTAAAAATAATGAGCGGGCCAAATGACGTATTAAATGAAGCAGAAATAAACGAAGATGGTTTTATTATTTTCAAACCACGAAGAGATTACCACGGCGAAGAACTTTTGGTATATCAAATTTGTGACTCCACTCAATTATGTAGCTTTGAACGAGTAAGCATTACGGTACTATCGGTAAATGACCTGCCAATAGCAGTTGAGGACAGTGCACAAATAGTGGAAGATGCCGTGAATCAGGAAATAAATGTACTTGTAAATGATTCTGATGTAGATGGAGATATTGACGCCTCTTCCATTTCAATTACTGAAGGACCCGCCGTTCCGGGTGCTATCGCCATAATCAACGCAGCCCATAACGTAGCATACTCCCCTGCTCTTAATTATTTTGGTTTCGACTCATTGACATACGAAATATGCGATGATGAAGGAGGTTGTGTTACAGGGAAGTTATACCTGGAAATTGTGGCTGTTAACGACCCACCTCTGATCACCGGACTGATTTCAGATAGTCTGTTTTTGAACCTTCCGGAGGACTCATTAATTCACATATCTTTTAATGTTTCGGACGTGGATAATGATCAGGTTGATATCATTAATGTCTTAAATGTTGCACAACTAGGAGTAATTAGCGGGCTATCGGACGCAGATACAACGATTCGTTATACGGCACGGCCAAATGCCAATGGTATAGAAAATATAACGCTGCTCGTTTGCGATAATGGAAGCCCGATTTTATGTGATACGGCATTTGTAAACATTCAAATCGATAACGTAAATGATAAACCTTTTGCTATTGATGATGTCAGTACTACTGACCCTGGAGAAGATGTCATTATTAGTGTGTTGTTTAATGATACCGATCTGGATGAAGATACTTTGAGTATTTCAATACTGGACTCCACGAAATATGGATCGGTATTGATTACATCAGAACAGGAAATAATTTATACCCCTGCTCCGGGTTTTATCAACGGTACAGATACACTGAGGTATGAAGCTTGTGACCCGGGAGGATTGTGCGATGTCGCATTTGCCTATATCATAGTACCTTCCCGACCACTGCCACCAATTACACAAAATGACTATGTACAACTGAGAGAAGATCAAACCGGTCAATTCGATGTGCTTAAGAATGACCTTGATCCAAATGGCGATTATTTTACGCTAAGTGAAATAGGAGTTGATGCATTACACGGTACAACGACTATAAACAATGATTCAATTAGTTATATACCGGATACCGATTATTTTGGTGAAGACTCTCTGGAATATGTCGTATGTGATGAACCTGACAACATTCAGTTACCATCACAATGTGCTAGCGCGTGGTTGGTGATTAACATATTACCTGTTAATGATAAGCCTTTTATACCCGATGTGAATGGAGAACCCACCCGCATTATTGAAATAGCAGTTCCGGAAGATGAAACGAGTATCATTCCTTTAAACATAATTGATGTTGATGGTGATACCGTATTTGTTAATGAATTTTATATTAATCCGGTACATGGGGCCGTATCAAAACAAACGCTAATTGACACTACAATTGAATATACCCCAGTACAAAATTATTTTGGAATGGACACCTTTGCTTTAAGTTATTGTGATGTTTTTGGTGCTTGTGATTCCGTTGTAGTTAATGTAGATGTGATTAACTTAAATGATCATCCTCAGATTAAAAGAGACAGCCTGAACCGTGACACTTTGTACTTTGAAACATCTACCACTATTTCTGTTGACATTTGCCTTTCGGGAATTGATCAGGATGGTGATACAATAGATGTTACAGCTGCTGTTTTTGATCAAATTCATGGTTCAATATTCGGATTATCAGACGGAGACACTTGTATAAACTATGAGCCAAGTACAAGCTTTACCGGAATAGAGGTTTTCAAATTAAAACTTTGTGATGAAAATAATACCTGCGATTCAATTCACATTCATATCACGATAAGCGGTGAAAATCAAGCCCCTGAGACACCGGATTCACTTTTGCTTTCAACACTTATTAATAAACCTATTGTAGGGTGTATTCCTGCTATTGACCCAGATAGTAATAAGGTCTTTATGGGTAATTTGATCAGCAATCCTGCCAACGGCTTTCTTGAAATTTTAGACGAAGCCAATGCTTGCTTTAGCTATACCCCTGACCTTAATTTTACCGGTTCAGATGTTTTTATAGCGACCGTATGTGATGACGGTATTCCTTCTAAATGCGACACGACTATTGTGTATATCGATGTGCGTAACGATGCCGTGAACAATGCTCCTACCGCAGTCAATGACACCTTGCTTGCCTTGGAAGACAGTGTTCTAATAATGAACGTTATGTTAAATGACGAAGATATTGATAACAACCCCATCTCCATAACTTCTATTATTACAACAACCAATCACGGACAACTTTTGAATACCGGTAGCAATCTCGTTTTTCTTCCTGATGAGAACTATTTCGGTGGAGATTCAGCGCAATATGTCATTTGTGATAACGGAATACCGGCCTTGTGCGATACAGCCTGGAGTTTTATTAACATTCAATCCGTTAATGACAAACCAGTAGCCCAAGATGATGAAGGGGCTACTATCATAAACCAGAGTGTGGCCATAGCGATTATGGATAATGATTACGATATTGACGATGCTAATCTCCAGGCCATTGTATTAAATACAAATTCTAATGGCAGTTATTCACTAGATAATAATAATATATTGACTTATACTCCTGCACTCGATTTTACCGGACTGGATACGCTTATTTATGTCATTTGTGATGATGAAAGTGCATGTGATACAGCTAAAATCGTTATTACCGTAAGCAATGAAGTGGTTAACCTGCCCCCTATTGCTGTAAATGATTCATTGTCTCTGAATGAAGATGAAACCTTGGTATTTGACCCACACCTCAATGATAGAGACCCCAACAATCACGATCTTACAACGTCGCGCGTAATCCAATTGCCCGAACACGGTCGTTTACGAATATTAAACGACCGACTTAGTTACACCCCTGTCAATCATTATTACGGTCTTGATTCGGCTATCATACAAGTTTGTGACAATGGTGAGCCTGAAATGTGTGATACTTCAGTCATTTACTTCAATATAGCCCCGGTTAACGATCCGCCAACGGCTGTCCCCGACACAGTTTATGCTATTCAGGGTGTTGAAATTCAGTGGAATATTCTGGAAAATGATTTTGACGTAGACAGCAAACATATGTATACCATAATGCACAGTGCTCCTGTATTTGGTGATGCTTTTATAGACACAAACGGAACCCTCACCTATATCTCACCAGAGGATTATAGTGGTGAAATGGATTTTGTCTATGAGGTATGCGATAGTGTTGATTCCTGCTCGCAAGGTTGGATTCACATCATAGTAGAATTGGTACCGTTTAAAGTGTATCAGTATATTACGCCTGACAATGATGGTGAAAACGACATTCTGTTCATTGATGGTATAGAACGTTATCCTAATAATGTACTCAGAATATTTAATAAATGGGGAGATTTGATCTATGAAATAGATGCTTACAGTTCGGAAGACCTGGATAAAGCCTGGTATGGTCAGAATAACGTGAATGCGCTCTCAGGCGAGCCTATATCGGGTACTTATTATTACGTAATTGATCTGAACGATGACAAAGGCTTAACATTTTCAGGATTTATAGAATTGAGGTTGCGGGATTAATTATGAAAAGATTAGTATACATATCGTGCTTATTTTTAACACTAGCAGCCAATGCACAGAGAACTTCCTATTTCTCTCAATACATGTTTAATGGTTTAGCCATTAATCCGGCGTATGCCGGCAGCCATGATGCCTGGAGCATCACATCCTTAAGTAGGATGCAGTGGTTAAACATTGAAGGCGCTCCCTTTATTCAAAGTATAAGCGCTCATAGCCCCTTAAAGTTGGAACGCACCGCCCTTGGGATTCAAGCCAATGCGGAATCAATTGGTGCAACCAACAATTTGAATTTACTAGGGTCCTTTGCTTATTGGATACCAACAAACAAAGGACGTTTAGCCTTTGGTCTGCAGGGGGGATTGTCCTATTTCAAAATCAATTATAGTGATTTAGCTATTAAACACACTCCGACCGATTTATCCAATGTCCAAAAAATTGATCCCAATCTTGGTTTCGGCTTCTACTATTATACCGACCGGTTTTATTTGGGAATTGCTTCTCCGGAATTATTATCACCTTCTTTTTACAATGACAAGATCGCATTCGCTGCCCCACTACCCCACCTTTTTGTTACCAGTGGCTACCTTTTTCCAATCAGTGCCAATTGGAAGCTCAAACCTAATGTGCTTCTAAAAACGGTGAGTGGAACAGAATTGACTTATGACCTTAATATGAATTTCCTTTTTGTGGAACGTTTATGGTTGGGTGCCTCATGGAGTTCCTCCCAATCTGTAACTTTATTGGTTCAGGGCCTTGTGTTACCTCAATTACAAATCGGATATGCCTTTGAACTGCCATACAACGCACTAATGTCTCAAAATTACGGATCGCATGAATTAATGATAAACTACACATTGAAGTACAAACAAAGTAAAATGTTATCGCCGCGTTATTTCTAATATGATTATTAAGCTCAAATATTATATTGTATTAATAGGTTTGTGTAGCTTGAGTAACGTTGTAAATGCTCAGCTTGCTAAAAACAGAGCCAGGAAATTGTATAATGACTATGCATATGCCGACGCCATAGAGATCTATAGTCGCTACATTAAAAGACACCGCTCAGATTTTAGCTCCATTCTAAATCTTGCAACATGTTATTACAAAACACAGGAACTTGAAAGTGCCAAACACTGGTATTCCAAAGCTATTCATAGCGATAGTACCAAACGGGAACACTTGCTCTATTATGCACAGACATTAGAACAGTTTAAAGAATATGATAAAGCAAAAGAATTCTACGAAGCGTATAGTAACAAAGTAGCATTAGACTGGAGGTCGAAAAGAAGAGTAGCAGGATTTCAGAATCTTCAAAAATTCTACAGAGATTCCGCTCGTTATACATTGAGCCACTTCCCCTATAATTCAACAAGTAATGATTATGCTCCTGTCATTTACAAGAAAGGAATAGTATTTGCGTCAGATAAACCGTCAAAACCGGGTGGTGTTCAACGGTCTTATGCCTGGAACAATGGCGGATATTTTGATTTATACATTCACGAGAATGGCTCACATCTAATCTTTCCGTTCGACAATGATGAAATAATTAATTCCCCATTTCACGAGGCAGGATGTAGTTTTGCTAATTCATATCATACTATATTTTTTACGAGCAATAATATAGTGCATGGTAAAAAAGAATTTGGATACGGTAATTTAAATCGACTCAAAATATTTCAATCAGAATTGGTAGACGGTAAGTGGAGTACACCCCAGGAACTTCCTTTTAATCATGAAGACTACTCTTTTGGCGATCCGTTTTATCATGAACCAACAAAAGCACTTTTCTTTACCAGTGATATGTCTGGGGGTTTTGGAGGCATGGATTTATACGTGAGCTTTTTTGAGCACGGGAAATGGTCAAGCCCACAAAATCTGGGGTCAAAAGTGAATACAGAAGGAAATGAACGTAGCCCTTTTTATGCCAATGAAGAAAAATTCTATTTTGCATCAAATGGTCATGAAGGCCTGGGCGGTCTGGATATCTATCAAACGTTCCTTAATATAGAAGAAATGACATTTGATGACGTCGAAAACGTTGGCTACCCTGTCAATACTGAAAAAGACGACTTTGGACTGGTATTGGAAGAAAATGGTCTGGACGGTTACTTCGCTTCACGAAGAAATGGTGGTACGGGAGGTGACGACATTTATAAGCTAAGTATAATTAAAAAAGAAGATATTAAAGTTAAGGGCATTGTATTCTACTTTGGAAAAAACGATCAAAGTGGCAAAGGTATTCCACTGGCAGGTGCCCAGGTTAAAGTTTATGATCAACGAACGGGTAAAATTGTGAGTGAGATCGTTACCGAAAAAGATGGTACTTTCAATGCCAAACTCAAACCTGGTTCCATTTATACCATTACTGCGGGTAAAGGTACATTGATGGCAGATTCTTTCGTTGCCAATCTTAAAAATAATAATGAATTACCTACCATCGAACTGAGCCTGTTTGATCTTGACTAAAGTAGTATTTTTGGACTTAGGATTGAAAATTCACTTTTGAATGTGCTCCATCACAAAAGGGTTTATTCTGTGAAGCTCCACAGCGACATAGTGCTTTTTTACCGCTGAAAGTTTCTATTTTGCCATCTTGAAAGGTGATTGTAAAATCACCCTCAACAAGTAAGGGGCCGTTTGGGGCCAAATCAATAGTACAAGGCGTGGGCGACGTGTTCTCGCTTGCATCAAGCTCTTTGCTCGTTATTTTGTAGCTAAGGGCACCTGAGGGACAATGGTCAATTTGATGCATCAATTCGTTAATATCCGCTTTAGAAGTATCTATCCAAGGTTTTCTATCAGGATCGTAGACAGCTGGAAGTCTTTTTACGCATTCTCCGGCATGAATGCACATAGAGGGTCTCCAGTAGATACTTAATTCGTCTTTCTTATATTCTTTAATAATGTTCTTCTTGTCCATTTTGTAAAGCTATTTTTTATAGGGGTGCAAACCACGTAATCCCATGTCAACAACGGTTTCACCTGCTCCCGGTTCAAACAAACCATCAACATTTACTTCTTTCCATTCAAAGGAATTGTTGATAGAAAAAGCCATTACCACTTCTATGTCTTCTGCTTCTTCCCCGGTAATCACCAAAGGTTCAGCCAGTTTACCTGTTACCACACAAGATCCGGGTTCGATAGGACTGGTTGCATTTATAGGATTCACCACAGTTACCCCTGCTCCATCCCCGGTTTCCACTTCGCCAAACTGCACACCATTAAAATCGATACTGGTTTCGAAGGCCCAATACCCTTGTACTTTGTTGCCCTTAACTTCAACAACCGAGTCTTTTACCGTATGACTTTCGATGTAAGTATTCACACCTACAAACGAAGCTAAAGTACCTGAATAAACCTGATCAACAGGAACCGGGTCGGTTAAGTTTAGCCGGTAATCTATATCATAATTTTGATAACTCAGGGACACTCTGAGCCAGTTATATGTTCCTGGTGTTAAAGAAGAAAGGTCTACAGCGATAAACTCTTCACCATTTTTCACTAATATGGATTCGTCAAAATCGAAAGCTTCTTCCCCTCCTTTCGTGGTTTTTACACCCTGATAGACGATAGATCCTGTTCCCAACGCCATTAATGAATCCGGAGCGAATTCAATATACTGAATACTTACTTCATTCATTTTCGGGCTTTGGGCGGCGTTTTCTGCCGGTACAGCTACTTCTTCTCCAAAATTGCCCAGACGAGGAAGTGTGGCATCAAATTCAACAGCTAATTTTAATTGTACCGGTGTTTCATCGTCGGGAGTATTTTTTTCATCTTTTTTACATGAATTCAATGAAAAGAAAACAATTGTACTCAAAAGTAAAGTGTTAAAATGCTTTTTCATATTATTAAAATACAATGAAAATCATTTTATAAAAAAAATTACTTCATGTATTTCCATTTTGAACGCAACAGAATGAGCAAAACTAAGGGTAAAATGATACCGGTGGACGATTGCGCAACAGAGTGGTTTAATACCAAAATATTATAAAAGAAACCGCTGAGTGCAGAAACCACTATTGCAATCACCCCCCATTTCTTCATTTTCCATATCGCTATAGCTGCTATCACATTTATTATATTAAATATACCGTAAAGAACTTTTGAAGTTAGCGAAACACCTGGTACAATTTCTTGCAATTTGTTAATACCGAGCAAAAATGTCAGGGTTAAAAAACCGTTTACAACAATAACAAGAGAAAGAAATGCTTTGAGTGCGACTCCAATTTCTGCAACCGATTCATTGCTACGTGTATTATCTGTCTTATTCAAGGGGCTATTTTATAAGTTTCAGAGAAAGGGGATAATGAAAATACTCCTTTTTATAGGCTTTAGTTGCTCCTATTATTAAGAAAACCAAAGAACAAACACTTATACCAAAATAGAGCACTTGTGCCATGCCAACAATCCACGACATTGCTGCAATTATATAATAAATGAACGTACTAATCTGCCAATTCACAATAATCACGCCATGTTTGTAGATGGTTCGACTATGATCTCTATTGTTTAGCCACATTATTAGGGGAACAATAAAACCGATTAAGGGAATGCCAAAAACGAGTAATTGAGAAAGGTGCATTAAAGTGCAATACATATTTAAATCGAGACCCCAAGGTTTAAAATCAGGATCTTCAATTTCAATAAATTCATCTTCTAATTCCATCTTAATTAGTTTGTAAGAGTGAAAGACTAATATAGTTCAATAGAGGACAAATAAGCAAATTACTGTAAAAAATCAGCAGCAAGTTAGTATCTTGCGACGGAATTTGATAACCTATCGCCGTCGGTGAATAAAAATTAACAAGTAATTTTGAATAAACAACCTGAATATAGATCTGTAGATTATTCCAGAACGACCATTACCGAGTTGATGATTCCTGCTTATGCTAATTTTGGAGGTAAAATACACGGTGGAATAATACTTTCGTTGATGGACAAGGTCGCTTTTGCCTGTGCGGCTAAACACGCCGGCGGATATTGTGTAACAGCCTCCCTTAATGCTACCGACTTTTTAGCTCCGGTGGAAGTAGGTGATTTGGTTCACTTACATGCTTCCATTAATTATGTGGGAAAATCTTCCCTCGTAGTAGGTATTCGGGTCGAAAGTGAAAACGTAACCTCAGGGGTTAAGAAACACACTAATACCTCCTACTTCACGATGGTTTCCATGGATGAGGACCGTAAGCCAAGAGCAGTACCCGGATTAATCCTGGAAAGTAAAACTGATGCCAGAAGGTTTTTAGAAGCAATGAAACGTAAGGAATTGATTAAGCAATACAAATCAGAATTTAAAAACTCTATCGCAATAGATAATATCGAAGACCATTTGGAAGAGCTTCAAAATCAGCGATGCATGGTCATTGATTTGTAAGCGTTCAGCGGCTAAAACAACTTCAGGTTGATTGATTTATAGTTTTGATAATCAAAAGTTTATAGCTGTTTATTTCTTTTTATTCTTCTCCACTTTCTTTACGTGCAGCTTTCTACTTCTGCTAATAAAATACCTTGCAGAAACGTGTAGTTTGTTATATTCTTCAAAAGCGGACGGGCCGTAGGCAAAATTATAACCGGTTAAAAAGTGAAATCCGACCAATTTAAACCCCAGCGCAGGCTGAAAACCAATACGCCAGTGTTCGAAATCTGAAAATGCGACCATATTCACACCATAGGTAAAGTCCATGCGGCCAAATTTTACCCAGGGACCTATTTTGTAGCCCAACACTCTTGCATCAAAATGATATTCCATGTTAATAGCACCAGCTATTGTTAAAGGCTTTTTTAACTTCACTTCTTTCCACTGAAACTCCACTCCCAGCTCTGCACCGGTATATTTTCCTTGTTGATAACCCAGTAACATGCCATACTTGGTTCTTGAGAGTTTAAGTTTGTAATCACTTGAACCTCCTGCCAGGGTGTGAAATGAAATAAGAAGAGAAACAACTATGCAAAAAACTCTTGTCATCATTGTATCGAAAATACTAATATTATTCAATAGTACACAGATTATTCAGACAAGGATTTATTAACACGCTGTAAAAGCATTAAAAAGCGAATTAGAAAAATTGCTGACAACAAATTGATTGACAGGTTTAACAATTGTGTATAGTGAATACTACTGAGCAGGTAGTTGTACGAAGCAAAACCCAGCAATGTAATTGAAATATAACAGATGAACCAACTATTTACACGCTTGTACTTTTTCGCTAAAAGCTGGTTTTCGCTTTGAAGGACGAGCACTTCCGCTAATTCCAGCAATTTTTTATATACTAATATGACACAAATAATAGTGATGTATTTTACCAGGAAGATTTCAGTATGTCCTGGGTATGCATATACGGTTCTTACGTACCATAATACTTTAATAAACATGGTGATAAGTACAATTATTTGAGCCTGGTGCACTCTTCGCGCCACGGCCACATAACTATTTTGTTGCATTAAGAGTTGGTAGCCCTGCCAAAAAAAGAGTAGCTGAATAAGCTCCATGCCTAGTACCATCATTCTCCAATTATTGCCCGTATAAAGGAATGGTAAGCTTAAACCAAAGAGCATCATTATTAATTGGACGATGGAACCAAACTGCACTAAAAGTGAAACGAAAAAGAATTTAGATAAAGCGTTGAGGCCTTTGTTTATTACAATCGTTGTATTCACGTAGAACTAATATAATTGATAAATTTATGTGATTCTAATTAAGTGTCATAAACTATCAAAAAGAATTTTTTTCTTAGAAGCACTTACTTCAAGTTCTTTACCATTTTCCATGGTTATGTAGCCTCCTTTGCCTTTGGTATACCTTTTCACAAAGTTCAAGTTTACCAGGTAGCTCCTATGGATTCTTAAAAAACCAAGGTCCTCGAGTGCCTGTTCATAAAACTTTAACGTTCTGCATATTAACAGGGGTTTCCGCTGATCTGTAAAATAAAATTGTGTAAAATTGTCTTCGGCTTCACAGTATAAAATCTCATCGCTGTTAATCAATTCAAAGCCTTCCATAGTTGGCAGGATAATCTTTTGAACTTTATGCCCTTTATTTCCTAAATTTTCCAGTAAGATTTTTGCATGCTGCTGCACTTCATTCTCACTGATGTTTTGCTTTATACGCTCTACCGCATTAATTAAATCGTCGATATCTATAGGCTTCAGGATGTAATAAGCGGCACTACGGTTCAGGGCCTTTACAGCATAATTGTCATAGGCAGTGACAAATACGATTTCGAAGTTTATTTGCTCTATCGATTCCAGTAAATCAAAACCATTTCCATAAGGCATTTCGATATCTAAAAAAATAACATCAGGCTGGTATTCTTCAATTGCCACGATTCCTGTTTTAACCGAATCACCAAATCCCAGTACTTCTACATCTTTACAGTATTTTCCAAGATAATTTGCGAGAATAGTTCTGCTATCCTGTTCGTCATCGATGATTACTGCCTTAAGCTTCATTGTTAATTATGTTAGGTAATAGTAAATGTACGATTGTACCTTCTTTGGGTTCTTGGAGATCTACTATATCCACATGATAGTTAACCTTATATACTTTGTTTAATAAATTGAGTCTGTTCGCTGTATTGATTATTCCGGTAGACTTTGTTTTACGTTGGTTCTTTGTCTTAAGCTCCTGTGATTTCTTTCGTCCAATGCCGTTATCTTCGATGACCACTTCTATACTGTCGGCTAGTTTTTTGATCGTCACATTTAACTGCCCCTGCTCTTCTTTGTATCTTAAACCATGCCACACGGCGTTTTCAATATAAGGTTGAATAAGCATTGGTGGCACATCTATCGATTCTCTATCAATGTGTTCGTCTACTGTAAAAGTATAAGAAAACTTGTCTCTAAACCGGTAGTGCTCTAGTTTTAAATACAATTCTATAAGTTCGATCTCATTGCTAATAGGTACGAAATCTTTTTGTGAATTTTCCAAAACCATTCTCATGAGCTTAGAAAAGTCTGCTAAAAATTTGTTGGCCTGCCGCTCATCGTTAGTGCTAATGAAGTTGTTAACAGAATTAAGCGCATTAAAAATAAAATGTGGATTCATCTGACTTCTTAATGACTTTAGTGCCAGCAACTGGTTGGCAACACGCCTTGCGCGGGCATTTCTGTAGATGAAAAAGCCGGCGATACTTATTACCACCAATAATAAAATAAGGCCGGAGTTCAACAGCTTCTGTGTTTTTATTTCTGCGCTACTCAATTGTAGATCGCGTTCGTAAATTCGAATATCCCCCTCTACGCTTGTTAGTTCATTTTGCTTTTTTATGGCCAGACGCGTTTTACGTTCCCTTTTTAAGGAGTCTTTATACAGTTGCTCTTGGTGCAATAAATGCGCTTTGTAAAACTTTAGTGCCTGTTGATAGTCGTTAACCTGTTCGTATGCATTTGAAAGTAATTTGTTGGCTTCGGCAATTTCTTTATCACTTTTCAGACCTTTTGCACTTTCTAACTTTGAATCTGCAATAGTATGTTCCAAAATTTGGATAGCAGAATCCACATCTCCGCGTTCCAGGTAAATATCACCAATTTTTACCTGTTCGTGGTATTCTTCCTTTTTGTTTCCGAAACCGGCATTGTCTTTTAAAGACCTTTTTCTTAATTCAAGCGCTTTTTCAATATTTTCATCTTTTTCGTAAAGGGTACTAAGTTCTTCCT
This sequence comes from Cytophagales bacterium, assembly GCA_965230415.1. GTDB lineage: Bacteria > Bacteroidota > Bacteroidia > Cytophagales > JAAEPT01 > CBDDKZ01. Next base: position 4,896,001 of record CBDDKZ010000005.1, read on the forward strand.
GTGCCTTTTCGTTTTTTTCTAAGGCTTCTGAGTCAAAAAGGTCTCGTTTGCGGGTAGCCCGCTGCACATTATACTCATTGAGTGTGTTTTGGGATTGGTTAAAATAATATTCTGCTTTTTCGGCTTCTTCTTTTGCCGCATAAACCCGGGAAATACTGGCGTTGGCTTCAATAATTCCCGGTTGATTCTTTGCTTCTCGTTCCAACATCAATACTTGCTTGTACTCCTCAAGAGATTGATCATACTTTTTGGTGTTAAAGTAAGCATCAGCAAGCAGTTTCATTGATTCTTTTACAATTGACCGGTTTTTTGACGATTTTTTCAAGGAAGCGGTTAGTTCTATAACTTCTTGATTGTTAGATAGTTTTAACAAAGAACGGGAGAGATTGAGAATACATTTATCCTTCGCGCTTGTATTATTGCCGGAATCGTAATAATCGATTGCCTTTCTGTAATTTTCAGCAGCAAGATGCCACTCTTCAATACTTAAGTTAATAGCTCCTAAAAGCTCGTAACAATCGCCTAAACGCTTATCATCTTTTTGATCCAGGGCTTGTACGAGTGCCTGCTCAACAAATTGTATAGCTTTATCAGGACTTTTACTTTGCAATCTTCGCGCACTACTCAGCAAATCATTGATAGATGCATGCTTTTTCAATTTGCCTGAAGATTTATCGTAATAGCCCCTCTGTTCTAAAGTAGAATTACTAAAGTTTTTGGACTTCTTTACCTTTTCTGACTGTGCGTAACAGTGCGCGCCGAAAAAGGCAGAAGAAAGACACAATAGGACTGCTATTACAAGGGTTTTACGCTTCATCTAACTAAACATACGTACAAATTATGAAAGATGAAAACCACGTATCCTGTAAACCATTGAGCTCTTAATGTATAATAAGCACTTTAATAATTCAGAGTGGTCATTCACTAAGTGATACTACCAGCTTACTTATTCGCATTATTTTGTACTCTTTTTTAGGGCTATGTTGCAAGTATCAAATCAACATCGTCAAATTATGAGAGTTATTAGAAAACTAATTTCAAAAAACAATTATTGGATTATCCCTTCACTTATATTTACTTTTTTATACAGTTGCCAGTCGACTGTGAGTAAAGCAGAACAGCAGCATCTAACGAAACAATCAAATTCCTCTACAATACAAGCTAATAAACAAATAAAATTAGCCCTACTGTTGGATACAAGTAGTAGTATGAATGGTTTAATTAATCAGGCGAAATCCCAGTTATGGGAAATTGTGAATGAACTTTCTGCCGCTAAATGCGAAGGACAAACACCCGTATTACAGATTGCTTTATATGAATATGGTAATGACGGCTTGTCTGAAAACACCGGTTACATAAGACAGGTCTCGGAATTAACAACTGACCTGGACGTATTATCAGAAAAACTTTTTTCATTAACCACTAATGGTGGAAGTGAGTATTGTGGCATGGTTATAGGTAAAGCCATTAAAGATATCGATTGGAGTGACCCGGAAAACGAACACCTGAAAATGATTTTTATCGCTGGAAATGAAGCATTTACTCAAGGACCGGTAGCATACGAATCAGTATGTACTGACGCAAAAGAAAAAGACATATTTATTAATACCATTTTCTGTGGCAACTTTAACGAAGGTGTTAACACATTCTGGAAAAGAGGAGCTACGCTTACAAATGGCGAATATATGAGTATAGATCATAATCAGGTGACTCATTATGTGGCAACACCTTATGATAACAAAATCGATCAATTAAATAACCAACTGAATGATACTTATATACCTTACGGAAATAAGGGCAGAATGAAAAAAGAACAACAAAACCTGCAAGACAATAATGCTTCTTCAATGGGTAAATCAGTAAAGATCAGCCGCGCCATTTCCAAAAGCAAGCATGTTTACAAAAACGATTCCTGGGATCTTGTTGATGCCAACAAATCGGGTACGGTAGCACTTGAAGAGCTCGACGAGGAAGAATTGCCGGCAGAAATGCAAAAAATGAATACAGAAGAACGAAAAGACTTTGTGAGCAAAAAATCTGCTGATCGTAAGCGCATTCAACAGCAGATAACCGACCTAAGTAAAAAGAGAAGTTCATATATCGCAGATAATCAGAAGAAAAACGCTGAAAACTCTTTGAATGATGCCATGCTAAAATCTATTCAAAAGCAGGCTAAATCTAAAAACTACCAAATCACGAAATAACCCGGGATCACCAATCAGCATAAAAAAGTCACTATTATTAGTGGCTTTTTTATTGATCTCTATTTTCAAATTCAGGTTCATCCACCGCACCAAATTCATCGAATTTAAGTAAGTCTGGTTTCTTTTGATATTTTCGATAGATCATATTCGCTATGATCGCCGCAATTATATAAAAAAGTAGGGCAAGGATATACTCACCGGGTTTTTCAACAATAAACCATATATCAAACAGAAATACCTGGGATAGAATTCCGATAATTACGCCAAATACAATTTGACCAAAAAATCCTATTCCAGCGTAAATTGCAACGCCAGTCCAACCCCATTTTTTGCGAGGGTACCCTTTTTTATCTGCAAGTTTTGCAAATTTATTATAGAAGTAATAGCTAATGGCAAGTAATAGAAGCATAACGTTGTAAAAAAAAGCAAAGCCATGCATTCGCACGGCTTTGTATTAATGTTTATTTATAACCCAATTGTTCAAATAATTGATCGGAAGATTGTAGCCAGTTTTCTTTGCTTGTTTCTTCGATCCATTTTCCTTTAACGAATTCATCATTCTCAACACGGGTATCTCCCCAATATCCCTGGTCGTATGGAGGACCCCATAATCCCTGAGCATCCCAGTTCACGTTAATATAAGCTACGGCTCTTACTACATCCTTATTCTTCTTGATATAATCAAAGTAAGGAACAAACCATTCATTCCATATTTCCTCTCCTGATTTTGGCTTAGACCCCTCTCCCGGTTTGCCATCTAACATGGTATTAATGAATCTTTGCGTATGATTTTTAGTATCATAGCTCTGACAAGCAGCTTCTGCCACCATAACAGGTTTATTACGTTCACGTGCCAAATTAATTACCTCATCGGTCAATTTAATCTGCATTTCGTTGTTTAAGAACCAAGAATAAGCCATCCAGTCCACGTATTCGTCACCAGGGTACCAATCAAGTATATTCTCGTGTTTTGCTTCTAAGATATCATCGATGGGAGAAGTACAAGCCTGCCAAACATAAGCGCAATTTTCTACTTCCATTTCACGAAACATATCAACGATACGTATATAAGATTTTTTGTATAATTCTGGATCGTAATGATTCCACATACCATCAAACTCATAACCTATTCTTAAAAAAACAGGACGCTGAGAAGCTTTAATCCATTCTCCTAAAGCTTTAATGGTTGAATCTTGCAAACCTCCTGCGATGGCCTCAAGCTGATCTACCAGGTAAAGACCTATCGCTAATGTGGTTTTTTTGTAGTGTTGGTTATCAACAATACAGGTACCACATACATTTCCAGAGCCATAGTTCACTTTTTCAGCCAAACCGTACAGTGTAGGAAAGCTTGTATAAGTAGTGATTCCCCCCGGAACTGTTTTTATATGCTCAAAATAGCCATCGTTATCGGGTGCTTCAAAACCACCTACAGCACCTAAATCCTGACCCAGAATCAAAAGTTGTTTGCCTTCTGGCGGTAAAAATTTAATAGTGGATGCTTCTTTTTCTTCATGGACAACCTCCGCTTCTTCAGTAGGAGTTGCTGCCTCATTTTGTTTGGTTGGTGCCTCACTACAAGCGTATGTGAACAACATTGACATGATAGTTAGGCCTAAGAATGAACGTTTCATAAAATGTAATTATTGGTATTAAGTGAAAGTTTGAAAATACAGCAAATATTTATATAAACAAAACAATTGATTAGATACGAAAATAGCCGGAAATACTTAATATGGCTCATTTAACAGCATTCCGAATACCTCAAAATACACCTTATCATTATCCCAAATGAAATAATTTTCGTATCTTTTATAAGTGAAGGTAAAACACATTAAACATTTTATTAATTATAAGGCGCTACCCTGGATTGTAAAAAAATGGCCTCTTTTTGTTGTGGCAGCATGTTTTGTTGCTGGTGCTTGGTTTATGAAATGGACCTTATATACCCCCAATACGGTTTTTACCTTGAACAAAAAAGAGCTGCTCATAGAAGAAAATGCCAGTTACGATGATCTTATTAAAATTCTGGATACATCCTTTGTATTGAAGAGCCCGACCTCTTTTAAGTTCTGTAGTCGCTTTTTTGGCTTGGAGCATAAATTTAAGCCTGGACTTTTTCATTTGGAAAAAGGTATGACCAACAGGGAGTTGGTACAAGTGCTATCCTTAACCCCAAGAAAACATGTGGTAAGCGCTGTAGGTAAATTCCGATTTAGAAGGTACATGACAAAAGGGATCACACGCCCGCTGGATATAAAATCAACATCGGTCAATAAAATTCTCAGCGATTCGGAATTCGTTGCTTCGGTAGCTCCGGAGATGGATATAGATAATATTTATGTGATCTTCATTGAAGACTCAATCCCCTTGTTTGAGAACTCGTTGAAAGAAGAGGTAGTAGAAAGCCTTTATCGCAATTACAAAAAATACTGGAGCGACAAAAAAAGGTTGAAGCAGGCGCGCAAAATTGGTCTTACACCTATTGAAGTAAATATCCTGGCATCTATTGTGTCTGGTGAGACCAAACATGAAGATGAAATGCCCCGCATTGCAGGATTATATATGAACAGATTAAAAGATTCTATTAGGTTACAAGCCGACCCTACGGTGATGTACGCCATAGGTCAACGAGCCGTAAGGCGCATTAAAAAGAGGCACACAAGATCTTGGAACAAATATAATACCTACCGTTATGATGGTCTGCCGCCGGGTCCGGTGCATAGTATTTCCAAGGCAGCGATAGATGCTGTATTGAATTACGAAAGACATGGTTATTATTTCTTTTGTGCCAAGCCTGATTTTTCCGGTTATCATGACTTCTCAAGGACCTATAGAGAACACCGTTTGCTTGCTAAATCTTATAGAAAGACGCTCAATAAAAAAGGAATACACTAGCAAACCCATTACCAGCCATCGTCGGAGCTGCTTTGCTCCCACTCTTCGTCTGAACTGCCCCAGTCATCATCGGTGCTTTTACCCCAATCATCACCAGCATCTTGATTAGTGCTTTGTGCCTGAACTGGTTTCTCCTGTTTTGCGGGTGTATAAGGCGTTTTCTTAGACTTAATTTCCACCATTTCTAAATCAACCTCTCCGTCCACCATATAGGTCTTTCCGTCTTCATCCAAAACGCGAGTGTAATCCAGTTCTCTGGTTTCATAACCCTTTTTTTCCAGTTTAATATGGTAATTAACAGATTCGCCCAACTTAAAACCTTTGAGATCTTTAATATATCCGCCATTGACCTTAATCACTTGCTCAATACCGGTTTTTTTGTCCATTAAAGTCATGTTAACCCCATAGAGTCCAGTTGAATCAGCAGAAGCTCCCTTTCGTTTGATGACAAATTTGAGCTGAAATTCAGGGTATTTTTCAAATAGAAGCTCCGTAAATACGGTGTCCCCTTCTGCTGTTGGGTCTAATTCTATTTTGCTTTCCATATACATTCTGCGATTACCGGTTATGGAATATAATTGGCCCGGAGATACATCAAAAATAAAAATGCCTTTGTTATCCGTTTTTACAGAGTTCAAAATTTTACCACTTTGATCGCGAAGCACAACGCGGGCACTACGAACAATCTCTCCCTCCTGGCCTTTTGTAATACCTTTTATTATCTTTTTAAATGAAAGTGGATTTAGTACTTTAAAACTATAAATATCATCGTCACCCTTACCTTTAGGGCGGTTGGAAGCAAAATAACCCGCTTTTTTGCTTTGATTAATGATGAGACTAAAGTCATCTTTATTGCTATTAATAGGAACACCCATATTATATACTTTGGCATATTTCCCTCCTTCAAAAGGGGCAATAAAAACATCCAATCCGCCCAGTCCGGGTAGTCCGTCGGAAGTGAAGAACAAAGTCCCATCATCCAAGACATAGGGAAACACTTCATTTCCTTCGCTGTTTATATCAGATCCGAGATTATAAGGTTCGCCAAACGAACCGTTTCTGTGTACATCTACTGCCCAAATGTCGTAACCTCCATAACCCATCGGGTTGTTTGAAGCAAAATAAAGTTTATTCCCCTTCCGGTTTATAAACGGGTGCATAACAGAATGTTCTGATCCTGAAAAATTAGCGAATTTTTCATAATTCCAATCACTTTCCCCAGGGGTGGAAATATAAATTTTCAAATCACTTTGTTTGTCTGCATTGGTTTTTTCTTTTCCTAAATGATAGTTGTTTCTTCCAAAATACACTTTATCAAACTTTTTGGTAAAGCTGGCCGGTCCTTCGTGCATTTTAGTATTAAGTACTTGCGAGAATACCGATACCGATTCAAACTCTTTGTAATTAGAATCTTTCTTTGCCACGTATAAATCGAGAAAAGGTTGTTTATTCCAATTGTACTCACGCTTCACCATATTTAATTTTTTGGGACGCGATGAGGTAAATACCAGGCTGCTGTCTTTATAAAAAGCCGGACCGAAATCCGAGTAGGGAGAATTAAAACTTACATTTTTAACTCTGTATTTCCCTTTTTCATCTAAAATTCGTCGAAAGTAATTAGGATCTTCCAGGTACCGTTCTACCCTGCTGTCACCAGGCACCTCTTTATTATAGAGTTTCATGTACTCTTCGACTTTGTGGTATTTACGATTAGCTTTTAGCATTTCGGCATAATGTAAATAATCATCAGGCACTACATAGTCTGAAGTAACCAGCTGAAGGTAATAGGCTTCAGCAAGATCGGTATTTCCGGTATATTTATAAGCTTCGGCCAGACGCCTTAGCGTCTCTCCATCCTTATGTTTGACATTTTTGTATTTTTCTATTGCTTCTTCAAAAGAATAATCATTAAAGTATTTCTTGGCTCTTTTTTTGTTTTTCGTCTGTCCCGTAGCCATTGCCGGGAGTAAAAATAGTAAGAGGATAAAAGTTACTAGTCGGTATATTGTCATTTGTCTATGTACCATGATTAGAAATACCTCGGAGATAATACTTTGGCTTTGTTTTTATAAATAAAATCGTAGCGTAACATCAATTCATGGCTACCATAATTGTAGGTGCCTGTTTTGTTGCTTAGAGACCAGTCAAAGCCATAGCTCAGTAGTAGTTGTTCAGTTATTTTCATACCTATTAACAAACCAGCAGCATCATTTAACCGGTAGATAAGTCCTGCCACAATTTTGTCTACTATTTCAGCATTTAAAGAAGCATCGATTTGAGGACCTGAACCACCAGTAATTTTTGCCAGAATAGTAGGTTTTAGCTTGAGGTCCATTCCAGCGTCAATCATAAGCCCTGCTATATAGTACAAATGCCTTTTTTGCGTACCTGTGACCAATTCGGAAGCTGTTATTTGACTAAAATCGTTCAACTTATTGGTAAGCATCATTGGAGAGGATATGCCCATATACCATATTTTGGCATCATAATAAAGGCCTGCTCCAAAGTTTGGAAGAAAACGGTTAACCACATTTTGCTGAAAAGCCTGATCATTTTGTTGATCTATCGTTAAATCGGCAAGGGCGATATTCAAATTTGACCCGCCTACTTTGAGGCCAAACCGCAAACTGTGCCCTTTATGATTGACTTTCACGGCATAGGAAACATCACCAAATAAAGAAGTCATTTGGGTCGGACCGATTTTATCATTTACGATAGACAAACCAACACCGAGATCTTTCCTGATAAGAGGGCTATGAACAGAAAATGTCTGTGTATTTGGCGCTCCCGGGTGACTTATCCACATGGATCGATGTAACATAGTTCCTGTAATCGCACCTCTACTACCTGCATATCCGGGGTTTACCGTCTGCATATTATACATATGGTGCGAGAATACAGGCTCTTGTTGCGCATTCGCAGGCAGTATAACGAATGTTGTTACAAAAGCCACAAATATCTTTATGAAGGAATTCATTTTTTCCATTGTTTCTTATCTATTGAGATAGATATAACCTTTAATTGGTTTAATATCGTCGGACAACTGAAGAACATAATAATAGGTTCCCACCTGAAGGACGCTTTCTCCGATATTGTTACCATAAGTATTTGTTCCATCCCATGAATTGTCATATGGTGACATCTCAAACACCTTAATTCCCCAACGGTTAAATATTTCTATGCGGTTTTCAGGGTACTCACTTAAATCGGCGATCACGAAATAGTCATTGACTCCGTCGTCGTTTGGAGAAAACCCTTCTGGTATGAAAACAAGGCAATAATCAGGGTCTAAATAGTCAGGTTCATTATCTCTGTCACAATCGTTAGCGATACCATCGTTATCAGGGTCGTATTCATCTCCGTCAGATAAACCATCGTTATCGGAATCTACATCCTGAAAATCCCTTTTTCCGTCACCATCGCTGTCCGGTACTTCTAGTGGTCTTCCACCGAACTCTTCTTCCAACAAGTCCGACAATCCATTTTGGTTATTGTCGCTGAAGAAATCAATAATGCCATTGTTATCTGTGTCAAAACCTCCTGCTTCTATCACGTCTACCAGATTATCATTATCGGAGTCCAGATCTAGCTCATCTATAATACCATCTTCATCGGTATCATTATCATTTCTTGAGGTTGCACGTTCTGTCAAATCGGGAATACCATCGTTGTCGTCATCCAAATCTTTGGAATCGGGAATACCGTCACGATCAGAATCACAACCGACGACTATTGTGAAAGTTTCCGTTATACAATTATTTACCGGGAGTGCCTCATCACATACCTGGTAACTCAATCGGTCCGTACCACAAAAATCAAGCGGAGGTGTGTAATTGACAATACTTTCACCTATTACTTCGATAGTTCCACCCTCATCCGTTTGTGCAGGTATTATAACATAAATATCGCCACCTTCAGGGTCGCTGTTATTAGCTGTCAGGTGTGTATTAAGTAAAGGTACATTTTGAATGGTAGAGTCCAATTCATTGCCGCTCGTTGGAGGTTGATTGCGGATTACGTTAATAATTAAGATGTCGGCCACACTCAATACCGGTGAACCATTATCACAAACAACATAATTCACAAAATCCTGGCCGGAAAACGATGCGGACGGAGGAAGGTAATTAATCGTTCCATCCGCATTTTGTGTTACAGTACCTCCAAATTGTGAAGTAGTTGGTACTTTGGCAATCAAACTGTCTCCGTCAATATCAAAATTATTCTGAAGCAGGTCCATATTTGATAAGTGGAGAACCGGGCCCGACGTCGTATCCTCACTGCCTCCAAGAGGTGCATCGTTGATACAATTTACTGTAATGAATACGGTATCCACAATACAGTTGGATCTTAAAGGCGCATCATCACATACTGTGTATAAAATAGTATCTGCGCCACAATATTCGGCAAATGGCTGGTACTGAATAGTACTGTCTGTTTCATTGTAAATTACGCTCCCGTTCATAGCGCTTGTAGTAGGAACCGTTGCGCTTACCGCATCATTCTCAGGGTCTGGATTGTTCCTTAAAACGTTTAGTGGATCCGATAAATCGCTATCTTCATCAACAGTTAAATATTCTGTGCCACTTTGAGGTGCTACATTTTGTAATACACTGATGAAAATGGTGTCCTGATTGCATAATGAAGGGCTTCCTACATCACAAACAGTATATACTATCGTATCGATGCCTTCGTATTCCAGTGAAAGAACAGTATAGTTGATGGTACCATCAGGATTCTGAACCAGCTCGCCGACATTGGAGAATTGTATGAAATCTGAGGCAATGATACTATCACCTTCCGGATCTATATTATTGGCGGTCACATTCAAATTAGTTAGAGGATAAACCGGACTTGCATCTACATATTCATTTCCATTCATAGGGCCGTCATTCAAGCATATAACGTGCAAAAACACGGTATCGAAAATACAATTGTTGATAGGTTCTGCATCATCACAAACTTCATAAACAATGGTATCTTCACCGCAATAATTCAATGCCGACTGATAAATAATGCTACTATCTGAGGGATTATAAGACACGCTACCTCCCATTGCAGTTGGGGAAATCGGAAAAACTACCAGCGGATCGTTTTCCGGATCTGATTCATTCAATAAAACATTAACTGTATTTGATATGCTATCTTCATAAACAGTATCACGTTCATTCCCTCCTGTTGGCGGATTGTCAAAAATAACGGTTAAAAATAAAGTATCATTGACACACAGTGATGGCGTTCCATTGTCACAAACTTCATAAAACACGGTGTCATTTCCTTCATAAGTACCGTGCGGTGCTATATATTGTATAGTTCCGTCAGGGTTCAAAACAACCTGCCCTCCTTCTGTTGATGTTGAAGGTACATTGGCAAATAAACTATCACCATCGGGATCAAAGTTATTACGTACCAGGTTAAAAGTATCTAAAGGGTATGCCGGGCTTGCCACCTGGTATTCGTTTCCATTCAAAGGAAAATCATTTATACAGGAAATATTTACAAATAAGGTATCAGAAACACAATTTGGGTTTGCCACACCTACCTCACATACGTCATATAAAATAGTATCTGCCCCACAGTAATTAAAAGCAGGTGAGAATAATAGCGTACTATCACCATCAGTGTAGCTAACCACACCCCCATTTAATGAGTTTGTGGAAACAATAATTTGTAGGGCATCTCTTTCCGGATCAATGTTGTTTAAGATTAAATTAGGTGAAACTGCATTGACTACATCTTCTTCAATGCTCCACGTTTCATCGCCCTGGAATGGAGGATCGTTTACACAAAGAACTGTAATAGTTAAGGTGTCCTGAATACAGTTTCTAGGAACTACGTCATCACAAACCAAATAATACACTTGTTCATTACCGCAGAAATGTGTTCCCGGGTAATAGTTTATAATACCATCACCATTGTCGACAACCAATCCACTACCGCTTAGCGTAATATCCGACACGGTCATTCCGTCTCCATCCGGCTCTACATTATTCGAAAGGAGGTTATAGTTCACCAAGGAGTCATCTTCATTGATCGTTTCGTTTTCATTACCACCTAAAGGAGCGTCTTGTATACAGTTAATAGTGATAAAAATGGTGTCATTTATACAGTTTTGAGGAGTCTGATCGTCACATACCTGATATAAAATAGAATCCAGGCCACAATAATTAAGAGCCGGTGTGTAGTCGATTGTACCGTCATTGTTGTTTATAACCGTACCTCCTTGTGTCGATGTCGACGGGGTAATGGCAATTAATTCATCACCATCAGGATCTGAATTGTTGGCCAAAACGTTAAAATTAATGACAAACTCATCTTCATCGATTTCCAAAAGCTCGTTTCCATTATTAGGTCCATCATCGATACAATTTACCTGGATAAAAAGTGTGTCATTTATGCAATTTTCAGGTTCAAGGTCATCGCAAACCTGATAGATCACTCTGTCTTCACCACAAAAATTGGTTATGGTCGAATAGGTAATCGTTTCGTTATCATTATTCAGGGAAATAGTAGCTCCCTGCTCCGATGTAGCTGGCAAGACAATGTGTAAAGGGTCATTTTCAACATCTGAATTGTTATTTAATAAATTTGGTGAGTTCACATCTCCTTCGTCTTCATCTATCACCATGTTTTCATTACCGTGAGTTTGAATATCATTGATACAATTAATTGTAATAAAAAGTGTATCATCCACACAATTGGCAGGAGAGTCATCGTCACAAACCTGATAAAGCACCGTGTCTTCTCCACAATAATTAAGAATGGTATTATAGGTTATAGAATTATCTGCATTTAAAGTTATTTGAGCCCCATTGGTAGAAAACGGAGGAAGGATTACTTCCAATGGGTCATTTTCAACATCCACATTATTAGTTAACAGGTTGGGAGAAGATACTGCACCTTCATCTTCATCTATAAGCATGTTTTCATTTCCATTTGTATGAACATCATTAACACAGATAACGTCAATAAAGAGGGTATCGTCAATACAGTTTTGCGGATTTCTGTTATCGCATACCTGATAAACCACATAATCCAGACCACAAAAGTTCTCAATGGTATTGTAATTTACCGTATGATCATCGGAGTTATAAGTAATTTCAGCTCCATTAAAGGTAGTAGCCGGCAATACAACACTTAAGGGATCGTTTTCAACATCAATGTTGTTGGCTAATAAGTCAGGAGACTGAGCAATACCAAAGTCTTCCTGAACACTAAAGGTTTCGTTTCCACTTGTTTGTACGTCATTAACACACGTAATCGTGATAAAAAGCGAATCTTGTACACAATTCTGAGGATTAGCATCATCACACACCAAGTAGGTAAGCAAGTCATTACCACAATAATTGAGCGGTGGGGTATAATTGATCGTACCGTCCAGGTTATTTTCAACAGTCCCTCCTTGTTCTGAAATAAAACCTGAAATAGTCAATTCATCACCATCCGGATCAATATTATTAGCGAGCAGGTCAAAATTCACTAATTGTTCGTCTTCCAGAATGGTCACGGACTCGTTTCCTCCGAATGGAGGGTCCTGCACGCAGCTCACTTCTACAAATACGGTATCGTTGACACAGTCTTCCGGGTCACAAACCTCATATAAGATAAGGTCGGTTCCACAAAAATTTAAAGGAGCCGTATAAGTGATTTCACCTGTAGCTTCATTAAACGAAAGTATTCCTCCCTCCCTACTAGTTCCAGGTACGATTGCTGTTAATGGGTCATTTTCTACATCGGAGTTGTTGGCCAAAACATTGCTTGTGTTTACAGGTCCAGCATCCTCCTGTATATTCAATGTTTCATTTCCATTTAAAGGAGCATCGTTTATACAGGTTACATTAATTGTCAACACATCAATCACACAATTTCTTGGCGTTGCCGTATCGCACACTTCGTAATTAATTACTTCAAGTGCAGTGCCACAAACATTGTCATCGGGTGTATAATCAATCGTTCTGTCAGGGTTGTAGTCGAAAGAGCCGTTGACCGGATTATTAAGAATAATAAAATTCAAAGGATCTCCATCAGGATCGGTATTATTTGCAATAATATCAATACCTGTTAGTGGTGTATCTTCGTCTGTGGTTAAGTTTTCATTTCCCTGATTTGGCCCGTTGCATTCCGATGAAGTTACATTTCCATCCAGAAAATTGAAATTAGGCGTGTAGTTCAAAACTCCGGAGTCATCAGAAGTTTCAACACTATTTACCAGGCCATTGCTACCTAAGGTTCCGTCGACTGTACCCTGGTCGTTGACTTCTTGCCCATGACGGGTTTCTCGGGCATCAAAACAGCCGTCATCGTCGCTATCTGTATCCATGTGATTTGGTATTCCATCTCCATCTTCATCAAATGAAGTACAAGCCCCTGCTCCATTCAGCGTGCAGAAATCCGCATCCTGATAATTCAGGATTCTATCGCCATCAGAATCAATATTTGGGTCAGCACTCAAACACGAAAAGGAAGTCGCACCGTTGCCACATACTTCGATGAAATCAGTAATGCCGTCGTTATCATCGTCAATATCCAATCCATCTGCAATTCCGTCTTCATCGTTATCATTAATTTCGAGTGTAGCATAAATAGGATCAGACATGTCGCTGAGTCTGGTAAAAGTTGCTCCGTTTATGGTAACAGCAATACCAGTACTGGTATATGTTCCATTATCGACATTCACTGTATGCAAAACAGGATTATCATGAGTGGCTCCATAAATTTGCCCTTCACAATTGGATGCCAGCTGCATATTAGAACCGCTGTTATTGATCACTTCAAAATTGCCACTTCCCTGATTTGCTCCATCCCAGGTATACTTCCATTCCGTCGCACCCGATCCGTAGATTACTACATTTCCAATGTCATCAAAAAATGAAATGATATCGGTGCCTGTCCCTAAATTCAAAGGCTGCAAATTCACATGATCGATTAATTGGCAATTGCTTGAAGTGCCATTTGCCCCTACATCAACAGATATAAGCGTCTGACCGTTAGTATTTGTTTCATTTTCCTGAAGTACTAAATAATACCTTCCGTTAATATATGTTGCCGAAGTAATGAAGCCTTGATAACCTGGAAAAGAATTCACACAAAGCACGCCGAACGAATCATCGTTCAGGTCGTAATAAAAAACGCGTGCCTGGTTGGCTGTAAAATATAAAACTTCGTCATCTCCGTTCGCTGCAAAACCATTTAATGATTGGTGTGTGTGACCATCTATGGTATTTGGAATAGCAGTGACAAGCGTAGCTTCACCATTACTTAAATCTATCGTATAAATTTCTTTGGGGTTTGGATTGCTGGCATCTTTCAACCCTAAAACCGTATTACAATCTTGTGCGTATAGGTAAATAAAGTTACTGCTTAGTGTATAACACACTAACAATGACAGTAATTTTATTAAAAAATGCGCATATACAGAAGCGATCTTTCGTCTTCTCATAGGTATTTCTTTGGTAGGTGTTTGCTCTGCGAACTCCCTGTGATTAATAGTAATTTACAGCAAACGGATTAATTTAAGGCGCTTTGTGCTCGAGATACAAATATACAATACTTACTATTAATGCAGTATAATTAAAATGGTCTACCGAGATAGATAGTTAAAAATACTAAAAAAATGGCATAAAAAAAGTGTTCCCTCTCAAGAAAGGAACACTTTTCTACTAATTATCTTCTAATTAGATTTATTTAGTTTCGTACTGAGTTGTTATTTCCCACTTAGCACCAAAGAAATCAACTTCATCTTTCAACCACATTTCGTCATTCTTCAATTTCAAGATTTCAGATTCAAAAGTAGTTGAAACACCATCTTCTTCATAAGTCATTTTTAGTTTTTCCTTATCGTCAGAAAATTCCCAAGTACCGCTATCATCATCGCTATCTTTCCATGTTCCGTCTTTTTCTATGGTGATAGAATAATCTTCATCTGGTTCAACATCACTCGAGGTTGTATTACCGGTTGAATCGGTAATTGAAACAGTTCCACCTGCAATTTTCCAGGTATTAGCAACACGAGCTTTTTTAGATCTCAAGCTAAGTTTTGGACCTTCCTCGTATTTTCCACAAGCAGTAATAAATAATGTAGCGACTAACGCCACAGCAGCATAGTTAAAGATTCTTTTCATTTTTAGTAAAATTAGATCTGCTCAAAAGATATAGCAGACAGGTTAATAGTTAAAACGCTGCATAGTTATCATTAATTTTTAATAATTACAACATTTAATAAAAAAAACCAAGGAGCTTTAATTGGGGCTTAGCTGACCAGGTAATTCAAAGCCGCTGGCTTTGAGTCAAATGACTTCAATTTACTATTGGTTGCAGCCAGGTATGTGTCCAGAAGAATGCTCTTCAGGCCTGTAATACCTATTACGGCACTTTTCAGGTTTCTGTGTTCAAAGACCATTTTACTCTGCTTAATGGCTTCACTTATAAATTTTCTTCCAACTATGGTGCCGGTAAAATCAAGGAGCACTAAATAACATTTCTCACTCGATTTTACGATGTTAATTCCTTCCCAAAATAAGTCCATTAACTCATCTTGACTATTGACTTCTTTGAAATCAACATACATTATTTCCTTTTGATTATGAATAATAAACTCAATCAAGGTAGCTTGGTTTAATTGCTTTTAACAAGTTGGTATACAAACGATTAATAGCAAGGGGGTATATAATTTATAACTACATAAAACGAATTATAAGCATATAACAAAATAGTTGGCAAATGTGTTTACATTCACCAACTATATATTTTATTAATTTTCGTATCCTTCTTCATGTACAGCTACAGCTCTACCAGACGGATCGTTCATATTCTGGAAAGAAGCGTCCCAGGCCAATGCTTCAGGAGTACTGCATGCAACAGAAGGTACTGAAGGCACACATAGAGCTGCAGTATCCGACGGGAAGTGTTCAGCGTATATCGAACGATAGAAAAACTCTTCTTTGTTCATAGGTGTTTGGACCGGAAATTTGTACTTCGCATTGGCAAGTTGTTCATCGCTAACACTTGCCTCCACCACTTCTTTTAAGGTATCTATCCAGCTATAGCCTACTCCATCTGAAAACTGTTCTTTTTGTCTCCAGGCTACGCTCTCCGGTAAATGATCTTCGAATGCTTTT
Organism: Cytophagales bacterium; assembly: GCA_965230415.1. Taxonomy (GTDB): domain Bacteria; phylum Bacteroidota; class Bacteroidia; order Cytophagales; family JAAEPT01; genus CBDDKZ01. The sequence continues at coordinate 4,912,217 of CBDDKZ010000005.1, forward strand.
CTAACTACCCACTTTTCCATGCGCTCTTTCGTAATCATTTTATCTTGAGGATTCAAACGCATCGCTATGTCTATGAATTCCTTATCAAGGAAAGGAACGCGGCCTTCGATCCCCCACGCTGCAAGCGATTTATTTGCTCTGTTACAGTCGTATAAATGCAATTTATGCATTTTGCGAACTGTTTCTTCATGAAATTCCTGCGCGTTAGGTGCCTTATGGAAATAAAGATAACCACCGAATAACTCATCAGAACCTTCTCCTGACAGTACCATTTTCACTCCCATTGATTTAATAACGCGAGCCATTAAATACATTGGTGTGGATGCACGCACAGTTGTAACATCGTACGTTTCCAAGTGATAAATAACATCTTTAATGGCATCTAAACCTTCCTGTATCGTAAACAGGATCTCATGGTGTACAGTACCTATGTGATCTGCTACTTTTTTGGCAGCTTCTAAATCCGGAGAGCCTTTCAATCCAACAGCAAAAGAGTGCAGTCTTGGCCACCAGGCTTCCGTTTGATCACCTGATTCAATTCGTTTGTCAGCATATTTTTTGGCTATGGCAGAAATGACCGAAGAATCCAGGCCTCCGGATAACAGGACCCCATAAGGTACATCTGACATCAACTGGCGATGTACAGCATCTTCCAATGCTTTTTTTAGTTCCTCAATATTTGTTTCGTTGTCTTGTACTGTTTCGTATTGTTCCCAATCTCGCTGGTACCACTTTTTGATTTCACCATCTCTGCTGCTCAGGCAATGGCCTGGAGGAAAGGGCTCTATTTTAGTACAGTATCCTTCAAGTGCTTTTAACTCCGAAGCAACATAAAATGTACCATTCATGTCCCATCCAATGTACAATGGAATAATCCCGATATGATCACGAGCAACAAAATATTCGTCATTTTGGACATCATATAGCGCAAATCCGAAAATCCCATTCAAATCATCCACAAAATCAGGTCCTTTTTCCTGATATAATGATAATATTACCTCGCAGTCAGACTGTGTTTGATAGTCATACCCCTGGGTTTTGTTTCTAATTTCCTGGTGGTTGTATATCTCGCCGTTGGCTGCCAGAATAAGGTTTTTGTCCGGGCTATATAAAGGTTGATTTCCTGAAGCCGGATCAACAATGGCCAAACGCTCATGGGCTAAAATTGCCTTTTCACCACAATAGATTCCACTCCAGTCCGGACCTCTGTGTCTTATCCTTCTTGCCATTTCCAATAATTGATCTCTTAATTCTTCTGAATTTTGCTTGAGATCAAACGCACATACAATACCACACATAATATTTATATAGATTTAATAATATTCTTTAAATAATTGACACAAATCTAAATCATCAATTCCATATTTTCAATACCTATTATATAATATTACAATATTTATATAAAAATTAACTTTTTATTAAGAAAAATAAATACTTTCGCTCATTTTGTTAAATAAATAGCAATTAGTTGTTATGCTTGCTGCTAAGCATTTTAAAACTTGTAAAATGCGTCAGTGCCACAATAGGAACGACAATTCCCGGTAACCAAGTAAACGGAACGTAGAATATTGCAATGTTAGGTTGCTCAAAAGCATGCATTTGAATCACCGAAGGAGCGCCTAGAATGGCCGTAAAAACGATAATTATTAAAAGCATCAACGTGAAGACATTCCAGGCAAAAAGTATCCCTTTTTTCATTTTTGCACCTTTGAAAGCCACCAGGTAGATAATTGGAGCGGTGATTCCTGAGAGTATGTCAAAGTTTATTCCGGCAAAAGTCATGGATTCCGGGATAAGGGCATTTAAGGCGAGCCAATACAGTACTATTTCAACAGGTACCCTTATAGTATGAAGAAGTGTTAACAACTTCAAATTGGCATGCAAAAGTAACTTTTTAGATCTTCGATTTAACAATACCATTAGCACAATAAATAAACTAGGAGCTACAAGCAATAGAAACCTTGGTGGAATAGCCTGAAAATCAAATAATACGCCACTTTTCGCCAATAGAACATCATATGTGCCAATAAGAACACTTATAATGAGTACCCATTTATTCTTATTCAAAGCAAAAAAGAGAAATAGTACGGTTATCACAGTGGTTCCAGCAAAAAGAACACTAATATAAAGAGGTAAGTTCTCCATGGTTAATTAATGTATATACAAGTTATATTTCATTTACACTTAACAATGCCTCCATCAATACATCCAGGTATTTGATGGAAAAATCACCCAAAACCGCTTCAATCTTTACGTGCACCTTATGCCACACAGGACTTACTTCATCAAGGAATTCATACCCTTGATCAGTCAATGTCAATAGTTCACTTCTTGCGTCTGCCCCACTTGAAGTAGTTACTAATTTTCTGTTGACAAGTTTCTTCACATCCCTGCTCACAGTAGATTGATCAAGTACCAGGAAGTCTGAAAGCTTTTTTTGTGTCACTCCATGGTTTTTACCTATTACAAACAACATAGACAGCATGCTTCCTTTCAGTTGGAAGGGAGCTAAGTGTGTTTGATATATCCCATCAATCACTCTGTGGATACGCCTGATCTTGCCATTAACACACCGCTTCGGATTTATAGCTTCAAATGTGATCTTATCTACCATTTCATTTTTTTTTACAATATACCACAACAACATGTATATACATATAAATAATGGTTTTTTTTTGGGAATCTAATGAGATTGCCTGATAGCCATCGTTTCTAAAATTATTCTATGTGATAATTATCACGGAATATTAAGAATGACACAATGATATTTGTATATTCAACTTTAAACACTATTTAAATGATCAAACAATCAATGAAAGTAATGCTTTACTCAGTAATATCTTTGGCATTCTTTATGACTGTATCCTGTAAGTCGAATTCGAACGAAAAAACCGAAGCCGAAGATCATGTTATTGGGATTACTGTAAGCGCCCAAAAGTTTCATGAGCTCCTAAAGTTAAAAGAAGATAAGATTATACTTGATGTGCGCTCCGCAGAGGAAATTAAAAGTACGGGCTTAATTCCTAATGCAATTAATATAGACTTCTATGATGATGCATTTAAAACTGAATTGAAGAAAATAAATCTATCAAAAACGATATTTGTTTATTGCGCTTCCGGAAATCGAAGTGCTCAGGCACTAAGCATCCTTAAAGAGGAAGGTGCTCAGGAAGTCTATAACTTACTGGGAGGATTACCTTCCTGGCTCCATGAAGGTTATACTGTTGTTAATATTTAAATTATTCTTATTTAGCTTCTGGATGAATCCTGAAAGGAAAAGCAAGCAGCGTGGTATCATACATTGAGATATTAAGGCAATCGTTCATCAGTTATGCCGATTATTTGTGGAGACTTATAAGCACTCCTTCCTGGGATAATTACCTGTATTTTTTGATAATCCTCTCCGCTGTCGTATGGCTTCTTGAAATTACCATCCCATGGCGTCATAAACAGGCCTTTATCCGCAAAGATTTTTGGTTAGATACGTTTTATATGTTTTTCAATTTTTTTCTGTTCAATCTGATCATGTATAATGCATTATCTAATATAGGAATAAGATTGGTCGCAGATATTTTTGGGTTTCTAAATATAAAGTATGTATCAGTAATATCGGTATTAGCATGGCCGCAATGGGCACAATTGCTGCTATTATTTTTCATGCAGGATTTCATTCAATGGTGCACGCATCGTTTGTTACATCGCTCGCAATGGTTATGGAGGTTTCATAAAATTCATCATTCGGTCATGGAAATGGGCTTTGCCGCGCATCTCAGGTACCACCCTGTAGAAACTATAATCTATAAGTCATTTCTATATATTCCATTGACTGTAATAGGTTTCGAAATTGATAAAATATACCTGATGCACTACTTCACAATTATCATAGGACACCTAAATCATTCAAATATCAATCTCAATTACGGTTTCTTAAAATACATCTTCAACAGTCCGAAAATGCATATTTGGCATCATGCAAAACATTTACCGGCACATTATAAACATGGTGTAAATTTTGGCATTACTTTAAGTTTATGGGATTATTTATTCAATTCAGCCTACATGCCCGATCATGGTAAAGACATTCCATTGGGTTTCGAAAACGTCGAAAACTATCCTACAAGTTTCCTGGAACAGCTGAAACGACCTTTTGAACGTACTAAAGAATAATTAAAGAATTTCGATTTTATTCCGCATCAGTTTTAAACGTCCCATATTCTCCAATTTTTTGAGCAGACGGGAAATTGCTTCACGCGATGAATTTAGTTCCCGGGCTATTTGACTATGTGTTATTGACAACAATTTAGATTCCAAGGCCTTACTTCTATCATTGAGGTACTTGATCAACCTTTCATCGAGGCTATAGAAAGCGATGGAGTCCAGCGTTTGCAGTAGTTCCTCCATCCTGCTTGCATAACTCATCATGATAAAATTTCTCCATGAGTTGTATTTCCTCATCCACTCATCTGACCTTTCTATAGGTATCATTAATACTTTCGAATCTTCTTCGGCGATGGCCCATATTTTACTTTGTTCGGACTTCATGCAGCAGGTTATTGACATGGCACAGGTGCTTCCTTGTTCCAGGAAATAAAGAAAGACTTCCTTTCCTTCATCATCTTCCCGAAGTACTTTTATCGATCCGGATAAAATGAGCGGAGTATATTTCAGATATTGTCCATAACGAATAACCTCATCTCCGGATGCATATGTTTTAACAATTCCTGTTTCCGCTATTTCTTTCAATAGTTCTATCTCCACAAGGATAGGAAAATGTGCCTGGATTTCTGAAGTTTGCATCCTGTATCAAGTCTAATTTTGAACTAAATTAGATGTAATCTGAAAAAATCAAAAAAATCATTCGCATTATACGCTTCTCAGCGTGCTACTACTGTCAATTTTAGGTGACCAATTATAGCACATGAGCTAATGGTAATGTTTGATTAGTGCTGTAATATGCTATTTTTGCAAATGAAACCTCTATATTTTCTCCCTATGAAATTTACATGGTCATTATTACTATTCTTGCCCCTTTGTCTATTCGCTCAATCTTATGAAGGTAGCTCTGCAAGTTCCGATTCTATAGTGACTTTCTATTTTCAGAATGGTGCCAAAGAGTTTGAGGGACCCGTTAATAAGGGTATGAAAGAAGGAAATTGGCGTGGTTACTTTATGAATGGAGATTTGAGAGTAGAAGGTGCTTACAAAAATGACAAGGCTCATGGTCTTTGGAAGTTTTATTACAGCACAGGTACTACACGTGCCTTGGAATTTTACGAAAACGGACAGGTCGGTGGAAGCGGATACAGTTACACAGGTTCAAATCGCTATTTTTATAAAGACGGTACGTTAAAAGAGGTTCAACTTTATGTTAATGGAAGATTGCAGGGTACACAGCGAAAATATTATGCAGACGGCACTATAAAACTGGAATACCACTGCATAAAGGGTAAAAAAGAAGGTGCGCTTCGCAAATACTATAAAAATGGAAATCTAAAGGAAGAAACATTTTACCTCGAAGACCGAGCGCTGGAGAAACTTATAAAGTACCTGGAAAATGGTGAGCGAGCAGCAGTTAATTAGAGTTCTTAATCCGGAACACCTGGCTTTTTCTTCTTTAAAGAGCCACACATAGTGACTTAAACAGCTCTTCCCCTCCTATTGTACACCCTGCTTCTATCATTTCAAAAAGCTCTAGTTCTCTTTCTTTTCGGTACTTTTTAGTGCTTGTATAAACTTCCAGTCCTTCGGGAGGGTTTTCGATAGCCGCTTTCAGGAATTCCGGATCTTCGAAATTCACATCAATTTGATGGGTACGCACACCCACAAGAACAATTTCTTCTGCCAAGCACTGAAAAACTTTGAGGTCATTAGCTGATCTAAATTCCAAATAGTTGGTTTTTCGCATAATAGATTCGAATACCACATCGCTAAAAAGATCTACAATACCTTGTGCTTCCTCAGTGTCCTCACTTAACATTTTACTCCAATCATCAGCATGTATCCCGTTAACTATCAGATAGTTAATAAATTCCTCTTTGAGTTCTGTGAGTTCCTCGTTGGTCAATAAGCGGTATTTTGGCACTTTCTTACTGTTATTTGGAATCTTCCCGGTTTACGCGCAGCGAACGCCCTTCAATTTTAATACCTTTGAACGACTGTACTATTTTCTTTGAGTACTTTTGATCCACAGAAAAATAGGCAAACTTATCTCTTAGTTCCATATTTTTAATAAGGGACACCCCTGGCAATTTGGCTACATCTGCAATAAAGTTGGAAAGGTCTTTTTTATTAATACCATCAACACTACCAACATTTATAAACATACGATGAGCGCTTTTGGACCCCGATTGGCTTCTGGTGCTTTTATTAAAGTCTCTATCTTTATCTCTATCTCTGCGTCTATCTTCTTGTTTTTTATTCCTTTTAGTCCGCTCCGAAGGTTCTTTAGCGATTTTTCTTGGTTTAAGCCTGTCGAGTTCTCTGGTTAGCAGCTTTTTGAGCAAATCTTCCTTGTCTGAAGTGCTAAAATGCGCTTGAACTTCATTCCATATTTGTTCGTCAAACAATGATTCATTAACCTCAACCTTGCTTAATTTTAATGCCCAACGTAGGGCAACCTTATTCTTAATTTGCTCAACTGTTGGAGTAGCTACTTTTTCAAACTCAATTTTGAGTTTGTTTTCAAGCATTTTGAGTTTTCTTTTCTCGTGAGCAGTAACCAACGATAGTGATACTCCTTTTTTCCCCGCCCTGCCGGTTCTACCACTTCTATGAGTATAGTATTCGTAATTATCGGGAAGTGCATAATGAAATACGTAAGATAAATCACTTACATCGATTCCGCGTGCAGCAACATCCGTTGCTATTAAGATGTTTAATTGTTCTTCTCTAAAAAGCGCCATTACTTTGTCTCTTTGGGCCTGAGACAAATCACCATGCAAGGCATCAGCCTTATACCCCTCTTTCATTAATTCACGTGCAAGGTTTTGCGTATCGTTTTTCGTTCTACAAAAAACAATACTTCGAGCCTCGGTATCCATATCTAAAAAAGACATCAAAACGGCTGTTTTATCATCTCTTTTTGCCGGAACAAACTGATGTGTGATATTCTTGTTGACAATTTGAGAAGCACTCACCGATACTTCTACCGGACTATTCATATATTCACTGGCAATACGCCTGATTTCAGATGCCATTGTTGCCGAAAAGAGCCAAGTGTTTTTGGAATCCGGCATAAGCTTCAATATCGCATCCAGGTCTTCTTTAAACCCCATATTTAGCATCTCATCTGCCTCATCCAAAACGAGGTAGTCAACCGATGTTAAGTTGACCGATTTTCTGCGCGCTAAATCCAATAATCGTCCGGGTGTCGCAACTATTATATGCGGTTCCTTTTTTAACGCCCGAATCTGTTTATCGATAGGGGCACCACCATAAACAACTTCAATTTTTGCTTTGGGAAGGTATTTCGAAAACTTTAACAATTGTTCGGCAATTTGTTGTCCAAGTTCACGAGTGGGTGATAAAATCAAAGCCTGAGTTCTCTTGACATTTGCGTCAACAAGATCGAGTAAGGGTAAACCAAATGCAGCGGTTTTACCTGTACCTGTTTGTGCTAAACCTATTAGATCGTTAAGATCTTCCAGTAGTAATGGGATGGCTTTTTGCTGAATATCTGAGGGTTGATTGATATTTAATTCCGGAAGAACTTTCAATAGTTCTTTAGAAAGTCCTAGTTCTGAGAAATCGTGCAAACGTATAGTTCTATTGTGTGAGCTCGCAAAGATAACTGATTATATCGATCTTAACTAACATTTTCACAGCGCATAATTGTAATTTGAACTAAAAAAGACCGAATAATTGAATAAAATTAAGTAAATTCAATAGTTCTAGTGAATTAACCTGTCCAAAACATATGCGTAAATTTTTACTCTTTTTTCTGGCCGTGCTGCCTTTACTTCAATTATTTGCCCAAGAGTCTTATCACAATAAAATACCTATCCCGCCCCTGCTCGATGCCGCTGAAGACACCATACATATAGAAATGAGGCGACTACAGATTCATCAATTTAATCCCGGAGAACCTGGTGACACCATTCTAAATGGTACAGCAAATCAAAATGGTATAGAGACATGGTGTTACAACAATGCCGGAGACACTACGATGACCGTATTAGGTCCCGTATTAAAATGGCATACGGGTCACTCTACTCAGATAAAAGTCACAAACCTGCTTCCCGAAGTTACTTCTACACACTGGCACGGTTCTAATATGCCTCCACATTATGATGGCGGACCGCATCAGCCAATTGCCAGTGGCGAAACCTGGGATTTGGATTTCACGAACCTAGAAGGTAGCAGCACCTTTTGGTTTCACCCACATGTACATGGCAGTACTTTTGAACAAGTTACAAGAGGCTTAACCGGCATGATCATTTCGGTTGATGATGAAGATACTATAAAAGATTTATTGCCCAGAACCTACGGCATTGACGATATCCCTCTGATTATCAATGATCAAGGATTTATTTATGACGATGATAATCAAACTATGGCTGTTGATATTGAAAAGGTTAAACGTCCCTATGGACTGGTCAACGGAGTGGCTTACCCCTATGTAGAACTACCCGCACATAAAGTCAGATTACGGATATTGAATGCTTCCTCAAGGAAGGGTATTCAATATGGTATTTCCAATTCATTAATAGATTCAAATACCGCTAACTTTGATGACTTTGTATTATTTGCATCAGATGCCGGATATTTTACCAGTCCCGATACCTTAAAATCGCTATTGAGCCCACCAGGAGGACGCAGCGAAATTATCATTGATTTATCGGCATATAACATTGGGGACACGCTTTATTTGAGAAACCTTAACTACCTGATGCCCGGTCACCTGGTTGGTAGCCCCGCTGATCCTACCGGACCTGGTGGAGGGAAAGATCCGACCCTGGGAGGTGCCTTGTTACAAATACGTATTAAAGCGGATCCGGCAAATTATACCCCGGTAGATGAAATACCGGCATTCAGCAATGAGTGGCCCGAAGAACTGCAAGACACTACCGACATAGACAGGTATCGTCACAAACGATTTTTGAGACGTCTGGGAAGAGGGTTTACCATCGATAGTGTTCCTTACTCCATGGCTGTAATTAACGATACTGTTTGTTTTGATACCAAAGAAGTTTGGACAATATCCAACGAAACGCCTGTTTCGCACCCCTTTCATATACACAAAGTCGCCTATCGTATTCTCGAAATCGATTCATTGGGTACCAAAATAGATCCAAAAGCAAGACACTTGCACGCCCCAAAAGATGATGTGTTTATTTTACCTAACTGGAAAATTCGTATGATGGCCTACTTTGGCGACTATCACTCTCCTATCGTAAATCATATGTCCTATATGTATCATTGCCATATACTTCCACATGCTGGGGATGATGGCGGAGGAATGATGCACCAGTACGTAGTTACAACCGATGAACGCTGCAGGCCACTTTCCAATCTAAAAATTGAGGAGGAAGAGCCTATTCAAATTTTCCCTAACCCGGCAGCACATAATTTACAGATAACAACTGTTGAAGTGTCGGATGCCACCTGCGAAATTCTTGATATCGAAGGAAAGCTCATTAAAAAGATTCAGCTGACGGGAAGAACTAATTCATATACTATCAATATTGAAGACATAAATGCCGGTACTTACCTGGTACGTGTAAAAAGTAAAAAAGCACGTATTCAAAAGGTTATTGTTATTGCGCACTAAATAAAGCAATTGCATGCAATCTAAAGCGTATCGTTCTTAGTGGCTATTTATACTATATCGTATAAATAAGAGGCATATAATCAAACAAGTTCTTCCTGATTTAGAAGGTCGGTACCGCTATAATTTAGCACCTGATCACTGAATTTTTTGTGGTCTATGTTTAACAACTGAAGATTTGCCTCGTGCTTGTGGTGTACCGTTAAACCATTTTTAACTCTTCTTGTCCTAATTTTAAGATACCATACACTGCGAGCTTCAATGGTTTCTTTCCTTAAACTCATGTGTGTTACAAATTTCCAGGGAATTTTCTTTTTCACGTCAAATCCGAGGTAAATATGTTCATGATTGAGAATAATTTGAGGTCTTCTCTTGAAGAATGCACCTATTCCCATTGCAAATGCCCCCAGTCCAAATACAACAAACAATATTCTGACAATTGGAATGGGAATGATAACCAGAGAGGTTATTACAACACCTAAAATAGTGTATATGATTGCTTTGGCTATGCTAAAACGATAAACAGCCTGGTCTTTTTTCTTTTTGCTCATTCATTTCCAAGATTAATAAGATGATGCAAATTAAATAAAGAATTCGCTATGGTCATACTTCTAGCGAATTCTTTTCTGCACCGCCCAATAGCTCGTCTATTAAGAGAAAGAAGCAAATTGCTTTTCAATGCCTTTAGGGTCGGCGAAAAAACCTTTCGCAACCTCTTCGGCCATTGGGTCGGGAAAAACGTCTTCTTTTTGCGCTATAATAGCCTCTACAATAGACCTGGCAGCAGTTTGTGGGCTTGCCTTCTCCATTTCCATTTCTTTGGTCATGTCTGTATCTATTGGACCGGGATATATGCCCATGACATGTACATTAGCTTCCTGAAGTTCTACACGCATACTTTGGGTAAAGCTATGGAGCATTGCTTTCGTCGCCGAGTAGGTGCCAAAAATAGGCATATTAGCCAATCCTGCAACACTAGACACATTGGCAATTACACCGTTTCTCTCTTTTATGGATTGAACAAGAGCTCGTGTAAGTAAAAGTACACCACGTACATTTACATTAAAGATTTCATCCATAAGCTGTTCTCCATTTTCAGAAAACACTCCTCCAAATTGAGCTACTCCGGCATTATTAATAAGTATATCAACATCCTGAGCCTGGTCAGCAGCAGATTGAATACTGGCCCTATCGATTACATCCAGTTGAACAGGAATTATTTGCTCACCGTATTTTTGTACTAAAGGTTCCAGTTTGCTTACATCGCGTGAACCTGCATATACTTTTTGAACGCCACCGGCTAGTAATTCTTCTACCAAAGCCTTTCCTATTCCTCTATTAGCTCCACTTATAAAAGCATTTTTACCGTTAATTGAATAATCTGACATATTTTTTTCTTTTAAATTAGACGCTGGTATAACTAATATGACAGGCGCTTGGTTCATAAATATTTATAACTAATATTAAGTTTAGTTATTACTATATTTATATCATGATAAACTTAGAATGGATCAGAACCTTTAGAACTGTTTATAAATACAAATCGCTTAGTCGAGCAGCAGCGGAGTTGGGAATAAGTCAGCCTGCTGTTAGTCAACATGTGGCAACCCTCGAAGCACATGTAGGTTCCAAGCTCTTCGACAGAAAATCAAAAGGTGTACAAGAAACAGATGCAGGTAAACTATTTAATACGAAAATAGCGCCGGCAATCGAAGAATTGGAAAAAATTGAATATGAAATAGTTCAGAACAATTCTACATTGTCTGAAACGATCAACTTCGGAATATCTCCTCATTTGTATTCGCATCTTTTGAGCAAGTCTATAACACATCTTGGCCCCTTGGTTCATGTCGCATTCTCTGATAAAAAGGATTTAATTAGAGAAGTAGAAGAAGGCAACCTTCACTATGCGATAATAAATGAAGAAGTTAATACCTTCGACTTGAACTGCCTTTTACTCATTAAACAGAAGCTGCATTTAACAACCACCCAAGCCATAGATGCGAGCGAGTTCCTACATCTTTATAAGAATGATAAGCGAAAATGTGAGGAGTGGTTAAAAAAACATATTTGGTTCTCTCATGAAAAGAGTTCCGGTTTTATTAAACTATTTTGGTTATATACTTTTGACAAAAAAAGACCGTCTATAGTTCCGAATTACGTCATTCCTAATGAACACGAAATGCTTAAGGTTCAGGCCGGATCTGAGGGCCTTTCGATTGCTTTCAACAGTTCTGTACAATCATTTACAGATAAAGGTCTCTTAAAACAAATAGCATTGGAAAAATGCTTCAAACGAAATTTATACCTAATAGCGAATAAAAAGAAAACAACCCTTAAGGATACACAAAAAATAATATCATTATTAAAAGACAACATTTCTCCAATAGAATAAGATTTTGGCACGATTTTCTCTAGTTCAAGCATGATTAAATAAGCTTATGCCTGATGAAAACCTTACCTAATCATTTTAGTTTATCAATAGACGAACTACTCATACAATCTGAATGGATTCAGAAAACCATTTTCAATCAATATCAGGATTCACCGTACCTCACTACATGTGTGAAAGAACTGAATCAATTAGTCACGTTGTTGAATGAATTGACTGAATACTCCCACCTTAGAACCGACGCCTCTTTAAACAGCCGATATAAGTTAAAAGTTTGTTACGGAATACTCGAAACGTACAAGTACTCACTCACAAAGTCTTTTTCCAGCACAAATATAGCTGAAAATCAGAATGCCAAGTTCCTGTTTCATTTGATCGATATTCACTTTCAACTGGAACCACTTAGTCTTAAACACCTAAAAAACCAATTAATCTGCTTTTTTGAAAAAATTGACAACTTCAAATCGAAGAATCAATTTAGAAAACCATATAAAGACAGTCTTTGGAATTCCATTAAAAAGATTTGTTTATTATTTATCAAAAGGTACCATTCTCTGGACCGGAATACCAAAAGGTCTTTAGGGTATCAGGTAGAAAACAAATTAAAACTATTAATTACAGTTCAAATAAAGACTATTTCCTTGGTGGTAATGATTGAGGAGAATAAAACGTTCGATTATAATATATTGAGTGAATGTTTCATTGAATCAATTCTTCACAATGAAAATTCCCTGTTAAATGCCAGTTTTGAAAATTGATTCGTGTTAAAAATAGTAAACTATGTAGCCATAGGCAAAGGGCTTTCTTCATTCCCTACCGGTAGCGATTGAAAAGTCTTGTAAAAGATAGTACTTAGTTTCATATGCAACGACACCTGATCATATTTTTCACATGAATTAAACCATACAACTCTGCAACCATACTTATTTATATAGTCATAGCGTTTATAATACCAGTTGGCCAGGCCATCATCTTCTTTGCTATAGCTTTTAAGATCACTGATAATATCAAAATGTTTCTTTATTCGCTTACGCAAATTTCCGGACTTGCCAATATAAATAACTTGAGATTTGCCACATGGATACTGAAATTTCTTTTCTTGGCTCAAAAGTAGGTAAGCTCCAGGACATTCTGGTATGTCTTGGAATTGCGGATTATTAAACAGATCGTGCACATCACCGTCTGGTGTACGATAGTTTACATAGAAATAGTTGGTATCTTGAATCATACCTTATATTGAATGAACGTTTTATATTACGAAACCTACATAAAAAAGATGCGACACTTTAAAAAAAAAACTAAATGGAATTCCAAATAAATTGAATATGAAGCTATTACGACTCCCAAATATTTAAATGATTTATTAAGAATTCTTCAAATTACGTATTTTAAAGCAGCACCGGGAAACGATTTTACAGGTACCTATTCATATAAGGATCTACTAAACACTGAGGAAAAATCACTTCTTCATATTGAGTTTCCAGTTATAACTTAAGTATTCCGAACTTAGTGTATAGTTCGATGCAAGTTTGGATTTTCGGTGCTTATTGATGAACGCTAAAATTTGCTTTTCTGTATAGCCATATTTCATGGCAATTTTGAATACTTTGGATACCGCAACTTTTTGATTCGCATTGTCTACTTTTACGTAGTTTTCATGATTAACCATTCCTGCCGTTACTTTGCTTAATTTAGCATCGAGTGAGGCGGGTTTATAAGCACCAGCAAATATACCTTTAGCACCTTTGCAACCTCTGCCAAGAGCCAGATGAATTCGGGCATCCTTGTAGTCTTTATAAAGTCGCTTTTCAATATCATCAAGGGTTAAAAACTGTCTGGCGACTTTAAACTTCTTACGATCATAGAATCCCGGAATTTCCTTTGGAGAGCCTTTAGGTCGGTATTTTATCACGGCATTGATCACAAGCAGATTGTATGCATTTATAAGAAAGGCTTCAGAATTGCTATTCGCAGACGTACCTATAGGCATGTCTTCCACAAGACCTAACAGGTGATTAAGGGGGGCAGGATTCTTCTTAATAGCCAAATAGTCCACATCTCCTTTTATGACATACTTTTTTAAGAAAATGTCTGTTTTATTAAAAAATTCCTCCATTTTGGTAGCGTGTGTGCCGAAAACAATTAATAGAAGAGCGCATAAAGCAACAATTTTTTTCATATCTGTAAGTTTTGGTTCTAGTAATTTACTAATTTTTTTCCGAAAAAACACCGAAACCACCGCCACCCGGAGTTTTAATTAGTATACTATCACCTTTTTGGGCTTCATACTTATCAATACCGGCTAGGTTCTTTTTTTCGCCGTCTACGGCTAATATATACTGTTCTCCTACCTGGCCTGGCTCTCCCCCATTTATGCCATACGGACCTTTTAAGCGATGCTGAGACAGAATAGTAATATTTGTGGGTTCCAGAAACATTATTTCCCTTAATATACCATTTCCTCCGTGCCATTTTCCCTTACCTCCGGAGTGCTTTCTTATTGCAAAGCGTACAAGTCTTACCGGGTACCTGTTTTCGAGTATCTCGGGGTCTGTAATTTTAGTATTGGTCATATGTTGATGCACACCATCACAACCGTGAAATCCGTTCCCGGCGCCCGTACCTCCACATATAGTCTCATAGTATCCGTATTTGGTATTCCCAAAAAGAAGGTTATTCATTGTTCCCTGACTACAGGCCACTATATTGAACGCTTTTAATAAGGTATCTACAATGCGCTGACTTGTCTCCACATTTCCGCCGACAACTGCCGGAGATTTTTTCGGATCGTTATTAAAATCAGGATTAATAAATGATTTTTTTGGTAGTTTAATTTTGACCCTTTCCATCAAACCATCGTTTAACGGAATATTTGATGAACAAAGTAAACGTAGTACGTATATTACAGCACTGGCTACTATTCCCGGGCCCGCGTTCAAATTTCCGCGATGTTGACCGCTCGTACCGGCAAAATCTACAAGCAGTGTTTCCAAGTTTGTACTTAAAGTCACTGCTATCTTACTTCCATCATCCAAAAACTCTTCAGATTTGAGTGTTTTGTCTTTCAGAGATGTTATCAGCTGCGATAAAGAATCGTTGGCACTTTCGTACAACTTTTTAATATAAAGAGCCACCTGATCGCCTCCGTGCTCATCGCATAGCTGTAAAAGCTGCTTTTTACCGAAAGACAAGGATGCCAAGGCGGCGTTAACATCCGCCATATTTTCAGACACGCTTCTAGATGGGTATTCATGGTTACTAAAGGTTTTCTCTAATCGTGACAAATTAGATTTGCCCTTTTCAATTAACTTAAAAGGCTTTATAACCACACCTTCTTCGCTTAAACTCTTTGCGTCTGCAGGCATTGAACCAGGAGCTTTCCCTCCTATTTCAGCGTGATGAGCCCGATTAGCTACATAGGCTATCAATTGGCCGTCATAGAAAATCGGAGCGATAAGTGTGACATCAGGCAAGTGAGAACCTCCGTATTGAGGATCGTTGGTAATGAGGACATCACCTTCCTCAAAAGTAACTAATTTTAAAACACTTCTTACGCAGTAGCTTATTGCACCCAGGTGTACAGGAATATGAGGCGCATTAACAACCAAGTTCCCATTTTCATCCAAAATAGCGCAGGAAAAATCTTTGCGATCTTTAATATTAACAGAAAAAGATGATCTTAATAATAGTGCTCCCATTTGTTCCGCAATGGACTTAAATCGGTTGGTGTACAGTTCTAACTCCAGCGATTCATTGGTAACAGCGGCAGCGTGTGCTTTTTTATCGAGACGCTTGGTACAAATCAAGTTGAAATTCGAGTCTGTTTCCGCTTGCCATCCTTCTTTCAAATAAGTCGTACTTGTTTCGTTAAGAATAACAGCAGGCCCGTGTATCGGTGTTTTCGGCGAGAGTTGGTTGATAGATACAACCCGTGTATTAACCCAACCCGAAGCCCCTAAAGTTTGAGTTGTTCTGTCTACTAATTGTCCGGAATCGTCATGGGTAAGCGTTTTAAAATCTGCTAACACATCATAGTATTCATAAACTAGTTTAATGGATTCCAGCTCTACATTTTTAGTGTCTATGAAGTGAGCAAAAACCGTCTGGTACTCTTTAGTAAACTTTAATAAAGTATCAGCGTGCTTATGGTGTGTAATTTCAAGTGTATTTTCCTGGCCCTCATAGCGTAAATGTAACAACACTTCTTTAAGGTCAAATTGCATTAATTGTTTTTGATTGCGCTCACAATTGTCGATGCAGTCTAAAACCAACTCATTTATGCGATCATTAGTAGCCACTGGTTGAATAAACGACTTTGAATAAATAAACTGTTGCGGAGCGTTACCAATACCAAGCGCACTTAATATACCGGCATCATAAGGAATGACAATCTTTTCGATATGCAAGATGTCGGCGATATCACATACGTGTAACCCTCCCGCTCCTCCGAAGCCCAGAAGCGCATATTGTTGCACGTCATAGCCTTTGTTCAAAGATATCTCCAGAATCGCATTAGCCATTTTTTCGTTTGCAATTTGGAGTAGGCCCAACAATAGCTCTTCTTTGGACAAGTGCTGCTCGCACTTTTCAAATAAAGAAGTCATTTGATCTACTGAAGCTCCCCTGCTTAATGGTATACCAAATAAATCTTCCTGAATTCTTCCACAAAGCAAATTAATATCGGTTATACATAAGGGACCTCCATTGCCATAACAGGCCGGTCCTGGGAAAGCCCCGGCACTATGTGGGCCCACTATAAACTTCTTTCCATCAAAATCACATATTGAACCACCACCCGCAGCTACAGTTTCGATGGCAATACATGGTGCTAATACCTGTGCATTTCCCACTTTGGTGTTATAACGATACTCAAATCGTTGGTGATACCTGCTAACATCGGTACTGGTTCCTCCGATGTCGAGTGTTATAAATTTAGCTATCCCGCATTGTTTACCAATGAATTCCGCTCCGACCATACCACCGGCCGGTCCGCTCAGCAAACTGTCTTTAGGAAAGAACTTGTCTTTAGGTAACAAACCTCCGGCACTGGACATAATATGAATCCGACTTTTAGTGTGCAAACAGTCGTCTATTTCATTGATATATTGTTTAATTATTGGTGTTAAATAAGCATTTGCCAGCGTAGTCTCTGTTCTGGGCAAATAGTTAATAGAATTGAAAAGCGCACTTCCCAAAGAAATAAACCGTATACCTTCCGATATACATAAATTCTTAATTTCAACTTCATGGAGCGGATTTACAAAAGCGTTTATCAGACTCACCGCAATTGTATTATAGCCTTTCAACTTGATTTCTTTAATTTTTTGAAGTACTTCCTTCCTGCTTAAAGGTTGAATAATAGCACCAGTCGCATCAATGCGCTCTTCAATTTCTAAAATTGTATGAGGAAGCAGTGCTCTTTTTTTTATATCCAGACAAAATAAATCAGGTCTTTGCTGCGTACCCAACAATAAAATATCTTTGAAACCTTTGGTAACTAATAACGCTACTTTATCTCCTTTTTGTTCTAAAAGTGCATTTGTTCCCTTAGTAGAGCCCATATTAAATTTGATGGCAGGCAGGTCTTCATTTAATCGTGTTCCAGTAACCATTCTTGCAGCTAGAATAGGCGCTTGTTCACCAGCACTCAAAGTCACAAATTGTTCATAGCTGTCGTCAAGAATAAGTTGATCTTGGACCGTTATAAGTGATTTTTGAGCGTCAAAGCGCAGTACTTTTGTTGCTGCATGCGCAATTTTCAAGTCATAACCCTGAAAGAAATCGGCTGGCAGTTCCAGTTTGGTATTGATCTTTAATTGAGTTGGGGTTATTAATTGATGTAAAGAGAAAATCAGGGTTCCGTTGCTCAGCACTTTTATTCGTTTATTTCCATATAGTGCATGAGATGCCAAACAATCAGTAAAAGTTCCTCCTGTGTCTACAGCTATCTGCCAAATGTGCATAATAATTAATTGCTATTTATATTAGTAATAACTAATTTTACATACATGAAACCAATAAAAGGTCGTGGTGTATTGTCTAATCCGGACAACCAATTTAATGCATATAAATTGGATTATAGCAATATCGAAGGAACAGATGCTTATGAGCAAGTTGAACAGCTCGTAAGCAACTATCATTTTACGAGGGCTAAAAGTATTGTGAATGCGGTAAAAAGCCCTGATATCCCCGTAAATTATTCCATCAATCCTTATCAGGGATGCGAGCATGGTTGCACATACTGTTATGCCCGTAAAACGCACGAATATTGGGAAATGGGTACAGGCCTATCGTTTGAAAGCAATATCATCATAAAAGAAAATGCGCCTAAGCTTTTGGAAGAGTTCTTTCAAAAAGAACAATGGAAAGGAGCTCCGATTATGTTATCCGGAAATACGGATTGTTATCAGCCGGCAGAACGTACTCAACAAATAACGCGTAAGTTGCTTCAGGTATTCATGAAGTATCGTAACCCTGTGAGTATAATTACCAAGAATCATTTGATTTTAAGAGACTTAGATATTTTAGTTAAGTTACTCAAATACAACTTAATAAATGTAAACATCTCTATAAATAGTTTAAATGAAAATCTACGTATGAAAATGGAACCGCGAACGAGCATCATAGATAAAAGGTTTGATACTGTAAGGAAATTGAGCGCCGAAGGTATCCCGGTAAATGTTCTTATTGCCCCCATCATACCCGGACTAAATGATCATGAGATTCCGGAGATTCTTAAAAGATGCAGCGAATCGGGCGCTTCATCAGCGAAGTATGTACTCATCAGATTAAACGAAGGAGTAAAAGACCTTTTCTATGAGTGGTTAAATTTTCATTACCGAGACCGAAGTGCAAAAGTAAAAAAACAGATCAAATCTTTGCATAGTGGTAAGGATAACTCAAGTGACTTCTTTAATCGTTTGGGAGGAACGGGTAAATATGCGCTATATATAAGCAGTATGTTCAATTGTTATGCCAAAAAATACAATTTAAACACGTCTTTAGGAGCACTTAATAGCAATGATTTTTTAACAAATAAAAAAGGGCAATTGCCCCTTTTTTAATCATTATCTTCTGGTTTAAGTTCAACAACATCTCCCAGTTGTTCTCTAAACAGAATTCCTGTATCTTCCAAATCGTCATCGTCCTGGTCATAATACCAGGTAATTTTGACAGATTTACCGTTATCTTTAGCTATTTTAATAGCTTTAAGTACGTTAAATAACACTTTTGAAGAGGCAGTATTCAAATATGATACCCTTATTTCAAAATTACAGTTATCCAATTCACTCTCTGCAAGTGCATTTACCCACGCCAGGACGGGGGTATAATGCTCAACGGCATTCTCCGGCATTGATTTTCCTTCAATGCGATATTCACTAGTTTCCGGGTTAAAACAAATCTCAGGAGTATGATTTGTGGATTCAATCTTTAATATATTCACGACAACTTTGCTGTTTTCGAACTAAAAGTTGGCAAATTAATTTTTAAAAACCAACATATCTTTCCCATAGTGATACTGGGTTGAGCGCAAAAAGGTTGATCTTTTAGCACTTATATTTAAAAAAAAATTAAACTAAATAAATAAAGGCGCCCTAAATAAACAGGCCTTTACAATTTTATTGATAAATTTGGAACGTTTAGCAAAGTTATATTGTCTGGAAAATATGGAAAAAGAATTTCTTGAATCGCTTCTTACAAAACATCAGACGCCACATGATTTTCCATTAACTTCGTCGGTCACAGAGCTGGCCAGTAAGTTACTTTTTTTAATGTTTCCAGAAAAATCCAAGGAACAATTCAATACTGTTGAAGAATTGCACAACAGTTTTCTGACGTTGGAAGCCGAACTCGTTGATCTTTTAGACATTATGAAACATGAATTAGAAGCATCGAGTCGAAATATAGCAAAAGGATTCTTTCTGGCCATACCTACTATATACGAAAAGCTTCTGACGGATATTAAGGCCATAATGATGGGAGATCCGGCAGCCAGAAGTGAATATGAAATTATACGTGCCTATCCGGGGTTTTATGCAATAGCACTTTACAGAATAGCTCATCAGCTCTATTCGATGCAGGTACCGCTTTTACCACGAATAATTACCGAGTACGCTCATTCGAAAACCGGTATAGATATCCATCCGGGAGCTCAAATCGGATCTTATTTCTTCATTGACCACGGTACGGGGATCGTTATCGGTGAAACAGCTCAAATAGGCGAATATGTAAAAATATACCAAGGCGTGACATTAGGTGCGCTGAGTGTTGAAAAGCACATGGCGAATACCAAAAGACATCCAACCTTAGAGAATAATGTAGTTATATATTCCGGGGCTACAATTTTGGGCGGAGAGACAATTATTGGAAAAAACAGCATAATCGGTGGTAATGTGTGGTTAACTAAAAGCCTCCCTCCCTATTCTACCGTTTACCATCAAGCACAGATTAAGATAAGAAATAAAAATAGCGAAACAGTCAATAGTTAAGGTAAAGTATGAACTCAGTAGTTAGCTTGATAGGCAACACGCCACTAGTTTTATTGAATAAAATAAATACAACTAAAAATGTTAAACTCTATGCCAAGCTGGAAGGTAACAATCCGGGTGGTAGCGTTAAAGACCGAGCAGCCTATGGCATGATCAAAGGGGCTATTGACAGAGGTGAACTGCAACCGGGCATGAAACTCATTGAAGCTACCAGTGGCAATACAGGTATAGCATTGGCTATGATTGCCACACTATTTGATGTAGAAATAGAATTGGTGATGCCTGATAGTGCCACACCAGAACGAATAAAAACCATGGAAGCTTATGGAGCCACCGTAACCTTGACTCCTCAAGCAGAATCGATGGAGGGTGCCAGAGACTATGCTGATGAACAGGTCGCTAAAGGTGGCTATCTGATGTTGAATCAATTTGCCAATCCTGACAACTATGGCGCTCATTACACGGGGACCGGACCGGAAATTTGGAAGGATACGAACAAAGAAATAACGCATTTTGTATCTGCTATGGGTACTACGGGTACAATTATGGGAGTATCACGTTTTTTAAAAGAGCAGGATAGCAATATTCAAATAGTTGGTGCACAACCTACAGAAGGTTCGCGAATACCTGGCATAAGAAAATGGCCTCAAGCCTACCTTCCTAAAATCTTTGAAAGGGAACGCGTAGATAAAATCATAGAGGTAAGTGAAGAAGAAGCCACTGAAATGACGAGGCGATTAGCGAAAGAAGAGGGTTTACTGACTGGAATGAGTAGTGGTGGAGCTATTGCCGTTGCCATGAAACTCATTCGTAATTTGGAGAGCGGTACCGTTGTTTCGATCGTTTGTGACCGTGGCGACCGTTACCTCTCCACTAAACTATTCGAATAAATCTTGAATCAACACTTCGCTAAGCTTTTGAAACACCTTTTATTTAACATAATTATATTTATTGCAACAAATCAAAAGATCAGAATTCCAAACCTACCGGACAATGGTCAGATCCCATAATTTCGTTATGAATCGTCGCAGATTTAATCGTAGATTTTAAAATGTCACTGACAAGGAAATAATCAATGCGCCAGCCTACATTCTTAGCCCTGGCTCCTGCACGATAGCTCCACCAACTATATTTGATCTCCTCCGGATGCTTATAACGAAACGTATCTACAAATCCTGTATTCATATATAAATTAAACCCATCGATTTCTGCTTGCATGTAGCCGGCAGACTTGTTGTAATTGGGTTTAGGACGAGCCAGATCTATTTCCTGATGTGCGACATTAAAATCGCCGCAAACCACAACCGGTTTATGTTCTTCCAATTTTTTCAGAAAAGAAACAAAAGCCTGATCCCAGGTGCCGCGATAAGGCAATCGCGCTAATTCGCTACCCGAATTGGGTACATAAACCGTAACTACATAATAATCATCAAATTCGCAAGCTACAACCCTACCCTCCTGGTCATGCTCTTCTATTCCGATCGTGTTTATAACATTTAAAGGTGTTGCTTTACTTAAAATCGCCGTTCCGGAATACCCTTTTTTTACTGCTGAAGAACTATTAATAACATACCCATCTATTTCTGCCAATGCTTCCTTCACCTGATCGTCTTGCGCCTTTGTTTCTTGCAGGCAAAAAATATCTGCATCCAGCGCTTTAAAGGAACTAGCGAACTCCTTTTTTACTGCTGCTCTAATTCCGTTTACATTCCAGGAAATAAGTTTCATATATTCTTTTTTCTTTAAAATTAAAGCTCTTTTAAACCAATTCAAATAGTAATCGTTAAGATTGATAAACCCGAAATAAAGATTCTAATCGTCGTATGCCTTATAGAGTACTTTTAAGCATTTTATGCCTACTTTGTTTAACCTTTTCTCATGGCGCTCAGAACACTGCAAAAAAGATACGTAAGAACGAACAAAAGCTTCAGAATCACCTCCTTGAAGGTGAGATACAGAAAGCACTACGACGCATACATGTGCTGGAAAAAGAATACCAGCGTCATTATCAAAAACGGAAAAAACTTGCCAAATTAAAACTATGGAAAGCTCAGGTTCTTGCGGCACAACTTCAAGAACCTATGGAAATAGAAAAAGTGCTCAAGCAAGCGCTAAAAGAAACCAATACGATTTATGGAGAAAAATCAAAGCAGGTATTCGAAGCTTATCTCATCGCATGTAAAGTGTCGATAAAGGAAAAAAACCTACTAAAAGCCAAACTTTACCTGGATAAATGCGAAGAGTTATCCAACTTTGTAAGTGTATCTTCCTCCAAAAAACTAGATCTTCAACTGATTCGCCTAACGCTTTGGGATCAAGAAGGCTTCTACACAGAAAGCCTGGCACGTATTAGTGCTACTGAAAAAAAGAAGAACCGATGGAGCCTCTCGCAATCGGCTTTATTGGTCAGCTATAAAATTAACGCCATGGTGAGTAGAGGTGATTATAAAAAGGCGCTGAAAATTATATCCTCTCAAATTAAATGGGCTAAATCGAAGGGACTTGGAGGGTCAACATTTATGGTTGACCTGCTCTATTTAAGGGGCAAATGTCATCGCGAGCTCGATTTACCAGATGAAGCGATGATCGCTTTTGAAGCAGCGCATTCAATAGCGCTGAAAACAAATTATGGGTTCGGGTATATGCCCACAATAACCACACTGGATGAGCTTACTTCTAAATTGAGCAATATCTATATGCATTTAAGTTTTTTCAACAATGAATTGAAAATCAACAAACGTTTTGCTAAAGCTGTTGAAAAGAACATTGGCGTGTCCAAAATTATGTTGCTTAACAATAAGCTTAACGAAATAAAGCTTTATATAAATAATGGTGAATACCATGATGCCAAACTCGAATTTGAAAACCTTGCCGGGAAAATTAATAAAGAACATACTTCATTTATCATTCTTTCAAAATATCTTGAGATAAAATTCGACATTTATGACTTTGAAGGTAATTATAAACAGGCCCAAAATACGGTAGAAGAAGTAATCGTGTTATACGATTCTATTTTTGAGTCTGACAGTCCCGTTTTACATACCTGGAAACTTATAAAAGCGGAACTCCAATTTATGTTAACAGATGAGTTGGTTGACGCCTACAACACCTTCCATGAGAGCTTTACAAAACACCTGGACAAAGAGTTTTTACCTTCTCATGTATTTCACATCCATTATAGTAATATATTGATAGGATTTATGCTCGAATTGGGTCATTTGAAGGAAGCAGAAACGCTTTCAAGGAAAACGCTGAACCAAGTAACCTCTTATTATGAACCTGAAGACATTATAGTAGCCAGGCAATATAATACGCATGCAAGTTTGCAGTTCAGGCTAGGAAATATAGTTCAAACGCGCACAAATCTCGATAGAGCGACGAAGTACAATCAGCTGGGAGATTCTTTTAAAATATTGGTAAATGTAAATATTTTAGAAGGTGAGTATAAAGATGCACGTAAAAATCTCAATAGAGCACTGGAAATCCTTGAGATTGATGATCTTTCCAGCAGTGAGCATGTAAACTTTGCAACGCTTAGTATGCATTATGGCTATTATGATGAGGTCGAGTATGATCTTAATGAAGCTGTACGGGGTACTAAATCCCTTTTTGGAACAGAAAGCAGGTTCCTGATACCAATTTACAACAAATATATCGAGTTGTACCTCATGCAAGGTAATTTCAGGTTAGTGGATAAATATTGTAATTATTCACTCGAAATTAGTAAAAGAGTATATGGGGAAAAATCGATCCAGTTTAGTGAAGCGCTCATATTACAGGGAAAATATTACACAGAAATTGGTAATTATGAAAAAGCAGTTTCGAACTACCTGCAAGCCCTAGAAATCCAAAATAAGGACTACCCATCTGAAAACATTCATATCGCGAATACGCTACAGTTATTAGCCCTGAGTGACTATAAATTGCATAAAAATAAACAGACTGAATACCTGTTGAGGAAATCCAAAAAAATTGTCGCAATTAAAGCAGGAAAACAAAACAATTATTATGCCGATATTTTATACAATATGGCGGCATTTTATATCGAAACAAATAAATTGGATAAAGCTCATAGCTACATCGACGAAGCGACCAAAATCTGGCAAAATTATGATCTTAAATTAAAAAAATCGGAAAAATATGCTAAACTGAAATCTTTGAGTGGCTTATTAAACTTCAGGCAGCGAAATTATAAAAGGGCTGAAAGAGACTACCTGGCCAGTGAGAAGTTTTATGTAAATACCTTCGGTGAAACACACCCTAAAAGTCTACATGTAAAAAGTCAGCTGGCAAAAATTTACTATTTACAGGGAGCTATTGACGAGTCGATAAACACAATAAGGGAAACTACAAAGGAATACCTGAAATACATAAAAAACTTCAACTTCCTGAGTGAAAAGGAGCGAACAGCCTATTGGAATGTTATAAAAGATGATTTCGAGTTTTTTAAATCAGTTGCCTTCGACCACTATACAGACAAACCGGAACTTTGTGGTGATGTTTATAACGACTTATTGATTACAAAAGGACTTTTGCTCAACAGCGCCAAACAGCTAAGGCATGCTATTTCATCGTCCAGTGATCCGGTGATAAAAGAAGATTTTGAAAACTGGCAGGACAAACGTCAGGAATTGGTTAACCTGCAATTCAGCCAACGAAAAGATAACAAATCGGAACGGGAAAGACAGATTAAGGTGTTGACTAAAGAAGTAGAACAACTTGAGAAGAATTTAAACGCATTTGAAGGTTTTAATCAAAATAAAAACCGAAAAAGAAGCTGGCAGGATGTAAGAGATGCGCTAAAGCACAACGAATATGCCATTGAAATAACAAGATACCGCTATTTCAACCACGATTTCTCTGATTCTGTGATCTATGCAGCACTCATTATTGATAGAAAGACTTTAAACCATCCACGTCTGGTACTATTTCCGGATGGAAAAATGATGGAAACCAAGCACTATTCTTACTACAACAATACTGCGAAGAATAACATTGAAAATAAAAAGTCACACGATGTATTCTGGAAACCTATCGAAAATAAGCTTAAAAGAAATTGCAAGGTATACCTTTCCTCTGAAGGAATCTATACACAAATTAACCTCGAAATATTGCCCAAAAATGGTCAGTACGTATTTGATAAATTTACCATAATTCCCGTCACCAACACAGCCGATATCCTCATACGTAAAAAGCACAATAATACAGACAACTCTATTGCCGTTTTTGCCGACGTATCTTTCTATGCAAGGTACAGCGTTGCTTCGCGACGAGATATTCAAAGTTTGGCAGGTACTATCAAGGAAGGGCGTTTCATCAAAAATATAGCTTCTAAAAAGGGGTGGAAAGCAGACTTGTTTACAAAATTGGAAGCGAGCGAAGAAAAGCTAAAATCACTGGAAAACCCAGGTATGTTGCATATTGCTTCACACGGATACTTCAAAGAAACGAAAAAGAATCAGACCAAAAGCGAATTAGTCTATTCGGGAACCACATTAACAGAAGACCCTATGCTGAATTCGGGTATATTGTTAAAAGGTTCCGGTGATTATTTTGAAACCGGTAAATTCATTGGTGACGACGGCATTCTCACTGCCAAAGAAGCCTCAAACCTGCATCTTAAAAATACCTTTGTAGTTTTGAGCGCATGTGAAACCGGTAAAGGAAAAATAGAAATCGGGGAAGGTGTTTTAGGACTTCAACGCTCATTTATGGTTGCCGGCGCAAGAAAAATAATCATGAGTCTATTTAGAGTATCTGACAAAATAACTACCGAATTTATGCAGCTATTTTATACACATTACCTGGGTGGTAAATCCGATCGTGAGTCTTTTAACCTCGCGAAAATGGAAATCAGAAAAAAATTTAAGTCCCCAATTTATTGGGGAGCTTTTGTAATGATTGGTAATTAGTTTCCCAGACTTACTATAAATACTTGTATTACTCCTATAAAAAAACCAATAACAGCACCTACAATTTCAATAAATTTAAACTCCTTTTTCATGATGGCAAATAGAATGCCTTCTAATTTTTCTATGGAAAAATTGACAACTTTCTCTTCTACCATGCCTTTTATATCCAAATCTTCGCCAATTTTCTGAGTATATTTTTCGATAACTTCGGGCATTATCGTTTCAATTTCCCCCATTAACGTTGATTTTATTTTTTCTTTGAGCTGATCGCTCATAATCATCTGTAGCATGGGCATACTTTCCACGAGTTTTACATCCAGAAAATGATCAATTTTTTCTTCTACGATTGATAAAACTTCATCCTGGTTGTTGCCGCTCGTGAGTTTGCTTGTCAGGTCATCAACAGAAACCAACTCCTCTCCCACTAAGGTGCCTATTTTCTCCGCTAATTGTTTCTGACGTTTCGGAAATATGCCGTGAAGCGTCAGGAATAGTATTTTAATAGGCTTTCTTGGGTGAAAAAGCATTTTTATTGCCAGGTAATTTGTTCCCCACCCTATCAACGCTGCTACCAAAGGCAACAAAATATAGTGATAATTCATGTTGTTTTTTGAACAAAGATATAACAAAACGAGTACTAAGAACAAATGTATTTATAAAGACATATGGTATTTATAGCTTAAAAATCGTTTTTTTACTCCTTCAAATCTTTTTAGCTTAATTATCATCACGAAAGCCATAACTATGAACACATACCTTGGTTCCTCTCTATTTGCATGTGCAGCTTTGTTGTTATCAAGTGTCTGTCTGCTATCACCAATGGAAAAAGTGCAATTAAAGGACCCTCAGCAGCATTTTGTAAAAGTTAATAAAAGCGATGCGGAATGGAAGTCACAGCTAAACAAAGAGCAGTACTTCGTTACCAGACAAAAAGGTACCGAACGTGCATTTACAGGAAAATACTGGGATCATCACGACGTGGGAGTCTACCAATGTGTTTGTTGCAACCTGGAATTATTTCATTCCGGTACCAAATTTAATTCAGGCACCGGATGGCCTAGTTTTTACGCACCGATAAATGAAAATTATGTAAGCAAAATTAGCGATAGAAGTCATGGTATGAGACGTACGGAAGTAGTCTGTGCTCGTTGTGATGCCCATTTGGGCCATGTTTTTAGAGACGGTCCCAAACCCACAGGATTGCGCTATTGTATAAATTCAGTTTCATTAAAATTTAAAAAGGACAAAAATTAACGGGATATTGTAGTAACTTTTTTCTACTTTAATAGGTAATACAAAGCGTAATTTAGTTATTTACCCTTAAATAAATTTATGTCTGGTAACAATCAAAAGAACAAACTGGGCCCCAGTGCTGTTTTTTTTACGGCGATTTCAACCATTTTAGGAGCAATTATGTTCTTACGTTTTGGTTTTGCAGTGGGTCAGGTAGGCTTTTTAAACTCTATTTGGATTGTTGTACTAGGTCACGCAGTTACTATTCCAACCGCTATGGCTATTGCTGAGATAGCTACAAATCAAAAAGTTGAAGGTGGTGGTGAATACTACATTATATCCAGGTCGTTTGGATTAAATATAGGTGGTGCCATAGGCATTGCATTATTTCTTTCCCAGGCTATAAGTGTTGCCTTCTATATTATTGCATTTGCTCAGGCGTTTGACCCCATATTTGAATGGATTTTATTGAAGTATGATATTATTCCTACATTCAAAACCCAAACGGTTACGATTCCTACAATGCTCTTCCTGGTATTCGTAATACTTAAAAAGGGTGCCGGCATTGGCATGAAAATACTCTATTTTGTTGTCGCAATTTTAGGTGTTTCTTTGCTGCTGTTTTTTATAGGAAATACAGCCTACTCTGCTAATCTGCAAGAGTTTCCCGTCTCAGAAGGACTGGGTGATTTTGGTTTCTTTCATGTATTTGCAATTTGTTTTCCGGGTTTTACCGGAATGACAGCAGGTGTGGGTTTGTCTGGCGACTTAAAAAACCCGAGTAAAGCTATTCCTTTAGGTACTATGGCAGCGACTGTTGTCGGAATGGTAATTTATATAGCGATTGTTTATAAACTGGCTGTCTCCGCCAGTCCACATGACCTGGCCACAGATCAACTGATCATGTCTAAAATAGCTGTTGCCGGATATATCATTATTCCATTTGGTTTGGCTGCCGCTACAATAAGCTCTGCCATAGGATCAATTATTGTAGCTCCAAGAACCATACAGGCGCTGGGCGTTGATAACATATTACCATTTAAGGCGGCAAACCGTTTTGTTTCTAAAAATAAGGCCGGCACAAGTGAACCCGTAAATGCAACCATTCTGACGGCAATAATAGCGCTGGGCATCGTATTAATCAACAATGTGGACTTAGTCGCAGAGATTATCTCCATATTCTTCATGGTGACATACGGGGTACTTTGCCTCATCTCCTTTCTGGAACATTTTGCCGCAGACCCTGCATACCGCCCCTCTTTCAAATCAAAATGGTACTTGTCTCTCGGTGGTGCCATTTTGTGTTTCGTTTTCATGTTTCAAATGAACTTTGGATATGCCATGCTGGGTATTAGCTGCATGGTAGGTATATTCTTTTTAGTATCACTAAGAAACCAAAACTCACAAGGTATAGCACGCATATTTCAGGGCGTGATTTCTCAGTTGAGTCGTCGTTTGCAGGTATTTCTACAAAAAGTTGAAAAAGATCAGTCGAGTGACAACTGGAGACCTTCCGTTATTTGCCTGTCCAGTGATTCTTTTGAACGATTTGCAGCATTAGAATTATTGCGCTGGATTTCCTATAAATACGGTTTCGGTACTTATATTCACCGCATCAACGGCTATCTTTCCAAAGATACGCACCAGCAATCAAAAGAGGCTTTGGACCGACTCATTAAAATTGCAGATAAAACAAAAAGTAACATATACCTCGACACACTGGTAAGTCCCTCTTTTACGGCTGCTGTAGCTCAGGTAATACAGTTACCTGGTATCTCAGGAAAAGAAAATAATATGATCCTGTTTGAGTTCGAAAAAGACTCCCCGGAAGGTTTGGAAAGCATTGTAGAAAATTTTGCACTGATCAAAGCCGGTGATTTTGACCTGGGGCTGCTAGCCAGCTCCGTAAGAGCCTTTGGATTTAAAAGAAGCATACATATCTGGATTACTTCTGCAGATTATGCGAACGCCAACTTAATGATATTGATGGGATATATCATTTTAGGACACCCGGAATGGCGTAAAGGCAGTATTAAAATATTCGCTTTATACCCTGAACAGGAATTGGCCGAACAAAAGGCTAAACTTTCGGAGTTGATACATAGTGGCCGCTTGCCCATATCTTCAAATAATATAGAATTGGTGTCAAAGGACGATGAGATAGACACCAAACAAATAATAAATAACAGATCTAAGGATGCAGATTTGACCATCGTTGGTTTTAGTCAGGAACTGGCCATACATCAACACGATCAGACATTCAAAGGCTATGACCATTTAGGAGATATTCTATTTTTAAATACCTCGCAGCGCGTAGAAATCAAATAATAACTAAAGCTATTAATTTTTAATCGATTCGGATTCTTTTAGCCGCAGGCTTCCATCCCATCACCTTCTACAATTCTATTTCGCAATTTGAAACTTATCAGTTTGATTGCAGTCGTTGAGACAACCTAAGGGCAAGACCCACTAATGTTCTAACCGGATTCGCTGCCGTACTAATTGGCATTACAGACATATCGCAAACATATAATCCTTTGGTGCCCCTAACTTTGAGGTTTTCATCAACAATGGAGGCAAAATTAAAATCTGATGTGCGATTGGGTTTCCATGGCATACGTAATGTCCCACAAGCGTGATGCACGGTTCCCCAACCAAAAGGCCACTGCTTACCATGACCACCGTACTCCGGCGTTTGCCATTCAACACCGTTGAAAGCATCGAAAACCCTGTTTCTTGTTCCGTTTAATAAATTGAAAAAGTCGTGCTCACTTTTATGCCAACCTGCTACAGCCGGAAATCTATTAGTCAGTAAATCACCCAGGTTAGAGAACCTCTTAAACCTTATTTCAGGCTTATACTGATCGTGTGCGTGTGAATAAATACCATTTTCATCATCCAGGCAATTCGCAAAACTAAATTTAATATCAACATTTGATTTTGCAGACAGCGATGTCGTTGACTCTGTTGGGTCATTGTTTCTTAGATGCCAATACTCATGGTTTATATTCATTTCAATATTAAATGGAAATTTGATATGGCCATTATTGTCCTTTTCTCCTCTGGAATAAAATATAATTTTGGCATGGTCATTTTTATCAATAGAGATATTGTCAGTTCCTAAAGAGCTGACCAAAGCCCGTGATTCGGCACTTACCGGGTGGTCTGTTAAACCAAAGCCTATTTGCTTTTTGATTTCCTGATCTTGTTTTTGATACGCCGAAGACCTGTTGATGAGCTTAGGGCTTTCTGTAGATCCTCCGCAAATAATAACGTGTGGTGAATAAAAAGTACTTTGATCACCTGTGATCGTATCGGTAATTAGCACAGCATTCCAATCATGCTCGATATCATTGACAGATTCAACGAACGCATTTAATTTCACAAAGAGACCAGGCCCATTTTGAGGTTTTCCCGGTGTAAGTCCTAATTGGTTGATTAATAATTCAGCGGTATTAAAAACGCCGGTAGGTTCCGTATAAAATTGATTTTTGGGAATGCCGTCGGCATTCAAATAAGGTTGATGCAGCGCACGGGGTGTTTGTATTATTTCAAAGTCATCGTTAAGCGAAGTACTTCTAAAAAAATTTACAATCTCCATAGCCTTATCTCCCATTGAAACGGATTCATTCATTCGCTCGCCAGCCATGTCCAAATAAGTATTTTGAAGGTCATTTCTAACACTTTCGGAAAAAAAGTCAAGTTCCCAATCCTGTACTTGGGGGATTAGGCCCGACCAAAAAATGCTTCTGCCGCCAAAAGCCATTTGAGGTTCTCCACCAATCTTAAATCCACTGTGATCACCTTGCTGCCAAAAATTGACAGCACCAAAGTGCCTGGCAACGTCTGAATTGGGGAAACGGCACATGTTATAAACATGAGTAGGGTATAAAAATGATCCGACGTCTAACAGTAAAATACGCTTATGCCCCCCGAGCTTATCTGCCAGGTCATCGGCTAATACACCTCCTCCCATACCTGATCCGATTATGATGTAATCAAAATCTTTGTTCGTTCCGTCATAATCTCTGATTAAGCGTGTATGCGCATGGCTGTTTTCTTTTACAAGATTAGGATAATTATAATGATTGAAAGGCATAACAATAAGGTCAAATAGTTAAAAAGGTAATCTTCAAATTATTTACGCACAACTGCTAAAAGTGAAGGCTATAAATTATCTTTTGCCAAGGTATTAAAAAGTTTAGACATTCAGTATTCAAATTGAATAAAGTCTACGAATATAAACAACTATTTATATGCCTCTCGACCCCTGGTCTGTACGCACTTGCCAAGGAAATCATGGCTTATGCTGCCCGATCAATACATCAAGTAAAAATAGATAAGCCCATTTTCAATGCTGCACTAAAAATAAAAGGCTGTCCAACGGGCATCGGACAACCTTAATTATTCAAATTAACAAAAATTTACTACTCTATGGTGATCTTGCTGGTTATCGTTTGTTCTTCGATAACAATCGACAAAATATAAATTCCCGAATTGAGTGTAGAAATATCTAAATCCTGGCAATTTTTAACATTTCCGCTTAATACAGTAACGCCCTGTCCGTTTAAGATTTTATAATCTGCAGCTGTCGGTACTTTAATCGTGACATTACCTGATGCCGGGTTAGGGAATACTTCAATAGATGCTTTACTAAGTGCGTCTATTGAACTTACAAGTACAGTTACAACATTAGATGTTGATTCACAACCCTTATCTGTTCCCACAACAACTTGATAGTCGCCATCTTCAGTTGCAGCATGAGTATTTCCCGTAGCACCGGAAATTACCACGCCATCGAGGTACCACTGATAAGAATCAAAACCGGCATCGATGGAGAGCACATTGCCATTTTCACTAATCTCACCTATTTCCGGATTGGCGTGAATTGTCGCCGTAACTTCTACCAATTCAGCGGCACACTCTGCTTCAACAATAATCTCCCAGTCGTAGAAGAAATAATAAAAATCTTCGGGGTTATCGTTTTGTGCAGTCGAATTGATAATTTGTACGGTACCCGACGGTGATGAATACGGATAATCGGCTCCTGCATTGTTTCTATACAGGTTGTAGCCACCATCAGTGATATGTATAACGTGGTTATTACCAGCAGGTATGGGCAGATTTATTGTTACCCTATTTTCTCCCTGAGGAATATTCACGCTTATGGAAGCTATAGCCTGG
The DNA here is from genome assembly GCA_965230415.1 of Cytophagales bacterium. Taxonomy (GTDB): domain Bacteria; phylum Bacteroidota; class Bacteroidia; order Cytophagales; family JAAEPT01; genus CBDDKZ01. The sequence continues at coordinate 4,945,193 of CBDDKZ010000005.1, forward strand.
TCATTGCTGTTTAAGACTTCTATGGTACGCTCTCCTGCATCTTGAGCATTGATAACGGCAGATTTTAGTACAAAGTCTTCTGAAGCATTGAATATAAGACCACGATCGCCATCATAAATTCCGCCGCCGCTGTTGCTATTTGTATTTCCAACATTTTCAAATGATTGTCCGATGCCTCCATCAGTAGTAGTTACGAAATAAGAAGTTGTTTCGTATAAGGCAGGTGTCGAATAGGAAGTGCCAGTGCCTACCTCGTTTGCACCCGGAGCATCACTATCTAACCAAACGAAATCACCCGAACCGGACACTGATAAATCTATTTCGTCACCTTCACAACCTTCTCCATTGTTTACTGTGCTGATCGAACCTCCACTAGCAATATTTACCGTTACTTCGGTACGATCGTCGGTAGAGCAATCGTCATTATTTTGAACATAGTAGCTGGTTTCCGCATTGATTGCCGGCGTTTCATAAGTTGCACCAGTTCCAAGCTGATTACCACCATTGGCAGCATCATACCATAAATACGAACCTGCGCCCGAGGCACTCAACACTGCTGTATTGCCGGCACAAACCGTAACATCGTTCGCTGTAGGGGCTTTTCCTTCCTCTAAAACAATTTCTACCTGATGATCTGAGGTTCCGTTGTCGTTGGAAGCCGTAAGTGTCACGGTGTACGTTCCATATCCATTATAAGTATGTGAAGGGTTTTGCTGTGAAGAAGTTTGCCCGTCACCAAAATTCCAATTCCAACCCGTAGGTCTTCCACCAGATTGATCAGTGAATTGTACCGTAAGGCAATTAATTTCATGTCCAAAAGCAGCATTTGGTTCCGAACCACCTTCACAAGTAAGAATTGGTACCAACGATTGGTCATTAAGTATACCCAATATGTCAGAAACACGTTCACCACTATTGGACCCGCCATTGGCGTTACAACCTCCAAGGTTATGTAAAGCAATCACAAGGTGTGAGTTGTAATCAAATACCGGTGATCCTGAATTACCACCTTCCGTATCAATGCTGTAACGCGAACCATTAGATCCGTTACCCGGGCTTGTAATCTGTCCATAACCCGAATTGTTGGACGATTCTTCGTCTGCAATTTCCTTTCTTCTACCACCCGGGTGGCCAATCATATAAATACGATCACCTGTGCTTGGAGGCTCCGGATCAATACAGGTATTTCCAAAACGACTCACAGCATCAGCTGCATCTGAAGCTCTCAATTGCAATAGTGTAAAATCGTAGCTTGCATTTGTCTGAATTAAGGTAGCACCTACATAGGTTACAGCGGAAGAATTCCCCGACCCGTTACAATTTGTATTATGATAGTTAAATTGAAATTCTGCACTATTAGCGCCACCTTGGCTATCCAAACAATGATTGTTTGTCATAACATGTCCCTGATCACCTACTAACCATGCGGTACAATATCCACCGCCCACCAGGCGACATACCGCTCGGCCTTGTTCAAACATCTGCGGGTAACTTTGTTCATAACAAATATAAGGAACCTTATCATCGGTACCACATATGGACTTTTCCAGAGCAAGCTTCTTATCCGGGTAAGCATAAAGTACCTCATCTATCTGCAAACCATAATTTGACGTTCCACCTTCAGCATGTAGCTCAAGTATTACATGATCTGACCATACACTTTGGCTCCAAAATTCACCTGTGAAACCATCACCCGAAGGTAAGGGCATCCCCCCTTTTTCATAGCGCACGCTTTCTCCGGAAATCAAGTCATAAATTTCTACATAATCGCCATCTGCCAAATCGAATTTGGTGAAATGTATTTTAATGAATTGGGCATCTTCTTTTTCAAATTCATATCTAAAAACAAGTCCTGATTCACCTGAACTATAGGGGTGCTGAGTTTCGATGTCTACAAGTACATTATCTCCAATTTTTTCCGGGTTTTGCCCAAAACTGTAGCCAATTGTGCATAGCATTAAAAATAGAGATAATAAGAAACGTAAATTCTTTATCATAATAATTAGGTTGTTAAATGAATAATTTTAGAATCAAATGGATTGTATCTTTAATGGGTTGATATACAATCACATCTTCTAAAATATCTCATAAAACAACACAATCGAATTCTGTAGAAATTCTGTACAGACTATGAACAGACTTTTGTCAGGAAATTGGCCTGTTATGGCCTTTTTCAGGAAATTGATCATGCATAATGCACCTAGTCGAATCTCATATGTTTTACAGAATCGCCTGAGTGTTTTAGCTGCATTAACGAATCAATACCAATTTCTATATGAGATTCCACATAGTTTCTGGTTACCAATTCGTCACTTTTGGACGTCTTGACCCCTTCTGGTGTCATGGGGTTATCAGATACCAAGAGTAAGGCTCCGTGTGGTATACCATTAACAAATGAAACCGTAAAAATAGTGGCTGTTTCCATATCAATACCAATAGCCCTTATCTCTCTTAGGTATTCTTTGAATGCTTCATCATGCTCCCATACTCTTCTGTTCGTTGTATATACTGTGCCTGACCAATAATCGATATCCCGTTCTTTGATCATGGAAGAAACTGCGCGCTGTAATCTAAAAGATGGCAATGCGGGGATCTCGGGAGGTAAATAATCGTTACTCGTACCTTCTCCCCTGATTGCCGCAATCGGTAAGATAAAATCACCTATGAGCGCCTTTTTAAGTCCGCCGCATTTACCTAAAAACAAAACGGCTTTTGGGTTGATGGCTGCCAATAAATCACAAACGGTGGCAGCCATAGCCGACCCCATTCCAAAATTGATAAACGTAATGCCTTCAGCGGTTGCCGATTGCATAGGTTTGTCTTTTCCAAGTATTTCAACATTGTATTTTTCAGCAAAGTATTCCACATAATTCAGGAAATTGGTCAATAGAATATATTCTCCAAAATCCTCTAAACTTCTTCCCGTATACCTCGGGAGCCAATCCTTAACTATTTCCTCTTTTGTTTTCATGCTTCTCTTCTAAATTTCCTATTTTTGCACTGATGAATTCAAAATTTCCTGTACTTAATTTCCCCCCCATTGAGGCTAGAACTCAAATTAACAACGAAAAAACATATATTTTTGACATCCTCAGGAAAAAATTTATTTTTTTAAGTCCGGAGGAATGGGTTCGTCAGCATATCATACATTTCCTTATTAAAAGCAAAAGCTACCCGTCATCATTGATAAAATGCGAAAGTGGCCTCTCCTACAATCAACTGCAAAAGCGGGCCGATATAATTGTTTACGATAGAAGTGGAAAAGCGTTTTTAATTGTAGAGTGTAAAGCTACCGTCGTTAAACTTAACCAATCTGCTTTTGACCAGGTGGCAATTTATAATAGGACTATAAAGGCACCTTATATAGCGATTTCAAATGGCCTCAATACATTCGTCTGTGAAATAGCTCAAAACACTAATAGTTACAGCTATATGGAAGATTTTCCTGCCTTATAAACAAAAAAGACAAAAAGAGCAACCGCCCTTTTTGTCTCTGTCAACCCTGTTATTTACACTTTTTGAAACTTTCGTTCCTATTAAGATTAACGCATGTTTGGTATGTAGGTTTATGAAATACGATGAGCGCTTCTTTTTACACTGTGAGTTTCATAAAATTGTGGTTAGTTTACCCAAAAGTTATTAGTGTAAGCTAAGGGAATTATTTTAATGAGATGCCATTTATCAGCATTATCGAAATGGACGAGTCCTACTTTTCATAATCGATTTCACCAAATAAGCCATTGCGAAAATCGGCATAAGCCTGCTGTATTTCCTCTTTAGTGCTCATAACGAAAGGGCCTCCGAATGTAAGGGGTTCGTTCAGAGGCCTTCCTGCCATTAGGAGAAAATCACCTAATTCGTTAACCTTTATAGTTAATTCGCCAGAAGCATTCTCGAAGTCTGCCAGTTCGAATTGCTTAAGCAATTGACCATTCACTTCTATGCTACCCTCCATCACATATAACATCAGTTTATCGGAAGCGTCAAATGCTCCCAAACCAAAGGCACCTTTTTTTGATACAACCCTGACAATGTCGACAGTTGCTTTCATATGAACAGGTCCTGTTAAACCGCCGTAGTTACCGGCAATGACGCGTACATCGGCCGGGCCAATTTGAACACCCGGAATGTTTAATGCCGAAACGCTTTGTATATCGGGTTTGGACATTTTCTCATGAAGCGGGTTATTCACCCATAACTGCATGCTATGAAAACGGCCGGTAAATGGGTCTGAAGTCATGCTACCACCGTGAATTATACCTTTCCCTGCGTTCATACGATGTACGTCACCAGACTTTAAAAAGGCTTTATTGCCATAAGAATCCCGGTGATTCATTGTGCCTTCAAAAACTAAAGAAAGTGTTTCGAAACCTCTATGAGGATGATCATGACCTTTTCCGCTTAATTTAAATTGCTTTCCAACAGGATCGGGACCTATGTGATCGAGCATCAAAAAGGGATCAGTGTCTTTAAACTTAATGGTCGGAAAAGATCTTGATCCTCTTACGCCCGGAATAACGCCAACGGGGACTCCGCTTATAATTTGCTTTATACTTCTCTGATTCATGTTTTTCATGTTTTCTCAAGAGCTACCGAACCCGTACTGTAGTTTGTTTAAGGTATTTCGCGGCGCTCCGCATTTTAGTTCGTTAAACAACTAATTTCTATACATATATTGTACATACAACAGTTGTATTAAATTTTTTCCAAAGTTAATTCAAATCGATCCAATTGCTCCTTGAAGGCTTTGTTTAGATTTTCATCGGAGATATCGTCTCTTTCAAATTTGTCATAATAGGAGGGTAAACTAAAACTACCTTTTATATTTCCTCCCGCATACGGAAACGATTTTAAAGCCAATTCCATAACAGTTTTTGCACCACCCGGCCCAGGCGACGTAGCCAAAACCAGCATTGGCTTTTCTTCCCAAACTGTTCTGTCCAAACGTGTTAACCAATCGTACAAATTCTTGAATGCACTTGTGAAGTTTCCGTTATGCTCTGCTAACGAAATGACTATTCCGGCTGATTTTTTAATCAATTCTTTGAATTCCTTAATTTTATCAGGTATACCAAATGTTTCTTCTCTGTCTATATTATAAATAGGAACTTCAAAATCAATAATGTTTACGTCTTCTACTTTTGTATCTTTTAGTTGACTTGCAGCCCAAAGAGCCAATTGTTGATTAATTGACTTTTTACTTGTGCTTGCTCCGAATGCAATTACTGTTTTCATATTATTCTCCTTTTAACTTGATTATTAAATCTTTTAAGTGCTTTGCTTCATTTTCTGTTAGGTTGGCTATCAAAGGACTGTGAAAATTCTCTACCACTTTATCCAGCCTTTTTAATTCATTTGCGCCTTTATGTGTTAACAGAATATCCATTTTTCTTCTATTGCCAGGGCACTCTGCTCTACTCACCAGTTCTTTTTCAATCAATTTGTCTATTATCCTGGTCACATTACTTGATCTTTGAATCATTTGTTGACTTATATAATGCACTGTTGTAGGTTTTCCCTTTTGTCCTCTTAAAATGCGCATTACATTATATTGTGGCTCAGTTAAGCCGTATTCCTTTAATTTCAAACCGACCTGATCCGTAATCCAGTGTCCCGTTTTTATTAATTCTAAAATTGCTTCTAGGTATACTTTGTTTTTCGTCATATGAGATCATACAATTATTGTACATACAATATTAACAGCACATAGCTATAATAGTTCCAATCATAGTTATGTATATGATTATTTTTTTGTATTCCGTTTAAAAGTCCTTTGGGACACCATACTTGTACTCATCATCTAATAGATTATCTTATTTTTTTGCAAAAATGTAACATTATTTTTTTTTTGTGGTTAATAGTTATCAACCCATTCATTTTATTATGAAATTCATACTATTAATCAATTTGTTCTTGATAAGTATTATTGCTTATTCCCAGGTTCCCGTTAAAATTAAGATCAATAACGTTCGTAATACCGAAGGATCCATACAAATAGTTGCCTTTAAAAATGCCGAAAGTTATGAAAACGATGCTCCTTTTGTTCGTAAGCGCTTTAGTAAAAATAAAATGAAAAACGGGGCTTTTATCGCCACAATTGAATTGCCCGCAGGTATATATGGAATCGCTGTACTCGACGATGAAAATAAGGATAAAGAAATGAACTACAATTTTGTAGGAATGCCAAAAGAGGGCTATGGTTTTTCTCATTTCTACCATACCAACCTCTCCAAACCTAAATTTTCTGACTTCGTATTTAATCTTAAAAATGAACCTACTACCCTCCTCATAAAGCTCAGGTATTTTTAAGCTATACATATATAGCTTTTTATAATAATCAATTATTGGCTAATAAGCAGGTTTTGACGTAAATGCCCTAGTCGACAATAATAAAATTCATAGCTTTATTTGCGTAACCAAATTGTTACACATATATTTGTAACGAAACAGTTACACTTCTAATGAGAAGAGATGTATATCAGGCCATTGCCGACCCAATAAGAAGGCAAATCATTGATTTAATTACCGAATCACCCCTTACCATTAATGAAGTGGCGAGTAATTTTGATATAAGTCGGCCTGCCATTTCCAAACATCTAAAAATACTAGAAGAAAGCGCTTTGATTGAAATCGTACAAAAAGGGCGAGAGCGTTATTGTAACTTAAGAGGACAAGAGTTGATACCTGCCTTTTTATGGCTCGAAAAGCACAAGCAATTATGGGAAGAAAAAATCGACTCTTTTGAGGCCTATCTGATGAAGTTAAAAAATGAAAAAAATGGAAAATAGAACAGTTACTATCGAAAGAACATTCGACGCTCCTGTTGAGCTCGTATGGTCTGCATGGACCGAGGCAACTCATATTGCCGAATGGTGGAGTCCGAAAGGAATAACTACTGAAATAGTTGAACACAATTTTGTTGTTGGAGGAAAATGGAAATTCTTGATGCCTATGCCGGACGGAAGCACTTTTACAGCCGAGGGTGAATATTTGGAAATTGTGGAACATGAACGAATAATTTCCAAAGCTGACTTTAAACCTATGACAGAGGGCGTAGAAATTCAATCTTTTTTCGAAGCACAAGGGGATCAGACTAAATTCCTATTTAAGGTGGTACATCCGACCGAAGAATACAAAATACAACAAGAAAAAATGGGCATATTAAACGGTTGGGGCTCTGTATTTACAAGATTGGAAGAATTGCTTAGCCAGTTAAAACCCACCACTTAAGCTACAACTTATCAGGTGGCGGGAGCTAAAAGAAGCGTCTTACATTCAAGTTACGAGGCCTAACATTTAATATAAGCTCCGGTTTTGAAAAATAATTCCTCGAAACCGGAGCATAAACTCCCGCACAAACAAACCTCATACACAATGTGTTATATAGTGAATTCCGTATTACTACCCGGCTTCCTAACTATTTAATAACATATTTTTATTAAATCATTTACATTCTTTTTGCACCTAAAAGTGTTTTATTACTTAACTTGTGGACACAACCTATTTTAAAGATTAATTTTTTGTCCAATGACCAAACGAAAGTATATTGTGACAGGTGGGGCTGGCTTTATAGGCTCTCACCTCGTGGATTTCTTGCTACAAAACGGCAATGAAGTACTCGCTATTGACAATTTGTCCACCGGATCTGCCAACAATGTTATCGATGCCTTAGAGCATCCAAACTTTACCTTTTATACTAATGATGTGCGAAACATCGATTTTCTTCGACAAGTAGTTGATAGAAATGATGTTATCATACATTTGGCAGCCACTGTAGGAGTTGAGAAAGTTTGTGAAAACTCCATTGAAACAGCAGAGAATAATTTAAGAACGACAGAATTATTACTTAACCTTTCTTTGCAAAAACAATGCAAATTCTTGTTTACCAGTACCTCTGAAGTATACGGCAATTGCGCACATGCTGCCAAAGAATATGACTTCTGCCCTATTTCCGTTTTGCACGGAGGAAGAAGTTCTTATATCATGTCAAAATTGTATAGCGAAATGTTATGCCTGAACTATCATGAAAAGCATCAATTACCAGTATCAATAATAAGGCTTTTTAATACTGTAGGCCCTAGGCAAAGTTCATCTTTTGGTATGGTGGTGCCTACCTTCATACAAAATGCAATGAGAGGTCGTAATATCAAAGTATTCGATGACGGAACGCAAACGCGTTCATTTTGTCATGTTCATGATACGGTGGAAGCTATTATAGCACTTTTAAATGCAGCTAACTTTAAAGGTGAAATTTATAATATTGGCAACCCTACTTCTATTACAATTTTGGAATTAGCCCAATATATCAAAACTATTAACAACTCAGATTCAGCCATCGCATTGACTGAACTCCCGGAGACAAGAAATGAAGGCAAAGATATAAAGGATCGCAGACCCTGTATCGATAAAATTGTACAAGAAATTGGATGGACGCCAAAATACAGCTGGCAGCAAGCTGTTGAGGACACTAATCGTTATTATCAGTCCAAATACCTCAGTGCCGTTCATTAACATAAATTATGGTTCACGCATTTACAATTGATCTCGAAGAATGGTTCTGCTCTCATAATCTACAAGGAGTGGTTCAATATGAAAAGTGGCATGAATATACGCGTCGCGTAGAAATTAACAGCCACTATCTTCTTGATCAACTAGACAATTACGATATAAAAGCTACCTTTTTCGTATTGGGATGGATAGCCGAACACTACCCTTACCTTATCAAAGAAATAGCAGCTAGAGGTCACGAAATAGGTACTCATGGATACAAGCATCGATTGGTGACTCAATTGAGTAAGGAGGAGTTTCGACAAGACTTAACACAATCGATTGATATTCTTACCGCACTCACAGAAAAGCCAATTTTAGGATTTCGCGCTCCTGCCTTCAGTATCACCGAAAAAACCATGTGGGCCACAGATATCATAAAAGAAGTAGGCCTGGTATATGATAGCTCGGTTTATCCCATTGCGCATCACCCCGACTATGGCATACCAGATGCGCCCCTCGAATTATTCAAATATGACAATGGCCTGGTCGAAATCCCTATGAGTTGCGTGCAATTAGGTAATAAGAGAATTCCATGCAGCGGAGGCGCCTATTTTCGCATTTTCCCTTATTGGTTTTACAAAAAATTAATTACTAAACTAATTAATCAAAAACGTCCGCTTATATTCTATCTGCACCCCTGGGAACTCGATCCTGATACGCCACGTCTGGAACTTCCTCGTGTGGCTAGCTTCAGACATTACACAAAACTTTCACGCACAAAAAACAAGTTAGACAAATTATTCAGCGAGCTCGATTTTGTTCCTCTGGCAGAACTTTATAACCTCAATCAAAACTAATATGAAACATAAGCTAGGCGATGCATACATCAACCAAAATGCAGCTAAGTTAGACAGTGTATTTACTTATGTATTATTTAAACGGGTTTTTATTATTTTGCTTATATGTCTTTCTTTGCCGATATCTTTCACCTTGTTTATATGCATAGCTATTTTGATTAGAATAAGCGGACAAAAGGAGGTTATCTTTTCACAAACCCGTCCAGGCCTACATGGTGTACCTTTTACCATCTTCAAATTTTGCACCATGAAAAAGAAAACATCAAGTGAGCAATTTCAACTGACCAAGGAAAACGATAAGCGTGTTACCCCCATTGGGCGACTTTTAAGAAAAACACGTTTGGACGAACTTCCCCAGTTATGGAATATTCTGAAAGGAGAAATGGCTTTTATTGGCCCAAGACCTGTCCCAATGGAGTTATATGATCATTACAAAGCGAACATTCCCAATTATGACCGAAGGCATACTATAAGGCCCGGAATAACAGGATGGGCTCAAATAAACCTTGGTTATACATCGACATTAGAAGGTGAAATAGAAAAGGTTAAGTATGATCTAGCGTACATTGAAAACCAAAGTATGGTATTAGATGCACAAATTGTATGGAGCACTGTTACTGGGATTTTCACAAGGGGCCAGGTCAATTAGTTTGTTTGGACTTTTCCAAAATTTCGAAATACGTATCCTCAATCCTGTTTACCATATTTCCCAAAGCGTATTTTTCATCTATCAGCTGTTTTGCTCTTTGCGCCATCTTGTTGGCATTTGAAGGGTTCTCATACATTTTAAGTATGGCTTCAGCCAGTTCTTCCTCATTTTCTCTCTGAAATACAAAGCCATTGACTCCGTTATTTATCAGTTCTTTATTTGCTTCCGCATCTGATACAATAACTTTTTTCTGCATGGCCATAGCTTCCAGAAGCCCAATAGGCAGGCCTTCCCATAACGACGGCAAGACATATGCATCCAGATTTGAAAGTACACGAGGTATATCAGTTCTAAAGTTTTCAAAGAAAACGGTATCACCCAAACTATTCTCCTCTACGTAGCTTTCCATCATAGGCTTCAACTCACCATCGCCGACCAGCATAAAATTTATGTTGTTGTTCTTTTCTTTTACAATCTTAATGGCTTTCAATAAGGTAAGCGGGTCCTTTTGTTCGGTCATTCTTACGATATAGCCTACTAAAAATTTATCAGGACTAATACCCAGTTCATTCTTTATATCACCATAGTCCTTTTGATGATCAAATTTTTCCGTATCAATTCCGTTTTGTATAACTCGGCTATTTCGTAATTTAAACAGCTGCCGTCCTTCTTCCTGATTAACATACGATACACAAATAGTTTCATTAACTTTTTCGGTTAAGAATTTTTCTGACCTTACTCGTGCCTTATATACAAAAGGTCTTAGGCAAGGATGAAAAGACCAGGCATGTACTGTGTAAATTATTGGTATTTTCGCTCTTTTAGCGGCATAAAATGAATTTGATGTAGCTCTCGTCCCATGCGCATGAACCAATTGTACATTTTCATTTTTAATGATGTCCAATACCTTGCCGGTTAGCAATAGATTGAAAGGTTTGGTTGTATGTACAATATAAGTTTTAATACCTCTTTCTCTCAGCATATCTATCATTTCACCATCTGTGAAGCTGAGAACAACGGGTCTGAATTTAGAGGTATCTATCTTGGAAACTAAAGACAATAAGTGTGATTCTCCACCGCCAATTTTTCCTTGCCGAATGGTTTCTAATACGGTAATACGCTTATCCATTTATTTAATACTTAGTGGTTTACTTGGTTAGATTTACAGGGACACATGTGCTTAGCTGAGGAATATATTGCTGTGCGTAATCTGGTCGTCACAAATTCATACATTCAACAATGGCAATTTACTATGGAAATAGCCACATTTCCAATCAATGTGCGATGGTAATTTAAAATAGTGGTAGAATATCGCAGCTCGTTCATCTCTTATGAACTAGTTGCTTTTCATTCTTAAGCATACTCCACACTTATAATCAGATTGCCAAAATAGTGTTTAAATGTCAAAACTGCGCTGTAATTCCGCCTCTTAGAGCGCCATGTCCTATTCCACCTTCAACAAAAGCTCCAACATATTCGGTAAACATAAATCGTACACCAAATCTTAAAAGTAAGGACATGGGAGGAGCAAATATAGTCGGATTAAACCCTGGAGCGTTGCTGGAAAATTTCCATCGCGACATCTTAAATCCAATACCGAGCGCAGTATAAGGATCGACTTTACTATCCTTAGTGAAATGTACATTCCCCCTTAAATTAAGTGTAAATTTATTAAATTCCGCATTAAAATTGGCATCGATAACTTCATCCAGCGATTCGACATAATACTCCGGAATATTCCATTCCACCAATGTTTGTGAATAACCTGCATCTACTCCCAAATCAAAAATAGGTGCCAGTTCGTAGGTATATTGAAGAGAAACAACACCAAAAGTTGAGGTTTCGAAGTTTTCACTATCAATTAATTTGTCAATAAAACGAGCAGGATTAAGCACCTCATAACCTATCCCTGCCATCATTCGATGAGGGTAGTACGACTTTTCACTTTGTGCTTGTAAATTGCCTGTATTGAGGGCTACGAAAATTAGAAATGAAATTATTTTTACATTGTTCATTAATTAAGTTTTAATCCATTTATCTTCAATTAACGTGCCAACTTACTCATTTTTCAGAAATTTACACATATGCCCGTCTTCAAATCGAATTGCGTACATTCCGGCGGGAAAATCAGACACATTAATTTCCGAAGCGGTATAATGTTCATTCAAATACCTTATTTGTCCGGTGCAATCATAAATCACAATGCGCTTCCCATAATTCTTATCGCTCAGGTAGAGTTTGTCCTGTACAGGATTGGGATAAATTTTAAGTTCGTTTTGAATTACATCGTTCAAACTTACGGGCGCTTCTGTTGAGCGTTCATAACTAAATCCTCCGCCAATATTATTGCCTTGCCAAAAGGTAAATTTAACGTCTATGTAAATACCCTCATTAACAATCCACATTACCATATTTTTATTGACCATACTGGGAGGATCTTCTCTCACGGCTTCCTGCCACGACTCAAATGTTAGTGTTCCGATGTTATCTGTGGTTCCAAATGACCATTTTGTTCCAGTAGGACTTACGTTTGTTGTATAAACGTTCTCTTCTGCAACGTTAAAAATACCTTGATTTTCCTTCCTGCTTATCCAAACATCATCTGTAATGCGATCTTGATTGATAGCATTTGTCCAATCAGCGTTATTTGCCTTACTAAAGGTGATTTTTGGTCCGTTCCAGATTATTTGTGCATGAAGTACCTTTGTACACAACAGCAGTACTAATAAACAGCTTACATTTTTCATTTTATCGGGTGTCTAATTTACTGCTGCAAATGAACAAAAAAATGTCGGAACAATAAGCAAAAAAAAGTTTGGATAACCCTCTTAGTTAAAAATATAATATACAGGTAAATTAAACGTAAAGTTTAATTAATTAACACCCGTTTTGAATTATAGAATTAACGCTGGATCTATGAACACTTATCAAATAAACTTACTTTTTATAAAGACACAATTCGGTTCAACGAATAATTTATTCGTTCGTTAAAATTATTTAAAAAAATGTTGTCATTTTTCGTTAATACCACTTACTATTGCTTAACAGTAACAATAATTCAGTTATGTTCGATGGATACGTTTTTAGAAACTTTTCCCATCGCAATAATCAGAAACCTGAATAGAACTGCCGTTTTTAACAATAATTTCGATTAAAACTCTAAGCAGTTTTTTTCTTAATCGTATTACACTCATGGGATTTATAACAAGAAACACGGATCGTTCGAAAATTTGTCTTAAAGCTTCACATCACATCGGTAGAGCCCATTTCAACGATACCATTATCAATGCTTCAGACATTTCGCGATCACATGCCAGCATTTATTGGGAAAATGGTCATTGGTATTTAAAAGACACCAGCAAAAATGGCACTTTAGTTAATGGCAAGAAGTATTTTCAATCGACAACCAAATTAAAGCGTGGAAGCATTTTACAATTTGGAGTTGACTCACAATCAGTTTGGGAATTATCAGGTGACGATCAGCCCTCAAGTTACCTCATGACTACAGATGGATCTCAATACTTAAAATTATCTGATCAACAGGTATACCCTGATGATAAGGCTCCACTTGTCTCTTTCTTTAGAATAAAGAATGACGAATGGAAAATTGATACAGGTATAGCCATTGACACACTTGTTGAAGGCGAAAGGTACTCACTGGCAGATACATCCTGGATGTTCGTCAAAAACGATGTACTCGATGAAACTATTGAAACCAACATTGAATTTAATGAAGTTCAACTCGATTTTTCGCTGAGTCCGGATGAAGAAGAGGTGTCACTAAAAATACGTATAAACGACCACTGCATAGATATGGGTCGAAAAGTCTATAATCATCTAATATTGTTCCTTGCCAGAGAAAAAAATAAGGGTGTCGAATGGGTACAAATGGATGAGGTTAAAGAAAAACTAAAAAAAGAACTCTTAAATTCCTCATTGGATGAATATTATGTGAATGTACAAATTCATCGACTAAGGAAACAGCTTATGAATAGTAAACCTTTTGGCCCTTTTATTTCTGATTTAATAATGCGGAAAAATGGATTTTTAGGCTTAAGATTCGATCATATAAATATTAATAAAACCTCATTTGCTTAATTAACATGAAAGGATACAAACCTATTAATCAGCTTGGCGAGGGCGGCTATGGTATCATTTATGAAGCTATTCAAGAAAGTACGAACAAAAAGGTGGCGGTTAAAACCATCAAACTGCAAGACGGTATAGATAAGCAGGAACGTGCAAAAAAAATCCGTAGATTTGAACGTGAAATCCAACTATGTTCCAGTCTGTCCCACCCGAATATAGTGCAAATCCTGGATTGTGGCCTTGACGATAACGATGTTCCGTTTATTGTATTTGAGCTCGTTGAAGGCAACACTTTGAAGGAACTTATTGGAACCAACTCACTTGAAATCCACGAAGTATGCGATATCCTTGAACAGGTAATTGGTGCGCTGCTAAGCGCACATGAAAATGGTGTTATTCACCGCGATCTAAAACCGCAGAATATTATGGTTTTTAAATCGGGAAACAAACACCATGCAAAAATACTTGATTTTGGTATTGGTACGTTTATAAACGATGTCTGGTATAAAAAAGACGATCAGCTCACTTTAAGTCAGGATATATTAGGCACGCCACGTTACTGTTCACCGGAACAACTTCGCGGTGAACTACCAACAGTAAAATCTGATATATATGCCTGGGGGCTCATATACCTGGAAGGTTTGACCGGCGTTCCGGTATTCAATGGTTCGGGGATGGCAGAAGTTCTACAGCAGCAGCTTGCTAATGTAAGCATCAACCTTCCCTCTTCTCTGGTTGAACATGATTTGGGGAAACTATTACGAAGAGTTCTGGAAAAAAATCCGGATAAGCGCATAGCCAACGCTGAAATAATCCTGGATGAATTAAAGCAAATTAATTACAATACTTTAATTGGTAAAATAAGCAATGCTTTTGAGGCAGACACTGAGCTGCCTAATGAAAACACGGAGGTTAATTCCAGCAACACAGAAAGCTCTAGAAAGAACATCACTATTCTCTGTCTAAAGCTGAATTTGAAAGCGAAGGACAAACATGAAGAAGAACTAACAGACGCAATACTTGCCGATCAGATTAACTTATGTAAAGACACGGCAACAAAGTACGGAGCATACCTTGCAGGCAAACTGATGAACCATTTGGTGTTCTATTTTGGCTATCCTAATACGAGCGACACAGACACCAGGAGAGCAGCCTCCACCGCACTTCAAATTCTTAAGGATGTTACTAAAAGAAGCAAGTCTCTGAGCGAGCTTCATAAAATCTCACTGGAAGTTCAAATGGCATTGAATTCGGGGATTATTTTGACGAGTGAAACAAGTGCATTAGAAGGCACTTTAGTAAGTGATACGCTCGAAATTTTGGCAGTTACGCAGATAGGCGAAATATTTTTAAGTGAAGCTACCAGTAAAAAAATTCAATTATCCCATACATCAGAATATGTAGACGCTTCTTCGAACCCCGGAAAGCCTGAGCGGCTTTATCGCCTGCTTGGAGAAAAGAATTTCCAGACTAACTCCTTTCAGGAAATCCGTCAATACTCGCAACACATCATTGGCAGAGATCGTGAAATAGCCACAATAAAATCATTCTGGGAAAGTGATGAGTCAAAAAAACTACTTATTATTAGCGGGGAAGCCGGAATTGGAAAATCCAGAATAGCTTACGAATTAAAATCACAGCTCCTAAATGATGGAAAAACCGTCAAAGAATGTAAATGCCTTCCCGAGTACCGAAACAATTCCCTCCACCCTTTCCTGGAATTGCTTCGATCCGAACTACAGCTAACTAAATATGATGCTGATAAGCAGGTGCGCATTCTTAACGAGGCCTTTGACCAAATTCCTTGTGATATTTCACAAATACTACCCGTTCTTTGCTCCTGGCTCAATCTACCATATGAAGTAGCTATTAACACCTTAAATCTTAGTCCTGCCAAACAAATAGAAGTGATTTTCGAAAGTATTTATCTTCTTTTGAATAAGTTTGGAGCTAAGAGCGAATACCTTTTCATTATTGAAGATATTCACTGGATAGACCTTACCAGTCTGTCATTCATAGAAGCACTCGCCACAAAAGAACATCTTAGTTTTAAATGTTTGTTATTAACCCGTCAGCTATGGAATACAGATGATATTGAAAGCAAGTTTGAACACATTGAACTTAAAAACCTTAATTCGGAGACAACGGAACTCTATGCCAGAAATCAATTTCTAAACAAAAAAACAGCAGCCAATGTACTCCATTTCATAGTGAATAAATCGGATGGAATACCATTGTATATTGAAGAACTTACGCAAATGCTCCTAGAAGAGAAGCTTGTAATTTCAAAAGAAGGAGTGCTGGGTTTTGCTGATGAATTTGATGAACGTTTGATGCCTGAAACGCTCAAAGATTTATTATTCTCGCGATTGGATCGTCTGGGCTATGTTAAAAAAACACTTCAAACAGCAGCTGTAATTGGTCGGGAGTTTGACTATATACTATTGACCAAGTTGATGTTATCGGATGAAGAGCAAGTTCAAAACAATCTCAAAATACTGGTTGACAAAGGCTTATTGCTGCGACGAACCACCCTCAACTCCGACACCTACATATTCCGGCATGCACTCATACGTGATGTAGCATATGAAAGTATGATTACTCAGGTAAAGAAAGACCTGCACGATCATCTTTTCACTATCCTGGAAGATGAATACAGCCAATTTAGTGAACAAAACCCCGCACAAATGGCCAATCATGCCAGTCAGGCAGGAAGAACGGAAGACTGCGTTCGTTACAGTGTACTAAGTATCAAAAATCTTACCGACAAATCACTATTAGCTGAAGCGGAAACTTATGCCGAACGATTTAGAAAATGGGTTGCAAATATAGAAGACCCACTTCTGAAATCATTATCCGAATTGAAACTAAACATTGGATTATTACCACTAATTGCAGTTTCAGAAGGTTGGGGCTCTGAAAAATCCAAAAACCTTATTGACGATAACATTGACCTTATTGAGGCCATAAAACAAAACGGTACAGACAATGAACTACCGGAACTCAACGAACAAGTATTAAGGTCTGAATGGATGCAATTTTCATGGTTTAATAGTCAAATGGAACAGGGCAAAGCGATGGATATTGGGTATCGCCTGTTAAACAGACTTGACCTGAAAAGCAACCATCGCCTTCGAATGGTTGTACTTGCCTTTCTGGGACAATTACATATCAATGATTGTGATTTTGATAATGCCAAAAAATTGCTTTCAGAGGTTGTAGAAGGTTATAAAACTTCGGAAGACCGGGAAGTTCATTTTGAGTTCGGTTTTGAACCTTTGGTACAAAGTCTCGGTTTACTTGGCCTGGTAGAAATGATGCTGGGAAATATAGAACAATCCTTCACCCATGCTAAAGAGGCATTAAAATTTGCCGATTCCTTAAAAAACCCCAATGTATCTGCAGTTGCAGCCCTCTTAGCCGCGCTGATTTATATAAGAGTTGAAATGAGGCCGGAAGCTAAGCAGGTACTGGACGAGCTATACGATAAACATGGCAATGACATAAGGGGTAGTTATGTGGAAGTCGTTCTTTTCTTTGTACTTGACTGGATAAATAACGAAACAGAAAGATCGGAGACTGCCTTGCAAAACCTGCGCAGCATCAACAATTACAATTCACTATCCTGGTACGAATGCGTCCTCATTGAAACAATGCTTAAATGTGGAGCATACGATAAAGCCAATGCTGTCATCGATTCTACCCTTGAGCGCTGCGGACGCCTTAAAGAGCAATATTCAGTATCCTTATTACAAAAGCTAAAAGCTCAGTTAATTTATGAAAGTGGAACTATTTTTACACAAGAAGTAAAAGCACTTTTATTAGATGCAATAGGTCATGCCCGAAAATATGGGCTTTTTTACTATGAGTATCAGACCTGCAAATACTTTGAGCGCATCTGCGACGAAAGTGACAAAGAACTGGCAATGCAGCTAATCAAAGACTGTACAAAAAAAGATTTCAGTTTCATCAATGATCAGAACCAAATCAACGTATAAACGTTCTAATTTTTATTCAATTTAAACTCTAACTTTATGAACACTATTGATACTCCTTCAATAAACTTATTAGACCAACTTACCGAACTATTGGGAAAGCTGGACAATTTAAAGCAGGAAGAGCTTGAAAAGGCGCAAGGTGATGCAAAGGAAATAGAAAAAATAAACACCAAATACAAAATTCTGAAAATCACCACACGTTATAATTACCTCATGACCTTGATCGGGATCTATCGAGGGTTTGAAAAAGCATTTTTGGAATCCAGTGCCAACAGAATAAAATTCCTCACAAACGTTGAATTGAAAGTAAAAATCGACTCTGATGGTGAATTTATCGAATCAGGTGATGCTGACTATGACTCTAAACAAGGACCTGAATGGATTACATGGAAAGGGTGCGATATGACTATACCCGAATCAGTATATGTGGCAATTTCACCGCACGTTATCTGGCCTACTCTTTACATCAAAAGAAAGAACATACAAGACAACTCAGAAATTACCATTCATGAACGAGCATGGAACGTAGATGTGTATGCACTTGAAAAAAACACCATTAAGAAACACGGAGAGTCGGAATATATTAATGGAATGGAATCGATTCATAACAAATTAGAACAATTTGGTAAGATAGATTTAGACATCGTAGATAAACTGGAAGAATTTGAAGTGGTTATTCAATTTCCATTTATCACTCCTTCCGAAGACTCATTGACAATCGTACAGTTTGCAGACAGCAATGAAATAGTGCTTACTACTTTCTGTTAAATTATATAATAACACAACCGACGGCGGTTATCGTTGGTTGTGTTTGATCCTTTCACAAAAGTACAAACAACTACATATAGGTATTACTTATGTTTAAAGAGTTTGTTATTAACCCGAAATATGCGGTTGAAAAAATTGACGATAACAAATTATTAATCACAGACGAATTTACAGGGACATTACTGACCAGCAGCATACATGTGAGCCTGCTGTCATTAATCAATGAGGGGACAAATACGGAAAATAAACTTTTGGAAAAGCTTTATCTTGAAATGCCTCCACAAGAAATTTTCAGCGCACTAAGCCTGCTGGAAAAGAATTCGTTTATTATCACCCGTAAAGAAGACACCGTTCCGGGGACAAACCATGAAGCGTTTTGGGCCTCCGCATTGAATGAAAATGTGATCGAACAAACGCCGGACAAAACAATTGATTTAATAATATGCTCTTCAAGAATAAAATCGGACCTGCCTGGTGATTTTTTGCGAGGACTTGGATTTGAAATCGATAAGGACAAGCCACAACTTATTTTGGTTATAACCGAAGATTATTGTAGCCCACAATTAGCTGAAATCAATGCATACAGCCAGAGATCAGGACTCCCGCTCCTACTGCTTAAACCTACGGGCTCTAAAGTTTGGTTGGGCCCATTAATTAAGCCCGGCGAAACTGCGTGCTGGGATTGTTTGATAAATAGACTTTTACTGCATCAACCGGAACGCAAACTACATCATTCACTTACGCCGGATAACGAATTTAAGCGACCGTTTATCTACCATCCGGCTACGTTCAATGCTGCATTGAACATGGCAGGTATCCAAATAGAGAAGTACCTACTGGGACAAACATCCCTTGAAAACAAACTCATAGAGTTTGACTTTAGTGACTTGAGTTCCTTAGATCACCATGTGGTTAAAAGGCCCCAATGTACTACTTGTGGTGAAGAAAACTATTCATATCCAAGCGTAACGATTGACCTGAACAAGGACAGTAACGTAGTAAACACCAGTGGAGGTTATCGCAGCGTACCCGCGGAAGAAACGTATCAAAAATACAAACATCATATAAGTAATATTTCGGGAATAGTTCCGGAAATTAAACCTTACGGGAAACGCGACTCACCGTTAATTCACAATTTCAGTTCAGGTAAAAATGTGGCCTTGCAAAGTACTTCTATGTTCTGGCTCAATCACCATTTACGTAGTATGAATGGTGGAAAAGGCAAAAATGAAATACAAGCCAAAACAGGAGCTCTTTGTGAATCTATTGAACGATATTGTTTAATGTACCACGACCAGGTACACACGGTAAGTGCTACATTTAACGACCTTCCGGGAGCCATGCATCCAAACAGCTGCATGTTGTTCAGTGAAAATCAATACAAGGCAAGAGAAGAAGCTAATACAACTAATGATAAATTCTACTCCCTTGTACCCGTAGCGTTTAATCTAAACCAGGAAATAGAATGGAGTGCAATTTATTCACTAAATGATGGGAAGCAAAGGTACTTACCTACTGCTTTCTGTTACGCGCAATACCCTTCCGAAAACGAAAAAGATTTATTTTCTTACCCGGATTCTAATGGTAGCGCTGCCGGAAATACCGTGTATGAAGCCGCGCTACAAGGCCTTCTTGAACTTATTGAAAGAGATGCCGTTGCCATTTGGTGGTATAATCAAATCCAGGCACCATCGATCAACCAGGACTCGATTCCCGGCGTCTATCTCCAAGATCTTTTGAGTTACTATAACAAAATAGACAGAGAGGTGATTATTTTAGAGCTAACACATGACCTTCATATTCCTGTTTATGCATCGATATCCTATTCTAAAAGCAGTAAAAAACAGATACTGTTCGGATTTGGCGCACACGTTGATGCCGCGATTGCATTGGAAAGATCCATGATCGAAATGAATCAGCTTTTACCGGTTCTGGAGCATTTAGGTAAAAATAAACTGGATCCGGCTTTCGAGCAATGGCTTGTACATACATCGATAGAGGATCAAAGCTACCTTAAAGGCGATTCCACTTATAACTTCAAACAGACCACCGGACACCCGATATCCATAGAAGGAGCTTTAAAATATTGCGTCAATCAATTAAGTGGGAATGGTTTGGAAACATATATGCTTGACCTCACGCAACCAGATATTGGAATGCCTGTAGTACGAATGATTGTTCCAGGATTGAGGCATTTTTGGAAAAGGCTCGCCCCTGGTCGTTTGTACAACGTTCCGGTAAAAATGAACTGGTTACAGAAAGCCAGATGTGAATCTGCATTAAATCCGGTGGGAATGTTTGTATAATGTCAAGTCAGTCAAGCATGAAGTTTAAAGTTTATACAAATACCAATTTCAAATTAAGTAATTATTATTTATTACTACCTGACAAAGAAAAAAAGACTTTCGATATACTTAGCTCAGTATTTCACTTTAAAGTAAATAGTTATGTGCTGGAAAAATTAATCGATTGGAATAATATTCCCGCCGATCCTATCTATAAATTGGTATTCCCAAGAAGAGAAATGCTTAATTCTTTGGACTTTGAACACCTGAGCTTACTTTATGAAGCGGGATTACCAAAAGACACCTTTCTTCCGTTTGTAAATGGTATTCGAAACAAGATGATGCCAAAAATGAAGAGTGCTGATTCCAGTCACCCTGACTTTTTTGATAAAAGACTAAGAGGGGTTACACGAAATTTTAAGACTATCGTGAGTTTGTATCCCGCTCCGATGATGAAGACCTGCCATAGCTATTGCTCTTATTGTTTCAGATGGATTATGTTTAATAATCCGGAAATTCAGGATCATTCATCTTATGCTAATCCGGAACACCCTGTTTCATACATCAGATCCCTGCCAGAAGTCACAGACGTGTTATTCACCGGTGCAGACCCGCTTGTACTACAGTCGAGTGTATTGAAATCTTACATAGACCCAATACTGGATATAGACACTGTCAAGGTTATACGCATCGGCACTAAATCACTGGCATGGTGGCCCTATCGCTTTACTCAAGACCGTGACGCAGCAGCTTTGTTGGACCTTTTCAGGTACATTAAAAGCCGTGGTAAGCACCTCAATATATGTGCACATTTCACGCACGCAAACGAGCTCGCCACGGACGAGGTCAAAGAAGCCATTGAACGCATCAGGGAAACAGGTGCTGTAATTCGATGCCAGGGGCCATTGGTAAAGGATATCAATGATAGTGTCAACGCCTTAAGCACACTATGGAGTGAACAGGTTAAGCTGGGCCTGGTACCTTATTACCTTTTTGTCGAAGCAAATCATAATGTAGAGAATTGTTTTCGTATACCTCTTGCACAAAGTCTCAAGCTCTTTCAGGAAGCTCAAAGCATTACAACAGGTTTGGCGCGCACTATTAGAGGTCCTGTATTTATGAACGATCATTTTAGAATCTTAATTGACGGTACTATGGAGATCGATCATAAAAAGTACTTCGTATTAAAGAATTTACAGTCTCCTCCACACGAAGCCTCTGAAAATGTTATCAAACTTTTACCATACGACAGTAACACAAGGGATTTGGGTGATCTCATCAAACTGTTCTCCACAAAAAGCTATCCTGTTCCTGCCGAATAAGTGAGGTAAGAAAGCCGTGGTTAGTTTATTTAGGAAGGATACCTTAAATGCTCATGAGCTATTTTTCACTCCTGGATTTGATGATATTCCTAATCGGTTCGACATTGCTTTGAGCCTTTTTAATATAGGTGAAGCACCTGATTTGAACTCGCCCTTGATAGGATTTAATGCTGAGGTCCAGAATTGAAATTGTGTTTTGTAGATGCTATAAATGACAAGCAGGAACAAAGCCGGAAGCAGTAAGAAAGAAAAGAAAGCTGTTGCAGTATGATTATAGGACTTCACCAGCAATACATGAAATTCTTTGCTTAAAAATAGTCGTATCTCCTTAAAATCGCCTTTTATACCCAGGCCTTCCTTCTTTATATCGTAAGTGATATCTTCGGCCAATTTCGGAAAAAAACGTGCACCTCTACGTTTGGGGTCGTTGTTTATTTCTGTTAAATGTGCCTGATGTTGGTGCATTAGGCGTACTTGTTCCGATTTAATCTGTCGTACAGAAGCCTCTAATTTCACCAGGAATTCATCGCTATAATCGATATGAAGGTGTTGTGACACTTCCTTTATGGTATAACCGATTATCGAAATTCCAGGGCTCAATACCAAAAAAATGATTAAAAGTTTCGAAGCAAAAGGCTCAAATTTTCTGATGAGTACTAAAAAGAAAAGTATGATCAAAATCAACTTTATGAACCACAACTGGGCCATCTCAATCAACAAGAATTGTACAAAAGTAATTAACTCTGATAAAACTAAATAGGCCTGTGCCTGCTCCAGGGTATTTTCCAGTCCGTTGCTGTGTCCACTTAAAAAAGGAATTTCTATTTTACTTATGGCAGCCAGTATTAGTTTTATTTCTGTGACGAGCTCCAGAAATTTAACGTTTTTGTCGACCGTATTTCTGATAAAACAAGCTACCTCTTCCCCGCACGGGTTCCAAATACCTATAATAACAAATACAAGTAGTGTGAAAATGAAAAAACTTCTTTTATTATCCATGCCACTATTGTTCTGTTAATAGCTCTTTCAGCGAACCTTTAACTAGATCCAAGTCTACAAGTTCTGAATCCCTGTGATAACTAGAGCTTCTTTGCCAAATTAAAAAACCTTTGTTCTTCCAGAGAGTTGGTATTTTTGGTGCCTTATGTGAGGTATATTCGGCTAGCCATAGCTCAAAATCAGCGAGCGAGTCATTCGAAAAGTATTGTTGAGCAAACGCATAATCAGTATAAAGAATGGGTTTACGGTTCAATATTTGGTTTACGGTTTGTAAAAACACAAGGATATTTTCCTGCATTTCTTCAGCTGAAACACCGGTTTTCATTGACCCTTGTTCTATATCCAATACCGGAGAAATGTCATATTCTCCAAAGTCTTCGATTTGACTACAAAAATGCCTGGCCTGTTTCTTTGGATCTTCACCACAATCGTAAAAATGATAAGCCCCTCTCATCACACCTCTTTCACGGAGCGTTCTCCAATTGGTTCTAAACATAGGATCTATGTACTGAGTCCCCTGCGTTGCTTTGCAGATCACAAAAGACAAACTATCGAAGTGTTTTATGTCTTCTAACAAATCTCCTTGAAAATGAGACACATCTATACCATAATGTCTTTTTTGCTTACTTTCTATTTTTTCAACTACGGGGTTCTTGACAGTTGCTTCCTTCATGTTATTTGTTGTATCATCAGTAGCGGAAAGCTGTTTCCCGGTAGGCGTATTTACTTGCTCATTTTCTTTACTTTTTTCCGATGAACAACATGAAAAGAGTAATGGCATTAGACAAATTGAATATTTCAATAAATATTTCATGTGGTAAAAATTTAACATTTAAAGGAGCATGATTAATGCTATTATCTTACAAGGTCTGCATACCTGCTTTCAAGAAGTTGGTGATATTCACTGGCAGAAGACCTTATCTCCTCAACTGCTTCGTCCAGGGTGTTGGGCCAGAATTGACGTATTGGAGCATTAAAATAAGGCGACATTGACGGTTTTGAAACATTGGCCGTGCTAAAACCTATGCTTCTAAACCGATATGCTTCATATGGTTCCAGTAGCTCTCTTTCTCTATCGGGCAAATATTCACGTGTCTTTGAAAGGAAATAGTTGAGTTTTGGCTGCCACGTAAACATAAAATAAATCTCCTGGATGCTATTTTCACAGTTCTGTTCCCAATAGCTGAGTGGATGCGGTAAAACCATCTGGTCGACAAGTGCCTTTATCACTCCTTTATATTTGTTGTGAACTTTGCCTAAAACTACATCGGGGTGTGTTCCATTGATGTATTTATAAGAAATAAACCGCTTCAAACGATTGTTCTTCCATTTGAACGATAGCATTTCATCGTTTTCTTTCTCAGTGTTATAATGGTAAATATGGAAATAGAATGTATTTTCATTCGTATTCATAGGGATTCTTATGCCCAAATAATAGATCAGGTCAAATGACTCAAATCGTTGCAAAATTATATCAGGACAATTTAATTCCAATAGTAAAGCATAAAATCGCTCATGTATAGAACAGTTGAGGCTCTCGCACTTATAACCTGCCCATATCGATAAATGTGGCTTCTTTTCAAGGTAACCTTCCCCTAATTCAAAACTCCACTCCAGACGAATCCCTTTAATGTCCTTTAGGTAATATTGTACTATCTCAGCAATGTTTTCGGAAATTTTCATACTGTTACTATTAAATGTTCAGGAATTGTGCTAATTGATTTTTTGAAGAGCTTACCTCTTTCAAGGTAAGCTCTTCGTGGAATTGCCTAAAAAAGCGTGATTTCCCTAAATGGAGATCGAATATTCCACCCCGCGACTGGAGAGCGACTCAAAATTGTAGTGAGTCACTCAATTCTTCAATCCTAACTGATTTACTTTATGCATAGCGATTTTACGGTAATTACAAGCTCTCTTTATATTTGGCTTGTTTAACTTTATGATGTAAGCAAATTAGCACTAGTACCTTTAAATAAATATTACATTATATAACAACACAGTTTGAAACACATTCGGAGCAAGTCTTGTTTAAGAAAATCAACTTATATTTTCACGAAAAGAGCGATTAGGGCCCCTATTACTTCATTAAAAAATCTTTGCTAAAGTTAAACCAATTATCTTTCAAGTTACCAATTTGTATTATTAATTATTCCCTATTACCGATAACATAAACTAAGTCAGCTTTCCCGAATCACTATTCCGATACCGCCTCTTTAATTTCAAAAACGCAAGTGCACGCCGTTCTCGGAACATAAGTATGTGCTATTTCTTCTGTACGTTCCCAAAACACATATTCATATTCATATTTTTCCTGACTATTCACCAATTTTCCTTGTGAGTCATAAAAGTAAAACGTTACGTTCCCATTTATTTCGAAGCTTCCTTTAAAATTATGGACATGCCCATAAGCCAGGTTATTACGTATTTCACATGAGGTCTTATAATTAATATCAGCTCTCTGTGAGGGAGCGGGATTTTTGGTTCCAGTTGATTTCTTCGATTTCACTGCGTTATTTACATCGAAATAACAATTGCAAGCTTCACCTGGAGCAGTTGTATGTTCTATTTCTTCTGTACTGTCCCACGATACATACTCATATTCATATTCATCTTCGCTATCTATAAAATGTCCCTCAGAATCATAAAAGTAGAACCACACATAGCCATCAATTTCGAAACTGCCTTTGTGGTTGTGCACGTAGCCATGAGCCTGTCCGTTTCGAATCTGACACGAGGTGGTATATTTGATGCCTGAAGACGTTGAAGGCGCAAAATTGTTTGGTTTAAATGAATTCTTCGATTTTGTAGCACCAGTTACATCAAAAGTACAACTACATGCTTGGGTTGGTGCGGATGTGTGCTCTATTTCTTCAGTGCTTTCCCGCGATACGTACTCGTATTCAAATTCATCTTCACTGTCAATCATGTGTCCGTTGGAATCAAAAAAATAAAACCAGACATCGCCGTTTATTTCAAAACTGCTTTTATGATTATGTACATAGCCGTACGCCTGGCCATTTCTTATTTCGCATGAAGTGGTAAAAGATACCTGTGCTAAGGTTGGTACGGAGCACACTAATACAAAGAGGTAAAAGACAAATTTCATCATATTGGGTTTAAGCACATGACACACAAAACTTGTGCCAATAAAGCGCTTTACGAACACTATTTTAATAGCTATTCGTAAAACGCTTCACTAGATGTGATTATACCGCTATAATTCATTTCCAAATGTTGTAGGGGCCTCTTTCAATTTCACTGGACGGAATATAACGGCGCTCTCTTCTATCTTTGCAAATGGGGTTTCTTCTCCATCGCTCATCTTAAACAGCTCTACGGTTTCTAACAAAACGCCTTCTTCATATTGGTAATGTTGTGTAATGCGCATGGTATTATAGGGAGCAAAAGCACTTGCACCGTCGACTTCAAATTGTATGACCTGTTCCCGAAACTCTTCATCGCTACTTCCGGTTCCATTTCCTAAAGATGAATGGATGGTTGATACTAAAACATCGCTATGTTTCTCGAAGTCAATTCCGAAAAACATCGTTTGTTCCCTTTCACCGGCTTTTCCATCGTAATCAGGGTGTATTCGATGCATATTCTTTACTGACTTCCATGAATTACCATACCTCCTTTGAACAACTTCAAAAGAGTAGTCATTGGATTCGCTTCTTTCATATTTTCCATCGGCGAAAACGTAAGATTCACCACTACCAACCCAAATAATGGTGTAATTATCATTAATAGAAGGCAGTGCTTTACTGGTGGGTATAATACTTTTTTGTGAAGAACTACAAGACGCAAGGCTTATTACAGCACAAATGGTCAGATACACTGTTAACTTTTTCATATTAATCTACTTTTCGTGTTATGTTTTTGTTTACATAGCAAAAGTAGATAGCCTATTGCGTATAGAAATTGATGTATGTTACAATCGTCATTTAATCTGACAACTCTTTTCTTATTCTGCTCAGACTCTCGCGCTCAATACCTAAATAAGATGCGAGGTGATAAAGAGGTATAGATCGAATAAACCGGGGATAATCTTTGAGCATTTGTAAATACCGCTCTTTGGCAGACAGAAACAAGAACGATTCAAACCGATTTGTTGCCATGGCATAGACACTTTCGGCAACAATTCTTCCAAAACGCTCCCAGTTCTTTGATTGATCATACGCTTTTTGAAGTGAAACAGCATTAAAGCTTAACAATTCACAATCCTCTAAGGCCTGAATGTAATACCTGCTGGGTGTTCCTTTCAAAAAATCGAGATAAGAAACCGCATAGTCGTTTTCCAGAAAAAAATGGTTGTTAATTTCTTTACCATCTGCTATATAATAAAAGCGGAGCACCCCCTTTGCGACAAAGGAAATTTCGTCTACTTTTTGTCCTTCTTGTAATAAATAATCGCCCTTTTTTAATACTTTTTTATTCAGGTAAGGGATAAACATACTGCACTCATCCTCCGAAAAATCAGTTATTTTTCTTATCTGTATTTTGAACTTGTCCAGATTCACATGCTTAGTATAACCAAAACATAGTAGTAACGACAATCTCCCTGAATTAGTTTACTTTTTCAATTTCTCCATAACCTTGTCATAACGGCTATCCATACAAACACTTAAATCTGTGGTCATAAATTCACCATCCAAAAACAGGCTGAAAATAGTCGCGGGACTCGGAGCATTCTGAGCTTCTTCCATAGTTTTTAATTTAATCACCTTCAATGGCAAGTTTCTTTTGTGCGCAGTTTCATGCAGTGATGCGTTGGCATGAAACTCAGAAAACGGGCATCTGTTGGTGTAATAAACTACAATGCCTTTTTTTTCAGGACAACTACCACTTTTAACCGATTCATTAAATACCGGTGTTGGAGCATCTGCATTTATTCTTTTCGCAAGTAAGCTGAATCCACTCGATGTTCGATCTACCTCTTCAAATCCCTGGCGTAAAAACCATTTGGTATCGCTCATAAAATGGAATTTCTTAGTTCCAACGACGGTCACCAATCCATCTTTACCTTGTTCTTCCGCATCGTCCATAGCAGACTTTAACAAGGCCTTTCCGTATCCGTTTTTTTTGTATTTACCTGAAACCCAAAAACAGTTAATATTTAAAAAGTTGGGTGCGGTTATCGGAACCCAGGCTTTTTCTGCCGGACCGTATTCGATAAACACCTTGGCTCTTTCATCTATTCTTTTAAATACATACCCATTATGGAACTCCTTTTCGAGCCATGCTTTTTTGGCCTGGTAACTATCAATACATTTCTTATCGGAAATGGCACAACAAATATGTTCGTCGGCAATATTATTAGCATTGAGTTGAAGTAATTCTTTCATTATTGGTGATTTCAGGTGTTACATTTAAAGGTGATTTTGACAATCCAATCCTCAGTTTGGCTTATCTATTGCAATAAATCCTATACCGATCATTAAAACCCTGAATATCATCAACTGAAAAACTGATTTTTGATCATTAACAACAAAATTCGGGTGGAAGACTAATAAAACCTATTTGAAGTATTAAGTAAAAATTAGTTCAAATAATGCCATCCTTTTTGGGCATCTATTCCAATTCTTCGGTACTGAATGGAAGCGTTCGAGAATTGCAGCAAAATAATTGCCGCCACCTTTTCGGTGTATCCCTCCCATTTCACCTCATTATCACACCAAGGTTTAAGGTTTATCTTTTTGCTTTTAACATTGGTACCATTTTCCAGGCTAAGAAGGCAAGAGTTTCCATCTACATCTACAATTACCTGAAGTCGCAACTCCCCTTCTATTTTTTTTATAAGCCCTTCGCCCAGGTAGGTTCTTAAACGCTCAATAAAATCCTCCGAATCAATATGGACTTTCATAGAATCTCTTTCCATGGCAAAACGATTGCTAATGCAACCTTCGTATTGCTCCGGAAAAATATGTTGTGCGGCAAGCATGTTAAAAAACCCTGTAAAAAGGATTATGGATGCAATTATGGTCTTCTTCATACTTCAATTTATTCCTAGAATTACCGGAGAATAGCTGGCGACAATCGATTGATATTGCTTCGAGTACCTTGGTCAATAGTAACGGACTTTCTAAATGCTTTATATACACATGTACAACAGCTCCATTGTAGTTTACGTGAACAGCTTATCGGAGTTTGAACCCGAACCAGAGCAAAGAAGGATTAAATTAGTTTTTATTAAAAATTTTAGAATAAGTAATTCTTTATCCGGAATAAAATCATCTTTCATTTATTATTGAAACTGCTCTAATTATTAGTAAATTAAAATGCAAAGGTGGGTAGCATTTATTGGAGCTGCGAAAGCTTTTGAAAGCAATAATACACTTTCCGTATATTCATCTAATTAATAGTTTTGCAACTATTTTTAAAAACCACCAACCCTTGGACAATTTAATACGACTATGCAAATAGAAGAACATTTTTAGTATAAGTGAATGGAATACAACGCGCAAACAGACGGAAACATACTTCTGAAGGGATGCAAAAAACATAATCGCTCTGCGCAGGCCGAGCTATACCGTCGCTTCCATAGTCATATCAAGACCTTCTGTTTGCGCTACACCTCAAACGAAGAGGAGGCAGTTGAAGTGCTAAACGATGTGTTCTTAAAAGTATTTACCAAAATTGGCACCTATAAAGGTGAAGGATCGCTGGCAGGCTGGATAAGAAAAATCGCTCTACATACCGCAATAGATTACATAAGACAACACACACGTTACCATGAAATAATGGACCTGGAAGCAGAACCCGATGTATTTATAAGCAATGAAGCGCTAAGCGTAATAAATACCAAAGAGATATTGCGCTACATTCAAAAAATTTCTCCTGCCAGTAGGAATGTGTTCTCACTTTTTGAACTGGAGGGTTACAAACATCAAGAAATTGCCAAAATACTTAATATTCCTGTAAACACTTCTAAGTGGCACCTGGCTAATGCCCGAAAGGAACTTCAGAAAATTTATGTCAAACAGAATAATTTTTTGATAGCGCTATGATGAAGTGGAATAAATATATTAGCAAACAAATAAAACGTAATGTTGAAAATGCAGGAATGCCCTTCATTGAATCTGATTGGGAGAAGATGAACAGCAAACTGGATGCGCATTACGCCGACCGGGATAAAAGAAGAAAGCGCTACGCCTTGCGATTTGTCTTGGTACTAATTACTGGCTATAGTATTGGCCAAATGGGTTCCGCTCCTATTATTTCACCGGACAATTATCATACCTTGTTGGCGCCAGCACGCCAATCGGATTTCAGCAAAGACACAGTCAAACTGCCAAGTCAAAGTCAAAGGTCAAAACTTAACGGACAAGGTACGCGCAACTCTACAATGAGTTGTAAATACCACCGAAGAACAATTGAACGTTACGATGAAAAGGCCTGGATAGATGTAGGTCTTTATGCTACTAATACTTCCCATCTTAAGAATGAAGTATTGGTCTATCCTTTCGACACCTATTATTGGAATAATAGTGTTCTTTTAATGCAAGCCTACCATAAACCATACCTTGATCATAGTAATAGCCTTGCGTTTAACAGCGCTCAAGAACAACCGGTATCAACAGTCGAACGAGTCATTTCTACTAAGGATCAGCGCATGTCAAATTGGATTAGTGAATCACCAATGGAAGGAGATGAACAACGAACACAACTCGCCTATAATTCACTTATTGCTGCACCTGCAATTGCAAGAATATATACATCACCAATAGCTCCTGAAAATTCCTTTGACAAAACGGAGACATCCTCGCAAACCAGCATAATAGCAACGCCAGGAATTACAAAATATCAAAATCCTGCGGCGGTGCCTTACCAAGAAGAATTTACAAAAGCGCTGAAAACGAATAACCCTGATAGTATTTTAATACCATTAGTGAAATTCAAAGAAATCGCATGCATCGATCCTGATTATGGAAACCCGGGAATCTCGGAGCCCCCTCTATTAGTAAACAGTAACATACTTGACATTCATGAACCCATCCGTGCTCATAAAAAATTACCCACTGAAACATCGGGTATAAAAACCGACAAAAAAGTAATTGATAAAAACGCACGAAAGTTAATCCGAAAAGAGCAAAAATTAGGGCAAAAGAACAGTAAAGCACAAAAAAATGTGCAGGAAGATCATTATAACGAAGGGTTTTCGCTTATTCCTGATTATATCGGAGTGTATGCCGGCCTCAACAGGTTAGTACGGCAACCCACGCTTGGCACGAAATGGACCTTCAATGAAAATTGGTATACCAGTTTTTATTTCCAATATGAAATGAGTAAACGCTGGATGCTGGAAACAGCCCTTTTCTATAATCAGCTTGATAATAATCATGAATTTATCGAGGAAGCAGCCCATTCCCCTTTAACGAAGCGTGTTTTTGTAACAAAAACATTATACTTAAAAGAGATTGGAGCAGGTATCAACGCACAGTATTTACTCTTTCACAGACTGGGTATCAGTGCTGGGGTCAACTGGAGTACGGTACGCTCAGAAATGAAAGAACATAGTTTCTATGGTGATAAAGATGATTCTTTCGGAACACCGGGAACACCGGTTCGCATGAATAATATCATGTTAAGTGTTGGTAGTACTTATCACTTGTTTTCATGGATGACATTTAGTGTACAGCAATATTTTGGATTGAGAAAACATGCCATTGAAGGTACTCAACAATCCGGAAACGTTCCGAACTTAAATCGTACTACAATTTCTTTATCATTTAGGTTAAGAAATAAGAAAAAAAATAATTTCCTCTAGGTGTTTATGAGACTACTTAAAGTACATAACGTATTTGTTTGTTGTAGCTTGATACTTCTTTTTACCTGTGAGAAAACGACTCAGGTAGAGCTACAAGATGACTACCCCTATTGCAAGGATGGAAAGGGTTTATATTTAGAAATGAACGTTCAAGGAGACACCCTACTCTTTTCAGAAGATGAGCAAATAATAACAACACTTTGTTCATTGCCGAATGTGGTTACTAAATCTTCGAACTGGGATGCAAAATGGCATCCTGATTTAATAACGAGGCAAATAGCTATTACTATCCGGCTAAAAGAAGGTCTAGACATGAGGTTTGAATGTTGGGCTTCATTCCTGTCGGAAGAATTAGACACTAGCTCAACTAATATTATAGTTAAAAAGATGCTGGAAGAGGCAGACTTCCGGTACGGTGAATACGAAGAATGGGAGGATGATTTTATCATCAAAGAAAACGACATTGAGGTTCGCAACGAATTGGAAAAACCGAGCTATTGTAAATTTACATTACTTACGGATGAACATGTTTATGAATCGCTGACTGATGACAAATTCACGGTTATAGGAGGATCATTTTCGCAGCAACTAAAAATAGATCTAATAGAAGCGGTAAATATAGTGAACCCCGACAATAATAGAAACTATACACACATCATAGAAGGTTCCTTTAATACTTTTCTGGATACCGGAAATAATAAATTTGTACAGTTAAAAAACGGGCGTTTTCGATTACCTATAAAGTTCCCTTAAAATCAGTAATATAATCCAAATCAACTCTTAATTTTTCTAATCATGACTCGGTTTTTATTCTTTGCCTTACTAATTTATACTCACGGTGTTTCGGCACAAAACCTTACTATAGGTGAAGCTTATGATTTTGAAGTTGGGGATGAGCTATGTTACATTCGAAACTATGAAAAATACAACATCGATAATCAATATGAAGATCGTGATGTTGAATACGAATATATCCTGAAAAAAGTACTCGCGAAAGAGTTCTATGACGAAGGAAAAGCTATTTTATACCGATTGGAAATACAAAGAACTGGGTGTGATAGCAATGATTGCTGGAATACAATAGACACGCTTTACGAATACGTAGAAAATTTGGATAGTAGTGTATCAGTGCTTATTTCACAAGACAAGGAATACCGTCAGCACGCTCCATACATTAGCGAAACGGGAGAAGAAGTTAACACCACTTTTGGTCCCCTGAAACGATTTAGCAAAGAATTTCATCTACACTTAAGACTGGTAGATTCAACAAGCTATGTATTCTCCAGGCACTGGGCACAAGGTCTGGGGCTGACACACACCTGGTTTGGAGGAGATTTGCCCTCAGACAATGAATACCAATATGGCTTTTACGAAGTAATGTATATGGTATACTACAAAAAAGGGGACGAAATCTATGGCGAAGAATATGTACCATACGATCGGTTTAAAACCAAAACACATGATATCTTCGATTTTGATGAAGGCGACGAATTTTTGTGGCGTCATACTTATTCCGAATCACCTCTTACACAATTTGAGTTTAGAAGAGTACTCAAAAGAGATGAATCTAACACACACATAGATTATACTTTTGCTCAAACCAATTATTATTCAGATAACAGTGCTACGGACCCTGATCCCCACCCTACTTCTATTACAAAAACTATCCATGAACGTTATCCAAAAGACATTCCCATATGGATTTGGTGGGGTATAAAAAAAGCAGAGGTTACACCTGGGGCATTCGGTAGTTATTCTGAGTCAGCGAACACTGAAACCATTTTAAACTGCCCCTCAGAAGTAGTGAATATGTTCACTTACATTCACACCTATGCAAACCCTGTCATATCATTAAACGAAGATTATATCAAAGGCGTAGGTCTTGTAAGTAGTTATTACTATAACTCCAATTATGTATCTCAATATTATACCGATGTAAGAACACGTAGTTCCGGCATGCTCTATTATAAAAAAGGCAGGACTCGTTGTGGTACTATGGATACCTTAGTATTTTTAAATAATAACGACCAGTACCAGACACTCCCCTTGCAACTCTACCCAAATCCGGTTAACGAAACACTTTACTTACAGACAGATGAACAGAGTTATGGCAAACTGCATGTGCAAATTATTAATGACTTGGGTAAGATGGAGAAAAAACGCACATTAAAACCGGGAGAACAAATTGATGTATCCGACTTACCACCGGGGCTGTACCTATTACAGGTGCAACAAAATCGTCGACGTGCTACGCAGTCATTTTTTAGGGAATAACTGACCGTTGTACTTAACTGTGTCGTTCAAAGGGCTGCTTTTCATAGTAGGCAGCCCTCTTTTCCAAACGACAATTGAAAGTATAAAAAGTCATTCCTCAAAAAATAGCAATAAACAGGGCAAAATGAAGAGCAAGAATTGAGTAATACAACATCTATTGAACAAGACAATCAACTCTAATTACAAAAACCATGAGACAATTATTCATAATAATCATTCTATTCACTCCATTCGGACTCTTAAAAGGGCAAGACCTTACTATAGGTGAAGCTTACGATTTTGAAGTGGGAGACGAATTTTGTTATACTAATAGTCATGAAGTATATGTAGTAAACTATGCATACGGACAACGAGGTATTCGTTTTAACCACATTTGCAAAAAAGTACTATCGAAGGAGTTTTACCATGATGCAAATGCCCTACGTTACCAATTCAAAATACACAAAATAGGCTGTGATACATTGGATTGCTGGAACACCATAGACACCACTTATGAATACATAGAAAACCTGGACAGTAGTGTATCTACGCTGGTTAAACAAGCTCATAATTATGTCAATAATGGACCTTATACTGAAGAAGACATTGAAGAGAGTGATGGTACATTTTATTTCACCAAGCGCTTTAAGAAAAGTTTTGTTTTGGGTTTAACGAATCATGATAAAAATTACGATATGAGAATAGAATGGGCAAAAGGTATGGGTATGGTAAGTTCATATTTTGTCGAGCATGCATACTCAGGAGATTATAATTATATAGAGTCAAACAAAATTCGTTATTATAAAAAAGACAAAGAAACTCATGATAGCTATTGGACGAAGGACTCTGTGGTTAACAATACCATGCTACATGAATTCTTTAACTATAATTTTGGAGACGAACTCCTCTATCGCCATACCTACCGAGCTGATAAGCATAACGATTCAATCAAATACGAGTACAAAAAAGTACTTAAAAAAGAAATTACCGAAACACATATAGACTATACTATACTCAAAATCACCTACGATGCCGTTGATGCACAGACAAACAATAACGATATAACTACAAATCATTCTGAAATAACGCACGAACGTTATGCATTGAATATTCCATTATGGATTTGGTGGGGAGTAAATAAAGCTAAAATTCAACCAGGTGGGTATATGGGGTATGATCAAAGCGAACTAAGAGATACTATCGCTGACTGCGAAAAAGACCTTACAAGAATGTTTACTTATATAAATACGTTTTCATACCCTGATATCAAGCTACAAGAGAATTTTGCTAAAGGATTAGGGCTAACATACAGCAACTATTATTACTATAGCTGGTCATTTTCACTAAAAGGTGGAGGGGACGATGAAAGAGAACGAATTACCGACTTAATTTATTACAAAAAAGGCACAAACACCTGTGGTACCTTAGACACCCTGGTATTTTTAAATACACAAGATCAGTACCAGACACTCCCCTTGCAACTCTACCCAAATCCGGTTAACGAAACACTTAACTTACAGACAGATGAACAGAGTTATGCTAAGTTGCATGTGCGAATTATTAATGACCTGGGTAAGATGGAGAAAAAACTCACATTAAAACCAAAAGAACAAATTGATGTATCCGACTTATCACCAGGACTGTACCTATTGCAGGTACAACAAAATCGTCGACGTGCTACACAGTCATTTTTTAGGGAATAGCTAACTGTTATACTTTACTGTGTCGTTCAGAGGGCTGCTTTTCATAGGAGGCAGCCCTTTTATTTGCTCATTTTGTTAAAAATATGTGGTGGATATTGAGTCCTATAACCTTTTTTTATCATTCACCGCTTGTTATCTACAATTAACGCCATCTCCCGATTATATTTTTTTCGATACGCCAACGGTGACAAGCCGGAGTACTTGCGAAATGTATTTCTGAAGGCCTTTTCGTCGTTGTAACCTACGTCATACATCACTTCATTGATGCTTGAAGCCGAATTTTCCAATTTCTTCTTAGCGGCTTCTATCTTAACACGCTGAATATATTCCAAAGGTGTATTGTCCGTTGCCTTTTTGAATCTGCGTAGAAAAGTTCTGGAACTAATATTCACCATTTCTGCAATAGCACTGATATTAAAGTTGTTATCAAAATTATTTTCAATAAATACCTGAGCTTCCTTTACTGCTTCATCGTTGTGTTCTTTTTGACCTGAAAAGATCATGAACTGCGACTGATCCAACCTGTCAAGCTCGATTTCAGATACCTTGGAACAGTGAATAGCAACTTCCCTGCCGTAGTATTTCTCAATGAGGTAGAGCATAAAATTAAGAAAGGAGTACGCTCCCCCACTAGAATAGATGCCATTATCTTCGCTGATAATTTTTTCAGGAACCAAATTCACCTGTGGATAACGTGTCTGAAACTGATTTTGAGCAGTCCAGTGCGTAGAACATGACTTACCATTTAACAACCCTGTTTCTGCCAATAAGAAAGCGCCTTTACATAAGCTGGCGATTGCAGTATCATTTTCAATGCGCTGTTTTTTTATCCAGGAAACATATTCCGAATTACGTTCAACTTCCTTGCTTAAATCACCGCTGATTGCAGCCACAATAATTAAGTCCGTACAATTAATCTGATCGACGGTCGCTGTAGGTGAAACGCTAATAAGCCCCTGATACCTTACAGGAGCCCGGGACAGACCTACAATATCAATCTTATAAAGTGCTTCGTCTTTTTTATGTATTCGCTGGTAATAGGCATTGGCCATCAATAGCAAATTATAAGGAGCTATAATCGTATCAACAATCGCGTTCCCAAGTGGTAATATTATGCTTATGTGCTTCATAATGCTATTAGTTACTTTACAAATAAACAAAACAACTTTGACCGAAACAACCCTGTACATTGTCAAATAAGACACCTGTAACAGTTGTGATATCGCCATATATTTGTAAAGTAATCAATACAAACACTCTAAATATGGAAAATCAAGAAATAATGGTAGTATATAAATGGACTGCCAAAGAAGGACAATCAGAAGCACTAAAATCAATCTACAGCACGGTAGAAAGCCAAATGAAGTCTAATGAACCAGGTGCGTTAAAAGTTCAGTGTTTTTTTGACGAATCAACTTCGACGCTTTTAGTTATGGATCTCTTCGTCGATTCTGCGGCTGTAGGGTTCCATTTAGGCACAACGGCAGCAGCACATTTTGAAAGTTTATTAAAAATCGCAATTCCCGGTGAGTTTTTATTTTGTGGTAATGTATCGGAAGATATCAAGCAAGGTGCGCTAAAAATGGGCTTGAAGGCCACTTTTGCCCCCCGAATATTCGGTTTCGAACAAGTGATGAACCGTTGATTTTGTAGTTAAAAATGGGGCACTTCCCTGCCCCATTTCTCATAAACAATACAGTCGTAAGCTGTCTATTTATTCAACACCCACAAATTATAGGTCCAGATAAGATCATAAGCCAGCCAAAGCAAGTAGGGAAATAATACCCAGGCCGCTATACGGTCAAATTTCCTTAATGTATAAAATAAACTTATTACTATAAATGTAAATGGAATAAGCGCCAGGAATCCTGCCAGAGTACTCTCCATACCCATAAACAGGTAATTCCAAAACTCGTTTGCTGCAAGCATTGCAAACGTTAAACCCAAGGCAGTATTTCTTTGCTTACTTCGTCTTGTACCAAAAAGTCTGCTTAATAGAACGATAGCTATTAGCGAATAGGTTCCGGCAACAATGTACCAGCCCCATAATGGAAGAGAAAACCACGGATGCTTAATTTCTACAAACCAATTTTCCAGAGCGTCCCCGGTCAAAAGGCCACCAATCACCGCAAAGCCAAAGCATATTGCCAGCGACAAAAGTATATTTTTGAGAGTTCCTTTTTTCATCATCCCAACTTGAAGTACTTTTTCTGAGCAAGAGTTAAATATAATGTTAAATCTCAAAGGGCTCGTTACAGAACGAAAAATAAACGTGCCATTCTTCCGATCGTAAATACATCGGCTTCTTACTCATTAAGATATGCCTTCAATTCTGTGTTCATGGTATTAAACAGCTCCAATTGTTTGTAAATCTGTTTTTTAAATAGTACTGCGACTATACCTTTCAAGTGCCATTTTTGGCTGAAATTCACACGGGAAGAACTTCGCTCAAGCGCTTCAATAATGAAATAATGTGTGGCTGAAAAAAACCACTTACCCAAAACTTTTTGTTGAGCTGAAAAGCCATTATTCTCTTCCTTAGACAATGTTTTTGCTTTAAACCTTGAATCTTTACCTTCGTTATGAATGGTCACCGAAAACTTCTTCCCAATTTCCAATGCGTCATTGTTCCGCATGCTTAGAACGGAATTCCATTTTTCGTAAGACTTAAAATCACTTATGGCCTGCCATACTTCTTCTTTCGAGTTATCAAGTGCAATGGTCAGAACATATTCCTTTTGAGCCATAATAGAATGATAATTAAGCAGTAAAACAACTAACAGCAGGAATAATGTGCTCCTTGGTTTTTTCATATTGCTATAAATTGATTGAGTTCTGTTAAAACGTGCTGCAAATAGCCTTGTTCCTGTTCCTTGTACCTGATCATTTCGTGATAACCAATCAGGAATTTATAAAACAAATGGGCCTTAATGCGGGCTTCTTCTGGTGTATATCCCAGATTTGTAAGCAATGCATGCACATAATTGATGCGTCGATCGTCTATCTGATCAATTAAATGCTGTATTTGCTTATTAGCAATGGCGTACCTTTTCAGGTGAAATATAAAGTCAATATGTGGGTCTTTTTTAAAAACTATTTCAATCAGAGCCATAAATTTCACTTTGGGATCCTTAATACTGGCGACCATTTCAATGATTAGTTCCGTATCTGATTTCACCCAGTAATCTATTACTTCGCAGATAAAGCCCTTTTTCGTTTTAAAATGCCAGTAAAAACTGGATCTGTTACATTTTAATGATGCGGAGATTTTATCAACAATAATTCCGGCTTCACCATACCTTGCAAATAATTTATAGCCCAATGCTATCCATTCTGATTTTTCGGCAACAATTTTCGGCATCTATTAAACAATACTGTTTAGAACAAATGTATAAAAAATCATTTATTAAACAATTGTGTTTAGAAAAAATATGTTTTGGTTCGAGAATATGTGATCTACTCCTTTTTACACCTTAACAAAACTTATCTTACTCTCCGGGTATTAGTGAATACACTATAGTCTATTAATTATTAAGCCATATGATCTGCTTCAATCACACGGATAGTTTCAGCCAATAATAACTCTTCGGAGACAGGATGAAACTTTCCTTTAATTGCTCCTAAACGTACTTTAAAATAGCTTTCTATTTCTTCAGCATCTCACCTGTTTTCAGGAAATAATTAATAGCCTTTTCCCACCATGTCATTGCGTCGAGGAAAATTCTTTCCATATCACTTCTAATAAATTCATTCTGGTCCTCATTCAAGGCAGTATATTTGTAGTCAATTGCTACCCGTGTTTGCTTAGGATTTATTTCGTGCAGTTGAATGCAAATTTTGACCGTATTTTCATTGGGTGTTATTCTCATAAATTCAATGCTATGATTTACAAGATCATATTGCGTCACATACCAGACTGTTTCAAATTTACCATGATGCGGAGTTGTAAACACACAATCTTTTTCTATAAAGCCCGATTTGGAATAGATCATTTTATAGTCCCAACCATCCAGCCACTCTTTTTCTCTTACCGGACAAAGAAGCGGAAAGACATGATTTATATTGGCCTCGTTGATCTGCGTGTAGCTAAATGTTTTTTGAAGACCTTCAAATTCCATTCGACGCTAAGTATTTTTTGAAGTTATTTAAAATTGCCTGCCAGCCTTCACGTTGCAGCTCTTCCGAGTTTATTTTCTTCGGTTCAAAAGTTTCAATCAATTTCACTTTTTCCAATTCATCAACAAAACTGATTTCCACTTTTCTGCCATCTTCTATTTCGTACGAATTGAACATTCTTTCTACAATATTTCTACAAATACCTTTAAAATCAAAGCCCATACTTCCGTCTTTCGCCTCCATGCTCCAGTTCAATTTACCCTGACTATGTAAATCATTTATTGCTGATGGGCAGCACCATTCTTCAGACGCAAAATTCCACTGTGTAATATGATCAGGCAGCGTGCAATATTGCCAGACCTTATCTAAAGACGCGTTTAGTTCTATTTCTTCTGTAATCATGTTTTGCAAAGTAAGCAATTAATATACTTGAGTATATGGATTAAGGCAATTACGCTTTTGACTAATTAAGATATATTTTATGAGATAAACGCATAAATTTCCAATAGTAATACTACAACAGCTTTATATGCGCCAGTTCTGCATATCACATTGACGGGCTTTTGCACGATAAAAATGAAAAATGCATATGTTCCAATTTAAGCCATAAACTTATTGAATGAAATGAGTTTTGATAAGCCCGTTCTGTTTGGTCAATTTTCAGGTACAATTTCTGGTAATAAGTGAAATACAATTGAGCACGCTTCTTATAACCATCACTCGAAGGTTCCCTATTCTTGAAAAAATCATTGTTAAATACAAGTATCGATAAGGGAAGTTAGAATGAGTTCACGGGCCAGTATACCTCCTTAAGACCTAAAGGCGGCTGGTTTGGCACTATCAATTAAAACGGCTATCGTGCATTCCCTGCATCCAGATCCCAGAAAAAGAAAAAGAAAAACCCGGCAAGCCATTCACGCCTGATTCTGTCACCCTCGCCAACCCGGCTTCCTCTGAAATAAACGTCACCATCGTGTTCTACCTCGCCGACCCTTGAACCTCCTATGTAAATATCTCCGTCCGTTTCAATTTGGCCAACTCTGGAACCATACTTGTAAACATCGCCATCAGTTTCTATTTCTCCAATTCTTGAACCATTCTTATAAACATCACCATCATGTTCAAACTTGCCTACGCGAGTGCCTTTGATGTAAACATCACCATCAGTTTCAATCTCTCCAATTCTGCTGCCTTTGTAATATACGCTTTGAGCTTGACAAATAAATCCCGTGCCGATAACCAGTATGGCTAATACTATTTTTTTCATGATGGTTGATGTTAATCTTAATAACAATAATATCAAAAATCATTCCAAACCTCCCCAATAGAAAACAATAGTAGCTTATTTATACTGTACCCATATTGTCATTGCACAGTCATTAAAAGTTTAAGCCTGATAATTTAATTGTACGTATGCAATAGCTATTCCAGGACATATGCAACAAAAGAAATCTAAATACTTTCAGTCAATTGAATGTAATGGTATAACTAAAGGCAAAACAATGTTGTCGTTTATACTTCAACCTGATGGAAAATGTGAGTTTCCTCCCGCTTCGCCAGTTCTTCTTTGTTTGCCACCGTATTATTTACCTTTTCATCTTTATAAAAGCAAAGTAGAATATCCTGAAAAGACCCCAATTCATTGAAATCAGAACGTAAATTATAATCAAACTGATGATCTTCAAAGGCCTGTACAAACTTGGCAAATTCGGACTTCAAGCCATTTATTCTATGATGA
Source organism: Cytophagales bacterium (assembly GCA_965230415.1). Classification (GTDB taxonomy): domain Bacteria; phylum Bacteroidota; class Bacteroidia; order Cytophagales; family JAAEPT01; genus CBDDKZ01. Next base: position 4,987,227 of record CBDDKZ010000005.1, read on the forward strand.
TATTCGATAATGTATTTGGGACAGTGGTCTAATTTACCTTCAGCAATAATATTTTCTATTACTGCGGTTTCAGCTCCTTCAATATCCATTTTGATGATATCGAAATTCGCTTTATCAATAAATTTAGATAGTCGCTCACTTTTTACGACAATCTTATTTGCTCCACCCCTTTCTTCAAAAAAGGAACCAACCAACGTTCCTTTCGTTGTATTAGTATAAAAATCGATGTTGCCTTCCGAATTTGAAAGGCCTACATTAACTAATTGAACATTTTTGAGCTTATTTTGCTCCACATTGGCTTCCAACAATTTAAATGTGAGCGGATTTGGCTCAAAAGCGATGATTGCGCAATCCGGATAAAGTTTTTTAAAGTAAAGTACTGACATACCGATGTTGGCGCCACAGTCCATTATTTGGGGGGACTTCTTTTTAGCATCAAAGTAATACTCGTTTGAGAGAAAAATCTCCTCAAATAAGTACTTCAAAAGATCGTAATCATAAGCACTTACTTTAAAATCAAACATCTTCTGTGTAACTATTTCTTTGTTCTTGAAAAGTATACCTTTGCAATGACTGGAAAGTAAAAATCGAAATACTTCTAACTTTTCTCTGAATGGGTAATGGCTTCTGTTTGCTTTGCGCATAAAATCGATTAGAATTCCTATGTGCTTGAAAATCTTCTTCATGGTCTTGGTTTTTTTGTAGTAAAAAGTTGTAATAATTAAAGTGGTTTGCCACTCATTTGTAAAAAGCAAAAATCTAAATTGTTCTCTCTTTGTTAAAAAAATAGAATAGAACGCTCAAAAAAAGCGACACTGTCTACATCGCTCAATGTATGAAAACAAACATCGTTATCAAAACTTTGACACCAGGAGTTTTACCCTGCAATGGAACTCATTGAAAGAGGTACATTTTGAACAAAGAAAATGCTAGTTTTTCCTGACTCTAAAAATAGAACCCTCTCTTTTGTACCCCAGCTTTTGATAATATTCATCGACATCTGATAACACAAAAGAAACGTTCGTGACAAAAATGTACCTTTTAACTTATTATAAATAGATCAGCCTTTCTTAGACGCCTGTTCTTCCGTTTCAGGTATCCAAAAGAGCTGATAATTAGCTCCTTTCCTTAGTCGCGTTATATACACTATTTGCCCTGTATGTCCTTCCAAATGAGTCATTGTTCCATAAATAGCACTGAGTAGTTTAGTGTCAAAGCCCTGGATTCTTCTGCTTTCAGCCAACATACCCGAATCGCAATTATGCAGACATGTCACTATCTCTGTTTGTAATTCAGACAGCAGTTCTTTTAAGTCCTGTTTACTTTTCATTTGACTTGTTTCAAATTCTTTTGGTCTGTCTCTATGATCCTCTTGACCGCCAACTCCATGAAGTATCCATTGTCTCAGATTACCATCAAGGTGTAATACCAAATTACCAATGCTATTCATTTGATCATTAGGTGTCCACCAAATAGTCACATCATCTAATTGCTGAAGGCAATGTTTAATTCGCATGAATGATTTATTGAGCCTGTGTATGGTCTCTGTCAGAAACATCTCCCCTATTTTTGCATCAGTTGTCATTTCTTAAAACAATATATTTAAACTATGTACCGGACCGGAGTTGCATTTTTTGGATTCAAAAATGCCAAAACAATTCAACATTTAACTTCTGACCGCTTTTATATTTTAGTTCATGCTGAATTACCTGTTAAAGGTAGCTCTAATTATTCAAAAACCGACTGATATTGCATGCACACTTGTTCAACGTTAATCGTTTGTCTTCCCTACTTTTACCAGTTTTAAGCCCTATTTGGAAAAGTAAATCATGAACACAATAATTATGACAATACCACCATGGTACAAATGGCTGCTATTACATCTTTGCCCTGAATTTTGGTTGATTTTAATTTTAGCGCCCTATTTCCCGAATAGGCTACATATCCACTTAGAGCAGTTATCACTAACAGAAAGGTATTGCGACCGAAGACAAATACACCTATTAGACCCGTCAAAAACACTCATTTCATTGCTTCCAGCAGAAAAATGTAAGCAGTTGTGGAATAAATAAATGCAAAGGCGTCATTTTTAATCAGTACAAGCTGTAATAGCACAATATATTTTAGTATGTTAGGCATTGATATTTCGCAACTTACAACCCAATTCCTTTTAAAAATTCTTTGACATAAAATAACTTACCAACGTCGCATAGACGCAGGCAAGCTATCTCTCGAGTTTAGCCCTTTATCAACTTTCTGATTAGTTTATGGCCATTATATTCAACGCTAAGCACATAAGTACCTGTATTCAACTCGTTCAAATCGATTGTATGATTATTTGAAACACTGGACGATTGAAATACTTCATTGCCGTGTGCATCGAATATTGTTAAATGAACCTGATCTCTTAAAGGATCATTAAATGAAATTTTCACTTCCGACACAAAAGGATTTGGATAGGTGGAAAGGTCTATAGGATCTACCTCTTCCATGAATCCTGTTACTACATCATCGATCCTTAAAATGGTACCTTCGGCACCTACGCTGAAACCTGTATATTCTGTTGGGAAGAATACTCCTACCAGGCCGTTGTTAACTGTAGTTGTCTGGCTGTTCCAGTTAAGTCCGCCATCCTCCGTCTTTTGAATCCCGGCAACCTCAGACTCTCCCCCTACAATATATCCGGTCCTATCGCTCACAAAAAATACATCCAGGTTCCCATAATTAGCCACAGAACTCTGAGTTATCCAATTATTTCCGCCATCGGTGGTTTTTATTATTTCGCCATTCCAGCCCACCGCATAGCCTACCGATGCAGAAGGAAAGAATACACTTTGAAGAAATTCTGTCGATGGAGAAGAAACCTCACTCCAGCTTGTACCTCCATCGTCGGTTTTTAAAATTAAAGAAGTCAAAGGTCCGCCACCTACTATAATACCATTTTGGTCATCCGTAAAATAAACTGACTGAAAATAATCCACTTTATTTATGTTTAGGCTATCCCATGATGCTCCGCCATTTGTTGTTCGGAAGGCTTCGCCCTCGGAACCGACGATAAACCCTGTGCTTGCGTTCACAAAAAAGACGTCACTTAGGAAGGACGAGGTCTCTAAAAGTTGCTCTGACCAGGTGGCACCGGCATCTGTTGTTTTCACTATAAGCGATTTACTTTCATTAAAGTCATACCCCACAGCAAAGCCATTGTTTAAATCTGAAAAATAGATTCCCTCCAATAAGAAATCTCCTGAGTAAGCTGTTTCCCAGGTAAGTCCTCCATCTTCGGTTTTGAGTAGTACGTTGACCCCGGCGACGTAACCAGTATCCTGATTGGCAAAATATACTTCAGATAAGGTGTTCGTTACTCCTGAATTCTGAAGAACCCATTGTCCGTAAGTATTCGTAATTACTACGAATAATAAAAAAAGTATGCTAAAATTTTTCATTTGATAAGTGTAATATAACGTTGTAAAGATGGAGTAAATTAAGCCATTATTATTCAACTTTACAATGGTTAAACGTTATTAAAATGTAATCAAAAAAAAGCTTGTTTTCACCTTTTCAAAAGCGTACTATAGCCGACCTCAAATAATACTCCAATTATGTTATTTATTCATTAAATAGTCAATACCCTTTAATATCACTCCCCTGTTTTTTGAACTTGAAATAAATCGAGGTAGTTTCTCCACCATAGTAGTAAATTGTGCGGATTGCCTTTCACGGAGTTTAGCGGAGACGTAGCGTTTAATCTGTTCCAAATGTTTATGATTAAAAGCCCATAATACATTTCCTTTCACAGGTACCTGCAGTCATAAAGCTTACGAGCCTGGTGCTTGACAAAGAATGCCCGTAGTGGTAGCGATTTACTCTTATTATTACGCTTGGCCGTCTCAATCAACTTTTTTCTTCGATACGTGCTTTTCTGATTTTTTGAGATGTAGCTTTCATAGTTTCATCTGCAAGGGGAACTAACAATTTGATGGCAGCTTCAGATACAATTCCCACTTTATCGTGAATCATTACCTCCATTTGAGCGCTGAGTTTTTCATTATCAATATGTCCGTCTAAACGTAATCTTAAAGATCTTATGTCGGCATTGGAATTTTCTTTCTTATGCACAAAATGGCGTAATGAATCTAACATAAGCGACTATTTATATTAACTCTTCCATGCACATTTTGATTATAGCAGAACGCTATAAACCAAAAAAAAGGCACTTATAGTGCCTTTTTACAGGGTACGAGCACCTTAGTTCTGACTCAATTTTGTCCAGTTACCATCGGCTTTCTTCACTAAATCTTTATGATTACCTGCTAACCACAGCTGTTGAGCGTCGACCTCCAAATCGTACAGGTATAAATAGTACTTTCCATTTTTTACTACAAACTTGTTGGGATCTACTCTGAATTTTGCACCAACCGAGACTCCAAATGCACAATACCCGCCATATTGAGGCAGGTATTTTTTGGGATTGGCCTCAAACGATTTCTTTTGTTTTTCACTAGTAAAATAGAACGCCAAATCGTTGTAAGTTACTTTGTATGCTTTTAATCCTTTTTGGGCTATACCCAAATCGAGGTATGAAACTGCGCTATAACCCTGAAGGGCGATTTTACTGTCGTCTGTATTAAATTTTTGTGCAAATGTTATCGCTGAGACGAATAATAATATTGCTAATACTGCTATTGATTTCATGATTATTTTATTTTTATATTTTTTCTTTGTTTAACATTTTAGTGGCTGGTTCAGGACTATTTAAACTTATTACTGCTAAAACGGCAAATCCGTTTACCCAATAGTAATAAGCATCTATTCCCTCAAAGGCAAAAAGAAAGGGAGCAATAACAAACATTACTCCTACTATGCCATCTACGATTAAATGTCCTTTGTAGGGAATAATTTTAAACACCCCAAGTTGATGATCCGTCAATAAAGTCAGGATTAATGCAGCAATGCCTGTCCCTAAGGACAATTGCATAGCAAAGACATTCGATGCTCCTAATCCTAAAATAAACGGAAAGACTATTAATGCGAGGGCTACCGGATAATCGAGGTAGGCGTGCATTTGTTTAGTTATGAATCTCATACCTACACTATGATTTGAAGTATTGTTCTTCGACTATTTGACCATTTTGCCAAACTGAGCGTAATATTTCGTGCCACAGCACCTTACTTCCATCTTTCATGTCAAAGTCGAAAGTAAACTCGGCAAAAGACACATTTCCTGCGAGTAAAGCATAGTGCAGCGTAATTTCATTCACATTGCTTATAGCACCTGTAAAATCTTGCATTTTGGAAAGCATCTCTGACTTATCTTCGGTAACTGTTCCGTCAAAATCAATGGTTTTGGCATTCGGAGCAAAAAACTTATCTGTTGCTTCAACGATCTGCCCTTTTTTAATCATCTCATTTTTCGACGAGAAGATTTCTTCTAATGATTGTTCCATTTTCGTTTTAATTTTGAATTAGTTGTCAATATTGACATGACAAAATTCCTTCATTTTAAAGGCAACGAAAATGAAGCAGATCAAGAAAAACGATTGATCTGGTTCAACTTTTTTGGCGTGTTTTTTTATTACGAATTCTTGACAAAAATTCAGTTGACATACCTAAGTAAGATGCCAGTGCGTATTGTGGTACCCGTTGAACAAAATTAGGGTAGTTCATCAAAAAATTTTCATACCTGGCTTCGGCATCGTGTGTGAGGTTTATAAGAATCCTGCGATGTTCAAAAGCGAGCCCTTTTTCGGCCATAATCCGGAAAAAGGTTTCAAACTTATGGTTAGCACTTTTGAGTTCCTGTTCTTTAGCGTAATCTATTTGTAACAACGTACTGTCTTCTAAAGCTACAATAAAAAGGGTTGCCGGCTGTTCATAAATGTAGCTGTTAAAATCAGATACCCACCAGTTTTCTATGGCAAATTGTAGTGTGTATTCCTGCCCGTCATTGGCGATCGCATAGGTTCTAAAGGCACCATCGATTACAAAAGACCTGCATTTATTAGTAAAGTTAGGCTGAACAATAAACTGTCGCTTTTTAACTTTCACTTCTTCAAATGCAGCAGTAAACAGTTCCGTCTCGCTGGTTTCTAGTGTAACAAACTTTTGTACGTAATCTAATAGTTGTTTTTTGCTCATTGCCACATTATCGCCTATGCACGAAAATTTCAGTCCATAATTCCTAAGATTATAAAATTAGTCATCAACATCCAATTATGTTAATCTTTCTTTAAAGATCTTGGTACAAACCTCTTTTCTATACCTTTATTAAAAGAGGTTCAGCGTTTTATACGTTAGACTTCTATTTTTGAAAAATTTCTGGTGATTTTTTGAATAGTGTCATATAATGAAATCAAGGTATCCGTTTAGCACGTGGTGTTAAGATCTCTTCTTCGCAACAAACCTCGTAACCGACCCTACTCCGTTATGGTAAAGGCCCTCGCTCAATGTCACTTCTTTCTCCGCTAATTCCAAAATCTCATAGTCTTTAAAATCTGCTTCGAGCTCTTTGGTAGAAATCAATGATTCCAGGTCGCGCGGCCCGCCAATTTTAGGATTTTGTTCCTGATATTCAGGATGGTTCTTACCAAAAGCTTCTACAATCACAGTCCCTCCTTTTTTGAGCTTAGTACTCAATAATCGGTGGTAATCGCTTCTGATTCTTGGAGGAAAGTGGGCATATATAAGCGCAATGGCATCAAAAGTTTCGTTAGCAAAAGTTAAACCAGGCAACAGGCCTACTTGGTAGTCGATGTTCACGTTATGCTCATCGGCTAGTTTCAATGCTTTATTTTTGCCTTCTTCGCTGATATCGAAGGCCGAGACCTGCCAACCTTGTGTCGCGGCATATACTGAATTTCTACCCTCGCCCTCCGCTCCAAAAAGGATGCTTCCGGCTTTAAGTTTTAAAATTTGCGCTTTCAGAAACTCATTTGCTTCTGTTCCATAGGCATAGGCATCTTCTCTGAAACGGTCATTCCACCTCTTTAACCAGACATCTGTCATAATCTATCGTTTTATCGCAGTTAGCCAGCAAACAAAATCGTTATTTACTATTGTTCCAGCTGTTTTAAGTTTTCTATTCTTTCTTTGATAATTGGCCCATTTTTATAGCCCAGGCTTACGGCTCTTTTCAACTCCTTTTCGGCACGTTCAAATTCACCGTTCATAGCGAGTGCCAATGAATAATTGGAATAAGCGGTCGCCAGTTGAGGATCGAGTTTTATGGCTTCTTCCAAGGTTTTTATGGCCATATCCACATTATCTTTGAACACATAAAGTGCACCCAGGCTAACAAGCAATTCAGGGTCGGAAGGGTCTATTTCCTGTGCTTTGGTATAACATGCTTCGGCCAAATCAAATTGAGATGTCAGGCGATACACAATTCCCAAATTCACCCAGGCCTCCACATAATCCGGATCTATTTCCAGTGCTTTTTGGTGGTAAAAAATAGAACTGTCGTATTGTTCCAGTTCATTATAAGTATTGCCTAATACTGTAAATAATTCTTGCCTTGAATATGCTGTTAGTTCTTTATTCAAAGCTTTACGCAGTTCTTTTTCGGCCAGCTCATATTCCCCTTTATTGTAATAATTTGCACCATGAGAAATATTCAGATCTCCGTTCCTATTCGCGCATCCGACGAGGATTAAAATCAGTATTAATTTTGCACTCAGTTTCATCGTCTAGTTTACGTTATGTCAGGAAGTAAGTTTGGGGCATTCGAACTCATAAAGAACATTTTTGGCTGTATTACTTCTCCAATTCCGCAAAAATAGCACGTTCCGCTTCCTGGTAGCTTTTTAGGTTCGTAATGGTGATAGGTAGAAGTCCTTCATGCAAAGTCGCTATTTTAGCACCGGAAGGCAGCGTTGTCCATTTATCCCATGAAACTTCCAGCCCTCCTATCGGAATAATGTCTACCCACAACTGCCACGCCTTTGGGAGGCCATCTTCGTCTAAAATCCATAAATAAGCGTCGCCCGGCGTGTCTCCTCCCGTAAGATAAGTAACTAACAGGCCATCACTCCCGTCTTCAAGCAGTACAGCCTCCAGTTTCAGTTCGTTCTCATCCCTGCCGAAAATCTGTGCCGGTGCGTTTAACCAAAAGGCGTCATTTATAAAATAGGAGTTGGCTTTTTTAATCAAATCCGGACGCTCAACCTTTTGGCCGTCAACGTAGACTAGCCCTTCTATTTTAGTGGGATCCAGCAAAACCCTAATCTTATCCCATTTCACCTGTACATAGTGACGTTTTTTATCCCACAGGTAGTGATGCCCGTAAAAGGTCCATTCCACGTAGCGGGTATTTTCCCACGCCTCCTGATTAATCGCCGTTTGCATCTTTGCAGCCAGCGCCCTGGCTTTTTCTCCCTTCTCCCCTTTAGGCAATGGCTTGTTGAAGATAAAATAGACCACTAACAGCGCTATTGTTAAAAAAAGTAGTACATAGAGGAGTATTTTATAAAATCTCTTCATTAGTCTTGTTATTCATTGCTTTTGAGAAATAATTACTAACACTGCTGCAAAACTGGACTTTAAGCAATTTATTGTCCTTACGATTGCCAAAGGTAACTACTATTTCAAGAGTAAGAGGGCTTAAATAGGGGTAAGTTGTAAACAAATCACAGATCCATTATGGTGTCGCATATATAACAATTTGACTGCAACCTTTGTTCTGGAATGAGGCTTTTGCTCAGTTAGAAATTTACTTACAGAATTCCAGGTAAGTTGTATCTGTCCTGCTTGTGCTTATCCTTCCGTCTGAATGCATGCTACGAGCCTGGATGACTTTAAAAGATTTGGCTTCTCCGGTCAAAGGCGCTCCCATAGGGTCCTCACATTCGTTTGTTACATGAGATAAAAGTACATAGTTCGAATCGCTTGTAAACACAGAGACCGTTGATATGCAGCCTTCAAAATCACAACCTTGGCCTGAAATAAAATCGAAATCATTTTTTGCAGTCAGCGCTGAATCCAGCATAAAAACATTCAAAAAGCTTGATAAAAGATCTGAATCGTATTGCTGTGCCAGTATAATCATTGGATGGCATTTACCGATTCGGCGTTTCAGCGTTACAAAGTAAACGGAATGGAATTGATAGCGGTTTTTGATGTGCTTACCAAATTTGGTGGAATCGATTTTAATGAGTTTGTTGATGGAAAAATTTTCTATATCAAATGTATCGAGGTCTTTATATACTGATAATTCTTCGAGGTCTTTCCATGTTTTCACTTCATTCCAGTCTGTCGTATTTTTAATTGAGTGCGCTACTACCATTTGCCCTTCATGCTGGGAGATTAATTCTAAGGTATCTGAGCTTGTTTTTTCTTTCTGAGCAAGCTCATGGTGCGTATTGGACTGACAGCTGGCAGAGAATAGAAGAAGTCCCATAAATTCTAGAAACCCAAGCGCTGTGAGGTAAGCTTCCATTAAGCTCGTTTTTTAGCCAATCCAGAGATGATAAGGCCTAAACCTATCAACATAGGTCCATATGCCACAACATAAAAGTACTTAAATTGTGCAATGAAACCTGTAAATGTCCCTACTGTCACCAATAGCCCTACTCCCAAGACTAATATACCTAAGCCTGTCAAGGAATTAGCACTTTTATTACTTGCAGATTTAGCAACACCTAGAACACGCTTATTGTCTACCAGCCTCACTATTATATTAATTTCCTTTTGATCGAGCCCTCCTCCTTTGAGTTCTTTCTGAATACTCATCATATCGAAATTTTTGTCACTCAATTTCTCTACATAATGATCTACCCATTCACTTCGTTTCATTAATTATTAAATTCGGTTAAAAGATGTTGCTAAGTAAAGAAAGATAATTCGTTGTTACAAATACCTCTTTGTAAAACCATTGGGATAATGTGACTAAGTACAAACTCAGGACATCTAGAACAACGTTTAGCAAACATGTAAAAATTTCAACGGGTACCCAGGGCACCCGCTATTTGGAGTTTAAATTGTTGCAATAATCACACAATTACCAGTTTTAATCTGCTGAATTTCAGTACAAATAAGACTCCACACCTAAAAAATACTTTAATAGCAATTTTTGCAGGTATATTGCCTTAATTCAAAAATTGTATTTAAGCTGAGAGCTATTCTTTGATAAAACGAAGTACTGGTGCATCCCCTATTTTTAAGAAATATAAACCGTCTTTGAGGTGGTCAACGCTTAAACCACCATCCATAGCGATGACGCCACGCTCTAGCAAGCTTCCCGAAGCATTATATAAGGAATACTTATTTACAATATTTGGTAAGCCATTTAAACTTAGTGATGAAACTACTGGATTAGGAAAAAAACTCAAATCATAGTACTTATCATCTTCAATAGCTGTAACCAATGGAGCCCTCATACCCACTTCAAACAGAAAATCGACTCCTGCCAGTTGTCCGCCATTATCATAAGCGACACCTTCATCGAATCCACCACTAAAGTCAGCTACAATATTCAAATCATTAACTTCAAATTCTAATAGGTACATGCTGTCCTTTTTAACTAATACTTCGTCATCTAAATGTACTCTAAGTGGTGCTAATTCGTCGGACGACTGAATGGCATCAAAGGCTTGTGTGTATATTGGTGTAGTGTTTGCACTTGTTCCTTCATAAATTTTTACTGACCCGCCAGCCAGGGTTCCTGCTCCCGCACTGAAAAGCTGCACATAATCGATAGCTCCTGTGCAATGGGCTACAAAGCTTTGTCCGAACTGCCGAAGACTGTTTATCGCAACGGAACTTGGGTTGTCTTGGTGTCCAATCGTACATTGCTCCCATGGATTAATAATGCTTACCTCAAAATTAAAGTCAACCGTATTTATAGCGGAACCGTTCTGGTAAGCTCTTCCGCCATTATAGCTTGCATCGGAATCTTCTGCCCATATACTGACGTTGTTCACAAAAAATTCAAAAATGTATGGTTTGTTTTCTTTTATGGCTAGTTCCCCGGTAAGGCTTATCCGAATTGGTCCCGGACCTGTCATAACAATCTCAGGAAATTCCTGGGTATAAATGGTGGGGCGATCAACATTATCTGCCTGGTAAATGTTCAATGTTCCCGCAGGAATAGTACCGCTTGTACTTGCATAAAATTGAACGTACTCCAATTGACCGGAACAATCGGGTATAAAGCCCTGGCCCCATAAAAAGCCAACGTTTGAGGCATGCACTTCATCGCTTCCATCGGTAAAAGCTTCTGTACACTGTGCCTTGACCTGCATTTTGGAAAGTATAAATAGCAAGACTAAACAATAGTTAATTAGTTTTTTCATAAGCGGTTTATTCTATTTTATCAAAAAAAAGCTGCGTGCCAAAAAGTCACAAAAGCGATTGATGAAATGGGGTGACCAGTTTGTGAAATATTACAGTCTTTCCATTTTTTCCAGGAAATCGTGCGACCGCTGTGGTGATAATCGTGCTACAACGCCATTGCTCAGTACTACATCGCCTTTGGATAAATGGTAAGATTGTATGTGTCGCAAGTTAAGGAGCCATGATTTTTGTGCACGAAAAAAGGTGCTTTCCGCCGGTAATAATTGCTCAAAATATTTGATGGTCTTACTTATCAAAAGTGTTTCTTTATTGGAAAGGTAAATCGTAGCATAACTTCCCTGACCCTGAATACAAATTATATCTTTTAAGTATAAAACCCGTTTTTCATTTAAAAGAGCTACAACAATTTTAAGGTCTTCATTTTCTTTAACGCTTAAATTGTGACGCAAAGCCTGATAAGCTCTGGCAGAATCAGTTAATTTTAATTTATGAACGACTTTGTCTAGCGCCTGTTCGAGACGTAGTCTGTTTACTGGTTTCAACAAATAGTCGGTAGCTGCCAACTCAAATGCTTTAATGGCATATTGATTATAGGCCGTTATAAATATAATTTCAAAAGTGATATGATCAAAAAAACGTAACAACTCATACCCTGCATAGTTAGGCATTTCAATATCCAAAAAAACAATGGCAGGGTTTAGTTCTTTTATGGCAGTAACAGCTTCTTCGACATTACTGCATACAGATACAATATCGATATTCTGTGGCGACAAGGCGATTAAGGTGCTTAACACATCCTGTGCATCAACTTCATCATCTACAATTATTGCTTTAATTGGTTTTGGTTTATTCATCATGCTTATGTGTAATACAAGGGAACGATATAATGACTTCCGTACCTTGGGCTTGTTTTTGGTCATCATGCAGGTCATTAATGGAAATTCCGTATGTTGTACCATGTAAATCACTGAACAATTCCAGTCTTTTCTCAATGGCCTGTATTGAAAATGAACGGTGGTGATTGGGCTGACGCTTTTGTCTGAGCAAAGAAGCGGCACGACCTATACCATTGTCTCTGACAATACACTGCCCTACGTCTGCTGTTCGCTGAAATGTGATGTTTAAATTTTTCTTTCCTTTTTTGTGTAATAGTCCATGATGTATGGCATTTTCAAGCAATGGTTGTACCAAGAGTGAAGGAATAGTTGCCGATTGATTCATTTTATTATCAATGGTATAGCTAAAGTCATTTTTCAATCTGAGCGACTCCAATTCCAGGTAAATGTTTAAAAATTTAATTTCCTCTTCTATTTCTATGAATTCCCTTTCTGAAAAATAAAGTGTTTTTCTAACTAAATCGGCAAATAAAACGATGTAATCATATGATTTTTGCGTCTCGTTTTTTAAAACTAAAGCCTGAATGGAATTTAGCGAGTTAAAAATGAAATGAGGATTCATTTGTGATCGTAATGCCTTTAATTGTAACAGTTCTAGTTCACGTTGCTTAGATACATTTAGTTGCTGGTTCAGATCTTTCAGTTTACGTTCTGTACGTTCATTCAAATTTTTAAGCAATAAGGTGAATGAGAAAATAGCTGTGAATATGAATAAAGCTACCGGATTATTAATGGTGTCACCCGGGTAAATATGTAAATAGTAATTAGGAACATAAAAAAGGACAATAGTGCAAACAAAAATGGCATAAGCGAAAATACGTTTATCAAAAAATAAAATGGCCAAAAAAGGTAATACCACGTAATTGTATTCATGTAGTTGCCCTTTTATCGCAAAATTGGCATTAATGAAGATCAAAGGCATAAGGTGTAACAGAAAGAGCACTTTTGCCGATTTAATCGCCGATTGATGTTGTAAGTAGATGCACGTAGCTACCGCTAACAACGAAATTCCATAAGTAATTAATTGCAATGGTTTAATGGCTCCCTTCAAAAAATACTCCAGCGCTAAAGACAGCAATATAACGAGTATAGCAAATACACAGATAAAATTAAGGATTTGTATTCTTCGTTTATCCCAATCAGATTGGGCGTATTGAATTCCTATATTCAGTGTTTTGACAACAAGTTGTTTCATTAATGAAGTAAATGTAGTGAACCGCTATTTCAATTAGAAGCAAAGTGCGCTAGAGAGAAGGCCTCTCCGTTAAAAAATCATTTTCCCAAATCTTTAAATTGGTCGCCTGATCTATATTGCTGCCCGTCAAAATTATTACTATTTTTTTCTTAGCTGTTTGTTTTTTCAACCATTTTCTTGCCGCTTCCATGGACAAGGCACTAGTTGGTTCCGTCCTCACTTTTAACAGGTGCGTCAACCACTGCGTCCAATAGATCATTTCAGATTCACTTACTTCCATAAGATCGTCGAGCATCTTTAAGTATTTGAAAGTAATATCTCCTACGGCCATGGTCATTGCTCCGTCTGCCAGGGTGTTGGGTTTCTCTGTCAATCGATGAATAGTGCCCTTTTTCAAAGATATACTGGCGTCATTGGCATTAATAGGTTCAGCACCTATCACTTCGGCTTTAGGAGCCAGGCCCCGGGTAGCTATTAAAGTACCAGACAGGAGCCCGCCACCTCCACAAGGGGCGAAAACAGCATCAATATCTTCTAAACTCTTAATGGCTTCATAGGTCGCCGTGCCCTGACCATAAATCACCATTTCATGATTAAATGGTGGTATCCAATAAGTACCTTTCTTTTCGGAAGCTTCTTTGACCCTTTTATCAGCATCGTCCCTTGATTCGCACAGCAGCACCTCCGCGTTATAAGAGGCGGTAGCCTGTATTTTAACTTTGGATGAAAATGCAGGCATAAAAATGCTGGACGGAATCCCATGCATTTGGGAAGCCCAGGCAATGGCTTGTGCATGGTTGCCAGAGCTATTGGCTATAATATGTTCAGGCTTTTGGCCATTTTCAATTAACCAGGCGATGGTATTGCAAGCGCCTCTGGCTTTGAAAGCCCCGACCTTTTGAAAGCCTTCGGCTTTAAAGTATATCTCATGGCCCAACCATTTATTTAATAGTGAAGAGCTAAGTATTGGTGTATCAGTTATATACGGATTGATTCTTCTTCGAGCTTCTTCTATTTCTTTGATTTCAAATAATGTACTCATGAAAAGTAACTTGTCTGGTTAATTGACATTCACATTCGGCAAAAGCGGCTATTTAATACCTCTAAAGCCCAAATGTAGGCAATTTTATTTCCAATAGTCATTTGCTGCTGCAATGGTTTGAAGATTCAATGCAATCACCTGCGAAGCGACGGTAAACCCGGATGCATCATTGGCATATGCCGGTCTCAATTTTTTAAAACACCCATGTCCGGCTGTGACAATTTAACATCCATTCTGGATAGTTTAATTACTAGTCAAATCCGTCCTGAGGATTACTTATTTTCAAGTTCTTAAGCCAAAGCTTTTTTTGATGTGACCTGTCACTTATTTTAAGTATTCACCGTCGAAAGTATTGGCAGAAGACTTCGAAACAGTAACAAATGTTGGACCCGGAAATCATGGCTTTTGTTCTCAGGTATGCAATCAATCGGTCTTCCAGGTTAGCAGTAATTAATTGCTTGGTTGTGTCGAGCAAATCATCAGAGTGTTTCTCATAATTACTGATCATGATGAGGTTCAAAGAAGGGTATTTTTTGAGCCAAATCAACACGCTTTCTGTTGGAAGTAATGACAAATTACTATCTAATTCAGCCATGGCAGAAAAATTCGCTTATTGACCATTGTGTATATGTGCAAAACTGTACATACATGACTCACCTAATTCTATGAAATACAGTAAAAAGTCAATTCCTTCTTCACTGCAAAAAACTTTTACACATCCGTTTCGGATGATGGGCAGGTATTTAATGTATTGCCCCTGATTCACAATGTATTCAACTGATTGGATTTTTTTCAAAATAGCATGCACTTCTATTTCTTGTAATAGCTCTTTTTCAAATTCAGGATAGCACTAAATTAAAAAGTCCGATTTCATTTTTTTGATTACACAATATCAAACTAAGCTACTTAGGTATTTAAGTGCCAATGTAATACCTTCTGATCACCATTGAAATTCACAGGTATAATTTGCTACGCCAAACCACGAATACTCTTTGAGTGCTTATTCAATGTGTAAAACGTTTCAGCTCACCTTTAATGCATCTTATACCTTCTCAAATAATAATGCCGTAGCTGTTAATCCGGGGCCAAAAGCCACACTAAAACCAATAGATCCCTTTTTTATGGAATTATCGTCAATGATCTCCTTCCAAATGTAGGGTGTAGTACAAGAAGACATGTTCCCATTATTATAAAAAACGGCGTAGCTGTGTTTCATTTGCGCATCTGAAAGTTCGAGTTCTTCCTGGATATGTCGAAGTATTTTGGGGCCACCGGGATGAATAGCACAAAATACTTCATCTTTTATCGTTTCGAAATCAAGGTTTGCCTGCTGAAAAAGTGCTTTGATAAACACCTTGATTTGTTTTTTTATGAAAAGCGGCACATACTTAGACAGGTACATATCGAATTTTTCAATTCCTAAATCCCATGTCATCTCATCTTCAGAATCCTGAATAATATTTTCTTTTAAAGTCAACACTTTGAGCCCTGATTTTTTTACCTCATTAAAAGCTGACTCAGCATAGAGTGAGTATTTGACATAACCATCCCCGAATAATGAATAGTTTACAATATCTCCGGCTGTAAAAGCTCCCCTCGTCTCTCCGAAATGCAGCGACAAGAATTCGGTATGCAAAATATCCAGTTTTTTCATGGGCACATTCAGGTCTCCAAAAGAATGCATAAAACCAAGGCCCATTCTTACCGCCGGAAATGCGGCATAACATCCCATATGATAACAATTGGTTACCATTGTTCCCCACTTTTTTTTTGCCACATATTTTTCTACCGGATTGGGACTGGTATACCCGGAACAGCTCACATGAATAATATGATCCGGTTCGTCCTGACCTTCGTAAAACTCCTCTACAACTTTGGATACGACTTCTTTGTATAAATCCATACGTTGTCCCATGTGCAAGGCTTTTGTTTCGGGGAACTCCGGATACAGCATTGGGGCCATCGCATTTTTGTCATTTACAAACGCTGAAGGAAAAGTATACCACCTTCGCTGTTTAATGTAACTCCCTGAAATTCCATAGGAATTAATCGCATCCATTCTGGTTTTATAGGATTCTTCAGTTGCATGAGAATTGGTGATTTTTTCGTCCGTATTTTCGAGGTAAGACATGAACCATGCAAAGGAAGAATTAATATCATCTTGTGGTAATGACTCACTAATAATCATCGGGCAAATATCACTTATTACATTCATTTTAGGTTATTTTTGGTAAAAGGTTTCATTGACCATGTAAAACATCTCGTATGACACACTAGTTATTAATGCAATTTGTTACAATCAGGTAGCGGATGAGATTGAGATTAGATGACGCTGTTAATTTGACATCGTCCCGCTTCCTGAGTTACAATAGCCGTTGATCAAGTATACCGATATTCTTTCAGTGTTAAAAAATTCATTACGGATATGTCAGACGTTTGACACACGGAGTGAGAGCTTTATCTAATTTCGGCGGTGCTTGCTATATCGAATCAATTTTCTAAGTGCCTATCTCCTCATCTTGCGCATTTTTACTTGACCATAAATGCCTCATCATTTTCCTTTCCACCTTCAAGGTCAACATTCTCATTATCTATTAAAATTCCATTTCCTGAAATTTTTACTTTCGCTCTTCTTCCAAATAGATAGATAAAATAATACCTACCGTAGTAATCATATAACGCTCTCAAAAAAATAAGTATCTTATCTATATTGGGTCGAAGGTGCTCATGCTTTTCTGATAAATCATTGTAAAACACGCTCCATTGGGCAACACTTTGGTTTTCTAAGTCATCACTATCAAAACCATATTCCCAGACGTCTAACTCAGCATAGTCAAACCCACCAAATGTAACGTGCAAATATTGGTTTATCACTAATTCCTGAATATCAAAATAAAGCCAGTTATCATTGTAATCCTGATATTGTTGCCATTGAATTTCATAAACATCATGCTGTTGGTTAAAAAAATGAGCAAAAAACTCCGTTATAAACGATAATTCTTGTGCTTGATCCCCATATCCTTTTCTATGTAAATAATGCTTTAATTCTTTATATTTTTCATCAATGGTGCCTTGACCATTGATTATCTCCAAATAATTTTTGTGATAACTATATGACATATTAGTCTGAATTAAACGGGATAAATGTTTTATTGCCCTCTTTTACCACTTTCAAACGAGAAGACGGAACTCCCTGACCATTCATCCATTCCTTATATTCAATTTCCTGAATAAAATCCTGGGCCGATGGAATGAAATTACCACCATAATCTTCCATTACATGTTGCTCCCCTATTTCCTTGACACTTACTTTTTTTCCATCGGAATTTGTTAGTGTTGTTCCAAATACTCTTTCCAACACGTTATTTAAAAACCAGCTATTATGAGTCAGGGCTCTATGTCTATTGTCAGCTATCACACTCTTACTACTGTCAAGAAAGTTATGGATCTCCATGTAGTCCTCAGAAACTCCTCCAAATTTCTTGACGCTTGATTCCGCATGATAAATTGGTTTAGCCATAATTACAGTTCTTTGGTTACCAGGTCTGGGATATAATATGTGGCCATCGAACAAGCCACACACTATACCCCTTGTAAACCGGTATTAAGTTATTTAATCTTTTAGGAACTTTATGATACTGTTGTTATCCAATTTCAAAAAGTACAAACCCTTGGATAAGGACCTTACGTCGATTTTATCTGTAATGCCTATTTCCCCATTCATTAGTTCCTGTCCGTAATTATTGAAAATCATAAAGTTTTCAATACCCTCTATCCCTTTAAT
Source organism: Cytophagales bacterium (assembly GCA_965230415.1). Taxonomy (GTDB): domain Bacteria; phylum Bacteroidota; class Bacteroidia; order Cytophagales; family JAAEPT01; genus CBDDKZ01. Next base: position 5,005,430 of record CBDDKZ010000005.1, read on the forward strand.
TCTAATAAAATTTTCATTCACCGGGTTGGGATATATCGCTATATTTCCACCAGTCAATTTATTATTTTCCACGCCCACAACGGAGTTTACTTCAAGGGAAAAATCGTCGATACCAAACCAAAAATCACCTATTTCAGCCGGTTGAATGGTTAAATAATCGCCATCTGCAGGTGCTGTAAACGTCATAGAGTACTGCGTATAGGTGCTATTGGTGCCGAGAGGTACGGAGGTTGCCAGCGTTCCAAAAGCAGTTGAATCTGTAGATACGCCAACGGCCAAAGATTCTGAGCCAACAATACTTGAATTAGCAGCATAAAACGTTAAATCGTAGGTGTTGCCTTCTATAATAGGAGCTGACAAATTGAAACTAATGGATTCAAACATATTGGGCCCGCTTAATCCAGCCATTACAATATGCGTACTTCCTGAGTTTGCGCCACCTGCGTAGCAATTATCATTTACGCCAATATCAATACCATCCATTGATCCTCCATAAAACGCGGTTATATCGTGCAGACTCGCATTAACAGCTGAATCAGATTGATTGGTATAGCAACCATTTGTCAGATTATGATTTTCAAATCCGGGATTTAAAATGAGATTCTGTGCATTCACGTAAAAAGAGCACGTAGCAAATAGTAAGTTAATTAAGTAGATTTTTTTCATATTATATTCGTTTAAATATTTAAGTATGTATTAACGGCGATAAGTATGGTGAGTTGTTGCCTTGAAGGATAAAAAATGAGATATACTCGATTCTTAGCGTTCAATAGCACGCGAGCTAAGAAAAAAACAGATTATTGTTATGAAATAGGGTGCAGAAAGGGTGTGGCAAAATTAACATTTGCCAGGTTATTTTGATGTGTACCTTTTTTTATGAGTAATGAGTGAAAATGATTTGCAGTGGTATGAATAATTTCTATTCGAAAAAGATGCCTACTACAAACCACTTGGCTAAATCTTTATTTTATAGCACCGATTTGTTTCATCATTCCCATGTAATTCTCATTAAAATGTGGGAGACAACCCAAGATGCAAAAGGTGTAACAAAGCTTCAAATAAAAACCTGATATATTGATCAGGCTTTTATTTTGGTTTTAAGTGATGAACTATTTTTGATATTAAATTTCAAAAGCATTAACGGCCTTTTCGCAGCCTTCCCAAAAAATTTGGAGGTTAGCTTCATCGAGCAATAGTTCTTCTGGTTCGAGTAAATCAGGGAACCCACCCCAGCCATCTCCGGCGGGGCCATAAAAATTACCTGATTTTGCCTCTTTATCCATCGCAGCCCTTATAATACCGCAAGCTCCATCTTCGGGTGTTTGAGCCATATTCATAAAGTCTGATTGGGCATCCATGCCACCGTCAGCATCAGTTGTAATTTGAAGGTTTGTAGCAGCCAGCCCCGGGTGTGCAAGAAGTGGTACTACATTCGTAATATTCTTTTCTTCCAGGCGTTTTTTCAGGCCATAAGTAAATGCACAATTGGCAAGTTTTGTCTGATGATAACGTTGCCATCTTGGCCCCTGGAAACTTTGGTTTTCTTCTACAGTGCCATCTCCACCGAGATTACCACCGTTTTTTAAGAAATACTTCATGTCGAGAGGGTCTCCCAACCTTGCCATGGAGGTGTGGTTCACTATTCTAGCTTGCTCACTGTTTTTTAGCACCGGAAATAATTCTTTGGTTAACAGGAAGTGCGAGATGACATTGGTTTGCATCTGTACATCGTAACCGTCACTGGTTGCAGTATCTTTCAAAGCCATAACTCCGGCATTATTTACCAGCACATCGAGTTTGTCGTACTTCTCTTTAATGATAGCGGCTGCATTTGTTACACTGGCAAAACTTTGAAGATCACATTCAATGGCTTCAAACTTGCCTGTCGGTACTAATTCCTGAAGTTGAGACAGGGAATTAGCTGAACGCTCACTTGCACGATTCAGGAGCAAAACAGTAGCTCCTTTTTTTGCTGTTTCTTTTGCTAAGACAAACCCCGTTCCACTTGTGGTTCCCGTTACAGCAACTACTTTACCGGTCATGTCCTGGGAGTGATTTTCGAGCACATTTCCGAGGTGAAGGGTTTCTTTTTGATTGGTCATATTGTTTTCGATTTAAGTCTCTATAAATTTCGATTAAAAGTTAACATCTGAGGTACATTTATGTTATCACAAATTACTGAACGACTAACACAAATTACTAAAGTATGTTATTTATTTCTTACTTATATCAAATATAGTATCTTCTGATAATCATCGGATACGACTGTGTTTAGCAAAATTGTTGGTAATTCTAAAGACTCTCAAACGAACGAACTACCTCTGACAAAACAGGAGGTATAATAGGATAATTATTCCTTTTTGATTAATCCTATCTTCATGACACTTTTCTTAGGTTGTGGTAAGTTAAATTCAAACATCATGATTCCATCTAACTGTTTCCACCTTCCTTCACTTACATTAAAACGACCTTCAATATCAAATAACAGCTCAATATCTGTTTGTTTCTCAACATTATTTTCGTCTATATAATTTCCCTCAAAAAATTCATATATCTCGTATTTAAGCACAGCATATTCATTATTGTTTTCTTTGATAATTTCTTTGAAAAGGACTTTATCTGTTTTAACAGAATCTGTTAAGGTTATTCCTTTAATTTTTTTTTGGATTTGAATGTTTGAGGCCCACGAGTCCCCAACTTTTATTTCATGGTTCGGCAAGTCGTAAAATATTTTGAAGAAATTCACACTAGTTCCTTCTAAATGAGTCAACAAATCTCCTGCTGGATTTATATCTCCATTAAGAATTGGTATCCCATGCATATAAAACGACACATTATAATTATCCTTTTTTCTTTTAATTGAACTTTCAAAACCATAGTCTTTAAATTCTTCTGAAATTTTATTCAATATTTTATTAAGCGTATGTTTAATGGACGAAGTGTCGGCATCTTCTTGATTTTCATCTATCATTTCAATCTGGTCAAAGGCTACTTTATAGGAAACGGAATCTTTTATTTTCCATCGAAGTAAATACAAGTCTGAACTTGACTGTTGATCAGCAACTAATACGGCGTTATGGGAAGAGTCAGCCTGTTTCTGTGAAGTAATTTTACTCTTACATCCGCACAAGGCAATTATCATCAATAATACAAAAAGATAATTAATTTTCATTTCATCAATCGTTACGCACGACGCCACTGTATGAAGCGCGGTTTTTTCTTGCAAATTACTTCCTGTTATCAAGCGAATTGACGAGCTATAAATCATCAAAACCACCTTTAAGCGCTCACCAGCCATGATTTATTCAGCTTGTTGCGCGGAGTTTTTATTTTGTTTTTTTAGCAATGTTTTAAAGTCTTTAAATCTTAAAACAGCCCCAAAGACAATTACCACCCATCCTAGATTTATCATAGTCTTAGAAACATCAAATACAGGTAGCGATAAAACCTCAAAATGTATGTAATCTAAACCATGATATACGATATTATTTCCATTATTAGGGTTTAAAAACCAAATATCTATTTTACTGCCAATCCATCCGATTACAATCATGTATGCTCCTAAATAAAATATGTTTGAAATTTTTCGGTTAAATATTCTTATTAAAACCAATATTGAAAATACAACCTGAATAATGGAAGCAGGTTGAATCCTGATAGTTGAAGTGCCTGGAAATGCAAAAACCATTTGAAAGTTGTTTACTGCTGAAAGCTTTAAAAACCCGTTAATTATTACAATCTCTTTTGTTTCCGAGTAAATATTAATCAACCATGATTTTAGTATCACATCAATTATCACTAATGAAATCACTGAAATGAGCATTATTAGCTTCTTGTTTTTAAGCATTATAATTCTGATTAGTATTCACCACAACCTTTGCATAAATGTATATGCACTCAACTTAACACTATCAAGTCATGTACTATATTTTATTATGCCAGTAGCGGTCCAAACGTTACAAGGCCTATCATCTATTTTTGCTGTACTGCCAGTATTACGCCAGCGCTCCTTCCTTATTCGATAGTGATAGCACAAACGACAGCTCATAAAAAGCCGTAAGCCTGTTTCTCATGTTTAACGTTTATTTAGTTGGTCTTTTCATAAACAACATGTCTCCAAAAAATGCCGTGTGATTTAATGTGTTTTTCATATTCCTTTACTTTTTTCATTCCAATTTTCTGAGCAATACGTTGTGATGGTGTATTTTTAATATAAGTGTGAATGAAGATGCTTTCAAAGTCAAAGTTTTGAAAGCCGTACTGCAAAGAGGCCTCAGCGGCTTCTGTTGCATATCCCCTATTCCAATATGCTTTATTGAAGTGGTAACCAATTTCAGGAACAACTGATTCATCTATATTTTGCAAACTAATACCGCACTGCCCTATAAAAAGACCTGATTCCTTCAAAATGACCGCCCATAATCCAAATCCGTTTTGGTGATAACTTTCAATACTTCGATTTACCCAGTTTTCTACTGCTTCCAAACTGAACGGAGCCGGATAATACTTCATCGTTGCCCGGTCGCCCAATATTTCATGCAGCGTACTGGCATCTTCTTTTGTAAGCTTTCTCAATCCCAGCCTTTTGGTTTCAATTAAATACATCAATTCTTAATTTTGCAAGGTGGTGTATATTTTTTAGTAATCGGCATGTGTTACCGGTGGTGCCAATAACGGTCTTATTTCCTAACTTATAAGTGTCCTATTTCTTCATATTCTTCGTTACGCACATTAGTTTTCTTAAGCGCCCATAACGTACATATGAGTACTACTGGTATAAGCAGTAGGTAAGGCATTAAAATTTCAACGTTACCATAGTTATTTAGCAGCAGTAAAAGCAAGTTTATTAGCCCAATAATTTTTTCCATACTTAGCAATTGCTTCCATCTATTGACAGTTATAATCAAAGTGCTTATTTGAAATGTCCATGTTATAAACATCGGTCCAACAGCAGGCAGTTGATTCTTGGTTACCTGGCTAACAACCAAGAATAGTAGCCCTCCTATAATTGCACCTAACAACGTCATTATTGTGGAAAAACGACTGTTTATGTAATTTTCTATGATATAGGCACAAATTACTACTACTAAAAAGTGCCATAACCATAACTGGATTTCAATTATTGCAAATGAATATATTATCAATCTGTAATATTCCAGCGGAGAAAATAAGGTTTCCGGTGCCAGTACAAAATACATTTCAATACCTCCGAATAAAAAAACCATGCAACCTACAAAGAATAATAGTGCTATCATTAATGCGGTTTTCGGCTTACGATTTTTCAGATAATCAATAATTTTGCGCATATTCTTTTTATTTAACAGGCTCTTTTTCAACAGCTCTAGTAAAATACATTTTTTATTTTTCAATTAAACAATTCAAAGTACTGGCATTATGCTCAAGTCCACCAACTAGCTTTAGTAATTCCGTACCAGTCTTTTTGTTTCAATCAAATACATCATTTTTTAATTTTGCAAGATGGTGTATATTTTTTAGTAATCGGCATGTGGTGCCTACCAATTAAAACAAAATCTAATTTTCTAATCTACTGATTTTTATTCATTGTTGTGTGTGTGTTTCTCACTACCAATAATTGTTTGACTGCCAATACGAGTATAAAGACATAGTTGGCCAGAAAGCCAATTCGCTGAGATAAGCCCGGTGTATCTTCGGAGACAAAACTCATTGCAATGAGCATAGCAAAAGGAATCAGCAACGTAATGTAAGCAAGCACCTTCCATTCATCACTTTTCTTTAGTTGCCACCACAATGTCAGCGCACAGAACAACCAGCAAACTGCACCAACAAGCGATCCAATGGAATGCACGATGGTACTAATCGATTGTCTATCGTTCATGTCAGCCGGAAACAGGCCTGCTACTACCGTGAATAAGCCTGAAATAGCAAGCAAATAGAACGGATATAGTTTAATTGGATAAGAGCGAAATTCCTTTGGCAAATTAAAAGCAAAAATTGATAGCAGCATTCCCGGTATCATGTACCCAAATATATTGAAAATCCACTTATTCGGTGCATCCCATGAACCTAATTCGCTAATCGCCTTGTGATAATGAGTATATCCGTCGGTTCTTAACTCAGCCATGATAATGATGGTCAATACGCCAATGATCACTGCGCTTAGTCCGATATATCCATTGATTTTGTTCTTATCCATGCTTTTCTTACAAAGGTCGGTGTTAAAGAGCAACAATCTTTTGACTTATGTCAAAAAATCAAAGTTGACTCCTTACCCTACTTAAGGTTTCCTGTGAAATTCCCAGGTAGGAGGCGATCATTCCCAGTGGCAATCGGTGTAAAATAGCGTTGTACGTATTACAAAAGTGTTCATATTTCCCTTTTGCGGATGTAAATTGGTAAGACGCCAACTTTTCAGATAGTTGCACATAAAACATAGACATGGTAATTCTCCCAAATCGCTCCATCTCGTGAAAGTGCTCAAAAAGATACATCAGATCATCAAAAGACAAGGCGTAAAGTTCAGCCGCTTCAATGGCCTGAAGAAAGTATTGATCCGGTGCCTGCTTCATAAAACTCTGAGCAGAAGTAATGGTGTCACTTTCTGCGGCAAAAACATCGGTAATTTCTTTTCCTTCTTTTAGGTAGTATGTTCTTAAAAGCCCTTTTTTTATCCAATAGCTATGTGTACATATGCTTCCTGACTGATGTAAATAGGCTCCCTTTTTGACTTTTAACAGCGTAGCTCTCGATGACAATTCCTGTTCAAGCTCTTTTGATACCTGAGTTAGTCTTTTGAAGTAGTTTATGAAGTCGTCCATTGAATCGTGCATATTATTTTACGCAGTTCTTATTTGTATTAATCGCCACCTAAATATATGAACCCGGAATCACAAACCACGGTTTCAATGGTTTTTCCTTTTCCAATAATTTTGGCGCATTGAAAAGCTGTCTAAAAGTTCGAACCGGAACTTGGTTTTATCAAATTTCGAATACAGTTCCATATTTAATTCCTATTTCTTTTATTCTACTCATATCATTGTCGAGCTCGACAAACATTTGCTCGATTCCAGCTGGCGCAAAGGTCACGATCAATGCTGCATCTTCTTCCGTTTCATTTTTCCATGTGTGCCTTTCTCCTTTTTCAATATTCAAAAAATCCCCGGCATTTAGCTCCATTTCTTCATCATTAACTATAAACTTCAATCGCCCGCTTTTCAGAAAAAAACTTTCATCTTCGTTGGAGTGAAAATGAATGGGAGGACCTGAATCCCCTGCCGGAATGACTGTTTCGCTCAGGAAATATTTTCCATTGGTTTCATTTCCTGTTGCTATAAAATTTAATCCGAAATAGTTTTCTATTACATTAGTTCGCTTCATTGTTCAATTTTCTCATTCCAAAACATTACCTCTTTTTTAATAGAATCAAATCCCCAGGCATCGGTCTTAGCTGTTTTCCATTAAAGTCTAATTCTTTCCAGTACTGTTCGTCGTCCGATTCATGATCTTCTATTATTCTAAATTCAGAAGATGGTGTGGGCGTTTTTTGTTCTGGTAATTCGTACAGCTCCGATTTTGGATCAATTTGAAACTGTTCCCCTTTTTTTAACCAACTAATTGCTCGATCCAGTTCTTTCTTTTTATGCAGTAGTTCTTCAGTTTGATTACTTTTCAGAAGTTTAATTAGCTCTTGAATTTCACGTTCTAAACAATCGGTAACTGTTGAATATGTAATTTCTTGATTTTCCATTTTCTGCTAGATTACTACATCCATATGAAATTCACAGACGATAACTCTTTTTCTGAATCTAATGGATTTTAGATTGATTTGAAAGTACTTGAAGCGCCCTGTGCAGAAATATTGGAACAGCAAGAAATTGCTTTTTTTTGAGTGTGCGTTTTGTGTTTCATATGCGCATAGTCTATTATACACCACTGTACCTATGGATTCTTATCTTATCTAATGTTATAAGGGATTTGAGTTATAGAAATATTGGATCATTATTGCTTCCGATTATATAAAAAGATAATGTCTGCAAATCCACTAATTTTCTGCGTGAATGAAAATGTGCTTACATTTTCCATTTTTAGTTTGATATGACTTTCATCAACATAAATTACTACTAAATCACGCCATTTCTCTTCTCCATAATCTTTAGGATGAAATTCTCGATCAAATTTCAGTATAATCGATTCGTTTAATGCTATAACTGTTCCTGATTCCGCAGCTTCACTAAGTCCCATTTCAAAATTATCTTCTTTTATCACTAAATCCGTAGCGTGATAATACGTTGTTAGTTTATTGGTATCAGTAATTATTATTAAACTATCAAATTGCCAAACTCCTAATATATCTTCTTTGAGAATTGTAGAATCTGTAATGATTGACTGTGTATACCCTATTGTTGATAAAAAGCTTAGGAATACAATTATTTTATTTTGCATATGTTCTTATTCAATTTACCAAGCTATGTGCTTGCGCGTGTTGTTTCTGTTAATTTGCTTTCGCACTTCTTAGTTGCGGACTTAACAGACAAATCTTATCTTACCCTCCCGCTCAATTGAATTTTATTGATGTTTTATGTTTATTTTTTTTCAAATAAATAGTAATTATCATTGGGATTATTGGGAACAAGAGAATCCATTGAAACCACTCCAACATCCATTAAAGTCTTAGTCATGCCGCTTGAACTAACTCCCCAAGACGCTCGGACATCATTCTCGTGTGCTAGAGAATCCCCTGTGTCAATTTTCTCAGCGAAGGTAAATTCGCCAATTTCTTTTTTTGAGATTCCATTGCTAAAGTGAGCAAAATAAACGTTGTAGAAATCATCGATATCTGATAAATCAACAAGGACATAGACTTCCGTAGACAGATTTTCAGACAGTTTCTGTGCTAATTGATCAATGCTAATTGTAGATGTGCTTTTAACCGTTTTTTCAGGAAACCAATAATTCGCACCTAAACCAACAAAATCGCCGCTTTTTGGTGAAATGAAGAAGCTTTGCTTATCATTTTTTACATTTTCATGATTATGGCCCAATGAAAGATAATAAACATCCTTCAGCGCCTGTTTGATTGAAACTTTAAAGTCCATACCAATAATTTTCATCACTTCTAATTTAACTGCCTCCGTCGTAAGATCTTTATCTTTAGATAGTACCTGTATTTGGCAATAGTTATAACCATATCCATAGACAGGGAGTGCTTTATTTTTTGAATCTAATTCTTCTACAATATTTTTATTAAACTCATTCTTAGAGTATGTAGATGTTTTAGAGTTTTCACAAGCAATAAAAGTCCAAAACATACCAATAATAAACCATCGTCTGTATTTATTCTTCATAAGGTCCTTTGTTGCATATAACGACCAACTAAAATGAGTATGCGCCCAAGGTGCTAGAAGCGCCGAGACTTACTTTTTGCAATGTCCTTTCAGATGACTCAGTTCGCATATTCATTTTTAGTGTTTGTTGTACTGCGTTTTCTAATGTATTTCTTGATATTTTCTTCTTCTCTTTTCAAAGGCAATTTCTCCACCTTCCAAGATTTTGCAAATCTTGTAGTTAATGTTGCTGTTCTCAAGGCTTCCTGATAGATAAGACAACTTACCATCTAAATTTGCCGCAACTATAATTTGTTCAGCATCTGCATTTACTACTAGGTTGGCATTATGAGTGACAATAATTACCTGTCTATATTGTTTCAATTCTTTAAATAAGGAGATTAGATTTTGCATTATGAACTCATTGTCCAAGTCATCCTCTGGTTGATCAAATATTATTGGTTTAGAGAATGCTTCAGTTGCGAGCATCATTTTGAGATAAACCGTGCCTTTCTGACCTACAGAAATCTTATTTAGGTCCTTCCCTTTATATTTTAGAATTGGGAGAACGTGAATGTATTTACCTCGTTCTTCCTCGTTGAAAAGCAATTTCTTAAATGCTTTACTATGTACACCATCTGACGAATAAAATTCATCATAACGTGTTTTTAAGAAGTCAATAAAAGAATCCAAATTATCAATACCGAATGAGTTTTTTTGTGCTTCTCGGTTACCTTTAATTCTCCATTTTGCACCATCAATGCAGTGATAAAGTCCATCGTAGAAACTGTTAACATCAAAATCAATACTGACTTCAATTTCCAAGTCAGTAAGTAGATTTTTCATTATTGCTTTTTGAGATGGGTTCAAATCTTCTTTTATGTCAACATCTTTGAAACTACTCCAATCATTAGTCAATGTGGTGGCCTGCGAAACATAATCCTGTTTGATTTGATCAATTAATGAGGTTGAATCTTCGTGACTAGTAAAAATGAGAGCTCTAATATTTTCTAGTTTCACTTGTTTTTCCCGTGAAGTAGAAATCAATTCTCGAATTTCAGACAGTCTTTTTTGGAACTTGTCAATATCACCTAAAAGCGTTGTTAAATCGCCTTTATAGTCCTTAAATTCTTCTCTAACCTCAGAAATAGTGTTTGATATTTTTTCAATTTCATTTTCAATTTCATTTTTCCACAGATTGATTTCATCAATTTGCTTTTGAAACAATGATATTTCCAATAAAGATACCTTACCTGTATCACCATTGACCTCACTTATCTTATTGTTAATTCTCGTAACAGAATCACCTATTTCTTTTAAGAGAGCATCGAGTTCAGCTAGCTTAGAAGAAAGGTCATTTCTTGACCGTAAGTTGTCAGAAAACCTTTCAAGTTTATCCTTATTCTCGCTTGTTGTAATATTACTAATGAACTCTTGAACGGATTTTTCTAATGACTCTAAATATTCAATTGAGTTAATCAAATTTCCTTCTTCATCCTTCTGTGAAAAGAACCTTTGTAATTCATGATATTCATCAATAGAATTTCTTATTTCCTGATCGAGTTTATCATTAAACTTAGGCTCTTTAAGTTTAGCTAACCTCCTTATTGAATTGGCAAGCTGATACAGCTTACCTTTATTTTCAACAAGGTTTTTAAGTCGCCCTTGATTGATGTAAATAAAATCAACAGCTTTCTTTTCTTCAGACAATGAGAATTCAATGACATCATTATCAGATTGATTGGATTTATAATAAGAGAGTTTTACATCACCATTTTTATTAAATGTACCTTCTTTTGAATGTTTTTGATCAATAAAGCTGCTAGCCAAATAGTCAGTTAGCATACTTTTACCTTCTCCGCGACCACCAATTATTGCTATAAGATTTTGGTTCAATGGAATACTATCCGTTTTTGAGAAGGCTAAGTCTTCCTCATCTTGAAAAATATTTACATCGTTGGAGATTGATATTTTAGAAAAGTATGGCTTGTCAAACTCAAGATTTGGATTACTATCCAAAATACTAATTCGCTCATCAGGTTCATAAAGAATTTGAAGGAGTCCCTCAAAAGTGGGGTCGGCTTTAATCCATGTAAAACAATTGCCTAATCTATCTTTGTCTTTAGACGATGATAAATAATGAGAATCGCTGCAGTCAAGAAGTATGTCGTTTACATTTTGAGCTCTTAGTTGTTCTTTGGCTTTGTTATAAGCATCTATTGATTCCGCAGCAGTGAATACTATATCAGCTTTATTGATAACTGACTTTTTGGTTGCAATAGAAGAATCAGTCCATTTTAAGTCTCCCCATTCAGTTTTTCCTATTGCGATAATAAACTTGCCGTTGAAACAGTCTTTTTGCAGCGCCTCAAAAATTTTATCTTCTCTAACATTAAGATTATTGAAACCTTCCTCAAGGTCAGTCCCGTATTTTGATAATTGATCTTTGGGAACCCCTTGTTTTATTTTGGCACCTAGTTCCTCTACGCTCTCTCTTGTTATAGCTCTTGTCCAAGGTTCACCTGTTTCCAGAAAATAACTTTGTTCTAATGTTTGAAGGAACTGACTTTTGATGGTTTCGAGAGCTAACTCATTAGAAAAAATCACATGTAGATTGATTCTTTTTAATTTGCCAAAATCTATACCTGCGAACTTTTCAATACGAAACTCTACTACCGGCAAAAGCAGGTCAATATTATTTAACCTGTCGTTTGAGGTTTTTTCTTTGATTAACCTTTCATAACCATCTAAGAAGAAATAATCATTAATTCCGAGTACTGAAAAGTCAGAAGAAAGTCCTTCCAAATCGGTTAAAAAGGCCTTCCAAGTTTCTTCAGTGTTCGGGCCATATCTGTGGTAAATAGAGGCTGGTGTGTGTACATGCAAATCCCATCTTCTCCATTCTGAACCTCTTGGGTATTCTTTGCTCATAAAGTTTTCTTAGTTAATGCAGTACAACAATCCAAAATAATACACTAAGTGTATTGTGTATTATATTTATTTCTTACAATCTCGGAAATAATTCCGAAAATCGTTTTATTTCATTATTAATATGCGAAAACTATTCTAAGATTTAAAAGGCATATTTAAGTACCGTAAGTAAGGCTAGCTCAAACTCCTCAAAAAGACCAAAGCCCCTACCCTTAGCCATCACCGATGAACCACATCGGTAGTAATAAAATCGCTGACCGCTTCTTCATTAAATTGCTCAGCCGTTCCTTTATCGGCACGGTACAACATGATGGAATTCAGTACCCGGTCTTCGTTGTCGCTTTTTTGTAACACTTCTCCCCGGTGAAACACACCAAAAGTTGCTTCATTAAATGATTTACTGTTGTTCAGCACCAACAATCGATAGTTTTCCTTCTGAAATGGCTTCAGTTCCGTAGCATAGGGAACAAGGTCCCAGTTTTTGTTAAAAATATTCACTTCAGTGTTTGCCCCGAAGTAGACTTCTATGGATAGCTTCTTGTCTGCTATTAATTGGGAATAATCGGCTACGGATACCCGGCTATCCACTTTGCTGGGTTCATAGCCCAGGATCAAAAAAGAATGCTCATGGGCGCTGTCCCTATGAAATCCACTGCTATGCTGATGATTAAAACGGCCCATCCATTGATAATTGAGCTGATGTGCGGTACGTTGCGCGCAGATAGCTGAAAGTCCTTCTTTTAATTCAACCATCGACTCCCTCAGTTTTTCCGAGCCCAGTTGCGGACCGAAGTCTTTAAAATAAAAACCAGCCTGCTGCGTCGATTCCCTTAGTACGGTTTCATAAATAACATGAAGTTCGTCGCTTGTGAAGTGATTGATTTCCTGTTCTTGCTTATTCTCCTGTTCCATTTGCACCATTTCATTCTTAGCTAATGCAACTTAAAATTGCTCTAATTAGTTTATCTGTTTTGCCATTTTTTTAAAAGCAATAAATAAGACTTGTTATCGATTACAAAAAAATAGGGCTACGTACAAGTACCCCTACTTCATTGTTGTTAAGTAAACTGAATATACTCCATTCAGCTGTGCTGCATTTAATTTAGATTCTGCAGTATGAGGATTTCGTAGGTAATCAGGTATTTAAAGGGAAAAAAGCCAAAATTCACATCTTTGAACATGCCTACCCGGTTTAATATACAATGTGACTTTCTTAGTACCGGGGACAGCGACGTTTCGTCGACAATTTTCATGGCTTTTTTATGGGTAATTCGATTAAGTCCGTTGTACGCTTCGATTAGGTCCGATTCAATAGCCCCCACTATTTGTTGGTTGTTTTTGGCGATAATGCGGCGCACCGTTTTATCGGGTAAGTATTGAATCCATGGAATTTTTACTGCCCAATACACGTGTGCGGCGTAGGGGCTTTCCCACGGTGGGTAGCCCATAAAAATTTTGCCATCTGTCGTTAAATGATTCCTTATTTGTGCCAAAATAGCCGAAAGCACCGCTATGGGTATGTGTTCTATCACATCATTAAAGAATACCAGGTCGAAACGCTCGTCTTCTTTCAAGGGGTCTTCCAGGATGTTGCGTTTGTGGAAAGTCACATTTTCCATACCGTGTTTTTTCTTCAATTCTTCAGAAACGGCGATATGCGTAGGGTCAATATCCATGGCATATACTTCACAGTTCTTGTAACGCGAGTAAAGTAAGGAATGGCCTCCGAATCCGCAGCCAAAATCCAGGATTTTGATTTTCTTATCCTTACTGCTTTCTTTTATTACTTGATCCATGAGCGGTGAACAACCCTTATTGGCTTGCTCTTCAGCATACGAAATACCCGTTTCAATTTTCTCTTCAGGTGTCATAATAAAAATTGTTTAGTTAGGTGTCTATCTAAAAGTTTAACTCTAGCTACTTATTAGCATGTTAGCTAAAATTCATCAACTAAATATACATGACGAGCTATAGATTTCAAACACTCAAAAAGACTTTCTTCGAAATGAGTCCAAATTTATTTAAATCACTCATTTAATAGGTTTTATGATCATTTTTTTAGCATTGCTTACAGGTAGAACTACCTGTTTACCGCCGTCAAATACTAATTATATTAGTAGAACAAAAACTATTATCCACAACACACAACCCTACGCATATGAAACGCTCCCAAACGACATCAAAATCAGCTGTCTTTTTGTAACCTTTTTGACTAGAAAAAAGTGAATGGGAAACACCTCTCTACTCCTAGACCTTCTATATCCACTTCGCCACCTCCCGGCTTTTCACATCGATTTGGGTAATTATCTGTAAATCCTTACGCGTCTTACTTTCGTTTGCACATATAAGCAATTGGCTTGCCGACAAGTATTCCGAAACCGGGGCCGCTTGTCCAAAGGTACTGTGAATTAAATAAGGTGTGGTCTATTGCTTAAAAGTCCTTAGAAAGTGACTCTGAGAGCGAATAATGAATCGAATTTGATCGTATTACCTCAAATCAGCAATAATACCTGGTATAGCTTCCCATAGCTCTTCGAATTCCTGATCATTCAAAATTTCTTCAAAATCATGCACATGGTATTCATTCGAAAACTGTTTCCCGCAATCATATAAAACGTCCAGGCATGCTTGCTTATCAGCTAGTCGCAAGCATACTTTTGCCAGTCCGTAATAGGGTGAAGTGTAAAAGCCATTACCAAGAGACTTGCTTTCTTCATAGATTTTCTTAGCAGCCACCAGGCGCTCGTTATTCGAAAAATTTTCCATGTATTTGGCGTAGTCATAGAGAAAGTCGCCATGTTGTACGCTTAATTGGAAGTCGCTCAGCTGTTGTTGCGCTTCTTCCAGAATGTGAAGCCCTTGATTAAATAGACTACGTGCTTTTTCAATTTTACCATCATTTAGTCTAATTAAAGCCATGCTGCGCAAAGCACTACTGGCATAATGTGGATTTGACCAGGTCTGGTTATTTATTTTAAGTGCCTTTGCGTAGTAATTATAGGCGATCATAAAGTAATGGTAATCCACCTCTTTTTCTGCTATTCGCTGAAAAAGGTGTCCTAAGTTCACTAAATAATGCTCATCATCTGATTGCAAATCAGTAATACGATTCAACACTTTTTTTATACCTAACCAGATAGCATCTACTACTTCAGGCGCTATCCTACAGGTCTCAATAGCAGGGTAATTCACCCATTCTGTAATTCGCAACAAGGTATCTGCCCAATGGTAATAGATGGCAGGATCGTCTTTGACGTATTGCTCAATAGTTGATTCAAATGCAGTTTTTAATTCCTTATGCCATTGGGAATTACCATCGAACGACAATGCCAAGAATTCATAGGACATTGTGATCATGTGGTGAATGGCAGAGCCGTTGAATCCAAAAAAGCTTGATTGATGTTCTTCTAACCTTTCAAGATGTAAGGACTTGATAAACAAATCTTTAATTTCATTAAATCGTTGTAAGGAATAATCTTTAGTGAGGGCACCGTATTTAAACAGGTTTTGCGCCAGGTCGATTAAGAGCATTACATCCTGATCATTGTATTCCAGCTGCTGCCTAAAATAGTCAATTCCCGTTTTGGCAAAAGTAATTTTGTCATCATGCTCCGAACTTTGGTGCCACAACATTTCGTAAACATGTCCCATATAATAAAAGTATTGATCAAAATCGGGCTTAAGCGTTTTCACCTTTTCAACCCACTCTTTCATCTCCCAGACTTCGTCAATATTGTTAATTTTACCACACATGTAATCATAATGCCCCTGACCAAATTCTGATAAGTAGGCATCTGCCAAAATCACTTTTTCCTGTGGAATATCCTGCTTTACAAGGCAGTCGTAAAGCTCATCTAAAGTGAGACTTACTCCTGCTTCACTATATTTATCAATTAATTCTTCTGGCGATTCCATGCAGGTGTATTTTTAGGGCCCTATTATTTTAAAATAGTAGCTAATTTTAAACTATCAAAACGGGTATCAAA
The DNA here is from genome assembly GCA_965230415.1 of Cytophagales bacterium. Taxonomy (GTDB): domain Bacteria; phylum Bacteroidota; class Bacteroidia; order Cytophagales; family JAAEPT01; genus CBDDKZ01. The sequence goes on from CBDDKZ010000005.1 coordinate 5,021,649, forward strand.
TTGCAATATATCATTAGCGACGACAATATTGGCACTAGTGACCTATTTATAATTCGCAGCTTCCATTCAAACTTGATTGATGACACGCTTGAAAATGGCAACATTATGTATTAAATTCATTTTTAGTAAATCACCACGGCCACTACAAATAATAACTAGTCAGATGCGGTAAAATTGCTAATAAGGAAGCATTTGATCTGAATGTTATTCTTACAAATATATCTTTATGAAAATTGATTTCCATATACCGAAAGAGCCGCTTAAGGGATTTGTTAAGTCAATTATGTGTTATGAAGACTACAGTGGTCCAGATAACTATGAGTTGTTAATACCTGATACTTCCCCTCAACTAATTATCTCATTAGACGAAAATTCCCGATTTGTAAACACCAGAGACTGTTCTGCTGCAAATTTTCAAGAATTAAAAAACTCATGGATTACGGGCATATATACAAGCCCCCTCACCTATCAGTCAGAACAAAACGCTACAACCTTGTCGATTCAATTTGAATCATATGGATTGAGTTATCTATTGGGTATCTCAGCAGCAGAACTCAACAAGCAGGTCGTTGAGACAGAATTAATTCTTAACAAATCAATTATCGAACTAAGAGAAAAAATTATTGATCAAAGTACTTTCGAAAACAGAGTTCGGGTTATTGAGGAATATCTGTTCAAAACATTTCAAGCAAAAAAGGACATAACCGGCATTGTAAAACATATCACGCAGCATCGCAATTTTAGTCAGCTCACATTAAAAAGAATGAGTACAGCATGCGGGTATTCTCAAAAACATGTGATTGCTAATTTTAGGCACGTGATTGGTGTAACACCAAAAAAACTTCAAAACCTTTTGAAAATTAACCAATCACTGGCTCTACTTAGTAGTCAATCACCGGCTTCGATAGCGCAAATTGCCTATGATTGTGGTTTTTTTGATCAATCTCACTTTATTAAAAACTTCAAAGAAGTGACTTCATTAACACCACAGGCGTACATAAAAAAACAGAAAAAATACCCACATGTAATTTCTTTTAACTGAAAGGTAAATTTTTTCCTATCATAACATCAATCAGCTGTCGAAATTCGCATATCACTTTATAAAAAAGAATATGCAACGAATCATTTATTACATAGCCACTTCCATCGATGGCTTTATTGCCGGTGCGCATGACGACATTAGCTCTTTTCTCTATCAAGGAAAGGGAGTAGAAAAATACCTATCCGATTTATCTTCGTTTAAGACAGTGATCATGGGAAGAAGAACATATGAGGCCGCTTATTCATTTGGCTTACAAGCAGGTGAACCTGCTTACCAAGGCATGGAGCATTATATATTATCAGATAATCTGGTGCTGGACAACTCAGCGGCATCGGTCCATGTTTGCCCCCTTGAATCCGCGAAAATAAAAGATATAAAGGAAGTATCTACTACAGATATTTATTTCTGCGGAGGTGGTAAGTGCGCGGAATGGCTTTTGAAAAACAACTTTATTGATCAAATTAAAGTTAAAGTAAATCCGATAATTTTGGGCACGGGAACTAAACTATTCAACTCAATGACTCAAACAAGCAAACTTAAATTAATTAAGAATGAATCTTTTGATGATGGAATGGTGATTTTAACATACGACGTAATAAAAGCAGTAAATTAGATATTTATTTGCTTTCTGCAAGTGATTTACTTACCCCGGAGTGGTCATCACTGGCAAATGCGAATTATGAACTCATTTACATATTGTGCCAGGTATTAAGAAAGGAAGAATTTCTGAAGGCATCAATCATATAAATACGATTGATGTGGAAAGAGGATCATATAGTGCAACTTATGTACAATGATAAAACCTATGTACGATGCATAATAGTTCATTCCAACTACCTCTCTACAAGAACGAGACTGTCCGAAAAGGATTGTCTCTTTTTTGCTTCAAAATGTCACCTGAATTATCCTTCTAAATGCATGATTGTCAGGATTGAAGGCTTTTCCTTCGACCAGAAAAGCGGTATCTTGTATTTTGTAATAGACATTGATTGATTCCTTTCATTTGATAATTAAAGGATATAATTTTAACATGTTTTAATTGTCATTTTTCATCAATAATTTGTACAGTAGATTGCCTTTCTCGATTAATGGTTAATTTGGTTACATCAGGACGGGAGTAATGACCAACCGGATCAAAATTTTGACGTTCTTCCAAGACCTTGTTAAAGTCCAATATTCCTATAAACAATCCTTCTTCTCCGACTTTTGGCGCAATTACCCATTGACCATCTGGTGCAGCGATGCATGAACCACCATTTGCCAAAACAGGTGGCGCATTTTCTAGAATTCGTAATAGATGTGGCGTATCTTCAGGAAAATCTTCTTTACGCATGAAACCTGAAACAGATATTACAAAGGATCTTGATTCTTTAGCGATAAAGCGTGTTATATCCTCCGTATTGCGTTCACTTCCAGGCCATACAGCAACATGGAGGTCCTCGCCTAAACCATACAACGCTGTACGTGCCAAAGGCATCCAATTTTCCCAGCAATTTAATCCGCCTATAGTGAATTTTTTTAATGAATGTACCTGCAAACCATTTCCATCGCCTGGGGACCACGTAAGCCGTTCCTCAAAAGTTGGCTGTAACTTTCTATGAACGGATTTTATTTTACCTTTTGCATTAATATATACCAAAGAGCAGTACAAGCTATGTCCCCCACGATTTTTGGCGCGTTCTATAATACCTAAATACACCGCGATCTTATATTCTTTCACAATTTCACAAAGCGCATCTAAATCTCCAGCTTCGATCTGAATTGAATTTTCAATATAGTGCGCATGAATTTCTTTTTGAATCGACGAATTCCATTCTGCACCATTGGTTAAGGATATCCAGAATGGATAACCTGGTAACAGCCCTTCTCCAAATACGACTAATTCACATTGTTGTTTACCAGCTTCTTTTATCGAATTTTTTACTTTTTTCAGGGTTTCTTCTTTGTTTAGCCAAACAGGTGAAATTTGAGCCATTGCTACTTTTAAATTATTCATTAGTTGTCAATTTTATAATGAGAAAATATACGTTTAGCCATAAAGATCAAAGTCGCAAAAAACGATGGCGCATCCAGCGATGGAAATTTTGACTAAATAGATGAAAAGTTCGCCAACAGTAGGCAAATTACATGAATTTAAAATAAAAAGCATGACTTATCAAAATTATAGTTCTTGATCGCTTAAGTTGCCGTTTTACGCAATGAATACTCTTGAAAATGATCTAAATTTTACGGCCATTATTCTAATTTTATTAAGCACTATTATTTGCGAAAAAGGTTATTTTCATTGTTTTATTAATTAATATCATCAAATGATGGTTTTTATCACCGTACAAAATAAATAGTATTAGTATTTTAAGGTTTTATAATCTAAAATTGCAAGATGACACATTTTTGAGTAGACAATGAGTAAGTTGTGAAGATATAATAATGTCAAAATTCAGTCTTTTTTACAAGAAAGGTGTTTATATTAGAAAATATTGATACTCGCTAGTCGAGTGGATATAGCGATTACGTCCTCATAGAACAAGCCCAAATTTATCGTATTGCGAATTAATTGTTATGAGTACAAAAAAAATCTTGTTTTTAAGCAATTACTTAGTTTTAACTAAGTCAATTTTTCAAGTTTGGGTTATTTGTTTTGTCGGAATTTATTTCAATCAAAATTCATCGCAAGTGCATGCGCAGAGGAGGGCTAATGATGGTACAAAATCCTGGGTTGTAAAGGACATCAACCGCGATGCGTTTTTTATTGAAAATGTTGGACAGTATGCACCGGATATAGCTTTCGGTCTTCGTAAAAATGACATCAATATCGATTTTAGTGCTCAACAATTTACTTATAAAATCATTCATTATGAATTAATTGATGATACGGATGAAGGGAAGCACGAATTAAGAGAGTGCCAGGAAAAGTACAAAGATGCTTCGATGTGTATGTTGAGGCAAAAAGCACTTTCAAAATTGTACAAAAATCTATCAGCTAATGTCACTGTAAAATGGTTAGGTGCTCGTGAAAATGCCTCCCTGGTGTCAGATGGCCTGCTCAACGCTTACTATACGACATCAATCGCGAAACATGGCCATCTTATGGCTTCCGAAAAAGGAAAGTTATACAATGAATTATGGTATCGTAACATTTATCCCAATATTGATGCCCATTTTTATTTCCAAAAAGCAAAAGAAGGCATCAAGTATGATTTGCTGTTAAGCCCCTATGCTTCATTGGCAGATGTTAAAATGAACTATTCAGGTCATCAGGGCCTGTCCATTGATAAAGAAGGTAATTTGCATGTACAAACGCCATCGGGAAGTATCGTTGAACACGCCCCTAGTGCGCATTATGCCAGTTCACTTGAAAAAATAATACCTGTACGATTCAAACTACTGGACGAAAATACCGTGGGCTTCGATATAAGCGACTACGATCCAAGCCAAACCGTGATCATTGATCCGTGGGTGACTAATCCGAACTTTAATGGAGGCAACGGTGGTTACGACATTGCCATCGACTATGCTCAAAATACCTACGTATACGGCGGAGGGCGCGAAATTGGTGGTAACCGCATTGGTGCAGATATGATTTACCAGTTGAAAAAATTTGATCCGGAAGGCAACTTGCTTTGGACTTACGATTCGCCTGTGGCAAACAATGGTTTTTTGGGTGATTTGGCTGTTATGAGGGACGGAACTTCGTTTATTTGCAGTGGTTTTTACTTTGAAGGAGCAAATGGCGTATTTGATGGAAATGGACTTATAAAAATCGGTCCTGACGGAGTACAAGTGGACAATTCCGGTATTATCAATCCGGGTGGTGCGGTCTTCGAAAGTTGGCGCCTGACCTATAACAAATTTACCAATTCAAACTGGATATACATTGGTGGAGGTGGTTCAGATGGTTTACAAGTGGGACGAATTAGTGTTAATTTTGAAAACTATGAACCGTTCAATTCTTTTGGAAGCCCTCCTGATTACGATTTGAAGGATGTTGTGTATATGGCGCAAGAAAAAGACGAATCATTTATTTACTCAACACTGGCTCCGAATGCAGACCCCAATGACCCCCTAGGTTCCGCATTTATCAAAGTCAATTCTCAATCCCTGCTCAATCCCGAATGGCAGGTACAAGATGGTAGTCCTTTCGTTGAAATACAACAAGGAGATTTTATGAACGGAGGTGGCAAAACGAATGGATTGAATGGTATAGCCGTATGTCGTGACTATGTTTATACTTACAATGGAGAACGACTACGTGCTTGGGATAAGACCGATGGATCAGTGGCCTTTGAAGTGAACACAGGAGGTGGATTCGATGCTACGGCCGGACTCGATGTAGATAGTTGCTGCCGAGTTTATGCCGGAGTGGGTAACACCATAAGACGCTATACTCCTGATTTGGTTTTTGACGAGGATTTTGCCGTTGCAGGAGATAACATTCACGATTTACGTTTTGATCCCCTGAATGATAGAAGGCTGCACGTGACAGGTGATGATTTTGTTGAACTGATTGAATTTGAAGGCCCATGTCCGGAGTGTATTACTACAACCGGAACAAACGGTGTGGACTGCATAGGCGGATCGGCCAGTGTAACTGTAAGCGATCCAAATGCCATAGCACCTTTCTCGCACATTTGGACATTAAATGGAGTCGTGATTGGGACTACTCAGGACGTAAGTGACTTGGAACCTGGTACCTACTTTGTAACCGTTACCGATAGTCGTATACCATGCCCTAATCAATGGATTGATACTGTTACGATTCTTGTTGATTGTGGAATATCAGTTTCCGTGAATAGTGATACGATATGTTCCGGTTCTTGCACAACCGTGCAGGCAACAGTTGATGGAGGCACCGGAAATGTAACTTATACCTGGGATAATGATTTACCTGGCACCGCCGGACCACATGAAGTTTGTCCGACAGAAACGGTAAGCTACTGTGTTCAAGTTTATGATCAGGATGCCGACACAACAGGAGAAGCTTGTGGGGTTATAACAGTAGTCGACATCAATGCAGAAGTGAGTGGTGATGTAACGATATGTAAAGGTGAAACAATAACACTTTCAGCTACCGGTGGCACATCGTATTTATGGAGTCCGGATGATGGTAGCTTAGATGATAATACGATTCCCAATCCAAATGCTTCGCCTTTAGTAACTACAACATATGAGGTATCTGTGCGTGACGAAGAGTCTGGTTGCGAAGATACAGCCAGTGTCACCGTGACCGTCGACAGTATAGTGGCAGATGCTGGACCAGATAGATCCATTTGTGCAGGTGGATCCGCCCAATTGCAAGCCACGGGCGGGGACAATTACCTTTGGGCGCCTGACGATAATACCTTGAGTGCTATTAATATAGACAACCCGGTTGCACAACCGATTGTTAACCAGACTTATACAGTAACAGTATCGAACGCCTCCGGAACCTGTAGCGATACAGACGATGTGCTAATCACTGTAGGAAACATTAGTGTTACAATCAGCGAGGACACCACCATATGTGCCGGTCAAACACTCACGCTAAATGCTAGCGGAGGAAATACTTATATTTGGAGTCCTGATGATGGAACGCTCAGCGATCTTAATAGTGCTAATCCTATTGCATCACCCCTGCAAACTACGACCTATCAAGTAATAGTCCGCGACGATATTGCCGGTTGCGAAGATACGGCCAGTGTAACTATATTTGTCGAGAGCGTCAATGCAGATGCCGGTCCTGATCGATCGATATGTGTTGGTGGTTCACTTCAATTGCAAGCTAGTGGCGGCGAGGTCTATCTTTGGTCTCCCGATGATAATACATTGAATGATATTGCAATAAGTAATCCCATCGTAAGTCCTATAATTTCACAACTGTACACTGTTACTGTTTCGAGTGCCTCCGGTACTTGTACGGATACTGACGATGTGCTTATAAGCGTTGGAGACATAGTGGCTACTGCTGGGAATGATACGACCATATGTCGCGGCGATACCGTTGCATTAAACGCAGATGGTGGTACTATTTATTCTTGGTCGCCGATGGACAATACACTAAGCGATGCTACTATTGATTCTCCACTTGCCTGGCCAGCGACCTCCACACGTTATACTGTTATCGTAAGTGATCAATCCGGAATCTGTCAGGACACCGCATATGTTGACATTGTGGTAGAATCGTTAAGTACTACCTTAACTATTGACCCTGAGATAATATGCCCTGGAGATAGTAGCACTATTATAGCCGGCGGAGGCAATAGCTATAGTTGGACATTTCCAGATGGAACGATGACACAAGGGCCTTTGCATACGGTAAAACCGAATGTAACGTCAACCTATTCCGTGACCATTCAAAGTACTTCAGGAGTGTGCACAGCAGATACCTTCGCAATAGTTGCTGTTGAAGAGATTACGATAAATGTAAGCAGCCCACTTTCTGTGTGTCGAGACGCTCAACTGCCATTATTCGCATCATCGCCTGAGGCGGTCTCTTATCGCTGGACACCCGAAACCTACCTCAATAATGCAACTATTTCCAATCCGCTTGCCAGTCCGCTCGAAAATATAAGCTATACAGTTATCGCCACGAGTGCCACGGGTTGTGAGATTGAAGCGAATGTTGACGTTTTTGTGATAGACCTACTACCTTCGGTAAGTGCAGAGAGCCCTATATGTCTCGGCGATTTTTCTCAGCTTAATGCGGCTGGAGGTTCATTGTATCGCTGGACTCCGACCATTGGTATCAGCAACCCAAATATTGCAAATCCTGTTGCCAATCCTCAGGAAACCACAACCTATACAGTCGCTATTTCAGATGATTCCGGAAATTGCGAAGATACACTAACGGTAGAACTTGAGGTTCAATCTGTGGACGCTGATGCTGGCCCCGATACTACTATATGTTTAGGCTCAACCACTTCATTGTCTGGATCTGGCGGTGTGCAATATCTTTGGATGCCCTCAAACCTTTTTATTAACCCTAATAACCGTGAGGTTTCCGTAACCCCAATTTTAGATAGCACGGTGTTCACTTTACAGGTTTCGAATGAATTGGGCTGTACCGATTCCGATGAAGTAGTGGTCTTCACTTCTAGTGTAAGCGTTGATGCACAAATAAGTCCCGATATAGTAGAATTGGGTGAAGAAATAGACCTTATTGCACTAACAGACGCTACTTGGATTACGTGGTCTACTTTAAATGACATCGTTCCCATTTATGATGGTTTATACATTAATTCTGTATCCTATTCACCAGTAAATTCAACGATTTTCCGCTTGATTGGTAGAAATGAATATGAATGTATGGATTCAGCCTTCGTGAACATAAAGGTACTTTCAGAGATAAAAATTCCGAATGTATTTACACCTAATGATGATGGAATAAATGATACCTGGCAAATTGCTAATATCACCGATTACGAAAACGCAGAAGTAAGCATTTTTAATCGATGGGGAAACTTAGTTTTTCAAACTAGTGGTGGATATAATAATAACTGGAATGGAACCAACGGTCGAAATAATCAGCTCCCTATAGGCACTTATTATTATAAAATAGACCTAAATTTTAGAGGACGCACTTTTGCTGGTGATGTCACAATACTGAGATAAATAAGATCATTCTTGCTGAGCCAGTGTAAAGATTTTAAAGTTAGATTACTATAAATAGCTGATATTTGCTTTATAGCAAGTACTTGAAAAATTACGCTTTAAGATGATGACCAACAAACCCTTCTTTTGATGTCAAGGTCACATAAACTTGGGAAATGCGATATATTTTCAGTGTATTTAGAAAGTGGCTCCGGGAACATATTAATGATGAGAGCATTCATCATTTCAACTGGGCACCTCAACGCGTTTTACTTTTTTTTACACATATCATGAAATCTGCTTGATTTTACCCCCCCGCAAGCTGGCCCCTCACTAGTTTCTTTTATTGGAAGAAATCAATTATTCCGTCCTTTTCTTATCACAGAAAAAAGTAAGAGCCCGTTGGTTTTAGGACAAATAGTGTTACCAAACAACGCCACTCGATGAGGACATTGATTTCACATTAACTCGCTGATTGTTTTTGAATTATGGCCGACTGGAAGATGACGAAAAATAATTTCTTACTTGAGGCCTTAGAGTCCTTGGTAAGTGACTCTGAAAGAAGTGTCAAGGTTACTTAATACTCTACGCCAATCAGCGTCACTAGTAACGGACTTAACACTACTTTAATTCATCTCTTGTAAAGAACTGTATAGGAGTATTGGGTAAAAGTTCGATTACCTTTTTTATCGTTCTTGAGGCATTTCGCTCCCAACACTTATGATAAGCAGAAATTCTAGCTACACGATCATACCCTCGTTCAATGTTTAACACAACAGGTTTCTTTTTGTAGGTAATAACTTTAAGTTTTAAACTGGACAGAGGGATATCTATCTTATTAACTTTTCCCCTCCTGGAGCTTTTATGAATCAAAATCTTATCATCAATTCGCTCGATGCAAGTTACATATTGCCTGTTTAAGTTTATTAAAACAATGATTGTAAAAATAACTAATACTAAGATTAAAAAAGATATGCGGGTACTTCCACCTAAAACACCACTTAACCAGCCAGATAAGGTACCCGTAAACGCTTCAGCTTGTATTTCTTCTGCAATGAAAAAGGCTACTATAAAACCAGGAATTAGAAAGCATAATATAGTTGTTAATAAAAAATACCCGACGTGATAAGTTATAAAAACAGGTAAATCGAGTTTCACTTTATCACCACACTCGAATTTGAAATTATTGGAAGGATTATTGATACTTTTTTGATTATTTTTTGAATAATGGAAACATCTATTTTTCCAATGTGCTCATAAAATATATGCTTCATTTCTACAAATAACAAAATATCTCACGAATTTTTAATTACCTAATCAGTATTACGTGCAACGAACGTCAATTTCACATTAACTCGCTGATTGTTTTTGAATTATGATCGACTAGAAGATGGCGAAAAATAATTTCTTACTTGAGGCCTCAGAGTCCTTGGAAAGTGACTCTGAGGAGAATGGAAAGTGACTCTGAAAAGTGTAATAGTTCTTATCTTTAGATTTTAAGAAAGGATTCTCTTTTTCCTTTATCTTTACACTTTTAAAAAATACTATTATATGACGATCGACTGGAAAACAGCCCAAACATTTGATGATATAACTTATAAGAAATTTGACGGTGTGGCACGTATTGCCTTTAACAGACCGGAGGTACGCAATGCTTTCCGCCCCAAAACAACATCGGAGCTGTATGAAGCTTTTTACGATGCCTATGAAGACCCCGCCGTTGGTGTGGTGCTGCTTTCCGGTGAAGGACCTTCCCAAAAAGATGGTATATTCTCCTTTTGCAGTGGTGGTGACCAAAAAGCGCGAGGAGAAAAAGGTTATGTCGGTGAAGACGGTCGTCATCGTCTGAACATATTGGAAGTACAACGCCTCATCCGTTTTATGCCCAAGGTAGTCATTGCTGTAGTACCCGGCTGGGCAGTCGGCGGCGGACATAGCCTCCATGTGGTTTGTGACCTTACGCTCGCCAGCAAGGAACACGCTATCTTCAAACAAACAGATGCTGATGTCACAAGTTTCGACGGAGGTTATGGCTCTGCTTACCTCGCTAAAATGGTTGGCCAGAAGAAAGCTCGTGAGATTTTCTTCCTGGGACGTAACTATTCGGCGCAAGAAGCTTACGAAATGGGTATGGTCAATGCTGTAATTCCGCACAACGAGCTGGAAGACACCGCTTTTGAATGGGCACAGGAAATACTGGCCAAGTCCCCTACCTCTATTAAAATGTTGAAATTTGCCATGAACCTTACTGACGACGGCATGGTAGGTCAGCAGGTGTTTGCCGGTGAAGCTACCAGGCTCGCTTACATGACTGATGAAGCCAAAGAAGGTCGAAATGCTTTTCTGGAAAAACGTAAGCCTAATTTCAAAGGCATGGATTGGAACCCTTGTTAAAGGCATTAAATCCTCAGAGTCACTAGAAATTGACTCTGAGGTGTATAAAAAATGAGCATGAAGACAACAACCCTCATGCTCATTTCCCATTACCTCTATCAAAGTCACTTGCAGAGGACGATGATTACTGAATACCTTTTTATTGAATGAAAATCTTTTCTATATGTAATAGCTCGCCTCGTGTATCTACCAGGCGAAGCATATACATACCCGCTTCGTGATCGCTTAAGTCGATAGACATGTTATTCCCTGAAAGTGCTGTTTCATGAACCAAAGCTCCTTTTACATCATACACTTGCACGGAATAACCTTCAAATCCGTCGGCAACAGGTACATGCAGCTCAAACAAACCATCGGAAATGGTAGGGGAAATAAGCGATTCCAGTTCCTCATTAAAAATGCCTGTTGATTTTAGGCTCAAACCGGAGCTATGTCCCTTCGCACCACACTCCCGGTAACGTGTTTTAGCTTCGTTAACCACCATTTGTGCACGTTCCGTAGTTTCCATCTTCTTCTCTCTGATTTTGAATTCTTCGCGGCGCGCTTCCACCCGGTAGCTTTCAAACTTTAATTCGCGTGCACAATCGCTATTTGTTACGGCAATTGGCACTTCTAGTGAAGCTAGCCATAGATCACCATGCTTATCGTAAGGATCATACTGTGTGGCACCCTTTGCCAAAACAGCACGGTCGTTAATGGTGCTGATAATACCTCTCGAAGTATTAAAATTACGCACATTGAAAATGATGGAATTTAAAAGCTGTCCGTATTTGTCCAACTCCATTACTCCCGGAAAAGGCCTACTTTTTGATTCAAAGTCAAAACCGGCATACAGATTCCCTGTTCTGTTCGCTGTTAAGCCCGTAGGCCGAAGGTTCATGCCTTTCAGATCGTAAACTGTGACAAATGGTGCCACCGGCTTCAAGTTATGATCAAACTGAAGTAAAAAGCCCTTGTTAGTGGTTTCCAGCGATGAACCTATCACATAAAAGTGATCGTGTGCCATCACTATATCTACAGGATCTGGTAGGTCTATTCCCTCAATATTACTCACTTTCACAGCATTTACTACCATTCCACTTGATGCATCTACACTTGTGATGATGATGCCCTGATCTTTTACATCGCTATAGTACCTGCAAACCACTATGATGAGCTGATGTTTCTCATCGTACACGAGGTCTTTACTAATAATTGAAGACTCATGTACCACATCCTCATAACGCATTTCCCAAATTGGGTTTCCGGCATGATCCAGGCGACAAAGAAACGCATTGCTCGGGCCGGTAATTATAATATCATTCTCATAATGACTGGCAAGCACAAAGTATGTTTTTTCTCTTTCGTCCTTCACAAAAGAACACCCTTCCAGGTAATAACTGGAACTACCCAGGGTCGTTGCCCAGGCTACATTTCCGGTATTAGGGTCGGTATCATAAAAAACCAAACCTTCGCTGGGCAAAGCTCCGCTGATGGGATAGGCCCCCAAAGCCGCTAAACGCCTGGAATCACTCACGCTTGTTTGAATTTCCTGTGCTAAGGTCGAAATGCCATTTACCTGGTATTCGTACCTCCTGCTCACAGGTGCACCAGTATAGGTATCTAACAGCTCGATGGACATGTGTCTGAAGTTGGTATAACCTGTTACTGAAGTGGCCACGGCAACCACTTCGTCTTTATATACCGCCATAGCAGTATGTTCCTCGTTAAAATAGAATTTTGTCGATAAGTCGTAGGTGTTACTAAAAAGTTGTGATTTGGCGCTATGTGAAAACCCCACAGCGGCTAAAATTAAAATTAAGGTAAATTTTTTCATAGTTTGACATTACTTGGTTATTAAGTTCTGCCAAAATAGAGGCTATTTTACTGATTATAAAGTGCCTTGTGACGGACGGCCTATAAGCTGTGACTAAATTCGGATTTTAGTGTTTGAGCTAAGGAAAAACGAAGCCCACGATACTGGTCTTGACATCCTGCTAAGCCCCATAAAAACGGAAATTGATTCCTCAGAGTCCTCGATGAGTGACTCTGAGGGAACAAAATGCCTTATTTGCTATATACCTTGTTGTTTGCTGTTATTAGTCGTTTTTATAAGAGAGTCGTAATATTTGATTTGATTTTCCAGTGTTTCCATTCCCTGCTTATCTATCAAATTGAACCAATTCTCATCTTCACTAATCTCAGGAAGCTCATCAAAAGGCAGAAAAGTTAAATCTTCTTTTTGGTTTGTAAAGCCGTCATGCATGGTTAAATAATTATTCTGTGAATAAACCCATACAATTGATAACCAATTATATGTTGTCATTCCTGCAAAGTAGACAATTTCATGGTCTTTAGTTTCTCGAACTACCGTTTCACTATTAGACATAAACTTTAGTCCACTGCCGTTATTTCTTTTTATTAGTATATCGAGGTGGTTGAATCCTTCCTTAACTATGAATTTAATTTGAAATGAGTTGGTGTTAGCGTCTCTTGCTATAAGATTGGAAAGATTTGATATGTCATTTTCCTGTTCACTTGTTATTACTTTACAGCCTGCATGTTTAGCCATATACTTGAGTAAATTCCTTTTTTGTTCAATCCAATTATATTTATATACCTGTTCAAAATCAATTAAACGCGCTGCTTTAAGGTTCTCGTAATTTCCCTGTGACCAATTTATAAGTTTATCAAAAGCATTGTCGTGTGGGGAAGTTCTCGTGTTGTTACAGTCTTGACAAATAACTTTAGGGAATTTCACCTTTTTATTATTGGGACCTTCAAGCCTTAGTTCTTTTGAGTTGTTACCATAAGCGATTTCTTCAGAAAACTGTTTACCGTACATTCGCTTTAACTGAGAAGATTTAAACTTATGTTCTCCCGAGTCAGCCATATTTTCTTTACAAATCCAACAGAGCATTTTATTCTTAATATTTATTCCAATAGCATACAACGTTTGAATAAAGTAGACATGCACTTTATTCCCATTTCACAAACCGTAAAATTATCCGTATAATTCTACGCTTATGTTTTATTTTTCAGTATTGATACTCATAAACGTTAGAATATGTTACATCTAAGATTTGAATTAGTGGAGTTGCACTATTAGATGAGACGGCAAGCTAAGGAGTAAAAATAAAAATAAACACCTCAAATCTAAACAAACTGCTTTCTGTACTCACTGGGTGTGCATTCGAAAAAGTTGGTGAATAACTTTGAAAAGTAGCCCAGGTCGTTAAAACCGCAGTCGTATGCGATGTCTGAGATCCTGTCTTTGGAGGTTTTCAATCGCAAAGACGCTTTTTCCAGGCGTTTGGAATTGACGTATTGAGTCGGGCTGGTTCCAAAAACACTGTTAAACTTACGCTTGAAGGACGATAAACTCATCCCTGCTAAAAATGCCATATCTTCTTGTTTCAGGTCTTCAAACAAATGTGCATGGATAATCTCCCTGAATTCATAAGCTCCCTTTTTAAATAAGTCTCAGAGCATCTGACGTACCTCACCAGTCTTATCCGTAACTTCCATTACATGTATGAGTTCTCGAAGTTTGGTGCTGATGAGCTCCTCATTTAAGTACTCCGAATTGTTGAGGTAATAGCGTAAACCTGTGGTGAACTGGTCGAATAATTCATGTTTGCCTAACAGCTGTATGCCATTTTTTATTGGTTCATTATCAGGTTTTAGTATAACGGGTAATTTTTGTTGGTAAACTTTATCCAATACAGAGGGACTTAGCTTAAAAACCAATAACTCATTGTACGCCCCGTTTTCATTTGCCTGCCAGCTATTCACAAATTTCTCACAACGCATGATGAAGGCATCACCGGGCTTAATGCTCAATACCTGACTGGCGGAATGTAGTCTTGAATGTCCGCTACGCACAAATACGATTCGTGCCTCATTTTCTAAAGGCTCACTCGCGAAATAGGGAGGTTTGAAGCGGATGTGCCCTAAGACCACATCATTACCGATTTTAAACGTATTGCCTTCAAAGAACATAAAACATTCTTTAAAATCAGCGCCTACTTTTGTCCGGAAGCCACTCGAAATTAGCGGATTTTGGGAATTCCTGAAAAACGGCTATAAGCTCATCGGAAGGGACAGTAATTTTTCGGGCTTTTAAGTCCAACCACGACCCGTCTACTGTCACTTTCGCCAAAGGTTCCTTATTGTCACTAAAGAACTCAGAGCAAATAGTCCATTTGGTGGTATTCTTACGCATTTTTTCTATCGATACCCTTACATGAATCTGCTGGCTCATATGTATTTCTCGGTAAAAAAGTGTTTCTTCCCGAAACAACACCGGTCCCAGCTGCTGTTGTACCATTTTGTTGAGAGCTACGCCATAGGCATCGAACAGAGCCACCCTCGACTGAGCGGCATAGTCGTTGTAAGCAGAATGACGCATATGTCCGTTCATATCCATGTCTGCCCAGCGCACCTCAAACGTTTTAATAAAGTCTGTCATAATAAATTGTTGAAACAATTATTTGTAAATATGCATAAAATCGAACATTTTTTTTTCAATTTTGTTCCATAGACTGGTAAAAGATTATATTTCATGAAAAAGAGGCAAGTTATCATAGTCGGGAGCATCCTCTTGGTTGTTGGTGCGCTAATACTCAATAAACGTATGAGTAAAAAGCCCTCGGAACGCGCCAATCGAACGCTCAATAAGGATGAAGCTCCAACGGTAAATGTTACCAAGGTTCAACCCAAATCTATTGAGAATACCATAGACATTAATGGTAAGGTACGTGCCAAAGACCGCACGGAGCTTTTTGCCGAGATAAACGGACTCGTACTACCCGGGCAAGCTTTTCGTAAAGGAACCAGTTTTGTTAAAGGACAGTTAATGCTCAACATCGACAGTAAAGATCAGGAACTGGCGCTGATCAGTCAGCGGAACGATTTTTTTAACAAACTCACGAGTCTTATGCCCGATCATCAAAGTATGTTTCCTGAAAATAATAGTGTTTGGAAAAACTATTTGCTATCCTTCGACACTCAAAAAGCGATCAACGATTTACCGGCAACAAAAACAGACAAAGAGCGATTTTTTATTAGCTCAAACCAGGTATTTACACAGTACTACAATATCAAAAGTCAGGAAAAACGATTGAGCAAATACCAAATTTACGCCCCCTTTTCGGGCATACTGGCTAAAGCCAATATTCAAAATGGTTCTTTAGTACGAGCGGGTCAAAACCTGGGAGAACTCATTGGTAAAAACCACTACGAACTTGAAACAGCTGTGAGCATCTACCAACTGGAAGAAATAAAGACCAATCAGGAGGTGAGATTGTATGCACCCGCTATTAAAAAGAAGCTCAAGGGTAGGATTAAGCAAATCTCTAATCAGGTTGATGAAAGTAGCCAGATGGTTTGGTTTACCATCGAGGTACAGGACAAGCACTTGCTCGACGGTATGTTTTTGGAAGGAAGTATCAAAACCAAGTCTATTGAAAATGCTATGGTGGTGGATCGCAGTCTGTTACTGAGTGATGACGAATTATTCGTAGTAGAAAACAAGCACCTGCGTAAGGTAAAAGTACAAGTGATAGATGTCAAAGATAATCAGGTAATACTCACTGGATTAAAACCTGGTGCGTTGCTGTTAGATGACAGCTCACCATCCTTCTATGAAGGTAAAAAGGTAATAACCGCTATAAAAAAATAGTATGCGAAGCCTCATTAGTTACTTCATAAAATACCCCATTATTGCCAATATCTCTATGATCACATTGGCAGTGCTAGGTTGGATAGCGCTGAGCACAGTTCAATATAATTTCTTTCCCGATTCGCCCGTAGAAATTATTAAAATACAAGCTGCCTACCCAGGAGCTTCACCGCTGGAGGTAGAACAGGGAATCGTTTACAAAATAGAAGATAACCTAAAGGGAATCAACGGAATAAATAGAATCACCTCAAGTTCTAAAGAAAACGTTGCCGAAATAAATGTAGAGATTAGAAAAGGCATGGACCCTGACAATATGCTTCAGGAGGTAAAAAACGCTGTAGACAAAATAAACAGCTTTCCAGTGGATATGGAACCACCTGTAGTGTTTAAACAGGAACCCGTAGACAAGGCATTAACCTTTGCGCTTAGTGGTGATGTATCTTTGGAAACCCTAAAAAAATATGCCGAGCGCGTAGAGAACGACTTGCTAAATGATGAAAACATATCATCTATTAATATTTACGGATACCCGGAACAGGAAATCGAAATAAGTCTGGACGAGGAAGCGCTTTTAGCTTATAACCTCACCTTTGATGAGCTACAACGCACCATCACACGAGAAAACCTGGATATTACCGGAGGTACTATTAAAACTCCTAAGGAAGAAATCATCATCCGTTCACGCGAAAAACGCTTCGATCCGCAACAATTCGAAAAACTGGTGGTTCGAAGTGATCAAAACGGACATATCATTTACCTTCGCGACGTAGCAAGCGTGCAATTGAAGTGGAAAGACGATCCCAATCGCGACTTCTATAATGGCAACCCCGCGGTGGTGCTTGATGTGCAGTCCACACTGGAAGAAGATATATTGAAGACAGCAGATGCGGTCAAAGTATACCTGGAAGCGTTCAATCAAAAGGATCAATTGGTAAAAGCTTACATTATGGCCGATCGCACCGTACACCTGCAGGAGCGAATCAATTTGTTGTCAAAGAACGGGCTCACCGGTGCTTTTCTTGTACTGCTGATTCTGGCATTATTTCTGCACTATCGTATTTCTTTTTGGGTAGCCCTGGGTATTCCGGTATCATTCATGGGTATGTTCATTCTCTTTGCCTGGTATGGCAAAACCATTAATGTCATATCCCTGTTCGGAATGATCATTGTTATTGGCATCTTGGTAGATGATGGTGTAGTAATTAGTGAGAACATTTACCGCCGCTACTTAAAAGGAGAAGACCGCGTGAATGCTGCCATCAACGGCACCATGGAAGTACTTCCTTCTATCGTCTCCGCCATCTTAACCACTATGGCCATGTTTGCCATATTCTTCTTCCTGGACGGCCGCATTGGCTATTTTTTCAGTGATGTATCTTTCGTAGTGATCACTACCCTGGGAATTTCATTAATAGATGCGATTCTGATTCTTCCGGCACATATTGCTCACTCCAAAGCACTCGATCGCAATGCGGAGCCCAACGGCGTACAAAAGGCACTCGACGGTGTCATGAATTGGCTTACCTATAAAATCTATGCGCCTGTACTGCGCATTGTCATTAATCACAAAATCACTGCTATTGCAGGCTCTATTGCGCTGCTCATAGTTTTTATCGGCTTCATCGGTTCGGGTAAGGTAAAAACGACCTTCTTCCCCATCATTGAACGCGATAATGTCAAAATTTACCTGCAAATGCCACATGGTACGCGTGTTGACATTACCCACAAACACCTCAAATATATCGAAGAACAAATAAAACTGGTAAACGAAGCAAACAAAAAAGATAATAATGGAAATGACATTATTTTAAATTACCAGTTAAAGCTCGGCCCGGAAGAAAACCAGGGCTACGTAAATGTCAATTTACAGTCGGGCGAAGAGCGTAACAAGAAGTGTGCCCAGGTAGAAAATATGATAGAAGCCAAGGTTGGTAAAATTCCCGGTGCCGAATCACTCACCTTTGGTACAGCCTCCGCCTTTGGTAAGCCCATAGTAATTGCAGTTACGGGGAACGACCTGGCCGAGTTGAGTGCTGCCTCAGCAGAACTTCAGGAATACCTGTCCAAGAATAAGAACCTCAAGGATGTTATAGACGACGACCAAATGGGCAAACGCGACCTTGTTATCAAACTCAACGATCAGGCGCGGGCTTTAGGCCTCACCACATCCGACATACTTCGCGAAGTGCGTAAAGGCTTTTTTGGACTGGAAGCGCAACGTTTACAGATTGGGGCCGACGAGGTACGTGTATGGGTACGTTATAATGAGGGTTTCCGTTCATCCATAAGCAATCTGGAAAATATGCGCATACGCTTAGCGGGCAACCAATACAAACTGAAAGAGTTGATTCAATTTAAAACGGAACGCGGGCCTATCGCTATCAAGCATATCAATCGCATGCGTTCCATCACCATAGAATGTGACCTTTCGAATAGAAAAGCTTCGGCTCCCGATGAGTTGGCAATTATTGAAGAAGACATACTGCCTGCTATTAAATCACGGCACCCGGGAGTTCTCTTTTCCTTTGAAGGTCAGGTTCGAGAGTCGAACAAAATGCAGTCATCAATGAATAATGCCCTTCCCTACCTGCTTGTCGGGCTAATTGTAATCATTGCCCTCGTATTTCGTTCTTTTTCCCAAACCCTGGCAGTGCTGCTATTAATTCCCTTTACCTTTTCAGGAGTTATATTTGGACATTTTGTGCACGACAAACAATTAGGGATTTTGTCAGGTATGGGCATCATTGCCTTAATTGGTGTATTGGTTAATGATTCACTGGTATTCGTATCAACATTTAACCAAAAAATGCGTGAAGGAATGGGAATAAAACAGGCCATGTACGAAACAGGCACCCAGCGTTTTAAACCCATTATGCTTACCACTATTACCACTGTTGCCGGACTGTCGCCATTGATTCTCGAAAAAAGTTTTCAGGCGCAATTCCTTATACCTATGGCCATAGCTTTGGCATACGGACTTGCTTTCGCTACTTTGCTCACCTTAGCTCTGCTTCCCAGCCTGCTTTTGTTGTTTAACGACATCAAACAACTAGGTACATGGCTGTGGACCGGAAATAAACCGGGACGCGAAGAGGTGGAGTCTGCGGTAATTGAAGCAAAACGACTTAATGAATACAAGAACGATGAGGATTAAATTAACACTCATTTTTGCCTTTGCACTCCATACTTCATGCCTATTGGCACAAAATGCCAAAACAACGGTTATGAGTATAGATGAGGTGCTCAAAAGAACATTGGAACATAATTTTGATATCAGAATTTCCAAAAACAATACACAATCAAGCCAAAACCTGGCTACCAAAGGTCAGGCAGGCTTATTACCCTCTGTTGATGTCAACGCAGGATTCAATTATCAAAATCAAAACACATACCAGGAGTTTGCAGGCAACTTCGGTACCAATGATGTGAGAGGAGCACAAACCTATGGAGGAAACGGAGCTATTCAGGTAAGCTACATTCTTTTTAAGGGCTTTCATAACAGGCACCAGTACCACTTACTGAAAAATAATGTAAGTACGGCCAGTCTTAGGGAACAACTTCAAATAGAAGCCACATTTATGAATGTTTACAACGTTTATTACAATATAATAGCCTTGGAAAGAGCCCTCAAAACAGCTGGGGAAAGTGTTGCTACCTCAAAGCTTCGTCTGGACCGAGTGAAGCGTCAGCTTGAATTCGGGCAGGCCACAACTATTCAGGTGCTTAATGCCCAGGTAGACCTAAATAGTGACGAAGCCAGTTACCAAAGTACGCTCAAAAGCTTAAAGCAAAGCAAATTAAACCTGAGCTTCCTCATGGGCGACAGTAGCTATACGGACTTTCAAACAGACACTATCATCTCGGGAATGGATAAGGAGCAGTTATTAAAACTTAAAAGTGCCATTAGCAACGACAATCTGGAACTCAAATTAAACAATAGCCAGTATTATAATTATTCCTACGAACTGAAGAAGGCGAAATCGGCACTGTTCCCTACCCTGTCTGCCAATGCTTCTTATGGAGTGAGTACCAATCAGGCCGAAGCCGGGGTGCTCCTCGTTCAAAATACGGCCGGTTTCACCGGAGGGCTTACATTAAGCTTCAACTTATTCAATGGTAAAAGAAGTCAGAACGCAATTGACAATAATATCCTTGCACTTCATTCCAACCAGCTTGAAAAAGAGCAACTCATGAGCCGCCTTTCAACAGATTTTGAGGCAGCCTTCCTCGACTACGACTATAGCGCCCTATTACTCGAACAGCAGCAAAGCAGTGTACAACTCGCACATGATGCTATGGAATTGGCAAAAACCAGACTAGAGCTCGGGCAGATTAATAACTTAGAATACCGTGAAACTCAAACCAACCTGCTACATGCAGAGCAACAACTCATACAACAGGCTTATAACCTGAAAATTGCAGAATTGAAACTGTTGCAGATAAGCGGCCAGTTGGTCAATTTTTAGTGAGATTGAGGTCTTGGCGAGACGCTAATACCAGACCACACAGTTGTATCTATAATTCAGCATCTGTGTTATACTTAATTGACAGTTTTTTCGTTACTTTATTCACTTAGCCCCTTCACCTTTTTACTGTACATGAAATTCAAAGTCTTATATGCGTTTAATCTTCTATTGCTTGTAAGCACCTGCGGGAAGTTGGAATCAAACCCTTATGCCGTTCAATTTGAAGATAATGAACGTAATCTTACCCAGAAGCAATTAGCACACCTCGAACGTGTGCTACAACAACAACCCGATAAAGAAACTATTACTATTGCCTTTATCACTGATTCCCAACGATCCCTGGATGAATTCACTGATGGCATTGAGCATATCCGAAAAAATGACAATATCGACCTTGTATTTCATGGCGGAGATATTACCGACTATGGCTTAAATGCGGAGTATAAAAAGATGGGAGCAGTATTGAGAAAGTTAGATGTTCCTTTCTTCACTGCATTTGGTAACCATGACGCGCTTGGTTTAGGAACCTCTTCTTATGAAACGATGTTTGGCGCCCTGGATTACAGTTTTGAGGCCTGGGGACATAAATTCATTTTCTTTAATGGTAATTATTGGGAGTTCAAAATTCAAAGTGGAGAAGCTCCCAATTTCGATTTCCTGGAATCAGAGCTGTCTGATTCAAATAGTGCTCAAAGCATCTTTATAATATCTCATATGGGACCTTTCCATGAAGAGTTTGGAGAAGAAAATGCCATAAGATATCACAATATTTTGATTGCTGATGATCGCATAAAATTATCGGTACACGGTCACGGACATCGTAGGGCCTTTGGTGAACTTTACGGTACAGGATTCAATTACCTGATGGTAGATGATGTTCGTGACAAAAACTATGACTTGATTCACATTAACAAAGATGGCAGCTTTACTACAGAAACAGTGCACTTTTAAAGTACTATTGATATCGTTTTTTATGGTGATGAGCTGGAAACATGGATTGGCACAATCCAAACCCATAAGTAAAGCTATTCCCGATTATGCGATTCTACAATATGCAGGAAGCATCGGAGCCTATTCTATTGGCTTTGGTTACAAATTTGGGAAGAAAAAAAGACTTGCCTTGGAAGGCATATATAGCAATACACCCAAATTTCAGGGCACTGAAAGTCTTGATGCAATCACCTGTAAATTCTTCTACCAAGCTTTTGATACCATTTCAATTCCAAAAGTAAAACCTGCTCTTTACTGGACACCTTTGCGTATTGGAAGTGGAGTTAGTTACATTGCTGACAGTCATTTTTTCAGCTTTAAAACCGATCTACCTTACGAATCAGGGTATTATTGGCATAAAACAGGATTAAGAGCACTGGCACTCTTTCAATCGGAACTGGCTTTAAGTCTTAAATCTAAACATATCTCTTCCGTCAGCACCTATTTCGAAGCCAATATTCAGGATTTATACATCACACTGTACGTAGCTGATAGGGATTTTACTTTTATGGATATGATTCGATTTGGAATAGGTGGGCGCATTTATATTAAATAGGCTCCAATAAACTACTTTGAAAGATCAACATAAAACAGGCGTGAGGGTTCATAAGTTACTACAGCTCGTATGCCGTATTTCCCCATATCATTGAGCTCCGTACCTACATCAATAAGAGCCGCAAAAGCATAGTTGGGTATGTAATTGAGTAGCTCTACACCCTGATCTCTAAGCGCAGCCTTGCTTTGATTATCAGGAATGGAGTTAAATTGAACGATGCGGAGGTATTTCCTCTCAAAAACCTCACCAGCGCTAGGTTTACCTAACTTTTGGGAAACACCTTTTTCGGGTATCACTTCTTTGGAAGCAAATTTCAAGGTAAAATCCTGAGCGTAAATTGAACTACATATTAATGATAATGCAAGCACTATAATCTTGACTTTGAACAAACTTTTGTTCGGTATATTAAAAATTGATCGCATAATTTGTTTTACTAATAAGGTTATAATTATTAGAATCAGTTAGAGCGAGAGCTCTCCATAAAAATAAATACAATTAAGAGTTGATCAGGTCACGCTTTCTGACAAAAAAATACCCTAAACACTTCTGCTAAAAAAATTAGAGCAAAAGTGTGTATACAAACTAGATCTTAGCCAACATTTTTTCCGGTAGCATCATTACCATGCGATAAATAATCTTCCATTTCACACCGGGCACTATCAAAAACTTTTTTCCGGCTCCAACAATAGTTTTTGCTACTTCTTCCGCACTTAATGCCAGCCCTTCATTAAGAGGTAAGTGAGCAGTCATTTTCGTTTTGATAAAGCCCGGGGCCACCGCATTCACAATTACCCCTCTGTCTGACAACAATTGCCTTAAACCGTATAGGTATTGAGAAAAAGCGGCTTTGGCACTACCATACAAGAAATTACTTTTTCTGGCTCTTACTCCCGCAAGTGATGAAATCCCCACTATTCGTTCCAGATTCTGATTCCCCTTATCGTTTGCAATGATATTTAATATGGATACAGCTCCGCTATAATTCACATTAATCATACGTGACATATCATCCCAGGATTTAATCGCATCTTCGTTTTCGGACATAAACCCTGCGGCATATAAAACGATATGTGGCTTTAAAGGCAGTTTATCATAAAACTCCTGATGGCCTGCGTATTTTTCCGCATCAAACTCAAAAGACTGGAATTGCATGTCGTTTAGTTGCTGCTCTTTCCGGAATGCTTCAAGGTCATTCACTTTTCTCGACGCCGCCATTATAACATAGTCTTTTTTAATATATGCTTCTATTGAAGCTTTCGCTACGTCAGAATTGGCACCTATCACCAATACCGATTTCTTGCTTTGATCCAGTTTACTTTCCACGGGTATATTATATCTTAGTCTTTCTGCCTGATGTGAGAAAAATTTTGTACGTTTCGGTTTGTCGGGGTATTGCTGATCAAATGTTTTGGCCTGCATACGCGCATCTTTCGTGAGGTAGAGTCTTCCGCCATGGTCGTTTACAATGCTATCAAATTCGTTAAGCATGTCGAAAACCTTTCTGCTCACTTTAAAATCTACTGCTAAGGTATAACCTTCCATAGGAAATCGCAGGTAACGGTGATCCTCGTCTTTACCAAACAGTTTTAACACCGCTAAAAACGAACCTTCCCCCCTTCTCGACATTTCGTTTATCATGCTTGTAATAGCTTCATGCCCGCCTTCTTTCGGAATCACAAACTGATATTGCACAAAGCCTTTCTTACCATAAATACGATTCCAGTTCAATACTTTATCGAGTGGGTAAAAGAATGGTTCGTAGTGATTTATAAAATACTCATTGTCTTTTCGCAGCGGATTATTGTAATAAAAAGCATTAAATGCTTTTACACTTAACTTATTAAGTGTGAAACCCGGAAAATTAAATGGTATATTCAGATTGTTCTTTTTATGAATCTGTAGCTTATCGGATACATCTACTTCTTCGGCTTTTGCAAAGTCACCTACATTAAGCACCGACCGGCCCAAATTGTTCCCTTTTGTCAGGCAATCAATCCATGCCACTGAATAAGGCGTCGCCCCATATTCTTCAAATAACTCAAATATATGCTGAAGGTTTTCTGCCTTTAAATTCTTTTGCCTGATGAAAGTTGTTTCTATTCGTTTAAGCTGAAAGCGTACACTGAGAATTATACCTGTAAGCCCCATTCCACCGGCTGTTTGGTAAAACAGTTCCTCATCACGATTAACCGTAACGATCCCCTGATCTGCTGTCATCAATTCAAATGACAAAACATGCTTAGAAAACACGCCACTCACATGATGGTTCTTGCCATGAACATCTGATGCCAACATGCCGCCTATCGATACCAATCTTGTTCCCGGAGTTACCGGCACAAAAAAACCATGAGGAATCACGTACTCCAACAAGGTCGATAAAATAACGCCACTCTGACAATTAATAATACCACTTTGCACATCAAAATCAAGAATATTATTGAGCTTTAAAGTGGAGATCATTTCATCTGCAAGTGATGCATCACCATAACACCGGCCATTACCCCGTGCAATAATGTTACCACGTGCATTGTCAACCAACTGACGAATCGTTTCCACGGAATCGGGTTCATGCAGTTCACTGCTAATAAGTGGATATTTCCCCCAATTGGTAACAGGTTGCTTCGTCATGATTTCTTTTTGCGTTAGTGAATTTTATGATAAAAGATGTAATAGATAAAATAAGCCAATAAGGCTAAACCTCCCACTATAAGACTTTTGTTGTTCATTAATTTATCTACAGGGTCATCATTTTTCAAAGATTTTCTATCGTCCAGATATACTGTCAGCAAATAAGTGCATAATAAATTAAGTCCGGCAATAGAAAACTCATTTTTGACATCGATTTCAAGTATGGTATATAAATTAAGGAATATGATAGACCCAAACCCAAATACTATGGAGAGGATCTGTAAGTATCCTTTATCTTCCAGCGTATAACCTCTTCCCGATATTTTGCCGGCCTTCATCACATCACATTCCATCTTCCTTTTATTGAAGGACATAGAAATAAACACCAACGTTATTGTCGCCAAAAACCAACCTGTCAGATAGGTATTTGTAATAGTTGATCCGAGGTAAATTCTCAATAAGTAAAACGAGGTCAGAATAGCTATATCCAGGAATCGTTGTTTCTTGAAATAATTGCTGTATGCCCAGTTTACAATCGCATAAATGCTAATAATTATCCCCGCTTTGCTGGGAAGTTCTCCTGGTTTCAAAAGATGATGATTATAAATGTAGTCATAGCCAAACATGAGTAGCAGCGACATAATAATAAATGCGATCGCAATTTTCCAACTGGTTTTCACCTTGGCATTACCACTGGCTAAAGGTCTCTTTTTCTTTACAGGATGTAGGCGGTCACTCGATATATCAGATAAATCGTTTAGAACGTAGCCTGCCGAAGCCATGAGCGACCAGGCGCATATACCGAGCAACCCTGCTCCCCATTTTGTGATGTCATCATATTCGCCCGAAAACAGCAACGGAATGAGAATAAGGATGTTTTTCACCCAGTGTTTTGGTCGTATGAGTTTAACGTAAGGATTCATGAATGCCTGTTTTCAAACTTATTCATATGATTCTTTTCAACCTTATAATACCAGACCGATTCATTGAATAATACCTTGTCATCTTTACTGTCACCTATATATACAAAAGGTTCGAGTCCTTTTTCCCGGATATAAGCCAGCTTGTTCTCAGATTTGAGGTTAGACGTTGTTGACCCCGCTATGCTGTCGAAACCGCCCAGATATTGACCTATATCCTGAACAAATTCCTGAGGCGATGCAGAGATTAAGTGTACCGAATGGTATTGTGGTCCTGCTGTCAAAATGTAATCGTGCACCTCTTTATTTAATACTTCATCTACCTGTACGGCGTCAAAACTATCCTTGAGTAACATCTTTTTAAGATCCTTCAAATCCGTAGTGAACAGTTTAAGCATTTTAAGGGGGTTCTCAATAATCATTTTGCTCAACGCTTCAAGAAAGAAGTCGTTTTTGAGCAACGTTCCGTCGAGATCACATATTAGATGAATTTCACTTTGATTCATGAAGCACTGCTTTATCATCGATAATGAAAGCAGAGATCCCAGTTTCCCTTGCCCTCACCACGCAGACCGCAAAGTTAATTTTTTTTTTCATTATTCGGATAAGAGCCTCGTTTTAATTGTTTTTGCCATTCCTGACTGTACTTTTTGATCTGGCATAAATTTTAGTTACTCTTAAATAAATGATTATAAATTGGATTTAGAAATTTGGAGATAAGCCCTATATTTGCGTTTTAGAATAGAAAGGATTATCAATTCATGAGGCTGGGACAATTAGCACGAAAACTAGAAATCAAAACAACTGATATTATAGATTTTCTCTCTGAAAAGGGAATAGACATTGAAACAGGAACTAATACTAAATTAGAAGAAGAACAAGTTTCAATTATAATGTCGGAATTTGCACCTGTTGAAGAAGAAACTCCTGCTCCGGAAGTCATCGACGAGGAAACCAATCAGGACAACCCTGACGAGACAAACACTATGCCAGAGCACGAAGTAACTCCCGAAACTGAAACAGCAGAAGAAATAACTTCCGAAACCGAAGCAGAAGCAATTATTCCACAGACCGCGAAAGAACCTGATACACCAGAAATGGATGCTGCAAATGTGGTGCTCGCTGAAGGTACTGTTACAGAGGCATCGGAGGAGACCACTACTACCGTCGATGAAAAACCTACAGAAACAGAAGCCCCCACTGCTAGTGAATCAGTTACGGAAAGTGCACCGGAAGTTGAAAATGAATCGTTAGCAGCAATTTCAACTGATGAACCCTTGTCGGAAACTTCCACAGCTGCCATTATTGAAGAAAGTGATACAGATGAAGAATTAGCTCCATCTTACTCCGCCACTGATTTTCCGGAATTGGAGCTAGAAGAAGACGCTCCTGAACTGGACGTCCTTAACAGAGAATCTCAAGATGGAGTAATAAGAGCTCCCAAAGTAGAGCTTGATGGTTTAAAGGTACTTGGAAAAATAGATCTGCCTTCCAAAAAAGAGCTGGAAGATGAAGAGCAAGAGGCTTCGGAAACAATAGAGCAAGAAGAAATAGCGAATAACGCCCCCCTGCAAAAGAAGACCAAGCTCACAAAAGAAGAGTGGAAAGAAAAGAAATTAGACAGGGAACGAAAAAGGCTCGCCGCCGAAAAGAAAGTGGAAGAATGGCGCCTCAATAAATCAAAAGCCCTACTGGACAAGCAAGAAAAGAAACAACGGAAGTCTCATTATGAGAACCTTGTGCAACAAAAAAAGGCCGCTCAAAAAAGTGCTGCGCTCAGTGACCAAAAGAAAACACCTAAAAAACAAAAGAAAAAGGAGGAAAAACCTGCTCCAAAGACCTTGTTTGGAAAATTCCTTCGATGGTTAAACACATAAATCTTAAACTATGCTAGCCAATATTGGAACACTACTCATGCTCATTGTGTTGCAGGCGGTCCTGGGCTTCGACAATCTGCTGTATATTTCACTTGAATCAAAAAAAGCACCGGAAGACAAACAAAGCTATGTGCGAAAAATAGGAATCGGATTAGCGATATTTCTTCGTTTAGGTTTGCTATTTTTATTGACCTATCTTATTCAATTTCTACAAACCACTTACGATTTAAGTCTCGGTTCCTTTATCTCAGGCTCTTTCTCCATTCATAGCTTTATTGTCTGGGGCGGTGGCGTATTCATTTTATATACGGCAATGAAAGAAATATGGCACATGATACAATTGGACGATGCGCATGCCAATGAAAACAACAAGGAGAAGGTATCCGTCAATAAAATCATCACCTGGATTGTTGTCATGAACCTTGTTTTTTCTTTCGATTCGATATTGAGTGCCATGGCACTTACAGACGTGCTTTGGGTGATGGCCGCGGCGATAGTCATAAGCGGAGTGCTCATGATATGGCTCGCAGATCACGTTTCTTCATTTCTGAAAAAAAACAGATTGTATGAAGTTCTGGGGCTTTTCATTTTATTTATCGTAGGCATCATGCTGATCCTTGAAGGAGCACATAAGGCCAAAGTACAGATTCTTGGAAATGAAATTCACGAAATGAGTAAAACCACTTTCTATTTTGTAATTACCATTCTGGTTTTAATTGACATTGTACAAGGAAGGTATCAAAAGAAACTGCTACAACGTAAAAATAAGGAACATTAGACTAATTCTTATAGGTAGTCTTACCAAAATAATTCGACGCTGCGAACGGAACTTTTATGTAGCCTTTCAGGTTTTCTCATTAAAATAAATTAATTTTGCGCTCTGCAAAAGCGCACATTAAATAAAAAGAAGTTGCTGTATGAATTTAGAGGCTATTAATGAGGATTTAAGAGATAAATCACCTGTTGAGATTGTAAAATGGGCTATTGACAACAGTAATAATCCTGTTGTAACTACTAATTTCCGACCTTATGAGGCCGCAATATTACATGCTTGTACCGCTGTAAATAAAGACATACCAGTAATATGGTGCGACACCGGTTATAATACCTCTGCTACGTACAGACACGCAGAAGCATTAATTCAACAGTTAAACCTAGAAATTAAATTGTTTGTTCCGGCACAAACAACAGCGCACCGTAATATTGTATTAGGTATACCGGGTATAGATGACCCAAAACATGCTGAATTCACCGAACAGGTAAAACTGGAACCTTTCAGAAGAGCAATGGCAGCGTATAAACCAGACGTATGGTTTACTAACCTGCGAAAAGGACAGACTGCTCTCCGTGATAATTTGGATATCGTTACAGAAGGAGATGATGGGCTGTTAAAAGTATCACCTTTCTACTTCTGGGATGATGCAAAACTGGATGTATACCTGGAGGAAAACAATCTTCCAAATGAGCATGATTATTACGATCCCACAAAAGTGCTTGAATCGCGCGAATGCGGCTTACACGTCAAACACTAAGGAAACGCAATATAAAGCTATTTAAGCCTGTGCAATGCACGGGCTTTTTTGTTTTGCCTCCTCCAGTCTGAAGCCTGAAATAAAGTGAATAAGAATATCAGCCTCGCACTTCGAGCACATTTTATTGCTTTTGAATAATAAGCGTTTTTTTTTCACCAAAAAAGTGTATCTTTGGTATGCCTTAAAAAGCGAAACCCTGATCCAACTTACCCGACATCTGTCTTAATTCATAACATTTAATTAAAATCAAAATGTTGAAGCTAAAGCCTCAAATTTTAATAACACTATGTTGTGTTCTATTCATCCAAGTTAGTTTTGCCCAGGTTTCCGTTCGAGATACAAGCTGGACTTGGCGTCATTTCGATTATAGCCTTAATCCAGATCTTACTATCGCGACAGTGAGCTCCACTGAAATTGTAGAAACAGAATTTCACGGTAAGGTAATCGAAAATGAATACATCAAGATCGTTACTTTAGCCGAATTTGGTGGTCGTATTCTTTCCTACATTTATAAACCCACCGGTCATGAACAATTATATCAAAACCCTATTGGCACACCCTACCTCATAGGTAACGCCTTCTTTTACTTTGATTGGTTGATGGTTTATGGTGGCATATTCCCTACCTTCCCGGAGCCCGAACACGGAAAGGCCTGGTTACTCCCATGGGATGAAGAAATTGTTGAGAATACCAGCGATAAAGTGGTGATTGATATGAGTTTTACCGATACCATAAATAACGCCGCACCTGCAGGTTTTAACAATGGTCTTACAGAAATCACTTGTCATTTTGCTGTTGGTGTTTACAAGGGGCGTTCGGATATTGAAATTGAGGTTACACTTATTAATAACAAAGATCAAAGTGTTATTTACGAATATTGGACAAATGGCACCCTTGCTCCCGGTTCAGTGCCGGGCGATCCTAAATGTACAGCAAATGCGGAAATCATTGCCCCTATTAATACAGTTAGACTTAAAGATGACTGGTGGCCATGGATGAATACTTCCGAACAGGTGGTAGACGGCGGACAACACCTGTTTGAATGGAACAATCTGGCCCAGTACAGCAATTGGGACGGCTGGGGTATTGTATATGCTTACCCTAATATTGTTGAAAATTACTACGGCTTGATTAACCATGATAACGAAGAAGGAATTTTCAGAGTTGGTGACAACGTTAACAGTACTGTCGGACTAAAAATGTATACTTTTGGCTATGAGCTAAGCAGGGACGCCGACCCTACTGATTTCACTCAAATTGAAAGGCCTTTTATTGAACTGTGGTCGGGTGTTTCAAGCGAATTTTTCTTTGATGCTACTTTAAGCCCCAGGGAAGTAAAAAACTGGACTGCCAACTACCTTCCATCCGTAGGCATGCCAAAAGTGACTGCTGTTAATAAGAACGGGGCTCTCGATATTGATTATGAAGACGACCATTTTCTAGCCACTTTCTTTAGTACAACTCCAAATCAAACACACCAAATTGAGTTGAAACTTATTAATAACTGGCAACAGGTAATAGCAAGCGATGAATTTGAAGCCTCTGCAACAATCCCTTTTACCATTGATATCGACAGAGCAGGCCTGGACTTAGACCCTGGTGATTATGCTTACGAAGTTTGTATAAATGATGAACAGGGAAATCTACTGCTAAGCGCTACCAAACCGGTAACAATTACTGGAAACCCCAATGGTATCACTGCTCAATTCGAAGCCGACAAGCTCAGTGTAGCAGTAAACGAATCCATCACCTTCACCAACACCAGTTTGGGAAATATTCAGACCGTTAACTGGGATTTTGGTAGTGGCGCCTCAACTCAACAAGCATCATCAAACGGTCCACACACTATTAGCTATAGTACACCAGGTGAAAAAATCATACACATTTCTGTAAGTGGCCCCTTAGGATCAGATCATTACTTCTCTACCATTAATGTTGGTGCAGCAGGATGCGATGCCGATTACCACGACAACTTACAGGGTTCGGGTAGCGTCAATTATTTAAGAAATGACCCGGAAATTATCAGCCATTTCACTTTTTCAGAAAACGAGACGGGACTTTCTGTTAACTCAAACGGAGCTTATCACCAATATGATGACTATTTCGCTTACGACCTGAACGACGGAAACCAAAAGATTACGGTAGACATAAGCAACTCCAGTCAGAAGCTTTATGCACGACTTAAATCTTCGGTAGATATGGGTCTTAGACTAACACTGGAAGATAATACGGGCAGGCAAGCTTTGAACCCGGAACTGGCCGGAGATTTTGCCACTTATGAAGCTTTAAGCTTTGATATTCCGGTGACAAGCGAATGGCAAACATTTGAAATAGACTTTAGCAATAAATTTCATGATATATGGTCTAACGATGGTGGTGGGCAGGTAGATATTTCGAATATTGCCAGCGTAGCATTCAGACCTAACCCAGGATATAACGACTTTTTCATTTTAGGCTTTAATTATCCTTTTAACGGCCGCCTTGATATTGACTATATAGTAATAGGTGACAGTGTAAGTTGTTTTCAAAAATTTGACTGCCATGGAGATTTAAACGGTCAGGCAATTGTTGATGCCTGTGGAAAATGTGCTGAAGGTAATACCGGTCGGGTTGCTGTTCAAAACCCCAATCAATGTGAAGTAGTAGGTTTTGATGAAATAGCACGTAGTAATTTTAAGGTATTCCCTAACCCTACAAACGGATTCACCTATTTCGAAATGCCAGGCACGGAAAATGTTACCTTAAAACTTGTAAACGATAAAGGCATTGAACTTTACACTACCACCTTGGCCAGTGACGGAGGTAACATTAAAAAACACCTTGATTTAAGCAAATTTGATACAGGAATCTACTCACTTATCATTCAAAGCGACGAAGAAATAATTAGTCACAAAATTGTAAAGTTTTAAGTGCGGTCTATTTAGCATAGTAAGGCATGCCGTATAAAATGCGACATGCCTTACTTAATTTTTTAAGATTTTTTTACATTGGATTTAGATTGCTTTAACTAAACATTAAAAGTAAAGTATTCGTAAACCAACTTATGTGGGCTTCCTTTCTTGATCTTGAAAAATGCGTATAGTAGCTAGTTTATTCTTTTATCTAATTTTAATTCAGGGCACCACACTTGCTCAGACAGACCCTATTCAAATCAAAAAAGATAGCAATTCGGTCTATATTGGTTCTTATTATATCTATGGGCTGGGCAGCATTTCTAAAAAGTATCAACATACACATATAGCTTACGACCATAAAAGAATTCCAAGGCGACTGGCTAACAATGCAGAAGTACTATCCAAGGGCGGGTTTGATATTATATCACTACAAGGTGTTAAAACAGGAAAAGCGGGAGAATGGGCGCTTAAAGATTTATGTTTTTATATGAATTTCGTTTACAAGACCAAGTATAAATACATTAAAAGCGGCTCGATTGGTAAAGGGGTAGTTCACGAAGAGTGCATGGCGTTCTTGTATGACTCAACACGTGTAAAAGAGTTGAAAGGACGAAAGATAATACCTACGGAAAAAGGACATAAACTAATTAAGACCTATTGGGAATCAGGAAGTATAGATTTTGCGTTGATAGGTGTAAGTCTCTCATGGGGATATGCTGATGCACGAAAAAGTGAGGTATTAAAAATCAAAGATATTCTGGAAAATACAGCAGCATATTCCAAAGATCCTGATGTGATGATTGTTGGTAATTTCAATCGTTTTGCAAAAAATCAGTCGGCTATAAAAATGTTGAATCCGGAATCGCAGCACTTTTTTTGTCCCCACGTACAAAGTTGGGACGAAGGTTTTAGTACGGAAAAATACATCACCAGAGCGTCTATAAAAAATAAAGATATCCCTTATGATAACCCCGATTTTTTATCTACCACTTGCTCTGTAAGAAGAGAAGTACATGACCTGATACTCTGCTCGGAAGATTTATTGGAAGAATTCGGTGCTACCATGTCCGATAGTAAATACAACGAACATTATGGCGTTATTGTATACGATGAAGTAAAGGGAACCGGTTTTATTAATGGAACACAGAGATATGCCTCAGGAATTCGAGAGGCATATTCCGATCATCGCCCAATCTGGATTAAATTAAATACGGATACCGGTACCATGGATCACCCTACCAAATAATGAATACACCTGCCTCTTATGACAACTTCGAGAAGTTAGTCATGTCACAACCAAACTCATTCACAAAATAATCATCCATTTCATCCGCTTTTAAGGCCAGATGTGTAATGTTATCACGAATCTCTTCACGTCGTGAACCATAGATATCTGAAATGGCTACACGGTAGGAAATAAATATTTGATTGTCGTGTATCCCAAACTTATAGGGCTCCACCTTATTTCCCAAAATATAACGATATAATGGCTCAAGGTTTTGCTTTGGCAATACGTTTAATGGAGATGTTGCATAAATGTAACGTTGATTATAAGCAAAAATGCGAATCTGCGAACTTCCCTGGTGAAATTCCCAAAACTCCTCTCCTGCCCTGGCTAAAATCGGATTGATACCTAAGCCTTCAATGGATTCTTCTATAAATAGAGCAAAATCCGAAAGCGGAAATTCCTGGAAGTAATTCTGGTTAACATCTGCCCCGCAGTTAGGACAATATTCGGTAGGCTCATCTATGACGCCGCCACATGAGTGACATATAACAGCCATAGTCTCACAATGATGCGAACCAACACTTTCCAATTCTGAAAGCAAGGTATCTATTGGTATTGCAAAGCCCATATTGTCCGCATGCTGAAACTTGGCAGTGGTAACACCAACCAGCTTGCCTTCAGCAGTAATAACCGGTCCTCCACTATTCCCTGGGTTTACGGCTGCATCTGTCTGAATGTAATGCTTCCCTTCCATCAATTGCTTTGGAGCTGATACGATCCCTTCTGTTACTGTATAGGGCATTCCGAAAGGAAAGCCTAACACGTAAACCGGGTCGCTGGCGCGAATGGCAGTGCCCTCGGCATATGAAAAGTGAGGTGCCAAAGCTACATCGTGGTCAGATTTTAAAAACGCCAGATCAGCCTCAGGATTTATTAATACCACTTCTGCCAGGAAACGATCTCTATTATGATTTTCTAAAGTTACAGACCTGTTACCAGCAACAACGTGATAGTTGGTAACCCAAACACCTTCTTCCTTTAAATAAAAACTAGTACCGCTTCCTGCTGCTGTAACAACCTTGTATACAGAATTAGCTATTTCACTATTAACATTCATCTTAATTCTCCT
The DNA here is from genome assembly GCA_965230415.1 of Cytophagales bacterium. Taxonomy (GTDB): domain Bacteria; phylum Bacteroidota; class Bacteroidia; order Cytophagales; family JAAEPT01; genus CBDDKZ01. The sequence continues at coordinate 5,056,533 of CBDDKZ010000005.1, forward strand.
GTTTTACGGTTTGATTGGAATAACTATTATACTTCTCTTCAACAATTAATGTCTCCATTGCATGGAACAGTTCCTTTGCACTATCCTCCCAAGGCTTGGAGCTACTGTTTTCCATCGCCGAAATAATCAACTCGGAAATATGCGCTTCCATATTGTTGTAATAGAATAAGCGATAAAAATCTTTGAGCAACGTAAAAGTCGCTCCAATATAGTCTTGTTTACTCATCTCCTTCTTGGCAACTTCGTAGCCCTCCTGGAAATTACGTCTTATATTTTCAATCTCAGAACGGTATTTATAAGGAATAAATATATCTGCGATGTAAAGATCTTCTAAAATCTTGTCCTTTTCAGTTCCTTTAAGCTTTGTCAAGAACATTTTGGCTTTGTGAATACGTTCGTTAAAAGGACTATCAGAGTACAATGAACTTATCTGATCTTCAAGTAAGGTTCTTAAATACCCTTGGGGAGCAACAAAATAATCCATACGCATCAGGGACACCTGCAGGACATCATAAACGAAATAATCCCAGCGCTTGTTCTCGAAGAAAGCGATATACTCCTCTGTCTCTTCGATATAAAACCTAAATTTATCATACAATTGCTCCAATCGATCTTGAGGATAGTGTTCAATTTTGGGCTCGTGTATATGCGCTGCCTTGAACTTTGATATAAACATATCATCGTATTTGTCTGCGTTTACACAAATCTCACGCAAAACGTTATAAATTTTGTAAGGTTCGCACAACTCTAATGGACATTCATAATAGAAAGTAAGCTGTTCATTATCATCCAAGATTATATTAGCAAGGGTAATCGGGTGAAAATTGAGCTGAGCTACCTGCCTCAGTAAAGGTATTGAACCTTTTTCAGGTAATTTCACAAATGGAGCACTTACTCTAAAGCTATCACCCTCAATTAGAATTTCCAATACCACAGATCCGTGTGCAACTTCTATGGAGGATGTTTGCTCTAAATTCAAGTCTCCAAACCGCTCTGAATCAATGTAATTAAATAATAACTCCAAGGTCTTCAGATAGTCTCCTTCTTCGTATGTGGACACAACAGTGTTCCATATCTCCGCATTTATCTTGCTCTGATGACTACCTAACAAACTTCTATCAAAGGACAGGGTATTTAACATGATTAATATTTTTATCTTCTAAAATATTACCTAACTGTAACGTTTAATATAATTTGAATCTATAATTTCAACAATACAATTATGTAATTACTTATTTATGCTCTATTTAACATCAAAAAAATACAACTATATTGATTTTTCGGTTAATATTTGTAAGACATTAGAACGAAATAGACCAGCGAACGGTTTTCCATTTGCTTTAAAAAATTAATAATAATTATGTATATCATTAATTCTTTAATAGGATGTTCAGTATGCAATTTACTATCTATCTTTTTATTTGCAAGCCTAATAAGCTGCAACACAGGTAAAACTGAAGATAAAAAAAGAGAAAAGCCTCAGAAAAAAAAGGTAAGCACACTAAATTTTAATAATAATTGGGCTGGCACCTGGGTTGCAGGGGATAGATTGAATGATACAGTGACTGTTTTCCACGAGTTAACTTTTGAAAGCAATCGTGTTATTTACAACTATTACTATAATGACAAATGGTTCCACCAATATATTGGAAAACCAGTAGAAATTAACAAAACCAATAGCCTGGTCGTTTGCCACATTACAAAAGCGCTTGACCAGGAAGGTGATTATACACACAAAAAGTACGAATCCGGTTCAGATCACTTTATATTTTATTACAAAGAAGAACATAATAACATGTATTTTGAGGTTGGTAGCAGGGTTTCCATGGCCAAAGAAGAAACGCATTACTTAAATGATTACAAAAGGGATTTTCTTGAATTTGTAAAAATGAAAGCTATTAATTAATAAATGGCTCTATGTGTTCCATTTTAATTCCATCCTCGATAAATGTACAATGTACTCCCAAACTTGAAACGTCATTAATGTTACGCATTTCGTCATCAAAGAAACACATATTGCTATAATGAATTTTTGTACGATCATGAATTTGTTTGAAATGCGTCAATTTACTACCCGGATATATCTGTTTGTTTAACACATAATCCAATATCCCAAAAATTTCCAGGAGTTCTTCTGCCCAATCGGGGGCAGAAGTACGTGAGGCTAAGGCAACATTATTGCCTGAGGTCTTAATTAAGTTCAGAATATCAATAACGTCATCATACAATCTTATCTCCCCTCCGGTTTGGTCAAATACTCGCCCTTCATCTAAGACATACGGAGGCTGTGTATGGTCACACCAGGTACCTGCAGCATCCCAAAGTGTAAAATCTAAATCGAATACGAACAACATACGTATATTTTCATTTAATTTGTAGGTAATGACGGTATTGCCCTAATTGCCTTTATAATTTATGAAACATCTATTAATCCGATTATTTTCAATGCTGCTGTTTACGCTGCCTCAATTTTTGACCGGGCAACATACAACAGTTATTGAATTTGAAGCTTCCCGCTTCCCGATCGAATTAGAAGAACGAGTCGATAAATTAAATCATTACTTCGAAAATTACGAAAACGGAATTTATAAAGTGCTATTTACTGACGATAAAGCAAACTTTATTGAAGTCTATGAAGTAGAAATACTGAATCATCTGATTTGTGATCGCATCGGGGTCTATCAAAAAGGTAACGTCAAACAATCTGATGTTGTTATTTGGCAATCGGAAGGACTGTTAAATAATGAGGGGCAAAAAAACGGACACTGGCTTTATTATCACGAAGTTCCCGGCATCAAACAAGTGAAAGAATACGGTCAATACCGCAATGGAATAAAAGAAGGCACCTGGTCACAATTTAGCATAGACGGTTTTTTGATAGGAATTGAAACCTACAAAAATGGTGTACTGGACGGTCCTTCGGAAAAATATGACAGTTTGTCGGTATTAGAGGAACGGAATTACAAAAATGGTGTTTTAGATGGCTCCTTTTTTATAAATGGAAACATTGCCCCCGATATTGTAGAGCTGGACGGAGAATACAAAGACGGAAAGAGACATGGCATTTGGTCTTTTTATGATGCTGATCAAAATACTTTGGGCGAATACACCTTTGACAGCGGAAAACTCGCTCCGGACAGTGAATTGCTTGAACTGGAAATTGAGCTGTCCGATACCAGGTATTTTAATTTTACTACCCCTCCGGTTTTTGGCGATTCACTTCCTCAAAACAGTGCTTTCCCTCTGTTAAAAGATTCACTTTTGGATGGAAAATGGACAATATACTACGACAAAGCAGGCAACTACCCGCTGGCAATATACGAATTGATTGAATACAAGAAATCCGGAAAATGGCTATTTTTCAACAAGAACAACGATACCACGAGAATAATAAACTATAACAATGGCGTTATCACAAAATGGGTTGAATACTATTACAATGACAAACAGCTCTATTGGAAATTCTCGAGTGACGCCATTTACAAAGATTACATGCCGGGTACAGCAAATGCGGGTATCCGATTGGCATGCCATGGCAGGCTTTACATTTATCATAACAACAAAGTACAACGTGAATATACCTTATCCATTGATAGCAGCCGCCAAACACAAGTACAGGGCATTAAAACCTGGAATAAAAACGGTTCAAGAGTAAAACAGGAGCATTATAAAAATGGCCTGCTTCATGGGCACGCTTATTATTACGACAGCCTTGGAAACAACACACTTTATAAGTTTGTGCATTACAATACCGGTAACGCAGATAGCATCATTACTTACTATCCTAATGGCAAACTTAGAACAACGCAATACTTCATCAATAATTCGAAGCCGGTATTATGGAGCGACACGTCCAATTCCATGGCACAAATCCCAACAAAAACATGGTATTATTATTCTCCAAGAGGAAAAATGCTTAAAACCCGCGAACACTTTATCCATAACATTACAACTGTCGACACCAACTATGTGGAAAGCAGGCCGGGACTTTTTCTGGCATATGAAAAAACCTGGTACCCATCGGGTGCACTCCAAAAAGAAGCCTATGTTGAACCTAGTTTATCATTTAATCTGGAAGACCCGATCACAACACCTATCAGGTATATCTCATGGTATGAAAACGGACTTTTAAAAGAATACCAACGTTCAGATTATGAAGTAAGACATCAATTATGTACCTATTTCATTTCATTTAACAGAAAAGGAAAGATCACTGAGTTTATTCTGAAAAATGGCTCCGGACTCACTATCAAAAAAAGTGAACTGGAAAAAGTGTATAAAATGTACCCCGATACCACACTTAATTTATCACTTTTATTCAGTGATAAGTTTGAGAAGAAACTGAAATTAAAAAACTATGTTAATATTGATCGCGGTTATTTTCGATTATCAGCACTTAGTACAGACAGCATCTTTATGAACTCATTTTATATTAAAACCACCGAAGTCACCAACAAAGAGTACATGGAATTCATTAATGATCTTAAGCAAGACAGCTCATCACCTTGGAATGCTTCGAGAATCCAAAAGGAATTATTACCAGATGCTCAAAAAATGGCTAAAATCTCTGTGGATGGAGCATATGTTCCTGTTTACGACTACCTCACTTCAAAAAAATACCAAAGTTACCCGGCTCTTGGTATAAGCTGGGTAGCGGCTAACGAATATTGCAAATGGTTCAAAAAGCACCTGCTTAACAGTGGCGAGCAACAAAACCTCGAACATCTACTGGACATACATCTACCAACATTATATGAATGGTATTACGCTAATTATGCAGATGCACCAGACTTCATCGAGGTACCTATTACCATTCAGTCGGTAAAAAAAGGAAGAAAAAACCACCATAATATTTTCGGAGCACCAGGAAACATACCTGAATGGGGACTAGAATATTATTGCAAAAAAGATTCCATCAAATACCTTCCAATGCAGGCTGCTATTACAATCCCGTCTCCGACATTCATGAGTATGCATGCTTCTAACATCGTTTTACCTGAAAATTCAGAGGGTACATTGAATAATTTGGAACAATCTGCCAACTCATTTATGGGATTTCGGCCTATTATCCATATATTAAACAATTATCGCTATCCGCGTGTAAGAATTAATGGAAAATGGATACCATTTGTATTTAGTTGGGAACGGAAAAATGCTTCCTATATGGCTAAAATAGAGGCGGCATATTTACTTAGAAATCTTAAAAAGAAATAGCACAAAACACCTAATCTTTATGATTTTGATCAATCTAAGCGACTTATTCTCGAACAATTGGCACGGTTTTTCGTACTTTAAATAAATCGTAAGATCAGTATAATAATTATGATAAAAAAGGCATTACTTTATACACTACTACCCTCTCTCATTTGCTTATTTAATATTGGATCCGCATTTTCTCAAAGTCAGGGCCAGGTAAAAGGAAGTATGATTTATCACTTCACGAAATATATGCAATGGCCTGCTTCCAAAGCTTCCGGGGACTTTGTTATTGGTGTGGTTGGAAATTCAGATACCTATTCTATGCTCCAAACATTGGCCAAATCAAAAAAAGTAGGGTCTCGCACCATTGTGGTGAAAAAAATCAGTTCTGCATCTCAAGGTTCTGGCTGTAGCATCATTTATTTATCGGCCGACCAAATTGGTCAATTCGATGCTGCTAAAAATGCTGCATCTACAGGTAAAGCACTACTTGTAACCGAAAAATCGGGAATGGGCAAAAAAGGAGCCGGGATTAACTTTATTCAAACAGGTGGTAAAGTAAAATTTGAAATTAACGAATCCAGCATAAAAGCAAATGGAATAAAAGTAGATTCCAAACTCGCAGCGATGGGAGTAAAAGTCGGATAAAAACCAGTCTATACCCAAGTTCACTCGCTCACAAAATAGTTATTCTCTCAAATAACTATTTTTTTTTACCTCATTACGTTACCATATGTTTTACCAATTGTATTAGATATGATTGCTTACATGTAAGCATTTAAACTGTGCTGAATCTAATGATGCAATGAATTTGACAATCGTCATTGGCCATTTGGGGTTAGGTCTTTGATTGAAAACAATACCATATACGTCACTCTACTATGTACATTAGATTCTTTGAGGTAAGTGAGTTGAATTTACTCTTGGGGTTATAGTAAGTCAAGACTCACTTACCAGCAGTTTTGTATCTGACCGCAGAATCCTTTATTTTTACTATTAATCTCAACTATTAAGGATTTAATGCCGTAATAAAGCAATAAGCATATAATTAAACTCAGTAATCTAATGGACTTTTTTAAGCACGCTTTACTCATCTGTATTTTATGTATTTCCTGGAAAATCGTACATACACAGCCCATCTCACCAAACTTCTCCCTGCAGGTTGTTACCTCCTCGAGTAGCATTAGTGGCCGTGTAGCCAGTAATTCGTCTGGTAACGTTGCAATAAGCAGTGAATTTATAGGCACCAAAGACTTTGACATAGGGCAAGGTGTATCAGAACTGACCAGTACACAAAATAACCAGGCAGATTTGGCCATTGCATCGTATACTCCCAATGGAGCGCTCAATTTCCTCAGTCAGATTCGTTCTGTAAGCGGGACTGTTGTAAGCGAAGACATTGTAATGGATGCCACAGGAGCGGTATACATCACAGGTTTGTTTTTCGGATCTATTGACTTTGATCCCAGCGCACAGGACTTAATATTAACCAATGTTGGCACAAGCGACGGCTTTCTCGCTAAATATAACTCCGATGGCTCTTTGGACTGGGCTTTTAATTTCGGCCTCGCTGAAACAAACGCAGGATATGGCGTGGCAATAGACGATAATGGTGACTTACTACTCTGCGGTACTTTTTCACAACTTGTAAGACTTAACCCGGCAAATACTTCCGATCAGGTTATAGGTACCGATGGCTTAGATATTTTTGTTGCCAAATATTCAAATGACGGTACCTATCAATGGGCCTTTGGTATGGGAAATGCCGGCCAGGATTATGCTAGAAACGTTGTCACCGACAGTGAAAATAATATATACATCACGGGTGTAACATCCGGACAAGTAGACTTCGACCCTTCCAGTGGTATTAACAACGTACTTAATAGTGGTTCCACAGATGGTTTTATTGCTAAATATGATGCTGGTGGTAATTACCTCAATGCTTTCGGTTTAGGAGGTACGAGTACCGATGCAGGCTGGAGGATCGCCTGTGATGATGCAGATAACATCTTTGTATCAGGCTACTTCTCTTCAGAAGTAGATTTTGATCCGGGAGCAGCGACGAAAACGATAGAGAGTAATGGTTCAAGAGATATTTTTGTTGCCGGGTATGATAAAAACGGTGCGCTCATTGATGCTTTTGGTATTGGTGGCACCAGTGTAGATGCACTCAACGGAATGGATGTTTCACCAGAAGGGAGTATTTATATTACCGGAGGGTATAGAGAGACAGTAGACTTTAACCCATCCAACAGCACAGAATCAAGAACTTCAGACGGAATTTCGGATGTTTACATTGCCAAATTCAATCCGGACTTTAGCCTCGACTGGGTACATACCACAGGAAGCGAACTCAACGACCAGGGCACCGACATCCTAGTAAACAGCAACAATCTTTATGTTACCGGAAACTTTGGAGGAGAAATAGAACTTGACCCTAATTCGAACCTAAACAATATAAGCCCCGCATCAAACCTTGATCTGTTTTTTGTAGCCTATGAAGCATGCACCAAGCCTGAACCACCAGTTATTAACGGTCCAAATCCAATTACGTTCTGTGAAGGCACATCACAGGAGCTTAGCGCAACGGGAGAAGGCACGGTATACTGGTATACAGAACCCAGTGGGGATTTGTTTGCCGAAGGTGACACCATCCAATTCGAAGCAACAGCTACAACCCTCTTCAGTGTAACAACTGTAACATGTACCGAAAGTGATGCAACGACTTACACCGTGAATGTTGATGCATGCGTAGGTTTGGAAGAAAACAAGCCTGATCAGTTTGTATATATCTACCCTACAAAGGCTTATCGACAGTTAACAATTAACTGTAATCGAGATGCTTCCTATCACCTGATGGATCTACTTGGAAACGTGGTTCGCTCAGGAATTATTTCCCAAGGTGAAAATCAAATCAGTATTGATTCAGTTCCAAAAGGCATTTATTTAATTAATATTAGCAATGATTCGAATTCAAAAACAGAAAAAATTTATGTGAAATAATTCATTCAGGTTCAAGGAAGTTCTATTCTTTTCTATTTTCATGGGGTTACCCCGACGTATTTAATGCAATACATATTATAAACAATGAAACTTCTATAGTTTTTGATGCTTTATTGTTATATTATACATTAAATTGCGTTATCTTATCATCTCAGTATGTCTTTTACACGTAGTTTTTATCACGCAGTGGATACTGTACTAAATTGGATATGAAAAAAAGAACCTCTCTTACAGGCATCATATTATCTCTTGTTTTATTAATCTTATGTGTAAACCCCGGTATAGCTCAGAAATTCAGGCCTATAAAAAAAGGTACTCATCTTTTCGGAGGCAATTTCCATGGTGCTTTTAAACAAAGTCAAAAAAGTAATGGCTCAGAAAACAGTGTAGATATCGGACTGTACCCTAATTACGGTTATTTTGTAATGAAAGGACTTGCCTTTGGCGCATCACCTTATTTTTCCTTCGAAAAGGTCTACAAGGAGTTATTCACCAGTAATAAACGATTTGGATTCGGGCTATTTTTGAAGTACTATTTTGATAGTGGGATTTTCATAAACTCTTTCGGAAGCTATGGTTATGAAGAAGAAATTCTGGACCCCCGTTCCTTGTCCTCAGACAAATACTATTTAAATGTGGTTCCTGGTTTTGGCTACTCATTCCTTATTAACAACCATCTCACTTTGGAACTTTCTTTGAATTATGATTTCGAAGTAGAAACCATCGTAAGGGACGATAGTAATTCAGAAACACCATCTCATGAATTATTTATTATGTTGGGGTTTCAGAATTTTTTCAAGCCAGGACGGCATCGTAATGGTCATATAAAATAATTAAGACACCAGGTCTTTAAACACGTGCCTGGCATCTGACCAAAATTCGTCTAACAAACGTATTCTGGAAATCAAAAACTCATTAACGGCATCCCAATGTGTTTTGTTATAGATATTAACTGTTTCAAGTGTTTTGCTTATGATTGGTTCACTACCCAATAATGCTATTTCTTCAGGTGAAACCCAATTCCAGTCCTCCATCATGACGGCATGAAAAAGTTTTTTAAACTCCTCAAACTGTTCGTAAATGAGACTTGAAGTGCTTCTGTCCCGATGCGTTAAACAAATACCTATAGTTGCGCTTTTATTGGTAAAATCCATTTTAAACAGAATATCTTTAAGTCCGGTATTATAATTAATCCAATTAATGGCGTAACCTTCGTATGACAAATGAGCTTTTAGACGTTTTCCAAGATTTGTCCAAAATTCCTTTCTGATCCCTGCTGCCTCTTCCTTCGAAAACATGTATCACATAGGTTCGTTAAGTACTCTTGTGGCTTGAATATAACGCTCCTTCCACTTATCATCATTTAATTTGTACTTTTTGACGCCTTCAATGGAAGAGCATTGAATAAAATATACGTTACCATTATCCACTTTTACAACAATGCCGGCGCTTGAAATCTTCTTACTTCCCGATGATAATGCAAAGAATACCAAATCCCCAACTTTCACTTCTCCAATATACACTCTTTGACCAACCTTACTTTGCGCGCTCAGTTTAGCTGGTAAATTAACACCTACTGTTTTAAATACATTTCTGGTAAGATTCGTTTCGTCGATTCCCTTTTTTGTCTTTCCTTCAATCTTATATCGTGTACCCACATAAGATTCCGCCTCATTGACCACTTTGGCTAGTGACTTTTTGTATTTTTCAATGGCTTTCTTGGCATCTTTGACCGGATCGTTCGATTGAGCAATACTATAAGTACCTGACAACAAAGCAAAAATGAAAATAATATGAAACAACTTCATGAGAATCTGAACATTACGTAATTCTTTAAATTACAGAATACCATGCTCAGATGAAAAAAAAAACAGGTTACTTATCCACATTGAATCCAAAATGTAATTAAAATAGAACGATTGTGCTGCTAATCCATCGCCAAATTACGCATGAGCAGTCTTTTTGCAATGGGCAAAGAAGTAGTTTCCAATGGCAAGCTCAACTTGCACTCTATGAGAAAAGCTGCCGGATTAAACAGAATTTGCTGTTTTTTGATGAGTGTGTGCTTGATGCTTTCGAAACTCATGAATAATTTATTCCTGACCTTTTCCAAAAAACGAATGTGTAAGCCTCGGTATTTGGCTTCAGGTTTCTCAAACAAGGTAGTCTGATACGCATATAAATAAGTCTCTTTAAATGGATAATGGGTTAAAAACAAATAACCCTCATCTTTAGAAATAGGTTCGAGTCCCACGTGTTGCAAATCCATATTCTCTTCAATCAAATCATATAAGTCTTTCCCTTCGTCGACTTTTTGTTTTAATAAGGGTAGCGCATAATGTATAATTCGTTCTACTTCCTCAATCAATTCCGTTTTGGATACCTTCCCCTCATAAATAAGCTCATTCTTTTCCAAATCTATGGATTTCAATTCCTTTGGGAACAGATCATCAATGGCAGACTTCTTTTCAACCAATTGATTGAGCTCCAAATATTGTTCAATAAGGTGAGATAAATGCGGATATAGCTCATTTTTACCAAATGCTGCCTTGACGCGTTCCAGGTATGCCAGCAAAATATATTGCTTATATTCAAAATCCACCGTGTCTTCAAATATCCAATTTTTCTTCAACATAAGCATTCGTTAATTAGGTAAAGAAGGGCAATAGGCCTACTTTAATTACGAAATCTTAATACGAATAGTTCATCTTAGGCCTGACAGTATTCTAAAAACATGTCAGACTCATGACAGGTTGTCACTTACATACTGTCAGAAAACAGTAGAAAATCTGTCAATTGTATACAAAAATTGAAATGGCACGACATCTGCTATAATTCTGCTGTCGATTAGAATAAAATTTTATAATATGGCTGTAAATATTAAACCACTAGCAGATCGCGTTCTTGTAGAACCGGCTGCGGCTGAACAAACAACTGCTTCAGGTATCATTATTCCTGATACTGCTAAAGAAAAACCACAAAAAGGATCTATTGTTGCTGTAGGCGACGGTAAGACTGATGAGCCGATAACGGTAAAAGTTGGTGATACGGTTCTTTATGGAAAATATGCAGGAACAGAGATCACTGTTGAAGGAAGAGAATACTTGATCATGCGCGAATCAGATATCTTTGCAATCATTTAGTTTGAACTTATTAAAGAAAAATAAAAGAAGAAATAGTAATGGCTAAGAATATTCATTTTGATGCGGAAGCCCGCAATGCACTTAAAAGTGGAGTAGATCAACTTGCAGATGCCGTAAAAGTAACTTTAGGCCCTAAAGGTAGAAATGTCATATTAGATAAAAAATTTGGTGCGCCATCTGTTACTAAAGACGGTGTATCTGTTGCACGTGAAATAGAATTGAGCGACCCAATTGAAAACATGGGTGCACAATTAGTAAAAGAGGTTGCTTCCAAAACAGCAGACTCAGCAGGTGACGGAACAACGACTGCGACGGTATTGGCTCAGGCTATATTCAATGCAGGAATTAAAAGTGTTGCTGCCGGTGCCAACCCAATGGATTTGAAAAGAGGTATCGACAAAGCTATTAAGGCTGTAGTAGGAAACCTTCAGGCACAATCAAAAAACATTGAAGAAAACCAGGAAATTGCTCAGGTAGCTACCATTTCTGCTAATAATGACAGCGAAATTGGTAATATGATAGCCGATGCAATGGACAAGGTTGGTAAAGACGGTGTAATTACAGTTGAAGAAGCAAAAGGTACAGAAACAGAAGTTAAAACTGTTGAAGGTATGCAATTCGACAGAGGTTACCTTTCTCCTTACTTCGTTACTAATACCGAAAAAATGGAAGCCGACCTTGAGACTCCTTATATTTTAATCTACGATAAGAAAGTTTCTACAATGAAAGACCTTTTACCGGTTCTTGAAGCTGTTGCTCAAACTGGTAAACCATTGGTTATTATTGCTGAAGATGTAGACGGAGAGGCATTAGCTACTTTGGTTGTTAACAAAATTCGAGGTGCACTTAAAATCGCTGCTGTTAAAGCTCCTGGCTTTGGTGACAGAAGAAAAGCAATGTTGGAAGATATTGCCATCTTAACCGGCGGACAGGTAATTTCTGAAGAACAAGGATATAACCTGGAAGGCGCTACTATCGATATGTTAGGTACAGCCGAAAAAATCACTATCGATAAAGACAATACGGTTATTATTAATGGTGCTGGTACGGAAGAAGCAATCACTGCTCGTGTTAACCAAATCAAAGCTCAGATGGAATCTACAACTTCTGACTATGATAAAGAAAAGCTACAAGAGCGTTTGGCTAAATTAGCTGGTGGTGTTGCTGTACTATACATTGGTGCTGCTACTGAAGTAGAAATGAAAGAGAAGAAAGACCGCGTTGACGATGCACTACATGCGACAAGAGCTGCCGTTGAAGAAGGCATTGTTCCTGGTGGTGGTGTTGCACTTATACGCGCTATCCCTGCTCTCGATGCTGTTGAAGGCGCAAACGAAGATGAAGTTGTTGGTGTAAACATTGTACGTTCTGCTATTGAATCCCCACTGCGCACAATCGTGTACAACGCTGGTGGCGAAGGTTCTGTAGTAGTACAAAAAGTACGTGAAGGTGAAGGTGACTTCGGTTACAACGCACGTGAAGACAAATACGAAAACTTAGTAGCATCAGGTATTATTGACCCTACTAAAGTGACTCGTCTTGCTTTGGAAAATGCAGGTTCAATTGCTTCCTTATTGTTAACTACCGAATGTGTAGTCGCTGATGAGCCTGAAGAAGCCGGTGCGGCTCCTGCAGGTATGCCTCCAATGCCAGGTGGTGGCATGGGTGGTATGATGTAATACCCTGTCGAAAATAATTTAAAAAAGGGCTGCGTTAAACGCAGCCCTTTTTTTATTTCTTAATCTGGTCTTACCGTCTTGCTCCCTGGTATTAGCATCTCGCTAAAACCATTTTTCGTTACTTACGCTAGTAATTATTAATCCAGTAAGCGATCGAATACCATACTCACTGGAGTCTCCCCTCCTGTTTTCAATAGCAAACGATTTGGTGTTTCGAATTTATAATAGCTAATCTGCGGGAAATACCTCCAAATGAATTTACCTTCCTCTGTATGTTCCATCATTTTTGTGCCGCCAAAGTCATTTACCTCCACTTCTTTCTTTCCTTTCACAATAAAGTTACCGGAAATACTATTGGACGGTGTTTTACCGGTTAACTTCATTTGTTGATTCGCATCAGGCTTTCCCAGCTTTATTCTACTTTTGTAAGCACCTTCATTCGCTCCCGTACTATCGGGGTGCTTTAGTTCTACCAATTGCCAATGCCCCCCCCATTTGCTACCATCGGATGCAGATGGCGTCTTCAATGGTGCAGTACAAGCGCTAACAGTGATTACTGTTGCTAAAATCGAGAGATAGAAAAAACGGTATAAATTGTTAGACATAAATAAAACTCAATATTGACAGTTTATAATTTTACGAATAAAACAGCAGGAAACAAAAGGCAAATCATAAAGGACTTGCTTACTGTTCCTTCGCTGTCCGCTTTTCATCAACTGTTTGCTAAAACGGAAGGCTCATTAAGAGTTTTATTCGCTATCAGGAGCAATCAGTACCCTCTATGAGTGATACCTATTGGGTAATTTCTAACTTAATCCTTTAAACATCGAACCGAAAACCCTGTTCCTTTAGGCAAATTATTCAATGACATTGAAGCATCAGTGTCAGATAATCTCAGGTAATAGGGAGAATCCCCCAACTCCCGTTACTGGTCTTAGCGTCCCGCTAAGGCCCAACACATGCCAATTTTATAAAAACAAAAAAAGCGAACTTCGATCAGAAGTTCGCTTTGGAGAGACGTATTATTTAATGTTTAATTCTTATGAACAGTCTTTCTAAACACATGGTCTGTTGTAGCCACTTCCAACAGGTAGGTACCTGAAGTGTAAGTAGATAAATCAACCATAACTTTACTGTTCACAAAATCGTTTTGTTTATAAATTTCAACCCCGTGAATATTATAAACTCTTATATATTTAATCTCGATTCCGTTTTCATTCACAATGAACAGCTCATTACTCAAGGGATTCGGATAGATGTACATTCCTATCATAGACTCGTCAAAAACACCCACGGTAATATCATACAATTCGGATTTTTGTGAACACCCCGTTCTTGTATCCGTAAGAATCACATGATAAACCCCTGCACCATCAGGTGTATACCTCTGATTGGTAGCTCCGGTAATTAATTGATCGTTAAGGTACCATTGATACAGATAACTTGTTTCAACGGCAACAAGATCAGGGTCCTCGAAAATAACAGCAGATACAGGCGGAAGCTCGTTGCTTATCACCTCGACTTCAAGTGCGGCATCGCAATCATCATTATTTTTCAGTTCAACAGTGTAAACACCTCCTTCACAAACTTCTATCGCCTGAGTTGTGGCTCCTGTCGACCACAGATAAGCATCGTACTCCGGAGCAACAATTTCCACACATTGTTCATCACATTTGTCCACAGATTCTGCTGGCAGTTCAACGATATCACTTACTGTAACATTAACCTCTGTACGCGCGCTAACACAACCCAGTGTCTCAAATTCCCAATCATAGAAGAAATAATAATAAGCTTCTGGTGAGTTGTTTGCAGTAGAACGTATAATTGATACCGGTCCATTGGTGTAAGGGTAAGATGCGCCCTCACTATTTCTGAAATAGTTGATCGTGTTACTATTGAAATGAATAAACAAACCATTACCTGCAGGAATTTCCAAATTAAGCGTTACACGGTTATCACCTTGCGGAATTTCTACATCAACAGATGCAACTACTGCTCCGTCAACTCCCTGTGTAACTTCTATAGTCTGGGTTTGAGTGGTCTCGGCACCATAAACCATTATCGAGTTGAGTATGATTGTTTCTGAAACATCAAAAATTAACCCTCTATCTGACTCGAAATTGCCACCATCACCAAATTGGTTGTCTTCAGGACCTACGTTATAGGATTCACCTGAACTTGCGTCAACATAAAAAGATGTACTTTCAAATAAAGGATCTGTAGTGATACCTGAACCACTACCTACCAGGTTCCCTCCTGTTGGAGCGTCATACCAGTTGATAGTTCCGGTACCGGTAGCACTCAAAGAGGCACTTTCACCAGCACAAATAGCCACATCACTAGCATTGGGAGCTTCCATGATATTTACGTTAATTTCCATGCTGAAGTCATCAGTTTCCCCGCCTCCATCTTCAACGGATAGTGTCACGGTATAAGTACCGGATTCATCATAAGTGTGTGTCGGATTCTGTTGATCGGACGTTGCACCATCCCCAAATTCCCAGCTCCACTTCGTTGCATTTCTGGAGAGATCGGTGAATTCAATTACGCCATCGCAGCTACTCATGGTATTAACAGAAAAATTAGCAGTCAATGCACTACCGCCACATTCTCCCTGGCCAATACCTTCAATAATAAGCTCACCGGTATTTCCCGGATCTAAGTAAGACTTATAAATAAGTTCGTATGAAAGGTCAAAGCGCCCATATTCATCATAGCCTGAAGTATTACTGCAAGATGCAGATCCACGCCATAACTGTCCAATAATACGGTGTTCATCGTCCCACAAACCGGAACCGGAAGAACCTGGTTCGGTGGTACCATCATCCCATGCTCCAATTTCCCATGTTTGGAAAACGCCTCCGTTATTGGTTGTTAATCCAGCAGGGTCTTCATCCAAGGAGATTTTCATAACATCACCCGCCGGATGGTGGATACCAACCTGCCATTCGGGCCTATCACCCGTAGCGTCCCATCCTGAGTAATATACATCATAAGACTCCGGCGGCACTTCACTAACACGTATCAGTGCGCCATCAGCATTAGGGTTGGTTCCAAGCAAAGTAGCTCCTGAAATGGTGAAATTTGTAGGTCCGTTTAAATTAGAATTACATTCGGGGCTGGCCCAGTGAAATCGACAGACCCAATTTGTTACATTATCACCCACGCAGTGATTAGCTGTGAGTATAAAAGGCGTTCCGTCATGCGCCGTGTTATTTATAAGCGTTCCACTGCAAAATCCAGAACCTCCTACCAGTAGAATAACCACTGATTTCATTTCACAGCGCCATTCATCCCATTCTCCGCAAATGGTATTATTATTACATGAACCTGAATCACCCAGTCCGTTTATGGCCTTGTCACGTGCATATTTGTAAACATCTCGATAACCATGAGATAATTGGCCTACTTTCAATTTTGACTTACCCTTTAAGTCTTTAGGCTCATAATACTCCACAATTACTTCGCTACCATGAATTGGCGTTGTACCCAAACTCCCCCACTCCTTATTATTAAGGTGTGTAAATGGCCCTAACATCTCTGATCTGTCGGGGGTGTATATAAACACTTCTCCCCCCTCCGGAATAACATACTCACTAAAGATGATATTCAGGTTTAAAGCTCCTTTGGAACTCAAATGCAAACGCCATATACGGTCGCCATTGGGTAAATTATCCCATTTACCGGCATTGTCAATTCCAAGATTGAGGTAATGAGGGTAGGCAAAACGCCAAGGGCTACCATCCTTTCGGGCATTTACTTCATCATCTTCAGCCATTCTGGAGGCCACATCGAATGCAGGCATTCTGTGTTCGTAAAGAACGCTTAAAGACTTTTCATTTTCCCAGCTTTTTGGAGCACCGTCTCCATGTATTATTTGGGCAGAAGAAAGATTAGGGATTAAGAGGATTAATAAGAGAGTAGATAGTAGGCTAAGTATACATTTTTTCATTTCGAATCTGATAAAAATAATATTATTTTCATTTAAGTACTATATGCTTAACAAGACAATCGAAAAGTGAAATGGTAACGTTATTAATAAAAAAATAAAATGAATTTTAGTAAACAAGAACTGGATTTGATTAGTGACAAGTCAATTATAGAATTGAAACTAAAAGCTACAGACAAAGTCATTCAACTTTTTGAGGGTCTGAAATCACAAATCAAAGCGATTCTGAAAGAACGTAATTTCTCAGAAATTCCGTCTGTCGGGGGGAAGATTTCACGTGGTGAAAACTATTTGCAACTACCCTATGTAAACCTGGATTATCCCGCTCATTTCTCTAAAAAAGATGTTTTTGCCTTTCGTTGGTTCTTTTGGTGGGGAAATTTCTTTAGTTTCACTTTTCACCTATCAGGCACTTATCTTGGAAAGCACCGGGAAGCACTTATTGCCAGTCATCAAACACTTGCCAACCATGGACTCTTTATTTGCGTAGGCAATACACCCTGGCAATACCACTATGAACCCGACAATTACATGCCACTTCAAGATGTCCCTTCTACTATTTATATGGAAAATGATTTTATTAAAATAAGTCAGAAATATGGCATCAATGAAGCAGACGATTACTTAAATGCCTGTATAGACTTTTTAGCACTAATAAGCTCTATTATTAATGTAAAGCCTGAGAAGTAAGTATTGTAAGAAGCAATAAAGATTAGTACATTTGTTAAGCTTACAAGTAAAAAAAATGAGAAACACCATCTATATCCTCTTCGCTTTTATGCTAACGGGCGTCTTAGTAGCTTGCGGTAGCCAAAAAAATGAAAACGACACACGGCAAGAAACAGTTAAAACTGAGCAAGCCGATAGGCTCGTAAAACGTGTGACCATAGAGGAACAGGATAGCAACTTTCATTTCATGATAAACGGAGATATTTTCCCTGTCAAAGGCGTGGGTTTAGATTTCCGATGCGGAAATAATTTCACAGCGCTAAAAGAAGCCGGAGGTAATGCATTTCGCACATGGTCTCCATTAGACGTGAAACAAGAATTGGACTCGGCACAAAAATACGGTTTTATGGTAGCGCTGGGGCTGGGTATGGATAAAGAATTACATGGTTTTGATTACAATGATACAGTCGCAGTAAAAAAGCAATTCGATGAAATCAAAAAAGTAGTAGATACCTACAAAGATCACCCTAATCTATTGTGTTGGGTTGCAGGAAATGAATTGAACCTGCTTCTTGATACAAATGGTCAGCTATTAGACGTAAACCCCAAAGTATATGATGCGGCATGTGATATAATAGATTACATACATACCGTTGACCATAATCACCCGGTCACTTTCACTTTTGCCGGTATTATGAAAAACCATATAGACGTAGCATTGAAACATTGTCCAAATGTTGATTTTCTTTCTTTTCAGGTCTATGCCGGACTTGGCGGCCTGCCCAACGCCATTAAAGGTGCTCAAATAAACAAACCTTACGTAATAACCGAATTTGGTCCTACCGGACATTGGGAAATGCCCTATACGTCCTGGGGAAGAGAAATTGAAGAACCGAGTGGTATTAAATCTGATGGCATTATAAGAAGAATACATCAGGGCCTAGATGGAGATAAGTCGGGTTTATGTATGGGGGGCTTTGCTTTTTTATGGGGGCAAAAGCAGGAACGTACGCCAACCTGGTACGGTATGTTCCATGAATCGGGGCATGCTACCAGTACCGTAGACGAATTAACGCTTTACTGGACGGGACATTATCCTAAACAGCGTGCGCCTTATGTAAGTGCCATTCAGCTAAATGATCAGATTGCCACAGATAACATAGTTATTGCGCCTGGCACCACGTGTACGGCTAAAGTAGAAGCGAAACACTTTAACGACCTTCCAATGACCTATAAATGGGTAATTATGACCGAAGTGACAGCGCGCAGTTCGGGAGGTGCCCATGAAGCGAAACCACAAGAAGTCGCTATACAGGCCACTCAACAAAATGATGGAAGCATACAATTCACGGCACCTACACAAGCTGGAGAATACCGTTTATTTGCTTACGTTTACGATGGAAAAAAAGCCGGAGGTGCCAATATTCCATTTAAAGTCGAGTAAGCCTGTGTTAGGTACAAATTTCTACAAAAGGGAGCGCTCTACTTAATAAAGTTTAAAGAAGCGTCAAAATCTGTTATAAACTATGCTGTTCTAAAATAGTAGCTAGTTTGTTAACATCGCTCATACTCCGATTTAAACACCTTGAATGTCAGTCAAATAGAAATTGTTTCAACTATTCCTTATTTTGAAATCATAAAGAAGGTGCATTACTGGAATCTATGGGAGAATTCCGTTTACATATTCACGACAACATGCTCGTGTCAGGTGAGCAATTAAATCTACTTCTACAGCATATCCGACCCGGTGGCCCCCTGCGAAATCGAAGAAGTTGCTTTTAATGCCAATGATTATTTCGTTGATAAAAACGGAAAGATGTTCCTTACTAAAAATGATTCACTTGTTATTTGAGACCTTAACAACTATCGTCAGAAAGTAGCTGATGCAAAAAGCCCTCTTCTGAGTAACTTTAAAACACGCACTGTACATAATGATCCTATTTATGTATATGAGATATTGGGAAAATAGCTCGTTAGGTTTTATGATAATTTAAATGACACAATAATGGAAGATTATCGCGTTCATTTACCTTTGGGTGAGCCAAAATTTATGGCCGCCGATGATCATGGGCTCTACCTCTGTTATGTCGAATATGGCCCGTATGCTTATGATAAAGTAGCGCTTACTGAAATAGATTGGTTTGAAACATTCCTTGGCATTTTATTACCACCGTTCATTGGGACCCTAGGGACCTTTTCACCTATAATGTCATGCTCTTTCTTGTGGAGTGGTAAGGACAAACGACAATTCTCACATTCAGGAATAATTCTATAACAGCGCTGCCTTAAAATTAAATACAGGATTCACTGCCATACTATTACCGAATCCAAGGCAAAATTATGCCAAACAAGCAGTTACTGGGTAATGGTACACTGCTTATTCAACGTTAAGTAATACCTACGTGCTCATTTATATTTATGGACATCAATGTACTCACCCAGATTCTTAATACAAATTTCAAAATGAGCGTAACAACACCTATTTTTTGTTTACAACGAATAAATATTATCAAAACAGCTAAAAATCTAAGCTCAAGCTCCTATTTTTGGTGCAATTATGAAAAACAAGCTGATCATAGCGCTTTTGGCCATCGGAATGAGTACTGTCATTTTAGTTGTTGAATGGCTGGAACGCTATTATTTCCTGGGAGACTTTGATCAAAAATTTTACACCCTAATTATTGCTATTCTATTTACCGCTCTCGGCGCATGGGTCTCCATGAAGTTATTTCGGAAACCGACGAAGCCAGTAGAAATAGAAGAAAAGAATTCAGACAATGGAGCAGGCCCGGAAATAGCAACGAACCTGAATAAAAGAGAATATGAAGTATTAGCACTACTCGATCAAGGCTTAAGCAATCAGGAAATGGCGGATCAATTGTTCCTGGCGCTCCCAACAATAAAAACACATCTTTCTAAGTTATACGCAAAGCTTGAGGTTAAAAGTCGCACCCAGGCAATCAGAAAAGCAAGAGAGCTCAAATTACTCTAATAACATTCATACTAAAGTATGAAAATGTCATAAACCGCTGTTTTTTTCGTTTATTAGCTGTTTTTTTCTAGACGGATTTTCACATATTTGATACCAAATATAAATTACTATGCTCAGACCTATTTCTATTTATGGCCTTGTAAGCGGTGCAATTGTTTCCCTGATGTTGGTGCTATCGTTTGCAGGGTCCATCGCTTTATCAAATTATGGTGAACTTTTTGGTTTTGCCACAATGATCATTGCTTTTGCATTTATAATAGTTGCCGTTAAAAATCAACGTGACAAAATCAATGAGGGGAGTATTACATTTGGAAAAGCTTTTCTGGTAGGACTTGGTGTAACAGTCGTCGCAAGCATCATGTACACCATTACCTGGATGATTGTTTCAGCAACGATTGCTCAGGACTTCATGGAACTTTATAACCAAAAGATCATAGATGATATGCAAAGTAAAGGAGCCTCATTATCTGAAATCGCCGATAAAAAAGAAGCATTGAAACATCATGCAGAGCTGTACAAAAATCCACTGGTAAAAATTGCTTTTACATTCATCGAAATTTTCCCGGTAGGTGTACTTGTCTCTTTAATTGTAGCATTTATTATGAAACGAAAAACAACAAATTGATATGAGTGAAAAAGAAGCAAAAGTCACCGGTGTTGGAGGGATTTTTTTCCGTTGCCTAAATCCTGATGAACTCAAATCCTGGTACGGAAAACACCTGGGATTGGCCATTAATGAATACGGATCTCCTTTCGAATTCAGAAATGCCAAAAACCCCGATGAGATCAACTATTTACAATGGAGCCCCTTTGAGGAATCGACGTCCTATTTTGATCCATCTAAGAAGGAATTTATGATTAACTATCGTGTCCAAAACATCGAATTATTGGTAGAACAATTGAAAGAAAATGGTGTAACAATCGTTGATAAAATCGAATCTTACGAATACGGTAAGTTTGTGCACATCATGGATCCGGAAGGAAATAAAATTGAACTGTGGGAGCCTGTAGACTCATTCTTCACTGAACAAGGAGGTGAAACTACGAAGTAAAACCCGATTGTTGCTTAGAAAAAATCATCTGCATTCCGATCTACATATGGCGGTGGCAATCTCAATCCAATTACCACTTCATGTGAACCGCTACTGTATAACTTTATGTCTGATAGCGTTATATCATAGGAGTAGGCAAGTTCGTATTTACGATCAATGACTACGCCTGCCATCATCACAAAAGCGTCCTGGTTCCGGTATGAAAGCCCGGCATAGAACAGGTCATGGTAATCAAAACGACAATTCAGGTCGATAGCAACAGGGGCAGGCCCTACAGTTTTGATCAGTACCGAAGGCATTAAATACCCCTGATTGATTATTTCTATTTTTGCACCTGCTGCCGCCAAATAATGTCTGGAAAGATTTCCATTGGCAAAAATCTGAAATGCTGCCAAATCGGTGTAAAACAATTCCCTAAAATAAAAACGCATGCCCAATGCCGCATCGGGATTTACACTTCTTATTTGTTCGTCAACCGCTGCATCCTGAGTACCATTCGGTCCATTGTCGAAAATAAATCCGTTGTCACAGCCAATACAGTGGTTCTGTACACCCAAAAATGCGCCCATGGAAAGCCTGATACCGTCTTTGTGCGAAAAACCATAGCCACTTCCCTTGGATAACTGTATGTTGTATGCGTAACTCAAATAAGCGCCGTTTCTTTTAAATCCAGCTGATCGGACCTGGTCATTCTTGCCAAGTAGTGCCCCTGCATTATCTGCATACAGGTATGCTCCTACTCCGTGCCAATTACCGTAGTCACCTTTGTGTGTACGCGCACCATAAACCTTGCCTATGGGAGTATGACCACTAACATAAAATGTTGTTGGAGCACCTTCCAATCCGGCCCACTGTTTACGATAACCAGATTTGATATCTATAAAGTCTTCAGCACCAGCCATTGCCGGGTTTGACAGGTAAGGATTAAGCATATACTGACTTACCTGCTGATATTGCTGGGTATAAGCAATTTCTGCACTCACAAAAAATGCGAGAACAATTAAAACGACCACTCTCATATAATATTGATGTCTTTGGGTTCCAGACACTATTCGAAATATACGAATTAAAAGGTATAAAACACAGTTTACAATTCAATAATTTCGGCAACAACAAAGGTACTGCCTCCTATAAAAATCAAGTCATTAACAGTTGCCCGTGCCCTGGCTTCAAAGATCCCCTTATTCACATCTTCTACTATTTCACCCTCCAGACCAAAATCGTGCGCTTTGCGCTTCAACACCTCGCTCTCAAGTGCACGATTATTATTGGGGCTTGTATAAAAATAATACGCGTTCTTTGGCAAATGCTGTAAAATGGTGTCCAAATCTTTATCCTCGACCATTCCCCAGATTATCCAAAGTCGTTCAAAATCTCGCTTCTCAATGAGTTTTGTAAGCGCTTTAATTCCAGCCTCGTTATGTCCCGTATCACATATGACATCTGGTTGCGATTGCAGTTTTTGCCAGCGCCCCTTTAAACCGTTAATTGCTTCAAAATGCACGAGCGCTTCGGCCGTTTTGGTGTCTTCCAATGAAATCTTTAAACTATCTTCAAGTATATGAACCACGGTACATGCCGTTTTTAGATTAAGTAACTGGTAACCAGAATAGTGTAACTTTACACTTTGGAATAGTTCGTTTTCACACGCAGGGATTATTTCAGAGCTGGTTTCTGCTGCCTTTTTGGCAAAAACACGGTAAGTTTCGTCATCTTTTTCTCCCAAGACTACAGGAACCTTATGTTTGATTATCCCAGCCTTTTCGAATGCTATTTTTTCTCGGGTGTCACCTAAAATATGCTGATGATCGAGGCTTATATTAGTTATAACCGAAATCAGCGGGTTAATCACATTGGTGGAATCGAAGCGTCCTCCGAGGCCTACCTCAATTACAGCATATTCTACTCGTTGCAGTGCAAACTCCCAAAAAGCCATTGCTACAGTCATTTCAAAAAACGAAGGTTTTAGCTTTGCTATGAGTTCTTTATGTTCATTCACAAACGCTACCACCCGATCTTCGGTAATTTCGACACCATCGGTTTTGATGCGTTCTGTAAAACGCTTTAGATGGGGCGAAGTGTATAAACCTGTTTTGTAACCATTGGTTTGAAGTACGGCTGCAAGCATATGCGACACGCTCCCTTTCCCGTTAGTCCCTCCAATATGTATACATTGCAATTGAAGATGTGGATCTCCCAATTCTTTCAAAAAGGCTCGTGTTTTGTTCAGTTTTAGATTTAATGCACTTATTCCTTGATTTTGATAAACTGGCAGCTGTTGATACAGCCAATTGACTGTTTTTTGGTAATCGTTATGATCAATCATAAAAATACTAGCGCCCGGAAAACTTGAGGGTTACAACTCCCTTTGTAAGTGCTTTGGGAAGCCCTACACTGGCCTTTCGCTCGAACCTGATTTTTTTCATTTCCTGTACCAGGTATGCTTCCATCCCACTAAATGAAGTCTCCAATACACGCGCACGTTTCACAAAACCTCTTCTGTCTACTTCTATTTCGATACGGGCATAGCCACTTTCTGTAATCTTTCCTACTTTAGGTTCTTCTTTCCATTGCCATCCAACTATGCTTACCGAATTACCTTCTCCGTTACCTTCTCCCTCCCCATTTCCCTGAGAATAAGTATCGACATTGGTGCCATCAGGATTTCCCTGCTCGCCTTCACCTTCGGAATTCCCTTTACCGGCATCGGCTTCAAAAACGTCGGGTGCGGTTACACTTGGTGTGTTTTGAGGTGTGGATACAGTAGGTTCTGGTGTCGTAATGGAAACTTCTCCATCTGCTGTTACATCTATATCGACAGGCACTTCCACTTCTGAAGTTACTGTTTCTTCTACAGGCTCAGATACGGGTTCCGTTTCAGGTGAGGTACTTACCTCTTCACCACCGGCAAACGTATACATTCCAATATGTGAAGCGCCTCCGGGTTTAGGCCACGGTGGTGGTGGTGCCACCCAACAAGTACGAAAAAGTAACAAAAAAAGTAAAAACACTACTATAAATACCAAGGCGGTACCAATAGCGCTTTTCCTTCGGTTTTGCTTTTCTTCTTGTACTAAATCAATCATTTTTGCTTTGTTGCTAATAAAACAACTACATTTTCTAATTGCCCGGCTATATCTACTGCCTCCATAACTTTCCCGTAGGCTACCCCCTGGTCTGCATGAACAACAATGACATTATCTAGTTTATCTTCACTTGGGCTTTCGTATTTAGCTTGCAATCTATCGTAAAGATCTTCAAAGGGGACATCTTCACCCTGAACCTGGTATATTAAGTCTTTTGTAATGGTTATTACCAATTTCTGGGAATCTATCTGAGATTGGTTGGAATTGGGAAGCTCCACTTTTTTCCCCATAGGGGTAATGGTACTGGAGGTAAGCATAAAGAATATTAGCAACAAAAACACAATGTCGGTCATCGACGACATATTAAATGAAGCATCAACTTTATTTCTTGACTTTAGTTTCATTATTGCTGTGGTTCTTGTAGCAAATCAATAAATTCTATGGACGAATATTCTATATTGTGAATGACCTTTTGAACAAGTGCCGTTAAGTAATTGTAAGCCATATAGGCTATTACTCCTACTATCAATCCGGTTGCTGTTGTAATCATGGATTGATAGATACCTTCTGCCATACTGGTTACATCTGCCACTTCTTTCTGAGCCATTACTATAAAGGCCTGAATCATCCCTAATACAGTACCCAGAAAACCAATCATTGGTGCTGCACCTGAAATTGTAGCAAGGGTAGACAGGTTTTTTTCCAGTCTGTTAATTTCTATCTTGCCCACATTCTCAACGGAAGCTTCTATATCTTTGAGCGGGCTTCCTATACGCGAAATGCCCTTTTCAATCATTCTTGCTGCAGGTGTCCCCTCGTTTTGGCACACTATCGTAGCACTTTGCACATCGCCGGAGGCAACATACCCTTTCACCTCATCAATAAAACCGTCTGAGCTTTTATTAGCCTTTCTAATGGTAAGATAACGCTCTATAAACAAAAATATTGCCCACGCCGCCAGGAGGAACATAGGAATCATTACCCAACCACCTTTAACTATCAGTTCAAAAATGGTTACTTCCTGATCGATATTTTCTTGAACAGCTTCACTGGCACTTGCTAGCGTATCACTAGCTTCAGTGATCTGTGACAACACAGTTAAAAACATAATTTATCCCTTCAAAATTTAGTGTGAATGCCCGGTAATCCAGACATCTTCACCATATAAACTTCTCAATTTACCTATGGCTTCTTTGGCTTCGGCTTTTGAATCGTATTTAGCTATGGAAACTTTGTACATGCCATCAATTTCAATTATTTCCCAGTTATGATGACGTGAAGCCAGCTTCCTGGCATTTCTTTGCGAGTGAAAAACACCTCCGATTATGTGATAGAAATCGTAATGAGCCTCATCATGATGATTCATATCGTGCTCATGATCATCCGAATGAATGTCTTCGTCATGACCAGTGGCATCTGAAGACTCATGTGATTCCTCTACACCTGCATGTTCGGCACTTTCATCGTCACTGATTCCTGAGCCAAACATAGCCATTGCTTTTTTGTAGTATTTTCCGTCTTGAACGTAAAATAACGAAAGAGCAGTTGCTACCAAAACAAGTAATACTATTGGTATTACAATAAACAACTTGTTAACTCCCTCATTTTTCTCTTTCTTTTCATTCGTGGGCTTTTCTTTTGCTGCTGGTTTTTTTCGCACAGCCTGACGTGATCTTGCTGGATGTACCTTTTTCATTTCACTTTCCTCCCGTTCGATTGGTTTAACGTGCAAATCTGACAAACCGAAACTTGCATCTAAATAATTCTCTTTATTATCTGGTTCAAACTGAATTTTTTGTTCCTTCGAATAAAATAATCGACCGATACCTGCTAAGATAAATTGTTGTTGGCTTTCAAGTCCGTTTTTTACCTCATTGATAAAGTCAATTATCATTTCCAGCGCAACTGATTTGCTCACCTCCTCTCCTACAGCGATTTCGTTTACCAAAAAACCGTCGTTTGTCTTAAGACTTTCATTAAAAGCTATCTTCTTGAAAGGCGGAGCTATAGCGCTCATTTCTTTATTAATAGACGCACCTTCATAACTCGTAATAAAGCCCCCGAAGCCAGGAAGTATTACACAATCATGATCATGAAACAATCTTTGTATATACGCTGCTACAGTCATATTCTTAAAAAGCATACGTTAAACCAAGAAGAAAGTTAACGCCCTTTGATGGATAATACAAATATCTTGTATATTCTTTCGTAAATAAATTGTTCCCTTCTGCAAAGGCACTTAATTGTTTATTGTACCTGTATTCTACGCGAAGGCTAAGATCGTAAATACCATTTATCTTTTCAATTCCCTGACTTTCTGGCACCAAAGTTTCCACTCCTGTCAATAGAAACAAGTTGGCCGACACAAACAATTTCTCAAGGTAGTTATAATTAAAGAATAAGGTGTTAACGATATTAGGTTTATGGTATGCTGCTTCTAATGAACTTAAACCATATTGGTTGAATTCGAATTTTAGTCCGGCTTTTAGGTTCTTGTTTTTTGTATACATTAATTCTGCTCTGAAATTCAGGTGTGTGGTATTCCCTTCATCATAAACTAAATTGAATTTAGACCTGTCTGTAGAATCATTCACAAAGAAATACATACGTTTATAATTGGAGAAAGATAGTGCAGCATCTGCCGTCACATTCTTAAGAACTGTAGCTTTGGCTCCACCAAAAAAGCTTAACGTTTTATTGGTATTATTTACATTAAGTGCACTGTTTACAAATGGATTTTCCCGGACAACACTTCGCCATGTGTTACGCTCCATTTCACCATCCAAACCAACATAAACTCTGAATCCGGGCGGGTAGCTAAGTACAAAATCCAGTAATACAGAAGGGTAAATATGCAAGTTCTTGGCACTACTCAATGTATCGTTTTCATAGGTAACGTTAAGCCCGGCGTCTATGTAAACCCTTCCTCTCTTAAATCGATAATGTGGCTTCACCATTACAAAATGACGTGCCAGCACACTGTCGCTATCCGACTTGGCCGAGAAAGAAGTAGTTAAGTCCAGGTTGATCACACTGGTACTGTCCAATTTGTAATAGGCCCTACCTTTCAGTCCCCCTTCATTTTCATGCGTAGAATGGGTATCTGATAAACGTCTGAAATAGGGTACTAATTTATAGCCAATGGCAGCATCTTTATTGAATGCAGAAATTCCTGTATTGATGTTAAAACTATGATATATCTTGCGTATTGAATCATGTTCCGGAATCTGCAAACCACCTGTTGTGTCATATCCATAATACCGAATAGCATTTCTGGAATAAGATAAGTCACCAAAAATATCATAATGATCTTTATAATAGTTACCAAAAAGGCTAACACTATTCGCTCCACCACCGGAATTACGATCGTCTACAGGTCCCTTACGTGATGAATAGTGTTTCAAGTGCGCACCATAGCGATAGGTATCATTACGTTTGCTCGTGGCAAAGCCTTCCAGATACGAAGTACCAAAGTTGCCGTACCCACCTTTGATATAATTTCCGAACAATTCTTCCTGTTTGGGAGGTTTAATTCCAAATAAGGGTATTTTGGGATTAACCTTATTCATATCAAACTCAAAGTCTTCAGACTGATATTGTTGCTTTGTGGTTTCTTTAACGGAAGGGCGTTCTTTTATTCTACTGTAGTTACGAGTAGCTGTGTCCAGCTCTATTTTTTTTGATACATCAAAAATAAGATTTCTATCAATTGAATTAGTAGTATCTTTTACTACTTCCTGCGCTTTGGCAAACTGGCTTACTGCCAACATTAAAAAAAATATGATTCCATATTTATTAGTCATCAGTCCCCTCCTTTCCATCTATACTTCGTCCATTTTTAATATCTTCTTGTGAAAGGTCCAGGTCTTCATCTTCACTATCAAGACTCTTTTGCTCCTGTTCGATTTGATCGAGGCGTTCTTTTGCCAGCTCCTTGATCTGTTCATCAGGAAACTTTTCCAAAGATTTCAAAACAGCTACCGCATTGTAGTCTTCTTCAAGACCTATATAATTTTCAGCGGCCAGTAAAAATGATTTACCAATCCAATTGGTATAACTCGGAAAACGTTTTCTAAGTCCGCTTGTACTATCGATAGATGCCTTATATTCCTTTTTGAGAAAATAGACATGAGCCAAATCATAATCTGCTTCGCATCCATATTCGTCTGCTGCTGTATTTATCAACTCGCTATATAATTTAATGGCAGCAGTAGTATCCCCCATTCCGAGTGTTCCTTTTCCTTTGTACAACTGTGCATAATGTTTAGTCCCAATCACTTTTTCCTCTCTGTCGATTATTTCATTACAATATTCAATCGACTTTTGATAATCCTTATTACCATTATACGCTTTGATGAGGTCTGTAAAGATGATGATCTGCTCATCTTCACTTGAACTTAGTTTTAATGCCTCTTCACCGTATTTAATGGCCTTCTCGTAGTATTCGCTTTCCAGCGTCAACATCAATAGATTATTGACACATTCATCGTAGTGGTTTTTCTCACCAAGTAACAACCATTCTTCGAAACCGCTAATTGCTTCCTCGTACTTTTCATCGTATTGGTAAGAATCTGCCATCAGGTATTTTGCCTCACCAACCAACTTTGATTCCGGATATTTTTTGATAAACGCCTGCATTTTAGAGACGGCCTTGGTAAAATTTCCGTTTTCGTATTCTTTGTATCCATCATTATAGACCAGCCGCTCTATGTCCTTATTATCAGGATCGCATACTGCATACTTTTCAATTCTTTCGGTATAAGTATCTTCACCTAACTTTGAAAGGATGTCTTTTATATTTACGATTGCATATTTCCCATATTCAGAACCACAATATTTATCAATCACATGATCGTAATCGTCTCTGGATTTCTCATAACTCTTAATGGCATTGTACTGACCGGCTCTTTTCATTAATGCTGCCGGAATCAATTCATGTTTGGGGTATTGTTTAATAAGCTCAGTATAGGCCGTAATAGAAGCAACATTATTGGCGTTTGCACCTTGCAAATTGGCTACGGCAAATAAGGCCCTGGCTCTGTATACCGAATTGTCAAAATCATTGATAACAATATTATAGTACTTCAATGCAGCATCTTCATCTTTGGATCGTTCGCTGAGGTCCCCCATTTGATAATAAACATAATCGAGACTCTTAACCTTGGCGTTAACGGCTTGTTTGTAATTTTTCATTGCTGCAATGAAATCGCGCTTGTAGAAATAACAATCGCCTAAACGAACCAGTGCATCGCTGTAATAGAATTGTTTTTTACTCTTTTTCAAACGGCGCGTGTAGAGTTCAAATTTATTCAGAGCCTTGTCATATTCTTTCCGGTTAAAATAAGCGTAGCCAATGCCATAAACTCCTCTGAGGTAATAAGGGGACTTGTCTGCATCCGGAATCTTAAACAATGCGGCATAATCCAGCCATGCTTTATCCCAGTTAGTTAACAAAGAATAAGTCTCGCCTCGCCAAAACAATCCTCTAATAGTGTACTTTTCGTCAATCTTGTTTTCTAAGGATTTATTAAAATAAGTGAGCGCTGCTTTGTACTTTCCTTTATTGAACAACTCTACTCCTTTGTGATAGCAAACCTTTTGGTAGGTTTTTTGTACATCTTGAGACGGTGATTTTATGCGCTCGATATATGAAATCGCCTCGTTGTAATCTTCCGAATTAAGGTAGGATTCTGCGGTTAATTCACTGGATTTTGATTTGTATTTGAGGTTTTCATCCAATTTTCTCAATAGGTCGAATGAGGCAATAGATTCTTTGAATAGTTTTTGCTCGTATTGTAGTTTAGCCAGGTTAAACAAAGACTCCATTTTAACTGACTTGTCATAATCTACGCTGGAAGCCTGCTGAAAAGCCAACAACGCGTAATCTTTATTTCCTTCTTTCAGGTAAGAATCTCCCAGGTAATAAGAAGCATATTGACCCAGCGAATCATTCACATCGATTACTCGCTTAAAGCTATTAATTGCAGCACTGTACTTTTGATTTTTCCAGCTTGCTATTCCATACCTATAGAGCACATTTGGAGAAGGCTTTTTTGTTTTACTAATGTATCTTTCATAGTACTCATCTGCTTTTTCGTAATTTTTTAAGCCATAATGAGCTTCTGCTATTAATAAATAAGCTTTATTCTCATTTCGAATTTTTGTTTTTCTTTCGAATACGCGTTCAGCGTAATCAATGAGCTCCTTATACTTGTTTTGTCTGTGATAAACATTCATAATCATATAAGGAACCGTTGATTTATACAGGTCGACTTGTTCGGCAACCTGCAAATCGCGAATGGCCTCGTCGTAGTCTTCGTGTTTTATTTTAATATATCCTGAATAATAATTGGCAGCATAAGTATAATCATGATTCACTCCTTTAATGGCATCGAAATTCTCTTCGGCTTTTTGAAAATCTTTAATTTTCACGTAGCTGTATCCTAGGTTAAACTGGGCTTCGTAACGATCCTTTTTGTCCAATTCCGAGAACTGTATGCGTTCGTAACTTTCTATAGCTTCTTTATAGTCTCCACGATTATATTTATAACTACCTAATTCATAAAAAACATAAGGAGCTTTAGGGTGGCTTTCGTAGGTGTCACGCCAGTTAACCAATAACTGCTCGGTTTGAGGTTGCTCTAGTTGTAAAGCACAATGAGCCACATAGTACTCCGCTTCAATTGCCTTTAATTGATCAGGATCGTTATGGAGATAATTCTGGAATACTTTTTGGGCTGCTGCGTATTTTTCTTTAGAAACGAGCTCAATTCCAAGCTCAAACTGCGTATTTTTATGGGTCCTTGTAATGGAATGCTGTGCTATTGACAGCTTAAATAAGGCTATAAAAAAAGTATAAAATAATACCTTTCGAAACATATTATTGATACAACTATATAATTTACATTTTATTGCACTATGCACATTTTTGCTGACGTAAGAAATCAGCAAAGTAAGTACAATTGGTAAGGTCAGTATTACCTGCCTCTATCAAAAATAACTTAAATATTCACATTAATTGTGGGTTACTTGTGGAAACTTATCCACATCATTTTCTTAAGTGAAAATCCAGATTTATATCTTCAGGTAAATCCTTAATCTTGCAAAAAATTAATCCATCAAGACAATTATTGAACTTCGGGTCAACATTAAAGGAAACAAGTTGTGCATTTTGCCTCACGTATTTTTTCAATAAAACAGGCAATTTAAAACCCTTTGGTTCTATATCCACTATTATTTTCTCGAGCTCCTTAATAGATCCCTTACCCTGAGTAAGTATAGCAAAGTCAAAAGACTTTAGCTTTACTTTAAAAGGTTTGCGCGGTTTGATCATAGAAGCAATTTCTTTGTTCCAGTAGTATCTTTTCACGAAGTCCACTATAAGCGATTTGGATACACTTCCATATTGATCACTTATACTCACAGGGCCCATAATATACTCATACTCCCTATTTTTAGATAAAAATGCAGCTATTCCTTTCCAAAGTAACATTAAGGGAAAGGGTTTCTTTTGATAATCGAGATGTACAAAGGCCCTACCCAACTCTAAGGTATTTTTTAAAATGGGCTTCATTTCTTTCTTGAAAAAGAATAACGATGAAATATAGAATCCCTTTTTGCCGTATTGTTTTATGATTTCTTTTCCAGGTCCCAATCTATAGGCTCCCACAATATTCAGTTTTTCGGTATCCCAGATGAATAAGTGTTTAAATATGAGATCATATTCATCTATGTCTTTTGACATATTTGTTCCTTCTCCAACACTTCTAAAGCACACTTCACGTAAACGACCAATTTCGTCAATACTGGCAGGTATGGAAGAAGCGGAGGCACAATAAACCTGGTAATTCTTATATTCGTGTAACAAACATTCTTCATCCAGCAATTCAAGTTCCCTCGCAATTAACGAACGATCCACTGCATTGATGATAAGCTCCTGAGTTTTTTGATCTTTGACTTTGTGTAGCTCATTCTTAAAAAACTCATTAACGCTTAGCCCATTGTCGAGTGAATAGACACGTGCTCTTAAATAACGGCTTAAGCGGTGAAGCTCTTCAAATCTTTGCCATTCAGCCGGTTCAATTGCTTTTCCGATTCGAACATTGATGAGGGCTCCTTTCTTCTTAAAAAGCTCCGAAGGAATTCTTGCTGTACGCAATGCCGGATGTATGGCGCCAAGCATTTGAAACAGGGCACTGTTCTTTCCCTGAAAAAATACCGGTACAATCGGGATATTAGCTTTCTGAATTAACCTTATGGCATTCTTATCCCATTTTTTGTCTGTTACCGTCCGTCTTTTTAATTGAAACGATGAAACTTCACCTGCAGGAAAAATACCTACACATTCACCTTTGTCAAGTTTAAGCAGCATTTGTCGTACCCCTGAAAAGCTATTATTGACATGTTTGGAACCTGTAAACGGATCTACGTAAATAAAATACTCATCCAAACGCTTCAATCTGTTGAGCATAAAATTGCCCATAACCTGAAAGTCCGGCCTGATAGAAGCAATAGTCTTAATGAGTATCAGACCGTCGAGCAAGCCAAAAGGATGATTAGAAATAACAATAAAAGGTCCCTCCTTTGGAATATGGCTCAAGTCCTCTTCGCTTATTTGTTCTTTAATTGTTAAGAGTTCTAAAATTTTGTCAATAAAAGCCACATGACTTTTGTCACTGGCCGAATCATATAACTCATTAATAGCATTCAGATTCAGGGAATTCATTAACAAATCCGAAATGCTTCCGGATATTTTTTCACCAAAAGGTAAAATAGATTGTAATTCTTTTCTCTCAACAACGGGCATATAAAGATTTGAAAGCGCAGATATCGCTTGAAAATAAGGCAACTAGGATTTCACTCACTGTAATAATCTAAGCGATAGCCGGAATGTTAAACTTTATTATTATGCCTGCAAGATCTTAAAGAGATTATAATTCTCTATTTTCAAATAGTTAAAAAAAAGTAAACTCGAACTTAATTTAATATTTAGCAGCCCGGGCACTCGATGCTCCCTGTGTAATTACATTGCCTTGATTGTCAAAGTGTGTCGTCTCTTTTGACCATTTGCCGAATTCTGACGAATACCAGTGATAATCAGCTTCTTTCACTGCTCCGTTGTCATGAAATTTTAATAATATCGTCGACTTGATCCCAATTCGAGATAGTGTTCTTTCATACACCTTTTTACCCTTCGTATTAAAAACGTAAATGAACCCCTTTCTGGAAGTATTTCCTTTTGCTGGCAAATACTCAATAGAAGCATTTCTTCCGTTTTTATGGAAGCAGTAGGAATAAACTCCATCAATCTCTTTCATGACCGTCCGGTTTATTTGGGATTTGCCTTCAAGAAAAAGATAACATAACAAGAAGTTTAATAAAATAAATTTCCTCATGGTTGCTGGTTGATTTCATTTGAGACAAACTGATAAATGCTACTTCATAATTCATACATTTACAGCGAATTGCCCCTCTTAACAGTTCATGAGCTTGTTAACGCAAATGTAGCAAAAAAGATTCATTTGTTTCAACGAACATACACAAACTTTATACCGATAATTAACTACGACCCACGAATGCACACAACTAAATTTGGTATAATTAGCTCATTTTGCCTCATTTACTGCTAAAAACATATAACCCAGGAGTTTAAAAAAATACAAGTTCAGCATTAATATAATAAAAAAATGACAAGAATTTTGTTTGAAAATATTTAAACTATAAGCGCCTAATTAAATTTCTTCCTGTACTCAAAAGCTAATTTTTATAAATTGCAATAAATCGTAACTTCACATTATCATATTAAAAATATATAAGTTGTGTTAGATCAAGAAGCATCGTTGAACAAAGAAGTAGAGAGTGCTCTTAATGAGCAAATAAAATTTGAGTCTCAAGCAGCCGCGAACTATTTAGCTATGGCTGCCTGGTGTGATGCCAACGGGTATGAAAACTGCTCGAATTTCTTTTTTAACCAATCAGGAGAGGAAAGACAACATATGCTCAAGATATTCAAATATATGAGTGACGAGGGTTCAAGACCAATAATTCCTATGGTTGAACAACCAAAGCAAGAATTTACCTCTTTGCAAGAAGTATTTTCTTATTCATTGTCGGGAGAAATCCAGGTAACAAAAGCCATTCACAAATTAATAAAAGTCACCAGGGATGTAGAAGACTTCACGACAGAAAACTTCATGCAATGGTTTGTTAAAGAACAGCGGGAGGAAGAACAAAAAATGCGAAGGGTATTAGACCTGTTCAAAGTGATAAAACCAGAAGAATTGGCCCCTTTTATGGTTGATGACCGCATTACAAAAATTGCCAGCGCTGCTGCAGATAATAACAATGATGCGGAAGCCTGAGCTTAAGAAATAATCATTGGATGGAATCTACACCCGCCCCTATACAGGATATAAAAGTTGCGGTAGATGCCGTGGTGTTTGGTTACAATTCTTCGAAAGGTCTGCAGGTTCTTCTGATTAAACGGAATATTGAGCCTTTTATGAACAGCTGGGCACTACCTGGCGGACTTGTCTTGAACAGTGAAAAGCTTGAACAAGCTGTATTGAGGGAGTTAAAAGAAGAAGCCGGCATCTCTCTTGAATACCTGGAACAGTTGTATACATTTGGAGCCCCCAACAGAGACCCCAGAAACAGAGCCATTTCTATAGCTTATTACGGACTCGTAAAACCAGATATATTTCAATTGAAAGCCAGCACTGATGCGAAAGATGCTAAATGGTTTGCAATAGGTAAACTTCCCGAATTAGCTTTTGATCACCAACACATTCTGGAAACTGCTATTTCACGATTGAGAGCCAAAATCAGGTATGAACCAATTGGTTTTGATCTGCTAGATAATAAATTCCCGTTTTCCGAACTGGAAAAATTGTATGCAGCCGTATTGGACAGACCTATTGATCGAAGGAATTTTAAAAAAAAGATCCTCAAATACGGAATTTTAGTAGAAACAGATGAGCGACAGAAACATAGCGGTGCCGGGCGGCCTGGATTTTTATATCGCTTTGATTTACAACAGTATAACAAACTTAAGAAAGAAGGTATTCACTTCGAAATCTAACCTAAGCAGCCTCATTTTATCTTTTTTTTCTTTGATAAGGAACTTAATTAATTATATTTGCGTATATATTACACAAATATAAAATATATGAACTCTACAGCAGTCATTATCGCACGTTTTCAAACGCCATACCTACACGACGGACATCGCGACCTCATTACGACGGTTGCTGAAAAGCATGTAAAAATAATCATACTTCTTGGAGTCACACCCGTCAAAGGCAGCCGTAGAAACCCCTACGACTTTTATACTCGCGAACAGCTCATTAAACGTGAATATCCAGATGTCATTGTATTACCCTTAAGCGATCATCCTTCAGACAAGATCTGGTCTTATAATCTTGATAAACTATTAATAGAAACTTTTAGCAACGAAAACTTTTCACTATACGGAAGTCGGGATAGCTTTATCCCCTACTATACAGGCAAGTTTAAAACTATTGAATTAAACCCTCACGGAGATTATAACGCGACAGAAATCAGGGCAAAATATGCTCATAAAGTTCAAAATTCAGAAGATTTTCGTGCTGGAATTCTATATGCCTATAATAATCAATATACGAAGGTTATTCCCACAGTTGATATCGCTGTTTTTAAAAATGACAAAACAGAAATCCTGCTGGGTAAGAAAGAAAATAACATGAAATGGCGTCTCATTGGTGGTTATGTTGATACCACTGATTCTTGCTATGAATTAGCAGCCAAAAGAGAACTTAAAGAAGAAGCCGGAAATATTGAAGTAAATGAACTCAGCTACGAAATGTCTTATAATGTTCCCGATTGGCGTTATCAAAATGAAAGCGATAAAATTATCACCACAGTCTATAGTGCCGATTACATGCATGGCGCGCCAGAAGCGAATGATGACATTGTGGAGGTTGAATGGCTGGAGTTTAAACGTATTCCTCAATTGTTAATCGACAATGAAATTACACCCGAACATATCCATATATTCGAAAAACTAGTAGAAAAATACCTCAAATAAATTCATCCTATGGAAACAAATAACATCATACTAATGGCTGATGCCTATAAATATAGTCATCACAAGCTATACTATCCCAGAACAACACACATTTTTAGCTACATGGAAAGCCGGGGTGGTAAATTTGATAATACCGTTTTTTTCGGACTCCAATACTATTTAAAGAAATACCTAAGCGGACAAGTAATTACTTCTCAAAAGTTAGAAGAAGCCAAAGAAATTCTTCCTCATGTATTTGGAAGGGATGACGTGTTCGACCCGGACAATTTTCAATATATTATTGATCATTACGATGGTCACTTACCTGTGAGAATTCATGCTGTCCCAGAAGGTACCGCCGTACCTGTAAGCAATGTTTTAATGACCATAGAAAACACTGATCCCAAATGCTACTGGTTGACTAATTTTTTGGAAACTATTCTCATGCAAATATGGTATCCTTGTACTGTCGCCACCTTAAGTCGGGAAATAAAAAAAGTGGTTCGGTCAAATTACGACCAGAGTGCCAGTGCTGAAAGTTACGCAGGCATACCCTTTGTACTCAATGACTTCGGGTTTCGAGGGGTAAGCAGTTATGAAAGTGCCGGTTTGGGCGGTTGTGCGCACTTAATTAACTTCAAAGGTAGCGATACTATTGCGGCGAGTGTATTTGCAAAAAAATATTACAATTCACCGAATGTTGCCGGACTCAGTGTTCCGGCCACCGAACACAGTATTTGTACACTACTCGGACGTGAAGGGGAAAAAGAGATTTACAAACATATCCTGGACACTTTCCCAAGCGGTATTGTTGCCTGCGTTAGTGATAGCTATGATATATTTACGGCTTGTGAATCTTACTGGGGAGCAGCTTTTAAAGATCAAATTCTTAATCGTGACGGAACACTTGTCATTCGTCCGGACAGTGGCGATCCAATAAAAACACTTTTAACAATATTCGATATATTATTTAAAAAGTTTGGATACACCACAAACGAAAAGGGTTTCAAAGTATTACCTCCTCAGGTACGAGTGATCCAAGGTGATGGTGTTAACTACGAGGCCATCACCAATATTTTCAAAGCCCTTAACGACCATCATATTAGTGCTGAAAACCTCGTATTAGGTATGGGCGGCGCCTTATTACAAAAATTGGATCGTGACACACAAAAGTTTGCCATTAAATGTAGCCTTGCCCAAATCAATGGCAAGGAGGTAATTGTTCAAAAAAGTCCGAAAGAAATGGATGAAAACGGCCTCATAAAAGAAAGTTTCAAGAAGAGTAAAGGTGGTCGACTTAAGTTAGTTGAAAAGAATGGTACTTTTGTAACAAAAACAACATCTGAAAGCCCTGATGAATGTAACGAACTGCAAAAAGTATTTGAAAACGGTAAAATAAGCAAAGAATGGAACTTTGACGAAATAATAGAAAAGGCAAAAATATAATATGATAACACGAGCAATTAAAAAAGCATTCGAACGAGCATCGGAGAAGAAATGGGACCGCACTTATTGGGCCTTTGACTTACATGAAACCATAATTATGCCCAACTGGTCGTCTAACGAGATACCAAAAACATTCTACCCACATGCCAGAAAGGCCATGCAGTACCTTACACAAAGACCAGATATAGTATCAATTATGTATACTTGCTCTCATCCACATGAAATTGAACAATACCTGGATTATTTCAAGGAGCACGAAATAAGCTTTAATTATGTGAATGAAAACCCTGAGGTCACCAATGGCCATTATGGATTTTATGACAAAAAGCCTTATTTCAACGTCCTTTTCGAAGACAAGGCTGGGTTTTCACCCGAAGACTGGCCTGAAGTTGTGGCACTCATACAACAGCTCTCTTTATGAATGAAGACCGGTTCTACCATCATTATTCATTAATAATATCACCGCATGAAGTCATATTAAATGAAATACAGGACCTCATGAAAAATGCCGATGTACTTGCAAAAGCGAAAGTAATGAGGCAACGTTACCATATTACCCTGGCAAATTTCAAAGTAACGAATAACCAGGTGGCAGACTTTGAGTACTGTATTCTAAACGGATTGGAGGCACATAGACCTTTTAAATTGTGCTTCTCCAACGTGTGTGTCTTTAAAAGCAGTGGAATATTTTATCTGGAACCTGAAAATAGTCAGGACATACTTCTCATTCAAGATTTTTTAAAATCGGCCGGTTCTCCATTATGCGATAAATCAGTATATATGAAACCGCACCTCTCATTGCTAAAAAGTAAAAAAACTATTTTCGAACCGCAAATACTAAATCAATTCAAAAACCTGAAGTTTAGTATTAATCTTACTGTAACTCATCTAAAGTTATTAAAATTTGATCCTTTGACTCGTAAAAACCGTACGCATGCACTCATTCCTTTAGTTATTTCATCTTAGCATCGCCTTTCCAGATACTATTCAGATCTACAGAATGGCAAAATGTTCATAAGTTCATCTCATAACCCTTCTAAAAACACCAAACAAGGCCTATTTTTGAAGAAAAAGACAACATGAAAGTTTGGTATTCTTGCAAAGTTAAACACACCACAGTAACCGAAGAAGGTGAATCTAAACAAGTTACAGATAATTATTTGGTAGACGCCGTATCATATACAGATGCTGAAAAAAGAATTTATGAATTAAGTGAACAAGAAGTTAGCGGAGAATTTACCATCACGAATATATCAAAAACGAATATTTCAGAAGTTATTAACTACGAAGACAGTGAACAGTGGTTTAAGTGCAAAGTCGCTTATGTCACGCTCGATGCAACCACCGATAAAGAATCAAAAATAAACACCTATTTTTTAGTTGGTGCCGACAACATAAAACAAGCGTTTGAAAGAGTGGAAGACAATTTAAGTTCTATGCTCGTACCTTTTGAAATACCATCTATAGCGCTCACCAATTTCCTGGAAGTATTCCCATATGTGGAAGGAGAAGAAATCCCTGATAATTTAAAGCCACTGGAAACAGAAGCATCAAATGTAGAATAGCACGATAAAAATGGCTTCCGTGAAGCCATTTTTTACATTTTCAATATAAGAATAGTAATATCATCGCGCTGGTCTGTATTGTTCTTGTACATTAACAGCTTTTCGTTCAAAAAGTCTATCTGTTTTCTTACACTGAACTTAGTAGTGTTTTGAAGCATATTATAAAATGCTTTTCTTCCGAGCTTCTTTCTATATACATCCTGTTGATCATAATAACCATCGGTGAATAAATAAAGCTGATCACCTTTATTCAACAAAAGTTTATGCTGCTCGAATACTTTCTCGGTACGCACCATTCCGCCTATTGAATACCTACTGGCCTTAATAGTCCTAAAACCTGATGCGGAAGTATGGTAAGCGAATGGTCTTTTGGCCGTCCCGATTGTAACTTCAAATTTTTCAGCTTCCAGCTCTTCTATTCGTGCCAAACACAGGTCCATTCCATCATCATTCCCGGTATTCTTCTGTTTCAGGGCCTCATGAATCTCCAGATCCAGTTCATTTAAAATTTCACTGGGTTCCCTTAATTTCTTCTCATTTATCAGCATGGTAAGAACCCTGGAACCTATCATAGACATAAAAGCCCCTGGCACTCCATGGCCGGTACAGTCTACAACAGCAATGTAAAAATACTTCTTGCCGCTTTTTTCGTCTTTCACACTTTGCACCCAATAAAAATCACCAGAAACCGTTTCTCTTGGTTTAAATAGTAAGCCAACATCAGCAAACTGCTCTTTTAGCTCGATTAAGCTCGGTAAAATAGCCTTTTGAATCGTAAGCCCGTACTCAATACTGTCCTGAAACTTCTTGTTTTGCAGTGCCAGTTCCAGCCTTTTCGATTCAATTTCTTCATTTTTGATCGTTATTTCACTTGTTCTTTCTTTAACTACAAGCTCCAGTTCCTGATTGCTTCTTTTTATGCTATGCATTCTCCATCTGTAGTAGAGGTAAATGAGAAACATGAAAGTACCAGCTATTAAAATTTGAAACCATGCGGTCTGCCAGAAAGCAGGCTTCACAATAATAATTAGTTTGACACCTTCCAAATTCCAGACACCATCGTTGTTAGATGCCTGAACTCTAAACACATATTCACCAGGATCAAGATTGGTATAAGAAGCTCTTCTGCGCTCAGAGGTACAGGATATCCATTCTTTATCAAAATTCTCAAGTTTATACCGGTATATGTTTCGAACTGAGCTGGTAAAATTCAATGCTGTAAATTCGAAGCTGAATGATTTCTGATCATGATCCAGTTCGATCATTTTGGTTGACTGAATATTTTGAGTAAGTACGCTCCCCTCTCCTGGTTTTACTTCTTCATTATGAAGAAGAAACTTGGTGATGTAAACCGGAGGAATATTAGGATTACTCCTTAAATATTCCGGAACAAAAAAATCAACACCATTCTCACCACCGAAGAAAATTTCGTCTCCCCATTTCTGGTACCCCCCTCTACAATACTCCGCACTTAGCAAACCATCTTCCCCGTCGTAATTTACAATTCGGTAGGTTTTCATATTGAAGCTCATCACACCATTATTGCTACTTAACCACAAACGATCACCTTTTGCTACCATTCCATAGATAACATTGTCTGCCAGACCATTCTTATCGTTAAAATGCTCTAGCTTACCCGTTTCTCTGATAATATGATAAAGTCCGTTAATGGTTCCTAACCACAAATCTCCTTTTTCATCTTCATGTATTACCCTAACAGCAACTCGTCTTAAATCATATTCTTCCTTGTTTGAAGGTTCAAATCGTTTAAAAGTATTCGTTTTATTATCAAAGATATCCAGTCCATCTTTGGTACCAATCCACAAAATTCCATGTCTGTCCTCATGAAACTTGAATGTAGAGTTAGAATTTATTGTTGTAGGGTCATCGGGATTGTGCATAAAAACATCGAGATGGCCATTGCTCGGGTGGTAACGGTAGATTCCCTTTCGCCAACTTCCAAACCATATATTTCCATCGCTTGTGCTAATCATTGTCCTAAACTCCGCCTGATCATAGTGTGGAATATCTCCGACCGATGATGTAAGATCCAGGGCTTCACCCGTATTTTTGTCAATTTGAAATATTCCGTGTTCTGCAGCTACCATTAACTGCGATGAGTCGTTTTTTATAAACCAAACGCGATTACTATTTATGCTTTCGGCGTGAGGTCCCTGTACAATAAAAGGCTGTAAGACATTCCTGTTTTTATCAGCTACAAAAATACCGTTGAGCGTTCCCAGCCAAAGTGTGGAATCAGTTTCAGGAGTAATTGCAAAAACGACTTTACTTTCAGGGTATTCCGTGAATTGAAGACCTTTAAATTTATAGCGATATTGGTCATATTTTGACACACCTCCATACCATGTCCCTACCCAGATAATATTTCTTGAATCTTGAAAAAAATAGAAGGTATTATCACTTTTTAATGCAGATCTGTCTTTGGCATTTTGTTTAAAAGTACGACACCTTCCGGTTTCAGGCGAGTATAATAACATTCCATGTGAAGTACCTATCCAAATATTACCTTGTTTATCTTCAAAAATCTCCCATATATGCTTATGAGGCATGTTGTCAGTGACCACTTTTTCATATTCGGTAATTTCTCCGCTTGCAAAATCAAGTTTAAACACTTGCCCTTCTCTATTTGCGATAAGTAAGGCCTTTTCATTGTCTATCAGGGTAAGCGCACTTACTCCCAAACTTCCCTGTTCGAAATCTTTGCGATTGAGAACTGGCTCAGAATGAATAGGAACGTAGCCTAAACCACCGAACAATGAAGCGACCCATAGTGTATCGCCACGAATCTTCAGCTGTTCTATGTATTTAAAATTCTGTTCTACTTCCTCACTTTGGTATTTTACCAGCGTAAACTTTTCACTCTCCGGATCAAACTTAAACAGGCCCCCACCAAAAGTACCCAGCCAAACTATTCCATTTTTATCTTCACTAATACACCTTACAGAATTAGCTCCTACATGGAGGCTGTTATCATATCTTTTGAATTTTTCTTCCCTGGGATTTAATCTATTAAGCCCAGCCCCCCAGGTTCCCACCCAGATATCACCTGATTTACTATTGCATAAAAAACTCACATCATCGGTCCCCAAACTCGTAGAATCGTCTGCATGATGTGTAAAAGTCTTAAACTCATATCCATCAAACCTGTTTAGGCCCCCACGAGTGCCAATCCAAATATAGCCATCATTATCTTCTACAATACCATTAACCCGGGAATTAGGTAAACCTTCTTCAACAGAATATGTATCGAAACGCATGTATTCAAATTGTCCAAATACCTCTCCTGCGGTGAAGATAAAACACAATACCAGACACAAGTTCAAAGTACTTTTTCTGCTTGTCATACAACTAATAATAAAGTCTACCTCCTGTATACGAAATTGCACAAAGGCCTTGCTTAACGTTTAAGAACTTAATCTCTACTTAATAGGTTTCAAATTTATGGTTAATAATTAAACAAAAATTAAAAATTGCATAAATTTCGTGCAATAAAGTTGACCTTGCTTTTGAATTAGGTATAAAACTAAAAATTGTGTATTTTTGATTATGCAAATAAGGAGACGAACTCATAAAACCATATTCCTAGCTTTTATTTTGCTTGTTCTAAGTGCTTGTGAGAAAAAGACAGTTACACATCAATATCCTCCGGGGTATTACTCCAGACCCCCTGCAAATAGTGACGCCCGCTTTTTATTGGACTATGCTCCAGCAGATTTCACGGGATATAAGTACAATTATTTTAACGATGGCACCATAAAAAGTGAAGGCTACTATGAAAATGGTGTACCACAGGGTAATTGGAAATTCTACTATCCAAATGGCACACTAGAGCGTGAAGGCCTTGTAGAGAATGAAATGCTGCAGTTGTACTGGAAGTTTTATTACGATAATGGTACACTAAAAGAAGAAGGGAGTTACACCGATAACTTGCGTACCGGACTTTGGATATTTTACCATCCAAATGGAACGCTGCAAAGTTCAGGGCAAATGCTCAACGACTACCCTACCGGCGAATGGAAAGAATATAATGATGCCGGTGTTCAAATCAATACCGCTTATTACAAATGATTCAGCTGGAACCTTTCACTGAAATAACGGTTTATTCAAACGGATACACTGAACCTGTAATTCCCTCTGGAACCTCAGTAATTTTAGTGCAGGAAGGAATGGTAAAAGTTGGTAGTCTATTTTTTATTGAAGACGAAGAGGATGCACTCGAAATAGCACACCCAATCAACGAGGAAAAACTAAATCGTGAAGCATACGACTTAGTTAAAAGCAGGTTTCCCAACTTGCTGAATCAGGAAGATGCGACAGTATTACTGTGTCCGAATGAATTGAGTGAGTCATTTATCTGGGAACAATGATCCGAAATTCTTACGCTTGATTTTTTTCCAAAAAGCTAATCATATCTTTTGTTCTAATAGTTACATTGTAAATTAATGAAGCCAAAACAGACAAATAAAATTTACTATAAACACCTCATTTCTAAAACGATTTGTGATTATTCTCGTTTGAAAGGAATATAAGAATTTCAAATAGTCTTTTTAATTGCTTGCGCTTTGAAAAAATTACTTAAATTCGCATTAAGGAAGCTATTACAAGAAACAAGTATTATTATCGAATCATAACACCTACCCGAAATATTACAACTTATGAAACCAACCATTCTAGTTGTTGATGACTATCAGTCTACCTTGGAAATTTTGACGTCTATTTTTAACAAAGATTTTAATATAGAGTCGAAGTTAAATGGTCAGGAAGCTCTGATCTGGATGGAAAAAGGACATTTACCCGATTTAATTATTACAGACATTGTTATGCCCGTAATGGATGGCACGGAGTTCTTGAAACAATTAAAATCGAGCGGATTATTTCGTGAAATCCCTGTGGTAATCCTGTCAGGATTAGATGATAGTATCATACGGGTTCAACACCTTAGGTTAGGTGCAGATGATTTCATTAATAAGCCCTTCAATCCGGATGAACTTCAAATCAGAGTTGAAAATA
Organism: Cytophagales bacterium; assembly: GCA_965230415.1. Lineage (GTDB taxonomy): Bacteria > Bacteroidota > Bacteroidia > Cytophagales > JAAEPT01 > CBDDKZ01. The sequence continues at coordinate 5,101,390 of CBDDKZ010000005.1, forward strand.
TTCTAAAAAGATATCATAAGGTGTAAATTATTACACTATATAACATCGCGTTTTAAACATTCATCTTGGAATTAGTCCATTTCAAGTGTTTTTTTGGCCCAATCACCGAAACATTATTAAATTATTATTACAATCATTTGTGCATAATTATTTTATATCTAACTTTGTAACTTCGGATTCACCACCGAAATCAAGTCATTGTCAGTACACATAATACGTTATCTGGATAAAGAAAACTAATTATGCCTTTAATCACCAAAATACGTTATACCCATGCAAACGAATCAGCTAATAGAGCCAAAATCGAAAAGTGACGAATTAGCATTAAGCTTTTTTAACCGTCAAAGTGAAATAGCCTACATAGATGTAGAGCTAGAAAGAGACGACAACACTGCCTTATTGGGCAAAATCAACAAATCATTTAAAACACGTGTTATTGACGATATTAGTCAATTACGTAGCCAAATTGATCGTGGTGAACAAATAAACGCAATTGTTGTTCATGGTCACGTAGGAATTCCTGAGACAGAAAAATTCTTATCTCTAATAAAAAGTGATAGTAAATTAAACTTACTACCTGTTATATTCATAACCGAACAGATAACAGACTCCTTGAGACGCATGTTGATAGAAAAAGGAGTGGTTGAAGTATTTAATGAGGATTTCTCTGACGAAGAATTTCAATTGCGTACTATTAACTTAATGAAGAATGCTCCTAATAGAGTAAATATCTCAGAATTAAATATCTCTTCATACAAAACACCACTAAGTAAACGAATATTCGATATTTGTTTCTCCCTTGGAGCAATTATTGCCTTAACACCTTTGTTCCTAGTGGTTATGATTCTTATTAAACTCGAATCCAGAGGACCTATTTTCTATATATCCAAAAGAGCGGGTAGCGGTTTTAAGGTTTTCGGTTTTATTAAGTTCAGATCCATGACAGTAGGTGCAGATAAGCAACTCAAAAACATGGCTCACTTAAATGCTTATTCCGACAACGAAAGTGACGAAAAGAAAAAGGACTTTGAAGACAAGTTAAAAGAAAGAGCGGCTAACGATAATAGTGCTAAACTATATTCAGACGAAGGCGTACTTAGTGAGCTGCAATATAAAAATGACAAAGAAGCCAGTAAAAAGAATACTTTTATAAAAATAAAAAATGATTCGAGAGTTACTCGTATCGGTGAATTTATTCGTAAAACAAGTATCGATGAACTCCCTCAATTGTTTAACGTACTTAAAGGTGATATGTCTATCGTTGGAAACAGACCTCTTCCATTATATGAAGCTGAAAAAATCACGACAGACGAATTTCTGAAACGCTTCTTAGCTCCCGCCGGAATTACAGGGTGGTGGCAAACCTCTAAAAAAGGTAAAGATAACATGACCGTAGAAGAACGTTTGAAACTTGATATAGCTTATGCTCGAAAATATTCATTTTGGAGAGATATCAAGATAATTAGAAGAACACTTCCTGCTATGATGCAAAAAGACAAGGTCTAAAAAAATGATTATTGTAATAGAAATTTTAGTTATAGCATACTTTCTTCCACTAGTATGCTATAATTTTATATTCGGGTTTGCAAGTATATTTCCAACCAGAAATAAAACTAAAAAACAGACTGATCATCTCAACAAAATTGTAGTCCTTATCCCCGGTTATAAGGAGGACGAAATCATTGTTGACACCGCTAAACATGCCCTCAAGCAAACTTACGACAAGAACAGCTATGATGTAGTAATCATTGCCGATTCTTTTCAGGAAGACACGCTCGCGGAACTTAACAAGCTAGATGTACGTGTGCAAATTGTCAGCTTCGATAAAAGCACTAAGGTAAAAGCCTTAAACAAGACCATGTCAGAGATAGAAGATGATTTCTATGATATTGCCGTGGTATTGGATGCAGACAATGTAATGCATGAGGATTTTCTGGAAAAAATGAACAATGCCTACAATAATGGCTATAAGTACCTTCAGGGACGTAGAGTTGCTAAAAATAGTGACACACAATATTCATTCCTGGATGGCATTAGTGAAGGTATAAACAATAACGTTTTCAGAAAAGGGCACAATAACCTGGGCTTCTCAAGCGCCTTTATCGGCTCGGGAATGGCACTGCCTTACGCAACCTTCAAACAATTTATGGGTGAAGTAGACGAGAATTCTATTGGAGAGGACAGAATCTTACAAGCGCTATTCATTGAAAGAAAACTCAAAATAAAGTTTATTGAAGATGCATTGGTTTACGATGAAAAAACCGGTGCCGCAGACAATTTTGGCAATCAGCGTAAAAGATGGTTATCCAGTCAATATGTTTTTCTGAAAGAAAACTTTGGACGTGGAATGTTAGCTCTGTTAAAAGGTCATATCGATTTATTCAATGTGATAATATTACATAACTTATTCTTGCCTCGAGTGGTCAATTTAGGACTATTATTCTTTTATGGACTGGCCGCATTTCTATTAAAATCATTCACAACAATCAATTGGTTAATACCCCTTGGAATGGCAGCAGTTTATTACTTCAGTACGGTTATTGTCATCCCAAAAAAGTTCTGGGACAAAAGACTTTTCAAGGCAATGCTAAGACTACCCCAGGCCTTTTTTATAATGGGACTCAACCTTTTTAAGCTAAAAGGAGCAAACAAAAACTTCATACACACAAAACATTCTAAAGTTAATATCGACCAGGAAATAAAGAATTAATATGCCTTTGGAAGCGCCCTTAGTTTCGATAGTAACAGTAAATTTCAATCAGCCTGATGTTACTATCGATCTGATTAACAGTATTAAAACAGGCACCTATCCTAATTACGAAATAATTGTTGTTGACAATGGGTCTAAAACTAATCCGGAGGGACAAATTTTAGCAAGTCATCCAGACGTCACATTTATCAGAAGCGAAGAAAACCTGGGGTTTTCAGGAGGCAATAACCTTGGTCTGAATGTGGCAAAAGGCTCTTATTTCTTTCTTGTAAATAACGACACCGAGTTTACAGACTTCCTCATCGAACCATTGATTGAACGTTTGGAATCAGATGAGAAGATCGGGATGGTCTGCCCAAAAATTCGTTTCTTCGATGAACCCGAGACCATTCAGTTTGCAGGTTACACGAAAATCAACCCTTTCACAGCCCGCAATAGTGGAATTGGGTGCTACGAAAAAGATCTGGGGCAACACAACCAAGCCTCTATTACACCTTATGCACACGGGGCTGCCATGATGGTTAAGCGCCATGTTGTTGAAAAAGCCGGTGTAATGCCTGAAATGTTTTTCCTATACTATGAAGAACTTGACTGGTGCGAAATGATTAAAAATGCCGGTTATGAAATATGGTATGAACCCAAAGGACTTATCTACCACAAAGAATCAATGAGCGTTGGCAGAATGAGCGCTCTAAAAATATACTTTTTAACGCGAAACAGAATACTATTTGTAAAAAGGAATATGGCTTTACACCATAAAATAGGATTTCTGTTCTTTCTGTTATTATTCACAATACCCAAGAATACCTTCGTTTTTATTTTAAAACGACAGTGGAAATTATTAAAAGCATTTTGGTCTGGAGTTTTGTGGAATTTAAGTAAAAAGAAAAAGCTCAACCTTAATTGGTAATGTCGATCTTTTTAATACATTCAATACGATGAAGAACAAGATTAAAATACTAGAAACGATAAGACAAGGCAAAGTTGGCGGTGGAGAGCGCCACCTCTTGGATATTGTGGAAAATATAGATAGGGATGAGTTTGAACCCATCGTTCTCGCTTTTACTGATGGAGAAATGATTGATCGATGTAAAGAAATAGGTGTTCAAGCCCATGTTATTCAAACTGAAAAAGGTTTTGACAGATCGGTATGGCCTCTTGTTAGTGATTTTGCTCAAGAATGCGAAATAGACATTTTACATGCACATGGAACCCGGGCTTACTCTAATTCATACAAAACAGCCAAGAAACTTGACATCCCATTAATATATACTGTTCATTATTGGTCATTCCATGATGATCAAAAATTCCCTCAAAAGGACATCAGGAAGTTTTGTGAACGTCAATTTGTGAAGCACGCTACAGGTACTATTTTTGTATGCGAAGACAACCAGAACTACGGTTTAAAACATTTTGATGTTGGCCGTCATCATTTAGTCAAAAATACTGTTGATATCCCCAGATTCACCAGAGAAAATGTAACTATTAATAGGCGGGAAGAGCTCAACATTCCGCAAGACCGGAATCTGGTAGGCTTCATATCGAGAATGACCGAACAAAAAGACCCGTTCACCATGCTTAAGGCCTTTTCAATAGTAAAAGATAAGCTACCCAACGTAGACCTTTTACTTGTTGGTGACGGCAATCTGAAAGCGCAAGTCGATAAAATGATTCTGGAGTTAAAGCTAAGTGATCGTATTCATGTGTTACCGGCCAGAACCGATATTCCTGAGTTATTGAATATACTGGATGTTTTCTGTCTTCCTTCGTTATGGGATGCGCTTTCTATCAGTATACTTGAAGCCATGTCCATGAAACTACCGGTTATCGCAACTGCAGTTGGCGACACACCTGAATTAGTTATTGAAAACGAAACCGGTTTTCTAATTCCTGTTAAGGCACCTGAAAAATTGGCAGACGCTATTCTGAAATTTTACGAAAGAAAAGACTTCTACAAGGAACGATATGGAGCGAAGGCAAGAAAAATGGTCGAGGAATTTTATTCCGTGGAGCGGAAAACAACAGAAATGGAAACTATTTATCGTGAATATAAAGGCTTGAGCTTTAATTCTTAATTAAAATAGATTGTGTCCGAATTACTTAAAATCGACCTTCTAAATAAAATGCAATTTGTGTTTTGATTACGCGTTAAATAATTTGGCTCGATATCAAATCACCACTTCCAAATAATTTTTTTTGCTATATACAAAATGTTAGTTTTTACACGAAGCACACATGCTGATGTAATAAAAAAAAGAAAAAATTACTTTTTTATTCTTAACTCCTCTTAAAGCTAAAATGAAATTCAGAGCAGTATATGACACCAAACGTTAAAAGACAATCTTAATAAAATACTAAATTATTGAATAACATACAATTGTAAATTTCGTTTTCATATACTCTTTTCGACGAAATCGCAAACTTTTATACAACATTTCTTTCGTGAATTCATAATATAACGTACATTTGCGTGTAACAAATCACCAAATCAGGACTAATATTGCTATGGTCATGAAATTAAATCTAAAATATACCTTTTCAATTATTGTATTGTTAGTAGCAGCTATTTTCAATACTTTGGATGCCCAACATCCCGTAATGCAAGCCGATGACCCGGTCATCACGTATAATCCATTTAACCCTCCTGCAGATCCGGGATGGGGAACGGTACACGACTGGGTTCGAACAAGAAGAATAGGATCCAATAATTTTGATACGGAACCTTACAAAGCCTACATTTATGGCGACCTTCCTTTTCGACTGAAGTACCCGGAAAATTTTGATGAAAATGATACGAACACAACCTATCCGTTGATTATCATGTTTCATGGTTTGGGTGAACCCGGAACCAAATATGATAACGAATTACAATTGTGGAATGGAGGAAAAGAACACCTGGAAGCAGTTCAAAATGGCGTTTTCAATGGTTTTGTAATGTTTCCTCAAAACCACACAGGACACTTTGGGCCTAATGATTTTACAGCCATTCACAACATGATCAACAATGACTTTCCTTTGTTGCATGTTGATCTTTCCCGCATATCTCTACACGGTTTATCGGCCGGTGCAAAAGGTGTCTGGGAGTATGTAGCTCAATACCCGGAAGATATCGCATCATTTCTACCTATGTCTAATGTAGCAGTAAGCTACCACAATGAAATAGACACTTATAAAACGATACCTACCTGGGTATTCCAAGGCGAGAAGGATAAAAACCCGCCACCAGAGGAGGCTTATCGCTTATTAGACTTATTTACGGACAGTAAAGCAAATATAAAATTAACTTATTATAAAGGAGTAGGTCATGGCACCTGGTGGGACGCTTATGAAGAAGAAGACTTTTTCCCTTTTATGACACGCGCACACAAAGCAAACCCGGTTATTAACAACGGTGCTCAGTTACAAACTTTTGAAGATGGCAAACGAATTAATACCGAGTTTGTAGCAGAATCTAAAATTTGTGCCGGTGATGATGCCTTCATTCCACTAAGCTTGTCACCTGGATTTGAAGCTTATCAATGGAGAAAAGACAGTATACTGATAGACAGTGCAACGAGTAATACTTACAATGTTACCGAACAAGGTACATACGACGCCCGTGTGATGAGAAACGGCGTATGGAGCGATTGGTCGCCTGAACCAATTGTAGTAGGAATAAAATCACTTACAGCAACTCCAAATATCAGCCCGGAGGAACCTTCAAGTGTTGTACTCCCTTCTTTGGATGGATCTACAAGTGTACTGCTGGGACTTCCTCAAGGTTATGCGAGTTATGAGTGGATCGATGAAAGTACAGAAGAAGTTATAAGCAACGAGCGTACGCTTCTTGTTACGGAACCAATGGCCCTCAGAGCAAGAACTGAAGAACTATTTAGTTGCGGAGCGGAGCTAACGGAACTATTCCATGTTGTAGACGCAAACGGAAGCCCTAAACCTAGCCCGGCAGTCAATCTTACCGGAGGAGCAATTTCCAACAATAGCATTATCCTTAACTGGGAGCAGTCCCTGAATCCTGTTTCCAATGAAACCGGATTCGAAATTTTCAGAGGTGAAACAGTGATAGGACCGTATACATTTGTTGGTCTTACCGAAGCCGATGCTACCAGCTTCGTTGATAACGGCCTGATTTCAGATGTAACTTACTTTTACAAAGTACGTGCTGTTAATCTTACCGGAGCTTCCTCGAATAGTAATCAGGTAGCTGTAACAACCTCTTCAGATACTGAAAGCCCTGCAGCTCCAAGCGGATTAACCCTTAACCACCTTAGCGTAGACGCAATAGGCTTTAACTGGATGCCCGCTACAGATGACGTAGGAATTAGTGCCTATGACATTTATATGAATGGGAAAAAAATTCTGTCCACCTCCGAAACGACTATTATAGTTCATCACCTAAAAGAAGGTGAGACTGCTCGTTTTTATGTCATAGCAAGAGACTATGCGGGTAATGAATCCGCACCCAGTGAAATGCTCACCGAAACTCCGGCTGAAGGCGGATTAAATTACCGTTATTTTACCGAATTTGGTTTGGATCAATTACCAGACTTCAGCACTTTGACTCCTGTAAGAACGGGCATTACCCCTTATGTTACTTTTTCAGGAATAGGTGTAAGGAGTAGTCACTTTCAGGTACTTTGGGATGGATATATAAGTATACCTAAAACAGGTGACTATACATTCTCCACTAAATCTGATGATGGAAGTAAAGTTTATCTTGATGCCTTTGATGAAGATCACCTGGTTGTGAATAATGATTTCACACACGGCAACCAGGATGAAATTGAAGGATCCATATTCTTAACAGCCGGGTTTCATAGAATCTATGTCTCTTTCTTTGAAAAGACAGGATCACAAAGCATAGACCTTTATTGGAAAAATACACCTATCGGGATTGATGAGCGACTTGAAATTTCAAGTGCATACTTTCTGCCAAGCCTTCCTCAAATAAACCCGGCCGACCTTCCTGCAAGCCCTTCTGCTATCAGCGCTACTGCAATCGGTCACGACAGCATTCAGGTAAACTGGACCGATGAAACAAGTGATGAAACAGGGTTTCAAATCTTCAGATCTACCAGCGAATCGGGACCTTTCCTACCCGTTGGATTAGTAGATGCTGATGTAACGAGTTTTACGGATACAGGATTAGAAGCAAGCACAACTTATTACTATGAAGTGATAACGGTTGGTGCATTTTGGAACTCGCCGCTTGGTGTTTCTCTTGCTAACGCAACAACAGGGGATCTACCGCTTGTTCCTGAAGCACCGATCAACTTAACCGTTTCTGAAGTGACCAAGACAAGCGCTTTAATAACAGGTAGCGATATCTCAGACATAGAAACCAGTTTCAATGTATACAGATCTTTACACGGCCTCAACGCATTTTCTTTGGTAAATACACTACCTGAAAACAATGAACCTAATTTAAGCATATTGGTGGAGAACCTTATTCATGGAGTGACCTACGATTTCTACATTGGAGCCGCCAATGACGGTGGAGAAAACCTTTCGGAAACCGTTGAAATAACGGCATTGAATGATGCTCCGATATTAGGTACAATTAACGATGTTCATGCTTCTATTGGTGTAAACGAAGATATACAAATAAGTGCTACAGATCTGGAAGGTGATTTCATCATCTTATCAGTAGACAACTTACCTGCTATAGCTACATTCACAGATTATGGAGATGGAACAGGTCTTATTAGCGTGGACGCTTCTTTGGTATCTGGCAATGCTGCATACCCGGGAATTGAAGTTACCGCAGAAGATGAGCTTGGTGCTTCAAGTAGTCAAACATTCGACCTTACTATCAGTAATAATACCGCGCCGACTTTAAGTACCATAAACGATCAGGTACTTGTAGAAGAATCGGGTACTACCACCATTAATTTCACCTTCAGTGATGACGAATCTGATCCAGTAGTAGTGAACATTGACAATTTACCTTCATTCATGGTTTTAAACTATTCGAGTGACGGAAATGGCGAAATTGCAATTACTCCTATTATAGGTGATGCTGGTGTATACAATCTCGAACTCGTAGCAGCAGATGACAATGGAGCAGAGGCTGTAGAAGCATTTCAGGTTACTATAGAAGAAACAGCCGTATCGAATACGGGCAACCCTCCTGCCGCACCTAGAGAAGTAAGCGTTTCCGAAGGCATGGAACAGTTGCTAATCGACTGGAAAAAATCATCAGGTTTTGAAGATGGTTTTTATGTACTGCGATCACTTGCCGAAAATGGCACTTATGAACCTATTGATACAACCGAAGCCAACGAAACTGAATACCTCGATGAGGGTCTAACTTCGGTTCCGCATTTCTATAAAATTATTGCTTTCAATGAAGACGGAGATTCTCCTGAATCGGCTATTGCCTCAGGCACACCATTACCGTTTAATAATAACCCGGTAATAAGTATGGCCACCAACGCCAGCGCTTACTTCTATATTATTAATGCTATTCCAGTTTCAACTTCAGATGTTGAAGGGCATGCTGTAAGTCTTAGTAGCAACAACCTCCCATCATTTGTACACTTAATTGATAACGGTGACGGAACAGGTGTACTTCTGATTGCAGCAAAAGAAGACGATGGCCTGGGTTCTTTTGTAGCAACTATTATTGCGACAGATGAACTCGGAGCAAGTTCTCAAGAAAACATCAGCATTGAAATTATTAAAACACCTTCTAACAACGTGTTTATTAATTTCAACAACAATGGTGACAACGCGAGCCTGCCATGGAATAACACACAAGGAGGGCCGCAACCTGGCACAGTATTTAACGGCTTCTTAAATGAAAACAATGAAATAACACCTCTTTCAATAGAAATGCTAACAGGTTTCCAATGGGTAACTTCAGACGGACCGACAACAGGTGGTAATAGTGGCATGGTACCAGATGCCGTTTTGCAAGAATCTTACTTTTGGGGTGAGAGCGCCGGTTCACCACTCACGGCGTCGTTGCGTATTGGAGACCTTGATCCTACATTGTCACATCAATTAGACTTCATCAGTAGTCGTGAAAACCAATGGAACGACGGTGGTGTCATCACTTATACTATCAACGGACAAAGCAAGTCTGTTGATTCTCATGGCAACACAACAGATCTTGTTAGCTTTGAAAGTATAGCTTCCGATTTCAACGGTAATATTGACGTTACTTTAACGAAAGAAGAAGGTACACAGCTTGGTATGATCAATGGCATTATAGTACGGTCATTCCTGAACAAAACACTACCTGTCTTTGAACCGATATTGAATGTTGATGTACCTGCACAAAGTAATCAGGTAGTTGAAATCAGAGCTGTGGATCCTGCTGATTTGGCGCTTACGCTTACTGCCAGCAACCTGGAAAATGGCTTCATGAAGTTCAATGACTTAGGTAACGGAAGAGCTACAATTGTCCTGACACCTGAAATTGATGATATCGGATTATACCAAAACATTACTATAACTGCTGTTAATGAAGTTGGTTATGAGAATGAAATGGTATTTACCATCACGGTAGGCTCTCCGGCAGTACCCGAACCACCGGTAATCGATGAAGTGGAATCGCCAATAGTATTAACAGAAACCACTCAAAACATTCTTGTTACCGCCACAGATCCTGCAGACAAGATTATTGTATTAAATGTTACCGGATTACCGGATTTCGCAACTTTCACTGACAACGGAGACGGAACAGGTATTATTAATATTGCTCCGGGAGCAACTGATATCGGTATTTACGATGGTATTGAAATAGCAGCCACTAATGCTGACTTCTTACTTACATCAACAATTGACTGGTCTTTTGAAACAACAGACATCGTAAAAACGGCTGTTCAGGTAAACTTCAATTCCGATTACAATGAGCCTAGTCCGTGGAATAACACAGGGCACTCGCCGTGGTACCTCGGTGAAGTATTTAGTAATTTCGTAGATACTGACGGAGAACCTAGTGACATCGCCCTAACCTTTACAACAAACATGGGTTCTGCGTGGCATAAAGGTGTTACCACTGAAGAGAATGCAGGGTTTGTACCAGACAACGTACTTATCGAACACTTCTGGTTTGGACCCGCAGATTGGGGTGCGGTAGAAGAAGCAGGCTTAGACCTATTTAACCTTGATCCGGAACTTACTTACGACTTAAAATTCGTGGCTAGTACTAATTGGAACATTGCCGTTGATAACGGTCACACGATCTTCTCTGTGGGCAATAAGTCTGCTTCGGTATATGTACAAAACAATATCACTGATTTTGCCATTCTTGAAAAAATCAGACCAGATGTAGACGGTAAGATTCATATCACAATGAACAAAGGTGCTGATGCGGCAGCAGGTGTTATTAACGGAATTATTATCGAATCTTACTTCGATGATAATCCGGACACTACTGATACGGGGGTCTCACTTCCTGCACCTACTGATTTAAGTGCTGTTTCATTGTCTGAAACATCCATTGAAATCGAATGGTTAGACAACTCCGAAACGGAGACTGGTTTTGAAGTCTATCGTCAGGATGGCATCAATGGCAGCATGAACCTACTAACGACAGTTGGTGCCGGTGTCACTAAATATACAGATACAGGATTAGATCAGGGTGCTATGTACAAATATCAAATACGTGCTATAGAAGAAGTTTCCGGACCTGACCTCTTCTCTAACTTCTCCGAACCGGTATCGTGCGCCACTATTGCTTATCGCATTTTTGTACAGTTCAACCATGTTGGAGACCCAGCGCCATTTCCTTGGAACAGCACCAGTGAAGCTCCTTCTACAGGAAATGGTTTCTACAACTGTATAAATGATAATGGAGATTATACAGGGATTAACGTAGTTGCACTTGATAGAATGAACGGTAGCTTTGCCCATGGAGGAATTACACATAACGACTCCGGAATTTACCCAGATGAAGTAATCGGATCGTTCTGGTACATGGAAGACGGTCATATTGGTAGCCTGGCTATCGAGGAACTTGACTTCTCATTTGACTACAACGTTACCTTCTTCGGGTCATTTACCGCAGAGGAAACAGTTACACTTTATACAATTGGTGATGAAACTGTCACATTGGATAACCATGCCAACTTCCATAACACAGTCACCATTTACGATGCAGACAAAGGTGAGGATGGTGAGATTGTTTTCAATGTGACCTCTGCTCCTGGTTACCAGTTCGGCTTGCTTAATTCAATTGTAATTGAAGCCTATCCAAATGCGGAGTTTTTCAATTTCAAGAAAAATGCTCATCTGGAAGAGAACGTCTTAGTAAACACGTTCCCTAACCCTATCAAGCGTAACGAGGAACAGGTTTCCGTGACATTCACCTCCCCTATTGAAAGAACGGCATTTGTTCGTATAAATAGTGTTACTGGTAACACCATTGTAGAAAAATCTGTTACGGCATCATCTTTAAGACCTGCGAAATTAAATTTACCGGAACTGAAATCCGGAATTTATTATTTAACAGTTCAATTCGAAAATGGAGATCATGAGTCCACTAAAATTTTCGTTGAGTAATAATTATTTATAGATTCATTCAGAAAGGGTGACTTGTAAAAAGTCACCCTTTTTTTATAGTAATTATTTAAAAAATAGTCTTGTCACTTGGCTATTTTCCTTTTTCTTTGCAACACAAACTAGTTACCAATGGATATCAAAATACTTCATAGAGAGTTTAGTCAAAAGCAAATAATGCTCATGGAAATCGCGATGATAGTAATCTTTGCAATTTTCCCGTTATTCATTACATTTCCCTATCGTGTTAATATATTTTTGTCATATGAAGGTGCATTTCGAATGAGTAATGGTGAAGTCCCTTTTAAAGATTTTGGACTGCCCATGGGATTTGGCTACTGGCTCATACCTACCCTGTTTTTCAAACTATTTGGGCCACTCATGTCTTCTCTAATCAAAGCTCAGGTATTTATAAACATTCTTTCGGGTTTGGCTTTTCGATCAATACTCTCTTCGTTCAGTGAAGATCATGGTAAAAGATTTGTCTGCCTGTTCTTGTTTTGTTTATCTTATTCATTCTTTAACTTTTGGCCCTGGTATAACCATAGCGTATTTGTATATCAGTTCATTGCATTTGCCTTCTTATTCAACGCTATAAACAAGCATAAGAATGGACCTTGGTATATACTGTCGTTAGTTCTTGCCGGTTTCTTTTCGTTTATTTCGTTCTTTACCAAGCAAGACGGAGGTGCATTGGGTATTCTAATAGCCCTGGCTATTTTAAGTTATGAGCTACTGTTTCATAAAAAGTGGTTGCAGTTATTGATTTATGTAGGGGCCTGTGCACTAACGGCAATTTGCTTCATCGTTCCCTTTCTCGACAATGAATTCACCTATTGGTTTAATGTTGGACAAACGCCACATAATTCAAGGTTTAGCATCAACGATATCTTCGATGCAACGTTCGGGGAATCGAGATGGATAAAATTTTACCTCTTTGCGATCTTATTCTTATTGGTACCTCAATTACGGAAATTTAAGGATTTCGTTAAGAACAGAAAAGTATTTGTTTTTACCCTATTCACACTTGGTATTTTAGCTGAGGCGCTCATTATTCAGGTTACGAGCTATACACCGCCAGACAACAACATATTTTATCATAGTTTTGCTTTTGCGTTTCTGTTTTTGAACCTCAACCTGAATCTAAATGTAAAAAAATTACCAGCACTTGCTTTTTCCTTCCTGTTCATTTTGGTGTGGTGGTCGGGGGCTTATTGGAAATATATTGGGCGTATGGTCATGCGTGTATTGCCACAAGATGAAATGGCAGCGCAGCAAAAAGTTTCACGTCACAGCTACCTGGTAAATACAGATACTACCTTCACAAATGTTCCTATGCACGAATGGATACAAACAGACCTAAAAGGTTTCGACGTACTACGTATGCCTCCCTCCACCGTTGAGGGCATGAATAAAATTAAGAATTTAGACCTGTTTAAACATGGAAACAAACCAAAAGTACTAAACATGACAGAACTAACACCACTGGCTCACGAACTCAATTACGGATTTGATGACAATCAACCGTTGTGGTTTCATAAAAACGTAGCTGTGTTCGATCGTGAAATAAAGGTGTTCTGCGATAAAATAGAAAACAACTATTATGATCTGGTATTATTTGAGATCACACCCAACCTTAATAACTTTTTCCCTGATGAAGTGCGAGAGTCTTTAAAAAAGAATTACAAAAAGATCGATACATTTCTTGCTCCCAGGAGGCCTACAAATGCAGACATTGAGGTCTACGTAAAAAAATAAGCCTACTCGCTTTTCAGGAACAAATTAAACTACGCTAATTCTTAAAGTCTTTGATTAGCTGCTCTATATCTTGCCCTATAAGCTCTTCAATTTCTATTTTGGCAAATTCGTATTCCTGTTCGGCCCGCACTTTTTCAATTTTACTACTATTCAAGTTATTAATGGCCTCTATGTACTCTTCAAATGATGCCTTCTCATTTTTAAACAACTCTTCCGCTATAGTATAACTTGAATAGGCATCTTCCAATGCTTCGGTCTGAATAGTCAAAATCTCTTTAGACACTTTAAATTTATGATACTTTTTAAGCACTTCTGCTTTTAATTCATTCTCCTGGATACTCTTCTCAATTTCTTTAATTTTCAGCTCTTCTATAGATATCTTTTTCTCCAGTTTATTATTTCTAAAAGTCCCTAGGGTGAAGGTTAGGCTTATGTTATAACGTGGGTAAAGCAGGCTCTGTGGTTGTGAAGAATCGGGAGAAATTGAAAATTCATTCAAGTTACCTTGTATGGTGAAATTATTGAGTAACGAATACTTGTGCAGCGCCTTATTATGCTGAGCTATAGCTATTTCATGCTGAAAAATGGCGTTTTCAGGGTAAAATTCCCATGCGCGTTCAACCAAATAATCGTAAAATTTACTGGTCTCGGGAAATGCAGAACCTGAAGACAGTGCATTATTGTCGTCCTGTCCTAATGCATTAAATTGGATCAAGGCAAATACAAGTACTAAGCCTTTTGTGAGATGAACCAATGAAAATCGAGATTTGGTCTTCTTTACTAACATATTTACTCAAACTGTGATTTTACTTCAATTAAAACGTATCATTCTCTTCAAAAGATACATTCTTATTAACTTATTTAAGCCTTTTTGAGCTTGTTACATCTGGTAATTACATATCAAAAATAAAAGGGCAACATATAATGTATCAAACTTAATAGGGCTGACGTGCGCAAAATTAACTTTTTTTATGTAATAAGTGTAGAACGCCCAAAAAAATTACTTCCTAAATTCAATAAAACCTAGTCCATTATTGATATGCTATTTAAGAAAGCTATTTTTGGCCATCAAAAACCAATTAGCACCTAAACCAATCACCATATAACACTTCAAATGAAACGTTCCGAAATCAGCATCGTAATTTTGGCAATGTCAAGAATCGAATCGCAATATTCTTCACTGGCTCATTCATTGGCCAAAGAATTTGCGAAACAACACATGGTACTTTATGTGAATCAACCTTATACTTTCAAAGACTTTATAAGAGAGGGTCGACACAACCAATTAATTCAACGACTAAAAGTTCGCCTGTTGACACAAAGGACTACTTTTGAAGCAACAAGTTCGCCTAAGCTCATTTCTGTTACTCCACCATTGACATGGTCAATAAATTTCATCCCATATTCTTTCATTTACCGTTTACTTCGAAAATGGAATAACAAAATTGTGCTCAAATCAATAAAAAAAGGGCTCAAAAAATACCATATTGAAAACTATATCTACGTCAATTCTTACAATCCTTTTTACTTAGGTACCCTTAATGGTTCTTCCAAACCCTTGTTAAACATCTATCAAAGTATGGACGATATTTCTCAGGATGCATATACCGCTAAACACGGGGTTCGCCTTGAATACGAGTCTGTAAAAAATGCTGATTTTTCCATTGTCACCAGTTTTCAACTACAGGAAAAACTAAAAAAGTATAACGAAAAAATATTCCTAATAAATAATGCCGTTGACCTGGGAATATTTGAATGCGCCGACAAGGAAAAACTCCCAATACCCGAAGACATAAAGCACGTTTCCGGAAAGGTAATCGGATATACAGGTAACCTGGATGAATCAAGAATCGATTTTGAATTGATCAAAAAAATAGCCCTAACACATCCGGAAAAAACCATTTTATTGGTAGGGCCTATCAATGCAGCATCATTTTACAGCAATAAACTGGACAAAATGAATAATGTCATAACAGTAGGATCTAAAAGTATTGCTGAACTACCGTCTTACTTACAAAAAATGGATATAGTGCTTATCCCATTTAAGATTAACACACTTACAGCCAGCATATATCCTTTGAAGATTAATGAATATTTAGCCACGGGTAAAACCGTATTATCAACCAATTTCAGCAAGGACATCAATTTGTTCAGAGACGTCATTAAGATTGTAGATTCATCCGATGAATTTGTAAATGTCATTGACAAATTGTTCGAACATAATGATCCGGATCATATTGAAGCTCGAATTGCCACGGCGAAAAATAACACCTGGAAGAACAGAGTGGAAGAATTCTGGGATTTGGTGGAAAAAGAAATTGAGCTCACTTAATGGGGTAATGATATGGCACAGGTTAAGCTCATACGATACAATGAAGTAATTTTTATGCCTTTAGTTGATGCCACTCCAAAAAATCGCTTCCTAATTTCAATAAAACTAAATCCATTATTGTTAAGCTGTATAAAAAAGCTATTTTTGAACATCCAGAATCGATAGTCATTTAAAACAATCACCACAAAAACCCGCAAATGAAACGTTCAGAAATTAACATCGTTTTTTTAGCACTGTCCAGAATTGAATCCCAATACTCCTCCCCGGCTTATTCGCTAGCCAAAGAATTCGCCAAACAAAATAAGGTATACTATGTCAATCATCCTTATACACTCAAAGATTACTTAAATGAACGAAAACACAACAAATTAGTCCAACGAATAAAGGGTCGTCTTTTAACACAAAAAACCACTTTTGAAGAAACGAGTTCACCTAACCTTATTTCTATTGTCCCCCCAATTACCTGGCCTATAAATTTCATTCCTAATTCCTTCCTTTACCGTTTGTTTCAAAACTGGAACAACAAGATTGTGCTCAAATCAATCAAAAAGGCGCTAAAAAGGTATAATATTGACAACTATATCTATATAAATTGTTACGATCCTTTTTATTTAGGAACCCTCCCATCCTCATCTAATGCACTATTAAATATCTACCAAAGTATGGATGATATTTCCCAGGATCCATATACTGCCAAACATGGGGTACACCTTGAAAATGAGTCGGTAAAAAATTCCGATTTTTCGATTGTCACCAGTTTCCAGCTTCAGGAAAAGCTAAAAAGGTACAACGAAAAAACATTCATAGTAAATAATGCCGTTGACATAGAGATATTTGAACAAGCTGTTCAGGAAACCCTTCCAACACCACAAGACATTCAACATATTTCCGGTAAAATAATAGGTTATACGGGTAACCTGGATGAACTAAGAGTCGATTTTGAATTGATCAAAAAAATAGCTGAGAAACATACCGATAAAACGGTCTTATTGGTTGGCCCTATCAACGCAGACTCCTTTTACAGTAATGGACTGGATAAAATGGACAATGTAATTACCGTAGGTTCAAAGGACATTACAGAATTACCCTCCTATCTGCAAAAAATGGATGTGGTACTTATTCCTTTCAAATTAAATACGCTTACTGCCAGTATATATCCTTTGAAAGTAAATGAGTATTTAGCGACTGGTAAAAGTGTATTATCTACTAATTTTAGCAGAGATATTAACTTGTTCAGTGAAGTAATCAATATAGTGGATTCACACGATGATTTTGTGGAAGCTATTGACGTTTCTATTGATAAAAATACACCGGAAGACATACAGACACGAATTGCCACAGCCAATAAAAATACCTGGGAAGCACGGGTTGATGAAATATGGCAACTGGTAGAAACCGAGATCGATTTATCTTAATTCGACGATTTAGTGAGCAAATAGTATCATCTTTTCACTTTGCCCAGTACTTTCCTGAATAAGCTTCGATAGAATCGCATCGTATGGCCAAAAATATTCTTAGAACTAACACCAATTGCTCTTTTTAATATAAATTGATTGGCAAACAATGTCGCCAAAAATGTCAACAGCGTTGCGAAAGCGGCGCCATATACCTCGAAATGCAAAATAAGGACATAGTTAGCGCCAAAGTTAAAAACCATACTGGCAAATACTACCCAAAAATTCCAATGTGGTTTACCCAGGGAATCCGTTGCATTGGCCCATTGCCTTAAAAAGGGCATAATTAAAGCATAAGTGGTAGTAATGCGCAAAATATTCCCTAAATCCCCGTATTTTGATGGTGCCAAAATATCTAAAACCAAGTCGGAAAATAGTACCACGACCAGAACAATTGGAAACATTACGGCAAAAAGTACTCCCACAGTCTGTTCATACATATCACGCACCCCGTCTTTCCCCTCTTTAACCATCTTTGTTATTGACTTTGGCAAGAACACCTCAGCTATTGTCAACGAAGGCATTTCGACTAAATTAGAGACGCGTAAGGTAACCTGATACTCTCCAGCTGCATCTGGTCCTACCATCTTTTTTAGCATTAATAAGTCGGTTGCTCTGAGAATAATAGCACTTAAATTGACTGCAAAGGTATACTTTCCAAAAGTCCATAATCTTTTCACCCACTTCATATTGCCTTTAAAACTAAATGGTTTATGCTTGCGCACAAATAATAAAGAAATTAATAATCCAATACCTATCGAAAAAGTATAACTATTTACTATATACAAAAACACATTCCCCTTATAATCAATAATATAAAAGTACACTACACACAAAAAGAAAGAACCTTGCCTGGCAAAATAAGACCAAAAAATACCATTGAATTCCTGTTTGGCGTGCTGAATTATTTCAAAATGAAGAAAAAATGTCAGTAAAACCGTGGATGGGATATAATACAAAAAAAGCGTATGCATTTCCTCGGGTGTACTGAATTCAAACTTCAGGTTTAAATAATCTGCCAATAGTAAAAAAGCTACAGTAATGGCCAGCGAAAAAAAGTTTAGGTACCAGGATGTCCCAACAATAACGGCATAATCTTCCGGATCCGAATCATTCAGGTATTTGATTACAGGATTCTTTAGAAGACCTGTTCTACTCACTTCCAATACATTTACAATTACTAAAAATGAAACCCAAATTCCGTAGTCATACTTACTTAAATCATCTGCTAATAAACGAAAAGTTCCATAACCAAAAAGCAGCACACTCACTTGTTTTCCCATGGAATACATCACGGAAATAATGGTGTCTGCTTTATTTCCTGAAATTCGATTTAGGAAATTGCGCATGAGTATTGTGGTGATCTTTATTAATTGCCGCAATTTAGTATTATTTTGTTCAATAGCTGCTTTTTGATTGTAAAAAGTATATTGGAAATACAAACCTGATTTTTACTTATTAAACTACATTTCTCACTCTTTTTTATACTTTTGTAAAAAATTACACCTTAACAACTAATGACTCGTCAAGCTCAAGAAAAAAATAATTGGATTGACATGCTATTCAATTATTCGGGAATTCCTGAAAAAAGAGCTCCATGGGTCGATTTTGCAAAGGGAGTTGCCATAGTTTTAGTGGTATACAAACATGTTATTCTCGGTCTGGAAGCTTCTCACATTTTTGTCCCCCAATATTTCACAGAAATGTCCAGAATTATTTACAGTTTCCGAATGCCTCTTTTTTTTATATTATCAGGAGTTTTTGTACGCAGGTCTTTGCAAAAAAAAGGCTTCCTGAAATTTTCCGGAGATCGATTAAAAAGCCTAATGTATCCCTATATCATTTGGGCTTTAATTTATGTTAGTATTCAGGTTATGATTTCCAATTACACGAACTCCTCTCGTGAATTGATCGATTACACCTATATTTTGTACAGACCGCGTTACCTTGATCATTTGTGGTTTTTTTATATACTATTCGCTATTTCAATAAGCTATATGCTTACCTATAAACTGGTTAAGGGTAATTTAACCCTCATTGTCGTAATCGCTTTTGTCCTCTATACCATTAAACCTTACTTTGAGCAATTTAGCACTGCACTTATGGGTAAAGCGGCCGATTCCTTAGAAATTCTAAAAGAAATAATGAATTATTTTATATTCTATTCTATTGGAGACATAATGGCCTCTGGCCTGAAATCTGAACGCTTCAAAAAAACATTCGTTTCAATACCATTGGTACTATTTTTACTCACGTTTTTCAGTATTGGGCAATATTTCCTTTTAAATAATGATAATATTCACCGTGTACCGTTTGCTTTTATAGCTATTTCAGGTAGCTTGTTCACTATTGCACTGGGCATGCTCTACGGTCATAAACGGATATTCTCTGTTCTGAGAGTTATTGGTTTCCACTCCATGTACATTTTCATATTACACTTAATGGTATGCTCGGGTATCCGAATTATATTCTCTCATTTGCTTAAAAACACCAACCCATTTCTATTAATATTTTTGGAAACAACCATGGGTATTTTGTTGCCTATTATTTTTTTCAATACCACAAAAAAGTACTTAAGTTTTTTGTTTCATCTGAAATCCTAGTGAATTAAAACAATTGAACAGACGTTATTATGACACAAGTGAATAAATTCTTAGATTTAACATATCGTTAAATCAGTTTTAAGCGTTATAAAATAATCAAGTGTAATTGTATGAGAGTATACTTTACTTTAGTAATTTTGACGTTTTCGTCTATATTGGTAGGACAAATTCCATCGGTTGAATCCCTCAAAAGTTTATTCCCGAATGAAAAAGCCGTTCTACTCGAGCAAAAGGAACATATCACTATTGACGTTGTTGATGCTTCTTTGGATATCCGAAGCAGGCATTATTATGATAAAATGATGCTGGAGGCAGGTGCTCAGGCATACGCAAATCACAGCATACATTTTAGCCCCACATTTAATGAAATCACGGATATCGATGCCTCTCTGTTAGTAAAATCGAAGAAAAAATTCAAAAAACAACGTGTCGATAATATCGAAAAAAAATCAAATTACAGCGGATCCATTTTTTATGACGATAGTAAATATTATGAAATAAAATATCCAAATGTAATTCAGGGTAACAGAGCCGTATTAAATTATACCGAGTCGATTAAAGATCCTCATTTCCTTGGCGCTTTTTACTTTAGCAGTTATATGCCCGTAGTAAATAGCGAAATTGTTGTAGAGTGCTCGAAGGGAGTAAAGCTGAATCACAAAGTTTTTAATGGCGACCACATCAAAATAGAAACAAGTAAAAAAGAAGAAGGCGATAAAATCATCTATACGTGGAAAGTAAAAAACGTGCCTGCATTTCAAACTGCCGCCGGAGCTCCCTCGATCAGCTATTATGAGCCACATATAGCTGTATACATAGACCATTACCGTGTTAATGATGAAACTGTAGACGTTTTGAGTGGTGTATCCAGCTTATACAACTGGTATGCCGATTTTGTGAAAGACGTGAACACAAGCGAAAACCCCGTTTTAAAGGCCATTGTTGATTCATTGATTAGCCCACAGGACGGCCGGATGGACAAGGTGAAGAAAATTTTTTATTGGGTCCAGGATAATATAAAGTATGTAGCATTTGAGGATGGACTGGGAGGTTTTATCCCGAGACAGGCTGCCGATGTTTGTGACAAACGTTATGGTGATTGTAAGGATATGGCCAGTATAATTACTGAAATGCTTCAATACGCAAATATCGAGGCCTATTTAACCTGGATTGGAAGCCGGGATATCCCCTACGATTACGAAGAACTACCCACCCCTATGGTCGACAATCACATGATCGCATCTGTTAAAACTGATGAGGGAGCGTACATTTTTCTAGACGCAACCGGATCTTACACTCCACTAGGTTTTCCGACAAGCTTCATTCAGGAAAAAGAAGCACTTATTGGAATCTCCCCGGAAAAATATGAAATAGTACGCGTACCCAGTGTCAAAAAAGAGTTCAATACATATATCGACACTATTAAAGTCGCTATTGCAGAAGATGTGGTAAAAGGCACAGGAAAAGCTACCGTAAAGGGACTTACCAAATTTAACCTGACACATCGCTTGATTAATCAGAAATCTAATGACAAACGAGATTACCTCAAAAAATGGCTGGAAATTGGCAACAATAAATTCCTTATCGAAGACTATATCATAAAAGGTTTAGATTCAAGAGACAGCGCAATGACAGTAGATTATAAATTCTCTATCGGCGATTATTACAATAAAGTTAATAGTGATATTTATTTTAACCTTAATCTGGACAAGGCTTATGAAAATTCACTAATAGATATTAAAGAACGAAAGGGCATCGCTAAAGAGTTCAGGAATAAGAAAATCGATACACATATCATCGAATTTAAGATTCCGGATGGATATACTGTTGAAAGTTTACCCGAAAATGTAAATTTCAATCGTGACAAGTATGGATTTTCCATCGCATATAACAGGAATGAAGATTCTATATTTTTAGAAAAACAAGTGATTATTAATACCCTGACTCTTGATGAGTCGGATTTCGAAAGTTGGAACGAGATGGTATCATTGTTAAGTGATGCTCAAAGTGAAGTAGTTATTTTGAAGAAAAAATTATGAGAAACCTTTGTCTGATATTTACATTTTTTTGTGGCTTTTTGAGCCAGGCTTATGATTATAAAAATAATAATTATACCTGGGAAGATAAACCCAGTTTTGCCGAGCTTACTCAAGAAGAATCTGAAGAGCCTTATGTTACTATAAAAGATTACCGTTCTTTTGAGTACCGCATGACCAATGGGCTTTTGTCACTTTTTGAGATAAAACATAAAATAATAAAAGTGAACGACAACCGCGGAATAGAGTACAACAACAAAGTATACCTGCAGGTAGGTGAAGCAGAAATCCTGGAAATAAAAGGCCGTTCTATTTCACCATCCGGGAAAATTATTGAGGTTGCACAAGACGATATCAAAGATGTAAAGGAGCTGGAAGCTTATGGTAACTTCAAAATATTTGCATTGAAAGGACTGGTACCAGGTAGTTATGTAGAGTACATCACCAAGTTTAGACATCCATTAGCAAGAACCCGTGGACGCGAGATTTTTCAACAGAATAACTTGGTCAAAGAGGCTACATTTGAAGTAATATCACCCAAAAACATTATAATAGATGTGAAAGGGTATAATAATTTCCCTGAAATCTCCACAAATGACGACGAAGATTATGCGGTCAAAACAGCCACTATAAAGAATATTAAACCTTATAACGAAGAGAAATACGCGGCTTTAAGAGCAAATCTAATGAGAGTGGAGTATAAACTATCTAAAAATGAAGACTTTAGCGACAAAGAACTCAAAAACTGGGAAGATGCTCCTGGTCATTTCAGATCGATTTACTGCATACCGTCTAAGAAAGAACAAAAACTCGTTTCTAAATATTACAAAAAGCTTAACATCAGCAAACTGTCTGAACCTGAAAAAATCAGGGCAATTGAAAATCATTTAAAAGACCCAGATAACTTTACAATTCGCGCAGACCTTGGCCCTGAATTTGGCAGTATAGACAAAATGTTAAAAGAACAAATGGCCAGTAAACAAGGAATCGCAAGGCTCTTTGGCTTCCTGCTGTCTACCGCCGGAGTAAATTATGATATAGTATTAACTACCGATCGAATGAGTGTCCGATTTGACCCGGAATTTGAATCATGGAATTACTTCGACGAATTATTAGTTTATTTCCCACAACAGGATGCCTATCTCTACCCTGCAAGTGTTGTTCACAAACTGGGAATGATACCGCCAAATTACGCCGGCAACTACGGTCTGTTTATCCCTTCAGATCCTGCATCGGGGAAAAAATATGAAACAAAACTTATTAAAGGCACCTCAATAAACGAAAACTTTGATGATATGACCCTGAAAGCAGAATTCAAAAACCAGTTCAAGGATACTGAAATTGAAATTAAACGCACAATGAGCGGACACAGCTCGTATAATCTAAGACCTCAGTATTTCTATGCAGCGAATGACGACAGAGAAAAGATTACTGATTATTTTGTGAAATTCGTAGGTAGCGATGCTCAAATTATAGAAAAAGAAGTAAACTCCATAAACATTAATAAAACGGCCATAGAAGAACCTTTGACTATTACAGGTAAAGTAAAGGTAAACTCGATCATTGAAAGAGCAGGTAAAAACTACCTTTTCAAAATCGGAAAAATTATTGGTGAGCAAGTTGAAATGTATCAGGAAAAAGAACGTCAAAATGATGCAGAAATTGAATTCCCTCATCAATACACCCGACATATTTCATTTAATATCCCTGATGGATATTCTGTAAAAGGCTTAGAGCATCTAAAAATTAATATTGCCTATGAAGATGAAGATGGCAAGTTAATGGGGTTCGTATCAGATTATTCGATAACAGGACAAGAGGTTAAGGTAGAAATAAATGAATACTACAAAAAAACGACTTATCCGCTCACTATTTTCGAAGACTTCCGAAAAGTGATTAATGCAGCTGCGGATTTCAATAAAATTATTGTTGTATTCGAAAAAAATAATTCATGAGTTTCACCACCATTTTAGAAGATAAATATCCTCGTGCGTGGAAGTATTTTAAAGATTTTTACGACAATGATTACGAGGATAAACAAATGCCATTCGAAGATTTTAGTTCGTTACCATTCGATTATCAAATTGGTGTTTATCTTCAATTCTTTGACACAATAAACGGAGACATACAACTCTATGCTACCGATCGGAACGCATTAAAGGACGCCGTTGAAGAGGCTTTTGGCACCTACCAGGAATACCTCTTCCTTGATTCATAAATTAAAAGACTCAAATAGTACATAGGTCAAAACAGCGATTGTCGTATTGGTGAATAAGTTGGTGAAATCATTATTCCACCACTTCAATCCTTTGTAAATAATAAGCTCTCCTGCGGAATCCTCTGTAATTCGTCCATTTTTGGAATAGGAGACCTGTAAAAATTCTCCTGCCAGTGAATCTACCAGCATCCCCAATATACCCATTGCTATTAGCACCAGCATTGCACGCATAGATAATAAGGGTTGCGCAAATATAAATAATGTAAACTGAGCCATACTTGTTAAAAACACGCTACCAAACATTCCTGCTACACTTCCTTGTAGCGTTATACCACCTGATATTCCAACATCAACATTATTTTTTGATAAAATAAATCTAGGTCGTTTTTTGGATAACATACCCAATTCAGAAGCCCACGAATCGGCATTGGCGCTTGCTATCGAAGCAATAAAGGCTGCTATAAAAGAATCATTATCAGCATATAAGAATATCAAATAGCAGCTAATTGACGGCCCAAGGTTACACAAAGCCTGTAGATAGTTCCGCCCTTCTTCTGGTTTAATAACATTCTTAAGCGCCGCGTCTTTAGCTTTTCTTCTGAACCTCGTTAATGCACTCGAACTAATAAACATGTAAATCTGCATCAGCAAAAAATGAAGCCCTCCTGTACAAAGAAAAAGGCCGGAAATCATCAATAATGCGACAAAGCCACTTACTGTAATAGATTTTTTTTTCAATAAAACTATCCCCAGAAGTGCACAAACGCAAAAAATCAGTAATTCATGTATCAATTTCATTTTTCTTCAAACCTTTTTAGGTAAAATCCGTAGATTTTTCTTTTTTTTCTATTGACTTTCGTCTTTTTTAACGAATTTTGATATGTCATTTTGCGCAAAACAACTCAAAATGACGCGCTATATACAATTATTCTTAATTAATCACTTCGGCATGGGGCCTATCCGGATCGTTAAATTACGATATAATGCAAAATTCACTCAGAACAAAAGCATTTTTATAAACCTACCAATTCACTGACAAGATGAAAAAATATTTGATACACCTGCTAGTCGCCATACAATGTATAAGTACTTTTGCGCAAAATAGCTTTTGGCATGACATACACAACGGAACAGGAAATTACAACAATATTGTAGAAAGAGCCGATGCTTATTTTAGCAGTGAAGGATCTTCGGATTACCTGGGTCGTTCAATTTATGAAGATTGGAAGTATAGAAATTCCTTCAAGGTCGACCGTAATGGCAACATCAGAAACCACAATTCACCTGCAAACATTGAACTAAAGAGCCATCCCAAAAAAAACAGCAGCCAAAAAATAAATTCAGGTACTTCATGGACCGAACTCGGACCACGATACTTCGACAGAACGCTAGGCTGGACCCCCGGAATTGGACGGGTAAATGACATTATTGTGAATCCTGGTAACCCGGAAGAATTATTTGCTTGTACCGAAGGTGGTGGCATATGGAAAAAACCTTCTTTGAATGCACCATGGGAACTAACAAGTGATAATCTTGCCTACATAACAGCCTATTCAATGTGCATTGACCCGGATGATAGTCAAGTGTTTTACCTGGGTACTAAAATGGGAGGAATTCTTGTTTCCGAGGACATGGGGCAGAATTGGGAAAACACAGGATTGAGCAATGTTACGGTTAACAAATTACTGTTTCATCCGGAAAATTCCAGTATAATATTTGCGGCTACAAACGAAGGCATTTATAAGTCTACTAACAAAGGTAACAACTTCAAAAAGGTAAACTTAAATGAAGCTTACGACATAGAATTCCATCCTACCGATCCAAACATCCTATATGCTGGCAGTGAAGATTTTTTGATTTCGACCGACCTGGGAGAAAGCTTTTCTGTTGTAGCAAACGATATAAGTACAAAAGGCAAAACGCATATTGCGGTTAGCCCGGACAATCCGGACAGAGTTTATGTGGCACAGTCAAAGGGTGATTTGTTTGGTTATATCTACAAGTCTGATGACCGCGGTACTTCATTTGAACTTGTTTTTGAAGGTGACCATACGCAAGGTACTAATTTATTTGCCTTCACCAATCACGGCTATCAAGAGTTTGGACAAGCCTATTATAATATGGCTTTCGTTGCAGACCCCAATAATGCCGACATATTACACATTGCCGGTGCCAACATATGGAAAAGTACAAATGGTGGCGAATCCTGGATATTAGACTCTTACAGGTCTCCGGATGGCGATGAGAATTATGTTCACGCATTTACATTTAATTTTATTTATGACTATTTAAACAATAAATTGTATGCCGCAACAGACGGCGGATTATTCCGCAAAGATATTGGCTCCAGTAACTGGCAGGATCATTCGGACGGTTTACGCATAGCCCAAATACATCGAATTGGTGTTTCACAGTCTAATCCTGACGATATTACTATTTCCACCAAAAGCTCAGGATGTTTATTCAGGTACGCTACGGGTATCGACGAATGGAGAAACTGGACAGGTGATGACGGAGGGGAAACCTTTCTTGATAAGAACAATGCCGATCATGTCTATGCTTCGGCTTCTCTAGGAAGACAGATCTACCTATCAGAAGACAGAGGGCGCAGCCTAACCAGCATAGACCTTCCCGTTTATGGAGAGCCCGCAGCATTTATCACCCCTTTTGCAATAGATCCGCTCAGATCTGATGTACTATTTGTTGCTTTTCGCGAACTGTATCGCAGTACAGATTTTGGTCAAAACTGGTTCTCAATATCAAGTTCCATTTCAGTACCTCATGGAGAATACATAGATATGTTCCAAATCAGCACTACCAATCCGGATTATATCTATTTGGTTAAAGACGAAGAACTTCACCTTACTACTAACGGCGGAGATACCTGGACAAATATTGTACCCAACAACATGGATAAAATTGCACATGTAGAAATACACCCTACATATCCCAACGTAGCCGCCTATGTAACTTATGACAAAGTCTTTCTAACACTCGATGCTGGAAATACGTGGAGCGACATCACGAGAAACCTTCCCGATATCGGTTTTAATTGCTTAACATTTGAAGAGGGAGAACACTATGGCATATTCCTTGGTACACAATGTGGCGTTTTTTATACCAGCAACAACCAAACAGAATGGGTAGAATACAACGAAGGTTTCCCTAAGTCCAATGTACGAGATCTTGAAATACAATATCAATCCGGAAAATTAAGGGCTGCTACTTTTGGCCGCGGAGCCTGGGAGGCCCCAATTATACACGGTCTGGATCAGCATCCCTTCAATGTATACCATAAGATACCAGGGGCTTTCAACTTTGTCGACTTTGACCTGGGTGGAGAAGGCATTGCCTATCACGACAACGATGCCTCAAATAACGGAGGTCAGTACCGAAACGAAGGCGTGGACATTGAGCTTTCCGCTCTTGGAGGTCACAATGTAGGATGGATTTTTGAAGGTGAATGGCTGGAGTATTCAGTTTATATCGAATTTGAAGGTGAATATGATTATTTCATGCGTATGGCATCGCCCAACACCGTAGGGAAATTTCATTTCGAATTAGACGATGAACCTATCTCTGATGTATTAGATGCCCCATATACCAATAGCTGGCAGCTTTGGACAACTTTCGAATCCCCACAGAGTGTTTATTTGGAAAGTGGTTTTCACGTGCTCAAACTTTACGTCGATGGTTCCGGGTTTAATGTTTATGATATTCTATTCACTCCTGTAGATCAGCAGCTGATTCAAAGGCCTTACAATGGAGATCCGATCGTCCTGCCAGCCAAGGTTCAGGCAGAACAATTTGACTTTGGAGGAGAAGAAGTCGCTTACCATGAAACTACAGAAGGTAATATTGGTGGTCAACTCAGACCTTTGGAAGATGTGGATATTGGCTCCAAAGCAAACGATTTCACCATTGGCTGGATAGAAACAGGTGAATGGTTGGAATATACAGTAGAATGTATAGACCCCAGCCCATTTTTACTTAAAGCAAATGTTTCTTCACCAAACAGTAGCGGTAAATTTCATATAGAAGTTGATGGTGAAGCTATTTCACCAATTATGGATGTTCCAAACACCGGAGACTGGGGCAACTACAGAGGTGTGGTCATTGATAATTTTAGCATGTCCGTTGGCACCCACATCGTACGATTCTATGTAGATCATGGAGGGTTTAACCTCGATTATTTGCTATTTAATCAACCTGCCATTTCGAACAAAGGGTGTAGCGTTGAAGATTTCACCGAAGAATTTTCTTACACTCTAGAAGATATAGATGGAGCCGTAATATTTACCTTTAATTCCATAAACGACTATGGACAAGGCGACTTTGTAATGATGAACTATAGTGTTAATGGCGCCAATACAGAGTTGTTACTTCTGGAAGCAAACGAACCATTTGCATTGGACATGGACAATATAGGCGATGAAATAGAATTTAACTTCACCTATTACGATCCATATGAAGATGATTATAATATTTCAGGTTACTTCTCTCACATTCATGGCAATTGTTTTATTCCTGATTGTGACGGTGAAGGTCCTTTTAACGAATACGCATACAACATTTCAGACGATAATAGCGAGGTACTAATAGATGTGGAGATGCAACCGGGATACGGCTATAGCTTTGCACTTATACATTATTCAATTAATGGTTCCGAACAAAAAAATTACTTTATAGACATTTATAATCCCTATGTAATAAGTGACGTGGAAGAAGGTGACGAAATCACTTTCCACTTCACCTATACTTTACCTGATAATACACAAAGATTTTCAATAGACCATATTGGCGTACATACATATACCGTAGGTACGTGTTTTTCTCTAAATGCGAAAATTGTCGAGACGAATGAAATTGAAGTGTCAATTGCCCCTAATCCTTTCCGGGAATATATCGAGATTGAAAGCAACAGTGAAGCCATCAGAGAAGTAGCTATTTATAATGAGATGGGAGAACGCGTTTTTGCAAAAAAATACGGCGATTATAGTGATACCAGAACGCTTAACCTGAATGAAATTGAGAATCCCGGAATCTATTTCGTTCACATTAGATCTAAAAACAAAAACGTAATTGAGAAAATAATAAAAGATTATTAACACTTTTTTCATCAAATTATTGGAGTTTTTGTTACTTTTATTGGTACATTTAGATAAAATTTAAATATTATCATCAAATGAAAAGTGGAAAAATCAAATTCTTTGATACTACCAAGGGATTTGGATTCATCGTTGAAGATGGAACAAATAACGAACATTTCGTACATGTCTCAGGACTAATTGACGAAGTAAAAGAGAATGACTCGGTTACATTTGACCTTAAAGACGGCAAAAAAGGACCCAATGCAGTGAACGTTAGGCTTATATAATATTATATAAATAAATTATTTCACAAGTTTTCTCACCACGTGCCTCGCACGTGGTTTTTTATTTTAATGCGAGCAGCAGTAATAAAAGAATGGGGTTCAGCAAATGTTTTTGAAATAGAAGATATTGCTATTCCGGAAATTGGACCTGATCAGGTACTTATTAAAATTAACTATAGTTCTGTCAATCCTGTTGACTGGAAACACCGCCTTGGCAATCACCGATATTTATTGGGTGCCCCCTTCCCCATCGTGTTGGGCTACGACCTCTGTGGCGTTATTGAATCTGTAGGAACAGCTATTACCGAATTTAAAGCCGGAGATAAAGTATTTGGCGATTCTGACAAAAAATATGGAGGGGCATTGGCAGAGTATGCGATATGCAGCGAAAACTGCATATGCAAACAACCCATCGAGGTAAGTGAAGTAGAACTGGCAGGACTACCTTTAGTAGGCTTAACTGCGTTACAGGCACTTCGAGATAAAGCCCAAATCAAAGCCGGAAATACGGTATTAATTAACGGAGCTTCTGGTGGCCTGGGACATGTAGCAGTGCAAATTGCAAAAATAGTCGGAGCCGACGTCACAGCTGTCTCCAGTAAACAAAACCATGAGTTTTTATTGTCACTGGGTTGTGATGAGTGCATCGATTATAAAACAGAAAATGTGCTCGAAATAAACAAAACCTTCGACACCTTTTTCGATGTGCATGGCAACTTCTCATTTTATAAAACAAAACACTTATTAAAGAAAACAGGGACATACATCAATCCACACCCCCGCCCTATTATCCTGTTTCACAAACTTTTTCAATTATTTTCCAATAAAAAAGTAAAAACATTAATTAGAAAGCATTCCAAAGAAGATTTGGAACTGTTAAAACTTTGGTCGGAACAGGGGAAATTAAAAATTCATATTGATCAGGTATTTAAGTTAGAAGCTATTAGTCTTGCTCATCAATACGCCGAAAAGGGGCATACCAGAGGTAAAAATATTATCACCATTAAATCTTAAAACTCATTACGCAAATATCATCTATTTGTTCCTGATTTCTCTTCCAGTCCACAAACTCTTCATTTAGCAATTGTTCGTGCTCATTTATAGGATGAGCAGCGAGGTCCTGGAGAAATAAACCAAACTTCTTTCTCCCATACTTTTCTTCGTATGGCCCTCCAAACTGATCGGCATACCCGTCTGAAAACAAGAATATAATATCATTTGGTTGAAGCGATACCGAATGAGAGGTAAAAGGTTGGTAATTTGATGTGAATCCAACAGACTGCCTATCCCCTTTTATCTTTATGAGTTCACCGTCCCTGACTATCCACAAAGGATTAAACGCTCCTGCCCATTCTGCTTCCAACGTAGATTTATTAAAAGCCAACAGCGAAATATCCATACCATCTTCGATTAAACTTTCGCTGTTCTCAAACCGCCCTATTACAATATCTCTCACGGCATCCAGGATATCTGAAGGACTATATATTCTCATATCATTAACTGCTGAATTTAAAGCGTTATAACATATCAAAGACAGCATCGCTCCTTGAATTCCGTGACCGGTACAATCGGCAGCCGCAACAAAAACAGTATTACTTCGAGCATTTACCCAATAAAAATCACCGGACAATATCGACTTGGGTTTGTAGAAAATTGATGCCTCCGGAATATATTTCTTAATATGACTCAAATTGGGAATAATGGCTTTTTGTAATCGCTTAGCTGCTTTGATGCTTGAAGTGATTTGCTCATTACTTTGCTTTAATACCTCTTTTTGCCTTTCGACAAGCAACGTCCTTCTACTCACTTCATATTCCAGCTTCTTTTGCCGCCTTTTGTATGAAATAATTCGTAAAAAGTACAATACAAAAATGATAGCTGTAAGTACAAGTACCATAATTACATTAAACCACCACGTTTGCCAAAAAGCAGGAGCTACATTAAACCTATAAATGATATCCCCACTTAATTGACCGAATTCATCACGTGCCCGCACATAAAGCACATGTTCTCCCGGTTCAACGTTAGTAAAAACAGCCTGATTGAGCTTTGACCATTCAGACCACTTTTCATCGTGGTTTTCCAGGTAATACTGAAATTCGATTTTTTCGCTATTTGAATTGGTTAGCACTCTAAACACAAACATTAAGTGATTCTGTGAAGCTTCCAGATTAAGGCCTGTAGGCAAATAATCGTACTTGCTAAAATCCCTGATATGTATACTATCGTTATTCCTCTGCTCCATTAATTCAACCCAGTTGATCGTTTTATGATGTATTTTGATATCTTCAATAAAAACCGTCGGTGGCTTTGGTTTCTTCAAGACAATACGTGGATTCATTTTTACAAAATTCTGTTGTGTACCCCACCAAATATTATGTTCATAGTCTTCCCATACGGCCCCTGTACAACTAATTCCCATAAAACCTTCATTCAATCCGAATGGTCTGAAAACATGACTATCATTTTGATTAACATTTAAGGTGTCATTAAAGTAATTAATACCATTAGCGGTTCCGACCCATATTTCCCCCCTGCTATCTTCTTTAATTACTGTTACATTGTTATTAGACAAACCATGAATATCAGTATAATTAATTACCCTGTTCGACGTTTCAATTTTAAAAATCCCCTGGTTGGCAGTACCTATCCATACACTTCCCTTCGAATCTATTTCCAGGCAGTTTATTCGCACATAAATAGGAATATAGTTGGTCTTAACTACCTTTTTATCCCGATATATAAATAAGCCTTTATTGGTAGCCACCCAAACCTCATTATCATTGGAGCACTTAATATCATGAATTTCGGCACGCTGAAACTGCGTTTTTAAAATGGGCTTAATAGTTTTACCACTTATCTTATATAATCCATTAAACCACGTACCTACCCAGATGTCTCCATCACCCGTTTCTTCGAAACACTTTATACTTGTTTTACCTCCGAATCGGTAAAAATGCCTGTAAATACCGTTCTCATAATAGCCTATTCCTCCATTCCATGTCCCCACCCACAGGCGTCCTTTCGAATCACGA
This sequence comes from Cytophagales bacterium, assembly GCA_965230415.1. GTDB lineage: Bacteria > Bacteroidota > Bacteroidia > Cytophagales > JAAEPT01 > CBDDKZ01. Next base: position 5,134,414 of record CBDDKZ010000005.1, read on the forward strand.
CCCGAGGCTATGTAATCTTTGGATTGAGTTGGGGGGCTATAAATAAAGGTATCAACTTTAGGGTTATATATGTATGCCCCATTGGCCCAGGTTCCAAAAAAGTACCTGTTAGAATCTAATGCCTCCACCGTATACAAAGCTCTGACAAAGTCGTAGTTTTTGAAAGGGTTCTTTTTATACCGAACCAAACCTTCGTTAAAAGTACCAATCCATGTTATATCGGCATCGTGAAATATGGTAAAGGCATTCCTGGATGGTAGCCCACTTTTGACAGACACCTGATAAAAGTGCCCTTCCTGGTAATAAGAGGCTCCCGCACCTTCTGTCCCAAACCAAATAATCCCTTCCCTGGTTTGTGTAATGGATTTCACCAAATAACCGAAATTGTCCAGGTCCCGAAAATCCATGATCGAATCTTTCGTTAAACAGAGTGGACCTTTCTCCGTACCCAGCCAAAGGTTTTTATTCTTATCTCTAAGTAAAGTAGAAACGGTACGAATATCATTTAAAGGAACTGCAATTGGTAAAAACGCTTTATTGCTGTATCTAAACAACAACTCACCGCTCACAGAATCGCCACTTATCAATAAATCACCATTTGTATCCTCATATATTGATCTCACCCATTTTAAAGGACATTTTTCGCTGTAATCAATGACTTTATTTTTCGTAATACAAAAGAGTCCTTTCTCACGTGTACCTACCCACACATTATGATTTTTATCTTCGTACAATACAGATACTAACTGCGCATCAAGACCATTATCCTCATTAACAGAATAGACATTGTGGCCATCAAAAATAGTAATCCCATCTTTATTACCGCCAAACCATAGCATCCCTCGATGGTCCTCCATTACGCAATAATAAGTAGCATCTTTAAACCCTTGTTGTACACCGTAATCATAAAAATAGGATTCGTTGAAACAAATAACACCGTTGCCTTCGGTTCCCATCCAAATTCTTCCCTGTTTATCTTTGATAGCTTCCCATATAAACATGCTATTCAAACCATGATTCACATTCCAGGTAGTCAAAATACCATTGTCGTTATGTGAAAAATTTGGTTTCTTGGCTTTTTTCTTTTTTGGCGGGTGCACCAGCTTTTGCGTTCTTGATATATATGAGGGTAATGGTAAAATTTGGGCCGCGTAAAGACCTCCATTGCTTATAAGAAGCAGTAAGAACAAAATAAACCGATATAGACGATTTTTATTTAGCATAATTCACATTCGTCGCCTTTTTTACCTCTTTGAATTTTTCAGCACATTAGTGTTAATTTATAAACAATTCATCATTTCTTTACGAATTAAGTAATTTCTAAGTTGTTGTTCACCTTCTTAATTAACTTTTGGTAATTAATCTGAGATATATTACTACCTAATTTTGAAAAATGAAACTAGTTGCCTTAATAAATTAGCCTCTTTAGAAACATCTTTTGCCAATCTGGTCATACCTTCAGCCGAAACCGCATTTCGTTGTATCACATTATTTAAGGTGGCAATGGCTGTATTAATTTGATCCGCCCCTAAAGATTGTTCTTTACTGGAAACAGTGATTTCATTCACCAATAGCGCGGCTTTGTTTACATTTGGAGTTATTTCAATAAATTGCTTTTCTGCCTTTTCTGCAACTTCAACACTAGTAATCGACAATTCATTAATATCTGCGGCCGCACTCTGACTCCTTTCGGCCAACTTACGAACTTCGGCCGCAACTACTGCAAACCCTCGTCCTTCCTCTCCAGCCCTTGCGGCTTCTACTGCTGCGTTCAGAGCTAAAATATTCGTTTGATGAGCGATCTCATTTATGATCGAAATCTTCTCTGCTACTGTTTGCATCGAAACCATAGTCTGATGTACGGCTTCACTACCTATTGCAATATCCGACTTTACTGATGTTGTAATATTATTCGTTTCTGAAGAATTGTCTGTATTCTGTTGTATGTTCGCCGCCATTTCTTCCATAGACGATGATATTTCTTCGGCTGAAGCAGCTTGTTCCGTAGCACCGTCAGAAACTGTCTTGGCCTCTTTATGCACATTAGATATGGAATTATTCATAACATCGGCACTTTGAATAATTTTTGTTATCGTTTCTTTTAACGTAAGTACTACATCATTTAAAGAAGATGCATACATTCCAAACTCGTCTTTTCTCTTTAATAAAGCTTCGGGTACCTTCCTGGAAAAATCTCCTTTGGCTAAGTCTTCCAAAAATCGTACAGTAATATTAAGTGGCAACACGATAGACTTGCTCATAAATAGAGCTATTAGAGCTCCAAATACTATCGACAATACTATGGATGACCCCAAAAACCATAACCCTCCTTTTAAAAGTCCTGTCACGGTTACCTCTGCAGACTTCCTTATTACATCATTGGCGACATTAGCTTTAATGAGGAATATTTCTGCTTCCGCTTTGTGTTTTAATTGTTCTTGTGTCAATGAAATATACTGTGCAAACTGACTCTTATAGTACAAAATATTACGCTCAAGCGTAACAAAAAATTCCTCCATATGATCTGAATCTACCGTCTCCTTCATTGCCCTCGTTGCCTCCGCCATTTTTTCTAAGTCATCTAGAATATCATTAGGTGGATCAACCGTTGGATGTATGCTATATTCATTAATTGAATCTTTTACATGTTGCCAAACGCCCAACAGGTCTTTTTTGACCACCAGATCCAGATCGGAAAGGAAGGTCATTTTACCATCAGTACCCATGTAAGAATATCGGACTACTGAATTTGTTATTTTTATCATAGCACTATTAATGGCTGTTTGAATTTCGTTCTGAACAGGAAGCATCTTATTAAAAAGCACTTTTTTCTGCTTTTGGTTCTTAAAAAAAAATTGCATTTCTGCTGAATACGCTTTGAAATTCGAATCCATGCGTGCCTTGTAAAAGTCGTCATTGTTACCCATGAGCGTTTTTTCGCTCATACCGGCAGCACTTCTTCTGGCTGTATCTATACATTCATCAAACTTGGTTATGTAAGAAACATCGTCAGTTGCTATATATTCCAAAGCCGCGCTTGTGGCCAACTTACTCCCCTCAGATACTGCTACAACCCTACCAAATGTAAAATTAATGATATTGATGGTAGACATTGCCCAAAATGAAAAAACACCGGCCACAGATGTTAATACAAGTACAATGGCAAAACCTATGAACATACGTCGTCCTACCTTGAGGTTTTTCAGCCATTGATAATTAGATAGCTTCTGAAACATACTTTTTTTGAGATTCCAACATATAATACGCCGAGCTTCCAAAGTGGTTTCTTTTAACTCGGTTCACTCGGTAAAATTTGTCCCAACAACTGTTAGAACAACACTATTTGTATTGGCATTGACTGAGCCTGTATCTGAAAAAAAAAATATACTGCTAATCAATGGGTAAGTTGGTACTTTCATACTTAAGTTTGCCCAACAGCAAACTTAAGTGCGTTATTAGAAAAGGCTTGTGTTTTGGCCTCTGTATTATATCAAACGGATCTGCTACTCCTTTGTTCGAAAAAATGACACCAGACTCTTTAGCATGTTGGCTTCTTTGGAAACATTACTTGCTAATTTGGCCATACCTTCGGCCGAAACAGCATTACGTTGAATAACGTTGTTTAAGGAAGCGATGGCATCATTAATTTGATCGGCCCCTAAAGATTGCTCTTTACTGGATGTTGTAATTTCTTCGACAAGCAAAGCTGCTTTGTTCACGTTTGGCGTTATTTCAATAAACTGCTTTTCTGCCTGTTCGGCAATTTCTACACTTGAAATCGACAGTTCGTTAATTTCTGATGCTGCTTGCTGGCTTCGCTCTGCCAGCTTCCTTACTTCTGCTGCCACAACGGCAAAACCTTTTCCTTCCTCGCCCGCACGCGCGGCTTCTACTGCGGCATTCAATGCCAGAATATTTGTCTGATGTGCTATTTCATTAATGATAGATATTTTTTCAGCAACGGTCTTCATAGAAATCATCGTTTGATGTACTGCGTTACTTCCCAATTCAATATCGGACCTAACGGCGTCTGTAATACTATTGGTCTCTGTGGAGTTGTCTGTATTTTGCTGAATATTGGCAGTCATTTCTTCCATTGAAGACGATATCTCCTCTGCAGACGCTGCCTGTTCGGTAGCACCATCGGAAACGGTTCTGGCTTCCTTGTGTACATCGGTGCTTGAACTGGACATGTGGTCGGCACCTGCCATTATTTTTTCGATGGTATTCTTTAAAGTAATAACTACATCGTTTAAAGATTTAGCGTAGATCCCAAATTCATCCCTTCTTTTAAGTAAATTTTCAGGTACATCTTTGGTAAAATCACCTTTAGAAAGCTTTTCTAAAAATGTAACTGTAGTTTTCAACGGCGACGTTATGGACTTACCCATAAATAGTGCTATCAAAGCACCAAACACAATTGATAATACAATTGATGATCCTAAAAACCAAAGTCCCCCTGTCAATAAACCTCTTACAATAACCTCTGCCGCTTTTCTGATAACATCATTGGCAACATTTGCCTTCGCCAGAAAGACCTCGGCCTCTTCCTTATGTTTAAGTTGTTGTTTAGTAAGATTCACATACTCATTAAATAGTGAATTATAATGATTCAGCATTTCAATGAGTGTGGCAAAGTATTCTTTCATTTCAGAAGAATTAACCTCCGTTATCAATACATTGGTAACCTCCATCATTTTTTCAATATTATTTATTGCACTAATACTGAAATCTTCTTTAGGGTGTACGGCATATTCTCCAATCGAATCTTTTACATGTTGCCAGTTTTCCAAAAGTTTGGTTTTGATCAGCCTGTCTGTACTTCTCAAGAAATTCATTTTACCGCTATTGCCCATTGTCGAATACATCACCACAGAATTTGTAATGTTTATCATCGCATTGTTTATGGTTCTGTCGATGGAATCCTTTAACGGCTGCATATCAGCTTTAATCTTTTGTTTATGCTTTTGTTTGCTGAAAAAGAACTCCATTTCTCCAAGGTAAGCTTTGAAATTAGAGTCAATCCTTGCTTTATAAAAATCGCCATTATTCCCTAACAACGTTTTTTCACTCATGGCTGCCGCACTTTCGCGCGCCGTTTTTATATGGTTATCAAATTCACCTATATACTTCTGATCTTCGGTAGCCATATATTCAAGTGCTGAGCTGGTAGCAAGTTTACTCTTTTCAGAAACAGCGACCACTTTTTCAAAAGTTAAGTTGATGACAATAATCTTTGACATCGCCCAAAATGAAAAAATTCCTGCAATTGAAGTTAAAAGTAAAACAACTGCAAAACCTATAGCCATTCTCCTACCTACCTTTAGGTTTTTTAGCCACTGATAATTAAAAATCTTTCTCAACATAGATTATAAAGTGAATTTCACTTATATAATACGCCGTCTTTACAATGTTGTTACCATACGCACCGTGATTTATGAATATCCTCGTCAAACCTCCGTGTGTGTCTTTTTAACACCATCCTGCATAAATACAGAATGGTTCTGGAATAGATCTGAATTTAATAATTTAAGATTTTGTCTATATCGGGTCTAAAATAATTTTCCCCTTTCAGCACTTTTCCATCTTCTCTATATATTGGTTTACCCGAGCTATCTAACTTCGACATATTGCTGCGATGTATTTCATCGAACACTTCTTCGATCTTATGCTGCAAGCCGTGTTTCAATATGGTTCCAAAGGCTATATATAATATATCTCCCAGTGCATCAGCCACCTCAGTCAGGTTATTGTCCTCACATGCCTGCATGTACTCTTCATTTTCTTCCCTTAGTAAATCAAATCTGAGTTTTATTTCCTGCATCGACAAGTTAACATTTGGCTCTGCGCCATTTGGTATATTAAAGTGATTATGAAATTCTTCTACTAACTCAATCTTGTTTAATAAAGACATAATAAATATTTATTTTAGACGAATAATTATTTGTGAAAATACAACTTGTTCGATAATATTCAGTATATAACCTCTAACATTCTATTTGAAATTCTTTACTAAACCTTGTTTCGTAAGTTAAACATAAGAATCAAACTGATTATTTTTATTACTTCCATCTTGCTATTGGCAATGGTAGTAATAGGAACCGTATTTGGTCAAAAGAGTAAAACCGAGCTTTTAAAAAGTATTTCCACAAAGCTTCATGTTATTAATGATCTGAAAATTGAAAAGATCAATTCGCATTTTAACAAAGTCAACTCTTGCTTTAGTCAAATCAATAAATACAATGATGACACAAAGGCCGTTGAAAAATACCTGAATTATCATAGAAAAAAGAACGATACCAATAGACTTCACGAACTGAACGAATTAAAAAAATCGATCAGAGAACGTTTGGTGGCTATACAAAAAGCATATGCTTTTCAACGAGTGATCATACTGGACCTTAATGGTTACCTTATATTCTCAACCAATCCAAATGATATGGAAGACAGCCAAGAGAAGAATCGAATGTTCATTGATTCTAAAAGTGAGCTCTTCCTGAAAGCCAAGCAAGAAAACACCTATAGTAATATCTACACCAAATCGATAAACGTATCACACCAACATGGTTATTTCATGAATGTGTTACACCCGTTCACAATTAATAATAAACTGCTTGGAATTATTGCCTGTGAAACCTCAATGTTACCACTTTATGAACAAATACAGGATACAACGGGCTTAGGTAAGGAGTCTGGTGAAACCATATTGGTGAAAAGAGATAAGGATCAGATTAAATTAATAAGTCCTCCGCTATATCTTAAGAAGAATTTTATGGAAGAGACTTTTCCGTTAAACGGTAAGTTGGCAAAAGGTGCATCTCTTAGTGTTACTTCCAAAAAAGATGGCTGGACAACCGAGGTACGTGATTATAATGACAAAATTGTGGATGTTTCCTGGAGCTATCTGCCAAAATTAGACTGGGGCGTATACACTAAAATAAATCATGATGAATCTTTTGAATCGATTGAATACCTAAAAAGAATAATTGTTTCGATATGTTCATTAATCATCTTTTTCTCTATTGTAATTGTCACTGTGTTTGTTCAGCGCTTCTTAACGCCAATTATGCGTATAAGAAACAATATTGTAAGTCTGGCCAAAGGGCATTTCCCCAATAAAATTGTCTACAATAACCAAGATGAAATACAAGACACGACCAAAGCTTTGAACAATCTGGTAGAAAGACTAAAAAGATCTACAGACTTCGCCCAGAGAATAGGAAAAGGTGACTTCGAAGCTCGTTTTCTACACACCGAAAGCCAGGATGTACTTAGTAAAGCACTTCTTTCCATGCGTAGTAGCCTGGTCAAGATTCAGGAAGATAATGAAAAACGTAAATGGATCACAGAAGGGATCGCATTGCATAGTGAAGTGCTCCGAAAAAATTCCGAAAACATTAATAAGCTTGGATCAAGCCTTATAGGTAGCCTGGTTCATTATATTGGTGCTCATCAAGGAGCAATTTTCGCAGTAAACGAACATGGCACAGACACCTTAAAAAGCACTATCGTTAACAGCGACGTACATTACAAGCTTGCCGGGTCTTATGCACTGGACATATCTGAAGATGAAGAAATGATCTTTCAACTCGGGCAAGGGTTAATAGGTCAGTGTGCACTTGATGGTGAACTTATTTATTTAAAAAACCCTCCAATGGAGTTTTCGAAGATTTCCTCCGGTTTAGGCGCAGAAAACGCAACATTTGTGATTATTGTTCCTCTCAAGGTAAACGAAGAAGTCATGGGGGTAATGGAGGTCGCATCTTTTAATGAGTTCGAAGACTTCCAGATAGAATTTTTAGAAAAACTGGCAGAAAGTATTGCGTCATCTATTTTGGCAGTAAAATCTACAGAAAAGGCCCGTCAGTTACTGCGGGACTCTCAGTCGATTACAAGAGTATTGAAAAAGCGTGAAGAGGACCTGGAAAAAGAAAAAAAGAAAATGCAAAAAGACAGTCAAAATCTGCACAAGAAGCTATCAGATGCTCAAGAGAAAATACTCGAATTAAACAGAAAAATCCGCGATCAACGAGATTAACAGCTTTTTAACAAGAATCTTAACGCAATTTATCTTCTTACAGTGCGTTTATAAAAAAATCCTGTTTACATTTGTGTTTTCTTATAAAAGTACATTTCATAATGTATCCTGAAAAGCTAAAGTAATTATGAAAAAAACAATTGGACTATTCTTATTCTTTATTTCCTGTTTAAACTTTTCTCAAGCTCAAAGTGATCAAGCGCTATCGGGACACCATATTTCGTGTAAAATAAAAGGCACTTCAGACACTATACAACTTGCTTATTATTATAGCGATAAAAAGTTATTACATTCTAAAGCCGCTGCCAATAGTAAAGGTGAATTCGAATTCAAAGGTGATGAAATACTTCCCTGCGGTATGTATATGATCGTACTTCCTAATCAGGGTTATATCGAAGTATTAATCAACGATGATCAGGAATTCAGCATAGAATCCGATACCAGCGATCTGATTGGCAATATGAAAGTAAATGGCCATGAGGAGAATGAGTTATTTTACGGATACATGAAGCATACAGGTCCTTTGCGTGATGAAATCCAGAGTAAAGGTGCCAAATACAAAGAGATGAGTGATACAACCACAAAGAAAGCCCGGTCTTTATATAAAGAGGTTGTATCAATTCAGAACGAGTTAAAAGACTACGAAGAGAACTTCCAAAAAGAACATGGTGATCTTACCATTGCAAAAATCTTTAAAACATCGAGAGACGTTCCAACCCCGGCGATGAAAGAAATAGAAGACGACAAAGAACGTAACAAAGCGAGGTTTAACTATTATAGAGCACACTTTTTTGATCACATAGACTTTAACGATGACTGTTTGGTGCGCACACCAATTCTACACCAAAAAATTACCAAATTCCTGGATGAACTCACGGTGCAATCACCAGACAGCAGTATAAAAGCTTATGATTTTATTTTGAGCAAGGTTGGGAACGACAGCCCCGAGATGTTTAAATACCTGGTTATGACGCTGACACGTAGATCGGAAAAAAGTAAAGTAATGTGTTTTGACGCTGTGCGTTTACACATGTACAAAAAGTATTACTTAAATGATCCGCGTGTAACCTGGATCAAAGAAGAAACACGTAAAAAAATAGAACGAGAAGTAGCACTACTTAAATATAACCAGTGTGGAGATGTAGCTCCTGATATCATTATGTCGGATACTGTTGGTAAAATGTGGCGTCTGCATAATATCAGTAAAGACTTTGTAGTAGCGTACTTTTGGTCTGCTACCTGCGGACACTGTAAAAAAGCAACGCCCAAACTTCAAAAATTGTATGACGAAACCAAAAACATCTATAATTGGGAGGTATTCAGTGTGAATATTGACAGGGATCTTAAAGAGTTCAAAAAATTCATTAACAAGTATCAATTCGACTGGATCAGTGTATTTGATACTGCCGACGAAAACTATTTCAGACAAAAATACCATGTAACCAGTACTCCTCAGATATACATATTGGACAAGAATAAAAAAATCATCGCTAAAAGGATAGACGTGGGAACAATAGAACCTATTCTTCAGGAAGAAACAGGCATTGTACCGGAAGGAAGAGCTCCTGAAGACCTGAAAAAAAGTGATAACGTTGGTGAAAAGAAAGAAGAACACGGACACCAATACTAAAAGAAAAATAGTAAAGGATTACATATACCGGGGGCGTTAAATGCCCCCTTTTTTGTTATTTTCAACCATAATTCACCGCAAAAACAAACCTTACGTTTTTATTTTCGTAGATTTACTTGTTGATAACTTATCATGTTAGACATTTACCTACGGATTTCACATATTCCTGAACTTCGATTTTTTAACCTTGGAGTTAACCACAAAATAATTCAATTTATGAATAAGCTATTTTGCTTCGCCCTGTTTGCAATGATAATGGGTCCGGTTACGTCATTCGCTCAAAACTCTGACGATAAACATAAAGAAGATCATCACACCCATAGACTGGAAACTAAGGTCAATCGATTTTTCGAATTTGACGAGTTTAACTTTGCGATACCCACACTTGAAGAATTAATTTCATTACATCCTGAAAATGGCAAATATGAGTATCAAATGGGCATTGCGCTCTACTATTCAAATTTAAAATATGATGCTTACGAGCATTTTAAGCGTGGGGAAAAACTCGGCCATAAAACAGACCGACAGGATTTTTACAGAGGGCGAACAGAGCATTTGCAACACAACTTTGACGCAGCTTTACACTATTACGAAAAGCACTTGCAATTTTTGAGTACACAGGAGGAATTGGATGTTGAGGAGATAGAAGAGGTCACTGCTTATATTTCACAATGTAGCTATGGCATCTTATTCAAAGAAGAAAATCTCGATGTTAAAATCGAAAACATGGGTAGTCATATTAACACGGAGTACCCGGAATATGTACCTGCCATCAATGAAAACGAAGACATACTCATATTTACCTCCAGAAGACCTGATACCAAAGGTGGAAAAAAGGATTCGAAAACCGGGGAAATGTATGAAGATATCTACATCTCTTATAAAAAAAATGGGGTATGGACAGATGCTGTTGGTATAAGTGACAACATCAACACAAAGTTACACGATGTAAACGTAGGAATGTCACATGATGCCAGCACACTCTACACCTACAAAGGGCGTATGTCCCACGGTCATCTCGTTGGTGATTTATACCAAAGTAGTAGTAGCATAGTTAGTGGAAAACTGGAATGGACTGTACCAGAAAGAATGCCTGCACCTATCCATTCCAATTATCATGAACTAAGTGCCAGTATCACTCCAGACAAAAAGGTATTCTTCTTCTCCAGTAACAGACCTGGTGGCTTGGGTGGTGAGGATATTTATTATTCCATCGTAGACGAAAATGGTAACTATGGGAAACCCGTAAACCTGGGGCCACAGATAAACACCCCTTACGATGAAGATTCACCTGCAATTCATGCAGATGGGAAAACCTTGTTCTTCAGCTCACAAGGCCATAATTCAATCGGAGGTTTTGATGTATTTTCCTCGGAATTTGACTCTATTAAGGGTGAATGGACACCAGCGAGTAATTTAGGTTTTCCGGTTAATACCGCAGACGACGATCTTCACTTTGTTTGGTCTGCAGACGGCAGATCAGGATATTTTAGCTCCAGCCGTTTAGGTACGAAGGGAAAGAAAGATATCTTTAGAATGGAAATTCCCGAGCACCATCACCACATCATCCTCGTGAAAGGCATTGTTAAAGATTCACTAACAGATAAAGCGCTGAAAGCAAATGTTGTAGTTACGGAATGGGAGAGTAAAAAACTCATTGGTACGTATGAAACCGACGGTGAAAACGGAAAATTTATATGTAAGTTAAAAGAAGGGCAAGCATATGAGTTGGCATTTGAAGTAGAAGGATACATTTACAATAAAGAAAAAATGACCATCCCAACTCGTACGGTGTACTTTGAGGTAAATGAGACTTTTAAACTAAAACCCTATGATAAACCGGAGCAAGTTGCCACAGATACTGTACCAGAAGGTATTGCCAATGCGGAACCTGGCGCGGGTATAAGCGACAACCCCAGTCTGAACAGAAGTGACATTCTGGTTAAATTAAACAAAATTGAACAAGGAACGGCTTCAGAGAGATTCGAAAAAAACAAGCCTGTCGAATCAAGTCATAGTACGGACAAAAAAATTACAAATTCTGATATTGACAAAGTACTGGCACCAGGTGACAAGATCGTTTTCAGGAATATCCACTTTGAATTTGACAAATATCACATCACCAATAACTCTTATGAATCCTTAGATAAGGTAGCGATATTCATTAAAAAACACCCTCAATTGGTGATTGAAATATCGGGACATACCGACAATGTTGGAAGTAAGAACTATAATTTAAAACTCTCGGAAAAACGGGCAAATAGTATTTTCAAATACCTTGTAGATAAAAAGGGGATTAAGCCAGGCCAATTGAGTAAGACCGGTTATGGAGACAGGCAACCTGTTGCTTCCAATGAATCTCCAGAAGGCCGAAAATTGAATCGAAGAACTGAATTTAAGATTCTGGAAACCACCACTGCACGTAAATAAAGAGGAGGTGCTTTCCAGGGGTACTATTACTTATTTAAGAAGAAGCATCCCAGCTACTGTAAGCAACCATATATACGCGTAAATAGTTACAACTTTACGTTTTATAAGGTCTTAAAAATGCTAAAAAGAAATAATGCGAAACTCCACACGTCGGTTTAACCTACGTGTTTCTTCTTTAGCATTGCTGGCCACAGGCTTTTCGCCGCCATAGCCCTGAGTAGTGATACGTTTCTGGTCAATTCCTTTTTTCACCAAGTATTCCTTAACTTTATCTGCCCTATCTTGTGATAGCTTTAGATTCAAATCGGGGCTACCTGTATTATCTGTATGTCCCTCCAGCTTAATGGATATTCCCGTATTTTCTATCATCATCTCATGCAGCTTATTTAATTCAGGAAAGGATTTTGGTAAAAGTACCGCTTTAGAACGCACAAAAAACACGTTATTGAGGCTAATGGCCTGCCCGGCTTCTATTGGTGTCAAATACAAATCTTTTTTAACCTCACCATATTTCTTGACTTGTTTCAGATTGAGGTTTTCTCTCACGGCATAAAACCCTTTTTTTTCCGCATAAAATGCGTATTCTCTGCCTGGTGGCAAGGTAATTTCATATGAACCGTCACCAGGGCTGGAATAAGCAATACCTACCTCCTTCCCTGTACTTAAATCATATACCACAATACGGGTAGAAATTGGTTTTTTGGTTTTGCTATTATAAACGTTACCAGCAACCAACAATACAGGTTTTGGTTTAATGGGCCCCGGTAATTTCACTTTAAATATATCGTTTAGCCCTTTACTATTCTTTTCTGAAATAAAATAGGCATAATCTCCTGAAGCAGGCACGCTATAATAAGCATCATTTCCTTCTGTATTTATCGGCTTACCAAGATTTAACGGCTTGCTCCATTTGGTCCAGGAGTCATCCAGGCGCCTACTCATAAAAATATCGTTTTTACCATATCCCGGATGCCCTGTAGAACTAAAATAAAGTGTAACACCATCTGAGGCCAGAAAAGGAGATAATTCCACTCCAGGCGTATTAATAACACTACCCAGGTTGATCGGTGCAGACCATACCCCTCTTCTTTCAAGATGCGAAACATAAATATCCCTACTCCCCTTGGTATCATCACGCTGTACAGCTAATAGAATCGTTTTCCCATCGTTAGATAAAAAGAATTCGTTAAAAGTACTTTTATTGTAAAACTGTCGCATTTTAACCTCTTTTGGCAAACTCCACCCACGAGCTGTTTTCTGGGAAATGGACAAACCCATGGCTCTTGGAGAACCATCCTGAGAATAAGTATTCATTAAAAGTAATTGGTTTCCATCGGGAGTTACTGCACACACCGCATTGGGGCCATGATTATTGAGGGGTTTCCCTATATTCTGAGCCCGCTGCCATTTACCATTTTGTATCTTTGAAACGTAAATATCCTGATCATCCGTAGGTCCTCCTACATTTTCCGGAGCGTACCTTCTTGTAAAAAATAAGGTTTTACCATCTGCTGAAATAATTGGTGTCAGTTCATCTACTTTTGTATTCACTCCATCTCCCAGATTTACGGGAGCCTCGCTATACTCCAGGTTCTGTATCAAGTTTATTGGTATTTCTTCACCGCGTACAACAAATTCATCCACCCCAACTTTTGAATTTTCCCATAAGGCAAATCCTACATTTTTACCCTTATCACCCGATGCCTTAAATTTGTAGACCTGGCTTTCGTTTATAAAAAGCAGGTATTCCTCACCTACTTTTTTTACTCCTAATACGTTTTCATTTAATTTTAACTTCAATGGATTCTTGAAGTCTTGTATCGTTCGATAAGCACCGTTTTTTGTTTCCAAAACCTGATACTTAAGCCCTTTTACTCTAAAAAAATAAGCATTTCGTTCGTTTACTGCACCCCACATGATCCCATAAGTACTTCCTTGTTTAAGTACCGAAAATTGCACTTTTAACTCGTAGTTACCTTTAGTATTTAGCCTGTTCAAGTGTGTACTTATACTCTTCACAAAAGGAGCATTGTGTGCCCATATCAGTTGCCCTCCTTGTATCTTCGATTGATCGCTTTGTGAATTAGGCAGTGGCCACTGTTTGCTGTTATTTTCAAAAGACTCGTTAAAAATTTCCTTTTGTTGCGCTGAAAGGAAATTCAGCATAAAAAGAAATAGAATATTCAGGACAAAAGTATAGTGCTTCATATATTAAATATAGAAAATATGCTATCTAATTCCATATTTATGAGTACACTATAAGCTTCTTTTATGGTTATTTATTATATTACCTCTACAATGTAAACAAATAATTAATATGTCAAGTGCTTTCAAACAAACAGACATTCTCTTAGTCAATGCTAATAGTAACTCTTTGGCTCAGACGGAAAGTTCGCTCAAAGAAATCAACCCGAACTATGAAATCAGAACCGCCACGGGTAGAGATGAAGCGATTTCGTTTCTTCATGAAAGTGTAGATACCAACCCTAATGTGGTGATTATCGACACAGCAGACCCTAGCGAATTGGGTTTTAAAATCATCGAAGAAATACGAAATTCTGGCGATCTAAAGACAATTAAAACACTTCTTGTTTCTGATCATTATGACGAAGCTATAATTGCTAAGTGTAGTGAATTGGACGTAGACATTCTAAGAAAGTCAACCGCAGAGGGTGAATTCATTGAGCAACTAAGAGCTAAAATCAACAAACTAAGAAGACAAGTTTAATACTTGTTTACATTAATGAAGAAGAGAGCCATTTGACTTTAGGTCAAATGGTTTTTTTATTTATAAGTTTCAGCTTTTTGGGAATAGCTTTTTAATCGGCAACTATTTGGAACTACTTACTTCCTGGCATTGTATGCACGACAAGTTCGTTTTCGTTATCCCAATCTACCAAATCCTGATCAAAAATATACTCACTTGGTAGGTTCCATACCGCCATAAATCCTGGTCTCGCCTGAGTAAGTTCTATTTTCTTACCGTTAAGAAATGCATCCAACACCTTTTCTCCACTGGAGTTAATTAGAATTTTACCACTTTTCTTTTCTTTGCAGCGTAGATCTTTAGATATAACCAGTTTCTTTTTGTACCAGTGATGATTACTATCATTACCTCCCCGGTCACTATTTTTATTAAAATTTGCAGACCCGGGATCTTCAATATCCATTCGATCTATAAATTCTTCGGATGAAGTATCATCCTTTTCAAAACCTGATAAATTGAGCGATATTTTCATTTTATTCTATTATATCCTTTTTCATAATAACAAAAAAATACCACATAATCAAGCGCTTACACCTAAGCTTATTACAAAAAACACTCGAATTCATGGCGATTTAACCCGTATCACCAACTGATAGCCGTATTTTCGAAGGGTCGATAAATAGGGGTATTACTCTTATTTTTCATGGCCATTGAATTAATAATTTCATATTCCTGTCATTTTAAAGAGCGTGCTGTCTAACTAAATAAGCGTAAATTGTCAGTAAAAAATGAAAATTACCTTAAGTCTTTAAATGACTTGTACCTGTCCATTTGATGCTTACCGAGAAAGAAGGGAACATGAGTATTCAGGTATTAAATACACATGTGAGGGGTAAAATTCACAAAAAAAGGGCCACACAAGTGCGGCCCTTTCATTTTTTAGATTGCAACCTAAATTATTTCACTTTTTCTACAATGGCTTTGAACGCTTCCGGTTCATTCATTGCAAGTTCAGCTAATACTTTACGATTGATTTCAATGTTATTTTTTCCTAAAGCTCCCATGAACTGAGAATAGGACATACCATATAAACGCGCTCCTGCGTTTATACGTTGAATCCATAGTCCACGAATTTCGCGCTTTTTAACTTTTCTATCTCTGTAAGCATAAACCTGTCCTTTTTCAACAGCATTTTTTGCTACAGTCCATACATTTTTTCTGCGGCCAAAATAACCTTTGGCCTCTTTCATCAACTTTTTTCTTCTGGCTCTTGAAGCTACAGAATTTACTGATCTTGGCATTTTGAATTAATTTTTTGCTGAGGCGTCTCCTATTTAGAGCACTTTGAGCCTGTCGCATGGTTAAACATACTGATAATCAATATCAGATTCTTAACAGATCCTTGATACGATCCTTATCCGATTCATTCACAACAGTTGAATTCGTCAGATTTCTTTTCCTCTTTGTGGATTTTTTAGTCAAAATGTGACTTTTGAAGGCATGCTTACGCTTTATTTTACCTGTTCCGGTCAATTTAAACCTTTTTTTCGCACCAGAGTTTGTTTTAACTTTTGGCATTTTAAATAGAATTAAATTTATTGAAAGTTCTACTTTCCTTTGTTTGAGTTTTTTGGAGCCATGTAAAGAAACATTCTTTTACCTTCCATTTTAGGTAGTTGTTCCACTTTACCATATTCATCTAAAGCTTCTGCAAAACGCAATAGAAGCAGTTCACCCCGTTCTTTATAAACAATTGTCCTACCAACGAAATGAACGTATGCCTTCACTTTAGCCCCGTCTTTAAGAAAACTTATAGCATGCTTCAATTTAAAATTGAAATCATGGTCATCGGTATTAGGACCGAAACGGATTTCCTTAATAACCGTTTTATGTTGTTTGGACTTTAACTCCTTTTGTTTCTTTTTGAACTCGTATTTAAACTTCGAATACTCTGAAACTCTACAAACTGGAGGGTTTGCTTTTGGTGAAATTTCTATTAGATCTAAGTCTAAAGACCTGGCAATTTTCAAAGCTTCATCAAGGGGATATATGCCTTGCTCCACATTTTCGCCTACCAATCTCACTTCACGGGCGTATATTTTTTCGTTTACTTTAAACGGCTCCTCTTCTCTACCCCGTCTTCTAGTTTGCTGTTTTCTTTTAGCGATAGTTATAGTAATTAAAGTCTCACATAAATTTTGAGCCCTGCAAATATCGTTTTTTTGTTGTACAAACAAAAACAATAGCGCATTATTTCGCTATTTCTTTATCTATAATGGAACGAAACAGGTTAATAAATTCATCAATAGTCATTGTTCCCAGGTCACCTTCTCCGTGCTTTCTTATGGAAATTTTGTTTTCCTCTTGTTCCTTCTCTCCAACAATAACCATATACGGTATTTTTTTAATTTCAGCATCGCGAATTTTACGTCCAATTTTCTCATCGCGATGATCTATTACTCCTCTTATATCATATTCTTCGAGCATAGCATATACCTTCTGGGCATAATCGGCAAATTTCTCTGATATTGGCAATACCGCCAGTTGTTCAGGGGATAGCCATAATGGAAACTTTCCTCCACAATGTTCGATTAGGATAGCGATAAAACGTTCTAATGATCCAAATGGGGCTCTATGAATCATCACGGGTCTGTGTTTTTGATTATCGGCACCAATATATTCAAGCTCAAACCTTTGCGGTAGTTGATAATCAACTTGTATGGTTCCAAGCTGCCACTTTCTACCCAAGGCATCCCTTACCATAAAATCCAGTTTCGGTCCGTAAAAGGCCGCCTCCCCTAACTCTGTAATTGTATTCAACCCTTTATCCTGTGCAGAACTGATAATTGCTTCTTCGGCCAGGTCCCAATCTTCATCTGCACCAATATATTTGGTCTTATTCTCCGGATCACGCAATGAAATTTGTGCGGTATAATCGTCAAATCCAAATACTGAAAAAACGTATAACACCAAATCAATGACTTTTTGAAATTCTTCTTTTAATTGATCCGGTCGACAGAAAATGTGTGCATCGTCTTGTGTAAACCCTCTTACTCTCGTTAATCCGTGTAACTCACCACTTTGTTCGTAACGATATACTGTGCCAAACTCTGAATAACGTATAGGTAGTTCTCGGTAGGATCTGGGGCTACTTTTGTAGATTTCACAGTGATGAGGACAATTCATAGGTTTGAGCAAAAACTCTTCGCCCTCAGCAGGGGTATTTATTGGCTGAAACGAATCTTCGCCATATTTTTCATAATGCCCCGATGTTTCATAAAGTGCTTTATTTCCTATATGAGGAGTTACAACAGGCTGATACCCTGCTCTGGTCTGCACTTTTTTAAGAAAACCTTCCAAACGTTCTCGCAACAATGCTCCTTTTGGCAGCCATAACGGGAGTCCCATTCCTACTTTCTCCGTAAAAGTGAATAATTCTAACTCTTTACCCAGTTTTCGGTGATCTCGTTGCCTTGCCTGCTCTAATAACTCGAGGTGTTCTTTTAATTCTTTTTGTTTCGGAAAACTAACGCCATAAATTCGTGTGAGCTGCTTATTATTCTCATCACCTTTCCAGTAGGCTCCTGCGGCATTCAGTAATTTAACCGCTTTTATTAATCCTGTATGCGGAATATGTGGCCCTCTGCACAGGTCTGTAAATCCCCCTTGCGTGTAAAAGGTTATTTCTCCATCATCCAAACGCTCCAGCAAATCGAGTTTGTACTCATCTCCTTTTTCTTGGAAGTAGCTTATAGCATCGGCCTTTGATATTTCTTTGCGATCGTAAGCATTTTTATTTCGGGCCAATTCCAACATTTTCTTTTCAATCATGTCGAAATCGTCCGATGATACCTGGTGTTCACCAAAATCGACATCATAATAAAACCCGCCTTCAATCGCAGGACCTACCCAAAATTTCACTCCAGGGTATACCGCTTCCAATGCTTCTGCCATTAAGTGGGCAGAAGAATGCCAAAACGTAGATTTGCCATCTGTGTCATTCCATGTCAACAATTGTATTTCGGCATCGTTGTTAATGGCACGGTTAGTATCCCATACTTCACCATTGACTTTCGCCGCCAATACATTTCGCGCCAGCCCTTCGCTTATACTTAACGCAACATCCATCCCGGTTACCCCTGCTTCAAACGGCTTTTTTGTACCGTCGGGCAAAGTAATTTCAATCATTTTGGAATCCATTTTCTTGCTTTTCCTCTTCTTTGTTTTCCTGATCCGCTAAATTAGTATTATTTTGATTTCCATGATGATTATTCGCTCTATTTATGCGCCATATTGTTCTATTTTTTTGTTTAATTAAAAAAGCATCGTTCGGATCAAGCCTTAACGCATTCTCATAATTATTTAGTGCACTATGGTATTCCTTCAATGCAAACTGGGCATTAGCCAGACGAGTCAGTAGTTCGACACTTTTTTTACCTTTATTGTGCAAATAATCTTTTATTAGCTTAGCACAATTTCCAAACTCATTGTGATCGATCAATAAGGAAGAAAGCCTTAATACGGCCTGCTCGTTTTTGGGATCAATTTTTAGAACTTGCCTCAATACTTTACGCTCCTTTTCAATATCACCTTCTGTTTTCTTTTTAAGCGATTTGGTCAATAGTAGTGCAACGTTTTGTGGATCTTGTTTGAGACCGGTATCAACTACGTCCATAGCTTTATTTATACTGTCATAATGAAAATAGATAAGTGATAGCTTTTCATAGGATTCAATGGGAACTTCTTCCTGTTTTAAAGATCTTTTAAAATGAACGAAGGCATCAAGTGTATCCTCTCCCTGTAAATGATTCATTGCTTTAAAAAAATCTAGTTTTGTATGATTATGATCAAATATATCCAGCAAGTGTATGTAATGATTCACCCGGTCGTTTTTCTCGAGTTCCAAAGCAATTTGGATACATAATTCATATAATTCGACTGATTTCGCTCCATTTTCTTCGGCCTTTAGTGCAAAGTTCTCTGCTTCTATGAACTTGCCTAACTCATAATTGATGGTGGCGGCTAATTGAAAGCTGGGATGGTATTTCTCATCTAACACAATGGCTTTTTGTGTCAGTTGCAGTGCTTTTTTGTGATTTCCATATTCATGTTCGAGACGTGCTAATTTAAAAACAGCCTTGCTATCTGAAGGATTTTCCAGCAATTGTTGTTCTAAATACTTCTTTTGAATTTCATCTATTTTTGAAGGTTGTACCTCGTGTAAAAGTGTTCTTTCCTTTTGAAAATAGTCACAGGAACTTAAAAAGCTACTTAATAAAAGAAAATATATATAATGTTTTCGTTTCATATATTATCACGAAGTTGAATTTATAAGAATGCACCCTAGAAAACAATTAATAATTAAAAGTATTGCTAAAAAAAAGCCTCTAAACAGGAGCCTTACAGTGTAAACATGGCTCCAAATTTAACACCTACCGGTGAGGCATTTGGCAAGTTGAGGTATGACAATCTGTGGAAAACCTCTACTCGAAACACCTTCAAAATATTCGAAATACCATAACCGATTTCGACATATGGTTTTTTTTCCAGTGTATTGAAAGGCACTTGTTCAGATGGTATAATGTTCAGATTTTCATCCCTGACACTTCCATAAAGCACATTTAAATTTGCTAAAACCCGCCATTTCAATCGCTTCATTATGGGTATTCTGTTCATAAAAAAACCCTCAAAATGATGTGCAACGGAAAGTGAAGTATATTGATCAGACACGAACTCAAAATTATTCATCAAATTAAACGAATACCTGGAATAGAACGGTGTTTCATTGCCTACATGCGTCTCTAACAAGGGATATGGTACCTGATCAAATACTTTGCCAAACTTGAGCCAGTACTTGGTCTTGCCTAATGTCCCCATACCTAGTTTCTGACTAATCATAATACTCAATTTATGATAATTAAAGTCGCTGCCAAGGAAATCACTTATGCCTAATGTATAATCTATATCAATATTGGGCAACTCATTACTTCCAAGGCTCACACGATCGTTATCATTATAAAAAAACACCTCATTTTTCGAAAAACGAGAATGTAAGGATACTTCGGAACTAGTGAACGTAGAACGCTCTACTGTTTTATCCGAAGGATTAGGGTAATATTTAAAGTCAAATAAAGGACTTAATTTACGATACTTGAATTCTACTTTTTGTGAGAAGTGCCTATTAAGTTGTTTATAGAAATTTATACTCTCTCGCTCCTGAATAAACGCGCCATTCATATTCCCCCATCTTGAAAAGGTTGTAAATAATGAAGATTCATCAAACAGTTCCGATAGTCCCAGCAAATCGATATCCCTCCGCGTCTGAGCACCAACTGTGGTCCATGGTTTTCGGGAAATTATATAAAGGCCCTGAAGGCTGTATTTCCATCTCTCATCGCCTAGCCCATATGCCAGATAACCATTAAAAACCCATTTGTTACTGAACTGAAAATTGGTCTTGAAGCCCAATCGCAAACGATGCTCTTCTATTTCATTATAGGCATAACTATCCACATAGGCTCCGATATCAAATTTACCGATACGCTTATGACCATTAACAAATATGGATACCAGGTCAATATAAGTTCTCACAATTGGCAAATTCTTTAGCGTATCTACCAGTGCAAAAGCGTTGGACTCATAAGCACTTAAAGTGTCATGTCTATTTTTATTCCAGTACTCCTCATCTTTTGTGAGTGCGGTAGGATCGACTTCAATAGGATATTCATAGAACTCACTGGTTTTAGGTTTATTAATTACAAATTTGCTGAAAGAAGACCTGGTCTTTACAATCATTCCCGCCCAATTCTTTGTGGGTTCCATTAGATCAAATTCCAGATAGGTACTTTTGGGTAACCAAGCCTTGTTATCAACAAATACATAGTCCCTTTGCACTTCGATTCCATCTATATAGTTTAAGTTGGCACTCTTAGGTATGCGCAAATCTACTTTGGTGAGGGCATACGTAGTATCGTGTATCCAGATTGTACCTTCAAAAGCAAGGTCCTGCGGCCTCTTTGGTTTCACATTTATAACGTAGGAATTATATCCGTTCACATCTACCAGGGTATCGAGCAGTTCAAACTTATAGTTCACACGCCATGTTGAAGAAATAGGCGAAAGAAATTCTTTTTCCAGCACAGTAATTGTATTATCATAAAGACTGAAATTTTGAAACGAGGTCCCTACAAACTGTGCTGTTAGTGAGCCATCGCTCACTGAAATCCCCTCAAACTTACTGGCATCCACAATTTCCTTGGTCACTTTCGGCTTATTCCTAACGAAGTACCTCGAAATTGTTTCTGAGAAAAATACCGGAAAAACCTCCCTCCCCTTTTCATCTTTCAGCATTTGTACGCTTGACAAGTTATCGTTTAACTTGGATAAAATCTTTTTCTCCTTGAACTTCTCTGACATATTATCCACATCGAACTCGATCTTTGAATAACTCTCATATTCGTAAGCATCGAGTTTTGCCCTGTCGTTTAACTTCTTGTTGTTTACCACCTTGCGCATTATAGCAAATGCGGGGTTTTCTCCTGCTGAAATGGTTACTCCCGAAAGTACCTGCGATTCGGTGGTCAAAACCACATTAATAGTTTGATTTCCACCTTTTTGAACTGCAATCCCTTGATCACCGTAACCAAAACTCTTTACTACAATCGAATCTGAAGCGGTACTCGTACTAATTTTATAATAACCGTCCAAATCTGAGGTGACACCGGCAATTTCCTTATTGAATCTTACCGAAGCAAGGGGTATACCTTCACCTTTGTCATCAATCACACGACCAGATACGGTTGTCGTTTGGCCATTGACTGTATAAATTAACAGACACGTCAGTATAGTGGTGAATATGTTTTTTGCTAAATTCAAAGTTTGTTTTCGAAGTATTCTAATTCGAGCAAATCACTTCTTTTAATAATCTTTTTAACCCAATTATATCTCAGATATTGCTTTTCCTTGCTACTTAATTTCCATTCCACCTTGCTTTTTTTTATTCTATTGCTTAGTTCCTGCAAACAAAGTGCCACACAAACAGAGATATTAAAACTTTCGGTAAAACCATGCATAGGTACATGCATAAACTCATCTGCATGTTCTTTCACCAAATCGCTAACTCCGTATTTTTCAGTACCAAAGACAAGTGCCATTTTACGTTCTATGGGTAAATCCATTAATGAAATACTATTTCCGTGGGGCGAGGTTGCAATTATACGATACCCTTTTTTTTTGAGTTCATTAATACAATTGAGGGTATTATTTGAATTTTCCTCATTAAATCGGTGTAAGTCCACCCATTTGCAAGATCCCTTCGTCACGTCTTTACTGTAGTAATAGGCATTCTTATTCTCAATAGTGTAAATATCCTGTATACCAAAACAGTCACATGAACGTATTACGGCGCTGGCATTTTGTGCCTGATAGATATCTTCCATAACAACCGTCAAATGCCTGGTACGAAAATCCATTACCTCCTCTATCCTTTTCCTTTTATTTTCCGTGACGTATGATAGTAAATATTCCAACAAATCAGAATTATCTTGATGAAGCTGTTTATTGGTTACACTCATAAAGATGTTTTTCTTGTTTAATAGTTGCATTGTATTTTATAAAAATACAATAATAACCTTAAATTAATGCTTTCAGCTGACAAATGAACACTAGAGTCCTGCACATGACTAAACATTCAAATCATGCATAGGACTAATACCACCTTGTATAAGTTACAATAAGGTGTTAAAAATATATACGTAAATAGTTGTTCGAAGATCCCTAAATATTATTTCAGGAGCTATTTGAATAAATCCAGCTGATCGTTATCCTTGTCTTCATCGTCCGGATTTAAATCTATGGTATCGCCGACATCAAATGATTTTTCGGCTTTATCATTTTCTTTGGCTGCCTCTGGATCTGTTTGTTCAGCGCTATCTCCCTCTTTTTTGTCTTGAGACCTCGCTTCTTCCACTACATCGGTAATTGGTTTAATTTTCAATACCTTGTCACTGCTTAGTTTGTTACCGGTAGCTTTCCATCCTTTTACTTCAATAACTGTCACCAGGCTTATGGATTCAACCTGCTTGTCCTTCCCTACCTTAGTAGTTAGCTCAATTCTGGGATCGCGATGTGTCGAAGCGTACTCCAGCTTAGAACCGGATGCTTCACTAATAAACAGAAACTCCTTTCCTATTGTTGTCGTTTCAATTCTAAATCTCTTGACATAGTGATTTTTGGAATTTCCATCCACATGAATAGCTGAAATCACTTTCTCATCTTCGTATTTATCCAAGAATAGTATCCCCTTGGCTTCATACCTGTTCGTAAGTTCGAAGCTTGTAAGTTCATAGCTTCCGTTTTTCTTAAGTACAAGAATCTTGTCATCTCCATTGAAATTACCAATATACCGGCCTCTTTCGTCGCGATTTAATCTGCCTACAGCTTCGTCGTACCAAATATCGAGGCCGCTTAAAGTCGACACCCCTTTTGTTTTAAGATCTATTTTCCTCACCGGATATCTCGTACATATATTCCCTCCGGCGCCCCGGCCTTTGATATCGAGGTCGGCAAAGTCAAAGTCAAAGACTTTTTTCTTGGCTTTGCTACCTGCCGTAAGGTAGACAGTCACTACTTCGGCCTCTCCATTAGCGTTAGCAGTAAAATACAATATTTTGGACTTCTTCTGTCCTTTTGTTAGGTCGTATTCTTTATCCCTGGTAATGGCAAGAACCTGAAAACGCTTAGCCATTGCCCTACCACTTGCGCCGTCTACATATATCAAATTATACACCATGCGCTCGTCATTCTTTCGCCAAACAGCGACATGAATGATGTCTTTTCCCACAAATGTTTTATCGGCCACCTTCGTAACCATCATTTTCCCATCTTTCCTCACAACGATGACTAAATCGATATCGGAGCAATCGGTAACAAATTCATCTTTTCTGAGGCCCGAACCTATAAACCCTTCTGCCCTATTTACATATAACTTGGTATTATTAACTACCACCGTACGTGCCTGGATGGTTTCGAAAGTCTGAATCTCCGTTTTACGCTCTTTACCTTTACCAAATTTATCAAGCAACTTTTCGTAATAAGAGATGGCATAATCTATAAGATTTTCGAGATTATAATTGACCTGATCGAGCTCTTCCTGAAGGTTACGCATTTTTTCGTCTGCTTTATCAGAGTCAAAACGTGTAATTCTGATCATCGGGATTTGAGTCAGTTTCTCGTAATCATCGTCTCCTATTTCACGATAAAATTGAGGTTTATAGCTTTCAAAGCGTTTATCGAGGTACTTAAACAAATCCGGTTTCTCAGCATAGTGTTTGAAATCAATGTACATTTCTTCACGAATGAAAATTCGCTCAAGAGATGAAAAAAGCAGTTTTTCCATTAATTCGCCTCTTCGAATTTCCAGTTCTCTCTTTAACAAGCGGACGGTATTATCGGTGGCGATGCGTAATATTTCGGATACCCCTATGAAATGGGGCTTTTCATCGATGATTACACAGGCGTTGGGAGAAATGGATACTTCACAATCTGTAAACGCAAATAATGCATCTATCATTTGGTCTGTGGAAATACCCGGAGGAAGGTCTACCAGTATTTCTACATCTTTTGCGGTGTTATCGGTAACCTTTTTGATTTTTATTTTACCCTGGTCGTTAGCCTTAATAATGGAATCGATCAGGCTGGTTGTTGTGGTCGTAAAGGGGATATCCCTTACTGCCAGTGTTTTTTTGTCTATCGTTTCGATAGTAGCACGAACACGTACTTTCCCCCCACGTTGACCATCATTATAATTTTCAACGTCTATGGAACCGCCGGTTATGAAATCAGGATAAAGTTTGAAGCGTTTTCCCTGCAAATGTTTAATTGCTGCCTGACACAATTCGATAAAATTATGTGGTAATATTTTGGTGGATAAACCCACAGCAATACCTTCCACCCCCTGTGCCAATAGTAAAGGAAATTTTACAGGTAGCGTAATAGGTTCTTTGTTACGACCGTCATAAGAAGCCTGCCAATCAGTCGTTTGCGGATTAAATACAATTTCGTTGGCAAGTTTTGATAATCGCGCTTCAATGTAACGCGAAGCGGCAGCACCGTCTCCAGTCCTTATATCGCCCCAATTACCTTGTGTCTCAATAAGCAAATCTTTTTGACCAAGGTTCACAATGGCATCGCCTATGGCTGCATCTCCATGTGGATGGTATTGCATGGTATGCCCGATGATATTGGCCACTTTATTGAACCTTCCATCATCCTTTTCTTTCATAGAATGCATTATACGCCTTTGCACAGGTTTAAACCCATCTTCTATTGCAGGCACTGCACGCTCTAAAATTACATAAGAGGCATAATCAAGGAACCAGTTTTGATACATCCCGGACACAGGAATAATATCATGTATTACATCTTCTTCATTGAATTCTTCCTCGTCAGGTGGATTATTTTCGATATCAGACATTAAAATTTACTATTTTTGGCCTAGATTTGCTTTATCTAATATGCAAAATACAAAATCACATCACTTGCATGGGAATGAGCACTCATAAATTTTTCCACAAACCAATGAAAAACAAGGTAAATAGTCACAAAACAAGGTCCTTTATTAGCCTTTCTTTCCTACTATTCCTCTTCGCATCGTGCGGTCAGGATGTTCCGGCATTTGACGATTTCGATTGTGTGACCTGGAAAAATGATCGTTATGGTTGTGACGAAAAGCGTATTCCCCTACTTGATGCATTTAATCTGCGGAAAGACGCACTCATTGGTATAAAAGAAGAAACTATCAGACAACTATTGGGCAAACCCGACAGGGAAGAGCTCGGAAAAAAATCGACAAAAATATTGTATTACTTTCTTGAAAACAATGAAAGGTGTGAAAGTGTAAAGTCTGGAAGCTTTAGGGCCATTGCCATTGACCTTGAACCTGTACATTATAAAGCTAAATTAGTTTCATTGGTCTTGCTGGATTAACACTGTATTGCCTCCTCTAATTCTTTACTACATTTATATAACCATTATATTTTCGGTCGCCCGGAGGGTTTTCAAGGTGGTAAAAATAAACACCTTCACCTAAATTTGTGGCAGACCAATCCATTTCATACTGCGTACTTTCAAAGACCTGCTGCCCCCAGCGATTATATAAATGCAACTGCCAAAAACCTTCCTTTATTCCCAGTACTCTAAATGCATCGTTTAGTTGATCGCCGTTGGGAGTTATAATATTGGGTATAAGGAATGGATCTATAATCACTTCATGCGCTATACTGATTTCGCAATGTGGGTTCTCACTGATAGCTGTCAACCTCACGGTATAAAAATCTTCGTTAACACCAGGATAAGAAATAAAAGGTTCGAAATCTCGCGACATCTCACCATTACCAAAATCCCACAGATAGCTATCCGCTCCGGTACTGAGGTTTGTAAAAAAAACATCTCTGGATGTATAAAGTTCATCTCTCAAATCTCTGAAACGGGGCTCGGGATTACCTACCAGTACCTGCACACTATCGTACGAGACACATCCATCGTTATGATCAATTTGAAAAGCAAAATAACTACTTACTCCGGGGTTTTGAACTGAAGGGCTGTTACACTTCAGGCAAGATAATAATTCATTAGCAGACCACTCAACAGGGAATTGACCTGAATAATTTTCGTTTAATACAACTTCATCATCATAAATACACAAGGCAGAAGCGTCAATATGGAAGGGTAAAAAATCCCTGATCAACATCGTTTGTTGCGCTTCAAAAGGTGTTTCGATATCAACACAACCCTTCTGAGTTAACTTCAACACTACCGTTTCACCTCCTTCATCGAATATATCTTTGACCGCATTCACATATATTACAGCTGTATCGTTACCTGCCTTCAAAGTTATTTCGCCGGGTAATGCATCGTAATCAATTCCAAAATCTGCACTTCCACTCCATTCCAGGACAAAATCAATGTCCTGGTTCTTAATTAACTCATAGCCGCCCGAACGATGTATTATAAACCTACCTTCTCGACACCCTTCTACTGCAAAATCCAGGGAAGGATCTTCGATCTCCACCGTAATATTAGGACCGCTAATAGATGTGACGCTGCCTTTTTCTAAAAAAACGCCCGAGTCATAGATTTCGTCCCTCACATCTGCTATAGCCAATTTCACATGATATGTTTCACAGGGCAACACATTTGCCTCCGCCTTCTGCAACGTAGTATAACCATCATATTGGATATTTGGAAAACGCGCCTGAATTTCCTGATCAAGACTACCTTCTCCATTAAAAACAAAATATTCGGGTCTTACATTTCTGTTTATTTCTTTTATGTTTACAGGTACATTATCAATAATTGCAATATTCTGAACACCATTTATTCCCGGGCCGGAAATGAAGAAGCCAAACACGTCATTATATAAGAACTCCCCTTCTATGAATTCCAGGTATTCTTCAGAACCAAACAGGTAATTGAACGATACGGAAGTTCCTGCAACCTGCATATCGAAATCAATAGTAACCAAGTCATTTAAGCCTTGTCGCGAACTTTCAATTAAATCGAGGTCAGCATCAAAATCGCCACCCATATTGGTGACATTTCCAGAATATTGAGCGGTATTATTGGGTCCTTCAGCTCCTTTGGCACTTCCGGTTGTCATTAGCAAACCTTCGTCCATACCTAAAAAATTATTCGCCCCGTCACTAAAATACCCAATAGGTGTATTAACACTCTTATTAACATTGAAGGTAACATTGCTTATTTTTACGCCTTCCCCCGCGAGTTCTTCTACCAAATTGGTCCAATCCACATTGGTGTTGACTTCCAGCTGTGCCACCGAATTATACGAAATAAGTAATAATAGGATTATGTTAGGTATTATTTTCATTTAAGTGAAGTGCTCAATAACATATAACGCATCTGTTTTGCATCTATTGCACTAAAACTTAGGTTTCAAAATTTCCGAAAGGATTATGGCTTCTTTTACACTTTTAATATGCTTCATTTTTATAGCATAAGGGTGAACACTACCCGATTTTTTTTTCACCGCATAATCGGTAAAACGGCCTGTTTCTGCTACAACATCCGGCCGATCGTGTAGCTCATTGAGACGTGCCATCGCCTCACTCAGGTCATCATTACTTTGAGCCAGCGCAACATCAATTACTTTATTGTCTTGTTTTTGGCCAGTCTTGGCTACTTTCAATTGACTCGAGGGTCTTAAATCGGCTTGCAAGCGATTCAACAATTCATCAAAGGATAAAGAGCTCGTCGGGCTTGGGGCAGATACAGGCACTTCATTACCCATCATGTTTTCTATTTTAGAAAGCACAGTTTGAACAGAATCACTTCCCGCAGTACCTTTTTGTTTTTTCTTCGCTTTGGTATAAATATTAATGATTAAAGCTATAACGCCTAAGATTATATATAAGAAAGTCTCCATTAGTGTTTAAATGTATGTGATTTCTTGATCGCCCTTATTCAAATTTACAAATTTATATTATAACTTTGGCGGTTATCTTTATTCATATTTAAGAAGGCGCATGCAGTTAAGCAGACTGGAGATTAAAGGATTCAAAAGTTTTGGCGATAAAGTTGTAGTCAATTTTGACGATGGCATTACAGGCATTGTAGGTCCCAATGGTTGTGGAAAGTCCAATATTGTCGATGCAATCCGTTGGGTTTTGGGGGAGCAAAAAACCAAAGCACTTCGATCTGAAAAAATGGAAAATGTCATTTTTAACGGTACAAAAAAGCGTAAACCGTTGCATATGGCTGAAGTGTCTCTCACTTTCAACAATACTAAAAACCTATTGCCTACAGAGTATTCTCAGGTTACCATAACAAGAAGGTACTACCGATCTGGTGAAAGTGAATACCAATTAAATGGTGTCACATGCAGGCTCAAAGATATTACAGATTTGTTTCTCGACACCGGAATTGGTTCTGACAGCTATGCAATCATCGAGCTAAAAATGGTAGATGATATTCTGAATGATAAGGATAACTCGCGTAGAAACCTATTTGAAGAAGCTGCAGGAATTTCGAAATTTAAAATCCGTAAAAAACAAACACTCAAGAAACTTTCGGACACAGACAAAGATCTTGAACGTGTGGAAGATTTGCTTTTTGAAATTGAAAAGAATCTGAAATCGCTTGAAAGACAGGCAAAGCAAGCAGAGCGCTATCTCAAACTAAAAGAAGAATATAAAACATATAGTGTAGAGCACGCTAAAAAAAACATAGAAGACGAAAGAGAGCGTTTTGAATCCCTCAAAAAGCAAATAGAAGATCAGCAGCAGTCAAAGACTTCTATTAGCACCAAGCAGCAAAATCATGAGGCGGAACTTGAAAAAATTAAAGCTGCACTTATAAAAAAAGAAAAACTACTGGCATCGCGTCAAGCTACATTAAACGAACATATCAATAAAATAAGGCAACACGAAAGCGACAAAAAAATCCGGAACGAAAGGCTAAAGTACCTTACCGACAAAACAGTAACACTCAAAGAGCAAATAGCGCAGGATAAAATTGCTCAGGAAAATGCCTATCATGATATTAAGAACCTGGAGGAAGCTAAACATGCCGCAGAAAAGATTCATAAAGAAATCGGGCTGCGTGTGGATCATCTTCAGGCAGACCACGTAGAACATAAAGAGAAAACCAGTGCCCTGAGAGAAGAACTCAATGTGCTAAATAACAAGTTCAGGACAAAGCAAGAAGAAGTACATGAATTGCAAAAGAGCCTGGAAATCAACCAGGTTCAGCTTAAAACACTGAAGGAAGAACTGGATAAAACCAGTGATGATTCCAACGCTCATACCGATTCGGTGGATAAGCTCCAGGAACAATTGAAACAACAGGCTGCGCAACTGAATGAAGCTAATAACTCCTTAGACAAACTCCTAAAAGAGCAAACAGTCAACAATGACTCGATAGCGGAGGCCGAAAAGAAAATAGAAAGCACAAAAGAAGAGTTGGCCCGTGTTAACAGAGATATCGATTCGAATGAAAACGAATACAATCTGACCAAATCGCTGGTCGACAACCTGGAAGGTTTTCCTGAAGCCATCAAATTCCTCAAGAAAAATGCACAGTGGGCAGATGACGCACCGCTGCTAAGCGATATTATAGCCTGCGATGAAAAATACCGCATTGCTATAGAGAATTTCTTAGAACCTTATATGAACTACTATGTTGTTGAAGACGAGTACCAGGCATATCAGGCTGTCAATATGTTAACAGATGCGTCAAAAGGTAAGGCCAATTTTTTTATTTTATCGACCTTCAAAAAGTTCAAGGCACAAGAGATCAAATCAATTCAGGATTGTGCGGCAGCCATCAACATTCTGGAATTTGACAAGGTCTATCATAAATTGGTAGAATACCTGCTAGACGATGTTTACCTGCTTCAAAACGAACATGATAATATACCTGAAGATAGGCCGGAAATATTCATCAATCAAAACGGACAACTTACAAAGCGTAAACATAGCGTGCACGGTGGCTCCGTAGGACTGTTTGAAGGAAAACGTATAGGTAGGGCCAAAAACTTAGAAAAGCTACAAAAGAAAATAAACGAATATTCTAAAAAGAAGGATAAGATCAAAGTCACGCTGGAGCGTCAACAAAAAGAACTCCATAAATACAAATCAAGTGACATTGCTGAACGCATTTCCAGAAAACGATCGGAGATTAGTGAAGTAAATGAGGCTTATATAAGCACAAAACTCAAAGAAGAACAATTACGAAACGTCATTCAAAATAATGCCACAAAAAAAGAGGACCTAGAACGTAACGTAGCGATTTTAGAGGAAGGCATTCTAAAGAGTAAACCAAAGCTTGAAATTCAAATGGTCGCTCTGGACGGAATGGACGATAATATTGCGCAGGCCACCAATGAATTAAGTCACCAAAACGAGATACTCAGTCAAAAATCGAATGCTTATAATCAAGAAAACATCCTGTTTCATCAGCAGGAGAATAAAATCCAAAGCATCGAACAGGAAATAACCTTCAAAGAAAGTACGGTCTCAAATACTAAGATTCGTATCGAAAAAAACACAGAAAGTCTTGAGAAAAACGATGATGAAATAAAAAGCATGCTGGATAACTCTCAAATTACTGACGATGACCTCTTAGCCATGTATGAGGAGAAAGAGGCCATTGAAAAAGGAGTAAATGAGGCTGAAAAAGATTATTATCAACATCGGGGGCTTATTGACGAACAGGAAAAGGAGGCACGCGAATTTTCAAAAAAGAGGGAGCATTCAGACGATATTTTGTTGGACCTCCAAAACCGTATGAACGAGTCAAAATTAAGTCTTTCTTCTGTGCAAGAACGACTTAAAGTTGAATTTAACGTTAATATCGATCAGCTATTTATTAGCGAGGAAGCGAGCGACAACCAGTATACGACAGAAGAACTTCAGTCCCTGATAGAAAAAACAAAGGAAAAAATTGACCGTATCGGCCCGATTAACCCGATGGCGATGGAAGCCTTTGAGGAAATAAAACAACGTTATGATTTCATCATTGCTCAAAAGGCAGATCTAACTGATGCCAAAGAATCATTATTAAGTACTATTAGTGAAATTGATGAAGTAGCACGAGCCAACTTCCTGGAATCATTTGAACTGATTAAAGATCACTTCAAGAATGTGTTCCGCTCTTTATTCACTGATGAAGACACCTGCGATTTAAAGTTGACAAACCCGGAAACTCCATTGGAATCGAGCATAGACATTACTGCCAAACCAAAGGGTAAGAGACCATTAACAATCAATCAATTATCAGGTGGAGAAAAAACACTTACCGCAGTGGCTCTTTTGTTTTCGATTTACCTCATTAAACCAGCTCCATTTTGTATTTTTGATGAAGTTGACGCTCCTTTGGACGACGCCAATATTGATAAATTCAACAATATCATCAGAGAGTTTTCGAAAGACTCTCAATTTATACTTGTTACCCACAATAAACGTACCATGTCTACAACAGACATCATTTATGGTGTAACAATGCAAGAATCCGGAGTTTCCAAACTTGTCCCCGTTGATTTGCGCTCATTAAAAGACGAAGAATAATAGTGGCAGGAAAGTTATTCTGAAAGGGTATTCTGAATCAATTCCGATTTCATTAGCTGATTACTTGCATTCAGTTTCTCTTGTTTATTTCTATCCTTTAATGCTGAAAAGGTTAGTAACAACAAGAATAAAAGTGTGATTTTTAATGTAAAGACAACATTCTTCATGCCAGCAATCGATTTAGACTCTTGCTTTCATATAAAATGAAAACTAAGAATTAATACGGTTTATAACGATCCTGGTTTTTATTATTTCATTTATTTTTGCAAAAAAATGGTATTTAAAAAAAAAGAAAATGAAATGCAGAAACTTTAATATTTTATTAACAAAAAAGTATCAAACAGTTGATTTTGGACATTATTTATAGCGATGATTATTTTATAATAATCAACAAACCGGCAAACCTGGTTGTCCACAGATCTCCAATGAGTGCCGAACATCAGCATTTTGCGTTGCAACTATTGCGAGATCAACTGGGCCTACATGTTTACCCATGTCATAGACTGGACAGTCGTACCTCGGGCATCTTGATTTTTGCCCTAAACCCGGAATATCATCGCAGTATTCAACAATTGTTTGTAGAAAAAGCAATCCGGAAGAATTACCTGGCCATTGTAAGAGGATATACGCAAGCAGAAGGCCGCATAGAATATGCCGTAAAAAACAGCAAAGGCAACGGGAGAAAGGAGGCAATCACAAATTATAAAACCTTGTGTTGCACAGAAATAAACCATAAAGTTAGCAGGTATAACACCTCACGTTATTCCTTAGTACAACTGTCACCGCAGACAGGTCGGTATCATCAGTTAAGACAACATATGGCGCATTTAAGGCATCCCATAATAGGCGACAAGAAACATGGAGATCACCGGCACAACAAATTCTTCGAAAAACAATTCAATAGTAGCAATTTGCTTCTTCACGCACATGAGCTTCTTTTCAAACACCCCTTTACTAACAAAGAAATGTACCTCAAAGCCGCAGTACCGGATTACTTTCATAAGATTACGGAAGAACTTGAATTTGAACTCAACCTTTCGACAAAAGCACTACTTGGTTAAAAAAAGCTATAATAATCTTTGTTTATACTTAAACCGCTGTTTTCAAGTGTTTCTTTTAGCGCTTGTAATTCTAAGGGAGAAGATAAGCATACTATAATTTGTGGATTACAGAGTGTCTGCAAATGAGATTCATCCTTTACAAGTACGCCATAAATATTATGTCCTACTTTGTTGCTATTTCCACATACCCAATTCACAGAAGGATCATTAATTATCCTCATAAGCTTTTTCCCTTTTTTACCCGCTCCCCAAACAACCAAAGGGCGCTTCTCATCAAAATCAAGTAGCCGAAAGTAATACCATTTCAAGTGCAAAAAGTCATTTTCCTGATAATGGTCAGCATTCCTGGAGTATCTAGAGCTGTGATCGCGCCACAGATGGAGAATTTCTGATGAACTAACAATATTAAATTGTTGGCGGTAGCACCTAAATACAAGATCGTAGTCTTCCGGGTAAAATTGAGCACTAAACGCGCCACATTTGTCAAAATCGGACCTACGCATCATCCAACAGGGGCTCGGAATCACACATTCTTGATAAATATGTTCGTAATGATCGTTATTATCCATTAAACTGTTGATCCAACGTTCATATTTCAGGTATCCCGCACCAAGTAATCCATCATCTGAAAAGTAGCGCACCTTTGCAGTGGCAATAGCAGCATTCACTTGAGTGCTTAATTCAAAATGCAACAATTCCAATTTTTTGGGAGGCATCAGGTCATCCGCATCCATACGTGTGACGAATGTTCCGGTACTCTGCGAATAAGCCAATTCAAGTGCTCTGATCAGATCAGGACTTTGGTTTTCAAAAACGCTTATGCGCTTGTCATCAGCAGCATGTTCATTTAATAAAGATAAAGTGTCATCCGTGCTAGCGTCGTCGCATACACAGAGCTCCCAATTATCATAAGATTGGTCTTGTATAGACCTTATGCATTCTGCAATGTACTTCGAACCATTGCGAACACTCATAATAATTGAAATTTTATCTGATTGACTACTCACTTTAACTAATAGGTAGAAACATAGTTCAATTTATAAATAAATATTCTAAAAAATTTTTTGGTATAATCATTGTTAGATAAATTAGTGTAACCATAAGCTTAAGTGTATGCGCAAGTTCACTCTTCTTATTTGTTTAATTTCTTTGGCATTATTTTCTTCCTGGAATTCATTTAAAAGGAATGAAAAATTCACTGTTGTTCTTGATGCCGGGCATGGCGGTCACGATCCTGGTGCCCTTGGAAAAATTACGACAGAGTCAAAAATAACACTTGGAATGGCCCTTGAACTTGGTCGTATATTAAAAGAACACCTTCCGGATGTAAACGTGATATATACGCGTAAAACAGATAAATTTGTTGAATTATATAAAAGAGGAGACATAGCCAATGAAGCCAATGCCGACCTCTTTATCTCCATTCATTGCAATGCTTCTTCTAACAAAAATGTGAGAGGAGCGGAAAGTTTCGTTGTCGGCCTGCATGTAGAGGACAAAACGCTCAATGAAGTAGTCCACGCTGAAAACTCCGTCATAGAGAAAGAGCAAAACTTTGAAGAGAATTATGCGAATTTAAATGTAGATTCTCCCGAGTTGATGATACGCGTACAAAATCTAATGGCTGCTCACCTCAATAACAGCATTACGTTCGCAGAAAAAATACAAAGCCAATTCGAAACACGTGTAGGAAGACATAACAGAGGAATTAAGCAAGCCGGTTTTGTGGTGCTCTGGAAAACGAACATGCCTAGTATTCTAATTGAATCCGGTTTTATCAGCAATGTCGAGGAAGAAAAATACCTTATGTCAAAACGTGGGCAAGAATTAATGGCCAGTGGTATTTACCGGGCTATTAAGGCCTACAAAGCTGAACTTGGGCGCTAATAACATTTAGTAAATAATTATCCCTGATCGCTCCCTCTTTGTACAGTTGATTGTTCTTTGACTGTCATTGGCTTTAATTTGTACTACGTTCTTCTGATCATCAAACTGTTCAAAAAACAAGGTATTTTCCACTTCTATAGACTCAATTTTCTTAATTCTCTTTACTTCGAAATAACACCAGATAGAAAGATCGTCAAATTCAGCACCTACGTAATTCAAATCAGTGCGCTTATTATTTATTTTTAAGGACAAATGTGTACGGAAATGATCGACTATAAATTGCTTGGCATTTTCTAATTCTTTGTCATCATCTAATTGCACGATGTCTACCGGCGCTTTTGATAAGGCAAGTTCAAGATCGTCTGAAAAAACCTTGATCATAACCTGTAACGATTTCTGATCGGGTTTGTAAACCAGCTCAGTGACAGTGAGGTGTATGGGATGTCTTGCCAGACATACAAAAGTGCCAAACATGAGCAATATTAAAGCCGTTTTTTTCATACTTTTATTATCAGGAAAAAAACATTCATTTACAAGAAAAGCTACAGATTATCGTTTACCATAGATTGAACTATTAATTAAACTATACTTAATAATCCTACAAAGAGTACTTGTTTATCCAATTCTCAATTCTTAATTTGGAAACTTTAATTATTTGAAAATATGATGCGTTTTTTATTTACTTTTCTTGGCTTATTGTTATGTGTAGCTACCTTTTCGCAAGGTTCATTTGAAGGTCAAAAATTTGAACAGTTGGGCACCACTTTGGCAACTCCGAACAAGTATCGTACAGGATCCGGAGCACCTGGGGAAGATTACTGGCAGCAAAAGGCAGACTATGAGATAGATGTTACATTGGACGATGAAAATCAACGCATTGAAGGTGTCGAAAAAATCACCTATTTCAACAATTCACCACATGAGTTGAAATACCTGTGGGTACAGTTAGATCAAAATGTTCGTGCTAAAGACTCGGACACTTACAAAACAGAAACCAGTAAGTTAAAGAATAGCATTAGTTTTAGGGAGTACGATAAAATGACCGGATATGCCGATTTTGATGGTGGTCACAAAATCAAATATGTTAAGAATAAATCGACAGGGGCCAATCTTCCCTATACGATCAACAAAACAATGATGCGTATTGATCTTGAAACTCCTTTAAAGTCAAATGCCAAATACCAACTGGAGATTAAGTGGTCTTACAATATAAACGACCGTTTGCGCATGAGAGGACGTGGCGGTTATGAATATTTTGAAGAAGAAGACAACTACTTATACACCATTACACAGTGGTTTCCACGCATGGCCGTATATGATGATATTAATGGCTGGCAACACAAGCAATTTCTTGGCAATGGAGAATTTGCACTCACCTTTGGCAATTACAAGGTAAATATAACCGTCCCGGCAGATCATATTGTTGCGTCAACGGGAAAATTAACGAATGGCAAGGAAGTGTTAAGCAAAGCTCAATTGAATAGACTTGAACAGGCTAAAATTGCTGACAAGCCCGTTTTTATTGTCAATGAAGACGAAGCCAAGAAAAATGAAAAGTCAAAAAGCAAAAGCACAAAAACCTGGAAGTTTTATGCCGAAAACGTAAGAGATTTCGCTTTTGGAAGTTCGAGAAAATACATATGGGATGCTATGGGTGTGAAAATTGGAGGTAAAACCGTGATGGCCATGTCCTATTACCTGAAAGAATCGAACCCACTCTATTCACAATACTCCACAAAGGTGGTCGCGCACACACTCAAAGTATATTCAAAGCATACCTTTGATTACCCTTATCACAAGGCTATTTCTGTGGAAGCCTACAACGGTATGGAGTATCCTATGATATGTTTTAATTATGGCCGTCCCAATAAAGACGGCTCCTACTCCTCTCGTACTAAATATGGTATGATTAGTGTTATCATTCATGAAATAGGACACAACTTTTTCCCGATGATTGTTAATTCAGATGAACGTCAATGGACCTGGATGGATGAAGGCTTAAATAGCTTCGTTGAATTCCTTGCTGAACAAGAGTGGGACGTCAATTACCCTTCACGAAGAGGTCCTGCACACAAAATTGCCTTGTATATGAAAGGCAGCAAGGACGGTCAAAAACCAATAATGACCAATTCCGAACAAATCATTCAATTCGGAAATAACGCTTACGGCAAACCTGCCACAGCCCTTAATATTTTAAGGGAGACCGTTATGGGGAGGGAGCTTTTTGACTACGCATTTAAAGAATACGCTAACAGATGGAAGTTTAAACATCCGTCTCCCGAGGATTTTTTCAGAACAATGGAAGATGCCAGTGGCATGGACCTGGATTGGTTTTGGCGAGGTTGGTTTTATACCACAGACCATGTGGATTTAGCAATTTCTGGTGTGAAATACTACCTGCTTAGTACCAAAAACCCTGAAGTAGAAAATCCCAGAAAGAAAAAAGAGCATGATGAATCGCTGAAACATGTTTCACAGGAATTGAACACTCAAGAAAAATTAAAAACAGCAATAGAGCGTGATCCGACTTTGATTGACTTCTATAATAATTACGATCAATTTGAAGTACTTGAAAGTGATATTACCTCCTACAATAACTACCTGGACAAATTGAATGATGAAGAAAAAGCAATATTAAATAAAGGCCTTCACTTCTATGAAGTTAGTTTTGAAAACATCGGAGGGCTTGTAATGCCACTTATTATAAAATGGGTATTTGCAGATGGTTCTGAGGAAATCGAACGCATACCGGCAGAAATATGGCGCAAAAACGAAAAAACGGCTACAAAGGTCTTTGCTAAAACCAAGCCGGTTTCATCTATCGTTTTGGACCCAAAGCGCGAAACCGCCGATACCAATGAAGATAATAATTACTACCCACCAAGATTAGTCCCTACGCGTTTCGAACTCTACAAAACAGAAAGGAAAGAGCATAGTAACCCTATGTCCCGAAGTAAACAAAAAGAGAAAGATTAATATGGCTTATCAACTAATACTTATTGTTGTTGCCTTAATAATTTGTGTCATTGTAATCAGAAGGCAAATTCAAAAGACCAAAACCATGACCTGCCCTAAATGTGACGGGGCAGGCTCCTGGCGCGCAACACGAGGAGAAAAAGTAATTTGTAATGTATGCGGCGGGACCGGAAGAGTTCCACGACAATAATCACTTCTTAAAACGGCTTATAAATTCACTCGGATTGAGGTACCCACTCTTATCTTTTCCATACCCTGCTCCCAAGGGCATTCCCGGTTTGACTCTTAATTCAAAATGCAAATGTGCGTACTATTGACCGCCTGCATCGCCAATAGTACCTATCAAGTCACCTTTATTAACACACTGCCCCTCGTTTCGTTCAAAGGTATTTAGGTGCGCATATAAACTCTCGACGAACAGCGTATCCCCGTTTAATTCATAGTGATGTGAAATCCTCATCACCTTACCCCAGCCACCACCAAAATCCTTAACTGTATGAATGAAACCACTCGCTATGGCATAAACAGCGTCTCCATAGTCAGTGTTACCTCCTAACACACCATTCCAGTCTTCTCCCAGATGGTAATTTTCACCAAATTTTTGAGCGTTGTAGTAAGCTTTAGCATCCATTCCCCCAAGCGGAAAACCAAAACTACTGGCCATTTCGCATGGAGCCATTTCGGCTGAGGAAGGAGAAGCACCACCATTCGTATATAATAATATTAAGGTAATAATTGTATGAATCATGTCATCATAATGGCTAAGCCTCGAAAGGTCACAAAATAATTAGAAGGTAATAGAAAATTGCCCGCCTATTGAAAGTGACTCCAGTAGATTATAAATGTTCCTTGTAGGAGTAAGAGCTATTTGAGCAGCACTTATTTTTGCAACAGAAACAGGCTTCTCAATGACAGCTACTTTTGTCATAGTTCCGTTAGTAGCACACACTTTAAGTAAGTCTTCCAAGGAAGATTAAAAACATCATTTTTTGTAGTGTCTATAGCCTGTGCCTTACCATAAGCATTGCTCAAGGAAAAAATAAGCACTACCACATAAATTACCTTCAAAAAAGAAGCCAGCAATTTGTTCCTAATAAAAAAATGCCACTACACAAATTTTAAGCTATTAGGTTACACTTTCTTCTTTCGACTGGCGAAATGCAGAAATATCAGCGCAGCTAAGCCTATTAAAGAGCCCAAACTTTCTCTAGACTCTTCGATGTACCCTTTGTCAGCTTTCATTTTTTGTGCGATATCTCCTACTTCGTGGTCTGAAACCAACGAAATTACACCGTCGAAATAATATATACAGGCACCGATACACAATGCCATTAGTACGTAGTTAACTAAAGAACTGTATTTACCGGCCATGGAAGCTCGAAATACTGCTGAGATGCTGCCGTAAAGAAAAACCCAAAACCACACTAATTCATCGTCATTTAATTGTACTAATGCGAACAACATAAAAACGATATACAACACTTCTTTAGCAACTTTCATAGGGATCTAATTTATTTTGGACAAATATAGTACAACTCAAATATTACTCTAAACAATTCACTCTGAAAATTATCAGGCATTGAAGTGTAAAACTTCTCTCACCTCGCCGGGCTCCATATCTCCCAGCGTAATCATTCCAATTCTGACACGTATTAGTCTTAATGTCGGAAATCCAACGGCCGCGGTCATTTTTCTAACTTGTCTGAATTTACCTTCATTGATCGTAATGCTTACCCACGAAACCGGCCCGTGACGCTCATCGCGAGGTTTCACTTTTTCATCCAAATAAAAAGGAAGCGTTTGAATCATCTTTACTTTGGCAGGCAAGGTCCTATAGCACGCTTTTTCTACAGTTATGTCAACCCCATTTCTCAAGGCTTCAACAGCTTCACTGGTAATAATACCATCAACGAGCACATAATACTCCTTTTCTATCTTCTTAGATCTAATTCTGGAGCTTTCTTTTCCATCGGTTGTCAGAAGCAGAAGTCCCTCCGACTTTACATCTAATCGACCAATAGCCATAGTTCCCTCCCTAAATCGATGCAAGTCCCCCAAAAGTCCTTTTTTTCGCTTATGTGTATAAATAAACTGGGAAACGAAACCAATTGGTTTATATACTAAATAATGCCTGTGAATAGCCAATTGAGAATTTAGCTTTGTTTAAGTGCTGTGACCTGTATTTCTATTTTCATTTTGGGATCTGCCATACCAGCCGAAATCATGGTTGCAGCGGGTTTCACATCTCCGAAATACTTTCTCAACGCCGGCCAGCAAAGTTCAAATTCGTCCGCATTAGCAACAATGTACATCACGCGCACCACATCATCTAAACCGGAATCCACTTCTTCCAATACTTTTTTGATATTCAACAGGCACTGTTCTGTTTGTTCGGCAATGTCCTCAGAAATAGTCATCGACTCGTAATTATAACCAGTTGTTCCTGAAACAAAAACCCAATTACCATCGACAATTGCTCTGGAATATGCCATTTTTTCCTCAAATGGAGATCCCGTACTTACTTTTACTCTACTCATAAATTTCAATTTCCGCAAAGTTAAAAATATATCATTAAGGAATCGATACTCTATGTGAACACATCCCCCTGCTTATAGTCAACATTTTGACTAACAATTATTTATTAATACTAATTTTTTGTTTAACTTTTATAATTAAACAACCATCTATGTCTATGAAAATATTCAAATTACTTTCCTTAACTGCTATTGCCTTAACTGTCATTATTAATACCAATGCCCAGGACTATGAAGTGCGGTCATTTGTTTTTGGCCATAGCCTTATTGTTCATGAGTCTGCAATCACTACAAGCGATGAAACCAAAGTTCCTCATTGGGTATACATGCTGGCACAGGAAGCGGGTCACACCTATGCATGCAATGGCCGCTACGGATTTCTGCCACAACACGATGACCTGCCCCCTTTTTCTCAATGGGGTTTTGACCTGGTACCGTCTATCTGGGACTCTGATTTGGAACCTTTTGATGCTGCGAACTTCAATAATATACTAATTACTGCCGGAAATTTCATCCAATATCAACCC
This sequence comes from Cytophagales bacterium, assembly GCA_965230415.1. Classification (GTDB taxonomy): domain Bacteria; phylum Bacteroidota; class Bacteroidia; order Cytophagales; family JAAEPT01; genus CBDDKZ01. The sequence goes on from CBDDKZ010000005.1 coordinate 5,176,284, forward strand.
GCCCATATACCTTACGATGGTCTGGACGGTGTTACAACTCCTCTTTCTGCTACCACTACCATTATGGACTGGGTTTTGACTCAAGAGGATTCTGTTAGCATATATATCTATGAAAACTGGCCAGATATGGCTGGTTTTATAGCCAATTCTTTCCTGCCTACAGCAGATGAATTTAATTCTTATAACGATTATACTACGGATGATTTTCACAATTGGTGGATAGCGTATCAGGATTCATTAGTAGAGAGAAGACATCATATTGAGGTAAAAATGATTCCTGTTGGACCTATTATTACAGATTTACTCATAAATACCGAACTTGGTAACATTCCAGTAGACGAACTATACGAAGACGACGCTCCTCATGGCACACCAAATATTTATTTCTTAGCCGGACTTATTACATACATGTCCATATACCAGGAAATGGCCCCTACTTCTTACAATCCCCCTGTAAACTTACACGAAATAATAAGAAGAGATTATACTACCATTACTCAACTTATTTGGAATTACCTAAGTAACTTTAATCACCTAAATGGGGAAAGCAGGGTATTCTTTGAAGACCCCATAACCAATATCGAAAAGAATAAATCAACACAACTTTCGATATATCCATCACCTTGCAAAGCTGAATTGACAATCAATGCTTTAGTTGATATCGATCAAATTATATGGATGAATATGGACGGAAGCACTGAAATCACAATTCCTGTGGCAAGTAATTCCAAAATAAATACCTCCGCATTTAAAAACGGTGTTTATTTCCTAAAAATAATTGCAGGTGATCAAGCCATTTACCGAAAAATCATGATTTCAGATTAGTCGCTAAATACTACTGACAATAGGTTGTCGCAAGCACTACTAATTTGCGAAAAAAAAGCATGAACAAATTAGCAACAACTACACAAATTAAACTGTCTATTGTAGCAAAAGACCTGTGGGAATACCTCACAAACCCTACATTAACTACAAAATACCTTTTTAATTGTGCTGTAAACTGCAATTGGCAAGTGGGCAGCGACATTACCTGGGAAGGCACTTATAACGATCAAAAAGTATTCCAGAAAGGGAAACTTTTAGCTTATGATAAAAACAAAAGTTTGAAGTATACTACTATCGATCCAGGCAGTAAATACAATGACGAAGCAATTCACATTATACATGTAAATTACCAAGTGGAACAACTGGGCGATGATTGTCAGTTAACTGTACAAAGTGCTACTTTTGACGGCGATGAAGAGCGGCTGGAACATATCAGACAAGGCTGGGACATGGCATTAAGTAATTTACAAAAGCTTATATAAAAAGAAAAGGTCTCGATAAGTAGGTTACCCTACTTATCAAAAACCTTTAAACCAACTAACCAACTTTTTATAATGCTCTTGTGGCTTTTCTATCAGCCGTAAAAATTACGTAACAAAATTATTAAATAAATGTTAATATACCTTGATATAATTTAATTTAATATTAAAATAAGTCTTTTAACTTACATAAATAATTGATTATACCTAGGTAATTATACCTACATATATACTCTATTTAGAAAATCTAAAGAGACCGGCGTAAAAAAAGGTCAGGCAAAGAGTCGTAAAATCAAAATGTTAGATACATTTGTCTATATTTACTATTAGATAATACTACAAATTTTGTCTATCACCTCAAATCACAACATTTTTACTCATGGGCGGTTTATATCTTTATGAAATAATCTTACTTATATTGGGCACCATCCTTTTTCTTGCCTTAACTGCTATTCTAATATTTCATGTCATTAAGCAAAGACCTATTAAAAACTTATTATACTTTTTCGGAATCCCTATTATTATGATTGGTTTTCCAAGTATTCAAAGTTTTCAGCTGGGAAAAGACCTCGTACAAATTGAAAAGACCAAACAACAAATTGCTCGAAATCCCGACAATACCGAGTTAAAAGAAGACTTAAAAAAGCAACTCAATAACATTGAAACACGCCCTATAGATGACCCAGAAATCTTAAGCCAAATAGCTGAAGCAGAAGCGGCAACAGGCGATAGCGTTAGCGCACTTGAAACGGTGGAAAGAATCCTGAACGACAACCCTGGCACAAAGGCCATTATTCCTTTACAGAAGAAATTAGATAAACCCACCATCGGCATCAAAAGGGACCTAAAATTGCTTGAAAAAAACCCAAATGATCAACAAGCCAAGGATAACCTAAACAGTCGCCTAGAACGACTTGAGCAATCGGATAAAATAACACCTTATGAAGGGGTTCAGGCAGCACGAGCATACGCTGTACTGGGAAACAAAGATAAAGCCATACGCAGTCTCTTACAAGACGACACCAAGAACAACGATAGTATCTATGAGGAAATTATTGAAAATCGCGTATTAAGTGATAGTATAATAGACAAGTTGAAACACGAAGACCCAAAAGGTAATCAAATATATGTCTCACTTCAATTAGAATAGGGAAAGGGGCTAGCTCCCCTTTCCCTATTCATTATGTCTTTATATAATTTCAATTTCTCTTTTAGCATCCTTAGTACCAACTTCCAGTTTAGGCAAAGTAATACTTAAAACGCCATCCCTATAGTTTGCTGAAACAGCGTCGACATCCACTTTGTTTTCAGGTAAACTAAATGTTCTTCTAAACTCACTGTACGCAAACTCTTTGCGCGTGTAATTAGTTTCCGTCTGTTCTTCCTCTTTTTTACTTTCAGCAGAGATAGACAGTACGTCATTTTCCAAGGCGACGTTGAAGTCTTCTTTTGACAAACCGGGTGCTGCGATATCAATTTGATAAGACCTTTCATCTTCTTTTACGTTTACAGCAGGCACCTTATGAAAGGCGCGTGACTGTGGGGTATACCCTGGTTTGAAAAACTCATCAAATAAATTTGAAAAGGGAACAAAGCTATTTCTTGATTTCACTAAAGTACTCATAATAATACCTCCTAATACCTGCTAAAGCAGTCTTTTAATTTAACAATTATTTAGGATCATGATCGTACAAGAAATAGGTCAAATGCTATGCCAGCTCTTAACTTATGCTATTCTGCCTTAGTTTTAAAGAAAAAACAGACATTTAGTCAGTTTTAATAAAATTAAATATGTCAAATTGACACCTTAATACTCTTTCAAAACGACAACGGCGTTGTGTCCCCCGAAACCAAAAGTATTACTCATAGCTACAGCAATATTTTTTTCGCGCGCCACATTACAAACATACTGTTCTTTATTGGTTATGGCATCATCCAATTTCTCCACATTAATGGTTGGCGGCACCACGTTATTTCGAATCGCCATGATGGAAATTATAGATTCAATGGCCCCGGCAGCACCTAGCAGATGTCCGGTCATTGATTTGGTGGCGCTAACCGAAAGGTGATCGTTATCGCTTCCAAATATGTTGTTTATAGCATTCACTTCGCTTGTATCTCCTACAGCAGTAGAAGTGGCATGCGCATTCAAATAATCAACGTCTTTAGAATTCAACCCAGCTTCCGTCAATGCATTCTGAGCGGCTTTGGCGGCGCCGACACCTTCGGGATGAGTCGCTGTTAAATGATAAGCATCTGCGGTCATGCCTGCGCCAACAACTTCGGCATAAATAGTTGCACCTCTTTCAATGGCATGATCACGGTCCTCAAGCACTAATGCTCCCGCTCCCTCTCCCATGACAAAGCCGTCGCGAGCAGCATCAAACGGGCGACAGGCCTGCGTATAGTGCTCATTGTTCGTAGACAGCGCTCTCATGGCATTAAACCCGGCAACAGAAGCCGGAGATATAGGTGATTCGGATCCACCGGTAAGAATAATTTTAGCCTTCCCCCATTTGATATAGTTGAAAGCATCCATGATAGCAGTATTACCTGTTGCACAAGCAGATACGGTTGTATAATTAATTCCCATCAGGCCAAACTTCATAGAAATCATGCCCGCTGCCATATTGGTAATAATTTTGGGTACAAAAAACGGATTGTATTTCGGCACAGGGCCATTCTCCACATAATTGGTGACTTCTTTCTCAAAGGTATCCATTCCTCCCTGGCCTGTCCCCCATATCACTCCCACATCAAAGGGATCTATTTTATCTATATCAAACCCACTATCGTGCACTGCCTGTGTAGCAGCATAGATTCCATACTGCGTATATAAGTCTGCTTTCTTTATCTCCTGATGGCTTAAGTACTTTTTCGCATCGAATGCTGCTAATTCACAAGCAAACTTTGTCTTAAAGTGGGAAGTATCAAACTTCTCAATTAGACGTGCACCACTTTTACCATTCACTATATTCCCCCAGAAATCATGAAGGTTGTCTCCCAGAGCACTTAAAACCCCCATACCTGTCACTACTACTCGCTTTTCCATACTTACTTACTAATTGGTAAAATATTGAATAAAAATATTATAAACTCTTAATTATTGAATTTTTGACGTTGCTGAGTGTATCATTTTCAGTCATTTTAGCGATCATTAATGAAGCCATTAAAGCTGCTATAATCTGGTCTGCCTTTTCATCGATCGTTTCCTCAAACCGGAATTCCCTTTTAAGGCTACCCTGATAAAGCATTTCTTTCAACCAATTTCTTATTTCATCACCGACACGCCTTAAAGACAATTGCATATTAACGGGTAACGTATCATATGAAGAAATCAGCGCTCCCATAAAACACATCAGACCTCTTCTGTTACTTTCTTCATAAATGCCTATAAACTGATATAGTTGATCGCGGTAATTATAGCTGCTCCAATCTGCTACAGCAGAGCGAAATCTTTTCCCATTATCTTCAATTACCGCAACTCCCAAAGCCTCTTTGGTTGGAAAATGATAATGTATGGCTGCATTTTTCATACGTAAAGGCTGTGAAATATCTTTATAACTAAAGCCATTATATCCACGTGTACGTATCAGTTTTTCCGCAACTTTAATGATTTCTTCTTTTGTATCTTTTGAATCAGCCACGCACAAAGATACTTACTTACTAATAAGTATCCAAATTTATGCTTAACATCGAGCATGAATAATGCTTCAACTTCTTACGATCTTAAAATGTTTGCTACGAATAATTGATCAGAAGCTTTAAACGAATGCACAAATATCCCAATACACCGGTAGGTTTGTGCGCGATTAAAGATTCTAAATTAACTATTTGGGGTCTATTTTTTTGCCACCAGGGTATTATAGATGCTTTCAAATACACCGGTATTGTCTATCAATGTACTATTTTCCTGTTTTGTACCGGTACTAATAAAAACCGGGTAATCAACTTCGCTCTCAGGTATTCGGCCATGTGATCCTTTAATTAAACCGGCATCCAAAGGTATCACATCCATCAATGTTCTAAAGCCTAATTTCTTCTTAATTAATTTACCTCCTACTTTGAGTATCGGTGCTTTTATGGCTGGATCAAGTAGCATTTCTACCGGATCGTAACCAGGTTTTTTGTGAATATCCACAGTGCGTGCAAAGTCCGGAGCCTTTTTATCATCCAACCAATAATAATAGGTAAACCAGGAATCTTTATCTGCTACTGCCACTAAATCACCCGACCGATCATGGTTCAGGCCTATCGTTTTGAGGTCAGATTTACCATAAACATGTTCTACCCCCTCTGTATGCGCTACAAGGCGTTTCACTTCTTCGATCTTTGAATCGTCATTTACATAAATATGTGCCAATTGGTGATCTGCCACCGCAAATGCTTTACTTGCTCCGGCATCTAATAACTCAAGTCCCCTCTCTTCTCTTATTGCTATCAAATCGTTCTTTCGCAGGACACGATTGAGATGAATTGGGTTATTAACGTCGGTAATGCCATATTCAGATAGCAAAATCACTTCTAGACCTTCGTTTTCAAAATAGCCAATAAGATCTGCCAGTAAATCGTCTATTTCTCCGAGGTCTTTATTGATTATTGACCAATCGTGCCCATAACGTTGCAAATTGTAATCCAAATGAGGCAGGTAGATCAAATTAAGCGTAGGTTGATGCCATTGATCCACTTTTATGGCCGCATCAGCTATCCACTTACTTGATTTTATACTCGTGCGCGGCCCCCAAAAGTCGAATAGCGGAAAAGTACCTAATGCTTGCTGTAGTCGGTCTCTCAGGTTCGAAGGATAAGAATATACGTCGGGTAATTTTCGCCCATCTGCTAAATAATTGGGTCTCGGCGTCACCGAAAAGTCCACGGAAGAATACATATTGTACCACCAAAACATATTCGCGCAGGTAAAATCGGGAGATTCACTTTTGAGTACCTCCCAAATTTTCTCAGACTGTACCAATCTGTTAGATTGTCTCCAAAACTTGACCTCCAGTTCGTCTTTAAAAAACCAGCCGTTAGCCACAACACCATGTTCGGAGGGTGTTTTTCCCGTTAGATAGGTCGACTGAGCACTACAAGTTACTGCCGGCAACACCGGTTTTATAGCGCTGAGGTTTTTACCAGCTATCCAGCTTTGAAGTTTGGGCGTATATTCCCCTATCAACCTTTTACTAAGGCCAACAACGTTAATTACTGCTGTTCTATTCATAAACTTTTACGCTTAGGTTAAATGTTGCAGACCCCACAACAGCTCACGCGAAATTGACTTTTTGAGGTCGAGTTTTATCTCTTTGGGCAACACTCCCCAGGTATATGTCTCAACTTCGAAATGATTACAAAACTGAAGTTCTTTCTGCAGCTCCATCACTTTGATAATTGAATTTTGTGTGGAAGAAAAATTCTCATAGTTCTCTACAAAGACAGGAACGTGAAAATGGGCTCTTACCTCATCTACTTTCGGTTTATTGTCAATTATATCGCCAATATCCCTATAAGTAACAAGCTTTCCATTCATTTTGCAAGTAACCTGATGTAAGTAACATGATTCATCCAGCTTTTCCAATTCTGTCCAAAAAGCGGTCTCCTTTCCTTCTTCCGGTTTGCCGCTCAACGCCGCACTAATTTGTACTTTACCAATTTTAATACCACGTTGTTCCAATTTGGCCAGTGTCTGCTCAGGCGATTCGAAGGCCAATGCAAAATGGCACACATCATAGCACATGGTAATGTAACGATAGATCATTGCCTTCGCTTCGTATTCGTCTATATTTAAATGATCACTTATAAACGGACTGGCAATAGGGATCAACTTTTCCAGATAAAAAGCAATGAACTCATCTGAGTTCTCCAAAAGACCATCAGGTTCCGGTTCAATATCGAGATGTAAATAGTTACCTGTTTCTTTCTCAAGCGTCGCGAGTAAGATTACCACTTCGGCAAGATTAAGGCACGACTTTTCGAATATATGCTCTAAATCTTCAGGCCGATGCCAGTGCCTGTATGTTAATGGAGAGCTGGAAATCCCTCCTTCGATAGTTGAAGGAATCAATTCCGCAAGCTGTTTAAACAAACGCTTAGTATATAATAGTCGCTCTTTGCTTGTCCAGTCCGGGGCATGCACTTTATCTTTGACGATGGTCTGATGAAATTCGCCATAAGGAAAACCATTCATTGTGAACACATAGACGTCTTCCTCTGCACACCATTCTTTGAACACCTGGAGATTGTTCCCTTCATTCAATTGAATACTGGCCAGATTGGAAAGTCGCAGGCCCAGACCAAATTTCTGATCAGGGCACAGCTCTTTTTTTATTGCCGGCACATTTTCTTTAAGTGCTTTAAAGGTTTCATCCCATGTTTCTCCCGGGTGAATATTACTGCAATACGTGTAGTGCGTGGTTTTATTTAACAACATTACTTTTTACTTTATTGTTAAGCAAAACCAGCGCATCTTTCATTAATGCATAGTCAATTTCATGCACATCTTTTTTGCTACCGATGGCATCGATAAGGGTTATGGTAAGTTCACCACCTAAATGTTCTCTGAACTCTTCTAATCCGCCCAAAAGTATACGCTGATCTTTTGCATTTAGATCTATTGAAATATCAAAACCAACAGCTTGTAATACTTCCAATATATTATTGCAAACTTCTGCATCAATTAAGCCTAGCAAAAAGCTATAACAAACATCGAGCGCCATCCCTTTAGCTACTGCCTCTCCATGGCGCATGGTGAAATTGCTCATGTGTTCCAGTTTATGCGCAGACCAATGTCCAAAATCGAGCGGCCTTGATGAACCGGATTCAAAAGGGTCTCCAGAAGCAATATGCTGCATATGCAGTTTCGCACATCGGTATATCAGTTCTTGCATGGCTCCTTCGTCCCTATCGCTCAACTTATAAGCAGCCTTTCTTATGAATTCATAAAATGAGGCATCTTTAATTAAAGCCACTTTAATCGCTTCCGAAATTCCGGCGATCCAATCACGTTGCTCCAGGGTAGTAAGAAATTCCTGGTCATTAATAACGGCAAACGGGGGAGCAAATGTACCTATGAAGTTTTTCTTGCCAAAAGCGTTGATTCCGTTTTTTACACCTACTGCCGAATCGTTTTGTGCCAAAACGGTTGTCGGTATTCTTATAAGTCGAACTCCTCTATGAGCAATGGCAGCCGCATAGCCCACCGTATCGATTACAGCCCCTCCTCCTATGACCACCACATATGAATGGCGACAAATAGCATGTTCTTCAATAGCTGAAACAACCTGTTGCACGTGTTTATCGGTATTCTTGGCTGCTTCCCCCCCTTCAATTAATTGAGGTGCTGAGACCAGTCTAACAAGGTGTGTATATTCTTCACTATAAGTTACTATCTGTTTCAGGAGTTGACTGTGGCTTTTAGCAACATTTTCGTCAATAAAACAAATAAACTTGGAAGGTTGCTCTATATCTCCGATAAGCGCTACAAATTCCTGATTATTTATATCAAATATCCCTTTTGTCGTAACCAGAGGGTACTCAAATGGTACACTGAAGCGTTGCTGTATGTTTGGGTATTTATCCATTTTAAGTCACTGCAAAACGTTTAGCAAAAAAAATAGATACCGGCAATAATAACAAAACCATAACGCCGTACCACCAACTAACAAAACCAGCTGAGAATGAAGCGTTTAATACAATAAGGGACATTACGCCCGCTTTGACGGCTCTTTTAATATTTCCAGGTTCATTTTTTTTATACGCTTTGACTAACGGTTTATATATATTCCATGCAAAAAACAATATAAAAGGAGCCGCATACACTATACTAAAGTCACTCACAAGAAACAAAGTAGAAAGTATAGCTAAAACGACACCATATAATATACCTGCTTGCAAAATCTTCTTTTTGTTATTAGCATGTACTTCTCCCTGGCTCACCATTGTAATTGCAGCTATATATATAATTGGCAAAAACAGCAGCCACCACAAAGTACTTCTATATCCTATTACACTCATCCCTAACAATAAGTTCAAGCCCCGGCACAAGCCCATATTAATTGGCCCTAACCAGGTCTTATGTTTGGAATAAATATTGTAGCTAATTACGAAAACACAAATGGCAAATGCAAGTGCTCCTGAATAAACGTGTACGCTAACGCTAAGAGCAAACCCTATAATCAACAAAACAAAGCCAAACATTCTGGCATGTTTCAATTCGACGACACCACTGGGTATCGGTCTTTCGGGACGTTCTTCGCTATCTAATTTTGCGTCGTACACATCATTGAGCACTACACCACCACCATATAGGCACATTGTAGCTATAAGTAATGAGGAAATTGCGATCCAATTAGGGCCATCAATTCCCAGCCCTAAACAAGACATACGATCTTGCAGGGCACATGTAATGTAGCCGGAGATGGCAAAACCAGCTAATACGTCTGCCAAGGCAGTGACCAAATTAGCAGGTCTTGTAAGCCGAATATATCCTAATAGTCTCGGAGACATTTTTTTAGTTCACAACAATATTGTCGTCAATTTTAGGCTGCTGACCTCTTAACACGCTATTTTCGTTAAAAAGCGCTCGCTGATCTATCCCCATTGCTCCTTCCCAATCGCTGGCATCAAGGGCATACGCCTCCAAAGAATTAGCGTAACAGGTGTTTATAACATCTTCTTCTGCCAGTCCTTTCTGCAACATAAGCGAAGCGGTTTTAGGAACAGATAAGGGGTCGCTAATTCCCCAGTCAGCGGAACTATCTACGATAATCTGTTTACTTCCATACTTTTTAACCACTTCAACCATGCGTTCATTACCCATTTTGGTATTGGGATATATTGTAAATGCTGCCCAGAAACCTCTGTCAAGTACCTCCTTAACGGTTTCTTCATTGTTATGATCGATTATAACACGAGAAGGATCCAATCCATGTTCGAGGCACACTTCCATGCTTTTTATGGTGCCGGCAACCTTATCGCGATGAGGAGTATGTACCTGAACCAACATATCCAATTCCTTAGCCAACTCGAGTTGAGCACGAAAAAATTTATCTTCGGCCGGTGTCTGGTCATCGTAGCCAATTTCTCCAATACCTACTACATTTTCTTTGTGCAGGTATAGCGGCAACAGTTCCATAACCTGCTCAGCCAAAGGCTCATTATTTGCTTCTTTTGAATTAAGTCCGATAGTAGCGTAATGCTTAATACCAAATTGACTGGCTCTAAACGGTTCCCAACCTACCAGACTGCTAAAGTAATCTTGGAAAGACCCCACCTGTGTTCTCGGCTGGCCCATCCAAAATGCCGGTTCAATAATAGCTACAATTCCGGCCTTTTGCATCGCTTCATAATCATCCGTAGTACGAGACGTCATATGAATATGTGGATCAATAAATTTCATTTCTTTTAATATTAACAATTATATCTTTAAACGAGTGTTTCCCAGGTCAATTCCCCTGCCTGTACTTTTGATAACCAGCTATGGTCATCTGCCAAATGGCACAGGTCCTGATCCTGACTTTTATACGCAACCAGGCAGGCTGCTTTTACCTCACTTATATTTTCACTCTCAAATAGTTTTTTGAGATCTTCTTTAATTCTTTCGTTCAAAAATTTTGTGGTGATGCGCCACAAAAGCGGATTAACAGGACGGCCTGCCGACCAACGTTCATGTGCTACATCAGATATTGCCCTTGCCAGTTCAGCATTAGCGCGCTCATCTACGTACATGATTTTTTCAACAGCCTGCCCCATGAAAGAGCACTTTAAATATAACTGATTCCATTGCAATTCATCGAAATATATTGCAGGATAAGGGTTATCAAGTGCAATCGCGTTAAAAACGGCTTCTATGTTTGTTCTTACAGCATCTACCGCTTTCTCTTTGAACAATTCCGGTTCCGGAAACAATACCAGAAACCTCAAAAGTGTACTGACTTCACCGGTATCACCGGTTTCAAAAATCTTATTGATGCTTGCTTTCAAATTTTCATCGTTTCCAAGCAACACGTAAATAAGTAAATAGACGCGACTCAAAGCTATTAGGTCTGCATTTTTACTAATTATGAATGAAATTATCGCAGAATCACTCTCCGAAAGACCTTCTTTAAGGCTTCCTTTCATATGTTTACCTATTAAGCTATAGGTAATAAAAAGTTTTGTAGGCACAGGCTTATCATCGATTTTACCTATTTGCTCTTTCAACCAGGCCAATTGTGATGTGTCGGCAGAAGCTTCAATTAATGAAAATAACTCCTCTAAACTCTCCCTGGTAGCTGTGTAATTATTTGTAATAGTACTCATCGAAAACGGAACTTGGTTCTGTATCTTTCTACTGACTATGTATTAAAAAATACTAGCCTTTGAAAACAATCAAAGTTACAAATAATTTAGCAGTATGTGTCTTTTACAAGACATTATTCAACCAACTGAGAATATTTCAAGACCAGTATGACTATTTTAATGACCAAGTGGAATATAAGCACCTAAATAGGATCAAATTCATGAAAAACTAATGAATTTTTATTTTTTCATCATTAATTCCGACCTTGCCCCAACCTATCGTATCTTTAGTGTGGATTGGATAGAAATAACATGTCATAAAAGGACCTGGATGCTCCTATTATCAAATGATGCCTTGATTTCGACCGGAAGGCATACCATGAGCTTTATCAAAAATATTTCCCGCTCAACTTTTAGATACGCAGGTTAAAAAGTACTACCTGACAATTAATTGAAATTGCTTTATTCAATCTCGATATCGTACTTTTTTACCAGACCAACGAGACCTTCTACCGTAAACCGTGCTTTTCTTATTCTATTCAATTCGGGGTCCAACAAGTAATTCCGCGCATTCTTAAAATCTACTTTCTCCAGATTCGTTCGTTCGAAGACTGCATCCTGAAAATCGCAGTAATCTACTGAAAGTCCTTGAAGGTCTGCTTCTGTAAAATCAACTTCTTTGAGACTACAGGCATTAAATATAGATTTCTTTAAATCTCGTTGATAGAAAGATGAAAAATCGAGATGACATTGTTGAAAAATAACAGAGAACAGAATATCATTACAATTTTCGAATTGTAAGCCTAATATTTTGCTCTTGGCAAATTTCACATCCTGAAAGGAAACGTCATTTATCAGGCAATTACTAAGATCACACTGAATAAAGTCGCATTTTGAAAAATTACAACCTGCAAGACTAAGGCCTGTAAAAGAACAATTTACAAATGTACAACCTTCATAGTCACCAATTATCAATTCTTGTTCTACAAAGTTCTGTCCTTCGAAATATTGGTCGTCGATGTATTTTTTTGACATGAAATAAATATAAGTAAATGCTAAATTTTGTAAAAGAATAAATTAATGTTTGCGATAATTTAAAAACACTCAAAATTCCTGATTCTCAATACAAGTAGTAATTTTCGGGCTTAGCCTTCGCTAATAGCAATATTATTATTAATTTTGCATACTTTTCCCTTATTAAAAAAATAAATGCTAAGCGTGCTGATGAGACAATGCTATGTAATTATTTCAGTACTAATCTTAACCGTCGTCAATCACCTGCTATATGCTCAGGGCGAGGAAAAACATTCATTGCCGTCCTTTATACATCAACAAAAGCGCCTGGCTTCGCTTCCTCATAAAACCAAAGCTAAAACACCATTTTTCACGCACAACACAGAAGGTATGTTCCAAAACTGGACAATGGAACAAGGGATGAGTGGATTATTTATTTGGTCAGTAATTCAAGATAAGAGTGGCCGTATATGGATGTCAACAGATGGTAGCGGCATTATGAGTTATGATGGAACCTACTTTAATGCATATGGCCTCGACCAAGGGTTCAAAGACATCAGGTATTACAGTGCTTTATGTGACCATAACGGCAATTTGTGGTTTGGAAGCCATGAAAACGGGGTCTCAATATTCGATGGCAAATATGTATATACGCTGGATCAAAACAACGGATTCACTAATAACGTGACCCTCGTATTATTTGAAGACAGCCGTAACAGAATTTGGATTGGTACACGTTCTGAAGGGCTGTTTTGTATCGATGGCGATAGCATAAAATCGTATTACAATCAGTGTTCTATTCATCATATAAGGAGTATTGATGAAGATGAGGCAGGAAATATTATCGTGGGCGGCCTTGGAAAAAATGAAGGGGTAGTGGAGGTTTTTAATGGGAAAACTTTTGAGCGCTTAAAAATAGATGCGGAATTCAGAGAATGTACCGCTGTATTTTCGGATAGTAAAAATCAGTTATGGATAGGTACGGAAAACGGTGTTTTATTTCAACGAAAAGACAGTCTGATTGATTTTGGTATGAGTCTTGTTGGAAAACACATTGTACGGAAAATATCAGAAGACAATGATGGCAATATATGGGTTGGCACGGAAGGGAACGGAATTGGCATCTATGATGGTAAACAAATGAAAAAAGTTGTGAATCGTGAATTACGTTCTCACAACGCCTTCTGGTTCCTGCACTCCAGAAAATCCACCTATATAGCCTCTTTTAATGAGGGGCTCATTAAGTACACCCCTACTGCATTCCAAAATTTCAAATTTACCAAAGCTACTTATGCGATCGAGGTTATGGACAGTAGCCGCATATTTTTAGGAACATGGGCCAATGGAGGTTTCATTTATGATTATGAGCAAAATATATTCACACACGAATATCCTATCAAAACTACTGACTTCATTGCTGCACATAAAAGCCATAATGGAAAAATATGGGTTGGTACATGGACCGGAGAACTGGGTTATTATGAGGAACGTAAGTTTTATGAATTGCCTAAACCGCCTTTTATCAATGTTAAATGCCTACTTGAAATTGACTCCAATGAAGTATATATAGGCACCTGGTTTGATGGATTATGGAAATACCAGGATAACGAATATCACCAAATGTTCCCCAATGAACTGTTAAGAGCTGAAATTAATGACCTTCAATTACATAAAGATGTCGTTTGGGTAGCAGCGGGCAAGGGATTAATGAAAATACAAGAAGGTAAACTATATGAAACAACAATCTTACCTGATTATGTAAAACCTAGTGCTATTCTCATTGATTCGAGTCAAAACAAAATGTGGATAGGAACTAAGAACAAGGGGGTTTTTCTTAAACAAGGGCCCAAAAAAGCGATAAATTTCACTAAGTCAAATGGCTTACCAAATGAATATATCAAAGTAATCGTCAAAGATTATGAAGACCGTATCTGGGTAGGAACGAATAAAGGAATTGCGGTACTAAATAACGATTGGAAAAAAAGAAAAGCAGCCTATTACTTCAGGTCTTTTACACAGACAGACGGTTTTATGGGAGTAAGCTGTACACATGGTGCCTGTATCGATAAACATGGTTACTTATGGTGGGGTACACAACAAAAAATCGTAAAAATGATGCCCAATGACGCACTTGATATGCCCTCTCCACCTACGATCGAAATTACGGATTTAAAGGTCAAACACCGAAGTATCAATTGGGTAGACAAGTTTCGGAATAAAGATCAAAAAACACATATTTTTGATAACTACAGTCCTTTCAACTTTATTCCTCAAAATCTGGTATTAAGTGCACGTCAAAATAGCCTGCAATTCACTTTTTCAGTAAACACAGACAGTGATCCCGATCTCATATTATATTCGTTTAAACTAAACGGAGAAAATGAGTGGTCAGAATGGTCTCCCTTGAATCATGCAACAATTGCCAATTTAATCAAAGGAGCGCACACACTTACAGTGAGATGTAAGGACAAACATGGACAAATGAGTAATAGTATTGACTTTACATTCCGAATTGAACCTGCTTTTTACGAAACATGGTACTTCAAAGTAATAGTTTGTATTTTAACCACATTATTGTTCTATTTGATTTACCTCATTCGTGTAAAGAGCTTACAATCCGCTAAAATAAAGTTGCAAAAAGAAGTAAAAAGACGTACACAAACTATCAAATTTCAAAAAGAAACCCTGGAAGAAACCTATGCTGAGATAACGGCCAGTATAAAAGCAGCAAAGCGACTTCAAAGCGCTGTACTCCCGTCTCAAGATCGCCTGGCAAGTCTATTTCCCGAAAACATGGTTTATTATAGCCCTAAAGCCATTTTATCCGGAGATTTTTACTGGGTTTCCAAGAAAAAAGACCGATTATACGCTGCCGTAGCAGATTGTACCGGACATGGAATTCAGGGAGCAATGTTAAGCCTTGTTTGCTTTAACACACTCAACAAGGTGGTTAATGAAATGACAATAACCAGCCCTGCGGAAATATTGGAAATATGTCGTGCCATCATTAAAAAACGATTTGAACAAAGCGAATCGGAAATCGAAGGCGGGATGGACATCACCCTTTTATCCATAAACCCTAAAACACTGGAAGCTGAATGGTGCGGAGCTTACAACAACCTTCACATTGTCAGGGACAATGAAATCATTTTCCTCAAAGGTACTTTTCAGTCGGTGGGTTACAACACTATTACTAAACCTTTTATTAATCACCAAATTCAGCTTGAAAAACGAGATCAAATATTTCTGGCATCAGATGGTATTTTGGATCAATTTGGTTTTAACGAAAAAAACCAAATAAAGAAGTTTGGTCGCAGCAGACTGAATAAACTCTATTTAGAAATATCCAAACACGATTTTGAAACACAAAAGCTCATCATCGAAAACACCTTTAATAACTGGAGAAAAACGGAGGATCAAATCGACGATATTTGCGTTTTCGGCATTCGCATATAACAACCTAAGCACAAACCAATTACCCTCAAATTAGTTGTACTTTTCCACATTTCAACTATTTTCCGGATATCTGAAACCTTTGAAGGTATAAATCGTCTTTTAGTAAAACCAACCGAACAAAACATGAATTATCGTAAGGTTACTGCGGGAATCACGATATTTTTAGTTACTGGTAACGCTTTTACTATATTCGAAAAAACCGCATATACCGACAAAAACGGAATTGAAATCTACGAGCAATCCGTACACCAACGAACGTTAATAGATACGAGCTCGGCAATTATTTCAGCCGTACATCATTAGATTGCTTTATGGTATAAAAGTCAAATTAGAACGAAACACCTTGTGCAAGCGCCAGTTCCAAGTTGAAAAATCTTTTTTTGTCTCGAAACTCTAACGATTCTTTGACATAATAGCGCTGTAGAAAATGAGTTAAACAAAAAAGGGGATGCCAATGGCATCCCCTTTTTAGGTATATGCTATTTTTTGCTATTAGTTTTTAACTATAGTCTCAACAATCACCTCTGTATCGGTTGTTACTTTTACATAGTATACACCCGGAGCTAAGTTACTTCCGAATACAATAGCCTGACCAGCTTTATAAGCTTGATCAAACACAACAGCTCCGTTGCTGTTTGTAATTTCGATAGTAGCCGCACCGTTATAATCCATGTTGATAATACCGTCTGTTGGGTTTGGATACAACTTCAAAGAAGAAGTACGCTCTCCAACATGGCTCAACTTAGCACTTGAAGCACAGTCACCCATAGTATGTGAATGATCAGGGCTTCCAGGATCATGCTGTCCGTAAGGAGCACTGTACTTAAAGAACCACTCAACCAAAGTACCACTGTTCAAACCATTGATGGTGAAAGACTTGTTAGGGTTTCCTGGCATCCAATGAGAGCCAACTTTAGTACCGTTCAAATAGTAATCAAGGAAACAGAAACCGCCACCGTACTGTGAACTACTTGGAATGAAGGTAATTGTCAATGAATTACCATTTTCTTCCAATTCGTAGCTGTATTCAGCAGGATTTACACCATCACCTCCACAATCATTTCCTGGGGAAGCAAGAACAGTTACAGAAACAGCAGATGAAGTAACTTGTGCACCATCGTTATCGGTAGCAACAACAGTAAGCGAGTAAGTACCCTCAGCAACACTTGGCCAATCAAAAGAGAATGGACTCGAATTATCTTCACCAATCTTTGTAGTTCCGTTGAAGAATTCAACTAAAGTTACCGTACCATCGGTATCGTTTGCATTGGCATTGATAGTAATGGTAGCAGGAGCCGTGAATTCATCGTTATTTGATGGAGAAGTGATGCTGGCTGTAGGAGCTTCATTAGGAATTCCGTTTACTGTAATTGCAACGGCCGCAGAAGTCGTTTGAGCACCATCGTCATCAGTAGCTACAGCAGTTAACGAGTAAGAACCTGCGCCTACATTTGTCCAGCTGAAATTAAATGGAGCAGCACTTGCTTCACCAATTTTTGTTGAACCACTAAAGAACTCAACTAAAGTTACAGTGCCATCAGTATCGCTTGCATCGGCAGAAATGGCAACAGTTGCCGGCTCATCGAACACTTCACTGTCTTCCGGACCTGTAATTACTACAGTAGGAGCGTCATTAGGCTCAGCAGCTACTGTAATGGTCTGTATGTTAGAAGTAAATTGATCTCCTGAAACAAATGTAGCAACTGCTGTAAGATCGTAAGTACCGGCAGCAACATCCAGCCATGTAAAATTAAAACTAGTGAAAGAATGTGGTGCATTCACAGCTTGACCTACCAAATTGTTACCTTCGAAAATTTCCACTTTATCTATTAGATCACCGTTATCTAAAGTTGCCATTGCATTTACTAAAACAGTTGCAGGCGCTGTATAAGTTGTATTATTGGTAGAAATAGTGATAGATCTGTTATCAGGATCCACTGCACCTCCAATAATCTCAATACCTTTGATGTTTGGATTCTCAAGACCAGCAATACAATCAATATCCAAAATACCGTCTGCAGATACCGTAGCTGTAGCTTCCACCATAACACCAGTGCTAGCTGCATTAGCGATTGCAAAAGGATCGATATCATCGAATTCAGCGGGTACTGTACCTTCAAGGGCCACGTCAAATACACGTGTACCAGCGTTTGTTACTCCAGAATAGATTTCTGCGAAATAAAGACGCACAGTTACTTCTGTACCAGCAGCCACGGCGAATTCGTATTGTAATTCTTCCTGATCATTATTGCCAATAAGTACAGAGTTATCCCAACGCTCTGAATTAAAGAGTGCCTGAGGCACGTTAATTCCGTCCAATGAAGCGTGCTCCATGTTAATAGGACCCGGGTGAGCAGACTGTTCAGCGTTTGTGTAAACCGCACCTACAGTAGAAACTCTGTAAGAAACAGGAGATGCATCTGTATCAACTTCCCAATCAGGATTAGGAGCATCTGTTGCAGTAATAGCTTCACCACCTACATTAACACGATATAATACCTGTGTGGCAGGAGGGTTTTCCCAGTATTGCTCAAATCTATCGTAAGAAATAGAATACTCATCGTTAGAAGCATCACCTTTTGTACCCATGATACCCCAAGCAAGTGGTGTATTAGCGTTATTAATAGCACTTAAGATATTAGTAGGAGCGGCAATTGGAGACCCAACGTAAGTAATAGTTCCACTTTCGTCGATGTCATAACCAGGTGCAATAGTTCCGGCAGAAGGATCTACTAAGAAATACCAATCCAATTTAAAAGTGATACCTCCAGGCCATGTAAAGTGAGTTTCAGTATAAGTACCGGCATCTTCCATTCCAACAGTGATACCCTGATCGCTGCGTACAATTTTAATGTAGTTATCCTGGTCACCATTACCAACGAACATACCGTAAGACTGTCCAGCTAATGGATTGTGGAAAACACCACTAGTAGGAATCATTTCTCCCTTAAGGAAGAATGGCGCAGTATTAGCGTCAACGTTCATACCAAACTGGAAGCCTTTTTGTTGATCGTTAGTACGAGCGTCACCACCCTCCATGTATAAAGTCATGATACCGGCAGTACCACCATAAATATCTTTAGGAGTTTCAGGTCCGTCGTACCAGTTGAAGTAGTCATCATTTTCATCATAATTGATCATAAGACCAGTGAAACCGAATACACCACCAAGGTCGCCATCTGGTTCCAATTCGTAGCTCATCGGAATGTTATTATTCAAACCGTTATCAGCACCAACCTGAAATTTATCAACTCGATCAAAAATACCGTCACCATCATCATCATTATCGTTAAGATCTGAAGTAAAATCACCGTCTGTATCTGTTGGAGTTACAGTACTGGCACAGTGGTCAGTATTATTATCAATTTCATCCTGGTTTGTGTACTGGTCACCATCATAGTCATCAGCACCGTTAAATCCAGGCTCACCAGGTTGTAAACAAGTTGGGTTACCACCTTCTTTAGGTATCAGAATATAAATATTTGCCCCTAAATAAGTAGACAACCAAACCGTACCAGGGAAAATATCAAAATCGCCCTGACATTCTATACCAAGTACAAACTCTTCACCGGAGAAGTTAGCAATTGGTTGATCATCTTCAAAAGCAGCAACGGTACCATCATTGGCCAATTTCATATTTAAAATGTAACCGGCGTTATCGCCATTACCTGAGAAGTTACCACGACCAACAAACAATGAACCTTTGTATTTATTATTGAAGTTGGAAGCCGTATATTCCTGGATTGCATTGGTATTGGTACTCCAGTTCATCACATTATTCAAATCCACTTTAGGATTCGTTGCTGTCGGAGTCCAGAAGTCGCCTTCTACCGGGTGTGCCATTGAAACAGGTACAGGAGGCCAGTTGGCCGGAAGTGCCAATGTTGGATCTGCCGCATCTCCAGTTCCATTTGGATCGTAAGGTACGGTTCTGAATTCTCCTTCATTGCTATTCAATGAAGTAAATAAACCAGCACCTGAAGGGTTCGCTCTAACTGGTGTTGGATGTCCACCATAATAGTCAAATGGGTCGTAATTATCGATACTGTTGCTTGTCGCATCACCAATACCGGTAACTAATTCCAGGTGATCCCAGTTGTCAACGTTTTGTCCATTGAATGGAGTACCACCGCCACCAGGCTCTTCACCATTGGGAGAACCATCAACAGTTAAGTAATCGTTAGTTACGTTAGATACACCATTTACAGCAGGGCCTTCATTGGTAGGCATACCACCCCACCCTTGATTAGCACCATTATCTGTAACATAAACACGACCTTCTTCAGTCACGACCATGTCGTATGCATCTCTAAAACCAGCGGCGAATACCTGTACCGGTCCGTTTTCAACGATCATAGCCTGGTTCAAACCATCGTTACAACCGAATGGATCGTTTTGGTCAACACCAGTATATGCAGGATCGTTTGGATCTTCAGGGCCCACATTTGGACGAAGTGGATCGTCTAAGGTCGGAATGTCATAAATAAACTGATCCGGACCTGCATCGTTCACAGGCATTGCTTCAATAGCATCCAAATCAACACTCAAGACAGCCGCAGAAAGCGCATATTCAGATGCTCTAGCGAAACTTCGAGAAGGGCCTCCGGCATTTGTATTACCTCCTTGACAAACTAAAAGGTAATCTTTACCGCCCCAGGTCGTTAATCTCAAACCATTTGTGGCGTGGTTCTCTTCAGAGCGAGGTAAACCACGAACGATATCTGTTCTTTCCCACAGTTGTGCATCAGAAAATGCATTAAAATCAGTATTATCAGGAGTTCTACCGTTATCACCTCTCCACTCCAATTTAGTAATAACACCAGAGTTTCCATCCAAATTCTGATCTCCATTAGGTCCGCCAACGCGTGAATCACTGGACGCAACGTATAACACAGGTTTAGTAGCAGAACCTGTAGCTACAATAGCGGTAACCTGACGTGTGTTTACACCATTGTTAAGATCACCGTTATCATTGTGGTTGTCAATTCCATTAATCAAATTGATGGTTTCCGTTTTGCTTACTTCGTAGTCACCATTGTTTTCAGTTACAGTGTAAACTTTAATCACGCCATATCTTTGCGTTACATAAAGTCGGTTATCTGGTCCCCATCTTAAAGATGTTACCAGCGACAGGTTTAGTTGGCCATCACCGGGCAGTAACAATTGTGCCCTGTCCCAGTCCTGGGCGTCGCTTTGTGCTAATCCTTGATTAGCCAAGCCTAAGACAGCAAAGACCGAAAGAGCAGCAATGCTCCTTCGAAATCTTCGTGCTGTACTTTTAATTGATCGATTTTTGAACATAATTATAAATAGAAAGCTTTACTGGTCGACATAGCTCCCGAACACCTAATGGAGCTATGAACGGCTAATTTATGTTCTGTCACGTGGGTTTTTTGACGACACCTATTATCAAAAAACAAAATGTCACGCAGTTGACAGAAATATTGAGTCAGTTCAGTTAACATTGTAAGTTAGACTATTTGTTGTTTGGTTTAATCTAACCATGGCAAAGGTACACTACCATGTATTAGCATTTTCTTTTTTTCAACGAACACATCATTCAACTTGATCAACTCATTGATATGCACAACGAATACAAGACTAGCGTTAGTGTTTTTGCAAATTTCATCCATTAATCTCGTTATTTAATCAACCAAATTATTTGAAAAATACATTAACGTTAACGTACACGTTTCAAATCTACATTAATTTGATTTTGGACACAAGAAAAAATTAACGAATTAAAATTTCGATAAATAACTAGTTATATATGTGGACCGTATTTTACTGCAATGTTATTTAATACTAAAAATTATAATGCGGTAACCAATGTTTTCTTACCTGCATTTAATGCAGTATCGTAAACCTTTACTTTTTTCAGAAAGTCTTTTTTATATTTATCCTTTAAGGGATCTGCAGAAGGAGGGTCTAATGATAAGGGATTTACAGCCGCACCATTCTTCCAGATTCTGAAATCCAAATGTGGTCCCGTTGATAAACCCGTACTCCCTACATAGCCAATTACCTGTCCTTGTTGTACCTGCTTACCTACTTTTATCTGTGCTCCATATCCGCTTAAATGCATATAACCACTTGTATACACACTATTATGTTTCACTTTGACATAATTACCCGCACCACCACTGTAATTTGCCTTAATAATTGTTCCATCACCGATGGCTACCACCGGTGTACCTTTGGGTGCTGCATAGTCCACTCCATGATGAGGCCTTCTTATCTTTAGAACCGGGTGTAAACGAGAATGACTGAAATGGGAACTAATTCGTGTAAAGCTCAATGGTGCTTTCAAAAATGTTTTACGCAGACTCTCCCCCTCTCTATCAAAATATTCAGGACCATTTCCCTGATCATAACTATAAGCTGTAAACATTTTATTATTATGCTTAAACTTTGCGGCCAAAATAGCATCTACACCGGCCAACTCACCTTCTACCAAACGTTGTTGATAAATAAATTCGAATTCGTCGTTTTTTTGAAGGCCAAAAAAATCAATTTCCCAGGCAAAAACATCAGCCAGTTTGTTTGCCAAAACTGCAGTTCCACCTGCATCTATGATGGCATTGTATAAACTATTATTTATACTTCCTTTTAATACTCTGTCTTCAATTCTAACTGGTTTATGCCCACGATATACATCGAGTGTATCCCCAAATTTAAACACTACATAATCCGTTTTATTTTCATGGTAAACAAAACATTTCGCTGCATGTAAAGAGTCTTTTGTGCATATGAGTGTATATTTTTTATTCACTGCA
Source organism: Cytophagales bacterium (assembly GCA_965230415.1). GTDB lineage: Bacteria > Bacteroidota > Bacteroidia > Cytophagales > JAAEPT01 > CBDDKZ01. The sequence goes on from CBDDKZ010000005.1 coordinate 5,199,109, forward strand.
ATCTTTCGCACATCAAAGATATCACGACACTTTTTCGCCAATGCAAAAATAGATTCATAAGCTATGTGATGATCGTGTAATAAATCAGTGAAATTATCATTTTTACTTATTTTACCTTCTATCAGGTAAACAGAGTCCTGTGGATACCCATATATCTTCTTTATAGTTTCCTTATTAGCCCCAACCACAGCCTCCAAAACCTCCTGCCCTTTGCTTTGATCAGACGAACTAACTTCATCTGTATAAAAATAGTCTACAGTAATATAGCCACATACAAAAATTGCCAGTAATGAAAATACGATTAACCCTAGTTCTTTATTGAACTTCATGATAAAAACAGAATTTGAGTTTAATTAAGAGACAAAATTAAAAATAATTTTATAGGAAACATTCTTTTGTTAAGATATTTACACCTCCCTATAAAAACCCAATTCGATTCCCTACCACCACTACGCCGCACTTAAACCAGTAGTTTACACCTTCAATTAACATGTAACAATTGTTTAAAAATACTTAATAAAAATATCCATAAGCCATTTCACTCTCGATGTATAAGGCGGCATGATTAACTTCAAAGTTGTAAAACCTACCCGTTGCTTTAGGACAGCTCTCTTATGACTGAAAGCCTCGTAACCATATCTTCCATGGGCATATCCCATACCGCTATCTTTCAAACCACCAAACGGTAAACCTGAATGCACAAATTGCAATGTGGTCTCATTTATCCCCATCGTCCCTGACCTGGTAGACAGGCGCAGGTAATTCACTTCAGACTTTTGTCTTGCAAATACATATATACATAACGGAATTGCTTTTTTGTTCAGAGCGGCGACAAGGTCACGCTCTTCTTTATAAGGTATAAGCGCTAATACCGGCCCAAATACCTCATTATCCGTTACCATAGACCTTAGTTTTAAATCCCGAATCAAGGTCGGTGCCAGGTACAAATCATTCGCATCACTGTTACCTCCGCAAACTATTTTACCACCTTCACTTTTAAGCTCTTCTATTAAGGCTTCCAGCCGCTGTAAATGATTTTTATTTATTATGCGCCCAAAGTCTTTATTGGACTGCCAAGTGGGTTCTTCGCCATAATAGCGTTTTAACTGAAGTGTTGCACTCTTTACAAACTCTTCATACACCGACTCATGTACGTACACATGATTTGGTGCCAGGCAACGTTGTCCGGCATTTTCCAATCTGCCCCACCATATTTTTTCAACGGCATCGTGTAAATCTGCACTTGCGGTTACAATACAAGGGTTAGCTCCTCCCAATTCTAAAGTCACTTTGGTCAAATTAGCAGATGCCGCTTTCATAACCTCCTTGCCTACAATTGTGCTTCCGGTAAAAAACACATGATCAAAAGGCTGCTCCAAAAGAGATTTGGAAACATCGACACCTCCTGCGACAACTTCAACTCCATCTCCACAAAAAAGTTCGTTAACAAACTTTTCCAATAGCCTGGCACATGAGGGTGCATGTTCTGACGGCTTTAACACAACTGTATTACCGGCCGCAATAGCCGAAATCAAAGGGCCCAGGGACAATAATATGGGGTAATTCCAAGGTGCAATAATAAGCGATACCCCCAAAGGCTCGGTATAAATCCGGGACCTGCTGCCCAGCAGCGCTATTGGAGTACGTACACTTTTAGGTTTGGCCCATTTCCTTAAGTTCCCACAAACATGTTTTATTTCAGAAATAAGTGGTTTGACATCTGTAATATCAACTTCTACCTCCGGTTTTTTCAAGTCGTCAAACAACGCACGGTACAATTCCTCCTTATTAGATGTGATCCAGCCACTTACTTGTTTCAAAACTGCAATACGTTCTGCTACCGAAGTATGCATCATCTTATCAAAGAAATACTGCTTTTGCCGATTATATACCTGACTTACATCTTTCATTGTCAAAATTCATAAACATTAAAGGGCATATTTGAGTATACTATATAGTAGCTATTTTAGTTATGTTTTTATTCATTGTCAATCGTTTATGTCAAAGATTAATACTGATTTCTTTGTTGATTTTCACTGTCACCCATCTCTAAGAGGTTTGAACACCGGCTACGACAAAAGTAAAGAGGGGCTGTGGCTCAAAACTCAAAATCCCCATTTTGATTCTGCTATAAGCAGATGGGTTCGAATGAAGACTCCCGACCTTTCAAAAGAATCTCAATCTAACTTATATGCCTATGCCAAAAATAAGACAAGAGTAATAGTCGATGCAATGTATCCGGTAGAAAAAGGGTGGTACAATTTCAGAAAGTTCCCTTCATATATTGTTGGAAAAAAATCGATCGAAGAGATTCTAAGAGTAGCCACAGGTATCAGCGAAAAGAGACTCCGTGCATTAATCGGAAAGACCGACTACTTTGAGGAACTCCAGGAGATTTATGATTATCTTATTGATAATCAAGGCTCTTGCATTGATGGCGAATATGCGTACAAAATTGTGCGTAATTACCAGGAACTGAAATCTACTTTAGAGAAAGATGATCATACACTGGCTGTAATAATAAGTATTGAGGGCGGCCATGCCTTGGGTGCAGGTAGCCCTAACGATCTCAACCAGCCTTTCGATATTCACAAAAAAAAGTTGATTCAAAATATTGGCACCATTAAAGATTGGCAATTTCCGCCTTTCTTCATCAATCTTTCACATCATTACTGGAATCAATTAAGCGGTCACGCGAGAAGCCTTAAAACGCCTATTAATCTGGTTTTCAACCAGAATAAAGGTATTGATTTAGGAATTACCAAGTTAGGATGGGTGGTGATAGAAGAGTTATTGAGCAACGGTAATGGTAAACGTGTACTAATAGACACCAAACACATGAGTGTGATGGCGCGCAAAGAATATTACCGCTTTATTGCACGCAATAACAGAATTAATTCCAATAACAAAATACCAATTATTTGTGGTCACGCGGGTGTTAATGGTTATAAGACCATCAACAATTCTGTAAGAGACGCCGATAATGGCACAAAACTCAAACGAGGTTACTTCAATAACTGGTCTATCAATTTGTCGCGAGAAGAAATTAACATCATACACCAATCTGGTGGAATAATTGGAATTATGCTCGACAAAGGGTTACTGGGAAGTCCGGCCACTAATTTAAAAATTGAAAGCAGTGTAGATTCATCAAGTATTAGTAGGCAGTATTGTAAATTAATCTGTGATAATCTATTTGAAATAATAAAATCTATTAATCACCATAGTGCCTGGGATGTTCCGGTTTTAGCTTCGGACTTTGACGGACTCATTAATCATATACCGGGATATAACAATGCCGGTAAGTTACCTGATCTGGAGTCTGACCTAATAACATTTCTAAAATCTTCCAAGTACCAGGAGCAATACTGGTACGGTATGTCTCCTGAAACGCTGGTGAATCGATTCATGAAGGAAAACGCCCTCAATTTCCTGGAAAAAAACTTTATTTAATAGCTATACCTCAAAAAGTTATGAGTTCAAACTCTAAAGTCAAAATTCCACAAAAAGGTAAATCACGCGAAGACGTTCTTAATGATTTAAGGACGGCTCAGATAAATGATCTAAAATGGCAGGAAGGCAAGTCCTTTTGTCTTATATATGATCCGGGCCTTAAGTATAAGCAGCTGATTCAAGAAGCTTATAATCTCTACTTCAATGAGAACGCTTTAAACCCAACATCATTTCCCAGCCTTCGAAGACTTGAAGCGGAAGTAGTACAAATGGTCGCCGATTTAATGAATGGAGACGAGAAGGCCACCGGATCTATGACCAGCGGAGGAACTGAAAGCATACTAATGGCTGTAAAAACTGCCAGAGACTATGCCAGAGAATACCATCCCAATATCAGGGAGCCTGAAATAATCATACCGGTAACTGCTCATCCGGCTTTTGAAAAGGCCTTTCACTATTTTGGCATAAAACCTATTCATGCTCCTGTTGACATCAATTATCGTGCAGACATCGGTGCAATAGATGCCCTCATTTCTGATAATACAATTATGATAGTAGCCTCTGCCCCATCGTACCCACATGGAGTGGTGGATCCTATTGAAGAAATAGGCGCTCTGCTGAGGGACAAAGACATTCTCTTCCACGTCGATGCATGTATAGGAGGCTTTCTATTACCATTTGCAAAACAGCTGGGGTACAACATCCCTACTTTCGATTTCACGGTACCTCAGGTTTCTTCTATTTCAATTGACATACACAAATATGGTTATGCAGCCAAAGGCGCCTCGGTAATTCTGTACAGAAATCGAAGTCTGAGAAAATTTCAATTTTCCGTCTACACACAATGGCCGGGAGGTGTTTATGGATCACCTGCCATTCTTGGTTCCAAACCAGGAGGGGCAATTGCAGCCGCCTGGGCCGCATTAAGCGGAATTGGTATTGAAGGTTATTGTGAACTCAGCGAAAAAGCTTTGGAGGCCACCCGCAAAATTGTTGATGCGATTAAAGGCATCAAGGATTTAGAACTTATGACTGTACCCGACATGACCATCATTGCTTTTACAGCATCAGACATCAATATTTACGAAGTAGCTGACGAATTAAATATAAAGGGATGGAATTTTGAGCGCCTACAAAAACCCGCAGGCATTCATTTGACAGTAAGTCAGGTTCATTTGGAACATTGTGACCTATTCATTAAAGACCTAAAATATGCAGTGAAACGTGTACAGCGGTTTTCCTTGAGTCAGGTGGGCAATAAAATTCAGGTTGCAACGATCAAACGTCTGGCAAAAATTCTACCCGAGGGAATGATCGCGAAAATACAGAGTCAGTTTTCCGGAACGGCAAATGCCACTTCCAGCCGTACCGCAGCCATGTATGGTATGATGGAAGTAATATCCGGGGAAGACCTGGACGAAATAGTTCTTGATCTTTTAGATAAGCTAAATAGTCTTGATGACCAGCAATAGATAGTAACAACTCAGCTCAGCTTATCTGAATTGAGGGAAATTCGATATTAAATGTAGCAGCTAGTTGTTCAAATGAGTGGAAACTACGTTTACGCATTGGTTGACCCATTTCATTTTTCCCCATGTAATTGGCGTATACATAATGAGTTGTTAAATGAAATTGTTGATTTGAATGATAAATTGTTATTGAACAGGATGTGTTTGGGTCTTTCTGGAAATCAAAAGTAAACATTCCTTTCTGTTTCATTTCGCTTAGTATATATTTAGAACTTAAGGTCATAATTATTTTTTACCATTAAAAAAAGACAATTTCATTCCATCTCGGACTACTTTGACTAAATTTGCAAAAAAAATAAGTTGAATACACGTCAGCATCCTGTTTCTTTTTATTTAAATCAATTCTCCGGGGCGGTAAATCATATTACGCTGCCAGAAAAATTCACCTTTCCGTTTAATTATAAACCCGACCAACTTTCCAAAATGGCTTGTGAAGAGTTACATCAAAAGATGGAAAATTACCAATGGCCACATAATTTTGGGCTCGATGAAAATCAAGAAGGAGCTATGGGGAAAATGTTTGGCATCCTCGTAGTACTAGACTCCTCCGGTCAATGCTTCTATCTGGCTGCTTTTTCAGGAAAAATTGGAGATAGTTGCCATTTTGAAAATTTTGTCCCTCCGGTTTACGACCGTTTGGCACATGATGAATTCTTTACAAAAGAAGAGGAAAAGATCACTGCTATTAATCAAAAGATTGAGTCTCTTTCCAGTTCGGAACAATTAAAATCCCTTCTTAAGCAGTTACAAGACCTTACTTCTAAATCAGAAACAGAATTACAATTTTTAAAAACCAAAATAAAAGAAGGCAAAAAGCAGCGCGCACAAAAGCGTGAAGAGATGCGGGTAAGTCTTGACAATACCTCTTATGAGGAATTACTTCAACAATTGATTAAAGAAAGTCAGGATAGTCAGTTCCATTACAAACGAAAAGCCCGAGCGTACAAAGCTCAAATCGAAGCCCTAAAAACACAAATAAGAGCTTTTGAAGAAGAAATCACAACTTTAAAACAGAAACGCAAGCAATGTTCGGCCGATCTTCAAAAGCGCTTATTCCAGCAATATAAAGTATCCAATGCAATGGGGAAATACGTTCCCATCACCGATCTTTTTAAGGAATTACCTCCGGCGGGAACGGGTGATTGTGCTGCCCCTAAACTTTTGCAATACGCTTACAATAACCAATTGACACCTATCGCTCTTGCCGAGTTTTGGTGGGGCATCTCTCCTCCCCGGGAAGTCAGGCACCACAAAGCATTTTACCCTGCTTGCAAAAGTAAGTGTGAACCCTTACTTTCTTTCATGCTACAAGGTCTTCGTGTTTCCCCCAACCCCATTCTAGAAAAACAACTGACTCAACAAACTCCTGAGATAGTTTTCGAAGATCACGACATCATTGTAGTGAATAAACCGGCCGGAATACTTTCAGTTCCCGGAAAAGAACTGAATCATTCCGTTGAAAGCTGGCTACACGCTCGAATTAAGAATTATGAAGGCCCTATTCTCATCCACCGTTTGGACATGTCTACATCGGGGCTGCTGATCGGCGCTAAAAATAAACAAAGCCATTACCTCTTACAACAACAGTTGATGAATCATGAAATTCATAAACGCTATTGCGCAGTTCTTGATGGTACTTTAACCTTCGATGAAGGTCTGATTGATTTACCGTTGCGGGTAGACTACCATAACCGTCCCAATCAGGTAGTGTGTTTTGAATTAGGTAAAGATGCTCAAACCAAATGGCAGGTTATTAAACGCAAAGAGGGCAAAACCTGGGTACGCATGTACCCAATTACAGGAAGGACGCATCAGTTGAGGGTTCATGCCGCTCATCATAAAGGTTTGGGTACACCTATTGTTGGTGATGACCTCTATGGAAGCCCGGCAGACCGGCTTTATCTTCATGCTGAATACATTTCATTCAGGCATCCGGTGTCTAACAGCAGCATTAATTTCGAAGTAAAACCGAATTTCCATATCTGATAAGTAACTTAATCATTTGACGTTGTATATAAACGATAGGCCTCTTCAATGACATCTTTTTGGCTTGCGAAGGCAGCGCGTTTCAAACGAGTTCTTTCGATAGGAATATTCATTAGTGAGTCGTGAAAAGCGTAAAATTTTTTGACTTCATCTCCATAAAATTCCCAATCCATACTCTTTTGACCATTATTTTCATACATGTAGTCTATGTTTAATTGTATAAGTTCCTCTATAGGCTTATGCCTTTCTTCTGCTTGCTTTTTAATAACCCCAAACCATTCGGGATCTCTAAATATCCCTATACGTATTTGCTCCTTAAAATGATAAATCTCTTCCTTTAACCATTTCGTTTTAACAACTATCTCTGCTCTTTTTTGTACTTCATTAATGTTAATTGAAACACCTTCTGTTTTCGCTCTATCCTGCTCTTGTTGAATATAATTTTGAACCACACTTTGAATATTACTTCTTCTTAAATGCCTCATTTCTTCGTTATATTCTGCTTCTGACCTATTTTCCGGTAAGCCAAACGTTGACCTGGCAAATAATCGGTAAGATTCATCAATGAAATCTCTTTTGTTTGTTGCGGCAGCACGCTTCAACCGTGCCTTCTCCTGCGGAACACCTAGCAACGAATCGTGATAAGCATAAAACTTTCCAACTTCATCTCCATAAAACTCCCAATCCATATTCTTTTCACCATTATTTTTATACATGTAATCGACATTCACTTGTATAAGTTCTCTTAATGGTTCGTGCTGTTTATTTGCCTGTTCTTTCACCTTGGCAAACCACTCCGAATCTTTAATTATCCCTGAACGAATTGACTCCTCAAAGAGGTGCTTATCTTTCACTAACCATTTAGTCTTAATAACTACTTCGGCTCTTTTTTGCAATTCTTCATTGTCTACCAAACTATATTCTTTCTTCGCCCTTAGTTGTTCCTGTTGAATATATTCCCTGACCTGACTCTGGATGCTATCTCTTTTTAGTTGCTTCATTTCCTTACCAAAATCAATGACCCCTGCCATATTTTCCAACAAGCCAAAGGGGTACATAAACAAATTGGTCTCTGTTGCCATCACAATCAAATAATCGCTATTTTTTAATATTTCAACACGATCCTTTTCAGCAAAATCTTTCTTTTTGCATTCATAATCGTACCTTATATTATTATAATACCAATATTCACTTAAGGTGTCAAAATTATTTTTGGGCATATCCCATTGAAAGAAACTCATAAAAAAGCTATCTCCTAACATCACCACTTTTGGTTTTTTACCCTTTAAAGTTCCTACCTGAACCGGGTAAATTGTATTCGCTTCTTCCGGTTCATCGAGCAAATTCAGTACATGGAAAATATCTATCTCATCGTTGGCCGTGTTATTTGTAAGTTGAAAGCCAGACCAAAGTGGTCGGTGTAAGTTTTCCCCACCCATATGTTCCATCTTATCGAATATTGTGTCGCTGGCCAATTTGCATCCGTAGACTGTCCAATGCAATCCATTTTTGGTTATCAAATCATGTACTTTAGTGGTTTTCCAATCCTGAAATAGTTGATTAAAGTCTATAAAAGGAATGTTATAATCACTGATTTTTTCCTTTAAGCAATCATAATTAGTTGGTATTCTACGGTTTAAATCACGATATGGAGGCAAATACTCTTTAAATAAACGTGCCTTATTAGGGGCAAAAACCAAGAGCATTTTTGTATTATGCTTTGCAAGATAGTGCTCTATGATTTTTAACTTCATCACCTTATCTTCCAACTGTCTCTCTCCCAGGTAATCGAACCCTAAAAGAGCATCTATATACTCAGGTGCAAAGAGCATACCTTCCTTGCCTATTACCACCGTACTCGAAGACTCATTAAATACATTATATTGAAATTGATTTTTGAACCTCACCAACCACGGTTTGAAGCCAATTTCGTTTTCCAGGTATGCCGCTTTCTTTTTCTGATAGGAACCTTCAAGCCACCCATTTACCGCAATGGTTGTATCTTCCTTTGCTACAAATGCTCCATTTAAAATTCCATTGTCTGTAAACTCAAAACAAAACTGTAAAAATGGCAGTGTCAAAATCAATAACAGCACCACAAATAATAGAAGCTTAAGTTTATTCATCTGACTAGAACTTGAAATAAATAAATGGATTAAACCCTGATGAAACGACCACACATACGGATACAAATAAAAGTACTACGGACAGCATAAAGACCGACAGTGTTCTTCTTTTTGTTTTCAAAGTTTCATAAACACCGGCAAGTCTAACTTCCAAAGAAGGTATAGCAGGCAGAAATGAAATAACAAACGCTAAGAGTAAACATACTTTAACACTACCTGGGATTAATGATAATGACCAATCTCCTAAAAACATTATTTCAATAAATTTGCGCAGAAATTGTAAATCATCAATTCTGAAAATCACCCAGCCAAACACGGTTATAAAGAAGGTAATGGCTATGTTTAATGTGCCTCCAATGTAGTCATACCATCGTTTCAAAAACAGTCTTTCAAGAACCAGAAATAAGCCGTGATAGGCACCCCAAATTAAAAAATTCCAGGAGGCTCCATGCCATATACCGGATACAAGGAACACGAACCATAAATTAAAATACAAACGCCCTTTAGTTACCCTGTTACCTCCGAGAGGAATATATAAATAATCGCGCATCCAGGTACCTAATGTCATGTGCCACCGTTGCCAAAACTCAGAGATACTTCGCGATATATATGGATTATTAAAATTTTCCGGAAATGTGAATCCGAGCATGCGACCAATTCCGATGGCCATATCCGAATAACCTGAAAAATCGAAATAAATCTGAAAGGTATAACAAATTGCACCGTACCAGGCAGTACCTGCAGACAGGTCATATGACGCAGTCCCAAATACTTTCGCTGCCTCTGCCCCTAAAACATTGGCTATAAGCACTTTTTTTGCCAGCCCCACAATAAAGCGAAATAACCCTAACAATCGATCGTCATGTGTTCCATTGTATACACGCCCCCTTATTTCATCGGCAATATCCTGAAAGCGGACTATAGGCCCTGCAATTAGCTGAGGAAATAATACAATAAACAGTAACAGGTCGAAGAAGTTAGTTAATGGTTTCTTCACCTTCCTATATACGTCAAAAACATAACTCATCTTTTGAAATGTGAAAAATGATATTCCAATAGGTAGTACTACTTTTTCCCAGCTTAATTCGCTGAACCCAAAAGAACTTATAAGGTGAGAGATATTCTCTACCGCAAAATTTGCGTACTTAAAATAGGCTAAAAGACCTAAATTAACGACTACGGACGTTGTCAAAAGGAGTTTTTTTTGTCTCTTGTTTTCCAGATTAGCAATTTTCAAACACAAAAAATAGTCGAGCACACTTGATCCAAGGAGAATAAAAACAAATTTTGGTGCACCCCATGCATAAAAGAACAGGCTGGCAGCCAATATGACGTAATTTTTTATTTGCTTGGCTGACAGATAATAAATAATAAGAAAAAGAGGAAAAAAATAAAGTAAAAATAAACTGCTACTAAATACCATAAAATGCCTAAATACCTACGCGACATTTTCAATGCCGCACGAATTTAAACCACGAAAGTAGTAAATATTAATTAATAATCTGACCTATCATTAAAGGATCTTATGATCGTAGCAAAAAAATCGATCAACGTCTAAAATACCGCAATAAAAGTATTATATCATGTTTATTTGAGCAGTAGCAAACACATTAATTAAATATGTTTTAAATTGCTTAATCTAACTATTTATGAAATTATTGTGCTGGTATATTCCCCAACTTTTTTATAAACGAGGCATTGTTTTATTGAATGAAGGATCTGATCTACTTATTTTAGCCCAAATCACGGAGAATTCAATGGTACCGTTACTAAAGGCAGATAGATCTTTGTTCGGAATACTATAACTCACTCTGTAGATATTTTTACGCTGCTTAAGTCCGAGGTGAAAAACAGGAGCGTCGTCAAATCGATTCCCAACTCCTACTATAGCCTCGTATTGTGAGTTTACGCGATAGTGTACAAACAAATTGGATGTCAATAAAAGCTGATCTCCCTGATAGTTCATTAATACATGAGGTTCCGCTTTTATATCTCTATTAATATTTAATAACAACCCACCATACAGGTTATAGCGTATAGGTGTTGAATTTTCACTTAAAGCACTAAATTGTACGTTAGATTGAGTTACGTGATAAAGTGCATAACCTACATAAGGATTAATAAATTTTCGCTTATCTCTAAATCTGTAAAACACACCTAGCCCTCCGTCGATTCCAAATACATTTGACTTATAGGTTTCATTGCTACTCAAATTAGGGTCAAAGCCACCAAGTTCAGATGAATATTGAGATTCAAAGCGCAGTTGGGTCTCATCAAAACCAGTTTGGGTAATTCCTAATTGTACACCTGTCATCAGATGATGCCTTCCTGTAGGATCAATAGATATATTATAGGCAAAACCCAGCAGTAAATTAAAAGAAGCATAACTACCTTCTCCTGCTTGGTTGTAGGTTAAATTGCCGCCAAACCCCATACTTTTTTTGGAGAAATCAGCACCAATGGCGCCAATCATAAATGGTGCAGAAGATACGCCAAGACGCTGCGTACCGAAATTAAAATTCAGCCTGTAATCCAGGTTATCGCTAAAATACATACCTGTTAAAGCAGGGTTTAGCATTTGTGGATTAGCGTCATAGTGATCAAAGTAGAAGTCTTGCGACTTTCCCTCGCTTCCCAATAGCACTATAAAAAGAATAAATAAGGTATATTTCAAACGCATTTTTAATGTTTTAACTTATCTAACTAAAGTCACATCTCCGGATACCTCAATTGGCCTGCCGTCAATATCCTTTCCTCTAAATGTATATATATAAACTCCATCTTGCTGTTCTTCACCGTTGAAGGTACCATCCCAACCTACACTTTGAGTGGTAGTTGAGAATAACTCTTGTCCCCATTTATTGAAAACGTGTAGTTCATATTCTATGACACCTCCTATTACCCAGAAGAAATCGTTAACTCCATCTCCGTTAGGTGAAAAGGCACTTGGTATCGCCCAAGAATTACTAACAATAACAGGTTTGACAATGGTATCGCGGCATCCGTTTTCATTCACAATTGCCAATTGCACATCATAGTTCCCTGCTTCATCAAAGGTAAATTCCGGGTTTTCTTCCGTCGATGTATCATCATCTCCTTCTTGTCCGAAATCCCAGGCCAGCGAAGTCGCGTCAGAAGATTCATTAGAGAATGCGATGGTACCTCCTACAGAAACAGAGGATGAATTCATGGAAAATTCGGCTATAGGACCACCATCCATAAATACAGTGGCACCCTGATCCAATTCGGTCACACAACTTCCTCCATTCAGTTCGGCCATTATTAAATAATCGCCATTACCTATTTGGTTAATTGGTATTAACAGCTCTCCTCCAGTACCACTAATACGATCACTTACAGGAATGGACCCGAAATCACCCACCGCAAAGTAGTTGACATTCAGTTCCGAACTACCTAATCGTACACTGGCGCGTACACCATCACATACGGTGGTATCAAATACTGATATATCGGCCCGTGGTGCCGTTACCACGTTAATGGTAGGGTTGGTTGATAAGTAGGCACTACAACCGCCAACATCACCCACTCCCAAAATCTGATAGCTTACCGTGCTAAAGATTGAATCTGCTGGAATGTTAAACGTTAAATCTCCACCATTCCCTGAAACGGGGCCAAATAAGCGAATGCCACTTAAATCTTCCAATTGATAGGATACACTCGTCTCTGAATTGCTAATAGTTATAGCGGCAGCTTCACCTGAACAAATAGGGTTTGCCACTACGGCCGTGCCCGGATTTTGAATTCCAAGTCCTACGACAAGTAATGGTGTATCTTCAAGTACCACTTCACAGTTTGACACCGTATGTAATGCTCTGACTTCAAAACTGGTAGTACTTGTGTAACCACTTAAATTACCAAATATTAAATTACCACCATTTCCAGGCAAGGTGCTTACAGATGAGTTTGTAGACAAGTCCACCAGGCTGTAGTTAACTATGGAGTTTGTGTTTTCCACAGTTACGGTACCCACCCCACCAAGGCAAATAGTATCGGCGGTAGCCCTTAATGTGTTCAACGGAGCCGGAACCTCAGTGATAATAATTGAATCGGACATGAGTAGCGCACAATTCGCCGGAGGCCTTATAGCTTCTACATGCAATGTCATCGCCTCATCTACGCTGGCTGTAAATGTTAGTGTGGGTGAACCTGCTACATCTACCGGCCCGAAGGGTACTCCGTCACGAAGTAATTGATAGTTCATTCCAATAGTTGCATTCTCTATAGTAACTTCGGCAGTAGAACCACTACAAAGATTCACTTCCGGGGCGATGATATTATCCAACGGAATAGGAGATACCACCTGAGTAATTACCTGAACATTGGTATCAACACAAGATGTAATTATATCTGTCGCCATCATTTGCAAACTAATGGTTGAATCTGCAACAAACTCAAATAAAAGATTACTACCGTTACCAAATGCCGTATCGATCACCGCGCCATTATCCGGGTTAAACAATATATATTGCTGAGAACTTAAACTTGTACCTGTTCCTGTTACCACTGCCAATTCATTCTCACATATCGGTGTCGCACTTAAGCTGATAGCAACATCTGGCAATGGATTGACGACTACAAATGCCTGATTAGTTAGCGTAGCCCCACATACTCCACCCGGAATTCGGACCCTGATATCATAGGTAGTACTAAGCAGAGGTGCTACATTGAAGTCCCTATTCGAACCATCTCCTCTAAAATCAGTGACGGTATCGCCGGTAGAAACATCTACTAATAAATAATCATACCCCACTTCTGTTCCCATAACGGTAATAAGGGCGGAATCTCCTGCGCAAATATCACCTGGAGAAAGAACAGTCAATGTTACATCCGGACCGGCTGTGGTGTCTACATTGGCCTGGTCTAATAAGCTTACACTGCATCCATTAGCTCCCTGAGCTACCACATAGTATTGTTTAGGAACAACTGTTGTAATAGTGAAAGCAATGGTCGTATCATTTCCTGGTACAGGCCCTGCCACCAAAGTATCATTGGAAACATCAAACAATGAATAGGCCACACCTGACTGTGAAGAATTCACCTCTATATTACCCGAAATTCCTGCACAAACAACCGGGTCACTTACTGTTAAATTATTGAGAGGTAACGAATCGCGTATAAGAACGGCGGTATCCAACATAAATCCACCACAATTATTCAAAGAAGCATATACTCTGAATCTTGTTTCCAAAGTATCGATTACATTCATCCATAGGGTATCTCCAAAACCAAGCCCTAAATTCGTCGACTGAGTTAGCCCTAACATATTTTCAAGTTGGTAGTTTACCCCTATTTCAGAATTAACTACTCCCACACGTGCCTGTGCACTACCGCATACTGCTTCCGGAACAAGTTCCAGTGTGAAATTTGGTAATGGTTTCAAGTGTACATGTGCTCTATTTACAAGCGTGTCAACGCAAGCAAATTCGTTTACAGCTTCAATGAAGTAATCATCACTCACAACAGGAAGGAAAGGCATGGTAATTAATGCACCGTTGCCAGGATATCCTGCCGGGTTTCCTACCAATGCCGATGTCGTCTCATTATATATAAAATAATTGACATTGGTAGTTGTAGGATCAATTTCAACATATGCACTATCTCCGGTGCAAACGCTATCGCCAACTACTCGCAAATTAGTGTTGGGAAGCGGGCTCACAACCACCGATGGTTGATCACTTAAAGTGGTCGTACAACCAGCGCTATCATTAATGGCAATTACCGTAAATGTTTCATTGGTAGTCCCCGTATAATTCAACTCAACTGTACCAACACTCCCTGGCACAGAATCTATTATCACACTTGATGCATCTTGTAAGAAATAGGTGACACCAAGTTCGGTATTCGTTGAAAATAATCTTGCCGTTTCACCTAAACAAATGCTATCATCACTCCACTGCACATTGTCAGAAGGAGGTCCAAATACGCGAATATTTGCAGTATCCCGGATTATACTACTACACCCGAATGCATCGGTCGCGGTAAGCTGTAGAGTAGATGAAGCGGTGTCTACATTAATTACAAATGCTAATGCGGCACCATTTCCAGTTAAAGACTGCGGAGCGATATTACCATTTACAGCTGCTAAAGTATAGTTGACTCCTGACTGCGAACCACTTAAGAAGACGGTATCCGAAGTATTGCTACAAAGTTCCAAATCTGTTAAGGTGAAAGTATCAATTGGTGCAGGGTTTACTGTTACCACTGTTGTGTCCAGGCTAATAAAGCATTGATCCAACCCTGCTTCCACTATGTATCTGGTAGTAGTATCCGGCACCACATCAAAGCTCAAAGGCCCATTCACACCGTTGATATCTAAATGCAGCGTATCATTGTCATCTCTCAAGGTATACACTGTACTTACAAAGGAATTGTTAAGCACAATTTGTGCTGTATCACGCTCACAAATAGTAACGGCGCTTAGCACAGGATTATCATCAGGCAATGGTTTTGCTATTACCACTGCGGTATCGGTATTCAGTGCCGTACAATTAAGGTCTGAAATTCTCACTATGTAATAGCTGGTATCATTGACATCGGGCAATATATCAAAAGTAATTTGTCCTCCCTGGTCATTAAATGTACCCAAATTAGTATTTGGACTACCAACCTTATAAAGCATATAACTGAAAGGAGCTGAAGTAGGGTTGATTGTAATTTCAGCCGAATCCCCACTACAGACCACTGTATCACTGAAGGTTAGATTGGTATCAATTGGAGGATAAATCCGTGCCCATGCTGTATCATTCAGTGCCAGCTGGCAACCGTTATCTGCTAACACAAGGTAAGCCGAATCTTTATTGGCAGTGACATTGAAAGTTACACTGCCACCACCTGTAAACGGACCATTACCATTCACGATGCTACTATCACTCATGCTTACCAGTGAATACTGAACACCTGCTTCACTTGTCGGTAAAATGATCTGAGCCACTGCACCCAGACAAACCGTATCATCTACCACGGCAAAATTCACGTCAGGTGCACTTTGCATATTTACTTCACCCGTATCTGCTAATAATACATCGCAACCGGTAGTAGTGTCCATAGCCAAAATAGTGTATTGCGTGTAAGTGAATGGGGCAATTGGGAAATCAATAGCGCCATTAGTACCTTTTACAGGCGACCCTACTACCCCATTAACTATATCCGTCAATGTATATGAGACATAATCGCGACTTCCATTAAGAGTAATTACAGTATCTTGGCCAGGGCAAATCAATAAATCGTTCAATGTGAACGGGTCTGACGGTAATGGATTCACTACTACATTTGAAGTGTTTAAATTTGTATCCGTACATCCAATTGTAGTATCAGTAATTATTACTTCATAATCATCGGTTGCGACAGGTTCAAATTCAAAGTTCACACTATCAATAGCACCAGTGTGTGGTCCACTCATTAATGCATTATCAGAAACTCTAATTAAGGAATAAGCCATTCCCGCTTGAATGGAAGACAAGGTAATGCTTGTACTATCCCCAAAACAGGCTTCATTATCCGTAATTGGTAAATTCGTATCCAAAGCCGGTATTACATGTACCTGAGCAGTATCATTCATATTAACGGTACATATACCCAAGGTCGCTTCAACACGATAGGTTGTTAAAGAATCTGTATTTACTGTGAAGTTAAAAGGACCTCCTGCACTATTTTGATTATCCACTACTGTATTATCAAAAACGCGTACTAAGGTATAATTCAAAGCTTGTGAAGAAGGGATACTAACGCTTGCGCTTGCCCCAAAACAAACCGTATCTCCCAATATAGACAAGGTACTATCCGGTAACGGTTGCTGTGTTGCAATTGCCGTATCAACGAATTGCACACTACAACCCGAGAATGTATCGATAGCTACAATGTGGTAATTGGTAGTTATCATTGGATCAATAGCAAAGCTCAGCGGAAGTCCGTTCCCCATTAGTGTATCGGTCACAGAAGTATCGGTAGCTGCATTTTGAAGCACATAGCCAACTCCGCTTACACTATTACTAAGTGCTATCACCGTATCCTGACCCGGACAGAAATCCACATCTTCTATGGTAAAATTGCTAAGTGGTAATGTATCAACAATAACTAATGCAGTATCCGGGTTAATGGCAGAACACGTAGTAACAAGGTCTTCTATTAATAGTGAATAACTGGTGGTAGTCACAGGTGACACTGAAAAGGTCATCGAATCATTTATACCGGTACGTATATAACCCGGACCAACTGATGTCATCGTCGAAGTAAACAATAGGGTATATCTTATACTCGAATCGTAAGTAGTATCCAAAACTATTTCTGCAGAACCACCATCACAAATAGAAGGGTCACTAAGCGTGTAACTGGTATCTGGACTTGGAATTACGTTCACTGTAGAAATTTCATTAGTAAATAATCCACAGGTAGTTCCCAGGTCGGTAATGTAATAGATGTAATCGGTAGTATCGAACGGAGATACTGTAAAATTCAGTAGCCCTCCATTTCCAGTGTCAATGGCAACCGGAGTAATCGAATCCTGCACCTCGAATAGTGAATAGCTATATGCATTAATGCTGGTACCAATTCCGATTACAGCATTATCGTTATGACAAATATCATCTGAAACAGCAGTTAGACCGGCAATTGACGGCAACGGTTGAATAGTAACGATAGAGAGATCGCCCGATACTGCAGCTTCACAAGTGGTACCAGGATCTCTTACTATGGCATAATAGTTTGTTGAAATACCCGGAGCGGTATAAGGAATATCCACTATTCCATTATTACCAAGCACCGTATCTGAAGCAATAGTATCGTTAACATCGTCTCTTAAGTAGTATTCAAAACCAATATTGGTCCCGCTTAAGGTAATTACCGTATCTGCTTCAGGGCATAAAACAGGGTCCGATAACACACCACTTGCAACTGGCAATTCATTCACGGTTATGGAAGCAGCACTGTCGTTGTAATATTGACAGGAGTTGGCATCGGTGATTAAAACTACATAATTTGAATCCATGGTAGGAATATCTTCAAGCACTAAGGTCCCTCCCGTACTTGTTGCGCTTGCTCCACTAAAAGCCACCAAACTGCTATCGTGCATATACCTTAGACTATAAGTATGACCAGGGTCCGTATTCAA
The DNA here is from genome assembly GCA_965230415.1 of Cytophagales bacterium. Classification (GTDB taxonomy): domain Bacteria; phylum Bacteroidota; class Bacteroidia; order Cytophagales; family JAAEPT01; genus CBDDKZ01. The sequence continues at coordinate 5,217,330 of CBDDKZ010000005.1, forward strand.
AATTTGAATGCTTCCTGTATCACCAATACAAATTTCATCATCAATAACTGATAAAGTAGTGTCTGGCGCCGGAATAACATTTACACGTGAAATTTTCGGGGCCTGCGTAAATAATCCACAACCTGTTATATTATCCTCCACATAATACCTATAGACCGTAGTATCTAAAGGACTCACGTTAAAGTTCAGGCTACCACCACCCAAAATACCGGCATAGATCGGATTAATTGTATCCTGTGCATCGAACATGCTGTAACTATTTTGACCGTTTGTGCCTCCTAAAGTTAAATTCACCGATTCCCCAAAACAGATCACCGCAGACGATGCCACAAGCGCTACTGTATCAGGCAATGGTCTTACAAAGACACGTCCTACACTGTCTATTTGTCCGCTACATCCGGTTACGGTATCTATTGCCATAACATGATAGTCTCTTTGTACCGGAGTCTGAACCCCTTCAAATAATAAAGGACCTCCCGTTCCTAATAAGGTATCACTTACCGACACGCTGTCATCATGCGTTTGCAAAACGTATTTAATGCCAGATATACTGCTACTCATCGCTAATGAAGTATCATAATTTGGACATACTGTGATTGATTGTACATCAAAATCATTGATCGGCAGCGTATCTACCTCCATAAAGGCCAGGCTATCATTAATTTGAGTACAAGCCAATAAATCGTTCGTTATCAATACTTCCAAAAACCTGGTAGAATCTGCGATAGTTTGCAGTGTTACCGAACCTGTGGCAAGGTCGTCTCTACGTGGGATATCCACAGGAATATGATCACTCGCCCGTCTCAGCTGATAGTTAAAGCCTGGCATGGTACCACTTAACTCAAAGAAAGCTACTTCATCAAAACACACACGGGTATCGGTAATACTCAATGTACTGTCTATTGGGCTATCCATATATACAAACGCGGTATCGTCAAGGATAGATGAACAAGACTCTGTTGCTTTGACTCTGAAATAGCCCGTACTATCCGGGTTAAAGTCAAATGTAAGTACTCCTCCAACACTGGTATCCGGAGCAATCGGTACGGATGTCGTATCCATGAACATAAGTTCATATACCACCCCAACATCGCTGGTATTTAATGTAATGGTAGCCTGCGCATTGTCACAGATACTATCGCCGATAATTTCATGTGTCGGATCCGGAGGAGGAATTACTGTTAAAAAACTAGTGTCTGCAAATTCCCCTGAACACTCTGTCACAGGATTATATGCACGTACCAGGTAAATGGTACTGGTATCGGAAGTTATATTAGTAAATGTATAAGGGTTTCCATCTCCCGTGAATTGTTGTATAGTATCTTCAACCGCATTTACCAATGCGTAATTTATACCATTCACACTTCCCGAAAGAATAATACTTGAATCCTGGTTTGGACAAATAGAAGGATCACTCAATGTGAAACTACTTACAGGGATGGTATCGGTAACCATTGTATGAATGAACCCGGCATAACCCTGGCAATTATTATTATTGTTAATAACATAAAACTGGTATTCTCTTCCCATAACTGCCGGAACATTGAATGAAAGTCCCGGACCGCCAAATCCAACTTTAGCCGGACCTACAGCACTACTATCCGCATTATCAACTACCTGATAAGTCATATAATTGAATGTCCATGGAATAGAAAGCGTTGCCGAATCACCTTCACAAACAAGATTACTTGAAAAGAAAAACCCTTTATGTGCAGGTTCTAAATACTGCATTTGCACGGTATCTTCCAGGAACACGGAACATGTACCTGTAGCACGTATCAGGTAATCGAAATGCGGTGAAGGCTGAATTTCGAAAAACATGGAATCTCCCAGCGACTGTATTGGTGTTTCCAGGAATGTGTCATCACCTATTCGATAAGCCTGATAGAATATGCCCGAGTCACTGGTTGTCAATGTAACAAAACCCACTTCATCCGAACATACGGTTTCACCCAATATATCGTGAGTCATATCCGGAAGCGGAGCCATACTAAGCATTCCCATATCTGCCAGTCGAACATCGCAACTGGTAGCCGTATTAGTGGCAATCACATAATAATTCACCGGAACAAGCGGAGAAACTCCAATATTGAAAGTAAGTGAATCGCCATCACCTGGTAAAGGTCCACTTACGAGTGTATCGTTCGCATCATTATACAGCGCATAACTTACACCAATCACACTATTATCCAACTCAATGTAAGACTGAACATCGGGACATACCTGAGGATCGTCTAATAAAAACGGATGATCTGGCAGGGTATCAATAGTTACAAAACCACTATCGTTACTTGTATTTATGCAGCTGTATACGTCATCCACAATATGCAAGTAGTAGGCGTCATTTATAGTTGTAAACACCCTCAGCGAATCGACTGTATTAGCACCTGAAAGAGAATCAACTAACAAACTGTCGCTTGCCCTAATGAGGTAATAGGTATAACCAGTGGCCGGAGTGGTAATTACCAAATCCGTTGAATCATTCTCACAGGTATTCGGATCGCTTAAATCGACATTGGCGTCTGGCAGGTTGATTATTGCCAATGTTGCCGTGTCATTCAGGTTATTGCTACAAAATGCCAGGGTATCTGTCACTGTAACATAGTACTCAGTAGTGTCAGTTGGGCCGACGTTGAAGGTCACATCACCACCAATAGTACTTCCGTCGGCAGGCCCACCAACAAGCACATCGTCTGATAGTCGTTTTAGGGTATAGGTATAAAAGTCGCTGGTAGGCGAAACGGTAACAACACCCGAGTCTCCAATACATGCAAAGCTATTGCTCAGACTGCTGGCATCAGGGTCTGGATTTGACAGGGTATTAACAGTACCCAAATCAGCAAGTTGTACATCACATCCGGTGGCATCATCAATGGAGATCACATGATACATTGTCGTATCTGGCGGGAACACACTATCAAAAATTATTGGACCGCCAGTACCCGCTACTGTATCTAAAACAGAACTACTGTCAGCATGTGTTTGGAGTAAATAACTAATACCGACGACTGAGTTGTTAATGGTTAATGAAGCACTATCCCCGATACATACCGTCGGATCGCTCAACAAGAAATTATGATCAGGAAGCGTATCAACCCTCACTTCCCCTATGTCATTGTTATATACAACACAGGTAGACGTAGGGTCTGTAATAAGCAATAAATAATCTGCATCAACCGCATTGGCAATACCATAATTCATTGGGGCACCCGTACTAACTTTAATGGCAATCGTCGAGCTATCTGCCGCTTGTAACTCATAAGTAAATCCGGCAACACTTACAGGTAAGGTTAAATAGGCCGAATCACTTTCGCAGACCCTCGGATCTGTAATGACCAGACTGGTATCAGGGTAATTCACCATATTCAATGTCGCTGAATCGCTATGATAATTCTCACAATTGGTGCCCAGGTCGCGTACATAAACCACAAATGAAGCGGAAGAAGCAGCAACAAATTCAAGACTTACAGGTCCGCCATCTCCATTTACAAATGTGCTGACGGTGCTGCTGTCACTAATAGCTCTTAGCTGATAAGTAAGACCTGTCAAAGACGGATTGATAATTACAGCAGCCGTATCGCTTTCACAAACCATCCCCGGCCCTGACAATGTAAATGTGGTATCTGGTAGCGGGTTAACAGTTACGGTCCCCGTGCCAGCAAGCTGAACGGCACACATGGTACCACTTGGGTTTTGTGCCAGTATGTGATAGGTAGTGCTTACTGATGGCGATACGGTAAAATCAAGAGCAGATCCGGTACCGGCTAAGGTATCTAATTCAGAACTATCTGCGTGTAACCTTAAAATGTAGTCTATCCCTGTAACACTACCATTCAAAGAAATGATGGTATCGTCTGTATTACATATGGTGACATCATTTAAAGTGAAAGGACTTAAAGGAAGCGTATCGACAGTAACAAATGCTCCATCTAAAGTATAATTGCGACAGGTACTCAATGTATCAATGATAAGAACTGTATAATTTTCATCGCTGGTAAGTGTTTCTCTAAAATCAATTGTACTTCCGTTGGTACCTCCAAATGGCCCGTCTACCACAGAACTGTCTGATTGCCTCACCAGTGTATAAGTATGATCATTGAATGAGTTAGCTAAAGTAATTACTGCTTCATCACCTGAACAAATAGCGGGGTCTGTCAGAGACATCGAATTATCCGGTAAGTTAATTGTTCTTACTCTTGCCGAATCGGGCATATAAACCCCACAGGCCGGCCCGGGGTTATTCTCTGCAAACACCACTACATCTGTTGTACCTGGTGACGGCACAAACCCGATAGACAAAGCACCTCCATTACCCTGCACGAAAGTTAGTGGTGAAATATCGCTGCTATCGCCCAGGTAACGTAATTGATAATGATGTGTTAAAGAAGAAGCGCTAATAGTTACAAAAGCCGTATCATTCTCACAAAAATCGCCACCGGTAACAGTCATACCTGCAACTACCGGATTCGGATTTACAGCTACAATAGCAGAATCCCCTACCACCGCGTTACAGTTTAAACCGAAATTATTGGTGGCTACCACAAAATAGCTCACTGAGGTATCAGCCAAATGATTGTGCGTTAACACACCACCTGTACCACTTGAATAATTGGTTATGAAGGTACTGTCTTCGAGGTACCAGTCATAAGCAACATTTGTATAACTCATAGACAATCTCAATCCAACTGTTTCGCCCTGGCAAACTGTTGTATCACTCAAAGTCATTGATGTATCAGGAATTGCTTCCAGCGTTAATTGAGCGGGATCTGTGTTATAATCTATACAACCATTAATAGTATCTTCGATAACAACGGTATAGTTGGTATCTGTAAGGCTCAGCACTCTGAAATCCAGCGGTGTACCGTCCGTTCCTCCAAATGGTCCGTCAACCATTGTGCTGGTATCACTCACATAAACAAGACTGTAAATATGGTTGCTTTGAGAGGTCCCTAATGTAATCGTCGCAGAATCGCCGAAACATACAGTAGGGTCAGTAGCAGAAATAGTATTTGTTATTGGGGGAGCAATGGTTACCTGAACTTTCGGTGTATAAAAAACTTCACAAACTGTAGCGGAAGTAATGTGCACATAATAATTAGTATCGGCCGGCGGAATCGTTTGCAATACCACAGTACCTCCGTTACCAGGCTCTGTAGTCAAAGAAGCAATATTAGTACTATCTCCCCCCCAACGCAAGTTATAGCTCAACGCTGCATCTGTAGCATTTAAAGGTACATTCAGGGTATCGCCCGCACAAACTACTGCATTAAGTAAAGGAGTCAGGCCGGTGGTATCCGCATATTCTTTTACATTTGCTATACCTCTGTCTGTCATCTCAACAACACAACCAAAAGCACTATCGATCGCAATCACATGATATTCTGTTGTATCGCTTGGTGTATCGTTGAATACTAGCGGTCCACCGGTCCCTAAATAAGGTCCATCTATCGCCGTGCTGTCACTATGTTGCCTTAATTGATAATAAAGTCCGGCTTCGGTTCCATTAAGGTTCATGTTGGCCACATCGCCGGTACATATTTCATCATCACTCAATAAAAAGGTTGCGGCAGGAGGGCTTGTAACGAAGATTTCAGCTGAGTCGAGTAACATTACTGAACAACCCGTTGTAGTATCCATGGCCAGCACATCGAAAAGCGTATCCTGAGTAGCTCCACTGATAATAAAGTCAATTTGAGCTCCATCGCCTACAATAGTATCCAGCGTGGTTCCACTACTTCTGTCTATTAAAAAGTATGCGATTCCCGCATCAGATTGAATTGACGTGGTAATATCCTGTCCTACGCAAATGGAATCGTTTGACACAATCAGTGAATTATCAGGCTCTCCATTTACAAAGATAACTTTGGACTCAGTTGTTTGTACCACGCAGCCACCCACTGCATGTCTTACCTGTGCATTAATGGTTACATTTGTACCTATTTGGGCACCTGTTGGATAAAACACAAATAAGGTATCGTTTAAAGCTTCTGTCCCTTGCGATCCTCCATTAACAAACCACTCCACTAATACGCTGTCAACATCCGGAATATTTACAAGCAGTGAATCAGAAAAGCACATGGCAGCAGCTGTATCGGTGTCGAGCACCAAATTCAAGCCCGATTCCAAAATATAATACGCTCCGTTCCCTTCGTTCATAGCACCTACTACAAACTCTGGGAATCCGTCTTCATCCAAGTCGAAACGGCCCGTAACTGCCGATCCAAAATTGCCATTATTGGTCAAAGTTGTTGCAATGTTCTGAGTAGAATCACTCACTTTAAATTCACCTTTCACGCTTGCATTACCTCGCAAAGACAACAAATAAAAGGCTCCTTTATTTGCTGCACCATCATCGTCGCCTGTAGCACCGACAATCACATCGGGTACGCTATTTCCGTTGATGTCGCCAAGCGGTCCTACGGCTGTACCAAAATTATCACCTGCTAATAATTCAGAGTTAAAACCTCCGCTGCTATTATTAATGGCTTGTACACCACCTACTCCACCACTACTTGTTAAATGTGCTATTATTACCGTTCCCGATTCTGAATTCACATTATCACTTCCCGGTACTCCAATGGCTATATCCATAACCCCATCTTTATTAATATCACCCACAGCACTTACTGAAGTCCCCATGCGGTCGTTTGGTGCAAGAATACCGGCTAGCAGCGCATGCGAATTTTCAAATTCAAAGTTACTTTTTACCGTAGCGTCATCATTCATAAGAAGAATCCAAACAGAGCCCGTGTTAGCGCCACCGTCATCGTTAAACGAAGCACCTACAGCTAAGTCCGTCACTCCATCGCCGTCAATATCTCCAATATTGGTAATGGATGAGCCAAAACGATCTCCTACACTTATATTTGTAATATCTGTCTGGGAAATAACACGATGTGTTTTCACAGTACCATCTGTGTTCATTGCTATCAAAATAATAGCACCAAAATCATTAGTAGAAGCACCGCCATCGTCAAAGTTTGGTACTCCTACTGCAATATCCAGGACACCATCCTTGTCGAAATCACCTAATGCCGTTACGCCTGCGCCAAAGCTATCGCCTGCGGCTTGCGGAAACCCTAAATTTGTCACCGAACTGTTAAGCTTATACTCCTGCTTAACAGCTCCATTTGCCATTAAAAGGTGAATATATGCGGCTCCGGCAGATGGTCCGACTGCGTCGTCACCAGGTGCCCCAATAAGAAGGTCATTTACACCGTCCTTGTCCAGGTCACCAATATTAGCAATAGATGCCCCAAATTGGTCACTGCCGGAAGTCGGTGCACCAGGTCCGTGTTTATCCAGTTGTGTTACGGTAATCTCATTGGTCTTTTGCGGGTAAACCCTTACGTAAATCGAATCGGTCTTTACATGACAGCCTCCTCCGTACAAGTTAGCCCAATAAAACCCGGATTGTGTAATAGTAGTAACCTGACCACTTTGCCCGTTATTCCAGAGGTATTCATTTGCTCCACTTTCGTTAGACTGCAAATCGACCTGTCCTCCCATACAAAATACTACCGGACCCGAGGCTGACAACGACAAATCAAAGCTGTTACATTCCGGAACGAATACAGTAGAAATCGGAGCTGCAAAAGCAGAAGTCCTTGTTCCATCATCCTGAGTAGCGGTGATACTATCCATTCCGAAACCGCTGTAACCATTGATGACCACCTGCCAATTGCCGGCACCATCGGCCACGTCGTTGGCGATATAAAACGCTCCCTGATTGAAATCATCTACATATACCTGAATAGTAGCATTTGCCAATGACGTTCCAATTAAAACAGTGTCACCACCTACAATGTTAATTTCGGTAAGAGACGGCGGGTTAATATTATTCTGTGTGCCGGCAGCCCGCAGGATACCACCGTTGGTATTGGCATATATCGATCCGGCAAACAAGCGGTTCTGGTCAGAACCATTCAGGTACCTTACACCTATCTGACCATTGAAAGCAATGTTGTTCATATCAATGATAGTCCCGGTCACTCCGGCATCAATACGTATTCCATCGAGCGTGTTGCTTAAAGCGCCCACTGAATCCATGGCCAGCCCAATATTATTACCCCTCACATCATTATCAGTACTTCCAATTCCGGAAATGGTAACACCGCTAAAACTATTGGAAGTAATTACATTTCCTTCGCCGGGTATCAGGCTACCAATTTGATTATTTGGAGAATTGTCTATTAAAATCCCTGATGAACCATTACCTCTGGCACCCAAACCGGCGAGATTGGTACCTATATAATTGTTGTGAATTAAAGTACTATTTCCTCCACTCAGGTAAATCCCATTATTGCCATTGCTGGAAATTACATTTCGGGCGTTAGGTGCGCTGCCGCCAACATGGTTTCCGTTACTGGTACCATCAATAAAAATTCCATGCTGTGTATTTCCCCTTGATGCACCACCGAAGTTAAGTCCAATAGTATTATTCAGAATCCGGTTTTCATCTGCATTATTGATCCTGACACCATCTAAATTATTAACAATCGCATTTCCGTTTCCAGGTATTGTATCACCTATATAGTTTTTAATGGCATTTTCGATATAAATTCCGGCACGCCCATTTCCATCTATGTTATTCGCAGAATTTTGACCAATTAAACTTCCTATTACCACATTATTGCTATCCATCCCTACCATGCGAATACCATCTCCGGGGAAACCGGCAATAAACATATGGTCAATAGTTGTGTAAGAGGCTTTAATGAGGAGCCCGTTTGTTCCTATAGGTGCGGACCCACCGTTCAACTCTATGTCTGCCGTACCATCCATGTTTGCATCACCATCGATATAGGTTCCGTGATCGGTAATGGCCGGTAATGAGTCGGGCACGTTGATGATGTTAGTTCCCATTGCCACCATATTAAAACGAATCGTATCGGGGCCAACAATGCTGTTTGAGAAATTAATAGCAAACCTCAGCGTACTACAAGTATTATTGTTTCCCGGATCGGTTACAATTAATGGATTACAAGCGCTTGCAATAGGCAGGCTGTTCGAAAAACGAGATGTATTTCCAGCACTATCTTTTAACGCTGTTATGTTGGTAAAACCATAAGCAGCAACACCGGTAACGACCATCGCCCAGCTGCTATCGGCACCAGCGGTAACCGTATCAATGAGCACTTCTCCTTCATCGTCAGTATCGGCAAAAACCTGTACAATATCACCCGGATAAGCAAAACCAAAGGCGATTGTGTCGTTTTGATAAACGAGCATATCCGTTACAATTGGAAATGTAATCCCTTCCTGAGCACCATTGCTTATATTAATTCCGTCATTGGCATTATTATATATGGAATTATTATGAAACTTATTTCGAATAGAAGCCGCCCCGTCTACTTCAATTCCATTTGAAGTATGGTTCGTAATAATGTTTTGAGCAATGAAGTTTTCGCTACTACCACTATTGATGTAAATACCAACGTTACCATTGGCCAAATTCAATGCTAAGGAAGTATCGGTACCCAAAACATTATGTGTTATACTGTTGCCTACCGAACCATTTTGAAGTTCAATACCTAACAGTCCGTTATGACCTATTAGGTTTCCTTCCGTACTGTCACCTCCAATAACATTACCCTGCGAATTATCTAATAACATGCCTCTGCTTGTATTGGGAATGGCAGAAGTCAAATCGCTTCCAATACCTATAACATTTCCTTTGAATGCATTGGAATCTGCACTGAATAATGAAATTCCATCGATGCTAGCCCCTCCTATCAAATTACCTATCACCTGATTCTTTTCCGCATTGTTCAACATCAACGAAGTATTGGCAGTACATTGGTCTACTAAACCTGTAGAGTCCAGGCCAAGGTAATTGTTGGTAATAAGGGAATGACTTACTCCATTAAGATTGATATCGATCACGCTCCAATTGTTAACAATTAACTGATGTACATGTGAACTATCGGCACCCGGTGCAAAATTCAAGCCTATTCCCGGCGTAAGCACCCCGGAAATTTCAATTAAATGTAAAGCGGAGTCTGCCCCTCTGTAAATATTTTGAGACTGCCCGGCAAAAACGAGTCCTTCTGTAATGGTGTCATATGGTGACGCCGGCAGAAAACGTTGCACGGTACTGTCTGTACCACCATTAATGGCAAAAAAGATGGTATCAATACCCGGATTGCTGTTACCCATTGCGATGGCGAAACGTAATGTACCGCAAGTATTGGCATCTGAAGTAGAGGTAACCGCAAACGGATTACATGTCGATGGAGTTGCAAAAACCGGAGCTGAGAATTCAGATGTATTATTGGAACTGTCTTGAGTTGCAGTGAGGCTGTCAATAGACATTGCCGTATAAGCATCGAGACCTACCACTTTCAAACTCCATTCCCCTGCTCCATCTGCTTTTACTTCATCGATGTAAAATTCGCCTTCATCTGCAGCGTCTGCGAAAAGTTGAACAAGTGCATTGGGTTCGGAAGTACCGTATACAACGGTATCCACACCAACAACTATTACTTCGCTTATGGAAGGAGGTGCAATATTTTCGTTACCTGCAGCGATTGTAATACCCTGGCCTCCATTGTCAAAAATACTGTTTCGATGGAATTCATTATCGATTGAAGCTGCAACCCCCACCTCAATACCCGAGACTGTATTAAATGCGATATTGTTTTCTTCAATAAGTGCCGCTGAACCACCGGTAATTATTATTCCCTGTCCGTTTCCTAATGCTGTTGAACTATCGCCACCTAAACCTATATTATTACCATAAATATATGCATTGTTCGCACCCGCATCTAACTCAATACCCACCCCGTTATCTGCTATAATGTTGATATCGATTGTACCAATTTCTGTATCGAGTGAATTCTCTACATGAATACCTGCCTGGTTATTACCACGCCCAACGAGACCGGTACTACTAGTCCCTATCATATTACCACTGATAGATGTATTGTGGGAACCATTAACAATGCTGATACCATTGCTCGCATTTCTTGAAATTATATTTCTCGCCGCATACACGCCATTACCTATTTGCGTTCCAATACTTCCGTCAATGTGGATTCCATTCGCTCCGTTAGGTTGAGCAGTGGAAGCTGTTGAATTTAAGCCCACCACATTTCTAAGAAGAATGATACTGTCTGCCCCGTTAGTTAATTCAATTCCATTTCCACCGCTATTGGCAATAATATTTTCATCGCCAAAAAGAGGGCCTCCAATCATAACATGATCTGAATTATTGACCAATATACCTATATTATTGTGTCCCAAATTAGTATTACCATCAACCCCAAGCCCAATATAATTCCCTCTAATAATGGTGCTATCACTGTTCAAGCCTACAAACAACCCTGCATTATTTCCTCCAATTACATTCCCTTCAATTATTGTCTCTAATGCGTTGACAATTCTAAAGCCATAAGTTCCAATTCCCTGATCCACTAATCCGGTAGAATCAATTCCTATATAGCAAGAATCAACAATGACAAAATCTGCCCCATTAATTAACACCTCTTCATTGGTAAAATTATTGATGACTAATTGCGTTAAATGTGATTCATCTGATCCTGTAGAAAAATTAAATGCCCGATCAACCGAATTATCACCAAAAATTTCAATGAGTCGTTCTGACAGACCTGCTCCACGATTGGCATTTTGCGACACACCATCTATAAAAAGAGTATCTGTTATCAAAGGTAACTCACTGCCTAATGTTATTCGCTGAACTTTGTTAGTCGGACCATATGGTATGTTAAATTCAATAGTGTCAGGGCCTGGTAAGCTATTAGCCTGATCAATTGCAAAACGTAAAGTACCACAAGTGTTGACATCGAGTGTATCGTTAACCGTAAAAGTATCACATACGGCAATTACCGTCATAATAGAAGCTGGTAGTGGTGCCGAAAACTCAGAAGCATGGTTACTTTCCACTTGCATTGCAGTCAGGTTGGTTAAATAGCTGAGACCGTAACCCGACACATTAATTTCCCAATCACCTGCAGCGTCAGCACTTATACCTTCAATATATTCCTCACCCTGGCCGGCATCATCAGTAAAAACCTGGACCCATGCACCAGGGTCTGCTGTTCCGGATATCAGGGTATCGGCCCCATGAACATAGAAAGAATCTACAACGGGAGCGCCAATATTGTTTTGCGTTCCTGCTCCTACAATGGTAATAGCTCCGTTGGTATTATCATAGATTAAAGATTCGTAGACTTCATTGCCCGCAGCCCCCATATCAAACGCAATACCCGATTGACCATTATTAGCTATTCTGTTATACTCTATATAAGTTCCTGACGCTCCATTATCAATTCGAACACCGCTGAAGGTATTACCCAGTGGTGTTATATCATCTCCTGCTACGCCAATTAAGTTACCTTCTATAATATTATTAGTGGCTGTTGCGCCTCTTATAAAAATTCCGTTAGCTCCGTTAGCTCCGATGAGGTTTCCGTAACCGTCCAAGGTATCTCCTATAACGTTATCACTTCCACCATCAATAATTAGCCCTTCACCAGAATTAGGTTCGGCAGTCAGGTCATCGTCAAGAACGCCAATGTTATTTCTAAAAAAATGATTACCAGAACTATTATTGGTCAATGAAATACCATTACCGTTGGCTACAATAATATTTCCACCATCAATATTTGAAGTACCGATAAAGTTATCATCGGAAGAATTCAATAACAAACCTTCTGCACTATTTCCATATGGGTCACCAGCTATATCCAGTCCTATACTATTGCCAACAATATAATTATTAAAGGAATTTTCCACATATATACCTATGCTATTATCACCTATAAAATTGCCATTACCCGCTGTATCTCCAATGATATTATTACTGGAATTTTGAATGTAAATCCCCACATCTCCGTTACCTGCAGCTCCGCCATCATCAACACCGATCATGCAATTGGTTACAATATTATCTGTATTGGCATTTCCCTCAATTCGGATTCCATTGCTTGGGCTATTAACCAACATAAGGCCGTCGATGTGTGTGTAACTCGCCATAATCGTTAATAAGTTACCTCCCCCCATAGCAGAACCGTCGATAGCCACATCAGCAATACTATCGCCATCAATGTCTCCTATTATTACTGTAGAGTCATCAAAAATGGTATCTAATGGCATAGCAATATAAATTTCATAATCACTGTCAAATTCAATAGTATCCGGTCCCGGATTTAAATTGGCGAAAGCTATTGCAAAACGCAGTGTGCCGCAAGTACCGTCATCTGAGTCAGTGGTCACATAAAGGGCATCACATAGTGGTGCTGTTATACTCATTGGAGCTGACAACTCGGAAGAATTACTTAACGAATCCTGAAGTGCGGTGATATTGTTTATGTTGATGCCACCAATTCCATTGATTGTTTTAACCCAGTCTCCTTCCGAATCTATATGTACCGTATCAAAATATTTATCGGCCTCATCATCAAAAGTACCATATAACTGAAGCGAGTTATTGGGGCTTCCTTTCCCAACTGCTACAGTATCGCTTCCGGCAGTATAAATGCCCGCTATTACCGGAGGTTTAAAACCGTAGTTAACATCGATAGTCTGAAATTCAATAGCTTCATTAATATTATTAAAGATACTATTGCGTTGAATAGACACATCATCGCAATCATCGTCTGCCAAATTGATTCCAAGGGAAGTGTTTGTAATAATATTGTCTTCGATCAGGCAATTAGAGCAGGTATTCATCAAAATACCTTCACCTGATACCGCGTGATCAACTGTTAAACTAGCGTCTACGCCAATGATATTATGTCTTATAGTGAGATCAGATTCAATTAATACTTCGATGGCGTTACTTGTTACAGACCCAATTACGTTACCATCATTGACATTAGGCCCTCCTATCTCTACATTCGTATTGAGTCCAATATAAACACCGTCACCGTCGGTATCCAATGCCGAAGTTCCGTCTTTACTTATTCCTATTAAATTGCTTCTTAGTGTAGTATTATCACTGCTGGACTCAATGTTTACACCTATACTGGAAGTATTACCTATAATACATTCCATAACACGTGTAGCAGTAGAATTGCTAATAAAAATTCCGGTCACACTTTGAGCTCCTACAGCTGTATTACCTGTTGCATCTGTCCCTAATAAACAATTTCGAACAGTTATACTTGGCGCATCTTCTATTCTTATTATATCATCAAAACCGTCGAAGAGTCTCATTTGGAGTAAAGTAGAACTACCACTACCGGATTGGAAGTTGAGCCCAATCGTACCACCTATATTTGACCCATCAACAGCAATTAAATAAAGGGAGTCATGAACGGATCTGTGCCTGTTTTGCGATTCACCATCTATAACTACCGGATCAGTAATAGTTGGTAAAACGGCGTTTGGAGCGATTACCTGAATTTGATTGGCAGGACCTGCATCTATATTAAAAAGTATGCTGTCTATGCCTATATTGAGATTAGCGTCCTGAATTGCCCGGGCGAATGAACCGGGAATATTATCTCCACTCGTATTGGAAACAATAAAATTAATGGCTTTGGACTGGTAACTACATAAAAGAAATAGCATTCCCAAACAGGAATGATGCATAAATCGTTGAAAACTAAAGCTCATTGACTATTCTTTGGTTTAGAAACTACATGTAATTAAATTAGTATACGTGAATTTGCTCATCCAGTTTTTTTAGCGATTCAACGAAAGTATAAAACCCCGATTTTAAGGGATAGTTACATGTATTAAAGACAACCAAATAGCACATTTTTACGTTAGGCCTATTTATGAATAGGTATTTATACAATAAAAATTATGATTGAAATTGTATAAGTAGAAAAGTTAAGCCTTGTATGCGTAATAGCACATTAATTTCGTCTAAACCTGTGATAAAGCCTGTTAAGGAGTGGTTAGTTTTAATCCTTTTTTCAATAATTACCCTTAAATCGGTCGCTCAGGTAAAAATCACATTGAAGTCTGGTGATTCTGAAACGGTGAAGGAAGACCGCAAAACCTTGAATCAAGCTAATTATTTCTTTGATACCGAACAATTCCAGCAGGCACTGGAATTATACCTGCCCCTTCATGAAACATATCCCAGCAATCCAGGCTTAAATTATGCCATTGCCGAGAGTTACATAAAGTCTTACCCCAAATACAAAGCTTATTTCTACTTTAACAGAGCCTATAATTGGGAGCCCAAACTTACAGATGAAATATTGTACTACCTCGCTTTGAGTAGCCAGGCTAATTTAGAGTTCGACCGGGCCATTGACTTCTATCGTCAATTTAAAAAGGAAAGTGTAATTGGAAGGGACCCTGAATGGGAATCTGAAGTATCAAAAAGAATTGAAGAGTGTAAAAACGGAAAAGAGCTGGTAAGCAAGCCTGTAAATGTAAAAATTGAGAACTTAGGCCCGGAGCTGAACTCCAAATTTGCCGATTATCATCCTTACTTTTTAAAAGGTGATTCAACGATCTTGTTTACATCCAGAAGGGAATCATCCAGAGGCGGGGAAGTAGATATAGATGACAATCAATATTTTGAAGATGTATTAACGGCCGTATTAAGTGCAGACTCCGTATGGTCCAGTCCTGAAAAATTTGATAAAAACACTTCCAATCATGATGCACTTGTTGGCATATCACATGATGAAACTACATTGATCATGTACAAAGGATCCAAAAACGGAGGTGACTTGTATTTAACGACTAAAAGTAGTAGTGGCTACTCATCAGCCAAAGCGCTGCCTAAAACAATTAACACCACCTATTCTGAGACATCGGCGTGTTTCTCACCCGGAGGAGATACCATCTACTTTGTTAGTAATACACCTAAGAACTCTGAAGGTGGTAAGGATATTTTTATGAGCACAAAGACCGCCGACGGGGAATGGGGAGAAGCTGTGAACCTTGGAAAAACCATTAATACACCTTACGATGAAGATGCCGTTGCCATATCTCCAGACGGAAAAACATTATACTTTAGCTCAAAAGGTCATAATACCATGGGAGGATATGACATTTTCAGTTCTTCATTGGCAAATAACAGGTGGCAAAAACCTGAAAATATGGGGTTCCCTATTAATAACGCTGATGACAATGCCTTTTTCACCAAGTCCGAAACGATTGAGGACGTTGGTTATTTTACTACTACACGAGAAGACAGCTACGGTGATTTGGACAATTACAAAGTCACTTTTCTACCAGACACTATGTTTACAGTCTCCGGTGTGGGACCTGCCAACACCTGGTTTTATGCAACAGATGCCGAAGGTAACATCATAGACTCGGTTCTTTCAGATGCAAACGGAAATTTCCGCTTCAAAAAACTAATTACCGACCCTAATATGGTGGTAATGATTGAGGAAGGTAATGACGGAGCCTATATTGGTATCGATTACAGTGATAGTAAAGGTAATATAGTTGATTCATTTAACTCTAAGGAACATAGCTCTCGATTCAGGTATAAACAATTAAACCTCGAAGCCGGCGAACGTGAATTCCTAGCCAATAGTGATGACGGCACGTGGGTAATCACCGAAGATGAACACCCAAGGCTTAAGATGATTGAAGGTAGAGCGGCACCTCGTACGTGGATAAGACTCGTTGATGAAAATGGTTATGTGATAGATTCCGTTTTAACAGACGAGAACGGGAATTTTACATTTAATAAATTACCGGGAAATCATAAATTCAGATTTTTACTGGATGGTGACGAGGGGCAAATGGTAGAGGTAGATTTCATCGACCAAAATGGTGAAAAGATGAAACAAATTGACAACCAGTCGAACGGCGGCTTCTTCAAATACAAGACTATAGGTAGCGAATTTGCCGAAAGATCTTTACTGGAAAACGATGATGAAGGGCAATGGGCACTTTCCATAGAGGAACACCCCCGCCTTAAAATGATAAAAGGTACCGGGTCTCCTCGGCGATGGATCAAGCTCATAGACGAAAATGGGTTTGTGGTAGACTCTGTACAGGTAGATGAAAATGGGAACTTTGCTTTTAAGCAACTTCCTGCCAATCATAAATTCAGGTTTTTGGTCGATGGTAATGAGGGTGACATGGTCACAGTGGAATTCATAGACGAAAATGGGAATGTCATGAAGAACATCGACAATCAATCTAACCACCTTTATTTCAAATACCAGACCATTAACACCGATTACGCAGCCCGGGAAGATCTCGACGCTGAAGACAGTGGCAGCTTTCAAAATGAAGATGAACCTGATTTTGAAAATTCAGAAGCCTCACGTCCAAGCGGAATGGACGAACTGGGATTACGTGGTCTCTTAGCGCAATCACCTGCTATAAAAATTGATCGCAGCAACTATGACAAGTTCTTTAGTAAGTACGGCACTTCTACCAATGATTTAATATTCCGGGTACAGGTTGGTGCTTATTATAACCCCCGTCCTGGTCTGTTGGACTTTTTGAATGAATTGGGGGAAGTGAATTCCAAAGTGGTGAACGGGCTAACCAAATTTCTACTTGGCGATTCTTTTAATCAATTGCGCCCGGCTGAAATACTACGTATAGCCGCATATACTAATGGCATAGACGATGCCTTTATTGCCGTTTACGAAGGCAACAAACGCATTGGTGTAATCATGTTCGAATAAAATTGAATGTATAAGCCTAAATGACATTAGTTTAGTGCTTATAACGATCCTCAAAGCGGCCTTTTTTATGCACATGCGGACTTTTGAAAAACACCCATTCTGTCCAGTCGGCATCTGTATTTCCACAGTAATCAATCAAACGAAAGCGAATTTTATAATCATGATTGATTTCGAACGTAAAAGCACCTGAATTATTAGCATGTCCCGCCTGAAGAATGCCACCTTCAAAGGTGGTAAGTATGTATGTAGCCCTTTTATTTCTTGTCACGTCGATTAACTCGGCATACACCCACAAACCACTCTGATCCTCCACATGAAGTTTAAAACTGGCCATAGAAGAAGCGCCGCTCCCCTTCCAGATAACATCTGTACTAACAAGATGAGAATTCCCTATCCATCGGGGTATCACTTTGTCACTGCCTTCTTTAATTGTCCATGAAAAATAGTTATACTTCTTTACATCAGCATCCCACCATGTCACTTCTTTAGCCTTGTTTTCATCTCCTTCATGCATCATGAGTGTGTACTTACCCCCCACAGACATAAGTCCCAAAGGACGTAACAATATCTGAATAACATTTAGCATTCCCATATGACGTTCAATAACCATCATTTTTACCTTATGCCCTCCTTCAGACTGCAAAAACAAATACCTGCTTTGATCAAAGCTTTTAATCGTTTCGATATCCACGCCGGTACCCTCCAACAGGATACAAGAATTTTGTAGAATTGTTTTTTTGGCAGGATATGCCTTAAAATTATTCTTCGGAATGACGGCACTTTGATTCTGCGCGTAAAGTGAAATTGATAATAAAACACAAAAAAGTAATGAATATGTTCTTCTCATCTGGTTCTGATATGATTACTTACAATGTAGTTTATTACAAAGTTAAACCATTTTCCCATGCATACAATTGCATTTTGTTTTCGACCAGTTCAATAACAAATGGTGTAAATGCATTTTCTGACTAAAATCATATACAAGCTTCATCCTGAATCGAAACATCAAAAACAACACAACAAGCACATTATCAATGATTTAAACAAAATAATGCATTTATCAGAAACAATACATATTCTTTTCTGCAAAAAAGCATAGATCGCTTAGCAGATCTGACCTACCTTTTGCAAAAAACAAACTAATATGCATGATATTAATTCAAGAGTCGATATAGAACGCTTAGTAGATAAGTTTTATGAAGAGGCAAGAAAAAACACCTATTTAGGGCCCATTTTCGAAGAAAAAATAGGAAAGCTATGGTTTTTACATCTCGATACGATGTACCGGTTTTGGTCCACACTTCTTTTAGGAGAGCAGAGTTATTTTGGCAAACCATTTCCTAAGCACCTGCCTTTAATTCTGGAGGATAAACACTTCGATGAATGGTTAAGTTTGTTTAATAGAACGATAGACGGACTTTTTAAAGGTAATAAAGCCGAAGAAGCTAAACAAAAGGCTACAAACATACTTAATTCCTTTCGTAACCGCTACCACAAGAAATTGGGTGATGTTCCTGAAAATTGGGGTGAAACAGCACATATTTACTCAGATTGAAAGAGTATGTCCCTGTAATCCTCTAGAGCCAATTTAATGTAATATTTGCATTGCTCCCTATTACCATTGGCAAGCTTTAGTACACCAAGGCATGTTCGATGCAAAATGGATTCATGTTCTCCCACATTAACGTCGTCGGCCAAAGATTGTAACAATGCTACTACCTCATTTCTGTCGCTCGCCGAAAACTGTAGTTGTACAACATTGATGACTTCCTGTCTTAGTTTGTGTTTCGCCATAAGCACCTAATCGTGAATTTTTATAAAAAAAAGAAGTTATCAAAATTTTGATAACTTCTTCCAAATCAGTTTAAAAACAACGAAATTATTTTTGGCGCTTATTTTATAACGTTGAATTTAAGAGACGGTAACCTTCACTGCTTGCCCTGGTCAACCAGTTCTTTTTTGAAATAGGTTCTATAGAAACTTTAGAAGTAACTTCGAAAACCTTTAACGTCAATTTCGTAATATAGAAATTAACATTCATGTATGTAAAATTCTGCTTATCGTCGCACTTAATCATGCATTCTATAAGGTATATATTATCTTCTTCGTGTACTTTTATGGCAACGAAGCCTTCTTCACCCGAAATTTCTTCAAGCCGCTCCATTAAATGCTCATTGTTTATAGTGGCATTTTTAAGCAGTTTCAGGTTCTTATCAAATGAATCTGCTGTAGCTGTATGTACCGTACTAATCAACAAAGCAATAAGCGCAACAATTGACAAGATGTGTTCGATTTTTATATTGAAGTGTAATTTCATAGCTGACATTGTATTTGATTTCCTCTATATATTCTAACGTGATGAACGTTAGGAAATTAGTCTTAAATTCACTAAACATAGGTTTAGTAGAGAACAGACGTTGTGTTAGTGATTTCTCTTAAAAAAAATGATCAGTATGCTATACTCAATAAGTATGACTTCACATTAATACTCAGTGCAAATGACTTGTTAAGCCATTATCCACACTTTATCCACATACGTTATATACCTAGTTGTTCAGGATAATTTATAGGAATGGGGGACTAACTCAGCTCTAGGAAATACATCAAATTAAATCAGAATTATAGCTCATCCAATGTAAATTGAGTTGCATTTCTTAAAACGTTTATTCCAATATTGCCATTATTAAACCAATCAATAGCTGCTTCCTTGGTTACGGCAACGCCTCCAATATCCATCAACAGTGTTTCGCTTAAATCAATGATACCACCTTTTGATGAGTGTTCGACCGTTTTGTTCCAAAATTGATTTTCCCACGCTGTCATTATCACAATCACCTCTTTCTGACCGCTCTTTTTACTTACCAAATGTCCCATTTGTACATATTCGGGATTATCAAGAAACACATCATGTGTAAGTCCTTTTTTAGTTGTAGGTCGAAATTTCCCATTTGCAGTCAATAAAAACCGAAGGGGGTGCTTGGGATCACTGGCTATTAGCCTTTCCGCATCTCTCTTAAACTTGCGCGTGTTGCTCCCTATCAAGGTTTTGAAAGACTTGTTCGTAACTGAACTCTTTATTGTGACTACTGCTGTTTTTGTAATTTTTCTCCGTCTGACAGACTTTATAGATAGTTTATTCAGCTTACCTCCTGCCATGCCATCCACGTAATTGGAAATTGTTTCCAACACTTTGCGAAGTTGCATCCCCGTTTTGTGATCTTGTTGAATTTTACTCAATTGCACGATTAAACCTTTAATGTAATCCACGTTCGCCCCCAAGGGTATTCCTTTTCTAAGCACATCAATCTTTGACGAAAATTTTTGATAAAACGGGTGTGCCAAAAGCTTACTTATTGATTTTAATTTGGGTCCTACAGCACCTGGAGTGGTAAATATTACATCTACCAGATAATCTTTTACGTCAGCTGGCTGATGTTGGAATTCACTTAGATTTAAAAAAGTGGTAAATTTCCTTATTTGGAATAAATTAAACTTTGCCTTCGAAATTCTATAATTGAGTCTTTGAAATATCTTTTCACCTAATTTCTCCTTAAAAATACCGTACTTTTTAGCAAAATAGTTGGGGGGAAGTATCCTTTTTGGGCTTTTATATTCTTTTCCGGCAAACTTGACCGTAGTCGAAGTACTAACATTCATTTGTATCATAGACGAGTCCATTAAGGGCTCCGGGATGGAGTTCTTATTACCGGAAGAGGTGTCATCAATTTCATGATCCCGGCTAATTTCAGTCTTAGAATTCGGCTCTTTTTCTTCTTCCTTTGGTTGTAATTCTTCCGCTGAACCTAAATCACGATGGTCAACATTGTGTCCAGGAGTATTGACTGATGTTTCATCTGCCCCATTATCATTTTGGCGATCAATTACCGGCTCATCTTTTGAGTATGTTTGTATTACATTATTAAAAAAAGGGCTTGAAGTTCCTGTTTGTGAGTCAAAAAAAACACTTCGATTATTGAAAAAGCCGCCCTTAGTTGTTGAAGCAGGGCTTGTATTATTATTAGTTGTTTTCATCTATACTATTTTCAGGTAATTAAAAGCCACTTAAGGCTATTCCCAGCCACTCGCGTAACAGATCAAGATTAAAGTGCTCGAAAGTACTATGTAGAAAAATTCAAGTGACATTTGACAATAGTGCGTGCTCCATTTGGTTATACAAGCTCCTCTAATTTTTCACTATTATACTTATAGACTTAAAAAAAATCGTGGAATATTATCTAATTATTTGAATTACAACGAGGTACAAGCTCAACAAACTCATGCGACAACACCAACTACTTTGAAGGCACTTAGCTCAAACCATTATTTTTCATGTAAAACGTAAGCTCCAGAGCCGATCGCACACCTGTCTTTCTATTAATATTTTTGCGATGTGTTTGGATGGTATGATGACTCAGGTTCAGACGTTCAGCGATTTCTGATGTTCTATAGCCAGAGACTACTAGTCGTGTTATTTCCAATTCACGCTCTGTTAGTGGAGTAGCTGCTGACTCAGGTTTATTTTCCTCCGAAATCAAAGTTTCCATTACAAAAGGACAAAAATGTTTTTGGTTATCCAACACACTTTTCAAGGTATTATGTAATTCTTGTCCTGACGATTTTTTCAACAAATACCCAAATATGCCTAAGCGAAGGAAACACTTAAGATTCCGTTTGTTTGTACTTGAAGAAATTACAACAATTTTAGCATTGACCGGCCTGAGAATCCCCTCTAGTGCTTCCTTAGCATCCAAGCGATCTGAATCTTCAAGTATAATTACATCAAATTTATTCAGCTCTTTGATAGAATAATAAACAAACGATTCTTCCTCACTAATTAAAATTCCAGGATTAACGTCATGAATAATCTTACAAATGCCTAGCCTAAAAATAGCTTCTCCATGTATTAGGAAGATTTTTTTATTCATTATGAAGCAAGATCATACCTTATTTATGTTAAAGAAACCGGAGTTATCACGCTAAAACGACTTAACCCTATTAATTGTTTATTCATTGTGATCTACTGTTTTTATTAAGATAATACGCAAAAATATTATTTTTATTTAGATTAATTATAAATATAAAATTACTATAGCGATTTTCCCAATACAATACCCAATGTCAGGTATTTTCATACCGCACGACAGGTACAGCAACCATTCAACCAAATAGACCTGTATTCCTGTAAAAACATATTCCATCAGTACCCAAGTGTAGTCTTTATTAAGAATTATTACTTTTTTGTGTGAATAAAATCAGTTTTCATCTTTTAAAGCATCATTAGCTTTGTATATTAAGCTCATTATGCACCTTACATGAGCACAAACCTTCAATTAAAGCGCTAATGTCTAATGATCTACACTTTTTCGATCTCAGTCCTGAAGTCTGCTTAACAACACTCGAAAGCACAGATTCCGGTTTATCTTCCTCACAAGTGCTCAAACGCAGGGCTAAATACGGTGCTAATAGTATTCCTGAAGCTCAATCCACTCCCGCCTGGAAAATTCTGCTAAGTCAGTTTAACAACAGCATGGTGTACATCCTTTTAGGCGCTGTTATACTATCTGTCATTACCGGGCATTATGTAGATGCCTATGTGATAATAGGTGTAATAATAATAAACGCTGCTATCGGCTTTGTACAGGAAATAAGAGCCGAAAGAGCGATAAAGTCTTTAAAAAAGATGCTTATACAAGTAGCGAAAGTACTGCGAGATGGATCTGTTACCGTACTAGACGCTTCCGAATTGATACCCGGTGATATCATTTTCCTGGAAGAAGGCGATAACATCCCTGCTGATGCCCGGCTCCTTGAATCTAAAAACCTCAGTTGCATTGAAGCGGCATTAACAGGAGAATCTTTACCGGTTAATAAAAACATTGAAACATTAGCCTCCACTACCCCTCTTGCCGATCAGTCGTGTATGTTACACAATGGCACTTATGTTAGTCGTGGAAATGGCAAAGCTGTTGTTGTAAAAACAGGTATCCATACATCTGTTGGGAAAATTGCAACGCAACTACATCAAATTGAAAGTGAACCCACTAATTTCCAAAACAAAACGAAGGTCCTGGCCCGTCAAATGGGTATTTTATCCATTCTCTCTGCCGGGCTCATTTTCTTTGTAGGCTATTTCATTCGACACTTTCAGCTCAGCGAAACAATCATGATTACAATAGCGGCTTTAGTATCTGCGATACCCGAAGGTCTGCCCGCTGTATTATCGGTGGTATTAGCCATCGGTTCGCATCGCATGGCCAAAAGCAATGCCATTGTGCGTACTTTTGCTGCTACCGAAACATTGGGCGCCGTTAATACCATTCTAACGGACAAAACGGGTACACTTACAGAAAATTCTTTAACAGTTGAACGCCTTGCGCTTCGGGATGGTACCATTATCAAGGTCTCAGGGAAGGGATATGAGCCGCTTGGCAACTTTCAGCTCGGTGATCGCTTGATGAATACAAACGACCTCCAGGACCTGGAAGAATTCTTACAAGCAAGTTTCTTTTGTAATAAGTCCAGTGTATTTTATGACGAAGAAAAGTCGATATACACCATAAGCGGCGATCCCACTGAAGCCTCGCTCATGGTTTTAGCTCAAAAAGCCGGCTACGATCAAACATTGCAAAGCAAACAGGTACAGCTCATTGATGATTTACCTTTTAACTCCACCAATAAATACAGGGCCAGTTTAATCAGAGACCACCACACAAACAAACTTTTACTTGTAGGGGCACCCGAGAAAATACTCACCAAATGTGTACTTGATGAAGCAAAACGCATTGCCATTAATGAGCAAATTAATACCTGGGCCGGTCAGTCGTTTCGTGTGGTCGCATTGGCCAACAAAAGCATCGCAAGTCAACAAAAGGCATTAGAAGAAGACGCTATTCATGACCTTAACTGGTTAGGTATGGTCGCCATCACCGATCCTCCAAGGCAAGGGGTCAGTGAGTCCATTTCGAGTTGTAAAAAAGCCGGCATTTCTGTGGTCATGGCTACAGGTGACCACAAAAAAACGGCTACTGCCATCGCGAAAAAATTGGGGATTATCAATCAGAGCAATGACGTAGAAAACCAGGTATATACAGAATCGGAACTGCTGAATATGCCGGATAGCGAGTTTGACAACGTGGTACGTTCAAGCACTGTCTTTGCTCGTTTGAGTCCATTCATGAAGCTAAAAATCATTAGCTCCATGCAAAAACAGGGGCTCCTGGTAGCTATGACCGGAGATGGTGTGAACGACGCTCCTGCCCTCAAAAAAGCGGATATAGGTGTAGCCATGGGCAAATCAGGAACAGATGTTGCCAGAGAGGCATCACAACTGGTACTTGCCGACGACAACTTTTCCACTATCGTAAAAGCCATTGAACAGGGGCGTATTGTTTTCAATAACACCAAAAAAACAAGTTACTTTTTGTTAACTACCAATTTTGCCGCTACTATCACACTGGTACTCTCGATACTGGTAGGCTGGCCTTATATTCTGTCTGCGACGCAAATTCTTTGGGTTAACCTGGTTACCGATGGCTTCTTAGATATAACACTCGCTACCGAACGCGGTCATGGCAGTGAAATGAGGCAAAAACCGCTAGGAAAAAAAGAAAATATCCTAAGCCTTGATGTAATCCCCTTTATCATGATCAATTCGGTCATCATGGTCATACTTACCATGTCCGCATTTTACTTTGTACTACCACGAGGTATCGAAGAAGCAAGAACAGCAGCCTTTCTGACCATCTCCATGACGCAGGTTTTCAATGTTTTTAACATGCGTTCACTTTACCGTTCTGCTTTCTCTATAGGCCTGTTCTCGAACAAAATTTTATCATGGGCGGTACTATTATCATTCGGAATGCAGGTCCTTGTTGTCGTGGTTCCTGCATTTCAGGTACTCTTTGGCTTCGGGACACTCTCCTACCTCGAGATCATTACCATATTTGCGTTGAGTTCGTTCATATTATGGATAGGAGAATTATATAAACTATTAACACAAAAGAAGGGCAATAATTCAACTAAATAGTGCTTATATTTGTCAGATTATGCGATATGCTTATTTTCACATCGAACATTTGACAAATCTGTTATCCAATGACCGCAAACAAGTACTTTCGCCTATTAACAACGATGTTGTTTACGACTGTTTTTAGTTCTGCATTCGCACAAAACATGTCATTCGACGAATACAGATCGGAAAGCAACCCTTATTATTGGAAAAACCGCCTGCCAAAAGCTGGTTATTGGCAACAGGACGTACATTATACCATAGAAGCAACGATCAATGATTCTGCTAAAACCATTGAAGCCAACAAGTATGAATTGATCTATGTAAACAATTCTCCGGACACACTCACTTATGTCTACTTTCACCTGTACCAAAATGCATTTCAGCCAGGGTCGCATATGGAAAGCCTCTACAAAAACAATGGTAAGAAGGTCACATTCGGTCCGCACGAAAGTAAAAAGCTAGGCACCCTGTTCAGAAACCTTAAAGCTAATGGTAAAGATGTACAAACCGAACTTGACAATACAATCCTCAAAGTTTTTTTGAATGAGCCACTGCAGCCTGGCGGGCAGCTGAATATCAGCATGCAGTTTACCACTTATTTTGATGAAGGGGGCAGCCTGCGCCGTCGTATGAAAACCTTTGAAACCAATGACACAAGACATTTCGATGGCGTACACTGGTATCCTAGCATCGCTGTTTACGACCAAAAATTTGGCTGGACCACCGAACAGCACATGGATAAAGAGTTTTATGCAGACTTCGGTATTTTCGATATCAAGCTCACCTTTGCCAACGATTACATCGTAGAAGCCACGGGAGAGTTGATTAATAGAAAAGAGGTGATGCCTGATGAACTGCGTCAGAAACTGGACCTCGAAAACTTCAAAAAGAGAAAAGGTCCTGTTTCTAAACCTGTCATTAGAAACGGAACTACTAAAACGTGGCACTTCATTGCGGCAAATGTACACAACTTTGCGTTCACCGCAGATCCATTATATCGCATTGGAGAAGTAGAATGGGAAGGTGTACGTGTTATATCCATGGTTCAGGAAATGCACGCACCAAGATGGCAGCAATCAGCGGAATTCACCAAAAAAGTGATACAGGTATATTCCACGGACTTTGGTATGTATGCCTGGCCTAAAATTATCGTTGCCGACGCCAACGACGGAATGGAATACCCCATGATTACACTTGACGGTGGCTCCTACCCGGGGCACCAGGGCTTACTGGCACATGAGGTTGGACACATGTGGTTTTACGGCATGGTAGGTTCTAATGAAACTTACCGGGCACTTATGGACGAAGGTTTTACTCAATTTCTTACAGTATGGAGCCTCGACGCTATCAACGGACCTGTTACCGACTACAAAGAACTAAGGTCCAAAAAAGAACTTAGCTACGCACAAAAGCACAGCAACCCACGCATCAATCGCTACGAAAAGTTGTACTACCCCTATGTCAAACTTGCTCATATGGGTCAGGACCACCAATTAAATACGCACTCCTCTGATTTTAACGGCGCCGTGAGACATGGTGGAGGCTACGGGCACGTCTATTTTAAGACGGGGGTTATGCTTTACAATCTCCAATATGTGCTTGGTGAAGAACTGTTCCTCCATGCGATGAAAAACTATTTCAACACCTGGAAGATGTGTCACCCCTACCCTGAAGATTTCAGGCAATCAATTATCAGCTATACCAAAGTCGATCTCAACTGGTTCTTTGACCAATGGCTTGAAACCACGAAGAAAATAGACTACGGTATTAAATCGGTTAAAAAGAACGACGAAGGCAATTACGACATCGTATTCTACAGAAAAGGGCGCATGCAAATGCCTGTCGACTTTATCGTTGTTAATAATAACAACGATACCAGTTATTACCACATTCCCAATACCTGGTTTCAAAAATCTACCGAAGCCACTATTCTTCCCAAATGGTATGGCTGGGATAACATTAACCCCGAATACACAGCAAACGTAAGCGTAACAGGTAAAATCAAAAATGTGATCATTGACCCCGAATGGTTAATGGCCGATATTGACTTGCGTAACAATAGCTGGAAGACCCGGGCACGCATGCAATTTGACCACCGTGTGCCCAACTACCCTAACTGGTATACTGCTGAACATTTCCACCACCCCGATCTTTGGTTTAATACGCTCGATGGTATTCAGGCCGGCTGGCATTTTAATGGAAACTACCTCAAACAAACCAGCATCTACCGTTTCACGGCCTGGTTAAATACTGAAGTACTGAGTTACGAAAATTCTTTTTCGGAGAAACCTGTTTTCTCATTCGATCTTTATAACAGAAGTCAGCTAAGGCATATTTGGGACGAGTTTTACTTCGATGAATATGGTAGCTACAATGTCGGACTTGCAAAAGCCGGTCTGTCGCTGGTTAAAACCTTCAAGCCAAAAGACTATCGCAAGCCTCAATATACACGTGTAAGCCTCAGTGCCGACCTCTTGTACCGTTACAATAACGATTACCTCATTTACCCTAGTCTATGGAGCAGCGAGCAGTTTAACAATTCCACCAATTTTAGAGTGGAACGCAAATACAGCTATCATAAAGGTAGTGGCATCATCAACGCACACTACCGCATACCAGGTATGGACAGTGACTTTAACTATTCATATTTTGAACTCAGTGCGGTGAATACCACCAAACTCAAGAACCTGGTTTTACGTACGCGCTGGTACATACGACATGGTGTAGGTAATATACCCGCAGAATCTCAGTTGTACCTTACCGGTGCTAACCCTGAAGATTTGTACGGCAACAAATATACACGTGCTACAGGATTCATTCCTGATGTGCTGTACAAGGACCCTGTTAACAGCAATACCAGACTTCAAATGGGTGGCGGGCTCAACTTACGTGGACATGTAAACGAAACTAACTATGCACCATGGCCGTCAGCGACGAATTCGTTTTCACTTTCAACGCTTACGGGTACGAGCATAAGCGGTGAGCTCGATTTCCAACAACTATTTCCTTTTAAATTCCGAAAAATGAGAAACATCAAAAAGTACTTGTCACTCGCCACGTATTTATTCAGCGATATTGGATTGTACCGTGAAAACAGTTCAAGCGACTTTAATTTAGACGGATCCTTTTTCGATGCAGGAATAGGTATGGCATTAGCGCTTAAGTTTGGCCGACTCGATATTAAACCTTTAACACTAAGGTGCGACATACCGTTGGTAGTAAACCAATCTCTGGAGCCCAGCTACATCTTTGGTATTAACCGTTCTTTTTAAGCCGAATACACCGCTTTGTTTAAGCTGTTACCGACTAAAAATCGATTTTATAATAGAAGACGGGCAGTCTTCCCAATTGTGGATTGATACGAATAGGTGGTTGATCCGACCCCGGACGAGGTGCATAGGTGAAATTCAGGATATTTTCAGTATCAAACGCATTGATCAGATCGAGGGCTATTTCATGCGTCACTTTTTTTGCATGTATTTTATAACTCACTTTAAAGTCTATTCTGAAGTAATCCTGAAATTGCAATTCATTGTAGCCTTCATCCTTAAATACGACATCTAATACAATATCAGACTGCAAAGAATCTACCTCGCCATAACGTTTCCCTCCTGCCCAGGTAATCTTGGTTCCCAGCTCTAAATGTGTTTTTTCAGTTATTTTGATATCCGTTCCAGCCAATAAGTTAAGTGCAAAATTGCCATTAAAGTCGGTATTTCTCAAAACACCATCACTACCGCGGTACTTTGATTCATACAAAGAGCCTGTGAGCATAAAAAAGTAGTTTTTGGAAAAGAATTTTTCAAGCGTCAACTCCAATCCGTAATTCATACCGGTACCGTCGTTACTAAGCTCATTGGGAAATATGCGTCTGAAACTATTGCCCTGGTTCACCATTGAATAAGATGATGGCATTCTTTCTACCGGTATGTTATAAAGTTGCTGATAGTAGGTTTCGAATTTTAACCTGAGGTATTGTGACAAGTGATTATCGTAGCCAAAAACGATATGATTGCTTTTCGAGAATCCCATATCCAGATTATAAAGATCTTCAGGCTCTCCGGCTCTTGAGAATTGGTAAAAGTAATTGTAGGTGGGGTGAATCTGACTATGTGCCCCCACTCCTATATTTACAGACTGCTTATCGCTGAATTTCCACTTAAGGCCAACGCGGGGTTCTAATAATGAGAGGCTATTACTTAAGCTAAAATATTGTATGTGCCAGCCCGCATTAAGCACCAGGTCATCAGAAAACTTATGTTTCCACTGTATAAAAGGCTGGAGCAAAGCTGCTGCCGTACTGTAGTCAATACGCAGATCCCACCCCCCTTCATTCACTTTATTGAGACTATCTTTATAGTTAAAAAAATAGACATCACTTACCATACCTCCCTTTATCACATTCTTCTTATTCTTTTTGCGAGTGTAAAAAGTGGCATTAGAAACTTTGTACTCCTTGTAGTTATAACGCTGGATATCAAAAATACTATCCACCTCAAATTCCCCTTGTTCGTTGACATGACGATCTATGCCCTGGTGGTAAGAATCCTGAATCTGAAAACTACCGGAAAAAGTAGAATTCAGGTAAGCCTTTTCTCCAAATGAATTAGAGTAAGTCATTCCCAATACACCCATGGCCGTTCCAAAGAACTGATCGCGGTCATTCTCAGCAAAAAGATCTATTTCGCTGGTATCTTTTTGATCACTGATAACGATATCGATATCGCTTTGACCAAAAACACCAAAAACAGAATAGCTGGCATGATCTTTCCCTGGAAAATTCAGGTTAAAAGTAGCATCCTGATAGTTAGGCACTGCATTTGTACCAATATCCACCCCCAAACTGTTAAATATCCCCAAAGTTGAGTAACGATAGTTTACCAGGTAGGATGATTTTTTCTCACGGGAGATAGGTCCTTCTGCCAATGCCTCCAGCCCCAAAAGACCTATTTGGCTGGAAAATTCATGTTTATCTCTGTTGCCTTTTCTAAGGCGGACATCAAATACTCCGGAAATTGTATTTCCAAACTCTGCAGGAAAAGCACCTGTATGAAAATCGGAAGTAGACAGTGTTTTAGAGTTAATGACGCTCACTCCTCCACCTGTAGTTCCCGGAATAGCAAAATGATTGGGATTAGGCAGGTTTACTCCATTCAACCGCCACAACACACCCATTGGTGAATTTCCTCTAATCACAATATCGTTTCTGGAATCGTCTGCCCCTTGCACCCCGGCGAAATTGGAAGCCATACGTGCGGGATCCTGTCTGCTACCGGCATACCTATTGGTTTCTTCGGCATCGAAAGAGCGTGAGCTACCGGTCGACATTTCATTTACAGACTCTCCTTTTTCGGAAACACTAATTTTTACAGCGTCTAGCTCTACCACGCGCTCTTCCATTTCTACATCCATCACGACTTCTTTCCCTGAAGAAACGAATAAAGATACTTTTCGATCGGCATAACCTACAAAGCGTGAAGTGATTCTATAACGGCCCACTGATACGTTTTCAAATTTGTATTCCCCATCCATGTCCGTAACTGTCGATGCTACAAGGCCTGTATCACTATAGAGTTGTATGCTCACATTAATTAATGTGAATTTAGCATCTTTATCTCTAACTACTCCCTTAATAGTTTGACCTGAAGTAGGGTTTTGAGCACTTAGGTCAATTGGTAGAATAAATAATAACAGTAGTGCTACATAAGTATAAAAGCTCACTGAATTATTTTTATTAGTTGGTCGTGAAATCATAGCTTCATATAACATTCAATTTCAAATGTACTATTTTAGTTATAACAATCGCAAAATCCAGTAGAAATACTTAACCTCCCTCTACCTATACATTCAAAATCTTTCCTTATCAAGCATTTTATATTACATATGTTGAATAAATTATTATATTTAATAAAACCTTAAACTTATCCCGTTTTACCAAATCGGCACTGAATAAATGCCAACTTTAGTGAACACCTATATTAAAATCAAAAATAGTGGTGTAAGTTTTTCACATTTAAGGTGACTTCTTGGCAAAATTCCGATTAAGATTTCAGGAACCATCAATGTTGATTAGTAATAAACGAAGAAGCAACTAAAAACACTTACCTAATTTTTATGATTGTTAACGTGTACTATAAAGAAGAAATAGATGCGATAATAGCTCAAAATCATATTCATTTTGACTCTGTCAAAAAGGCTGAAAAACTAATTGAAGAATTTGTTGGCCAATTAAGGCCACTACCAAAAAATAAATTTCTTTTAATCGATCTGGAACACATCTCATTTTCCAATAAAGTGGAAGTTATCAAAAGTTTTGGACAACTGGTAAAACAACATATTTCTCCACTTGTTGTAGACATTTTGCGTTTTGGGGCAATGGACGGCATGACACAGGAAATCGTTCAAAAGCTTTCCGGTATTAGCAACTTTCCGGCTAATATTTACGCCGATTACGATGTTGCCGTCTATATCCTGAAAAAACTGCAAAGTCAAAATACCATGAACGCCTGACATACAGATTATAACGTGTTTAATCAATACGTAGCTTGCACCTTCCCCATTAATTAGCAATCAAACATCAGTACGAAATATTTAACTAATAATATGAAGGACTAAATAGCATCAATTATTGTAATTAGTGTTATGTTGTCTGTATTGGAAAAGATAAAGATGAAAAAATCTAAAGAAAACAGTGAACATTATTATTGGGTAGCTAATTGTAGTGGATGCCATTCAGTAAAATCTCAAAATTTGAGCGTAATTGAGGAATTGATGCCGTCAAATACAGCAGAAAAAAAACACTTTCACAGCAGCGCTCAACAGTTCTTCCGGATATTAAGTGGTAAAGCCATTTGAAGTTGAGAATGAACTAGTAGAAATAAATAAGGAGAAGGAATTCATATACCGTCAGGATTAAAACACCGAATCCGAAATGACCAGGCGGAAAATTTGGAATTTATTGTAATATCGGAACCTGCAACCCGTGGAGACAGGTACAAGTAACAGGTTGGTGAGCTTGCCATAAATGGACAAATGGAAAATTCTATGTATTTTTAACGCGATGAAAAATGGCATTTTTATACGCTTATATGTAACGCTGCTGCTAAGCTTATGCTTGGGATCGACGATAACAAAAGCCCAGGAAACCTACCAACCAAGTGCTTTTATTGCAATTAACGGTACCTTGGGACGTCATAATATCATTTTCAGGCATTTTGCCAAATCACCCGGATTGAGTTTCGGTTACAATGTGAGCGTTGGTATTTATGCTGTAAACAAAGAGAAATACAAGGGAGGGCTTCAAATCACGCTGCTGGAAGGAGCTTCCAGAAATGAAAACCGGAGGCGATTAAGTGAGGAATTTGAGATTCCTTACCCGGATTTTGACAAACATAGGGTATTCAAATTTGCACAATTTAGAAGCGCCACAATTGGCTGGTTTAGTGAATATACCTTTGCCGAAAATCGTACACTCTACCATCAGATAGGTTTTGGCATTTTTGGTACTACAGAACTCGATCAACTCCTCGATTTTGGCATGACTAATCATGTTGGAATTTTGCTTGGGGCTCCTCAAGGGTTTAACATGAGGCTCGGACTCAGTTATGATACGACTTTTGGGACCGGTAATCCCAATTACCTACAAAATAATGTTGGTTTTGTTTTTGGTGGCCATCGTTCTTTTTAATTCCATTACCTTCCGTATACATCTGACTAATAACTGTAATGCTCACTACCTAACCCAAATAATTCCATCTGATTTATGATCAATTCTTAAACCAAACTATCAGGTCAAACCGGCTTAATGATCTCTGTTTTTTTCACTATAGGCATTAATGCCAATACGGATTGCTGAATGATTTTTTGAAGCTCTTTGGCCAGCTTTTTCTTTACGAAAAATTTATGCGTTAATATTCCAATAGAACGCGATGGTACCGGGGTCTCAAATTCTACTATATTTAGTTTATCTTCCTCCGAAAACTCTAATGATGCCAAATAAGGAATGATGGTCATTCCTTTATTAGACTTCGTAAAACGCAATAAGCTATCCATTGAACCCGATTCAAATTCAAAATTGAGCTCACGTTTCGAAGATTGGTTTGATTGCTCACATATTTGATAAACCTGGGTACGTAAACAATGACCTTCCTGCAACAACCATAATTTGGAATAATCCAATGCATTGACAGCTATCTTTTCACACCACTCAGTTGACCGACAGTCATAAACCAGGAATGGTTCTACATATAACTCTTTTCCGACTAATTCACTTTCCACAATCGGCAATGCAAGCACACCGATATCCAGGGATCTGTTTTTTAAGGACTTTGTGATTTGCGCAGTGGGCATCTCTTTTACAATAATCTTGACCTGTGGAAATCTATGAGCAAATTCGGGTAAAAACAAAGGCAACAGATAGGGTGCTATAGTTGGAATAACACCAATCCTCAAGTCTCCAACCATTTCCCCTTTCAACTCCTGAATGACATTTTTTAACTGGTCAATTTCATTGTGAATGATTCGTAATCGCTGGATAATCGTAGTACCTTCCGGGGTAATGGAAACCGGTTTTGTTTTCCTATTAAAGATTTTTATCCCAATCTCATCTTCCAGTCTGCCAATCATTGTACTTAAAGTCGACTGAGTGATGAAACACCTTTCTGCCGCTTCTTCAAAATTCTTTGAATCTGCAACTGCTAATACATATTGGAATTGCTGAATATTCATATATGCAAATATACATTATTTACATTGTAAATATTAACATCACAATTATCGTTTTTATGAATAATAATAAGCGCCTAAATTTATGACACAATCAATTTACACACTGCATATGAACAGATTAACAATAACTATATTGAGCATTGCTTCACTATTTACACTAGGAGCATGTAGTAACCAAAACAACAAAGATAATATGGAAAACAAAGAAAATGCTTGTCCTTTTGGCTTCGATAAAGGACATAAAAAAGAACAAGTTTCGATCGTCAAATCTAATGACGATTGGTGGCCTAACAAATTGAATGTGGACATCCTGGCGCAAAATTCCGAACTCACTAATCCCATGGGAACAGATTTTGATTACCAACAGGAATTCGCCAAGTTAAACTATGCACAGCTAAAAAAGGACATCGAAGCTGTGTTAACTGAATCACAAGACTGGTGGCCTGCCGATTATGGGCATTACGGCCCGCTGATGATACGTATGGCCTGGCACAGTGCAGGAACTTACAGAACAGGTGACGGACGCGGCGGAACAAGGATGGGAATACAGCGCTTTGCTCCTCAAAACAGCTGGCCAGATAATGGTAACCTGGATAAGGCCCGTAGATTGCTATGGCCGGTGAAGCAAAAATACGGGAAGCAAATTTCCTGGGCTGACTTAATGATTCTAACGGGAAATGTTGCCTTGGAATCAATGGGTTTTGAAACGATTGGTTTTGCGGGTGGCAGGCCTGATGTTTGGGAACCTCAGGAAGACATTTATTGGGGTCCTGAAAGTGAATGGCTCGAATCCCGAAGACTGAATGATGATGGCCAATTGGACCTAGACATCGAAAACCCATTGGCAGCAGTACAAATGGGACTTATTTATGTAAACCCGGAGGGACCAAATGGAAACCCCGACCCGCTGGCATCTGCAAAGAATATACGCATTGCATTTGCAAGAATGGGTATGAATGATGAAGAAACGGTGGCACTAATTGCCGGAGGCCATTCTTTCGGAAAAACACATGGAGCCGGACCTGCTGATAATGTTGGTGCTTCACCCGAAGCAGCAACCATAGAAGAACAGGGTCTGGGTTGGAAAAGTAACTATAAATCTGGGAAAGGTGAAGATGCTATTACATCCGGATTAGAAGTAACCTGGACTCCTACTCCAACAAGGTATAGTCATGCGTTTTTAAATACACTTTTTAACAACGAATGGGAATTGAGCAAAAGCCCGGCAGGTGCTCATCAATGGGTAGCCAAAGACGTAGGTGAAATATTCCCCCATGCATTTGATGAAAATAAGCGAGTGAGACCCACGATGCTCACATCAGATTTGGCATTAAAAAAGGACCCTGAATACCATCAAGTGTGTCAGGCATTCATAGACAACCCCAAATCCTTTGATGAAGCCTTCGCCAAAGCCTGGTTTAAGCTTACGCATCGGGACATGGGGCCAAAATCGACCTATTTAGGCACTGAAATTCCTCAAGAAGAGTTTATCTGGCAAGACCCCGTCCCGCAAAGAAATCATGAACTTATATCGGAGACAGATATTGTAAAGTTAAAGCAGGAAATACTAAAAGCGGGAATACCACACAATGTACTCGTTGAAACTGCCTGGGCGTCTGCATCAACTTACAGACATTCTGACAGAAGAGGTGGAGGAAATGGAGCCCGTATACGATTAGAACCCCAAATAAACTGGGAATGCAATAACCCTAAACAGCTCAAAGAAGTACTGGCTGCCTATGAGCGAATTCAAACAAGCTTTAACGCAAGCTCCGGAAATAAGCAGGTTTCAATGGCCGATTTGATTATCCTGGGAGGAAACGCAGCTATTGAAGTAGCCATTAATAAAGCCGGAATGGACCTAAAAGTACCATTCACAGCAGGGCGTATGGATGCTGAGCAGGAACAAACCGACGTAGCTTCCTTTGCCGTACTGGAACCTATGGCTGACGGGTTTAGAAATTACCAAAAGAAAAAATACACCTTAACTACGGAAGAGCTATTAGTAGACAAGGCACAATTGTTGACATTAACAGCTCCCGAAATGACCGTACTCGTAGGAGGAATGAGAGCACTTAATGCTAATTTCGATCAATCTGATAAGGGCATACTCACAAAGACTCCTGGAGTACTTGATAACAGTTTTTTTGTCAACCTGCTTGATATGAATACCAATTGGGAACCTGAATCCGATGATCAAATGCTATTCATTGGAAAAGATCGGGCCACTGGTAAACAAAGGTGGACGGCTACCAGAGCCGACTTAATTTTTGGTTCTAACTCCGAATTGCGAGCGATAGCAGAAGTATATGCCAGCAATGATGCCAAAGAAAAATTCATAGCTGACTTTGTCAGGGCATGGAATAAAGTAATGAATCTCGACAGGTTTGACTTAATAAATTAAGTCAATGACACTCACAAGCCCGGAGCATTTAATCAATGCTCCGGTTTTTTTAGACCAGTTCGAGCCACCCTACTTAAAACTTCCGGATATTAAAGAATTGACATTTTTTGATGCCCCTTTCTTCTAGCTTTCACTATTTGTTAAGATTGCCATAAAAAACACAACAGAATGGTACAATAGGCGTTAAAAGCCTAAAAAGAATGGACACCACTGGCAAAAGTCGAATTACTCTAACTTTAATTATTTTTTACCTGATTTCAAGTTGTTTTTTTGCCTGTAACTCTGATTCGGGCAAACACCCTTTCTCAGGAAGGTTGCTTGTCGCATCTGATGCAGACATGGTGGCTACAGCCTATGTTAACGGAGGATTGAATAAAGTAAAAGGAATTGAAGACAGTTTGACACTGATCACTTTTGAAACTGCCAGGCCCGAATTATCTCAAATTCATGTTAGTAATTCGGTCATGTCATGGCCAGCGGTATTGGAATATGCGGACAAACACCAAATTGCCTACGTTGCAGAATCGAAAGGAATACATAACAAAGATACCAATGCAGTGGCTAATGTCTGGAAAGACATGCCCAATGGTAAATTCATTAGTTTAATCGATCTTGCTAAGCCTTCAAGTTTAAAACTTATGCAAAAAGAAGCAATTGGCGAAAATATCTTTTCTGTTGCTGTAAACAGTGCGCAAAACTTATTAGCTACTTCTTCAACTGTTTCCGGCAAAGAACTGGCTATATGCACCTTAGAAGACGGAAAAATAAGTTCAAAATTTTATTTTTTAGATAGTTCAATTCACGAGAACACAGGTATTCCTTCCCTCGCTTTCCATCCCCACAAAAACATCTTGGCTTTGAATATTAATAATACACATCTGGCATTTTACAGGATATATTCGGATAATAATCAAAAAGTAAGTATCGAAAAAATCGGAAAAACCATTGAGGTATCTATTAAATGGAGTGAAGGTAAATGGTTTAATAATGGTCAGTACTTTATGATCTGCGATTATGCCCTTGACAATCCTCTTACAAATGGCAATGGATCGTTAAAAACAATTGCATTCGACCCCAAGGGGGATCACAAAATCGTTTCGGAACTAAAAACCGGATTGAGTACCAAAGGTTTTGATTTGAGCATGGACAATAAATATGCCATAGCCGTTAATATGGGGAGGTCTTACCTGCCCGCTGATGTCGCCGATTCCATCCGTATTGCTCCTTCTCTGACATTAGTAAAAGTAAATAAAAAAACGGGACAGCTGAAAAGGCTTGGAGGAGATTATTCATTTGAAGGTGCTTTACCAGAAGACGCAGCTTTTGACTTGGAAGGAAATACCATCGCAGTAGCGGTTTACCATAAAATCGATGAAATTTTTCCACGCAAAGGATTTATCGAGTTTTGGGAAATAGAACAGGATTCTTTAAGACCGCTGCCCAAAAAGGTTTTTTTAACACGAGGGCCGCACACAGTAAAAACGATTCCGTAAGTAAGCATAGCCTACACTGCATAATCGGAAACCTACAAGGAAACACCTATCCTGAACAAACTCCAACAATTTACAATAGCCTATTACCCTCTATTGAGATCGTATTTAATGCTCCTAATTCTCAACTTTTTTCGTATAATTGAAGGCTATTGCTAAAATTCCTGGACTAAGAATTAATTTGAAACTCTGATCAATGAAATCGGGACAAACAAACGTTTGTGAAGAATCAACTTTTGAAAAGTTATTTCTGGAACTTTCAAGACCTCTTCGTGATTACCTGTATTACCTTTCCGGAGATACAGGCTTAAGTGAGGATCTGGTACAAGAGATTTTCTTTAAGATTTGGGAAAAGTGCAAAGATATCTCCGCCGAAAAAGTAAGAGCTTATGCTTTTACTGTGGCACGTAACGAATTCCTCAAAGACATCGAAAGGAAAAAAGTAAGGTTCAGGTACAAGCAAACTTTCCAAGAAAAAACGGAAAAGGAAGACCCCCAATTTCAACTCGAGGCTAAAGAATTTCAAGAACGACTCGAAAACGCTATAGACGCTTTGCCAGATGGACAAAAGGAGGTGTTTTTAATGAACCGAATTCAAAAAATGACTTATGCGGAAATGGCCGAAGTACTGGGCATTAGCCAAACAGCCGTCGAAAAGCGCATGTCAAAAGCGCTTAAAAAAATGAGTGATCTTTTAAAAAAAAATAATTAAAGGGGGTTGGGTAAAACTCATCTCAACGATTATTATAACACGCTTTATTATGAAACCTTGGATAGAAGACGAAACATTTCTTGCCAAATGGGCTAACAATGAACTCTCAAAAGAAGAACTACACCTCTTTGAGCAATCGCCTGAATACAGTGATTTTGTTCAAGCATCAAACTCATTGAATAACTTTGAAGCACCTGCCTACAATGAACAAGCAGCCCTTGCTAAATTAAAGGCCAGAATAGCTGATTCTAAACAAAACAAAAAAGTACCTCTAATAAGACTCCTTCCTTATGCCATTGCGGCTTCTATAGCGTTGTTTTTAGGTTTCGGTTTTTATTATAATTATTTCACCAATTACAACATTGAAATTATAGCAAAACAACAACTACGACACGATCTTCCCGACGGATCATATATCAATTTAAACTCCAACAGTTCTATTTCCTACAACAGTAATGATTGGGACAAAGAAAGGGACATCACATTAAGAGGAGAAGCCTTCTTTAATGTTACAAAGGGAGAACAGTTT
Organism: Cytophagales bacterium; assembly: GCA_965230415.1. GTDB lineage: Bacteria > Bacteroidota > Bacteroidia > Cytophagales > JAAEPT01 > CBDDKZ01. The sequence continues at coordinate 5,256,788 of CBDDKZ010000005.1, forward strand.
ACTGTTTCGGCCGGTAAAACACTTATTCGTGTTTTAGGCACCAGCTTCAACATTGCTCAAAATACCGACGGTACTGAGGTAGTATGTTATAGCGGAAAGGTAAGTGTAAGCAAGCATAATGAAAAAATAATCCTGAAGCCAGGTCAATCGGTACTTATCAATAACAGTAATTCGTTCATAAATGGACAGACCAAGCTTTCACACCCCATATGGCTATCTGCTCATGTAACCCTAAGCAACACAGCTCTCCCTATTGTACTCGAACAATTAGAAGAAATTTATCACGTTGAAATTCAGGGAAAACACGAAACTGTTGAAAATTTTTCAGGAACATTCCCTACTGATGATCTTGAAACGGCATTAAAACAAGTACTTAGACCATTTGGAATTAACTATTCAGTAGATCCATCGGGCAAATACATTACACTTAAAAAATAGCGTGAAAATAAAAACAGTCTCATTTATCTTATTATTAGTTATTTCCCCGCTCTTAGTTAAAGCGCAAACGGTAACGATTAAAATAGATGACAAACCTGTTAGTGAAATTTTAGCCATACTCTCTGAGCATTATGACGTTTTTTTTTCATTCTCATCTAATTCCCTGAACTCAACGAGAACATCAATTAATGTACAAAACCAACCACTTTCTAAAGTATTGCAATTATTACTTGAGCCTTTAAACTTACGTGCTGTAAAGAGCAAAAACAATTATTATTCCATTCAACCAGGTCTCAGGCGTGTTGTGTTAAAAATCACGGAAAAGGAAAATAACACTCCTGTTTCTTATGCTACGGTACGCTCGGAGGCCAGCAAACGCGGACAACTGGCAAACTACCATGGTTATACCGTGCTCACAGTCGATCCCAGCTTAGACTCCACACTGGTCATACAATGTATGGGTTTCGCCAAACGGGTAATTGCGCTTAGCGACCTTCCTGACGATACACTTATAATTGAAATGGAAGTGGAGGCTTTAATGTTATCTGAAATCATTATTGAATATCATAACGAAGTGATTACACTTAAAAACTTCTCTGAAGTGAAGCTATATCCTGAAAAAATGAAGGTACTTCCCGGGCTTGCCGAAGCGGACGTACTGCTATCCGTTCAAATGATACCAGGAGTAGAATCTAATGATGAGACAGCATCAAGTATTAATGTAAGATCTGGTGGCAAAGAGGAGCTACTCACTTATTGGGATCGAATCCCCATCTATCATCAATCGCACTTCTTTGGCACCCTAACCTCTTTTATACCAAATACTTCACAGGAAATTACCGTTTACAAAAATTACATTCCTTCCTTTTTTACAGGAGCTACCTCAGGGCTCCTCGATATCAAAGTCTACGATTCGATACCTTCGAAAGCATCTATCTACGGCAATAGTAATTTCACACATACCGACTTGACTATAAGGGCTCCTCTTTCCGACAAGGTAGGGCTTTTACTGGCCGGGCGTTTATCATATACTAATCAATTTAATTCGCCGTTTTTTAGAGCTCAAAGTGACAAGCTCTTTGAAGGTAAACTTGATAGCGACTTCCTGGAAGAAGGAGAAGACAATTCTGATGAAACGTTTCACGAAGAGCAGGAAGAGACTTTTCTTTCTTATAACGATATTAATGCTAAACTCATAGTTAAGCCATCAAAAAATGATTACATAAGCATAAGTGGCCTTATAAGCCTTGATAACTTTGAACACGATATAAGCAATGACGAGCTATTTTCAAACTTACGTACAAATAAAGTGCGCTTTTATGGTCTTAATTCCTATTATAGTAGAAACTGGACACAAAAACTGTCATCAAAATTAAGCGCAAGTCAATCCATTTATGAAGTAGAACATTTAGACGAACTTCATGAAATGGAAGACGACGACGAAGAACTATTTTTGACTGAAATATCAAATGGCTTAAACAATTTAGAGCTCAAGGCATCGCTAAATTATTCCGGAACGAAAAACACAGGCATTTCTCTCGGCTATCAATTCAATTCCTATGCAAACTTTCTGAACTTCATAGAAGAAAACGAATTTGAAAAGGACATTGTTGACACGCTTGAGACTACACTGATAGCCCATGGTGCATTTATAAGCTATAAACATACACTTTATGACAAAATTAGCATCACCCCGGAATTGCGTATAGATCGCTACTCAGACCTCGATGTAACACTTCTCAACCCTGTATTCAATTTAAACTGTCAGCTATTTCCTTCCATTTTTGGAAAGATCTCCTATGGACACTACGCTCAACTTACTCGTAACCTCAATGAATCACAACTTAGTGCTTCCAATGTTTCCCAAGGTTTGTGGCTATTAGCGGATGATGATGAAATAGCGATGCTTAGAAGCAAACAGTTAACCATTGGAGTCGTTTACGAGCAACGAGGTTTATTGATTGATATGGATTGGTACCTAAAAAACACTTCGGGATTAAGTCTAATAAATCAATTTGAAAGTAATGAAGATATTGCCTTCCTGGATTTTTCCAACGGAATAGCACAGACTATGGGGCTGGACCTCATGATCAAAAAGAAATTTGGGCGCTATCAAACGTGGCTCAGTTATACCCTCAGTAAGACTGAAAATGTATTCAAAGAATGGCAAAAAGAACCTTTTTATTCTGCCTTAGACAGACCGCAACAACTCCGATGGGCTCACAATTATTACTTTGATCAATTTGAGCTTTCGCTGAGTATACATATCAAATCGGGCACGCCTTATTCACGCCCCGACCGTATAGAGGAAGAGGTAGCAAACGATGAAACTTTTTATAAATTGGTATACGACGATATCAATGATTACCGATTACCGGTATATCATCGTATGGATTTTTCAGTTTGGTATAAATTCCCTCGCCGTAACCGTAAAATCAATGGACTTGTGGGTTTGTCTATTCAAAATTTATATAACCGTAAAAATATATGGAAAAGACTTTACTACATAGATGATCTTCATGATGACGAGGACAAACCTTTAGTTGTTGAAGAAGAAAGGTTATTTTTGAGGTTTTCGCCAAACCTGTCACTGAAGATTAACTTCAATTAATTCTTAAAAATGGCTATGTGCCTTTTCCCCTTTTCAGTCAAATAAGCGCGATACATGCCTAAAGTATTAAAGGCAAAAGCCACATTCCCCATCTTATCAATTGCTATCATCCCTCCTCTTCCTCCAAGCGCTCCAACCCGATTATGAATAACGGTATTACTAGCTTCGGTAACTGACAAACCCTTATATTTCATTAAGGCATGTACGTCAAAAGCCGCATTGGTTCTAATAAAATATTCACCATGCCCGGTACAGGACACGGCGCAACTTTCATTATTGGCATAGGTACCAGCCCCAATTAATGGAGAATCTCCTACGCGGCCAAACTTTTTGTAAGTCATTCCTCCTGTGGAAGTTGCTGCTGCCAAATCGCCAAAACAATCTTTAACCACAACGCCAACGGTCCCGTACTTTTTTTCTTCATTTTCATCTCCATCATGATCTAATTGAATAGTATCTTTTCTTTTGGCCTTTTCCCATTGACGAAGCCTTCGTTCATCCTGAAAATATTTCTCATCGGCAACGTCTAAGTTTTGATCAATAACAAACTGTTCTGCACCAGCACCACTTAAATAAACATGCGCACTGTTTTCCATTATTGCTTTAGCCACCTTTATTGGATTTTTTGCATTTCCTATGCCAGATACCGCCCCTGCCATTTGTGAAGCGCCATCCATAATGGAAGCATCCATTTCGAACTTCCCTTCGGCATTTAACACCGACCCTTTACCGGCATTAAACAATGGGTTATCTTCCAAATACGACACAACAGCTTCACATACAGCTACCGCATGAGCTGAATCTTTTAATAGAGCCTCTCCTATACTCAAAGCAGAATCCAGTGCCGCTTTATATTTTGCTGCTCGCTCTGGTGTAAAATTTTTAGGTTTTAGGCGACCAGCTCCCCCGTGTACTACCAGGCTATATTGTTGCTGAGACATACCCGCTATTGATGTTAGTGTAAAAAGAAAAGTAATTACTTTCATTCCTGGAATCCACTTCATGCCACATTTTTTTCGGATATTACTTTCAATTGATTCTTTTCATCGTCCAAATTTATAGAGCTGTCATACTTAATTTTTAATTCGGAAGCTTTAGTTAATAGTATAATGGTCTTCTCTTTCTTGAGCGAAATAATAAATTGCATCAAATGCTTTTTTAACCGCTTGTCGAGCGCGGTAAATGGCTCATCTAACAACAATATAGGTTTTCGAGTTAAAAAGGCTCTTAGTAATAATAATAGTCTTACCTGTCCTTTGGATAAATTTTTCCCATTCACTCCAATTGGGTCGTCGAGTTTTAACCTCACAGATGGAGACAAGCTGGATTGTAGTGTATTCAAGTACTTTTCGGCAATACGGCGTTTGCTTTCCTTTCGACTGTAGCTTATAGCTTCAAAAACTGTACGCCCCAGGAGCGGAAACTCATCTGAAACAACTGCCACATTCTTTCTTAAGCTTTTTAACGAAATCGTGGATAATTCCTGCGAATCAATCCAGATACTTCCACGAGTTGGTTGATATAACCCCAAAATAAGCTTCACTAATGACGATTTACCAGCCCCTGTACTTCCTAGCACAAGGTGCAAACCTTTACCCACCCAATTTATAGACAGATCATCAAAAATTGCCCGATTATTAAAAGCAAAAGACAAGTGATCGATTTTGATCCTGGCATCAGAAATATTCAAATCAGGTTTGGATTCATACTCTTCCTTCTCCAAATTAAAAACGTTAACCAGTTTATCCATCGAAATCAAACCCAGCTTCCAGGTCACCATTACCCTTAAGCTACGCCTAAATACCGGAAGACCGGTAAGAACAATTAGAAAAGCAGACAAAACACTCGACTGGTCAAGAAGTGTCCCATTTTGTTTTTGATAATAAATAACATATATCATGACGCCGATCATTATGTACAACATAGTAGGAATAAGTACTGCTATGAAACTCGAAACTTTATGAAACGTCAGCCCTAATTCATAAATACGTTGCGATCTCTTATTAAACTTATTCTGTTCGGGCACAAAACGATTAAAACCTTTTATAGTTGTCATGCTTCCAAGACGTTGATTTACGAAAGAAAGAAGATTTGACCGTTGATTGCGTCGAGCGGTTGATACCTGATGCAAGTTTCTGTTCATCCATATTATTGGAACAATCATCAGCAATAATGCGGCGATAAATACGACAGTCAAAACTTTCGCAATCATAGCTAATGTCATTATAATCATAACCACAAGAAACATATCTATGACAAAAGTGATAAGCCCTCTGGTAAAGAAGTTTTGTATACTTTTCAAATCCCCTGTATAGCGCAGCAAATATTTACCAGTACCTTTTACCTGATATATTTTTGTATTTATATCCAACTGATGAGCGAATAAACGTTCTCTTAAGTCTTTACTAAGTAGTTCTCCCAGTTGTGCAACGAGGTACCTACGGCCATAATTCAATAAAAAATAAAGTACTATGAGTACTGTATAAAATGCCAAAAAATGAGGTATGGTATCATAACACCACTTAGGAAAAACATGCATAAAAGACGATCGAGTGCTCGAATAAGCAAAAACCAAGGTATAGAACTTCCCTATACAAACAGGAAGCAATACAGTGGTCATGCTCGACAATAGACCAATTATTAGTGACATGATAATTTTAGCACTATTTTTCCTAATAAATGGCGTAAACAATAATTTTCTATTCACTATCATGCCGACTTTATCTGATATACTTTATTCTCAATTGCATTTAAAATTTGAGCATTACTCAAGTCATCGAGATCAAGAACAGGAATTTTAGTTGCGCGTTTGGTTTCTTCAACCAATAAAGGACTGGCATTGATTGAACCCGAAATCCCAAAAGGTCTAAAATTGATCTTACTAAGAAAATCCAACCCACTTAATACACCGAGGCTGTCAGCACAACTTAACAGGATATGGTCAACGGTGCTCATAAACCCAAAGTCGTGGAGTAATAAACTCGTTTCCCGCTGTAACAATCCATCGGCAATTTCTATAATAATATAGTCCGGATTAATAGCTGTTAATTGCTGTAAGAGTGTAGCATATATCTTGAGTAAGTCCTCCAAGCCATACATATAGGTAGATGGGAAGCCCAAATCAGAAAAGTCCAAAGCTTTTTCTGCCCCACAATCTTTTACAAAGCGCTTATCTTTGGAAAACACCGTACCTGTAAGTTTTATAAAGCCCACTCTTTTCCCTGCACGTTTAAGGCCCCTGGCCAGATAAGCTGCTGAGGTTGTTTTTCCACTATCCATACTGGAACCTACCGATAAAATAGTCTTATAACTCCGGTGCATATTCATATCAAATTGCACTGGCTGCGTATGCAGGTACTCTGTATTTATAATTTTACCGTGCTTATTTGTTACGTATCCCACCAACATAAGCTGCGTTGCACCAATCAATTGTAATTTAGCATGAGTACTTGCCAAAACACCAACGCAGCCACCCTGCCCCAGTATTTGATAGCGTTCTTCGACCTGCTTCGGTACATAGCCCTCAAACTGATTGGTAGCGTACCTATTACCAAAAGCACCCATAATGTAATCACCTGGAAATATATAAGCATTCTTACCACTCTCACTTTGAATGGCTTGGTGTTTCCCTATCTCCAGCACTTTAAAAATGGCCACATCACCTGCCTTTGGTACATATACAGCATTGAATCTGGTATCGATATTATACGCTTGTACTTTTTTACAAATAATAGCCTTTTTTATTTCCATTGATTTGTTCATACTCAATATAATTTTAAGTTAATTGAAAGGCTTAAGCCTAATAGATGATAATTATTAAAAGGGCGCTTTATACGTGTTCGGGATTTATTAGGAACATGTAGCCCCCGATAAGGTGACCATGGCGTATTAAACTCTTTTTGCAATGTATAAAACAAGCTCAGGTAAACGCCTTTCTGTATGCGCATTCTTAGTCCTGTTGTAAAGCGATAGCGATGCCAGCCATTGGGAGCCTGTTCTATATAATCTGCTCCATTTGGCAACACCTCCTCGTCCGGTAGCCAATAGGTAATCTCCGAACCACCTGAATAATAATATAGCTGATTTTTGATGTATGGAGAAATACGCAACGGCCATTTTTTGTTGTAATACTTCCATTTATTAGTTAACAACACTCTAGATGAAAACTTTTGTAAGCCAGGTCTGTAATTCTCATAACGTATTGTATTCGCCATGCGAAGAGCCCCAAGCTTCAACTTGTACGTCGCCGCAACGTGAACCCTCCAATAATTGAACGAAGACCTTTGACCGTAAATAGTACTGCGCGCCGTTCCCAGCGTGCCGGAAATCGCTTCACCAAACTTGTGATTGAAAGACAACTCATTTTGCATAAAACCTAAGGCATAAGAATCTACTTCAAATGATGACAGGTGTTTGGCCGAAATAATATTACTTCGACTCAATTTAATATTGAAGCTTGTCAGGTACCAGTGCTTGCTATCCTGAGACAAGTCCTGTCCCATGCATGAGACACCAAAAAAAAACAGTAAATTGAAAATTATTATTATCCTCATTGAGCTTTGTTTATTGAGGAAACCTGAAGCTTGACATTTTACCCAACCCCCTTTCTTAAAAAACTTGCACAACGTACTCAGCAGAATCAAAAGCAGCATATTAGGTCCTTTTAATTCTGCTGCTGATATTGAAGTATTAAACGCCAGTTAGACTAGTAGAAAAAGTAGCTAATTGTTCTTTTTTATTATATTGATCGTCATTGCTGTACGGTTTCCAAATATAGCATTAACGAACAATAGTACATTTCCCATTTAACATACCCCCTAAAAAATAAGGCCCCATGATTATTGATCATAAAAAAATAGCGTTCGAGGGTAAAATAATCTTTGAGTCTATCGTTTCCAATAGCTTGCAGCGATTAAGTTACCTTGCCCATAACGAGACCTGTTTTGTGCATTTAAAAAAAGGAGCGAACATTACGTATTCGTCCAGCCAAAAAACGGAAGTAGAGCAAGGGAACTTCACTTTGACCTCATCTGGGAATTTAATTATAAAAACAGTGCCAAATGAAGATGATGGTTTATTTCAGGCAACAATTATTCATTTCCCGAAAGAATTCATCCACAGTATATTCCACAATCAACTTCCGGATATTTTAAATCATCCGGAATCGCAAAAAAACATGGAGATTCTTACTGCCCAACCCTGTGTAATTCTGGGCAATTATATCAATAGCATTCAGCTTTACCTTGAAAACCCACAAAGAATCAATAAAGACCTATTGCATGTCAAAATTAAAGAAATACTGCTGTTGCTACTACAGTCGAAAAAAGGAAACGAGGTTGCCAGCTTATTAAAAACACTATTTGCAGATAGAACCGTGACATTTAAAGCTACGGTAGAGAGTCACCTTTATAATGATATTTCTTTGGAAGAAATGGCTTATTTATCAAACATGAGTCTATCCACCTTTAAAAGGAGGTTCAAAGAAGTTTTCAATACTACACCAGCACAATATATAACTGACAAAAGGTTGCTTAAGGCAAGGTCATTGCTGGAATTACCCGATTTAAGCATGAACGATATCACTGATCAAACCGGATTCAAAACGAGTAGTCATCTCTCCAGAAAATTCAAAGAGAAGTTTGGCTTATCACCGCGTGCATACCGTTTGAACCAAATAGACAAAAACATGGCCTTTAGCGATAACTGAATCCTTTTCGTTGTCCATAAATTTGTAATGACAAAACAGGTTTCAAAAACCGCTTTACGAATACTAAAATTATAACAATTATGGAAAACAGTAAATCCTATTTAGTAATCACGGCCATAGTGAATAAAGTGCACATCGCCGAGCTTCAAACATATCTCAGTGGTGTTATGCAGGTTTTCGAGAAAAATGGAGGTAAACCTACCGGTAGGTTTAAGACTATGGAGCAGCTTTCGGGAGATGACAGTCCAGAGCTAACCGCAATTATCGCTTTTCCCGATGCTAAAACCATAAGCGACATGGTAAAGGGAGATGATTTCCTGGCTTTAACCGACATCAGAGCCCGTGTTTTTAGCAAGCTTAATACTATGATTTGTACTGAACTTTAAAGCATCTGAGCTTGAAAGCACGGCCAATATTACTATTTTCAAATGGCTGACACCTGTAATAGTGTCAGCTATTTAATACTGATTAACAAGTACTACTTAAAATGTGGATATCAATATGCACGAGTAGTTCAAATTGATGACAACAATTTTTATATTTCGAGTTGAGCTAAAACCTTAATTTTCAACTCTTGAAAGTTTGTATTGCCGAAAAACCCAGTGTAGCAAAAGAAATAGCCCAGGTATTAGGGGCAAAAAGCAGAAAAGATGGTTACTTTGAAGGTAATGGCTATCAAATCACCTGGACCTTTGGTCACTTGTGTACCCTCAAAGAACCACAAGACTACCACGAGTCACTCAAAAAATGGCGTATCAATAGTTTACCAATTATTCCTCCAAAATTCGGCATCAAACTCATTGCTAATAATGGTGTTAAAAAGCAATTTGAAACGATCAAAAAATTAGTCGCCAATGCAGAGGAAGTCATAAACTGCGGGGATGCCGGCCAGGAAGGTGAACTCATTCAGCGCTGGGTATTGCAAAAGGCCCAATGCCAGGTGCCTATCAAAAGGTTATGGATCTCTTCACTCACTACTGAGGCCATACGTGGAGGATTCCAAGACTTAAAAGAAGGCACTGATTACGACAAATTATACTGGGCGGGTAGTTCCCGGGCTATTGGCGACTGGCTTTTAGGAATCAACGCCACACGCCTCTATACGCTGAAATACGGCGAATTTGGCAATCTCTTATCCATTGGTCGTGTGCAAACTCCTACCCTTGCCATGATCGTCGATCGCCACCACGAAATCACCAATTTCAAATCCAAAACCTATTGGGAACTGATCACACTTTATAAAAAGGCGAAATTCAATTGTCAGGAAGGAAAGATTGAAGATAAAGCCAAAGCAGAACAATTACTGTACAGTGTGCAGGGACATGAGCTTGAAATTAAATCTTTTGAACGTAAAGAGGGGAAAGAATCTGCTCCAAAGCTTTTTGATCTTACTTCTTTGCAGGTAGCTTGCAATAAAAAAATAGCACTTTCGGCGGATGAAACCTTAAAAATAGCCCAACAACTTTATGAAAGAAAATTTATCACCTACCCACGTGTGGACACCAGGTACCTTCCGGAAGATATCTACCCCACTATCGAAGGCATATTAAAATCCATGCACAGTTATAGTGAATTAGCAAAACCGCTTATTGGTCAGCCTATTCGCAAATCAAAAAACGTTTTTAATGACAAAAAAATCACCGATCACCATGCCATCATCCCTACAAATGTAACTGCAGGCAACCTGGGACATCAGGAACAAAAGGTATACGACCTCATTGCTAAAAACTTCCTAGCCAATTTCTACCCCGATTGTAAAGTATCCAAAACAACGGTTTTGGCAGAAAGCAATTCCATTCCGTTTAAAGCTACTGGTAAAGAAATTATTGAACCGGGATGGAGACATGTTTATGGTAAAGAAAAGGTAGAAGAAGAAAGCGATAAAAAGAAAGGAGAAGAAAGCGAAGACAACCAAATACTCCCCGATTTCACCGTTGGTGAGCGCGGGCCTCATGATCCTAAACTGGATGAAAAACAAACTAAAGCACCCAAATTATACACCGAGGCAACTTTGCTGCGCGCTATGGAAACGGCGGGAAAAAAAGTGGATGATGAAGAAATGAGGGAGCTCATGAAAGAAAATGGAATCGGGCGTCCATCGACCAGGGCCAACATAATAGAAACCCTTTTTAGAAGGAAATACATCATTAAAAAGCGTAAAAACCTGATCCCTACCACCACCGGTATTGAGCTCATTGCAACGATCAACAACGATTTATTAAAATCGGCAGAACTGACAGGCACGTGGGAACGCCACCTGCGCCAAATAGAAAGTGGTGAATACGAAGTAGGTCAGTTTATGAGCGACATGAAAGAAATGGTCTTTAACCTGGTGAAAGAAGTGCGTTATGATAATGCCACTAAAAGGATCGGTACTCCCGAAGAGCCAAAGAAACAATCGGTCAAAAAAGAAATAAAGGAAGTAGCACTGACTTGTCCGAAATGTGGGAAAGGCAATATGCTTAAAGGAAAACAGGCTTATGGCTGCTCGCTTTTTAAAACAACATGTCAATTTACCATCCCTTTTGAACATTTTGGAAAAAAACTAAGCGACACACAACTAAAGTCACTGATCACAAAAAAAGCAACAGGCAGCATAAAAGGTTTAGTTCTGGACGACAAAAAGGTAGAAGGTCGTGTAAAAATCAATGAGCACCTGCAATTTGAATTAGAAGTAAAAGAAGCCGAAAAACTCACTTGCCCAGCCTGTAAACAAGGTACCTTACTTAAAGGCAACAGAGCATATGGGTGTTCACAATACAAAAGCGGGTGCAAATTTGTCGTGCCATTTACATACATGGAAAAAAAACTTAGCGACAGTCAACTAAAGCAACTGGTAGTTAGAGGACGAACGAGTGTCATTAAAAAATTCAAAGATAGCGCCGGAAACAGCGTAGACGGACGATTATTCCTTAACAGCGACAATCGCATAAGCTTCGAAAAATCGTAGATTACAAGCACCGATACTATTTTCAATTACCGGGTTACAATTGCACATTTTTCACTATTAAGTTGTATATTAGAAGTCAATTTGTCTAACGACCCAACTGTTCATCGACCCGATTAATATTCACTCTAAGTGGTTAATACATTTAGTATGAACTACTTAATAAACTTAAAACTACAATGCCCAAAATAAGTTATGCGCTTAGCATCTTTCTGTTTTTCCTAATCTCCGTAAGTAAGGCACAAATTTCTAACGGCTCGGGTAGTTATGCCATTACCACGAGTGGACCTCCATCCAGTGAAGGCCCTTTTGTGACGGCTAATTTTGACAAACCTATTATGACCACCGACTGGTGGACATCTATACTCTGGAGCCATTGGCAAAACCCTTCCGGTTTTTCTAACATCCTTCACCCACAGCCTTTTTCGGCACAGTGTACAGCAAATGGACTTACAATTGGCTACGCCAATACGCCGAATATTTTTAACGGCAATGCCGGTACATCATTTGACAACAACTACAATTACGATTATACAGCCGACATCACCGTCGGACTAGAGGGAGTAACATTTACAGAAACGAATGTAGAAGACTATTCGGACTGGGATGTGCTCGCCAACTGGCAATCAGGTTCAGACATACTTCGTGCCAGAATGGGACATGGTTTTACTTATACCTATTTCACAAAATCCGGTAATAAAAATGTAACCATAAGCACTTCGGCCAATGTGAGTATAGAGGGCAATGCACTAAGAATCACAGAAGGCAACAAACACTACGCGGTATTCGCACCTACAGGCGCTACCTGGTCGGGAAGCAATGGCAGCTACCAATCTTCACTTGATGGAGAGAATTATTGGTCTGTGGCTCTACTCCCCGACGACAGCGATGCTACTTTCAACAATTTTGAGCAATATGCCTTTGCCTTTATTAGCAAAACCGAAGTCACCTATCAGGTAGACATCCCTAACGGCAAAATACATACGGATTTTAATGTCACTTACGACAATAAAGAAGGTAATGCGTCGGCAAGCTACTTCGCCCTCTACAGGCATCAATGGTTACACACCAACCAGGTGAACACCAATTACACCTATGTATCGCCACGTGGGGCTATGAAAGTAGTGGAAGGCAACAATTTTTCCACGACTATGGATAATATCGGGAGTCTCCCCTTACTACCCACAACATCTGGAAGTTACAACGAAGCGACGCTCAGCCAGTTAGTAACTGAGTTTGCAAACAGGCCTTCTTATAACTGCCAGGGAACGGGATGCAATAGCAGCTATTACGGAAACTATACCATGGGCCGCTTTTTAATCCAGGCCGGACAAGTTGCACTTATAGCCAACGAAATCGGAGACAACACTTCCAGAGACAAAATTGTGAACTGGATGAAAGACGAACTGGAAGACTTCTTCACTTTCTCCAATGATGGCCGTTACCTTGCTTACAATGAAACATGGGACATTACTATCAACATGAGTGAAAATATCGAACACTGCTCGATCGAATGCCTTAACGATCGCAACATCCAATATGGCTATTGGGTAAGAGCTGCTGCCATTGTAGCTCAATTTAATACCGGCTGGGCCAATGACCAGCAATGGGGGCCAATGGTTGACATGTACATTAAGGACGTTGCTAACTTTGACCGGAGTGACGACATGTTCCCTTTCATGCGTAACTTTGATGTTTATGCCGGGCATTCATGGGCACTGGGCTTCTCCGATTTGCCGGAGGGCGCCGATCAGGAATCGTCTTCGGAATCTTTGAATTTTGCGAGTGCACTCATCTATTACGGACAGATAACAGGAAGACAGGAATATGTAGAACAAGGTATGTGGCTATATACGACAGAAGTGGTGGGCACAGAACAATATTGGTTTGACGTAGAAGAAGAGGTATTCCCAGACGGTTTTTACCCGGAAATGCTTGGTCTGATACGCTCATCGGGTGGGTTTTATCAACTATGGTGGCAGCTGCTTCCAGAACACGTACTTATGGTGAACTGTTTCCCCTGGACAGGTGGAGCACTCTACCTGGGCCGCTTCCCCGACGCCTGCCAGCGTATCTATGAATGGATTGAAACAGGCGCAGGAAACAACGGGCACACTAAATGGCATGGCTACCTGTGGCCTTACCTGGCACTTTACGATGCGGACAGGGCCGTCAGTGAATATAATGCACTGAACTATGATTATGATATCGAAATCGAAGCCGAAGCGAATAATTACTACTGGCTTTATACCATGCAGAAAGCGGGTCAAATTGATCGCAGCATCACTTCGAATGTAGCTTCTTCGCTTGTATTTAACAATAATGGGCATAAAATGTATGCCGTATTTAACCCTCCGGGTGCCGGACAACGTTTTGTCGATTTCTCAGATGGCAATCGCTTCGACTGTCCTGACAATGTACTGATATTCTTTGATGAGGACGATGCTGTTCCGGTAGAAGACTGTGCCGGCGTGGAAGGAGGAAGCGCTTACATCGATGCCTGCGGCGAATGTGTTGGTGGCACTACCGGGAAAGACCCCTGCCCTACCGATTGCCAGGGAGTTCCCAACGGAAATGCTTACCTCGACAACTGTGATCGTTGCGTGGGAGGAACAACGAACCTGGAACCATGCACGCAAGACTGTAACGACGAATGGGGAGGCACAGCCTTTATAGACTCCTGCAACATTTGCGTGGGAGGAAGCACGGGGAAAGCCCCCTGTGTCATAGATTGTAATGGCGACATTAACGGCGGTGCGTTTATCGACGGTTGTGGAGAATGTGTTGGAGGTAACACGGGTAAAGAAGCCTGTTTAGCGGCTTTATTCACTGCAAACACCTATCAGGCTGCGCCAAATGAGCAAGTTACTTTTAGCGATGAAAGCGCCGGAGATAATATCGTCTCATACAGCTGGGATTTTGGCCTTGATGCCGACCCTGAAACCGCAACAGGCATAGGTCCGCACAATGTCACCTACAGCACCACAGGTGTAAAAACCATTACACTAACAATAACAACTTCACAGGGGCACAGCGATAGCTATTCAAGAAATATAAATATCGCCGCCGCCAGTTGCGACGCTGCCTATGTCAACGATTTTAGCGATGGCATCCCTACCATGAACTCCTATGAGCAATTCACTAATACAAACCGTAATAATCAGTTGCCAAGCAGTGCATTATCCTTCAGTGCAGGTGACAATAGCTTATTAATCACAGCCGACGGTTCGGAAAATGCCTCAGCCGTAATGGCACTGGGTGCTAACCTCAACATCCAAAGTGATCCCCGTCTTATGGTAAAAGTGAGAGCTTCTAAAGAAATGGCATTGCGTATTACTATCAGAGACATTAATAACACCACGGCCTTAACAGACGACCTGCAAGAGGCCCCTAATTCCTTCGACTTGATCGTAAATACAGAATGGCAGGAGTTTACAATAAACTTTGAAGGCAATTTCATGGACTCGTGGATTTTTACCGGAAATGCGCTAAATCCTCAGAGCATCACACATGTAGAGTTCATACCTCACCCTGAAGAACACCCAATCTCAGGATTCGACAACGTTTTTGAAGGTCAATTTGAAGTAGATTATGTCTTAATCGGAGGTGATGCCTCAGCCTGCCTGGGTGGTATTAAAGATTGTTTTGGCATTCCAAATGGTACGGCAACAGTAGACCAATGTGGTGTTTGCTCCGGCGGACAAACAGGCGTACCTGTCGATGATTGTGTGACCGTAGGTAATGAAGACCTTTTCGAATCTTCTTCTACCGTAAATGCATTCCCTAGTCCATTCAACGATGAATTCATCATCAATTCGGAAGGGTTTAACAGCGGAGACAATACGCTATTGGAACTTTATAGCAGTGATGGTGTGAGCATTTACTCCGGTACTTACAAAATGGGTGATAAAATAAGCGCTTCAGCCAATTGGCCAAGTGGCATGTATCACGGACGTATTATAAGCAAAAATGCTGTTCATACTTTCTCAATAGTGAAAAAATAATTCAGTGAGCACCGACAGCAGCTTTGCTGTTGGTGCTTGTACTTTTTGAAATACTTTTTACCTTCTTTTATTTTTTCAATTGCTGTTTTTCTCCTTAAAGTACTATTCTCAATTTCGCAAAAATAAATACCTTTGCAGAAAACAAAAGGAATTCCAACATGAACAGATTAATAAAAGTAGCTTTATTATCCATTCTTTTTTTAACTGTAAAGCACCATTCAATTGCCTGTGACACCTACAAATCATGGAAATTGATTTGGACACTTCAAAATGAATACCCAAACCTGGAAGCATTCAAAAAAGACTTGTTGCAGGAATCTAAAACAGCTAAAAAACAATTTGACAAATTAGTTTTCACCAAATTAAAAAACTGTTCGAAGGTCAGTTTTTATAAATTCTCTCAGTTCGATCCTGTTTCTAAAAAAATCCTGGATACCGATACTGCTGTTGCTTATATGAGCTATAATTTAAGTACGCAAAGACCAATCAAAGAAGGTACGGTTTATTCTATTAACGGCTACGAGATTACATCGAGAATTAGCGATTCCACCCAAAAAAAAGAAACGGTGCACCTGCCTTTCGAAACAGCGCAGGCCCACTACTACTACAAAGATTACATTGTTGTGGTGGACCGAAACTCACATCTCACACAATTTTTTTACAGAGGAACAGCAAATGATTTATCGTTCAAAAAAGACGATATTAAAGCACTCTACGAAATTGTTAAGAAAGTAAAAAAGAAATAGTTGATATGGTATCAAAAACCTCGCTAAGACCAAAACTTTTGATATGTGCGCTCATGCCATAATGAGGCTAAAAAAAAAATTTCAAATCATAAATACTCACACATAATACAGGCCCCAATATAACAATGGGACATGTATCAAAAAAATAGAACTCCTACTGGTAATATTTTATTTAATCAGCGTCAAACTTCAAATATATTACTGATCACATCGTTTAGATTGTAAAACGCAGCAAATAGTTACCACTCAACTAAAAAAAGTTTTTATGCACACCATTTACTATTAATACTTGCATGGCAAAACCTTTTATAACTACCGACAAAATTGACACCTATTATTTTGACCTTTTTCTTTCCATTTATTATCATTATAAATCCTTTGTAACAGTACTTAGCCCCGACAAACTATGTATTCAAGGATATACTCCTATTATGATTTGATATATTTTCAGGCATTGCTTGTACACTTTTGCAGAGAATAACCTTACCAACTAACTATTTATGTTTTTTTACTACCAAAATTTCGCAGGCGTCAGATACGTTTCACGCAACCGTTTATTTTGCATCTTCATACTGTCATTCCACTTAATAGTTAAGAGTTTCGCACAAACTGGAGCGATACCACACATCACCAATTTCTCTTTGGATCACTTTAAAATTGACAGCAGAAATTGGGCTGTCACCCAGGGCCTGGATGGAAATATGTACTTCGGTAATCATGATGGTATTTTGGAATATACCGGTGTCAAATGGAACCTGCTTTTGGAACCCAAAAACCTGATGGCTGTATGGTCGCTGCATGTTGATTCTAAAAATCGAATTTTTGCAGGTGCTCAGAATGAATTTGCTTACGCTGAAAAAGACAAAAACGGCCAATTTCACTACTACACCCTCAACCACCTTATTCCGGAACAATTCAAACCTTTTGATTATGTGTTATCCATTTTCGAATCGCAAGGAAAAACACACTTCCTGGCATCAAACAGGGTTTATCGTTATTACAATGACCAAATAGACTTGCTACATCCGGAAATGGAATGGCATTTTGCCTCACACATAAAAAACGACATTTATCTATTCAATAAACAAAATGGAATTTACAAGTATAAAGACAATCGTTTGATCTCCATAATCAAAGACTCAACGCTGAACAACAAAGAAATCAAGTTTATTACAGAATTGCCGAATAAATCACTTCTTATTGGAAGTTACAACAATGGTTTATATCAGTACGACAAAGGAAAATTGGAAGCGTGGTCTACAGAAATAGCAACATATTGCAAACAATTGAAAATCAATGGTTGTAAACGGCTAAGCAGCGGAAAATATGCCTTATACTCAGATGAAGGTTTGGTACTTTTCAATTCAGCGGGGAAATTATTATTTCATGTTAACAAAAGTAATGGTCTGCAATCAAATGTTATAACAGGCGTATGGGAAGACCGTTCGCAGAACTTATGGCTGAGTCTGCTCAACGGAATGGCCATGCTAGAACTGAACACACCTGTCACTTCACTTGGAAAGAAAAATGGAATAGAGGGACCTATATATGACATTAAATACATCAACGACAAGCTATATGTCGCCAGCAATCAGGGCCTACTCTTGCTGGAAAACTACGATCCTGAAACAGAAAATCTCTACGACAAAAAATTCCGGAAAATTTTTGATGGTATTTGCTGGCATATCGACACTCTTAACAAGCATTTATTACTAAACCACCAACAAGGCTTATACGAAATTCACGATACCGTAGTAGAAAAAATTAAGAACACAAACGGGTCATGGCGAGTTCAGGATTTATCGTCCTATTCAAAACCTAATACACTGTTGCAAGGCACTCACGAGGGGTTTAATGTTTTTGAGCACAAGAAAGGGCGCTATTGTTTTAAAAATGCGGTAGAAGGCTTTGACTTAAGAGCACGTCTCTTTACAGTTGACAAAGACCGGGCTATATGGGTGATGTCAAGTAGTGAAGGCATCTATCGACTCTGGTTAGATGATGAGCTAAAAAAAGTGACGAAAACAGAATTTTATGATGATCAAGACGGACTACCAACCAAACAATATAATATAATTGTACACCTTGATGATAAAATCTTTTTTGGTACTGAATTTGGGTTATACACTTTTAACGACGAGAAAAAGTGTTTTGAACATGCCTCCGAGTATAAAAATATCTTTAACGAAAAAAAATTAGTACGTAAAGTTGTGCGTTTTGACGATGAACGCATGTTAATAGTACTGGGGCACTCCAAGACAACTGAGATCAGTTATTTGGAAAGTCATGATGGATTTACACACATAACATCGCGCCGGAATATGGACTTTTTAAGTGACGAAATGCTTTTACCTTTCGAAAACTTTCTCAAAATTAATGATAAACACATTTTAATGGGAGGAAAAGAGGAACTCCTCATTTATGATTTGCAGAAATCGCTCGAGAGTTCTACTAACTTTACTTGTAATATTACTGAAGCCGCATTTATAAAGCGAAATGACTCGCTACTATTAGGTAATTACTTCTACCACGCATACGACTCATTGGATCATCACTCCAGCGACTATGGTGAACATGGTATCAAATTACCTTTTCGACTGAATGCCATTCGGTTTTCTTTTGCTTCCACTTACTTTCTGGAGTCAAACAGAAATAAATACTCGACTTACCTCGAAGGTTTTGATGAAGATTGGACCCCTTGGAGTCGAAACACTTACCGGGAATATACGAATTTGGCAGCAGGTGAATATATCCTCAGAGTCAAAGCTCAAAATATACATGGTGCCATAAGCGAAACCGCCATCTATAAATTTGAAATTCTGGCCCCTTGGTACCTCACTATTCCAATGAAGATCGTTTATATCCTCCTTTTATTAATTTCTGGCTTTCTGGTATTTTATACTTATAAAAAGAGAAATCTGCTCAAAAAAACAAACTTCGAGAAACAACATCTCAAAGAAATGGAAGACCAGGAAGAAAAGTACAAAAAAGAACTTATGAAACTGGAATCCGAGCTTATCCAGGTACACTATGAAGACCTCAAAAAGAAAAATGAATATAAATCCCTTGAACTCTCAAATGCCGTAAACTACGCAAAAGAGTTGAGCTCAACCGTACAGCTATTGAAAGAAAAATTCATAAACAACGAAAAGGCTTTCAAAAACAATGGTGAAACAGGCGCTATAGAAGAACAGATCAATGAAGTAATTGAATCTAATGTAAACTGGGAAAATTTTGAACTACTTGTAAATCAAACACATGATGGGTACCTGGATCGCTTGCTTGAAATATGTGATGACTTGAATAACCGCGAAATCCGACTTTGTGCTTACCTAAGAGTAGGTATGAGTACCAAAGAAATCGCCCCTTTAATGGGTATTTCGAACAGAGGTGTGGAGTCACTGCGCTATCGCCTGCGCAAAAAATTTAAATTGGACCGTACCGAAGACCTCTCTGAATTTGTCATTAGGGTATAAATAGATCTAATTATACGTACTTTTTTATGTACCTAGTAGAAGCTCCTACCGGAAAGATTACAAAAACTGTTCTTAGCGTCGTGCTAAGACCTTATTCACACCTTTCCTTTTCCAAAACGATTAGTTTATGCTTGTAGCGAGACGCTAACTTTTCGTTCCTTCCACCGATTTTAATTTAATTATTGTAGAAGATCCGAGCGAGACGCTTGGACCAGAGGAGAAATGTAGACTCCAACGAATCGGGTATTGCTCTTTAGATATGAGACACGCGTTGCACTGCGTTAAACGCGCGCCAGCGGGTGGCGGGGGATACCTCGATTCGTGAAGAAGTCGCTGGTTTTTTAACTTTTTTCCAGCGTACGACTTGCCCGTTTATGCGCATACAGCCAGTAAACGTCAGCATAAAAATGACTATAAATAAACAATTCAGTTTCTTTTTCAAATTCGTTTACTCCAAATATAACACAAAGTGATTTGGTAGCTCGCGATCAGCGTCATTCTTTGAAGACACTGATCAAATAAATCGAAGCACAGGAATATTCCACTGATTTTAGTTTAGCGTAACTGAAATCTATAAAACCTACATATCGTTACAAAGGATCACTCAAAAACTACCTCCAAAACATAGTAATTATAGTACAACGCTGAAGTTACGCTATAGCTAAACGCTCCCCATTTAATTTTAATGAGCAGCACTCAGTTTTTGTGCAAGCTTTTGACTGATGAGGGATTGCCAGCTGGCTTTCATGGATGGATCAGCCTCTATTGCCTTTTCAAATTCCTGCCGATTCCAAAAAATGATCTCTGCATTGTCCTTGGCCTTTACTTTGAATTTATTGGGGTTCCCGGTTATATAGCTTACATCACCTATAAAATCTCCAGACTTCAATTGTAGCAGTGAAGCCCCTTTGTTTTCTATGATGGCCTCTCCATCTACCACAAACATGACTTTATCCGGAACCACTTCTTGTTCCAGGATGGCTTCGCTTGACTCATAAAATTTGAGCTTAGAGAATTTCAGGAGCTTTGCAAACTGCCTTATGGTGAATGAGGAAAATGTATCGTTGTAAATCTTGTTTTCCTTTTCAGATATAACAACCGGTCGTCGCTCTAAAAAAAGACTAATAATCTGATAAACATTAACGCCTGTGAATACTACCGACCATATTACCGGTTCCCAGAGTGGGTCGTTTCCCTGAAAAAGGTAATAGGGCAAAAATATGAACATAGCAATTACCGTCAGGAAGCGAAGCAGGAAAATATCTTTTACCAGGTAAGAAACAAGATACAATACATTACCAATGTGAACAAGTAGTCTGACATCCATCTTTAAACAATATTGGGGTTATTACTTAAAACAAATTTATGAACCGTACTTATCAGTGTATTCAGGTCTGCATGGTCTGCTACACTTGCGTTTTGAAAATAGAATTTTAACAGGCCCTCTGTATTAACAAGCATGGTTCCTCCCAGCTGCAGGTTATCACCCTGTATGGATGTTTGACCAATGCCTTTAGAAAATGCCCGCAGGTAATCCAACCATGTTCGAGGGCCAAGCGCCTGCCATACCGATCTTGTCAACTGTGCCTGTTTATAGGCATTAAGTGTGGGGTCTGTGAATAGCTGAACAGGCTTACCTTGCAGTTTAAATTTCTCCACAAACCCTTCCAAATACTGGAATTGGCCATTGCCTATGATGTTTATGGAAAGCCCCAGACTATCCAACTCCACTAAATGAGGTTCAAGAGCAAGCATTTGCGTGGTGCAACCGATACATCCAAAGTGCCGGATAAACACTAGTAAAGTGGGGCGCTCGGTGTAAAGTGATTTGATGGGCACCTTTTCCTCTTTTAAACTCAATACTTCTGCATTTGCAAAAGAATCAGGAAGTGCTTTATCTATTTTAAGGGCCATGCGTTGAAAATTTCTAATATAGGAATGAATTAAATTATAACTTCACACTGACTTTAACAAATGACTCCTGATTATATTTGTCCCTGACTTTGTACGCTAAAACTCAGAGTCCTCTAGAGAGAGGGGTAAAATACACCCGCCTTCATACACCGATTTTAGTTTAGCCCAGCGTAACTGAAATCATTAGAACCTAAATGCCGTTACAAACAACCACTCAAAAACTACTTCCAAAACATAGTAATTATAGTACGACATTGAAGTCACGCTTCGCTAGACTCCAACGAATCGGGTATTGTTTTTAGATATGAGACACGCGTTACACTACGTTAACCGCGCGCCAGCGGGTGCACACCACTTTCAAGTTGAAACGAGCTACAAGATAGAAGCAATAATGGAAAGCGAAGCGATGTGATAGATCCGCACCATTCAGCATAATTGATTCTAATGTATTCATGTAGCGGGTTGACAAAACTAATGAGATTTTTGACCATCCGCTGAATATTAAAAACAACTTTAACAATGAAGGCCTCAGATTCTTTAGCATGTAGCACAATCTTCAGCTGGAAGAAGGTGTCATTAATTCAATATTATTCCGCATCAAAAATAATCTCTACCCTTCGATTCTTACGGCGATGCTCTTCGGTGTCATTAGGAAACAACGGATGCTTTTCTCCACGCCCCAGCACCTGGATTCTGTTCGGGTCAACGCCACTCCCCATAAGCATATTTTTCACAAATCGGGCACGTTTGACCGATAGCTTTTGATTGAACAAATCGGAACCTATGGCATCGGTATGACCATGCAATACAACCCCAAGCGTCTTATCCTTTTTCATTTCATAGATAATATTCTGAAAGTTATGGGTGCTTCTATTGTCTAATTGTGATTTGTTATATCCGAAAAACAAGGTCATATGACTGTGACTGGAATACTTGTGTAAAAAATTGTTTTGAAGTGGTGCTTTGGTACTACTTGTGCTGGCCATCAATGCATCTTCCGGAAGTTCATAATTCACCAAAAACTCTTCGTTTAGTTGGTATTTATCATCGGTTACTCTTGCGATATGATGCTCGCCGTCATAAATCACTTCTTCCTTACGTTTGATCACGATTCGGTAATCGTTATTGGTCGGAACCATGAAGGTAAATTGACCATCTTTCATCATTTGTGCTTTTTTGTACTTGTAGTTACTCCCATCCATTGAAGAGACCTCCATTTCAAAATCGGCACTGATCAATTCTTTCTGAGAGATTTGTGATTTGAGCTTTACGATAAACTCTGCGTTTTGCTTCGGGGATACTAAAATAAGATCACTTTCTCCGGTAGTGCCATTTCGATCACTGGAAAAAGCAATCAAACTTCCATCGGGCGATATATGGAAATCCATATCATGCTCGGTAGAATTAATTGGTTCACCCATATTCTGCGGTTCGGACCATTGTTTTTTCTCTTCATCCCAGGTGCTTTTAAGAATGTCATATCCCCCGATGCTTTTATCGCCATTAGAACTATAATACAATACCTTTCCATCTTTAGATAAAAAGGGTGCTGTTTCATCAAACGGTGTATTAATATGATTGCCTAGAGATTCTGGCTTGGTCCACTTGTTCTCATCCAGCTTATCTGCATAATATAAATCAAGATTTTTACCTTTATTCAAGTAATCGGTCGAAAAATAAATCCTGTTGCCATCCTCTGTTATATAAGCACTTTCTTCAAAAGACTTCGAGCTTATTCCTTTTATTTTTTTTGGTTTTGCCCACCCCTCGTCAATCCAATGGGTCAAATACAGGTCACCGCTGCGTCTTTCTTTGAATAGCAGCATACTTTTCTCGTCATTAAACAACTGAATACCGGCAATATCTGTCGATTTAGACAAGGCTCCTTCTATGGGACCGGGAGTACTCCAGTGCCCTTTATCATCACGATGAGACTCCAAAATGGAGTAAGTAAAATGCCCGCGCGAATTTCGATCGATGCTGGTGTAATACATCTTTTTCCCCGAATTGAATATAATCGGAAAAGCCTCAACAGCCTTCGTATTTATTTCATTAATGATTTCCGTGTAACCCAATTCGTTTTCATGAACAGGTTCGGTAAGAATGACCTTCATCTGATTCATTAAGCGTACAGCATCTTCCCTGTATGGGTCTTCCGGGG
The DNA here is from genome assembly GCA_965230415.1 of Cytophagales bacterium. Classification (GTDB taxonomy): domain Bacteria; phylum Bacteroidota; class Bacteroidia; order Cytophagales; family JAAEPT01; genus CBDDKZ01. The sequence continues at coordinate 5,280,792 of CBDDKZ010000005.1, forward strand.
GCAATTCCGAATAGTAGCGTTCATAATGTTGAAGCGCCTCCTTGTAGTGGAAACTGTGGTGACAGGCATTTCCGTACCAATAATGAAATTCCGTATCATTGAGTCCTCCGAATTTTTCAACCTCATCAAAGCAATGCCTTGCTTTCTCGAATTTAGACATGTTAAAATAGGTTCTCCCCATTTCAAACCATACATTTGCGTCAGACACACCCGTTTCATCCAAATCTGTTAATATTCCTAAAGCTTCTTCCGTATGCCCATCGAAAAAAATACGATTGGCCTTCTTAACCATTTTCAACTCCTTAACGGGGTCTCCTGCCAACGAAACCACTATCAGACTCAAAAAAAAGGTTACAGCAAGAATATACCTGAAGTTTAAATTCATGTCGATTATAACTTGGTCTTACACAAATATAGCATTTATTCACCACTTATCCACGACTTATTAACACTCTATACACTTAATTCTTCTATTCCATTCCGGAAACTACAAGCTTTGTTTATTGATAGATCAGGTATGATGATTAAAAGTATTGACCGAAGCCCAGAACCACTCCATGAGTCCCGGGGTCTTGCACATCGACCCCTAAATCTACCCTCAAGATCAGGTTATAGAGTTTTCTAAGGTAAAGTCTGGTGCCAAATCCGGCATATGCTTTAGCAAATTCTCTATTAAAAAAGTCACCGAAATGACCTCCGGGCATTCTCCATCCACCTACATCTACAAAAACCACCCCCTGAATAGCGCCCAATTTCCTATCGAACCACAAATGCCTCAGCTCGACATTCACCACTAATTGCCCTGTCCCTCTATCTACTTTATTACCTACTCCTCTTATATTTGAATAACTATCTAATACAAACGGAGCAAATACACCCCAGTTATTGGAAGAAAAGCCTCCCTTAAACCTTGTTCCCAGATTTAAGCGTTTATTAATTCTTTTTAAATAGGTAAAAGAGTGCGATGTCATAAAAAAAGGAAGTCTATCCTTATATGAAGCGATATAATCGAGTTTGTTATCAGCACTCCAACCACTTAGCTGTGGCCCGTCATAATCGAGGTGATCCCGGCGATGGTTAAGTCTAATTTTCACCCTTGTATCCCCGAATACTTCCGGAGCACCTTCCTGATGCATTTTTTGCCTATCGTCAAGCTTGAAGAGTTCGTCAAAAATATTCACGTAAAAATAAGCCCTATGCTGTTGTTTAAACTCATAGAACAAGCCTAATTCCATTCCTGTATTTTGGTATTCGTAAAATACGCGCTTTCTTTTGTAACGCACAGGTTCCATTGTTGCAAAGTGCCCACCCTGAAAAGATAGTCCCCAGTTGCTTTTTTTTATGTAGGGCAACTCTGCCTGAAATTGCAGTGAGTGCTTATCATAATATAAATAGCTAGCCTTCCAATAGCCGCTTTTCCCCAGCCAGTTCATATTACGAATGCCTAATTGTACAAAATAATGATGTCCGAGGGCACCAAAATTAAATATGGGCAATACCGTGAGCACTTCATTACATATAAACACTACATCTGCACGTCCGTTATTTACCTGCACCGAATAGCTTACCTTATGAAATACCAATAAATTCTTCAATTTTTGTACGTCTGTTTCCAGAACTGTCGAATCCAAAACAACCCCTTCTTCGGTACAAATCACCCGTTTTAGTAAGTCTGCGTTCGTATGTACATTCCCTTCAAACTTCACACTGCTTACTATCAGTTTATTGGCTATCAAGGGATTTGTAAGCACTAAGGAAAAAGTATATATCAGTATGGTGCTACGCATGAATAGGCTATGTTCTAAAAAAGAAATGCAATTAGCTTCAATTAAACATTGAAATCTGTAATACAGCCGACAGTTTGCAAGACTTGGACTTATTTAAATCATCGGGAGAGTTTGATTTTTTAACTTCATTTACATCGTCATTCTCTATTCTTTTAAAAGTCCGCTGCCAGACAAAACATTTGTACCTTTGGTGGCAAATTTGCACAACGAAAAGAACCTGGATATGAAAAATAGGATAATTACCATATACGCATTGCTTTTTTTAAGTGCGAATTTGATTGCCGGCGGTGGCTGGACTAAAAAAAAGGGAGATGGTTATTACAAATTAAGTGAGTATATAATCTCCTGGGACCAGTTTTTAAATGATGAATCGGAGCTCATAGACATTCCTCAAACAAGTATTTATTCTACATCATTTTATGGAGAATATGGTATTAGCGACAGGTTAAATGTCCTTGCTTATATTCCACTTTTTGTTCATACAAACTTCGATAACCCGAACAAGCTGGTACTACCACAATATGAAACAGAAGATAGTTTAATGGCAAGTGATCAACTAAGTGGTATTGGTGACCCGGACATTACGCTTAAATATGGCTTTTTAAGAACCAGCACTTGGGTAGGCGCTGTAAGCCTGACTGCCGGTTTACCTCTTGGTGAGCGAGATGGTGGTGATTCCAGGAAACTGCAAACCGGAGATGGCGAATTTAATCAAATGCTTACAGTAGAAGTAAGTAGACCCCTTGGTCAAAAAGGGTTTGGAAGCGCACTTTTAGGTTATAATAACCGTACAAACAACTATTCCAGTGAAATACGATATGGCCTGGAAGCCGGTGTGAATGTCAAGGAAAAGCTTTGGCTTACCTTAAAGATTTATGGGGTATCCCCAATAAATAATGATGATGATGAAATTCCTTTAAAATTAGGGATATTCAATAACAGAGTACAATATATGGCTATAAGCCCGGAAATATCCTATTTTATTACAGACAAATTTGGTGTAAGCCTCGGCGCAGGCTTCGCCGGAAGTGCAAGCAGAATTATAGCAGCCCCTTCTTTAACATTCGGAGCTTTTATTGATATTAAAAAGTAATTTGTTTTACCAAACCTAAAACCAAAAGGGCTTTTGTTTTACAGGAGTTCTTTTTGGTTTTTATTATTTAGAAAACTTACCATTACTGTCAAGGTTCTACATACTTAGATCAGCTAAAAATCAATCTTATAGTAGAAAATCGGCAATCTTCCCAATTGAGGGGTCGTTCTGATAAAGTCATCAGGATCACCTCCGGGAATAGGATTGTACGATTGATTAAGGATATTAAATCGATTGAAAACGTTGACCAGGTCAAAAGCTATTTCATGACTTACTTTTTTAGCATTGATGAAAAAGTTGATCTTTAAATCCACCCGAAAATAATCACTAAATTGAAACTCATTATACCTTTCATCGAGGTAAACAACCTCTCTGGTTTGAATAGAAGCAAGTGAATCGATAACACCGTAGCGCTTTCCTCCCGCCCAGGTTATTTTGGTACCGACGCCTAGCTTGGTCTTCTGGCCCAAACGCTTTTCAAAACCTCCCAGGCCGTTCAATGTATAGTTTCCATTAAAATCTGTATTTCTCCATATACCATCACTTCCCCTGTACTTGGAATCATATAATGAACCGGTAAACATGAAAAAATAATTACTGCTAAAAAACTTCTCTAATGTCATCTCAATTCCAATATTTCGCCCAATACCCGTGTTTTCCAATTCACCAGGCAGGTACCTGGTATAGCCCGCACCCTGATTAATAATTGAAACGGCAGAAGGTTCTACTTCCACAGGAATATTGTATAGGTGCTGATAATAGGTTTCTAATTTCATTCTAATTGTATTGGTCAATTGATGATCATAACCAAGAACATAATGGTTACTCTTAGTAAAATCCATATCTGTGTTCTTGCGTTCATAACTACCATCTTCATTACGCTCCTGAAAGAAATAGGCATACCTAATTTGTGTTTGACTGTGAACGCCAATTCCTGCACTCAAGGCCTGCTTTTTATTCAACTTCCATCTTATTCCGGCTCTAGGCTCCAAAAGCGAGTGTGAATTATTTAGCGTATAGAACTGACCATGCCATCCAAGGTTCATTTCAAGGTTATTACTGAACTTATGTTTCCACTGTGTAAAGAACTGAATGAGTGACGCATTCCCTTCAAAGTCCCATCTGGTATTCCAATCTCCATCATTATGAAGCAGCACGCTATCACTAAACTCATATATATGGTAGTCGTAATTTATTCCCGATTTTACCAAATTCTTTTTGTTATGCTTATAATTCAGTGTGGTAGCATTTGATACACGGTAATTATTAAACTCGTAATCGAGCATCAGGTTTAAACTATCTAAAACAAACAAGCCATCTTCGATATGACGATTTATATTATAATGATTAACATCAACACCTTCCCTGGATACGGCAAAAGTAGACTTTAAGTACAATTTTTCGTTAAACGAATGTGCCACACTAGCACCTACAACTGCGGTCGCCGTTCCGAAATACTGATCACGATCATTGTCACCATAAAGATCCAGGTTATCGGGATCGTTATTTTCACTAGGCTTTATTTCTACATCACTATTGCCTCCTATTCCGAATACCTGAAAAGACGTACGTTTCTTACCGGGAAAATTGAGTTTGAAAGTAAGATCAAGGTACTCTGGCACAGCGGAGGTACCAATATTAATTCCCAATCCGTTAAAAATGGATAATGTCGAATAACGAAAAGCTCCCAAATAGGAAGACCTGCTGCCTTTTTTAATAGGACCTTCCGCAACCAGCTCAGTGCCTAAAAATCCAAACTGGCCTGAAAATTCATGTTTTTCCCTATTCCCACTACGAAGATTTAGATCAAAAGCCCCAGCCACTGTATTACCAAACTCGGCAGGAAAAGCACCGGTATAAAAATCCGAATTTGCCAGCGTTTTATTGTTTAACATAGTGACGGCACTTCCTGCAGTACCCGGAACCGCAAAATGATTAGGGCTTGGTATAGCAATGCCATTGACTCGCCAAAGTACTCCAGCCGGAGAATTACCACGTACAATAATATCGTTCCTTGAATCATCGGCACCCTGTACACCGGCATAGTTAGAAGCCATCCTCGCCGCATCTAACCTACTTCCGGCATAACGTCCCGTTTCTTCCGCATCAAACATACGAGCGCTCACGGCAGCCATTTCGTTTATGGTACCCGATTTATCATATACAGAAATCTTAACAATATCCAGCTCTGTTACCGCTTCAACCATCTCCAGGTCTACAATCACCTCTTTACCCGAGGTAACAATAATTGGCATTACCATATCCTGATAACCAATATACCTCACTTCCAGATGATAACGGCCAATGGGTACTTTTTCGAAAGCATAATACCCGTCTAAATCGGTATAAACACCATCTACCAGTACCGTATCTTCATACATAAAGACAAATACCGATAATAACGGGAATTTCGCCTCCTTATCTATAACCTTTCCCTTTACAGTTTGACTAAGTTCTTCGTATGAATAAGTTGAATCCTGACCATAGATTGCGAAAGAAGCAAAGGTACAAAGAAGTACACAAACTAAGGCTTTAGAAATATTCATAGCGTTATTTTTGGTGATTCATTTAATTCAATACGCAAGCAAATAATGAGAGGTTCTTGTCAAAAATACAATTTGCAAGTAAACATCTAATCACACCTTATCTCTCCCCTGAAAACCAATAGTTTATAGTCAAAAATGACCGCATCATTTATTTGATAACATTGGAATAATGACACCTGCTTCCTTACATCGAATTTCGTAATTACGCTGGGAAATTAAGACCGGCACGTACTGTGGATCGGAAAAAACAAACATAACTCATCTGTAGTATTCCACATAAATAGAGCTAAGGCCATTATTACCACCAATATCAATGCATTGTAACCGGGTTTAAATGCCAGCTCAATAATCAGTTGAACCAACTTATTATATAAACCTGATTTACAATTCATTAACCCGGCAATCATTCAACTACTTCGTATTTAAGCGACCACCCTTTCCCTGTTACATTAGCGTCTGTAACAAACCAAACCAGCACCTTATTGGAACGGGAGTAAATTTCCGGTGGAATCTTTGGCCCGGACAGTTTAGCTATTAGCCCGGTTTGCTGTGTAGTGTGTCCATCGAACAACCATACATAATCAACTTTGGCTTGCGTATCGAATTCGTCAAAGGACAAATGGATTCTTTTACCTTCAGGAACGGTAAGAGTCCATTTACAGCTACAATTATTGGCGTAATGCCTGTTTTCACTTCCATCTGTTAAAACGCCATTCCCGATAGGCATTTCCTGTATTCCACTACAGTATAAAATGGTGGAATCAATACACTTCATCTGATAATCAATTTTAACCCCCTTAATACTTCCTTCATCTAAACTCAAAGAGATATTATTACCTATGGCCAAGATTCCTTCTTTCACTTGTTTTAAATCTGTTTCCATGATTATACGCTTATTTTGCCTTATCAAAACAGGTTTATTAAGGTTATGCACTGAAACGTTTCTCGCTGTCAATAGAACTCCCTCATAAGTACCATGTGGTTTAATTTGCCATAATCGCCTATATTTTGTGTTTACATTTATTACTCCCTGCGATTTGTTTGAGTCGAAAAATTGATTCCTGTAGTGTTTGTTATTCAAATAGCCCATTGCCTGTTTCAAATTTGGAAGCCCAGCCCCTAATCTCCCGCAATAGCGCCTATTTAGCGAGTCTATTGGTAATGCTGTGTTCTTTAAGGCCTCCATTAAATCTGCATTAATTGATGATTTAACACTGCTCTGTAATACCGCCATCACGCCAGTTGCTAATGCGCAAGCGGCGGATGTTTTCGATCCATAAAAGTAAGCGTTATTTGCGATAGGGTGTGCTGCCTTAACCGAGTCTCCAGGTAGAGAGAGGTCCACATCTACGCCATAATTAGCTGTTTTAAGTTTTCTTAATTGTTTATCCAATGCGCTTACACATAAAACTCCGGAAAAAGCCGATGGAAACCCCACCTCTTTTTTTGATTCGTTACCAGCAGACGCAACAAGCATAATTCCTTTAAGTAAGGCCTGATTTACGGCCTCTCTGTCAGCCGATCGAGGCTGCCCCCCGCTCCATGGGCAACATATAATGTCTGCCCCCATAGTAGTAGCGTAGCGTATACCTTCATAGCCGTCTTTAATTTCTGTTCTGGTACTTTTGTCTGCCAATACCTTAACAGGTAGTATTTTAAAGTATTTTTCTGCATTATCACCATAAACCTCTCTCATGAGACTTGTTATTACACCGGCAACAAATGTACCATGGAAGTATTCATATTCCATTCCAACTGGTATTGTTACATCATTATCAGCATCTGACACATCCCATCCTGCCACATCATCGATATAGCCATTGTCATCATCATCCAGACCGTTTCCGTTTATTTCTTTCGAATTACGAAATAGAAAAGGCTGAATTGCTTTGTGATTCAAATTGAATCCGTCATCCACTATGGCTATCAGAATTTTTCTTTTGGGTGCCCGTGTTAGCTTAGGTAATCCTAATAAATGATACGCTTCTAAATTTAGCTTATTACTTGTATCGTTAGGATGATAAAAGCCCCTTCCCATAAGAAAAGAGGCCTGAAAAAACGTCAATACTGTCAGAAGGATGTAGCGCATCAATCTTCAAAACTGATCTCTACCTCATGACTATGAGTCGGCAGATTATTGATAGTCGAGGCATTGGTTTCTGTACCGCCCCATTGTCCCATTTGTCTTAAACTTAAACCAGGTCCTTGCCCCTGATGCAGCGCAGTTCTTCCTCTTAAGTCGGGAATCCCAAACGTAGTTCTTCCGTCGCCTCCAAAACGAGTACCAAGCAGGCTAAATAACGCTTCATTACTTGATATAGCTAATAACTGTCCATCGCATGTCAGGTATCCACGAGGAGGAAAATTAAATCCGTAAAGTTCAATTTCACCAATAAATGGTTCAGCGGAGTTACGCGAAGGAAATATACCTACTGCAGCGATACAATAGTTTAATACTAAATAGGGTTGCATATTATTCATGGACTGCCCACCTCCTGAATTGGATGTACTCACTGCCAAGTCTTTTGCTATCCAGTTGTTCCCGTCGTAAGTTATTACATTTCCTGAATCTGCTAGCGGTAATGGATTGTTCCATCGAGCGGTATCCTGGCTACCAATACCTGCCGCAAGGGAAAGCGAAAAGATCGGGTCTTCCTCAGGTATAAGAGTGGTAAGACTATCTGCGGTATGGGCGTGCAAAGCATATGGCACACTTAATAGTGGATTGAAGGTCAATAAGGTGTAATTTTCACCACCCTCTACATCTATTTCCGTCACCAGGTATGCCCTAATTGCCGACCAGGATATATTATCCAAATCGCCGGTAACAACCGAACCATCACCTAATTCTGTTGTCAACAAACCATTCATATTCGTTGTAATAGTTTGTGTTTCTCTGTATACAATGGTGCTATTGTTAGAGTCTACAATACTTAATCTTAACCCAACCGCTTGATTAACCAGTAGCTCCTGATTTCCATCTCTCACTACCGCCTGATAGCTCATATTGGAAGGAACCTGTGCAAAGACATTAAGAGATAAGAATATAAACAGTATAATGTAACTATTTTTCATTGCTTTATTTTTTAATAATTTGGAAGGTTTTTACACTTTGATTTTCACTTAGAACATTAACAAAGTATGTCCCTTGCGGGTATAACTTCAAATTTAAACTCACCGGATGCTCCTTTATACTACCCTGCAGCAGTCTCTGACCTTTTCCATTAACAAGCACATAGGAGCAATTGGTAAGTGTGCTAACTTCAAGTGTTAAATGCGCGTTGGTAGGGTTTGGGTATATGTTACAAACTACTTCTTCATAATCTGCTCCCGACGAAGTAACAACATCAATTTCAAAGGGTTGTTGCACTCCCTCTATGATATAGTGATGATCATTCACTGTTGTACTGTAAACAACCTGCCCCACAGTATAACTGATACTCACATCGTCGTTTGCTGCATCACCGCCTGCAGGAACTACGACATTTTGGGCAATTACGGCGTAAGTAAATAGCAGAAGTGCACCTGTGACAAAAAACTTACTTATTAGCATAAAGAGTTCATTTTTAGCGAAATATAACACTTTTATTCATAAATCAAGGTAAATACTATGTAAATCTTTTAGGTAAAATACTCGTACTTTTTATTCTTCCCGTGGCGTTGTAAACACTACAAATCGCTTATTAATAATCTTCCATGTTCATTGAGGAAAAAAGGTTATTTATTGCTTTTAAAATTCTCATTTTTCCAACATGAATATTATTTCAGAAAAAATAAGGCTAAATATATTACCTAAAGCAGGCAAAAGCTTGTCAAGAATTTTCAGACCTCAAATCGTCAATATCTTTTTTTAATCGTTCGAACACTGTTTTAGATATACTTAAAAAATGATCGAGTTTATCCCTTCGTTCTTGTTCGTTCATTTCGAAAACCAGATTATCTATGGAGTCCATATCACCTTTTAGGTCATTAATACCGAAACTGTTGTACGAACCCCGGAGTCTGTGTATCAATTTCTTTACAGTGGCCCAGTCTTGTTGTTCATAGGCTTGAGCTACTTCATCTACAGTAATTGGAGCGGTAGCCAGAAATTTCTCAGCAAGTTGAATCATGAAATCCTTGTTCCCATGTGTGAGCTTCTCCAACTTTTCTAAGGAATAGAGCTCTTTATTCTGAGCCACCTCCTGATTTTCAATCACCACATGGTCTTTTTGAGCAATTTTGGTGTTGATGGTCAATCCTAATTGTTGAGCCACCCTACTAAGCAAATCTTCTTCTTCAAAGGGTTTACTCAAATAGTCGTTCATACCTTCGTTTAGAAATCGTTCGCGGTCACCTTTCAATGCGTTTGCAGTTAGCGCAATAATAGGCAGGTCCAATTGATACTCATTTCTAATCACACGTGTAGCTTCAATGCCACTCATTTCAGGCATTTGCACATCCATTAATATGATATCGAAATTATGATTCTCCACTATATTTATAGTTTCAAGCCCATTTTCAGCAACAGTGACTTTGGCACCATACATTTCCATGACTTTGCTAGTAAGCAATTGATTGTATTGGTTATCTTCTGCCAAAAGTATTTTGACGCCCTTTAGCACCTGATCATTTACTTCAATGTGAATAGGTTCATATACATCATCGCTGTTCCCACGCTCAAAGGTCAAATTAAACCAAAAAGTGGCTCCTTCGCTTTTTTTACTTTTCACCTGGAGTTCCCCGCCAAACTGATCAATTAATTCTTTGCAAATCGGTAGACCGAGCCCGGTACCTCCAAATTTTTTGGAAATACTCGCATCTTCCTGTGAAAAATTCTCAAAAACAAATTCAATACGATCTTCATCGATACCAATTCCTGTATCGTGTATTTCAAAACACAACTTTTCAATTTGTTCATTAACGGCTATTAATTTAACACAAAACCGAACCTCCCCTGATGTGGTAAACTTAATAGCATTATTCAACAAATTGACAAGGACCTGGTTTAGCCTCAATGGATCAGATTTCAAATAAGGGCTTATTTGATCATCATATTCCAGTAAAAAGTTTATTCCTTTTTCCTTTGCCGCAAAACTAAAAGCCTGACAAATTTCATCAATTAGCTTTTTCAAATCAAAAGTTACAAACTCAAACTCAAACTTATCCGAATTTATTTTGGACAGGTCCAGAATATCATTTATTATTTTGAGTAGGTTAGTTGCCGATATTAAAACAGCATCAATATATTCTGCTTGCTCTTTGGTATGTAGTTGTTTTTTTAACAAACGAGACATCCCTAATATAACGTTCAGGGGGGTTCTAATTTCATGGCTCATGTTAGCCATAAACTGTTCTTTTACCTTGGTAGATTCTTCTGCTTTTAATTTCGCCTCTTTAAGTTCCTTTTCTATTCGCTTTTGAGCAGTAATATCAAGGCTAATGCCTATTGAACCAATAATCTTATGATCAATATTGTAAATAGGGGTTCCACTGAGAAGTACTGGGGTTTTATGACCATCCTTGTGCTTCATTTGCACCTCATAGACACTTGCCACCCCCTCTTTTCTTAAAGCTATCTGCTCCTTTAATACTCGTTTATCTTCATCGTCCAAAAATGTATCTCCCGCAATTAAACCTATCAACTCATTTTCTGTGTAGCCTGTCATTTCACAGAACTTGTCATAGGCCCTGACAATTCTATCATTATTATCGACTTCCAAAAGGCCTAACTCCATGTTTTCGATAATATTCCGATATTTATCTTCACTTTCTGCCAAACGCCTTTCTGCATTTATACGCTCTGTTACATCGAAGCTATAAATGTGAACATAATTCTGGTCTAGAATTGCTGTAGTATATACATAAAAAACCTTACCTCCCATTTCAAATTTCGATTCTTTGGTACCGTTACGAGGTAATGGTTGCAGGCTTTCCAGAATGTTATCGGGCAGTATATTTCCTAATTCAAATAAGTTTAATTCAAATTCACGTTCAGCTGCCGAGTTCAAAAAAAGGATCTCGCCTTCGCGTGAGAGCCTGATCATTGGGAAGGGGTTTTCTTCGTAGAATTTCATCAAGTTGATGATTTCCTGCGATTGAGAAGCGTATTGACCTTCTAAAGTGGCATAAAGAATTTTCAGCTCTTCGTTTGCATTGTACAATTGCAAAGACTTCTGTTCCAATATCTGTTCGGCCTGCATCCTTGCCGCTCTCTCACGTTTAAGAGCACTTTTATAGGCATCCAGCTCATTCAATTCTTCAGAATCTTAATTTCTACTCCTTCGTTGTTGTCCAGTTCTAACATTTCTACTTTTGCTTTCTCCTTAAAATAATCTAATGTAGACATGATCAAACCATGAGCAAAGTCGTGCATTTTACGTTTAGACGAATAAAGTAATACCATGCTGTCTGGTGTTTGTGAGATTACGGAAAACTTGGGTAGTTCTGCATCGGGATGCAGCTTACGAACTTCCGGATGAATAAAACTATCTAATTCCGTGAGTAATTCAAATGTCGAGTGGATGTGATTAAAATAATGACTGTAGTTCGATAAGATCTTACCAAAAAAATATTTACCATATTCAAACAACAAAGTCTTTACCGGAATCTCCGTAATCCTGTTGAGGGTAGCTAATAAACTTTTCATTTCTGCAAAATCATAAGTTCCCACTGCGGTATAAACCCCTTGCGATTCCAGTTCAGATTCATTGATCAAACGTTCGGCGGTGATTATTCCAAATCTTTCGGTTACCATATCTATCAATGAAGTAAAAACAACTCCTTTCATTACATTTATTCTATTTCTATTTAAAGTCCCTTGATCGTTTTGAAGCTTCACACCACACTTCATAACTTATTAAGTTAAAACCATTACTTTTTAAACAATTCTTGATTTTTGATCAAACAATAACATTTACAAAAACCTATTTCCTGCTATTCATTACACTTAAAATGATACTGAACAATCGCTAGCCCATAGCACAAATACCTCTATTTTATAAGTCAAGACCCAGTATTTCATTAAAAATGATCTCCTCATAGCATGCTTGTATACGAAGAGAATGGCAAACTGTTGATTTTGTCCTGAAGTTTTATCATAAAAAAACAGCTGTTATTAAATCTATTTAAAAATCTTTACTTTCCTTCCTGTAAATTTAGACCTGCAAGAAAACAAAATTCACAACGCTATTCCTATGATAAAAATCAATATTCATTAAGAATATCTAAAGGCATTCAATGTAAGCATTATTAAAATATATTACTGATCCTAATGTTTCTCCAACTTCATTTTTGGTAGGTCAAATTATCAATCTGTTGCACATTAAGCCTTGGTTCGATAAAAAAAACACACATCTAATCATAAAAAGGATCTACTAAAGAACTTAAATAAAAGTCTGCTCCTCTCCGTTAGTTTCAACTTCAATTCAATAAGCCAAAGCTATGCACCAAGAATTATTCTTACTTAATAATTATTTGGAGTTTATTTATTAGATTTATAGCCAACACCAAAATAGCCAAGAGAATGAAATACTTAATGCTTACATCATTACTTTTAATAAATAGCCTGGTCTTTGCGCAAAACAACTGCGAAGCTTTTGTTCCGGTAGAAGAAGGAACGAAATGGGAACTCAGCCACTACTCTCCAAAAGACAAAATTACGGGATACACCCGCTACGAACTACTTAAAAAAACCACCAATGCTTCTACAACGAAATTTCTCATTCGTTCCGTATCGCTTGACAAAAAGAATAAAGAAACATTCAATACGGAATATGAAGCAGTCTGTGACAATGGACAATTTGAGTTTGACATGTCGTTTATGTTACAAGGGGGAATGATGGACGCCTATCAGGGTATGGATCTTGATGTGAACGCTTCAAAATTGATGATGCCTAGTATGAATGACCCTGTGGGAAAATCTCTGGGCGACGGCACCATTACTATTAGTTTTGGTCAGGCAGGTATGAGTATAATGAACTTCAGTATAGAATGCAAAGACAGAAAGATTGACGCCAAAGAAACTATAGAAACGACAGCAGGAAAATTCGAAAGTATAAAGATCTCTCAAAACGTAGTCATGAATACCATCATAAAGATGCAATTTAAAACCGTAGAATGGTTCGCTCCAAATGTTGGAATGATTCGTTCGGAAAGTTATGACAAAAATGGAAAACCTAATGGGTACAGTGTTTTGAGTAAATTAACAAAACCCTGAGTCTTTTTCCACCTTCGGAAGGCGCTATTCATAGCTGCTGAAACTAACAATTTATAAGCTTGTAGTCTTATGTACAAATGTGGGAATATCAATTCTCGACAAAAAAAGGAAGGCGCTGCACAAAGTTAGGAAAAGCAATTAATTTCTTGTTTGGGCTACAAAACGGTATTCAGCATGGCGAAAACCTCCTTCTTCAGCGTTCTTACCCAAACCAACCCTTTTCGTCGACTTGAGGGTAAAAGCCGGCATGCTGTGTTTAGTAATGTAAGGCATCAACTTTGTGCTATTGAATGCATCTATACCACTAAAAAGGATCATCGCACACACCATGGGGCCTTTATGTACCTTTAATTCAGAGTCACTTATATTTAGAATTGAACGAATTAAAACCCCTCCATAACCTCCACTGCTGTTTTTTAAGGCTATGTCAACTCCTGAAAAATGGAAAAACCAAGCCCCATGCAAGGGATCTATGTGATTTCTTTTATAAACACTCTTATCCTGGTGATTTTCATCGTGCCAGTAGAATTCAATCTCCATCATTCGATAAAGCTCGTTTCCTTTGCAAATAACATAATCATTCATAAGGCATTCTGCCATTTTTTGAAATTGTTCTTGCGAAGCTGTTGAAACGCGTAAAAAGTCCATGCTACTTATTTATCAATCAATATAAGGCACAAAATAGCATTTACATCAAAAAAAGTCCAAACAGTTTTGTCCGGACTTTTTATATATAAAACGATGATTTAATTATTCTTCAAAATCTAAAAAATAGAAGTCGCCATAATCAGCCATTAAAGACACCCCTACCTCACATTCAGGAAGCATCTTACGTAAAGTTGTTAATACCTCACCCTCAGACTTTTTCAGGTTCCATTTAATATGTAACTCTTTTAAGTTCTCGAATCTCCCCAATACCTTAATCAGGTCGTTATCAATAGACTTTGGTGATATGGCCAGGTATTCCAGCTTCTCCGGGTTACTAACCTTCAATAAACCTTTGTGCAAATCAAAATCATAATGACCTATAATGTCAATGGCTTGTAAGTTCCTGAAATCAGAAATCCAGTTAGGAAAATGAGTTAAACTCCCTTCATGATAAGTAATATAACCCGGGGCATTATTTGAAATACTTCCCTGTGTTTTAACTTTTGGCCGAAGCCGGAGAAATAATACTGACGAGTATTTCTGGTACTTATCAGGAAGTGTACCTTTTCTGGACACTTCTTTGGTTTGCAAGCATAAGACGGCATTTTCTTTATTCACTATTCGTTTATACGACGCATCACTTACCTGTATTTCACGGGAATCTTGTTCAGATTCGTCATCTACAACAAACGAATCGTAAACAGCCGCTATTTGATTATCCGAGGCCAATTCAACTGATTGTCCCAACAAGGATCCAAAAGACAAACATACAATTATCACAATGATTGCTGTGTTCAATAATAACCTATTTATAATCTTAATTAATCTATCAAACATAAGAACTCCTTTCTTTTAAAGTGATCAAATTATTTAGTAAGAACCTCTCCACAATGACACTGATTCTGTCAGCTTCGTTTCTAAGAGTTTAGAAGGTGTATTAGTAGCCAAGGGACTTACGCACCCTATGTATATACCCAATCTATAGCTGTATTAAAATTTAATGGGTCAGCAACGCTTTCGCTGTTACATTCGTAGTCCTTACAGTTGTCCATACAAGAACTTTATGGGCAACACAAATATAAGAAAACAATTTGTTTATACCAAATTAACTTTAATTTAACATTAAAATAACATTCATACAATCTGATTCAGCACTATTTCCTATTAAAGTCCTTTTCGCATTGTTTATCAACTACTTAACCCAATAATCCCCCCTTTAAAATTCAAGCAAATCAATTAACATTAATTTAACTTTTTAATAACATACTAATTCCTCAAATACGCCTTTTTGTTTATTTTTTGATAACAAAAATCACTTTCCCTACTCGAAAAGTACTTTTTTCTCATTTTTCACCCTTATTATCATTTTAATATAGCTATCATGCAACTTTTGGGGAAATGCCCTGTCCCTACCATTACTAATAAACCTACATAATCCCTTTATAACTACAACAACTATTCAAACAGCTTCTAAACTTAAGCAATCGAAATATGATCTATCAAAAACTCTTATTAGTGATCTGCTTGTCAGGACTAATTTCAAAAGGCTTTTGTCAAGTAAACCCAACAATAATCACAGGAAATATTAGTGGAGAAATTCTCGATGCCGACGCTGAATTCCCAATTCCCTTAGGCAATATTACCCTCATCAAAGATAGTAACGAAGTCCTTAGTGCGTATAGCGACGAGCAAGGGCACTTCGTACTGGAAAACGTTGAGGTCGGCAGGTACGACATTAAGGTTACGGTTATCGGTTACGAAACCAAAACGTTGGGAGGTGTCCTGGTTACAAGTGGTAAAACACTTCAGCTTAATTTAAAAATTAAACAGGCGAATTATAAACTTGAAAAGGTGGTGGTTCGCACAGGTAAAAGCAAGCAGGAAGCTAAGAATAGTATGGCCACGGTGAGTGCACGCCAGCTAAGCATGGAAGAGGCTAACCGCTTTGCCGGTGGATTCGATGACCCGGCCAGGCTTGTATCTTCTTACGCCGGAGTCGCGGCCGGTGGCATCGGATCTAACGGTATCGTGGTTCGGGGAAATGCTCCTAAAGGCATATTGTGGCGCATGGAAGGAGTACCCATTCCCAACCCCAATCATTTCGCAGAAGTAGCTGGATTTGGCGCGGGGGGCATAACGGCTTTAAGCAGTCGAATGCTTGACAACTCGGACTTCTTCACCAGTGCATTCCCCGCAGAATATGGTAATGCACTATCCGGAGTATTCGATTTATCTGTCAGAAAAGGCAATAGAAACAAACATGAACACAGTCTTCAAGCCAGTCTGTTAGGTGTGGACATGGCTTCCGAAGGTCCGTTAAAAAAGGGTAGTAAAGCAACCTATTTGGCAAATTACAGGTACTCTACTTTAGGTTTATTAGATCAATTCCTTCCCGGTAATTTCTTCGGGATCACTTATCAGGATCTCGCCTTTAAATTACATATCCCGAGTGAAAAAGCGGGCACATTCTCTATTTGGGGACTAGGTCTCATTGACGGATCGAATGGGGAACCGGACACGGACACCCTCAGCGAAGAATCCAAATGGAAATACAATTATCAGCTCGAAACCTCAAAAAGCAGGCAATCAACAGGAATTGTTGGGTTTAGCAACCAATATTGGCTGAAAGAAAAGGGCTATATAAAAACGACACTTACAGGTTCAGGAAGCAATATATATGCGAGAAGTGCCCTACTCGATTCCAATTTTTTAGAAAGTCACCCTAATAATCAAATCGATTATACCAATATTGACCTCCAAATCAGCTCCCTGATCAACTATAAATTCAATGCGTGGCACACCAACAGATCCGGGGTAATTATCACTATCAGTCAATTCGACTTCACGCTTAAAGAAGCTCCTTCAGTTGGTCGGGATCTCATTACTTTTGCCAAAAACAATGGTGAGAGTGTTTTATTACAGGCGTACACTCAGTCCTCTCTTAATTTATCAGAACGTTTGCTCTTAAATGGAGGAATTCACTTTATGTACCTTGGATTAAACAACAATTATTCAATAGAACCGAGACTTGGGCTGAATTATAAGCTTTCTAAAAAAACGAATTTTAGCGCGGGTTATGGCTTACATAGTCAGCTTGAAAAGTTAAGCTTCTACTTAGCCAACGTACCAAACGGTGATAACAACACCAGATTAAGCAATAAGAACCTTGAACTTGGCAAAGCACATCACTTTGTACTGGGCTTCGACCATATGATTACTTCAAATTCTCATTTACGCATCGAGCCTTATTTCCAATATTTATATGATATTCCTGTTATAGACAATCATTACTTTTCAATGCTCAACCTAAGTGATGATTTTTTCATCAATGACGCACTTGTAAACAAAGGTACAGGAACAAATATAGGCACAGATATCACTTTAGAACGTTTTCTGAACAATGGTTGGTATTACCTAAGCACCCTGTCAATATTTGATTCGAAGTACACTGGTGGGGACGGAATAGAAAGGAATTCTCGTTTTAATCGTAATTATCTGGCGAACTTACTGCTCGGAAAAGAATGGACTGTCAGAAAGAAAAACCTATTTAGTGCAAGTATTAAATATACTTATATGGCCGGTGACTATAAAATTGACGTAGACGAGGAAGCTTCGCTCGCCGCTAAAGATATTATTCTAAACAGCGAGCACCCGTATGAATCAAAGAACCCCGATTCACACATTATGAGCATTACATTTACCTATCGTGTCAACAAGAAAAAGCACTCCAACCATTGGTCATTACAAATTCTGAATGCATTAGGTGCCAAAGAACATGAAGGATTTGTCTACAACTTCAGAGATCACGAAATAGAAAAACTAACAGACACTATAGTAGTGCCAAATTTAAGTTATAAGTTGGAATTCTAGCCCACACATCCAATAGCAGGTAAAAAATAGTTCTGATAGCGCCCTATAAAAAGGCCGGAAATTTAAATGCCGGCCTTTTAAATACTTTTATAGTTATTGTTAGGCCATACCCAATAACATCATAATCAGGTAAACCAATAATACGATAACTAAAATCCAAATTAATAAAGATATTAATCCACCGAGGCCGCTACCCAGTACTATAATAACTGCCAAAACGATTAATGCGATGATAAGTATCTGTCTTAAACTGGAATCATCACTATAGCTATCTTCAATCCCATCCATATGCTCCAATCCTTTACCCGTACGTTTGATCATTTGTTTCTCCACCATTTTCATCGCCGGATTCATTTTTAGCTTTCCAAGGTTTCCTGGAGATTTCTTCGACAAAAGTTTAGATGATCTTTTGGACAATTTCTCCATTTTCTTTGTTGCCTTTGAAGACATGACAGACTGATCCAAATCATTTGCTTCCAAAATACCTTGACTTGCTTCCTGCTTATTCTGTTCTTCTTTTTCATTTATTGGTTCGACAAATGTCATTTCTTCCTCTACCTCCGCTTCTATATCGAATGCATCATGATCATTTCCTTCATAATCTTTAGGAATAAAAACATGGTATTCGCCATTATACCCATCTTTAGATTTTTTTTGGGTAGTAGTACCATTCTGTGAAACCGAACACGACGTTATCATTGAAACAATTGCGAATAAACCAAGTAATTTGTGAATTTGTCTCATATTGAAGATTTTACAGTTAAACAATTTGTTTTGACCTTTTTTCTTTATTTTTTTTCAGTTAATTTATCTATCTGGATAAAATTATACAGGCTTCATAAACAACCAATCTAGCAATTTTAAAGCCGGAATGAAAGAAAAAAAATGCTTCATTTTTTACTTTAATATAATTTTAAGCGATCATTTTTAGTTAAAAAACGATAAGCTTGTTAACGAAGTACTATCGGCCCTCAATAGCTTTTAAGGAATATTTTTATTATTTTCGAATACCTTACAAACTACCCAAATCGATGAGATTGCATTTACTATTACTTTTATTATTTAGTATTATACTCACTACAACTATTCGAGCTCAGGATTTCGGTGTCCGTGTAGGAGCAAACATATCGAATTTTGTCGGAGAGCATGTTTCGAACTCCAATTTCAAAATAGGCCCACATGCAGGCATTTACTTACAAGCAGATATAGGAGGTGATTTTTATTTCCAACCGGAGGTACTGTTTAGTGTAAAGGGAAGCAGGTATTCTGAAACATTTGATAATGGTAAGTTTGTATGGAAAACGCATCTATACAGTATTGATATTCCGCTATTAGCTGAATACGAAATTGGCTTTGATCATTTCGTTCAATTAGGTCTGCAACCTTCTATTCAACTTTTCTCAAAATTCGTAACGGTGCATGAAGGAGAAAGAACTGTAGACAATCCTGTACAGGAATTTAAAGATCTGGACTTTGGCATCGTAGCAGGCTATGAATATACAACAGATTTTGATTTAAACATTGGTCTTAGGTTTGTATATGGACTGCCCAAAGCAGTAAAGAATGTTCCCTTCAACGAAGACAATGTTCATGTTTTTAATATGATGATCACATTTGGCTATACTTTTGACTAATTCGGGGAGTAATATTTCAAACTTTATCAGTTTTTTTTACTTGAAACAATTTAAATCATTATTTTGTTATTTGATATGAGATGAAGGCACTTACCATGCTAAATCTTCATCCCGACTGGCACTAACCATGCCAGAATAGATTTATAACCAATTTCAAACATGAAACTAGCTATCATGTCAAGCAAGCCAACTTCTAAATTCAAAGGATCGGTGTCTTTTGAACAAAAAGAAAACCATTTATTTTTTGAAATAAAGGGAGTGTTTTCATTCAAAAACTGTCATAAAGCCCTACTTTTAATCAAAAATAAGTGTGACGAATACGCCGAAAAAAAGGCCCTTATTCACTTAATAATGAGCAATACAATGGATACCGAACTCGCATTTGATCTTTATCGAATTTTGAATGAATTGGGTATAGATAAAAACTATAAAATTGCTTGTTTTGACACAGACGAAATTACTTCAAGAGGCAATGGATTTGCAGAAACGGCTTTAGATTTACGGGGCCATCGAAATATTCGATTTTTTAAAAGTAAACGACTTGCCTCAAACTGGCTTATTAGCAAGCGTTCTGAATAACACTTAAATGGGTGCTTGTAGCAGCTTTCAGCTGAGGAAAAAATTCCATGAAGTGCTCATTAAAGTCTTCATAATGTTTCACTAAATTTTCGGCAGATTTTTCCATTTTGGAATCGAAGCGGGTCCGGGTTGACATTCTTTTGAGAACATCATCGATTCCTTCAATAGTACCATACGCACTTAACCAGTCATATTTTTCCATGAGTACCAGAAATTCTTGTGCATTTTGAGGCATATACATTTTATTATTTTTCAATTCCCGATATTTACTTTTGGTAAAACTTTGAAAAGGAGCATTCGAAAAACTACCCCAATTCTTTACCAAAAAATGATCATAAAACACATCTAAAATCACAGAAGCATAATGCCTGTATTCGCTCAATAACTTTTTGCTCTTCAAAAAAGCAGCATGCTTATCTGTATAATTATCAATAAATCGATGCAGCAGAATACCTGTTTTTATTTTATTATTATATTCCTCCATCTTCTTTCCTTTGATAAAATCAGCTATAAAATTCCCTATAAGTAGTTCTTCATCATCGAACGACAAATAAATGTGAGCCAGAAAGTTCATATGCAAATTATTCCATTGAAGTATTGTATCAATTTACTGTAATTATGTTTAATAACATAAACTGTTGTTACAGGCGATCAGTTTCATTCATCTAAATTTTCAAGCTTTTTTCACTGTTTTTTCGTATAATTAGTATAGATTTAGCCATTGTAATAGAGAAAATTACTAAAAAGCTATATTTTAATTACCTCGGTGAGCAGCTTACGATTTCCATTTATGATCAGCTGATGTGATAACTAATTTTGTTAATTCAACAACCAATTGACGTCATTTGGGGTAAAGTAATAGTGGTCAAATTATACTAATCGCACGGAGTATGAAAAAATATTACATTTTAATACTACTAGTCTGTCTTATTCAACAAAATGTAAATGCCCAAATTGGAAGGGATTTTTGGTTTGCTGCACCAGATGTTTCTGACTCTCACGATGGGACCCGGTTAAATCAATATTTTCGCTTTGCTGCCTTTGGTAACGATGCAAATGTACGTATTTATCAGCCAAACAACCCCACAACCGGTTTAGATTCCAGTTTTACCGTAACTGCCAATTCATTGTTTTCTATCCAAACGCTGGCTTTTCAAAACGAAATCGAATCAGGTCCATGGGATCAGGTTTTAAACACGGGTATTAAAATAGAGGCCGATACGGACATCACGGTATATTATGAGGTCGCTACACCAAACAACCCGGATATTTTTGCCCTAAAAGCCAATAACGCATTAGGCAACGAGTTTTATATACCTTTTCAAAATATCTGGAACAATCAGCCTATAACTGACCAGGGTTATGCTCAATTCAACATCATTGCAACAGAAGATAACACAACCATTTGGATTTTCCCCAGTCAGGACTTATTTAACCATTCGGCGGGCATACCTTATTCCATTACCCTAAATAGTGGCGAAGTATATACAGGACGATCCTTAAGCACTTCAGGCGCACTAAAACCTTCAGGAACTGTGATCTCATCAGACAAACCCATAGCGGTCACTTATTCTGATGACTCTGTCAGGCCACAGCCGACAGGTTCATTCGGTTGTTTTGATATCTACGGAGATCAGCTCGTACCTACAAACGTTATCGGACAAGAGTATATATTAAATAGTAATGGTAACAATTTTGGCCCGGAAGAACTTGCGGTAATAGTTGCTACTGAAAACTTCACAACCATAGATCGTAATGGTGCTTTTGAAACAGTGCTTTTCGCAGGACAGACCTATATTGATACCATAAGCGATGCAGAAAGTTCTGTATATTATGCTGCAGACAAGCCCATATATGTCATACAGATTACCGGTTTCGGATGTGAAATGGGCTCTGCCATATTACCACCGCTCAACTGCGCCGGCTCAGATCAGGTGAGTTTTGCAAGAAGTCCCGATCCGTGCGGGGGCTGTAACCTCGATTTCTTTCTGAGTATACTCGTAAGAACCGGAGCCGAAGGAGATTTTGAACTGGATGGAGACCCTACCCTCATACAAGCAGCTGATTTCACAGTAGTACCGGGAACCGGAGGAGAATGGATGGCCATGTTCCAGAGTTATAGTGAAGCCGAAATCGCTGAAGGTGCTGCTCATCAGGTCACTAACAGCAGTGATGTTTTTTCTTTAGGAGTCGTGAATGGTAATGTGACAGGAGGAACCCGATTCGGTTATTTTTCACTCTTTCAATCTGACATATTTATTACAGCTGGTAACGACATAACTACTTGTTCGGGAAACGATGTTACTTTGTCAGGTACGGTATCTGGCGCAGTAAACACAGGGCTTTGGACCACGGTGAACGGAACAGGTACTTTTGACGATGACACCGATCTTGGCACCACTTATCGCCCAAGTGTTTCTGACTATGCATTGGGGTCGATAACTATGGTTTTGGAATCTACGGGCAAGTGCTTTGCTGAATACGACACCATGACTATTAATTTCACTCCTGCGCCAACAATTGATGTTGGAAATGCCCAAACTTTATGTGAAAATAACGCTGATGTAACGCTCGCTGCTACCATTACTGTTGCGGCCGGGATTCAGTGGACGGCCGGTTCAGGTAGTTTTAGCCCTAATAACACTTCTTTAAATGCGACATACACTCCTACTTCATCAGAAATCAACAGTGGTTCGATGCAAATTTATGCTACTACTACCGGAATGGGGGATTGTGCAGCCGTATCCGATACATTTGATATTACGTTTGTAGACGCACCAATTGTTGATGCGGGTGGCCCTTATAGTAGCTGTGCTAACGACGCTGATATCAACTTAAGTGGTTCCATTGTCACTTACCAGGGTTTTGGCCAGGGAATATGGAGCAATACAACAGGTGCATACACCCCTGGGGCAACTGCCTTGGGTGCTATATACTCACCTTCTGCGGCTGAAATAAGTGCAGGAATTGTAACAATAAGGCTTGAGTCTACTAATAACGGTATATGTAACGCTGAATTTGACACTGCAAATATTACCATAGCAGAAGCCCCGGTAGTTTCTGCCGGAAGTGACCAAAGTCTATGTGCCAACAACCCTGAAGTAAGCCTGAATGGTAGTTTTTCAAACGCTACTGGCGTAATCTGGTCCGGAGGTGCGGGTACGTTTAACCCAGACAACACGACACCCAATGCTACTTATACTCCAACCGCTGGCGAAATAACCAATGGCACAGTGGTTTTAACATTAACTACTACCGGAAACGGGCTTTGTATGGAAGAAACCAGTGATGTCACCATTACCTTCACCCCTGCTCCTACCGCTGAGGCAGGTCCCAATCAAACAGTATGTGCCAACAATTCCGCCGTATCTCTAAACGGATCTGTCACCGTAGCACTGAACGGTTCCTGGTCAGGTGGAAATGGAAGCTATTCTCCGGGAAATAACTTTCTGAGCACAACTTACTCTCCAAGTGCTACTGAAATAACCAATGGCACTGTAAGATTATACCTTACTTCAACAGATAATGGAAATTGCCTCGAAGTAGTAGATAGCATAGATATCACTATTGAATCTGCCCCCGTGGTAAATATTGGAGGTCCTTACACTAGCTGCGCTAATAATCCCGACGTTGCATTGTCAGCCACCGTTATCACCAGTAGTGGTTTCGGTACAGGAGACTGGACTACGGGAGCTGGAACGTATACTCCGGGCAGGTCTGCACTCAATGCGGTGTATACACCTACTGTTACAGAAGTAAATAATGGAGTGGTTACCTTAACTTTAGTATCTACTAATAACGGAACCTGTAATGCTGTTTCCGATATAACTACATTGACAATTATCGATGCCCCAACAGCCAGTGCCGGCAGCGATCAAATATTATGTTCTAATAACCCGGATGCCCAGTTAAACGGCAATGCCAGCAATTATGACAGTATCGTATGGACCGGTGGTCTAGGTTCATTCTCTCCCGACCCCCATACACTCAATGCTGTATACACACCTACTCAAAGTGAACTATTACTTGGTTCAGTTAATCTTACATTAACGGTTATCGGACAAAGTGCCAGTTGTTCCAATGCTACCGATGACATGCGCATCAGCTTTACTGCGGCACCGACAGTAGATGCCGGCCCCAATCAGACCGTATGTGAAAACAACGAAGAAGTAACTTTAAATGGCAGTTTCACCATTGCCGGAGGTGTAGAATGGACTAACTGGAACGGGACATGGGTGACCGGCGATGAATTCACTGTAAACTCTACTTACAGACCTTCTGCCGGCGAAATTAGCAGTGGACAAGTCATTTTATACCTAAATACCATTAACAACGGTAATTGTGTGGCTGTTTCGGATAGTATTATCGTTACAATTGACCCCGCACCTACGGTTAATGCTGGCCTGGACGACACCTCTTGTGTAAACAATGCTACAATAACATTAGCAGCTACATTTAGCGGTGCGGGAGGTATCTCATGGACAGGAAACGGGACATTCATACCTAACATTTTTGATCCGAATGCCACTTATACACCTACCACTGCTGAAATCGCAGCGGGCATAGCAAGTATAGACATTACAACTACCGCCAATGGTAATTGCAATGCTGTTAACGACAACCTTATTCTAACAATTGAGCCGGCACCAAGTATTAATGCAGGCAACGATCAAACATTATGCGCAAATAACGCCAGTGCAAGCCTGACTGCTACGCAGACCGGAGCAAGCGGAGTGAGCTGGTCAGGAGGGCTAGGGCTTTTTGGCACTCCAAATTTAGCAAGCACTACTTACGAACCTGCTCAAAATGAAATCAACAGTGGTTTTGTAGATTTAATTGCAACAACAACAGGAAATGGTAACTGTAGTGCTGTGAGTGACACCATTCGATTAAACTTCACCGCTGCTCCTACTGTAGATGCCGGATTACCTTTAACAGTTTGTGGCAACAACGCAGACGCCACACTATCTGCCACCTCCACTATTGCAGCGGGAATACAGTGGTCTGGTAATGGTGTATTTTCTCCAAACGTAACTTCACCGAATATAATCTACACCCCAAGTAGCGCAGAAATCACAAACGGAACGGCAACAGTTTATATCCAAACTACCGGTAATGGTAATTGCACCGTTGTTACCGATAGTGTGATTATCACTATCACAAGCGCACCAACAGTGGAAGCAGGAACAAACCTTGCTTCCTGTGAAAACAATCCCTCGGTAACGCTTTCAGGGTCTTTTACTGGTGCCGGCGGTATTCAATGGTCTAATGGTAGCGGAACTTTCATCCCTAGTATTTTTGACCCCAATGCAGAATATGTTCCCAGCAGTGGAGAAATCAGTACAGGAGTTGTTAACCTCATTCTTACGACAACAGGAAACGGACTATGTAACGCCGTAAGTGACATTGTTCAAGTAAATATTAACCCTGCTCCTACGGCTAATGCAGGAAATGATCAGGTGCTATGTGGCAACAATGCAGACGTAAGCTTAAATGGGGCTATAACACTGGCAAGCGGGGCCATATGGAGTGGAGGTCTGGGCACTTTCACCCCCAACAACACCTCATTAATCACTACTTATACCCCTACTGCTCAAGAGATCACCAACGGATCGGTAACTTTGACGCTTACCACTACCGGTAACGACAATTGCCTCCCTGTTAGCGATGATGTCATTATTACATTCACCGATGCACCACTCGTAAATGCAGGACTGGACCAGTCTGTATGTACCAACAACCCAAACGTTACCCTTGAAGGAGGTGTTACGGTAGCTACAGGAGCCGAATGGTTAGGTGGCACGGGAAGCTTTACACCAAACAACACCACGTTAAATGCCATTTATACTCCTACGGCAGCGGAGATATCTACAGGTAGCCTTACACTTACGCTACGTTCGACAGGTAATGGTCAATGTACCGCTGTAGAGGACAGCATGATTATTATCTTCACCCCGGAGCCTTTTGTAGAGGCGGGGCCTGATCAGACTGTTTGTGTCGACGAACTGGATGTTGCACTTAGCGGCTTTATTTCGGGCGCTACTTCTACAGGACAGTGGTCATCTTCAGGCAACGGTTTGTTTATACCTACTATCAACGACCTCAATGCTACTTACCGGGTAAGCAGTAATGACTCTTTGCTGGGCAGCGTAACTATGACGCTTACTTCTACCAACAATGGTAATTGCCTTGCCGAACAGGATTTTATGACGATTACGATAACTACTGCAGGTGTGGCTTCTGCAGGTGTGGATCAGACCGTATGTGCCAATGACGCCACCATTCAACTTAATGGAGGTGTGACAGGAGGAGCACTTTCCGGTACTTGGATTAGCTCTGGCGATGGTGTTTTTGTACCAAACAATTCGACGTTAAATGCGACATACATTCCTGGAAGTCAAGACATAGCCAATGGAGGAGCTAACTTTACGCTAACGGCAAACAGCTGTAACCTGGCTCAGGACAACATGGTATTAGTAATCACCCCTGCACCTGTCGTGGATGCCGGAACCGATCAACTGGTCTGCGTGGATGATCTGACAATTGCGCTTGATGGTCAGGTGAGTGGAGCTACTACCACCGGTTTGTGGTCTATCATTAACGGATCGGGGAATTTCTCGCCGAATACAAGTACCCTGGATGCAGATTATATTGCAAGTTCAACAGACTCCATCAATGGTTCGATTACATTGTTACTCGAAGCTACCAGCATAGGAAACTGTTTACCTGTATCAGACACATTAATAATAAACATATTACCAGGAGGTGTTGTGAGTGCCGGCAATGACCAAACCGTATGTGCCAACGACGCAGCTGTACAATTGAGCGGCACTATTGGTGGAGGAGCTTTGAGTGCGAGCTGGAGCTCTAGCGGTGACGGAACCTTTAACCCCGATGCCAATGACCTCAACGCCATTTATACACCGGGCAATAATGATATGAATAATGGTGCAGTCACTTTAACCATTGTTGCCAACAGTTGTGATCAGGTTAGTGACCAGATGGATATTACCATTACACCGGCGCCAACGGTTGATGCAGGAAGCGATGTGACTGTCTGCCAGAACAATGCTGACACTACTTTAAATGGTTCTGTAACCGTTGCCACCGGTGGGATTTGGAGCACCAATGGTAACGGAAGCTTTTCACCAAGCAACACCATACTCAATCCGACCTACATACCGGCTGCTACAGACACCTTAATTACCATTTATTTAACTTCTTTCGGAAATGGCGACTGCCTTGCCGAAACGGACTCATTTCAATTGAGTATGATAGAAGCTCCTTTGGTTGATGCCGGATTAGATATCGACATTTGCGCAGGAACAACGCGGGTACCAATATCGGGAGACGTTTCAAATGGCACCACAACGGGAGTTTGGACAACTTCAGGCACAGGAGGTTTCGACCCAAGTGGAGTTGTATTGGACAATGACTACATAATGAGTGCTCAAGATTCCATAAACCTGGGAGTAACACTCACATTAACATCAACAAATAACGGCCTCTGTAATGCAGTTTCGGATGATTTGATAATTACCATTACAGAATCCGGCACTGTGGATGCCGGTGTTGATCAATCAATCTGTGCCAACAATGCCACCGCAGTACTTAATGGTAACTTTACAGGGAATATCAGTCAAACGACCTGGACTACCAGTGGCGACGGCTCCTTTGTTCCTTCTATAAACGACCTTACTGCCACTTATACCCCGGGAACCGCGGATTCACTGGCAGGAAACGTCACCATTACGCTCTCAGGTAACAGCTGTAACGCACCTACCGATGATCTGTTAATCACCATCACCACCGCACCATTTGTTGAAGCCGGCCCCGATCAGATTAATTGTGTGACCGATTTGGATTTTGCCCTCG
This sequence comes from Cytophagales bacterium, assembly GCA_965230415.1. Taxonomy (GTDB): domain Bacteria; phylum Bacteroidota; class Bacteroidia; order Cytophagales; family JAAEPT01; genus CBDDKZ01. The sequence continues at coordinate 5,309,021 of CBDDKZ010000005.1, forward strand.
ACGGTATTGTTGCCGGGGCCTCCAATAGCGGGCTATGGACCACTTCAGGAACAGGATCATTTATTCCTAGCGCTGATGTACTGAATGCTACATACCTTGCCAGTGCCAACGACTCCATCTCGGGTGAAGTCACACTCACCTTAACCACTACCAATGTAGGAAACTGTATCGCATTATCTGATAACCTGAGGGCAAGAATCACTACAGGTGGGGCAGCAAGCGCAGGTAATGATCAGGTTGTTTGTAGCAATAATGCCGATGTTCAACTTAACGGAAGCTTTTCTGGCGGAGCCACACAGGGAACATGGTCGACATCCGGTAATGGATCATTTACGCCTGATATCACCAACCCCTTCGCTCAATACATTCCTAGTACATTTGATCTGGCAACAGGCAATGTTACACTAACTTATACGGCCAATAGTTGCGACCTTGCTTCAGACGACATGGAAGTCACCTTCACTCCTGCCCCAAGTATTGAAGCCGGTGATAATCAAATCATATGCGCAAATAATGCCGATGTACCACTAAGTGCAACAGTAAATGTTTCGAGTGGCGTTTTATGGAGTGCTTCTGGCGGTGGATTTTTTAGTCCTAGTAATACAAGTCTTAATGCGACATATACGCCTACACAAAGTGAAATTGATGCCGGATCAACCAGCCTGTTTATAGTATCTACGGGTAATGGTGACTGTTTAGAAGTATCAGATTCATTAATAGTTAATTTTAGCGGTGCTCCTGTCGTTGATGCCGGAGAAGACCAGTCAATTTGTAAAGGAATAACAAGTACTGTTTTGCAGGGACTGATTACCGTGGGCGCGGCCACCGGCAGCTGGTCTACCTCAGGTAGCGGATCGTTCATTCCAAATGACTCCGTTTTATTTAATCAGTACCTATTTAGCCCCGCAGACACTGCTAATGGATTTGTAGATATCTTTCTGACCTCTACTAACAATGGAAACTGTATTCCGGTAACAGATACTATGCGTATCACTTTTGAAGACCAGGGGCAAGCCGATGCAGGCCCTGACCTAAGTGCTTGTGAAAATAATTTGCTTGTAACTATAGACGCTACCATTTCGGGTGGAGCAACTCAGGTAACCTGGTTAACATCGGGAGACGGAACTTTTAGCCCGGATGCTAATACCGTTGATGTTTCCTATATTCCGGGACCACAGGATGAATCTAATGGCTTCGTGGCGCTGACTATGAATACCAACAGTTGTAACAGTGCTTCAGATGTGATGAACATTTCTATCACCCCTTCACCCGTTGTAGATGCAGGCCCTGATCAGGTAAACTGTGTAAACGATCTTACATTTGATTTGGACGGTCAGGTGTTGGGAGCTTCTAACTCCGGTATCTGGACAAGTACAGGTACGGGTACTTTCATTCCAAATGCCAATACACTTGATGCCACCTACCAGGCAAGTGCGAGCGATTCCATAGAAGGAAACATTCAATTAATATTAACCGCAACAAACATTGGCAATTGTAGTGCTGTAAGTGACACCATAAATGTACGTATTACAACGGGCGGTAGTGCTAACGCAGGAAACGACCAGGTTGTATGTGACAATAATTCAGCTATTCAGCTAAATGGACTGTTCAGCGGTGGGGCCAACCTTGCTGTCTGGTCTACAAGTGGCACGGGGTCTTTTACTCCTGACAACACAACAATGAATGCCATTTATCATCCAAGTGCTTTTGACCTGGCCAGCGGAAATGTGCTCATCACACTTACGGCTAACAGTTGTGATTTAGCTTCAGACGATATGCTCGCCACCTTCACCGATGCACCTAGCGTTGATGCCGGTGAAAATACTTCGGTATGTTATAATAATCCTAATGTACAACTGGCAGCTACTGTGAACCTGGCAACAGGTGTGAACTGGACCAGCAATGGTAGTGGTTCCTTCTCTCCCGGTTCGCTGGATCCCAATGCCACCTATATACCCGGACAGGAAGAATTAGACAACGGTACCTTCACATTATATGTTACATCAACAGGCAATGGGTCGTGTTTAGCAGTAAGCGACTCCATTATTATTGATGTTACCCCCGCACCTGAAGTTACAGCCGGTGAAGACTTCAATCAATGTGAAGATGATTCTATAATTACCTTGCAAGGACTTGTTTTGGGGGGAAGTATTACCGGTGAGTGGTCTACTGCCGGCACGGGTGTCTTCTTACAATCACCTTCGAGCTTATTTAATAATTATCAGGTAAGTAGCCAGGATACAACGAACCCCGACATCACATTTGTGTTGACGTCCACAAATAACGGTAATTGCCTCGCCGCAACAGATACGATCGTGGTAACCTTCAGTCCGCTGGGCGCAGCAGATGCGGGTTTAGATCAGACGATATGTGCAACTGATACTTTGTTGAATTTGAATGGTTCTTTGTCCGGAGGCGCGACACAGGCCAGCTGGTCAACATCCGGCGACGGTTATTTCTTGCCTTCAGCAGACATAGAAGACCCTGATTATGTATTAGGAGCAACGGATATTACAAACGGAACAGTAACTCTAACATTAAATACTAATAGTTGTAATTCAGCTTCAGACGATGTAATCATGACTATCACCGCGGCACCAGTTGTAGATGCCGGTGCAGATCAGGTAAACTGTACCAACGATTTAACATTTGACCTCAACGGAGTAATAAGCGGTGCTTCGACCACCGGAGAATGGACAACACTGGGAAGTGGTAGCTTCTCTCCTTCAAACTCCGACCTGAACGCTATTTATACGGCCAGTGCAGCAGATTCGGCTGCAGGAGATTTCTTTTTGGTACTTACAGCAACCAATATTGGCTCGTGTGGCATAATAACAGACACTATTGATTTGAGAATTACCACTGCAGGTAGTGCAGATGCAGGTAACGATCAGGTAATTTGTGGTAACAATCCATCTGTACAGTTGAATGGAAGCTTCACCGGTGGAGCGAATGAAGGCACCTGGTCGACATCGGGAACAGGTTCGTTTTCACCAAGTATAAACGACCTCAATGCTGCTTATGAACCGAGCAGTTTTGACCTTTCCCTGGGAAGCGTAGACATTACCTTAACAGTCAATAGCTGCGACCTGGCCAGTGATGTTATGACAATTACCTTTACCGATGGCCCGGTAGCTGAAGCAGGAGAAAATGTTGCCGTCTGTGAAAACAATGCGCTTGTGGGCTTATCGGGAAGTGTTCAAATAGCAACGGGAGGCAACTGGACATCTTCGGGCACCGGTTCCTTTAACCCAAGCAATACAGATCTTAACACATCTTATGTACCAAGTGAGGACGATATTGCAAACGGCGGAGTCACCATTTACCTTGAAACAACCGGAAACGGTAATTGTCTGAGCAGCACAGACTCTATGTTCGTAACCTTCACTCCAAAACCAGACGTGGATGCAGGCCTCGACCAGAGCATATGTCTTTCTACCAGTACCGTTAATCTACAGGGTATCGTTACCGGTGGATCAAGTAGCGGACAATGGACGAGCCTGGGTGATGGCATCTTCTTTCCAAACGATGAAACACTATTAGGAGCATATATAGTAGGTACGGCCGATACCACTTCCGGATCAGTAACGCTTATTTTGACTTCCACCAGTAATGGAAATTGTTTCGCGGAAGACGACACAATGCAAGTGAGTTTTGGCGATAACATATTCGTTAATGCCGGTGACGACGAGGAACTCTGTGCCAACAATCTGTCGACACAGCTGAACGGCTTTATTTCAGGGGGATCGAACGAAGGTATTTGGAGTACTTCCGTAGGTTCGGGTACATTTACCCCTGATGTCAATACACTTGATGCCAGTTACCAATTCAGCAGTGCTGATTCACTGGTAGGCTTTGTAAGTTTGATTTTAACATCGACTAATAATGGAGGATGTCTTCCCGGAAGAGATACCCTTACATTGTCCATTGCCCCAATTCATGAAGTCAATGCAGGCCCAGACCGTACATTATGTCCGGAAGCGATAGGTGTAGACCTCTCTCCTACTATAACAAATGCCACAGCTATAAACTGGACAAGCCTGGGTACCGGTACTTTTACCCCCAATGATCAAACGCTTAATGCAACATACACTTTTACCGACCAGGACCGCTCTAATGGCAGTGTAAATCTAGTGCTAACATCATCTGGTAATAGTGCTTGTTATGAGGTATATGATACGATTAATATTTCACTTTCAAATCCGCTGGTAGCGAACTTCGTATTCAACGGAACCTGCTTCGGTGATGTAGTACAGTTTACAGACAGCTCGGTGGTTTTGGATGGCGAAATAGCTACATATACCTGGGATTTTGGAGACGGTGCCAATTCAAACTCTCAAAATCCGGAACATTCCTATGGCATTATCAATACTTACGATGTTTCATTGAAAATAGAAGGTACGCTTGGGTGCTCAGATAGCATTACAAAATCCGTGACCATTGATCCAATTCCTCAGGCCGGTTTTAGTCACAATTCTACAAGTTATGTGATTAATAATACCATAAACTTCATTGATGAATCGAGCTCAGCCAGTTCTTACCTTTACATTTTTGGCACAGGGCTGGACTCCACTGATGAAGCTAACCCTCAATACATTTATACCGAATCTGGCTCTTACATAGTATCTCAATATGTTACAAATGAGGCAGGTTGTAGCGACTCCACTACCTTGGATATAGTTATTGGTGAGGATGAGATCTACCCTCCATTGTTACCGTCGGCATTTACACCAAACGGGGATAATAACAACGACATTTTAACTATCAAGGGCGGTCCATTCTCATCTGTCGACTTTAGGGTCTACAATGAATGGGGAGAACTAATATTCCGAACAGAAGACCCGGATGTCGGTTGGGATGGTTCACACGATGGAAAAGAACAACCAAATGGCACCTATTTGTATACAGTTACGGCTGTTACTATTGATAACAAGGAATATAAAATTACCGGAGATATTACGATTATAAGATAATGAAAAGATTTATAAAAATTATTTTGACCTTCTCCTTTGTGTCTTGTGTCTGTTTGAAAACAGCGTCAGCGCAAGATTTTCACACGGCACATATTAATGCTTCACCTATCACGCTGAACCCTGCACACACAGGTGTTTTTGATCATGGAGATTTGAGGGCTGTTGCGCAATTCAGAAGCCAGTGGGCATCTGTAGCAAACAAATTCATTACAAGTGCTTTTGCATTCGATATGCCGTTTAAAGAGCGATGGGGACTTGGTGGCTACATTATTAACAATGATGCCTCAAAGTTGTTTAACACATTCAATATGGTTGTGGGTGCGTCTTATAACGTGATGGAGCCGAGCAATGAAAAGCATCAGCTCACCTGTGGAATACAAGTCGGTGTTATACATAAGAAAATTGACATTGATGAATACGTTTTTGACAACCAATATAGCTTTGGGACATTCAACACCTATTTACCCAGTGGCGAAAATATCGATCAGGCCACACGCATGCTACCTGACCTCAACTTTGGGATTTTATATCGGATGATTGATTACCATAAGACATTTCAGCCCTATGCCGGAGGGTCCATCTTTCATCTTTTGAACCCTAAAGAAGGTTTTATTGACAACGACGATGCACGGCTTCCACTTAAGTGGGTAGCACAAGGAGGAAGTAAAATAAACATTGAAGAATTTACCATCGATCCTAAATTCTTGTTCATGTACCAAAGAAATGCTATGGAGTTGAACTTCGGTTTTAATGCTTCTTATACGATTGAAAGTGCCAACATTGATATTCTTACCGGGTTCTTTTACCGCTGGGAAGATGCCTTAATACCGATGTTAGGTATCAACTATTACGATATGGTATTCCAAATGAGCTATGACATAAATGTCTCCGATCTTAATGTTTACTCACAAGGAAGAGGTGGAATTGAATTCTCTATCATGTTCACCGGATTTACCAGAGGTGGTGATGGCGCTCACTTTGCACACCCAAGACCTCTATAGGTAATTATTTCCAAAAGTCAATTCCAACAAGCTCAGACACCCAGAGATTGTATTGTTTTTCGGAGGGATGAAGCTGGTCTTTGGTCAATAAGGAAAGGTCTGTTTCATCTGTCCTGGAAATTTTTGTTATATCAATGAACACACAGTTATGCTTATAAGCCAGTGATTGAGCGATCTTATTAAAAAGGTCAACTTTTTCACTTATTCCTTTTTTATTACCTGCTCCGAATGGTGTATAGCCATAATCTGGTATTGACAATACCATCACATTGACACTTCCGGCCTTTGCAAAACGGACAAGTGCATTCAGATCTTCTTCGTATTCTTTGAGCGCTCTTCCCTGGTAAATATTATTGGCTCCAATTAAGAGGCTAATCACATCATAAGATTCAGCAGGAGCTAAGACATCCAACTCGTTCAGTAAGTCACCACTTGTCCATCCGGTTTTAGCAACTACCTTTACTTCCAACTTCAAATCATACAATTTCCTCAGTGTTGATTGAAGCAAGTAAGGCCAACTCTCCGCAGTCAATACTCCTTCGCCAATAGTATATGAATCTCCAAGAGCTAATAGTTTCATGTTTGTACTTAAAATTTTAGTTCTACTTTAACGGGCAAATGATCGCTATACCCTCCAATGTATTCCAATCCTTTGAAAGACCTAAAAGGCTTATTGCCACCATAGTCTTTATCAATAGTAAACAGCCAGCCTTCCTCCAAAACTGCCATACTTACAAAGTTTTCATCCAACACTCCTTTACTTACCAAAAATTGATCGAAAACATTCCACTTCCCCCGATATTTGAGCGTTCCCCGACTCATTCCATCCATCAGGTTTATAAGCTCTTTTTGTTTCAACATCTGCAAACTTGTATCTGCCGGACTGTCGTTAAAATCTCCTGTTACGATAAACTTTCGTTTAGGCGCTGTTTTCATTTCGGTTTCGAGTACATCCAAAAGTACGTTAGACGTCTTTATACGTTTAATTTCGGACTTTTTTCGCCCCCCTCTTCTGGACGGCCAATGATTCACGACAAACAGACAGGTGTCTCTGTTTACTTGCACCCGCGCAGCTAATATGTCTCTTGTTCTAAATCTGCCATCAAGTGAGTCTCTAACCTCCCAAAACATCGATTCTATTACTTTAACCCTGTTTTTCTTATATAAAACGGCCACATCTATACCTCTTACATCTCTGGATTCTTTATGAATTATCCCATAATCAAACTTGTTTAAGTTTGTCTGCTCAACAAGGTCTTCAAGCACCTGCCTGCTTTCAATCTCCGCTAAGCCTATCAAATCTGGCCCCTCCCATTCGTTCAATGCCAATATAACTCTCGCCACCTGGTACAATTTGTGCTGGTATTGTACCGTTGTCCATTGCCTTCTGCCGCCAGGTAAAAATTCGTTATCGGAAGTATGCGGGTTATCTATGGTGTCAAAAAGGTTCTCAACATTATAAAAAGCAAAACTAAAAGACCGCTGTTTTGTCTTTTGGCAAAACACGGAACTATGAAGAACTATTAAAAGCACAATTAGACTAAACCTATTCATAAACTAAAAATAAGAACAAAGAATAGAGTTTAATAACCTATTACTTTTTAATCGAACCATATAACATGAAAATTTTATATTTCACTTTTTTAGGCATATTCTGTACCGAATGCATCGCACAAGGTCAAGAAGAAAATATATTTCTTCAACTTGATAACCGTGTGATAAAAAGTTGGGAAAGCCACCAAGTCCTATTGCCAAACAATCCGGCATCGTTATGCACGGACTCCCTCACTCGCTTTACATTCAATATTAGCAACAGTCATTTTATGAAAGTGCTTACACAAGTATCATTGCACCATTTCAATAGCAAAAGAAAAATAAAGTATGGCGTATCTTATGATTACTTTCAGGTCCCTGATTATAAAATACAACAAGTAAAATTCAGGTTCGCACAAAAAATACATCCGCTTCTTGATTTAGGTATAGCCAATAACTGGTCTATACGAAAAATAGCACTTAGTACCAATTCCATTGGACTAGGATGGGGAATTGGCGCCAATTACCGACTCAACCACAAACTTCACCTGGGAACACTAATAATCAATCCTTTAAGTTTAAAAAACGAGCTTAATTTAGGTTTAAAATACCACGGCCTATCCTGGTTTGCCTTGTTGGAATTTCGTAACTCAAATGAGGCTCAACAAGAAATAAACATTGTATTTACCGGTTCTTATGCTGATGTTTTACACTATCGAATCGGAGCCAACAATAAACAGGAGTTGCTCACGGGGATTACTATTAGTACCAGCAAGTTAGTGCTTGATCTTTCGTACCTATGGCAAGCAAATTTCGGGTCTTCTCTCAACTGTAGTATTTGTTATGAACTATAAAGTGATCATACTCGCGCTGACTGCTACGAAGTGCCTTGCTCAAAATCCATCCATTAACAATGATTTATTCCTGGAAAGGCTTCTAAACACAGAGGTAATTCATTCCGAGTGGTTAAACAGATACCATTACCTAAAAAGACATCCAATGGATCTAAACAAGGTATCTGAGATTACCTTAGAGGAGACCGGCTTTTTCAATGCTGAGCAAATAAATTCCATCCTAAGTCACTTAAAAATCTACTCGTCTTTTGTAAGCATAAACGAATTAAGGAGTTTAAAGGGATTCACAAGGTATGAAGCTGATTTCTATGCACTGATATTCACCATAAAAAGACGTAATTCAAACCTTTCGGCCTTCGATAGCCCCATCAATCTCCTTAGCACAGAAATAAACTATCGTTTCAAAAGAAGATTTAATAAGGATGTTAAAAACAAGGATTATATAGGAAGTCTTAATTCACAATGGCTAAAAATAAACAATCACCCAGCAAGTCGAATCAGGTATGGGCTTACTTTGGAAAAAGATGAAGGAGAGCCTTACCTACTAAATAAAAAACCATTTATAGAATTCTTCTCCGGCTTTCTTAAATGGAATAAATCGCCCTTGTTAAACCTCACTGTTGGAGATTATCGAATTCATATTGCTCAAGGACTAAGTATTTGGCACGGCATGGATTTCAGCAAATCTTTGAGTCAAAAGAGCCTTTATAAAAGTGCTGCTCTCATCGCCCCTTACAATGGAAGTGACGAACACCATTTTTTTCGAGGAATTGCATTATCAAGCACGATTAAAAGGTTTTCAATTCACAGCTATTTGTCATCAAAAAAAATTGATGCTTCGGTCAATACGAGCGAAAACGCTTCAACAAAGGACGCTACTTTTTCTTCAATAGTTACATCAGGGCTACACCGAACAATACAGGAAAATCATAAAAGAGACCGTGTGAAAGAGCATTGTATGGGAATTTCACTGGATTATCATCTAAAACACTTTAAAGCCTCTATCAGTGCTATTCGTTTCAAATATGATAAAACGTACTCAAATACAACTAAAAGTGCGCTCTACCATAATATAACAACTAAAGGTAATAACATGTTAAGCTTTTCATTTATTCATGCCAATAAGCATATTTTGTATTCTGGTGAATTGGTATTTAATGAACTTTCCACACCTTCCTTTGTGCTTTTGGCAGATATCAACACCGGTAAAAATTTAAAAACGAACCTATCGTTCAGACATTTCCCTAAACACTACTTTGCTCCTTATGCGAATACCTTAAGCAATCACGCGAAAATCATCAATGAAAGTGGTTTTTATATTCGATTACATTACGAAGCTCATCACGCCTTTCAAATAGTAGCTTCCTATAATCAGTACCTACATCCTGAAAAGGCACTCAGTCTGAGAAAAAATGGCAGCGATTTGCAATTTGAAGGCATTTGGCATCATAATGATTACCATAAAACCATCTGTCAGGCTAAATGGGGCTTTTCAAACGAATGGATTTCCCTTTCTGGTGAGCCTTTAAATTCGAGCATAAAAAAAATCAACAAGAGCCTGCGATTGACAAACAACAACGAAATCACTAAGCGATTAGCAATAGCGTATGCCATAGAACTTAAGCTCCTAAATGAGCACTCTAATAAATCTTCTTCCTATTTCATGTTTCAACAGCTTTCTTTTTACAGTATAAAACTAAAAAGCCGCTTCAGCATTAGATTCACCTCTACAATTATGCCCAACAAAGGCATTATTCACTATGCATATGAGCCTGGAGTTCCAAGTGCTTTTAATCTACTTTCTTATTCAAAACCGGGAAACAAGCTTTCATTCGTTTTTAAATCTACCATTCTAAAAAAAGTACGTTTGTGGTTGAAGGTAGCTCATCACATTACCTTAACAGGTATTCAATCAGCTCCTGAAACTAAAACAAACCTCAGTTTACAACTTACATATAGTTTAAATTAATTCACCATGTCTTCTATTCACTTTTACATCCTGGTGCTACTAATGTCAATAAGTACTTATTCTCAAAACCTGCATATCTCGGAATTAATGATCGATCCTACCCCTATGCAGGGTCTGCCCGATGCTGAATACATCGAATTATGGAACAGTACAAATGCGCCGTTAAACTTTACCACATTGGTCATTGGTGACCGATCAAAGCGTGCTACAATACCCAATTTCAGCATTGAAAAAAATGCTTATGTGATTATTTGCGCGGAAAAGAACCAACAGGAACTAGCTCCTTATGGTACATGTATTGGCATTTCGGGATTCCCCACCTTAAATAACGACAGTGATAGTATTTGGATAGCTGATACATCAGGTATGCTTATAGATTACCTACGTTATGATAATAATTGGTTTAGGACATTTAACACAGACGGGGGATTTTCTTTGGAGCTTATTGATTCAAAACAAAAATGTCTGGATATGCAAAATTGGGGAATTTCAAAAAATTCGGACGGAGGAACACCCGGAAGGCAAAACTCATTACACCTTGAACACCTCAATATAGGGCCTCCTCTGATTGTCAACAGCACCATAATCAATAATAATTCTATTAAATTCCATTTCAATCAAGCTGTTTTTAGCGAAAATGCGCAGGTATTTTATTCAAATGACACCTCCCCTGAGCGCTTAAGTTTTAGCACGAGCATAAATAATTATGATATTATATTGGAACTGCCAGCAGCCGTTAACAAGCACCAAGCCTTTTCACTAACGCTTAAAAACTTCAAAAACTGTATAGGTATGGACAGCACACAAACTATTAGGATTGCCATCCCCGATACCATTAGACCACATAGTTTGGTCTTTAATGAAGTACTTTTTCACGACACAGAATCCAAAAGTGAATATTTCGAAATAATAAACCGTTCAGGACATGCAATTAATCTGAAGGGGACAAAAGTAGTAATTAGAAACGCGCTTTTAGCGGTCAAAGATACGATAGAGGTATTCAATTATACCAAGCTCATGTACCCAAATCAGTTATTTTGCTTTGCCCGAAATACCTCATTAATTACAGAAACATACGCAAACGTAGATACCACAAACCTTTTTCAACGTTCTATGCCTTCATTTAACAATGATGGGGGCAGCATTATCTTTCTGGACAGCAATAACCGGCAGGTTGATATTGTAAGCTATTACGAAAACGACCACCATCCTCAACTGGCTTCCCCGGCAGGAGTCTCTTTGGAAAGAATTAATCCTAACTACTTAGGGGATCAGCATCTCAATTGGCATTCGGCATCTTCTATGTCCAATTACGGCACTCCTACTTCCAAAAATTCTCAATTAATTGAAAATCAGAATGTAACTGGTTCTTTTAAGCTTTCAACAAATGTAATCACGCCAGACAATGACGGTATCAACGACCTACTTAGCATCGAATATGACCTAAATCATGCCGGGTATATTGGAGATATAATCATATTTGATTTAAAAGGGAACTATATTAAACACCTTATTTCTCATAAATTATTAGATGCGCGAGGGCAAATAAGCTGGTTAGGCACAAACGATGCTGGTGTGCTCGTCGGTTCTGGTGTTTACTTAATAGTTGCTTACCTGTTCCATTATCAGCTCGATAGTTTAAAATTTAAAGATTTATGCGTAGTGCACAATGAAAATCGTTAAATTTCGTCTTATTATTTATGTCAACTATCCACGTTTCAAATTCCTAAATAATGAACAGAAACACGCAACAATTCTTATCTATATTTGTAATCGTTTTATCTGCATTAGTTTTATTCAAAATCACTTATGCCATCATACGAATAGTTGCAATAGCATTAATAATTGCAGCCTTAATTTTTCTTTTACGTAAAATCTTTTGATAACTACTTACGTATCTAAAAGGTGCCTTTACGATTATAGATATTGATGAGAAAAATTAACAAGGAAAAATACACCAATAACCCATCTAGTGAATATACGCTCGAATACGACAATGAAGATCAACTAGAAGACACCCGGCAGGATGAATCTGGCCCTATAATTGTAGTAACCTCACTTTTTTTCATATGGGGATTCTTAACCGTAATGAACAGTTGGCTTATTCCTCAATTACAGGAATTGCTAAGCCTCTCCCCTGCGCAAAATGAATTGTTTTCATACGCATTTTATGCTGGTTACTTCATTTTTGGCTTATTATATTATATCATTGCTCGTTATCAGGTAGACCCTGTTGAAGTATTTGGTTACAAAAAAACCCTTATTATTGGTCTACTGGTCAGCGCTATAGGCTGCGCGTTTTTTTATCCTGCCGCCTCGAATCTGAGTTTCGCCTTGTTTTTAGCAGCCATGTTCATATTAGCTTCGGGATTTGCCATTATGCAAATAGTTGCCAACCCTTATGTTGCCCTTCTGGGTGCTCCAGATACTGCTGCCAGCAGATTAAATACCAGCCAGGCTTTCAACTCACTTGGAACCACTTTAGCACCTTATTTAGGAAGTGTTATTTTGGTAAACCTGTCTGATCTGGATACACAAAAGGCACACAACAGCATGACTTCTCCCTATTTAGGACTGGCAGCGATGTTGGCTTTTCTTGCTTTTCTCATAAGCCTGGCACATTTGCCAGAAATCAAGTATAAACAACAACAAGCAAAAAAACTGTTTCAGCACAAACACGTCTCCTTTTCTATCTTGGCTATTTTTCTATATGTCGGTGGCGAGGTAGCTATAGGCACACACCTTGATAAATTCATAATGACCCAAAATATCGAACAGATTTCTGAACAGATGGTAGGCTCCTATTTGTCATTATATTGGGGCGGTGCCATGATCGGAAGGTTTATGGGAGCCATATTTATGTCCAACCTAAAGCTCAACTCAAAAATTGTCCTGGGCACTGTTATCGTTGTTGCATCCTTTTTCATTGGCATCATAATAACCAGTCACTGGGACCTGGCGCTATTGTTTTTGGCTATCGCCGTTCTCAACTTCATAGTCTATACAATAGTAGGCCCTAAACCCCATAAAGTATTAGGTTTCTTTGCCCTTTGCGTACTGATTTTACTTTCCATAGCCGTACTCTTTGGAGGTGTCATAGCTATTTGGTCATTGATTGCTATAGGAATCTTCAATTCCATCATGTTTATCAACATTTTCACCCTCGGTATAGCAAAACTGGGCAGGTTTACGGCTCAGGCTTCTGCTTTATTAGTGATGGCCATTTCCGGTGGGGCATTCATCAATTATGAGCAGGAATTACTCTCACAAAAGGTAGGCTTACAAAACTCCTTCATTTTGCCAATGTTTTGTTACCTTTATATTATGATCTACGCATTTCTTTTTGCAAAACCGAAGATTGTAACCAATAAATGAACCATATTGACCTTGAGGTGAAGAGAACACCTGCACCCGACACTATTGAATTATTAGCAAATACGATCTGGGGTACCGAAGGTGGCACCCGATACCAACACACCGGCACCAGGGAAAAAATCAAGTTACTAAACAACCCCTATTACCTTGAATTAAAGCTTCGTGGAAAAACGATTGGCGTTGGAAATTTCTGCCAACGTTTTTTTGAAACTTATGCCGAAGGAATGCAGTCTTACTATATCCGATATTTTTCAATTTTTGACAAGTTCAAGAGCAAAAACGCGAGTCCGAAAGCGGGTAAAGGCAACGGTTATATAAAACAGCAAGTACGCTCTATCTTCGATAAAGGTCACTTTGAGTCAACCAACGATGTACAGGAAGCACTATTCTATGCTTATATGGAATTAGAAAATGAGCGTTCTGTGAAAGTCTGCAACGAATTTGGATTCATACCGGCGCGTCAATTTTCGACATTAATATTTAGCAGGTTGTATCCTAAAGTAAGTAAAAATGTGGTGCTTTGTGAATCAGACGTAGATCGTAAAGAAGTCGGTAAACGACTTAAATTGTTCTATGCCAATCATAGCTGTTACGAAAGTAACAGTCTTTTCAACAATAAAAGTACTTATTACTTACTTAAACAGGGCGACGAAATAATTGCCGGCGTCCAGGCTACTCCAATATTGTGGATTATCAAAGAAATGACAGGAATTTCAGGAAAACTTATTAAAAAATTAGCTCCTTACACACCCTTTTTATCAAAACTGTTTAACCCCAATAATTATCGTTTTCTTGCATTTGAACAACTCTTCTATAAAAAGGGCATGGAGCATAGACTCAATGAGCTGCTGGAGTCTGTATGTGCCTTAAATGGCTATCATGTTGGTATGACCTGGGCAGATAATAAATCAGATCTTTATCAAAACTTAAGGTATCATTTAAAACTAGGACTTTTGGATAAAATTAATGCAGACGTCCCCGCAGATATTATTGTTAAGTTTGCAAACACTTGTACCGAAAAACAGGCGGCATTTCTAAATCAACCTGCTTATATTAGTGCCTTCGATTTGACATGATGAAAGATTTTACAAATAAAGTTGTATGGATTACGGGGGCTTCATCTGGTATTGGTGAGGCATTAACAAAACAACTGGCGGCATTAGGTGCGCAAATAATTATATCTGCACGTAGAAAAAGTGAATTGGAACGAGTTAAAAAGGCTTGTAATCACGATTCCATATATATACTTCCCCTGGACCTGGGTGACCAAAGTAATTTTGGTGAATTAGTGAAAGAAGTAATCGATCAATTTGGTCGCATTGATTATTTAATTAATAACGGAGGTATTAGTCAGCGTTCTTCCGTTGATGAGACCAGTATGGCCGTAGATCGTAAAATTATGGAGGTAAACTTCTTTGGCAACATCGCACTCACGAAGGAAGTACTTCCATACATGATTAAGCAAAAAAGTGGTCATTTTGTAATCCTGAGCAGTTTGGCTGGAAAATTTGGTTTCTTTCTTCGTTCTTCTTATGCAGCTTCAAAGCACGCGTTACAAGGGTTTTACGAATCGCTTCGTTTTGAACAAATGAAAAACAATATACATGTTACTTTCGTTTGCCCTGGCTTTGTACGTACTAACATGGCACAAAACGCTTTACGTGGCGATGGACAAAAACATAACCTCAACGACAATTACCAAAACAATGGAATAAGTCCGGAAGTTTGCGCTTCAGCCATTATAAAAGCCGTCTCTTCCAATAAAGAAGAAGTAATTATTGGGGGAAAGGAAACAAAAGCTGTTTTGTTAAAACGCTTGTTTCCTGGATTTTTCACAAGGATAATGGTAAAACAAAAGCCTACCGGCTAAATAATAGGTTCAATTAATTCTTTACCCTGTTAAAACGCATGAGCTTAATGAGCCAGGAAGGCACCGCCTTATGTGGTTCGCGTTTTTGAACATTTAGAAACACACCCCACTTTTCAATTAAAGGGATTCTGTAAACCTCGATAAGCTCAATAAGTGTCCCGTCAGGATCTTCTACGTATACACAACGTACCTGTGTGTTTCCCATATCCAGCACATCGTTCGTATCACAGGTAAAAGGGTGACCCGACTCAGCAAATTTCTCCTCCAACACACTCATACCGCGTACGTCGAAGCCCAGATGAGCAATACCTGTATCTCCCCATACACGGTTTTCAAAAATTTTGTTGGGTTCGCGATCAAGCGCCTGTACCAATTCAATGTTTAAATCACCGCCAATATCGCCCCAAGGACCTGTCGTTTCACCTCCTGGCTTGCCAATTAATACTCTGCGAAACTGCCCTTCGCCACCTTTAAAATACCTGGCCCAGTCTGCTTGGGTTCCGGTTTTGTCGTAGCGTACCTCCTCATAACCCATAATGTCTCCATAAAACTTGAGGGCCTTCTCCATATCAGATACACCAATGGTAACAGCACTTACACCACCTGAGATGTGTTTTTGGCTTGAATACCATTGATTCCCTTCTACGACTTGAAAAACATTACCATTTGGGTCGGTCACATAGAATATACTTCTCCCAAGCGGATCTTTACTCATTTCACTTACAGGAACAGCATCTTTCTTAAATAATTGATAACTTCCTTCTATGGATGTTGTTTTAATATGAGTAATAAACAAACCCAAATCACCCAACATCACCTCAAAGTCTGCATATTTTGGTGCAAAAGAAGTAGGTTGAATGATTTCAACTCCACATCCTCCTCGCAAATTCATCACCAGGGCTGCACGTTTTTCAATCACCTCGTCATTTGTATAAATCTTCATTAATGGAGCTTCTGCCACTGAGTCAAAAAAAGGAACATCCAGACCAAAATACTTCCGATACCATTTCCATGAAGCATCTAAATCCTGGACAGCAATACCTACATGTTGAATTCCATTAATATTATTATACATAAGAACAGTTTTTTTGAGGCCTTAAAACTACAAATATTTGATCAAACCTAAAAGATCTCTTCCATAGTCAAGAAGTTAGTAATAGTTTATCAACTTTTGAGACAATAGATTTATAGTGTTTTACTAGTGCTAACACGTTTTTGCGAGTTTTCCCGAAGGAAATAAGTAACAATAGGCTACTTCTCAGTTTACCTGTCCAATTGTTGAAAAACTTATAATAAAACCCACTGAAAAGAAGAAAAAACAGATAAGCATATTCAACGACAGGAATATCAATAATCCACATAGCCACTATAGCGTGTATTATATAGTAGTTTACAAAAAGCAGGCTACCACCAAAAGCCCGTACGCTGTGATGCCAGTGTTTGTCTTTTATACCTTTAACAAAACGCTCTAACAGCATCAAAAACGGTTTGTTAACCACAAAAGAGAATAAGTAATAAGGAAGAAATAACAAATAAAACGGTAATGAAGCTAAGGCTTTCCAATTGCCCTTTTGAGCCAAGGCTGCTATATTTATCTTAAGCTTCTGATTTAGTTTTTGGAATGATTGTACTTCGGCAGCAAGCGTTTTCACTTCTTCCTCATTTCCCACATAATGTTCATTCACCCTTTTGGTTAGCGACACTGTAGCCTCGAACTCACCTTTTTGCCCTTTAGAATCGATGCCGAGTGCTGATAAATGATAAGGTACATATATGTCTTTTAGAGTAGCCATGAGGTCATAAGTATCATTATTCACTGCAAAATTATATACTAATTGCTCCATACGGCCGTGCAAATCCTTCAAAAACCTGTTAATAGTTTCCGCTTTACTATTTTTATAAGATTCATAATAAGGTTCCAACTCCATCACTTCTCCAAAGTTGACATATAAATCGCGAGGGGTATCAAAGTGATTGCCGTAGTTGATTCCGAGAGGTACTATTTGAATGGATTTGGAATAGTCGAAATGTTCCGCTGCGCCAAACGCTATTCTCGCTATTCCTTTTTTAAGTGAACGTAATCCCCAACGATGCAACTGATTGCCTTCAGGAAACAAAATCAGTGCTTCATTAGCATTTAGAATATCAAAGCACTTACGGAAAATGGCTTCATTTTTTTGCAGGTTCTCAACACCATCGCGCTGTCTATAAACAGGCATGAGTTGATAAATGGGTAAAACTTTGGCTGCTACTGGGTTCTTAAACACGTCGGCGCGCATCAAATAATAAGGTCTTTTGGGTAAATAAGACGATACAATGACCGGGTCCATGAACGCACTTTGATGATTACTGACAAAAATAACCGGCCGCTTCCAATCAATTTTTGACTTCTTATAGTTTGATTTATACCTTTCAAAATAAACATGACGGACATTGAGCGCAGTAAATATGTACGTTATCACGTACCATACCCTCTTCACAAATTTAAACATAATGCAAAAATATGTTTTTCAAATTAACCCACATAATATAACACCTTCATATCTCATTGCACTTAAGTTTCAAACCCAAAACACTGCTCAACTTCAATGAAGATTTCTATTTCCTGACCTAACATAACACCTTGTTCCCAATCGAACATTTCAATCACAGTATTTAGAGTATCTACCACAATTAAATTAAATGCCCCCATAAAACGGACCTCTTTAACTACTCCTTTAAAACCATCGGACACATGTATTTTGCAATGTTGAGCTCTGACTGCCCATTTTTGAGCCTCATCCAATTTCAGTGCTTTAACCAACGCTGCACTTAGAAAGTTTGTTATACCAAACAGCGTTGAAACATAAGGCATAGAAGGGCGGGTATAAATCGTTCGTGGCTCATTATCCTGCACCACTGCCCCATCTTTTAATACAATAATTCTATCTGAATATGCAAGGGTTTCTTGTGTATCGTGTGTGACAAACAAAAGAGCTGTTCCCGTGTCGTCGACAATTCTCCTCAACAAGGATCTCAACTCTCTTTTCGTGCACACATCCAGGTGGCTGAAAGATTCATCTAATAACAACAATTGGGGTTCATCAATAAGTGCCTGAGCAATGGCGACTCGCTGCTGCTGCCCTCCCGAAAGTTCTCTGGGATAACTAGACATCATGCCTTCTAATTGACAATACTCGGTAGTAAAAGCTATCCGTTCTTTTCGATAGGCCTCATTGAAAAAGCGAAGTTGATAATCAAGTATTTCAATAACTCTGTGATTTGGAAACAAATCCAGGTCCTGTTTTACAAAATTAATCTCTTCGTGACCGGGTACCAGCTGTTCGAAAGGCTGTTTTAGCTTTTCATTATCCAAGTAGATACTACCTTCATCGTAATTTTCAAGCCCGGCGATGCAGCGAAGTAAACTCGTCTTCCCGCATCCACTTTCCCCTACAATACTGACCCAATTGGAAGCCTCAAATTTCAAAGAAATTGCTGAGAGCGCTTTTTTACCTGTAGGATAGATTTTACTTAATCCGTGTACTGCTAGCAACTCTATTTCGTTGTAAATGTTACTTCCTGAATAAATTTATCGATTTGGAGATCAAAAGCGCCCTCTTCGGTGATCCATTCAAGTTTGTTATTGACAAAAGCGAGGTCTTTCGCTGTGAGCTTAAAGCTTACAATTTTCGATTCTCCACTTTCGAGTGCTACTTTTTGAAATCTTCTAAGTCGCTTTATACTAGGAGTAATCGATGCAAAATGATCTCTCGAATAAAGTTGTACTACCTCTTTTGCTTTCATCTTACCGGTGTTGGTAAGCTTCACGGAAATTGTAAGTTCATCGCTAGCATCAAATAGAGTTTTATCGACCTTGAAGTCCTCATACTTAAAAGTAGTATAGCTCATGCCATACCCGAACTCATAAAGCGGGTTCACCGCATTATGACCGAACTTCTTGTCGCGAGTTTCCGAATATTTATAATCATAAGTCAGTAAAGATCCGCTATAACGCGGATATGTATATGGTAACTTCCCCGAAGGACTTACCTCTCCTTTTAAAATGGTGGCCAAGGCCCTGCCCGACTCGCTGCCCGACCAGTACATATTTATGACCCCCGAAAGAAGAGGCTCTACTTCTGTAAAAAGACGCGGCCTTGTACTCATAATAAGTGCAATGATGGGTTTTCCGGTCTTCGACAAATCTTTAATTAAATCCAGTTGTACTTTCTCAAAGGAAAGATCTTCGATATCTCCGGGTTTTTCTGTGCCGGGTTCCTCAGCCAGGCAAACGATAATCACTTCCGCATCTGCTGCTACTTTAAGAGCTTCATTATAATCATCTAATTTTGTAGCAAAATCAACCGCTGGATAGCACTTATCACCCACAATTGTAAATTTATCTTTTAAGGCCTCATAAACCGTTTTCTTTCCGGGTGTATCGAACCGGGTTTCTTTACCTTGCCAGGTGCGTGACCAGGCACCGTCTAAAGCAACCATGGTATTTGCGCCGGCTCCTGTAACAAAAAGCTTAGTTCCTTCTTTATTCAAAGGTAGTAGCTTGTTCTCGTTTTTAAGAAGGGTCATGGTTTCAAGGGCTGCCAGGTAACTTTCATTCGCAAACTTTTCGCTGCCAAAATCCGGATATTTTTTCGCTTTATGATATACGGTTTTAAATAATCCCAGTTCATTCTTCACATACAAAATACGAAAGACAGCGTCATCTATCCGCGACATAGGCACTTTACCTTCTTCTACCAATTCCACCAGGTAATCTGCAAATTGGAGGCCATAGGGAACCATGCTCATATCTACCCCTGCATTCACCGCAAGCTCCACTGCCTCTTTCTCATCTTTTGCTACTCTATGAACTGTATGAAGCATAATAATGTCCTCCCAGTCGGTAACTGTAAACCCCTTAAGACCCAATTCATCTTTTAGCACTTCTGTCAACAGGTGATGATCGGCATGTACCGGAGTACCATTAATTTCGGTTGAATTTATCATAACACTAAGGGCTCCCTGGTCAATGGCCGATTTAAAAGGTACCAGGTAATACTCCTGCAGCTCACGTTCAGACATTTGTATGGGGGTTCGGTCTTTACCTGTTCGAGAATTACTATATCCTACATAATGCTTCAGGCAAGCGGCAACCTTATCGTATGCCGAAACATCTGTTCCCTGATAACCTCTTATAATAGCGTCACCCATTTGAGTTGCCAGATAAGGGTCTTCGCCAAATGTTTCGAAATGTCTGGACCATAGCGGCTGGCGTCCCAGGTCAAGTACCGGAGAAAAGTTCCATGGAATACCCGAAGCTCTTGTTTCATAAGCAGTAACTTCACCGCACTTTTCAGCAAATTTAGGGTCCCAGGTGGCAGCAGTAGCTACCTGCTGTGGAAACAATGTCGAATTAGCAGTATAATTCGCTCCATGAATAGCATCTACCCCATAAAGCACAGGTATATGTAAACGGGTATCTTTTGTGGCCTTACTTTGTATTTTTTCTATTAATTGAAACCACTTTTCTCTATCCAAAGCGTATTGACCTGTATTAAAAACAGATCCAACACCATATTCTACTACGGCCTTTTTCAACAATTCTTCGTTAAGAATCATTTCTTTGTTCATATCATAGTGCTGTCCTTCGCAAATATAGTCGAGGGTCACTTGCGTCATTTGTCCTACTTTTTCTTTTAAAGACATTTCTGAAATAAATGCCTTTATTTCATCGTCATTAGAAAATTGCGCTTGAATTGTAGTAATCATTATCGATAATAAAATGATACAGGTTATTCTTTTCATGGTCGTTCCTGCTTTTTCACTCAAATCTAGGTGAAAAATCCGTAATTTGTAACCTTTTTTGATTGAATCGACACGCTTACATAGCACGTTAATATAAAAAAAGCTTACCTCCTTATACAGAGATAAGCTTAACAGTGAACAATTTAACTTGTCCTTCGATGCTAATAAACGAGTATCAACATCTACCTAATCCTAGCTTTAAATAATTATTTATGTTCTACCGAAGGATTTAGTTCCGGAAAATGTTCATGGATATTTGAAATATCTATAGCTATTGGTGCCAGTTTTATATAACCAACATCTTTGAATTTATTGTTTATTTTGTCATTTACACCACTAATATCGCCATGCTTTGCCAAAGACATAGCAACTTCGGCAGATCTTTTAGCAATCTTTGTTATGGGCTTATAAACCGTCATACTTTGTTTCCCATTCAAAATGCGTTGAAGAGCCAAGGGGTCTCCATCCTGACCGGTAACGAGCACGTTTTCACCTCCAAAAATATCCAATACATCACCCACTCCTTCTGCCAGACCGTCATTAGCAGCCACAACAGCATCGAGAGGTCCTTCATGAGTTAACATGAAATTGTTAAGAGCCACAAAACCTTCCAAAGGAGTCCATTCACCTATGTGCTCGTTAAACACAACATTAATCGCTCCACTTTCTATTTGTGGTTTAAGAATGTTCATCTGCCCCTGTTTGAATAATAATGAATTATTATCACTAACAGGTCCGTTCATTATCACGTAATTACCACTTGGTTTGTTTTTCAGTGCATATTGAGCCTGCATTTCACCTACCAAGATATTGTCGAAAGAGATATAATAATCCAGATCACAATTCATTATTAAACGATCATAGGCGATAACAGGTACTTCTTTGCTTTTCGCATAATTAACAATTTTACCTGCTTCCTGTGCATCGGCGGGAATAATAACAATAACTTCCACCCCATTAGCGATCAGCTCCTTTACCTGCTGTAATTGTACCTCCGAGTCGTTGTTCGCTACCTTCACAATAGGATCACCGCCAATCTTGCGTACATTCTCGCAAAACATCAAACTGTCCGTTTTCCATCGCTCGGCGTAAAGATCATCCATACAGAACCCTATCTTTTGTGCATAAGTCTGTGCCCAAAAGAATAGAAAGAGGCACGAAAATGTGATTAATATTAAATTCTTTTTCATGATTAAATTAGGATTAGTTTAACTGTCACTTTTTATTTACCAATAACAACTTACTTTTTCAATTGTTTAAGTCAAGCTGCCTCTAAAACCGTCGTTTGTTGCTATGAATTTCAATTTACGACGTATGAAAAAACAATGTTATTAAATTGTAGTTTTCATTTATTTATAGATACGAACCCCGAGTACAATTGTTCAAACAAAATAGCCCAAAATAGATTAATTTCAGTCATTTATGCGCTAAAATAGATCTAATAGTATTATTTATTTTTTTATATTTTTTTAAGTTTTTTTGTTTAATCAATAGTGTATAATTGACTATATGCGATAGTGTAAGAATAACGCTTTTACCTATTTTAGCAGTCATTATTAACTAGGTTAATTAAGTTAATTTCGTAGTTTTGCGCTATGAAAAATAGGCCAAACCAAATACATTACAGCGTTATCATTCGACACATAAGGTATATTTTTTTTTACCTTTTATTCATATCACTTCTTGCCTGTAACGATTCCCCCCCTTCCTCGAGGTCCGAGAAACATGATTTAGAAGTAAACTTTGCTTCTACAGTTGCAAGCACTATTACAAATGGAACGATTAAAGATTCCATACTAATAAACCATGCTAATGAATCTATCGCGTATTATATACCTGACAGCCTGAAGGTAACAGAAAAAACGCCTTTAGTAATATTCCTGGACCCACAGGCACGAGGAGGGCTTCCTCTGTACAAATACAAAGAACTGGCTAAAAAGTATGGGTTGGTATATATGGGATCTAACTTTTCCAAAAATGGCATTCAAGCGTCAATTATTAAGGAACATTTTAACAGAATAACCAATTGGTACAAGGAAAAATTTGATGTAAAATCACCTCCTGTCTTTGTATGTGGATTTTCAGGGGGAGCTAAAATAGCTGCTTACATTTCGAATGTTATTAATAATATAAACGGAATTATTAGTTGTTCCGGTGATTTATCTAAGATTTCACCGAAGCGCTTCGCTACACTTCCTTCAATAGAACTTACGGGTAATCAGGATTTCAATTATTGGCCAAGTATTTTTACAGAATCCAAATTGTTGCAAACCGTCCCTCCTCCTCAAAAATATATACCGCTAACTTTTGAAGGAGAGCATGAGTGGCCGCCCGTAAGTATTATGAATAAAGGCCTGGTTTGGCTATTGTTCCAAAATAATCACCTGTTAACTGAATCGGTTATCGAAAGCACCATTAGTGATACTTCTGATGTCTCTTTTTCAAATATATGGCCCACACTAAGCAAAAAAAGACAAACGGAGTATTGCAGACAGATGCGTATAAAAAGTAGCAGTTCCTGTGACCAGGTATTGAATAGAGGGCGCATTCGACATGAGCAGGAAAGCATGATAGCTATTTATAAAACCGAACAAGAACACCTTCAGCACTTATATAATTTGTTGCAAAACAAAAAATGGACTGCGCTCAAAGTCGCTATAAAAACAATCAAAAACACAACAATACCCAAAGCTGAAAAAAATAGTTCATCAAGAATTTTAGCCACTTTAAGTATTTCAATATACATGCAAGCTACAAGTTTAATAACAGCTCAGCCCTCAATTTCTCTTGAACTTATAGACATCTACCGAGATATTTATCCAAACTTCTATGAATCGCATTATTTGTGTTTTTTATATGAAATGAAAAATGGCAATCAAGCGAAGTCCATTGAGTATTTGAAAAATGCAATCGAATTGGGATTCAACGAAAAATCACGAATTTCAATAATAGATTTTGATGAAAAATATCAGGGTAACGTGAGTAAAATCATTCAAAAAATTTCATATTAACCAATTTTTTCGTTTATTCACAATTGCATCAAACTACCAAAAACAGGGCTTACACAGTGTTAAACAACAATTTATTCATCATACACTAACCATTCCCTGACCAAAGAGGACATAGCGTAACATAAGTTACCAATATACAGTATTTTTACGTAGCAAATAGTAACCAGGAATTATGCTTAGATTAGTTTTAACATTCACCATTCTCATTAGTTCGATAAGTTGTATTCATGCTGAATTAATTGGCGCATTAAAGCATGGCAAGTGGGGATATATAGAATCCAACACTGGCAAGTTTGTTATTCAGGCCAAGTTCGATGAAGCGAGAGTCTTTCACGAAGGATTAGCAGTAGTACGAGTAGGGAACTTATTTGGAGTCATTGACAAAAAAGGTTCATACACCGTAAAACCTAAATATGACAATGCTGATTACAATTTCAGTGATGGTTATTTAGGTGTATACATTGATGGTGCTTGGGGCTTTGTAGATAATAAAGGGACCACAAGCATTAAACCTCAATTTGACAACATCGCTTATTTTAATGAGGGTAAATGTGTCGTATATAAAAACAAAAAACTAAGTGTAATAGATAAAAGTGGAAACTTATTATTCAATTACAAAAAATGGAACAATAAAGGATTGCGTAGTCCAATAGTGTTTAGAGACGATCGTGCAGTAGTATTTAGTACCGATATTGAAGAACTCAAAACCTTAAACATTTCTTTAACCACCTTAAATACAAGAAATGGTAAAATAAAAGGTTCTTACATTATTATTAATTCCAAAGGAAAGATTTACCATCAACTTGCCAATGGAAGCAGTGTTAATATTAATAACGCTGTTAAGAAACGACAAATAGAGCCAACTTTTAGAGCAGGTTTAATGGCATATATAAACCCTGATAATTCATTCTCGTATGTAAATACTGATATGGAAGAAGTGTTTAGACTAAATGGTGACATAACCAAAGTTTATGGTTTTTTCAATGGCGTTGCGGGTGTTGTTAGTAATGACAAGCTTGGGCTTATTGATAAATCAGGCAATTATTTGGCACCGGCAAGTTTACCTATTGCCAGTTCATCCCCTATTCCAATATATGAGAATGGAGTGATATTGGTAAAAAATTCCAATCACAAATTCGGATACATTGATAAAAGTGGAAAACAGTTGGTGGAAAATTTCGACAAGCTTTCACCTATGCACAATGGTATAGCAAGTGCAAAGAAAAATGGGAAATATGGAATTATTAACCAAAGGGGTACCTGGATAATCCCTCCTTCATTTGATAAATTATTGTACCCGGAAATTTGTACCTGTTTTAATTAAAAGGGCCCTTATTTGGAAGATAGTGAGATTTTAAAGCATCTACTGGAAGAAGTTGTTGAAAAAGTAGAGTTAGGTGAACTTGAAACCTGGACAGACAAAAACTATCGCAAATTAAGCGAAATCATCAGTGAGAGTTCAGGTATTAATGTTAGTCACAATACCTTAAAGAGGCTTTTCGGAAAATCGAAGACCGGGGCCAACTACTCCCCTCAGGAGGCCACTAAAGACGCCCTCGCGCGTTACCTCGACCACAAAGACTGGTACGAATACACCAAAAGTAAAAGGCAGCAAAGTTCGCCTAAAAAGGAAGAGGAAGAATTCAAAGAAAGCGGAGATAGCGAGTCACAAATCACGGAAATTCCGCCTGAAGCAGAAAAGGAACCAAGTGACAAACACCCCCCTCCACCTACAATTATAGATGTTAGGACAAAAGTCGTTTCAAATGATCCTCCCGCTGATGAAGCCCCCGCTCCAATTCAAGAACATTCAATTAGTGAAGATTCGTCTTCTGAGGAAAAGTCCTCAAAACCCCGCCTGAAATTAATCCTGATTGCTTTAGGAATCATGGTGTTTATTGGAACGATAATCTTCGTTGCCCAGCGAACTGGATCGACAAGAAAAATCAACACAAAACTTATCGCCAAATCCGGAGAAGCTCCATTTACCGCAATTTTAGCATATAAATCAGAGGAGAATAATAGCGATAGTATTTTCGCTATATTCGAAGACAACGTGCTTGAGAAAATTCACTTACCTGCGGAGCATCAACAAATAACACATGTATACAAAAGACCAGGTTTTTACAATGTAGTAGTTGTTAACGAAAATGCTGACACGTTATCTAAAGAACAAATTTTAGTAAGTTCTCCTAAATGGACGCTATATGAAGGTCAACTCAACAATGTACACCTTAACCAACAAGTTAAGAGTCACTTTTATAGCAAGGAGTTCAATGCTAAAACTTATAGCTATTTTAAGAATTTCAACATGACTACAGACGAACTATCACTTTCCTTTATTGCCAAGGGAGGAAGCAACGGTGATATTGACGAAAATATTCGTCTAAGAGGAAACTGTATGATCATTGATGAATACGACGAAAGGGAAAAAATTATCATAGCTAATGTTGTTGGTGATAAAGGAGAAATATTGTTTACACTGAGTGAAGCGTGTTGCTTCGGTGACCTCATCGAAATAATCGGACAAAAAGCAATTGATGGAAAGTACAACAACCTCAGCAATTTCGGGTTGGCTCTAAACAATTGGAACATGTTTAAAATACTGGTGCATAACAAACACATTTCATTTACCTGCAATGAACAAATTATTTATACAGACCATTTTTCCAAGTCTATAGGTCAATTAATGGGCATTAATCTGATCGTAGTTCCGGATGGAGAAGTTTCCAAGGTCACAATTAATCAAGACACTTTCGAATTGAATTAATATTAATTCAGCATCTAATTAGATATTTCAGTAAATTCAAAGTGTTTATGCGCAACAGAAGGTATCATACACTGCTTCTCGGTTTATTTTTGATGTTGATTAACAACGCTTTCTGTACTATTTCATCAGACTCTTCCACAACAGGCCCAAATGTGTATTCAAATGGCGATTTCTCTAGCACTAACGTATTGAACAATATAATAAACCTGGAGTACCCTAATACCATTTTTGTGGACAAACCGGATTTTATTAATTCAACGCTTGATTATGTTACAACTCATCCTAATGCTGGTCAATTCACAATTACCAATAAAACAGGAGAACTGAATAACTTTCCGATCAACACCATAGCGGTAGAAGATAGTAATGATATCACTAATTTGATGGCCTTGTTTTTTGTATGTGATACAAGCCCGCTTTTCGAAAAAACATTTAATACGAATTGTTTTAGGGAAACTTATTTACTCACATTTGATATTATCAACGTGATAGATAGCAGCGTCAATACCTTCGAACAGGGATTTTCATCACCCCGAATAGAGGTGTACGCAAACGACATTAAAATATTAGAAACAGAATCAATCCCCAATAATGCCTCCTGGCATCACGTTGAAGAAGTATTTGAACTAAAAGACACCAGTCAATTCACTTTAAAATTCCAAAGCATTGCTGACTCTTGCAGTATATTTGTAATTGATGAAATTAAACTTCAAAAGTTTTATTCTTTAACCGCCTTTGAAAGAGCACTACCTGTCATTACTTCAAATAACACGCTTGAAAATTGTTTTAACGACAAAACAAACAATCTTCTTGAAAACACCAATTTTAAAAGTACTGATAAGGAGTATATTAGCAACCCTGACTTCCCTAATTCACTGTTTCTAAAAGCAACCAATATCACATCCTCCTACAATTTCGTGAGTTCTCAACCCACAGTAAATGAGTTTACAGTAGTGAATTCATTAGAAAACATATACGACACAATCACTTTAAAACCTGCAAACATGGACGAAGACTTTATATTGCTCTATGCATTGCAGGACACAGGAAGCTTGTTCAAAGACAGCTCAGATTCATACTGCATCGGTGCTAATTATGAATTCTCTTTTGAGGTTCTCAATTTAATAGATTCTGTTTTCTACCCGGCCGGCAATGAGGCTTATCCATTTTGCCAGCTTCCTCAGGTACCAATGTTAGACGTTTATATTAATGATCATAGATTAATCGAAACAGGGCATATTGTTAATAATGGCATATGGAACAAATATGTAGTTTATTTCACACTGGATTCTAGCTATAACAATTTTAGCGTTGAAATAAAAAACGCAACGCAAATTGATGAATTTAGTCTTGTTGCATTAAAAAATGTATATGTCAAACGTTGTAACAATAAACCCGAATTATTTGTACCGAACGCGTTCACCCCGAACGGAGACCTATTAAACGATCAACTGGAAGTTTTTGGAAAAGATTACCCCAATTTCAAAATGAAAATATATAATAAGTGGGGCGAAATTATATTTGTAACCGATAATCGTAACAAGCTATGGAATGGAGAATACCTGGGTGAAAAAGCTCCTACTGGCCAATACCCGTGGCTAATTACATTTGATGATTGCAATGGAGATCAAATATCCAAAAGTGGCACGACACTCCTAATCGAATAAAAGTGGTGAATTCTAAAGTCTACATATTTAGCTTACTGGCACTTTTGAGTATATTTTTCAGTATAGGACAAGACATTAATTATTCACAGTACTATGCAAACCTCGTCCAATTAAACCCGGCCTATAGTGGAGCGCAATTGGAAAGCAGGGTTGTAGGAGCCTCTCATGTTCAATGGCCCAAACTTGGGTTCAATTATATTTCAAATGCTGTCACATTTGATCACAGCCTTAAAAAATTAAACAGCGGACTCGGCCTAAATCTAAACAACCTGTATTCAGAATCTGGTAACTTACGCATCGATAACTTCTCATTGATTTATGCCTATCACCTTTTGCTATCTGCTGAACTAAAATTATCCTTTGGGACTTCGATCGGCTATCAACGTATTAGGCTAGACCCAGATGATCTTACTTTTGGTGATCAATTCAATAACAATGGACTTGCAAATTTGATGACACTTGAAATTATAGATCAAACTTCAAGTAGTTTTCTGGATATTGGGTCTGGCGCCATGTTATACAACAAAGAATTTTGGGTTGGAGGTGCGGCCCACCACTTGAACGCTCCATCATATGCACTAAACGATGAAGCGAAGATTGCTACAAGGTTTGATTTTCATATGGGATACAAATTTTATTTAAATTCATTTTATGAAGAAGAGTATACCGACAAATACCACTCTAAAGAATTGAGTTTATCTCCAACCATGGCTTATCGCTTCCAAAACACTTTCGACCAATTTGATATCGGCGTATATCTGAAATATGGTCACTTGCAATTGGGTACATGGTACCGCGGCACCCCCATAAGGTCGAAAAAATTATCATCGTCTTTGAATCAAGCAATAGTTTTTCTTGCAGGTTATTCATCAAAAAAAATACGATTAGGATATAGCTACGATTTAGATCTTAAATTACCACAGTACAATACGGGAGGTTCACACGAAATCACAGTAGCCATTTATTTACCACCCAAAAAACCTGTCATAGATTACGGCGACAGACTTAGACCTGAATGCCCTGATTACTAGGTGATTACCGAAAAACCTGTTACTTGATCAAGATATGACAAGTAATTGAGGAGGGTATGATTAAACTCATCATAATTTAATTCCCCATCTTTGATATATCGCTAATGAAGAATTAGTAAAAAACATTTAAAGTCGGATTAATTGAGATAGATGTAACAGAGTAGCCTAACTGAGTGGGCGCTCTGTTGCTTTCTTTGAAGTAAGTTTTTTATCCAGTTGTTTGCGAGATAATGCCTATTAGTACCGAAAACAAGTTTCGTATTCAGCCCTAAAACACAACCTTAGATGCAACTAAAAAAATGTATAGCTGTAGTTTTTACTGTAGTGATACTTATAGCCAAACTTTATGCTGTCGGGGTCACGGAAATTGATCCTAATGAGGATGGAATTCGATTAAACTTCGCCTCTCAAGATGGTTCCGTAAGTTTCATGCCTTATGGAAGTGTAGAAATTGAACGTCTCAATGTTGAGCTCAAAGCCGGGGAAACAATTCACTTTGGATTTCGATTTAATGAACAAGGCTTAAACGATGCTTTAAATAACGTATTTGTACGTCTGGTAGATGAAGCAGGTAATGTGGTAGTTCCTGAGGTCGAAATTCTGGCGGGACAGCCGGGTTTTATCAATTCCTATGCTGAAGCCGAAGCGGGTCCTGTAAGCCTATTTCCGGGAGGATATGACGCATTAAATTATACCAGCAATGTGCGAGGCACATTTCATATCGAAGTTAATTGGAGAAATAATGAAAACAACCGCTCTGCTTTGATGGCAGGATTTTATGATTTCACCGTGACGGATGCAGGTAACCAGGAACAAACCGGCAGAGTATGGTCTCACCGATGGATGGTGAGAGCAGACAATGTAAATATAGACTTTTTTGCTTCTCAGTATATCTACACGGTGGACAAGTTTATTAACAGAGTAGATTACAACGGAATGAATCCCTGGCGTTTTATGGCTATGGCCAATAGCTTCGGCATACAAAACAACGGAAACTGGTTTGTTGACCGCATGTCAGAAAACAAATCTCAGGGAGGTGGGATAGCCGATCAGGATCTGGTACCTGGAGATTTTCATATTTTTTATGACTTACCCGATACAACTATTTTCGAACTCACCACCGTAGATGATCTATTTGCCGTGCTTACCGACAGCTTACGATTATCGGGATGCCTGGGCAATTACTGTATCGAAGTATCTGTAAGCAAACCCACCTTTGCTAATATCTTGCTTGACTTAAATGGTATTCCCGGTTACCAGGCAAATAGCGCAGATAGATGGATAGAAACCTTTCTTGAGGCCGGTTACAATTGTGTGGAATGGGACGGTCTTGACGGACTTGGTAACGTGGTATCCAATGTCAATCTGGTGATAGATATGGGTTTCATATCAGGTTTAACAAATTTCCCGGTAGTGGATGTAGAAGGAAATTCGGATGGTTTTATTGTAGAGTACCTTTACCCTGTTGAAATTGCCGGGTTTGCCAATACATTTTGGGATGACACTCAAATAGGAGGACAAAACAACTCCATTTTTCCCTGTGTTCCCGGACCCGGAAATGGTTGTCACAGATGGGACCCGAACTGGGGAGATGAAGATTTTATTAATACCTGGTGGTACTTGCTCTCCGACCCCATTGCCGGAGAATTAAATGTTCCCCCCATAACGTTGCAAATAGAACCGGTAAGCCCCGTTTGCCCGGGCGATTCGGTACAGCTCGTCGCTACCCAAGGCTTTGTTAATTATACATGGACGCCAGACAACGAACTTAGTGCTACCGATATCCATAATCCCTGGGCGTCACCGGATATAACTACTATGTATTACCTGACTGTCAGTACTGATCAGGGCTGTGAAATTCAGGATAGTGTTGAGGTGGTAATCAATCCGCTCCCTGTAGTTACAGCTACACCCGATCCGGAACATGTATGTGAAGGAGAATCGACCACAGTGGCTTTCGACGGCGCAGACACATACACCTGGCTGGACAATAGTACTGCACCTAATCCCTTCACCTTTGTCCCAACAGCAGACACAACATCTATGAGCGTTATTGGTACTTCAGTAGATGGATGCGTGGACACCACCTCTTTCACGGTTTACAAACACCCATTACCTACTCCACTTATCAACAACCCGGGACCGGTATGTTCCGGTCAATCGGATACTATTTTTGTCAGTGGTGCCGGGAATGGAGGAACCTATGTATGGGACCCCGATAATCTCAATTTCCTTAATGATTCCACCGCAATCATCACTCCAACTGTAAATACTACTTATACCGTAGAGGTCTCCACTATTTACGGATGTAACGGATCGGTAAGTACGAGTGTTGCCATTATTGATCCTCCGGTTTTAAGCATTTCTCCAGATAAAGATAAGTGTGAAGGAGATACCGCTCACATTATCTTAAGCGGATATCAAAGTGGTATGAACCTGAGCTGGTCCAATACCAACCATATTATCTCAATCAATGGTGATTCAACAATCCTAATAGTAGAACCACCTGTTGGCCAGCATATTTATACTGCAAATGTAGACATCAACGGATTTTGCCAGGCGACTGCAAGTATCACCATAGACATTCATCCTGCTCCTGTTCCGGGTATCAGCCCAAATGATACTATTTGTGAAGGTGAGTCTTCAATACTTACGGCAACGGGAGGGACTAGCTACCAATGGAACCCTACTAATTTCTTATTCCCTGCCACAGGTGATGTCGCTACCGTAACTGCGACACCAGATGTAGGTTCGCACCTTTACAACGTAACTATTAAAAATGCATTTGGTTGTGAAGCAGACACCTCCGTTCAGGTTGTAGTACATCCTAATGTAAGCCCTGCCATTGATTTAAACAACCCTTTAATTACATGTGGCCCTTCTGAAACAACGATAAGCGCCTTAAATATCAATAATGAAGGAAATAACCCAACTTACACCTGGTTTACCAAAGAGCCGGGACAGACCGATTTTACGTTGGTGAATAATAATAATTCCACAAGCTTAATTATCCCGGAACCTGTGGATAGTATGCTAATACGGGTACTCCTTACCTCAGACGCCTACTGCGTTGATCCCGATACCGTATCAGCGAGCACATTGTTGAAGGTTGCTCCCGTACCGGCTCCTTACCTACTCGCTCCACCGGTAATTTGTCCGGGGCAAACTATTGATGAAATCACCGTTGCGGATAGTAATAATTTACAGGGTGTAAGCTACGACTGGTTTTTTAGTGACAACAACACCGGAGACTACGTATTCCTGGATTCATTAAGCGGGCTCAATCAGCATACATTAATAAATTGGGGACTAGATGGAGAACTTTTCGTTGTTGCAACTCGTGAACCCTGCTCTCAAACTTCAAATACTATTAGAATTGATTATTCACTAATAGATGTTCGAGCAGCAGTATCCCCTCCAATCATTCTTGAAGGAGAGCTGGCACAATTAATTGCTAGCAGTACTACTGCCGATTCTGCTATAGTATGGCTACAGCAAGAGCTTGATTCCGCGCAAATCATTTATTCCGGTGAATTCAAAGATTCTATTTACCATGTTCCACCTGAAAGTCAACGCTACTACCTTGTCGGTATCAACAAACAAGGTTGTAGAGACACGGCATTTGCGAATATTATTGTGCTTCCTCCTATTATTATTCCTAACGTTATCACGCCAAACGGAGACGGTCTAAACGATATCTGGCGCATTAAAAACCTGGAGTATTATATCAATGCCATAACGAAAGTATACAATCGCTGGGGTACTGTTGTGTATCAACATAAAGGAGGTGCTACCATGTTATTTGACGGTATCTCCACTCGTAGCGCCCCACTACCTGTTGGCACCTATTACTTCGAAATAGATCTGCGATTCCGAAATCTAAAATATGCGGGAGACCTGACTATTTTAAGATAAGCGCTTATTTACATATCCTGATAACAAACGATAAAGGCTACACAATTGGTAGCCTTTACTCATAAATTCTTCCGGAAAATGCCTCTATGATCACTAGTCACGGCTCGTTATTTCAGGAGCAAAAATGGAGGTTTAGTCATTTCCTGAAAACAACTTTACCATTTATTTCTCCACATCATACTCTCAACAGGTTTAAGCGTACGCTCGTTATATTTTGCATTAGGCTTATTGCAATAAAGGTTCTCCACCTCACCGCTTACCTGAAAATAGATAAGCTGCCCTATAGGCATTCCTTCGTATATCCGAACGGGATGCGTCACCGATATTTCCAGCGTCCATGTATTACAAAATCCAATATCCCCTTTCCCAGCAGTCGCGTGGATATCAATACCCAGCCTGCCGGTACTTGATTTTCCCTCAAGAAATGGTACATGCACATGAGTCTCGGTATATTCTTTCGTTACACCTAAATATAATACATTCGGTTTCAGAACGACGCCTTCTTCGGGAATCGAAAAAGTTTTAATCTTATTGTGCTTTTTGGCATCCAGCACCTCGTCTTCATAAGTTGCTAAATAGCGTCCCAGGTGAACATCGTAAGAATTAGTTCCCAAACATGATCTGTCAAAAGGTTCAATTAGAATATTACCTTTGCTGATCTCTTCAATTATTTCTTTATCTGTTAAAATCATATTTCAATCATGTTTGACAGTTCTAACGCTCTTGATTTAGCAGCACTTAAGGCTGCTCCAACAATCGCCGGCAGCTCTTTTTCCTGCATAACATTTAGTGCTGCTTCGGTAGTTCCTCCTTTTGATTTAACCGCAGCGATGAGCGTTTCAAAGTCCGGACTATTGCCCATTAAGGCATGTGCACCTTTCATAGTATTTAATGCCAGCAATTCTGAAGTTTCACGAGGAAGCCCCATTTGTAAACCTGCTTCAACAAGGCTGTATAGAAAAAGATAAAAATAAGCCGGCCCACTTCCACTTAAAGCAGTTACGGCATCTACCAAATCTTCATTCTGAACGGCGACGGCTACTCCTGTACTGCCAAGTAACATATTTACCCAACGTTCTTCATTATCACTAATTCCCTTGAAATAGTATCCTGTTGCTCCTAATCCAAGTTGGCAAGGCGTATTAGGCATAGCTCGCACTACTTTTTGCACCCCCAGCGCCTCCTGAATGATCGTTATTTTCACTCCTGCCATTATCGAAATTAACAATTGAGCAGCATTCATATGTTTTTTTAACTCTTTCGCTAAACCAGAAAAAGACTGTGGTTTAACCGCCATGATCACAACATCATGAGCGCCAAATTCAACGCCGACCTCCGGGTATGCTTTTCCCAGCCCTTCCTGCTCCAAAATTTCGAGTTTGGAACTATCGTTGTCATAAAGGGAAACGGCAACTTTTTCGTTTTCTATTCCCTTCAATGAGCGCGCATAGGCCGTGCCCATATTTCCGCATCCAACTATTGCTACTTTCATCTTAATGGTTCTCTTGAATTTCTTTTAGCACTTCGTAATTCGATGCTATCGTGTATTCGGCCATTTCGTCATCAATGGCTGAAGATATGAAAAGAGTCTCGTACTGCGATGGAGGCAAATATATTCCTTTCTGCAACATTTTATTATAATAGAGACTAAATAACTCCAAATTAGAAGTTTTGGCGTCGCCAAAGTTACGCACCTCCTTATGAGTAAAAAAAAGACTTTGCATGGAACCTATTTGGGTGCAGGTATATTCTAAAGCTAATTTCTTTAGGTTGGCTTTGATACCTTCAATGATTTTGAAAGACTGTGCCTCCAAATCATCATAGATTCCGGGCTTACTGTTAAGGTAATTGAGCATTACCAATCCTGCACTCATTGCTATTGGGTTCCCCGACAAGGTACCTGCCTGATAAACCGGTCCTGCCGGAGACACATAATCCATGATTTCCGATTTCCCGGCATAAGCTCCAACAGGCATACCACCGCCGATAATTTTCCCATATGTCACCAAATCGGCCTGAATACCAAAAAGCTCCTGCGCTCCCCCTTTGGATAAACGAAAGCCCGTCATTACTTCATCAAAGATCAGCAAAATACCGTTTTTAGTACAGGTATGACGAAGCCCTTCCAAAAAACCTTCTGATGGTAGTACACATCCCATATTTCCGGCAACAGGTTCCAGGATAATGGCAGCAATTTCATTGTCATTGGCATCAACCAATTGTTGCACGGCTTGCAGATTGTTGTATTCAGCTGTCAGGGTGTTTTTTGCTACTGCGTCTGTAACTCCAGGGCTATCCGGCACGCCAAATGTGGCGGCGCCACTTCCTGCTGCTATTAAAAATGAGTCACCATGGCCGTGATAGCAACCTTCAAATTTTATAATTTTATCGCGTCCTGTTACTCCACGCGCTACACGTATTGCAGACATGGTAGCTTCTGTACCGGAATTCACCATCCGCACCTTTTCGATTCCCGGTATCATATCGATCATCAGCTCTGCAATCTCCACTTCCCGGTAGCCCGGAGTCCCAAAAGACAAAGAATCTT
The DNA here is from genome assembly GCA_965230415.1 of Cytophagales bacterium. Lineage (GTDB taxonomy): Bacteria > Bacteroidota > Bacteroidia > Cytophagales > JAAEPT01 > CBDDKZ01. The sequence goes on from CBDDKZ010000005.1 coordinate 5,345,325, forward strand.
TAACAGCTTCTTTCACTGCTTCTTCTATTTCTTCGAAGGCATGACCTAAAATCATTGGCCCCCAAGAATTTATGTAGTCCAGGTATTTATTTCCATCTTCATCGAACATATAAGCTCCTCTGGCCGATTTCATAAATATAGGATGTCCGCCTACGGCTTTGAAGGCTCTTACCGGGCTGTTTACTCCACCCGGCATCACTTGCTTTGCTCGCGAAAACAGCGAGTCGCTTTTAGCTATATTCATTACTTTTTTGTTTTAACAGGGTCGTTATCCCAAACCAATTGATAGCTTTCATCGAAATGTAATACCTGAATTATGGCATTATTATTGTCTTTGACATAGCTGTATCCAGGCAATGTCAGTCCCGCAACGTAGTCCTTCTTTTTCAGTTCGTTATTGTATAAATTCCCATACTGATTTAATTGCTTGCCTTTAAAATACATCAGATCATAACCGACATAGGCGTGGGTATTCTTAAGCGGCTTTACACCCATGACATTCTGAAATTGTTTCCTGAATTTTTGAACAATTTTATTTTCAATCTCGACGTAGGTCGAAGTAAACAGATGTACATTCCTTCTACGGTATTGCTCAAAAGTATTCGTCTTGATATCCAGCCAATTGATTGGTGCTAAAACCGGTACACTGAAATCTTCCTGTTCCAGGGCCGTAATTGTATATGCACCATCTAATACCTGATGAGAAGCCACTAACACCTGTCTGAGATCTTCGGTATCATTGGCTTTGCTTAGAATCTTACCAATGTTAGACACATTCTCTTTATTCAGGCGTTCGTAGGTGAGCACCTTATAGTCATCCAGGGTGTCCAGCACTTGTTTATAACTGGCTGCTATGATCGAATCTTTCATATTATCGCCGTACAAAATCGCAATTTCCCCTGGCTCTGCATTATTTATGGTATAGTTAGCCAAACTTGTTCCTTGCGTCACATAGGAAGCGAGCGCCAGGTAGGTGAAATCGTTATGTCTCACATATACATCGTTCGTATAAAGAGGGTTCACAAAGTTTATTTGATGTATACGTGCAAATTTTGCCGCCACCTCAGAGGGCTTATGGTGAACAGGGCCAATGAGTAAGTCCATACTTAACATTTCGGGTCTGCCCAGTATTGCCGCTACATTTGCAGAATCCTTTTTGGTATCGTAGAAAAAAAGGTTAATGTGTACTCCTTCTTTTTCCAGTTTACTGACTGCCAACTTAATACCTTCAGCCATTTCGAAGTACTTCTTTGACCTGGTCGACTTTAATTCGTTGAGCATAAAAGGCAACATAATAGCTACATTGTATTGCTCTTTTAATACCGATTCACGAAATGTCCCGGGACCAAAAGCACCTGATTTTAAATCATACTCCTGAATCAGGTATTCAAGCAAAAAACGATCTTGAAATGAGTTAGATCTTTCATCTAAAATAAAAGCAATCTGTCGAGCTATCTCCCTTCTTTCCGGGTACTTCTTTAACAAATTCTTCAGCTCTCCCAAATTGTTATAGGACTGTAAATAATGATACTGCATGGATTCACTCTGCTTTTGTAGCAAGGTATCCTGAAGCTCATTTACATAAAGAAATGCTTTATTCAAATCTTGCTCTTCAAAAGCAATATTAGCCATCAGATACCGGGCTTCATCCAGGCCCTGCCAATTTGGGTAGACCTGCATTAGCGTTACAAGTATAAATCTGCCATCCTCATACTTCGCAAGTTTAAAAGCAGATAAACCACAATAATAATGTGCTATCGGGGAAAATTGATTATTATCATGTTTGGCTGTCAATTCCTTAAACAGGTAAAACGACTTTTCATAATTCCCTATGTTAAGCTCGTTTTTAGCTTCCAAAAATTTACTTTGAAATACTCCTTTATTCTGAGCAAATAGACATAAACCACTAACTGCGAAAACCGCAATTAAGGTGATTTTTTTTAAGAATATTCTCATTCTTTATGATTTCTTATTCCCATTCAATTGTTGCGGGTGGTTTAGAACTAATGTCGTAAACCACACGATTCACTCCACGAACCCTATTAATAATTTGATTCGAAATCTCTGCCAGGAATTCGTATGGTAAGTGAACCCAGTCTGCTGTCATACCGTCGAGACTTGTGACGGCTCTCAGACTTACAACCTGTTCATATGTTCTTTCATCTCCCATTACACCAACAGACTGAACGGGTAATAATATCGTTCCGGCCTGCCAAACCTGCTCATACAAGTTATGATCTTTCAATCCTTTAATAAACAGGTGATCCACCTCTTGTAATATTTTCACCTTATCTTCTGTAACTTCACCGAGAATTCTAATCGCCAGACCAGGCCCGGGAAAAGGGTGCCTGTTCAAAATCGATCCATCTATGTGCAAGGTACGACCGACCTCACGAACGCCATCTTTAAATAAGGTTTTAAGTGGTTCTACCACTTTAAGTTTCATATAATCCGGTAAACCTCCTACATTATGATGAGATTTAATAGTTGCTGAAGGCCCTTTCACCGAAACCGACTCTATAATGTCGGGATAAATAGTTCCCTGAGCTAACCATTTAACGTCACTAATAAGATGTGCTTCTTCATCAAATACATCTATAAAGACTTTTCCTATTGCTTTCCTTTTGGCTTCAGGCTCAGATAAACCGGCCAGTGCACTGTAAAATTGCTGACGAGCATCAACACCTTTAACATTTAAGCCCATATGTTTGTAAGAAGCCAGCACTTCTTCGAATTCGTTTTTTCTCAACAGGCCATTGTCTACAAATATACAATGTAAGCGATCTCCTATAGCTTTATGCAGCAGTACGGCTGCTACAGAACTATCTACACCTCCTGACAAGCCTAAAACCACCTTATCTTCTCCAAGCTGTTGCTTTAAAGCCGACACCGTACTTTCCACAAAATGTGCGGAAGTCCAGCTTTGCTCGCACTTACAAATATCTACAACAAAGTTATTTAATATTTGCTTACCATCAACTGAGTGTGTCACCTCAGGATGAAACTGTATGCAATAAACCGCTTCACCTTTCTTGCGAAATGCCGCCACCTCAATGGAATCGGTACCGGCAATCAATTCAAATTCTTCACCTAACTCCTGAATAGTATCACCATGAGACATCCAGACCTGGGAACCATCGTTTACGCCAAACATCAATGGTTCACTTTTATTGACATTTGCGAGCAATGCCCGTCCGTATTCCCTGGTTTCTGATGGTTTCACCTCATTACCCGCCTTATGTGCGATTAGTTGTGCTCCGAAACAAACTCCGAGCAGAGGTTTGTTATTAAAAAGCGATAGATCCAGGTCGGGAGCATCAATGTCCCTGACAGAACACGGACTTCCAGACAAGATAATACCTTTAATATTTGAACCTAAATCAGGTATCTGGTTATAGGGGTGAATCTCGCAATATACATTGAGTTCCCTTATTCTTCGGGCAATAAGCTGAGTATATTGAGATCCAAAATCCAGAATTAGAATCATTTCCTCCATCCCACAAAAGTAACAGATGTAGAATAAAATAACGCGCATCCACAACTAATATTTTCAACAATTATACTCATTCCGTAAATATTTAGTGAACACTATCTTCATAACTACTTAATTATGTGGACCATTCCAAAAACTTATAACACTATGTTAAATTAAAATTAAGATTTTTCTTGTCTGTCAATCAATTTTTATATCTTTGCAGCGGCAAATCGGTACGACCAGCTCCTACTAAATCCCCCAGGTCTTGACGGAAGCAAGGGTAGGTGGTTGTAGCGGTGCGATATTCGATTTGCCTTTTTTTAAGAAGGAAAACAACTTACTTAAAGAATACCTGATGGCAAACTTCGATTCAGAGCCTGTTATTCTTGTAAAAGATGCTTACATACAACAAGAACAAAAGGTGATCCTCGAAAACGTATCTTTTGAAGTTGGAAAAGGTGAGTTTGTATACCTTCTGGGCAGAACAGGATCAGGTAAAAGCTCTCTTTTAAAAACTTTATATGCAGACCTTGAATTTCCTCAAGGCGATATATCAGTAGCAGGTTATAAACTCAAGAATCTTGCCGCTAAAGATGTCCCCTATTTAAGACGTAAGTTGGGAATAATTTTTCAGGATTTTGAACTATTCCCGGACAGGTCGGTCACTGACAACCTTGATTTTGTCATGAAAGCCACGGGATGGAAATCACGGGCAAAAATGAAACAACGGCAATCCGAAGTACTCATGCGCGTAGGATTAGAGTCCTCTGCTTCCAAATTCCCTCATCAGCTATCCGGTGGTGAACAACAGCGCATAGTGATTGCCCGAGCACTACTAAATGAACCTTTAGTATTAATAGCGGATGAACCTACCGGAAACCTGGACCCGGAAGTTGCAGAAGATATATTGAAACTGTTTCTCGAAATTAACAGAAGCGGAATGGCCGTTATTATGGCGACTCACAATCATCATTTAACAGAAAAATACCCTCAGAGAATTTTATTCTGCAAAGATGGTTCACTCAAAGACAATAATGGAGACAATACAGCGTTACCTATCATAGAAACATAATTTATGAAGCCAAAAGGTCTATCAATCCTAATACCAGTTTATAATCATGACGCATCATCTCTGATAAAAACGCTACATCAGCAGGCTAGTGATTTAGATATTGTATTCGAAATTCGTTGTTACGACGATTATTCTCACCCTGAAATAAAAAAACGCAACAGGTCCGTACAAAAAACAAACCGGGTAGTTTATGAAGAGCTACCTTATAATCTGGGGCGTTCGAAAATACGCAACAAATTAGCTCAGGAAGCCGAGTACCCGAACATCCTTTTCATCGATGGCGATTCCAAAATAACAGACGACCAGTTTTTAAAACAATACATCATTACTTCTTTTAGCCATGAAGTAATTATTGGAGGCACCTCCTACTCTTCTACATTGCAGGACCCACGTTATGCATTGAGATGGAAATATGGTATTGAGAGAGAACAACTTTCAGCGGACGAAAGAAACAAAAAACCCTATCTCAACTTCACACTAAACAACTTGTTTATTTCAAAGGACATTTATTCCAAAATTGGTCTCGACGAAGACATTACCACCTACGGTCATGAAGATACAAAATTTGGGTTTATGTTGAAAAACGATGGTATCGTTGTGAGGCATATAAACAATCCGGTAGAGCACATCGGGCTGGAAACAAGTGAAGAATTTCTGTCAAAAACGAAGGAAAGTGTCAAAAACCTCTATAAGCTAAGCAAACAAAACTTCGGTTTGGAATCTAAGTTGTATCATTCTTCCCTGCTTTTCAGAAATAGAAGTATGAATAGGTTGTTTACATCTTTCTATAACTTGTTCAAAAATCACATTGAGCGTAATCTCGCATCATCAGACCCCAGATTGTTCTATTTTGATATGTTCAAACTGAATTTGATGTTACAAGAGATTTCTGCTTAGTTCCTCACAATCGTTTTTACATTTACAAACTCCATCATCCCCTCCATGGATAGCTCTCTGCCGAATCCGGAATTTTTGATTCCACCAAACGGCAACCTGGGATCTGAATGCACCACTTCATTTATAAAAACAGCTCCCGATTCGATAGTTGATTGTGCTGTAAGCATGGCTTCTTCACTATTCGTCCAGACAGATGCTGCCAGACCATAATCAGACCTATTGCTTAATGCTATCGCCTCTTCCAATGAATCCACTTTTATTAACGCAGCAACCGGCCCAAATAATTCACTGTCAAAAGCGGGCATTCCCGGCCTGACCTCTTCTAATAATGTCGGCAAATAAATAGATGGTATCTTCCCCCTTTTACCACCCGCAATAACCCTCGCTCCCATGGCCACACTATTATTTACTTGTTTTTCAAGTTCATCAACAAGATCCGGTCTTGCCAAAGGGCCTATATCTACTGCTTCAAGGGGGTTACCTGTTTTAAGGCTCAACACTTTTTTAGTGAAGCGCTTTTTGAATTCTTCATACACATTACTATGAATGAAGAAACGCTTGGCCGCTATACAACTTTGACCATTGTTTTGGAAGCGGGATTTCAATGCTGAGGAAAGTACTCTTTCCAAATCAGCATCAGGAAGCACGATAAAAGGATCGCTTCCCCCAAGTTCCAACACACTTTTCTTCAGATATTTACCTGCCAAAGACGCTACTGCACTTCCAGCTCTTTCGCTGCCCGTTAGCGTAATTGCTTTAACCGCTTTATTCTTGACAACCTCTTCTATTTGCTGAATTTCAACAAACATATTGCAGAGACAATGTTCCGGAAAACCCGACTTCAAAAATAGCTCCTGAATAGCTTCCGCGCATTGAGGTACTGAAGGTGCATGTTTAAGTAAGAGTACATTACCTGCGGCCACAATAGGGGCTGCACAACGAAAAACCTGCCAGAAAGGATAATTCCAGGGCATTACGGCAAAAATTACGCCCAGTGGCTGATGCGTGACAAATGCACCTTCCTTTTCCAGCTTTATATCTTTTAAGAATCCTTCTGCATGTTCTGCATAATATTTACAAACGCTGGCACATTTTTCAATTTCGGCAGTGGCTTCTCTTATTGGCTTACCCATTTCCAAACTTATCAACCTTGCCAATCGTTCTTTTTCATCTAATAAAACCTCTGCACACTTGCTTAAACAAGCCGCTCTTTCGTACACAGGTCTGATCTTCCAGTTTTCAAAGGATTGCGAACTACTCTTTATTTGTGTTTCTATTTGATGCATGCTCCAGGAAGAATATGTTTTAAGTTCTTCCCCCTTAAAGGCATTTACTGATTTGAATGAAGACATATATTAACAATAATTCGGAATAATTGAATTTAATTAAAATTTCAATAAGTATATTTGTGCGATCGAAATTTTACAGCATGCTTGATTACATCGTTTGGGACGTTGACCCTACACTCTTTAAAATAGGCGGATTAGATGTTCGCTGGTATGGTCTATTTTTTGCCTCTGCCCTCTTGCTCAGTCATTATATAATGTCTAAAATTTACAAGATTGAAGAACGAACAAGCAAGGAGCTGGATTGGCTGGCGTTCTACCTGATTGTTGGTACAATTGTAGGAGCCCGCCTGGGTCACGTACTATTTTATGGTCCTTACCATACACCTGAAAATGATGGTTATTTTGATAATCCCATTTCAATATTAAATATACGTGAAGGGGGATTGGCCAGTCATGGTGCAGCAATCGGCATACTCCTAGCAGCTTATTTGTTCACGCGAAAGTATAAATTACCCAGTTATTTATGGTTGATGGATCGTCTTGTAATCTTAGTAGCAATAAGCGGTTGTTTTATACGTACAGGAAACCTGATGAACTCTGAAATCATTGGATTACCTACGGAGTCTTCTATGGGCATGGTTTTTGTTGAAGACGCGAGGTATTATTTCGGTGCATTTAAACAAATAGAATCTATGGCTATTACGAAAGATGAAAACGCCGTATCCCCACGTTCTGACCGGCAAGCCTTAATCGTAAATATAACGTTTCAAAAAGACTCCATAATGGATGAAACAGAAGCTAAACGATTACTATACGATGATATGACACCTTATTTCAATCATATAGACATCAAAAATCGTCATTTGGAAATTGATGCTCAATTTGCCACTCCGATTGTCAGATCGCGAAAGGGAGTATGGGAAATGGAATTTAAAGCATTGGGAATCCCCAGACACGCGTCACAACTATATGAGGCCATCAGTTCATTTCTAATATTTGCCGGACTTTTATTACTCTACTTAAAATTCAGAAAAGATACCCCCGAGGGGCTACTATTTGGCTTATTCTGCTCAGTTCTTTTCACATTGCGCTTTATATATGAGATCTACAAAGAAAATCAGGTTGCAATGGAAGATGGTATGACGCTTAATATGGGGCAAAAATTAAGCATTCCATTAGTAATTATAGGATTATATGTGCTTTTTAGGAGTTACAAAAAATATAAACAAACCACAAAAAACTCTTAATCAGGAAATTTGACGCGAAGCAAGTTATTCGTTTTATTGTTTTTCGCTCTCTCTGCATGCTGTTGCTGTCAGGCGCAAGAGCTAAAAAGGGAAATGCGAGCTGTATGGATATGTACTGCATTTAATTTGGATTGGCCATCTAAATGCACCTTATCTGTCGATGATCAAAAAAAGGAGTTGATCACTTTACTTAATTATTGTGAAGAATTACATATAAACACTGTTTTTTTACAAATAAGGGCTGCTGCAGATGCGTTTTACAAAAGCAAAACAGAGCCCTGGTCTTACTGGCTTACAGGAGAACAAGGTAAAAGTCCTGATAACGACTTCGACCCGCTTAAATTTGCCATCGACGAATGCCACAAGCGAAACATAGAACTACATGCCTGGCTTAATCTTTTCCGTGCGGTAAGTCACACCAAATTCTTTGTCCCCTATAAAGATCATGTTACCAGAAAGCATAAAAACTGGACCTACAAAATGAATTCGAGCCTTTTCTTTAACCCCGGAGTTCCAGAGGTTCGCACTTATCTTTTAGGGGTAGTAGCTGAAGTGGTAGCGAATTATGATATCGACGGCGTGCACCTAGACGACTATTTTTACCATCAGGAAAGTCCAAAAAACCGTATTAATGATGAGTATCTCTATAAAAAAGAAAAAGGTAAATTTGCTAACAAGGGAGACTGGCGTCGTAACAATGTAAACCTTATTATCCATCAATTAAGTGATACCATAAAAACTATTAAACCCTTCGTGAAATTTGGAATAAGCCCTGCTCCTGTATGGCGTCATATTGAAAAAGACAGTTTGGGAAGCATGTCGGAAAGAGCACTAACCAGCTATGACGATTTATACGCCGATTCTAGAAAGTGGGTTAAAGAAGGGTGGATAGACTATATAATGCCACAGCTTTATTGGAGTAACAGGCATTCTTCGGTAGGATTCGAAAAAATGCTCAAATGGTGGTCGCGAAATAAATTTGACCGACACCTATATATAGGATTAGCCTATTACAAGATCAATAACGACAAAGACCTCGCCTGGAAAAACCCAAAAGAATTCCCTTACCAAATTCGCACTTGTCAAAATACGGATAGCATATGCGGAGAAGGATTCTATCGTGCCCAAAACCTGCACACCAACAATCTGGGTATCAAAGATTCTTTATTAAACTCCTATTATAAATACCGTGCATTGCCCCCAACAATGCCCTGGATAGACAGCATTCCACCTCATGCGCCAACAGAACTACGTTACGCAGACATTGAGGACTGGACCGCTCTTAAATGGACACCTTCTGTAGAAGCAGTTGATGGAGACACTGCCTATGTATACAACGTATATAGGTTTGCGCCTGAAGATCATATATCTCTCTCAATCAAGCACCTTGTAGCCACTACACCCAAAACAGAATATATTGACAAAGCAGCTGCACATGCACGCGATTACGTATATATCATTACGGCTATGGATCGTATCAAAAACGAAAGCACGAACTTCATTGGCATATATCGTGCCAAAGACTAGTGCTATTTTCCTTTTTTCAATATATCTATCATTTCTCGTAATAGTTCATTCTCCTTCACCAAGCCCTTGTTCTCCTCTTTAAGGCGAACGACTTGCATTTGGACTGTAGTGGATTCTTCAACGAGCTGTGAATTAACACCAATTTTCTTACGTCCTCCACCTTCCGGCTCCACGAAATAGCTCAAATCTACATTAAGAGCTTCACTTATTTTAATAAGGTGTGATAGTTTTATATCGTTTTTGTTAAAAATATTATGTAGCGTCTGTTTAGTAATTCCGGCTTTACCCGCCAAACGCTCAATCGACAGTGTGGTTCCTGCCAATTTTTGCTTAATTTTCTTTTCTAGATTCACCAAAACTTATTTTGCTTAAAAATGCTAAGGGTTTTTTTAGTTAGTTTGTAAGCTAAATCCAAGATTATCTTGCGATAACTTGGATTTGTTAATAAATATACAAGGTTTTTACCTCAATAAAAATTACTTACGATAGAGTGCCCGCAATTTAATAATTACTTATGATTCAATTTAGCAATTATATTATTTCACTTAATATTTAAGTCAATAGACTTGATTAAAAAAAAATTGACTTGTATGTTTATTGTGATGTAAAGGTCTCTTATGCGAACTCATATACCCAATTTCAGTAAAATCGCTATTCTTGCCTTCTCTATTTCGTTGCTTGTATTTAATGTTGATGCCGGTACAGGGGGTAAAATGTGTGGAAAATACATTGTTTATTACGAGAATGGTCAAATAAGCATTTTCGGCTATCATTGGAAAGGCATTAAAACAGGTCACTGGATAAGCTACTTTGAAGATGGCGGTATAAAAAGTGAAGGTGATTATGAAAATGGTAAAAAACGTGGCCGTTGGTTGTTAAGAAATGACAAAGGTCAGGAACAGGGCATGTATGTGAATGGATTAAGAGAAGAACATTGGATGGTACGAAGCCACAAAGGACACTTAATTACCGAAGGAAAATACAAGCACGGCGAAAAAAACGGTGTTTGGAAATTATACAAAAACGGACATGTTATAAAGAGAGAAACTTACCGAAAAGGAGTTTTAATTGAACAATAACATCTATACAAAAACACTCCATATGACCACTCTTTTAAAATTTTTTATTTGTGCAATTATCATATGCCCCTCAATTTGTACACAACCTTTAAGTGCACAAATTATAGATAACACTTCAAAATATGGCAATGGGCAATTGAAGTATAGTGGTGCTTATAAAAAGGGGATGAAGAGCGGCAAATGGACATCCTGGAGCGAAACCGGAAAAAAAATAGAAGAGGTCAATTATTTCAAGGATAAAAAAAACGGAGCAATAAGCAAATGGTATGAAAATGGCAATATAGCCTTAAAAGGCTATTATAAAATGGGAGCAAAACATGGAGATTTTAACACCTATTTTGAAAATGGAAATCTCAAATCTCAAGGTAAATACAAAAATGGGGTCCGGGAAGGCGTATGGTCATTAAATACCCATCACAGTGCCTCGAAAGGCGCCTTTGTACGCGGGCAAAAAGACGGTTGCTGGATCACAAAAAACAGCAGCGGCCAACTGGTTCTAGCACAAGGTAAATTTAATCAGGGAAAAGAAATCGGCGAATGGAACTATTACGACGATCAAAACAAAATTAAAATCACTTGTCTTTTCGACCAAGGTTCTAAACATGGTTTATACACGGCCAAATTTGAATCAGACCAAACTTACGAAACCGGGTATTACAATGAAGGATATAAAGATGGCCAATGGTGTCGGTTCTTTGAAAACGGTGACACTGCGCACATTGAAAACTGGTCGAACGGGGCTTTTTTTGGACTCCAAAAGTATTACCACCCCAATAAACAAATTAAAGAATCTGTTATTTATAATAAGTACTGGGATGCACGCGGCTGCTCCCCTTGTAGCAAAAAAGACAGCATTTACCTGGAATGGTACGATGATGGACAAATTGCCGTTCAGGGTTACTATTCTCATGGACTAAAAAACGGTGAGTGGCAATCATTTTATAAAAACGGAGACTTAAAAACGAGGGAAAACTGGGTGATCTTTGAAGAAAAAAGTGTGGTAAGAAATATCAAAGACGGTGTACAAAGCTACTTCGCGCCGGGAGGTGATATCATAAGAGAAGAAACCTATAAGGACGGTTTACTCATTAATTCTGACAACTAACGAGTAAACCTTCCGATTTTTTTAATTTCAAATCAGGATAAGGTATACGATGTCCCCCCCTCCTTTTCATCTTTGATCATTACACCGGCTTTTGCCAGGTCATCACGTATTCTATCTGATAGTGCAAAGTCCTTATTTTTACGCGCGTCTGCTCTCATTTCTATAAGAATGTTCATCACATCATCAAGAACTTCAGTATCTTGATCCTGTTCATTGCTAATGCCCAATACTTCTGTAATGAGTTCATTAAACAAGGTCTTCATACGCTCAAAAGTATCCAGTGAGATACACTCAATAGGTCTCTGCTTGTTATAAAAGCTGTTTATTATCGCACTCAGTTCGAACAAAACTGCAATAGTTTTAGCTGTATTAAAGTCATCGCATAAATGTGCAATACACATATCACAATGTTCTGACACCGTTTTATCCAATTGCGTATCAAGAAGACTTTCATTTGGTGCATACACTAATTTATTGAGCACATCTTGAGTATTCAGCAGCTTTTTCACTCCTTTCTCAGAGGCCTGAAGTGCTTCGTTTGAAAAGTCGATAATGCTTTTATAATGAGATTGAAGCATGAAGAAACGTACAGTCATAGGTGAATACGCTTTTTCCAAAAGCTCGTGATCTCCCGAAAACATCTCATCCAGTGTTATAAAGTTCCCTTTTCTTTTGGCCATTTTCTCTCCATCGAGCGTTACCATATTATTGTGAATCCAATAATTTACCGGATGCACTCCAAAAGCACCACAACATTGTGCTATTTCACCTTCATGATGTGGAAATTGAAGGTCCATTCCTCCTCCATGAATATCAAAAGGTACACCCAGGTATTTCGCACTCATTGCCGTACATTCCAAATGCCAGCCCGGAAACCCCATTCCCCAGGGAGAAGACCATTTCATAATATGCTCAGGTTTCGCTTGTTTCCAAAGTGCAAAATCGTGATCTCCTTTTTTCTCAGACTGACCGGCCAAATCGTCACGGCTGTTGGCAATTAAATCCTCCAGTACTTTCCCGGACAATTCACCGTACTTATGATTACGATTGTACTTTTCCATGTCAAAATACACAGATCCGTTTTCTTCATAAGCATAGCCATTATCGATAATTTTATTGATTATCTCTATTTGCTCAATAATATGACCTGAAGCGCTGGGCTCAATACTTGGCCGGCGACAATTCAAGCTATCAACAGCTTCATGATACTTATTAGTATAAAACTGAACCACTTCCATGGGCTCAATTTGTTCGAGACGGGCTTTTTTTGCCACCTTATCTTCACCCTCACCGGCCACATCATCTTCAAGGTGCCCCACGTCGGTTATGTTTCGTACGTAGCGTACTTTGTAACCAAAATAAGATAACACACGATAAACAATATCGAAAGTTATTGCACTTCTGGCGTGCCCAAGATGTGGCTCACCATATACAGTAGGCCCACACACATACATTCCAACCTTGGTTTCATTGATAGGTTTGAAAACTTCCTTTTGCCTACTCAGGCTGTTAAAAACAGTAAGCTCAGGATTTGTATTTTTATCCATTTTCTAATAAATCCTTAAGATGTAAGATACATTGTTGACAAAGGTTTATTCCTTCATCAAATTCGCTCCAATATAAGCTAAAAATTCTTTACGAATCTCAATATTATCTTTAAACTTACCACTATACTCAACAGTAACCGTACTACTGGTAACATCTTCTACCCCCCTGCTTGAAACACAAAGGTGTTTACCTTCCATGAGCACAGCAACATCTTCAGTTTGAAGCGCTGTCTTTAGCTCATTCAATACCTGGAGTGCCAAACGCTCCTGCACTTGAGGTCTTTTCGAATAATATTCTACAATTCTGTTAATTTTGGAAAGTCCTATTACTTTTCCGGAAGATATATATGCCACATGTGCCATTCCTATTATTGGCAAAAAGTGATGCTCACATGCTGAATAAAAAGAAATGTTCTTCTCTACCAACATTTGATTATATTGGTACTTATTATCGAATACAGCTATACGAGGTTTATTTTTTGGGTCGAGGCCTTTAAATATTTCTTTAACGTACATCTTTCCCACCCGATAAGGAGTTCCTTTCAAGCTATCATCTGTCAAATCCAACCCGAGTGTTTTCATTATTTCAGCAAATAAGCCCTGAATGCGTTCGATCTTTTCATCATCACCTAAATCAAATGCATCTTCTCGCATTGGGGTTTCTATACTGGACATAATATGTGCATCCCCTACCTCTTCTTCAGTAAGCGCTTTCAAATCTAACTTTTCCAACTCTTTATCCTTAATCGACATATACCTTTCTGTTGCTAATAATTCCTGACCGGGCGAACCCGGTTCTAAATAGTATTTATGAGTAACAACTGAGCCACTCACAAAGTTCATCACATCCTTTTATATACATTATAAACATACCTTATAAGAGGATACATATATTTAGTTTAATGGTGCAAAATTAAACAATTGCCCATCACATACAAAAACTAAATCCTATATTAAGAGTAAGTGAACTTTTGCACTTTATTATTTTGTTGTATTTTTGACCAAATTCTAACACATGACAAACGAACTAGGTAAGTTTCAACGAATAAAGGCACTTTTCATAAGCTTTTTGGAAGAGAAACAGTTACGGAAAACTCCGGAGCGATTTGCTATACTTGAGGAAATTTACACACGCGGTGGCCATTTTGACGTCGAATCGCTCTACATAAACATGAAAAATAAGAATTATCGTGTGAGCAGAGCTACTGTATACAACACTTTGGATCTGTTAGAAGATTGTAACCTCGTGACAAAACACCAATTTGGTAAAAATCTCGCGCTCTATGAAAAGTCTTACGGATATCGTCAGCACGATCACGTTATTTGTACCAAATGCAATTTAATTCTGGAATTCTGCGACCCCCGTATTCAAAAAATTAAAGAACTTGTCGAAGAAATTTACGACTTTGAAATTGACAGCCATGCACTAAATTTTTATGGTACATGCAAAAACTGCCTTAAAGATAAGGACAAAGGCAACGTAAAAGACAATACTCAGTAATCATTCTAATCAGAAACTGAAGACCTTGATTTCCTGGTTATTTTAACCCCATTCAGGCAATCCTTGTTTTCAAGTTCTTTCTTAACCGGTAACGTTACAAAAACGGCACTATCGCTACTATATACATCTATTCTATTCTTGTCAATTACCGATGGCAACTCGAATGTTGTCATATTATTTGGCGAAGCAACCAGTTTATTTGGCAATTTATCATTTTCACGTAACACATATAAGACAAGATTATCTCCTACCGCTACTATTTTCAAATTGTCTAATACACCCTCCGGAGCAGTAATCCTCAATAAGAAACGATCTTTTTCCTGCTTAAACTCTGTGAATAACATACAAATGCCACCGTCCATTGAGGATTGAAACTGTGCATTTTGAGCAAACTCCTTCAATTCCATTGCTGATAAATAGTCCATATCCCGATTCATTGAAATATTAAGATTATATCCGTAAGCTATTTTTTATAACTAGTCGTTAGTATTTTGAGGCACAAATACCTTTAGTTATTTATTGTGCCACTCCATTGTAATACGAGAAAAAAAAGAAATAGATTTGAACAATCGACAATAAAAACATGTTTAAACAAGTATTAACTTAATTATGAAGATCGAAGAAGAGATTAAACAAAAAGCATTCAAGTCAAATTTTCAAAAGGCCTTCATAAATATCATGTTTACGGAGTCATGGCTACGCAATGAGAATAAAAAGTTTTTCAAAGCGTTTGACATCACGGCGCAACAATTCAATGTGTTGCGCATTCTGAGGGGCAAACACCCCGAAACCTTGTCCGCAGGAGAGGTGAAGAGTGTCATGATCGATAAAACACCAGATCTTACCAGGCTCCTAGATCGACTTCAGAAAAAGGGATTGATCACACGTAAAATGGATTCATTGAACCGGAGGTTGTTGTGTATTGGAATAAGCAAAGCAGGGCTGGATTTGCTGGCTGAAATCACACCAATAATTGAAGCGCAAATGCAGGCTTTAAATCGGTTAACTGAAGAAGAAGCCCAACAGCTTAGCGACTTATTAGATAAATTCAGAGGATAATTCACATAATAAACACAAACGATTATGAAAACCAATTTATTTGTAGCAGTTACTTTTTTAGGAATACTTCCGTTCTTACTTAGTAATCAAAAATATGCCAATTGGAATGTAGTTTCCGATCAGGTATCCATCACTTTCGAGTCGAAAAAAGCGAAAGGAGTTTTCAAAGAACTCAACGCCGAGATAAAATTCGACCCGGAAAACCTGCAAACATCAAGCCTGAGTGCAACCGTAATGACAGCTTCCATTTTTATTGATAATGAGACACAACAAAAACATGCTATAGGAGGAAAATGGCTTGATGTGACCAATTTCCCGAAAATCACATTTAGTTCCAAGGAGATCACAAAATCGGATGAAGGTTTTATTGTTAAAGGAGATCTTACCATATTGGAAACTACCAATGAAGTCGAAATTCCTTTTACATTTGAAGAAGGGGAAAACGAGCTTTATTGGTTTAAAAGTGACTTTAGCATTAACAGAGCTGATTATAATTTTGGTATGAAAATGGTTTCAGACATAAAACTTACTTTCAATATTCCGGTTAAAAAATAAATTGGCGAAACCAGCTTCTATAAGACACCGTATTTTTCTATAGCGCCCGGTTTTCTCCAGATCCGGGCGTTTATCATACCCGAAAACAACATCAATAGCCTTTAACTGACTTACGAGTACCTATTAGGGGGCGGGCTTTTTTCGGAAATTACGAATTGATTGTTATTTTAGAGAATCAATAATAGAATCATGGTGCCATATTCTTCCGGTTACATATTATTTATTTGTTTACTGTTAACGTCCGTGAGTTCCTTTGCTCAAAAAAAGGTATTGCTGGACAAACATGAAAGCATTCAAATGATGCATCGAATTGATGAAGCACTGAGTAATGAAGAAAAAGACCTGGCGCTCTACCTGCTCTATCGGAAGGACTCAGTAATGGATAAGAAGCATTTTACAAAATCTCAATATCATAAATATGGCAAATATGTTAGCGAACTAGCACCTCTTAAGCGGAAAATATGGAAGCCACTGAACGAGTTCATGAATTTAGAAAAGAAATTTCATTCACAGGACATCATAGGTGCGATGGGAGTATTTGAATTAGATTCAAATTTTGTAGAATACCTCACTCACTATTCAAAACGGTATCAAGTTTTACGGGGCCAAATGCAAGTATTAAAACCCCAGTTAATTTCTCAAAAAAGAGTATTAAAGGATCAATATTTAAGTTTGTTCCACGGTTCCAGAATAGAATCCCTGGGATGGCGCGGCTCGATTTCTCTTTGTAAAGCAGGTGAACTTGGTCCGAAAACATATTCGCTGGCGCATCAGCGACTCTCTTTTTATCGTAATATTGTGCACTCATCGGAAGAAATATATTTTGAAGATGGCTTTAATAACTATGCACAAAACTGTGCATTAATCCTCGCCGCAAACGACTCCATATTAGACTATTTCGAAGACACTATTCCATGTTACAACCACGACGGACACACGGGATTAAAATATTCGGTAAGTAATAAAGTCAATAATGCCGATGATATTATTAATGAGATGATAAAAGGTACCATGGACTCTACCGTAAGAGATAGAAGGATGTTGCTAAATCCTAATACAAATGTTTTCGGACTAGGGGCCGCCATATCTTCAAAGGGCAGTATTTACGAAGTTTGTTATGTGGAAGGCGGGCAAAAAAACCTTAGTAAAAAGGACATCCCCCCTTTTCTTGCCTATCCTCCCGCAGGACTATTCCCAAATTCTTTGCTTCCAGACTATTGGTCTTTCACGTTGTTTGATGATAAAGTAGATTTTTCACGGGCAAAAGTGTTTATGAGAACAGCAAGAGGAAAAATGATTCCCTTGGATATCGTCTTCAGAAATGGTCAATTAGGTGGAAAATCTGTTGTTTGGAAAATGAGAGATCCCGAAATTATGAATTACACTGAAAAGGTGGTTGACATCCTTATTAAGAAGGTATTTATTGACTCCCAAGAGCGTGAATTTGTATATTCACTCATGCTTATAAACACCATCCAGGAAAACTAAAACAGGCCTTAACTTCCCCTAAAACAACTTTTTTCAACCAAGTCTACGAAAGAGTCGTTATATTTAGTAGGACCAATCTGTAAAACGATGAGATTAGATCATATTGCCTACCGGGTCAAAGACAGGATTAAAACTGCTAACTTTCTTATGTCTTGCTTAGGGTATAGAATCGCTGATGACTTACCTGATGGCTTCGAAATCACTTTTGAAGACAACTCTAAAGCACAATGTTTAGTTTTGCTCCCTCCCGAAAAACCTTTATCTATAGTACCCTGGAGCCACTTAAATGTGACACCGACAAATGAAAAAGCAGCTTACCACCTGCCTCCTGAAATATTTGTATCAAATGGCACTCCCGGATCTATTGTTGAAGAATGGGTTAACAAAAGAGATGGTGTGGGAGGCATTCATCACCTGGCATACCAGGTAGATTCTGTGGAAACAACTATGGAAGAATGGAGAAATAAAGGATATGCTGAATTCACAACGAAAGAACCTTTAAGATGTGAAGGCTTGGTACAATGTTTCACGCAACCCTCGGAGCTTACTGGAATCATATACGAATTCATAGAGCGGGAACAACATGGTTTTTGTCAGGCAAATGTAAAAGACTTGATGCTAAGTACTAAAAAAATCACTTAAGTCATTTATTTTTTACGGGCTGATACTTAATTCGCAGCAAAGCACTTCTATTCAAATCGGATTCCAAGACAAATTGTTGCTTTGAAATCCCATCGTCGATAATAACTGTTGCTGCAGCGGGTGGAAATTTGCCTAATTTTTCAGCATGTACAACAAGGTAATTGTATTTTTTTCTCTTTTCGTAATTTAACTTCAGCGCTATGGGCTCTTTTTTTAGTTTGTAGCTTCCAATGACCTTCTTTTCATTAAATATCAACGAAACCACATCGTTATCGGCTTGTAAGTTATCACTTAAGAATATTTGAAATAAATCATTTCTGATAATAACATCTGATATGGATTTCACTTCTCTGAATTGCACTTGTTTGAGCATTCCATTTTGAAATTCAGTATTGACATAACCTCTTTCCATCAACTTTTGAATGCTATCACTCGTTATACGAGACACTTCAATGGTTCCGGGTTCACAGGGGCCGACAGAAATTTCTCCGGACCAATCTCCTTTTAAGTAGGCTTTCACATCACCTTTTTCGAGGATCAACATCCCTTTTTTCAAGCACCATTCGTAACCGGTTTCCATTTGCTCATCAATCATGCGTAACTCCTCAAACAAAAGGGTATCGCCTTGAATCTCTCCCCGGACTTCCATTTTACCAAAAAACTGGTTAATAAAAATACTTGACTGACCTTCAATCTTATTCCCTTTTTGTAATAGTTCCATTTCGAAATAGTATTTTTCCGAATAAGCACCAGGATCTTGACGCAATAACCCCGTCCATTTACCGGTAAAATCTTGACAAAAAACGAAATTTAAGGACACTAATACTAAAAGAGAAAGCGTGGTGATTTTCAAGATTTAAGACGTCTAGTACAAGTGTAAAAATGGTGTTTATTTTTTAACCTTCCAAATATTTCATAAATCCGCTTTTGGCCCTTTGTGATATCGATAGACAACTGCCATCGAAAAGAACCACATACCCATCGGACTTCACTTCCTTGATAAAATTAATATTTACCAAAAACGATTTATGGATTCTGTAAAAGTCTCCGTTCATTAGTCTCTGATCATAAAACTTGAGACTCTTGGAGGTAACATAGCTTTTACCATTATTCAAGTTGATCTTCGTATAATTTGACTGTGCTTCGCAATAGGTAATATCCGAAACATCTACAATTACATAACCGTCGTTATTGGGAAGTGCCAACTTTTTTTTATTCGACCCGACTTCTGTCTTAAATACTTCTAACATCTCCGGATCGAACGATTTTTTGGACCGTGCTTCATAGCGGCCAACGGCATCAATAAGTTTATCAATATCTATAGGTTTAGTTAAATAATGCAAGGCTGATTTGTCGAAAGCCTGCTCTCTGTAATCACCGTAGGCAGTAGTAAATATGACATTAAAACCTTTGTGTTTGCATTCCTCCAAAATTTCAAAACTATCTCCATCAGGTAGACGAATATCCATAAAAACCAATTCAGGCTTTTGAGTATTTATTACCTCTATCCCCGAGTTCACATCTTCACCTACCCCCACAATAGTTACTTGTGGCACATATTCTTCCAATAAGGATTCCAGAACCTTACGCGCTCCCGGTTCATCTTCTACTATTACTGTACGGATCATAATCAAAAATTTATTGGTATAATTACTTCTACCCTGGTTCCGGTAGCTTGCCCTGAATCGTCGTATTTATCCTGAACTTCTATTTCGAACATAAAACGTTTTTCCAGTCGTTTATTGAACAATTTAATACGTTCGTTTATGTTTTCCATGGCAGTTGACTCGTGAGTTGAAGAACGTTTTTGGCGAATCTTCTCTGCAGCTTTTCTACCAATTCCGTTATCATCAATAACGCATGAAAAGTGATTTTCGTCTTTTAACGCAAAAAATACTTTCACCTCTCCCCTACTATCAGTACTTAAACTCGCCAAGCCATGCAGTATCGAATTTTCAACATAAGGTTGAATAAGCATCGAGGGTAATTTCAGCTCATTCAAGTCCAAGTTTGGTTCGGAATTTACTGAATAATCAAATTTGTGGTCAAAACGAAGTGCTTCAAATTCCAGGTATAAATTAAGTGTTTCAACTTCTTCTTTTAATGATAACACATTCGATTTTGAATTATTGAGAATCCTGCGCATGAGCTCTGCAAAACGTGCCAGGTATTTGTTGGCAGATCTTTTATCATTAGTATTGATAAACTGTTGAATAGAGCTCATAGTATTAAAAAGAAAATGAGGATTCATTTGAGTCATCAACGCTTTATGTTCCAGGTTTATTAGTTGCCTTTCCATTCTGGTTTTTAGTTGCAAATTGCGATACCTCAAAAACACAACCACTAATACGAACAAACTCAAAACACTGATTAACAAAACTTTAAACCACCTTGTATACACAAAATACGGACTAATAGATAATTTAAACGTAGCTAAAGTTTTACTCCTTATTCCTGTTTTTGATATGGACATTACTTCAAAAATGTAATCACCAGGAGACAATCGCGAATAGGTCGCATGTCTTTCGGCTGTACTTTGCCATTCCGTATCCACCCCAAGCATTCTATACCTGAATTCAACATCCCCGGCACTTTCAAAAGAAATAGCAGTAAAATGAATCTCCAGGTGGTCTTGCAGTTGATGTAATTCATATTTTGGTAATCTAATAGTATCCTTTCCGTTAATTTCTACCTTATTTATATAAATAGAAGGCGGGGATACGTTATTGATCAACTTGGTCCAATTAAAACCGGTCAACCCACCCAAAGTGGCCATATATACTAAATCATTGTTAAAGCATATATCATTTATTTCATTTGATAAGAGACCATCACTTTTCGAAAAATGTATTTTCTTTTCAATTTCAAGGTAATTAGTTAGCTGAAGTAATACCGCACCCCGCTCTGTGGCTATCCAGCAATCGTCATCATAAAGGTTTATTTTATTGATAAAATTACTGGGTAATCCTTCCCCTTTTTTGAAGACAGCTACCTTGTCTCTATTATCAAAGACCACCATGCCGTGCCCATATGTACCTACAAATACAAATTCATCATTGATCTGAATATCTGAAATTCTATAGTTCAATAAGTTCAGATGCCTCTTAAACTTCATCACTTTATTGTATTTGTAAAAATACAAGCCATCCAGCGTACCTATAAAAATATCGCCTTCACTATTAGCATTAATGGCATTTGAACGCACATTCCAAATTTTCTCAAAATTTATGGCTGCCTCCGTATATTCAAAAATGTAAGCACCTTCACTTGTTGCTAGTAGCACTTTATTCTTTTCAAAGCCATTCAAATCTTTGCAAGCACCTACTTCTCTAAACCATTTGAAATCGTTTCTTTGTTGATTATAAATAACCAGACCTTTATCGGTTGCTGCCCAAATATTTGAGTATTCATCTACAAATAGCGACCTTATTTGTGTTACCTTGGTCTCTGCATTATTTAAATCTACCTTGCTGGTGACTTTCCCATCATGATTCACAAAATTGACCTTCCCATCTCTACCGCCAATAATTACTCCGTGGTCTCTATATTTGGTTACGCAGTCAAAATGAGCATAAGACAAACCATCTTTTTGGTCCATTTTCCAGTAACCATTTGTCGTTTTGATAAAAACGCCATTACCTTTTGTGCTTACCCAAAAATTATTTTCTCGATCAATAAACAAATGATTTATTGAATACTGTTTGAGCAGCGTATCAGCTACCAGACTATTTAAAGTGACATTTATTTGCAACAAGCCTGCATTATTTGTTCCCAACCAAAAATTATTGGATCCCACCGCAGCTACGCAACGCACTTCATTTTCGCTTATAACATCTCCAATTGTATAAGCGCCTCCATGTCTCAATGAACCAATGAAGTCTTTTCCGTCTTTTGTTTTGATCAGGCTTTCCGATTGATCATTGCACCTTTTGGGTGCAACGCTTATGGCAAAATCCAGCTCTTTCATCTGGAGAAACGAAGTTTCCTTAAATAGCAGTTTATTATATTTTTTCCAGGCAATTAAAGAATCTCCATCATGTTCTGAAAAGTAACTGATTTGATTATAGATGGCGTTTGTAAAATGTTCAATAAGTACCAGGTCTTTTGTGACTACTTTTAAGCCCTCGTTTTGACTGGCCATCCATAAATTGCCGGCCTTATCCTGGTAAATATCTCTTAAATAAAAGCTAAAATTAAGCGTTGACAACCTCGAATCATTGTGCTCATTATATAAACGGCCATCCAAATAATAGGACAATTTACCATTGAAGCTCAGAAACCAAATCCTTCCTTCGCTATCCTCTCTGGTACCAAAAATTTCGTCATCAGCCAAGCCATCTTCGGAAGTAAATGTCTCGAAATTTGCTCCATCAAATCTATTAACACCATTTTCTGTGGTAACCCAGATATAACCGTATTGATCCTGATTACACTCATATACGGAATTACTGGCTAAACCTTGATCAATTGAATAATTATTAAAAACTGCCACCTGGCCCCAGCTATTGTAGAGCAAAAAACTTAAAACGAGTAAAACTACAATTCGATCGCCCATGAATTACAGTACATTTAAGTTAAAAACAGCCTTACTATTTTTTTAATCAAAATTCATATTTAAACCATTGCCAATGATGTTCAGCAAATTCCAAGAATTCGGGTTTTTCATGAAATTGAGGTATAATATTTTCTTTTCCTCCTGCGTCACCAACTACGGTTGTACCTGAGATTTCGTATTTCTTTTTATGCTCAAGCATATACAGCGTTTGGTTAAGCGGGCTCATCCCTGTTCTGCAACCATATCTAAAAATAAAGGTAACTTCACCAATTCCATCATTGTCAAAGTCTGATACGTAAAATGATTCTTTTATTGGTATTATAGAGAGATCTTCATTACACTTCTCTTCTATTTCTTCCAAATCGTGAAGTTCGTTGATTTGATCACCGACCATAAAGAAATGTCGCAGCTGCATTTTTATGATGTCATTTTTTTCTTCCATCAGGCATACAAAAAAATTCAGCCCGTTTTTATCGCGCCAGCGCCTTCCATCGATAACCTTACCTTGATAATTCCAGTTTGGTGGCAGGTCAGATTGATCGAAAGTCAGCACTTTCACTCTGTCACTGTTTTGGTTACAGGCGTTCACCCGGTTAGTGCTTCCTAAAGCCAGACTGATGAACACCCCAATAATTGCTTTTGTAAAAATTCCCATCTTCCGTTAATTATGTAGAAAACTCTTTTATATGTATGAAAGTAAAAGCTAAACCTAAACCGGTTTAGCTTTCCTTAATTATATCGACATGACGCTTGCTTCGCGATCAATTTTTCTGATTAGTCCCTGTAATACTTTTTTATTGGGACCACACTCGATGAAAACTTCTGCTCCGTCTTCAATCATCTTTTGAACTGTTTGAGTCCACTTAACCGGTGCGGTGAGCTGTGCTATTAAGTTTTGTTTAATAGTAGCTATATCTGAAGAAGGTTGTGCATCTACATTTTGGTAAACCGGACAAACCGGATCACTGAAATTGGTTTGTTCTATAGCATTCTGCAATTCCACTTTGGCAGATTCCATTAATGGTGAGTGAAAAGCACCTCCTACCGGCAATGGCAACGCACGTTTCGCCCCGGCTTCCTTTAGTTTTTCACACGCCAATTCTATTCCTTTCATAGAACCGGAAATCACTAATTGTCCGGGACAGTTATAATTAGCAGCAACTACAACTTCATCAATTGCTGCACAAATGTCTTCAACTACCTGATCTTCAAGCCCTATTATCGCAGCCATTGTCGATGGATTTTCTTCACAGGCTTTTTGCATGGCCATGGCACGCTGAGCTACCAATTTGAGGCCATCTTCAAAACGTAAAGCGCCATTAGCTACCAATGCGGATAATTCGCCTAAAGAGTGACCTGCAACCATATTGGGTGCAAAGTCCGACTCACAGGAAGCCAATACAACCGAATGTAGAAATATAGCAGGTTGTGTGACTTTCGTTTGAGTTAATTCTTCCGGAGAGCCTTCAAACATGACATCAGTAATTTTAAACCCCAACAAATCGTTCGCATCTTCGAACATTTGTTTTGCTTTGTCTGAAGAGTCGTAAAGGTCTTTACCCATTCCAACAAATTGGCAACCTTGACCTGGAAACACGTATGCTTTCATAAATCTTTTTACAATTTTCATAAGCTGCCTACCGTAACAGCTTATATATTAATCTACAAATATAAATGATTTATCTTACAATGAGGACCCACCCTTTTCGATGTTCTGAAGAATCATCCGGATCTATGGCGATGATCTTTATTTCGGCTTCATAAAAATAAACACCGGCAGCCAATTCTTTGCCCTCTGAATCGCGTCCGTCCCAGTTTATTTGAGGATCTCCCTGATGTTGAAACACCAATTGTTCCCATCTGTTATAAACCTTAAAATCCACAGACTCCACAAACCGGACCAGCGGAATCGGATAAAAGGCATCATTAAACAAATCTCCATTGGGAGTAAATACGTTGGGAAGTTCGTAACAAATACAATTTTCATTGCATACGGTATTACTTGGATTACTTTTTAGACCAAAGGCATTCTGCGCTTCGATATAATAACAACCGGCATAGGAATCCAGGTCTTCATGTGTAAACCTCAATGAATCAACATTCACATGACTATGAATAAGTTCAAAATCATCGGCCAGACTTTTCCGATAAAATAAATTATAGCTCACTATATTTTCTTTCAATGAATCACAAAAGTCCGTATCAGGCAGAGACCAACTGAGTTCATTTTCAATTTCCAAATTGGCATTTGCGGGACTACACCAATCAAAGTCACCATCACAAATATTGGTCTTTATACTTAATATTGGGGTACAAGGAGGTGTATCGTCAAAAGGAACGACACAGACCATGTTGGTATAATTAATAAAAGAACCAAGGTTTGTATCGATGCATAAGACATGTGCTGTTTCTAGCAAAAAGCAAAGTGTATCGCCATTGTTGAGGTCATTAATTGTTACACTTTGTTCACCACCTGTTAGCGTCGTCAGCAAAACAGTATCTGAATCAATTATTTGCCAAACATTTTGTTGAAGCGAGTCTGGTGTATGCCAAAAATTATTCATTTCCCAAGTCAATGTAACACTTCTGTCACCACCTTGTCCGTTTAAGCGAATAGCGTTTGCCGGCCAGGATGTCGCTTCCTCATTTGCACCGCCATTATAGCTAAAAATCACTCGGTAAGAGTAAGTACTATCTCGTGTGTTTAAGCCGGTATCTATGAACGACGAGTCAAGCAGATTGTCCATGGTGAAAGTAGCAATGGTGGTAAAGTTATCACCATTAGGGTCACCGCGTTGAAGCTTGTATTCATAAGGACCTGGATTTGCCACGGTATCGTAATCAAGTGGTGCTAACCAGGCTACTAAAATTTCCCCGTTAAGCGAATCGGTTATAAGTACCGAAATCCTGTTCACGATAGGAGCTGTACTCGCCACAGCGTCACAAACGACATCGGAGGCGCGACTAAAGCCGCGTGCAGGTGGGTTTATCCGTACGACAATAAGGTAACAATATTGTTGCCCTGGAACCAACCCCAGCCCATCGTTATTATCGAAAAAAGTGGTCGGTTCTCCACGCTCAACCTCCCCGATTTTAACAAAGCCCCACTCGGGTAAGACTCCCACCGTACAGGAGTCCCTGACAATCCTGCTTGAATCGCAATCGCTGCGGTAAATTTCAAAAGCTTGTAATTGCTCATTACAAATATAGGGATCCCAATCCAGTTGTATGCCATCCTGTAATGACAGAGATAATAAACCGGTAACGGGCGGTGCCAACACTCTTATTTCCGAAGATTCAATATCTGTAAGGGCTACCGGCTCATCTCGGTCATTGGCCTTAAAAACAGTATAGAAAGGTTGATTCCTTATATCTTCACAGCCGGTTTCCCATTCCAATATGCCTGTGATCTTACCATTCGTGTCCATACTCATGTCCAGGATCGCCCCATTTTCAGCTACACCACTGAACATACTTAACTCCAAACTATTAAGTCTGCTATCATCAGTGTCGAAAGCAAAAACAGTATCGGTTATAGTAGAACCCGCCACACCACATAGCGGTTCATGAATTTGAACGACTGGTGGCGTGTTATCATTATTTTCAATTAAAATTTGCATGTCTCTCACCACAAATCCTATACGCGCACCATCTCTGTACTCACTCACCATAATGGCAATATTATATTCTCCTGGCTCAGGAGGTGCATCCCAGACCACATCACCGGTAATCGGATCAACGGTATAAGTCACCCCTGGAAAATCATCTAATTCAGAATAGCCATTGATGGTGGTACCAGGACCAGACATTGGCGTTACTTTTTCAAATACCAGACTGTCACCATCAATGTCGTAAGCACCGGGGTTATGCGTATATACCTGCCCCACTACTCCTCTATCGATGGGAGGCACCGTCAAAATAGGCGAATGATTACCTGCTGTGTTATTGTTCTTGAAAAAAAAGGATTCAATATAAATGGATTCATTAACAGAATTCTGAATGTTTACTATTCCGGCATTTCTGTTATCACCCCTGAACTGAACAACAATGTTGGTGTTTGCGGGCAACGTTTCAGTAAAGCGATAGGTATATTTTATTGTATTTTGGTCGAGCACTTCGGGAACTGGACTACCTACAACAGTTGTCTCATCTGAGTTCAGATAAGTAAAAGTCTGCGTATCCATAAGCGAAGGATCACTACCATTCACTGCATAGGCTGTTAAAATAATTTCATATTCATTGCCTCCCAGGTGATTAATCACCATATCGGCAGCTCTCAAGTGTGTAGCTTCCAGATGTAAGGACCTGCCTAACAAGCCCATAATAACAAGTAAGATTCGAAGCTTTGAATTCTTCATACTCATATAAGTATGCTAATATAACGCAAGAAACAGTGAATACATACATTTCATATTGATATAATTGTTAGATGTCAGGAAATAGTTATCAACAAGCTGTTATTGTCAAAATAAGATCACGGTATTGGCGCTAGTAATATCACCAAGACGACATTTCGTAAAATTACTTATTAGATAAATAACACAATATGTCGGTAATTTTCTTATTAGTAGGAACATAGCACACTCTCACTATTTAGAACAGTTAAAAATAAGCTTGTTCACATTGATTACTAGTAATTCCGGATGTAAATTGCCGAAGTTTTAAACTAATAACATTAAACAATGAGTTGGTTCGCTGACACTATTAATAGCTCTTTGGGTCGAAAGTTACTCATGTCCGTAACGGGATTAGGGCTAACTTTATTTTTATTTAGTCATTTAGTGGGAAATTTGTTCTTACTACTCGATGACGGAGGTGCGACTTTTAACGAATATGCCCATAATTTTAAAGGCAACCCACTTATTATCATAGCTGAAGTGGTCATTTTCAGTGGATTTATCATCCACATTATTGATGGTATATTGTTAACACGCAAAAATAAAGCGGCACGAAAAACAAATTATGCTTACAAAAAAAGTGACAACCCGGGCGTAAGCTGGAACTCGAAACAAATGTCCTTAATGGGCATTCTTTTCTTATTATTCTTTATTTTACACATCTCTCACTTCTTTTTAAAGTCTAAAATTATTGATTATGATGATTCGATAAGTATGACCGTTGTAAATGGGGTGGAAATGGACAATTTATATGCTTATGTATTGCAGTCGTTCAGTGTATGGTGGTATACGCTTATTTACCTGATTGCCATGGTAATTCTTGCCCTACATCTCAACCATGGATTCCAAAGTGCTTTTCAGTCTTTGGGTGTTCGTCATGTAAAATATACTCCAATTATTAAGAAAGTGGGCACATTTATTTCCATAGTGGTTCCTGCTGTGTTTGCCGCTATACCTTTAGTATTATTTATTAAAAGCCTATAACAACGATTACAGATGAAATTAGATGCAAATATACCAGCAGGCGATTTAGCTGTTAAATGGGAAAAATATAAATCTGAGGTAAAATTGGTAAATCCTGCCAACAAGAGATTAATTGATGTTATCGTAGTTGGATCAGGATTGGCAGGAGCTTCTGCCGCTGCAAGTTTTGGTGAATTGGGTTATAATGTAAAAGTGTTCTGTTTCCAAGACAGCCCAAGGCGAGCGCACTCTATTGCTGCCCAGGGAGGTATCAATGCAGCAAAAAACTATCAAAACGATGGTGATAGTGTATATCGTTTATTTTACGATACGATTAAGGGTGGAGACTATCGCTCTCGTGAAGCAAATGTACACCGTCTGGCAGAGGTGAGCCGAAATATTATTGATCAATGTGTTGCACAGGGTGTGCCGTTTGCCCGGGATTACGGTGGTTATTTAGATAACCGGTCATTTGGAGGTGTTCAGGTAAAACGTACCTTCTACGCAAGAGGCCAAACCGGACAGCAATTATTACTAGGTGCCTACTCGGCCTTAAGTCGCCAAATTAATAAAGGTTCGGTTGAAATGTACAACCGACATGAAATGCTTGATGTGGTGATCGTGGATGGTAAAGCCCGCGGAATTATTGCAAGAAATTTGATCACAGGAGAAATTGAGCGACATTCTGCTCACGCAGTGGTATTGGCATCTGGTGGATATGGCAATGTGTTCTATCTTTCCACTAACGCCATGGGTTCTAACGTAACCGCAGCATGGAAAGCTCATAAAAAGGGCGCAGCATTTGCCAACCCTTGTTATACACAAATTCACCCTACTTGTCTACCAAGAACTGGAGACCATCAATCAAAGCTGACATTGATGTCAGAGTCTTTGAGAAATGACGGTCGTGTATGGGTTCCTAAAAAAATGGAGGATGTAGAGAAGCTACGTAGCGGAGCGATCACTGCCAATGACATTCCTGATGAAGACAGGGATTTTTACCTGGAAAGAAGGTATCCGGCATTCGGTAACCTTGTTCCGCGTGATGTTGCTTCGAGAGCTGCCAAAGAACGTTGTGACGCAGGATATGGCGTTAATAAAACGAAAGAAGCGGTATTTCTTGATTTTAAATATGCCATAGAACGTATGGGGAAAAAAGCCGTTGAAGCAAAATACGGTAACCTGTTTCAGATGTATGAAAAAATTGCAGATGAAAACCCTTACGAAGTACCGATGAAAATATATCCGGCTGTGCATTATACCATGGGTGGTCTTTGGGTAGATTACAATTTGATGACTTCGGTTCCAGGTTTATATGCCACCGGGGAATGTAATTTCTCGGACCACGGTGCGAACAGACTTGGAGCATCTGCGCTTATGCAAGGGCTTGCAGATGGTTACTTCGTTATTCCTTATACAATTGGTAACTATTTGGCTGATGATATCCGAACGGGAAAAATACCTACCGATACTCCTGAGTTCGACGAAGCCGAGGCTAAGGTAAAAGCCCAGATCGATTCGTTTATGAATAACAATGGTGCTAAATCCGTGGACTATTTCCATAAAAGACTCGGTGCTGTCATGTGGGAAAAATGTGGAATGGCAAGAAACGCAGAAGGGTTAAAGCAGGCTATTGAAGAAATAAAGGAGATAAAGGCTGAATTTTATAAGGAAGTCCGTGTACCGGGCGACAAAAACGAATTAAATCCGGAACTAGAAAAAGCGTTACGTGTTGCTGATTTTCTGGAATTAGGCGAACTTATGTGTCATGATGCACTCAATAGAGAGGAGTCTTGCGGAGGCCACTTTAGAGAAGAACACCAGACAGAAGAAGGTGAAGCATTAAGACACGATGATAATTATGCCTACGTTGCGGCCTGGGAATACACTTCGTCAGACTCGGAACCTATTCTTCACAAAGAAGATCTTGTTTATGAGAATGTTGAGATGAAGCAACGAAGTTATAAATAAGCTATAAATCATTGTAATTACCTGAAGTTGAAAGCTTCATAATAAATAGTTAATATGGATCTAAATCTTAAAATCTGGAGACAAAAAAACAACGACACCGAAGGTAAAATGGTGGACTACAAGCTCTCCAATGTCTCTGAAGACAGCTCCTTTTTGGAAATGATGGATCAGTTGAACAACGAACTCATTGAAAAAGGAGAAGATCCCGTAGCATTTGACCATGATTGCAGAGAAGGTATTTGTGGCATGTGTAGCTTATACATCAATGGACGTCCACACGGACCAAGTAATGAAACGACTACCTGTCAGTTGCATATGCGCTCTTTTAAAGATGGAGATACGATTTATATCGAACCATGGCGCGCCAATGCATTTCCTGTAATAAAAGATCTTACTGTAGACCGCTCGGCATTTGACCGTATTATTCAAGCCGGAGGGTATGTATCGGTAAACACTGGTAATGCCCCTGATGCGCATGCTACTCCCGTACCAAAAATTGACGCTGACGAAGCTTTTGATGCGGCAACATGTATTGGTTGCGGAGCTTGTGTGGCTGCCTGCAAAAATGCTTCGGCAATGCTCTTTACATCTGCAAAGATTTCACATTTGGCCCTGTTACCTCAGGGGCAGGTTGAAGCAAAAGAAAGAGCAGAGAAAATGGTAGCGCAAATGGATGAAGAAGGGTTTGGTGCCTGTACAAATACAGGAGCTTGTGAAGCTGAATGTCCAAAAGGAATCTCTTTAAATCACATTGCCCGAATGAACAGATCGTTCTTCAATGCAAAGCTTACATCTAAGAACAACTAAAAACTTTACTTAAACTACAAACTGAAGGGGTGACGATTGTCACCCTTTTTTTATGCTCTCAATTACCTCCTGTTTTTTTATTCGATCTGTTTCAATCAAAGTGGAGAAACAGGTATTTCGGCCAATTTCAAATTAATCTTATTAATCTGGCCTTGCTTTACAGACAGTTTGCTATCCACAATTTCAACATCAGTGGACAAGGCTTCTATGTCTTGATTTTTTTTATCAATTTCTGCTTCAGACAGTGTAATCGTTTCCTGGGACTGCTGCGCTTTATTTTTGTTCTTTGTAATGTTCTGTTCATTTCGCACAATCACCTTATTTGCCCTGGCAATTTCATTTTTTAACTTCATTAACTTACCGGATATATCTTTCTTCTTATTGACTAGCAATTCCATATCTTCCGGTTTATCAGTACCTAATTCAGCTATTTGATCATCCAGTTGATTCAGGCTCTCCTGGTGTTCATTCAAATAGCTCTCTTTATACTTAATTTCATCTTTCTTTTGCTCCATATTTGTCAGTGACTTTTCGATATTCGTTTCTGCTCTCAATCTATTTTTTTGTGCTAATGATATTGTTCTGTTTAGTTGTACCAAATCATTTTTAACCCGTTTCCGGTCGTTTACAAGTCGTTCTTTGCGTTGCATAAGATCCCCTTTCTGATCTTGTAACTTTTGGAGCAATCTATTATAGTATTGTGTATAATACTTACTCACCGATCGGTGAAGAAAAGATTTCATGGCCCTGTATTTTGTATCATCGTACGATGAATCGAATGAGCTACCCGCAACATCGGTAATGCCAAATTCAACACGTACCCGGGTACCATAATCATACATTCTACAGTACACATTAATTTCCTGATGGGTGATTTCAGGTATATGAATTAATCTGGCCTGGTATACCTCTTTCTTATTTTTCAGTCGAATATGATAGTCATCCCTGAAAAATTTGGTCCAGTAAGTGGTAAAATCATCTGATCGTGCTTCTACATCGCAATAGATTCCTGATATAAATTCTTTTGCCAATTTAACGCTACCTCTATGAATATTTATTTGTATGCGCTCCTGATCAGCTGCAGATATTTCTTTTTCAAAAAGTAAGCTATCAGAAACCTCTTGTGCCAATAATTTGGCTGGAAAGAGTAATAAAAGAAGCAAAGTGTTTATAAAAAGATATTTTTTCATTGATTAATAATCATATTGAAATCTGGTATTCAACCCCGATCACCCCTCCTCATGCATCTAAAAACTCAAAAAGACGAAACACAGGCATTCATTTCACTTATGCTCAACAAACATTCAATGCAATTAAGCACAAAGAATTAACCGATTGCATTGAACTCGTTCTGCTACAGTTAATTGTTATAGATGAAATCCGGATTCATAATCCCGTTTAAATCTAATTAGATTTAACGGCAAAAGTAATCAAACGTTATAAATTCATCGCAGTACTTTTCTAATTGCGTCTTCCAATTCGTGTTTATTAACCGGTTTTGTTATAAGGGCATCAAAACCTACACTTTTAACGACTTTGGCGGTGGCCTCACTAACGTCCGCTGTAAGTGCTATAATCGGTTGTTTAGGATCATTTTCTTTTATAATCCGGGTTGCTTCTTCACCATCCATTTCCGGCATCTGCAAATCCATCAATATTACCGCATAGCTAATATCTTCAGACATTTCTACTGCCAAACGACCATTCTCGACCAGATCGAATTCACAGTTCCATGATTTAATGAACCTTTCAATAACTATTTGATTGAACTCATTATCTTCAGCTACAAGGATTCTTTTTCCATTCAGGTTTAATTTGGCACCTTCTTTTTTATTAGGCTCTTTAGGTGCATTATATGTTTCCAGCTCTATTACAAAATAGAAGGTCGAGCCTACACCTTCCTGGCTGTTCACATAAATAGAAGAGCCCATTAAGTCTAATAATTTTTGTGTAATGGCAAGCCCTAGTCCCGACCCACCGTACTCTCTTGTTGTAGATGAACTTTCTTGTGTAAATGCATCGAAAATTCGATTTAACATATCCCTTTTTATTCCTATGCCGTTGTCACTGACTTCGACATAAAAAGTATGCGAGTTTATATCTTGTTTCACTCCTTCAACAGATATAACTATTTCACCACCATCGGTAAATTTCACGGCATTACTAATGAGATTGGTCATCACTTGCGACAAACGTAAACTGTCGCCTTTTAAATTATGCGGAAGGGAGTTTTGATAATTGAGGGTAATCTTATTTTTTTTCTTTCCGCATTCTACAGAAAATGAAGCAACAATATTTTCTATTAACTCCTTAAAGTTTATAGGTTCTTTTTCCAGTAAAAGCTTTTTCTGCTCAATTTTTGCAAAGTCCAACACATCATTGGTAAGTAATTTCAGGTTTTCGGCCGATTTACGTAAAGTTTGAAGCAGGTTCAAGTGATCTTTTTTAGGCGTATCTTCAATCATTACGTCACTTAAACCTATTATTGCATTCATTGGAGTTCTTATTTCATGACTCATGATAGACAGAAACTGGTCTTTCGATTTCAAGGCTTCAATGGCCTCTTTCCTTGTCTGATCCAATTCTTGCCAAGCCTCATTATCGGTGCGAATAAAAACATAAATAATATATAGGAGATACAATAAAACAAAAGCCGTTAGAACAGGAAACAAGATTACTGCATGCAGCTCCGAGAAATGAATTTTACTGCCGTTGCTAATACCCGTATATAGAAAAATAACGTTGAGCGCAATTGCCAATACCGTTAAAACGGCAAATACCATCCCATATCTTATATTTAGGGTAAAAGAAGCTATTAAAATGATGATGAGGTACCATCCAACTACAATAATAGAAACATCATTACCCAAGAGGGTATTTGCTACAAAGCTCAAAAAAAACTGTCCAAAACAAAAAATCAATGCTGTTACCTTAAGAGATTGATGCTTTAGACTGTAAAGCGTACCCAAATACAATAACACGCTGAGCACAATATTTATTGTTATCATGAGGTTAGGAATGAAAACAACAGCTATTGGAAGGCATATAAGAGGCAGCGCAATATAACTTAGCGTTATATGAAACAACATCAAAATCTTTGCTTTTTCAGCATAAGAATTTGAATTCGAAAGAACGTCTTTTAGAAAATAGTCTTTAATTCGTTTCATTTAAAGCCTAGCGCACTTAATAACATGTAAAATTAGCGTTTATTTTTTATTAAGGTTAAGCATATTACGTAATAAATACATTTATGTTAACTTATTACCTAGCATATAAATCGTAAAAATTGCTAACTAAGAGCCTCGAGTACAACTAAAACAGGTCAGAGATCCCATCCTTCATTGAGCTGAGCAATTTGGTGATGGGCAGTCATATCGTACTGACAGGGAACTATGGATACAAAATTATTTGCAATAGCCCATTCGTCTGTATCCTCTCCTTTGTCGCTATTTACAAATTCTCCCGACATCCAAAAGTAGCGTCTGTTATGTGGGTCATAACGTTCCTCAAATTGCTCCTGCCACGATGCTTTGGCTTGTCTGCAAATTTTAATGCCACGCAGCTCTTCGGTACTTTTTTCGGGAAAGTTTACATTTAAGGCGATGCCTGTGCCCATATCATTTTCCAGTGCCTGAGCTATGACTATTCGCATAAATTTTGAAGTATGATCCAAGTCAGCCTCCGGGTCATAGGAACACAGGCTAAAGCCTACAGCGGGAATATTCTCTATAGCCGCTTCTATTGCTGCAGACATTGTACCGGAATAGATTACAGATATGGAAGAATTATTACCATGATTAACACCGCTAAGTACGAGGTCTATATGCTGTTCTTCCATTAAGAAATTCTTACCCAGTTTCACACAGTCTGCCGGTGTACCGGAACATTCATATGCTTCTACGCCATCAAACAATGTACTTCTGTCTAACCTCAAAGTTTCTCCTATTGTAATGGCATGTCCCATTCCTGATTGTGGCTTATTGGGAGCAATTACAACAACTTCTCCAAACTCTTTTGCAATAGTGATGAGGTGTTGTATTCCCCTTGAAGTAATTCCGTCGTCGTTAGTTACCAGTATTAGAGGTTTGTCTTTTTTCATTTCAAAGCGTTATAATATTCAAAGATGGCAATAATATCTTTTTCTTTTCTAAAATTGAGCTTTTTATCTTTAACAAAAGCCTCTATTTGTTCATACGCTGCTCCGAAAATTTTCAAAAATAACTTTTTCTTTAAAGGCAGGCTTTTTAAGGGCCCCTTTTGATCTAAATAATAGAGATAAGTGATCATTTGTTCTCTTTTTGTGGCTACGTATGGATAATAGCTAATAACTTCGTCGCGCACAATTATTCGTTGTTGTCTGTAAAGTGTAAATTTACCTTCTACCAAGTTTTCAACAAATATGCGTCTTTTAAAGCCGTTCATATCTTTGAAATCGACAGAAATGTAGACTTGTTCACTACTTTTCGTGGAATCGATCAAATGCACCGCTGTGGCCTGAAAAGCACTATAAGTAAAAATTTTATTCTGATAATGACATAAAACGATATCCCTTCTAAAGTCCATTTCGAGGTTACCGTTAATGGTATCATCCTCTATTATGACTTTACCAGGCATTATCACGTTTTTACTTGACGATTGCGCCAAAACCGACGCATGTATAACAAACGAACAGATTAAAAGTATAATCCGAAATAATAATTGCTTAGTATTATGACATATTATTGACAAGTTCATTTTTTATGGACACATGATCTACAATTTCCAAACCATAACCCAACAATCCAGACCTTTTGACTTTTGAATTACTTAATAGTTTAATTTTCGAAATATTTAAATCTCTCAGAATTTGTGCTCCTACACCATAATCTTTGGAATCCATATTTCCTTTGAGCAGCTTTGCCATTTCCTGCGCTGAGAGCTTTTCTTTTTCCTGAGCTTTCAATTTATCAAGCAGGTTCAGCCCCCTACCTTCCTGATTCATTTGTAAAATAACACCTTTTCCGTTTTGTGCCACTACTTCGATCGCTTCTTTTAGGTCATTAGTACTATCCAGATCAAAAAAAGCACCCGATTGATTTGACGAGTATACACGTACCAACACCGATTCATCTGCTGCCCACTCTCCCTTTATTAAAGCCATATGTACATCATTGGAATGTTCTTGCCGATACATTTTGAGTGTGAACTCACCAGCGGCAAGTTCCACTTTTTTGGACAGTTCACAGCTTATCAGAGACTCTCGGTCCAACCTGTAAGCAATGAGATCTTTGATGGACACCAGTTTCAAATCAAACTTTTCAGCCACTTTAAGCAAATCGGGATAACGTGCCATGGTGCCATCCTCATTCATAATCTCTACTAATACACCTGCGGGTTTAAATCCTGCCAGACGTGCAAAATCTACAGATGCTTCGGTATGGCCTACTCTTCTGAGCACACCTCCATCTTTCGATTTAAGGGGAAAAATATGTCCCGGGCGGCCGAGGTCTTCGGGTTTGGTATTTTCGTCCACTAAAGCGCGGATGGTTTTTGCTCTATCACTGGCAGAGATCCCGGTAGTACATCCATGGCCGATAAGGTCTACCGAAATAGTAAACGGAGTTTCATGCAAGGCGGTGTTTTTACCGACCATCATGTCAAGACCGAGCCTGTTGCATAGCTCTTCGTGCAAAGGTGCACAAATCAAACCTCTGGCGTGAGTAGCCATAAAGTTAACAATCTCAGGGGTAGCACATTCCGCTGCACAAATAAAATCTCCTTCGTTTTCTCTATTTTCGTCATCTACGACGATAATCACCTTACCCTCCTTAATATCGGCTATTGCCGATTCAATAGAATCTAACTTTCTTTCGTCCATTATTTTTCCTTTACCAAGGCCTCAAACCTTTGTGTTAACAACAAAACAGAACTAGGCCAGTCATAGTTCGTATGTACAAAATTCTTTCCTTTTTCACCTAAAGCTTTCCGCAGTCGTTTATCTTTAATCAGCTTTTCTATGTGAAAGGAAAACTCTTTGACGTCATTTGCTTCAATAATACCGGATTGTGCTCTATTCTCAAAGGCAGAATAAGCCAAAGTGGTTGTAATAACCGGCAAACCTGCTGCCATGGCTTCCAGTATTTTATTTTGCAAACCCTGCCCATTGAACAAGGGGGCCACAAAAAGTCTGGATCGTTGCAGGTAATCGGTCACATCGTCAACAAAACCTGTGACAACAACGCGATCACTTTGAAGTTTTTTCACTTCAGAAGAAGGGTTTATTCCCACGAGGCAAATTTTTACATCTAATCCGTATTTTTCTAATTGAGGTAACACTTCTTTAACAAGGTATTTTGAAGCTTCAATATTAGGGTAATACCCCATATTACCCAGAAAAATAATATCAAATTCTTTCTTTTCAACAGTATCTTCTCTGAAAAACCTTTTTGAAATACCATTTGGCACAATATCTATCGTTTGTTTTAGGTGTGTTTCCAGGTTCTTTGCGTCTTGCCTGGTTATTATTGACAAACCGTCGAAGTAGGGCCCGACAAATTTTTCAAATCGCTCTAATCTTGAGGCTTCGATTTTCACAATCTGGTTAAAAGGAAAGAGGGAATTCTTCGCCCTTTTGTACATTCCCAATGAAAAAGCATCCATATAATCCAGGTAAAACACTTTTTCCTGCTCAAAAGGTATATTGATAAATAAGCGAACCAGTTGCACATAACAAACATCTATGTTTTTTTCCTTAAGCCACTTTCCGATATGCTCATACATTGGCCTGCTCCTGAACAGATTAGTTTGAAAAGGCATATCGTTGAATAACGCACGAAACAGATTGAATAATCTTAGCACCATGTTTTGCCTGAAGACAAGCACCTCCTGACACAATTGTGACATATGTTCAATATCTTTGTCCGAAACAGCCTTATCTGTAAGACATACAAGGAAAATATTATAATTACGGCTCATTTCCTTAATTTGGTAATATGCCCGTAATTTATCTCCTTTATTTGTAGGGTAAGGAAAACGCGATAATGCTACAAGTATGTTTAGTTTTCGACTCAATGACCTCTAATTAATTGCTGATAATATTCCGATAACTGTTCTACTTTTATGGTATTACTAAATTGCTGTTTCACATATTCTCGAGCTTGCTGTCCTAATTTTACACTTAGTGGTTTATTATTTTTCAGTTTAACAATCGCATTTACAAATTGATCTTCATCCTTGGCAAGCATAAAGTGCTGCTCGTTAATGCAGTCTATACCCTCTACGCCTACACTTGTGGAAACTATTGCTTTCTTAGCGGCCATACCTTCTATGACTTTAA
Organism: Cytophagales bacterium; assembly: GCA_965230415.1. GTDB lineage: Bacteria > Bacteroidota > Bacteroidia > Cytophagales > JAAEPT01 > CBDDKZ01. The sequence goes on from CBDDKZ010000005.1 coordinate 5,383,816, forward strand.
TTCGCATACCGCTTCCGGAATTAAGAGGTACGACCATGCACCATTTGGATGACATAAAATCGAATGCACTTTCTACTTCTCCTACCACAAAGACATTATCGATGGTATCATAATCACGTATCCAATCGGGGATATGCTTACCGGCGATATAAAATTTGATCTCGGGCAGCTGCTTTATTAATTTGGGCCAGACCCGCTCCACGAACCATTTCACCCCTTCCTGATTGGGCATCCAATCGAGAGATCCGATGTGAAAGAGACTATCTTCTTCAATATGCACACTCGTTTCCGGCCAACGATCAAAGTCGACGCCGGTCTCTGAAACGAATTGATTGTTCACTCCCTGTTCAGCAAAAAACTGCGCATCAATTTCAGAAATCGGCACCAGCGCATCAAATTTCTTAATCGTAGCGAGTTCATACTTCTCAAGTCTTGCAGATTGCATCTTCAGGTAGCCAGACTTCAATGGTGCTGATTCTTTGCTGACTCTTTTCCATATGAGGTGTTCCACATTATGCTGTCTCAGCACACAGGGGGTATTTCTACAAATTGTTCTTATTTGATCGATATAAACACTTGTCTGCAAGCCATCGAAGTGTATAATATCATAATTATTTTCTTTCAAATGCTCGTTCAGTGCAGCACTCACCTCACTGTTAACAAATCGGCTCATATGATAAGGCTCATTGGAGAACAGGTTTACCAACGCATCCTTGGCTTTAATGTGATTAGGTACAAAAACCGATATAAGGGGCCCAAAATCTTTGAATTCCTGCGGTAAATCTTCTGCTTTCACGAAGTGTTTGGATGTATTGAAGCAAAAGAGGGTTAGATGGTGCTTTAATTGAGCAAAACCTTTGATCATATTATACATAGCAATCGCACCGCCATCATTTAACGGAAATGGAATTCGAGGACAGATGTAAAATATCTTTAAAGGTTTCTGCAAAACAGCGCGCAAATTAATCAAAAATACTGATAAAAGAGATTACTTTTTAATTGAATAAAGAACTTTGAACTGTTCTATCGCTTCGGGAGTACCAACAACAATATAAACATCGCCTTTTGATAGAACCGTTGAAGAACTGGGGTTAAAGACGTAACCATTATCGCTATTCTTACATACAAGAAAAGTTACAGCGCAGGATTCACGTACGTTAAGTTCAATGATGGACTTCCCTCTGAATTCGGGTTTAAAATCCATATAGCTCATTTCTTCCAGTTCAACTTTTACTTCTCCCACCCCGTTAATCATATCCAAAAATTCAATTACCTGCGGTTTATTCACAAAAGCGGCCATGTAGTGACCACCAATTGCGTTGGGCATCACTACATTATCGGCACCAGCACGATATAATTTATGTTCTGAACTTTGACGAACACTTCTGGCAATGATTTTAATTTCCGGGTTTAGCTCACGTGCTGTCAAGGTTATAAACACGTTGATAGAATCGTCCGGAACACTGGCAATAATTGCCTTCGCTTTTTTTATTCCGGCATAGAGTAGCGTTTCTTCATTGGTAGCGTCGCCTTGAATAAAGTTTATGGTACTACCTTCACCATGCCTTTTTTTAGCTACATTGGGGTCTGTATCAACCACAACATAAGGGATATTATCTTTATTAAATTCTTCAGCTGCCACTACTCCATTGCTGCCATAGCCACAGATAATAACATGATTTTGTAATTTTTTTACTTCTCTAGAACTCATATAATTCGATAAAACATCTCTTAATTCACCCTCGAACAAGTATCGGGTAATTACAGAAACACCAAAAGCCAGCACACTTAAATTAAAGATAATATAAAATGATGTAAAAAGTTTCCCATTTTGAGTAAGTTCACCGAGCGTACCGAAACCGACTGTGGAAATAGTAATAATCGCCAGGTAAAATGCATTGACAAAATTGAGTCCTTCAAAATACATATAGCCTAAAACTCCGATAACAACACTCATAAGCGAGAATGTGGTGGCTACTATCAGTCTTCTTATACTTTTTGCCCTCATATAATTAACCTATAGTAACATTGCCCAAAAGTTTGGCTATCGACATTTCCATTTCTTTGAGGCGTATGAACTTCACCTGTAATTCTTCGATTTCGTTTTCAACCTTCGCTTCCAGCAAATTACTTTGTATCTCTTTTAACATTACCCTCAATTTACGCCATTTCAGACGCAAAATGCTTGTATAGGTAACTTTTGCCAAATCATCCGTTTCGTTGGTAACATAAATCTGATATTTTTCCCAGTTTTCGCTTATCTCATAGGGCGACATCATTAAATCTACTACAGCGTTTTTAAGCTCATCGTTTACGCTATCCAGTAAGTCCTGATTGTCGATTTTCCCGTTATCATCGAGTTGCTGATAGTATAAGGCAGCCAACTCTCTGAATTGCGGAGATTGAAACTCCACGTCTTCAATTTCGGGTAAAATGTAATGTGCCAGCAGCGTACCTTCTTCTACCTCCTGATCACCATAACTTATTAACAAACGCATAACTTCCCGTTCTTGCGCACTCAAAACGGCTTCGGGTGTAAACGATTCTTCTTCAATCTCCTTCTCAACAAGCTGAGTGAGTGCTTCTTGCTGTTTATTCGCATTTTCCTCACGCTCCTGTTTCCTTTTTTTGAGGTGAATTTTATTATACTCGCTTATTAATATGCTCTCATCTATATTGAGGAGATTGCTACATTGTTGAAAAAACAAATTTCTTTTTATGGGATCATTTACCTTGGCAATACTATCAATAATGGTATGAATTACCTGTGCTTTTTTTAGAGGATCCTCTCCTGCTTCATCGAGGAAAAGGCGTGTCTTGAAGGTGATAAAATCGACTCCGTTTTTATCAAGATACTCCTTGAATGCTGTTGCCCCTATTTCTTTAATGTAGCTATCAGGGTCTTGCCCTTCAGGAAAAGTAACGGCGTGTACATCAAGACCCTGCTCTAAAATAAGGTCTATCCCCCGAAGCGATGCTTTTATACCTGCCTTATCGCCGTCGTATAAAACGGTTACGTTTTTGGTATACCTTCCTATTAGTTTAATCTGTTCGGTAGTAAGCGCTGTCCCCGAAGACCCCACTACGTTTTTGATTTGCCCCTGACTTAAGGATAACACATCGGTATACCCTTCAACGAGGTAACAATTATCCTCATTTCTTATGTGATTCTTTGCCTGAAACATACCGTATAACACATTGCTCTTGTGGTATACTTCCGTTTCCGGGGAATTAATGTACTTCGGTTGATTTTTTGCATTTGTCAGAATACGTGCACCATAGGCTATGACCTTACCAGTCAAATTATGCACAGGAAATATGACTCTCCCCCTAAACCGGTCATATGTTTTATTGTCCTTTTTGACGATAAGTCCCGCTTTTTCCAAAACATCCAAATTATAATGTTTGGCACTGGCAGCCTTAGACAATCCGTCCCATTCGTCCAGGCTATAGCCTAATTCAAACTCGTTGATGATCTCGTCGCTTAACCCCCGTTCCCGGAAATAACTAAGCCCGATACTTCTTCCGGTTTCATGCTCATGCAGCAACTCTTTATAATAGTCTTTCGCAAAATTTAATACAATAAATAGGCTCTCACGCAGTGACTGTGAGGCTAGTTCTTCCGGAGTTTGCTGGCGTTCTTCAATTTCGATTCCGTATTTTGATGCCAGGTACTTGAGTGCTTCAACATAACTAAGCCCTTCGTGCTCCATTATAAACTTAATAGCATCACCTCCTTTACCGGAACTGAAATCTTTGTATATACCCTTGCCGGGTGACACAAAAAAAGAGGGGGTTTTTTCATTGCCAAAAGGGCTTAATCCTTTGTAGCTCTGACCACTTTTTTTCAACTGAACAAAATCTCCAATAACCTCTACAATATCTACGGCATTTTTGATTCGTTCTATCGTTTCCTGATTTATCAATGTACTGAATTAAGTATTTTTCAAAGATACATATAATTAAACGCTATTAAAAAACAGTTCGTTTTTAGGCCCGATGAATAACTATCTAAAAGATTTAATGCATATATTGCAGTTATACATAGAACGAAACAAAATCCTCTTGCCTGTTTTTCGTAGCATAACCCAGCAAAGATTTGATTCGTTAAAATTAATAAGTGCGTTATATAGTTTTCATAATAATCATTGCAATTAGCTCTATTTCAGTCTTGAGTCAAACATTTAATTACAGTGTATGGCTCAACCATATGGAAATTGGCTACATGAAAGCGATCAAGAAAAAAACGGAAAAGGGCATTACCAACTATAATATTGAATCCAGGAATGAATTCAAGGTTTTCACGACTTTTTCTTACGATTCGGAATTAGATGTGAACTACATTAATGGCAGTTATCTGCAATCGGTTTCTACCGCACATTTAAACAAAAAACTGAGAGATTCCAGCTATGTCATGTTTAATTCGAAACAACAAAAATACGAAGGTACTTATAATCAAAAACGCCAATGCATTGCCAGTCCTGGAATTCGCTATAGCGTTGCTCATATGTATTTTGACGAACCAGAGGATAAGGACAGCATATTTTCAGAAACGTATTTGGAATACTGCCCATTAATTAAAACCGGGGATCATGAATATCAGTTAGAGCTACCCGATGGAAACAGGAATAGTTACAAATATGAAGATGGAAAAATTGTAGAAATGATTTCCAAACGTTTCACCTACCAGCTTAAATTTGTTCTCGTAGAATAGAAAGTCCGTGTTTTTTATTGATTAGGGCAACATTACCCAAAAACAGCTACACCTGACCCCTTCGGGCTGTAAAAATAATTTATAATGGTGACCTTTACATATGACGTTCATAAGATTCCAAGCGCTTACGCAATCGTCTTATTTCCCGGAGGTGCTGCTCTTCTCTACGCTGAGATTCTTCTTGCGTAATTCTTAATTCGTCCACTTTCTTCCTCATTTCATCTTCTTGCCCACTCATTTTCTGTGCCAATTCCTCCGATTGTATAAGTAGTGCCTGTGTTTTACTGTTCACTTTTACGGACGCTAATGAAGAAGAAATACTTTCGGAAACCTTTTCTACAAAACCCAATTCGTAGTCTTTAAGCTTTTGAAACGAAGCTAATTCAATAACACCCTGTACCTCTTCGTTAAAAACCAGTGGAACAATTAACACACAACGAGGTGTAGATTCGCCAAGGCCTGATGTAATAGAAACATAGGATTTCGGAATATCTGTCATATAAATACGTTGTTTCTCTAACCACGACTGTCCCACAAGCCCCTGTCCTTTTTTGATAGTCTTATGGTGGTATTTACGCTTATTGTAAGCATATGACGCTTCCAGTTCCAACACCGGATTAAAGTGGTCTTCATCTTTAACAACGAAGAATGCGCCTTGATTGGCATTCAAAAACTTCACCAGGTTAATTACAATTTCTTCACAAAACTTCTCCAGATTATTAGTATTGTGACCTAAAATTTCAGAGAAATTTGCCAATCCCTGATTGATATGGAATCGCTGTTCATCTTGCTCAGCAACTTTCTTGAGGCTGGTTTGCATGTCTGCCAGGGAATTTCCAAAGTCTCCATCTCTTTCAAAAAGCACTCCGGCACCGGTATCAAAATCCCCTGAGCCAATATGAAACGCAAATTGTTTTATATTTTTCATTTTGCGCACGATATAGTTAACAGAATACACAATTGACTTGTAGTCTTCCTGGTCGATCTTAATTTCGTTGGGTAAATTACCCTGCCGTAATTCGAGCAGGAAGCTTTCGAGACGTAACAGCGGTCTTCTCAGGTGATTTACCAACAAGGCTAAAATCACCGAAAACAGTATCACTGCAAAAAAGATCACAACGATAAGTAATACAATTTCATCATTACCGGCTCCTTTTTTACTGTATTTAACATCTGTTAAATCGGTATCCGTTTTCAAAAAGGAATTATAGTTTTCCGCGAAGCCCTCCACTTCATTATAGAGGTCATATTTCCTGTCTTCTGGGAGTTCACGGGATAAGGACTCTCTATTCCGGATCACTTCGATGGCGTTCTGATGTTTCTTTTTGATTTCAGATAATCGATCATTGATTTTATTAAATTTCTTTTTGTAATCATCGGAGTAATGATCAATTTCGTGATCCACTTCAGCTACCAAAGGACTAATTTGCTCTTCCCATACCTTTTCAATTTCGTTCTCAGGACTTTCGGATTCAGCCATGTCCACGTTCATCAGTAGCATATTAGCAAAAGTGACTTCCTTGATTATGAGGGCCAGTTTCTTCTTTAACTTCAGTTCGTTAAGCTGTGATTCTCTTAAAAACTTCGTTTCTTCAAAAGCCTTTTTTTCCCTTTCCAGAGAGGTGGAAGATGTACGATAAATGTAAATGGTAACACAAGAAAAGAAAAATAGAATGAGGACTACCGAAAGAACAACGCTTGTAATTATGCTAAAATTAATTTTTCTAACCTTCATTCATCAATGGTTTTCGAAATCTATAAAAATCAAAATTATACAATCAAAATGTGTTGTATTAACTGTTTTTATACCCAGATGTTACGCTAAATACGTGCCTAATGTTACAAAACCAGCTATTTTTGTAACTGAAAATGCTTTTCAGCCATTTCCCTCACTGCTTCTCCTATTGCCAGTGCGGAAGTGGCCGCGGGAGAGGGTGCATTGAGCACATGAATGGCATTACCGGTATATTCAATTTTGAAGTCTTCAATCATTTCGCCGTCCGGCCCCAGGGCCATGGCCCGAACTCCTGCCCTACCGGGTTTCAGGTCTTCCATTTCTAACGAAGGGATCAAACCACGTAATCGTTCCAGGAAAAGTTTCTTAGAAAAAGCACGTTTGTATTCATCCAAGCCAAAACGCCAGTGTTTTTTGAATAATTTCCATGTACCTCTATATGATAAGGCCTGGCTTGTATCTCTTAGGTTAAAGCTCGTTTTGCCATAACCTTCCCTTTTAAAGGTAAAAACGGCATTTGGTCCGCATTCGATATCACCATTCACCATTCGGGTAAAATGTACGCCAAGAAAAGGGAATACCGGATTTGGCACCGGGTAAATCAAGTTTTTAACTTTGTACTTAGCTTCATCCGTCAATTCAAAATAATCACCTCTGAAGCCTACAATACTCAAATCTAAGTCCACTCCATCTTTTCGGGCCATTCTGTCCGATTGCAAGCCGGCACTGTACACCACGTACTTCGATTTGAAGGAACCTCTATTGGTAAGAATGTTTTGAAATGCACCTTCCTGAGTCACACTTTCCACCTCACAACCTAACTGCACCTCACTTTCCTGATTAATTTGTGTCATTAAAGCGGCACAAGTACGTGTAACTGCCGGAAAATCGATTATCCCCGTACATGGCACCCAAATTCCTGCAATAGCCGTTTCGCAGTACTTTTCGACGTCTCTTACCTGATCACCGTTTATTTTTTCAATACCTTCCGTATCATTGGCCAAACCATTTTGAAAAATCTTATCAAGAAAAGGCAGTTCACTATCGTTGGTCGCGACAACCACTTTCCCACAGACATCGTGGGCAATGTTATGTTCCTTCGCAAATGACACCAACTCACGCCGTCCTGCCACACAATTTTTTGCTTTGTAAGACCCTGGTTTGTAATATAAGCCGGAGTGTATCACTCCTGAATTGTGCCCTGTTTGGTGTGCTGATAAATGATTTTCTTTCTCGAAAAGAACTACCTTGAGATCGGGGTAAGCTCTTTGTATTTTATAGGCGGTGGCGCTTCCAACTATTCCGCCACCAACAATAGCAACATCAAATATATTATTCTCCAATGTATTTATTCAGATTTAAGCATGCAAAAATAACAAAATACTCTTAAAACACCCTATTAATCCAAATCATGCTTTTTCAGTAGCTAATTACAGATGCGTGTTAACGAACTTGTTCAGTTCAGTTGCCTTGTTGGTTCTCAGCAGCAGTTTCCTCTGGCTATCAAGAAGATACATGACAGGAGTGCTAGATACACGATATGATTGGGCTATCGGTCCGCGCCATCCTTTGAGGTTACTTACATTTGTCCAGTCGGCTGTTTTTTTGCTAATTCCTTTTATCCATGCATCCTTTCTTGTATCAACGGAAACGGCTATTATATCATATCCTTTGTTTTTATTGGCGTTGTAGCACTTTTTGAGGATCGGAACTTCTACTTCACATTTGTGACATGAAGATGACCAAAATAAAATCAGTGTCAATTTGTGTGCTGCACAGAAATCAGTCAGATTAATTTCTTCTCCTTCAAAAGAAACGGAAGTAAAATCGGGAGGGGTATTACCAACCATCAACTTTTTGAGGCCGGAACTCTTTTCGCTAAACAAATAGTGCACATCTTCATCGCCACAATCTTCCCCATACAAATAATTGTCTACCACATAACTGCTCAATTCGATCATATTACTGGAATAAAAACCTTCTGACATGGTATAGAAAACAAATTCACGCACCAACGGACTTGTAAGAGGCACAATAGCGGCCATTTCATCCACCGCCTTATAAAAACCGCTGTATTTATCTCCTCCTTTTTTAGTAGCTCCATGTATACGCATATAATCCTCAATTCTATTTACCAATACAGAACTTCTTATTAAGGACGGATCTTTGAAATTGATATCTGCCCAGTATTTTGCTCTGTCAAATCTTTCCGGACTTTGTTGGTGTCTGATCACCTTTGAAGCAAACAGTTTTTTATTATTGTCCGCAAGGAGGTTTTGCTGTGTTTTCAGGTCACTTTGAATACTATAAATCTCTTTTCTCTTCAGTTGTGTATCCATTTTTTGGCTACGTACACGCTTAAGTTCTTTGTTGTACTTATTTTCGAGTTGCAGGTACTGCTGAAAAAGTTGATTTTCGACAGAGTGTGGAAATTGTACTCCATGTATCAAATTGCTTCCGGAAAAGTTAATTAACAGTTCTTCTTCCGATAAAGGATTTATTATCAACCTTAGTTGACCTCGTGCATTGTCACTGAAGCCCAGTCGGTATTCCCCAACGGGGGCTTTGTGTAAATCCATTGAGAATTTACCGTTAGACACAACACCCGTATCATAAGGTACAACAGAACGTCCTTCAGTTTCAAAAAGATATACCTTACGTCCCTGAGTGACATTGTTCTTTAAAAAAACTCCTGAAATGGTCAGATTCCCTCTTTGCTCTACAGGGGCAAAATCGTCATTATCGTTAGACGAAGCCTGAGTTTCAGATTCCGGGACACTGGTTGATACCAGCGTGCCTGAGGTGTTTTGTGTATTTGTTTGAGCAGGACCGTTTGAATTACAGCCCACAAAAAGCAAACTTATTATCGTTAATTTTAATAAGACAATCTTCATAGTCTCAAAACTAAACCTTAATTGTTATCTAAACCTCAACTCCGAATTTCGGTTATTTTAAGTAACAGTTAAAAGTGGTTGAAAAAGGGCTAAATTCTTCAAAAAAACTCCCTGTCCATAATTTATGACCAGGGAGTCTTATTAGATAAACTCTCAAGTAAAATTAGTGAACAACTAACTGTTCACTAATAACTGTAGAAGAAGTTTTAATTAATACGATATATGAGCCGGCAGCTAAGTCCTGATCAAGAGTCATCTGAACAGAGCCAGTTCCGCTATACAATTCAGTATATTGAGTATGAACAACTTTGCCAAATTGATCCAGCACTGAGATTTCAAGTTCATCATTTGATGTTCTGATGTTTTCTATATTAATCATTACATACTCTTCAGCGGTTGGGTTCGGATGAATATGCACTTTGGTTTCGCCATGTATCAATGCATATTCTTCGTCGGTGAGGTGATCTTCAGAACCAAAATCACCAGTCGCAGACTTCGTCGAGCCACTTGTACAGTCCTCATCTCCACAAGAGCCCAAAATCCAAGCGCTTCTTGATGTATTATAGTAGTTTGTCAGCAGGAAGGCTACATATGGCGAAACGCAATAAGTGTGACGGGCAAAAACCCTGCCCTGGTAAGTAAATGTCCAGCAAATTGATACACCATTGTATTCACATTCGATGTCTTTAACACAAACGAAAACGTCATCAGAATCGCTGCAACCTGCTTCATCAGTAACTGTTACTGTATAATTGGTACTAAGCTCCGGACAAACATAAATGGAAGAAGTCGTTTCATTGTTATTCCATACATATGTCACCGATCCCACAGCACCGGCAGAACTAGCTGTTAATAAGTCACAATCGTCGTAAGGGTAAGCGGGATAAACAACCTGATCGGGCCCAGCTGTTACCGTAAGTGCAGAATTTTCACAATCATCCACTTCATCGCAATCCGGGATACCATTGTTGTTATCGTCAATTAGTACAACCTCTCCGTGGAGACACCTTTCACATTCAGGGTCAGAAACAAAAACGCAACTACCATCGTCATGTATTACTTCCGGATTATAATTACAAGCTTCGGGCACATTGCAACCTTCATCACAATCGGCAATTCCATTACCATTAATATCAACGATTACCACAGCGCCGTTCAGGCATCCTTCACATACATCGGGAACCTGGCAAGTACCATCATCAAACGCAGCATTAGAATCAAAATTACAAGCATCAGCATCAGTGCATCCATGTTGATCATGATCACAGATTCCGTCATTGTTCTCATCAATGAATACCGGTTCTCCATGAAAACACTCCTCACAAACATTTGGCAAAACACAAGATTCGTCATCAAAAACTGCATCTTCACTGAAGTTGCATGCATCTTCATTCGTACACCCTAGTTGATCCAGGTCACAGATTCCGTCGTTGTTAGCATCAATTAATACAGTCTGACCCTGATCGCATTCTTCACATTCATCCGGTATGATGCACGTACCATCATCAAATACCGCATCCGGATTATAATTGCAAGCTTCCGGATATGGGCAGCCACCTTCACAGTCCGGATCTTCGATAATTTGATCATCAAGACATATTTCGCAATTACCAGGTATTAAACAAGAACCATCATCGAAAATTGCTGTATTGTCGAAGTTACACCCGGCGCTATTTGTACACCCTAGTTGATCATTATCACAGATTCCATCATTATTTTCGTCGATGAGTACGGCAACACCACGATCACATTCTTCACATACACCAGGAACGCTGCAAGAGCCATCGTCGAACGAGGCATCGGGGTCGTAATTGCAAGCATTTTCATCGGTACAACCATCACGAGTACAATCCGGAATTCCATCTCCATTCGCATCTATCGGAACAACCTGCCCATTCTGACATTCTTCACAAAACGGATCTTGTATAAATACACATGACCCATCATTTTCGGTAGCATCCGAGTTGAAATTACAAGCAGAGGAATTAGTGCAGCCAAAAATATCCGGATTACAATCTGGAACACCGTCATTATTCGTATCTATAGGTACAACCTCACCATTCGCACATACCTCGCACTCAGGATTGGTCACATAAACACAGCTACCGTCATTGACGTTGGCATCAGGGTTATAATTACATGCCGCATTATCAGTACAACCTTCTACGTCAAAATGGCAATCGGGAATTCCATCTCCATCAGTATCTTTTAACACCACTTGTCCGTTTTGACATTCTTCGCAGACAGCGTCTGTAACAAAAACACACGACCCATCATCAATATCTGCATTCGCATCGTAGTTGCACGCACTTGAATCAGTACAGGCACCATCTGTAATAACCCTGCTTAAAGACGGATGCGTAAATTCATCACCAACGGGGTTATTAGCTACATACAGTTCCGCATCTTCAGGCCCGATTAACTGGATATTCAATTCGTAATAAAAAAATCCGGTAGTTGTAAACTGACCAATCAGTACGCGATTAGATGAAGTAGGGCCCTCGATCCCTCCAAGATATGACCATGCGCTATTAAACGTAGATAAGTCACCCACCGCATTTTGATCGCCGAAAAGGGTCGAAATTTGCCCGGATAAATCACCAACTATTGTTTCAACAGGCACATTACAATCACAGTTCAACAGTCCGTCGGCTGTAGTGAGTGCAAGCCCCATTTCCGGCGTTTCATTAGTCAACAAACCTCCTTGCACACGCTCACTACCCCCATCGTTATTGGTACCTCCAACGATGGAGCCATCATTATCTTCTGATTTGAGTACTCCTAAGTGAGCATCAGAGGCTGCTCCAATTGCTATCCATGAGTCTAATGCTACCGTATTTTCATCTAAACGGATATCGTTAATAGCCGATCCGGTCTCGTCACCCCTATCGTTATTGTTAAACCACCCGGTAGAAGTTGTTATTTTCAATTCATGATTGGCGGTACCATAAACCGTCGATAATTTGTACCCGGGAAGCATATCTACATAAAGGCGATAAGTAACTGAACCTTCTGTTAAAGTACCACCATCAGTATCGGTGGCATCGTTGGCGTCCGAAACGTAGTACGTTTCCAAAATAATTCCTTCCAGGCCCTGGGCCATAGAAAGAATAGATGTGACGAACAGGCTTAGACCAAAGAATAGTCTTTTCATAAGAACGAAAAATTGCGCGTACAACAAGGAGTAAATGTGACTTCCGATTCACATCAAATGAATCGCTTTTTTTAAAGGTTGAGATGGTGAAGCAATTATACTCAATTGGAGACGCTGGTTTAAGAATTACAAAAATCTACTATCCACCTCATAACCAACGCTAAATTGCAAAAAAGAAAAAAAGTATGTGAAAAATAATTACTAATAAATGATTAAATATTGCGGGAAATTTATGGAAAAAAGAAACACGAACTTTACACAAAAAAAGCCTCTGATCAACAAAGATCAGAGGCTTACTATTGATTACAATTTCAAGCTCAATTATTGAACAACTAGTTGCTCGCTAATTACAGTTGAAGAAGTTTTAATTAATACGATGTATGAACCTGCAGGTAAATCTTCGTCAAGAGCTAATTCTACAGAACCAGTTCCATTGTACAATTCAGTAACCTGTGCATGCACCGTTTTACCTAATTGATCTACAACAGAGATTTCAACCTCACCATTTGATGTTCTGATGTTTTCAATATCAATTGTCACATCCTGACCAACAGTTGGATTCGGGTGAATATCAAGACTAGTTTCTCCGTAGATTAACGCATACTCGTCATCAGTCAAGAAGTCTTCAGAACCGAAATCTCCATTAACAGCTTTTGCAGAAGAATTATCACAACCTGTGTCTCCACAAGAACCTAATGTCCAAACACTTCTTCCAGAGTTGTAGAAGTTAGTCAATAAGTAAGCTACATAAGGAGATACACAGTAAGTGTATTGAGAATAAATTCTTCCTCTGTATGTGTAAGTCCAGCATACAAGTACTCTTCCATTGCGACAAGCAATGTCTTTAGCGCAAACATCAACCATATCTGATGCCGTACAACCATCTTCATCAGTAGCTGTCACTGTGTACGTAGTACTTACAGCAGGACAAACATTGATAGAAGCAGTTGTCTCGCCTGTGCTCCATAGGTAAGATACAGCACCTGCACCACCAGTAGAAGTAGCTGCTAAAATATCACAATCATCAAAGATGTAAGCAGGGTAAACAACCTGATCCGGACCTGCGTCAACGGCCAATGTAGAGTTTGAACAATCACCTGGTTCGTCACAATCAGGAATTCCGTTGCCATTCTCATCGATAGCTACTACAGCTCCGTCTTTACACTCTTCACATTCAGGATCTTGTACAAATACACATGAACCGTTATCTACATTTGCATTTGGATCGAAGTTACATGCTGCATCATCCGTACAACCTGGTACTTCTTTACAATCTGCAATTCCGTTTCCGTTATTGTCAATTATAACAACAGCTCCATCTTTACACTCTTCACATTCAGGATCTGTCACGAATACACATGAGTTATCATCCACGTTAGCATTTGGATCGAAGTTACAAGCGGCGTCATCAGTACAACCTGGTACTTCTTTACAATCTGCGATTCCGTTTCCGTTATTGTCAATTATAACAACAGCTCCATCTTTACACTCTTCACATTCAGGATCTTGTACAAATACACATGAACCGTTATCTACATTTGCATTTGGATCGAAGTTACATGCTGCATCATCCGTACAACCTGGTACTTCTTTACAATCTGCAATTCCGTTTCCGTTATTGTCAATTATAACAACAGCTCCATCTTTACACTCTTCACATTCAGGATCTGTCACGAATACACATGAGTTATCATCCACGTTAGCATTTGGATCGAAGTTACAAGCGGCGTCATCAGTACAACCTGGTACTTCTTTACAATCTGCGATTCCGTTTCCGTTATTGTCAATTATAACAACAGCTCCATCTTTACACTCTTCACATTCAGGATCTTGTACAAATACACATGAACCGTTATCTACATTTGCATTTGGATCGAAGTTACATGCTGCATCATCAGTACAACCTGGTACTTCTTTACAATCTGCGATTCCGTTTCCGTTATTGTCAATTATAACAACAGCTCCATCTTTACACTCTTCACATTCAGGATCTTGTACAAATACACATGAACCGTTATCTACATTTGCATTTGGATCGAAGTTACATGCTGTCTCATCAGTACATCCACCTTCTTCTTCACAGTCGGCGATTCCGTTGTTATTGTTATCAATGATAACAACAGCACCATCGCGGCATTCTTCACACTCAGGATCTTGAACGAACACACATGAATTATCGTCTACATTTGCATTGGCGTCGAAGTTACATGCTGCATCATCAGTACAACCTGGCACTTCTCTACAATCTGCAATTCCGTTGTTATTGTCATCAACAACTACAACAGCTCCATCACGACATTCTTCACATTCAGGATCTTGTACAAATACACATGAACCGTTATCTACATTTGCATTTGGATCGAAGTTACATGCTGTCTCATCAGTACATCCACCTTCTTCTTCACAGTCGGCGATTCCGTTGTTATTGTTATCAATGATAACAACAGCACCATCGCGGCATTCTTCACATTCAGGATCTTGAACGAACACACATGAATTATCGTCTACATTTGCATTGGCGTCGAAGTTACATGCTGCATCATCAGTACAACCTGGCACTTCTCTACAATCTGCAATTCCGTTGTTATTGTCATCAACAACTACAACAGCTCCATCACGACATTCTTCACATTCAGGATCTTGTACAAATACACATGAACCGTTATCTACATTCGCATTTGGATCGAAGTTACATGCTGTCTCATCAGTACATCCACCTTCTTCTTCACAGTCGGCGATTCCGTTGTTATTGTTATCAATGATAACAACAGCACCATCGCGGCATTCTTCACACTCAGGATCTTGTACAAACACACATGAATTATCGTCTACATTTGCATTGGCGTCGAAGTTACATGCTGCATCATCAGTACAACCTGGCACTTCTCTACAATCTGCAATTCCGTTGTTATTGTCATCAACAACTACAACAGCACCATCGCGGCATTCTTCACACTCAGGATCTTGAACGAACACACATGAATTATCGTCTACATTTGCATTGGCGTCGAAGTTACATGCTGCATCATCAGTACAACCTGGCACTTCTCTACAATCTGCAATTCCGTTGTTATTGTCATCAACAACTACAACAGCTCCATCACGACATTCTTCACATTCAGGATCTTGTACAAATACACATGAACCGTTATCTACATTCGCATTTGGATCGAAGTTACATGCTGTCTCATCAGTACATCCACCTTCTTCTTCACAGTCGGCGATTCCGTTGTTATTGTTATCAATGATAACAACAGCACCATCGCGGCATTCTTCACACTCAGGATCTTGTACAAACACACATGAATTATCGTCTACATTTGCATTGGCGTCGAAGTTACATGCGGCATCATCCGTACAACCTGGTACTTCTCTACAATCTGCAATTCCGTTGTTATTGTCATCAACAACTACAACAGCTCCATCACGACACTCTTCACATTCAGGATCTTGTACAAACACACATGAATTATCATCTACATTTGCATTTGGATCGAAGTTACATGCGGCATCATCCGTACAACCCGGCATTTCATCACAATCTGCGATTCCGTTATTATTGTTATCTATGGCAACAACAGCACCGTCACGACACTCTTCACACTGTGGGTCTTGTACAAACACACATGAATTATCATCCACATTTGCATTTGGATCGAAGTTACATGCGGCATCATCCGTACAACCTGGTACTTCTCTACAATCTGCGATTCCGTTTCCGTTGTCGTCAACAACTACAACAGCACCGTCACGACATTCTTCACACTCAGGATCTTGTACAAACACACATGAATTATCATCCACATTTGCATTTGGATCGAAGTTACATGCGGCATCATCAGTACAACCTGGTACTTCTCTACAATCTGCGATTCCGTTTCCGTTGTCGTCAACAACTACAACAGCACCATCGCGACATTCTTCACACTCAGGATCTTGTACAAATACACAAGTACCATCATCTTCAGTTGCTTCAGGATTGAAGTTACAAGCTGCATCATCCGTACATCCTACAACGGCAGTTCTTGGAAAAGTCAGTGCCGGGAATAGAATTTCTTCATCGATTGGGTTTGAAGCTACATATCGCTCAACACCTCCGTCAGGAGTTCCGATTTGTACATTTAATTCGAAAGAAAGTTCACCATCGGTAGTAATTTGAGCAATTAATACCATGTTACTTTCAGTTGCTCCCTGAGCACCACCAAGAGCAGCCCATGAACCACCATTGGTAACAAGTGCAGTTCCATCGTTTTCATCAGCAAACATGCTTAAGTCAAGATCACCAACAGCGGTTACTTCAACAGGCGCACCTTCTACCAAACCATCAGCAGTAGTAAGAGGAATACCAGCAGAAGGATCTTCGTTTGCTAATAAACCCTCAGCGATACCTTCACTACCACCATCATTGTTTGCACCACCAACGATAGAACCATCAGGATCTTCTGATTTTAATACACCTAAGTGTTCATCGGTAGCACCACCAACAGAAATCCACGAATCTACAGCTACTGTATTTTCATCAACTCTGTTATCTCCAATTGACTCGCCGGTTTGCTCACCTCGATCTTCATTATTAAAGAACTCAGTAGTGGTAGCAATTCGTAAAGTGTGATTATCGTTTCCATAAACAGCCTGGAAATTGTACCCAGGCAGCATGTCAACGAAAATTCGATAAGTTACGGAACCTTCAGGTAATGAACCTCCGTCTTCATCAGTTGCATCATTAGCATCTGAAACGTAGTATCTCTCCACAATGATGTCTTCCAATCCTTGTCCGAAGGAGAAGACCGTTAAAATAGTCAGGCATAAGCCTAGTAGCGACTTTTTCATGAATAGAATATTAATTTAGATTAAGTAAAAAGTTAATTACTCGACTAACCAAGTCGAAATTTGTAAGGTTTTAGATTATAAGATTTTACAAAAATTATTTCAATCAATTTCAAGTAAGGGTATTTGATCTTTTGATTCGATACAACAAATGTATGGGTATTAGAAACATTAGATCTTAGTTTATCCCGGTGCAAAATTAGGTGCTCTCTCTTTGGAATTTAAGAACGCTTCATTATCAAATCATTAAATAAAGGGGGTAAATATTTCCAAAATACTAACAAATTGTTTCCAATTTTCTCCTTGTTATTTCTGCACCTGCTTAAGATCATTATATAACAATAAGTACCTAAGATGATTAGAGAGCCAATACCTACTTATCATTACGATTTATCACCCCATTTTTATCCCCAAAAGTCATTAAACAACTAAAAACTTAAAAAGAAGTCTCAACAAGCTAAAACAGGATTTTCATTTATTAAGACCAAGCATTCAAGGCAGTAAAAAGGATAACAGTGCCTATAAAAAATAAAAGGGTGACCCTCTAATAGGGCCACCCTTAATATTATTAAAATTTCAAGCTCAATTATTGAACAACTAGTTGCTCGCTAATTACAGTTGAAGAAGTTTTAATTAATACGATGTATGAACCTGCAGGTAAATCTTCGTCAAGAGCTAATTCTACAGAACCAGTTCCATTGTACAATTCAGTAACCTGTGCATGCACCGTTTTACCTAATTGATCTACAACAGAGATTTCAACCTCACCATTTGATGTTCTGATGTTTTCAATATCAATTGTCACATCCTGACCAGCAGTTGGGTTCGGGTGAATATCAAGACTAGTTTCTCCGTAGATTAACGCATACTCGTCATCAGTCAAGAAGTCTTCAGAACCGAAGTCACCAGTAGCAGTCTTTGCAGATCCGCCATTGCAATCAGTTCCACCACAAGAACCTAAAGTCCAAGTACTTCTTGAAGTGTTATAGTAGTTAGTAAGTAAGAACGCTACGTAAGGAGATACACAGTAAGTGTACTGAGCGTAGATTCTTCCTCTGTAGTAGTATGTCCAGCATACTAATACACCACCATATCCACATTCGATGTCTTTAGCACATACGAACACATCATCAGTAGCCGTACAACCAGCTTCGTCAGTTGCAGTCACTGTATAAGTTGTGCTCACAGCAGGACAAACATAGATAGAAGCAGTAGTTTCACCAGTGCTCCACTCGTAAGAGATAGATCCAACACCACCTGTAGCAGATGCGTCTAATGGATCACAATCGTCATATACGTAAGCAGGGTAAACAACCTGATCGTCTCCAGCGTCAACCGCTAAAGTAGAGTTAGAACAGTCACCTGGTTCTTCACAGTCAGGGATTCCGTTTCCATTGTCATCAATGATAACAACTTCACCGTTTTCACATCTCTCACACTCAGGATCAGTTACAAATACACAAGAACCATCGTCAAATGCAGCGTTAACATCGAAATTACAAGCAGCATCGTCTGTACATCCTTGCTGATCAAGGTCACAGATTCCGTCATTGTTCTCATCAATTAGTACTGCTACACCACCTTCACATACTTCACATACACCTGGTAGGATACAAGATCCATCGTCAAATGCAGCGTCAGCGTCGAAGTTACAAGCTGTAGTATCAGTACATCCTTGCTGATCAAGGTCACAGATTCCGTCGTTGTTCTCATCAATTAGTACTGCTACACCACCTTCACATACTTCACATACACCTGGTAGGATACAAGATCCATCGTCAAATGCAGCGTCAGCGTCGAAGTTACAAGCTGTAGTATCAGTACATCCTTGCTGATCAAGGTCACAGATTCCGTCGTTGTTCTCATCAATTAGTACTGCTACACCACCTTCACATACTTCACATACACCTGGTAGGATACAAGATCCATCGTCAAATGCAGCGTCAGCGTCGAAGTTACAAGCTGTAGTATCAGTACATCCTTGCTGATCAAGGTCACAGATTCCGTCGTTGTTCTCATCAATTAGTACTGCTACACCACCTTCACATACTTCACAAACACCTGGTAGGATACAAGATCCATCGTCAAATGCAGCGTCAGTATCGAAGTTACAAGCTGTAGTATCAGTACATCCTTGCTGATCAAGGTCACAGATTCCGTCGTTGTTCTCATCAATTAGTACAGCTACACCACCTTCACATACTTCACATACACCTGGTAGGATACAAGATCCATCGTCAAATGCAGCGTCAGCGTCGAAGTTACAAGCTGTAGTATCAGTACATCCTTGCTGATCAAGGTCACAGATTCCGTCGTTGTTCTCATCAATTAGTACTGCTACACCACCTTCACATACTTCACATACACCTGGTAGGATACAAGATCCATCATCAAATGCAGCGTCAGCGTCGAAGTTACAAGCTGTAGTATCAATACATCCTTGCTGATCAAGGTCACAGATTCCGTCGTTGTTCTCATCAATTAGTACTGCTACACCACCTTCACATACTTCACATACACCTGGTAGGATACAAGATCCATCATCAAATGCAGCGTCAGCGTCGAAGTTACAAGCTGTAGTATCAATACATCCTTGCTGATCAAGGTCACAGATTCCGTCATTGTTCTCATCAATTAGTACTGCTACACCACCTTCACATACTTCACATACACCTGGTAGGATACAAGATCCATCATCAAATGCAGCGTCAGTGTCGAAGTTACAAGCTGTAGTATCAGTACATCCTTGCTGATCAAGGTCACAGATTCCATCATTGTTCTCATCGATTAGTACTGCTACACCACCTTCACATACTTCACATACACCTGGTAGGATACAAGATCCATCATCAAATGCAGCGTCAGCGTCGAAGTTACAAGCTGTAGTATCAGTACATCCTTGCTGATCAAGGTCACAGATTCCGTCGTTGTTCTCATCAATTAATACAGCTACACCACCTTCACATACTTCACATACACCTGGTAGGATACAAGATCCATCGTCAAATGCAGCGTCAGTATCGAAGTTACAAGCTGTAGTATCAGTACATCCTTGCTGATCAAGGTCACAGATTCCGTCATTGTTCTCATCAATTAGTACTGCTACACCACCTTCACATACTTCACATACACCTGGTAGGATACAAGATCCATCATCAAATGCAGCGTCAGTGTCGAAGTTACAAGCTGTAGTATCAGTACATCCTTGCTGATCAAGGTCACAGATTCCGTCATTGTTCTCATCAATTAGTACTGCTACACCACCTTCACATACTTCACATACACCTGGTAGGATACAAGATCCATCGTCAAATGCAGCGTCAGCGTCGAAGTTACAAGCTGTAGTATCAGTACATCCTTGCTGATCAAGGTCACAGATTCCGTCGTTGTTCTCATCAATTAGTACTGCTACACCACCTTCACATACTTCACATACACCTGGTAGGATACAAGATCCATCGTCAAATGCAGCGTCAGTGTCGAAGTTACAAGCTGTAGTATCAGTACATCCTTGCTGATCAAGGTCACAGATTCCGTCATTGTTCTCATCAATTAGTACAGCTACACCACCTACACATTGCTCACAAACACCTGGTAGGATACAAGATCCATCGTCAAATGCAGCGTCAGCGTCGAAGTTACATGCAGCGTCGTTTGTACATCCTTGCTGATCAAGGTCACAGATTCCGTCGTTATTTTCGTCGATTAAAGTAGCAACACTATCAACACACTCTTCACATACACCTGGTACGCTACAAGTTCCGTCATCCTGAGTAGCTTCTTCGTTATAGTTACATGCTTCTGGGTTTGTACAACCTTCTACAATAACTTCTCCTTTAGTTCCGCTTAAGCGATCATCTTGAATTTCTTCGTCGATTGCATCAGAAGAAACGTAACGCTCAACGCCACCATCAGGAGTACCGATTTGGATGTTGAATTCATATTCAAGAGTTCCACCTGCAGTTACAGTGATTTGAGCGATCAATACACGGTTAGAAGCAGTAGGACCCTGAACACCACCAAGAGCAGCCCAAGAACCACCGTTAGTTTCTAAAGCAGTACCGTCGTTTGCATCAGCAAACATGCTTAAATCCAAATCTCCAACAGCAGTTACATCTACAGGAGCACCTGCTACTAAACCATCAGCAGTAGTTAATGGAAGACCAGCCATAGGATCGTTGTTTGCTAATAAACCACCAGCGATACCTTCGCTACCACCGTCGTTGTTAGCTCCACCTACGATAGATCCGTCAGGATCTTCTGATTTCATCACACCTAAGTGCGCATCAGTAGCTCCACCTACAGAGATCCAAGAATCAACTGCAACTGTATTTTCATCTACTCTATTGTCACCAATTGCTTCACCAGTTTGCTCACCACGATCTTCATTATTGAAGAACTCAGTGCTTGTAGCTAAACGTAAAGTGTGATTAGCATTTCCGTATACAGCCTGGAAGCTGTAACCTGGCAACATGTCTACGAAGAAACGGTAAGTAGTTGAACCTTCAGGAAGGTTACCACCATCTGTATCAGTAGCATCGTTAGCGTCAGATACGTAGTATACTTCACAGATGAAGTCTTCAAGACCATTGAAATCCTCTTCACAGTCAGCGATACCGTTGTTGTTAAGATCAACGATTACTACAGCTCCGTTTTCACAAGTTTCACACTCAGGATCCGGCACTAAGCAAGAACCGTCGTCGTTTACAGCAGAAGCGTCGAAGTTACAAGCATCAGCGTTAGTACATCCGTTTTGATCAAGGTCACAGATTCCGTCATTGTTCACATCGATCAATTGAGCAACACCGCCAACACACTCTTCACATTCACCAGGAACGCTACATGAGCCATCGTCAAATGCAGCAGTCTCGTCAAAGTTACAAGCGCTAGCATCAGTACATCCTTGCTGATCAAGGTCACAGATTCCGTCGTTGTTCTCATCAATTAGTACTGCTACACCACCTTCACATACTTCACATACACCTGGTAGGATACAAGATCCATCGTCAAATGCAGCGTCAGCGTCGAAGTTACAAGCGTCAGCGTTAGTACATCCTAGCTGATCAAGGTCACAGATTCCGTCGTTGTTCTCATCAATTAGTACAGCTACACCACCTTCACATACTTCACATACACCTGGTAGGATACAAGATCCATCGTCAAATGCAGCAGTTTCGTCAAAGTTACAAGCTGTAGTATCAGTACATCCTTGCTGATCAAGGTCACAGATTCCGTCATTGTTCTCATCAATTAGTACTGCTACACCACCTTCACATACTTCACATACACCTGGTAGGATACAAGATCCATCGTCAAATGCAGCAGTTTCGTCAAAGTTACAAGCTGTAGTATCAATACATCCTTGCTGATCAAGGTCACAGATTCCGTCGTTGTTCTCATCAATTAGTACAGCTACACCACCTTCACATACTTCACATACACCTGGTAGGATACAAGATCCATCATCAAATGCAGCGTCAGCGTCGAAGTTACAAGCGTCAGCGTTAGTACATCCTTGCTGATCAAGGTCACAGATTCCGTCATTGTTCTCATCAATTAGTACAGCTACGCCACCTACACATTGCTCACAAACACCTGGAAGGATACAAGATCCATCGTCAAATGCAGCGTCAGCGTCGAAGTTACATGCAGCGTCGTTTGTACATCCTTGTTGGTCAAGGTCACAGATTCCGTCGTTATTTTCGTCGATTAAAGTAGCAACACTATCAACACACTCTTCACATACACCTGGTACGCTACAAGTTCCGTCATCCTGAGTAGCTTCTTCGTTATAGTTACATGCTTCTGGGTTTGTACAACCTTCTACAATAACTTCTCCTTTAGTTCCGCTTAAGCGATCATCTTGAATTTCTTCGTCGATTGCATCAGAAGAAACGTAACGCTCAACGCCACCATCAGGAGTACCGATTTGGATGTTGAATTCATATTCAAGAGTTCCACCTGCAGTTACAGTGATTTGAGCGATCAATACACGGTTAGAAGCAGTAGGACCCTGAACACCACCAAGAGCAGCCCAAGAACCACCGTTAGTTTCTAAAGCAGTACCGTCGTTTGCATCAGCAAACATGCTTAAATCCAAATCTCCAACAGCAGTTACATCTACAGGAGCACCTGCTACTAAACCATCAGCAGTAGTTAATGGAGTTCCAGCCATAGGGTCGTTGTTTGCTAATAAACCACCAGCGATACCTTCGCTACCACCGTCGTTGTTAGCTCCACCTACGATAGATCCGTCAGGATCTTCTGATTTCATCACACCTAAGTGCGCATCAGTAGCTCCACCTACAGAGATCCAAGAATCAACTGCAACTGTATTTTCATCTACTCTATTGTCACCAATTGCTTCACCAGTTTGCTCACCACGATCTTCGTTATTGAAGAACTCAGTGCTTGTAGCTAAACGTAAAGTGTGATTAGCATTTCCGTATACAGCCTGGAAGCTGTAACCTGGCAACATGTCTACGAAGAAACGGTAAGTAGTTGAACCTTCAGGAAGGTTACCACCATCTGTATCAGTAGCATCGTTAGCGTCAGATACGTAGTATACTTCACAGATGAAGTCTTCAAGACCATTGAAATCCTCTTCACAGTCAGCGATACCGTTATTGTTAACATCAACGATTACTACAGCTCCGTTTTCACAAGTTTCACACTCAGGATCCGGAACGATACAAGAACCATCGTCGTTTACAGCAGAAGCGTCGAAGTTACAAGCATCAGCGTTAGTACATCCGTTTTGATCATTGTCACAGATTCCGTCATTGTTCACATCGATCAATTGAGCAACACCGCCAACACACTCTTCACATTCACCAGGAACGCTACATGAGCCATCGTCGAAAGCAGCATCAGCATCGAAGTTACAAGCAGCGTTGTCTGTACATCCTTGTTGGTCAAGGTCACAGATTCCGTCATTGTTCTCATCAATCAATTGAGCAGCATTAGCAACACACTCTTCACATTCTTCAGGAACATCACATGATCCGTCGTCAAAAGCAGCGTCAGCGTCGAAGTTACAAGCCGTATTGTCTGTACAACCTTGTTGGTCAGCATCACAAATGCCATCGTTGTTCGCATCGATCAATTGAGCAACCTCACCAACACACTCTTCACATTCTTCAGGTACGTCACATGAACCGTCATCTTCAGTTGCATCAGCATTGAAGTTACAAGCAGCAGCATCCGTACATCCAGCTATCGCTGTAGAAGGAAAAGTAAGGCCTGGAAATTGAATCTCATCATCAATTGGGTTAGAAGCAACATAACGCTCAACACCTCCGTCAGGAGTACCAATTTGTACGTTCAATTCAAAAGAAAGCTCACCATCAGTAGTGATTTGAGCAATTAATACTGTGTTGCTAGCAGTAGCACCTTGCACACCACCAAGAGCCGCCCAAGAACCACCGTTAGTAACTAAAGCAGTACCATCGTTTGCATCAGCAAACATGCTTAAGTCAAGATCTCCAACAGCAGTTACATCTACAGGAGCGCCTGCAACTAAACCATCGGCAGTAGTTAAAGGAAGACCAGCAGAAGCGTCAGCGTTTACTAACAAACCTCCAGCGATACCTTCGCTACCACCGTCGTTATTAGCACCACCTACGATTGAACCGTCAGGATCTTCTGATTTAAGCACACCTAAATGCGCATCAGTAGCACCACCAACAGAAATCCATGAATCTAAGGCAACGGTATTCTCATCTACTCTGTTGTCACCAATTGCTTCACCAGTTTGCTCACCGCGATCTTCGTTATTGAAGAACTCAGTAGTAGTAGCAATTTGTAAAGTGTGATTTGCGTTACCATAAACAGCCTGGAAATTGTAACCAGGAAGCATATCAACGAAAATACGGTAAGTCACAGAACCTTCAGGTAATGTACCACCGTCAGTATCAGTTGCATCATTCGCATCTGAAACGTAGTATCTCTCCACAATGATGTCTTCCAAACCTTGTCCGAAGGCAAAGACAGTCATGATCGATAGGCATAAGCCTAACAATAGTTTTTTCATGAGTACTAGTAAATTTAAAATGTAGTTTGTATAAAATAAAAAAAGAAAAAGCCATTCACCTGATTTCAGGAAATAGCTTTTTCTAATTAATTGCGGTTAATTATTGATCGCAAGACTGACCAAACTGACCTAATAATTCTAAGAAATCATCAACGTCAGTGTCACGGTCACCATCAATATCGGTAGGGCAAGGGATAAGTGAATTATCCGTTCCGATTAAAGCACCTAAAGTCCATCCTTCAGTCCAAGGAGCAGCACCTGGTTTGAAAGCACCTTTGTAGTTAGCTGGTACTAAAACAGCAGATCCAGGAGTTCTGAAATCAGCAGGTGAAGTAGAAGCTAAAGCTTCGCCAGCGTTAGGTACCGGATTGTAAGCATCAGAAACAGCATTAGTAACAGGATCGATATTGAAAGTGAAATCGAAACCTGGGATGCTAGGTACTGATTGGTTCTCAAGAAGACCGAAAGTTAAGCTAACATTTGGATCTGAAGGAGCAGCCTGGTTTACAGTGATGTTTGTAGAAACACCTACGAAGCAGTTAGAAGCGATGAATAAAGTATCACCAGGAGTGAAGTTAGTAGAAGCGTTGATAGTACGACCAGCTTCTTCTCCTAATTCAATACCTCTGTCGAAGTTAGCGAAGATACAGTTTTGGATAGTTCCACGAAGACCTTCTCTACAGTTCATAGCATTGTTATCGTCAGCATCATCAACTAATCCGTTACCGATGATAGTAGCGTTGTAGATTTGAGGAGCTGATAATGGCTCTTTTTCATCGTTACCGTCGTCACCATCTAATTCCATACCGTTGTTACCAGCATCGTTGTTAAACTGAGCAGCAGGACCCTGAACACCGAAGAAGAATTGAACAGTTCCAGTGTAACCTTGGTCAACGTCTAAGTAATCATCGGCACAGTACATTACTGTAATGTGATCCATGTTTACAGTACCACCGAAACACTCGATACCATCATCATCGTTAGCGATAACTTCGATGTGGTTAATACGAGTTCCTCTACCAACAGAACCTAAAGTAAGACCGTTGATTTCGTTGTCAGGCTGAATTTCAGCACCAGCGTGACGAATAGAAACGTAGCTAAGTGATCCAGAACAATCGTCGTCGTCGAAAGACTCACCACCATTAATGTCAGCACCGTATTGGTTACGAGCTTCAGTAGTAAGTTCGATACCTTCGATGATACCAAGACCTTCAGCAGGAGCACCAGAAGTACCAGCTAACAAGTTGTTAGTAGCACGACCTAACATGATCACACCACCCCAGTCTCCTTTGTTACCAACACCGTAAGCACCGTCTAAGTTATCCGCTGCAGAAGTGAAGATGATAGGACAACAGTCTGTACCGTTAGCCCAAAGTTTACCACCACGGCTTACGATTAGTGCAGTAGCATCGTTAGGATCATCAACTGAAGTACCTTTGATTACAGTACCAGCAGCGATGGTTAGCTCTACATTCTCCGGAACGTATACTTTCTGAGTTAAATAGTACACTGCATCACATGACAAAGTTGTATTTCCCGATAAGTTGCCATCACCATCAGTCAAAGTAGCCATGTTTACTGAATCTCTCTCTGCTAAAGCAGGACATCCACAATCGTCGCCAAGTGAAAGCTGAGCAAAACCAGCAGTTAACGTTGACGCTGCAACAACAACTGTTGCCATCATTTTTGAAAATGTTGTCATTTTGAAATAAGGTTAAGTTTAAAAGTTTAAATTCCCTCTGCTCATCGACTTCGATGAACACAACAAAAGTGAGAAAAGCAATTCGAACAAACGAAAACTCTAAGTCATATTATAGTTAAGTTTTCGTCAAATAATTGTGGTCTGACTTAACAAAAAAAAACTGATTAACAATACATTATAACACCCTACAAAACAGTACTTTAAATAAAAAATAACCTGCAAATCAAAATATACTTCTAAGCAAACTCATTTAAATACAAAAATTAATTACATACTTTATTTTAAGATAAAATTGAGGGGCCAGTAATAAGAGAATCACCTATTAAACCAGAGAAACGCGATGATTAATACTTTTAAACACAAGGGTTCTTTTGAAGTATCCAAAAATAGACTAACGCTACTCACATATACGCAGCTACTTCTTTAAGAAAAAACGATGATTTAAACATATTTAAAACAAACATTATTCATATTTATTTGACGTTTTATAAACATTTAAACATGTTGTTTTGTGGATTACTTTTATGTACTTGCCTTTGATAAATGAAGCGATGATCATTTCTTATTATTGCCTATAAAAATCGTTTGTTTTCAAATGTTTAATTTCCTGCGGTTCATGAGTACTGCGTCAAATTTGATACTCACCTGCGTCTGCTTCCACCTCATTTTTGAATAGCTAACTGTGCCTCAAGCCAAGACATATTGCATACTACATCTCACTATAGCAGTCAACTTAAAATGTTACATTGAAAAGCTTAAAATGTCTACAAAGAAACTGGTTACCTAAATAGAAACGATCTGGTAAGTCTTGCTGAAAATAAATACTTAGTATTATCAGTTCTTAACGCAACGGATATTAAGACCGCTTCTTTTATTCATGGGGCCTTTCCAAACAGCAGCACTTAAATTGGCATCTATAAACCGGTGAATAGCAGAGATACTATCAAGTGAATTGCTAGTCCAAAAATAAGCCCCTTCCGTATCAAAAACACCAGTTTCTGATAAAAATCCAAATTCCTCAGCTGCAAACACCATAAAACTAAATTCATGAAAATCACCTCCCTTTAATCCGTCGACATTGGAAGTCATGATTTGTGCAATTTCATTTTGAATACCTATCCAACCCTCATACTGGTTAGTTTCTTCCAAGGTTGCTCCCAAAAATATTTCCAAAGTCTGAAAATCTGCAGTTGTTGCAACATGCCAACCCTCCGGAGCTATATTCCGCTCATCATTGACTACTTCAAAATTATAAAAAACTTCTTTATTTTGTGGGTGAGTCCATAAAGTAGGTGTTTTAGCGGCAGACCAGCCAGTATCTGTATGTACCTGACTAATAGTATCTCCATTTCGAAAATGCATTGCCTCCAAATTACTTTGCATCCACCATTGATCACCAATTTTTACTGCGGAGAAATTATTGCCATCCTGATCTTGAAATGTCTCTTTTTGAAATCGAATGCTGCCTTCAAAATCTCCCCAACTTTCAAATTCGTCTCCAGAGCGATTAGACAACATCCTGTAACTTCCTTTCACTCGGTCGTTTCCTTTCATCTGAATCGTCAAAGTAGCACTTTTAACTACTGATTCCAAACCTCCAAGATCTTGAAAAAAAGCATCTCCAGCTTCAAAAGTGAATGTTCGTTGCCCATCGAAACGTTTAAATTTAAATAAAACCTTTACTCCAATATCACTGGCTAATAGTGCACGACTTTGAAGAAAAACTCCTATTGTATCATCTTCTCTTATGATATTCGGAATATCGTTTTCAAAGGAGCCATTTTTAGTATACAAATTAGCATAACCCACAGACATTGGTTCCAGCAGGTAATCCACATCGTCGCTACACGTACTTAACACCGTAACGAGTGTCAAAATTACTGTAACATTCTTAGCAATTAACAGGATTTTTTTAATTAGTCCGTTCATGACCTTATTTCTTTTAATTTCCCTCACGTTTACTCAATCACTACTTTTGCCATTCTGTCCGAATCGCCGGCACTTAACTTCAGCAGGTACATCCCGCTCGGTAAATTGCTTGTTTCAATAGCATATTGGTTTATTCCTATACTTGCCTGCATGGTATTTTCATGGATCGTATATCCTGCGGTATTTATTAAACTAAATCTCACCTCGTCTACTTCATTCATTTGATAGATAATGTTCACCAAATCGGAAGCAGGGTTCGGATACAATTTTAAGCTATTCCCCCCCACTTCTTCATCCACACTTAAAGTAGGACATAATATACCTATGCTTAAACTATTGCATCTTCCCGGATAACAGCACAACTCATCGTAAGAAATATGGGCATCTGGATTATAATTACATGCCATCATATCGGTACAACCGATTATTAGCTCGGTCTGACATGAACCGTCGTCACATGTAGCAAAAGGGCTGAATTCTAAGTAATTAGGGTCGGTACACCCACATTCAAGCGGAAATTTCAAAAACGGACTAAAAATTTCTGGTGCTTCCTCAGAAGCAGGTTGGGTACCTACCAGTGTGATCTTATCCTCTTCAGCCGACAGACTCGTATCTCTAACGACTATATTAAGGTTAAACGCGCTTAATTCTCCCGCAGTAGTAACTTGTGCCAACAATATCCTGTTTGAGCTCAACGGACCCCGGGGGTCATCGCCCGTCGAAATCATGTTGAAAGATTCGCTGTAATAGCTGGAATCTACCGTTTCACTACCAAAAACCGATTCCGGATCAGGGTCTGGTAATACCACCTGAATATCGTAGTTCTCCATTTCAAACTCCTGCAGTCCATCGGCGCTTGTAAGGGCAAGCCCCATCTCATCACTTTGATTAATTAGAAGTCCACCTTCGATTTCAGCCTCTCCCCCATCATTATTCACTCCTCCAACAACGGAGCCGTCGTTATCTTCCGATTTTAGCACACCATAGTGGTCTTCCGTTGATTTTCCGATGGTGAGCCAACTGTCTAGGGCAACCGTATTTTCATCTAATCTACTGGCCCGTATATCATAACCATAAGTTTCACCCCGGTCCTGATTATTCCAAATGAGGTCTGTACATTGGATCATAAAGGGGTAATCCTCATTACCAAATACTTCCAAGAGTTCAAATCGCGGATCCAATTCCAAGAATATACGATAGGTCTTAGATCCTTTAAAAAGTATGGTCGTGCTATCATCATCAAAAATATTGGTTTCATCAAACTCATCAGAAACATAGTAGAGCTCAATATTCACATTATCCACCTGAGCTACAACAGGTGTCCATGCCACTACAATCAAGCATAAAAGGATAATAGATATAAAACGTGCTAATTTCATCATTACTTTTTTATAGTGAGTAACCAATACTGAATGAATAATAAGTACCATAACGATAACGGTCAAAGTCGATATAACCATCGTCAAAGGCATAGGCTCTAACGAAGGGCTGATTAAGCAAATTGCGCATCTTCAAGCCAACTTTGAAATGCTGCCCCAGCCTTTTGGATATTTTGACATCTACCATATGCCGCGGCATCTCAAATACATTCACTAAATCGGGCAGGTCGCCCGTAGCCTTTAGAATAGCCAGCTTTTCTCCCTGAACATTGTAAGAAGTGGTTACGATTAAGCCCAATGCATCACTATTATAAGAGATTGTTGCATTGATAAGGTAAGGTGCTTGTCCAAACATTGGATGTGTTAACTCTTCATTACTAAAGGTAGAAAGCAATACTGATCGTGATCGTATCAATGTCACGTTACCACTGATCGATAAGTTATTCCAGAAAGGCTTTATGTACTTATTCATCACATCACCTTCTGAGGCACTGACGGTGTCAATAGCCATTTCCATTGATAGCGCCCCTTCAATTTCAAGTCCATATACCGAGGAAGAAGGAGCATTGTCCCAGTAGAATCCGTCTGGTCGCTCCAAAAATTGAATATGATTCTGAATATCTTTGTAAAAGAAGCTTAATGTGGTGTTGTATTTGCGTTCGTATTTTTCGATACGTATATCATAATTGTGTATGGTCGTTGTTTTTAGAAAAGGATTTCCTCCCAGTCGATCAGCCAGGTAAAAATCATACAATTGTACAGATGTTAATTCGCGAATAGTTGGTCTTGACAAACTCTTACCGTAACTCAGACGAAGGTTAAGCGGTTTCTTTTTGTCACCGCGAACACGGTAAATCAAATTAACACTCGGTAGCCAGTCGTTTCTATCAACGAATCCAGGCACATAAAACCCACCGGAGTTGGCCGCTCGAATTGGATCGTTGTAACTTATTTTATTATCGTAGAACAAAATATTATCCGATGCTATTAATGTCTTTTCGAAGCGCACTCCTCCCATGAGCCGGATTCGATCAACAACTTCTACATCTAACATCCCATAAGCGGCCTGCACCTGTGAACGTCCGATGTATTCATCTTCATCGATCCTGTCTTCTTCTATACTACCATCGTTCTCGCCTCCACTATATCTGTTCTCTCTGTCAAAAATTAGATCTTGAAGGTAATTATTGTATTCATCACCCGTATAAATTCCTTCCGGATCTCTAACGTTAAGATTTACTCCGATAGCATCCGCTTTTCGTGATAAGTCGGTCAGTAACACACCTGTAATAAAACTTCGCTTTAGACTTTCATCCCATTTTCTTACGATCGGAATATTTAAATCAACTCCGGCATTGAATTGGTTTTCACTCAATTCCCTCCAAGAACGTTTTGGTTCGTCAAAATTCCCCAGGTTAATCGTTGAAAGGGAGCCATCAGTCAGGTCGACATTATTGTTATAGGCCAATTCCCTAAAATCAAGATCGTTACGATCTCCTTTCGAATAGGACACGTTGGAGGTCAGACGTATTTCCGTTTTAGGAAAGAAATGCTTTGTGCTTGCCTGATAGAGCAATCTTTTTCTTTCTACATATACCTGATTAATAGTATTTGTCAACTTGTTCGGAACATCCAAAATCCCTTCGGCATGACGCACAAAATTCTCACCCCAGAAATTAGGCATAAACAGCACGCGAATACTATGATTGCTTGAAAGTCTGTAGCTAATATTGGCCATAAAACTCCAGGTATTTGATATTCTGCTGAAATCCTGAATAGCATTGTAAGCCTGATCTATGTAAACGCCATCCGATTGCAGTTCGGTAGACTGAGTTTTGAGTGCATTGTCCTGAAAACGAATCAAAGTAGCTTCGTCATCATAGCGAACGCCATTTGCATAACGGAAAGCGAACATATACCCTAGTTTTCGATTAAGCAATCGCGTTTGATTACCAAAAGCCAGGCTATGACTGTGCATTACCGGTGCATTTCTCTTAAAGGGGAACCAGGAATTGTTATTAAATGAATTATTCTTTGCCAAGAATTCAGCCTGTGAGTCATTGTCCTGATCGTCGAAAAAGCTTTGTGGATACTCCGCTTCAAATTCAGCCTGAGCAAGGTCTACAGCCATCTGATCTCCAACATCGCGACTGGACAGGTAACCCATTTCTACCAATCCCAAATTCCTTACTAAATTATCATTGGTTCCTTCGGTAACCCCATATTCTGTCAACTGATCGCCTATGCCAAGTACGCTAAATTTTTCGTACCACGAGGTGCTAAGACTAGGTACCAAATTGAGGTTGGTCAAATCATCGGGAGCATCTCTAA
The DNA here is from genome assembly GCA_965230415.1 of Cytophagales bacterium. GTDB lineage: Bacteria > Bacteroidota > Bacteroidia > Cytophagales > JAAEPT01 > CBDDKZ01. Next base: position 5,416,513 of record CBDDKZ010000005.1, read on the forward strand.
AACCATCATCGTAACCTAACCAATCGGTGGAACTTCCGTCGGAACGAAGTACCTCACGAAAACTAACGTTATTATTATAGGTAAAACTTGTTGTATAGTTTAACAGTAATTTTTCGGGATAATTCCGTGATTCGACAGACACAAAAGCGCCAGACCAATCGCCGGGTAACTTCGGACTTTGTGTTTTATAGATCGTGATATTGTCCACCATATTAGCGGGGAAGATATCCAGCTTCACGTTATTGGTAAGGGGGTCGAGCGTCGGTATTCTCGCCCCGTTAAAAGCCGTAACCACGTAGCGGTCTGCCAGTCCTCTGACAGAAACGAACCCGCTAACCGTTGATACTCCCGGCACACGCTGAATCGCTGCGGACAAGTTATTATCTCCGGACTTGTTCATGGCTTCAAAGGAAAGGACCTCTATATTTTGCCCGGCATTTTTAGTTTTATTATTGGCCGCGGCGTCAGAACTTTTATCGTCATATATTTCAATCACGGCTCCGGACAGCATGGTAGAACTCATCCCCATTGTTGTGTTTTGAATCTTTATTTCTCCTTCTTTCACGGTTATCTGAACACGTACCGTATCAAATCCCATGGAGTAGAATAATAAAGTTTGCGGAACATTTGCCGGCACCTTTACTTCATAATCGCCATTAAGGTCGGTCATAACATTTGTCGGCGTTTCGCCGGTAAGTTGTACCAATGCGAAGGGAATCGGTTCCCCATCTTCATCACTTACTTTTCCTCTTACCGTTCCCTGGCCAAACGCTACAGCCAGGGAAATAACACAAAAGAATATACTTACTGCTGTCTTTTTCATCATCGTCCTTAAGGTTCCCGTGTACCCTAAGTTAAAGTCTACACTATAATTTAATTACCTTGGTCGTAAGTGTTTGGTCACCACCCAACAGTCTTAACTCATAAACACCCTGCGGCAACGAAGTTAAGTCTATCTCTACATCCTGATCCATTACCATACCGCTTTTAACAGCCTGGCCCTGCGCATCAAATAACTGGTAATTCCAGTTAGTGCCCAATGCTTGTTCGCCCACGTAATTCACCGTAATCGTTTCAATACTTGGATTCGGGAAAACTTCGAAATAACGTGCAAAATGCAAGCCACTGTTTAAGCCGGTGATTATACACGAGCCATCATCATCTGTAGCGTTAGGGTCGTAATTTGGCGCATCCGGGTTGGTACATCCGGGAATCTCCAGCGCATCGCAAATGCTGTCACCGTCGGTATCAATAATTCTCAGGGTATCTCCTTCACATTCTGTACAGCTGTCTACAGGCACAAGGCAGGTACCATCGTCAATGGTAGCATCCATATCGTAATTACAGGCTGAATCGATTGTACATCCCAACTTTCTTTCCAGTACTTTGATACCGCTCAAACGGTCGTCCTGAAATTCTTCTCCGATCGGGTTCTTGGCAACGTAGCGTTGCGTGCCACCATCTGGTGTTCCAATTTGGATATTCAATTCAAAAGTAAATGCTCCGGTTGTTGTTATTTGAGCAATCAAAACGCGATTGCTCTCTGTAGGACCTGTTGCACCACCCAAGGCTGCCCATGAACCCTGGTTCGTGATTAGTGTATCTTCGCTATTCTCATCAGCAAAAATGCTCAAGTCTACATTTCCTACCACTGTTGTTTCCACCGGGCTGCCGGCAACTAATCCATCTGCAGTGGTAAGTGCTATGCCCGCAAGCACATCATCATTTACTAAAAGACCACCGGCAACACCTTCACTACCACCGTCGTTGTTTGCTCCACCTACAATTGATCCATCATTGTCTTCCGATTTAAGCACACCTAAATGTGCATCAGATGCACCTCCTACAGCAACCCAGGAATCCAGGGCTACGGTATTTTCATCGAGGCGATTATCTCCGATAGATTCGCCTGTCGACTCTCCCCTGTCTGCATTGTTAAAAAATTCGGTAGAGGTCGCTAACATCAAAGTATGATCGTCGTTACCATATACTGCCTGAAAGTTATACCCCGGCAACATATCTATGTAAATTCGGTAAGTGGCAGCACCTTCAGGAAGCATTCCGCCATCAGTATCACCTGCATCATTGGCATCTGAGACGTAGTAAACCTCACAAATTACATCCTCCAGGCCTTTAATTACTTCGTCACAATCAGGTATGTTATTATTGTTTAGATCGATAGCTACTACCTGGTTACCGTCACATTCTTCACATTCCGGATCAGGAATTGCACAAGTACCATTGTCCAGAACAGCATCGGCATCATAGTTACAGGCATCGCTGTTGGTACAGCCCATTTGTAGTGAGTCACAAATATCATCATTATTTTGATCTACCAGTACCGCTACACCATTTTCACAAATCTCACACGCTCCGGGCAGCACGCAAGATCCATTGTCAAATACCGCAGTCTCATCGTAATTACAAGCATCGCTGTTGGTACATCCCATTTGCAAGGAATCACATATGTCATCATTATTTTCATCGACAAGCACCGCCTGTCCGTTTTCACAAACCTCACATTCTCCCGGAAGTATACAGCTGGCATCATCGAAAACTGCTAACTGGTCATAGTTACAAGCATTCACATCGGTACATCCCATTTGTAAAGAATCACAAATATCGTCGTTATTTTCATCGATAAGTACCGCAATGCCATTTTCACAAACTTCACATTCCATCGGAAGTACACAACTGCCATCATCTTCCGTAGCATCCGGATTGAAATTACAAGCAGTAGTATCGGTACAACCGGGAACCGAAGTATTAGGAAAAGTTAAAGATGCCAATACAATCTCGTCTCCTACCGGGTTTGAGGCAACATAACGTTCGACACCTCCTGCCGGTGTACCTATTTGAATATTCAATTCAAAGGATAAGTCACCATCTGTTGTAATTTGAGCGATCAGTACGCTGTTTCCGGCGGTAGCACCTGTAGCACCACCCAAGGCAGCCCAAGAACCGCCATTCGTTTCCAAAACACCACTGCTATTCTCATCTGCAAACATACTCAGGTCCAAATCACCTACGGTTGTAACCTCTACCGGAGTTCCCGGCAACAAACCATCTGCTGTCGTTAATGGGATACCTGCATTTGCATCGTCATTTGCGAGCAAGCCACCAGCAACACCTTCGCTTCCACCATCGTTATTGGTACCGCCTACAATAGAGCCGTCAGTATCTTCTGACTTCAACACACCGAGGTGTTCATCGGTAGCACCGCCTACCGAAATCCAAGAGTCAACAGCAACCGTATTTTCATCCACACGATTGTCTCCAATCGCTTCTCCTGTTTGCTCACCACGATCTGCGTTATTAAAAAATTCGGTAGTAGTAGCTATGCGTAAGGTATGGTTATCATTTCCATATACAGCCTGAAAGTTGTAACCAGGCAACATATCAGCATAAACTCTGTAAGTAACAGCACCTTCTGCAAGCGCACCTCCATCTGTATCAGTTGCATCATTGGCATCTGAGATGTAGTAGGTTTCAACAATGATATTTTCCAATCCGTTTTGCGCTTGCACGAGGCTAAACGTCAAAAGGAAAATTAATGCAACAAATTGTCTCATGATGATTGTAGTTTTAGTATTTCTTATCGTTTTTTAGTGCTTTGAATCGTAGGTAAAGTCGTCTATCTGAAATTCACCACGCTGCGGATTTTTCGCAACATATACTTCAGGGTTACCATAAGGATCGCGTACCTGAACATTCAATTCGAGGTGTAAATCGCCGTTCGTTGTAAGTTGTGCTATAAGCACCGTATTAGACGCCGTGGGCCCTACTGTTTTTGACCCTACGGCCCAGGTACCGTTATTTGTTTTGAAGGTTCCGGATGTATCTGTCTTATCGAAAGTGGAAAGGTCGAGTCCAAAACTGATCATTGTTGGTAAAGAGCCATTCATAAGTCCATCTTTCACCGACAGTTTCGCTTTGTTCTTCACATAACTTGAGCCTTCCGCATCTTCCTTTAAAAGAATTCCCCAGAGCGACTGAGCCCCTGTTCCTATTGTCAGCCAGGAATCCAGGGCAGCATTTCCTTCATCGAGCCGCTTATAATGTACCATTGATGCCTGCGTACCTCCATACAACGAATCGTTGAAGAATCGCGTAGTAGTAGATATTTTTAAGTCATGCTTTTCATTTCCAAAAACCGCCTGCAACTCGTAACCGTCGGCCATATCAACAAATATTCTGTAGGTGACAGAGCCAGCTGGCAAAGCTCCTTCCTGCTTATCGGCTCTATAATATTCCTCTACAATAAGCCCCTCCACTCCCGGTGTCTGAGATTGAGAACAGGCGAAAAACGGCACAAGAAGGCACACAAAAGCTAACAGGAAGATGCGCTCCATAAGAAATGATGTTTAAATACAGTTTCCGGATAATTGTTTTACCCGGAAACCGCTTATTATTCTTTGATAATCTGAGTTGTAGTTTGTCCTTTTTCGGAAGTAAGTGTCAAAAGGTATATTCCGTTTGGAAGTTCAGACAAATCTATTTTTTGTCCCGATTCCAAATTACCTGACTCATAATTTACTCCTAGCATATCGCTAATACGATAAGTTGTCGTTCTATTATTCCATGCTGCATCCAACACAACGCTCACGTGGTTATCTACCGGGTTAGGGAATACCGCGTGAAAATATGTCACTGCCTCATTGTTAGAAACTGCTACACATTCTGTAAGGCGTTGGCAAGGTGCTGCTGAAGTGATACTCAAATCAGCTCTTTTGTAAAAAGCAGAAACTGAAGTAGGTTGTGTCGGAGGTCCTGAAAGCACCAGGCTATCATCAGGAACCTGATTCCATACGAAGCGAACTGCATCGCTACATTCACCATTATTAACACCATCTGTACCTACACATAATTCAGCGGCATGCGAATTCTTCACCTGTACAAAAATGTTCAACTTCGCTTCAAGAACACCAGTAGTTGTCAATTGAGCTACTACATAAGCACCATTCTGAATTAAAGTATCATTACCAAATCCACCAAGCATTGCCCAAGAACCATTATCAGTTTCGAAAGGACCAGGATGATTTTCCGTGCCTAAAACATCTAAATTTAAATCCCCTACAACCGTTAACTCTTTTACTGTTCCGTCGATCTCATGCATGCCATCATTTTCATTGATGTTAGTAGACATACACGGCACATTATTAGTAATTAAGCCATTATCGTTATTAGTACCCCCAATTACAGAACCGTCCAGGTCGTAGCAGGCAGGAGCCCCAACAGCACTTTCTGAAACAGCACCAATAGATAACCAAGAATCAAGAGCTACCGTATTATCTTCCAGGCGACTTAATCTTATTTCACCGGCAGTTGATTCACCTCGGTCTTCGTTATTAAAAAATTCAGTAGTAGTAGCAATTCGAAGTGGGTTTGTTTCATTTCCGTATACCGCACGTACTTCATATCCCCGTTTCAACATCATGTATATTCTATAGGTGGTAGCTCCTTCCGCTAAAGTACCTCCATCGGTATCAGCCGCATCTGTAGCATCGGCAACATAATATGTTTCAACAAAAACAGAATCCAAAGCATCTTTATGTGCACCCTGGAAACTTTGGGCCGCTGTATATACAGTAGGTATAGTTAAAAGTGCCCCAAGTAAAATAATATTGTAAAATCTTCTCATCTTCAGTTTTCTTTATTAAAAAAGATAGTTTTGGTCTACATTTAGTACTTATAGACGCCGCAAAATTAAGTGTTAGAGATGGCAATGGAAGAAACAAATGATTATCATTTTGTTATTTTTTTATTGCTTTTTGGCAGAAAAATTTCGCATTATAAAACATTTTATTTACGATTGCTTAACCCAAGTCTACCAAGTCAAAATCATTCCGATTGCATAGACTTGCCATTAAAAAACAAGGCTTTGATTCGAAAGTAAGCCCTAAACCTCTTTGACGCACATTTACCCTTATTCCCCTTGCTATAATTACCGACTCCTGACCTCACCAAAAAAAATATTAAATCACAATCAATTCATTAACAATTAATTCATCATTATGTAACATCGAAAAAACATCACCCTTCGCCATAAGCGATGAATGCAACATTTCATAAACCAACACTCGTATACAACTAGCTACCTGAACGTTACAACCTTCTTTACCAACAATTTACAGACTAAACTTATCCCTAAAATGCATTATCAACTGGAGCTTGCACAACTGAAAAAATACCAAAAGTGAGCTTCATTTGTCCCAAAATTGCTTTAAAACCTTCTACGTGCAAAACTTACATCAAATCGAACTTGAGGTAAAAACCCTATTCTTTTGCTTAAACCAATAAAAAAAAGCCAAATCGGTAAGTAAAACAAGTTTCATACGGGCATGTCCTCATAGGGCAAATTGTACTTTCATTAAATTTAGCTAAATAAAAAACCATAATCACCTGAAAACACAGGCATTATCACTATATTTCACCCAAAACACGGAACAAAAATCGGCAAACACCTCTTATTATAGCGACAACCATTAACAACACATTAAAACTTGCGAAACAGCAGCACAACTTATGACCGAACTGGATGAAATAGACCTGCAATTGCTCCACCTATTACAGGCGGATTCAACGATCACCAATAAAGAGTTGGCAGAAAAAGTGAATTTGTCTCCGACACCGGTATTTGAGCGCGTAAAAAAACTCGAAGCACAGGGTTATATCAAAAAGTATGTCGCCATTCTTGATGCGGACAAATTAGGGCGCGAACTAATTGTGTTTTGTAATATTTCACTCAAGCAACACAACAAAGAGATAGGGCATGCCTTTGTTCGTGACATTAAATCCTTGAAAGAGGTGACGGAGTGTTATAATATATCCGGAGACTTCGATTTCCTGTTAAAAGTGATGGTCAGGGACATGAAACATTACCAGGATTTTGTAATCAATAGCCTGGGAGCGATAGAAAATATTGGTAGCGCGCACAGCACCTTTGTGATGGGAGAGATAAAGAATGAATACGGGATTCCTTTGGAGTTGTGAATTCGTTCAAACGTCCTCTACCGGCATATGGAGGCATCGATGCATCATTAATTGCAGTGACGGATAGCAACAGATCCTTCGCTAGCACTCTGGATGACCTAGTTAACTCGAGCCTTGCTTTATCGACGAAGCAAGAGGTATCCAGATCGGTGGTTAGAATACGTATTTTTATGTTCTTTTCGCTTGATCGCAAAGAACCAAAAGATCAAGACTGTGATAGAACTACTAAAAATCAATGTGATCCGTTTGGAATGTATAAACTCATCCTCCTACGTCGGCCTCAGACAATATACATTCTTTTCACTCTCTGTTGCATTGATTTTCTTAACGTAGTTATATCAAGGTCGTCCTATTCAACGAACCGTCAATCCCTACCGGCATACGGAGGCATCGATGCATCTTTAATTGTAGTGACGGATAGCAACAGGTCCTTCGCGAGCACTCCGAATGACCTAGTTAACTCGAGCCTTGCTTTATCGAAGAAGCAAGAGGTATCCAGATCGGTGGTTAGAATATGTATTTTTTTGTTCTTTTCGCTTGATCGCAAAGAACCAAAAGATCAAGACTGTGATAGAACTACTAAAGATCAATGTGATCCGTTTGGAATGTATAAACTCATCCTCCTACGTCGGCCTCAGACAATATACATTCTTTTCACTCTCTGTTGCATTGATTTTCTTAACGTAGTTATATCAAGGTCGTCCTATTCAACGAACCGTCAATCCCTACCGGCATACGGAGGCATCGATGCATCTTTAATTGTAGTGACGGATAGCAACAGGTCCTTCGCGAGCACTCCGAATGACCTAGTTAACTCGAGCCTTGCTTTATCGACGAAGCAAGAGGTATCCAGATCGGTGGTTAGAATACGTATTTTTATGTTCTTTTCGCTTGATCGCAAAGAACCAAAAGATCAAGACTGTGATAGAACTACTAAAAATCAATGTGATCCGTTTGGAATGTATAAACTCATCCTCCTACGTCGGCCTCAGACAATATACATTCTTTTCACTCTCTGTTGCATTGATTTTCTTAACGTAGTTATATCAAGGTCGTTCTATTCAACGAACCGTCAATCCCTACCGGCATACGGAGGCATCGATGCATCATTAATAGCAGTGACGGATAGCAACAGATCCTTCGCTAGCACTCTGGGTGTCGTGGCTTACCCAACCGTCATTCTGAAGGAAGCATGACTGAAGAATCTTTGAAACCTTACCATTCAAATCTTTATTAGTAACTTTGCCCTATGAATGACACCATCATTGCACTTGCCACCGCACCTGGCGTTGGCGCTATCGCTGTAATTCGCCTCTCAGGAGACGAGGCCATCAAATTATGCAATCAGGTATTCCATGGTAAAGACCTGAACACACAGGCCTCCCACACGATACACTACGGCACTATTCGCGACGGCGACGTGATTCTCGATGAAGTGCTGGTATCCTTGTTCATCGCCCCCCACTCTTTTACTAAAGAAAACGTAGTGGAGATCTCTACCCACGGCTCGCTGTTTATTGTAGAGCAGATCATGAAGTTATTCATCCGACTGGGAGCCCGCAGTGCGAAGCCCGGCGAATTCACGCAGCGCGCCTTTCTCAATGGTCAATTTGACCTGGCGCAGGCCGAGGCCGTCGCTGACCTCATCGCCTCCGACAGCGAAGCGTCGCACAAAGCAGCCATGGACCAGATGCGCGGGGGCTTTTCACGAGAGATTAAAGCCTTGCGCGAAAGGCTGGTACACTTTGCGTCTATGGTGGAGCTGGAGCTCGACTTTGGGGAAGAAGACGTGGAATTTGCCGACCGCGACGACCTGAAAAAGCTCATCTTCGACTTGTTGAAGGTCATCAATCAGCTGATCCAGTCTTTTGACCTGGGCAATGTGATTAAAGAAGGCATTCCCACCGTTATCGCGGGTAAGCCCAATGCCGGAAAATCTACTCTACTCAACCGCCTGCTTAATGAAGAAAAGGCCATCGTCACCGACGTACCCGGCACTACACGTGATTTCATTGAAGACGAGATCAATATTGAAGGTATGAAGTTTCGTTTTATCGACACCGCCGGCCTGCGTGAAACGACCGACAAAGTGGAAGCCATTGGTGTAGAGCGTACCCGCGAGAAGATGGAGAAAGCAGCCCTGATCATCTACTTGTTTGATAGTGCTAGTGAATCAAGTGAAAGCGTGAAAGAAGAAGTTGACAAACTCAAAAAAGGTGACATACCGTATATCGTGGTGGGCAATAAGCTAGACCTTGGCCATACGGCTGACAAGTTTAAAGCGCTCGAAGAGGACATTCTTTACATCTCAGCCGACGACAATACCAATATAGATGCTTTGCAAAAGGCCCTACTCGCTGCGGTAAACATCGAAGGATTCAAAACCGGTAACACCGTCGTCACCAACATGCGCCACTATGAATCGTTATTGCGTACGCGAGAGTCACTGGAAAAAGTCATCGAAAGCCTCGATGCAGGCATCACGGGCGACTTTGTGGCTATGGACATCAGGCAGTCGCTTTTCTTTTTAGGGGAGATTACAGGAGAGATTACCACAGAGGATTTGCTGGATAATATATTTAGTAAGTTTTGTATTGGGAAGTAAGCCTACAAATAAACACCTATCAAATACAATGAAATACAAGATTACAGGTAGTATGACTTGTTTTTAGTTTCATATAGTACTCATTTGTTTTCATAATTTTTCTAGCATTTTTCTAGACCTGATGAAAAAACTAGAAATATGGTAGAAACTGTAGATAAGTAGATACTAGTACACACCACTGTACACCATCGTATAGCAGCTATTAAGGAGAGAGAGAAAACTAGACGCACTAAGATGTTCTTTCCTTATAAACAACTCTTTGGGCACTAACCTTAAAAGAATCATTAGGAGTCACAACATACTTTTCAATGAACTGCCGCTCAATCAATTTGCTGATTGGAACTGGACATTTGAAAAACTTTCCAAAATTCCCTCCAAAAGTGTTAAAAGAGTCATAGTATGGAATAAAATCATTCTCAAGTTTCTTACCAGGTTCTAATTTGATTTGGCTTAATCCACCAGACTTAAAGTATGATAGAAATAAATAAAAATCAGCTACAGGAACATCGTCAAATATTTGCCCTGAAAAGAAGGGATAGTTTACAATAATTATTTTTTCGACATTCACGCCTTCTTGTGTTCCAAGATCTTGCTCAAATTCTTTCCAATTTTCAATAAGAAATTGAGATTGATCATCCCCCAAAAATTAGGACAGTAAGTTAAACTTTAAAATGATTAAATTTACTGTTATGGCAAGTAGAAGAAAATTCACCTCAAAATTTAAAACCAAAGTTGTATTGGAATGCATAAAAGAGCAATCAACAGTGGCCCAATTGGCTCAAAAATATGATTTACATCCCACGCAAATCAATACATGGAAACGTGAGTTCCTTTCAAATGCGGAACAAGTATTTGACTCGGGAAATACATCTGGTAAAAGCCAAGAAGAAACCGAAAAGGATCAACTCCTCAAGACTATAGGTCAATTGAAAGTTGAAAATGATTTTTTAAAGAACGCCTTGCGGTAAAGCCTCTCAAGGAAAGACGAATGGTGATAAGCAAGGATCACCCTCAACTAAGTATAGTGAAACAATGTGAGTTATTACAGGTTCATCGCTCAGGTATTTATTATCAACCGCGAGAAGAATCACCTTTAAACCTAGAGTTAATGCGTTTAATTGACCAACACTATCTGGATCATCCCGAAAAAGGTGCACCAAGAATGTATACCTGGCTGACACGTGACAAGGGGTATGAAGTTAGTCGCAACCGAATAGACCGATTGTATTATCGAATTATGGGCTTACGAGCTATTTTACCAGGTAAACACACCTCCAAGAGGCATAAAAACCATAAAGTTTACCCTTATTTACTTCGGGGGCTTCAGGTAGATCGCTCTAATCAGGTGTGGGCTACTGATATCACATATATTCCTATGAAAAAAGGCTTCATGTACCTTTGTGCCGTCATAGATCTACACAGCCGGTTTGTAGTGAATTGGTCAGTATCTAATACCATGGATGCGGAATGGTGTAAAGAAACGATTGAAACGGCGATCATGATGCATGGAAAGCCTGAAATAATAAACACTGATCAGGGATGTCAATTTACTTCTGAGGTATTCAGCACGTTTATTTTGGAAAAAGGCATCCAATTAAGCATGGATGGCAAAGGTAGAGCTACCGATAACGCATTCATAGAGCGATTATGGCGTAGCGTAAAGTATGAAAAAGTATACATCAACCCACCTAAAGATGGTGCTCATCTCTATCGGTTGTTGAATGAGTATTTTGATTACTACAATTATGAAAGAAGGCATCAATCAATTGGCGATAACCGGCCAACTGATTTGTTTGTTTCCAACATCTCAACACCAGCCGAAATAAATCACAAAATTCCGGGTATTGATATGTTGAAAACCCTGCTAATTTAATATCTTAATTAATAATATAATCTGTCCTAATAATTGGGGTAACTACACATCTTGCCAAAACTAGAAATGTACTATTAGCTAAATTTGAGCATACGTCGATTGTTAATCATAGCACCATTAAAGGTTATGCACGTGAAATCTTCATTAGTGAATTTCTAAAAAACAATCTACCTAGTATGGTTGATTTCTCAAGCGGTGAGATTTTTGATTCTAAAGACAACAGATCTGGTCAGGTTGATATTATCATACAATCAAAATCAGATCCCAGGATACACATTCAAGGTAATGAATTCATCGTACTACTTGATACTGTAATAGCTGTTTTAGAAGTTAAATCAACCTTAACAACAGGTAAAACAGGAACACTCCAAAATGCATTAAGAACAATCCAAAAAGTAAAACAACTCGAACGAAAAGTATTAATTGACACTAAGGATTGTGAAAAAAGAAAACCTCATCACGCTACTCCTTCATTTATCATCGCATATAATGGTCCTAATGCAGAAACATTGGTGAAGGACATAGAATTATTTTATGGTGATAGTCCAAAAAAAGAATGGCCTGATCACATTGTGGTGTTAAAACAAGGATACTATTTAACTAAGGATAATGGATGGGTTCATAATATGGAAAATCCATCGACAATGCCTTACTTTTTAGAGCAGAGATCAGAATATAGCCTATGTGCCCTATTCGTATATCTATGTGAATTGATTCAACATTGGGATAATAAAAGAGTGGATTATGCTCATTATACAGATTATATCAATCCTTTAGCATAAATTACAGACACCAATAATTTGTTGAGATTAATTATTCCCGACTAACAATTTGTTTGATGTAAAATTGTAGCTCTTTCACAAAAATGACAAATTCAACGATTTGTGATGAAGAAGTTTTCAAGTATTAAACAATTCCTCTCCCACTCTTTATCCCTTTCAACACCGCCCCCATAAAACAAAAAGCTACAGCCTCAAATGATTCTTCTTCCTCAGATTGGATAATGGTATTCAAGTATTCAGTTCGGTCTTCAGGTAGAAAAGGAGGTATATTAAACTTCAAATACAAAACCCCTTGTAAAAATCGAAAGACACGTCCATTCCCGTCACGGAAAGGATGAATTTCATTTAAAAAACGGTTATGAAAACGTGAAATGATGGATATAGGGTGATGCTCCGTTGAATTCATGTCTGCCAATTTCATTTCGGCATTGGTCTCGGTAATAAGTGATTCCATCGCCTTTGGTATGGCAGCAGGATTCAAATACTCTTTGTAAGTATTTTCGCGCATGCCAAAGCGTTCATCTACCCTAAACTTTCCTGCCACATTATAGGCATCCACCACATTTCCCCATTGAAGTGGATCATCCATCAACTGTTTGTGTATACTCAGGATATTTTCGACGCTCAATTGAAACTGATCATACGTTTCAAAAAGCTTATTGAGTATTTCTTTGTAATTCGCAATCTGCAGTATATCAGACACACCTTTGCCTGTTCCCAGATACCCTTTTTGTATGAACGAAATGGTATCGCCATAACTCGCCTGATTACCCTCTAATTTGTTCGCCCAAAATGAGAAGTTGGTTAACAAATCTTCTTTGAAAGCAGTCGTCCATTGCTCTTTAGGGAATTGCTTATTATAGGAATACAGCACCTGATTAAAGTGTTCGTATTTCGTTTTCAATTCACCCATTCAATGACACATCATAATCGAAGCCTTTTTGATAGATTTTTTGTAGCCACAGTTGGAGATCTCTGGCAGGCACACACATTTCACCTAAATCGTTTTTGAGTAAAGTAGCGCCCTGTATAAAGGTTTTGAAATCCATCTCAAAGGGCTTGGGGATTTCAACAAGCGGAAAGGGTTTTCCTTCTCTTGCTTTGCGCGCTAAATCATTAATCAGTTGTGCTAGTGACATGTATCAAAGATACGAATTTTGGTGGTATTTCCTTATTGACTTGATTCATGAAGATTGGTCTTTACTATTAATAGTTTACAGAATAATTATCTACTCACAACTTGCCGTTCGATAGTAGCTATTTTATAATAACACTTTTATTAAGTTCTTTTCGCTTCATTGCGAATTTACTTCGGGGTCAAGAAAAAAGTTAAACTGAGAAAACTAGTTAATACGGGAATCACCTTCATACAGCACCTTCTTTTACGAGTGTGCGTGTCGAGACAGTACTTGGAAAGATCTCCTGATATTTTATGAAAAACATAAAAAACTTGAGCAGGATCTGGAAAAGTTCAACAAAGAAGCAGAACATAAAAGGAGAGCACTCTTAAATCGTATTGATAGTGTTACTCGACAAGGCAACAAACAACAAGCAGTTCGGGCGTTAGAAAATGCTCAAGAGCTACATGACTTATCTCAAGACATTATTTGTATTAGTTAAGACTTAATCTGACATTTTAATTAAATTGTATAATATTAAAACAGATTAAGTGATGACAAGTGAAGACAAAATCATCAAGACCAAATTAGGATTATTAGAGCTTAGTAAACAACTAGGAAGTGTTTCACAGGCGTGTAAAGTGATGGGCTATAGTCGAGATTCATTTTACAGATTCAAACAACTCTACGAGCAAGGTGGAGAACTAGCACTTCAAGAAATTAGTCGTAAGAAACCAGTTTTAAAGAACAGAGTTAGTGAGGAGGTGGAAAAGGCAGTAGTTGCAATAGCTATAGAGTTCCCTGCTTTTGGTCAACAACGTTCAAGTAATGAACTAAAAAAGCGAGGTATATTCATATCACCTGGAGGGGTAAGATCAGTATGGCTACGTCATGATTTAGAGACGCTAAAAAAGCGATTAAAGGCATTAGAAGCTAAAGCTGCTCAAGAGGATCTTATTTTAACAGAAGCTCAGTTACAAGCTTTAGAAAAAGCAAAGGAAGAAAAGCAAGCTCATGGAGAAATAGAGACTCATCACCCATGTTATCTGGGTTCTCAAGACACTTATTATGTGGGAACAGTAAAAGGAATTGGGAGAATATACGCTCAAACATTTATAGATACCTACTGTAAAGTGGCCTTTGTAAAACTTTATGATCGTAAGAATGCAATCGTTGCAGCTGATTTACTTAACGATAGGGTTTTACCGTTTTATGAACAACATGAGCTAAAGCTATTAAGGGTATTGACAGATCGAGGTACTGAGTATTGCGGAAAAAGAGAACATCATGAATACCAACTTTACTTAACCATAGAGGATATTGCACATACAAAAACCAAAGCAAAAAGCCCTCAAACAAATGGTATTTGTGAACGTTTTCATAGAACTATGCAAGAAGAGTTTTTTTGGGTAGCTTTTCGCAAGAAAATTTATGAATCGATAGATCAGTTACAGACAGATTTGGATCAATGGATAGATTACTATAATAACCAACGAACTCATAGCGGAAAGTTCTGTTTTGGTAAAACTCCAATACAAACTTTTAAGGATAGTATTCGAATAGCAAGAGAGAAGTTGATCAATCAAGAGCAATTAATTTTTTCTGACCAATCCTCCCTCAATAAAAAAAGGGAGGTTGATCAGGAAAAATCGTTAAATTTAACCAATAATATGGGGCATCAACAAGATGTCCGATAACTCTCATATGTCAGATCAAGTAGTGGCTATTACACATTATTGATCATATTGATTCCTTAAAACAAAACATGCTCAAAAGCGACAGTCTAATTTCTATAGAACAAGAACCAGAATCAGTGGTGAAGACTTAGACTCTTCATTAGAAGAATACATTGATAAATTAAATTGATTCACTGAATCAATTCTTTACGCTCAATCCTGCTCAAGCAGTATACATTCACCCAATTGACGGCAGCATTGATTTTCTTAACATAGTTATACCAAGGTCGTCCTGACTAACGAACCGTCAATCCCGACCGTCATGCTGAGGTATCAAAGCATCTTTGAATTCTGTAACGGTTTTTAACGGATTCTTCGCTATTGCTCAGGATGGTGTGCTTAAATTGAGCATTGCTTTATAGACAAAACAAGAAACTTCCGGATCGGTAGTTAAAGCGTTTCATATTTGAAACAAAACCACCTATTTTGTGCTTAATATGATACGTTTATTATGAACTACATCAAGTTTTTTTAATTCAGGTACCGATCCAAGAACGTACTTTCACTCACCCTATATTACCCTTTTTATTTCGTACATAAATTAATTTGTATTTACTTTTTGAACCTTCCCTTTGTTCAATATCAAACTTGCCGGTAGACTTAATCAAAGGTGTAAGCTTATCAAATCCATAGTTACGAGAATCGAAATTGGGTTGTTTTTTTTGCAGGAGGCTACCCACATCACCTAAAAAAGCCCAACCTTCTTCATCTGACAAGTCATTTATGGAAGCGGCAATCAGGGATATTTCCTTTTTGGTAACTTTATCAACATCCGTTTTAGTTTGTTTTTCAGTCTCAACTTTATCTTCACTTCGGTTTTTCAATATTTCGATATAAATGAACTTATCACAAGCCACAATAAAAGGGTTGGGTGTTTTCTTCTCGCCAATCCCAATCACGAACATACCAGCTTCCCTCAACCTGGTAGCCAGTTTCGTAAAATCACTATCGCTGGATACGAGACAAAAACCACTCACTTTGTTGCTGTATAGAATATCCATCGCATCGATGATCATGGCAGAGTCGGTTGCATTTTTACCTGTGGTATAACCATATTGTTGAATTGGGGTAATGGCATTTTCCAACAATAAGTTTTTCCATTTATTGAGTCCTGGACGTGTCCAGTCCCCATAGATTCTTTTGATCGTTGGATTTCCATATTTGGCAATCTCTTCCATCATTTCTTTTACATTGGCTGATGGTATGTTGTCACCGTCTATGAGGACGGCCATGTTAATGTTGTTACTCATTTGTTCAATGTCTGTTGATGTGAGCTTAGTCTGTATTCCCAAGCATTTTTAATTGATTATAGTGGGCTTTAATGGCTTGAAAAAATGTCTGAAACTCATGATATGGCAGGCCAAACTCTTTGGCAGTCTGCTTTACAATATCGGCAATTCCTGAATAATGTATATGACAGATATTTGGGAAAAGGTGATGCTCAATTTGAAAATTTAAGCCACCTGTAAACCAGCAAAGAATTCGACTTTTTTTCCCATAATTGGTAGTCGTTTGTAATTGATGCTCAGCCCAATTCTCCTTGATTAAGGACTGTTTTTGATGAAGAAATTTTTTCTCCGGCATCACATGGGCAGTTTCAAACACAACACTCAATAAAATGCCCGTCACCGCTTCCATAAATACGAACATGCCCAATACCTGGATAAATGACCAACCCAATACATACATTGGTATCCCAATGAACACCAAGAAATATGCTATTTTTTGAACTGTAATAATGAAAAAGTACTTATTAAATTCTTTCCCTGTCGTAATATACCCGTTCCTTTTGTACAATAATAATTTTTTAAAGTCTTTCACTGAAGACCATAGTATTACAGACAAACTGTAAAAAAACCACACATAGATGTGCTGATATCTATGAAACCATTTTTTGGGTTGATGCGGGCTAAACCTAAAAACATAACGCGAATCCAGATCTTCATCTACTTCGTGTACATTGGTATAAGTATGATGGATGACGTTATGCTGGATCTGCCACATTTTTGGGTTTGCACCAACTAAGTACGAGCACCAACCGACTAGACTATTGATCTTTTTTTTCTTTGAAAAAGAACCATGCAAGGAATCATGCATCACAGAGGTGCCAATAAACGCCTTACCAAATGCCATAACTAAGCACAGTGCATAAATGGCTACAAGGTTTAATTCATTGCCAAAAAGGAGAATAATAGCAAAAGGAGCTAAAAACACACAGAAAGCCATCAATGTTTTTAGTACCATCGTGGCATTTGCATTTCTGCTAATTTTCTTTTCAGCAAAGTAATCATTCACACGTTGGCGAAGTGTATTATAAAAGTCTGACCTTTCTTTAGAAAAACGGTATTGTATCACGGTAGTCGATCATTAATAGTGATGATAAAAGCGTTGTTCTGACGCTCTTACCTTTTGTTTTAAACTATAGCTCATAGAATTTGGACTTTGACGGTACGATTGTCGAAACATCCTAAATACCTAACAGTGCTAAAGTGTCTTGTTTAATTTTAGTGGCAATTGCTGTTACAGGTGTATCGGTGGGGAGATTCTCAAATGGATCTTGCATCCTTCGTGCAGCTTTTTCGAGGAATAAAAACACCAAAGAAACAATAATCAGGATCATAAATTCCAGTACAAAATGCTGCAATTTGAAAGTTACTGAAAGAGACAAAAAAACAACGAATAAATAAATAGCCCCATGAAGCCCATACCTGTATATGGGAGGGAAAACGGTTTTCTTAATCCGCTCACACTTACCCATAGATGCTGTAAGCCTGCCGATTGTTTTCTCCAGTTCTATTTGTGAAAATTTATCCAACGCCTTGTCGTCATACAGTTTTTTTAGCGATTGGGTCTGCAAAGACAATATACCAATGGGCAATTTGTCATAGCCTTTCAATGAGTGAGCATCTTCTTTAGAAAGCCATTCTTTTACTACTTCGGCAGCATCTTGCTGCCGAAGTGAATGTCCAAGGCAAAAACACCAGGCAATGTTACGATTACAGATAGTTGTGATGAGTGGGTTCTTGGAATCAATATACATCTGCAATTGAAGTACCAAGGTTCTGGAATCGTTCACAATTTCTCCCCAAATCTTTCTTGCCTCCCACCACCTCTCATAGGATTGATTGATCTTGTATGACAGCAAAATGGAGATAGCTACACCTAACGTAGTGGCAATACTCATGGGGATATCTGCTAGAAAAGAGCGAAAAAAAAGTGGGAGAATTTCAGACACTGTTGAGATCAGGGTCACAAAAAACATGGATAATTTGAGCTCTTTAAAGAGGTATGAAAGAGGTATTCTGCTATTTATGATCATATCTGCTCTTAAATATTGATCTCAGTATTTCTGAAGTTCAGCGAAAAGCGAATCCAATTCCGTCCTTGTCTTTTTAATCCTGGCAGCCAATCGATTGAGCATTTCTTCTCTATCTCCAGCATACACATCAAAATCTGAGTCTGTAAGATTGGTAAATCTCCATTTCATCATGATTCTAATTTCTCTCCAGCTTCTCAATAGCATCAACTGATTTTTACGCAATGGCTGCTGTTGACAGATCTGGAAAGAAGACCGCCAGTTTATCCAGAAGTTTATCACAGCCACTCCTTAAGACATCAGTGACAGGCAATTGATAGGTTTCCTCATACGCTGCGATTACAGCTTCTAATTCATCATCAGACATATTTTCGTGATTGATTGTAATACCCATTACACGGGGGCCACAAAATTCTTCTATTAAATCTATTTCCGACTGAAGAGAATTAAGCGATATATCCGGATAGGTGCAATAATTTAATCTTTTTGGGGCATGTTGGATGATAATAGCATCAGGAAGTGCCCCTTTCAAAATAGCTGCGGAAGAGGTATAGGATGGATGCCCCAGGGAGCCTTGTCCTTCTACTATGATAATATGTGGCTTTTCGGTCTCTTCTGCTGTAAGAATCGCATGTTCCACCGCTCCTGTAGCAAAACCGGAGCTTAATACATCAATGGCCGCCCCATATTTGGCTCCTTGCAGCAGCCCTGTCTGTCCGGTGGCAATAAAAGCCACAATCAAACCTTCTTCTCTTAGCGCTTTTACCAATTGTTGCGCAGTAGTTCGTTTTCCAATGGCACAGTCCGTACCCATGACAGCAACTATCGGTGTTTGAATCTCGTGAATCTTCCCTGTAAAATGGGGTAAATCCTTCCTCGGCAAAGGCTTTCTTACGTCAGTGATGGTTACTACATATTCAGCTGCATAATCCATGAATTCCATATCGTCAGAGAAAAATTCCGGCAAACCATTGACGATATTCATACCCTTTTCCATCGCCTCAAAGAAAATTTCTCGCTCTTCCTTACATAAAACAGGATGAGTTGGGGCTATCCCATAGATGAAGTAATCCGGGTATTCTGTTAATATATCGAGCGCTGTATCAATGGTAGGAAACAGGGGTATCCCGTTGGCTTGACCATCAAGTATTTCACCAGTATCCTTTCCTGCTTTTGTACTATCAATAACCCCTAATATCTCATACTTCTCGGAATACCTAACCAACCCATTGGCAACCTTTCCATCATTTTCGCCAAATAGTGCTTCGGCATATATTATTGCTTTATCTTTCATATTTACTTCGTTCTTTGATTCTCCTCCTTATCTACTATCTCTCCTTCGAACAATACAATCTCTTTTCGATGGGGATTACCCAGAAATTGACAGTAATAAACCCGACTTACATACCGTCTGACCACTAATTTTTCATCCGGGTTATTCTTGGCAAATACAATTTCCCCGGGTGCATATTTACCAGTTTGTTCCTCTCGCATAGCCTTAACTTATTATTAGATATTGACTTCTTCGTATCCACTTTTGATAACGGTAGATATCATTTTAAACCGTTGAGTTGCTCGAATAGCATTTGGGGAGTGAGCTGGAATGAGTAAAATTTGACCCGCTTTTAAGTGCGTTATCTTATCATCAATGATCACCTCTGCGGTTCCATCTATAATCTGGATCAGTTTGTCAAAGGCCAAAACCTTTGATTTCAAAAATTCTCCCATATCGTGAGCAGAGATCGTCACATTACCAGTCTCTTTACTTATAATATATCTCGTAATTGTTGTTTTTGGCGCATAGTCGATCATCTGCGTCAGGAAATAGCTCTTTAAAGGCTTTAATTCTACCATATGAGTTTGATAAACTTCTATTTAATTTATGAGTCTGATCTCTTTTTTTCTGCTCGTTTAGCGGCTTTGTCAGCTCGCTTTTCTTTAAGACTTTTGACCGCTGCTTTTTTACCCGATTTGGGTTTTCCCTCTTTAGCTTTTGACATTTTATACAATTTATGTTTCTGAAAAGTACCCTCATATGGATAGGCTTTTCCTTATTACAAAGGTCAAGATCTTGAGAAGAAAAAGCATTACACTACGATAAGGCTTTCTTACACATATCTCAGGTTAGACAATATGCTTTCACAAGAAATTATCGTCCATAATAATGTCCATAAATACTATAACTAAATACCACAATAATCAAGCTCATTACTCTTATACCATACAATTCACACTAAAACAAAAAATAAGCCAATAGCCCACACATGTATGACGATCAAGACATTGAGCAATTTTTTTAACAAAACCGAACCCCTTTATAGTTATGTACAAAGGTGAGTTTTGACAGCTACCGACGCCTTACACCTTTGGGTAAATACCTTACACATCTCTCATGTTACCTACAATCCTACATAATGTCATGAGGATAATTAATAGCTCGATTTTGAAAACTTAAAATCTCATTCTTTTGAACTACTCCTCTGTGTACATTAATAGCTTTGCGAATTGTAGTGCTGTTTTCCCATGCACTCCTTCCTTGTAGAACAATAGGAAGATGTACAATCAATGCAGCAGAAATTGATCTTGTAGCGCTTTCCCATAAATAGCTGGGTGTATGATCTACCGCATAGTAGTCTACTCCTTCAACCGAAAGCATGGGGTTCTTAAACGTTGTAGGTTTAGCAAAATAAAAACCCATTCCTTCGTCACAACTCACATCTATTATTAAAGAACCTTTTTTTAAACACGATTTTTCCTCGCGAGTAACAAAATCCAATGGATTATTTGGGTCTTGAAATGTGCCATTAATAATAATTTCTGATTCATAAATCAGCTCGGTTAATGATCTTTCTGATCCATCATGTTCCACAACCGACATTCTGGCATTTCCTTCTTTTCCTTTTTTAATCCGAACATAATGCACGTCAAGAATTTCTTCTCTCACTTCATGATCGGGCCTTTGAATACAAATTGTTATATCTCTAAACCCATGAGCTTTCAAGGCGTAAATCGCTCCTCTGCTTACAGCGCCAAAACTGAAAATGATCACTTTTCTCTGATTTCCATAATGACCATCAATTCCCTTTAATTGTAACGCGTGAAGAATTGCACAGTAACCTGCCATCTCGTTATTTTTATAAAATGTATGGCGCCCCTTTTGGCCGCTTGGCGACCATATGAACATATCTTCAAATGCTATTAAAGTTAACCTGCGATTAATGGCTGCCTGAGTTATAGCCATTTGCTGTGCACAGTGAGGGTAACCCCAAAGTAGACCTTCTTCCTTCAACTCATCCAAATCAGCTAAAACAGGTTTAGCTATAATAACAGATCCAATGTCCTGTAAGAGCTCACTTCTTGAAGCAACCCCACCCGTAAGCGATGCAATTTCATCATCGTCAATTTGGAATGGTTTACCATACCCCTTTTCAAGGACGAGTTGCTTTCTTACCTCTTCCGGAAGCCTTAGTAAATGATCGGGATGAATCGGTAATCTACGTTCATCTTCTTTTCTGGAAGTTCCTACTACTCCAATCGTGTTCATAAGTTTTTTTTTAAAAGTCGGGACTGCTTATTAATACAATAAGCTGTGAATCGCGAAGCAGATGCTGGTATGTGCGGAAATGACGGTGATCTTCACATCAAGGGAATCACCGAAATTCAATTAAAGGGAGCATTCGCCAAAGAAATCTCGACTTAAACGAAGAGTGTAGAATTGAAAGATTCCAGCTACTAAGTTATCATATTTAATAAACATTTGTCTAATTCTACAAATTTAAATGCCGCTACCCGAAAATATGATCCATAAGCTCACCTGAACCCCTTGCAAAGATTGATACGCTCTGATACCCTTATGGAATTTTGGTAAGCCCGGCTTACGAATGAACGTTATAAGTATGCATAAACAATGCTTAATGAGTTCCTAAAGGTCTTCGAGATTTCCTTTACGCTTTTCTTTTAGCTGTTTGTAAAAGGAGGGTGTAAGACCAGTTATTTTCTTAAATTGATTAGATAAATGTGCCACACTACTGTAGTGCATTTTATAGGCTATTTCTGTTAAATTCAGCTCATCGTAGAGGAGTAACTCTTTTACCCTTTCTATTTTATGCAAAATGATAAATTGCTGTATGGTGATGCCTTTTACCTCCGAAAATGTGTTGGCCAAATAGGTGTAATCAAGGTTCAATTTTTCGCTGATGTGATCTGAATAATTAACTTTAGGCAATTCATCTGAATAATGAATGAGTTCTATTACTACCTGCTTTATTTTTTCTATTAGAATGCTTTTCCTATCATCTAACAATTCCAACCCAATCTTTAACAGATTCTCTTTCAGCATCGTCCTTTGATCAGGCGATATATCTTCCAGTATTTCTACTGTACCCAAATCGACTACCGCATATTCCAAACCCAGTTTCTTCAATTCTTCCTTGACCATCAATTTACATCGCAAACTGACCATGTACTTGATGTATAGTTTCGTACTCATGCTTTTATCATACCTTTTAACGATAAACGTACTTGGAACTTATTCAGCCAATGTATAAGGCGCTTGATTTCAAGAGTTGCTACGTAGAACCCCTCAATCGCACCCTTTTAGGTTTTCACAAGGTATGGTTTATCTTATCTAATTAGCAAGTAAAGAATATTTATTATACACAACCTCACCCCCATGTGACTAAAACCTATTCTTTGCGTTGCTTCTTCACATCACACATAAGCTTTCTGCACCGCACAGCAAGAATACGCCCTCATTTCTTTTACCTACCTCTTATTTAGCTGATAGTCAATGATTTTATCACTATTTCGCTTCCAACACACAAGCAACAGATTGATTCACAGAGAGTTTTATTTAATTCAACTATTTTGTATTGTGAAGTACCCCCCTTTAAAATGGAATGAATAGCTATACTCCCCCTTCCATTAATCTTAAAAACTAAACCAGCTATACTCACCCCTGAGTAGGCAAAAGGTAAGCCAGACCGCTATTATGCCCCATGCCAGCACCTCTTTATTATATTCAATCTTACTGCGGACAGCTTAGCATTTGCTAAGGGCAAATGCTTCACCTACATAAGGGATTATTCTCACCATAAAGTAGCTTCAGCGCGTTTTTGTCATTTGTGCTCAAGCCTTGTACCTCCGGACGAATTGGAAATTTTTGCATGACCGTCAGATCGTCGGGTTCGTCAATTATAATCACAGCTCCACTACGATTTTCATCATCTGAATGCAAAAACCCTATTGTATGCCCAAATTCATGCGAGAAAGCGATAGACCACTGGGCATCACTTAACGGTACACCATCTATAGTCGCTTTAGGATCGTATGTTATGCTGCTTCCGGGAACTCCACCAGAGCTTGGTAACCTTGCCAGTGCGACAGCGAAGATACTGGAATCCATCGATATGGTAATGTCAGTACCCAGGCTCGAATTGACCGTTTTGAAATTCACATTTGCATCGGCTACATTGTTCCATCTTTCATATCCTGCTTGTGCGGCATTTCTTATATTTAAAGGGACATCTTCCTCAAAATAAACGGATATATCCTGCACATTACTACATGATACAATAGGGCTTGCTATAATATGCCGTTCATTAGTGCCCTTGTCCTCCTTTATTGCTTCGAAGCCCAGTAACATATCTTTTTCAATAATGTACCCTTCATCCGAAACTTTTACCGACTCTTTTGAAACGTCAAATCCTACGTTTCTTATTTTTTGAAGTTCTTCTTCCGAAATTTCAGCATGTTGAACTTTTGGAATAATTTCTTCAGCCGGATGACATCGTATTATTGCCATAATTACTACTGCAATAAAAAAAATACTAAAAAATCTTTTCATGAATTTAATTTTATTTAAACACCATTAAATTACACCAAAACCTTATTATATAATCATGATTAATTTCCGTAAAGCATTAATTGTCAAGCAAAAGACTAACTTGAATGTTATAGTATAAAATTGCTTTAATCAAAACGGGAGTACGTTCTTGGCATCGGACCGGTCTAGCCATTCAAACAAACGCAATTGTTGTGTCAAAAAATTTCCTTATTTTAATTGCCTCCAATACAATCTTGTAATCCACATGCTAACAGAAAAAATAAGACTGTTCGGATTCAAACTTCATTTACTTTTTGTGGTCAACAAAAATCTTTCTGTCATACGAATAAAATCACCTATGAGGAACAATTTTTTCTAATCGTCCTACTAAAATCCCGTATTATGAAACAACAAATTTCATCCCGCAAAGAAGTGGCCTTATTGGTATCCAGTTTTTATCAGCTTGTACGGGCAGATGAGCTTCTGGGCCCGATCTTCAATAAAGCGATTGCGGAAGACGAATGGCCGGCACACCTGGATAAGCTGACCGACTTTTGGGAAACGAATCTGTTTGGTGTGAGAAAATTCAAAGGAAATCCTCAATTTGCACATCGAAAGGTGGATAAGGAAAACAATTATGGTATTGAGCAGCTTCATTTTGGCAGGTGGTTAAACCTCTGGTTTACAACTATCGATCGATTGTTTGAGGGTTCCCGGGCGGAAAGGGCGAAGCAGGCCGCACGAAAGATGTCTACAGGTTTGTTTCTGGCGATCTGGCACGGCAGACCCTAAGCGACTAAAATATATGTACGAGCTAACACTTATTGACACCATAGGAAAAACACACACGGTCACTTATGAAACAGGTGAATATGATAACCTGATGGAGCTGATTGTCAACAGTTTTTACGAAGAAATTGGTGATTGCAGAGGCAGAGCGTGGTGTGGCACCTGCGCCGTCACCTTGCTATCGGGAAAGTACTGCGAACAAATGGACAAGGAAGAACGCCTCAAGCTGGATGAGCTGGAAAAGACTTCTACTATGCGACTGTCGTGCCAGTTATTGGTAGACGAAAAGCTAAACGGTACCAAGTGGCTGGTGGCAGGTAGCGACTGGTTCTAAGCTTAACACACAAAAAAATTATTTGACATGATGCCCTGCAAGTATAATTTTCGCGTTAAAGGGCTCCTTTTTCATCCGCAGGTTTAAACACCCTGGCATCTGCCACAAA
Source organism: Cytophagales bacterium (assembly GCA_965230415.1). GTDB lineage: Bacteria > Bacteroidota > Bacteroidia > Cytophagales > JAAEPT01 > CBDDKZ01. The sequence continues at coordinate 5,441,992 of CBDDKZ010000005.1, forward strand.
AGTGGCCAAGGGAAATAACGATGCTGCAAGCACCAATAAAGCGATATTCCACTTCCATTTATAGATGAAGATGTTTTGCAAACAGAGCATACCATACGCGATAAATAAGAAGCCATGCGCCATGCCAACGATATAATTGGGTTGCTCTATACTATACAAGTATTTCAGGGGCATAGTGATCGCAAATAACAAATAGCTGATCCCTTCCAGTATGGCTGCAAGGCGTAATCGCTTAATGGGACTGGATATGTTCATATATTTCGCAATTTGAAAGCAATGGTAATACCTATAATCAAAATTTCAAACTGTTAGGGATTATTTGGATCACTATTTTTCCGGATCAAGTATATTCCATTTGGTCTCCCCATGACCCGGCCCTTCCCTAAATCAATAGAAGTATTGATTTTAAACGATCAGCCCAGCTATGAAAAAGGTTAAAAGAATTAGCTATTAGAGGTGTTAAAGTATAATCAGTGTCTTCAGAGAATGACACTGATGGGGAATCAATCAATAAATCCTCTTGAAACGTCACGATTCACCCACACATCGTAATCAAAGTCCTTGTGATAGGTGACAAAAAAAGCAGGATTTCAATGTTGATTGAAATCCTGCTTTTACTTAATACTTCTACAATAGCTCGATTTTGTTTGTTATTGTTTCACGACACTCTGCACAAAAGTTTCACCATTATACAATAGTTGTAAAACATATAATCCGGATTCCAGTCCTAAGGTATTAATGTGGTTCAAACCTTCTGATACAGTTCCTGCTCTTAAAATTTGTCCCAAAGGAGAAATTAGTTGATAATCGGCATTGGTCCCTGAAGACCATTCCAAGATGAGCACATCGCTAGCAGGTAACGGATACACCGCTAAATTATCGTCAACCAGATTCTGTAATGCTGAGAGTATTACTGCTACAGTATCTGAATTGTTCTCGCACATTTTATCACTACCTACAATTACGAAATACGAGCCATCAGATAATGCTTCATGCTCGTTGCTCGTTGCCCCGTCAATCGACTCTCCCTCATAATACCACTGATAGCTCGAATAGTTATCTGCTACAGACAATAAAGAACCAACTGCCGTAATTTCCGGAGCGCTGGGTTTTTCATTCACAATAGCCTGTACTTCAACGATGTTGCTCGCACATCCCTTCACTTCAAACACATTATTATAAAAGAAATAATAGAATCCACCTGGTGTATTCGCATTTGAGGTAGCGATTTCTACAATTCCACTAGCGGAAGTGTACGGGTAGTTAACACCTTCGTTTTCGCGATAAAGATTGGCAGATCCGGAAACACCAAAGTAAAGTGAACTTCCGGCAGGCACTTCTATATCCAGTTCAATAGTATTCGTTCCCTGAGGTACATTGACTGTTTTTGATACCAGTACGCTACCTTCAGGACTATCTTTGATTACAATTGTTCGATCACCGGCAGATTGAGCATTCATTACTGTTGTTCGCCATATAACAGGCTCGGTAATATTCACCAACAACCCTCGATTATCATCGTCGTAAAAACCACCGGAATTTGGTGCGTCAATCCCCACGGTTTCGGTAGTAACTTCCGCTACCCCCTCCACGTAATATGATGTTGTGGTGGTTAAAGGGGGGCTGGTAAAAGTCGGATCAGATCCAACGACATTGCCATTATCCGGAGAATCGGTCCACGTATACCCTTCTGAGCCTGTAGCTTCAAAAGTAGCCGTTTCTCCCTCGCAAATTTCCACATCATCTACCGCTGGCGTACCACCAGTATTGATAACTGCATCTACAGCGGTGCGTTCCCCGGTTGAACACTCGCCACCATTGGCCACATAGTAAGTGGTAGTTTCTGATAGTGGAGGCGTATTAAAAACACCACCCGTTCCTACTTCATTTCCGTTCGTAGGCGCGTCATACCAGATGAGGTCATTAGATCCACTAGCCGACAAGGATACACTTTCGTTGATACAGGCCTCTCCTCCTTCCGCATCGGGAGCTCCTAATATCATCAATTCGATCTCTTGAGTAGACTCATCATCGCCATATTGATTCGTTGCGGTCAGCGTAACTGAATAAGTTCCTTCACCGGCGAAAGTATGCACCGGACTCTCTTGCGTGGAGGAATTACCATCTCCAAATTCCCACGAATAAGATGTTGGGTCGTTCAAGGAGTTATTTGTGAAAGTTACTTCAAAACAATTTACCTCGTAAGAAAAGTTAGCTACGGCCGCCAATTGAAGTGGTCCACAGTTAGATGAGTTAGTACCAGTAGGTTTGTTAATAGCTACGGCACGCTGTCCTTTACCATTATTTGAAGTAAGGGCACGCACAGAAACCCAATCCTCATCGTTCGCATCAGCTGGAATCACCATAAAAGTCTCGTCGGTAGCTCCAACAGTTTCCATATATTTCTCTCCTAAAATAAATACTTCGTAACCTGTGGCACCAGATACGGCATTCCACGTAAGTTCAAATCGATCTGAACAACGATTCCCTATGCTTAAATTGGATGGCACACCAACAATTGTACTGTTTTCTACACTTTCACCAACTAAGCCATTTCGGGAAACACGCACACGAGCCTGGCCCGTAGCAATATTTGGCACGTCCCATTCGTAGTAACGTCTGGCTCCGTTTACATTTGACGAGGCGGTATTCCATGATTGGCCACCATCAGTAGAGTATTCTATCTTGAAATTACCGTTGCTACCATGGGTATCAAATTGTACAAACACTTTATCTCCGGCATTAATCGATTCACCACCGTAAGGATAAGTCACTTCAATTTCGTCCATAACAAAATTCCATACCACAAAATATTCCTGTGGCCCGTCTGGCACATTAAAACCGTTTATATTCACTGTATAACTGCCCGCTGTAGGATTGTCGATAGTTACTTGTTCTACGTTATTTCTTCTGTCGAATGTATTCGCCCCACGCGTTGCAGGTGCATCCACAGCACTTGCACTATTCACATTGGTAGATAAGACCCAAGGGTACTCCGTACCTCCGGGGCCACTTACATTAATATCCAGGTCGTTAATTAAGGCGATCGAAGAATTTGCCGCAGCTGCGGGGTCTTTCCAATAAACCATTAGCTTTAATTGAGCTACATTGGCTGGCACATTAAAATTGACTGTTTCGTTTTGACCATTAGATATGGTACCTGATGTGTATTCTTTAGCTTCGATAATTTTAGCGGCTCTATTGGCATTAACCCGTCCCCATCCGGTGCTATAATCAGGACCTCTGTTGCCGATATCATCTGCGGTATTTAACAAAATACAATTCATTAAGCCGGTAGGCGGATCTTCGTTATTGTTGTGCTCATGATAAGCTTGTACGAGGTTGACAACTGTTCCACATACTCCAGGTGAAGCCATTGATGTACCAGAAATTGATCTGTAGTCATTATCTGGGTAAGAAGAAAAGACAGCTGTACCTTTACCACAAATATCTGGCTTAAGCCGGCCATCGTTTAGCGGGCCACGACTCGACGTTGCATTAAGTTCATCTTTGTCGTTCAAATTACCAACCGTTATACAGTTTTTTGACGCACTGTACATACCACCAATCGTTCCCCATCCGGGGCCAGCACCAATATTACCTTGATTTTGTTGTCCGCTGTTTCCTGCTGCATGAACGTGTATTATTGACGGGTATCTTTCATTAGAAAGATCTCCTGTTCTTGCCTGTCCATTATACCTGTTGTTACCCGAAGTCCATCCTAAAGAATGATTAGACACACGAACACCAAGCTGATAAGTGTTACTTAAATCTGGTATATCTTCAAATTGTGCATATCCCCAGACATGTGAACTCGGTGCTTGCCCTCGCCCACGAGGATTAAGGTTACCAGCACCTACTACCGTGCCTGTTACGTGTGTGGCATGTGAAGTTCCATTACCTGAAGAACGTTCCATACGTCCCTTAAAGTCGATATGATCTCTGTCGTAAGGTGTTTCATCTCCTACTGCCACTCCTACTCCTTTACCATCATAGTTTCTACCACCGGGAAAGCTATTTTGAAAAACGTTGTTTCGATGTTGAATGATACCTTCATCGTTAAAGCTTTCAGCTTCTACGAAAGGTTCTATATAACACACTGATGGAATACTGGCAAGATTTGAGATGTTGGCTTGATCGGTTTCAACTGTGAACATATCAAATCCGTTAAAATCCATGACAGTAGCTCCTTTTGTAGTTAATAAAGAATACATATGATCAGCAGCTGCATTCTCAAAGAAAATTATGTTAAGCGCTATTTTATCATCACCTCTCTTTGCAAAAGCAGACAATTCTTCCTCTTGAAGCAATGGGCTAATTTTATAAGCCTCTGACATATCCAAAAGCGCTCGTGCTCCGTTTTGAAACAAAACAGTTGTGGATACCTCTGCCGGAATCGCCAACACATAAGCCATATGTGGCAAGTATTCAATTAGTTCAATTCCCTGCTCAGTTATTGCCTTTTTTTGGGATGCGGTAGGCAAATCGTAAAATTGGGCTATCAAATAATATTTCCCTTCGTACAATGACGAAGCATCTACTTTACTCGTTCGATTTACTCCCCGTTTTTCTTGTAGCTTGATTACTCCGGTTTTAAGATGGAGATCATAGCTTTTTTGTCCAAAGACATAAGGGCTTGTTATTAGGACCAAGGCGACTGCAATGGTCAGTTTTTTAAAGTAATTAATTCTTTTCATTTTCATCAAACACTGTTAAATCTTATAATTAAGTAAGGTTGTTTCTGAACGTCACTTGACGTTTTTTCACAAATGTTCGATTTTTTGGGGTTACTTATAAACTAAGTCATTAATGATGATTTGACTTGTTCATATGCTGATCATTGTTTACCCGTCTATAAAAAATGCAACTTTGATGCAAAAAGCATATATTGTTAGTTATCTTATTAAATCCATTGAGCCTACAAAGCTACTTTACACACAAAAAGTAAAACTACTATCGAAAACAGAAATCTGCCAAGTTAAACAATAGCCTTTATTATAAGAAAAGACTACTTCTTTAGGTAAAGAGCTAACCTAAGTACTGTCAATTCTGTAATTATCGAAAGCACAGGAGCCTATCCATAGCATTTTTTTATTTTTCTACAATAACGATCTGACCGGAGGAAATATCAGATGTGCTTAATATGTACATACCCTTACTAAAGAACCAACAGGTATTACATCGATATTCCCTTGGATGTTAAGTATTTGTTTTCCGTTCCTATTAAAAATCCGGATATTATTTAAAGGCTTTTCTGAGGAAGCGCTACTATTAGGGGTAAGTACTAATTTTGAGGTAATTACTAACCTTGGGGCAAGCGTTAGCTTTGGCTTCCATGATAGTTTTTTTTCAAAGCCAAAATAATTTAGTTATAAATTATGTACTTGATTAATTCTGCCATTGCTGTTTTGTGAAGCAGAAAAACGGCCACATTAAAGTGTCTTATAAAATTGTTTGTCAAATACAATCCTGGTGATAAAGGTGAAATAACCTTTACATTACAAGCTTAATTGTCCTTTTATCTGACTGTTGTCACAAAATATTATTATTTCAAATGGAGTGCAAAGAAGCCCATCATGGCCTCGTATAACTCTAGTCGGTTCTCTTCTTTACCAAAGCCATGACCTTCGTCGTATTTCACCATGTAAGGTACCTCAATGTTTTTTGCGCGCAGTGCTTCTACAATTTGGTCGGCTTCATCGATATTAACACGCGGATCGTTGGCTCCCTGAACAACAAAGAGTGGCTTTTGAATTTTATCGATGTGAAATACCGGCGACACCTCCTCCATGATTTGCTTTTCTTCCGGTATTTCTTCGTCATACCATATCGCTTTCAGGATGGGCAGATACGGCGCCCAATAGGCCGGTATGGTACTCATAAATGTAAACAGGTTAGACACCCCGACATAATCCACTCCACAGGCATAAAGCTCTGGCGTTTTGGTGAGTCCGCGCAATACGGCATATCCACCATGACTACCACCGTAAATGGCGGCTTTGCGCTCATCGACCCAGCCTTGTGCTACAACATATTTTAGTCCGTCTTCGACATCATCCATTGCTTTGCGCCCAATCTGCTTAAATCCGCTGCGGAAGAACTTCTTCCCGTAGCCACCACTAATCCTGAAGTTCACATGCAGCGTAGCATAACCCCGACTGGCAAACAGTTGCGCTTCCGGGTTAAAACCCCAGGAATCACGTATTCCCTGCGGCCCACCATGCGGATTCACGATAACCGGCACCCTTTTTCCTTCTATAGCTTGTTTGGGCAAAGTGATGTAACCATGTAACTGAATACCATCCCGGCTCTGGAATGTTATGGGACGCATGGTAGCCATATCCTCCTCTTTCAACTGAGGCATGAGGTCGAATAAAAGCTTGATTTCGTCCTTGGCCACGTCATAGGCATAATATTTACCATAGAGTCTATCGCTAGTCACATAGACTAAATACTGACGCTCGTCATCTGTCTGGTCTGAAAGGCGGAATTCATAATTAGGAAATTCGTCCTTCAACCTTTTATGCAGTTTTTTATAATAATCACTGACCGGAATGATTTCAAACTGTTCTCCTTCGAAGCTAAAATAGTCCAATTCCCAGTTTCTATTGCGAGAGATAGCGGCTCCGGAAGCATCATACTCGTCATTGGAAAACAATTTTTCGATGACCTTGTCCTTCGCCAAATCATAGCGATATATGGCCGACTTGTCGGAATCCAGATTGGAAAGCACGTAAGCTTCATGTTTATTTTTGCTGGCATAGTTAAAACTAAGTATGCTAAAAGTATCATCCCACTTGGTGGTTTTCAGCAATTTGTAATCCCCCGGGTTTACTGCATAATAAAACTCTGAGTTGATGCCATCTTTCAGTCGCACAAAGCCGCGTAAGTTGCCATCTTTATCAAACTCATACCCCATAATCGGATTGGCGAGATCTACGTTCTCATACAACTGCTCTATTTCTCCTGTTATGATATTTATTTTGTAAGGGTCAAACACCTGCTCGTTGTTCTTGTTCATCGAGACAATCATATGGTCTTTGTCGTCTTTTAATAAGGACAGAATATTTACTTTAACCCCTTCATAGGGAGTCAGTTCTTTTTCATTGGTTCCGTCAACGTCAATGGCAAAGAGGTGATATTCTTCATTTCCACCCTTATCCATGACATAGATTAAACGATGATCGTTGGCCCATCCGTAGCCTCGCACCAGTTCTTCCCCCTCCACAATGACGCGTTTTACCTCGTTGCTTTTAACGTTTTTGACATAGACATGATTTTTCAATTGATCATCCTTTTCGCGATAGCTCATGTAAGTACCTTTGGGAGATAACTTAAAAGAGGAAGACGCCGGTTTGGCAAAATAATCTGAAACGGAGTATTTATAATCACCAACTTCTTTGGCAGACAACGATTTTAGCGCTTCTTCTGAACTGGGCAGCGATGTATTGCCTGGCTTTTCGATCTCACCTTTGGCCAAATTCAAAGGAAATGCTGTCCCTGCTTGTTTGAACGTACCTTGCATTGTTTCCTCTTTGACCTGAGCGACGTAGGTGACCTGCCCTCCCATCAAGGTAAGGCTTAATTCACCATCTATATAATCGACCTTTTCAACCGGAATTCCATTGGCTCCCTGTGCAGGGCTATCCATGGTAGCCGAGAGCTTGTCATCTGTTCCGCTAAAATGAAATACCAAGGGGATTTCCTGGCCTGAGTGACTCAATTTTCCGCTCCAGTCACCTTCTATCTTTTGTGCATTCAGCATAGTTACTAAAAGGATTAAAGAAATAACAAATAACGTTTTTTTCATTAGTGTATTACTTTTTATAATAGACTCTAAAAGTATTTAAATTTAGGATAAAAATTTCATTTATCAGTCAGAACACCTTTAATATTGAAAGAGCTTGTGTAAAGTTAAAAATAAACGTTCAATTAGCTTATTTATTTTAAAGAGAGCAACGATATGCTTTCTTTATTAGGGATACCAAAATAAGGGAGTCTATTACCATTTAAGCACCATTAATAATTCGATTAAAAGAACCCCATAAAAAAGCCCCGATTTAAAACCGGGGCTACCTTACATTTACACGCTACACTATTGGCTTCACCGAAAACGCTTAAGCTATTCTTTCAGTACTTTAAAGACTTCTATACCTGCTTTACCTTTTGCTTTGATGTAGTAAACACCGCTATTAAGCCCCTGTAATCTTACCTGTGTTTTGCTTCCTACCTTTATTAAATTACCTACTTGATCAACTAACTCATAACGTTCAAAGTTATCCATATCAATGATCAGTATCGACTTAACCGGGTTCGGATACACTTTTGCGATTGGAGTTTCGGCCACCTCACTGCCTGAAGTGGTAATATCTTCCATATCGTGTGTCAAAGAAACAATTCCGATAGCCGGCACGGCATAATCATATATACGTATTTCATCTACCCCTCCTGCAAATCTTACGGTACCATCGCTCCCAACACAAGGTGAACCAGCAATTGTAAATTGTGCGTTATTTGCCACTTGAACAGGCGTTGACACCCATGCTCTTGAAGATTCCCATTCACCATTAATATACAAATGCGTCATAGCGTCGGCATCATCTACTACAATGGCTATATGCACCCATTCTTCTGCCGACACCTCACCTCCGGTAGCGGAGAAGGTCGCATTTCCGTTTCGTGCCTCCATACCCAGTGTACCTGAAGGCGATGAAAGACCACGCATATCGAAGAATGTACCTCCTGAGCAAGCTTCTCTTTTACTCAACACACTTTGACTACTAGCCGGCAGTATATCAGCGTTTACCCAAAATGAAAGCGTCCAGGATAAATCATCGATTGGCATATCTCCGAATGTGGCAAAATCTGTCGATCCGTTGAAATAAAGGGCTTTATCAGTTCTATCAAAACGATCCGTTCCAAAAGTGGTTCCGTTGAGCGTACCATCCCATCCGTTACCGCTTTCATCGACAGCGTTATTTGAGAACGAATACTTAGCAATGAGCCCGGTGTCTGCTTCAAATGTTTCCACGTATACGGAAAGGTCCCACATGGCAATACCGCATCTCGTTTGACGCGTTAGTTCCAGGTCGTACTGTGCCTGCACATTTTCATCGACTTCTTCCAATAACCAAAGTACATTTCCATCCAATTCGAAAGGTTCATTGTCTACCACACCCGGCTTCAACATCCAGTCACTACCTCCCATTACCACGTCGATCACACCTACTTGTTGCGCCGCATCGATACCACCCGCTACTACATTATTGCTAATTTCCGGTTCGGGGTGAATAGGACAATAGCCATCTATGTGATACAAAGACCGTACTTCAAATGCCGTAAGTGGCTTATCAAATAACATAATATCGTCTGCAAATCCCATAAAGCGTTGTGTGCCATCGACACCAATACATGGTGAAGTAGCAAAACCTAAAGGAGTCGCATTAGCCATCGTGACGGCAGCAGCGTCCCAGGTTCTTGTAGTCGTTTCATGCGCATCTACATACATGGTGGTTGTTCTTTCCGCCACATTATAAATGTATACAATATGATGCCATTCGTTGGGATTAGTGATTTCTATGGATGTAGCAGACATCGCCGCATCGTCGTCTCGCGCTTCCAAGCCTAACACATTGCTAGCGGATAAGCCGCGCATGTCAAAAAACTGACCGGCACCACAGGCAGGTCTTTTGCTCAAAATACTTTGATTAGCCGTAGGATCGGTTCGTTCACTTTTGATCCAAAGTGAAATGGAGAAATTATCGTCCAGTGGCATATCGGTCCATGCTACGTGTGAATTGCTACCATCGAAATAAGCCGCACTTGTTGTCTCACCAAAACGGTCTTCGCCATACGTGATACTCTCCTCGGTTGTCGCGTTGTTCGAACCTATTTCATCATCGGTGCTGCCATCAAGGTTGTAAGCAGCAATCATATTCCCCGACAGATAATTTATATCAGCCACTGTCAACGTTACTTCATGTGCCTCGGTTCCACAGGGGAAGTTGGCCTGAATTCTCAATTTGTACGTTGATTTTCCTAAATCGAATGACGTGCTTAAGTAAAGTTCATTGCCATTGGCTATGTAAAAACGTGCATTATCATCATCTCCCTGACCAGCAACAAGCTCAAACTCTTCTGCAAAATTGGATCTCAATTCAGAAACTAAGGCATTAATGGGTAAATCTTGAGGATGTAGTGTATCTAATTCAAAAGTAATGGCTGGACAAAAACCTTTGTCTAAAAACAACTCCTCTACTTCGTCACTGTCTAACAAGCGTGTATATATGTTCACATCGTCAACCATTCCATTGATGCGAGGGGTTGTACAAACGGTATTCCCTATTTGAAACTGACCATTATTGGCCAGACCACCTGTAATGGACGCATTGGTAGCTTCGTTATCCCAAGCTCCGTTGATGTAAAAAATCGATTTTTTGGCATTTGCATCATTCATATAAACAACATGCATCCATTTACCATCACTTATCTGTGTAGTAGAAACAGAATTTGTCTGGTTGCTCGCATCCCGAACTTCTACGCTGAGTGTTTCTTCATTCAATTTCATATCCCAAAACGTGGAAACATTACAGATACTTCGTTTTGACATCAAACTCTGACCATTTTCTTTGTTGGTACTGAAATACCAGAATGAAATGGAAAAATCCTGATCGATCGGCAGGTCACCGAACTGCACAAAGTTACTGCCGTCGAGTGACAAGGCACTATTTGGATTACCAAAACGATCGGTACCATAAGTAATATTCCCTGAAGGGGTTCCGTCCCAAGAACTTGCAGAAGTGTCTGCCAGGTCTCCGTCGAAAGGGTACGACGCTTCAAAGTCGCCGGGTACCTGCGCCATCAACGCGCTTGAGATCAATACAAATAATGGAAGTACAAGTTTTCTCATAAATCGGTTTATTTTGAACTAATATTAAAAGCCTATTCTTTTTTAAACTAATAGACATACGTGGCGAATACGGGTATGTTTGGAGACTTCGCATATTTTAGATAGATAGGACTTTGTTCAGTCAGCGCCGGGATGAGATTTACTTACCTCCAATAAATAATGCTTCGATCAACTATTTCCATTCTAAAGAGATGCTTCGATGCCTCAGCAGGATGGTACAGGACTTTGCTCCTCGTTGGTCAATTGTATCATCAGCGTCTTCAAAGAATGACACTGATGGGGGGATCTTCGAAGAAGCTGTTGAAGGATAAAGTTCAAAGATTCTTCAGTCATGCTTCCTTCAGAAGGACGATCTGGTAAACCACGTCATCCTGAGTGCTAGCGAAAGATCTGTTGATATCCATTGCTACAATCAAAGATGCTCCGATCAACTATTTCCAATTAAAGAGATGCTTCGATGCCTCAGCAGGATGGTACAGGACTTTGCTCTTCGTTGGTCAATTGTATCATCAGCGTCTTCAAAGAATGACGTTGATGAGGGGCTCTGCGAAGAAGCTGTTGAAGGATTCTTCAGTCATGCTTCCTTCAGAAGGACGATCTGGTAAACCACGTCATCCTGAGTGCTAGCGAAAGATCTGTTGATATCCATTGCTACAATCAAAGATGCTTCGATCAACTATTTCCATTCTAAAGAGATGCTTTGATGCCTCAGCAGGATGGTAGCAAAGACTCAACTGCCTGCTCCCCGCAGCCTGGCCCATCACTAAAATTGTCTACCAGACAATTTCTTGACGTTCTGTCCGGCCGCTCTCTAAAACAGTCCACCGACTTTTGCTGCACTACAGTCGACTAAGCAGGACTGTTTCTTAACTTTACCTCCCCTGCTCGCTGCGCTTGCTGGCCGCTCTCTAAAACAGTCCACAGGACTGTTTCTTAACGCTCGCGCCTCTACCAACACAGCTATTATATCGACAAACAATAAAAATATTTAGCCCAGCAACTTTTGTATATTAATTATTTTTTTGTGTACTTTAACGCTGCGTATAAAAAGGGGGTTATAAATCCCTCCTCGCATCTAAAATTTTTGAGAACCTAACTTAGATTTAAAATGAAAAAACAATCAATCATTTTATTGGGTCTGCTATTGCTCAATTTTGTAATGGCAAGCGCTCAAAACACCTACTTTGTCAGCAGCTCACTAGGAGATGACACCAATAATGGTTTGTCTGAAGGTGCACCCTGGCAATCATTATCAAAAGTAGGCTCAGCCGATTTACAACCTGGCGATGTCGTTCGTTTTGCCCGAGCTGATACATTCTATGGTCAATTGTGGCCTACCTATTCCGGAGTAGAAGGACAGCCTATTCTTTTTACTGATTACGGTAACGCTAACGATCCACTTCCTATCATTAGTGGTTCCGGTGGTCCTGGCGGTGATTACATTGCCACTATCCAAATAAGAAACAAAGAATACCTTGAATTTAGCAACCTGGAAATTCGAAATGATCGCCAGGTAACACGAAATGGTGCTGTTGCAGATTCGGCTGCGTATGGTATTTATGTTCAAAACACAAGTAACAGCATCATGCATGGATTTAAGTTCACTAATCTTACGATTCGAAAAATCTATGCGGTCGACATTACAGATTTCTTACCTAATGATGTAGACAGGGTTCGTATCGCAGGAATCTATTTTCGTAGCGAAAGAAATAGAAACGTAGGTCTGGAGAAAAACATTCAGGACGTCTTAGTAGAAAACTGTTTCATTACCGAGACAGGTAAACTTGGTGTATGGGCTCAGCATATGGGAGCTAATGCCGGAGTAGGCAATGATTCAATAAACAGAAACAAAAATATAGTCATAAGAAACAACCATTTCCTGCATACAGGTGGAGCATGTGTTACTATTGGTAGCAGCTACAACACTTTGGTAGAAAATAATATTTTTGAATATCCCGGCTCTGATTTTGCCGGAGATCGTATGACCAACAGAGGAAGTGGTGCCTGGTTTTTTAATGGCAGACACACAGTGGTACAGCACAATAAGACTTTACACGCCCGTGGTTTTAACGATTCTTACGGCTTACATATTGACTTCAACAATGAATACGTCATTCTTCAATATAACTACAGTGAAGATAACGCTGGCTTTGTTGAAATATTAGGAAACAACCTACATGCTACTTACCGCTATAACATAAGTGTTAACGATGGCTATAGAGGATTTAAAGGAAATACCTTTTGGTTTTCCGGATTTGTCGGAGCTGGTAATGACCACATTAACTCTGTTAATAACTGGGTATATAACAACAGCATTTATATAGGTGAAAACCTGGCTGGAGGTGTGCTTATGCCAGACATCCAACTTACGGCAGACGAGTCAATCATTGCCAACAACGCCATATACGTGGCAGGAGGAGCTGGCTTAGGGTTTGACACGCTTAGCAATGATGGAAGCATAACTATCGACAACAACATGTATTACGGTAACATAAAGTGGAATAATTTTGTTGGAAATGATGCTAATCGCTATCAGGCTAATCCTCTATACTTAAACCCTGGCGCCCTTAATAATGCCGATGCTTACAAGCTCGAAGTTGGAAGCCCTGCTATTGGTGCTGGCCGCGCACTAACTGAGCCACTCTTCCCAATGGCCGGCAAAGGTATTTTCGAAAATATTACTGCGAAAGCTGAAGTGGATTATTATGGAAACCCTGTCGATTTATCTCAAGCAGGTGAAAACATCGGAGCTTACAACGGAACAGGCGAAATGCCTTTAGGTAACAACAGCACAGCCGTGGGTACGGCTTTCGAAGCAGAAGATGCGGTACTTTCAGGTACTGTTGAGCGCGCATCATGCGACTTCGCTTCTGATGAGGAAATCGTACGATCGATAAGCGGAGGCGCCGGTAATGCTGTTACTTTTGACGCAGTTAACGTAACAAACGCTGGCACTTATAATTTAACCATCGAATATTTCACCACTACCGATCGAACGCTCACCTATGAACTAAACGGGGGAGCTGCTCAAACAATCGATGTATCGGCTTCTAGTGGCTGGTGTTTTGCCGGTGCAGCCCCAGGTACAACGACCATTCAAATCGCTTTAAATCAAGGCACGAATAACATCAAGTTCTACAATAGCCCAATCCTGGACCGCATCTATTTACAAGCGCCGGTTTCAAGTGGAGAATGGGAAGCTGAAGACGCTATTCGTTTTGGTACAGCCGGCCTCAATCCTTGTGACAATTTCTCGGGAGGTCTTGCAGTATCGAGCCTTTCTAACGGCGAAGTTAACCACGTATCTTTCCGTGATGTTTATGTAAGCAATACTGATCAATACCGCCTATCTATTAGCTACTTAACTGCCACAGAAAGAGGAATGAATGTAAAAGTAAATGGTGTACCGGAGCAACTCAACGTTTGTGCTTCAGGTAAATGGTGTGCCGCAGGTGGTTCACCGGGCGTCTATCAATTGGTAGTTAACTTAAATGCCGGCTTCAATGAGGTAAAAATCTTTAACGCACCGCTTATTGATAAAATAGCTATTGACGATAACATTAATGACATCAGCACAACCAACGAAGAGATTTGTGACAGCATCGATAACGACTGCGATGGCCTTATCGATGAAGGGCTTGAATATTCTACCTGGTATCACGATCAGGACAATGATAGTTACGGAAATGATAATACGGCTATAGAAGATTGTAAGGCTCCTGATATCTGGCACGTCCAGATTGGTGGCGACTGCGATGACACCAGAGATATTGTGAACCCGGGAGCGGATGAAATTTGTGACCAGCTTGATAACGACTGTGACGGCCAGGTAAACGAAGGAATCAATGAAACGTTTTATGCTGACGTTGATGACGATAACTTTGGAGACAACAACGCCCCTACCACAACTTGTAATGGTCAACCCCATGGTACAGTTACAGATAACACCGACTGTGATGATAACGATGCCAGCATTAATCCGGGAGCAGATGAAATTCCAGGAAACAACATTGACGACAACTGCAATGGTGAAACTGATGAAGGTGGAAACTGCAACATAGACGGAGCTAACGGGGAGTATGGCTTAGCTATCTCCGAAAATGGCAACCAGTTGATCATCGATTGGGATGCCTTTTCAAATGGTTATGGAAACAGCTTCTGTTACCTGGATTACTGGATCAATGGCAGCTACCAGGGTTCTGTTCCTGCATCGATTGATTTTGGCCAACGTATATTTGGAATCAATAATGTGAGTGCAGGATCTTCTGTTGAGTTCTTCTTTAAGTACAACACACCTTATGGACAGTACATTGGTACACAGAGCGATCACAGTTATACAATGGGTGCATGTGCGGGAGCTGCAAAAAAGGCTTTGACAGAAGAAGTAAAAGCTATACAGTTAACGCCGAACCCGGCTACTGAGACCATCAACATTCAATCTCCAAACGAAGCTATACTTAAGGCATCTGTCATCGGTAACCAGGGATTGCTTCGTGAAATTCAGGCTGAAAATGCTAACGCAATAGAAATACAAGTTTCAGAGCTCCCAGCAGGGATCTACTCTATTCAACTGGAAACAGCAAATGGAACAGAAGTATTGAAATTCACTAAATTGTAAGAATAACCCGACATCGACTTATTTCAGTATCAATTCTATTTAGACAAAGAGGCTGTCCGTTACTTTTCGGACAGCCTCTTTTGTTTGTAGTTAAAACTTTCATAGCAACAGTATTTCGTGGTAAATCATTCAAGGTAATGTAGCGCGTCAAGCCTCGCAATACGGTCAGGAATAGCCTTTGACTTGCATTGCTCAATGAATACATTTCTATGGGTTTACATCACCTCAACGCACCAGACTTATAGTGCCTTTAAACTGCTTCTCCCGGTTCTTATGCTTTACATCTAGCGCATAAAAGTATACGGCGCTTTTTAATTCTTTACCTTCATACTTACCTGTCCATTGAAAGGGCTCATCTATTTTATGATATACCCGTGAACCCCAGCGATTATAGATCTCAATTTCATAATGTTCGTATTCGCCAATCCCTTCAATATACCAGGTATCGTTTTTACCATCATCGTTAGGGGTAAAAACATTAGGAATCATAAAGTCAAATTCCAGTAATTCTTCTTCAGCAGTGTTTAAGTAAATGCTATCACGGTTCATGCAATTTTTAGCATCAGCTACTTCAATGACATACCACATCGCCGTGTCCGGATAGGCGATTATAGCGTCCTCATCGCTACCTGTATTCCATAAAAAATCATAAGGCTCACTCCCACCGGCCACTGATGTAAACAGCGACCAATCCACACCATCGAAGACACTGTCTATACCTATCACGGGCATTTCCTTTTGCGGCACCACTACTTCTATACTTACTTCGCAGTCACTTGCATCTTTTAAGGTTACATAATGCATCCCTGCCACTGCAACTTCGATCAATAACCCGGCAAATACACTATCCAGCTGATTGGTCTGAAGTTCGAAAGGAGCAACTCCTCCCTGTACATTAATCGCTATGATTCCACTGCTATCATCCTCACAAAACGGACTTTCAACCCTGGAATCCTGAATCTCCAGGTCATTGTAAACAGTAACTACAAACGAACAACCGGAAGTATTCCCATAAATATCCAAAGACTCGTAAATCACCTCAGTCACTCCAAGGTCAAAGGTATCTCCCGGCGAACTACTTGCACTTAACTGCGTTCCAAAGCAAACTTCGGGTTCTGTCCAATGTACAATCCCACGACATAATGACACGTTAGCGCGAATGGAGGTATCACCGGGACAATTTTTGATACCCGCTGAGTTTGCTATAATCACTATATTTTCAGATGCCTCGCAACCATTGGCATCAATCACCTGTACTTCGTGAATACCCGCAGACAAAAAGACTGTAGAAGAGTCATCAAGATCTCCCTGCCCATCTATCGCCCAATCATAAAGATAGGGTGCTTGTCCGCCCTCAACTGTAATGGAAGCACTTCCATCACTTATAGCTGCGCAAGATGGCATGGAAACACTATCAACTTCAATAGTAAGATCGTTCGTAACGATCACCAAAAAGTTACAGGTAGATTCATTACCTAACAGGTCTCGCACAACATAATTGACCTGTGTCCGACCAAAGGAAAACGTGTCGCCAGGCTCATGAGTGCTTGTTAAAGAAGCTTCAGTACATAGTGCCTCCGGTTCGTCCCAACTTGCTATAGCGCTACAATTCGCACCGTTTGCAGCAACAGTCAAATTGGATGGGCAGTTAATAATACCGGAAGAATTAGCTTCCAAATAAGCGGTATCGGCTACTAAACAATCATTGGCATCATAAACCCGCACCGCTATTTCACCCGTCGGTAAAAGCGTAGTTGCATCATCGTCATTATCACCAAAACCGTCATGAGCCCAGTCGTAACGATAAGGAAGAGCCCCTCCGGTCACGGTGGTATAGGCACGTCCGTCCACAAGGTCGCTGCAAGTGGGGGCATCCACACTATCTATTATTAAAGCAAGATCGGAGACCACATTGACTGCAAACGAGCAGCTTTGTTGTTCATCACCCATACCAAAAGCAGTATAACTCACAACTGTTGCTCCCAATGAAAAATCACTTCCCGGGTCATGGCTCGACTGAAAAGATTGCACATCACAGCTCATATAAGGGTTTTTCCACACTCCGGTCGCGCTGCAAGCGTCATTATTCGCAACGATGGTCGTATCTTCCGGACAGCGAATGAGCTGACTGGAATCGCCACGAATGGTAATGGTAAACGAACAGGTAGATTCATTACCTAATAAATCGCGAGCGGTATACAAAACACTATGCACCCCATATTCGAACTCGGTACCAGGCACGTAGTTACTAGTCATAAGCGCTTCGCTGCATAGCTTAAGAGGTTCTTCCCAGAAAACAACAACATTACAATCATCTTCAAAACTCGTCACGATCGTATCTGACGGGCACGCTACAATTTGAGATGAATTTGCTACTAATGTGATGGTATCCATCTCCGTACAGCCCAAACTATCAGCAACCTGAAGTATCCAGGAACCTGCGGGCAAAGTCAAATTCATGGAATCGTTCCAATCTCCCTGCCCGTCTAAATTCCAATCAAAGCTATAAGGCGAAATACCTCCTGTTATACTGTAAAAAGCTTCACCATCTACCGCATCAGAACAAGTGGGCAATTGAACGCTATCGAGTACCATTGACAAATCACTCCTTATGTTGACCTCTTGTGTACATGTCTGCACAATGCCTGTAGTATTCACCACCGTATATTCCACTTCATGTAGCCCTTTTGCAAAATAATTGTCAGACGGTATGGTCGAGGTGATGGTTTGCACATCGCATCGCACTTGTGGGCTATCAAGTTCTACCACACTACCGCAACCAGCATTATTGGCTTCTAAAACCGTATCGCGCGGACAAGCTATCACAAAATTGGAATCTCCTACCAGCGTTACATCAAAAGTACAAAAAGACTGATTTCCCAGTAAATCGGTACTAGTATAAGCAATTGTTGTGGTACCAAAATCCAGGCTGTCTCCCAAATTGTAATTAGATGTAAGTACGGCTTCCGAACATAAGGCCTGGGGCTGCTCCCAATTTATGATATCACGACATGATGGCGAACCCGAACTCAGCAATGTATCTGCCGGACAAAAGGAAAAAGCCGAGGAATTGGTGGATACCACAATAGTATCTGTAGCCACGCAACCAATGCTATCCCGCACCTGTACTATATGTGTTCCTGCTGCGAGCATTCCTCCTGCACTATCGTCAAAATCTCCCTGCCCATCCTTATCCCAATCGAATTGATAAGGGCTAACACCGCCTTCAACAATGAGGTGAGCGACGCCATCTTCAAGATCGGAACAGGTGGGCGCTTCTACTGAATCAATTGAAACATTGAGGTCATCTATTACCGTGATAGTGAATTCGCAAACATCAACATTGTTGTCTACGTCCGTAGCGTTATACTGTACGTTATGTGTTCCCGTGCTAAAATTTTCGCCGCTGTTATAATTCGATAGTATGGTAAGCACATTGCATCGAAACACTGGTTCTGTCCAATGGACCTGAACAGCGCAGCCGGTATCAGTAGCGGAGACAAGCGTATCTCCAGGACAAAACACCAACAAATTGCTATTGGTATCTATCACAGACACATTGAAAATACACTGATCGCTATTACCAACTACATCAGTAGCGGTGAGGGTATCTTGTATGACCATCCCCGCATCATCGCAAGTAAATTGAGTAGCGCTTAGTGTTAGAGACGACAAGGAGCAATTATCGGTCGATGCTTCCCCTACTATTTCCGGATCGAGATAAACCTGTCCGTTTATCCAGGGCACAAACACTACGGTATCATTGCAAACAGCGATTGGGGCTTCTGTTTCGGCACCCGCATCATCAATAAACCAGCCAAAGGTAGTCGTAAGACGATCTCTTGCCGTCCCTCCCAAACAGTATCTTGAAATAGTCGCTGAAAAAGTAACAGTATCATGTACATCCTGCGATCCCCACCCGATAAGTAAACTGTCATAATTTGCCACCGATAGCGGCACGTTTACTAACATGTCCCCGGCACTTAGCAAACTGGAAACATTCCAGTCCCCCAGGTCCTGATCAAAGGTCGTGGCACCAAAAAACATGCTGATCATATTCGTGACATTTGCAACATCCCATTGATCGAGTGGCTGATTAAACGAATTTGTACCATGAAACATCTCCTGCATAGAAGTGGCATTACTCACATTCCAGTTGTTCAGGTTTTGATTAAAATTAGCTGCCTGCCTGAACAGGCGAAAAAAATCTGTCACTTTACTCACATCCCAGTCGCCGATATCCTGATTAAAATTGGTAGAGGCAAAGAACATGCTTTGCATATTAGTTACAGAGGACACGTCCCATTGATCGAGCGGTGAGTTAAACACAGGTGTTGAAGAAAACATATCCTGCATGTTCGTTACACTTGACACATCCCAATCATTCAAATTTTGATTAAAAGCTAATGCCTGAGTAAACATGGCCTGCGTGGTTGTTACGTTCGACACATCCCAACGTCCTATATCCTGATTAAATACATCATTGCGGTTGAACATAAAACTCATATTTTGAGCAGCGCCGGTATTCCAGCCTCCAATGTCTACATTAAAACTATCTGCATGTGAGAACATATTTTGAAAGAATTGTACGCTACTCACGTCCCAATTCCCGATATCCTGCTGAAAAGAACTGGTCTGAGAAAACATGTAAGCCATTGTTGTAACATTGGAAACGTCCCATGCCCCAATGGGTTGATTGAACTCAAATGCGCCTCTGAACATATAATCGGTTTCTTCAGCATTGCCCAAATCCCACACGCCAATAGCCTGATTAAACGCACGGGCTCCATTAAACATGCGGCTGAATGTGGTACCATTAGACACATCCCAAGTGGTAATATCCTGATCAAAAGAACCGGCTCTGTCAAACAGGTAACTAAAATTGGTAATATTGGATACATCCCAGTCAGAGACATCCTGATTAAATGATTCGGCTTGAGCAAACATACCTCTAAGCGATGTTAAAAGCGGCATTTCCCAAACACCTATAGGTTGGTTAAAAGCAGCCGCTCTTCTAAACATAAAATCGACCGTTTGCAAACTATCAAACTGCCACCCACTAATATCTTGATTAAAGGCTTCGGCTCCACTAAACAATGTCCCCATATTTTTCACCTTACGCACATCCCAATTCCCAATATCCTGATTGAAAGCAGTCGCATTGGAAAAAGTAAATCGCATCGTTTCCACATTGCTCACATCCCAGTTATCGAGTGGCTGATTAAAAGTCGAACAACCATTGAATGTGCCATCCAGATTATTGATAGTAGAGGTATTCCAATGATTGATGTTACTATTAAAATTGCTACAATTAGTAAACGTACCTGTAAGATTAGACACTAAAGATAAATCGGGTGCGTCTACGGCAGAAACAGTTAAGTTTGCACAACCCTGAAAGGCGTGCGCAAAAGACTGCCAACTGATGGTTCCCCACTGCTGAATATCAATTAGTTTCTCTTTATCCCCCTCATTTTCGAACCTGATTGCAGGAAAATCGCCTCTGACCCGAATGGTATAAGATCCCGCAGCACCAAAGTCGTGCGTCACATCTCCTGTAATACCCAATTCATCAAAATTACCGTCATTGTCCCAATCCACATCGTAACTGTACGCTAACGAATTTACGGTAGGAATGGTAATTGAAGTATTATCGGATGTTCCCGGATTGTCGGTCTGCCAGGTCGAAATAAATGATTGTTGAGCACTGGAAGAAAATATAGAAAGCAAACCCAAAATCAACACAAAAATTGGCCTCGTATGTTTCTTAGGACTAATTAGAGTTATTATAAAACTTGTCACAAATTGTGCACCGAACATTAGCTGCTTGTTGACATTATGAACATCTATATGGTTACGACTTTTTGACCAACTTGTTTAATTCTAATTGAGAACTTAGTGGTAAAGCTATAATCTACTCTAATTTTTATACAAAAAAGTGATTCTATCCATGATAAAATAACGCGAGTATTAGCTGTAGATCACCCAAAAAGGCTTTTGCTTTGAAGCCTTTATTAAATGTGATACCTTTAACTCCAGTATCCCGACCAATACTCCTAACCTTCTTCATTTTTCATATAACAGATTTTTTTGTCGTCACATGGGTCTCATCTATAAGTGCATAGTCGAATATTGAATGAACAGAAGATTCATACCTTAAGAATATCTGCCTGGTATTACCAGTTGTCAATACCTAAAACAGGTAATTAATTCGTCCCGATATTGTACAGTTTATCCAAAATCCGGACAACATATTTTTCTAAAATAGTGTTAATGAAGCCTATTTGCTGAAATTCAGCACTGGCACACTATTAGTTCATAGTTAATGTATGATACAGAATAATGAAAAGAAAAAGGTCTTCATAGTAGATGACGACCCCATGTACCAAGAGTTGTTGAAATTGGAAATAGAACAATTAAATGAGGGCTCTATGGAAGTGGAAACTTTTACTTATGTAGAAACCTTCCTGGAGCATCTGGATGAACAACCGGACCTTGTATTTCTGGACTTATATTTTTACGACAATGAAAACTTAAGCCGTATGTCGGGCCTGGAAGCGTTGGAAGTATTGATTGACTTACCTAAATGCCCACATGTAATTTTTGTCACAGACAAACTCGACAAAGAACTCATGGAACAATATCAGCGTCTTTGCTCCATAGACTTCACCTCAAAAATGATTGGTACTCATTCAAAAATAGGCGCAATAATCCGCGCGCATTTATCAACTTAAAAACTAAAAACAAGCAAGTTATGTACGGAATAGTAAATCAGGCTATACAATCATTAATTCTTGACAAATTCGGGCAAGAAAAATGGCAAGAGGTTAAAGAATTAAGCAATCTGGACATTGATACCTTTCTAAGTATAGAATCGTATGACGATCGTATCACTTACGAAATGGCTGGTGCCGCCGCAACAGCTTTAAACATCTCTCTTTCGGAGGTATTAGTCGCTTTTGGCGAATATTGGATCTTAAAAACCGGACAGGAACATTATGGTCATATGCTTAAAATGGGAGGAAGAAACTTAAAGGAGTTCCTAATCAACTTACCAAGTTTCCACAGTCACGTTATGTTGATGTACCCAGACTTAACTCCTCCTGAGTTTAAAGTCAGTAACCTTTCTGAAAATGGATTACATATTCACTATTATTCACAACGTCCGGGGTTAACCGAATTCGTTCGAGGCCTGTTGCAAGGTCTCGCCAAAATGTTTGAAGTCGAAATTAAACTGGACCTTTTAGAATGTCGTGACGATGGTTATGACCACGATGTATTCCAAGTTCAAATCAAATAATAGTCAACATAATATGTTCAAAGAAGACACTTTCAATGAAACACATTTGGAATTGTTGTTCCCTTTTCATTTTTGGCTTAACAAAAATATGGCTATCGTACACGCAGGAAACAGCATGATCAAGTTAAACCCCCAAGTAATTAACAGTATTTTCACCAATGAATTTCGAATAAAACGGCCTAAGTTTGATATTCACCCAACTTACGAATCCATTGAAAGTCATGCCGGGCAACTTTGTCTGATCACATCGACCACATCCGATAATTTAATTTTTAGGGGACAGTTCATCTCAATAGGTAATCGCCTTCTATTTATTGGTTCCCCCTGGTTTTTAGATGAATCAGATTTCGAAAGGCACCATTTAATATTGGCCGATTTTGCCGTACACGACCCCGTCATCGACTTACTCAAAGTATTAAAAATCAAGCAAATTGCTGTTGAAGATCTGAAAAAGCAAAGTGAAGATCTGATGGTAAAAAACAGGAAAATTGCAGATTTAGCTCGTTTCCCGGCTGAAAACCCCAACCCAATAATACGCATTTCATTATCCGGAACGATCCTATATGCCAACCAGGCGAGTGAATCTTTACTTGCTCATTGGAATTGTGAAAAAGGAGGATTATATCCGGATGATCTGCTTTCTCCCTTTATTGCTACTATCTTGAATGGCGACACCGTTGAAATTGAAATGCAAGCGGATAACAAATACTATTCACTACAGTTAAGTCCGTTTGTAGACCTTGGTTATATAAATATATACGGGAAGGATATAACATCAATTAAAAAGGCAGACACCAAGTTACTCACTACCACAGAACGGCTCTCCACGTTAATCTCCAGCCTGAATTCGGGCATACTATTAGAAAATGAGCATCGGAAAATAGTTCTGGCCAACGAAGAGTTTTGTCACATATTCAATGTACCGGTCCCTTCTGATGAGCTTAAGGGTATGGATTGCTCGGACTCTGCCGAGCAGAGTAAGCATTTGTTTGCAGACCCTGATTTTTTTGTACGCCGTATAAACACCATTCTTAGTGAAAAGGAAGAGGTAATTGGGGAAGTATGTATAATGGCCGACGGAAGGTATCTGGAACGTGATTACATTCCTATATTTATTAACTCAGACTACCGGGGTCATCTATGGAAATATACAGACATTACAGAACGTAAAAAAGTCGAAAAAGACCTGATAGAAGCAAAAGAAATAGCTGAACAGTCAAAAATTGCGAAGGAACAATTCCTGGCTAACATGAGTCACGAAATTCGAACACCTATGAACGGCATCATCGGTTTAAGTCGTTTGCTTAACAGTGCCCCACTCAACAAAAAGCATCAAAAATACTTATCGAATATTCAGCATTCGGCAAATAATCTATTAGTAATCATAAACGACATATTAGATCTCTCGAAAATTGAGGCCGGAAAACTTGAACTTGAGTCAATTAATTTTGACTTAACCACTGCATTGTCCATGTCTTTGGAAACTGTTGAATACCTTGGTGAAGAAAAAGGATTGCACCTGGCCATGGATTTAGATGCTCGGCTCAATAAGCAGGTAGTCATTGGCGACCCGATTAGACTTAATCAAATCCTAACGAACTTATTGAGCAATGCGATTAAATTCACCAAACAAGGAGAGGTATACCTTCGCTGTCGCATTTTAGAAGAAGGGCACGATCATATTCAAATCGGGTTTGAAGTAGAAGATACCGGAATTGGTATTCCCAAAGACCAATTAAATGTCATTTTTGAAAGCTTTCGACAGGCTGACAGCAGTGTCACAAGAAATTTTGGAGGCACAGGCCTGGGCTTGCCTATTTGCAAACTATTAGTTGAATTGTACGGCGGACAAATTGGTGTAAAAAGCAAGCAAAATGTAGGCAGTGTATTCCATTTTGACATCACGTTCCCAAAAGGCACGCAACAGCAGGTGAACAGCGAACTTTATTCCGAAAATTCATATGACATCAGCGGTGTTCGCGCATTATTGGTGGAAGACCATAAAATCAATCAAATGTATGCCATCACAACATTAGAAGAACAATCGGTAAAGGTAGACCTTGCCGAAAACGGAATAGAGGCACTCGATATGGTCAAAAAAAACAACTATGATCTTATTCTGATGGATATACAAATGCCTTTAATGGGTGGCATTGAAGCCACAAAAATTATACGAGAAGAGTTAAAGCTGGACATCCCTATTATTGCACTTACAGCAAATGCGCTAAAAGGTGCTAAAGAATCTTACCTTGAATCGGGTATGAATGATTATATATCCAAACCATTTCATGAAAAAGAAATCAACACTAAAATCGGGTTATTTTTAAATCTACCCTCATTAAATGAGGCCAGCATGTCAACCATAAATAACGAAGAGCCTGAAAGTGTTTCTGCTGTCCGATATGATTTATCGGCGTTAAAAAAACTATCTAAGGGAAAAGACGCCTATTTAACCAGGATAATTGAACTTTTTCTTAAAGAAATGCCTAAATCAATAGAACGGCTTAATGATAATATGGCCACCCGTGATTATAAGCGCATCTTTGCTACCGCCCATCAGATGAAACCTTCTACTAACATAATGCGCATGAGTGATACATTCGAACTACTTGAAGAACTCGAACATTGTTGTGAAAACAAGGTCAACTTAGAAAAAGTACCTATTTTAATTCAAAAAATCACAGATACGTTTGAATGGGTATTCAGCGATTTGCGGTCTCTCAAGTAGTTAAAAAAATTAAATACAGCTCAAAAAGTTATTTTTTTCCGGGCACAGCTTGAAATCCGGTCTTCTTCACCTTTTTTTTATTGTACAACCAAAGCAACATACTTCCTCCGAAGAACAAGTTCAGCTTCATCTATGAGTTTTATCATATTACCATTGTGTTCTGAAATTCATCTTTGACATTTAATTACATGGAAAAATTTTGAAAGAAGCGAGGCAAAAGTTTACAAGTACCACAAAGGGAATGTTCAGGGAATGGCGTGACAAAACGGCCATACGAAGTGAAGATTCTTTAGGCATCATTCTCAAAAAAATTGCATCTCGTATACTTGGACTTGTTCTCATTACAATTTTAAGTCCGGTCATTGTACTTGTATTTATTATTGTGCTATTGGCTGCGCTATGAAATCATGGTACCATTTTAGTTTTATCATTCCGCTGACAATATTCCTGGTTCATCAGATCATGCAAAAATTGTTCGCAATCGACTTACCATTTATCGATGCGTATATGGACCCTTTTTGCCTCGGTGCTTTGGCTATGCATGTCTATTTTTTGGAAAGAAAATGGTTTTTCAATATTGCAAAAATATCCTTTTTGAGTAGTAGTATTATCTTTCTTTTTCTATCGATCGTCTCCGAACTTATTTTACCACGGCTCTCACCTCAATTCCATAGTGATTGGTTTGATGTACTTGCTATTTCTTTGGGGATTATTTGGTTTCAGGGCACTTATAGAGTAAAAATTTCAACATGACACATCATTCTATAAACGAGCACCCTTACAAAAAATTAAAACCAGGACCTTTAGACAAAAACACTTGTAAAATAGGTGATTACACCTTGATTCGTGTTATTCTAATCACTATTTTTTTCCGAACTTTAGACAATCGTATTTATTTGCAATTATGCCGACTAACATTATAAAGATAAGTTCCATTAGTCAGCTTCATACTATTTTGGAGCTTCCCAAACCCAAACACCCGCTTATTTCCCTAATAGACGTTGCCGAAACTCAAATCAAAGAAAATCAAATGCATCTAAAAGTCACGTACGATTTATACATGATTTCCTTAAAAGATCAAGATTGCGGTATTGAATATGGAAGAAACTCCTTTGATTTTGGCGAAGGGGTCATGGTTTATTCTGCACCAGGACAAGTTTACACTCCTATAAAACCTTATCAAAAAGGCGATATTGAGGGATGGATGCTCTTTTTTCATCCTGATTTAATTCGCAATACCAATTTGGGAAATCAAATAGCCGACTATTCATTTTTTAATTACGATGTAGCAGAAGCGCTCCATTTATCTGACAAAGAAGAAAAGACGATAAACAATACCGTCTTTAATATACAATATGAATATGAACAAACAATTGATAATCACAGTCAACGAGTAATCGTTTCCAACATTGAACTACTTCTAAACTACTGTCGCAGGTTTTATGAACGGCAGTTCAATACCAGAACAACCCGAAACAAGGATATATTATCCATATTTTACAATGAACTGAAAAAATACTTCCGCTCCGAAAGGCAATTAGAATCAGGCTTGCCAAGCGTAAAATTTTTTGCTGAGCAGTCGCAACTGTCTCAACACTATTTCAGTGACCTCATCAAAAAAGAAACGGGCCGAAATCCCAAAGACCACATCAACGACTTTATTATAGAAAAAGCAAAGGATTTACTTTTGGGAACAGAGCAAAATATAAGTGAGATTGCCTACAATCTGGGTTTTAATTACCCACATTACTTTACACGTTTATTTAAATCCAAGACGGGACAAACACCTGTAGAATATCGTTCAGTTAGTTAATTCACTATTTTGTGTTCGATTTTCTGTATTTAGTGCCATTAAAAAAATTATTACATTCCCATTTTTACAAAACAATTATTAACTAAACCTTTTAACTTTTAACACCATGACAGCACAAGAAGCTTACAATCAATTAGAGCCGCAAAAATGGACTGAAGTATCTATTTCAGAACGTTTGTCATTAATCAAACAATTACAAAACAATTTATTGACCTACGGAGACGAACTTGCTGAGCAGGACGCCCAAATGAAAAACAAGCTGCTGGGAGAAGAAATCACAAGTTCACCGGAGGGTTTGGGAACAACGGTAATGCCTATGGCCAATACCTTAATGGGTATTTACCACCTGTATGAATCCTTGGAACAAGGCCACCTTCCCGAGCCACTTAACACCAAACAAATAGACCCTGAACTTTATGAGGTAGAAGTATTCCCAATGCACTCCAAAGACAAATTGGCTGCCGGAAAACAGAAAGGTTTTCTGCATATTACAGGTGAGCCAAGGCAAATCAATCCGATGGACAAACCAGCCGGAATTATTGCCGTGTCCGGAGCAGGCAATTACAGCTCATCCATTGAAATGGCTATGGCCCTGTTTTTGGAAAACAAAGCGGTAATTCACAAACCACACAAATTAAATGAGGCGACAGACAACATCTGGGAAAAAATATTTGCTCCTGTCATAGCAACTAAAGCTCTGGCTTTTTGTGATGCAGATCAAGGCAAGGAGATGTCAAAACTAGAAGGCCTTCATTCCATCTATTTCACAGGATCAACGGCTGTAGCTCACGCTATACAGGATGCTGCCAGCGCTCCATTGGTTTCTGAATGTGGGGGAAACAACCCTTGTATAATCGTACCTGGTGAGCGGCCCTGGACAGACAAAGAAATAGAACGACAAGCGATTCAACTCGCATCTGTAGGTAAACTCAATGGTGGAGCAGTATGCGGAAGACCACAAACTATTATAACATCCAAAAGCTGGCCTCAACGTGAACAATTTCTAAACGCACTTAGAAAAGCCATCATTGAAGATACCTTTGCCTGTGGGTCTCACTATCCCGGAGTAGAAAACACGAAGGAGTTTTTTCTGAAAAACCAACCGACGGCAGAAATCCTCCAACCTGAAAATGGCAAACATGCGAAAAGTGACTTTGTATTGATACCTTCCATTTCTGAAAATGATTTTGCCGTAAGCAATGAAGCTTTTTGCCAAATATTTAGTGAAATACCATTGGAAGTCGGTGTTGATGTGAACGAGTTTCTTACCAAAGCGACCGCTTTCTGCAACAACAAATTATTAGGCTCACTGGGTTGCATGATACTGGTAGACGGTGATACATTTAAAAATAATGAAGACCGGGTTCATCAGGCTGTACGTGAATTGAAATATGGCGGTATTACAGTAAACACAATTCCTCCTAATATCTGGCTAAATGCCTATCTCACCTGGGGTGGTTATGGTGAGAACGAAGACAATTTCATATCAGGAGTGGGTAACTTCGGGAACGCATTAAACTTCGACAATGTAGTAAAATCGGTGTTGATAGATGATTTCCATTCTACCAGCTTTGAACTGACCAACCGAACACGTGTGGAGCACACGCTGGAAAATGCATCGCACTTCTCTGTTGATCAGAGCTGGGGACATTTTGCCCGATTGGCAGGACAAATGGTACTTGATGGTTTCAGAGGGAAAGACTTTTAAAGAATTCATGTTAACAATAAAATTCAATTATTATGTCAAAAACAATATTAATCACAGGATGTAGCACAGGCATTGGAAGAATGACAGCTACCTATTTTCAGGAAAAAGGGTGGAACGTCGCTGCTACCGTTCGCTCAAACCCGGAACAAGATACAGAACTCAATAGCCTGGACAATGTATTGGTGCTGGCTTTGGATGTTACCAAAGAAGACACCATTAAAGACGCCGTGGCAAAAACCATCGATCGATTTGGTAAAATTGATGTACTGCTCAACAATGCAGGATATGGCTCTTATGGTATATTAGAAGCTACACCGGAAAAAGCAATTCGCATGCAGTTTGATGTAAACGTGATAGGCGCACTCATGGTCTCTAAGAACGTCATCCCTTACATGCGTAAAGAAGGCGACGGAACAATCATAAACATCTCTTCTATGGGAGGTAAAATCTCTTTTCCGTTAGGTACACTTTACCACGGCTCTAAGTTTGCAGTGGAAGGCATGTCGGAAGCGCTATCATTTGAACTCGAAGCTATTGGTATCAAAGTAAAAATGGTGGAACCCGGTATGATAAAGACCAACTTTGAAGAAACTGTCATGAAAAACATGTGTATAGACCCCGCCATGACTGAATATGGCCCTTTTCTTCAAACAGTAACGGCAGGAATGCAACAGGCCGGCAGTAACAGTTCAGAGCCAATTATCGTTGCTGAAAAAATATTTGAAGCAGCTACCGATGGTAAAAGTCAACTGCGGTATATTGCCGGTCCTGATGCCGAACAAATAATCGCCGCACGTAAACAAATGGATGATGAAGCTTATATGGGCATGATGAAACAACAAATGGGCTTATAATATGAAAGCTATTATTGTGGCATTATTTCTGGTAAATGCCGTTGCACATATCATTTCTTATCTAAAACTTCGAAAAACTAAAGCACCCAACAGTTTGGGTGTTTTAGTTTTTGTATTCATTAACGGCGCTATTGCCGGTTTGCTTTGGCAAGAAATAGCCTGGGCAACATGGCCTGCAATTATATTCCCTGCTATTGGTGGCTTAGGTTTGCTATTTACCACTATTCTGAAAGGTAAAGCTATATGGATAGATTACCTTATTCTTGTATTAGATATAACAATTATCAGTTTATTAACAAGGTACTAAAAACGCTACCTAAAAAACAAAAGGGCTTTCTCACAAAACAGATGCCTGATTAAATGTAAGGACTAAATATACATCTACGATATGTAGTGTTGGGGCTAATGACTGCAACGATTGCTTAGAAGGTACACACCAAACATAACACGCTATCAATCAATGTGCTTCATCAACTGCAAATAGTGAAGGATCAACTTCCTGATCAAATTTTATATTTGTAGCAATTTCCTGAGTCCATTTGTCACTATCAATTTCACCTTCCCAATTTGCCATGGTGTATTTACGATTAGTTGGAACCATTAAACCATTTATATGCTCATACTCAACAAGCATCAATAAAGGTTTATCTACTACATTGAAATCGATCACGGTAAATAAAAACTGATCTATCAGGCCTGTTTCCTGATTAATGTACAAATGATAAATATCGCTTTTCTCACCTTGAGGACGCTCAAATGTAATAGATACAACATCGTACTTATGAGACCCGACTTTATCTTCACGTAACCACTTATAGCTGATACCAGGATCCAGTAATTTTGGCATCATCGTCAACCAGTAAAAATTGGTCTTCCTCATAAAGGTACAGGTTTTGATACTTTCTTCATCATGTAGTTCTTCACCGTTAAGCGTTGCCCAAAACTTTGTACCATCGTAGCCCTGAACCAAAGTTCCTTGCAGGCCAGGCTGTAATATCTCGTGTTTAGAATAAGCACCTACCGACTTTTCGCCTTCAAAGACGTAAGTTTCTTTGGAGATATCTTCAGTACTATCGGGTCTTCTGTAAGTATAATCGTATACTACATTATTGAGCTGCTTCCACTGCTCCATATCACCTACCTTTTGCACCATATTATAAACAAGTTCATGTGCTTTATTCTGAAATACCTTTTCTGGTGGTACCTCCTGTTGTTGTGGTTTTTCGCTACATGCCATAACTAATGCGACACAGAAAATCACCGCAATGCTTACCGAAATATTCCTCCTTACCATATTCATTACTTCCACTTTAGATTACACCTGTCAAAACTGCGCAAAATATCGTACAATTAAACACCTTATTTTAAGAAGATATACCAGTAGTCGCCTGGCTGATAGTTCCAGTTTTTCGGAAACAAAACCTTCATCAACAATTAACTTGCAGACCGGGAAATACATCGAGGTAAATGAATGCTTCTGAACCTCAAAAAGAGCACCGGTAACACTACTCAGATTCTCTTGTTTTAACGAGTTTTCCAAATTGTAATGATCACGCGATTCCGTTGCACTCAATCGCGCGCTATTGGGTCTGTAATGGTTTATTGTAACATCGCTCATTGATGCTTCTTTCAAGGACTTCAAGGTCGTCCTGCAAGTTTCCCCGAAAAGGGGAAGTACAGTCCTAACAAGGAGGTGTTAAGCCCTTGACCATCATCCTCGGACTGCTTCACCTGGCGCGCGTTTGAGCTTTAGCGGTAACGCGTGACTCCAAAATTCACTTATTGCTTCCGGCAAGTTCAATGAATTGTCAGGACCAACGAAGTGTCTGCCGAAACGACAATGTGTTTCACGCTGATTTGGGAGTTTACCAGTAACTCGCTGCGCGTCCTAATTTCGGTTATGCTTAGTCATCAAATCAGCTTGATTTTTTTTGTTACTTTTTTCATCTTAGGATAAAAAGTAACGAAAGAAGGTTAATACACAAGATGATGCGTTTCATCTCATCCGCCTTTAAGTAGTTCTAGTGATGACCAATAAAGAGCTATCCGGGTCAGTCATTTCTATTCTTTTAAAAGTCCTGATTTTTCAAGGCTATCAGAATATGACAGTGGCGGATTGTTCGTCACGCGATTCCCTTGCACTCAATAGTGCGCCATAGCCATTAATATAACAGTTCTACCAACTATATGATTGAGTGGACGATTTGACTAGTAGGGACAAGCTGAAACCAGGAGTCACTTATACTCAACGGGCCACCGTTCGTAAAGTGTATCTTTATTATAACGTAAAGAGTCCACGTTGTTGAGCCCATGGTACTGACCATAAATGGAAGTATTCAGGTACTTAGTCGCTATGCTGTCAAACGATAAGTAACCTTCTCCGATCTCGTACACTAAAATGGGGACATACGTAAATACTTCATCATTTATATATTTGGGCACATTTAGGTAAGACCAGTACTCCAACTTACCATCTTTATCGGTATCAAGGCCTGGATGGTAAAAATAAGGGAGCACCATCATCGTGTCGACTTCGTTATCCGAATTTATACGATAAACGTAAATGTTAGAATCAAAATTTGCGTGACGCTCCAACAGAACGTATTCGTAGGAGCTATCTTTAACATAAAGGGGATATTCCTGTTTGCTAAATACAAATTGTAAAAGAGCATCGGCCTTGTAAATTTTTTCTCCGTTTTTCCAGATGACCATATTTTCGGACAGGATTTTTTCACTGCCACAGAAATTAGCGGTAATGCGAATATTGTTAGGTAGTTCTTCTGCAATCGATTCTTTTTCGTGAGCCGAGGTTTCTTTTCGATTCTCTGGTCCTCTGTTCTTCATAGCACGCTGTTGATCACATGAGAAAAGTGTAATCATGGTTAGTAGGCAAACGACGATGTAATTATCTATTAGCATACTATAAATTGAGTGAATTAATCACTTAATCACAAATTTTGGCGTTTTTTCTCATTGATCACTCTAATAGACCTACTATTTATCCTCACTTACCTGGTTTAAAGCAAATTGATTGAACAGCTTAATCACCTATAGGCCCTCAAATCATACACTTTATAGTTCTTCGAGCCTAAAATCAGTCCTCCTCGTAATTGTCACGTGACTCCGCTGTACTCATTCGAGCGCCACGGCGATCATTTGAACCATTCGCGACTCATATTACTAAAAAGCAACACTGATTAGCTATGGGGCTTAAGCTTTCTTGAATAAAACTGTCTATCGTTTGACATTTAACCATGATTAAATAAGATGCTAACAAACTGTTAAGATAAAATTGAGATATTGATAAAAAGTTAAAACCATGGAGTCTATTTTTAGTTCAACTTACGTCTTAGAAACCCCCAGACTTGTATTTCGTGAAGCCTGCATGGAAGATGTGGATGAATTACTTCAGTACTTTAAAGACCCTATGGTCATGGCATTTAGCCGTGTCAGAAACCGTCGTGATGTGGTTGAGTGGATTCAATGGAATCGCAACAACTATAAGACACATGGTTTCGGAAAATGGATTATGGAACTAAAGTCTACAGAAACCATAATCGGTGATTGTGGAATAAGTTTTCAAAACGTTGAGGGTGATTTACTGCCTGAAATTGGCTATAGGCTGAACACTCCCTACTGGAAAAAAGGCTATGCGCTTGAGGCCGCTTCGGCATGCAAAACATATGCATTCGAAAAGTTAGACTTCAAATCTGTATACTCCTGTATGCATGAACATAATAAAAGCGCCATAAAAGTAGCAATGAGAAATGGAATGGAGCTGATCAAACGCTACACTCTTCCGGGTAGCGACCATGACATGTTATTATTTGGCGCTTATCAGGGAATAGTGAATACTGAACTGGCTCCTTTTATTAAAACAAGTCGAGCCTCTTATATTTACGATGAATACCAATAATAACTTTCCCCAATTTCAGACCATAGTATAGCGCACTGAGTAAAGCACCAAATCCACATATTAACATGGTATGTGCTTCTCCGATAACACCAGCTATATAACCTACCAAAAAGCTTCCAATAGTAGTTGCTCCCATAAAATAAGTGATGTACAAACTCATAATACGACCGTGAATTTTATCGTCAGAGACTGTTTGAATTACCGTATTTGCAGAGGCAAAGATTAACACCTGGCTCATACCTATCCACATCATGCATAAAGCTGAAAGCCAAAAGTGCCGCGTAAAGGACAACACCATAATAGCAGTTGCATAAGAAGACGCCGCTCCCAGTATCAATCGCTCCAGCCCTATGGCACTCTTCCTACGCGAAAGATATAAGGCACTTATTAGTGCTCCCATCCCCATAAAAGTGGTTATAAAGCCAAAATAATCCGATCCTCCGCCCAGGTATTCTTTGCAAAAAGAAGGTAATAAAACGGCAAATGGAAACCCAAATAACCCCAAAAGTGTGGTAAATGTGATTATGATATTTAAATAAGGTGTTTTCCAAACGTACACAACACCTTCTCTCAGTGATTTAAAATAGTTAAACCGTACCTCCTGCTGATCTTTAGCCGGCTTTTCTTTCTTTTCTATTTTCACAAAAGATAATATTATAACGGAAATAAAGGACCCGGCTGTTAATGCCAAATAGCCTATTCCTTCTCCATAAACAGGTATTAGCAAACCAGCCAGAAAGGGACCTATGATGCGTGATAGATTAAAAATCATTGAACCGAAGGCTACTGCGCTCACCAAATGCGGGCCTGGGCCTACAATCTCTTTTATAAGCGTATTCCCAATGGTATGATCAATCCCCGTTAAACAACCAATTACTACATGTATCAACAAAAACCAGGTTACGCTTATGGCATCGTTTATCACCAGCACTCCTAAAAGTAGCGACACCAATCCCAGCAAGGATGCCGAAATCATAAATATTTTCTTTCTATCAAAAAAATCAGCGAATACACCGGCAGCGGGAGAAACCAGGAAAGCCATAAGTTGCTTCACAAATTGAAGCAAGCCCACATAAAAAGTACTCCCTGTTAGACGGTAAATGAGCCAGGAAGCAGCTACTGTCTGCATCATAAAGCCAATATTGGCAAAAACGCCACTGGTAAAGTAACGTGCAAAATTCTTATTTTTTAATACTCCGTACATTATGATAAGGCAGTAGTTTTGGTTTTATGCCCCGCCTCCATTTTGCCCGTGTGATTGAGCAGCATAAACAGGAGCAACAATATGATACAAACGGTGGATGAATATGAAATGACAATCTCTGCTGTGAATCGATCACTTAAGTACCCCATCAGTGTACTGCCCAAGGTAACGGCTCCCATAAGTACTGCTATATACACGCCTGACAATCTGCCAATATTCTGATCATCTGCTTCGAGCTGTGCAAAGGACTTGGACGTTGTAAAAACGCATACCTGCATGAGTCCTATCAAAAAAAGTAAAACATACTTAAATAGCAGCACTTCAAATGAAGCAAACATGAAAATAAATGCAGGATAAAGAAAAACGGAAACGAAACGTATATGTTGTAGCTTTTTATAGTCACTGTTGCCGGCAATAATAAAGGTCCCTAATAGTGCTCCCGCCCCCATAACAGTGTGCATAAAACCTAATACACTGGATCCTTTTTCGTACCCTTCCCCTACCAAATAGGATAACACCGATACAAAAGAAAAACCAAAAAACGCCACAATCATCATCATGATGAGGGTTCTACGTATCTCATAGTTATGAAATGAATACCGAAAGCCATCTATGTATTCTTTAATGAACGAAGTACGATTTTCAGGCTGCACATTTTCCTTAATTTCAATAAATTGTAATCCAATCAAAAACGATAAGAGGCTGGCGGCAAAAAGCAGGTAACATACCCATTCTCCTATTAGCGGAATCAATAAAGCAGCACAAAATGGTCCCAAAATCTTTCCAATGTTTATACTTGTAGAGTGTAATGCTATGATGTTATTGAGGTATTTTTTATCTGTTGCTAATGTAAACAGGAAGGATTGTCGAACCGGCATTTCCAAACCATTAATCATCCCCATTAACAGTTGCCCCATGAACAACAATGTTACAGTATACCAATCAAACAACAAGAGCAGGCCTAGGCTTAGAGCTATAATCATTCGGAACAATTGCGAATAAAATAGTAAGCGCTTTTTGGAAACACGGTCTGCTAATACTCCGGACACCGGAGACATTATAAAATTAGCCACCTGCCTTATCGAGGCCGAAATACCCACAAGTAAGGCAGACTCTGTAAGCTCGTACATTAACCATAAAAAGGCAATCTGCTGTACACTAAATCCTGTGAGCGTGAGACTTCTCGTAAAGAAGTATATTTTGAAGTTCCTATCTTTAAATGAATAGAATACTTTATTCAGAATACCCATACCTTATTATCATCGTAGTTTTGCTTCACCTAAGGCCTTTTTTCTTAGGAATCCGGACAATTTTTCGGTCCCCATTATCATCAAGATAATGTAGATAACAATTGCGAGGGTATCCTGGTATTGGAATAGCCGGATAGCTTTATGATAAGCAAAACCAATGCCTCCTCCTCCCATAACACCTAAGTAGATGGCCGCTCGTAAATTGACATCAAAGGCATAAAAAGTATGTGATATCAGCGTAGGCAAGGTTTCCTGAATGATTCCGAAACGAATCACCTGTGTTTTATGAGCTCCTGTGGAGTATATCGCTTCTACGGCATTAGGGTCGCTATTTTCCAAGCCCTCTGCATACAACCTGCCAAAAGTACCGATGGTACTCACAGTCAGGGCCAGTACGCCGGCATAAGGACCGATACCTACCACCTGAATGAATATCAAAATAAACACCAGACTGGGAATGGCTCGCTCTATAGAAAACAGTGATTTCACTACCAAACTTATAAGCGGATGTGGCGTGGTATTCTTTGCGGCCAGTAAAGCCATTAAAAAGGCGATTGTGCCTCCAAAGGTAGCACCGAGTATTGCCATTGCTACGGTTTGCAGTATGGATACGGGGATGCTTTCATTGGTATAAATCAGATCAATGGCCGGTGGCATCATCTCTTTGATAATACGGTTGAAGTGGTGGAGCTCCGTGAAGAGTAATAATGGATTAAATTCCAGGTAAGCACATATCCCAAAGATGACCATGACAGATATGGCAGTGAACGAAGCTCTTTTTTTGAATTTAAAAGAAGGTAGCTGCTGAGGTAAAATTTCCATCTATTTTAACTTTTTTGTATCCAACAACCTACTTCTAATTAATTCAGAGACACGCTCTGTTGCAAAAACGACGATAAAAATCATGATCACTGCCATGAATGCTCTTTCATATTCTGCCAAACTGAAAGCATACATCAATTCGTAACCTATCCCTCCGACCCCTACTGCCCCAAGAAGCACGGAGACACGAAGGTTAATTTCAAAGCGAAATATGGTATTAGAAATAATGCTTGGAAACACCTGAGGTATCAGGCCATATAATATGATCTGTACTTTGTTTGCCCCCAAAGACTGGAAAGATTCTATAAAAGATTGTTCCACCTCTTCAATAGAATCGGCAAATAACCTGCCCAGCATCCCTACACATGAAATAGACAAGGCTAGCACTCCTGTGAATACGCCGGGCCCAAGCCCAGCCATAAGAATCAGGGCAACTAATATTTCCGGAACAGCACGTTCAAGGGAAATTAAAAAGCGACAAAAGCTGCGCAGTAGTTTTGGTGCGATATTAGACGCCGCTCCAAAAGCTACGATAAGTGACATTACAGCACCGAATATGGTACCTAAGAAAGCGTACAGCATTGTTTCCATAATTGGGATGACAAACTCTTTTAATGCACTGATATCGGGAGGCATCATCCAAGATACAACTTCCAGGGTTTTGGTAAATATCCCGTTTAATTCTTCGAGATGGATGCCACACATCCAACCTGCCCAAAGGATAATAGCAATAAGTAATAAAAATGGGATGGTTGCCTTTACAAGTTTGTTGGGTCCGTATTTTTTTGCAATCTGAATTTCCATGTCAAGCAGATACGAGATCTTTTTTAGGCTCTTCCTGGTATTGAGGGATCAATTGCTCCAGTTCTTCTCCATAGATAAATTCCAAATCTTTATGACTCAGGTTCGGAGCACCATCATACACTTTCTCACCATTTTTGATGGCTATTACGCGGGTACAGTAGCGGGAAGTAAGTTCTGGTTGATGAAACACACCAATTACCGGCATTTGCTCGGCCAGTGGTCGTATCAATTTCATTATTTTGCTGGCGTTACTGGGGTCTAAGCTGGATACGGGTTCGTCGGCCAATAAAACACGAGGGTTTTGATAGATGGCTCTTGCTATGGATACACGCTGGGCTTCACCGCCGCTTAAAGTGGCCACTTTCGAAAATGCTTTGTGTCCTATTTTTACTTTTTCAAGCGCTTCCATGGCCTCACGCGCTTCTTTATCATTAAATCCGTATAACAAACTTCTAACGGTATTCATTTGTCCCAGGCGCCCGATAAGTACATTATCCAATGCGGTCAAGCGTTTAACCAAACAAAAGCCCTGAAATACGACGCCTATCTTCTGACGAATGTTTCGTAATTCCTTTCCTTTTATGGCAGCGATATCTCGTTCACAACCATCGCCACATTCTATCAACACTTTCCCCGAACTAGGCTTCATCAATCCATTAAGGCATCGCATGGTAAGCGACTTACCAGCCCCGCTGGCTCCCAATATCCCTACAAACTCTCCCTTTTCTACTTTAAAGCTTATGTCATTTAATAGCTTTCTGCCATCTGACAATTCTTTGGTAACATTTATTGCTTGAATCATAATTTTATATGTTTATTTTCTGGAAATAAGGGACTCGAAATCATCTATTGCAAATACTTTTTCGCGGAGATTATCATACATGGAATCATGTGAGGGAATATACCTTAGTTCGTCAAAATTTACCGTGGAAGGATATGCCAAGCCCAACAGTGTATTCCATGACTCCGGGTCATCTTTCTTCATATTGATATAAGCTGCTCTGATTTTTTCTACTAATGAAGAATCGAGGTTGGGTACAACTGCCAAAGAGCCAGACACCATAGGCTCCGATTTCCATAAAATATTGACGTCTTCTTTTTTTATTCTTCCTTTTTCAATCATACGATCCATGTTGGTTGAAAACGACGCTCCTAAATTTGCTTTTTGCTCTTTAACAGCTAATACTGTAGCAGTATGGCCACCCGCAAATACTACATCTCTAAAATCACGTTCGGGGTTAATGCCTATATTCAGTAAATGCCCTTTAGGAATAAGATGTCCGGAAGTAGAAGCCGGGTCGGTAAAGGCCATGCGTATCTTACCAGCTTGTTCTTTGACATCTTCCATTGAATTTATACCTGAGCCCGGATAAGAAAAAATAAAACTATCGTACGACCGTGGTACTCCTCCTTTTTGCCCCATCATTATAATGGCTTCAGCCCCAGCTTTTTCATGTGCTATTAAATAAGAAAAGGGACCATATGTCGCTAAATGCACTTTCCCCGAAATCATGGCTTCGACAACACCTGTATAGTCTGTTACCTTGTGCACTTTTACAGGCATTTCCAAACTCTTCTCCAGGTACTTCTGTAATATATCGAGACGCTGTTGCCTGGCATCGGGATCTGAACCTGGAACAGCGGTAAGCACTAAAGTTTCTGGAATACCTTTATTTTCTATTTGCTGATTGGAAGAGCAGGCACTTAACAATGCCAGTGCGAGGATAATAAAAATACTATTTTTCATGACAGCTTCATAGATTTAGGTTCACCATATTTACTGAGAAATTGATCTAGTTCGAGTAGGTCATTGAAACGGGATTCCAGTGTTTCACGGTCCCAGTCCCACCACTGAGAAGCAATCAATCGTTCTCTCACCTCTTCAGAAAAACGAAATTTGATTACCTTGGCCGGAACTCCGACTGCAACAGCATAATCGGGCAGGTCTTTCGTAACCACGGCCCCCGAGCCTATAACACATCCTATTCCTACTTTTACACCGGGCATTACAATTGCTCCATGGCCGATCCAGGTATCATGGCCGATTTCACAATGATGATCACGCCTCCACTGAAAAAACGCATTGTCGTCCTGATCTCCAAATTTATAACTCGCACGTCTGTAGGTAAAGTGATGTTGCGTAACGCGCCACTGTGGATGATTTCCCGGGTTTATGCGAACACTATTAGCAATAGAACAGAATTTCCCGATGGTGGCATAAGCGATTGAAACGTTACCGGCTGTATAACTGTAATCCCCAAAACTGGACTCAAACATGGAGGTGTTCGCTCCCAACGCCGTCCAGGAACCTATTTTGACATCACGCAAACGACAAGAAGAGTGAATATAAGGTTTTTCAGATAACTCTTTACCTGGTACTCCTTCAGGTGGATATTGATCAAATTCGTACATCATAATTTAAAGTGAAAGGTTGGATAAGTAGGTTCTTCGTGAAAATAGGACAGTTCGTTATAAGACCTTAGCTGTGTATTGCTTATTTTAAAACTTAAATCCGCCTGTACTATTTGTTCGTTCAATATGTTTATTTTTTCTTTCAGGAAAGCTTTTTCATCTTCGGATAAAGCACGACCGAAATAGCCCAGGGTTATATGCCCAATAAATGGCCTGGTCCTTTTAATTGTCAATTTATTAAGCGTTGCATTACTATAAAACTGATTGCGAAATGTTATTACCGTATCAAAGTCATCCTCATTGTCAAAAACACCCAAGATACCCAGTGAGCTTCCAAAAGGGGTAACACCTACCAGACGCATGGCGATTGCCGCACTTCTCGGTTTCAGTGAGATAGCCTCAAATCCTGAAGCAATCATCTGGGGATAATCTTTGACTAATCCCGACTCCACGAGGTGTTTTTGGTAACGTTGGGCTGAAAGGGTATTTGCTATGGTTTGATGGAAGCTATCCTGCGGTAAAAGGTAAAGGCTGCTTTCCAAGGTATCATTGCTGGTTATTAGCTGTTGTATTTCTTTTAATTTGCGGCTTAAGGATTCATTGCCGGGATTGGCCGTTAACATTGACACCACTGCAAATCCGGGATATGGACAAGGGCTCCATTGCAGGTCGTTATAACTAAACTTATCTGATACTTTAAGCTGCTCTACGTTCCGTTCCACACTATCCTTGCTCACTTCACCTAACTGGCGATTCTGATAAGCACTATAATCGAGCTCCCGGACTGTTTCCGAATCTATAAAGGCCATGCTTCTTCTGTTTCTAAGGTTTTAGCTCTATCTAATAAGGATGCACTGGCAGACACATTACCTTTTACAATAGTATGTGTAACAAAAGGTCTCTTATTGTCTTCATCAATAACGATCAGGTCCGCAAACTTACCATTTTCAATGCTACCGGTATGTGTATCAATACCCACCGCTTTTGCCGGATTGGTAGCCCATAGCCTGGCAATTTCGGGTAATGAGCTGATATTTTCATGATAGAGCATAAAACCTGCATGTAAAATAGATGAAGGATAGTAGTCGGAGCACAGACAGTCTATCAGACCTTTCCCCACAGCCAGTTTCACATCCATATTTCCAGACAAGGATCCACCTCGCAATATATTAGAGGCTCCGCCTATGGTAATCATACCGAGCTCCTTTGCTTTTAACGCCGCTTCATAATTTATTGGGAATTCTGAGATCTTAATCCCTAAATTGTGCATCTGAGTGACTTTTTCTTCGCTATCATCATCGTGTGAAGCAAGGGAAATGTGATGCTCCTTACATTTGTTTATTAACTGCTCCAGCTGTTCCCCCTGTACACGATCCCTGTTCTGCTGTTCTTCCATCATTAACAAAGCTTCTGCTTCGGATTTGCCTTCCCTTTTAGCTGCCCTTATGAAATTTTCAACTTTAACCTGGCCTTGCCCCGGTGTATGATCCATTATGGAGAGCAAGTTAATATAACCGGCGTCAATTAATTCAAATACGGCGTCGTAATGATAGGTACCTGTTAGCTCAAAGCGTAAATGGATTAAATTGTTAATCAGGTTATTGCTGTTAGCGCTTTGGAAGACTTTTTCAAATACTTCTTCCCTGGAGTATCGTGAGCGTGTATTTTTTTCTGCTGCTTTGTAGCCCATATGCAAAGAATGGAATACGGTTGTAATACCGCATGTTGACATTTTCCTTTCCAATTCCTGAAACGCCACGTCAATGGGAAAATCAGCGCCGGGGCGTGGACAAATTTCCACATCCATAGCATCGGTGTGCAGGTCTATAATGCCAGGCATCAACCATTTACCCTTTGCGTCAATAACTTCATCCCCCTGTAACGCTGTCTGATTGGCTTCAAAAACACCCGTTATTAAGCCATGATCTATTTGTAAAGTGCCACCTGATATTATGCGATCACCGGTAACAATATTGGCATTGATAATAGTCAGAGAATTCATTGTACTACTGCGTGTTCTGCGATTTTACCATTTATTAATTCTATATTTCGATCGCACATTTTTTCAAGCGTATAAGCATCGTGTGAGATACATAAAACACTTGTGCCTGTGCTTTTCAGTTTCAACACCATCTCGATTACCTTGTCTTTCGTTCGCTGATCGAGAGAGGCGGTAGGTTCATCAATGAGCAAAAATTTAGGTTTGGCAATAATAGCTCTGGCTACGTTAATACGTTGTTGCTCTCCTCCGCTAAAAGTAGATGGATAAGCATCCCACAATTCTTTCGCCAAGCCAAGTTCTTCTAAGTATTCGCTCGCAATACCTCTGGCCCTGCTCATAGCCATACCATTTATAAGCAAATTTCCTGCGACCACATCTACTGCCGGTACACGAGGTATTACTTCTAAAAACTGTGAACAGTAGGTGATCTCCGTTTTGCGCAGGTTAATAATTTTAAACGGGTCGGCATCAGACAGATTTATCACTCCATAGTGCTTACTTTTGAAGCGCATATCCCCCTGTGTAGGTAAATAAGTTCTATATATGCACTTCATCAATGTTGATTTCCCTGAGCCCGATTTTCCAACAAGCCCTACAATCTCACCTTCCTCCAGATCCATGTTTATATTCGAAAGTGCTTCAATGCGCTTATCATTGAGAATATGCATATTGAACTCTTTCCCTAAACCATTTATTTCCAGCAAAGTATTATTCTTCATAACCAATTATTTTATAATAATGAACTCACTAATAGTTGCGTATAAGCATGTTGGGGATCCTGTAATATTTGATCCGTGAGTCCGGTTTCAACAATATGTCCGTTTTTCATCACCATGGTACGATCGGTAAGCATGCGTATTACACTTAAATCGTGAGAAACAACAATCATGGCGATACCAAGTTCACGCTGTAAATTGCGTATCATATCGAGCACTTTTGCCTGAACAGATACATCGAGACCTGTAGTCACTTCATCGAGGAATAACAAGGGAGGGTTATTGGCTATCGCCTTCGAAATTTGCACGCGCTGCTGCATACCCCCGCTAAATGAAGCCGGGCGATCGTCCATACGCTTGACAGGCACTTCTGTAGCTTCTAAAAGCTCTGAAGCACGGAAGCGAATATTCCCTACGTGGAAGTTTCCCGCCATGAGCAACTTCTCGGCGATATTCCCTCCGGAGCTAAAGCGAAAATTCAGGCCGTCTCTCGGGTTTTGATAAACCATTCCCATGAGGTAGTTTCTGAGATAGCGCTTTTTTTGATTAGAGATAGACAGAATATCCGTAGCACCTTCATTGAACTGATTGAAATAAACAGTACCAGAACTAGCCTCCATATCGAAGTACAACATTTTCACAATGGTACTTTTCCCGGAGCCACTCTCCCCCACAATACCCAGTACTTCCCCAGGGTATAATTCAAAGTTGATGTTATTGCAAGCCACTACGGCATCTGTATACGGACATATATTGGTTCCAAAAACAGGCCCTGTCAGT
This sequence comes from Cytophagales bacterium, assembly GCA_965230415.1. GTDB lineage: Bacteria > Bacteroidota > Bacteroidia > Cytophagales > JAAEPT01 > CBDDKZ01. Next base: position 5,485,825 of record CBDDKZ010000005.1, read on the forward strand.
TGCAACGATTCGGTTGTATACTCACCATACACTTTGGTGAGTCCTTCTACTTTCAATAACCAGTTGTTATTATTTTCTATCATCATATTTCACAATTTGATTATGCCTATGCACAGACAGGCCTGTATACTATCAACTTATTCCTTTCTCTTCTTTCAATCGATCCAGGTATTTATTGCTCCACTGTTCAGGTCTATTATTATTTTCAGCTATCTGATCCAGGAAATCGCTGTCGTTAATCACATGAGAGCTACCCCCATCGGCATTATATAATTCATCTAAGAATGCTGCTTCATCGCCTGTTTTCTCACATGCCAGGTCTTTGAACTGCTCAATTTTGAATTTTACATCTGTAAACTCCAGTGGACTTACAGAAGTATGTGGAGGCACCGCATAAATGCGTTTTTCCCTTCCGGCACCAAACAGGTACAAACATTCGGCTTCATGAAGGTTAGGAATATCCCAGCGGGGAATCGGAGATGGAGACATAATGTATCTATTATGTACCTTAACAGGGTAGCCGGCGCCACGCATGATATCGCCAAACTTAACCCATGATTCATACAAAGAGACCCACATTTTTGCGTAGTCTGATTCCGCGTGCATTTGCCGTGTTTTGAACTCATAGCGCTCAACACCACGTAAAGGTTCGGGTTGTGGCACCTGAAAAACCATAATCTGATTTTCGTTAAGCTCTTCTTCGGTAATTCGATGTCTTGTCTGTATAATAGAGGCTTTTGAAGTCTCAAATGTTGTAGAGCATTGCGTAGTCATCTCTACAAAATCACGCAGATTGCAGGCATTTACACTGGCATCACTCCCCTGATCAATAATTTTAAACACATCTGTTTTTCCAATTAAGGCCAGTGTAACGTGTAAGCCACCTGTTCCCCAACCTCTTGCGATAGGCATCTCTGGTGAAGAATAAGGCACCTGATAACCGGGAATTGAAATAGCCTTAAGCAATTTCCTCCTTATCTCGCGCTTCGTTTTATCATCAATGAAGGCGTAATTGAAGCTATTCTTGAATTTAATATCTGCTATCATATCTATACATCTGAGTTATTGACTAACCCTTCTTCTAGTTCCATTTTAGATTTTTTCTCATCACCAGTAGCTTCCTCACTTCTTTTCATGGCTTCCCTCAAATTGCTTAATCCAGACTGGAAGGTCACATAATGTGGTAATTTCAGGTGATTGGTAAAGCCCATTGCTTCGATACCTTCCGTGTGGTAGAGTACAAACTCCTGATCACTAGGCGGTGTATCGCTATTCATACGCATGGCGCGGTCAAGAATACCCATACAAATTGCTTTGGTTTCGTTTTGACCAAAACACAAGCCATAGCCTATTGAATAGTGAGGCACTCCTTTAGCCTGCTTGCTGGAAGACTTTGAAATCATTTCGGCTTCTGTTACATTAATTTTACCGATATAGCGATTACGGCCTTTGTTATCGGTAAGCCTGAGCTTCACTTTCCCTACGCGAAGCTCACCTACGGTAGGGTGTACCGCCCCGTGTCCCCGCATACTCGCATACCCGATTGACATAACACCTCCGGTTTCTGCGCGGGCCAGCATTTGTAACCTGGCTGATCTTGGGGCCGGGAATTTAATAGCCTCTCTAGTTACATCAACCAGTGTTGTTTCCTCATCGTCTGCTACATTTTGCACAAGTCCCTGCTCTTTGAGTATGTTGATAACCTTATTAAATGACTTTATTTCTTCGAGCGAACCTCCATCGAGTTTTTGGAGGAATTCCTGTACAAATGTCTGAAAATCGCCTTCCTTTTCTTCTACCAACCTGGTATCTATAAGACGTTGGGTATAGTCACGAGTAGGCCCTAAGATTTGCCCCCCAGGTATCTCCCTGAACGATGAAGAAATCCTGCGTAATACAAACATGTTCTCGGTATCGATGGTATCGGTAAAGTACTTTCTCGACAGAGTAGCCCTATAAGCACGCATGATAAATGCGGCTTCCAATACATCTCCCTCCACTTGCTTTAGAGCGAGCGCTCCATATTCGGGGGCATAAAACGACCCTTCTCCCATTATTTTGTCTATCGCCAAACGGAACTGCGCTTTTAATTGCGCTACTTCAATTGGCTTCGTATTGTCTCTAACTCTATAGAATTCAACAAGCTCTTTGGCATTATTAATTGCCTCTGTTCCTCCTTTTACTGCTACATATCCCATTTGAAATCAATTAACTTTTGTCCAAGAAAAATCATTAGTACGAGGTATTCCTATTACATTTCCTTCGCGATCTGATAGAAAAACGTCCACACCCAAAGGGTATTCAACATTCAATTCTTTGATCGTCTCCAGGTACTTCGCTTCTACTCCGCGCGTAAAAACTTTCGATGTAGTTTTAACTCCCGGTCCTTTCAATTCTATCAGCAATGAATTCCCTAATGGTTCATCATCCAGTACTTCCACATCAATTATAATAAAAGCACTTTGTTCCGGATAGGTAGGCTCTCCAACTTTCACCCCGGTTAGGGCTTCATCGAAGCATCTACCTTGTAAAAACACAAAATCAGCTTTTGCAACCGGAGCCGGCAAACTGGAAACGTTTAATCTAAAAAACGCTTCGATATCACTGTCTTTCCTATCTGTATAAAAACAAACATCATTGTTCATCAGGCTCAAACCAATTAGTGCGGATGCTTTGTTGAGTATTTCAGGTGTGTCAATACGATTGTCCAAGTTGGTAATTCGCCCTGGTCTTGACAATGCATTCATTATTTTTCTAAAATCCTGCTGTGCATCAAATAGGTGATCGTAACCTGTTTCCCTTACTTCGATCATGATTCTTCCATTAGTTTAAAGTCCACACGTGTTTTCATAACGAGATTATACTCTTCCTTTTCCTTTATAGCTATCTCCTTTTCCTGCTCTGCCAAAAACACTTCAATGAGCTGAACCAACTCATTATCATAAGAGAGCAGCGCATCAATAACGGCCAGGCAATATCCCCTTTGCGGTTCATCGCCAATACACAGCCCTACCCCTGTATTTTCATCAATTACGACTTCGCACTCTGTACACAGTACTTCACCCAGGTAAAAGGCTTGTTTTTCCATGGAGTCTTCGGCTTTTACCATTGCAAGACAAAGTGAAGGTTCACATGCAATTTGAATATCTTTGCGACTTTCCAGATTTATTACAAAGTCCCTTAGTATATCCAATTCGCATTCTACTAATATGTAATCTCTATCCATTAGTTCAGCTTATTATTTAGATGCTAAGGTATAGACCTAACATTCGGGCGTCGTTAAACGGTTATCAGAAATGAGTTAAGGCAATGTTTTAATTCTATTAAGCAGGTTTGCGAAAGCAATACCCTACGAATCGTATGGTTTCGATCAGGTCTTTATAATGTTTCATTTTTTTGCGTAGTCCAACGACTTGCACATCTACAGACCGTTCGGACACATAGTAATCCAGACCATTGATCTTTTCTATAATATCATTACGCGTATATACTTTACCCGGCTTCTTGGTTAAGAGCTCGAGAATTTTAAACTCCGTAAATGTCAAGTCCATTAACTCACCTTCCAAATAGGCCTGAAATCCATTGAGGTCTATTTTGAGGTCTCCTCGCGTAATTATGTTTTGATCATTTTCCGAAACTGTCTCAGCAATTTCCGTTTGTTTTTTTAATATCTTTTTGAGTCTTGTAATCAGTTCTTTGATTCGAACTGGTTTTACCACATAGTCTTCGGCTCCCAATTCCAACGCGGTGACTACGTCTATTTCATCACTTTTGCATGAAAGCATTAAGACCGGAACCTGACTGAGTAAAGGACTGAACTTTATATTCCTGCATAATTCCAGACCATCCATTTCAGGCATCATCCAGTCGGTCACCACCAAATCCGGTTTTGAGTTTTGAATATAATCCAATGCATTTATTGAATTAGAAAAACATTGCACATTATAGCCTTCTTTATTCAGGTTGAATTTTAGCATCTCAAGTATATCGGGATGATCATCAACTAATACAATTGTTCTTGACATGATTTATTAGTTTAATAGCTTAGCACCATCGTGTCTTACGATCGACGATATCCCAATATTGCCATTAATTGTTCAGGTAATGTTAGGATTGCATGAGGATATTGTAAATCATATAATGATAACATTCAGAATCAGTTAGCTAACAATTTATTAAAGTAGTGTTACCTATTTGGATATAAATTGACACCATTTAATCGGTACTTAAAGAACTCCAAGAACAATAATAAGGCCCACCGAACATAACTCTGACATCTATACATTTACAACCAGGTACCCGGAATTGTTCTAAAAATGCTGCATAAAAAAAACACATGTCACAACGAAGCGACATGTGTTTAACTCATAGAAAAAATTGCTTAACCTAAAGTATTTTTTTATCTATTTTCTTATGGAGTTTTTTAACAGCTTTGTGGTACTTCTCTTTAGTTTCCTCATAACTTTTAAGTTCATCGGTCAGAAAACTCGACTCTTCTAAAAGAATTACTTTACCACTACGATCCAGAAGCTCCATATCTATCGCATGTTTTATGCTGAAATAAGGATCGCCTTCATAATTAATTTCGTATTTGGTAATAAAAATAGCATAGTCAGCATTTTGCGATTCCATAAATGTTGCCAATTTATCTGGTGCCAAATCCGACAAATTAACTTCAAGCAGGTGATTCATTCCCTTATCCCTCGAAGCGTAATTCAATCGAATTCCATACTCATCGAGGTTAGAATTGAGGTAATCAAGTGAAACATTATCGCCCATATCAACTTCAAAAGAAGCTTTCATAATATTGTTGTAAAACTGAAGCACCTCATCCTGACCGATACCATTTAAATTTGCCAATTCAGTATTTGAATAATCGGGATGAATAAAGTTAAGGTCATTTATACCTACTATTACCAATTTAACTTTTTGTTCTCCGCCGCTCTTATCTCCGGCCATTAGGCCGGAGAGGCTCATGATTGAAAAAACGATTATTGCGCTTATTTTTTTCATAGCTTTTTAATTTAATTTCGAATTAATCATTTGAAATTATTTTTAGTTGCAGCAGGCATCAGTTTTTTTGTTTTCGTCCTGCGCAGCGCTTGCATTGTATTTATCGTCATTAACCTCAACATCTTCGAGCAGTTGGTACACCTCCCACATGATGCCATCAGGATCTTTCACCCAAAACTTGTCCTGAAGAGCGAAGCAGCACTTTACATTATTCTCAACATCATAGACTTCAAGGCTTCTGTTCTTTACTGCCTCAAACCAATTGCCTAAATCCTCCTTCGAATCTACCTTAATGCCGTAGTGCGCATTGTGAATACTTTCCAGTTCGTTTTTTTGGCTAAAAGATATTACCAGGCCTGGTTTCTCCAGGTCAAATTTCACGTATTTCTCTTTTACTTTCGATGGTGCCTGACCAAAGAAATTCGTATAAAACTGCTGTGTTTTATCGATATCGCTAACTTTAATTCCTATATGCGTTTTCATAGTTTGTTTATTTAAGCGAGTTCCAGATCTTTTTTCTCGAACCGTTCCAATTTCTGTGTATAATCTGCCGAGTAGCAGGGCTCACCATTCACTAAAACCATTTTTACCGCCGCATAACTGCTTTTATTGATAAAAGCTACCAGATCTGCCACTTTACCAACTTCTATACTGCCAATTCGGTCATCAAATTGAAGCATACGTGCAGGGTTTAGTGTCACCATATTTACCGCCTCGGAAGCAGGCATACCGTTTACTATTAATTTTTGCACACTCGCCAACATGGCGGGAAAGTGGTAATCACTACATAATATATCAACAAGGCCTTCATCAATAGCGTCAACAGCAGAAAGATTTCCGCAGTGCGATCCGCCACGGTAATAATTGGGAGCCCCCATACATACCCACATGGCTAACTCTTTGGCGCGTTTGGCTGCTTCCATTGTCGTAGGCATTTCCGACAGCCCCGCACCAAACTGTAGCGCTTCATCCACATGCAAGGTAGTAGTATCGTCATGGCTTCCCAGAATACATTTATGCTGAAAAGCTTCCATGATAGCTGATCGGTTGTTGACCTTACTTGTTCGTGCGATTTTCTCTTCAAGTATTTTTTTGGCGGCTTCCATAGAAATACCTTCGGAAGCTGCTCTTTTTTCTATTAAGTCTTCCAGGCGAAATTGACGCTGTCCCGGAATATTTTCGTTGTAGACGATCAAATAGAGGCTTTCAATATCCTGCATTTTTTCTATGTGTGGAAAAACCCCATCGGTATTGGGGTCGAGCCTCGCATGCGTATAATGCCTCACCAGGGAATCTTTAGAAACCTTGTTCAGCACTTCGGCAATCTGAATACCATCATCAAAAGTACGAGTCTTCCACATATCATCTGAAAAGCTTATAGCCGAAAACAAGGTGGTGATACCACAACTAGCCGCCCTTGCATCCATAAAATGAATGGCAAACTCAAAAGGAAACTGTGCACTGGGTCGCGGCCGTATTTCTTTTTCAATATAATCGGAATGAATGTCAATCATACCGGGAATAAGCCAGTCTCCATGCAAATTTATCCCTTCTTCATAGACCCTATCACCTTTTATAACATCAGTAATTAATCCTTCCTGAATAACAACAGACCCTATGAAATCGTCCTGCGGAGTAACAACGCGAGCGTTAGTTAATATCATAATGCTTTTGATTTTACTTTCACAAGTTCAGGAATTGGTGTTAGGATTAGGTTAGGACAAGTATAAAACTAGACTAATGCAAAAAATTTGGGTACATAAAAAAAGGGAACAACATTTGATGTTGCCCCCTTTGTACAAAACATATTTATCAAAAACTAACTGCTACAAAATACTGATGCGAATACCTGCCTGACCTTTCGGTGCGTAATACTCTACCTGCTCCGGTCTGTCTACATGACCATGGTAGTAGCGAAGCGGGCTATTTAGTAAGTTATTCAACTCAAGAAATACTCTGATTTTAGAACTAATAGTATAGGCAGCTGTAAAATCAACATTCAGGTTATCATCGTACCATCTGTCCTGATCTGAGCTCGATCCCTGGATTTCATCCAAAAACTTACCTTTTAATGTCACTGCCAATCGCGCAGAGAAGCCATATTTCTCATAGAAAAGAATCGCATTCCAGGTATGTTTTGACTGCCCTGGCAGCGTCTGTTTTTCCTCTCTTCCCGGCACTTGAACTTCCGAATCGGTAAACGTATAGTTACCATTAAACCCGAAGCCGCTCCAGAAACCTGGTAAGAAGGTAAAGCGCTTCATTATACCTACTTCAAACCCGGCCAACCATGCTTTTTCTGCATTTTCCGGTTGAGTTACTGTAAAAAATGTACCATCGATAGTCTGTTGACCTGTTCGTCCAAATATCACGTCATCGATACTTTTGTAAAATACACCTGCTGTTATCTGCCCTACGTCTTTGAAGTAATAATCTGTCAAGATATCATAGTTCATGGCATAGGTAGGCTTAAGATCAGGGTTCCCTTGCTCTATTTCCTGGTCTCCGTTGCTAATACTTCTCGACGGTGTTACATCAGTAAAGTTAGGTCTTGCAAACGTTCTGGTTACAGCTGCTCTCAGGTTCCACTTATCTTTCAAAGGCATTTTAGCATGAAGCATCGGCAATACCGACACATAATTAGAGCTTCCGTCAATAGGAGTCACATTATCGTCTTCATCTACGCTGAAACTCTCATAACTAATAGCAGTATGTTCTACTCTTACACCACCGATTAACATTAATTTTGGTAGTGCTTTAAATTCTCCCATACCATAATAAGCTGTTACATTTTCTGTTCCTTTTAACGTAGTAGTAGCATTTTTCGGATGATCTCTTCCCATGTGTACCTCTGTAATATCGTTTCGCGTTACGATATTGTCATTGGCTTCTATTGTCGGATAAGGCACCAGGTATTGATCGTATGGTTGGTCATGCTCCGTAAGAAAGCCATCCACTACCGGAAATTCTTCGGACGCTATATCACTCATTGCGATGTCGCTCGATGAAGTCCATGCAGTCTGTAGACGATCACTTATACGATTCTTATTTCTAAACTTCAATCCGAATTTAAGGTCCAGTCTTTCACTGGCATTTAAATTTAAGTTTGCCTGTCCGGTTACGTCGCGCTCAGAAATTTGTCGTCCCGAGGCAATGGCACTTGTAAATATGGCTTCGGAAGCATCGACAGGCGTGTTTGAAGAAACGCCTGGCTGAATATTATCAAAATCTGTTACACCTATACCATCAGGGGCATCAGCTGCCAGGTACATTCCTTCACCTTCTGGTGAGAAGTTTTCAAAATCAATACCATTTTGAATGAAGGTTGTATAGAAGTAGCCATGTTTGTCATCATCAGCTACATTTGTAGGACTATCATACCAAAACTTAGCTTTGTATGAAGAAAAATTCCAATCGATATTCACTTTGTTGCTCATATTGTGTACAGCACCAACTTCAGCACCATAAAATCTGGAGTGGTAGTGCGTATGTGTAAGTGCATGCTCAACACGACCATCCAAGCCCATTCCATCAGCAGTTACACTATCGACTTTGTCAAATCTAAAGCGTGTTCTTCTTCGCTCCTCTTTGTCCAAGAAATCACTCCAAAGCCCTTTGGCATAAATTTTAGTTTTTTTGCTTAATTTAAAATCCAATCCACCATTAAAACCCCAGGTTGTTCTGTTACCAAGGTAGTCTCTAAGCTGCAGTTGATTCATGCGGTGCTTGTTTGATGTGCTATAAACAACTTCGTAGTTATCAGAAGCCCAGTCCCTGCTCCACGTTGCACCTGAGAGAATAAAACCTAAACGATCGTTCATAATGCGGTCGCCATAAATAACGGAAGCATTTATTATTTCAGACATCGACTGACCATGAACCCCACCTGCCACACTGGCAACCAACGTTTTTTTGGCGGGAGCTGTTCTGGTTATGAAATTCACAGAACCACCTATAGCATCACCTTCCTGATCCGGAGTTAATGCCTTGGAAAGTTCTATATACTGTATTAATTCAGACGGAAATAAATCCATCGGCACAGACCTGTTTGACCTATCTGTCGTTGGCATTCTATTACCGTTAATTAAAGTTGAATTCCATTCAGCTGGCGTACCACGTACAAGAACGTACCTACCTTCACCCTGATCACGTGTAATCGAAACACCCGGTATACGTTGAACAGCTTCAGCTGCATTACGGTCCGGAAGTTTACCAATACCATCGGCAGCAACTACATTCATAATTTTGTTAGAGTTCTTCTGAATGTTCAGTGCTTTTTGTTGTCCTGATTTAATAGTTGTTTGAATAACAACCTCTTCAAGCTCAACCGCATCCTCTGTAATTTTTTGTTCTCCTATGTCCACAATGTCCCCTGCTACAACTTTTACATCGATTAGCAAGTCGCTGTAACCTAAATAGGATACTTTAATTTTTTGGTCTCCTTCAGGCACATCTGTCAGGGTGAACTTTCCGGTATGGTCTGTGTAAGCGCCGATTTCGGTACCTTCCACTTTCACACTGGCCATCGGTACGGGCCCAAAGTTATCAGAAATTTGTCCACTGACGGTTCCAGTGCTTTGTGCCATAGTTATGTTCACACTGAACAAGGTAAGCACGATTAAAATTAGTAATGATCGGGTTTTCATAATGGTAATTTCTAATTCACAATTCAATTTTTAACCTTATACTGGGCCAAACTTACTCGGCTTTTGTTAGTATTGTGTTCAGGGCATTTTAATTAATCATAAGACATCATGTCTGTCAGGTTATTTGTTAAGCCTTTGTAACATCAATAACTGTAGATTATTAATTCGTTTTCGCTAACTCAACTTTAACAATAGGCTATTCAAACTAAAACACCCCGACCTTACCTTAGCTTTTCAAAAACCCTGAAGAAATTGCGTGTAATCACCATCAACACATGGAAGAACGAAGGTAATTACCTAAAGAGGCTGGACTTATTGATCAGGCAATTGTCCACATTAGATGCTGACGTTATTTTAATGCAAGAATGTTTTCAGGCTGTTAATGGAGCATTCGACACCTCTGCTAATATTGCCCGGACCCTTGGACTTGAATGCGCTTTTACTCCTGCCAGGCTGAAAACAAGAAAACACAAAGGGCAATTAATAGAAAGCTACTCGGGGCTGGCTATTTTGAGTAAACACCCTATAGCCCAACATCATTCTATTGAGCTACCCAGCAATAAAGAAGACGGCGGAAGACGGGCGCAAATTATTGAATTAAGTGCTTATTCGAAAAAATTTCTTTTCATAAACATCCATTTATCTCATTTAAAAAACTCTGCCGATCTGCGTACTGATCAGCTCACTTACATTATAAACCATGTGGTCATCAAAAAAAACGACGAACATTTCAGAATTATCGGAGGAGATTATAATACCACCTTGTCTTCACCTGAATTATTGGGTTTTCTAAAAAAACCTTACATGCTAAAAGATAGTTTTGAAAACCAACAACTAAAACAAGATGACATCCTCCTCAATCCACATGTAAAAAGATGCATCGACCATCTGTTAATGATACCAGATAAACGCGGATATTATCCGGTCGTTAAAAAAGCAAAAGTCGTGCTTAATAAGCCAGAAGACAGTTGTTACCCCAGCGATCATTTCGGAATAATGGCCGAATTAAATATAGAATAAAATGAAAGTAGTTATATCTATTTCCAGTTTCATATGCGAAGGAAAGGCCGGTTTAAAAATATTTCAGGAAATACTTCAGGACAAACTTATACCTGTGCCGTGTGCCATTTACAGCACCTATGCGAGCAGACCCGAATGCGTTAATAATTCAAGCAAGTTGGAAGACCTGTTACAAGGAATCATTGCATCTATAAAACCACAAGGTATTAAAGTGGTACTGCACGTAGGCTTTTTACATACTACCGATCAACACAAACACATCATTAGCTTCATTGAACAACTAAGAGAACAGCTCGAAGTAATAATTATAGACCCGGTATGCGGCGATCATGGAAAATTATATATAGCTAGTAAGTTATTACCGTCATGGATTGCCTTACTTGAATATGCCGATATCGCATTCCCAAATGCCTTTGAATACCAGACACTATGCGACCAGGGTATTAAGGAGTGGCCCCCTACAACCGTAATAACCAGTTACAGCAACAAGGCTTTTTTCGGACTGAAAATCATCAAAAACAATGAAATTCAGGAAATCGGGCATGAGTTAATAGCCGGTACTATTGGAGGCACAGGTGATACACTGGTAGCCCAATTCATAAAGGCACATTATTTATTAGCATATGATTTTGAAGAATCACTTCACATGGCTATAGAAGCCACTTTAAAATTTATAAAAAACAGCACTCAAAGCCAATATCAACTATAAATCGAAATAACTATGAAAGGGACATTATTTTATGTAATCGGTCCTTCGGGAGTGGGTAAAGACACGTTAATGCAATATGCGAGAGCGCACCTGGATGGAGAGAAAAAAGTACTATTTATACATCGATATATTACCAGAGCAGCCGAAATGGGAGGAGAAAACCATGTGGCACTGACAGAAAACGAATTCCTCGCAAGACTCAAAGCAGGCGTTTTTTTGTTCCACTGGCAAAGTCACGGCAATTACTATGGAATAGGAAAAGAGCTCCAGTTATTTTTGGACTTGGGCTTTAATGTGGTTATGAACGGTTCGCGAGCCTATCTTCCCGAAGCTACGCACATTATACCTGACTTAAAACCGATTGTTATTACTGCTTCACTTAGTGTAATCAGAGAGCGCTTAATAAAACGTGGCCGCGAAAGCAATGAAGACATAGAAAAACGTTTAGAGCGTGTCAATCAATTTGAAGTAACCCACGAAGAAGCCATCACCATTAATAACGACTACCATATAGAACATGCAGGAAACACATTGATCGAACTACTTAGTACTAATTAATAAATAAATAAGCCTACTAATCGAGCGTTAAAGATTGGTATTCCTGGTCTTTCTCCATAATTAAGCGCATTCTGTCCACTGCTCCCTGAACATTTCCTGTTTTTTTCAGAAAGTTCCACACAAAGCCTAAAACCGCAAATCCATCAAAACCTGCCGCATGAATTTTAGGAATATTCTCATCTTTTATTCCACCTAAAGCAATGATTCCCGGTCTGTTTTTTTCTTCGGATAAAAACTGTTTAAAGGAATTAATTTTAATTCTGCTATTATAACCTCTATTCGAAATACTGTCGAACACCGGTGAAATAAAGACATAATTAAAATCGTACTCCAATTTCTTTATCTCCATGAAAGAATGAACAGAAAAGCTCATATGAAGTTTTTTGATTCGTTTATTTAAATGCTCATTAACTGAGTCTTCGAGAAAATCAAACAAATCATATTTTTTTATAAAATGACTCCCCATTAGGTTGTACTTATCCAACAGGTGATAATCGTGATGTAATACGACCTTTTGATGGTATTGTACATCAATCTTATCCAGGTATTCCATCGTTTGATGGGTGGTAAAGTTCTTTTTCCTAAGGTGAAATGCATCTATTCCCAGTTCAAAAATACTATTGATAACATCGTGTTCACCTGGAATGTTGTCAAAATCTGACAATAATATTCTTTGCATAATTTAACTCAAGCTTAAGCCAGCTGCCTTTGTATCTTCAATCAATTTTTGTAGCCTCTAATATAAGTATAAAAACATCATTAAGATCCTTCAAAATCAATTAAATCAACATTTAACAAGACTCTAATAAACTTTTAACAATAGTAACACGATCGAACATTACTGATTTTTTAATTTGAGTCGCTAAAACAACTTATATGAGCTCTTTAAAAATTGGATTAATTGGAGATTACAGAGAGGGCTACCTTCCACATGAAAAGGCGATTGACGGCCTGGTCATATCATCCGATACACTAGGAATAGCAATAAGCTATGAATGGATACCCACCTCTTCGGCAATGGTCCACGACAAGGACTTCATGAGTCAGTTCCATGGTTTTTGGGCTGGTTCCGGTCCCTATGAAAGTAATGAGGGAACGCTTGCGGCCATTGCTTATGCAAGAAAAAACAAAATACCGCTTTTAGGTACATGCTCAGGCTTCAAATACATGGTTTACGAATTTGCTCTCCATGTTTTGGACAAGGAAAACTATACCGAATACATTGGTAAAAACAACTGTGGTACTGATTACAGGGATGTATACCTGGCCACTTTTAATACTTCTAAAATGCATACCTATTATTCCAATGCGCATTGCATTGAAAAAAGTCATTGTTCTTTTAGTATAACTGAAAGCAAATTATCGGAACTGTGCGAAAACGAATTGGAAATGGCAGCCATCGATTTATTAACCAATGATGTGATAGCCATTGAAGCAAAGGAACCCGGGGTATTCTATTTAGCCACACTTTACCTTCCCCAGCTGACTCATAACAAAGAGCGGCTAAACCCCTGCCTTGAACAATTAATTAAAGCTGCGTTGGTGGCGTCAAAACCCGAATTTTTCCTAAAATGAAACTAATAGTACTTCTTATCATTTTTTTTACCTCCATAGTGAATATTCATGCCCAGGTATCATCGCCCCGTGGTGAGGTTAAAATACCCAGCCAGGTAATAACCGTTAAAAGCCCGGTAGAAAATGTAAAAACTTATGAGTGGCAGCCTGGTGAAATCGTTTTAAAAAACAACGACACGTTAGCAGGAAATCTCTCCTACTACAACCAGAAAGACTTGGATTTAATTGCCCTTAAACGAGCTAACAAGGTACAGACTTTTGCTCCTAAAGACCTTAAAATGTTTGGTTATTACGATAGCACCATACATTATTATCGCTATTTCAGGGTATTTGAAGTAAGCGACAAAAGAAAGCAAAAAAAGGAAATTGTGCTTGAACAAATTGTCATGGAGGGAGCATTACATTACCTACAAAAGTCCGAACGATTTGAGTATGGCTCCGTAAGGTCACAGTTATACTCAGAAGGAGCGACTGAACGTACACACTATTTTTTGTTTAAAGGAAAACTCATCAAGATCATTAACTTCAAAAAGCAAATGAGACAAATAGCTCAACAACAAGGCGTAGCAATTGACCAACTAGCGAAGGAAAGTGCCTATTCATACAACAATTCCAAAGACCGGGCTATGATTGTGATTCTCTTTAATGAATACCTGAAAAGAAATCAATGAAAAGACCAAAAGCTATTCTATAAAAGTGATCTACTTTTCAAATAATTATTGATCATTCGCAAATAGTCATAAGTGCTGGTATTTGGTACGATATAATCAATATTTTCCGTTGTTTGATATTGTTCTAATACTATTTTCCACGTTTCTGTATCGTTTTTCATAGTTAGATAAGCCTTTTGTAATTGCTCTTTCAGTTTTTCATCAAGATTTTTGCGCACAAAAATAGGTCCCACAGGAATTTTAGGAGAGCGCCAAACCACCTGGTATTCACTGGAATCTATTTTCTGCTTTTCTACCATGCGCTGAAGGGATTTATTGCTGCAGGCCGCCAGATCGGCTTTACCGGTTTTGATGGTAAATATACTCTGGATATGATCAGTTGCATGTGCTATCTCCGCAAAATCATCGGGCTTCACACCTATCTGTTCAAGGTGATATTTGGGAATTAAATGAGAAGAAGTAGACGTAGGAGCCCCCCAACTCATTTTGAGATTGGATGATTCCCGTTTAATATCCTCCAAAGAATTCAAATTAGTTAAAGAAGGTCTCGCAATAAACTGACTATAATAGTGCATCACCGTTCCGTCGGCATGAGCGGCAACAACCAAAGGTTCCAGGGGAAGCCTCGATTCTGCTAATAGGTACGTAAAAGCTCCTCCATAGCCCACATCTACTTTGTCTGACTGCATGGCTTCTATCATTGCCGTACTACTGCCTACCAAAAGCACCTCTACCTCCAAATCCAGGGTTTTATTTAGGTACTTTTCTACAACATCTTTTCGATGTAATACCCTTTCCATGTCTGAGCTCTGAGACATAGCAATAATAATCTTATCCGGATTCTTAGCATCCCTTTTTGTACTACAGGAGCACAAAAAGAGTATTAATAGCAATAGATAACCACTTAAATTTTTCATTTGTGAAAAGGAGTAAAATGTGTTAATGGTACTTCATAAATGGCTGCTGTTTGTTCATCAATTAGCCAGAGTGTGTCCTTATTCAGAAAACAGGCGGATTCGACCTGCGGTGCGTTAAAGTCATACATAAAGACTTTAGCATCAAAGAAGCGTTCGTTTGTAGTCTTTCTTTCAAATAACCATATACGCTTGTAAGTGGTAATTATCAGCTTAAGCGCATCTGGCGAAACATCTGCGGCAGTCACTTTCCCTTGTGTATCGAAACTATCTACCAGCGTCAACTCATTGACTTGGTTTGTTTTAATAGCGTCAAGCCGGTATAAATTGGTTTTCGAATCACTTCTGTTTTTCGTCAATAGGTGTACCTTATCGTTAGCGAAAAACACAGCCTCACAGTCATAATTGAAATCGCTTTGGGGTGCCGGATAAGTCTTCTGTTCGGGATAACGTATAAAGACCTTTTTCATAACCGATGTTTTCCCGGCTATGGGAGAAGGTTCTGGTATATAATAAAGCAACAGGTCACGTCTGTCGTTGCGGTTATTCCCAACATCCGCAATAATTAAATTCCCCTCATCATCCATTGTTAAATCTTCCCAATCCACATTAATAGCTCCATTGATGTGAACACCCTCATAATTTTTATAGCGTGCAGAGGCATAAAATTCACCTTCAGTATTTATGGCAAAAACACGTGGTTCATCGCCCGAATCATTATGAATCCAAAACACATCAGGGTTATTCCTACTTCGAACAATACCTGATATTTCGAGCTTACCATGATAAGACAATTTGTACTTAGGCAGCAGTTCATCTTTCGAATCATTTGAGGCACCTAACAACATCGGCACACAAACAAGAACCAATAATTTCAATGCATATTTCATGCCATGAATATACTAATTGCAAGCAAAGCGAAACAGCCTTTAACGAACATCTAATCAACAAATTATACAGCCCTAATTTTGTGAGGAAATTCAAAAAAAAAAAAAAAAAACACCCCATAGCTCTTACCTGCTACTAAAATCCAGGTTCATCAACCTTTGTTCCAAATCAGGATGAAGTTCAAAAAACAGAAAACACTCTCCTTCATATTCGAAGGAAAAATAGCTTCTCAATGCTTCATCTTCGTACACATTCAGGTTCACGCTCCCTTCTTCATACAATGAGTATTTCAAGCTAAAAACCCCTTCAATCCGAACAGACGACAAATTAAACTTATCCATAAGGTAAGGCATGTCTAATCTCATACCTATGCAGTAATGTGCATATTCTTTTTGTTGCACCACAAAATCTTTGTGAGCATGAAGCACCGACCCTGTCACACCATTCAAAACCTCATTGTAATCTCTTCCTTTGTAACGTTCAAGCGTGTTTCTGAAAAGCCTGAGAATTATTCTGGAATAAAGCGGAGCCTCGACATACAGGTTAATATCTCCACTATTTTTTAGCCGGCCAAAAGCGGTATATAGCCCCTCAAATATGATCAATTTCCTTGGTTCAATAAGCTCTGTAGCAATTTGTTTCTTTTGCGTAAATGAAAACACCGGCACTTCAACATTTATGTCTTTTCTTAATTTCGCTATAGTCTCGACACAGCTATTGATACTGTAAAACGACGGATCATCCCAACGATATTGTTCATTTATTTGGTTCAAATGACCTCCTGTTCCCATAAATCGATCTTGAGACACAATCACACATTTTGCTCCATACTTTTGTTTTAAATAATCTGCAATTACCGTGCTTTTCCCAGTACAACTACCACCGCAAACGCTCAAAACGCAATGACCTTTTGTTTTCACTATATGCTCGATAGTCTCGTATAACGAACTGATCGTATCCGGAAAAGGTATTGTATTACGATTGAATGGGTTCATGTTGAACTTCTTAAAAACAGGAGAAGGTTTATATTTTTTTTCGAATTTCCTACCAACTCACGACCTTCTAATAATCAATTAATTTTAATCAAACACATTACAGCTAGTATTGAAATAAAAAAGCATGCGTTACCTTTTAACCATACCATTAATGCTGAGCAGCCTCCTTATGCTTGCCCAGACAAAGAATCTTAACGGAGCATACTTTTCGTTGGAATCAGGAAAAATAAATCAAGCCAAATCACAAATAGATGAGGCTATGGTACATGAAAAAACGAAAACCAATGTTAAAACCTGGTATTACGCATCTATTATTTATAATCAGCTCATAGACTCTTCTACAACTTTGAATGTAAACGATAAACTTAATTTATTAACTACATCTAAAGATGCACATCTTAGGTGCAAGTCCCTGGATGAGAAAAATAAGTACAACAAAGACCTGGTTTATGGCATGCAAAACCTGAGTTTATTTGCGTTTAATCTGGGCTTGGAAGAATACAACAATACGCAATACGCAAATAGTTTAAAAGCTTTTGAAGCTTATAGCGAATTAATGAGCGTGCTGAAATCGGCTCAACTAGTGGTAATTCAAACACTGGAAAAAAGTAAACTGAATGAAAATACACCCTATCTGCTTGCCGGCTACTCGGCACTAAATGTCCCCGACACATCCAAAACACTTTATTTCTTTGAAAAAGTGCGAAAAACGGGGGATTACAACGATGCGATTTTTGTTAGAAACCTGGCAAACCTGTACCGCATAGAAAAGCGCTATGACGACGCCATCAGCCTGTTAAAAAGTGGCATGCAGGTACATCCGCAAAATCCGGATTTAATATTAGATGAAGTGCAGGTAATAAATGAATCTAAAAAAGGTCAACATATCATTGATAGTTATGAGAAGAGCACTGCTTTGAGCCTACAGGAAAAACTGGTTCTTGCTAACTTATACGAACTTCAACATGATAGCAGCAGCGCATTGCATATTTACAAAAAACTACAAATTGAACACCCGGATCATTTTCTTACGAATTATTTCCTGGGGCTGCATTATTATAACAGCGGTGCCGACTTAACCCAAAAAGCCAC
Source organism: Cytophagales bacterium (assembly GCA_965230415.1). Taxonomy (GTDB): domain Bacteria; phylum Bacteroidota; class Bacteroidia; order Cytophagales; family JAAEPT01; genus CBDDKZ01. The sequence goes on from CBDDKZ010000005.1 coordinate 5,503,906, forward strand.
ATCTAATGGTGTTTCTTACAAGAAATACCTTATCTATGAAGAACGATTCACTGAAGAGTTTCGTCAGGCCAGACCTTTTTTGGAGAAGTCAAAAAACGCTAATAGCTGCCCCCAACAACGCCAACAGGAAATAAGTGAAATGATCAGCCAGATCGACCATTCTTTAGAACAAGCAAACAAATAAGCATTAAATTCAGCATTTGACATCTTATTGCAGAACTTACAGTCCATTGCAGTTCTTTAGTCACATTGCCTTTGTGACTAAAGAACTGATCAGATTTTGACTAAACATTGCCACATTTCTTTGTCAGCTTTATAGTTTCATGTCCCTTAAATTTGTTTCAGAAACCGATAAGTATGAAAAAAGTACTATTCTGCTCCATCTGCATCATTTTTTGCTTTTATGCCGAAGCACAAGAAATAAACGTATCTGTTGAAAACCGACCAGAGGCTGAACTTAGTATAGCCGTAAACCCTGCTAATTCTGATGAAATAGTTGTTGCCTCCATGGAACCGGGAGGAAGTATTCTGATCTACAGTAGCAATGATGGCGGCGACTCATGGACATTAAGCAATCACAACGCAGGTGTCTCCGACCCTGTTTTAACCTATGGCAGTGACGGTACCGTGTACCTTGTATCGCTCGATTTTGGATCGAGCCTTGAGTTACATCTTGCCTCATCAAGTGATAACGGAATCAACTGGAGCAGCCAGGAACTGGTTCTTGATAACATGCCCAAAGACCGCCCCTGGATAGTAGTAGATAATAGCAATTCATCCCCCTTTTTTAACAGCAAATATATTACTTATTTCCACCCATCATCAACAGGCATCGGAATAGTACGTGTTTCAGAAAATGGCGACGTGGGTAGTTTAAACTTTGTAAATAGCTCCAGCTACCAGTATGTTCAAAATCCGGCGATTGGCTTAACAAACAATGGTACTGTCATTGTGGCTTTCCTTTCTCAGCATCAACAAGGTCAATTTAAACTGATGGGAGCTCATTCCATAGACGGAGGAGCAAATTTCACTAACGAAGTAGCCATTGCCGATATCGGCATGTACAATTCTAATGGCGATCCGATTGCTGATGTAGCGGGCTTCGCTCCGGGCAGTAGCAGCCGCCTGGGCAACAGTCTCCAAATGGCCATAGACCATTCAGGCAGCCCCTATCAAAACCGGTGCTACCTCACCTGGACCGACTTTGAAGATGCCTCCGCATCCAAGGGCATGAATGTATACCTTAGTTACAGTGATGATTTAGGGAGTACCTGGAGCAATCCGCAAGTGGTAAATGACGATGCAGTGAGCAGTTCACACCAGTATTATTCCAGCATTAGTGTAAGCCCCTCCGGAACCTTGTGCTTAAGCTGGTACGACCGCCGTAGTGACCCTGCTAACGACCGCATGACAGATTATTACTTCACTACCTCCGTTGATGGTGGAGCGACTTTTAGGTCTTCGGTAAAACTAAATACACAAACGGCCGACCATCAGGCACTAAGCGACGCTTCTATTACCTTTGGTGTTGGTGAATACAGCATGCTGGCTTCGGACGCTGTATATGCCTACCCACTGTGGTGCGATGGACGCAAAAATGATGGCAACCCGGATGTGTATCTGGCCAAAGTAAATATTGATGACATCACATCAGTAGCACTCTTTGCACTGCCCGATAACGGTGTTTCATGCAGCGCATTTCCCAACCCGGTGCATGCGAATAGTGAGCATATCCACTTGTCCCTCACTTTAAAAGAGCCTGCGCCTTTAGCTATTGATTTGATAAACATCCAAGGAAATGTTATTAAAAGCCTCACTAAAAACAAAGTATTCCCAAAAGGCACATCACGCTATTCTTTCGCCAAAAAGACGCTCAGCCCGGGCACCTACCATATTCGAATTAAATCGGAGCAATCAAGCCTTAAAACAAGCGTTATTATTGAATAACAATGTTTTCGTTGAATAAAAATTCCAGCCTTAAGTCAAAGATAGGCGCACCTTTTTCTTTTTCAGTCGTTGGTTATTTAATGCTGAAATTAACGCAGTGGCTTTGGAAGCATTAACAGCTATAAATGCACATTCCTGCTTCACCTCTATCAATCCCAAATCCTCCTTATTCAGCTGGCCCTGTTTCATAAAGAAACCGGCTATATCCCCTTTTGAAATCTTATCCCTGCGGCCTCCTGAAATAAAGATGGTAGTCCATTTTATGGATTGAACAGTAGGTGATTCTTCAAAAACGGCCTCTTCGACGCCTCCTAAAAATTCAGGTAAAGTATCCTTCACCCAATGCAAGATGTAGGCAGTACCTTTGGCATTCATTCGTGCAGTACGGCCGTTTCTATGAATAAACTCTTCTTCCTTGTAAGGCAATTGATAATGGATGATAAAGTCTAATGATGGTACGTCTATTCCTCTTGCCGCTAAGTCAGTGGCGAGCAACAGGCGCGTACTGCCATTTCTAAATTTCAGCAAAGAACGCTCTCGGTCAATTTGCTCCATGCCTCCATAGAAAACACTATGATCGATACCCGCTGTCTGAAGAAAACTACTGACATACCTGATGGTGTCTTTATAATTACAGAAGACAATACCCGACTGTTCTTTTAAATAAGCTAAAGTTTGCAACAATGCGGCCTGCTTATCTTTATCTTCCGAAGGCACCCTTTTAATACTCAAGCCATTGCGCTCCATCGATTTGCTAAAATCGAGTTTACGTATATCTTTCACCCCCATAAATTCAGGGATACGTGCTTTCTGAGTGGCAGAAGTAAACACTTTTTTTTTGATGCCGGGAAGTGCCTCTATTATCTGTTTCATCTCCTCTTCAAACCCTATATCCATCGACTTATCAAACTCATCTAAAACCAAAACACGAATAAAAGAGGTATCAAAACTTTCGCGCCGTAAATGATCCGCTAATCTTCCCGGAGTACCAATAAGTACCGCCGGGCGATGTTTGATTTCCATTTTATCTTTGGAGCCAGCGCGCCCGCCATAAACGGCATTCACTTTTATTCCCGACCCCAGGTCTCTGAACACTTGTTCTATTTGCAGGGCCAATTCACGCGAAGGCGTGATGATTAAGGCTTGTATTTCCTGTAATTCCAGGTCTATATCCTCCATCAAAGGAAGCAAAAATGCCAGGGTCTTACCACTTCCTGTAGGAGAAAGTAATAAAAGATCCCCTTGCTGCTTATAATGTTCTACAGTTGCCAATTGCATTGGGTTCAGTGTTGAAATCCCTGCCTTTTTTAATAGCGTGCTACGATCAATCATACGTTAAAGGTAAATTAATGAAGGCAAAAGAGCTATTCTTAGCCTCATTTAGAAGTGAATCACATTTGACAAACAGTACAAATCAATACCCCTATACATTCAACGTTTGATCGCGTTAATATAAAGTCGTTCTACTTTTTCCCGCGCCCAGGGAGTTTTTCGTAAAAACTTCAAACTCGACTGCATGGAAGGATTGTTTGTAAAACACTTAATATTAATTTGTGCGCCAAGTAAAGTCCAGCCATAACGCTCGACCAGGGTTTCCAGAATTTCTTTTAGCGTAACACCATGTAATGGATTATTGGGTTGTTCTTCCGTTTTACTCATGAAGGCACAAATATCTCTGTTTTTTTCAAGAAACACCTTACTCACTCACTTTATATTTAACGTGTACAATTTTTAACACACATTGTTTCATTAAAAGGTACTCAGCTTCCCTTTTTGGCTTAGCTATTTGTAAAAACTAAGGCTTTATTTTCTTTTGTTTATGATAATGCTTAGGCGAATTACCATTTTTAAAAATCTTTGTGCAGGTGCATAAACCTGGCAAAAAGTATCTCGTATCAATAGCGAACTTTAACGAGTGAAAACTCATTTTTTCTAACCTAATTCTTAAAACATGGAAGGCTACATAGCTGAAATAAGAATGTTCGCAGGTAATTTTGCACCGAGAGACTGGGCATTTTGCTGGGGACAAATCATTGAAATCACACAAAACACTTCCCTATTTTCACTGTTAGGCACCACCTATGGAGGTGACGGCAGAACCACATTCGCGTTGCCCGATTTCAGGGCGCGTACACCGGCAGGAACTGGAAGGCCGGTAGATTTGCCCTATCAAGTTCCGGCGGGTATCCGCATAGGGCAGTCGTCTACTACATTAACGGTAACACAACTGCCTCCTCATGATCATACGGCGGCAATTGGTAATGCAACTGCAACAATTTCGGTACACGGCTATGACAAAACTTTGGGTACCGGCGCAGATTCACCTTCACCAGAAGGAAACGTGTTATCTGATGGAGGGACTAACTTGTATTCAACACAAGCTCCAAATGTAAACATGAATGCAGATAGTGCTTCATTTAGTAATTTTCAGGCACAGGTAGCAATTGGTAATACCGGTGGAGGGCATCCGATACCAACGGTTTCTCCGGCCTATGGAATGAACTTCATCATTTGTACTTCAGGACTATACCCGGAACGGCCTTGATAATCACGACACAAGAATAAGACGAGCACTACGACCTCTTTAAAAGGAGGTCGTACTTACTATTCTAAACCAAGTTAACAAACCATGAAAACCGAATTGTTTCATGTATCTCTATATCAAAAACAGCTACAACAAAAACACTCACTAAACTATAAAAAATATGCGTTATTATACTCTTGCCCTTCTAATTGGAATAAGCACTTACCTTAGCCTGACAAAAAGCTATGCGCAATCCGGAGGAGAAACTGTAATGGTTTCAGGTACTTCGTGTATCCCCGGAGGACAAGGAGGACCACTTGATCAAAATTACGCTTATCAGGGAAATATAAATGGTGGTTTAACAAACTTTGGAGGACTAACAGCTGTTTATCATTATTGGATAAGTGATGATGGGCTGAATGCACTTGTGTCTGATAACACAGGAAATTTTTCTATTTGTGACGCAAACCTGGGAGTTGATATTTATTACACAGCAAGTGGTACGGCACTTGGTCAACCTCCCTGCAACACATGGACAGTAAACGCGGCAGGAAATTGCAGCACAGCCGGAGCGTTTAGCATGACAGGTGATTGTGAAACGGTGGTGATCACCGCCCCTGAAATTAGCATACTGGCAGGAGCTACACCTTATACAAGCGGAGCAAGCAACTATGCTTTTAATTCGCTCCATGCAGGAGATAGTGAGACGGCCACCTTTACAATCGAAAACGCTGGCACGGGCACTCTAAACCTTACAGGATCACCAATTGTAAGCATATCAGGAGACAGCGAATTCAGTATTTCCGCACAACCGGGCTCGACAATCGCGGCCGGTAACTCCACTACTTTTAATGTATTATTCAGGCCCGCCTGCACACCCGGAAGCAAAAGTGCCACCATAAGCATATCAAACGACGATGCCGACGAAAACCCATTTACTTTCACATTGTCAGCCACAACTCTGGAAACAAGCATTACTTATAATGGCAGTTCCTATTGTCAAAGCGAATCGGACCCTTCACCCTCGTTAAGCGGAACCTCAGGAGGAACGTATAGTTCTACAGCCGGTCTTTCAATAGCATCGTCTTCTGGTACCATAGACTTATCAGCAAGTACAGCCGGTAACTACACTGTAAATTATTCAATTGGGGGGTGCACAAATTTGGCATCAAGCAGCATAGCGATAAAAGCAAACCCCACACCATCCATTACAGGAACACTTAGTTACTGTAGCAGTGACGGAAGCACTACACTTTCCGCCGATCAGGCTTATGATTCCTACACCTGGTCTTCGGGTGGAAATTCCCAAAGTGAGGCGGTCAACACCGCCGATAATCCCGTTGCTTTGACGGTCACTGCCAACGGTTGCGCAGGTTCTGCTCAGGCGGTTAACGTCAGCGCCATAGCAAACCCCACACCATCCATTACAGGAACATTCAGTTACTGTAGCAGTGACGGAAGCACTACACTTTCCGCCGATCAGGCTTACGATTCCTACACCTGGTCTTCAGGAGGAAATTCCCAAAGTGAGGCGGTCAACACCGCCGATAACCCCGTTGCTTTGACGGTCACTGCCAACGGTTGCGCAGGTTCTGCACAAGCAGTGAATGTCACTGCCATTGCTAATCCTACGCCTTCTATTACCGGTACACTCAGCTATTGTACCAACGACGGTAGTACTACCCTATCCGCCGATCAGGCTTACGATTCTTATTCATGGTCATCAGGAGGTAGTGCGCAAAGTGAAGCTGTAAATACAGCGGATAATCCCATTGCATTAACGGTAACTGCCAACGGTTGTGCCGGTTCTGCACAAGCAGTGAATGTCACTGCCATTGCTAATCCTACACCTTCTATTACCGGTACATTCAGTTACTGTAGCAGTGACGGAAGCACTACACTTTCCGCCGATCAGGCTTACGATTCCTACATCTGGTCTTCGGGAGGAAATTCCCAAAGCGAGGCAGTCAACACGGCCGATAATCCCGTTGCTTTGACGGTCACTGCCAACGGTTGCGCAGGTTCTGCTCAGGCGGTTAACGTCAGCGCCATAGCGAACCCCACACCATCCATTACAGGAACACTCAGTTACTGTAGCAACGACGGTAGTACTACCCTATCCGCCGATCAGGCTTACGATTCTTATTCATGGTCATCAGGAGGTAGTGCGCAAAGTGAAGCTGTAAATACAGCGGATAATCCCATTGCATTAACGGTAACTGCCAACGGTTGTGCCGGTTCTGCACAAGCAGTGAATGTCACTGCCATTGCTAATCCTACACCTTCTATTACCGGTACATTCAGTTACTGTAGCAGTGACGGAAGCACTACACTTTCCGCCGATCAGGCTTACGATTCTTATTCATGGTCATCAGGAGGTAGTGCGCAAAGTGAAGCTGTAAATACAGCGGATAATCCCATTGCATTAACGGTCACTGCCAACGGTTGCGCAGGTTCTGCTCAGGCGGTTAACGTCAGCGCCATAGCGAACCCCACACCATCCATTACAGGAACACTCAGTTACTGTAGCAGTGACGGAAGCACTACACTTTCCGCCGATCAGGCTTACGATTCCTACACCTGGTCTTCGGGTGGAAGTGCACAAAGTGAAGCGGTTAACACCGCCGATAATCCCGTTGCTTTGACGGTCACTGCCAACGGTTGCGCAGGTTCTGCTCAGGCGGTTAACGTCAGCGCCATAGCGAACCCCACACCATCCATTACAGGAACACTCAGTTACTGTAGCAGTGACGGAAGCACTACACTTTCCGCCGATCAGGCTTACGATTCCTACACCTGGTCTTCGGGTGGAAGTGCACAAAGTGAAGCGGTTAACACCGCCGATAATCCCGTTGCTTTGACGGTCACTGCCAACGGTTGCGCAGGTTCTGCTCAGGCGGTTAACGTCAGCGCCATAGCGAACCCCACACCATCCATTACAGGAACACTCAGTTACTGTAGCAGTGACGGAAGCACTACACTTTCCGCCGATCAGGCTTACGATTCCTACACCTGGTCTTCGGGTGGAAGTGCACAAAGTGAAGCGGTTAACACCGCCGATAATCCCGTTGCTTTGACGGTCACTGCCAACGGTTGCTCAGGTTCTGCTCAGGCGGTTAACGTCAGCGCCATAGTAAATCCAACACCGTCAATAAGGGGTGTTTTAAACTATTGCAGCAATGACGGAGGTACTATTTTATCTGCGGATCAAAACTATGACACTTATTTGTGGTCGTCAGGTGGATCGGCAATGGATGAAAATGTGGACACTTCTGACAACCCGATCACCTTAATAGTCACCCTCGCGGGTTGCAGCGGAAATTCTGGCAGTGTAAACGTCATTGCAGATATATGTACAGACTTATTTGAAGAACAGTCAGACGATATTTTCACCGTTTACCCCAACCCAAGTTACGGAAGTACAATCAATTTTTCGAAACCGCTTAATAACATCGTAATCAGCTCTATAGAGGGGCAATTATTGGTGTATAAAAAATCAGGTCAATCGATGAATATTGACAAACTCCCCATCGGAATTTTCATCTTAAACTGTGAAGAAGGAAGACAGCTTATAATAAAGAAATAATGGATTGTGTTGTTTTCTAAAAGCGGGCGCAGACAGATTGGATATTACATTACGCCCTGTACCCTAGGCTTAAAAAGTGTGTTTTTAGGCTTAGGGTTTTATTTTGACACCCTCCGATGTTTATTATTATCGAAGGCAGCCCCCCGCACTAAATATTCTAATGCTGTATAAAAATTTATCCCAGGCACCAAATTAATAGCACCCGGGATAACTAAAGCAAACCTAAAAGTTCTATATTTTTGGATGTTAAATATCAGAAACCGGTGGAATGTTATTTACATATCCACCGGACCGAATTCAACTTAAAAACTGTCTGATACGAAGACCAGAACAGACTCTATCTTTTGGGTAAAGTATACCCTCTATTTTTTAAAATTCGTTTATATTTGTCGGCGACAATTGTGCATATGCACTATTGAAAAGACTTCCCTCCTTTTCTCCTTCTTCCCTGAATGCAATTACCAAATAATCAATGAGCTACTCATACCGCCTATACAGCCTATACCGCCTATACCGCCTATACCGCCTTTGATAATGCAACACTACTGCAAATATAACACAATATCTTACTTTTACAACAGTGTTGCATTTAATATTTAGTCACAAAAAAACATCTTTTAATACCGCAAGGCCTTCATTTTATCGGAATTTTCGACATCTTAGCTGACTAAAAATAAGTAAATACCGTTCATTGAGTATGAATCACAAGCTCAGCATCCTCAACTGCTCTCTTTGTCTCCTTTTTTTTGCCATCTCGCAACTAAGCGCACAAGACATTGTTCAAAATGGTGGTTTTGAAAACTTTTATGCATGTCCGGAAAAGTTAAATCTCTCACCAAATGAAGCAAAAATAGCGCCTTCATGGAGTTCGGCATCCAATGGTACGCCCGATTTATTCAATAGATGTTCAGACAATTTTGAAACAGGAATCAGTAATTTTTGTGGCGTTACCAACCCCTATGAAGGCAAAGGGTTTGCCGGAATCACCACATGGCAAGATGATGGATACCGCGAATATCTAATCAATCACTTTGCGGAGCCCCTTGTTAGAGACCAGCTCTATGAGGTCAAATTCTACTACCAACTATCTACCTACTCTATGTATAGCATTGACCGAATGAGCATGTACCTCGCCGATTCCATTCCTTACGCCAAGCATGACAAACACCTTTCGTTAAAGTCCACACACACAAAAACCACCCCTAGTGCTTTGAGTCCGGCTACCGGCAGCTGGGAAGCATTCACCTATACCTACCGGGCCAAAGGCGGTGAAAAAATGATCTTGATAGGAAACTTATCTGACAATCGAACTACTAAAACGATGCACCTCAAATGGAAACATGAGCAGGAACCTGAATTGGCCCACGCAGCTTACTATTACATCGATGCACTCTCCATCACTCCTATCTACTACGATAAAGGGGAAGACACCACCGCGCAGACATCACCTATTGTTCAAAAAATAGTCATCGAAGACCCGCAACTTGTATTGCCGAAAGTTTATTTTGATTTTGACAAGAGCCTCCTGTTACCGTCATCAAAACCCGCACTCGATAAAGTTGTCACATTCTTAAAAACAAACAGTAACTATCAAATTGAAATACAAGGACACACCGACTCAAAAGGTTCCGTGTTACATAACCAGCAATTATCTGAAGAGCGAGCCAGTGCCGTAGGGTATTATTTGATTAAAAATGGCATAGACAAAAACCGTATCAAATCCATTGGCTTTGGGGCTTCCAAACCACTGGGCAGCGATGATAAAGTCAACAGACGGGTAGAAATTGTTTATTTCGGCTCTAACTAAAAATCATAGCTTTACCTCATTAAAAAGAGCAATCACTTTACACAAGCCTGTACTTTTTTATAGTTGGTCATCTTTAAACCAAAAGCTTTTTTTATGCCTACACTCACCAAATTAATAGGCACGCCCTGCTTACTCATTTTATTGACTTCTGGCATCAATGCGCAGGAATTACTCACGAACCGTCAAATCTATGATTACGACATCGGTGATGAGTTTCATCGTGATTACGGACTACCTGTACCCGGAGCTTATTCTACTACAAAAAAGGAGATCAGGAATGCGGTACACCATCCGAAATTTTAACTTCGATCAAAGCATCTAACAAAATAAAAACGATTAACTGTTTACCCTATATCTGCTTCGAACTATTTGATTGTTGAAGGATTGCGTTACAACAAAACGACCATCAATTTATACAACGCTCAAGGGCACCCGGAAGATGTTGTTGAACTATCCGGTAAGTCAGTCGATATTTCATCTTTACAATCGGGAGTCTATTTTATAGAAATCATTGAAAACGATGAAATAAGGCGCGCGAAATTTGTGTAGGAATAATATTAAAAAAATTAAGGGACTGTCTCCACAATTAGAGACAGCCCCAAACCCCATAATAATTTGAGATTTTATTGTTTAGCTATTAACCTTATAATTTCAGAAACTTCACCATTTCCAAACCGCTGTTTGTTTGAATTTGTAAATGGTAAATACCTGTACTCAAAGTGGAAACATCGAGGGTAATGTTACTTCCACCTACCTTATTTATCTGAGCATCTTTGCTAACACCCTGGCCATCAACGAGGAACACACCTTCGACAACCCCTTCCACAAGTGTAATATTCAATTGATCTTCTACCGGGTTTGGCGTCAGCTTCACCTTCGAATGGTCTGCGTACAATGAAACTTTTGATGTACCACTACATGTACCCATGATGTAATTATGATCGCTTTGCGCTCCTAAATATTGACCGTAAGGTGCCGAATATTTAAAGAAGAAATCAACCGATGTACCTGAGGCTACATTAGCTACTCCAAATATGCGATTGGCATTGTCGATCGACGGCCCGAATGAACCCTGATAACTTCCATTTAACCAGTAGTCCATGTAAACGAAACCAGTACCCATACCTTCAGCTCCATCCCAATCAATAATCAGTTGTGTATCATTTTCCGAAATTGAAATCACGTATTCGTTTGTGGGCCCGTCTACTACACAATCGTTTCCTTCGTCTATCTGTCCGTCGCAATTATCATCTACCCCGTTATCGGCAATTTCTGGTGTTCCCGGGTTCACCTGCTGATTGGCATCATTGCAGTCGCCACCAACAGACACATAATTTGCCAATTCCCCACAAGCACTTAACTCGGTATCAGGATCACCGTAGCCATCGTTATCACCATCGATAAATTGTGAGATCATGAGTCCTTCGTTGTTTTCCCCGTTGCAGTTATTATCATACTGATCACAAAGTTCTTCTGCACCCGGATTGATGTTATCGCGAGTATCATCGCAATCGCCAGCAACAGCTACATAGTATTGTGGAGCTACACAAGCCATTACGGTATCGGTCGCCACACCATATAAATCGTTATCCTGATCGAAATAGAAAGTAATCAACACACCTTCATCGACCTGGCCGTCACAATCGTTATCTTTTCCATCGCACAATTCCTCAGCACCCGGGTAAATTGTCGCATCCTGGTCGTCACAGTCGACCAGTTCATTGTAACCATCCTGATCATTATCGGGAATGGCATTAGCAAGCGTAAATTCAAAATCATCTACTTTGAATTGCTTAGACAGCGAATGAAAAGTTAAGACATGCGTTCCCTGCTCCATATAAAGTGCTTCAACAGCTACCGGTTTGAATTCACCGTATGTAGCGGCATAAGGAACTTCCAGGTTATTGGTAAATCTTTCACCATCGAATTCGAGGTAAAATTGTTTTCCTGCTGCAATGGCGGCTACGTGTGCAGTAAGGTTATATTCACCAGACTGCGTTACATTTACGGTCATAGCAAACCACTCCCCTTCATCGATCCATGCTACGTTTCCATTAGACGTTCCTTTCTCGAGGTCAACGCCATCATTACGTAGATAAGCTCCTTTGTTCGTCAAATCTTTATCGTAATAAGCTACTCCTAATCCACCTTGATCGTAGAACTCAGCTTCAACAACACCTGGTATTGTTTGAGCTAACCCATTATATGGTGATTGCCGACTCGAATTATAGTCGGTTTCCCAAACGCCTCTACCGTAAGAAGCAATACGAATTTTGTTAATACTGTACAAGATTTTGATATCCGTGATTGGTGTATTTGGTAAACCTTCACCTACCAGCTGCCAGTCGTCCATATCATCGTTGGTATAATATAAGCCCATGTCAGTACCCAGGTAAATACCATTATCATCTCCAAAATCAGCTTTTATACTTGTAAGTCTTGTATTTGGTCTTTCTTTGGTAATTTCCTTCCATCCTAAACCTCTATTTATTGTTTCATATATTTTAGAACTACTATAGGCAACAGCACGTTTTTCATCGGTCGGGTGCGCACTTATGCGACACCTGGCCGGTAAGTTGCTCCAGGAGAATGTTTCAGAAGCATCGTGACTTACCTGACTACCCAGCGTACCAGACAAATAAACGATATTATTATTGGCTGGCGACACTTCCAAATGGAGAATTTCTCCATTGGCATAATCCCTTTTCTTTGTCCATGTATCCCCTTGATCATCTGAACGATATAAATCCTCATATCCGGCGTACAACACTTTATGATTTACCGGATCCATAACATAAGGAGTTACCCAGGCTCCCTGTCCCGCATCTGCAGGTTTAATTAAACGGATTGTTTCACTATTTTGACCCCTGGCTTTCTCCCTAAACAATGTTCCATATTGAGTGGAATAATAGACGATATCAGTATTTGTATGATCCACATGACATTGCATACCATCGCCACCGCTAATTTTCACCCAATCGTATAAGTCGTCTAAATTACCTGTATGAGTACCATTATCCTGCGAACCTCCTATTACAAAATTCGGAGCAGCATCTACATTTCCGATACGGTAAAACTGACGAATACCCAAGTTTGATGAAATATTGTGCCAGCCATTTTCCGCAAATGTTCGGGTATACATACCTCCGTCGTTAGTTGAGTATACCTGATCGCCAAATATTTCCATATCTGTATTATCGGCATGTATCAAGTTGTTGGTTCCTGCTAGTTTATCATCCCTGAAAAATGTTTCACCACCGTCTGTTGAACGGTAAACAAATATACCTCCCAACAAAAGATCGTCAGGATTGCTTTGGGATACGACTAATGCAAAATGCACCCAAGCCTGACTATTTTGCGAGCGATTAAGGAACCTGCCCAAATAGTTCGTAGCATTATCAAAGCTGGCTTGCAGACGTAATGAGAAGGTCTCCCCTCCATCTTCCGAACGATAAACCTTATCAAGCGAACTACCGTGAGCAGTTACCAGATAGACATAATTTGGATTGGCTGGAGTAACAGCCACCATGGAACGCGTTGCGTTCTCAAAGGTTTTCTGTTCAAAACTAAGCCCTCCGTCTGTTGAGCGGTAAAAAAAGTTACCGGTAACATACACTACCGAATTATCACCAGGCTTAAATGTAATATCACTAAATGTCCCATCGATCATTTTCTCAAAAGACTGACCACCATTCAACGTTTTGTACAAACCTCCCGTTGCTAATACATAGACCTTATTTTCATCTTCCGGGTCAACCAGGATTTTACGTACATTAGTCAACGATCCGTTGTTATAAACTGAAGTTGACCAGTTTTGACCTGCATCTGTGGATTTATAGATATAACCGTAACCCTGGCCACCGCAATACAATGTTGTAGGATTAGATGGCGCCACACAAATGGCAAACAGATTCAGTAATGGTAGCTGATCCCCTATCGCTGACCAGCTTCTACCATCATCAGATGAAGTCCAAACACCACCTCCCGGTGAAACTGCATAAATGATATTATTGACCATATCTTTGCTCATAGCACTCAATCGACCTATTCCATCACCGGCTCCGGTAGAGGATGGCGTACTTTTAGCGATGCGCGGCCCCAGCTCCGTCCATACACTACCTGTTCCCAGCGAACTACCGGCTTCTTTGGCTGCTAGTTTGCTTTTCTTTAGTTTCGCCAGTTCCTTCGTGAAATCCCTTTTAATCCTGTGGCCATCAGCGTCAAAATCGCCTTCATGAATAAATAACCAACGCTGATAATACTTCCAGCCTACATGTTTTTCACCCGTTTCGTTGAAATAATCTTTCGCGGCTTTTTTAATTTCAAAAAGAGTAGCATCTCCGTTTTCTAATATTTCGGGAAAGCTCGTCTGTCCCATTGTACTCACGTACATACCAACCATTACGGCCAGCAATAGTAGCTTTTTCATCATTTTACTTGGTGTTTTTTATTAACTACAGGCAAGTTAGAAGCTGAATTTTTAGGGAAATAATCTTTTATATTAATGGGGTCGCCTGCCAGACAAATCGATTCATTCGCGGGTATAAAATTGCATTTTGAAATTAATTGAAGAAAATGGGGTATTTGTAGGAAGGCTTTTCATTCATGCCTTGGTTTGGATCGATTGGTCGTACTAAATTGATGGAAACGAAAGTTAGCAGGTCGAAAAGGTAGTAGAGTCATTAAAGAACGTACATTCGAGATTTCCATTAATTGACCTGTGCTGAATTCAACGTAGCCATGTTCGAATGGCTTGCTTGATCCGGAATAAAGCCTGTACTATTTTTTGGTCGATCCGGATAGCTCTTAATAACCAAGTAGCGTCATTCTCTGAAGACACTGACACTGATGGGGAGCATTGATGGGATTTATGATCCACTTAGCATTCAAAGTAAATTATGCACGCAAAATTAAAGTGTTAATATTTAATAACATTTTGATAAATTAAGCGACCATTATCAAAACCTACGCGTAATGTATACAATCCATGTTGCAAACCACTTATATCAATTACCTGACTGTAAACATTTACTTCATCAGGTGATTCTACCACTTGTGCTCCAAACGAATCAAACAGTTTCCATGAAACAATAGGGCTATTACTACTTCTCAAATTAACAACATTGCTACTCGGGTTGGGAAATAATTCTAATTCATCATTTACATTTCCTGAGTTTAGATTTTCGATCTCATCATAATTATGGACATATTCATACGCCGTTGGCACATATTTTGTTTGTTCAACTTGAGAGCATCCATCAATATATGCATTAAAAGACGAACCATACCCAGCATGAAAACCAGGCTTCAGGAATACAGTATTGGCGGCATCATACTCAGCTACCCCACCATTTTCGACTTTATTATTCGCATTAAGTACACTCTCTGCACTTTGATAATCTATTTGATTAAAACGTACATCGTGTATTACATTATTTACAATCGGACAATCTCCTTTTTCTGCCATCAAAACAGCTTGATAAGCGTTTACAAGTCCATAACCTAAGTATTTATTCCAAACTCCATTGGAGCGTTCGGTCACTAAGCTATAATCATACAAATCTGTTCTGATCTTTTTTGCTGTCCGCTCAATAATATTATTAACCTCCTCAACCTTAAGTCCTGGATTCACTGCCAAGACCAATGCCGCCACACCAGCGACATGAGGGCAAGCTGCTGATGTTCCTGCAAAATCAAAATTATAATCGCTAGGGTCATATCCAATATCGCCTTTTAAATCGGTAGTAATAATTTTGTGCGCCCCTGCAACGAGGTCTAATGGAGTGCCATATCCACTTCCTCCCGAACGCCAACTATCACATACTTGAGGAATATTGCTTTGTGCGCCTGCTCTAACTCCACATCGATCGACACCGCCTACACATAGAATTTTGCTGTTTGAATTACCCGGGTATTCACTTCCATCGATATTATCATTTCCACTCCCAAATACCACCACACAGCCCAAGCCATTACGACCTTTTGACAACGCATCGCGAATTGCTTCATCGACTATTCGACTTTTAAGAGGTAACGTATAAGAATTGCTAATGATATCAACATCATTTTTCCAAGCCCAATTTATAGCTCTTGCAACAATCATACTCGATCCATTGGAAAAACTCATACTAATAGGCACCAGTTTAGATTCGGGTGCTACACCTGCAATCCCTCTATTGTTTCCCTCTATTGCTCCGATAATACCGGCACAAGCCGTACCATGACTACCTCTTACTCGAGAAGGAGTAGTAAAACGCTGAGCATCAAAACCGCTCAATCTATTAGTTTGTAAATCTGGATGATTAAATTCGATACCGTTATCTACCACTCCAACTTTTATTCCACTACCTTTAGAAATATTCCAAGCCTGTTCGATATCAATATCAACTCCCGACGTACCACCATTTTGCCCAACATTGTTTAGCGACCATTGATTATAAAAAAAAGTATCGCTGGAATTTTGAAAACCGTGCATAATGAATTCAGGTTCAGCACATTCAAACAAACCCGATTCAAAAAAAATATTGGCTAAATTTAATGCATTGTACTTTAATGGATGAGTTATTGACAATAAAAACCACGAAGTCATGTATGGATCGTGACCTATAACCTCTACATCAAATTCCCTTGCTTTTTGATACAATAGATCAATATCAGCTTCATGTTTCAATTTAATATAAAAATTATTAGACAAACCTATATTCTTTCCTTTAAAAGATCTATACACAGGAGAGACCATTAAGATGCCTCCGATTTTCTTATACTGTTCAATTTGTTTAACATAATCTTTACCAAACATTTCTGTTGATAAGGTAATTTCAGCGTACCACCTCTTTTTCCTTAAACCCTCTTCTTTTTTTTCTCCTATAGTTTGAAGACTTTGAAGCGAAAAATCTTCCATAATTTCAAGTTGATCACCGAAATCTTTTTTCACTCCTCTAATTCTTTCACGAACTTTTTCATCTCCCTCAAATGACAAAGAAATCACTGAGGTATTCAATTCTAAATAAATCTTTCTCCCTTCATAATAATAGTAGTTTTCTAATTGAATTTGACTATGAGAAAACACCGTTAACAATAACGGTAATATAGTACCAACTATATACTTTATTAAATTCATTTTGCTTAAATTAATGTTATGATATTTTTAAAAGGCTGCCCGAAAGGACAACCATTCTTTATTTATCAAAAAATGGAACCAACATTACGCTATATAATGCTAATTTAATTCGAATTAATGTTTCGTCACATTTTGATAGACCAAACTATTGTCGCTAAGTTTCACACTCAACTTATAGAGTCCGCTTCGTAAACTACTTACATCAATCATATCAACGTGAAATTCACTCTGCCCGCTAAGCGAATTTGCTACCAATTGCCCATCAAAACTATACAACCGCCAGGAAATCATCCCAACGCCACTACTTCGCAAATTGAGTACGTCGTTCGCTGGATTGGGAAATAATTCTACCTTTATTTCGTTATCTTCGGAGTTAGTGGCATAACCTGTTTCATTATAAATAAATTTACCCAGAAACGGACCAATACAACCATCAATGTAAGCGCTAAAAACAGCACCGCGCCTAGCATAAAAGCCAGGTAATAGTAAGACAAGGTCTCCAGCATCGTACGATGCTGTAGCTCCGTTTTCCACAACATTATTTGCGGTAAGTACATTTTTTGCTTGTTGCACATCATTTTGACCTGCATTCACATGTTCCCGCACATCGTAGTCATCCGGACAAGGAGGAATCTGTGGATCCAGTGCATTATCACCACCGGAATCAACCGGGTCGCCCAAACGAATGCCATTTGAAGTTCCCTGGTTGGTACCATTCACTGCATTTTGTGCATAAACAAGCATATTTAACAAGCATAACAAAAATATTAAGATTACATATTTAAAATTCTTCATTTCGCTACGTTTAAATTTAAAATTTTTAATAAGCTGCTGACAAATACTTCTTTCAATTTGACGAACTATCCCAAAAGTCAGCTCATTACATCTGCTGACTTCCGGGACAAACTTGGGTGTACTTAGTTCTTTATTAACTGTTTGACTATGAATCGGTCATCGCTAAATTGTACGTTAAGTACATAAAGCCCACTACTCAAATCACTCACATCAATCACCCGTTCGAATATAGATCTATTGGCACCTGACGAACGTGCGACTTCTTCACCCTGTGCATTAAAGAGCTCCCAAGAACTAATTTCAGCACCTTTACTTCTTAAATTAAGTAAATCGCTAGTTGGATTAGGAAATAGCTCTATCGACTCAATAGCATTATTGATAGAAGTCAAATTAGGATCATCATTTGCCATACCTGTTTCCTTAAAAGAATTTACTACGCGACATGTACTATAGCTACAACCTTCAATATAAGCCCTGAAAGAGCTCCCGCTCCTGGCATGAAAACCTGGCCTTAAAGAAATTGAATTACCCGCACTAAAGGTCACAATTGATTGTTGTTCTATAATCGAAGTGGCATAAATTGCATCAAAAACATATATTATAAATTCGGAGTTTATTATCGATGTAACATGAGCCTCTGGGAAGCATTCAAAACAAGTAGTAAGAATACCTTCACGAAAAGGGTCCGGTACTACACGCACATTTACGACTTGTCCATTAGCAGACAAACCAAACCAAAAGAACAGCGCTATAATTAATAACCCTTTTATTTTCTTCGTCTTTTTAAATTTTAAGAGCATGACTTTTATCTTTTGAGCTTTTCGATCTGATTGATTTTTTGCTCGGCCTGCTCCAAGCGCTTCAGTAAATCAATTTGGTAAAGCGTTAATTCCTCAATTTTTTTCAGGAGTTTCATATTCATATCACCGAGGTCTACACCATTCTTTTCCATCTCGGCAGCAGACTGAATTTCTGGCAGGTGTTTGTGGTCGTTTATGTATGCTTCCACTTCAGCCAATGAATGTAATTCGTAATCAGGTTCAAACACATAATCTGGTCCAGGGACATTGAGGTCCACCTTCACTTCTTCAGCGTGTACTTTTCCCTTAACTGCTAATTGTGCATCAGGATTGCTTGTTCCTATGCCTACATATCCATTGGTTTGTATCGTAAATTTAGGTGAAACCTGCTCCTGTCCTATATCTTCTGACGCTCCACTCTTAAAAATAAGCTTGCCACTTGTAGAATTCTCAATCCACCACGGATAAGCACGTCCGCCATCGCCTGTTGGCCGATACAACCTGATAGATGGCTGATTATTCTCCTGCTTAAAAGATACCGAAGGAATGTTGCCCCAACCACCAAGGTGAATATCTAGTTTACCATTAGGATCGTCTGTTCCCACACCTACGCTTCCATCACGAACAAGTGTAAATTTTGAAGTAACGTCTTCTGAACCAATATCAGCTGCACTACCGCTTTTGAATATAAGCCTACCGCTAGTTGAATTTTCGATCCACCATGGGTAAGCATGTCCGCCATCGCCTGTTGGTCTATACATCCGAATGGAAGGATGATTGGCTATTTGATTAAAAGAAATTGTGGGAATATTTCCCCACCCCCCGACTTTTATATCTAATTTACCGATAGGATTTTGACCGATATCATTAACACCCCCTGTCATTAAAAGTGTTTGAGCTCTAGTTGCAAGTGTTGCAAAAGCTAAAAATGTTGTTAAAATTAATTGTTTCATTATTAAAAATTTAGGTTTTAAAAATTATTTATTTGATGACTCTTATTTTGAAGTAAATCAAGTTTATACGAATTGGCATATAGCTATTTTGGTAGACCTACCAAATCAATGGCATACCTGAACAGGTAAACCGATTAATTCTTGTTCCATCCATAAGACTCAATATCCTTTTAACCCTTTAGCCTGGAGAAAAAGTATAATAATCCTATGAATAGATCATTCAATTCGCCCCTAAACACACATATGAGCTCCTATATTGCACGAATCAAATAAAAATTAGCTGCCAGCGTCTTAAAAAAAGAAAGACAACTGAATCAAGATGATTAAACATCAGTTAAAAATGAATTCATCTATGGCATTCATTTAATCATATTAAACACCAATCAATTATACTATCCAAACGAATAAGTTAGCGTTAACTAATTTTTTGATTTTTCTTAAAAAATATTTTTTCGAACTCATATAGCGCGAGTCTTGTACTGCCATTAGCCACATAAAGTGATATTATCCGTTTTATACATTCAATACTTCTTTCCACCTTCCGGATTCTGCATATTCTTTCACAATTCGATTCCGTTCAATTAATAAAGTAGTCATATATTTTCTAAGAAATAGCTTATCAGCAATTTGCCCCAAGATTCCAAATGGCGATATATTAAACGTATCTAAGCAGTTTTCACAAACTTATGCAGCATCAGCATCTTCAGAGAATAATACTGATGAGGTCTCATCTGAGTACTCTTTCAAGTGTGGGTGTTTTTGATTGTTCGTGTTGCAATCCCTCCACTTGACCGTAGGAACTGATACTTATACATCTTCATAAGACCACTTCTTAGGCTTTGCACCGGTGGGGAATTTCATATTAACTTTGAAATAGATAGTAAAATTGACTTAGCATTTCTTCAGATAAATAACAATGCGTCTTTATCCATTAGTTTACCATAAACCCATAAACAGTCAGAATCACACCAATTAACGGTAATATTATTCCCCAAGTGTTCATCTTTATAAAAAAGAAACTATTTGTAATATCATCCATGATTACTTTTTCACCGTTATTATCCTCATAATAGCTATTCGCTGTCAGTTTTGTCCAAATCCCAGTTCCTATTAAAGCAATTCCCAGCGCTGATATCATCGGTATGGTATCTTGAACAAGACCAAAATTCTCAATTAATATCCTGTTAGTAATTGCAATACTTATGAATATTACAATGAAGTATACAATTATCAATATTCCTTTTCCTTTCCAAATAATCATGAATTGTAAATGCACATTCCTTTAGGAATTTTTGTATTCTTTAAGATTAATAGGCCTTGCACCGGTGGCGTTCTTATATAATATTAACAACAGCCCCTATATAAATCCCATTAATTGTAGCTCATTATCGTTCCCCCATTTAAAGGTTCCGATTACGACGTCTTCATTCTGCAACATAATCTCCAAATCATCGCAAAGTTTCTCACAGTCAATGTTAATTTGATTAAGCAGTTTTAAACCGGCATCGGTGGTAACAAAACTTGTTCTATTTACTTTTAAATCTATATCAAAATGGGTTTCATCGTCGACTTCCTGAGTTGATTCAACTTTTAGAAGTGTGTACTTTTTTGAACTTCCATCAGCAGGTGGGTTGTCAATTGATTCTGACTTTATGGATAAATTGTAGATTATACCAGGTTCATAATTAAACCCTTCAATTGTTGAGTAAAATTTAGTCCAGTTATCAGTACCAATGTCATCGCCCTGCTGTATAAGTAATGTTAAAACAGGGCTTTCTGCAATACCCGTATTCTGAAAATGATTAACTCTCATTTCAATAGTCTGAGGTTGTACATCATCATTCGAACAAGCAAAAAATAATCCGACCATCATCAAAAGTAGTATTTGCTTTTTCATCATTATTCAATCTTTTTTTTTAAAATTAATTTATATAAACATTCAAAAAGCTAACATCAACTTATTGTCAAAACACAAGCGCATTATATAAATAAATATACAAATGCAGTTATGTTTCAAGTGAACTATTCTTTAGAAGTCATATTGTAAACCTCATACTTTGTTTTTTTATAAGCACAATGGTTGGTCGATTATGTTTTTTGGGCGACAATGAAAACGCTATGCAGACGTCCTAAAAGTACCCGTCACAAGCTCTTAATAACAACCTTATGCAGCATCAGTGTCTTCAGGGAATGACACTGATGGGGTCTCAACATAAAGTGATATTTTACGTTTTCACACATCCCATTACTTCTTTCCACCTTCCGGATTCTGCATATTCTTTCACAATTCGATTCCGCTCAGTTAATAAAGTAGTCATATATTTTCTAAGAAATACCTTATCAGCAATTTGTCCTAAGATTCCAAATGGCGATTTATAATCAAAAAAGTCCGCCATTAAAGTTATACCATTCAGTTCCGAAAAGTGGTGTTCGTGTTTAAATGCCGAAAAAGCACCTTTTACCATTTCGTCAACAAAGTAATTGGGTCTATCATATTGGGTTATTTTGGACGTTAGTTTTTGATAAACGCCAAAGTGTTTGGCTCTTCAGGTAACAATTTCACCTAACCCTATTAGTCCACTTGTTTTTCCTGCAATTGCTTCTTCATTTGTACGTTTAGTTGAGATCTTGTGTAAATCGATACTTCGCGAAAGGTCAAACACTACACTTCTATCAGCCTTTATTTCAGTTTTAAGTTCAATGCTCAACATTTTTTGTAGTAATAGTCGCACCACAGCCCTGTTTTTTGATGCGCTTTTTCCAATATGCGACTATCTTTAGTTAAGATATCCTTACTTGATACCTAAGGTAACTTTTTTTCCTCAACAATGTAATAAGTTTAAAACACGAGTTGGAAAGTCAAGTAGGCAATATCATTTCCAGATTCTTCCGTCGCAAATGCCTGC
The DNA here is from genome assembly GCA_965230415.1 of Cytophagales bacterium. Classification (GTDB taxonomy): domain Bacteria; phylum Bacteroidota; class Bacteroidia; order Cytophagales; family JAAEPT01; genus CBDDKZ01. The sequence goes on from CBDDKZ010000005.1 coordinate 5,526,344, forward strand.
CTACTACGTTCCCTGGCCACTCACTAATACAGTTCACAGAACTGTTTCTATACCTTCGTGCCTCTGAATGACGGAAATGAAGTAAGTTAGAAACTTACTCATTCCCTTTGCATACCCCTGTCATTTAGAGCTACAAGGGAGCGAAGAATCTGTTGATGTAACACCCTAAAGCAGAAACGCGCTGTGCCAGCATACCCACTCAGAGTCTTCAAAGAATGACCGAGCGCCATTACCCTCTTTTCATTTCCCCCTCTTCGTTTTAAAATCGCGTCCTTCAAATACTTTTACCGGATTACCACGCTGTAAGGCCAGGTGTTCTTTCCACTGCTCGTCCAGTCGCTTTTGCATCAACTCCAGCTTGTACTGACCAAAAGACTGCCTGATTTTCGCCATCGCCTCCTTCTTATTTTGCAGCTGTGATCTCGATTCACTTGCCGTCACCGTTATGCCCGAAGACCTGTGCAAAACCCGCACCGCCGTTTCCACTTTGTTGCGATGTTGACCGCCGGGACCTGAAGCTTTATAGGTACTCAATTCCAGGTCCTGTTCTTTGAATGCATATTCATTCGTTTCATGGAATACAGACACTCCTACAAACCAATTTTTACGCTTGTGGAATTTCCGGAAAGGGCTTTTACCTATCCATTGAATGGTGCCCTCCCAGGGCCGGGCCACTTTAAGCGCGTCGTTGCCAGTCACACTCAACAAACAAGAGTTAAGTGTTCCCGGCTCCTGCCCCAGATTCCTGCTAATCACCTCACAGGAGAGCCCATGCGTTTTCAATGCCTGCAACAGTGTTTTCAGCAGCTGCGCTAGCACCCAGGCACATTCTGCCGGCCCTCTGCCTGCAGATAGTTGTATGTATATTTTTGCTGTCTTCATTTTTTTAGTTTTTATCCATCCTCACAATTTTAGGCATGAAGGTGCCCAGCACTTCCACTAAGTCATTTTGACATTGCATTACTTCATCGATATCCTTGTAGGCTATGGGAGCCTCGTCAGTCCCTCCCCCTATCAGGGTAACCCCGTTTCTACTCAGTATTTTCTTCATTTCACTTCCCGATATAGACTCCCGGGCCGCCTTTCTCGACATCTTCCGTCCGGCGCCGTGTGAGGCACTATTTAGCGCAGCGGCATTCCCTTTACCTTTTACAATGTAACCAGGAGCCGTCATGGACCCCGGTATGATTCCCAGCTCACCTTTAGCGGCCGGAGTAGCTCCTTTGCGATGCACAATCAGCTCGGCACTATCGATCTGTACTTCCTTCCAGGCAAAGTTGTGGTGGTTCTCGATATTGGCCACTGCTTTAATACCCAGGTATTTGCTCAGGTGGTAGTGAATCTGGTCGTGACAGGCCTTCGCATAATCTCCTGCCAGGTTCATCGACAGCCAATATTCCTGTCCCGCTTCGGTGGACAAGTCCAGCCAGGCCAAGTGATGTGCACTGCGTGGCAACAGGCACTGTTCCATGGCTATTTCCATATAGTTTTTGGCAATAGTGGCGCCAAATCCGCGCGACCCCGAATGTGAGAGCAAGCCTACATAATCACCGGACTCCAGTCCAAATTCATTGTCTTCACCCAAATTCACTAAGCCAAACTCCACGAAGTGATTGCCCGAACCCGAGGTCCCCAGTTGTTTGACCGCTTTTCCATGCAGTTGTTTAAGCAGCGGCGTTAATGAAAATGCACTTCTGTCCAGTACCTCATGCTCTTGTGGAATATTCAATTCGCCTCCGGTACCAAAATTGGTACGTTCTTTCAAAGCCGTTTTAAATTTATAAGCATGTTTTTGCAGGTACCTGCTGTCGAGATCGTAAATGCTCAGACTCATTCTACAGCCGATATCCAATCCGACACCATAAGGAATTACGCTATTTTCAGTAGCCAGCACACCGCCAATAGGCAGGCCGTAACCCTGATGCGCATCGGGCATCATCGCCCCTTTTTTGGCCACCGGCAGTCGCATCACCATTTCCATTTGCTGGTAGGCATTACTGGAAATGTGTTTTCTTCCGAAGACCTTAAAGTCACCGCTGCACTTCAGCAGCGGAATTTCCGCTTTTGGCTTCAGCTGCCTATCGGGTTGAAATTCCCGGGCCAAAACACCCCAAATTTCATCTTCCAGGTAGTTTTGATAGTGTTCTTTTACATTTGTTAATACGTTGAGTTGCTCCTCTTTGGAAGCGTGTTTATAATTTTTGGAAATAATTGCTAAGGCGAGGCTAATCGCCTTATTATTAGAATAATCTATTTGTTTGAGGTCTTTTCCTCTTAATTTAATCTTGCCCATAAAGCATTAAGGTATTGTATGAACAGTAGAAACTGTTCGTTTCACTAATTGGAATACGGACCGGAAAAATGAGCATAAAAAAAGTCCTGATGTTTACACATCAGGACCGGATACAATTCAGGCTGGTAAACGTGTTGTTACCTGTTTCCGGTCATTTGCTCGATATGATTATTCTGCACTAACATAAGTGGCCTCCTTTCAGATTAAGGATTGAGATTACAAATATACAATTAAAAATACGGAATCTCCAAACTTTTTTAGAAGCTAAGAATATCCATTACTGAAGGACCATAAATGATGTACGATCATACCGCGATGAAGCATTCAACTTCATCGCGGCTCTTTTCATGAACGCTCTTTTGACTTATATTGCCTGGCCGATTATAAAATTGAGGGATTTCAAAGATGCATCGCGCTTTGGGAATAATTTTAACATTCTGGGATCTTCAGCCATTTGTTTCATGCCATCTGGTGTATCGAAATAAAACAAGTGAACTTCATCGGGCCTGGTAAAATCTCCTTTTACATCCGCGACGTTGAAGAAACGTTCGAAATGCGCCCCAAATTCGGGTATTATTTCACAAGCTTCCTTGTGATATTCATCAAATTGGTCCTTCATTCCCTCATTATAGTTTAGTAATGCCATACCAAAGGTTTTTTCTTTATTCCCCACTTCCCTTTTGAATTCAAAATCAGCAGGTTCACAGATCATAAAAACCAATTTCCTTACCGCCTTATCACGTAAGGTTTTAACAAGCCCCAGGTATTCCGGGTCTTCATTCATATGCGTCATTCCTTCAGGAGTATCGAATGACGCCACATGTATCTCATCTGGCAGTTCCATAGTTCCCTGAGCAAGCTTCACTGGTTTTATTATACGCTCAATTTGAGCGCCATGCTTCTTTACAATTGGACCGGCCTTTTGTTTGTACTCCTCAAAAACGGTTTCCATTCCATCGTTCAAATATATTAATACCGTGACATACATCTTACTATCATCTTTTGCATCAACCTGAACTTCATTTGCTTTTACGCTACTACTGTCACCTCCCTCGGTGGAAGTGCATGACAAGCTCAATAGAGTAGTCATGAGCAAGGTAAATACCAGTAAAGGGTGCTTTTTATTAAACCTGATTTTTATTTTTTCTTCTTTGTCCATTTTCTTAAACTCTTTGTCTATCTTTTTGTATGTGTATTATTTTTTTGCGTTAATAAACTGCTCCATTTCTTTGAGGCCCATGCGCCACAAATTACGGAAGGACTCCTTCCCTGGCTCTGCATTTTCGGCGGTAGCCTCAAAGCTGGCCGACCATTCTACAATCGTCGTTCCTTGCTCCCCTTCCAGCACTTTCATGGTCTCTACAATATTTGTTACCGGAAGCATATCTTGTTGCGGAATGGCAAAACGAAAGGTTCTGGTTTCATGATTGAGCTCTAAAATTTCTTCTTCAAAGTGTACGCCTTCGTTGGTTTCACAAAAGCGTTTACCATCTTTTAGGACACATGTTTTTATGAGAGAAGCAAACCATTTATCTACTCCATCAACGGCCCCAATAACCTGCCATACTTCATCGGGGCTTGCATTTAAAGTCTGGGTGATTTTTTCTTCTATTGTTTTCATAACATCATTTGTTTTAGTTATGAAACAAAGGTCCGGAAAAGCGCCGCCGGTTTATTTCATGATCAGTTCAAGGATTTGCTTTTTTGGTTCAGCCTGTACTCGGTAGGTGATAAATGGTGCTTTTGCTTGAAGGTTCTGGAAAAATGCGACACATTGGCAAAACCACATTCATAGGCAATTTCAGTGGCTCTCATATCGGTAGAGCGCAAATATTCTTCTGCTTTGGCTAGTTTTTTGTTTCGAATGTAGGTAGCGGGTGAAGCCTGGTACACCTTCTCGAACTCACGTTTAAAGGTGGACAGACTCATACCTACCAAGAGCGCCAAACGTTCTATGGTAATAGTGTGGTATAAATGTGCTTCTACCACTTCCCTGAATGTATAAGTAAGCGGGTTAAACAAATTGGACAAAATCCTGCGTATTTGTGGTGCATTCCTGGTTTTATTCAGCAAAAGAATAATCTCTTTGAGTTTTAGAATGAGTATTTCTTCATCTGCCAGCTGGGGGTTCTCGAAGTAAAAAAGAATGCTGTCGATGTATTTTTTAATTAACACATCCCCTTTAATAGTGCTCATGGTCACATCGCTGGGACCAGCTGATTTCAGGAATTCCGGCAACTCATTTTCATATATTTTTTGCAATACTTCAGGGTAGAAATGCACTGCCACTGCCTGGTATTTTTGAGACTGTTCCGTGGAAAGCATCTCCGAAAGGTAATTACCACACCTCATGAGCAGCGACTCTTCGGCTTGAATCTGTAGCTCACCTTGCTCTGAGATAGAATTGTAAGCACCTTCCATCACATACAAAAAACAGGCTTCGTTGAGCATGGGATTGGGCTTATGGTATGGAGGCACCAACACGATGGTCTCAAATAGCATCTTACCAAATAAATCGATCCTGTCGTGGCTTAATATCATAGTGCTTTTTTCACAAAAATAATGCACTTTTCTTATTATGCCTTTCTTATTTGGACCAAAAACCCGGCAATTTGGTTCACGGTAATTACTTAGCTTGGATTATACCACAATAGTCAACTTTACTTAAAAGATCCGAACAACAACCCATTCTTGGCAGCACTTATTTTTCCAGGTAAATCAACTGATTGACCAAGCCGGTTTTCAAGTGGTAAATACCATTTGACATCTCTGTCATTTCAATGGAGCTACCCCTACCAGTTTTAAGCAGTTGCCCGGTCAGGTTGTATAAGGCCCAGTCTGTTTCCCTGCTTAAGTGCAATATTTTATTACAGGGATTAGGGTAAAAATTAATGCCCTGCCTGTTTTGATAATCAGCCACCCCCACCTGCACATCAAGCGATGCTTCAAATTCTATCAACTGAGTTTCCAAAATCTTGTTGCAAACTATGTGAAGTGTATGGTCGGGAGCCGGCGCTGCTATTAAAAAGAGGCGGCTCTCACCGGGCGGCAGTCCTTTCAGGCTCGTAGTAGACCTCACGTTATCCAATGCTGGAAAAGCATCGTAATAAATCGGGGCAAGGCCCGTATTCGCGATCTCAACCTGAGTTTCAACACCATTACTTCTGTAGGCAAGCACTTTAAACTTGTAGCCCATTGATCTGGCTGCCTCTTCAATGCGACCGGCCGATTGATACTTAAGCTGATCATTTCCTATGATGTAACTTAAGTGATACTGCGCTGCAAAGGTCTCAAAAGAGCGGCCATGCGGACCATCGGGCACGTCCAACACATGTTGCTGGTCATAAGCGGTGTAGTAACTGAACTCACCGCCGGCAATATTAGTCTCAAATCTATCATCACCAAAAAACAACCATGACGATCTGTTGTATTCGTTATCAGAAGCAGAATGATTTTCGTGCATCATGGAGTCGTCGAACAGGCCAAAATTCAAGGCCTTTAAAGCTTCGTTTAAAGCAAAGGGCCCCACTTGTGTATTGGCAGCGTCGATGGAAATGCTCCAGGGTGTTTGCTCAAAAAGCTGATCCACATGACTCAAAAAAGTTTCCTGAAATGCCTGATCGGGGAAGGTCTGCCCCAGCTCAAACGGTCCATCGTACAAGTGATATTCGGCATAAGAGCCAAAACCTACCTGCAGGAGCCCAAGTCTGGGGTCATTATCGTAGCGCAGTGCGAAAGCCTCAAAAAAATCGAGTGTAAAGGTTTTTAACGTTTCATTGGACCAGTCGGGAATGTAAGTAGCCACACCTTCCACCTCTTCAACCCGATCATTATAATCATTAAGGTCACGTATGTATTGCGGTACAGAAGGTAGTGTTACGCCCGGATAAGTATAGCGGAAACGTAGCAGGCACTGCCGCTTATTCGCAGCTGCTTTTTCCAATAATTCATCTACCACAGACCAATCGTAGCTATTTGCTGTCTGCACAACTTGTGCCGGGATTAAATAAGCGAATTCTAACTGAACAACATGCCCCAACTGCTGCAAATCTTGCTCGTTAGCGGACCAAAACACAATTCCGGTGGCAGGCTGTACGTGTGTGATGCTACTTAGAAGCGGATAATCAATAAAATCCTGACTATGGCCGGGGAATGCCTGTATTGACAGCAGCAGGCTCAGAAAAGCGGAAATAAAGCGTGTTTTCATGTAGGTAGATTATGATAAAAAATAATCAACTTTTAGACTACGTACAACTTAACTATCAATTATTTAAGCACCTAACAACGCTTCAAAGGCAACAAATCAATGCTTTTAAGCTTTTTTTCTTCTGGAGCGAAAACCACGTTTGTTATTAGGCTTGTTGGCCTCACCTGATCCCGTTCTGTTCGAAGAGCGGCCACCTCCCTGGCCTTTTTTCTTTCTGTTGGCAAAAAACTCCTGCTTTTTACGTTGCTTTTCTTTTTCGAAGGCCTTCTTTTCTTCCGCGGTCATCGCTTTCTCGGTTTGCGGATGCGGGTTATCTTTTACCAGTTCGAGTCTGGTTTTAGTGAGCTTCTCGACCGCAATGACGTACGCATTTTCTTCCGGTTCACACAAAGAAATGGAAACACCTTCTTCCCCTGCTCTCCCACTTCTACCTATACGGTGCACATAGGTTTCAGGCTCATTGGGTATATCAAAGTTAATGACGTATTTCAGTTTCTTAATATCAATACCACGTGCGGCAATATCGGTAGCCACCAACACACGCACACTACCTTCCTTAAAGCCATTCAGTGCGCGCTGACGTTGGTTTTGATTTTTATCGCCATGAATAGCCGCCGCATCGACCTTGTTTTTAGTTAAATTTTTCACAATGCGATCCGCACCATGCTTGGTGCGGGAAAACACCAACACCTGATCGTTCGGGGTCACTTTATTCAAGATATGAAGCAAAAGCGCTCCTTTTTCCTTTTTATTGGTCTTATAGAGGTATTGTTTGATTGTTTCCGCGGTAGATGATACCGGTGCGACACTCACTTTCCTGGGCGCATTTAGTATCTTTTTCGACAGGCCTAAAATATTATCGGGCATGGTAGCCGAAAAGAACAACGATTGTCTTTCTTCCGGTAAAAGAGGGATCAACTTTTTGATATCATGGATAAAGCCCATATCCAACATTCTGTCGGCTTCGTCCAGCACAAAAAAGCTAACAGCTCTCAGAGAAATGATATTCTGACCGATCAGGTCAAGCAACCTTCCCGGAGTGGCAATAAGTAAGTCGACACCTTCTTTCAATCGCTTAACCTGAGGGCCTTGCGCAACACCTCCAAATATCACCGTACTTTTTATCGTAGTATACTTGGAATAAACAGCTACACTTTCTGCTATTTGCATCGCCAATTCTCGGGTAGGAGTCAATACCAGTGCCCGTATCTGACGCTTTCTACCGGAATCTTCACTTAAATATTGAATCACCGGAATGGAAAACGCAGCCGTTTTACCCGTACCCGTCTGTGCCGTACCCAGCACATCGTGTCCGGCTAAAACCAAAGGAATGGCTTTCTCCTGAATGGAGGTAGGCGTCTCATAGTTTTCTTCGCTAAGAGCTTTTAGAATAGCAGGTTGTATATTTAAATCGCTAAATTTCATTGTTAATTGGGTATTAATGTCGTCACTGTGGTGAACGTATTATTAACGCAAGCCACCAAAGATTGCAACATAGTATGCTTGTTTACTTTATAATAAGGAGCGAAAACTATGGGGATAAATCAAGTTGGAAAGCAGGACAAATATACGTGCTTGATTTCGATTTAAAAATTAAAAGGACTTTTCTTTACCTTGACCACTTCCTTTTTAATGCATTTTGTGTGGCAATTGTTACTTAACAAATTCATAGGTAATCATTTAAGACACTACTTTTTTCCTTATTTCTTTGCTAGTACATGCCGAACTTACCCCAGGCTTTGATTGAAGACACGCGTTTCCGCTGCACTCAAACACGCGCCAGAGAGTTTACAAATCATCAAACAGTACCTAGCTCGAAGAGCGGGGGTTTTCTGTAATCGAGCGTACGCGCTCTAACATAAAAGGTCGTTTAAGCATTCCAACACTACTTGTGTTATAAATTTGGAAGGTAAATTTTCTTCTGCCTGCTCTAACAGTCAATTCAATCAGTTCATAGTTGAACTTTCTGTCCTATTTTTTTGGGGGAGGATGATCATTATACACAAATTTATTTATTAAAAGTGAGCTGAATGAAGGTAGTATACGCAATTATATCTTAATTTTGAAAAATGAGAACTTTCGTAGACGGGACAACTTTAATCAGAAAACGCACGATACATTTAAATTACCTTTTATCGTTTCTTCTTGTATTAGGCACTTTGGGCTTAAATGCTCAAAGAGGATATTGGCAACAACATGTTGACTATACCATGGATATTGATTTTGATACGGAAAAACACCAATTCAAAGGAAAGCAGGAAATTGTATATACCAATCATTCTGCCGATACCTTAAGAAAGGTATTTTATCATTTATACTATAACGCTTTCCAACCCGGAAGTATGATGGACATTCGCTCACGTACCATAGCCGACCCAGACAAACGTGTGAAAGATCGAATTTTTAAATTAAAGGAAAACGAAATCGGCTACCACCATATCAATGAATTAAAGCAGGATGGAAAACGACTGGACTACGAGGTAAGCGGGACGATATTGGAAGTAAGGTTGCATAAACCGCTGCTACCAGGTAATAAGACGACGTTGAGTATGAAATTTGACTCCCAGGTACCGATTCAAATACGTAGAACGGGAAGAGAAAACAAAGAAGGTATCGCGTATTCCATGACGCAATGGTATCCCAAATTGGCCGAATACGATAAGCATGGCTGGCATGCAGACCCCTATGTCGGCAGGGAGTTTCATGGTGTTTGGGGGAATTATGATGTCACCATTCATATGGATTCGGCCTACCTCATTGGTGGTACAGGCTACCTTCAGAATCCACAGGAAATTGGGCACGGTTATGAAAACCCGTCCAAGCCTGTAAAAAGAAAGAACAAAAAAAAATTGAGCTGGCACTTCAAAGTGAATCAGGTGCATGATTTTGCATGGGCGGCAGATACTAATTATACCCATGAAATCGTGGAAGTAACAGACGGACCTAAGCTTCACTTTATTTACCAAAAAGATAGTACAACGGCCAATTGGGACACCTTGAAACCATATGCTGTGAAAACTTTTGAAATGATGAATGCTACTTATGGGAAATATCCGTATCGCGATTATTCGATAATTCAGGGAGGAGATGGAGGTATGGAATACCCAATGGCCACGCTCATTACTTCCAGAGGATCGAAACTTCGAAATTTAGTCAGTGTGACAGTACATGAATCGATTCACTCCTGGTACCAGGGAGTATTAGCCTTTAATGAGTCGAAATACCCCTGGATGGATGAAGGATTTACCACTTATTGTCAGTATATGATTATGGATTCTTTGTTTCATGACAACAGTAAAAACCCACTATCGAGAGCATACGGTGCTTATATTATGTTGGTAGAATTAGGTCTTCAGGAACCAATGACTACCCATGGCGACCACTACGACAAAAACAGAACCTATGGTATATCCACCTACCTGAAAGGTGCCATTTACTTACACCAGCTAAGCTATATTATTGGTAAGGACAACTTTCAGCAAGGTATGCTGGACCTATGGAATCAATGGGCATTCAAACATCCCGATCCAACAGACTTCAAACGATTGATGGAAAAGCGTTCTGGTTTAGAATTGGATTGGTACAACGAGCAATGGATTGGCACCACCAATGCGATCGATTACGCCGTGAAATCACTACAAGTGAGTGCGGATTCTTCCATTATAACCCTGGAGAAAATGGAAGCACACCCCATGCCATTGGATGTGGTGGTAACTTTTGAAGACAGCACTCAGAAATTGCTGTACATTCCCCTGGAAATCATGCGTGGAGAAAAACCAGCCGAAGAAGGTATGCCTGCTCGCGTAATAATGGAAGACTGGCCCTGGCCTTATCCCTACTATGAAATAAAATTAAAAGGAAAAGTAATAGCGGTAGAGATCGATCCTTCGCTAAGAATGGCAGACATTAACCGTAGCGATAACCGCTTACCGGTAAATTCTTCGGAGAAATTTATGGGAAACAAAAGTGTTGGCGGTAAGAAGTAGCGGAGAAAGTTTTGGGCATACCAGCCGTACTGTGCGTAAAGGAAATTGAGGCCAAGTTTTTTCGGGGAAGCTCAGCTTACAATCCAACGGTGCCTATGCGGAAGAGCGGGATTCATTCTCATCTAGTATTTCCACAAAAGACAATGGCAATATGAAAAATCCGCAGGGATTTTTTGATACACTTATACGTAACAGACCTCATTTTTATGCTTTTTAAGATACTTTTTTGTGTTTCTTTGTCCCTACACAGCGTGCATTCTTTTGTTTACCCCTAGTCAAACACCACTCTATTCCTCAAAATCGAACTTTTTTATGCCCAGGTGATTTTTTGATACACTACCCATCTGACTTTTCGCCCTGCCCATAAAGCACTATTTTCCCTCCTAATAACCCCTCAAATTTTTCTTTCTGTGCGGCGGATTTTTTGATACACTACCACTATTCGATAGCACTACCTACCCATCCACGAAAAGAAGCATGAATACTACATAACTTCCAACTGAAACCGAAACTAACATTACTACAATTAATATAAACCTCACCCAATGATTTGACGGAGAAAAAATCAGTCCCAAAATTGACACTACTAAAACTATCATACTTAACACAACAAAATATGACTTTAACATTAGTGTGTTTATCACAATGGAAACCAAACATAATATTCTAAATTTTAAAAGCACTAATTTCATTATTCATTTGCTTCTAATGGTGTCGCACTTTTATTCTCAAAAGTTTCATTCCATTCATCAAGAAAAAAGAATTCGTTTGTCAAATTATTCGTAACCCCAGTAAAATTACCATCATCATCTAAGTGAATTGTTATATCAACTTCAAACAAATCAACATTTTCAACATTGTCTTCCCAAGGAGGTTTGAACCATTCACCATCCCAAAGCGCATTATACGGACTAGTACCAGGTGCAAATGGTTCAGCTCCCAAAAATAATGTTTGCCCAGATTCATCTTGCACAATTCCTTCTGTTGACGGAAATGCATCTCCAGAGACAACCCCTTTAATTGTCAGTGTAGAATTTTCTTTATTCTCAAGTATATCGAAAGATGTACTAATATCTATAGCAGGCGAAGGCAATAAGGGCATTCCTGAAGCAACATAAGTTGTAACTGTAGTTACCCCAATTATTAGGACAGATTATATTATTAATTAAGATATTAAATTAGCAGGGTTTTCAACATATCAATACCCGGAATTTTGTGATTTATTTCGGCTGGTGTTGAGATGTTGGAAACAAACAAATCAGTTGGCCGGTTATCGCCAATTGATTGATGCCTTCTTTCATAATTGTAGTAATCAAAATACTCATTCAACAACCGATAGAGATGAGCACCATCTTTAGGTGGGTTGATGTATACTTTTTCATACTTTACGCTACGCCATAATCGCTCTATGAATGCGTTATCGGTAGCTCTACCTTTGCCATCCATGCTTAATTGGATGCCTTTTTCCAAAATAAACGTGCTGAATACCTCAGAAGTAAATTGACATCCCTGATCAGTGTTTATTATTTCAGGCTTTCCATGCATCATGATCGCCGTTTCAATCGTTTCTTTACACCATTCCGCATCCATGGTATTAGATACTGACCAATTCACTACAAACCGGCTGTGTAGATCTATGACGGCACAAAGGTACATGAAGCCTTTTTTCATAGGAATATATGTGATATCAGTAGCCCACACCTGATTAGAGCGATCTACCTGAAGCCCCCGAAGTAAATAAGGGTAAACTTTATGGTTTTTATGCCTCTTGGAGGTGTGTTTACCTGGTAAAATAGCTCGTAAGCCCATAATTCGATAATACAATCGGTCTATTCGGTTGCGACTAACTTCATACCCCTTGTCACGTGTCAGCCAGGTATACATTCTTGGTGCACCTTTTTCGGGATGATCCAGATAGTGTTGGTCAATTAAACGCATTAACTCTAGGTTTAAAGGTGATTCTTCTCGCGGTTGATAATAAATACCTGAGCGATGAACCTGTAATAACTCACATTGTTTCACTATACTTAGTTGAGGGTGATCCTTGCTTATCACCATTCGTCTTTCCTTGAGAGGCTTTACCGCAAGGCGTTCTTTAAAAAATCATTTTCAACTTTCAATTGACCTATAGTCTTGAGGAGTTGATCCTTTTCGGTTTCTTCTTGGCTTTTACCAGATGTATTTCCCGAGTCAAATACTTGTTCCGCATTTGAAAGGAACTCACGTTTCCATGTATTGATTTGCGTGGGATGTAAATCATATTTTTGAGCCAATTGGGCCACTGTTGATTGCTCTTTTATGCATTCCAATACAACTTTGGTTTTAAATTTTGAGGTGAATTTTCTTCTACTTGCCATAACAGTAAATTTAATCATTTTAAAGTTTAACTTACTGTCCTAATTTTTGGGGGATGATCAAACATTAAACCAACCGGAATTATATTCTTCAACACTTCCTTCATCTATTCTAGGAAAAGCTACTATTGGGTCCTGATACTTATTTGACCATGGCATCGCAGGATGACTGGACTTACTAGAATAACCATACGAATCAAAATCGCCTGTTTCGGCGTCTAACGAAAAATATGAAGTAACCCTAGCTGATTGCTTGGGATTACTTGAAAAACCTCTATCATCACCTTCAAAACCACCTCCAAAACTTTCAAATGGAGCAAACTTCCTAGTGTAAAATTTAAACTTGTAATAACCTTTAATATCCACCATAAAAATAGGACTATTTCCTCCGAATATAAATGGTGAATCCATCGGATAATCACTCATCATTTGATCCACGGCCAACCATCTCCCAATCCTTCCATCATAAATCCTTGCTCCAAAGTCGTAATGAGATGAACTATTGGTAAACTCCTCATCCTTCTCCATACCATTAAAACCATAACGATAACTTTCACTGCTAAAGTTCCTGTTCGGCATAATCATGCCAAATGGGTAGTACTCATTGGCGCTCAACACATCCGCAGTGAAATTGGTATTACCTGTATTTGGCAACCTGGTTCCACTCAGTACCACACTTACGTTTCCTAAGTGGTCTGATAGCTCGTACTGCCTGGTGCCGTAATCCAGTGCGACAACCGGATCGTTATCTTCAGCGCCATCGCTGAGATCTACAATGGTGGTATTCAAGCCCAAACGTGAGGAGCCATAGATCGCATGCTCTACCAACTTTAGTGTATCGTCTGTTCCTCTATGTTCTTTGTATATGCCCATGGCAACCCTGCCCGCTACGCTTCCTGGCACCTTGCTAAAAATGTCCACCGGACATTTTCTTAACGCGCGGTCCTCACTTGCACTCTTAATATAATGACTTATTGTGGCATCTGCACTATTGGCAATCCTATTCATCAACTTCAAATACCCAAAACTGTTAATTCATAATCACTTCCCCAAACAACAATTCTAACGCAACTACTTAACATGCTCAAGCTCTTTGAATAACAAATTGTCTTTCGTGATAAACGCTTTAATCTGGTACGCAGTGTTAGATGAAAGCGCTCAAGGTGGTTAATTCTGTACTTTTGTGTATCATGAACCTGCTTTGGTACCAGAGAGAAATAAGCGCTCCAACGATCTGTATATATTTTACGCGCTTCTGAAAGTAATAAGGTATCAATTATGGTTTTGGTGTTGCCCTTATTTCGCTTACCAATTTTGAAAGCTACTATTCTTTTCGTTTCACGGCAAAAGGCTGAAATGAGCCAAAAGTCTCTTTTCTTGGAGCCTATGTAAGTACGCATCTCGTCTACTTCGTAGCTTTTTCCTTTTAATATCATGGGTTGAGGGATGTTTTTGGCTATTTTGAGAATTCGGTTTTGAACTGTTGTCGTGGAAATAGCTAATATTCTCGATATTCCACGAATGCCCACACCTTCACAAACATATCTTACCACTCTGCTATTTATGCCTATTTGACAAGCTTTATTCTTATACGCTGATTGCTGATGTTTGGCACAAGATTTACAAAACAATTTCTGTCTCCCGTTTTGAATACCCTTTTTTATACAAGTTGCACCACAATACCTACATGTAAAATTCATCAGGTGATTTTTTGATACACTTATACGTAACAGACCTCATTTTTATGCTTTTTAAGATACTTTTTTGTGTTTCTTTGTCCCTACACAGCCTGCATTCTTTTGTTTACTCCTAGTCAAACACCACTCTATTCCTCAAAATCGAACTTTTTTATGCCCAGGTGATTTTTTGATACACTACCAACCTTGTTCTATCGCTGATTGTAAATAATAAGTCCGTGCCTTGTCATTATGTACTTTTAGTAACAGCCTATAATGAGTCCAACTCAATTCGTCACGCAATGCGTGACCTTTTTCAAAGACTGTATAAAACTGACGCATATACTTTAAATTTGTCTCTGTATAACCACTTCCATACGAGTCCATTAATCGTTTCGATAATTGCTTTATCAGCTCTTTTCCATAATCTGCGCGATCTTTTCCTTGCTGCTCTTCCTCTACAATCCGCTTTCCTATTTCCCAATTCGACCTTATCAACGTTGTATTTACAGCTTTATAAACCTTATTTCGAGCTTCTTCTATAATAACCTTTACTTCATTGTAAAGCCTTTCTATTGGTTGTTCTGGAAATTGTTCTGACATAGACTTTTTAGATATGTTTAAAGTTAACCATTTATTCTTTACCCATCGGATGATACTTACTCACTTCCTCTTGTAAATCATCTAAATCGTTGATTAAATACGCCTCTGTACTGCTTACATACCTGTGGCCGGCCATGTATTGCACTTCTCGCAGGTTGTAGTTTTTTAACCAATAGGTAATCACGCTGGCTCTGAGCTGACGGATGCTTGTTACTTTCGGATTGAGCGTTTTTAGTTGTTTAAGCAGACATTGTAGCGTATTATACAGCTTTTGGCTTTGACCTATACTGATTAGCAATCGATCGCTTTGTTGATTGGATTGTTTCAGTAGTTTCCCTCTGGTGACCTGCTGATATTCCATCAGGTCCAGGATTTGGTCGGCTTGTAGTTTTAGTGTTCGTGCATTGCTTTTTCTACTACCTGGGATGTGGATTTTTCCTTCTCGTAATTGGAGGTCTGTGGTTTGTAAATTAGTGAGTGCTGCCGTATTTAAGCCTTGATGTACGATTAGTCCTATAATGACCTTGTTTCTTTTTTGACTTACTTGCTGATTCTTAAACCAATGATAATTGTTGTTGGGGTGGTCGTTTTCATAGACTTCGTAGTCATGAAAGAGGGCATCTAATTCCTGTTTGCTTAAAATTTCATGTAATTCTTGTCGTTGAATACCCTGGACATTGATTTGATTTACAGGATTGTTCGTGCGTTTCCCTACTACTTTCAGGTAGTCAAAGTAGTGATTGATTTTCGTTAGATACAGTTCAATGGTCTTTTGCTTGACTTTCCCTTTTAGACTTTGCACATAGCTCATTAAATCGTTGTAAGTACATGTTTCTATGGCTATTCCTTCGTTTTTCAACCATTTTTCTAGTTGGGCTATGCTGTACAGGTTACCCTTGATCGTCTTTGTGGTGTAGCCTTTTTGTCGTAAGTAGCTTTTATAATTCATTTCCGGCTATGTGCGTATATTGTTGCGTACTCTCCAAGCTACTATGACCTAAGAATCGGGCGATATTTTCTAAACTCATGCCGTTTTGTAATAAATGTGTGGCCACACTATGTCTGAGCAGGTGTAAGTGTACTTTTTTATCAATTTGACTGTGTTTACCCAATAGCTCTACCCTTCTGGCCAGGCTCTGTCCCTGCATTCTATTTCCGTCTAGGCCAATAAAAAAGGCTTGTTCTTTGTTGTTTTGTACTAATTGAAGTCGGGTATCATAGAGGTAATCTTGTAAATACTGGCTACTGGTTTTGTTAAAAGGTACCAGCCGCCCTTTGTTACCTTTGCCTTTCCTTACCTTGAGCACTTGTCGATCAAAGTTTAGGTCGGTGATATCCAGTCTTTGTCCCTCACTCCTTCTTAAACCACAGCTGTAAAAAATAGTTAATATCGCCTGATCCCGGCTGTTTATTAACGATCTTCGTTCGCTTTGATGTTGGGTTTTTGCTGTTTCAAACAAGATTTTGATTTCGGCTTGGGTGAGGTAGTTGATTTTGCTTGTTGAGGGGATTTCCCGTTTTAGCTCCAGCTCTTCGAGTGCCTGGGTTTTACTTTTCTGCAGGTACTCACTAAACTTGATGATGGCCTGCTGGTGTTTGTTCAGGTAACTATTACTCAAAGCTCCTCCCTTTCGTTGGTGTTTGCGCTTTTTTAGGTACTGGTAGTAGTTATTGATTTGTTGGTTATTTAATACTCCTATCTCTGTGTAGCCTTGCTTTTCCTGCCAGTGCAGTAATTCATGGATGTGAATAGGTAAGCTGTTTACTGTGCTTTCCGCATAACCTTGTATGTCCAGCCATTCTTTAAAACCAGCTTCTAAGTAGCGATAGTGTGCTGTTTCTAGTCGTAGTTGTTTCATTAGACCTTTTTTCTCTCTTCCTCTTGCTCAACACTCACACTCAATACTGCTTTAGTAGCCGCTTGCCCCCTTGTTATTCTTGTTATACTGTTATACTTAGGCCTTTCTTGCTGTTTTTCTGATACTTACGTTTTTCAGCAACTTGTTACACTCATGTTACACCATGTTATACTGGCGCCTCCCGAAGTAAATTCGGGACAGGTGTCCCGAGTCTGAGTGCAGCGATGACCTCGGGATTATACTATGTTACACTAAACGTATTCACCTCATTTCGAAGCGTTTCCAGTAATTCATCCAGCACATCCAGGCCTTTTTGCAAGTGGCTGTAATCGTCCCAATCGCAGATTTCATACTCATAACCTATCTTTTTGTTCCCTCCTACTCTTCGGATGTAATCGTATTGCTCTAAAGTGCCCAGGTAACGATTTGCTTTCATTGGATACAGCCGAAAGTAATTCCGTACCTCTTTGCTGTAAAAACTGCTTTTCTTTTCTTGTTTCAGCCAGCTTTTAAGTTCCTCAAAGAAGCTTCTTATGCTTTTGGGTAATTCATCACTTTTAGTGAGTAGCACCTCTTTCATTAAGCGATTCGCGGTTTCGATATCTTCTAAGGTCGTTTCGATGTACAGCTCTCCGTTTTCATCGGCTCGCTCTTCTCGTTGGTACTGATGGTACCAGGTTACCGTTTCGATAAATTGTAAGTAGTGTTCATTGGTGCGTAGTGGTTTAAAGCATTTATGTGGGATTTTTAAGTACTCAGCATAAGGATTGATTACTTTTACTGACTCTAAGACTTGTTGGATGTGCAATAAGGTTTGTGCTGCCTGAAGCTCGTTTTCGGTATTGATTTTATTGGCACTCAGTTTTCTTTGATAATCCATAATCGCCTCTTGTTGCTCGTAGCTATTGTCCAGGTGAAGTAACAGACACCTGTTCGCATTGTCTTCGTAGATCTTTTCTTTGGTGGTCGTGCCACTTAGGCATATGGGGCAAAACACTTCCAGTTTTCTGGTTTTGTTGCTCGTGCTGGTTGGACTGTCTTTCATCGGAACGATTTTACTAATCCACTGTTTAGTTTGTAGTTCTCTTAAAGGGTAGAGTAAATATTGCACCCCGTCCATGTCTTCGATCAGTACCACTTTATGGCATAAATCGTAAGGCTCTAAGTAGTAAAACGCGTTTTCGGTACTCGCTGTAAAAGTGAACTTTTCTTGCTCGGGCACAAAACGAGCTACTTTTTCCTGCAGGTAGGTTTTACCTGTGCCACTCGCTCCCAAACAGATTACATGTAGTGGTTTGGGTCGTTTTCTGCTGCTATACACTAACCACAGTATTTGTCTGTTGGTGATTTCTCCAATAATGCCACTTTCGCCTAACAGCTCATTGGTGCGATTCATTAAGTCTTGTTCTTTTAAAAAGGAAATGGCTTGTTGCTTTTCCCCGGCTGTTAGTGCGGGTGTTTCTGGATTGGCGCTACTGTTTTGATTGAGTGCTTCTAAGCGGTAGTTTTCCAGGTGGTCGGTGAGGTTTTGCAAGGCTTTTCTGATCACACTTGTACCGATCTCTAAACGTTCTGCTGTTTTACGCGTGAGTTTCTCCACCTGGTCGTCGTTGTATAAGTCTAAGCTGTGACGGATGCTTCCACTCTCGTTTTGTTGCCTGATAGTGATTTTTAAGGTTACTCGCGAGCGATCCAGACCTTCTAATCGAACACCGCCTAAAGCTGTGATTGCCAGTTGTTCGTCTTTATATTCAAGTTGCTCTGCACTAGTAACTGTAAAATAACCGACCGTGGGTACTTGCTTCTTGCTTTCCCCACGGCGGTTTTCCGAACTGGTTTGTCCATCGGATTGGGCATCTTGAGTAATAGGAGTTACAGGAATACTGTAACCAAGTATCATTTTCGCTTTTTCGATTGCCTCATGTTTACTACAACCTTCTTTGTACTGGATAAAGTCGATTACATCGCCATTGCCTGCTTTGCAGTCCTTGTGGAAGCACTGGTAACGATTCGTATCGAAGTAGATTTGCATTGTCTTTTTGCGGCTGCCCTGTTTAGCTTCGTGAAAGGGACAGGTTAATGCGCCTTTGGCCGTGGGTTTTAGGTTGTAATGTTGCAACACTGCTGTAATCGTAAGCCGCTCTTTTATTTCTTTTATTTCCATCAGGCCAGCTTTTTGAGTTGCGTTTTGATGGTTTGTAATTCATTGGCTTTGTCATGCAGTTCCTGGACAGCTGTTTCAAGTGGTTCGATGATAAGTAGCCCTTCTCTGATAGTGACACTGACGTGATCATGGATCGTAAAGCCGAGCTTGGCCAGCCACTGACCGGCCAGGTGAATATGTGGTACTTTATTATCGCCCTGATAAAGCGCGTGGATCTTGAGGGTTTTGGTTTTGCGTTCGGACATTTCTGAAAGTTTTTTGAAAAAAGTTAAAACGTAACTATTAGACGCAATAATAGACTATAATACGCAAACAACAAAGAACTAAGAGGTTTTTTATCGTCCTTTATTACCGTATATTCACTAATATCAGTAACTAAAAGACGTAAAAACGCCTTAAAATGGACAAAATAGCTATTATAATATCTACCTTAAGAAAAGAAAAGGAATGGTCGCAATCTGACTTAGCCAATGAAAGTGAAGTTTCAAGAGAGATGATCAGTAAATATGAAAGAGGCTTAGCAATACCTTCAATTGATGCTGCTAAAAAAATTGCTGATGCATTCAATGTTTCTTTAGACTATCTCGTCGGAGAAGGCATTAATGCCACTTTCGATAAAAAAGTCCTGCAACGGATTCAGGAAATACAAAATATGAAGCCTGAGTTCAGAATACACTTATTTTCAGTTATTGACTCCGTAATCAGAGACTACAAAACACAGCAAGCCTACTCCTCATAACTCACTCTCCACTCTCACAAAACTGTTTTTCCTTTGCCTTCCGTGTCTGCGCACGGGACAGGCTTTTCCGATAAACCAAAAAAGACCCTCTACAGGCCTTTCTTTTTTCTTTTCTTGTATCATGTACGACACAAGATGCAATCTTGCGCCAGCACTAGTGGTTATTTACTGCCGCCAGCGGGGGGGGGATCCGCCCTCTGGCTATTCGATAGCATTCCCCACTATCATCACTACTCCAATTTATATTTCAATAATTTCACTAAAGAATGATCTTCCATCATCAAATATAAAGTATCATTTCTAACCTCATAAAAACCTCTATTTCTCAATGATTTATATAATACAGGTTCAAAATCATGCATTCCTCTAAACCAACCTGATGACTCATATTGTCCATAAGCATCTTCTGCACAACTAACCCCAATCTTTCGCCCCTTAATCATATAGGTTCCAAAACCCCACCAAACATTATGTATGCAAAATTCGTTTCTGAATATTGGTCGATAAGAACATTCAAGACAACTTTTATTACTTTTGTGTTTTAGATCAACTCGATATAGATCCAGCTTACCATAAAACCTATTCTTATGTCGTGATTTTAAAAAAAGCTCAAAGTTAGAAGGAACTTTCGATACAATACCAACAGAATCCTTTACTGACAAAATTTGCCAATAATGTCCCAACACTTCTTTCTCATAAGTATTTTTTTTTACATGGTATTTACAACCACTAGTTAATCCCACTAATATGAGTATCGCCCAAAATTTATTCACTTTTTCTGGGAATTTTCATATAACTTCCACATACGCGAGTTATATTTCACATGTTCATTTTCTCCCCCTGGTAAAACTATGTTATATTCATAATTTCTTCTGATTAACGTACGAGTGAAAGAATTAGGTTCGCGCGCATGCCATAGACTCATATCTAATATATCATTAGATTTTAATTTGGCCAAACAGGAACTGGTACACCTTCTATTATTACCCAGAAATTCCAATCCATAACCATAATTTGGTAAAACTAACTTTTTGTCGAAATCAGCCCCAGTATAAGTATTAATTAAGCTCCAATATTGATCCAAAGTTACCGATTCACTTAAATCAAACATAAAAGTCAGGTATCCTTCTGATTCTGGCAACCTAATATGATATTCACTGTTACCACCAAATCCAAGTGCTTTGCCATCAAATTCAGAGGTTAATACCATTACATGGCCACCCCATGTACCTCCGGCATTAGCTGCAAACTTCCCTGCTTTTTGAGTATAAAGTGTAGCTTTTGATTGTCCGGCGCTTGTTTCTAAATCAAACTTTCTAATTGGATTATCCGGACTTTGCTCTGGGTTTTCCCCCATCCATTGCACCCATTCTTTGGTTGCTTTTTTATTAGAAACTTGTCCCGTTTTGGCAACAATTACGAACTGTTTGTTCACTTCTGACACTGGTGTTTCTCCTGAAACTAGGCCTTGTTCATCTGCATAATCTTCTGATAGAGGTCCCGCTGCAGCTGGCGTTCCTTCTGGTCTTATTCCATCTCCGCCACCATCATTGGTGTACCAAGCCTCTAATCCCTCTAACTCAATTGCATGTATAACTTTATTTTCGCTAAATGCATATGGAGAATTATGAGGGTACTTCGAAATGAGTGGGTCGATACTTAAAAATCTCCCTAACCTTGGATCATGCATCCTAAACTTAAAATTAACCGAATTCCCTTCACCCTTCAATTCACCATCCATTTCTTCACCCTGGAAGCCATATCGGTAATCCTCACCATCAACATTATCTATTCTCGGCATAATCATGCCAAACGGGTAGTACTCATTCCCTCTTTTTTCCTCACTGGAAAAATTGCTATGCACTACTTTTAGCGCTTCACTTTTTTGATTATATGTCAGTTGCAAACAGCCCATTGAATAGCTTTAAGTTAACCATTTTCAGGCATTTTACTACTTATAAATCAACTCTTTTTCGATTAATGACACCCATCGGTGTTACTATGAGCCTTTTAGTCGTAGAACTTCCTTTTTAGAACCTATTTTCGACATCATGAGGGATAATACCCGGTTTAAGTTTAAAAGCTTCGGCCTGAGGGCTGTCTTGCGCGGATTTTAGACTTAAACTGGGCTCCTGGGGTTTTAGGGGCAGGAAGAGCCCCTAACTAAACACTTATGCTTTGCATGCCGAACAGTGCTTGTTGGCGAAGCGGCTTTATGGGCCATAAAAGCACTGCCCCACAGGGTGGAAGGGGCTGTGTAAGCTCCCTTTGCATAGGGCTGGCGCGCGTCGGACTTTGTGCGGCCGGTGTGCGGCTATTTATACATAAAATGAATTATATAAACCCGGCCCTGCCGATTTCTTTCCATCTAATCCGGACGGGGTTATATAATGAAACGCGTTTTATGTTAAATAGCTTGGGGGCTGGGAAGGGCTTTCATTTCAGACTCGGAGACGGGTTTAATTTGGCGGTCACTGACCTCCATTTCCTGTTTCTCTCCTGTGCCCTTTCCGATGGGATGAGTAATTTGCTGATTGCACTGATAAGTCCAGACACCATCTGGATTTTAACTGTTTAACTTTTTCTCTAACTCTAGCTGATATCGTCCTCTCCTGATCTCTTCTTGAAGCTCTTCTTCTGAAGGTAAATACATTTTATACTTCGATGCAAAAATCTGTTTACTTTCACTTAATAGACTGTATTTAGCTATTGCATTATCCTTTTCAGCACACAAAATCAACCCTATCGTTGGGTTATCGCCTTCTAACTTCTTCTGATCCTCAAAATAGCGAACATAAAAATCCATCTGTCCTATATGTTCATGAGTGAGCTTACCCGTTTTTAAATCGATTAAAACAAAGCATTTTAGTATGTAGTTATAAAATACCAGATCTACATAAAAATGATCTGTTTCTGTGCTTATCCTATATTGACGACCTACAAAAGAAAACCCTTTACCCAACTCCAACAAAAACGATTGAAGTTGATTCATTAAACTTTCCTCAAGCTCACTTTCTATCAACTTAATCCTTGGTTTCACATCTAAAAACTCTAACACCACTGGATCTTTTATGATATCTGAAGGGCGACTTTTTTCTGATTCGTTTGCTGTCCCTGGAATCATTGGTACTTCATCTGGATTATTTGACAAAATCCGCTCATAATACTGTGTATTTATTTGTCTTTCCAATACCCGGGTATTCCAACCTTGTTCTATCGCTGATTGTAAATAATAAGTCCGTGCCTTGTCATTATGTACTTTTAGTAACAGCCTATAATGAGTCCAACTCAATTCGTCACGCAATGCGTGACCTTTTTCAAAGACTGTATAAAACTGACGCATATACTTTAAATTTGTCTCTGTATAACCACTTCCATACGAGTCCATTAATCGTTTCGATAATTGCTTTATCAGCTCTTTTCCATAATCTGCGCGATCTTTTCCTTGCTGCTCTTCCTCTACAATCCGCTTTCCTATTTCCCAATTCGACCTTATCAACGTTGTATTTACAGCTTTATAAACCTTATTTCGAGCTTCTTCTATAATAACCTTTACTTCATTGTAAAGCCTTTCTATTGGTTGTTCTGGAAATTGTTCTGACATAGACTTTTTAGATATGTTTAAAGTTAACCATTTATTCTTTACCCATCGGATGATACTTACTCACTTCCTCTTGTAAATCATCTAAATCGTTGATTAAATACGCCTCTGTACTGCTTACATACCTGTGGCCGGCCATGTATTGCACTTCTCGCAGGTTGTAGTTTTTTAACCAATAGGTAATCACGCTGGCTCTGAGCTGACGGATGCTTGTTACTTTCGGATTGAGCGTTTTTAGTTGTTTAAGCAGACATTGTAGCGTATTATACAGCTTTTGGCTTTGACCTATACTGATTAGCAATCGATCGCTTTGTTGATTGGATTGTTTCAGTAGTTTCCCTCTGGTGACCTGCTGATATTCCATCAGGTCCAGGATTTGGTCGGCTTGTAGTTTTAGTGTTCGTGCATTGCTTTTTCTACTTCCTGGTACCTGTATCTTTCCTTCTCGTAATTTGAGGTCTGTGGTTTGTAAATTGGTTAGTGCTGCCGTATCTAAGCCTTGATAAACGATTAACCCGATAATCACTTTGTTTCTTTTTTGACTTAGTTGCTGATTGTTAAACCAGTGGTAGTGCTTATTGGGGTGGTCGTTTTCATACACTTCGTAGTTTTGGTACAGTTGTTCTAACTCTCCCTTGTTTAAGATTTCATGTAATTCCTGCCGTTGGATGCCTTGTACTTTGATTTGATTTACTGGGTTGCTTTTTCGTTTTTTGGTTGCTTTCAGGTACTCAAAGTAGTGGCTTATTTTCGTTAGATACAGCTCGATGGTTTTCTGTTTCACCTTGCCTTTTAGGCTTTGCACATAAGCCATTAAGTCGTTGTAAGTACATGTCTCAACACTTATCCCTTCACTTTTTAGCCACTTTTCTAGTTGAGCTTTGCTGTACAGGTTACCTTCGATCGTCTTTGTGGTGTAGCCTTTTTGTTGTAAGTAGCTTTTATAATTCATTTCCGACTATGTGGGTATATTGCTGCGTACTCTCCAGGCTACTATGGCCTAAGAACCTGGCTATATTTTCCAGACTCATGCCGTTTTGTAGTAAGTGGGTCGCCACACTATGTCTGAGCAGGTGTAAGTGTACTTTTTTATCAATTTGACTCTGTTTGGCCAATAGCTCTACCCTTCTGGCAAGGCTTCTGCTTTGCATCCTGTTTCCGTTTAGACTAATGAAAAAAGCTTGTTCTTTGTTGTTTTGCACTAATTGAGGTCGTGTATCATAAAGGTAATCTTGCAAATAGGTACTACTGGTTTTATTAAAGGGTACCAGCCGTGCTTTGTTGCCTTTGCCTTTTCTGACTTTGAGTACTTGTCGATCAAAATTCAGGTCGGTGATATCCAATTGTGCTCCTTCACTTCTTCGAAGGCCACAACTGTAAAAAATGCTCAGTATCGCTTGATCTCGGCTATTGATCAATGATAGCCGTTCGCTTTGGTGTTGGGTTTTTGCTGTTTCAAACAAGGTCTTGATTTCGGCTTGAGTCAGGTAGTTGATTTTGTTGGGTGAAGGGATTTCACGTTTTAGATCCAGCTCTTCGAGTGCTTGGTTTTTACTTTTTTGCAGGTACTCTCTAAACTTTAAAATGGCTTGTTGGTGTTTATTGAGATAACTATTGCTCAAAGCCCCTCCCTTTCGTTGGTGTTTGCGTTTTTTTAGGTGCTGGTAGTAGTTGTTGATTTGTTGGTTATTTAAAACTCCTATTTCTTTGTACCCTTGCTTTTCCTGCCAATGCAGTAATTCATGGATGTGAATGGGTAAGCTGTTTACTGTGCTCATGGCATAGCCATGTATATCCAGCCATTCTTTAAAACCAGCTTCTAAGTAGCGGTAGTGTGTGCTTTGGATACGTAGTTGTTTCATTCCCGGTGTTCACCGGGACAGGCTCCTCGGTGATTTTTAATGTTTTATAAAAAAGGACCCGCTTGCCCTCCCTGTTATTCTTGTTATTCTGTTATACTCAAGTCTTTCTCACTGTTTTTCTGATACTTACGTTTTTCAGCAACTTGTTATACTTATGTTATACTATATTACACTAAACGTATTCACCTCATTTCGAAGCGTTTCCAGTAATTCATCCAGCACATCCAGGCCTTTTTGTAGGTGGCTGTAATCGTCCCAATCGCAGATTTCATACTCATAACCCACCTTTTTGTTCCCTCCTACTCTTCGGATGTAATCGTATTGTTCTAAAGTGCCCAGGTAACGATTCGCCTTCATTGGATACAAGCGGAAGTAATTCCTTACCTCTTTGCTGTAAAAGCTCGTTTTCCTGTCTGTTTTAAGCCAGCTTTTAAGTTCCTCAAAGAAGCTTCTTATGCTTTTGGGTAGTTCATCACTTTTAGTGAGTAGCACCTCTTTCATTAAGCGATTCGCGGTTTCGATATCTTCTAAGGTCGTTTCGATGTACAGCTCTCCGTTTTCATCGGCTCGCTCTTCTCGTTGGTACTGATGGTACCAGGTTACCGTTTCGATAAATTGTAAGTAGTGTTCATTGGTGCGTAGTGGTTTAAAGCATTTATGTGGGATTTTTAAGTACTCAGCATAAGGATTGATTACTTTTACTGACTCTAAGACTTGTTGGATGTGCAATAAGGTTTGTGCTGCCTGAAGCTCGTTTTCGGTATTGATTTTATTGGCACTCAGTTTTCTTTGATAATCCATAATCGCCTCTTGTTGCTCGTAGCTATTGTCCAGGTGAAGTAACAGACACCTGTTCGCATTGTCTTCGTAGATCTTTTCTTTGGTGGTCGTGCCACTTAGGCATATGGGGCCAAACACTTCCAGTTTTCTGGTTTTGTTGCTCGTGCTGGTTGGACTGTCTTTCATCGGAACGATTTTACTAATCCACTGTTTAGTTTGTAGTTCTCTTAAAGGGTAGAGTAAATATTGCACCCCGTCCATGTCTTCGATCAGTACCACTTTATGGCATAAATCGTAAGGCTCTAAGTAGTAAAACGCGTTTTCGGTACTCGCTGTAAAAGTGAACTTTTCTTGCTCGGGCACAAAACGAGCTACTTTTTCCTGCAGGTAGGTTTTACCTGTGCCACTCGCTCCCAAACAGATTACATGTAGTGGTTTGGGTCGTTTTCTGCTGCTATACACTAACCACAGTATTTGTCTGTTGGTGATTTCTCCAATAATGCCACTTTCGCCTAACAGCTCATTGGTGCGATTCATTAAGTCTTGTTCTTTTAAAAAGGAAATGGCTTGTTGCTTTTCCCCGGCTGTTAGTGCGGGTGTTTCTGGATTGGCGCTACTGTTTTGATTGAGTGCTTCTAAGCGGTAGTTTTCCAGGTGGTCGGTGAGGTTTTGCAAGGCTTTTCTGATCACACTTGTACCGATCTCTAAACGTTCTGCTGTTTTACGCGTGAGTTTCTCCACCTGGTCGTCGTTGTATAAGTCTAAGCTGTGACGGATGCTTCCACTCTCGTTTTGTTGCCTGATAGTGATTTTTAAGGTTACTCGCGAGCGATCCAGACCTTCTAATCGAACACCGCCTAAAGCTGTGATTGCCAGTTGTTCGTCTTTATATTCAAGTTGCTCTGCACTAGTAACTGTAAAATAACCGACCGTGGGTACTTGCTTCTTGCTTTCCCCACGGCGGTTTTCCGAACTGGTTTGTCCATCGGATTGGGCATCTTGAGTAATAGGAGTTACAGGAATACTGTAACCAAGTATCATTTTCGCTTTTTCGATTGCCTCATGTTTACTACAACCTTCTTTGTACTGGATAAAGTCGATTACATCGCCATTGCCTGCTTTGCAGTCCTTGTGGAAGCACTGGTAACGATTCGTATCGAAGTAGATTTGCATTGTCTTTTTGCGGCTGCCCTGTTTAGCTTCGTGAAAGGGACAGGTTAATGCGCCTTTGGCCGTGGGTTTTAGGTTGTAATGTTGCAACACTGCTGTAATCGTAAGCCGCTCTTTTATTTCTTTTATTTCCATCAGGCCAGCTTTTTGAGTTGCGTTTTGATGGTTTGTAATTCATTGGCTTTGTCATGCAGTTCCTGGACAGCTGTTTCAAGTGGTTCGATGATAAGTAGCCCTTCTCTGATAGTGACACTGACGTGATCATGGATCGTAAAGCCGAGCTTGGCCAGCCACTGACCGGCCAGGTGAATATGTGGTACTTTATTATCGCCCTGATAAAGCGCGTGGATCTTGAGGGTTTTGGTTTTGCGTTCGGACATTTCTGAAAGTTTTTTGAAAAAAGTTAAAACGTAACTATTAGACGCAATAATAGACTATAATACGCAAACAACAAAGAACTAAGAGGTTTTTTATCGTCCTTTATTACCGTATATTCACTAATATCAGTAACTAAAAGACGTAAAAACGCCTTAAAATGGACAAAATAGCTATTATAATATCTACCTTAAGAAAAGAAAAGGAATGGTCGCAATCTGACTTAGCCAATGAAAGTGAAGTTTCAAGAGAGATGATCAGTAAATATGAAAGAGGCTTAGCAATACCTTCAATTGATGCTGCTAAAAAAATTGCTGATGCATTCAATGTTTCTTTAGACTATCTCGTCGGAGAAGGCATTAATGCCACTTTCGATAAAAAAGTCCTGCAACGGATTCAGGAAATACAAAATATGAAGCCTGAGTTCAGAATACACTTATTTTCAGTTATTGACTCCGTAATCAGAGACTACAAAACACAGCAAGCCTACTCCTCATAACTCACTCTCCACTCTCACAAAACTGTTTTTCCTTTGCCTTCCGTGTCTGCGCACGGGACAGGCTTTTCCGATAAACCAAAAAAGACCCTCTACAGGCCTTTCTTTTTTCTTTTCTTGTATCATGTACGACACAAGATGCAATCTTGCGCCAGCACTAGTGGTTATTTACTGCCGCCAGCGGGGGCGCCTGTATTGTGAAGATTACCCTCCTGATCGTAAAAGTCATCATTTAAATCATCTACAATAACTATAGCATAATCGTTATTCTTTATTTGGTCGATATTATTTACAGGCTGAAAAGTATGATCATCCCCCAAAAATTAGGACAGTAAGTTAAACTTTAAAATGATTAAATTTACTGTTATGGCAAGTAGAAGAAAATTCACCTCAAAATTTAAAACCAAAGTTGTATTGGAATGCATAAAAGAGCAATCAACAGTGGCCCAATTGGCTCAAAAATATGATTTACATCCCACGCAAATCAATACATGGAAACGTGAGTTCCTTTCAAATGCGGAACAAGTATTTGACTCGGGAAATACATCTGGTAAAAGCCAAGAAGAAACCGAAAAGGATCAACTCCTCAAGACTATAGGTCAATTGAAAGTTGAAAATGATTTTTTAAAGAACGCCTTGCGGTAAAGCCTCTCAAGGAAAGACGAATGGTGATAAGCAAGGATCACCCTCAACTAAGTATAGTGAAACAATGTGAGTTATTACAGGTTCATCGCTCAGGTATTTATTATCAACCGCGAGAAGAATCACCTTTAAACCTAGAGTTAATGCGTTTAATTGACCAACACTATCTGGATCATCCCGAAAAAGGTGCACCAAGAATGTATACCTGGCTGACACGTGACAAGGGGTATGAAGTTAGTCGCAACCGAATAGACCGATTGTATTATCGAATTATGGGCTTACGAGCTATTTTACCAGGTAAACACACCTCCAAGAGGCATAAAAACCATAAAGTTTACCCTTATTTACTTCGGGGGCTTCAGGTAGATCGCTCTAATCAGGTGTGGGCTACTGATATCACATATATTCCTATGAAAAAAGGCTTCATGTACCTTTGTGCCGTCATAGATCTACACAGCCGGTTTGTAGTGAATTGGTCAGTATCTAATACCATGGATGCGGAATGGTGTAAAGAAACGATTGAAACGGCGATCATGATGCATGGAAAGCCTGAAATAATAAACACTGATCAGGGATGTCAATTTACTTCTGAGGTATTCAGCACGTTTATTTTGGAAAAAGGCATCCAATTAAGCATGGATGGCAAAGGTAGAGCTACCGATAACGCATTCATAGAGCGATTATGGCGTAGCGTAAAGTATGAAAAAGTATACATCAACCCACCTAAAGATGGTGCTCATCTCTATCGGTTGTTGAATGAGTATTTTGATTACTACAATTATGAAAGAAGGCATCAATCAATTGGCGATAACCGGCCAACTGATTTGTTTGTTTCCAACATCTCAACACCAGCCGAAATAAATCACAAAATTCCGGGTATTGATATGTTGAAAACCCTGCTAATTTAATATCTTAATTAATAATATAATCTGTCCTAATAATTGGGGTAACTACAGTAACACTTACATTCACATCATAGTCAACCTTAACAATTTTAAAGCTTCCTTTTCCGTCAGAATCTGCTTGTTTAACATTAGTTGAAGATTTATTTAAATTTCGTTCCAGAAAAGATGCTACTGATGGATGGTGATTTTTTGATACACTACCCATTGCAAATGCTGCGATATGAGTTCGACATTACAAATGATCGAACAGTAGCATATCCGGAACAGCGGGGTATGCTACTTTATCACCTTAAACTTATGACTTCCTCGTAAAAAAGCTAATGGATATAAACGTTCATTAGAAACACTTGTAATCTCACATTCAAGACAAACGCTAAACTCATTTTTCCTTAACTTTCCCCCTTTAGAAAAGAACAAATCAAAATGTTCTATGGAATAACTTTGAACATTCTTTTGAGCACATTTTGTTTCCTTAACACCATCTTCATAATGACTAAATTCACTGTACACCAATCCATCAGAACTATATAATAAACCATACTGTAATTTCAAATCCGGCCGAAGACGATAAATAAGCCTTGGCTTTTTACCAGCCTCATTAAGGTCATTTCTGTAATCCATTAAGAAAACCTGGTTATTTTTGACTATTAACATACTATTATCTAGATGATAGCAGGAACGAGAATTCATCTCTGAGTTCCTCATATTATAGTTTATTGAGACGAAGACAATAGAATTATAGTAAAAAAGTTCACATTCGTAAGCCGGCATATAATCTTTAAAGAATTGAATTTTTCTTAGTTTTATATCGCTATAACATAATACAAACTCTCCTTTATTTTGTTTAGAAGACTCTATTATTCCTTCCAAATTCTCAAAATTAAATGCATCATATTTTTCAATTTGATAATAAGAACCATGAACATCAGCCTTTTTTAGATCTGAAAATATCGTGATAAATTCAGAAGCTGATTGTGAAAAGGATTTTTGCACTGATATTATAATCAGCAGAATTAACGGTAATTTTATCTTATTCAATAGCCTAAACATAAAATTAATTAACGATTATTTTTTTGATTCATCTAGCTTTGGTCTTGGCCTAGAAATCGGCTTGATGTCGCCTTTGTTTCCATCGCTTTCAAATATCACTTCTGTCTCTGGTAGTTGCGCCGTCCCATTCTTATTTGTTTGTGACCAAGCATCATAAAAGCCTGCTTGAGTACCCGATTCATTAAACCTAAATAAATTATTCTTGTCACCTGCTCCGATAAAAAAGAATGTTTCGGTATTAGATAGATATAAATTACCATCCTCTGGAAGCATCAAATCAAAGAGTTGAGTACCTATATTAGGATCTTGCCCAAGGTCACAAGTAGTAAAACAAACATCAGCACCTGCATCTAAAAAACCGCCGATATTTTCTAAACTCTGTATTTCTGAATTCTTTACTTGCTCCAAAGGTGTCTCAACTTTCTCTACATCAGGCGCCTTTTCTTTAAACTTTTGAATATCACTTGACTGAATTACTAAAGTATTAAGTTTACCTGCTCCATTGGGATCTTCAGAGTTCGCCCAGGTATTTTGATCATCATTGACAATCACACCTGGACCGACAGCACCAGCTCCCCAAGGCCCATGTGAATAGACTATCAGATTTTTAATCTTTTTATTCTTCTTTCCATAGGTGCTCTCTAACCATTGTTCTGCCTCAGTAAAACTATTAACAGCAACATAGTCCCAAGCTTTTTTACCAGGTTGAAAATTAGGTGGAGCAAACTCAGTAGGATCTGGCCTTCCTATCACTATAATCACATTCCCTGTTCCTTTCTTAAATCGACTATTCGCTGGTAAGCTTTCTAATCCATCCAGATCTATAGACATTATTGGGTTATTACTAGCATACTGATAAGGCGTCAACATCGGAAACTTAGGACCCAACGGATCAATACTCAAGAACCTTCCAATCTGCGCATTATAAATCCTAAACCCATAGTCGTAGGTGGAACCTCCCCCTCCTAAGCCTTCGTTATCGCGTTCTTTTCCGTTAAATCCATATCGATACCCACCGGCATCCTCGTTTTCAGGTCTTGGCAACACCATGCCAAACGGGTAGTACTCTTCGTCCCTTTTTCACTGCTTATTTTGCTCCTAGCCCCTATTTCACTTACAACTTTTCCGCTAAACCCTTCTACACAGTCAATACTTTTTTGTCAGACTCGTTTGCCTAATCATTTACAATATAATAGTTCATCTCATACAACGCTAGTTATTCATCGACATTGTGTGAGGTTAACCCGGTTTAAGTTTAAAAGTCCGGACGCGCGGTGGGATCGTGCGCTTTTGAGCTTAAAACGGGGCTCCTGGGGGTTTAGGGGGCAGGAAGAGCCCCCAACTTAAATACTTTATGCTTTACATGCCTTGCTTTATTTTTTGCCTGCGGCCTTGGGAGCAAAAAAGGAAGCCCCACAGGGTGGAAGGGGCTGTGTAAGCTCCCTTTGCATAGGGCTGATGTGCGTCGGACTTTATGCGGCCGGTGTGCGGCTATTTATACATAAAATGAATTATATAAACCCGGCCCTGCCGATTTCTTTCCATCTAATCCGGACGGGGTTGTATAATGGAACGCGTTTTATGTTAAATAGCTTGGGGGCTGGGAAGGACTTATCATTTCAGGCTCGGAAACGGATTTTTCCTCTTTACTCACTCTCCACTCTCACTCCTATATTTCCTGTGCCCTTTCCGATGGTTATTTATCTCCGTAATGAGAGGCGGCACTTAATACATGTACCGTAACAATTTCTTCCTCGATAGCATAAACGAGTCGATGTTTCTTATTGATTCTTCGTGACCAACATCCTTGTAAATCATGTTTTAACATTTCTGGTTGACCTGTACCGGTTTTAGGATGTTCCATCAGCTCGTTAAGTAAGTTTTCTATCTTTTTAAGTACGGCTTTATCTCCGGTCTTTTTATGTTTTTCGATGTCTTCTAAAGCTGTTTTTGAAAACGCTAAGGTATAACTCATAATCCCAACAGGTCACTTATTTCTTTTGAAGTAGACACTTGTTGAACTTCTCCTTGCTCAACTTCTAACATACTCTGTTTGATTCGTTTGACCATTTCTGCGTTAAAATACATATCATCATCACTTATTGGTGTTAAAGCATAAGCTTTATCTTTTCCTCGCTGAACAATGATTTGTTCACCATTATCCGCTCTTTCGAAGTACTCTTTCTGGTTTTGTCTAAATTCTCTACTACTGATCACTATCATAACTACAATATTTTGTGTACCAATATGGTACAAATATACTATATACAACGTGCTTTTCATAAGATTAGTTCCTATTTCACTCCATCGGATGATACTTACTCACTTCCTCTTGTAAATCATCTAAGTCGTTAATTAAGTAAGCTTCTGTACTGCTTACATACCTATGACCAGCCATGTATTGTACTTCCCGTAGGTTGTAGTTTTTTAACCAATAAGTAATCACGCTGGCTCTTAGTTGCCTAATGCTTGTTACTTTGGGGTTGATTCGTTTTAGTTGTTTAAGCAGACACTGAAGCACATTATACAACTTTTCACCTTTGCCAGTGCTAATCATTAATTGATCGCTCTGCTTTTTAGATGCTTTGAGTAGCTCTTCTCTGGTCACTTGCTGGTATTCCATCAGGTCCAGGATTTGATCGGCTTGTAGTCTTAAGGTTCTTGCATTACTTTTTCTGCTGCCTGGTACCTGTATCTTTCCTTCTCGCAATTGGAGGTCTGTGGTTTGTAAATTCGTCAAGGTAGCTGTATCTAAGCCCTGATAAACGATGAGCCCTATGATGATTTTGTTACGTTTTCTGCTTAACTGTTGGTTTTTGAACCAGTGGTAGTGCTTGTTTGGGTGATCGTTTTCATAGACTTCATAGTTTTGGTACAGTTGTTCTAATTCTCCCTTGCTCAAGATTTCATGTAATTCCTGACGTTCGACTCCCTGTACTTTGATTTGGTTTACAGGGTTTGTTGTGCGTTTCCCTGTTGCTTTTAGATACTCAAAGTAATGAGTGATTTTGGTTAAGTACAGCTCGATGGTTTTCTGTTTCACCTTGCCTTTTAGGCTTTGCACATAGCTCATTAAATCGTTGTAAGTGCATGTTTCAACACTTATTCCTTCGTTTTTCAGCCACTTTTCTAATTGATTTACACTGTACAGGTTTCCAGCTATCGTCTTTGTGGTGTGGCCTTTTTGTTGCAAGTAGCTTTTATAATTCATTTCCGACTAAGTGGGTATATTGCTGCGTACTCTCCAGGCTGCTATGCCCTAAGAACTTAGCGATATTTTCCAGACTCATACCATTTTGTAGTAAGTGGGTCGCCACACTATGTCTGAGCAGGTGTAAGTGTACTTTTTTATCAATTTGGCTCTGTTTGGCCAATAACTCTACCCTTCTGGCAATGCTTCTGCTTTGCATCCTGTTTCCGTTTAGACTAATAAAAAAGGCTTGTTCTTTGTTGTTTTGTACTAATTGCGGTCTTGTATCATAAAGGTAATCTTGCAAATAGGTACTGCTTGTTTTGTTAAAGGGTACCAGCCGTGCTTTGTTGCCTTTGCCTTTTCTGACTTTGAGTACTTGCCGATCAAAGTTCAAGTCGGTAATATCCAATTGTGCTCCCTCACTCCTTCTTAAGCCA
Organism: Cytophagales bacterium; assembly: GCA_965230415.1. Taxonomy (GTDB): domain Bacteria; phylum Bacteroidota; class Bacteroidia; order Cytophagales; family JAAEPT01; genus CBDDKZ01. The sequence continues at coordinate 5,560,736 of CBDDKZ010000005.1, forward strand.
CAGCTGTAAAAAACCGTTAGTATCGCTTGGTCTCGGGTATTAATTAATGACAGCAGTTCGCTTTGATGTTGGGTTTTTGCTGTTTCAAACAAGATTTTGATTTCGGCTTGGGTGAGGTAGTTGATTTTGTTGGGTGAGGGGATTTCCCGTTTTAGCTCCAGCTCTTCGAGTGCCTGGCTTTTACTTTTCTGCAGGTACTCTCTAAACTTTAAAATGGCCTGCTGGTGTTTGTTCAGGTAACTATTGCTCAAAGCACCTCCCTTTCTTTGATGTTTGCGTTTTTTTAGGTGCTGGTAGTAATTGTTGATTTGATCACTGCTTAACCCTTTTAGTTCTTTCTGCCCTTGTTTTTCATACCAGTGCAGTAATTCATGAATGTGAATGGGTAAGCTGTTTACCGTGCTCATCGCATAACCTTGTATGTCCAGCCATTCTTTAAAACCAGCTTCTAAGTAGCGGTAGTGTGTGCTTTGGATACGTAGTTGTTTCATTCCCGGTGTTCACCGGGACAGGCTCCTCGGTGATTTTTTAATGTTTTATAAAAAACAGGGGCCGCTTGCCCCCTTGTTATTCTTGTTATACTGTTATACTTAGCGTAAGTGATTGATTTTATGATCATTGATTCAGTACTCCAAAATGTTATACTTGTGTTATACTTATGTTATACTACCAGTCGAGCTGGCAGCAGGCTCCGATTTCAGGCTATCTAACAACTCATCCAACACATTCAAGCCGCTTTTTAACTTACTATAGTCTTCCCAATCAGCGATTTCATATTCATATCCCTTCTTCTTATTCCCTCCGCTGCGTTTGATATAATCGTATTGCTCTAAGGTACCCAGGTAACGGTTTGCTTTCATAGGATACAGACGAAAGTAATTCCGTACCTCTTTGCTGTAAAAGCTCGTTTTCTTTGCTTGCTTTAGCCAGCTTTTAAGTTCCTCAAAGAAGCTTCTTATGCTTTTGGGTAATTCATCGCTTTTGGTGAGTAAGACTTCTTTCATTAACTGATTAGCGGTTTCGATATCTTCAAGCGTGGTTTCTATAAATAGCTCTCCGTTTTCGTCTGCTTTTTCTTGTCTTTGGTACTGGTGGTACCAGGTTACTGTCTCGATAAATTGTAAGTAATGTTCATTGGTTCTTAGTGGTTTAAAGCACTTGTGAGGGATTTTTAAGTGTTCAGCATAAGGGTTGACCACTTTTACGGCCTCTAAGACTTGCTGGATATGCAGTAAGGTTTGTGCGGCGTCCAGTTCGTTTTCGGTATTGATTTTATTGGCACTCAGTTTTCTTTGATAATCCATAATCGCCTCTTGCTGCTCGTAGCTGTTGTCCAGGTGCAACAGTAAACAGCGGTTCGCATTGTCTTCGTAGATCTTTTCTTTGGTGGTCGTGCCACTCAAACAAATTGGGCCAAACACTTCCAGTTTCCTTGTTTTATTGCTGGTGCTGGTCGGACTGTCTTTCATTGGAACAATCTTACTAATCCACTGTTTGGTTTGTAGTTCTCTTAAAGGGTAGAGTAAATATTGCACCCCATCCATATCTTCTATGAGCACCACTTTGTGGCATAGATCATACGGTTCCAGGTAATAAAACGCGTTTTCTGTGCTGGCTGTAAAAGTGAACTTTTCTTGCTCGGGAACAAATCGGGCTACTTTTTCCTGTAGGTAGGTTTTACCTGTGCCACTCGCACCCAAACAGATTACATGCAGTGGTTTAGGCCGTTTTCTGCTGCTGTAGACTAACCACAGGATTTGCCTGTTGGTGGTTTCTCCAATAATGCCGCTTTCGCCCAGCAGTTCATTGGTACGATTCATCAAGTCTTGTTCTTTTAAAAAAGCGATGGCTTGTTGCTTTTCTTCTGCTGTTAGTGCGGGTGTTTCCGGATTGGTGGTACTGTTTTGATTAAGTGCTTCTAAGCGGTAGTTTTCTAAATGGTCGGTGAGGTTTTGCAAGGCTTTCCTGATCACACTCGTGCCGACCTCTAAGCGTTCTGCTGTTTTACGGGTAAGTTTCTCCACCTGATCGTCGTTATACAGGTCTAAGCTGTGTCTTATGCTCCCTCCTTCCTTTTGTTCTCTGAGTTTGATTTTAAGTGTTACCCGTAAGCGGTCCAGGCCTTCTAATCGAACACCACCTAAAGCGGTAATTGCTAGTTGTTCGTCCTGGTATTCGAGTTGTTCGCTACTGATTATGGTAAATAGGCCAGTAGCAGGCAGGTGGATCCCCTCCTTAACCTGCCTACCCCGGCCATCCGAACTGGTAAAACCATCGGAAAGGGCATCTTTAATATCGGAATAGCCTGTCCCGGACGGAGGCACGACGATCCGGGAGGCATCTTGAGTATTTGTCCCGGACGCAGATCCGGGAATAGGAGTTAAAGGAATACTGTAACCAAGTATCATTTTCGCTTTTTCAATTGCCTCATGTTTGCTACAACCTTCTTTGTGTTGGATAAAGTCGATCACATCGCCGTTACCGGCTTTGCAGTCTTTGTGGAAGCACTGGTACCTATTCGTGTCCAGGTAGATTTGCATCGTTTTCTTTCTGCTCTTGCCCCGATGGACATCGGGGTCGTGGAAAGGGCAGGTTAACGCACCTTTGGCTGTGGGTTTTAGGCGGTAGTAGTTCAGCACTTCTATGATGCTTAGCCGCTCTTTGATTTCCTTTATTTCCATGCTTACACCCCACTTATAACAGGCTCGATTAACAATTGGCCTTCGCTTACCACGATAGTAACATGCTCTCCGGCTTTGAAGCCTGCTGCCGCCAGCCAATGACCATTAATTCTTAACTCAGGTACAATTTCCGCTCGCCAACCCATTTCTCTGTATTTGCTTTGTAGTTTGATCTTTCTTGTTGTTTGTTCGGACATGCTTGAAAGTTTTTTTGAAAAAATTTTTTGTGTATCATTAGACACAAACCTATACAATCATCCGCAACCAAACAACAACTATCGTATTTTTTTACATAACAAAATACCTTATTTTTGTATTTAACTGTATTTTCATACACTTTAAGGTCTTTTTATGAGCAAAATTGGAGACAGAATTGCCTACTTAAGAAAAGCTAAAGCTATTTCACAAACAGAACTAGCTAAGTTGATTAATGCTTCCAGAGAAGCTATTGGCAAATACGAACGTAACGAAGCTTTACCTTCGGTAGAGACTGCTAAAAAAATTGCTGATGTGTTTGAAGTGACGCTCGATTATTTGGTAGATGAAACGGCTACGGCTGCTTTTGATAAGCAAACAGTAAAAAGACTTAATCAGATTCAGGAACTTAATGACACCGACAGAAGCCATTTATTTGCTTTAATGGACGCTTTCCTGCGCGATGCTAAAGCCCGACAGACTTACGCTGCCTAATTCCCCTCCCTCCTGTACCGATAAAACTAAAAAAGACCCACCAAAGGCCCTCTTTAATTATTTAACGCATTGCAAATGCTGCGATATGAGTTCGACATTACAAATGATCGAACAGCTAACAACCGAAAGAGCGGGTGCACAAAACAACTCACTCGTTGATAAACTGGCTTCTTAATGAAACAACTTTAACTCAATCCACAATGCCACTACCCTGTTGTTTTTATTAAAACCATTAAAATTGATGTGCGAAAAGGCTATTAACTACCTTCTTGATCGGACGATCTCTTCATTTTTTCGAACTTCGACATTTTCAACTTAGCCATTTTATTCAAAAGCCAAGACTCAACATTTTTCTTATTCGCATCCTTATAATTATCCGTTAATGATATTGATGATATCTTTACTTCAAACTCAGTACTATCGTCATGTGTACTTAAATATCTGGGAAATTCGAATACTACTTGAGCAACCCCCTCAGAAAAATGATTACTAAAACTATAATTCGCAGAAAGTTTGTAAAAATTCATATACGGGGCATAATCATTATTGTCAATAAAAAATATCTTATGCAATTCTGCTCCATCTAATTGTAGATTATTAGTTGTTGCCATCCAATCAATTGCTTCCGGAAGGCTTTGATCTGTAGCAGGTATTATTCCAATTTTACTTACATCTGAAAACGTTACACCTTGATGACCTTCTGTCCTTGTTAGACTTAAGAAAAACACTATTCTTTTTTGGTTTGACTCAAACGAAGAAAAAACAATTTTTTCGAAGTCCTCTTGTTGTAATATATGACCTCCTTCTTTCAGTTTTACCACTACCTGTTTAGTAAACATCTCTGCTACCTCTCTGGTTTCTGGCGCTGTCGAAGTTGTATTAATAATTAATTTATTTTCTTGTTTCTCAAACTCGATTTTCACATTGTACACCGATTTTGAACTCGCCCAATTTTTTGATGTATCCAAAATTTCAATAGGAATTTCTACCGTAGCCTTATTTCCCCCATTATAGATAAAACTATATGCTCCTGACGGTTTATAATTGCAAAACTCTTTAAGGGGTAATGATGGTAATTCATTAATATCCGGCAACATATCTACCAACGAATCATCTCCTTCTATCTTGATTATTTTAGTACTCCTTTTTTGCTTATCCTCTTTATAACTCTGTTTCTCACGCAGGTAATCAAACTCCCTTGGACTTAATAGAGATGACACTAAATACTCTATACTATTTACGTTTCCATTAGCCGATTGCAAAAACACACCTCGTCCTTTTAATACCGTGTTTAAATTACTCTCGGAAATCGACGACGAATTCACTATTGCTTTTAACCCTTCTCCAAAGGGTAATAACGAGTCAAAATATTCAGGTTTTACTATCATAAATTTCTATGGTCTGGATCATAAGAATCAACAACAATATCAGTCAACTGCTCCTCATTTGAAAATTTCCTTTTAATACTATTAATCGCGTTTTCAGTTTCTTGTGTGGGTTGATAATCCGGGAAAGATATTATGGTTTGAGCTTGATACTCCAAAACATACGCTCTACACAAACCAAATATTCGTTCAAGCGATTCTAAATCAAATGAATCAAACACTACTAAATGTAATATTTTTTTATTGCTCTCTTCTACAACTCTAAATGGTATAATAGGAGCCGTCAAGTATTGTACAGGCATTACAAGGCCATGAGTTTCTCTTGATGTCGTATGAACATTCATTCCTGTGCCAAAATAATCATAATACACCTTGGATTCATCCGAGTATTTATCATGTACATATTTTACCGCCTTACGCACCTCATTTATTCGCTTATTGTCTACTAAATGAACAGTTTCAAAGACTAGTTTACTATCCAACCTAACACTCAAGAGATAGTCCACTATACTGGTATTTACATCTGTCTTATTCCCGTTAATCCAAAAAAGCAATCCTGTTTCCTTAGATCTTTTAACACCTCCAAAGGGTTTAATAATTTCACCTCGTTTTTCAGATCTTTTAAAGCACTGAATGGTCTGTGCCAGATCCTCTAAGTAGTCTTTAAATTTAGTTTTTAACCCCTTATAATTAGTATTTTCAGATACCGGATAGACATCTTCTGAGTACTTGACTGATATTTGGATATTTTCCAACGTTTCAGCATATAAAGGACATTTATATGAAAACTGATAGTCAATCCCATGCGTTTGTTTTTCATGTTTTGATAATACACAAGGAATCTCTATTCCCTTAGATGCATCTTTCCAACCTATTAATTCTAAAAATGACCCAACAATTTGTTCCCCTTTATCTCCTATATTTTTTGAGTTCTCTCCCATAAAAAGTCAACTGTAAAAAATAACAAACGTCATACATATAAGAATGTTTCAAGAAAAATCATTCAGAAACTAAAAAAGACCCACATACACGCCTTTCTTATGTTATGTAGGCACAAGATGCAATCTTGCGCCAGCGCTAGTGGTTATTTACTCGCGCGAGCTGGGGAATCTTCTTTCCATTTTTTCACCAAGAAATCATCAGAAATTGTCGTCTTATTTCCATGATTAAAATAAGAAGCTAAAATTATTGCACCGATTATTAGATTTATACTATTCATATCCACTCCCATCAACATTATACACTTTCTTTGAAGCTGTGCCAATATCAGCTTTATTATCAGCACCGAAAGTAACATTCTTAAATATATCTTCTACATCTTGTTGTGTTACTTCTCGCTTTTTAGGATCTACAGTGGCTCCTGATTGTCCTTGTATTATAGGAAAACCATTATAAGGTTGACCAGGAGCGCCAGCACACTAGTGGTTATTTACTGTCGCCAGCGGGGGAATCTATTCTAATTGAGTCGATGAACTCTAATAACTTACCAAATCCAACTTTTGATAAATCATAAACGGTTCCATCTATATCTCTCACAAATGTTAAGTGTAATCTACTATCACCTTTGAGAACGTATTTTTGGACACCACATCTAGATTCTCCATTATCATCAGAACATGAATAGTACACTTTAAGCGTATCATTTTCTATTCTAAATTTCCCTTTATCTTGAAGGTATGTATCACCTTGTCTTGAGTAGAACCCGTTTTCATGAAAAGTTATATAAGTCGTGTCATTATAATATGCATCAGGTATTTCAATAACTTCTATTGCTGATCTATTACAAATTTCATCATACGAAAGATGTAAATTGTTACTTTCACACCCAATTAGAGTAGGTAATACCAAACCGCATAGTATTACAATTAAATGGATACCTTTCATTCTGTCCCAATTATTTTAATATATTCATTAACTCCTCATCTTTTATTTGAGTAGCAAAATCAAGTGATGACCTACCACTTTTGTTTACATTATGTGCATCACCAGAACTGCCCTTGTATAATTTAACTATTTCATAATTCCCTCTAGCATTAAAAGTCGCAGTCCATAATGCATTATTACCATAATTATCACAAATATTGACATCACCTCCCTGCTTAATTATTATACTTGCTAATGCCAATTCCCCATGTAACGCTGCATAATGCAATACTGTTTGACCATTACTGTCTTGCACATTCAGATTTATACCTTTGCTTATTAAATCTTCGCCCATTTCAAGCCGATGATGTACTACAGCCTCATGTAAAAAACTTTGACCTTCTGCATTAACAATGTTTAAATCTACCTGATCAATGGATGATTTATAACTTTCTAAATCTCCAGATCTAATTACTTGTGATAATTCTTCTCCACTCATACTCAAAAATAAACTTATTTTGCCTCAAATTTATGACTTTGGTTATTTGCAGGAATTTCAGGTTGATAATGACTAGCATCCCTATGAATTTTTAAAAACTCATCTTTTGTTATTTTTCCATCCATATAATCTTTATGATACTTCCTATATTCCATACCATGTTTATGTCCCATATCCCATTGCCCCTTTCTGGGCTTGGATTTGTCCCAAACTATTTCTTCACCAGTATTAGGATCATACACCTTACCATCAGCTTGTTTTGCATTTTCCCATACCTCATCCACTTGCCCTTTTGCATAATCCGGGCGACTTTTTGCATATGGTTTTGTCTCATTCTTTAACTGCTTAGTACTTGCTTCTATTATTTCATCTGCATTCTTCTTTGCTCCGTGTGATACTATTTTCTTAAGTCCATATTTAGTTATCCCCTTAATCAAATAATAACCATCAACGATTTCATATACCGTTTCTTGCACAGTTAAAACATCTTCTGCAAACTCAGCACTTTTTGCGGTTACAACAGACCCTTTTAAAGGTTTAGACACTTTTCTTACGTCATCTGTATACTCCTCATGTATATTTTCATATCCTGATGCTATTAATAATCTACCGAGTACAATGTAATCATCTATTGGAGCACTACCGAAGCCAAAAAAGTATGATACATCACCAGCTAAAGGTTCATCTGCTTTATTTGCATCAAACGAACTCTGATTAGGTAAGTTAGTTCCTTTCATTAAAGGATGGAACTGAGTAGTTGCAACTCCTGCCGGATAATTATCATTATGAATAAAAAATGAATGTTCTTTATTATCTTCTATTACAGTCAGATCAACAACTAACACTTCGTGAATAGCTCCTTCACCATCCATTATTTCGTAAGTATGATAATGAAAATGAAATTCATCATTCCCACCAGGATCAAGGTTATTAACTGGGTTGTCACCACCAAATTGATAAGATGTCAAGTGAGGTTTTTCTACATCGTCAACTGACAACCATCGACCTAACCTTGTATCTAAAATCCTCGCTCCAAAGTCATAATGTGATTGAGAACCTGTAAACTCCTCATCCTTCTCCATGCCATTAAACCCATACCTGTAGTTTTCCGAGCTAAAGTTCCTGTTCGGCATAATCATGCCAAAAGGGTAGTACTCTTCGTCCCTTTTTCACTGCTTATTTTACTCCTAGCACTACTTCACTTTCAACTTTTTTCTGCTAAACCCTTCTACACAGTCAATACTTTTTTGTCAGACTCGTTTGCCTAATCATTTACAATATAATAGTTCATCTCATACAACGCTAGTTATTCATTGACATTGTGTGGAGTTAACCCGGTTTAAGTTTAAAAGTCCGGACGCGCGGTGGGATCGTGCGCTTTTGAGCTTAAAACGGGGCTCCTGGGGGTTTAGGGGGCAGGAAGAGTCCCCAACTTAAATACTTTATGCTTTGCATGCCTTGCTTTATTTTTTGCCTGCGGCCTTGGGAGCAAAAAAGGAAGCCCCACAGGGTGGAAGGGGCTGTGTAAGCTCCCTTTTGCATAGGGCTGATGTGCGTCGGACTTTGTGCGGCCGGTGTGCGGCTATTTATACATAAAATGAATTATATAAACCCGGCCCTGCCGATTTCTTTCCATCTAATCCGGACGGGGTTGTATAATGGAACGCGTTTTATGTTAAATAGCTTGGGGGCTGGGAAGGACTTATCATTTCAGGCTCGGAAACGGATTTTTCCTCTTTACTCACTCTCCACTCTCACTCCTATATTTCCTGTGCCCTTTCCGATGGTTATTTATCTCCGTAATGAGAGGCGGCACTTAATACATGTACCGTAACAATTTCTTCCTCGATAGCATAAACGAGTCGATGTTTCTTATTGATTCTTCGTGACCAACATCCTTGTAAATCATGTTTTAACATTTCTGGTTGACCTGTACCGGTTTTAGGATGTTCCATCAGCTCGTTAAGTAAGTTTTCTATCTTTTTAAGTACGGCTTTATCTCCGGTCTTTTTATGTTTTTCGATGTCTTCTAAAGCTGTTTTTGAAAACGCTAAGGTATAACTCATAATCCCAACAGGTCACTTATTTCTTTTGAAGTAGACACTTGTTGAACTTCTCCTTGCTCAACTTCTAACATACTCTGTTTGATTCGTTTGACCATTTCTGCGTTAAAATACATATCATCATCACTTATTGGTGTTAAAGCATAAGCTTTATCTTTTCCTCGCTGAACAATGATTTGTTCACCATTATCCGCTCTTTCGAAGTACTCTTTCTGGTTTTGTCTAAATTCTCTACTACTGATCACTATCATAACTACAATATTTTGTGTACCAATATGGTACAAATATACTATATACAACGTGCTTTTCATAAGATTAGTTCCTATTTCACTCCATCGGATGATACTTACTCACTTCCTCTTGTAAATCATCTAAGTCGTTAATTAAGTAAGCTTCTGTACTGCTTACATACCTATGACCAGCCATGTATTGTACTTCCCGTAGGTTGTAGTTTTTTAACCAATAAGTAATCACGCTGGCTCTTAGTTGCCTAATGCTTGTTACTTTGGGGTTGATTCGTTTTAGTTGTTTAAGCAGACACTGAAGCACATTATACAACTTTTCACCTTTGCCAGTGCTAATCATTAATTAATCGCTCTGCTTTTTAGATGCTTTGAGTAGCTCTTCTCTGGTCACTTGCTGGTATTCCATCAGGTCCAGGATTTGATCGGCTTGTAGTCTTAAGGTTCTTGCATTACTTTTTCTGCTGCCTGGTACCTGTATCTTTCCTTCTCGCAATTGGAGGTCTGTGGTTTGTAAATTCGTCAAGGTAGCTGTATCTAAGCCCTGATAAACGATGAGCCCTATGATGATTTTGTTACGTTTTCTGCTTAACTGTTGGTTTTTGAACCAGTGGTAGTGCTTGTTTGGGTGATCGTTTTCATAGACTTCATAGTTTTGGTACAGTTGTTCTAATTCTCCCTTGCTCAAGATTTCATGTAATTCCTGACGTTCGACTCCCTGTACTTTGATTTGGTTTACAGGGTTTGTTGTGCGTTTCCCTGTTGCTTTTAGATACTCAAAGTAATGAGTGATTTTGGTTAAGTACAGCTCGATGGTTTTCTGTTTCACCTTGCCTTTTAGGCTTTGCACATAGCTCATTAAATCGTTGTAAGTGCATGTTTCAACACTTATTCCTTCGTTTTTCAGCCACTTTTCTAATTGATTTACACTGTACAGGTTTCCAGCTATCGTCTTTGTGGTGTGGCCTTTTTGTTGCAAGTAGCTTTTATAATTCATTTCCGACTAAGTGGGTATATTGCTGCGTACTCTCCAGGCTGCTATGCCCTAAGAACTTAGCGATATTTTCCAGACTCATACCATTTTGTAGTAAGTGGGTCGCCACACTATGTCTGAGCAGGTGTAAGTGTACTTTTTTATCAATTTGGCTCTGTTTGGCCAATAACTCTACCCTTCTGGCAATGCTTCTGCTTTGCATCCTGTTTCCGTTTAGACTAATAAAAAAGGCTTGTTCTTTGTTGTTTTGTACTAATTGCGGTCTTGTATCATAAAGGTAATCTTGCAAATAGGTACTGCTTGTTTTGTTAAAGGGTACCAGCCGTGCTTTGTTGCCTTTGCCTTTTCTGACTTTGAGTACTTGCCGATCAAAGTTCAAGTCGGTAATATCCAATTGTGCTCCCTCACTCCTTCTTAAGCCACAGCTATAAAAAACCGTTAGTATCGCTTGGTCTCGGGTATTAATTAATGACAGCAGTTCGCTTTGATGTTGGGTTTTTGCTGTTTCAAACAAGATTTTGATTTCGGCTTGGGTGAGGTAGTTGATTTTGTTGGGTGAGGGGATTTCCCGTTTTAGCTCCAGCTCTTCGAGTGCCTGGCTTTTACTTTTCTGCAGGTACTCTCTAAACTTTAAAATGGCCTGCTGGTGTTTGTTCAGGTAACTATTGCTCAAAGCACCTCCCTTTCTTTGATGTTTGCGTTTTTTTAGGTGCTGGTAGTAATTGTTGATTTGATCACTGCTTAACCCTTTTAGTTCTTTCTGCCCTTGTTTTTCATACCAGTGCAGTAATTCATGAATGTGAATGGGTAAGCTGTTTACCGTGCTCATCGCATAACCTTGTATGTCCAGCCATTCTTTAAAACCAGCTTCTAAGTAGCGGTAGTGTGTGCTTTGGATACGTAGTTGTTTCATTCCCGGTGTTCACCGGGACAGGCTCCTCGGTGATTTTTTAATGTTTTATAAAAAACAGGGGCCGCTTGCCCCCTTGTTATTCTTGTTATACTGTTATACTTAGCGTAAGTGATTGATTTTATGATCATTGATTCAGTACTCCAAAATGTTATACTTGTGTTATACTTATGTTATACTACCAGTCGAGCTGGCAGCAGGCTCCGATTTCAGGCTATCTAACAACTCATCCAACACATTCAAGCCGCTTTTTAACTTACTATAGTCTTCCCAATCAGCGATTTCATATTCATATCCCTTCTTCTTATTCCCTCCGCTGCGTTTGATATAATCGTATTGCTCTAAGGTACCCAGGTAACGGTTTGCTTTCATAGGATACAGACGAAAGTAATTCCGTACCTCTTTGCTGTAAAAGCTCGTTTTCTTTGCTTGCTTTAGCCAGCTTTTAAGTTCCTCAAAGAAGCTTCTTATGCTTTTGGGTAATTCATCGCTTTTGGTGAGTAAGACTTCTTTCATTAACTGATTAGCGGTTTCGATATCTTCAAGCGTGGTTTCTATAAATAGCTCTCCGTTTTCGTCTGCTTTTTCTTGTCTTTGGTACTGGTGGTACCAGGTTACTGTCTCGATAAATTGTAAGTAATGTTCATTGGTTCTTAGTGGTTTAAAGCACTTGTGAGGGATTTTTAAGTGTTCAGCATAAGGGTTGACCACTTTTACGGCCTCTAAGACTTGCTGGATATGCAGTAAGGTTTGTGCGGCGTCCAGTTCGTTTTCGGTATTGATTTTATTGGCACTCAGTTTTCTTTGATAATCCATAATCGCCTCTTGCTGCTCGTAGCTGTTGTCCAGGTGCAACAGTAAACAGCGGTTCGCATTGTCTTCGTAGATCTTTTCTTTGGTGGTCGTGCCACTCAAACAAATTGGGCCAAACACTTCCAGTTTCCTTGTTTTATTGCTGGTGCTGGTCGGACTGTCTTTCATTGGAACAATCTTACTAATCCACTGTTTGGTTTGTAGTTCTCTTAAAGGGTAGAGTAAATATTGCACCCCATCCATATCTTCTATGAGCACCACTTTGTGGCATAGATCATACGGTTCCAGGTAATAAAACGCGTTTTCTGTGCTGGCTGTAAAAGTGAACTTTTCTTGCTCGGGAACAAATCGGGCTACTTTTTCCTGTAGGTAGGTTTTACCTGTGCCACTCGCACCCAAACAGATTACATGCAGTGGTTTAGGCCGTTTTCTGCTGCTGTAGACTAACCACAGGATTTGCCTGTTGGTGGTTTCTCCAATAATGCCGCTTTCGCCCAGCAGTTCATTGGTACGATTCATCAAGTCTTGTTCTTTTAAAAAAGCGATGGCTTGTTGCTTTTCTTCTGCTGTTAGTGCGGGTGTTTCCGGATTGGTGGTACTGTTTTGATTAAGTGCTTCTAAGCGGTAGTTTTCTAAATGGTCGGTGAGGTTTTGCAAGGCTTTCCTGATCACACTCGTGCCGACCTCTAAGCGTTCTGCTGTTTTACGGGTAAGTTTCTCCACCTGATCGTCGTTATACAGGTCTAAGCTGTGTCTTATGCTCCCTCCTTCCTTTTGTTCTCTGAGTTTGATTTTAAGTGTTACCCGTAAGCGGTCCAGGCCTTCTAATCGAACACCACCTAAAGCGGTAATTGCTAGTTGTTCGTCCTGGTATTCGAGTTGTTCGCTACTGATTATGGTAAATAGGCCAGTAGCAGGCAGGTGGATCCCCTCCTTAACCTGCCTACCCCGGCCATCCGAACTGGTAAAACCATCGGAAAGGGCATCTTTAATATCGGAATAGCCTGTCCCGGACGGAGGCACGACGATCCGGGAGGCATCTTGAGTATTTGTCCCGGACGCAGATCCGGGAATAGGAGTTAAAGGAATACTGTAACCAAGTATCATTTTCGCTTTTTCAATTGCCTCATGTTTGCTACAACCTTCTTTGTGTTGGATAAAGTCGATCACATCGCCGTTACCGGCTTTGCAGTCTTTGTGGAAGCACTGGTACCTATTCGTGTCCAGGTAGATTTGCATCGTTTTCTTTCTGCTCTTGCCCCGATGGACATCGGGGTCGTGGAAAGGGCAGGTTAACGCACCTTTGGCTGTGGGTTTTAGGCGGTAGTAGTTCAGTACTTCTATGATACTGAGCCGTTCTTTGATTTCCTTAATCTCCATCAGGCCAGCTTTTTGAGTTGCGTTTTGATGCTTTGCAGTTCCTGGACCTTTTCTTGTACTTGTTGTGCAGCCGCTTCCAGTGGTTCAATGATAAGTAAGCCTTCTCTAATTGTGATACTCACATGGTCGTTGATGGTAAAACCGAGTTTTGCCAGCCATTGGCCGGCTAAATGGATATGGGGTACTTTATTATCGCCTTGATAAAGCGCGTGGATCTTGAGGGTTTTGGTTTTGTGTTCGGACATGCTTGAAAGTTTTTTTGAAAAAATTTTTTGTGTATCATTAGACACAAACCTATACAATCATCCGCAACCAAACAACAACTATCGTATTTTTTTACATAACAAAATACCTTATTTTTGTATTTAACTGTATTTTCATACACTTTAAGGTCTTTTTATGAGCAAAATTGGAGACAGAATTGCCTACTTAAGAAAAGCTAAAGCTATTTCACAAACAGAACTAGCTAAGTTGATTAATGCTTCCAGAGAAGCTATTGGCAAATACGAACGTAACGAAGCTTTACCTTCGGTAGAGACTGCTAAAAAAATTGCTGATGTGTTTGAAGTGACGCTCGATTATTTGGTAGATGAAACGGCTACGGCTGCTTTTGATAAGCAAACAGTAAAAAGACTTAATCAGATTCAGGAACTTAATGACACCGACAGAAGCCATTTATTTGCTTTAATGGACGCTTTCCTGCGCGATGCTAAAGCCCGACAGACTTACGCTGCCTAATTCCCCTCCCTCCTGTACCGATAAAACTAAAAAAGACCCACCAAAGGCCCTCTTTAATTATTTAACGCATTGCAAATGCTGCGATATGAGTTCGACATTGCAAATGATCGAACAGTAGCATATCCGGAACAGTGGTTCTATCATGTACAGCACAAGATGCAATCTTGCGCCAGCACTAGTGGTTTTTTACTCGCGCGAACTGGGAATCATTTAAGACATTAATAATTAATCAACTGAACTATATTTTCCATCTTTAAAAAAATGCGGGAAATTTTCACTGTCATACCAATTTATTCCTTCCAAAAAGTTATACATCACATATTCAGTAATATACCTTTTAGAAAAAAAGACACTATCAATGTCAGACACAAATATTCTTTTCTTCATTTTGTTATAAAAAACATCTATACAAACTGAATGTAAGTGTGACAATTCAACATTACATTGACTTTCCATATTAACGAAACCTAGCAACACTAAATCTCTAAAGAAATCGTTGGTTTTATTCCTTAAAGGCCCTTTGACTTTATTTATCTTTTTATTACCTCTACTTTCGACTAGCAATTCTTTCGAATCCACCTTAAGGTAGTAGCTCGTATCTTTAAAGCTTGATTTTGAAAATATAACGCAAACACTATCAATTTCGATTCGCTCTTCAACATCGGGCACATCATCAATAAAAAAACCAAAAAATTCACTATACTTATATAAAGATAAACTTAAACTATCTTCACATTCGTTATAAATTTTTAACAAGTTTTTGCTAGAATCGTACATTACAATAGTAAATTCAGAGAAGTAATTATTTACTAAATTTTCTTTAACATAACCATTGCCGTCCCATGTTATGAACCCCTGAAAACCTGTTACTCCGGTTGGCTCCAAAAACCTAACAAACAGATCCAAATTCTTATCTTGATTATAATCACATATATACCAATCTTTTGATTTTGACATCACACTTTCTACTTTACCGTAAATAGGAAGCTTCTGTATTCCATAAACGTTATCAGCATAAAAATTCTCTTTTATGAAGTCAAACACTTGTCGTTCTGTCTTCAAAAAACCAATCTTATTCTCAGTCGCAAAACCGTACCCCCATATACCTCTGATAAGAACAAAGTAGAATATTACTAAAAACTTAAATCTTTCTTTCACAACTTTATCATTTTTCCTTATATGTTGATTTTGTATCGGAAAAGCTACCTTCATTGAATTGAATTGGTTGATTTCCGTTATGATTAATACTATTTGGGTCTCCAGGTGAATTCTTAGACTTGGCCCCGCTTGTACCGATACCTCTCTGACCTAATATATCTTTAATAAAATCAACTGGTGAGTTTAACGAGGATTTTAACTTCGGATTATTTTCATTCGAAGTCATAAAAGTATTATCGGTATTATGGTACTTGAATGTAAACTCACTACTCCCTAACAACCAGTGGCCAGCTTCATGTACGTCGGTTTCACTTACATTCTCGGGATCTTTTGAATGAATAGGCCAAGAACGAGATCGACGACCTTCCTCATCAATCTCCATAAACGGAGTTGAAGGATCTCTTCCTGAAGCTACTTTGGATATAGTGTTATTTTTTGTAATCCCATCTTGAAAAATTTCTATTTTCTTATTTTTATCGTCAAGTATAAACTCTCCATCTTCGTTCTTTATGAAATCTTTTTTCAGGTGCTCACGATCTACAACATCAAAAGAATTCCCTTCTTTATCCTTTAATGCCATTTGTACTCGTTGAGAAGGTTCATGTTTAACTTCCACATCAAATTTTACTTGATAAACCACTTCATTACCATCATCCCCCGTCACCGTATACGTACTCGATAATGTCTCATAATATTCTGCGATCAGTAATGCTCTTCGATATGCATAATCTCTATTTCCACCAGATCTGACATCATTAAAGTTACCAGCATAAATTGTGAAATTTATAATAATAGTTGGGTTTTTAGGATCATGATTTACAGTAACACCAAAATCACGACCATCTAAATCAGCTAATATGACCGGAGAATTGGCAACGAATACATAAGCCGAAAGAGCTGAATATTCTCTCATTAAAGGATCCAAACTCAACCATCTCCCAATCCTTCCATCATATATCCTGGCTCCAAAATCGTAATGTGATTGAGATCCGGTAAACTCGCCATCCTTCTCCATTCCATTAAACCCATATCGGTAACTTTCCGAGCTAAAGGTTCTATTCGGCATCACCATCCCAAAAGGGTAGTACTCTTCGTCCCTTTTTCACTGCTTATTTTACTCCTAGCACTACTTCACTTTCAACTTTTTTCTGCTAAACCCTTCTACACAGTCAATACTTTTTTGTCAGACTCGTTTGCCTAATCATTTACAATATAATAGTTCATCTCATACAACGCTAGTTATTCATTGACATTGTGTGGAGTTAACCCGGTTTAAGTTTAAAAGTCCGGACGCGCGGTGGGATCGTGCGCTTTTGAGCTTAAAACGGGGCTCCTGGGGGTTTAGGGGGCAGGAAGAGTCCCCAACTTAAATACTTTATGCTTTGCATGCCTTGCTTTATTTTTTGCCTGCGGCCTTGGGAGCAAAAAAGGAAGCCCCACAGGGTGGAAGGGGCTGTGTAAGCTCCCTTTTGCATAGGGCTGATGTGCGTCGGACTTTGTGCGGCCGGTGTGCGGCTATTTATACATAAAATGAATTATATAAACCCGGCCCTCCCGATTTCTTTCCATCTAATCCGGACGGGGTTGTATAATGGAACGCGTTTTATGTTAAATAGCTTGGCTTTGGGGAGGGTATATATTCAGAGAGACACGGAGACGGATTCAATTTGGCGGTCACTGACCTCCATTTCCTGTTTCTCTCCTATGCCCTTTCCGATAGGTTGACTATTTCCCCAATAAACGTTTTTCCTTTTCTATTTCTGCTAACAACTCTTCTTCTGTTGGCAGTACGGTTTTATAACGTGACACAAAAAAATTCTCCATACCTGCTGACGAGTATTTAGCGGTAGTTGACCCTTTTTCTGTACACAAAAGTATGCCTATCGGTGGATTATCCCCTTCCAACATTTCATTTTCTCGATAATGACTCAGGTAAAAATTCATCTGACCGGCATCCCCATGATTGTACTTTCTGGTTTTTAAATCTATGATTACATGACACTTTAACTGTCGATGATAAAACACCAGATCAATGTAATGATGCTCATCATCTACCGTAATTCGTTTCTGACGGGCTTCAAAACAAAAACCTGTTCCCAGTTCTAGTAAAAATGATTGTAAATGATCTAACAAGGCTTCTTCTAACTGTTCTTCTTTTAATACCTCCTGCTGTTTTAGCCCTATAAATTCAAAAATATATGGATCGCGTATAATGTCTTCTGGCAATAACTCGGCAGCTTCTTCCTGAGTAAGACTTAATAGCTTCTCCTTATCTTTTGATAAACCTGTTCGTTCATACAACAAGCTTCCACGTTGCCTTTCTAATTCACGTACCGACCAATTTCCCTTTATCGTATAAACTTCATAAAAAGCCCGTTTTATAGGTTCTTCTTCTTTCATTAACTCAACGATATGTGAATAGGATAAACGACTAACTAATAATTCCTCTTTTACCCCTAATACATCTTCCTTACCAGATTTCGCAGACAGTGTCTGCGAAATTGACATAGGCAACTTATAATCTGGCAAACAATTGAATACATGAGGATAAACCGTATAAAACCGAACATAATTATTCAAGCTTCGCTCGGATGTACTCTTAATATTCTTTGCTTTTAATTCTTTGGATATATTCTTTAATAATTGATCACCATATTTCGCTCTATCTGCGCCATTTTGTTCGTATTCAACAATATAAAAACCAAACAACCAATTGCGGATTGTTAACGATTGATTCACTGCAGACACCGCTTTATCTTTTAGATAATCATGTGTCTTACTTATTGCTGTTATTAATCCTTCAAAATCCATTGTACCCACCTCATTTATTGCACCATTGGTGCAAGTTTTTCATTTAACTGACCGTAATCATTTCTCCAACCATTAGTTGGAGTTTTTCATAATCCTTTATTCCTTTCATTTTTTACTCTTTTAAAGTTAACCATTTATTCATTACCCATCGGATGATACTTACTCACTTCCTCTTGTAAATCATCTAAATCATTGATTAAGTAGGCTTCTGTGCTGCTTACATACCTGTGGCCGGTCATGTATTGTACTTCTCGTAGGTTGTAGTTTTTTAACCAGTAAGTAATCACACTTGCTCTGAGTTGTCGGATACTTGTTACTTTGGGGTTGATTCGTTTTAGTTGTTTGAGCAGGCATTGTAGTGTATTGTACAGCTTTTGGCTTTGACCTGAGCTAATTAGTAATTGCTCACTCTCTTTGCTTGATTGCCTGAGTAATTCTTCTCTGGTGACATGCTGATATTCCATCAGGTCCAGGATTTGGTCGGCTTGTAGTTTTAGTGTTCTGGCATTGCTTTTTCTACTACCTGGGATGTGGATTTTTCCTTCTCGTAATTGGAGGTCTGTGGTTTGTAAATTAGTGAGTGCTGCCGTATTTAAGCCTTGATGTACGATTAGTCCTATAATGACCTTGTTTCTTTTTTGACTTACTTGCTGATTCTTAAACCAATGATAATTGTTGTTGGGGTGGTCGTTTTCATAGACTTCGTAGTCATGAAAGAGGGCATCTAATTCCTGTTTGCTTAAAATTTCATGTAATTCTTGTCGTTGAATACCCTGGACATTGATTTGATTTACAGGATTGTTCGTGCGTTTCCCTACTACTTTCAGGTAGTCAAAGTAGTGATTGATTTTCGTTAGATACAGTTCAATGGTCTTTTGCTTGACTTTCCCTTTTAGACTTTGCACATAGCTCATTAAATCGTTGTAAGTACATGTTTCTATGGCTATTCCTTCGTTTTTCAACCATTTTTCTAGTTGGGCTATGCTGTACAGGTTACCCTTGATCGTCTTTGTGGTGTAGCCTTTTTGTCGTAAGTAGCTTTTATAATTCATTTCCGGCTATGTGCGTATATTGTTGCGTACTCTCCAAGCTACTATGACCTAAGAATCGGGCGATATTTTCTAAACTCATGCCGTTTTGTAATAAATGTGTGGCCACACTATGTCTGAGCAGGTGTAAGTGTACTTTTTTATCAATTTGACTGTGTTTACCCAATAGCTCTACCCTTCTGGCCAGGCTCTGTCCCTGCATTCTATTTCCGTCTAGGCCAATAAAAAAGGCTTGTTCTTTGTTGTTTTGTACTAATTGAAGTCGGGTATCATAGAGGTAATCTTGTAAATACTGGCTACTGGTTTTGTTAAAAGGTACCAGCCGCCCTTTGTTACCTTTGCCTTTCCTTACCTTGAGCACTTGTCGATCAAAGTTTAGGTCGGTGATATCCAGTCTTTGTCCCTCACTCCTTCTTAAACCACAGCTGTAAAAAATAGTTAATATCGCCTGATCCCGGCTGTTTATTAACGATCTTCGTTCGCTTTGATGTTGGGTTTTTGCTGTTTCAAACAAGATTTTGATTTCGGCTTGGGTGAGGTAGTTGATTTTGCTTGTTGAGGGGATTTCCCGTTTTAGCTCCAGCTCTTCGAGTGCCTGGGTTTTACTTTTCTGCAGGTACTCACTAAACTTGATGATGGCCTGCTGGTGTTTGTTCAGGTAACTATTACTCAAAGCTCCTCCCTTTCGTTGGTGTTTGCGCTTTTTTAGGTACTGGTAGTAGTATATTGATTTGTTGGTTATTTAATACTCCTATCTCTGTGTAGCCTTGCTTTTCCTGCCAGTGCAGTAATTCATGGATGTGAATAGGTAAGCTGTTTACTGTGCTTTCCGCATAACCTTGTATGTCCAGCCATTCTTTAAAACCAGCTTCTAAGTAGCGATAGTGTGCTGTTTCTAGTCGTAGTTGTTTCATTAGACCTTTTTTCTCTCTTCCTCTTGCTCAACACTCACACTCAATACTGCTTTAGTAGCCGCTTGCCCCCTTGTTATTCTTGTTATACTGTTATACTTAGGCCTTTCTTGCTGTTTTTCTGATACTTACGTTTTTCAGCAACTTGTTACACTCATGTTACACCATGTTATACTGGCGCCTCCCGAAGTAAATTCGGGACAGGTGTCCCGAGTCTGAGTGCAGCGATGACCTCGGGATTATACTATGTTACACTAAACGTATTCACCTCATTTCGAAGCGTTTCCAGTAATTCATCCAGCACATCCAGGCCTTTTTGCAAGTGGCTGTAATCGTCCCAATCGCAGATTTCATACTCATAACCTATCTTTTTGTTCCCTCCTACTCTTCGGATGTAATCGTATTGCTCTAAAGTGCCCAGGTAACGATTTGCTTTCATTGGATACAGTCGAAAGTAATTCCGTACCTCTTTGCTGTAAAAACTGCTTTTCTTTTCTTGTTTCAGCCAGCTTTTAAGTTCCTCAAAGAAGCTTCTTATGCTTTTGGGTAGTTCATCACTTTTAGTGAGTAGCACCTCTTTCATTAAGCGATTCGCGGTTTCGATATCTTCTAAGGTCGTTTCGATGTACAGCTCTCCGTTTTCATCGGCTCGCTCTTCTCGTTGGTACTGATGGTACCAGGTTACCGTTTCGATAAATTGTAAGTAGTGTTCATTGGTGCGTAGTGGTTTAAAGCATTTATGTGGGATTTTTAAGTACTCAGCATAAGGATTGATTACTTTTACTGACTCTAAGACTTGTTGGATGTGCAATAAGGTTTGTGCTGCCTGCAGTTCGTTTTCGGTATTGATTTTATTGGCACTCAGCTTTCTTTGATAATCCATGATTGCCTCTTGCTGCTCGTAGCTGTTGTCCAGATGCAATAGTAAACAGCGGTTCGCATTGTCTTCATAGATCTTTTCTTTGGTGGTCGTGCCACTCAAACAAATTGGGCCAAACACTTCCAGTTTCCTTGTTTTGTTGCTCGTGCTGGTCGGACTGTCTTTCATCGGCACGATTTTACTAATCCACTGTTTAGTTTGTAGTTCTCTCAAAGGGTAAAGCAGATATTGCACCCCATCCATGTCTTCTATGAGTACTACTTTATGACATAGATCGTAAGGTTCCAGGTAGTAAAAAGCGTTTTCGGTGCTGGCTGTAAAAGTGAACTTCTCTTGCTCTGGAACGAACCTGGCTACTTTTTCTTGCAGATAGGTTTTACCGGTACCGCTCGCTCCCAAACAGATTACATGTAGTGGCTTAGGCCGTTTTCTGCTGCTGTAGACTAACCAAAGTATTTGCCTGTTGATGGTTTCTCCAATGATGCCGCTTTCACCTAGCAACTCATTGGTGCGCTTCATCAAGTTTTGTTCTTTTAAAAAGGAAATGGCTTGTTGCTTTTCTTGTGCTGTTAATGCGGGTGTTTCCGGATTGGTGCTACTGTTTTGATTAAGTACCTCCAGGCGGTAGTTTTCCAGATGATCGGTGAGGTTTTGCAAGGCTTTTCTTATCACACTTGTACCGATTTCTAATCGCTCTGCGGTTTTACGCGTGAGTTTTTCAACCTGGTCGTCGTTGTACAGATCTAAGCTATGCCGGATGCTATTTCCTTCCTTTTGTTCTCTGAGTTTAATTTTAAGTGTTACCCGCAATCGGTCCAAGCCCTCTAATCGGACACCACCTAAAGCCGTAATTGCCAGTTGTTCGTCTTGGTAGCTCAGTTGTTCATCACTGACTTTGGTAAATAGGCCAGTAGCAGGCAGGTGGATCCCCTCCTTAACCTGCCTACCCCGACCATCCGAACTGGTAAAACCATCGGAAAGGGCTTCTTTAATATCGGAAAAGCCTGTCCCGGACGGAGGCACGACGATCCGGGAGGCATCTTGAATGCCTTTAGGCCCCGGGTCTTTGCCCGTGCCTGTACCGGACGAAGATCCGGTAGCAGGCATAGGAGTTACATTTGCTCCTAGTAATGCTTTTGCTTTTTCGATTGCCTCATGCTTCGTACACCCTTCTTTATGCTGGATAAAGTCGATTACATCGCCATTACCCGCTTTGCAGTCTTTGTGGAAGCACTGGTAACGATTCGTATCCAGGTAGATTTGCATGGTCTTTTTGCGGCTACCCGGTTTTGCTTCGTGGAAAGGGCAGGTTAACGAACCTTTGGCGGTGGGTTTTAGGCGGTAGTAGTTCAGTACTTCTATGATACTGAGCCGTTCTTTGATTTCCTTAATCTCCATCAGGCCAGCTTTTTGAGTTGCGTTTTGATGCTTTGCAGTTCCTGGACCTTTTCTTGTACTTGTTGTGCAGCCGCTTCCAGTGGTTCAATGATAAGTAACCCTTCTCTAATTGTGATACTCACATGGTCGTTGATGGTAAAACCGAGTTTTGCCAGCCATTGGCCGGCTAAATGAATATGTGGTACTTTATTATCGCCTTGATAAAGCGCGTGGATCTTGAGGGTTTTGGTTTTCTGTTCGGACATGGTAAAAAAAGTTTATTTGTGCATATATGCTACAAAGCTACACTTTAGTGGAGCATTAAACAAGATTTTATGATTTTTTTATACACTAAAAGCGTAGTATATTTATAAAAACAGCGATTTACAGCTATTTTAATAGCATAAAGTGTATAAAAAATGACTTCTTTCGGTAAAAAATTGAGAGCATGTAGGGAAGACAAAGGGTTTTCGCAGTCCAAGCTTGCCCAAGAAGTGGGCTTACACCATTCTATCATTGGACGCTACGAGCGTGATGAGGCTAAACCTACTATTGATATCGTTAAAAGAATGGCCAATACCCTCGGTACTACAGTTGGATATTTATTAGGAGAAACCGAAGATGCCGAACTCTTTAAAGACCCGGCCATGTTACAACGACTTAAAGAACTTAGCAACTTACCCGAACACGACAAAAATTGCATACTATATACTCTAGACGGACTCCTACAAAACGTAAAAGCTAAGCAAGCTTTTGCTAAGTAGATCTAGTTTTTAGAAAAAAGTGAATCGACACTCCATTTATTACTGAAAAAGGTCCCCCAAACAGAGCACTTAACCTTCTTTCGTATCGATTCTTTTACTCCTGTATGAGTATTATAATATCTTATTTCAGCAAATCCTTTCGAGTCATAAAACAAATCTTTGGAACCTTCCCAATTTGTATAACTTGCTTCGTCTTGCACCCTAAAATAAATTTTATCAGTATCATTCTTCTTAAAAACCCAGTTATCATAAACCGGCTCCGATAATTCACTGATCAAAAAAGCCTTATCACGATTTACAGGAGGCAAATAAGGCAAATATTCGCCAGGGACTATCTTCTTGCGCACTGGGTAAGTCCAGCTCTTTTCGTCTTTAAATTCGAGTTCCTTGTCTTCTTCTATCTTTTTCTTAAAAAAGACTGCTGCTTCCCAGTATATTTCATCTACGTACAAGTCGATATTACCCTTGTTATAAAACAAGTAACCTGTACCATCATGTAATTTCTTCACTTCTAAAACCGCTTCTTTAGGATATTTTTCAATCAAAACGGTTGTTGTTTTAACAATATATGTCAAAAGTGCTCCTAGTAACGTTATCCCTCCGGCAAGCTTGCCCAACAGCAACAAAATTGATGGCAATCTAGACTGGTAATTACCACACTCAGTACACACTTTCGCCTTTGGTGATATCTCTTTATCACAATGTCTACAATTCACCATACTTAATTGCAAAAATTACTTACTAATTGAAACCCAAACCCCAAAACCAACAACCCCAAACCAGCTTTAGATAATATCCGCTTTTCGCGAAAAAGCTTATCTATAATATCTTGACTTGGTGCTGCTTCTGATTGTAACCCATATTCTTCTTTCGGTGGCTCGTAAAAAAATAGTAAAACCACACCAATTATATCCAACACTAACCCTATGATATTCAACATGTCTAAAAAATCTATCTATACAACTTTCTTTAAAACCAAAAAAGACCTCAACTGGACTTTTCTTTATTTCTTCTCTTGTAGCATGTACGACACAAGATGCAATCTTGCGCCAGCACTAGTGGCTATTTGCTCGCGCCAGCGGAGCAGATCACATCTGTAAGAAAAACTCATGAAAAATACGCTGGATATAAGGGTCAAAATTAGAATAATTCATTTCATATACCTCCTCCTTGAATTTAATTCTAAATACAGCTTTAGTCGTAGCAATAACAGTTTGCCTCCTATATTCATACAGCTCACTAAATTTTAACGACCTCTGTCTCTTTAACAAACTCAATATAAAACTCTCTTGATCAGACGTTAACTTTAATTCATAATTCTTTTCGTTATTACTATACTTTTTAATTCGAACATTCTGAGAGACCAAATCGTCACAGTATACTGACAAATACACTTTTCCTAAGGGATCATATATTTCAAAATCAAATGACAATAATTGTAGTTCAAGTTCATTCTTAGTCTTTGGTATCAACATACCATCTTTCAGCATGAGAGTATCGATATTATAAACATTGCTACCCTCAGAAGGATATTGTGTTGCCAAATAAGATTTCAAATATATCTTCTGACCGTATTTGACAGGTTTATAAAAATCGACCCAATCATAGTTAGTGGACATCGAATGTTTTAAATCCAAGACTTCATAACTATTGGTATTATTAGAAAGAAACAACTTGGTTATAAAAGTTTGCGAATAATCATTAAATAGATTAATCAACCAGTCATTTTTCCCATCAAAATTAATATCAAAAGTCTGACAAACATCAATATCATTCTCATCGTAAAACAACGTATCCAAAATAAGATGACGAGGAGCTAATTTCCAATTTGAAGTATCTAAACTACCTGAAATGAACATTAAGCAATCTTTATCATCTCCAATTTTTTCAGATACTCCCTGCCCCAATACTAGACTAAATAAGGTAATTATACTCACCAATATTGTAAGTATTATTCTAAGGTATTGTTCCTGTTTGCGTATTATTTGCTGGATCATTATTAGTTACATTTGAATTTGGTGTCCTAGCATCGCCTGCCGTCATTTCTAAAGGTCTACCCGCATTACCTGGCGGCGGCGGTAGGGCGGGAGGAACTGCACCTGCTACATTTGTTATATTAAAACCTGCGGTCTGAAGTACATTACTTAGCCACAGATTATTTACCCCTCCTCCACCGTTATAAGGATTAATTATTTCATTTCCTGGTTGTGCTACTCCTACTATGTCCGCTCGACCAGATGGAGCGCCACCTGTACCAGAAGGTGAAGCTGTGAAAAACTCACCAATAAAAGCATCTAAATTCGAATTAGCTGCTCCCATATTTTGGGATCCAAAGAAATTTGTAAGAGATAGACCATTTCGACCTCCATTTGAATAATAAAAAGTTCTTTGACCAACTCGGGGTTGATTACGCGGAGGAATTACTGATTCAGTCCGCACTGTTGGAGCAGCTCCATTAGCTTGCTGACTTCTAACAAAATTTCCTTGGGGATCATTTGCTGCTCGTTCCTGAGGTTTCGGATCCTGCACTGTTGTAATCTGAAAAGATATATTATACACAGTACCCGAATTATCAGTATAAGTAAGGTTTGCAGCATTTAAATTGTTCTGTAATTGATTGGCACTAGCTTGAACATCATTAAACAATGAATTATCATTTGTTCCACTCGAATTAGAACCAACCCTCCCATTTGCGTCCGTATCTGAGAAACTGTTACCTACATAAATTACAGCACTAATCACCATTGTTGGTGGTGTTGGATTCCCTGCCGCATCCACACCTGCAGGGGTTATTGTTATTCCAAAGTCTTCACCATCAAAATCCTTAAACAAAAGAGAATTATTATTTGAAAAAGCATATGGGGTAAGTGTAGGATATTTACCATCTTTTTCATCAACAGCCAACCACCTCCCAATCCTCCCATCATAAATCCTTGCCCCAAAGTCGTAATGTGATGAGCTATTGGTAAACTCTCCGTCTTTCTCCATGCCATTAAACCCATAACGATAATCTTCATCATCCTCATTGGCTATATTCGGCATGACCATCCCAAAAGGGTAGTACTCTTCGTCCCTTTTTCACTGCTTATTTTACTCCTAGCACTACTTCACTTTCAACTTTTTTCTGCTAAACCCTTCTACACAGTCAATACTTTTTTGTCAGACTCGTTTGCCTAATCATTTACAATATAATAGTTCATCTCATACAACGCTAGTTATTCATTGACATTGTGTGGAGTTAACCCGGTTTAAGTTTAAAAGTCCGGACGCGCGGTGGGATCGTGCGCTTTTGAGCTTAAAACGGGGCTCCTGGGGGTTTAGGGGGCAGGAAGAGTCCCCAACTTAAATACTTTATGCTTTGCATGCCTTGCTTTATTTTTTGCCTGCGGCCTTGGGAGCAAAAAAGGAAGCCCCACAGGGTGGAAGGGGCTGTGTAAGCTCCCTTTTGCATAGGGCTGATGTGCGTCGGACTTTGTGCGGCCGGTGTGCGGCTATTTATACATAAAATGAATTATATAAACCCGGCCCTCCCGATTTCTTTCCATCTAATCCGGACGGGGTTGTATAATGGAACGCGTTTTATGTTAAATAGCTTGGCTTTGGGGAGGGTATATATTCAGAGAGACACGGAGACGGATTCAATTTGGCGGTCACTGACCTCCATTTCCTGTTTCTCTCCTATGCCCTTTCCGATAGGTTGACTATTTCCCCAATAAACGTTTTTCCTTTTCTATTTCTGCTAACAACTCTTCTTCTGTTGGCAGTACGGTTTTATAACGTGACACAAAAAAATTCTCCATACCTGCTGACGAGTATTTAGCGGTAGTTGACCCTTTTTCTGTACACAAAAGTATGCCTATCGGTGGATTATCCCCTTCCAACATTTCATTTTCTCGATAATGACTCAGGTAAAAATTCATCTGACCGGCATCCCCATGATTGTACTTTCTGGTTTTTAAATCTATGATTACATGACACTTTAACTGTCGATGATAAAACACCAGATCAATGTAATGATGCTCATCATCTACCGTAATTCGTTTCTGACGGGCTTCAAAACAAAAACCTGTTCCCAGTTCTAGTAAAAATGATTGTAAATGATCTAACAAGGCTTCTTCTAACTGTTCTTCTTTTAATACCTCCTGCTGTTTTAGCCCTATAAATTCAAAAATATATGGATCGCGTATAATGTCTTCTGGCAATAACTCGGCAGCTTCTTCCTGAGTAAGACTTAATAGCTTCTCCTTATCTTTTGATAAACCTGTTCGTTCATACAACAAGCTTCCACGTTGCCTTTCTAATTCACGTACCGACCAATTTCCCTTTATCGTATAAACTTCATAAAAAGCCCGTTTTATAGGTTCTTCTTCTTTCATTAACTCAACGATATGTGAATAGGATAAACGACTAACTAATAATTCCTCTTTTACCCCTAATACATCTTCCTTACCAGATTTCGCAGACAGTGTCTGCGAAATTGACATAGGCAACTTATAATCTGGCAAACAATTGAATACATGAGGATAAACCGTATAAAACCGAACATAATTATTCAAGCTTCGCTCGGATGTACTCTTAATATTCTTTGCTTTTAATTCTTTGGATATATTCTTTAATAATTGATCACCATATTTCGCTCTATCTGCGCCATTTTGTTCGTATTCAACAATATAAAAACCAAACAACCAATTGCGGATTGTTAACGATTGATTCACTGCAGACACCGCTTTATCTTTTAGATAATCATGTGTCTTACTTATTGCTGTTATTAATCCTTCAAAATCCATTGTACCCACCTCATTTATTGCACCATTGGTGCAAGTTTTTCATTTAACTGACCGTAATCATTTCTCCAACCATTAGTTGGAGTTTTTCATAATCCTTTATTCCTTTCATTTTTTACTCTTTTAAAGTTAACCATTTATTCATTACCCATCGGATGATACTTACTCACTTCCTCTTGTAAATCATCTAAATCATTGATTAAGTAGGCTTCTGTGCTGCTTACATACCTGTGGCCGGTCATGTATTGTACTTCTCGTAGGTTGTAGTTTTTTAACCAGTAAGTAATCACACTTGCTCTGAGTTGTCGGATACTTGTTACTTTGGGGTTGATTCGTTTTAGTTGTTTGAGCAGGCATTGTAGTGTATTGTACAGCTTTTGGCTTTGACCTGAGCTAATTAGTAATTGCTCACTCTCTTTGCTTGATTGCCTGAGTAATTCTTCTCTGGTGACATGCTGATATTCCATCAGGTCCAGGATTTGGTCGGCTTGTAGTTTTAGTGTTCTGGCATTGCTTTTTCTACTACCTGGGATGTGGATTTTTCCTTCTCGTAATTGGAGGTCTGTGGTTTGTAAATTAGTGAGTGCTGCCGTATTTAAGCCTTGATGTACGATTAGTCCTATAATGACCTTGTTTCTTTTTTGACTTACTTGCTGATTCTTAAACCAATGATAATTGTTGTTGGGGTGGTCGTTTTCATAGACTTCGTAGTCATGAAAGAGGGCATCTAATTCCTGTTTGCTTAAAATTTCATGTAATTCTTGTCGTTGAATACCCTGGACATTGATTTGATTTACAGGATTGTTCGTGCGTTTCCCTACTACTTTCAGGTAGTCAAAGTAGTGATTGATTTTCGTTAGATACAGTTCAATGGTCTTTTGCTTGACTTTCCCTTTTAGACTTTGCACATAGCTCATTAAATCGTTGTAAGTACATGTTTCTATGGCTATTCCTTCGTTTTTCAACCATTTTTCTAGTTGGGCTATGCTGTACAGGTTACCCTTGATCGTCTTTGTGGTGTAGCCTTTTTGTCGTAAGTAGCTTTTATAATTCATTTCCGGCTATGTGCGTATATTGTTGCGTACTCTCCAAGCTACTATGACCTAAGAATCGGGCGATATTTTCTAAACTCATGCCGTTTTGTAATAAATGTGTGGCCACACTATGTCTGAGCAGGTGTAAGTGTACTTTTTTATCAATTTGACTGTGTTTACCCAATAGCTCTACCCTTCTGGCCAGGCTCTGTCCCTGCATTCTATTTCCGTCTAGGCCAATAAAAAAGGCTTGTTCTTTGTTGTTTTGTACTAATTGAAGTCGGGTATCATAGAGGTAATCTTGTAAATACTGGCTACTGGTTTTGTTAAAAGGTACCAGCCGCCCTTTGTTACCTTTGCCTTTCCTTACCTTGAGCACTTGTCGATCAAAGTTTAGGTCGGTGATATCCAGTCTTTGTCCCTCACTCCTTCTTAAACCACAGCTGTAAAAAATAGTTAATATCGCCTGATCCCGGCTGTTTATTAACGATCTTCGTTCGCTTTGATGTTGGGTTTTTGCTGTTTCAAACAAGATTTTGATTTCGGCTTGGGTGAGGTAGTTGATTTTGCTTGTTGAGGGGATTTCCCGTTTTAGCTCCAGCTCTTCGAGTGCCTGGGTTTTACTTTTCTGCAGGTACTCACTAAACTTGATGATGGCCTGCTGGTGTTTGTTCAGGTAACTATTACTCAAAGCTCCTCCCTTTCGTTGGTGTTTGCGCTTTTTTAGGTACTGGTAGTAGTTATTGATTTGTTGGTTATTTAATACTCCTATCTCTGTGTAGCCTTGCTTTTCCTGCCAGTGCAGTAATTCATGGATGTGAATAGGTAAGCTGTTTACTGTGCTTTCCGCATAACCTTGTATGTCCAGCCATTCTTTAAAACCAGCTTCTAAGTAGCGATAGTGTGCTGTTTCTAGTCGTAGTTGTTTCATTAGACCTTTTTTCTCTCTTCCTCTTGCTCAACACTCACACTCAATACTGCTTTAGCAGCTGCTTGCCCCCTTGTTATTCTTGTTATACTGTTATACTTAGGCCTTTCTTGCTGTTTTTCTGATACTTACGTTTTTCAGCAACTTGTTACACTCATGTTACACCATGTTATACTGGCGCCTCCCGAAGTAAATTCGGGACAGGTGTCCCGAGTCTGAGTGCAGCGATGACCTCGGGATTATACTATGTTACACTAAACGTATTCACCTCATTTCGAAGCGTTTCCAGTAATTCATCCAGCACATCCAGGCCTTTTTGCAAGTGGCTGTAATCGTCCCAATCGCAGATTTCATACTCATAACCTATCTTTTTGTTCCCTCCTACTCTTCGGATGTAATCGTATTGCTCTAAAGTGCCCAGGTAACGATTTGCTTTCATTGGATACAGTCGAAAGTAATTCCGTACCTCTTTGCTGTAAAAACTGCTTTTCTTTTCTTGTTTCAGCCAGCTTTTAAGTTCCTCAAAGAAGCTTCTTATGCTTTTGGGTAGTTCATCACTTTTAGTGAGTAGCACCTCTTTCATTAAGCGATTCGCGGTTTCGATATCTTCTAAGGTCGTTTCGATGTACAGCTCTCCGTTTTCATCGGCTCGCTCTTCTCGTTGGTACTGATGGTACCAGGTTACCGTTTCGATAAATTGTAAGTAGTGTTCATTGGTGCGTAGTGGTTTAAAGCATTTATGTGGGATTTTTAAGTACTCAGCATAAGGATTGATTACTTTTACTGACTCTAAGACTTGTTGGATGTGCAATAAGGTTTGTGCTGCCTGCAGTTCGTTTTCGGTATTGATTTTATTGGCACTCAGCTTTCTTTGATAATCCATGATTGCCTCTTGCTGCTCGTAGCTGTTGTCCAGATGCAATAGTAAACAGCGGTTCGCATTGTCTTCATAGATCTTTTCTTTGGTGGTCGTGCCACTCAAACAAATTGGGCCAAACACTTCCAGTTTCCTTGTTTTGTTGCTCGTGCTGGTCGGACTGTCTTTCATCGGCACGATTTTACTAATCCACTGTTTAGTTTGTAGTTCTCTCAAAGGGTAAAGCAGATATTGCACCCCATCCATGTCTTCTATGAGTACTACTTTATGACATAGATCGTAAGGTTCCAGGTAGTAAAAAGCGTTTTCGGTGCTGGCTGTAAAAGTGAACTTCTCTTGCTCTGGAACGAACCTGGCTACTTTTTCTTGCAGATAGGTTTTACCGGTACCGCTCGCTCCCAAACAGATTACATGTAGTGGCTTAGGCCGTTTTCTGCTGCTGTAGACTAACCAAAGTATTTGCCTGTTGATGGTTTCTCCAATGATGCCGCTTTCACCTAGCAACTCATTGGTGCGCTTCATCAAGTTTTGTTCTTTTAAAAAGGAAATGGCTTGTTGCTTTTCTTGTGCTGTTAATGCGGGTGTTTCCGGATTGGTGCTACTGTTTTGATTAAGTACCTCCAGGCGGTAGTTTTCCAGATGATCGGTGAGGTTTTGCAAGGCTTTTCTTATCACACTTGTACCGATTTCTAATCGCTCTGCGGTTTTACGCGTGAGTTTTTCAACCTGGTCGTCGTTGTACAGATCTAAGCTATGCCGGATGCTATTTCCTTCCTTTTGTTCTCTGAGTTTAATTTTAAGTGTTACCCGCAATCGGTCCAAGCCCTCTAATCGGACACCACCTAAAGCCGTAATTGCCAGTTGTTCGTCTTGGTAGCTCAGTTGTTCATCACTGACTTTGGTAAATAGGCCAGTAGCAGGCAGGTGGATCCCCTCCTTAACCTGCCTACCCCGACCATCCGAACTGGTAAAACCATCGGAAAGGGCTTCTTTAATATCGGAAAAGCCTGTCCCGGACGGAGGCACGACGATCCGGGAGGCATCTTGAATGCCTTTAGGCCCCGGGTCTTTGCCCGTGCCTGTACCGGACGAAGATCCGGTAGCAGGCATAGGAGTTACATTTGCTCCTAGTAATGCTTTTGCTTTTTCGATTGCCTCATGCTTCGTACACCCTTCTTTATGCTGGATAAAGTCGATTACATCGCCATTACCCGCTTTGCAGTCTTTGTGGAAGCACTGGTAACGATTCGTATCCAGGTAGATTTGCATGGTCTTTTTGCGGCTACCCGGTTTTGCTTCGTGGAAAGGGCAGGTTAACGAACCTTTGGCGGTGGGTTTTAGGCGGTAGTAGTTCAGTACTTCTATGATACTGAGCCGTTCTTTGATTTCCTTAATCTCCATCAGGCCAGCTTTTTGAGTTGCGTTTTGATGCTTTGCAGTTCCTGGACCTTTTCTTGTACTTGTTGTGCAGCCGCTTCCAGTGGTTCAATGATAAGTAACCCTTCTCTAATTGTGATACTCACATGGTCGTTGATGGTAAAACCGAGTTTTGCCAGCCATTGGCCGGCTAAATGAATATGTGGTACTTTATTATCGCCTTGATAAAGCGCGTGGATCTTGAGGGTTTTGGTTTTCTGTTCGGACATGGTAAAAAAAGTTTATTTGTGCATATATGCTACAAAGCTACACTTTAGTGGAGCATTAAACAAGATTTTATGATTTTTTTATACACTAAAAGCGTAGTATATTTATAAAAACAGCGATTTACAGCTATTTTAATAGCATAAAGTGTATAAAAAATGACTTCTTTCGGTAAAAAATTGAGAGCATGTAGGGAAGACAAAGGGTTTTCGCAGTCCAAGCTTGCCCAAGAAGTGGGCTTACACCATTCTATCATTGGACGCTACGAGCGTGATGAGGCTAAACCTACTATTGATATCGTTAAAAGAATGGCCAATACCCTCGGTACTACAGTTGGATATTTATTAGGAGAAACCGAAGATGCCGAACTCTTTAAAGACCCGGCCATGTTACAACGACTTAAAGAACTTAGCAACTTACCCGAACACGACAAAAATTGCATACTATATACTCTAGACGGACTCCTACAAAACGTAAAAGCTAAGCAAGCTTTTGCTAAGTAGATCTAGTTTTTAGAAAAAAGTGAATCGACACTCCATTTATTACTGAAAAAGGTCCCCCAAACAGAGCACTTAACCTTCTTTCGTATCGATTCTTTTACTCCTGTATGAGTATTATAATATCTTATTTCAGCAAATCCTTTCGAGTCATAAAACAAATCTTTGGAACCTTCCCAATTTGTATAACTTGCTTCGTCTTGCACCCTAAAATAAATTTTATCAGTATCATTCTTCTTAAAAACCCAGTTATCATAAACCGGCTCCGATAATTCACTGATCAAAAAAGCCTTATCACGATTTACAGGAGGCAAATAAGGCAAATATTCGCCAGGGACTATCTTCTTGCGCACTGGGTAAGTCCAGCTCTTTTCGTCTTTAAATTCGAGTTCCTTGTCTTCTTCTATCTTTTTCTTAAAAAAGACTGCTGCTTCCCAGTATATTTCATCTACGTACAAGTCGATATTACCCTTGTTATAAAACAAGTAACCTGTACCATCATGTAATTTCTTCACTTCTAAAACCGCTTCTTTAGGATATTTTTCAATCAAAACGGTTGTTGTTTTAACAATATATGTCAAAAGTGCTCCTAGTAACGTTATCCCTCCGGCAAGCTTGCCCAACAGCAACAAAATTGATGGCAATCTAGACTGGTAATTACCACACTCAGTACACACTTTCGCCTTTGGTGATATCTCTTTATCACAATGTCTACAATTCACCATACTTAATTGCAAAAATTACTTACTAATTGAAACCCAAACCCCAAAACCAACAACCCCAAACCAGCTTTAGATAATATCCGCTTTTCGCGAAAAAGCTTATCTATAATATCTTGACTTGGTGCTGCTTCTGATTGCAACCCATATTCTTCTTTCGGTGGCTCGTAAAAAAATAGTAAAACCACACCAATTATATCCAACACTAACCCTATGATATTCAACATGTCTAAAAAATCTATCTATACAACTTTCTTTAAAACCAAAAAAGACCTCAACCGGCCTTTCTTATGTTATGTAGGCACAAGATGCAATCTTGCGCCAGCACTAGTGGGGATGATTTTTGATACACTACCCACTCAGTACACAATATTATAATTTTCGATGCCTTGTTTCTTGATAGTGTAAGAAAATTTATAAAACTCTACTGAAGTACATGAGTTCCCAGATTCTCTTTTAATTAAGAGATATAAAGTATCATTAGAGAATCTAATATCACCTTTATAACTACCACATGCATTCACTTCAAATACGGTAGAAACCTTTAAAGTATCAGACACTATTTCCTTACTTATATACGGAGATATAAAAGACTCTCTATCAGTATAATAACCTGTAGAAGATTCACCGTCTTCCATTACAAATGTGGATTTACAAGAAAGTAATTCTTTCATTTTACTATTTCCAGATTCATTAATTTTATCTTGATTACAACTTATAAAAGTTGATGATAAAAACATATAACACCACAACCAATTAGACATAAAAATCATTTTTTATTAACATCATCAATAATAATAGTTCCATCACTACCAGAACTTTTAATAAACTTGTTATGCACTAAAACCCCATCAACAAAAAAGTTGTTATTAGATTGAACTCTAGACAGATTATAGGTAGTTCTTTTTCCTTCAAATTCAGAAATAGACTTAATCACGACCTCCTTCAACTCCTTTTTATTATCAAATATCATGCAAACGTCACCAACTCTCAAAAATTCAACATCAAAATTATAATTCAACTTCGTAAGTTCTATATCATAAGATGCCCACCCTTTGTTTTTCACAAAATATGGATGATCCCAAGTACTTTTAATTACTGTATCATTTTCAAAAGTTATTTCAATAAATTTTGTACGGATAGGGCTATCAACCTTAAGAACCACTTTATTTTCTATCCTTCTACTTTCAAGGTTAAATGTTTTAACTGAATCCCCTGCAACAACATTTTGTATATCCATATACTCACCATTGGACATCAAAACCTTCTCTCCTTCTAAAAAACATCCAACCGTATTCTCATCGAAATCGTCAGATTTCGGTGGTTTAGGCTTAACAATTTCAGCTTTGGTATATTTAGCACTTATCCAACCAACTCTACCTCCTGGTATTTCTACTTCTAGCCAACCATTATCGACATTTCCAGTAGGTGTAACTTTTGTGCCTTTTGAGATGGGATCTCCATTTGTGGAATGTTGAGCCCCAGGTCCTGTACGCACATTCAAACTATTGGCTGTTACTGTATACTTAAGATCTCTTTGATAAAATAATTTATCAGACCAACTTGGTTCAGCAACTGGATCCCATCCTCCTCTATAAACTGCTGTTAGAACTCCTTTAGTATATACCATCCAATTGCCGGAAGATGTTGAATGTTGTTCATCACGCTTTACTCCAGGCTTATAATCAGAATACTGGTCTGTCCCAGTCGTTTTATGCGGACCGCTTTCTCCAAAATACCCGAAATAATCACGCTCATCAGGAGCAATAACCACAGCTCCGACAGCTTTAGACATTTTCTGGGCTACAGGTTGTTGGCCATTTCTATTCTTATCTGCAGGTCTCCCAGTCCTACATGAATGGAGAACAACAACTAATTCATTAGCCTCAACCATTTTTTCATATTGATCGCTCGTCTTAATTACGGCCTCGAACTCAGATTTAGTGTCAACCCACTCTCCATTGTTACCTCTAAACCCAGCAGGGCTTCCATGAGCAATGATATGAATTGCGCTTTTATCCTTAATTTTTTGACCTCCAGACCATATGTAAGGGTCATCTACTTTATTTACTGTTACAATTTCCAAGCCTTCTAATTCAAACGCATCAATGACTCTATTCTCACTAAACGCATATGGACTATTCCATGGAAATTCCTTAGAAAGAGGGTCTATAGCAAAAAACCTCCCTAATCTCGGGTCATGCATTCTATACTTGAAGTTGATAGAATTACCCTCACCCTTTAATTCATCGTCCTTTTCCTGCCCCTGGAACCCATAACGATAACTTCCCGTCCTACTTTTTCACCCTTTAAAGCCTCCCAGACGCAACTTTTCAATAAACTTCAACGCAGGCTCGTTTGCCTACAGCTCCAAGATAATATTTTTCTCTTACACAGGTAAATTTTTCCGTTGAAAGAATAAAAAGCTGTTTTGATTTGGCAGTGGGTCAAGTAACAAGAAAGCAGCCCCTCCATTTCCGTTTTAACATAATGTGATCTTATAAAACTCCTTCTATTTTTTATTTTCACTGGCTATCAGGGTTAATTATAAGCACATTATGTATAAATAAACGCTCCTTAGGTCGCTTTTTATACACTCCCATTTCAGGGCTGATTTCTTTGTGAGTCTTTACCTATCTGTCATATTTATCATTAACATTTTTCTTAATATAACTATTAAGTCCTTCTCCATACTGAGCTAATGCTTTCATTTGCTCAACATTTTCTTCCCCAGCAATTGCATAGCTATAGCTATAAACAGCCCCAGTATTAAACTGAACTGTTATACGCTCTGAACCAATCTCGTAAAAAGACACTCCAGACCTCCCACTCAAATTCTTGTAACTAATCATTAATACTCATTTAAATTATTAAATACCCCACCTTACTTTAAGGCTTATTAAACAAGTATCAAAATGTAAACCAAAACAATTTAAAACACTAATTGTCAGTATTTAGCATATAATGTCAGTTAGTGTTTATTTCACACTCTACGCAATATTGTCAGAGTATAGGAAGTAAAACCCGGTTTAAGATTAAAAGCTTGGGTTTGTGTTGCTGGTTTCGCGCGGATTTTGAGCTTAAACTGGGTCTCCTAGGGGGTTAGGGGGGCAGGAAGAGCCCCCAACTAAAATACTTGTGCTTTGCACGCCGAGCAGTTTTTAGAACCGTGAGCGGGGGCAATGGCAGGTTATAAAAACTGCCCCACAAGGTTGAAGGGCAAGGTGTACTGCCCTTTGATCAGCGTCGGCCTTGTGCGGCTATTTTACATAATATCCTGTTATATAATAGCAACTATCAGCCTGGCCTTTTTAATGAGCTGCTTATATAACTTGTATTATGTAAACATAGCTTGGGGAGAGCGGCTGGTTATTTTGAACTGATTATTGATGCATGCCTTGATTTTATCACCACCATGCAAGCCCGTGACAACCCTAAACTGGCTTTTGACCTGCTTAAACAGACTGGACAGCTTCCACATGGCTACGAGCCTGTTAAGTTTTTGGGTAAGGATTAGTTGTTAAT
Organism: Cytophagales bacterium; assembly: GCA_965230415.1. Classification (GTDB taxonomy): domain Bacteria; phylum Bacteroidota; class Bacteroidia; order Cytophagales; family JAAEPT01; genus CBDDKZ01. The sequence goes on from CBDDKZ010000005.1 coordinate 5,597,949, forward strand.
CAGTTAGGTTGGTTCTATCAAAATAGTGATTCTTAATAGATTTTCGGATACCTTGTATTCCCTCTTCTAATGAATGAGCTAGTTCTTGAAAGGTTTTCGTCATGTAATGTCGTTACTGAGTACTCTAGCTAACTTAGATAATGTTAAATTAGCGAAGACCTTTAAGTAAGGCCGATTTTCAAATGTTGCTTAGAGCACCAAAGGTTTTCAGGTTGAGATGTTTGCGATAAGTACAGTGGTGGTCATTATCATCAAATGAACCCCGTTCAGTTTAATTTTAGCCAAAAGCACATCTTCTTAAAGGATATCTTCATTAAAAGTAAATAGTTATGAGTAATACAGTAGAGATGCAAGTAGTTCATCCTCATGCGGCAGGCATTGATGTGGGGAGTCGTTCTCATTGGGTAGCGGTAGGTCAAGGGGCTGATCAGGTGAAAGAATTTGGAGTTTATCATCAAGACTTAGAGGATTTGGTTTTCTTTCTTAAGTCTCATCAGATACGAACGGTGGCATTAGAAAGCACAGGTAGTTATTGGCAGAATCTATACAGTCTCTTAGATGCCTCAGGATTTGAAACCTGTTTATGTAATGGTAAATTCACCAAGCATATAAAAGGTAGAAAAACAGACATACAAGACTGTCAATGGATACAGAAATTACATATGCTGGGGCTTCTCAATCATAGCTTTTTACCTGAAGAAAAAACGGAAGTTCTTCGTACCTATTGTCGCCATCGAGATACGTTAATTAAGTCCGCTGCCCGTAGTAGTAATAAAATGCAAAAGTACCTGCGTCTACTCAATTTGCGTCTTGATGTAGTGGTTCGAGACATTTGTGGTGCTACAGGCATGAAAATTATCCGAGCTATTTGTCAAGGAGAAACAGATGGGAAAAAACTAGCTTCATTCAGAGATAAAAGATGCAAGAAAAGTGAAGAAGAAATAGCCAAAGCATTGAAAGGAAATGGAAGAAAAGATTATCTGTTTACCCTTAAGCAAGAGTTGGATACCTACGATTTTTATCAAGACAAGATTAAACAATGTGATCTTGAAATTGGAGAGCAACTTGATTACATCATAGTTGATGATGAAAATAAAAAACAACACCTTCCCCCAAAGGGTAAGCGTAAACACAATAAAAACGATCCCAAAAACCTACATATTCAAAACTTATCGTATCAAATGTTTGAAGGAGTAGACCTCTCTCAAATAGAAGGTGTTAGTACGGCAACCCTGTTAACATTGATGAGTGAATTGGGGATAGAGGGGATCAGTAAGTTTGAAACAGCCAAGCAGTTTACAAGCTGGCTTAGGCTGGCTCCTAACAACAAAGTCAGTGGAGGCAAATTACTTTCCAGTCGTATTCCTAAAGGAAGTAATCGAGTAAAAATAGCTCTACGCAATGCTGCTAATGTGATAGGAAATCAAAAGAAGTCTACACCGCTCAAAGATTTTTTTGCCAAAATATCATTCAGAAAAGGCAGAGCCGCAGCCATTAGTGCAACGGCTAGAAAACTGGCAGTAATCATATGGAATATGGTAACAAAAGGAGTGCCCTATAACAGAATAAAACTTCATGTCGATGAAGACAAACAAAGAAATTCGGTCATCAAAAGAATAAAGAATCAGATGAAAAACTACAGCATAACCATAGATATGGTTCAAATAGAAGATAATCCCCTTTAACTACTTGTTAAAGTAAATTGTAATAGCCACTACTTGATCTGACATATGAGAGTTATCGGACATCTTGTTGATGCCCCATATTATTGGTTAAATTTAACGATTTTTCCTGATCAACCTCCCTTTTTTTATTGAGGGAGGATTGGTCAGAAAAAATTAATTGCTCTTGATTGATCAACTTCTCTCTTGCTATTCGAATACTATCCTTAAAAGTTTGTATTGGAGTTTTACCAAAACAGAACTTTCCGCTATGAGTTCGTTGGTTATTATAGTAATCTATCCATTGATCCAAATCTGTCTGTAACTGATCTATCGATTCATAAATTTTCTTGCGAAAAGCTACCCAAAAAAACTCTTCTTGCATAGTTCTATGAAAACGTTCACAAATACCATTTGTTTGAGGGCTTTTTGCTTTGGTTTTTGTATGTGCAATATCCTCTATGGTTAAGTAAAGTTGGTATTCATGATGTTCTCTTTTTCCGCAATACTCAGTACCTCGATCTGTCAATACCCTTAATAGCTTTAGCTCATGTTGTTCATAAAACGGTAAAACCCTATCGTTAAGTAAATCAGCTGCAACGATTGCATTCTTACGATCATAAAGTTTTACAAAGGCCACTTTACAGTAGGTATCTATAAATGTTTGAGCGTATATTCTCCCAATTCCTTTTACTGTTCCCACATAATAAGTGTCTTGAGAACCCAGATAACATGGGTGATGAGTCTCTATTTCTCCATGAGCTTGCTTTTCTTCCTTTGCTTTTTCTAAAGCTTGTAACTGAGCTTCTGTTAAAATAAGATCCTCTTGAGCAGCTTTAGCTTCTAATGCCTTTAATCGCTTTTTTAGCGTCTCTAAATCATGACGTAGCCATACTGATCTTACCCCTCCAGGTGATATGAATATACCTCGCTTTTTTAGTTCATTACTTGAACGTTGTTGACCAAAAGCAGGGAACTCTATAGCTATTGCAACTACTGCCTTTTCCACCTCCTCACTAACTCTGTTCTTTAAAACTGGTTTCTTACGACTAATTTCTTGAAGTGCTAGTTCTCCACCTTGCTCGTAGAGTTGTTTGAATCTGTAAAATGAATCTCGACTATAGCCCATCACTTTACACGCCTGTGAAACACTTCCTAGTTGTTTACTAAGCTCTAATAATCCTAATTTGGTCTTGATGATTTTGTCTTCACTTGTCATCACTTAATCTGTTTTAATATTATACAATTTAATTAAAATGTCAGATTAAGTCTTAACTAATACAAGTAAATTGATAAGGGAGTTAGTCAGTTTTTGCAAACGGACATCTAACTCTCCTCCCGGTTGAAGTGTTTTATTGTTTTGTGACATTCTTGCTTTTGTTATTTCATCAAACACTTTAAAGAGAGCATCCATGCCTTTTAACAGTTTTTTATCCAGTAACTCGGTAACCTCTGCATTTATCGTATCTGGCAAAAACAATGTCCTTCTTTTTACATTAAACACCTTTTCCCTTACTGGATTAAGGTAATCATCTGGGTTATTACTATTTAAACTATTTATTTTCTTAAAGTAATCATGAGCCATAAACTCATAAAGGATTAATAAATCCACCCAAACACCATTGAAGGTATCAATAAGTATTTGATTATGATTCTGCTCAAAACCAATTTGTTTTGACAACTGCAACTCACTTTTTCTTATTTCTTCTCCTAGCCTTAATTCGATGTTTTTATTTTCTTGTATTCTATTAAGTTCGTTTTCTTTCAGTTCCTTATTTATCCGCTTCTCATATTGCGCAAAATCCTTCTTAAACAGATTTAAGATCCATTTTTTAAATATCCAGACAAGAAAAGCTCCTACCGAAGTAATAATGACACTTGCCCCAGACAAAACTGTAATTAGCTTAGCTACATCACCCCACCCAATATTCATTCCATACATATTTAGTTAACGATTACTTTGTACGCTAAACAAGCCTCAACGTTACTTAATATTACTGGTAAAAGTTACCTGGTATAATAATAAATAATAGTGACTATAAAACCTGTCACAACTACAGCTATTATCAGGTGGGCCAGCCAGTCTTTTTGTTCCTCATTGGTTTCCATTTCATCTTCTTTAATAGATTCTAGAACTGAGTTGGGAACAGTTTCTTTAACTGTAACCTTTACAGGGACTGGTTTTTCAGGTTTGGGATCTACGATGGTTGGTGGCTGTTTTTGTTCATGCAATACAGCTTCTTTCTCTTTCTGCTCTTTGAGCCATTCCTGATAATTTGGTTTATGTAAGCAAAAAGCTTTTCGTTCGTTTCCCCAATAACCAGTTAAACGCTTATAAAGCAATTCAACATCTGCATTTTCATCCAGTTTTATAACTGGATTCAAAGTGATTTCAAGAACACTCATTTGTACTTCCAGATTCCTTACAGCATGTTTTTTAACTGATTTAACCCTACTGGTTTTCTTAACTTCTATACCGATTAATTCACTACCGAACTCTCTGGTATAAATACATGGTTCTGCTTCTAACACAACATCTATACGATATCCTCTATCCCTAAACCGCTCAGGGTGTTCTACATTACCTTGCTTTATAGGGATCACATAACTTTTCCCATAAACAGCCACTTTTAACACTTTTAATTCGCTAATGATCTGCTTGGACAACGAGTGCTCTATACTTTCTCCTCCTTTATCATGACCAGTAGCATGTCCCGACTTAAAAGCAAAATGAGGAGACTTACCTTTCACTACCGCTTTCATAGGAGTATGATACCACAATGAGTAGTACTCTTTGCCCTCTGCCCATTCTTCTGGATTATCACTTTTTCGGCCTCGTATTACATCATAGATTGATATTGGCCGATCACTACCGTCTGGTTTTCTGTGTGCTAAATATTTCATAAAAAGTTATAGCTGTACGATCTCCGATTTCCCTTACCTGTTTCAATCGGATATTCATTGATTCTTACGATATAAAGTTACTCTTTTCATTTTCCTAACCCAAAGGATGGTATTGAACTACAGCCGTTTTTAAGGCTTCTATGTTACTTTGCCGGTATTTCTCGGTGGTGCTTGGGGTTTTGTGACCTGCAAACACCTGTACTACCCTCAGGTCTTTACCTTCTTTTAATAGGTTAGCGATCACACTTTGGCGGATCGTTACAGGATTCAGCCTGCGGTCTTTAAAGCGATCTTTATAGGTGCTGGTCAGGTAATTGATCTGCTCGCCTTTTTCGGCCTTTCCCAATTTGTTTAGGATCAACTGATCGCTTGCTGTAGCACTCATTTTTGGTCGGTCTACATGCAGGTATTGATGTAAGATCATGATTTGCTGGGCTTGCAGTTTTAAGCTGCGTCCATTGGTTCTGCGTGTACCGCGCACATGGATGATGCCTTTTTCAAGGTCTATATCTGTAGTTTGAAGACCGATGATTTCCTGGTTACTTAATGCCTGGTAGATCAACAGGCCGATGATGACCTGATTGCGTGTCTTTAAAGCGGCATAACGCTCTTTGCGATCTAGCAGACTTTCGAGCTCTTTTCTGCTAAACAGATCCTGTAATTGTATATCTCGACTAGTTTTGTCTTTCAGGTAAATACTACGGGCTGGATGATCGTCTCTTTGATTGGTTTCAAGCAGGTAATCATAATAGCTTTTGATCGCATACAAAGCCCTGCTTGTATTTTTTCCTGCTTTGCGATTGCCTGTCAGGTAATGCATGATTTGGCTGTAGGTAGCCCTCTGGGGCATTTGTACCTGTGCAAAGTAAAAAGCGATTTCTCGCACATAGCTTTTCGCAGTAGCAGGTGATTTATGCCTGTAAAGATAGTCCTTGTAGTTCATCGTTTTCTGTTAGCTTAAACAGGGTTTGTTTGCTTACATGGGTATACACCTGTGTGGTCTCCAAGTGCTTGTGACCTAAAAAGCTGCGGATATATTCTACTGACAGCCCTTTTTCCAGCAGGTGACTGGCTATACTGTGTCTAAGTACATGCAGACTTACCTTTTTGTCGATTCCTGCTTTATAGGCCAGCTCTACTATTTTACGGTTTATGGTATTGCCTGATTTTCGCTGTCCGTACTTTCCTCTAAACAAAGGAGCTTGTTTTCGGTGGCCATAACCACATGCATGCAGGTAGTCTTTTAATAGCTTGTTGACCTGTCCTCCCATGGGTACAACCCGACGTTTCTGCCCCTTCCCACTGCGTACATATAATAGTCCGCTACCCGTTTGTACATCTCCCACATTTAACTGTTCTCCTTCACTACGTCTCAGGCCACAGCCATAATATACTGCCAGCCACGCTTTTTCTTCGATGCTGCTACAACTAGCAAAAAGCTGTTTGATTTCTTGGGTACTTAATATCACTCGTTTGTCTGTTTTATAGTGAGGGAAGTGCAGCCCACTCATTGGATGATCTTCTCGCTCCCCCGTTTGCTGCAACCAGTTAAAGTACACCCGTAAAGCATAGATGTGGTGACGGATATAATTAGCACTTAACGCCCCATCCCCTCTTTGTTTTGGACGCACTTGTAAATAGTTGTAATAAGCCCTTATTTCAGCACTGCCCACCTGGTCTGTTTGTTTTTTACTAAAGGCTAAAAATTCAGCTAAACAGCCTGGAAGCATGTGTACGGTCGATTTTTTGTAGCCTAACCCTTGTAGGTAGGCTTTAAAGTCCTGTGGTGTTTTCATTTTTTTATGGGGGGTCTTGGTATTTCTTTGGAACGCGGAACACTACTAGCTAACTTACTGATATATTGTTCGTTGACCGTTCCATCTAGTGTTCCAAAGGTTTGGAACGGTCACATTTCTTTTTTCACAGTCATAGCTGTGCTAACTGCTGGTGCAGGTCCTGCTTGATGCGGTGGCGTAAGGCTTTGATATTGTCCCAGTAAGCGATCTTATAACGAAAGGTGTTGCGCATGCCTATATGGGTTTTATAGATGTATTCTAGTTCACTCAACGCATATATATGGCGGTGCATTTGGGTTTTACTCATTCGAAAGGCCAGGCGTATTTCACGCTGCTCGAACTCATAGTCCTCACCCTTTTGTAGTACATAGCCTTTTAAGTCTTCATAAAAGCTCCTTAAACTGCCGTCCAGCTCGTCTACCTTTAAGATGATACTGTCGAACATGATTTCGATAGCCGTTTTCACATCTTCTTTTTCAGTAATTAACTCACCTGTAGGGGTCTTTTGCCGTTGGTATTGATTTAATAGCGTAATCTGTCTTACAAAGCTTTGGAACAGGTCGTTTAATCTTCTGATCTTATGGGCTTCGGAAGGCAGGTCGATTTTATTGGCGTAAGGATTGATCACCTGGTAAGGCTTTAACAAGCGCATACAGCTTTGTAAAAACTTTCGGATAGCAACCTCTTTATTGCGGTCTATTTGTCCTGCTGCCTTATCGTTCTGGTAGCGGATTATGCGCATGGTCTGCGCTTTGCTTTCATCGACGGCTACCAAAAAGCATCTGCTCATATTGTCTTCATAGATCTCCCCTCTGGTTGTGGCACTTAGTGAGGCGATGGGGCCGTACACCGTTTTTACAAAGCCTGTGATTTCTCCTGTCTGCTCATTCTTTCCGCTGGTGCTACTTGATATTTCGCCTTTGCTTTGCAACTCCCTAAAAGCCAGCTCGGCTTTTTCTTCCAGTCCGTCATAGTCTTCCAGACCAATGAGCTTGTGTTGTAATTCGTAGCTGCCATAGTTATACAAGCTGCTCTCTGTAACTCTGGTCAGACTTACCGTATCTTCATTTGGCATAAAACCCATAATGGTAGCAAGCAGATGCGTTTTTCCGCTACCACTACTGCCTTGTATCAATGCGTGAAGCGTATCAGGCATTTTATAGGAGGCTGCGATGCAAAACAAAAAAATGCGGCTATTCAGCTCTCCGACCACACCACTTTTTCCGATCAACTCATTGATTTGCTGAACCAGCTCTGACTTTTTAAGGAAAGCCAGGCATTTCTCCTGCTCACTGGCACTGATTGTCGGTGTTTGTTTTTCACTTTGCTTTACTTGTTCTTTTTCATGCAGCTTATGGCGGTATTCATCCAGCAGATCACAAAGTACATTCAGTTCTTCTTCGATGCTTTTAGCCGATAGATGCAGCTTTTCGGCTACCTGTTTACTCATTCGCTCACTTTGCTTGTATTCATACAAGTCCAGCTTACAACGTAGTTTAAGGCTATAATCACCTTGTCTGTCACTGGCCTGGATAACCAAAGATACCTTCATCGCATCGGCTTGTTTGCCTACGCCCCCTTTTACCGCATAACTTGCTGTATCACCTATATATATCAGGTTTAAAGGATTGTCGGTATTGAGTATTGGCGTGCTGTTATTTGTTGTTGTGGGAGGTGTTTGTTTGATGGCCTCGGCTGGTTTTCTGCTTTCGATTAAGTGTAAAAGCACTTCTGCGGTTACCTGTCCCGGACTTGATCCGGGATGACTGTCTAGCAAGCTATTGACATCTTCACCTGCTGGCGTATCCACATAACTGACCTTTAAAGGTTGTAATTGCTCTTTTAGTAATTGCCTGCCTTTATTTCCTGCTTCATCTCCATCAAAAAAGATAATGACCTCTTCCAGTAGTGGCAGTGCTTTAAGTGCTGCAACCTGCTCACGTACTCCTTCTGTGCCGTAACAAGCCAGTATTTCATAAGATTCGCGTGGGTGTAAGCCTGGCAGATGTGTTTGCAGGGTAGCTGCATCTATAATACTTTCGGTTAAGATAACTCGGCTGGCTTTGGTGGAAGGATAACCAGGGTAAAGCCCTTGTCTATTGGTTAAATAATAGTGCTGATTGGTTTTAGTACGGTCTGTTTCTCTAAAATACAGTCCTGCAACCCCATCTTTTTTATTTTTCAAAGGGAAAACCACACAGCCCTTTCCAAAGTACAGGTATTGATCGCCTCCGCGGTGTTTAAGCAGACCCATTGCCGTATACTGGGCTAATTCATCTTCGCTCTTCCCTGTCCTGAACGAGCCACTATTAAAGCCTGCACGCACTTTTTTAGGATCTATATAACGTCCTTCCAGGTAAGCAAGTGCTGGTTTGCTTTGGATGATCGCTTTTTCGAAGTAAGTAAACAGTTCGTTTAAGGTGTTTACCCGTACCTCTTCGCTGATCGTGATTACGGGAACTGCTTCTGTAATGCGTGGTCGTGGTGTTTTGTTTTGGTAGTTGTTTGTTTTTCCTTCTGTAAGGATTAAAAAGTTGTTTTGTAAGTACTTGATCGCCTCTCCCGTACTAATCTTTTTGTATTTGCTGACCAGGTCGATCACATCCATGCTCCCTTGTTCAGGGCAGTTGCTGCTAAAGCAGGTACAGATCTGCTTTTCTTCACTGAACTGCATTGACGGCTTTTTATCATCATGGAAAGGACATTTCGCTTTTTTGCCTCTTTCAATGACGATACCCAGGTGCTCGGCCACATCAAGGATATTCAGACGACTTTTCAGTTCAGCTATTTTCATGGTGCTGCTCGATTAAGGCGACCATTCGATTTACCTGCTCCTGTTGTGCGCTCAGTTGATTATGCAGGTTATACAAAGGGGTCAACATTTCTTCATGCTTGACCATTCGCACACCCCCAAGGCGTAAACGGTTCTCAATATAGTGTAACAGTAGTAAGGAGTCGCTTTGCAACAGGTATTCTAACTGTAAGGAGCGCAAGCCCTCTATTAAATTGCTGTGCGTTTGTGGTGTTTTTTGTGGCATGGAAAAAAAGTTTAATTAACCGTATTGGATACAAAGGTATTCTATAAAATCTATAAACAAAAATTTTTCGATTTTTTTATACCCTTTAAGTATAGTAAATTGAGCTTATAATTAGTTTTTTAATCACTAATTAACCCTATAAAGCACAAAAATGGTTTCATTCGGTAAAAAATTGGCAGAACGCCGAAAGGCTAAAAATCTCACCCAACAAGATGTCGCCCAACTACTCAGTACAGTACATACAGTAATTGGAAGGTACGAAAGAGATGAAATGAAGCCTACAATTGATGTTATTAAAAAACTAGCCAATATTCTGGACACAACCGTTGGCTACTTGCTCGGAGAAACAGAAGACACTAACTTACTCAGAGACCCAGAGATGCTCAAGCGAATGAATGAGATTAACAACCTCCCGGTGGAAGATAAAAAATGTATTCTTTTTGCCATTGATGCAATGCTTAGGGATTCTAAATCGAGGGCCACGTATTCGACCTAACACTACATTGATCAAAAACATTTCTATAAACTTATGAAACGAACTTACGAAGAAGAAGCCAACAAACTCGCTCAGGCTATTGATATTGCTATTGAAGCTTTTCAAAAATATCCTCCTAAAAATTTCCAGCAAGAACACGTAAATCAATTTGTTGACACTTATTTAGATTATAAAAATAAAACCTTAAACCCTGAACCCCAATTCAGAAAATTAGCTAGCCTAAAGTACAAAACACAAGATGTTTTCATTTTTTTCCAGGAAAGTTCAGGTGATGCAGTGGATTTCTTTTGGAAAGAACTCAAAAAAAACAACTTGCCTTTTCAAAGAGAAAACAAACTATTAAAAATTGTTTCTAAAAAGAAAATAAAAAATGATGCAGAATATGACTATGTGATAGACACAATAGTTCCATTTGAACAAGAAGGGATAATAACCAAAGAAGATGTTAATACTCTTAATCAATTAATATCTGATTTCGAAAATAAAGGCAAAAAGTAATTCACTCTTTGCCTTTTCATTTTTTAATGCCTTAATAATCTCTTAGCGGCATCTAAATATTTCTGTATATTATCATTTCTAGGACTTATACCATTTCTATCATTTCCTGATATCCCCATTTTCCTGTACATTTCTATTTGTAGTTGTTCACTCCCCCTAATTGCATGATAAGATGGATCAGCAATTCGAGTACCATAACCTCCTGGCAGTGTTGCTGGTAATGAAGTAGATAATGTTGCTGTACCAAAACCTTGCCCAGTCATATGGTGGTTATAGTCACGTCTTGTAACTACTTGTTGAGGAGTTGCCGCATAGCCACTTGATCGCCCCACATACACCTCTCCGGTCGTAGCATTAGTTTTGGTATAAGTTACATACCAAAATGGATTAGAAGTTTCTGTAGTTGTAGTAACAGGAGTTGTAACCGGAACTGAAACAGGCACTGTCATTGTAGAAGCTGGCGCAAATACGTCATACAAGAAAAAACCTGTAATAGCAAGTCCTCCAATAATCTCTCCCGCAGGTATGGGGCCATCAGCTATACTTGCACCTGCTGCAAAGGTTAGTACCGGAGCATAAGATCGTTGAATTACCTGCTCTTGGTACTGTGTCTCATAAGTAGTCTCGTAAGTAGTACTTGAAGTTTTTGTATAAGTTTGCTCAAAACTAGAGGGAATGTCTGTATTAGCTATAATATTCTGTCCAACTTGAAGATTTGTTGGGTCAACACCAGGATTAAGATCTTCAAGGGTACCATGATCTAAACCCCACTCATTTTCTAAATCCCAAAAAGTATCTCCTCCCTCAATATCATAAGTTCCATCCGGACAATCCGGACAATCACCGTCAATATCATTAAGAAAAACAGGATTATTCCTAAAAGTTGCATATGGGCTCTCCCAATCTACTTTAATAGGGTCCACATTCCACCTTCTACCAAGTCGGCTATCATACTGCCAATACATGGCGGTATAGCTGTTTCCTTGCCCAGCGATTTCATCATCTTTTTCTTTTCCATTGTACCCATATCGATATCCCGCCAAATCTGCATTATCAGCTCTCGGCATCACCATGCCAAATGGGTAGTACTCATTGGCACTCAACACATCGGCTGTAAAATTGGTATTACCTGTATTTGGCAAGCTGGTTCCACTCAGTACCACACTTACGTTTCCTAAGTGGTCTGATAGCTCGTACTGCCTGGTGCCGTAATCCAATGCGACAACCGGATCGTTATCTTCGGCGCCATCGCTGAGATCTACAATGGTGGTATTCAAGCCCAAACGTGAGGAGCCATAGATCGCATGCTCTACCAACTGTAGTGTATCGTCTGTTCCTCTATGTTCTTTGTATATGCCCATGGCAACCCTGCCCGCTACGCTTCCTGGCACCTTGCTAAAAATGTCCACCGGACATTTTCTTAACGCGCGGTCCTCACTTGCACTCTTAATATAATGACTTATTGTGGTATCTGCACTATTGGCAATCCTATTCATCAACTTCAAATACCCAAAACTGTTAATTCATAATCACTTCCCCAAACAACAATTCTAACGCAACTACTTAACATGCTCAAGCTCTTTGAATAACAAATTGTCTTTCGTGATAAACGCTTTAATCTGGTACGCAGTGTTAGATGAAAGCGCTCAAGGTGGTTAATTCTGTACTTTTGTGTATCATGAACCTGCTTTGGTACCAGAGAGAAATAAGCGCTCCAACGATCTGTATATATTTTACGCGCTTCTGAAAGTAATAAGGTATCAATTATGGTTTTGGCATTGCCTTTGTTTCGCTTACCAATTTTGAAAGCTACTATTCTTTTCGTTTCACGGCAAAAGGCTGAAATGAGCCAAAAGTCTCTTTTCTTGGAGCCTATGTAAGTACGCATCTCGTCTACTTCGTAGCTTTTTCCTTTTAATATCATGGGTTGAGGGATGTTTTTGGCTATTTTAAGAATTCGGTTTTGAACTGTTGTCGTGGAAATAGCTAATATTCTCGATATTCCACGAATGCCCACACCTTCACAAACATATCTTACCACTCTGCTATTTATGCCTATTTGACAAGCTTTATTCTTATACGCTGATTGCTGATGTTTGGCACAAGATTTACAAAACAATTTCTGTCTCCCGTTTTGAATACCCTTTTTTATACAAGTTGCACCACAATACCTACATGTAAAATTCATCAGGTGATTTTTTGATACACTTATACGTAACAGACCTCATTTTTATGCTTTTTAAGATACTTTTTTGTGTTTCTTTGTCCCTACACAGCCTGCATTCTTTTGTTTACTCCTAGTCAAACACCACTCTATTCCTCAAAATCGAACTTTTTTATGCCCAGGTGATTTTTTGATACACTACCATGATAGTTCGAGATTACAAATCATCGAACAGCATAACTGGAAGAGCAGGTTATAATTCGTAACACCCTAATATTGAATTCAACTCCTGCTCACAAAAAAGATTAATCACACTCTTCTCAATCGAAGATCTAACATCATCTGATCATCCCCCAAAAATTAGGACAGTAAGTTAAACTTTAAAATGATTAAATTTACTGTTATGGCAAGTAGAAGAAAATTCACCTCAAAATTTAAAACCAAAGTTGTATTGGAATGCATAAAAGAGCAATCAACAGTGGCCCAATTGGCTCAAAAATATGATTTACATCCCACGCAAATCAATACATGGAAACGTGAGTTCCTTTCAAATGCGGAACAAGTATTTGACTCGGGAAATACATCTGGTAAAAGCCAAGAAGAAACCGAAAAGGATCAACTCCTCAAGACTATAGGTCAATTGAAAGTTGAAAATGATTTTTTAAAGAACGCCTTGCGGTAAAGCCTCTCAAGGAAAGACGAATGGTGATAAGCAAGGATCACCCTCAACTAAGTATAGTGAAACAATGTGAGTTATTACAGGTTCATCGCTCAGGTATTTATTATCAACCGCGAGAAGAATCACCTTTAAACCTAGAGTTAATGCGTTTAATTGACCAACACTATCTGGATCATCCCGAAAAAGGTGCACCAAGAATGTATACCTGGCTGACACGTGACAAGGGGTATGAAGTTAGTCGCAACCGAATAGACCGATTGTATTATCGAATTATGGGCTTACGAGCTATTTTACCAGGTAAACACACCTCCAAGAGGCATAAAAACCATAAAGTTTACCCTTATTTACTTCGGGGGCTTCAGGTAGATCGCTCTAATCAGGTGTGGGCTACTGATATCACATATATTCCTATGAAAAAAGGCTTCATGTACCTTTGTGCCGTCATAGATCTACACAGCCGGTTTGTAGTGAATTGGTCAGTATCTAATACCATGGATGCGGAATGGTGTAAAGAAACGATTGAAACGGCGATCATGATGCATGGAAAGCCTGAAATAATAAACACTGATCAGGGATGTCAATTTACTTCTGAGGTATTCAGCACGTTTATTTTGGAAAAAGGCATCCAATTAAGCATGGATGGCAAAGGTAGAGCTACCGATAACGCATTCATAGAGCGATTATGGCGTAGCGTAAAGTATGAAAAAGTATACATCAACCCACCTAAAGATGGTGCTCATCTCTATCGGTTGTTGAATGAGTATTTTGATTACTACAATTATGAAAGAAGGCATCAATCAATTGGCGATAACCGGCCAACTGATTTGTTTGTTTCCAACATCTCAACACCAGCCGAAATAAATCACAAAATTCCGGGTATTGATATGTTGAAAACCCTGCTAATTTAATATCTTAATTAATAATATAATCTGTCCTAATAATTGGGGTAACTACAATCATTCATTTCAGCAGAATACCCATCTAACATTGTCCAATCATCAAAAGAATTATCTTTTTCAATAAATATTCTATGAATAACTCCAGAATGCACATTAAAATCTATAAAAATTGAGTCTCTATTCAAAAGTACATGACTTCCATGCAACGGATAATCCTTAAATTTCTCAACTATAATTTTATTTTTTTTCTTAGGCTCCGTCCTCATTTCATCTAAAACGCTTACCCTTATGGAATCAACAACACATGATAAATCAACATCAATAACGTTAGAGTTACTTTCATTTACTTCATATTTTACAGTTGCTCCGCAGCTACAAAGCAAAATGATACACCCAATAGCATTCAATCTATTTAGGAGTAAATTCATACAGTTCATCACCTTGATCATTCTTGCCCAAAGAAGGTATACACCCCCACATCTTTTCATAAATTCGTTCCACTTCCCCTGCTTTCAATACGACCATTTCATCCCACTTACGATCTCCTGCATGATTAATATTACATACTAAAATTTCATCTTTACTCTTCTTAGGATGTAAATGTGATAATTTAAATGTCAAAGTATCTTTTAGTTGATATTTATTCAAATAATATAAAGAATCGTCTTTATAATAATCTCTTCCATCCCAAGCATACTGATCATCAGATTTTTTTATTGAAAATGTAATACTCCAATTTTTACAATCTAACTTATATGATTCTATTATTTTATTACTAAAAGTTCCATACCCAACCTTTCCTTTCCATTCGTTGATTTTTAAAATATATCCCTCAGGTAAATCATTTTTATACCAAGACATTCTGGTTATTCTATCATTGTTAACCACACAATATATAGTATCATTAATGATGGAATCAACTCTTTCTGAAGGGAAATAAGTCGCTGATTGTAACTCAAGGCTTTCATTGTAAAATAACAAGTGAGGGCTATACCGCTCTGTGTTTTTCGAAATATTATACATTAATATCAAGTCGTTCCCATTTGAAACAATTTGTTGAGAATTCACAAAGATATCACGTGTTAGCTTCGATCCTTCTGGAATAATCTCATATACATTTTTATCTTCAGAATGATGACAAGAAGAAAGAAACATCACAATAGACGTAATTAATAACACTCTCATTTACTAAAAATTATTTCAAATAAAATATCTAGTCCTATTTCGGCACTAATATAGGCGGTTGAACCGTTGCGTCTCCAGGAGTTATTTCTGAATCACTACTAGAATATACTTTGATATAATGAATCGTTTTAGGTATTGTAATAATATCATAAGATATTTTAATATTTCTTAAATGTCCACTTCCCGGCAATCTACTTTGATCATATTTTTGAAACATTTGATTACCAACTCGCCATCCAAGTTTCTGACCATACTGTGTACTCGTAGATTCAGTTGAAAGTTTACCTTCCTGATATGATTGTAAAGCATCAAAACCCAACCTCCCTGTATGTGTATTAGTTAAGACTTAATCTGACATTTTAATTAAATTGTATAATATTAAAACAGATTAAGTGATGACAAGTGAAGACAAAATCATCAAGACCAAATTAGGATTATTAGAGCTTAGTAAACAACTAGGAAGTGTTTCACAGGCGTGTAAAGTGATGGGCTATAGTCGAGATTCATTTTACAGATTCAAACAACTCTACGAGCAAGGTGGAGAACTAGCACTTCAAGAAATTAGTCGTAAGAAACCAGTTTTAAAGAACAGAGTTAGTGAGGAGGTGGAAAAGGCAGTAGTTGCAATAGCTATAGAGTTCCCTGCTTTTGGTCAACAACGTTCAAGTAATGAACTAAAAAAGCGAGGTATATTCATATCACCTGGAGGGGTAAGATCAGTATGGCTACGTCATGATTTAGAGACGCTAAAAAAGCGATTAAAGGCATTAGAAGCTAAAGCTGCTCAAGAGGATCTTATTTTAACAGAAGCTCAGTTACAAGCTTTAGAAAAAGCAAAGGAAGAAAAGCAAGCTCATGGAGAAATAGAGACTCATCACCCATGTTATCTGGGTTCTCAAGACACTTATTATGTGGGAACAGTAAAAGGAATTGGGAGAATATACGCTCAAACATTTATAGATACCTACTGTAAAGTGGCCTTTGTAAAACTTTATGATCGTAAGAATGCAATCGTTGCAGCTGATTTACTTAACGATAGGGTTTTACCGTTTTATGAACAACATGAGCTAAAGCTATTAAGGGTATTGACAGATCGAGGTACTGAGTATTGCGGAAAAAGAGAACATCATGAATACCAACTTTACTTAACCATAGAGGATATTGCACATACAAAAACCAAAGCAAAAAGCCCTCAAACAAATGGTATTTGTGAACGTTTTCATAGAACTATGCAAGAAGAGTTTTTTTGGGTAGCTTTTCGCAAGAAAATTTATGAATCGATAGATCAGTTACAGACAGATTTGGATCAATGGATAGATTACTATAATAACCAACGAACTCATAGCGGAAAGTTCTGTTTTGGTAAAACTCCAATACAAACTTTTAAGGATAGTATTCGAATAGCAAGAGAGAAGTTGATCAATCAAGAGCAATTAATTTTTTCTGACCAATCCTCCCTCAATAAAAAAAGGGAGGTTGATCAGGAAAAATCGTTAAATTTAACCAATAATATGGGGCATCAACAAGATGTCCGATAACTCTCATATGTCAGATCAAGTAGTGGCTATTACACTGTATGCCAACCTTGTCCAGACCGACCTGAAACAAATCCAGCCCCAAAATTCCCAACATCTCTAGCTGATCCAAAAATTGGTTTTCCATCTTTTTCTCCCAAAATTGGCATCCCTCGATAATATTCTTCTGGTGTTGTATAAATCACCTTATCAGTGCCATTAGTTCTCTTAAAATCATAAGGTTCTCCTCCTTTAGCATTTGCCATGTAATAGGGAACTGAAGGATTATCTTTAATTATATCATTATTAATAAAATCATTCCCACTCTGGTCTTTTGGATCGATAGTCCCCATCCATGTTCCCTCCTCAGAATTATAAAAAGATTCTGGTGTTGCTGAATAACCAATTAAATCGCCATTTTTCGTATAAATCCCATTGTTTCCATCATCTTTATTACCATCCTTTACTTTATACTTACCATCTTTAGTTTTATCTACTATTGTCGATTCACCTGTCCGATCAGTAAGTCCAATTGGATTATTATCCATCGAACAATAAGGGCTCTGCCATGGAAACTCCTTGCCTTTAGGATCTTCCGTTAGCCAGCGCCCTAGCCTAACATCAAGTTGTCGTTCTAAAGTAGTATAATGATTACCATTTCCCTTCACTTCTTCATCCTTCTCCATACCATTAAAACCATAACGGTAACTTTCCGAACTAAAGCTTCTATTCGGCATGATCATGCCAAATGGGTAGTACTCATTGGCGCTCAACACATCGGCTGTAAAATTGGTATTACCTGTATTTGGCAACCTGGTTCCACTCAGTACCACACTTACGTTTCCTAAGTGGTCTGATAGCTCGTACTGCCTGGTGCCGTAATCCAGTGCGACAACCGGATCGTTATCTTCAGCGCCGTCGCTGAGATCTACAATGGTGGTATTCAAGCCCAAACGTGAGGAGCCATAGATCGCATGCTCTACCAACTTTAGTGTATCGTCTGTTCCTCTATGTTCTTTGTATATGCCCATGACAACCCTGCCCGCTACGCTTCCTGGCACCTTGCTAAAAATGTCCACCGGACATTTTCTTAACGCGCGGTCCTCACTTGCACTCTTAATATAATGACTTATTGTGGCATCTGCACTATTGGCAATCCTATTCATCAACTTCAAATACCCAAAACTGTTAATTCATAATCACTTCCCCAAACAACAATTCTAACGCAACTACTTAACATGCTCAAGCTCTTTGAATAACAAATTGTCTTTCGTGATAAACGCTTTAATCTGGTACGCAGTGTTAGATGAAAACGCTCAATGTGGTTAATTCTGTACTTTTGTGTGTTATGAACCTGCGTTGGTATTAGTGAGAAGTATGCCCTCCAACGGTCTGTATATATTTTACGCGCTTCTGAAAGTAATAAGGTATCAATTATCGTTTTGGTGTTGCCCTTATTTCGCTTACCAATTTTGAAAGCTACTATTCTTTTCGTTTCACGGCAAAAGACTGAAATGAGCCAAAAGTCTCTTTTCTTGGAGCCTATGTAAGTACGCATCTCGTCTACTTCGTAGCTTTTTTCTTTTAATATCATGGGTTGAGGGATGTTTTTGGCTATTTTGAGAATTCGGTTTTGAACTGTTGTCGTGGAAATAGCTAATATTCTCGATATTCCACGAATGCCCACACCTTCACAAACATATCTTACCACTCTGCTATTTATGCCTATTTGACAAGCTTTATTCTTATACGCTGATTGCTGATGTTTGGCACGAGATTTACAAAACAATTTCTGTCTCCCGTTTTGAATACCCTTTTTTATACAAGTTGCACCACAATACCTACATGTAAAATTCATCAGGTGATTTTTTGATACACTTATACGTAACAGACCTCATTTTTATGCTTTTTAAGATACTTTTTTGTGTTTCTTTGTCCCTACACAGCCCGCGTTCTTTTGTTTACCCCTAGTCAAACACTACTCTATTCCTCAAAATCGAACTTTTTTATGCCCAGGTGATTTTTTGATACACTACCATCCTTTGCCCTTTCCGATAAACCACTAAAACTAAAAAAGACCCTAAAAGGCCCTCTTTAATTATTTAATGCATTGCAAATGCTGCGATATGAGTTCGACATTGCAAATGACCGAACAGCACATATGTCGAAGAGCGGGTGGGATTTGTATGGGGATTTGCACGGAAATATTGCTTTTGATGATTATTAGAATCTAAGTCCTAATTGGATTCTTAAATTACTAGTGGTGGACCTGCCTTTTTCACTAACTTTAGATTCTATAGTCCAAAATCCATATTCATCAAAAAAGGAGCCTTGCGTTGTCGTACTCAGCTTTCCAAATCGATATACCCATCCCAAAATCAATTTTTGAAAATTCACATCAAACCCAACCCCTTTTTGTATGCCCCTATATGTGCTTTTAATATCCATTATATAGTTATATTCACAAATTCTACTACAATTTACAGTAGATTTCTCTCCGTATTTTGGAAACAATTGAAAGTACGCTCTTACACTAATATTCTTCTGAATTCTCATAGAATATTCTAACCCAGGGCTTAATAAACTTATTGAAAAAGCTCCTGAAGTCATTTGTTTTTCTTTTATGCCTTCAAATTTACTTTTACTCAGTCCGTAAGTGATATCAATCCAATTAACTCTTAATGACAAAGAATTATCCGAGTACCTCTTTAGAGTAAAACTAGAACCAAAATCAAGTCCTAATGCTAATATATTAGGTACATGCTTTTTAAATCTGTCTCGATCTATGTCAATATCATTTCCATACCGATATCCAAGTCTAGTGAAACCACCTACAACGAAAAACTCTGTTTTCGCTCCCTCTCAACAATATCCTTTGCCAACTCATTCTGTGCCCGCCCTACAAAAGCACTAATAATACATAGTAACGACCATAGTGATTTAATTTTCCTCATGAATGAATAAATATAATATAACCTTTATCATAATTAAGAGAATCAACACTCAACCGCTCAATACCAGAAAATTACTCTTCCAGCACCGTGAGGTAGTTTGCAGGCTACTCCTGTAAGTCGCCTGCAGTGGGCCTGCCACCATCTTATATAAAGCATGTGACCTAGTTACTTTGAAGTCCGAAACTTCTTTGACCGATTGTAACTTCTCGGCACACCTTGCGCCAACACCTTAGTGGGAATTTTCCTTTTTAAGATGTACATTAACACTACAAACACCTCCGTCAGGAGCGACAACCTTGTAATCTCCATATACAATTTTCACTTTAGGAATTTCACTCTTAATTAAATCACATACCACCTTTAATTGTTTTTCAAACAGATTAGTATCAACTTTTTGGTCTTCACTTATCCAATTTTCCAATACTACAACGTAAGAACGGTCATATTCAGTTGATTCAACATTGAAGTTTTCAAGCACACCTAAATCTGATATTTTAGCAGTTCCACATTCAAAATATACTTGACTATCAACGAGTGTACCTATATCAGCCGTTAATGATATAAAATTCAAACAAAAACTCAATAACAAAATTACTCTCAAATTCATAAGTCGTTATTTTTTCTCTTCAACAACCTTAATATCATCATCTTCGCTATCAAATGTACAGTCATTACCTCCATTTGTATAATCTAATATCGTATTGCTAAACCTATCATTATTTATTGGTTTTCACCAGGGCAGGCACTTTCCGGTAAAAACTAAAAACTTTGCTTCGCTTTAGCTGCGCATAAGCAAGGATCCAATACTAGCCTTTTATTCCTTAATGCCATTGCAAATACCTCAATAACCGTTCGCATTGCAAATAACCGAACAGCGCATATCGCGAAGAGCGGGACTATTGGAACCAACCTTTTTTAAGCTCACTTTGCAACGAATCTCGTTTAGGTTTAGACATTTCTTCAGATCTTAGATTCAACAATTCATTTATAACGTACTGTCTAATTCTGATCTCCATGAGAATATCATTTGTCATATAATATTTAATCTCCTTATCTTCGATCGAATCCAATGCTAATAGTACATTATCAACATTTTCATTCTTGATCATATGTCTAAATTTATAGATCAAATAACATGGTGATGTTTTATCGTTTGTTCGTTTTCCATTGCATTTTATAAAACAATCTTCATTTTGATCATTTAAATAAACTGTATCATTTCGCCCACCAAAAAACAATTCACAGTCACACACACTTGCCACTTCTTCAATTTCAGGCAACGCTTCTAATTTATTTTCCGGTATTTCATTTGGAGCTTGTCTACATCCAACGATTAAAATATAAAGAACTATTAATCTGAAATTCATTTTGATTACTTTACAATTTTTTGTCCATCAGATTTGGGATTAGCACCACCTTCAATCTCCGAATTTGAGTTACCACCATTCCTTAAGAAGTTAAAGTACTCCAATTTGAAATCAAATTTAATCTGGTTAAAACCGTATTTTGGTGAAATAGCTAAAACACGGGAAATACTTCGAATTCCCATTCCCTCAAGAACATAGTTAATAACCTGGCTATTTACTCCTCTGTCACATGCTTTATTCTTGTATTCTTTCTGTTGATATTTAGAACAGGATTTACAAAACAACTTCTGTTTCCCATTTTGAATGAGCTTTTTTAGCCCGTTCTCCACGCCTCTCAATACCAATATAAACAATAATTGTTAGGTTTTCGCTTCTCTATTTTAGTCTCTTTGCCTAAAATCAATGTTTTTAACTGCCAGGTGATTTTTTGATACACTACCCTCTATTCCTCAAAATCGAACTTTTTTATGCGCGGGTGATTTTTTGATACACTACCCACTACAGGCCCTCTTTAATTATTTAACGCATTGCAAATGCTGCGATATGAGTTCGACATTGCAAATGATCGAACAGTAGCATATCCGGAACAGTGGGATTCCGATAAAACTAAAAAAGACCCAATACAGGCCTTTCTTTTATTTCTTCTCTTGTAGCATGTACGACACAAGATGCAATCTTGCGCCAGCGCTAGTGGTTATTTGCTCGCGCCAGCGGAGTGCATTCTTTTGTTTACCCCTAGTCAAACACCACTCTATTCCTCAAAATCGAACTTTATTATACCCAGGTGATTTTTTGATACACTACCCCTTTCCAATAGCTCCCTAAACTAAAAAAGACCACAACTGGCCTTTCTTATCTTATGTAGGCACAAGATGCAATCTTGCGCCAGCGCTAGTGGCTATTTACTGCCGCCAGCGGGGGAAACACAATTTGCAGAAAACGACAATCTTAATGGATACTCATCTAATTCTGATGTTTTACATTCATTTTCTAAAATAGTAAATAGAAACAATGGAATTTCACCCCCTTCTTGATCTAATTCTGGAACAAAAAACACCTTACTTTCTTCAACCCTATCAGAATATATAAACCCTGAAAATATAATTCTTTGACTATCTAAACTTATGACATCGCAAATCGAATCTAGGTAAGAAGACGAACTGTATTCCAATGTTATGCTACACCCAAGCTTTTCATGGTAAATTTTTTGTACCTGTTTCTGACTTAAACATATATTGCTAGCCAAAAACATGATTAAGATCAAAATTATTCCTCTGTTAAATTCCAAAACTCAATAATATTAGATTCTTGATTATCATTATCCCTCTGAATAGGTTCATCGTTAGCTAATGAATTATACGCCTCTGGTTTTTCCAATGTGATGTCTCCTTTGTAAGGATCTCCTGGTTTATTGTGGTCATATTCAAAAGCGGTATTATATTCTTGATACGCCTGTATTTCCTCTTCCGAATCAATTTTCGTCTGAGTACCTACAGGGTCTGATGCCAGTATGAGCAGTGGAATTAAGAGAGCATCATCTCCACTCATTAATGCTCCCAGTGCTATGGACCTATCTGGTAAAGCAAAAGGCACACCTTCCCATTCTTGTGTTTCAAGCTCCGGTCCAATTTCATCAACAACTGCTGACCTAAACAGCTTGGCTTCAGAATCCAAATTAGCATTTGTTTCATTTAATCCATTAATTAAATGTAATTGATATTTATGAAACAACTCTTCGCTTACCGTTTCTTTACCATTAGTGCTTCTGAAAACGATGTCCGGGCTATACTTTGATGCAAAGGCTTCAACATGTCCAGTGAATCTCTCTGAAACCCTTTCTACACGTTCATCATCAACTACAATATGAACTTCCGCTGGCATTACTTCTAAAGCGGTATATAATCTATCAAATAAGACTGATTTTTCACGCATTACTTGAATTTGCGCTCTCATCTTTTGCGTTTGTTCATCATTAGCATAAACAATGTATTTACCTGTTGGGTCAATAAAGCATAAAGGTGAATTTGAAACAAACGAATAAGAACTAAATGATGGATATATCTTAAAATCAGGGTCCACAGCCAACCATCTCCCAATCCTTCCATCATAAATCCTTGCTCCAAAGTCGTAATGAGATGAACTATTGGTAAACTCCTCATCCTTCTCCATACCATTAAAACCATAACGATAACTTTCACTGCTAAAGTTCCTGTTCGGCATAATCATGCCAAACGGGTAGTACTCTTCGTCCCTTTTTCACTGCTTATTTTACTCCTAGCACTACTTCACTTTCAACTTTTTTCTGCTAAACCCTTCTACACAGTCAATACTTTTTTGTCAGACTCGTTTGCCTAATCATTTACAATATAACAGTTCATCTCATACAACGCTAGTTATTCATCGACATTGTGTGAGGTTAACCCAGTTTAAGTTTAAAAGTCCGGACGCGCGGTGGGATCGTGCGCTTTTGAGCTTAAAACGGGGCTCCTGGGGGTTTAGGGGGCAGGAAGAGCCCCCAACTTAAATACTTTATGCTTTGCATGCCTTGCTTTATTTTTTGGCGGAGCGGCTTTAGGGCCAAAAAATGAAGCCCCACAGGGTGGAAGGGGCTGTGTAAGCTCCCTTTGCATAGGGCTGATGTGCGTCGGACTTTGTGCGGCCGGTGCGCGGCTATTTATACATAAAATGAATTATATAAACCCGGCCCTGCCGATTTCTTTCCATCTAATCCGGACGGGGTTGTATAATGAAACGCGTTTTATGTTAAATAGCTTCGCTTTTGGGAGGGCTTTGTGTTTCAAGTCCGCAGAAGGAGCTCCGGTTTCTTTTCCTATTTTTTCTCCGATGCCCTTTCCGATGGGTTATTTGTCTCCATAATGAGAGGCGGCACTTAATACATGTACCGTAACGATTTCTTCCTCGATAGCATAAACGAGTCGATGTTTCTTATTGATTCTTCGTGACCAACATCCTTGTAAATCATGTTTTAACATTTCTGGTTGGCCTGTACCGGTTTTAGGATGTTCCATCAGCTCGTTAAGTAGGTTTTCTATCTTTTTAAGTACGGCTTTATCTCCGGTCTTTTTATGTTTTTCGATATCTTCTAAAGCTGTTTTTGAAAACGCTAAGGTATAACTCATAATCCCAACAGGTCACTTATTTCTTTTGAAGTAGACACTTGTTGAACTTCTCCTTGCTCAACTTCTAACATACTCTGTTTGATTCGTTTGACCATTTCTGCGTTAAAATACATATCATCATCACTTATTGGTGTTAAAGCATAAGCTTTATCTTTTCCTCGCTGAACAATGATTTGTTCTCCATTATCCGCTCTTTCGAAGTACTCTTTCTGGTTTTGTCTAAATTCTCTACTACTGATCACTATCATAATTATAATATTTTGTGTACCAATATGGTACAAATATATTATATACAACGTGCTTTTCATAAGATTAGTTCCTATTTCACTCCATCGGATGATACTTACTCACTTCCTCTTGTAAATCATCTAAATCATTGATTAAGTAGGCTTCTGTGCTGCTTACATACCTGTGGCCGGTCATGTATTGTACTTCTCGTAGGTTGTAGTTTTTTAACCAGTAAGTAATCACACTTGCTCTGAGTTGTCGGATACTTGTTACTTTGGGGTTGATTCGTTTTAGTTGTTTGAGCAGGCATTGTAGTGTATTGTACAGCTTTTGGCTTTGACCTGAGCTAATTAGTAATTGCTCACTCTCTTTGCTTGATTGCCTGAGTAATTCTTCTCTGGTGACATGCTGATATTCCATCAGGTCCAGGATTTGGTCGGCTTGTAGTTTTAGTGTTCTGGCATTGCTTTTTCTACTACCTGGGATGTGGATTTTTCCTTCTCGTAATTGGAGGTCTGTGGTTTGTAAATTAGTGAGTGCTGCCGTATTTAAGCCTTGATGTACGATTAGTCCTATAATGACCTTGTTTCTTTTTTGACTTACTTGCTGATTCTTAAACCAATGATAGTTACTATTCGGGTGGTCGTTTTCATACACTTCATAGTTTTGGTACAGTTGCTCTAATTCTCCCTTGTTTAAGATTTCATGTAGCTCTTGACGTTGGATGCCTTGTACTGTGATTTGGTTTACTGGATTGTTGGTGCGTTTACCTTCTGCTTTCAGGTAGTCAAAGTAGTGGCTTATTTTTGTTAAATACAGCTCGATGGTTTTCTGTTTCACCTTACCTTTTAAGCTTTGTACGTAGCCCATTAAATCGTTGTAAGTACATGTTTCTATGGCTATCCCTTCGTTTTTCAGCCACTTTTCTAGTTGGGCTATGCTGTACAGATTGCCTTCGATCGTTTTTAAACTGTAGCCTTTTTGCTGTAAGTAGCTTTTATAATTCATTTCCGACTATGTGGGTATACTGTTGCGTACTCTCCAGGCTGCTATGTCCTAAGAACCTGGCGATATTCTCTAAACTCATGCCATTTTGAAGTAGGTGTGTGGCCACGCTGTGTCTGAGCAGGTGTAAGTGTACCCTTTTTTCTATTTGGCTGTGTTTAGCCAATAGCTCTACCCTTCTGGCCAGGCTTTGTCCTTGCATCCTCTTTCCGTTCATACCAATGAAAAAGGCTTGTTCTTTGTTGTTTTGTACTAACTGTGGTCGGGTATCATAGAGGTAATCTTGTAGGTAGATACTACTGATTTTGTTAAAGGGTACCAGCCGTGCTTTGTTGCCTTTGCCTTTTCTTACTTTGAGTACTTGTCGATCAAAATTCAGGTCGGTAACATCAAGTTGCGCTCCTTCACTTCTTCGAAGGCCGCAGCTGTAAAAAACCGTTAGTATCGCTTGGTCTCGGGTATTAATTAATGACAGCAGTTCGCTTTGATGTTGGGTTTTTGCTGTTTCAAACAAGATTTTGATTTCGGCTTGGGTGAGGTAGTTGATTTTGTTGGGTGAGGGGATTTCCCGTTTTAGCTCCAGCTCTTCGAGTGCCTGGGTTTTACTTTTCTGCAGGTACTCACTAAACTTGATGATGGCCTGCTGGTGTTTGTTCAGGTAACTATTACTCAAAGCTCCTCCCTTTCGTTGGTGTTTGCGCTTTTTTAGGTACTGGTAGTAGTTGTTGATTTGTTGGTTATTTAATACTCCTATCTCTGTGTAGCCTTGCTTTTCCTGCCAGTGCAGTAATTCATGGATGTGAATAGGTAAGTTGTTTACTGTGCTTTCCGCATAACCTTGTATGTCCAGCCACTCTTTAAAACCAGCTTCTAAGTAGCGATAGTGTGCTGTTTCTAGTCGTAGTTGTTTCATTAGACCTTTTTTCTCTCTTCCTCTTGCTCAACACTCACACTCAATACTGCTTTAGTAGCCGCTTGCCCCCCTGTTATTCTTGTTATACTGTTATACTTAGACCTTTCTTGCTGTTTTTCTGCTACTTACGTTTTTCAGTAACTTGTTATACTTATGTTATACTATGTTATTCCCGAGGTAAACTCGGGACAAGACCCTTGCTTGCCTCTTTCTGTCGCTCATTTTCGGTGTTTCGAAGCGTTTCCAGTAATTCATCCAGTACATCCAGGCCTTTTTGAAGGTGGCTGTAATCATCCCAATCGCAGATTTCATACTCATAACCTATCTTTTTGTTCCCTCCTACTCTTCGGATGTAATCGTACTGCTCCAAAGTACCCAGGTAACGATTGGCTTTCATTGGGTACAGCCGGAAGTAATTCCGCACCTCTTTGCTATAAAAGCTGCTTTTCTTTGCTTGTTTCAACCAGCTTTTAAGTGCTTCGAAGAAGCTTCTTATGCTTTTGGGTAGTTCATCACTTTTGGTAAGTAGTACTTCTTTCATTAAGCGATTGGCTGTTTCAATGTCTTCTAAGGTGGTTTCTATGTATAATTCTCCGTTTTCGTCTGCTTTTTCTGTTCGTTGGTACTGATGGTACCAGGTTACCGTTTCGATAAATTGTAAGTAGTGTTCATTGGTTCTTAGTGGTTTAAAGCACTTGTGGGGGATTTTTAGGTATTCAGCGTAAGGGTTGACTACTTTTACCGCTTGCAAGACTTGTTGGATGTGCAGTAAGGTTTGTGCTGCCTGAAGCTCATTTTCGGTATTGATTTTATTGGCACTTAGTTTGCGTTGGTAATCCATAATCGCCTCTTGCTGCTCGTAGCTGTTGTCCAGGTGCAATAGTAAACAGCGGTTCGCATTGTCTTCATAGATCTTTTCTTTGGTGGTCGTGCCACTTAGGCAGATGGGGCCAAACACTTCCAGTTTCCTTGTTTTGTTGCTGGTGCTGGTCGGGCTGTCTTTCATTGGAACGATCTTACTAATCCACTGTTTGGTTTGTAGTTCTCTTAAAGGGTAGAGTAAATATTGCACCCCGTCCATATCTTCAATGAGTACTACTTTGTGACATAAATCGTAAGGTTCCAGGTAGTAAAAGGCGTTTTCTGTGCTGGCCGTAAAAGTGAACTTTTCTTGCTCGGGCACAAAACGTGCTACTTTTTCCTGCAAGTAGGTTTTACCAGTGCCACTCGCACCCAAACAGATTACATGCAGTGGTTTGGGCCGTTTTCTGCTGCTGTAGACTAACCAGAGTATTTGCCTGTTGGTCGTTTCGCCGATGATACCGCTTTCACCCAGCAGTTCATTGGTGCGATGCATTAAATCCGGACGCTTTAAAAAGGCGATGACTTGTTGCTTTTCTTGGGCTGTTAGTGCTGGCGTTTCCGGGTTTGTAGTACTGTTTTGATTAAGCGCTTCTAAACGGTAGTTTTCCAGATGATCGGTCAGGTTTTGCAAGGCTTTTCTGATCACACTTGTACCGACCTCTAAGCGTTCTGCCGTTTTGCGCGTGAGTTTCTCCACTTGGTCGTCGTTGTATAAGTCTAAGCTGTGACGGATGCTATTTCGGTCGTTTTGTTGCCCTTGTTTGATTTTTAAAGTTACTCGTAAGCGATCCAGGCCTTCTAATCGGACACCGCCTAAAGCTGTAATTGCCAGTTGTTCGTCTTGGTATTCGAGTTGTTCGCTACTGATTATGGTAAATAGGCCAGTAGCAGGCAGGTGGATCCCCTCCTTAACCTGCCTACCCCGACCATCCGAACTGGTAAAACCATCGGAAAGGGCACTTTGAATGCTTGTCCCGAACGAAGATTCGGGATCATCGGAATAGCCTGTCCCGAGTTCATCCTGAGTCTCTGCTCGGGATGAACCTCGGGAGGCATTTTGAATGTCTGTGGACATAGGAACTCCCAATAATGCTTTCGCTTTTTCGATGGCCTCATGCTTGGTACAACCTTCTTTGTATTGAATAAAATCAATCACATCACCATTGCCAGCTTTGCAGTCTTTGTGAAAACACTGGTAACGATTGGTGTCGGTATAGATCTGCATCGTTTTCTTTCTACTACCTGGCTTTGCCTCATGGAACGGACAGGTTAACGCACCTTTGACGGTGGGTTTTAAATGGTAGTAATTCAGCACTTCCATGATGCTTAGCCGTTCTTTGATTCCCTTTATTTCCATCAGACCAGCTTTTTGAGTTGCGTTTTGATGCTTTGCAGTTCCTGGACCTTTTCTTGTACTTGTTGTGCAGCCGCTTCCAGTGGTTCGATGATAAGTAGCCCTTCTCTGATAGTGACACTGACGTGATCATGGATCGTAAAGCCTAGTTTGGCCAACCATTGGCCGGCCAGGTGAATATGTGGTACTTTATTATCGCCTTGATAAAGCGCATGAATCTTGAGGGTTTTGGTTTTGCGTTCGGACATGGAAAAGTTTTTTCAAAAATTCATAATGTAGATAATACATCACAAATGTAGAGACATTTTCGCAACAAGCAAAATAACACACTCTTTTTTTGTAGATATATATTCGCTATTTTTGCTTAAATAACGCTAAAAAGCTAAACTTTAGTGATAAATGATCAACATTGGAAAGAAAATAGCAGAGCTTAGAAAAGAAAAAAACTGGTCTCAGGCAGACCTTGCAGAAGCTATTGAAGTATCTCGCGATATTATTGGTAAATATGAACGCGGAGAACACGCTCCTTCTATTGAGATCACAACTAAACTAGCCGAAGCCATGGAAGTAACTGTTGATTATTTGCTTGGCAGAGAGCGATTCGGTAAATACGATCAGGAAGCTATTAAGCGATTGGAAGGTATTCAAAAAATGGATGTTGACACCAGGGCAAAGCTTTTTGATATAATCGATACCTATATAAGAGATTTCAAAGCCAGGGCTGCTTATTCGTGATTAACAAAAAGACCTTTCTTTTAACAACCAATTATGGCTACAGGACTTTTTTTAACTGCTATATTTCTTCTAGGACTTTATAAGACTTTTAAAATACATACTTATCACAAGACCCTTTTAAATTTTGCTAATGAGTTTCATGGCAGATTTACTCAATTTACAAATAACTACACTGAAGGAAGAGCTTCTAATGACAACTACATTTGGCTTAGCAAAAAATCGGGACAAATGCAGGCTGATTTAGCCGGAAACGGCTATATAGAGTTTCTCGATCGCAATATAGGAATCCATGTCCCCCAGTACCAACTAATCGTAAACTCGATTCCTAAATTTAGAGATCAGTCCATAAACAGCTGGGAGATTGCGGCGTGTGAAAATTGTTTATTGAGACATATCGGAACCTACGAACGACAACTAGCGAACATCAATAAAGATTTCAAAAACCCAATCACTTGGTTTCGTAGAGGCATGACTTTTATATTGCAAATTCCTGTTAAGCTTCTTCAATGGTTTGGTCTAATTAATAATAAAGCTACTTCTAGCATTATCGAAAGTCGCCCCTTCAAGCTTTTCAGTGCCTTAACCACCATTGTAACATTTACTGTTGGCATCACAACGCTAATCATTCGAAAAGACTTATTACTTGACTTATTCAAAACACTACTAGACTATATTAATAATTAAAAGAGCAAACTACTACTCAAAAAATCTCTTGATCTACACCCAAACTGTATGTTGTATTCCTATTCCCCTCCTGTGCCCTTTCCGATAAAACTAAAAAAGACCCACAACAGGCCTTTCTTATTTCTTTTCTTGTAGCATGTACGACACAAGATGCAATCTTGCGCCAGCGCTAGTGGTTATTTACTCGCGCGAGCTGGGGGATATGAGTTCGACATTACAAATGATCGAACAGCTAACAACCGGAACAGCAGGAATCACATAATTAACTTTTTAATATTTGATATGTCATTTCTAGGGCTGATTCTTGGCCTCTAAGGTCCTCAATAGTTTTTAAGTACCATGTTTCAATATCAATGTCTTCGTTAGCTCTTTCAATGTAAGGCTCCAAGTATTGATTATCTTTCCTCAATTGCCAATTGCCACCTATTCTTTTTCGTACAACCTCACCCAAATACGCGATTAATATCTTGCTCTTGGTAGCAATAAAAGCTTCTGTATTTGGCAAAGAATCAATAAATACATCGAGATTAAATAACGATTCTTCACTCAGGTCTAGGGAAACTTCAGCACCTACCAACGACTTTAACTCATTGACATATGAGTCAATTTTAACTATAAAATCTTCTCCATCATCATTGAACCCTACATTTACATCTTTTCTTGATTCATACGACTCCATCACTTCTCTTAGCTCTTCCACACTTCGAAATAAAGAAAAATAACCCTTTTCACCTACAAGCACTCCTTCAGTATTTAAATTGTATACTTCAATATTTCGAGAGCTATCACATAACTCATCAATAAGGCTATATTTCCCCGATTGAAGCATCAACGAAGCCTCTTGTTTGGAAACTTCATAATAACTTACATCTTTATTTGGTAATTGTATTATTTGTTTTTTTTTCATTTTTAAATCGTATTGAGCACAAACGATATTCGAACTTATTGCTATACTTAAAAAAAAGATAAGATTTTTCACTCTATTTATATTTTTGCTCTACTTCAAACTCCGTTGATGTACCCATAGAACGATCGCCTACACCATGACTTTTGTCATATTTGTGTTTCTTCAGCACTTCGGGGTTAATCAATTTACCCTTGTCGAGTTTTATTTCTGCATCGTCAAAATCTCCGGGGGTATCATCTGAATTTTCTCGGTACATTACTTTATGCTGGATCAACATTACTTTATTATCAGTCGCGTACTTAATTAAAGCCTTATCAATTTTTGCGTCACTTACTGTCACTATAACTAGTACAGCAAAACCATTCTCAGCAGCATTTTTCTTAGCATTTCGTACTCCTTTATCTCGTTCCCAAACAGTAACGTCTTCAACTTGCGATAAATAATCAATTTGTTTTTTAAATTGTTCTGGATTAAACTTGGGTTCAAATGCAATGAACTGGCTTGCTTTTATCTCGATAAAAGTACCTTCCTTCCATGTCGTACTTTTAACTGTAACAGGCCAGTATGGCCAAGACTTACTATTTTCTATATCATCTTGACCTGATGGCATAACAGCATCTGGTACAGTGTATTTGTTATTGGTTTTATATGGATACTTTCGGCTTGTATTTGCAGGTACTCTCATAGCTCGAAGTACGTTTTTCTCAAATACCCTCCCTAATGCTGTGTTGTATCGACGATTATAACTTTCAATACTCTCACCCGGCTTTCTTCTTATCCAAAAACCACTTTTCTGCGCCAGTTTTTTCAATTTGGCTCGTGTCAAGCCAGACCAAGCTGTATATCCCCACCATTGTGGTGATTCTCCTTCACTATCAATATAATTAATGGGGTTATTAGCAGATGTTATATATGTTGAATGTTCTGGGTAAGTCATCATCAACGGATCTACACTTAAAAATCTACCCAATCTACTATCATAAATCCTCGCTCCAAAGTCATAATGAGAAGAACTATTGGTAAACTCCTCATCCTTCTCCATGCCATTAAACCCATACCGATATTGGTTAGTACTGAAGTTCCTGTTCGGCATAATCATCCCAAACGGGTAGTACTCTTCGTCCCTTTTTCACTGCTTATTTTACTCCTAGCACTACTTCACTTTCAACTTTTTTCTGCTAAACCCTTCTACACAGTCAATACTTTTTTGTCAGACTCGTTTGCCTAATCATTTACAATATAACAGTTCATCTCATACAACGCTAGTTATTCATCGACATTGTGTGAGGTTAACCCAGTTTAAGTTTAAAAGTCCGGACGCGCGGTGGGATCGTGCGCTTTTGAGCTTAAAACGGGGCTCCTGGGGGTTTAGGGGGCAGGAAGAGCCCCCAACTTAAATACTTTATGCTTTGCATGCCTTGCTTTATTTTTTGGCGGAGCGGCTTTAGGGCCAAAAAATGAAGCCCCACAGGGTGGAAGGGGCTGTGTAAGCTCCCTTTGCATAGGGCTGATGTGCGTCGGACTTTGTGCGGCCGGTGCGCGGCTATTTATACATAAAATGAATTATATAAACCCGGCCCTGCCGATTTCTTTCCATCTAATCCGGACGGGGTTGTATAATGAAACGCGTTTTATGTTAAATAGCTTCGCTTTTGGGAGGGCTTTGTGTTTCAAGTCCGCAGAAGGAGCTCCGGTTTCTTTTCCTATTTTTTCTCCGATGCCCTTTCCGATGGGTTATTTGTCTCCATAATGAGAGGCGGCACTTAATACATGTACCGTAACGATTTCTTCCTCGATAGCATAAACGAGTCGATGTTTCTTATTGATTCTTCGTGACCAACATCCTTGTAAATCATGTTTTAACATTTCTGGTTGGCCTGTACCGGTTTTAGGATGTTCCATCAGCTCGTTAAGTAGGTTTTCTATCTTTTTAAGTACGGCTTTATCTCCGGTCTTTTTATGTTTTTCGATATCTTCTAAAGCTGTTTTTGAAAACGCTAAGGTATAACTCATAATCCCAACAGGTCACTTATTTCTTTTGAAGTAGACACTTGTTGAACTTCTCCTTGCTCAACTTCTAACATACTCTGTTTGATTCGTTTGACCATTTCTGCGTTAAAATACATATCATCATCACTTATTGGTGTTAAAGCATAAGCTTTATCTTTTCCTCGCTGAACAATGATTTGTTCTCCATTATCCGCTCTTTCGAAGTACTCTTTCTGGTTTTGTCTAAATTCTCTACTACTGATCACTATCATAATTATAATATTTTGTGTACCAATATGGTACAAATATATTATATACAACGTGCTTTTCATAAGATTAGTTCCTATTTCACTCCATCGGATGATACTTACTCACTTCCTCTTGTAAATCATCTAAATCATTGATTAAGTAGGCTTCTGTGCTGCTTACATACCTGTGGCCGGTCATGTATTGTACTTCTCGTAGGTTGTAGTTTTTTAACCAGTAAGTAATCACACTTGCTCTGAGTTGTCGGATACTTGTTACTTTGGGGTTGATTCGTTTTAGTTGTTTGAGCAGGCATTGTAGTGTATTGTACAGCTTTTGGCTTTGACCTGAGCTAATTAGTAATTGCTCACTCTCTTTGCTTGATTGCCTGAGTAATTCTTCTCTGGTGACATGCTGATATTCCATCAGGTCCAGGATTTGGTCGGCTTGTAGTTTTAGTGTTCTGGCATTGCTTTTTCTACTACCTGGGATGTGGATTTTTCCTTCTCGTAATTGGAGGTCTGTGGTTTGTAAATTAGTGAGTGCTGCCGTATTTAAGCCTTGATGTACGATTAGTCCTATAATGACCTTGTTTCTTTTTTGACTTACTTGCTGATTCTTAAACCAATGATAGTTACTATTCGGGTGGTCGTTTTCATACACTTCATAGTTTTGGTACAGTTGCTCTAATTCTCCCTTGTTTAAGATTTCATGTAGCTCTTGACGTTGGATGCCTTGTACTGTGATTTGGTTTACTGGATTGTTGGTGCGTTTACCTTCTGCTTTCAGGTAGTCAAAGTAGTGGCTTATTTTTGTTAAATACAGCTCGATGGTTTTCTGTTTCACCTTACCTTTTAAGCTTTGTACGTAGCCCATTAAATCGTTGTAAGTACATGTTTCTATGGCTATCCCTTCGTTTTTCAGCCACTTTTCTAGTTGGGCTATGCTGTACAGATTGCCTTCGATCGTTTTTAAACTGTAGCCTTTTTGCTGTAAGTAGCTTTTATAATTCATTTCCGACTATGTGGGTATACTGTTGCGTACTCTCCAGGCTGCTATGTCCTAAGAACCTGGCGATATTCTCTAAACTCATGCCATTTTGAAGTAGGTGTGTGGCCACGCTGTGTCTGAGCAGGTGTAAGTGTACCCTTTTTTCTATTTGGCTGTGTTTAGCCAATAGCTCTACCCTTCTGGCCAGGCTTTGTCCTTGCATCCTCTTTCCGTTCATACCAATGAAAAAGGCTTGTTCTTTGTTGTTTTGTACTAACTGTGGTCGGGTATCATAGAGGTAATCTTGTAGGTAGATACTACTGATTTTGTTAAAGGGTACCAGCCGTGCTTTGTTGCCTTTGCCTTTTCTTACTTTGAGTACTTGTCGATCAAAATTCAGGTCGGTAACATCAAGTTGCGCTCCTTCACTTCTTCGAAGGCCGCAGCTGTAAAAAACCGTTAGTATCGCTTGGTCTCGGGTATTAATTAATGACAGCAGTTCGCTTTGATGTTGGGTTTTTGCTGTTTCAAACAAGATTTTGATTTCGGCTTGGGTGAGGTAGTTGATTTTGTTGGGTGAGGGGATTTCCCGTTTTAGCTCCAGCTCTTCGAGTGCCTGGGTTTTACTTTTCTGCAGGTACTCACTAAACTTGATGATGGCCTGCTGGTGTTTGTTCAGGTAACTATTACTCAAAGCTCCTCCCTTTCGTTGGTGTTTGCGCTTTTTTAGGTACTGGTAGTAGTTGTTGATTTGTTGGTTATTTAATACTCCTATCTCTGTGTAGCCTTGCTTTTCCTGCCAGTGCAGTAATTCATGGATGTGAATAGGTAAGTTGTTTACTGTGCTTTCCGCATAACCTTGTATGTCCAGCCACTCTTTAAAACCAGCTTCTAAGTAGCGATAGTGTGCTGTTTCTAGTCGTAGTTGTTTCATTAGACCTTTTTTCTCTCTTCCTCTTGCTCAACACTCACACTCAATACTGCTTTAGTAGCCGCTTGCCCCCCTGTTATTCTTGTTATACTGTTATACTTAGACCTTTCTTGCTGTTTTTCTGCTACTTACGTTTTTCAGTAACTTGTTATACTTATGTTATACTATGTTATTCCCGAGGTAAACTCGGGACAAGACCCTTGCTTGCCTCTTTCTGTCGCTCATTTTCGGTGTTTCGAAGCGTTTCCAGTAATTCATCCAGTACATCCAGGCCTTTTTGAAGGTGGCTGTAATCATCCCAATCGCAGATTTCATACTCATAACCTATCTTTTTGTTCCCTCCTACTCTTCGGATGTAATCGTACTGCTCCAAAGTACCCAGGTAACGATTGGCTTTCATTGGGTACAGCCGGAAGTAATTCCGCACCTCTTTGCTATAAAAGCTGCTTTTCTTTGCTTGTTTCAACCAGCTTTTAAGTGCTTCGAAGAAGCTTCTTATGCTTTTGGGTAGTTCATCACTTTTGGTAAGTAGTACTTCTTTCATTAAGCGATTGGCTGTTTCAATGTCTTCTAAGGTGGTTTCTATGTATAATTCTCCGTTTTCGTCTGCTTTTTCTGTTCGTTGGTACTGATGGTACCAGGTTACCGTTTCGATAAATTGTAAGTAGTGTTCATTGGTTCTTAGTGGTTTAAAGCACTTGTGGGGGATTTTTAGGTATTCAGCGTAAGGGTTGACTACTTTTACCGCTTGCAAGACTTGTTGGATGTGCAGTAAGGTTTGTGCTGCCTGAAGCTCATTTTCGGTATTGATTTTATTGGCACTTAGTTTGCGTTGGTAATCCATAATCGCCTCTTGCTGCTCGTAGCTGTTGTCCAGGTGCAATAGTAAACAGCGGTTCGCATTGTCTTCATAGATCTTTTCTTTGGTGGTCGTGCCACTTAGGCAGATGGGGCCAAACACTTCCAGTTTCCTTGTTTTGTTGCTGGTGCTGGTCGGGCTGTCTTTCATTGGAACGATCTTACTAATCCACTGTTTGGTTTGTAGTTCTCTTAAAGGGTAGAGTAAATATTGCACCCCGTCCATATCTTCAATGAGTACTACTTTGTGACATAAATCGTAAGGTTCCAGGTAGTAAAAGGCGTTTTCTGTGCTGGCCGTAAAAGTGAACTTTTCTTGCTCGGGCACAAAACGTGCTACTTTTTCCTGCAAGTAGGTTTTACCAGTGCCACTCGCACCCAAACAGATTACATGCAGTGGTTTGGGCCGTTTTCTGCTGCTGTAGACTAACCAGAGTATTTGCCTGTTGGTCGTTTCGCCGATGATACCGCTTTCACCCAGCAGTTCATTGGTGCGATGCATTAAATCCGGACGCTTTAAAAAGGCGATGACTTGTTGCTTTTCTTGGGCTGTTAGTGCTGGCGTTTCCGGGTTTGTAGTACTGTTTTGATTAAGCGCTTCTAAACGGTAGTTTTCCAGATGATCGGTCAGGTTTTGCAAGGCTTTTCTGATCACACTTGTACCGACCTCTAAGCGTTCTGCCGTTTTGCGCGTGAGTTTCTCCACTTGGTCGTCGTTGTATAAGTCTAAGCTGTGACGGATGCTATTTCGGTCGTTTTGTTGCCCTTGTTTGATTTTTAAAGTTACTCGTAAGCGATCCAGGCCTTCTAATCGGACACCGCCTAAAGCTGTAATTGCCAGTTGTTCGTCTTGGTATTCGAGTTGTTCGCTACTGATTATGGTAAATAGGCCAGTAGCAGGCAGGTGGATCCCCTCCTTAACCTGCCTACCCCGACCATCCGAACTGGTAAAACCATCGGAAAGGGCACTTTGAATGCTTGTCCCGAACGAAGATTCGGGATCATCGGAATAGCCTGTCCCGAGTTCATCCTGAGTCTCTGCTCGGGATGAACCTCGGGAGGCATTTTGAATGTCTGTGGACATAGGAACTCCCAATAATGCTTTCGCTTTTTCGATGGCCTCATGCTTGGTACAACCTTCTTTGTATTGAATAAAATCAATCACATCACCATTGCCAGCTTTGCAGTCTTTGTGAAAACACTGGTAACGATTGGTGTCGGTATAGATCTGCATCGTTTTCTTTCTACTACCTGGCTTTGCCTCATGGAACGGACAGGTTAACGCACCTTTGACGGTGGGTTTTAAATGGTAGTAATTCAGCACTTCCATGATGCTTAGCCGTTCTTTGATTCCCTTTATTTCCATCAGACCAGCTTTTTGAGTTGCGTTTTGATGCTTTGCAGTTCCTGGACCTTTTCTTGTACTTGTTGTGCAGCCGCTTCCAGTGGTTCGATGATAAGTAGCCCTTCTCTGATAGTGACACTGACGTGATCATGGATCGTAAAGCCTAGTTTGGCCAACCATTGGCCGGCCAGGTGAATATGTGGTACTTTATTATCGCCTTGATAAAGCGCATGAATCTTGAGGGTTTTGGTTTTGCGTTCGGACATGGAAAAGTTTTTTCAAAAATTCATAATGTAGATAATACATCACAAATGTAGAGACATTTTCGCAACAAGCAAAATAACACACTCTTTTTTTGTAGATATATATTCGCTATTTTTGCTTAAATAACGCTAAAAAGCTAAACTTTAGTGATAAATGATCAACATTGGAAAGAAAATAGCAGAGCTTAGAAAAGAAAAAAACTGGTCTCAGGCAGACCTTGCAGAAGCTATTGAAGTATCTCGCGATATTATTGGTAAATATGAACGCGGAGAACACGCTCCTTCTATTGAGATCACAACTAAACTAGCCGAAGCCATGGAAGTAACTGTTGATTATTTGCTTGGCAGAGAGCGATTCGGTAAATACGATCAGGAAGCTATTAAGCGATTGGAAGGTATTCAAAAAATGGATGTTGACACCAGGGCAAAGCTTTTTGATATAATCGATACCTATATAAGAGATTTCAAAGCCAGGGCTGCTTATTCGTGATTAACAAAAAGACCTTTCTTTTAACAACCAATTATGGCTACAGGACTTTTTTTAACTGCTATATTTCTTCTAGGACTTTATAAGACTTTTAAAATACATACTTATCACAAGACCCTTTTAAATTTTGCTAATGAGTTTCATGGCAGATTTACTCAATTTACAAATAACTACACTGAAGGAAGAGCTTCTAATGACAACTACATTTGGCTTAGCAAAAAATCGGGACAAATGCAGGCTGATTTAGCCGGAAACGGCTATATAGAGTTTCTCGATCGCAATATAGGAATCCATGTCCCCCAGTACCAACTAATCGTAAACTCGATTCCTAAATTTAGAGATCAGTCCATAAACAGCTGGGAGATTGCGGCGTGTGAAAATTGTTTATTGAGACATATCGGAACCTACGAACGACAACTAGCGAACATCAATAAAGATTTCAAAAACCCAATCACTTGGTTTCGTAGAGGCATGACTTTTATATTGCAAATTCCTGTTAAGCTTCTTCAATGGTTTGGTCTAATTAATAATAAAGCTACTTCTAGCATTATCGAAAGTCGCCCCTTCAAGCTTTTCAGTGCCTTAACCACCATTGTAACATTTACTGTTGGCATCACAACGCTAATCATTCGAAAAGACTTATTACTTGACTTATTCAAAACACTACTAGACTATATTAATAATTAAAAGAGCAAACTACTACTCAAAAAATCTCTTGATCTACACCCAAACTGTATGTTGTATTCCTATTCCCCTCCTGTGCCCTTTCCGATAAAACTAAAAAAGACCCACAACAGGCCTTTCTTATTTCTTTTCTTGTAGCATGTACGACACAAGATGCAATCTTGCGCCAGCGCTAGTGGTTATTTACTCGCGCGAGCTGGGGGATATGAGTTCGACATTACAAATGATCGAACAGCTAACAACCGGAACAGCAGGAATCACATAATTAACTTTTTAATATTTGATATGTCATTTCTAGGGCTGATTCTTGGCCTCTAAGGTCCTCAATAGTTTTTAAGTACCATGTTTCAATATCAATGTCTTCGTTAGCTCTTTCAATGTAAGGCTCCAAGTATTGATTATCTTTCCTCAATTGCCAATTGCCACCTATTCTTTTTCGTACAACCTCACCCAAATACGCGATTAATATCTTGCTCTTGGTAGCAATAAAAGCTTCTGTATTTGGCAAAGAATCAATAAATACATCGAGATTAAATAACGATTCTTCACTCAGGTCTAGGGAAACTTCAGCACCTACCAACGACTTTAACTCATTGACATATGAGTCAATTTTAACTATAAAATCTTCTCCATCATCATTGAACCCTACATTTACATCTTTTCTTGATTCATACGACTCCATCACTTCTCTTAGCTCTTCCACACTTCGAAATAAAGAAAAATAACCCTTTTCACCTACAAGCACTCCTTCAGTATTTAAATTGTATACTTCAATATTTCGAGAGCTATCACATAACTCATCAATAAGGCTATATTTCCCCGATTGAAGCATCAACGAAGCCTCTTGTTTGGAAACTTCATAATAACTTACATCTTTATTTGGTAATTGTATTATTTGTTTTTTTTTCATTTTTAAATCGTATTGAGCACAAACGATATTCGAACTTATTGCTATACTTAAAAAAAAGATAAGATTTTTCACTCTATTTATATTTTTGCTCTACTTCAAACTCCGTTGATGTACCCATAGAACGATCGCCTACACCATGACTTTTGTCATATTTGTGTTTCTTCAGCACTTCGGGGTTAATCAATTTACCCTTGTCGAGTTTTATTTCTGCATCGTCAAAATCTCCGGGGGTATCATCTGAATTTTCTCGGTACATTACTTTATGCTGGATCAACATTACTTTATTATCAGTCGCGTACTTAATTAAAGCCTTATCAATTTTTGCGTCACTTACTGTCACTATAACTAGTACAGCAAAACCATTCTCAGCAGCATTTTTCTTAGCATTTCGTACTCCTTTATCTCGTTCCCAAACAGTAACGTCTTCAACTTGCGATAAATAATCAATTTGTTTTTTAAATTGTTCTGGATTAAACTTGGGTTCAAATGCAATGAACTGGCTTGCTTTTATCTCGATAAAAGTACCTTCCTTCCATGTCGTACTTTTAACTGTAACAGGCCAGTATGGCCAAGACTTACTATTTTCTATATCATCTTGACCTGATGGCATAACAGCATCTGGTACAGTGTATTTGTTATTGGTTTTATATGGATACTTTCGGCTTGTATTTGCAGGTACTCTCATAGCTCGAAGTACGTTTTTCTCAAATACCCTCCCTAATGCTGTGTTGTATCGACGATTATAACTTTCAATACTCTCACCCGGCTTTCTTCTTATCCAAAAACCACTTTTCTGCG